>NZ_CP134497.1:3430000-6359223 GCF_031763325.1 Rhodococcus sp. SG20037 | reverse complement strand
GTGGTTCCTTCCCGTGTTTCGCCGACAGTGGGTGTGCTGCAGCTGCCGAGCGTATGGCTGCGGCGTCGAATGATTCGGTGGATTACCACCCGGGGTGAGAACCCCGTAACAGGCTACGAATATGCCACCTGGGCTGTGTTTCCACACAATTATCCACAGATGTGGACAAACCTGCACTGAGTCGGTTTTTTCGTCAACCAAATTCGTCAAAGTGATCGAGAAATTGATCTACCTGCAACTTTGTCGGAACTCGAGGCGTTCGCCACTTGGTGTCGGGGATGCGTCAACACTCACAGCCCTGTGGATGAATGTGGAAACTCGGGATTCGGGGTCGCGTCCGGCGCTCGTGCCCGTATGTGCTGATGAGGCCTTGTCGAGAGCATGCGCCGGTGGAACTGTCCGGGTTGCCTTCGGGTCACCTGCAGTCCGTAGCGGAACTGTTGCCAAGGTCACACTTGCCGCCTCGCTCGAGGTCACGGCCGTATGCACACTGTGAATGGAATCTGCGGAATGATGTAAGTATCGGCGTGTCGCCGTGGTTGCCGCGGGAGGGCTCCGAATCGGGCTGGTTTGACCTTGGCAACGGTGGTAAGTAACCTCTAACGGTCACCCGCTGGTGGTGATCGCTTCGTGCTGGCTACATATGTCAGGTCGGAACGGTCTTCCAAGCCACAACGAGTGAAGCTGATTGTTCTGTACCTGTTGTATCCAAAGGCGCCGTAAGGCGTCGATCACTGAATGACGCCGGGAGGCGTCAATGAACTTCGAGGAGTGTTGACCGTGGCCAAGGGCAAGCGGACGTTCCAGCCGAATAATCGCCGCCGCGCGCGTGTTCACGGCTTCCGTCTTCGTATGCGTACCCGTGCGGGTCGTGCAATCGTTTCGGCGCGTCGCCGTAAGGGCCGCGATTCCCTCACCGCCTGATCTGATTTCGAGTTCAGGAGCTCGGGGTGTTGCCTGAGCCGTTCCGGTTGCGTCGCCACGCGGATTTCTCCGTGGCGGTGCGACGTGGACGTCGTATGGGAAGACGCGACCTTGTCGTGCACGCGTTCGATCGCGAGCAAGTAGAGGCGCTGGTAGTAACAAATCACGGTCCCCGGTTCGGGCTGATCGTGAGCAAGGCTGTCGGGCCGGCGGTGATTCGACATCGAGTCGCACGCCGGCTTCGTCATATCTGTGCAGATTTCGTCGGACAGGTTTCACCGGAGACAGACGTGGTTATCCGCGCACTTCCGGGTGCAGCTACCGCCAGTTCAGCCGAACTGGCCAAGCAGTTGCGCGGGGGCCTGACCAAAATGAACCTATTGGTGTCGGTAAGTGAAGAGCCATGAGTACTCCGCTCTCTGAGCAGATCGAGACTCCCAGAGCCTCCCGTGTCATCACGGTGTTGAAGGCTGTGCGTCGCGCTCCCGCCACTGTTCTCATCTTCTGTATCGAGTTGTACCGGACGTATGTGTCGCCCTTGAGGATGCCGACCTGCCGGTTCACCCCCACCTGCAGTGAATACGCAGTCGAAGCGCTGCGCACTCACGGGGCGATCAAAGGCCTTTTCTTGACTGTGGTGCGGTTGGCGAAGTGTGCCCCCTGGCATTCTGGAGGGTGGGACCCTGTCCCTGCCCGTCGTGACCGTGATGCGGGTAGCCGCCATAGCTGTCCGGAAGCACGCGCAGCGTGTCACAGTCCGACGGACGAACAGAGGAGTACTTAGAGCCGTGCTCAATTTCATCTACTATCCGGTATCCGCGATTCTGTGGGTCTGGCACAAGGTCTTCGGGTTCATTCTCGGCCCGGACAACGGAATAGCCTGGGCGCTTTCCGTGGTGTTCCTGGTGTTCACCTTGCGTGCGGTTCTGTATAAGCCGTTCGTGAAGCAGGTCCGCACGACGCGTCAGATGCAGGAACTGCAGCCACAGATCAAGGCATTGCAGAAGAAGTATTCGGGCGACCGTCAGCGCCAGGCCGTCGAGATGCAGAAGCTCCAGAAGGAGCACGGATTCAACCCGATCATGGGCTGTCTCCCGGTCTTGGCTCAGGCTCCGGTGTTCATCGGTCTGTTCCACGTCCTGCGCTCGTTCAACCGCACCGGCACCGGCATGGGCCAGCTGGGCATGAGCGCCGAGGACAACCTCAACACCCCGAACTACGTCTTCTCGGCCACTGACGTCCAGTCGTTCCTGGATGCTCGTCTGTTCGGCGCGCCCATCTCGGCCGCGATCACGACGCCGGTTGCGCAGCTTCAGGCCTACGTCACCGAGAACGTTCCCGAGCTTCCGTCACGGCTGAACATCATTCTCGTGGCCGCTCCGCTGATGATCATCGCCAGCATCGCGACGCACTTCAACTCACGCGCTTCTGTTGCCCGTCAGAGCGAAGCAGCTGCCGCGAACCCGCAGTCCGCGATCATGAACAAGCTCGCCCTGTACGTCTTCCCGCTCGGTGTTCTGGTCGGTGGACCGTTCCTTCCGATCGCGATCCTCCTGTACTGGGTGTCGAACAACATCTGGACCTACGGTCAGCAGCACCTCGTCTTCCGCAAGATCGACGCGGAAGAAGAAGCCAAGAAGCAGGAAGCGATCACTCGCCGCAACGACAATGCGCCCAAGCCCGGTGCCCGTCCTGATCCCAGCAAGAAGAAGGGATCTCCGGCTGCGCTGAAGACCGCGGATTCAGCCGACGACGACGGTGACGCCCCGGAAGTTTCGCTCAAGAAGCCACAGCCGAAGCCCTCGGGTTCCGGTGGTGGTTCCACGTCGAAACCCAAACAGAACCGGCCACAGAGCAACCGCGGCAACTCCCCCAAGCGCAATAAACGGCGCTGATCCAGGAAAGAGAACGACCAATGTCCAGTGAAGCTGACATCGTTGTGGATGGAGAGAACGCAGACGTGAGCACCGAGACCACTGCGCCGGTTACCGATGTGGATGTAGACATCGACGATTCCGATGACGATTTGATCGAAGAGGGCGAGATCGCCGGCGACTACCTCGAGCAGTTGCTCGACGTTCTCGATTTCGACGGAGACATCGACCTTGACGTCGAGGGCGATCGGGCGATCGTCAGCATCGACGGCGGCGACGACCTGACCAAGCTTGTGGGACGTAAGGGTGAGGTTCTGGATGCTCTCCAAGAGCTGACTCGTCTGGCTGTTCAACAGTCGACCGGCGAGCGCAGCCGCTTGATGCTCGACATCGCCGGATGGCGGGCGGGCCGCCGCGAGGCACTCAGTGCTCTCGGTGCGGAAGCTGCACAGCGTGTTCTCGAGACCGGCGAACGCGAAGAGCTTGCTCCGATGACGCCGTTCGAACGCAAGATCGTGCACGACGCCGTCGCCAAGGTCGCCGGTGTTTCCAGCGAGAGCGAAGGCGCTGAGCCGTCTCGTCGAGTGGTTGTCCTCAAGGACTGACACTCCCCCCCTGATCGAATGCGGGCCCCGGATTTTCCGGGGCCCGCTTTTGTGTCCGAGAGTGTTTCACGTGAAACCGAATCCGGCGCCACGGTGAAGGTCTGCCTATCGTTGTCGACATGTCCAACGAGCGCTCCGGATTCCCTCTCGGATTGATGACCCTTGGGGCCTTGATAGGGATGCTCGTGTGCGGCCTGAGCTATTGGCCCGTGGTCTTCGAACTACAGCAGAAAATGGAAGTCCAGTCCTTTCCGCCGGGCGGTCTGAAGTATTGGCTCTGCTGGTTGTTGCCGCTGGGAGTAGTCGCCGTCGTATTCATTCCACTTGCACTGGCATGGCGATCCGGGAGACCGGTCATGCTCAGCTTCGCGATTGCCTTCTTGTTCGTCGGGGGTGCACTGTGCATGTTCGGATATTCGATCGACAACATGCCGTACTACATGTGAGCCCCTCCCCTCCCCCAGGAGGAATAGTCGGCCTTCGTTTCACGTGAAACCGGATCGATGGTTGTTGCCCCGAGCCCTCGAACTCCGCCCCAGATTGCCGCCACAATGGATCACCGACCTGATGTCGTCAGGCCTGCTGGCAAGGTCGTCACCTTCGGTGCTGGCATCCGATGACCGACAACCCGCGAGCCCTCACTTCGACGGCCCCCGGATTGGGGCGTCATCAACAACGATCACGAAGGAAGTAGCATCCGCACATGCACGTCGACATCGAGGGCGCCACCCGGATTGCCCGCCTCGCCGCAGAATTCGACTGGACCTGGGCCGTCGACGACCTGGAACCCTTCTGCGCACAAGCCGGATGGGAGCTCGTCGAACTCAGGCAAGGTGGCGGCTCGATACGAACGAACCTTCATGTCTGCCGGCCGAAGGCGAACATGTTCGGGCGGCAACACAGAATGGATTGGATCTCGATCTTCGTCACGGACGTGGCAGATGATGCTACGCCCATGACAGTGGTGCGCCCGCTGCGGAACGCAGGGTTCGCGAATCTCACTGCGGCACTGACTTCCGTCCTTCCGATACCCACGTACTCCGAGCCCGGACCTGAGGCAACTATCCGGTGGGACCTGCCTAAAGTGGTCGTCGAACTCGGGATGAGCCCCCGCGCGATCCACCTGCAACTGACGAGTCCGAAGTATCAGGCATGGGTGGATGAGCCCGAACCGGAGTACGAGGACTAGGACTAGCGATCGAGGTCGGCGAGATCGCACCCGGTGCGGAAACAGGTTTGTGCGCTCCTCACACGAATCGGACCAATCACATCGAATGGGCTTCGTCGCCACGCAAAGTCGATGATGCTGTTGCGGGCTTCGGGGTGAGATCGGCGGCGACTACTTTGCCAAGCAAACCGGAATCGACATCGCCTACACGGGCTCCGGTCCATAGACTGCGGACCGCGTCGGGGTAATCACGGGACCGCCCTGAGTTCGGTTGACTCGCGGGGTGTGCGCGATCGGCGTCGCGCCTAGACATGCTGCTGGTGTCGGCACGAGGGAGGACCCGGGCTGTTTGAGGTGGAAGGGCTTCGCGGTGCCCGGACCGTAATCAGGCAGAGCACGGGAATTCGCCCCGCGCATCGGGCAGGTCCCCTGCTCGACTTTGATCTTCCCGCCGACACCGGTATCCACATCGAAGGCGAACTCGCCATGCGCATCCTGTGATGCGAAGCTCCTTGGATTCGCGGTTTGTGATGCCAAGCCTCCGGCGTCCCGCAACAGGTGTGTCAAGCCGACGGATGTATGGCTCGCAACAACCGGCGATGAGATACCGAAGCTGTCCGAGATCTGGAATCGAAGTCTGTTTTCCGAGTCGACCTACAGAGAGGATCTGACTGACCGAGTCCGTTCTGCAGTCCGACGTCGGCTATCTTTTGCAACGACTTTTTCATCGAAAATTGGTCTTTTTGGGTCAGAATTCCATCCATGTAACTACCCATGGCAGTTTCGTCACTGTGATGATACTAAGAATTGCGCTCCTATCTGCATTCGATTGCCCGGCTATGTTTCACGTGAAACGCGTCAGAATTGGAAGATTTTTCAGCGCAATGTTTCACGTGGAACGTGAACCCCTCCCCTCCCCCGCTTGAATTTTGGGCCGAATACTTCCCAAAGAATGAACGAGTCGGCAGACTCACAGCGAGTCGGTGTGCAGAAGCGAACACATGTCGGCTCCAGAGCGGATAATGATTTCGGTCTTGATTGTTGATTTCGCGGTTTACGCGGGAGGATGTTTCACGTGGAACAGAATGGTGCGGCGTCGGTTGACTGGGACGAACAAGAGACTGCGCGCGCAGTGTTCGGTGACAGATATGAGATCGCGGAACGGTATTACCAATCCCTGGCGACGGATGGTGTCGAGCGCGGGCTCATTGGTCCCCGTGAAGTCCCTCGACTGTGGGAGCGTCACCTTCTCAATTGCGCCGTCATCGGTGAGTTGATTGCCGAAGGCGAGTCGGTTGTGGACGTTGGAAGCGGCGCCGGCCTACCCGGTATCCCTCTCGCAATCGCCCGCCCGGACTTGAAGGTGACTCTGGTCGAACCGTTGCTTCGACGCTCGGTGTACCTCGCGGAGTTCATCGAGTCCAACGGATTGGACGTATTGGTTGTCCGAGGGCGAGCCGAGGAATCGGGTGTTGTGAAGGAAGCGGGCGGCGCGGATGTAGTCACCTCGCGAGCTGTGGCGCCTCTCGAGAAGCTCGCACGTTGGTCCCTCCCACTCATTCACGAGCACGGCCGGATGTTGGCACTCAAGGGTTCGAGCGCCTCCGAGGAGATCGAGCGAGACCGTACGGCGCTCACCAAGTTGGGCGCAGGTAAGTTGGAAATACTCGAATGCGGAGCCAAGATTCTCCGCACCCCCACTGTTGTGGTGAAGGCCGAACGTCTCCCGAAGCGCCGCCAGCGTTGATGATTTACACGCATGCAATCGAGAGCAATGTACAGATGATGAGAGCACCTAGTGATCGATTCCCAATCGAAGGAGCAGTCAATGTCGGGTCGATCTGAATCCGCCGTTTCACGTGAAACACCGAAGCAGCATACGAGTGCGGGTGCGGATCAGATCGTCAACGACGACGACAATTTCACCGCCCCCTACGCGGCGATCTCCTCGGAGGAGACCCCCATCGGGGCGGCCGCGCATCGAGCGAGCCAAGTGCTTCATCCCCATTCGGTGACGCTGCCGAAGCCGGCGTTCCGCCGCGTGATCACCATCGCGAACCAGAAGGGTGGCGTCGGCAAGACGACGACCACGGTGAACCTTGCGTCGGCGCTCGCTCTTCAAGGGCTCACTGTCCTTGTGGTCGATTTGGACCCTCAGGGCAACGCCAGCACCGCTCTGGGCGTCGTCCATACCTCGGGCACCCCGTCGAGCTACGAGCTGCTCATAGGCGAAGTGAAGGCCCCGGAGGCGATCCAGACCAGCCCGCACAGTGAGCGCCTTCTCTGCATCCCGGCAACGATCGATCTGGCGGGCGCCGAGATCGAATTGGTCTCCATGGTTGCCCGCGAGAATCGACTCAAAGGCGCGCTCAACGACAAGGTGCTCGCAGAGCTTGACGTCGACTTCGTCCTCATCGACTGCCCGCCCTCGCTGGGACTGCTGACCGTCAACGCGATGGTCGCTGCCAAGGAAGTTCTGATCCCGATCCAGTGCGAGTACTACGCCCTCGAGGGGGTCGGTCAGTTGCTCCGCAACATCGAACTCGTCCAGGCTCATCTCAACCCGGATCTGCATGTCTCCACCGTCCTTCTGACGATGTACGACGGGCGCACCAAGCTGGCCGACCAGGTCGCCGAAGAAGTACGCAAGCACTTCGGTGAGGCCGTTCTGCGCGCTGTGATTCCGCGCAGCGTGAAGGTGTCCGAGGCTCCCGGATACGGGATGACAGTTCTCGACTACGACCCGGGTTCACGTGGCGCCATGAGTTACCTCGACGCCGGCCGTGAACTTGCCGCCCGCTCTGCCACCACGACGACCCAGGAGCAGTGAGATGAGTCAAGCACGCAAAGGTGGATTGGGCCGCGGCTTGGCTGCTCTCATCCCCACTGGGCCGGCCACGGCGCCGGGTCTGGGATCGGCTGCAGCGGACGTCGTAATCGGCGTCGACAAGCGCAACCCCTCCCCTCCCCCACCGACCAAGGCGGCCCCGAAAACGCAGAAAGCCACCAAGGCGTCGGCTGCGAAGGCTCCGGTGGAAGCTGAGCCGGAGACCGAACTCGAGCCGACCGGCGCGGTCTATCTCGAGATCGATCCGAGCCTGATCGAGACGAACCCGAAGCAGCCTCGCAGCGTTTTCGACGAGGAAGCACTCGCGGAGTTGGTTCACTCGATCCGCGAGTTCGGCTTGATGCAGCCGATCGTGGTCCGTCGTCACGGTGACAAGTACCAACTTGTCATGGGTGAGCGTCGCTGGCGCGCGAGCCAGGAAGCCGGGCTGGAGAAGATTCCGGCGATCATTCGTGAAACAGATGACGACTCGATGCTGCGCGACGCGCTCCTCGAGAACATCCATCGAGTGCAGTTGAACCCCCTCGAGGAGGCAGCGGCGTATCAGCAGCTGCTCGAGGAGTTCGAAGTCACCCACGAAGAATTGGCCAATCGGATCGGACGTTCGCGTCCCGTCGTGACCAACATGATTCGTCTGCTGAAGCTGCCGGTGGCGGTTCAGCGTCGCGTTGCGGCCGGTGTACTTTCGGCCGGCCATGCTCGCGCACTGCTGTCCCTCGAGGCGGGTGCCGACGCTCAGGAGGTCATGGCGGCGCGCATCGTCGCGGAAGGAATGTCTGTTCGCGCGACGGAGGAAGCAGTCACTCTGGCCAACCGGGCGGATAATGAGATCGCTCCCCCACAGAAGCGCAAGCCCATCGTGATGCCGGGTCTGCAGGATGTGGCCGAGCGGTTGTCGGACTCGTTCGACACTCGGGTGACTGTCAGTCTGGGCAAGCGGAAGGGAAAGATTGTGGTCGAATTCGGCTCGGTCGACGACCTACAACGCATCGTCGGAATGATGGAAGCACAGAAATCCAAGTAGAGAACTCGGATGCCCGTTTGGTGACGTAATCATGATGACCGGGCACACCACCTATTTTCGTCACTGTGACAAATCTAGGTGGTCCGAGCTTCTCGAAATCTTGAACCGGGACGAAAGATGTTGAACAGCAATATATTAGGGCGATCAACTCTCGTGCCACTGCCGACTTGTCGTAGCTGGCCTATCCTGGAGAAGAGAAAAGCAGCGGGCGAGCATCAAAACCGCTTCGGGGACCTACGGAGAGTGAGTTAGTCAGTGTCGACTCACGTCATCACCTCTCTCACACTCGACAGCCTCGATCAGCTTTCCGCCCATGCGCGCCGATGCGTGTTCTGGGAGATGGACCCGGGCGCGCTTCACGACGCCCGAGGATTCTGTGATCAGGAATTCGAGAAGGAAGCCTGGCTGTCGATGGTCATGCTCGAGTGGGGTTCGTGCGGACAGGTCGCCGTCCGCGACGGAAAGCCGCTCGGCAGTGCGTTGTACGCCCCTCCCCGCATGATCCCGCGCGCGCAACTGTTTCCCACCAGCCCGGTCAGCTCGGACGCAGTGCTTCTCACAAGCCTTCGCCTCGAGCCCTCGGGCATAGAGGAAGAACTAGGGCCGAGCCTGCTGGCCGCTGTCGTGACAGATCTGGTCCGACGAGGAGTTCGTGCGCTCGAGGCATTCGGTATCCGTAGCGGCGACTTGGGGCCAGCTTCCGACGTGGCCAGTGCAACGGCAGCTCTGGAATGTTCACCCGCAGAATGCATGATCAGTGCCGAGTTCCTCGAGGACTACGGTTTCGAGGTCGTGGCACCGCACCATCGTTATCCGCGCCTTCGTCTCGAACTCAATCGAGATCACGAATGGAAAGTCGACGTCGAAGAAGCCCTCGACCGTCTACTGAAGGCCGCAGCTCTCGAAATGGTGGAGATCAGCGAACTCGCCAGAGTGTGAGCAGGTGCCGACCGCAGGACCTACGAAATGCGGTCGGCTACCGAAAGTTCTTCTGCGAGAAGCTCGGCGAAGGTGAAGGTGCCGGTCGGCTGATCGTCTTGACCCAGTAGGTACAGCCGCTTGACCGAGATCAAGATGGCTTCGGCGATGGTGTCACGCATCCGCGGATTCGTCAGTACCGCAACGTCGGACGCGTTGGACAGGTAGCCGAGATCGATCTGTACCGTCGGCATGTTGGTCAGGCGCAACAACTCCCACGTTCGACCGTGAGTTCTGCAGTCCCGCAACGGAGTTCGCGCAACGATCTCGCGCTGAACGAAACCGGTCAACACCTGCCCGATCATCGAGACCGAACCGTGCGAATTTCCGAAGTGGAAGCTCGCGACGCCGTTCGCCGACGGGCTCGAGTTGCTGTCGCAGCGCAGGGAGATCATCAGATCGGCGTCGAATGCGTTGGACGTCAGCGCGCGCTCGGCCTCGCTCGGATCGGCGTTGTGCGGGCGGGAGAGGAAGGTTTCCATCCCGGTTGCTGCCATCCGCCCCTCGAGGCGCATAGCCAGATCCCACAGGATGTCGGCTTCGGAGATGCCGTTGACGATGGTGCCGGTGGACGGACCACCGAGGCCTGGATCGATGACGATGCGCTTGCCGCCCAGCTGTGGGCCCTTGCGCCTCACCAGCTCCTCTTCGCTGATCGCGTGCGGCGATCCGCCGGTGACGCGAGTTCCCAGCAGTTCCAGCGAACGCAGTGTCTGCGGTCCGCAGATACCGTCGGCGGCAATCCCGATTTCACGCTGGAAAGACGAGAGAGATTCGTGGGTCTGCGGGCCGAAGAAACCGTCGACCCGACCTGCGTAGAAGCCCAGGTCCTGCAATTTGGCCTGCAGAGCTGCGACGTCGTCGCCGTACAGCGGCGCAGAAAGCTGGTAAATCAACGTACGGGCGCCCAGGCGGTACGAGGCCTCGCGAAGTGACCGATAGGTGGCCGGGCCCACGATGCCGTCGACAAGGAGCCCACGCTGCTGCTGGAAGGCGCGAACGGCGCTGTCGAGTTGATGATCGAAGATGGCGTCGGGTGCAACCCAGTGGGCACCGTCGGCGCTTTCACGTCGAATACCGGAAGTTCCGTGATGGAGGTATCCCAGCTTCGTCAATGTGCCCCGAATCTCGGCGACGGCCGGGCCGTGATCGCCGTGTCGGAGTCTGTGCATGCGTGAAAGCCTCTCGGATCGGTTAACGAATTCGATCGATGTGCCTGGTCGTAGACCCGATCAGGCACATCGATCGATTATCTCAGAAATTCTGTGGATTGCGAGAATCCACGATGCTCATCCAGCCGTCAGAGAACGTCTGCGAGGTCCTTGAGCAGCGCGGCCTTGCCCTTGGCGCCGACGATCGTCTTGATCGGCTTGCCGTCCTTGAACAGGATCATCGTCGGGATCGACATGACCTGGAAATCGCGGGCGGCCGCCGGGTTGGCGTCGATGTCGAGCTTCGCGACGGTCAGCTTCTCGCTGTTCTCACCGGCGATCTCCTCGAGGACCGGGGCGACCATCTTGCACGGGCCGCACCAGGTTGCCCAGAAATCGACCAGAACGGGCTTGTCGCTGCCCAGGACGTCCTGCTTGAAGGAATCGTCGGTGATGGTGACGGTATTCGACACTGTTACTCCTCGAGGGTTGGGTTCGACAGCTTGGTGAATCAGGGAGCGCCGACGACGTCGACCGTGTGGCCGGCTGCGTCGAGCGTGTTGGCGGTGATGTCGCCGCGGTCGGCCAGCCAGCGTTCGGCGTCGATTGCTGCGGAGCATCCGGTGCCGGCAGCGGTGATCGCCTGACGGTACGTGTGATCGACCAGGTCACCGGCAGCGAAGACGCCGTCGACGGAGGTCGCGGTGGAACCGGGAGCGACGCGCACGTATCCGGCGTCGTCGAGATCGACCTGGCCCTTGACGAGCTCACTGCGCGGGTCGTGGCCGATGGCGACGAACATGCCGGTGATCTCGAGTGTGGAGGTCTCACCCGTGACGGTGTCACGAACGACGAGCCCGGTGACGCTGTTCTCGCCGAGGACCTCGACGGGCTCCGCGTTGGTCAGGAAGCGGATCTTCTCGTTGGCCTTGGCGCGCTCGAGCATGATCCGTGAGGCGCGGAATTCCTCGCGGCGGTGCACCAGGGTGACCGAGCGAGCGAAGCGGGTCAGGAAGGTTGCCTCTTCCATCGCGGAGTCGCCGCCGCCGACCACGACGATGTCCTGGTCACGGAAGAAGAAGCCGTCGCAGGTGGCGCAGGCGCTGACGCCGCGGCCGAGGAGGCGTTCTTCACCGGGAATGCCGAGGTAACGGGCTGCCGCACCCATGGCGAGGATGATCGCGTGCGCGGCGTACGTTTCGCCGTTCGCGACGACCGTCTTGATCGGGCCGCTGAGATCGATCTCTTCGACGTCCTCGGTGCGGATGTCGGTATCGAAGCGAAGTGCCTGCTCACGCATCTGTTCCATCAGGTCGGGGCCCATGATTCCTTCGCGGAATCCGGGGAAGTTCTCGACCTCGGTGGTGGTCATGAGGGCGCCACCGAACTGGGTTCCCTCGAAGAGCAGGGGCTGGAGCTCAGCGCGCGCGGTGTAGACACCAGCGGTGTATCCGGCCGGTCCGGAACCGACAATGATGACGTCATGGACCGCGGGCGTGTTTTCCAGCTGGGTGGTCATGCGAGCCTTCCAATAGTGAGTGCAGACCCTCCGCTTCTTGGAGAGCCGTACCGATCAACACCAGGATAAGGGGTGTTGTTCCCGCACTCCGCTGGAAAGTGGCTCACAGCCGGCAGCTCACAGCGCGGGACTCACGGGGCGGGGCGCGGTGCCTCCCGAACCACAAGCACGTCCCGAACCACACAGCGCGTGCCGGTGTAGATGGTGGGCATGCACTTGTTGCAGTGGATACACAACCCCTCGTCGACGCTCTCGGCTTGGAATTTGTTGACCAGTTGTGGGTCCCTGAGGAGCGCACGCGCCATGGCGACGAATTCGAATCCTTCATCCAGTGCGTGCTCGATGGTGTCGACGCGGTTGATGCCGCCGAGCAGGATCAGTGGCATCCTCAGCGCCTGTCGGAACTGACGGGCGAAGGGCAGGAAGAAGCCCTCCTCGAACGGGTACGTCGGAAAGAGTTTGGGACCGTAGAACTTCAGCCCGTACCCGACGAGTTTGGGTTGGGAGGCGACAAACTCAGCCAGTGGGACCTCGCCGCGGAAGAAGTACATTCCGTTGAGAAGTGAACTGCCACCGGTCAATTGCATCGCGTCGAGGTGGCCGTCGGCTTCGAGGATCTGGGCGATCGGCAGGCTCTGGTCGAGCCACAGACCTTTCGGCACCCCATCGGACATGTTGAATTTCGCGGTGACCGCCACGCTGGATCCAGCGGCCCGTCGCACCGCTTCGACGACTCGACGCGGATACTCGGCGCGCTTGGCGACGCTGCCACCGTATCGATCGTGGCGCTTGTTCAGATTGGGGCTCATGAACGAACTGAGGAGGTAGTTGTGGCCGAGATGGACCTCGATGGCGTCGAATCCTGCGTCCACGGCGACGCGAGCGGTCCGTTCGAAGTCGGAGACGACACCGTCGAGTTCGGCGAGTGTCGCGCCCTTGACGAGGCCCATCGCGGGCGGACTCAGCCGGGTCGACGGCGCCAGAGTTTTCGTCTTGTTGGAAAAAGTGTTGGCGACCAGTCCCGCGTGGCCGATCTGCGCCGCGGCAAGTGCGCCTTCGGCGTGGACGGCGTCGGTCAGCCTGCGCAGTCCCGGCAGCGCGCGCTCGTCCATGACAAGGGTGTCGCGGTGGACTCGTCCACCTGGTGAGACGGCGCAGTAGGCGACAGTGGTCATCGCGGCCCCGCCGCGGGCCACCTCGGCGTGGAAGTTGATCAGATCGTCCGAGACCGCTCCCCGGGGCATGACGCCCTCGAACGTTGCAGCTTTGACGATGCGGTTGCGCAAGGTCAGAGGGCCGAGACGTGCGGGTTCGAATATCGACGGTGTGGGCGCTGTGGTCATTTTCAACTTCCTGCGGCGGCCTGATCTTTACGATGCCAGTGGACTCGTAACTACGACGATATAGCGCCTACTCCTAATCTGTCCGACAATTCGACACGATGAATGCCACAGGATCAGGTCGCCCACGAGACCCACGCATCGACGACACAGTCCTCGAGGTCACCCGAGCGATGCTCCTCGAGGTCGGTTGGGATCAACTCAGTCTCCGGGCGATCGCGGCACGGGCAGGGGTCAGCCGAGCCTCGATGTCGCGGCGATGGCCGTCGAAGGCACATCTTGTTCTCGGGTCGATCCTGGGGGCGACACCGGACCTGACACCGTTCGAGGGCACCGATCGCGACGGCTGGATCCGTTGGGTGGTGGAGGGAAGTGCTCAGCTCTTCTCCCGTCCCGAGGTTCGCGCCGCGTCGCCAGGATTGCTGGCGGCCCTGCGCGACCACGACGACCTGCGCAACGAATTGTGGCGCGGGTTCAGTGGACCGAGTACGCAACTGTTCCTTCAGAACGCCGAAGATCCTGAATCGGCACTGCTCGATGCCAAGGCCGTGCTGGTATTGGCGGCCGGGGCAGCGATGTTTTCGAGTCTGATAGCGGTCGAGGACGATACAGATGCGCTACGCGAAAGAATCCTCGAGCTCTTACTCCCGGCGGCATCGCCGCGCTGACCGTCGACGTCAGCCGATGTTCTTGACCGACAACGTATTCGGATTCCCGTCGCTGCAGTTGATGCCGACAGTCAGTGCAGTGATCTGACGCGGCTGCGATCCCGTGAAGAGTAGGACTATCGCCGGCGCCCCGTCGATGCGAATCTCGCCGGAACCGAGCAAAGGCCGGCGCTCGTCGATGCCGTTGGCGCGTAGGCATCCGGCAAGTTTGGATGGATCATCCAGTGGTCCAAGGTTTTTGGATCCGACGAGTGAGAGCAGAGACGCCGAATCCGGATCGTTGACAGCAGACGTCGCCGGTGTGCTCGGTTGAGCAACAACACTTTCGGCAGGTTCGGAATCTCGGGTTCCGACAACAACGATCACGAAGGCTACCAACACGGCTGCTGCGGCACCGAGAACCCACGCTTGTGGGCGCCGCCGGAACGGCACGACAGCTGCCTCAGCTGGCGGCTCCAGCTGTTCTGACTGTAGATCCAGTGCCGAATTGATTCGCTCGGCAAGCGAATTCGGAATCCGTTCGTGAGTGGCCTTGCTCGAGTTCAGTGTCGCGAGTGATGCCGTGACGCCGTCAAGGGCGGTGACAAATGCATGGGCGTCAGGATCTGCGTGTACCACCGGCCACAGGGCTGCACTGGTTTCGGGATCGAGAACCCCGGCGTGAAGATCTGCGAGTAGGTCTTCCGAAAACGGAGGCGACGGAACGCGAACAGACGGATCTGTCATGAACCCTCCCTCGGCAGTCGGTGCGGACCCTTACAAGATAGGACGCGGCCGGTTCACGAATGGTTCCCGCCTTCGCGAAAGTCCTCCAACTGGGCGGCGAGACGCTTGCGCGCGCGGGCGCAGCGACTCTTCACGGTCCCTACGGGCACTCCCAACCTCTCGGCGGCCTCGGCTACCGGATACCCCTCGACATCGACGGCGACGACGGCAGCACGCTGCTCAGGCGGCAGCGATGCCAGTGCCTGTTCGACGGTCAGGCTCATGTCCACTGTCGCCGCATAGTCGCGGTGATCGCGGGGTTCCTCCGCGTTCTCCGAAGACAAAGAGAACGCCGCCCGTGATTTGTTGCGTCGGATCCGGTCGAGGCAGGCATTGACCACGATGGTGTGGAGCCAACTACGCACCGCCGCGTCGCCGCGGAACTTCGCTGCCTTGCGGTGCGCGGAGAGCAGACCCTCCTGGAGTGCGTCGGCCGCGTCCTCGTCCGAGTAGCTCGTACGCCGGGCAACGTGCCATAGATGATCCTGATGCCTGATCAGTAGTTCACGGAACGCATGCCGATCGCCCTCGACATGAGCAGTCAACAATTCGAAATCCGTCGCCTCGAGATTCTTGTTCTCGAAACTTCTGGATTCGAATTTTCCGGCTCCGCCCCCGGTGCCCCCCCGATAACTGTGCACGGGCGGATATTAGCCCAGTCGGTAGGTTTCAGAAGGGCCAAGGGCGATCACTTTGCAGCAGTGAATGCAATCTCCGAGATGGATGTCTGGTTTTGTCCGGATTCGGTGCTGAGCTGCGTAATCCAAACCAGGACATACTGACCCGAGCCGTCCGACGTGACTGGAATGTCGGTCACGCCGTTCTTCAGGACACCCGATCCGATTTCCTTGGTCTGATCCAGCGAAGTATTCGCAGAAGGGGCAGAACGGATTTCAACGACGGTTCCCGGCGAATCAGACGTGATCGCAACGTTCTTCAGGTTGGCGGCATCGGCAAGCGTCACCATCAGGCCGACACCGTTCTTCAGCGACGGGAACGGCTGGAAGTACGAATCCGACGACCATGCGGTGGCCGGATTGCCGTCGATGGCGTTCTTCGCTGTTGCCGGCTGATCCGGCGTCCCCTGGGGTGAGAACACCGTTACGGCCGAGGAAGCTACCGGAACGGTTGCTGCCGCCGGTGCGGGCGCCGGTGAATTGTTCTCGGGCGCAGTGGCTTCGGTGGTCAGTCCGAAACTCTGCTCGCTGAGCGGGGTGTCGTTACTGCCACCCGAGAGGAAGCTCGCTACCCACACCACAAGGAGAATCAGGACGATCACGGTGAAGACACCGAGCGCCGTCAGTGCCGCGAGCATCCGCGTCGACTTCTTCTTCTCGGCCTCGATGGCTTCGGGGTCGTTCAGTGCATGACCCGACGCACCCTGTTCGCGGTGGCCGAGACGAAGTGCCGGAATCATTTCCGTCTTGTCGTTGACGACGGACGCCTGATCGAGGATGTGCTGCACGGTGGCAGCAGTGCGGATTCCACTCTCCGACTGCAACGCTCGAACCGCAACGGCCGAGATGTCGAACGGAACCTCCGGACGGACGACCCGAGGCTCGACGATGTTCCCGTCGGCGCCGCGGCCGGCGGGAAGCAAACCACCGACGGGACCGGCGGACGGTTCGGCCAGCGGCCAGCGCGCCGTGATGAGCGAGTACAGCATGGCGCCGAGACCGCGGACGTCGCTGGTGGAATCGGCGTCGGCAAGCGTCGCCGGGAACGCCAGTACGGCGTCACCGTTGATGCTGATGCGAACGCGGTCCGGGTGGTCGATGGACAGCGCACCGCCGGTGCGGTGAGCAGCTTCGGCAGCCGCCGCGAGGGCGCGAATGGCGCGGGCCGCACCGATCGGCGACGGCGTCGTCTCGGCCATCTCACGCAGCGAACGGCCGGGAGTCCATTCGGCGACGACGATGCCGCCCGAGCTTCCGCGGACGACGTCGAGGACGCGAGCCAGACCGGGCGAGTTGATTCGTCCCAGGCGCAGAGTGCGTGAGAGAACTGCCTGCGGTCCGGACTGGCTGTCGTCGTCACCGCGCTGATCGGCGTCGACGAACGTCAGGGCTACTTCACGGTCGAGCTTGACGTCGAGAGCTTCCCAGAACTGCAGTCCGCGGGTTCCGCCGTGCGGCGCGAGCAGACGGTAGCGTCCGCCGGCGACAGATGCGCCCGGGATGAGCTTCGGTCCACGGGGCATCGGTCGCTGGGCCGGTCGTGATGCGGATCCGGCGGCAGGTGTGCGAGGTGCAGTGGGCGGTGTCTGAGCGGCAGCCGTCTTCTGAGATTCGGGTGCCTTCTTGTCCGGAGCAGGCGTCTTCGGCGCGGGTGTCTTCGAGACAGGTGCTGAAGGTGTCTTCGACACGGGCGCCGAAGGTGTCTTGGACACACTGACCGGAGGTACCGGCGGAGCGGCCTTCTGCACCGGCGGCTGCGGCTTCTGACCCTGCGGGCTTTGGCCCTGCTGCGGTCGCTGTGCGGGCTGCTGTGACTTCTGACCCTGCTGTGGCTTCTGACCCTGCTGTGGCTTCTGGCCGGCAGATGCGGAGGAACTCGTGGATGCAGGTGTGCCCGACGATGCCGTTGACTTCTGTTCGGACGCTTTCACGGCAGAAGTCCCGGCACTCTTGTTGCCGGAAACGTTGTCGTCGCTCACCCTCGCTCCTTCTCCATCGATAGCCCGTCCCCGAATACGCGCGGGTTGCGATCCTGTACGCCCATGACCAGGGTACGGGAGCGCACCCGGTCGTTCTTGCTCGTTTGATTCCGTTCTGATTGCAGGAATCAGCTCGGTGACGTCGTCGTCGGTGTTGTTACGTGTGTCCGGTTCGGCGCGACCTGTCAGTGAACGAATCTTGCGGGAGACCGCAACCGTTACCGACAGGACTTCCGGAACCTTCTTGAAGTAGAGAATCGTGAAGGTGATCGCGAGCATCAGGATGCCGCCGACGGCGACGCGAACCATCGAGCCAGGTCCGCCGAAACGCTCGGTGAGTTGATCGAATCCGAGGACGCGGTCGACCGCGAGCATGGTCAGCGAACCGGCCAGCGAGGCGAGTACGACGGACCAGACTGTCTTGCCCACGTTGGCCATCTGCAGGTTTCCGAGGCTGCGGTGCAGGAGGTATCCGCCGATGACGGCGCCGGTGATGTAGCCGAGACCGTTGGCCGCACCGAGCAGGATCACGACCTGATCGCTGTTGGACGCGAAGACCGGAGCCAGCGCCGAGAAAGCGATCTTCACTGCAGTGATGCCGAGAACGATCCACGTCGGCGTCCAGGCCTGTTCGCGGGCGTAGAACACTCGAAGTTGGATCAGGACCAGTGCGTACGGAATCAACGTGAATGCCGACCAGCTCACAGCGGTGCCGAGTCGTTCGGCCTGTTCGGGTCCGAAGCGGCCGTAACCGTAGAGCGCTTCACCGACCTGCGGGCCCATGAAGGTCAGGAACATGATGATCGGAACCAGCGTGATCATGGTCAGACGCGTTGCGACCGACAGATCGTCCACGACGGCCGGGGTGTCGTCGGCAGCAGCGTTGCGGCTCAGGCGCGGCATGATCGCCGTCAGAACCGTCACTCCGAGCACGCCGTACGGGAGCTGCAGGAGCAACCAGGCCTGGCTGTAGATGGCAGGGCCGGCTTCGTCGGCGTGGGAGGAGATCTTGGTCGCGAAGATCATGCCCATCTGGCTGATCAGGACGTACAAGACGATGGCGACGGCCATGCCGCCGAACTGGCGCAGGCGGTCGTCGAGACCCCACAGCGGCTTGAGCGAGATCTTCTCGCGGCGTAGCGCGGGGATCAGGCTGGCTGCCTGCACGATGACGCCGATGGTGATGCCGATGCCGAGGGTAAGCAGCTTTGCATCGCCCATCGAGACCGGATCAAGCGAGATCTCACCCGGAGTCAGGCGATAGACCACGAGCACCACGAGGACGACGACATTGTTGAGTACGGGAGCCCAGGCTCCGGGCTTGAAGATCTGTCTGGTGTTCAGAAACGCTGTGAACAGCGCCGACAGCCCGTAGAACAGGATTGCCGGCAGAAGCAGATACGACAGCGCCGTGGTCAGGTCGGTGCTGACCTTGCCGTCTTCGGACAGGAAGACGTATTTGGTGAGTACGGGTGCTGCCAGGGTCGCGAGCAGCGCGGCCATGCCGAGTAGAACGAGCGACGCCGTGAAGAGGCGTCGGACAAACGCTTCGCCGTGATCGGCGTCCTCCCGCTCGGCGCGAACCAGCACGGGGACGACGATGGCGGTCAGCACGGCGCCCAGAACCAGTTCCGCGATCATGTTCGGAATCTGGCTGGCGACGGTGAACGAGCTGGCGATGGCGGGGCCGAGGACCATCAGGATCATCAACTGCTTGGCGAATCCCGTGATGCGGCTCGTCAGCGTCGCGATCGCGATGGAACCCGTTGCCGCGAGGAGTCGAGAGTTCGTCTCCTTGCGTTCCCCGACCTGGACATGGGCGTCGGTGTCGAACTCGTCCGACGTGGTCGTCTGCCGGTCGGCGAATTCCATCTCGGCTTCGCGGTACCGGGGGTAGTCGCGGATCACCGGGATGGTCATGGTGGGTGCGTCGTCGAAACGTGCGTCCGGGTTGACCGGCTGGATCGGGTAACCGCGCTCCCACGGTGGCATCCGAGGATGCGAGCGGGTCGTGGCACTCTTGCGGGTGATCGCCGAGCGGCGACCCTCCTCGGGTGGATTCCCGGTCATGAGCGTTCGTACCCTTCATCTGCTGGGTCCGGCTGACCCTTGAATCGATGCCACAGCCGTCGCCCTGCCAGGAACAGCAGCAACCCTCCCGCTGTCGCCGTCACGGCGGCCAGGGGACGACCGTACGCATTCGACCGTACGGTCACGCTGGTCGGCGTACCCAATTGGCGGCCATCTGTCGTGGTCAGCGAGAAGTTGACTTCCAGCTTGCGAGAATCGTTCATTTCCGCGGGCACAGTCAACTGTCGGCTACCTCGCGGCGGAAGCTGTTTGGGACCGATGTCACTGATCTGCATCTCGGGTGGGGCTTCCACACGCAGGTCGACGTTGATGGCGATGGGCAGCTCGTTGCGCGCCACCAGCAGGAGCGGACTCTGCCCCGACGCGAGGGTGTAGACGCCGCCCGGAGACACCACACTGACGGCCCGGTACATCCCGTCGACGGCTTCGGTGACGTTGTCGGCGCGGATGGTCGCAGCGCGCTCCGCCCGATTGACCGACGCGGAGTCGACGTTGCGGCGATCGGCCAAGGTCATCGAGCGGAGCAGATCTTCGCGGAGCGGCGCCGTGAATCCCCGGGGGGTGAGCGAAGCCGCCGGATCGTCCACGAGCGAAGCTTCGAGCCCGTCGATACGCGGAAGTTGGGTGGTTGCGGTCTCGACGACGGACGTTTGCGGACCGTCCTGGGTAGCCCGGTCCGGGTAGTCGAGCGTGGCGGCGTCCGTCGCGCCCGGTTGCCTGCCGAGCAGTGCCGGCAGGGCCTGAGGTGAGGCGAGCCCGGACCGGATGAGGGTCGCGAGCATCGAGAGCACCGCCGTGGCGTCGTTGCTGTCGGCGGTCCACAGTTGCGGCGGCGCGAAGATCTGATTGCGCGGCAGCGACGTCGGCGTCAGCGCGGCCCAGGCCATCGCCCCCAGCGCGTCCTGACGTCGGGCGCTGCGCGATTCGATGTCGATGGTCGGCGCGGTGTCGTCGGGGATGTACGACGGGACCTGCGGCTCCGAGCCGGTGGCGGCCAGCGCCGCTGCCGCCGAGGTGTCGAAGGCAAGCGCGTCGAGTGAGCCGGTTATCCGCGACGACAGCTGCGGAGCTGCCGAGTCGACGGAAGTGTCAGCCACCATCGCTGTGGTGGGATTCACGCTCAGCACCTCTGCGGTGGCCGAGTCGAGGACACCCGAATCCGGCCAGACGAAATCTCGCAGTGAGGTCACGCCGAGGATGTTGTCGACGATGTCCGCCGGCCGTGTGAGCGCGGTAGCCGTCAACTCCGGATTGGCCACCGAGGTGACCGCGGCGAGATCGGACTGCGCGAACGGAACCGCCGTCGTGCACATCGAGGACGCGAGCGTCTTCACCCGGCCGAACCACTGGTTGGCGGCGTCGCTGCCGCGGCCTTCGTGCGACGGCCCGGTGGGGTCGGACGAGTTGTCGGCCACGAGGTATCCGCGAGTCATGTTCTCGACGGTGATCAGAAGGTCGGGGTCGATTGCCAGGCAGAGCGCATCCGTGACGCGGCGATCGGTATCGCTCTCGGGCTTGGTGGCGTTCTCCACCGCATCGACCAACGCGTCCAGACGGCCGCCGTCGGAAAGTTCGGTGGCAAGTTCGTCGTCGATCAGGCGTACGGGCTCGTTGACCGCGCCGGGGATTCCGCCGACGAGTCGTGGCGCGTCGGCCAGCGGCCACATGAGCGTGACGCCGATCGGGGCGGACGTGTCGGGGGGAACGACGGCCGTGGCGGACGAACTGGGGGTTCCGGCTGTGGCGTTCGATTCGGCTGCGGCCGGCACACCGAGGACGGGGAGCAAGAAGCGTGCGTCGTCGAGTCGGGCGGCACCGCCGTACTCCGGGGTGCCGTTCACGTTGACGAGCATCGGGTAGACGCCCGGTTCGGTGATGTCGAGAGACAACCCGGTAGTGCTCCGCAACGGCAAGGTGAGCGTGAACTGCTTGGACTGGCCGGTGTCGAGGGTGGTGGCAACGGTGTCGAATTCGCCGACCGTGTCGAAAACGGCCTGGTCGAAGTCGAGTGCTGCGCGCACGTCCGAACTGGAGTCGATCGCGGGAGCGCGTTGCAGCCTCACTCCGACGTCCTCGACGGGACGGTCACCGACGTTCTTCACCGTCCCCTTGACCACGACGTTGCGGTCGCTGGTGGTCGTCACCGTGGTCGGTGCGGTGGAGTCGATGGTCAGCTGCAGAAATTTGGCATCGTTGGTGTTTCGCGCCGGGGCGCGCTCACTGGGCTGGCTGGACGGCGCTGCCCATGCGACGGCCGTCGTTGCAGGCCCGAAACCGACAGCGGCCATCACCAGAGCGGCCACACCGGCCCGCCGCAGTGCCATTCTCATCCGGCGTCCGGTTCCTTCGGGCGCTGTTCTTGCCGTATTTCCGTTCGCGGCATCTCGGCGATCATCTGGGACGCGAGTTCTGCGAGTTTGCGCTCGTCGGCGTATGCGAGGCGCGAGTGCAATTCCGTCAGCGGCACCCAAGCGACT
Source organism: Rhodococcus sp. SG20037 (assembly GCF_031763325.1). Lineage (NCBI taxonomy): Bacteria > Bacillati > Actinomycetota > Actinomycetes > Mycobacteriales > Nocardiaceae > Rhodococcus > Rhodococcus sp. SG20037. The sequence goes on along the minus strand of NZ_CP134497.1, from coordinate 6,337,135 downwards.
TCGGTGACCTCGATGTCCTCGTCGGAGAGTTCACCGCCGAGAAAGCGGAGGAGATAGTGGTGCACGGTCTTGTGGACGCGTCGACCTTCGGTCACGAACCAGTAGTCGATGCTGCCCAGCGGTGCCAGGACGGTTCCCTGGATACCGGTTTCTTCTTCGACCTCACGCATCGCGGTCTGCTCAGCGGTCTCACCTTGTTCGATATGGCCCTTCGGTAGCGACCAGAGCAGGCGTCCGCGGCGGTCGGTTCGGCCGATCAGTGCAGCGCAGAGGCGTTCCGGGGGTCCTCCCCAGCCGTCGACGACCAAGCCGCCCGCAGAAGTTTCACGGACGGTTCGCATCAAAGGTTTATCGGGGTTGCCGACGGCAGGTCGACGCCGCGGGTTGCGGCGACTCCTGTTTGTTCGTTCGGCACCAGACACCTCATCGATACTAGTTGGCGTTGCAGCGTTGCCCGGTAACCCGCGCAAAGCGGTCTATCGCGTTCGTATGCGCGTTCTGCTATTTGCGCACCTTAAGTAAGCTCCTTTCACGTGACTGTCCCTACCTCCGATGCTGATCGCCGCCTACGACTGCTTGCCGACGCCACTGCAACGCTCGGCACGTTGTCCGACGTGTTGAACCCGCTCGGTGAGCGTTTTGCTGCGGCCGGTCACGAGCTGTTCCTGGTGGGTGGCAGTGTTCGCGACGCGATCCTCGGCCGCTTCAGTGGCGATCTGGACTTCACGACGGACGCCAGGCCGGAGAAGGTTCAGGCTCTGCTCAAGGGCTGGGTGGACAAGCAGTGGGACACCGGCATCGAGTTCGGGACCATCAGCGCCATCAAGCACGGCCAGGAGATCGAGATCACGACCTTCCGGGCCGACGCTTACGATCGCGTCTCTCGTAATCCGATAGTCGAGTACGGCACGACGTTGGCCGACGATCTGGTGCGCCGCGATTTCACCGTCAACGCGATGGCGATGAAGATCGGCGCGGACGGTTCCTACACGTTTGTCGATCCGCTGAACGGCATGGACGCCCTGTTGGCCGGAGAGCTAGATACGCCGTCGGCGCCGGAAAACTCGTTCAACGACGATCCGCTGCGGATGCTGCGCGCAGCCCGGTTCGTCTCGCAGCTTGGTTTCACGTTGAACAATCGTGTTTTCGAGGCCATCAAGGAGATGGCGTCGCAGATCGAGCGAATCACCGCCGAGCGTGTGCAGGTGGAGCTGAACAAACTGATGCTGGGCATGTACCCGGTGGACGGCATCAACATGATGGTCGACTCCGGACTGGCTGCATACGTGCTGCCCGAGGTTCCGCAGATGAAGCTCGAGATCGACGAGCATCACCAGCACAAGGACGTCTACCAGCACTCCCTCACGGTGCTCCAGCAGGCGATCGATCTCGAAGAAGGCGATCCGGACCTCGTATTGCGTTGGGCAGCACTGCTTCACGACATCGGAAAGCCGGATACCAAGCGTAACGAGCCGGGCGGCGGTGTCAGCTTCCACCACCACGAGGTGGTCGGCGCCAAGCTGGTGCGCAAGCGCATGCGGGCACTGAAGTTCTCGAAGCAGATGGTCGACGACGTCTCACAGCTCGTGTTCCTGCACTTGCGTTTTCACGGCTACGGCAAGGGACAGTGGACCGACTCGGCGGTGCGGCGGTACGTTACCGACGCGGGCGAGCTGCTCCCCCGCTTGCACAAGCTCGTGCGGGCCGACTGCACCACACGCAACAAGCGTCGCGCCGCGCAGCTGCAGGCCACGTACGACGACATCGAAGAGCGGATCGCGCGCATCGCCGAGCAGGAAGACCTTGCTCGGGTGCGTCCGGACCTCGACGGCAACGCCATCATGGAGCTGCTCAACATCCCGGCCGGCCCGCAGGTGGGCAAGGCATGGACGTTCCTCAAGGAACTACGTCTGGATCGCGGCCCGCTCGAGCGTGACGAGGCCGAGGCCGAACTGCTGAAGTGGTGGGCTACCCAGCAGGGCTAGTTTCTCGTTTCTTGCGGTTGATCAGCACCGCTGACAATCCGGCGGCATAGACACCCGCACCGGCAACGGCCAGGCCGACGCTCTTGCCGTCGGGTGCGATCACCGTCGACGCTGCCGCGATCGCACCGATGAACGCGACGTTGAACACGGTGTCCTGCAGGGCGAATACCTGACCTCGACGGTCGTCGTCGATGTCGATCTGCATGGCCGCGTCGCCGCTGAGTTTCACGGACTGGCCGGCGATGCCGAGCAGGAAAGCGGCGATCAGCAGCGACCCCTGAGTCAGCGTGGTCACGAAGACGAGCTGGACGAGAACCGCGCACACCAGGGCGTAGGTGATCGTCCGTGAGCGACCGATCCGCGGGATGAGGAACGGTGTGATCAATGCCGCGATCAGCATTCCGATTGCCGTGGCGCCGACGGCGACGCCGAATCCGGCCATCCCTCCGGGTAATTGGGAGCCGTTCGAGGTGTCGCGTAGGACCAGCACCATGATGAGGGTGTTGATGCCGAAGCAGATGCGGTGCGCTCCGATTCCGATCATCGCCGTGGTGACGCCGGGCGCCTCCCAGACAGCGGTTGCCCCGGTGCGCAGTCCGGCCGTCACCGAACGGACGGCACTGGCGCGGACCACTTCGTCGGCGACCGGACCAAGTGAGCGGGCCGTGAACCTGGCCGCGGCGAGGGCCGCGATCACCGATCCCAGTGCTGCGATGGCCACGGCGGCGCCTGACGCTCGATCCCCCGCGCCGATCATGCCGATGATCGCCACCGCTGCCGAAGCACCAAGAGCGGCTACCACCGAACCAGCCGTTGTGAGAACGGAATTGGTTGCCACCAGCCACGATTGTCGGACGACCTTCGGCAGGGCTGCGGATACGCCTGCCCCGACGAAGCGACTGACTCCGATTGCAGCAAGCGCACAGGTCAACAACAGAGTGTCACCGCCGCCGGCGACCAGCAGCACCGCAGTGGTCAGGATGAAGAGCCCGCGGAGCACGCTCGCCCACAGGAGCACCAGGCGGCGGTCCCAACGATCCAGCAGAGCGCCGGCAAAGGGGCCGATCACCGAATAAGGAAGGAGCAGTACGGCAAAGCCGGCCGCTATCGCCACCGGATCGGTTTCGCGTTCCGGGTTGAAGAGGATTGCGCCGCCGAGCGCGGCCTGGAACATTCCGTCGCCGAACTGGCTGGAAAAGCGGACGAGCGCCAGCCTTCCGAGGCCGGGTGATTCACGCAGGGTGTGCAGTACGCGCTGCCAGGCCTCGCGGCGGTTCGAGGCTCGGTTCATAAGCGGAAACTGTAGTGGGTGGGTCAGGCGCCGATCTTGACGGTGGCCCGCTCGAGGATCGGCGCGACGTCGACGCCCCTCGGCAGCGTTCCGAACACACTCCCCCAGCTGTTTCCGAGCCGACTCGCGCAGAACGCGTCGGCCACCGCGGGGTGCCCGTAGCGGAGCAACAGCGAGGCCTGCAGTGCGAGCGCCATGTCGCCGACGATCTTTCGTGCCCGGTATTCGATGTCGTCGAAATCGCCGAAAGCCGCCTGGAGATCCCGCACGGCCTGATCGAAGTGGCCGTCCACTCCACTGGCTCGTTTCAGCTCGTCGAAGAACACCTGCAGTGTTTCGGGTTGCTTGGCCATCGCCCGCAGTGTGTCGAGCGCCGCGACGTTGCCGGAACCCTCCCACACCGAAAGGAGCGGAGCCTCGCGATAGAGGCGCGGCATCCGGGATTCCTCCACGTATCCGTTTCCGCCCAGACACTCGAGTGCCTCGGCAGCGTGGATCGGTCCGCGCTTGCAGACGAAGTACTTACTCACGGCCAACGAAATGCGTCGTAGTGCGCTGGCGTGGGCATCGCCTGCGGTTGCGCGGTCGGTCAGAGCGGCCAGCCACATCGCGACCGTGGTCGACGCTTCCGATTCCACCGCCAGATCTGCCAGAACGTTTCGCATCAAGGGTTGGTCGATCAGGTTGGCGCCGAAAGCACTTCGATGCGTCGCGTGGTGAACTGCCTGCATGGTGCCGACGCGCATGCCGGTGGCCGTGCCGATCGTGCAGTCCAACCGGGTCATGTTGACCATCTCGATGATGGTGCGCACGCCCCGGCCTTCCTCGCCGACCATCCATGCGAGAGCGTCGCGGTACTCGACCTCACTACTCGCGTTGGAATGATTGCCCAACTTGTCCTTCAGACGCTGCAGGAACATGTTGTTGAGCGAGCCGTCCGGCAGGACCCGAGGCAGGAAGAAGCACGACAGACCGCCCGGCGCCTGGGCGAGGACGAGGAACACGTCCGACATCGGCGCGGAGGTGAACCACTTGTGGCCCGTCAGCAGGTAGCTGCCGTCGGATTGTGGCACTGCCCTTGTGGTTCCGGCACGAACATCCGAACCGCCCTGTTTTTCCGTCATCGACATACCGGCGATCAATCCGGGTTTGGTGAGGGGAGCTTTCAGCGCCGAATCGTAGTGCCGCGTGGTCAGGAGGGGTTCGTACTGCGCGGCCAGATCCGCGTTGTGCCGCAGCGCGGGGATCACGGCGTACGTCATGGAGATGGGACAGCCGTGGCCGGCATCGGTTTGACCCCACACGGCCATCTTCGCGGCGCGGACGAGGTGTGCGTGTCGATTCGGGTCAACCCACGGAGCGCCGTGCAGTCCCAATTCCACTGCGGTGCTCATGAGTTGGTGATAGGCGGGGTCGTAACGGACCTCGTCGATGCGGTTGCCGTAGCGGTCGTGGGTTCTCAGAACAGGTGGGTGCTCCTCGGCCAGATCGCCCCACTCCTGGGCCTGAGCACTGCCGGCGCGGATCCCGACGCGATGAACCTCTTCGAGTGCATCCGATGCGCCTTCACGGTGGAGTGCCTCGAGGATCGGCGCGTATTCGGCTGCGTCGTAATCGATCAGGGGCGGAACCTGATTGGTGACTTCATGCGTGGGTGTCATCGAAGCTCCCTAACGATCGAAGGGTGAGGGCGAGAATGGCGTCGATCGCAGCGGGATCGGTGGTGCCTCCGCGCAGTGGAAGGATCAGGGCCTCGCCGATTGCCCCGACGATGCACGCTGCCGTCAGAGTGGCGTCCTGTGGCGGTATCTCACCGGTGTCGACTGCCGAACGAATTGCGGTGGCCAGGCAATCGCGGAACGATTCGCGAAACATGAGACGCTGTTCGTCGACGAGTGGGTCCACCGGTTCCACCAGCAGGGCATAGGCGAGAACCGGTGCGCGCATGGCACGTTCGGCGAAGGTCCGAACAGACGCTGATACCGCGGAGCGGTGGTTGCCTTCCAGACTTCGGGCATTGTCTCCGGCGTCCCGAGCTGCGGATACCTCACGGCTGCAGACTGATTGGAACACTTCGGCGAACAATTCGCCCTTGCCGTCGAAATGTCGATACAGCGTCCCGGTGCCGACGCCGGCGTTCTTGGCCACCGCGGCGATGGAACATCCCGCATAGCCGTGGGTTGCCACTGCCGTCGTGGCGGCCTCGAGCAGCCGGGCGCGTTGTGCGTCCAATCTTTCCTGTACTGCCGGAGTGCGGCGATAGGCCATGTGAAGAAGTGAACACCCGTTCCGTTCTTGCGTCAAGAGTTGACTGGAGCAGAACGGCGACATGGCCTACTGGAGCATCGTTGAACTTTTACACGCAAACCCCGTGGGTGAGCATTTCGATCAGCCCGTCGGCCGCCTTTCGAAACGGTTCTTCGGATTGGGCAGCACGAGCGAGGACGTAAGCACCTTGCCGCACTGCGAGAATGGTGGTGGCGAGAGCTTCGATGTTCGCATCGGGACGGATTTCACCGTTGCTGCGCCCGTCTTCGAGTGTGGATGCGATGTTCTGTTGAATCCACACGAACATGGTCTGGATCGGTGCTCGCAACTCGTCGTTGGATGCGACCTCGGAGTCTTGGACCAATCTCCCGAGCCGACACCCGCGGAGGACGTGTTCGTCGATCGTGAGGAAGGCAGCGATCTTGTCGACGGTCGTCTCGCCGGAGCTGAGTCGTTCGGTGATTTGCGCTTGTAGTTCGCGCCCCATGAGATGCTCTGCGGCCACCGCCAGGTCCGCTTTCCCCTGGAAGTGGTGGTACATGCTGCCTTGCCCGACGTCAGCCATTTTCTGCACGGCACGTGGGCTTGTTCCGGAGTAGCCACGCTCCCACAACAGTTCTTGCATGCTTGCGATCAGCCGTTCCGCGCTACCCATACAGACATTGTACCTATGGGTATGTACAGTCTCTGTGAAAGCTGTTGTACTTGCAGGTACAGAAATTCCGGAGACGGGGGCCTCCTATGGGCACGAGCAACATCTCTGCTGACAGCTCGGTCGGTGACGCAGTCTCCGGCGGCACGAAACATACTGCACCAGTGAGTGCTTCAAGGGTTCAGGCACTGGCGCTGACTGCGGTTTGTCTTGGATTCTTCATGATCCTGTTGGACGGGAGCGCTCTCAACATCGCGTTACCGGCAATCGAACGCGACATCGGTGGCTCCATTGCCGCTTTGCAATGGTTGGTGAACATCTACACGGTTCCTCTGGCCAGCCTGTTGCTCACAGCGGGAGTTCTGGCGGACCGAGTCGGTTCCCGCAGTGTCTTCCTGTGGTCGTTGGGCGGCTTCACGGCGGCTTCTCTGTTGTGCGCAATAAGCCCGAACCTGGGGTTGCTGATGGCATTTCGTTGCCTGCAAGGTATTGCTGCTGCCGGGCTTCTTCCAACGACACTGGCGATCATTGCACGCACCTATCCGGATCCGATCGCGCGTGCCAAGGCAATCACGATGTGGGGTGCAACGGGCGGAATCGCATTGGTAGCAGGGCCGATCGGAGGAGGCCTGCTCACCGAGTTCATCGGTTGGCGCTCGATCTTCTTCGTCAATGTCCCCATCGGCGTTCTAGCCCTCTGGCTGTGCTGGCGGCATGTCCGTGAAACCGCGACGCGCGATGCGGAATCCTATGACGTTCCCGGGCAGGTCCTCGGCATCGCCGGACTTGCCCTTCTGGTAGCCGGTTTGATCGAAGGCGGCTCCCGCGGGTGGGGTGATCCGTTGGCGCTGGCGTTGCTACTCGGATGTGTGCCAACGCTCGTCGGGTTCTTCGTCGTCGAGGGCCGGACCCGGCATCCGGTTCTGCCGCTGTCGATCTTCCGTAAGCCGGCGTTCTCTGCATCCATAGCGAACGGATTCGCCTTCCAATTCGGGGCCTACGGCATGCAATTCATGCTCGCGATATTCATCCAGTCCTACTGGGGCTCTTCAGCGCTGCGGACAGGACTGTTCTTTCTGCCGTTTGCAGTGTTGTGGACGTTCGGAACGCTGGTCCTCAATCGCGTGTGGGCAGGTCGCGGTATGTGCTGGCTCCTGACTGTCGGTGCTTCCACTGCTGCGATCGGCGCGCTCCTGTGCACCGCGATCGGGGACAGCGATACCTGGCCTGTGGTGATGGCGGGGACCGCCCTCGTCGGTCTCGGGTGTGGTGTGTTCGGCCCCAGCTGCAATGGAACGGCCATGGCAGTGATCGACAAATCGTTCGCCGGACTTGCCTCGGGGGTACTGAATACCTCCCGTCAAACGGGCATGGCGATCGGCGTCGCGGCCCTGGGCATCGCTCTGAGTGCGTCGAACTCCGTTGGTGGGGTACGCATCGGGATGATCTTCGTTGCAGCGTGTTTCGTGGCCATCGCCGCTCTCAGTCGACGCTATCTCACGCAGATCTGAGTGATGCCCGGCCCACCTGCAGGTTCAGGCAGCAGCGGCGCGAGCCTGTTCCGCGCGCCACCACGCGACGGTCTCTTCGGCGGCCTGATCGAGCGGCGTCGGCGAGAGTCCGAGCAGCACTTCGCTGGCACTCGAGTCCATGACGAACGGCTTGGTGAACTGGTAGTTCATCTCCGCGAGTTCGCGGCTGTCGGTGTTGATCTTGCCGACGGCGTCGAGCACCCAGGCGGGCAGGACACCCACCTTGGCGGGGGATGCCCCGGCGGCGCGGGCGAAGGCCTCGGCGATCTTGCGCTGAGTGAGCGCGGGGCCGGTGGGTGCGTGGAGGACGGAGTTCCAAAGTTCGGGGTTGTGTGCCGCCGCGATCATCGCTGCTGCGAGATCGGGGATGTAGGTGAAGGAGTGCGGCTGATCTGCGGAACCGATGACACGAATCTTCTTACCTGCCATGACTTTCGGAACCACGCGCTCGCCGGCGTGGGCAGTGCGGACGCGGGGACCGAAGAAGTCCGAGGCGACGACGCTGACGGTGGGTGTTGCAGAGGCCTCGCGAGCACGCAGCAGCGCGGTGCGCACTCCGCGCTTGCCGCCGGTGGCGTTGCGTGGATCGGATTCGGTCATCAGGGTGTCGGAGTTGTAGGCGTAGAGGCTTTCGGGGAAGAGCACGACGGCACCGATGGATGCGGCCGCGTCGAGCACAACCTTCTCGGCCGCCGGGAGTTCCCGCTCCCAATCGGCTGCGTTGTAAGCAGCGTGGATGCAGTGGTAGATGGCCGTGGCGCCCTCGCTGACCGAGCGCAGGGCCTCGGCATCCGAGACGTCGACGCGTCGGCGGTCGATCAGCGGGTGCTCGGGCCCGCTGCCGGACCTGGTCAGGAGCCGGACGTTGATTCCCTGCTCGGCGAGCTGTAGTGCGACGGCGGATCCGACGGGTCCTGCTCCGGTGACGATTTCGAGGTTCGACATGGTGTGCTCCTTCTTGTTTCGAGTGAACTGAGAGCACTGCTCTCGTTTTCAAGAATGCACCTGCACCCGAGCGCTGTCAAGAGCAGTGCTCTCTTTTGTTGATGCTGCTCTCGGGAATGGGGCAAGATGGACTCATGGTTGGAACTCCCCGTGAGCGGGCGCGCGAACAGACGCTGCAGGACATCACCCGTATCGGACGCGAGCATCTCGCTGCCGTCGGCGCTGCCGCTTTGTCCCTGCGTGCCGTCGCGCGTGACCTGGGAGTCGTGTCCTCAGCGGTATACCGCTATGTCGCCAGTCGGGACGAACTGCTGACCTTGCTGGTGGTCGACGGGTACACGGAACTGGGCGCGGAAGTGGACGCCGCCGTGAATGCGGTTGCAGCAGAAGATTTTCGCGGACAGTTCATTGCTCTCGGGCGCGCCGTTCGGAGCTGGGCGATCCGGGAGCCGGCCCGCTACGGTCTGTTGTTCGGCAGCCCCGTCCCCGGCTACGACGCTCCGGGCGAGCAGACCACCGGCCCCGGCACCCTCGTCGTGACCCGGCTGATCGGGATCATCGACGCCGCCCATCGCGCGGGTTCACTGACGGTGCGAGAGGGTCCGGGCCTGAGTGACACGTTGGCAGCGGACCTCGAGGGAGTGCGGAATGAACTGGGTACCGACCTGCCGCCGGATGCCGCGGTGCGCGCAACTCTCGTCTGGGTATCGCTGTTCGGTTCGGTGAACTTCGAGGTGTTCGGGCAGTACGGAAGCGATACGTTCACCGACGCGAGCGAGATTTTCGAGCGGCATTTGGCACTACTTGCCGATGTGGCGGGTCTGACCTGAACACGCTTGTGTCTCGTTCCTCCGCGCGCAGTTGTCGGTGAGATGATGTCCTTGTGGCGCACGCAGAAGAACCCGAGGATCGAATGGCCTGGATAGAACCGGAGGTTCGTCCGGGCAGTTTGTTGGTGTCGTCGACCGATCTCACGGAACCCGCATTTCGCCGCACCGTCATCTACATGATCGAGCACAACGACGCCGGGAGCCTGGGCGTCATCGTCAATCGGCCGAGTGAGACGGCCGTGCAGAACGTGTTGCCGCAGTGGTCACCGCTGACCGCGCATCCTTCGGCCCTGTACATCGGTGGACCAGTCAAGCGTGACTCGGCGCTTTGCCTGGGCATCGCTCGCAACGGTGCGCGGATCGACGGCGTCGCCGGCCTGCGGCGGGTGGACGGCAAGGTAGTCATGGTGGATCTGGACTCGGACCCGGAGGTCATTGCTCCTCTGGTCGAAGGGATCCGCATTTTTGCCGGGTACTCGGGTTGGACTCTGGGCCAGCTGGATTCGGAGCTCGAGCGTGAAGACTGGATGGTGATCAGCTCGCTGCCGTCGGATGTGCTGACGCCGCCCCGAGTCGATGTCTGGGCACGGGTGCTACGACGTCAGCCGCTACCCGTGGCGATGCTGGCCAGCCACCCCATCGAGGTGGAACGAAACTGACTTGTCGGAGGTCGATGATATTCCTGTGTCATCGTTTTCGAGAGAGGTGGCAGCAATGATCGCTGAGCGTCAGATCCAGTGCGCGGATTGTGTTTCGGATGTCGATCACTGCCACGATTCTTTGCTGCGGCATGCCGACGGATCACTCGAATGCACCGGCGCGAACTGCGTCGACCTGGCATCGGTCCGCCATGCGCTGTCCATCGATTGTGCTGAACTGCAGGGCGGTTGTGGCTGCGTCGACGCGACCCGAGGCGAGTTGCTCGCTAGCTGACGCTGACCGGATCCCGATTCGCGAAGCGTTGCGCCATCGCAGCACACACGATCAGTTGGATCTGATGGAAGATCATCAGCGGCAACACGATCAGGCCGACGGGCTGGCCCGCGAACAGTACAGCCGCCATCGGTAGGCCCGTTGCCAAGGACTTCTTCGACCCGCAGAAGATGATGACGATCTGATCGGGAAGATCGAACCCGAGCTTGCGCCCCGCGAGAGTGGTCACGCCGAGAACCAGCGCGAGAATCAGGCAGCACACGATTGTGAGGATCACGATCTGCCAGATCGTGATGGTGCTCCAGATCCCCTCTTTCATGCTTTCGCTGAAGGCGGCGAAGACAACGAGGAGGATCGATCCGCGATCGACGTACTTGGTGGGTTCGGCGTACTTCTGCAGCCATCCGATCACCAGCGGGCGGATCAGCTGACCGACGATGAACGGGATCAGCAACTGCACGACGATGTCGAGGATCGACGAGAAGTCGACCGTCGCCTGGCCGGTGGTGTTCATCAGCAGAACCACCAGCAGCGGTGTGACGAAGACGCCGATCAGGTTGGAGAACGACGCACTGACGATCGCGCCCGCGACGTTCCCCTTGGCGATCGAGGTGAACGCGATCGAAGACTGAACCGTCGACGGAACCAGGCACATGTAGAGGATGCCGGTGTAGAGCTCGTCGCTGATCAGCGTCGGCGACAGGAATCGCAGTGCTAGGCCGATCAGTGGGAACAGCACGAACGTCGCGGCGAGGACGACGGTGTGCAGTCGCCAGTGCTTGACGCCCTTCCAGGCTTCCTGCGGCGAGAGCCGTGCGCCGTAGAGCAGGAACAAGAAGCCGATGGCGATCTTGGTGGCCCAGTTCAGAATGCTCTCCGCGGTACCCGATACCGGGAACACACTTCCGAGCACGCCGGCGATGATGATGCCGAGGATGAACCCGTCGATGTAGAACCTACTGAGAAACTTCACCTGGCTAAGGATAACGGCGAGCTTCAGCGGGCTCTCGAGCCCCACGAAGGTTGAAGCCCATCACCGCCAGGCACAGCAGCGTCCCGATGATCGACAGCTCGATGATGGCCGTCTGCATTCCCTGGAGGGTGATGGCGATACCCGCGATGATCGACGGGATCGCCAGTCCCGCGTAGCTGACGGTGAAGAACGCGGCCAGAACTCCGCCGTGGCTCTCGCGGGCGTGGGTCCGGGCGGCGGCGTTGACGCGCTTCATGCCGCCGGCAAACGCCAGACCGTGCCCGGCGCCGACCACGACGGTGATGACGCCCAGCAGTGCCAGGCTCGGGACGAGGTCGACCACGAGGAGGCCGATCATTCCCAGAGCGAGGATTCCCAGGCCGGCGGTGACGGACGTGCGCGGGTCCATGCGGCTTCCGCCGAGTTGCGCGACCACCGAGCAGATCATCACCAGTGCGGCCGCCCCGCCGCCGAGTAGAAGGTTGTCGATGTTCAGCAGGCTGGTCATCCACGACGGGACCACCGACTGGAAGAGCCCGACCGCGCCCCACGACAGCGCGACGGCGAGCGAGCTGAGCCAGAAAGTCTCGCGAATGGCGGCGGGAACATGTGGCATCTGGAAGAACCGCTTCGGGCGTGTGACGTCCCCGATCCGCGGAAGTAGCAGCAACACGATCAGTGCCGGGATGAACGCGACGAGGAAGATCAGATACGGCAACCGCAGCGGTTGTGGAAGGTACTGGGCGATTGCACCGGACACGAGTGGTCCGAGCGCACCGCCCAACGCGCCCGTCACCGTCGATACGAGCGCTGCTCGTCGGTGATCGAACTTCGGTTCCTGCTCCACCAATGCGGCGCTGCCCGCCGCACTGGCCGCGCCCACCGCGATTCCCTGGGCAATCCGGCCGACGAACAACCACACCGTCGCGTCGGCAAATGCCAGAACGAGCGTGCCGACGACGCTCAGAGCGAGTGCAGTAAGGAGCACGGTGCGTCGGCCGAGGGCGTCGGACAGCGGTCCGAAGAACAGCAATGCCGGAACGAGGCCGGCGACGTAGACGCCGTAGATCAGCGTCTGGATGGTGGGCGTGAATCCGAACTCGGTCCGGTAGAGCCCGTAGACGGAGGTGGGCATGTTCGCGCCCAAGAGGATCACGGTGAGGACGTAGCCCACGCCGTAGAAGTGTCGATTGGTGCGGCGTGTGCGTTCTTCGGTGGCGACAGCTGTGGCGGACGTGGGAAGCCCCTCCTGAAGACAGAGTGCGAAAATACATGGGTCGTCCTACGTATCGTAGGTGAGTGGAATGATCGCCGCTAATGCTGTGAGGATGAGCTGATGACCGTTGTTCGCAAAGAGTCCGCGTACGAGCAATCCCTCGACTGGATGCGCGCGCAGATCTCCGACGGCGTCTGGACAGTGGGCAATCGTGTTCCGACCGAGCCGGAGCTGATGAGTGTTCTCGGCGTCGGCCGGAACACCGTGCGCGAAGCGATCAAGACATTGACCTCGACGGGAGTCCTGGAGATCCGTCGCGGATCAGGGACCTTCGTGCGCGCTCGGACCGACATCGGCGGACTGCTCGGCAGACACGCGTCCGTCGACGAGATGAAATACGTCTTCGAAGTGCGTCGTGCGCTCGAGATGGAAGCGGTCCGGTTGGCGTGTGAGCGTCGCAGCGACGACGACGTCCGGATACTTCGTGAGCTGGCCACCAAGCGTGACGTCCCGGCCGAGAACTTCGTCGACGTCGATCTCGCGTTTCACATTGCCGTTGTCGATGCCGCCCACAATCCCGTGCTGAAAGATCTGTTTGCCGGAATCCTCGAAACAGTTCGAGCCACCTACGAGGTGACCGAAGGGGTGCATCCGCCGTCGCTGACGTCTTCGCATCATCAGGGAGTTGCCGAAGCCATCGCCGAACGCGATGTCACCAAAGCCAGGGCTGCGGCGTGTGGGTATCTCGAGAAGACTCAGGAAGCGATCGGTTCAGGCTCGGCGGTTACCGAGTCCGGGCGTCGGCCAATCGATTGAGTGACCCGGCGATGTCTTCGGCTCCGGGTGTCGTGATCGTGAGTCGGTCGCCACAAGCGAACGTGATGACCACCGCTGGCCCGGTGCGGGTGACGACGCCGTAGTTACGACGACCCTTGGTCTTGAGTCCCCAGCCGCCGAAGTCCGCGAACGGTTTGATCTCCGCGACGTCGGCTCCGACAACTTCCTCGATGCCGTAGGTCATCGCAGCCATCCCCATGTTGATCACCCGGATTTCCCGTTCGTCGACGATCACCCGGAAGCGAACCAGGCTGACGACGAGCAGTCCGAGTGCCCCGAAGATGAACAGCGGCCAGAGTGACCGCATCGCCAACGCCATGATGACTCCGGGCGCCAGAGTGATCGCAGTGAGGATCACCGACCCCTTGGTGCTGAATCCGACGTCGTCGGAGATGGGGAGAGCGCAGCGGCTTCGCGGCAACCCGGCCGAGGGTTCGATCGTGGCAAGAGTGCGGACGCGGTAGTCACGCAGGAACGAGGCGCCGATCCACCCCAGCACCCCGCCGATGACAAAGCCGACACCGATAGACCACAGCGGGAGTGACGTCGTGGATGGATCGGTGACATCGAGTTGGGTGTAGAGCAAAGCGAAGTTCACTGTCGTGATGAGCCCGACCACGCTCAGCCCGACAACCAACATGAATCGGCGCATCATCAGCATCGCGGGAGCAAGAGCAGCAATCGCACTCAGGCCGCCACCGAAGAGCAGCGTCAGAAGTGCAATGGTCCAGGCGTTGGCCGACGGGGTGGAGAATCCGTCCGGCGAGGTGGTGGTCCAGTGAGTCGCGATCTGTTCCGGGAGGCGGGGCTCCCAAATTTTTGTCAGGACGAAGCCGAAGACCGCACACAACAGCGGAACGACTAGCCCGAATACGACCCCGGCCGGGTCGACCACGCGATGTTTCACGTGAATCAATGAGCCGGCTGGCAAGCATCCTTGAGCGCGCAGGCACCGCAGGAAGCGGTACCGCAAGCGGCAGCGTTCGCCTTGGCCTCGGAGGTCTCCGCCACCGCCTCGTCTGCGGCAGGCTCGGAGTGTCCGCCGCAGTTGCAGTCGTTACCGCATCCGCTCTGCTGCGGGAGTGCGGCGGCAGCACGGGCACCGATGCCTCCACCGAAACCGGCGGTGAGGACGGCGACGACGACGGCGATGATCGCGACTGCGACGCCGAAGACTCCGCCGATGGTCAGTGCTGCGACTCCGCCGATGACCAACATTCCGGCGGCCGCGAGCATGGTCGGACCGGCCACCTTGTTGGCGAGGGCGAACGACTCCTCGCTCCGCAGGGAATCCTCGGTGCGGACACCGGCCCAGCGGTTGCGCGGGAGTTTGCCGATCAGTCCGGCGACAGCAACTCCACCGACGGCGACAGCGAGCACGAATAGCACCACAGCGACAACGATCACCCATACAGGATAGGCGCGAGTGGAGTTGATGGTATGCCCGGGTCGTGCAGGCTCTACCCTGGTTATCGGTATTTCCGTCAGCCAAGTAGATAGCGACCACAGTGACCGAGTCTCCGCAGTCCCCCGATTCACCAGCCGACGCAACTCCGCAGCACCGCTACACCGCGGAGCTCGCCGGCCAGATCGAGCAGCACTGGCAGGACCGCTGGAGTGAGGAAGGCACGTTCAACGCGCCCAATCCGGTCGGTCCGCTCTCCTCGCCCGACGGTGTTCCCGCCGACAAGCTCTTCGTGCAGGACATGTTCCCGTACCCCTCGAGTTCGGGCCTGCATGTCGGTCACCCGCTCGGATACATCGCTACGGACGTCTTCGCGCGCTTCCATCGCATGCAGGGCCGCAATGTCCTGCACACCCTCGGTTACGACGCCTTCGGTCTCCCGGCCGAGCAGTACGCCGTGCAGACGGGTACCCACCCACGGACCACCACCGAGTCCAACATCGCCAACATGAAGCGCCAGCTGCGACGCCTGGGTCTGGGCCACGACGAGCGTCGTAGTCTCGCGACGACGGATGTCGACTTCTACCACTGGACGCAGTGGATCTTCCTGCAGATCCATGGCGCCTGGTACGACAAGGAAGCCGGCAAGGCGCGTCGTATCTCCGAGTTGGAAGCCGAGTTCGATTCCGGTGAGCGCGCTCTGGAAGACGGACGCGAGTGGGCTTCGTTGGACGTGGCCGCGAAGGCCAAGGTTCTGGACTCGTACCGCCTTGTCTACCAGTCGGATTCGATGGTCAACTGGTGCCCCGGTTTGGGTACCGTCCTGGCCAACGAGGAAGTCACCGCCGACGGTCGTAGTGACCGCGGAAACTTCCCAGTCTTCCGTAAGCATCTCCAGCAGTGGATGATGCGCATCACCGCGTACTCCGATCGCCTGGTCGACGACCTCGAGTACCTGGATTGGCCGGACAAGGTCAAGGCCATGCAGCGCAACTGGATCGGACGCTCGTACGGTGCCGAAGTTACCTTTGCTGCAGGCGAGTACGGCGTCGATGTGTTCACTACCCGTCCGGACACGCTGTTCGGCGCCACCTACGTGACGCTGGCTCCTGAGCACGACTTGGTGGACAAGCTCGTCGCGGACGAGTGGCCCGAAGGTGTCGACGCGCGCTGGACTGGCGGTGCCACGACTCCGGCGGAAGCTGTTGCTGCATACCGTAAGTCGATTGCCGCCAAGACCGACCTGGAGCGCCAGGAAAACAAGGAGAAGACTGGCGTCTTCCTCGGTTCCTACGCCGTCAATCCGGTCAACGGACACAAGGTTCCGATCTTCATCGCCGACTACGTTCTGACGGGTTACGGCACCGGTGCGATCATGGCAGTTCCGGGACACGATCACCGTGACTGGGAGTTCGCGAACGCGTTCGGTCTGGATATTCTCGAAGTTATTGCCGGTGGCAATGTTTCGGAGGCTGCGTACTCCGGTGACGGCCCGCTGGTGAACTCCGACTACCTCGACGGGCTGGACGTTGCCGAGGCCAAGGCGACCGTCATCAGTCGCCTCGAGGAGAGCGGCCAGGGCAAGGGCACCATCCAGTACAAGCTGCGCGACTGGCTTTTCGCGCGTCAGCGTTACTGGGGCGAGCCTTTCCCGATCGTCTACGACGCGGACGGCAACGCACACGCTCTGCCGGATTCGGCTCTGCCCGTGGTGCTTCCGGAGGTCGAGGACTACGCACCCGTGTCCTTCGATCCGGACGACGCCAACTCCGAGCCCTCTCCCCCGCTGAACAAGGCGACCGACTGGGTCAACGTCGAGCTCGATCTCGGTGACGGTCTGCAGACCTACCACCGCGACACCAACGTCATGCCGCAGTGGGCAGGTAGCTCGTGGTACCAGCTGCGCTACATCGACCCCACCAACCAGGACGCCTTCTGCGACCCGCAGAACGAGGCGTACTGGACGGGCCCGCGTCCGGAACTGCACGGCCCCAACGATCCCGGTGGAGTCGACCTGTACGTCGGCGGCGTCGAGCACGCAGTGCTGCACCTGCTGTACTCGCGCTTCTGGCACAAGGTTCTGTTCGACCTGGGCTACGTGTCCTCGAGCGAGCCGTACCGCCGCCTGTACAACCAGGGCTACATCCAGGCATTCGCGTACACCGACGCCCGCGGCGTCTACGTGCCGGCAGAGGAGGTCGTCGAGCGTGACGGCAAGTTCTTCTACGAAGGCGCCGAGGTCAACCGCGAGTACGGCAAGATGGGCAAGAGCCTGAAGAATGCCGTTGCGCCGGACGAGATCTGCGCCGAGTTCGGTGCAGACACTCTGCGTGTGTACGAGATGTCGATGGGTCCGCTGGACACCTCGCGTCCGTGGGCAACCAAGGACGTCGTCGGTGCTGCGCGATTCCTGCAGCGAGTGTGGCGCGTCGTCATCGACGAGGAGACCGGCAAGCCCCGTGTCACCGACGAAGCTCCTGGTGAAGAGACTATGCGTGCGCTCAACAAGGCGATTTCCGGTGTCATCGAGGATTACACGGCGCTGCGCGACAACACGGCCGCCGCGAAGCTGATCGAGTACAACAACCACCTCACCAAGGCGTTCCCGGGCGGTGCGCCGCGTGCTGCTGTCGAGCCGCTGGTGCTGATGCTCGCTCCCCTGGCGCCGCACCTCGCGGAAGAGCTGTGGTCGCGTCTGGGTCACACGGAATCCCTTGCGCACGGACCCTTCCCCGCTGTCGAGGAGAAGTGGCTCGTCGAGGATACCGTCGAGTACCCGATCCAGGTCAACGGCAAGGTTCGTAGCCGCATCAGCGTCCCGGCGGATGCCGATCGCAAGGCTGTCGAAGAGATCGCGCTGGCCGATGAGAAGATCGTCGCTCTGCTCGAGGGCAACGCACCCCGCAAGGTGATCGTTGTGCCGGGCAAGATGGTGAACATAGTTCTGTAGGGCCTTCGCACAGTCGTTTCTGGGGGATGATTCCCGACGTTGACACCGAGGGGGGAACCTCAAAGGCGGGATCGTCAAGTACGGGGTGGTCGGTATTTCGAAGATGGGAATGGCTCCACGTTCAAGTTCGAACCGAAAATCGTTGCCGTTGCTCATAATCCAAAGCCAGGTTCGAGTTTGTGACGCCAATCAGTCGTTGTCCTGAATGTCCCGCTCCACGGAACATTTGGTAGCGCGTGTTCGATGTGAGGGCTGTGATGCACGTAACACGTTGCCGAGAGCGGTAGCTGTCGTTCCACTGCACTTCCCCGCAAGGCCCCCGTCGGCGGTATTCGACAGGGGGTCAATCGAATTTGTAGGTGTCCCGAAAGGATCTTCCAGCCATGGCGTCTCACGTCCACAGCTCCGGTTCGTCTCCTAGTGCGCCCGAACCGACATCGATACCGGAGCGTTGGACTCCGCGACTGGTGTTCTCTCTGGCGTCGATCGTTCTACTTCTCGAGATGCTCGCGGTGAGCTACATGATGATTTCCACTGCGCTGCCGGCCATCTCGGCGCATTATCAAACGACGCAGGGAGCTTGGCTGCTCACGTCGTTCTTGCTGCTGGGGGCGGTCGCGTCTCCTCTGCTCGGAAAGCTCGCCGACATGTACGGCAAGCGAAAAGTCCTGCTCTTGGCGGTCGCCGGCGCAGCGGTCGGATCCTTCATTTCGGCGGTTGCGCCGAGCTATGCCGTCCTGATTCTGGGCCGGTCATTGACGGGTCTTCTCGTTCCCTGCCTCTTCCTGAGCTACTCCCTCATTCGAGATGTCTTCCCGCCGAAAACTGTTGCGCTGGCAGTCAGTATCGCGACTTCCGGTATGGGTCTGATCGCGATTCCGGCGCCGTTCGTCTCCGGTTGGTTGATCGACAACCACGGGTTCCGGAGCATCTTCTGGTTCTTTGTCGTCGGGCTGGTTCTCCTCGGCGGCATGATCTTCGCTTCGACGGCGGAATCGACTGTCCGACTTCGCTCTTCGCTGGACCTGATCGGCGCGGTACTGCTCGGATCGGGCATCGCCGGAATTCTGATCGGCGTCAGCTTCGGCCCGACCTGGGGCTGGAAGAACGGTTCGACACTGGCCTACCTGATCGGCGGCGTCGCACTGTTGGTGGCTTGGGTTGCCTCTGCCCGAGCCATCCGCGAGCCCTTGATCGACCTGCGCTACTTCGGCAAGCGTTCGGTGATGCTCACCGCCGTCGGTGCCGGTTTCTGCTACGGCGCATCGGGAGTCTTCACGATTTTGCTGCCGATGATGGTGATGACCCCCGCAGTTCTCGGCCTGGGATACGGATTCGGCGTGACGGCAGAGGGATTCGCGATCTTCCAGGCGCCCCTTGGCGGCATGGTGGTGGTCGGTGGTTTGATCGTGGGCTTCCTCGTGGGGCGCAACATCCGGCCCCGTCTGCTGATGATCATCGGAATGATCCTCATGGCAGTCGGATTCACGTTGACGGCAACCATTCACGACAACAAGCCTCTGCTCATCATCTTTGCCGGAATCTTCGGTGTCGGTATGGGTATGGGCTACGCCTCCATCCCGAACCTGCTCATCGAGGCAGTGCCGCCGCAGTTGCAGGCAACCACGGCGAGCATGGTTGCGGTCTTCCAGAGCATCTTCCCCGCAGTGCTTCCCGTCATCGCCTTCACGGTCTTGAACTCGCACATCGCGATGGCGATGGAGGGCGCTGTCTTCTACACCGACGAGGGCATGCGTATCGCGTTCCTGATCGGTGCTGCTGCAGCAGTTCTCGGCGCGATCGCAGCCGTGTTCCTGCCGCGAAACATCGTCCAGATCGGCGCAGAAGACGGTGTGCAGCAGGAGACGTCCCTTCTCCCTGCTCACTGATCACACGATGATGTGCGGCTACTGGCCAACGTCCGTAGCCGCACATCGCCGTGGTGGCACTTCGACGTCATGCAAGATGAATCTCCTGCAGCGAGATCTCACCCCGCAGCGGACGCTCTGCGACCTGTGCCAGATCAGATACGAATGTGTCCGCGATCGATCGGGTGGTGGTGAGTTGTACCGACAGAACATTGTTCGCCTGACTGCACACAGTTGCGCCGTGCCGGTACGCCACCAGCGCCACCGGATCGACGCGTTGGAAAGTCGCGGTGACGTGTAGGCCGACCTGCGGTGTCACCGGAACGAACGGGCCGTGGTCCGTCTTGATGCGAACTATCCCGATGATCTTGTTGAGACGCTTGATCAACATGGCGTCGGAGATCGTTGCCGGGCAACGGTACGCGATCGACATTCCGGTGACTCCCGGCGATGTCACGGACACCCACGTAGACAGGCTGACGACCTCGACGCCGAGCTTCCACCCCAGCGACGAAATACGTGCGAGAACCGCCGCGGTATCGTGGCATTCGACCACCATGGTGCCCACCCGACTCGTATCGGTGCCCACCCGAGCCGCTTCACCCATTTCCTCGACCTCCTCCGCCTAGAGAGGAAGTCCGGGCGCATCGACCCCGATGATTCTCGATCCCCGGAAGAAGTCGAGAAGCTCTGCGTCGCCGTGTGCGCCGATACCGCTTCCGCCCCAGAAACTCTGGGTCGAGTGGTCGTCTAGGTCCAGGAGGCTGGTGCTGTTGATCTTGTTCTCACCGCAATCGATTCGGGTCGCAAGTTCACGAGCGGCGTCGACGTCGGCGCCGAACACGTATCCGGCCAGGCCGGTATCGAGAGCGTTGGCCTCGAGCAGAGCTTCCTCGTCGGTTGATGCTCGGTGCACCGTCAGGATCGGCCCGAAGGTCTCCGATTTGGTCTGCTCCGACGAGATTCCGTGCACCACTGTCGGTGGGAAGAACCATCCGGAATCGTCAGGCACGGGGGTGCTCGAGACGGCCGTGCCGCCCACGCCACGGAGGAACTCGACGGTATCCCGCATCCGTTGGAGTTGAGGCTCGTTCGCCTGCGGACCCATCGTGGTGTTGGCGTCATCGGTTCGGCCGAGTGCGATTTCGGCCGTGCGGTCGAGTATTGCGTCGACAAGCCGGTCGTGAAGGTGCGGCGGCACGAAGACGCTTCCCGGACTCTCACACCATTGCCCGTTAAGTTTGGTGAACCCGTCGACGAGTGCGGTGGCAGTCAGATCGATGTCGGCGTCGGCGCGGATGATCACGGGGTTGTTGCTGCCGAGCTCGAGTTGAAGAGCCTTGAAATCGGTAGAAGCTGCAGTGGCGATGGAACTACCGGCCGCTCGGCCGCCGGTGAACGCCAGTGCTCGGATTCGTCGATCGGAGGCCAGTAGATGCCCGACGTCCCCGCCTCCGTGAACGAGTTGAAACAGAGCTTTCGGCGCGTCGACTTCGGCGATGGCACGTGAGATCGCCTCGGCAAGCACGTTGGGTCCTGACGGAGCCCAGTTGGAGGGCTTGGCGATGACCGGAGCACCTGCGGCCAAAGCGAATGCGGTCTTCTTGGCGGTGATGAAGCTCGGTGCGTTCCACGGTGCGATCACAGCGGTCGGGCCCCACGCCAGCCGATGTAATTGTGCACCTGACGCCAGCTGCTCGAACCCGGAGGAGTTCTTCAGATGCGTTGCAGCACTGCGGAACAGATCGGGAAGTCCGCCGGCGAAAAGTGTGCTGATCGAAAGCGGAAGGCCGTTGTTCTTGGAGTCCTCACGAGCGATCGCCGCAGTCCGTTCTTCGACAAGTTCAGCCGTTCTCTCGAGTAGGCGCACCCGGTCGGCGACCGATCGACGGGTCCAGACACCCGATCGGTGAAGTTCTGTCGCGGCGGTGATCGCCCTCTCCACCTGTTCGGTGGAGGACGAGAGTTGGGCTTGCAGTTTCTCTCCGGTGTCGGGATCGGTGAGAAATTCGCCGAGGTCGATAGCCGGTGTTTCGACGTTTCCGTCGATCGTGTTGTTCTGGGGCACGAGTGAGCATGAAGTGGTCATGACTGTCCTTCGTGGCGAAATCGTTTGTAGGTCAGATGTTGTCGAGGTAGCGTTCGCGTTCCCAGTCGGTGACCGCGGACATGAAGGAATCCCATTCGTCCTTGGCGACCGCCGCATAGTGCGATACGACCTCGGCGCCGAACGCCGCGAGTGCGAACTCACTGGCCTCGAGCGCACGCGCCGCTTCGTCCAGTGTGCCGGGCAGCGGTTGTTGCTTCACCTTCTCGAGTGTGTCTGTGTCGCTGTACCCGTCGCGTCGTACCGGTGCGCCGGGATCGAGCTTTCGTGTCAGACCGTCGTTCATCGACGCCAGAACGGCGGCGAGTGCGAGATACGGATTTGCGTCCGCCCCTGGCAGTCTCATTTCGAGACGGTTGGCGGACGGTGCACCGGTGATGAGTCGGCAGGTGGTAGTCCTGTTGTCGAAACCCCAGGTCAAGCCGTTCCCCGAGAAATCGTGGCTGGCTCTGGTGCGGCGCATCGAGTTGATGGTCGGCGTGTAGAACAGCATGAGTTCCGGGCAGTGCTCGAGAACTCCGCCGACGGCGTGCAGCAGTTCGGCGCTCGCGGTGTTTTCTGCGCTTTCGTCGTGGAATGGGAAGGTGTCGTCGCTCCGCATGGACGCGTGAATATGACACGACGAGCCCATGCCGTCGGTGCTCGGACGTGCCATGAAGGTAGCAGTGAGCCCTTCTGCCGCAGCGACGTCGTGGACGACCTGCTTGAATAGCACATGGCGGTCGGCCATCTCGAGGGCGGTTCCGTATTCGAGGTTGATCTCCCACTGGCCCAGGCCGTATTCGACCTGAGAGACCTCCACGGGAATCGCGCTCTCCTCCAACGCGGTTCGTACCTTGCGGAAGAAAGGTTCCATCGCGTTGCCGGCGGTGATGGTGTAATCCGAGGGCACCAGGGTGGTGGGTTCGAGATCCCGATAGCCGCTGCGCCGCAATGCGTCGGGGGTACCTCGGTAGAGGTGGAACTCGAGTTCCGTTGCCGCGTAGACGGTGTGGCCGTCAGCTTCGAGCTTGTCGATCTGTTTGCGCAGGATCGTGCGCGGTGCGATCGGGACCATCTCGCCGGTATGTTCGTCGACCGAGTCAGCGATGACGATGGCAGTGGACTCGAGCCACGACGCGCGTCGCAGTGTTCCCAGGTCAGGTTGCAGGCGGAAGTCATGCCAGCCGGTGTGTCCGCCGGCGTAGTCGACAACGAGTTTGTCCATGCGTTGGCTGGCATCCCAGGCATACACACAGGTGCACACATGCAGACCCTCGTCGATGTTCGCGAGGAAAATTCGCGTCGGGACTCGTTTGCCGATCAACCGTCCGTAGAGGTCGATACCGGCGATGAGGACGGTGTCGATGTCGGACTCGGCGAGCTCGGCCGTGGTGAGCCGGCCTTTCATCGGGCAAGCCATCCGCCGTCGACGGGCAGCTGGACTCCACTGATGTAGGAGGCGTCGTCGGAGAGCAGGAAGGAGACTGCAGCACCCATGTCCTCGGGGCGGCCGACGCGCGGCACCAGGAGCCTGGACTTCATGAAGTCGAGAACTTCGCCGGAGGAGACGTCGATGCCAGGCAGGAAGGCGGTGGGGACCGGCCCGGGGGCGATCGCGTTGACTCGTACGTTGTACCGCGAGAGTTCGACGGCCAGAGCCTTCGTCAGCATCTTCACTCCACCCTTCGACGCGTTGTAGTGGACCTGTGCGAAGCCCTGGGAGGACACGACCACGTCCGCTTCCACCGTCGACAAGTTCACCACAGCGCCGCTGTTGCCGTCGCGGAAGTACGGGGTGGCGATCTGCGTGACGATGAACATGCCCTTGAGATTGACGTCGAGGACGAGGTCCCACTCTTCGTCGGTGAGGTTCTCGAGAGAACTCATCGTGATCAGGCCGGCGTTGTTGACGAGGTAGTCGAAGCGTCCCCATTCGGCGACGGTGGCTTCGAAAGCGGCGCTCACGGCGGCGCGGTCGCGCACATCGGCCTCAAGGGCGAGCGCGGGTGTGCCGTACTGCGATTCGATAAGTGCGACGGTCTCCTTTGCACTTTCGATGTGAAGGTCCACGACCGCGACGCGGGCACCGTCGGAGGCGAGGCGCAGCGCGATGCCGCGGCCGATTCCGGAGCCTGCACCGGTGATCAGGGCAACCTTGTTCTCATGCGTACGTGACATTGTTGTCTTCCATTCTGTGATGATCGATCTGGTGAGAAGAATTGGTCCGACGGGAGGTTGCAGCGTCGACGAGCCACGAGAAGAGCGGGTCGATTTCGACGAAGAATTCGGGGTGCCACTGCACGCCCACCACGGGGCGATCGTCGGCCTGGATGGCTTCGGCGACGCCGTCGAGCGCGCGTCCGACGATCCGGAGTCCGTTCCCCGGGGCATCCACTGCTTGGTGGTGAAGGCTGTTCACGTGAATGCTGTTGCCGTACAGACTGTATGGGATGGAGCCGGATTCAAGGGCGACCTGTTGTGGTCGGTAGGAACGCGGATAGCCGAAGAAGCTGTGCGCCTCACCGGCGTCGGTCGGAAGGTCGGCAATCAGAGTGCCCCCGCGGGCGACGTTGACGACCTGGTGTCCTCGACATACACCCAGGATCGGCAGTCCGATTTCCCAGGCTGCATCGACCAGGGCGAACTCGAATTCGTCCCGAGCGGGGTCGATCATCGAGGAGTTTGGTCCGGGGGTGCGGCCGTATCGCCTGGGGTCCACGTCGGAACCACCGCTGAGGACGAGGGCGTCGAGATGCTCGACGATTCGGCGCGGATCACTGTGGATGCTCAGCAGGATCGGTTGACCACCGGCGGCGCGGATCTTCGACGGAAAATCGGTGAAGAACATTTCCATCAATGCGTCGCCGACGACGTTCGGTAGTGACGGCCCGCCTCGGTCGACGCGGCCGGTGACTCCGATCAGGGGCATGGCGGGGAGTGCCTCCGCCGTCATCGTGAATTGGGTCATAGGGGCGAGCATAGAACCATTGAATGGCTTTTCGCTAGGGTTTGGCTTGTAAAGTTGGAGTAACGGGTTCGAAGTGCCGCGCGCTGCTGTATCTATTCAAGGACAGTTGCGAATGGCGCGTTCGATTTTGCAGCCCGTGACGAAGCGTACGAGGACGAAGCTGAAGAGTCGGTCCAGGCACCGAGTAGGGGGTACGAGACGTGCAGATCGACAAGCTGCCGGCCATCGAATTCATGGTCAGTGCACCGACGTTGGGGGAGGATATCGCTCGACGCTTGCGACTGCTCATTCACAGCGGCGCGCTCAGCCCCGGTGATCGCCTGCCGTCCGAGCGTGAACTGTCTCAGCAACTCGAAGTCGGTCGAGTCAGTGTGCGAGAAGCGGTCCGAATCCTTCAGGCGATGGGATACATCGAGGTGCGGCGAGGAGCCACGGGCGGATCGTTCGTTTCGGAGTTGACCAGGCCTTATGAAGACTGGGTTGGCCAGTTGAAAGCGCGAGAAGCAGACATCGACGAGATCGTCGACCTCCGTATCGGGTTGGAAATGCGCACGGCAAGCCTCGCGGCGGTCCGGCGAACCGATCGTCATCTTCTCGAGTTGCTCGAATCCATTGAGCAATTGGGGGTTTCCGGAAGTCGGGGATCGTTCCGGGCTTGTGACGCCAGGTTCCACGGCGGTATCGCCAGAGCGGCGGGAAACAGCAGGTTGGAGGCCGCTGTGGTCGAGGCTCGCGGCGAAATGTTCGTCCCCGTCGATCATCTCGTGTTCGAAGACCAGGTCGAGGCTTCGAGGGTGGAGCACAAGGAAATCTTCGAGGCGATCAAGCGGGGCGACAGCGCTCGCGCGGCGGAGGCAATGGAACGTCACATTCTGCACGCAAAAGACGAGCTCAAACGCTTGGCGCTGCAGGAAGAAGGCTGACGGGAGCGCGACGAACAGACGGTTCGTCCCGTTTTTCGCAAGTAAAAGTTTTGTGAATTGGGTCCCGAATCGACTTCAATGGTTCTAACATCGCTCGTATGACCCATACTTCCGTCAATGCTTCACGTGATGCATCCGGCGATGACCGAACTCTTCGAGGCTCGCTGGGTACCGGCTCGATAGTCCTCATGGTCGTTGCCGCAGCTGCTCCCCTGACTGTGATCAGTGGTCTTGTGCCGCTGGGTATTTCCGGTGGCAACGGTGCGGGCTTCCCCATGACCTTCGCCGTGACAACCGGTGTACTTCTGCTCTTCGCCGTCGGGTTCACCGCGATGTCGCGTTACATCCCGGGAACCGGAGCGTTCTATCTCTACATCGGACATGGTCTCGGCCGTGGTGCCGGCGTCGGCAGTGCGATGTTGGCCCTCGTCAGTTACAGCACAGTGCAATTGGCCGTATACGGCTACCTCGGCCCGGCAATGAGTTCGTTGATCACCTCCTACGGTGGTCCGGAGGTGCCGTGGTGGATCTTCTCGCTCGCCTCGTTGGCTCTGGTAGCCGTCCTCGGATTTCGTCATATCGAATTGTCGGGCAAGGTGCTCGGCATCCTGTTGATCGCAGAGGTCGGGATCGTAGTCGTACTCGACGCTTTCATCGTCGCCGACGGTGGTCCGGAAGGCCCGTCGACAGCAATGTTCTCTCCGTCGGAAATATTCTCCGGATCCCCCGGCGTCGCATTGGTATTCGCGCTTGCCGGTTACATCGGGTTCGAGTCGACGGCGATCTTCCGTGACGAAGCGAAGGATCCCGCGCGGACTATCCCGCGAGCGACATACGCCGCCTTGATCCTCATCGGCGGCTTCTACGCTCTCTCCAGTTGGGCGGTTGTGACAGCCTGGGGCGACAAGGGTGCAGTGGACATTGCGGGTACTGACCCCGACGGCATGCTGATCACCACTGCCACCGACTTTGCCGGAACGGTGACAGCCCACCTGATTCAAATTCTGTTGGTGTCCAGTCTCTTTGCCGCAGTTCTGTCTCTCCACAATGTCTTGGCCAGATACATCTTCGTTCTGTCGAACACCGGCGTTCTGCCGGGCGCAGGTGGGCGGACGCACCGCGTGCATGGTTCGCCGCACATCGCGTCAGTGGTGCAATCCTGCTGTGCTCTGGTACTTCTCGGAGCTTGCATCGTCATCGGTCTGGATCCGGTGACACAGATCTTCGCGTGGTTCGCCGGCGTTGCAACGGTGGGGATTGTGGCTCTCATGTTGCTCACGTGCCTTGCGGTGCTCGTCTTCTTTCATCGTACGAAGGTCGATCAGCGATTCTGGCACACCAAACTTGCCCCGAGCTTGGGCCTTGTCGGGCTGATCGGATTCGCGATCGCCATTGCCGGAAACCTTCCGCTCCTACTGGGCGGCAACATTCTGGCCGTGGTGATGACCGGGGTGCTGGTGCTCGCGTTTGTCGGTGGATTCCTCTATGCGCGACGACGGAAGCAAGTGAGCTTCGAACTTCCGTCGTGAGAGGGCTTTCGGTGAAATGATGGGTGCACCCGCACTCGAGAAAGCAGGACTCCCATGACGTTCGCGGATCTGGACGGTGACGAACTGTGGAGTTACCTGACGGAGCGTTCAGGACTGCCCGGCCCGCGCGCGAACCTTGGGCTGATGCTCGAGTTCGCGCGCGGCGCCGATGACGACGACATCCTGCTGGCGGCGGAGTCCGAGGACGAATACATCCGCTGCTGTGGGATCGTCGGGCTCGGATTCATCCTTGTTCGTTCACGCGACAAGGCTGTTCTGAACAGTCTCACGGAGGCGACCACCAGTGCGTCGTGGCGTGCACGTGAAGCTGCCGCGATGGCCGTTCAGGCGATAGGCGACACGGATCCGCAATTATTGCGGGCGATCATCGAGCAGTGGTCACGCTCCGCTCATCCATTGACGCTGCGCGCAGCGGCTGCGGGGATCTGCGAGCCACGGTTGCTGAAGGACAAGACCAACGCTGCGCTGGCCGTTCAGGTGTGCCGAGACGCTACCGAGTGGATCGTCTCGCAACCAGCTGCTTCTCGTCGCGAGGCCGACACACGGACTCTCCGGCAGGCGCTCGGATACTGCTGGAGTGTCGCGGTTGCGGCGGATCCGGAGAATGCCCTGCCGGCATTCGTCTCCCTGGGGGCGTCGGACGACACCGATGTCGTCTGGATCGTGCGGGAGAACCGGAAGAAGGCTCGCCTGCGCAAGGTGCTCGAAAGCTGACCCGTGGAACAGAGTCGTAGGTTATCCTCAGAATTAGAACCTGTTCTAACTACGAGGGGTAGACCATGGCACCGTCCGCAGAGGTAATCCGCAAGACCGTCGACGCCTACATCGAGACCGTTGCGACGGGCACTGCTGCCCAGGTTGTGGCCCTGTACGCAGAGGGTGCGACGGTTGAAGACCCGGTTGGTACCGACGTGCGCACCACCCGCGAGTCCATTCTCGAGTTCTATTCAGTGATCGAGAATTTCGACCAGGAAGCTCACCTTCAGACCCTCCGCATCGCCGGAAACGAAGCGGCATTCCACTTCTCGCTGATCACCAAGCTCGGCGAGCAGACCCTGACCATCGCACCCATCGACGTCATGACCTTCGACGACGACGGAAGGATCCTGTCGATGCGCGCATTCTGGAACCAGGAAGACATGATCACCGCCTGACATGACGGTCAAGACGATCGACGTCGACGGATTCTGTTGGCAGATCGACGATTCCGGTTCGGGGACAGCTGTGGTCATGTGCCACGGCTTTCCCGGCCTCGGATACAGCTATCGCCATCAGTCGGCAGCGTTGGCGGAAGCGGGTTTTCGGTCGATTGCACTCGACATGCCCGGTTACGGCGGCACTACCCGCCCCGACGCGATCGAGGATTACACCAACGACGCCGTCGCTAACCGGCTGATCGACCTACTCGACGCTCTCGGAATCGACAAAGCGGTGTTCGTCGGACACGATTTCGGCGCTCCGGTCGCGTGGACGACAGCGCTTCGTCACCCCGATCGCGTTGCGGGACTGGTCTCCTTGGCGGTTCCCTATGCGCCGGACAGATTCCCGGCCAAGCCCTCGACGATCTACGCCGCCTTGGCGCGAAAGCACTTTCTGCACATTCACTATTTTCAGGAACCGGGTGTTGCGGAGCGCGAACTCGACGCCCGTCCACGTGAATTCCTTCAGCGGCTCTTCCACGCCTTGTCCGGGGCTTACCGGTACCTCGATGTGTGGAAGAACCCCTCCGAAGGAAACGGCTATCTCGACGTACTTCCCGAGGCGCCGGCGTTGCCGTGGTCGTGGTTCACCGAGGATGATTTGGATGCCTATGTAAAGGCCTTTACTGCAACAGGTTTCACCGGTGGCTTGAACTGGTACCGAGCGTATGACGCCAATTGGGAACGCAGCGCGGATCTGGACGGAGCGCACATCGAGGTCCCGACGCTCTTCGTTGCGGGCGCGGAAGACCCGGTCATCGCGATGAGCGGTCCCAAGGCATTGGACCGAATGAAGGACACCGTCCCCGACCTGCGGGGTGTACATCTCCTCGGCGGTGCGGGGCACTTCGTACAACAAGAACACGCTGCCGAGGTCAATGAACTTTTGATCTCTTTCCTTCGGTCGCTCTAGGCGAAATCGGGCCGAAGGTCTAGCGTTGCGCAGATGCGCACCAGGATCTTCGATCGCGGTATTCGGGTAGGTATCACCGGTGCTCTTGTTGCCGGTTCGCTTCTGGCTCTGGGCGTGTCCGGTGCCGCCGCCGCTCCGCCTTGCCCTGGATCGTCACCCGCCATACTCAGCGCCCAGATTCCGGGTGCGGCCCTCGAGGGTGTCACGGTGGACGGGCAAGGGCGCCTGTATACGACCGACCTGGTGAGTGGGCGGATCTTCCGCGTCGACGGGCCTGGTCAGGCCGCAGTTCCGATCGCGACGGTTCCCGGCGGTGCGGGCGCACTCGCGTGGAGCACGGACGGTTCACTGCTGGTGGGTACCGGAGCAAACGCCGGCGTGCTGATCGGCGATCTGACGCGTGCTGCGTCGGTCGCGCGGGTGGACGTGAACTCGGGCGCCGTGACGCCGATAGCCGGTGGTCTGAGCGCTGCAAACGGCCTTGCCGTCGCGCACGACGGGACAATCTACGCCACCAACGATTTCGGTTCGCTGATCGGAAAGGTCAGCCCGAATGGTTCCGTCGACCCGGCGTGGGCAACCTTCCCGAGTGCAAACGGCGCTGCCCTGAGCGCCGATAATCGCTGGCTCTACGTTTCGCGCACGTTCGCAAACCCGGGTGTCAGCCGCATCTCCGTGGACAATCCGGGATATTCGGAGTCGTTGGTCGATCTCGGTGGTTTCGAAACCTTTTCTGCCCCAGATGGTTTGACCTTGGACTCGCGAGATCGCGCAATTGTTCCCACGGACATCAGTGGTGAGGTGTGGCGGATCGACGGACCCGGCCAGTACTGCTCGCTCACCAGCGGACTGCAAGCGTCGAGTGTGTTGACCTACGGGCGTGGCAATTCCGGTTTCGCGGCCGGGCATCTCTACCGCGCCGGGTTCGACGGAAAGATCTTCGAGATTCCGGCCGGCTTCGACGCGGGCGCCCAGGCCGCAACCCCCTGACGCGACACCCTGACGCGACTTACCCACTACTGATGCCGGGACTGCCGGAATCGTCCATACTGGTCTGCATGGCGGAAACGAGTGAGATCGACGAGGCCGAAGTGGCCCTTCCCGCGATACCGCAGCCGTTGCTGACCCCGCTCACGGAAGCTGCGATCTTCCTGGTTTTCACCATCGACGAGGGTGGTGAGCAGGCAGTTCACGATGTTCTGGCGGATATTTCCGGGCTGCAACGCTCGATCGGATTCCGGGTTCCCGCCGGTGGCTTGGCTGCCGTCGTCGGCATCGGTTCGGATGCGTGGGACCGACTTTTCGACGGTCCACGGCCGGCGGAATTGCATCCGTTCGTCGAGTTGACCGGTGACAAACACCACGCCCCGCGCACGCCGGGCGATCTGTTGTTTCACATCCGGGCCCGTCAGATGGACCTGTGCTTCGAGTTCGCCACGGTCGTGACCAACAGGTTGGCCGGGGCCGCGTCGGTGATCGACGAGGTCCACGGGTTCAAGTATTTCGAGCAACGCGACCTCATGGGTTTTGTCGACGGTACCGAGAACCCGTCCGGGCAGGCCGCTTACGTCGCGGTCACCGTCGGTGACGAAGATCCGGATTTCGCAGGCAGCAGTTACGTCATCGTCCAGAAGTACCTCCACGACATGTCGGAGTGGAACTCCCTGCCCGTCGAGGAGCAGGAGAACGTCATCGGACGCTCCAAGCTCGAAGATCTCGAGATGGACGACGACACCAAGCCGGCCAACTCCCACACCGCGCTCACCGTCATCGAGGACGAATCCGGTGAGCAGATCCAGATTCTGCGGGACAACATGCCGTTCGGCCACGTCGGCTCCGCTGAGATGGGTACCTATTTCATCGGTTACTCGGCGTCGCCGACGGTCACCGAGCAGATGCTCACCAACATGTTCATCGGGAATCCCGTCGGCAATTACGACCGCATTCTCGATTTCTCCACCGCCGTCACCGGAATCAATTTCTTCGTTCCGACGGCGGACTTTCTCGACGATCCCCCGGACTTGCCGACCAGGCTCGTTCCCGAAGCGACGTTCACAGCGCCCATCTCTGACGGTTCTCTCGGAATCGGCAGCCTCAAAAGGAGTGCCCAGCAATGACAAACCTGCACCGCGACCTAGCACCCATTTCGGCAGCAGCCTGGGCCGAGATCGAAGAAGAGGCGAGCCGTACCTTCAAGCGTCACGTCGCCGGTCGTCGTGTCGTGGATGTGGAGGGACCGTCGGGTGACGATCTCGCGGCCATCCCACTCGGGCATCAGGTGCCGATCAATCCCTTGGCCGACGGCGTCATCGCACATGCTCGTCAGTCCCAGCCGATCATCGAACTGCGGGTCCCGTTCACCGTCAGCCGTCAGGCCATCGACGACGTCGAACGCGGCGCCAAGGACTCCGACTGGCAGCCCGTCAAGGACGCGGCCAAGCAGATCGCGTTCGCCGAGGACCGCGCCATCTTCGAGGGATACCCCGCAGCCAGCATCACCGGCGTGCGGGCCAGCGGTTCCAACCCGGAACTGAAGCTCCCCATCGACGCCAAGGACTACCCGGAAGCCATCAGCCAGGCGATCACGTCGCTGCGCTTGGCCGGTGTCAACGGACCGTACTCACTGCTCCTGAATGCAGATGCGTTCACCGCGATCAACGAGACCTCCGATCACGGCTACCCCATCCGCGAGCACCTGCGACGCGTCCTCGACGGCGAGATCATCTGGGCCCCGGCCATCGACGGCGCTTTCCTGCTGTCGACGCGTGGCGGTGACTACGAATTGCACCTCGGCCAGGACCTGTCCATCGGCTATCTCTCGCACGATGCGAACTCCGTCGAGCTGTACTTCCAGGAATCGATGACGTTCCTCATGTACACCAGCGAAGCTGTTGTCTCACTTGCGTGAGACCTTTCGAAACCTCTGATACCAGGGTGGGCGAGGCAGTTCGCCGATGTCCTGGAGATGGGCGACAAAGGCCTGGGCATCCGCATGCGAAGACGTCTTCGGCCGTCCGTCCGCCCACGCTGTGAACAACTGAAGATAACGATCGCCGAGAGTGTGGCGCACGACCGGAAGGTGGTGCGCCACTTCTCCTGCGCGCTTTCGGAGCAGTGCCGCCGAGACAACGGCGGCTTCGTCTTTGTCGAAGCCTTCGGGCAGTTCGCCACCCGCCACCAGTGCGCGAATCAGCGCCTCTTGACGCTCACCGAGCGTGCTCATGTGCGTGACCAATCGGTGCCCGCGGTGATGCGATCCAGACCAGCTGCGTCGGCGATGGCATCGAGCTCGTCGAGCAATTCCAGTGCCGGCGGATAGTTTCCGTCGCGCTCGAGCATGATGGCGGGATGGTGACCGGCGGCGGTGAACTGCGCAAGGAGTTCCAGCACGGCTTCGGGTACCGGATCGGTGTGCGTGTCGTGGTATTTGCCGTCGCTGATGCTGCCACCGGCGATGTGGCAGTATGCGATTCGCTCGAGTGGTAGCCGGCTCAGCTCGGCCCAGGGATCACGCCCTCGGTTGAGGGCATTGGCATAGACGTTCGCGATGTCGAGAACCAGCAGGGCTCCGGTGCGCTCGACGATTTCCGCGAGAAACTCCCCTTCGGTCAACTCGTCGTCCGGCCAGTCGAACAGGGCGGCAACGTTTTCGACGGCGAACGGCACCGGTAGACCGTCCTGAGTCCGGGTGATGTTGCGTACCAGGGCGTCGACGGCTTCGTAGGTGCGCGGAAGTGGGAGCAGGTGGCCGGCCTCGATGCCGCCTGCACGCACGAATGCGATGTGCTCGCTCGCCAAGGGAGCGCCCAGTAGCTGGGATGCACGCGCAAGGTGATCGATCCGTGCC
The DNA here is from genome assembly GCF_031763325.1 of Rhodococcus sp. SG20037. Lineage (NCBI taxonomy): Bacteria > Bacillati > Actinomycetota > Actinomycetes > Mycobacteriales > Nocardiaceae > Rhodococcus > Rhodococcus sp. SG20037. Next base: position 6,303,961 of record NZ_CP134497.1, on the reverse strand, counting down.
TGATCTACCGCCTCGGCCCCGCCAAGTGAGAGCGAGATTCCGTGCGGGATCACCGGAACTCCGAGCGAGCCGAGGTGCGGCGGTATCTCGTTTCCGACGGATTCGGCAATGACTTCGCAGAATGCCAGGCCGTCGAGTTGCGCGATGATTCCGGAGACCTCGGGGCGCCAACCGATTCCCAGGCCGTGCAGGGTCATTCGAGTCACCTCCCGTGTGCAACTGCTAACGGCGACTATAGACGGATCAGCCGGGCAACCAGTTGGGTCCCGGACCGTTGCCTTCTTCGAAGATCAGCCACGTTTTGGTCGAGAGAACCCCGTCGAGTCCCTGGAGTTCTTCGAGAACGGTGTGGCGTAGTTCCTGGTTGTCCGGGGCTCGAACCAGCACCAGAACGTCGAAGTCGCCGCCGAGGAGGGAGAAGTGCTCGACAAACGGCAGGGCCTTCAAGGACGCCGCCAGACCTCGCCACGAGTGCTGCCTGATCGAGAGTGCCACGTATGCCGAGGAGCCGAGTCCGGCCTTCTCGTGGGCGATCCGCGTCGTGAATCCGGTGATGATTCCGGCGTCCTCGAGCCTTTCGATGCGGACGTAGGCGTGAGCGCGGGATATGTGCGCCTTCTCGGCCAGTGCACGCATGGAGATGCGACTGTCTGCGACCAGTTCGGCGATGATGCGGCGGTCGATCGCATCGAGAGCGTGCGGTTCGGTGGCCATCTGTCCATTCCTGGTTCGGTAGTCGAGTCGGTTGATGGACATATTGCTGCCCGAATCCTCATCATAGGCCGTTTGTCTTGAATCCTCGACGCTTGCTGCCATTACGTCGCCGAAGTGCGAATACTGATGGACACAACGTCTTCTGGAGGTAGAAGTGACACTTGTCGAGCCCTTGGGGGAACTGCGGTATCAGAAGTTCCTGCCGGCCGATTCTGCGGTGCAGTACCTCGACCCTGCCGGAGAACTGACGCGCAGCGAGGCCCGCTACGCAAAACCGAGCGACGATTGCCTGATCGCGATGTATCGAAAGATGTTCCTGGGCAGGCGTTTCGACCAGCAGGCTACGGCGCTGACCAAACAGGGGCGCCTGGCCGTGTATCCGTCCTCGCGAGGGCAGGAGGCATGTCAGATCGCGGCAGCGATGAGTCTGGAGCCGAGTGACTGGCTCTTCCCCACCTACCGGGATTCGATGGCGTTGGCCGCCAGGGGTGTCGATCCGGTGCAGATTCTGAGCATGCTCGCCGGCGACTGGCACTGCGGATACGACCCGGTCGCACTGCGCAGTGCGCCGCAGTGCACCCCGCTGGCAACGCAATTGCTGCATGCAGCCGGAGTGGCATACGGGGAGTCTCGACGGGGCTTGAACACCGTCGCCTTGGCGCTCTGTGGTGACGGCGCCACCAGTGAGGGCGATTTCCACGAGGCGCTGAACTTCGCCGCCGTCTTCAAAGCGCCGGTGATCTTTCTGGTGCAGAACAACGGATTTGCGATCAGCGTGCCACTGTCGCGCCAAAGCGCAGCACCGACGTTGGCGCACAAGGGCGTCGGCTACGGGATCGGCAGCGAGCAGGTAGACGGCAACGATCCCGTCGCGATGATGGCCGTCATGGACGAGGCAGCGCGCTTCGTTCGCAGCGGAAACGGACCGGTGATCGTCGAGGCACACACTTATCGCATCGACGCACATACCAATGCCGACGACGCCACCCGCTACCGCGACAGCGCCGAGGTGGAAGCCTGGCTCGGGCGAGATCCGTTGCCGCGTCTCGAAAAGTATCTGCGCGCACACGATCTGATCGACGACGCGTTCGTCGAATCACTGACCGCGGAGGCCGAGGCAGAGGCCGCCACACTACGCGCCGGCATGAACGTCGACCGCCCGCACGATCCGCTCGATCTGTTCCGGTACGTCTTCGCCGAGCAGACACCGCAATTGCGAGAGCAACAAGCCCAACTCGAAACCGAACTTGCCGCCGAAGCCGCTGACACAAGGGGACACTGACCATGCCCATGCTCACGATGGCTCAGGCCCTCAACACCGCGCTACGCGACTCTCTGGCCGCGGACGACAACGTTGTCGTCTTCGGTGAGGACGTCGGCACCCTGGGCGGCGTTTTCCGCGTCACCGACGGCCTCACCCGCGACTTCGGCGACGACCGATGCTTCGACACTCCCCTCGCCGAGTCCGGCATCATCGGATTCGCAATCGGCATGGCCATGACCGGTTTTCGTCCGGTCGTGGAAATGCAGTTCGACGCGTTTGCCTATCCGGCATTCGAGCAGATCGCCTCCCATGTCGCGAAGATCCGCAACCGCACCAAGGGCGCGCTGTCGATTCCGATAGTCATTCGTGTTCCTTTTGCCGGCGGTATCGGCGGGGTGGAGCATCACTGTGATTCCAGTGAGGGCTACTACGCGCACACACCCGGACTGAAGGTTGTAGCGCCGTCCACGGTGGAAGATGCGTACTCGCTGCTACGTTCGGCAATCGAGGACCCCGACCCCGTGATCTTCCTCGAGCCCAAGAAGCTGTACTTCGCGCGAGCAGATGTCGAACTGACCGCACGCGAGCCGATCGGTCGCGCCGTCGTCCGTCGCCCCGGTCGTGACGCGACGCTCATCGCCTACGGTCCGTCCGTGGATGTTGCACTGAGGTCCGCCGAGGCCGCTGCAGCCGAGGGCCGGGACATCGAGGTGATCGACATCCGCTCGATAGTGCCGTTCGACGACGAGACGGTCACCGCATCGGTGCGAAAGACCGGACGCTGCATCGTCATCCAGGAAGCGCAGGGTTTTGCCGGTGTGGGTGCAGAAATTGCTGCCCGCGTGCAGGAAAGGTGTTTCCACCATCTCCATGCCCCGGTGCTCCGGGTCAGCGGCTTCGACATCCCCTACCCCGCTCCCAAGCTCGAGCGTCACCACCTGCCCAGCGTCGACCGTGTCCTGGACGCCGTCGACCGTCTGCAGTGGAACGACACTCCCGACACCCGTTGGGCGGTGACGGCATGAGCAATCAGGTATTCATGCTCCCCGATCTGGGTGAAGGTCTGGCGGAGGCCGACATCGCGGAGTGGCACGTCAAGGTCGGCGACGTGGTCACCATCGATCAGATCGTCGTCGAGGTGGAAACTGCGAAAGCTGCTGTGGATGTGCCCATCCCGTTCGCCGGGACCGTGATCGAACTACACGGCAAAGACGGAGACACCCTGAAGGTGGGCACTCCGTTGATCACTGTGAGTGGTGGCGAGAGTGTCGACGCGGTCGTTTCGGCCAACCACGAGCGCTACCGCGAAGAGGAACGCGCCGGTTCGGGCAACGTCCTGATCGGCTACGGCACCAGCGAGGATGCACCGAGACGCCGACGCAGAGCTGCTCCGTCGGTACGTGTGATCTCGCCGATCGTTCGTAAATTGGCCTCTGACAACAGTATCGACCTAGCCACGATTTCCGGATCGGGCGCTGGCGGAGTCATCACGCGCGCCGACGTCGAGGCCGGGGCAAACTTCGGACCGGAAACGGAAACGTCACACGCGACCGACCAAAGAATTCCGATCAAGGGGCTACGCAAGGTAGTGGCCGACAAGCTGTCCACCAGCCGCCGTGAGATCCCGGACGCGACAACCTGGGTCGACGTCGACGCCACCGAACTGCTGGCGGCGCGAGCCGAGATCAACAAGTCACTGCCCGATTCCGACAAGATCCGCCTGATGGCGCTCCTGGCTCGGCTGACCATCGCGGCGTTGGCGCAGTACCCCGAACTGAACTCGTCGGTCGATACTGCTCGAGGCGAGATCGTTCGACACGCCCGCACCCACCTGGGGATCGCCGCGCAGACACCGAAGGGATTGATGGTACCGGTCATTCGAAATGCGGACGCCCTGAGCACCGTCGAACTCGCACAAGCACTTCGGGTGACCACCGACCTTGCCCGCGACGGCAAGCTCGAACCCGCCCGCCTGACCGGCGGCACGTTCACACTCAACAACTACGGGGTATTCGGGGTCGACGGATCGACTCCGATCATCAATCACCCCGAGGCGGCAATTCTGGGGATCGGACGCATCATCGACAAGCCGTGGGTCGTGAACGGCGAGTTGACCGTTCGTAAGGTCACTCAGATCTCGTTGAGCTTCGACCACCGCGTCTGTGACGGGGGCGAGGCCGGCGGATTCCTCAGGCTGTTCGGTGACTACATCGAGAACCCGATCCGCGTCCTGGGAAGGCTCTGATGACAACTGCAGAACCCCACAGCGACGTCGTGATCCTCGGTGGAGGATCGGGCGGCTATGCCTGCGCCATCCGCGCCGCTCAACTCGGATTGTCGGTCACGCTGATCGAAGCGGACAAGGTCGGCGGAACGTGCCTGCACCGCGGATGCATCCCGACCAAGGCACTGCTGCATTCCGCCGAGGTGGCCGATTCGGCACGCACCAGTGAGCAATTCGGTGTCCGGGCATCTTTTGCCGGCATCGACGTCGCGCAGGTGCACGACTACAAGAACGGGACAGTCGAGCGGCTGTACAGCGGTCTGCAAGGCTTGTTGGCGCAACACAAGATCACCATCGTCAACGGATACGGGACGTATGTCGGTGGGCGAAGCATCGACGTCGACGGAACCCGCTACACCGGAACATCACTCGTTCTGGCCACCGGCTCGTATCCGCGGGAACTCCCCGGCATCGAACTCGGCCGACGGATCGTCACCAGCGACCAGGCACTCGAACTCGACCGGGTGCCCACCAGCGCAACGGTACTCGGTGGCGGTGTCATCGGCGTCGAGTTCGCAAGCCTCTGGCGCTCGTTCGGCGCCGAAGTAACGATCGTCGAGGCACTCCCCCGACTGATCGCCGCCGAGGATCCGTGGTCGTCGAAGCAGCTGGAGCGGGCATACCGGAAACGTGGAATCGTCTGTAAGACAGACACAAAGGTCGATTCCGCGAAAGAAGCAGCCGATTCCGTCCGCATCGAACTAAGCGACGGAACGAAACTCGACACCGACCTACTGTTGGTCGCCGTCGGCCGCGGCCCCCGCACGGACGGTAGCGGTTTCGAAGAAAACGGAATCAACCTCGACAAGGGATTTGTCGTCACCGACGAACGCCTCCGTACGTCCGTGGACGGTCTGTACGCGGTCGGCGACATCGTGCCCGGTCTTGCATTGGCGCACCGAGGCTTCCAGCAGGGAATCTTTGTGGCCGAACAGATTGCCGGCAAGGATCCGATACCGGTCGCCGAACACCTGATTCCTCGCGTGACGTACTCACATCCCGAAGTTGCATCGATCGGACTCGACGAAGAGGCGGCGCGCACGCAGTACGCCGACGTCTCCACCGTCATCTACGACCTGGCAGGTAACGGCAAGAGTCAGATCCTGCGAACTACCGGCGGAATCAAAGTGATTCGAAGCGGAACGAAAGGCCCTGTTGTCGGAGTTCACCTGGTGGGAGACCGCGTCGGCGAACTGATCGGTGAGGCGCAGTTGGCCGTTGCCTGGGAAGCACTTCCCGATGAAGTGGGGCGTTTCATCCACGCGCACCCCAGTCAGAACGAAGCGTTGGGCGAGGCCATGCTCGCACTCGCGGGAACACCACTGCACGCCCACAACTGACCCGGAGACAGAAAAGGAGATTCAATGAGTATCGACGACGAACTGCGCTGGGACGGTGAACTGACCGTCACACGCCATGATCGGGAGACCGGCACGACTTTCGTGATTCGAATCGACTCCACCCGTCTGGGACCGGCGTCGGGTGGCACGCGGGCCGCTCACTATCCCTCCATCGGTCACGCATTGGCGGACGCCGGGAAGCTGGCCGGCGCAATGACTTTGAAGATGGCGGTCTCCGATCTGCCGATGGGTGGCGGGAAGTCGGTAATAGCGCTACCTGCACCGCGCAATCAGATCGACGCCGCAACCTGGACCCGTATCCTCGACATCCACGCCGAGAACATCGACAAGCTCGAAGGAAACTACTGGACCGGTCCCGACGTCAACACCAACTCTTCCGACATGGATCAGCTCAGCCGCACCACCAGATACGTCTTCGGGCGTTCGGTTGACAACGGTGGCGCCGGTTCCAGCGCGCACGCCACCGCTCTGGGTGTGTTCGAAGCGATGAAGGCCACGGCGCGTCGCCGAGGACTCGGAACACTCGACGGCCGAACGGTACTGGTACAGGGGCTCGGCGCCGTCGGCGGCGACGTCGTCCGTCTCGCAGCGCAGGCCGGCGCACGTCTGCTGGTTGCCGATACGGAGCCGCAGCGCCTCGAGGCGGCTTCTCTCGCGGGGCACACGGTCGTTCCTGCCGGCGAGGTCCTCCGAACACCGTGTGACCTCTTTGCCCCCTGCGCGATGGGAGGCATCATCGATTTCGCTGCGGCTGCGTCGATTCCGACTCTGGCCGTGGCGGGCGCAGCAAACAACATCTTGACCGATGCCGCTGCCGGTGAGGTTCTGCGAGACCGCGGTGTTCTCTGTGCCCCTGATTTCGTCGCGAACGCAGGCGGAGCCTTTCACCTCGTGGGGCGAGAAGTCCTGGGGTGGAACGAAGACGACGTCGTCGAACGAACCCGCGGGATCGGTCGAACCTTGGACGAGGTGTACTCGTTGAGCGAGGAACGTGGCATCACTACCGAGGCTGCAGCGCTTATGCTCGCCCGGGCGCGGCTATCCCCCACATCCACCGCCGCCGCCGCCACATCCGCCGCCCCCGCTGCAGCTGCTGCCTCCCCCGCCTGAACCGCCACCGTCCGAACCCCCGCTACTTCCGCTGCCGTCGGCACCGATTCCGGCGGCGGAGGCCAAGGCGGGATTGATCATCAGCATCGCCGAACCGGCGAAGAGAGCGGCGGACATTCCCGCCAAACGTGGTCCGTAGGCGGAGAAGGCAGGCTTGTTGCGCGGGGACAGGTAGGCGTGTGCCGTGGTCAGTTCCGAACGTGCCGCCTTGCCAGAGGTGGTTCGATCGAAGTTGAGCCCGAGCAGCGGGATGCTGAACCCGGTGACGAGTACGGCGAGAATCAGAAACTCGACGGGCTTGTCGTTGTGCAGTCCGAAAGCAATGCGGACGATACCCACGGCCACCAGGATCTTCAGCGGAACTGTGGAGAGAAAGATTGAACGCCTGGCGCTGTCGGAGGTCAGGTATCCCCGGTCCGCCAAAGAGTTTCGTAGGCGAGCTGTTTCCACCGTCATACGCTCGGCGAGTTGGCGCCGACGATGGGGTAGAGCCTGCTGGGCCAGGCGCTGGTACACGGTGAGGGTGTACCAGTCCAGGGTCTCGTCGCCAGGGCCCAACGGGCGCAGGACAGCGCCGTCGGTGGTGATCAGGTCAGCGCTACGCAGGATTGCCAATGATGCTGCGATGGCGCGTGACTCGCCGGTGAGCATTCCGACTTCCGGAGGCGTCAGTTGCTCGGCGGAATACCCGTGCTCGGTTGAGTACCCGTGCCGGCGTGCCCGGATCATCAGACGCCACCCCAGAGTGAGAACCATGAGCGTGGCCGAAACGGCTATGTAGCCGTTGAGGAAATCCTCGCTGGGGATCCCCCAAGTGTCGACTGCATGCGTGCTCATCCCCCACACCCCCCGCCACCGCAACTGCTCCCACTGCCGCCACCGCCGTCCGAACCGGATGATCCGGATGAGGAGCCACAACTGTAGTAGCTCGAACTTCCGCCACCCGGGCTGTACGCGGCGCCCGCAGCTACCGCTCCCGCCAGCGCCGGATCGATCAGAACCAGAGCGCCCGCACCGAAGAGCGCCGCCGACAGCCCGGCGAGCGAGGGACCGTAGCTCGTGTACGCGGGCCGCAGTTTCGGTGAGAGGTAAGAGTTTTCGTGCTTGAGGCGTCGAAGCTCGCTGTCTCCCAAAGCTGTCCGACGACGCTTGATGCGAAGAAGTGGAATCATCAGAGCGAGAACGATGATGGTGAGGAGCAGGAACCCGACCGGCTTACCGCCGGCGATTCCGGCGACGAGACGGACTACGCCGAGAGCAATGACCGCCACGATCGGAACGGTCCGAAGGGCAGCGGTCAGACCGTCCTGCTGGCGTTGCAAATATCCCTCGTCGATCAACGTCGTACGTAGTTGTGCGAGTGCGACGTTCAGCCGTCCCATCAGACGCACCTGCCGCAGCGGGACCTTTCCGTTGCCGAGCCGCTTGTGCACCGTACGGGTGAACCAGTCGAGACGATTCTTGTCCTCCGCAGTGAGTGCCAGCTTGGTCTTGCCTTCGGTGCTGATCAGCTCGGCGCTACGCAGAATAGCCATCGACGCCAGCACCGCTTGGTAGTCACTGGTCAAGGCACCGATCTCGGGAGGAGTGAGCGGCCGACGGACAGCGTCGACGACCACCGGTGACCGGCGCGCAGTCATTCGGCTGTACAGCGAGAGTCCGATCGCGACGGCAGCCGCCACCAGGTACCACTGAAGGAAAGTCTGGCTGGGGATCCCCCATGTATCCGTATGATCATGCATCGCACACCACCTCTCGATGAACTCCTGAGACAAGTCCAGTCTCTTTGTCCGACAACTGATGTCAGTATCGGGCCAGTGCCCGGAAAAGCGATATCCGGATTGCCATCGTCACCATTCCGTTACCGCCGAACTGGGGATTTACCGGCCGGTAGGTCGAAGCACGATCTCCGTGGGGTGTGCGTCGGACGGTGTTTCGACGGCAGTGAGTACGGCACGCGCCACAGTGGAGGCTTTCAGGAAGCGCTCCGGGTCGTACTCGTCGCCCTCACCCGCGACGATGTCGCGCTGCATGTCGGTGTCGATCCGTCCGGGGTGAATGGAGGTGACCCGAAGTGCCGGCTCTTCCAGGCGCAACGCATCTCCGAAAGCGCGCAGGGCGAACTTGCTGGCCGCATACGAGCCCCAACCGGCGTTGGCGCGCAGTCCGGCACCCGAATTGATCAGCACGACGTGACCTCCAGCCGCACGAAGCGCGGGCAGGAGAACCCGCGTGAGTTCGGCGACGGCGATGACGTTTGCCTCGAGGGTGCGTCGCCACTGATCGACCGAGGATTCCTCGATGGTTCCGATGTCGGCCACGCCGGCGTTGTGTACCAGCACGTCGAGCGTCGTGATGGACGAGGCGGCGGCGGCGACGGCGTCGTAGTCCGTGAGGTCGAGGGGTAGGGGCGTCGATCCGGGCAGTTCGGCGCAGATCGGCTCGAGGGCCTGTGCGGATCGTGCACCGAGCAGCAGGTCGTGTGTCGGCGCCAGTTCGCGTGCGATGGCAGCTCCGAGGCCGCGACTGGAACCGGTGATCAAGGCAGTAGGACGCATGGCCCGAGCCTATCGAGTGGAGATTGTTCGGCGAGACGAACTTGTGTATTTGTTTACCCACATATTAGAGTTCGACCATGACGACACGCGACGCGAAGAACTTCCGCCGCCTGGGAATTGCCGCCCTCGCCGCCCTGCTTCTGTCCAGCTGTTCTGCGGTGAGTTCTGGCTCCGACGACGACCGCCCGGTGGTGCTCACCACGTTCACCGTGCTGTCGGACATCGCCCAGAACGTTGCCGGCGATCATCTTCGCGTCGAGTCGATCACCAAGGCGGGGGCCGAAATTCACGGCTACGAGCCGACGCCCGGAGACATTCGGCGGGCGAGCGAAGCCGATCTGATCCTCGACAACGGCATGAACCTCGAGGCGTGGTTCGCGAAATTCGTCAACGGACTGGACGTGCCACACGTCGTGGTCAGCGACGGCGTCGAAGGCATTCCGATCGCCGGCGACGCGTATGCGGGCAAGCCCAATCCGCATGCATGGATGTCTCCGTTGAATACGCAGATCTACGTCGACAACATGGTGACTGCTTTCAGCGACCTCAACCCGGACAACGCCTCGGCATTTGCGGAGAACGGCGCGAAGTACAAGGCGGAACTGCAAGCAGTGCAGGACGGCCTGGTCAGCGGCCTGGCGGCATTGCCCGCAGGTCAGCGCGCACTTGTCAGTTGCGAGGGTGCGTTCTCCTATCTGGCCAGGGACGCGGGACTCAGCGAGGCGTACATCTGGCCGGTCAATGCCGAGCAGCAGGCGACGCCGCAGCAGATCATCGCCGCGATCGACTTCGTCCGAGCCAATTCCGTTCCCGCCGTCTTCTGCGAGTCGACGGTCTCGGATGCCCCCATGCAGCAGGTTGTCGGGGCGACCGGCGCGAAGTTCGGCGGAACGCTGTACGTCGATTCGCTGTCCGAAGCCGACGGTCCCGTGCCCACCTACCTGGACATGATTCGCCACGACACCGACGTCATCCTCGGCGGTCTGACCGGCGGTAAATCATGAACGAAGCCATTCGCGTCGAAAACGTCAGCGTTCACTACGGCGAGGTCCACGCACTGGACCACGTCGATCTGACGTTGAACTCGGGTAGCGTCTGCGGACTGATCGGCATGAACGGTTCAGGAAAGTCGACTCTGTTCAAAGTGATCATGGGGATGATCAAGCCGGACAACGGTTCTGTCAGAATCGCCGGTCTCGACGCAACCACTGCGCGCAAGAGCGGCCGCGTCGGATACGTGCCGCAGAGTGAAGACGTCGACTGGACCTTCCCGATCAGCGTCCGTGACGTCGTGATGATGGGCAGGTACGGTCACCTCGGATTCTTGCGACGTCCGCGGCGTGCAGATCGCGAGGCGGTGGCAGAGGCCCTCGAGCGGGTGGAACTCACCGAATTTGCGGATCGTCAGATCGGTCAGCTCTCGGGTGGTCAGAAGAAGCGCGCGTTCGTCGCACGCGGCATCGCTCAGGACGCGTCGATACTGTTGCTGGACGAGCCGTTTGCGGGCGTCGACAAGCGTTCCGAGGCAACGATTTCGATGCTGCTACGAGAGTTGGCTTCCGACGGCCGGTCGATCTTGGTCTCGACCCACGATCTCCACGCTGTGCCGAAACTCTGCGACGAGGCGGTACTGCTCATGCGCAAGGTCCTGGTGCATTCCGACCCGGACACCGTGCTGCAACCGGAAAACCTCGCCCTGGCTTTCGGTCTCGACGTGATGGACAGGACCTGATCGATGAACCTCGTAGAACTCCTACTTGATCCTCTCCAGTACGGATTCATGGTGCGCGCGTTGGCCGTTGCGGTTGTGGCAGCGGTTGTCTGCGCGGTGCTCAGTTGTTGGTTGGTGCTCATCGGGTGGTCGTTGATGGGCGACGCCGTCTCGCACGCCGTGCTGCCGGGTGTTGTCCTCGCTTACGTCGTCGGCGCTCCATTTGCGATCGGGGCCTTGATCTTCGGGTTGATCGCCGTAGCCCTGATCGGACTGATCCGTAACACCAGCCGCGTCAAGGAAGACGCCGCGATCGGTATCGTCTTCACGACTCTCTTTGCGTTCGGTTTGGTTCTCATCTCGGTGACCCCCAGCCAGACCGATCTCAACCACATCATTTTCGGCAACCTGCTGGGGGTGAGCTCGTCTGATCTTCTGCAGGTCGCGATACTCGGCGCGTTGGCGTTGAGCATTCTGTTGATCAAGCGTCGTGATCTGACGTTGTTCGCCTTCGACCCGATCCATGCGAACGCGATAGGTCTTTCGCCCAAGCGCCTGGGTGCGCTGCTACTCGGCGTCCTCGCGCTCACGTCCGTTGTGGCGTTGCAAGCCGTCGGCGTCGTGCTGGTAGTGGCGATGCTGATCATCCCCGGCGCGACGGCCTACCTCCTCACCGACAAGTTTTCGCGGATGCTGGTGATAGCTCCCGTCGTTTCCGCAGTCTGCGCGATTGCCGGTATCTACGTCAGCTACTACCTCGACACGGCTTCCGGTGGCATGGTCGTCATGACTCAGGGCATCGTGTTCGCTCTGGTGTACCTGTTCAGCCCGTCGCAAGGGGTGATCGCGAAATGGACTTCGCAGCGGCGTAGGACCCGAGCGGAGTACAGCGCCGCGGCGTACGAGCCTTCCTGATCGTTCGTCCAGTTAACAATCCGCTACCAAATCGAGTAGGTTCGTACGGGCATTCGTCACCACGAACATTCCGGCCGCAACGATGCCGGCTGCAAGACGATCGGTGGTGACGCCTTGAACACCGATGGGTTCTTCGATGACGCAGTTCCGAGCGCGACGCACGTGGCTGGTTCTCGGCGTCGTTGTCGCGGTCATCGCTCTCGCCGGATCCGGGCTGCTCAGCCCACGAACTTCGGTTCTGGTGGACGATATCGCCCAGCTCGTCGGCGGAGCCACCGCAACTGCGGTCTGTTGGTGGACATCGCGGCGCTATCACGGCGTCGAGCGTCGTTGGCGAACTCTGATGGCTCTGGGTATGGCCGGCTGGACTCTCGGGATGTTCTTCTGGGCGTTCTACCGCTCGGTTCTCCACGTTCCACTTCCGTCGCCGTCGATCGCGGATATCGGTTTCTTCATGTTCCCGGTGTTCGCCGTGCCGGCGCTTCTGTCGTTGGTGCGTCAGTCGCCCCGGCGTGAGGCGATCGGTCCGATCCATCTCTGGCTCGTGCTGACGCTCGACGGTCTTGTCGTTGTCGGTGGATTGTTCATCCTCACGTGGACGACGGCCCTGGGCGCCGTCGTTCATACCGGTCCGACGGGATCTCTCGGGTTTCTTGTCGCGGTGATGTATCCGATCACCGACTTCGTTCTGATCGCCATGGTCTTGCTGATGGTCATCGGACCGAAGGCCGTAGCAGAGATCCGTGAACCGCTGACGTTCCTCGGGTGCGGGTTGGTGATGCTCTCCCTATCGGACAGCCTGTACGCGTACTTGGTGGCGATCGGCGCCGAGAGTATGCCGACGATCGCCGATGCCGGGTTCATCGCGGGGCCGCCGTTGATCGCCTTGGCGGCGCTGACGAAGCGAACCGAGCCTCGGAACCGCAACGCGCCGCAGCAGTGGCGAAGCGATCGGACTCAGTTGCTGCTGCCGTATCTGTTGATCGCGGTGATCGCGACGATCGTGACTGTTCAGGCGCTGATCGTCGGCAACCTCGATGCCGTGGTCGTGATACTCGGCGTCGGCGTGTTGGTTCTCGCGCTGGTGCGCCAAATACTCACGCTCCTCGAGAACGACGCGCTCCTCCAACAGATCTCCGCTGCCCAGGACGAGCTGAGGTACCGAGCACATCACGACCCACTCACCGAGCTTGCAAACCGGGCCGCGTTCGACGAACACTTTGCGAGCGCCATCGAAAACTATCGCCAGACGAACTCCGATTGGGTGCTGATGCTTGTCGATCTGGACGACTTCAAACAGATCAACGATCGATACGGGCACCCGGCCGGCGACCGGTTACTGGTTGCTCTCACAGCACGTCTGCGCGAAGCGGTTCCCGAGGGTGCGTTTGTCGCCCGATTCGGTGGCGACGAGTTCACAGTGCTCCTGCAGGGCACGATCGACGACGCCGTCGTCGTGGCTCGCCGGATCGTCGACGCGCTCAGGTCCGATCAGACTGCAGACACATCGGTGTCGGTGGGTGCGAGCGTTGGTGTCGCGCATTTCGAGTCCGCGCAGTTCGAGTTTGGGGACGAACCGCTCAGCGCGCACACTCTTCTTCGCCAGGCCGATGCGGCGATGTACGAGGCGAAGAGAAGTGGGAAGGGCGCGGTCGTTGTCTACGGCGACCGTCGCAAATGGTTATCGCCGTAGTAGTGCGAAAATCGTTGCCGGTGAACCCGATCCGGCCTTGTTGATCGCACCACCGACAAGGATGCTAGCCCCGGTGGTTGGCAGGGCGGCAAGATTGTTCAAGTTCTCCAGGCTGATTCGATGCTTGTCGTACAGGATTGTCGAGACGGGGTAGGTTTCGTCGTTTCCGAGGTCGGGACCGAACGTGTCGGTTCCCAAGGCTCCGCGGGTGCCCAAACGGCCGGTGTCTATCAGCCACCGCGCCGCGTCCACCGAGAAGCCGGGCTGGTGGGTGACGCCCTCGGCATCGGAGTTGGCATATTCTTCGCTACCCCAGCGCGATTCCCACCCGGTCCAGAGAACTACGGCCGCTCCATCGGGGATCTTGCCGTTGCGCGTTTCCCATTCCTGCAGGTCCGCGACCGTGAGCGCATAGTCCGAATCGGCGGCAGCCTTGTCCCGGATGTCGATCTTCACTGCGGGGAGGAAGAGGTCCGCCGGATCGAGTTGGTCGGCTGTGAGGCCGCCTTCCTGGAAGTGTGCGGGTGCGCCCCAATGCGTGCCCGTGTGCTCACCTTCCTTGACGTACTGGAGGTAGTAGCCGTCGTCTGCGATGGTGGCCGCTGTGTCGAGAGTGAACTCGGGGTCGCCTGGAAAAACCGGCGTCGTCGCCGGGTCGTTCACGTGTGAGAGCGAAACAACCGACAACTGTTCGTTCAACGGACTTGTTGCGTCTTGACTGCTTCCGGAACTGCTACCCATGTCGATCACCTGAGGTCCCGCTACCAGCGCCAGACCTGTGGCTGCGCGCTGAAGTAACTGCCGTCGTTTCATCGATCCCCCACCAATTTGTCCGAATTGAGAGTGTTGCAATCACTTTCGCTCCTTGAACACTAGGACAGAACCTTAGGCTGCTGCGGACCACGACGACCACTCCACATCGCGGACAGCTATCACCTGTCCGTGCGGTCGGTGATCTACGTACTGCGGATACTTTGCGGCCAAAGCATCGATCGCGCTCTCGGACTCCTTGGTGCCGGGGTCGAGAACCTCCGCATGTCCGTCGACGCGGACCCACCAGAGCGCGGACCAGTCGTCATCGTAATGATCGACCAGCAGGCTTGCGCGCCCCGTCTCGGTGATGTTCCGGAGCCTGCGAAGAGCGGTCGTGGTTTTCGGTTTGTGGTCGACACAGGAATAGACGGTGCCGCCGACCAAGACGAATACCAGCGGCACGATGTGCGGAACGCCGGCCGCATCTGCCGTTGCCAGGTGAGCCACCCGCGCGGCTTCAAATCGTGCTCTCGGGTCGTCCATATTCACAGCGTAAGGGGATCAAGGGTTGCCGCGAGCCGCTGCTGACGGAACAGTGGTCTCATGGAACCGGATGAAGCGCTTCGGGAGATCGCCTACTGGCTCGAACGATCACGCGCTGAAACGCACCGCGTCAAGGCCTATCGCCGAGCTGCGGAGGTCTTTTCAGGATTGTCCGACGAGCAGAAGGAGTCTCGCCGGAAAGCCGACAGTTGGAAGGCCCTCACCGGCATCGGGCCGAAGACTGCCACGATTATCGCTCAGTCGTACGACGGCATCCCCGAGTATCTCGAGGAACTGCGGGGGCAGGCTGAGCCCATCGGCGACAGCCCATTGCGACAAGCGCTGCGCGGCGACCTCCACACCCACTCCGACTGGTCCGATGGTGGAAGCCCCATCGAAGAAATGATGCGACGCGCAGCAGCACTCGGCCATGACTACTGCGCCCTCACCGACCATTCGCCTCGCCTCACAGTTGCCAACGGGTTGTCCGCGGAGCGCCTACGGTCTCAACTCGACGTGATAGCCGGGTTGAATGCCGAACTGGCTCCCTTCCGCATTCTCACGGGAATCGAGGTGGACATCCTCGAGGACGGTTCACTCGACCAGGATCCCGATCTGCTCGACGAACTCGACATCGTGGTGGCGAGCGTCCACTCCAAGCTGCGGTCCGAGCGTGAGGCGATGACCCGCAGAATGCTTGCTGCAGTGCGAAACCCGCGTGTCGATATTCTCGGACACTGCACCGGGCGTCTTGTCGAGGGTGCTCGCGGAACCCGGCCCGAGTCGCAGTTCGACGCGGAGAAAGTGTTCGAGGCCTGCCGCGAATCAGGCACAGCCGTTGAGATCAATTCCCGACCGGAGCGTCGTGACCCGCCTTCGCGTTTGATCGAGTTGGCCCGCGATCTCGATTGTCTTTTCTCCATCGACACTGACGCCCATGCCCCCGGTCAGCTGGCTTGGCAGGGCTACGGCTGTGACCGGGCCGAAAAGTGCGGTGTCGAAGCCGATCGGGTGATCAATACCTGGACCGCCGACAACCTTCTGGAGTGGGCGGGCAATTGAGAGCATGCCGGAATGGGTCACCGAGGCGTGTGCTCGGTGACCTCCGGGTTCAGAGTCGTGTGGTGGAGCGGCGGGGTTTCCGGTCGGGGTCGATGCCCGGTGGTGGGATGAACCAGGGCAGGTGATCGGTGCCCATTCGGATTTCCCATTGTCCGGTGAATCCGGGTTTTCGGTGCATCAGGGTGTGGTGGGTTCGGCAGAGCAGGACCAGGTTGTCCATGACGGTTGGTCCTCCTTTGGCCCAGTGTTTGATGTGGTGGGCGTCGGTCCAGGCGGGGACGCAGTCGCAGCCGGGGAAGGCGCACCCTTTGTCTCGGGCGATCAGGGCGGTGCGTTGTGCCGCGGTGACAAGCCTTTTGAGTGGGGTGACGTCGAGTGGGGCACCGTTTCCGTCGAGGAGGACGCTGGAGAGCATGCAGTCGCAGGCGATCATGCGGGTGCGGCCGACGCTCAGTGGTCCCATCCAGGGCATGTGGCCGACATCGAGATCTTGTTTGTCGAGATCGTGAAAGTCGAGATCGAGCATGCCGGGATCGTCGTCCTCGGAAGGGACAGGTGTTGAGCCATCGCCCGTTGTGGCGCATTCACGGTGGTAGGCCAGGTCTTTGGCGTTGATGTGCACGTTCAGGTGTGGGCGTTGGCCGCCGTCGATGCCGGTGGCAGCGTTGTCGAGGTAGCGTCGGATGAGTTCTGCCATGGCGTCTGCGTTGCGTGTGGCGGCGGGTCGTTTGTCGGGTGTGCCGTCTTCGGCGGGGGTGGGCATGGAGAGGTTGGAGAGGGCGGAGAGAAGCATTTCGCCGGTCACTCCGTCGAAATCGCCTCGGACGGCGACTCTTCCGTTGAGGGTGGGGGAGATGCGCAGTTCGTTGCGGTCGGTGTCTTCGCTTGGTGGTGGGTCGTCGGATTCGAACATGTGCTCGAGGACGCTGATGGCGTAGCGCAGTTTGACGGTGGTTGCTTCGGTTCCCGATGCTGCGGCGAGGAGTGTGTCGCGGCAGTACGGTAGTGCGGCGTCGGGCATTGCCTTGGGTGGGGATTCGCAGAACGCCACGATCAGTGCTGCGTGCTCGAAAGTGAGGTCACCGGCATCGAATTGGTCTTCGATCTCGGGAAACGACCGTAGCGCTTTGCCCAGGGCTGCGATTCTTCTGCCGGTGGAGATCTGCAGCATGGTGTGGTTCGCGAGCCATTGTCCGGTGCCGCGGTAGCAGAGTACTTGTTCGTCCGGGTTCAACGTCAGGGTGTCGACGGCGGCCACTCGAATGGCTTCCAGGCGAAGGATTTCCGCTGACGCGGTGATGGCGATCTCGCGGACGTCGCTGGGGTGAAGCCGCCACAATCGTCCGCGCACACCCACGGCGGAGTTGTTGACCACGTCGGTGACAGTATCGTCGGTGATGTTGATCGTCATGAGAACCCCCCGTTCCACCTCCCATCATACTCGAACATACTTTCGAGTCAAGGGCTTTTTCGAGAAGGTGAGGTGGGCCCGGCCGTCGTGATTCTGTTGTTCGAGAGCAGATTCCGTCGCTAGAGCATCAGCGCCGGATCTGTAGTCAGTTCGATGTTCAGCCACGGTTCGTAGGGGAGATCGGCGAGGCTGGTGGCGAACGAGCGTCGTACTGCGTCTTCACCGTCGATGTCCCAGCTGTGTGGCGCGACCATGAACGTCGCTTCGACATACAGCTTGCGACCCACCTTGCTCATGGTGAGAGTCGGTTCGTCCAAACCGAATTCGTCGCGGACGACGGCGATGGCATCGTGCACGCGGGCCTGAACGTTTTCGCCGGGAGCACCTTCGAGGAGTTCGATCAGTGCGGTTCGCAGAAGTGCGTACGGTTGCGGGACCAGCATCGCGCAGCCGAGGAGGACCAAGACGGAGTCGACATATCGGTCGGCGTCGGAGAAATCGGTGCGGCCCAGGATCATTGCGACGACAGCACCGACTGCGACCAGCGCGCTGAAGGCAGCCGACGCTCCCCATTGCCTGGCTTCGGCGACGAGCAGATCAGATGTGCGGTCGACTTGTCCGACGTAGCGCCAGATGATGATCGACACCACTGCGCTGACAGCGCCGTATGCCACCAGAGACCCCGCGGTGACGTCGGCTCCGCCCGCGAGGATGACACGAACTGCCTCGACTGCGGCGTAGGCGAGCGTCGCCAGTAGTGCCATGCCCTGGACAGCGATGACGACCGGGATCAATGCCTCCTTTCCGAACGGGAAGCGTGCGGTGGGGCCCGAGTCGGCTATCCGCGAGACCCGCAGTGAGATCGCCGTCAACACCATTCCGATGAGGGCGTACACACCGTCGAGCAGGATCACCTGGGACTGCGAGATCCAGCCCCAGAATGCGGCGAGCACAGCCAACGCCGTTGCGACAACGAGCGAGTACCGCAGGGCCTTGCGTTCGCGGGTAGCGCTGTCTTCCTTGGTGCCCATGAATTCCAAACCGCCTGTCCGTTTCGATATTCCTTCACGTAGGAATACCAGCAACGACGCGCAGGCACGGGATCAGTGGACCAATTGCGCTGCCAGATCGAGAAAGTCCTCGGCGTTGATGTCGAACTCGTCGGAGAAGGACACATCGGGATTGCCCCTGGCTCCGAATTCGAGTGGTCGAGCTA
This sequence comes from Rhodococcus sp. SG20037, assembly GCF_031763325.1. Lineage (NCBI taxonomy): Bacteria > Bacillati > Actinomycetota > Actinomycetes > Mycobacteriales > Nocardiaceae > Rhodococcus > Rhodococcus sp. SG20037. The sequence goes on along the minus strand of NZ_CP134497.1, from coordinate 6,285,366 downwards.
TGAAGGCTGTGCGGAATCCGAGAGCTTTGGCCGCCCGGATGTCATATTTGTGACTGGCAACCATCATGATCTCGGCCGGGTCGTACCCGAGATATCGAGCGGCCAGGTGGTAGATCTTCGGATCTGGTTTGAAGACGCCGGCCATTTCGGCAGTGAAGACGGCATGCCATGGCAGATTTCCGTGCCGGGAGATGCTGACTGCGGCATTCACGTCGGCGTTGGACAAGGCAGCGATTGTGTACTGCTGGCGCAGGGTTGTCAGGCCGGCGACAGTGTCGGGCCACGGGTCCAGGAATTTCCAGGCGGTGGTGAGTTCTTCCTGTTCGGCATCGGAAAGTTCGATGCTCTCGCGGGCCAACAGCTTGCGCAGAGCCTCGCGGTACACCGAATGTACTGTCACCCATTCGCCTGTGGAGTCGTCGGCCTCGGAGGTGTTCGCGAAGTACTCAGCGCGCCAGAGATTGACGAATCTTGGCCAGTCCACGTCGGCGTCGGTGATTCGACGGGCCTCTCGGCACAGTGTGCTGTGAAAATCGGTCGCTGTGCCCTGGACGTCGAACAGCAGTGCTTTGATCTTCTCGCGCACTAGGCCTCCACTCCGAGATCACCTGACGGACTTCCTTCATTATTGCGGCTGCAGCGCCGGATTCGTGCTCGGTGAGCGCAAAGGCTCGACGCGTCGCAAAATAGACATCTATGGCCGACCGCGGATTTACCCCGACTCAGCTCGCCGCCCGAGCTGCCTACTTGCTGCGCGGAAACGACCTGGGCACGATGACCAGCGCTGCCCCGAAGCTGTATCCCCACATGTGGAGCTGGGACGCCGCGTTCGTGGCGGTAGGTCTGGCGCCGCTCAGCGTCGAACGGGCGGTAGTAGAGCTCGATACCTTGCTCTCGGCTCAGTGGAAGAACGGAATGATTCCGCACATCGTGTTCGCGAACGGTGTCGACGGCTACTTCCCCGGCCCGACGCGGTGGGATGTCAATGCGTTGGCAGCGCATGCTCCTTTGGGTACCGCTACATCGGGAATCACCCAACCCCCCGTTCACGCGATCGCGGTGCAGCGGATTCTCGATCATTCGCGTCGGCACGGACGTACGACGCGTGCGGTCGCGGAAGAGTTCCTCGACCGGCGCTGGAGCGATCTGGTTCGGTGGCACCGGTGGTTGGCGGAGGCCCGCGATCTCGACGGCAACGGCCGTATCGCGCTCTATCACGGGTGGGAATCTGGGATGGACAACTCTCCGCGGTGGGATCTGGCGTACGCGAATGTTGTTGCGGGACAAGTTCCTGCGTATCAGCGTGCTGATCTCGCTGTGGTGACGGACCTGTCTCAGCGGCCCACGGATAACGAATACGACCGCTACCTTTGGCTTCTCGAAGAGATGAAGGCCGTGCGGTACGAGGATTCTCAACTCGCCACTGCCATGAGTTTTGCCGTCGAGGACGTGTTTGTCGGTGCGGTTTTCTCGATGGCATGCGACGTCTTGGCAACTATCGGTGAGGAGCATTCGCGGCCGAACTCCGACGTCCGTGATCTGCGCGGTTGGGCAGATCGATTCCGGCAGGGCGTGATTGCCACCACCGATGAACGATCAGGTGCAGCAAAGGATTTCGATCTTCGCACCGGGCGATGGGTTCATACCGAAACCATCGCGATGTTTGCGCCGTTGCTGTGCGGCGGCCTGAGCCGCGATGCCGAGCGCGCTCTGTTGCGCACTTTCGAGGGGCCCAAATTCTGTGGTCACCCGGACATGCGGTTTGCTGTCCCACCGTCGACGTCTCCGGTTTCCGGCGATTTCCGCCCGCGGGAGTATTGGCGTGGCCCGGTGTGGCCGGTGATCACGTGGTTGTTCTCGTGGGCGTTCGCGCGTCGGGGGTGGGCCGAGAGATCGCACGTGTTGCGTTCGGAGGGTTTGCGGCAGGCCAGCGATGGCAGTTTTGCCGAATACTACGAGCCTTTCACCGGTGAGCCGCTGGGCAGTATGCAACAGTCGTGGACCGCTGCGGCTGTTCTCGATTGGCTCGGTTGAGTGAACATTCCTTGAATTAGGGGACAAAACGGACTAGTCGACCTTAGTCTCGGGAAATGGTCGAGCGACGGATCGTCAGGACACTGGGCAAGCTCACCCCGATCGCGATGGCAGCTGCCATCGCGATCACGGCACCTGGCCTCGCCGCTGCCGACGCTCCCCGTGGCCCGGACGTCTCTTCGTGGCAACACGTGGACGGAACCGGAATCGACTGGTTCCAGGTCAAGGCGTCAGGGCACGAGTTCGCGATGGTCAAGGCCACCGAGTCGCTCAACTACGTCAATCCTTACTTCATCCAGGATTGCCTGGTCATGCGTGCTGCCGGCGTCTCGCGCGGGGCCTACCACTACGCAGACGTTCGCCAGTCCCCCGAAGCCCAGGCCGCCTTCTATTCGGCGATCGTCCTGGGTATCAACGGACCTGGTGACCTCCCGCCCGTTCTGGATCTCGAGGACGCGAAGGGACTGCCCGCCGGGCAGGTCATCGACTGGACTCATCGCTACTTGAATACAGTCCAGGCACTTACCGGGCGGCAGCCCATCATTTACACGTATCCCAACTTCTGGCGTACTCAGATGGCCAACACCACCGAGTTCAACCACTACCCGCTGTGGATCGCCGATTACAACGGGCAGAACGCACCGGGGCCGCTACCCGGCGGTTGGTCCAACTGGACTTTCTGGCAGTACACCAGCACCGGACGCATCCCCGGAATCACCGGAAACACAGATATCAACGTCTACAGCGGAGCCCAGGGCGATTTCGATCGCTACGCCAACAGTGTGGGGTTCGGCAGCAGCTAGTTTGCGGCGGGGCCCTTGGCTCCGTGGTGCCCGGTTCGGGCCCTTTCGCCTTCGATGCATTTGCCTCGAGGCACGCGGAAGGGCCCTTTTTGGCACTCTTGTGACGCTTGGCTGGTTAGTCCGGTTGTTGCTCGTCAGTTACGAGAATTCTGCCGGGCGGTAGCCACGGTCGCTGAACTTTCGACTAGCTGAGCAGGATCAGAAAATAGCTATGGCAGAAAATGAGCAGAACTGCTCTGCCTGAAAAGCTACAAAACGGACTTGAAGTTGGGTTTGAATCGAAGGCGGCCGCCCGGTTTCGGGCGAAGTTGGTGCCTCGCAATCCAATTATCGGAGCCTCGGGATGCTTCGTTACCGGCAGCCGTCGCTGAGTGTGGTCTGGATCAATTCGATCAATTTCGACGTGCTCGCACGGGTGATCGGACTCTATTCAGGACGGGGTTTCCGACCGTCGTTCGAGGGTCTGTGGCGCATCCAACAGGCCTTATCCATATTGGGCATTTGTCCAGATTCCGTACCTTCCTTGAGGTTGGTCGTCACCCGATCTGGTCAGCGGAAACGTTGAATGTCATCGCGTTCGCCGCGGTGCCGCACTCCGAGGGCTGAATTGTCCGCTCGGACAACACTGCTCCTCGAAGCTTGTCCGATCTACGAACAAAAACGTCGATCGGTCTGCTTTGTCCGACTTTCGATGGGCAAGCTCCCGGTTATCTGTTATCTTGTTCCTGATAACTGGAAGGTTGCTCTCGATTTGCGCGGATTTCGAGGGCCAAGGTCCTGTTCAGGGCGGCTCTTCCAACACGCAGGTGTTTCCGAAGAGGAGCTCGAATGACAGGACCGGCAACAGCGTCCGGTGTGAGGTCGATCAGCCGAAAACAGGCGCATCGACCCGAACCAACCGATCAACCGGGAGTTCGCGCCAGCGCTCTCGCATCTCCGTCCATCGAACATCGATCAGGCACATCCTGGGGAGTAAGAAATGCCTAACGACATACCGCCGACAAGGTCGGCCATATTCACCGCAGGGCTCCCGCCCTGGGTGCGAGCGTGGACGGTGGTATGGACCGCCATCGCGATGATTCTCGGTATCTCCGGCGCGACGGCAGTGGTTGCGTCAGCGCAGCCGGCCGCGACGCTCGGCGGCCCCGTTCAGGCTCAGGCGCCGGCTCGCGCCGCTGTTCTTCCGGATGAACAGCCTGCAAAAGGCTGCGCATTCAGCGCCCCCGGCGCCGGTCCGTTCTCGCAGAACATCTGCTGGATCGATATGTCGACGCTCGATGCGGCAACGGCTGCTTCTGCGGCAGGGCAGTCGATGGAAATCCAGCTCACCGACGGTTACAAGATCAACTTCAAGGCCTTCCTCACTGACTCGGTTGCAGGAAAGAATCACCAGGGGATCGAAACGAAGGCATTTCCCACGTTGCACTATGCAGCGTTGGGAACTTCCGCGTACACGGGTGTGCCGACGACGATCAAGCCGGCGATCTACCAAACCTCAGCCACCGCTGGTCAGTCCGGTGGAACAGTCTCGCTGAAGAACATCGTGATGACGGGGCCGAATGGCGCCGTCAACAACTACGGGCTCGTAGCAGCCGACGCTGAGTCGACAGACGCGAATATCAATACTACGAACGACCGTGAATTCCTCACTTTCAATTCGGACAAGCCTCTACGGCAGATCGCACGTACCGTCGGTGACGACAGTGATCCTGCCTACCCCGGAATTCGGGCCTGTGACGGTGGGCTGACGGGTATGCCAGCCAATACCGTCCGATGCGATTCGTGGAACAACGTCAATGGCCAGGGGCGCACGCCCGGAACGCTGGTCGTTGCATCGACTGCTCCGACAAGTTTCGCAGCCACTTTCGGAAATACCGTTCAGGCGACCTCGCGTCAGGGCCTGGCGTTCGGTGTGCTGCTGTCGAAGGTCAAGATCGACAAGGACCTCACGCGCGTCACCCCCGGTGACGATTTCACTATCGGCATGAGCACCGGACACCACGCTGATGCAGGCGCCGCTGCAGCAACCGAGATCAAGAGCACCACGACCGGTGCGACTGATACGACGGCATCGACTGGCTGGCGGACGCTCCTCGCAGATACCACGCCCACCCCTGTCACGTTCTGGGAGAAGCCAACTACCTCGGCGACCAAGACCGCGAACTATGCGACATCGTGGGATTGCCAGGTAAACGGCGTGACCCAGGCCCTCAGGGTCGGTGACGTTGCGCAGGCAGCACTTACACCGGGTGACAACGTGTATTGCAAGGTCAAGAACACCCCGGTTCTCGTGAAGAAGTCGTCGTCACCACCTACCGGTGAGACGGTCAATATCGGCCAATCAATCACCTACACTCTGAATTTCGAGAATCCGGGCACTGCGCCGGCAACGATCGACTACACGGACTACCTCGCCGACGTCATTGATGACGGAACAGTTGCGGTCGGTGCTGCAACCGGCGGACTCACCGCCGCATTGAACGGCGCCGACAAGATCAAGGTCGGCGGCACGTTGCCGGCCGGCGGCAAGGGGACAGTCACATACACCGTCACTGTCAAAGACGGCGGCAACAAAGTTCTGAACAACTATCTGGTTCCGGGGACTACAACTCCCCCCACAACATGTGATCCTGCAACCAATCTCTGCACGACGCATCCCATGCCTGGTTTCACGCTGACCAAGACGGCTGATCCGGTTTCCGGTTCGACGGTTCAGGCCGGCGACACCATTACGTACACCGTCACCGGTGCCAACACCGGCAGGACGGCCCTGACTCCCGCGACGATCAAAGACGATCTGAGTGCGGTTCTCAACAATGCTGCTGTCGTACCGGGCTCGCTGAAGGCGACCATCGACGGTGCTCCTGTTGCTGCTCCGACTCTGTCGGGCAGCACTTTGTCGTGGTCCGCGAATCTCCCGGCCGGTAAGTCTGTTGTTCTGACATACCAGGTGAAGGTCAATGCCGGCGTTGTCGCGGGAACGGTTCTGAACAACAAAGTCACCGGTACAGCGAAGCCGCCGACCGGTCCGGACATCACTCCTCCTCCGGTGGAAACGAATCACTCGGTTCCAGGTTTTACGCTGGCGAAGACTGCCGATCCGATCTCCGGTTCGACGGTTCAGGCCGGCGAGTCGATCAAGTACACCGTCACCGGCACCAACACCGGCAAGACGAAGCTTGATCCGGTACAGATCAATGACGATCTGGGTGCGGTCCTCAATAATGCTGCTGTCGTTCCTGGTTCGCTGAAGGCGACCATTGACGGAGCTTCCGTGGCTGTTCCGACTTTGTCGGGTACGACGCTCTCGTGGACTGGCGTTCTCGAAGCCGGCAAGTCGGTTGTCCTGACCTACGAGGTGAAGGTCAACGACGGTGTCGCTGCGGGTACGGTCTTGAACAACAAGGTCACGGGTACTGCGAAGCCGCCGACCGGTCCGGATATCACTCCGCCGCCGGTTGAGACGAATCACTCGGTTCCCGGTTTCACTGTCGCGAAGACTGCGGATCCTGCGTCGGGTACCGGCGTCAATGCTGGTCAGACGATCACGTATACGGTGACCGGTACGAACACCGGTAAGACGACGCTCAATCCTGTTGTGTTGACTGATGATTTATCGAAGGTTCTCGACAACGCGACGTTGGTGGACGGTTCGCTGAAGGCGACAGTCGACGGTGCTGCTGCCGCTGCTCCGACGCTCTCGGGGACGGCGCTCTCGTGGACTGGTGTTCTGGAGCCGGGTAAGTCTGTTGTTCTGACCTATCAGGTGAAGATCAATGCCGGTGTTGCCGGTGGCACGTTGATCAACAACAAGGTCACCGGTACTGCGAAGCCGCCGACGGGTCCGGAGATCACTCCTCCGCCGGTGACGACGGAGCATCCGGTTCTGTCTCCGAAGATTGCTGTGGTGAAGTCTTCTGATCCGGTGTCGGGTTCGAATGTTGTTGCCGGTCAGGACATCAAGTACACGCTTACGTTCTCGAACACCGGTAACGGTGCGGGTGAGGTGGCGTACTTCGATGATTTGCGTCAGGTTGTGGACAAGGGTGCATTGAGTGGTTTGACTGCTGATGCTCCGTTGGTTGCGACGATGGTCGGCGGCGATGGTTTCTCGGTGACGGGAACCTTGGCGGCCGGCGAGAGCAAGTCGGTGACGTATTCGGTGAAGGTCAATGCCGATGTGGTCGGTGGGGTGTTCGTGAACAACTTCGTTGTTCCGGGGACGACTCCGCCGGTTGATCCTCCGGAGGTGTGTGATCCGGCGACGCAGCTGTGCACGACGCATCCGGTGGTCTCTCCGAAGATTGCTGTGGTGAAGTCTTCTGATCCGGTGTCGGGTTCGAATGTTGTTGCCGGTCAGGACATCAAGTACACGCTTTCGTTCTCGAACACCGGTAACGGTGCGGGTGAGGTGGCGTACTTCGATGATTTGCGTCAGGTTGTGGACAAGGGTGCATTGAGTGGTTTGACTGCTGATGCTCCGTTGGTTGCGACGATGGTCGGCGGCGATGGTTTCTCGGTGACGGGAACCTTGGCGGCCGGCGAGAGCAAGTCGGTGACGTATTCGGTGAAGGTCAATGCCGATGTGGTCGGTGGGGTGTTCGTGAACAACTTCGTTGTTCCGGGTACGACTCCGCCGGTTGATCCTCCGGAGGTGTGTGATCCGGTGACGCAGCTGTGCACGACGCATCCGGTGGTGTCTCCGAAGATTGCTGTGGTGAAGTCTTCTGATCCGGTGTCGGGTTCGAATGTTGTTGCCGGTCAGGACATCAAGTACACGCTCACGTTCTCGAACACCGGTAACGGTGCGGGTGAGGTGGCGTACTTCGATGATCTGCGTGGTCTGCTCGATGATGCTGATCTGGTTGCGGGCAGCTTGAGTGCTGATGCTCCGTTGACTGCTGCGATGGTCGGCACGGATGGTTTCTCGGTGACGGGATCCCTTGCGGCCGGTGAGAGCAAGACGGTGACGTACACCGTCACGGTCAAGGCTGATGCCGATCGCGTTGCGGCGAATGCCGACAACATGGTGCTCAACTTCGTTGTTCCGGGGACGACTCCGCCGGTTGATCCTCCGGAGGTGTGTGATCCGGCGACGCAGCTGTGCACGACGCATCCGGTGAAGGTTCCGGGGTTCACGGTCGCGAAGGCTGCCGATCCTGCGTCGGGTACCAATGTTGCTGCGGGTCAGACGATCACGTACACGGTGACGGGTGCGAACACGGGTAACACGACTCTTGATCCGGTGGTGTTGACCGATGATCTGTCGAAGGTTCTCGACAACGCGACGTTGGTGGACGGTTCGCTCAAGGCAACTGTCGACGGTGTCGACGGGACTGCTCCGACCCTGTCGGGGACGACGCTCACCTGGACCGGTGCATTGGAAGCCGGTAAGTCGGTTGTCCTGACCTATCAGGTGAAGATCAATGCCGGTGTTGCCGGCGGGGTTCTGATCAACAACAAGGTCACCGGTACTGCGAAGCCGCCGACGGGTCCGGAGATCACTCCTCCGCCGGTGACGACCGAGCATCCGGTGAAGGTTCCGGGGTTCACGGTCGCGAAGGCTGCGGATCCGGTGTCGGGTACCAATGTTGCTGCGGGTCAGACGATCACGTATACGGTGACCGGTTCCAACACGGGTAACACGACTCTTGATCCGGTGGTGTTGACCGATGATCTGTCGAAGGTTCTCGACAACGCGGTGTTGGTGGACGGTTCGCTGAAAGCAACGGTCGACGGTGTCGACGGGACTGCTCCGACACTCTCGGGCACCACGCTCACCTGGACCGGTGCATTGGAAGCCGGTAAGTCGGTTGTCCTGACCTATCAGGTGAAGATCAATGCCGGTGTTGCCGGCGGGGTTCTGATCAACAACAAGGTCACCGGTACTGCGAAGCCGCCGACCGGTCCGGAGATCACTCCTCCGCCGGTGACGACCGAACACCCGGTGAAGGTTCCGGGGTTCACGGTCGCGAAGACTGCGGATCCGGCATCGGGTACCAATGTTGCTGCTGGTCAGACGATCACGTACACGGTGACGGGTGCGAATACGGGTAACACGACTCTTGATCCGGTGGTGTTGACCGATGATCTGTCGAAGGTTCTCGACAACGCGACGTTGGTGGACGGTTCGCTGAAGGCAACGGTCGACGGTGTCGACGGTGCTGCTCCGACCCTGTCGGGCACCACGCTCACCTGGACCGGTGCATTGGAAGCCGGTAAGTCGGTTGTCCTGACCTACCAGGTGAAGATCAATGCCGGTGTCGCCGGTGGCACGTTGATCAACAACAAGGTCACCGGTACTGCGAAGCCGCCGACCGGTCCGGAGATCACTCCTCCGCCGGTGACGACCGAGCATCCGGTGGATGGCACACCCGCGATCGAGGTACTGAAGTCCTCTGTTCCGTCCACCACGAACCGTGTGGTTGGCGGCCAGGAGATCACGTACACGCTCACGTTCAAGAACGTGGGCACCGCGGATGGTGAGGTCAGCTTCTACGACGATCTCACCGACGTTCTCGACGATGCAGTAATGACGAAGGATCCGGCTACCACTTCCACGCTGGTTGTTTCGGGTGTCGTCGACAACGTCTTCACGGTCACCGGAAAGCTGGCCAAGGGCGAGACCGCGACAGTGACGTACACCGTCAAGGTCAATCCTGAGATCGGAACGTTGTCAGGTCCCGGATTCACTCCGGGTGTCCTGAACAACTACCTGGTGGTTGGTGGCGAGAACCCGCCGGTGGACTGTGTCCCGGGCGATGCTCTCTGCACCGAACACCCGGTGGACCCGCCGGAGACCACCACTACGGTGCCGCCGACGACCACCACGACGCCGCCGGTCACGACGGAGCCCTGTGTTCCTCCGACGACGACCACGCGGATGGTTCCGACGACAACAGCTGCGACGACGACGGCTAGCGCGATCACTGCCGGTGACGCTGATGTGACCGGTACGGAAGAATCCACCACAACGGAGGAGACCACCACAGCGGAGACCACGACAGAAGAAGTTGTCGCGGAAGAGATTGTGGATCCGTGTGGCGTGACGACAACGACGCCGCCGACGACAACGCCGCCGGTCACGACAGTTCCGCCGACCACGACGGTTCCGAACACGACGGTGCCGGTTACACCGACGATCATCATTCCCCCGATCGTCGTTGTGCCTCCGATCGTCGTACCGCCGACGGTCCCGGGTCAGCCGGTTCCGAGCACGGTTCCGGGACAGCCGAAGCCGCCGACAGCAAACCCGGGTCAGCCGGGTCAGCCGAAGCCGTCTGCTCCTCAGGGCGGGACGATCAACTCGGGTGGTGGCGCTGGTGAGAGTGGCGTGAATACCACGTTGCTCGCAGCAGGTGGATTGGTTCTGCTGCTGGCGCTGGGAACGGGTGTTGTTCTCCTGACGCGTAAGCGTCGCGAGGACGGTGACAACTGATTCTCTTGAGAATCTGAGGTAAACGACGTGGGGCAGATCGCAGAGCATGCGATCTGCCCCACAGTCGTTTTCGTGTGTGTTACGAGCCGAGCCGAGATCCGTCCTTCTTCCAGGCTGCAACTACCGACGGGCGAGGCTGGGAAGAACCACCGTCGGGCCAATGGGATGCGGGGCTTTCGATGCTGGCGTCGTCGGTCTCGCCGGGGTGCTGGACGCAGACGATGACGCGCTTCTCGTCCACGATGGGGCCGCAGGTTTCGGCGCCGACGGGAACGGTGAGGAACTGCTTTGTCTCACCGCGGTTTTCGCCTTCGAGGACAACGCTGAACAGCCCGTCGTTGGACTTGAGTGCGTTGCCGTCGGTGGAGATCCACAGATTGCCGTGCGGGTCGAAGGCAAGGTTGTCCGGGCATGAGATGGGGCTGACCTTGCTCTTGTCGAACCCGCCGAAGTAAGTATCGGCTGTGGCCGGATCTCCGCAGACGAGAAGAAGATTCCAGCCGAAGGTGGTGCCGGCGTGGTCGTCGGTGATTTCGAGGACCTGGCCGTTCTTGTTGTTGTTCCTCGGGTTCGCCTCGTCGGCCGCGGCGCCACCGTCGACTCCGCGCTTGGTGTTGTTGGTCAGTGCGACGTAAACCTTGCCGCTCTTCGGGTTTGCCTCGAAGTCCTCGGGGCGATCCATCTTCGTTGCCCCGACCTTGTCACCGGCCTGGCGGGTGAAGACGGCGACCTCTTCGGCGCTCATACCGTCTACCAGCGATTCGCCCTTGCCGTCTTCGCCGGTGCGCAGGATGGCTACCCACTCGCCGGTTCCGTCGAACGTGCCGTCCGACGGAAGTTTGCCGCTGCCGTCGATCTCGCCGGCGGAGTTTCCGCTGAGCTTTGCGACGTACAGTGTTCCGGCGTCGAGCAGAGTCATGTTGTGGCGCATGGCTGCTTGACTCTTGCCGTCCTGCATCTTTCGGCTGGAGACGAACTTGTACATGTAGTCGAAGCGCTCGTCGTCGCCGCTGTAGGCGACGACGGTGCCGTCCGCCGTGATGTAAATGGTGGCGGCTTCGTGCTTGAAACGTCCGAGCGCTGTGTGCTTGATCGGAGTCGACGACGGATCCCAGGGATCGATCTCGACGACGTATCCGAATCGGTTGACCTCGTTGGGTTCTGCGACCAGATCGAACCGCTTGTCGAATCGTTCCCACTTGCGCTCGGAAGCGGCGCCGGCAAGGCCGTAGCGCTTCAGTCGCGCTGCGACCGTGGGATCGGTGACACCCTCGGCGTTCGCGAAGTACTGGTTGAAGTTCTCTTCGCCGGAAAGCACTGTGCCCCAGGGGGTGACGCCGCCGGCGCAATTGTTGAGGGTGCCGAGCACTTTGGTTCCCGTGGGATCGGCACTCGTCTTGAGGAAGTCGCTACCTGCAGCGGGGCCGGTCACGACAAATTCCGTGGTTCCGGTGATGCGGCGGTTGTTCGATCCGATCTCCGGTACGAGCTTGCCGTTGTCGGATTCGCCCTTGACCTGGACGACCGACAGTCCGTGGCTGGCGAGGCCGATCTTGAACTGCTCCTCGGTCGGGTTCTCCGCATCGTAGCCGCGGAACATCGCCGGCTCGGTGGAGTATTCGTGATTGACCACGAGTAGGTAGGTGTTGGGCTGCCCGTCGACCGGGAGCAATCCGGCGAAGTCGTTGTTGAATCCGAACTGCAGTTCCTGCGCTGCCGCAGTCTGCTTGTCGAAGTCGAAAGCCGGGGCGCCGGCGAGAACGGCGTCACCCCAGCGAATCACGACGGCTTGATCGTATCCGTCAGGGACGGTGACCTTGTCTTCCTTGTTGGGCGCGACGGCGCCGAAGTTCGTCCCCGCTGGTGTCGATCCGCTGCTGCTGCCGCTCGTCGAACCGGTTCCCGGTTCCGCACTTGCGGATTCGTCCGAACACGCGACGAGGGCGCTGCCCGCTCCCACCGCGAGCACTGCCATGCCGCTGCCCCGGAGCAAGCCGCGACGACTCAGCGCTGTGCGTGCGATGTCGCGGAAGTACTCGCCGCCCGAGGTGTTGGGGACCTCGTGAGAGCACGCGTTTCCGCACTTGTACTGGCAGGTGATCGACGCGCGCGCAGACACGCCGTCGTGTTTGACGAACAAGGCCAAAGGCTTGATAGCCACCGTGAACTCCCGAGATTCGATGTACGGACTTCGGGAACCGTAGAAGCTCGAAGCAAGGGTAAAGGAACGTAAAAATGAACGGCAAAACAACGAGGTGACCCTTACCCGCGGTTTACGACGCGTCCCCGCGGGGACGTCGCATGACATTTGTCATCGCCGATCCGTGACGGTGTCACCGCAGGTGATGATGCTGTGCACTGTTTTCGGCTCTGACTTCCCGCGAAGCTTGGATGCATGAGAGAACCACATGAGGGAAGCCTCCTGACGGACCTGATGGACATCGGACCCGCACCCACGATGGGCCGCGAACTTGTAGTGATCGTGGTGAACATCGCGATCGTCGGAGTGGTGTTCGCGATCATCGGCTCCAATCCGGTGTTCTGGATCCTTGTTGCCGCTCTCGCTGTCTATGCGGGTATTCGATTCGCGATCGGACTGCGCGGCTGGAACCGAGCGGAGGCGCAGCGATGAAGGGCGATCCCGTGATCGACGTAGTCGGAATGTCGCGGCGTTACGGCTCCGGTAAGGAGGCGTTCGATGCTGTTCGCAATCTGGATCTGAGTGTTCAGGAAGGCGAGCTGTTCGGCCTCCTCGGAACCAATGGTGCCGGCAAGACATCCACCCTCGAAGTGATTCAGGGTCTTTCACGAGCCAGTGCCGGAACGGTGCGCGTTCTGGGCATGGATCCGGTGCGCAACCGCAAGCAGATTCGCCCGTCGCTTGGCATCATGCTCCAGAAGGGTGGCTTGCCCCAAGACCTGACTGCTCGTGAGAGTTTGGCGATGTGGGCCGGAACCTGCTCGAATCCGCTGCCCGTGGACGAGGTGCTCGAGCGCGTGGACATGCGTGACCGTGGTGATACCCGCGTGAAGTTCCTCTCGGGAGGTGAGGCGCGGCGACTGGATCTGGCGTGCGCGATCATCGGCCGGCCACTCGTCCTGTTTCTCGACGAGCCGACTACTGGTTTGGATCCCGAAAGTCGACGTAACACTTGGCAATTGATCGCTGACTTGAAAGCGTCGGGCGTCACCATCATGTTGACGACGCATTACCTGGACGAAGCCGAGTCTCTGTGCGACCAGTTGGCGATCATGCACCGAGGATCGGTGGTGCGCAGCGGAACCGTGGCGGACGTCGTCGCGGATCATCCTGCCCAGATCAAACTGCACCGTCCCGGTCTTCCGCTCCCGGCCCTGGCCGGCGCCGAGGTACGCGTCGAAAACGATCTGGTGGTGATCACCACTCGCACAGTGCAGGAGACGCTGACGGAACTGCTGCTGTGGGCACAGCACAACAACATCCTGCTGACCGGCCTGGATGCCCGCGCGGCATCCCTGGAGACCGTATTCCTCTCCATTGCAGACCAATTCGATCATCACGCAACTCTCGAAGGAGCGTCGGCATGAACCGCATAGCAACCCTGTCTCGTTCGGAGTTCACGCTCCTGGGACGAAATCGACTGTTGCTCTTCAACGCAATCGTCCTCCCGTTGATCTTTCCCGTGGGGATGCTGTACCTGTCGCGCGATGGCGGGTTGTCCGACAAGTCGGTGTCGGCAGGCCTCGAGGTGTTTGCACTCTTCCTGCTCGTGTTCGTGGTCTTCTACAACCTCCTGTCGGTGTACGCGACGCGTCGTGACGAGTTGGTTCTCAAGCGACTACGGACAGGGGAATGCAGCGACGCCGAGATCCTCGCGGGCCCGGCAGTGCCGTCGTGGGTTCTCACCGGCCTGTTGACGGTGGTGATCGGAATCGCCGTGATGGTTCTGGGCGGTAGTGCTCCGGTCAATCCGGTCCTGGTGCTGGTCGCGGTGATCGGCGGCGCCGCGCTCTTCACGGCGCTGGCGTTGATCACTTCGGCTGTCACGCGAAATGCAGAGGCGGCGCAGATCACCTGCATGCCGATTCTGATTCTGGCGACGGCAGGTATGTCCTCGATCAGGAATGTCGTGCCGGACAACATTGCTCGCATTCTCGATTTCACTCCGCTGGCCGCAGTAGTGGACCTTCTCAATCTCGGATGGCTGGGGCGGACCACTGGCGAACTGGCTGATCTGGGCGATGCGCCCGGTGCGGCAGCGGGATTTGTCGACACCTTCGGTTCGGCTGCGCAACCGCTGTTGGTCATGCTGGCGTGGATCGTCGGTTCGGTTCTGATCGCGAACGTCCACTTCCGCTGGGAACCGCGTTCGTAGAACTCTGAGAAGGTAGTGGGCATGATCGCGCAGAACTTCGGACGCTGGAATCCGAGACGGACGTGGCGAACCGCGTCGAACGTCGACAAGGTTCGCCTCTACACGCGGCAATCGTTCATCATGGTCGCAGTGGTTTTCGGTGGCTTCGGTGCGGTCACCGAGATAGTTGCGGATCGGTACCTGTCGGGTGTCTTCCTCGGAATCAGTGCCGTTGCGTGCGTCATCGCCGTGTCTCGGATGCCTGATCTGGGCGGAGTCGTGGCCAAGCCCGTCCAGATTCCTTTTGCCGTGATGACGTTGTCGGCGTTCTGCTCGGCGGGAATTGCCTTGGGAAGCAATGGCGAGAACGGCCCGTACTTCTGGCTGGCGGCAATCCTTGTCGTGCCCCTTGCGGGGTTGACGTCGTTGCGCTGGCTGATCGTGGGCTCGGTGGCCGCCGGGGTTGTACTGGGACTGCTTGCGGGTCCGGAAAGCGGCGTGTCCGTCGGAATCGTCGCCGCCTTCATGGGGCTGACCGTCTACATGTCGGTGTGGCTGCTGCGGATGGTCACCGAATTGGACGAGGCACGCGGAGCCGCTGCCGCTCTGTCCGTCGCCGAGGAACGGTTGCGATTTTCACGCGACCTCCATGACGTCGTCGGGCGGGCACTGTCTGTAATTGCGGTGAAAAGTGAACTTGCAGCTACTCTTTCACGACGCGGCGACGATCGTGCCGCCGCGCAGATGGACGAAGTACGCGAACTTGCGCAAGATTCACTCGACGAAGCGCGCGAGTTGGTTCGGGGATACCGGTCCATCGCCTTGGCGTCCGAGCTGGCCGGTGCGCAGTCTCTGCTCGAGGCCGCCGGAATCTCCACTGCGATACGTGGATCGGCAGATCAGCTGCCGGTGGAACTGGCCGAAGCTGCCGCCTGGGTCGTCCGTGAAGGCGTCACCAACATTCTCCGGCACTCCAGTGCCGAGAATTGCAGCATCGAAGTGTTCGCGGACGGCGTCGTGATCGCCAACGACGGCGCACGGATCGCAGAGCCGAACAACGGAACCGGCCTGAACGGATTGCGCGAGCGCGTCGGCGCCGTCGGAGGAATTGTCGAAACCGTGCAGGACGAAGATCGCTTCACCCTCACCGCCCACTTTCCGTCCCGAACGAAGGAGTCTCGGTGACCGAGCCGATCAAGGTACTGCTGGCCGACGACGAGAACCTGATCCGCTCGGCTCTGGCCATGATGTTGTCGCTCGAGGACGACATCGTTGTCGTCGCGGAAGCCGAATCCGGCGAGGATGCCGTGGTCGCTGCTGCAAAACATCAACCTGACGTAGCCGTGCTCGACCTTCAAATGGCAGGTATCGACGGCATCGAGACGGCGCAACAGATTGCGCAGACGGTCTCGGGGTGCGTCTCGATCATCGTGACGAGCCACGGGCGTCCCGGGTATCTGAAGAAGGCACTGTCAGCAGGCGTCCGAGGATTTCTGCCGAAGACGACGCCTGCGGCGACGCTCGCCGAGGTGGTCCGCAGCGTCCATGCCGGCGGGAGGTACGTCGACCCGTCGTTGGCTGCCGAGGCAATCGGCGCCGGCGACTCACCGCTTACTCCGCGCGAAGCGGACGTACTCGAGTACGCGGCCGACGGAGCATCCATCGAGCAGATCGCTTCCCGGGCACACCTCTCGGCAGGAACCACCCGGAACTATCTGTCGTCAGCTGTCACCAAACTCGGTGCTGCCAACCGGCACGAAGCTGCGGTGATCGCCCGCCGGCAGGGGTGGATTTAGGGCCTCCGGCCCCCGTGCGCCTTTCTGGTTGCGGGCACTACCAAAAAGGCGCACAGGGCCGAAGGCCCCGCGATGTCGAGAATCCCCGACTTGCTTCGTCCCTGTAGTGAAGTGCGACCAGAATGGGTGGCACCGACACAGAGGAGATTCACGATGGCCAAGTACTTGCTGCTCAAGCACTACCGCGGCGCTCCGGCTGCAGTCAACGACGTGCCGATGGACCAGTGGACGCCGGACGAGATCACTGCCCACGTGAAGTACATGCAGGACTTCGCGGATCGGCTGGAGAAGGCGGGCGAGTTCGTCGACGGTCAGGCTCTCGCTCCTGAGGGCACCTTTGTCCGGTACGACGGTGAGGGTCGCCCGCCGGTCACCGACGGTCCGTTCGCGGAAACCAAGGACCTCATCGCCGGCTGGATGGTGATCGACGTCGACAACTACGACCGTGCCGTCCAATTGGCCGGCGAGCTCTCGGCCGCGCCCGGCGCAGGCGGGAAGCCGATTCACGAATGGCTCGAACTGCGCCCGTTCCTGACCGAGCCGCCGACCATCACGGACTGAAACCTGTCATGGACGACGCCCTGCTTCGGAGTCTGACGCCGTGCAAGACGCTCTGCTCGAGGCGGTCAGGGTCTGGCCGGACAACCCGCCGCGGGACCCGAAGGGCTGGCTGGTCACGGTGGCCTGGCGGCGGTTCCTCGACGGGATCCGTTCGGATGCGGCTCGTCGCAAGCGGGAGTTTCTGGCGGACGAGCAGCCAGGCGAGCGGCCGGTCAGCGGGTCGGTGCCGGGCGTGGACGACACACTCCAGCTCTACTTTCTGTGCGCGCACCCGTCGTTGACGCCGTCGTCCGCCGTCGCACTCACGCTGCGCGCTGTCGGCGGGCTGACCACCCGCCAGATTGCGCAGGCCTACCTGGTGCCCGAGGCGACTATGGCTCAGCGCATCAGCCGAGCCAAGCGCACGGTCTCCGGCGTCCGGTTCGAGCAACCCGGCGATGTCGCCACCGTCCTGCGTGTCCTCTACCTGGTCTTCAACGAGGGGTACTCCGGCGACGTCGACCTCGCTGCCGAGGCCATCCGGCTCACCCGGCAGTTGGCGGCCGCGATCGATCACCCCGAAGTCGCAGGGTTGCTCGCACTGATGCTGCTCCATCACGCTCGTCGAGCCGCGCGAACTGCCGCGGACGGCAGTCTGGTTCCGCTAGCCGAGCAGGATCGCAGCCGGTGGGACACCGATTCGATTGCCGAAGGAGTCGCAATCCTCCAGTCAGCTCTCGCCCGCGACCGGCTCGGTGAGTTCCAGGCCCAGGCCGCCATTGCCGCACTCCATGCCGACGCTTTCACAGCAGACGAGACCGATTGGGTGCAGATCGTGGAGTGGTACGACGAACTCGCAGCCCTGACCGACAGCCCGATCGTCCGGCTCAACCGAGCGGTGGCCGTCGGCGAGGCAGACGGGCCACGCGCCGGCTTGGCAGCTCTTGCAGCGCTCGACGATTCACTTCCACGCCATGCCGCAGTCGAGGCCTATCTCCGTGAACGCGACGGAGACCTGGAGACGGCGGCGAGGTTGTATGCCGATGCAGCGCACAAGGCATCCAACCTCGCCGAACGTGACCATCTGATGCTTCAGGCGTCGAGGATCAACGCCCGTCGATCCCCTGCAAGCGCCCCTGAGTCAGAGAACCTGTGAGAGGAACGCCTGCAGTCGATCTGTTTCGGGATCGTCGAAAAGCTGTTCCGGAGTACCGGTTTCGACTACGGCGCCGCGATCCATGAACAGCACCTTGTCGGAAACGGAACGCGCGAAACCCATTTCGTGCGTCACGACGACCATGGTCATGCCGGACTTCGCGAGATCGGCCATCAATGCCAGAACACCCTTGACCAGTTCGGGGTCGAGAGCTGACGTCGCCTCGTCGAAGAACATGACCTCGGGCTTCATCGCCAGGGCGCGGGCAATGGCGACGCGCTGCTGCTGACCACCCGAAAGGTTGCCGGGCCGCGAGTCGGCCTTCTCCCTGAGCCCCACCAGATCCAGCTGCTCGAGCGCGAGCGCCCGAGCTTGCTCCTTCGACAAACCCTTGAGCTTGTTCGGCCCGAGTGCGATGTTCTCGGCGACGGTCTTGTGTGGGAACAGGTTGAAGTGCTGGAACACCATGCCGATCCGCTGGCGTAGCTCGTCGGGGTTGTCCTTCAGGACGGACTTCCCGTCGAGCAGCACGTCACCCTGCTCGGGCTCGTGCAGACGGTTCAGCACGCGCAGGAGCGTCGACTTGCCCGAACCGGAGGGCCCGATGACGGTGACGGTGTTTCCGGCGTCGACGTGCAGGTTGACGCCGCGAAGCACCTTGTTGGTGCCGAAGGACAGATGCAGGTCCTTGCCGGTGAGCGATACGGACTTCAGTTCAGAGCTGGTGGTCATGTCCTCAGCCCCTTTCCACGACGATGGCCTGCTCGAGCGGATCCAACGTGCCTGAAGTGTCGGCGCGTCCGGTCCGGAGTCGGTTGTCGATGTAGTTGACGAGGTGCGTCAGCGGGATGGTCAGAGCAAGGTAGAACAAGCCTGCCGCAACGAGCGGGGACAGGCTGCCGGTCTGGGCGTTGAGATCACGTCCGACGGCAAAGAGTTCCCGCTGGGTGACGAGGAGACCGAGGAAGTAGATCAGCGACGAGTCCTTGATCAGTGAGATGAACTGGTTCATCAACGCCGGCAGAACGCGTCGTACACCCTGCGGGATGACGACCAGCGACATGGACTTTCGGTAGCTGAAACCGAGGGCACGTGAAGCCTCGAGCTGCCCGGACTCGACGCTCTGGATTCCGGATCTGAAGATCTCACCGATGTATGCCGACGCGAGCAGTGACAGCGCTGCGACACCGAGCCAGTACGGATTGCTACCGGTGATTCCCTTGACGATCGGTCCGACGCCGAGCCCGATGATCAAGATGATGACGACTGCGGGCAGGCCACGGAAGATGTCGGTGTAGACGCGGGCCGGCCAGCGCAGCCAACGGGTGCGCGAGATACCGGCGACAGCGAGCAGCATGCCGAGGATCGTGCCGATGATGCCGGACGCGAGCGCAAGGATCAGGGTGTTGGGAAGACCGGTCTTGAGGAGATCGGGGAATGCCTTCTTGTACAGATCCCAGTCGAAGAACGTGTCCTTGAGCTGTTCGAGCGTCGACTTCGGTTGGTACGACGCGGTATCGCCACCGTCGCCGTTTGCTGCGTTTTCCGCGGCAATGGCTGCGAAGTCGGGCAGTTCCGGAGTGGCCGCGGCCTTGGATCCGGGCTTCCAGCCTTCAGGGAGTTGGCGCGGTACCCAGTCGGCGTACAGCTGAGACCAGGTTCCGTCGTCGATGACTGCGTCGAGGCCGGAGTTGAGGGCGTCGATCAGCGGCTGGTTTTCCTTGTTCACCGCCCAGCCGACGAAGTTGTTGACCGAGAAGGTGTTCTGGATGATCGAGGTCGGATCACCGGGAGCGATTGCACCTTCGGCCTGCTGAGACGGAGCTACCCAGGCGTCGATCTGTCCGGACTTGAGGTTCGCGTACGCCGTGGCGTAGTCGGGAAACTTCACGGGATCGAGCTTGAGCGTGTTCACGACGTAGTCGTCCTGCACGGTTCCCTGTACGACGCCGATGCGCTTTGATGCGTCCAGGTCTCCGAAGCCGGTGATCGGGCTGCCGTTAGGCACGACGAGGGAGAAGTATCCGAAGTCGTAACCGTTGGTGAAGCCGACGGTGTTGCGACGGTCGTCCGTGGTGGTGATGGACGACGAGCCGACGTCGAAGCGTCGACCGGCAACCTGGGCGAGAAGCCCGGCGAACTCGGTGCCGACGAACTCGACCTTCAGGCCCAGCTTGTCCGCGACGGCCTTCAACAGCTCGTTGTCGTATCCGGTGTACTGATTCTCGGAGTTGACGCAGATGCTCGGGGGCGCGTCACCGAGCGTGCCGACCGTGATGACCCCGGGTTTGATCAGATTCAGCTTCGAGGTGTCGATCTGATCGACCGGGGTGACGGTGGCCGTGGTGTAGCGGTCTTCGGCGCCCGCACCCGCTGCCGCGTCCAGATTGGTGGGCGCCGCGGTTGCAGCTCCCACTCCTGGAGGTGCACACAGGTCTGTGGGGGCTGCCGACGAATCCGAGCCACTCGAGCACGATGACAGAGTCAGCGCCAGGAGGGCAGTGAGGAGCAGTGCCACCACCAGGCGGATCTTCGCTGCGACGGAAGAAAACATGCGTGCAGCGTAAACCTAAGGGTAGCCATTTCTCCGTGTAGAACTGTTGACAGTTTTCGGACAAGGGGCCGTTGCGCTGCGGGCATGCCTTCAAATCAGCGTGATTTTAAGTATCGCCAGGTCGGGGAATCTCGTGCCGAAGAGATCGGCGTCAGCGGACGGGTGCGAGTTCGACGCCCGACGGAGGTACCAGGCGACGCAGCGTTCCGTCGAAGCCGGTGACGTAGAGCGCCCAGCCGTCGCCGTCCTGTCCTATACGCACTGAACTCGGCCCGTTCCACCCATTCGACAGACCCGAAGCGACGACGCAGGAAGTGCCGGTTTCAGGGTGTACGCGATAGATCGAGCCTTCGACGTGAGCAGCGGCGTAGAGCATTCCATCCTGCGACATGGTCAGATCGTCGAGTCCGGGTATCAGGCTCGGGACCGTCGCTACAACTGTCCACGCGTCAGGGGTATCCAAGGGCACTCGAATGATCTGACCGGTGAACAGGTCATCGGTGTACACGGCTCGATGATCCGGACTGAGCGCGAGTCCCTCCGAACGCGGCACTGTCGACCAATTGGGAACGACGGCTCCGGAGTCGTGCAGATAGCGCGAGACGCCCTTTGGCGGACCTCCTTCTGTTCCGACCCACGTGGTCAGCAGATCGCCGTCGGGAAGCCGGAGCAGGCCGTTGCCCGCGAAGTCGACGGGTGCGGACAGCTGATCCGTCGAGGTGTCCAGGTGCCACAGCTTGCCGTCCTGTCTGGTGAGGAAGGACAGCCTCGAACCGTCGAGTTGCAAACCGCCAGGGGCAGCCATGTCGTCGAGGACAGTTCGTACCTGTCCTGCGGCGTCGACGTGATAGATCTTCGACTCGCCGGAGAGGTAGAACCCGCCGTTGTCATCGGGCTCGAGGTTTTCGAGCTGTTCCAACCCTTGCGCTACGGTTTCGACCCGCCACTCGCCGCACATCGGCGCGACTGTCCAGGTGGCCCCCGCCGGCGTAGCTGCGGCCACGGTCCCGGCTGCGATCGCCGCGACGATCAACAACGCCCGAGTTCGGTTGCGTGATACCCCCATTGCGCACAACTTACGGCAAACCGGACCAATATCAAACGGTCTGGTCGGTATAGCCGACGCCCAGGGGGTCGCTCCAGGTGGTCCACACGTCTGGCCCGAGTTCGATCTCGGCTGTGGTGAGTAGACACGCGTCGAGTTCTCGGTGCAGTCGAGACGGGTCGATGGCTTGGCCGATGAAGACGAGTTCTTGTCGGCAGTCTCCGACGGGTTCTTCCCACTTGTCGAGGATTCCGTCACGACGGTAATCGTCGGCCGGCCACTCGTCACGGGGTAGAAACTTCCACCAACGGCCGACGTATCCGTGGCGAATGAGATGACCGGCCTGAGAAATACTCCCGATCTCGGTGAACCGGCCGGCATTCCAGTAGTAGCCCTTGGCCCGAAGTAACTTTCCGTTGGTCCACTCGCTGCTGAGGAAATCATGCAGCCGTTGGGGGTGGAAGGGTGCGCGCTCGCGGTACACCACCGAACTGATTCCGTACTCTTCGGTTTCGGGGATGTGTTCACCTTGGAGTTCTTGTAACCATCCGGGGGCCTGTGCAGCCTTTTCGAGCGAGAACAAACCGGTGTCGAGAATCGTGTCGAGTGGGATGCGACCGAGCGTCATCGGAACTATCGCAGCGGATGCGTTCAAAGAGCGCAGGACTGCGGTCAATTCGACCAGGTGCTGGTGCGAGACGAGATCGGCCTTGCTCACCAGGATGACGTCGGCAAATTCGATCTGATCGACAAGCAGATCCGCGATGTCTCGTTCGTCTTCCGGGGCATCGGCTTCGACGCGGCCCCCAGCCGTGTAGTCGCGCAGAAAACTGTGGCCGTCGACGACGGTGACCATGGTGTCGAGTCGGGCGACGTCGGCGAGGGCGTGGCCGTCGGTATCGATGAATGTGAACGTCTCTGCGACGGGAAGCGGTTCGGAGATGCCCGAAGATTCGATGAGTAGGTAGTCGAATCGGCCATCGGCGGCCAAGGCACTGATCTCGGAGAGAAGATCCTCTCGCAGGGTGCAGCAGATGCAGCCGTTGGTCATCTCGACCAGTTTCTCTTCGGAGCGACTGAGCGAGATCTCACGCTCGACTTCTGCACTGTCGATGTTGATTTCGCTCATGTCGTTGACGATCACCGCGACCCGCCGACCCTCTCGATTTCGCAGGATCTCGTTGAGTAGTGTCGTCTTCCCGGCGCCCAGGAAACCTGACAGCACCGTGACCGGAAGTCGTGTGTCGACCATGATTTCCAGTGTCCTTCCGAATGAGAGAATTGCTGTGATCAGGCGGCGGTCACGCGAAACGCTGTGATCGCGTGACCGCCGCCCGGAATGTTGGACGATCAGGCCGCAGGCTCGAGGTAACCCTCGAAAAGGTCGACTACGACGCTGCCGCCGTCGGTGTCGCTACCGAACAATTCCTCGGCGGCGAACTTCACGTGGTACGTCGGTTCTTCGCCGGCGTCGTTGCGCCCGTGGCCGATTGCGTCGGGAAACGGCCACTTCTCGGTAGTCCGATGAGAGATGGTTCCCACTCGTCCGC
Organism: Rhodococcus sp. SG20037; assembly: GCF_031763325.1. NCBI lineage: Bacteria > Bacillati > Actinomycetota > Actinomycetes > Mycobacteriales > Nocardiaceae > Rhodococcus > Rhodococcus sp. SG20037. The sequence continues at coordinate 6,262,116 of NZ_CP134497.1, read as the reverse complement.
GGCAGTACGCAGGCATTCGAATATGCCCCGGAACGTACTCGTCGCGCACGCGTACTCGCTGACCGACCTCGAAGGTGGTCGTCTCGACGGGTGCCGGCCGCCCTTCGGATTCGCTGGGCCGCGACAGTGGGAACGGTCCCCCTGCAAGGCTTTCGAGTTCTTCCTGCGTCAGGATTCCCTTTTCGACCATCAGTGTCGCGACGCCGATGACGTACCTCTCGTAGTACGGGGTCATCATGTAGTGGCGTGGTTCCATCCGCTCGACGACGTATCGAACTTCGTCGACGCTGAATGCCCCGAGTTCGGCGACACCGGCGAACATCAGGCTGTACGGCAGGTGTTCCCACTCGGCGTGGAAGGTGGGGCCGATGTCGGCGTTGACGGTATGCGGGACTTTGCCGAAGCCTTGAACTCCGGCAAGATCGTGTACTCCATCCATGGTGTGCTTCTTTCTTGTCGGGGTGATCAGACGGTGGGGACCTGCGGGACTGCGACGCCGATCAGGCAGTCCTTGGTGACGATCTCTTGAAGCTGTTCCTGGCTCCAGCCTTCGGTGCCTGCGGGACGTTGCGGGAGAACCATGTAGCGAGTTTCGGCGGTGGTGTCGTAGACGCGGATCTCGACGTCCGACGCGATCTCGGTTCCCATCTCGGAGAGAACCTTCCGTGGCTCACGCACCACTCGCGCACGGTATTCGAAACTCTTGTACCAGGTAGGGGGCAGGCCGAGAATGGGCCACGCGGTGCATGAACACAACGAGCACACGATCACGTTCTTGAGGGTCGGGGTGTCTTCGACTGCCACGATGTACTCGCCCTGGGGGCCCAGATATCCGTACTGGGCAACCGCGGCGGTACCGTCGGTGAGAAGCAACTGCCGGAACTCGGGGTCGGTCCACGCCCGCGCGACCAATTCCGCTCCGCGCCTTGGACTGAAGTCCTCCTCGAAGGTCTTCTTCCATCCCTCGACGTAACCGTCGGGTACCAATCCCTTACCGTCGAGTGCGCGGAACAGGGCCCACGCGCGATCGGAGACCGGCGCCTGGGCCGGTGCGGCGTTCTCCGTTGTGTGGTCGATCGTTACTGACATCTGGTTCACCTTTTCTATGCGGGCTGATCATGTGTGAATCGGTGGAATTTGTTGTGCAAGTGCGGATACAGAACTAGGTGAGGCTGAGTTGTGGTGCAGAGTCGGAGATGTGGTCGGCAGGCGTCGGAAACGCGCCGCGAAGCTTTTCGAATGCGCGCCCGACCCGGAGGACCGTCGCATCGTCGAAGGTCTTGCCGGTGATCATCATTCCGACCGGAAGCCCGTCTACCAGGCCGGCCGGAACGGACAGGGACGGATGTCCGGTCACGTCGAATGGTGCTGTGTTGGCGATCATCCCGAGAGCCTTCGTGATGAAGGTGGCGCGGTCCACGTCCTTTGCCGGCAACTCGGATGCGACGTAGGGCAGTGTGGGCATCACCAGGACGTCGAATTGTCTCAAGGCAGTGTCGTAGGCGGCGCGGGCGAGCGGTACGAGGTTCCGGGCTTTGCCGTAGCTCGCGCCGCCGAGGGTGGTGATGCCGTGGTGGCCGGTCAGAGCCACCAGTTTGACGGTTTCGGACAGAGCGTCGGCGTGCTGAAGGCGTCGAGAAGCAAAGTGTGCCATCAGTTCCGGATCGTACAAACCTTCGGCGTTCATGCCGTATCCGTTGCCGTCCAACATCTGGTAGGCACCACCGTCCGTGGCGATCACGTTCCAGATGTGGAAAGCATGTAGGTGCCACGGGATGTTTACTTCCTCTACCGTGCAACCGATTTCGGACAGACTGTGTGCCGCTGCGCGGACTGCGTCGTCGACCTCGGGCTGTGAGACCGCGTGCCCGAAACCTTCTCGAACGATCCCGATTCGCAGACCATCCACATCGGAGTCGAGGGTGGACAGATAGTCACCTGCTTCGACGCTGTCGGCTTGGCGTGGGTCGTTACCGTCGCGACCGGCGATGACCGAGAGCATCAGTGCGGCATCGTGGACCGTGCGTGTGATCGGGCCGAGATGGTCGATTGTTCGCTCGATGGGAAATGCCCCGGTATACGGGACGAGCCCGAACGTCGGCTTGTGTCCGACGACGCCGCAGAATGCCGCCGGGATCCGGATCGATCCGCCCTGATCCCCGCCGATGGCAAAATCGACGTCACCGTTTGCGACGAGAGCCGCACTGCCACCGGATGATCCACCTGCTTCACGCTGTGGGTCCCATGGATTGCGGACCGGTCCGCTTGCCGGTGTGAAGCTCGAACCGGAGAAACACAGGTCCTCACACACAGCTTTGCCCGCGACGGTTGCACCGGCCGCCAGTAGTCGAGTGACCACAGTCGCGTCGCGAGACGGAGTGAACCCCTCTACTGTCCGAGACCCGTTCATCATCGGAACTCCGGCCACGGTCACGTTGTCCTTGATCGCCACGCGTCGGCCGGTCAGGACGCCGTCCGACGTCGGCGGGATGCTTGTGGTCACATACCAAGCGCTCAAAGGATTTTCGCTCGCTGTTGGCACCGTGTGCTCACGTGACGTGGTCGGCGGGGTTGCCTCGTCGGCGTACAACTGGTCGACGACGTCGTAGGAGCCCAGTGCTCCGTCGATCAGTGCCGGCCACTCGAGCCGGGCTGATTGGTCGAGAGTGATGCCGTAATGCCTTGCGGCGGTGTCTATTGCATTGTCGTCAGGTCGGATTGTCGCCATGAGAAGTGTGCTCCTGATGTGATCGGCTTCACTTGTCTTTCAGACTAGGGCCGGATCCATAATTGCGTCAATAGGTATCGACATATTGACTCGTTAAGTTCGGGTTACGCGCGCTCAGAGAGAGCGGGGGTACAGGCGCCCACGGCGTGATTCAGCGAGCAGAATCGGTCGATGCAGTGGAACACCGTTGTTCGTAGAGCTTTTCGATGTCGTGACAAGCTGCCGAAGTACTGTTTCCGGATCGCCTGCCGACGTTCGTTCGACGGCGCGTGCGTAAGCGACGATCGCTTCGTACGTTGTCTCCGACAGGGAACTGAGCGGAGGCAGGAGTTCGTTCGAGCTCGCGCTGTATCGCTTTTCGAGGTCGTGATCGCCGGCTGCGGATTGAAAGTAGCCGAATGCCGCCCAGACTCCGTCGGCATCGGAATTGCCGATGAGCTGCTGAGTGGCCTCGTCGAGGACCAATGCAAACGTCCGCGTGGTGGCCCGCAGTCCGTGCTGGGCGCATTGTCGTTCGAAGAAGACCTCGTCATGGCCCACCAGGGTGGAAAGAATCAGTTCGGCCCCGGAGTCGGCTATCGACTCGATGATGCGTGAGAAGTCGGTTGTCCCCAACGGTACGTAGACTTCGCCGGCCACCGAACCTGTGGATTCGGCGATCACACGCCGGGCCGCCCAATGCGCTCCGAACGACCACGAATACTGCTGGCCGACCAGGAACCAAGTGCGAGAACCGGTCTCGGACATCATTGCGGGTATACCCGCTCGCGTCTGGTCGAGTGGGCGCTCACCCAATCGAAGGACTCCCGGACGCGATCGACCTCCCTCGTTGAGAACTGTGTGCACCAACAGCACACCGGTGTTCTGCAATGCAGATGCAGCGGCATTGAAGGTCGACGATGTCACGCACGCGAAAACGGCGCGACATCCGCTTTTCACCAATCGCAGTGCGGTCGCCGCTCCGGCCGCCGGGTCGGAAGCGTCATCGCCGATCACCAAGTCGACGAGAACGCCGCCGATGCCGCCGTCGGCATTGATTTCTTCCACGGCCAGGGATGCGAGTGTTTCTGTCGCCTGGGCGAATACAGCTGCCGGGCCGGATTTGCTGACCAGCAGCCCGATCCGATGTCGGTCGGAACGCGGAGGTTCGGGTGGAGCGAATCCGCGCTTGTTGGCAAGCCAGGAAATGCCGTCCTGATCGAGGCTGGACTCGAGAACGATCCGGGTCCCGGCGCCGTCGGGAAAGAACCGGATCGTCAGGCGGCCGCGCCACGGTTGGTGGTGCACGATCACGACCGATCGGCCCCGCTTCACGCCGGCGACGTATCCCAACAGCGTGATCGGCATTCCGACTGGATCTGCGCGTGCGCCGTCGCCGACGGGAAGGGAGATGGCGGCAGCGGCCCCGACCGTCAGTTGCTCACATTCGAGTTCGAGCAGTTGCCCCGTTTCGAGGCGCTCGAAGGCTGACCCTGGTGGGTCGGTCGTCACGATCTGTGCCGTTACGGAGAGACCTGGCACGTTCTACTTCCTGCCTGAAATAGGTGCTGGGGCTCAACAGGGCATCACGCTCGGCGACGCACCGATGCGACGTCTGAATCCTCAGTCGCAGTGGTCGGCAACTCTGAGGCGTTCGAACCTGCTTCCAGCGCTCGCCCGAGGACGTCGCGCAGGAACTGGAGTGCATCGTTGGCGGGCCCCGATGGATCTATCGAGAACAGGCGATGACGTCCTTGACGCCGTTCGACGATCACGCCGGACAACCGCAGCGCCTTGAGATGTGTGGATACCGTGGTGCGACCGACCGTCGAAATTTGATCGCTGATGAAGCCCGCGTTGCACTCGCCGTGGGTAGCCAGCGTGTCGAGAATCTGTCGACGCACTTGGTCGGCCAGCACAGCAAACGCCAACTCTTCGTTTCGTTGAGTAGTCACTGTCTGCTGTCCGCGCTTCCTCGATGGTCTCTACTGAGATATGTCGACACCCGTCAACATATCTCGAGTTGCCTCCGAGGGAAAGAATGTGGCCGAAGATTGCCGGTGACTTCGGTCAGTGCTCGGCGGTGATCACCGCGTCGCGCAGCATTCCGGTCCCGGGATGGCAATTGATGTACTCGTAGAGCTGATCGGCGGCATCGAATACCGAGACCTCATGGTAGAGACGCAATTTCGACAGGCCCTCGGCCACCCGGAAGAACGTCGTGAAGATCCGTAGATGGGTCGGGTGGGATTCCGACCACCGTTCGAGTTGGTCGAGGGAGGCCCAGTGGCCGATGTTGTAGCTCAAGTCGAGGAAGTTTCCGTCGATGTCGATATTGCGTACGAATCGGTTGCTGTAGCACCCGACGGCCGGGCCGTTGTCGCGGAGGAAGTCCATGCCCGATTGAAGAGTGGGCAGGATTTCGTCCAGGTAGAGGCTGCGCTCGTCTGCTTCCGCGTCGGCCCAGTCCTGCCCGGACCTGATCAGTGCGATGTTGTCGTGTCCCCGCACTACTACGCGTCCACCTACGGCGGGGTCACCGGCGACGACCCGCAGTTCGCCCGAGGCCTGCATCCAGTCGGTTTGGGAGATCGGAAACCGCTCGCGCATCGAACCCCAGTAGCCGTGCTCGTTGATTTCGCCGCTGACACCGTCCATGACAGCTCCCACCCCGGGGAGGTCGTCTTGGAACGCGTAGAGCGTTTCGAATTGTTCGGCTCTCGGTGCCACGATCTCGCGGAAGAACCCCAATCCGTCCGACAGGCGGTCTTCGGACTCCCACCAGGAGGACACTGGAGGTGATGTGCTCCAACGATGTTGGGAAGAAACATCTTTCCAGTAACCGACCACGATCAGGTTCTCGTAGCCCTGGTTGTCGATGTGATGGGTGAGATCGTGGTGTGCCGGTCCGTCCGGCAAGTCGAAGCCGGCGACGATATCCCGCATCGCCTGCAGTGCTGCCGGGCGCTGATCCTCGCCGCGGAACTGCACGCCGAGATAGCCCATCACGACTTGGTGCAATGTGTCGTCTGCGCGCCCGACCCACATGGGAAACGGTGGCGTATAGGTATCCGGAACCCGCCTGGTCAGAGTGCGCGGGCATTGAAGGTGTTCGCCGATTGCAGATTCCATGAGTGCTCCCTGTGATGTAGGTGGTCGAATCGGGTGCCTGGCACTTGGCAACGCCGTGCCGAAAATCTACGCCCGCTCAGCCGAGCAAACTTGGCCGTCAGCGCCCGATGCTTGGCCTACCGTGCCAAGAATTGTGGATACGCTTCGGCGACAGAAAATTTTGAACACCATGTTCAATGGGTAAGTGTCCGAAGATGTTACAGATCAGCGGGTAGTACTTGTGGGGGCCGCTGCTTGCGACCGGTACCGCCGCGGGCTGATCCCGAATTCCGCCTTGAAGGCTCGACTGAAGGCGGCCAGGTCGGTGAATCCCCAGCGGTGAGAAATCTGGGTCAGCGACCGCTCTACTCCGTGTCGTTGCACGATCTCACGACGGCAACCGTCGAGTCGACGGCTGCGAATCGACCGTGACACCGTCGTGCCGTGTTCGGCGAAGGCTCGGTGCAACTGCCGAATGGAGACTTTGACCGATCCCGCGATGTCCACCGGAGACAGGGCCGGGTCTGCGATGCGGGCGTCTATGACCGACAGGGCGGATTCGTAGAGGCTGGTTCGCCGCGAGGTGATCGGTCGCGCAGTTGTGTGAAGAACGGACTTGACCAGGTTGCCGATCTCGTTGACGACTTCCTCTTCGTCTCCGCTTGCGTCGGACGTCATGCGGACGGAGGCAAGATCGTGAAGAAAGCGACCGAGCAGGCCACTCAGGCCCGCGTGTCCGTCGAAGGCGATGGCGGTCAGGCTCGTGACCTCCGCGTCGCTGAGCGACAGGTACGACCGTGGCCAGGTGAACACCTCGAGTCCCCAGATGCCGTCGTGTGCGTGTCCCTCGATCTGCCAATCGAAGGGGCGCGTGGTGTCGTACAGGACGTAGTCGCCACGTCGCAGGACGCATTCGCGGTCGTCTTGGCGCACGACCGCGCTACCGCGGCGGATCATCCCGATCTGCAGATAGTCCGCGCCGTCGCTTTTGATGAGGCTGTTGCTACGGACTATTCGTTGTTCCATCGATTGAACTGCGGATACCCGAACGTGTGCGAGTTGGGCCGAGTGGACGGCCCCGCTGAATCGATCGCCGTCTCCGATATCGGATACGTCGAGCGCGACAAAATGCTCGCGCAACAAATCTGCCCAGTCGCCCGTGAGAGTCGTGCGTGTGGGCAGGGAGAAGCCGGATCGCGCGAGCATTGCAGGGCGCCTCCTCGCAGAAAAGCCGAAGTTCTCGGGTGCTCGATGTTCAGAGAGTAATCCCGCACATCAGACATGTCGATAGAAGTCGACATGTCATAGCGTCGGGAAGAAATTGTTTGCCATACAAACAACGCCGAGTTATTGTTTGTCGTACAAACAAGTAGGAGTTCGTGATGGCCACCGAGGCAGTTCCCGCAGCGCGCGCGACGCGTGAGTCGGGCAAGCAGACGCGCATGGCGCTGTTCAACGCCGCAACCGAGCTGTTCCTCGAGCACGGCGACAGCGTCTCCATCGCGCAGATCTGCACGGCCGCCGGCGCCCATCCCAACCAGGTGACCTACTACTACGGCTCCAAAGAAAAGCTCTTCGTCGAGGTGGCGTGCGCGGCCGTTCTGCGCGCAGGCAAGCGTGCCGAGGTCGATGCCGCCGACGCCGACACGGTCGGCGATTACACCGAGAAGCTGGTCGGATCCCTCCTGGGCTCGGGCGCTCCCAGCGTCGAACTCTTCGTGGAAGCGATGATGATGACGGGTCGTCGTGGTGAACTCCGCGACCTGATCTCCGAAACGCTTCGCACTCTGCACTCCTCGGGCGAAACCGCCCTCCTCCGTACCTTGATCCGCACCGGCTGGCAGCTGCGCGCGGGCATCGACGTCGAGTCCAAGGCCTTCTGGTCTGCGATCTTCGGCCTCGTCATCCAGAAGACTGCCACCGGCGAGAGCTTCGGCTACTCCCTCGAGGAGGCGGTTGCCGTCATCTTCGCCACCCTCCAGATACCCGACGCCGTACTCAACAGCTCGATGGAATGAACTCTCTTCGAGCGTGATTCTCCGACAAGGACTTCGATGAATATCGTTCGCGTATTCGACAGCAACGTCACCAAGACCCCGGACAAACCCTTCCTGATATTCGACGGTCACGATCACACGTACTCCCAGGTTCAGGACGGAAGTCGACGCGCCGCAGGCTATTTGCAGTCGCTGGGCGTGCAGCCGGGCGACCGCGTCGCGCTGATGTGTTACAACACTCCGGGATTCGTGTACGCGATGCTCGGTGCCTGGCGCTTGGGCGCCGTCGTGGTCCCCATCAACCACAAGATGCAGACTCCGGAAGTTGCCTACGTGCTGGGACACGCGAAGGTGTCGGTGTGCGTCTTCGACGGTGAGTTGGCGCCGGTTGTCGGTCGACTGGAGACAACGGCCAAGCTGATCAGCACGGACTCTGTCGCAGACGGTTTCGACTTCTTCGACGACGCCATCACCCGCCAGGACGGCGTTGACGGTATCGACATCGACGAGAACGATCCGGCTGAAATCCTCTACACCTCGGGGACTACCGGCTCGCCCAAGGGCTGCGTCCACAGCCACCGCAACGTCGTCGGTGTTGCCGTCACCGCGGCCCTCGCCGTGTCGACGACTCGGGACGAGCGACTGCTCATGGCCGTCCCGATCTGGCACGCTTCCCCGCTCAACAACTGGTTCATGTCCACGCTCTACATGGGCGGAACCGTCGTGCTGCTGCGCGAGTACCATCCCGTCAAATTTCTGGAAACAGTTCAGGAACAACGCATTACCCTCTGCTTCGGCCCGCCGGTCATCTACACCACTGCACTCAACCTCGTGCCGAACTTTGCCGACTACAACCTCGGAAGCGTTCGTGCGTGGTTGTACGGCGGGGGACCGATCGGCGCGGATGTCGCTCGGCGACTGGTGGAGTCGTACGGCACCACCGAATTCCGACAGGTCTACGGCATGACCGAGACCGGGCCAGTGGGCACCGTGCTGTACCCCGAAGAGCAGTTGAGCAAGGCGGGCTCGATCGGCCGCGTCGCGCTGGCCGGCGTCGACCTGCGCCTGGTTGCCGATGACGGCACCGACGCGGAGCCCGATCAGATCGGTGAGATCTGGCTGCGCGCCGACACCGTCATGCAGGGGTACCTCGACGACCCCGCTGCCACGAAGGCTGCATTTGCCGACGGCGGTTGGTATCGCACCGGCGATCTGGCGCGCAAGGATGCGGACGGCTACCTCTTCATCGTCGACCGCGCGAAGGACATGATCATCACGGGCGGTGAGAACGTCTACTCCAAGGAGGTCGAGGACGTGATCTCCGGCCACCCGGACGTCGTCGACGTCGCCGTTGTCGGAAAACCCAACGAAGAATGGGGCGAGACCGTCGTCGCGCACGTCGTCTGGCGTGAACCGGATGTCATCAGCGCCGACGACATCAAGGACTACCTCTCGGACAAGTTGGCGCGCTACAAGATTCCGCGTGAAGTGGTGTTCGCGACGATTATTCCGCGTACACCGACCGGCAAGATCCAGAAGCACCTCATCCGCGCAGCGAGCTGAAAGGCCTGTCATGACTGATATTTCCGAGAAGACCGTCACCCACCCGGCTCCGCATCGCACCCATGCAGTGCTCAACCAGTCGGTACCGCGCACGGACGTCAACGAGTTCCTGCTCGATACGGTCCTGGCCGAAGGCGTCGCGCGTCACGACGCCGATTGGGCCACCAGTGAACTCACCGATATCGGTGAACTGGTCGGCAGTGCCGGGTTCCAGCACGACGCCGAGCTGGCCAACACGGTGATCCCCGAATTGAAGACCTTCGATCGCTGGGGAAACCGCATCGACGAGGTCGAATACCATCCGTCGTATCACCGGATCATCTCTGCTGCCGTTGCGCACGGTGCTCACACCTCTGCCTGGGCTGACCCCAAGCCGGGTGCCAACGTGGCTCGGGCCGCGGCATTCATGCTCTTCTCCCAGGTCGAACCGGGCCACGCGTGCCCGATCTCCATGACGCACGCTGTGATCCCCTCGCTCGAGCTGCAACCGGACGTGGCCGCTCTCTGGACGCCGCGTGCCCTTTCTCGGAGTTACACCCCCGAGTTGGATGCTCCCGGAAAGGCATCCGCGATCTTCGGAATGTCGATGACGGAAAAGCAGGGTGGCTCCGACGTGCGAGCCAACACGACCATCGCCAAGCCGGCCGGACGTGGCGGCCCGGGTGCGGACTACCTCCTCACCGGACACAAGTGGTTCTGCTCCGCGCCGATGTCCGACGCCTTCCTGGTTCTCGCTCAGGCCGAAGGTGCTGCCGGCGAGGGACTTTCCTGCTTCCTTCTCCCCCGCATCCTGCCCGACGGCACACGCAACGTCTTCCGCATCCAGCGTCTGAAGAACAAGCTGGGCAACAAGTCCAACGCGTCGTCCGAGATCGAGCTCGACGGCACCGTCGGCACCATGATCGGCGAACCGGGACGTGGCGTGCGGACCATCATCGAAATGGTGTCCCAGACGCGACTCGACTGCATCCTCGGCAGCACGGCAGGTATGCGTCAGTCGGTCGCCGAAGCGGTGTGGCACGCACGGCACCGCAGCGCTTTCGGTGCCGTCCTGGCAGATCAGCCGGCGATGACCTCGGTGCTTGCCGATCTGGCTCTCGAATCCGAAGCCGCGACCATCACCGCACTGCGATTGGCTCGTGCGCAGGACGAGGACGCGAATGAGCAGGAAAAGGCGTTCCGCCGACTCGCGACGGCTGTTGCGAAGTACTGGATCTGCAAGCGCGGCCCGCACCACTCCTACGAAGCCCTCGAGTGCCTGGGCGGCAACGGTTACACCGAGGACTTCCCGCTTGCCCGTCGCTACCGTGAGCAGCCCGTCATGGCCGTGTGGGAGGGGTCGGGCAACGTCATCGCGCTCGACGTCCTGCGCGCGATGACCCGTGAACCCGACTCCGTTGCCGCCTTCGACCACGAGATCAACCTCGCCCGCGGCAACAACCCGGTCCTCGATCAGCACCTCGATCGGGTGCGACGCCAACTCGGTGAGCTCGCCACGATGGCACCTGCCGACGCTCAACTCCGCGCTCGGACCGTCGTCGAGGCTATGGCGTTGGCACTGCAGGCTTCGCTCATGGTGCGCCACTCCCCGGCCGCCTCGTCCGATGCGTTCATTGCCGCTCGCCTCGGCGCCGACCGTGGTCACGAGTACGGAACTCTGCCTGTGGGAACAGATTTCGCCGGAATTCTCGCGAGAGCCTAAGGCTGCTCCCTCAGTACCCTGGTGACGGTGTGTACTGCCGGCGTCGGATTGTTGGGTCGCCATGCCATCGCGATTTTCAGCGTGGGCGTGGCCCCGGCGATCGGCAGGTACACGACCCCGTCCATGGACAGATGCGCCGTCGACTCCACGACGACGGCGATCCCGACCCCCGCTCCGACCATGGCCAACAGGCTGTACGGATCGGGGGCTTCGTGTGCGACGGTGGGCGTGAAACCTGCTGTGGCGCAAACGGACAACGTTGCATCGCGCACCACCGAGCCGTGCTCGGCGGGATACATCACGAATCGCTCGGTTGCCAGGTCTTCCGGTGACACCGAGTCATGCGTACCGAGGTGATGCCTGGCCGGAACCGCGACCATCAAGGTTTCCTCCCGCACAGTGTGAGTCTCGAATCCGCGCGGAATGGGCAGGCCGACTATGCCCATGTCCAGTGCGCCGCGTCGGAGAGCGTCGAGCACCTCACCCGAGTACATCTGCGGCCGTAGTTCCAGTTCGATTCCCGGATGGGAGTCGGCCAAGGACCGTGTGAGGGCCGACAGGACGGTGTAGCCGCCTGTTCCGCCGAAACCCACTGTGACACGGCCCGTCTCGCCAGTCGACGCGGCCGATGCGATTTCTCGTACCACGGCGATCTGCGCTTCGATGATTCGTGCGGGCGTGACCAAGGCTTCGCCGGCTGCGGTCAGTTGCACTGATCTGGTGGTCCGGACGAACAGGTCGGTGCCGAGTTCGCGCTCGAGCGCCCGAATGGTCTGGCTGAGCGGGGACTGCCCGATGTGGAGTCGCTCGGCGGCCCGGCCGAAATGAAGTTCGTCGGCTACTGCGAGAAACGCGCGCAGCTGACGCAATTCCATGTCGCTCCTCCCAGTCTTCATTTATGTGGTTCTCCCACATAAATGAGTCGAACTAAGTCTTGGACTCTACATGGATTTCGGACGATAGTGATTCACGCCTCACATTGCATCCCTTGGTGATGCCCGACGCGAGAATCAGGGAGAACCGTGGATCAAAACCCAGGTCAAGACACCAATCCGCCTGAATACAACACCAAACAGGCACGCAAGGCCGGAATCACGGCGTTCGTCGGAACGACCATCGAATGGTTCGACTTCTACATCTACGGAACCGCATCCGCCTTGGTGCTCGGCCCGCTGTTCTTCCCGGATGCGTCGCCGGCGGTGGGGACACTCGCAGCCTTCGCGACTTTTGCCGTGGGATTCGTGGCTCGTCCGGTCGGCGGAGTGGTGTTCGGTCATTTCGGAGACAAGTTCGGTCGCAAGAACGCCGTGATCATCACCCTCGCGCTCATGGGGTTGGGAACTGTCGGTGTCGGCCTCCTCCCTACGTACTCCCAGATCGGGATCTGGGCACCGATACTGCTTGTGGCACTGCGTGTTCTCCAGGGCATTGCCATGGGCGGCGAATGGGGCGGTGCCGTGTTGATCGCCACCGAATTCGCTCCCCCGAAGAAGAAGGTGCTCTACGGCGCGTTTGCGCAGCAGGGTTCACCGGTCGGCAACCTGCTCGCGACGCTGGCCTTCCTCGGCCTGACGTTGATGTCGGATTCCGTGTTCGAGTCGTGGGGTTGGCGTCTGCCGTTCCTCGGATCCGCAGCTTTGGTGATCGTCGCTCTCTACATCCGTCTGCACATCTCCGAGACACCCGAGATGAAGAAGGCTGTTGCGGCACAGGAGCGTACACGGATGCCGCTGGTCGAAGTGTTGTGGTCGCATCCCGTCGAACTTGCTCTCGGCGTCGGCGCTGTGGTTGCCGGTGTTGCCATCACGTACGTCAAGACAACCTTTGCGCTCTCCTGGGCGACAACGGATCTCGGCTTCGAGCGTAGTGACTTCCTCCTCGTGATCACCGTGGCACTGGTAGCCCAGGCGCTCGTACAGCCTTTCGGTGCTGTGCTGGCCACGCGGATCGATCCGTCGAAAGCGGTCCGTTGGATGCTGCTTCCGGAGATCGTGCTCCTACCACTGATGTTCGTGCTGGTTCAGACGGGCTCCGTGCCCTTGGCGATTCTGGGGATGGTCCTCGCGACGGCGCCTCACGCAATGTATTACGCCGCGTTGGCCGGCATCCTGGCGCAGGTTTTCCCCACCAATGTTCGGTATACCGGCATCTCTCTGTCGTACCAATTGTCGACCGCCGTATTTGCCGGAACGGCCCCGATGGTCAGCCAGTATCTGCTGACGCGAACCAACTCGATCTGGCCGGTCGTAGCTCTAGGACTCGTGTATGTCGTTCTCTCCCTTGTCTGTATGACTGCTTTGTTGCGCAGGAGTGCGCTGCACGGGCAAGGGCTGGAGTCGACGAGCTCCTCGAACATGACTGATGCTTCCACCCTGAAAGGCGTTGACCACTGATGAACTTTGCACACACCGACCCCGCTCTGACAGCGGTAGTGGACAGATGGACCGCCGGGGCGGACCGAGAGACGTTGAACGGATTGCTCGACCGACTGGGCCGAGATGCCGCCGGCCGTTTGTCCGAGCTTGCCGACATCGCAGACAAGAACCCGCCGGTGCTGCAGCAATTCGACAAGGCCGGTGACCGCGTCGACCGGATTTCCTATCACCCGGCCTACCTGGAACTGTGCCGGGCGGCGTACAACGAGTACTGCCTGTCCGCCATGTCGCACCGAAAAGGGTTGCACGGATGGGACTCCGTGCATCCGCCACTCGCGAAGTACCTCGCGTCGTACATCTTCGTGCAGGCCGAGTTCGGGCTGGCCTGCCCGGTGTCGATGACAGATGCTGCTGCGCGGACCCTGCGTATGTTCGGTGATCCGGCCGTGTTCTCGCCCTGGATCGAAGCGTTGACGTCGACGGACCCCGATCAGGCGAAGACGGGTGCGATGTTCATGACCGAGATTCAGGCAGGAACCGACATCGCCTGCACCGAAACACGCGCCGAGCGCGACGGCGACGGATGGGTTCTGACGGGCAAGAAGTGGTTCGCCTCCAACCCGGATGCCGATGTGATCATCACCCTCGCAAGATTCCCGGGCGGACAGGATGGTTCGACGCGTGGAGTCGGAATGTTCATGGTGCCCAAGACCTTGGGATCCGGCGAGCGCAACAACCTCACGATCGATCGTCTCAAGGACAAGCTGGGTACGCGTTCCATGCCGAGCGGCGAGGTGACGCTGAACCGGGCGCACGCACTCCAGGTCGGTGAACTCGATCGAGGGTTCCGCCAGATGGCTGAAATGGTCAACACGTCTCGCCTCTCCAATGCGATGCGTTCGAGCGCTCTCATGCGCCGAGCAGTTCGTGAAGCCGTCGAACATTCGAAGAGCCGAGTCGTGTTCGGTAAGAGGCTCTTCGACCAGCCGCTGATGCGGGCGACACTTCTTCCCCTTGCACTCGATGCCGAGGCTTCGCTGGCCCTGGTCGCGTACAGCGCACAGTGTCTTCAGGCAGCAGACGGCGGCGACGAACAGGCGCGCGCACTGATCAGAGTACTGACACCGATCGCCAAACACTTTGTCTGCAAACGCGCGCGGGTGGTCACCGGCGAGGCCATGGAGGTGCGCGGAGGAAACGGCTACATCGAGGAATGGGCCAACGCGCGACTCGTCCGGGACGCTCACCTCGGATCGATCTGGGAAGGGTCGAGCAATGTCATTGCGCTGGACGTACTTCGGTGCCTACGTAAGTTCAACTCGCACCGCACCGTCGCGGGAGCGATGACGGACATCCTGTCCACCGTCGGACCGGATTGCGAAGCCGGGTCCGGAGTTCTGTTGCGGCGCTGGGAGGAACTGGTCGATGAAGGAGATCGTCTGATCTCCGGATCTGACGATGCCGCGCAGGCTGCGAGTGCAAGGTACTCCGACGAGTTGGCTCGTACCGTCATGGCGACCCTGCTCTTCGACCTTGCGGACCACGGCATCCGACACGGTAATGGGTACCGGTCACTGCTGGTGGCGAATTCCTACCTGGCCGGTCTTGTGGGGAAGGTGCCGTCGGCTGCACTCGGCAATCTCGACGTGATCACCGACGGCGGTGACGTCGAACTGGATGACGCACGTGACGTCGTAGCCGAGTTCCTCTCCGTAGCAAGGGTTCACCAGTGAATTCTCCAACAGGCCCCACACCCTTGGCTGGTGTCCGCGTGCTCGATCTGTCGAAGATCCTTGCCGGGCCGTACGCAACCATGTCGCTTGCCGATCTCGGAGCCGACGTCACCAAGATCGAACACCCTGAAGGCGGCGACCCCACGCGTTCGTGGGGGCCTCCCTTCGTCGGCGTAGATGCCGCCTACTACCTCGCGATCAACCGCGGCAAGAAGTCGGTCACGATCGACCTCAAGTCCACCGAAGGACAGGAGATCATCCACCGCATGCTCGAAGAGACCGATGTGGTCGTGGAGAACTTCAAGCCGGGCAGCGGATTACAGAAGATCTTCGACTACCAGGCACTGTCCGAGCGATACCCGCATCTGATCACCCTGCACATCTCTGCCTTCGGTGAAGAAGGACCGCTGCGCGACGAACCGGGGTACGACATGATCGCGCAGGCCGCGGGTGGGCTCATGTCGCTCACCGGTGAACCGGGTGGTGCTCCGATGAAATCCGGGTTTGCGTTGGGAGACTTGGGCGCAGCGCTTTTCGGACTGGTCGGTGTCCTGGCTGCATTGGTCGAGCGAGGCCGGACCGGGCGCGGACAGTACGTGACCACGTCGCTGTACGAGTGCCAACTCGCGATGCACGTGAACTGGGCGACCAGTTACTTCGCCACCGGTGAGCGCCCGACTGCGTTGGGCTCCGGTCATCCGAATCTTGCTCCGTATCAAGCATTTCCTGCCAGCGACGGGTACTTCGTCGTCGCTGTCGGCAACGACGCGATGTGGGCGTCGCTGTGCGAGGCCATCGGAAGGAGTGAACTGGTCACCGATCCGCGTTTTGCCCACAACCGCGACAGGGTGGAGAACCGCGAGAGTCTGGAACGAGAACTCACCAGCGCCTTCGCATCGGAGACCGTCGAACACTGGTGCGCTCTTCTCGCCGAACGCGCCGTACCGGTCTCACCGATCCGGCATCTCGACGAGATCTACTCCGATCCCCACACCGCCGCGCTCGGCATGGTCGGAACCGTCGACCATCCGACGCTCGGACCGTTGAAGCAAGTGGCCTTTCCGGTCAACTTCTCCGGCCAGAGGCCACGTCTGACGTCGGCGCCGCCCGTTCTCGGCGCCGACAACGACGAAGTCCTTGGTACCGCTCAGGCCAGCCCGCTCAACGCAGGCGGCGTGTTGTCGTCGCGCCAACCGATGGCCTCGGCAAGCGTCGTGAGGTCGTAGTCCGGTCCGCTGACGCCGACGGTGAAGAGTGAGACACCGTCGGCGACCAGGTCGGCTGCATTTTCGAGCCCAGGCCACGGAACCGAGTGCTCTACTTCCAGCGGGTTCCGGCCCACGTCGGCGCAGTGGTCGGAGAGGATGTCTGACTTGCGCAGGTGTGTCTCACGGTCGCCGAAGCTGTGCCAGACGTCGGCGTACTCGGCGACCAAGCGCAGGGTCTTCTTCTCGCCGCCACCGCCGATGAGGACCGGGATGTTGCGCGTCGGCGGCGGGTTGCCCTTCGCCAGGCGGCCCGTGATGCGGGGGAGGTATTCGCCAAGCAGTTTCAGCCGTGAACCGGGAGTGCCGAAGTCGTATCCGAACTGGTCGTAGTCCTTCTCGAACCAGCCGGCACCGATACCGAGGATCAGGCGCCCACCGCTGATGTGGTCGACGGTTCGCGCCATGTCGGCCAGCAGATCCGGATTGCGGTAGCCACCACCGGTGACCAGGGCGCCGATCTCGACGCGTTCGGTCTGCTCGGCCCAGGCGCCGAGCATGGTCCAGCATTCGAAGTGTGCGCCGTCGGGATCGCCGGTCAACGGGTAGAAGTGGTCCCAGTTGAAGACGATGTCCACCCCGGCGTCCTCGGACCGCAAGACGGCGTCGCGTATCAACCCGTAATCGGGTGCGTGCTGGGGTTGGAGTTGAACACCGATGCGTACCGGACGAGTCATGCCACGCTCCTGACGAGAGGAATGGTTGTCTTCTCCCATCATGGCCGGGTGTGCGCGGTACCGCTACCGCCGCCGTCGGTGACGGGTTTGCCCGCTCTTGTACCCACCGCTTTTCGAGCGAACGGTACTTTCGGCGCCTTAGATCGACTGAACGTGCCGTTCGCTCAAACAGGGTGGCAGTCAAAGGGGGCGGGTAAAAACAGGGGGGCGGGTAACAATAGGGGTGGTCTGCCCACAGCAGACAAGCGGGGCCGCGGCACTGCCGCGCCGGTAGGAATGGATTCATGACTACTGAAGCGCCCACCGATACCGGCTACCGTGACCTGTTGACAGACAGGCTCTTCCGACAGCGAACCATTCTGCTCACCGGCGAGGTCAACGACGCCATGGCCGAACGTGTGTGTTCGGAACTTGTGCTCCTCGCCACCACCGACCCCAAGCGCGACGTCGTGCTCTACATCAATTCACCTGGCGGATCGGTGTTTGCCGGTCTGGCCATCTACGACACTATGAAGCTCATCCCCAATGACGTCGTGACGGTCGCGATGGGCTTCGCGGCCAGCATGGGCCAGGTGCTCCTCTGCTCCGGCACCCACGGCAAGCGAATCAGCCTGGCGCACAGCCGCATCATGATGCACCAACCTTCGGCAGGTATCGGTGGCACTGCGGTGGACATTGCGATCCAGGCCGAGAGTCTCGAGCTGATGAAGCGTCAATCGCAGGAAATCCTCGCCGCCGAAACGGGCCGGACCGTCGAAGAGATCGAGACCGACAGCGATCGGGATCGCTGGTTCACCGCCGAGCAGGCGCGCGAGTACGGAATCGTCGACCGCGTCGTGACGTCCTTCGCCGAGATAGCACCGCAAGCCACCTTCCCCAAGATCGGATTGTGACGTCATGTCCCAGTACACGATTCCCAGCGTCATCGAGCGAACACCAACGGGTGAGCGATCTTTCGACATCTTCAGCAGGCTGCTCAACGAACGCATCGTCTTTCTCGGCACAGAGATCGACGACGGCGTCGCCAACGTCGTGATGGCTCAGATGCTGCATCTGCAAGCCGACAACCCGGATCGTGAAATCGGTTTGTACATCAACTCTCCCGGCGGTTCCACCACGGCGATGCTCGCGATCTACGACACCATGCAGTTCTTGAAACCGACGATTTCCACGTACTGCATGGGTCAAGCGGCTTCGGCTGCTGCAGTGCTTCTGGCCGCCGGCACTCCAGGCCATCGGCATGTTCTTGCCCATTCGCGGGTGCTGCTGCACCAACCGTCGACGCAAGGTAGTGGCACCATCTCGGACCTCGCGCTTCAAGCAGCCGAGATCCTGCGAATCCGGGAGCAGACCGAGGCGATTCTGAGTAAGCACACCGGTCAGAGCGTCGAGCGATTGCGTAAGGACACCGATCGCGACAGGATCTTCACCGCCGACGACGCAATTTCCTACGGGCTGGCCGACACCCTCATCGAAGGGAACTGACTAGGCCGCCATCAGGACGGGACCCGAGATCGGTGCGGCAGAGTGCCCGAAGGTGAGGGAGTTGAGCGCAACGATCCGGTTGCCCGCTCGGAACAGCAGATGCTCGAGCGGCATCCCGAGCGCTTCGCAGATTGCGCGCAGAATTTCCGACGACGGTTCCTTCTTGCCCCGTTCGATCTCGGAGAGGTATTGCTTCGACATCCCGACCTTTGCGGCTACGTCGTCGAGAGTTCGGTCCTGATCGCGTCGAACCTCCCGCAGCACTCGTCCGTAGGCTTCACGAATCAGTGGGGGTTTGCGCACGGCAACAGCCGGATCGGGGAGTTCCGACTCACCCTTGACCAGGACCAGTCTGCGCGGCGCATCCATAGGCCGAGTATTCCAGCCGACCGGTACGGACACCACCGGGTTCGCCGAGGGCTGACATCTAGTCCGTTCGAACACCACCGGCAAGAAACATCGCTCGAAGAACGAAGGCCGCCTCGGGTCCGATGATCTCGCCGACAAGGCTCGTGTAGCGGTCGACGAACTCGGGCCCGTGGGAAGCCTCGTCGGAGGCGGGGTCGCCGAGGTGGTGCGCAAGTTCGTGCAAGACAACGAATTCGCGTAGCGCCCACCGGCCGTCACGGTCGTCCGGGACGGCGATGACGTCGTTCGAGTAGTGAGCGGCGGCATTGCCGCCGCGGGACCGTACGGACACCGGAATGGTTGCGCGAGTCCAGGTCTCCCGTACCCAATTCAGCCCGAGTAGCTGATCGCAGTACGCCTGGATCGACTCCACGGAACCGAATTTGCGCTCGACCGGCAAGGTGATGGTGGAACCCATGGCTTCGACGCTCCGAAGTCCACGCTGGTCGGCGCGATCGAACATGGTGCGCACCAACATCTCTGCCTCGTAGACGGCGCTCCGCTGCGTATCCCTCACGAGTCCAGCTGCCCGCGCACCCCGCCGATCTCCGGAAGGTTCCCCAGACGTGCGGAGCGCGCAGCCCGATCACCCGCTCGTCGAGCATGCGAGGAATGCCCGGCGCTTGCGCGGCCGCCGCCCCGCCACGTCCCACGCGCTTTGGAGTTGGACGAGTAGTAGTCCTTCAGCTCGATTTCCTTGTTACGCAGCACGAGTGCGGTTTCGGAAGACGACGTGGCAGATTCTGCGATCGCGGTCTTCTCCGTCTCCTGCTTCGTCTCGGCCAACCGAGCGCCGATGCGGGACGCGTACGCCATCTGGAAGTTCAAGCGCGCCGTCACTCCGGCCACCGGCTTGCGGACCTGCGTGCTGACGCGTCGTCGTCCACGAGTTTCGACGACGGTCCGCACGGACGTTTCGCCGCGGTACGCCCCGGAACGCACGTACGCATCGGAGTCACGCACCATCTGGAAGAGCAGGCTCGAATACAGGGCCTCGCACACGTCGATGTCGCCGGCGAAGCCGTAGGCATAAATTACGGCCGACGTCTGCGCGATGTCGCATTGCACGTCGTTGGCAGCGGCGATCGCGATGAACAACTGGGCGTACGTTCGCAGTCCGCGCTTGCCCGGTTCGCCGATGGTGATGAGCCGTTGAGTGGGCGTCGCACGCTTTTCCGAAGACGCGGTATGCGCACGCGCGACCGCCAGGTCGATCGCGGAACTGGTGGCCAACCGCTGAGCGGCAGCCATGAAGGCTTCACCTTCGTGTGGATTGTCGGTGGACTCCGCTTGGCGAAGCAGCGCACCGATGCGGGTCAGCATCTTCTCCGAACTCACCGTGAAAGACTACGCTCGCGCGCCGACACGGACGTTTATGCTGCTAGCGCACACGCTCACCCTCGACTTGGATCGTCCGGCACGTTCCTGCCGGTAGAAGGGATCAACCCCGTCATGGCTTCAGTGACTTTCGAGAGCACCACCTGCCTGTTCCCCGGATCGAACACTCCGGCAGTGGACAAGCTCGACCTCGAGATCGAGGACGGCGAGTTCCTCGTCCTCGTCGGACCCTCCGGCTGCGGAAAGTCGACCACCCTGCGCATGCTCGCCGGGCTCGAAGACGTCCACAGTGGACGCATCCTCATCGGCGACCGCGACGTCACCGGTCAGGAGCCGAAAGAGCGCGACATCGCGATGGTCTTCCAGAACTACGCGCTGTACCCGCACATGTCGGTGGCCGAGAACATGGGTTTTGCGCTCAAGCTCGCCGGAACCAACAAGACGGAGATCCGCGCCCGCGTCGAAGAGGTCGCGAAGATGCTCGATCTCGAGCCGTACCTCGATCGCAAGCCCAAAGCGCTGTCCGGTGGCCAGCGTCAGCGAGTGGCGATGGGCCGCGCCATCGTCCGCCAGCCGCAGGTCTTCCTGATGGACGAGCCGCTCTCGAACCTCGACGCGAAACTCCGTGTGCAGACACGTACGCAGATCGCTCAGCTGCAACGACGCCTCGCGACGACGATGGTTTACGTGACCCACGACCAGGTCGAGGCCATGACGATGGGTGACCGCGTCGCCGTCCTCGAAAAGGGAATCCTGCAGCAGTGCGCCTCGCCGCGCGAGCTGTACAACAAGCCGAAGAACGTCTTCGTCGCCGGCTTCATGGGTTCACCCGCGATGAACCTCTTCACCCTCCCCGTCGTCGACGGCGGCGTCGCATTCGGTGACGGGATCGTTCCGGTTCCGCGCGAGACGATGAACGGCGTCGTCGAAACCGAGGTTGTTCTGGGTATTCGCCCCGAGCACCTCGAGATCGCCGCCGAAGGCCTGCCGATGGAGGTCGACGTCGTCGAGGAACTGGGCTCGGACGCCTACGTCTACGGCCGGACCACGATCGGCGGACGGTTGCAGCAGATCGTCTCGCGTGGTGACTGGCGCAATCCGCCGCAGAAGGGCGAGCGCGTCAACCTGCGCGTCGACCCCGAGAAGGTGCACATTTTTGCCACCACCGACGGGCGTCGCCTGGGTTAGGTCGACCTGTCAAACGACACATGACCGATTCAGGTTCGGCGTAATACCCACAAGTACGGGTGTCTCGTGCCACAGTAGGGGCCGATGCCGGGAGCCGGCACTCATGGCGCATGCCGTGAGCAGGCTCTCGGTGACCGTCTATTTGTCATACACATACGGGGAGCGAATCCATGGTTCTGAACTCGAAGGCGATGCGCCGCGCTGCAATTGCAGCCACGGCAGCGTCCATGCTGGTACTGGCAGGCTGTTCGTCCGATTCGGACAAGGACAGCGGAACCAGCACCACGGCCGCATCCGGGGGATCGTCCTCGAGCGAAGGCCGCGGACCCATCACGATCGTCGAGGGGCAGGATGCCCTGAACGAGGCGCTCGAAAACATCATCTCCGACTGGAATGCCGAGCATCCGGACGAGAAGGTCACGCTCAAGCCGCTGGCGAAGGAAGCCAACGCGCAGGTCGACGACATCACCCAGCGCATGCAGGCCAAGAGCGACGAGTACGACCTCATTGGCGTCGACGTCGTCAACACCGCTCAGTTCGCCGCAAACGGTTGGCTGCTGCCGCTCGAGGGTGACCTCGCGATCGACGAGTCCGGCCTCCTGCCGTCGACCGTCGCTTCGGGCACCTACAACGGCAAGCTCTACGCAGCGCCGAAGAACACCAACGCAGCGTTCCTGTACTACCGCAAGGACCTCGTCGAGAAGGCCCCCACCACGTGGGCCGAGCTCAAGGAAAACTGCCCGAAGGCTGTCGAAGCCGGCATCTCCTGCTACATCGGTCAGTTCAAGAACTACGAGGGCCTGACGGTCAACACCACCGAGATCACCAACGCCTTCGACGGACCGTGGGTCGGCCCGGACGGGCTCACCCCTGCCATCGACGACAAGACAAAGGCAGGCGTTCAGTCGATCGTCGACAACTTCGCCGACAACACGATCCCGCAGGAAGCGCTGACCTACTCCGAGGGCGAGTCGCAGACCGCGTTCGGCGACGGCAAGGCACTCTTCATGCGCACGTGGTCCGGCTTCTCGGTCGACGGTGAGAAGACCTCGGTTGCCGGCAAGTACGGCTACACCGTTCTTCCGGGTGTCGACGGACCGGGCGCTTCGACCGTCGGCGGCTACAACGTCGGCATCAGCGCGTACTCGGACGCACCCGCCACGGCTCGTGACTTCCTCGAGTTCATGCAGACCAAGAAGTCGCAGACGTACTTCACCGAGGTCGGCGGCGCACCCGTCCTCTCGGCTGTCTACGACGATCCGGCAGTGCTCGCTCAGTTCCCGTACTTCGCGACCCTGAAGGAAGCACTCGCCACCGCTCAGCCGCGCCCCGTCACGCCGTACTACACGCAGGTGTCGAAGTCGATCTCCGACAACACCTACGCTGCTATTCGCGGCGAGAAGACCGTCGAGCAGGCCTTGGCGGACACCAAGGCCGGCATCGAAACCGCCGGTAACTGATCTACCAGGAGCAATAAGCAATGGCAGAACCGCAGGATCCTTCCGCGGCTGTGCCTACCAACCCCACGGTCGGGGCCGGTTCAACCGGTCCCGACCGTTCGGGCGTTGGTGGGAGACACCGTGCACCGGAACCGCTAGAAGAGCCGTCGGCATCCGAGGCAGCAGGGACATCCCTGACCAAGGTTCTGCCTGACCTTGCAGCTACTCCACCCCCGCCGACCTCGCCCCCGCCTGCGTCGGCGGACAAGCCGAAGAAGCGTCGACGAGTTCCGGTGTGGGCGTTCGTCGCACCGTCGCTGATCGTTCTCGCCGTCATCATTCTGTATCCGCTCGGACGAGCGATCTGGATGTCGATGCACAGCGACGGCAAGAAGCTCGATCCCGAGACCGGCATGTTCGTCACCGGTCAGTTCACGTGGTTCGACAACTACAAGAACTGGATCACCCAGTCCTGCAACACCGCCAACGGCTCGATTCCCTGCCCGCCCGGCACACTCGGATCGCAGTTCTGGCAGTCGATCGGAAATACGTTCGGCTTCACCGTCGTCACCGTCCTGCTCGAGACGGTGATCGGTCTGTCGATGGCGTTGATCATGGCCAAGACGTTCCGCGGACGCGGTTTGCTCCGCGCTTCCGTGCTGATTCCCTGGGCCATCCCCACCGCCGTCACCGCGAAGCTCTGGTTCTTCATCTTCGCCAACGACGGCATTGCCAACAAGATCCTCGGCACCAACATCCTGTGGACGGCGGACCCCTGGCCGGCGCGATTCGCGATCGTCGTCGCCGACGTCTGGAAGACCGCGCCGTTCATGGCGTTGCTGATCCTCGCGGGTCTTCAGATGATTCCCGCCGACGTCTACGAGGCCGCCAAGGTCGACGGTGCGACGGCGTGGCAGCGGTTCCGCATGATCACGCTTCCGCTGGTCAAGCCCGCACTCATGGTGGCGGTGCTCTTCCGCACGATGGACGCGCTGCGGATGTACGACCTGCCCGCGATCATGATGGGATCCAACCCGGCCACCTCGACCATCTCGGTTCTGGTGGTCGATCAGATGCGCGTCGGCGCCAATTCGGCGTCGGCACTGTCCACCATCACGTTCCTCATCATCTTCGCTGTGGCCTTCATCCTGGTCCGATTCCTCGGAGCAAATGCGGTCAGCACGCAGGAAAAGCAGCGGAAGGGGGAGCCGGTATGAACAAGGCACTACGCGGCAAGATCGGCACCTACATCGGCGTCGTACTGATCATCGTGTGGGGACTCGCTCCCTGCTATTGGATGATCGTGACGGCGCTGCGCGACCCGGCGGACACGTTCTCGACGTCGCTGTGGCCCACCAATCTCACGCTGTCCAACTTCACCGCGGCGCTCGATCCCGACGCCAAGGTGAACTTCACCCGTGCACTGATGAACAGCCTCATCATCGCGGGCGCGACCACGCTGATCGCCTTGGTCATCGGCGTGTTCACGGCGTACGCGCTCTCGCGTTTCGATTTCCGTGGCAAATACTTCGTCACCGGAATCATCCTCGGCGCGTCCATGTTTCCGGTTGTCGCCCTCGTGACCCCGCTGTTCCAGTTGTTCACCGACATCGGCTGGATCGGCAGCTACAAAGCGCTGATCATCCCGAACATCTCGTTCGTGCTGCCGCTGACGGTCTACACGCTGACGTCGTTCTTCTCCGAGCTTCCGTGGGAGCTCGAGGAGGCGGCGCGTATCGACGGCGCCACCCGTGGCCAGGCCTTCCGTCTGATCATGCTTCCGCTCGCCGCGCCGGCACTGTTCACCACCGCGATCCTCGCCTTCATCGCAACGGTCAACGAGTACCTGCTCTCGCTCCAACTCTCGAGTGACAAGACCGCACCCGTCACCGTGGCGATGGCCAAGTTCTCCGGAACGGACCCATTCGTCACGCCGTACACCTCGATCATGGCCGGCGGAACCCTCGTGATGGTCCCGCTGGTCATCATGGTTCTCATCTTCCAGCGACGCATCATCGCCGGTCTGACCGCAGGCGGCGTCAAGTCGTGATGCGGGCTTGCGCACGGTTTCGATGAGGCGGGCTTCGCGCGCCCAGCGCATGGAGCTGATTGCCGGCTTCATCTCGGTCTTCGCCCTCATGGCGTTGATCGGCGCTGTGGTCGCGATCGTCAAGGGCGACCCCGGCGTGATGCCGTCTTTGGTGCTGCTCGGTTGCGTCGTCGCTCTCGGGCTGGCGTTCCGCGGATATCGGAACGCGGTCCGAGCAGAACGTCGCGAGTAGCCAGCCCGGTAGGGTGACATTTCGGTATCGCAGTTGCCGGGAGTTATCTGATCGAGATATCACCCTGGTGGAATGGTGCCGGTAAGTCCGGATCCACGACCGGGAGTGTTGAGTGAGTCCATCTAACAGATCGAGTGCGACGGGTGGCGATCAGTCGTCGGCTCGATCGGGCAAGTCGGCTAATTCGCCCCGGTCGAACAAGTCGGCCAAGCCCGCGAAAAAGCAGCGCTCGAAGTGGCGGTACGTCCGGCGGACCATCTACGTGCTCGTGCTCCTGATGGTCATCGTGCCCGCGTCGGTTTTTGCTGTCGCGTACAGCCGGACCGACGTCCCGCGCCCCTCTGACATGCAGACCAATCAGGTGTCCACCATCTACATGGCCGACGGCACGACCGTGCTCGGCAAGGTAGTGCCGGCGGAGGGAAACCGCACCGAGGTCGCGTTGTCGGCCATCCCGATTCACGTCCGCGATTCGGTGCTCTCGGCGGAGGATCGTAACTTCTACACCAACCCCGGATTCTCGATCTCCGGATTTGCTCGCGCTGCCCGCGACAACGTGATGGGCAAGGAAAGCGCCGGCGGTGGTTCGACGATCACTCAGCAATACGTGAAGAACGTCTTGGTCGGTGACAAGCGCAGTATCGACAGGAAGCTGCGTGAGCTCGTCATCTCCGCCAAGATGGCGCGCGAATGGTCCAAGGACGACATTCTTGCCGCGTATCTCAACACCATCTACTTCGGTCGCGGTGCGTACGGCATCGCCGCCGCGTCGAACGCGTACTTCGACAAGCCGGTCAGTGAGCTGAGCGTCGAGGAAGGCGCAGTTCTCGCGTCCGTCATCCAGAGCCCGTCGTTCCTGGACCCCGAGACCAATCTGTCCGCGCTGCAAGCGCGCTGGGACTACGTTCTCAACGGCATGGTGGAACTGGGCAGCCTGACCAAGACGGATCGCGACGCGATGCAGTTCCCGGCCGTCGCCCCCGCCAATCGGCCGACCGATCTGAACCAGGCGCCAGGACCCGAAGGCCACATCAAGACCCAGGTACTCAAGGAACTGGCCGAGGCCGGTATCAGCGATCAGACGCTGAACACCGCTGGCCTGCAGATCACGACGACCATCGACCCGGTTGCGCAGGAAGCTGCGCTGAACGCCGTCAGGCGGAATCTCGAGGGCGAGCCGGAAGACCTGCGGACCGCAGTAGTGTCCATCGACCCCAAGACCGGTGGCGTCGACGCCTATTACGGCGGTGACGACGGAGCCGGCTTCGACTACGCCCAGGCGCCGCTGCAGACCGGTTCCGCGTTCAAGGTCTTCGGTCTGGTCGCAGCATTGATGGAAGACATTCCGCTCTCCGCACGGTTCGACAGTTCACCGCTCACGATCAACGGCGTGACCATCGGAAACGTCGGCGGCGAATCCTGTGGTCGATGCACCATCGCCGAGGCACTCAAGCGTTCGCTGAACACCAGCTTCTACCGGTTGATGCTCTCGATGGAGAACGGTCCCCAGAAGATCGCCGACGCCGCCCACCTGGCCGGCATCCCCGAGCACATTCCCGGACTCGACTACCCGACGCTCACACAGGAGGGTGGCCCGCCGGAGAACGGAATCGTGCTCGGCCAGTACCAGTCTCGCGTAATCGACATGGCGTCCGCTTACGCGACGCTCGCCAATTCCGGTGTGTACCAGCAGCCGCACTTCATCCAGAAGGTCGTGACGGCCGAAGGTGAAGTCCTGCTCGATCGCCCGGTCTCTCCCGGTGAGCGTCGTCTCGATGCTGCCGTTGCCGACAACGTCACGCAGGCAATGCTGCCGATCGCGTCGTACTCGAACGGTCACGCGCTTGCCGGTGGACGCCCGTCTGCAGCCAAGACCGGTACCGCGCAGTTGGGTGACACGGGCCAGAACAAGGATGCGTGGATGGTCGGTTACACGCCGTCGCTGTCCACCGCGGTGTGGATCGGAACTTCCGACGCTCAGGCCATCACCAACTCCTACGGTGGTTTGATCTACGGCTCCGGAGTGCCTGCGGACATCTGGAAGAGCACGATGGACGGCGCGCTGAAGGGATCCGACTGGGAGAGCTTCCCGTGGCCGGACCCCATCGGCGGGCAGGCCGGCGTTCCCGCGAACTCCGGCGTGACCTCGGGGGACGGGACGGGCACGCCCACGACGGGCGCGGTCGCTCCCCCGGCGCCCATCGAGGTGCCCGGCCTACCGCCGATCGAAGTACCGCCGCTCCCCCAGTTGCCGCGTCAGATCGAGATCCTGCCGGGCATCGTCATCCCACTACCAGGCTGACAAACAGCGCCCGATTTCCGGTTCTCAGGCCTGATCGTCGAAGAGACCGAGTTGGGTGGGCGCTGCATCCTTGGCGGGCAGTACGACGACGCGCAGTCCGCGCCTGAGGTTGCGGATCGCGTGCGTCCACGCGCGCTTCTCGCCCGCACACAGGTCGGTGTCGTCGTCCTTGCGCCGGATGGACTCGGTCAACGCCTCGTGCCAGGCAGTCTCCTGCTCCTGGCTGATCCGCAGGTAGTCGAGAATGGTGTCGCGGTCGTGCTCACAGATCACGGCAACCTCTTCGGCGCTGAGCTCGCCCGTTCCGTCTGCGTCGAGTTCGAGGAGCGCCATGAGAGCCGGAGGAAATTCGTGGCACTCGTGTGACTCGTATTCGGCACCGGGATCTTCGTGCTCGGAGGCCATCCCGTCGTTGAAGGCGGTGTCTCCGGTAGCGCGAATGGGTTGCCCGCCCAGTTCTTCGGCGAGTTCGTCGGATGCTTCGGCCAGTTCGGCGAACGAGCGCAGAGCCCGCAGCAGGTGCTCGGCGACGAAGGGTGCGCCGTCCACGCGGACCACGCCCAGCACACTCTGCTCGACGAGAATGAGCTTGATGGTCGGCCATTGCCGATTGAGCTGAGCAAGAATTACAGCAGCGTTCTCGAGGTTCTCCACCGAATGCACGACCCGCGAGAACACCTCCACGTACTCGTCGTCCTCGAGGACACGAACATAGGTGACCTGCTCACCGCGGACCAGCGGGATATCGCCGTCGTCGTCACGCTTGGGCGGATGACCGAGAAGGCGCTCGACGGCCCCGTCGACCAGGATCCGCAGCATGTCGCCCGAACCCGAGGGAGCGTGAGACGGCGTCGTGGCGAACGCCGGCGTCGACTCGCGCCCACTGGTGCTGGCACGCAGGAACGACGGGTGCGCAATGCTCCACATTTCGCGGAATACGCGCAACACCTTTGTCACCAGTTCCTCGGGACGAGCGCGGTCGACGTCGATGTAGAAGGACATGGACCCATTGCCCTCGGGTTCGTGCTCGCACAGATCGGGAGCGTTGAACCCCATGTCGAGCAGCGCTGAATGGTCTTCCGGTTCGAGCATGCGCAGTGGATGCAGAAACCTGTTGGAAGGAACTTCACAGCGCACGGAGGTCTGGTTCCATGCGAAGAACTGGATGCACGCGGGCGCGTCGGCCAGTTCGTCCATGCTGTCGTAATGCGACTCCACCACGAGGGTGTCGTCGTCCTCCATCACGGAGATGTAGCGAGCGAGATGAGTCTCGAAAGTAGTCCAGGCACTCAGGATTTCCAGATCGAAAGTATTGTCCGACATCGTCGCTCCTCTGGTCCGGGGGCGCATGGGGCCCTACCGACGACTCGCCGAAACCCCTGCTTTTCAAACCCCGCCTACGACGTTAGTCGTGGGGTCCGACAGTGACAGTGTTCGTAGGATCCGAGTGACCGTGTTTCAGTCAGGGGATTATCTTCCGAGCCTGCAGATTGGCGAAGATGTCGAGGAACATCGCTTCGGTGTCGACGTGGCGGTGAAATCCGAACCGCCGAGCTTTCGATCCGTCAGCGAAAAAGTCGTAGTCCCATCCGAATACGAAGTCACCGAACCCCCAGGACGAGACATCGGAATACGGGGTCCGAGCAAGGTGGTGTTCCCCGACGAGTTCATCCCACACCGACTCCTTGTCCGCCATTGCGACATCGAGGGACATCGGGAGCGGAGGTGCGACGTCCATGTCGAAGAAGGCTGCGATCTTCGGCCACATCTCCTGCCAGCGGAACAGGTCGCCGTTGTTGATGTTGAACGCCTGATTTGCGCACTCGGGGTTGGTCGCGGCCCAGACCGTCGCTTCGGCCAGGAGTCCGGCGTCGGTCATCTCGATCAAGCTGGTGTACGCGCCGGGTTTGCCGGGGAATCGGAGTGGGACACCCAGTTTCTTCGAGATGGTCGCGTAGACGGCGATGACCATCGCGAGGTTCATCGGGTTACCCAGTGCGAATCCGGAGACGACCGAGGGTCTGATCGCCGACCATGTCCACGACTTGCCGAGCTGCCGACGTTCGAGGAACTGCTGTTGGTCGACGTTGAACTCGGGTGGCATGTGCGGTGGATCGCTCTCGCGGGCCGGAGTTTTGAACGGTCCGAGGTGTGCCCCGTAAACCTTGTAGCCCTGCATCAGGCTGACGTGCTCGAGTCCGCCCGCAACGGGCTCGATGGCGTCGAGAGTGTTGACCAGCATCGCCAAGTTGGGCGGAACCAGCTCGGCCCATGTCGGGCGGTCTTGATAGGCGGCGTAGAAGACGTGAGTGACGTCGCCCAGTCCGCTCAGTGCCGCTGCAGTCCGGTAAGGATCGAGCAGGTCGACTGCGATGTGTTCGACCCGGTCGGTGTCCGTACCGCCTCGCCGCGAGAGTCCGATGATCTTCCATTCTCCGGTCGACTCGAGGTGATCGATCAAGTTCCCACCGATCACGCCTCGGGCTCCGACCACGAGTGCCACTTTGTCGTGCTGCACCATTTCAGCCTCCCATTGGTATATCGCGATGTTGCGATATAGGGAGTGAACCACACATATCGGCATTTCGCGATCTAGCGGTATGATCTCGAACATGGAAGACGCAACAACCGAGTGGGAAACGGCGTTCAAGGCGCTGGCCAACCCGATGCGTGTGCAAATCCTGCAGTGGTTGAAAGACCCCGGGAGCTTTCCCCCTCAACTCGAGCCTGCCGAGGAGGTCGGAGTGTGCCTCAAGCACATTCAAGCGAGGGCGAAGGTGTCGCAATCGACTGCGTCTCAGTACATGGCCGCACTCCAGGCCGCGGATTTGGTGACCACCACACGAATCGGCCAGTGGAGGCACTACAAACGAAACGAGCAACAGATCGAGAAGCTTGCAGCATTCATCAGGCAGGGTTTGTAGGTACCAGCACCTGACCGATCCCTCGGGAGCCGCCAACGTTGTGGCAAAACCTCACATCGCCGGAGCCGTCGGTATGTGCATTGTGGTCGTTTCTCGGTTCACTCGCTGTCCTTAGGCTCGGCAGAGGGTACTGGCAAGGAGAGGCGTGCGATGAGTCGTGAGAGTTGGGTGGGCCGTGATGCCCGATCCATCGCCGAAGCCGTGCGGTCGGGTCAGGCGTCGGCGCGGACCATCGTCGAAGACCACCTCGCACGGGTCGACGAATGCAATGACGAACTCAACGCACTGGTCACCGTGTGCGCCGAGGAGGCTCGCACGGCCGCGGATGCCCTGGACGAGCGACGCCTTCTCGGTGAGACACTCGGCCCCCTTGCCGGGGTTCCGTTCACGGTCAAGGACCTGATCGCCACTGCCGGCGTGCGCACCACTGCCGGTTCTCGCACTCTGGCGGACAACGTCCCGGCCGTCGACGCCCCGGCCGTCGCGGCATTCAAGGCTGCCGGTGCGATTCTGATCGGCAAGACCAACACCCCGGAATTCGGCGCGTGCGGCCTGACTCGAAACGAACTGTTCGGAACCACGGCCAGTCCGGTGCGACCGGACGGCGTCGTCCGGTCCCCCGGCGGGTCGAGTGGCGGCGAGTCCGCGTCGGTTGCTGCCGGGATGAGCGTGCTCGGACTCGGTACGGATTTTGGTGGCTCGGTGCGTTGGCCCGCCCACTGCACCGGCCTCACTTCGGTTCGCCCGACGCTCGGACGTGTCGATCCGGAAGGTCAGTATCCAGGCGTGCTTTCGGATGGACGGGTACTCGCCAACCCTGCGACGATGCACGGCACGATCCAGACCATCGGCCCACTGGCCCGCAACCTCGGTGATGCGGCGCTTGCGTTGCGCGTCCTGTCGAAGCCGCATTTCTCGTGGACCGAGCCTGATTCGGTCGACGTCGACGACCTCGACATCCGCTGGGCCACCGGCGAGGGAACGATTCCCGTCGACGAAGAAATCCGGTCAGCGGTTCGGACGGTGGCGATCAGCCTGGACGCGAGCGAGTACGACGGTCTGGCCCTGTCGCGGGCCAACGCGCTTTTCGGTGCGTTGCGATCGGTCGAGACCCACGCGGACATCTACTCTCTCGCAGCAGGTTCAGCGCACGCTTTCGACGCGGACATCACCGCCATGCTTGCGGCAGGCCGTGATCGCAGTTCCGCCGAGGTGGAAGCGCTGTGGGCGGATCGCGCGGTGTTGATCAGCGAATTCCTCGGCGAGATGGGAGACGCACTGATCCTGCCGGTTGCGTCGGTGCTCGCTCCGCCGCTCGGTGTGGAGAGCTTCGAGGTGGACGGTCGCAAACTCACATGGATGGATGCGCTCGCGAGTTGCCGGGCGATCAGTGTGCTCGGCCTTCCGTCGGTCGTGGTTCCGGTAGGACTCTCCCGCAACGGTTTACCGATCGGGGTGCAGGTGGTGGCGAGACCGTTCCGCGAGCACGTTGCGCTGTCCGTGGCGGCGCGAATCACGTCGAAGGCGCAAGCTCTAGTCTGACTTCCATTTTTCGGTTTCGGCTGCGAAACGTGTTGCGTACGAGTCGGCAAGGTCGTGAAGAGTGGTGACGCAATCGCCGTAGTACGTCGGTGCATGCATGGTAGCCAGAATCCGCGGCTCGAGGTCGGCCAGGGCGCGGATCGTGGGTTCGAGATCCGGGGTGAGGCAGGTGGCGTGGCCCAAGTCCTCGGCTTCCAAAGCGGGACCGACGATTTCGTGCTCGGTGGTCGCGGGGTGGTGCCCGAACGCAGTGAAGAGATCTCCGCAGAACAGCGTCGACGTCGTCTCCTCGAACATCAGACCCGCGTCCCAACCGTGTGGGACGTGTGGGGTGTCGATGTGCCGGACTCGGCGGCTGCCGGTTTCGAGTACGTCGCCGTCCTGCAAGGGAAGTGGCGCCCGATCGGCCAGATCGTTGACCTGGACGAAGCACCCCATCGCACCGTGTGCAACTTGCGCTTCGGGGGCCGCCGCAAGCCAGGAGTTCATGGACCCGCATTCGTCGGCCTCGACGTGACCGAACGTGATCCATTTCAGACGGTCGATGTCGATCAGCGTGGAGAGTGCGTCGGAAGCCGAGGTGAACAACGCTCGCTGCCCGGTGTGGAAGAGCAAGGGTTCCTCGCCGTCGACGAGAAACTGGTTCATCGTGAGGTTCGCTTCGTCCACGAAGGTCGACAGTCGGTAGATGTCCGGCGCGATTTCGGTGATCGTGGTGGTCATCGCTGTGCTCCGATCAGGGCTGTTGTACATGTCGAGCTGTCTTCTCCAGCCTTCTCGCCGCCCCGCGCCTGCACAAGGTTCTGGACGTGCTTACGGCTCTGCAATAGTGGAGGACGTGTTCGTACTGCTGCTGACAGGCCCGCCGGGCGCGGGGAAGAGTTCCGTGCTGACCGCGCTTCACGATCGACTCGGCGAGGCCGGGGTGAGCAACGCGATGATCGAGGTGGACGAACTCGAGCGGTGCTATCCGCCGCTGGGGGCCGAACGGGCAATCTCACACGTCGGGATGCTGTGTGCGTCGTACCGGGACGCGGGGTACGGACTCCTGTTTCTCACGGCGACCGTCGAAGACGACGACTACGGGCGCGCCCTGCTGGCCGCGACCGGCGCCGAGGGGCACCTGCTGGCGCGCCTCGAGACCGATCCGGATACGTTGCGTACCAGAATCATCGAACGTGAACCGGCCGGCTGGGCCGGGTTGGACGAGTTGGTGGAGGCGTCACAACTGCTGGCCGGTTCGATGCCGACGCTCAGTGGAGTCGACGTGGTTCTGAGCACCGAAGGCCGCGATCCCGAAAGTGTTGCCGACGATCTGGAAGCGGCTCTGCGAGAACACAGTCCGTCGCTTCTAGCCGTCGGTGTTCAGAGCGGTGACCACTGAAGCGAACATCGTCGACTTGATTGCCCCCAGTGTGCCCGCATTCTTCGGGCCGATCGGTGCAACCATTTCGATGGCCTTGGCGGTCAAAGCGTCGACGGATGCGGTGAAGTCCACCAAACCGGCTGCGAATGCGTCGCTTCCGCCGTATCGCCGCCCCGTGGTCATGGCGACGATTGCCGACGCCGGGCTGAGTTTGGCCTGGATGAGAGCTGCCATTCCTTCGGTGAAGGGGATGTTGATGTCCACCTCCGGGAAGCAGTAGTAGCCGCGATCATCGCGCATGACGCGGTAATCGTGCGCGATGCCGAGCATGGCGCCGGCTCCGAAGGCGTGGCCGTTGATCGCCGCGACGGTGGGCATCGGGAACGTCAGCATCCGGGCGAACAGCGACTGCACCTGCTGCACATACCACTTCGCCTTGTCGCCGTTAGCGCCCAGCCAGTCGAGGTCGAGTCCGTTGGAGTAGAACTTGCCCGTCGCCGTGGTGACCAGGGCATGTGCGCTTTCGCTCAAAGCCTGGTCGAGTAGCTTGTCGACGGAATCGAGCCACTCCGGCGAGAATCGATTCTCGTCCTCGCCGAGATCGAGAACGGCGATCTTGTCTTCGAAGCGCAGAGTTGCGGTCATGATTGGCCTTTCCTGTTGCGTGGCTTGGGCAGTGGTGGGTCGAGATGCAGAACCGCTCGAACGGCGGCATCCAACCGCGCGCGTGCTGCGGCGTCGGGGACTCGCCAACCGTCGGCGCGTTTGGCGGGATGGATGAGCAGTCCGGTAGGCAGGCCGACAACACAGGCCTCGATTGCCTCGACGGCTCTGCCGTCCTTGCGGCCCCAGAGCGCGGTCGACAACCGGATGAACAACTCGACCAGAGACCGGTCGAGTTGTGTGAGTTGCTCGGCGATGTCGGCAGGGACGTCGGTGCCGAGCAGTTCGTCGCGCTGGATCGTCAACAGCAGCAACGCGGATTGTGGGTAGTCGAGCGCGAAGACGGCCGGAACTTCGGCGGCTGCGACGACGGCGGAAACCGCCGAAGTCGGCGACGGGTCCGCGAGAGCGTCGTCCACTCTCGATTGTTGAAGCGCGAGAAATCGTCGCGCAGCACGCAGCCACGCGCTACCGACCAGTCCACTGCGAGAGCCGAATGCGTGATAGATCGCCCCGTTGGATACACCGGTGGCGTCGGAGACTGCCCGGACCGTGACAGCGCTCGGTCCGGCAGTGGCGGCAAGTTTTTCGGCAGCGTCGAGCAGGGTGTCGAGGTCGTGGACGCGTGGCCGAGGCATGAACGCACAGTAACAGAGCGTCTGCTCTGTTACTAGTGTGCGGTCAGATCACCGAATTGGCGCGAAGATCCTCGATCTCCTCCGGGCGCAGGCCGAAGTCGGTGAGTACGTCGTCGGCGTCACCGCCGAGAGTCATGGGTGGCGCATTCCTGACGGGAAGAGTCTTGCCGTCCACCCAGAACGGTCCGCGGACAACGGGAATCGACGTTCCGTCGGCGCTCTGGGTCTGCTCGACCATCTGCAATGCCTCGACCTGCGGGTCGGAGAACACCTGATCGATCGAATGGATCGGGCCGCAGGGGATTCCGGCACCGCGGATCTCGGAGATCCATTGCGCCGCGCCCTTCGTGGTCAGTAGGTCCTCGAGTTCTTTGGTCAGTTGGTCTCGGTGCGCCAAACGTTCTTTACCCGTGGCATATTCGGTACGGAAGGCGAGCTCGGGGTCACCGAGTACCGAGCACAGTGCGATCCAGTGCTTGTCCGAGCCGGTGGCAATGTTGATCGGGAAGTCGGCAGTGTCGAAAGCGCCGTACGGCGTGATCGTCGGGTGCGTATTGCCGTTCGGCGTCGAAACCCGCCCGGTGCTCAGGTAGTCCTGCGCCTGGAAGGTCATGATCGAGATCGCGGATTCCAGCAACGAGGTCTGCACGCGGTGCCCACGACCGTCGCGTCCGCGCGAAGCCAGTGCCGCCGTGATTCCCAGTGCCGCGTAGATGCCCGAGACCGTGTCGATGATGGGGATACCGACCCGCATCGGGGTCTGTTCCCCGGCACCGGTGACCGACATCAGCCCGGACATGCCCTGGGCCACCTGATCGAGTCCGGGCGCGAACTGGTCCGGGCCCACCGGGCCGAAACCACTGATGCTCATCACGACGAGCCCTGGATTCTCCTGCTCGAGCGAGTCGGGATCGAGCCCCATGTCGGCCAGTACTCCCGGACGGAAGTTCTCGACCAGCACATCTGCGTCGAGGGCCAGGCTGCGAAGCAGTTTCCGCCCGCGGTCACTGCGCATGTCGATGGCGATCGACCGTTTGCCGCGGTTCACGGAAGCGAAGTAGAGGCTTCGATCGCCGTCGAACGGCGGCCACTGACGCGAACTGTCGCCGGAGCCACGGGTTTCGACCTTGACCACGTCGGCGCCGAAGTCCGAGAGCAGCGACGTGCACAGAGGCCCCGCGAGAGCGCGGGTGAGGTCGAGAACTTTGATACCGCTGAGCAATTGGTCCATGGGAGAAACCTCGGTTCTGTGGTGTGCAACGTCGCCCACTCGATCCGTCGCACCATCTGCGTGAATTGCCGCTGCAGTGATCGTCGGAGAGGGGAAGAATGAAGGTCAGGCCTGCTTTCGGCTGGGCTCGGTGACAACACTGGTCGAGAGCGCAAGGTGATGCGACGGCGACATTGCACAACTGCAGGGCCCGGATTTAGGCGCATTGTGTGACAGGCAGGATTGCGGTGGGCCGATACCGTGAACTCTCTACGGACGGCGATGCAAGCGGGAGGCGAGGCGATGCGCGACATTTCCACTCAGCTGGCGCAGTGGCACGCCCGCGGCGAGGATTTTGCACTGGCGACGGTTGTCCGTACCTGGCGATCCTCACCGCGCATGCCCGGTGCTTCGATGGCCGTCTCACGCTCCGGCGAGGTGGTCGGCAGCGTCTCGGGCGGGTGCATCGAGAGTGCACTGTACGAGATCGCCCAGGAGGTTCTCGCCGACGGCACCAGTCGCGTCGAGGTCTTCAGTGTCTCCGACGACGACGCCATCGGGGTGGGGCTGACCTGCGGCGGAACCATCGAAGTGTTTGTCCAGGCTGTCGGAGCCGATTTCGCCGAGTTCGGTCAGGTCTGTGAACGGATCGAGGCCGATACGCCCGTCGTCGTGGTCACCGAAGTGCGTCCGGGAGCGCCGGCGCGGCACCTCGTCGTCGAGCACGGCCGACGCAGCGGGGATCTGGATGCCACGGAGGACGAGGTCTCCATCCTGCTGCGCACGAT
The DNA here is from genome assembly GCF_031763325.1 of Rhodococcus sp. SG20037. Taxonomy (NCBI): domain Bacteria; kingdom Bacillati; phylum Actinomycetota; class Actinomycetes; order Mycobacteriales; family Nocardiaceae; genus Rhodococcus; species Rhodococcus sp. SG20037. The sequence continues at coordinate 6,225,413 of NZ_CP134497.1, read as the reverse complement.
GGACACCGGTGAGTCCGTAGCCTTTGTCGCGCCGGCGGGAACCCTCATCGATTCGCAGCACGACCTGTTGGTCGAGATCTTCGCGCCACTACCGAGGATGTACGTGTTCGGGGCCATCGACTTCGCCGCCTCGATGTGTACGTTGGGCGCCTTTGCGGGTTACCGAGTGACCGTCGTGGACGCACGGCCGGTCTTCGCGACACGGGCGCGCTTTCCCGACGCCCACGATCTGGTCGTCATGTGGCCACACAAGTTCCTCGAAACCGCACCGATCGACAACAAAACCGTCCTGGCCGTGCTCACTCACGACGAGAAGTTCGACATCCCGTTGCTCGAGATCGCGCTGCGTTCGCCGGCTGCGTACGTCGGCGCGATGGGAAGTCGTGCGACGCATGAGCGTCGGGTGGCGCTGTTGAAGGAGCGAGGCGTCACCGACGTCGAGTTGGGGCGTCTGCACTCACCGATCGGGTTGGATCTCGGCGCGAGGACACCGGAGGAGACTGCAGTGTCGATCCTCGCCGAGATGACCAAGACCCTGCGCAATGCCTCCGGTTTGGAACTGCGGGATCTGCAGGGGCCGATCCACCCGCCACCTCAGGAGGATCCGACCGCCCTGCATCGAACGGCCTGAGTCGACTGCGCTGAATTCGGACATCTTGTGTTCGGTGGGGATAGGATCGTTTCTTTCGTGAACCATCTTCCGTGATCCGAATGAAATCGAGGTGCCTGCCAAGTGGCAAACCCGGCCGTACCGGCATCCGAGGTGAATGCTGTTCTCTCCGAACTTTTTCGAACCCAGCTCCTTCCTGGTGTTCGAAAGGTCGCCGGCGGCTGCGAAGACCCGACGGTAGCCCGGGTGGGATTCATGGCGGTTCCGGACATCGGACCGTGGCTGCGGCACGGACAGTTGCTGATCACCACGCCGGAAACCCTCGCCAGGGTCACCGAAACCTTCAAAGCATTTGTCGGACGGTTGTCGACGCGAGGTGTTGCGGCACTTGCCGTCCAATTCGGCGCAGACGGGGACACTCTCGCGCCGGAGCTGGTCGACGCGGCCGAAAGCGCCGGCTTCCCGCTCCTGGTTTTTCACGGTGCGTGTGATCACCCTGCGGCGAGAGACCGTGAGCAGACGGAGTCGGCCCAGATCGACGCCATGTTCGGGGCCGAGCGCTTGCGACGGCTGCTGGTCGACGTCGTGATGGGCGGCGGCGGCCTCCCGCAATTGACCGAAGTCATCGCACGGGAGATGAAGGGCGCCGCCCTGATCACCACCTCGGACGGACGCGAGATCTGCCGCGCCGGGGACGCCGCGGAGCGCAAGCATCTGTCTGCCTGTCCCGCCGTCGATTCCACCGGTCGTCTGCGGACCGACACCGTCGAGGGCGGATTGGGTCTGCACGAGTTCGACGGTCAATTCATCGCGGTGTCCGCGATTTCCGCCAATCACATCGACCACGGGCGTCTCGCGTTGTTCACCGGTGAGCGCGTCATGACGAGTTACGACCAGTACCTGGTCGAGCGGGCCGCGTCGGTGTGTGCGTTGGTCATCACCCGCGAACAAGCCGTGGCGTCGGTGGAAGAACGCCATCGCGCCAACTTCGTTCACGACCTGCTCCTCGGCCGGGCCGGGGACCACGATCACGTTGTCTCCCATGCCAAGACATTCGGTTGGGACTTCGACCGCCCGCTGGTGATCGTCTCGATCGAGCCTGACCCGATCGACGAACCGGCCTCTGCGGCGCCCGCTCGGCTGCCTGTTGTCGATCGCCAGGCGATGGCGTTCTCCGGGGCGATCGCCCACCGCGATCCCGGTGCGGCGGTGACCGCGCTGACGGGCGAGACGGTGATCGTGATGGGCGTCGGCACCGACACGATGGCATTGGTGCGGGACCTCGTCACGGTCGTTCGCGGTGAAGGTGGCGGCGGGAGAAGGCCGTTCAGTGTCGGGGTGTCCCGGCCGACAGCGGCGATCGACGCCGTCCCCGCGCTCTACAGTCAGGCGCGCACCGCACTGACCGTCGGACGCCGGATCTCCGGTCCGTGGACGGTGACTCAGTTCGACGATCTCGGTGTGTACAGACTGCTCAGTCTGGTCGAGGACGAAAACGAGCTGGAGACGTTCGCGCGGGAGACACTGCGGGAACTGACGGAGGAAACTGCCGAAGCGCAGGACATGCGCAAGACATTGGAAGTCTTGCTCGCGACCAACATCAACATCGCCGAGACAGCGCGCAAGCTCCACTTCCATTACAACACACTGCGTTACAGGGTCGTTAAGCTGGAGAAAATGCTTGGACCCTTCACGGCGCAACCCGAGCTCCGGCTGGATCTGTCTCTAGCACTGAAGATAACCGCGATGCGCGGCATCAATCACTAATATTGCCAATCCGAGTCCGTGGGTTCTGGCAGATTGTCATCACGTCGATACCCCTGCGCTGTAATAGCGTTTCACTCCAGTCACGGTGTTTTGTGAGCTGGAGCACACTCAGCGTTCGGACACCTTCCTCTGCACGAAAGGTCCCATCATGCCGATTTGGACGTTGCACGGAGATGGAAAGAACATCAGACCGGGTGAAGTGGTCGCTCCCGGCGAGCGGCTCAGCTGGGGAAGAACCATCGGGCTGGGCAGCCAGCACGTGGTGTCGATGTTCGGCGCGACGTTCGTCTTCCCCATCATCATGGGGCTCAATCCTCAACTTGCCGTGATGATGTCGGGCTTTTGTACGCTCTTCTTCCTGCTGGTGGTCAAGGGACGCATTCCTAGCTACCTCGGTACGTCGGCGGCCTTTGTCGGCGGTATCGCCGCCATTCGTGCCCAAGGCGGAACGTCCGCAGAGGTGACCGGCGCGATCCTGGTGTCCGGACTGGTCCTGGCAGCCATCGGTATCGCGATCCACTTCCTCGGTGGCCGGGTCGTATTCAAGGTTCTTCCCCCGGTGGTGACCGGCGCAGTGGTGATGCTGATCGGATTCAACCTGGCACCCGTCGTCGCGGGGCTGTACTGGCCACAGGACCAGTGGGTGGCTCTGATCGTCATGGTGGCCCTGATCGTCATGAGTATCGCGCTACGAGGCTTCATGGCGCGCATCGCCATCTTCCTGGCGCTGATCTTCGGCTACGTCCTCTCCTGGATCCTCGACCGGGTCTCGGGGACGATCACCTCCTACGACGCAGGCACCGGTCAGATCACCGAGCACTTCCGCGTCAACTGGGATTCGGTGCAGTCGGCGTCGTGGTTCGGCCTTCCCCCGTTCTCGGACGAGGCCAACGGAATCGTCGGCATCCACGCTCCGTCGTTCAGCCTCACGTTCATCATCCTGGTCCTTCCGGGTGTCATCGCGTTGATCGCGGAGAACGCGGGCCACGTCAAGGCCGTGGCCGAGATGACCGGGGACGACCTCGACCCGTACATGGGACGTGCGCTCGCCGGTGACGGTTTCGCCACCGCTATCGCCAGCAGCGTCGGCGGTTCGCCCACCACTACGTACGCCGAGAACATCGGTGTCATGGCAGCGACCCGTGTGTACTCCACCGCCGCCTACGCGGTTGCCGGCATCGTCGCCATGATGCTCGGCTTCTCCCCCAAGTTCGGTGCCGTCATCTCGGCGACGCCCGGCGGTGTTCTCGGCGGAATCACCGTGGTGCTCTACGGCATGATCGGCCTGCTCGGCGCCAAGATCTGGAAGGAGAACGGCGTCGACTTCGGCAATCCGCTCAACCTCATGCCGATCGCGGCCGGCCTCATCATCGGTATCGGCGACACGGCCCTGAAGTTCAGTGACACGTTCTCGCTCAGCGGCATCGCGCTCGGCACCATCGTCGTGATCGGGATGTACCACCTGTGCCAGTTCATCGGTTCGAAGAACCCGGAACTGAATGCGAAGAATCCGGAACCGAACAAGCCGGATTCGAAGACTCCCGGCGGCGAGCGGGAGGAACCCGCCAAGCAACTCACGTGACGCTTGGCTGAGTGTGCTCGATCGACGAAGGCCGGACATCCTCCGCGGAGGATGTCCGGCCTTTCCGGTGTTCTGGGTACTGATCGATCAGACGGAGGTACTGGCTTCGACCAGGCCGATACGGTCGATGCGTTCGGTGCGGGTGTTGAGCCGTTCAGTCGCATCGGTAGCACTGAGCACGCTCAGCTCGTAGTGCAGTACCGCTCCGACTCGAGTGCAGAAGGCGGCGGATTCGTCCGCGGCATCGGGAAATTCGGGGATGACCCGATCGACGATGCCGCCCGCGAGCAGATCGAAGGACCTGATCCCTTGACTGGCTGCCATGTCCGGCGCGTGCGTGACGTCGTGGAACATGATCGCGCTCGCACCTTCGGGAGGTAAGGGCGAGAGCCAACCGTGGCGGGCCGCCAGCACTCGATCGGCCGGAATCAGTGCCAGGGCGCCGCCGCCCGTGCCCTGCCCGAGCAGGAGGGAAATGGTGGGGACCTCGAGTGAAATCATGTCGGCTATGCACCGAGCGATCTCGCCCGCCAGTCCACCTTCTTCGGCCTCCTTCGACAGTGCCGCGCCCGCTGTGTCGATGATCGTCACCAGCGGCAGGTCGAGTTCTGCGGCCAGCCGCATACCTCGCCGAGCCTCCCGCAGAGCGCCGGGGCCGAGTGGGGAGTGAGCAGTCTGTCCGCGCCGGTCCTGTCCGAGAAGGACGCAGGGCATGTCGCCGAAGCGAACCAGCGCGAGCATGATGCCGGGATCGTTCTCGCCTTGGCCGGTTCCGTTGAGCGGGAGCATGTCCGAGGCGGAATTGAGCAACACTTCCCGTATCCCCGGTCGGTCTTCGCGTCGGGATGCGACGACGGATTCCCACGCCGACGTATCGGGTGGGCAATCGTACGAGCACGGGTCACTGGGCAATAAGTACCCACGATGCGCCCCGGTGATGATGCGCAATGCGCGTTCGACGATTTCGGCGAGCTGGTCTGGCGGCCTCACTGCATCGATGAGTCCGTGCTCGTGAAGGTTCTCCGCTGTCTGGACACCGGCGGGGAAAGGTGAGTTGTACAAGGCCTCGAACACTCGAGGGCCGAGGAATCCGACGAGGGCCCCCGGTTCCGCGATCGTCACGTGACCGAGTGATCCCCAGGACGCGAATACGCCTCCGGTGGTGGGGTTTCGGAGATAGACGATGTAGGGCAGGTGCGCTTCTTTGTGCTTGATGAGCGCCGCGGTGATCTTGACCATCTGCAAAAACGCCGTCGTCCCCTCCTGCATACGCGTTCCCCCGGACGTGGGAAGCGCAAGAAGGGGCAGCTGCTCTTGGGTGGCTCGACGGATGGCGACGACGAGGCGTTCTCCCGCCGCCACGCCGATCGAACCACCGAGAAAACCGAACTCGCAGACGATGATTGCCACACGGCGGCCTCGGACGGAGGCGCTTCCGGTCAGGACGGACTCGTCGAGTCCGGTCTTCTCCTGGGCCCGCAGAAGTGCTTCGGCGTAATCGGAGTCGGTCGCGACGGGAATCGGAGGGGTATCCCACGACTCCCAGGTGCCGGCATCGATTACCAGGTCGAGCAAGTCGCGAGCCGTCAGGCGGTTCATCGGGTGAATCCTTGTAGCCACGACATGATTTCGTCAGTGTCTTCACCGAGAACCGGAGGTGCAGTGTGGCGGGTCTCCGTCACCTCGGTTCCGTCCGGATCGAAAAATCGTAGCGGTGGACCGGGCAGTGTGATGTTTCCGAGCGTGCTGTGGTCGACGTCGACGAGCAATCCCTGTGATCGGGTCTGCTCCCATTCGTACACTTCGGAGATTGTCCGAACCCGTCCTGCCGGTACTCCGATGCGGTCGAGTTCGGTCAGAAGCTCGTCACGCGAGTACGGCTTGAAGGTACGTTCGATCAATTCGACGACCTGGAAATGATTTTCGACGCGTTCGGCGTTTGTTGCCATACCCGGGGCGTCAGGGTCGAGGTCGAATCCTTCGCAGAATCTTCTCCACAGGCTTTCGCTGCCGACCGAGATCTGCACTGCGCCATCGCCGGTACGAAAGAGTCCGTACGGTGCGATGGAGGGATGGTGGTTGCCCTGCGCCGTGCCTACCTCGCCGGCGACGGTCCACTTCGTTCCTTGAAACGCGTGAACACCGACCACGCTGGCCAAGAGCGACGTTCGGACAACGCGGCCTCTCCCCGTCTGCTCGCGTTCCTTCAAAGCCGCGACGACACCGAACGCCCCGTACATTCCGGCGAGAAGATCGGCGATCGGAACTCCGACTCGTTGAACGTCGTCCGGACTCGAGCCGGTCAGCGACATGAGTCCGGCTTCCCCCTGGGCGATCTGGTCGTAGCCGGCGCGACCGCCTTCCGGGCCGTCGTGGCCGAAACCGCTGATGGACAGAACGATCAGTCGAGGATTGAGTTCGGCCAGCCGCTCGGTCGAGAATCCGAGTCGATCGAGAACTCCGGTGCGGAAGTTCTCCATGAGAACATCGGCGCGGCAGACGAGATCTTCGAGGGTCGCGCGCCCACTGTCGGATTTCAGATCGAGCGTGATCGACTTCTTGTTCCGGTTCGTGGACAGAAAATACGTCGATTCCCGTTGTGTGTTCGGTGGTTCCAACGTGGGCTCCACAAAAGGCGGCCCCCACCCACGGGTGTCGTCGCCGCCGTGAGGTGATTCGACCTTGATCACGTCGGCACCCAGATCGCCGAGCATCATTGCCGCGTGAGGACCCGCGAGTGCGCGCGTGAGGTCGACGACTATCACGTCGTGTAACGGACCACTACGAGCACTTGTGTTGTGAGGCTTCGAAGTCGAGTTCATGTCGCACCGCCGTGTTCTGGTGTAATTGGCTGAGCCAGTTGGTGGTTGAGGCCTCCGTAGTTCGGTCGACTCCGGTCCGCTGGACCGAGAAACCGGCCAGGGCCACTGAAGGAGGTATGTGCGGCCCGTCTTTCGAACCGTAAGCGGGCACCGATGAACGGCACATGGGTAACCTTGCCGACGACGGGTGTCAGTGGTGGGTAAGAAGTGACGAACGCTCACCGGGCGGCGCGATTGCGGTTGTATCGAACCGTTATCGGGACGTTCTGTCAGCTCATATCGTGCGAAGTCATGACATTTCGTGCATCTTCATGACCTGCAGGGCGAGTGAGACGTTCAATCGAAGGACGGGGTCGTCGGTGAACGATCCGACGACGCTCTCCAGCTTTCCGATTCTGTAACGCAAAGTGTTGTAGTGCATGTGCAGCGCCCGGGAGGCCTCGGCGACATTGCAATTGCAGTCGAGCAGGGTCTGGAGTGTCAGACGCAGGTCAGCGGCTTCGGCGTTGTCCGCCGACAAGGACTTCAGAACGTCATCGGTGAACGAACGCAGTTCGCTCTTGTCCGTCTGGAGCGAGAGGAGTCGGTGTACACCGAGTTCGTCGAAGTGTGCGATCTGCCCCGGCCCGTTGATACGTCGGCCGACGACCACGGCTGTACAGGCTTGGTCGTAGGCCGCGGGTAGATCGGCCAGGGAGTAGATCACCCGGCTCACTCCCGTGCTGAAGGATCGGCGGCCGCTGGTGCGATCGCCGGCAACCTTGCGCACCAACCCTTCGATGTCCCGAACCGCACGGTCGGTGCTGGTCGGGAAAAGCGTGACCACCTCGTGTCGAAACCCGACGGACGGCGCTGTCCGCTCGTGTGTTCGTACCACTTGTTGCCAGCCGTCGCTGAGTCGATCTTGGTCCGTGCGAGTGGAATTCGCGTGCTGGGATTCCGGGTGATCGACGTCGAGTTCTGCAACCACAACGGTAAGTGGACGAGTGACATCCCACCCCAACTGGGTGAAGTGCGCGCTCACTTCCGCTGGCGAGCCGGCTTCGCCTATCAGTGCGTCGCGGAGGAAGTCGCCGCGGAACTTGGATTCCACTGCCGCAACTGCCAGCTGTTTGGTGACGGCCAGCGCGGCAACGGTGGCCGCTCGCTCCAGCGCTTGAACGACAACTGCGCCGAGTTCGTGGGTGCCGGCGTACGCCACCATTCGGCCGTGGTCGGTGCCGCCGGCCACCACCCGGGTGAGCGCCAACTGACCAGGAAATCCTTTGGGCGCGTTCTGTAAACCGACAGCGACCCGTTCGGTCAGGAACCGACCGGTGCTTTCGAACAACGGAAGCGCGTTCAGCGCGGCTGAATCTCCGGCCTCCGTCAACACTCTTCCGTCCGGCGAGCAGATGAGAACGCTGACGTCGAAAAGCGCGGCGAATTCTGCGGCAATCTGAGGTAGATCGCCACCTTCCAAGACGATCGACGTCAACGAGCGGTGAAGTCGATCGGCAATGTCGAGTGCCGCGGACTGCTTCGCCACCAACTTGGTGAAGACCTCCGAGATCACCTCGTCGAATCCCGCGGTGACGGGAAGAACCAACAGCGGAAGCCCTCGCTGCTCTGCCATGTGCAGCATCGCCTCGGGCAGCTCGTCGAGATAACGGCCCGTTTTCACGGCAAGTGCCGCGACTCCTCGACGTGCAAGACCGTCGACGAGGTCACTGAGATCTGTGTCGTCGAGAAGCTCGCCGGTTCGCCCGTAGCGCAGCGGGAACCCGGTTGTCACCAACAACTCGTTCGGCTTCACCCAAGCGAGGATGTCCGGTACTTCCATCACGTTCACCGATTGAACGAGGTGGCGCAAGCCCCCGTGCCCGGCAAGGACTTCGGCTCCACGCAGACTGGGCAGCTCGAGGACATCCCGAACTGTGAGTCTGTAGTCGCCACCTTCTGGCAAATGTTGAAGCTCTTCGCTCGAATATTTGGCAGATCTATCCATGTCGCGAGACTACGCTCGATCACGCGACGAACATTGTCAACAGTTGACGAAAATAGCCTCTCGGAATGAGCGGTTCTCCGTATGTCTGCCAACTACCGCGGCCCGAATTGGCGATCGCCCGCGTCTCCGAGTCCAGGTATCAGGAAAGCATTTTCGTTCAGGCCGTCGTCGATGCTCGCTGTGAGGAGCCGGACCGGATGTCCGGAGTTCTTCAGTGCTTCGATCCCTTCCGGAGCCACGACTACACATATTGCAGTCACATCGGTGGCTCCGCGTGCAATGAGCAGATCGATTGTGCGGACGATGGATCCACCGGTCGCCAACATCGGATCGAGGACGTAGACGGGGGTGCTCGACAGATCAGCAGGCAGGGACTCGAGATACGGAACCGGCTGGTGTGTCTTCTCGTCTCGTGCCATTCCCACGAAACCGACGCCTGCCTGCGGAATAAGGGCACTCGCCTGTTCGACCATGCCGAGGCCCGCTCGCAAGACCGGGACCAGGAGCGGTGGATTCGCCAGCCGCACCCCCAGCGTCGGAGCAACTGGCGTCTCGATGTCGAACTGTTCCAGTTCTGCGCCGCGCATGGCCTCGTAGACCAACATATGGGTCAGTCTGCGCAAGGCGGACCGGAACGTTGCGTTGTCGCTGCGAGCGTCGCGCATGGTCGTGAGCAGAGATGCCGCCAGCGGATGGTCGACAACAGTGGTGTCCATGGTCGAATCGTAAGTGAGAACCGATGGGGCGGCGCACAACCGGTGAATCGGAGTCGAAATAACCAATCACGGTTTTCGTTTGGGCAAGTATTGACGATGCCGAAGGGTTCGAGTCGTCATAGCGTGGTCGACACGGCAGTTCCGAACCGCTCGGCTGGACTGGGCGCCCGGAGCTGTCAAGGCCCAATTTTGCCTCCACGATTCCCTATACAAGGAGATGCCAATGCCCGAAGCAATCGAGGTCCGTAAGGTTCCGCTACACAGCGTCTCCGACGCCAGTGAGCTCGCCAAGCTGATCGACGACGGTGTCCTCGAGGCCGACCGCGTCATTGCAGTCATCGGCAAAACCGAGGGTAACGGCGGCGTCAACGACTACACGCGCATCATCGCGGACCGAGCGTTCCGAGAGGTTCTCTCCGCCAAGGGTAATCGCAGCCCCGAAGAAGTGGCGGAGGTGCCGATCGTCTGGTCCGGCGGCACGGACGGCGTGATCAGCCCGCACGCGACGATCTTCGCGACCGTGCCGGCAGACAAGGTCACCAAGACCGACGAGCCGCGACTGACCGTGGGTGTCGCCATGAGTGAGCAACTGCTGCCCGAGGACATCGGCCGTACGGCCATGATCACCAAAGTTGCTGCGGCAGTGAAAGACGCGATGGCCAATGCCGGCATCACCGATCCCGCCGACGTGCACTACGTACAGACCAAGACTCCGTTGCTGACAATTCACACCATCCGTGACGCCAAGAGCCGCGGCAAGACTGTGTGGACCGAACAGACTCATGAGTCGATGGACCTGTCCAACGGCGGAACGGCTCTGGGGATCGCGGTTGCGCTCGGCGAAATCGACATGCCGACCGACGAGGATGTCATGCACAGCCGCGAACTCTTCTCCTCTGTCGCATCCTGCTCGTCCGGCGTCGAGTTGGACCGCGCGCAGATCGTCGTCGTCGGTAACGCACGTGGCGTCGGCGGACGCTACCGGATCGGCCACAGCGTGATGAAGGATCCGCTCGACCAGGACGGCATCTGGGCGGCGATCCGTGACGCCGGACTCGAACTTCCGGAGCGGCCGCACTCGAGCGACCTGGACGGTCAACTCGTCAACGTGTTCTTGAAGTGCGAGGCCAGTCAGGACGGAACGGTCCGTGGCCGTCGTAATGCGATGCTCGACGACTCCGACGTGCACTGGCACCGCCAGATCAAGTCGTGTGTCGGCGGAGTCACGGCAGCTGTCACCGGCGATCCGGCAGTGTTCGTCTCGGTATCGGCAGCGCACCAGGGTCCCGAGGGCGGCGGCCCAGTCGCTGCCATCGTCGATCTCGGTCAGTAGTAGGCAAGAACCTCGCTGGAAACCTCGACAGTCGCGCCGCCACCGGCAATTCGTCCTCGAATCAGTTGCCGGTGGCGGCGAGTCCGCCGCGGCGTACCCCACTTCACTGCTTGAAAGGATTCACGATGGTTCATGCTGCTGACCCTGTCGACGAGAGCGTTTCCGGTGCGCCCGAGAATCGCGAACTCGTCATGGCCGATGCGGTCACGCTCAGTGGTCTGATACGCAGGCGTGAAGTGTCGTGTGTCGAGGTGATGGACAGCTTCCTCGATCAGATCGAATTACATAACCCGGCGGTGAACGCGATTGTCGCATTGCGGGATCGGGAAGCGTTGACGGCGGAGGCGCGCGAGCGTGATTCGCAGTTGGCGAGTGGGGAGTATCTCGGTTGGATGCACGGGTTTCCGCATGCGGTGAAGGATCTTTCGGCGGCCAAGGGTCTGCCGTTCACGTCCGGGTCGCCGATGTTCGCGGACCGAATCGCCGAAGATGACGAACTGTTCGTCAAGCGGATCAGGTCTGCCGGTGCCATTGTGATCGGCAAGACGAACACACCGGAGTTCGGGCTCGGATCCCAGACGTACAACCCGGTGTGGGGTACGACGGTGTCGCCGTACGACAATTCGCGCACTGCCGGCGGTAGCAGCGGAGGCGCCGCTGCGTCGTTGGCGCTCCGCATGCTGCCGGTGGCTGACGGAAGCGATTACATGGGTTCGCTCCGAAACCCGTCGGCATTCAACAACGTTGTTGGGTTTCGACCATCCTGGGGTCGGATACCGGAGACGGGATTCATCGCTCAGGGCGCTGTTGTGGGCCCGATGGGCCGAACCGTCACCGACGTGGCTCACCTGCTTTCCACGATGGCGGGGCCGGATGCTTATGCACCGTTGGGGATTCGTGAGAATCCCGCGGTATTCACCGAAAGCCTCGCACGTGATCTGAAGGGCTCTCGGATCGCATGGGTCGGTGACTGGAACGGTTACCTGGCAACCGAACCTGGAGTTCTCGAGTTGTGCGAATCCTCGTTCGAGGTCTTCGAACAGTTGGGGTGCCGCGTCGAGGCGGCGCTTCCCGACTTCAAACCCGAGGACATCTGGCAACTGTTCTTGCGGTGGCGTTGGTGGGCACAGCTCGGCTTGATCGATCAGTACAACGATCCGAGCTTGCGCGAGTTGATGAAGCCCGAACTGTTGTGGGAACTCGAGCACGCGGTCACACTGTCGGCTCTCGACGTGACCAAGGCCGCGGAGGCCCGCAACGGCTGGCTGTCGGCCATTACCAAGATGTTCGAAACCTACGATTACATTCTTGCGCCCAGTGCCCAGGTGTTTCCTTTCGACAAGAACACTCACTGGCCCGAGACCGTCGACGGCCGGTCGATGGACACGTATCACCGGTGGATGGAGACGGTTGTTCCCTGGACGATGGCCGGGGTTCCGGTTGCGGGGATGCCGGTCGGCTTCGATGATCGTTCGCTTCCCATGGGTATCCAGATCATCGGTCGGCACGGCGCCGACTTGGACGTACTCCAACTCGCCTACGCATTCGAGCAGGCAACCCAGTGGGTCGAGCGGGTTCTTCCGCCCGCACTCCGCGTGAACTGACCGATCTATTTCGAACGTATCCAGTTGGGAGAGAACGACGATGGCTTCGGCATTGTGGCACGGGTTCGCGGACATGGGCGCTGTGGAGAAGAACGGCGCGTTTGTCGTCTCTCGCGGTGAGGGCGCGTACATCTGGGACCGCGAGGGCACTCGGTATCTGGATGCGACGGCGGGCCTGTGGTTCACCAATGTCGGGCACGGGCGCACGGAGATCGCGGATGCGGTGGCGGCTCAGTTGTCGAAGATCGCTCATTTCTCCAACTTCGGTGATTTTGTTCCCGAGACCACGCAGGTGTTGGCGGAGCGGTTGGCGACGATCGCGCCGGTTGCCGGGAGCAAGATCTTCTTCACCTCGGGTGGTTCGGATTCGGTGGACACTGCGGCGAAGCTCGCTCGCCGGTACTGGCACGAGGTGGGGCAGCCGGAGAAGGCGATTATCGTCGGACGCCAGAAGGCGTATCACGGAATGCACGTTGCCGGAACGGCTCTCGCTGGTATTCCGGTGAACCGTGAGGGGTACGGCGAGCTGATGGCGGATGCGGCGACCGTCGGCTGGGACGATGCGAAGAGCCTGCTCGAGTTGATCGAGAAGATCGGTGCGAACAAGATCGCGGCGTTCTTCGCGGAGCCGATCATCGGTGCGGGTGGGGTGTATCTGCCGCCGGAGGGGTATCTGGCGGAGGTGCGTGACATCTGCCGCGAGCACGACATTCTGTTTGTCGTCGACGAGGTGGTGACCGGTTTCGGCCGGATCGGTGGTGAGTGGTTCGCGTCTACTCGTTTCGATTTGCAGCCGGACATGATGACCACGGCAAAGGGTTTGACGTCGGGTTATGTTCCGATGGGTGCGGTGTTCATCGCGCCGCGGGTGGCGGAGCCGTTCTATGCGGGTTCGTGGTGGCGTCATGGGTACACCTACGGCGGGCATGCCGGTGCTGCTGCGGCGGCGATGGCGAACCTCGACATTCTCGAGCGTGAGAATCTGCTCGCGGAGTCGAAGCGTTTGGAGGCGTCGTTGCATACGCATCTGCAGCCGTTGGCGGAGCATCCGCGGGTGGCGGAGGTTCGTAGTGGGCTCGGTGCGGTTGCTGCTGTGCAGTTGGCTGATCCGGCGGAGGCGTTGCCGTTCGTGAAGACGCTTCGCGAGCACGGTATTTCGGGTCGCGCGGCGGGTCAGGGTGCGATGCAGATTTCGCCGACGTTTGTGATGACCGATGATCAGGTCGCGGAGATGGCAGCGGGAATCCTCGCAGCCCTCGGCTAGGACTGTCGTTTTCCGTTGACAGACATCGTGTTACGGAATCATTAAGCCGAAGAAAATGTTTGGGCCCTTCGTGGCGTGGTCCTCATTTCGGTCGAAACTGCCTCCAACACTGACGATGACCCCTGCCCGCATCATCTGCCACCATTGTTGCCAATCTCGGTGAGTGGGTTCTGGCAGATTGTCATCACGTCCAAATCTCGGTCCTGCATTAGCGTTTCACTCCAGACACGGTGTTTGTGAGCTGGGGCACAAAGCATTTCGAACACCTTCCTCCTTTGCGAAAGGTCTCGTCATGCCGATCTGGACGTTGCACGGAGACGGAAAGAACATCGGAGCCGGCGAAGTGGTCGCTCCCGGCGAGCGACTCAGTTGGGCGAGAACCATCGGGTTGGGCGGCCAGCATGTCGTGTCGATGTTCGGCGCGACGTTCGTCTTCCCGATCATCATGGGCCTCAATCCTCAACTTGCCGTGATGATGTCAGGCTTTTGTACGCTCTTCTTCCTGCTGGTGGTCAAGGGGCACGTCCCCAGCTACCTCGGAACATCCGCAGCTTTTGTCGGTGGCGTTGCCGCCATTCGTGCCCAAGGTGGAACGACGGCCGAAGTGACCGGTGCGATTCTGGTGTCGGGGTTGGTTCTGGGATTCGTCGGCATCGCCATCCACTTTCTCGGCGGTGGCGTCATCAGTAAAGCGCTACCGCCGGTGGTCACCGGCGCTGTGGTGATGTTGATCGGCTTCAACCTGGCGCCTGTGGTCGCGGGGTTGTACTGGCCGCAGGATCAGTGGGTGGCACTGATCGTGATGGTTGCACTGATCGTGATGAGCGTTGCGCTACGCGGCTTCCTGGGACGTATCGCCATTCTCGTCGCCCTGGTTTTCGGCTACATCTTCTCGTGGGTCCTCGACCGGCTCTCCGGTCCGATCACGTCCGCCAGTGGTAGTGGCGCACCCACCGAGCACTTTCGTGTCAACTGGGATTCGGTGCACTCGGCGTCCTGGTTCGGGTTGCCGCCGTTCTCGGACGAAGCCAACGGGATCGTCGGTATTCATGCTCCCTCGTTCAGCCTCACATTCATCGTTCTGGTGCTTCCCGGTGTCATCGCACTGGTCGCGGAAAACGCCGGACACGTCAAGGCAGTCGCCGAAATCACGGGCGACGATCTCGACCCGTACATCGGACGCGCCATTGCCGGTGACGGTTTTGCCACCGCCATCGCCAGCGCAGTAGGCGGCTCCCCCACTACGACGCATGCCGAGAACATCGGTGTCATGGCTGCCACGCGGGTGTACTCGACCGCCGCGTACGTGATTGCGGGTTTCATCGCGATCCTGCTCGGCTTCTCGCCCAAGTTCGGAGCAGTCATGGCGGCGACGCCCGGCGGCGTCCTGGGCGGAATTCTTGTGGTTCTGTTCGGCATGATCGGTCTGCTCGGCGCCAAGATCTGGAAAGAGAACGGCGTCGACTTCGGGAACCCGCTGAATCTGATGCCGATTGCCGCCGGTCTGATCATCGGTATCGGCGACACGGCGCTGAAGTTCAGTGACACGTTCTCGCTCGGAGGTATCGCGCTCGGCACCATCGTCTTGATCGTGATGTACCACCTCTGCCGGCTCGTAGGGTCCTGGAACCCTGAACTGAACAGGCCGAAGTCCGGCAGGCGGCCGGGCGCAACGCCGGGGGCGAATGCGTCAGATGACGAACGCGAAGAGCCCGTGGCGCAGCTCACGTGATGCCAAGTTGAATGTATGCCAGGTATGACCCGTGACCGTTGTCACATCTGCACAAAACGTGAAGTGACTCATAGAGGCAGGATTGAGTAATGAAACCGTCGCCGCTGACTTATCACCGACCGTCCTCGGTCGAGGACGCGTGCCGAATCCTCTCCGAGGTCTCTCACGAGGGGAAGGTGCTCGCCGGTGGGCAATCGCTTGTGCCGCTGCTGTCCATGCGCCTCGCCGCGCCCGCCCACATCGTCGACATCGGATCGATCCCGAACCTCGCCTCGGTGACCTCGTCCGAAGACGAAGGAGTGCGGTTCCAGGCCCTGGCCACGCACTCGGTGCTGGCGGCCGACGAAGGTGCTCGTCGAGTCCAGCCTCTGCTGAACCGTGCTCTGCAGTTGGTAGCGCACCCCACGATCCGTAACCGCGGGACGAGCGTCGGCTCCATCGTCCATGCCGATCCGTCGGCGGAGATGCCGGCAGTCCTGACGCTGCTCGGGGGCAGCGTGACCGTCCAGTCGGTGCGTGGCACCCGCGAGATCGCGTCGACGGATCTCTTCGCCGGCCCTCTCGAGTCGAGCCTGGAATCAGACGAGATCGCGGTGTCGGTGTCGGTGCCCGCCGCCGAACCCGGCGTGGGAACCGCCATCGACGAGATCGCGCGTCGTCACGGTGACTATGCACTGGTCGGCGTCGTCGCCCGGATTCGCGTGGTCGACGGTCTGGTGACCGAAGCGCACATGACGTACGTGTCCGCCGGAGAGCTGGGGCAGGTCGTGGACTACACGGACGTACTGGCGGGGGCGTCCGCGACGGATCAGCGGGACCCGCGGTGGCGCACCCTCGGGGAATGCGCCCGCGCGCAGATAGATACCGAGGCAGACATTCACGGGACGGCGGCGTACCGCTCGCAGTTGGTGTCCGCGCTCACGGCGCGGGTCGGCTTCGCGGCGGCAACGGATGCTCTCAGTGAGAACGCAGTACTGGCAGGAAAGTGGTGACAATGTCCAAAAACGATCGCTCCATCGATGATCAACTTGCCGAGCTGGCAGCAGATACCGGTGAGCACCATGTAGCTGTCACGTTCACGCTCAACGAGGTGACGAACACCGTCGTTCTTCCCTCCCGCACTCTGGCTTCGGATGCCATTCGTCACCACCTCCGTAAGACGGGCACGCACGTGGGTTGTGAACACGGCGTGTGTGGTGCGTGCACCGTGCTGCTCGACGGAAAGCCTGTTCGATCCTGCCTTGTCCTCGCGGCCAGCCTCGAAGGTCGATCGATCACCACCGTCGAAGGCCTCGTCGAGCCGGACGGCACTTTGCATCCGGTTCA
The DNA here is from genome assembly GCF_031763325.1 of Rhodococcus sp. SG20037. Taxonomy (NCBI): domain Bacteria; kingdom Bacillati; phylum Actinomycetota; class Actinomycetes; order Mycobacteriales; family Nocardiaceae; genus Rhodococcus; species Rhodococcus sp. SG20037. The sequence continues at coordinate 6,208,670 of NZ_CP134497.1, read as the reverse complement.
GCAGGCGTTCAAGGATTGTCACGGTCTGCAGTGCGGATTCTGCACTCCGGGATTCGTGACGACCATCGCGGCATTTCTCGAGGAGAACCCCAACCCCACGCGGGAGGAAGCTACCGACGCGATAGCGGGAAACCTCTGCCGTTGTACGGGGTACCAGAACATCAGGGCGTCGGTTCTGCGCGCAGCCGAGATCAAGCGTGAACGGGCCGGGCAGTTCCCGCTCGGAATCGACGACGCGTCCACTCGGGAGGCGTTGGATCGCAAGGTGCGGGGAACAACGAATCCTGTCGGAGGACGGGCGGGTAAGGCATGAGTACTCCGGTCAAACCAGCAAAGCGCAACGGGGCGAAGCACCCCGCTTCCGATCATTCGACGGCCGATCATTCGGTTGCCGACGACGGCAAGTTCTTCGGTAAACCGATTCCGCGCGAGGAAGATACGCGTCTGCTCAGCGGGCAGGGGCGATACCTCGACGATCTGGGCCACAACGCGCTGATCGCGGCATTCGTCAGGTCGCCGCACGCCCATGCGCGAATCATCGACATCGACATCGACCAGGCGCTGGAAGTGCCTGGCGTACATGCCATCTACACCTACGAAGATCTCCTCGCGGACACGCCGGAAATGGCGGAGAACCTGCCACTGCTCATTCCTCATCCGGGAATCATCGCTCCGCGCAACGGGTATCCCCTCGCGAAGGACGAGGTGAAGCATGTCGGAGAAGCCATCGCCATGGTGGTCGCCGACAACCGGTACATCGCCGAGGACGCTTGCGCGAAGATCGACGTCACCTACGAGGCGCTGAAGCCTGTAGTGGGGATCGACGTCGCTCGCACCGCCGCGAACGCCGTCCACGCAGACGTTCCGGACAACGTCGCCGCTCACCTGCAGCACGGGTTCGGAGATCTGGATGCCGAACTGGCCGCCGCGCCGCACCGACTGACGCTGGATCTCGAAATCGAGCGTTCGGCTTCCATGCCGATGGAGGGCAAGGGCGTCTACGCACGTTGGGACGGTGACGAGAACACCCTCACGTTCTGGACCTCCACCCAGACGTCCACGTCCGCCCGCGCCGCAATCGCCGCGCGATTGGGGATGGCGCTGAACAAGGTTCACTGCATCGCTCCTGACGTCGGCGGCGGATTCGGCGTCAAGATCGTTCACCCGTGGCCCGAAGAAGTCATGATCACGTGGGCCGCTCGACGCCTCGGCCAGGCCGGTATCTCCTGCGAGGTGAAGTGGGTCGAGGATCGCCGTGAGCACTTCATCTCGAGCGCACACGAGCGCGGGCAGATCCAGAAGGTCGACATCGGATTCGACGACGAGGGTCGTCTGTTGGCGTTCGACTTCACGTTCTGGCACGACAACGGTGCCTACCTGCCGTACGGGATCATCGTCATGATCAACACCGCGACGCAGGTTCTCGGGCCGTACAAGCCGAAGTCGTTCCGGGTCAACGCCTATTCGCTGTACACCAACACCGTGATCGTGACCCCGTACCGCGGCGCCGGACGTCCGCAGGCCGTGTTCGCGATGGAGCGATCCATGGACGCCATCGCCAAGTACCTGAACAAGGACAAGATCGCGGTGCGGGAGGCGAACTTCATTCGCCCCGAGGACATGCCGTACGACTTCGGCCTGATGTTCCAGGACGGACGCCCGTTGATCTACGACACGGGCGACTATCAGGCAGGCATCGAAAAGCTCAAGAAGCTCATCGACTGGGACGGATTTCCCGAGTACCAGAGGAAGGCTCGCGCCGAAGGTCGGTCGGTCGGAATCGGTATCGGTGCGTACGTCGAGGGAACCGGACCCGGACCCTACGAGGGTGCGCACGTCGTGGTCGAGACGTCCGGAAAGGTCAAGGCCGCAACAGGCCTGACGACGCAGGGTCAGGGCCACCAGACCGCGTTCGCCCAGATCGTTGCGGACGACCTCGGAGTCAAGGTCTCCGACGTCGAGATCGTCACGGGTGATACCCGCCGGTTCGGTTATGCCGTCGGCACTTTCGCCTCGCGTGGTGCGGTCATGTCAGGTTCGGCCTTCCACGTCGCAGCGCAGATGGTCGCGGAGAAGGCGAAGAAGATCGCGTCCGGAATCCTGGATCTGCCGGAAACCGAACTGGAACTCCGGGAAGGCCACGTGTGCAAGATCGGCACCGAAGCCGGAGTGGAGGGTACGTCCGTACCGCTGAGTGTTGTTGCCGTGCTGTCGAACCCGCTACGATATGCGTTCGACCGTGAGTCGAAGCTGGCCACCGGTTTCGCCAAGACCGACACGGACATGTCGAAGCCGCCGATTCCCGAGGGTGAGCAGCCCGGTCTGGAAGCAACCGGCTACTACTCGCCGCCCAGTTCCACCTTCGCTTCGGGAGTGCACGCGGCGATCGTCGAAACCGATCCCGTGACAGCCGAGATCACGGTCCGTCGTTACGTTGTCATCCACGACTGCGGAAACGTGATCAACCCCCGCATCGTCGAAGGTCAGGTCATGGGCGCCGTCGCGCAAGGTATCGGCGGCGCACTCTACGAGCGGATCGTCTACGACGAGCACGGGCAGATGCTCAACGCGTCGTACATGGACTTCTTGATGCCGTTCGTCACCGAGATGCCGGATTCGCTCGAGATGGATCACACCGTCACGCCGTCGGGACTCAACCCACTCGGAATGAAGGGTGCCGGTGAGGCGGGTGTGATCCCCACCAGCGCCGTCATCGCGGCTGCCATCGAGGACGCCGAAGGAATCTCGATCACGTCCATGCCCATTTCACCGTCCGAACTGTTCGAACTTCGACTCGCACACGCGGGTTCGTCATCAGAGGAGAATGCATGAGAATCGCCGGCACCGCGCAGCTGACGGCACCTCGCGAAGAGGTCTACGACAAGCTCCAGGACGGTCGTGTACTGGCCGCGACCATTCCCGGTGTGCAGTCGCTCGAGCAGCTCACGGACAATCACTACAAGCTCTCCATCATGGCGGGAGTTGCGTCGATCAAGGGCGTCTACGACGGCGAGGTTGTTCTGTCGCAACAGAATCGGCCCAATTCGTTTGTCATGACGGCTTCGGGGGCGGGTGCTCCCGGCACGGTGAAGGCGGACGTCACGGTCACCTTGACGGAGAACGAGGGTGGCACGCTGCTTTCGTATGACGCCGACGCCGTGGTCGGCGGGATGGTCGGCGGCGTCGGGCAGCGCATGATCACCGGTGTAGCCAAGAAGATGGCCGGGGTGTTCTTCAAGAGCATCGACGGCGTCATTGCCAACGGCATTCCCGAGAAGGTCACTGCCGCCGTGGCGGCGGCGGTACCGGCAGTGGCGGTCGAAGGCGCGCCGGTAGTTTCCGGAGCTGTCGCGGCACCGGCGGTTCTTCCGGCCGCTGCACCGACAGCGGGCGGCACAGATGCTCGCACGGTGATGGTCAGCGCCGTCGTCGGCGCAGCCATTGCTTTGTCAGGTGTTGCTATAGGCGGATTCCTGGCGCGTTCTGGTTGTCGCGAGTAGTTCGCGTAGGTGTCAACAGCTGATTCACGATGAGGGAAACGCCCCGAACCGACCAGGTTCGGGGCGTTTTTCACGTCCGCGTAACCCATTGGGGCGCCGGCGAAGATCCGCTCGTGATCGTGCGCCGAACCTTGGTCCCCCGATTCGGCGAATTGTGACAAAGAATCCGCTCTTCCGAACCTGTGGAATAGCTCTACACGTCAGGTACGAGCCACTTACCGGCTAGGCCGCAACCGTCGATCGGTACCAGACGAGACGAGCCAAAGATCTCAGGAGGAAGCGTGGAACCCAGGAAGATTCGGGTCGGTATCGATACCGGCGGAACGTTCACCGACATCGTGGCAGTGGACGACGAAACCGGCGCCATCGTCACCACCAAGACCCCGTCCACCCCGGCGGACCCCGCCGAGGGCTTTCTCGCCGGTATCGAGAAGGTACTCGCCAAGCTCGGTGAGAGTGGCGACTCCATCGGTGCGGTCAGCCACGGCACGACCGTAGCGACGAACAAGCTGCTCGAAGGCAAGGTCGAGAACCTCGGCTTCATCACCACTGAGGGCTACGAGCACGTTCTCGAGATCGCTCGTCAGTCGGTGCCGGACGGTTACGGCAACTCGTACTTCTGGGTCAAGCCCGAACGCATCGTCCCCGCCGATCGTGTACGCACCGTCGGTGGACGCCTTTCCTTCGACGGCAGCGAGATTCGTCCGCTCGACGAAGAGAGTGTCCGCAGCGCAGCGCAGTTCTTCAAGGACCGCGGGATCCGGACCATCGGCGTCTGCCTCATGCACTCGTACGCCGATCCGACGCACGAGGAGCGCGTACGCGACATCCTCTTCGAAGTTTTCCCCGATGCGACGGTGAGCATCTCGAGCCAGGTGCTGCGTGAGTACCGCGAATACGAGCGGTCCATCACCACACTCGTGGACGCCGCGGTCAAGCCGAACATCCGCAACTACGTGAACAACATCGCGAATCGTCTGCGTGAGTTCTCGACCACCGACGGTGAACCCCGCGACATCCCGTTCTACGTCATGAAGTCCAACGGCGGTGTCCTGTCGGCCAAAGAGGTTGTTCACCAGCCTATTACGACAGTCCTGTCGGGACCGGCCGCCGGAGCCCTCGGTGCTGCGCTGATCGCCGACGCCGCCGGCGTCGAGCAGGTGTTGACCTGTGACGGCGGCGGAACGTCGACGGATGTCACCGTCGTGGTTCGCGGCGAGCCCGCGCTGACCACCGAAGGGCGAGTGGGCAACTACCCGTCGAAGATCCCGATGATCGACGTCGTGACCGTCGGCGCCGGTGGTGGGTCGATCGCGTGGATGACGCCGGAACACACCCTCCGAGTCGGCCCTCAGTCGGCCGGCGCCGATCCCGGACCGTTGTGCTACGGCAAGGGCGGCAGCGAACCGACCATCACCGACGCGCACGTCCTGCTCGGTCGCATCCCACCCCACCTACTCGGTGGCGAGATTCCTCTCGACACGGAATTGGCACGCAAGGGCCTCGAAGAGCTTGCAACACAGCTCAGTCTGGGCTTCGAGGAGTGCGCGGTCGGCGTCCTCGAGGTCTCGGCATGGAACCAGGCCAACGCCTTGCGTCAGATCACCGTCAAGCGTGGCCTCGACGTTCGCGACTTCACCCTCGTGACGTTCGGCGGCTCCGGCTCCCTGCTCGCCTGCCGTCTCGTCGACATCCTGGGTCTGAAAGACGTTCTCGTCCCGCTCAATCCGGGTAACGTCTCCGCGTTCGGTCTGCTGACGGTCGATGTCCGCAACGACTACGTCCAGACGCATGTCAGTCGTCACGACCGGTTGAAGGCTGAAGACCTGCAGAGCCAGTTCGACGCGCTGGCCGGCGAAGCCGAGATCGCGCTCGCCGAAGAGGGTTTCGACGAGACGCAGCGCAAGTACTCTCGTACTGCGGATCTGCGCTACCTCGGTCAGGCATTCGAGGTGCGCGTCCCGGTGGCGGAAGGTACCGTCACGGCGCAGATCATGGACGACGCGGCCGAGGCGTTCCACCAGGCGCACCGCGAACTGTACGGCTACGACTTCCGGGGAGACCCGTCGCAGCACGTCGAGTGGGTCAACCTGCGCGTGAGTGGCATCGGCCCGATCAAGCGTCCGACGCTCAAGGAGATCCCGGCCGGCACCGGCGCCGACACCGCTCGAACCGGTTCGCGTCAATCGTATTTCGACAGCTGGGTCGAAACGGCCACCTACGATCGCACACTGCTCGGTGCGGGTGACGTCATCGAAGGACCGGCCGTGATCGAGGAGTTCAGCTCGACTGTCCCGATCCACCCCGGATTCTCGGCACGTATCGACACCTTCGGGAACATTCGTATCTCGAAGTCTTCCGACTCGAACGGAGTGAAGTGATGACCGCCATTCTCGATGCTGCTGCTGCCACCGCGGCCAAGCCGTACCGACTCACCGCTACCGACGGCGCGTCACCTGACCCGATTCTGGTCGAGATCGTCGCCGGTTACCTCGCCAGCGTGGAAATGGAGGTGGAGACCTCCATTTCGCGCACCTCGCGCTCACCGATGATCCGTGACGCTCACGACTTCCGCGCCGGTATTCACGACCGGAACCTCCGCAAGCTCACGGGCCGTTCGTATTCCGCCCTGGTTCATCCGATCGCCCGGGACTTCCCACTCGAGACGATGAAGCCGGGAGACGTGTACTTCCACAACGACGTCTACCTGTCCGAAGGTGGCATCGGTCATCTCCCCGACCTGTGCGTCACGGTGCCTGTCTTCGCCCGCGTCACTCCCGATGCCGAGCCGAAGGTTGTTGCGTTCGTTCAGGCGTTCGGTCACCACGACGACATCGGCGGTTGCTGCCCCGGCTCCATGCCGTCCGGCGCCACCACGGTGTACGAAGAGGGACTGATGGTTCCGCCGATCAAACTGTGGGACCAGGGAGTTCCCAACGAGGCGGCACTGCGCATCATGACGCGTAACTCCCGTATGCCGGATGCGTTGGCAGCTGACCTCGACGCCGAGTGCTCGGCGTGCCTGATGGGTGCGCGTCGACTCACCGAATTGTTCGAGCGCTACGGCGTCGACACCGTCGAGTCGTGCTTCGACGCGATGATGGACGCGACCACCGAGACGTACCGTCGCGAGATCCTCAGCAAGATCCCGGTCGGTGAGTACACGTGGGAGGACTACGCCGAGCACGACGGCGTCGACGAGCCGATGCTCCACATCCAGCGGATCACGCTCACGAAGACGCGGCCGGAGGACGAGGGCGGCGAGCGACTCATCCTGGACTTCAACGGAACTGGACCGCAGGCAAAGGGCCCGATCAACCACTGTGGTGACTACGCGGACGGAAACTTCCTCATCAAGTGGTTGGCCCCGATTCTGCGTAACCTCGCGGACACCCCGGAGCGCATGGCCGAACTGGATGTCAACGAGGGCGTCGTACCGCTGATCGAGATGAAGTTCCCCGAGAAGGGAACATTGATCACCCCGATCTTCCCTGCCCCCACCAACGCTCGCACGTTTGTCATCCTCCGTCTGCTCGGAGTGCTGGCCGGCGTCGTGGCCAAGGCTGTGGACGGCAACATGCCCGCCGATCAGGAGACCATCAGGTACACCGGTGTGTACGGTGAGGACTTCGAGGGTCACTCGTATCTCATGCGTGAGGTGCTCGGCGGAGGTTCCGGCGGACGCTACTACGCCGACGGCGAGGACACGATTCACGTCGTTCCCGATTCACGGAACCTGCCGACCGAGTTCACCGAGAGCCGTTTCCCGTTCATCGTCGAAAAGCTCGGTCTGGCCATGGATTCGGGCGGAGCCGGACGTTACCGCGGCGGCTTGGGATACGAGAAGCACATCCGCATGCTCAAGGATGCTCACTTCATGTCCATCGCGGACCGTTCGATTCTCGCCTGCTGGGGAGTCAAGGGTGGCAAGGCCGGTCGGCCGTTCTCCGTCGTCCTGGATCCGGGTGGACCGAACGAGCGTGAGTTCGACGCGCTGACCGATGCCGAGCCGATCAAGGCCGGCGAGGTCGTACGGATTCGCACCACCGGTGGTGGTGGTTGGGGAGATCCCCTGGAGCGCCCGACCGAAGAGGTCTTGCGAGACATTCAGTGGCGCAAGGTTTCCGTAGAGGGTGCACGCGACGACTACGGCGTTGTCGTCGTGATCGAGGGTGACGAGCCGACCGTCGACGAGGCTGCTACCACGGAGTTGCGGGATCAGTTGCGCTCGGAACGCGGTGAGAACGAGCCCTTCTTCGATCGGGGTCCGGGCTACGCGCAGCTTTCGGGTGGCGCCACCTCAGCGGTCTACGACTACGTCTAGGACGGAAAACTCTCATGGAGAACGGAATTGCTCGCGGCGCCGACATCGCGGTGATCGGCGCCGCGGGTAAGACCGGTGAGGCCGTCGTCGCCGCACTGCCGCCGAGCGTGACAGCTCGGCGACTGGTGCGAAAGGCGCGTGTCGACGGGGACTTCGAGGTAGAACTGGAAACCGGAAGCGGACTGCGCAAGGCGCTCGCCGGGTGCCGAGGCGTGTACTTCATTGGCCCGAACGTCCATCCCGACGAGCCCGCACTGCTTCGCAATGCGCTGACGGCAGCGGCTTCGGCGGGAGTGGAGCACTTTGTCTATCACTCCGTCGCGTGGCCGTTCAGCCCGTCCATGCCGCATCACCTGGACAAAGCCAGGTGTGAGGACGAACTGCATCGTTCACCCTTGAAATGGACTGTGCTGCAACCGTGTGCGTACGCGCAGAATTTCGAGGCGGTACTCACTGGTCGGTCTGACACCATCGTCCTGCCGTACAGCGCGGAAACGAAGTTCTCGTTCGTGAGTCTGGCGGACGTGGCGGCTGTTGCCGCGGTCGTACTGAGCGAGGGCTCGGGTGAACATCACGGAGCGACGTACGAGGTGGGCGGCCCGCAAGCTCTGAGCGTCGTGGAGGTGGCACAGATGGTGGAAAAGCAGACGTCACGGACCGTCGCGATAGATCAGATCAGCGTGGATCAATGGCGCGAACAGATCGGCAGCAGCCTTGACGTCAACGCCAGCTCGCGTCTGGCGGCGATGTTCGAGTTCTACAACCACCATGATTTTCTTGCCGGCAGCGCGGCCGTCGAACTGCTTCTGGGTCGCCGACCGATGGGCGTCGAGAGCCTGATTCGCTGAATCCGGCTACGAAATGCCTCCGACCGCCCAGACCACCAGTGGGGGCAGGGCGGCCAGGATCAGGCAGACCGTTCCGTTGAGCCACTTGTGCTCCACCGTGACGGCGGCGAACTCGCGCAGAATGGCGCTCGGCAGGTAGTACCGGGCGGTGTGGGAACCGATGACTTCCGCATCCAGATCGAGGCTTCGGGCAAACGTCGCGGTTCGGAGGATGTGGAAGTTGCTGGTGACCAGCACCATTCGAGGCTTCGTGGTGTTGGCACGGAGAAGGTCCCTGGTGTACTCGAGGTTCTCGAGCGTGGTGGTCGAGCGGTCCTCGAGAATCACGCTCTCGCGCGGTATCCCGTGATCGACGAGGTAGACGCACATTGCCTCCGCCTCGCTGACCACCTCGTCCGAACCCTTCCCGCCGCTCACGACCAACAGTGGTGAACGTCCTTCGCGGACCTCGGCGCGAAAGACGTCGGCCGCCTTGTCCAGACGGCTGGCAAGCAGGGGCGTCACGTCGGCGCCCGAAAGCCCGGCGCCGTGAACCACTATCGCGTCCATTCCGGGCTGATACTTCTGGCGTCCGTAGACGTAGGAGTAGAGCAGAAAGCTCGTGAACAGAAACCCCAGGTACGACGCGACCAGGCTGAACGAACCGAGAACGACTGCGAGCCAATATCTCTGCGTCAGCAGCGCTGATGCGAGCAACACGTAGGGAACGAGCAGGCCGAGTCCGGCGACGAGTGAGAGCAGATTCGCGACGCTGAATCCCTCGCGCCGCAGCATCGTGACTCCGTTGACGATCAGGAATCCTGCAAGCATGAGCACCAGCAACGGCGAGAGCAGAGCGATCGTCGCGATGACGAACGACGGGACCTCGGTTCCCGGCGCACCCGACTGCAACATCCACAGACCGGTGAAGATCAGTCCGAGAAGTAGGTAGACGCCGTTGCTCAGCCTCCGTCGATCCTGCCTGAACCGGTAGCCGCAGAATCCGAGCAGCGCGAGGCCGATGAGGAGAAGGATCACGGAGCCAGCCTAGGCGAGGCGCTTACGACACGGGCGCCACCACCTTCGACTGCTGGATCGCGGACAGGACCCTGGTACGGCACTCGATGAACAGTGGGTCTGCCTTGGTGGTCAGTTGATCTCGAGCTCCGGTCAACGGGACGTCGACGATGTCCTGCGTCAATGCCGGAGTTCCGCCGAGGACGACCACTCGATCGGACAGGTACACCGATTCGTCGACGTCGTGGGTGACGAGGAGGACGGTGATGCCAAGATCACGCTGAAGCGTCAGCAGCAGGTCTTCGAGTTCCGCGCGGGTCTGCGCATCGACCGACGCGAAGGGTTCGTCCATGAGGAGTACCTGCGGCCGATAGGCGAGAGCGCGAGCTATCGCCACTCTCTGCTGCATTCCGCCGGACAACTGCCAGGGGTAGGAACGCGCAGCACCGCCTAGACCGACAACGGCAAGTGCATCGCTAACCCTCTCGTTCTGAACCTTCCGCGCCAGACCGTTGCCCCGTAGCGGCAGGCGAACGTTCTCGCCCACTCGAAGCCACGGCATCAGTGTGCGTCCGTAGTCCTGTGACACGAGAGCCAGCGTGGCCGGCGGTGCATCGATCGCGATCCCGGCGATGCGGACCTCACCGGTGGTCGGCTTCTGCAGACCGGCGATGCAACGAATCAGCGTGCTCTTGCCGATGCCGGAATGGCCGACGATGCAGACGATTTCTCCGGGTGCAACGGACAGATCGATGCCGCGGAGCACTTCGCGGCCGGTGGGACCGCCGTAGGTCACCCCGAGGCCGCTCAGTTCGACTGCGGGTATCGATGCCGCAGATTCTGTGGATGACATCAGTTTCCTTTCACTGCGAGAGCGTCGTGGGTCCGCGGCTGCCATCTGAGCAACCATCGTTCGATCACGCCGTATCCGAGGTTGAGCACGTATCCGATGATTCCCAGCAGGAGAATTCCGGACCACATGTCGGCGATCGCGAAGGTCTGTTGCGCGACGATCACGAAGTGACCGATTCCTGCAGTGGAGACGTACATTTCGCTTCCGACCATGATGACGACACCGATCGCGAGACTGGTGCGGATACCGACTGTTATCTGCGGCATCGCTCCGGGGAGGAGTACCTGCGTCACCAGGAGGGGTGTACGGATCCGGTAGCTGCGCGCCACCAATCGGATACTCGGGTCGATGGAGCGAATGCCGTCGAGGGTGTTGAGGAGTATCGGCCAGACCGCGCCGAAGGCGATGGCGGCAACGTTACCCGTCGAACCGGTTCCGAAAACGATGAAAAGAGCGGGTAATACGGCCAGCGCCGGAATAGCGCGGAAGAACTGGAGAAACGGATCGGCAATGTCGGCAGCCAGCGGGAACAGTGCCAGCAGGAGACCGGCGCCGACGCCGACCACCAGTGCCACGGCGAGACCGAAGGCAAGGTTGGTCAAGCTCGGTACGACATCGTGGGCGAATCCCGGACCGAACCAGTTGTCCACAAACGCTTTCCAGATACGCGACAGCGGCGGGAAGTAAGGCGACTTGCTCGACTCCGAACCGAAGTACCATACGACGACGATCAAGATCGGCAGCCACAACTCCCACGCGAGGAGTCGAAGTCCTGACATCATCTTCACGTCGTCATCCTCCTCGGGATGTAATGCCAGGCAAGTAAACGATTCTCGATCGCCATCACGGCGAAGGCGAGCAGCATTCCGAGTAGTCCGGCGACGATGATCAGTGCGAACATTCGATCGGGGACGGATTGGCTCAGCAGGATCTCCTTACCGAGTCCCGGCACGCCGGCGATCAATTCTGCACCGATGGTCAGCAGCAAGCTCAGTGTTGCCGAGATGCGAATCCCGGTGAAGATGTAGGGCATCGATGCCGGTGCGACGACGAGAGCGAGCCTGCGCCACAGTGGAAGTCGGAAGGATCGTGCGGTGGCCAGCAGTTCCGGGTCGACGTTGCGCACACCGTGAATCGTCTGGAGCAGAATCGGCCACACACTTACTGCCACGATCAGTGCCACCGCCATCCGTTGCGTCGGGCCCATGATCAGCAGAAAGAGCGGAATGATTGCGAGCGGCGGAACGGTTCGGCAGAAGTCGATGACGAAGCGGGAGGAGACCGTCAGGAACGGGTGCGCGGCGAGCAGCAGCCCTGCCGGGATTCCGATCACCAGGCACAGCGCCAATCCGATCGCCGTGGTGGTCACCGTTTGTCCCAGTGATGTCCACAACGAGGACGTGGCGAGTTCGTTCACAAAGGCCACTGCCACGTCGCTGAACTTCGGAATACCTTTGACGTCCTCGTCGCCGAGCATTCCGAAGATCTGCCAGGCGGCTGCCAACGCGAAGAGCGTCAGCAGCCGACCGAGCAGAACCTGCCTGCGGCGAGTCTGCAGGGTTGTCAAGGCGGACAACTCAGTTGGCCGGGGTCAGCAGGGATTCGGCCTCGACCGAATCCGTCAGTACCCCGTACTTGACCAGCAGTTCGATCTCCGTGCCGAGAGCACCCGGTTCCACTACTGCGACGAACTGAGGATTCTTGCTGTTGGCCAGCATTTCTAGCGGAATCTTGGCTTGTGTCGAGAGTGCAGCCTTGACCGCGCCCGGATTCTGATTGGCGTAGTCAACTGATTTGGCAAGCGCGGTACGGAATTTCGCGAGTGAGTCAGGGTTCGCATTGACAAACGATTCCGAAGCGACCAGCGAGGTCCCTGGCACACCGGGCGCGGCCAAGGGGAAGGGGTGGCCGAGGATCTTCAGCCCCGAGTCGGTTGCTTTACTCAGGAACGGATCGATGAGGAACGCCGCGTCGGCCCCGCCGGTGGAAACCAGGTCGCCGAGGTTGGGCATGGGCGCCTGAATGAACGAGACCTTGTTCGCTGCTCCGCCGGATTTCTCCACCGCGGCAGAGATGACTGCTTCGCTGACGGACTTCAAACCGCTGATCGCGACGGTCTTGCCTTCGAGGTCACGGAAGCCGCTGATGGAACTGTTCTTGGCGACCACGAGACCGGACTGGTCGACGCTGTCATTTGCGGCAAAATTCGTGAGCCCGCCGACAATGGTGACGGGCATGTTCTGGCTCCGTGCCTGAATTGCGGCAGCGGCAGTCGTGGCTGCCATATCTGCATTTCCGCTGAGCAACAACGGAATTTGAGCCGAGGAACTAGCGCCGCCCTCCACGAGTTGGATGTCGAGTCCCTCATCGGTGAAGTACCCCTGCTCCATGCCGAGCCAAATCGGTGCGAAGTCCGCGATCGGCTGAGGTGCGATTCGAATCGTGGTGGTCTGGGTGCCCCCGTCGTCGGAGGCCGTGGCGTCGCTCGAACAGCCTGTCAGTGCCAATGCCGCGGTCGCGACCGCGGCTAGGGCAACAACTCTGAACCGTGGTGTCGACCGAAGGGTAAGTCCAACCGTCATGTCCGAAAACCTCTCGCTGGGAAAGATATGACTTCCTTGCCGGTAATCCGGTGGGAAGGTGAAGAAGCTCAAAGAATTCCGTACGCCGGAACGATTGTTGTGACTATAGTAATTTCCAAGACGAATGCCAAGGGTTTTCCAAGAACACGAGATTTCGGATCGCCGGGTACATCCACGGCACCGGGAGGGGATCGGATGACGAAGGGTTCTGCGTCCGCCGTCGACAAAGCGTTGGATCTACTCGAGGCCATCGCGCGCTCGACCACGCCGATGAAGCTCAGCGAACTGGCAGAAGAAGTCGGGATGCTCCGCCCGACTGCGCACCGAGTGCTCGGAGAACTCGCGAACCGTGGTTGGGTCTTCCGCTACGACGGTCGCTATCTCCCCGGCCCGGCTGCACTGCAGGTTTCCCACGAAGCGGCAGCGCATTCGTTGGCGGCCTTGTGCGATCCGACCATGCGGGTGCTGTCCGAGAGCACGGACATGATGGTGAATCTGCAGGTTCTCGAGAGCGGCGGGACGCGGATCATCGCGGCGCTGCGTCCCGAGAGACTCAAGATGATCACTCGGATGCTCGGGGATCTGCTTCCGCCGCACCGGTTCGCGGGTCCGCTCGCGTTGGTGGCGGCACTCGAGGACAACACCCGGGCGCCCTACCTGGCGATGGTGGAGAAGAGCGGCTATCCGCTGGAAGGACCCACCGGCTTTCTCGCCGACATCGCCGATACGCAGAAAACCGGATTCGCCGTTGTCCACAAACGATCTCAGGACATCATCGGTTCGGTCTCGCGTGCAGTGTCTTCCCGCAAGGGGTCTCCGCTCTGTGCGTTGACGGTGATCGGTTTCGATACCGACTTCGATGCGAAGACGACGCGAATGGTCGAAGAACACCTGCTGCGGGCCACCGATGAAGTGCAGCAACTCCTCACTGACCACACTTCGGGCAAGCGCCCGTCCGACACAGGAGAACAAGGATGATTTCACGGACCGAGGGCTTCATCACCGTCGCAGACGGCGAACGGGTCTGGTACGAGACTGCCGGCGAGGGCCCGGATCTGATTCTCACGCACGGTCTCGGCGGAAATGCGGCCGTCTGGTACCAGCAGGTGCCCTACTTCGCTCAGCACTATCGGGTGATCAGCTGGGATCAGCGAGGATTCGGCCGCTCTACCAACGAGAACGGCAACCACGGCCCGGTAGCGGCAGTCTCTGATCTGATCGAAATCATGGACCTGTTGGCGGTTGATCGAGCGCACGTGGTCGGCCAGTCGATGGGCGGTTGGGCCGCATTGGGGACCGCGATCGCTGTTCCGGACCGGGTGGAGTCGGTAGTCCTGGCCTGCACGACCGGCGGCATTCCCGTCGGATTCGGTCCGGACAGCGCACCTCCCCTCACCGCAGCACCCGTCACCGCGCGGCCCCTGGGGGAGCATCCCGCTGTGGGTGGACGGTTGCCGAGCTTGGACATGGCGAGGGCATACCTGTACCAAGCTCTCGGCACCTTCGGCCATCGCCCACCTGACACCGAGTTCTTCCGAATTCTCAAGGCCCACAACTATTCGGTGGCCGAACTCGCGGCGGTGGCTGCGCCGGTTCTCCTGATCGCAGGTGAGCTGGACGATTTGATGACACCCGAGCGGATTCGCGGCGCCGCCGAGTTCCTGCCTCACGCCGAAGTGGTCGAGCTTGCCGACCGCGGCCACTCCCCCTACTTCGAGGACCCACACGCGTGGAACGAGTTGGTGGCGCACTTCCTGGCCGATGTTCGTGCGCGCCCAGTGCGCTGAAACGCCAACTCGTCACGCATATTCCAACTCCGAGGAGATCTAATGGATTCATCTCAGACCGTCGAGTTCATCCCACCCGCTTTCGATACGCCGTTCTCCACCGGAGTGCGCGTCGGAGACGTTCTGTATCTGTCGGGTCAGATCGGCATGCTTCCCGACGGGACCTTGGCAGACGGCTTCGAAGCGCAGGCTCGCCAGACGATGGAGAATATCGTGGCTTCGCTGATCGCCTACGGTTCCGGTGTCGAAGCGATCTTCAAATGCACTGTCATGCTTGACGACATGTCACGTTGGCAGGAGTTCAACAAGGTCTACCTCGAGTACTTCCCGGCGTCGAGACTGCCGGCCCGCAGTGCGTTCGGAACAGACGGACTGGCGCTGGGTGCGCACATGGAAGTCGAATGCATGGCCTACACCCCGCGGGTCTGACTGCTCGCGGGCACTAACCGTCCCAATCCACACGTTCAGCCAGGCGCAGCAATGTGCGTCGGCGTGTAGTGCTGGTTTCGCCGATGTGCGCGATCCGGCCGTAGATGTGGGCGCGGAAGTTCTCCACGCCATCCCGATTCTGTTCCTGCGCAGAAGTACTGGCGGCATTGTGCAGCAGGGCACGCAAGCGATCGTAGTCGTCGCGCGGATACGAGGGTTGGTCGTTGATCACCAACCCGGTGAGGTGTTGGCGTCGATGAGGGCGCATCACCTTGGTCTTTCGTGGATGGATGGCAAACCCTTCGTCCCCGGCGATCTGCTCGACCGTCCAGAGGAGGGTGCCGACGTCGGCTACTTCGATTCCGGAGAACGCGAGGTCGTCGGCGTATCGGGTGTAGGTGAGCCAGTTCGCTTGTGCGAGTCCACTCAAGCGGATGTCGAGTTTGCGTGCGACGAGATTCGCCAGTGCAGGAGAAGTGGGTGCGCCTTGCGGAAGATGCGCGGTGCGTAGCTGTGATGCCTGTGCATACGGTAGGCCGCGCAGGGTATCGGCAGGCGTTGCAACAGTGCACAATCCGGTGAGAACGCCTGCCACTGCGGGTGGATAGCCGAGGGCGGCGAAGACGGCATGAACGCGGCTGCCGCTGATCGAAGGGAAGAACTGCGCGAGGTCCGCGCCGATCACGATTTCCGACTGTGCGTGCGGCGCTGCAAAAGTCAGAGGGCTTCGACCACGGACAAATCCGTGTGCCGCGTCGTGCGGGGGCACCAGGTCGAGGATGCGGCGCAGGATCTTCCGCTGAATTTCGCGCAATCGGGGTTTCGGTACCTCGAGGAGGCGAGCGCCGGCCTTCTTGCTGATCTGCATCGGCCGGTAGTGGCGTAGCGGTCGGGGTTTCGTGCGGAGCCATTCCCCTCGGTCGGCGAACCACTCGAGTTCGGAGATCGTCAGATCCAGTGAACGAGCCAGGTCCACACTGGTGTTGTAGCGGGGAACGTCGAACCGCCACACCGAGGTTTCATTGGTGTCCAGTGAGAGGGGAACAGGCCGCAGGCGAGGTAGTTCGCGAAGCAATCGGTACAGAGTCTGCGGTTCGAACGGTGGGGCGGGCATGAGGTCGAGAACGCGCACGGCCAGGAGCGTCGG
Organism: Rhodococcus sp. SG20037; assembly: GCF_031763325.1. Taxonomy (NCBI): domain Bacteria; kingdom Bacillati; phylum Actinomycetota; class Actinomycetes; order Mycobacteriales; family Nocardiaceae; genus Rhodococcus; species Rhodococcus sp. SG20037. Next base: position 6,192,204 of record NZ_CP134497.1, on the reverse strand, counting down.
GGAAACGCCGAAGACGGTTCCGAATGCCTCCTCGAGGCCGCTGAGGGTCCACGGAGCGTCAGCGGCCGCAACGGCCAGACGACGCGCCAACTCGGGATCGAGCTCGAAGTCACGCATGATCCGACTCCGGGATGCGACGGGGCGGGGTGACCAAATCCTTTGTCCGGTGCGGCGGCAAGCACGCGGAGCGTGCCGAACGCCGGTGGACGCAGTATCCAATTCTTCTGGCCGACCCAGGGGTTACCCCTGAGACTGGTCGCGTGGACCAACTCTCACCCACGCGCCGCCGCATTCCTTCACAATGGCAGACCGTTCGGTATCTGTCACGTGTGAAGCGGATCTGTCAGGAGTGGGTCCTCAGATCGACGAACGATCCGAACCGACGAACTCGCTGATCCACGGCACGACTGCTTCGCGGACGGTGACCGCTTTCGGCAGTAGTCCGTTGCTCAGCAGGAGATCGGCCGCGCGCTGCTGCTCGTCCAGGAACTCGTCGGTGACAGGGTTGACACCGAAAGGACGTCCGCGCAGTGCAGCTTCCCAGGCATCGAGGCTCGCGGACCCGCCACGCTTCTCGACGTCGTCGACGAAGACCTGGGCGGCTTCGCGGGGGTTGGCTTCGATCCAGGCGTCGGATTCCTGCAGGGCCTCGATGATCGCCTGGAGGGCCTCCGGGTTGGTATCCGCGAAATCGCGCCGGGTGAACCACAGTGAGGGGTGGCTGAAGAGTCCGTCGGTGGCGATCAGCGTGCGCAGTTCGTGGTTCGCTTCGATGTCCGTCAGCCCCGGGTACGCGCCAACCCAGGCATCGATGGTGCCGTCGACGAGGTCCGCTCCACCACCGCGTACGTCGGTGTCGACGGGGACGATGTCGGACCAGGTCAGCCCCGCCTGATCCAAGGCGAACAACAAAAGTGTGGTCTGCCACGATCCGTGCGCGATGCCGACGCGCTTGCCGCGCAGGTCCTCAACCGTGTTGATCTCGGACTCTGCCTTGACTACCAGGCGCCCGTTCTCCACACGTGGGCCGGAGATTCCGATGTAGACGAGATCGCGGCCCTGAGCCAATCCGGTGACGGGCGGCGTGAATCCGGTTCCGATCACGTCGTATCCGCCCTCCTCGAACAGCCAGTCCGAGTGCAGGGTCGGCAAGGCGTTTTCCGGGTTCACTGCAGGCTTGGCGGGAAGCTCACGCAGGTCCACCCACTCGACATCGGGGAGACGCCGTTCGAGGATTCCGGTGTGGCGCAGTACGAACAGCGAATTGTTGTGTGGGAAGTATCCGACGCGAACGGTCATGAGATCTACGGTTTCCTGTTCTGAATCAGTGATGGGGGTGGCTAGATGAGGCCGCGTCGACGCGCCTCGTCGGCGAGTCCGCTACGGCCCCACTGCACGACGAGGTTGGATGGATCGAATTCAACCGAACCGCCGAGGGATTCGGCGATCGCCTGGAACTGGGCGCCTTCCTCGAGGAGGACGACGAACTTCGCGAGGTCGAGCAACCCACTGCGGCCGATGACGTTGACCCCGCCGTTGGCTTCGAAGATCGCCACCAGATCGGGATCGTGTTCGAGACGCTCGAGAATGAAATCGCCTGCAGAACGGGACCGATCGATGTGCGGCGGAATCTCTCGGGAGAGCGTCAGCCTCTGCGAAGCCGCATAGCGGATGGGTAGCGTCCGATGTGTCTGTGCCCAACCGCCGAGCCACGGTGTGTGGATGTGGACAACGCTGGTGATTTCCGGATGCTGACGGAAGACCGATGCGTAGCCGGTGACAAAACCGGCCGATCCGTTGCCGGACAGCACCTCTCCATCGAAGGTGGCGACAACCGGTGACACCGACGGGTCATCCGCCCACGGTCCCGGATCGTTCAGTGCAACTGCGATTTCGGTGCCGGGCACGCGTTCGACGAAGTTGACGGTCCCGTTGGCTGCAACCGTTCCGGTCTTGCGGAAGACGTCGAATGCCTTGTCCGCTGCTTTACGCGCCTCTTCGACGAATGCTGTGGTATCGGCGTCGAGTCGAGTTTCGGTGGTGGTCATCGAGTCTCCAGTCCAGAAGGTGTGATCGGGGTGCGCTGCAGGAGGGGAAGAACTTCTTCGCCGACGCGGTATGCCTCTTCGAGATGCGGGTTACCGGCGAGGATGAAGGCGTCGACGCCCAGTTCGCGCAGCTCGTCGAGTCTTTCGGCGACCTGCTCGTAACTGCCGACCAGTCCGAACGCCGGTCCGCCGCGGATGAGGCTGAAGCCGCACCACACGTTGGGTTGCACTTCCAGATCTCGGTAGCCGGTGATGTGTTCGGGTACCCAGCCTTTGATGCGGGCGGCGCCCACCGAGTCACCCTGGGCTGCACGGTCGGCGGCCCCCTTGTCGACGAAGGCCCAGCCTTTCTCGATCTCGGCCCACGCGGCTTCTTCGGTGTGCCGGGCTACGACGTCGATGCGTACGGCGAATTTCGGCGTGCGTCCCAGTTTGGCTGAGTTCTCCCGCACTCCGTCGATCTTGGCTCTCAGATCGGCGTACGGCTCCAGCCAGGAAAGGTAGTAATCGGAGTGCAGTCCGGCGGCGGCGACGGCTGCGGCCGAAGATCCGGAGAAGTACACCTCGGGAAACGGTTGGCCGGCCAGTCCGGTTGGCAGTGCGGCGCCGTGGGTTTGGAAGAAGCGACCGTCGAAGTCGAAAGGTTCGCCGTCCCACACACCCTTGAGGACATCGAGGAATTCGGACGTCCTGGTGTAGCGATCGTCGTGGTCGACTTTGTCGCCCCACCACAGCTGAGGCGCTCCGCCTCCACCACTGATGATGTTGTAAACCAGACGTCCGCCGGTTGCTCGCTGCAGACTGGCCGACATCCGCGCTGCCTGTACCGGGTGAAGGAACCCCGGTTGGAACGCAACCATGAAACGGTAGGTGGTGGTCTCGGCGGCCAACGCTGCTGCGGTCGCCCACGGATCCTCGGTCATCGGGAAAGACGGCAGCAGTCCACCGAGGAACCCTGCGGACTCGGAAGCCTTTGCCACCGCTGCCATGTGGTCGATGTAGCTGTATCCGTCCAATTCGCCGCCGCGGATCGCGGGAGCAATGTTGCCCGGCCCGTATCCACCGGCATCGCCGCGGTTGTAGCGACGCGGAGTACGCAGCGACGCGTGGTCGCCTTCCATCCCGATCCGCCAGTAGAAATCGATGCTCATGCGGTGGCCTTCTCTTCTGTGGTGGCCTTCTCTTCCTTGCGAATCCGACCCTCGGGATCGACCAGGTGCAGGAGATGCTCGCCCGCCCGGTGCAACTCTTCGATGTGTGGCCGACCGGACAGGACGAAACCGTCCACGCCGAGATCGCGATACGACGACAATCGCTGCGCCACTTCCTCGTAGCTTCCGACGAGGCCGATACTGTGCTCGTAGCCGATGCGGTCGAATCCGGACCACAGGATGCCGCCACGATCGATCTCGAGTGCCGCGGAATCGGATTCTCTCAGTTGCCGTTCGACGCGAGCCCAGGCTTCGTCGGCTGTTTCCCTCGCGATGATCGGGATGCGCAGGACCTTCTCGACGGTCCTGCCGAGTTCGGATGCTCGGTCGTCGAGGGTGGTGATCCGTGTCGACAACTCGTCGCCGGCAAGGGTGAACTGATGGACATCGGCATGGTGGGCCGAGAGTTCCAGAGCTTCCGGTGAGTCTCCGGTCAGATGTACTCGGGGAAAACGGAGTCCCGACAAGATGCCTCGGAATCCGCCGCCGAGTACGTCGTAGTATTCGCCGTCGAAGTCGTAACCCGTGCCGCCGAATCCGCCAGGGAGAATCTGCTCCTCGTTCCATACGCCACGGGCGACGGTCAGGAACTCCGCGGCGCGCGCGTAGCGGTCGGCTCCTCGAACCACGTCGCCGCGAGCAGCGGCGTCTTCGGGGTCCGTCTCTACCTTCACTCGCCATTCGAGACGACCTGCCGACAGGCGCTGAAGTGTCGCCGACATTTTGGCGGCGTAGACGGGGGTGCCGAAAGTGGGGTGAAACTCCACGACCACTCGCGAATGACGCGTCTGACGTAGGGCGGCGGCAGCAACGGTCCAGGATTCTTCGCCATTCGGATCGTACGGTGCGACAACGCCGTCGACGCCCGACAGTTCGGCTGCGAGAACGATCTGTGCCAATTCGTCGAAGGGCCCGAAGTTTCCGGGGCGAACATCGGTCGCGACGGTAGTCGGTCGCTGTGGCCCGAAGCCGCCGCGACTGTTCAGCGCGGCCACGGCCCGGCGTCCGTCACCGCGCGAGGGCAGCTCCCAGTAGACGTCCGTCATTCTGCTGTGCCCTTCTGCGCAACAAGGTTGCGTGCCTGTTCCAGTGGTTCGTGCGCCACCCAGGACTGCAGGTCGAAGTCGGCGGCAAGGAAGCCGTGCGCATACAGGAATTGTTTCTGCACCCCGAGCAGGTCCACACGCTCGTCAGACAGGCTCAAATGCAGTCCGGTGTGGAAGTTCTCGCCGTACGCTGCCACCACACCTTCGGGCCCCGACTGTGTTTCGGTCTGCAGAACGGCTCGGACCTCGTCGATGTTGGCTGCGGCCCAGTCCGCCGCTCTCAGGCTCTCGGCGAGGAAACCCACGACGATGTCCGGGCGTTGTTCGAGTAGGTCGGCGTGAACTGTGATCGGTCGTGGGGTGCCGTTGTTGACGCGATCACGCAGGGAAGCAGTGGAATCGAGATCGACGGCCACCGCGAGACCGTGTTCGCGGGCAACTTCCTGGGCTCGGGCGCCCTTGACGTAGATTGCGTCGACGTCGCCGCGTAGCAGGGATTCGACGCCCCACGTCGTGTTGCGGGTGGACGAGGCGGTGCGGACCTCGGGGGCTGCCGTCGTCGCAACCTCGACGAGAGTGACGTCGGCAAAACTCAACTCGCCGAGTCGAAGTGCGGAGGCGAAGCCGTGCAGGGCCATGGCACGGGGAAAGCTCCTGGCCTGATCTGCCGCCCAGGCCGGGATGCCGATCCGAGCGCCTGCCAGAAGACCGGCTTCTCGGATGTCGGAGTCTCCGCGCACCAGGATTGCCTGGGCCTCGTCGATCCAGGTGAGCCCGATGAGCCTCGTCGGAGAACCACTGGCACGCGCGGCCAGTGCGGGGACGTTGCCGCCTTCGCGAATGAGTCCGGAGAGGTGGTGATCGAAATGGCGCACTGCCAATTCCGGTCCGGCATCTTGCAGTACGCCGAAACGCACTCCGGATTCGTTTGCCGTCCGGTCGAGCCAACCGAGACTGTTGGCGAGGCCGCTGGCGGTGGGAACGGGGCAGCGGGTGTACCAGAGTGTGTCGATTGCGGAATCAGCGATCAATGTCATAACTGTCCTGTCCGTCGGGGAAGGTGCGACCGACGCCGAGTTCCTTCAGGAAACTCGCTCGGTAGCGCAGAGATTCGGGATCGTTCCGATCGCGGGGGCGTGGCAGGTCGATGTCGACATCCACGGCAAACCCGCCCTTGTCGAGGATGAGCACACGGTCGGCAAGTCGTACGGCTTCGTCGACATCGTGCGTGACGAGCAGTACTGCCGGACGGTGGCGGGCGACCAGATCGCCTACCAAGTCTTGCATTTGGAGCCTGGTCAAAGCGTCGAGGGCTGCGAACGGTTCGTCGAGCAGTAATAGTTCAGGTTCGCGAACCAGAGCACGAGCCAATGCGACGCGTTGGGCCTCGCCGCCGGAGAGGGTGGCCGGCCAGGCGCGGTGCTTGTCCGCGAGGTTGACCTCGGCGAGTGCGTTGCGTGCATTGTCGGTCACCTGACGTGACCGTTTCTGTCCGACTGTGACATTGGCCAGAACTCGCTTCGACGGAATCAATCGCGGTTCCTGGTAGACGACCGTGCGGTCGCGTGGGACCAGCACATCACCGCTGTCCGGTGCTTCCAAACCGGAAAGCACTCGCAGCAGGGTTGTCTTGCCGGTACCGCTGGGGCCGAGGAGAACGACGAACTCGCCGCGCGTGATCTCGAGGTCGATACCACCTAGAACAGTCTTGTCACCGAACGACTTACGCACTCCGGTGAGCGAGACCGCTACCGGTGATCCGGCACGTCGCTCGGCCGCGGTGGTGCCGGTCCGCTCACGGGCTGCCAACGGCGGCAGAGGTGCTTCGGTGGATGGCAGCGAGCCGATGGTTGTATTCGTCATCGCGCCACCGACAATCTCCGCCACGGCATGGAGTACCGCTCGATCAGTCTGACGATTGCGTCGAAGATGAGTCCCAGTGCCGCGTACATGACGATGCACAGAACCATGTAGTCGGTGCGGTTGTATTCCTGCGCCAGGGTGACCAGATATCCGATGCCCTCACGTGTGCCGACCTGCTCGGCGGCGATCAATCCGGTGATGCTGAGCGACAGGCAGATTCGAAGCCCCATCAGAACACCGGGGAGGGCGGTCGGAAGAATTGCTCCGAACACCAGTCGCCAACCCGTCAGGCCGAAACCTTGTGCCGCTTCCACCATCTTGCGATCGACTCCGCGCACTCCCAGGTAGGTGTACGCGTACATGGGGGCGACGGTCGCGACGGCGATCAGGACTACCTTGAAGGTTTCGTCGATACCGAACCAGGCGATGAACAACGGAACGAGCGCGAGGAACGGAACCGCGCGGTTGATCTGCATGGTCGAGTCGATCAGTTCTTCGCCGAGCGAGGAGAGACCGGACAGAACCCCGAGCACCAATCCGACGATCACACCGACCGAAACACCGAGTGCGGCACGTTGAAGCGACGCGAGACCGAAGTCGACCAACTGACCCGACTGGTACAGCTCGGCGAATGCCGTCCACACCGCCGGAGGTCCGGCCAGGACCTCTTCGCGGATCAGTCCGGTAGCGGATCCGATCCACCATCCGGCAACCAGCAGCGCGGGCACGAGGAAGCGGAGTGGGATCGAGACCCACTTGGGCCTGCTGCGATTGCGGCGGTAGCGGGGCGTTTCGAGTTGCGGATGCTCCACTGACGGCGACGCAGTTCGTGCGGGCCGGGTCAGCGTCACCATCGGGTCACTTCCCCTCGGTGGTGGGTGCTGCCGCTGCCGAACCTGCCACAGCACCCTGGAGGTCGAAGATCACGTCACTGCCCTTGATCGGCTGCTGGATCACCTTGTTGTCGGCGAACAACGTGGAGATCGATTCGAGGTCGGTAGCGTCGGCTGCAGTCGGGTAGCGGAAGTTGGTGATCTGGCCGCCCAGGGTGATCGCGTCGTCGAGTCGCTGTCCGGAGAGTGCGCGCGGACCTGTCTGTTCGAAGACGTTCTCGAATGCTGCCGGGTCGGCCTGCTGCTTCGCGGTGAGTTCCTGGGTGACCTCGAGGAACTTCTGGACTACCTCGGGATGCGCTTCGAGTACTGCGGTGCGGCCGGCGATGATGGTGCTGTCCACGGAGTCGATGCTCGCCTCGGTTGCGATCTCGACCGCGCCCTTGGCCTTGGCCTCCTGATACGGAATCAGGAACGATGCCCACGCGTCGACCTGCCCGGTGGAGAACGCCGACGCCGCGTCAGCCTGTTGCAGCGGAACACGTTCGACGGAATCGATCGGCACTCCGGCCTGTGTCAGAGCCTTGAGCGTGATGTACTCGCCCTTGCCTGCAGGGTTGACGGCAATGCGCTTGCCGGCCAGATCTGCGACGGTCTTGATGCCGGACTCCGGAGTGGCGATGATGCCGGCCTGGTCCTTGTTGTACGGGTCGGACGTGGCGAAGATGCGGACACCCACGTCCTTGGACAGTGCGCCGACGACGGGACTGTATGCGCCGGTTTGGATGTCGAGTTCACCGCTGTTGAAGAGTTTGAGGTTGGAGCTGAATCCCGGTGTGGTCTTGACCCATTCGATCTTCGCGCCCAGCGGTGCCAGCGCCTCGTCGTAGGTTCCGTCACGCTTGCCGACGGCGATGGCACCGGAGTTTCCGGGATCGAAAACTTTGAGCGTGAAGTCGGCGCTGGAATTGCCTGCGGCGCTGTTGGAATCGGAAGACCCACACGCCACCGCCAACCCGGCCAGCGGGATCATGGCGAGCGCAGCGGCAGCTCGTGGCAGTCGGCGGAAGCGGGACATGTATGTGGCTCCTTCAGGCGTTGAATCGTCAGAACTGACGACGATGACGCTATTGGGTGCTTGTCCGTTTTACCCCCGTTTGTTTTCTGGAGATTGGAAATCTTGACAACATCGGAAGTCTGTTCATCTGGGCTTTTGCAGGTCCACGTTCGGTTCCTTTCCATCTAATGGAAAGGATGGCCGGACTGCTGGGTCCGTGTTAGCGTCCGATTCTCAGGTCGATCAGGCCACAGCGAAAGGATCGTTCGTGACGGACGCACGCGGCGCGGGAGTTCAGACGGTAACCCGTGCCCTGACCATGCTCACATGTTTTCGCAGTGGCGAAGAACTGGGAGTCTCGGAAGTTGCGCGGCGACAAGAGCTTGCGGTCAGCACCACGCATCGATTGCTGCAGTCGCTCGTCGACGCGGGATTTCTCGAGAAGGACGACGCAACCAGTCGGTATCGCATCGGCGCGGCGCTGGCGGCTTACGGACAGGTCTCCTACCGGCAGCATCGGATCTATCTGTCCGAGCCCTATTTGGAGCAATTGGCCGCGACGACAGGAGCATCCGCTTCCCTGGCAGTGCGAAGCGGAAGTGAGGTGGTGTTGCTCGGATTCAGTCGGTGGCGCGAGGCCGACGGGCACGTGCTGCAGGGTGTCCGCCTTCCCTTGCATGCGAGCGCACTGGGGAAAGCCTTTCTGGCTTGGTCCGATGTCGACGATTCCGAGCTGGCTGCGCTGCCACGTGAAGCGACCACTCAGCGTGCGATCACCGATGTCGCCGGTATCCGCCGGGAACTGGAACTGACTCGTGAGCGAGGATACGGATTCAACGACGAGGAGTTGACCCCGGATTTCCGAACGATCGGAATTCCGATAATCGATGGATCTGGCACTGTGCGTTACGCTCTCGGGCTTCGTGGTCCGGTCGAGCTGATGATCGACGAACGGATTCCGTTCCTCGCGGATCTTGCCAAGGTGACTGCACGACAGATCGGTGAGGTCCTTCTCTGACGTGATGTGAAAGCGCTTGTGGCAGATCCGGCCGAACGTGATTACCGTTGAAGTCGAGGGCGCGATCGCACAATGGCTACGCGACGTGACCGCGTCCTCGCGAGCGTGGAGACGAGTGATGACGACGATCGGTGTCGTTGCCCTGTTGCTGGGCGTCCTGTTGATCGTGGTCGAGGCGCATGCCCCAACCGCGGGGGTGCTCGGTGCGCTTGGAGCACTCATGATCGGTGCCGGCGTGTGGATGCTCTTCACGTCCGACGGTATCGGGCAATTGATCGCGATCCCGGTGACGGCGGGGGTCGCGGTAGTCGGCCTGGGCGTGGTGGCGGTAGCGAGTCGAAAAGCGCTTACCGCGCGCCGCGCTCCCGTGCGTACGGGGACGGAATCTCTTGTCGGCTCGGACGCGACCGTTCGCAGTTGGACCGGTGCGCAGGGTCAGGTCGAGCTCGACGGCGGATTATGGCGTGCTCGAATGGAATTCGGGTACGACGATTCTGTGCCCGCCGTGGGCGAATCCGTCGTCGTAGAGCAGGTTCGAGGCCTGACTCTGAAAGTGCGCCGTCGTGAACCGTGGGAGCTGCCGCTATGACCACCGTGCTTGTCGTGTTGTCCGTGTTTGTCGTGCTGATTGCAGTCCTTGTGGGCATGTCGGTGAGAGTTCTGCGCGAGTACGAGCGCGCGGTGGTGTTCCGCCTCGGTCGACTGATCACCTTGAAGGGTCCTGGTCTGGTGATTCTGGTGCCGGCGATCGATCGCATGGAGCGGGTCAGTCTGCGAACCGTCACGCTGAAGATACCGGTCCAAGAAGTGATTACCCGCGACAACGTTCCTGTGAAGGTCACCGCCGTCACGTACTTTCGGGTCGTCGACGCTGACCGTTCGATAGTCGAAGTCGAGGATTTTCTGGCCGCCACCTCACAGATCGCCCAGACCACACTGCGCTCCATCCTCGGTAAAGCTGAGCTGGACTCGCTGCTATCCGAACGTGAACGCCTCAACGAGGATCTGCAGAAAGTCATCGACCAGCAGACCGAACCGTGGGGCGTCAAGGTCACGACCGTCGAGATCAAGGACGTCGAGATTCCGGCCAACATGCAGCGCGCCATCGCCAGGCAAGCAGAGGCCGAACGAGAGCGGCGAGCCAAGATCATCAACGCCGACGCCGAGTTTCAGGCTTCGGCCAAGCTCGCCGAGGCGGCCGAGGTGATCAGCCGCAATCCGACCACCCTGCAGTTGCGATATCTGCAGACACTTCATGAGATCGGTAGCGAGAACAACTCCACCGTTGTCTTCCCCTTGCCGCTGGATCTTGTCCGGCCCTTTATCGGTGGCGGAGTTGCGGCAACTCCCGCGACCCAAGAACCTGCCCGTTTCGCCTGGAATGCGAAAGTTGTTGATTAGCATCTAGTTTCGGTTATCCGCCCCTGTATTCGAAACTATGTTCGATTAGACTCTCGGCATGGACAGTCGGGATGCATGGCAACTGGATAGCGAGGACCTCAAGAGTGAGGTCCTGGATCTGGTGCGCGCCCGGCACGAATTGCAGTCGCGGATGGTGTTGCTGATCGTGGAGATGTTTTCCCGGGAGGTTCTCGGCGGGAAGGGTTTTCGGGCGATCGCACAGTGGTTGCACGGGTCGACGAATCTGGAGATCGGTGAGTGCAGCCTGCTGGTCGGCTTGGCGCGGTTGTTGATGCTCGAACCGGTTGTGGGCGATGCGTTTCATCGTGGTGACGTTGATGCGTTGAAAGCCCGTCAGGTGGCGTCGTTTTGTCAGCATCCGCCGAAGAACATGACCCTGGCGGATGTGGACAAGCTCGCGGGATCCTGTTGGGTTTGGCGTCGAAGAACATTGCGGATTGTGATGCGGTGCGGGCGGCGATCCGGCGGATCGAGAAGCAGTACGGCAAGCGTGAGGACGGTGTTCCGGTGGGTGAGGATTCGGAGCGTAACGAGTTCTATGCCTCGAAAGGTTTGTACGGGCGTGTGTCGGTGAAGGGTGATTTGGATGCGGTGAACGGGGCCCGGTTGATCACGTTGTTGTCGAGTCTGTCGGCGCCGACGCCGGAGAAGGACGGTGTCAAGGACACGCGTACGCCGGCGCTGCGGCGGGCGGACGGGTTCTGCGAGTTGTTGCGGCGGTACGAGCGGGCGGGGTTGGGTCCGATCGAGGGCGGGGTGAAACCGCACATCACGGTGACCGCGTCGGCAAAAGATATGACGGACCTTAAAGTTCTGAAAGACCTCCTGCCGTCCACTGAGGAGTTGGGGTTCGCGTGGACGGATTGGGTGGGCCCGATCAGTATCGATACCGCCCGGATGTTGGCGTGCGACTGCACCGTGACGCGAATTTTGTTGGATGAGAATGGTGTTCCGCTCGACTGCGGTAAGGAAGCGAGAACGGCGACTGTTCCGCAGCGGCGGGCGTTGGCGGTTCGTGATGGTGGGTGTGCGTTTCCGGGGTGCGGGACACCGTCGGGGTGGTGCGATGCCCACCATATTGTTCATTGGAACGATGGTGGCCCAACGGATCTCGATAATCTGGTCTTGTTGTGTGGTCATCATCATCGGACGCTGCACCACACCGAATGGCGGGTGGAGATCGAGCCGGATCGGAAGACAGTGTTCTATCCACCGATGTCGATCGACCCGTATCAACAGCCGATCGGCGGGAACAGCCCACCCACAGCAGCCTGAACGGGCGCAACTGAATACGTACACACCGGGGCTTAGCCATGCCCCGGTGTGTACGGCGTGTGCGGTCAGAGCATCGTCGAGATATGGTCCGGCAGCGCGACACCGGAGTCGAGATCCTCGGACGGGATCGGTTCACCGAAGTGCGTAGCTGCGGGAACTACTCCAGCCCAAACGGTTTCGATACCGATGTCGGCGGCATCGTCACCGGGGCCGCCGGTGCGAGCCTTGACGGAAGCCTCGTACAACGGCAGCGCAAGAACGATGGTTGCCACCATTTCCTTGCGCGTGTGATCCCGCAAGTGTTGGGAACGTCCGGGAACCACCTGGTCGACGATCAGATTCAAAGCCTTCACGCGTTCGTCGCCGTCGGTCACGACTCGAGGTGATCCGATGATGACGCCGCTGCGGTAGTTCATCGAGTGGTGGAAGCCCGACCGAGCCAACACGAGCCCGTCGAGGATCGTGATGGTGATGCAGATTTCGCTGTCGGGAGCCAAGCTCCGTGAAGCGACTGAACCGTGAACATAAATAGATCCGCCGCGGTCGGGGCCGTCGAGGTCGAACCCGTAGGCGGTGGGAAACACCATGGGAACTCCGCCGACGGTCACACCCATGTGGCACAGCTTCGCGGACTGCAAGACGTCGACGAGTGCCGCGCGTTCTGCGACGCCGTGGTGGCGGGCGCGCTTGTGCGTCGTACGTGCTGTCGGGGACAGCGGAACAGGTGCAGTGGGGGCAGGAGCAGGGGCAGCAAAGACAACGGAATCTGTCATGCAGACAATGCTGGTGGCAAAGTGGCTTCAAGTCATGGTCCAATCAGTGGAGACTTCGATAGGCCACTTCGATTTGCCACTTCCGGGAGGGTTCTGAATGTTTCTGCCTTCGGCGGTAGCCGTGGTCCTCGATCGGACAGATCGGCGGGCGCTCCCGGTCCAGATTGCCGACCACCTGAGAGCTGATATCCGCAGTGGTAAGGCGGCAGTGGGTCTGAGGTTACCCAGTTCCCGGAAGCTGGCGGCGGAGCTCGAGGTGGCGCGGGGCGTCGTGGAACGGGCGTATGAGCAGTTGATCGCCGAGGGTTGGCTTGTCGCTGTGCACGGCTCAGGCACCTTCGTTGCCGAGGCGCCCTCTCCCGCGCCCTCTCCCACGACTACACCGAAGAAGGCCGCCGACAAGATGTCACCCAGAGTGCAGCTCCGGCCGGGCGTGCCGTGGACGCCGCCGCGTGCATCGGCAGCGTGGCGGCGGGCGTGGCGTGACGTCGGGTCCAAACCGCCACCTTTCGAGGATCCCGATCCTGCGGGTGACTACGAATTGCGTTCGGCACTATCGGAATTGCTGGCAAGAGCCCGCGGAATGTCGGTTGAACCCGAGAGAATCCTGATCACCTCAGGTGCCACGCATGGTCTCGGCCTCGCCCTGTCGGCTCTGCGTACCCGTGGTGCTGTTCTGGCGATGGAAGATCCCGGATACCGGTATGCGTCCTCGGCCGCTACAGCCTGTGGATGGTCGCTGCTCGACGTGCCCGTCGACGCTCATGGTCTCTGTGTCGACCAACTCGAAACTGCGTCGGAGAGCGTCCGTGGCGTGTATGTGACACCGTCCCATCAGTATCCGACGGGTGGGCTGCTTCCGGTAGGTCGGCGCAACCAGTTGATCGAGTTCGCCCGCGTCCGCGACGTCGTCCTGTTCGAGGACGACTACGACTCCGAATTCCGTTACGACGTAGCGCCTTTGCCTGCGCTTGCCCAGTTGGCTCCTGATCGGGTGGTGTATCTCGGAACAGTTGCAAAGACGCTCGGCGCCGGAATTCGTTTGGGCTGGTTGGTAGCTCCCCTCGACCTGGTCGACCGCATAGCAGTACACCGCCAGCGAATCGGCGACTTCCCGTCGGTTCCGCTGCAGCAAGCACTCCTGTCCCTGCTCCGTGACGGCGAATGGGATCGAGCGGTGCGTACCGCCCGGCGCAGGTACCGGGAGCGTGATCGGGCGGTCGAGGAAGCGCTGTCATCGTTCGGTGAACTGCGGGGTCTCGGCGCCGGCATGCACACGACGCTCATGCTCGACGCGGATCTGGCAGCCACCGTCGCTCGCGAGGCACTTGAACACGGCGTCGAAGTGCCCACCCTGGTCGAGTCCACCCGAACGCACGGAGACCCCGGCGGATTGGTCATCGGCTACGGGCGAGTGGAATCCGCGGACCTCGAATATGCGCTCGAGGTGATAGCCGAGTGCCTCGCACGTCACAGCGCTTGAAGTCTCGTTGATCGGGAGTGCGGCAACGGATGGGCGTGGTCCGGTTCTAGCGTCTGCTCGTGACGATCCGAAGCCAGACCTTTCCGCACCTGCTCGCACCAGGCACCATCGGCCCGATGACCGTGCCCAATCGCGTGGTTCTCCCTGCGATGGACATGAACCTGTGTGAAGACGGGGAAATCGAAAAGGGCGACATCGACCACTTCGTGGCGCGTGCAGCTGGTGGAACGGGTCTGATCATCACCGGTTGCTGCGCTGTTGCGTATCCGCTGGGCTGCACCAGCCGCAAGGAACCGGGGCTTTCGGAAGACCGGTTCATCCCCGGTCTCAAGGCGTTGGCCGACGCAGTCCACGACGCAGGCAGCAAGCTCTGTGTGCAGATGACACACCACGGCAAGGTGGCGCGCATCGATACCCTCGACGGCCGACCGCAGTTGGTCCCGTCCACGCCGAAGCCGCCGGGTGACATGAGCGCGATGGCCGATTGCACGCCCGAAGAACTGGGCAAGATGGCTGCCATCAACGAGGGCAAGAGGGCTACGTACCACGAGGCAACCGAGGAAGATCTTGATTGGCTGGTCCGCATGTTCGCCGAGGCTGCCGGACGGGTGAAGGCGGCGGGCGGCGACGCCGTCGAGATTCACTGTGCCCACAACTACGTCCTCGGAGCGTTCCTGAGTCGGTACACGAATCAGCGCAGCGACGAGTACGGAGGTTCCATGGAGAACCGTGCTCGCCTCGCTTGTGAGGTCATTCGGGCGGTCAAGGAGGAGGTCGGTGGTGCGCTTGCCGTCATCGTGCGTCTGGCCGGTCAAGAGTACGGCGAAACCGACGGGCTGACGGTCGACGAGGCTGCTGCGGCCGCGAAGATGTTCGAAGAGGCCGGAGCTGACGCCATTCATGTCACCGGTACCGCGCTGAATGCTTTTGCCAACTTCACCGACGGACCACTGCCCGACAAGGTCGGCTACTACACCGACAATGCAACGCGAATCAAGCAGGCGATATCGATCCCCGTGATCACCGTCGGACGTATGCTCCCCGAGGTCGGCGAGAAGATGATCGCGGAAGGTCGCACGGACTTCGCCGCAATGGGCCGTCAGCTCCTGGCCGATCCACAGCTGGTGAACAAACTCAAAGACGGTGTACCCGAGCGGGTTCGGCCTTGCATCAATTGCTACGTCTGCGTGCAGGAGAACTTCTGGGACGAGACCCCGCTGTGCGCGGTGAACCCTGCCCTGGGCAACGAAGCGCTGCTCCCCTTCGTTCGGACCAGCACTCCGAAACACGTTGTTGTGGTCGGAGCGGGCCCCGGTGGTCTCGAAACGGCTCGCGTGGCCGCTGAACGTGGGCACCGAGTCACGGTGTTGGACAAATCCGATCGCCTCGGCGGCACCCTGTGGTTCTCGAGCCTCACTACCCCGGACAACGGGCGTCTGCTCAGCTGGTTGAAAGTGGAAATCGAGCGTCTCGGTGTCGATGTTCGACTGAAGACCGAAGCCTCGGTTGCTTCGATCCGGGCACTGAACCCCGACGCCGTAGTCGTGGCCACCGGTGCGGTTCGTGAGCGGCCTAGCGTTCCGGGCGGTGATCTCCCGCACGTGCACACCGGTGATTCGTTGCGCGCGTTGATGACCGGAGCGGGAGACGTCTCACAGGTACCGCCGTTCCTGCGGACGATGGCCAAGTTGGGCAAGCTGTCCGGTATCACCAAGAGCCCCGCGGCGATCCGAGCTGTGACCCGCAAGTTCCTGCCCATGGGTAAGGACGTTGTCGTGATCGGTGGTTCGCTTGTCGGACTCGAGCTTGCGGAGTTCCTGGCCGAGCGAGGTCGCACTGTGACGCTGATCGAAGAAGGCCAGCAGTTGGGCATTCCGATGGCGATGCCGCGCCGCTGGACGGCGGTGCGCCACGCCAAGCATGTCGGTGTGAACATTCACCGCAATTCAACGGTGCAGCGCATCACCAAGGAGCACGTCGAATTCCGTTCCGGTGAAAAGACACTGACCGCTCCGGCCGACATGGTTGTCGTCGCCTCGGGAGTGTCGGCGCAGGCGCCACTGGCCGATTCTCTGATCGGCGTCGTCTCCGACGTGCACGTGGTCGGTGACGCGGTGAACGTCGACTACATCGAGGGCGCGATGCACACGGCGTGGAAAGTCGCGATGGATCTGTAGTTCAGCGTCAGGTAGCGCTTTGTGCCGCAACGATGTCCGGCCACCAGCGGGCCGCGACATCGGGGTGCGCACGTAGTCGACTCTTGAGGGCATTCGCCCCGTAGGAATCGTGGATCGGGTTGTTCGCGTCCACGGTGACGCCGGTGGCGCGCGCCGCCAGCTCGGGAGGTAGGTCGAACTCCGGGATCTGCGCTGCGTAGTTCGGGTTGAAGAAGAACGGCACCGAGATACGCTCACCGTCGCCCTCGGGTGAAACTACCCGGTGCACAGTCGCTTTCAAGTAGCCGCCGGTAGCGACCTCGAGCAGTTCGCCGATGTTGACCACCAGCGCCCCGTCGATCGGCGGCGCGTCGATCCAGTCGCCGTCGTGCTCGACCTGCAGACCACCCTTGCCCGGTTCGACATAGAGCAGAGTCAGCACACCCGCGTCCTTGTGCCCGCCGACGCCCTGGGAGCCGGCACCTTTCGGGCGGCCCGGGTAACGCACCACCTTGATGAGGATCGACGGATCGTGAGCGAACGCGTCGTCGAAGATGGTCGCATCCTGGCCCAGGGCTACCGCCCATTCGCGTAAGAGGCTCAGTGCGATCGAGGTGAGCGTGTCGTTCCACTCGGTGATGACGTCGCGAAGTTCGGGAAGGGCGTCGGGCCACTGGTTGGGGCCCTGCAGGATCTCCCAGGCCGGTGAGGTGTCGGTGCGCTCGGCCGCGGGCTGTTCGGCCCCGATGTCGATCTGCTCGCGCCAGTCCTGCTTGCCTTCGGTCAGTTCGCCGCCGAGCCGGGTGTACCCACGGAAGTGCGGGCTGCGGACGTTCTCGATCGCGAGCTTCTCGGCAGTCGGCAGCGCGAAGAACTCGCGGGCGACGGCGAGGAGGCGGCGCTGCAGTTCGTCGGGAATTCCGTGGCCGACCAGGTAGAAGAATCCGACCTCGTGGGTGGCCTCGCGGAGCTGAGTGCGGAACTGCTCGGCGGTGTCGGGGTTCTGCGCAAGCGACAGATCGAGCACTGGCAGCGACGTAATCGACATGGGGTCCTCGATCCGTGTGATGGTTCTGATGTCCATCATTCCACGCTGAGCGGCACCCGGACCCGCACGGCAATTCGGCAGCCGCAGGCGTGATTACCCGCGCGGATGCGGAAACACCCTGCGGATAACAGAATCGGGGCCTTGCGCCATTGGCGCAAGACCCCGAATCAGTGTGAGTCGAATTAAGCTTCGTCAGCGCCGATGATGAACGCTTCGAGCTCGATGCGAGCCTTGTCGTCGGCCATCTGGACCGGCGGGGACTTCATCAGGTAAGCGGAAGCCGGGTAAACCGGTCCACCGATGCCGCGGTCCTTGGCGATCTTGGCTGCGCGGACGGCGTCGATGATGATGCCGGCAGAGTTGGGCGAATCCCAGACCTCGAGCTTGTACTCCAGGTTCAGGGGAGCGTCACCGAAGGCGCGGCCTTCGAGGCGGACGTATGCCCACTTGCGGTCGTCGAGCCACTCCACGTAGTCCGAGGGACCGATGTGGACGTTGCGGTCGTGAACCTTGCCGGCAAGTGCGCCGGTCAGGTTGGACGTCACGGCCTGGGTCTTGGAAACCTTCTTGGACTCCAGGCGATCACGCTCGAGCATGTTTTTGAAGTCCATGTTTCCACCGACGTTGAGCTGGTAGGTGCGGTCCAGCACGACGCCGCGGTCTTCGAACAGCTTCGCCATCACGCGGTGGGTGATGGTGGCGCCGACCTGGCTCTTGATGTCGTCACCGACGATCGGGACGCCGGCGTCCTTGAACTTGGCAGCCCACTCCGGGTCGGAAGCGATGAAGACGGGCAGAGCGTTGACGAATGCCACGCCTGCGTCGATCGCGCACTGTGCGTAGAACTTGTCAGCGTCGTCGGAACCGACGGGCAGGTAGGAGACGAGGACGTCGACCTGAGCGTCCTTGAGTGCCTTGACGACGTCGACGGGCTCGGCGTCGGACAGCTCGATGGTCTCGGCGTAGTACTTGCCGATGCCGTCGAGGGTCGGGCCACGCTGAACGGGAACGTCCAGGGGCGGGACGTCGGCGATCTTGATGGTGTTGTTCTCGCTCGCGAGGATCGCCTCGGAGAGGTCGAAGCCGACCTTCTTGGCGTCGACGTCGAACGCAGCGACGAACTGCACGTCGCGGACGTGGTACTTACCGAACTTGACGTGCATGAGGCCGGGGACCGTCTGGGTCTCGTCGGCATCCTTGTAGTAGTGGACGCCCTGAACCAGGGACGAGGCGCAGTTACCCACGCCCACAATGGCTACGCGCACCGCGGTGCTGTTCTCACCCATGGTCGGGTTCTCCTTCTTTCCGGGATGTTCCTGTTGTCGATTGCTCGGCTGCGATCAATTCGTTGAGCCAACGCACTTCGCGTTCACTCGATTCGAGTCCGAGCTGATGGAGCTGACGGGTATAGCGGTCCAGCGATCCGCTGGCCCGACCGACGGCCTCGCGGAGCCCCTCACGGCGCTCCTCGACCTGGCGTCGCCTGCCTTCGAGGATCCGCATCCGCGCTTCTGCGGGGGTGCGGCTGAAGAAGGCGAGGTGAACGCCGAAACCGTCGTCGGTGTAGTTCTGCGGCCCGGTGTCGGCGACCAGTTCGGTGAACCGTTGCCGACCTTCCGGAGTGAGCTGGTAGACGCGACGCGCCCGACGCTTGAGCGTGCCGGTGGCAGTGTCGACGTCTTCCGAGATCAATCCGTCGGCTTGCATGTGCCGCAGTGCCGGGTACAGCGATCCGTACGAGAACGCGCGGAATGCGCCGAGCAGACCAGTGAGCCGCTTACGCAGCTCGTATCCGTGCATCGGTGACTCGAGGAGCAGCCCGAGGATTGCGAGTTCGAGCAACTGACAAACCTCCCGAGTCGTTGAACCTAACCGCTTGATGCGATAACCAACTATATCGCGCCGATATATAAAACCACACTGCGGCCCGATACGTGTACCAAGGTGTCACGGCTAGACGGCCTCGATTGGCCGCGGGCTGGGTGGACAACTCAGCACTCGACGACATTGACTGCAAGCCCGCCGCGTGAAGTTTCCTTGTACTTGTCGTGCATGTCGGCGCCAACGTCGCGCAAGGTACGGATGGCGGTGTCCAGTGAGACGTGGTGTGGCTGATCCTCCTCGTTCAGGGTGAGTGTCGCCGCCTGAACCGCGGTGACGGCAGCTATCGCATTGCGTTCGATGCACGGGATCTGTACCAGTCCGGCCACCGGATCACAGGTCAGGCCCAGGTGATGTTCCAGACCCATCTCCGCTGCCTTTCCCACCTGTGCCGGCGTTCCGCCGAGGGCCGCGCACAAGGCTCCGGCCGCCATCGCGCACGCCGAACCCACTTCGCCCTGGCAGCCGACCTCCGCCCCGGAGATGGAAGCGCCCGCCTTCACGACGCTGCCGATGGCAGTCGCGGTCAGGAGCATGTCGACGACGCCATTCATGTCGGCACCTGGCGTCCGAAGGTAATGCTCCACAACTGCGGGCAAGATTCCCGCTGCCCCGTTCGTCGGCGCGGTGACCACCCGGAATCCCGATGCGTTCTCCTCGTTGACGGCCAATGCTGCGAGTTGGATCCGAGAAATTGCGGTCAGTTCGTGCGTGGGTTGGCTGTCCAGAGTCCTGGCGAGTCCGGGGGCACGTCTGCGAACGGCAAGACCTCCCGGGAGTGTGCCATCTGCCCGCGTGCGACCGGCGCCGATGCACGCCCGCATGGCTTCCCAGATCTCGACCGCGTCGGCTTGGGGGTCTCGGCCGAGCGCCCACTCGTTTGCCGCGGCAATCTCTGCGACGGTCACTTCCCGTGATGCGCTGAGTGCAAGAAGGTCGTCGAACGTGCGGTAGGGGTACGGAATCTGTGGTGGCGATGGTTGCGTCTGGCCCACCGTCACTACGAAACCGCCGCCGACGGATAGGAAAGTGCGGTCCTCGATAACTGTGCCGTCGTTCGCTATCGCAGTGAACTCCAACGCATTCGGGTGATCTGGGTGGGGGTCGAACGGGGCAAGAGTGATGTCCTCGTAAGCGACGGTGACCGAGTGGTCGTCGACTGATATTTCGTGCAGCGAACGCGAATGTTCCCATAATCCGTGGACGGCAGCGGGATCGCAGTCGTGCGGTGACCATCCGCGTAAGCCCGCGAGGACTGCGTCGGGAGATCCGTGGCCGACTCCGGTGGCCCCGAGGGAGCCGCGAAGCCGTACCTGAATGCGCGAAGTCCGTGCAAGCAGGTGTGCGTTGCGTAGTCCCGCCACGAACGACGCGGCAGCACGCATGGGCCCGACGGTATGTGAACTCGACGGACCTATGCCTATCGAAAACAATTCGGACATGGACGTGTGTGCGCCCACAGATCCATCAGCACAATATGAGGTATTTAGCACAGATTTCATCGATCTTCTCCGTCTGAAGTGAGTTAAACAGGGAAATTGCCCTGTTTCGAGGATGTTTCGGCAAAGAAAATTCTCCACGGTTTCGTAGATATTTCTTACTGCACAGTTGTAGATTATCCGTACATCACTCGATCGGTTCCGATTCTCACTACTCACGCACTGCAGAGGTGCCAATGAAGACCACTGATTCCTCACTCATCGAGGACCTCACGATCCAACCTGTGCCGGAAGAGCGCCGCACCGGTACTGCCCGCCATCTGTTCTCGGTCTGGTTCGGCGTCCAGATCATGCCCCTTACCCTCGTGATGGGTGTGCTGGGTCCGACTGTGTACGGACTCGACATCGCCTCGACAATTGCCGCGATCGTCCTCGGTAACCTGATCGGTGCGGTCTTCATGGCATTGCACTCGGTGCAGGGATCAAAACTTGGTGTGCCGCAGATGATTCAGGCACGTGGACAATTCGGTATGTACGGCTCGCTGCTCGTGTTGGTCGTCGTCATCCTGATGTACCTGGGTTTTCTCGCGTCTATCATCGTGCTTGCCCGAGACACACTTGTTGCGTTGGTACCCGCATTGAACCCCTCGCTTGCGTTGGTGCTGACTACTGGTCTCACGCTGGTGGCAGTCATCTTCGGTTACGAGTTCATTCACCGACTCAACCGCGCCTTGCTCGTTCTCTTCGGAATTGCCGTCATCTTGATCGCCGTGTTCACCTTCCAAGCCGCCGGTGGAGGGCCCGCGACATCGGCGGATACGAGCTTTAGCGTGATAGGTTTCCTCGGGATGACGTCGATCGCCGCGACATGGCAGATCGCCTACGCGCCTTACGTTTCCGACTATTCTCGCTACCTGCCTGCGGCGACTCCTTCGCGCGAGGCGTTCTGGTACACCTATCTCGGCGCCGTTGTCGGCGCGATTCCGGTGATGACCCTCGGTGCGCTCCTCGTGACCGCGGCAGGCGGCGACGGAAGCGTCGCTCAACTGCTCGACATCATGCCAGGTCCGATTGGCGTCTTCGTTCTCGTCATGCTTTTCCTCGGCGCCATCGACGCGGCGGTGATCAACCTTTACGGCCCGTCCCTGTGCACGCTGACGTTGATGCAAACATTCCGAACAGGCTGGAAACCAGGAGCTTTCGCGCGTAACCTCGTCGCCACCTGCACCGCCGTCATCGCATTCATGGTGGCCCTGCTGTTCGCTGACAACTTTCTCGTCAACTACTCCAACTTCATCCACTTCCTGATGTGCTTGCTCATCCCCTGGAGCATCGTCAATCTGGTCGACTATTACATGATCGCCAAGGGACAGTACGATATTGCCGCGTTCAGTGACGTCAATGCCGGCTATGGGGCCTTCAACATACCGGCCCTGGCTACCTACATCCTCGGATTTGTCATCCAAATGCCTTTCATGTCAGGCGATTTCTTTACCGGACCGGTGGCCGCAGCCATGAACGGGGTCGACGTGTCCTGGCTCGTCGGGTCCGTGGCCAGCTTCTTTCTCTATCTCGCGCTCGTTCGACTCTCCGCCAAGCGCACTCCGGCTCTCGCTGCAGCCGCTGCCTGAAACTTGAACACCGAAAGGAATATTCATGACCGGGACCGAACTCGCCGACCTCGTCGGCGACGGCACTGACCGCCAGCGTCTGATGAACAGCACCTGGACTCACCACATCAAGACTCCGTTCTCACAGGGATGGCGGATCGGGAACCTCGTCTTCACCGGCGGCCAACTCTCGGCGGACGAACACGGAAACGTCCTCGGAGAGGGTGACATCGAGGCGCAGACCCGCAATGTATTCGAGTCGCTCACCACAGTACTGGCCGAGGCCGGTGCCACCTGGGGCGACGTCGTCAAACTCAATACCTACTACTGCTTCGACGGCTCGGGAGACCAGGTTCAGGAGAACTGGGAGACCATGACCCGCGTTCGGATGGAATTCCTCCCCGAAGAGGGGCCTGCCGGTACCGGCGTACGCGTCGCCGGACTCATGTACGACGGCTTTCTCATCGAGGCCGAAGCCATCGCGGTCATCCGCGGCTGATCACCGAAAGGAACATCATGACCAACCCCACGCTCGACGCCCGGAGACTGCGCATCGACAAGGTCACCGAACAACTCTCGCAGACCGGAGGGCACCTGCTCACCGGTGATCAGTACAAGGCCTCGTTGCGCGACGGCCGCCGCATCATCTCCTCACAGGGTGAGAATGTCGAGGATGTCACCACCCATCCCGACCTGCGTGCCGTCAACACCCTGGCCGGAATTCAGGATGCCCAGTTCGCGTCGGAGACCCGCGACGTTCTCACCTACGTGGACGACGACGGTGGCCGACGCGCCATCGGATGGCAGATTCCCCGCACTCGCGCTGACCTGATGGCCAAACGTGAAGCGACGCGGCTGATCACGCAGAAGACCATGGGCATGTACGGCCGTCCCAACGACTACGGCGCAATGATGGCACTCGGCTTCCTCTCGACCATCGACAGGATCGAAGCGGAGAACCCTGAATTCGCGCAGAACATACGCGATTTCGTGAAGATATCTGGTGATCACAACCTGCTCAGCACAGATCTGATCGCAGACCCGCAGTCCGACAAGAGTATTCCGCGAAACGAGCGCCCGTCGCAGTTGCGCATTGTCGAAGACCGACCCGACGGAATCGTCATCTCAGGTGCGAAGGTAGCCGGTAGCATCGGTTCCCTCGCACACTTTTTCACTCTCTCGACCACTCTCGGCGGTGGAGTCGGGCCGGAAGCGGCCATCTGGGCGGCGATCCCGGTCAACTCCCCCGGTCTCTCGCTCATCCTGCGCGAGCCGACGGCGAAGATGAACACGCCGCGCAATGATCACCCGCTCGATCACGCCGGTGAAGAACTCGATCAGACGATCATCTTCGACAAGGTGTTCATCCCGCGTGAGTACGTCTTCAGCAAGTACAACCTGGGATTGCTCGACCTGTACTACGAATCCTGTGCGTATTCGCTGTGGTCGGTGATGACGCGCCTGGCCTTCCGGGCAGAGATGTTCACCGGTGTGGCGCAGGTGATCACCGAGATCCTCGGCACCGACAAGATTCCCGGTGTGCAGGCTGCCGTCGCCGACATCACGCTCTACGCACAAACCCTCAAGGCGTATTCGCTCGCCACCGTTCACGAGTCAGTGGAATGGTGTGGCCTGCATGTACCGAACCCGGAACTGACAACGGCAGGCCGTCTCTACTCGATCGAGAACTATCCCCGCATCACCTATCTGCTTCGCGATCTGTGCGGGCAGGCGCTCATCGCCCGCTGGCCCGAAAAAGTTTGGGATCATCCGGAATTCGGCTCCCGGATGGAAGAGTTCTTTCCTGGAACCGGGGTCTCCGCCCGGGACAAGAACACCTTCTTCAACTTCGT
Source organism: Rhodococcus sp. SG20037 (assembly GCF_031763325.1). Classification (NCBI taxonomy): domain Bacteria; kingdom Bacillati; phylum Actinomycetota; class Actinomycetes; order Mycobacteriales; family Nocardiaceae; genus Rhodococcus; species Rhodococcus sp. SG20037. The sequence continues at coordinate 6,168,188 of NZ_CP134497.1, read as the reverse complement.
CTGGGACCTGGTCGCGGGTGCTCACGCGGGCCGCGTCGGACTGTTCGAGAACGTCAACGCCACTCCGCCAGCCTTCGTCCGTAACCTCGTCTACTCCAAGACCGATCGCACCGCAGCCGCTCGGCGAGTCCGCGACTACGTGGGGATCGCCTGATGGGCGCGCCGGTGATGGACAGACGCACCGCATCACTTCGTGCAGCAGCCGGCGCCACCCACCCATGTGTGCCCGCCGAGGATTTTGCTGCCTCGATGCGCAAGCTGGCGAGCGGTATCGTGGTGGTGACCACCGAGGTCGAGGGGCGACCTTGGGGGCTGACGCTCAGTTCGGTGTCCTCGTTCTCGGCTGATCCGGCCCGGATCTCGTTGTCGGTGAACAAGACCAATGTCACAGCCCGCTACATCGCCGAGCGCGAGCGCTTCGGCGTCGCAATCCTCTCCGACGACAAGATGGCGCTCGCCGCCGATCTCGCTGCGCCTGGTAAGCCGAAATTCATTGCCGAAGAACAACTGTGCAGCCCTGGACCGCGGTTCTCGCTGCCGGCGATCGACGGGGCCCTGTACAACATCGAATGCGCAGTGGTCTTCATGGTGGAAGCCGTCGACCACGTCCTCGTTGTCGCCGACGTGGTCTCGGCGCGTGCAGGCGCTCACGCGGAGACTGCCGGACCGTTGACGTACTTCGACCGCACCTTCGGCTCGTTCGCCGTGGGAGACCCAGAAGGAGGGATCGTATGACCACGACACCGGATACGGCTGCCAGACAGCAGAGCCCACTGCTTGGTGATCGGCTACTCGAAAACCGTCAACCGATAGTCGATCTGACCAGGCCGGTGTACGAAGGGATGCCGATGTGGTTCGGCCATCAGCGCACCTTCACTCCGGTGAACCAGACACACGAGCAGTTCAAGGCGATGTACGGGACCAAGGATGGGTTCTACGCGCGCAATCTCGTGATCAGCGAGCACGCCGGCACCCACGCCGACGCGACCATCGAGTACGACCCCGACGGCGCCACCATCGACAACACCCCGTTGGCGTACTACTACGGTTCGGCCGTCTGTCTCGATCTATCGCACGTGAAATTCGAAGGCCCCGAACCGATGACACATGGATCGGCGGGTATCGAGGACGTCGAGATCGCCGAGCGGGCGCTGGCCGAGGCAGGTGAGGAGATCAGGCCCGGCGATATCGTACTGGCCTGGTTCGACTACGGCGATCGCTGGTTCCCCGAACGCAAGTACATCGACGAGAATCCCGGATTCTCCTGGGAGGGCGCCGAATACCTCGCGAAGAAGGGTGTGGTAAACATCGGCACCGACTGCAATGCGATCGACAACAGTCTCGACAACAGCTTCGCCGGACACATGGTGTGCAAGAAGTACGGGATCGTGAACACCGAGCATTTGCAGAATCTGGGACAGTTGGTGAACACCCGCTTCGACTACTTCGGCCTGCCACTGCACCTCGTCGGCGGCACCGGCTCGCCCATTCGGGCCGTCGCGATCCCCCGTGCGCGGTTAGGGAGTCCGGAGACTCCTTAACCACGCACAGGGCTGGAGGAATTAGAAGGTCGGTGGAGTGTTCACCCACACTACGCGGGCGGTGACGGTGCCATGATTGGCGTAAGTGTGCGGGCGAGTGCTGGGAAACGTCATCGAGTCGCCGGTGGCGAGAGACACGGTTTCGACGCCGTCGAGAACGATCTCCACGCTGCCGGCGACAACGGTGAGGAACTCTTCTCCTGCATGAGTCATCGGTTCACCGCTGCCGAAACCGGGCTCGATGGTGACCATCTGGGACTGCAACACCGTCGACGACTGGTAAAGGTTCTCGATTCGAACGCCTTCGGCTTCGAGGGGAAGGACTTCGCGCTCGTCGGCGCGCACGATCATCCGATCCTCGGAGGCCGGCATACCGAGGAGCTCCGGCGTGGTCGTTCCGAGCGCATGTGCGATCTGTGTGATGCGTCCGATGCTGGGTTTGCTCAGTCCACGCTCGAATGCGCTCAACGCAGAAGGGCTGACCGCGATTTCCTGCGAAAGGTCACGCAGGCTCATCCGATTTCGGCGTCGAAGCTCCTTGACTCGGGCGCCTATGGCGCCGATGTCGTCTTCGGCGGGTGGGGCGTCGTCCTCGACGTCGCCGTCAAGCGCCTGACGGATACCGACGACGGTCATGGAGCGGGATTCGAGGAGCTTGCGGATCTTCTCGAGCCGTTTGACGTCCTGCATCGAATACATGCGTTGCCCGGACTCGGTGCGAAGAGGGGTGATCAGCCGTTCTTGCTCCCACAACCGAATTCGTGCGGTAGACACGCCGACGATGCTGGCCACGTGGCCGATCTTGAGGATCGCGGCATCGGTTGCAGACTTCGGCACCGGCTCGTCCGGACGATTCGGGGAACTGGTTGAAGACATGGACCTCGACCTCACGAAAGGGGAAACGGATCACGGTGAACGTGCGCGTAGATCATATAGTTCTCGTACATGGCGACTTGAAGAAAGCCGCACAAATTGTGTCGCAGGTGACAGGTCTCGAGGTGCGTGGCGGTGGCCGCCACGACGGAGTCGGCACCAGCAATCTGATCATTCCGATGGGGGAGACGTACCTGGAACTGGCGACTGTGAACGACCCCGTCGCCGCTGCGCAGCACCCCTTCGGACGACTGGTCTCTGCCGCACTTGAACACGACCGGGCCTTGGCGGCGTGGGCAGTGGCAGGCACTGTCGGCGACGACGCCGTGCCGCTTAGTCGCGCCGGCGTCAGCGTCCGCCTCGTCGGCTGCGACCAGGCGATCATTCGCCCTGACCTGCCTTTCCGGCTCGAGCGTCCCGGCGGCCAGGCGTTTCCCGGCGCGACATCTGAGCCGCGCCGACTGCGGGAGATCCACCTGCGCGGACCCGAAGAACCGGGCGGTCTGAGCAACGGACCCACTGAACTGGTGACGACCCGCGGGCCCGCAGCCCTTCACTCGTTCGCCCTCGACGACGCGGACGGGCACGAGTTGAGCGTCACCAACGACATCTGGAGCACTCTGTGAGCATCGACATCGTCGCGGTACGTCGCGATCTGCACGCCATGCCCGAAGTGGGCCTCGACCTCCCGCTGACCCAGGCCTACCTGCTGGACCGACTCGTCGAATCGGGAATCGAACTGATGCTCGGCACCGCGATGTCGTCGGTAACCGCCGTGGTGCGCGGCGGCAGGGTCGATCGCTCGAACCCGTCTCAGGTTCCCACCGTCCTGGTGCGATCCGACATGGACGCTCTCCCTGTTGCCGAAGACACCGGACTCGACTGGGCGTCGGGCAACGGGGCGATGCACGCGTGCGGTCACGACGCGCACATGGCGATCGTCCTCGCGGCGGCATTGGAAACCCAGGAGAGGCGAGCCGATCTGACCGGCGACGTCATCTTCTTCTTCCAGCCGGGAGAAGAAGGCCACGGCGGTGCGAAACTGGCACTCGAGGAAGGCCTCCTGGGCGTTTCCGGCGCGCGCCCGGTGGCCGCACTGGGGTTGCACGTCCTCGCTCATCTGCTCGGCGCCGGTGAATTCGCGTCACGCGAGGGTGCAGTGCTGTCGGGTTCGACGCTCGTCGATGTGACCATCACCGGCAGTGGCGGCCACGGCTCCTCCCCTCACCTGGCGCGTAGTCCACTCACAGCGGCGGCGGAAGCTGTTGGTGCCGTGGGGATCGCGGCGTCACACGGCGTCTCGATGTTCGAGCCCGCTGCGGTGGTGTTCGGTGCATTACGCGCCGGTGAGGCGCGAAATGTCATACCCGACAACGCTTCTCTGTCCGGGGTGATCCGCAGTTTCTCGGAGGACACGGATGCGCGTCTGCAGTCGATCGTGCGTCGTACCGTCGACGGCGTCGCACACGCGCACGGCGTCGAGGCTGAAGTGGTGCTGACCCAGGACACTGTGCCGACAGTCAGCAACGGCATTGAACTGGACCGACTGGATGCGGTCGCCGCGGGAGTCGGCACGTCGGTCACTCGATTGCAGCAGCCGATCGGAATCTCCGAGGATTTCTCGTGGATCCTCCGCGAAGTGCCCGGTGTCTTCCTGCTCGTCGGGGCCCGTACCAGCGACGAAAGCCACTTACCGTCGAATCACTCTGCGCGGGCGACATTTTCCGATGACGTGCTCGCCCCCACCCGGGATCTGATCGTGGCGTGGGTGCAAGGGCGTCTGGCAGATCAAGGCGCAAATGGGTAGACGCTCAATGGCTCGCCCGACAGTGTGGTCTCCAGGTGGCCGGAGTCGTCGGCCTCGTTTCTCACGTACATAGAGACAGTCGGCTCGTTGGCTCGGCCGATGGTGGGGTATTCGAAACGGATCTGGTCGACCACTCCGCCCGGAACCCGGAGCGTTTCCGGAGCGCCGGCGATCAGCCGCGCCAGAACCTCGAGATCGACCGTCGACAGGTCGATTGTTCGTGTCCCGGTTTTTCGGGGTGAAGGTGTCGACCAGGATTTGAAGTCACCATCGTAGATGTATCTGACGTAGTTGCCGGGCTGATCATGGGCCACTCGTTCTACGGTTGCGTTTTCGGTACTGAGCGAGACGGTATCGGCGATGGTGTCGCCGAATTCGGCCCGGTAATCGTCGATGAACTGCGCCACGCCGTGGCCGGTCATCAGATTCGGGATCGGTGCGTCGGTCCCGAGCGGTGACGTGTCCGGGTTGGTGGCCGAACCGATCAGCGCCCCGACGACACCGGCGACAAGTACGACGGCCGCAGCAGCTTTCACCGATTTCGGTGGCGCAGGCAGGCGGGGCCGGACCACCTCGGTGTCGAGATATCGAGAGGGGATCTGAAGGTCATTCACGAGAACCTGAAGGTCGTGAATTGTTTTGGCGGACATTGCTTTTGATGTTCGAGACTCGTATTCTCCGGCATGTAGCTGCCCGTCTGCGAGGGCGTTGTCCAGCACCCCACAGGTATCGGCTCGGTCGGAATCTCGTGCACGTTTAGACGGGGAGGGACTCGACGGCATGATCTGATTCCTAATCGGTGAAGGCGTAGACGCGGACGAGTTCGCCAGCGGAGGTGGTATTGACGAATCCGCCTTCGCCGAAGCTGTTTTTCGCCGAAATATCCAGCAGCGGTTCTTCTCCGGCAGTGTACGAAATGTAGTAGACCTGGGCGTCGGGCACATTGACGTGCCGCTGGATCGCCTCGATGTTTCGTCGTACGGCTTCGAGATCAATCGCGTCGAGATCGACTGTCGCAGTGTCGATCTTACGGCTTTCCGGATCGCCGTCCGCAGTGAAGCCGCCGCGAAAGGAGTACTTGATCTTCCGGTTGGGTTGACCGGGAACAGCGAGGGAGAAATAGGCTGCGCTGTTGTTGAAGGTGATCTCGTCGACGACGGTGGAGCCGAACTTTTCCCGCAACCGGTCACGTAAGAGGGCGATCCCTTCCGCGCTCGCCATGAAGGGTGTGGGTATGACCAAGGGCTCCGGGTTCGGGACAACGGCAGGCGCAACTGCGGACGGCGGCATCACGGGATCTCGGTGCGTGAGCGAATAAGCCGCGACGCCGACGACCAGCGCTGCCGCCACCGTTGCCGCTGCGAACCACGGCACCGGTCGTTTTGGTGGGCGACGTCGATCGGACGGCGGATTCGCTGCGCCCTGCAAGTCGGCGACGATGGCGGCCAGTTCGTCGAGAGTGCGCGCTTTCGCCACCGCCTGCGCGGCAGCGCGATGCTCGGCGGCGTTCAACTGTCCGTCTCCGAACGCCGCATCGACGACGGCCGCGGTTGTCTCCCTGTCCCGGTTTGCGGCGCGGGTGTTCGGCGGATATTTCTGGGCCATGCCGAGAATCCTAAATTCAAGGCCTGTGCGTCAGAACACCCTGCCGTCGAAGGTCATCTTGCGCACGCCCGTGTACGCCCCGGTGTCGTCGACGACGTAGATGCTTATCACCGGCGCACCCGAATCGGCCAAGGTGATGTGGTCCACGCGGGTACCGGCCAGTGCGGCGGGGGACTGTGCGATCACCGACACCAAGGCGTCGCGGTTCACATTGGTGAGGTCCATGTCCGTGTTGCCGGGCACCGACGCGGGTTCGTCGGACGGAGTGAGAGTGCCGCGGAAATCGAAGTTCCGGAAGTTCCCTGATCCGTCGACGCGGCCGACCACCGCTCGATCGGGGTAAAAGGTGGCAACCCGCACCGGCTCGGAACCGTACGTCGTCACGAACGACGCGAAGACGTCATCGATGCCGGTGGGGACAAACGGAGAATCGGCAGGCTCGGTGCTTGCTCCGAACCGTTCGACCACGTCGGCCGGAGGCTCGAGCGGTCCGCGTTGGGCGGCAGCCAGTGCAATCGCACCTGCCACTGCCGCAGCGGCGAGCGAAAGGTAGAGCACTTTTCGTCGAAAGGTCACGTGGGGAGATTTCACGTGTGCGCGAGGTGCAGGTTCCTGTAGATCGCCGATCAAGGACGCCAACTCGACCACCGTCGTGGCAGTTCGCGCTTGCTCGGTGCGATCGAAGTATTCGGCGGCGCCCAGCTGTCCCTCGGCGTAAGCGGCGTCGAGTCTGGCGCAGGCGTCGATACGGTCCGTATCGCGTGCGCGGGTGGCCGGCGTCTTGGAAGAACTCACAGGAAGTGATCGTAATGGCTGGTCGCCATGCCCCCAGCCCCCGAAATGTGTTCATCGTGACCCTCCCGAACCGTCCGTCGCGGCACGGACGCACGTACGCTGGTCAGGTGCGGATACAGCGGCAAGTTGTGGACTACGCGCTCGCGCGTCGGTCTGTGCTGGCCGAAGTGTCTGCGGGTCGGACCGACGTCAAGCAAGTGTGTGACGCCGATCCGTACCTACTCAGAGCCGCGAAGTTCCACGGCCGGGGCAGCGACGTCGTCTGCCCCATTTGCCGCAAGGAACAGTTGACGCTCGTGTCCTGGGTGTTCGGCGACAAGCTCGGTCAGGTTTCGGGATCAGCCCGAACCTCGGACGAGCTCGCTCGGCTTGCGGAAACAGCAGAGGAGTTCACGGTGCACGTTGTAGAGGTGTGCCGTACCTGCAGTTGGAACCACTTGGTGCAGTCCTATGTGCTCGGCGCAGTACCTGCGCCGCCGCGACCGCGGCGAGCACGCCCACCAAGCCGGCGCACCGCCAGCGAGTAACGCCACACCCGAAGAAGGGCCCGATCGAAGTCTGCACGTGATCGGTCCGTGACCACTGGAGATTTGATTCGTGAGTTCCCCCAGCAACAACAACCCGGGCGGCAACAACCCGGGTGGCCGTCCCGTCGGTCCCAACCGTCCCGCCGGACCTCCTCAGGGTCGTCCGCCGCAGGGACGTCCCATGGGCCCACCACCGCAGGGACGCCCTCCGATGGGTCCGCCCCCTCAGGGTCGTCCGCCGCAAGGTCGTCCGATGGGACCCCCGCCCCAGGGGCGTCCGCCGCAAGCCCGACCTGCCGGCCCGCCTCCTCAGGGCCGCCCCGCCGGTCCCCCTCCTCAGGGTCGTCCGCCGCAAGGCCGACCTGCCGGCCCGCCGCCTCGAGATCGCGCCGTAGGCGCTCAGGCGAACGAACCGACCCAGCGCGTCGCGGCAGCAGCAGCGACCACCCGTAGCAACGCGGGCACCCGCCCGCCGGTCGGACCTCCACCGACGAAGCCACCGACAGGTGGCTCCGGTGGCGGTGGCAACGACGGACAACCCCCGAAGGGAAGAAAGAGCACCGTGAAGAAGAAGTCCAAGTGGCGCACAGTTCGCCGCTCGGCCTACGTCTTGGTGGCGCTCGGTCTTGTTCTGCCCGTCCTTGCCTTCATGGCGGCGTACATCGTGCAGGACGTCCCCAAGCCCGGTGACCTCAAGACCAATCAGGTGGCGACGGTCTTTGCCGCCGACGGCACCACGGTGATCAGCACTGTCGTCCCGCCAGATGGCAACCGCGTCGAGGTCTCGCTCGATCAGGTACCGCCGCACGTTCGCAACGCTGTTCTGGCCGCAGAGGACCGCGATTTCTACTCGAACCCGGGCTTCTCGATCTCCGGTTTCGCACGCGCGGCCCGAGACAACGTCCTCGGTCGCGACAGCGCCGGTGGTGGCTCGACCATCACGCAGCAGTACGTCAAGAAGGCGCTTGTCGGCTCGGAGCGTTCGCTGACGCGAAAGATGAAGGAACTCGTCATCTCCTCGAAGATGGCCAACGAGTGGTCCAAGGACGACATCCTCGCCGCGTATCTGAACACCATTTACTTCGGTCGCGGCGCATACGGCATCGGCGCAGCATCCAAGGCTTACTTCGGTAAGCCCGTCGACCAGCTGTCCATCGAAGAAGGCGCCGTCCTGGCGTCGTCGATCCAGCTTCCGTCGCTCCTCGATCCCGAGACCAACCCGACAGGCGCGAAGTCCCGTTGGGATTACGTGCTCGACGGCATGGTGTCTGCAGGCACGCTGGATCAGGCCGCGCGCACGCCGATGCAGTACCCCGCTTACATCCCGCTCGCCCAGGTCGACAACAGCAGCCAGGGCTCGACCGGCCCCGAGGGCCTGATCAAGCGTCAGGTGCTCAAGGAGATCGGCGACGCTGGAATCAGCGAGCAGTTGCTCAACACCGAGGGCTTGCAGATCACCACGACCATCGACCCGCAGGCTCAGGCCGCAGCGGTCGAAGCAGCCCGTTCCAATATGGAGGGCGAGCCGGAGAACCTGCGTACCGCAGTTGTCTCGGTCGATCCGAAGACCGGAGCCGTCAAGGCGTACTACGGCGGTGAGGACGGCGCGGGATACGACTTCGCGAATGCCGGACTTCAGACCGGTTCCTCGTTCAAGGTGTTCGGCCTCGCAGCCGCCCTGGATCAGGGAATCCCGCTCTCGCAGATGTACGACAGCTCACCGCTGACCGTCAACGGCATCTCCATCGGCAACGTCGAAGGTGAAAGCTGCGGCACCTGCACCATCGCAGAGGCGCTCAAGCGTTCGCTGAACACCAGCTTCTACCGTCAGATGCTCAGCCTCGACGGCAACGGCCCGCAGGAAATCGCGGACATCGCTCACAAGGCAGGCATCCCGAAGGACATCCCGGGTGTCGGCCCGTCGCTCACCGAGGCCGACGGTTCCGGCCCCAACAACGGCATCGTGCTCGGCCAGTACCAGGCCCGCGTGCTCGACATGGCGTCGTCGTACGCGACACTCGCCGCGTCCGGTACGTATCACGCACCGCACTTCGTGCAGAAGGTCGTCGCGGCCGACGGCACCGTGCTGCTGGACCGCGGCGCGCCCGCCGGTGAAGACCGCATCGACGCTGCCGTGGCGGACAACGTGACGGCTGCGATGCAGCCGATCGCGGCGTACTCGCGCGGTCACAACCTGGCCGGCGGACGTCTGTCGGCGTCGAAGACAGGTACCGCGCAGCTCGGTGACACCGGAGCCAACAAGGACGCGTGGATGGTCGGCTACACGCCGTCGCTTTCGACCGCGGTCTGGGTCGGAACTCCCGACGGTGAAGCGATCACCAATTCCGGTGGCGCGATGATCTACGGCTCAGGTCTGCCTTCGGACATCTGGAAGGACACGATGGACGGCGCCCTCGAGGGCACCGACAACGAGAAGTTCCCGACGCCGGGCAAGATCAACGGTCAAGCCGGTGGTGTTCCGGAGTACACGGCTCCCGCACCGCCCAAGACGTCGGCGCCGCCGACCACCGCACCGACGACGACGGAAACCACTCCGCCGCCCGTGGTGACAACGACGCAGGTCGAGGTTCTGCCGGGCATCACGATCCCGATTCCGGGCATCTCCCGGCCGACGACAACCACGCCACAGGTACCAGGGGCAGGCGAGACCACCGAGGAAGAACCGGCAGGTGTGAGCCCCGGCCAGTAGTTGGAGGGTGGTCGGTTCGAAAGACGGTAACCTCGCGGAGTGGCCGCGAATGCTGATGATGCCGAACCGACCTCCCCCGCTCCGCTGGCCGAAGATCTTCGTTCGGCGGATTGGCGGGACGTTCCCAGTCGCAACGACGCGATGGTGTCTGCGCTGTCGGGAACCGTCGGCGGTCCGGTAGGTCGTCACGCACTGATCGGGCGCACTCGCTTCTTCACACCGATGAGAGTGATCCTTCTGCTCGCCGTGGTGTTCTTGGCTTTCGGCTGGTTCGCCAAGGCGGGCTGTATTCAGCAGGCGCCGGTCGGCGAGAGCGGGCAGCCCGGCCTCGACTGGAGTGGCAGCCGTCAGTACGTGGCGATGTGTTACTCCGACACCGTTCCGCTGTACGGAGCCGAGCGCCTCGATCAGGGAGCATTCCCGTACAAGACGTCGTGGGAAGAAGTACGCGGCGACGGTTCGATCCAGATGCGGTACATGGAGTATCCGGTCATCTCGGGGCTCTACCAGTACGGCGCAATGAAAGTCGCGAAGGCGTGGGATTCGATCACCTGGCTGCCGGGCGCGATTCAGGTGGCGCTCTATTTCAACGTCGTGGCGTTCGGGTTGGCGTTGGCGTGGCTGGTCACCGTGTGGGCGAGCACCCTTCTGGCCGGACGACGAGTGTGGGACGGCGCTCTCATCGCGTGTTCCCCGTTGGTGATCGTGCACGTGTTCACGAACTTCGATCCTCTGGCGACGGCGTTCGCGGCGGGTGGGTTGTTGGCGTGGGCACGCAAGCGGCCCGTGCTCGCGGGAATCCTGCTCGGCCTGGGCGGCGCCGCAAAGCTCTACCCGCTGCTCCTACTGGGACCGCTCTTGGTCCTGTGTCTGCGCGCGGGCAAGACGAGGGACTGGCTGGTGACCGCTCTCAGCGCGGTCGCGGCATGGCTTGCGGTGAACCTGCCCATTGCCGCGCTGTACCCCCATGGTTGGTACGAGTTCTTCCGGCTCAACTCCGAACGCGGGGCCGATCCGGATTCGCTCTACAACGTGATCGCGTCGTTCACGTCGTGGAAGGGCCTCGACGGTCCTCTCGCACAGGGTGAGTCACCGTCGAATCTCAACGCCGTCTCTCTGCTTTTGTTCGTGGCCGTCTGCATCGGTGTCGGATACGTCGCTCTGACGGCGCAGCGTCGTCCGCGAGTTGCGCAGCTGTGCTTCCTGTTGGTGGCGGGCTTCCTGCTCACGAACAAGGTGTGGAGCCCGCAGTATTCTCTGTGGCTGGTGCCGCTGGCCGTGTTGGCCTTGCCGCACCGCAGACTCCTGCTCGCGTGGATGACCATCGACGCCCTGGTCTGGGTTCCACGAATGATGTATTACCTCGGCGTGTCCAACAAGGGGCTGCCCGAGCAGTGGTTCACCGGAACCGTCGTGATCCGGGACATCGCGGTACTCGTTCTGTGCGCGCTGGTGCTCCGGCAGATCTACCGGCCGTCGGAGGATCTCGTGCGGTACGGGTTCATCGACGATCCGGCGGGCGGTGTTCTCGATCAAGCACCGGACAAACAACCTGCCTGGCTACCCGGTTGGCTGAAGCCGTCCAAGGCGAAGGAACCGGAACCCGTCACGGTCTGAGGTCACCACTCGTCGAGGGTGGTGTACCCGTCCTGGACCGCGCGGGCAAACAATGCTGCCTTCGTGGGAGCCGGCCGCCCGACGTCGCTGTACTTCGTGCGGATCCGAGTGATGTGTGTGTTGACGGTGCAGACGCGTAGGCCGAGCGTCTCGGCGACCTCGGACTTGGAATCCGAACGTAGCCAGGCAAGAAGTACTTCGATCTCGCGGACGCTCAGCTTCGGCTTGTGCTTGCCGTGCTTGGGGTTGCCGACTCGGGACACGTTTGCCTCGATCTTCGGAGAAATGCCGATTGAAGACATGCGAGTAGCGCCTTTCGACGGAGGGGATGGGCGTCGACTGCCGTATTTGCAGAAGGGCTGCTGGCTCGGGGTCCGACTGAGACGAGTATTTCGATCGAGGTGTCTCAGTGGAACGGGTGCAACTCTCTCGATACAGAGTCCATACAACGGACAAATCCCCTACCTGCTCCGATAGAGTGCGTCGCTATGAACTCGAAGGCGGAAGCCGGTACGCACAATCAGGTCGATCCCGCCCGGATCGAGTCGCGTGGGCAGTTTGCTGAGACGCTCACTGCACTGCGGAACGCAGCCGGACTGACGGTCCGCGAAGCCGTCGAGCGTTCGGGTGGTTTGCACGGAACCGTCAGCGGATGGTTTGCCGGCCAACACCTGCCGACGCCGGCGAGTACCCCGATGTTTTTCGCGCTCCTCGAGGCCTGCGGCGTCGATTCCGAGGATGAGCGGGAGCGCTGGATCAGTGCGGTGCAACGAGTGAGACAGCTGACGGCCAGACGACGCGGCGACGCCACCGTTCCGTATCGAGGTCTCGAGTCGTTCCGGCAGGAGGACGCCGAGTGGTTCTTCGGTCGAGACGAACTCACTGCCAATTTGGCGGAACGGGTGGCGTCGGCGATACAGGGTGAACGTCGCCGTCAGTTCATGGTGATCGGTGCTTCCGGCTCGGGTAAGTCGTCGTTGCTGCGGGCCGGGCTCGCCCCCAAGATCGCTGGAGACGATCCACGGTTCGACGGCTGGCGGGTGGAAATCCGGCAGCCGGGTACGGGAGGAATCCCGTCGTCGATTTCCGACGAACCAACAGTCTTGATGCTCGATCAGTTCGAGGAACTGTGGACGCAGTGCGACGGTGATCGTCGCGAGGAAATACTGCAGACTCTCGCGGAACTCGGTGAGAACACCATTGTCGTCATCGGCATGCGTGCCGACTTCTACGGGCTCGCGGCGAAGGAACCGCTTTTGGTGCCACTGCTCGACGACTCGCCGATGGTGGTCGGGCCGCTGACCGAAGAGCAGTTGCGCGAAGTGATCGTCGAGCCGGCGGTCAAGGCCGGGATGACCGTGCAGAGCGAGTTGGTTCAGGTTCTGGTCTCCGAGCTGACACCACGCGGCTCGCGCACGGCCAGCGACCCCGGAGCTTTGCCATTGTTGTCGCACGCACTGCTGGGGACCTGGCAACGGTCGACGCGTAAGACGCTGACCGTCTCGGATTACTACGCCACCGACGGGATTGCCGGAGCCGTCCAGCAAAGCGCGGAGGAAGTGTACGGCGAGCTCACAGAGCGGCAGCAGCAGTTGGCGCGCAGGATCTTCCTCCGGTTGGTCAACGTCGACGAAGTGACGCAGACGCGTCGGCGGGCACCGCGCACCGAACTCTTCCTCGGTGACGACGTCGACGACGTGAATACCGTCATCGACCGGTTCGCCTTACGCCGCCTTCTCACCGTCGACGAGGAGACCGTCGAGGTTTCGCACGAGGTCTTGCTGTCCGCGTGGAGTCGGCTTCGCGATTGGATCGACTCGGACCGCGCCGGTCTGGCGGTGCATCGCAGGTTCACCTACGCGGCGCAGGTGTGGGAAGACAGTGGACGCGACCCCGGCGCGCTGCTCGGACCCGCACGTCTTCATCTGACGGAAGAATGGCTGCGTTCGGGCGAACTCGGGCTCCCACTGGAACCGAGTCGGACCCGCGCCGCCGACCTCAATGCCACCGAGCGGGAGTACCTCGCCGCGAGCATCGAGCATCGTGATCAGCAGGAATTTGCCGATCGCCGACGTACACGCGTGCTACGACGGCTCGTGACTGCGTTGGCAGCCGCGTCGGTGATCGCTCTGGTGTTGGCGGTGGTTGCGACCGTCGCCGGTATCGGAGCCAATCGTCAACGTGTCCAAGCAGATACCGCGCGAGACGAGGCGATGTCGCGTCAGGTGGCCACCGAGTCGATCAGGATGCGCGAGCGGGATCCGTCGCTGGCGTCGCAGCTTGCTCTGGCGGCATTTGCGGTCAACGAAACAACCGAAGCCCGCTCGGCATTGCTGGATGCGTCGGGCGTTCATTCGGCTACTCGCATCATCGGACCGCCCGGCGCGATGAAGGCCCGGATCAACCCAGCTGGAACTGTTGTGGCGGTGGGTGGTTCGGACGGGAAGGTCAGGCTTTATCCGATGGTGGACGGTGTTGCCTCAGCCGTTCCGCAGGCGGAGTTCCTCGGAGTCTCGGAGGGCACGGCCCTCTTTGCCGTCGCCTACAGCCCGGACGGACGGCTCCTTGCGACCGGTGGTGCCGGCGGCGCTGCACTCTGGGATGTGTCGGACCCGAAGAATCCGGTCCGTGGAACACTTCCCGTCGACGGTGAACGCGTAGTGCAGGACATGGAGTTCAGCCCAGACGGAACCAAGCTGGTCGCCGGTACCTCGACGCCCGACGTCCTGCGATGGAACATCGACACCTCCACGAATGCCGTTGCTTTGCCTGCTCTTCCGCATCCAGCTGACGGCATTGTCACCGCGACGTTCAGCCCCGACGGACGTTTCCTCGTGGCGGGCGGGCGTCAAGCGACTCTGCGCGTGTGGGACGTCGCGAAGTGGGGTGAGGAATCGGCGCCGATCTTCGCGACCGAGCCCAACGGCACCACCGTCCACTACCTCGGCGTTGCCTTCAGCCCGGACGGACGTGAGCTCGCGGCGGGAACCACTGGCAGGGAGGTGGTTCGGTGGGACATGAGCGATCCGGCGCGCCCCTCTCCCCTGCAGGCACTGACGGGATTTTCCAGCTACGTCAACGAACTGAACTACGGCAAAGACGGCACACGTCTTGCCGCAGGAAGTTCCGACAACTCCGTGCGCGTGTGGGACCCCCGAACCGGGGCATTGATCGAAACACTTCCGGACAGTGGGGCGGTGACCACCGTCGACTACAGCGATGACGGCCGCAATCTGGTCACCGGGGGACTCAACGGTGTGACTCGCGTGTGGGCTCTTCCGGGTCCGGTCTGGGCGGGAGCTCGGGACACGATCTTCACCAGTCCCTTTGCCGCGGACGGCTCGCGTCTGGTGGCCGGCGTCGGTGCCAGGGGTGGCGCGATGTTGGCGTGGAACACCGAGGATCTCGATCGCCCCGCGGTGATGCCGGAGTTGAAACCGCAAGGGGCCGACTCTTTCAGCGGTGCGTCGGCGGTGTCGGCAGACGGGAACCTGGCTGTGAGCGGCACCGGCGGCGGCGGTGCATATCTTTGGGACCTGAGTGATCCGGCGTCGCCACGTATCTACGGCGAGCCTGCGGTATATGTGAAGGGCATCGTGGCGGTTGTCGCGCTGAATCCCGCCGGAGATCTGCTGGCGGTGTCCTCGCAGGACGACAACAGTATTGCGTTGGTCGACGTTTCCGACCCGTCGGCTCCGAAACTGTTGTCGTTGACCGATGTCGGCTCCTACCCGCAGATGATGGCCTTTCAGCCAGGTACCGACATCTTGGCGATCGCGAACGCCAAGAACGAAGTGGATCTGTGGGACGTGTCGAACGCAGCGTCGCCCCGGGTGGCCGCGACGGTGGGTGGATTCGAAAGCTACGCATTAGCAGTGTCTTTCAGCGCCGACGGAACGCTGTTGGCCGCCGGAAGTGCGGATCACGGTGTCGCCGTGTGGGACGTACGCACACCGTCGGCACCCGAGGAACTCGCTCGTCTCGTCGGCCCCGAGGGCGCAATCTATTCGATCTCGTTCAACCGCGCCGGTGATCGGCTCGCTGCCGGTGTCGGCGACGGAACCGTCTGGCTCTGGGACATCGAGACTCCCTCGCGGTCAACACGATTTGCGACGCTGTCCGCCTACCCGGGTCGCGTCAACGACGCTCAGTTCGCCGGCGAGAGTGACATGATCGCGGGTAGCGGGTCGGACAAGACCGTTCGCTTGTGGGGAATCGACCCCGACGGCGTCGTTGATCGATTGTGCCGCACCGCAGGATCTCCCATCACGGAAGCCGAATGGGAGCGGTACCTGCCCGGTGTTCCCTACCAGGATCCGTGTGCCGGCTGACGCGCTTCAGTTCATCCAGAACTCGAGCGCCGCTTCCCGACCCAGCTCGCCTCCGCTGCCGGTGATCACCAGTCCGGCGGAGGTGAGCTTGTACGTCACGTCCTTGTTGGTGACGGTGAATCCGTTGCCCGTGGGCGTCGGATCGTCGAGTTCGATGGTGGCGCCGTCGCTCAGCCGTTGACCCTTGTAGTAGTAACGCCCGACTCCGGTTTCGCAGATGACGATTCGTGATCCGGTCGTGACGGCGATGGCGACGGCAGGATTGGTGGAGTTGCAGCTGGGGCCGCCGGAGATGAAGCCCTGACGGTTGGTGCCCGAGACGGTCGGCGCTGGTCCGATCGAGGTCGTGACGCGTGGGGGCGTCGTCGTTTTCGGCGCTGTGGTGGGTGCATTCGGCGCCCGAGTCGTGGTCGTGGAGTACGAGTACGGCGTCGTATAGGTGAGACTCCGCGAACTCGCTTCATTGGCGGCGTTGCCGAAAGCGGCGGCGAGCAGCCCGAAGAACGCGATCCACACGATCACGGCCAAGATGCCGAGTGCGGTGAAGATGTAGCCGATGATCAGTCCGGCAAGGGCGAGTCCGTCGCCTTCTTCGCCGGTCCGTTTGATCTGGCCGCGAGCGATGTGACCGAAGACGATCCCCAACGGCGCGATGAGGAACGCGAAGACGAGGGCGAGCACCGCGAGTGTGTTCGTCGGCCGCCTGCCGTACGGATCGGGCTGCCCGTACGGAGACGGTTGCCAATTCTGATTGCTCTGGTACCCGTACCCACCCTGATCGCTCATGAGGTGAATCTTGGCATGGACTTGGCCGAAGAGTGCAGGTGATCGCTAGTTTCGGGTACGTGTCTCGAGCTGAGGTGCGATGGTCGGCCAATCGTCGTCGGTCATCGCGAACAGCGCTGTTGTACGCCAGCTGCCGTCGACACGGCGTCGGTGCTTGCGCAGCAGGCCCTCGAACTGAGCGCCGAGCTTTTCGATCGCGGCCCTGGACTGTTCGTTGAACTCGTCCGTGTGCCACTCGACGCGTACGGCTTCGAGCTGGTCGAAGGCGTGACGAAGCAGGAGCAGCTTCGATTCGGGATTGATCCCGGTTCCCTGAACCGATCGCGACAACCACGTGTACCCGATTGCAAGACTGCGGTTTACCGGGTCGATCTGGTACATGGACGTAGTGCCGACCACGGCGTTCGTCGCGATGTTCACCTGCGCAAAGGCGATCCGATTAGGGTCGTCGGTTGCTGCAGCGATGTACTTCTGTGCCTGTTCCCGATCGGTGATGGGCGATGCGGTCCAACGAAAGATCGCCGGGTCGTCGGCAGCAGCGAGCAGAGCGTCGGTGTGCGCGACGCCCAGGGGTTCGAGTCGGACACGATCACCGGTCAGCGTCGGTGATTCGAACCATGATGCAGTCATCAGGCGTGCTCCCGTGAGTGAGTCGGAAGGTTGTTGTCGGAGTTGGCAATCGGATCGGTCCCACCGGCAAGCGGATACCGCAACGGGACTCGCAGGAACAGGAAGAAGAACACGGCGAGCAGGATGACGTGGCCCCACACGCTCGCCTGGACGACGGCTTCGTACTTGCTCGGATCGAGATTCATGTCCAGTTGGTAGAAGTACCGGAAGATGCCGATACCCAACGCTGCGTCGGCGATCAGATAGGCGACGATCCAGAACCACCGGATCTTGAACAGTACGAGGAAAGGCAGGATCCACAGTGTGTACTGCGGTGAATTGACCTTGTGCAGCAACACGAATCCGCACAGCATCGCGGCACTGACTGCAATCCACGGAAAGTAGCCGTCGCGGACGTAGCGGCGCCAACCCAGATACATCGCGAGCGCGAATGACAACAGGATCATCACCGGAGACAGGATGCTCACCAGTGCGTCGTAGTCGGCGTTGAGCTCGCGAACTCCGAAACCGTAGAACGGGCGCAAACCCCAGAACCACACCGAGTTGGTGGTGATGTCCGCGCTTCGCTTCTCCTGGAAGCTGAACGACGCGCGCCAGCCTTCGTAGGAAATGAGGGCGAACGGCAGGTTGACGAGGACGACGGTGACGATCGCCGCGCCCGCCGTCATCAGCGCCCCACGAACGTCGTAGCGCTTGCCTTCGGTGCCGCGTAGAAGCACGTAGGCCATGAGCGGCAGCACGAACATTCCCGGGTACAGCTTCAAACAGAAACCGATCGCCAGGATGACGGCCGCCAGAACCGCGCGAGTTCGCAGCGGGATCCGCTCGAACGTCATCAGGAAGATCGCGCCGACGCTGGTGGCCACCACCGGGAGCTCCCAGTTGTGGAATGCGTACAGAACCAGGGGCGGAGTCGCCGACCACACGAGCGCGTACGCGCCGCTCATCTTGCCGAGCATCCACGCCGTGAGCAGTCCGAAAGGAGCCAGGATCAGGGCCGAGTGCAGAAGGAAATCGGTGTCGGTGTGTGAGCCGATACCGCCCAGCCACATCAGAATTCCGCTGAGCACCGGGTATTCGACGGTTCCGCCGGTCAGGAATCCTTCGGGCGTTATCCCTCCGGTGACGAAGGGGAACAGATGCTGATCGATACCTCGTCCGAGCCAGAGCAACTGAATGTCGGAGTAGCAGACGTCGATGTTCTTGTTGACGTCGAAGTTCAGGCTTCGGCCGTCGGGCGCGAACGGTGCACCGCCGCATCTGGCCTTGTTGAAATAGCCCAGCGCCATCGTCAGCCCGCACAATCCGACGACCAACGCCAGGATCGACGCCGGGGTCTTGCGGTCTGTTCGCATGATTCTCACCCTAGGGGGCGCAGTGGCTCGCGGGGTGATGCGTCTGCGCCACGCGTCGCGCATCGACCTGGCGGTCTTCCCGGAGGGCTGGGACGATTTCCCTGGTCAAGGCCCCTCGTGTAACCTACGAGGGTTGCTGACGCAACGACCCTCCTGCCACGGATAGTCCGTGGCCGTTTTCACTTAGTCCACAGGAGGTGATGAGGTCTTATGCGTCATTACGAATTGATGGTCATCCTTGACCCCAGCCTGGACGAGCGCACTGTCGCTCCTTCACTGGATACGTTCCTCAATGTTGTGCGCCAGCACGGCGGCACGATCGACAAGGTCGATGTCTGGGGTAAGCGTCGTCTCGCCTACGAGATCCTGAAGCATGCTGAAGGTATCTACGCGGTGATCGACATCAACGCCACTCCCGCCACCGTCGCTGAGCTCGATCGTCAGCTCGGTCTGAACGAGTCGGTTCTGCGCACGAAGGTTCTGCGCCACAACAAGTAATTACTGTCGGTAGCGAGCTCTACTCTCGCGCCCAACGGTCTTACATCAATGCAGGAGGAACCACATGGCTGGCGACACCATCATCACCGTCATCGGAAACCTGACGGCTGATCCTGAACTTCGTTTCACCCCGGCGGGTGCCGCGGTTGCAAACTTCACGGTTGCTTCCACGCCCCGCACCTTCGACCGTAATTCCAATGAATGGAAAGACGGCGATGCGCTGTTCATGCGTTGCAACATCTGGCGCGAAGCAGCCGAGAACGTCGCGGAGAGCTTGACCCGTGGTTCACGAGTAATCGTGAGCGGCCGGCTCAAGCAGCGTTCGTACGAAACTCGCGAGGGCGAAAAGCGAACTGTCGTCGAGCTCGAAGTCGATGAAATCGGTCCTTCACTGAAGTACGCCACGGCAAAGGTCAACAAGGCCAACCGTGGTGGCGGCGGTGGAGGCGGCAACTTCGGCGGTTCCTCCGGCGGATCGGGTGGCGGACGTCCGAGCGCTGCACCTTCGGGTGGAGACGATCCTTGGGGCAGTGCGCCTCAGGCTTCGGGCTCCTTCGGTGGTGCGGGCAGCGACGAACCGCCCTTCTGATCCGTACCTGATCAGGAACATCCAGAAAAGAGCAAAGACATGCCGAAGCCGCCCTTGCGCGACAAGGTTATGAAGAAGAAGGTCTGCACCTTCTGCAAAGAGAAGAACACGCAGATCAACTACAAGGACACGACGTTGCTTCGTAAGTACGTCAGCGATCGCGGAAAGATCCGTGCTCGCCGTGTCACCGGCAATTGCGTCCAGCACCAGCGCGACGTTGCCATTGCCGTCAAGAACTCACGTGAGGTAGCACTGCTGCCTTACGCCACCGTGGCTCGCTAAGGAAAGGGAGGAAAGAACATGAAGCTCATCCTCACCGCTGACGTGGACAACCTCGGTGCGCCTGGCGACACCGTGGAGGTCAAGGACGGCTACGGCCGTAACTACCTGCTCCCCCGCGGACTGGCAATCGTCGCCACCCGTGGCGCCGAGAAGCAGGTCGAGGGCATCCGTCGTGCACAGGAAGCGCGCGCTGTGCGCGGCCTGGATCACGCCAAGGAGCTCAAGGCAGCTATCGAGGGCCTCGAGTCCGTAACGCTGACGGTCAAGACCGCCGGTGGCTCGGGCAAGCTCTTCGGTTCGGTTACCGTCGCTGACGTCGCTGCTGCGATCAAGGCTGCCGGTGGACCGGTTGTCGACAAGCGCTCCATCGTGTTGCCGAAGGCTCACATCAAGAACACGGGCAAGCACGCCGTGGTCGTGAACCTGCACCCCGATGTGGTTGCCAAGTTCAACCTGAACGTCGTCGGCGCATAGTCGACTGTTCGTCTCGTCGGGCCCCGCACACTTCGGTGTGTGGGGCCCGACGTTTTGTTTCGGGGTGCGGTGTGCCGCCTGGCAGCGTCCCGAATCGGACCTGGGGATAACTCTCACACTGTGATGTTCGACTTGGTGATCAGTGACGAATCGGGCGAGGCAACACGCCCGACACGCCGACGCGCCGACTGTGGAAAAACTATTTTCATCAACAGGCTTGTGAAATTGTGGATAGCCATCTACCTGGTCTTTTGTAGTTACTAAGCAAAGTAGTCCCCAAATGCTCCACAGGCGGTGCACACCGTGGGGCGGGAGTTTCCACAAAGCATCCACAGGTTTATCCACAGTCCGGTTTGTATGCGGACCTACTAGTCCCTAACGTCATCTCGGCGTCTATCTACAGCCCGGCCGAATGCGGCTAGGGGATGTCGGTGGGGGCAGGTACAAATGATGAGGGCGCTGCGGTTTCTGGCAGTGTCGTCGAGTGTTTTACGGGAAGGTCTCGCTTGTGGCTGTTGTAGATGATCGAGGACCTTCCGACTTCTCAGGGCCGGACTACCCGGGCCCTCCCGAGGCCGAGCCCGACCAGGAGTTCGGACGCCAGCCACCTCAGGACATGACTGCCGAGCAGTCGGTGCTCGGCGGCATGCTGCTGAGCAAGGACGCCATCGCTGACGTCCTCGAGGTACTGCGTCCGGGTGACTTCTACCGGCCCGCCCACCAGTCCGTCTACGACGTGATCCTGGACCTCTACAGCCGTGGCGAGCCCGCCGACCCGGTGACGGTCTCCGCCGAGCTCGACCGTCGAGGTGAGCTCCGCCGTATCGGTGGTGCTGCCTACCTGGTGACGCTGACCCAGACAGTGCCCACAGCCGCCAACGCCGCCTTCTATGCCGAGATCGTGGCCGAGAAGTCCGTGCTGCGTCGTCTGGTCGACGCCGGTACTCGCATCGTCCAGTACGGCTACGCCGGCACCGAGGGTCAGGACGTGGCCGAGGTTGTCGACCGCGCGCAGGCCGAGATCTTCGAGGTCACCGAGCGTCGAACCACCGAGGACTTCGTACCGCTCACCGAGCTCCTCCAGCCCACGATGGACGAGATCGACTCCATCGCCAGCCGCGGCGGAATTTCCCTCGGTGTGCCCACCGGATTCAAGGATCTCGACGAGATCACCAACGGCCTTCACGCTGGTCAGATGATTATCGTCGCGGCCCGTCCTGGTGTGGGCAAGGCGCTTGCCCTCGATACTCCCCTCGCGACGCCTAGTGGCTGGACCACGATGGGTGACGTTGCTGTCGGCGATCTGTTGATCGACAACCACGGCAAGCCGACGCGGGTTGTTGCCGCTACCGACGTGATGGTTGACCGTCCTTGCTACGAGGTCGAGTTTTCCGATGGAACAGTGTTGGTGGCCGACGAGCAGCATCAGTGGTTGACGGAGACGCGTGCTTCGCGCCGTTCAGCGCAGAACGCCAAGACAGGTTACAACCGCTATAAGAATCAAAAGACATTCGCCGAGGTCCGAACCACGGCGGAGATCGCATCGACGGTGCGATGCGCAACGGCGGATGGCCGCGTTAATCACTCTGTCGTGAATGCCAAGCCGCTCGACCTACCAACGCAGGATCTCCTTGTCCCGCCCTACACACTTGGCGCTTGGCTGGGTGACGGTTCTACTGCCTGCGCACAATTCACCACTGCTGATCCCGAGATCATCATGTTGATCGAGGCCGAAGGCCTGGTTGCAGTTCCGTCCAAGTCGGCGCATTTGCGCTACAGCCTTAAATTAGCCCCGGAAGATCCCGTCGCTCCGCGCGATTGCGTTGTGTGCGGAAAGAGCTTCGTGCCGTTCACCAGTCAGGTGCGAACGTGCGGTCAATCATGCGGCGGCAAAGCACGTTTCACGTCTGACCCTGTACCTGCGCCAACCTGTTCACACTGTGGTGGACCTTCGATCGGGCTGCGACTGTGCCAGAAGTGCCGCAATGAGTACGGCACGGTTCAAGGACGCCTACGTACGGTCGGTGTTCTGGGCAACAAGCACATCCCTGTCCAGTATCTCCGTGGGTCTGAGGCGCAGCGTCGTGCGGTTCTTGCGGGGCTTCTCGACACTGATGGAACTGTGACTGCCGTTGGCTCCGTTCAGTTTTCGGTAACCAACGAGCGCCTCGTCCGCGATGCCCAGGAATTAGTGGTCAGTCTTGGCTATCGCTGCCAAATGAGCACAAAGCGAGTCAACGGTCGCACCGAGGCTTCGTCGACTGCATTCACCTTGACCTTCTCGACTGATGACGAAGTGTTCGGTCTTACGCGGAAAGCGATGCTGCACAAGGAGCGTCGAGCGAGTAAAAGCACTGCGCGCAGCGGATCGCGCTACATTGTCGATGTTCGACCAATTGCGAGTGTTCCGGTTCGCTGCGTCGAGGTCGACAACGCCGACCACATGTACCTGGCCGGTCATTCGATGGTCCCGACGCACAATTCCACGCTCGGAATGGATTTCCTGCGTTCCTGCTCCATCACGCACGGCATGGCCAGCGTCATGTTCTCGTTGGAAATGAGCAAAACCGAGATCGTCATGCGTCTGCTGTCCGCAGAGGCAAAGATCAAGCTCGGCGACATGCGCTCCGGAAAGATGACCGACGACGACTGGACCAAGCTCGCGCGTCGTATGAGTGAGATCAGCGAGGCGCCGCTCTTCATCGACGACTCCCCCAACCTCACCATGATGGAAATTCGCGCAAAAGCGCGGCGGCTCAAGCAGAAACACGACATTCGCCTGATCGTCATCGACTACCTCCAGCTGATGAGCTCGGGTAAAAAGGTCGAGTCCCGTCAGCAGGAAGTCTCCGAATTCTCCCGTAGCCTAAAGCTTTTGGCGAAGGAGCTCGAAGTTCCGGTTGTCGCGATCTGTCAGCTCAACCGTGGTCCCGAGCAGCGAACCGACAAGCGTCCCCAGGTCGCCGACCTTCGTGAGTCCGGTTCACTCGAGCAGGACGCCGACATGGTGATTCTGCTGTACCGACCCGACGCGACCGAGCGAGACGATCCCCGTGGCGGTGAAGCCGACCTGATTCTGGGTAAGCACCGTAACGGCCCGACCGCGACAATCACTGTGGCGCACCAGCTTCACCTGTCCAAGTTTGTGGACATGGCCCGGGGATAGTGGCTGCCGCCATCGCCTGAAGGTGGGACGGATTTCAGATCTTGTGAGATCCTGCTACAAGCACCAATTCGATTCCACTAGTGCAAAATTCGGTTTTTCTACAGGTGGGGTAGTGCTGCAGTGAGGAAGACGGCGCCGAAGGCGATTCCGGCAATGCCGGTGAGGATCCCGACCACGCCGGCGGTGTTGTCGCCCAGATCGCGTCCGGGGGTGTCGGGTCGGCGCGCTGCCAGGGCGGTTCCGATGGCGGCGGCACCGAGGAGGATGCCGAGGCCGAACATCCAGAACGTCAGTATCGAGAGTGCACCGAGCATCAACGCCATGTCGCTGTATTCATCGCTGGTGATCGGACGGTGGTGATCCCACCAATCGGGTGGAGTGTGCGCGCGGGATTCGGTGTTGTCGGTGTTGTCGGATTGTTCGTGCGGGGGGATAGTGGATGCAGTCATGGCAGCTAAAGGGTTCTCGCGCTGATTCTTTCGTGTGGTGGATGTACCGGTGTGCGCCACGGGTGTGCAGTGGGAGATCGAAACGATGGTGGGTGAGGCCCGAGAACCCATCGCGTGTCCTCGGGAGTCACCCCACCATCAAAGCGGTGTTCGGGCCAGGCGGATCAGGCTTCGATCTGCACCTGTGTTGTCGATCCGGCGTTATCGGTTCGGGAGGGTGGTCCGGAGGAGACCTCGATCCGCCGCGGTTTCGCCTTCTCTGCGATCGGCAACGTCACCGTCAACACGCCGTTGTCGTACGAGGCCTCGATCTGTTGGGCGTCGATGTCGTCGCTGATGGACAGCTGCCGTTTGTATGTTCCAGCGAAACGCTCACTCGCCAGCCAGCTCACACCCTCTTCGGAGAGGGCGGTGCGGTGCGCGGTCAACGTCAGGGTCGAGCCGTCGATGTGGACGCCCACTGATCCTGGGTCGACGCCCGGAAGATCGGCGTGCAGGACGTACTGGTCCTCGACCTTGTAGAGGTCCATCGGCATGAACCGTGGACTGCGTCCGTTGCCGGTTCCCGCGGCGAGTACGGACTTGGTGATCGCGTCGATGTCGGTGAAAGGATCGAAACGAAGCACAGCAACACACCTCCCATGTCGTGAAAAGAAAGGTCACCGCCACTGTGGCGGTTGACCGAACTTACTGTGCGAGAACATGATAACCACACGAATTAGCACTCTGCAACCGAGAGTGCCAGAAGCTTTGGGGAAGTGTTCCGGTCCCTGAAGATCGCTGCTTTGCCTGGTCCCGACAAAAGCGGTGGCCGCCTTCGGCCTCGATTCGAAGCGGGCGGCGCGGTACGGCACTTCGTCAGTAGCGGCGGTGCAGCAACGGATCCGCCGGAGCCCCGACTCTGCGTGTGCGAGTCGGGGCGTATGACCGACGTCGGCATTGAGCACACAACACCGATGACCCACTATCCGTGCGAAGTCGACGTTCATGTCGTCCGCACATCTTCAACCATAAACAGTGCGATCGGTATAAATCATGTTCAGTCGCCTTCGATGCCAAGAAGTGACATGGCCGTTTGCATGGCAAGGTGAACATCTTGGTCGTCACGCTAGCGGCGCAGTAGCCGCGGTGCCTGGAAAGGTGGCCCGTTCCTGGTATTTGGTTTGCAGACGTCTGTTCCGAATGCTTTTGCAAAATAGGTCTTTTCCCGATGTTTGCGGGTGGATCGGGCATCGAACATCGCGGGTGCTCGTTCGTCGGAGTCGCTGCGAACGATGTCCGTGTTCGTGCACACACCGAACCGGCTGTAAGGGAGAACACTTCGGCCACCGTCAAAGCTTGCTCATCACAATGGAACTGGGACTTTCGACCCTGTCGTCTACAAGCAGTGCGCAATAACCTTCGTCGGGTCGGGGGCACCCGTTCCGTTCGAGGGGGCAAACAATCGGGCGGGTGTTCGTCAAGGCAAGGCCATATCACCCTCGCTGGTCTCCTTGCCGGGCCTTGAGCTGTGCGCGCCCAGAAGTGCGCAGGGCCCGCCCGATGCGGGGATCGAGAAAGTGAAGACGAAAGGTTCTCAGATGAGCCGAAGGAGTGATCGCCGATCGACAAGTTCTGCTCGCCGCCTGGCCACGCGGATTACCGGTGTCAGAGGTTCGGCGTGTAAGCCGAACTCGCTCACGGCAGAAGATCTGAGGGCTGTAATCGAGTCCCTCACTGGAGTTCTCGCTGCTCGAGAATCGAGCGCGGAAACCGCACCTCTCGCCGGAAATCCTCCGTCGTCGACGCCAACTGACAGGCAGTTCTGAATCGCACCGGTATTTTCGCAGCCGGACAGCATATTCGAACTCAGACGCGCTGTCAGCCGGGACGGGTGGTAATCACAGAAGTAGGTGGAAGATGTCGAAGGCGACTGTCCATTGGGCTGTGCCGGGGTTCTTGCGGTCCGGTTCGACCGTGGCGAAAGTTTGCGCCAGCGCTACGCTCAACCCTCCTGCGATCAGCGGCAGTCGTTGCTCTGTCTCCTCTGAGAGGGCCACGTCCAAGGGCGGGCGGGCCGTGAGCTGATCGAGCAGCGGTTGAAGTTCGATCTCCTCGTCGAGTTTTTCGAACCGGTGGATGCTCTCCTGTAATCCCTTGGTGATCGGCAGGTCCCACGGTTCGATCACGTCGCGCAAGTTTGCTTTCGCGGAGGCTTTCCCGATCAGGATCACGTCGTAGATCTTGTCGTCGATGAAATCGGTATAGCGCTTGAGATCGTTCCGGTCGACCTGCAGTCCGGCCGCTGCCCTGAAGAACCGCTGGAATTTCACGGTGCCCATTACTGGCATGTCGTCAGCTCCTTTCGAAGTATTCATGGATTTGGCGTACGGCCATCGCTCCTTCACCGACGGCGGATGCGACTCGTTTCACCGAACCGCGGCGGATGTCGCCCGTGGCTTCTCCCACCAGGCAACGATGCGTGCGACCACCTGTGAACTTCCCCGGACCCATCTGACGTGATCGTTGCTCGCACCGGGCAAGACGTCGTCGTGCTCGTACTGCCATCGTGTCACCGCGCGTGTTTCGAACAGTTTCTCCGCGAAGATGTCCACCGATCGTGGTGGGGCCATGGCGTCCGATGCGAAACTGATGACGAGAGCGGGCGTCGCGATCGGCCGATCGGCTTTGTACGGTGGGTTGCCTGTGATGACCGTGCGGGCCCATTGCCGCATCAACGTGCGAGCGCCGGGGCCGCCGAAAGCCGGTGTCGGTACGTAGCCGAACAGTGTGGTGAGCAGCGGGACGGCTACTGCGCCCATGAGCAAGACGTGTAGCCCGCAGAATCGGTAGGTTCGATGGTGGGGGAGCGCAGCAGCTACGGTGACCATTGCCTCGACCGCCGGGTGGTTCAGTTGGTGTCCGGCGACGAGTTGACCGCCGAGACTGTGCCCGAGCAACAGGATTGGCTGCTCGGGATGATCCCTCCGCGCACAGGTAATGGCGTCCTCGATGTCGTCGATTTCGTCCTGGTAGGACCAATCGTGTCTGCGGTCGGCGCGGGGCTCGCCGCGTTCGGATCCTCGTCGTCGAATAGCATGGGCCTCCCACCCGTGCCGTGCGAACTCTGCGACCAGCGGTTCGTAGAAGTGCGACCCTATTGCCATCGCGGGCGCGATCAGGACAAGGGGAGCGCTCGAGCTGTGCAAGCGGTGACGAATCGGAGTGCACAACGGACGAGGTGGGCCTTCGTCTTGTGCTGCGTGGTGGTCGTTTCTCACCGTTGGCAGATCACCAGTGGTATTTCGCGCTGTGTTCGTCGTTGGTAGGCTGCGTAGCCTTTATAGGCAGCAACGACTTTGGGCCACAGTGCGGCTCGTTCTTCTGTGGACGCGGTGCGTGTGTGTACCGCGAAGCGTTCTCCGTCCATGACGAGTTCGGCGTCGGGGTGGGCCTGGAGGTTTTTGTACCAGTCCGGATCGCGGTCGTCGCCGCCTTTCGACGCGACGAGCACGATCCAGTCCTTTTCTCGGACAGGGGTTGTCAGGTAACACGACCGCGGGAGTCCTGACGAGCGTCCGATCGTGTGCAGCTCGACGACCGGCATTCCGAAGGGTTTGGACAGCAGTCGCCCTCCACTGACGGTGAGCACGATTTTGTGCGCACCGTTCATCAGCTTGGCGCCGAGGTCTTTGACGGTGTCGGTGTTCGACATTTCTCATCCCTTCATGAAGGTGGTGAGGGTGATTCTGTGTGTGCGTGCGCGGTGGGTGCCCTGTGAGGGGCCATTCGCTCCAGTCGGTTGAGATCTGTCACGAACTCTGCGGCAGGAGAAGGACTTTTCCCACCGAGTCTTTCGATTCGAGCAACGCCTGCCCCTCGTCTGCATCGGCCAGGGGTAGCTTTGCCGAAATGATCGGTCGAATAAGCCCTTGTTCGATCAACGGCCACTCGTCAGTGGCGACGGCCGCAACGATCTCCGCCTTCGAGCCGGGGCCAGTCAGCTGGCGGTTGCGCACGTTGAGGCCGATGATTCGCGCACGTTTACCGATGAGTGCACCGACGTTCGCCTCACCGGTGAAGCCTCCCTGCATGCCGATGATCACCAGCCGACCTCCGACAGCGAGGGCATCGATGTTGCGGCTGAGGTAGCTCCCACCCATGATGTCGAGGATGACGTCTACCTGGCCCGCCAGTTCGGCTGCGAAGTCCTGATCTCGGTAGTTGAGCACGATGTCGGCACCGAGGTCTCGGCAGCGCTGCGCCTTGGCCTCTGATCCGACGGTGACCGCGACGCGCGCCCCCAGCGCCTTGGCCACCTGAATGGCATGGGTTCCGATTCCGCTGCCGCCGCCGTGGACGAGAAGCAGATCGCCGGCTTGCAGGCCTGCGTCGGTGACGATCGTGGACCAGACGGTGCTCGCCACCTCGGGCAGAGCAGCGGAATCGATCAGAGTCACGCCTGCGGGTACAGGTAGTAACTGAGATGCGGGGACTACTGCGTATTCTGCGTACCCGCCTCCGGCGATCAGGGCACACACTTCGTGGCCCAGTGCCGGACCGTCGACGCCGGGACCAAGGGCGACGACGGTGCCGGAGATTTCGAGACCCATGATGTCGCTGATACCCGGCGGTGGCGGATAGAGTCCCTGCCGCTGCATCACGTCACCGCGGTTGATACCGGCGGCGGCAACGCGAATCAGGACCTCGCCAGGTGCGGGCGTTGGGGTCGGTACTTCCTCTACGACGAGGTTCTTCTTCTCGTCGACGACGATCGCTCGCATGGTGGGGGTGACGGTGCTCATCTTGCCTCTCCTGTGGTGGTAGTCGAAATCGGTTGGCAGGCGGTGTTTGTCAGCGTGCGCCGATGGTTTTCCAGATGCGTAGCGCGGCGTTCACCACGGGTGCCCACGCGTTCCAGGGGATTCCCGCTGGTGGGTAGAAACCGAATCGCGACTGGTGGGCGATGGTTTGGGCTTCGGTGTATTTGAGGATGCCGTCGATACCGTGCCGACGCCCGAGGCCGGAATCGCCCATTCCGCCCATCGGCGAGTCGATGCTGCCCCACGCCGCGGCGAAGGCGTCGTTGATGTTCACGGTCCCCGAACGCAATCGGGCAGCGACTGAGCGGGCGCGGGTGGCGTCGCGACCCCACACGCTGCTGTTGAGTCCGTAGACGGTGTCGTTTGCCCGTGCAACTGCCTCGTCGTCATCGGCGACGGCGTAGATCGAGACGACCGGACCGAACGTCTCGTCCGTGTGCAACGTCATCTCTGGTGTGACGTCGGCGAGGATGGTCGGCTCGTAGAACAGCGGCCCCAGGTCTGGACGTGGCTTCCCTCCGGCCAGAAGGCGTGCGCCCTTCGCGACGGCGTCGTCGACATGAGCCGACACTGTCTTCAGTTGTTTGTCGGTGGTGAGACTCCCGACGTCGACCCCGTAGTCGTAGGAGGCTCCGATGGTCAAGGCAGAGGTTCGCTGAACGAACTTGGCAACGAACTCGTCGTGTACGGACTCGGCGACATACAGGCGCTCCACCGAGACGCACAATTGTCCTGCCGACGGGAACGCAGCGCGCACGGCCCCTTCGGCTGCCCGATCGAGATCTGCGTCGTCGAGGACGAGCATCGCGTTCTTGCCGCCCAGTTCGAGTGACGCCCCGATCAGCCGCTGGCCCGCGCCGCGGGCGATGTCTCGACCGGTCGCCGTGGACCCTGTGAACATGATGTAGTCCGCGTTCGCCAAGAGTGGGTCCCCGATCGAACTGCCTCGGCCGATCACCATCTGCCACACATCGGCCGGTAGGCCCGCTTGGTACATCAGGTCCATGGCCCACAAGGCGGTCAGCGCGGTCTGGGTGTCGGGCTTCTGCACCACAGCATTTCCGGCCATCAGTGCGGCGATGGCGTCCGTCGCCGCCATCGACAGTGGATAGTTCCATGGCGAGATGATCGCCACCACCCCTTTCGGGTGGTGCAGCTCGGACGTGCGGGTGAGAAAGGGCAGAGCCCCCCGGCGACGTTCGGGTTCAAGAACTTTCGGTCCGGTGCGGCCGTAGTAGCGGGCGGCGATGGCAGCGTCGGCGATCTCGAGGTACGCATCGCGACGAGTCTTGCCGTTCTCAGCCTGCATCAGGTCGAGCCCGGTGTTCTGATTCTTCAGGACCAGATCATGGAAACGCAGTAACACGCTGGCACGCTCCGCTACGGAAGTCGCTGCCCATCTCGCCTGGGCGCGGCGGGCACGAACGAATGCTTCGTCGACGTCAGCCGGGGCCGAGACCGGGAAGTCTGCGAGTGGTGAACCGGTGTACGGGGCAGTGGTGATCGAGCGGGGAGCGCCGGGCGAGGCCGTAACTCGTTCTGTCAGCCGTTCGAGTAATCCTGTGGTCAGTGTGGCGGGCAGCGCCGCGCGGGGATCTGTGGAGGTGTAGGTCGTTGCGGTCATGTCGGTGTACTCCTGAAATGTTCGGTCGATACGAGGTGTCAGCGAACCGAGACCGGGACCGGCATGTGCAGAGCGGCCTGAGCCGAGGTGGTGGCATCGAATCTGATCGTGCGGATGGGCCGGAGTGCGCGTAGGTCGTCGGACATCCTGCCCTCGCCGAGAGTCAGATCGAATCCGCGAGGAAACAACGACGTTCCGCTGGCGAGGACGTTGGTTTGGTTGAGGGTCGAGTGCCAGGATCCGTCTCGCTTCGTGTACGAGGTGAGGGTGGAGACGTTCGTGCCCGTTTCGAACGTCTTCTGCTCCGGGGTGGGGGCGGAGAAGGCGATGTCGACGCCGCCGTCCGCGTTGGCGATGCGGGCCGTGGTGCGTGCGTGGTCGATGCCGACATCGAGATCGGTGACCCACTTGGGGAACCCGTACCCGTCATGGCCGCGCACCTGGGCGATGTCGGTGTTGACCGGAAGTGAGAGCACATAGGAGTGCAGGTGATCGTCACCGAGGGCGGCAACCAGATCGGCAGCGGCCGTGGTAAGTCCGCCGTGGCGCGCCGGGCGAACCGCCACACCCACAGCCGCCTCGGTGTAGAAATCGATGTCGCACACGTCGTAGCGGAACGCCATCACTGACACCAGCCCGAACCCGGGTGCGATTTCCAGCGGCGCCAGCTCCTTTGGGATCCGCTTACGGATCGCCCTGCTCGGGGCCACCATGGTCAAACGCGCGGAGGACATCGCGTAGTAGAAGTTCGGCGTCCTTGTCGTGCCGATCGGCGATTGGACCTGCGTTTTCGGAAGCGTGCGGAAGAAGTCGACACTCGGGACCCGCGGGTCGGCGGCGACCTTGTCGAGCGGCACATCCATCCGGTAGCGGTCGAACAGGCCGTCCTTCGGGATTTCGACGGTCCGGCCGCCCAGATCGACCTTGACGGTTGTCGCTGTGTTCGTCATTTTCATGCTTCCGTTCGTTCTGTCGACCATTCAATGTTTACATTGCTTACATCAGGCTAAGGGTGAATGTAAGCACTGTCAACACTGTCTGGGTTCGCCGCCGAAATGACGGGAAACTGTCCGCATTACCCGATCGAGGGGGTGCGGTGCTGTAACCAGCGGCGATACCGCCGGAGCGCGCGGCGCTGCAGCAGCTGCTCTTTCAATAGTGCGACCACAGGGCTGGCCGTCGGCCGCGTGGACTTGCCTCGGCCTAATCGTCGAAGCTGCTGTCGCACGCGAGCCATGCTCGCCGCCGACGCCATGGCCTTGTCCTTGATGGTCACCGGGGCTAATTCGACGGAGGCTGCGGCATCGAGGCGCCACCGATTCGGCAGATCGGGATCGATCGCCAACGCACTGCCCATGCCGACCAAATCCACACCGCTCGCCAGGACCTGCTCGGCAACAGGTCGCCGAACCACACCGCCGGTCAACATCAACGGCACCGGGCTGGCCTCGGCCAGTTCCTCTGCAAGAGTCAGAAAGTAGGCCTCCCGAGCGAGGGTGCGATCGTCCGGGCCTTGGCCGGTCATGGCCGGTGCTTCGTAGCTCCCTCCGGACAGTTCGACGACGTCGACACCGAGTGGTGCGAGCATGGCGATCACTTGCGCTGCGTCGTCGGAGTCGAATCCTCCGCGCTGGAAATCCGCGGAATTGAGTTTGACGGCAACCGTGAACGTCGGGTCGACAACCCTGCGCACTGTGCGGACGATGTCGAGAAGCAATCGCGCTCGGTTCTCTAGGGTGCCGCCCCATTCGTCGGTGCGCTGATTGACCAACGGAGAGAGAAACTGCGAGAGCAGATAGCCGTGTGCGGCATGGATTTCCACGCCGTCGAAACCAGCTTCCTCTGCGCGACGTGCTGCTGTTGCGAAACGGTTGACGGTGTCGTTTATCTGCCGTGCGGTCATGGCCTGGGGATGCGCAAATCGCTTGCTGTTCTTGCCGAGTTCGACGCGAGTGGCCGACGGAGACCATGCGACACCGGGCATGTCGGCTTGAATCTGCCGACCGGGGTGATTGATCTGCATCCACACTTTCGCACCTCCGCCCTGTGCGGCATCCGCCCATTCGCGGAACGGCCCGATTGGGGATTGTGCGTCGAGAACGACGCCGGCCGGCCCGGTCAGCGCCTCCGCGTGAACCATGACGTTGCCGGTGATGATCGTTCCCACCCCTCCTCGGCTCCAGCGGTGGTACAGCTCGAACAGCTCTTTGCCGGGGAGCTGTCCAGCTGCGGCCATGTTCTCCTCCATGGCTGCCTTGACCATCCGGTTGGGGAGTGTCGCCCCACTGGGAAGAGTGAACGGGGCGAAGACCGGAGAGACTGTGCTGTCAGTCTCCAACTTGTCGGGTGCAGGGTCGGTGAATGGCATCGGCGCTCCTGAATGCGGTATGTTTACATTGCTCACATGAGCGTAGAAAGGAAAGTTAACGGTGTCAACATCAGTCAAGGGTGGCTACCATCACGGTGATCTGAAGGCCTCGCTGCTGGCGTCGGCGATGCGCATGCTCGAGGCAGGTGAGCCGTTTTCGATGCGCGCGATCGCGCGCGAGGTCGGTGTGTCGGCGACTGCGCCGTACCGACATTTCGCTGATCGTGAAGCGCTCGAATCTGCTCTCGCCGCGCAAGGGTTGCGCGATCTGAAGGCGGACCTGACAGACGGCCGCGAGCTACCGTCGACGTCGGCGGATCTTGCCGAATTCGCAGTCGCCTACGTCGAGTTCGCGCTGCGGCGACCGGCGCTCTTCCGGTTGATGTTCGGCAACGAGTGCGACACGGGTAACGACGAGCGCGTGCAAGCGGCTGGAGAGATTCATCTGTTGATGCAGATGGGGATGACGCTTGTCTTTCCGGATGCGGATTCCGAGGCGTTGGCGTCGGCGGCATGGGCATTGGCGCACGGTTTGGCTTGTCTGCATCTCGACGGCAAAATGTCGACGGCCACGGCCGGTGAGGCTGCAGATCGGGTGCGAGCAGCTTTTGCTGCGATTCTGGCGGTACAAGGGTGAGATCCACTGACCAAAGCGATCGAGAGAAGAGTTCGATGACCAAGCGAATCTTGAACGTAGTCACCAACGTCGGCCACTACGACGATCCGTCTCATAAGACCGGGTTGTGGCTGTCCGAGCTCAGTCATGCCTGGCAGGTTTTCGACGACCACGGTTTCGAGCAGACTTTAGTCAGCCCCGAGGGCGGAGCGGTGCCCTTGGAACCGCGATCGCTCAAGTTCCCGAACTACGACAAGAGCGCAAAGGCATGGCGGTCCAACCCTGCTCGGATGGCGCTACTCGACTCCACCGCCAGCCCCGAACAGGTTGACTCCGCTGACTACGATGCGATCTTCTTCACCGGCGGGCATGCAGTCATGTACGACTTTCCCGGTAGCGAAGGTTTGCAACGCATCACCCGGGAAATCTTCGAACGCGGCGGGATCGTGTCGTCGGTGTGCCACGGGTACTGCGGACTTCTCGACACCACACTGTCCGACGGCAGCTACCTCATCGCCGGCCGCAAACTCACCGGATTCGCCTGGCGCGAGGAAAAACTCGCCCGCGTCGACAAACTCGTACCCTACAACGCCGAGGAAAAAGCCAAAGCGCGTGGCGCACTGTACGAAAAGGCGAAACTGCCCTTCGTGTCCTACGCAGTCGTCGACGGAAACCTCGTCACCGGCCAGAACCCAGGATCCGCAAAGGAAACCGCAGAGAAAATTGCAGACCTCCTGCTGAAGGCCTAGCGGAGCTGTCGATAGCGACCGTCCTGGACCGAACAGAGGGACGTCGAGATTGTGTGCTCAACGCAGATGACGACTAGCTGCCCGGCCCGACGTGCACGGTCTCGGTTGCGCCGCTGCCAAATCGCCCTGACTGACAGGGTTGCAGACCTTGTGGGATCTTTGGGACAGTTATAACAACGGTTTCGTCGGTGGTTCGGTGGTAACCCCGACCCACCGCTAGGGAACGGGCCCAGGTACGCGCCCGCGGTCCCTGAGTCCGGACAGTCGATACCGGTCGAGCGGGAGTAAAGGGTTGTTCTTGTTGCGGGGAATCAGGTTTGGCGCCGTTCGAGAGCGAACACAGAAAGATTTCATGCCGCGCATGTCTTGTACACCGATCACGTAGGGTTGTACTCGACGAACCGTTCGAAGGCGCTCTCCGCCTCTTTCCCTGTCAACAGGGTTGTGTTCACAGAAATCTTTTCACTTCCGATGGTCACCGTCGCCTCCCGATTGGCCAACATGTTCTCGGACCACGCTGGGTGGTACTCAGTCGAAGCCAAGAAGTGTCGGCGTGGCGTGGGGAAGCTACTTCGGACCGACGGTGATGTTATGCGCGTGCTGGCCGACTCATACCGAATCTGGATGTGCACAAGAACTATTGGAACTCTGGCAACAGTGCGTTGATCGCAATGGCGCGGGTGACAACAGGGTTGGTAGCACCATGGACACAACATTGAGTAGGTCGTGCTCGGTGCCGATCGAAATCCTTGCGGTTGTCACTCTGATGACCTCAAGCAATTCGGAGTACACCTCCTTTCCTCGTCCTGGCGTCAATGATCGTCGGGATGCACCCGAAACGATCGAGCGGCGATGGCGAGCCGCGAGGCGATCTGGAAGAGCTCCCCGTCACCGCACGACGCATCGAGGACGAGGTATCGGCGGCACGCGGGTCGACGAGCGCAACGGCAGGGGCATTCGCGAAGAACTGGCCGACGGTAGCGCCCAGTGGGTTCGGACGTAGTCAGGCGCTGAGAGGATCCAGGAGGCCGGTAAGCCGTCCGGCAATCAGTGCTTCGGACTCTGCGACAATACGTTCCACCAATTCACCCACTGTGGGGATGTCGTGAATCAATCCTTGCACAGTGCCAGCCGTCCAGATGCCAGCCTCCTGGTCGCCGCTGTCGAACACCGCTCGGCCCCGCGCACCGGCCACAAGATGTCGAACGTCTTCGAATTTGCCACCACTGGAAAGGATTTCGACAACTTCTTGGCTGATGCTGTTGCGTGCTACCCGTGCGGTATTGCGTAGTGACCTGAAAATCAGTTCCGTGTCGACCTCCGAGGCAGCGACTATCGCCTGCTTGATGTTGTGGTGAATCGGGGACTCCTCGGTACACATGAACCGAGTGCCCATGTTGATGCCGTCGGCGCCAAGCGCCAGGGCGGCCACCAATCCTCGCGCGTCGGCAAATCCACCGGACGCGATCATGGGAATGCTGATCCGCTCTGCTGCTGCAGCGATGAGGACGAGACCCGGTACGTCGTCTTCCCCTGGATGCCCGGCACATTCGAACCCGTCGATGCTGATGCCGTCGACACCGAGGGCCTGGGCTTTGACCGCGTGGCGGACGCTGGTGCACTTGTGGAGAACCTTGATGCCTGCGCCGTGAAAGTGCGGCAGATGGGGCGCGGGAGACGATCCAGCTGTCTCGACGACTTTCACTCCGCAGTCGATGATCACGTTGCGATACTCATCGTAGGGCGGAGGTGTGATCGTCGGGAGGATTGTGAGGTTGACCCCGAAAGGTTGATCGGTGAGCTCGCGCGTTCGGGATATTTCTCGGGCAAGATCGTCAGGTGTCGGCTGTGTCAGGGCAGTGAGCATGCCGAGCGCGCCGGCGTTTGCAACTGCCGCTACGAGTTCTGCTCTCCCCACCCATTGCATGCCGCCCTGCACGATTGGGTGGCGAACTCCGAATGTCTCGGTAAATGCGGTGGTCAGCACTGGACATCTCCTCGATGGTGCATGGCTATCTGTTTGTCAGTTACGTTGGTGCAAAGTCAATTTCGACCCGAACGGCGCATTCAGCGCGTCGATGTTGTCCACTCGTTCAAGGCCGGAACCTGTGAAAGTTCAGTTCGTGCCATCGGAGGTTCGGCGCGATAGGGCATGGCAGGCGTCAAATACTGTTCGCCATGTTCGTTGGTGCCGGGGATGAAGGTACGGTTCGCAATCACATCGTCGGCGCAAATTACCTGGTCGTAGTCACGCGCAACTGCGGCAACCACTCCGGCCGCAGTGAGATGCTCTACCGCTTCCGCGGCGCTACGGTGGCACAGCTGCTTCTCGATCGTGGCGACGAGGTCAACACGGTTTTCCACGCGCAGCGCGTTGGTGGTGAACCGCGGGTCGTCGGCCAACTCCGGCAGGTCGATTGCCTTGCACAGTTCAATCCAGGCTTGCGGTTGGTATCCGCTGATCACCAGCTCGCCGTCGACGGCACGAAAGACGTCTGCCGCCGGTGCGACGCTCGGTTGTCCGTTCCCTTTGCGACTCATGGGCTTTCCGGATACCTGCCACTCGATCCAGTTGGCGGTCTGCAAGTGGATTGCGACGTCCAGCAGGGAGACTCGGACGGACGATCCTTTGCCGGTGCGCTCACGTCGAAGTAGCGCTGCCAGTACCGCTTGAGCGACAACGTAGCTCGTTGCATGATCTATGACCGGTGCGCCCACACGTTGTGGCGGGCTATCCGCCTCACCCGTCACCGACATCAGTCCGCTCTCTGCTTGCGCAGCGATGTCGAGCCCCGCGCGGGTGGCGGACGGGCCTTCCGCCCCGTACCCGCTCACCGAGACGGCGATGATTTCCGGTCGCAGGCGTTGGAGTTCGGCAGAGGAGAATCCCAATCGATCGAGGGTTCCCGGGCGAAGATTGTGCAGCAAGATGTCGCTCGACGCGATCAGATCCCGAGCTCGCTGCAGATCGGCGGAGTCTTTGAGGTCGAGGCAGATTGAACGCTTTCCACGGTTGTACCCGTAGAAGATGCCGCGCGCGTAGTCGGCGTCGATTTGTCGGGCCGGTTCACCACCTGGAGGCTCGAGCTTGATGACCTCGGCGCCGAGATCGGACAACTGCTGCCCGGCGCTGGGTATTGCGATCAGTTGACCGATCTCCACTACTCGGACACCTGCCAACGGCAGGTCTACTTCGTCGGTCATCGAATGATCTCCACATGAGGCGAAGTGACATCCTCAGCCGGCTCCAGGCAGCGCGCCAACAGAATTCCTTCGGTGTGGTTGCAGGGGTTCAGTCGGTTTCTGTCACCTTCTGCTCCCCCGATTCGGATCGTCACCGTTCCATCGTCATTGCGCTCGAAGTGTGCGTCGTTGAGATTGACGGTGTGGTCGCGGTACTCGAAGGACTCGAACCAGTGGTTGTACAGCATCACTCCGAAGTAGGTGCAGTCCGGGATGGTGAACGTAATGTCCACGGCAGTAGCGTCTTTCAGTGACCACCAGCCGGCAACGTATTGGTTGGAGCTGGTGCCGTAGAAGTCTCCCCACCCTCGCTGCTCCGAGGTCACGCGAATCTCGTTGGGAGACTGACTGAGTGTTTCGATGAGCTGAAGACTGCGTCGAAGGCTCACGTCCATGCCACGAGCAAGTTTCGTGAGGCGCTGGGTCAGCCACGCCGTGTCGAGATCGGGGCGTGCACCAGGCGGCGGACCGAGGCGCTCGATGTGGAGAACAGGATCGATCTCCGCGTTACGCGTCTTGTGATACACACGCACTACTACGTCGAAGCAGCGCTCATCCAGCCGAATGCCGCTGCGCCCCTCCAGCTCTTGTGCGACGAAGATCTCGAAGTTGCCGTCCGCGTCACACACCTTGTCGTCGATGACGATGTTGTCGGCGACCCGGTCGGTCCCAGACGCGCCGACACGATTGGCGAGAACGGCGACGTACGGCACTGTGCCACGGTTACCGTGAATACGGTATGTCTCGTTGGGGTCGATCATCGCAGTCCAGTAGTCGACGTCGATGCCGTCTCCCCAGAACTTTCGCATCGGTGACATCAGGGTGAAGAGTTCAGGCCGGAGTACGTCTTGGCGCTCGATGTTCATCTCGGCGAGGTATCCGAACAGACGAAGTGCGTGCCGTACACCTTCGGCGCTGTCCAGCGGCGATCCGGTAGCGGCAGCGGTCGAACCGAATGTCGCAAGGCTGTCGGTGACTGCAGACCAAGCCTCGGTGAGCTGCCGGCGATCGTGCTGGGACTCGGATTGTGTTGACTGGTCAGCGAGTTGTGTCATCGTTGCTTCTCTTTCGTGGTAGACGAACTGGATTGTGTATGGGGGCGTTGGTCAGCAGAGGGGGTCGAAAGGAACGTCTGCGTCGGACTTGCCCGAGGTCTGGTTGTTCACCCATCTGACGTTCTGGGTCCATCGGTCGGCCGAAATCTGCACAGGCCAGAGACTCTTCTGCGAAGCCCACACCTGGTTGGCTTTGTCAGCAGGAACATTCATTCGCTCGGTGAGAAGTTGAGCTCCTGCTAGCTCGTTCGCAGGATCGGCTATCCACCCTGCTGCGGCCTCGAGCGCCGCACACACGGGGGCAGCAGCATCGGATTCAGCGAATGTGGCTGTCGTGACGAGCACCGTGCCCAGGCCGTATGAACTCACGCCGTCAGAGCCCACCGGGTCTACTTCTGTAATCGCCGTCATCGGAATTCCTTGAGCATCGAATACGGCCTGGCTGGCAGCGGTGAGAACGGCGGCATCTATGTCGCCCTTTCGTGCGAGTGGTATCTGACTCGCGGTGGGTGCCGCTGCGATGAATTGCACCGTGGAGGCGTCGATGTTTCTCTCTGCGAGAAGCTGATTGACGAATTGCTCGGCCGCGCCGCCACGTGACGGTATGGCGATCCGCTTGCCGGGCAAATCCTCGATGGTGGTGATGCCGCTGTCTTTCGTCACGGCGATGGCAAGATCGATCGACCCGTACGGGGACAGTGGCCGCAGACTCTGCCCTTGCTCTATGGCCGGCACGACGGTTCCGGGTGCACCGACCGCGAGATCGGTTGTGCCGCCGATGAGACCGCTGATGAGTTCGGGCCCGTTCTTTCCGTCGATGAGCTCGACGTGGAGGCCTTCCTTGTCGAACATTCCTTGTTGGACAGCGACGTAGACAGGCAGGGACAAAGCACTCGCAGGGTAGACCCCGATGGCGACGCTACCGTCGTTCGGACGCCCTCCCCCTCCACACGCGGAAAGCAGTAGGGCCGCTGCAATGACTGTGCCGACAAAAGGTCGAAGTTTCATGGGATTCCTGTTCCTTGATGGCTGGGCGCATCAGAAATCAAGCTGAGTTGGCTGGGCACATCAGTGGTCGAGCTGACCACGCAGCCGGTTGAAGATTTCGATGTATCGAGGTTCGGCGGTGAGGGTTTCGAGTTCGCGGGGGCGTTCGATGTCAATGCTGACGTCGTCGATCACCCGGCCGGCCCCGAGCAGCAGAACGCGGTCGGAGAGACAGATGGCTTCGCCGAGGTCGTGGGTTACGAAGATGACCGTCCGGCCGACCTCGGACTGCCAAAGCTCGAGGAATTCGCGCTGTACTTCGACGCGGGTTTGCGCATCGAGGGCGGCAAACGGCTCGTCCATCAACAAGATGTCCGGATCCAGAGCCCACGTCCGGGCCAACGCGACACGCTGGCGCATCCCTTGGGACAGCTGCCAAGTCCACAGCTGTGACGCCTCGGACATTTGAACGGCCGCAAGCCAGCGCGCGGATTGAGTTCGTCTCTCCGCCTTGGGTACTCCTCTCAACTCGAGGCCGTACTCGACGTTCTTCCGCGCTGTTCGCCACGGGAACAGGGCATCTCGGGCCATCATGAAGCCCATCCGGGAGCGAGCGTCGAATGGTGTTGTGCCGAGGACCTCGGTTTTGCCTTCCGTCGCGTCCACCAATCCAGCGAGCGCGTTGAGCAGGGTGGTCTTTCCGCAACCACTCCTGCCGACCAGGCTGACGAACTGTCCGCG
The DNA here is from genome assembly GCF_031763325.1 of Rhodococcus sp. SG20037. Classification (NCBI taxonomy): domain Bacteria; kingdom Bacillati; phylum Actinomycetota; class Actinomycetes; order Mycobacteriales; family Nocardiaceae; genus Rhodococcus; species Rhodococcus sp. SG20037. The sequence continues at coordinate 6,127,968 of NZ_CP134497.1, read as the reverse complement.
AGGGATTGTGAGGTCGAGATTGTCGACCACAGTTTTCGCCGACCCGTCGGGTGAGGGGAAGGATATCGTCAGTCCGTCGAGTTGTACGGCGGGTGTAATCACGTTGGTATCCATGATGATTCCTGTCATCGTCGAGCCGGCGGCTGCCACCGAAGGAGGTAGCGCTCGGCGAAGTTCATGACCTGGTTGAGGACGACTGCGACGATTGCGAGAAGTATGAGGATCGCGTAGACCGCTTCCATCCGGAACTGGGCCGAGTAGATCGACACAAGCTGGCCCAGCCCGTCCCGTGACGAGATCAGTTCCGAACCGACAACGCCAAGTAGCGAATAGATCAGCCCCAACCGAAGACCGGCAAAAATGCCAGGTGTTGCGACGGGGAGGAGGATGTGCCAGAACACTTGTGTCTTACTGGCATTCAGGACAGTGGATAGTCGGAGCCATTCGTCGTCCACTGACTTCACACCGGCTCGTGCACTCGAGCAGACGATGAAGAAGACGAGTGTGAACGCGAGAGCGACCTTCGCCGTCATCGTGATCCCGAAGATGACGATAAGCAGAGGCGCCAGCGCAAGACGTGGCATGGCATTCGCCGCATCCAGGAACGGACTCATGATGCGTTCGAGGGTCGGAAGCAGTCCGAGAGAGAGTCCGACCGCCACCCCGACTGCGCTAGCGAGGATCCACGCGATCACGACGGCAGTCATCGTGGCACGCAAGTTCGACGAAATCTCGCCCGACTGCACCGCTGCGGTGAAGTAGTTCCAGGCCTCGCCTGGCGTTTTGGCCAGAACTGGCTCGATCCAACCGTGCGATGCGACGAGCTGCCACGCTCCGAGTAGGACCAGAAGCAGCGCGACCTGGGCCAGTCGTACCCCGATGATGAGTCGCGTACCGGATCGACGCTGTCGAGCGGGCTTCGGCTCAGAGCGCGCCCGCCTCACGGAACGGGGTGACGTAGCACCGGATGGCGAACTTGTGGTGATGGTTTCGGTCATTTCGGCGCCTCCTCCGTAGTGCTCGCAGGCGGCGATAGGTGCTCGACAAAAGCAGACGGGTGCCTCTGGTCGAAGCTCCCCGGGTTGTTGCTCACTGCGTTCATATGTGAAGCAGATCACGGGATTCTTCTTCCCGTCTACGCCACATTCGAGAGGTATGCCATAGGGTTTCCCTATGTCTGACGGGCGCAAAATCGGGCGCGCGCGAGGACTGCCAGGAGAAGGGAACCCCGAATGGACCGGCGTCATCTGGAATACTTTCTCGCCCTTGCTGATCGGGGCAGCATTTCCGCTGCGGCTCGCGGACTGGGGGTCAGCCAGCCGACGATCTCGGAGGCTCTGGCCAGGATGGAGAAAGAGTGCGGCCTGACGCTCGTCTGCCGTGGCTCGCGGGGAGTCACCCTGACCGACGCTGGACGCGATCTCACAGGTCCGGCGGCCCAAGTACTTCGGGCATACCGGGATTTGGATCACGCTTTGCATCCATTGAACGTCGTGCAGCGGGGTCGGCTGACGGTCGTGTGTCCGCGAACATTGGCGCGTGATCCAGCGGCCACGGCCTTGGGTGCGTTCAAAAGAAAGTTTCCGAACGTTGCGGTGACGATGCTCAGCAACGACACCGACGGAATCGGAACGGTGGTCGCCTCGGGTCAGGCTGATATCGGCCTCGGGGTGGACGAGGTGTTCGACGAGGGCGTTGAACGTATCCTTCTCGGCCGGCAACAAATCGTTGCGCTGGTGCCCGCCGCACGAAGTGAAGGCGAGGGGGCAGCGGCGTTGACGGATCTGTTGCGAATCGGATTGATCACCAGCCCGCGTGACGATGTCACTCGGCGACTGTTGGCGGAACGCCTGGGCGAAGGCACTGTGGACGAGGCGGTGGTTGCGGAGACTATCTCTGTGGCTTCGATGATCCCACTTGTACGCGCGGGAGTCGGCGTCGCTTTCCTTCCCGAATCTGTCGCCGATACAGTCGGAGAAGGTGTGGTGCTGTGTCGTACTCGGCCCCCGCTCACTCGTGATATCTGGATGTTCCACGGTTCGACGCCATCGCCTGCGGCACAAGCGTTTATCGAGACGACCAGCCGATTACGTGACGAAGGTGGAATGGGGAACGCCGGATGAGCAAGTTCGGAGAGTCCGCCACCCCGCGAATCGATCCGCGGCAGCTACAAGACTTCCTTGCCGTCGTCGAACACGGCAGTATCACGGCGGCAGCGGCAAATCAGTTCACGGGAACATCGAGCGTCTCTCAATCAATTGCGCGGCTCGAAAGACGCGTCGGAGGACGGCTTTTCAATCGAGGCCGGACCGGCGCGACGCTGACGGCGCGCGGACGGAATCTCATCGATCCAGCACGCGAAGCGCTGGCCGCGCTCGACCGATTAGTGGTCGACAGCGAGTCCTTACTGCCAGCAGTCCCCCGCCTCAGTGTTGCCACGACAGCGAGCCTTGCGGACGATCCCGCAGCGGTACTGCTCGGAGCGCTGCGCACGGAGGTGCCGAACCTGAGGATCACTATCTCGGATCCGCCTGGGTCATCCGTGGCCGATGCGATTCACCCGGTCATGGCAGGCACCGCTGACGTGGCAATAATGGAGTCGCCGCCCACCGGTGTTCCCGGGACGCGCACGGTGCGCCTTCCGGACCACAAGTTGCGGCTCGTCTGCCCGCCCGGTACCCCGTCACCGGTGGACGGGGTATTCATCGGCGAAGATCTCATGCGCATCGGCTTGGTTGTCGCACCACGGTTCGAAACTTCCGATGTCTATCGCCATCTGCGGTCGATCGAACCGCGAATCGACCACGCATTCGTGATGAGGTCACAGCACCGCGATGCCTTCGCGGATTTCGCGTACGAAGGGATCGGTGCTGTCATCCTCGAACTCTCCAGTGCCGAGCGAGCATCCGAACGCGGGTGCACTGTGGGCGAGATATTCGAACTGCCCCCACGGAAGATCGCAGCCGTGGCAAGGGACGGCCAGAACACGCAGATCGTCGAACATTTCCTACGGCTGTGTGCCGAGCAATCCGCGCGGAAGCCGTAGGCCGAGGCGATCTCGACCTTGCGCTCTGGGTATTCGCGTCGCCCGGGCATCCACCGAGAACGATGATTTTGTCCACAGACACAACACTTCTGGGATAGTCCGTTTCCTGAAACAAAGCCGACGGGTTGCCTTCCCGTGAATATGTAATACACGTCACTCCGGATCAACTTCGAAAGGTTGACTTTCATGCGAAAGTCTCTGAAACATTTCGTGAATGCTGCAGCGGCGGTTGCGTTGTGCGCGACGCTAGGACTCACGGGCGCAACCGGAACAGCGGCTGCCGATGCGCCCGGCATCCCGAGCGTCGGGCACGATTGGGCGAGTGCAGGGCCGTACACGCCGAACGTCTCGATCGGGCTGGTGCACACTCTGTACTACCCGCGCCAGCTCGGCGCGCGCGGCGAGAAGCACCCTGTTGTGATCTGGGGGAACGGGACCGGTGTGCTCCCCGGTGCGTACACCTCTTTGCTGCGCCACTACGCCAGCCACGGATTCATCGTGGTCGCCGCCAATACACCGGCAAGCAACTTCGCCATCACCATGCGGTCGGGAATCGACCTCATCGCGGACAAAGCGGCCAGCCCGTCGAGTGTCTTCTACGGCAAAGTCGACCTGGAACACATTGGTGCGGTGGGGCACTCGCAGGGCGGGTCTGCGGCGATCAACGCGGCGATCGACGACCGCGTCGACACTGCCGTCGCGATCCAACCAGGCCCGCTCAATGATGTCGATCTCATCGACGAGCCGGTTCTCTATCTGGCCGGCCAGGCCGACGCAATCGTTTGGCCGGCGATCGTGCGGGCGATGTACGAGGACGCAGACCACGTGCCTGCCGAGTATCTGGAACTGCGCGGCGCCACGCACTTCGGTACGGCGATCAACGGCGGCGATATGCGCGGGCCGAGCACGGCGTGGCTGCGGTACTGGCTACTTGACGATCCGAACGCTCGCACCGAGTTCTTCGGAGCGAGCTGTGGATACTGCACTGACACCCAGCAGTTCTCCGATTTCGACCGCAACGATCTGGCCATGCAGATCCCGGGGTGACGGTCAGATCCGGAGTTGTCGAAGACGAACAGCCTTCCAATCAGGTCGGCGGAGTTGCGAAGCTCAGATGACGACGTAGCCGTACATCCGTTCGCCCTGAGCCACAGCTCTGGTCGCTAGTTCGGCGAAGGCGGTCAGGAACGGCACTGAGTCCTCCGACGGTTCACTCGTCTCGTCGATTGCCCAGGCCGCCGCAGCGGCGGCGACACCGTCAGCGTTCAATTCCGCTAGTGCATCGCGTAATTCGTCGGTAACCGTGAGCACGAGGGTGTCGCCGTCGTCGCTCATCGCGACGAGTTTCCCGCAGCGTCGACCTTTTGCAACTTCGTCGTAGGGGCGAGCGGTGAGGGCTGCTTCCAGTCGGCCGAGCGCGACAACTGGATCGACGCCTTTCGCCTGCAGAACTGGAGTCCCACTCGCAGCCAACTGGACCCGCGGGCGAGAAGCTGCGTTCGCCTCCATCACCTCTGGTTCCAAGTCGACGAGTCCCGCGAGGGCAGAGGTGGCATGCTCATCCGTGCGCGCGGTGAAGTAGTCGGTGATCGCAGACATGGCGCGATCATCTCACACACGATGCATCTCAATGCCCCGGACTCCTTCCGCGACTTACTGATCGACGTCAGGAGGGACAGGTGTGCGCTTCCTCGATCGCTTTCGCGAAAGCGCGAAGTCGTGGGCTTTCGAGATCGGTACGCCACACGAGACCCAAAGCAGATTCGGGTAATCCGTTGATCGGTACGAATGTGATGTCCGAGCGCTGGCTGTATGCAGCGGTCGCAGCGCAGAGGATGAGGCCGACCTGACTGAATGCGACCTGCGACAGGCCTTCCTGAACGGTGCTCGCCCCACCCTGCGTGGGAATCGTGGCTCCGCCCGGCGTCGTGCTCGGGGAATTCACACGCTGCCAATAGTCGGGGGCGGGGCCGGTGATGGGTACCAGGCAGATCTGCGCCAACTGCTCGGCGTCGATCACGCCCAGTTCGCTGAACGGGTGATGGACTGAGACGGCGAGGGTCTGGGGCTGTCGAGAAAAGACGAGCCCGGTTGTCAGTTCCGGCTCATCTACGGGGAGAAGGGCCACTGCCGCATCGATTCGCCCGGCGAGTACATCACTGAACGGATCACCCAGGGGTAATTCTTTGATGGTCACGCATGTTTGCGGATGTTGTATTTCGAAACGAGAGACAGCAGCCGCGATCGAATCGTAAATTGCTCCTTGGAAACCCACCCGAAACGGCGTCGGCGTGTTGCGTGCTCTCGATTGAGCGTCCTCGATTACTCCGACGAGCGCCCGATGGGCGGGAGCCAACGACGCAAGAAATTCGGCGCCGAATTCAGTCAGGTGAACGCGGCGACTGGTCCGCGCTACCAGGCGTGTGCCGATACGACGCTCCAATGCGCTGATCAGCTGACTCACTCGGCTCTGGGAGATGAACAGCCGCTCGCCGGTGCGACCGAAGTGCAGTTCTTCAGCGAGAACGAGGAAGCACTCGATCTCACGCATCGGGGGCTCCGACATTTTCACTCCGACCCTGGACTCATTCGACCACTCCATCATGGCTCATCGATGAATTGAGCTAATGGTTGGATGAGCGATTCGCCGTTGATCCATCGGCGTGCAGGAGCTTCTCTGGTTACATGCCCCACTCCGCATCTGCACAGAACAGCCCTGCGTCCACGTCCTCAACCCACGCACACACCATTGAGAACCACTGGGCTGCGGTCGCGCTGATCGCAGCGTCCACCTTCATCGTTGTCGCGGCAGAGATGATGCCGGTCGGGCTACTCACCCCGATCGGTGCTGACCTGGTGGAAAGCGAAGGGACCATCGGGCTCTCACTGGCCATTACCGGATTGGTGGCAGCGGCCACTGCCCCGTTTGTGCCCATCGTGACCCGGCGCTTCGATCGTCGGTCGACGCTCATCGTCTTGATGCTGTTAGTCGCAGCGGCGAACGCCCTCACGGCCCTTGCTCCGAGCTTCGTTGTCCTCGCTGTGGCTCGCGTCCTTCTAGGCGTGAGCATGGGTGGAGTCTGGGCGCTCGCCGCAAGCCTGGCTCCCAGGTTGGTGGAGACCAGATCCGTCGGGTTGGCGACCACGATCATCTTCAGCGGAATCGCGGTCGCCTCAGTTCTCGGTGTCCCCGCGGGGACGTATATCGGAGCAGCGGCCGGGTGGAGCGTGGCATTCTGGACTCTCAGCTGCGCGGCGACGCTGATCGCGATCGCCATGATCGCTGTCCTACCCACGATGCCAGCTGATCGGGCCTTGTCGCTCGGGAGTCTCGTGGCGGCCTTTCGGAACCCAGGAGTCCGGGTCGGATTCGCGATTACCGCGCTCATCGTCACCGCTCATTTCGCGGCGTACACCTATGTGCGCCCGGGGCTGGAGTTCTTCGCGGGGTTGAACGCTTCGCAGGTCGGCACAATGCTCCTGATCTACGGTGCATTCGGTGTCGTCGGCAACTTCATCGCCGGGCCGTCCGCTGCAAAGTCCCCGAAGGCGGTGGTCGTCAGCCTCAGCGTGGGAATAGCGGTCACACTCGCCCTGTTTCCGATCTCGGCTACCACCTTGATCGCAGCTGCTCTGCTCATGGCGGCTTGGGGCCTCTTCTACGGTGGTGCATCGGTGAGTACTCAAACATGGATTGCACAAGCAGCTCCCGTTCACCGCGAGGCCGCTTCTGCTCTGTGGGTTGCAGTCTTCAATGCAAGCATCGCCCTCGGTGCGTTCGCGGGTGGACGCATTCATGACCACTCCGGTTCCGAAACGGTCTTCTGGACAGCCGCGGGAATCGCCACTCTCGCAATGCTGCTCGCCACATTCCGCAATCCCGTCGTGGCAAAGCATGAACTGACAACCTAGCCGCCTACACAAAACCTTCATAGAGGCAGGACCACAGATATGCGCCAGACACCCGTTTCAACCTTCATGGATGTGACCGAGATGCTCGAACGCTACCGGGACAAATCGCTGTCTCCGGTGGAGGTGCTCGAGTCCACCATCGAACGTATCGAGGCGCTCAACCCGACCTTGAATGCAGTGGGACACACTTTCTTCGATACTGCTCGGGCACAAGCGAAGTCAGCGGAACGCCACTACACCCGCGGTTCGGATGTCAGCCTTCCGCTCGCCGGTGTTCCCGTTGTGGTGAAAGAGGATGAACCGGTACAAGGCCAACCGTGGACTCAAGGGTCCAAGGTCTATGCGGACATGATCGCCACCCACACTTCGACTTTCGTGCAGCGGATCGTCGACGCCGGTGCCATCGTCCACGCGCGATCGACGGCACCCGAATTCTCCTCGGCCGCGTTCACACAGTCCGAGTTGTGGGGCGTCACTCGCAATCCGTGGAACACGAAATACTCCTCCGGTGGGTCTTCCGGTGGATCGGCAGTCGCACTTGCCACCGGTATGACGCACTTGGCTACCGGTTCCGATGTTGCAGGATCGATCCGAACTCCGTCGTCACTCAACGGAATTGTCGGGTTCAAGCCACCGCATGGCCGTGTCCCCGTTGATCCGCCCTTCAATCTCGATCGCTACTGCCACTGCGGTCCGATGGCGCGCACCGTAAGTGATTGCCTCACAATGCAGTCGGTCATCGCGGGACCGACCTCCACTGACATTGCCTCGAATGTACCGGCATCGCAGTTACCTACCTTCGCAACGCGTTCGTGCGCGGGAATGCGTATTGCCGTGATCCCCGCATTAGGTGACTGGCCGGTTGATTCGGACGTCGCCGAGAACACGGCGAAGTTGGTGGACACCCTCACCGCTCTGGGCGCACGCGCGGAGATCATCGAAGTCGACCTGTCCCGCACTGCCGTCATGCGCGCGGCCGCCATTCACTACGACCACGTGTTCGGTGCTTCGATCTCTGCCGAAGCGTCCGCGCACCCCGACAAGGTCACGGAGTACGCGAAGGAATTCGCGCGATGGGCACGTCGCACCCGTGGTGACGCGACTTTCCTCGACGGACTCGCGATCGAAGCCGAACTGTATTCGTCGATCGGATCCCTGTTCGACACCTATGACGCGTTGATCACTCCGGCAGTGGCGACGGAGGGCTTTCTTGCCGGCGACGACTACGTGGGGCACGGAATCAATGTGGCTGGAACAGAATTGGAGTTCTACCTCGAGGCTGTACCGGCCATCACCTTCAACATCCTGAGTAGCTGCCCGGTGCTGACAATCCCCACCGGTTTCGCTCGGAACGGAATCCCCACGGGCACACAGATAGTTACGCGACCGTACGACGACCAGACGGCCTTTGCGATTGGGCTCGCCCTCGAGAAGGTCCTGCCTTATCCCGGCAATCACCCGGATTGTCGTGCCTTCTCGCGAGAATTTCGGGCAGGCGGGTGAATCACGCCACGCAGAATTCGTTGCCCTCGGGATCGGCCATGATCACATGGTGACCCTCGAATCTTTCCAATTCTGATGCGCCCGCGCGTAGTAGCCGTTCGACCTCGCGAAGGATTGTCGCCCACTTCTGAGTCGGGGTTCCGTCTCCGGATACCCGGAGATCGAGATGTAATCGGTTCTTGGCCACCTTGGATTCAGGAACCTGTAGAAGGCAGAGGCGAGGAGCCACTCCGAGCGGGTGGCGCAACCAAGCTCCGCCCATCCCGTCGTCTTCGTCGTCGAAAGTGGCAAGCCACTCCTCGCGAGTCGAAAAAGGCTGCGGTGGTGGCTCATCGACGTATCCAGCGGCTATCTTCCAAAACGTAGCCAAGCGGTCGGGGTCTGTGCAATCCATCGTCAGATCGACGCGAGTGAGCATCTGTCGATGTTAACGCCCAAGGCAATCGAGTGCCGGGAGGGAGGAAGCTTGCGGCATTCTTCGGAACCAAGCTGCTCGCCGCTATTTCCGCGTGCGACGTGGGCAGTCCACCGGTCCGTCGGCTGCTCGATTGTCAGCAGCAGCAGATACTCGACCAGTCGCTTGTAGCGTCGATCCCGTATTCGGCCCTGTGCCAATGTGCAGGAGGACGTCACCGCAACCGCTGTCGGGGGCCGCGTTCGGGAATGTCGAACAAGCCGATCGTTCGGATCGCTATCATTCTGGCTACGCCCGCCGACCGGGCCGGGATCTCGAGGAGACGCGTGAACCACACCACGACCGAATCTACTGCCGTGCCGCCCGCGTCATGGTTGCCGATGAAGTACCCCCGGCGCGGCGGTTTTGCCGCCGACGTGGCACCTGTCGATCCCGCAGCCGGTGCCGAACTCGATCGACAATTCGACTGCGACGACCAGTTTCGCGAATTCAGTTCGGCGTATTTGGTCAATGATCCTGATCCTGACGAGCTCACCCTCGCCGCCCGGAAGTATCAAGCCGGTGAGATCTCCGCTGTCGGTGCAGCTGCTTTGTACTGCATACTCGGCCGCTACGCAGATAATGACCGGCAACAATCGACAGTTCTCGTGGACGGGTTGGTGGCACGGCACGGGTTGGTCTTCGCGGTCGAAGCACTCTTGGAATGGGCCGACCTGCGGTTCGTTCATGTTTCGGTGCCTGTGTCAGAGCTGGGACCCGACGCGGTAATTGTAGTGGCGAACATCGGCGGTGAGTCGCCAGCTGCGGGATACAAGATGCCTGAGTATGTACTGCGCGAGCAGCTCGGGCGGACGGACGAACCTGATGCGCAAGTGGTCCGAGAGCACATGCTCGACCGTATGCGCGGCCTGTTGGCGACAGCCTCTGACGAGGACTACGCCGCAGCCCGAGAGGTGGCGTCGTCGATGCGCACCAACAGCACCCGCCGTTTGACGGCGTCGTTCATCTTTCCGACCGAGGAAGGGTGGTCGGAAGAACTCATCATGGGAATGCGCGCTCGGTGGTATCACTGGAACACTCAGCTGACGGTTTCGTCGAACACGGTACAGCAGCTCGAACGGGTGACCGACTCACACGCAATGCGCAGTTGGCTCGAGGACGAGGCGATGATTGCCGCAGTAGTTGACGGCATAGGTGCAGGTCTTACCGGACTGTTGGTCGATGCGTTCGACAAACCAAACCAGTACGGACACATGAGGGACGAGGCGACACTGCTCCGAATCCTCTGGGCGCTCTCGGCGATACCCACCGACGAAGCGTTCACTGCTCTGGTTGAACGTCGCCACGTGAAGAGTGCGTTGCCCGCGGTCCTACACGCAATGCAACATTACCCACGTCGAGCATTGAAGATATTGGCAGAGAAGGATATCGACCTGTTGGACCGTCACGTGCGGGCGAATCCCGACATCGCCGCCGAGCTGTCGCCTACACTTCCCGAGCCTGCACGGCGAAGGATCGCCGAATTGTCGACGCCGACGCCCGAGGCCACGGATCTTCCGCCCATTCTCGTCGCGCCGCCGTGGTCGAACAGAAAGAAAGCGCTCGACGTCGCGGTGATCGGTGATCTCGTTGCTCCTGAAATCAGCCGAATAGTCTGGCTTCCAGGTGAACTCGAACAAATCAAGAACACTCCGAGCGACTACTCCTACACCACGTGGGAAAATTACAAACAGTATGTGCAGGATGTATCACCGCGTTCCACCCATGACTGGAACACCTGGGTGATTTTTCTACTGGCCCCAGACGAAATCGCGCGCCCGTTCCTGACGGACTGGCCCGGAACCTCGCTCAAGGATCCACTTCGGGTTGTCGCTCGCTACGAACTCGATGCGCTGCCGCTGATGCTTCGCTTCACGCGCGCTCATCCAGGTGCCGCGGCGCCATACTTGATGCCATATGTCGATATCGATGTCGCGCGCGTGCATGCGACGATGTTCGCCACCAGGAAGAATCTCCGCAAACCTGCGATGGCGTGGCTGGTTCGACACGCTGAAGATGCAGTGGCACTACTCGTTCCAGACGCAGTGGGTCCGGCAGGTGCTCAACGTGATCATGCTGCCGCCGCCCTGCGTGCGCTCGCCAGAACAACCTCACGCGAGACAGTGGTCGACGGAGCGAACCGGTACGGCCCCGAAGCCGGGCAGGTAGTCGCCGGCATTGTCGATCTCGACCCGCTCGAGATGTTGCCCAAGCGGATACCGAAAACTCCGGTTTGGGTGGATGTCTCTTCACTTCCGCTGATTCTGAACGAGAATCGATCGGCCGCACTGCCGACGTCGGCGGTGTCGACGATCCTGACGATGTGCGCAATCGGAACCGCGGACGCTCCTTACGCCGGACTCGATGTAGTAACTGCGTATTGTGACCGATCGTCGCTCGCCGAGGCCGCGTGGGAACTATTCGAACGATGGTGGGGTGCCGGCGCTCCGTCGAAGGACAACTGGGTGATTCTTGCGCTGGGTTGGCTCGGCGACGATTCGACAGTGGCAAGATTGGCACCCCTCGTCAGACGGTGGCCAGGTGAGAATGGTGCAGCACGAGCACAACTCGGTCTCGATGCACTGGCTGCACATGGGTCAGCCCGCGCGTTGACAGAACTCGATCACATCTCCCGAAAAATGAAGTTCAAGTCGTTGAAGAACGGAGCGGCACAACGCGTCGCAGAGTTGGCCGACAGTCTCGGGCTCGATCGAGAACAGCTGGCCGACCGGATCGTTCCTGATCTCGATCTGACGCCGGACGGCACTATGAACTTCGACTACGGGACGCGGATGTTCACCGTTGGTTTCACGGAGGCTCTCGTGCCTTATGTGCTCGACGGAGGAGGTAAGAAGACGTCAGGACTGCCCAAACCCACCAGAAATGACGACGTTGTTCTCGCCGAGAGTGCGAAGAAGCGATTCACCGAGCTTAAGCGAGAAACGAAAGCTGTTGCTGCCGAGCAGATCAAACGCCTGAACCGTTCGATGGTTACCGGGCGCCGCTGGACTAGGACAGAATTCGACGACTTCGTGCTCGGCCATCCGCTGCTGATTCACGTTGCACGGCGACTGCTGTGGGCATCGTTCGATGACAGCGGTCTGCCTACAGTCGTGTTCCGGGTCGCGGAGGACAGTACCTTGGCCGACATCGACGACCAGACCGTCGAGCTACCTGAGGGCCGTATCGGGCTAGTACACCCCGCGCACATACCCGATACGGTGGGCGCGTGGTCCGACGTGTTCGCCGACTACGAAATCTTGCAGCCTTTCCCACAGTTGGGTCGTGCTGTCCACGATCCGCTACCCGATGACGTCGACGGGAGTGGACTGAGTCGATTCACCGGAGTAACCGCCAGCCCCAGTCAGGCACTGCGGTTGACGTACAGAGGATGGGAACCGGTGTGGGAGAACCCAGCTTCCTGGGGACAAGGCCTGCTGTACCAGCTCAGCGATGACGTGTCTGTTCTGTTGGGGTTGGAGCCCGGGATGGGGACGGGAGACCCTTACAACGGGTACCCCGATCAGAAGCTCGTTTCGGTGGAACTCCGTGGGGGGACTTTGAACGATGTCGATCGTGCGACGGTCTCCGAACTCATCGCAGACTTGGCAGGGTTCGCCTCGTGACTTCACGAGTCCAGCGCCCACCGGCTGAGGAGCGGTTTGCCGAGGAACTTGCGCGTTTGGCCGAAGAAGACACTGGGCCGCGACCACCGGGGTGGCGTCTAACCCTCACGTCGGCGCGGACGTTCGTCATGGGCGACGTCGAGCTGGGAATAGCGCCGAAATACGTAGGCAACGCATCGCTCGTCGAACGCTCACTCGTCACCTTGGCGACGACACGTGGATTGATGCTGGTCGGAGAACCTGGTACTGCCAAATCGCTACTGTCAGAGCTCATCGCCGCTGCCGTGAGCGGGGATTCGACCCTCACGATCCAGGGCGGTGCCGCCACGACCGAGGATCAGATCCGGTATTCGTGGAACTATGCACTGCTCGTCGCGGAAGGCCCCTCGACTCGATCGATGGTTCCAGCGCCGATGATGCGTGGAATGGCCGAGGGACGCGTCGTGCGGTTCGAGGAGGTCACGCGGTGTCCGCTCGAAGTGCAGGACACTCTGTTGTCGTTGCTGTCCGAACGGGTGCTGGCAGTCCCGGAACTTTCCGGAGACGACGCAATGGTCTATGCCCGTGAGGGTTTCAATGTGATCGCCACCGCAAACACCCGCGACCGTGGCGTCAACGAGATGAGCGCCGCACTCAAACGGCGCTTCAACTTCGAGACCGTGCACCCGATCGCCGATTTCGACACCGAAGTCGAACTCGTGCGAACAGAATCGGCGGCCTTGCTGCGTGCTTCCGGTGTAGCTGCAGAACAAGATCCGGCAGTGTCCGAGTTGTTGGTCACGCTGTTTCGTGACCTACGTACAGGATTCACCGCGAACGGATCGCCGGTCGAGCGACTGTCATCGGTGATGAGCACGGCTGAAGCGGTGTCCCTTGCGCATGCCACCGGTATTCGTGGGTGGTTCTTGCGAGGAGACGCCGGTACCGTCACCGACCTCGCCGAGTCCCTGGCCGGTACGGCGACGAAAGACAACAGTGAGGATGCTGCCCGGTTGCGCCGCTACGTCGAGAAAGTAGGGTCGCAGCGGACGAGTGCGGCATGGCAAGAGCTACGCCGGGCGCACGCACGTCTGACCGGACCGTGAGCGTCGCTGTGGTGGACGCTGGTCGCGACGTCGTGGTGATCGGGATTCGGCACCACAGCCCTGCGTGTGCTCGGATCGTGGCGGAGACCATTGAACGCCTGCAGCCGACGCATGTCTTGATCGAGGGACCCGCAGACTTCACCGATCGAATCGATGAACTGAGACTCGATCACAAGTTGCCGATCGCGCTGTACTCCCACGTGCGACGAGGAGCGCACACGCGCGTGACATGGGCTGCCTTCACCGATTGGTCTCCAGAATGGATCGCCCTTCGGTCGGCCTCCAAGGTGTCGGCGGAGGTTCGGTTGATCGATCTTCCCGCCTGGCACCCCGCTTTCGACGGGCCGCCGGACGAGTACAGTGTGGCTGCAACAGTATTGGCGGCCGGACTGGGACTGGACACGGTCGACGCGATGTGGGATCACGTCGTCGAGTCGCGCGCCGATACGCTCACTGTCGAGGAATTGACTGCCGTCCTCGACGACTACTTCGATGCGATCCGGGTAGGTGACGCCACAGTGTCCGAGCGCGAACAGTACATGGCATCGTGGATACGGGCCGCTCGAGAGCGCCCCGGAAGCGGTGCGGTCGTTGTCGTCTGCGGCGGGCGTCATCGGCCGGCGATCATGTCCGAACTGGCTCGCGGTAGACCGACCGACGGATTCTGGCCCGCCGTTCCGACCGCGGGCCCTGATGTCGACATCGGCAGTTACCTGGTCCCCTATTCCTACAGTCGTCTCGACCTGGAATCCCCATGGTGGTACGAGAAGCTCTGGCAGAAAACGACATCGGCCGGGGAGGTTGCAGCCGCGGCGATCGTCCGTGATTTGCGATCCCGGAATCAACGCGTCTCGACAACGGATTTCATCGGATTCCGTACGCAGATCCTCGGACTCGCCGCTATCCGTGGTCACGCGCTGCCGACGCGACGAGATGTATTAGATGCTGCAGCAAGTACATTGGTGGGTGAGGCGTTGGCGTCGCCGCTGCCTTGGACACTCGCAGGGGAACCTCTGGGGCCCGAACCCGACCCCGTCATCTCGGCCTGTATGCGCACGATGCGAGGTGATCGGCGGGGCACGCTGCACCCTGATTCACCGGTACCGGGATTGGTTTGTCACGTCGATATGCTCCTCGAGGAGTTCGACCTCTTGCCCGGCCCTGTTGCACTCGACTTGGCCGACGAGCGTAGTCGTCAGCGTAGTCGTGCACTACATCAGTTGCGTGTGCTGGGAGTGCCAGGATTCGAGCGAACTGCAGGTCCAGGCAGTGGTTCTGCAGTGGTGTCGACAGAACGGTGGATGATTGTCGACTCCGCAGACCGCCTCCCGGCGCTGGTCGAGGCTGCAGCCAAAGGCCATACTCTGGTAGAGGCAGCTGGGGCCACCCTGGAATCTTCGCTGACTTCGGCTGCGGCTGATGTCGAGCGTCTTGCACACATTCTGTTCGATGCAGTTCTTTGTGGACTCGACTCGGTGGCTGACCGAACCGAGTCGATCGCATCCGAATCATTGAAGGGCGTAGGAGATCTCGGGGGCACAGGCCTGCTGCTTCGAGCCGCTCTGGACCTGTGGCGGCACGACTCACTCTTCGGGAGCCGAGGGTCCACACTGCTCGGGGCGATAATTGATTCGGCGTCCTCGCAGGTCGTTGCGTTGGCGCACCGAGTTCGGGCCACGACCGGTGGCGCTGATCTCCCCCGGATATCAGCTCTCGCAGCGTTATCCGATGCGATGGAGTATGCGACGGAGATCCTCTCGACTGATCCGGCCGACGAACTGACCGCTCTGGCACGTGACAATGGTGCCGCGGTCGACATCAGGGGATCGGCCCTGGGAACGTCCTGGGATCGAATTCCCCCCGATGCAGCAGTCGACGCCGTTCGATCGATTCCTGCAGAACACCTCGGTGATTGGTTGTGCGGACTGTTCGGAGTAGCACGTGAGCGTTTTCTGGACGCGGAATCCAGCGACACAGTGTTGACCGCCGTCGATGAAATCGTGAGCAGACTGTCCGAACACGAGTTCCTGACAGCACTTCCCGCGCTACGGCAGTCCTTCGAATTCTTCCCTCCCCATGAACGCGACATCATCGCGCGCCGCCTGACAACGTCGACACCAGAGGCTGCAGTCGTGAACTCCCTGGATGTCGGAAGGCAGCTCGACGCCCGGGTGGACGACGCGCTTGCCCAGATCGGTATGCGATGAACATCGAACGATGGCGGCTGATTCTGGGTGATGCGTCGGCCGGAGTACTCGGTGATCCAACGGGCGATGCGGCTGAACGCGACGACGCGTTGGAGTGGCTGTACGCCCGTGACCCGGCTCGCAGCGCGCAGGGCGTTCGCGCTGGAACTTCCCGACTGCAGGGGACCGACTCCGTAACGACTGGAGACAACCCGGGTGGCGGAGATACGCCCGGTTCCCCGGGTGCGGTTCCGCCGAGTCGCAAGGATGGGCGGTATCGCCCCAATGGGCTCGGCGAAACGACGGTGACGGCCGTGGACTGGCTCGACGACATCCACCGTCTTTTTCCTCGCGAGACAGTTCATCGACTCGAACGCGACGCCGTGGAGAAATACGAAATCACCGAAGTGGTGACAGATTTGGAAGCGTTGCAGCGTATCGAGCCCAGCGTGACTCTGCTTCGAGCAGTGCTGCGTACCAAACACCTGATGGATCCCCGAGTTCTGGCGATGGCAAAAAAGGCTGTCGACAATGTCGTACGCGAGTTGATCGAGAGGCTCTCGGTGGACGTCCGCAGGACCTTCCACGGCAAACGTAGCCGACACAGAACAGCGTTTCGTAATTCGCGCAATTTCGACTTCGAGGCAACGGTTCGCGCCAATCTGCAGCATTGGTCACCGCAAACACGCAAGATTGCTATCGAAAAGCCTTTGTTCACTTCGCGAACTCGTCGGCACACGGATACGTGGACGTTGATTCTGTTGGTCGACCAGTCCGGATCGATGATCGACTCTGTCATCCACTCGGCGATCACCGCTGCATGTTTCTGGAATGTCCCCGGATTGAGGACTCACCTCATTGCATACGACACCAATGTCGTCGATCTCACGTCCGAGGTTCTCGACCCGGTCGAGCTCTTGATGAGCGTCCAATTGGGAGGCGGGAATGACGGTGCAAAGGCCGTCGATTATGCCGCGCAACTTGTGGATACGCCGCAACGAACGATTGTTGTCATCATCTCCGATCTGTACGAAAGTGCACCGGATCGGTTCGTCCGGAGCGTTGCCGGTCTCACGGACAATGGTGTGCGTGTCCTGGCGCTTGCTGCGCTCGACGATGCTGGTGACCCTGATTACGACCGTGAAATTGCCCGTCGCTTGACGCGACTGGGTGTGCACGTCGGTGCGATGACTCCCGGAGGGCTGGCCGAATTCGTGGCCGGTTGTATTCGATGACGTCCCGGCCTGATCTGGCTGCGCTCACCGACGATGCGCTTGCGCTGGTCGCCAATCGCGGGCTCGTCAAGCGAGCCGCGCGTATGTTCGCCGAGGAAACGCCTGAACTCTTGGTGACGAGCGAACGGATCCTCGTCAGGTACGGCGACGGTGTCGAAACCAGTCTTCCTGCCGGCGTTCCATTCTCGGAAGCGTCGTGCACGTGTGGCGCAAGCTCGGTGTGCCGGCACCGTGTCGGTCTCGTTCTCGTTTATCGGGCGAATCACGGGTCGAGCTTCGATCACATAGACTGGACACCAGGGGAATTCGATGACGAGGCGCTGGAGGCATTTCTCGGAGCGGCGGTACTGGCACGGGCGAATCGGACCAGGCGGGAGGGCTACCAGGCAACAGTGCATCGAGCTCGAGGTACAGATCCTGTTGTGCGAGTCGAACTCCCGCATTGCACGGTCCGGTTCTTGGTCCCACATGAACTGAGTCACGCCCATTCTTCGGCATCTGCGCACACGACGGCAGAAGCGATAGCACTTGCCGTGTGGGCGGTTCGGGCGGCGGACGAATCCGGAACCGACCATGTGCACGTGGGTCGGAGTTCAGTCGTGCGAGATGCTGATCGAAGTGCTCTGGCAAGGGCCTTGGCGCGGACGATCCTCGTGGACGGTCTGTCCACCACAACGGCGGTGCAACACGCCACTGCCGTCAGAGACACCCGCACCATTGAGGCAGGTTCCGCAATCTGGTTGGCCGATGCGTGCATAGAACTGACCGACCAGATCGAGGCCTATTCGATGCGGCATGCCGGGCACAGTCGCACACGAGTGGCGATGATCATCGCCGAGATTCATGCGAGGGTCGAACTCGGTGAATCGGTCGATTCATCGCTTGCCGGGACAGCACTAGGGACCGAGACTCCCGGTGAAACTCCGCTGCGTCGTTCACGTCTGATCAGCCTCGGCGCGAGGGTGACGGCGACTGGCGATTCGACTACCGCCGATATCTACTTCGCCGAACCAGATTCGGATGCAGTCTTTCTCATGAGTCACGATTGGTCGAGTGAATCCGACGAGGCACTCTCCGGGTATGCGATCTCGACTCGCCGAATTTCCGGTTCGACGGTCGCCGCTTTGGCTTCATCGACAGTGCTCACAGAATCAGCGGTTCGCCGTGCCAACCACAGAATCCGCCTCGGGCGTAAAGGGATCGGGCGGACTTCCATTCTCCCTCTCGGCGTCGACGCGTGGGAAAAATCGATTGACGTGGTGGACGATTACGCCGAGATGCATCGCCGGTTCATCGAGCGCCCGCCGCCGTTTGCCCGAGCCCGGCTGACTACCGATGGCGTCGGTGTGATGCGAATAGATTCTGTAATCAGCACCGATTACGCTCCTGCAGAACAGATGTGGACAATGCGGGTCGGAGATGGGCGTGGCAACCTGGCGCAGGTGAGCGTCGTACATCGAGCGCATGCGCCCGGTGCAATCGACGCGATGGTCCGGGCAACGTCGGCCCGGCCGAGGGCCGTGAGCGGTCGGCTGACTGTCCGAGCCGGTGCGTTGTGGATGACACCATTCGCTATTGCATGCGACCTCGGCGTCATCGTTCCCGATCTCGAAGAAGGCCTCGGCGGTGCGACGATGACTCGCGCAGTCACGACGGGCGGTGTGGACGCCATCGACAGTGCGCTGGAGGGAGCTCTATCCGTACTCGCGGACATCGCTCACCGCGGGCTGAGAAATGCGGCTGAGCCTACTATTTCTGCGCTTCGTCGTTGTGCAGCAGGGGTAGTCATGGTCGGTATGGATTCAACGGCGCGAGCCTTGGAGTGCGTAGCCGATGCGATTTCGTTCGGTGAGCTGGAGACGTCGGCAGATGCGTGGGTTCATGCTGTGATCCGGATCGTCACGGCCATCGAATCACGTTGAGACACCCGGCTTTGCGACCCTTCCAGTGATCAGCCTGCCTGCAGGCTTCAATTCTGACGGGCTGCCAATGGGTATACAGGTTCTGGCTCGCAGTCATGCCGATCTGGACCTGTTGCAACTCGCGCACGGCTTCGGCAGCGTTGACACTAGCTCTGGTGGAGGGTTGACCAGAATGTAGTTAGGTGCCATATTAGTTGCATGGCAGTGGACGGAACCGATCACGACTCACCCACGTTGGATCAGGCGCGGCGGCAGTTGGAGCACTACGGCCTCGGGTCCGATCCGCAGGCGGTGCTGGTTGCGGTGCGGCTGATCTCGGCGGGCGCGCGACTCGGTCGAGCGACTGAGGTTCACTTCGCGAGGTATGGGCTGTCGACCGGCCGTTACCGACTGCTTGCGGATCTGGAAGACCACGACGGGGAGAAATCTCCCTCACGTCTGGCCGCTGATCTCGGCGTCTCGCGGGCCACGGTCACCGGCTTGGTCGATGGGCTCGAGCAGGAGGGTTTGGTCGCTCGACGTCCGTCCGAGGAGGACGGGCGTGGTGCGGTGGTCGTCCTGACTGCTCGTGGCGCTCAGCGGTTACGTGACATGGCGCCCGAGCACTTTGCTCGTCTCGAGGAAATGGTCGACGAGCTCACTGTCGACGAGCGAGCGGTCTTTCTGGATCTGCTCTCGCGGGTCGTTCGCGGTATCGGTGCGCTGACTGCGGAGTAGTCGGCTGGGATTCCAAGTATTCGCGTAGCGATTCGAATCGTCGTCAATTCTCGACAGAGACTTCTCTTTTCATACCCAAATAGTTAGTCACCTAATTATAATCGGAAAGTTGGTCTCCTTCATGTCCGGACTCACCCCACCGATCCGTCGCGAAAACGAAAGGGAGATAACCGATTCCAATCGACTCGACCCGGTTGCCGATCGTCGCGGCGCACGAACTTTCATCCTGTGGAGAGAGGTGCTGGTCGCCTACCTTGCCCCTGCGCTGATGGCGGGTGCGGGCGGAGTCGCATCCGGCCAATCGGGCCTCACGATGGCGGCATTTACGTCCATTGCGGGCACGTCGGCAGTGGTGGCGTTGCTGATCGGCTCCTGGTTGCAGCGCCGCGCAGGGTCACGACCGTGGACCACGACACTGCCTCGCGTCATGGTGGCGGCAATTCTTGCCGTCGGAGCCGCTGTGATTGCTGGTCTCGTCGGGTGGTTCGCCTCCCGTTGGCTACCAGCACACACGAGCATCGTCGATGCCGCTTGGCTTGCTCGTCTGCAACTCGATCTGCCGATATCTGCCGCGGTCGCTGCCGTCATCGTGAGCTGGCGATGGCGCCGTCAGAATCCCTGACCGACAACACATGTCAAAGATCCCCGGCTTCCTGGGGAAGACCGAAAGGAACACGATGATCGTCATCATGGGAGCGTCCGGAACCACAGGCGGCGCGTTGCTACACAGTCTCGCATCCTCGGGTGTGCCGAGCCGAGCGCTGTCCCGCGACCCGGACAGGCTGCGCGCCCACCTCGGCGACTTGGCCGACGGTTTGGTCGAAGTAGTGCCGGCCGATGCCGCAGACTCAACTTCGCTGCGCACGGCTTTCGAAGGGGCCGAACAACTTTTCCTCGCCATGGCCAACGGCCTCGAACAGGTCGAGCTCGAAACGCGTGTGATAGACATAGCCGCCGAGAGCGGCGTCGAACACATCGTCAAGATCTCCGACCCCGCCGCCGCGGCCGACTCCCCCATCGCTCTCTCCCGCGGCCACCACGCCGTCGGCGAACACCTGCGTGCATCCGGGATCCGCCACACTCTGCTCCGCCCTTATGCGTTCATGCAGAATCTGTTGCTCCTGGCTCCGGCGGTGGCTGCGCAAGGGGTGATTCTGGGCGCGATGCGGGACGCGCCGTGCAACTGGATCGACTGCCGAGACATCGGTGACGTCGCCGCGGCCGTGCTCACACGCGCCGACCTCGCCGGCGGTACCTACGTCCTGACGGGCAGCGAGGCAGTCGGCTACGGCGGCATCGCCGATTCTCTGACCCGCATGCTCGATCGCCCCGTCCAATATATCGACCTGCCACCGCACGAACTTCGGCAAAACCTCGTCGATCATGCCCACATGCCTCCGTGGCTGGCCGAGCACATTCTGGAGATCCAGCAACTTGCCGTCTCGCGCCCGGAGTCACCCACCGACACGGTGGCACGTGTCCTGGGGCGTGAGCCACGAAGCCTGGATGCGTTCCTGCGTGAGCATCTGGACCGTTTCCGCTGATTCAGGCTGCGAGAGCAGTGCCGCCAGAAGTCACGCGGTTGATCAACGAGCCCACCGAATCCTGATCGGACCTCGTACGGATTCCGGGTCGACGACTTCGCCGCCTTGGGTGATCTGCACTTCGCCGTGGGCCACCATGTGGCGGGCAGCCTCTCGGACGGGTTCCATCAGCGGACGCCAATTGTCGGGTGCTGCTGCGCGGGCCACGTCGGAGGGGCAGATGCTCGACTCGGCCGATCGGGCATTGAGTAGTTCGCGGATCTTCGCCGCCAGTTCTTTCTCTTCCACCGTATGACCTCAGTTTCCGGTCGTGACCGTAGGCCTTCAACAGAGTATGAACCTTCGGTTCGGCGAGTTGTGGCGAAGGAATGGTGCACATCGATAATTATTGACGGCGTGGAGAATGCGAGTGCAACGCGCCGCGACGTAGTCCGAAAGTCGTATTCGGCCAGATCCCAGGAGTACACGGACCTCTTCGGCTCGATGGATTCGACGCACGTATCTGATCGGGACCTGGTGACCAGCTGGGCCGCCACTTTGACCGGCCCCGTACTCGACGCCGGGTGCGGGCCGGGGCAGTGGACAGACTTCCTGGCCCAGAGCGGGCTGGCTGTGAGCGGGATCGATCTAGTGCCCGAGTTCGTCGAACGAGCCCGCACCCGATACCCCGATCTCTCGTTCGAGGTCGGGGGCTTCGAGGCATTGGACGCGAAAACGAATTCACTGGGCGGCGTGCTGTCCTGGTACTCGCTCATTCACCATCACCCGCAAGATATCGAGGCACCGCTCGCTGAATTCGCGCGCGTGATCCGCCCAGGTGGTGGGTTGCTGGTGGGCTTCTTCGAAGGCACAACGGTAGAGCCTTTTGATCACGCCGCGACGACTGGTTATCGATGGCCGGTGACCGAACTTGCCGAGGTGCTGGTCACAGCGGGTTTCGACGTGATCGAGACCCATACCCGGACGGGGAGCGGCTACAGGCCGCACGGCGCAATCACTGCCAGCCGGCGCGGCGTCGAATAGCGGATCGAGACAGGGCGAGCAATTCTCTTTCATTCATTTCGTGTGAGTGGTGTGCTGGATGAGTCACTTCCCGGCTTTTTCAGCACCGGATCATCCACAGTTGAAAGAAGGCGCCATGACTACGATCCATCTTCACAAGACGACCACTGCGACGCCCGAACAGGTCCTTGCCGGCCTGACCGACTTCGGCCCGGGCCGTGAGGAAATCTTCGGCCGCAGTGCGGACAGCTACCTGAAAGTGCACAAACAAGGACCCCACGATGCTGATGTCACCGAGGGCTCCAGTGGTATCTGGGAGCGTCTGCACTACGACTGGACCGACCCGCACCGCGTCGTGATGACAACCACCGACTCCAACCTGTGGGGCGGGGCGTCGAGCCATACCTACACGCTGACCCGGCAGCCGACGGGCCTGACCGATGTCGACGCCGTCGTGGTCCGGGACGGCAAGAACCTCAAGGGAAAGCTCCTGGCGTCGGTACTCGGACTCGTCGGCACCCAAGTGCTGGGAAAGTCGTTCACGAAGTCCATCGATGCCATCGAAGCTCGCAACGGTGGCGCGAGCGGCGGCAACACACAGTGACAAGAACCTGACGGACTTGTCAGAGCGCTTCGAGCGCTTCCGTCATCTTCTTCACCGTCTCCGGTGCCACTTTGGCTTCGAATCCCGCCTTCAGGAGAGGCGACGCAATCTTGGCGGCACCGTTGAACTCGACGTTCGCGTGATATTCGATCTCGGTCGAGTTCGGACCCACCGAAGTCAAGGTGATGTCGTCGGTACTGGTGGCAGTCTTGTTCTTTCCTTCGAGAACAACGTGATTCAGCTCGTCGGTCACCAGCGTGTACGTCAGTTCCGTGGTGACGCCGAACAGCTTCGACACGTTGTGCCATTGGGTTCCGACGCCGACAGGACCGTCGGAGATCTGCGTGCAGCTCTCGGTGCCCGGATCCCACGTCGGCGCATTGGCGAAGTCGCGGAGAAACGCCGCAGCCTTTTCGATCGGTACCTCGGCGGTGAATTTGCGGGTGACGTCAACCATGCGGTGGGCCTTTCGGTTCATTTTTCGGCGGTAGTGCCGCGGTGAGAGTTCGTTCCGACGCCCGGGCTACCCAAACTCGACAAACGGTAACCGTCTTCAGAGGACTGCGCGGTCCAGTGGACGCGGAAGCGGATCGAGTGCGCCGGTCTCGCGCAGGCGCTCGTACGCCCGAACGACCCCATCGACGGCCCCGATCTGTAGCAACACGCCGCCCGGTAACGCGGCAACGCCTGCTGCGAGGTCACCCGGGATCGCGTCAGCGCGAGCGGACGAGAGGTAGCCGACTCGGCCGATCACGGGATCACCGACGCGATAGTCGGACTCGTCTTCGAGAGCGTCGAGGATGTCGTCGTCGGTGACATCTCCGAAGTCCGGTTCCCACACCGCGGCGAGCATCCGAAGTAGTTCTGTCTCAGGAACTTCGGCGGCGTCCGGCGCGCTGACAGCGAGAATCATCGACTGTAGGACGATTTCCGGTTCGCCGCCGGCCAACCCTGAGAGTTCGAGCCCCCATTCGGGCCCTCCGCCGGATGCGAGCCTCAACCCGATTCCCAGACGATCCGACCAGTCTTCGGCGGCCTGCGCGATCTCGAGCACGTGTGCCAACTGGTCGACGGTCACGGCAGTAGCAGGTCCAGCGGAATGGATCTGTTGCCACGACCCGCCGACCACCTCGGGCAACAGGAATTCGACTTGCTCCAACGTCCGACGCCACCGGGAGGCCACGGCCTGCACCGATTCCGGCCGTCGTCCCCAGAAAACTCGAATAGCGCGTCGTGTCATCGAGTCCTCCGGTAAGGATCGTCCATGGGTAGCCATCTCCCGTCCTCGTGGATTCCGAGATCAGTGACGCCGCGGGTGAGAGCGTCGACGGCCGCGAGAACGGCAGGGCGCGTTTCGTTCTCACGACACAGGAGTGACCACGTCCAGATTGCCGCCGGGTCGATCATCGGGCGTGCCGTGAGATCGCTCGGCAGCGTGATGGTCTGCCCTTTGGGCGAGTTGACGACCGGACGGCCGACGGCACGGACGTGATCGAAGAATGCCGGGCCGGTGATACCACCGTCGTTGATGCGCATGATCTGTGCGCCGGTATCGCGAGCGAATTCTTCGGCGAAGACGTTCCACGAATACCAGGAGGTGGTGTCGTCGTCGACGAGCACGACGACGTCGCGTGCCCGCACCGGTGTGGTGTCCTCTCCGGTGGAGACGGCGTAGAGCCGATCCGCACCGAGCAGTCTGGCGTTCAAACCGTTTTGGGCGACATCGTATTTACGTACCCAGGCGATCGCCAGATCGAGGCTGCCGTCTGCCACCCGCGCGGCCTGTGCGTGTGATGGCACCACCCAGGCGTCGACGTGCAGTTGCGCGACCCCTGAAGTGCTCGCGATCAGATCCGTGGGGAGCCAATTGACGTAGCCGATCCGGACGGGCTCTGCTCCGGACAGACGCTCCGCGCGGCGCCGCAGATTCTCGGCATTCTCGAGTAGCGCACGGACATCGGGGAGCAGCGCCGCGCCGGCTGGCGTCAGAGCGACGGAACGGCGGTCGCGGACGAACAGCTTGACGCCGAGATCGCGCTCGAGTGCCATGATCTGCTGCGACAATGACGGCCCGGCTATCAGTAGTCGTGCCGCGGCTCGGCCGAAGTGCAGTTCCTCGGCGACGACCTCGAAGTATCTCAGCTGACGCAGCTCCACGATCCTTCATGCTACGTGCGGTGGGAGGTTGTGCCTATCAGTCAGGAGGAAAGCGGTCGTGGCGGTCCGGTGCGGCCGGGGCACACGATAAGACCATGACCACAGTCCACAACGGTGTCGACCCGCGAGCGCACGCTGTCCAAGCTGCCGCTGCGCTGGCGGCGAGCATGGGAATCGGTCGATTCGTGTACACACCGATTCTGCCGTTGATGCACACGCAGGCCGGTCTGTCCGCCTCGCTCGGCGCCACCCTGGCGACGGCCAACTACGTCGGGTACCTGATCGGCGCGCTCGCGGGAATCCTCATTCCCGGCGTGGTGCGCTCGGCAGCGGTGATGCGTACGTCGTTGGTGGTCCTCATCGCGACTTTGGCGCTCATGCCCACTACCCACGACGGATCCATCTGGTTCGCCCTGCGGCTCATCGCAGGCATTGCCAGTGCCCTCGTCTTCATGATCGCCGTCAGCGCTTTGCACGCGCACCTTCGGGGGCAGTCCCAATTCCTGGCCGGATGGGGATTCGGCGGAGTTGGGCTGGGTATCGCCCTGTCCGGGGTCCTCGTGTTCGTCGTCCGCTTCATCGGTTCCTGGGGTACTGCCTGGCTGGCATCTGCGGCCCTTGCAGTGGTGTGTGCGGTCGCAGCCTGGGGATTGACGCCGGAACCGCGTCCGGTCATCACACCGGACGCGCCGGGAACTCCCAGTTCCCAACGCGGGTTCACTGCCTTGTTCATCAGCTATTTCCTGGAAGGCATCGGCTACATCATCGCGGGCACGTTCCTTGTTGCCGCAATCGATCTCGCCGCTCCAGAATGGGTCGGCAGCGGCGCTTGGATAGTGGTCGGTCTGGCCGCATTTCCCTCATGCGCCCTGTGGGCTTGGCTCAGCCTGCGTTGGTCGAGGCCGACTCTGCTTCTCGTTGCCCTGTTGATTCAGGCGGTGGGCATAGCGCTTCCTGCTGTGATCGGAGGCGTCGGCCCCGCACTGATTTCAGCTTTCCTGTTCGGTGTCACCTTCCTTGGTATCGGGTCAATTGTGTTGGCAATCGGCGCGCACCTGCAGTTCCCACGCGCCGTGGCGTTGCTGACCGCTGGATACAGCGTCGGTCAGATTCTCGGCCCACTCGTTGTCACTCCGTTGCTGCGAGACGGGTATCGCGACGCTCTGCTGTTGGGTGCGGCCGTCGTTCTGGGCGCAGCAGTGGCCGCCGCGGTTTTGCGGTTCCGATTCCCTTCCGATCTCGATGCGGACCCTCGGACGGCCACCTCGACTGAGGAGGTAGTTTTTGATGTCAGATGACGAAACCGCCGGAGCACTACCCGACGTAGGACTGGAGATGTTCGAATGAGCGCACTCACAACCGATCTCGACCTGAAGGTCCCTGTCATCGCAGCCCCCATGGCCGGCGGCGCTTCCACACCGGCACTTGTTGCTGCTGCCTCTCGCGCAGGCGGTCTCGGATTCCTCGCCGCCGGGTACAAGACGCCTCAGGCTCTGTCCGACCAGATCGACGCCGTGCGCGCCGAGGGAGTGTCGTTCGGTGTCAACGTTTTTGCGCCCAACCCGGTGCCTGTCGACGTCGATGCCTACCGTGCCTATGCCAGGGCGATCCAGGTCGAGGCGGATCGCTACGGCATCACACTGGCTGACGGTGAGCCGGTCGAAGACGACGACTACTTCGAGGACAAGATCGATCTGCTCCTGGCCAGCCCGGTTCCGGTGGTCAGCTTCACCTTCGGCTTTCCCACACCCGGCGTCATCAAGGCGCTGCGCGCTGCCGGTTCACTTGTCGTCCTCACTGTGACTTCGGAGGCAGAGGCGCTCCTTGCCGTCGACGCCGGTGCCGATCTGCTTGTGGTGCAATCGTCGGCTGCCGGCGGCCACTCCGGAACGCTCACTCCCCTGCAGGTTCCGGCAGAAACACCGATCACCGAATTGATCGCACAAATCCGTCACCGCACGTCGGTTCCGCTATTGGCGGCCGGTGGACTGGCGACCTCCGCCGACGTCGCTGCTGCCTTACGTGCCGGAGCGGACGCGGCAGTGGTCGGTACCGTACTGCTGCGCACCGAGGAGAGTGGTGCCTCGGCTCCGCACAAGGCAGCTCTGGCCGACACGTCCCGCGGGAACACGGTCGTCACAAGAGCTTTCACGGGACGTCCTGCACGGGCGCTTCGGAACGAGTTCATCGATCGCTACGACGCACAAGCGCCCATCGGGTACCCGGCCATCCATCACCTGACCAACCCGATGCGCAAAGCCGCTGTTGCGCAGGCAGATCCCGAGCGAATGCACCTGTGGGCCGGTACTGGCTATCGCCACGCGACGGAGGAACCAGCCGGGGTAGTGCTTTCGCGATTGGCTAACCTGTGACGGCGCGGACACCGGACATCACATTGCCCGAGGTAGTGACATACGACGGGCTGCCCAGTGGTGCACACTCGCTTCGAGTCAAGCGCCCCGACGTGGCATTTCAACGCCTGCAGACATTTCTGGAAGCCTGCATCGAACCAGTGTCGTTGCCGTCGTGGACATTAGAGATCCGCCAGGGCGGGCCACCCGCGCCGACCGCGCAATTGACAGAGCTTACCACTGGGATCCTCGGTGGGCCCCGCTACAAAGCGCAAACCCATACCGAATGGAACGTCCCACCTGGTTCTGTCAACGAAGCGCTCGATGCCCTCGTTGGTTCCGATGCGGTCACAACCCACGGACGTTCTTTGGCGGCACTGACCTACAGTGCGCCCGTACGCCTGATCGACCCGGACACCCATGCGCCGTATCCCGACATCACGCCCGACGCGTTCGGCCGCTTTGCCGTCGACGGATACGGCCGGACTCTCGGCGAGTCAGGCATACGCGCAACCCTTGGGAACGCGGCATCCTCACTGTCCCTGTGGCTCAACCTGCCAGCAGACGAACGGTTGTCGTCCGGTGCTCGTCACCTACAAGACCATCTCCCGTTCCGGTTGTCCGCGAAACACTGGCGTCTCTGGCGGCCGAACCGGAGCGCAGACTCTTACCGTTCCAACAAGATTCCGTCGCCGGTTCACGACCACGTTTGAATCACGCAGCAAGCATTCCGAGTTGCGCACCACCCATACCGCGCGTGGCACGTTGTCAGAATGCGTCTTCCTCGAGTTCCATGATCTCGTTGTCGAGGGAACCCAGGATTTCTTTGGTCGACGCGAGGATAGGCAGGATGTTCTTGGCGAAGTACGACGCGATCACCACCTTGCCCCGATAGAACGACCGGTCCTTTGCCGACGCGTCACGGTCCAAGGCTGCCAACGCGACTTCCGCTTGCACCAACAGGCGCCATCCGATGAGCAGGTCGCCTACCGCGTACAGAAAGCGCACCGAGCCGAGGCCTATCTTGTACAACTCGGAGGGTTGGTCCTGGGAAGCCATCAGATACCCGGTGAGCGTCCCGGCCATCTCCTGCACGTCGGTCAAGGCGGTCTCGAGTAGGACTCGCTCGGCCTTGAGTCGACCGTTCCCGGCCTCACTGTCGATGAACTCTCGTATGCGACCGGCTACGTGAGCGAGTGCAACGCCGCGGTCGCGTGCGATCTTCCGAAAGAAGAAGTCCTGCGCCTGGATTGCCGTGGTGCCCTCGTACAGGGTGTCGATCTTGGCATCGCGGATGTACTGCTCGATGGGGTAGTCCTGAAGATAACCGGAGCCGCCCAGGGTCTGCAGGCTCTCGGTGAGCAGTTCGTAGGCCTTTTCGGAACCGACGCCCTTGACGATCGGCAGCAGCAGATCGTTGACCCGCGCCGCCAGTTCGGCATCCGCCCCCGAAACCAACTCGGCGACATCGGCATTCTGGTGTGCAGCGGTGTAGAGGTAGACCGCTCGGAGGCCTTCGGCGTAGGCCTTCTGCATCGCCAGGCTGCGTCGGACGTCGGGGTGATGCGTAATGGCCACACGGGGTGCGGTCTTGTTTGTCAGCTCGGTAAGGTCTGCACCTTGAATTCGTTCTTTCGCATACTCGAGGGCGTTGAGATAGCCGGTGGACAGTGTTCCGGTAGCCTTGGTGCCCACCATCATTCGAGCGTTCTCGATGACCTGGAACATCTGGGCGATACCGTTGTGGACATCACCCACGAGCCAGCCGACGGCAGGAACGTCCGTCGCTCCGAAGGTGAGCTCGCAAGTTGGGGAAGACTTGAGACCCATCTTGTGCTCGACGCCGGTGACGTACACGCCGTTGCGCTCTCCCAGTTCAAGTGTCTCCGAGTCGAAATGGGACTTCGGAACGTAGAACAGGCTCAAACCTTTGGTTCCTGGACCGGCGCCCTCGGGCCGGGCAAGTACCAAGTGGAAGAGGTTCTCGGCCGTGTCTCCGACATCGCCGCCCGAGATGAATCGCTTGACGCCCTCGATGTGCCACGTGCCGTCGTCCTGCGCGATTGCTTTTGTTCGGCCTGCGCCTACATCGGATCCCGCGTCTGGTTCGGTGAGCACCATCGTTCCGGCCCATCCGCGCTCGAATCCTTCTTTGGCCCAGTGTTTTTGCTGTTCGTTTCCGATGGTGTAGAGCACGCTCGCCATCAGTGGACCCATGTTGAAAAAGCTTGCGGATCCGTTTGCCGCGACCAACATTTCGCCGATCGCCCAGACCAATGGCGCGGGAGCAGGAACGCCACCCATGCCTTCCGGTAGACCGAGTCGCGACCAACCGGCCTCGTTCACCGCCTCGACCGTCTTGCGCAGAGGTTCCGGGACCACGACGGCGTGATTGGGTGCGTCGAATTCGACAGGGTTTCGATCCGCGTCGGCGAAGGACGCGGCGACCGGGCCTTCTGCCAGCCTCGATACTTCCGCAAGAATGTTGCGCACGGTGTCGGTGTCGAGGTCCCCGTAAGCGCCGGCATCCAGCAGTTCGCCGATCCCGAGTACCTCGAACAGATTGAACTCGATATCACGCACGTTGCTTTTGTAGTGACCCATTGTTCTCCGACCTTGGTTCGTCAGCAATACGATTCGTCAGCAGATACGGCTCGTCAGCAGTACACAAGAAAGCCTGCCCCACAAGGAATTCAGTACGCAACCGTAGGTAGAGACGAGTGCCGTTGCTACAAAGTAGCGCCGAGTCGCTCTCATTGAAACATTCACTCGTACAATCGGTTTCCGCTGGTGGGGGGCGCATATCAGTCGCGAAGCATCCTCTTGGGTCAAAGCAGCTGCGCACCAATCGAAGTGCCCGTCCTCACCTTCGGCGTCATACGCATTCGGTGTGATCAGTGAACATGCTGATCGGTAGACCAAGAGCGCCTCTCGTTGGTAGCCGAGACGTTCCTCGACCGGCGTGTAGAGCCCAGTTCTGTCTCGTGAGCCTTTGGTATCGGTCAGAGGGTGAGTAGCACTTTGGTGGCGCGCCGCTCGTCCATCGCCCGGTAGCCTGCGGCGGCGTCCTCCAACGGGAGAGTGAGGTCGAAGACGATGCCTGGGTCGATCTGGTCGGTCATGATGAGCTCGATCAGTTCGGGTAGGAATCGCCTGACCGGCGCGGGACCGCCGAGCAGGCTCACCGTCGCGAAGAACAGGTTCATGCCGTCGAGTTCGACGCCGTGGGATACCCCGACGTAGCCGACATGTCCGCCGGGGCGGGTAGCTCCGATAGCCTGCATCATCGATTCTTGGGTACCTACGGCTTCGACGGTCGAGTGGGCGCCGTAGCCGCCGGTGAGTTCCTTGATCTTCGCGATGCCCGCGTCGCCCCGCTCTTCGACGATGTCGGTGGCGCCGAATTGTGTGGCGAGTGCCTGCCGGTCGGCGTGACGTGACATGGCAATGATCCGCTCGGCGCCGAGTTGTCTGGCAGCGAGGATCGCCAAAAGCCCGACTGCGCCGTCGCCGACGACGGCGACCGTTTTGCCAGGTCCGGCTTCCGCAGCTACAGCGGCGAACCAACCGGTGCCGAGTACGTCGTAGGCTGCAAGGAGGCTGCGGGCCTGCCGCTCGGTCGGCTCTCCGTGGACAGGGACGAGGGTGCCGTCCGCGAGCGGGATGCGAGCGTATTCGGATTGGGTGCCGACCGAGCCCATCATGACCTGGTGGATACAGCGAGACTGAAAGCCGGCCTCGCAGATTTCGCAGGTGTTGTCCGACGCGACGAACGAGCCCACGACGAAGTCCCCAACTTCGATGTCGTTGACGTCGGGGCCGACCTGTTCGACGACGCCCACGTATTCGTGCGCCATCGGCGTCGGGCCATTCAGCTCTTCGATGCCGCGGTACGGCCAGAGGTCGGAACCGCAGACGCAGGTGGCTGTAACGCGAATGATCGCGTCGGTCGGTTCGACGATCACCGGCGCTTCGATCTCTTCGACCCGGACGTCGCCGGGGGCATGCATGACGACAGCGCGCATGACGTGGCTCCTCACCATCGGTTTTCTCGTGTCACTTCAACCTGATCACGATTTGGCGGCGCGCGGGAGTCCCGCGCGATAGTGGTACTGCGAGGGACTCCCTCGCTACCGGTCACTGACTTACGCTCGATGGCATGGACGATCGAGCGCAAGTACGCGAATTCCTGACCTCGCGGCGCGCCCGAGTCACGCCTGAACAAGTTGGACTTCCGGCCGGATCGAACCGCCGCGTGGACGGTCTACGTCGAAGTGAAGTGGCAACCCTCGCCGGCGTGAGCGTCGAGTACTACACGAGGCTCGAGCGCGGAGCGATCAGCGGCGCATCGCCGGGTGTACTCGACAGTATCGCGAAGGCCTTACGACTCGACGACGCCGAGCGCGCCCACCTTTTTGATCTCGCGCACGCGGCAAGCCCGGTAGCCAGGCCCCCGCGTCGGCGAAATGCGAAGGGCTGGAAGCCCCATCAGAGCCTGCAGTGGGCGCTCGATGCAGTCACCGCGGGACCCGCTTTCGTGCGGAACGGTCGCATGGATCTTCTTGCTGTCAACCCACTCGCGCGTGCGTTTTACAAGGACCTGTACGACATGCCGGGGCAGCCCCCGAACATCGCGCGCTTCACGTTCCTCGACGATAAGGCTTTCGAGTTTTATCCGGACTGGAACGAGTTTGCCGAGGTGACCGTCTCGATTCTGCGAACCGAGGCTGGGCGAGATCCTCACAACAAGGAATTGCACGATCTGATCGGTGAACTCAGCACTCGGAGTGAGGAATTCCGGCGTCGGTGGGGCGCGCACGACGTCCGCCATCACGGCACCGGATTCAAGACTTTTCACCACTCCGCCGTGGGCGAGCTGACGCTTGCCTTCGAAGGTTTGGAGATGGCCGCCGAGCCAGGGTTGACACTCACGATCTACACCGCGGAGCCGGGATCGCCGTCCGCGGAACGGATGCAGCTACTCGCCTCGTTGGCAGCCAGTGAGGATGCGGACTCTGCGCCTCACGTGTCGGAGCGGTCGCTGACGGACGGCTGACGAACTGCGCGACGGTTGATCGGGTCGTCAGTTGACGACTTCGACGGCGGTGCGCTTCGTGCGTTCATTGCGCAACAGGATCATCAGCGGCAGAAAGTAGAGAGCGGCAACGCCGGTGCCTACCAACACCGGCCCAGTGGCACCGAGACTCGAGGCGAACGCGAACCCGGCGATCCAGGAGCCGACCGCCGTGCCCAGATTGAATGACGAGGTGCTGAGGGCAGAAGCCATCGTCGGCGCCTGATCGGCATAACGCACAGCCATCCCGATCAGGATGGGATTGGTCGACATGCCGAATAGTCCCAGCATGACTACGAGAATCACCGTCACGATCACGTTCTGCGAGAAGAGGCAGAGCGCCCCGAGTACGAGAAACGTCATCGCTGCCGAGACGAACAAGACGCCGTACTGATGCTTCGCACCGAGTCGACCGCCGAGATTGGAGCCGACGAACGCACCGAGTCCGTAGCCGACAAGCACTAGCGGCACTGCCGACGCAGCAAGTCCCGTGTTCTCGGTCAACAGCGGAGAGATGAAGCTGTACGCCGCCAGCGACGACCCGCACACGACGGCGCAACCGAACAGAACGAGCCAGATGCGTCCGTCCCGTAGGCTCGCGATCTCCGCTCGCCAGGACGGCACCGCACCGGAGTCGGTGTCGGCGGGTACCAATCGGTGGACGACGGCCGCGGCAACGAGTGCGAGGGCGGCGAGGGCCCAGAAAGGACCACGCCACCCGATGCTCTGACCGGCCAGAGCGCCGAGCGGAACACCGATGACGTTCGCGAGCATGCCTCCGCCCAAGACGATGCCGAGCGCGCGCGAGGAAGACGCCGGGCCGGCCGCTTTTGCTCCGACCACTGCGGCGACTGCCCAGAATGCGCCCGTCGCCACGGCTGTGAGGAAGCGGGCGCCGAGAATGAGTCCGAAGTTGGACGAGAGCGCGACGATGACGTGTCCGATCGCGAAAACAATCAGAGCCGAGCTCAAGGTCGCGCGTTGGGGAACCCTGAGTGTCAAGATCGCCATCGCCGGCGTGCCGACGATCATCCCGATCGCGAAGACGGTGATCATCAAGCCGACGTTCGCGATCGACGTCCCGAGGTCACCCGCAATCTCGGGAAGAATGCCGGCGACGACGAATTCGGTTGTGCCCATCAAGAAAACTCCGACGGCCAGCACGTAGATCACGAGCGGCAGGCGGCCGGTTTCTTCGACGGTCGGGGCGGAAATCATGAGGTGGTCAGTTCTCTTTCTGTTGACGACGCGCATGTCGTGGCGCACCCGTCCAGGGCATCACGCCCGTCGCCTGCGAGGGAGTCCCGGTCGTTGGGGGTACTCGAAGGGACTCCCGGTGTGGCCGATTGCGCGCTACCGTCGGCGCAAAGACTGCCTGAACCCGGGAGGCGCGCCCATGACACGACGACAGATCCGGGGGCTCGGCGCCGCCGTGCTTGTCTCGGCCTTGATGACTGCTTGCAGTACCGAGGACGCTGAGGGGCCCGGTCCACAGGCAAGCACGACAACACGATCGGCGCCCGCCGCGGCCTTCGGTGAACCCGAGACCGTCGCCGACGGCTTGGACGCGCCCTGGTCGATCGCATTCCACGGCGATACACCACTAGTCAGTGAGCGCGACAGCGCGCGAATCCTCGAACTCGACGCCGGCGGAAACAGCCGCGAGGTGGGAGTCGTCGACGGCGTCAGCCCCAGGGGTGAGGGCGGTTTACTAGGGATCGCAGTACGTGAAAACCGCCTGTACGCGTACTTCACCGCGAACGGGGAGAACCGGATCGAACGCTTCGACATCATCGGTGCTCCGGGGGAATTCGCGCTCGGGCCGGCCGAGACGATTCTCGACGGGCTCGCTTCGGCCAACTACCACAACGGTGGTCGCATCGCGTTCGGCCCGGACGGGATGCTGTACGTGACCGTCGGTGATGCCGGTAGTCGAGACAGAGCTCAGGACCTCGACTCGATGTCCGGGAAAATCCTTCGAATGACTCCGGATGGCGATGTGCCGCTAGATAATCCATTTCCGAACTCGTTTGTCTACAGCTACGGCCACCGCAACTCCCAGGGCATTGCCTGGACCGAGGACGGCACGATGTACGCCAGCGAGTTCGGGCAGGACACCTGGGACGAGCTCAACAAGATCGAAGCAGGCGGAAACTCCGGGTGGCCCGAGGTCGAAGGGATTGCGGGTGAAGACGGATTCATCGACCCGCTCCAACAATGGTCACCTGACGATGCCAGTCCCAGCGGAATCGCCATCCACGACGGCACGATCTACATCGCCAATCTTCGTGGTGAGCGACTCCGCACGGTGCCCTTGACCGATCCCGCGACCGCCGACGAGCAATTCGTCGACGAATACGGGCGCCTCCGTGATGTTGTAGTCGCACCGGACGGGTCGCTGTGGATACTGACGAACAACACCGACGGTCGTGGCGACCCCAACCCCGGTGATGACCGCATCCTTCGCGTGCCGTTGCGCTGATGTCGATTTCCGGCGAACGCAGTACTTCCAGCCCGAGGGTCCTGGCCGAAGCCTGTGATTCACTAATATCTTTACGACGGGTGCGCCGGGTACGGATCGGAGAGACAGCATGGGGACTTGGGGTTCAGGACCTTTCGACAACGACGTAGCGGGCGACCTGCTCAGCGCAGTACAGGCGGGTGACTACGACATCGACGATTACGCTAGCCACCCCGATGGCGGTTATCTCGATGCCGATGATGCTCAAACAGCAATCGCCGTCGCCGAGATTCTTGCGGTTGCGCACGGCGTTGCGCCGAAGCCTGTGCAGCTGGATGGAATTGACGCCGCCGGGTACGTCAGCACCTTGAGCCCGGAGCAGAAGAGTTGGGTCCTCTCCGCACTCGAGCGTGCAGTTTCCGACAGCGACACTTCGGAGTTGTACGAGTTGTGGGAAGAGAACGGTCCGGAAGACCTCGCAGCTTGGCGGGCACCGATCCTGAGCAGATTGGCCAGCCTCAAAACGGTGGGGTAAGCGTCACTCGTCTGCAGTCCCTTGCTTACTCGGAGTTCGACGAGGACAGACTCCCCTTGACGTACCGGGTGGTGTCGTCAGCGAGGATCTCGGCGAGCCCGCTTTCGATACCGTCCAGTGCTTGCGCGGCGACGTCGGCAGGATCGATCTTCTGTTCGGCGGGTACGCCAGCGGCCATGTCGGTATCCATGTATGCGACATGCAGTGCCGATACGGAGATTTTGCGCGGCGCAAGTTCTTCTCGAACGGCGTCGGTCATCGCCCAGGCCGCTGCCTTCGACGACGCGTAAGACCCGAGCGCGGCTGGATGGAACCAGGACAGCACCGACAGAACGTTGAGTATTGTTCCGCCGTCGTTGTTTTCGATGACGGGAGCAAACGCCCGGGTCACGGCGAGCGGGCCGTAGAAGTTGACGTCCATCTCTCGTCGAATGTCATCGATGTCGCCCCCGATCAAGGGCGCCGAGGTAGAGATACCTGCGTTGTTGACCAGCAAGGTCACATCCGATGCGATTTGCGCGGCGGCGGTTATCGATTCGGCGTCCGTCACGTCCAACCTCAGGGGGATGACGCCGGGTAGATCGACAGTTTCCGGATTGCGCGCAGCCGCGTACACCTTTGCGCCGCGCTCGACGAGTCCCGCAGCCAGATGGCGTCCGAGCCCGCGATTGGCTCCTGTGACGACCGCAACCGTCTTGTTCAGGTCCATGATTCTCCCAGTGTTGTGATTGCTCGTGACGTTTAGATTATGAATCAAATCTAAGTGTCGGCTAGGATAGATGTCAAGTGAAATCCAAACTGGAAGGCGTTGTGATGGGCCGCGTATCGCAGCAACAAGCGGAAGAGAACCGTCGGCGCGTCGTGGAAACCGCAGCCCGACTGTTCCGAGAGAAGGGCACTCACCTCAGCGTCGCCGACCTGATGAAGGCGTCGGGGCTGACCCACGGTGGCTTCTACAAGCAGTTCGCGTCCAAGGACGCTCTCATCGACGAAGCGACCACCCACGCCTTCAAGGAACTGGCTCAGCTGCATTCTGCGGGACTCGAAGAGCATGCAGGGCAACGTGACTCCGCCCGAAAAGCTTTGATCGATACCTATCTCTCGGTGGCGCATCGCGACAACCCGGCAGACGGATGCCCCGCTGCTGCGCTCGCCGCCGACATGGCGCGCGAGCCTGCAGACAGCGAGGCCCGTCGGGTTTACACGGAGGGAGTGGGGGATTTTGCCGCAGCTCTTGCCGACGACGAAGCTGTCGGTCTCCTCCGGCTCTCCACCATGCTCGGTGCACTGGTTCTTTCGCGAGCTACCAAGGGTTCCCCGCTCTCCGAGGAAATTCTCGATTCCGCGCGCGTCGAACTGATCAGAGGGCTTCGAGAGCCGCTGTCATCTTCTTGACGGTCTCGGGTGCCCCTGGCCGCGAATCCCGCTTTCACGAGGTCCAGTGCTCGCGGTTCCGAGAGTCGGACTCTCGATATGTCGATTGAACGCTCTAGTTGATTCCGACGACTTCCTGGGCGATCGCTGCGAGTCTTGCCTGGGCAGCGGATACGACGCCGTGTCGGTTCTTGTGCGCTTCCTCGTACGCAACGATGTCCCGCACCTGTGCGGCGTCGGTCAGTTCCTTCACGGCGGAGACGGCTTGGGTGACGTTGAGTTCGTCGAAGTCTTCGATGGGAAGTTCAGTGGGGTCGAGTAGCCCACTCGACTTCCGTACCGAACGGAAGACGTCGGCGGCACCGTCAGCACCTTCTCGGCGAGTGACCTTCTCAGCCGTGGCGATGGCCGCATCCCTACTGGCCGAGAGTGTTTTCACAGTCACGTCACCGGCATATGCGCCCCAGCTGATCAGCTCACCCAGTACCGGCGGTGAGGTGCGAACAGCGTCGATGGCACGGTCGAGACTGCGGGTGGACCAGGAGACCGGAACGTTGACCAGCCGTATCGCCGCGCCGGTGGCAGCTTGCATCGGTGTGCGGCGCAAAGCTGCCGGTCCACCGAGCGCCTCTTCGGCCAAGACAGTCGTGAGCCAGTCCACGGTCGCGGAGTGTGCAGCGATGAGGCGGTCGGCCAACACCGCGACGGTCTGATCGCCGCCGGCAGTGGCCAGGGCCTTGAGGTAGCGGGAGCGGTCGAGGAGTTGATGTTCGAGCGCAAGGTCTCCCAATACCGCTTCGTCGAAGGGCTGAGCCTGTTCGACCATCGCTTTCACTCCGGCTGTCGCGCGTCCGATGAACGGACCGATCAATTCCGGCACGCCCCCCAGATCGCGAACAGTGGACTCTATGGAACTCGCCCTTTCACGGCCGTTCTCTGCGTTTTCCGTCAATTCGCGTCGAACAGCCTCGGTTCTGGCCTGTGCGACGCGCGTTTCGGCGACCTGGATCTCGGTGTGCGTCAGACCGAGGAGGATGCGTAACTGGGTGATCAAGGCGGACGTGGTTTCGGAGTTGCTCATATCGGGGTCGTCCCTTCGTCGGTGCGTGCTTTACGTGATGTTCAGCTTCTGCTCGACGAGTGCTCCGCGGGTCGCGGAGCCACCGCCGCTACGCGGGCTACCCCGACCTACCGCGTAGTAACCACAACGAACAAGTGGGGTCGACGCACCGAGATCGTCGGCGCCAGGACGAGTGAGATCCCGGCCACCCCGAGGTTTCGATTTCTATTCGGCGGGAAGGAGGCATGTGCGGTGCATCCATCCAGAAGCCCACGAGAAACTGCGTCACCTGAGGAGTATCGATATGCCGGACCAGTACGCAATGCAGGACCCGACCACGCGGTTCCCCGCTCCTGTGCGTGAGCGGCAGGCGGAGATCGCACACCCCGGTCTCACCGCAGACATGATTTCTCCTCCCGACCACGGTGAAAACACCTATCGAGGAAGCGGTCGACTCGAAGGAAGGCGTGCGATTGTCACCGGAGCAGATTCGGGCATCGGACGTGCGGTCGCGATTGCATTTGCCAGAGAAGGCGCGGACGTTGTCCTGAGTTATCTCGACGAGGAAGAACAGGACGCTCGGGAAACCGCTCGCTGGGTCGAGGAGGCAGGTCGCAAAGCCGTCTCGGTGCCGGGAGATCTCCGAAGCGAGGAACACTGTTCTGCTTTGGTCGAAACCGCGGTGCGTGAACTCGGCGGACTCGACATCTTGGTGAACAACGCCGCGTTTCAGATGGTGCAGATGGGCGGCATCGCCGATATCACCACCGAACAATTCGACCGTGTGATGAAAACCAACCTCTACGCACTATTTTGGCTCTCCAAAGCAGCGATCGCGCAGATGGAGCCCGGATCGACGATCGTGAATACCTCGTCCATCCAAGGTGCGTCCCCGTCGCCCGAGCTGCTCGATTACGCCACGACAAAGGCGGGCATCATCGACTTCACCAAGGGGCTGGCCGCCGATGTCGCACGAAAGGGAATCAGGGTCAATGCCGTTGCACCTGGACCGATTTGGACGCCACTGATTCCGGCGACGATGCCCAAGGAGAAGTTCGAGACGTTCGGGGACGACGTTCCGCTCGGGCGGGCAGGTCAGCCGGCCGAGCTTGCTCCCGCCTATGTATTTCTCGCCTCTGGCGAATCCAGTTACACCACTGGGGAAGTCATCGGCGTGACGGGTGGAAAACCGCTCACCTGACTACCCTGGCCGCAACCGGGTGGAACTAGAGCCGCGACTTCTGCACCTTTCCCGTTGGAGTCAAAGGTAGCGCCTCGATGAACTCGACTGCATGGATGCGCTGGTAGGGAGCCACCTTCTCACTCACGTATTCCACGAGTTCGGATGCCGAAACCCTGGCCGCGCCCGGCGATCTTACGACGAAGGCCACCGGGATCTGCCCGACTTCGTCATTGGGCCTGCCGATCACCGCACTCTGCGCGACGCCGGGGTGGGAGCACAGCACCTCCTCGAGCTGAACCGGATATACGTTGTACCCCTTGTAGATGATCATGTCTTTGCTCCTGCCGACGACATACAGATTTCCATCGCTGTCGAATCTGCCCAAGTCGCCGGTCTTGAGCCAACCGTCACGAAATTGGAGCGCGGTCAGTTCGGGTGCGGCGAAGTGCCCGGCGGTGACTTGCGGTCCACTCGCCCAGATCTCGCCCACTTCACCGGCTGTGACTTCCTCTTCGGTTTCCATGTCTCGCAATGATATTCGCGTGTCGAAGACCGGTAAGCCTACGCTGCCGATCGGTGATCGCGCATCTGGGTTGTTGAGTTGATTGGTGAGAATGGTTGTCGCCTCGCTGAGTCCGTAACCCTCGATGACCTTCGCGTTCGAGAATGTCTCGCCCATGCGACGCAACGTGGTCGTGTCGATGGGTGCAGCACCTGAGAACACCGAACGCACCGAACTCAAATCGTGAGTCGATTTGGTCGAGGCCTCGAGGAGTAGGTGGTAGAACGCCGGTGCGCCGATCAGTCTGTCGATCTTGTGGCGCTCGATGGTTGCGAGGTACTCGTGAGGATCGAACCTGCCGAGTACGAGGGTGGTGGTACCGGCAAGTACGTGATTGCACTGTCCGACGAGAGCCAGTCCGTGAAAATACGGTGCGACGACGGCAATGACGCCCTCGCCCATTCGCTCCGAATTCTCGTGTACAGCAGTGGGTACCGGAACCATCCGAATGCCACCGGCTTCGTCGATTTCCGGAAGAGACGAGCTACGCCACGCTGTGGTCTGTATCGTGCTGGCCACCAGATTGCGGTGCAGAACCTGAACGCCCTTCGAGCGGCCTGTGGTGCCGCCGGTGAGCTGAAGATGTGCGACGCCTTGTGAACTCGCCAGTTTTCGGGTGAGGGCCGGCGACTCGAGAAGATGAGAGAGATCGACGTCACTGATTGCGCTGTCTTGCGACGGGCAGTTCGCCGGGGCCGCCGCGGTCGGGGGAGCGACGACGGTGAATTCGAGCCCCGAGTTCTGTGCCGCACGGAATGCCGCCACACTGGACGGGTGAACCACCGCGGCACGAGGCGAGAACTCTGCCAACAATTCTCGCAGTGTTTCCGTCGGCTGAGTGTGGTTGACCGGGCATGCCACGGCGCCGGCACACAGAATTCCGAAGTAGGCGACCGGGTACCACAGGGAATTGGGCATCAGGAGAACTACACGATCGCCAGGTCGAATGCCCCTGTCGGACAGTCCTTGCGCTATGCGGAGCGCGTGATCGTGGAGTTCGATGAAAGTGAGAGCCTGGTCGCCGTCCCGTAGGGCAATACGATCTCCGTAGGCGCGTGCCGAACCGGCGAGAACAGCGTCGAACGCAACGTCGGGATACTCGAGAGATACTGGCATGAAGGGCATTCCGTGCACATCTACTCCTGACGTAGTTAACCTGCCTGCATGGTCGCGGCGAGCTTCGGCCGCGTGTCGAAAGTGGGAGCGTGCTTTTCGCGAATGAGAACTTCCTGAGTGACAGTGGCAACCAAAACCCCTGTGCGGGTCCAGAATTCGCCACTGGACAGACCCCGTCCGTCCCCCGACGTAGGGCTGCGTTGAACGAACAGCAACCATTCGTCGGTTCGGCAAGGGCGGTGGAACCACACGGCGTGATCGAGTGAAGTGAGAAAGAGCTTCTGGGATGGACTTCCCCCGCCGATCAGATCGAGATGACCGAGGGCGGCGGTTCGCGCCAGCGTGAGGTCCGAGCAGAACGCAAGTGCGGCGGCGTGCATCCCGTGATCGCTCGATACTTCACCTGCGATGCGAATCCACATGCGGCGGTCCCTGCCACCGCCGTGGTCGGCAGCGTCGTCGTCGGCCGAATCTCCGCTGATCGGGCGCACCTGCACTGCCTGGCGAATGGCCGAGGACGTGATGCCCGACCAGAATCGATCAACGGATTCGCTCTGTGCCGGAATTGATTCCGGTGTGGGAACGTGGGGCATCGCAATATGGCGATCGGGTCCGAGTTCCTCCTTCTTGAAGGATGCGGTCAGTGAGAGCAGCGCATTGCCGCCCTGGAAGGCGGTCACCTCTCGTAGTGCATAGGTGCCACCGTCTCGGAGGATTCGCACTCGGTACTGCACCTCGGCGCCCGGTCGGCCCATGGACAGGAAGTACGCGTGAAGCGAGTTCACGTACCGTACAGGGTCGACGGTGCGGTGCGCAGCGAGCAGGGCCTGCGCGACGACATGGCCGCCGTAGGCGCGATCTGGGCCACCGGCACAGCAGGTTCCGCGAAATTCGGGTGCCCCGCCGTATGCAGTGCCTGCGTGAGTGAGCTGCAACAGTTCGTCCATCGGGGCTCCTATCGGCTCAGGGATTTCGCGATGATCGTTTTCATGACTTCGCTGGTGCCGCCGTAGATTCGCGACACCCTCGTGTCCGCGTACAACCGTGCGATCGGGTATTCGAGGATGTACCCGTAGCCGCCGTGCAGTTGTAGACACTTGTCGATCACGCGGCCTGCCATCTCGGTACAGAAGAGCTTGCAGATCGCAGCGTCGACGGCACTCAATTCGCCGGCGTCTTCGAGTGCGACGGCGTGATCGACCATTGTCTGACCTGCGGCGAGATCCGTAGCGCATTCGGCAAGAACGAATTTGGTGTTCTGGAAGTCTGCGACCGGTTTTCCGAAGACTCGTCGGTCGCTGGTGTAGGAAACCGCGTGGGCGATGGCAGCGGCTGCGGTGGCGCACCCTCCGGCCGCCATGGCGAGGCGTTCGCGGGGCAGGTTCTGTCCGAGGTAGCTGAAGGCCGCTCCTTCCTCGCCGAGTACATCGGTGACCGGTACCCGGACGTTGGTGAACGAGACCTCGCAGGTATCGCTGAATTTCAAACCGATCTTGTCCAATCGGCGACCAACTTCGAAGCCGGTGGATTCGGTGTCGACGACAAACAGCGAGAGCCCGCCTCTGCGATTCTCACCTGGGTCGCCGGTACGGGCGACCACGACCATGTGTGTCGCCTGAGAGGCGTTGGTGATAAAGGTCTTTGCGCCGTTGAGGATGTAGCTTTCTCCGTCGTCGGAGAGCTTCGCGGTGGTGCGAATGGCGGCCAGATCCGAACCCGTCCCCGGCTCGGTCATCGCCACGGCAAGCACGGCCTGCCCACTCGCACAGGCGGGCAGCCAGCGCTTCTTCTGATCCTCGTTTGCGAGAGTGAGCAAGTAGGGCAGAACGATTCCGGCGCTCGCGTGGTAGTTACCCAATGAGACACCGGCCAGCGCGGCTTCCTCTCCGATGATCATCAGATAGCGGTAGCTCGTCGCCCCCGCGCCGCCGTATTCCTCCGGGATGTCGAAGCCCATGACTCCCAATTCTCCGAGCTTGCGGTAGAACTCGCGTGGCGCGTAACCCTGTTCCTCCCACTTCGCGAACTCAGGGACGACCTCCCTGTGTAGAAAACCCCGGAACACCTCGCGAAAGGCATCGTGCTGATCGTCGAAGATTGTGCGCTTCATGGGAAGTCTCCTTGTTCCGCGGACGACGCGGGGTTGGCTAGGTGTAGAGGCTGCGCAGTGAACGTTTGTCGGTCTTACCGGTGGCCGTGGTCGTCAGTGCTTCGACGAAGGCAACCGTGCGCGGTGCTTTGTACCCTGCGATTTGGGTTTTGACGTGCTCGCGAATTTCTTCGGCGGTGGCATGCAGTTGTGGGTTGAGGACCACCACTGCATGCACGCGCTCGCCCCACTGAGCGTCGGGCAGGCCGATGACGGCGCAGCGCAACACAGCGGGGTGGTTGGCGACGGCGTCCTCCACCTCGGCCGAATAGACGTTCTCGCCGCCGGTGATGATCATGTCCTTGGCGCGATCGACGATGAAGATGTAGCCCTCATCGTCCATGTACGCGAGGTCTCCGGTGTGCAGCCAGCCCCCGCGTAGCGCTTCGGCGGTCTCCTCCGGACGATTCCAGTATCCGAGCATGATGTGCTCGCCGCGGGTGACGATCTCTCCGACAGTGCCCCGTGGCACCTCGTTGCCTTCCCGGTCGACGATGATGATTTCGGCGTGCAGGCTTGCACGGCCCGCCGAGCGCAGGCGAGGACCACCGGCCCGGTGATCCGATCCGAGCAGGGAGACGATGACCGCGGTCTCCGTCATGCCGTACCCCTGGACGAAGTTCGCGTTGGGGAAGCGCGACATCGCGCGTTCCAGGATGGCCGCGGGCATCGGGGCGGCTCCGTACACAATCGATTTGACGCTGGTGACGTCCGTGTCCGAAAAGGCCGGATGGTTGTAGAGCATCTGCAACATGCTCGGGATCGCAGTCATCGTGGTGACCCGACGGCCCGCGATCAGGCCGAGCACGTCGCCGGCGTCGAAGCGGTTGGCGAACACGACTGTGCCGCCGACCACGGTCTGGGCCATCATGCCGAGCAATGCGGCAATGTGGAACAGAGGAGCCATCACCAGAGTTATGCCACCGATCTCGCAGGACCGGGCAAAGCCGGTACCGCCGAGCAGGGCGGTGGAGAGACTGCGATGAGAGTGCATGACGGCTTTGGGAGTGCCGGTGGTTCCGCCGGTGTAGATCAGCGCGGCCAAGGTGTCGCCGCCGGCACGCACGTCCTCGACCTCGGGGCCTTCGACGATCAGGTCTT
The DNA here is from genome assembly GCF_031763325.1 of Rhodococcus sp. SG20037. Taxonomy (NCBI): domain Bacteria; kingdom Bacillati; phylum Actinomycetota; class Actinomycetes; order Mycobacteriales; family Nocardiaceae; genus Rhodococcus; species Rhodococcus sp. SG20037. Next base: position 6,084,009 of record NZ_CP134497.1, on the reverse strand, counting down.
CGAAACCAGCCATTCCGGCGGGAGCCGGCTCGTCGCCCATGTAGACGAGCGTGACAGTGGCGTCGAGTCCGGTCACCAGTAGCCGGCATTCCTCGTCGACGAGTACAAAAGCGCTGCCGACTCCGGTGACCGCGTCGGTGACTTCACGGACGGAACCGTGACGGTTTACGAGATTGACGACAGCGCCGATCCACCACGTCGCCATCAACGACTCGAAGTAACGGTCGGAGTTGAACGCCAGGATGCTGACCCGGTCGCCCGGACCCACGCCACGCTCTCGCAGGGCTCCGGCGAGTCTGGCGACTCGCTTCGCGATCTGTGGGGCATTGCGCTCGCGATGCTCGCAGACGGTCAAGGGTCGGTGCGGCTGTTGTTGAACCGCCCTGTGCAGAAGGTGGGTCAGATGCATGGGCTGGCGTGCTCCTCGAGTCGGGTGGTGCTGACGGCGGATAGTCGAGATGCCGACGAATCGACACCCCGACCTCGAGTTAATCGATCAGGAATTCCGCGTCTCCGACGAGGGCCTTGACGCCGTTCTGACGAGCGCAGACAAGTTCGACACGAGCACGTCGACCGTCCTCGGCCTCGTAGGTGTCGACGACGACAGCAGAGCAGGTGAGTTCGTCACCGGGCCAGACCTTGTCGGCGAATCGAATCTTGAACCGACGCAGGTTCTCGACACCCAGCCAGTCGGTGACGTAGCTGGCCAGCATGCCTGCCTGAAGCATGCCGACGGAGAACACGGACGGGAAGCCGGTCTCACGGGCGAACGTGTCGTCGTGGTGCAACGGATGGAAATCACCCGAGGCACCCTGATACTTGACGAAGTCGGTGCGAGTCAGTGGAGGGAAGGTCTTGCTCTCGGCCTGTTGTCCGGCTACGACGGTTTCGGTCGTGGTCGTCATTTCCCCTCCTCCTTGCCGCCCGTTGTGGCGGTCTCGATGATCGTGCTGTTCTGCGTCGCGATCAGTTCTCCGGACTCGTCTCGGAACTCGGTGATCATCTTCGCGAAGGTCATCACACCACCGCGCTTTCCGGGCTTTTCGAAGCGGTCACCGACAGTTGTCTCGGCGGTCAGCTTCTGGCCGGCTCGTGGAAGTGGGCCGTGGAAGATGTATTCCTCCTCACCGTGGAGGATGCGACGACGGTCGAATCCGAGCTTGGCGAAACCGGATTGGTCTGCGGGCTCCCAGATCATTCGGCCGCTGGTGAGCATGGTCGGCGGGATCACCGCATCCTCGCCGGCATGCTGTTCTGGGTTTGCCTTCACGGCCCGGACGAATTCCTGGACCTTGCTGTAGTCGAGCGGAAACGTGTAACTCACTTGGTTTCTCCTTCGATCTTCGGGATGCCGGCGCGCCGGGTCTCGACCGACTTGAGGAAGGCGTCGTCGCCGAGAAGCTTTGTCAGTTCTCCGATGTCGAGCTGCCGGTCCTCACGAATTTCGTCGGCGATCGAGTAGCCGCCGTAGAGACCCACGTAGCCGCCGTAGACGGCAAAAACCTGTCCGTTGAACGCGCACTCGGCGCTCGACAGGTAGGCCACGAGTGACGAGCAGTTGGCGGGGTTGTAGCGATCGAAGACTGACTCGTCGACGGGCTCACCGACCAAATCCTTGATGCCGGGCGTGGCTTTGACAGGTTCGGTGCGCGCCACGGGAGCGATGGCATTGGCCTTGACGCCGAATCGCTCGAATTCGCGAGCGGCGTTGACTGCCTGGATGGCCAGACCGGCCTTGGCGGCGGAGTAATTCCACTGCCCGTAGTTGCCGTGCAGTCCGGATCCGGAACTGGTGTTGACCAGGTTGCGTGTCTCCTGCACGCCTGCCTTCGACTGGTCGCGCCAATATCTCACGGCGGCGCGGGTAGCAGAGAAGGTTCCCTTGAGGTGTACAGCGATGACCGAGTCGAACTCTTCCTCGGTCATGTTCCACAGCATCGCGTCGCGGATGATACCGGCGTTGTTGACCACCGAGTGCAAGTTTCCGAAGGTGGATACTGCTGCGTCGGTTAGCTTCTCACCGACGGCCATTTCCGCGATCGAGCCCTCTACCGCGATGGCCGAGCCGCCGGCAGCGACGATTTCGTCTGCCACCTGCTGTGCTCCGCGCAGGTCGTTGACCACGATGCTGGCGCCTTCGGCTGCCATGAGTAATGCGTGTTCGCGACCGAGGCCTGCGCCGGCCCCGGTGACGATGGCAACGCGTCCGTCGAGTTGTCCCATGATGTTTCCTTTCGTTCTTCGCGCCGAGCTACGGCGCGGCGGTGTTGACGTGTTGGCGGAAGTGGTTGCTAAGCAACCTTTTCGTAGAGCGTGATGACGCCGGCGCCGCCGAGACCGAGATTGTGCTGCAGTGCAAGCTTTGCTCCGTCGACCTGTCGTGCGTCGGCGGTGCCGCGCAACTGCCACACCAGTTCCGCACACTGCGCCAAGCCGGTGGCGCCGAGCGGATGCCCCTTGGACAGCAGACCACCGCTGGGGTTCACTACAATCCGGCCGCCGTAGGTGTTGTCGCCGTCGAGGATGAACTTCTCGGAGCACCCTTCGTCGACCAATCCGAGGGCCTCGTAGGAGAGCACCTCGTTGACCGAGAAGCAGTCGTGCAATTCCACGACCTGGATGTCGCGTGGATCCACTCCGGCCTTTTCGTAAATCCGTTGCGAAGCAACTCGAGTGATGTCCGCACCGACCACTTTGAAGACGTCGTCGTCGGTGAAGACGCTGGGAAAGTCGGTGACCAACTCTTGAGCTGCGATCGCCACGCCCGGTGTGAGGCCGTGGGCGCGCGCGAAATCTTCGCTGCATACGATGGCGGCGCCGGCTCCGCAGGTGGGCGGGCAGGCCTGCAAACGAGTCAGCCCGCCGTACAGTGCCTTTGATTCGAGCACTTCCTGCTCGGTGACCGGCTCACGGAAAACCGCGTACGGGTTGTTGGCAGCGTGCTTGCGGGATTTGACCGAGATCTTCGCGAACAGATCCGGCGAGACCCCGTACCGCTTGGAGTACTCCTGCGCAGCGGCACCGAAGTACTGCATCGCCATGGACGGGTTGGCGGGGTCGATGCCGTAGGTGCGGTCGAGGACTTCCGCGTGTCGCTCCATCGGAGCCGGGCGGTCTCCCCAGTGGTTGACCAAAGCGCCAGGCTGCATCTGCTCGAAGCCAACGGCGAGTGCGCATTCGACGACGCCCGACTCGACGGCTTGTCTGGCCAACCACAGCGCGGACGAGCCACTCGCGCAGTTGTTGTTGACGTTGACAACCGGAATTCCGGTCATACCCGCGCCGTAGATGGCGCGTTGGCCACTCGTCGAATCCCCGTACACGTAGCCGGCGTAGGCCTGCCCGATCTTGTCGAATCCGATTCCGGCGTCCGCGAGTGCGTTGACAATGGCCTTCGCGCCCATCTCGTAGTAGTGCTCGCTGCGCCCTGGCTTCGTGAACGGGATCATTCCGACCCCGGCGACTAGTACTTTGCGACTCATCGGTGCTCCCTTGTGATTACTGGTCTTCGTGGATTGGTGGTTGATTCGTTGTGTGTGAGGCGCATTCAGAGCAACTCGAGGATGGTGGCATTGGCCATGCCGCCGCCCTCACACATCGACTGCAAGCCGTAACGGATTCCCTCGTCACGCATGTGGTGCACCATCGTGGTCATCAACCGCGCGCCGGAGCCTCCCACGGGATGCCCGATGGCCATGGCGCCGCCGTTGGGGTTCATCAGCGAATAGTCGGCTCCGGTCTCGCGCAACCAGGCCAGCGACACGGCGGCGAATGCTTCGTTGATCTCGAACGTGCCGATGTCGGAGAGCGTCAACCCGGACTTCTTCAGCGCCAACGCCGTTGCCGGGATCGGGCCCTTGAGGATGCTCACCGGATCGGTACCGGTCACGACCGCAGTGTGAATGCGGGCGATCGGTGTCCAACCGTGTTCACGCGCAACGTCACTGGTCGTCACGAGGAGCGCGGCGGACCCGTCGGAAACCTGGGAAGCGTTTCCCGCCGTGATCTCGGTTCCCTCGAACGCTGCCGGCAGCTCGGCGAGGCGTTCCATGGTCCCGCCGCGACGGATACCTTCGTCCGCCTCGATGATCCGGGTGGCGCCTTCGGCGTCGGTGACCGCGACCGGAGCGATCTGGCCGGCGAAACGGCCGGCGTCGACAGCGGCAGCAGCTCGGGCATGCGAGTCGAGGCCGTGTCGATCCATGTCGGCGCGACTGATGCCGTACTCGTCGGCGATCATCTGAGCGCCGAGTCCTTGGTTGAATCGCTCGATGTCGTAGCGCCCCAGCACTAGTGGACCGTGCATCGGCCCGTAGTCGCCGGCACGCGCAGCCGCGCCGAGCGGGATGACGCTCATCATCTCGACTCCGCCCGCGACTGCGACGTCGTACTGGCCCGAGATCACGCCCGCTGCCGCCTGGTGTACGGCCTGCTGCGAAGAGCCGCATTGACGGTCGACTGTCACGCCAGGGACATGTTCGGGCCATCCTGCACCGAGTACTGCCGACCGGGCGATACAGCCGGCCTGCATGCCGAGGGTTCCGACGCAACCCCAGATCACGTCGTCGACGATTGCGGGGTCCAGCCCGGTTCGCTCTGCCAGCGTGCGCAGAACGTGCGCTGACAGATTGACTGCATGCGTGGTGGACAACCCGCCACCACGTTTGCCGATCGGTGTCCGTACCGCATCGACAATGACTGCATCACGCATGAAAGCTCCTGTGTCCGAGTCGGTTGGAGATCAGAGACCGATGTCCTTGGCGATGATGGTCTTCATGACTTCGCTGGTACCGCCGTAAATGCGCGAGACTCTCGTGTCGGCGTACAGGCGAGCGATCGGATATTCGAGGATGTACCCGTAGCCGCCGTGCAGTTGTAGGCACTTGTCGATCACGCGGCCTGCCATCTCGGTGCAGAACAGCTTGATGCGTGCAGCATCGGCGGCGGTGAGTTCTCCGGAGTCGTCGAGATCGAGTCCCTTGTCCGCCAGTGCCTGCGCGGCAGCGACTTCGGTAGCACATTCGGCAAGAACGAACTTGGTGTTCTGGAAGGATGCAACAGGTTTACCGAAGACTTGACGCTGGCGGACGTACTCCGACGCGAACTCGATCGCCGCGGCCGCACATGCGGTCTGGCCGACACCGATGGAAAGTCGTTCGCGGGGGAGGTTTTGGCCGAGGTAGGAGAATCCCTTGTCCTGCTCGCCGAGGAGATTCTCGACCGGAACTCGAACATCGGTGAACGAGAGTTCGTTGGTGTCGGAAGACTTCATACCGATCTTGTCGAGCTTGCGTCCGAAATTGAAGCCGACACTGTCGGTGGGAACTACCAGGAGGCTGAGTCCGAAGCGTCGGTCCTCCTCGGACGGCGCGGAGGTTCGAGCGGCTACGACGCAGAGTTCCGAGTTGCGGGCACCGGTGATGAAGGTCTTGGCACCGTTGAGGATGTAGTGGGTGCCGTCTTCGGACAGGCGCGCCGTGGTCTTGATGCCTGCCAGATCCGATCCGGTTCCCGGCTCGGTCATGGCGATGCAGAGCATGGTCTCGCCGCTCGCCACGCCTGGAAGCCACCGCTGCTTCTGCTCGTCGTCGGCAAGGCGCAGCAGGTACGGCAGCACGATGCCGATGCTCACTCCGTAGTGTCCGAAACTTACTGCTGCACGAGCTGTTTCCTCTTGGATGACAGCTTGGAATTTGAAGCTGGTGGGCCCGGCGCCACCGAACTCCTCGGGGATGTCGAAACTCGTCGCGCCGAGTTCTGCAAGCTGGTTGAACAACTCACGCGGTACCTGATTCGCGTTCTCCCACTCCGGGTAGTTCGGCGTCACCTGCTTGGCGATGAAGGTCCGGATGGTCTCGCGGAATGCCTCGTGCTCGGGGGCATAGACGGTACGTTTCATGATGCGCTCCTGAAGATTTGTGGTGAGATGACGTGTTTTGGGTCAGACGCGTCCGGCGTCGACGACGAGGCACTGGCTGTTGATGTAGTCCGATTCGGGAGTGCACAGCAGGTACACCGCCCCCGCGGCTTCCACCGGATTGCCGCCTCGGCCGAATGGGATCATCTTCGACGCGACGGCCAAGCGATCAGGGTTGACGCCGACGCGAATCTCGCGGCCGTCGATCGTCAACGTCGCGTTCGCGTCCGCGGACACCTCGGTCATTCTCGTGATGATCAGTCCGAAGGCCACTGCGTTGACGTTGACCCTGTACCGACCCCATTCCTTGGCAAGAGTCTTGGTCAGTCCGATCAGTCCGGCTTTGGCGGCGGCGTAGTTGGATTGGCCGGCGTTCCCGTAGTACCCCGACACCGACGACACGTTCACCACCTTGCGGTGGTATTCGGTCGGGTTGGCTTTGATGAAAGGTTGCGCCGCACGCAGGATGCGGAACGGCGCTTTGAGATTCACGTCCACGATGGTGTCCCACTGCTCGTCGGTCATCTTCTGAATCACCGAATCCCAGGTATATCCGGCGTTGTTGACGATGATGTCCATACCACCGAAGGTCTCGACCGCAGTGCTGACGAATCGCTCCGCGAAACCGTCCTCGGACACTGAACCCACTACGCTGACTGCTTGCCCGCCGGCCGCCTTGATGTCGTGCTCGGTCTGTGCAGCAGCTTCGGGATCCAAGTCGTTGATTGTCACCGCTGCACCCTCGCGGGCGAATTTGAGTGCGATTTCTCGACCGATCCCACGTCCCGACCCGGATACGAGAGCGACCTTTCCCTCCAGGTTACCCACGGTCCCAGTTCCCGCGATCCCATTTCCCACGGTGTTCCCTTTCGAGTGAAGAGTGTTGTAGCGAAACGTAATTGGCGGTAGTCCAGGCCGGTGGTTGCTCCGGCGCTGCGATATCCCGAGGCGTCGTGGCTCCGGGAGCTTCATTCGCAATTACTGATGATTCACTTTTAGGCCTTAAAAGTATGTATGTCAAGCATCTTCGCTGTCACAGCTGGTCAAGCGCTATTCCAATGCGTTCACAGTTGCGTGCAACCTTGGCAGGATGGGGCGTAGGTGGCGAGTGACGGACACTCTGGGGTGCCGGAAGCTGTCGATTGTCACCGCACGTGTTGGGGCATCGTGCGGTTGGGTTTCGAGGGAACTGGCCTTTCGGCAAGGTCACCAGTGTCGTCGGTAGTTCGAAGTGACCCTTGACACAGTAGGGAAAATAGCTCAAAGTGAATCCCAAGTAATTCCCTGAAGCGACATTGCATGAGAAATGCCCGCGCACGGATGGCTGAACGGAAAATTTCGACCTGAGGGAGGCGGGCATCGAACTGTCTGTTTCTGCTTATCTGGCAGTGCTATTCGGTGGTTTTCTCTCAAGGAATGGCCAACTGACGTGTCTTCTCTGCGGAAGAAGAGCGTGATGGATCTCGATTCCAAACATCGATGTGAACTCGAAGTGTCACCAAACCAAGCGACAAGTCTGCCCCTGCACTGCGTTGGCAGTGCCCGTTGATCAAACCGTCTCCTCGAAGGATCCGACAGTGACAACACCCCGGACCACACCCAAGGCAACGCCTCGTCAAGTGGCAACACACCAACAAGCATCTTCGGGGACAGCAGTGCCCGCACCGCCCGAATCACGTCGCCGTGCTTGGGGTTTGACCTCGCTGCTGGTCTTCCTGACCGTCATCAACTGGGGCGACAAAGCGGTTTTGGGCATCATTGCCCAACCGTTGTCCAAGGAGTTGGGGTTGACAGCATCCCAGATCGGTCTCGTGGGTAGCTTGTTCTTCCTCACCTTCACGATCGGCGGTTTCTTTTCCGGAGCGATTGCCCGAATAACGACACTGAGATGGGCGCTGGCGGTGTTGGCCTTGCTCTGGTCGGCGGCAATGCTCCCGATGGTCATCACGGCGAGTTTTGCTGTGCTGGTGGTCAGTCGGATGCTGTTGGGTTTGGCTGAGGGGCCGAGCGGGCCCCTGACGCACACCGCCGCGTTCTCCTGGCATCCGCCGGCGAAACGTGGACTTCCAGGTGCGCTTCTCGCCGGGTCGGCCTCGCTGGCGAAGATTGCCGTGGCTCCCGCGCTTGCCTTCGTGACGGTCACGTGGGGGTGGCGTGCGGCCGTGGTTTGCATGGCGGTGCTCGGCGTGTTGTGGTGCGTGCTCTGGCTGCCCCTGTGGTCGCAGGGTCCCTATATCCGTAGTGGAAAGCGACGAGAAGAGGCGGGAGCCGGTGCAGCCGAGACCGACGAGCCGGCGGTGCCGTGGATACGCATCTTCCGAACGCGGACGTTCATCAGCTGCACAATGCTGGTGATGGCGATATACGCCATCGTCGCGGTTGTGCTGACCTGGCTTCCGTCGTACTTCGAAGTGGGCCTGGGATACAGCCGACTGCAGGCTGGTTCGATGTTCGCATTCCCCAGCATTGCGGGCCTGATCTTGATGTTGATCCTCTCCTCTTCCGGAGATCGTCTGACTTCTCGCGGCGCCACGTCCCGCCTGATTCGAATAATCGTTCCCTCGGTGGGTGTGCTCGTCAGCGGAATGATCATGGTGTTCCTGCCCTACGTGTCGGCCCCCGCGCTGGCGGTCGCGATCGTCTCGGTCGGATACGGGTTCCTCGCGTCCGGCTATCCGCTGATCATCGCCACGATCTCCGAAATATGTCCGCCCCGGCAGACAGCCGGAACGCTCGGAGTTTTCATGGCAATGATGGGAATCGGGGGTTTGATCGGCCCTTACGTGACCGGGCGGATCGTCGACGCTGCCGATACTCCGGCTGCGGGCTATGCCACTGCGTTCCAGGCCTTCGGATTGGTTGCGGTCCTGTTTGCGTTCGGAACCTTGATTTTCGCCAACCCCGAGCGTGACAAGGAGATCGTCTGGAAAGCTACGAGTCGAAAGTAGCTACCTGAGGTTCCCGAGTGTGCAGAATAGTAGGTAACTGGACTTTTCTGGTTATGAGTCGTCTTCATGCGAGTACACTCGCTTTGTGAATCTGACGCAATGACCGAATCGACGATAGGATGGCGGCGTGCCACGTGAAAGGGAACCGATGACTGCCGTCCGTCGACCCCGCGACCGTAAGCAACAGATATTGACAGCAGCAAGCGAGCTGTTCCGGGAGCACGGGTATCACAACATTTCTGTTTCGGATGTCACCGCTCGTGTGGACATCACGACGTCCGCGCTCTATCGCCATTATCGAAACAAGAACAGCCTGCTCTATCACGCGGTTCTGGCCGGGATCGAGTCTCTCAATGAATCTGTCGGCGGTGCAACGGATCTGTACACGTTGCTGACAACGCTGTCGGCAACGTCGGTCGAGCGCCGCGGGCTGCCGCTGTTGTGGCAGCGTGAAGCCAGGTATCTGGACGACGACCAACGAGAGATGCTGCGTAAGAAGTTGCGGTTCAGTACCTCTCGCATCTCGGAGCTGGTGCAAGCGCACAGGTCTGACCTTTCCGACTCCGACAGTCGGCTGCTGGCGTACTCGATCCTTGCAGTGTTCAGCAGTTCGTCAAGTCACCGAATCTCGATGCCTCCCCGCCAGATGGAGGCACTGCTGTTCGACCTTTCGGCGCGTGTTTCCCTGTCCCCCATCGGGTCTGCGGACCCCGACGTTCCCGCTGCGCGCACAGAGGTCATCTCCATACCCGTTTCGCGACGCGAACAACTACTGACTGCGGCGATTCAACTGTTCGACGAACGCGGGTATCGAACGGTGAGCAACGAGGACATCGGCGCGGCCTGCGGGACGACAGGCCAGAACGTGTACAACCATTTCGATACAAAGCTCGACATTCTGTCCACGGCAATCACCCGTGGTTTCGACCGACGTGACCTTGCCGTGAGGCAGGCCCTGTCGCAAGTAGGCGATTCGAGCCAGACGCTCGACATTCTCTTGGGTGTTCATATCGCGTTTGCCCTGGAAGACGGACACCTCATCGGTTTGATGGCGACGGAACTCGCCGAGCTTCCCGACAACACCCGAAAGGCATGTGTCCAAGCTCAGCGGGACTACCTGGAGCTGTGGGTTAGAGCGCTCAGTGAAGTTCGCCCCGGCTTGGATGCCACCGAGGCGAAGTTCACCGTGAGTGCAGCAATGACGTTGATCGGCAACGCTATCCGTATCGGAAGCGTTCGGCGCCGTGCGGACCTCGCAGACCGACTGACAGAAATATGCATCGCTTTGATGACGGAGACTTCGGATCCCGCTGCGTCATTGGTGGACGCCGGCGTTGGTGCCACTCCGTAGTCTCGGAGCGGCACATCGGCACCCACAGAACGAGTCAGTCGCGCCCGGCTTCGACCAGCTTCTCGGCGAGGGTCGCTGGTGTAGTGAAAATCGCTTCGTGGCTTCCTGCCATCTGAACGATCCTGCACAGGCCGAGTCTGCTCGAAAATCGTGGATGCCAAGCGAACTCGCCGTGGGGCATTGCGGTGTCTTCCGTGCAGTTCAGGTAGGAAGTCCTCATCGTCCCGGAGTTGACGAGTTCGTAGAACTTCGTGAGATCAAGTTTGTCTTCCAACATAGTGACCGGTGTCGGACATAGAGACTCGTAGGCGCTCATGGCTGTCTCGTGATCGGCGTCGTTCAAGAACGCTTCTCGCCACACGTTCCAAGGCAAGGAGAACATTCCATCCACCGCTCCTTCGCGCACCATCTCTCGATAGTGAGCAGGGGACTCGTCGTTGATGCTGTTGCCATTCGCTGGAACAAAGGCGTTCCAATACACAAGTCGTCGAATGCGGTCAGGAAATACCTCTGCGACCTTGGAAATGACCGTGCCGCCGAAGCTGTGTCCCACCAGAATGAAATCCGTGATGTCTCGCTCGGTGATGTACCGAACGATCGACTCGACACCGTCCGCGTGTCGGACACTCATCTGTGATACCCCGAACCCCGAGACCGTGGGCGTGTACACGCGATGGCCGACTGCAAGCAGGTGTTTCGCCACTGGTGCCCAGTGCTCCCCGGTATGCCAAGCTCCATGCACGAGAACGAAAGTGTATTGCTGCGCCACGACTATTCCTCCATTACGTAAGTTCGCTTGCCGAAAAGAAATTCATCCGTGAGATCGAATATGAGTACCGCTCTGCGGAATTGGAGATATCCGTCAATTTCGTTCGAGGTGCCCTAGCGGACTGCCACAGCTTCGATCTCGACCAGCATTGCCGGGTCGGACAGCCCGGTAGTCTCAGCCATCAAGCTGGCTGGTGAGCATTGGTAGGTTTCGAGGGCATCGAGAACAACATCGTAGTTCGAGGTTGCAGCAGCTATGTCTCTGACAAAGATGCGGATCTGTACTACGTCTCTGAAACTGAAGCCCGCAACTTCGAGGGTGCGGTCGATGTTGACAAAAGTCGTTGCAACTTGGGCTCTGAAGTCGCCGACGCCTCCGCGTGTGTCCACGCTGCCTCGTCCCTCATGCCCCGATACGAAGAGAAACTCCGAAGGTGCGCTGATTCTGACCGCGGCGTTGTATCCGAACCTACCCGTAATGAGTTGTGGAGCAATGTTTTCGCGCTGCATTTCGAGTGGCGTCCAATCTGAATCGTCGATAGTTTCGCCGCTGATCGAGTCAGCGGTCGTAGGACAATATCTGCTTGGCGACTGCTCGGGGAGCGGAGATCATCCCGTCGTGCCCGGTGTTGATCCGATCGAGTTGCCACTCGCGCGAGTTGTTCAGCACCCGCTGCTTCGACGCTTGGATGTCGGGGAAGGCGGGCTCGGTGAAGTCGATGTAGTGCCGTGGAAGTCCAGCTCCAGCCGGACCGGTGAGAGTGACTGTGTCACTCCAGGTCGACCATGGGTGCGCAGTGAGTTGCCTTTTCGCCCAATCGATGTCATTTCGATCGGTGAGACCGAACATCGTGGGATCTGTCGGGGCGGGTACAGCGTGCCCGCCGGTGGCAGCGACAAGCGTTCGGAGTACCTCCTGACTGCCGAGTGGCATTGTGGACAGCACTGTCTCACCGTTTTCGATGACGACAGCGTCGAGGTAGACCAATCGACGGATCTTCTCAGGCATCCGGTCAGTCACCGAGGTTATGTAAGCACCACCGATGCTGTGGCCGACCAGTACGAAGTCTGTGAGCTCCTCTGCTTCAATCGTCCGAATGATGTCGTTGACAGCGTCGTCGTAGCTCAACTCTGCATGGAGGAGATGGGATCGGTCACCTACGCCGGTGATCGTCGGAGTGATCACTCGGTTTTCGCCGCGTTGCAACATCGGCGCGAGTTTGCGCCAACACCAACCTCCATGGCTGCCACCGTGAACGAGAAGGTAGTCCGGTCGCGCGGGGGAAGCTGAAGAGACGCCGGTGACTGCGGTAGCAGTTGCAGGGGCAGCGGGTGTGACTGCGGCTGCGAGTGCCGCCGCCCCTGCGAACAGCGTGCGCCGATTCACTCGCGAGTGAATCCTCGACGGCTCGCCGGCTACACCTCGCTCGGAAGCATGCGACATTCTGCTGTGCGTTCGAGTTGCGCTGTTCGGGGCCGTCAGGGCCCCGAAGGGCATGGGAGAGGTCATCCACCTAGCCTGCCGATCTACACACCTGCTGAACATGTTGGTCAGACCACGAAACATGTCCTTGCGTTCGCTTGCCTTGCCTTGCCTGCCTGGGCGGGGGCCTATCGATGCGTGGGCTTGGACGCTGCAGAGTCGACATTCACTGCGATCTTGACTTGCGGCTCGCCAGTCTGTCGGATCCCCGTAACCGATCAACTAACGAAATCAGCATCTCCTGGGAATCAAACGACAAAGCGTTTGTCAGTCCGAGAAGATGCTTCACCGGTTCATCCGACAACTGGGCAATGAGCAAGGCATCCGAGTGTCGCGAGTCTTCAGTTCCTGAATCGCCTCGGCTGTCGAAGAAGTGGCTGGTTGTGACACCGAAGAACTGTGCGAGGCCATGCATCACAGTCGCTGACGGGGCGCGGCGAACCCCGGTGCGAAGTTGAGAAAGGTAGGGCGTCGATATGCGATACCCCTGCTGGCGAAGTGCGTCGCAGACTCGTGCATTGGTCAATCCAGGTTGGCGGGTTGCGAAAAGAGCGTTCAATCTGATGCAGAAAACGCTGTATCCATGCTCGCTCAGCAATTCTCTGCTCTCCGTGTGGCGTACCGGTTCGGTCCGATACCCCCCGAGCGGGCCGGGACCTGCCGCTCGGGGGATGAGTGATCGGGTTGTCAGACTTGAATGTCGCTGAGCGCGTCGACGATCAAGTCGGTTACCGCTGACGGCTGCGACGCCAAGGATGCGTGCCCAGCCGGCAGCTCGACGAGTTTGCGGGGGTTCATTCGCCCAGCCATCATGCGCTCGTTGTCGGGATGGATCATTCGATCTTCACTGGAGACCTGGTACCAGCTCGGCTTGACCTTCCACGCCGGTGCAGTAACCGCGTCACCGAAAGTACTTGCCAATGGTGCTTTTTGGGTAACTGCCATGATCAGTGAGTCATTGACGTCGAGATCCTGACAGAAGCTTTCGCGATACTTTTCCTGAATGATCCACAGGTATCCGTCGGAGTCCGGTGTCAGATTTGCGGCAGCGGCGGGTGGGTTCTGTTGGGTGATACCGCCCGGGCTTTCGCCGGCATCGGGTGCAAACGCTGCGATGTACACCAGCCCGACGACGTTGGGGAGGTCCCCCATTTCGGTGATGACTGCACCGCCATAGGAGTGACCGACCAGCAGAACAGGGCCTTGAATCTGCTCGACCATCTTGCGCGTGCGTTCGGCATCGTCAGCGAGTGATGTCAGAGGCAGTTCGACGGCGCGGAGATTCGAATATCCCCTGGCGTGCAAATCGACGATGACTTTGCCCCAGTGGGCCGCGCCGCCCCAAAAACCGTGTACCAAAACAACAGTTACGTCAGCCATGCCGTTCCCTTCGGTTGGTGTTCCTTGTTTTCGGCAGTGGCCAGGCCATCGGCGTTCTCGGTCAGCCCGTCAGGCACTGCACGCTGAGTTGACCGGTGCCTTGTTGATTCGGTCCCACAGGAACTTTGCCGCTAGCGGCATTCCGGTCGCCGTTCCGAAATCATGGCTGAGAGTTGACCCCGGTAGTAATGGCGGCGTGATGTCGTCTTGTGTGTATTCGACTTCCGCTCCCAATGCGCACCATCTGTCTCTCAGTGCTGCAACGGAATCAGCGGGAACGATGTCGTCGTTGGTGGACGTGTGCAGGTATACCGGGGCAGAGGGGGTCGTGCGTCCGATCTGTTGATCGTCGACTACTGCCGCGAGTTCCGGCTCTTCGGAGAGGATCTGAGAGAAGGATTTTCCGTCGACGGTGTAATCGGTACTACGAGTACCCAACGATGTCAGCCCGGTATCCGGCACGCATTGCGTCGCACTGGTCGTAAGCCATTGTTTTCCCTCCTCGTTGAGCCGCTTGTCGAAGATCGGACCTAGCTCGGGGTATCTCGCCATCAGGCTGTTGAGGGTGTACCCGATCGCTCCGGTGAGTAGTGACCCGTCTGCCTTGCGGAGAACTTCGCGCAGATCGGGATCGGCTGCCCCCGCGTAGGTACCGAGCATGTGCAGCTCTGGTGCCCGCTCGCCGACGATTTCTGCAGCGGATGCGCTCGCCCCGCCGCCCTGGGAGTAGCCCCAGAACGCGATCGGCGTGGAGTCAGGCAGATTCCACAGTTGATTCGAGGCGCGCGCGGCATCGACGACGGCGTTGCCCTGCTCGACCCTGTTGACGTAGGTGTGAATCCCGGGAGTGCCAAGTCCGATGTAGTCGGGCATGACTACTCGAAACCCTGCGGTGAGCAGCAAGCCGGCGTCGGCGACGTTGTAGTTGACGGGCAAGCTCAACTGAGGGCTGATCTGAATATTGAAGGCCCACGCAAGGTTCTTCGAACCGGCGCATTGATCGCCCTGGCCGAACGTACCCGGAGCGACGACCACGGTAGGTCGTTCACCGGGCCCGCGCCAGGGAAACGCCGGCGTGATGGCTGCGCCCGTGGTGGCCACGGGAGTTCCGTCCACGAGAGTGGAGGTGTACATGATCTTCTCGCCATTGCCCGGCCAAGTGCCAGGGATGCCGGGTATCTGACCGAGCAGAGGGGTAGGCTCGGACTTGATCATCGTGCCCTCCCCTGCCGGCAATGTCGTGGGTGGTTGATAGAAATCTTGCGATTCCGCTTGTGCAAGAGCGAGATTCATGGAAAATGCTCCGACAGCGAGGAAGCCCACTGTCGTGAGACGGAGCAGCGCAGCTTTGTGCATTTCTTCTCAGATCTTCCGTGTAAGACATTGTTGTCTAACTTTCCCTCAAGGTAGCGCACATGTGACGGGACTCGCAATGGTCGTCTCGCATCGGTGTTCGCCACAGTTGGAGTCTGTATGGGGCCCTGCACCGCGCGCCGCCGCTGAGGAAGATTCCGGCCTGCGGGAGAAGGGCCGGAAGGCAGAAGGGTTCCGAGGAAGACGCTGCAGCGTGTGGCGCGCCGCGGTCGAATCAGCTGGACGAGGTGTCGGTGCCGATCAGAGCGCTCAGAATCGTGGACATGACTTTGACAAGACCGTCGACGGGCGTGCGGGTGGGCGTAGTGCTCCACTGATGCACGAGAGCTATGAGTGCGCCGATGAATGCTGTCGACGCCATTTCGTATCCTCCGGGGGGAACGAAATCCTCACCCACGGCATTTTGAACTGTCGTTTTGAAGAACACGGCCCATTCTGTGCGCCGCTCTACTCGATGTGCTTCCACTCGCAGGCTGACCCCGACGATGTCTACGTACGAGATCTGAGCTCGCCGAGGATCGCTGCCGATCGACTCGACGAACGCTGTCATCGCCGTCTCTGCGAGATCGGCTAGTGTGTCGGGCTTTTCGTCAGTGATCGCAGTCAGCATCGCGTCCCGCGCATCGCTTTGGATCTGGTCGTACAGTGCGATCAACAGATCTTCGCGGCTGTCGAACTCGTCGTAGAACTGTCGTCGTGCAAGGCTCGCAGTGGTACAGATGTCCGCGACCGAACTCGAGGCGTAGCCCTTGTCCGAGAAGACTTCCAGCGCAGCCCAAATGAACTGCAGCCGCCTTTCGGCACGCCGAGCCGATACCGGTCGACCGCCGTAGTTTCGAGTCTCGTCGCTCACCTCCTGCACGCGTCCATGATAGTCGCCCGACTCGGCGGGCTACGCTGAGCCTCAGGCGTAGATGGCCTTCAAGTCGGAAGCGCAATTCGCGAGGACGGCGTCGCTCTCGAGCGAATAACTTCGGCGTCAGTTCGGCGGCATCGTGAGACCATTCGGGCGCGTTGACGCTCCCCACAGCCTGGCTGCTCCCGGCGCATCGCGACTCACTCGAAACGGGTGATGTGCAGGTAGGGATTATTCGGTTCGAGCTCGAGAGGGGTACTGAGAAGGTGACACCCCGTAATGCGTCTTGAACGCGGTACTGAGATTGAACGCATCCGAATACCCGGTCTTCTTTGCCAAACGATCCAATGTGAGCGATGGATCGACGATCAGCAAATCCGCGACCAAGGCCAGCCTCCACCGGCGCAGATGTTGCATCGGGGGTTCACCGACGGAACTTTTGAATTCAGAGACGAACATGGATCGCGACATGCCGGCAATGGCGCTCATCGCCGGCAGGGTCCATTTCTTCCCGGGATTTGAGTAGACCTCGCGCAATACGGCACTGATCGATTGACGGGGATCGTGCGACAGGTTCCCCACATTCCAACCGGCAGACCACTCCGCGAGCATCAGGCAGACAATCGATTCGAGGAGTCTGACCGCCGTGGATGGGAATCCTTTCCCATCGGCCCAGTTGTCGTGTTCCCGGGCAAGCGACTGCAGGACATGGGATACCGAGCTCACCTCTGAGGTTCTCGACGTCAAAAGATTCGGAAGATGATGCTCCAGAATCGAATACAGATTTCCTGCCGACTCGAAGGAGAATACGAGGACGGGTAGGCGGCTGGACCTTTCCGTTCGATCCGAATCGCGATGTGGTTCGGACAGGCGAAAGTCACGGTCAGCGGGCAGGCACAGGATGCCGACCTCACCAGCGTGGAGCGCTGTAACTTCTCCGCGTGAAGTGGTAGATGTTATCTCGAGTGATAGTTCAGTATTGCTGAAAATAAGGAACTTTCGGGAGAATCCCACCTCGAATGTCGACGACTCTGCAGACGCATCGAAGTCCTCGATGCCGGTGTTGGCGATGCCGGTGTTCGCGATATCGAAGCTCACGATACGAAATGCCGAGAGTGCGCTGTCTACGGGACTGAGCATCTCCTGATACTAGGCAAATGGAGAGTTGGAGGGGCGAAACGCAATCACATGGATCCTGAACCCTCGAGCATGGTGCGCTGACCGACGACGAAACTAGCGTTCAACCATGGCAAAAAGTAGAGAGATTTTGGTACTCGGAAGTACTGGCCAAACTGGTCGGATAGTGGCGGATTCACTGGAGAGCGAAGGACACGCGGTACGGCGAGCCTCCCGTTCGTCTCGGTCTACGCCCTTCGACTGGTTCACGCAGGACACGTGGCGGCAAGCAGTCGAAGGCGTCTCGCGCGCGTACGTGGTGCTGCCCGAAAGAGTGGTGGATTTTGGTGCCTTCGTGGACCTTTTGGAGAATTGCGGCGTGGAGCACGCAGTTGTTCTGACCGCTCGAAACCCATCCGTCAGTGGTGACGGCATAGCTGTCGGGGCCGAATTCGCGTTTGCCCAGTCGGCGGTGAAGAGCACTTTCCTTCAACCGAGTTGGTTCGCGCAGAATTTCACGACGGGTATGTTCGCGGGACAACTTCAGGCCACCGGCACATTGAGGCTCCCGGCGGGAACCGGTTCGGAGCCGTTCATCGATTACCGAGACATCGCAGAAGTGGCCTCCTCCATCCTTTCGATGGACGACCCTTCGCCGAGCGGTCCTTTGCCGCTGACGGGTCCGAAGTCCTACTCGTTCGAGGAAGCCCTCCGGGTCCTCGCTGATGTAACTGGCACGGATGCAGGGAGATTCGAATCGATCTCCGTCCTCGAATGGAAATCCGACGCAACCCGTATGGGAATTCCTGAATCTTTCGTGCAGTCGCTGACAAACCTGTTCGTTGCGATATCCAAAGGTCGTGACGATTACATTTCCAACGGTGTGCACGAGGTGCTCGGGAGGGAGCCTCGTTCACTTTCCGACACTTTTCGTGATCACTCGAACCTGACGAGCTGATTATCGGCGACCACCGGATCGATAGGATGGGAATGAGCAAGCGACGAAGGGTGTAATTGTGGCGAGGGCGGTTGTTGTCGGTGCGAGCCGAGGTCTTGGTCGTGCTTTGATCGAGGGTCTGAGAAGCGATGGCGACGAAGTTCTCGGCATCTCTCGGCGGCGCCCTGACGGGTTCGACGTCTCCGAGTGGATCGAAGCCGACCTGACCGACCCTGTTACGGCGGCGAACTCGATCGATCAGGAGCTTGTCGGAGGTGTAGACACCCTGATTTGCAACGTCGGGATTTGGGAAGGGGACGCCTTCACAACTGACTATGCATTCGCAGAACAATCGGACATGGAAATGCTCGAAATGATCAACGCCAACATCACGGCCACAATTCTCCTGCTCAAGCGCCTGATCCCGAGAATGATCGGCCGTCCTCGACCTCGGATCATCTTGACCGGGTCCACCTCGGGACTCCCGCGAAGCGGTAGGCCGGAGATTGCGTTCGGTGCATCGAAGTTCGCGATCAACGGCATTGCCGACGCGTTGAGAGAGGGCTACCGGAAGGACAGACTCGCTGTGACTGTCCTTCATCTCGGATATCTCAATACAGAAGACGGACTCGACGTGCCCCGAGACGTCGCTGCCGCCAGGGGAGAGGGATCTCTGGTCCCGGTACATGACGTTGTGGATACGGTGCGCTCGATCTCGAGTTTGTCGTCTTCGACGTCAGTGCGGGAAGTAGTCCTCACTGCGATCGACGATCCGCGATTCTGATTTGCGGCTGTCGACTCAATCTGGTTGCTGAACAGACGTATTCAGAGAATCTAGACCCCGATCAAGAAGTAAGCTCCGGTCAGATACGTCAGGGTGAGGCCCGCCAAGCCCCACGCCATGTACGGCCGGATGTAGAGGCGCCGCAGGCGGTGCAATCGCAGGGAGGCTCGCAAGAACGCACCCACGGTCCCGAGCAGCAACATCAGGCTCGGGACGAAGACCGCCAGTCGGCGATCCTTCTGTGAGCACAGCAAGGTGTCGGTACCGAAGCATTCGCCCCGCCGGGAGCCCAACCACACGATCGCGATAACCAAAACCGCGGTAGCCAGAACGACTGACAAGCCGTACGTCAGGGTTCGCCTGTTGATCTTTCGCTCTCGACGCTGAATTACATCTGACGCGTCAGAACTGTCGGTCATCACACCGGCTCCTGTACATCGCACCTCACTTCGTGGATCGGCGGTGGGAGAGGGCGTACAGCACTACTCCGACGGCCAAGAGTAATGATGCGCGTAACCACGTCGCAGCGCTCTGCTGGGTGAGCAACGCAACGCACGTACCGAGAGCGAGGATCGGGAAGATGATCGGCGTTCGGAAGTGTTTGTGTTGCACTGCGTCACGGCGCAGAACCAGGACGGCGATGTTGGTGCTGATGAATACGAAAAGCAGCAGGAGTACCACCGTCTCCGCCAGGGCTGACAGTGATCCGGTGACGCAGAGAGCCATGGCAACTGCTGTGGTCGCGATAATCGCCACCCAGGGGGTCCGTCGCTGCGGCAGTACCCGAGCGAAGACGCTCGGGAGCAAGCCTTCCGATGCCATCCCGTATGTCAGCCTGCTCGCCATGATCATTGTCAGCAGTGCGCCGTTGGCGACGGCGACCAACGCGATCAGGCTGAACAGGCGAGGCGGAACGCCGACGTCGGCAGCTGACACAACTTCCAGCAGTGGCCCGGAGGATGCGGCAAGTTCGTCGGCGGGCAGGACCACCGAGACAGCCAGGCCGACAAGGACATAGGCGGCGCCGGCTGTCAGTAATGCTCCGAACAGTGCGCGTGGGTAGACCTTGCTCACGTTCTTCACTTCTTCGGCGACGTTCGCGGACGTTTCGAAGCCGACAAAAGAGTAGTACGCGAGGAGTGCCGCAGCCAGCACCGCGAGTGCAGGCGATCGGCTGTCGTCGAACTCCACGACGCGGCTCAGGGTTCCGTCGCCGCGCCCGAGAACTATGCAAGCGAGGACGACAACGAGGACGAGTCCGGTGACCTCCACGACTGTCATGACGACGTTGGCGCGCATCGACTCCTTGATGCCTCTGGCATTGAGAAGTCCCACCAGGAGCAGGAAGACGAGCGCCGCTGGAACGGTTGGGACGTCGATGAAGGCTTTGAGATAGTCGCCCGAGAAGGCGAGGGCGAGTCCCGCCGCACTGGTTACGCCGGCCGCCAGCATCGAGAAGCCGACAAGGAACGAGATCAGTGGTTTCCGATACGCCCGTTGGGCGAAGACGGCTGCGCCGCCCGCTCGCGGATATTTGGTGACCAGTTCGGCATACGACGTTGCTGTCAGCAATGCCATGACGAGCGCTACGAGCAGTGGTACCCAGACGGCTCCACCAACTTCACCGGCGATGACGCCCACCAATGCGTAGATGCCGGCACCCAGAACGTCTCCGAGGATGAACACGAAAAGGAGTGGGCCGGTTATGGCCCGAGTGAGAACGCTCTTACCGCCGTCTTCATCTCCGCGTGCGGTTTCGTCCACGTTCTCAGCACCCGCGGCGCGTCGCATATGCAAGGTTCGTCCTGTCTTCATGGTGACGTGCCGCCACCTCAGGAGCAGACATGTACCCAGTGGTCGAAGTTTCAAACGTGGGTCGCTCGCCTTCTCGTGCTTTGCTTGTAGGTGAATCGCAGAAGTAGTGACTGGAGGACGACGTGGCTGAAACGACGGTTGCCGCGGTGATGGACGAGCTGGCTGCGCTCGAGGATCCGAAGGCGCGCGCGGTGAACGAGAAACACGGTGACGATCACGGTGTGAACCTCACAAAACTGCGCGCTGTTGCGAAGCGATTGAAGACTCAGCAGGAACTCGCACAACAGCTTTGGGCGACGGGCGATACCGCGGCGCGATTGTTGGCCCTTTTGATCTGCCGCCCGAAGGCGTTCGAGCGTGACGAGTTGGATGTCATGTTGCGAGAGGCCCGCACTCCGAAGGTGCAGGACTGGCTCGTCAATTACGTGGTGAAGAAGAACCCGCATGCCGAGGAGTTGCGGGTGGCCTGGACCGCTGACCCTGATCCTGTGGTTGCTAGCGCCGGGTGGGCTCTGACCACCGAACGTGTCGCGAAGAAGCCCGAGGGACTTGACCTTTCAGGGCTACTCGACGTCATCGAGGCGGAGATGAAGGATGCTCCTGACCGCCTGCAATGGGCGATGAATCACTGCCTGGCTCAGATCGGGATCGAACATGCCGAGTACCGCGCCCGGGCAATCGAGATCGGTGAGCGACTGCGGGTGCTCGAGGATTACCCGACTCCACCGAACTGCACCTCGCCGTTTGCGCCCATCTGGATCGCGGAGATGGTGCGACGACAGAGGGCAAAGTAGAGCGCACGACAACTGAGGATAGGGTTACCTTCGTGCTACGTTAGGCGCCGTCACCCGCTCGGGGTGTCTGAGCAGGTCGATCGACCGGGAGGTCCTGGCGTGGCGAGAATTTTGGGACGAGGGCTGTCAGAGCGACGAAGTGGTGGCAGCCGTGTCCGCCGGATGGTAGCCGTCGTGGCGGCGTGCGGGCTGGCGGCCGGAATGGCGGCCTGCAGCAGCAACAGCGACAAAGACAGCACCGACGACAAAGACAGCACCCGGACTTCATCCGCATTCGACGCCGCGTTCCCGGTGACGATCACGTCGGCCCTCGGCACGGCCGAGATCAAGGAGGAGCCCAGGCGGGTCGCAACCTGGGGATGGTCCAATCAGGACGCCCTCCTGGCGCTCGGTGTCGTCCCGGTCGCGATGCCCACTTTCTCCGGACCTCAGTACGGGGCCGACGCGCAGGGCATTCTGAAGTGGGACGCCGAGGCACTCGACAAGCTCGGTGGCGAGCAGCCGATCTTGTTGTCGGGTGACGGAACGGGCGAAGCACCTGTCGAGCAGTTCGCCAAGGCTGAACCAGATCTCATCTTCGCCCCGTACTCCGGGCTCACTCAGCAGGAATTCGACGCATTGTCGAAGATCGCGCCGGTGGTTTCCTTCCCGGACGAGCCGTGGACCGCGTCGTGGCAAGACCAGGTGACCATCGCCGGTCAGGTGCTGGGTAAGCAGGCCGAGGCCGGCGCACTCATCGACAAGACCAACGCCGCGATCAGCGCGACCGCTGCGAAGAACCCTGCGTTGCAAGGTAAGACCGTCACCATCGCACTCCCGAACAGCCCGAGCACGTTCGCGGTGAGTAAGAACGCCGACGTGCGTGTCGAGTTCCTCGAGCAGCTGGGTCTGAAGAACGAGCCGACGATCCAGCAGGCCGATCCCGCCAAGGATCCGGAGGCCGTGTACTTCGAGCTGAGCACCGAGCAGGCGCCTCTGATTGCGTCTGACGTGCTGTTCGTGGTGGCCTACGACAAGGACTCTCTGAGCGCGTTCCTTGCCGAGCCACTGGTGGCAGCTCAGCCGGTGATCGTCGATGGGCGTACGGCATCCACCAAGGACTTCAGCGTCGACAAGAACTTCGCGTTCGGCGGACTGACGGTCCTGACCATCCCGTACATCCTCGACGACGTCGCCACAGTTCTGAACACCGCTGCCGGCAACGTCAAGGGCTGACCGGCCCGCTAGCGGGAAGTTCGAAACTGTGTCCGGTACCGCTGTGGGCTGGTGCCGACCAAGTCTCGGAAACGTTCGCGGAACGTGGTGACGGCATTAAATCCGACTTGTCCCGCAACACGTTCGATCGAGTGGTCGGTAGTCTCGAGGAGAAATTGCGCTTGGCGGAGCCGCGCGTGATGGAGCCACTGCAACGGCGTCGTACCGATTTGTTCCTGGAAGCGGCGGTTGAGCGTGCGGGTGCTCATCGTTGCCCTGGCCGCGATTGTCGTGATGTCGAGCTGCTCCCCGAGATTCTCTTCCATCCAGTTCAGTAGCGGCCTGAGGGTTGTTCCGCTGGGTACGGGAGGCTCGTGAACGATGAATTGTGCTTGCCCTCCGGCACGTTCGAGCGGCATCACACTCAGCCGCGCCGTGTCGGCGGCGACCGCGGACCCGTAGTCCTGACGAACCATGTACAGACACAGGTCGAGTGCGGCCGCGGCGCCGGCGGAAGTCAGGACGTGCCCGTTGTCTACGTAGAGAACGGCAGCGTCGACGTCGATAGCCGGGTGCCGGCGGGCCAACTCCGACGCAGCCGCCCAGTGCGTCGTCGCGCGAAGTCCGTCGAGCAGGCCTGTGTCGGCGAGGGTGAATGCGCCGACGCACAGTGAGGCGATGCGCGTGCCGCGATCCGCGGCAGTTCTGAGGGCTTCGATGATCTCGGGGTCGATCGGCACGTCGAGATCGGCGGTGCCCGGGATGATGATCGTGCTTGCCTGGGCGAGGCGTGAGAGTCCGTGCGGTACTCGCATCGTGAACGTTCCGGTCTCCACCTCCTCGGTGAGCGCGCACACGGAGGTCCGGTACGCCGGTGCACCCGAGGGGAGCCTGCATCGTCCGAAGACTTCGAGGGGTGCCGCCAGGTCCATCGGCACCACCCCGGGCAACGCGAGAACTGCAACGTCATGCATGTCTGAAACGTAGCGTATGTCGCGCGAGATTCGGTGATCTCGTGTCTTGAAATATCCTCTCAACTGGTATTTCGCAGAATATGTGAGGTTGGCTGAAATCCGTCGAAGGTTGGCTTTCAGCCGTCGCCATAGAGGTCAACTTCCTCCTACTGTCGTGGGAACAGCGACGTGCACAGGAGCGCGTCGCACAAAATCGGAGGTTGCAGTGCACGCGCAGATCGTGTTGTTCGACGGATTCGATCCCATGGATGTCGTGGGTCCGTACGAGGTGCTCTACGCCGGGGGTCTCGCCAGCGGTGGGGCGTTGAGTGTCGAACTCGTCAGTGCGGAGGGGCCTGGGACCGTCCTGAGCGGAAGTGGTGAACTCGCTATGACCGCCACTGCAACCCTCGATGTCGAACACGCGGATCTGATTATCGTTCCCGGAGCATCGGGTCTCTTCGAACCCGATGCGGACCAGCCGGGCACCAGTTTGCCGGAAAGACTCGCGGCCACAACGGAAACCGAACTGCCTGTCATGATGCGGCGTGCACTCGACGATCCTGGTGTTCTTGTTGCGACCGTCTGTGGAGGATCTTTGGCGCTGGCGATGGCGGGGCTTCTCGAAGGGCGCCGCGCCGTGACACACCATCTTGCCGTGGACGCACTGGCGGCCGGCGGCGTTATTCCGATCCAGGCGCGAATCGTCGACGACGGTGACCTGATCACCGCCGGCGGTGTGACATCCGGTCTCGACCTTGGCCTGTACCTGTTGGAACGATGCCTCGGGCCCCGGATAAGTCTCGAGGTCGAAGCGCTCTTCGACTACGAGCGTCGTGGAACGGTGTGGTCGGCCAATGGCGCCGAGCCTGTAATCACCTTCGCCCCGGACGCTGCGTGAATACGCTTGTGCGTACCGAAACGCGAGAAATCCCATGACCGGAATCCTGCTGTCCCTCCACGTGATTGCGGCCATTCTTGCCATCGGCCCCGTCGCTGTGGCGGCGAGTATGTTCCCGGTGGCGAGTCGCGCCGCGCTCGCCGATCCGGACAGCGCCAGTGTTGCGACGACGGGCATGCTGCATCGCATCGTTCGGGTGTATGCCACGATCGGCGTTGTCGTTCCGATGCTCGGTGTCGCCACCGCCGTCAATCTCGGAGTGCTCGGTGACCTGTGGATCCTCACCTCGATCGCACTCACCGTCGTTGCCGCCGTGATACTCACCGCGGTCGTGCTTCCCGCCCAACGGCTGACAATGGCGGCGATCGAAGGAACCGGGTCCGTTGTGGATGTCGCAACGCGGCTCACCCGTCGACTGGGCACAGCGACGGGGATCTTCAATCTGCTCTGGGTCGTTGTCGTCGTGTTGATGATCTTTCGGCCAGGATCGACAACCGGCGTGTGATCCGAGGCGATATTTCCCGTGTCGGAGACAGCGACGCTTGACCTTGACACAGTGACAAGGACTCCAATGGTCGACGAAGGAGGTGGTTGTCGTGAACACAACCAACCATGGTGGACAGAATGCTCACCTCGTCGACGCATTGGCCGCGGCTGATCCCTCGGTTCGGCTGCGCGCCGCGCTCGCTGTCGGCACGCGCCCGGACCCTGAGCTGACGGATGCCCTGATCGATCGGTGCGCCGTCGAGCCGGACTTCTTCGTCCGCGACATGCTGACCTGGGCATTGTGCCGCTTGCCGGCCGAAATTACGGTGCCGAGGCTGATCCGTGAGCTCGGGTCCGATGGTTCGCAAGCCCGCAGTCAGGCGCTCCACACCTTGTCCAAGATCGGCGATCCGATCGCGTGGCCCGAGGTCTCTGCGCTGGTGCACGACCAGGACGACGAGGTCGCGCGCAGTGCGTGGCGCGCCGCAGTGGCACTCGTGCCGGCAGGAGTCGAGGGTGCACTCGCAGCGGATCTGGCGACCGAACTCGGGCGGGGTGAACTGCAGATGCAGCTCAGTCTCAGTCGAGCTCTGACAGGACTCGGCGAGGCTGTACTACCGGTGCTCGACGCGGCCGGTATGAGCCCGAATCCGCGTGTCCGGGCGCATGCTGATGCTACAAAGCAACTCTGGCACGACCCCGACGGTGGGTTCGCACTCTCTCACGAGTTGGCGAAGCGCGTCGCGGCAATCGGCCCGGACGCGTAGGAAGGGGAGACGGATGTTGATCGGCGAGGTCTCGCGGCGTTGTGGTGTCAGCACACGGATGCTGCGTCACTACGACACCTTGGGACTGGTGAAGCCGACGGGCCGCACGTCCAGCGGTTACCGGGAGTACTCCGCCGACGACATCCGTCGACTCTTCCACGTCGAGAGCTTGAGGACGTTGGGGCTCTCGTTGAACGAGGCCAAGCGTGCACTGGACGAACCCGACTTCGCGCCGGCCGATTTGGTGGGTGAACTCATGCAACACACTCGGCAACGGATCGCGGCGGAGGAGGAATTGCTGACCAAACTCGAAAGGGTCGATGCCAGCGCCCCTTCGGAGTGGGACGACGTCCTGCGCATGGTCTCGCTGTTGCGTGCACTCGAATCCGAGTTCGCTGCTCATCGTCAGCAAGCGATCCTGTCGCAGGAGCTGAATGCGGCGTTGCCCGTCGACGCACTCGTCGAGGCCATCCTGTCGGAGAAGGATGCCAACGTGGCCGGAGCGTTGCAGTGGGCGTTGGCGAGGACCGAAGGTGCGGGCCTTGCAGGTCTCACGAAGGGGCTCGAATCGGAGGACGTCGAGGTTCGACGCCGCGCGACGTCGGCCATCTCCGGGATCCACACCGAGGAAGCAACTCGGGCGCTGAAGCGAGCTCTCGATGATTCGGACGCGATAGTCCGCGCTGATGCCGCTCTCACCCTCGGATCTCGCGGAGAGGCCGTCTCGATGCCCGCTCTCCTCGAGATGGTCGCCGACGGGCGACGCGACGTCGAGGCCGGAGAGGTGCTCGGTCTTCTCGCGGAGCACTCACCGACAAGCGGTGAGGTCGTCGATGCCGTGCAGGCAAGACTCGACGGCACTGACGACGCCCCGACGAGGTTGCGAATCACGCAGGCACTCGCTGAGATTCCCGGCGCGGCGGCCCGGGAAGCGCTCGCCCGGCTGACACGCGACAACGACAAGACGGTCGCGTCCACGGCAGCCGCGATCCTCGAGATGCGGGACCGTGGACCACGCCGGCGCGAACGACCGCGTATCGGGAACTGAAATCGGAGAACTAGGGCACCTCTGACAAATGCGGGCCCGGGTGGTCAGCGCCGCAACGATTTTGCCGCGGCGTTGCCCTTCAACGCTGCACAGAGCAGGACAAGGAGCACCGCTAGAAACACGACTGTTGAGGCGACAGCCGACACCACAGATCCGAAACCTGTCACGACAGCGATGATGACCTGCATGCACAGTCCCACTACGGCTGTCCACACCGTCCGGCGTAGAAGGGGCCACGCAATCCGATGGGCCAATTGCCACGCCTCGGGGCTCGAGATCGTCGCCTTCGTGCGTATGCCGACAACGGGATTCGGTTCATCACCGACGACTCGCGGAAGAATCCCGGCAACGAACGCGAGGACAAGCGTCGACGACGACAGCGAGGCCGTCAGACCCAGCAAATCAGGCGATCCCACCCGTCCAGCCCCCTATCGGCAGATTTGACACAGCGGACATTCCAGTCTGGGTTGCCGCTGGGACACACCCGACCGTATGCGAACGAATGCATGTACGGCTGTGCGGGTGACGCACTTTCAAGCTTTGCCGAATGAGCAGTGGACTCGATCTCGGACTGGTTGTCGGACTGACCCTAATGCGGATCACCTACGCAGAAAAGGTTTCCCGCCGGATCCGCCAACACGTCCCAAATTGATCCGCCCGACTCATGGCGCTCGATGTGGGCTGCTCCTGCCGCGACAAACGTCGCGACGACCTCGTCCCGCGGAGGATCCTGCGGTTCGAGGTCGAAGTCGAGGTGAACCGTATTCCTTTGGCTGCGAGCCTGATCGATCC
Organism: Rhodococcus sp. SG20037; assembly: GCF_031763325.1. Lineage (NCBI taxonomy): Bacteria > Bacillati > Actinomycetota > Actinomycetes > Mycobacteriales > Nocardiaceae > Rhodococcus > Rhodococcus sp. SG20037. The sequence continues at coordinate 6,056,345 of NZ_CP134497.1, read as the reverse complement.
GTTGGAAACCGAGAGTGAGTGGGAGATCCGGGGCCGTCACCGTCAGGAAATCTTCGTCACCATCGGTACTCGCCTCGCCGAATCGCTCCGACCACCAGGTGGCAAGTGATCGGGCATCCGTTGCATCGAACGTAACCATGGCCAATCGCACCATCACACACCACAACCTCTTTACACGTGACTGCCTTTCGATCGATCTTAGGCAAAGCCCTGCAGCTGCTGCGCACCCGCTGCGGAGTGATCGGCGGATAGGGTTTCTTGCGTGGTAGATCAACGGCGAAAGAGTTTGCGACGCAGGTACCTGAGCCTCGGCCTCGGCGAACTGGCGGCCGCGGCCGTATTTGCCGCTGTGGCTGTCGGCGTCGTGATGCCTCGGCTCGAAGGTCCGAAAGACTCCGCTGCGTTGTGGTCGGCGCTGGCCCCACTGCTTGTGATACTCGTGCAAGCAGGTGTCTACTGGCTGCTTGCCCGAGGCTGGGTCGAGCAGGCACCGATGCCGGCCCGCCTCGCAGCGCTCTACCGCGTGTTTCGGGTCCTAGATGTTCTCTTGTTGGCGATAGCTCTTCTCGGCGTTGTCATCTGGCTACCAGATCACTCCGGCGCGGCCGTGGGCGTCGTGGCGGTGTGGGCTTTCGGCGTCGCCGAGTACGCCAACTACTTCGTGGCTCGTCTCGCCTACCCGCTGCGGCGGTGGCCTTTCGAGGTCGGCAAGTTGCGGAGGCCCCAACTTGTGCACGACCTGCATTCGGCGCGGTGATACCGGCGATGAAGCCTGCCTTTGCCGCAACGGCAAAATTTGATGCGGGATCGGAGTGCATTCGGAAGGATCGGTTCTGCCCACCCAGGAATGAAGCCTCTATGTCGTTCTTCACCGAGTAAGGAGAACCACTATGGCAACGTCGCGTCGCCGCCGCCGTGATGCCCCACCGCCCCGGTCCGGAAATAGCGAGGTCGATACGCTACGCGCGTTTCTCGACTACTTGCGTGATTCGATCGCTGCCAAGGTCGAGGGTGCTCCGGAACCTCAGGTGCGCACCACAATTGTTCCGTCTGGGACAACCTTGCTCGGGCTGGTCACTCACTTGACCTTTGTCGAAGGATCGATGTTTCTCGCAGAAAACGTGACGGATTGGAAAGCGACGTTTCAGCCGTCATCGGAAGACAGCGTGGACGGTGTCGTCAGTCGCTATCGCGAGACGGTCGAGCGTGCCAACGCAGTTCTCGACGGATGCACAGATCTTGCCGCGCCCATCCCGCGACCGGGGGCGAAACGACCCGCTCCCAGTGTCCGCTGGGCGCTCGTGCACATGATCGAAGAGACCGGACGCCATGCCGGCCACGCTGACATCCTCCGCGAACTGATCGACGGTTCGACCGGCCGGTGACGCTGTAACAAGGAATAGAGTTCCCGGTGAAGACGATAGGTCTCGCCGAAGTTGAATCTGTCTGAAGCGGAGGGTAATTGGTTTCACATCGAGAGTGACCAGCCTCTCTGGTCGCACGCGTCGACGTTGCCGCTGGGACTCAAGGCTATGGACGCCAATCCTGGAAACGAAGCACCGACCGACTACTCGCCGCAGCGGTAGAGTTTGACGACGACCACGTGGCATTCCTCGGCAGATGGGACGGTTGCTTCGATCAGCGAGGCCGGCTGCGACAGGAACTGGGTGACGACGAGGTAGCCGGGCGCGGCATGGATCTTTACTCCGTCGAACTCGGCGGTTTCGGCCACCGCCGACGCGGTAACGAACCGACCGATGATTTCGAGGATCTCCAGTTCGGTCAGGGCACGGGGCGCGACATTGCCGGAGACCCTCGCCCGCAATCGCGCTGGCCGCGACGGGCTTCGTCCAGCTGAGCCGATGAGATTGCCGAACAGGGTGATTGATCTGCATCCACGGCGCGGTGTCGGCTCAGTGTCATAGCCCGTCGAGGTTCTTGATTCGTCTCAGCAACATCCACGCACTGCGCCTCGAACAGGTGTCGAGTTGCCGTCACCGCCGACGGGTTGAGCGTTTCGGATCAGATCACTATCGACAGTGTGCAGCGCGTCTACAACGTCTCTCAGGACGAGGGTCATTTGCCGAAGTGAGGCCGGAGGGATCCGGTCGATCGTGTCTTCGATCGTGTGATACCGCGAATGCGCTGTCGTTATGTCAAAGCTCGGGACGAAATCGGGGACTCGCGCCAGAGATGACTTGATCGGGAGCGGAATGGGCGGGACGACTCCATTCTGAACGCACTCCTGAAGTACGAGGTTCAGCAACACAGGATTGAAAGAGCCGAGTACGCCCCTGATCTCGTCCAGCCCCGTGGGGATATCGACCGAGGACTGGGTCACACGAATGGTGCCCGCGGCGGCGAGGTGGTCAAGCCATGCGAACGTGATCACGCGCGGCAGCATGTCCTCTAGATGGGTTTGCATAAAGTGCGTGAGGTCGAAGTCCCCGCAGTCGTGACCTCCTGCCGCGAGAAACACCAATGTTCTCGGACGCTCGCTCCTGGCTTTCGCTGCGTAATGACGCATCAGCGCCAACATGCCCGCAACACCGGTGCCGTTATCCATTGCGCCGCCGTAGGTGCTGTCGTAATGCGCGCCAATGAGAACAATTTCGTCACTGACCCCGGGAAGTACACCCACGACGTCTTCCATGACTGCGCGCAGCTCGTGAGTTCCAGGGCCCAACGATCCCCCGGTAACGGAGCGGGTTCCACCGAAGGGGGGATTCTCGGTCCGAATCTCGAGCGACATGGTCACCGGTCCGCCACCGAGAGCGGTGCGGATTGCGTTGAAGTCATCCGATCCCAGGACAAGCCCTGGGATCGACGCTTCCTTTCTCTGTCGAAAGGTGTTCTTGTCGATACCTTTTCCGTGCGTCAGCCGCGTCAGATTGTTCGGAGCATCGGCAGTTCTGATGTAGCCGACGGCGCCGTGGGCGACGGCTGACTCGTATGCATCGAGCATTCCATCGGTGTTCATCACATTGATCAGATATACGGATTCGACCATTGCGATCTTGCCTCTGACGTCGACACGGTCGAAGTCGCGCGCAGTTCCGGCACCGACGTGGACAACCTCGGCCTCGACCTGTCCTGCACTGGTGTACCAGATCGGGTACGAGTTCGTTTCCCACGGCAACGCCGGGGCAGGGGACGCCGCATTGGTTACCTTCGCGTGCCACACGCTCGGGTAGTACACATCGAAATCCCATTCCTCGGTGTGGGTCTGGAGCCCGGATTGCTCGAATGACTCGCGCACCCATCGCGCCGCGTCGCGAACTGCGGGAGATCCCGGACGACGCCAGCCAAAGGACGTCATCGTCTCTACGTCACTCATCAGGGCGTTCTCAGAGAACACGTCGCCGGGCGAGGTGCCTGGAGTTGATGCTTTGGGAATCAGATCGGCCGCAGCCGAATTATGCGTGGCCAATGGCAGTCCGATACCGGCGGCTGCCGCCCCAGCCATCTGCATCATGCGGCGGCGACTGAGTGCTTTGCTATGTGTTTCGTCGTTCATCTTGGGGTCCTTACTATCTCGGGTTGACGATCGCTACTGAGTCCGCGTGACGGTCAAGGCTGGTCCCCTGCATCTCCAGCGCTGGGAGTCCTGCGAGCTCGAGCTGTCACGATGACTCCGTGTCCTGTACGTAGACGCGGACTCGGGGTAGGCCACGACACGGGCGAACGAACCCGACGAACTGGACGACAGCACTGCGCCTGACGTGGCGAGGCACGTGTCGGCGAGTGTGGCGGCGGTCGCGAGAGTCGGTATCGCACGGTCAAGGATCATGGGGTCTCCGGCTTTCGAGCTATAAAAGTTACGTGCGATTCTTTTATACAGTGTCGGGGTGGCCTGTGTCACTATCGGATGGCAGTGGAGTCGACGCCGAACAGGCGGCGAGGTGGAAATCCGATATCAAAGTTCGTTCGACTTCACGAGGAGTAAACCTCGATCAAGGGTGCTGCATCGGACCCAACGCAGAATGCCCCCTTCGGGATCGTCGAGAATATCCGAGGCCACCAGCTAATGGCGCATACGTCACGCACGTGGCGGTGCAACACAAACGTAGGCAGCACTCAGGATGCGTCAATTCTATCCTGAATTTGTTGCGCCATAATGTGTTCCGAACTCCTGGCGGCTAGGTAACCCAGCGTGATCGACGTAACTGTGTGGCCGGACTCCATCGCCACACTCAGCATGAGTTCACAGATGCGCGTGACAAAATTCCGGCACTAAGCCTGACATCATCAACTCGATCAGGGTGATGTCGTCAACCTAGGAACCTTCCCCTCAAAGATCTGAACTGGCTGTTTCACCAATCGTTGCGCTGACGTGAACGAGCACGTCAGTACGCACGGTGTGCCTGGCATCCGGTCATCCCTCATCGTTTTCCCTCATCCTTCATTGGCTACTCTCACTGGATCGGTTCGTGTCTGCGGCAGGGGAAGGTGTGGTCTTGACTTCGAGAATCACGGAGGGTGTCTTCTTCAGTGCTCCGGCGGACCTGCCTCGAGGCAGGCACGAGTTGAGTAGGGACAAGGTCCTTTCCGCTCAGCGTGAGCGGCTCATGATCGCGACAACTGAGTTGATGGCGGAGTCCGGATATCAGGGCGTGGCAGTCCGTCGGATAGCCAAGCGCGCGAAGGTCTCACCCGCGGCCTTCTACGAATGTTTCCCCGACAAAGATGCGTGCGTGTTCGCTGCCTACGGTCGGTTCATCGAAGTATTGCTCAACCGCATTCGTGATGTCCTGCCGACCGCATCCTTCGCCTGGGATCATCGAACCATCGCAGTGGTGGTCGACGGTTACTTGAGTGCTTTGAATGCAGATCCTGTGGTGGCGAGGGCATTCCAGGTGGAGATGGACACTGTTGGGCGACGCGCACGTGTACAACGCCGAGCGGCGCTGGTGGGCATGGCGCAGGCATTGAAGTCAGAGCGCGAGCGCTCTCCCGGTAACCCGCGCGCACCCCTCAGTGCATATGTGGGCGCGGTATACGCAATCCGACAGCTCGCGTCCGATGCACTGGACGAACCTGAAGAAGGATCGGTTACCGATCTGTCAGCGGAGGCCGGCGTGTGGATCGCTGCAATGCTCTCCTCTGCGCAGGATGGAACGTGACCTGGGCGTTGGGCGCGGAGTAATCGATTAGGCGGTTGATCGCCTGAGCAAGCTCTGTCTGGTCGACAGATTGCGGCAGCTGCAAGTCGAGTGCCGCAATCGGGCGTCGTATCTGGTGACATAACGCCCCACTGCGAGCCGCGCCGCATTCACCGCATGTACCCAACGTCGCTGCATGTTGACCAAATCGGAGGAATTCAAAGCCTTCTGGCCCGGTGGCACGAGAACCGCGACAGTCGACGCGATCATCCGAATCGCCGGGTACGCCCCTGTCTGAACTAACTCACAGAAGGCGGAGCACTTGCCGGTAGCGTCCATCCTCAACCCTGGAAGTACTTGTCCACCACACACCGCGCACTTGGGTATGTGGACCGGAATGCCGACGAAGCCTACCGTCCGCGTCCCAACGAGCAGTGGGGCGCGATGAACGTTGAGCGGACCTCCCCGTGCTCGGAAACTGAATCCGTACCGAATTCCTCGCGGTAGACGGATCTTACTCGGATGACGAGTCTCTCTGAATTCGACTGCAGCGGAAAAGGTTCAGTTCCGGCAGTCGGAGGCGCGGTGGGAAGGGCCCGATCAACTGTTCGAGTACTCTGCCGGCGGGTTCAGGCTGATCGCGCGTATGACAGCGAGGCGAAATGTTCTCAGCGGAACTGAGAAGTCCCGCCCCCGTCCGGAGACGGGAGCGGGACTCGGGTGTCAGCGAACTCGGCAGCGCGTCAGACTGCTTCCTTTGTCGCCTGCGCTGCGAGGGTGAGCGCGATGTCGACGATCATGTCCTCCTGACCACCCACCAGACGGCGGCGTCCAGCTTCGAGCAGCAGTGTGCGAACGTCGATTCCGTAGCGCTCCGACGCAGCTTCGGCGTGGCGCAGGAAGCTCGAGTACACGCCGGCGTAGCCGAGAGTGAGGGTTTCGCGATCGACGCGGACCGGCCGGTCCTGCAGCGGTCGGACGATGTCGTCGGCGGCATCCTGCAGGGCGAACAGGTCGCAGCCGTGCTCCCACTCTTCGATGTTGGCGACGGCGATGAAGGCCTCGAGGGGGCAGTTGCCAGCACCGGCGCCGTGACCGGCAAGCGAAGCATCGACGCGGGTGACGCCGTTCTGCACTGCGACAACGGAATTGGCAACCGAGAGCGAGAGATTCTCATGGGCGTGGATACCGATTTCGGTGCCCTCGTCGAGGATGTCGCGGTATGCACGAACACGATCCGCGACGTCGTTCATCACCAGACGTCCACCCGAGTCGGTGACGTAGACGCAGTGCGCGCCATACGATTCCATCAACTTGGCCTGCTTGGCCAGTTCCTCGGCAGGCGCCATGTGGCTCATCATCAGGAAGCCCGAGACGTCCATGCCGATCTCGCGGGCGGTTTCGATGTGCTGCGCGGAGACGTCGGCCTCGGTGCAGTGCGTGGCAACGCGAACCGAGCGCACACCGAGGTCGTAGGCATGCTTGAGTTCACTGATCGTGCCGACACCCGGAAGTAGCAGCGTGGTGAGACGAGCGTGCTCGAGTACCTCGGCCGCTGCTTCGATCCATTCCCAGTCGGTGTTCGAGCCGGGGCCGTAGTTGAGCGAGCCGCCGGCGAGGCCGTCACCGTGTGCTACTTCGATCGCGTCGACGCCGGCAGCGTCGAGAGCTGTGACGATCCGCTTGACGTCGGTGGGCGAAATGCGGTGGCGGACAGCGTGCATGCCGTCACGAAGGGTGACGTCCTGGACGAAGATCTTGCGGTTGCTCACTTGGTTGCTTCCTTCTGCTGGGCGATGCGCTCCGCGATCTGCATTCCGGCGGACGTCATGATGTCGAGATTGCCGGCGTACGCAGGCAGGTAGTGTGCCGCGCCCTCGACCTCGAGGAACACCGACACCTGGTGGGTGGGGCGATTGCCGTCGACGAGCAACGTCTCGACGGGCTGGTCGGCCGGGATCTCGGTGATCTGGACTTCCTGCTTGAGCCGGTAGCCGGGGACATACGCGGAGACGTCGCCGACCATCTTCTCGATCGACTGACGGATCTCGTCGTGAACAGCCGGGTCCGGTGCGTCGACGAGGCAGAAGACCGTGTCGCGCATGATGAGCGGCGGCTCAGCGGGGTTGAGGATGATGATGGCCTTGCCGCGACGAGCGCCGCCGACTGCCACGATCGCCTCGGACGTGGTCTCGGTGAACTCGTCGATGTTGGCGCGCGTTCCGGGACCGGCCGACTTGGAGGCGATGGACGCGACGATCTCCGCATACGCCACCGGGACGACCCGAGAAACAGCGGCAACCATCGGGATGGTGGCCTGGCCGCCACACGTCACCATGTTGACGTTGGGTGCGTCCAAGTGCTCGTCCGCGTTGACAGCCGGTACGACGTACGGTCCGATCGCGGCAGGCGTCAGGTCGATCATGCGCTTGCCGAGGGGAGCCAGCCGCGCGTTGTTGGCCACGTGAGCCTTTGCCGAGGTGGCGTCGAAGACGATCTCGATCTCGTCGAAGTTCGGCAGACCGACAAGGCCTTCGACGCCTTCTGCCGTGATTGGCACGTTCAGACGCGCGGCGCGAGCGAGGCCGTCGGACGCGGGGTCGATACCGACCATCGCGCCCATCTCCAGATGGTCGGAGTTGCGCAGCACCTTGATCATCAGATCCGTGCCGATGTTGCCCGATCCGATGATCGCGACCTTGACCTTGCTCATGCGTTGTCCTCTTCGCTGGAGAAACTGGTGGTGACGGAACCGAGCCCGGAGACGGTCACGGTGACTACGTTGCCTGCGGTGACCGGTGCCATGGGGCCAAGAGCGCCGGACAGGATCACCTGCCCTGCGGTCAGCGGCTGCCCCAACTCACGTGCAGTGCGGGCGAGCCAGACGACGGCTTCGATCGGATCGCCCAGGCAGGCGGTTCCGACGCCGGTGGACACCTCGGTGCCGTCGACGGACATCGACATGACGACGCCGGCGGGTTCCACCTCGTCGAGGGTGCGTCGTTCGGTTCCCAGGACGTACACGCCCGAGGACGCATTGTCGGCGACGGTGTCACCGAACTTGATGTCCCACGACTCGATGCGGCTGTCGCAGATCTCGATCGCGGCGACTGCGTAGTCGATCGCACCGCGCACCTGCGCACTGTCCAGCGGTCCGTCCACGAGGTCGGCACCGAGCACGAAGGCAACTTCCGCTTCGACCTTGGGCTGGATCAAACGGCTCATGGGGATGGCGCCGCCGGCGGGGAACTCCATGTCGGCGTACAGCACGCCGAGGTCGGGCTGGTCGACACCGAGCTGCTGCTGGACTGCCACCGAGGTCAGGCCGATCTTGCGGCCTACGACCACGGCCCCCGCCTGCCGACGGATTTCGTCGACGCGGCGCTGGACGGCATAGGCGGCGACGAGGTCGTCGGCGCCGATCAGATCGCGCACGGGCGCGCAGGGAGTGCCGCTCGCGATGGCGGCTGCGAGGCGGTCCGCAGCAGCTGCGATGTCGGTCTCGCTAGCTGTACTGGTATTCGTGGGCTGGCTCATGGCCACTACTTTCGCCGCGGCACCGAGATTGCGCCAGGGAACTGTCTCACTCAGCGATACGCTGGGGAGGTGACTGGCAGCGCAAACCTCGACACCGTGCTCGGCAAGGCGGTGACGATCCTGCGCGCCTTCCGGGCCGACGACCACGTGTTGCCTCTGGCCACCCTGGTCCAGCGGACGGGCCTGCACAAGGCGACGGTGCACCGCCTGGCCAACGAACTGGTCGCGAACCGGCTACTCGACCGTATCGACGGTGGCTACCGGCTCAGCGGCGGCCTCTTCGAACTCGGCATGCTCGCCTCTCTCGAACGTAGCCTCCTGGAGATGGCGATGCCGTTCCTCCAGGACCTGTACGAGCGGACCCACGAGACAGTCCACCTGGGGGTCCGTGACGGCCACGACGTCGTATACGTCGCGAAGATCGGCGGCCATCGACAAGCCAACTCCCCGTCTCGGACCGGCGGCCGGATACCGCTGTATTGCACCGCAATCGGAAAGGCGCTCCTTGCTTTCTCCGACAACGAATTTCGCCGCGAAGTGTTGTCGGAACCGATGACGCGCCGAACCCCGCACACAATTGTTGCGCCCGGCATTCTCAATACTCAATTGAACCGAGTGGTCGAGACCGGTATTGCGTTCGAGCGCGAGGAATCAGCGCCGGGTCTCGCGTGCGTTGCGGCGCCGGTATTCGGAACCAATGACAAACCCGTCGCGGCCATCAGTGTCACCGGTCCCACCAGTCGCTTCGTCCCCGAGAGCCAGGTGTCCTACGTGCGCGCTGCTGCCGAAGGCCTACACAGCACGATCGCTCGCCGCGAACGATTGCGGTGATCTGGCCGTCCCGACCCGGACGAGCCCGGTCAATGCGTGCGGCAATGGCCCCTCGTGTAGGACGCCGAGACGTTGGGTCGCGCGGGTGAGGGCGACATAGAGTTCAGACGCACCGCGTGGGCCGTCGGCGATGATTCGCTCCGGTTCCACGACGAGCACGGCATCGAACTCCAGGCCCTTCGTTTCCGAAACCGGCACAGCGCCGGGCACACTCGCAGGTCCGATGACGACGCTCGTACCCTCGCGTCCGGCCTCGTCCTGATTGAATTCGTCGATGGCGGAGGCTAGTTCGTCGGCGGATATTTGTCTGGACCACGGCGCGATCCCGCAGGCGCGGACGGACTCGGGTGGCTGGACGTCTGGCGCGAACTCGGCGAGCAAGGCGGCGGCGACGCTCATGATCTCGGCGGGGGTGCGATAGTTCACCGACAGGGATCGGTAGATCCAGCGGCCGGGAACGTACGGCTCCATCATCGTCGCCCACGATCGGGCACCTGCGGGTGAACGTCGTTGCGTGAGATCACCTACCACCGTAAAAGACCGGTCCGGGCAACGGCGCATCAGGACTCGCCAGTCCATCTCGGACAGCTCTTGTGCCTCGTCGACCACGATATGCCTGTACGTCCAGTCTCGGTCAGCAGCAGCGCGTTCGGCGAGCTCCCGGGTATCGCGTTCGACGAAACGATCCGCCAGGTCCTCGGCGTACAGCATGTCTTGGGCGAGGAGATGATCCTCGTCGTCCATCAAGTCTTCACGACTGATCATCATGTCCAGCACGCCCGCTGCATACGCAGCCTCGTCGCGGCGTTCACGTTCGGCACTCTGGTCGACGGGCTTGTCCCGGCCGAGCATGTCCACCAATTCGTCGAGAAGCGGAACGTCGGACACCGTCCAGGCATCGCCCTCTCGGCGCAACAGTGTCTCGTCTGCGCCTGCCTTGCGTAGGCGTTCCGGCGAAGTAAACAGCTGTGTCAGTAGCTCTTTCGGTGTCAAGATCGGCCAGAGTGCGTCGAGTGCGGCGGCAAACGCGTCATTCTCCGCCAACTCTGCGGTCAGATCTGCGCGCACTTGTTCCCAGGCTTCACGGTCACTGCGTGTCAACCATCCCTTGCCGATCTGCGCTATCGCCCGCTCGGTCAGTGCCCAGGTGACGATTTCGGTGAACACAGTCCGAGCGTCGTTATGGGGGAGTCCGCTCGAACGAGCTTCTTCTCGGGCCCATTCCGCAGTTTCGGCGTCGATTCGCACTGTGACGTCCGCCAATTCGATCAACAACGGGTTCTCGGGCAAGCGCTGATGATCGGCAATCGCTGCGCCGAGAACGTCCAGGATCTTCAGCGAGCCTTTGAGCCCAGCGGCCTCCGGAGTGTCCTCGGCAGTGACGCGTAGACCGGGAACGAGATCACCGGTGGTCATGAACACCACGTCGGACTCGCCCAGCGAGGGCAGCACGCGGCCGATGTGGTTCAGGAACGCCGGGTTCGGCCCGACCACGAGAACGCCGTGACGTTCCATTCGCCCTCGCTGCGTGTAGAGCAGGTAGGCGACGCGGTGCAAGGCGACGACGGTTTTCCCGGTACCGGGGCCACCTTCGATCACCAGCACCCCGGGGTGTTCGAGTCGGACGATGTCGTCCTGCTCGGCCTGGATCGTGGCCACGATGTCGCGCATGCCCTCACCTCGCGGTGCGTTAACCGCAGCGAGCAAGGCGGAATCGCTGTGGGTGTCGTGTTCTGCGCCGTCAGGGCGCCCGAGTACCTCGTCGGTGAAATCGACCACGTGTCGACTGCGTGTGTGGAACTGACGGCGTCGACGCATGTTCTCCGGGTTTGCAGCGGTGGCAACGTAGAACGGGCGAGATGCCGGCGCCCGCCAATCGAGCAGCACCGGTTCGTAGTCGTTGTCCGCATCGAGAAGGCCGATTCGGCCGATGTACGAAGTCTCACCCGACAGCGAGTCCAACCGGCCGAAGCACAGGCCGTTGTCGGCTACGTCCAGCCTCTTCACCTCTTTGGCGAGCGCGCGCACCTCGGCGTCGCGTTCCATGAGTGCTTCGCCGTTTCCGCGCAGAGCGGTGTTGTACCTGTCCTTGACTCGGGCGCGCTCCGCATCGAGGCGAGCGTAGAGCCCCTCCACATAGTTCCGCTCGGATCGCAGTTCTTCTTCGTATCCCTGGGTTGGCACGTGCCCTCACTTCCGCTGGCTGTTCCGATCCCGTAGTGGGTCGTGCGGGATCGGAAGAGCCATTTTGCGGCACTACCCGGGCCTTGCCGCAAGGCCCCCGGTGCGATATACATTGGTAGTGGAAGGGAGTGTCGATCCTCCCCCGGCTTTTTCCCACAGATCCTCTCGCGACCCCCCAGCCTGATGCACGGCTCCCAGCCTGGTCGATGTTTGGACCCCGAGTGTCACGGGTACAAATCCAGTGACCGGTGTTCCAAAATCGGTTCCCCTCATGAACTTACGTGGATCGAGGGATTGTGAAGGCGATACTGGCAACGGCCGCGAGCATCCTTCTGGTGGTTGCCTTGGCCGTCGCCGTCTTGCTTCTCCTTTCCGGATCACCGCGCGAAGGTACTTCGCACGAGCTCGCCGATACGGTTCACACGATCGGTGGGAAGCCGACAACCTGCACCGAGTTGTTCGGTGAAACATGCAGCTTTGCTTTGCAGTCGGACTACAACCAGTGGGGACAAAACCTCGAGGGTTTTGTCAATGCCGGGACCCTCGGACCTTTCGCCCGCAGTATCGGCTTCGTGGCGGAGGCGAAACTGAGCTTGCAGGCATGCGAGGTCAGCGCAACCGCCGGGCGGACGATTCTCGATTTCTACACTCTCGCCGAGATCGACCACCCCACGGCCACCACCACCGACCTCTTCCCCTTCTGGAACGAGTCCCGCCAATTCCTGTGCCCGGTAAACAGTTTTTGAGAACGGGTGATCGCTACTTGAGGCCGGACTGAACAAATGCGTCGCGCACGTAGCGCTGAAGGAAGAGATAGATCAGGAAGATCGGCAGACACGCGAGTCCGGACGCCGCCATGATCGCACCCCAGTTGTTCCCCTCGGCGCCGAGGAAGCTACGGATACCGATCTGCAGCACGGAATTCGACTGACGCATGATCAGCGCGGGCCAAAGGTACTCGTTCCAGGCCGAGATGAACAGCATGATGCCGAGTGCAGCGAGAGCGGGCTTCATGTTGGGCAACACAACCTTCCACAGCGTTGCCCACGAGTTCTGTCCGTCGATCTGACTGGCGTCCAGTAACTCCCGTGGAAATGCCTCCATATGCTGACGCATCAGCAGAACTCCGAAAGCCGAGCACAAGTTCGGGATCACGATGCCTGCGACGGTGTTGAGCAAGCCCATCTGAGAAATGAGAAGGTAGTTGGGGATCATCGTGACCTGAAACGGAACCAGCCACGACCCGACGAAGAGCAGAAACAACGCTTGTTTGCCGAAGAAGTTCCACCGCGCGAACCCGTACGCGGCAAGGATTGCGACGAACAGCTGGCTGACCGACATGGCCAAAGCCATGGTGAAGGTGTTCACCATCATCGACGCCATCGGGATCGTGTTCCACACGTAGCGGAAGTTCTCGAGGCTGAAAGGCGAGGGGAGGGGACTCGCCGACAGAGAATCGTCGGGGCGACGAAAGGCCGTGGTGAACAGCCAGTAGATCGGGAAAATGCTGAACACGGTCACGGCCACGAGGACAACATGCCCGAGCACTCGCCGCGTTCGAGAGCGGGACCGGACCGGTCCGTCATTGTTCTTGCTCCGTTTGTCGAGGTGTTCCACCGCCGGAGTTGCACCGGGACCATGCGTCTGGCTGGGCGCGTCGACCAGAACAAATGCCATGTCAGTTCCTAATTGTCGTAGAAGCTCAGTCGGTCCGACAGGCGGACGAAGATGACGGCGATGATTCCGAAGCCGATGAAGAAGAGAGTGCCTGCGGCTGCTGACAGTCCGGCGTCGAAGTTCTGGAAACCGAACTGGTACAACAGGTAGTAGATGTTCGTGGACGCACCGCTCGGTCCACCCTGGGTGAGAATGTCGATCACGGGGTACGCCCACTGCGCACCCAGCAGAATCGTCATGAGGGCGAGGAAGACCAGTGTCGGGGAGAGCAGTGGCAGCGTTATCTTTCGGGTGATCGTCGCCTCGGATGCGCCGTCGAGTGACGCTGCCGAAGCGTAGTCCGGGTTGATGCCGGCAAGCCCAGCCGAGATGACCAGGACACCGAACCCGAGCATTTGCCATCCGACGATCACGACGACGCCTAGCAGTGCGAATTTCGGATCACGAAAGATGTTGCCCATCTCTATTCCCCACGTTGCGGCCACCCGTGGGATTGCGCCGCCGTCGGGATTGAAAAGCCAACGCCAGACGGCACTGCCCGCGATCGGTGTCACCAGGAACGGGACGAAGATCAGAGCTTGATAGATCGTCTTGGATCGTCCGGATATCCGCTTGGACACCAACGCGATTACGATCGGCAGCAACAGCGAGAACAGCATGAAGGCGAGTGTGTAGACCACGGTGTTCCGTAGTGCCTGATGCAACTCGGGCAACGAGAGCACACGCGTGTAATTATCTAGTCCTACAGCTACTTTGGGAGTGGTAGGAACCATGTTCCACTTGTAGAAGGACAGATTGACAGTCTCGCCGAGTGGCTTGTAGATCCACACGATCAACAACACCACAGCCGGCAGCAGGTACAGATAGGGCACCAAGGCGCGGGGCGCCAACCCGGAACGGGCCGGGCGCGCCGCTACGGCACACTCCGACCCGCCGGTGCTTGGAACTTCGACAAACATGTTCGAAACTCAATTCGCCAGTGCAGCAGAGGGACTGGACGAATTTCTCCCAGGAACCAGCTTGGAGATCGCCTCCGCAAGATACTCCGCGCTCATTTCGTATACAGTTGCCGACTCCTCTACCGGAACTACCGTGTGCAGAACCCGATCTCGGAACACATGGACCATGTTGAATGCCTGCGCACCGTCGCGGCCGCGCATGCTGCCCTTGCTCGCAAGAAGATCCTGTGTGTAGCAGGTCGCTGAGGCAACCGAGACGGGAATTCCGGCGAAGGTACAGGTGGTCGAGTAGTGCAGGTGGCCACCGAGGATACCGCGAACATCGGTTCCCTCGAGTACCGTGGCAAGTCTGTTCTGCTCCTTCAGTTCCACCAAAGTGAGCACATCCAGAACCGACGGGACTGGCGGATGGTGCAGCGCGAGAAGGGTTCCGTGTGGTGCGGGTACAGCCAGAACCTCTTCGAGCCAAGCGAGCTGTTCGTCGGTGATCAGGCCGTGATGGCTTCCGGGAACAGTGCTGTCCAACACGACGATGCGGAGGCCGTTCACGTCGACCACCGAGTCGACGGATTCCTGGGTCGGAGCGGCATCCAGCAGGCCGCTACGGAATGCCGGGCGTGTGTCGTGATTTCCCATGACCCAAATCACCTTTGCGCCTAGCCGTTCGGCGGCCGGTTCGACGATCCGGCGCAGTCGCACGTATGCCTCGGGTTCCCCCATGTCGGCCAGATCTCCGGTGAAGACGATAGCCTCAGGACTCTGGCCAGTCCGTTCCAGTCGCTCGAAGATGCGTGCCAGATTGGCATCGCTGTCCACGGAATCGTGGAGAAGATCTCCGTCGGTGACGAAGTGAGTATCGCTGAGGTGCAAGATGTAGTGATCGGGTTCGCCGTACTGGGACATGAAAAATTCTCCTTCAAGTGTGTGTCAGTTGACCAGTGCAAGATGTAGGCGGTCGAGTTCTTCGGAGCTCATTCCGTGGGCAAGAAGGTAATCGGACGCACTTCCGTACGAATCGTCGATGGTTTGCAGGCTTGCACGCATGAGCGCAGCCGGGCTTGCCCCGACGAGCTGGGCGAGGTTCTCCCCGTCGCCGATGCCGTATTCGCGCATCCTGACGGCCATGGCCGTTGCCCACTCGCCGGCCAACATGACCTCCGAGAGCGAATAGTCCGCGACGATGTCGCGGTAGTCAACGCCGACCGCTGCCAGAGCGAGTGCAACGACGAGGCCGGTACGGTCTTTGCCTGCCGTGCAGTGCACGAGTACTGCGCTGTCGTCGGACTCTGCTATTGCGCGTACAGCTCGAACCAGTCGGACACCGCATTGATCGATGACCTTCGCGTAGATTGCTGCGAGGTCCAAACTTGTTTCTCGAGAGTTCATTTCGCTCTCGAAGATGGGCAGGTGGAGTTGCTGGAGGTCAAGTCCTCCGAGAGCGTTCGGTGCTGTGTCCAACTCTTCCTGCTCGCGCAGGTCGATGACGAAGGCCAGCCCACGGGCACGGAGGATCTCGCGGTCAGCTTGATCGAGTCGATGAAGAGCGTCCGCACGAAAGAGCTTGTTCCACTTGGTGCTGAGGCCGTCGCGGGTAGCGTATCCGCCCACGTCGCGAAAGTTGTAGGTGCCGTTCAGGTCGAGCCGACGATTGGCCCGCTGAACCGGAAGAGCTGTAGTCATAGTTGTTCCCGATTCGGAAGTGATGTTCGCTGGAATTGGAATGGACCGTGTCAGCCGATCAAGGCCTGAGCCCGTTGCTGCGCGGCTTGCATGGTCGCTTTCGGGTCCTTGCCGTAGAACACGGATTCCTCGATGGCTTGCGCGAGAATGTCGTCGACCTGGACGTAGCTGTTGCCGGGGTACGACTGCCACGGCTGAAGCGAGTCGAGCTGCTTGAGGTTGGGCGCCAGTAGCGGATTGCTGTCGGCCCATGGCTTGAGTGCAGCAGGATCCTGTGTCAGCGAAGAGCGGAGAGGCAGGTATCCGATCTTGGTGGAGATCTGTGTGTACGCGTGATCGCTGGTCATGAATTTGATCAGTTCCCAAGCAGCGCGGGCCTTTGCCGGGTCTTGCGAGAAGACGGAGAGGACCGAACCTGAATTGGTGGGGACCGCTGCGTGCCCGTCGAAGGCAGGCATCGCGGTAGCGCGCAGATCCCAACCCGCCTTGGCCGCAGAACTGACAAACATGCCTTGCAGCGCAGACGTGTTGAGATCGATCGCGATGTCGCCCTTTGCGAAACCTTCGTACTGTGTGGCCGAATCCGCGTTCACCAAGACTCCGTCCTCGTAGAGTCCACGAAGCATGGAGACTGCCGACACTGAGGCAGGCTCGCCGAATTCGATGGTCTTGCGATCTTCGGACAACACACCCCCTCCGGCCGATTTGAAGAGTGCCTGCATACACCAGCTGCCACCCTTGACCGAACAGCTCACTCCGAGCGACGGCTTTCCTGTCTTGGCGGTCACTGCCTTTGCGGCAGTGGCAACCTTGCTCCAGGTGGAGAGATCGGTATCGGCCGGGAGCCCGGCCTCGGTCAGTGCGGTGGAGTTGTAAAACAATGTCGGGGTGGAGAACACGTACGGAACGCCGTAGGTTTCCCCATTCCAGTCGCCGAGTGTTGCAGCTCTGGGGTGGAAGGGATGGTCGCCGCCGAAGTTCGCCTGCACTGCGTCCTTGCCGACAAGGTCGTCGAGATTTCTTGCTTTCAGCGCGGTGACGGCGAAATCAAGAGTGTCGAAGGTCAATTGAGCGACATCGGGTGGCGAACCGGCGAGCATCTGTGTTTGCACGCTGCTCGCGGTGCCGGAACCGGCCGCACCACCGCTCTGCGGCGGCTGAGCTTTGACGTGAATGTTCGGGTAGGCGGCCTCGAAGTCGGAGATGAGACCGGTGACGGTGTCTGTCCACAAACCTGCCTGGGCAAGGTTGTAGGATTCGAAGACGATGTCGACCTGCTGATTCGGGTCGAGTTCCGGAACCTGTAATGCGGAATCGGAGCCGCCGGTGGTGGCACCTCCCGTGGCACATCCGGCAAGGGCGAGGGATGCCGCCAATGCTGTGGCGATCTTCCATCGTGTTTTGCGCCTGACAAATCTCCTGGTGGTGAAATGCAGTGTTCGAGGATGAGTGGAAGGTTCAGCTGAGAACAGGTGAATCGAGGTCCAATGTTGCTGGTATGTCCAGCCATTCGAGTCGCCGTCCGCTGGATCGGTCGAAGAGGTGAAGATGGCGCAGTTCGGCGGACAGCACCGCGGGCTGACCCTCGTGAAGTGCGATCGGTCGCGGAGCGCGCACGCAGATCGTGGTCGACCCGACCTGGCAGTATGCCACTTGCTCGCTTCCGAGGTTCTCGACCGAAGTGACGTCGACGGTGATACGCGCACCGGTTCCGGAATCCGTGCCTGGATGTATCGGTGTGAGGTGTTCGGGACGAATGCCGAGAACGACGTCGCGCGAATCGGTCTCCCCTGACCAGAGTGAGGCTTCGAGTCCTTCTGCCGAAATCCTCACTTGTCCGTCAGTCGAGAATGCTCTCGCATCAACAAGATTCATGGCTGGACTGCCCAGAAATCCTGCGACGAACACCGATGCCGGACGATCGTAGACATCCTCCGGGGTGCCGAGTTGCTCGAGCCTGCCATGGTTGAGCAGTGCGATACGCGTCGCCATTGTCATTGCCTCGACCTGGTCGTGGGTGACGTAGACGAAGGTGGCACCCAACCGTCGGTGGAGGTCGGTGAGCTCACGACGGGTCGCCGTTCTGAGCTTCGCGTCGAGATTCGACAGAGGTTCGTCCATCAAGAACGCCTTCGGATTTCGAACGATCGCGCGTCCCACCGCCACTCGCTGGCGCTGGCCACCAGACAATTCCTTCGGCTTGCGCTCCAGCAGATGTGCGATCTCGAGCTGCTGTGCTACCTCCTCGACACGCGCTACTGCGGAGGCTTTGTCGATCTTCTTCACCTTTAAGGGGAATCCGAGGTTCTTTGCCACGGAGAGGTGCGGGTAGAGCGCATAGTTCTGGAACACCATGGCGACGTCGCGTCGACGCGCGGGGGCGGTGGTGATGTCTTCGTCGTCGAGCAATATCCGGCCGCTGGTCGGTTCCAGCAGGCCGGCGAGCATCCTCAGCAGTGTCGTCTTACCGCAGCCACTGGGCCCGAGGAGGACCAGGAAATCGCCGTCACGAACATCGATGTCGATGTTGTCGACTGCGGTGACATCTGCGAACTTCCGACTCAGATTCTCTATTCGAATCCTGCCCATTGGCTTCTCCCGATGAAATGACGTTACCCAATCGCATCAAATTGGGGATTTTCGTTACATCGGAAGTTAGCCAGTCGAAGGTGAACGGTGATCGAACGCCGTCGTAAATGTCCGTAATTCTCAGGGCAACTATTCGGGCCGGAACGTATGGAGGCTCCGAATTTCAGCTATTGGAACCGTGATTGAGGATTCCGATCACATGCTCGAGGGTCTGGGCGGCAGCTTCCGCCGACCCGCCGCGTCGTTCACTGACGGCGATCTGGAGGCCGATCAGAAAGGTCAGCTGGATGACGGTTGCCGAAGCGCCGTGCGCGCCCCACGGCCCGGTTCCGCCACCGAGAACCAGGCCCATGTCGGCCAGTTCCACCAGTGGGGAACGTGCGTATCCGGTCACGCCGATGACGGTGGCGCCGGCCTCTTTCGCGGCATGGGCCGGTTGGAGGGTCAACGAGTTGAGTCCACTGTCACTGATCGCCAGACAGACGTCTCGAGAGGTGAGGTGGCGGGCTGTCAGCTGCTGCATCACTGCATCGGTGGGTGCTTCCGCGGTCCGTCCGTTCAGGATGAACCGCACAGCCACTGCGGATGCCGACGGCCCGGATACCCCGTTTCCCACAACGAGTACGCGGTCGGCGTCGGCGATGGCTTCGACGGCCTGGTCGAAAGCATCGCGATCCAGTGGTGTGAGTGCTCCGCCGAGATCGGCCGCCACTTCGCCGAATACCGCTTGCATCAGCCCGATGCTGTCCTTGGTGTGCGATGCATCCTGCACGCGTGATTCCGTTGCGCCGAGATCTCTGAGCAGCAGCATCCGCAGATGTTGAAAGCCTTTGAATCCGAGATTCTGACACGCTCGAATAACCGTTGCTGTCGACGTGGACGCGTGCTCGGCCACATCTGCCGCCGACCACCAGGCGAACTCCTTGGGCCGGGCTATGCAGATGTCCGCGACGCGTCGCTCGCTCGGAGCCAGGTTGGGCGCAAGCGCGCGAATCGTGGACAGCGTTCCGCCCACGGGGGGATCGGTCTGTAACTGGCTCATGAGCACTGAATAACACACGAGAGTGAACGGCACTCCCCTCGGTGGCCGCTTCTTGTACGCGTTGCGGCGTGTCGGTGCACGGATGTTTATGCGAATTTCGACGGGGTAGGGCCTTCTGTGGGGGATTCCTACCTGTGTGGGATCCCTGAGCAACAATCCGAAACGTATTGGAGGGTCAACGTGCCAGATGACAAGAGCGGTCCCAGCGAGGGAATCAAAGGCGTCGTAGAGGACGTCAAGGGTAAGGCCAAGGAAGCCGTGGGTGCGGTTTCCGGAAACGACAGTTTGACCCGAGAGGGCCGCGCCCAGCAGGACAAGGCCGAAAGCCAGCGAGAAGTCGCGAAGAAAGAGGCAGAAGCCGAGAAGGCTCGCGCAGAAGCGGCCGCGGACGAAGCGCGACAGAAGTCCGAGCAATAGCCCCTGACGCACTCGTCACCCTCGGCCTGGGATTGATCCCAGCCGGGGGTGAGTCGTGGCTCCGCGTTCAGTTTGAAATCTCTACTTACATAAGGCGTAACAAGATTCTTGCGCCCAGCATGACGATCAAGAGGAGCTGTTCGATGCCTTCATCTCAGTCCGTCCCAGGTGCACCGGCCCCGAAAGCGCCGGACCTGAAAGAGCCGGTCAAGCCTCGACAGCCGTTGCCGCCCAAGGATGACCAGCGGCAGCCGGAGGTGCGTACCGTCGCGGGTGCCGAGGAGAAGGTGAAGGGAAATGGTCGCGGCCAGCGGGGGGAGTACCTCACCACCGCAACCGGTACACGTCTCTACGAGACCGACCACTCACTCACTGCCGGCGAGCGTGGCCCGACTCTTCTTCAAGACCACCACCTGCGTGAGAAGATCACACACTTCGATCACGAGCGAATTCCGGAGCGCGTCGTCCACGCCCGCGGGGCGGCTGCACACGGAACGTTCCTGGCGAATGGCGCGGCCGAAAACATCTGTAAAGCATCGGTGTTCGCTTCCGGTGCTCGAACCCCGGTGTTCGTGCGGTTCTCGACGGTGCTGGGTTCACGAGGTTCGGCGGACACCGTACGCGACACACGCGGTTTCGCCACCAAGTTCTACACCGACGAAGGTGTCTTCGACCTGGTGGGCAACAACATCCCGGTGTTCTTCATCCAGGACGGCATAAAATTCCCGGACATCATCCATGCCGCGAAGCCCCACCCGGACCGCGAGATCCCGCAGGCGCAGAGCGCGCACGACACATTCTGGGATTTCGTGTCGCTGCACACCGAGGCCACGGCGCACACATTGTGGAACATGTCCGATCGCGGCATCCCGCGCTCCTATCGCATGATGGAGGGCTTCGGTATTCACACGTTCAGGCTCGTGAATGCCGACGGCGAGACGAATCTGGTGAAATTCCACTGGAAGCCGGCCGCCGGAGTGCATTCACTCGTGTGGGAGGAAGCGCAGATCGCCGGCGGTGTGGATCCGGATTTCCATCGACGCGATCTTGCCGACGCCATCGAGGCGGGCGCATATCCGTCCTGGGATCTGGGCGTGCAGGTGTTCCCTGATACCCAAGACGAAATGTTCGAAGGCATAGATCTATTGGATCCCACCAAGATCGTGCCCGAAGAACTCGCGCCGGTTCAGGTCATCGGAACGATGACACTCGACGCCAATCCGACGAACTTCTTCGCCGAGACCGAGCAGGTTGCATTCCATCCGGGTCACTTGGTTCCGGGTGTCGACATCACCAACGATCGTCTCCTGCAGGCACGTTTGTTCTCGTACCTCGACACCCAGATCACGCGACTCGGTGGCCCCAATTTCGATCAGATCCCGATCAACCGGCCTCACGCGCCTGTCAACGACATGCTTCGCGACGGCTTTCATCAGGACGGTGTACATACCGGAGTTGCGCCGTACCATCCCAATTCGTTGGACGGTGGGTGCCCGTTCTTGGCCTCGGCGGAGAGCGCGGCCTATATCGAGGTGCCCGAAGAAGTTTCAGGGCGAAAGGTGAGGCAGGCGCCGGCATCGTTCGACGATCACTTCTCGCAAGCTCGACTCTTCTATCGCAGTCTCTCCCCTGTCGAGCAGGAGCACGTCGCGCAGGCGTATACCTTCGAATTGGGTAAGTGCTACGAGGAGAACATCAAGACCCGGAATCTGGGCATCTTGGCGAATATCGACGCGGGTCTCGTGTCGATCGTCGCAGGGGGGCTTGGCCTTCCGGTTCCCGAACCGACCGAGCCGTTGAGTGATCCGGAGCTCAGCCCTGCACTGTCCCAGGTTGGTGCGGAATGGCCGGTAGACGGAAGGATCATCGCACTACTGGTCGATGAGAACTCCGATCTCGAAACGGTTGTCGCCGTTCGAGACAAGATCTTCGACGCCGGCATGGTGCCGCTGATCCTCGGCCCGCACGGCGGAACCATCGGGGACGGTGACGACGCGGTGACGGTGCAGCGATCCTACCTCACAGCTCGTTCGATCGAATTCGATGCAATCCTGCTGAGCGGCGACGTTTCTCGGATCGGCGAGGGCAAGTTGGATCCACGGGTGGAGACTCTGCTAAACGAAATGTATCGTCACAGCAAGGCAATTGGTGGTTGGGGAGAGAGCATGAGTGCGCTGGCTGCGGCCGGTATCGACGAGTCTGCATTGGGAGTCGTCGTCGATGCAGACGCGGAAGGAGCGCTCGCCTCGCTGGCTCAGCTTCTGAAGACGCACCGCGTGTGGGGGCGTTTCGAGGTGCCGCCTACATCCTGAGTGCCGACGTACGTTCGAACCTGCGGTGTGGCCGAATTGCCAGTTCGGCCACACCGTCGGAGTGAAGACGAGTGAAGGGACGAAACAGTGGCTCGCAAGGACTCACAACCTCAACTCAAGGATCAAGAACTCTACGAAGAGCTACGCGAGAAGGGCGATTCCAAGGAGAAGGCGGCCCGAATCTCCAATGCGGCCGCCAATCGAGGGCGGTCGAATGTCGCCAAGTCCGGCGGACAATCCTCGCCGTACGAGGAGTGGACAGTCGACGAGCTGAAGAAACGTGCCAAGGAACTCGATCTGCACGGCTATTCGAAGCTGAACAAGGGTGAGCTGATCGAGCAACTCCGCACTCACTGAGCTGTGTTCTGCTCGAGTCGTATTCTGCTTGTGCAGAATACGACTCGAGCGGTCGGTTCAGTGCCCTTCTTGATCGAAGAGTTCCTGACCTTCCAGTCGTTTGACCCGTCGGTGTTCCATCAAGATGGCCAGTGTTCCGACGATGAAGGACACCACACACACGACGCCGGCAATGACTGCCCAACCACGAAATCCGTAACCTGCTGCCACCAAGGTCAATCCGAGTGTTGCCAGACCCAGCCCGATCAGCAGGTATCCGGGATAGTTGCGACCGTCGCTGATTGCCTCCCCTACGTGCGATCGATTTGTGTGTTCGTCATCTACCGGTGAACTTTCGCTCGCGTTTGTCACGGCACACTCCATCCTGAGCTCATGAAGACTTGCGATTCTTCGCTCGTCGTCGGTCCACAGGGCAGCTACCCGATCGGTGACTGGATGAAACGGTCGGAGTAGTGCCGAAAGGGGTAGAAGGTCGTACGCTCGAAGTATCGGATGTGGATGAAAACCGGTGCGAGGAAGCCCTATGAACGCGAAGCCGACTCCCGACATATTCTCGGTAGGTACACCGACTCTCGGTGTCGAAGAGGAGTTCTTGCTCTGCGATCCGCAGACTGGACATCCCGCTCTGCGCAACTCCGAGGTTGCTGCCGCCGGGCGGGAACTCGGTATCTCGCTGCAACTCGAACTCACGCGCTGTCAGGTGGAGACGTCCACGTCGATCGGAAACCATATTCGTGATCTTCGTGATCAACTCTGTGAGTCGCGTGCCGTCACCGCCGACGCCGCTGCCCGTGTAGGTTGTCAACTCATCGCAGTCGGGACGCCGTTCTACGATCCGCCGGTGGACGAGATCACTCAAACGTCGCGATACCAGCGAATGGCCGGTCAATTCGGAGCGATCACCGAAGGTGTGATGTGTGGTTGCCACATTCATGTCGGTGTGGAAGATCGAGAACGATCGGTCCAGATCATCAACCATCTGCGCCCTTGGTTACCGACCTTGTTGGCACTGACGGCGAACTCTCCGATCAGCGCCGGTCGCGATACCGGTTATGCGAGTTGGCGTTACGTTCTGTTCGGCCGATGGCCCAGTTCGGGTCCGCCGCCCTACTTCGAGTCCGTGGCGCACTACGAAGATGCTGTTGCAGCAATGCTGGAGACAGGGGTCATTCTCGATCCACACATGGTCTATTGGGATGTGCGCATGTCGGATCACCTTCCCACCGTGGAGATTCGGATCAGCGACGTGCCCGCCACCGTGGAGGAGACGATGACTCTGGCCACACTGGTGCAGGCACTCGTCGGTACCGCATCCGCCGCGATCACGAAAGGTGAAGCAGCGCCTGCCGTCGATCACGAGCTACTCCGCGCGGCTTGCTGGCGGGCGGCGCGTGACGGACTCGACGGGAGGTCGTTGGACGTGGAGTCCGTGCGCTTGCTGACTGCACACCAAGCGGTTCGGCAATTGGTGGATCACGTCGAACCTGCGTTGACTGCATTCGGCGAGTTCGAGCAGGTCACGGCGTCCTTGGACAAGGTCTTCAGTAGCGGAAACGGGGCGATCGTGCAGCGCCGTCAACTCGCGCGTCGGTCACGTGTGGCTGATGTGATCGACGAGTGCGCTCGACGCACTTTCGAAGGGTGCAGTTCGCAAGGGGGCAGTGAACTGTAAGGCACGGTTGGAATGGGCATTCAAGAACTTTCAATGTCTTGTCGAAGTCACCGATCGGACTGCAGGAGGAGGAACATATGAAGGGCGATCCACGACCCGAGCTTCCGTCGGACAAGGATCTCGACGATATGTGCAGGCAATTGGCTGCGGCAGTAGAGGAACACGGTCTGTCGGTGGCGACGGCGGAATCGTTGACTGCCGGGAACATCGCCGCACATCTGGGAAAGGCGCCGGACGCCGGATCGTGGTTTTGTGGTGGGATCGTCGCGTACACCCGCGAGGTGAAACATTCCGTACTTCATGTTCCGGACGGGCCAGTGGTCTGCGAAGAGGCAGCCCGGGTCATGGCGCACAGCACCGCCACACTGATGGGTGCGTCGCTGGCGCTGGCCGTCACCGGTGAAGCCGGTCCTGATACCCAGGAGAACGTTCGACCCGGAACTGTGTGGTTCGGAGTCGTCGACCATGGGACCGCCGAAACGGAGAAGCAGGTATTCTCGGGCGACCCCGAAGCTGTCCTCGGTGCAACTGTCGAGCACGCGATCCAACTACTTCTGCGTCACGCATCCGGTCGCCTCACACCGAGTTCGAGAGTTGTGAACTAGTCGAGTTTTCAACTCTTCGAACGGTTCTTCTTCTGACGACCTGTGTGTTTCGCAGGCGCCTGCGCGGTTGGAACCAGATGACCGTCGGCCGTGTATTTTTCGACTACGAGGTTCTTGCTGACTCCTCGGTTCGCATCCACTGCGCAAGTGATTGCTTCCTTGTCGGAATTGAAAGGTTCCTCGGTCGAAGAGCCGTCGGGCATCGTGATTTTGTACCGATCCATACATCGACTATTGCGGGTTGATCCGTCTCCGACAACCCGAGTTCACGGAAATATCGGTCTGGGAATCAGGCGGATCAGCGGGTCCAATACTCTTCGGGACGTTGACCCGGACGGAATCCGTAGTGTGCGAGCATCGCGGTCGCTTCCGGAAAATTGGCTGCCAGAGCTTCGGGCACATGTGCATCGCTGCCGAATGTCACCGCTTTACCTCCCTCTTCGCTCCACCATTGGGGTATCCAGGGCCACAGCCGACGGGTGTTCATCTCGAGGATCCGGTCGCTGTCGGCGATGGCGCGCATCGCATTTCGGAATCCCTCTTCGAATCGACGGGGATCGAAAGGTCCGGCACTTTCGATCGGCCATGCACGCACCGCGTAGTCGATATGGGTGAACACCTCGAAGGTCCGAGAGTCAGCCACCATACGCGGGATCTCATCGAGGTATGCCCACATGACTTCGTCGGCGCTCCACGTTCGAAACAGAGTGTTCGGTTCACTCCGATCGTCGCCGACTTCGAGCGTGTGCAAGGAACCCAATACCCGGTCGATGACACCGAGATCAAGGAGGTGCGACGCCTGCGCTTCGTGCAGGTGCGGTTGTCCGAACTCGACGCCGGTGAGTATCCGCAATTCAGGAAAACGGTGTCGGCATCGTTCGATGCTGTCGAGATAGCCGTCGACGTCGAGGATCGGTGCGCGGACATAGCCGTCGGTGCTCAGCAGGTGATGTTGATGGGGCATCAGATCTGCGGCGGTTGTGCGCCACCGAGCATCGAAGTCGAGATGCTCGGTGAACACCAACGCCGGCAATCCGATTGCTTCGGCACGCGCGCAAGTCTGTTGCATTCGTCCGGATGCGTGCGACAGCGGTCCGCCGGTGTCCCACGACCACTCGCTGTGAACATGACTGTCCGCGGGTAGTTGCATGTTCAGTTCGTACCAGAACCGGGAGATATCAGTTCAAACCTTTTGGTCTGGCCGAGGAATCGAACTCCTCGCGGCAACGTGGGCAGGGAGTTGATGCCTACCCAGAAGGGCTTGTTGCTACCTTCGTGCGCCGTCGACACAGCACGCTCGTCGACATGTCTCGCTAGTTGACTCGCGAGGTTGTTCGCGAGTTTGTTGCAGTGGGGACAGTTTTCGCAGTAGAAAACCTGGGGTTCGTCGGGGCGGATCGCGCGTCGCATTTGAACTTCAGAGAGTGCAAACCGAGAAGGACGGAATCCTGTCGGTGGGGTCATCTAAGATGCAATCCAAATACCGATGCTCACGTCGGGAGACGGAAAGATTTGGGTGGCAGTCGGAATTAGGAATGCGTCGTTTGTTGGCGGTTGGTTAGTCATAGTGATTGTCCGTCAGTGCAGAACTTCGGTTCCCGCATTGCGTCAGCTATTCGAACCGAATCCAAGCGAACTGCAATGCGGAGTTCCGGATGCCTTTCCGATAGAGAGAACAGCCTGCGAAAGGGTCAGGAATGGTCGATGCTGGAGTGGCGCTGCAACACGCAGTGGAACGAGCCGTCGGTAGTGGCAATCGAGAATTGGAAGAACTCGACGCCTTGATCAGCTCTCTGGTCAAACAGTTTGCACTGCCTGCCGGAGCACATTCCGCGGCCACATCGGGAGCAGGTCTCAGCCCTGAGCTTGCCGAAATCGCAGACGGGTTCGAGCGCAGCCTTCGCACTCACTTGGCTGACCAGCGCCGCATGTTATCGACGTTCAACATTGCATTTTTCGGCAGAACCGGAGCTGGAAAGAGCACGTTGCTCTCAGCGTTCGGTGGGCTCGATGGTGGCTATGTCTCACCTGGTGAAAGCGATTGGACCACCGACGTCACAGAGATCGCATGGAATAGCTGCCGGTTATGGGATACGCCCGGGATAAATGGATGGGGGCGCACTCAGTCGAGGGTTGATCTCGAGGAAACCGCAAGGCGAGCCGTCGAGATTGCAGACGTGGTTCTCTTGTGCTTCGACAGCCAGAGCCAGCAAGATTCGGAGTTCACGAAAGTCTCTCAGTGGGTGCGTGCGTACGGAAAGCCAGCCGTGGCGGTATTGAACGTTCGCAACCTCCGCTGGCGACACCCCGCCAAGGTAGCGAGCCAATCTGCGCGCCAATCGCTGTCTCGCGCAGTTCGCGAACATGTCGATTCGATCGCAACAGAGTTGGCCAAGATTGATCTTCCATTCGCCCCGATCGTTGCAGTTCAAAGCCGCCGGGCATTGTTCGGTCGCGCGAGTACTCCGTTCAAAGGCCCCGCGGGACGGAATTTTCTGTCGGATCGTGAGCAATTTGGCGTGGAATACCTCACCCACTGGTCGAACTTCGGGGTGCTGGAAGAACTACTCGCTGCGTCGATAGTCGAGGGTGGTGCCGAGCTACGGCAAACCTCGCTGCGCGAGGGCTGCCGTGGTGTGCTTGACCTGACGGCCGACAGGCTCGAGCGAACGATTGCGGGCATAGAACCAAGAGTTGCTGCCGCGGAGCGCCAGATCGACCAACTCCTGGACGTCTTGGGGTATATAGACGGCGATGAGCGAGCAAAGTATCTCGGCCGTGATGATGGTCTGGATCTCCTGTCCGCTTTGGAAGACACGCGTGGACAGACGTTCACAGCAACTCCCGAAGGCACGCTCGATCGACATATGAGCCACCTGATCAAATCGCACCTGTCGGGACTTCGTGAAGCTTCTATCGTGAAATCAGACGAACTGGCAGCCACTGTTTTCGAGAGTGGCAACTCAATCGACGACGAATTGTTCAGTAATACAGTTTTCGCGATGAACGACATCCAAGCGGCAGTTGTGACGGTTTGGAACTCGAAGGCAGCATTCCTGATGAGGGAACTGAAGCTGGCGAGCGTCGACGAGGCGCCCGACATCACCGAATCGTCGACCGATTCGGCGACCTTGGATGGGCATGCAGGTCGTATGAAGTCGAACCTGGCCAGGTCCATGAAGATCGCCGGGATGGCCGCCGGTGGTGCGGCGGGTGCCATCTTCGTTCCAGCCGTCGCGAACGTCTGGAATCCTGTTGGTTGGGCGGGCGCGGCCGTTGCAGTCGGGTTGGGTGGCGCATCCCAAGCCGGTCGCTACATCGGCGAACGGGTCGCCGCAAGCACTGAAAAGCAGGGCGCTCTGGCAAGATTCGATTTCGGGCGGCAATCCAGATCTGCAGTTCATCGGACTTACGATCGGATCGAGCAGGAACTGCGCGAGCATGGACGAGATCTGTCTTGGCAAGCGGCAGAGCCCGTTCTGTCAGAACTGATGGGCGAAGCACTTGCGTTGCGAAAGGATCGGAAGGACGCAGCTCATCTGGCAGCTCGCCTCCGTCAGGCATCGGAGTCGCTTCCGCTGGCGACAGATGCAAAATCGGTTTTGGAACGTGCGCAAGCACGCGTCCTGGCCGACCATTCGGCGCTGCCGCCGGGCGAGGGTGGGGCTTCCGGAGCAGATGCGAGGGGCTCCGTATCCGGACGTAAAATCTGGTTGGGTGAAGATTGGTTCGAGTCCGGACCCCTGGACAAGAATGCGGTT
This sequence comes from Rhodococcus sp. SG20037, assembly GCF_031763325.1. NCBI lineage: Bacteria > Bacillati > Actinomycetota > Actinomycetes > Mycobacteriales > Nocardiaceae > Rhodococcus > Rhodococcus sp. SG20037. Next base: position 6,027,620 of record NZ_CP134497.1, on the reverse strand, counting down.
GAGACGGAACGACTTCCGGTCTTCGTAGAACGGGACAACGTGGATCTGTCGAACCTGAAGCAGGCACTTTTGAAAGCATGGGACCTACCCGGTGATTCGTCTGTCGCCGAACTGATCCGAGAGATCGAGGACGCGACCGTCCTTGATGCGCAGATTCCAGGTGCTTCGCACCGCCAGGTAGCAATCAAGCCAGCCATCGTCGTGCTGGGTGACTACAGTTCGGGGAAGTCCAGTCTGATCAAACGTTTGTTGGTGGAGATGAGCGGTGAGGTTCCTGCGAACCTCCGTGTACGGGGTGGTGCGGCGACAAGTGCGGTTGAGCGTTACGACCTCGGACATATCCAGTTGCTCGATACGCCAGGGTTTCAGAGTGGCAATCGCGAACACGACGCCTTGGCGTTGAAATCTGCCGGCGAGGCTGCGCTTGTACTCGTCGTTTTGCACGTCAACTTGCTCATCGGCGACATGACTCTTCTCCAAGGGATTGTCGAAGGGACACACGAGACTGTTGCCAAAGGTACTCGAACGATCTACCTGATCAATCGATCTGATGAGTTGGGCGTCGATCCCACCGCCGCACCGGAGGACTTCCTTCTGTTGAAGGATCGCAAGAAGGCGGAACTCATTGCGGCGTTGGGTTCATGTGGGATCGAGGTGAACGCGAACCAGGTTCACGTTCTCTCCGGTGACCCGTTCGGAGAGATCGGCGCACGTACGGACGTCAGCCGTGAAGATTACGCGCAGCACCGCGATTGGGACGGTGTCGAACCCCTCGTGCGGATGCTCGACTCGTACTCGAGAAAATCGGGGAGTGCCGGTGTGAGCGGAGCACAGCTCGATACAGCAGTGAATATGCTGCTGCAGGGGCACAATCGAATTGAGCAGAAGGTTGCGGAGTTGCGGGGTGAGGAGACGGCCCGAACCTCGCTGGAACAGTCAATTCGAAACTGCCAGCAGGATTCCGAGTTACTGGAGAAGTCGCTTCGGCAAGATGCGCAGCGAGTCGTCGAGCCCTATGCGAATAGGTACACGGCTTACGCGGTTGGACAGGATCGTGGGGGTGTCGAGGACATTCCCGCCGCGTTGAACGGGTTGTGGGCGAATAGCGACCTCGACTCGGATATCGATCAGTTCATGATCAAAGCTCATCAAGAAATCGAGACTTGGTTCCGTACACACGCGTCGACAATCGGGCGTGAAATGGATGCGCTGGCCTTTACGACGGTGAGGCACCGTGCCGAGGATCCCGAATCAGAATTTATTGGTGTGGATGCGGGGAACATAGCTGCGGGTGCGGCCAAGGGAGGCTCTGCATTCGTGAGAGCGATTGCGAATCGCGACACGGTCTACGCCATCGGCAAGGGCATCGGGGTGAAGTTCAAGCCTTGGGGAGCTGTGAAAGCCGCCGGCAGGGTCGCAAAGGTTGCCCCGATCCTGGCCGCAGCCGGAGTGGCTGCCGATGCACACGCGATGGTCAAGGGTGAACTCTCAACGAATGCTCGTGAGGAGCAAAGGCGTGAGGCGGCGGGGGTCATCGAGGAGGCCGCAGCGGATCTCGTACATCAATTACTGAACGGCATGGATGAGAACGGGCCGATACCGGTCCTTCGTGTCTCCGCAGCCTCGTTGTCCGAATACGCGAAGTTGCTCGAGAGTCAGCGACTAGTCGCAGCCGATGAAGAACGCGCGCTGATGGATACGCTCTCGAAGGTCGAACGGTTACTGTCTCAGGTTGAAAATCTGCGCGAATGCGAACGGAGCGGTGAATGAACGACATCGATGTGCTGAAGGTCAACGAATGGCTGGCCAGCCTGCCCGGTGGTTCCCTCGCAGAGAACTATGCCGAACAATGGCAGCAATTCGACTCGATCGATGCGCCTGTGTTTACGATCTTCGGATCGTACGACACTGGCAAGAGCTCGCTTATCCGACGTCTGTTGGTGGATAGTGAAGTGAGGGTGCCGGATTGGCTGACGATCAGTGCCCGGCACGAGACATTCGACGTCAATGGTGTCGAGCTGACAGGCGTCGTTCTGCGGGACACGCCGGGTCTGGCAATTGGGGCGAAAGATGCTCGGGGCGTGATGAACACGCAACGTGCAACCGAGGCAATAGGTTTAACCGATATAGCAATCATCACCGTCACAACGCAATTGGCAACCGGTGAACATCAGGTGCTTCGTGAGATCGTCGGGAGCGGATGGACGTCCGATAGCCTTTGGTTCTCCATCTCCAGGTTCGACGAAGCGGGGATCGATCCGGATGATGATCTCGAGGGGTACAGGCAACTGGCGGCTCGAAAGGCAGTGGAACTATCCGAATCATTGGAGTTGTCGGCCGAGTACCCCATTTTCGTTGTCGCCCAAGATTTTGCTCAGATGGCAGGATCGGCGAGGGATGTCGATGCCGAGGTTTGGGACGACTCACGTCAGTGGGACGGTATGGATGCCCTCTCCGCGGCGATCAAGAGAGTCGCGGCATCTGACTTTGTTGCGCTGAGAGCGTCGACTGAGCGACGGTACTGGCGCCAAACAGTCGCCAGAATTGTCGCTGAGTTGAGAACTCAGCTGGATGCTTGTGCCCCGCTTGCTGCTCAGGCCGACGCCACAGCAGGTCGTCGTCGTCAATCGCTTGTCGCACTCGAAAGTGTCGACTCCGCGGCCAGAGACGACCTACGCGGTGCGTTGGGGGAAGCTACCCGAAGGGTCGTAGAAAGTGGAGTACTGGACCAATCGGAAGTGGTTGCGATCCTGCGGCCCACTCTTGTCGATTGGTTCGGTAAGCACCAACGTGAATTGGATCGATTGCGTCAGGATGTAGGGAAATCGGCGGAGCGCCAGCGAAATCAGCCGTCTTGGGGAAAGCTTGAAGGGCTTGTGGCGAAGATCGCCGATAGCAATGAACCCGCTGCTGCGGTCCAACTCACCGCATTTGCCCCCCACGTCAGTATGGTCGGAGCGTTGTTGATCAAGCGATTGCGCGACTTCGAGCGTGGCCCGAAGGGAGCATCTTCCGGAAAAGGTGCAAATCGGGGCTCGGCCAGTCGATGCTCTGAGCAGAATGCGTGGTCGTTGAGCGACGGCGCCGACATTGCCGCCTTCCTGTTACCGATAGTTGTTCAAATCGCCGCTTGGGTTGACGAAGTTCGCATGAATCGGGCAGTGGCTTCACAGGAGCAGAAGTCGCGGGACGAGCAGCGGGGTAAGTTGACTGCCGCGGTGAGCGCAATCGCGCTCGATTCGTGGAGTGAAGCTATTTCCGAAGTTCGGAACGAAATCGACGATGCCGGTGTGCATGCAGAACTATCTGAAGGACTTCATGATTCGATCGCGAAATTGCAGATCGCAATATCCGAGGGCGAGGGTTTGTTGTAGGCGAGTCCACCTCGAGACGAGCAGCTGGTGGGCACGGCAATCGTGGCGTGTAGACGCTCGGCCACTGCTTTTGTCCGGTGAAATCGTCGTCGGCACGCTCTTTCGGGGCCTACCAAGAAGGGACTGCCGCACCACGTGCGAAAATGGTTGCCGCGAAACGTGTTCGACCATCGTTGCGGCAATCTCTTCGGTGGATTCTAGGTCGAGCTACATGTTGGGTAGGACCACCACGAAGAACCAGCCGCTCAGTGCCAGACCGATGAATCCGGTGAAGAGGCCGACTATTGCATCCCATGGCAGCTGGCGGGCATTCGAGAGCAGATGCCCGCCAGACTTCTTCGGGTGACGTCGGAGCGCGAAGATTCCTGTTGTGATCGCGCCGACGCCCAGCAGGATGCCGAAGCCGAAAGCCCAGAACAGGAGTACCGACAGCGCGCCGAGCATCTCCGACCGCTCACTCCAGCGTGCGATGCGCTGTGTTTCGGTGGGCGGAGGCCACTTGTGTGAAGGCGACAGAGCTGCTCCGAAACGACGGGTGTGGTGACGAATTGACTGGTCGCTGAGAAACATTGTCCACCACGCCTGGAGTTGAGTCGATGTGCCGCTGGTATCTACTCGTCTACCCCGTCTTCGTGGATATATGCCGCTGATTTCGAGGCTAGGTGCTTGCCGCTTCTTCCCAGCAGTTTCCGTTCCACACGATGGAGATGGGGTATTCGTTGTTGACCCCGTTTTCCCAGTAGTCGATGACGCCGTGGCGCTCCGATTCGAGTTCGATCCAGCCGATGCTGAATCCCCCTCGAAGTACGCGTTGAGCCCGGCGGTCGATCTTGTCCAGTGAACTGCAGAGTCCTCGCACGCGGGAGTCGATCCAGCCCGCAGAGGCATCAAGAACGGTGATCTCGACGATGCTCGCGTCGCTCAGCGGAATCTCGATGAGAAGCTCGCCGGAATCTCGTACCTCTCGGGTCGATCGATTCTCGTAGGCGTGCAACAGCTCTCGCGGTTCGAACACCGAAGGGTCGCCGTCGGACCGTCGAGACCAACCGAAACGCTGCACGGACACATTGTCTCCCACGAATTGCAGGAATGTCATTCGATGTGAATGAGGCCGTCCAGGGCGTCCAGTACCCGGTCCAGCCCGAACTCCCAGGCCGCCTCGGGGCTGTACGGGGAGTTCTTGGCCTCGCCGGCCGCCCCTCCGACTCGCTGCGCCAGCGGGAAGTCGTCGCCGAGATAAGCAGCCAGACGCTGGTTCCAGGACGACCACACCTCGGCCATGTCGGCTGCTCGGGGGTCAGGGCGCCGCGCTTGCGCCGAGGATCGGGCGAAGTCGGCGACAAATGTCAGGGCGGAGTCCCGGTCGATGTCGCTCAGTCCCGTGCCGTCGAAGGCGTGAAGTTCGTGGTCGTACTTCGCGATAGTTCCCGGACCCAACGCGGAGCGCTGATCGGAGATGTCCAGGAGCCACCAATGCTCCGTATAGAGGACAAGTTCTTCCTCGGCGACCCGACGCACACGTTGGCGCCAGGTCATGTTCCCGTACGGCAGGAGTGGGCTGTGTCCGTGTACGGCGTCGACCATGAGCACCAGCAGATCGTCGCGGGATCCGACGTGGGTGTACACCGCCATGCCCGAGATTCCGAGTTCGGCGGCCAATCGGCGGACCGTCACGGCGTCGAGGCCGTCGGTATTCGCGACGGAGATCGCGACGCCGACCGCCTGTGAGGTGGTGACCTTCGCCCGCGGGCCGCGGGTGCCACCCTTCGGTGCGAGGGGGTGATCGCGCCAGAGCAGGTCGATCAGTTCGCGGGCCATCAGTCGTCTCCAGAAATCGGGAATACCTCAACGGTGGTATACCTTATACGGTGCATACTGTATGCACTGCATAAGGTTTATCGATCATGGGAGGCCCACGATGAAAATCACCAGCACTGCTCTGTCCTTGAACGTCGCCGACACCGACGCATCGGCAGACTTCGCGACAACCCATTTCGGTTTCACCGAGGCCATGGCCGATGACGGCTTCGTTTCCCTGAATCATCCGGATGCCGGGGTCAACGTGGTCTTCCTGCGCACCGGGCTCGGGACGTTCAAGCCCGACTTCGTCGCAGGTCCGGCCGGTCAAGGCTTGCTCATTGCATTCGTGGTCGACGATGTCGACGCCGAGTTCGCCCGCATCGCTGCTGAAGGTGCCTCCGTCGTCACCGAGCCGGAGACGGAACCGTGGGGTGAGCGTTACTGCCAGTTCGTCGACCCCAACGGAATCGTGTGGCAACTCGTTCAGTGGGTGTGAAGAACCCGAGCGCTCGGCTCCGCGGCGCGCGGCACAGAACGTAACCAGAGGGCGCGTTCGACGGACTGGGCTTGGAAGCGCTGCGGTGAGATCCCGTGCGCAGTGCGAAACGCTCGGCTGAATGCGGGCAGGTGCGCGTAACCCAGGTTCCTCGACACCGTGCCGGGTGCAACCCCGAGTTGGAGTTGGGTGCGTGCCTGGGTCATCCGTGAAAGCGATCGCCACTGCGGATACGTGGTGCCGGTTTCGATACGGAACTCCCGGCGCAGCCTGGCCGCGTCGGTACCGAACTCTTGCGCCCACTCGTCCAGAGTGCGAGGGTCGGCCGGCCGGGCGGCGATCGTCGCTGCCAGTCGTGTGGCAATCGAATCGGCGGGCGAGGTGTTCGAAACCGGTTGTGCAAGAGGGCCGGTGGCGATGATGTCGAATGCCATGGCGCTGTCGTGGCCGCGCGGGCGCAAGGGCGTGTAGGCGGCGACGAAAGTGTGCAGCAATGCCAACTCGTCAGCGGGGGAGAACTGCACGGTCTCGAGGGCGTCGGCAGATACGGTCGACCCGTTCGAGGAACGGAAGCCGAGCGGCAGAAGCAGTGAACCAGTCGGAACCGTGACGGTATTGAGGACGCCTGCAGGAAGAATCATGGCCTCTCCGGTGCGCAGTTCCCAGCTGCGGTCCGCGACGTCCACCCGGGCTTGGCCTCGGTAGACCCACACGGCGACGTGGGCGCCGTTGACGCGCGGCCACGTCGCATTGGCCGGTATCGGCGGCGCTGTTTCCCCGGGCTGCCTGGTCTCTGCGAGCATGCGGACCAATGCTTGATCGTTGTCGGTGTCCACGCTGCGATCGGTTGGACCGGAGAGGGCCCGGCGGCGATAGTCGCTCGGGCTCTCTCCCATCTGGGACCGGAACGCACGCGTGAATCCGCTGCCCGTTTCGAAGCCGACTTCGTTTGCAATCCAACCGATCTCGCGGTCCTGTTTCAGGTACTCCAACGACGCGGCGATCCGAGCTCGAAGCCGCCAGCGCGTGAAGGTGAGGCCGGTTTCTTCCACGAAGTATCGCTGGAGCGTTCGAATGCTGATCCCGGCACGCTTCGCGAATTGTGCCTCGGTGTCGTCGGTGCCAGGTGTTCGCAACAGGGCGTGCGCGATCTCGAACGCTTCCCGTGATTGCGGCAATTGCGGCAGCGAGGTGGCCCCGTCGTCGGCCCGGGTAATCATTTCGAACAAGGACGACGGGTGTGCAGCGTCGCCGCGCAGATAGCCCAGGTTGTGAACGAACTCGTGGATCAGTCTGTCTTCCCATCCGGGCGGAACGCGCAGACGCGTCACGGTAGCCGGCCCGGCGCTGACGCCGTTCGAGGGCGGAAGCAGGATGGGAAACGCGACGGAATCCGAGTCCGTCTCCATCGAATATCGCACGCTCGCCGGGATCCACAACAACTCGCCCGCCGGCACCTCGTAGACGGTCGATCCGGTCCTGACGCGTCCACTACCTGCGAGAACCCAGAACAACAGCGGTGAGCGGCCGATGCTTGGCTCGGTGCGGCAGGCGCGGATCGGCCCCAAGTCGATTGCGTCCGACCTTCCCGATAGTGGTAACACGTTGGCGCTCCTGGACAACCCTTGCGACTTAAGTATGGCTAACTTTACCTCTGCCGACTGTGTTCGCAGCGGCGCACTCTCGTATCTTCAGAAAGCCACATACTCATGCGCAGATCTCTACGCCCGACGGCGGCAGTACTCGCCGCGGTCGTCGCCCTCGCTCTTGCCGGCTGCTCGAATTCGTCAGGTAGTGACACCGGAACCGAGGGCACCCAGGAAACCTCCGGGGCCACCGAGGGCTGGCCGCGCACCGTCGATCACGGCGGCCGCAGTACCGAGATCACTGCAAAGCCGACTCGGATCGTGTCCACCTCGCCGTCGTTGACCGGCACGCTGCTTGCGATCGGAGCGCCGGTGGTCGCGAGTGCGGCGACAACGCCGTCGGGAATGACCGATGACCAGGGGTTTTTCTCCCAGTGGTCGGGCGTGGCGGCTGATCGTGGCGTCGCGGTGCTCTACCGAAATCTCGAGCTGGACCTCGACGCGATCGAGACCTTCGAGCCCGATCTGATCATCGGCTCCGCTAACGGCGGCGACTCGACACTCGATGCCTACTCACAGCTGAGCGACATCGCACCCACTGTTCTTCTCGACTACGGCGCCAGCTCCTGGGAGGAGCTCGCTGATCAGCTCGGGACTGTCACCGGACTCGAGAGCGAGGCCGCCAAAACCGTCGACGAATACGACAGCTGGGTCACCACCCAAGCCGCGAAGATCAAACTTCCCGAGCAGCCGGTGACGGCACTGGTCTACATGGGTGCCGACGGTGTCTGGACGTTCCGAGCCGACAGCCCGCAGGGCAATCTGCTGGCCTCGCTCGGCTTCACCTATGCCGAGCCCGCTGAGCAGTTTGTCGCTCCGGACAAGCGGGGTGCCTCCGGCGTCGCGATCGTCAGCTCCGAAAACATGTCTGCCGCACTAGACGGGGCGCAGACGCTGTTTGCCGTCTCGATGGGGCCCAAGGACGTGGAGAAGCAACTCGCGGCCGACCCGCTCCTTGCGAATCAACCTGCGGTCAAGGGTGATCGGGTATACGCGATGGGAACGGCAGCTTTCCGTCTCGATTACTTCAGTGCAAAGCAGACGGTCGAGTCGCTGGTGTCCACGTTCGGTGGATGACCGCGTGGGCGTTTCTGCGCAGTCCCGGACCGAAGCGCCACCGCGGTCCGGGACGGCCGCGCGTGCGGGGTTGTTGGTCCTCGTCTCCATCGTTGTAATCGTGCTGGCATCCGTCGGCGGACTCGTCATCGGCTCACGCAACATCCCCGTCTCCACTGTCCTCGATGCAGTTCTTTCCTACGACGCCGGTAACAACGAGCACCTGATTGTGATCGAATCACGTTTGCCTCGAACAATTCTCGGGCTTGTGGTCGGGGCCGCGCTCGGACTGGCCGGCGCGCTGATGCAGTCGATCACCCGCAACCCTCTGGCCGATCCGGGACTACTCGGTGTGAACGCCGGAGCATCAGCAGCAGTCGTGATTGCGATTGCCTATCTGGGGGTGACTTCGGTCGGCGGCTATCTGTGGTTCGCGCTTGCCGGCGCGGCCGTTGCCTCGGTAGGTGTGTACATGTTGGGGTCGGCGCATCGCAGCGCCGCGACCCCAGCGCGCATGGCGCTTGCCGGTGCCGCTGTTGCGACGGCGATCACGGCTCTCACCAGCATGGTTCTCATCAGTAACGAGGCCGCATTCAATCAGTTCCGATTTTGGGCAGTGGGTTCGTTGCAAGGCCGCGGCGGAGACGTGATGGTCACTGTTCTGCCCTTCGTCATCGTCGGTATCGTGTTGTCGTTGTTGCTGATTCGTCCACTCAACGCAATCGCGCTCGGCGAGGATGTCGCCAAAGGGCTCGGTGCCAGCACCGGACCCGCACGGGTCGGATCCGCTGTCGCAGTCATCCTGCTGGCAGGGGCCGCCACTGCGGCGGCTGGACCGCTCGGATTCGTGGGCCTGGCTGCGCCGCACATCGTGCGCGGTGTCGTCGGGCCGGATCTGCGATTTCTTCTGCCGTGCGTGCTCGTTGTCGCCCCGGCATTTCTGCTCTTGGCCGACGTTCTCGGTCGCGTTGCCACAGCGCCGGGAGATCTGCAGACGGGGATCGCCGTGGCGGTGCTCGGTGGCCCCTTGTTTGTTGCGCTCGTGCGCTCGCGGCGGGTGGCGTCGCTGTGAACGCGATTGCAGCACAGCCGGTTCCACCGCTGTTCCGCGGTTGGGTGGTTCGAATCGGGCCGTACTCGTGGCGGATAGTTCCGCGAGTGCTGTTCGTAACCGTGACAATCAGTGCGGCATTGGCGGCGCTCTCGTTTGCCACGCTGATGTATGGAACCCTGGATCTGTCCTTGGGCGAAGTATGGCGTGCCCTGCACGGCGAAGGCGCCCCAGCGGCGGTTCGGTCCGTCCAGAATCGCAGGCTGCCGCGGCTGATCACGGCGATCGGCGTGGGCGGAAGCCTCGGTGTGGCCGGCGCGGTTTTCCAGACGCTTTCGCGCAATGTTCTCGGATCGCCGGACATCATCGGTTTCACCACCGGCGCTGCGACTGCAGCCGTGGTTCAGATCGTCTTCTTCGGAGGCGGGGTACTGCAGACCGCGGGCGCCGCTGTTCTCGGCGGCATGCTGACGGCGCTTCTGGTGTACGCGCTGGCACGCAAAGACGGCGTCAGCGGCGGTCTTCGACTTGTCCTGGTCGGTATCGGCGTGGGCGCGATGCTGAGCGCCGTGATGTCGTTCCTGGTGGTGCGTGCGGATATCGACGACGCCACCGTTGTGCAGCAGTGGACGGCCGGCTCGCTGACCGGGCGCGGTTGGCCACACGCGGTCAGTGTTGCCATCGCCGTCGGTGTTCTCGTTCCTGCTCTCGTCGTGGTGTCCCGGCGCGTCACCATGATGGAGATGGGCGACGACGCAGCGTCCTCGCTCGGGATCTCCGTGGAGCGATACCGATTTGCCGGCATTCTGCTTGCGGTCGCGCTCACCGGCGCGGCGACCGCGGCCACCGGCCCCATCGCATTTGTGGCGCTCGCCGCTCCCCAGATCGCACGACGGTTGGCACGGCGCAGCGGTGTTCTTGTCGCGACTTCCTTCCTGCTAGGCGCAGTTCTGCTGGCGGGCGCCGACTTGATCGCGCAAGCGGTCGAGGTCGGTCTCCGCACTCCTGTCGGTCTTGTCACCAGTCTGCTCGGTGGTGCCTATCTGATCTGGCTGCTCGCTCGTCAGGCCTGAAAAAAACTCGCTACGAAAGAGATTCATGACTACTGCCACCCCAACATCGCGGCTGCGCGCCGAGAAGATCGAACTACGGTACGCCGATCGAACCATCGTGGACGAGTTGAGTCTCGAGATCCCCGATGGAGGGTTCACCGTCGTCGTCGGACCGAACGGGTGCGGCAAGTCGACATTGTTGCGTGCGCTCGGCAGAATGCTGACACCTCGATCGGGTCGTGTTGTGCTCGACGGTAACGATATTCGGTCCTATCGAACCAAAGAAGTCGCCCGGCGAATCGCCCTGTTGCCACAGTCCCCGCTCTCGCCTGGAGCGATCAGTGTCGCAGACCTCGTATCCCGCGGCCGATATCCGTATCAGAGCATGCTGCGCCAGTGGTCACCCGAAGACGAGCATGTTGTCTCCGAGGCCCTGAATGAAGTCGGAATGCGATATGCAGCAGACCAATTGGTGGACGAGCTGAGTGGGGGACAACGTCAGCGGGTATGGATCGCCATGACGCTTGCGCAGCGCACCCCGGTGTTGTTGCTCGACGAACCGACCACCTTTCTCGACATCGCCCACCAGATCGAGGTTCTCGACCTCTGTTCCCAACTCCACCAGTCCGGTCGAACATTGGTCGCGGTCCTGCACGACCTGAACCTCGCGGCCAGATATGCCACGCACGTAGTTGCCATGCGGTCCGGAAAAATTGTCATGCAAGGCAGTGCCTCGGACGTCTTCACCCCTGAGTTACTGCGCGAAGTCTTCGACCTCGAGGCGCTGGTTCTCGAAGACCCGGAAACCGGACGGCCACTTGTTGTTCCGCGTGATCGAAGACCTGTCAGTCAGCTACCCGTCCACAACTGAACCACCGATCAGGAGATATCAATGACTACCGCATCTCGACCTGAAGAAACTGAAACGTCTGCGTCGGCAAAGGCGCCACGCGGAGAAGACCACGACCGCGGTCTCAACGACGTGGTTGCCGTCGTCGAACGCGTCGAACGGCCGACCGAGAGCATCTTGCGCATCGCCGTCCAGTTGACTTCGTCGGCGGACGACCCGAATTGGTTGCGGCCCAACGTCGCATTTCGCATCCAGCTCGGTCCGCAGTACGGCGACGTCTCTCGCGTCTACACGGTGCGCACCTGCAACGCGCCGAGCAGTTCGATGACCTTCGACGTAGTGCTGCACGGCCACACCAGCCCGATGATGAGGTGGGCCGCCGACCTGCGTGTGGGTGACACGTTCTCACTCACCGGTCCTCGCCCGCACTTCCTCGTTCCCGAGATCGCCGGGCGCCGCGTCGCACTGTTCGCCGACGACACCGCGATACCTGCCCCCTATTCGATTCTGCTTCAGTGGCCCGAGGGACTGACCGGCGTCGGCTGGGTCGCCACCGGTGACGCCGAGGCTTTCGCGGAACTACCCGTGATCCCCGGCCTCGAGCTGCACCATGTCGAAGATGGCCTCGCCGGGTACGCCGTCGAACTCGAAAACCCAGGAGACTACGCGGTGTGGGGTGCCGGGGAACGGGACGAGATGCGAGCCATTCGAGCGCATTTCCGCAAGACAGTCGGCCTGGCGAAGGACGATGTAGTTGTCTTCGGGTACTGGAAGCGAGGGGTCAGCACTACCGAGATAGATCAGAACCGACTTCGGAACTACACGAGCATCCTCGAAAACGGCGGCACGCTCGCAGACATCGACGATCTGGCAATCGGTATCTGACGCTATCACCGGGCACTAGTGCCGGCGGGAGGTTCGGGAACGTCGTGCCTCATCGCCTGTGAGACGTACCCCGTGCCGATTCTGACGCCGCCCAGCCACTCGGTGAGGCGCGCCGCCTCGGCATCGAGAGAACGTCGCGCAGACGCTGACACGGTCTCGAGCAATCGAACGTGCACCACACCGGTTTCGTCTTGGATCCAGCACCCAACGACGCGACCGTCGACCCAAGCGGTGGTGCCGGCATTACCGCGGGTGTCGAAGAGTTGGTTGCGGTGCGGGCCGAGGTAGAAGTCACGGTTCTTCCACCCCATGATCGTCGGGTCGAGCACCGGTAGGAGTGCCACCCAAGGACCTGGATCAGGCACCGTGGCGACGTCATCGGGTAGCAACCAGCCGGTGTCGCCTCCGTCGAGTGAGACTGCAACGGCGTCGAGTTCGGCGAGGGCGGCCCGGACGACCGTCTTCGTCGAGCCCAGCCACCAGACGATGTCGTCTACCGTGCCCGGTCCGAAGGTGTAGAGCCAACGGCGGACTATTTCTCGATAGCCGTCTGCAGATTCGAGATCGACGGGGGCGTCGTCGAGCCAGTGTCGAGTGAGAGTCCACAGTGGGCGTGAGACGGGGAAGCGTGCGGTGTTGGTGCCGCGCATGATGTCTGCGGTCGCCCCGAGATGCGTGAGAACCCTGGGTGCCGACCAGATTTCACCTGCCGAACCCTCGACCTTGACGTCTATCATCGGCACGGCCTGACGAATCTCTACCGCTGAAAGCCCTTCAGGCCTATCGGTGAGCAACTTCAGCACTTCCGTCCGTGCGCGATCGAGCCCGTCGTTGCCGTCGACGGCGAGTCCGGCCTTGACGACATCCTTGGCCATTCGTGCCCGCTCGGTGTTCGCGACGCGGGCGGACGCACTCGACCACGCGGCCGGCAGCAAGTCGCAGGGAAAGGTGAAGAGTGTGCGGCGCATTGCCAATTGCTTCACGAGACTGCGTTGGTCGTACAGGGCGCGGTCGACGTCGGCGGCGTCCACGGACCGAACCCTCGCCCAGCAAGACAGATAGACCGTCGCTGACTCGGTGGCGTGCAGTACCGTCATCGCCCGCGTGGCAGCTTCCGGCGAATCGACGTGAAACATTGGCTCCAGCGCATGACGTACTCCTATGCGAGCACGGCGTTCGTCGTCGGAGACATGGCGCATCAGGCCATCGTGCCACAGTCCAGGTGCGTCGTATCAGCTAGTTGCACGAGGGTTCGGTTGCGCCAGTAGTCGTCGTGTCGGAGATGTGTGATTGCACCCGGGGTGGTCGCGAAGGTCGCAAATCCTGCGGCTTCGACGGGAATCTGTAGCCAGGCGGAGACGACGAATGTGTGTGCAAAGCCGTGGGTTACGACGATGTGATCGTGATCGAGATCGTCCATCAGTTCGTGAACGCATTCGTGAACCCTTGATGCGATGTCGCGGCGGGTCTCGGCACCGGCAACGGGGCCACGGTGATCGAGGCGGTTGTTGTCAGGGGCCGGGACCTGCCGCTGGGCCAGCCACGAGTTCGGGCGTCCTTCGGCTTCGCCGAAGCTGATTTCGCGCAATCGTGAATCCGTTGTCGCCGGAGCATCGAGTGTCCGGGCGATGATCGTGGATGTCTCGGTGCAACGATTGAGGTCGGACGAGGTGATGCGGACCGGGCGCGAAGTTCCTGTGCGTCGTCGTTTCAGCGCTTCGGCGATCAAACCTGCATCGCGCCGACCAGCGGGGGTGAGAACCGAATTGTGCCAACCGCCGACTACGTCCTGCGCTGTGTGTTCGGCATGAGGATGAGTGACGACGTAAAGATCCTGCACGAGACCCCTTTTGCTTACCCGACTTTTTCCGGCAACAGTATTCCAGGGTTGAGGATTCCACGGGGATCCCAGGAGGATTTGATCAGCTGCATTGCGGCAATGTCGGTTTCAGTGCGCCCCAGCGATATCCACGGCGACTTCGCGCGGCCTATCCCGTGCTCGGCGCTGATGCTTCCATGGTGGGCGGCGACGAGTCGGAACACCATATCGGTCAGTTCGTGTGCGACCCTCGGCTCGGCATCCAGAAGGTTCACATGAATGTTTCCGTCGGCGAAGTGCCCGAACAGGATTGGCCGCACGAGGGGGAATCGTTGTGCCAGGCTTTCTCGGAGGTTGTCGATGAACATTCCCATCACGGACAAGGGGACGGAGATGTCGAGCTTGACTACCGGCGTCGTCGACGACGCGCTGATGCTTTCGGTATGGCTTTCCCGCAGAGTCCACAGTTTTCGAGCCGGCCCAGGCTCGACCGTCGCGTCCTCGATGAGGTCGGCAGAGTCGGAGAGTACTTCGAGGAGCGACTCTTCCGTTTCGCGCGGTGATGACACCTCGATGAGTGTGTACATCGGTGAAGGGGTGCCGAACGGGCGACGGGCATCGGTGTGTGCGCAGACGAGGGAGATGCCGTCGTCAGTCATGATTTCGGCGGCTTCGACGGTCAATCCGCTCTGACGCACGCGATTACACAAATGAAGCGCTTGATCGACGTCGCGCACACCCGCGAGCACGACCTGGGTGTCGGTCGCCGGGGTGACCAGCTTCATCAGGACCTTGGTGATGACTGCGAGCGTTCCCTCGCTGCCGGCAAGAAGTCCTGGAATATCGTATCCGACATTGTCTTTGACGAGTGGAGTCCATCTACTCAGTACCGAACCGTCCGCGAGCACGGCTTCGATACCGAGTATCTGTGCGCGTGTATTTCCGTATCGGACCATGCGCGTCCCACCGGCGTTGGTTGCGACGATGCCGCCGAGTGTTGCGGATTCCTTTGATGCCAAATCGATTCCGAAGCGGAGACCGTGTGCAGATGCGGCCAGGTCGGCGCGAGCAACGGTCACGCCGGCGCCGGCTGCGATTGTCCGACCGATGGGGTCGACGGCTTCGATCGTCTCCAGACGTCTGGTACTCAGCACCACGGACCCAGTCGAGGCGATTCCACCACCGACCAGTCCGGTGTTGCCGCCTTGCGGTGTGACGGGAACCCCCGCGTCGAAGCATGCTCGAAGAACCGCAGACACTTCGGAGGTGTTGCCGGGGCGGATGACCGCGATCGCGTCGCCGATCCAACGTCCCGTCCAGTCACGTGTGTAGCCCTCGATCAGTTCGGGATCGGTAAGCACATGCGTGTGGCCGACGATCTCTGCGAGGGCGTCGATAAGCCTCGCGTCTGTTGCAGGTTCAGTGAGTGCTCGGGGATTCATGTGCAACCTTGTGATCGTTCGGGTGACAATTTTCGGGAGACAGACGGTGGATCAACGTGAACTCGATCCTCCGACCTCAGGTGATGCCGTGTCCAAGACCAAGTAGTGACACCACCATCTGTTTTTCTTATAATCGCCGTATGAACCTGCAGCGTGCCCGTTATCTGATCGCTCTGTCGGATCATGGGAGCTTCACTCGAGCCGCTGCGAACGTCCACGTCGCGCAATCGGCCCTCAGTCAACAGATCAAGGTTCTCGAGCGCGAACTCGGAGTTCCGCTGGTGGATCGTCGGGGTCCGCAGTTCACCTTCACGGAAGCCGGCAAGGTGGCGGTACGAGAGGCGCGCTTTTTGATCGGGTGTGCGGACCGGGCTGTCGAACGAATTCGGTTGGCCGCGCGCGGTGTGGACGGAGAACTGCGCATCGCGTACACCCGTTCGTGGGCGGGCGGCGCAGTCGCGGATCTGGTCAGCACCTATCGAAGGCTCTACCCGGGCGTCGAAGTTGTCGTTCATCGTGGCACTTCGGCGCAGACTGTCGACCTCGTCCGAACCGGAGCCGTCGACATCGCGGTTGTTCGCCCGCCGCTCGATGAAGACGATCGAGAACTTCCCCTGATCGTCCTCGATACCGAACCTATCCTGGTCGCTGTTCCCGTGGATCATCCGTTCGGAGATCGAGCGACGCTCGAACTCGGAGATCTGGTGGACGTCCCCGTTGTGTTCTGGCCGGAGGCCAACGCCCCGGGGATGTATTTGCGTACGCTCGAACAACTTTGGCCAAACGGGGCGCCCAGCATCGTTCGATTCGAGGCCGACGACGAGCAGGTGCTGCATGCCGTCTCGGACGGGGTGGGTATTGCGCCGATCCCCCAGGGCAGAGCGCGGATGCTCCGCATCCCGGGTGTCCATCTATGTGAGATCGCCGGTGAGCAACCAACTCTCGACGTGGCAGTGACCTACCGGCCGGATAATCCGAATCCGGCGCTTGCGCCGTTTGTTGCGCTCGCTGAACGCGAAAGATCGTCAACCACTGCGTAGTACCTGTGATGCGCGGTGGGTCCTATCCGCCATCGAGGACCAGCATCATGGCCGTTGCGCGTGCTCGGTTCTCGATGGAATCGACGTGCTGGGACAGTTTCGCCAATCGGTGCGCGACGCTGCTGTGGTGAAGATGCATGGAATCTGCTGCGGCCCTCAAGGTTCCGGACTGCAGGTATGACCTCAAGGTTTCGAGTAGTTCTAACCCCTGTTTGGTGTCGCCGATCTCTTCGGCACGAACCAGATCCGGTATTCGCGAGTGATCGATGTGTGGTCCCGGCGCCAGGAGGTTGAGGGCGCCGAGATTGTCGGCGTTCACGATCGGTGTTGTTGCCGACGCCTGTGTACGAGCGAATCGTGCAGTGCTCAGTATTGTGCTCACTTCGGAAGCGGGAGCAGTCAAAGATATTCCGGCGCGAATGAATGACGACAGCGCGGCCTCGGACAGCTCGGGTGTCGCCGCGAACGAACCCGTCACGAGATTCAGATACTCGCCGTCAGCGTCTATCCCAGTGGCTTTGCCAGGTTTGTAATCTGGCGAAATGACAAGGTGTGCAGCACCTTCGGCCGTGCCTGAGACTGCCTTGGTTGCCATTACACGGACTGGGGTATGGGGTTCGATACCGAGACCGGCGCAGGAGGTGAGCACCGCGAGTTCATCCATCGGGAACAACAGATTTCGAGTGTGCTCGGCTTCGGTAGGCAGGCGTCGCGGTTGCAGAATTATCGCTGCGGTCAGGGCCATCCGGTCGACGAGCATTTCGTCGAGTGGCAAGCTGGCCCCGGGTCGTTCGATCCATACCGTTCCGAGAACCTCGTCGTCTACGGCAATGTTTCTGGTCATGCTCGGTGGGAGCTGAGGATCGGGTGACCAGCGGCCGCGCGGATCGCAACGGCGCAAATTCTTCTTGCTTCTGCCGCGCTCGACGATCTCGATACCCACGACGCAGTCCGCCAACTGCGCGCTCGCACGAAGCAAAGACGCGGTGTCGGAGCCGTGCCGCACGAGGGCGTCGAAGTAATCGATGACACGTACCAGGCCTGCCGAGTCTGCATCGAGCTCGGCAAGCCGGTACATCAGTCCTTGCATCTCGCAACGCTACGAGACCGGCGAGAGCGAACGCAACCCTCTCCTGAGCGCAGTGAGGGCTTCGGCGGCACCTCTTTCGCTGACCGCGGCGGTCGCGACCAGTGCCGACCCGTGAAAGGTTCCGGGGAAGGAATGCAATTCGACGCTGACTCCCGCTTGCAGCAGCCGAAGGGCGTATTCGATTCCTTCGTCGCGGAGCGGGTCGAGTTCCATGGTGGACAGGTAGGTCGGCGGCAGACCGGTGAGGTCGGTAGCCCGGGACGGCGCAGCGTAAATGGACACGTCAGGATCTTCGGGACCGGAATACGACCCGCCGAGATAGTACTTCCACGACAGGATGGCGTTAGGGCGGTGCCACAAGGGGGTGTCGACGAAGTTCGTCATCGAGACCGTCGCCAGGCGGTCGTCGAGTTCAGGGATTTCGAGGAATTGGAAGGCCACGGGCACAACGCCCTCGTCACGGGCTTTGAGGACAGTGCCTGCGGCCAGTCCACCGCCTGCGCTCTGCCCTCCCACTGCGATGCGGCGTGTATCGACCCCCAGCTCCTCGGCATGGGCGTGGATGTAGAGGAGTGCGGCGTAGCAGTCGTCGACGGGGCCGGGGAAGGGGGTTTCGGGGGCGAGGCGGTACTCCACGTTCGCAACGGCGAATCCGAGTTCCCGCGCCACCTCGACGCAAAATGGATCGCTGGATTCTGCGGTGCCGATTGCGAATCCGCCGCCATGGATCCAGAGCAGAACGGGGACAGGGCCGGCAGTGTTGTCCGGGGTGAAGAAACGAATCGTGACCTCCGGATCGCCGTCCAGGCCGGGTGCCGACAGTTCACGAAGCGAGACTCCGTCGAATGACAGGTCGGCCAACATGGTGCCGACCAGAGCGTCGTAGGTGGCCCGTGCGTTGGGGAGGTCAGCGAAGTCCACCTTCGGGAGCATGGTGAGTGCCGCGGCGAGTTCGGGGTCGAGAGTCGGGAATGTTGTCATGCACCCATCATCGAGCCTGAATGTGGCCTACGTCACCAGCGGCTTGTAGGAAATCGGAGAGTCTCCCTCCGACACCCGTCGGATCTCCCTAGGATGACGCCGGTGGACAGGGTACATCTCGGGGTGGGTTCGAGCGATTCGAATAGTGGGGCACGGATTGGTGGACGACCTCCGCAGGTTTTCGCTGGTCAGGCGATTCTGCATTCGCACGAGTACCTTCTGACGCTCGAGGCACACACGGCGCCGTGGCTCGGCGCGCGAGAGCTTTCGGTCTTCATCCGTCGAGGTTTCTCCATCGGCGACGACGACCTCGAATACCCGGACATCGGGGTTAGGGCAGTCCTGCACCCCTCGTCGTCACGAAGTGCGGAATCGGCGGGCAGCCATGCGGGCCTTGGCTGCGCGGCGTTGATCAGGATTCCATCGGACGACGAGGTGATGCCGTTGGTGTTGATAGCTCCGCAACCGGCGCTCATTCAGAACGAACCGTCCTACGCCGATGCCGTTGAGGCGGATGGACACAGCTTCCTGTTTCAGATCAACGAAGAGGGGTGGCCGGTGGTTGCCGAGTCCCACCCCGATTTCGTAGAGGAGTATCTATTCGGTTACGGGTCGGTGTATTTCTACGGGAGCTCTGACGCGACCGGGCTCGTTCGCGAAGTTGTGCCGGGATTTCTCGACTTCTGACCGGCCCGACGGCCCGTCCGCCGATACCGTGGGCAGCGTATCGCGACCGGCGGTTATGTACTCGGAAAAATTGTTGCGGAAGTTTGTCGATCGGTGAGTGCGCCGTTCGACGTGTAAGCAGAGGGACCGAACAGAGCGGTCCACGAACGAAGGAGATTCTCATGAAGTACATGCTGATCATGCGTTCCACCGATGAGGCCATCGAAGCATCCAAAGACATGGACTTCGACGAGATCATCGCCGCGATGGGGCAGTACAACGAGTCCCTGATCAAGGCAGGTGTCTTGCTGGCCGGTGAGGGACTGGCGATGGAGGAGGGATTCATCGTCGATTTCGAGTCCGACCCTCCGCTGGTCTCCGACGGCCCGTACGGGGAGACGAAGGAGTTGTTCTCGGGATTCTGGATCATTCAGACGTCGACCAAAGACGAAGCCTTGGAATGGGCGAAGCGCTGCCCGCTCGGGCCGGGAAGCAAGCTCGAGGTACGCCGCGTGAGCGAGATGTCGGACTTCGATCAGGACAACGAGTACATCCAGAAAGAGGCAGGCTGGCGTGAAGAGCTCGGTACCGATCGTCCGGTCGCAGGCTGACCATGACCGACGAGGCGGTGCGAGAAGAAACGAGAAAGGCTGTCGACGCGGTCTGGCGTATCGAATCCGCGAAGATTGTCGCCACGTTGACTCGCACCGTCGGAGATCTTGATCTCGCCGAGGATCTGGCCGCGCAGGCTCTGCTCGAAGCCGTCGAGCAGTGGCCCGCGACGGGGGTTCCGAGAAACCCCGCTGCCTGGCTGACATCTGTGGCGACACGACGAGCGATCGACGGGTGGCGACGACGTGAGAGGTTGGACGAGCGCTACGCCCACTTTGCGCGTGAACTCGAGAACGACGCTTCACATTTCGACGACGTCAGCTGGGATCCGGACCGCATCGACGACGATGTCCTTCGCCTGATGTTCATCGCCTGCCATCCCGTGTTGAATCGAAAAGCGCAGGTGGCGTTGACGCTTCGGGTGGTGGGCGGTTTGACCACGGAAGAGATTGCGAAAGCGTTCCTCACGCCGACGGCGACGGTGCAGCAGCGGATAGTCCGCGCGAAGAAGGCGCTGACTGCCTCGAAAGCGGTTTTCGAAGTTCCAGGGCGAGAAGAGTTTTCGCGCAGATTGAGCGCCGTCCTCGGAGTGCTGTACCTGGTGTTCAACGAAGGCTATGCAGCCAGTTCCGGGGACGAGTGGATGCGGGCGGAGCTCAGTGCTGAGGCTCTGCGGCTCGCGCGAATACTCGCCGAATTGGTCCCCAGGGAGTCCGAGGTACACGGCCTTGTCGCTTTGATGGAGCTGACAGCCTCGAGATTCGGCGCTCGGACAACCTCGACCGGTGAGCCCATCCTGCTGGCTGACCAGGATCGGACGAGGTGGGATCGCCTACAGATCTCGCGTGGGCTTGCCGCGCTGGAACGAGCTGACGCCGTCGGGCGTGGACGAGGCCCGTACGGCCTGCAGGCGGCGATTGCCGAATGTCATGCGCGAGCAGCAACTTTCGAAGACACCGATTGGAAGAAAATAGTCATCCTCTATGAGGCTCTGGCGCAACTGGCGCCATCGCCCGTGGTCGACCTCAATCATGCGGCGGCGGTATCCATGGCATACGGTCCTGGCCCTGCGCTCGAATTCGTCGACAAGCTTGTCGCTTCAGGTGAACTGGCCGACTACCACCTGCTTCCCAGCGTTCGGGGGGAGTTGCTCAGTCAGCTCGGCCGATCCGAGGAGGCTAGAACCGAACTCCTCGAAGCGGCTCGGCTGACCGGGAACGAGCGTGAGCGCGCTGTGCTGGTCGCGAAAGCAGATGCGCTGCTGCCGGATCGGTAGTGACGCGATTGTTAGTCGTGCGATTGATAGTCAGGGCTGAGTCGGATCATCATTGGGCACCATGGGCGGCATCCCGACTCCGTAGGGATCGAGCATGTCCGATACACGTCGACCCCACCGTTCATGCGCGGACTGACGGGTCATTCCCGCTGCGCGGCCGATGGTTGACCATGTTGCGCCGAATCTACGCAGGCTCATGACGCTTGCCGTCGAATCGATACCCGCGGCGAGCTGAATCCGGAAACAGGCCAACTGCCACGCCATCTGACGCTGCGCCGGGATGTCGGTGTCCTGTTCTGCCTCCCACTCAGGGCTGCCAGGTAAAGGATCTGTTCCGACAATCTTGTCTGCCTGAGTGCCGGCCTCGGTGATCGCGGCGTTGACCGTGGTGATCGCGGCGGTCTCGATCTTCGCAGTCAGGGCGCGTTCGATCAGGTCTTCCATGAGAAGTTCTCCTTTCGTCAGGGCCAGCCTGACAGGCGCTCTTGAATTCTGTCAAGAGTTCCCTGACGGACTTTGAGTTTAATTAATGCACGATTTATTTGTGTACTATCTAAATAGTCTCCGGTTCTGTTGACCGTCGTCGAAGGGGTTGCTGGTGAAAATCGTGGTTTTGTCGTTCCTGGTGGCGTTGACTTTGATGACGGTCGGGATCATCGCCGCGCGCAACCGCAGCACTCGACCTGCCGTGACCGGGGCAGTTACTGCGGCGTCAACGGTTCTCGCTGCCGCCTGGACACTTTTTGCCGTGGCCTTCGTATTGGCCTGATCGTGCTGCAGTGCCGGTGCGCCGGTAGTGGTGGTGAAGGAACTTTGCAGCAGGTCAGATGCGTTTTGTGTGCGGCGCGATGCCGCATACTCTGGCAGACGTGGCAATTGCTGAAACAGACAGAAACTACGGCGGAAGGTCGGTCGCGGCTCGCAAGGCCGAACGCCGTTCTCTCTTTTTGAATGCTGCTCTCAGCGTGTTTGCGGACCAGGGGTATGCCGGAAGTTCGGTGGCGGATATCTGCGCGTCCGCGAGTCTGGCCAGAAGGCAGTTCTACGACGAGTTCGGTAGTCGCGAGGATCTACTCCTCGCGCTGTATGACCAGATTCAACTCGACGCCAGAATTGCAATGGTCGACGCACTCGATGCAGAGCCTTCGGTCAATCTCCGTGACAAGGCAGCGACGGCCATGGCCGCCTTCGTCGAGTCGGTCGGAAGTGACCCACGACGCGCACACGTTGCCTTCATCGACGTCGTAGGTGTCAGTCCCCGGGTGGAAAAGCATCGTGTGGACCAACGTTCGGTCTGGGCAACATTTTTCGAGTCGATCATCAAAGGGATCGTGGGCGAAGATTACGAACCGCCAGGTGGTTACCGGTGGGCGTCCACCGCCTTCATCGGCGCGCTTACCGCGCTGGTGCACCAGTGGAGCACTGCGGAGCCTCGTCCTCCCGTGTCGGTACTGGTCGATCTGATGACGGTGCTCTTGAATGCGTTGATCGACGACGCGCCCCTTCACACCGACGAATAGGTCACGAAGACCAGGGGATTGTAATCCGGCCCACAACGCTCTACTCTCGTCCTCAATGTGTTAGACACTCGCATCTAACTTGTGTGCTCGTGATGAGAACTGCGGCAACACAAGGCAATCTGTGCTTTTCCGGGGAGGAATTGGTATGGGACGACGCTGGACAACTGACCGACAACGCGGGGGCCTCGCAATTGCCGTGATTGCAGTAATCGGGCAGATCGGACTTTCGGCACCTGCCTCAGCGGCACCGGACGAAGGTGTTCCCGCCCAAATTCAGGTCCAGCCTGCCCTGCCGCCTGCGGTTGCACCGCCTTTGCCTGAACTGGACCAGGCCTTCTATGAACCGCCTGTCGAGGTCGTCGAATCCAGGGAACCGGGTGAGATCATCGCCGCTCGTGCGGTGAATCTCGGTACTCTCAACCTGATTCCGACCAACGTGGATGCGTGGCAGATCTCGTATCGATCCAATAATGCTGCGGGCGAGGCGATTCCTGCTGTCACCACAGTTATCAAGCCGCGTGGCGACACTCGCGATGGGGGCCCGCGCCCGCTGCTGTCCTTTCAGATGGCAGAGGATTCACTCGGAAACTACTGCGCACCTTCGTATGTCATGCAGCAAGGCGCGTTGCCGTGGCTGGTGACGGGCGCTGCGACCGGTGGGGCTCAATTCCTCGAAGTGCAGGCGGCACTGGCGCAGGGTTGGGCATTGTCGGTGCCCGATCATCAGGGACCCAATTCTTCCTTCGCCTCCGGCCCCGTCGCGGCCCGGATCACGCTCGACGGTATTCGTGCTGCTGAGAACTTCGAACCCATGGAGCTGCAAGGGCGGTCAACTCGCGTAGGGCTGCTCGGCTACTCGGGTGGATCGATTCCTACCGGTCACGCAGCTGAAATACGGCAGGCGTACGCGCCGGAACTGAATATCGTCGGAGTCGCCGAAGGTGGTGTTGCCGCGGATCTCGGCGCTTTGCTCGACAATGCCAACAACGCTCTAGGGGCCGGGATCGTCGCTGCCGGTGTAATCGGAGTGAGCCGAGAAGATCCTGAACTTGCAGGCTTCATCGATCAGCACATAAACCCTGTCGGCCGAGCGCTTTTCGCTGCCAAGGACAACCTGTGCATGCTCTGGACGTCAGCTGCAGTGCCCTTCCTCAACATCAAGGGCTTCCTCGATGTCCCGGGAGATCCCGTCCAACACCCCACGGTGAGAGCTGCGCTCTCCCGAGCTGCCATGGGTAAGTCGGTTCCTGACGTGCCGATGTACATCTATCAGTCGAATCCCGACTGGTTGGTGCCTGTTGGCCCGGTGAACAAACTTGTCGATACCTATTGCCAAGATCCTTCTGCGAGTGTCGTTTACACCAGAGACCACTTCAGTGAGCACGTCAGCATGGAAGTCGTCGCATTGCCGAGTGCTCTACTGTGGCTTCGTGATCGGTTCGCTGGTGTGCCTGCTCAGCAGGGATGCAGCACCTTCGACGCTGGATCCATGGCGCTTGATCAGAGGACCTGGCCAGTCTGGGTGGATGCGGTTGGTGAACTCGTCGCGGGACTGTTCGGCAAGCCGATCGGGACCTGACGGGTGACGTGATTCTGCGGTGGTGAGGAATTCTCACAAGGGCAGCGTGTTGCACTGACTGGACGTTATTTCATTGATCGGGCCTTGAAGATGGTGTCTTGTCACCAAGGGGTTCCTTTTACCGACGAAAGGTTGCGCGATGACAAAGCTGTTGTTTGCGGTCACTTCTGCAGATCACTGGACGCTGAAGGACGGAACACCCCACCCGACCGGGTACTGGGCGGAAGAACTGGTCGAGGCGCATCGCGTTTTCGTCGACGCCGGCTACGAGATCGTGATCGCGACGCCTGGCGGTAAAGCTCCCGTTGTGGACGAGGGAAGCCTGGCGCCCGAGGTGAACGGCGGGCAAGAAGGCGCCGACCGTATGCGCAAGTACATCGCCGATCTGCAGCCGGTGCTCGATTCGCCGGAGATTCTGGAGAACGCCGATGCTGCCGATTACGACGTGGTCTTTGTACCGGGTGGGCACGGACCGATGGAGGATCTTGCGGTGTCGGCATCCTTCGGTGAGCTTCTCGTGAACTTCTTGGACGCGGACAAGGTGGTCTCGGCGGTGTGTCACGCGCCGGCGGCACTCCTGCCGGCCCAGAGACCCGATGGAAGCTGGCTGTTCGACGGCTATCAGCTGACCGCGTTCACCAACGAGGAGGAGACGCAGGCTGGTCTGGCGGACAAGGCTCCGTGGCTGCTCGAAACTCGCCTACGCGAACTGGGCGGCAAAT
This sequence comes from Rhodococcus sp. SG20037, assembly GCF_031763325.1. Lineage (NCBI taxonomy): Bacteria > Bacillati > Actinomycetota > Actinomycetes > Mycobacteriales > Nocardiaceae > Rhodococcus > Rhodococcus sp. SG20037. Next base: position 6,002,663 of record NZ_CP134497.1, on the reverse strand, counting down.
TCTCGAAGGCCGAGGCGTGGTCGCCTTATGTCGTGGTGGACCGCAAGCTCTACACCGGTCAGAATCCGGCGTCGTCACGGCCTCTCGCCGAGCGGATTGTCGCCGACTTGGGCTGAGCATGTCTTTTGGCGCCGCATCGAGGTCTCCTCGATGCGGCGCTGGTCCGTGTTCTGTTGTCGCCAAAGAGGTTTGACCCCTCAGGTTTTGAAGGTGGTGTTCGCCGGCCTGGGTTGCTGTCCGGGGTCGATCGAGGGCGGCGGGACGAACCAGGGTTTGTTGTCGACACCGATGCGGATTTCCCATTTCCCGACGAACCCGGATTTTCGGTGCATCAATCGGTGATGTGAACGGCACAGCAGGACCAGGTTGTTCATCACCGTCGGGCCACCGTTCGCCCAGTGCCGGATATGGTGCGCATCAGTCCACGCCGGTACACATGTGCAGCCCGGGAACGCGCAGCCCCTGTCTCGGGCGATCAACGCGACGCGTTGTTCGGCGTTGACCAACCTCTTTCCTGGTTTCGCATCGAGCGGTGCGCCGTGATCGTCGAGCAGAACAGTGGAGAGGAAACAGTCACACCCGAGGAGTCGGGTCTGTGACACGGACAGTGGTCCGAGCCAGGGCATGTGCCCGACATCAAGATCGGCCGGCTCCAGTGAGCCGTCATCACCCGAATCCGAAGACTGTGCGGCACAATCCCGATGCTCAGCCAAATCACGAGCATTGATGTGCACGTTCACATGCGGACGCTGACCACCATCGGTACCAGTCTTGGCGCAATCGAGATAACGCCGGATCAGTTCGGTGAACCCATCCGCGGTCCGTTTCGCCGCCGACCGAGCATCGGGAGTCCCGTCCGGTGCCGGGGTCGGCATCGTCAGATTCGACAACGCGGAGAGCAGCATTTCCCCGGTGAGGGCATCGAAATCCCCACGCACCACCACCCGACCATTGAGCGTCGACGCGATCCGCAACTCGTTGAGATCGACATCTTCGGCGGGCGGGATCTCATCCGATTCGAACAACCGCTCCAAGGTCGCGATCACGTTCCGCACCTTCGTCGTTGTCGCCTCCACCCCCGACGCGGCAGCGAGCAACAAATCGATGCACTTCGGTAGCGCCTCCTCCGGCATGCCTTTAGGTGGTGATTCACAGAACGCCACGATCAACACAGCATGCTCGAACGAGCAATCCCCGCCATCGAACCGAGCCGCCACCGCCGGAAACGGCCGCAAAGCAGTACCCAACGCGGCGATCTTCTTCCCGTCCCGAACCTGCAGCATCGTGTTGGCCGCCAACCAGGACCCCACTCCGCGGCTGGCAATCACCTGATCATCCGGGCGCAACGACAACTCGTCCACCACCGCCACACGCACAGCCTCGAGGCGCAGAATCTCCGCACTCGCCGACACCGCAGCAGCGCGCAACTCTGCAGCAGACAACTGCCACAACCGTCCGCGTAACCCCACCGCAGAACCCGACACCACGTCCGACAACAAGACACTCATTGAATCCCCCGATCCCCTCCCAAAAGGATACTCGAACACGCGTTCGAGTCAAGAGGGAATTAGGCGAGGGCGCGAAGGAGTGGAGTGGGGTCGGCGACGACGAACAGATGGCCGCCTCCGTTGATCTCTTCGAAGCGAGAGTCGGGAATCAACGAGTGTGCCCAGCGGGCTACTTCGATGGGTACGTTTCCGTCGTCGGTTCCGTGTAGGAAAACCGTTGGTACCGAGATCGATTGGAAGAGTCCAGGCACCTCGTGGCGATACCGAGCCAAGTCGACAACCCCTGCGGATCCACCCTGTGCGATCCCTTCGGATGAATCCAACTGGAGAGCGGGGCGATGTACCTCGTCGGTCATGACGGCCTGATCGGCGGCCGGCCAGATCGAGACTGAGTCGCTGCGTAGCTTGGAGAACACTCCGGTTCCTGCGAGCATTGCGCCGGCCACACGGGGAGCCCAGGTGGCGGCAAAGTACAACGCAGATACCAGTTTTATTCTGCGTCGCAAAGTATCTCGCGGTGCCCCGGGGATCATGGCGCACGCCAGCACCAGTTTCGAGACTCGTTCGGGAACGGCTGCAGCGACTGCGAGCGCGTAACCGCCGCCTCCGGAGAAACCCATCAGTGTGGTCGAGTCCAACTCTAGGTGATCGACCAGGGTGACGTAGTCGTCGTCCCAGGAATGAAATCCCTTGTCCGTGTACGGATCCGTGCGTCCGAAGCCGGGTCGATCGGGGACTATCAGCCGCATGCCTGCCGTCGAAGACGCGTTGTGGAGTGAGAGCCCTTCGTATCGGCTGCCAGGTGATCCGTGGGCCACGACTACCGGGTGGCCAGTCGGATCGCCGTACTCGCAGAATGCGATACGACGCCCCGACGCGTCGCGAATTTCGGTTGTGGTCACGCTGCTCGTCATGATGTGGTTCCTTGCTGCGCGATCGACGCTACACCGTCCAGGATGAGGGCGACTCCGAACTCGAACCTTCGGGTGGGATCGTGATGAAGTGCGAACACCGATGCCTCGCGTCGATCGGCAGGTGCGGTGTCGAAAGCGTCGCGTCCCAATTGAATTGCGACGTGTCCGGTGACGAAATCATGCAGCGCGCCGTATGCGTACGTGGCCTGCTCGTCCTCGAGGCCGGCCAAGGAAAGGGCGCTCACGACTCGGTGGGCGGTATCGTCGGCCCCGGGTGCTTCCAGTGATGCCTGCCGATGGGCTTCCAGGACCAGGGGATGGCGCATCAGGAGATCGTGGAGGCCGTAGGCGAACGTGCGGGCAACCCCGCGCCAGTCGGTCGGCCAGTCGATCGACGAGACGGCTTCGCCTACGAGAGTCGAGATCAGATCTCGCCTCAAGGCGTCGATACCGCCGGTTGTGCGGTGGACGGACATCGGCGATATGCCGAGTCGTTCGGCGAGCACTCGAAATGACACCGCATCCAGGCCGTCCGTATCGGCGATCTCTGCCGCGGCATCAAGAATCTGTCTGTGACTCAATGCTTTTGGTCGACCAGCCCTTGCAGAGCTGGTGGATTCGGATACCATGCTGACAACAATAGCGATACGCGTATCGAAATTACAAGTGTCCATCGACCTCCAAGGAGCGCTGCCCGATGACCGATCTCCATCAACTGTCTGCCGTCGAACTTGCCGGTGTGATCGCCGCCAAGCAGGTCTCGATTCCCGAAGTCACCAGGTACTTCGTCGACCGTGCGACCACTGCCGATGACGTCGGCGCCTTCACGACGATCGCCGGGGAGCACGCTGTCGCCCTCGCCGAACAAGCGCAGCGCAGGTTGGACGAGCGGGACGCCGGGCCCCTTCCGCGTCTGTTCGGCGTTCCGACGGCAATCAAAGACCTCGACGCAACGCGCGGCATTCGCACGACCTTCGGATCGGCGCTCTTTCGCGACTTCGTGCCGGACGCTGACGACGAGATCGTCGAGGCGATCCGAGAAGGTGGGTTGATCGACATCGGTAAGACGACGGTGCCCGAGTTCGGGGCAGCCTGTTACACCGAGCCGGAAGTCGCTCCGCCTGCTCGCAGCCCGTTCGATCGCACGCGGAGTGCCGCCGGCAGCAGTGGCGGCGCTGCTGCCGCCGTCGGCGCTGGTCTGGTGCCGTTTGCACAGGGAAGTGACACCGCCGGTTCGTTGCGTTCGCCGGCAAGTACGTGCGGAGTCGTTGGCCTCAAGCCGAGCCGCGGTTTGATCACGATGGGCGTGGCGGGGCATGACAACTTCGGATTTGCGAGCAAGGGGCCGATCGCCCGGACAGTTCGCGATACCGCTGCGCTGCTGGACGTTCTGGCGACGCGACCCGGCGCCGGAACTATCCACCCGCCTCGGCCGAAGTCGTTCGAAGAGTTCGTCGTACAGGCTGGGGGAGTTCAGGCCCGCCCCTTGACCGTCGCTCTTGCTCACGGATCGGTCTCCGGCGGAGCTGTGGATGCGCAGCTCTCGGCTGCTGTATCGAAGGTTGGGTCTGTGCTGGAGGGTTTGGGCCACAACGTGTTCGAGCGACCGCAGGCTCGCGATGACATTTTCATCGATGCTTTCGTCAAGATGTTCTCGTCTTTGGCGGGAACCAAGCCGATCCCGGAGGAGTACGAACACCTTCTGCGTCCGATAGTGCAACACTTGCGAGTTCAAGCAAACGAGGTGCCTTCGGGCGAGCTGGCCGCGGCAATCGGAATTGTTCAGGCCTGGGCGCGACGATGGAGTCTCGACTACGCCGACGCCGACCTTGTTGTCACTCCGACTGTGACGAAGCCGCCGCTTGCGATCGGGGAGTTGCGCAACGACGAAGATCCCGCGACCGAACTGATCGACATGGTCGCTTTCACCGGAAACACCGTCGTCGCCAATGCAACCGGTTTCCCGTCGATCAGTCTGCCACTCGGTTGGACGGAAGACGGCGTTCCACTCGGCGTGATGATCTCGGCGAAATGGGGTTGCGACGCGGAATTACTTTCTGCCGCTGCAATGCTCGAGGCCGAGATGCCGTGGAAGGATCGATACCGATTCGACCGCGCAACCGTGCTCTAGTTCGGGAGCGGTACCCGGTCGCTCGCCGATGCGAACCCCAACCACGTGTGGCGGTTACCCCACCAGCACCACCCGACTTTCGGGGCGTTGCGGTTGTCTTTGCCGTCGCGACCGGTTCCGTTGCTGATCCACACGGCGGGAGTTCTGGTGTCGAAGGATCCGTCAGGTTTGCGCAGTCGGGAGCCGATGGTCATGAAACACTTTCCGCGTTCGAGAATGTCGGGGCGCTGCAACAGCCAGTGGATGCCTTCGGTAAGCGTCAGCGGCGTACGGTCTGCGTCGACGATTGCGGGCAATGCTTCGTCCGGGCTCCAGTTGGCCAGGTGATCCCCGCGGTCGACTCCACTGAGCAGATGTAATGGGCTTTCGGGCAGCGTTGCCTGCTCGGTGGGGGCGAACAGATCGACGTCCGCCATGTCGACAACTATGAATCCGCGCTTGTTCTCGAGCTCGAGCAGCGGAGTCAGAACTGAAGCCGGAGCCAGTTTTTCGTGCACGGTGAGTAGTCCGACATCACCGTGCCCGGTTGCGGCCTCCCTGACATCGCCGGCAGAAAGTCCAGCCATCTCGTGAACACCGAGTTCGATCAATCGCTCGGCCTGCTGATCGATGGGCGGGAGGTCGAAATGCATATCTGCGATCCTACCGATCGTGAGCAGAGCGATCGGAGGGTTCGGCCGCGAGGGAAGTCGGCCACGCAACGCCCAACGCGCGCATGATGAACGGGACGGTGGTCGCTACGACGGCGTCCACTCGGTCGCCGGCCATGAGCATCGGGCGTCGGCTTTCCACGCAGGCGAGGATGAGTTGCGCGGATGCGGCAGCATCGGAATCGACAAAGACACCGGCGTCGACACCTTCCTGAACGAGCTGTTCGACCAGAACCGACAGCGGGACAATATGTTCGAGGAAAATTTCGCGATCCTGCGCTGACAACAATTCGACCAACGCGATTCCTGTGAATCGTTGCAGTGAGAATTCGACGAGTGTCAGTTTGACGAGGATTTCGAGTCGGTCCACAGGATTCTCGCGGTCCGCGAGTTCACGCTCGGCCAGGAGTAGGAATCTGTCCATCTCGCGGGTGGACCAGGCGAGCAGCAACGCGGATTTGTCGGGGAAGTAGTTGTACACCGCTGTCCGCGAGACGCCGGCCGCCTGGGCCACGGTCTGCAGCTTCACGTTTTGCCAACCCTGCTCGTGAAGTTCGCGAATGAATGCGTCCAACATGGCTTCTCGGGTGGCGATTTTGTGCTCTGCGGTCGTCGCACCACCGGTCAACTTCGGCATGGTCGATCCTCCTGGGTCTGATTGACGGTCACGGGGAGGTCGAACAGGTCCGCAACAAGGCGCGGATCACCTTGCCACATCGAGACGGGTGCGAGCATCATCTGCTGCGCGATCGAGCGTACGGATCGGCAGACCTCTTGTTCTTCGGCGAGTGTGAGCGTCGTGCGTTTGCGCAATCGCTCCATCTCCGCGGTAGTGAGATCAGTGATCCATTCCTCAGCTGCAAGCGAGAGGGGTGAATCCGGTGTCACGACCGATCCAACTCGGCACTGGAGAACCGCGAAGTCATCACGGACAGCGTGATGACGGCGACGACCGAGACGGCGTGTGCCGCCGCCAGCCAGAGCGACTCGGGTGCATGTTTGTGAAGGGTGGGCGCCATCAGCATGGCCATGAGGAGGGCGAGACTCGACAACATCGCGGGACCGTTGGGGCGGCCGACAAGCAGGCTGACCAGAAGAACGAGCGCGACGACGCTGCACGCCACATCTACAGGCGGGTACGTGGCCGGAACGATTCCGCTGACAGTGTCGGTGAAGTTCAGCCCGATCGACACCAATTGTGCGAGACCTGTCGCGCCGGCCAACCAGGCCGTCCAACGTAGTCCGTGGAGTCCGGCTTTCCGAATGCCGGTCAGGGTTCCTTCGGCGGATTCCCACGCTTCGGACGTCGGTGTTGTCACGGCTACTCCTTTTTATGACGAGGTGTCGTCATAAAGTAGCAGTGCGCGATCGCGAGATTCTTGCCGGTAGGTGACTGGCCTGCTTCGAAGGGATAGCGTCGAAGTACCGGCCGAAATGACAATCGCGGGGAGGTGGCTCGATGACGACCTCTGCCCACACGGATCGGCCCTCGTCGAAACAGAGTTGGTTGGCGCGCGCAGCCTTTGCGGCCCTGGTTCTTGCAGTCGCGGTGCTCCTGATCTTCGCCGGACTGAAAACCTTGACCATGCTGATCCTGGGGATCGGTGGGGTGGTCGTGTGCGTCGTAGCCGTGTACTGGTTTCTGACCACCCGCGGATTCCTCCGCTGGCTCTCGTTGGCCGTGGCGGTTCTGACGCCGATCGTGGTGCTCACCTTCCTGGTCCGAGAACGCCTCCTGTGGGTGGTGCTCCTTGCGATCGGGTTGTTCGTCGTAGCCGGTATCTTCGCTCGCACCGCCTTGGAGGGGGAGGAGAAGGAATTGCCGGTTGTCGAGCGAACTGCACCGCCGCCCGTCAAACCGTTCTTCGTGATGAACCCGAACTCCGGCGGTGGAAAGGTCGAGAAGTTCGACTTGAAACGCAAGGCCGAGGAACGGGGGGCCACGGTCGCACTGCTCGAGGGGCCCGAGAAGATCGACGTGACGGCCTTGGCCAGGCAGGCGGTCGCGGACGGCGCCGACCTACTCGGTGTGGCCGGTGGCGACGGAACACAGGCACTGGTTGCTGCTGTCGCGGCCGAACACGACCTGCCCTTCCTCGTCGTCAGCGCGGGAACGCGCAACCACTTCGCCGCGGATCTGGGGCTCGATCTCGAGGATCCGTCTCGGTGCCTCGACGCGCTCGTCGACGGCGTCGAGGTCACGGTGGATCTGGGAAATGTCGGCGGTCGAACTTTCGTCAACAACGCATCGTTCGGGGCGTACGCCGAGGTAGTCCAGAGTCCGGAGTACCGCGACGCCAAGACCAGCACCTTCTTGCAGATGCTCCCGGATCTCCTCGCCGGACGTGCCGGAGCGGTGCTGACCGCGCGCTCCCCGAGCGTGTCCGCGGTGGGTCCACAGGCTGTGCTGGTCAGCAACGGCCCGTACGAGATGAACGACCTGGCGGGGCTCGGTCATCGGCCGCGATTGGACCGGGGCACTCTCGGAATCGTCGCGATCTCCGTCAGCAGTGCACGTCAGGCCATCGGGTTGCTCCATCGGGCGCATCAACACGGTCTGGCTCAGGGCACCGGATTCGAGGTGATCGTCGACGCCGACACCGACGAGATTCCGGTCGGCGTCGACGGCGAGGCGCTGGTGATGCCAACTCCGGTCAGATGCACGGTCAGTCCGCAGGCGCTGAGGGTCAGAGTCCCCCGAGATCGACCGGGCATCCGTCGCCCCCGGCACGCCTGGGATCTGGTCCGGTTGCGAGAGTTGGCGAAGTTCAGGCGATCCGGCGCATGACCTGACCGACGGCCAGAACTCCCTGTGGATCATGCGTGTCCGCCAAAGCGCTCAGCCAGTGAGCGGTGTCCTCGTCGTAGGTGCGGGCGATCTTCTCCGGGTCGACGCTCGGCGCGAAGTTGGGCAGTGCATGCCCGTTCGTCCATGGCGCCATCGTTCGTCCGAGAGTCTCGGCGTGCGGGACTACTGCGTCGACCATCGGTGGGGCAAGAACTCCGACGGTGAACAGCGAGAAGGCAGCGTCACGATGGCAGAAGGCGCTGCGGTGCTCAGGTTCCCGTGCGAGTGCGCCCCCGAGGAGACGTAATTCGACGACGGTTTGGGGTGAACCGGATCCGGGGCCGGCAGCGGCCAGCAATGCGTCGACGGCCTCGTGTGACAGCTCGTTGGTCAATGCCGTGGATTCGTGCGTCGGCATCGGGTCGACGGGATCGGCGTGCACTGCCCCGAGGGCGGCATAAGGCAGCACACCGACTGCGTCGATCAAGGGTGTTGCGATTGAACGGATTCGGTCGATCAGTGACTTGGCATCGGATTCCTCGGCAAGACTTGCGAATCTGACCGCGACGGTGAGCCTGCCGGCCAGCGGCGGCGGAACCTGTGGAAGGGGTGGAAGTTGCAGAAAGGCAAGAGAGGTCGAGCTGTGCTCAGGCAGGTCGGCGCCCCAGTCCAGCCAGGCGTGCGCGACCGCGCTTGCATCTGCGCCGTCGAAATAGAGTGCACCGCCATAGAAGTGGGTGACAGGTAGTAGGTCGATCTCGATGGCTGTGACAATGCCCAGTGTGGCCTTGCCGCCGCGTAGCCCCCAGAACAATTCGGCATGTTCGTCGGGGGTGACATGAATGAGTTCGCCACTGCCGGTGACGATGTCGAACGAACGAACGTGATCCGACGACAGCCCGTACGTGCGCACCAACGGGCCGATGCCGGCGCCGGTGAGGAAGCCGGCGACTCCGACAGTGGGTGAAGAACCTGCCAGTGGCGCCAAGCCGTGGGGTGCGGCAGCGTCGATGACGTCCTGCCAGATCAAGCCCGCGCCGATTCGGGCAGTGCGGTTTTCGGGGTCGACGACGCACTCCGTGAGCCTGCCGGTGTGGACGAGGAGAACGTCACTGCCGAGAGGGACCGCGCCGTGGCCGGTGCGCTGAACACCGACGCGCAGACCCAACTTCGCCGCGAATCGCACAGTTGCGGCAATGTCTTGCGCGCTCTCGACTGCCACCACAGCGCCAGGCGCGACGGGAACCGCTGCATTCCACGGAATCGCCAACTCGTATCCCGTTTCGCCAGGCAGGGAAACGGAGCCGGTCACCTCTGCGCGCAGTGATTCGACCGCGGCGTCGAGCGTGGGGGTTTGAAGGTTCATGGTCTTCCTTTCCTCATCCGTCTTTCGGTCAAGGGAAGGATGTCCGAACAGGCTTGGGTGGTTCTTGACGTATGTATCCCGAGCGGATCCAAGTTTTATCCAAGCGCATTCTCGCAGTTCAGGGCCATGTCGATCGCGCTCGTTCAGCTACGCCCCGCATACCGAGTGTCTCCGATTCGGCCGCCACTTCCGTCAGCTCCCGTTCACGTTCGGCGGACGGCTCTCGGAGCTGCGCCCGAAGCAGTCGACAGCGCAGCAGTGTTGGTGCTCCGCCGGAGCCAGTTGCGATCTTCTCGGCCTGATCCAGGAGAGTCGATGCCTGCTCGACGTGACCGAGAAGCGCGTGCAGACGCGCGGAGGCTTCGGCGACCGAGCCCAGTTCACCGACATGGCCCACCGTTGCGATGCAGCCGGTGTGTGGCGAGAGTAGGTCGATGAACGTGTCGGCGTATTCGACCAGTTCCAGATCTGCCACGACGCGTGCAAGTAGTGTCTGGTGTCCCAATGTCGTCCACGTCTGTGGCCCGCGATTGATCAGCCACTTCTTGATGCCTTCGGAAGTGGCCTCGCGCTCGCCTCGGGCGGCGTCGATGGCGATGGTCCACGAATCAGGTTCCACGACACCGGGATCAGATTCTGCCAACGCACCTCGCTCCCATTCCAGAGTGTTGAACGCCAGATCTGCGCTGCCAGCCGTGTACAACTCCGTTTGCAGATGGATCTGCCTGGCCGTCTCGTACTGCCGGCGGGCTTGCGCGAAGTCTCCGTACCATTCGGCGAGAGTTGCTTCCATCCAGCGTAATTGGACCCGAACCACCGGGAGTCTCAGTAGCTCGCAGCCGATGATCCCCTGCCTGACGTGTTTGACGGCAGCATCGACATTGGCCAGATTCATCTCCGTCATGCTCGCGACGGCGTGTGCGACGACGCTGTCGACACGCGATTGTTGGTGCGGCAGTTCGAAAAGCTCGCGCAGTAGGCGCATGGACTCCGCGCTGTGCACCGCGACTCCGGAGAAAAGCAGAATCCGTCCGAGCAGCGCGTCCGCGATCACATCCGGATCGTCGAGTTCGCGGGCGATGTCGAGAGCACGGGCGCTCCATCGATTCGGGATCTCGGCTTCGGGGTGGTAGCAACTTCCCACCGCCAGCGCAGCAAGAACCCGTGCGTGAGCTGAACTGTCGTTCTCGACCAAGGGCTCGACCGCCGCGAGCCGTTCGAGCAGTGGTCCCGGATCGGTACCGTAGGAAACCCACGGCCACGCACCGGCGGCCCGAAGTAATGCGCCTGCCAATCGTCCGACGGCGGAGGTTCGCCCCTCCCGAACAGCCTCGAGGAGACCGGCATTGACGACGTCGAGAACTGTCTGCCCTCGACCTGCGCGGGCGAGGGCCTCGACTCTGGCCACCAGCAGGTCGTCCCGATCGTCAGCGGATTGCTGGGACACCGGAAGTAAGTCGAACGCGCGGACAGCTGCCTCCCACCACTCGGCCGCGGTCTCCGAACTCCACCGATCGGTCGCATCCTGAGCTGCAGCCGTGCATGCCTCCAGAACGACGAGTGGATCGACCAGGGGAAGTGCCGACATCAGATGTTGCGCGCGGCGGCTCAGCCGGTCCGGATCGGAGGAATTTTCGAGCACTTCGGCAACTCGGGCATGTATCCGCTGGCGACGAAGCGTGGGTATCGCTTCGAGGACTTCGTCTCGGAGAAGGCCGTGAGCAAAGACGTAACCGCCGTTTGCCGAGTCCGCGACGATGATTCGTTCATCAGCAGCCGCGTCGAGATGGTCGGCGAGAGTGTCGACATCGAGACGGGTGGCTGCGGCCAGTGTGTACACCTCGATGGCGTCGCCGATAACTGCGGCAACCCGAAGAGCGTGCAACACTGCCGGTTCCACTGCGGCAAGCCGTCGACCGAGGACAGATCGAACGGCGACGGGGATGCCGTCGCCCAGTCGCTCGTTCCGGGGAAGCCTGGCGTACTCCGAGACGAACAGCGGGTTGCCGCCGGTTCGTTCCGCCAGGGTTCGCGCCTCCGCGTCGTCGAGCCAGTCCCCGGAGACGCACCTTGCGAGTGTTGCAACCTCGCCCTGCGCGAGCGCCGGCACAATCATGGTTCGGTTTCCTTCGCCGTGGAGTACGGCTTCTTCGAACTTGCGCACTGCCGGCCCGACTTCCGAGTCTCGGAGCGTCGACACGAACCAGACTCTGGCACTGGTCATTGCGCCGACCAGGTAGGTCAGGCAACGAAGGGACGTGGGATCGGCCCATTGAATGTCGTCGATGACGACGGTCAACAGTGCATCTTTCGCCGCAGCTTCGATGGTGGTGCGAACCCGTTCGTAGACGGCAAATCTCGCTTCGTCCGGATCGATGTCCGTCGGCGGCGTCAGTACGAAATCGGCGTCGGCTCCGAGTTCCCGAACCAGTCGGCGGATCGGCCACCACGGCGGCGTTCCGTCGTCCTCCGGGCAACGTGCCCAGACGGTGGCTCCTCGAATGGACGTTGTTCTCGACGAACACTCCTCGGCGAATCGTGTCTTGCCGATGCCGGCGGGGCCGGTCAAGATCAACCAGCGAGGTGAGCCACGGCGAACGTCGTCGAGCATCTTGTCGGCGACAATCGTCTGAGCGTCGCGCCCGACGAACAAGCGTGAGGAATCCGTCTCGGGCATCGCTGCTACGGCTGGGGGAGAAGCCGGGACCGACACTTGTTCGGCCCCCGTCCATCCCGGAGTGCGCGGCCAGGCGGCCAGGCCGGGTTCGTGGCGCAGGATCGCGCCTTGCAATGCTGTCAGCTCCCCGCCGGGCTCCAGTCCCAGCTCGGCGTCGAGCCGAGACGCGTGTAATCGAAACTGTTCCAAGGCTTCCGGTGACCTGCCCGCCCGATGCAGGGCAACCATTCGCAGCCAGCAGGTCCGGTCGCGGAACGGGTACTCGCTACAGAGTTGAGCAGCTTCGACCAGCGCGGGTGCCAGGCGCCCCAGAGCCAGAAGCGCCGTTATCCGGGTCTCCCGGCACTCGGTCCGCACTTCCTCGAAGGCTGCGGCTTCCACCTCCACCCAGTGCGCGTCGTTCAGGTCGTCCAGAAGCTGCCCCCGGACCGAGGCGAGGGCACGGTCAGCGGTCGTCAAAGCCTGCTGCCACCGTTCGTTCTCAGCGTGTTGTCGCGCCGTTTCGGCGTCGTCGAGAAACACCGACAGATCGACGTCTGCCGGAGCGACCTCGAGGACATAGCCCGGCGATTGACGCACTATCGGTGACGCCGTACCGGTTTCGACGCGTAGCGCTCGGCGCAGGTTGGAGATATACGCCTGGATGCTTGCCATCGCACTCGCCGGTGCGTCGTCGTGCCAGAGAGCATCGATCAGCCGGTCGGTGGAGACGACGCGACCACGGTTGAGCAGTAGAACGGCAAGGACCGTTCGTTGTTTTCGAGGGCCCAGATCGATCACGTCGCTCGTCGCCGGACCCCGTGCGACCTCCAACGGCCCGAGCAGTCGATAGATCATCCGTTTCCCCTCGTACCTGCGGACGCAGGACGGTTCGATTCTAAGGAGCGAAATTCATACATGCAGGACAAAACGGTCAACTAGTTCTCGTCAACATCTGCTCGGATTCCTCGGAAAGAGTCTGGTTGACGCTGGTAGTGCGCAGCGTCGCCGCACAGACCAACGCACCGAGAGCTGCGATGAAGGCTGCGACAAACAGTGCCAACCGAAGTCCACCGACAAAGTCGTCCGGTGGTCCGCCGGGCAGCATCGACTGCGCCGGAAGGAAGGCGCCGAGCACGGCAACCCCGACTGCGATGCCGGTCTGCCGGAACGCGTCGTTGATCCCTGCGGCCAATCCGGAATGGTTCGAAGTGCTTTCGCCCAGAACCAACCCACTCATGACGGGGTTGAACACCCCGGCCCCCACGCACGCGACAACAAATCCGGGAAGTATCGCGTACGGCGAACTGGTCACGTCGACGACGGTCATCATGACCAGCCCCACCGAGACGAGTAGAAGCGAGCACGTCAACGAGACCGAGACGGGGATGCGCCCGTCCAATTTCGCGGTGGCGCCCGCGACGACGAACATCGCTATCGTCGCCGGTAGATACACCAGGCCGGCGTCCACGGGAGACAGATGCAGCACGTTCTGCAGGTAGATGGTCGTGTAGACGAACACCGCGAACAGGGAGGCGGAGATCGAGAACGCTGCGATCTGCGCTCCGGCGAAGGCCCGATTGGCGAGCAGATGCGGGGGCAGCATGGGCTCGGTGGTACGAAGCTCGTGCAGGGAGAAACCGATCATGGCGGCCGCGGCGATCACCGCGGCGATCATCGGCTGCGGCTCGAACCACCCATCCTCGTTACCGCGTAACAAACCGAACACCAGAGCTGCCAGGCCGGTGGACACCAGAATCTGCCCGGGCACGTCCGCGCGGCGAGGCCGAGGATCGCGTGACTCGGGAACCCACCGCACCGTCATCGCCAGTGTGATCAACCCGATCGGAACGTTGATCAAAAAGATTGCGCGCCAATCCAACAACTCGGTGAGCAACCCGCCCACCAGTGGGCCGACGGCAAACGCGCCCCCGATCGTGGCGCCGTATGCAGCCAGAGCAGTCGCGCGCTGGGGACCCTTCTCGAACACGTCCGCCAGCAAGGCAAGTGAGCAGGCGAAGAGTACGGCACCGCCGATACCCTGAGCGGCCCGCGCGAGGTCGAGCACCCAGATGTTCGGCGCCAGAGCGCAGAACAGAGATGCCGTGGTGAACCACAGAATGCCGATGATGAAAACATGGCGTCGACCCCGTCGGTCTGCCCACGATCCGGCGCTGAGAACCACCGTCGCCAATGCCAGCGTGTACGCGTCGATCACCCATTGCAGGGCGCTGACTCCGGTATCGAGATCGGATGCGATCGACGGCAGGGCGGTGTTGACGACGGCGATGTCGAGCATGAGCATTGCGGTGCTCACGCATACTGCCAGCAAAGTGGCTCGTCGTACTGCGGTGTTCTTCGGGGTGATCGGTGCGGTCATGGCCCGTCCTGATGGTCGAAGGGGTGTGTACTCGGAACACCCTGCGCTCCGACGCTTGGGACATATCGGGCGAAATGCTTGGAACCCGCCTGGTTGATAACTGCCGTGTTACTCGGAATCCGTCACCACCTGCTCGGTCGAATACGCACTCTCCCAACGGTTAATCTCTGGTCATGGAGACCAGCCAGTGGGTGCGACGGGTGTTGGTGGTGGAAGACCAACCACTGATGCGTGCGCTCGTCGGTGACACACTCACACACTCCGGGTTCGTGGTCCGTACGGCCGGATCGGCGGTCGAAGCGCTCACGGAGTTCGACGGATTCGATCCTGACCTCTTGGTCACGGACATCGACCTTGGCGTGCGGCCGAACGGCGTCGATCTCGCGAACATCGTCACCGTGAAGGCTCCGCATTGCGCGATCGTGTTCCTGACGAACTACCCCAACGCATCGACAGCGCCAGGTTCTGCGGGTGTGCCGCCGAAATCGCTGTTCGTGGACAAGGCGGCTGTCCAGTCGGCGGATCAGTTGATCGGCGTAGTGGAGGCCGCGTTGACGGAAACCGAGCCACCGACGCTCGGGAGTGATCCGGACTCCGCCTTGTCGAGCCTCACCAGATCACAGCTCGATCTTCTGCGTTACATCTCGCTCGGGTGGTCGAACAGCGCAATCGCAGCGCATCGTGGGTCCTCGATCCGAGGTGTGGAGAAGCTCATCGCGCGCACTCTCGAGAGCCTGGGATTGACGCACGATTCGTCCACCAATCCGCGAGTGCTTGCTGCGAGTATCTTCATCCGCCATTTCGGTGTGCCCGAAGTGACCGACTCGGTGTGAACCCGCGCGAGTGGTGGCTTCGTCTCGGTGATCGGAACATCGTCACCAAGTGGTCCTGGATTCTGACGCTGCCGTTCGCGGTGACCGTGATGGCCAACTACTACCTGTGTACCGGGGTGCGCGAAGTAGGCTTGATGGCAGTCGGCGCCTTCGCGACCCACTGCGTTGTCGGGGTGATGCTGCTGATGGCGAGGGCTGTTCTTGCAGCACACCGATCGCAGCTCGCAGCCCTGGCCCTGTTCGCAATGATCGGCGCGATCCGCCCGTTCGTCCTCGACGCGATCACCCGCGCGCTCGAACTCCCCGTCGACCCCAGACCGATGCTCGTCCGGGTGGCACTCAACGTCGTGTGCAGCGTTGTCTTCTTGTCGTTGACCGCCGTACTGGTAAGCGCTCTCCGTGACCGCCTCGCGCTGCAACGGAGTTTGAAGGTTGCCGGGGCCGCCGTCCAACTCCAACAGACCCGGGATCGATTCCGCCTCGGCCAAACCCGTGCGCAGTGTCGGCGAGAGCTCGAGCGCAGTATCGAGACGGTCATGCACGCGGTTGCTGAAACGGAACTCGAGGGAGTGCGAGGAGCAGCTCTCTTGAAGCGAATCTCCGACGACGTGGTTCGCCCGATGAGTCATCGACTGTTCCGGGAGATTCCCCCGATCGAATCACCGACGCCGATTGTGCGGCTGACGGCGAGAGATCGACTGATCGGCGTCGTACGCAGCGTTGAACCGGCGCCACTGTACGTACCGGTGTTCGCGTACACGGCACTGGTGACCGTCTACCTGCTCACGACTTACGGCGTGACGTTCACGGCGGTCCAGCTCGGCGTCGGTTTCTGGCTCTTCGTCGGTGGCAATGCGTGCGCTCGCCGAGTTGTCAGCAGCGGAGACGGCCCTCTGAGACGGATCGCGACTCTTTCTGCGGTGTACTGCTCGAGTGCGCTGATCAGCAGTACCGCGACGTGGCTGCTCCTGACGGTGTTCGGCCGTACCCCGACTTTCTATTTCTCGTCGATGGCCGTCTACCCGTTGGTTGCGCTGTCCGTCTGCCTGATCAGGGCTGCGGATACGCAGCGTCAGGACGAGGAGCGTCAACTCCGCAGTGCCCTGAGCCGGCAAGCGCTCGATGCAGCTCGTATCCATGCCGAGCTCATGCACACCCGACGTGGACTGGCCAGGTTGTTGCACTCGTCGGTGCAGGGCGAACTCGTAGCGGCCGCATGGTCTTCGGGCGCCGTTGCCGGTCGCCCAGTCGATGTTGCGGCAACCATTGCCCACATTCTCGACGGCTTGGAAAGCGACCTGTCTGCGTCATCCGATCAGCCGGCTGACTCCGATGCCCGAAAGCGTATCGATGATCTTGTCACGGTGTGGCGCTACGCAATTCCGGTCGTCAGTCACGTCGACGACGAAGTCTGGGCGGTGATCGGTTCCGGCTCCGCTCGGCTCGACAGCGTGGTGGAGATCCTGTCGGAGGGACTGACCAACGCCGTGAAACACGGTGCAGGAGGGCCCGTCTTCCTCGAGGTGACACTCTCCGATGCTCGGGCGGTAGTAGTGCGGATCAGTTCGCCGGGTCGGCTGCCGGTGGCACGGGACTCAGGGATCGGGCTTGAATCGCTCGCCGGTACGGTAACGTCCCTCGAACTTGTCGAAGAGGAAGACCGGGTGGTCCTCACAGCCGTGCTTCTGTGACACCGTGAGTGGCGATGTCGTGGAGGCCGAACGTTTCGCCAATGGCCGGATTGGCCGCTTGTACGGTCGCAGAAATGGAATCGATTACTGCGCAGCTCATCCCACTCGCCACCGGCGTCGTCATCAGCCCGATTCCTCTGGTTGCGATCATCGCGATCCTACTGTCGACTCGGGCGAAGGCAAATGCATTCGCGTACACCGCGAGCATCGTGCTGGCCGCGACAGCGATCACAGCAGCGACGGCACTTTCGACCACCGGAGTGGAATCGAAGTCCAGCGGCAGCGCGCATACCGTCCAGACGGTGTTCGCCGTCGTGTTCACTGTCGGTTTTCTGGCGCTCGCATACTCGAGTTGGCGTAGCCGTCCGAAAGACGATGCCGAGCCGGCGATGCCGTCGTGGCTGGCGCAGATCGACTCGATGCAACCGGCCAAAGCCGCGGTCCTGGGACTGTTGTTGACCGTACCCAACGCGAAGAACCTGCCGCTCGAACTCAAGGCAGGTTCGATCATCGGTGGCGGGCACCTCGGCTGGGTATCAGTGATCGCGTACTCCGTCCTGTTCGCGGTAGGGGCGTCCATCGCTTTGATCGTGCTGTCAGCATTGGCTGCCGTGCCCTCGGCGAAGGTGACCGATGCACTGAGCGCCACCAAAAGCACTCTGATCCGCCACAATGCAGCAATCATGACCGTTTTGTTCCTGATGCTGGCAGCATTGGAACTCTCGCACGTTGTCGAAGCCCTGTCGA
The DNA here is from genome assembly GCF_031763325.1 of Rhodococcus sp. SG20037. NCBI lineage: Bacteria > Bacillati > Actinomycetota > Actinomycetes > Mycobacteriales > Nocardiaceae > Rhodococcus > Rhodococcus sp. SG20037. Next base: position 5,984,999 of record NZ_CP134497.1, on the reverse strand, counting down.
AGTAGCAACTTGTTTTCGAGGAGAAATCGAATGACGATCACACCCAGCGAAGCGCCGGTAGTCGAGACAACGTACGGGCCGGTTCGAGGATCGACGGAAGGCTCGGTGTCGAGTTGGAAGGGGATTCGTTACGCGGCACCTCCGGTCGGTCCGCTGCGATTTCGCGCGCCGGTTCCGCCGCAGCCATGGACCGAGGTCCAGGACGCAACAGAATTCGGGCCGTGTGAGCCGCAAAGTCGACTCGCGATGATCCCGCTCGGTGAGAACGTTCCGATGGACGAAGACTGCCTGTTCCTCAACGTGTGGGCACCCGGCGCCGTCGGTTCTGATGCGCCGGGTAAACCGGTGATGGTCTGGATTCACGGCGGAGCGTATTTCCGCGGAGCGTCCAGCCAACCACTTTTCGACGCAACCACATTGGCTGAGAACGGCGACGTTGTCGTCGTCTCGATCAACTACCGCATCGGTGTGTTCGGCTTCGTCGATTTCTCGTCCTTCAATTCGAGTGAACATACCTTCGAGCCCAATGTCGCTCTCCGCGACATGATTGCAGCGCTGCAATGGGTTCAAGGCAACATCGCGGCTTTCGGTGGCGATCCCGACAAAGTGACGTTGTTCGGCGAGTCGGCAGGTGGCGGCGCGGTGACGACGCTGATGACCGTCCCGTCCGCTCGCGGCCTGTTTCATCGCGCTATCGCCGAAAGTTCGCCCGCCACCTCGGTGTACGGTAGTGAACGTGGTGAGATCGTCGCGAAGCTGTTTCTCGAGATCTTCAGCGGCGGAAGCGATCTGGGTCTGTTGCGGTCCACGTCTGCCGAAGACTTGATCGGGCCGTCAGACGAACTGTTTGCTCGCGTCCCCCAGGAGACGCCTGGCACTTTGGCGTTCGCGCCGATCGTCGACGGTGATCTGCTCCCTGACTACCCGGTGCGCGCGTTCCGTCACGGCAATGCACACCCGATTCCGCTGATCATCGGAACCAACAAGGACGAATCTTCGCTCTTCCGGATGATGAAGTCGCCGTTGATGCCGATCGATCCCGTCGTGATCACGTCGATGTTCGCGGAGATCGCCGACGAGCATCCAGGACTCGAGCTACCGGATCATTCTCAAATCGAAGGCGCGTATTCGGGACTGTCCAAGCTGGGCGCCGGTCTCGGTTTGACCCGTGATTTCGGATTCCGGCTGCCTACGTTGTGGATCGCCGAGGCGCACAGCAAGGTTGCGCCGACGTGGTTGTATCGCTTCGACTACGCGCCGCCGATGCTCAAGGCGCTGAAGATCGGTGCGACCCACGGCACCGAACTTGCCTACGTCTTCGGCAATATCAACCACGGGGCACGAGACATCACCTACAAGTTGGGTGGCTTGAGCGCGGCGCGTCATGTCTCTGAGCGCATGCAGGCGAGGTGGTTGGACTTTGCCAGAGCTGCAGGCGATTACGACGCCGGGGACGATCGCGAACTGGGTGCGGACCCGGGGTGGCCCACTTACGACACCGACACACGCTCGACACTGTTGATCGACAAACGCGATGCCCTCGTCGCTGATCTCGACCGCGAGATCCGGGAGGCGTGGGGTGAGACGGTGATTGCATTCACCTGACGGTTCAGCCCTGCTCCAATTCGGCCAGGTAGTGCGAGACGGGTCCCACGGTGAGCATTCCGCTTCCGGCGCCGGCTATTTCGGCGGCGGCAGGTAGGAGCGCCGCTCGCGCACGCTCCTTGACTCGACGGTCGCCGACTGCAGTCGCCGCTGCGGCAGTCAAGCACCACAGTGCCTCGGAGAGTAGGTCTTCGGGCGGGTCCGGCAATGCCTCGACGGCCTTCGCTGCTTCGTTCGTCTGCCCCTGTGCGATGAGCAGGTGTGGCCGGGCCCAGGGTTCGTAGGGGCCCCACTGCGTGGTCGGGTCGAAAATCGCCGGCAGTCCCCGCCATACGCGGAGGGCGAGAATTGCGAGAGGGAGTATGCCGTCCGCGAGACCCGGCATGCCGGCATCGGAAAGATTGACCGCCGCAGCTTCGTACAGCTTCTCGCAGTGCGCGGCCGCCGCGCCGGCAGCGGCAGTACGCATAGCGCGAAACCAGGTGGTGAACACCGCTGCCAACGGGCGTTCGTGACGTCCGGCCAATCGATCAACCGTCTCGGAATGTAGCTCGGCTGCATCGAATTGCCCAAGGGCGCTGAGGGCTTGCATGCGGATCAGATGGCCGAGGATCTCGAAGGTAGCCAGGCCGTGTCGAATGGCGAGGTCGACCAGTTCACGGCCGATGTCGTCGCGCTCGGAGGCCAGACCGTTAGTCCAGAACGTCTGCATGAACAATCCGTTCAGAGCGAAGGCCAGGAGCCCTGGATCGTCGAGAGCGCGACCGATCTGTACTGCGGCACGGGCACATTCGAGACCGTGATGACCGGGCAGTCCGCGCGATTCGAGTGCGATTGTCGCCAACAGTCTCGCCCGAGCGGGTTCGTTGCCGGCCGGAAGTCGATCGAGAGTGCGCTGAGCGGCCTCGACGATCTGCGTAGCCTGCCGAGGATCGTCGGATCGCGTCCAGATCCCGGGCACGTCGTAATTGCCGATGATCCGCGCGGTGAGTTCGACGTCGTCCAATTGTTCAGCGGCGCCGATGATTGTCAGTCGTTGGTTTCGGGCAGTCTCGAGTCCGCTTCCGCCCGCAACTGCCAAACTTCGGAGGAGGCCGACGGTTGACTCCAATCTCGATTTCGATCCTGCCGCTACGGTCCGGTCGTACGCTGCCGAAACCTGACTGAAGATCTGTTCTGCCCCTACAGGATCCAGGCGGGTTTCCCGGCGGAGAATGTCGGACTCGAGGTCGTTCAGTCGTGGACCAGGGTCGATGCCCAACTCTTCGGCGAGTAACTTCCGTGCGCGACGTAGGACTGCCAGAGCATCGCCTTGACGATCGGACCGGTACAGCGCCAGAGCGAGTAGTCGCCAACCCTCCTCGCGCCAAGGGTGTTCCGTCACGTGGGCATCCAGATCGGGAATCGCTTCGGCAGCTCGCCCGAGATCGAGCTGCGCGGATGCCAAGCGTTCGACGGCAGTCAGACGCAGTTCCTCCAAGCGTGATCGCTCCGTTCGGGCCCAAGGCTCGTCGGCGAACTCCGCGTAGGCCGGCCCTCTCCACAGCTGCAGCGCGGTTCGGAGCAGTTCGAGTGATTGCGCCGGCGTCGAATCTGCGGCTTCTCGCACCAGTCTTTCGAATTCCCAAGCGTCGACCGCGTCGGGTGCTGCATGAAAGGCGTAACCGGGCCCTTCGGTGACAATGACTTTCGGCTTCTTTCGCGGCGCGCGATCCGGTTCGAGCGCACGCCTCAATGCGGAAACGAACGTACGTATTGCGCTGGTAGCGCCGGACGGAGGATCGACCCAGAGGTCGTCGACAATCACGTCCACGGGAACAACACGTCCGCGGGCGACGACGAGACGAGCGAGGACCGCTCGGTGTCGTGGACCCTTCAGATCGATCTGGTGTGAAGACTCGTTCCACGCGACCACGGGTCCGAGCACTCCGAAAGCCGGGGCTTCAAATGTGTGGTCTCGCATTTCCCCACGCTATCGCGCTCATCGAACGCTCATCGACTGCGGCGAAGCTGATTGCCATCACCCCGACCTGCCATCACCCCGACTAACGAGAGCGATCGATGACTATCACCATTCCAGGCTTCGACTACCAGCAGATTTCCACAGCAGACGGAGTGCGGCTCAACGTCGCGGTCGGCGGAAGCGGAACACCACTCGTCCTTCTGCACGGCTTCCCTCAGACTCACCTCATGTGGCGTCACGTAGCCACTGCCTTGGCGTCGGATCACACCGTCATCTGCCCGGATCTACGCGGATACGGAGCCAGCGACAAACCGGTCGAGGAAAACCCGGACACCTACTCCAAACGAACAATGGCTGCCGACATCGTCGAGGTGGCCAGGAAATTGGGACACGAGAAGTTTGCCCTCGTCGGCCACGATCGTGGCGCACTGGTTGCCGTCAGAGCGGGGCTGGATCATCCGGATGTGATCACGCAACTCGGCTCGCTGGACGTGCTCCCCACCCTGGATATGTGGGACATCCTGCATGGATCGAATGCTGCTGTGGCGTTCCATCTCTATCTCATGGCTCAGCCACCTGGTCTTCCCGAGCAGATGATCAGCGCCAGCGCCGATGCGTTCTTCGAGTACTTTCTCGACGTGTGGACGCAGAACCGCGAAGCGATTCCGGTAGACGTGCGGGCGGAATACCTGCGCGCCTCACGGGAGGCGGTGCCGTCGATCGTTGCCGATTACCGGGCGTCGGCAGGCATCGACATCGAACACGATCAGTCCGATCGGGAGGCGGGCAACCAACTGCACATGCCGGTCACGGTCATTCAGCAGGACTGGGGCTCGATGCTCGGCTACGACGCCGAGGCCCTGTGGAAAGCGTGGGCGCCCGATCTCGAGCACCGCACGCTGTCCGCAGGTCACTTCATGGCAGAAGAGGCGCCTGCCGAAGTGGTCGAGGCGATCCGGACCCTACTCGAGAGGTAGTTTTGACGCTTCTCGGCTGTCGAGGTACTGGCGAGCGCATCACGTGCGTCGCGAATGGACGAGGGGGATCGATGGGTTTCTCGCTGCACTTCATGCGGGTGACGAAGGACGTGCAACTCGATGTTGATCGGGCGGCGGTCGCCGCTTTCCTCGATCAGCACGGGCTGCGCGTGGTCGAGAGCCCGTACGGAGGCGAGATCGTCGACCGTGACGACAGGGCATTGACGATCGACGGGGCCTTCTCCGACCATCATCTCGACTCGCTCGAGCAGAGCGATCCACTCAGTGGTGGAATCTTCCACGCGACGCTGTCGCCTGCCGAGTGCGCGTTCGTCTACGACCTCTGCGCGGCGGCTGGGTTCCTGATCGTCAACCCTCAGGGTGACCCGACGTTTCTCGTTCCCCAGCGCAATCACGAGCCCGACGACGTTTCCGAGTTGGAGGACGTCGTCTGGGTCGACAGCGCCGAGGAACTGGCGCGGGCGCTCACCGGTGGTTTCCAAGCGTTCCGCGAGTTTCGGGACCGCGTGACAGGACGAGCCGCCGGTGCCGAATGATCGGGGCCCCGTCGGGTTGACGAAGGTCGGGTTTCTACCGCTTGACCCCGGCCGCCAAGTCGTCGACGAGAACCTTGGCGGTCAAGGCGTATCCCGCGGCCTTGTAGTAGTCGAAGGGAATCACTCGACCAGCCTGCGCGGCGGGCAGACGCTGCCACGTCGGCGAGGTGTACACGCTGCCGGAGGCGCTGCGATCCAAAGCGAAGATGACGTCGGCTTCTTCGAGACGGTTGAACTGCTCCGATCCGAGCATCACGCGAAGGTCGGGGCCTTCACGGAGCACCTCGAATCCCAGGTCCTCGGCGACGGCGGTGCGGAAATCGTTCTGGAACCACGCGATCTGATCCTCCGCGGCGGCGACGAAGGCAACCTTCTTGCCGGCCATCAGCGGTTCGACGGTCGGGCGGACCTGAGCTACATGGGCGTCGTACTCGGCGAGTACTTCTTCGGCGCGATCGCTGCGCCCGATGCCGGTGAGGAAGTCCGACATGACCTTCCGCCACTCCGGGGTGAAGTCCTTGCCGACGGGCAGGACCGGTGCGATCTGCTGCATCCGGTCGTTGCCGTACGACCCGGTGTCCCACCAGCCGGCGCTGAGGACGAGAAGGTCGGCGCCGAGAGTCGAGATGTATTCGAAGTTGGGATCGGAAGCACCTTCGGCGAAGATCTCGACACCCGTGGCATCCGGGACCTCACGGCGCAGGTGTTCGGCTGCGCCGGTCGGGTAGGCGGTCACCGGGTATCCGGCGAGGATCGACAATTCGAGGCCGTCCCGCGGATCGAGGGCAACGACGTTCTGCGGGTCCGTCGGAATGATCAGCTTCTCGTCGCCGCGCGTGAACTCGAAGGTCTCCGCGTTCTCGGGCGTCGAACTTTCCGTGCTGCCGCAGGCGGCGAGAAACGCGGCCGCAGCGACGCCCGCGCCGACGCCGAAGAAACCGCGTCGCGTCAGGTTGTCCACGATCGCCCAGTAGTCGCGATCGGTCGTGGAGGGAGAAAGGAGTCGAGTCATGCTTGTTAGGTTAGCCTTAGGGGCTGTCTTCGGGAATGCTGAAACAGCTCCCGCGAACGCCAAGAAATACGGCGAACACGCCAGCACAGAGAGTGTTGTCCGCGTCACCGGCAGGTCTGATTCACAACCCACTTTCGACCTCTGACGTGCATGACGTCACAACCGGCCGCCTCCTCGATCGCGATTTGGCCCTGATCGCGCCGACTATGCTGAGTTGACCAGCAGTACGATTTCGGAGGTTGCAATGCAGATCACCAGCGTCGGCCACGCAGGATTTCACATCCAGACCGAGGCCGGATCCATCCTGTGTGATCCATGGGTGACCCCGACGTATTTTGCGTCCTGGGTGCCGTTCCCCGACAACACAGAGTTGGACTGGGACGCGCTGGGCAATTGCGACTACCTCTACGTCTCGCACCTGCACAAGGACCACTTCGATCCGAAGAATCTGATCGCGCACGTCAACAAGGACGCCACAGTCCTGCTCCCCGATTACCCGGTGCCGGACCTCAAGCGTGAACTCGAGAAGCTCGGCTTCCACAAGTTCTTCGAGACGGAAGACTCCGTCAAGCACACCGTCAGCGGTCCCAAGGGCGATCTCGACATCATGATCATCGCTCTGCGCGCTCCCGCGGACGGTCCGATCGGTGACTCGGGCCTCGTCGTCTCGGACGGGGAAACCACCTGTTTCAACATGAACGACGCCAGGCCCGTCGACCTGGACCCGCTGACCGACGCCTTCGGGAAGGTCGACATCCATCTGCTGCAGTACTCGGGCGCGATCTGGTACCCGATGGTCTACGACATCCCGAAGGGCACCAAGCGCAACTTCGGCAAGCAGAAGCGTCAGCGCGGCATGGACCGCTGCCGCAACTACATCTCCCAGGTCGACGCTGCCTGGGTTGTTCCGTCGGCCGGCCCGCCGGTCTTCCTCGACGACGACCTGCGTTACCTCAACGACGATCACGGCGACGAGGGAAACATCTTCCCCGACCAGATCACGTTCCTCGAGCAGATGCGCATCAACGGCAACGATCGTGGTCTGCTGATGATCCCCGGCTCGGCCGTCGAACTTCGCGGAAGCGAGAAGGTCGCGCTGACGCATCCCATCCCGGACGCAGACGTCGACAAGATCTTCTCCAACAAGGCCGAGTACATCGAGAAGATGGCGCAGAAGATGGCACCGGTCATCGCCGCGCAGAAGGCCACGTGGGCTCCGGCCGAAGGCGAGCCGCTGCTCGACGGTCTCAAGGCCAAGTTCGAGCCGATCATGGCTCAGTCCGATCTGATCTGCGACGGAATCGGCTACCCCGTCGGACTCGTGATGGGAGAGGAGACGGTCGTTCTCGACTTCCCGAAGCGGATCGTTCGTGAGCCCATCGACGGAGAAGGTAAGTACCGCTACGGCTTCCGCATCGCTCCCGAACTGGTTCGCACCGTTCTGCGCGACGACGAGCCCGACTGGGTCAACACCATCTTCCTGTCGACACGCTTCACGGCGTGGCGCATCGGTGGGTACAACGAATTCCTCTACACGTTCTTCAAGTGCCTCACCGACGAGCGCATCGCGTACGCCGACGGCTGGTTCGCCGAGGCCCACGACGACAGCGCGTCTATCGAGTTGGGCGGGTACGAGATTCAGCGTCGTTGCCCCCACCTCAAGGCGGACCTGTCGAAGTTCGGTGTCGTCGACGGCACCAACCTCACCTGCGATCTGCACGGCTGGCAGTGGGATCTCGAGACCGGCCGCTGCAAGACGTCCAAGGGCCACGAGCTGCGCACCAGCAAGCTGAGCTGAACCGAGCTCGTCGGGTGACGGGATACAGCAGGTCGCTGATCGGCCTGGCGACAGCGCTCGCCGGGTTGGCCGGTTACGTCGACGCGCTCGGATTCATCACGCTCGGTGGGCCTTTCGTTTCGTTCATGAGCGGCAACATGACGCAGGCGAGCGTCGCATTTGCCGACGGGGTGTGGTCGACCGCGAGAGTTGCCGGCGGAATCATCGTGCTCTTCCTCCTGGGAATCGCGCTGGGAACCGTCGTCACCCACTTCACGGAGCGCTATTCGGTCCGGGCTCGCAAGGTCACGGTGCTCGCGGTTGTAGCCGGGCTGCTGTCCATCGGTTCGGTGATGAGCAGCCTCGACGTCACCCCCGGCGCGATCTCGGCGATGGCCTTGGCGATGGGAGCCGTCAACTCGGTGTTCCAGCGCGACGGCGAGGTGACGATCGGTGTCACGTACATGACCGGTGCGCTGGTCAAGATGGGCCAGCGTCTGACCGGAGCCTTTCTGGGTGGCCCGAAGTGGGCGTGGCTGCAGCACTTCGGGATGTGCGCGGGGTTGATCGCGGGCGCGGTGGTCGGTGCGCTCGTTCATCGGTGGATCGGTCTTCACGCTCTGTGGCCCGCATCGGCGTTCACGGTTGTTCTGATCGCCGTCGCGTGGCGGGTCTCGCCCCCGTCTCCGGCAAAGGTGTAGAAAGAGCCAGACACAAATCCGGGGGTACAGGGGGAAGCAGTGGATGCTCTGATCATTGTGGTGCTCGGACTGCTCGGAATCGTCGCGGCCTCGACGCTCGGAGCGCGGATCGGAGTCGCAGCACCGTTGATTCTGGTGATGGCCGGGATCGTTGTCAGCCTCTTACCATTTGTCCCAGCAGTGGACATCGACCCGGAATGGATTCTGGCAGGCGTGCTTCCGCCACTGCTGTACTCCGCCTCGGTCTCGATGCCGTCGATGGAGTTTCGGCGTGAGTTCGGTGCCATCGGTGGGCTTTCCGTTCTGCTCGTGGTCGTGAGTGCGCTTGTTCTCGGTGTGTTCTTCTCCTGGGTGATACCAGGACTCGGTATCTGGTGGGGCATTGCACTCGGTGCGATCGTGAGCCCGACGGATGCCGTCGCGACGTCCATCGTCAAGAAACTCCCGGTCTCGCCGCGGGTGGTGTCGATCCTCGAAGGCGAAAGCCTGCTCAACGACGCCACCGCTCTGGTTCTGTTGCGTACTGCCATCGCCGGGGCCGCCGCATCGGTGTCGCTGTGGAGTGTGTTGGGCAAGTTCGCTTTTGCCGTCGTCGTGGCCGCGGTCATCGGAGTTGTCGTCGGCAAGGTCAACCTGATGGTTCGCGCCCGTGTCACCGATTCGACGGTCAACACGGTCATCTCGTTCACGGTGCCGTTTCTGGCGGCGATCCCCGCCGAAGAGTTGGGTGCGTCAGGGTTGGTTGCTGCAGTCGTGGCCGGGCTCGTCACCGGCTACGACGCTCCTCGGAAGCTGTCACCGCGACACCGGTTGTCCGACTCCCAGAACTGGCGCACAGTCGAATTGGTCCTCGAAGGTGCGATCTTCCTGGTGATGGGCCTTGAACTCTCGTCGATAGTCGACGATGTCCGGGTCGACCACGAGGGCATATCCACGGCGGTCTTCGTGGCGGCGGGTGCACTGTTCCTCACGATCTTGGTGCGGGCTCTGTACGTGGCCCCGCTCCTGCGAGCGCTCCAAGCGCGGGCGAATTTTCGTGAACGCATGAAACCCAGACTCTCCGACATCGCGAATCGCCTCGACAATCCCGAGGATTACCCGCCAGACGAACGACGCAGCAGGCGCCGGGCACCTTCGGCGAATCAGATGGAAAGGTTCAAGGTTCGGGTTCGGCGGACGGTTGCCGATATCGACTACTACCTTGCTGCGCCGTTGGGATGGCGTGAAGGCACGATCGTCATCTGGGCCGGCATGCGCGGGGCGGTCACTCTGGCTGCAGCGCAGACTCTGCCGGAAGACACCCCGAGTCGATCGCTCCTGATCTTGGTTGCGTTCCTGGTGGCAGCAGGCTCGTTGATCCTTCAGGGAGGAACGTTGAAGCGCGTCGTAGTGGCGACCGGTCCGGCAGCGCAGGACCTCACCGAATCCGGACTAGACGAGCATCGCAGGTTGCTCGACCTCCTCGAAGATGCTGCTGCGAGTGTCGTTCCGCCAGAGGGTCGGTCGAAGAAGAGGATCCGCCTCGACGTGATCGACGCGCAGCGTCAGGCACTGATCGACGCACGTGACGATGGCGTGTTCGACGCACGGATGCTCGGATCGGCACTTGCCGCGCTGGATGCCGATCAGATCAGCCTCGAACTCAAGGGCGGTCCGGACGGTTGATCACGTGCACAGTCTCTTTCGAGCGGACGTCATCATTGCCCGCGTGATCACGCCGTGCAGTACCTGAACGGGTGCGAAGTAGATTCGGCCCGCGCGGTTCTTCAGCTCCACGGCGGTGACGACGTGCAGGAGGCCGGCGTCGTTGTCGGCCTGAACCGAGGCGACGAATCGTAGGTGTTTCTCGTCCGCTTCGATGAGGGCCTCGCCGTCGGCGATCTTGTCGACGGCAAAGGTGTCGGGGCGTCCCTTGGCGATGCCGAGCAGTCCGACTATCCGCTCCCTGAGCCAGAACATCGCGAGGACGGGTGCGGGGACATTCCTGACGTCGAAGACTGCCTGCGCCCACTCCTCGGATGTATGGGTCGGAACAGACGGGATGGTGATCGTGGTGGCTTCTGCCCAGTCCGGTGCAGGCATTGCCTTGAAAGCGAGTGTCATTTCGTCCTCCGTACGGTGCCGTATGGAACTTACCCATACGGTACCGTACGGAGGTGCCGAATGCCCGCGCCCGACTCTCTCGCGACCAGTGGATCGATGCAGCTTTCCAGGCTCTGACAAGCCATGGGCCTGATGCAGTTGCAGTGGAAAAGGTGGCGCGCACGCTCGGATCGACCAAGGGTTCCTTTTATTGGCACTTCGCCAACCGCGACGAATTGCTGCAAGCTGCGCTCGGCCGGTGGGAAGTTTTGGCAACCGAGAGACTGATCTCCTCCGTCGAGTCCTCTGGTGAACCGGCGGAGGTGAGGTTGCGTCGTCTGGTGGATTCGGTCACGACCGGATTGGCCGGTCGCCGTGCGGAGTTGGAACTGCTTGCCGGGATCGGCCATCCTTTGGTTTCGGCGGCGGTTCGACGTGTCACCGAGCGTCGAGTTACCTACATCGTGACGTTGTTGGTCGATCTGGGGATGGACAGGCAGAAAGCGGAACATCGTGGCGTACTTGCCTATTCGATGTACCTGGGGCAGATGCAATTGGTACACAGTGCGCCCGATGTGGTTCCTGGCAGCGGTGCGGACGCTCAGGCGCTCGCCGACGAGTTCGTGAACATGGTTCTGGCCAGGTAAGTCCGCCGTCGAACGCAGCGTGATCTGCGCATCACCCTGCGCTTTCAGGTGAGGGACCACACATTGCGCGTAACCCATAGTTACAGATACTTTGAGGTCAGCTGAAGTGGGGTGCCGGATATGTCGACATTTCCCGGAGGCGCAAAACCGTTTCACGACAGGAAGAAAGGTGACTCACCATGAGCGTTGTGCTTATTTCGTTGCTGGTCGCCGCTGGACTCACCGTGCTGGCCACCAGTGACGGTGCCGGTCTGGACTTCGGGAGTCGGCAGCTGAACCGCCAGTTGAAGACCCGCACGCACCGGTAACCCCGGAAATCGGCCGGCTCCACGCGATACTTCGCGGAGCCGGCCGTTTGCGTCGTTCCGGTCAGTTCACTCCGAGATCTGCCAGCCAGGCCCGGGTGCTGCGGGCGACGATGCCCAAGGCAACGGCAGAACCCGTCGCGGAGTCGAACGCGACGCTGTCGGCAGATTTGAGTCCCGTGTAGAGCTGGGAAACCCCGGCTGCTGCGCCCCCTCCGATGATCGGCGCAATCGACGCACCGAAGGCATCGGGCGTCACGGCTTCGAAAGTTACCGCGCGCGAGAAGTGTTCGGCGAATGCTACGGCCAGTTCGATGCCGGTGATCGCCGGAATCTGTCCGATGTCGACCGCGTCCGGTGCTACGTCGAGAGTCAGGGCCGCAACGGCTGCATCAGCGACGTCGAGATGTGAACTCCATGCGACCGCGAGATCGGCACGCAGTGGGTAACGCAGGACCCCTTCGTCTTTCACCCCCGACAGCACGGTGGGCAGAAGAAGATTCTCGAGGAACAAACGCGGGGTCAGGACGGTCACCGCGATACCTTCGGCGCGGAGTCCGTCGACGAGCTCGGAGAGAACGGGTGTGTTGGGACCGGCAAGCGGCGAAGTAGCGTCGCGGGTCACCGTGCCGCTGGTAGAGATCACGAACCGCGAAGGACCTGTCACTCTTGCTGCTGCCAGAACGTTGTGGGCGTAACCAGCTAGCGTCTCGGTGTCACCGGCGAGTGGCAGGTGGAAGAACACCCCGTCTACCCCGCGATAAGCGTCGGCGAGAGAGTCGACTGACGCATTGTCCGCGACGACGGTGTTCGCACCCTCGAACGTCTGGTCGGGGTTGCGGGTGATTGCTCGGACTTCGGCACCTGTCGATCCGGCGAGAGCCGCGACCAATCCCGCGAGAACGGGAGAACCCTGTGCGCCGGTGGCGCCATGCACTGTGTAAGTCATGACGCCTATAGTTCAGATTGGGAACCAGTTACTTCAAGTGAACTAATGGGGAATCGATGAGTGAATCAGGTCACGAGCTTCCGGAGTGCGGCGTCGCGCGCTTTCTGCTGGTTCTGGACGGACCGTGGGCAACGCTGATCGTTCGTGAGCTCACGCACGGCCCGATGCGCTTCACGGAACTACGACGCGCATTGCCCGGCATCAGTCCCAGGACACTGTCCGCCAGACTCAAGCGATTCGAGGAGTTCGATCTGGTGACCCGGACTGCCTACGCCGAGGTGCCGCCGCGAGTGGAGTACGAACTCACCGCGACGGGGATGGAACTGCGCTCCGTGCTCGAAGCGATGGTCGAGTGGGCGGATCTGGCACTCCCCGTTTCGTGACCCTGCCCTCAGTGCGGGCCCGAAAGTCCAACCCGCAGAGCGCCGCAGGCCTCGAACATCGCATCTTGACCGGTATGGCCGACACCGGTGGTGTTGACGAAGGCATGGATCAATCCACTGTGACGCCTGAGTGCAACCGGGACTCTGGCCTCTCGCAGCCGGTTCGCGTATTCCTCACCCTCGTCGCGTAGTGGGTCGAAACCGGCGACGGCAACGTACGCGGACGGTAGGCCGGCCAGGTCCGGAGTGAGCAGCGGTGAGACTCGCGGGTCGAGAGCCGAAGCGCCGCCCGACAGGTAATGGGCTGCATACCAGTCGAGTTGGGCGTCGGTGAGAAAGAAGTCGGTGCCGAACATCTTGTGCGAAGGGCGCTTCGACGAAAGGTCCACCCAGGGGAAGAAGAGCAGTTGGAATACTGGTTTGACGTCGTCTTCGGTCGTGGACTGCGCGACGACGGCAGCCAAGTTCCCACCCGCGCTGTCTCCGCCTACCGCAATGGATTTCGGATCTGCACCCAGCTCTGTGGCATGCTCGACGCAGTACCGGAATGCGGCGACGGCGTCATCGACCCCGGCGGGGAACGGGAACTCCGGTGCTAACCGGTAGTCCACCGACAACACACTGACCTCGCCGTGGCGGGCCAGGAAGCGGCACACACTGTCGCCGCTCTCGAGGCTGCCGAGGACGAACCCGCCGCCGTGGAAGTACACCAAAAGTGGAGCGGGCGTTGAGACTCCGGCCGGGCGATACAGCCGAGCCGGAATCGCGTGATCCCCGGCCGGGATCTCGAGGTCACGTACCGTCTCGATGTCGATGGGCGTACCGCCGAACAGTCGCGATTCGGCGTCGATCTGAGCCCGTCCCTCTTCGACCGGAAGATGCTCGAAGCTCGTACCTTCGACCGCTGAGAGCAATCTCAGCGCAAGCTGGATCTCGGGGTGCAGAGTCTGCCCGTCGATCTCCTTCGGCTTGCCACCGAGAATGCGCTGCGCCCCGGTCGGTAAGGCGCCGACGACATCGAGCACCACCCGCGCAAAACGATCTTGGACAGACATCTTCTCCGTGGACATACTCGCCTTCCGTCGGCCGATCACCCGTCGCTTGTAACGTTACGAAAGAACTGGACAAATATCCAGGAATCTCGACGCTCGCGATCAGCTTGCCGGCGTCACCGTGACTGTGACGGGGCCCGCGTCGTCCGCGGTTTCCACTGTGAGAAGACGGCTTTGGGGGTTCCAGTTCACGATGTCGGCGCCCGCGACGTCGACGCCGCCGGGAAAGCCGCTTTCGGGTAGGTAGATCTCGGTCGGTGCCGTCACTGCGGGGTTCGGGGTGAACGTCAGCTGAAGGCGGTCAACGGTCGAGGACCATTCGGTGGGTGTGCCCGCGACGGCTCGCGGATATGGCTTGTTCAGGGTGTCGACGAGGAGTGTCTGCGATCCGTCCGGCAGGTACGGGCCCCAAGGACCTGGATCACTGGACCAGTAGGAGACACCCGCACCGAGTTCTCGGGCGGTCGTGTAGACGCGGTCGATGTAGTCGGTTGCGCCGGGCAGTGTTGTGTCGAGCCCGAATTCGCCGAGAATGATCGGAACGCCGCCGAGTACGTTGCCTGCGATGTGTTCGACGCTGTCGCGCCAGGTGTCGATGGTCGCGTCGGTGAGTGTGCGTGAGAGGCCGGAGTATCCGTCACCGAGGTCGAGGGGCAGCGGGTACAGGTGTGGGCAGTAGGCGATTCGCTGTTCGCCGGCTCGTGGGTCGTTGATCTTCGTGAGCCCGCTGGGGACACCTTGGTTGACGCCGACGGCCTGCGGGGCCACACACACCCAGCTGTCCTGATCAACTTCCCTGATGGCGTTGGTGGTTCGCTGATACAGGGCAGCGAGGGGCCCACCTTCGAAGGCGGGGCCTTGGAGGGAACCGCCCCACGGCTCGTTCATCAGGTCGTATGCCACGACGGTGTCATTGCCTGCAAAACGTTCGGCCACCGCCTGCCAGGCGTTCGCGTAGTGCTCGACCAGTTCGGGATGTTGGCCGGTGGTGTTCCAGAAGTTGTCGAATGCACGCATCACACCGGGTTGGACGTAGTACAGCTCCCAGCGGTCTTGAGGGGTGACCGGAAGGCCGTCCATGTAGGTCGCCCAGGCCGGCGCGCCGTTGCCGATGTTGCCGGCGCCGTTGCCGCTGTTGCCCTCTGGTGTGATCGCGCCGGAGTAGACGTCCTGATGCATGTCGAGCATGACCTTGTAGCCGCGCTCGGCGTACCAGCTGACCCGGTCCTCGACGCGGTCCAGATATTCCTGGTCGTACTGTCCCGGCGCTGGCTCCACCGAACGCCAGGAGATCAAGAAACGCACGAAATTTGTTCCCATGTCGGCATGTTCGCGCTCGAGATCGGCTTCGGTGAACTTCGGCATGCCGTCGGGTGCGCTCTTTGCGCTCGACGCCGTGTTGAAGCCTCGCAGGATCAGGGAGCGCCCGGCGTCGTCGGTCAGGTACGACGGTGGCACCGACGTGCCATCGGCGCTCCCCGACGTGGGCAGGCTGCCCTGAGCCGCGGCAATTCCGCCGCCCAGTATCAGTGAGCCCGCGACTATCAGTGCTGAGAGCGGGATACGACGCACGGAAACTCCTTCTGGGTGTGTGGATGGATTGACTTGTCCGAATGGGGATTCGGCCCTGGGCTTGAACGCTCGGTGTCGATTCACGTCGGTTGGCTTACGCTGGTCCGCCCGTTTTCGATGTGTCCGACGAGCACGCGCTTGAATTCGGGATCTTCGTCGACCGTCACGGCGGCCTGATACCAGCCGTCCACCGAACGCACCGTCCACCGAGAGTGTGCACCGGCAGCGAGTTTGCGTCGGTTTCCGTCCACATTGACCGTCAGTGCACGACTTCCGGAATTGGTCGCCGTCAGTACAAGCGTGCGCGTCCCTGCGTCGACAGTTGTCGAGACGTCGAGCGAGGCTGCCGCACTGTCTGTAGCTCCGCTGAACTCGCGCCTGAAACCGTTGGGACCCAACAGGGTCAGGCTGTAGACGCGATCACTGAGCGCAACGGTGTCATCGACCTCACCCAGGAGGTCGTAATGCCGTGGCTCGTCGAACTCACCTGCGTACGGGTACAAGGCCAGGTGCGTTGATGCGGCGCCGGTATTGGCCAGATGGACCGCCAACGAGCCGGTTTCCGGGTTCACCGTCGTGTAGGCGTCGGGCTGATAGGGAAGGGCCCGTGCTGGTCGAGTGCCGCTTTCCTGCAGGGGCATTCTCTGTTCGGTGGGAGGTGTTGGCGTCCATCGCGGTTCCAGCGGTGGTGTGGGTTGCGGGCGCGCCAACGTCGGCCGGCTGCGCGGGTTGGCGAAGTCGAACGCCGACGTCAGGTCGCCACTCACCGTGCGTCGCCACGGGTCGATTTCCGGTTGCGTGATTCCGAACCGCTTTTCCAGGAATTGCGTGACGGACGTGTGGTCGAACACTTGTGAACAAACGAAACCGCCAACAGTCCACGGCGAGATGATCGTCATCGGCACCCTCGGGCCGAGGCCGAGCGGCTGATTGCCGACCCATTCGGTTTCGACCGAGCGCGGTGGTCGAGGTGGCGGTACATGGTCGAAGTACCCGTCGTTCTCGTCGAAGTTGACGATCACGGCCGTCTTCGCCCACAGATCCGGATCGGACGCGATGGCGTCGAGTACTTGATAGAGCAGTGTTGCGCTCGCTGCCGGTGACGAACCCGATGGGTGCTCCGAATCCACCTCGGACGGAACGAGATAACTGACTTGCGGCAGTCGACCGGACTCGACGTCTTTCTTGAACTCGGCAGCCAGTGTGCCGGGCCGGGATCGGTACAGCGCGCGATCGTAGAGTTGGCGATCAGCAGGCGACAGTTGGTCTGCGGCATTCGCGAGGGCCAGTACCGCTGCGTCCTGGACCGGCGCCGGCATCGACGGCAGGGCGAGATAGAACCCGGCCAAGGTCTGGATTTCGTAGGGGAGCAGGCTTGGCCGACCAAGCAGCCCTGCCGCCACTTTCTTGAAGGCAGTGAAGTATTCGAGGTTGTTGTCTCCGAAGTTGTCCCACTCCTGGTAGGTCTTCCAGGAAATGCCGGCGGACTGCAACCGCTCGGGAACCGTCGTCCATCCGTAGCCGGCGTGCCAGGGGTTGTAGGCCGCATTGGTTACAGCTCGTCCCCCGGGACCGGGTGGATCCGAAGGCAGGACCGACTCGGTCGGATTAGGCGAAAGTGGCTCGTATCCCGTGTATCCAGAGACCCAATAGTTCCGGTTGGGGCTCGTGGACGTCGGAACGGAGCAGTGGTAGGCGTCGCAGATCGTGAACGCGTCCGCCAGTTCGTAGTGAAAGGGAATGTCTTGCCGGTCGTAGTAGGCCATCGTCGTGCCGGTTTTTGCCGCGATCCAACCGTCGTGCCAGCCGTCGGCGAGTGCGGCATGTCCGCCCGCCCAGCTGTGGTCGAGTCCGGTCACGTTCTGGGTGTCCATGCGTTGCGCCGCAGCCGAATCGCGGATAGGGAAGGGGAGCACAGGACCGGTAGGCCCGGGTTGTTCGAAGACGCTGTGGCCGCCGCGCAGACGCAGCGCATTCGGATCCCCGAATCCGCGAACACCCCTCAGTGCGCCGTAGTAGTGATCGAAAGATCGGTTCTCCTGCATGACGAGGACTACATGCTCGATCGAATCGAGCCCGCCGGAGTTTGCGGGTGTCGCCAGTACACGTTGAAGCGACGGCGGCAGAAGGGAAGTAGCGGCGACTGCAGTTGCACCGACCCCGGCGGCGAGAAACGACCGTCGAGAAAGAGAATTCCTGGACACTTGTGCTCCATCGCTAAATCAATCAGTTCTATGACCACGGCCGCAACAGGCTGCTGCCGCTGCTCCGAATCGGTGCAGCGGCAACAGTGTCGAGAAGAATTCGATCAGGAACCGAAGAGACCGCCCAGTGAACCGAGGCTGCCCGAACCGCCGTTCCCGCCGTCGTCAGGCGCAGCAGAAACCTTGACGACGGATTCGTCCGACGCGGACTGTGTGAATCCACTTCGCCCGGCGTATGACGCCTTGATCCGATGATCGCCCGTCGATGCGAAAGTGTGCGTCAGTCGCGCCACTCCATCGACTCCGACGACAACGGGCTGTCCGATGGGTTGGTCGCCGTCGTAGAACTGAACCGAGCCCCCGCCGGGGTTGGGGGTGACCGTCGCGGACAGTTCTGCCGCGACATTCTGCTTGGTCGTCGCGGGAGCTGCCAGTGAGGTCGAGGTGGTGACATCGGACGGTGCGGGATCAGACACGGTGACCGTTTGAGCGGGTGCCATCGACGGCATGAATCCTGTTGCGCCGGAGTAGTAGGCCGAGACGGCATGAGATCCAGCCGAGGTGAAGGCATGTTCCAGAGTGGCTTTGCCGTCAGTGCCCACCGGGACCGGAGCGCCGATATCTGCAGCGCCGTCCTTGAACTGGAGAGTGCCACCGGTGGGTGTCGGCGTGACCTGCGCCCTCAGCGACACCGAAACGCCCGTCTTAGCATCGGTGGGAACGTTCACGGCCGTGTCGGTCTGCTTGACGACAGGTGCGGCAGTCACCGTCACCATCGCCTCGGTCGAGTTGGAACTCTGGAATCCGTTGACGCCCTGGAACGTTGCGGAGACCCGCGCGGTTCCGGCGGTGAAGAAGGTATGCGGTAGCCGGGCAGTGCCGTCGGCACCGGGCGTGACCGGTGTACCGACGTCGGCGCCGTCCACCCTGAACTGCACGTTTCCGTTGACCGGGGCCGGATCCACCTTTGCGACAAGCTCGGTCGGTGTGCTGGCTTGGATCGAGCCGGGCATCTGGATTGTGGTGGTTGTCGGTTGGCTGACGTAGATGGTGGTCAGGGCCTGCCCACCGGCGTTGAGGCCGGAGTTCCTGTTGTCCCGCGGGGAGCAGTTGTAGCGCTCCCAGTAGTTGACTGTGAAGACATCCTTTTCGCGCTGGACGAATGTGAGCGCATTTCGGTCGTCGTCGTAGTTGGCGGAACCGGGATCGGAAACCCTCAGCGAAGGCTTGATCTCGGTACCGGCCGCACCAGCTTTGACCGTGACGTCGACTGCGGGGAGTCGGAACTTGGTGTTGGCACCGACGATGATGCCGTCACTCGATCGAACTGCGGAGGACGGACCGTTTCCGGTGGTTCGATTCGATCCGGAGATACGCAGGTGCGTACCGGATGCCGATGGATTACCGCCGTCGTCGATCCGTGTGACTGTCGGAGTGGCACTGTCGGATCCGAGGCCGTACGCACTGTCCGCCACAAGCTGGGAACTCACGAATTCGACGCCGGACGGGATGTCGAAGTCGTACTTGATCCGGGCCCAATGCACGACTCCACGGCTGGCATGGCCGCCGCTGTTTGTCTTCATCTCGTTCGGCTGCACGCGGTAGGTGACGGTCTCACCTGGTGCCGCGGTGGTCGGCGCGGTGATGGTGACTCCCGAGCCGAGTGTCTCGTTGAACGTGATCGGGCTTGCCACACCGTCCATCTCGCGCACATGGCATGCAGTTGTGAAGGCCACGCTCTTGGTCTCGGGGGCAGCCGAGGCGATCCCGCCGCCGACGATGGAGAACAAGCCGCCGGCCAGTACCGAGACGGTTGCAATCGCAGAGCCGCGTAGGAGTTTCGAGTTCATCGTCGAATCCTGGTTTCTGTTCACAGTTTTCACGACCCGAATCCGGGGGTACCAAGGCTGCCGAGGCTACCGGTGCCAGGCTCGGGCTCGGACGGTTCGACGACGTTGATCGTCACGGCGCCCGACATCGACTCCATGAAACCGGCCGATCCCGTGTAGTACGCCGTGATGTTGTGGTCGCCCGCTGTTGTCATCGTGCGGTTGGCCTTCGCGACGCCGTTGACGACGGCCACCGGAGCGCCGAGGTCGACCCCTCCGTCACGGAACTGCACTGTTCCTCCCGACGGCCACGGAGTGACCGTTGCCGTCAGTTCAACGGAGTCACCGACGACGGCCTTACCGGGTGCGTCGATTCGCGTCTGTGTCTGAGCGAGGCTGGAGTCGACGTTGATCACGGCGAGCGGCCGGCCGCCGGCGTTCAATCCGGCCGAACGATTGTCGCGTGGTGAGCAATTGGTGGTCAGCCAGTATTTGACGCCGCCGAGCAGGGTCTCCTGCTGCAGGAAGGTCAGGTAGTTGGCGGCACTGTCGTAGGAACCCGAGTTGGAGTCGGACACGCGCAGCATGGGCTTGATCTGGGTGCCGACAGCCCCTGACGTGACGGTGACGTCGACTGCCGGGAGCTGGAACGTCTTTCCTCCACCGACCTCGATTCCGCCGCCGCCGTTGTCGTCGGTGTTGGGTCCGTTGCCCGCCGTGATGTTGTTGCCGGAGATACGAAGATGCGTCCCATTCGGATCGGGTGAACCGGCATCGTTCACCCGCGTGATCGTCGGGGCGACCCCACCCAGATTCGAGCTGGTGCCGGCCACGATCTGCGCCCCCACGTAGGAGGTGCCTGCGGGGATGTCGAAATCGAACTTGAGACGCGTCCAGTTCACGACGGACCTGAGGTCGTAACCGTCCTTGGGGACCGTCATCGGATTGGGCGCGAGGCGGTATGTGAAGGTGGAGTTCGGCGGGACCACGGCCGGCGCACTGATCGTGACGCCGGAATCACGCGTCTCGTTGTGCGTGATCGGTCCGGGGAACTGCCACCCGTGGCACGATGCCGTGAACGGAAGGTCCACATCAGCGGCGGACGAGACTCCGGCTCCGCCGATCACGAGGGCAACGCATCCGGTCAACGACGCGGCCACCCCCACTCCTCGGCGCATCAACGTCGACACCATTCACATTCTCCTTGAGTAGCGCTCGACAAAATCGAGCTCTCGGCTTGAAGCCGGGTCCGGGAACCAGCCTCGAGCTGACAGAGAATCGAATACGTCTCGTCGTTTGCTCACCACCAGCTCAAACCCTGGAGAGGAGTAGAACACAGAGCGAGCCGCAGAATATGCGATTCGGACAAATTGTTGGACAAACGTCCAACCGGTGAAATTTCTCCACTTCTCCGACCGCTCTGCAGTGCTTTAACGTGGCGTGAAGTGGGCCCGGTAAACGGTCAGGCGATCGCGCGGCGCATCAGGTCTGCCGTCTCCTTGTTGAATGCGACCAGTGTGACCGTCTCGACCTCGGTCTTCGCCGCGCGAATCGCTGAAACGGCCTGTCGGACGGCATCTTCCTTCGGCCAGCCGTAGACCCCTGCTGAGATCAACGGAAAGGCGACGGTACGGGCGCCGATCGAGTCGGCCACGGCGAGGCTGCGGGTGTACGCCGACCGAAGCAGACCGGAACGGTCCTCGGAGCGCGAATACCTCGGGCCGACGGTGTGAATCACGGCCTTGGCGTGCAGCTTTCCGGCGGTGGTGGCTACGGCCGCACCCACCGGCAGGCCGTCGGGAAGGCTGGTGTTGCGCAATACCTCGCAAGCCTTCAGGATCTCCGGTCCCCCGGCACGGTGGATCGCGCCGTCGACACCGCCGCCGCCGAGGAGCCTGGAGTTGGCCGCATTGACGATGGCGTCGACGGTCAGCGTCGTGATGTCACCTTCGACGACTGTAATAGCGGGCATGGATCCTCCTGTGTATCCGACGGCTGTGTGTCCGACGGACGCGTTTCCGACTGCCGTGTTCCAGAGTTCACGCTTCGGGCGAGCCCACGGCATAGCCGAGCGTACGTCGTAGGGATCACGTCCGATCAACATCGAGTATCGCGCTGCAACCGACGGCGTGCGACTGTGCGCCTGAACGCAATGGAGGAGTACGCGCTTTCCCTCGGCCCGCAACGCCTGGACGGTGCGCGCTGCGTCGTCGAGAACGAACTCGAGGTTGGCGTTGGAATCGTGACCGTCGTCGACCAACCAGAACTCGACGTGATCAGGGGCGACCTGTCGTGTTCCCATGCGGCACAGGCTGACCACGGCGTCGTAGTCTGCAGTGGACACCGCATCGACGCCGCCGAGCATGACGCCGTCGTCGTGCGGGTGCGTCGTCAGGTGGTGGGTTCCGCGAAACCTCGAGTAGTCGAGTTCTGCCGTCGACGGCCATCCGTTCTTGTCGTCGGTACCGCCGCGAGCAGTCTTTATTGCCAGGCGAATCAGATCGGAGGAACGGTATCCCGGCCAGCCATGCATGATTCGGCGCCAACGGGCGGGAACCGCCGACGCTCCCCAGCGGGCGCCGAGGAGGCCACCCGCGATGGCCGCCGTCGTGTCGGTGTCCCCGCCGGCTCTTACTGCTGCTTCCAATGCGTACTGGAGGTGGCGAGCATCGCCATTGTCCGTGGAAGTGATTGCCCACCAAGCAGTCTGAAGTGCATGCACCACCCAGCCGTTCTTGGAGAAGTCCTGCGGGTTCCCGGTTTCGGCCTGATCGAGCAGCGGGCCCCAGTATTCGGCGACGTCCTGATCGGCAACGGAGAGGAAGCCGCGAACACCGTCGAAGTTGCCGGAGACAACGGCATGGCGGATGGCATGGGTCCACAACTCGCACGCCTGTCCGGCACGCGGGTCGTCGTGCGTGAGTGAACTGATCCGGTGCGCTGCCGACCTGGCACCTTCTGCATCGTCCAAGTAGGAGAGGGCGACGGGAGCAGTCCGCATGAGCGAGCCGTTGCCGGCTTTGCGGCCGCTGATCGCCCGCGCACGATCCGCCATCGCCGCTGCGCTTTCGGAGCGGACGGACAACACTGCTCGCGTCTGGTTGCCGATGTCCGCGGGCTTCGAGTCGTACCACCGGATGAACTGTGCTGCAATGGCATCGAGACCGTCAGCGCTTCCGATGTCGATTCCGGTAGCGGCCACCTCGGCGATCGCAACTGCCATCGAGGTGTCGTCGGTCCATTCTCCCGGCGCCCAGTCGAACGGGCCGCCACCGATCATGTCGATCGTGACCTCGGCCTTCGGGTAGGTGAATTCGTAGCCGGCGCCGAGTGCGTCTCCTGCTGCGGTGCCGAGCAGAACGCCGGCCGCTCGATCGGACTGCTGTGCGGTGAGTTTCATAGCCACCTCTTCGGTTCGCGATGATCGTTTGATCAACTTTGCGCTAACCATAGATCATGTTTGAGATAACATGCAAGGGTGAATAAATGGACAGACACGAGCGGCAAGGGATTGACGGACTATCCGCGTCCGTCTGTGGCAGTGGACGTCGCGGTGCTGACGTACAGCGGTGGATCTCTGAAAGTTCTGGTGGTTCTGCACCGTCTCGGTGCGCTGGCGCTACCGGGAACATTTCTGCACGAACGCGAATTGCTCACGGCCGCAGCCGATCGTGCCCTGTCGGTCAAGGCAGAGTTGGCCCAGACGAGCTTCCACCAGTTGGCGATCTTCGACCGACCGGACCGCGACGACCGTGGATGGGTTTTGTCGGTCGCACACACGGCTTGCCTACCGGAATCGGCACTGCCCGATTCGGCGCTTCTCGTCGATGTGTACGACGACGAGGCAGTGAGCGGACTCGCATTCGATCACGCCGACATGGTGCGACTCGCGGTCACGGACCTACGCACGAGGTATGCGTCGTACGTGGATCCGGACGGATTGTCGGGCGGGACGTTCACCGTCGCCGAACTTCGGGGACTCTACGAGGTGATCTTCGATCGTCCGTTCCAGAAGGACAGCTTCCGCCGGCAGGTGTTCGACGCGCTCGAAAGTACCGGCGAGATGAGCAGACCAGGTAACGGCCGACCCGCCGAGACGTACCGGAGGCGGGGTGACGGCGCACTGACTGCGCAGGCAATGGCATTTTTGACCGGATGAAGTGAAACGAATTCTTGCAGTTCTGCTGACCTGACGCGCTGAGCTGGGTAATGTCCGATTGATGGGTGCAGTTTCGAATGAAGCCGAGTCCAAGATTCCGACTGTCGTGTGGGGTACCGGCAACGTCGGGCGTGCATCGATTCGCGCTGTGACAGCCAATCCGGCCCTCGAACTTGTCGGCGTCATCGTTGCGAACCCCGAGAAGGTCGGGCGAGACGCCGGTGACCTCGCTGATCTGGGAGTGCACCTGGGCGTCGCGGCTACCGACGACGCCGATGCCGTGCTCGCAGCGTCTCCCGGCGCGGTGGTCTACGCGGCGTCCGGCGACATTCGGCCCGACGACGCGGTTGCCGACATCACGCGGGTACTGGCCGCCGGAGCTGTGGTGGTCACGCCGTCCGTATATGCGCTGTACGACCCGAAATCTGCGCCTCCCGAACTTCGTGATCCCGTCGAAGCTGCTGCCAAGGCGGGCGGCGGCGCTCTGTTCGTCTCCGGTATCGACCCAGGCTGGGGCAACGACATCCTGCCGATTCTCGTCAGCGGGCTCGCGGGGACAATCGACCAGATCCGGTGTCAGGAAATCTTCGACTACACGACCTACGAACAGCCGGATTCTGTCCGCTACCTGATCGGGATGGGTCAGCCGATGGACTACGAACCTCCCATGGTCGCGCCGACCGTACCCACCATGGTCTGGGGCGGGCAGATTCGGCTCATCGCCCGGGCACTCGGGGTGGAACTCGACGAGATCCGCGAGACCTTGCTGCGCCGCCCGCTCGAGGAAACCGTGTCGACCGAACATATGGGGGAGTTCGCGGCCGGCACCCAAGGCGCACTGCGATTCGAGGTTCAGGGAATCGTCGGCGGGGAACCACTGATCGTGATCGAACACGTCACGCGTATTCATCCGTCCTGTGCCCGCGACTGGCCGCTCCCGCCCGACGGCGGCGACGGCGCGCACAAGGTGATCGTCGAAGGACGACCACGAATCGAGATCAACGTCGAAGCCACCGATGAAGGTGGAAATCGCGCGGCCGGTGGAAATGCCACGGCCGTAGGACGTCTCGTCAACGCAATTCCCTGGCTACGTCAGGCTGAACCCGGTCTCTACGACGCGCTGGACGTTCCGCTCACACCCGGCGTCGGCAAGCTCGGTGCCCGAAACTCGGAGGTACTCACATGAATATCGACATACCCGAAGGCAAGAATCCGATCGGCTACGTGTGGGGAGAGATGGTCCCCGGCATCGGACCCGCGGCCGCCGGGTTCTCCCAAAAGGTCTACACGGACGGCACTCTCGGACTCCGCGAGTTCGAGGCGGCCAGGCTTCGGATCGCTCAGATCAACGGGTGCATCTTCTGTCAGGACTGGCGCACCGAGCGTGACGGCGAGACTGTGGAGTCGACGTTCGATCAGTCTGTCACCGACTGGCGCACCACCGATGCCTTCGACGACAGGACGCGCCTCGCTGCCGAATACGCCGAGAGATACGCCCTCGACCACCACGGACTCGACGACGAGTTCTGGGAACGCATGACCGCTCACTATTCCCAGCGAGAAATCGTCGAGTTGAGCATGTGCCTCGGATCGTGGTTGGCCTTCGGCCGGCTCAACCACGTCCTCGGCCTCGATACTCAATGTGTGTTGCCCGGTAACTGAACTAGTTGCCCAGCGTCGTCAGATCCGGGTAGTTCGAGACCTCCCAGCCGCCGTCGACGACCAGACTGGTTCCGGTGATGTACGAGGCGTCGTCACTGGCGAGATAGAGGCAGGGGCCCGCGATCTCGTCGGGAGTTGCCGCTCGGGACATGGGGATTCGGCTGAGAAACATGTCGCGGGCGGGTTCGTAGTTCATGACCGGCGCGACCAGTGGCGTGTCGACCAAGCCGGGCAGAACTGCGTTGACCCGGATTCCCGACGCAGCCAGTTCGATCGCGGCATTCTTGCTGAACATCTCGACTCCGGCTTTGCCTGTCGCGTATGCGCTCCCGTAGGGGCTCGGCACGTGCGCGTTCAATGAGGACACGTTGACTATCGCACCACCGCGACCATGCTCTCGGATATGCCGCGCTTCATGTTTGGTGCAGAGGAAGACGCCCTTCTGCACCAGGTCGATGGTGAAGTCCCAGTCGGCCTCGTCGAGGTCGACGATCTGCCCCACCCTCGACGCACCGGCAACGTTGAAAGCCAGATCGATACCGCCGAATTCCGCCGCCGCCGCGGCAAGGGCCTCGGCAACATCGGATTCCTTGGTGACGTCAGTGGGAACGGCGAGGAAAGCCCCGCCCTGCTGGGAGGCTATCTCTTTCAAACCCTCTGCAGCGATGTCGATTCCAGCTACCTGTGCGCCTTCGTCGATAAGCCTTAGTGCGATGGCTGCACCGATACCTGATGCTGCTCCAGTGACGACTGCTGTTTTCCCGGCAAATCTGGACGTGTTAATGGGCACCTGCTTTCAAGAACTTTCCGGTTCGGCGGTTGCCGAGAACGGGTGCTGCTTCTCCGTCGCCGAAGACGTACTCGCCGCCGACGAACACTGCGGTGACGGTCTGGTCGTTGCGATTGACCATGCGGGAGAGGTTGTCGTACTCCACAACCGGGCTTTC
Source organism: Rhodococcus sp. SG20037 (assembly GCF_031763325.1). Taxonomy (NCBI): domain Bacteria; kingdom Bacillati; phylum Actinomycetota; class Actinomycetes; order Mycobacteriales; family Nocardiaceae; genus Rhodococcus; species Rhodococcus sp. SG20037. The sequence goes on along the minus strand of NZ_CP134497.1, from coordinate 5,958,616 downwards.
CGCATAAGTGTCGAGCGAATCGTCGAGATGAGCGGGATCGATCACAACCAGGTCGGCGCGATCACCTAATCGAAGGTGCCCGGCATCGACGTCGTACCACTCGGCGAGTTCACCGGTGAGACGATGCACCGCTGCCTCGACGGTCATGAACGGACGGCCGACCTTTTGGGCATCGTAGACACGTCGTAGTAGGCGTAAGCCGAAGTTGTAGAACGCCATGTTGCGCAAATGCGCTCCGGCGTCGGAGAACCCGAGTTGGACGCCATTGTCCTGGGCGAACTTGTCCAGAACCTCCGGCCGGTGGTTCGAGATGGTTGTGCGCCAACGCACTTTCGTGCCGTGTTCGAGGACCAGATCCAGGAATGCATCGACAGGGTGGAGGCCGCCACGTTCGACGCCGACCTGCCCGAAGCTCTTGCCGACCAGGGATTCGTCGGGGCAGGACACGATCTCGGCGTCGAAGAAATCGCGATGCCAAACTTTGACACCGAACTTCTGGTCGTAGTCCTTGCGGAATTGTCGACGGTAATCCTCGCTCTGCATGAGGACGTTGCGTTCCATCTCGTCGGTCAGATGCAGTGCTGCAGCGCCAGATCCGAACTCCTCGAAGACAACCAGGTCGATGCCGTCGGCATATACCTCGAAGGGAACTGGCAGGTGCTGCCAGCGCAGGTCGCCGCCGAGTCGATTGACCAAGTGTGCCAGTGGGCCGAGTATCACCACGGCCAACTTGTTGGACTTGATGTCGGCCGCCGAAAGCATGCTCGTCTTGAGTCGCTTACGCCAGATACCCGCGCTGGAGAACGCCATCGCTCCGGTACTCATCGGGTTGGAGAGGTCAGGTCCGGCCTGAAATACCCGTCCCCGACGGCGCAGGATCGCATTGAGTCGGCGTCGTTCTTTCGTGGTTGCATACGTCGACGGCAGCGTGCGTGAGCGGCAGGTCTCGCCGTCGAGTTTGTCGAACAACAATTGCTGACTGGACATCCCGACGAATCCTGCGTCGAGAGCTTCGGTCAACTGTGCTTCCATCGACGCGAGTTCGGCGTCTGTGGGATGGACGTCCTTCCTGGTAGCACGATCCAGTCCCATCTCGGCGGCCCGCATATCGGAGTGTCCGATGAAGGCTGCAATGTTGGGACCTAGCGGAAGCGCCTCTAGTGCAGCAACATACTCGCTCGCAGAGTTCCAGGTCTTGGCACGGTTGAGTGCGTCGACGACGTGCTTACGCGGAATTGCCTCTACTCTGCCGAAGAGATCACCCGCGTCGGAGGGGCTGGCGTGAATGGTGGACAGGGAACACGATCCGACAAAGATCGACGTGACCCCGTGTCTGAGAGATTCGCTCAGCGCCGGGCCTTCGAGGATCTCGACGTCGTAGTGAGTGTGGATGTCCACGATGCCCGGGATCACCCACTTGCGCCTCGCGTCGATTACACGGGGACAGTCGGTTTCGTCGAGTGGATCGAGGGAGATGGCAGTAACCAACCCATCGCGGATACCCAGATTGCGGACAGCTGGTTTGGCCCCGGTGCCGTCGAACCACAGACCGTTGTTGATCACGGCGTCGTAGGTCATGAGAGAACCACCTTTGCACGTATCGTTTTTCCGGTTGCGTTGCGGGGCAGAGGAGTTGTGCTCAGTTTCCACTTCACCGGCACCTTGAAGTAAGCCAGTCGTTCGGCGACATAGTCGCGTAGTTCTTCTTCGCCGGCGGCTCCCTCACTCCGCAAAACGACGACGGCTGCAACTTCTTGGCCGAGGTCTGCCGAATCAATGCCGATCACAGCGCATTCGAGTACGGCGGGATGCTCGTCGATGGTCTGCTCGATTTCGAGAGGATAGACGTTCTCGCCGCCGCGCAGGATCAGGTCGGATCGGCGACCCGTCAGGCGGAGCCGGCCGTCCTCGAACACTCCGAAGTCGCCGGTTCGGAGCCATCGATCAGGACCGATAGCGGCTGCAGTCGCGGTCTCGTCGTTCCAGTACCCCAACATCACATAGGCGCTGCGCGCACAGATCTCACCTTCCTCGCCGTCGGGGACTGCAACACCGAAGGGGTCGCGCACCTCCACGCTCACCCCGATGATCGGCCGGCCGAGAGTTCCGGGGAACGCGGCAAGTTCCGGTGGTGTGGCAACTGAAATGCCGGTGGAGGATTCGGTGAGCCCGTAGCTGTCGACCAAGGTGTGCTGCGCAAAAGGCAGGCGTGCGCGCAGTCGGTCCTGCAAGGCCGGAGATGACGGCGCAGACGCGAGCGCAAAGGCGCTCAGTGAGGTCAGGTCGTACTTCTCGAGACTGCCGTACTCGAGGAGACGGGTTGCCATGGTGGGGACCACCGCCCAGTTTGTGACCTTCTCGCGTTCGACGAGGGAAAGGACTTCGTCGACGTCGAAGGCGCCCTGATGGATGACCACCGCTCCGCCCGTCGCGAGTCGTGGGATCGCCAGGTTATGCAGGCTTGCAATGTGAAACAGCGGCGCGGTCAGCAGATACCGCAAGTCACTCGGTCGGCCGTCGCTGGGTTTGCCGGTGAACGCCGCAGCGAGGCGATCGCTGTAGCGGTGGTAGTCGATGACGGCCAACACGTTTCGGTGACTGTGAACAGCCCCCTTGGGGCGGCCGCTGGTTCCGCTCGTGTACAGGATGACGGCCGGATCGTCCTCGTTGACGGAAGTACGGGGCAGTGTCGATCCCGAATACTTCTCCATCAAGGTAGGTAGATCTTCTTCCATCGTGAGTACGGGAACATCGGTGTTCAGTTCGGAAAGAATCTGCGCGCGTTTGGCGTCGGCGATCACCACTGTGGGGGTGGTGTGATCGATGCCGTACGCCACCTCGCGGGCCACCCACCACGAGTTGAATCCGACGGCGATGGCACCGAGGGACTGAGCCGCCCAGAAGGTCATCACCCATTCCGGCGTATTGGCAGCAAGTATGCCGACCCGATCACCCTTGCGGACGCCGTACCGCTCGCGCAGCGCCGTCGCCAATGCTGCTACGGCCTCGCCGTGCTCGAGGTAGCTGAAGCGTCGGTCCTTGGTCACCAGGTAGTCGCGTGATCCGTAGTCGAAGGATGCAGCGAGCACGTCGCCGAGTGCCTTGTCACGGTTCTTCATGACGGGCATCGAACTGCCCAGTACATCCTCGACTTGCATCTCGAAAGGACCACCGGGGCCGGTCAGCCCAGCCATGACGGACGCGATGAATGCTTGTGTATCAGCGGAAGTAGTCACGTGAAGTGCCTTTCGAAGATTAGGGTACGAGCACTGCGCGTCCGGTGACCTTGCCGTGTTCGAGACGGTCGAGTGCGTCGCGGGCATCAGCGAGGTCGAAGCGGGCTACTTCTACCGTTACCAGACCGGCCTGTGCCAGGGCGATGGAATCGACGAGGTCGTTTCTGGTGCCGCCGTAGGACTTCCGGATCGATGCGCCCCACGGCCAGCCCGGTCCGCCGGCAGCTTCGGCAGTGATTCCGGGGTTTCCGCCTCCGAGGCCCACCATTCGATACGCGCCGTTCGGCGCAACCGCTTGAACGGACATCTGTGCAGTTGCGTCGATACCGACGAAGTCGAAGATGACTTCTGCGCCTCTGGCCGACGTGAGGTCGAGGATGTGCTGCGCGGTGTCCGGTCCCGATTCGAGCGTGATGTCGGCGCCGCAACGTTTGGCGAGATCGAGTTGATCCTGTCCGACATCGACGGCGATGATGCGCACGGCACTGATTGCGCGAAGTATCTGTACTGCAACGTGACCGAGTCCGCCGACGCCGATCACGACGGCGGTGGTACCGGGCTGGAGATGTTCGCGGGCACCGCGAATGGCGTGGTAGCTCGTCAGTGCCGCATCGGCGAGAGGTGCGGCCTGCAGGAAGTCGAGGTCTCCGATGGGTACGAATGAGCGAGCCGGGATCTTGACGTACTCGGCCATCCCGCCTTCGGGACCAAGCCCGGGGCAGGGCGGCATCGCGGTGCGTCCAGCGGCGAGGCACATATTCTCGTTGCCGCTCATGCATTCTCGGCACTGTCCACATGACCAACAGAGGTAGACGACGCCACGCTCTCCGACGGAACGGCCGTCGACGCCACTCCCGACGGCTTCGATCGTGCCGGCAATTTCGTGGCCGATAGTCAGCGGTTCTTCGCGCATCTTGTACGGAAAGTGCAGGAGATGGAGATCGGAGTGGCAGATTCCCGCTGCGCCCACCCGAATCAGTAGTTCCGACGGGCCGATCTCCGGGACCGGCACGTCGTTGATTTCCAGGAGCCCGGGCCCCATGAGCTGGGCTGCCTTCATGAGCTGACCTCGCTGACCTCGGAGTTGTATGCGGCGCTCAGGTACGCGTTGCTGCGGTCGGATCCGATCAGACCCGGTGCCATCTTGTTCATGACGTAGGCGAAGGTCATCCGTCGGTCCAGATCGTTGACCAGCATCGAGCCGCCGATACCTGCCCACCAGCAGGCGCGTCCGTCGGGAATCAGTGGCGCGGTAACCGGATGTGGCAGTCCGTAGCCGATGCCGAACTTGAGTGGTGTCATGATCCCGAGATCGATACCGTCGGCTTGGATCTCGAAAATCAGGTCGATGGTGCTCTGCGAGAGCAGCTTCCGGCCGTCGAGCACACCACCGTTCGAGATCAGGGATTGGACCCGAGCGATAGAACGTGCGTTGCCGTGGCCGTTGACTGCGCCGATCTCGGCTTCCCGCCAGGGTGCGGTGTTGACCTCGGGGTAGTCGAGCAGTGGGCAGGTCAGGGTCTTGATGAAGATGCTGTCCTGGTCGAGCGTGGACAGGTCGAACTCCAACGCGGGCGGCGGAACCATGGTGGCGATTCGACCGAAATGCTCTGCGGACGTGCCGATATGGAAGTCGGCTCCCAGTGGACCGGAAAGCTCTTCGGCAAAGAACCTGCCGAGAGTTCGCCCGTCGATGCGACGAATGACCTCACCGACGAGATGGCCGTAGTTGATCGCGTGATAGCCCGACGCCGTACCCGGGGTCCACCAAGGCTTCTGGGTAGCGAGGCGAGCGGTGGACGCCTCGAGGTCGTAGATGTCCGTCAGTTCGATCGGGCGCTCCCAACCGGAGACGCCAGACGTATGCGACAGGAGGTGGCGAACTTCGATGTCTTCCTTACCGTTTGCCGCAAATTCGGGCCAGTAGTGAGCAACTTTCTGGTACACGTCCAATTGGCCGCGTTCGACCAGCAGGAGCGCACACAGGGCCGTCATGGTCTTGGTGATGGAGAACGTGTTGACGATGGTGTCGCTGCCCCATGGAGTGGTACGGGATTCGTCGGCGTACCCGCCCCAGAGATCGACCACGGATTCTCCGTCGACGGTGATGGCAACGGAGCCGCCGAGTTCTTCACCGGATTCGAGTTGAGTCTCGAAAGCCGCTCGGACGGCGTCGAACTCGTTGTCGCAGTGACCGTTCACCAGACTCATGCGCGATCCGCCTTCTCGAGTTCGTGTGCTGCTGCACGCGCGGCAACAGGTAGCTTGTTTCCGGAGGCCGCAGCACGCTTGGTGCCCTTGGCGATTTCCTTGTTCATGTTGCGGACGTAGGGATCGAACTCGAGCTGGATGGTGTGCCGCGGCGACTTGTAATAGGGGGCGAGGAAGTACGCCTCGTCGGCTTTGGTGATCTCCTGCATCTCGTTCGCAGACGGCAGTTGGTATTTGCCGGTCAGGTAGGCCGCGACGAGTTTGCTCTGCTGCTCGGCGAAGTTGACGAGTGTCGGCATGGGCTGCGCCAGTCCCATGAAGAAGAGGTTGTCGATGCCGGGCTTCATCATTCGTTTGAACAGTGGGAATCGGTTGTCTTTGTCCGGCAGCAGATTCGGATCGCTGAAGAAGGGGAAGCTGATGTTGTAGCCGGTGGCGCAGATGACCACGTCGACGTCCTCGGCGGTGCCGTCCGCGAAGTGAACCTGCTTTCCGTCGAGTTTGGTGATGGCAGGCTTGAAGGTTATGTCGCCTGAGCCGGCGCGTCCGAGGAACTCGCCGCTGGCCGAGGGGTGGGCCTCGAAGGGGCGGTGGTCCGGCTTCGGCAGACCGTAGCCTTCCATCGTTCCCAGATTCTTGCCGAGGAATCGACGACTCAGGAACAGTCGTAGACCACGCGGCATCCAGGGCGGGGTGATCAGTTTGTCGCCGGGTACACCGCCGAGATATTTCGGCAGTACCCAGACTCCACGGCGAGCCGACACGATGAGCTTGTCGGCGAGGTATCTCTGGCCCAGTTCGGAGGCAATATCCAAGCCGGAGTTGCCCATTCCGACCACGACTACCTTTTTGCCGCGCATGTCGACCGGGTCGAACGGGTCGTTGTAGCTGTGGCTGTGCATGAGGACCCCGTCGAACTCACCTGGGTAGTCCGGGATGTTGGGATCCCAATGATGTCCGTTGCAGACCATCAGGACGTCGTAGGTGCGAACTTCGCCGTCCGAGCGCGTGATGGTCCACAGCCCGTCTGTATCACGTTCTGCTGCAACAACACTGGTGTTGAAGATGATCGACTCACGCAGTCCGAAGTGCTCGACGTAGTCCTTGAAGTACTGGAAGAGTTCGGAGTGGTGCGGGAAGTCGGGAAGGTCAGCGGAGACCGGGAAGTCCTCGAATGCCAAGCGCCACTTCGACGTGTCGATGTGCAGGCTCTGGTAGCAGGCCGACATCCCGTTGGGATTCTTGTAGTACCAGTTTCCGCCGACCTCGTCGGACGCTTCGTAGCAGTCGAAGGGTATTCCGAATTCCTTCATTCGCTTGGCCGTCGTGATTCCGGTAGGCCCGGCGCCGATGATGCACACGCTCGGCAAGGGGGAGGGGCTCATTCGCCATCGCTTTCTGTTCTGTCTCGGGCGTGCGAGAAGAAGAATCGAAGCCCGAGAAGTGACTTGAGTCATAGTGCGCCATTCGCTGACGTTGTGTCAATGAATGACGCAATGTTTTTTGGTGACGGCGAGTCGGTGATTTGCCAGGAGGTTGAAATGCGAGCAAGGTGGGCGACGTGAGCACGACTACGGACGGCCCGAAGAACAGGCGGGGAACACTTCGCGACGAGCAGAAACGCGCGACGCGGGCCAAACTCGTGGACGCCGCACGCACTCTGTTCGAGGAACGGGGATACGCGGCTGTCACGGTCGACGACATCGCCTCGGTCGTCGGATGCAGTCGAGCCACGTTCTACGTGCATTTCGCCAGCAAGGTGGAGATGCTCAAGACGATCGGCGCGGCCGGGATGGCGGCGAGTGCGTTCGCTTTCTACATCGATCTCGATCGGGTTCTCGACACGAACTCTCGCGTGGAATTCACGGCTTGGCTGGAGCGTGCCTTCGACTGGTTCGACGAGAACAAACGCCTGCTGCCGGCCTGGGACGAGGCCGTGGCACTCGAACCGGAGTTCCGCGAGACAGCGCGAGACGGTATGACCCAACTACCGAATGCCATGCCCAAGTACCTGGGCCGTTGGCCGGAGGAACAGCACGACGAGGCACGGTTGCGCGTCGAACTGCTCGTGAGTCAGTTGGAGCGATTCTTCACACGCTGGGCCGTGCAGGGGACAATCGATGTGACGCGGATTCAGGCCGCCGAAGTTCTGACCGACATCTGGTTCCCGGCTCTGTCTCCGGAATCGAAGGGCGTCGGCGAGCGGTAGAGGCTAGCTCGGATCGATCTCCACACTGATCGCGCCGGTGAGCAGTTCTCTGGCTCGTTCGATGGGGATCGAGCCGCTCAGCCAGCGCTCACTCAAACCCTCGACCAGGGCGGTGAGTCGCTCGGCGGCGTCGGCCGGGCTTGCCTTCGGGTCAGCGAGTCCGGCGTCCCGCGCTTGGCGGATCAAAGATTCGACGTCGTCTGCCCACTCTTGCGTCGTGGTGCGTAGCGGTTCGCGCAGTTCGTCGGCGAAGACTGCGCTTGCTCGGAGTTCACCCCAGGCGATGCTGTTCTCTCGAATCTTCGGGGCATTCTGAAACTCCAGCAGGAGCATCTGCTCGAGCTGCGCACGAGGGTCTGTCTCCGTGAAGGCACTTTCGGTGTACAGCGCGGCGCGATCGTTGATGTGATCGAGGGCCCGGCGCAGCACACCTGCACGGTTCTGGAAGTGGTAGTAGATGAGTGCCGTCGACACTCCGGCCTCGGCAGCGAGCGTCTCCACCCTCAGCCCGCGTACGCCGTGTTGGGCAATGACGCGGACTGCTGCTTCCAAGATTTGCGTTTGGCGGTTCGACACGAGTCCGAATTCTACGAGGGTGGTCGGGACAGGTTTCTAGTCCGCGGGTTCCTGCTGGGTGGTGCAGTGAATGCCGCCACCACCCGCGGCGATGGCGTCGATGTTGATCTGCACGACACGGCGGTCGGGGAAGAGGCGCTCCAATTCACTTCTGGCGGCCTGGTCGGCCTCGGGGTCACCGAACTCGGGTGCGATGACCGCCCCATTGCATACGTAGAAGTTGATATATCCGGCTGCGAAATCGTCCGATTCGAAGTCGGGCCTGATCGCGACCGGCGCCTCGAGGACCACCACTTCCAGCTTCCGTCCCCGTGCGTCGGTCGCGTTCTGGAGAATCTCGAGGTGACGTGCGGTCACGTCGTGGTCGAACGACTCCGGGTCTGTGTCGAGGCCTGCGACCACGACACCTGGGCGTGCGAAACGGGCGTAGAAGTCCGTGTGGCCGTCCGTGATGTCCTTGCCGGCGATTCCCGGTAGCCAGATGATCTTGTCGAGACCGAGCAGGGGGCCGAGTTCGGCTTCGACGTCCGACTTCGACCATCCCGGGTTGCGGTTGTTGTTGAGTACACAGCTTTCGGTGATGATGGCTGTGCCTTCGCCGTCGACCTCGATGCCGCCGCCTTCGAGGATCAGGTCGGTAGGCAATGATTCGACTCCCGCGCGGGCGGCAACGAAAGCTGCGACCTGGCCGTCCTGATCAAAATCCTGCTTCTCGCCCCAACCGTTGAAGTTGAAATCGATACCCGCTTTGGTCCCGTTGCCTTTCACGAATACAGGGCCGGTGTCGCGCATCCAGAGGTCGTCGAGAGGCGCGGCGATCAGTTCGACCGATGGGCCGACGAGGGAGCGAGCCAAGTCCAGTTCCTCGGAACGAACAAGCATCGAGACGGGCTCGAACTGCGCGATGGTCTGCGCGATCGTCGCGAGGTTGCGCTGGACCTCGGGCAGGAGGGCTGCTCCCCAGATCGCTTCGCTGGCACCGAACGCCATCCAGGTGCGCTTGTGCGGATCCCCCTCTTCCGGCATCACCCACTCGCGAAGATCGTTGCTGCCATCGCTCCCGCGCGAGGCTGAGTCGGAATCGCCGCAACCTGCCAAAAAGAGGCCACTGAGCGCAGCGGCGGCTGCCTGAATGAACCGACGTCTTTGCATTGCGGTGACTCCTTGTGCTGTGTGCGTGCGCGCCCGGTCCGCGTCCTGCTTGCATGGAGCGTAAACCTTGACTGAAAATTTAGTCAAGGAAGTAGTGCCAGTTCGAGACCGTTTCGGCGGGCGACACGACGGATCGAAGGACTCATCCGTCGGAAGGTCACGAGTCGATGAGTCCTTCGACCGTTCCCCGCCATCCGCGGCGCTGGTAGTCCCGGGGCGACATGCCGTGGGCACCGATGAAGACCTTGGTGAATCCGGACGCGTGCGCGTAGCCGAGTCGACGGGCGGTCTCTCCGGCCGAGAAGCCCTCCTCGAGATAAGCGCGGGCGAGGGTCATCCGCAACTGACCGCGCCAGCGCGGGAAGCTCTGGCCGGTGGCCGCTACGAAGCGTTTGTGGAGCAGGCCCTCGTCGACGCCGAGTCGAGCGCTCCACTCCGGCAGCGTGCGCGAATCGGTGGGGTCCGCGCGGAGTGCGGTAAGGATCGTTTCGACAGGATCGGTTCGGCCGCCGGGTGTCCGCGTCGCCGCGCTGTTTCGGATCAGCCTCGAGATCCTCGCTGGGTCATGGATTTCGGGGCGCAGAAGGGTGTAATTCGCAACGACCGTGTGCAACAGATACGCCTCCGCTTCGCGCGCGAAGTGCAGCACTCGTGGCGGCGGTGCAGTGACGGGAGAGTCGCCAGGCTGGGATCCGAGCGGAAGTAGAAGCGAACCCTCCGCGATCTCGACGCTGTTGCGTACTCCCGCGGGAAGCCACATCGCGTCGCCCCGCCTCAGATTCCAGGTTCGGTCGCCGAAAGTGACCCGGGCGGAGCCTCGGTAGATCCAGACGATGACGTGAAAGTTGTTGACCCTGGCCCACGTTCCGCTTGCGGGAATCGTCGGCGGTATCGGCGCCGAGCCTGAGTGGGCGCCTTCCTCGGACAAGAGTGCGACGCTCTGTGCCAAGGTCTCGTTCTCATGGATCGGCGCTGAGCCTTGGTTTGCACGTGTGTAGTCACTGGGTGTCACACCGGTGTGTTCACGGAAGGCACGGGTGAATCCCGCGGGCGTCGCGAATCCGACCTGCCCACCCGTCCATCCGATTTCGCGGCCGGAGTTCAGGTATGCGATTGCTGCCGCGATCCGGGCCGAGGTGCGCCAACGCGCGAAAGGCAACCCCGTCTCCTCCGTGAATCGGCGCTGCAGGGTGCGGACGCCGATCTTGAGTTGCCGGGCGAACTGGGAAAGCTCCGTGTCGTCGGCTGGCGTCCGTAGAAGCGTGCGAGCGATCTCGAGGGTCTCGGCCGAGCGTGGCAAATTCGGTGGGGCGTACGACACCGAAGCGTCGGCGTCGTTGGAATGGGCCCCCGCGACAAGCTCGAGTAGTCCGGCCCCCACAGTCGCCCCACCGCGCAGAAATCCCAAGTTGTGCGCGAACTGGTGGACGAGCCAGTCCTGCCAGGCTGCCGGGATCTCGAAATCGATGATCCGGTTCAACGTGGGCGGCAGGTCGGCAGCGGGCATCGGAATGGGAAACGCGACCGCTCCCGGGTCGACTCGGATGCTGTAGGCGATTCCCGCGGGCACCCAGGCTGCCGCCCCAGCGGTCACGCTGCGGGTGCGGTCGCCAATCTGTAGTTCCGCGTGTCCGGTGTGTACCCAGAAGAGCAGTGGCTCACGTGCATTCGCGATCAAGGAGAGTCGGGACGCGGGGATCTCGGGGACTTCGCCCGCGGAGAACACCAACCGTGGTCCCACGTATGCCCTCCCGATTCAGATGCTTTCTCACGCAGCCACCGATGAGTGTAAGAAGTCGGCACGCACGGATAACCGTAGCCGATTAGGGGAGGCTAGCTTTATTCAATGGCCCTTCCGCCGTGATCGAGCGTGGGTCGAACCCCCCCGTCTGTGCGCTTCCGTGGAGTCTTTCCGTGCCCCGAAACACCCGTCCGACAACGGCGTACTCAGTCACCTTGCGTGAACTCGAGGTACGTCGGGTGACAGACGTGACGCCGGGCATGCGGAGAGTGACGCTCACCGGAGCGCAGCTCGACACCTTCACAAACGCCGATGGCTTTGCCGAGCCCGCCTTCGTCAGCACCGGCTTCGACGACGACCTCCGATTGTTGTTCGCCTATCCTGGCGAAACCGATCCGGTCTTGCCGGTGATAGTCGACGGCACTGTGACTTTCGCAGCGGGACGCCGTCCACTTGCCCGCGCGTACACCGTGCGCCGTTACGATCCGCGAACAAGTGAACTCGACGTCGATTTCGTCGTTCACGGCGGTGGAGTTGCTACCACCTGGGCGCGCGACGCCGGCCCGGGCGACCGAATGCACATCGCGGGTCCCTCTGTATCGCAGGGACTCCCGGAAGATTGCGAGTATCTGCTCGTCGTCGGTGACGAGACGGCGCTACCTGCGATCGCACGTCTGCTCGAGGAATTGCCTGCCGATGCCAGGGGGCATGTGTTCGTCGAAATTGCGGACTCGGCTCACATTCAATCGGTGCGCGAGTTGCCCGGGGTGAGTGTCACGTGGTTGCCACGCGAGGGGGCGGAGCCCGGCACTAATTCTTTGTTGCTCGACGCGGTCAGTGCAGTCGAATGGCCTGACGGACGCGTATTCGCTTGGCTTGCAGGCGAACAGGCGACGATTCGCTCGCTTCGGCGTCATTTGATTCGTGATCGAGGAATTGCGAAGACCGACATCGATTTCACCGGCTACTGGAAACGCAGCGACACAGTGCGCACAGATTCCTGACCCGGCTCCATCGCTCGGTAAGACCGAAGCGCTCGATAACACCGAAAGGCAGAAATGACAGTCCTGCGCACCAGACGATCACGGATCATCGGACTGATCGGGGCCGCGCTCGCCGCAGCGCTCCTCGTAACCGGGTGCTCGGCCTCGGCCGAAAACTCGAAAACGGCGTCCACTCCCGGTTCGGAGGGGAACGCCCTTCCCGCTGCGGAAGGAACGACTACTTACCCGCTGACCCTGGAATCGCCATATGGTACAAGTATTCTCGAGAAGCGCCCGGAGCGGGTTGCCGCAATCGTCCCCAATGCCGTCGACACGGAAATGCTCCTCGCGCTCGGCGTCAAACCCGTTCTCTCCTCGTCGATGGTCAAGGAGTCGGCTTCCCAGTCGTACTTGCTGCCTTACGGCGCAGAGGATCTCGACACCTTCGAGTTCGCGATGGGCGGCACACTTCCCGTCGAAGCGATCGCCGCGAGCGAACCTGACCTCATCGTCGCCGTCGGCTGGGCCGACGGCCTGGGTGGTTTGTCGATGGGCGATTACTACGAACGTTTGTCCTCCATCGCACCGGTGGTGACGAGCCCCGACACGAAGTCGCGGATGCTCGTGCCGTGGAAGGAATCGATCCGCGTACTCGGCGAGACACTCGACCTCTCGAAGGCAGCCGAAAAGATCGTGACCGACCATGATCAATACTTTGCGAAGGTGCGTCAGGAGAACCCTGAACTCACTGGCTTGACTGCAACCTGGGCGATCTTCTACGGAACCGGCAACGGGTTGCAGTACCTTTCAGCTCCCGGCTCGGCGCCGGCAACTTTCTTGGGTGAGCTCGGTTTTGCCGAGAATCCGCGTGCACAGGAGTTCGTCACCCAAAGCACTGTCGGCGAGGAACTTCTCGAGAACATCGATGCGGACTTCCTGCTGATCGGCCGCAGTGCCGCCGGAAGCGAGGAGGATTTCGACAAGCTGACCGGCGGGAAGCTCTTCCAAGCGCTGGGAGTGGTGTCCTCCGGTCGTTGGGTCGCTCTGCCTCCTCGCACCGCCGACGGTGGCGACGTTCTGTGGGCAATCACGAGCGGTGGCCCGATCGGAACGATGTGGGCGGCTGAACATATCGTGCCGCTCATCAGCGCGAAGCTGTAGGCACGCAACTGCAGAACGGAAAGCACTCACCCGTCGCCACACGATTGTGTGGCGACGGGTCGTTCGTACAGCAGGTGTCCCGGGTTTGAGGGTTGCCTATGGGACGAAGAAGGTTGCGAAACCCGGGGTGACAGGTCCGGCGGCAGGCAATATGGCGACGGCAACTTGCCCGGCTCCAGTCTGCAGGGTTGCCTCTCCCGGGGTTCCTTGGTTGTCGCCAGAAAGCCGACCGGAGCCGGAGGCTCCTGTCGAGAGGTTCATCCAGCGCACTTCCGTCGAAAGCATGCAACCCCACCGCTCGTCTTTGGCGCCGGTGATCGTCACCGTGCCAGGTTGTTCGCCGACTACCGCCACACAGTGGACAGGGGGTGCGTCGAAGCTGCCGTTTGGGTTCCCGAACGGCGCCGGGTTGATCTGGAACGGAACGGTGACCGCAGCGGAGGCAACGGCTGCGGGCGCGAGAACCGAAACGGCCACTATGGATACGCAGGCAGATAGTCGGCGTACGAGATTCGTCACGGTAACCTCCGGTAATCGAAGACGGTGTGGTGCCCATGCTCTACCCGGAGCGCAATTACCGCAAGGGGATCCAGTTTTCGAGCCAGCGGCGGTTCGTGAATCGCTGAGTGCGTGACCGTTTGTAGAATCGTTGTCTTGCAACGCGTATCGGTATACGAAGCCTGTATTGGGCGGTGAATAGCCCAATCATGCTGGGCTCCACCGAAAGTACTAACTTTCCAGCCATCGGCCAGCCGGCTTGCGGTGTAGCTCGACAAAGCTGGTGTTGTTCGCAAGGCGGGCTGAACGATTTCTCAGGGAAGGCAATGGATATGGATGATGCGCTCGTTCCGCTCGAAGATGCACTCCCGCAGCTGTTCTCCCATCTTTCGCCGTTTCACGCTGGCGTGAGGGGTCTGCGGCGTGGGCAGCCAAGTCGCGTTTGGGGGTCGAGCCTCGAACTGTCGAATGATTGCGACAGCAGTGGATTTCGTTGGATAGAAGTGCGGAGACCAATCCTGTGGTGGTGGCTGCGGGTCTCGAAATCACGTTTCATCTACCAAACAAATGCTTGATCGCTAAAGTGTGTGCGACATCGAAAGCCCGACAAAGCTCGATTTCGAAGGAGTTCGTATGGTTGCACCTCAGGCTTATGTCGTCGATGCGCTCCGCACTCCGGTGGGTAAACGGCACGGCTCGCTCGCAGGAGAGCACCCAGCGGACATGGGGGCCCACGTGATCACATCGATTCTCGACCGCACTCGACTGGACCCGATGGCCGTCGACGATGTGATCTTCGGTTGTGTCGACGCTATCGGGCCGCAATCGGGCAACATTGCCCGCACCGCCTGGCTTTCAGCAGGCCTACCCTTGGACATCCCAGGAACGACAGTCGACAGACAATGCGGATCTTCACAGCAAGCCGTCCACTTCGCAGCGCAAGCGGTCATGAGCGGGACCCAAGATGTGATGCTTGTCGGCGGTGTGCAGAACATGTCCTCGATTCCTATCTCGGCGGCAATGCGTGCCGGCAACGAGTACGGATTCGACACGCCCTTCAGCAAGTCCCGGGGGTGGGCAGCACGATTCGGTGAGGCCGAAATCTCACAGTTCGTCGGCGCCGACCTGATTGCCAAGAAATGGGGTATCAGCCGTGAAGACATGGAGGAATGGGCACTGCAATCGCATCAGCGTGCCCGTGCTGCCATCACAGACGGCCGATTCGAGCGTGAGACAGTGTCATTGGGCCAATGCGTCGTTGACGAATGCCCACGAGAGACATCCATGGAGCAGATGGCTGCACTGCCCGCATTGAGGGATGGCTCGTTGCTGACGGCTGCTGTGGCTTCGCAGATCTGTGACGGCGCATCAGCGGCCCTGATCGTCTCCGAGAAGGCGCTCGAGGTTCATGGATTGAAGCCACGTGCGCGCATTCATCATATGAGCGTGCGCGGCGACGATCCGATGCTGCAGCTCTCGGCGCCGATACCCGCGACGAAGTATGCACTGGCGAAATCCGGCATGGCGATCGGCCAGATGGATACCGTAGAAATGAACGAGGCATTCGCTTCGGTAGTTCTGAGCTGGTTGATCGAGACGGGTGCAGATCCCTCCCGGGTCAATCCCAACGGTGGTGGAATCGCATTGGGCCACCCTCTTGGGGCCACTGGCACCAAGTTGTTCGCCACGATGTTGCACGAGTTGGACCGCATTGATGGACGGTACGGACTCCAAACCATGTGTGAGGGTGGCGGGACCGCGAACGTCACCATCATCGAGCGGCTGAGCTGAAATCGCCGACTGCGGTCATCACCTGGGTGCGACGGGACCGGCAATGTATCCACGCGTGTAAGACAAGCGATGTCAGAGGGTGATCGTGCGGGTGGGCTCCCAGATGGCGGGGTCACGGTGGGTGACGACGAAGACGGTGGCCGCCAATTCCCGCACGGCGCCGGCGATACGGCGCTCGGTGGCCTCGTCGAGGGCCGAGGTGGCTTCGTCGAGAACCAGGACGGGAGCGTCTTTGAGGAAGGCGCGAGCGATCGCCACCCGCTGACGTTCGCCACCGGAGAGAGCGGCACCCTGGTGTCCGATGTCCTGATGAATGCCGAGCGTCGAGCGGTCGAGAACGGCGCCGAGGGCAGCGCGCCTGGCGGCGTCCTCGATCTCGGTTTCGGTAGCGCCCGGTCTTCCAAGTCCGATGTTCTCCCCGAGGGTGCCCGAGAACACGAGTGGGTCCTGCGGCACGTAGCCGATGTGTGCCGCCAGGTCGTCGTAGGGCAAGTCGCGCAGTGAAACTCCGCCCAGAGTGACGCTGCCTTGGTCCGGATCGTCGAAGCGCATGAGCAGCCCGAGAAGTGTGCTCTTCCCCGTACCCGAGCGTCCTGCGACGAGAACTCGCTCACCCGCGGGGATCTTCGCGGTGATGCCACGCAGAACCGGAGCGTGATCTACCCCGGCGACCTCGATGTCCGTTCCAACAGGGCGCGCGGCGTCCCAGGGTGCGGGCTCGGCCAGTGCGGGAGCCGAAGTCGCTGTGCGGTAGTCGCGAACCGTTGCGCGCAGCTCGTTGACTCCGATTCCGGCCAGGGCGAGTTCGTCGAGCGGCGCAGCGGCGCGGGCGGTGAGGATGACAAGCGCGAGAGCGGCTGCGGGATCGTCGAATCCGGTGGCGGCGAGGAAAATCACTGCACCTGCCAGCGGCACAACGGTGGCGATCGCCGAGATGAATGTCGCTGGTGCCGCGGCGAGATTTGTCCGTGCAAGCGCGGCTTCCTGATTCCGCCAGCTTCGCTCGATTCGTTCGACGGAACGTGTGGGACCGGCTGCTGTGCGCAGTAATTCGAGGTGGTCGGTGAGCTCGAGTGTCGACTGAGTTGCTGCGAGCTCGGCTTCGTGTCGGCGCTCGTCCGCTCGGCTGAGCGCACGTTGGGCCAGCGTCTGAGCGACGAGCGACACGGCGAGCAGTCCACCGACGAGCAGCATGACGCCTGGCCCCGCGACGACCGCGATCCCAGGAAGCAGGAGCAGCGGGATCAGCGGTGCAACCAGGAAGGTCTGAAGTTGGTGCGCGGGAACACTCATCAGCGACGGGATTCCGCGCCCGGCGACGGTGGCGAGCAGTGCCCGGTTGTCGTCGGTGAACCAGGACAGTTTCGCACGGGCGAAGGCGTCGCCGAGAGCGTCGTAGAGATCGCCCACGAGTCGAGCCCCGGTGAAGTAACCGCCCCGCGAGACCAGGACGGTCACGAAGAGAGCGATGGTGGCCGTGGCCAGGACGAGAACCGGCGACCGGTGATCAGCGATCGAGAGCGCGAGGGTGGTGTACGCGATCGCCTCGAGGACAGCAACGGACACCCAACCGAGTCCGATGGTGATCAAGCGTCGTCGGGCTGCATTGGCGCTGTTCATTATTCGGCTCCAGTCAGGGCTGCATTGTGCGAGGCAGCCTCGTTCAGGTTTCGACCGCCGAGGTCGAGTCGATCGTCGGCATCGTCTGCAAGAGCGGGGTCGTGGGTGACGATCACGACCGTCTTTCCTTCGTCGTGCGCGAGGTGCCGCAGTTCTTTCAGCAGTTCTGCCGCTGTCCGATCGTCGAGTGCACTGGTCGGCTCGTCGAGCAGCAGTACTGCTGCGGGCGAGAGGAACACCCGAGCGATCCCGACGCGCTGACGTTCTCCTCCGGAGAGTGAAGTGGCGTGGGCGTCGAGGCTGACGTCGATCTGTGCCCGGCGTAGTGCGGCGGTGTATTCCGCGTCCGTTGCATCGGGGGCGGCCAGCGCGATGTTCTCGCGCACCGTGGCAGGTAACACGTCTGCGCCCTGGGGTGTGAGCAGAACGGACGGTGGCCGCAGGTTCTCGTCGATCGCGGTGATGCTACGACCTGCGTAGCGGACGGTACCCAGTTCCGGGATCTCGAAGCCGGCCAATGCTTTCAGGAGCGTCGACTTGCCCGCTCCACTCGGTCCCGTGATCGCAGTGATCGCGGCTGGGCGGAATGCATGCGTGACGCCGTCGACGACTCTGCGGTCCGTGATCGTGACAGTCAGGTCGACGATCTCCAGGTGGTCGGAGGGACTCGCCGCCGGAACGGTGAGTGCTTCACCGGCAGGGAGAGTGGGTTCGTTCAGGGCAGTGGCGAGCCGGACCGCAGCAGAGCGTCCAGCCGCGACGTAGTCGAGGCCGTGCCCGAGTCGCAGGGCCGGTGTCACGATTGCGAGGCTGAAGAGAATGGTGGCGGCCAACGTCGTTGCATCCCAGTGAAATCCGACGGCATAGGCGATCGCGAACGTCGCCGTCGCCTGCATGAGGGCAACGGCGACGGCCGCAGGGGTAGCCACGAGTCGAACGCGCTCCTGCATTCCCCGGGTGAACCGTGCTGTCGATTCTGCATAGTCGGCGGCAGCGCCGGTCTGCGCGCCGTAGATCCGGCAGACGCGGATGCCGCGGGCATAGTCGTCCACGGCAGTCACGATGTCGCCCATGACATCTGCGCTTTCAGCGCTGTGCCGAGCGGCCATTCGGGGGATCACGACCAGGTAGAACAGAGCTGCCACGATGCCGGGAGCCAGAGCGAGAAGCGCCACGGGGCCGGCTGAGGCAACTAACGCCGCGATCGTGACCGCGGGGACCACGATGAGTGTGGCGAACTCTGCCGGTAGGTGCGCAGTCATATGGTGCAGCGCCGAGATGTCGTCCGAAACGAGCCTCCGCAGTGCGTCTCCGCTGTAGCGGGACAGTGTGCTTGCGGGCAGTCGAACGAGATGAGCTGCGAGTTGGCGGCGAACCCTTGCCTCGAAAAGCGATTCCGCGTGGTGCGAGAGCCACGACGATGTGGCAGCGAGCGCGACGCCCACGGGCCATAGCGCACATGCCCACCCGGCCCAGCTCATCGACGGTTCACCGATGAGTTGCACGACGCACCAGAGCGCCCCGAGCATCGCGACCCCCGACGCTGCGGCCGCGACGACCCCGGCAGCCAATGCAGGCAGCGCCGGGCGCAAGGCCGGGACCAGCGACGGTTCGACGAGAGGGCGGGGCATGGATAACTCCTTGAATCAGCTTCAGGGTGCAGGCACGACAAATGACCGAGACCTAAGGTTAGGGGTCGATGGCTCCATGTGGTTATCGCCGTACGCCGATTTCTTACACTCGCACAGCATCTGTCGGTGTCAGGATGCGGCCGAGATGGAACTCATGACGTCTTCCCACACGCCCATGACTGCGGGTTCGGTTGGACCCGTTTGGGTGAAGACTGCCACGCATTTGCGGCGGAAGTCGTACATCTCGATCGAGCTGGTCAGGCCGTGAACGCCGTGGGTGCGAGTCAGCCAGCACTCCGAGACACCATTCAGGTCGATCATCGTCCGGCAGGTGTCGGACGCCAAAGTCAGCGTCCCCCCGAACATGGCTGCGGCGTCGAGGTCACCACGGTGGATCTGCAGGCATCCGTTCCCGGCGACGACGGTCGTGACGGGAAGTTGGTGGTAGGACAGGTGCTCCATCCCGGCAGCCACGAGGTGAGGATCGACTCGCCGGTAACCGAGGGCGCCCAGAGCGACCAGGCCGCTACGACGTTCGCTGCCGCCGTCCGCGAGGATGAAGTCGAGCTGTGTCAGCTGATCGGCTTCGGCCCAGAATGCGGGCGTATTCGACGTCTGGATGGGAGGGCTTGTTTCCCTCGCAGTGCTCGGCGCAGTTCGCATCGCTTCGAAGGCGAGACGATCCGAGGCCGGGGTCAAATACGTGGTGTGTGAACTTGATCCGTGGATGTCGAAAATGCGGAGCGTCGGCGGTATGTGCTGCTCTGCTTCCGTGGTCACCACCGAGCCGAGGGAGGCAACGTTCAAACGCAGAGAGACGAGCCCGGGCGTGCAGACCAACGGATCTCCGGGAACTGTCGGAACGGAGTACTTGCCCGAGTCGTTGACAGCCACCGGGCCTGCGACGGTGATTGCTACGGTGTCGTCCAAGAGCGGCAACATTTCGCCGACTACGTCAGGTGCGGTGTCGATCAGTCCACCACGGAACCCCGGACGCGCAAGCAGTGCGTCCAGGTCCGACATGCGTGCCAAAGCTGCGCAACGACATTCGCCACGGTGCGGGCACATCTCAGTAGACATCCCTTAGGTACCGCTTCGATCGTTTGAGGTTGTTGACGTAATCCTCGGCGGCGTCCGCATCCAATCCGCCGTGCTCCGCGACCACGTCGTGCAATGCGTCGTCGACGTCCTTTGCCATCCGAGTGGCGTCGCCGCAGACGTACACGTGCGCACCGTTTTCGAGCCAGTCGAACAAGTCTCGGCCCTGCTCGCGCATACGAGTCTGGACGTAGATCTTCTCGGACTGATCGCGCGAGAAGGCCAGATCGAGGCGAGTCAGGACACCGTCACGGGTCAGCCCGTTCAACTCGTCCTCGTAGATGAAGTCGCTCGACTGATGCTGATCGCCGAAGAAGAGCCAATTCTGCCCCGACGCGTTGCGCGCGCGACGCTCGTGCAGGAAAGCGCGGAAGGGTGCGATACCGGTGCCGGGTCCGATCATCACGACGGGAGTAGTGTCATCGGCAGGTAGGCGGAACGAATTGTTCTTGGAGACAAAAACTCCGACCCGATCTCCCTCGCCGACGCGGTCCGCCAGGTACGTCGAGCAGACGCCGCCGCGGTCCCGCTCGCCCGAGCGGTAGCGCACACTCGCTACCGTCAGATGGACGGTGCCGTCGTGGGCCAGCGGGCTGGAGGAGATCGAATAGACCCGATGTTGCAGCGGACGAAGAAGTGTAAGCAGATCCTCGGGATTCAGGCGAATGCTGTTGTCCAACTGGAGGAGATCGAGAACGTCCTTGCCCCACAGCCACGCATCGAGCGCTTCCCGATCTTCCGTGTCGAGAATGTGCTGCAGTTCGGCGTCGCCGCTGCGTCGGGCGATGTCTTCGATCAAATCGCGCGAGGGAATGGAGATCTCGTAGTCGCTGGTCAACACCTGGTCCAACGGTGCGGACGAGCCGTCTTTCGCGGTAACCACGTAATCGCCGCTGACACCGAGCTGATGGATGATCGCCTCGACGAGGGCGGGGTCGTTGATCGGGCGGATGCCCAATCCATCTCCGGCCTCGTAGTCCAGACCGTCCTCGCCGAGCGCAAAGGTGAAGTGGCGGACTTCCTTGGCTGAGTCCTCGCCGGACAACAGCCGGTTGGCGAGGACGGTTGCAGGATAGGGGTTCTTGCGAGTCCACTGGGACTTGGTCTTCGTCTGAGCGGGCGCAACCGGCGAGGCAGCGGCCCCCGCATCACCGTCGACACCGGCCACCGCAGCGACGGCCCGAACGATCCACTCGGCCGCCGGATCCTCGTAGTCGACGTCGCAATCGGTGCGGTCGACAACCCGGGTCCCGCCGAGCGCTTCGAAGCGGGCGTCGATGTTCTTGCCCGACTGGCAGTAGCCGTCGTAGCTGGTGTCGCCGAGCGCGAGCACGCCGAAGTAGAGACCGTCCAATCTGGGTGCGCTCTCGGATTCGACTGCATCCCAGAACAGCTGCGCGTTGTCGGGCATCTCGCCCTCGCCGTAGGTGGAGGTGATGACGAGCACCCGGCGCATGGCGGAAAGTGCATTGATATCCACGGTGTCCAGACTCGCGACAAGTGGTTCGAGACCGTGGGCACGAGCAGCTGCGGCCGCGTCTTCGGCCACGGACTCCGCGTTGCCGGTCTGGCTTCCGTAGAGGATGTGCACTGCTGCGCCGGCAGTTCTCTCCACTGTCGCTGTTGCAGCACCGGTTTGACCGGGCATGAAAGTTCGTGAGTGTAGACCGGCCAGGAATCCGGAAAGCCACGCGCGTTGGTCGCCGTTGAACGGTGCGTATTCGGGGATGTACGGGATTTCCATTTTGAAGCTCACCTACGTTCGGGGGAGGAGGTCAGGACACCAGGTCGGGGATCGTGCGCGAAGCGAACAGTTCGTCGAAGTTCGGCAGTGATCCGAGCTTGTCCCGATTCTTGTTGTCTTGAAACAGAATCCACCCGTACGTCGCCGGGCTGTCCATGGCCAACACGTTGCGCAGGCTCAGCGCCTGTTTGTAGTCGTCGACGCGCTTGGCTGCAATCAACGCAGCCAACTGTTCGTCGTCGTAGCCGGCGAGAATCTCTTTCGAGTACTTGACCAAGTGCTGGACGAGGGCGAAGTCCTCGGTCAGCACCAGGTTTCGGGCCGCCTTCTGCACTGCTGGATCGTCGGGTCCGGACGCACCCGGCGTGCGGGCGGTGGCGAGTTGTTGCGCGAAGTGAAGCACGGTGTACTCACTGAGCAGCGCATACATCGTCGCCGTATCGGTCTCGCCGTAGGCAGGGACTGCTCCGTTCAGTGCAGGGCGCCCATCGCGCACTGCGAGTTTGAACGTGCGGACCTGACGTGCTGCGATGGCGGACGCCAATTCTTCGAGAAGCTCTTTGTGCGACTTCGCAGCCAGGATTGCATCGCTGTCCTGGTAAAGCATCAATGCCTTGGGCATGGCGTAGACGAACGAGTGCTGTTCGACTTCCCAGTTCTCGAGTAGTCGGGTTCCGAGCGCGGATCCCGTTGCTTCCACATGCAGTTCGAGCAGGAGTTGTACCGCGTGGTTGTGGACGGCGGCCAGAGGATCGGTCGCAGCGGTGATCGAACCCAGCAGTACGGAATCCGTACTTGCTCGCAGTGCCAGTTCGCCGCGAGGGTCGTACTGGTAGAAGAACCCGCCGCTCATGCCGTTGCCGACACCCTTGCCGAACTCGCCGAGATTCACGACAGCACCGTTAGTCATGTACTCGCCGGCGAAGTCTCCGACACCTTCTACGACAGCACTGGCGCCGGAGTTGCGAACTGCGAAGCGATCGCCTGCTTCACCTTCGACGAACACTCGTCCACCGGTGGCGCCGAAGAGCGCGAAGTTGCCGATCAACACGTTTCCACCGGCGTCACTGGAGCCGCCGCCTGGGCTGCGCACGGCAATCACGCCGCCGCTCATGCTCTTTCCTACGCCGTCGTTACATGTCCCGGTGTGTTCCAGGTGCATGCCGTCGTTGCAGAATGCGCCGAACGACAGGCCCGCAGATCCGGTCGTCAGGACGCGCACGCTGCCCGGCGCCAGGTAGCGACGCCCACGCTCGTCGGTCAGTACTCCCGGAGCGAGAAGGCCGGGCGCTCCGTAGTTGAGCTCGCGTTCGAGGTCGATCGCCAACTGACCACCGACGCTCTTGTTCCGGTTACCCAGGTGCAGTGCACCTTCGGCGAATTCAGGTCCGGACACGGCGACCGAGGCCTCGCCACGGTTGAAGAACACCGTACGAACCTCGTCCATGATCTTCTCGTCGAGCGCGTACTCACGTTCGAGGTACACAGGATTGTCGATGGTGATGTTCGGAGCGGACTCGAACATCGCGTCCAGCTTCAGATTGCCGACGATGGACGGGTGATCGAGCAGATGCAGGAGATCCGTTCGACCCCGCGCTTCCTGAAGGGATCGCATTCCCAGATTCGCGAGCAGTTCCCGAGTTTCGTGAGCGATGTTGAGAAGGTACTGCGCCATCGCGCGGGGATCGCCGTCGAACAGTTCCGGGTTGGTGGTCAGACCGGCGGGGCACTTGATGTTGCAGTTCTTGGCCATGACGCAGCCCATCATCATCAGCGCCGACGTACCGAACTCGAAGCTGTCTGCGCCGAGTAGGGCGGAAGTGATGATGTCGCTGCCGGTCTGATGCGCGCCCGAGCATCGCAGAACGACTTTCTGGCGAAGGCCGTTGGCACACAGAGCTTGATGGACCTCGGCGATACCGACCTCGGCCGCACGGCCCGCGTACTTGAGGCTGGTCACCGAAGCGGCGCCGGTGCCACCGGTATTTCCGGCGACGTTGATGACGTCGGCGCCGGCCTTGGCGACACCGACGGCGATGGTGCCGATTCCTTCCGAGGACACCAACTTCACGATCACCCGAATGCGAGCTGCCTTGCAGTCGTGGATGAGCTGAGCGAGGTCCTCGATGGAGTACGTGTCGTGGTGAGGCGGCGGCGAAACCAGTTCGACCCCGGGCGTTCCGCCGCGGGCGGCAGCGATGTCGACGGTGACCTTGGCGGCCGGAAGCTGCCCGCCCTCACCGGGTTTTGCGCCTTGGCCGAGTTTGATCTCGATCTCTTCGAGCATCGGATCGGCGAGGTAGCCCGCCCAGATTCCGAAGCGTCCGGATGCAAACTGCTTGATGCGCGATGCACGAATCGTGTCGTAGCGCGAAAGGTGTTCGCCGCCTTCGCCGCTGTTGGACATCGCACCGACCATGTTCGTGCCGTGCGCGACGGCTTCGTGCGCCGGAGCGTTCAGTGCGCCATGGCTCATGGCACCCGACGCCAACTTCGGGGTGATGTCGCTTGCACTCTGTACCTCGGAGAGAGGTACACCTGCCGGTGCGACCCTCAGCTTGGAAAGGAACTCTGCCGCAATACCGGTTGCATTCAGCACCAGATCCGGGTCGGTGGCCTCGATGGTGACGTCGTCGGCAAAGGCGACGGAAAGAGCATCGCCGAGTGCTACCACCCGAGCGGTGTCGTCGGCCAGTGGACCGTCCAGGCTAAGTGTGTACTGGCCGTCCGCGGCAGATTCACACCGGATTCCACGAATCACGATCGTCTTATTGCCGCGCACCGAGAATCGGCTGATCTGGTCGGTGAACTCGGCTGTCGTCACCGCAAATGTGACATCACCGGGCACGGAGATGACATCGCGCAACGCGGCGGGACGACGCGATCGTTCCGCAGCCATGACAGTGGAAAAGTCCCGGTACCCGGCGGTGATGTCGAAGTCGTCGATCTGCTCGGTGGTCAACCGGTCGAAGCTCGTCGCCCGGTATGCCCCGGCGTCGAGGCGGAAGGCGTCGTCGAGCCGTCCGAGCGGCAGTAGACGTAGAGCCTCGAATTGTTCTGTTCCGGAGGGACTGTCGAACGCGATCTTCTCCTCGGTGAGTTCGACGTACTTACGGACCGCGGTGGTACCGAACGAATGCCCTGCGCCGTCTGCACGCTCCTTGAACAGGCCGAGCAGTGGCAGATCCTTCTCGCCCCCGACTGCGCTCGCACGCTCGTGCCACTGCTTCGAGGTCACCGCGACGGTCTCGAAACCGACGCCACCCACCGGTGACTTCATGTTGGGGAACCACTGGCGCAGAACAGGGTCGGACGTATCGAGGAAGTTGGGTTCGAAAAATTCTCCGCCGATGTAGCTTTCGACGGTGCACAGACCGACGCGTCCCATCGTCTTCATCAGGGACTTCTCGGCGGCCTTCGCGAAGCGTCGGAACGCGGCATCCGGGTCGGCAGCGAACTTCTCCTCGGCTCGCAACTGAACGGACAAGGGGTAGACAGCGGAAGCACCGAATCCGAGCGCAGCGGCAACGTGGTGGGAGGACTCGATCTGGCCGCTCTCGACGATGAGAGAGACGCGCAATCGCAGGCCCGCGTCGATGAGACGCTGATTCAGTGCTCCGACGACCATGATCGCGGGAAGTGTTGCGCGCTCGTGAGATACGTGGCGGTCGGTCAGGACTGCGATTCCGCCCTGTTCGGCCGCGAAGGCGACAACAGCATCGCCGAGCGCGGTCATCGCGTCGACCATTGCCTGCGCGTCGCCCTCGGCGGGGTAGAGCATTTCGAAGCGGCGGTGCGGAGTGTGGTTCTGTTCGCGGATCTTGAGCATGTCCAGGTGCCCGAGGATCGGCGAGGCGATGACGATCTGCTTGCCCTGTCCGGGGGCCATCTTCGCACCCAATGCAACCCGGAGAGTCATACCGTCCGCTTCACGGATGCTGTCGAGCGGAGGGTTGGTTACCTGGGCGAATCGCTGCGAAAAGTAACGTGCCACGCCGCCTTCGCGGTCGCTGAATGCGTTGATGGCGTTGCCGTAACCCATGGCGGAGACCTTTTCGGCTCCGTGCGTGAGCATCGGATCCATCAGGAATTTGAAACTTTCCTGATCCAGGGAGTACGCCATGTAGCGCTGATGAACCTCGAAGGTGCCGTTGTAACGGGTCGGGGAGCTGACCTTCTCCGCTGGCACGGCGGGAATGTCTTCGATCAGGATTCGCGATTGCTCCAGCAACGACTGGTAATCGCGCTGAGCGGCAATCTTTTCCAGAGCTTCGCGGGCAGTGTAGGTATGGCGATCGCGATGATCGAAGTACAACATTCCGCCGGCCTCGACGCGGCCACGGTGAATCACCGTCTCGGGTGCGAACGCGATCTGTCCGGCTTCGGAGAACGCGCACACGTAGTCGTGCGTCTCGATCGTGCGTAGTGGACGCAGACCGAGGCGATCCAGGCGCGCACCGATGATGGTGCCGTCGCCGAACACCAGCGCTGCCGGTCCGTCGTTCTTCTCCTCGTACAGCGAGAAGTACTCGAACATCGCACGCACTGCGGGGGAGAGGGTGGTGTCGTTTTCCCAGGCAGGCGGCATCATCGAGACCACAGCCGTCACCAGGTCGACACTGTCCTCGATGACGCGTGCTTCCAGGGTCTGATCGAGTCGGCAACTGTCGGACTGGCCGGGCGGACGGACGATCGCACGTCGTTTTGCACTGGCGACAGCAGCTTCGGAGAGCCGATTCTTCTTGTCCGTGTTCAGTTCTCCGTTGTGAGCCATGAACCGGAACGGCTGCGCCATCGTGGGATGCGGGTCCGTGTTGGTCGAGAACCGCGTATGGAAGTACATCGTGTGCACGGCGTGATCGGGGTCGACCAGGTCGCGGAAGTACGGGATCACTTCGTCGGAGTTCAAGCGACCCTTGAGAACCTGAGTTCGCGCGCTGAGCGAGAGTGGGTACAACCCGCGCAGTGCAGGGGTGTTGTACGCGATGGCTTCGATGGCGAGCAGAGCTTCGTGCACGAGGCGATCGACAACCGCAGGCTCGGGACGCGGAGTGGGGACCTCGAAAATCCACTGCCTGACCGGAAGTTGATGCGCGATCGCGGCCGGCCGAATCGCCGAGTTGTCGACCGGGACGTCGCGCACTGCGAGAGTGGTGAAACCGCGATCGAGAAGTTCACGTTCGACCAGGGCGGCAGCGCGAGCGTGCTGGGCGTCGTCGTCCGGAAGGAAGAAGTTGCCGACGCAGAAGCGTCCGGCGCGAAGGTCGGAGCGCCCGGTTACCTTGCGGAAGAACCGGAGGGAGAGGTCCACCGAGACGCCGCCGCCGTCGCCGACGCCCTCGGAGGACATACCGCCGCGGTGCGGAACCGAGCAGAGCGCTTCGCGGCCCTTGATCAGGACATCGTGGGTCTGCACGCCGTCCTTGCGCGTGATGAACCCGACCCCGCAACTGCTCTTGTCATCTGCGGGGTCGTACAAACCGACGATGGACGTGCTCACTGCAGCAACCTTCTCCCTGTCCTGGTTGCCCGGAGATTGTTCGACCGGGCAGATACGACGGCATGTATTCCGTCAGGGCAGGGCGTCGCTGCTTCGATGAAGCGGCACCCGAATGGGTTCAGACTACTGAGTAGAGGCTTACCTTAGTCAAGTCTGCTTGGTGTGACTTGGATCTGAGCAGGTCAGAGGGTTGCTTTGTAGGCAAGTGCGTAGGCGATCTTGCCCGGCTTGTCGTCTGTGTACGGCTTGGACAGCTTTGCGAACTCGCCCTTGGACTCGGCTTTGCCGTCGTTCCAGGCCGACAGGACGCCAAGATCGGTGGCAGTGAATCCGCTGTCGACGACGGCATCGCCCGTCAACGCTGTCTGTGCTTTGGTCACCGACTTCACGGTGCCCAGGTAGCTGGAGAGATCATCGCGATTCCAGTTGGTGAGGTCGACGGGCGCGGTGTCGCGGACCCAGGCGCCCCAGTAGAACTCCTGGAACGGAATCGTGCCTGCGGCGAATCCGATGTCGCGGGAGAAGTACATCAAGCTGCGGTACTTGTCGTCGGCGAAGTTGGCCAGGCCGACGCTCTTCGGCAGAGCCTGGACCGGTACCTGGTTTCCGTCGACGTCACGCGACCAGACCCACTTGTTCTTCTCCATCTCGGTCCAGAAGGCACCTTCACTCAAGCCGCTGAGGTTGCCGAGAACCCGCAGTCTCACGTGAAGGTCGGGACCGCCGTCGGCCGTCTCGATGAAGGACGTGAGGGTGTGGTGACCGTCGGTCAGGTAGAGATCGCCGCGGGGACCGACGACCACGGTCTTCATGGGCGCGATGCTCTCCGCGGTTTCCTGACCCACCGGGAGCTGGCAGGTGAAGGACGACGGGTCCTTCAGTGTCGACGCCGCAGTAGCGGTCGCGGCCTGGATCTGGCCGTTCGCCTCACACCAGTCGTCGAACTTCTTGTTGATCGTGTCTTTTCCGAGCGTGTATCGCCCGAGCTTGTAGTACACCTCGTCGTAGCCGAGGGACGGTTGTGTCGCGTGAACGTCGCCGATGCGCACGTCCAGGAGATCACCTTCCTTGGCGCACAGGTACTCCGATCCGCCGGCGGAGCCTGAGAACGAACCGGTGGAGATTCCGCCACACGCGAGGGGAGCGGCGACAGCGGGAGTGCTGACCAATGTTCCGGCGCCGAGCAGTGCCAGTGTTGTGAGTGCCGAGATGGCGGAACGACGCATGTGGGGATCTCTCCTGATGATGGGTTCGCACGTGAAGAAGCTTGCGTCACAATCGCTCAGGGTGGTTTCGGACTTACTGACAACAGACGTCCGCGCGGTGGCTACCACGTGAATTCACGTCGTAACCACCGCGCGGTGAGCCGGTTGGTTGATCAGCCCTGCAGTTGATCAGCCCTGCAGTTGATCAGCGTTGCAGTTGATCAGCCCTTGTAGTTGTAGAAGCCCTCGCCGACAGCAACGCCGAGCTTGCCCTCGTCGATGTAGTTCTTCTTGATGTAGTCGGCGAATTCGCGCTGCTTCTCGCCGCCCTGGGAGGAGATGTTGTAGACGGTGGTCAACCCGACGACGTCCATGATCTGGAAGGGGCCGAACGGGGCTCCGGTGCCGATACGCCACGTCTTGTCGACCATGTCGGGATCGGCGATGCCGTCGATCAGCAGGTCGGAGGCCGCGTTGAGGAGCGGGACCAGGAGCGAGTTGAGTACGTAGCCCGCCTTCTCCTTCTTGAGTTCGATCGGCACCATGCCGATGTTCTTCGCGAACTCGACGACCTCGCGGTACACGGCGGGGTCGGTGGACTCGGTGCCCATGACCTCGGCAGTGTTGTTGACCCACACGTGATTTGCGAAGTGCAGTGCGAGGAACTTCTCGGGGCGGCCGGTGAACTCCTTGAGATCGCTCGGCAGCAGCGTCGAGGAGTTGGTAGCGAACACCGTGTGCTCAGGAGCAACCGTGGCAAGCTTCTCGTAGGTGTCGCGCTTGATGGCGATGTCCTCGGGAATTGCCTCGATGACCAGGTCGGCCTTGGCGACGGCTTCGCCTAGATCGTACGAGTACGTAATACGTTGCAGCGCTTCGTCAGCCTTGCCTTCCTTGGAACCCTCGACGTTCTCGGCCTTGTAGGCCGCGGCCAACGAGTCGAACCGAGCCTTGGCCTTTTCGATGACCTCGGCGTTGATGTCGTACGCGACGACGTCGAAGCCGTGATAGGCGGTCTGATAGGCGATCTGTGAGCCGAGAACTCCGGTACCCAGAACGGTGATCTGCTTCAGTTCAGTCATTTTCGATCCTCAATCCTATTCGGTGGGTAGTCCGGCAAGCGTCAATCGGACCTGTGCGGCAACGATGTTCGTGAGTTCGTCAGCCGTGATCCGGTCCAATGCCGCGCGGGCTATTTCGAAGTGCAGCACGTTGGAAATCGTTCGCGCTGCAGTGGTGGTTCGGGTGGTGTGGTGGGGGTGTGCCTCGCGCAAGATTTGCGCAATCCGCGTTTGCAGGCGCTGCGAGAGTTCCAGGCCTTCGGCCCGGAAACACTCGCTGGGCTCACCGAACAACACCTCGCGTTGGTAGATGCCGGTGTTCTCGTCGTTTCGGCGACTTGCGATCAGCAGGGGTGAAACCAGCTCGAGCACACGATCTTCTGTGCCGGTCGACTTGGCTTCACGCTCTTCTCCCAATTCGATCTGCTTGCGGTATTCCGCGTTGTACACCATGAGCAGCAACTCGGCTTTGCTTGCGGCGTAACGAAAGAGAGTGCCGCCGGCTACATCGGCGCGGTCGGCAATTTCTTGAGTTGTGACTGCGCTGTAGCCCTTTTCCGCGAACAGTTCGGCAGCGGCGTCGAAGATGCGTGTCTGCTTCTCGAGTTTGTTGCGTTCGCGACGGCCCAGCTCTTGGTCCGGCTTCGTCATCCCGCTCACCTCGTTCCATTTCGGATCACGCTCATAAATGAGTCTACTCCGAAATATCGGGAGGGTGGAGTCTCCTCCGTCACATCACCGCAGTCCGCTGACCCAACCGGCGAACACGTCTGAGAACACGTCCGCTTCGCACGCATGCGCCGATTCGGGATAGGCGCACTCTGGGTATCCGGCGACGACGGCGGCAAGTTCGACGTTGCAACACTGCGCCAAGAGGCCACGCAGGAGATCCGCAACCGACCAACCCGCGACGGATACCGCAGGGATTCCCTCTTCCTCGTACACCTTCACCAGATCGGCGTGCCTCCAGGACAATTCCTCGGCCACCAGTGCATCAGGGTTGAAAGACATGGCGCGGTCGAGTGATCCGCGCAGAAGTGAGTGCGGATCGTCCTCGCCGCGAAGCCTGGTCGCGAGGTCCGCCGGCGCCTTCTGCATGACGAACATCCAAGGTTTGCCGTCGGGAAAGACTCCACCGAAGCCTGCCACGTTGAACGGTAGGTGGCTACTGAGAAAATCGGTCTCCACGTCGACGTGTTGATCGTCGCCCAGATGAATGAAGTGGCCGGAGGCAATCTCCTCGCCCATTGCCGGCTCAGCCCATGTGTTGTTCCACAGATCGGTCATCCGACTGCCTTCGGGAAAATCGAGAACCTCGAAGAGAAAACCCATGTCTCTACAACTCCCCGTCGAAGTGGGTGGTTACTCCACCGGTCAGTCGAGAAACCGTCTGCGCCGAGGTCGCGAGGACGACTCGGCTTGTCTCGAAGGTCATCTCGTCGCGTTCGGTGTCCTCCGATTCGGGATCTTCGGCGAGTGAGAAGTCGAGTTCCACCTCTCGATCGGTGCTGGAACAGACCGAGATCATCAGCCCGAGTCGTTCGTCGGTGAACGCCGGAAGCGATTTCTCGGGATGGAAGTCTGCGGCCGCGTGAAAGAAGAACGCCGCCAGCCGTTCGACGAATCCGTCGTCCGTATGTCGGCTGAGATACTGATTGAAGCGGTCGGGGCTGAGCAGCCCGACGTCGAAAACGAGTGTGGGTACGTCGGATTCGAAGACAGTGGCGGGAACCGCATGACTGCGAAGGAAGACTGCGGCGCCGCCGTATCCCGGCAACCTGAACCCATCACGCATCTGGTGTACTCCCGTCGCAGTGGTGTCCTGTCCACGCTAGGCCATTGCTCGGCCGCGTGCTGCCTACTCGAGTAGGCAGCTTGATGGAAGAATCACCGCCTATGACTGCTGTCCTGTACCCGCCCGTCGAACCGTACGAGTCCGGTCTGTTGGAAGTGGCGGATGGTCAGAGTCTGTACTGGGAGACAGTCGGCAATCCGGCGGGCATTCCGGTTCTCTACCTCCACGGCGGTCCTGGTTCGGGATGCACTGTCGGCGCCAGGCGTTTCTTCGATCCCGAAGTCTTTCGCGCAGTTCTGTTCGATCAGCGAGGCTGTGGGCGCAGTCTTCCGCTAGCGAGCAGTCCGGACGTCGATCTGACCGTGAACACCACGGCGCACATTGTGGAAGACATCGAGCGTCTTCGTGAGCATCTCGGTATCGAGCGATGGATCGTGACGGGACTTTCCTGGGGCGTGAGTTTGGGTCTGGTGTACGCGCAGGCGTTTCCCGCGCGGGTGCAAGCGATGGCCCTGGGCGCGATCACCGGCGGGACGAGGGTCGAAATCGAGTGGATCACCCGTGCCATGGGCCGGGTATTTCCGCGTGAATGGGAAGAGTTCGTGGCGCCGTTGCCGGTGGACGAGCGTGACGGAAACCTCCCCGCGGCGTACGCGCGACTGCTTGCCGATCCGGATCCTGTTGTGCGCGAGAATGCCGCGTTGCAGTGGTGCCGTTGGGAAGACGTGCACGTGTCGCTGATGCCGGGGTGGACTCCGAGTGTTCGATACCAGAATCCGGACTTCCGCCGGGTGATGACCAGGCTGGTTACGCATTACTGGGGTAACGACTGCTTCCTGGCGCCGAATCAGATATTGGACGGAATGGACCGTCTCGCTGAGATTCCCGCGATTCTCGTGCACGGACGGTATGACATTTCCGGGCCACTCGACACTGCCTGGGCGATCCACCGGCGTTGGCCGGGTAGTGAGTTGGTGGTACTCGACGGCGCCGGGCATGGCGGCAGCGGATTCAACGAGGCAATCGTGGAAGCGCTGAATTCACTGGCTCATTCGGCCTGATCGAGTGCCCCGGCGCGGGCCGCAGCGAGCGCACCGGCAGCAGCACGATCGGCAACCGACTGGTCGACGGGTAGATCGGCGACCAGCAGGCGATAGTAGATGGGTGCGGCGACGGCCGCCAGAAGATCAGCGGCCGAGACCTTCTCGGAGATCTCCCCGCGCTCGACTGCTCGGCGAACGACGATGTCTGCCAGTTCGTAACGTGCGGAATAGAACTCGCGCTTGAGTCTCGCGACCTCGGGCGTGCGGACCGCGTCGGAGAACAGTGCAGCCACCAACGCGCCGCCTGACTCGCTGGTCACCAGTGCGACTATCGATCTGGCCATCTCGCGCAGGTCGGATTCGATGGAACCGGTATCCGGGATGGGGACGGTGGTTGCCGATACCTCGATCGCCGCGTCGGCCACCAACTGGGACAGCGTGCTCCACCGCCGGTAGATCGTGGTCTTGTGGACTCCGGAGCGGGCGGCTATGTCCTCGATAGTCATCGCCGCGAATCCGCGTTCGGACAATTCGGCCGCCGTGGCTGCCATGACGGCCTCGCGCACCCTGGCACTACGCCCTCCGGGCCGTTGTGGTGTCGAAGTCATGAGCCAACCTTATCGCAACAAGGTGTTGTGTTAGCTGGAGGCACGTGGTTCACTGAGCTAATGCAACTGATCGTTGCATTAGAGATAAATTGAGGGGTGTTTTCCCATGTCATACGAATTTCCTGTCGATCACCGAGGCCTCTTCGAAGAGCGCACAGGACAGTTTCTGAGCTTCGGGCTCCCCGTCTCGGATCTCGAGGAACTGCGCGCGTCCATCCACTCGACCTGGGCCGACGCGCCGGGTGGTTGGTCGTACGAGTGGTCGGCGTTGGCAGCAAAGTACTCCGCGGCCGGCAATCATTCACTCGCGGCGATGATCTACGGAATCGCCAAGTTCCCCGTCCTGGCCAACGATTCGCGGCGCCGGGCCCTGCAGAATCAGGTGGACGAATACGTCAAGGCAGCACCGGGATTCGGGCTCGAGTTCGAGCGTCGAATCCTGTCCCTGCCCTACCGAAACGGCGAGATCGAGCTACCGGTACACATTCTCTCCGTGGACGGAAGGTACGAGGATGCACCCGCCCTGTTGCTCAGCGGCGGCGTCGACGGCTGGAAGATGGACATGCATCCGTTGGTCAGTGCGTTCGCGAAGAACGCCGGAGTGACTGTTGTTGCCTTCGACCAGCCGGGAACTGGTGAATCACCGGTTCCTCTCGACGCTTTCGGTGACGAGGTGATCGACGGACTGGTGGCGACGGCTCGCGCCCTCGGCAATGGCCAGGTGGCACACCTGGGAGTCTCCTTCGGTGGCAACTTCGCCGTGCGGTCGGGGTTGACCGGCGCCGTCGATGCGGTGATCAACATCGGCGCCCCGGTCAAGGGCGCGTTCGAGACCGCGAACGCGGAGCGCCTGGTCTACGGCATGGGTGACATCGTCGGAAACGCACTGGGTTTCGATGCGCCGGCAACCAAAGATGCACTGGTACAAGGTCTCCGTGCTTTCGATCGCAGTGCCTTGATGACCGCAGACGACGGCCGGACCCCGATGCTTGTGGTCAACGGGGCCGACGACGTTCACATTCCGCTCTCGGACACCACTCTCTTCGAGGAGCGCCCGAACACTCAGGTACACGTCATCCCGGATGCGGGGCACTGCGCAGTGACCAAGCTGCCCGAGTTGACGCCGATGATGATCGACTGGCTACGAGATGCCCTGTCAGGAACCGCTCCACGAACCGGTCGATGATCCGCCGCCGAAGCTGGCAAAACGATACGTCGCAAGAACGGCTTTGTGATCGGTCGGCCACGGCGTCGGCGAAGCGATGAAGTTGTCCTGGGAGTTCTCTTCCACTCTTTGGTTGTGCACGATCGTCTTTCGGGGTCCGATGATTCCTACAGATCCCAACTTCAGGTCGGAAGCGCGATCGGCGAAGATGTAGTCGATCCGATCGCGTTCGTCTGCCTCGGGTGCCCAGGTGAGCTGTGAGGTGTCGACGTCGGGATTGTCGGACGGCCAGGTGAAGCCCGGGTGTGTGGCCGGGTTCGGGTACTTACTGCGGTAAGCGTCGACGAATCCGGCTTGGTCGAGCAGGCGGGTGGATTCCCAAGGAACGACTACACCGTTGTGGTCGAACAGATTTCGCGTGCCGTCGGTCCAATCCAGGGCCGATGGTTCGTTGAAATCGCCACCGAGGATGACGGATCTGCCCTTGGCCCGTTCTTTTGCCGCATCGTCGACGAACGTCGAAATTGCCTTGGGTCGTCCCGAATTGATGTTCACGCGCTGAACCGTCTCGGGGTCCGTGACCGGACCGGACGGCATCTTGTTCCAGCCGAACTCGGAGAACTCTCCGGGTTTGGGAACACCCGCGCCGTATCCGCGCGGTAGATACGTCGCGTAGGACGTGTAGGCCAGATGTGCCGAGTAGGCGGCGATTTGTTTGCCGTCGACCGTCACGACTGCCTTGATCATCGAGTTCAGGTCGGCTGTTTCCTCGATCGGAAACTTGGAGAGAATCCCCACGTCGGAGGACGCTGCTCCGTAGAAGGTGGTTCCTGATTTGGTCAGCATGTCCGCCAATGCAGTTGTCGCAGTGCCGGCTTCCGACAGGAGAACTATCGACGCCTGTGTCGAGATGATCATGTCGGCGATCAGCTGCAGGCCACCGTTGATCTTGGTTCCGCCGTGCCAGGTGTTGAGGGAGAGCACTTTGATCTCCTGCGCGGGGCTCGCCCCCGCGACGGAGGTATTGGCACCCAATGTAAATGCGCTCGCGGTGACTGTGCCCGCGGCTACCGCCATCGCCTTGACCATCTGGCGGCGCGTCAATCCATTCATCAAATCCCGGCTCTCGTTGTCGTGTGCTCGAACCCCCGGAAGATGATTACCATCGCTACCTAAACGGACAGTTAACCAATTGTAAAATGGCAGATTTCCACAGAACGCCGTGCGGGCAATAGTCTTCTGATCGTGGTACTCAGTGAGCGTTTCCCCGGTAACAAGACCTTCGCGAAGGTTCGTGTCCTGCCGCCGGTGGTGAAGCTGCTCCTCCTCTCGATGGTGCTCTTCAACATCGGGTTCTATCTGGTTGTCCCCTTTCTGGCGGTGCACCTTTCGGAGGACCTCGGATTTGCGGCCTGGATTGTCGGCCTCGTCCTCGGATTGCGGATGTTCAGTCAGCAGGGCATGTTCTTCATCGGTGGAAGCCTCGCCGACAGGTTCGGCAAGCGTCCGATCATCCTGCTGGGCATAGCCGTTCGTGTAGTCGGTTTTCTGATGCTCGGTCTGGCAGAAAGCATGAGCGCCGTGATCGTCGGCGTGCTCCTGGTCGGCTTTGCTGCCGCGCTCTTCGCGCCCGCAGTGGAGTCGGCCAACGCGGAGTACGGACGCGAACTCGAGTCCGCCGGAGTTATGCGTCGTACCGATTTGTTTGCAGTGGAACAGATGTGCAGCCGCCTGGGAACCGTGATCGGTCCGGCGCTGGGAGCTGCTCTCCTGATGTTTCCGTTCTCGTGGACGGCGTCGAGCGCCGCGTTGCTCTTCGCGATCATGTGGGTCGGGTTCTTCATCTGGTTCCCCCGACCGGGCGATGCCCACGACGGCCCGGTGTCGACCTATACGCTGCGCGACGTCTGCCGAAGTGTCCTGACCAACAACAACTTTCTGCTCTTCGCGACGCTCTGCAGTTTTCAGCTGGTTGCGTACAGCCAGCTGTACCTGATGCTTCCGGAACAGCTCGAGCGCGGAATCGGTTCGCAGTCGGCGCTGGGATGGTTCTACGTGGGCGCGGCGGTGTTGGTGATCGTCGGGCAGGGACCGACGGTCGCGGTTGCCCACCGCATCGGGCATCGGCGCGCGATCACCTTCGGGCTTGTGCTCATTTCGGTGTCGTTCCTGGTTCCGCTGGTCACCGGCGTCGACTCCGCAGCTTCGGCGTCGACGCAGATAGTCGGTCTGGCGGTGTGGATCGGGCTGCTGCACCTGGGACAGATGTTGATGGTGCCGCCGATGCGAGACACCATCGCGATCCTCGGTCGTGAAAGCAACCTCGGAGCGCACTTCGGCATGCTCAACACGATCGGCGGTCTGCTCGCGCTCCTGGGAACCGTGGGAGTCGGATTCGTGTACGACCTCGTCGACAACGGCCACGCAGCGCCGGCGTCACCATGGGTGATCGTTGCGCTCTGCGTGGCCGTGTCGGCTGTGGTGTTGTGGGTGTGGTCAGGCCGAACGAAAGTTATCGACCAGCGATCGTCTGATTGATCTTTGCGACGAAATCTTCCAGCACAAACGGAATGGTGAGTGGGTTCGGCATGGACACCGCGTCACTGACGATGGGGTCCAAGCTGATCAGGCCTCCGGTCTCGACCACGTTCAGATTGGTGAACGCCGGCTGCGACTCCATCTCGGCGCGAGCCTTCTCGTAGTTGTCGAAGAGCAGGTAGTCGCACTCGAGGAGGTCGTAGTTCTCGGCGGAGATCTCGTAGTTCAGCTTGCCCGCGAACCGATCCTTCAGTGCGGCAGGCGCCGTGAATCCCAATTGCGTGAGCAGCTGAGCCCGCGCTGCCTCGGGGCTGAACGCTCGCAGATTTCCGTCGCTCCAGCGAATGACGAGAGCTGCTGTCTTGCCTTCGAACTGGGGGTTCTCCGCGCGGGTGCGAACGATGAGGTCTTCGACTTCCTGGACCTCCTTCTTTGCCTGCGCGGGAACGCCCACAGCCGTACCGATGCGGGTCGTGACTTCCTGCCAGGGCAGAACCCAATCCGTCTGATCGGCGGCGTGCAGCACCGTCGGCGCGATGGCGCTGAGCTGCTTGTACAGATCCTCGTCGATCGCGTTGTTGACGGCGATGATCAGGTCAGGCGCTGCAGCCACGATCGTTTCGATGTCGAAATCGGTGGTGGCGTTGGCCAATGGCGTCGGCTCGGCGCCCTGGACTGCGGAGTCGGCCCAGACGCCGATTCCGTCGTCGGTCGATCCCTTCCACACCGGGACCAGGACGGGCGTCAGCCCGAGGGAAAGCAAAACGTCCGCGTCGCCGATACCGACCGCTGCGATGCGGCTGGGTGCCTGCTCGATGGTGGTGGAGCCGAACTTGTGGTCGATCGTCACCGGGAAGGCGTTGACCTCGGCGTGAGCACCTTCGGTGCCGGGAGTGGATTCGTCTTTCGCACTGTCGCCGCAGGCAGCAAGGGCGAAACCGGCTGCTGTTGCGAAGGTGACGGACAGCATGGCACGGCGGCTCAACATAGGGTTCACGGCAACCTCGGGTTTCATGGTTATGGGACCCTAACCATAGTGGAGTTGCTGTGTCGGCAGTGTTTGTTAACCTCCGCCCATGACGGCGGTTCTCGACTACACATCAGCAGGACCGTTCACCCGCATCGACGGGGTGGACATGCTCGCCCTCGAGTCGCTCCCCACCGACCCCATGCAAATATGCCGGGTAGTGCCGTACCTGGTGGTCCAACCCACCGATGCACGGTCGCTGAATCTGCCCACCGACCGATTCGACGAAAACCAGATCCGGCCGGCAAGCGTTCTGCTTCAACGCCTGCTTGCGCTCGATCCGGCACCGGTGACCTCCGCCCGAGAACCCGACAAGCGGCTCGTCGGAACCTGTCGGCACTTTGCTGTTTTGAGTTGTGCGTTTCTGCGCTATCGCGGAATTGCCCCTCGCGTCCGCTGTGGTTTTGCCACCTACTTTCAACCGGGACAGGGCGTGGGCCACTGGATCACCGAGTACTGGGACGACGCCGGCAAGCGGTGGATCCGCATCGATTCGGAGATCCTCGGACAAAACGTCCTTCCTCACGCCCATAACCTGCAGCCGGGAGAATTCCTCAGTGGTGGTGAGGCGTGGCTGGCGTATCGACGCGGCGTGATCGACGGGTCCCAGTTCGGGGTGTACGGCACCGAGAACTGGGGGCCGGCCGAGATCCGCGGCAACGCAGTGAAGGATCTTGCCGCGATGAACAAGGTCGAAACTCTGCCGTGGGACGAGTGGGGTCGTATGACGGACGCCTACGACGGAAAGACAGGCGCCGACTACGACCTACTGTTGGACGATGTCGCCGCGGTGTGCGCCGCCGACGATCCCGTTGCCGTGCGAGCACTGTACGAGCACGATGACTTGCGCGTGCCGGACAAGCTGATTCGTTTCTGAGATGCTGGTGCGATGAATCCGGAGCATCGCCAACTCGATTACGGACTTCGATTCGACTGGGGGTTGCGCGGCGCCGAAGCGATTGCTGCCGGCGTCGATGTGGCAGTGGTGGTAGACGTTCTCTCGTTCACGACGACGCTGAGCGTTGCCGCCGACGCGGGAATCGACGTACTTCCCTTTTCCTGGAATGACGAGAGTGCGGTCGACTACGCGCGTGATGCCGATGCGGTTCTGGCTGTACGGCGAAGTGTGGCCAGAGAGGGTCAGATCAGTCTGTCTCCCAAGACGATTCGCGAGACCGAGGCGCCAAGTCGGCTGGTGCTGCCGTCTCCGAACGGGTCGACTATCGCGTTTGCGTTGGCGTCCGAGGTTGCGGTGTGTGTCGGCGCTTCCTTGAGGAACGCTTATGCCGTCGCGGATTGGATTGTGCACGAACATGGTCCGGGATCGCGGGTTGCGATAGTCGCATCCGGGGAGAAGTGGCCCGGTGGAGAGTTGCGCCCGGCGGTGGAGGATCTGTGGGGTGCCGGTGCGGTTGTCACGGCGCTGACCGCTGCTGGTTGGGACGGCCACGTATCGCCCGAGGCTCGGATGGCGGCGGATGCGTGGGCGGCGGTGGCGGATTCGTACGAGGACCGCCTGCGGGACTGTGCCTCAGGACGTGAGTTGATCGCCATGGGGTTTCCACACGACGTCGCCATCGCCTCGGAACTCGACGACAGCGACACCGTACCTGTTCTCGAAGATCGTGTGTTTCGAGGTCAGCGCACCGGGCGTCGGTTGAACAAACTCCGTGCCCAGAGGTAGGAGAGGAAGGTGATTGCGACGCACCATCCGATCGCGAGTATCGCGTTGTTTCCGATGGCTTCGCCGAGAAGAAGTCCTCGAAGAGTCTCGATGATCGGAGTGAACGGCTGATACTCGGCGAACCATCGCAACACAGTCGGCATCGAGTCGGTGGGGACAAAGCCGCTTCCCAGGAACGGCAAGAGGATCAACACCATTGGAAGGTTGCTGGCCGTCTCGACACTCTTGCTGACCAGGCCGAAGGCGACCGACATCCAGATCATGGCGATGGAGACCAGGACGAGGAGTGCAAACGTCGCGGCCCACTCCACGAAGCCTGCAGTGGGCCGGAAGCCGACGGCTATCGCTACGGCGATGACGACAACGAGGCTCACGATCGTCTGAAGGAGGCTGCCGAGAACTTGACCGGTCAGGACGGACGTGCGCGTGATCGCCATCGTTCGGAATCGTGCAATGATCCCGGCGGTCATATCGGTTGCGACGGAGATGGCAGTACCTTGTGCCGCTGATGCCACGGTCATCAGAATAATCGCCGGTGCAACGTAATTGACATACTCGGCTCGGCCGCCACCGCCGGGGCCGAGGCCGTTCCCGAGCGTTCCGCCGAGCACGTAGACGAACAGCAGTAGGAAAACGACTGGCATTCCGACGAGCATCACCGTCATCGACGGATATCGAAGGATGTGTCGAATGCTGCGACGCAGCATGGTTTTCGAGTCCTGATAGGCAAGCGTCATGGTGGTCATCGCGCGTCGGTCCTTTCGGTGGCGGTCAGAGTCAGGAACACGTCGTCCAGGTCGGGTGTGTGCACGGAGAGTTCCTTGACGTCGATCGAGTGAGCGTCGAGTTGGTCGAGAAGAGAGCGCAG
The DNA here is from genome assembly GCF_031763325.1 of Rhodococcus sp. SG20037. Lineage (NCBI taxonomy): Bacteria > Bacillati > Actinomycetota > Actinomycetes > Mycobacteriales > Nocardiaceae > Rhodococcus > Rhodococcus sp. SG20037. The sequence continues at coordinate 5,918,471 of NZ_CP134497.1, read as the reverse complement.
CGAGCGGACACCCCCGTCGCTGGGGACCTGGAGGACATAGGCGGCATCGTCACGTGATGATTCGTCGAAAACAGCTGCAGCAGAATCGAGCTGATCTCGGTCGAAGAAGTGAAGACGAATGTGGCCGCCGGGGATGTGCCGTTTGAGTTCCGCTGCCGTACCTTGGGCGACGATCCGTCCCTGATCGAGGACGGCGATGTGGTCGGCCAGTTGATCAGCTTCCTCGAGGTACTGGGTCGTGAGGAAGATGGTGACACCGCCCTCGACCAACTCCCGGATGATCTGCCACATGGTGCGTCGGCTCCGGGGGTCGAGGCCGGTGGTGGGCTCGTCCAGGAAGATGATCTCCGGTCGTCCGATCAACGTCATTGCCAGGTCGAGCCGTCGACGCATGCCGCCCGAGTAGGTCGACGCCAGCTTGTCCGCGGAGTCGATCAGATCGAACTTCTTCAGGAGTTCTTCAGTGCGCGTTCGACGTTCGTCCTTGCCGAGATGGTGCAGGTCGGCCATGAGGAGAAGGTTTTCCTCACCGGACAGATAGTCGTCGACTGCTGAGAACTGCCCGGTGACGCCGATGCGCGAACGCACCGCGTCGGGATCGTCGGAAGGGTTGTACCCGGCGATGCGGATGTTGCCGCCGTCTGCCGGAACGAGGGTCGAGAGAATTTCCACGATGGTGGTCTTGCCGGCGCCGTTGGGGCCGAGGAGCGCAAAGACGGTTCCGCGGTCGACGGAGATGTCGATTCCGTCCAGTACCGTCTTGTCGTCGTAGGCCTTCTTCAGGCCCGTCGCGGTGATGGCTGGTTTACGGGACATCAGCGTTCCTTTCGCTAGATCTTCTTGTTGGATTCTTCTCGGGGCTCCGAACGTCGAATGACGATGTCGCCGTAACTGGTGTGTGCCCGGACGTCTACCCGGCGTTCAGTGGAAGCCGGACCGTGCGTGGCATTCATCTGGTTGTCGACGCGGCCGAAGGACGTATGAGCGTCGAATCGTGCGGCGGTTCCGGATCGAACGCCGATATGGATTCGCCCGGCGGCCGTCTTGGCGGATACGACTCCACTCTCGATGGTCTCGAAACGGATGTCGCCGTTGGCGGTTGCGGCGCTCGCGTCGGATTCGGCGTGCTCGACGGCGACACTGCCGTTGGCGGTCTTCGCCTTCAGTGCGCCGGTGATCGTGCCGATGTTGATGTCGCCGTTGGAGTTCTTGACCTCCGCGTTGCCGTCGACGCGGCCGATGCGGATGCTTCCGGACCCGGTGCTCGTGTCGATGTCACCGGCCACGTGCTCGACGATGATCGCGCCGGCCCCGGTGCTGACGTTGAGCGGCCCGGTGGTTTCCAGTGTGCAATCGCCCGCGGAAACCTTCACCCGTGATCGTCCGAGAGTGCCTTCGCTACGGAGGTTGGCAACTGCGGCAGTGCCTTCGAGTTCCGAGCCGGAGGGAAGCTGAACGGAGATGTCCACAGATCCTGTCTTCCCGAAGATGCCGAGGCCGCGCTGTTTCGGAGTCTTGATCTGCAGCCGGCCACCTGCGAATTCGACGCGCGTTTGTTCGGCGACTCGAACGTCGACCTCGCGAGACGAGTTGCTGGGCAACACTTCCACGACAGTGTCGTTGCGGCTGCTCGCCGTGATCCGGATTTGTGCGACTGCCACGTCGAAGTTCAAGGTGATGGGGTCAGGTGTGCTGAATGTAGGCATGGTGATACTCCCGATGAGGTTGTCTCGGTTGATGAAAGAGGGTGGTGCGAAAGATGAAGCCGGTGTCAGTGCACCCAGCCGCTGAAGCTTTCGGAACCTTGGGACGTGCGCTGTCTCGGAGTGCTTCTGTTCGCGCCGCCTTCCAGAGCCGTTGCAGCCGAGCGAACCAGCCACGCGTTGACGGAGATACCGGCTTCCCGGGCCGCCGCCTCGATCCGGTCTTTGAGGTCTTGCCCCAGCCGCAAGTTGATTCGAGTCATCGAGGCGTCGTCGGACTCCGTGACGGGGCGCGGTGCCGGAGTCGGGTCCTCTTCGACGGGGGCTGGAACCGGTTCACTGATGGCTGGTGCCACCACGAATTCGGGTTCGCGTCCCCGCAGGCGCAGGTCCACCGAACCCGGGGCGAGGTCACGCGTGATCTCGGCGGCTGCCGCAGACAATGCGTCGAGAAGGGTGAGTCGCACTGCTGATTCCAGCGGTGCGGTCAAACGATCGGCGAGTGCCTTTGCGTCTTCTCCGCCTGCTTCGGCCGCCACCGCGAGTTCGTGGCGAAGGTTGTCTACGTACGGTGTCAAGTCCATGGCATCACTATGGCACCACTTTGGTGCCACCGCAATAGTTTGGTGGCACATTCGTGTGAATTTGGTGAGAATTGCCAGGTCATCGGGGTGGTTGGCGATTCGGTCCGCGGCAGGCTGGCACACTCGTAAGGGTGAGTCCTGCCGAATCGAACCGCCGACGCCGCATCGTGCTCTGGATTGCCGGGGTGCTCGGCGTCGTGATCGTGGTTGGGGTGGTGGTGGTCGCGATCGCACCATCGCGGTACCTGCCCTGGGGCACGGCTGAGTTCCCGGCGGTGGACGCGAGTGCGCTCACGTCTGATCAAGGTCGGGTGCTCGAGCTACTGCAATCCGAGCATGAGCAGGACCGTCCGGGCACCTTCTATTCCGACGGCATCGACGAAGAGTGGTGCGCCGACTTTGTCAGCTGGATCATGAGGGAAGCGGGTCGACCGTTGTCCAACCCGAACTCCGGAAGTTGGCGCATCCCGGGGGTGTACACCTTGCAGGAGTATTACCAAGGGATCGGCGCGTACGCCGAGAACGGCAGCGGGTACACCCCGAACGTGGGTGATGTGGTGATCTACGACAGTTCGAGATGGGTCGGTCAGCACACCAACATCGTTGTGGCAGTGGACGGCAACTCTGCGATCACGGTTGGCGGCAACGAGTTCGGCAAGGTGCGGGTTCATGATCTGGACTGGCAATCCGACTCTGCCGTCGTGGGATTCGGAAAACTTCACCCCTGATCGCTGTTCTTCGGAGTCAAGGCGAACCACCGCGCCGACGCACGTGCCTCGTCGCCTGCGTCGATGTGCAGCGTGTTCGTGCCGGTTCGCACGCTCACCTGCTCACCTCTCTTGATGGGCTGGGTGTACTCGAGGATCGCGCGAAAGGGCCCGCTTCGTAATCTGTCGGGCAGCGCATCTTCCACGGGCTGCCAGTAGATTGCGTTGTTCACGTGATCGAAGGGGTCGAAATCGCTCGAGCGCAACGGGAACGGCGTATCCGCTGACGGCGTCGTGTCCGGGGTCGGGTCGATCCACCGACGCCAGTGAAGATGCTGGTCCACGGCCGTTGATGCCAGGGCAGCGGTGAACTTCTCACTGATGGATGCCGGCATTCCCGTCTTCGGGTCGATGTTGATCCAGAACGCCTCGGTTTCGATCAACCCGCCGCCATCGGATCTGATGCGAACTCGCATCGAACACCACTTGTTCGACAGGCCTGAACACCAGCGCTGTAGGTGAACTCGATCCGGCCAGACGACCGGTTCGAGTACATCGATCACCGTTCTTCGTACCATCCACAGCGGGTGTGTATCCATGGCGCCGCGGTCGACGAGATTGTCGAAGCCCGCGTCTTGGAGGTAGCGCGCGATCGCGTCGAGGCGCAGTTGTTTGTCGGTGTGGATGTCACCCGTACGCACCGGCCACGAGGCCTGGAAGATGCTTCCGGTTGTCGGTAGTTCGGCCATCGCTACGTGGTCGTCGACTTTTGTACGGTTCATCGGATGTGGGCTCCCGGTGTTCGCTTGGTTGGGTGGCTTCACGCTTGCGTTACCCGATGGTGGGATCTTGAACCATCGGAGTTCATCGTTTTCTGAATCCAGTTTTCGATGTACTGTCGCACGTATGGATATCGAGGGCGTAGATGTGGTGACCAACGTGGCGGTGCTTGCGAGGTTCGGGCATGCACTGTCCGACGAGACTCGGACACGGATACTGCTCGAACTGAAGACCGCACCGCGGTATCCGTCCGACCTCGCTGAAACGCTGGCTGTGACCAGGCAGAAGCTGTCCAACCATCTGGCGTGCCTGCGCGGTTGTGGCTTGGTGGTGGCCGTCCCGGAAGGGCGCCGGACCAGATACGAACTCGCCGATGTACATATCGGTCGGGCCCTCGACGACCTGCTCGGGGTCGTACTCGCGGTGGATCCGTCGTACTGCCCGGACAGCGAATCAGAGGGGTGCTGCTGATGGTTGCGCCCGTTGACGGTGTCGGGCTCTCGACTTACCGGCGTGCGCTCTTGTCGAGAAGAATTCGCATCTTCGTGGCGATCACGATCAGCTACAACGTCGTCGAAGCGATCATCGCGCTGGCGGAGGGCACACGGGTGTCGTCCGCAGCACTGTTCGGTTTCGGCCTTGATTCGGTGATCGAAGTGTCCTCGGCGGCAGCTGTTGCCTGGCAGTTCTCGGCGCCGGATCCGACGAGCCGTGAGAAGACGGCACTGCGAGTGATCGCATTCTCGTTCTTCGGGCTCGCTGCGTACGTCTCGTTCGACGCGATTCGGTCGCTGTTCGGTCTGGGGGAAGCTCAGCACACGAGCGTCGGAATAGTATTGGCTGCGGTGAGTTTGGCGATCATGCCGGCCCTGTCCTATGCGCAACGCCGAGCCGGTCGGGAGTTGGGTTCGCTGTCGGCGGTCGCGGATTCGAAGCAGACGCTGCTCTGCACTTACCTCTCTGCTGTCTTGTTGGTCGGTTTGCTGCTCAACTCGCTGCTCGGCTGGTCGTGGGCGGATCCGATTGCGGCACTGGTCATCGCCGTCATCGCGGTGAAAGAAGGCATCAACGCGTGGAAGGGTGATCCGTGCTGCCCGGTTGTGGCTGTGCCCGAGAGCGGTGACGAGTGCGACTGCTGCTGAGTGAACACAGGTTTTGTCGAGTGAGCACTCGCTGCGGTGCGTTAGAGCGGGTGTTCACTCGATGAAAGGCGTGCCGACTTCTGCGCGGCCCTTGATGTGCGCGGCGCGTTGCTCGAGAAGGCGCCGCAGATACGGGCCGACAGCCAACCTCAGTGCCAGGTGTCCGAGCACTCCGAAGGGGGCCGTAACCGTGAAGCGGTCATGCATCCGCGTCCACCCACCCGGCTGAACGTCGAAGACGTGCCGGAGAGCGATGACGAGTGCGACTACTGCTGAGTGGGCACAGGTTCAGCTGAGTGAACACCCCCACAAGTACGCCACAGCCTGTGTTCAGTCGAGGAAAAGGGTGTCAGGCCTGGTTTGCGATCCCGGCAAGCGGGTACGGGTCGGTGACCTGCGGTTCATCCGCGACGGGTGATGTTTTCGCCTTCCAGCCCCTCGAGACTGAGTAAGGGAAGTGCATTCTGTCGAAAGGAACGCTGATGACTGCTCCACCGCGGGAACCCGCGAATCACCCTGTCCGGCAGGGTTTCGCGGTAGGTACGACGTTTGCAGCAGCAATTCTGCTGCTCACCGCAGGCATTGTCGCTCTGCTTCAGGGCATCGCGGCCGTTGCCGACAACAATCTGTTTGTCGTGGGTATCAACTACACGTACAAGTTCGACATCACGACGTGGGGTTGGATCCACATCATCTTGGGCATCATCGGGATCGTGGTGGCCCTCGGCCTCTTCACCGGTGCAGTGTGGGCCAGGGCGGCGGCAATCGTCATTGCGTCGCTCTCGATCATCGCCAACTTCTTGTGGATGCCGTATTACCCACTGTGGTCGATCCTGGTCATCGCGCTCGATGTCGTTGTGATCTGGGCGGTCGCGACCTGGGACAGGGACAGAGTCTAGGCACCGAACAACCCGAGAGCAGTTGGTCCCGACCGAGTCGACTCGGTCGGGACCATCGCTCGTGCGTGGGACATTTCGACAGGGTGTGGCTCGGATCAGTCTGGGAGTCGACGCATTTCGGCGACGGTCAGGCCGAGGGAATCGAGACGGGCCATGATGCTCCGCATAGCCGTGTGGTCCGCGACGGGTCCGTACAAACTGGTGAACCCGCCGGCCGCACTGGCGACACTGAGTTCAGGAAATGCGGCCTTGACGCGGTCCGACACTTCGCCGTCGATGAGGAATTGATACCGAGTGGGAGCATTCATCAGTATCCGCTCCATTTCGTAGGGCCATGAGGTTCGAGAAGGCAGCGCTCCGAGCCTCGAAATCGCATGTCGTCAAGTGCAATCGGCGTCGCTGCCCGATCCAGGACTCCGCATCCGTGAGATCCAGTCTTACTCGCGTACGCGCTCGGGGCGTCATCCCCTACGGGTGAATGTCGTCGCGGGTCCGTTCATCCCTTTTGTGTGAGGCTCCGTAGAGTCGCCACCCCTAGTGTCGACCGGGAGAGAGAAGAGGTCGGCATGGGATCTGTCATCGGGGATCTGTTACCCCTCGCGGTCGGCGTTGCGGTATCGCCGATCCCGATCATCGCGGCAATCTTGATGTTGTTGTCCAAGCGTGCCGGCAGCACGAGCGTCGGGTTCGCGCTGGGCTGGATACTGGGAATCGTCGTCGCCACCGTGATCTTCGTGCTTCTGTCCAGCAAGCTCGGTGACTCCGAAGGTGATCCGTCAGCGACAGTGTCGTGGATCAAGCTGGCGTTGGGTGTATTGCTTCTTGCGTTCGGAGTCAAGCAATGGCGCGGACGCGGAGGCGAGCACGAAACCCCGAAGTGGATGCACGCCATCGATGACATGACCGCTGTCAAAGGCCTCGGCTTGGGCTTCGCTCTGGCTGCGATCAATCCGAAGAATCTGATGATGTGTATCGCGGCCGGAATCTCGATCGGATCCGCGTCATTGGGCTCCGGAGAAGTTGTTGTCGCCATTCTGGTTTTCACGATCATCGCGGCCTGCACAGTGTGCGTGCCCGTGATCGGCTACCTCGTTGCCGCGGAGCGACTGCGTGGTCCGCTGGCCAAGCTGAAGGTGTGGTTGCAGGAAAACAACGCCACGGTGATGAGTGTGTTGATCCTGGTTATCGGTGTTGTTCTCATCGGCAAGGGCATCGGCGGTCTCTGACAACTGGAGGTAGTTATGGGATCGCTGCTACTGCAACAGATCCCGCTGGCGCTCGGGATCATCATGAGCCCGCTGGCGGTTGTCGCCGTTGTGGCCGTACTGTTTTCCGAACGAGCGCGTATCAACAGCATTGCGTACCTGATCGGGTGGTATCTCGGAATAGTTGTCGCGCTGGCCGGTTCGTACGTCATCTTGACCGCACTCCAGGTTCATCAGCGCACACACCCTCCGCTGTGGGTGCCCATCATCCATCTCGTTCTCGGGGCAACTCTGCTGGCGGGTGCCTGGTTCGTCTACTCACGCAGTCGTCGCGGGGTTCAGGCGATGGCGGCTGCAGTTGCCCCTGGCGACGTTGTGGCTGCGGCCCCTCAGCTGCCGAAGATGCTGCAATCGGTTGAGCACTTCCAACCAATGCGATCCGGTGTGCTCGGTTTCGCGCTGTTCGTTCTCAACCCCATCGACATGTCGTGTGCCATCGCAGCAGCGATGAACCTTCGTCTCAGCACCGTGGCACCGACGTCGCAGATCGTCTCGGCCGTGATCTTCTCGTTGGTGTCCGTGACCTCGGTCGCGGTACCTGTTGCCCTCCTGCTGATCAAGAAGGACGAGGCAACCGAACCGCTGCTGAAGATCCGCACCTGGATAGCCACCAACACGCACTTGCTGAACGTCGGGCTCCTCGTCCTGATCGCGGCGATGCAGATCAGTAAAGGGGTGCAAGGACTATGAGTGCTCCGCACACGCGGACCTGGTGGGTCTTCGGATCGTTGTCCGACTATCAACGCGCTTGGCTTCGCCCCGACATCATTGCGGGCCTTACGGTGTGGGCTGTCCTTGTTCCGGAAGCGCTCGCGTACGCCACCATCGCCGGAGTTCCGCCGGTGGTCGGGCTTTATGCTGCGGTTCCGTCATTGATTCTGTATGCAGCAGCCGGCAGTTCGCGCCATCTGATCGTCGGGCCGATGTCGGCGACCGCAGCGTTGTCCGCGGCGATGATCGCGCCATTGGCTTCAGGAAACGACGGCCGATTCATCGCGCTGTCGGCGGCATTGGCGATCGTGACCGGGCTCGTCGGACTGCTCGCAGGATTCATGCGCCTCGGATTCATCGCGTCCTTCATCTCCGAGCCGGTTCTCAAGGGATTCATCGTCGGTCTGGCGCTCACGATCATCATCGGTCAAGTACCCAAACTCCTGGGCGTGGACAAGGGGGAGGGAAACTTCTTCGTCCAGACGTGGACAGTGGTGAAGGAACTGGGTGAGGTCGACCTACCGACCGTGATCATCGGATTGCTCAGCCTGGCAATGGTCCTGGGCGTCAAGCGATGGCTTCCGCTCGTACCGGGTTCGCTCCTCGTCGTGCTGCTGGGCATTACCGCAGTAGCGTTGTTCGGCCTCGACGATCGTGGCATCGACATTGTCGGACACATCGACGCGGGCCTGCCGTCGATGGGTCTGCCGAGTGGTGTGGGAGCCGAGGACTACCTCGACCTGGTCGGACCGGCGGTCGGCGTTCTGCTCATCGGTTTCGCCGAAGGTCTTGGCGCTGCAAAGACATACGCGGCCAAGGCCGGCTACACCATCGACGCCAATCGTGAACTGGCAGGACTGGGTGCGGCCAATCTCGGATCGGGTCTCTGCTCGGGAATGGTGGTCAACGGCAGCCTGTCGAAGACCGCTGTCAACGGAGGAGCGGGCGCCAAATCTCAGGTCAGCGGACTGGTGGTCGCGGCACTGACGCTGGTGACACTGCTGTTTCTCACCGGCCTGTTCGAGAAGTTGCCAGAGGCGACGCTCTCGGCTGTGGTCATCGCAGCAGTGATCGAACTGGTCGATTTCTCCTCTCTCGCAGCGCTGTACCGGGTGTGGACGAAGAGGTTGGGCAGTATCTACGGGCACGCTGCCCGGGCCGATTTCGCGGCGGCGATCGCGGCGATGTTCGGGGTTCTCCTCTTCGACACGTTGCCCGGTCTGATCATCGGAATCGCCGTCTCGATGTTGCTGCTCCTGTATCGGGTCTCCAAACCGCACGTGGCCGCTCTGGCCAAGGACGGCACGCGCTGGGTCGACATCAGTGGGCATCCTGATCTGACGACACTCGACGGCGTCGTAGTGGTCAGGGTCGAAGCGGGGATGTTCTTCGCCAATGCCGATCACGTGCGTGATCAGATCACCGGTCTGGTGACCGCCGGCACCACCATGGTCGTTCTCGACGCCGAGACGTCACCGTTCATCGACGTCAGCGCTGCGCAGATGTTGGCTCAGCTTCGAGATTCGTTGGCACGCAGGAATGTGAGCTTCCGAGTGGCACGCGACATCGGGCAGTTCCGCGACGTTCTGTCCGGTGCCGACCAGGGCGCGCTGAAGGTCGACGTCTATCCGACCGTCTCGCAAGCGCTTGCAGGTCGAGACAACACCTCAGCGTGATGTCCGTAGCCAGATTCCCAGGGGACCGGAATCTTTGGCCACTGATCCGACGATCGACGACGCGACAACCACGATGGCCGAGAAGATGAACAGCCAGCCGATGACGGTGAACATCACGCCCAGAAGACCGAACTCGTCCTGCGACGTCTTTGTCATTCGGGGGAGGAAAAGAGTGCCGGCCACGTGCAGTCCGGTCAGGCCCGTCGCGGTGAGCAATCCTGACCCGACGCACATTCGAGTGGTCATGCGATTGGCCGTCAGCAGCATGGGCACGGCTGTCCACACGAGTGCCCACACGACGTAGACCGCTGTGAATTCCAGGACTCTGCCCACTCCCGGAACGCCATTCAGTTCACGGCACAGGGCCGCACCGACCACCGACGCGGCCACGACGCACACTACCGCGAACCACCGCCACGCCTGACGGAGTGTCGCCGTCGGCACGCTCCAGATCCGTCCGTACATCCGGCCGAGAGCGCGAGCGTAGGACGTGGAACTGATCAGCAGCATGAGCAAGCCGACAATCCCGAACGCTGCCGCGGTAGAGGTACTGGTCAATACGGTGTCGGGGAGTTGGACGCCGAGGTCGTCTTTGGCGGCATCAGCCAACGGCTTCAGCTTCTCCAAGGTCGACGCTGCAATCATGACCGGGAGCAATGACGTAAAGGCCTGGGCCGCCAAAGTCATGGCGCTGTCCACGAGCCCGACTTCGAAGACCCCGATGGTTGCATCAGTCGCCAACCGTCGACTGGGTGTACGTCTCGCCCACACGGTCAATCGATCGCGCGTATCGGAATACAGCTTCGGGGGCATGGAAGCAGTCTTGCTCAGATGAGTCCGCCGCGTCGCGCAGCCTTGAGCGCGTCGCGTCGGTTGCTCACTTCCAACTTGCGATAGATCCCGCGAAGATGCGTCTTGATGGTGTTGACGGAAAGGAACAGCGTGTCGGCAATGGACTCGGTGGTGTCTCCGGAAGCCAGTTCACGGAGCACGGTGTATTCGCCTGGCGTGAGGATCGGTGCACTCACCAATTCTTGTGGGCGAATGCGGCTACGTACCTGTTCGGCAAATGCTTCCTGATCGCCGAAATGTCCACTGAACTCGTCGAACACCGGCCGCAGGGATGCGCCGTAGTCGAGGAAGGGGCGTAGCAGGCTACCGGCTTCCGCGGCGCGCAGCGCTTTGTGGAGGGAGCGAAACGACTTGCGCTCGTGACCTGTTGCAGCGTGGATCCCGGCTTCGAGTGTCCAGGCGTAGACGTGATGTGCGAGCAACGGGATTTCGGAGGACCCGAGAGCTTCGGAAACTTCGACGAGTGCTTCCGCGAACTTGTTGGACGAGAAGGCGACGGCACCCCGTGCGAGATGTATCTCCGACGTTTCTCCGAATTGATCGGCTGCGTCACGCACGAGTCTCGCTGCCCATTCCACCTCACCGACGGAAAGGCATGCGTGGACGACGGGTGGTAGAAGAGCCAAGGTCGCGAACGCGAAGGTACGTAATTCGATCGCGCTGAGCATCGCGTCGCGGACATCGGCGGCGGTCGAGCGTCGGTCGGTCGAGCCGTCGAGACTGTGAAGGCCGAAGGTTACGACGGAGTGCCACCCGAACACCGGCGCGCTGGCGCCGAGAACGTCTGTGCTCCGGTAGTTTCCGATTGTCGGGATGCGGTACGGGAGTTCGCTCGAAGCGCAGAGGTATGTGGCAAAGGCGGCCACCGACGCGGACAACTCGTACTCCGCAGTCGTCGTGATGCGATGTTCGACCGCGTAGTCGAGAGCGTAGACGGAGTGAGCCCTCATCGCCCCGATGTCTCCGCCGAGAGAAGCTACGTAGCCCAGTCCGGTCAGCGACTTCAAGACGAATCGCGCCCTGCCCCGTATTGTCCCGAGTGCGACGGCTTGAGTGTATTCGACAGTCGCCCTGTCGAACTCACGTCGCAGTAAGTGTGCCGTCGCCAATTCCATGTGTGCGTAGGCTTCGATGTCGGAGTGGGTGCTTTTCTGGCGCCGCTCCAGACGTGCCGCCAGCGGCTCGTTGTCGGAAGTCGCCGTAACGCAGGAGATTTCCAGGCTCATCGCCAGGAACAATGGATCTTCTGCAATCGGTGGATGAGTTGCCTCGAGAAGATCGAGGCACGTGGTCGCCGAGGTCACGTCACCGGAGTGGAGGGCGGCCGCCGCCAGCACCAGTCGGGTGATCGGGGATTCCGAAACCTGCGTCGACACCGATTCCAGGACTCGCACGACGTCCCCGCAGTGCCCGTCGAGTACGAGGCCCAGCCCGCAGCGTTCGAGAAACGCGAGAATGCGGTGTGGGTCTCCGATCGACACCTCGAGTTCGAGCGCCTCGAGTTCGAAGTGATTGCTTTCGAACCAGCTTGCTGCTCGCAGGTGTACGCGGTTTCTCTCGACGTGATCGACGCGACGGAACTCTGCCCGAAGGTGCTCGCGCAAGAGAGGGTGATAGCTGAACCACGTTGTGTGGTCGGCGGAATCGGTACGGGTCACGGGGAAGTTGAACTGAATCAGCGAGTCGATCTCGGATCGAGCGTTCGAGTCCGTCAGAGTTTCCGCCAGTTGGGCGGAGAAAGAATCGACTACCGATGTTCGCAACATGAACGAGGTGACATGTTCGGGCAAGGACGTCAGTACCTCGTCGACGAGAAAGTCGGCGATCGGGCGGGGTGTGTGCGTGAACTCGTCCAGCGCATCGCCGATGTCACTGCGGCCGGCCAGAAACGCGGCGGTCAGGCGAACGACGGCGCCCCACCCCTTGGTGAAGTTCTCGACGATTGCGAGTTCGTCGTCGCGCAGCGTGATGTCGTACTCGCCGAATATCGCGGTGATCTCGGAGCGATCGAAAGCGAGATCGGTGGATGCAAAGCGGGTGAGTCGGCCGTCGAGAGCCAGACGATGCCACGTGAGCGGTGGTTCGTAGCGGGCGGCAACGATAATCGACAGGTTGCCCGGGGTCTGTGTGAGTATCCGATCGAGGAGACCGATCGACATCGGATCGTGGAGGGTGTGAACGTCGTCGAGGATCAACGTTGTTCGGCGCTCGTGCGTTTCGAGGGTTTCCGCAAAGTGCGCGAGCCACTGCTCGACGGGCGGCCTGGATCCGGTCTGCACGGGGAGCCTCTGGCCGGCCGCATCGACGGAGGTCGCGATCGCCTCGGCGAGGGATTCACACAGTATCGACACGTTGTTGTCGCGCTCGGCCAACGTCAGCCAGGCCAGCGCAACATCAGGGGAGGCTCGAGAATATTCGCGAGCCCAATCGGCCAGAAGTAGGGTCTTCCCCGCACCGGCCGGAGCCGAGAGCAACCCGACAGGCCCGGGGCCTGAGCCTTTGGTGGCAGTGGATGCGGTGAGTTTGCGGTGCAGGCGCGGACGCGCGACCAGTCCTTTCACGGCAGTTGGCGGGTGAAAACGACCGTTGAGTGCGGCGCCTGGCACGTGCGCTTGCCCGACGCGGTGAGACGCGTCGAGCGTTACTGCAGCGGCATCACGAAATGGGCTGCTCATCCGACTCCTGTTCGACTGGCTGCACTGGACGTGACCGCTGGATCGAAATTTTGAACGAGTTAGATGATGTGAAACTACCCAATTCGGACACCAAATAAGCGTCCAAGTCGAAAATTCGGACCAAAGTCCCTGATTTAGTGGAGTGAATTTCGAACAATGAATGGTGTCGCCAGTTCTACCGCCCGAACGGCGGGGTGCGAGCAAACCTCGAATAGCGGTCGAATACCTTTTCCAGGCCCACGAGATCCGGATCTGACAACAAGGCTGCCAGAAGTACACGTGCCTGCCCGGCTCGAAGATCGGTGGAAAATACAGCGCCTGCGGCGATCAAGTCGTGCCCGCCACCACCGCCACCGTAAACCGGGGAGATTGGCCCCGAGGGCACCCGAGTTGTCACGGCTACCGGAATGTGAGCGCCGACGCAGTCTCGTACGGCCTCGACTATCGTCGGATTGGCATTTCCCGAACCGAGTCCGTCGAGAACAAGTCCCTGCGCCCCGGCGTGCACGCAGGCGTCGATCTGTACGCGGTCTGCCCCGGGATACACGGCGATGATGTCGACGCGGGTGTCCGAAATCGGATGCCACGGCAATGGTTCGGGAGTGCGCAGCAGGAGCGGATCGATGTGCACGCGGCGGAAGGCATCGAGTGCCGTCGTATCGGACTTTCGCGTACCTGCGGCTGGATGGACCGAACCGCCGAAGGCGATGAGGACACCACGCCCGTGTGACGAGATGTCCAGTCCGGCTGAGATCGCCGCGGCGAGATTCGAACGAGCGTCGGATTCGGGATGGTCGAAAGTGCGCTGCGCGCCGGTGAAGACCACCGGGCGTTGGTCGTCGTGGTGCAGGTCCAACAAGAACGCAGTTTCCTCCATCGTGTCGGTGCCGTGAAGCACGACCACCGAGTCGAGTCCGGGATCTTTCAATTGATCGGCTACGGCGTCGCGAACACGATCCATGTCCGCGAAGGTCATGCTCGAGCTGTCCTTCGACATCACGTCGACGACTCGAAGCTCGATGTCGGTCTGCTCGTTGCCGACCAGATCTGCACCGGTGATTGCGGGCCGGCTGATTCCATGCGCATCCCGGGTGCTGGCGATGGTGCCACCGGTAGTGACAACTGCGACTTTCGACACTGTGGTCCTTTCACGTCAAGCTGCGGGGTGGTGGATGGACAACTCGCGAATACGATTCCTGGCGGCGTACCAACCAATCATCAAGAGCGGTGCGATGATCGCGATGGATCCGACGGTCCACGTTCCAACAGGGTTGTCGAATGCCATCAACACGATAACGACCGCAAGAAAGACCAGTGTCGCGATCCCGGTGTACGGTGCGCCGAATACGCGGAAGGAAGGGCGAGTGACTTTGCCTTGTTTCGCAAGTTGCCAGAGCCTCAACTGGCACAGCACAATTACCGCCCATGCACTGATGATGCCCAGTGCCGCAAGATTGAGGACTATTTCGAAGGCTTGCGCTGGGACAACAGCATTGAGCCCGACGCCGAACAGGATGACCACGCCGGTGAGTGCGATTCCCCCGTACGGCACTCCGGCTTTGTTCATTCTGGCAGCGAAGGCAGGCGCCGAACCGGCCGTCGCCATCGAATGGAGTATTCGTCCGGTCGAATACAATCCGGCATTGAGGGAAGACAACGCCGCCGTGAGAACGACCAGATTCATGATCGCATCTGCGCCTTGGATGTTGATCGAACCGAAGAATGTGACGAATGGACTTTCACCGGCGTGGTATTCGGTGTACGGGAGCAACAGTGAGAGCAGCAGGACCGACCCCACGTAGAAGACGAGGATCCGAATGATCACTGTGTTGATCGCCTTGGGTATCACCTTCCGGGGATTTTCGGTCTCTCCAGCCGTGGTCCCCACGAGTTCAATTGAAGCGTAGGCGAACACGACGCCCTGAATCACCACGACTGCCGGCAGTATTCCGTTGGGGAACAGCCCACCGTTGTCGGCGATCAGGCTGAATCCGGAGGAATGCCCTTCGATGGGCGTGCCGAAGAGTACGAAATAGACACCGAACCCGAGGAATGCGGTCAAGGCCACGACCTTGATCAACGCGAACCAGAACTCCAACTCTCCGAAGACTTTCACGGACACGAGATTCAGTCCGAGAACCAGCAACACCGCGATCAGAGCGAACATCCACTGATCGATGTGTCCCAGTGGCGCCCAGTACTTTTTGAAGAAGTTCATGTACAACGCCACAGCCGTGACGTCGACCACGGCAGTCATTGCCCAGTTCATCCAGTACAACCAGCCCGCAGCGAAAGCCATCTTTTCGCCGAAGAATTCGCGTGCGTAGGAAACGAAGGATCCGGAGGTCGGTCGGTGCATCACCAGTTCGCCGAGTGCCCTCAGGATCAGGAACGCGAAGAATCCGCACAGCGCGTACACGAGAACCAAGGCCGGGCCCGCCTGTTGTAGTCGCCCTCCCGCACCCATGAAAAGGCCGGTTCCGATCGCACCACCGATCGCGATCATCTGAATTTGTCTGGGGCCGAGCGCTTTCTGATACCCAAGATCCTCCTCAGTCGCAGCTTCGGCGCGGCCTGTCTCTTCCCGTTCGACGGTCATCAAACCTCCTCCGCAACAGCGGTGGCATGAGGCTTCTCGCCCGAAACGCGGAGATTGGCGAGATGTTCGGGGCTGAGCAACCGATCGAGTTCCTCTCGGTCGAGCAGGCCGGCTTCGATTACGAGATCTGCGACGCGACGCCCGGAAATCAACGCCTCCTGGGCGATCCGAGTGGACGCGGTATATCCGATGTAGGGGTTGAGCGCGGTGACGAGGCCGATGGAGTCTTCGACTCGGGCGCGCAGCAGTTCGGTGTTAGCCGTGATGCCGAGTACGCACCGGTCCGCCAAAATGCGGCAAGCCGCACCGAGGTGTCGCATTCCTTCGGACAGTGAGTGCACGATGATCGGCTCGAAAGCGTTGAGTTGGAGCTGACCGGATTCCGCAGCCATCGTGATCGTCACGTCGTTGCCGATGACTTCGTACGCGACCTGATTGAGGACTTCGGGAATGACAGGATTGACCTTGCCCGGCATGATCGACGAACCTGCCTGCACCGGTGGAAGATTGATCTCGTTCAATCCCGCTCGCGGGCCCGAAGAGAGCAGTCGGAGATCGTTGCACACCTTGGACAACTTCACAGCGACCCGCTTGAGGACGCCGGAGAGGTGGACGAACTGGCCCACGTCTTGGGTCGCTTCGACCAGATCCGTTGCCAACACCAGCGGCAGTCCGGTCAGTGCGCCCAGGTCGGAACAGGCCACCTCGGCGTAGCCGGCGGGTGCGTTGAGGCCAGTGCCGATAGCAGTCGCGCCGAGGTTGATCTCGTGAACGAGAAGAGCGGCCTCAGCCAGACGCGCCCGATCCTCCTCGATCATGACCGCGTAGGTCCCGAACTCCTGACCCAGAGTCATCGGCACGGCGTCCTGCAGTTGGGTGCGTCCCATCTTCACTGTGTCGGCGAACTGAAGAGATTTGGTCGTGAATGCGTTCTGGAGTGTAAGAAGTGCATCCAGCAGGTCATCGATCGCGAAGATCGTCGAGATATTCACGGCCGTGGGGTAGACGTCGTTGGTCGATTGGCTCAGGTTCACGTGTTCATTGGGGTGAAGCCGTTCGTAGTCGCCGCGCTGGTGGCCGAGGATTTCCAACGCGCGATTGGCGATGACCTCGTTCGCATTCATGTTCGTCGACGTGCCGGCGCCACCCTGGATGACGTCCACCACGAACTGTTCGTGCCACCGCCCGTCCACGATCTCCTTGCATGCCTGTGAGATGGCCTCCGCGCGCGGGCGGTCGAGGATGCCCAGCTTTTCGTTTGCGCTGGCTGCGGCCCACTTGACGTAAGCGATGCCGCGGATCAGATGCGGGTTCGTGGAGATTGTTCGACCAGTGATCGGGAAGTTCTCCATTGCGCGCAAGGTGTGGATACCCCAGTACGAATCGGCTGGAACCTCGCGATCGCCGAGCAGATCGTGTTCTGTTCGCGTTTCGAGCACTTGATCAATTCCTCGTGTCTCTTCGCGCAAGCATCACTCTGCGCGGTGGGTGTATTTCGGGATCGCAGCGCTGACGGTCGAGTAGTAGTCCCGCCCTGCTATCGGGCTATCAGGCTGTCTGACAGGTGTAATTGTTACCTCGCTCACTCCGGCACGTCAACCCTTCATCAAGTGCGATGTTTGACGCGGGACTTCGGCAGTCGCAACAATGACGGCATGAACCTGTCAGACAGCTGGGCCACCAGGCGACCCGTCGCCTCGCGGGTGAGTGCTGCCGAGGCGGTTCTCGCCGACCTCCGTGCCGCAATAACCTCCGGCGAACTGGCAGTCGGAGAGCGTCTCCCGTCCGAGGCGTCCCTGGCCGAAAGACACGGGGTCAGTCGATCGGTCATCCGTGAAGCCCTGCGCTCGTGCCATGCCCTCGGGCTCACCGAGACGAAATCCGGGCTCGGCACCTTCGTCGTCAGCGATTCGATAGCGCGAGACCTCGACTTCGGCAGCTACGCGGCCAACGAGTTGGTCGAAGCGCGGCCGCATGTCGAAATTCCGGCCGCAGGGTGGGCTGCCCAACGGCACACAGTGGAGGAGTTGACGGCCCTCCGCGGACTGGTCCAGCAGATGCGTGACGAGGATGATCCGCTCGTATGGGTCGCACTCGATGCGCAGTTCCACGGACTGATTGCGAAAGCCAGTAGGAATCGGGTCTTCGAGTCGGTAATCGTCGATATTCGTGAAGCGTTGACAAGGCAGTCCGAGACACTCAATCTTGTTGCCGGTCGCCAGGAAAGGTCGAACGAGGAACACGAACGAATAGTCGAAGGAATCGCGTCCGGCAGTTACGACCACGCCTCCAGGGCGATGGCCGAACATCTGGACGCCGTCAGGATGACGCTCGAAACACTTGTCCAAGAAAGTGATTCGTTGTGATGGCGCGGCCGCGCAGGTCTGTCCTCGCCTGCGCAATCTTCGCGGCATCGGTGACCGGAGCGTTGGCTGGCTGCAGTTCGTCCGACACCCCGCTGACGCCGACAACCGCGGCGTCAGCACCAACAACGGCAGCTGTACCGCCTACGGGTGTAAATCCACCATCGACGCCGGAATCCGAACGCGCGCTCTTCGATGCTGTGGACCGCAATGATCCCGCAGCTGTTACCGCTGCCCTGACTGCCGGCGCGAACATCGAAGCGCGCGGCGAGGGCGAACGGACTCCACTCGTCGAGGCCACCAAGAACAACGCCGTCGCTGCGGCTTCTACGTTGATTCTTGCCGGAGCAGACGTGAACGCGAAGGATTCCATGCAGGATTCGGCCTTCCTGTATTCCGGAGCCGAGGGTTTGAACGAGATTCTGGCGCTCACGCTCGCCCACGGCGCGGACGTCGACAGCGTGAACCGTTACGGCGGTACGGCGCTGATTCCCGCGAGTGAACACGCGCATGTCGAGACCGTCCGGATGCTGATTGCTGCCGGGGTTCCGGTCAATCACGTCAACGATCCCGGGTGGACGGCGCTACTCGAAGCCGTTGTGTACGGCGATGGTTCGGCGCGCTATATCGACGTGATCACTCAGCTTCTCGACGCGGGGGCAGATCCCTCGATCCGGGATGCATCGGGGAAGACCGCGTTGGACAATGCCGAAAGTCGTGGTCAGTCAGACGTTGTGGCGCTGCTTCAATCGCGGAGCTGACGCCAACGAGTCGGGCTCAGCCCGTAGGCCTGTCGAAAGCGTCGGCTGAAGTGTCCGGCGTCGACAAACCCCGCCCGGTGCGCAACGGTCGCGATCGGCAGATCGACGGTAGCGGGTCGAGCCAGTTCGTCCCGAGCCTTCTGCAGGCGCTGGGTGATGATCCACTGTTCGATCCGAAAGCCGTTGTCCGAGCAGATCTTGTACAGCTGTCGCAGTGAGATGTTGTGGGCGTGAGCAATTCGTGCGGGATTCAGTGTCGGATCGTGAAGGTGTTCACGGATGTATCGACGGATCGAAGTCATGGCAAGGGCCGATCTCGGAGCGGATGCGTCAGGATTCGCATGTGCGATCGAAGCGACCAAAGCACGTGCGAGTTCGATCGAGGCCTCGCCCAATTGTTCGGCGGCAGGATCGGTCTCCAACAGAGCGGCGCTGCGGAACAATTCACGAACGTGCGCGATCATCACGGGGTACAGATTGCTGTGATGAGGCCGGGTAGCTGCGTCCCGCACGGTGTCGATCGGCAGTCCCAGCCGATCCATCGGAACGTAGAGGCACTGGGAAGCGCCCGTTCCCGGCCAGGAGAAATCGTAGGTCGACGTCAGGTCCGTCATCAACAGCTCACCGGCGGGCACTCTGCGTTGTTCGTCGTGCTGATCTAGATGGCCGATCCCGATCTCCTGCAGGGCAATCGCAAGGACGGGCATCGACGCGGACCGGACGTGACGTGGTGTTCGGGTCAACCGCATACCGGTCGACTCGGAGCGGAACAGTGATGCTGCACCGAGGTTCCACACGTTCATTCTCGCGCTCACCCGTTCCGGGTTCTCCAAGTGGATTGCACACGGGACCGAGGCACGACCCATCGCGTCGACAAAGGCGTCCGCGCGTTGGTCAGGCTCCAACACGGAAGTATCCAGGAGCAAAGCCATGCAGCCCTGATACCCCGCGATGCGGACGCTCAACCAGAAGTTCTGCAGTGTGAGCTCAAAAGTCTGCACGGACAGTCACGTCCGTCGCAGCAGGTATTTCTAGGATCGAAACGGGCGTGTCCCGGCCTACCGCAGTTTCTCGCTTTTCGACGAGAGTGAAGGAAACGCATGAAGATCTCACGTGTATTCACCGCAGTTCTGGCGTTACTCATGACAGTCGCGGCTGGAGTGATCTTCGGCTCCGGCGCTGCGGTGGCGAGCCCCAAGCCAACCGTCGTTCTCGTCCACGGCGCTTTTGCCGACGCGACCAGTTGGGACGGCGTTGCCGCCGACCTACGTTCGCGTGGCTATCGCGTCGTGGCGCCGGACAATCCTCTACGCGGGCCCGCTTACGACGCGTCCGTGATCGAGAAGACGGTTGCGGACATCGACGGACCTGTCGTGCTCGTCGGACACTCGTACGGCGGCGCGGTGATCACCAATGTTCACGACCCGAAGGTGCAGTCGTTGGTGTACATCGCGGCGTTTGCTCCGGTTCAGGGTGAGCCGGTGCAGATCACGATCGATCCCATCAGGTTTCCTGGCAGCCAATTGCTTCCTCCGGCTCTGGGATTGAAGATCGTCGACGATCCTCACGCGATCGGCGGGAAGAACGTCGACGGCTACGTCACGGACGAGTATTTCCATTCCGTCTTCGCTCAGGATGTTTCCGACGAGACAGCGGCAACGATGTTGGCGCATCAGAAGTCTGCGGCTTTGTGGGCGAACCTCGAGCTCGGCGGGCCACCGTCGTGGGCGAACACACCGAGCTGGTATCTGGTTGCCGGTGAGGATCGCGTGATCCCAGCATCGGCGCAGCGGTTCATGGCAAACCGGATGGGCGCGAACACCAGCGAACTCCCGACCTCGCACGCATCGCTGGTTTCCCGGCCAGGGGCAGTGGCAGACGTGATCGTGGCGGCCGCTCACGGGTGAGTGTGCGACCGCCACGAAAGTAGAACAGGGTCAGGCGGAAACGATTACCGAGGAGCCGTGTCCGAACAGACCTTGGTTGGCGGTGATACCGATGCGGGCGCCTTCGACCTGACGGCCTTCGGCCTGTCCACGAAGCTGCCAAGTGAGCTCGCACACCTGCGCAAGTGCCTGTGCGGGAACGGCTTCGCCGAAGCACGCGAGACCGCCGGACGGATTGACCGGGATGCGGCCTCCAATACTGGTGTCACCCGCACGCAGGAGGTGCTCGGCCTCGCCCCGCTTGCAGAGGGCAAGGTCTTCGATCCAGTCCAGTTCCACGGAGGTAGCGAGGTCGTAGACTTCGGCGACGTCGACGTCCTCGGGAGAGATCCCGGCCTCTTCGTATGCGGCGTAGCCGATGGATTCCTTGAACGTGCGCTCCGGAGCGGGAACGGCGGAGCTGGAATCGGTGGAGAAGTTCGGCATGTCCATGATCGTCTGGGGGAACGTCGGCGTGACCGTCGAAATAGCCTTGATGCGAACAGGTTCCGCGATGCCCATCTTGCGGGCGTATTCCATCGACGTCAGCAAGATTGCGGCGCCGCCGTCGGACGTCGCGCAGATGTCGAGCAGGTGAAGGGGATTGGACACCACGGGGGAGGCCAACACGTTCTCGACGGTGACTTCCTTGCGGTAGCGCGCATTCGGATTATTGAGTCCGTGCTTGGCGTTCTTGACCTTCACGTTGGCGAAGTCCTCCGCGGTGGCGCCGTAGAGGTCGATGCGACGACGCGCGTTGAGCGCGAAGTACGCCGGGTTGGTCATACCCATGAGGCGGAAGCGCAGCCAGTCCGGGTCGTCCCAACGCTCACCGGCGACGGGAGCGAGGAAGCCCTTCGGCGTGGTGTCGGCGCCGACGACCAGGGCAACTTCGCTGAGGCCGGCCAGGATTCGTGCGCGAGCGGTGTCGAGTGCCTGGGCTCCCGTCGCACACGCGGCGTACGACGTGGCGACGCGAGCGCCGTTCCAGCCGAGTGCCTGGGCGAAGGTGGCTCCGGCGACGTATCCGCCGTACCCGTTGCGGACGGTCTCGCCGCCGACGATGAAGTCGACATCCTGCCAATTCACACCCGAATCGGCGAGCGCGGCGCGAGCGGCCGCAACGCCGTATTTCACGAACGACTGCCCCCACTTGCCCCAGGGGTGCATACCGACACCGAGTACTGCGACGTCCTTGCTCATGACTGCAACTCCTGATCGGCGGCGACAGGCTTCCAGCGCCACGTCGTACGTACTCCGGTTTCGTCCGTGTACAGCGGCTCGACAACCAATTCGACGGTATTGCCGACCTTGAGATCGTCGACGCCGAATCCGTCGGCCACCTGGCCGAGGATGACGATGCCCTCGGGCAGTTCGACTGCTGCGAGAGCAAAAGGCTCGTACGGATCCGAGCGCGGGATGTATGGCGGCGGGGGCTGGTATTGCGCGTCGGTGTACGACCAGACAGTGCCGCGGCGGGAGAGTTCCACGTCGTCGAACTCCTCGCTGAAGCAGCTCGGGTTCTTGCAGAACGTCGCCTCACGAGGGAAGGAAATGGTGCCGCAGGATTGGCACTTCGTGCCGATCAGAGCAGGTTCGTCGCCGGTGGTGAACCAACCCTCTACTGCAGGTGTCACACTCCCGTTCGGCGCCGGCGTTGCAGTCTCGCTCATGCAATCCTCATCTGGTTGGCGAGCGTGATCCGGGGGATCGTGGGCCCGCTGTGCCGCTTACTGGAACAGGTTGCAGTATTACACGATTTCGGCTGCTGACGGGCAAAAATTTTCGCTGAGTGGGACGCTGCCGGAACGCAGACGGCCCCGCCGGGCAGACGAGTCTGCAGGCGGGGCCGTGTGCGTGAAAGTAGCTGTTTACCTGTAGCGGATCAGCGAACGCGTACAGGTCGACCGAATCGACGCGTCGGTTTCACCCGGGCCGCAGCGTCGAGGATGGAGGTGATCTCGACCTGATCCAGAACCTTTTCGCGGGCACGATCGTGCGCAGCGCCGCGTTCCAGTTCCGCCTTGTCGATGGCATGCCAGCCCTCGCGGTCGACGACGTCGGACTGTCGCGCCCGGACCAGACGATCGACTGCGGAGTCGTCTGCGACCGGGTTGGTCAGGCGTCCGTCGTTGAAGTCGTCGACGAGCATCCTGATCGTTTCCTGCGCGCAGGACTTGTTGGTGCCGATGAACCCACTCGGTCCGCGTTTGATCCAACCGGTCGCGTAGACCCCGGTGGCGGGATCACCGTTCGGAGCTTCGAGGACTCGGCCGTTCTCGTTCGGAATGACCGACGCACGCTCGTCGAACGGGACGCCGGGGATGGGCACTCCGCGGTAGCCGATCGAGGTGAGGACCAAGCCGGTATCGATGGTCTCGGTATCGCCGGTTGCTTCGATCTGCACGGTTCCGTTGGCGTCGACAAGAGCGTTGCGAGCGAACTCGATTCCGCTGACCTGATCGTCGCCGGTGATCGAGGTCGGCGTGAGCAGGTAGCGCAACGTGATGCGCTTGTTGCCGACGTCGACGTGATCGCGGTTCTTCAGGGCTTCGAGGAGACGCAACTTCTGCTCGACGGCATGCGGGAGTTCGCCGCGTTTTGCCAGTTCTTCGGTGGCCGAGTCGAGAACCATGTCGTCGGGTCCGACAGAGAGTTCGATGTCCGGCAGTGCCATCAGGCCGGTGAACTCGGGGACCGTGAACGCGGACTGCGCGATTCCGCGTCGACCCACGATGACAACTTCTTCGACGCGACTCTTCCGCAGAGCGGCGAGTGCGTGAGCGGAGATGTCGGTACCGGCCAACTTCTCGGGATCGGCCGTCAGAATGCGAGCGACGTCGAGCGCGACATTTCCGTTTCCGATGATGACCGCGCGGCGATGTGAGAGGTCGAAGACGTCGTCGGCGTGATCGGGGTGGCCGTTGTACCAGGCTACGAAGTCGGTGGCCGAGGCCGTGCCAGGCAGATCAGCGCCCGGAATGCCGAGACCACGGTCGGACGAAGCGCCGACTGCGTAGAGCACCGCATGGTGATTTTCGAGCAGTTCGCTGTGCGAGATGTGCTTGCCGATCTCGACGTTGAGGTAGAACTCGAAACCCTTTTGTGCGGCGATCTTGTCGAACAAGCGAGTGACCTGCTTGGTCTTCTGATGGTCCGGAGCAACGCCGGCGCGAACCAAGCCGTAAGGCACAGGAAGGCGATCGAAGACGTTGACCTGCACGTCAGGCTGAGTCAGTAACTCGTCCGCGGCGTACATCGCCGACGGTCCGGAACCGACGATGGCAACGCGCAACGGCGGTCGGCCCTTGTCGACGTGGGCTGCCGGGATGACCTTGGCGAGAAGCGGCCTGGGTCGCTCTTCCTTGTAGAAGTCCGCATTGATGGACAGGAAGACTCGCTGCGGGTCGGTCAGCTTCGACTCGGGGACGATGGCGTCGACCGGGCAGGCCGAGACGCATGCGCCACAGTCGACGCAGGCCTGCGGATCGATGTGCAGCATCTCGGCGGTGAGGAAGTCCGGCTCGTCCGGCGTCGGATGGATGCAGTTGACCGGGCAGGCGTAGACGCACGAGGCGTCGCTGCAACAGGACTGCGTGACTACGTGTGGCATGGCGCTATGAGTCCGATCTCGACTGTCCGGGAGCTACGCGGCGGCGTTGTGCGAGCTGCGGTGAGGTTCGCTACGGAAGCGTGATGCGCGGCCGTCCATCTTGCAGGCCTTCCACACCAGGCGCGAGGCACGGTTCATCAGGCCGGTGTCGGTGGCCAGCATGCGGACGTCACCGAAGTAGTTGCGCAGGGTCTGGCGCGACTCGGGCAGATCCCAGAACAGGTCCTTCTTCACGGACTTCGGGATGTCGAACTGCTTCCAGAAGGACTTCGGCGGGATGACGATGGCGTCACAGAGAATGCGCATGACGATCGGGAACAGCAGCGAGAGGACGAACCGGTTCGGGCGTGACATCAGCGGGATGCGACGGCTCAGAAGCTTGTGCGCGAACGAGATGTGACGCGCTTCCTCGGCTACGTGGATGGCCATGACCGACTGCATGATCGGGTGGATCTGGCCGCCGGCGCGCAGGATGCTCTTCTGAATGTGGTCGATCGGCTCTTCACCGGCGAGGACACCGACGAAGAACAGTTCGGGGAACGGACCCGCAGCGAGGGGAATGAAGGGCGCAAGCATCTTCATCGGACGGCTCATCCCGGGAGCGTCGGCACCGATGCGGTTGACCATCTCCTGGAACATCATCGTGTGGTTGCACTCTTCGACCGACTCGTGCGTGCAGTAGCGCGCCTCGGCCGAATCGTTGGGCAGTGAGAAGACGTACTGCATCATGCCGCGGATCAGAATGTTCTCGAACTGGAGACCGACCTTCGCGACATTGGCCTGGCGCCACATGCCGATTTCGATCTGCCTGGCCTCGGACTGCGACTGGTACCACGGGTGTGCACCCAGCGGGTCAGTCTCGGCCGGGAGGATCCAGCGGCGATCGTTCGGGACGACGGCAAACTCGGGGGAGTCCCAGTCGATGTCGAGGTACGGGTCGAAGTGCTTGTGCACCGAGCCCTCGGACAGGAGTCGAAGCGTCTCGTTGTACGAGTCGTCGGATGCTTCTCCGCGCTTGTCGAGCGGCGATGTGAGCGTCATGGCGTCTCCTCTTCGTTTCGGTCACCGCTGGTATTTCTCGCGGTGTTCGGTGGAATCGAGGGCCGGTTGTGTGATCGCTGGCACTCGGTCTGGATTTAATGTAACCCGAGGTATCAGGAAAAGCTAGTGGCAGATACTCCTGAATCCCGATGAATTCTTGACACGGCCGAAACGGCGCCATAACTTACTTTTGAGTAATTTCCGCGGTGCGTCCGAAGTGGGCTGTTCAGGGACGGGTTCGCACCGAATCGCACGCGAAGATCGAACCGAGGCCGACGTGATCAGATCGATTCTCAGCAATATTGCATTGAGTCCGCCGACGCGTCTGCGCTCACTTGTTCCGTCTCGCGGCGTCACGCTTTCCGACAAGACCATCGTCCTGACGGGAGCCTCGTCGGGGATCGGTGAGGCGACAGCTCATCTATTGGCTCGTCGGGGAGCCGAGATGATCCTGGTCGCGCGCGGTGAGGAAAACCTCGAACACGTACGGGACGAGATTCACCGCAGGGGAGGATGGGCACACATCGTGCCTGCGGACCTCTCCCGCGGTGAAGCCGTTGACGAACTCGCGGCGACGATCGCGGATCGATTCGGGTCGGTCGACATCCTCGTCAACAATGCGGGTCGCTCGATCCGGCGCACCGCGTTGGATTCGGTCGACCGATTCCACGACTACGAGCGCACCATGGCGCTGAACTACTTCGGGCCGACAAGACTGACGTTGCGGCTACTGCCCGCGATGCTCGAGGCGAAGTCCGGACACATCATCAACGTCGGAACCTGGGGAGTCACTGCGGGCGTGATGCCGAGGTTCAGTGCCTATCACGCGTCGAAGTCTGCTCTCAGTGCCTTCGGCCGAAGCCTCGGCGCGGAATGTCACGGCACCGGTGTCGATGTCACCACAGTGCAATTCCCACTCATACGAACACCGATGATCGCGCCGACGGCGGATTACGTGAGCCAGCCGGCGCTGACGGCCGATCAAGCTGCATCGTGGATCTTGAGGGCGATCAATACGCGTCCCGTCGAGCTGTATCCGCGGTACGCGGGGCTGTTACGAGCGATTGACGTTGTATCCCCTTCTGCCACTGACGCTCTCGTGCGAAGGGCCGGGATCTGAGGGGCTGGGATTTGAGGGGTTGGGATCTGACCAGAAACGTGCACCAGCACCGGGGCATGGTTCGTCCCCGGTGCTGATGTATTCGATTGTCGCGGTTCAGGCTGCTGTGGGTGGGCTGTTCCCGCCGATCGGCTGTTGATACGGATCGATCGACATGGGTGGATAGAACACCGTCTTCCGATCCGGGCCGATCTCGACACGCCACTCGGTGTGGTGCATCGTCCGGTGGTGATGACCGCACAACAGAACCAGGTTGTCGAGATCTGTTGGGCCACCATCGTTCCAGTGAACAATATGATGGGCATCGCACCACCCCGACGGAGTCCCGCACCCCGGAAACGCGCACCCGCCATCCCGGACGGCCAGTGCTCGCCTTTGCGGAACCGTCGCTGTTCTCGCTTCCTTGCCGCAGTCGAGCGGAACCCCGTTCTCATCCAACAAAATTCGCGTCACGGTGCAGTCGCACGCCAACATCCGCGCGGTATCGATACTGATGGGGCCCACCCAATCCGTCCACGCGAAACCCAGTTCCTGAGTCGACGGCAAGAGGTCTTTCAACGCTTGCAGGTCCGTCATGTCTATCGCCGACGCAGTCACCGTGATGTGCGGTTTCACCCCGCCCTCGATCGGACCCAACCCCGCCCGCTCGTACCGCCGCAACAATTCGCAGAACCCGTCCGCCCGTCGTAATGCCGGCGTACGGGTGTCCTTCACGCCGTCCTTCTCCGGCGTCGGCGCAGACAGGCTCGACAACAACGTGATCAACCGGGCCCCGTTGATCGCATCCAGATCCCCCTTCACAGTGACCCGCCCGTACAAGCCTTTCGAGGCGTAGAACTCGTTACGTTCGGAATCCTCGCCGACCGGGATGCCGTCCTCGCGCTTGCCGTACTGCTTCTCGATTCGGCGGATCGCTGCCCGCACTGCATCGCAATCCGCAATGTTCTTCGACGCCAACGACAACAAAATCCCGCGAGCCTTGTCCACATCCGCCAGGGTCATGTTCTTCGGCGGATGCTGACAAAACGACGCCACCTGCCGCGCCTTCAACGCATCCACGTCACCGCGATGAAACGCATCCGCGACAACAGGTTCGAGCATCAACAACCGCGCCAACCCGACCAGCAGACTGCACTCACCGATCTCCAGATTCGTCGAACCATGCAACCACTGCGCGATCGCCCGAAAACCCTTCCCGCCGAGAACTTCCCGGGAAAACATCTCCACGATCAACAACACCATCCGCGACTGCAACTCGTGCCGGGCGCGCACCAGATCGAGAACCTCGCTCTTGAGGCCCTCACCATCCAGTTGCCACGCATCCCGACTGTCCATGCCGAAAGCATAATCGAACAAAGTTTCGAACACAAGAGAATGTGGATCGAAAATTGCTGCTATCAAATCGATTTCGACATTTCGGACAGTCGGCTATAGGCGGGTCGCCGACGTAGTCCACGTGCGCCGACGAGTGCGAGCGCCACCATCAACCCGGAGCGCAACAGCATCACGTCGGAATTGTCTGAGCCCCAGCACATTGTGTAATCGGCGTCGATCATGTTGCCGCCTGTCCCCGGCAAGCGCATGGGTCCAGCCGAGCACCAGGCCCAGGAGTGTCATCGCCAGCGTGATGGGAACGAAGACCACCAGGACCCGCAAGAAATGCCCTCGAACAAGGCTGGTGGATTCGCGAAGATCGACGAGTAGTGGAAGCGCCGGACACGACGGACACCGATTTATTACTCATCGGTCTGGTGTCGAGTGCGCATCTGCAGTCCCGAGCCAAAACCAATCTTCAGCGCTTCCGGCGGCCGAACAATACGCCGACAGCCGAGATCATGATCAGCGCCACAAGAACGACGACGATGTGCGACCTGTCCGCGGCCGGTGCCACCGTTTCGCTTTCTTTGGTCACTGCATCAGTGAATGTACAGCTTATGCCTGGAGGGAACCATCCCCAGAAGTCTGTAATTCCTGCCGCTACCCTCTCCGCCCGGTCGGGAAGGAGATAATTGAATCGTGATGGGATTCCATAGTGATCAATGCACCAGCTGGGCTGATGTTGGAGGCGCAAAGAAAATGCGTCCAACAAATAGACCAAGGTTAGTGCGATCAGCGATATTGCTAAAGACGCTTGGCTTGCTCGTAATAATCGAATCTTCACGACTCGCCCGCAACAGTCACGTCATCATGAGGTGACGATGGTATTGGTTGCTGCGATCCACCGAATCCAGCCGTGCTCAAAATTGACCTGTCGACTTTGGGAGTCGCCGAGCTCTCCTGACATCGGTAGTTCAAATCGACCATCCTCGCAGCCCTGCCTCCCATAGTCAGCAAAGATAGCACCGTGGACACTTTCTCCGTGCCGAGAAACAATCGATCGTGAGATCGGGGAAGTGGTTACTGCTAGTCCGCGACAAACAGCTCGCTATTCTCATCGAATGGATCAGGCAGTGTCGAACTCGCAGGCAACGAGAAGGTCCGGTGCTCTTCGTTGGGTTGTTTTGGTAAACGCACTTATCGCAGCGTCGGCGTCGGCGATGTATGTCGCAGCGAAATGCCATCTCACCTGGCCCGAACCTGCGGATAGTGCACTCTCGATCGCCGGTGCGGTCGTTCTCTGGGTCCTCACGGCGAGTGTTGCAATCGTGCTGCTCGGAGTGTGCTGGTGGCAGCGACGCCCATGGTTGTGGTCCGATGTCGCTGTTCCGGTTCTCGTGGTGATCGCACTCGGGATCGCGGCCGCGGGGCAGCCACATTTCGATCAGTATCGGGCAGACTTCGAAACCGTTGCACAGCAACTACTTCAAGAACCTGACGATCCCTATTCCGATGGGTATCATCGTGATCTACGAATCGGCAGATTCGATATCTCCTATGCCAACGTCAGCAGTGAAGCCCACGTCTATTTCTATGACGCACGAGATGGATTGGACATCTTGGACAATCCCGGCTGGGTGTATGCACCCGATGGTGTGTCCGACAAGACCTTCAATCAGCTCCGGCTGGAAGACATCGGGGGCGGATGGTACCGATTCCCTCATCTTGTCGTTGACAGCTATTGAAACTCAAACCACCAGACCCTCCGCTCGAAGTCTCGGGCGAATGTGGTGACGCCGACCAGCATTCCTGAGGCGAAGGGAAGTAGGAGTACGAAAAGCGTCGTGAAGGTCAAGGCGGTGGCGGCGCGGCAACCGCCACCCCCCGTCGTACCAGCGCGAGCAGATGTCCCTGAAGTCCCAACTCTCGCCCCAACGCTGAACGAACCAGCCCGAAAGTGCGGCTGTCAGGATCAGTAGGAATATCGTCGCCAGTGACCATGCGATCTACCCTCGGCATTGCCCGCCAGGCCGCACACATCATCGGCGAATACAGCTCGGTGAAGTGCGGATGCGTCTCATGATGAAACAATATTGTTCGTCTGATGATCCGCACGGATTCCGAAAGCCGATACCCCGGACTTGCTCCGAGGTATCGGCCTGAGGTCAGAGGCAGAAGAAACTGAGGGAACTGATTGCCGCGTTCTGCTCGAGTTGGCCGGCATCTCCGACGTTGCCGGCGGCGACTGACAGATCTTGAAGGGAGAGAATAGCGTCCATTGTCATTTCCTTTGTTGATCGGCGTTCTTGCCGATGGATTTGATCGATCGAGTTTGCTTGCGGTGTTGATTTAATTCCAGGTTTTTCGCCTGGTACTTCTGTGCTCCAATCTTCCGGGGTGATAACTTTCCGAACAACTAGGAGATGTGGCAGTTCGACACGCACATCAGTGGAAACGACTGTCGGACAGTTGGCAATCCGGCATGACGGAGCAATGCCAGTATTCCCGCGGATCCGGTTGCCCAGTCTGTCGAGAGTCTCAGGTTCTGTTCACCTGGAAAGTGCAGGCCTCCTGCGTGATTGAGGCTGTGCAAGCCCAGAAGCTGAAACTGCTGTGCAAGCGTCTGTTCACAATCGGCGCCGGCGTATGGAGTCTTGGAGAGTTCGCTGAGAAACAGAATCAGCCCGGCTCGCCCGTTGAGTAGTCCGGCTTGGGCAGTGAATTCGACTGTGGCGGCGCGGGATATCGCACGCACCGCAGCTGCGTAACGCGGTTCGTCGACATGGCGCAGAAGTTGAAGAAGTACCAGGCCCACACCGACAGACCCGGATCCGAGATACGGCATCGTCCGGCGCTCCTCTCTCAGCTGCATCGACCCGTCAGGGCACATCGACATCACAGACAGATCGATGTCGACGAGCTGGCGTGCGTGTTCCAGCGATCGAGGATCACCACTCAGTTCGTAGTGGCGAGTCCAGAACAGTGCTTGTCCGCTCGGTCCCCGCATCAGCCCACCTCGGCCGGCCACTGCCCAAGGTGTTCCGCCGGCGTCGCGGACATGCAAGCGAGCAGCTGAAATTCGTTCGCGCAGAGTTTCAGTCACGACGGCGAGAGCGGGTGACACGATCGGCCGTGAAACCGATTCCTCGAGTAGGAGGCAACCGATGCCGGAAAGGCCGTCGAAGAGGCTGGAGTCGTGCTCGTCGAGTGGAGCTTTGCACAAAGTCTCTACCCATCTGTCGGCAGTCGAGTGTCGCCCTAGTTGCCGAAAGGTATGCACCGCACCCGCGAGCCCGTCGAAGAAGCCGAACTTTGGTTGAGTATCCGAATCAACTTGATGTTCAGTCCATTCCAGAACTGACTCCAAGGTGTCTGCGGGAAGTACATCGGCGAGCAGGTTTCCGCACGAGCCGTGAGCAATGCCGTAGCCGTTCACTTCGAACTGGGCGATGTCACCGGGAAAGAGTCGATCAGGGCGGGAGAGATCAAGCGAGGCGAGGATGCCGCAGCGCAATAGAGCGGCCGCCCGTTGCAGGTTTTCCCCGGGCGACGTGTCCCAACGATGCGGGCGATTCTCCGGTTCCGGCGCCTGTACGTCGAGCATCGAATAGAGCGAGGCACCGAAGGCACGAGGAAGATCGAAGCGAGACACCGCATAGTCGATGAGTTCGGGAATCTTGTTGCAATCGAGAGGGAACAATGTAGTAAGTGGAACAAAGAGTCCCAGCTCGATGCATCCCAACGAGTATCGATCCGCCGCGATTCCTGTCAACTGTCGAGGTGCTGTGTATCCGGGGGCTCCGGTGGACCGGGGCGGATGCTCGTCGATGTTGTGGGCCATCTCGAAGTCGATGATCCGAATACCGGACGGTGAGCACATGACGTTGCCAGGGTGAAGATCGGCATGAACGATTCCGGCGTTGTGGAAGCTCTCGACTGCGGTAGTCAACTGTTGTGCAATGTCGAGTGCCCAGGTTCTGTATTCCGTTCGGGAACTGAGTGTCTGGTCGGCGCGTATCAGTGGGTGGCGGAGCGCAACTTCCTGATTCAGTGGAGTGCCGGCAGCGCGCTCGGTGACAAGGAAGTGGTGTCCCTCGCGCTCGAACAAGCTGATGGCAGAAGGTGTGTACGGGTTGTCGGCAAGGTGAGTCAACTTGTCGTACTCGTTACGGATGCGGTCGATTGCGTACCGGCCGTTTGCGTCCGGGGCGGTAAAGGGACGGCCTTCTTTGATGACCAGATCGATGCCGGCGTCGTCGAATGCGGAGTAGATCCCCCCGCTGTTGCTGAAGTGCAGGGCTTCATTGATCGAATAGGGGAATTCGTCATGTGATTTCAGCTTGTCTTGCTGCGCGCGAACGAAGTCCGGGATTTGTACCCAGTCCGGAGTTCTGAAGGAAGTGCCGCGCACATCGGGTTCGAGCGATCCGTCAGGACGCCGAATTGCCGGGACGCGATCGCCGAATGAATCGTAGGTCTGCATGGGCAGATACGCGCCGTACCGTAAGTAGAGCGGTCCCCGGTTCCATCGCACATCGCTGAGGATGTACGGCCCGTCGGCACCGGTGACAAGCTTGTCCAGTTCGGTGATGACACGTTGTGTGGCAACACCATCCGCCGGATAGATCGTGATGAATTTTCCGCTGGAAGTTCGATTGGCCTGCTTGCTGTTGGACAACATGAGGTCTGCTGCCGTCCGAAGAAATTTGAAAGGCACCAGATTGTGGCCGCAATACGCGGAGACGGTATCGAGCAGCTCCTGCGCGTTGGCTTGGGTAGCGGAGCAGTGAATCTTCCATCCCTGTTCTGGCAGCACGCTGTCAGGCGGTTGGAAGTAGTTCCACGGTCCGCTTTGGGGACCGCGCCGCCAGAGTGACCAATCCACCGACTTCGCGGGGATAAAGTGCTGGTCAGTTGATGTATCTGGTTGGGTGACCGTTCTGATTCGGTCGTAGAAATGCGAGTCGGCACGCGTGAAGGCAACGTATCGCAGGTCCACGCCAAACCTCCCGGTCAGTCCCCCTGCGGTTGTCATCGATTGGTGCCACGCCCCGAATCCCCTGTGGCTTGGATTGCTTGTGGCGGAAGGTTATCCGATTCCGGACATTTCGGGCGAAGATTGAAAACCTATCATTCGAAAGTACTAATGAATGGCGTGGGCCAGGCGAGGTCACTGATCGCCCAGCTTTTAGTCGGCCGCATTTGTTTCGAGTTCGGAGGCCCCCTCTTGACGAGAGGATCAAGTCGGTGGTAGTTCTTTAGCGAGCGCTAAGTCAGGGTGCTCCCTCGATCTCGGTCCGGTACCCGGCGCCACGAAACTCGGGTGCCGGACCGCCCCAGCAATGCACGTCCTCGAAGGGAACGAAGATGACCAAGGCAGTGATCGTCGATGTAGTCCGGATCGCGTCCGGCAAGGGAAAGCCGGGCGGAGCACTGTCCGGGACGCACCCTGTCGAACTGATGGCCCACGTTCTGCGTTCCATCACCTCGCGAAACGGCCTCGACCCCGCCCTGGTGGACGACGTGATCGGCGGTTGCGTCGGCCAGGCCGGTGAGCAGGCGCTCAACATCACCCGCAGCGCGGTCCTGTCGGCAGGGTTCCCCGAGTCGGTACCCGCCACCACGATTGATCGCCAGTGCGGATCAAGTCAGCAAGCTGCGCACTTTGCGGCGCAGGGCGTGATCGCCGGGGCCTACGACATCGTGATCGCGGCAGGCGTCGAATCCATGAGTCGTGTCCCGATGGGTACCACGACGATGGGGAAGGACGCTTCCGGTCCGGGCGTCGCGGCTCGCTACCCCGAAGGCCTGGTCAACCAGGGAATCTCTGCAGAATTGATCGCCGCCAAGTGGAAGCTTGACCGCGACGCTCTCGACGCATTCTCCGCGCAGTCCCACCAGCGGGCAGCAGAGGCAGCGGCGAAGGGGCTCTTCGACAAGGAGATTCTGCCGATCTCGGTGACCAACGCCGCCGGTGAGACCGTCTCGCATACCGTCGACGAGACGGTTCGCGCGTCCACTACCGCCGAGGGCCTCGCCGGCTTGAAGCCGTCGTTCTACTCGGAGAAGTACGCGCAGCGCTTCACCGAGGCACAGTGGTCGATCACTCCCGGTAACTCGTCTCCGCTCACCGACGGCGCGTCCGCAGCACTGATCATGAGCGAAGAAATGGCGTCGAAGCTGGGGCTGACGCCGCGAGCACGCTTCCACTCCTTCTCGGTCGCGGGCGACGACCCGATCTTCATGCTCACCGCGCCCATCCCGGCCACCCACAAGGTGCTCGCTCGCGCGGGTCTGAGCATCGACGACATCGACACCTACGAGGTCAACGAAGCCTTCGCTCCCGTTCCACTCGCCTGGGCTCACGAGTTCGGCGCCGACCCGGCAAAGCTCAACCCGTGGGGCGGCGCGATTGCACTCGGCCATGCCCTGGGGTCCTCGGGTACTCGTCTGCTGACCACGATGGTCAACCACCTCGAGGCCACCGGCGGACGCTACGGATTGCAGACCATGTGCGAGGGCGCCGGCATGGCCAACGCCACAATCATCGAACGCATCTGAAACACATAACCTTTCGAAAGGAACTCTCATGATCGTCAACGACAGCGTCGCCGTCGTCACCGGTGGAGCATCCGGCCTCGGCCTGGCTACGACCAAAGCCCTTCTTGCCGACGGTGCCAGCGTCGTCATTATCGACCTTCCGTCGTCCAACGGTGAAGCCATCGCCAAGGAACTTGGCGACCGGGTCCGCTTCGCGGCGGCAGACGTCACCGACGAGGCTGCGGTCACCGCGGCACTCGACGTGGCCGAGTCCCTCGGACCCCTGCGCGTGGCAGTCAACTGCGCCGGAATCGGCAACGCAGTCAAGACGGTCAGCAAGAAGGGCGCTTTCCCGCTCGACGCGTTCAAGAAGGTCATCGACGTCAATCTGATCGGCACCTTCAACGTCCTTCGTCTTGCTGCGGAACGTATTTCGAAGACCGAGCCGATCGACGGTGAACGCGGTGTCATCATCAACACCGCTTCGGTCGCAGCGTATGACGGCCAGATCGGGCAGGCTGCGTACTCCGCGTCGAAGGGCGGCGTCGTCGGTATGACGCTTCCCATCGCCCGTGACCTCGCGTCGCTGCTGATCCGCGTCAACACCATTGCACCAGGCTTGTTCAAGACCCCGTTGCTGGCCGGACTGCCCGAAGCAGCCCAGGCGTCGTTGGGTCAGCAGGTGCCTCACCCCTCTCGCCTGGGTGATCCCAGCGAGTACGGCGCGCTTGCTGCGCACATCGTTTCCAACCCCATGCTCAATGGTGAGACGATCCGCCTCGACGGTGCAATCCGTATGGCACCGCGGTAATTTCGGCTATCACATGACTGGCGAGGTGGAGTCGGTGAGCTCGGTGGCAGTGGACTGGAGGTCCTTCCCGCCGCTGGTGATGACCGACATCCTGATGGCTTCGCTCGAGCTGTTCGACGAGAATGGTTACCACGGCACGACGGTGCGCCAGATTGCCAATCGTGTCGGGGTAACCGTTCCCGCGCTCTACTATCACCACGCGAACAAAGAGGCAATTCTCGTCGCTTTGTTCGAGGTCTCGATGAGTGAGCTGAATACCAGAACCGAAGCGGCAGAAGCGGAGGCCGGCGAAAATCCGGTACGACGCTTCGCCTTGGTGGTGGAGGCGATTGTTCTCTATATGACCCACCGGTCGCGGCATGCTGCGTTGGACACCGAGATCCGGCATGTCTCACCGGAGAGTCGAAGTCGGTACGCCGCCAGTCGTAAGCGGCTCGAGTTGCTGATGCGCAGGATCGTCGACGACGGTGTGGCATCGGGAGATTTCGCGGTCACCGATACCGAAGAGACCGTCCGGGCAATACTCGGTATGGCGCAGTCACTGCCGCGTTGGTTCCAGACCGGCGGTCCGATGTCGCCGTCGCAATTGGCGCAGAAGTACGTCGACATCGCTTTTCACACGGTCGGCTATCGGCCGTAAAGTGCCTCGCTCGTGAACGAAGGTGGGAAACAGGTCGAAAACCTGTTGCCCACCTTCAGTATTCAGACTTCGGCATTCACTCGGTGTCAGAGTCGCGTAACTTCGAGTCCGCCCTCGTGGTAGTCGGCGCGAAGGCGTTTCTTGTCGAACTTGCCGACGCTCGTCTTCGGGACTTCCTGGACCACGGCCCAGTTCTCGGGCAGCTGCCACTTGGCAACCTTGTCCGAAAGGTACTGTTGCAGTTCGGACATGGTGGTTTCGGAACCAGCGCGAAGAACAACCGCAACCAACGGGCGCTCGTCCCACTTCTCGTCCGGCACGCCGATGACGGCAGCTTCGGTGACGTCAGGGTGACCCATGACGGCGTTCTCGAGGTCGACCGAGGAGATCCATTCGCCGCCGGACTTGATGATGTCCTTGGAGCGGTCGGACAGGCTCAGGAAGCCGTCGGCCGTGATGGATCCGACGTCACCGGTCTTGAGCCAGCCGTCGTTGAACTTGTCTTCCGCATCGACGCCGTAGTACGACCCGGTGATCCAAGGGCCGCGCACTTCGAGCTCGCCGACGGAAACGCCGTCGTGTGCAACAACTTTGCCGTCGTCGTCGATGAGACGCGCCTCGACGGATGCCGGGAATCGACCCTGCGAGTAGCGGTACTTCCACATCGCGTCGCCGGTGACACCGGCCGGCGGACGGGCAACGGATCCGAGCGGGGAGGTTTCGGTCATGCCCCAGGCGTGCAGGACGGAGACGTTGTGATCGGCTTCGAATGCGTGCATGAGGGCCGGCGGTACCGCGGACCCACCGATCAGAACCTCACGCATCGAGGAGATGTCCTGCGGGTTCTGCTCGAGGTAGAGGTGCAGGCCCTGCCAGATGGTGGGGACGGCCGCGGCGAACGTCGGCTTCTCGCTGGCGATGATCGCAGCCAACGGGGCAGGCTGGAGGAAGCGGTCGGGCATGATCAGCGAAGCACCGATCATGAACGCGGCGTAGGGAAGTCCCCACGACATGGCGTGGAACTGAGGCACCACGGCGAGCGCACGATCGCCCTGCGCGAGGTTGGGGCCGTCGCTCATGCAGACCTGCATGGAGTGCAGGTAGATCGAACGGTGGGAGTAGACGACGCCCTTGGGGTCACCCGTGGTGCCGGACGTGTAACACATTGCGGCAGCGCTCAGTTCGTCGACCTCGGGCCAGTCGAACTCGGTGGGCTGATCGGCGATCAAGCCCTCGTAGGTGTGAACCTGCACTCCCTCGGGAGCTTCGAGTCCTGCAGTGGAGGAGCCGGTGACGACGATGTGTTTGACGGTGGTCAGCGACGGAAGCTGCGGAGAGAGAAGCGGAATCAGGGACGGGTCGACGATGATCACGCGGTCCTCGGCGTGATTGGCGACATGGATCAACTGCTCGGGGAACAGACGAATGTTCAGGGTGTGGAGCACAGCGCCCATCGAGGGGATCGCCAGGTACGCCTCGAGGTGCTCGGAGTTGTTCCACATGAACGTGGCGACTCGCTCGTCGCCCTCGACGCCGAGCCCGCGCAGGGCGTGCGCGAGCTGAGCACAGCGCTTGCCGACGTCAGCGTAGGACACACGGCGCGGGCCGGACTCGGTCCACGTGACAACCTCGGAGGCGCCGTGAACGGAGGCACCGTGGCGGAGAAGTTGAGCAATGGAGAGGGGGGCGTCTTGCATGGTGCTCAGCATGGGCTGCTCCTGTGTGGTGTGTGAGACCGGTGCTTTTGCCCACGGGTCGTCACAAACGATGTGCTGTGGCTGCCAGATTAGTCACAGCCCCGAAGTGCTCGCTAGTGACCCACTGCACTGGCGAAGAACCACGCTATGAGTAGCGCTCCCGGATCGACTACTCCGCGAGCGGCTTCGCCCACATAACTTGCACGTCCGCGGTTCGCGAGCATGGTTTCGGTCGACTCCGCCCCGGCCGCTGCGGCTTCCGCTGCGCTCGCCAGCGCAGCATCTCGATCGGCTTCCGAGCTCACGGATTGCTCCAACGACTCGACCGCCGGAACTATCGCGTCGACCATCGTCTTGTCGCCGACGCGTGCGCCGCCGAGCGAGGTGATGTTGTCGAGTCCCGCTCGCGCTGCAGTCGCGATCGCGCCGAGATCGAGTTCGGAGGCCGCCGAGTCTGCGGCAACGCGGAAGAAATGCCGGAACCAGATGCCGAACAATGCGCCGGAGGTGCCACCGGCGTGGCCGAGGTACGCCTGTGAGACTGCATCGAATATCGTTGCGGTGGAGTACGTGTCACGGATCGCCGAGATGTCGAGTTGATCCAGTGCGGCCACCATGTTGGTCCCGAAATCGCCGTCGCCCGCTCGTCGGTCGAGATCGGTCAGTGCCGGTTCCTGATCCAGTACCTTCTCGGCCCAGTCCGCAATCCAGCTTCCGACGAAGCTGCTTTCGGCGGTGCGTGAGGTGTCGGGTGTGAATGTGGGACCGAAAGATTCGCGCGTGCCCATGCCGGTGTACTCACGCGCTATAGCATTCGGCCAGGCGGGCGCTTTTGTTGGTGCGTCCCATAATTCGAGGATTTCTTTGTCTGTGCGAACAAGGGTGATGGACGCGCCGGCCATGTTCAATGCAGTGACGAAGGTTCCGATCAGTGTCCGCTCGATGTGAATTCCCTGTTCGTCCAGATAATCTCCGAGTTCGGCGAACAGAAGTTGCAACTCCAGCGGGTGGGTGGCGCCGAGACCGTTGACGACGGCGATGACGCGGTCGCCTTCGGCGAGACTCAGGGACTTGATGATCGGGTCCGTCAGCCGCCGCACCAATTCCGGTGCGGGCAGGGCGTCCACGCGTTCTGTGCCGCGTTCGCCGTGGATGCCGATACCGAGTTCCATCTGACCCGCCGGCAAGTCGAACGACGGCTCGTCAGCCCCCGGCAAAGTGCATGGGCGAAGGGCGACGGCCATGCTCCGAGCGGAGTGCGCGACGTGTTGTCCAATCCGGGTCACCTCGGCCAGGTCGTCGCCGCGGGCGGCGGATGCGCCGCAGACCTTCTCCACCACGATGGTTGCCGCAGTACCGCGTCGCCCCGGGCCACTGCCGTCTGCGCGTTCGGTCGCGACGTCGTCGTCGACCAGGACGACGTCCGTATCGATCTTGTCCTCGCGTAGCAACTCTCGGGCGATACCGAAGTTCATCACGTCGCCGGTGTAGTTCTTCACGATGTGAAGGACGCCGCCGCCGGCGTCGGCAGCCTTGGACCCCTCGTGGATCTGAAGTGCATTGGGTGAGCTGAAGACCAATCCGGGGCAGACGGCTGTGAGCATTCCTTCGCCGATGAATCCGGCGTGCATGGGTTCGTGGCCTGAACCGCCGCCGGAGACGAGCGCGACCCGTCCGCGGGGAAGTGGCCTTGCGCGTGTGAGGTACCCAGGGTCGGGATTCCACGCGATGTCGTCGGTGGATGCGATCAAACCACGGAGTGCGTCGGGAACAAATGTCTTTGCGCTGCGCATGAACATCACTTCAGAGTAGGTCTAACGTCGACTTCGGGCACGGATCACGATCGACGAGAGGTGGACGGCGTGAAATTGGGGTTGGTACTTGCCGGTGGCGGCGTTGCGGGAATCGCCTGGGAAACAGGTTTTCTGTTGGGCCTTCAGGACAAATCACCGGACACTGCCGCTGCGCTGCTGACGGCGGACGTGTTGATCGGCACTTCCGCAGGTTCCACGGTGAGCGCTCAGATAGCGAGCGGCGTGACACTGCAAGAGCTTTTCGACGCACAAACAGCGGAGGCGACCGGCGAAATCGACCCGAAGGTCGATGTCGAGGTACTCGGTCAGATGTTCGTCGACGCGATCGCAGGATCGCAGGACCGGGCCGAGCAGCTCCGTTTGCTCGGCGAAGCAGCGATGAGAGCCGATACCGTCGAACCTGCCGTGCGTCGCGCGGTCATCGAGGCGAGGCTGCCCAATCGGTTGTGGCCCGACCGGGAGTTGCGCATCCCGGCGATCAACGCACAGACCGGTGAGTTGAGGGTGTTCGGCAACGCTGACGGCGTAGAACTGATCGACGCAGTCGGAGCAAGTTGCGCCGTACCAGGGGTGTGGCCGGTAGTCGTGATCGAGGGCGAGCGGTACATGGACGGCGGAATGGCGAGTGGCTCGAATGTTCATCTGGCTGCCGACTGCGATGTGGTCGTGGTTCTTTCACCCGCAGCCGACCCCGCCCCGAATCTGCTTGGCGGCAGTCTACGAGAGGAAATCGACGTGATGACGCCCTTGCCCGTGCTGCCTGTCTTCGCCGACGACGCCGTCGTCGAAGCGATCGGAACGAACTCGCTTTCACCGACAACCAGGCGCCCCGCAGCCGAACTCGGCCGCGAACAGGGCCGTCGAACCGCCGACGAGATCGCCGCGTTTCTGGTGACGGCATGAGCGCCGCACGGATTGCCGTCGTCGTGCGCCCGGAGCAATCTCCGGAAGATCTGGTTCGACATGCCAGGTATGCAGACGAAGTCGGTATCGACGAGGTCTGGTTGTGGGAAGACTGCTTCTTCGGCGGAGGAATAGCCACTGCTGCAACTGTATTGGCTGAGACCGATCGCGTGGGTGTGGCGATCGGTGTGCTGCCGACCCCGATGCGCAACACCGCGATCACGGCGATGGAGATTTCAGCGCTGGCCAGAGTTCATCCGGATCGACTACGGGTTGGCTTCGGTCACGGCGTTCAGAGTTGGATGCGGCAGATCGGGGCCAAAGCCGAATCGCCGTTGACCCTCCTGCGGGAGCAGTTCGGAGCAGTCGAGCGGCTACTGGGCGGTGAGTCGGTGACGGTGTCCGGTCGATACGTGAATCTCACGGACGTCACGCTGGCGTGGCCACCGGAGACGGTGCCGCAGTTGCTCGTCGGCGCCACGGGGCCAAAGACTTTGGCGCTCAGTGGCGAGTTGGCGCAGGGCACCGTGCTCTCGGGTGGGACGACCCCGGACGGCGTGCGTCGGGCGATCGCTCACATCGGGGCGTCGGATCACGAGGTCGTCGTCTACGTCATCTGTGCTTTCGGTTCCGGCGGTCGTGAGCGCGCCCTTGCCGAGGCCGCAGCGTCCGATAGCGAGTCGCCGGAGGATGCGATTGCCGTGGGCAACGCGGCCGAAGTCGCGGCAGCAACACGGCGATGGGTTGCAGCAGGTGCAACCACCGTGGCACTCCAACCGACTGTTGACGAGCCGGATGTCCGCGAGTTCATTCGCTTTGTCGCGCAGGAGGTTCAACCCCTGGTGGCGTAGTTCAGAAGGTTACTCTGGACAGAACCGCGTCGATGTCGGCAGTGCTCACGTCGCGATGTGTCACGAACCGAACCTTCCCGGCAACGGTGACCGCGCCGACATCGACAGCGGCGAGCTGAGCAACGGTGACCGACGGATCGGCTGTCGCGGCCAGAACGATGTTGGTGGCAGGTTCGTCGACGGCCCAACCGCGTTCACGAAGCCCCGACGCGAGGCGCTGCGCGTTGTCGTGATCGTCGGAGAGGCGAGCTTGTGAGCGCAACGCGACGATGCCGGCTGCGGCCAGCACTCCGCCCTGACGAACGCCGCCGCCGAGCATCTTGCGGATCCTTCGGGCTTCGGTGATCAATTCGGGTGATGCGGCGAGTATCGAGCCGACCGGCGCACCGAGTCCCTTACTCAGGCACACCTGAACGGTATCGGCGCCGGAAGTCAATTCGGTGGGCGAAACATCGAGTGCAACAGCGGCATTCCAGAGACGGGCGCCGTCGAGGTGAATCTTCAAGCCGCGTGATCGCGCTGCGTCGACCAGCTTCGTCCATTCGGTCGGATTCATGACGGCACCGCCGGCGAAGTTATGAGTGTTCTCGAGACAGAGCAGCGTGGTGTTCAACGCGAAGTACGGGCCGGGGGAGCCCGCCGCCTTCACGACAGTCTCGGGGGTGGGACGTCCGGGTCCGCCGTCGTGCGGCAACGCCATCGGCATTCCCTGGGCGAGCCAGGCAGCGGTGCCCAATTCGGAGCCCAAGACGTGAGAGTGTTCCGGTGCCAGGAACTGATCGCCGCGGTGAAGGTGCAGCATCAGCGCAATCAGGTTGCCCATCGATCCGCTCGGCACCCACAGTGCCGCCGGTAAACCCAGAGTGTGCGCCACCTCTTCCTCGAGCGCCGCCATGGTCGGGTCGTGATCGAGGACGTCGTCACCGACCTCGGCGTCGGCCATCGCCTTCCGCATCTCCGCATCAGGCTTGGTGACGGTGTCCGAGCGTAGGTCGATGTACGACGAAGTCATGGCTCATTCGATCAAGCCGCGTGTTCCGGCGTCAAACCGCGGTATTTCCAGGACGGCTCTTCCGGCCTGATAAATCGATATCGCTGAGGATGCTTTCCGTGTGATGATGAGCGCCGGCAATCGCCGGTGACGAGAACAAGAAGTGGAAGGGGACAGGCATGCGCGACTGGAAGCAAGCGTTGCACCTGCGCGGGCACTCACCCCGCGGTATTTCCCATCCCGCATTCGGGGAACAGAGCGGCGCTGGATATATGCCGTTCCCCATTTCTTGCATTTGCTCCTGACCCGTCTTCGTGTCCAGGAGTTTCACTCCTCGACGCGAACTGAGAACTCTCATGCGGAACCCGAACCGCGCACTTGCTCACAGTTGGATGAACCGCCCCGTCCGGGTACTCAACGCCACGTACGAGTACCTCGGTGAAGTGAGCGCCGATCGTGCGGTCGTCCTGATCGCCACCGGCTCCGCGCAGTCCACCGAAGACGTGACCCCGATATTTCCGGTGCGCTCCAAGCACGTCGAAATCCCACTGCCGAGGACGATCCTGCTCGCCGAGTACGTGTACGTTGCTCACCGGGTGACGGTCACCGATTCCAGTCGGGCCACTTTTGCCGGTGTCTTCGACCGGGACGGTCGTCAATGTGCGTACTGCGCCGCCCGGGCAACGACCATCGACCATGTCCAGCCGCGGAGCCGTAACGGGCCCAACACGTGGGGAAATCTGGTGGCGTGCTGCAGTTCCTGCAATCAGCGCAAGGCGGATCGCACTCCGGCCGAGGCCGGTATGCGGCTGCTGTGGGAGCCGAAGGCACCTCGGCGCATCGAGAAAGTGCAGCAGGAGATCTGGCGTGAATTGAGTCGGACGTGACAGTCGAAGGGAGCCAGTGATGTGCGCTGACGAAATCTCCAATTTGGCTGAGCTTTTGCCGATCTCGGACGACCGGACGTGGTGGCAGGCGGAATGCCGAGGAGACCCCGAGCCGGACCGGTGGTTTCCCTTTCCGTCCGAGGGATACGACTACGCGACCGACGTGTGCAACAGGTGCCCGATTGCGGAATCGTGTCGCGAATTCGCCTCTGCCACTGGCCAGACCGGAATCTGGGGAGGAGTGAAGTTCGAGCAGGGCAGGATCGTCGCGGCGTGAGGGATCAGATTCCCGGCTCCGCGGCGATCGTACCGGCCGATACCGCCCGGCACAGAGCGTCGTGGTCACGTTCGGTTTGATCGGCGTAGAGCCGAGCAAACCGGGTGAGGGCGGTATCGACCGCGTCCGAGGTTCCCAGGTAACCGGAAATCAGTGACGCGCCACTGGTTCGTGCATGCCCCTTGGCCAGTAGGCGACCGCAGATCGCGACATAGTCGGTCAAGGCCGCTGCATCGATATTGTTCAGGTCCACAGAACCTTTCATGTTCCGGAACTGACGGACGTAGTACTGGCGGTCGTCCACGGTGCACCACCCGAGCAGTGGATCGCTGACTGTCTGGAGAGCCTGCTGGTATTCCGCGACGCGTCGTCCTTGATGGTCGTGCCAGGCCGAGTCACCGTGCACGAAGGGTGCAACGACGGATCGGCGAGCCTGCTTGAGCTGCAAGAAGATGACGTCGTCCGGGATGCTCCCTTCGCACAGGGCCACATAGGCGCGCAGAGCGACACTCCCGACTCCGACAACCCGGTGCGCGACGTCGATGACGTTGTATCCCGAGACGACTCGGCGCCAGTGTGGTGCAAGGGTTTCGAGATACTCGTCCAGACCCTCCAGGAGGAAGTCGGTGTCCTGCGGCGTGAGTCGTGTTGTGAGCGGCGGGTTCTCGACCAACTGGCGCCGTCCGTGATCCTCGACGGTGAACCGCGGCACCGCATGGTCACTCGTACGCCGCCGGGCGCGCTCCGCGGCGCGCCTGATCTCGGCCAGCAACCCAGGATCGGTGACGTGGTCGGTGAGTCCGTCGAGATCGACCCGGTCGAAGGAGCGATCGAACAGCGGACGCTCGGAGAGCTTCGCCAAGTGGAGGCGATACGCGGACACACACGAGGTTGTTGCTGTTTCGCATTGAGCTTCGGTGAGACCGTTCTGCCGACCGGCCACCCAGATGCTCGCAGCCAGCCTTCGTAGATCCCATTCCCAGGGGCCGGGATGTGCTTCGTCGAAATCGTTGAGGTCTATGACAAGTTCGCGTTCCGGAGATCCGTAGAACCCGAAGTTTCCGACGTGCGCATCTCCACAGATGACGGGAGTGATGCCGGTGGACGGCAGCTGCGCCATGTCCTCTGCCATCAATCCGGCGGTACCGCGCAGGAATCCGTATGGCGAAGCGACCATTCGCCCCACACGGATCGGAACCAACCAGTCGAGTCTTCCCTCGTGTGC
The DNA here is from genome assembly GCF_031763325.1 of Rhodococcus sp. SG20037. Taxonomy (NCBI): domain Bacteria; kingdom Bacillati; phylum Actinomycetota; class Actinomycetes; order Mycobacteriales; family Nocardiaceae; genus Rhodococcus; species Rhodococcus sp. SG20037. The sequence goes on along the minus strand of NZ_CP134497.1, from coordinate 5,874,102 downwards.
CGTGTTGACCTGATCGACCGGGTCACGTCGATCGGATGGGGGCGTCCAGTCGCCGAGCGACGATCGCGCCACTCGCTTGCGCAGGCCTTTCCCGATCTTGCGACGCTCACTGCGGGGCGTCTGACGCGCCCGCAAAGTCGCCCTGCCGTCCGGTTCGTTCTCGAGAGCCAGCTGACCGGCAGGCCTGTTCAGCGGGTCCATGTCGGGCTCTCTTTCGTCGGGCGTGCGAAACTCGCGCTCGATCTTATGCCCGCCGGATTGTGCGCCGCGCGACGAGTTCCTTAACTACCCGCCTGGGCAATCAACTCGACAGCGCGGTCGGCGCACAGTTCAGGATCCGGCATTCTCCCGATACCGAGGCATTCGACAACGGCGAACGACGCATCCGGTGTGGTTTCCACGCCGAGCGCCCACCCGAAGTAGTGATTCCAGGCGAGTACGGCTCGGTGGCCACTGTGCTGCGGAATCTCGCTGCCCAGAACGAGTACTGCGTCGAACGCGGGGCCGTCGCACCAGATGACCGATTCGGCGAAGGTGGAGCTGGCGACGGCGACTACGTACCTGTGACAAGTCGATTCACTCGGAATGGCGATGTGTGCACGCATGGTCGCTCCTCCGGCTCGGTTGCGATCGGAGGGTTCCCCGTTGCCGGCGCCGAAAAAACGCTTGTCAGATTACGTCCCGGCCACAGATCTACGACGCAGACGGTGCCTGAGATGTTTTTGTGCTGCCCGCGCGACCGAGCGAGTCGAGAGATACTGTTCGGCCGGTATCAACCGGGAACCGAACAAGTAGAACCTTCGGGCTTCGTCGTGGTCGTGGGTGGCCGCGGAGATGAGCAGACGTTCGATCGCGGTGAACTTTCGCCCACCGGCGTAACCACTCATGTAGTCGATGTGATTCGTCATACTCGCTCTGGCGCTACGGTATTCGGTCAATGCAGCGTTCACGTTCCGATGTGAGTCGAGTGTGTCTGCCGGCGTCTCCGTCAGCATGTGCGCGGTCGCATCGACCAGCATCTGAGCGGTCTCGAGTGCCCACGAGCATCCGATACCCCACAACGGGTCGTTGGTTGCCGCAGCGTCGCCGATGAGTGCGAACCCGTTACCTACGGGTTCGGTGAGGGTTGTGGAGAAGTGTTTGGTACCAACGATCTTTCCGACGATGTGCTCTCGCCGAACAAGCGGAGCGCCGGGTAATGCGTTGGCGTACTCGAGGAAAGCAGTAGACAGGTCGTCAGCGAACGAGCCGAGCTTGTCGAGGGCAGGGAAGACCACCAGCACGCTGATTCCGCCGTCGTTGGGGAGCAGATAGGCGACGTCGGGATCCATGAACCACGACAATGACGTTTCTCCGCCGGGTCGTTCAAGTCCGGAGAGTTGGGCGAAATAGCTGAAACGCCCGTTGGATGCAGTCACGGAGTCGCAACGAGCGGATCGTGCGACGGTCGAATCCTTGCCGTCCGCTCCGACGGTCAATCGTGCTTCGACAGTGAAGACCGAACCCTGTTCGGTGCCGTAGACGCCTGCAGTAGTGCCGTTCTCGGTCAGCAGTCCGGAAACGCGATACCCGAGAAGAAGGTCGACGTTCGGGTAGTCGTTCGCGAGTTGGCGCAGTAGGGGGTCGAGAGTTTCCCTTCGGACGTTGAACCCAGGTGGCGGTGAGTTCTCTGCCGCGTCAGGGGTGATCACTCCCCAAGGGGTCCAGAATGTCGGAACGGTTTCCACCATTCCCAGGGCGAGCAGTTTTTCCGTGGCGCCGAGTCGTTGCAAGATCGGGGCACCGCACGGTTGCAGGTGGTGAGTGCACAGGACTTTGTGCGCCCGGATGTCGGAGCGAGCGTCGAGAAGCGCTATCCGCAGACCTTGCTGGGCGTACATGATGGCGGCCGCGCATCCCGCGATGCTCGCGCCGACAATCACAACGTCATACTTTTCCCGTGCCTTCGAAGTCACTCGATCAGCTTAATGCATAAGGTTATAACTTAAATATGACTGGATTCAGTCATCGTGTTCGGGCGTTAAGTCCCGAACTGCGGCCCGGATGGACTGTTCACGAAGCTCGTTCTCTCTGCGCAGTTCACGACGCCGTCGCCCGGCCTCGAATCGCTGCCTGGCGATTGTTCCGGTCGGCCGGAGTTGGGGTACCTCAGCCGGTTTCCCGTCGCTTCCCATCGCCACCATCGTGAAATAGCAACTATTGGTGTGGCGAGATTTTCCGAGAAGAATGTCTTCGGTTTCGACTCGAATTCCGATTTCCATCGAGGTGCGCCCGGTGTAATTGACGGAAGCGCTGAACGTGACGAGTTCGCCGACATGCACCGGTTCGCGGAACACCACACGATCCACCGACAGAGTCACGACGTAGGTCTGGGCATATCGACTCGCGCACGCATAGGCAACCTGGTCGAGAAACTTCAGAATCGTTCCGCCGTGCACGTTGCCCGAGAAGTTTGACATGTCCGGCGTCATGAGGACGGACATGGACAAGGTTTGTTTCGATGCTTGCTGCGATGCTTGCTTCAATTCAGGTAGGGAGTTCGATTCAGACATCAAGCGGGCCTCTTCGGTTCGGTGGACGGTGAAGAGACCGTATCCGGCAAAGAGGGTTACCCGCGCGTTCGGAAGAGCGCGGTGTCAGAGTTCGGGACAGTGCCCGTGTGGAGGACGTATTCGCTGGTGGCGACGGGGCCGGCCGCGCTCGACCTGAGACAGGGTGCGAGCGTCGAGCGGAGGTGCGCTGACATCGAAGCCCAATTCCCTGCGCCTCGAACCGCCTCGCGAAAGTTCTTCAACGCCGGCGCCTGGTCGCACAGTTCCTCGACGGGATCCGAACCGGCTGGTAGTTGCCACTCGAGCAGGTGCGAGGCCGAGCTCACCGACTCCAATCCAGCTGCTGCCTTCTCGAATTCGCTCGGGCTCGACCATGTCGTCGGTAGTGGTGTGATGCCATTCCACGCAGAGGCGGCCTCCCTTCGGAGTGCTGCTGCCCACCCGTTCTCCGACCACGTTGCGACACAAATGCTTCCACCCGGGCGGGTCACCCGCATCATCTCTGCGAGGGCGATCGCAGGGTTGGGACAGAAGATGATCCCGAAGATGCTGACACAGGCGTCGGCGCTCGAATCCGACCACGGCAGAGACTGTGCATCGCCGATCGTGAAAGTGGGTTCGGTAGTTCCGGGGCGAGGAATCCAGCGTTCGCGCGCGACCTCCAGCTGGCTGGCGGAGAGGTCGAGTGCGTGGACCGCGATCCCGGACTGGGCCGCCGGGAGCGTAAAGTTCCCCGTTCCAGCGCAGACGTCGTACGCCGTGCTCACGTGCCCGATCGAGCGCAGCGCCTCTGTCGATGCAGGTGAGAGTTGTTCGGCAAGAGGGGAATATGCCGCACCGTTCCAGTTTCCCCGATTCACGACAAGCTCCTTTCGACTGCGTCGATGACCGTATCGAGCGCTGCGCCTGCCGCACGCGCTGCTTCGCCGGGGTTGCGTTCCTCGATGGCAGCGATCAAGGGTCGGTGCTCGTCGACGTGGAAACCTGGACCGACACTGACGGCGGACAGCGAATCCGTCACGGCGGCAAGGACTCCCCGGTAGACGTCGATCAGTGCGGAATTGTGGGACGCCTCGACGATCGAAAGGTGCAAGGCCATGCCGGCTTCGACAGTGAAGCCGCCGACGTGACCGGGGTGGGCATTCCAGGCTGCATGTATCCGCGCGAGATCTTCGGGGGTGTGGCGCTGCGCTGCAAGTCGCGCGGCTTCGACCTCGAGTCCGCGTCGCAGGCTCAGTACGTCGAGAACGTCACCTCTGGCGAGCCTGCGCCCGAGTAATCCTTCGACCGGCGACGCCGCCATGACGTACACGCCGCCACCGTGGCGTACGGACAGAACTCCGGCGTGGGCAAGCGCCCGTACCGCTTCGCGCATGGTGTTTCGGGCGACTCCCAATTCTTCGACCAATGCGGTCTCCGGCGGGAGTTTCGATCCGACGGGCCATCGACCGGTCGAGATCGCCTCCTCGATCGCCGCGGCGACGATGTCTACCTTGCGTCCGGAATCGGCCATGTATGTCACCTCGGATAAGTGGGTCAATGACTTGATCGAGGTTAGCGTGCCCGACCAAGTGGGTCAATGACTCGGAAATTACCCGCGTACGTCCAGGCTGCGGGCGTAGTGCTCCTTGAAGACCTCGAGATGCGCCCACGATTCCAAGCCGCTGACACCGTCGATGCCCCGGATTCGCTCGGACAGGGCATGGAGGTCGTTGGACGAGTTGGCGGCAACCGTCGCGATCACGTCGTATCGTCCGAGGGTCCGGGCGAGGAATTCGATTCCGGGCAGGGACTCGATCTCCGATACCGCGTTGTCGTCCCGTGAGCCCAGGTTGACGCCGATGCCCATCGCCAGCGTTCGGCCACCACCTCGCCGCTTGACGACAGCGCCGACGCGCAGTGCCGTGCTCGCGATCAGATGATTGACCCGGTTGCGCACGGCGCTCGGCGACAGTCCGGTGTGTTCGGCCAGTTCGAGAAAGGGCATTCGCCCGTTGCGCTCGAGCAGTTCGATCAACGCGACATCTGTCGAGTCGAGTCGGATATCGGCTTGTAAAGCGGTCTCGGGCATGAAGATTCCCTTGATGACGTCGACGTAGACCAGCGTGCTCACGGATCGAACGCCACGTTGTGAGCGGAGTTCGGCGATGGCACGGTACAGATCGTCGTGACTGGGCACCCGAAGTTCCGCAATCACGTTGTACTGCCCGCTGACTGCCGAGATGTAGACGGCGGCCTCGGATGCGATCAACGCGTCCAGCACCGGGGTCATCGGTCCGGACACCGCGATCGAGACGTGTGCAAGCGCCTTCAGCCCGAGAAGTTCGGGGTGCGCGACGGCCACTACGGACACCGTTCCCGAGTCGAGTAGCGCCTGCACTCTGGTAGACACCGCCGCTCGTGGGGCGTCGACCGCCACGGACAGTTCGCGGTACGTCGCTCGCCCGTTGCGCTGAAGTGCGGCAATGAGCTTGGAATCGAGATCGACCGTCATGGTTGCCCCAACTTTTCCAGAGATTTTTCTGTATGAGCTTCCTATTAGAACAGTCGCATGTGGCCATGGATGATGTGGATAAGTGCAGAAATGCTCGAAAACTCATACAAAAAAGTTGTATACCGCCTGGTCTGAAACTTTGATGCATTGCATAGCTCCAGGTCAGGGCGTAGTTTTCGCTCAACACGCAGTGACCTGCACCACCATCTCGACGAAGGACCACCATGCGCAAGTTGCACACGCACGAAGCCTCGCCTCTCGACGCCACCGGCACGATCTTCACCGGCGCCAAGATCCACACCGTTGACGACAGCACGGTGGGAGCCGAAGCGTTCCTGGTGTTCGGAAACCGCTTTGCAGCGGTGGGAACGCTCGAGGAATGCCGCACGGAGGCGCGTCGGCTGAGCACTCGCACAACCGCGGTGGTCGAACTCGACGGCGCCACCGTCGTCCCCGGCTTCGTCGATCCACATGCACACCCGTTGATGTACGGGCAGATGCTCAGCTGGGTGGACTGTGGGCCGGAGAAGGCACATTCCATCCCCGGAATCATTGCGCTACTTCAGGAAGCGGCGCTCACAGCACCTGCGGGCGTCCCGATTCGCGGATACGGCTACGAGCACCGCAACCTGATCGAAGGGCGTCACCCGCTCAAGGAAGAGCTCGATCAGGTGGCCACCGATCGCGAGGTCTACCTCATGAACGCGAGCGGTCACGGCGGCGTCGTCAACTCCTTCACTTTCGACAAGCACGGTATTGACGCGAGCACCGAGAATCCGGCCGGTGGCGAGTTCTTCCGAGATGAAGACGGCGAACTCACCGGTGAGCTCTCCGACGCCGCGTGCAACATTCTCACCGGCGTCAACGGAGTGAAGGTCGGCCATCACGGCCCCAACTTCCATCTCGAGGACGAGCCGGAAGAGCACCTTCGCCAGCTGTCGGTCGCTCAGGACAAGTTCCTGGCCGGTGGCGTCACCACCATCGGTGACTGCCAGGTGACCCGGCGTGAATTCGACATGTACCTGCGTCTGGCCGAGCAGGATCAGCTCAAGACCCGCGTCAGCATGTACATGCTCAGCCACCTCCTCGATCACGTCATCGACACGGGAATGCACGGCGCCTTCGGCAATTCGCGGCTCGCGTTCGGCGGCATCAAGTTCTACGCCGACGGCACACTCGGAGGCTGGACCGCATACTTCCCCGACGGCTACGTGGGCGACCCGTGCCGCACCGGGCAGCTCTACCACGAGCCGGCGGACTACTCGGAGCTGATTGCCAAGGCACATTCGGTGGGTCTGCAGACCGCCACGCACGCTCAGTCACCGACCGCCATCGACATGGTGCTCGATGCCATCGAAGCTGCGCAGAAGGCTCACCCCGACGCCGACGCTCGTCACCGCATCGAGCATTGCGGACTCCCGACGGCCGAGCAGATCGCAAGGATGAACCTGGCCGGTGTCTACCCGGTGAACCAGCCACAGCACTACTACAACTGGGGCGAGGGCGTCACCGCTGCGATCGGCACTCCGGGCGAGCGGTTCAACCCGCTCGGCGAGTTCATCGCTGCCGAAGTTCCCGTGACCATCAGCTCCGACGCCCCCGTCGCAGAGCCGAAGCCGCTCGAAGCAATTCAGGCAGCCGTTACTCGTGTGACGCGTCAGGGTCATCAGCTCGGCTCCGATGCACTCCGCATCACCGCCGACCAGGCATTGCAGGCTCATACCCTCAACGGTGCGCGTGCGCTGGGCCGCGAAGCAGAGCTGGGCAGCATCTCGGTCGGCAAGCGGGCCGACTTCGTCATTCTGGGCGCGGATCCCCTCGAGGTTCCGGCCGACGCGATTGCGCAGATCGAGGTCCGAGAGACCTGGATCGACGGCGAACTCGCACATTCAGGTCATAACCACCTATTGTCGAGCACTTCGACCACCGAGGAAAAGTAATGAACCGAGAGCAACAGATCGTGAAGGCCCGCAAGGCGGGATTTGCAGCCTTCGTCGGTACAACTATCGAGTGGTACGACTTCTACGTGTATGCCACGGCAGCAGCCCTGGTGTTCGGTGACATCTTCTTCCCACCTGGAACCGACCGCCTGACCGGCGTTGCGGCGGCGTTCGCGACATACGCCGTCGGTTTCTTCGCTCGCCCGCTCGGCGGAATCGTGTTCGGCCATGTCGGTGACAAGATGGGCCGACGCACCGCATTGGTGGTGACTTTGACGCTGATGGGTGCAGGCACGTTCCTCATCGGCATGTTGCCCACTTACGCGTCCATCGGGTTCTGGGCGCCGTTACTGCTGGTACTGCTCCGCTTCGTCCAGGGCTTTGCCGTCGGCGGCGAATGGGGCGGCGCGGTCCTGATGGCCGTCGAGCATGCACCCGAGGACAAGAAGACCTTCTACGGCGGTTTCGCTCAGCTGGGCAACCCGGCCGGCGCGCTCCTGGCCACAGGTTTCTTCAGCATTCTCTCCACCTTCGGCGACGACGCTCTGCGCGAGTGGGCTTGGCGACTGCCGTTCCTCTGCTCGGCGCTGCTGATTCTCGTCGGCTTGGTCGTTCGCCTGAAGGTCGAAGAGTCCCCGGTTTTCGAATCCGAGGTGAAGTCCGCGGACGTACCGGAAACGCTCCCGCTCAAGTACGCGCTGGTGACCAACTGGCGCCCGATCATTCTGGGCATCGGCATTCTGCCCGTCGCAGTCGGCGGCTACTACCTCGTGACGACCTTCATCACGGCATACGCAACCGACCCCGACGTCGGATTGTCGGAGACGTTGATTCTCAACGCGCTCAGTGTCGCTGCAGTGGTCGAGTTGATCGCGACTCTCGGCGTGGCGTGGCTCGGCGACAAGGTGGGACGCGTCCGCGTGGTCATCTGGGGCCTTGCGGCAGTCGCGATTCTCGCAGCGCCGCAGTTCCTGGTGCTGAAGTCCGGATCCGTGTTCCTGATCTTCCTGACCTTCGCTGTCATGCGACTGGTGCTGGCGGCCACGTACGGCCCGATCGCCGCCGTCCTGTCACAGATGTTCAAGCCGCAGGCCCGCTACACGAGCATTTCGTTGGCGTACCAGGGTGCGGGCGCGATCTTCGGTGGGTTGTCTCCGCTGGTGTCGACGCTGATGTACAAGGCAACCGGCAGCATCTGGCCGGTCATCGCACTGCTGATCGGCATGTGCATCCTGAGCATCGTGTGCCTGCTCTTCGCTCCGCAGCACGTGGACGAGGCGACCGATACCGACAGTGCTCAGCAGGGCCTGAACAAGGAATCGGCTTCCGCCTGATTGCCGAGAGTCGGCTTCCGCCTGACTGCCGAGAGTCGGCTTCCGCCTGACAACTGAAAACACGACAGCTGGGGCAGTACACGATTTCCGTGTACTGCCCCAGCCGTCGTTTCAAGTCAGTTGTCGCTCAGCGCCGGTTACGCGCCGACGAGATGGCGATGAAAATGATCGCTGCGTCGGTGGGCCTGGCTGAGATTTCTGATCTCACGCAGCCAGAAGTGAGACGCCAGCGTGTTACTGCTTCCGTAACCAGTGCCGGACGTGTCTTCGTCGATCAGGGCGACAAGCGCTTTGATCAGGCTGGTGACCTTGAGGTTGTTGGTCTGAGAATGTCGGAGCAACAGCTCGGCGGCTTCGTCGGTGCTGCAACGGTAGAGGGTGCAGACGATTTCGATACCGCGCTCGCGGATCCGGCCCGAAGTAGTCGGGATCCGTAGACCGTTCGTCGAGTTGCTGTTCGTCTGGTTGTTCGTGTCGTCGGGGTGAATCATGGTGTTGATCAAGGTATTCCTTTGAACCGCAGGGTCTTTGGGCCCGTGCGGTGTGTAGCGCATGTTGATACTGGTGCAGTCGGTACGCGATTGGCGGCGGACTCCGTCGGAGCCTTCGGCCTGGTCAACAATCTGCGGGACTGATGAAAGTGCGTAGTGATCAAAGGCGCGGATTTGCACCGAATTGGAAGTCTGCCCCTGGAACGAATACTGGAACTGTTGTTCCGGGCGAAGCGACCGGCTGCCTGACTGACGGCTGCCCTCTGATAACCCCACCGTACGTCATCGATTGAGTTTCAGCTAATTCTATTTCGAGCGGCTGAGAGCACTGTGGCCCGTATTACCTGCTCAAGAGGCATTTATGTGGCCGATTATTGCTTGCTTGGTGGTAGCCCAGGCGTCGGTCGTCGGGTTGCCGAACTCGCCGTGGCCGACGCCGGGAAGTTCGATCAGATCGACCACGTCGCCTGCTGCTCGGGCGGCACGGGCATAGCGCCGACTCTGTTCGACCGACACGACCTTGTCTCCGAGTCCGTGGATCACCGTGACGGGGAGGCCGGTGGGGAGGTGCTCGATCGGTGATGCGATGCGGTAGCGATCGGGATGATCGGTAGGCATGCCGCCCAGAAGATTTCGAACAAATCGATCTTTGCCCGCGGTTGCGGCGAGCGTCATGTCGAAGACGCCGGCCATGATCGTCGTCGAGCGAACCGGCACCGAGAGGTTTGGTTCCGGGGCGTCTGCACCCTGTTGGGATCGCGATGCGACCCAGGCGGCAAGTTGTCCACCCGCGGAGTAGCCGGCGATGTGTACACGGCTCAAATCCAGTCGCCCGGAGGCCTTTTCCTGAACGATGCCGGCCAGGGCGTTGGTGGCCGTAACAGTATCGGAGAGCGTGGTCGGCCAACCACCCTGACCGCCGACGCGTCTGTATTCGATGTTCCAGACCGCAATTCCGTACGGGGTCAGGGTTTTTGCCCACGCGCCCGCGTATTCGAGATTGCTCTTCTGGGCCCATCCACCGCCGTGGATGAGTACGACGACCGGCAGGTCACCGTCCGATCCTTCTGGAAGATACAGATCGCCGAAAGTGTCTGCGGCCGCGGCGTAGGCGATGCGGACCGGAGCGACGTCGCGGTCGAGGCCGGTCGCACTGCTGACAGATGCGAGGAGGGCGAGTGCACAGACCAGCACTACGGCGAGATACCCGGCCAAGCGGTCGCGGGAGCGGTGCGCGATGACCTGATTCCTCTCGGCAGGCGACGGACGATAATTCGGAAATCAGTCTATCGGTGCCAGGTGAATTTATGGTGTGAGCGAATGGGCCGTGCTCGCGCGCACGCGGAGTTCGCTACGCGTATAGCTCTGAACTGGGGGTTCGTCACCGTTGACCAGGGCCAACAGTGCATGCACGGCCGCTGCCGCCTGTTCTTGGGGGAAGAAGTCGAAGGCAGTGATCGGGGGCTGGGAAACCAGCAGGGCAGGTTCGTCGCTGTCCTGTGCAATCAAGACGTCACCCGGAATCGACAGCCCGAGATCGAGGGCCGCTCGCGCCGCTGCCGGGGCGCAACCGAGAATCAACGACAGGATCGCGTCAGGCGCAGTCGGGGAGTCGAGGGCCTCGCGGGTGGCCGCATACGCGGCGCCGATGAGGCCTCCGACGGTGCTGGCGCCCGCAAACGACGTCAAATCCTCGCTGGTGCGTGGTGCCACTCCCCGGGCGCGGCACCATTCGAAGTAAGCGAAAGTCGTTGCGCGGGTCCACTCCGAATGCATTCCGGGAGTGAGGACGAAAATGTCCCTTGCGCCACGTTCGGCGAGGTCTTGTGCGACCCGTATCCGTACGACGAGGTCTGCATCATGATCAGCGGCCGGGTGGCGCTGATCGACCTCGATGGAAACCGTCGCGAATTCTCTTCTGGGGAAGCATTTTTCGTGCCGCAGTCGTTTCGCGGTACCTGGGAGACGGTTGAGCCGTCGAAGAAGTTCTTCGTCGCGCTCCCCGGATCGCGCTCATGACGGTGGAAACTTCGATGACTGTCGCAGCGTTTGGTCACGTGGTCAACGGAACGTGCGAGAGCCCGGCAGGTAGACTTTCCGTGCTGGTCGATCCGGTGACCGACAATGTATACGCCCGTGCTGCCGTCGGTTCCGCCGATGACGTCGACCGAGCCTGCCGTTCGTCCGAGAAGGCTGCGCGGTCCTGGCGCCGGTCCACCCCTGCGCGCCGTCAGGAGTTGCTGCTGGCCCTCGCGGACGCGCTGGAAGCAAACGCGAAATATTTCCTCGAGGTCGAATGCCGCAGTACCGGCAAGCCTCTCAGGCAGGTGCGAGACGACGAGATCCCGCAGTGTGTTGACTTTCTGCGGTACTTCGCGGGTATTGCCCGCTCTCTGCCGGGCGTTGCCGCAATGGAGTATACGGAGGGTGCTACGTCTTATGTCAGACGTGAACCCATTGGCGTGATCGGTGCGATCGCTCCTTGGAACTACCCGTTGATGATGGCGATCTGGAAGATCGCGCCGGCACTCGCGACGGGAAACACCCTCGTGCTCAAGCCGGCCGAGGAGACGCCGGAAACTGCGGTGATGCTGGGAGTGCTTGCAGCGCAGATCTATCCGCCCGGGGTGTTGAACGTAGTGTGCGGCGATCGCGATACCGGAGCCGCGCTCGTCGCTCATCCGGTTCCTCGGATGATTGCGCTGACGGGATCGACGAGAGCGGGGATTTCGGTCGCAAAGGCCGCATCGGAAGACGTCAAGCTGTTGCATCTCGAACTCGGAGGCAAGGCACCCGCCGTTGTTTTCGCCGACGCGGACCTCGACGGCGCAGTCGCGGGGATTGTTGCCGGGGCCTTTTACAACAGCGGTCAAGATTGCACCGCTGCGACGAGGATTCTCGTTCAAGAGGAGGTTGCGGAGGAGTTCACCGAGAAGTTGACGGCTGCGGCCGCGGACTTGAGGTTGGGCGGACCGGAATCGGGTGATTGTCTCGGCCCCCTGGTCAGCCGCGCTCACCGTGATCGAGTGGCGGAGTTGGTAGAGAGACGCTCAGCAAATACGAACGTATGTATTGGCGGGGGAAAGCCAGCTGGACCAGGGTTTTTCTATCTGCCGACTGTTATTTCCGGGGTGCAGCAGGAAGATGAGCTGGTCCAGGAAGAGATATTCGGGCCGGTTGTCACCGTACAGACGTTCTCCACCGAGGCTGAAGCGATCGAACTTGCGAACGGGACCAAGTACGCTCTCGCGTCGAGCGTGTGGACGTCCGACCACGGCACCGCGATGAGGATGACGGCTGAACTGGACTTCGGCTGCGTCTGGGTGGGAGCCCACGGAATGCTCGCCGCTGAGATGCCTCACGGTGGCTTCGCTGGGTCGGGTTACGGCAAGGATCTGTCGGAGCTCGCACTGGCGGAGTACACGAGGGCCAAGCACGTCATGCATGTGACGAGCGTCTGACTCCTCGGCAATATCCAACGACGGCCATCTGCCCGCGCTGCGGGCAGGTGGCCGTCGTCGTGCCTCGGTGGACCTGCAAGCTGCTGTTTGAATATGTTGCAGTGCAACATGTTTAGAGAGAATTTTCGTTGATTCGGGTCGCGAATGCCGGTAAAGTGACGTGTGCAACATTGCGCACTTCGGCGCACATTCAACCCCACTTTCAATTCTGACTCCAGGAGACTGCCATGGGTTCATCCGACACCGATCTCAAAGCGCTCGACAGCGTTATCACCGTCGCCGGTGCATTGGCGGCGATATTCGGCGGAATCGCCGGAGTTGCCGGGCTGGCCACTTTTCTCGGAACCGGCGGCGGTTCTTAGGTTTTCAGCTGACATCAGTGAGGCTCGGACCGTTCGATTCTGACGATCAGATCCGCGCGTGGCCTGACTGCGCTGATCAACTCGGCGTTCGGCTGATCTACCCGTTTCACCCACTCTGCAGCCGCTTCGGAACTCTTTCCGAAGCGGCTGTGGCGTTTCACCAAGCGCTTCGTCCGAGTTTCCTCCGGAACGTCGAGATACCAGACCTCGTCGAGTGCTGCTCGCACTTCCTGCCATCCACCACTGGGTAGGAGGAGATAGTTCCCCTCGGTGACTATCAGCGGTGTACATGGATCGACAGCCGTTGTGCTGCCTATTGATTCGTCGAACTCGCGATCGAAGACCGGAGCATAGACCGTCGAGTTCGAGGCTCGGAGTCGGCGTAGTAGAGCCGCGTAGCCGTCGACGTCGAAGGTGTCCGGTGCGCCTTTGCGTTCATGCCTGCCGAGTCGGTCGAGTTCCCGATTGGCAAGATGAAAACCGTCCATCTCGACGATGGAGCAACGAGAACCTAATTTCCGCACAATTGCCTGTGACACCGTCGACTTTCCGGCTCCCGGTGCGCCCGTGATGCCGAGGATTCTCCGACCGTCGTCGGTGATCAGGGAAGCAGCGCGTGAAGCAAGTTGGTCGAGCGTCAGCGAGACGGTCGGCGGTGAGGTCGTCACGTGTTGCTCCGATCAGTCCGAAGGGCCGGTGCATCGAGAGTACGCCGGAGGCTTTCGGCCATTGACAGTCTGAATGGACTGTGAAACTGTGATCCATGCCACTCGAGAAGTTGGAGGTGAGACCGTGACCCTGCGCGATGCGCAGCGCGAAGCGACGCGCCACCGGATTCTCGATGCGGCAACGGATTTACTGATAGCGGAAGGTTATTCATCTCTGACGGCGCAGTCGGTGCAAACCGCTGCCGGAGTCAGTCGGGGCGCTCTGCTGCACCACTTTCCGAACATGCAGGAGCTCACTGCGGCGTTGGTGTCGAACATCGTCGTACGGAACGAGGTGGCGGTAAGAGCTGCCATGTCTCGGCAGGATTCGTCGGTTGACACGATCGAGAACTCGATCTCCGCTCTGTATTCGGCGTTGACTCAGCCGCCATTTCAAGCGGAACTCGAACTGTGGTCCGCAGCGCGGACGGATCCGGTGTTGGCCGAGGTGCTCCGGGAATCGGAGCGAATCGCCGGACGGGATCTGCGGCGAGTTGTCCACGACGCTTTCGGTCCCGAAATTGTTGCTTCCGAGAACTATTCGCAGATTGCAGATCTGACGGTGCTGATGCTCCGTGGTTTGGCGCTGTCCCGGGCAGTGCAGAAGAGCGACGCGTCTGCGCGTCGTTCGATCAGTCAATGGGCAGGCGTCGTTCGCCTGCTCCTCACCCAGAACTAGCGCAACTCGTTCCGAGCGAGGCGCGCTCTGTCGACAGGACCGATGATGACGGATTTTGCGACCCTGAAGTACGAGACGTCCGGTGGTAAAGCGTATATCACGCTCAACCGTCCCGATCGGCTCAACGCGATCGACGACCGGATGCCGTCGGACATTCGAAACGCGGTGGCAGCAGCCAATGACGACGACGAGGTCCGTGTGATCGTCTTGCAAGGTGCGGGCAAGGCGTTTTGTGCCGGGTACGACCTCAAGAAGTTTGCCGAAGGCGACCTTGACGGAAAGTGGAACCAGGGCCCGGTCTGGGACCCCATCAAGGACTTTCGCGGGATGAAGCAGAACACCGACGACTTCTTCACGCTCTGGCGATCGCTCAAGCCGACGATCTGCAAGGTTCAGGGATATGCGATTGCCGGTGGGAGTGACATCGCGCTGTCCTGCGACATGCTGATCATGGCCGACGACGCTCGCATCGGATACCCGCCTGCGCGTGTGTGGGGTTGCCCGACGACGGCGATGTGGGTGTACCGGCTCGGAGCCCAGCGTGCCAAGCGAATGCTGTTGACGGGAGACACCATTGACGGTGTCACTGCGGCTGACTGGGGATTGGCGCTCGAAGCGGTGCCGGCCGACGAATTGGACTCGGCGGTGGAAGCGTTGGCGGATCGCATCGCCGGTGTTCCGCTCAATCAGTTGGCCATGCAGAAGATGATGATCAACCAGGCGTACGACAACATGGGATTGCAAGGCACCCAGGTACTGGCAACCCTGTTCGACGGAATTACGCGTCACTCCCCGGAGGGGCGCTGGTTCAAGGATTTTGCCGAGCGCGACGGATTCCATGCCGCGGTTCAGTACCGCGATTCCGGACGCAAGATTCCAGACGGAGGCGGGCCGCTCCCCGCGTCCGACACCCCTCCTCGATAGAAAGTGGATGTGAGATGAGCAGTGTTCTCGAAACGTCGTACTTCCCCGCTGACGTGTCTGACCCGATAGAGGAGCAAACGGTGGGTGGGCTGCTGCGAGAGTGCGCCGCGGACTCGCCGAATCTGATTGCAATCAGAGAAGTGGTTCCGACGCAATCGCATTCGCTTTCCGGGGCGGCTGAAACCGATCGCACGTGGACCTTCGCGGAGCTTCTCGACGAAGCAGAGGGGTGTGCGCACTACCTCTTGTCTCGGTTCGACTGTGGAGATCGGATCACTGTCTGGGCTCCGAACGTTCCGGAATGGATGATTCTGCAATACGGCGCCGCGCTCGCCGGGATGGTTCTGGTGACCGCCAATCCGGCGTTGGGTGCGGAGGAACTCGCGTACGTCCTGTCGCAGTCCCAGTCTCGGGGGCTCTTCCACACCGGAAAGTTCCGCGGTGGCGATATGGCAGCGGTTGCATCCGAGGCGATTTCGATTTCGGGAGAAGAAGTTCTCGCAGTCAACTTCGAGGAGTGGGATCGCCAGGTTCGAGGTTGGGCGGGCGAGCGGGGCGCTCTGCCCGAAGTCTCGCCTGACGACAATGCGCAGATCCAGTACACGTCGGGAACCACCGGGGTTCCCAAAGGTGCTCTGTTGCATCACCGAGGATTGGTCAACAATGCCGATTTCGTGAGTCGGAGAGGCCGATTCCCTGAGCGGGGTTCGGTTGTGTCGGCCATGCCGCTGTTCCACACCGCCGGGTGCGGCATCCTGGTTCTCGGCGCCGCGCAGCGAAGAATGTCCATCGGCCTGATCCAGTACTTCGATCCGACTGCGGTTCTCGATGCGGCGGAACGCTTTCACGCTGACGTGATCAGTGGAGTGCCGACGATGCTGATCGCGATGATCAACGACGCCAGCTTCGCGAGCCGCGACTTCTCGGCCTGTTCGGTGGTCGTATCCGGCGGGTCGTCGGTCCCGCCCGAACTCGTCAGCACGGTGGAGTCGGCCTTCGGGGCGGGGTTCAGCATCGTCTACGGACAAACCGAGGCCAGCCCCGTCATCACACAGACCAGCCCGGCCGACACCCACGAAGACAAGTCGGAGACGGTCGGACTCGCGTTGCCGCAGGTCGAGGTGAAGATCTCCGACGTCGTGACCGGGGACAGCGTGCCGCTCGGCGAACAAGGCGAGATCTGCGCGCGCGGGTACCTCGTCATGACCGAGTACTTCCGTAATCCGGAGGCTTCGGCCGACACCGTGGACAAGGACGGTTGGTTGCATACCGGCGATTTGGGGACGATGGACGAACGTGGATACGTCCGGGTTACCGGCCGCCTCAAGGACATGATCATCCGCGGCGGTGAGAACATCTATCCGCGTGAGGTCGAGTCCGTGATCTTCACACATCCGAAGATTCTCGACGTGGCGGTCGTGGGTGTGCCCGACGAGGTGTGGGGTGAGCGAGTTGTCGCCGTTATCCGCTGGAAGGACGAGTCCGACCAACCGACCGCCGCCGAGCTGGTCGAGTTCTGCACCGAGCGACTGGCGCGCCACAAGGCGCCCAAGGAGTGGTTCAGCGCGGAGGCGTTCCCACTGACAGGGTCGGGCAAGATCCAGAAATATCGAATTGCGAGCCTGGTCGGCGAAGGCGTGTACGGCGTCGTCAACTGATCGGTGCACATAGCACGTCGGAGCGATTCTGTCTGGGTTATCCCCGTAAATCGCTTCGACGTGCCCTGTTTATCCTGGTGCCGTGAGTTCAACCTTCGGTGAGACCGGACACAACGCCACCTCCAACCGCATTCGCGCCACAGCGTTTGCGTCGAAGGTGATGTCTGCGTCCGACGCCGTGAAGTTCATCAACCCGGGCGACACCGTCGCGATCAGCGGTTTCGCGAGCGCCGGTACACCAAAGGTTGTCATTCCGGCCCTGGCCGAGCGCATTCACCGGACCCGCGGCAACGGATCGAACTTCACGATCAATCTCCTGACCGGCGCTTCTGTGTCCACCGAGACCGAAAGGCTGCTCGCGGAGGTCGATGGAATCGCGCTGCGCATGCCGTATCAGTCCGAGGCCACCGCACGTCGCCGGATCAACGACGGTCGTATGGACTACGTGGACATCCATCTCTCCCACGTGGCTCAGCAGGTGTGGGAGGGCTACTACGGCAACGTAGACGTCGCGGTGGTCGAGGTCGCCGGTATCACCGAATCGGGGGAACTGATTCCCTCCGCGTCGATTGGCAACAACAAGACCTGGCTGGACGTCGCCGACAGGGTCATCCTCGAAGTCAACTCGTGGGTGCCCGAGGCGATGGAAGGTATTCACGACGTCTATTACGGCACCGCGCTGCCGCCGCATCGCAAGCCGCTCGAGATCATTCGTGTCGAGGACCGGATCGGCCAGACCACGTTCCGAGTGGATCCCACGAAGGTTGTGGCCGTTGTCGAGACCAACTGCCGTGACAGCGCGAGCCCTCTCACTGCACCCGACGCCGTCAGTGAGGCGATCGCCGGCCACGTCCTGGAATTCTTCGACTTCGAGGTGCGCGCCGGACGGATGCCGGCCGATACGTTGCTTCCGCTGCAGGCGGGCATCGGCAATGTCGCCAACGCGGTGCTCGGAGGGCTCGATCGGGGGCCGTATCGCGGCCTGACCTGCTACTCCGAGGTCATCCAGGACGGGATGCTGAAGCTGATCAAGGACGGAACCGTCGCGCATGCGTCGTCGACGGCTTTGGCGCTCACCGAAGAGGGCATCGAAGAACTGACCGCGAACATCGACTTCTACCGCCACCACATCACGCTCCGTCCGCAGGAGATCAGCAACCACCCGGAGGTGGTGCGCAGACTCGGAATCATCGCCATGAACGGCATGCTCGAGGCCGACATCTACGGCAACGTGAACTCGACGCACGTCATGGGGACGAAGATCATGAACGGAATCGGCGGCTCGGGGGACTTCGCCCGCAACGGCTACGTGTCCATGTTCCTGAGCCCGTCGACGGCCCGCGGCGGTGAGATCTCGGCGATCGTGCCGATGGTTCCGCACGTCGACCACACCGAGCACGACACTCAGGTGTTGGTGACCGAGCAGGGGTTGGCGGATCTGCGAGGTCTGTCGCCGCGGCGACGCGCGCGCCTGATCGTCGACAAGTGTGCTCACCCGGAATTCCGGCCACTGCTCCACGATTACATCGCTCGCGCCGACGCTCAACCGGGTGCGGGGCAGACGCCGCACATCCTGGGCGAGGCATTCTCGTTCCATCAGCGGTACATCGACACGGGTTCGATGCGCCTTTCGTGAAGCCAGGCAATGCTGCCGGCAGTGAGAGAATGCGAGGGTGAGCCGAACCGGGGTACCTGACGACGCCATACGCCGGGTTGCCGCGGCGGGGGCCGATGACGCCGGTGGCCTGCCCGTCGAACTGCTGGGTGATTTCCTCGACGTGCTCAGCGACGCTGTCTGTGAAGGGAAACCGCTGCAGCGTCGCCAGCTGCACCGCTTCCGCGCTCGCGGGGAAGAAGCAGCGCAGCAGGGTGTCGCCCTGCGAGCCCTGCTCGATCTGTATCTCTCCTCGGCCTGGCGTCTGTGGCGTGAACTGCCTGCTGTTATTGCGGCACAATCGGATCCGAACGCCGTCGTCGCGGCCGGCGAAGTGATGCTGCGTGCCGTCGACGATGCCGTCGCCGAACTGGCCGAAGGTTTTCAGTTGGCCAGGCGTTCTCTGGTCCGCTCGCAGGTATCGGCACGCCGCGAGTTCGTCGACGACTTGTTGACGGGCGGCGCTGACGTCGTCGGATTGTTGGATCGCGCTTCAGGATTCGGTCTCCACCTCAGTGGTCCGCATGCCGTGGCGGTAGTGACCGCCGCCCGTGAGTTCACCGACGACAACCCTTTGGTGCGCGCCGTCGAACGTGCCGTTCTGGGTAGCAAGGGTGACGCCGACGCGTTGGTCGCCAGCAAGAGCGGCAAACTGGTGGTCGTTTTCGCGGCGCCGGATCGCGATGCCGTCGACCACGTGCTGGCAGGGATTCGTTCGGCTCTCGGACCGGGGACCGATGACGACGGGCGAGTGCAGTTGCAGCGGCGTCCTTTGGACGGCACGTGGCAGATCGCTGTCGGGCGCCCTCGAACCACCGCTTCGGGCGTGGTGGCGTCGTACCGGGAGGCGCTGGACGCACTGGACCTGGCGCAGCGCCTGTCGTTGACCGCACCGATCATCGATGCTCGTGACCTGCTGGTCTACCGGGTTCTGGTCAACGACAGACCGGCGGTCACCGACCTGATCCACACCCTTCTCACGCCGCTGCTCGAGGCGCGTGGTGGCGCTGGACCGATGATCGACACACTGCTCGCGTACTTTTCCGCCGGCGGCAATACGGCTAAGACCGCCCGAGACCTGCATTTGTCCGTCCGCGCCGTGACGTACCGGTTGGACCGCATCCGTGAACTCACCGGTCAGAACGTCAACGATCCCAACGACAGCTTCGCACTCCACGCTGCCGTACTGGGTGCGAAGCTGCTCGACTGGCCGGCCACCGAGCTGACCTGATCAGCTTGCGCGGGCGCGTTCTTCGTAGGCAGCACGTGCCGCGGTGTCGACGTCGCCGAGAAACTGCGTCTCGACGCCGAACAGTCGGCTCAATGCCTCGTACGGCCGCCGGGGGAAGAAGCCCTGTGCCTGCACGAGCAGCCCGGACACCCGCGTAATGCGTACGCGTGGGCGCGGTTTGGTGATCAAGCCGACGACGGCTTCGGCGATTTCCTCCGGCTGAACCTCTCGGAATCCCTTCATGCCCGAAGTGCCCGAGGTGAGTTGGGTGTTGGTGAGCGTCGGCAGCACGGACGAGATGTGAACTCCGGTGCCACGAACTTCCTTGCGGACAGAATCGGTGAAGCCCAACACCGCATGCTTGGCGCCGCAGTACGTCGACAAACCGGGGCACGGGAGTTCGCCTGCAAGCGAAGCGATATTGATGACGTGTCCACGTCCGCGCGGAAGCATCCGTCGCAATGCGAGCTTGGTTCCCGTGATCACGCCGAGGACGTCGATCTCGATGATGCGTCTGGTCACGGAGTCGTCCTCGTCGACGATCCGTCCGACCGGCATGATGCCCGCATTGTTGACCAGCACGTCGATCGGGCCGAGTTCACCTTCGACGGTGTCGAGGAAGTCGAAGAACGAGGCGGGGTCGGTGACGTCGAGGCGCCCGAACGTGCGGATGCCCAAATCCTTGGCTGCTCGCGCGAGAGTGGCTTCGTCGATGTCGCCGATCGCGACCGTCGCACCCAGGCTGATCAGCCGCTTCGCGGTGGCGTATCCGATGCCCCGGGCGCCGCCGGTGATGACCACTACCTGACCGTCGAAAGGTTTGTTCATTTACTCCAGCGTCTCCAAAGATAGGGGTTGGTTGCAGTGAGATGAATCTGCAGTGAGATGTGATTGTGGACCAGTCGAAACCGGGTTGCTAGGGCTTCTTGGCCGAAGCGAGACGGTAGATTTGTGACTAAATAACAATCAGGGTGACAAGTCAGGGAGGCGCCATGGACACATCGGAGTTGGACGGCTGGATTGCAAATCTCGCGCCCATCTATCTCCAGCCGGAGGTGATCGACGGTTTCGTTCAACGCATCGACGACGCCATTGCGGTGGCCAATCCTGAAGTGGCGGGTGATCGGGAGCTACGACGCGATGTGGATGCGAGCACTGCGGCGCAGCTTCGCGTCATCGTGGCCGCGATCGCGGGCGGTTCCCAGGAGGTCACGCCGCCGCCGGAGTCGGTTGCGCTTGCACTCACCGTCGCCAGGCGCGGTATGGATCTTCGAGTCCTGCTCAAGATCTACGGTGCCGGACGCCTCGCGATGCTGGGCTTCGTCGACGAGTCGATAGAAGCACTCCCGATCGGTCCGGAACTCAAGCGCGCACTTCTGGTCCGAGTGTGGGGTTCGGCGATGAGATGGCTGGAAGTGACCACCGAATTGTTGGTGGCAACGTATGCGAAGGAGCGTGAGAGCTTGGCGCGCGGCGCTTTTGCGCGTCGGTCCGAGACGGTGCACGCGATTGTCGCAGGCGAAGCACTTCACTCCGATGAGGTGTCGCAGATTCTCGACTACCCGATGCGGCGCCACCACACTGCGTTTGTTCTCTGGACGGACGACACCGATCCGGCCGCCGACGTATTGGCCCGATTGGACTCGTATGCGCGTTCCTTTGTGGACGAGTCGAATGCCGAGCGCGTGCTGACGCTGCCTTCGGGGGCGCGCGAGGTGTGGTCGTGGGTCGCGCATTTCGACGACCATGAGTGGGCGGCGCTCGATCGTGCTCGGAATTCGGATCTCCGTGTCGCGGTGGGGGCCAGCGGTTACGGAATGGAAGGATTCGCGCGCAGTCACCGCGAGGCTCTCGCCGCGCAGCGCATCGCGGTCCGTTCGACGGGTTCGCCGGGGGTCACCGTCTACGAAGATGTTCAGGTTCCCTGTCTGCTCACCGAAGATCTGGACGAACTGCGTGCGTTGGTGGCTCGGGAATTGAAAGGCCTCGCCGGCGCGGACGGTGTCACGACGCGTATCCGTGGCACCGTTCGGGTCTATTACGAGAACAATTGCACTGCAGCCGCTACCGCCGTGGCGCTCGGTCTGCACAAGAACACCGTGCGGTATCGACTCGATCAGGCCGAAAAGCTGTTAGACCGCAGCGTGGACCAGCGTCGGCTGCCAACAGAGTTGGCGCTCATCGCGCTGGAGAGCTACGGAGCCGCCCTCCTGGCGAACCCGTGACTCGCTACTGCATGTCGTCGAGCCCGGGGAGCGAATAGCCGGAGCTGTCATCCCAATCGGCGGGGGTGTCGTCGAGTGAAACGTCCCAGTCTGCGTCGGGCACCGCTCGCCGGAGTTCGGTCAGAGCGTTGAACCAGTAGACGAGCGAAGGGATTACCTCGGTCGGGTCGCTTGAGATCTTTGTCGAACCGTTGAGCAGAGTGTTGGGGATATCCGACGGATAGAGGTCCAGGACCTCGTAGTCGAACGGAAATTCGTCGTTGTGGACGGCGATGAGTCGGTCGACTTCGGCCTTCTCGTCGTCGGTCAGCGGTGTGGTGCGGACGGCGGAGTAGTACAACGAGGTGCTCATGCTTGCCAGGCTAGAACAAGATGCCGTCCAGCGGCGGTTTCGGACGCAACACCCTCAGATTGCATGGTTTCGGCAACTTCAGGTGTGAAAGTCGTCGATATTTCGACCGGGATGGATAGAAGTCGGCAAGGAACACTGGAGAAGACGGCGAGACGGCCGTCCGAACCCAGTGAAGGAGCTCCCCGTGACCGCAGTCATCAGTGCCATTCGGGTAGGTGGTCAGCGATGAACGTTCCCATGTGGGCGTGGGCCGCGTTCGCCGCAGTCATCGTCGTCATGTTGCTCATCGACCTGCTCGCCCACCGCGGCGCGCACGTCATCGGCTTCAAGGAAGCGGCCTGGTGGAGTGCACTCTGGGTCGGTTTGTCTCTCGTATTCGCGGTGGTCGTCACCCTGACCTTGGGGGTGAACTCGGGCGTCGAATTCACCACGGCCTGGCTGTTGGAGAAGAGCCTCTCCGTCGACAACCTCTTCGTGTTCGCCCTGATCTTCGGTTACTTCAAGGTGCCCCGTGAATACCAGCACCGCGTGTTGTTCTTCGGTGTCATCGGCGCCCTGATCTTCCGCGGTATCTTCCTCGCCGCCGGCGTTGCCGTGGTCAGCAAGTTCACGGCCGTGCTGTTCGTCTTCGCCGCCATCCTGCTCTACAGCGCCTACAAGCTGCTCAAGGACGACGACGAGAACTTCGATCCGGGAACCTCGCTGGCGGTTCGCTTGCTGCGCAAGATCATGCCGGTCCGTGAGGAATACGCAGGAACCAAGTTCTTCGTCAAGGAAGCCGGAAAGCGCGTCGCAACACCACTGTTCGCCGTCGTCGTCGCCATCGAAGCTGCCGACCTCGTGTTCGCAGTCGACAGTGTCCCGGCAGTGCTGGCAGTGAGTGACGATCCATTCATCGTGTACTCCAGCAACGCGTTTGCGATCTTGGGTCTGCGTGCCCTGTACTTCCTGCTCTCGGGCCTGCTCGAGAAGTTCCACTACCTGTCCAAGGGTCTGTCGATCATCCTCGCCTTCATCGGCGTGAAGCTGATCATGCAGGCCAGCCACAAGGTGATCAGCACGTCGATCCCCGAGATTCCCTCACTGGTCAGCCTCGCGGTGATCATCGTGGTGTTGGCAGGCTCGATCATCCTGAGTCTCAAGAAGCCGCTACCGGAAGAGCCTGAGGCCGAAGAGGTTGCGACCGGTGATGCACCGATCGACCTCGAGAAGTCAGGTCCTGACGGCAGCATCGAGAAATCCGGCGTCCAGCTCGCAACCGGCGAGCGCGACGACGATGACGACAAGGTAGATGCTCGGCCCAGAGGCTGACGCCTGATCGGCTGAACGAATCGAAAAGGGAGACCACACAACGACGTGTGGTCTCCCTTTGTCAAATCATCACCAACTGCTTCCCCCGGTTGTGCCCCGAAAGCTGCCCGATCAAGGCCGCTGGGGCATTTTCGATGCCCTCGGTGACATCGTTGCGGTAGCGCAGTCCACCTTCGGCGATTCGAGCGGACGCCCACGCCCGGTACTCCGGGTACCGGTCGTAGTGGTCGTAACAGACGAACCCTTCGATGCGTAGACGTTTGCGTAGTACAGGGCGTAGGGGAGGCCCGACTTCGCTTTCATCCTGGTTGTATTCGCTGATCATTCCGCACACGACGACCCTTCCGAAATCGGCCATGCGATCGAAAACCGCTCGCGTGATCGAGCCTCCGACGTTGTCGAAATAGACGTCGACGCCCTTCGGACACAATTCGTCCAACTGCTCGCCGATGTTCGCCGTCTTCCTATCTATGCAGGCGTCGAACCCCAATTCCTCCACAACGTATTCGGTCTTCTCACCCCCGGCGATTCCGATCACCCGGGCGCCCGCCAGCTTCGCGATTTGGCCTGCAACCATGCCGACTGCTCCGCCGGCCGCCGAAACCACGACTGTGTCTCGCTCTCGGACGTCGGCGACCAACCGCATTCCGCAGTGTGCGACAAATCCTGGCTGTCCTAGAATTCCGAGTTCATCTCCTAGGGAAGCTCGATTCTCCCTCGGTATGCGGTCCAGGGCAGCGCCTTTGATTGTGTGATAAACCTGCCAGTGCGTGCCGCCTCGAACCAAATCACCTGCCGCAAAGTCAGGATGCCGCGAAGAAATCACTTCGCCGACTGCGATGCCGTCCAAACCGGAGTGCGCAGGCACCACTCCAGCCAAGACGACGTCGCCGATACCGGCAACAGCTCCCAACGGCCCGGGGGCAGAGCTGGTGGACGGTAGGCGTCTTCGTATCGCCGGATCGATCGAAAGATAGTGGGCGCGGAACAGAACTTCGCCGTCCGCGGGCGGCCGGATCGGAACCTCGTCGATCCGAAAATCTTCTACGACAGGCAAGCCGCGGGGAGCTCGAACGACTCGCACAGCGCGGTTCACATATTCGGTCATGCGCAATTTCCAATCTGCTTCGACACCGGTTCGCATCACTTCTCGGGACGATTGCCCGGAATTGATCTCGCCGCCTTACTGATTCACGGCGAAGACGTCTGGGAATTCTGTCCTCGAGCAGCAAGGAGCGCACCTTCCCGCCCGCTCAGTGAGAATGTGGCAACCCGACGTCCGGAGCGCGACTTCATTTCCCATACAGCGGGCGGTTTGTTGGTTGCCTCGTAGTCCGACTGTGAAGCTCTGCGCAGTTCAGTTCAGCGCAGCGCTGACGCTCGTCACCAGTGGTATTCGGCTGTGGATTTTTACGAGGGCGTCAATGATCTGCCAGATCTTGTGTGAGTGATTTTGTCGAGGACGAGAGGTTGACTATGACTTCGCCGGTGGGTTCGGAGCGTGCGGTTCATGACACAACGGATTGGCTCAGAACGGGATTGGTCGATCCAACGGAGCCAGGCTTCCTGTCCGATCCGTACGCGCGGTACGCGATTGCGCGAGAAGTTGCTCCGGTACAACAGCATTCGAATGGCGTATACATGCTTTTCGCCTACGACGACGTGAAACGCGCACTGGCGGACAAGTCGCTGAGTTCGTCGGAACAGTATGCACTCGAGGCACCGCGCAATATGCGGATCAAGGCGGCCGGTGGCAGCGACGCCTACTTGTTGCGCCCATCGTTGTCGAAGCTGGATCCGCCGGACCATCTGGCATTGCGCAAGCTACTGGCGCGCCCGTTCACGCCCAGGGCAATCAAGCGTTACGACGCGCGGGCGAAGGAAATCGTCGACGAGTTGCTTGCCGATCATGGACGGGGCTCCGAGATCGAGCTGGTGACGGAACTTGCTCATCCGCTACCGATTCGCCTTGTCTGCGAAATTTTCGGTATCCCCGTACCTGCCGACACCGATACGATGTTCGAGTGGACCCGTAAGGGACTCAACCTACTCGATCCGTTTCTGACTGCCGAGCAGACCAGCGACTACATTTCCGCTCAGCGTGATTTCTCGGCACACCTTCAGGACGTTATCGCTTGGAAGCGCAACAATCTTGGCGACGACATCCTGTCGGACTTCATCTCCGCCGGCGACGAAGGCGAGATAATCGGGCCGGATCAAGTTGCCGCTACCGTGCAGACTTTGGTCATCGCCGGACTGGACACCACAGTCAATCAGGTCGGTCTCACCATGAATGCACTTATGGGCCATCGTGATCAGTGGGAACGACTCGTCGACGACAGGGCACTGCTCGATCACGCGGTAGAAGAAGTCCTGCGCTATGAGCCGACGGCGCAGTTGATGATTCGCATTGCTCCCGAGGATTACGCGGTGGGAGATGCGGTGATTCCGGCCGGAAATCACATTGTGACGTGGCTGGCGTCGGCAAACCGCGATGAAACTCGATTCGGTCCGAACGCGGACAGATTGGACTGGTCGAGGTCAAATGTCCGGGACCACATCACGTTCGGTCACGGTGCGCACGCTTGCCTCGGTGCGTGGTTGGCCCGGCTGGAGATCAAGACCATCCTGAATGCGTTGATCGACAAAGCGCCGAAGACCGAGCTCGTCGACGGTGGAGTGACGTGGGGTGGCACGGCCTTTATCCGCGGTGTCTCCGAACTGCGATTGAACCTTTTCTGATTGCACGAATTCGTGAACAGACCACTCGGTGGGCAAGTCGGTGTCAGATGGTCGACGTCTTGTTAGTCTGGGCCGGTGCCTGATCCCGCAACTGCGCGTTACCCGGCATTGCCCGCGACAAGTTGGGCAGTGCTGGGAATGCTCACATTCGGAGAAGAACTCAGTGGCAGCGATCTGAAAAGCTGGGCCGACTGGAGCTTCGGGTTCTATTACTGGAGCCCGTCGGTGAGCCAGGTCTATACCGAGCTCAAAAAGCTGGAAACGCTGGGATTCGTCAGTTCGCGGGAGGTTTCGGAATCGGGTGGGCGTCGTCGACGAGTGTTCACGATAACCGAATCCGGTATCGAGGCTCTCAGATCATGGTCACGCCGATCGGAGATCGAAACCCCCGTTCTCAAACATGGAGTGATGTTGAGACTGTGGGTCGGCCACCTCAACGACCCCGATCAGCTCAAGTCGATAGTGCTCGATCACATCGACAACCTCGAGGCAAAGAAGCTCAAGGCAATCGAACACGCCGATAACTCGGAGAATGAACCCGCCTGGGCATTTACCGAGATGAGTCTGCGATGGATAGGCCGCCATTTTCAGATGGAGATCGACCTCGCCGCTCAGTTGCTCGATGACATCGATGAGGCCGCCGCTCGATTCGCGCAAGGCGACGCCAACGCTCTCGGCTTGCCGCAGCCCGTCAATGCCGGTAGTTGGAAGTTGATCTGAGCGTGCGGAGGTACAACTCTCCAGATTCTGCCCCACGCCAATAGAATTGTGCTGTCGAGGTTTTCGTGCCCAGTCTTCGTGCTTAGTCTTCGTGCCTAGTCTTCGTGCCTACTGAGCTCGCATGCTTTCGGTGGTCCGGACGCCCGCATTTCGCCACAGGGAAGCGGCTGTTTCCCGAAGAAGCCCGGTGAGAGGCGAGTTCCGCTCGTCGAGCGGCATTTGTCGGAGCGGTCCGCAGATCGACAGCGCGGAGGTCGCGACGCCGATCGGGCCGATCGGAGTGGCGATCGTGCCGAATCCGTCGATCGGCGTGTCACGGCCGTATCCCACGCCGGTTTTTCGGACCTCGTCGGCCGCCTCTCCTCGCTCGTTGTTGAAGGTGTGGAGGACCCTGCCGACGAGAGTTCCGTCTGCGCGCGTGCTGAAACCGATCCGATTCGGAATCATGCTGGCGAAACGACCTGCCATGTGGGCGCGGCACACCACATTTGAGCCGTCGAGAATCGTCATCTCGACGATCAGTCCGGTACGCCGGTGCAATTCGTACAGGTGCGGATGCGCAGCTGAGTGAAGTCTGTCCTGGTACACGGCCAACGAGCCGAGTTCCACGAGCCGCAACCCGAGCGTGTAATCGCGGCCGCTGCGGTGCAGCCACCGAAGTTGGACCAGATGGTCGAGTATGCGGTGGGCTGAAGACCTTGGAAGCCCGGTTCGTCGGACAATCTCGGCGAGGGTGAGACGATCTCGACCGCCGAAAGCATCCAGTAGCAGAGAGACTCGGTCGAGGAAGGCGTTCGGCGTTGCGGGATCGACCTCGAGCTGGAGCGACATGTGTTCCCTCTGCTATCCCGTAGTCAAGTTGGACAACTGCCCTGGACAAGGCTATTTCGATTAGGAATGATGACATGTTTTTTCTGCTTTGTGAAGAAGGCCACCCTGTGGATCGGACGCCTCCGGTGCTCGTCGGCGGAAACGGACCACTGATCGGGAGAGCGGGTTCCTTGCTTGGTGGTGGGCGATCTACGTTGACGTGATCACACGCCAAGTGGACAAACGCGGATGCCGGCGCAGACGTAGCGCCACCCGCCGGGCTGAGAGACCAGGAGACGATATGACGATTCAAGCGGAAGTCACCACGATGCTCGCAACCCTCAACGCTGGATTCCCGGATGTCACCAGTGTCCCGCCGTCGGAGCTACGAACTCTGATTCGGAACCGACGTGCGCCGCTGACGGGTCTTCCCGACATGCTTTCAGTCGAGAATCACGTAATCGACGGTCCCGGTGGAGATCTGGCAATTCGCGTCTTTCGTCCGCATGGAACCTCGAACGACGTTCCTCTCGTGGTCTTCGCTCACGGGGGCGGTTTCGTGTTCTGCGATCTGGACAGTCACGACGAATTCTGTCGATCGATGGCGCAGGGAGTCGGCGCAGTAGTGGTTGCCGTCGACTATCGGTTGGCGCCGGAGCATCCGGCACCGGCAGCCCACGACGACGTCTACGCCGCGGCGGCGTGGGCCAGCGAGCATGCTGCCGAATACGGTTCCGACGCAGGTAAAATCGCACTTGTGGGCGACAGTGCGGGAGGGAACCTCGCGGCGACCGTGGCTATTGCCGCTCGGGATCGGGGTGGTCCGGAAATCGCCCTTCAGGTTCTCATCTACCCCGTGATCGACGACGACTTCGAAACCGAGTCGTATCGGCTCTACGGCACGGGTCACTACAACACCACCGCAGCGATGGAATGGTACTGGCAGCAGTACGCGCCTGAAGGTCGCGACGACGCCCGTGTGATTCCTACGCGTGCGGAGACGCTCGCCGGTCTTCCGTCTGCTGTCGTCGTGACAGCCGAACTCGATCCGCCGTGTTCGTCAGGTGACGCGTATGCGCAGATGCTCGCGACGGCTGGCGTTTCGGTGCGCCATCATCGCTTCGAAGGATTGTTCCACGGCTTCCTCACTATCCCGTCTTTGTCACTGACCGAGCCTGCGCGACAGAAGCTTTGGGCGATGACGCGCGAGGCGCTCGGTAGCGAGTAGGCAGATCACTTCACTGTCAGGAGTCTCTCGGTGAGATTGCCGAACGTGTGACAGATTCTGTCGTGGACCACGGCCTCGGGACATTCGGGGTCGAACCACCGGTCCACCACTGCCCAGTGAATCGGATGATCGAGGTACTGGGTCTGCAGTGAGCCGAGGTCGGTGAACTCCTGCTCCCAGACATGAGTCCATGGTGTGTGCCCGATCGCTGCGTCGACTCGGCTGAGACGCCAGGCGCAGATCGACGAGATATGGGTAGGCATCCTGAGCAGATCCCGTTCGAATTCCTCGAGTACGTCCTGGGGTGTGCTGGGGGATACCCGGATGAACAGCGCTCGGTACACCTGACCGGCGGCTTCGGCGCCGGAACGTCCCGTGGTCCCGGACGAGTACTCGGCACCGTGGAAGTGGTCGACGGCGGCGCAGCGCAGGCTGTCGTCGACCGCATCTCGGGCTGTCTGCCAAGCCATCTCGTCTTCGAACTGAAGATGGACGATCAGATCTCCGCCGTTGATGACGCCGGGAAGTGTCGTACAGACGAGACGACGCAGCGCGTTCGACGATTCGGCAACTGCGGCAATGTTCTTCACTGCAGCGGTCCACTCGTCGGCGCCCGCCCCGTTGGCGGCGTGCACGACTCTTGTCACGTTATACATTGCTCAGTCCTTCGATGTCCTTTGCTGCGGCGGCCATGGAGCGACTCCGTTCGATTATGAGCGGAGCCATTGCATCCCACCACTGCCTGAGGGTGGAGTCTCTGCGGCCCTGGCGCGTCATCGACCACCAGCCGGCCGTGCCGTCGACCGTCCAGGTGACGGTCAAGGTGTTCGGGTCTTGATCGCACCACAACGGAGGGCTGACGAGTACGTCGGCGAGTGTCATGCCGCGACGCTGTGCACTCGGCAAATACTGGTCGAGTAGCGCGTCGACGAACTGTCGACCGCATCCCGGTTTCGTGACTATCCGATCGATCACGTAGAGCGTTTCATCTGCCATTGGTGAAGATTACTTTCCCCTAACCCGTTGTGATGCTTTCGATCTCACACAGCGGGAGATAGCGAATTTGGTCATGTGCCCGGCATTTCGACACCTCCCGTCAGGCGGGAATCGTTGCTGTGCAACAGAATCGGATGATGCAACATGGCGGACAACGATTGCGTGAAATGCAGTCGAACTCAGGTCGAACACATACGTCATGTGTTCGATGTCGTGAAGTGGAAGAGCCTTGGAGGAGCAGTTGAATCACTCGCTGGTAGGGAAGACCGCGCTGGTGACCGGGAGCAGTCGAGGCATCGGCAGGGCGATCGCCAGGCGACTGGCGGCAGAGGGGGCAACCGTGGTCGTCACCGCACGGTCGACTCGGCCTACCGCGGCAGTCCGTGCCGACAGTAATGTCGTCATCGGCGGTACGTTGTCCGAGACCGTCGAGATGATCGAGTCGCAACACGGTCGTGCACTTGCCATTCCGGCCGATCTCGAGGATTCCGAGGCTCGCGACGGATTGATCGAGAAGGTCGTCTCGCGGACCGGAGGTATCGACATCCTCGTGAACAATGCCGGGTTTGCCGACTACGCGCCGATCGAGAAGATGTCGCTGGCGACGTTCGATCGGACCCTCGACCACTACATTCGCGCGCCGTTCGCCCTGTCGAAGGCAGCCATCCCCTACATGCGAGAGCGCGGCGCAGGCTGGATCGTGAACATCGGTTCCTCGACGGGACTGAATCCGATCAGGCCCTTCCGCGACTACAACAAGACGTCGGGTGACGTGATTTACGCGTCGATGAAGGCAGCACTGCACAGGTTCACACAGGGCCTCGCCGCGGAGGTGCTGGACGACAATATCGCGGTCAACTCGGTGGGGCCTTCCACTGCGATCTCGACTCCCGGCGCCGACGCACTCATTCCGGATGGATACGAAACCGAGCCCGTCGAGTATCTTGCCGAGACGGTACTGGCCATGTGTTCTCTTCCCGCGGCCGAGCGGACCGGCCTTGTAGCCTTCAGTCTTCATTTTCCCTGGTATCAGGATCTGGTCGTGAAGGCGCTCGACGGGCAAGGGCTGATGCCCAGACGAGAGCCACCGACGTGGTGCAATCCCAACATTCTGCCCGAAGGAATCTGAAGTCTTTGTCGAGCAATAGTTTCGGCGACACAACCCGAGGAGTGGAGATGTCCCACGCTGAACGCCGGTTCGGTACCGGCACGGCCGTCGTGACCGGTGCGGGGGCCGGTATCGGTGCAGGGTTCGCCCGTCACCTTGCGCGGCTGGGAATGACGGTGGTCGTTGCCGACATCGACGAGGAGCGTGCGTCGCTCGTCGCCGAGGACATTCGCGCGGCCGGTGGGAGAGCTGACGTCCATGGGGTGGACGTAGCGGATGCCGATGCCGTGAAGAGGATGGCGGACAATGTGTTCGATCGTCACGGCAGCGTCGAGTTGCTGGTCAACAATGCCGGAGTGGAGACGGCCGGGTTGCTGTGGGAAGTCAGTGGTGCGCGGTGGAGACGGTTGATGGAGATCAACGTCGACGGCGTCTTCTATTGCCTTCGTGCTTTCGTGCCATTGATGTTGAAGGTGGGTAAGCCGGCGTGTGTGGCCAATCTGTCTTCTGTCGGCGGGATCAACAGCGCCGCGGTGCAAGGACCGTACATCGTCAGTAAGTTCGCGGTGCTGGCGATGACCGAGAGCTTGCACCAAGATCTGTCGTTGGTCGACTCTCCGATTCAGGTCAGTGCTGTTGTTCCACACTCGATCCGGAGTGAGATCTTTCGTGCGGCCCAGCGTGACGCGCCGACTACGAACGTCACGGCAAACGCTGTCTTCGATGCAATGCAACAGGCGAACGTCGAATCCGGACTCGACCCGCTCGATGCCGCCGAGCACATGACCGAAGCAATAGCGCGTGGGGACTTCTGGGTGTTCTCCGACGACGACGCGTGTCGGCAGTTCACCGACCGCCGAGCCGCTCAGCTTCGAGACCTGCAACCTCCCGCCGATCCTCGCACAATGCTCACGCGCATGGGCATCTCGTGAATGCGGAGCTGTTCGGAGCAGGCCTGTTCACGCGCTGCCGTTGACAGACGTCGACGCACTCTTGGGGAGGCCTGACCAACCCACCAGGCCGACCAGAGCGAAAGCTACGGCGGCAGTGACGAAGGTGACGGTGAAGGCGGATTCGCTGGGCAGAGCGGATACGCCCTCTGGCAGGTTCGCGATGGTCATCGAGGCGAGAATCGTAGTCACCACTGCACTGCCCATGGCGCTGCCGGTGGAACGGGAGATCGAGTTGATGCCGTTGGCTATTCCACTCTGGTGTCGCGGAACGCTCGACATGATGATCGCGGGCATGGCCGCGTAGCCCAGGCTCACGGCGGCGCCGATCACGATGCCGGCACCGATGACCGACGCGGTGTGCGTGTGGTCGTACGCGAGCCAGGCGAACGGCACCGCACCACAGATGGCGGTGAGTCCCAGGACGAAGCGTGGCCCACGCACTCTGATGAGCCGCCCACCGATCGGTGCTGCGATCAGCGAGGCAATCGCACCCGGCAGCAGGAATTCCACCGACGCACGCAGAATGCTGGCGTCGAATCCGTATCCCGTGAGGGCGTGGGGAAGCTGCACGAGATAGGAGATGCCCAGGAAGTTGGCGAACATTCCGAAGCCCAGCATGACCCCCGCCAGATTCGCCATCATCACGGGCCGGTGGACGAACATTCGCATGTCGACCAGTGGTTCGTCGACGATCTTCTCGATCCAGACCCAGACTGCGAACATCACGATCGAGCCCAGGAAAACACCGATGGTCACGGGTGAGAACCAACCCCATTGGTGGCCTTGCGAAATCGACAACAGGAGCAGAAGGAGTGCAGCGCCCAGGCTCAGCGCGCCGATGACGTCGACGCGCCCGCCGCTCTTGTGCTTGGTTGCCGGAACCAGCGTGATGACGGCGACGAGGGCAAGCAACGCGAACCCGGTGGCCATCCAGAAGGCGTTGCGGTAGTCGGCATCCGGAGCCGATGTGAGAAGTCCGGTGGCTACGAGGGCGAGCCCGCTGCCGAATGCGAGAGTTCCGCTGACCAATGCCATCGCGCCGGGAAGCTTGTGTGGGCGGACCTCTTCGCGCAGGACCGACAGAGCCAGCGGGAAGATGGCGGTGGCGGTCCCCTGGAGGACGCGTCCGAGGATGAGAAGTGGCAGATTGTGTGCCAGTGCGGCGACGATCGAACCGATGACCATGACGACCAGAACGCCGACCAGCGTGCGCTTCTTGCCGTGCTGATCGCCGTAGCGGCCCAACAGGGGAGTGAAAACGGCGGCCGACAGCAACGTCGCCGTCGTCACCCAACTGATGCCGGCCGCGGATGCGCCCAGATCGGACTGAATACGCCCCAAAATCGGGACGGGCAGTGTCTGCATCATCGAGACGATCATCGCGGCCAGGCTGAGCGCCCCGATGATGACGGCCTCGCGGCGCGGCGATGTTACGACGGATACATCCGGGGTGTCGTGGACCGTTGGCTGCGCAGCGCTGTCGGTCGTCACTGAATTCGTCAAGTGGGTCCTTCTCGGGAATTACAAGAGAAATTGCTTAATGTGCCGAAGTAATTTTCTCTGGATGGTAAGTCCGCGAGATCGATCCCGTCAATGCTGGTCAGTGAGCCCCTGGGGCCAGCTCGGTGTATTCAGGACCAACTCGGCGTGTTCCGGACTAGAAGGGGTAGACCGGGAGTGCGCTCTGCGCAGTCACCCACTGCGTTTCGGTGAAGGCGTCGAGGTTTGCGCCGATACCGCCGACGCGGCCACCGTTACCCGAAGACGCCATACCGCCGAACGGGATGACTGCTTCGTCGCCGACGGTCTGATCGTTGATGTGTACGAGGCCGGTGGGGATTTGTTGGGCGAGCTCGAGCCCTCGCATGGCGTCGGAGGTCAGAATGCCCAGTGACAGTCCGTACTCGGAATCGTTGGCTATGGCGACGGCCTGTTCGACGGTGGCGAAGGAGGTGACCGGTGCGACTGGCCCGAAGACTTCGTCGGCGAATGCCGGCGCGGTGAGTGGGGTGTCGGCCAGCACGGTGGGCCGGTAGAAGAGATCCTCGTAGGTGCCGCCGGCCGCCAGTTTTGCTCCGGCCGCGATGCTTCCGGTGACCAGGGAGTGGATGTGGTCGCGTTGTCCGGCGTCGATGATGGGTCCGAGTGCGACCTGACCGGTGAACGGGTCGCCTACCGGAAGCTTGTCGGCGTGTTCGGCAAGGAGTGCGGTGTAGTCGGCGGCGATACTTTCGTGGACGAGCTGGCGGCCGGTGGTCATGCAGATCTGCCCCTGGTGCATGAAGGATCCGAAAGCGCCTACAGATGCGGCCTTTTCGAGGTCGACGTCGTCCATGACGATCAGTGCGTTGTTTCCCCCGAGTTCGAGGTGTGCTCGTTTGAGATGGCGGCCCGCCAGTTCACCGACAGCGCGTCCTGCCCGGGTCGACCCGGTGAATGCGATGACGCGAACGCTCGGATGAACCACGATTGCCTCACCGGCGTCAGCGCCACCCGGCAGCATGCCGAACACTCCGGCAGGCAGACCGGCTTCTTCGAAGATGCGGGCAAGAACCACACCGCCACAGATCGCCGTGCGCGGATCAGGCTTGAGGATCACCGAATTGCCCAGTGCCAGTGCGGGAGCGACTGCACGGATCGACAGAATGATCGGGAAGTTGAACGGTGCGATGACGCCGACGGTGCCGACGGGGACGCGACGAGAGAAGCTCAGCCGCGGTTGCTCCGAGCGCAGCACCTCGCCGACGGGGTGTGCGGCCAAAGCTGCTGCGTTGTAGCACTCTTCGGCAGCGGTGTGGGTTTCCAGTCCGGCTTTGGCGGGAATGCTGCCGGCCTCGCGGATTACCCATTCGCCGATTTCGTCGGCGTACCGCTCGAACAGTTGACCGGCGCGGCGTAGAACGGCGGCTCGTTCGGTGTACGGCCTTGCTGCCCAATCCTTCTGAGCGGCAGTAGCTTTTGTTGCAGCGGCTGCCACGTCGTCTGGTGTTGCCATGCCGACCGTCGTCAACTGCTTGCCGGTGGCCGGCTCGACGACAATACGATCGTCGGCGCTACCGAGAACCCATTCGCCGTCGAAGATCTTCGATTCCCACACAGGTTCGCTCAGTAGACGCGTCATGGCCGCTCCTCGGTAAAGGGATGCAACCGCGCGCCGCATCACATGGTTGTGGACCACGTTGCTCCGTGAGGGGAGTCGATCGCCATCGCACTTTCACTCAGTGAAAGACGGATTCATGGCGTCCTTGAGCGCTTGGATCAGATCGGCGAACTCGGTCGAGTGGGTGGCGCCGCTGCGGGTCACTCCCGAGACGGGAATTCGCAAGCGGCCGTGCGATTCTCGCATGAAGCTGATGCCGGCGCGTGGAGATTCGCCTGCGGTGATCGAATACAGCAGGGTCCAGGCGCGCGGGTTGGTGATCACGTCCAGCGTGGCTGTGTGATCGCTCGGAATTGCAGGGCCCAGTTGGACGCGTCGATCTATCTCGCGGAACGCGTCCTCGACCACCTTGTGAATGAGCACCTGGCTTTGGCGCGGCGGCAGGAGCAGGGGGTATGCGGCCAGATCATTGAGGTCGACGCTTTGCTGGCCGGCCAGGGGGTGCCGGCTCGACATGACGACCAGCAGATCTTCGACGCCGAGGTCCAAGGGTTCGAGTCCGGGGCGGTCGACGCCGCCGCGAATCAGCGCGATGTCGGCGTCACCGGAGGCTACGGCGTCCATGCGGTGGGCAAAACTCTTGATGACGAACTCGACGTCCAGGTCCGGATGAAGTTCGCGCACGTGTGCGATGGCGTCCAGCGTCTGAGCGGCGAAGCTCATGTTTCCGGTGATCCGGATCCGGGCTCGTGGGTCGCGTGCGACGGAGTAGGCCATCGTTTCGAGGCTGAGGACTTGCTGCGCAATGGGCACGAGTCGCGATCCTGCCGGGGCAAGGCGAACGGCTCGGGTCGAGCGTTCGAAGAGTGTCGCGCCAAGCTCCTTCTCCAGTCGGGCGACCTGATGGCTGATCGCCGACTGCGAGATGAAGCAGCGCTCGGCAGCGCGACTGAAGCTCAGTTCCTCGCTCACGACGAGGAAGTACTTGAGTTGGCGGAAGTCCATGAGGACAGCTTACTTATGAGCAATCGAGATAACAGTCTTGCGAATACTCCAGCTAGCTGGACCCGACCCATGATCAGTCCATACCGTAATAGTCATACTTTCAATTTGGTTGAGGAGATTTGTTGTGGATAGAACAGCTGCGGGTCGCGCTGACATCGACGCGACTGGACACGAGCAGACTCAGGTAGTCATCGTCGGTTCGGGATTCGGAGCCCTCGCCGCGGCCAAGACCCTCGCGAAGTCCAAGACGCCGTTCGTCCTCATCTCCGCCACCACCGAGCACCTCTTTCAGCCGCTGCTCTACCAGGTGGCGACGGGCGTTCTGTCGGCAGGCGAAGTTGCTCCGCCCATCCGCACGATCCTGCAGAAGTACCCCAACGCCGACGTGCGTCTCGGTCGCGTCGTCGAGGTCAACGCCGAAGAGAACACCGTCGTCTACGAGGCTTCAGGCACCCGCCACACTCTCGGATACCGCTCGCTCATCGCAGCCACCGGTGCCACCCAGGCGTACTTCGGTCATGACGAGTTCGAAAAGGTCACCTACAAGCTCAAGACCGTCGAGGATGCCGAGGTCCTGCGTAAGCAGATCCTGCGTTGCTTCGAAGAGGCTCACACCACCAACGACGCGCTGGTTCGCCGCAACCTGCTCAGCTTCGTTGTCGTCGGTGCAGGCGCGACCGGCGTCGAGCTCGCCGGACAGATCAAGGAACTGGCGCGTCGCTACTTCGCCAAGTCCATCAACAACATCAGCGCCGACGAGGTCACGGTCACCATGGTCGAGGGCGCGGGCGTTGCGCTTCCGGCCTTCGGCGGCAAGCTCAGTGAGTACACACAGGCCTCGCTCGAGAAGTCGGGTGTCGAGGTTGTTCTCAACACTATGGTCACCGCCATCGACGAGCACGGTGTCACCGTCTCTTCGGCAAAGACCAAGGAAGAGAAGCGCATCGACGCCGAGACCGTCATCTGGTCGGCCGGTGTTCGCGCCAACGACTTCGCAGCAGTGCTCGGCGAGGCGACCGGTTGTGAGAGTGACCGTGCAGGTCGTCTGCTCATCAATCCGGACTTGACCGTCGGCGGGTTTGCCAACGTCTTTGCCATCGGCGACATGACTTCGCTGAACGGTCTGCCTGGTCAGTCGCCCGTTGCAATGCAGGGTGGACGTCACGCAGCGAAGACTGTGAACGGAAAGGTCAAGGCCGGAACGCCTTTCAAATACTTCGACAAGGGCAGCATGTCGATCATCAGCCGATTCAGCGCTGTGTGTCGCGTCCGCAAGGTCGAGTTCAAGGGCACGATCGCCTGGTTCATGTGGCTGGCCGTGCACGTGATGTATCTGGTGGGCTTCCGCAACCGGTATGTCGCTGTGATGTCGTGGTTCGGTTCGTTCATCGGTCACCGTCGTCCGCACTTCCACTACGCGCAGGAGCCGATGAAGATCGAGGCCACGCCGCCGGTGACCGAACGCGAACCGGAATTGGCGCACTCCGCGTAGCTCCGCACCGCCTGAACACGTTTCGCCTGATGTCAGTCACACTGTGTGAATGGCATCAGGCGAGCGTTCGTTGATCGGCCGGGCATTTATCGTGCTCGGTGCCTTCGACGCGAAATCGCCGCGGTTGACGCAGTCGGAGATCAGTCGTCGCAGCGGTTTGCCTCTGCCCACCGTCCATAGACTGTGTGGGCAGTTGGTGGCTGAGGGCGCACTCGAGCGTCGGAGTGACGGCAAGTACCAGGTCGGAGTCCGGTTGTGGGAGATCGGCGCTCTCGCTCCCGGCGCTCACGGCCTACGGCAGGTGGCGTTGCCGTTCCTCGAAGACCTGTACGAGGTCACCCGAGAGAACGTGCAGTTGGTCGTTCGTGAGGGCACCGAGGCTCTGTACCTCGAGCGCTTGTCCTCGCGTAGCGCCGTCACCGTGGTCGGCCGTGCCGGCGGAAGATTGCCGTTGCACGCGTCCAGCGGTGGATTGATTCTCCTCGCGCACGGCGGAACCGAGCTTCTCGACGACGTCCTTCGCGCCGGCCTCGAGTCGTTCACTCCCAAAACCATTACTTCCGAGCGGATTTTGCGAGCAACTCTCGACGAGATCAGGCGCGCCGGATTCGTGGTCTGTCGCGAGTATCTGAACGTCGGAACCCTTGCCGTCGCCGCTCCTGTCCGCGAAGCCGGGGGCAGTGTCGTGGCAGCGGTCTCGACAGTTGTTCCGGTGGAGCAGGATCCGGCTCCTTTACTGCCGGCGTTGGTCGCGGCCGCCCGTGGAATATCACGCGGGCTTGGTAGCGGTGGGTTTCGATAGCTCGTTTCGGTCTTTCACTGAGTGAAATTGCAGCTGTTCAGAGGAGTGATCGTGGTCGAGGGTGGTCTCAATCGTCACTCACCTCAGGAGCTCTCTGTATGTCTTCTTCACGCACCCAGGTCGGAATCGTCGGTGGTGGTCCCGCCGGGTTGATGCTCTCGCATCTGTTGCATCTGAAGGGAATCGATTCGGTTGTCCTGGAATGCCGCACCCGCGAAGAGGTAGAAGGCACCATTCGTGCCGGCGTGCTCGAACAGAACACGGTTGATCTCATGGTCGAGACCGGACTCGGTGATCGACTGAAGCGGGAGGGCCTCGAACATCACGGAATCGAGTTGCGATTCGGTGGACGAGGGCACCGAATCGCGTTCGACGAACTGACCGACGGGCGAGCAGTCACGGTGTATCCGCAACACGAGGTGCTCAAGGATCTGATCGCGCGGCGTCTCGCTGACGGCGGGGACATTCGATTCGGAGTGTCCGACGCGCAAGTACACGATCACGAATCGGATCGCCCGAGTATCACTTTTGTCGACTCGGACGGAAATGATCAGAAGCTCGAGTGCGCCCTGGTGGCCGGTTGCGACGGTTCACGCACCGGAACGCGAAAGCTGATTCCCGAACCGTCGATCCGAACGGATCATTTCCGCCAGTATCCCTTCGCGTGGTTCGGCATCCTGGCCGAGGCGCCGCCGTCGTCCGAAGAACTGATCTATGCCAACCATGAGCGCGGGTTTGCACTGATCAGCACACGGACGCCCGAGGTACAGCGTCATTACCTTCAGGTCGATCCGGACGACTCCGTGGACAACTGGTCCGACGATCGAATCTGGGACGAGCTGCACATGCGCGTCGACGGTGAGGGGGCGGAGATCAAGGACGGCAGGATCTTTCAGAAGTCGATCCTCCAGTTCCGCAGCTTCGTGTGTGAGCCGATGCAGCACGGCAACCTGTTTCTTGCAGGGGATGCGGCGCACACCGTGCCGCCGACCGGCGCGAAGGGAATGAATCTCGCGATCGCCGACGTCTACGCACTGGCGAAGGCAATGGACGGTTTCTTCACCTCGTCCGACCGAAAGATGCTGGACGGGTACACCGAAACGGTGTTGCCGCGTGTGTGGCGGACGCAGCACTTCTCGTGGTGGATGTCGTCGATGCTCCATCGCTTGCCAGACGACAGCGGTTTCGGGCATCGCCGACAGTTGGCCGAGTTGGACATGGTCACGCGTTCCGTGGCGGGACGAACGCTGATCGCCGAGAACTACGTCGGAACTCCCTTGCATCAGTAGGCCGATTCGCAGGTTGCACGGTGCGAAATCAGGGGGAGTGGGGTGCCAGGTGTCACCAGGACCCCGAAGTTCTTGGTATGTGTCCGCCTGGCGGGAAGCCGCCGAGCCGAAGTAGCGGGAGCTTTGTAACCTCGAACACGTCCTTGTCCAACCGAGGGTGGCTGATGCTTCGACCGCACTGCGGGGGAGTTGTCGTATGACTGAGCGTTGCAAGAAGTGACTGTTCAGGATCCACTGTCTCCCAAGCCGATCGGTGCGAACCGACTTCGAGCTCATCGAGACACTTCAGTCGCTCCGGTCAACTGAACAGAGGGATCTTCCGATGAAGTTCAGCCTCGCCGTGGCGATGATTCCCCTCTCTCAACTCGTTGCACTTGCGAAAGTGGCCGAAGAATGCGGCTTTTCTTCGATCACGATGCCCGACTCACTGTTCTTTCCCGAGCGGGGCGCTACCGGGTATCCGTATACCGCTGACGGTGTGCGGATGTGGGACGTGAAGACACCATTTGTAGACCCCATGATTGCCGCGGCCTTCATGGGACCCGGAACGTCGAAGATTCGCTTTTATCCGCAGGTGCTCGAGCTCAGCTCACGCAATCCTCTGCTGCTGGCAAGCCAGGTGGGGTCGGTCGCGAATTTGACAGGAGGCCGCTTCGGTCTCGGGGTCGGTGTGGGCTGGGCGCCAGAGGAATTCGAGTGGTGCGGCGCTTCCCCCAAGGATCGAGGCCCGCGAGTGGACGAGATGCTCGAGGTACTGCGACTGGTTCTAGGCGGCGGTATGGTCGAACATCACGGCAAGTTCTTCGACTTCGACAGGCTGCAGATGAGCCCGGCGCCGATCGATCCCGTCCCCATCTACATCGGAGGACATTCCGCGGCCGCATTGCGCCGTGCAGCGCGAGTGGGTGACGGTTGGACCTCGGCTACAGTCTCTTTCGCTGATCTGCAAGCTCTCATCGCGAGGATCGGCGTCCTGCGGGTCGAGTACGGGCGCGCCGAGTCCCCGTTCGAAATTCAGGCCGTCTGCGCCGATCGCTTCGGTCTCGACGGCTCCTTGGAACTGGCCGATAGCGGAGTGACGGAATCGATCGTCATTCCTTGGGCCATGTACGGCCTCGGGTTCGACTGCGACCTGGAAGCGAAGAAAGATGCGGTACGCAGGTTCTCTGAGGAAGTCATCTGCAAATTCTGAATTCACGTAGCGCGCCCGTGCTGCAATGACCCGTGTGCGGGGATCAATCCGTATGCGGGCGTTGCGGCTCCAACATCCGTTCGCGCAGACTGTCGTAGATAGGTGCCGACCCTGCCGACGTGGTGACGAATACCGCTGCCGCAGTGGCAGCGAGCATCGGGACCAGCGTCGACGTCACCGCGGTCATTTCGACCACGATTACGATGCCGGTGAACGGTGCGCGTACTACGGCGCCGAAGAAGGCAGCCATACCGACGGTGGCCATGGTGACCGTGAGCCCGGCGTCCACTCCGGGCACGAAGCTCGACAGTCCGGTGAAGATCGACCCCCAGAGCGCGCCGAGAGCGAGTAAGGGAGCGAACAGTCCGCCGGGAGTTCCAGCGGCATACGAGAGCGGGCCGGTGAAGAACCGAACCACCAAGTACAGCAGCAGGATCGGCAGTAGGAAGGTCCTTCCGCCGACGATCATCTGTGCAAGAACGTCGCCGCCCCCACTGGCCAACGGGTCGAGGAACAGCGTCAGGCCGATGACGGCGCCGATCGTTGCGCCGATGACAGTCGGTGGGATCTTGTCGAGCCGTGCCACGATGTCGAGTAGTCCTAGAATCAGGCGGTTGTACGCAATACCCAGTAGCCCCGTGAGGATTCCGAAGACGACGAACAGTGGCAAGAATGCGAGTTGAGGTGTCGGGACGGTGCCGACTTCGAAATCGGGTTGATCACCGATGACGATCCGTGCACAGCCCACCGCCACTGAAACACCGAAAAGCGTTGGCAGCACGGTGCGCAGCCGGAACGAGTGCGTCACCTCCTCGCAGACGAACAGTGCTCCCGCGATCGGCGCGTTGAATGCGACAGCGAGTCCTGCTCCGGCCGTGGATGTTTGCAGCATGGCGACGTCGGGTTCGGTGAGGCGGGCTCGCCGTCCCGCTTCTGCTCCGATCGCCGCACCCATGTGTACGGTGGGGCCTTCACGACCGAGAACCAGACCGGAGCCGATCGCCAAGAGGCCGCCGATGAATCTGGCGGGCACGAGATTGATTCCCGGCGGTTTCGCTTCACCGCGGGACACCGCCTCGACGTGCTGGATGCCGCTTCCCTTTGCGAGGGGCACTCGTCTGACGATCAGTACGGCAAGTACGGTGCACAGGGCCACCAGGAGGACCGGCACGAGCCACCCGACGTACGGAACGTGATGCGCCCAGTTCACGATCGCCTGACGAAGTTCGTCGGCCCTGATCAGACACCAACGGAACGCGCCGCCGACAAATCCGACCCCGACGCCGGCGACCGCAGCGAGTAGACACAGCAAACCCAGTCCGCGGAGGGAGTCCCGCGGTTCGGTGCCGCCATCGTCCTCGGTCATCGTGATCAGCCCTACCTGATGGTCACAACTCGCGACAGGTGAATTGAGCTTCCTCACCTTGGACGGTAACCCATCCCGCTACCCGCAGGGTCGGATCGAGGTTGTGCAGCCTGGTCACAATTCGACAAGCAGGCTGATTCCGAGAACCGCCATCATCACGGCGATCAGAGCATCGAGAACCCGCCACGCGTTGGGTTTCGCGAAAAGCGGCGTCAGCAGACGTGCGCCGTAACC
The DNA here is from genome assembly GCF_031763325.1 of Rhodococcus sp. SG20037. Classification (NCBI taxonomy): domain Bacteria; kingdom Bacillati; phylum Actinomycetota; class Actinomycetes; order Mycobacteriales; family Nocardiaceae; genus Rhodococcus; species Rhodococcus sp. SG20037. The sequence goes on along the minus strand of NZ_CP134497.1, from coordinate 5,831,690 downwards.
GAGGGCGCCGAACCAGACCACACTTGCCGTGATGGGACCGGCGGCAAACCACCAACGTCCGATCTCGCCGCGACCGTTGGCGATAGAACCCATGAGCACCACGGTGTCGAGGTAAACGTGTGGATTGAGCCAGGTGAGGGCCAATGCCATCGTGACGGCGGTCAGCCTCGAACCGTTGCCGTGCTGATCCGGTGCCAGCGTCTGGGGTCGAAGCGCCCGCTTGGCGGCGAAGATTGCATAGCTGAGGAGGAAGACCGCACCGGCGATACGAACGAACGTGATCAGCGACGGTGCGTGTTCGAGGAGGGTCCCGATTCCGCTGATGCCTGCAAGGATCAGAATTGCGTCTGACAACGCGCACACTGCGACGATCGGGAGTACGTGCGATCGCGTCAGACCTTGGCGAAGAACAAACGCATTCTGGGCGCCGATTGCGACGATCAATGACAGTCCGACTCCGAAACCGACGAGGGCCGACGCAGGGTCGTTGGTGCTGAGCATGTCGTCGAGCCTGCCGCTCGGATTTCAGTCAGTCCAGCTAATGATTCTTAGGATGCATCAGAGTAGCTTCAGATTATGTTGGATTTCGAGCAACTGAGGGCATTGCACGCCGCGGTCGACGAGGGAACCTTCGAGGCGGCGGCGCGGAAGTTACACATCACGCCTTCGGCGGTCAGCCAACGAATCAAAGGTCTCGAGACCTCGGTTGGCCGGATCCTGGTGCAGCGCACCAAACCCATCCGGGTCACCGATTCGGGGAGAGAAGTCCTGCGTCTTGCCCGTCAGATAGACGCACTGTCGCGTGACACCGTGCGAGAACTCGGCCTTGAAAATGATTCAGGGATGTTTGCACGCGTCTCGATCGCGGTCAATGCCGATTCGCTGTCCACCTGGGTTCTCGGGGCCCTCGCGGAGTTCACGCAAGAAGTCGGTTTCGATTTTCATCTCGACGATCAAGACCACACCACTGAACTACTGCGCGACGGTTCGGTCATGGCTGCCGTCACCTCTGTTGCGTCACCGATTCAAGGGTGTACCTCCAGCCGTTTGGGCATCATGCGGTATCGGCCGATGGCGAGTGCGGAGTTCTGCCGTCGTTGGTTCGCAGACGGTGTCACGGCCGAATCCCTTTCGGAGGCGCCGCTGGTTGTGTTCAATCGCAAGGATCTACTGCAGGATCGCTACCTCGATCAAAAGGTCGGCCACCCCGCCGATCCGCCCCGTCATCTTGTTCCGTCATCGGCAGACTTCGCGGACGCCGTCAGGCGGGGATACGGCTGGGGATTGATACCGGACCTGCAGCGCGGCGACGACGATCGCTCCGGCGTGCTGATCGGATTCGATCCGGACTTCGTGGACGACGTTCCGCTGTACTGGCAGCAGTGGAAACTGTCGTCACCTGTCTTGCGCCGGATCTCCGAGGTGGTGACCAGACGCGCCCACGAGGTGTTGCATCAGCCGTCGAACTGATGCATACCGTACGTGTGGTGTTGTGCTCAGGGAACAAAGAACCTGGACAAGTTGATCCCCTGGGACCGTTTCTTCGGCCGCAGGACGCCGATAGTGTTTTGAGTCACACACGAATGAAAGGTGCTGACTCTCGTGGCGAACATCGGATATCTGGCTTGGGATCTTGCAGAGAAGTACGGGCAGAAGCCGTGCTTGCGGGACGACCACGTCGAACTCACGTATGAAGAGTTCGCAGATCGCACGGAAGCTGTTGCCGCGCAATTGGCTGGACTCGGAATCGGCCTCGGTGACGTGGTGGCGATCATGCTGCCCAATCGCGTCGAGTTGCTGATCGCGATCATGGCTGCCTGGCGCATCGGTGCTGCCGCTACACCCATCAATCCGATGTTCACCGCGAACGAAGCGGACTACCAGATCGCGGACTCCGGGGCCGAGTTGGTCATCACCGCCACTGCCGACGCACCCTCGGGCGGCCGCGCAGTGTTGGGCGTCGAGGATCTGGCGACAGTGCCGCCGACCGATCCCCGACCCGGAATCGATGTTGCAGCAGACGATCTGGCGTTGCTCATCTACACCAGCGGCTCCACCGGACGGCCCAAGGGAGTGATGCTGACTCATGCCAACCTGCAGTTCATGGCTTCGTCGATGGGCAAGAACATCGGTGTTACCGGCGCGGATCACTGCCTGCTGATTCTGCCGCTGTTCCATGTCAACGCGATCTGCGTCAGCGTCTTGACGCCCTTACTTGTCGGCGGACAGGTGAGTGTCACCGGGAAGTTCTCGGTTTCGAGATTCTTCGACGACGTCGCGCGGCTTCGCCCCACGTATTTCTCGGCGGTGCCGGCAATCTACGCGATGCTGACCTCACAGCCGGAAGACCCTTCGATCGACACGTCGTCCTTGAGGTTTGCCGTGTGCGGTGCGGCGCCGATCAGCAAGGAACTCCTCGAACGCGCTGAGCAGCGTTTCGGTTTCGTGATCGTGGAAGGTTACGGACTCACCGAGGGGACCTGTGCGTCGGCCTGCAATCCTGTGGACGGCGTGCGCAAACTCGGTACGGTCGGCCCGGCGTTGCCCGGCCAGCAGATTTCCATTCTTGCCGAGGACGGAACCTTTGCGCCCGCCGGGACTGCCGGAGAGGTGGTCATCAAGGGTGGCAACGTGATGCGTGGCTATCTGGGTAAGCCGGAGGAGACTGCGAAGACCGTCAAGGATGGTTGGTTGCATACCGGTGACGTCGGAGTCCTCGACGAGGACGGCTACCTGACCCTGGTCGATCGCATCAAGGACATGATCATCCGTGGGGGAGAGAACATCTACCCCAAGGAGATCGAAAACTCGCTCGCTACACACCCTTCCGTGCTCGAGGCAGCCGTCATCGGCGCTCCGCACCAGGTCTACGGAGAGGTGCCAGTTGCCTATGTTGTCGCCTACCCCGATGCGCCCGTCACCGAAGACGAACTGCTCGAACATGTCACGGCCTTGCTCACCCGAGTAAAGGTGCCAGTGGCGATCTACGTCGTCGATGCGCTTCCCCGAAACCCGGTGGGCAAGATCGACAAACCTGGAATGAGACGAGCTCTGAGCGCAACTCCCGCTCACTAGTCACTTCCCCGTAGTACCAGCACAACTCGACGACGTCCGTCGAGTCGATCCGTCATGCCCACATTCCGTATTTCAGGAGCACATCATGGGATTCAAAGAAGGAAACTTCCCTCCCGTCGATCCGGCAACGTTCATGGACAAGCCGTTTCTCGAGCGTCTGCGTGACATGTCCACGCACTGGGTGGATTACGGCTTCGGTACGCCGAAGATGGTCCACACCGTCTACATCATGAAACTGTTGTTCCTTTACCTGGCAGCTGGAACAGCCGTTGCCACTTTGACTTCCGGCCTCTCGTGGTTCGACATCGGATCGTGGTGGAACCAGCCGATCGTCTACCAGAAACTCATCATCTGGACGATGATGCTCGAGATGCTGGGCTTGGCAGGATCCTGGGGGCCGCTCGCCGGCCACTTCAAGCCGATGACCGGTGGAGTTCTCTACTGGCTCCGCCCCGGCACCATTCGTCTGCCACCGTGGCCGGGCAAAGTGCCGCTCACCTCGGGTGACACCCGCACGGTGTTCGACGTCTTCATCTATGCCGCCGCAGTCGCCAATCTCCTTGTTGCCGCTGTTCTCCCCGGTGTTCACACCACAGGAATCGATTCGGCAATCGCTGACAATGCCGGACTGGTGCGTCCGACGGTCTTGTACTCCTTCCTGGTACTCATGGTGATTCTCGGGTTGCGGGACAAGGTGCCCTTCATCGCTGCCCGTAGTGAGCAGTACCTGCCGGCGATCTTCTTCTTCACATTCCTGCCGTTCGTCGACATGATCCTGGCGCTCAAACTGCTGATCGTCATGGTGTGGATCGGTGCCGGTGTCTCGAAGTTCGGTCGCCATTTCTCGCTGGTGGTTCCTCCGATGCTCAGCAATACCCCGTGGATCCCGTCGAAGAAGATCAAGCGCGCCCACTACCGGAATTTCCCGGAGGATCTGCGGCCTTCACACCTGGGCGGCGGCGTCGCACACGTGGCCGGAACGATGGTCGAAATCGTCACCCCGTTGATACTGCTGTTCTCGACGAACAAGACCCTCACGATCCTCGCCGTGATCCTCATGGTCGGATTCCATCTGTTCATCGCGTCGACCTTCCCGCTTGCCGTCCCACTCGAATGGAATCTTCTGTTCGCCTACGCCTCGGTCTTCCTGTTCCTGGGATTCCCGGCATGGGACGGCTACGGACTCGGCGCCATGTCCTCACCGTGGATTACCGCGGGAATTGTTGCAGCCCTTGCCTTCTTCCCCATTCTCGGAAACCTTCGACCCGATCTGGTGTCCTTCCTGCCGTCGATGCGTCAGTACGCCGGCAACTGGGCATCCGCGACGTGGGCATTCGCGCCGGGCGCTGAAGCCAAGATCGACCAGTTCATCAAGCGTCCGTCGCCGGATACGCGCAATCAGTTGATGACGATGTACCCCGAAGATGTGTCCGATGTCGTTCTGCATCAGCTGTTGGGCTGGCGTTCCATGCACAGCCAGGGGCGTGCGCTGTTCTCTCTGATGATCAGGCACCTCGGCGACGACATCAACACGTACTCACTGCGGGAAGCAGAGTTCATGTGCAACTCCATCGTCGCCTTCAACTTCGGTGACGGGCACCTGCACGACGCGAAGTTGATCGCAGCCATTCAGCGTCGCTGCAATTTCGCACCCGGTGAGTTCCTGGTGACCTGGATCGAATCGCAGCCCATCCACAAGGGAACGCAGGAGTACCAGGTGATCGATGCCGCTCTCGGTGTCATCGAACGAGGTACTTTCAAGGTCGCCGACGCAGTGGCCGAACAGCCGTGGTTGCCGAACGGGCCCATTCCGTTCGACGTTCAGTGGACACTGGACGTACGGGCCGACCGCGCGGCAACGGATCCGCAGGTTGTCTCCGAACCGAAGATGCGTACGAGGGTCAGCGGTAGCGAGCAAGAGGTGAGTAAGTGACAAAGGCCGTAGTCGTCGGCAGCGGGCCCAATGGGCTCGCTGCCGCGGTACACCTCGCACGTAGCGGTGTGGACGTGCAGGTGCTCGAGGCTGCCGACCAGATCGGCGGAGGCACCCGCTCCGGTCCGATCGACGTGCCGGGGTTGATCCATGATCACTGCTCGGCGTTTCACCCGATGGGTATCGGCTCGCCGTACCTGTCCAAGCTGGACCTCGAGCGATACGGGCTGATCTGGAGATGGGCAGAGGTGGACTGCGCGCATCCGCTCGACAACGGGGACGCCGGGGTTCTGTACCGCTCGCTGGAGCAGACGGCTGCGGGACTCGGCGCTGACGGGCCTCGATGGCAACGCATGTTCGGTGACTTGTCGACTGGGTTCGATGCGCTGGCGTCCGATCTGATGCGCCCGATCGTCAATGTTCCGCACCATCCGCTGCGGCTCGCAGCTTTCGGTCCGCGAGCGCTGCTTCCGGCAACGGTGACCGCCAAACTGTGGAAGACGGACAAGGGGAAGGCGCTGTTCGGCGGGGTTGCCGCACACGCCTTCTATCCACTCAACCGTCCGGCCACCTCGGCGGTGGGATTGATGATCACTGCTGCTGGTCACCGCTACGGTTGGCCGGTTGCCGAGGGAGGTTCGCGGTCGATCACCGACGCGATGGCCGCGATGCTCCTCGATCACGGCGGCAAGATCGACACTGGCGTTCGGGTTCGTACGGCCTCCGAGATTCCGGACGCCGATGTTGTTCTGCTGGATGTCAATCCGGGGGGTGCGCTCGAAATTCTGGGCGATCGACTCCCTGGCCGAGTGGCGAGGGCCTATCGAAAGTTCAAGCAGGCTCCCGGAGCATTCAAGGTCGATTTTGCGATCGAAGGTCATGTGCCGTGGACCAATCCGGACTGTGCTCGGGCCGGAACTGTCCATCTGGCAGGTGGTTTCGACGAAATCGTGGCCGCTGAGCGTGAGACGAATTCAGGCCGTATGCCGGACCGGCCGTTCGTGCTCCTAGGTCAGCAATACCTGGCTGATCCCACCCGATCTGCCGGGAGCGTTCATCCGCTGTATGCCTATGCGCACGTGCCTCACGGTTACGCCGGCGACGCTACGGAGGCGATCATCCGTCAGATCGAGAGGTTTGCGCCAGGATTCCGGGAGCAGATCGTCGCGACGTCGAGCAGTGGTACAGCTGACCTGGCAGAGGACAATCCGAATCAGGTAGGCGGCGACATCATCGGAGGTGCCAACACCGAACTGCAGGTTGTCTTGCGTCCGCGCGTCGCAGTCGATCCGTACAGCACGGGGATCGCGGGCACTTACCTGTGCTCGGCCTCGACCCCGCCGGGTGCCGGAGCACATGGAATGTGCGGGTACAACGCAGCCGAATCGGCTCTGAAGTACCTGCGACGAAAGGGTGCGGAAGTTCTGTGAGTAGTCCATCGCACAAGGAACGAGGCGCCGGTGCGATGCGGCGCCTCGCCCGAGTGCCTGCAGCCGCGGAGCCGGAAGTGCTTGCGGTGGTTGCCGAGTTGGCACGACGACTCGACGAGCGCAGCGCCGACATCGCGCGTGAGATGGCCTTCATGATGGCTCACGAAATCGACCAATTGGATGCAGACGCCAAATTGCTCGAAATGCTCGAGGCCAGCGTGCAGGGAAACATCACGACGATCATCCACGTATTGGCCAACGACATTCCGATCGATCATCTCCAACCCACCACTGCTGCAGTGGAATACGCTCTGCGTCTGGCGCAGCGGGATGTCCCGTCCAACTCCCTTGTCCGGGCCTATCACATGGGCCAAGGCGATCTGATGCGGATATGCCACGACGAGATCAGCACACTGGATATTCCGGCGCGACTCACTTTGGCTGTCCTGAAACACACTTCGGACGTGGTCTACAGCTACATCGACTGGATCACGCTCTACGTCTTCGACGCGTACGAGCGGGAACGCAGTCGATGGATGGCAGCGCAGGGAAACCTCCATTCCGCCGCAATCCACGCCCTCCTGTCCGGCACCAACGCAGATACCGCTGCTTTCGAAGCGGAGACCGGGTACCGCCTGGGTCAGAACCACGTCGCCCTGGTGGTCTGGTCGACGTGGGATGCCGACGTCATGGGCATCAATACGCTGGACCGACTCGTACGTGATCTCGGCGCAGCGGCGGGAGCGGACAAGCCGCCGATCATCACCGCCATCGATCGGCGCACGGTGTGGGCGTGGCTGCCGTTCGGTCGCCGGGTGCCTGCGCCGGATCCGGAGGTTCTCGCGGCGGCAGTGCCGTTGGACGGCGGGGCGCGGGTGGCAATCGGACTGCCGGGGTCAGGGGTCGACGGTTTCAAACGGTCCCACGAACAGGCAACCGCCGCCTATTCGGTTGCTGCCGTCCCGGATACACCGCAGCGACCTGTGGTGAGCTTCGGAGACCGCGGCGTCGCTGTGGTTTCACTTCTGTCCGAGAACATCGATTCGACGAAGTCGTGGGTCTGGGAGGTGCTTGGCCCGTTGGCGGAAGATACGCCCTCTGCTGCATCCTTGCGGACGACGTTGAGTGTGTACTTTGCACATGGTGAAAGTCATCTGCACACTGCCAATCACATGAATCTGCACCGGAATACGGTGAAGTATCGCATCAACAAGGCGCTCGGCGATCCAGTTGCTGCCGGCCGAGACAAGTTGGATCTTGCTCTGGCCCTGCAGGTTTGTGAGTTGTTGGGCAGATCGGTCTTGCGCCCCGCGCGAACGTCGTGAGTTGTGGAAAGTTGTGGACGCGCCACGGCCTGTGGGCTCCGTATCGGGTTTTGATGTCCGATGCGGAGCCTGGCCGTGTTCTGTTGTCGCCAAAGAGGTTTGACCCCTCAGGTTTGAAGGTGGTGTTCGCGGGCCGCGGTTGCTGCCCGGGGTCGATCGAGGGCGGCGGGACGAACCAGGGTTTGTTGTCGACACCGATGCGGATTTCCCATTTCCCGACGAACCCGGATTTTCGGTGCATCAATCGATGATGTGAACGGCACAGCAGCACCAGGTTGTTCATCACCGTCGGGCCGCCGTTCGCCCAGTGCCGGATATGGTGCGCATCAGTCCACGGCGGTACACACGTGCAGCCGGGGAACGCGCAGCCTTTGTCTCGGGCGATCAACGCCACTCGCTGCTCCGCGGTCACCAACCGTTTCCCGGGTTGCGCATCCAAGGGCGCGCCGTGATCGTCGAGCAGGACGGTGGAGAGGAAACAATCGCATCCGAGAAGTCGGGTCTGCGACACGGACAGTGGTCCGAGCCAGGGCATGTGCCCGACATCAAGATCGGCCAGGTCCAGAGAGTCGTCATCACCCGAATCCGAAGACTGTGCGGCACAATCCCGATGCTCCGCCAAATCCCGAGCATTGATGTGCACGTTCACATGCGGACGCTGCCCACCATCGGTGCCGGTCTTCGCGCAATCGAGATAGCGGCGGATCAGTTCGGCGAACCCGTCCGCGGTCCGCTTCGCCGCCGACCGAGAATCCGGGGTTCCATCGGGTGCCGGGGTGGGCATCGTCAGATTCGACAGGGCCGACAGCAACATTTCGCCGGTGAGGGCGTCGAAATCGCCGCGCACCACCACTCGACCGTTCAATGTCGACGCGATCCGCAGCTCATTCCGGTCGATGTCTTCGGCGGGTGGAATTTCATCGGATTCGAAGATTCGCTCCAAGGTCGCGATCACGTTCCGCACTTTCGTGGTCGTCGCTTCCACGCCCGACGCAGCCGCAAGCAGTAGGTCGATACAGCGAGGGAGCGCGGCGTCCGGCATGCCTTTCGGGGGTGATTCACAGAACGCCACGATCAACACCGCATGCTCGAACGAACAGTCCCCGCCATCGAACCGAGCAGCCACCGCCGGAAACGGCCGCAACGCTGCACCGAGAGCGGCGATCTTTTTCCCGTCCCGAACCTGCAGCATGGTGTTAGCCGCCAACCACGCACCCACTCCGCGGCTGGCAATCACCTGATCATCCGGGCGCATCGACAGTTCATCGACCACCGCCACTCGAACGGCTTCCAGGCGCAGAATCTCCGCACTCGCCTCGACAGCAGCAGCGCGCAACTCGGCAGCAGTCAACTGCCACAGGCGTCCGCGTAACCCCACCGCAGAACCAGACACCACATCCGACAACAAGACGCTCATTGAATCCCCCGATCCCCTCCCCAAATCATATTCGAATATGTGTTCGAGTCAAGGGGTTATTCACCAACGAATCGGCCTGACTCCGTGATGTCAGCGGGTTGTCATACTGTGGTCGAGTGACTTCGCCGTGGACAGCTGGGCAGGTGGCGTCGGTAGCTCCGGACGCCGCATCGCTGGCCGCTGCGCGCAAGTTGGCTGGTTCGTGGAGCCATGCCGGCAACAGGGGTCTCGCGCTCTGGGGGCTGTGTCAGGGCAGCGGCTCGAAGCCGTATCAAGCAGTGGTCGACCTGCGGGGCCCTGCATACAAGTGCTCGTGCCCCAGTCGAAAGTTTCCGTGCAAACATGCTCTGGGGCTGTTGGTGGAATGGTCGGAAGGGCGTGTGCCGTCGGCGGACGAGCCCGCCGACTTCGCGGCAGAGTGGTTGTTGCGCCGCGAGGAGAAGGCCGAGACCCGCGGCGAAAGGGCTGAGACCGGCGACGAGGCTCCCAAGAGGGCTCCCGACCCGGCGACAGCGCAGAAGCGCGCCGACCGCGTTGCGAGCGGGCTCGTCGAATTGGACCTGTGGATCACCGATCAGATCCGCAGTGGTCTGGCAGCGATGGACACATCCTGGGCGGGCTTCGACGCAGTAGCTGCTCGAATGGTGGATGCTCAGGCGCCTGGTGTCGCAGGCACACTTCGAGCCTTGGCGGGCACCGTTGCGTCTACCGAGAACTGGCCCGAGAAAGTCCTCGACGAGTTGGCTCGGTTGCACCTGCTGGTTGCTGCGCATCAGAAGCTGTCCGAGTTGCCGGAAGATCTTGCCCATTCGGTGAAAGCACACGTCGGCTATCCGGTCTCAACCGAGAGTGTGATGGAATCGATTCCGGTGAAAGAGAACTGGATGATTCTCGGTTCCGGGATCACCGAGGAGAAGCGACTGTTCACCCGAACGGTGTGGATGCTCGGCAGGAATTCAAAGCGGTGGGCCATGCTGCTCGACTTCTCCCACGGGTCACCCAATTTTGCCACCGAAACGCCGCCAGTCGGGTTTCTGCTCAACGCCGATGTTCATTTCTATCCCGGTGCCGCGGCATTGCGGGCGCGGATAGGGGTCACGCACGGAGAACCGGAGCCCTTCACAACCATGCCGTTCGGAAGCATCGACACTGCGTTGCAGCAGTTTACCGATGCCCTCGCCGCGGATCCATGGTTGCGCTCGTGGCCGGCAGTGATCAGTTCGGTGGTCCCGTCGTTCGTCGACGGATCATGGTTTGTCGTCGACGAATCGGGCACAGCGCTTCGGGCAGAGGGTGATTCGGATCTTCTGTGGAAGTTGCTCGGCATTTCCGGCGGTTACCCGGTCACAGTCTGCGGAACGTGGAACGCGCTGGCTCTTACTCCGATCTCGGTTTTCACGGGAGGGCAGGTGATCGTGCTGTGAGTACATTGATCTCAGCGGCGCTCCTTGGGACAGCCAGAACAGCAACAACATTCGAGGAGCTGCCGGCTGAAGTGCGTGGCTACGCTCGCGAACTCGACGGCGATCCTGCCGAGATGCTTCTCGCAGGAGCAGCGTTGGAGAGGGCGTACCGCCGTGGCGGTGCGGGCTCCACCACGGCGGCGGTGCCGACACCTGCGCCAGACGATGTTCGATTCACGCTGCCGGAATCCTCATCGGCGCATCTGCTGTCGATGCTCGCGGCCAAGGCGACCTTGCTCGACGAATGGTTCGCAGTCGCGTTGGAGCACAATTACCGTGCGCCTGATCATCTGGTCGCCGAGTTGCTTTCCTTTGCACGTGCAAGTGAAGCTCACCGGGAGAGCATCCTGCAGATTGTCGGCGAGCGTGGTCGATGGCTTGCCGCGCAAAACCCCGAGTGGAGCAAACTCGTCCGAACCAGGGATGCCAACCCGGACGTGTGGCGTCACGGAAGTTCGTCGCAGCGCACACAGTGGCTGATAGACACTCGTCGAACAGATCCCGCGCTGGCGCTGGCCGAACTCCGAATGTCCTGGGGCACCGAGCGGGGCGAACAGAAGGCTGCCTTCGTCGCGGCGCTGGCAAACGGACTGAGTGCGGATGATCAACCATTGTTGGAGGAAGCCCTCGACGACCGTCGCAAGGACGTGCGACGCGCGGCAGTGGAAGTACTCGGACAACTCCCCGAATCGGAGTTCGGGGAGAGAATGGCTGCTCGGGTTCGGAAATGGGTGCGGGTGGAACGGAAACTCGTTCGGTCCACGCTCGTCATCGTCCCGCCTGAGGAAGTCGATTCAGCGGCGAGGCGAGACGGCATCGAAGACCGGCCGAATCCACACACCGACTATCGTGCCGAGTATGTGCGTCAGGCGATCGGTTCTGCGCCGTTGTCTCTGTGGAACAACATGATCGGTGGACCAGGCAAGGCCTTGGGGATGAGCGTTGACGAAGGCTGGGAGCCGATCCTTCACGACGCGTGGTCCACTGCCGCAGTCGCGCAGAACAATACGGAATGGGCGCTGGAACTCTTTCGTATGCGCGGCACCGCCACCGATCGACGCGTGCTCCCGTTGGTGCCGGCCAAGGCGCTGGCTGATCTGTTGAGGTCCGGAAACGGCGACGCCAATGTTCTGCACCCGGGCCGGGCAGCGATCTACGACGCTCTGCGAGGTCCATGGCCCGAGGACATCACCCGGGCAGTGGTGGCCCAGTGGGAACGAGTTGCGGCCAGACGTGCCGACGGAGGCGCCAAGGCCGGCGAATTCTCACGCTACAAGTACGTCGCATCGCTGCGCCTGGCCGAGACTCGATTTCCTTACAGCGCAGTAACTTTGCTGGAGCGTGCTGCGGAACGTGCACGTGACCCGGACTGGCGGCAGACCTTCGCCAGAACTGCCAGTGCCATCACCCACCGCAAGACTCTGCTCGAGGAGCTCAAGTGACTGACAGCGTAACCGTGCCCACCACGGAACCGGAAAAGCTCGCGCAACCGGCAAAGCTGATGCGGCCCCACGCAGAGCAGGAGTACGCGCTCGAACTCGAAGCACTGGCCGCGCAGGACACCCGTCCGCGTCCACCGTCGTGGAACTTGTCGCCCTGGGCCGTGGTGACGTATCTGTTGGGTGGCACTCTCGACGACGGAACAGTCATTTCACCGAAGTACGTCGGTCCACGGCGGTTGATGGAAGTGGCCGTCGCAACTCTTGCCACCGACCGGGCGCTACTGCTGTTGGGGGTTCCCGGTACGGCCAAGACCTGGGTCTCCGAACACCTTTCGGCCGCAATCTCGGGTGCGTCGACGCTCCTGGTTCAAGGCACGTCGGGTACGCCCGAGGAAGCTATCCGCTACGGCTGGAACTACGCACGTCTTCTCTCCGAGGGGCCGACCGCCGGTGCGCTGGTGCCTTCTCCCGTGATGACGGCGATGGAAACCGGGAAGATCGCCCGCGTCGAAGAGTTGACGCGTATTCCGGCCGACGTGCAGGACGCCCTCATCACCATTCTCTCCGAGAAGACGTTGCCGGTGCCGGAGCTGGGCATCGAGGTGCAGGCAGCCAAGGGCTTCAACCTGATCGCTACCGCCAACGATCGCGATCGCGGTGTCAACGACCTGTCGTCCGCACTGCGTCGACGGTTCAATACCGTAGTCCTCCCTTTGCCGGCCAGCGAGGAAGACGAGGTGGCCATCGTGGCACGTCGAGTCGAACAGCTGGGCGCAGCACTGGAATTGCCGACAACCCCCGCAGCAGCCGAGGAAATTCGCCGGGTCGTCACCGTGTTCCGGGAACTGCGATCAGGCACGACCACCGACGGCCGCACCAAGTTGAAGTCCCCGTCCGGAACTCTGTCGACGGCGGAGGCGATCTCGGTGGTCACCAACGGTTTGGCGTTGTCTGCGCATTTCGGGGACGGCGTACTGCGGGCATCCGACGTCGCTGCCGGAATCCTGGGCTCGGTGATCAAGGATCCGGTCGCAGACAAGGTGGTGTGGAACGAGTACCTCGAGGCAGTAGTGCGTGAACGCGGCGAGTGGTCCGACTTCTACCGGGCGTGCCGCGAGGTCACCGGGTGACCATCGTGATTCCGGACCTGCGTGTCCGGGTCTTCGGTATCCGTCACCACGGCCCGGGATCTGCTCGTTCGGTTCGGCAGGGCCTGGAAGAGTTCTCGCCTGACGTCGTCCTGATAGAAGGGCCTTCGGACGCAGACCCGTTGGTGATGCTGGCGGCGTCGGAATCGATGGAACCACCGATTGCGTTGCTCGCGTACGCCACTGGCGAACCGTCGAAGGCGGCATTCTGGCCGTTTGCGGTGTTCTCACCCGAATGGCAAGCGCTGCAGTGGGCTGCGAAGAACGGTGTGCAGGCACGGTTCTGCGATCTGCCCGCCTTCAACGTGTTGGCGGATCAGGGGATTCGTACTGTCCGCGAGGGCGATCCTCTGTCGGAACTGGCCGCGGCCGCGGGTTTCGACGATACCGAACGCTGGTGGGATTCGGTGATCGAATCTAGCTCGGGCGCAGATTCTTTCGATGCGATCACCGAGGCGATGGAGGCGCTGCGTGAGACAGTGCCGATCGACGAGGAGACAGCGCATCGCGAAGCGTATATGCGTCAGGTGCTGCGAAAGACGTTGAAAGATGGCGCTGAGCGGGTAGCGGTCGTCTGCGGAGCCTGGCACGCGCCGGCGTTGGTCGGAGCCTTGGGGCCGGCGGCACCCGATGCTCGCATCCTCAAAGGAATGTCCAAGGTCAAGACCTCGCTGACGTGGGTTCCCTGGACTCACTCACGCCTGGCGTCGGCATCGGGTTACGGCGCCGGAATCACCTCGCCGGGTTGGTATCACCACCTGTTCACCGCGAACGACAAGACGATCACGCGGTGGCTCACCAAAGTTGCGCGGGTGCTCAGGGACGAGGACCTTCCGATCTCGAGTGCTCACGTCATCGAAGCTGTCCGTTTGGCAGATACGTTGGCGGCACTGCGTTCTCGACCCTTGGCGGGATTGTCGGAGGTCACCGAGGCAACGAGGTCGGTGATGTGCGACGGGAACGACGTTCTTCTGGATCTGATCACGCGAAGATTGGTTGTGGGCGAAGCGCTGGGCGCGGTGCCCGAGGAAACGCCGACAGTCCCACTCGAAGCAGACCTGCGCGCACGCTCGAAGACCTTGCGGCTCAGACAACAAGCGGGAGCAAAGACTCTCGATCTGGACCTGCGACGCGATATCGACGTCGAGCGTTCCCAGTTCCTGCACCGACTGGGGATCCTCGAGATCGATTGGGGGACCCCGGCCGACAGTGAGGTCCGTTCCACCGGAACGTTCCGGGAAACTTGGGCGCTGCAATGGAAGCCCGAATTCTCGGTCTCGGTGATCGAGGCGTCGCTGTGGGGCACGACGGTGGCTGCAGCGGCAACATCACGTGTCGTCTCGAAGATCAACGAGCCGGACATCTCTCTCGCGTCACTGATCGGACTACTGGAGAACTCGCTCCTGGCGAACCTGCCGGCAGCGTTGTCCGCTGTGCTGGAAAGTGTGAAAACGGTTGCGGCACTGGATCATGACGTGACGCACCTGATGGCGGCGCTGCCCACGCTGACGCGAACGCTGCGGTACGGCGATGTGCGCGGAACCGACGTGTCGGCATTGGTCGACGTCGCCGACAGCCTGTTGATCCGCATTTGCACCGGCCTCGCAGTCGCCGTCACGGGCCTGGACGATCCCAGTGCCGAGGAGTTTCGCGAACACCTCGACAAGGTTCACTCGGCAGTCATGGTTCGTGACGATCGCGATGCGAGCGCGCGGTGGCTGCAGGCCATGGCCGGCGTGATCGACCGTGACGACGTCAACGGATTACTCGTCGGCCGGATGGTGCGGCTACTGCGCGACAGCGGTTCGATCACGGAAACCGCTGCAGCCCAGCGCTTGTCTCGGGCCCTGTCCGTGGGAAGCACGCCGACAGCCAAAGCCGGGTGGGTCGACGGGTTTCTCGGTGGAGGAGGGCTTGTGCTCGTTCACGATCGAGCGTTGCTCACGCTGATCGACACGTGGGTTCGCCAACTTCGTGAGCAGGACTTCATCGACACGCTTCCACTGCTTCGACGTACGTTCGGAGCGTTCGAGGCGGGGGAGCGTCGAGCGATCGGTCAGGCGGTCAGAGGTGGACGACGCGTCGAAACGACAGTGGAGACCGATGCTCGACGCGGCAGAGCGGCAATGGCGGTCGTTGCGGACATCTTGGGGGTGGGCGCATGAGCGACGACGATCAGCGCCTTCGACGCTGGAGACTGATGCTCGGGGAATCCGCCGAAGAATCGACGGGTGGGCTGGGCCAACCGGGCGAGCGTCGAATGGATGCAGCTCTTGCCGCACTCTACGATTCGTCCGGCCCGACCAAGGGGCGACGCCGCTCAGCCGGATTGGGGGCGTCGGCTCCGTCCGTCGCCAGATGGCTCGGCGATATCCGGACGTACTTTCCCAGCACGGTGGTGCAGGTGATGCAGAAGGACGCGATCGACCGACTGGGTTTGGCGCAGTTGCTGCTCGAACCGGAACTGCTCGATGCCGTCGAGCCCGATGTGCATCTGGTCGGGACGCTGCTGAGCCTCAACCAGGTCATGCCGGAGGCCAGCAAGGCCACTGCTCGAATGGTCGTCGGCAAGGTGGTTCGGGAAGTCGAAGAGCGAATCGCGCAGAAAACGAAGGCCGCAGTGACCGGGGCACTCAATCGTTCGGCCAGAACGTCGAATCCGAAGTTGCGTGACATCGACTGGGACCGAACCATCCGAGCAAATCTGTCGCACTACCTTCCGGAGTATCGAACCGTCGTCCCCGAGCGG
Source organism: Rhodococcus sp. SG20037 (assembly GCF_031763325.1). NCBI lineage: Bacteria > Bacillati > Actinomycetota > Actinomycetes > Mycobacteriales > Nocardiaceae > Rhodococcus > Rhodococcus sp. SG20037. Next base: position 5,815,708 of record NZ_CP134497.1, on the reverse strand, counting down.
CTCGTCGGATACGGCCGTAAGTCGAAATCCGTGCAGCGCGACGTAGTCCTGGCGATCGACCAATCGGGTTCGATGGCGTCCAGCGTCGTCTACGCATCCGTGTTCGGCGCGGTGTTGGCGTCGATGCAGGCGCTGAAGACTTCGCTCGTGGTTTTCGACACTGCCGTCGTCGACCTGACGGACAAACTGTCCGACCCAGTCGACGTCCTTTTCGGGACCCAACTTGGTGGGGGCACGGACATCAACCGCGCAATCGCGTACAGCCAGTCACTGATCTCGCGTCCTGCCGAGTCGATGTTCGTTCTGATCTCGGACCTCTACGAGGGCGGTATTCGCAACGAGATGTTGCGCCGGATGGCCGCCATCAAGAACTCCGGCGTTCAAGTCGTGGTTCTACTGGCACTCTCGGACGACGGGGCACCGTCGTTCGATCACGACAATGCAGCGTCGCTGAGTGCCCTCGGGATTCCCGCGTTTGCGTGCACGCCGGACAAGTTTCCGGAACTGCTGGCGGTGGCTCTGGAACGCGGGGACGTGTCGGCTTGGGCGGATCAGCTCAGCCTCGAACAGCACTGACCGGTCTGCTTCGAGAACCTGAACACCGGGTACACCCGCACGATGGGTGACGGACAGGTTGCTGGTTCGACGACGCAGGCGGGTTCAGGACTGGTTCTCACGGTGTTGGCATCCAGCCAATTCCTGATGACGTTGGACAGTTCGGTCATGAACGTTTCGATGGCAACCGTCGCCGAGGACGTCGGCACGAGCATCACCGGCATTCAAACCGCGATCACGCTGTACACCCTGGTCATGGCGACGCTGATGATCACGGGCAGCAAGCTGGGGTCGATGATGGGTCGTCGCCGGGCCTTCGCGCTCGGCTTGATCATCTACGGCGCAGGTTCTCTGACAACGGCGCTCGCTCCCAATCTTGCGGTCCTGCTGATCGGATGGTCGTTCCTCGAAGGCGTCGGTGCGGCACTCATCATGCCCGCGATCGTCGCGCTCGTCGCCACCAACTTTCCGGCTCAGAAGCGCCCGGCTGCCTACGGTCTGGTCGCTGCCGCCGGCGCGATGGCCGTGGCGGTCGGGCCGCTGATCGGCGGCGCCGCGACGACATTTGCGTCATGGCGTTACGTGTTCGTCGGCGAAGTCGTGATCGTTGTCCTGATCTTGCTGGTGCTCAGCAAGGTGGTCGACGTCCCACCGTCGAAGTCGCGCCTCGACTACGTCGGATCGATCTTGTCCGTGGTGGGACTGGGCATGATCGTCTTCGGTGTACTGCGCTCGAGCGAGTGGGGTTGGGTGCAGGCCAAACCCGACGGACCGCAGTTGGTCGGGCTTTCCCCGGTGGTGTGGCTGCTGATCGCCGGGCTCCTGGTCGTGTACGGATTCCTGCGCTGGGAGGGACGCCTGGCCGCTGCGGGGAAGGAGCCGTTGCTTGATCCGGCGATGCTGCGAAACCGCGAGCTCAGTGGCGGACTTTCCATGTTCTTCGCGCAGTTTCTGGTCCAGGCGGGCGTGTTCTTCGCGGTCCCGTTGTTCTTGTCCGTAGTTCTGGAGCTCAGTGCCCTGGAGACGGGAGTTCGCATCCTGCCGTTGTCGGCGGCGCTCGTCGTGGCGGCGATCGGTATTCCGAAGCTACGGCCTACCGCGAACCCGCGACGCGTGGTCCGAGTCGGATTGTTGGTCATGGTCGTCGGCATTCTGATGCTCGTTGCAGGCATGGACCCCGGCGCCAATGCGGCGATCGTGATGATTCCCATGCTGTTCATGGGTTTCGGCTTGGGGTGCCTGTCTTCGCAGCTCGGAGCCGTCACGGTGTCCTCGGTCCCGGACGAGCGCAGCACCGAGGTCGGCGGGTTGCAGAACACCGCCACCAACCTCGGCGCTTCCTTGGGAACTGCCCTGATCGGATCGGTTCTCATTGCCACTCTCACGACGTCGGCGATCGCCGGAATCGAAGACAATCCGGCGGTTCCGACATCGGTGCAGCAGCAAGCGAGCACCGACATGGCCTCGGGCGTGCCGTTCCTGTCGACGACCCAACTCCGATCCGCTCTCGATGACGCCGGCGTCGCCGAGTCCACGGCGGATGCGATCGTGGACGTGAACGAAGAAGCCAGGCTGGACGCGTTGCGTGTCGCTTTTGCCGTGGCAGCGCTGCTCGCGATCGCCGCGTTGTTCCCGACCGCTCGAATCCCCCGCGTCGCGGTCGGCGACAAACGTGGTTCGAGCTAAGAATCAGCAATCGCGGATCGACCTGGACGATCGACGGAACGACCTCTGGATATAGTGATCTGCGCACAATCGATTCGTCAGATGGCTACCGTTGTGAAGGAAACAAGCAGCGGGTCTGAAACACTGACGTTTCACCGGATAAGGGTTCGGTGGGGAGCCAGGGGAGGTTCGGATGGCCAGGCGAGCGGATTCGACGCCCGCTGATGGCGCCTGCGCAGATGTCGGGATGCCTCGCTGATGAGCCGTCCGAGTCGATTGGGCAGGCAAGATCCTGCTTCGGAGGCCGACTGCAACAGCCTGTTTCGCCGTCAGATAGACGAAGCTGCAGCCGTCGCGCCGTTCGCCAATCTTGCGTACATGGCGAGTTTGGTCGTGATTCTGACCTACACCGTCCCGCCCGGACGTCAGACGCTCAGGTGGTTGGGTGGCGCCCTCATCTTTCTCGTCCTCGCGAATTCGATCCGAGTATGGATTCCCCTTCGCTGGCGGCCGTCGAAGCACACCCCGCGCTACGACTACGTGGGTCTGCTCGTCGAAGTGATCGTGGTCGCGACCCTCGACGTCACACTTTTCGCTCTGCTCTTTCACGACATGGACGTCTTCCGCGACTTGGTTCTGATCGCGACGATGGCCGGGATCATGGGCGCCGGGACCGTGACGTTCTCGAGTCTGAGATCGGTGAGCCTGACCTGGATCTACATTCACGGCCTCGGCGTCTTCACTGTTCTCGTCGTCCACGCCGAACCCCACTTTCGCATACTTGCGATTCAGTTGTGCATCTACATGTTTGCGCTCACCGTAGGGGCGGTCTATCTGTCGGCCTCTTTCCAGAGACGTTGTCTCGCAGAGTTTCAGGCGGAATCCGAGCGTCAGACTGTGGCGTTGTTGCTCGACGGTTTCGAGGGCGGTTCCCGCGACTGGCTGTGGGAGTGCGACACCAACGGCCGGTTCTCCCACACCTCGGCACGTCTCGCCGAGGTCGCAGGTATGACGGTGGACGAGTTGCAGCAACTCACCTTCGGACAACTCCTCACCAGACTCCAGATCGCATCGAGTCCGGAGGGGCGTGCGGCCGCGGCCCAGATGATCGACAAACTCGAATCGAGTGCTCCCTTCCGGGACACTGTCGTGCCGGTGCATGTCGACGGTAGGCGACGCTGGTGGTCTCTTTCCGGCAATCCACGGGTCCTCGAATCCGGCGTGATTCTGGGTTGGCGCGGTGTCGGTTCCGACATCACGGAGAGGTATGTCCACGAGCAGGAGATCCTTCGCCTTGCGGCCACCGACTCGTTGACCGGGTTACCGAACCGTCGTGCGTTCGGAGTGGCGCTCGAGGAAGCGATCGATTCCCGCGTGCCGGAGAAGCAGGTTCTCGTCGGGATTCTCGACCTCGACAACTTCAAATCGGTGAACGACACCCTTGGCCATCCGATCGGGGACCAATTACTTCTCGAAGTCACGAAACGCCTTCGCGACGTGATCGGTTCGGACATGTGCTCGCGGATGGGCGGTGACGAATTCGGGCTGATCGTCTGCACCTCTTCGCGCGACGATCCCGGTGTGATCTTCGATCGGTACCTGGAAGTGCTGCACGAACCATTCTTCGTCGAAGGCAATCGGATCGAAGTGCGGGCCACGATCGGTTACTCGAGCGCGCCCGAGGATTCGACGGACGCCGACGGATTGGTGATGCTGGCGGATCTGGCTCTGTACGAGGCGAAGTCGACGGGACGCAATCGAGTGGGTAAGTTCTCACCGCTGCTGCGGGCGAGGGCATCGGCGCGGGCGACGGCGTTGCACGAGCTGGACAGAGGGATCGAGGAAGGGCAGTTCGATCTCCATTACCAGCCTCAGGTCGACACTCAGACCGGTGAAGTGGTGGCCTTCGAGGCTCTTCTTCGGTGGAACCATCCCAGCCGCGGCCTCATCGGGCCCAGCCAGTTCATCTCGGTGGCGGAGGAAACCGGAATGATCATTCCCCTCGGCGCGCAGGCAATGGCGATGGCGACCGCCGCTGCTGCGGGGTGGCCGACCGGAATTGGCGTCTCGGTCAACGTTTCACCAGTGCAGTTGGTGTCGCGAGAGTTCGGTGCGATGGTGAAGAAAGCGCTGACGGATTCGGGCTTGCCTCCGCAACTGCTGCAGCTCGAAATCACCGAGACAGGTGTTGTGGACGATCGCGCGATCCGGGATCTCTACAAGCTGCGTGAGCTCGGGGTCACCGTCGCACTCGACGATTTCGGCACCGGCTATTCGTCCTTTGCCACGCTCCAGAGACTTCCAATCGACGTTCTCAAGATCGATCGCATGCTGGTCACCGACTCGGACGATCCGAAGATGTCCGTGGTGAAGTCCATTGTCGAATTGGCCGCGGCCCTCGGTATGAAATCGTTGGCCGAGGGCGTGGAGACCATCGAGCAGTTCCGCCGCGTCCAGTGGGTCGGGTGTGACCTGGTCCAGGGTTACCACATCAGCAAGGCTCTGACCGCTGAGCGCGTCGATGTGTATCTTGCCGCGACGGACACGGAAACTGGGCGCAGCGTCCACCCACTTACGTGGCTGTGAATCAGATCTGAGCCGAGCGGATCGTATTACCGCCTGCCGCTTTCGCTTGATACATCATCGAATCCGCGACATTTGTCGCCGCCAGGATTGCGGAAGCACCGCCGCTCCACGCCTTCGATTCGGCGGTCATCATCACCGCTCCGACGCTCACCGTTGTGGGGATCGCGTCGGAACAATCCGACAGCGCCGCGTTTATCCCTTCGATCAACAGGGTTGTCGATTCGGGATTGCCGGCGATGACGGCCAGGTATTCTTCCCCGCCGGTTCGAGCGATGACTCCGCGTTCGCCGAGATGTGTGCTCAATCGGTTCGCGGTTCTCCTGATGACATGATCGCCTTCGGCATGACCGTGAAGATCATTCACCGTTTTGAATTTGTCGATATCGACGACGATGAAGGCGAGAGATGAAGAATCGTCTCGGGCGCTCTCGAAGAGATCGCCGACTGCCCCTTCCAGCCCCCGACGGTTGAACAGTCCAGTGAGGGGATCCCGGTCCGAATACTGGGCATCGCGGTAGAGAGTGCGCCAAGTCAGGTGCGCAAAAATGGGAACGAGTGTGACAGCCCCGAAAAGAACGGTGCCGCGGGCCAGAAGCGTCGTGATATCGACGTCGCCTTCCATATATGCAAGAACGAAAACGGTAGTCGTGACGGTCGTCGACCAAACGACATGAGCGACAAGCCACTTTGCGCTGACAAAAAGCGTCGCAAAGGTTCCGGTGACCGCGAAGACGATGCAACCGAACGTCCCGGACGAGCGATCCGGCACCAGGAGGACGGCAGCCGCGATCCCGAGATCTGCGAATATTCCGAATGCAAGCAACCCCCGGCGTCCGGGAAACGGTTGTGTGAACCAGCATGCGGCGATTCCCACACACGTACAGATCATGAAAATCGAAAGAGCTTTGCCGGGGGTGGTCGGCGGCGTATCCGGACCGATCAATTTGTAGAAAGCGGACAGTCCGAAGATGATCGTCATCATTCCGAGCAAGGTTCGGAAGATCGGAATGATTGCCCGGCCGGATCTCTGGTGCTTTATCCACTCGTAGTCGTGTGGTTCGTTGAACCATTCGTGAAGTGTTCGCCAAGAACTGTGCCCCTCGGAGGCGATGACAGGGCTCGGCATGCTGTCCATTTTGCCTTGAATTTAGGTAAAGAGAAAATCTATGTTCGACCGCTTCCATTGGATCGGCTCTTTTCGGGGAAGAGGTTCAATTATCGAGTCGAGCGCTTACTCGATGCTTGTTTCAAGCCTTCTTCGAATTGCTGTGTGCGTTGTTCGAGGCGGTCGCGAACGATCCGACTTTTCGCGTACGAGACTTTCTCACGCCGTAAGCGGCGAGGATGACCCCCAGCGCGACCAGGCTTTGGACGAATTCCGCGCGCGTGGGTTCGTTGAGACCCATTCCCACCAGGATCACGAGAATCAGACCAGTGACCACTATCGGCAGGCCGGGATACAACCAGACACGGAATTTCAGAATCTCGGGGCTTTCGCGTTCCCATCGGCGTCGGAGGCGTAGTTCGGATACACAGATCAGGATGTAAACGAACAAGCAGATTGCGCCCGACGAATTCACGAGGAACAAGAAAATCGTATCCGGCCAGATGTAGCCGGCCGCGATACAGAAGTACCCGGCCACGGTGCAGGCGAGTACGCCCTTCACCGGCACGCCGCGGCTGTTGGTCCGTGTCATCCAGGCCGGCGCGTCGTTGTAGACGGAGAGTGCGAAGAGCATCCGTGACGCCGTGTACAGGCCGGAATTGAGGCAGGACAGCACCGCGACCAGAACCACGAGATTGAGAATGTCGGCGGCGCCGGGAATTCCGAGCAGGTCGAGTGCGGAGATGAACGGAGAATCGCCGACGACGAACGAATCCCACGGCAGCATCGTCACGAGGAGGAAGGTGGCGACAACGAAGAAGGCGAGAATGCGGAAGACGACCGTGTTCGTGGCCCGCCTGATCGCTCCGGCGGGTTCGGCGGATTCCGCTGCGGCGATCGTGACAAGCTCGGCTCCGGTCATGGAGAAGATCACGGCGACAACGCCCACCAGTACGGGGGTGAAGCCGTTCGGCAGAAATCCTCCGTGGCCGGTCAGATTGCTGAAATCGACTTCACTGCCGGGCCAGATGCCGAAGACGAACAGACTGCCGAGCACGATGAAGCCGATGATGACGGCGACCTTGATACCCGCAAACCAGTACTCGGCCTCGCCGAAGTTGCTGACGGAGAGAAGATTGACCCCGGTCATCACCAACAGGAGTACCGCTGACATGAGCCAGAGCGGGACACCATGGATCCACCGGGAGAGCAAGGTTGCTCCGACGACGGATTCGATGCCGACGACGATCACCCAGAAATACCAGTAGAGCCAGCCAGTGGTGAAACCCGCCCAGTCGCCCAACGCCATGCGGGCGTATTCGGTGAACGATCCCGTACACGGCTTGGCCACGGCCATTTCGCCGAGCATGCGCATCACCAGGAACACGATGATGCCGCAGATCGCGCACGTGATGACTGCGCCGGGGCCGGCCTGGTTGATGATTCCGCTCAGCCCGACGAAGAAACCGGCGCCGATGACGCCGCCCATGGAAAGCATGGTCAGGTGGCGCTTCTTCAAGCCTGTTTTGAGTGTCGAATGAACGCTGGCGGCTTCGGCTGTTTCGGTGCTGCTGTCGGGCATCTGGGCTCAGCTCCTATTGCATGACGCGATCAGTTCTTTCGGAGAGACGCTAAGCTCATCGTGTGATCCAGAACATGGACTTGATGTACAAATCTGAACTTGAAACTGTCAGTTCTGTCCACTGCCCATTTATCCACTGCCTTTCTATTCACTGCCTTCGGAGGTTCCGGTAATGCCGATGACTGTCCGACGGCTGGCTGCCACCACCTCGCTCGGTCTCACGATCGTTGCCGGTCACGACGACGTGGATCTGTCGATCAGCTGGGCGCACGCAATCGAATTGCAGGATCCGACCCGTTGGCTCGCCGGTGGAGAGCTTGTCATGACGACGGGGCTGCATCTACCGCGTTCGGCGACAAAGCAATACGAGTACGTCGAGCGAATCGCGCAGACTGGTGCGGTGGCACTGGCGTTCGACACCGGCACCGTCCACGAGAGGGTGCCGGACGCGATCATCAAGGCCGGCGACGAACTGGGTTTTGCCGTGCTTTCCGTCGCCAAGGAGACGCCGTTCATCGCCATTTCGCGGGCCGTGATCGACGAACTGACTGCCGACCAGATACGAACGGTGCAGGCGGTGGTCGACGCGCAGGAGAAGTTGGCGCGTGCCCTGCTCGACGGGGTGCCGGCTCTGATCACTGCCCTGGGTCGAGCCGTTCACGCAGCAGTCTGTGTTCTCGATCGGGACGGCGCGGTGCTGGCTCTGACGGAAGGTGCGAGTTCGTCTCTGCCCGAACGCATCAGGGAGCGATCAGGTAAGGAGCGCAGCCGGATCGTGGTGGACGACGACGGCCACCTGGCCATTCACCGCCTTGCTGTGAGCGGCACGCTGGCCGTGGCGTCCGAGGCCGCCTTGGATCAGTCCGAGCGATTGTTGGTGGGCCACACGGTGTCGCTGTTGACCATCGAGCTTGCCAAGCCGTTGCGGGTTGTCGATGCCGAACAGCGGCTGAGGTTGGCCGTTACGACGATGGTGCGCCAGGCCGGCGGTGACGTCGACGAAAGTCTGTTGCGGTACTTCGGATTCGAATCCGAAACCACGGTGGTGGCAACCGCCTTGACCGATGTCGGACCTTTGCTTGCGGCCACCGACATCACTTCAGCGGCCCTGGAAGAAGAGTCGGTGCCGTACCTGTTGGCCCCGCTGACTGACGGAACCGGTGTGTGGTTCGTCGTGAAAAGTGAAGTTGCGGAGAAGGTCACGCGCAGTGTGTATGCGAGAGTACGGGAGAATTCACGCCGGAGTATCAACGGTGGAATCGGTGGCGTCCGGCCGATTAGCGGTGTTGCGGCCAGTCTGCGCGAGGCCGTCTCTGCTGCCAAAGTGGGGCAGGTCGAAGGACACACACTCGTTCCGTTCTCGGAACTCGGGACTTTCAGTCTCTTGTTGAGTGTGCAGTCGAGCGATGTTCTGCAGTCGATCGCGGCCAGCGGTCTCGGTGTGCTGGAAGGCTACGACGCCGAGAACGGTTCCCGTCTGGTGGACTCGATCGAAGCGTTCCTGCACCACAATGGTCAATGGGAATCCGCTGCAGCGCAATTGGGTGTTCACCGGCACACGCTGCGTAACCGCATGGACAAGGCTGCCGAGTTGATCGGGAGAGATCTCGATTCCGCCCACACCCGGTCCGAGTTGTGGATCGCACTCAAAGCTCGTGAACTGCTGCAGGCGGAATCGAATTCAGATCACGCTCGGCCGCCCCTGAGATAGACGGTGGTGGTGTGAGTGAAGAACTCTCGCGCCGCGTCGCCTTGTTCCTTGGGTCCGTATCCACTCCTCTTCGCGCCACCGAAAGGTACGTGGGGATCAGCGCCCGCCGATTCCGAATTCACGTGCAGGATCCCCACGTCCAGATCGTCGATACCGGCCAGTGCACTGGTCAGGTCTTGCGTGAACAATGCTGCGGACAAACCGAATTCGCCCTCGTTCGCCAAGCGGAATGCGTCTGCGGTTGTTGCTGCCCGCTGCACCGCCAGTACCGGGCCGAAGAGTTCCTCGAACCACAGTTCGGTGCTCGACGGTAGTTCCAGCACTGTCGGTTGGACGTAGTAGCCCGACTGCGGCGCTTCGGCGGTGGCCACAACCCTGGCGCCGCCGTCGACGGCTCGATTGATCCCCTCGATGATCGACTGCTGCGCGTATGCGCTGACCACGGGACCTGTCGTGACGTCGGGATCGAGTGGATCTCCGACTCTCAGTTGCTTGACTTCAACGGTCAGCCTGGCCAGGAATTCCTCGGCGATGGATTCATGGAGCACCAGACGTGAAGTGGCCGTGCATTTCTGGCCGGTTGACCGAAATGCGCCCAGCATGACCTGCTCGACCGCAAGCTCGAGATCTGCGTCGGCAAGTACGACGGCTGCGTTCTTTCCACCCATTTCCGCCTGTACCGGAACTCCGCGCGCCGCAGCAGATCCCGCGATCTTTCGGCCGACGCCGGTGGAACCGGTGAAGGTGACGGCGTCGAGGTCCGGGTGATCGACCAGCGCTTCACCGGCCGCGCTGTCGGCGAGGATCATGTTCAGGACTCCGTCGGGTAGGCCCGCTTCGGTCAGTGCCTGCGCGAGACGGAAGGCCAGAAGGGGCACCGCGGCAGCCGGTTTCCAGACGACGGTGTTTCCGTACACCAAGGCAGGCGCAATCTTCCATGCCGGGATCGCGATCGGGAAGTTGAACGGCGTGACGACGCCTACCACGCCGAGAGGTTTGCGAGTGATGAGAATCTGCTCGCTGCTACGTGGGGAGGAATACACCGTTCCGGTCTCGCGGTCGGCGGCGTTGCCGTAGTAACGCAGAATCTGCGCTGCGCGGCGCACCTCTCCGATACCCTCGGCCAGCGTTTTCCCTTCTTCGCGGGTGAGTTCTTCGCCCCAGGCCTCAGCGTTGGAGTCTATGATTTCCGCTGCGCGAGTGAGGTATGCGCCGCGTGCGGACATCGGCAGGCGGGCCCAGTCGTTCGCGGCGATGCGGGCGACGCGAACACCGGTCGCCATTTCGGAGGCACCGGCGCGGCCTCCGGTGGCGACAACCTCGTCGGGACGGGCCGGGTTGGTGTCCGTCAGTGTGCCGTCGCTGCCCGTGACCCAAGCTCCGCCGATCAAGCTGCGCACTGCGACGCTCATCGGACTGCGGCCACAGCGTCGCGAAGAATGCCGAGTCCTTCGGTCAGCAACTCGTCGGAGATGCTCAGCGGCGGGAGGAAACGGACGACGTTTCCATAGGTGCCGGCGGTGAGCAGAAGGAGACCGTGCGCGTGGGCGTAGCTGACGATCTGGGCGACGGCCTCGCGATTCGGAGCCTTGTCCTCGTCGTGGACGAGTTCGATTGCAATCATGGCGCCGCGTCCACGAATGTCGCCGATTATGTCTGTGTCCGAAGCGATTTCGGACAAACCTGTGGTCAGAATGTCGCCGATGTCCTTGGCGCGGTCGAGGAGCCCTTCCATCTCGATCGTCTCGAAAACTGCCAGGGCGGCCTCGCAGGCAACGGGATTGCCGCTGTACGTACCGCCGATACCACCGGGATGCGCGGCGTCCATGACGTCGGCACGGCCGGTCACGGCGGCGAGTGGCATTCCGCCGGCGAGACCTTTTGCGGTTGTGATGATGTCGGGGACGAAGTCCTCACTCTCGCTGGCGAACCAGGCTCCGGTTCGTGCGATACCGGTCTGGACCTCGTCCGCGACGACGAGAATGCCGCGCTCACGGCAGAATTCCGAGATTCGCTTCAGGAATCCCGGAGCGGGAACGATGAAACCGCCCTCACCCTGAATCGGTTCCACGACCACAGCGGCTACCGATCCGGCGCCGATCTGAGTGTCGATCGCAAGACGGAACTGGGCGAATGCTTCGTCGGCCGCGTTTTCGGGGCCGCTCGGCCAACGGTAGGGGTATGCCATCGGAACCCGGTAGACCTCTGGTGCGAACGGGCCGAATGTGGCCTTGTACGGCTGGTTCTTGGCTGTCATCGTCATGGTCATCAACGTGCGACCGTGGAATGCGTGGTCGAAGACGACAACTGCCGGGCGACCGGTGGCGGCACGTGCGTATTTCACGGCGTTCTCGAGCGCTTCGCTGCCGGTGTTGAACAGCGCTGTTCGCTTCTCGTGATCTCCCGGGGTCAGGCGGTTGAGCGCTTCGCAGACCTCGAGGTACCCCTCGTAGGGGTTTGCGAGGAAACACGTATGGGTGAACTGACCGAGCTGGCGCGTGGTGCGTTCGACCACGCGCGGCGCACTGTTTCCGACGGTGGTCACGGCGATGCCGCTGCCGAAGTCGATGAACGAGTTGTCGTCGACGTCGACGACAACTCCTCCGCCCGCTGCGGCAACGTAAATGCTGGATCCGCTGGTCAGCCCGGCCGGCAGTGCGGCGCTCCGGCGCTTTGCCAAAGCGCGCGAGTTGGGGCCGGGCACTTCGGTGACGAGGCGTCGTATCTGGGGAAGGGTCGGTCCACCGATGCACGTTTCCGTGCCGTGCTCGAGAATGGTCATCGCAGTGCCTCCAGTCGTTTTCCGAACTGTAGGACGGCGATGAATGATCCGGACATGGCCGGATTGTCGAGTGGCTTCTATCTCATAGGACGCCGCGTCCAGCAGGTTGTCCAGCAGGTTACTGTGCGAAACTGCCGAGGAATCGTTGCAACAGTGGGTTGTACACCTCAGGGGCTTCCCAGAACGCTGCATGCCCCACACCGGGAATCACGTGATACGTGCCCTCCCAGAGATTCGCGAAGGTCAACGACGCGACATACGACGTGTTCACGAACGGGTCCTCGGCGCCGTCGATCACCGCGAGAGGCACAGACGCCGTTGCAACCAGAGCCTTCTGATCCGATTCGCGGCCGGCGCCGAATGCGTCGAACATGATCTTGCGAGCGCGTCCGTCCGTGCGTATCGCGGCGTCGAGGGCAGCCTGCTCGAAGGGAACGGCGGTCATTCGTGCGTAGAGTTCGGCTTCTTGCGCGGTGATGACCTCGGTGCCGCCGATGGACAATCCGTCGCCGGCATTGAAGGCGTCGCCGAGCGTCTCGGGATTTGTCGGCGGCGTACCGGTGATGACGATTCCGGTGAGCCCGGGGAATTTCGCGATCAACTCGAGAGCGATGTGTCCGCCGAGCGACCAGCCGACGACAACGGCTCTTTCGACGCCGAGTTCGGTCAGAACATCGACGATGGCGTCGGCGTAACCGTTCTGCGTGTATGCGGCTTCGGGATCGCTCGCGTCCTCGGAGTCGCCGTGGCCGAGTAGGTCCAGAGTGATCATGCGGTAGTCGCCGGCCCAGTCGGCGTCGACCTGATGACGGAAGATGGAGCGGCTGGCCGAGTTCCCGTGGATGAAGACAACCGGAAAACCGTCGGTGGCACTGTCGTCGACTGCCATGACGCCATGCCGGGTTTCGATCTTGGTGGTTGTCATCGGAATCCTCATCGTTCGAAGTGCACGGTCAGCGGGTATCCACGCTACCGGGCATATGCGGCATAGAGTTCACCCGTGGACTTCGCATTGCGCTCGTGCAGTTGGCACGGTCACGAGACCTACGCTCCGGACGAACCGGAACTGCGGGATCGACTACATGTGGATACTGCGGTGGGTCAGGCGTGGCGATGCCTACGTTGCGGCAACTTCGTCCCGGGAGCGCCCCGAGCATCGGGACCGGCGGACGCCGCCCCCGAGGTTCCGCGGGGGAGGCTGCTTCGCGACCGGTTGATCATGCGACTTCTTGCCACCGAGAGAATGTTCCGCGCTCTGGGTTTGGTTCTTCTGGCGATCGGTGTGTTCGAACTGAGATCGTCGAAGGGTCGCGCCGAGGACGCCTTCGAGAACGAATTGCCGTTGATCAGGCCACTTGCCCGTCAATTGGGCTGGAACATCGACGATTCCAAACTGGTCCATCACATCGAGCAGGCGTTTTCGTTGTCCGCTACGACGCTCACCTGGATCGCAGTCGGGCTGTTGGTCTACGCCGGCCTTCAAGTGATCGAGGCAGTCGGCCTGTGGATGGTCGAACGCTGGGGCGAGTACTTCGCGGTGGTGGCGACCAGCTTGTTCCTGCCCCTCGAAATCTACGAATTGACCGAGAAGATCACGTGGTTGAGGGCCGGGTTGCTGCTGGTGAACATCGCTGCCGTCGTATGGCTGATCTGGAGCAAGCGACTCTTCGGTGTCCGCGGCGGCGGCGCGGCGTATCACGCCGAACATTCGGAGGAGAGCTTGCTGACGGTGGAGAGGGCCGCGGTCAAGCAGGCTTCGTGAGACCAGCTTTCGACGCGGCAGCACCCGCCAGCGTTGCTGCACCGATCGTGATCATGGCGGCGAGGAGGATGGCTGCGGGTTCACCGTCGCCCATCACCCCCAATTGAGTGCCCACCGTAACTGCGGCAACCGGTACTCCCAGTTGTGCGGCGGACAGCACGCCGAGAGGGAGCGGGAGACCGAGGGCGCGTATCGCGGCGTGAACCACGAGAGTTGCTCCGCCCAAGACCAATCCGAGCCAGATGGCGGACGGATGGGTGACGAGGTCGCGCAGATTGATCGCCGCTCCCAACCAGACGAAGAAGAGGGGAGCGAAGAAGCCGTCGGTGATGGCGAAGAGCTGTTTGGCGAGGCGGCGGGGTTCACCGATCGCGGCAAGAACGAGCCCGAAGGCGAAGCCCGCGAGCATGATCGACACGTGAGTGCTCGACGCCAGCGCTGCCAGAGAAAAGAGGATCACCAGATTGATCCGGAGTTCGAGTGCAAACTTTCGTTTCTCCGAGAATTTGTGGAGCCTTCGCCAATGGCCGGACCGGTGGAAGGCTCGCAGTACGAAGAACAAGGCAACCGCACACGCCGCCACAGCCAGTGCGCCGACACCGGCACGAGGGGCATTGTCCGGATCGATCACCAAAGGCAGCGCAACAATGCAGACGGTGTCCGCGATCGCGACCTGGGCAGTCATCTGCAGAACCGAGGTTCCACCGAGCCCCAGCGAATCGACGATGGGGAGAATCAACGCCGCGGACGACGACGCGATCAGGACCGCGTACAGCGCGGCGTGACCGGTGCCGAATGCCGTCGCCGCACCGTAGCCGGCAACAACCGACAGAAGTCCGACGACAACCGAGCGAACGGCACCCTTGCCGATGGCCGCACGGACTGCCGGATCGCGAACCGGGACGTGTGAGCCGGCCACCATCATCGTGAGCGCGAATCCGATATCGGCCAGGAAGGTGAAAGTCCGGTCGGAAGAGTCCAGCAGCCCGAAACCTGTGACACCGAAGACGACGCCCGCGGCAAGTTCGCCGACCACCACGGGGACATGCCAACTGACGCGAGCGCCGAGCAGCGGGCCGAGAATGCCGGCCAGCGCGACGAGGGCAAGGATGCCGAAGGTCATCGACGACCTACGACGTCACTGTCGAGGGAGCGATCTTTGCAGGGATGCCGGTGTTCTCGTCCACGTGGTAGCTCGCACACACACGGTGGTAGCCGTCGGCGATCTGCGCCGGTACTCCGGCGCGGAAGTCTCCCTGCACCAGCAGGATCGGCGACAGCGCGATCCCCTTACGGATCTTCAACAGGTCGGCAGCCACGTGTGGGTTGTCGACCGGAAGCAGAGGGAGCCCAGCAGCCCGCAGGATGTCCTTGGCCTTCTTCGAGACCAGCGTCGCCGTCTCGAGGGCGTACACGAGAGCTTGGACCTGAACCGGCGTCGCGCCCAACTGGAGGTAATCGCGGGCTGCCGGGTAGTCGTGCTCGTCCGGCAGGTCCTTCCAGAGGACTGCGGGCGCCTTCGCCGCGGGTGCTTTTGACGCTACCGGCGCCTTCGTCTTGGCTGCCTTCGACGTTTTGCTCTTGGCCATCTGTGCTGTTTCCTTCAGTGTCGGTCCGCGAGTGGAGCTGGTGCAGAAATCGTGCACTATCAGCGCCGCAGGCACCACATCGGAGCTGTTTGGCCCCCTAGGCGGCGGGTAATCAGCAGACTGCGGGGGAACGAGCAGGAGGCGAAGCAATGAAGCGGATTCTCGCAGTGCTCGCAGCGCTGATCCTGGCGGTGTTCGCACTGACCGCGTGCAGTGACAACAACGATTCGTCGGACAACGATTCGGCCGATCACGACGGCATGGCGATGATCAGTATGCCGATGACCAGCATGCCGACCAGTATGTCGATGCCGAGCATGCCTCTGGGTATGTCGACGCCGGGAGCGTCGTCGATGGGAATCGTGATCAGCGGTTTCGAATACTCGACGCCGGAGTCGGTGATGCCCGGACAGGTACTGACCATTCAGAACAACGACACCGTCGAGCACTCGGTCACGTCCGATACGGCAGGACTGTTCAGTGAGGACATCGAGGCCGGCGAGACGGAAACCATCACGGTGCCGAACGAGCCGGGAACGTACACGTTCCACTGCACCTATCATCCGAGCATGCGCGGCACCTTGACGGTCAAGTAGAGGTCGGCTCGGTCTGGCGTGACTTTCGCGAGAAAACGTTGGCGGCACGCGCCGGATTGAGCTGGTGGAGAACAGATCCGGGTGTACGGTTTTCAGGTGCGCCGGAGAATTGCGATCAGTGTCGTCACGCTCGTGGTTTGCGCCCTCGGCTTTTCGCCGCCGGCGCTCGCGGATTCACCGAACGGCTCGTATTCGTCACAGCTGCTGTACTTCTCGGTCGATGTCGGGCCTGAACTCTCGACGCCGTGCACCGTCGTCGGTGAACTCTTTGTTCCCGATGGTGTCGACGCTGACAACCCAGCTCCCGCGATCCTGACCACCAACGGGTTCGGCGGTTCGTACAAGGACCAGATTCCTGCCCTGCAGAACTTCGCCGAGAACGGGTATGTCGGACTGACGTATTCGGGATTGGGTTTCGGCGGCACGAGTTGCAAGATCACCCTCGACTCTCCCGCATACGACGGTGTCGCCGCTTCCCAGTTGGTCAGCTTCCTCGGCGGCCAAGAAGGGATTGCCTTCACGGATCAGGCTCTGACGCAGCCCTATCCGGCGCTCACCGCGGTGGTTCAGGACTCCGTCGATCACACCGGTGCACCGTCGACGAACGACCCGCGGGTCGGAATGACGGGTGGCTCTTACGGCGGCGGGATTCAATTCGCCGCCGCGAGTGTCGATCCCCGTATCGACACGATCATCCCCATGATCACCTGGAACGATCTCTCGTATTCTCTGGCGCCCAACAGCACCGGGATCATCTCCGGAGTGTCGACTGCGGAGCCGGGAGCCGCGAAGGTGCTCTTTGCATCGCTGCTCTTCGGCGCGGGCATCGCGAATCCCGGTGTGGACGGTTACATCGCAGATCCCGCACGGCTACCCGGCTGCCCGAACTACGTCCCTTACATGTGCAACGCGATCGCCGAGGCGGTGGTGACCGGCGACATCGGACCGCAAGTAGTGAGTGAGCTCCGAGCGTCGTCGGTCTCGTCGTTCGTCGACCGGATCAACATTCCGGTACTGCTTGCTCAGGGGCAACAGGACACCCTGTTCGATCTGAACGAGGCAACCGCGACTTACGACGCGCTGAAGGATCGTGGCGTCGAAGCCAAGATGATCTGGCACTCGTGGGGGCACAGCCACTTGGCCGCTGCGCCGGGCGAGTTCAGCTTCTCCGCACCCGACGAGGATACCCAGTACGAGACCGGTCGCTTCATGGACTGGTTCGATCACTACCTCAAGGACGAGAACACGGAGACCGGCCCGGAATTCGCGTATTTCCGCAACTGGATCGACTACGAGGGAAACGCGGCACCGGCCTACGCGACGTCCGACACCGTCGATGTCGGGACCGCTCGCGCCTTCCATCTGTCCGCTGACGGGGGACTGCTACCGGACGGCACGCCGGTGATACCGGGTTCGAAGACGATCGTCACCGCACCGGCTGGGCTGCCGACGGGCGTAGAGCCACTCAATATCAATCCGGCCGGAAACATTCCGAATGCACAGATTCCGGGAACCGAGGCGCTCTGGACCACTGCGCCGATGACCGAGGCGATGGACGTGGTGGGAGCCCCCACTGTGACGCTGCGTGTTGCGGCGCCCGGACAGCCGGTGGTGTTCGCGAAACTCTACGACGTGGCTCCGGACGGAACTTCCTCGCTGATCAACGGACTCATCGCACCCATACGCATCAGTGATCCGTCGCAGCCGGTGCCGGTGACGATGCCGGCGATAGTGCATCGATTCGAGCCAGGGCATTCCGTGCGTCTCGCGATCACCGGTGGCGACATCAGTTTCCGTGGGGGATTGCAGGGCATGCCGGTGACGATCTTCGCCGACGGGTCCGGCCCCCTCGAACTTCCCGTCGTGGGCTGATACACCGTGGGCTGATACACCGTGGGCTGAATTTCAGCGGGTGATGGTTCGACTGTCGCCGCGGAACTCGGCCACGACGGCGTCGCCATTGCGAACGGTCACGTCGTAGATCCCACTTCGGCCGCCTCGAGCCTTCTCGGTGGCGACCGCGGTCAAGGTGTCGCCCAGACGGGTCGGACGCAGAAATCTGATGTCCGCGCGCGCTGCAACGGCTGAATCCTCGTAGCCGTTGCAGGCGAGCGCAAACGCGGTGTCCGCGAGCAGGAAAACATAACCGCCGTGTGTGATTCCGTGACCGTTCACCATGGTTTCGCCCACGGTGACGGTCACGGTTGCGCTACCGGGCGCCAGTTCGGAAATCTCGATACCGAGTGCCTGCGATGCCTGGTCCGCGTCGAACATCTCTCTGGCGGTGATGCTTCCTGTACTCACGAGACAACTCCTGTGTGATCGGGAAATTGCAGGGGTCTAGAGGACCGAGACAACTTCCTGGACATACATGTCGACCGTGCCGGTGGCAAAGTTTGCGACATCTTTTCCAGCGGCGCCCATCTCCGGGGACTTCAGGCCGCTCTGCATAGTCTCGAGATCGGGAAACTCGAGGTTGGCGACGGCATAGAAGACTGGATCGGAGCCGTCCAGCGTCGAGCACTTGCTGAACGTGAAGTCCGAGAGCCCTGGCACTGCGCTGGCGAGCGGGACGTGGATCTCGTTGTAGTACTTGTCGAAAGCCTCCGGATCGGTGGGGCGTCCGTAACACACTGCTACTCGATAGGTCATGTGCTTTCAATTCCCTTCGGGGCGAGTCTTGGCTACCAGAGTCAGGACGTCGTATGTCGCGACCGGATCGTTGTCCTGGTTCGTCACCACGGCGTCCCAACGAACCTCACCGTAGTCGGCGCTGCTGCGAGGTGTGATGGTCTTGGCTGTGAGGGTGACCGTCAGGCTGTCTTCGGCTTTGACCGGAGTCAGGAACCTGAGGCTGTCCACGCCGAAGTTCGCGAGAACCGGGCCGGGAGCCGGGTCGACGAACAGGCCCGCAGCGAGTGAGACAACAAGATAGCCGTGCGCGACGATGCCGCCGAAGAGTGGATTCGCCGCAGCGGCCACCGGATCGGTGTGAGCGTAGAAGGTGTCACCGGTGAACTCTGCAAAATGATCGATGTCTGCGAGTGTGACCTGGCGCGGACCGCCGACAACAGTGTCACCGATCTTCAACTCGGCGAGACTCTTTCGGAATGGATGTTCGGATCCGGTCGTGCGCTGCGATCCGGTGAACCAGCGCTCGCCGACTGCGGTGAGGACGTCGGGTGTGCCCTGTACGGCGGTCCGCTGCATGTGGTGCAGAACTCCGCGGATGCCACCCAGCTCCTCACCGCCGCCGGCACGGCCGGGACCGCCGTGTACGAGGACTGGAAGGGGAGAGCCGTGGCCGGTGGATTCCTTGGCGTCGTCGCGGTTCAGCACGAGCACTCTGCCGTGAAAAGCTGCGAGACCCAGCACCAGTCGACGTGCGATGTCGGTGTCGGCAGTGACCACCGAGGCGACGAGGCTTCCCTCGCCACGGGCCGCGAGTTCGATCGCATGATCGATGCCGTCGTATCCGATGACGGTGCTGACGGGTCCGAAGGCCTCCAGTTCGTGTACCTCGTGCGCATTCTCTTCCGCCCGGAGAAGGACTGGGGAAAGGAAGGCTCCTGACTGGCCGTCGGCACCGACCACGTCGACGTTGTCCGGGTCTCCGAATACGATAGTTGCCGACTTCGTCAGACCGCGAATGGATTTCAAGACCTCGTCACGCTGTTCGATGCTGGCGAGAGCTCCCATAGTGACGCCATCAGCATCGGGGTGTCCCACGACCACTTTGTTCAGTCGCTCGGATGCGGCATCGACAACGGCGTCGACCAGCGAGAGCGGGACCAGGGCGCGCCGGATCGCCGTGCACTTCTGGCCCGCCTTGACCGTCATCTCGGTGACGAGTTGTTTGACGTACAAATCGAATTCGGGCGTTCCTGGTACGGCGTCCTCGCCGAGGATCGACGCGTTGAGTGAATCGGCTTCGGCATTGAAATGGACGCCCTTGCCGACGACGTTCGGGTGAGCACGCAGCGTTGCCGCGGTGTCGGCGGATCCGGTGAATGCCACTGAGTCCTGCCCGCCGAGGTGATCGAGGAGGCCGCGTGCACTACCGGAGAGCAGTTGGACGGAACCCTCTGGGAGCAAGCCTGACTCGATGATGCGCCGGAAGACGAGTTCGGTGAGATATGCCGTGGAACTGGCAGGTTTGACGATGGACGGCACCCCCGCGATGAATGCCGGTGCCAGCTTCTCCAGGAACCCCCACACCGGGAAATTGAAGGCGTTGATCTGCACGGCGACGCCGCGACGTGATGTATAGATGTGTTGCCCGAGGAAGGTTCCGCCCTTGCCGAGAGGCTCGACGTTTCCGTCCAGAAAGACTGTGCTGTCGGGCAATTCGCGCCGAGCCTTGCTCGCGTAGCTCAGTAGGGTCCCGAATCCGCCGTCGATGTCCACCCCGGAATCTCGCGTCGTCGCACCGGTGGCAGTGGCGAGTGTGTAGAACTCGGCTTTTCCTGCCATCAACGTGAGGGCGAGAGCCTTGAGCGCGCCGGCACGTTCGTGGAAGGTCATCGCGGACAGTGCAGGCCCGCCGACCTCGCGGGCGTACGTAACCATCTCGGCGAGGTCGATGCCGGTTGCGGAGATCCGGGCCACCTCCGATCCGTCCACTGCGCTCGGCAACGGGGTACCTGCGTCCGGTGCGGCGTACCACTGACCGGCCACATAGCTTTCCAACAGTCTGCTCACGACAACTCCATCTCACCGTACGTTCGGTCGGTAATTACGATCGCCCGGTAACGCCGCGTTGTCAAGGATTCGGCAGAACTGCCTGGAGTCAGGCCTTGCGAAGTCCGTCGAAAGTGACGGCGACGACCGCGTCGGCGATGTCGGAGACGGACTCACCCGCTCGGGGTTTGTACCACTCGATCAGTGAGTTGACGGTGCCGAACATCAGCTTGCTGGCGAGGGCTGGTTCGATGTCCGGGCGCAAGTCTCCCTCCGCTGCGGCGGACGCGACGAGACCTCCGACGAAGTTGTCGAATTCGCGTCGATGAGCTAGCGCGGCGCGCTCGACCGTCGTGTTGCCGCGGACGCGCAGGAGCAGGGTGACGTATGGAAGCTCTGCGACCAGCACCTCTACGCTGCGCCGGACCAGGTATTCGAGCCGGTCGATGTACGGACCGGTGGTGGCGCCCTCTTCGGTCGTGACCGCAAACAGGGCGTTGAGTGCACGCGAAAGGGCGAGTTCGAGAAGTTCTGACTTTCCGGACACATGGTGGTAGATCGAGGACTTCGTGATGCCGAGTTTCTTGGCGAGCACCTCCATGCTGGCGCCGTCGTAGCCCTTGTCGTTGAACACCTTCACGGCCACGGCCAGGAGCGAATCGAGGTCGTAGCCGGGACGTCCGGGGAGGCCGGTGCGTCGAGTGGGGCGTGCCGTAGTCATGTCCCCATCTTCTCAGTTCGGGCAAAGCTGTGCACCATCCTCGTTCTCACCCTTGCCAAACGACCGAATGTTCGGTTACTAATGGAGAAGAGCGAGAAGGAGCGAATGTGAACACCCTGCACGTGGACGAGCGCGAGGATCGCGTCGTGGTCACCCTCGACAGGCCCGCGCAACGCAATGCGATCAACGCGGAAATGATCGACGAACTGCATCAGGTTTGTGGACGCCTCGAACGGGATCCGAAGCTGCTCCTGCTTGCGGGGCGCGGCGATCACTTCGCAGGCGGCGCTGACATCGCGGAGCTCCGAGAGCGCGGACGAGAGGAAGCGTTCGCGGGTATCAACCGCACGCTGTTCGACCGAATCGGAAAGCTCCCGCTTCCCACCGTGGCCGCCGTGAGCGGCTACGCGCTCGGCGGTGGGGCAGAGTTGACCTACGCCTGCGACATTCGCATCGCGACAACGACGGCGGTCTTCGGGAATCCGGAGCCCAATCTCGGCATAATGGCAGCCGCCGGCGCCAGCTATCGATTGCCGAAGCTCGTCGGCGTCTCGATCGCGAAGCAGGTGCTCCTCGGTGCCAGGAACCTCGACGCCGAGTTGGCGCTACGAGCGGGCCTGGTTGTCGAGGTAACCGAACCGAACTGCCACGTCGACGCAGCGCATCGGCTGCTCGACCGCATTTCCCGACTGTCCCCGCTGGCACTGCGATTGACCAAGATCATCGTCGATGCGCCGGGATCGCATCCGTTTGCCGACGACATCGCCCAGGCCGTCCTGTTCGAGAGTTCGGACAAGCGCGATCGCATGACGGCCTTCCTGGAGAAGAAATCATGACTGAAGCAGTTGCACCGAAGACCGTCGGAGTCATCGGCGGTGGACGCATGGGTGCGGGTATCGCCCAGGTGTTCGCCAGTCTCGGCGGGGCGGTCACCATCGCGGAGAGTGGCGACACCGCGGCCGCGTTGCAGCGTGTTTCCGCCGGCCTCGACAGAGCTCACGAGCGAGGGAAACTCGACGACCAGGACCCCGCGACGGTGCTGGCGCGCGTGAGCACCGTGGACGCAGTGACCTCGTTGCCACCGTCGCTCGACCTGATCGTCGAGGCGGTCCCGGAAATTGCGGCCCTCAAGGTCGAGGTGCTCGCCGCTGCGGAAACCGTTGCCGGAGAAAGCACCGTGATCGCCAGCAACACCAGTTCCATGTCGATCGCCGAACTCGGCGCAGCGCTGTCGGATCCGGGCCGGTTCATCGGTATGCACTTCTTCAATCCAGTCCCGGCGTCGCTGTTGGTCGAGATCGTCCGGGCGCCTCAGACCCGCCCCGAGGTTGTCGACTCGGTACGAGCATGGGTGTCGATGCTCGGCAAAGCCGAGGTGCTCGTCAACGACTCACCTGGTTTTGCAACCAGCCGGCTTGGTGTCGGTCTCGGGCTCGAAGCCATCCGCATGCTCGAAGAGGGTGTGGCGGACGCGGAATCGATCGACCGAGCAATGGAATTGGGGTATCGGCATCCGATGGGCCCGCTGCGTTCGACAGATCTGGTCGGGTTGAATGTGCGCCTGGCGATCGCCGAACACCTCGCGAGCACGCTCGGTGATCGATTTGCACCTCCAGCACTGCTGCGAGAGAAGGTGGCTCGCGGCGAGTTGGGGCGCAAGACGGGACAGGGTTTTCACACATGGAGCTGACCCGAACTGCCTGCGAAAGGAACATCGATGACTGACGTGATTCGCTTGGAGATCGAGCGAGGTTTGGCGACAATCACTCTCGACCGACCCAAGGCCGCCAATGCCGTCAACGGCGAAATGAAGTCTCAGCTGCTCGAAGCGTTGCTGCAGGTCCACGCGGACGCAGAGGTTCGAGCGGTGTTGATTCTCGCCGAAGGCAAGAACTTCTGCGTCGGTCAGGATCTGGGCGAGCACGCCGCAGCGTTGGATGCTGATCCGGCGCACGCGATGGATACCGTCGAGGCGCACTACAACCCCATCGTCACGGCACTGTCGACGCTCTCTGTCCCGGTGGTGGTGGGTATCGGCGGAGCCTGCGTCGGGGCCGGGTTGGGAATCGCGTTGGCCGGAGACATCCGTGTCGTGGGGGCTCGCGCGAGCTTTGCGACGGCATTCACCGGCATCGGTCTGGCCAGTGACTCCGGGCTCAGTCATGCGCTCGTGCACGCGCTCGGACCTAGCCGCGCCAGTGGCCTGATGTTGCTCGGCGACAAGTTCGACGCGCAGAGCGCGCTGGAGTGGGGCTTGGTTCATCGCGTGGTGGCCGACGAGGACGTCGCAGCTGAGGCTCGGGTACTCGCGCGTCGGCTTGCCGACGGACCCACCGCGGCCTTCGCCCACGTGAAATCGCTGATCCGTGCCGTTGCTCCTGGGCTTTCCCAGACGCTGGCGGCCGAGGCGAACGCACAGGTGGAGCTGGGTTCCACGGCAGATCATCGAGGCGCAGTCACGGCTTTCCTGTCGAAGCAGAAGCCGGTTTTCGAGGGCCGCTGATTTCTGGTGCGGCGAAAGATTCTCTTGTGTGCTGGGACACCTCGGTGCATACTAGTTACCAACCGATCATTCGGTAATAAAAGGTAGGTACGATGACCAACGTGGAAGCTCCACAAGACCTGCAGAACCTGTTCGACGAGACGATCGCGGCAGACCAGCGCATCGAGCCTCGCGACTGGATGCCGGACGGCTACCGCAAGACTCTGATCCGTCAGGTCGCCCAGCATGCGCACTCCGAAATCATCGGAATGCAGCCCGAGGGAAACTGGCTCACCCGTGCGCCTTCGTTGCGACGCAAGGCGATCTTGATGGCGAAGGTCCAGGACGAAGCCGGGCACGGTCTGTATCTCTACTCCGCGGCCGAGACGCTCGGTGCCGATCGTGGCGATCTGACCACCAAACTGATCGAGGGAAAGCAGAAGTACTCCTCGATCTTCAACTATCCGACGCTGACATACGCCGACGTGGGTGTGATCGGCTGGCTGGTCGACGGAGCTGCTATCTGCAATCAGGTTCCGCTGTGCCGCAGCTCCTTCGGGCCGTATGCGCGCGCGATGATCCGTGTGTGCAAGGAGGAATCGTTCCATCAGCGGCAAGGCTTCGAGCTGTTGGCGACGATGATGCGCGGCACGGAAGCTCAACGGGCAATGGTGCAGGAAGCCGTCGACCGATGGTGGTGGCCCGCTCTGATGATGTTCGGACCGCCGGACGACGAATCGCCGAACACCGAGCAGTCGATGAAGTGGCGCATCAAGCGGCACACGAACGACGAACTGCGGCAACGATTCGTGGACATGTCGATACCGCAGGCCGAGATGCTCGGTGTGACCTTCCCTGATCCCGACCTGCGCTGGAACCCCGAGCGTGGCGCACACGATTTCGGCGAGCCGGACTGGAGCGAATTCATGGACGTGGTCCGCGGCAACGGAGCGGCGAGCGTCGAGCGGATCACCAATCGGAGAGCCGCACACGACAACGGGGCCTGGGTTCGCGACGCCGCGTACGCCTTTGCACAGCGCGAGAGACTCGCGCACGATCGCACGACTGGGGAAACATCATGAGCGAGAACGATCAGGTACAGCGCGATCAGGTGCGGGGCGAATGGCCTTTGTACGAGGTATTTCTGAGGGGAAAGCGCGGACTGAACCACGTGCACGTCGGATCCCTGCGCGCGGCAGACGATCAGATGGCCCTACGCCACGCGCGCGACGTCTACACCAGACGTAACGAAGGCGTGAGCATCTGGGTCGTGCCGTCAGCGAACATCGTGGCTTCGAGTCCGGCAGAAAAGGATCCGTTCTTCGCGCCGAGCGGCGACAAGGTCTACCGGCACCCGACTTTCTACGACATCCCGGACTCCGTTCCGCACATGTGAGAATCACTTCGACTTCGAGGACCAACAGATGAACGATCACGACAGTGCCTACGACGGCCTGGTCGACGGCGACGGCCACGGTCAGTGGGCGTTCGGAACCAGCTTCGACGACCCCCTCGCCGGAGTCGACACCACGGTGCCGGATGACGTCGATCTCGGTGCGCTGGCGCACTACTGCCTCATGCTCGGCGACGACGCGCTCGTCAGTTCGCAGCGCCTCGCCGAATGGTCGACGCGGGCACCGGAACTCGAAGAAGAGGTAGCTCTCGCGAATGTCGGTCTGGATCTGATCGGACAGGCCAGGCTGCTGCTGGCTCGCGCGGCAGCAGCCGATTCCACTGTCGTTCCGTTCATCTCGGACACGTCGCCGGTGCCGGCTGAAGATGCGTTTGCCTTCTTTCGTGATCAGTTCCGTTTCCGCAACGTGAGACTGGTGGAGCTCGCCAACGGCGACTTCGCGCACACGGTCGTTCGGCTGCTCGTGTTCTCGACCTGGCGGCTGGCGCTGTTCGATCGGCTCCGCACATCGCGGGACCCGGTCCTCGCGGCCGTGGCGAACAAGGGCGTCAAAGAACTGACCTACCACCGCGACTACGCGGCAAGATGGGTCGTCACGTTGGGCGCCGGCACGGCAGAATCCAAGCGTCGGACTGCCGCGGCCCTGCTCGAGATCTTCCCGTTCGTGGACGAACTCTTTGTTCCCACCCAGGACGAACTCGTTTTGGCAGAAGTTGGCGTCGGAGTGGATCCGCGTACTGTTCGGCCGGAGTTCGACGCTGTTCTTGCCCAGGTCCTCCATGCAGCCGAAATGGAAGAGCCCCCTTCGCGTTTCTCCGGTTTCGTCGGCGGCCGCGGCGGGCGTGCCGGACTGCACACCGGGGCACTGGGGCTACTTCTCGCCGAAATGCAGAGCGTCGCTCGGGAGCATCCGGAAGGGGTGTGGTGACCGTGACTGCCGCTACCGTCTCTTCCGCTACTGTCTCTTCGGCGCAGGAGATCGTCGCCTCGGTGATGGATCCGGAGATGCCACTGTTGACCTTGGCCGATCTCGGCGTCATCCGATCGGTCGACGTCGAAGCGAACTTGGTCTGTGTGACAATCACTCCCACCTATTCCGGGTGTCCGGCGATGGCGACGATGCGAGACGACATCGAGCACAAGCTGACCGACGCGGGGTACGGCAGCGTCCAGATCAAGACTCAACTGTCGCCGCCTTGGAGTTCGGATTGGATCAGCGAAGAGGGGCTCGCGAAACTTCGGACGGCCGGGTACTCGGTGCCGGGGGCCGCGCCGCGTCGCACCTCCGGCCCGATCGCCTTGACCTTGACGGCCAAGCCGCGCGACATCCTGTGCCCCCAGTGCGGTTCGGCAAACACCAGACTGAGTTCGGAATTCGGTGCGACCCTGTGCAAAGCGCTCTATCGCTGCCTCGACTGCCTCGAGCCGTTCGATCACGTGAAGGAGATCTGAACAGATGAGTACCGCAACGACGAACCGGAACAAACCATTTCACCCGTTGACGGTCGCCGGTGTCGAATCACTGTGCGACGACGCAGTTGCCGTCACCTTCGACGTGCCTGCCGATATCGCCGATCAATTCGACTTCGGCGCCGGGCAGTCACTGACACTGCGGCGGATGATCGACGGCGTCGAACACCGTCGCTCCTACTCGATCTGTGCACCGGTAGGGGCGTCTCCACGGGTGGGGGTTCGCGAAGTGGCAGACGGACTCTTCTCCTCCTGGTTGGTGCGAGACGTCAAGGCCGGGGATCGAATCGACGTCCAGGGCCCATCTGGCAATTTTGTCGCCGATCCGGCATTGGGTGGACGGCACGTTCTGATCGCGGCGGGCTCCGGAATCACGCCCATGTTGTCCATCGCTGCAACACTGCTGGTGAACCCCGAGGCCGATGTCACCCTGCTGTACGGGAACAGGCGCACCCGTTCGGTCATGTTCGCCGAAGAGATCGCCGACCTGAAGGACCGGTACGGTGCGCGCCTGGACGTTATTCATGTCCTCTCTCGCGAGCCGCGCGAGGTCGAGTTGTTCTCGGGCCGTCTCGACGCCGACCGGTTGCGTGAGATCTTCACCTCTCTCGTTCCGTGCGACCAGGTCGACGGCTTCTGGTTGTGTGGTCCGTTCGGGATGGTCAACGACGCCCAGGAAGTACTGGCCGGCTTGGGAATTGCCAAGGATCGCATCCATCACGAGCTGTTCTACGTCGACGACGTCGCTCCGCCGGTTGCAGTGCATCGTGAGCCCGGAATTGTGGGACCAGGCAGCGAGGTCACCATCACGCTCGACGGTCGATCGACCACCGCGACACTTCCGCGAGACCAGTCGATTCTCGATGCAGCGGAACAGTACCGATCGGATCTGCCCTTCGCGTGCAAGGGCGGGGTCTGTGGAACGTGTCGCGCCAAGGTCACCTGCGGTGACGTCGAGATGCGCAGGAACTACGCACTCGAAGACTACGAAGTCGACGCGGGTTTTGTACTGACCTGCCAGACCTTCCCTGTCGGTGAACAGATAACAGTCGATTTCGACGCCTGACCGCCCGCACAGCGCCCTCACTGAGCCCACCGGAGACAATCATGACCGAACTCGTCACTGCTACTTCGCAAGAAATCGAATTTGCCAGTCGGGACCGCATTTCGACGCTCCAACTCGAGCGGATGCAATGGTCCCTGATGCACGCGTACACCAATGTTCCGCACTACCGCAAAGCTTTCGACGACGCCGGCGTCCACCCGAGCGACTTGAAGGATCTGAGCGATCTCGCGAAGTTTCCCTTCACCACCAAAGCGGATCTACGTGAGAACTATCCGTTCAAGATGTTTGCGGTGCCACAGGACCGGGTCTCGCGAATTCACGCGTCTTCGGGGACCACCGGTCGCCCGACGGTGGTGGGGTACACGAGCAACGACCTGAACAACTGGGCCGATCTCATCGCGCGCAGTCTCTCGGCCGGGGGCGTGCGGTCTTCGGACAAGGTTCACGTGGCTTACGGGTACGGTCTGTTCACCGGTGGGTTGGGAGCACACTACGGTGCGGAGCGCTTGGGCTGCACGGTCATTCCCATGTCCGGTGGCATGACCGAGCGGCAGATTCAACTGATCGAGGACTTCGAGCCCGACGCCATCATGGTGACTCCGTCGTACATGTTGACCATCGTGGATGCGATGATCAAGAAAGGCATCGATCCCTCGAAGACCTCACTGAGGGTGGGAGTTTTCGGAGCGGAGCCGTGGACCGAACAGATGCGTACCGAGCTGGAACAGCAACTCGACATGCATGTGGTCGACATCTACGGACTCTCCGAGATCATGGGCCCGGGTGTGGCAATGGAATGTGTGGAAACCAAAGACGGGCTCCATATCTGGGAAGACCACTTCTACCCGGAGATCATCGATCCGGTCACGGGCGAAGTGCTGCCGGACGGTGAAGAAGGTGAGCTGGTTTTCACCTCTCTCACCAAGGAAGCGCTGCCCATCATTCGCTACCGAACCAGGGACCTGACCCGACTGTTGCCGGGTACGGCGCGCTCGATGCGTCGGATGCAGAAGGTCACCGGCCGGACCGACGACATGATCATCCTGCGTGGGGTCAATCTGTTCCCCACACAGATCGAAGAGCTGATCCTGACCGTCCCCGCCCTGGCACCCCAATTCCAGTGTGTGCTGGAGCGTCCGGGCCGGATGGATACTCTGACAGTGCGCGTCGAGGCTCGTCCTGACGCGGCAATTTCCGATCATGCGGCAGCGTCTTCGGCGTTGCAGAAGCTGGTGAAGAACAAGATCGGTGTCACGGTCGAGGTGAGCGTTCTCGAACCCGGCGGACTCGAACGCTCGATCGGCAAAGCGCGTCGTCTGATCGACCAACGTCCGAAGGACTGAAACTACTCCAGGGCCATGCGGGTGGCGAAGATTCCGAGAATGCCACCAGCTAGCCATTTCTGAGCCCGCATCCACACCGGACGCGCCATGAGGAAGGTCGACACGGCTGCCGCACAGCACACGATCAACGCGTTGACGGTGACTGCGACCAGGATCTGCACGCCGCCGAGTACGAGTGCCTGTTGCCAGACCGGACCCGCAGTGGGATCGACGAACTGGGGGATCAGGGCCGCGTACATCAGCGCAATCTTGGGATTGAGCAGATTGGTGGTCAACCCCATCCCGAACAGACGGCCGCTACCGTGGCGGTCGACCTCGCCCACCTCGAAAGCGGACTTCCCACCTGGTCGGAGTGTCGACCAGGCGAGATAGGCCAGGTACAGGGCACCACCGATTTTCACCGCGGTGAACACCGTTGGTACGGCGAAGAGAACCGCCGTCAGCCCTGCACACGTGGCGGTGAGGTAGACCAGGAAACCGGTTGCGACTCCGCCGAGCGAGATCAAACCTGCCCGGCGGCCCTGGCTGATGCTGCGGGACACCAGATAGATCATGTTGGGGCCCGGTGTCAGAACCATCGCCAGGGCGATCAGCGCGACTCCCGTCATCGACGCTGACGTGATCATGTCGGTCTCCCACTACTCGATGCGTATGTTTCGTCGAGTACACAAGGGTTTGCAGTCGCGCGCCAAGGTCCAGTTCGCAGGCAGTGGTCCGCTCAGGTGTTGGCCCAGCTGTCGGGCCCGAAGACCTCGTAGTGGATATTCTGTGCCGGGACGTCCCTTTCGAGCAACGATGCGCGCATCGCCAACATGAACGGCATCGGCCCGCAAAGGAAGGCTTGGGTATCGGGCTCCACTGCAATACCTTGCAAATCCGCCCGTCCTTCGTGAACCGATCCGAACGCAACGTGCGTGCCGAGATCCTCGTACCAACGGTGCAGGGTTGCGGCGGGAATCTGGTCGACGAGTGTGCTGAGTTCTGCGCGGTGCGCGTGATCCGCAATGGATCGATCCGCATGGATGACAGATACCGGACGGTCAGCGCCGGTGTCCACGAGATGATTGAGCATCCCGATCATCGGTGTGCAACCGATTCCGGCCGACGCGAGCAGGAGCGGCGAGTTGTCGTCCGGCATGGTGAGATCACCGAAAGGTGTGGTGACGGAGAGTTCTTGGCCTTCGAATACGTTGTTGTAGAGGAAGTTCGACACTTCGCCATCGGGAGTTCCGGAGATTCGCTTGACGCTGATCCGCCAGTCTGCGCTGCTCGGTATCGAACACAGGCTGTATTGGCGGATCTGGCGGGCGCCGTCGGGCAGCGTAACCCCAACCGAAAGATACTGTCCGGGAGCGAAGGTGGGGAGTGCACTGCCGTCGAGCGACGTGAGCGTCAGTGAGACGGTGTCGGCGGACTGAAGAACTCGTTCACTGATCCTGACTGTGCGCCAGACGTCACCGGCGTCCACGCCGGCGAGTTGGTAGAGGCCACGCTCCATCGTGATGAGGGTTTCCGCCATCAGCCAGTAGACCTCGTCCCAGGCTGCTGCGACGTCGGGAGTGACTGCATCGCCGAGTATTTCGACGATCGCGGCAAAGAGGTGTTCGTGCACGATTGCGTACTGGTCGGGCGTGATTCCCAGCGACGCATGCTTGTGGGCGATACGTGAAAGTATGAGATCGACCTTGGCGCTGTCCGGCTCGAGCTGAAGCGTCGCGAATGCCGCGATGGCGCCGGCGAGAGCCTTCTGCTGTTCGCCCTGCTTCTGATTGCCGCGATTGAACAAATCGCGTTCGAGTTCAGGATGCGCGTCGAACATCCTGCGGTAGAACAGGGTTGTGATATCGCCGATGGCAGCGCCGACCACGGGAAGGGTGGCGCGAATGACCTCGGTTGACTGTGGGGAAAGCATGAGCTGCTCCGTTCGGTCGAAATTCGATTGATCAGCCTGCTTCGTCGCTCCGGGTGGTGAGGCGTAGCAGGACAGTTTTGGACGGCTGCCGGATGACGTCTTCGATCGTGACCGCGTCGAGTGAAACGAAGAACGCTTCCTGTGCTTCGCGCAAAGCGCTCCGAAGGAGGCAACCTCCGCGCAGTGGGCACGGTTTGTCGCCTTCGCAGTCGACGACTTCACCCGGGCCTTCGAGGCGTCTGGCCAGCCAGCCGATGGTGGCGGTGCGGCCGAGTTCGGTGATGGAAAGCCCACCGCCGCGGCCGCGCCTGGTTGTCACGATGCCGAGCTCACCGAGCCGTGTAACCACCTTGGTGGCATGGGAATACGACACGTTGAGCTGCTGCGCAACATCCCGAGTGCTGGGGGAGGCATCCGCGTCGAGTACGGCCAACCGCATGACGACGCGCAATCCCAGATCGGTGAACTGCGTCAGTTGCATGATCTGAACCTACATAATTCGCATCTGAGATGACTATTTATGTGAGGGGGATCTCGAGATGCCCCAACCAGGGCGAACGGTACGTTCGGCGCCTCCAGTGCGCTGAACGTGCCGTTCGCTCAGAGACGGGCGGCCGAACCCCCGGCAACGACGCCGAGAAAGTGGGGTGCTCGCCAACCTCGCGCCGCAAAGTCGCGGCTCACCGACGCGATGACCTCCGCTCCGCTTCCTTCCGGAACCAGCGCGATGGCCGAGCCTCCGAATCCGCCGCCGGTCATCCGCGCACCGATCGCGCCGCCGCGTCGTGCTGCGGCAACGGCGACGTCGAGTTCATCGCACGAGACCTCGAAGTCGTCGCGCAACGAGGCGTGCGAGTTGTCGAACAGCTCGCCGACGTCACTGAATCTGCTGCTGCGCAGAAGTTCTGCGGTCTTCCGCGTCCTCTCGATCTCGGTCACGACGTGCCGTGCCCGCGCCCGGAGGATCGGGTCTCGCACTGTCTCGGCCTGGTCTGCTGTAGCCTCTCGCAAGCTGCCGACGCCGAGAGCTGCTGCTGCAGCGACGCATTGAGAGCGCCGCATTCCGTACTGTCCGTCTGCGAGCGAGTGTTTGACCCGGGTGTCGATGACGATCAGTTCGTACCCTGCACCGTGGAGTTCGAAAGGTATGGGTTCGGTGGATCCGTCCAGACAGTCCAGCAGGAGCGCAGTCGAGGGCTGAGCAAAGAGGGCAATGGTTTGATCCATTCCTCCGGTCGGTGCGCCGACGCCGTCGTTCTCCGCCTGGATGCACACCTGTACCAGCTCATCGCGGGGGAAGGGTGAATCATGAAGTTCATTGACGGCCAACGCAACCGAACAGGTGAGGGCGGCGGAACTCGACAGTCCGGCCCCGACCGGTACCGACGAGTCGACGGCAAGATCGATTCCTCCGATCGGGAGGCCTCTGCGCGCAAGAGACCACAGAACGGCTGTGGGGTAGGCGGCCCACCCTGTGGCGATGTCGTCGACGGGCCCGGTGTACGTCTCGGCGGATTGCCGACTGTGCACGCGGACGACCCCGTCGCTGCGCAGTGCGACGGCAACCAGTGTTCGCTGCTCGAGAGCGACCGGTAGGCACAATCCACCGTTGTAGTCCGTGTGTTCACCGATCAGGTTGACTCGACCGGGTGCCGCCCACACTCCGGTTGCCGGATAGCCGTAGGTGGCGTGAAACTGTTGGAGCACAGAATTGTTCGAGACGGTATCCACTATTTCAACTCCCGTAGACGGGCCGCGACTGCCTCGGGAATGGTGTCGTTCACCCAGGCGCCCATGGCGGACTCGGACCCGGCGAGGTATTTGAGTTTGCCCGGTGCGCGCAAGATCGAGAACAGCTGAAGATGCAGTCGGCCCAGAGGTCGGTTGATGCGGACGGGAGCTTGGTGCCAAGCCGCGATGTACGGTACCCGGTCGACGCCCGGATAGAAGCGATCGATACGGCGTAGGAGATCTTGGTAGACGACCGCAAGCTCGTCGCGCTCTTGGTCGTTCAGCGAGGGAAGGTCCGGGACGTCTCGGTGCGGTGCCAGGTGAATCTCGATGGGCCATCGTGCGGCGGTCGGGACGTAGGCGCTCCAGTGATCGCCGTCGTAGATCAACCGGGCCTTGTCCTCGCGCTCGAACGCCAGAACATCGGCGAGTAGTGAGCGACCGGTGCGCTCGAAGTGTTTGTGCGCCTGCGTCAGCATCGATCGGGTGCGTGGCGTGACATACGGGTATGCGTAGATCTGTCCGTGTGGATGGGTGAGTGTCACCCCGATTTCTTCGCCGCGGTTCTCGAAGCAGAACACTTGTTCCACAAGCGGATCCGCCGACAACTCTTCGGTCCGAGAAATCCAGGCGCCCACAATCGTGCGCATGCGTTCGAGTGGAAGCTCGGCGACGGACGCCGTGTGATCGCTCGAGAAGCACATCACTTCGCAGTGACCGGCCGCTGGGCGATCGCCCGCACCGTCTCCGGGACTGTCAATGGCTTCCTCAGGCGCCGCGGCAAAGCTCGGAAACCGATTCTCGAACACCGCGACGTCGTAGTCTCCGTCGGGTATCTCTGTGGGCGTGCGTGTTTCGTCGGTCGGGCACAATGGACATTCGGCGGCGGAGGGGAGATGTGTCCGTGTCATGCGATGCGAAGCCATGGTGATCCACTCCCCGGTGAGAACGTCGAATCTCATCCGAGACGAGTGGTCGAGAGCCGGCAATTCGCGGGAATCTCGCGCAGAGTGGGCGCGGGCACTGCCGGCATCGTCGAAGTAGAAGATCTGACGCCCGTCGGCGAGGGTGCGACGGGTCGGATCCTGCTTGGGTGTCATGCGTCGACTTCCCATTCCAGAACACCCTTGCTGACAACGGGTTTCCACACTCCGATCGTTGATCCTGTTTCCAGCGCTACGGCATGGGCGGCCAGCATTACCGAGATGGACGCCCAGATCGGACCGCCGTTGTCAGTGGCGTCCGAGGCATACTCGGTCACACAATGGTGGAGTGCGCCGCTACGGGTGTCCACGAAGTAGTGGTACTCGTCCAGTCCGGCAAAGGGAACGAACGAGGGGATGAACATGGTTGCGGCAGTGCCTGCGTCGCGTTGATCGTGTCGATCCATCTCGTCCTCGGCGTAGAGGTCTGGATTCTCGTAGATCGTCTCGTCCCACGTTTCGAGTAGAGTGAGACGAACTTCGGTTGCGACGTCTATGGGGTAGAAGAACTTGTCCGGGAGCACGCTGCCGAGAAAGAGGCCGGTCCGGTCGTCGTGGGTCAGGCTGCCGTTGTGGACCCGATACAGGTCGCGAAGTTCCTGGGGCCACGTGACGCCGGTCGAGGCTTCGAATTCCTCGATAACGGCGTCACCGAGTCCTGGTTGAAACGCTGCAGCCGTCACCGGTGCGTGTGTACGGCACCACGCTTCGATTCGGCTCCATTCGTTTGCAACGCTCATGGGCTTTACGATACGTCCGAGTCAGGACCCGTGAATCAGGTACTGCAGTGTGTCCACGAGCTTTCGGTCCGAAGCCTCGGACTTTCGGCCGGTGATTCCCGATCGGAGAATTGCGGAACCCTCGAGCAGGCTCACGATGGTCTGCGCTGTCGCGCCAAGTTCCGCCGCATCCAGCTCCGGTTGTGCACACGCGACTGCGCGCTCTACGTGTGCGATGTACTGGGCGTAGAAGTCTCGAAGCACGACCGCGACTTCTTGGTCCGCCGCTGCAATGGCCCATACTTCGACGTACAGACGCACCGTGGCCTGGTCGTCCTGTTCTCCGAGCAGGACTCCGATGAAGTGTTCGGATTCCTCGCGGGAGAGGCTCTGATCCGTATCGGGGACGACGGCAAGGCGATCCAGTGAGCGGGTCAATGCACGTGACATCACTGCGCGTATCAGATCTGCACGGGTGGGGTAGTAGTGCTGCAGATGTCCTACCCGCACTCCGGCCGCGGCTGCGAAATCGCGCATTGCCGAGTTGGCATTGCCCTGAGTAGTGAGGACCTGTTCTGCTGCGTCGAGAAGTGCTGCCGCACGGGCGGCGCCCTTGGAGAGGGTCATGGTCGCAATACTGCCACCCCGAAGCTCTCCAACTCGGAGACGGTGCGGCGAGGGTTCGGAAGCGATTCGGGGAAAGTGACTCCAGGCCGGGCATCGTCGGCCAAGGCTCGTCTGACGGCCAGCGCGCCGCCCACCGCGGTGAGGTGAGCCTGGCCCTGCCGGTCGACGATTGTCGCGCTTGTCGTGCCGCTCGGGCCCGTGACATCGATGCGTACTTGCGCGCTCCCGCCCTTGCCCGGCGAGTACAGGAGTCCGCGTCGTAGCGGTGTGAAGCGGTCGCCGCGACCCCAACGGAACAGACCCACCTTCTTGGCGGCGAGCAGCGCAGTTGTGGATGCATTCGAACTGAAACCTATTCGAGTGCTGGCAGTTTCGGCGCCCAGGGTCATGGGGAACGTGAATTGTTCCGGAGTGTCGATTCTTCCGACCTTGGTGCGCGATCCGGGGAAGTCGACCCAGCGTGTATCCGTCAACGGGCTGACGGTGATCGGGTTTCCTTGCTGAATCACCTCGAAATCCTGCCCGAGCCGATCGATGAAGTCGACGGAGTCGAGCCCGGCAATGTCGTTGACGTCGTAGCGAATCGAGACGTCGATCGTGCTCGCGCCACCCAGTTCCTCGGCCAGCGCTGCGGCGACGATATTGGTGACTCCGCCCATCCATCCGGACGACAGGTACACCGGTGCGCTCGGCGACTTCTGACCCGCCAGAGTGGCGGCGCGAGCGACGCGGGTTGTCCAGCGGGTGATGTCCACGTACGGAATGCCGGCCTCGACGGCGGCGGACAGGACACGATCGTGGGGATCGTTGACCGTCGAAACGACCGCGCGTACGGACGCGTCGAAGGGTGTCGGGTCGAGGAGGTCCCAGCGGCGGACGGAAGCGCCGTGACGGCCGGCCAGTTCGTCGCCTCGCTCGGGGGTGCGTCCGGTGAGGAGTAGTGGGAAGTCGGGGGCGAGCAACGCTGTCAGGGCGCTGCCCACGGTTCCGTATCCGCCGGCCACGAGGATCGGGCCGTCGGCTGAATACTGCAATGAATCGGTCATGCACCTAACTCTAGGTCAAATGACCTAAAACGTCGAATGGGGTTCTTTCCGCTGCTCAGTCCCGGTGTCGCACGATGTTGACGACGTTGCCATCGGGTGTCCGGACGAGGAATCGGCGAACACCCCACTCTTCGGTCGTTATGGGGTGCACGATTTCGTAGCCGAGCCTGCGGG
This sequence comes from Rhodococcus sp. SG20037, assembly GCF_031763325.1. Taxonomy (NCBI): domain Bacteria; kingdom Bacillati; phylum Actinomycetota; class Actinomycetes; order Mycobacteriales; family Nocardiaceae; genus Rhodococcus; species Rhodococcus sp. SG20037. The sequence continues at coordinate 5,779,407 of NZ_CP134497.1, read as the reverse complement.
CCTCTTCGTAGGCGCCGTCGACGTCGTCCGTGTGGACTGAGATGACCGAGTCCTCGGCTGCAGTGGCGTCGTGCGTGACGAGCTGTACGTTCGCGCCGGTGTCGGGAGAGGTGTAGCGAGCGACCCACCCCATGTTGAACTCTTCGGTGCTCAGGCCGAGAAAGTCGGAGTAGAAGCTCTTGGCGGTTCCGATATCGGCGACTTTGAGATTGGCGGTGATGCGTCGAGCGCGCATGTGGTTCTCCTACCTTCGGCAACAGATGCGCTCGATGATCGTCCGAAAGCGGAGCCATGTCGACTGTGCCGTCCGAAGATGCAGGCCGCCTGGTTGATTCGATTTGTCACTGCGGATCGAACGAGCTCACAGTTCCCCACCGTGAGAAGGGAAGGACGATCAATTGAACCTTGCCGATGACATTGTCGATCGGCACCGTTCCACTATGTTCGTCATCGAGATGGAAACGTGAATCCTTCGAATGGGCGCGGTTGTCGCCCATCACCCACAGGTTCCCGTCGGGAACCGTGACCGGCCCGAAATACCTTCCTTGACAAGAGGTATCGTTGCCCGGAATGCGCTTGTCGATGTACGGCTCGGTCAGCGGCTTGCCGTTCACTCGAAGCCCCTCTTCCTCGGACAGGCACTGTACGGTTTGGCCACCGACCGCGACTACCCGCTTCACGAGGTCGTTTTCGTCTGGCGGAACCAAGCCGACGATGGACCCGAGTCCCTGAAACGCGCGAACAATCGAATTGTCGGATCGAATGGATTTGTACTCGTCGTTCCAGGACTCGGGTCCCTTGAACACGACCACATCCCCAGGTTGCGGATCCCCGAATCGATAGCTGATTCTGTCGACGAAGATCTTGTCTCCCGTGCAGCCGGTGCATCCGTGAAGTGTCGGTTCCATGGACTCCGACGGGATCAGAAAGATGCGTCCGACGAAGTTCTGAATGACAACACTCAGGACAAGTGCGACGACAACGAGGATCAGAATCTCACGCCACAGTGGACGTTTCCTCGGGTGATCGGCCACTGCCGATTCAGTGGAGTCGGTCGAGTCCTCGTGGGCGTCGGATTCCGTCACACTCCCGACAATAGATGGCGCAACCAGTCGTCGGCCCGATACGAATCTTCTCGGTTCGTGGGTCTGTCTGTCGGCTGACATGCTTCGGAATTGGATCACATCACGCGCGAAGATCCGGTCGAGATCGGCAATCCGCGCAGTCCTGACCCAAACATCGTGCCGACGAATACCTTTCGCAGAAGCAGGTTGAACAACTCTCCGAGATTCAAGCGTGCAGCACGCCGGCGCCTCTGTTGATCGATTGGCACAATCTTTTGCGAGAGATGGGCATTCTCCCACTGAAGCGTCGGTGCGAGACAGCGCCTCGTAAGGACGACTGTACTTCCGGGCAATTTCTCTCGAACTTGGATTGACCGCACGAAAACCTGATGTTTGGGGGACAATCATCTGGGGCGATCACCTGGGGCGACAAGTCGAGGAGATGCAAATGTCCGAGGCCAAATCCGAAAGCACTGAGTCTTTTTCTGAGACGACACCGCCGGCGGAGCCGTCGAAACAATCAGTGCTCAGGCGGTACTACCCGGCTGCGGTGCCCGTCGTCCTCGGCTTGATCATCTATTTCATGCCTGTTCCGGACGGTGTGGATCCCAAGGGCATGCACATGCTCGGAATCTTCGTCGGCACCATCGTGGCGTTGATCTTGCAGCCGCTGCCGACGGGTTCTGTGGCGCTGGTAGGCCTATCGATCGCCATGATCACCCAGACCGAGACGCCGACGGAAGCGTTGTCCGGCTTCAGTAACACCACGATCTGGCTGATTGTCGCATCGTTCTTCATTGCCGAGGGCTTTCTGGTCACTGGACTCGGCAAACGGGTTGCGCTCATGTTCGTGACCAAACTCGGCAAGTCGAGTCTCGGATTGTCCTACGGAATGGCGTTGACGGACTTGATACTTGCTCCGGCGACGCCGTCGAACACCGCCCGTGCGGGTGGCGTCGTCTATCCGATCATCGTCTCGCTGAGCAAGTTGGAGGACTCCAATCCCGAGCCCGAGGACTCTCGCAAGAAGCTCGGAGCATATCTGCTGCTCACGTCGCTGCAAGTCAACGTCGTGACCTCCGCGATGTTCATCACCGCCATGGCGGGTAACCCTGTGGCCGTCGATGCGGCTGCCAAGATCGGCATCGACATCTCGTGGGGCAAATGGGCGCTGGCAGCATCGGTTCCGGGAATTGCGAGTCTGATCGCGATCCCGTGGGTGATGTCGAAGATCTTCCCGCCCACGATGTTGAAGACTCCGAAAGCACCCGAGCAAGCCAGGGAGGAACTGCGCAAGGCAGGTCCGATCAGCCGCAACGAGAAGATCATGGCCGCCACCTTCGTTCTGCTGCTGGTGCTCTGGTGCCTGGGCTCGCAGCTCAACGTCAATGCCACTACAACAGCATTCGTCGGAATCGGCATCCTGTTGGTGACCAAGGTGCTGACGTGGAACAACCTGGTCCACGACACCGGGGCGTGGCAGACGCTCGTGTTCTTTGCCGTTCTGGTCGGTATGGCAAGCCATCTCGAAGAACTCGGCGTGATCTCGTGGATCGGAACCCAGGTCTCCTCGAGCGTCGACGGTTTGCCGTGGATCTGGGCTTTTGCGATCCTGACCTTGGTGTACTTCTACGCGCACTATCTGTTTGCGTCGAACACCGCGCAGATCGTCGCGATGTACGCGGTGTTTCTCGGCGCGGCGGTGGCAACCGGTGCACCGCCGCTGTTCTCAGCCCTGGTGTTCGGCTTCATCGGCAGCCTGTTCGGCGGTATCTCGCACTACGCGTCCGGTCCGGCCGGAGTGATCTACGGTTCCGGATACATCAAGACCTCGGAATGGTTCCGAATCGGTTTCGTGATGAGCGTCGTGATCATCCTGATCTGGACGATCATCGGCGGCGCGTGGATGAAGCTGATCGGCGCCTGGTGACGATCAGTTGTCCTTGCGCCGCAATCCGAATCGCATCGATTCCTTGTTGACAGCGGCAATCGCGGTCAGCGGTATCTCCGCGGGACACACCTGCGCACATTCACCGTAGGTCGAGCACGGCCCGAAATCGGCCTCCATCTGGTGCGACATCGCTCGGGCCCGCTTGCCACGTTCGTTGCGGCCCTGCGTGACGAGAGACAGGTGGGTCAGTTTGGACCCGGTGAAGAGGTGCGCGGCACCGTTCGGGCAGGCTGCCACGCAAGCGCCGCAGCCGATGCACGCGGCGAAGTCCAGTGCAGCTTCGGCACTTTGATGCGAGAGCGGCTGACTGTCTGCGTCCGGCGCGGTTCCTGCATTGATCGAAACGTATCCACCGGCTTCGAGCACCCGGTCGAGCGCAGAGCGATCGACGACGAGGTCGCGGACCACTGGAAAGGCTGCGGAGCGGAACGGCTCCAGTTTGATTCGGTCACCGTCGGAGAAGCTGCGCAGGTGCTGACGGCACGTGGGAGTGTTCGCAACCGGCCCATGGGGAACGTCATCGACGGTGATGCCACAGGACCCGCAGATCCCTTCTCGGCAGTCGGAATCGAAGGCGATGGGTTCGTTGCCGCTTTCCACGAGTTGGTCGTTGAGTCGGTCGAGGAGCTCCAGCAGCGACATCTCCACCGTCGCGTCGTCTATTTGGTAGGTGTCGAATGCGCCGGACGACTCAGGTCCGGATTGGCGCCACACGTCCACGGTGATTTTCATACGTAGTTCCTCGTCTGCAGTGGAACAGCGGTGAAGGACAACGGCTCGTCGTGTCGAACGTGTCTGCCGTCCTGGGCGGTTTCCCACGCGGAGACGAAGCACCAGTCCTGATCGTTTCGCTGCGCTTCGCCGTCGGGAGTCTGATGTTCGGCACGAAAGTGCGCTCCACAGGACTCGTCACGATCGAGAGCATCGACGCACATCAGTTCGGCGAGCTCGAGGAAATCGGCTACCCTGCCGGCCCTTTCCAACTCCTGGTTGAACTGGTTTCCGCTGCCGGCAACTCGCAGGTTCGACCAGAAATCGGTTCGCAGTGCGCGGATTTCGGCGATCGCCTTGGTCAAGCCCTCGGCCGTTCGGGTGACACCGCAACCCGCATAGAGGATCTCGCCCAGTTGTCGATGGAACCTGTCGGGGCCGTGTGTTCCGCCGACCGAGAGCAGCAGGTCCACCCGACCCCTCACGTCAGTGAGCGTCGACGTCACAGCGGGATCGGACAGTTCGAGTGGAGTGGATCCGAGTAGCGGTGCAAGATAATTCGGAATCGCGTACGGGAGGGTGAACCAGCCGTCGACGCATGCCGAGAGCAACGAATTGGCGCCGAGGCGGTTGGCCCCGTGGTATCCCCAGCCTGCCTCACCACCGACGAACAAGCCGGGGATGGAGGTCATCTGGTCGTAGTCGTTCCACAGTCCTCCCATGGTGAAGTGGGCTCCGGGGGCGATGCGCATCGGCACCGTATAGGGGTCTTCGCTGGTGGCGTCGCGATACATCGAGAACAGATTTCCGTATCGCTCCTCGATGGTCTTGCGGCCGAGCCGTGCCAACGCATCGCGGAAATCCAGGTACACACTGTTTTTCAGAGGGCCGACGCCGTGACCGGAGTCGATTTGCTCGCGGGCGGCCCGTGAAGAGACGTCGCGGGGAGAGAGGTTCCCGAACGCCGGATATTTGCGCTCGAGGTAGTAGTCGCGTTCGTTTTCGGGAATGTCGCCGGGCTCACGATCGTCTCCGGGCTTGGCCGGTACCCAGATCCGGCCGTCGTTGCGCAGGGATTCGCTCATCAGAATGGTTTTCGACTGCCACTCGGAGTTGACGGGAAGTGCCGTCGGATGGAATTGGATGAACGAGGGTGAAGCCATCAACGCACCGCGTCGGTGCGCTCGCCAGGCGGCCGTGGCGTTGGAATTCTTCGCAAGTGTGGACTTGTGGAATACGGTTCCGTAGCCGCCGGATGCCAGTACGACGGCATGGCCTGTGGTGGCGCCGATCTCACCGGTCACGAGATCGCGTGTGACTATCCCTTGTGCTCGCCCGTCCGAAACGATGAGATCGAGCATCTCGGTTCGGGTGTGTAGGTTGACCGTTCCGGCTGCGATCTGACGTTGCAGTGCCTGCGACGACGCTATCTGCAACTGCTGGCCTGTCTGCCCGCGCGTGTAGTACGTGCGCGACACCTGAACGCCGCCGAAGGATCGGGTGGCCAGAGTGCCGCCGTACTCGCGAGCAAACGGTGCCCCGATGGCATTCATGTGATCGATGACGCGTACGGATTCTTCGGCGAGACGGAAACAGTCGGCCTCACGGCCCCGGAAATCACCGCCCTTGACGGTGTCCTTCACGAAGCGGGCGAGACTGTCGTTGTCCACTTTTCGAGCGCGAGCAGCGTTGATGCCTCCTTGCGCGGCGACACTGTGTGCACGGCGGGGTGCATCGTGGAAGGTGAAGGACTCGACGTGGTAGCCCAGTTCACCGAGGGAGGCGGCGCAGGCCGCGCCGGCGAGGCCGGTACCGACGACGATGACCGTGAACTTGCGCCGGTTGAGTGGGCTGACGAGCTTGTAGTCGAGTTTGCGAGTGGGCCAGGCCGTCGCCGGATCGCCGGCCGGGACCTTACCGTCCACCGGTGTCCCGATGCTGCGCAGATCGTCGAGTTCGAAGCTGTTCACTTATGACGCTCCTGTCTTCGAGATGGCGCCGGTCATGACCGCGATGGGGATCGACATGTTTCCGACCATCACGGCGAGCGCAAAGATTCCGGAGAGTGCAACGCCAATCCGGCGCAGTCGTTGGCCGGTCACGCCGAGATCGTTGACCGCGCTCCAGAGCCCGTGCGCGAGGTGCATTGCCAGCAGAGCCATCGCGACGATGTAGAACGCTGCCACCAGCGGACGCTCGAAGCTGGCAATCAGATTGTCGTATGCGTAACTCTGTGTGCGCGTGGCCGCTTCGTACTCGCTGCTGCCGATGGGTCGGGTTCCGGTCGTGAGGTCGAGTATGTGGAAAATGACGAATAGCAGCAGCACAGCTCCGGTGACGGGCATCGTGCGCGCTGTAAAGGACTTGATTCCCAGACCTTTACGTCGAAATTTTCCTCGAGCTCGGCGTCCGCGGACGGTGAGCAGCCAGGCACACCAGACGTGTGCGACCAATGACGCGAGCAAGACGATGCGAAGAATCCACAGAAGTCCCTCGTAGGGCAGGAAGGGTTCGAACACCGTTCGTAGCCAGTGTGCGTAGTCGTCGAAGTGATCGGCACCGGTGTAGACCTTCAGGTTTCCGATCATGTGGACGAGAACGAAAGCGGCGAAGATCAGTCCTGTCACGGCCATCAGAATCTTGCACGTGATGTTGGACGGCCGCGGTCGAGCTTGGAGTGAATCGCCGGTAGCTCGCGATACACGGGTCGGAGCACTCACAGACAAACCTCCCACGCCAGACTTGCCGGACAGGTGCCGTCAGCCTAAGCCCGATCGAGGTTTTCGGCCAACGGATGGGTGCCCGACTTGTCTGTTAATGCAGGTGAATGGGAGTGTAGGGGTGCTCATTACCCGAAAGTAAGGAACTCGTGAACGATGTTTGACTCGACGTGGCGACGGTGGTCATGGCGCGCCGGAACGGCATCGGCCCTGGCAGTGGCCTTGTTTGCGGTGGGGTCGCCGGCTGGTGCGCAGGAGACCGTCGACCTGGCCGACGTGTTCAACCCGTTGGTCGTGAAGGCACTCCAAGGCGCTGACATTTCCACCGAATTGACTCCACTCGGGCTCTCGTCCGATGATCCGTGGTTCGACGAACCTGAAATCGAGCCGGGTACCGCCCCCGGCACACTTCTCAAAGCGCGTCCGGTCAGCGTGCAGGTCTACCAGGTCCGTCCCGACGTGGTCTCGGCTCACCAACTCATGTACACCACCACTGATCACTTCGGTCGGCAGGTGATCAGCACCGGAATTCTGATGATTCCCGAGGACGGAACTGCGCCAGGTGATCGCAAGATCATCGGATACGCCGAGGCGAACGACAGCCTCGGCGCGAACTGCGCACCAAGTCACCAGTGGACCGGCGGCAATCAGAGCGACCCGGCGATGTTCTCGGCGCTCGGCCCGGTGGCTCAGATGTTCGGCCACGGCTGGGCAGTGATGATGAGCGACGTCGGCAACGACGGCGACACTGCTCCCCATCCGTTCTCGATCGGACAGTTCTCAGGGAAGGCAACGCTCGACGGCGTTCGGGCAGCACTCGCGCTTCCGGAAGGCGGCCTCGAATCAGACACCCCTGTCGGCATCTACGGTGTCGCCGGAGGCGGTGTCGCAGCGGGCTTTGCCGCGGAACAAGCCCATGATTATGCGCCGGAACTGAACGTCCAGGCCAGTGCCATTCAGGCGATGATGATCGACCCCGCAACGTTCGAGGAAACAGCGGCCGGTGGGATCGGTTCCGGATTCGTCTTCTCGAGCATTCTCGGATTCGACGCGGGCTACCCCGACGTTCGGCTCGACGATCATCTGACTCCGATCGGTCACAACGTCGCCGCAGCCTTCCGCGCGTCCTGCCAGGCGCTCTACCTCGGACTCCCATTCGTTCCGTTCGACGTCCTACTCACCAACCCTTCGCCCCGAACGATCCCTGCGCTGGCCGCGGCGTACGCGGACAACACGTTGGGAAAGCAGGCGCCGGCTTCCAAGCTTCTGATTTCTTCCTGTGAGGACGACTTTCTCGTTCCCTTCAGTGAGGCAGAGCAATTGGCGCAGACATATCGAGCAGACGGCGGCAACGTGGACCTGCTCCCGTCGCAGTGCGGGCCGCTCGATTACGTGACCAACCTGTACAAGACGGTGACCGATCAGCTGGGTATGCAGGACATCGCCTGGCTGGCAAAGACGTTCGACGAAGCCGAGGGACGATGAGCTTGCGGAAGTCTCTGACGCGCAGGGATTTTGCGCGCACGGTTCTCGTTGCTTCGGCAGGTATCGGCGGTGCCGTCGTACTGGGAGGCAGGGCGTCCGCGGGTACTGGTGAGCTCGACAGGTACCTCGACCTGGAAGCAGTGAACGCAAACGCCGAAGCCACGGGCGGCCTGCATCCTTCTCTGCCATCGGATTCCGCGACGCTGCGGTCTTTGGTGGATACCGCCCGAGCCTCGGGAGTGGATCCGCATCGCTATCAGACACTGCTCAAGCAGTACTGGCTCGCGGTCGGGACGGAGTCGGCAGGTATCGATCTCGCTTCGTGGACTCCGTTCGACGGTGTGCACGCGAATCTCGGAAACCTCACCAACACTTTCCAGTTCTACGAGCGACTCCAGCTCGAGCATCGAGAGCTGCAGTGGGCAGGTATGGGAGGAATGGTCGGGCCCGCTTTCGCCGGTGGACTCCTCGACTTGGACTACGGGCGGGTTGTGCTGGAAGTCCAAGCGATCAGCGAGGCGATGGCACTGGTCTGGCGAGAGATCGACCGCATCGGGTCGCCGGTTGCATCGTCGATGGGAGCACCCGAGGACATTGCGGCACTTCTCGAGGTCGGCCACGAGATTCGCCCCGAGGACGTGATGTGGTTCCAGGGGAAAGTGATTGCGATGAGCAAACACATCTACTCGGACCTGATTCCCATGCACATGGCGTGGGTTCACGACGGTGTCGACGGCATCGCCGAACTCGATCGCGCAGGGTTGCTCGACGAGAACGCCCGTATCGCGTGGAACAACATTGCTTCGGGGACACCGGAATCGGTCTTCGACGGCAATGTGCGTCTGCTGCGAAGGGAGCAGTACCAGTCGGTGGGTGATCAGTGGGACGAGGCGAAGGCCTACCGCGGCAGCGTTGGTCGCTCGTTGACTTACCTGACCACCTTCGCCGCATCACCGTCGATGCCTGGCGTCGTGCCGCCACGCGAGTCGAACCCGCTCTCGTTCGCGGTGGGCAATGCTGTTGTGCAAACGCCGCTTCCGGACTTCAACTGGGCGGACCGGGATGGTCGTTGGACCTACATCAACGATCAGTTGCTCCCGGTCTACAACAACCTGATGAAGAATCAACCGGAACTGTGGCGAGCGACGCTGGCCGCGCCCGTCTCCGTTCGGATAACCGAGCAGCGAATGATCGCTCGCTTGCCGGACATGTTGCGGTCCATGTTGTCGACTCTGGCGATTACGGTCAACTGAACTCGGCGGTGGCGGGGCCTCAGGGTCCCGCCACCGCCCGTGAACTTGTCGGTCAGGCCTGGCTCAGCTCCGCTTGCATGCGCGCGGAGTCCTTGCCTACAGTGCGGGTAGCCAGGTAGATGAATACCGCGGTGAGTGCCAACATGATCGGCACGAGATACATGGCCGAGTTCAACCCGTCGCCGGCGTACTGAGCCAACTTCCCGGTACCGGCATCTGCAAGTGCACGCTTGGCGAACCAGTCCGAGATCGCTCCAACGGCAACCGGTCCGGAGAATCCGCCGAGAAGGTACATGGCAGCGAAGAACAGCGCCGTCGCAGTGCCGCGGAGCCTGGGAACCACGACGTCGTGAATGGCAGGGTAGACGCTGATGTAGAAGCCGTAAGCCAGAAGCCACCCGGCCGAGAACAAGAGCGTGAACATCACGACGTTTCCGCCGTGTTGCAACAGTGCCAGCGCCGTCAAAGGTGCCGCCAATGCCGAGGTTCCGACACCGATCATCAACCGTGCGCGCGGTGAGCGTGCGCTGGCCTTGTCAGCGTAGCGAGCGCCGAGAAGCAATCCGATCAGGCCCGTGATTCCGACGATGATGCCCGTGACCGATGCCGCCGCAGTCAGCTTCAGGTGGTACTGGCGCATGAGCAGTGGGACGACAAACGAATTCACTGCGTAGGCGGCGAAGTTGAACGTCAGCCCGGCAAGGATGAGCCAACGAAGCGTGGGAATTGCGAGCAGACGACGGATCGGGCGGGTGATCGGTGCCTGTGAAACAGCGGCTGCGCGGGCCTCCGGACTTTCGGAACCACCACGAACCGGATCTGCCATGCGGTAGAGCACGACTGCCAGCAGGACACCGGGAATCGCCGCGAGGAAGAACGGTGCACGCCAGCTGTCGAATGCCTCGGCGATCTTGCCGACGGTGAAGTAGGCGAGCATGAGGCCAATTGGCAAACCGAGCATGAAGACACCAAGTGCGCGTGAGCGTCGTTCCGCCGGGTAGATATCGCCGATCATCGAGTTTGCTGCGGGTGTGAAGGTCGCTTCGCCCACACCGACGCCGAGACGCGCGAGGATGAACAGCACGTAGCTGCCGGCGGCACCGGTTGCTGCCGTCAGTCCGCTCCACACCAGGAGTCCGATCCCGATGATCTTGGGACGGTTCTTCGTGTCGGCCAACCGGCCCAGAGGCAGTCCTGCGACTGCGTAGACGAGGGTGAATGCAGAGGTGATCAATCCCAATTGCAAGTCGCTGAGCGAAAACTCGTTCTTGATCGGCTCGGCAACGACCGAGGGGATCGCCCGGTCGAAGAAGTTGAGCATGTTCGCGAGAAACAGGGCGACGAGTGTGCCGCCGAGTAGTTTGTCACGTGTTCCGACAGGGGCGCCGTCGACGGACGGCAGCGGCGGAGCGTCTCGTTGAATTGACATGATTGTTCCACCCTTTTCGCGAGTGCTGAATGAATTGTGCTGGGGGAGAAGCTCAGGACAGAGCGTCGGCGACCGTTTTGCCGATCGCCTGCATCCCGGCCGCAGTGGGATGCAGTGGAACCGCCGGCTGGGTAGGGACGATTCCCGTGTAGTAAGCAGTGGCAGGGTCCGTGCAGATGTCATGCCCGGCAGTGGTTTCGGTGATGTCGATGTACTCGACGCCGTGACGGGCCGCAGTTGCTGCCATGACCGTGTTGCCGTAGTCGATCACACTCTGGAGATAGTCGGCGTCGCGCGGCCAGAACGGCTGAGTGCCGGGGCAGCCGCCACCACGGATGTATGTTCCGTATCCGACCACGACGATGCGCGCCGACGGTGCTCGATCCTGCGCGACTTCGATCATGGAACTCCAACCTGTGGACGCATTTTCGATCATCTGTCGCTGTTGATCGACGCCACCGGAGGTGAACTTGTCACGGCAGGACGTTCCGGTGGGTTCGGGGAGTGGATTGACGCAGCTCAGAACTGTCGGGAACAACGAGATGTCGTTGGCACCGATGGTGATGGTGACGAGGTCGGTATCAGGCCCCAATGCTGTGGCCTGCGGTGATACTTGACCGGAGAACGTCGATTGTGCGGTGTCCGTGACGTTGGCGGATCGCGCCGACGAGCAGGTCATATCCGTGAGTTGAGCGCCGAGTTCTCGCGCCACCACGGACGGGTAGTTGTCGAGTGATCGTAGACAGCCCGGTGACGACGAGTCCTGCGCGGTGACCAGTGGGCCGGCCGCCGCGGAATCGCCGAGCGCGACGTACTGGATAGTGCTGACCGCTGTCTTGGCACTCGACACACCGGTCCCGAGAGCCGCGATCGAACCGGCAGCCACGACGCCTGCCAGAATGGCTGCGCTGCGCGTTTTCCACGTCACTCGAGGCTCCTATTGGTCGAAGGTGGTACTTCCAGTTACGCCGCCGATTGTGAATTCGTGAGTGGCGTGGGTTACATAGTGATAGGAAAAAGGCAGGTCGGCCTTGTGGTGGCAATTCAATTCTGTGGAGGGTTTTGTGTCAGGAAACAAAGATCTGCCGTTCGAGCCGATCCTGGTTGGTGGCAGATCTCTGGCCGACCGACTGGCGCAACGCACCCATCCACTGGTCATTGAGACAGTCGATCTGGTCCACCGCGACGTCACCTTCTACCGGTTGCTCCCTGACGAGGCATTGCGTAACGACGTCACCACCATCGTGAGGCGCAATCTGGAACTGTTCATTTCGATGCTGCGGACCGGCGCCGATCTGGCGCCCGAGCTGCTCGCCGACATCAGCGAATCGGCTCGCCAACGGGCTCAGGAATTGGTTCCGCTCGGTGAGGTGCTGCGGGCATATCACTTGGCAGCCGGGCTGTGGTGGGAGACCATCAGCGAATGGGCGGTCCCGGAAGACGGTGTCGCACTTGCCCGCACCGGACGACTCCTGAATGCATACACCGCGGCCTCCGCGTCGGCGGTTCTTGCCGGCTACGGTTCCGACCATGCCACCCAGACGGACGAGGATTCTGCGCGAAGGTCATTGTTCGTAGCACTTTCGACGGGTGTCGATGTTGATCGGGTCTCCGACGATGTGGGCATCAGGTTGGCGCGCCTGTACTGGGTGGTGGCGCTGCACGTCGAACGGAATGACGACGAGTCCTCGACCGAGGTGGACACTGCCGTCGCCGAGCGGAGAAAGGTGCGCCACCTGCAACGAGAGCTTGATCAGGTGGGGCGTGACAAAGCGCTCGGGGTGCTCGGGAGCAGTGGCGGAGCCGTACTGATTCCTATTGTGGAATCGGAACCCGCTGAGGGGAACTGGGCGTCGAGTCCGCAGTATCTTTCATTGTGTCGACGATTGGGTGATCTCGAGAAGGTCATCGGTGCATCGACGGTTGCCGCCGTACATGTCGCGGCACCGCCGGCAATTCCCGCAGCGGTGTCGCAGGCGCGCGAGGTGCTGAACGTTGCCCGAAAGTACGGCCGTACAAGTGGGGTCGTGCGTCTCGAGGATCTTGCAGTCGAGTATCAACTGACCCGCCCGAGCGCTGCGCTGCCGATCCTCGCAGATGTGTTGTCGCGGTTGGAGTCCGATCCTGCCGTGCTCGAGACGCTCGAATCTTTCATCGACTCCGGATTCGATCGAGCTACCACCGCTCGGCAGTTGCACGTACACCCGAACACGGTCGTGTACCGCCTGCGTAAAGCGAGTTCCCTGACGGGACTTGACCTGTCGTCACCGAAAGATCTTGTACAGGTCACCATGGCGCTGGGAGCGCGTCGCGCGCTCGGAATGGAGGCTGACTCTTCCCAAACGTGATGCGTCTGTGGTTCTCTGTGAACGTGTCCGATTCTCGGATTGGCAATGTGGTCGGGAGACATGGCCAGACTGGGTCAGCTGATGGTGCAACGAGGCGCGTGGCGTGATCAGACGTTGATCGACTCCGCCTACCTCGACGAGTTGTCCGCGCCCTCTCCGTCCAATGGGGGGTACGGCTTCTTGACCTGAGTGAACGCGGGCGAGGACTTCTACTCCGTGAATGCGCCGGTGAGCAAGTATGTTTCGCATCCGGTGTGGCAGAACGCGCCTCGGGATCTCTATCTCCAGGAGTTCTTGCGGCTTGTCGTCGCTTCGATCGTGGACGTTCCACCGCCGCCGTACGTCGGGCCTCCCGTGCATGGGTCGGGTGGTCCGCTCATCGACGATCCGTCACAGCTCGTCGGCTTCGCGAACCCCGAATTGATCTTCGACACGATGGTCGGGACGGGGCGAGCAGGAACACCCGGATGCAACATCGTGATCTGCAACAACGAATTGTTGCCGTTCAGTGTGGCCGACCTGCTCGGGGATGCTGCAGCTCAGATCGGTAACGCGGCAGGCGCGTCGATTCGAGATGCTGGTAGATGACGGTTTCGAACCCGAATTGTTGCCCAATATTTATGTTTAATCTGTGTGACGGTCAGTGAACAGTAAATTTGAGTCAAATGATGCAATCGCGACGAAATGTTCGTTACCGTGGGCTGGACAATCGACAATCTGGGGGTTCGGCTACATGGCAAATGTTCGTAGGTCTCTGACGAAGGGATTGATTGCTGCTTCGGTAATCGCCGCAGCCGGAGTGGGATTGACGCCGGCGACAGCGAGTGCCGACATCACTCCGACGACGGTCGTCAACGGCATCCTGTCGACGGTGGGCGGCTGCCAAACACCGGTGCGGTCTCTCATTCTCGCGTGCACGAGTGCTGAGACGCTGACACGCCAGTCGCCCGTGCTGCTCGACCTCAACCCCGTGGGCACGAACATCGTCGTCTTGGGTGCCGGCCTCTTCGACGACGGCACGATGCGTCCGATGTTGGTCGACCGGCTTCAGGCGGCGCTCCAGCTGGCCCGTCAGTACCCGCAGTCTCCGATCATCACAAGCGGTGGGGCTCCGAAGGCCGGAGTAACGGAAGCCAGGGCGATGCGCGAATGGCTCGTTGCCAACGGCGTCAACCCGGGCCGGATCACCGAAGAGGGAACTTCGTGGTCGACGGTCGAGAATGCGATCAACTCTGCGCGGATTCTCGCCGATCGAGGCGCGACCGGCGTGGTTGTGGTCTCGAGCGCCAATCACGTGGAGCGCGCGATGGTGGACTTCCGCGTTGCAGTTCTCGGCCGGATCCCGGTCGCAGGCGTAATCGCTGCGACCTGACGTCAGTGATTGTGGGAGTTGGACTTTCGCCAGTTCAACGGCGAGGCGTCGAATCGTCGACGGAAGGCGCGGCTGAACGCGGCATCGGATTCGTAGCCGACAGTTATCGCAATGGTTCCGACCGGCTCGGTGGTTTGCACGAGTAGTTCGGCGGCACGGTCGAGTCGGCGCTCGGTGATGTAAGCGCCGGGCGTCTGGCCGACCAGTCGCGAGAAGCGCTCCGCAAAAGACGATCTCGACAGGGTGGACAGCGTCGCCAGTTCGTCGATGGTCCAGTTGCGTGACGGGTCGTTGTGGACGGCCTCGAGGGCCTGCCCGATTCGTGGATCCATTGCTGCGGTCAACCATCCGCCGTTCGATCCGTCCGCTCGAGCCCACGCTCTGAGGATCTGGACGAAGAGAAGGTCGAGAATCCGGGAAACCATCACGGAGGAACCAGGTTTCGGATCGTCCACCTCGGCGCCCAACAGTCGGCTGCTCACCTCGAGCCACTCGACCGGGGTCCCTTGTGTCGCGCGCAGTTCGACGAAGTCCGGCAGAACGGACAGCAGTCGCTGCGCTGCGACGTCGTCGAGTGTGAAAGTACCGAAAAGCCAACATGTTTCGTTTTTCGGGTGCATCGGCATCGCATTCTCGATCGTATGAGCATGCCCATGGGGTAACAGTACGAGTTCCCCGGGGCCGAGTTCGATCGGGGCTTTGCCCTGCGTTCTGATCACGATGTCACCGTGCTCGGCAATGTGAAGTGCTCGCACCCCAGCGGGTACCTCCACGGTGAAGTTCTCGCCGTGGACGCAGCGATGAATCTGATCACCGCGAAGGTGGACGACTTCGAGAACGTGCGAGAGGGTGTCCCGGGTTCGAGTCTCGTCGGTGGTGGGTACGTACCGCTGTGATGATGTTGTCCTCATGGATCGATCACTCCGATGTCTCGAGCATTCGGCGTTTCTGCACAAAAACTTGGCAATCTGGTCATGGTTATTGATCCAGGATCCCCTTAACCTGGGTAACAGGCAAGGCCTGGGTTTCGAAGGCTTGCCGATCGTCGGAGTATTCGTCGCACTGCGTATCTGGAGGAGTTGGTCATGACAGAGAAGGTAAACATCGTTCTGGTACATGGAGCCTGGGGAGACGGTTCTCATTGGCGTCACGTCATACCCACCCTGCACAACGCCGGGCATCGAGTGGTTGCGGTCCAGAATCCACTTACTTCGCTCGCCGACGACGTGGACCGGACCAGGAAGTTGGCCGAATCGATGGACGGCCCGACCCTGCTGGTCGGACACTCGTACGGCGGCGCGGTGATCACAGGCGCGGGTCATGCGGAAAACGTTGTGGGACTGGTATATATCGCTGCCTTTGCGCCGGACGAGGGTGACAGCCTGGGAAGTATCTTCGCCCGCACGGATCAGCCGGCGGGCGCGGCGAACATCGCGCCGGACGCCGAGGGCTTCTTGTGGATCGCCCCGGACAAGTTTCAGGAGAGTTTCAGTCAGGATCTCGACGACACCGAAGCATTGGTCATGGCGCTGACGCAGAAACCCATTGCGGGTCAGTGCTTCTCGGACCCGTCAGGGCCGCCGGCATGGCGTGGGAAGCCCAGTTGGTATCAGGTTTCAGGGCAGGACCGAATGATTCCGCCGGAAACCGAGCGATGGATGGCAGAGCGTATCGGTGCCCGCGAGATCGAGGAACTCGACGCAGGCCATGCATCCTTGGCGTCCCACCCGCACGAGGTCACCCAGTTGATCCTGCGTGCTGCTGCAGAATTGTCGTGACGGCGTAAATCGTCCGGCTGTTCGAGTGGGCTGCCCATCACGACTAATTTGTCGTCAGTCCTCGGAACTGCCCAGTCGGTGAAGCAGCGCTGTCAGCGTGGTGATGTCGTCCGTATCCCATTTCTCGAGTCGGGCGCGCCAGCGATCTATCTGGTGATTGCGGATGGTCGTGAGCTTCGTTCGCGCCTCAGGGGTCAGAGCTACCAACTTGGCGCGAGCGTCGTCGGGATCGGGGATTCGTTCCACCAGGCCGAGTCGAGCTGCGGCGTCGATTTGCCTGGTCAAGGTGGACTTCTCGATATCGAGGGTGCAGATCAGGTCGGACATCCGCACCGCATCCGAACGGTTCAGGATGACCAGAACCGGGTAGAGCGCCGGATCGAGTTTGGGATGAATTGCGCGCGCATAGGTGCGCGCCTGGGCGCGTCCTCGTTGCCACATGTCGGCAAGTTCCATCTCCAGGCCCGTGATCGGATCTGAAACCACTGTCGTTTCCCCTTTGGTGCGATTCGTTCGGTGTTCATCAAACCAGAAGGAGGGCCGAAGTGATTTGGGTGAAGTCACGCTGAGCGAAAGGTACGTTCGGCGTACTGAAGGCGCCGGGCGTACCTTTCACTCGCAAGGTGGGTGGGTCAAGCCACCGCATACGCCCGCACACACGTGTTCAGGTCGCGGGTGAGATCGGCCGCGGTACTGGTCGGAGAACCGAATTTCACGACGGACCCGTCGCTCCCGTGGAACAACAGCGTCGGAAACGAAGTGGCGCCGAGCCTGCGTGCTCGGACGAAATCAGCGCGGGCGGCATCCTTCGAGGCGGCGGTGAACAGGGAAGACACCGCGGCAGATGGGTCGAGTTGGAGGGATTCCGCGATGGATCGGTACGTCTCGGGATCGGAAAGGCTGCGACCGTCTCGGTAGAACGTGATCTGCATGGCCTCCGCGATGTCGAGGGCGCGTGTCGGATCTTGCGCGCGCAGTGCGGCGAGTCCGATCGCTGCATCCGTCGAATCCATGACGAACCGCCCATCAGTCACCAGTTGTGAATATCCGTCACCGAAGACAGCGCCGGTCTGGGCGGCGATGGTGGCGTTGGCTGATTTCAGGTACGGAGCCGAAGACATGGGCGCGACGCGCTCACCGGTGAACAGTCCGCCGCTGACCACGGACAAGTCGATGGAATCGGCATTTTGACGGACGAACTCCGTCAACGCAGGGCCGAAGCCGAAACACCACCCGCAATAGGCGTCGAAGACGTAGGTGAGTTGCGTCGTGCCTGCTGTTTCCGAGCGTGATGTCTGCACTGGAAGATTCCTATCCGAGCGTGAACTGATTGATACCCTGACGGTATGTCGCATTCGGGTATTCGGTCACGGTGAAGATGAGTCCCGAACTAGTGAAAAACAGACACGTACCCGTCCGGGACGTCGGGTACGCATCTTCGGTGGCTGACGCGACCGAGATCGAAGTACTCAGCCTGGACACCATTCGCATCAACGGGGGAAGCGCAGAGTTCGTCGGCCCCCAACGTCCGCAATTTCACTTGCTCGCGTTGGTGACCGAGGGTTCGGCGCTACACACCATCGACTTCGTGAACTACGCGGTGAGCCCGGGGACCGTGTTCTGGGTCAGACCGGGGCAGGTGCAACAGTGGGGGCGAATCCAGGATTTCGAGGCGACGGTTGTTCTGTTCACGCCCTCGTCGCTCGATGCCGTCAGTCAGCAGTTGTTGGACGGGAACGCTCGCAGTCGGCAGGCAGCGTGGCAGTTGTCCGGCGAGAACCTCGAGACCATCAGCACGGGTATGAAACACCTGAACCTGAACTACGGCTGCCCGGATACTTCCGCGCCGGTCGTTCGCGCGGCCATTCTGCGGCACACGCTGACAGCAATTCTGTTGAAACTGACCCATCTCGGTGGACAGGAACAGAGTTCCGTGCTGGCGCACAATGACGTGTTCGAAAGGTTTCATGCCGTTGTCGAACGTGACTTCGCCACGGTCCGTTCGGTTTCGGAGTACGCCAACAAGATCGGGTACTCCGAGAAGACTGTGCTGCGGGCCACCCGAGCCGCTGCCGGGATGACGGCAAAGCAGTACATCGA
This sequence comes from Rhodococcus sp. SG20037, assembly GCF_031763325.1. Lineage (NCBI taxonomy): Bacteria > Bacillati > Actinomycetota > Actinomycetes > Mycobacteriales > Nocardiaceae > Rhodococcus > Rhodococcus sp. SG20037. Next base: position 5,761,196 of record NZ_CP134497.1, on the reverse strand, counting down.
TCAGCGTGTGGTTCTCGAAGCGAAACGTCTGCTGTCTTTCGGCACGGACACGGTCACCCAGGTGGCGTCGAAGTTGGGGTTCGACGATTCTGCGAACTTCACGAAGTTCTTCGCCACCCGGGTGGGTGTTTCTCCGCTGACCTTTCGTCAGGACGTCAGAGCGCGCTGAATGCCGCCCATCGCGCGTCGGCGCTGTCGAGGGTTCCAATACTGTTCTGCCCCTTGCCATGTGCGATGCCGTCCAGATCCTGGATGATCCAGTAGATGGCAAAAGGATGGCTGCCGAACCAGAGATCACCGCTGACGTCCAGAGCGTGCGCCGGATCGGGTGTCAGGTTGTCGAACAGTGGAGTGTTTCGCACGATGGATGCGTCGTACTGCTGCCCGGAAAGTACGGCGACGGTCTGCGCCGCATGCTCGGGTAGGAGTTCCGGCGAGACGGGGGAAATCGTGCCGGTGTCTTGATTGTTGGTCGCGTTGATTTCCGATGCCGGCCTGGTGAATCCGGCCTCGGTGACCAGTGTGGAGATGGGAGTGGTCGGTGGCACGGTGAACAGGTTTCCGCTGTAGCCGAGAAGGATCGCAAGGCTCTGGCCGGCAGCCGCGGACTTGACGCCTTCGAGGCCGGATTCCAGCTTTCCGATCATGGCGGTAGCTTCGCTGCCTCGATCGAGCTGTGCCCCAGCTTGTTCGAGCACATCACGCCACGGCGCCGAGTACGGGAGGACCAAGGTTGGCGCCACGGAATTGATCTGCGCGAACAGGCTCGGTAGTGGACCGGCATTGCTCATCAAGATCTCGTCGGGTTCGACGGACGCGATCTCCTCGACGGCGGGGTTGGCGAAGAAAGTCGGCTTGTCGAGAACTTCGACGCCCTGCTCGCGCAGAATCGACTTGGCGACGTCCGATCGCAGGGTGCTGTAGACGACGGTGGGCTTCACGCCGAGTGCGAGTGCACTCAACCCCGCGTACTCGTCGAGCGCGAGAATGCGCTGCGGTGAGGCCGGAACTTCGACGGTGCCGAGTTCGTGGGTGACGGAGCGAGTTGCAGAGGCGGTGTCGGACTCGGCGGAGCTGCTGCACGCGCTTGCGCCGGCGACGGTCAGGAGAAGCGCCGAGACGATGCCGAATGCGGTTCGGGTGGTGAACATCTGAGGTCAACGATCCATTCGTGGGAAGAAGAAGGACAGGAGGGTACCGGCCAGCAGTAGGCCGGAGCAGACGAAGAGGGCTTGGGAGTATCCGGAAACCAGTGCTTCGGTCGGCGCGCTGTCCGAACGTGCCGTCGAGGAAGCGGCGACGCTCACGAGAACGGCTAGTCCGAGTGAACCGCCGATCTGACGCGATGTACTCAGTAGCCCGGATGCCATGCCGACTTCTTCGGGGGGAGCGTCGGCGGTGGCGACGTTACTGAGCGGCATGAACGACAGACCGATGCCGATGCTCGCCAGAAGCGAAGGCACCAGGATGACGGCCCAGAAGGGACTGTCGAGGTTCATGGTCGAAAACATGAAAGTTCCGAATGCGGCGACTGCTGTTCCGACTACGAGCAACGGTCGAACTCCGTAGCGCGGAAGGAGTTTGGTGGATGCGAGGATGCCGATCACCAGGCCGAAGCAGAAGGGCAGGAAAGCCAGACCGGTGATGGTCGGTGAATAGCCCAGCCCGCGTTGCAGGAAGAGTGAGACGAAGAAGAACGCGCTGAACTGTGCCGCGCACACCAGGCACATGATGGCGTTGGCCAGTCCGATTCGGGGTCGAAGCAGGGTGGACAGTCTTACCAGTGGTGTGGCGCAGCGGCTTTCGACCACAACGAACGCAGTGAGCAGCGCGATCGTGAGCGCGAATCCACCCAGCACGTAACCCGAAGTCCAGGAATGTGATTCCGTGGCGATCACTGTGCCGACAAGGGCGGTGATTCCGGCCGTCGCCAAGATGGCTCCGGGGAGATCGAGAGAGCCGCCTCTGGCGGCTTGGCCGGCCGGCAGGCCGCGGGCACCGGCAACTGCGGCGATCAGGGCCACTGGTGCGCCGGCGAACATCACCCATCGCCAACTGAGCCCTTCGGTCAAAATGCCGCTCAGGACGACACCGAGTGCGCCGCCCAGTGCTGACGACATTGCGCCGATGCCGAATGCCTTGGCCCTGGCGCGTCCGGTGGGAAAGGCCTGACTGAGGGCGGCGAGCCCGGCCGGCGCGATCAGTGCAGCGCCGACGCCTTGAAGCGCCCGAGCTCCGACAAGCATTTCGGCGGACACGGAGAAGGTGCCGACGATGCTGACGAGGGCGAACAGCAGAAGCCCGGAAACCAGAACTCGACGAGTGCCCATCACGTCGCACAGACGACCGCCGAGAAGCAGCAGTCCGCCGAAGGCGAGGGCGTACGCGTTGACGACCCAGGACAACCCGGCGTCGGAAAAGTTCAGCGATTCCTGGATGTCGGGCAGCGCGACGTTGATGACCGACATGTCGAAGGCCACCAGGAACTGCGCTGCCGCGGCGGCTGTGAGGACCAGAGCCGGTGCGGCTACCGCTCGAGTTGTTGTTGTCATTGCAGGTACCTAATTTGTATACGCGTTCTCATAAGTAGTTAGGTTTACCTTGCTGGCGACTGAGATGCAAGGGGTTCCCCGGGCGAGAGCGTCGTAGCAGGGGCGCGCACAATCGACGGATGGCCGAAAAGATGGAACCGAGATCACCGCGGCTCGGACGTCCCCCGACGATCACGTCGGAGCAGATAGTCGACGAGGCGAAACGGCAGCTTCAGACCGGCGGCGCCGACGCGTTGAGCATGCGCGCGTTGGCGAAGTCGCTCGGCACCACGCCGATGGCGCTGTACCGGCACGTGGGCGACAAGGAACAGCTGATCAGCGCGGTGCTCGATGTGTACTCACAAGATCTCGGCGCGCTGGTCCTGCCGCAGGATCAGGTCGAACGGCTTCGCACGATCTTCACCGCGATCTTCGAAAAGCTGGCGTCGGAGCGCTGGATCATCGAGTTGCTTCAGCGCGGTGGCCGTGGTGGGAGCGGCGCTGTGGTCTTGGTCGATCGGGCGATGGCCGCGTGTGTCGAACTCGGTATGTCACCTCGTCGCGCACTGTTGGTCTATCGAGCGCTGTGGAACTACACACTCGGCGCATTGCTCAACATCTACGACACCACTACGCGACCGGAAGGCAGCGTGTCACCTCTCGCGGTCAAGATCCGAGAAATCGGGCCCGAGAAACTGCCGGTGCTCAGTGAGGTGCTCGAGGACTGGCCGGGAGGGACGACGACTGAGAGCTACTTGGAAGGACTGGAAGTCTTGATCAGCGGATATATGAACTCCGACTGAGTGTGTTCACAGCAGTCCGTGCCGCGGTGGGATTGTCCCGGACAGTGTCCACCGGCCGATGTGCTGGACCTTCCACCTCGTCGGATCGTGCAGGGTGTGCGTGCGCGCGTCACGCCAGAATCGGGAGAGGTTCGCCGATTCGCCCGCGCTTCTGGTGCCACCGATCTCGAACAAAGTGCTCGTGGCCGCCAATGACGCCCTGGCGCCGACCACTTTGGCAGTTGCAGCGTCGATGGATGCTCGGGCCGTGGAGTCCTCGGTGGGATCACGACGCGCCACGTCGATCGATCGCGCTGCTTCCGCCAAGAGGGATCTGGCAGCGCGAACCTCGATTGCCGCTTCGCCGGCGAGTTGAACGAGCAGTGGATCCTCCACCGCTGTATCGACTTTCGCCTCGAAGAAGGGACGCGCCTTTGCCGCGAGTTTCACGGATTCACGCAGTGCAGCCGACGCGATGCCGGTGTCGATCGCGGCGTGCAGGATCTGGGCCTGTGCTCCGTAGGTGGTCGGGTGAGTGAAGAGCGACGTGAAGGGTACGACATTGAACCGCGGCACCGAAACGGATTCCAGGGTCACGGTTCCGCTTGCAGTTGTCTTCTGTCCCATGCCGTCCCAGTCGTCGACGATCGACAGTCCGGGAGTATTCCGGGGTAGGTAGACCGCGGATTTCACCTGTGCGCCGGTCTCGGTGAATTGATCCGCATTGGCGGCACGCACCACGATCCAATCTGCGAAAAGTGCTCCTGTGCAATAGAATTTTCGACCTTCGAGCACAAAGTCTTCCCCGTCGGGGGTGAGAGTGGTGCCGTCGATGTCGATGGTCTTGTTGCCGCGCTCGCTCTGGGCGTTGGCGAACTGCTTGCCCGACAATGCTTCGGCGTAGAAGAACTGCTTCTGCTCGTTAGACCCCTGGTACCGGAGCGCTTCCAGGAAAGTGAAGTGGCTGTGCGGAATCTGCGCGATGCTGGGATCGCCCTCGGCGAGTAGGCGGAAGACCTCGGCCAACGTCTCGGTGCTTGCGTCGATGCCACCGAACTCCTTCGGCACCGAGAGTCCGAGCAAGCCGGACCGCGCCAGGGTGCGAACCTCGTCGTGGGGAAGGAGGCGCTGCGCATCGCGGACTCCGGCACCTGCCGCGAACTCGTCGGACAGCTGTGACGCCACCGAGAGCGCCTCGTCCTCGCTGGTGATGCGGTGCGCGATCTCCTGAATGTCCACAGCAGTCATGCTGCCACCGTTTCACAGTCGCAGCACCCACCCAACACTTACAACCTGTGTGATCGCTACCCTGGAAACCACTGGGAACTGCATGTTTGCTGGGTTTCATGTCTACTGAACGTATCGCCGACGAGATCAAGTTCGCCTACTGGGTGCCCAATGTCAGTGGTGGTCTGGTCACCTCCGACATCGAGCAGCGGACCAGCTGGGACTACGAGTACAACAAGAAGCTGGCACAGACCGCCGAGAACAACGGCTTCGAGTACGCCCTGAGCCAGGTACGTTACGAGGCGAGCTATGGGGCCGAATTCCAGCACGAATCCACGAGCTTCAGCCTTGCGCTTCTTCTGGCCACTGAGAAGCTCAAGGTGATCGCCGCGGTGCATCCGGGACTCTGGCAGCCGGCCGTGTTGGCGAAACTGGGCGCTACCGCCGATCACTTGTCGAACGGTCGTTTTGCCGTCAACGTCGTCAGTGGTTGGTTCAAGGACGAGTTCACACATCTAGGCGAGCCGTGGCTCGAGCACGACGAGCGTTATCGGCGTAGCGCCGAGTTCCTTCAGGTTCTTCGGAAGATCTGGACGGAGGACGACGTCGATTTCCGCGGCGACTTCTACCGCATCCACGACTTCACGTTGAAGCCGAAGCCTCTCAACACTCCGGAGCGCCCCAATCCCGAACTGTTCCAAGGTGGTAACTCGGCGGCAGCCCGTGAGAACGCGGGCCGGTATTCGGATTGGTACTTCAGTAACGGCAAGGACTACGACGGCGTCACCGAACAGTTGGTCGACGTTCGCCGTGTTGCTCGTGAGAACGATCGGGAGGTCAAGTTCGGGCTCAACGGATTCATCATCGCCCGCGACACCGAGGCGGAAGCAAAGGACACACTGCGCGAGATCATCGCCAAGGCCAACCGCCCTGCGGTCGAGGGATTCAAGAATGCAGTCCAACAGGCCGGCGCATCGACCGCGTCCAAGGACGGGATGTGGGCGGATTCGACGTTCGAGGACTTGGTTCAGTACAACGACGGTTTCCGCTCACAACTGATCGGCACGCCGGAACAAATCGCGCATCGGATCGTCGAATATCGCCGTCGCGGTGTCGATCTGATTCTCGGCGGATTCCTGCATTTCCAGGAGGAGATCGAATACTTCGGGGCCAAGGTGCTTCCGCTGGTTCGTGAACTCGAAGCAGCCGACAGCGACGAGCAGGTGCTCGTCACCGCCGGCTGATCGCCTGATCTCTCAGGACTTCGCGTGGCGTTTCGCCAGCATCCAACGTGAGATCTTCATGTCCCTGGCTTTTCGCTCGATGGTCAGCAGGTCCAGTGGAGCGCTGAACTTCTGAACGGCCAGTGATTTCACACTGCTGAACTCACGCAGCCCATCGGCTCCGTGGATACGGCCGAATCCGGAATCGCCGACCCCGCCGAACGGCAGGGCGGCGATTCCGGCGAAACCGAGAACCGAATTGACCGTGACGACACCGCATTCGAGCTTCTCGGCAATTGCTCGGCCCTTCGACGAACTCTTGGTGAACACCGAGGCGCCCAAGCCGTACTTCGACGCATTGGCGCGCTCGATCCCCTCGTTCATGTCGGCGACCTTGTTCACCACGACGCTCGGGCCGAACGTCTCCTCGGTGATCGCCGTGGAATCCTCCGGAACATCCGTCAGGATGATCGGATCGATGAACGGACCGTTGAACGAATCAAGTCCGCCGAGTACAGCTTTCGCGCCGCGACTGAGAGCGTCTTCGATCTGGCCCCGGACTATCCCAGTCTGCTTTCCCAGCGTCATCGGCCCGTAGGTCGAGCTGTCGGTGGCGCCGGCGTGGGCGTCTCGTAGCGCGGCGGTGAGCTTGGACAGGAAGGCGTCGTACACGGGCGCTGCGACGTAGATTCGTTCGACGCCGGCACAGGTTTGTCCGCCGTTGCCCACTGCCCCGAATGCCGCGAAGCTCACGGCCGCATCGAGGTTGGCGTCGGAGTCCACCAGCATGGCGTCCTTGCCGCCGCATTCGGCGACCAGGGGGGTGAGGGTGTCCGCGCAGGCGGCCATTACGCGCTTTGCGGTAGCGGTCGAACCGGTGAATGCGATCTTGTCGACACCGGACGAACACAGAAGTGCACCGGTTTTTCCGTCACCGGTAATGGTCTGCAGGACAGGGTGTCCGGGTGCGGCGATGTTCCACAGCCGGGCCAATTCGACGCCGACGCCTGGTGAGAGTTCGCTCGGTTTGAAGACTACGGCGTTGCCGGCGGCCAGTGCGTAGCCGATCGACCCCATCGGTGTGTACAGCGGATAGTTCCAGGGGCCGATCACGCCGACGACGCCCATCGGCCGGTAGCCAACGGATGCAGACTGGTTGGCGCTGATCAGTCCTGCACCGACACGTCTGCGGCGCAACACTTTCTGTGCGTTGCGTGCCGCCCAGTCGAGATGTTCGACGGCCAGCATGACTTCGAGTAGTGCGTCGTCGCTGGGTTTTCCGGTCTCGGCGGAAATGATCGCCGCCATCGATTCGGCGTGAGTGGCGATCGCGGCGCGGAAATTGCCGAGCACCTTCCGGCGGCCTTGGAATCCGAGTTGATCCCACCACTTCGACGCCGTGCGTGCTGCGGCGACCGCTTTCTCGATCTCCTGCTGGTCTGCAATGGGGTGCTGCGCGACCACGGAATCATTGCGAGGGTCGAGGCTCGCGAAAGTGTGATCGTCCGATCTCGGATCTGTCGACGTGGACGTGCTCTGGCGGCCGAGCTGTTCTGTCATGTTCTTCAGATCCTCCACATGTCGGTGCATCACATATATGTGATGTGATTTACTGTGCTGGTAGTCACAGTATGCGTCGGACCGAGCTCCGACAAGCCTCCAGCCTCATCTCACTCGGGAGTTTTCGATGTACATGGATTTCACGCAGGAGCAGTCTGATTTCGCCAAGTCGGTAGCGTCGTTCTGCAAGAAGGAAAGTGGTACCCGTGAGCAGCGAGACCTGCTGACCGATCATGGCGCCCATAACCACAACCAGGCGTTCTACGAGAAGATGGCGGAATTGGGATGGCTCGGGCTGACTGTCCCGGAGGAATACGGCGGATCCGCCGGAAGCACGGTCGACCTGTGCATCTTTCTGGAGGAAGCCGCCAAGGGCATGGCGCCGATCGGTGGACTCGGCCCGACCGTCATCACCGGGGCTGCATACGAGAAGTTCGGCAGTCCGGCCCAGAAGGAGGCAGTGCTCGGCGGGATCGTCCGTGGCGCGTCTCAGTCGATCTCGATGTCCGAACCCGAAGCGGGCTCCGACGTGGGAAATCTGAGTTGCCGCGCCGAGAAGGTCGACGGTGGGTGGCTGATCAACGGCCAGAAGACGTGGTGTTCCAACGCGCACTTCGCCGAGAACATCCTTCTGGTGGCTCGCACATCCCGAGGTGAAGGCAAGCATGAGGGCCTGACGATGTTCCATGTCCCGGCCGACATCTCCGGATTGAAGATCAGTGGAATCGACACCATGGGCGGCAAGGAGGTCAACGATCTCTACTTCACCGACACATTCCTGCCCGAGGACGCGGTGGTTGGCGAAGTCGGCAACGGCTGGCGTCAACTCATGGCCGGACTCAACATCGAACGCCTCATCCTCGCGGCGATGATGCTCGGGACCGCGCAGCGCGCTTTCGACGACACCCTCGAATTCGTCACCACGCGTAAGCAGTTCGGCCGTCCGGTCGGATCGTTTCAGGCGCTTCGCCACCGGATCGCGGATCTCGCCACGGAGATCGAATGCGGCCGTCTGCTGGTCTACAGCGTGGCCCGAATGGTCGACGCCAACCCGACCAAGATGTTCCCGCGGGAAGCGTCGATGGCCAAGCTCAAGCTGACCGAGACCGCCAAGAAGGTCGCGCTCGAGGGGATGCAGATGATGGGTGGGTACGGTTACGCGACTGAGTTCGACATGGAGCACCATGTGCGAAAGACTCTTGTGTCCTCCATTTATGGTGGTACCAACGAGATTCAGCGAGACATCATCGGCAAAACGTACGGACTGTGAGGATCGGTTGTGGCAACGTCTGCACGCACTCGGAGAGCGACATCTGAGCTGAGGAGACGGCCACAGTTGTCGGAGGACGTGGCCAACCACGTTCGCAACCTGATCATGTCCGGCTCGGTCCGTCCGGGCGAGTTCGTCAGGCTGGACGAAACGGCGGCCGACCTCGGGGTCAGCGTCACGCCGGTGCGAGAAGCCCTCGTCGCATTACGCGGCGAGGGGATGGTCGAGTTGGTTCCGCATCGCGGCTATCTCGTCTCGCCCCTCAGTCGCCAGGACATCGAAGACATCTTCTGGTTGCAGGGGCAGATCGCGGTCAAGCTGGCGTTGCGGGCGATGGACAGCATCACCGCTGATCAACTCGCGGAACTCGCGGAACTCAATGCCGATTTGCGAGCGGCGGTCGACGCTTCGGATGCAGCTGCGATCGAGCAGTGCGAATTCGAGTTCCATCGCCTGATCAATCGCGCTGCGGGTGGTGCGAAGTTGGCATGGTTCCTGTTCGGCGCGATTCGGTACACCCCTGCTCGTCTCTACGCGACGGATCCAGGCTGGGGTGAGCTTGCGGTATCGAGCCACGATGCTTTGATCGCGGCGTTCGAGAAGCACGATCGAGAACAGGTGGACGCGCAGATGAGTCTGCAGTTCTCCGACGGCGCTGCTCGACTTCTCGCTCACCTCGACAACATCGGGATCTGGGACTGAATCAGGAGCTCAAGACGGCGGCAGGGCGGGTGCGAGCAGGATCGCCGCACATTCGGCGACCAGTTCTTCTTCCGTCACGTCGATGTACCCGTCGAGCCATGCACTGAGGGTCTGCGCCAGGCCGCCGACCAGGAACGTGGCGGTCAGGGTCAGATGACCGCTGTCGTTCAATCGGTAGAAGGTCTTCGCGTTGGCGGCCAGGAGACCGATGAATATCGTCGTCGACGCTTGGCGTTTCTCGGCCAGGACAGGGCTCGTCAGGGCGCTGGAGAACAGTAGACGTCCGCGACGGGGATCGTTCGCGATAGTGCGGACGATGTTCGCGATTCCAGCGAGCGCCTTGCCGCGTTCGGTCTCGGCGGCGTCCACTGCAGCCTGGGTTGAAACGGCGATGTCCGTGATGACGGTGTCGTAGACGGCCGACATCAGAGCATCACGATCGGTGAAGCTCTCGTAGAAGTACCGCGCCGCGACACCGGCCTTCTTGCACACTCCGCGGACCGTCAGTTCGGGCTCGGCGGAGCCCATGAGTTCCAGACCGGCCTCGATCAGCGCCTCCCGTCGTTGGGCTACGCGGAGCGCGCCGTCGACGCCACCGTACGAACGCGGTTGGTCATTCATGAAGACCATCTTTGCATCCCGAGATTGCTTGACATCTCGGCATTTCGGCGTTTCACTCATCTGAGAACATGCGTTCGCAGATATCGACTCGAAGGGGTTCTGCCATGACGGTGAGTAGGGATTCGATGGACGGGCGCGAGGAAGCGGTGGCAGGCGGCATCGGAGCGGTCGGCGTCCGGGCGATCGACATCGACGCGGAAGTCGAAAAGGCGATGTCCGGACTCGGACTGTTGGCAGCCGGCGCCAACGTCATCATGCAGTTGGCGCGCCCGGCGGTGGGGTACGGCGTGTACGAGAGCAAGGTCGAGACGGGTCGGTTGGATCGGCATCCGGTGAAGCGAACCCGGACGACGCTGACGTATCTCGCGGTGGCGAGCCTGGCGACGGACGAAGAAAAGAAGCTGTACCGGCGCGCAGTCAATGGCTCGCACAAGCATGTTCGCTCCGATGAGAACAGTGCGGTCGGGTACAACGCGTTCGATCCCGAACTGCAGTTGTGGGTAGCCGCCTGCCTGTACCGAGGCTTCGAGGACGTCTACAAAATCTTGTACGGGGATCTCGATCCGGTCACCCGGGATGCGTTCTATCAGCGCAGCGCCACGTTCGGTACAACCCTTCAGATGCGACGCGACATGTGGCCGGCGGACCGGGATGCGTTCGAGGTCTACTGGAACGAGAACCTAGACAAGGTGGCGATCGACGAGACGATTCGTGAGCATCTCTACGGGATCGCGTCGGCGACCTTCACTCCGAAGTTGTTGCATCCCGTGGTCGGTCCGCTCAACCGATTTGTCACCACCGGGTTCCTGCCCCAAGCCTTTCGTGACGAAATGCGGCTCCCGTGGTCAGTGCGTCAGCAGCGTAACTTCGATCGATCCATGCGCGTCGCCGCGCTGGTCAATCGGTTCAGTCCGAAGATTCTGCGGATGTTTCCCTACAACTTCTATCTCTGGGATCTGCGTCGGCGCATCGCCAAGGGTATCCCGTTGGTCTGAGCCGACTCTGGCACTTGAAGTGATTGACACCACAGGTGAATCGGACACATACTCGACATAGTTGAAGTTGACGTCAAGTTTCATCATTCCTGTGGAGGCTGTCAGTGGCGAACATCGAAGGCGTATGTGACCAGCGATTCTCTGGCTTGAAGGAGGCGCTGGCACGCAATCTCGATTCCGGCGAGGACGTCGGGGCAGCGATCGCACTGACGATCGACGGCGAATCCGTCGTCGACATGTGGGGCGGTTGGGTCGACTTCGAGCACACTGCTCCTTGGTCTCGCGACACCGTTACCAATGTCTGGTCCTGCAGCAAGACCGTGACCGCACTGGCCGCGCTCATGCTCGTCGACCGCGGGTTGCTTGATCTCGACGCCCCGGTCGCGCAGTACTGGCCGGAATTCGCAGCAGCGGGCAAGGACCGAATTCAGGTCCGGCAACTGTTGTCGCACACCTCGGGTGTGTCGGGGTGGGATCAACCGTTCACCCTCGAGAACATTTGCGACGACGAATATGCCACCGCCCGGTTGGCGACGCAGGCTCCGTGGTGGGAACCGGGTACGGCATCCGGATACCACGCCCTCAACTACGGCCACCTGATCGGCGAGGTCGTCAGGCGCATCGACGGACGAACCCTCGGCCGCTTCATCGACGAGGAAATCGCCGGCCCACTCGATGCTGATTTCCGCCTGGGCTTGCCGAAGTCGGAATACGGGCGAGTCTCGAATGTGATTGCGCCACCGCCGTTGCCGATCGACATCGCGGCACTCGGGATGGACAACATCATGGTGAAGACATTCACCGCGCCGCCGGCTGACGCTACGGGTTCGTGGACCGACGGGTGGCGCGCCGCCGAGATCGGTGCGGCCAACGGTCATTCGAATGCGAGGGCACTCGCAAGGATCCAATCGGTGATCGCGTGCGGTGGCAAGGTCGGTGACGTTCGCTTGCTGTCGGAGGAAACGATCGACAAGATCTTCGAGGAGCAGTCGTACGGGGTCGACCTCGTCCTCGGCGTGCCGGTCCGCTTCGGCGTCGGATTCGGATTGCCGACGCCCGAGTCCGTCCCGTTCATTCCGGAGGGGCGAATCTGCTTCTGGGGAGGTTGGGGTGGCTCGCAGATCATCATCGACACCGAGAAGCGCATGACGTTCTCGTACGTGATGAACAAGATGGGGCCGGGTCTGCTCGGTTCCGAGAGATCGGCGCAGTACGTATCGGCGGCCTACGACGCTTTGAGTTGATCGACCGATTCAAATCCGGCAGAACGGTTTTTGTCTGTCGCCGCTGACTATGCTGCCGGATATGCCAGTGTGTTCCGGGGGGAAATCAGCGAGTCCGTTTCGTCGAAGTACGCCCAAAAGTTGCGGAGCTGCATCGGCTGATCGGCGATGAACGGTTTGGTCGACGTCGTCATGCGCTGGTGGCAGTTGCCGGACCAGTTCCACAGTTTCAGCAGGTACCTCCAGGACCGCGGGTTCTTGACTTCCTGCCGGGCGCTGGTCGGCGGAACAGCATTCTGGATGGGGCTGGTGTTGCTGTCGGCGCGATTCAGTGACGTCGGTCCGCAAGGTACGTTCTGGCGAGCGGTCAATCTGGCGGTCATCGCGCTGTGCCTCGGCGCGGCCCTGATCTGGTGGCTGTTTCCGCCTACGCCGCTGTGGTCGTACACCTTTGTCGTGGGTTCCGACGTCGCGATTGCGGCGGCGGCCGCAACCGACTCGGAACCGCTGGGACGACTCATCGCGTGCGTCGTTTTCGCGTCGATCGGCGGCTACATCGCGTTCTTCCACAATCCGAAACTCCAAGTCGGTCACTTGGTCTTCGCCTCGACCGTCACGGTGCTTTCGGGGTGGACTTTGTTGTTCGGGCCAGCAGCGGACGTCGGCTTGGGACTGGCGAAGATCTCGGTTGTGCTGGCTACGATCATCGTGATTCCTGTTGTGTCACAGATTGTTCTGGCGGTCCTGGGTTCGGATGCCACTACCTCCGACATCGACCCGTTGACCGGACTGCTCAACCGTCGCGGATTGGCGCGTCGGGTGAACGACTTGATGGGCGCTCCGGTCACCGAAGCGGATGCACTGCTCGTAGTGGTGATCGACCTCGATCGCTTCAAGACGATCAACGACGTTCACGGCCATGACGTAGGAGACAGCACGATCATGCGAACTGCACTGCGCATCCGTTTGTGGACAACCCAGTCCGCCTTGACTGCTCGTATGGGCGGTGACGAGTTCGTCGTGGTCGAACGGGTACCGGTCAGCGTGATCTCCAGGCTGGAAGGACAGATCCGCTCCGCGATGGACGGAGCGAACGATGACCCTCCGACGAGCGCGAGCATCGGAATGGCGGTCCGCACCGCGCCCCGGAATCCGGGTGAGTCCGTCGACGCTGCTTTTGCCGAACTCTTCCGCGTCGCGGACTCGGTGATGTACGAAGCGAAGCGCGAAGGTGGCAACCAGGTGCGGGCGAGCTTGGTCTGATGTGAGAGCTCAGTCGGCGAAGCTCAGACCACGTTCGGCGAGTGCTTCGCGCAGAATCCTCAAGGCCTTCGGTCCCATCCCGTGCAAAGCGCCGAGTTCCTTCTCGGACACGGACGTCAGCTGCGCGAGATGGGTGTAACCCGCTGCGATCAGCGCGCGCTGTGCGGGAGCTCCCGTCTTCGGGAAGTCGGTTTCCACTGTGCCCGGATCCGGTTCTGTCACTGGCCAACTCCTCCGTGTGGGTTTCTCACAGTTTAGCGAGCGTCGTGAACGATTTCGGGGCTGCCGATTTTGTCGGGCGTTCGCGGAAGTGCGCGAGCTGCCACGGCAATGCCGATGATCGAGACAGCGGCGAAGGTGAAGAGAAGCAATTGCGCAGAACGAAGCGTCGACGGTTCGCCGATGTTGACCAGCACTCCGGCCAGGGCTGCACCGAAGGCATTGGCGATCAGCTGAACGGTGTTGATGGCAGCCGAGGCACGCGCACCTTCTCCGGGATCGGTGACCGAGGTCATCGCCCCGACTGCAAGATGAGGCCAGGCGATGCCGATTCCGACGCCGGCGAACAGCAGTCCGATCACCCACGCGACCATCGCACCGGCGCCGGCGTGTTCGGTGAGAAATGCTGCCATGATGCCCAACCCGATCGCGACGAGGATCGGACCGCTGACAACGATTCGTCGCACGATACGAGGGGTCGTGGCCGAGGCGCTCGGGATTTCGCCGAGAGTCCAGCCGAGAGCGAGTGCGGCCCCGAGGAATCCGGCCGCGAGAGGCGCCAGGCCGGCAAGTCGTTGCCCGAAGAGTGGAATGAACGTCTCGACGGTCGACGCGACAGCGAGGACGACGATGGTCAGGTACACCCATTTGAGGGACGACGCGTTGAACGTCGACGGCGGTAGTACGCCGTGGCGCGAGCGACGGTCAGCGGCGACAAAGGCGATCAGTAGCAGCACAGCGGCGAGAACCATTGCGGCGGTCACGGCGAGGTTGGACAGAATTCCGGCAACGCTGACCAGCAAAGCTGCCGCAGTCAGCAATGCCAGCGAGAGGACCGGCACCGGGCTACTGGTGGTGCTGCCCGGTTCATGTGCCGGTAGCGCGCTGGGGACGAGAGCGGCGACTGCGATCGTCGCGATGACCAGGACGCCGAAAGCCCATCGCCAGGCTCCGAACTGAGCAAAGACACCGCCGATTGCAGGGCCGGCGAAGGTGCCGACTCCCCACATCGCCGAAACCAGCGCGGCCCCGCGAGTCCACAGATGTCTGGGGAGCGCGGCATTGATGACGGCGTAACCGAGACCGGCCAGCAGGCCACCGCCCGAACCCTGGATCGTGCGGCCGACCAACAGCAATTCCATCGTCGGGCTGACCGCACAGACAACGGTGCCGAGCGCGAAGATCGCGAGGCCGATCAGGTAGGCCCCGCGCGGTCCCCTGGCAGCGAGGACGTTGGTGACCAACATCGAAGAGATGACGGAAGCAATGAGGAAGACCGTCGCGGTCCAGGCGTAGTACTGCTGACCGCCGATGTCGTCGATGGCAGTCGGAAGCAGGCTGGTCGTCAGGTAGACGTTGGTCGCGTACAGCGCAACGCCGCCTGCGAGGACGGTAGCGGTGCCGAGGTATCGACCGCTCAGGAGCTGCCGCCAGGTTCCGGTGGGAGCATCGGTGGGGGAGTGCATGTTGTCGAAGGTAGAATCTCGAGTGCGCTTCAGGTCAATGTCGCGCAGCCATTGGGAGGCAGAATGATCCGTAAGAGTGACGAACTTCTCTCGATCGGCGAGGTATCGGAGCGCACTGGCGTCGCCGTGTCGGCTGTGCGCTACTACGAAACACTCGGTCTGGTTCCTGCGGAGCGGACGGCAGGAAATATGAGGAAGTTCCCGCGGCATTCGATCCGGCGGGTGTCGCTGATCCAGTTGGCAGTCAGATTCGGGATACCCCTGGCCGAAGTTGCCGAAGTATTCGGATCGTTGCCGCAGGGGCGAACTCCGACGAAGAAGGACTGGCGCAAGATTTCCACGGAGTGGAATCAACGCCTCGAGGATCGCAAGCAGGCCATCAACCGGATGCAGGACGAACTGACGGGCTGTATCGGCTGCGGGTGTCTGTCACTGAAAACATGCAACCTGCTCAACCCTGGAGACGAACTGGGCCGGGAGGGACCCGGCGCCAGACGTCTCTGAAACTACTGTCGGTCACACTCTTTCGCGTGGCCGCGACTGAGCATTCCACCGACCACCACGACGCTCGATCTCGATGGGATGCGAGAAGCACTCGCTGATGTTCTGGGTGGTGATCACATCCTCGGCGAGGCCGCTGGCGGTCACGACGCCGTCCTTGATCAGAAGAGCATGTGTGGTGGTGCTGGGGATCTCCTCGATGTGGTGCGTCACGAGGATGCTGGCAAGTGACGGGTTCTGATTGCGGAGGTCGTCCAGTGCCGTCAAGAGTTGTTCGCGTGCAGCAAGATCGAGCCCGGTCGCCGGTTCGTCGAGCAGAAGCAGGCGCGGTTCGACCATGAGTGCGCGGGCGATCAGGGCTCGTCCCCGTTCGCCTTGGGACAAGTTGGGCCACAGCGCGTCTGAACGCGGACTCATTCCGAGTAGATCGATCAGTGCGTCGGCGTGAGCCTCTTGCTCCGGCGTCGGTGACCAGCGCGGCATCACCTCGGTGGTGTTGGTGAGGCCGGTGATCACGACGTTGCGGACGGTGATCGGAATTCCGATCGTGTGACGAGGGTTCACGTGCCCGATGTCCATCCGCAGTTCCCTCATGTCGACGCGGCCCAACTTGTGGCCGAGGACGTAAACGGAACCGCGAGTCGGGTGGGCGGTTGCTCCGAGCAGGCTCAGAAGCGTGCTCTTGCCCGCGCCGTTCGCGCCGAGGAGGACCCAGTGTTGTCCGGGTTCGATCGAAATGTTGATGTCTTTCAACAAGTATCGGCCGTCGCGGACGAGATCCACGTGTTCGGTCGACAGAACTGTGCCGGTGGGGTGTTGCACGAGAACTAACCTCTCTTAGGCGTCGAGCACACGCAGTCGTCGTAGGACGGTGTCGATGTTTGCTCGAGTTGCCGCTACCGCGGCTTCTGGGTCGGCGTCTTGAAGGGCCTCGACCAACTGATCATGGGCATGTGAGGTGTCGGGGACGCCGGCCTCGTGGGCCATCATCTCGACGAGGGATTCACGAAGGAGTGGACGCACCGACGTGAAAAGCGAGAGCAGAACTGCGTTTCCTGACAGTCGAACGACTTCGGTGTGGAAGTCGAGGTCGACGTCGACGAACTTCTCGACATCACCCTCGAAATGACTGTGTCGCATGGTCAGTCGACGCAGCAGGCCGTCGAGGTCCTCGGGTTGTACCCGCTCCGCGGCCAGTCTGGCGGCCTCGATCTCGAGTGCGCGACGGACTTCGAAGACCTCGAGGATCCTCGAGCGTCGAAGAAGTTTGGTGAATTCGTCGACGTGTTCGAGTTCGGACGCGGCAGCCACGAAGGTTCCGACGCCGTGTCGGACTTCGAGTAGTCCGTCGCGAGCGAGGAGGCGGATTGCCTCGCGAATCGAGGAACGCCCGACGCCGAGTTCGACGGCGAGGGCCGCCTCGCTCGGTATGCGCTCGGACGGCGCCCACGTTCCATGCATGATTCGCCCGCGCAGCAACTGTTCGAGTTGCGGTACCAGCGGACCACTGCGAAGTGTGAATCCTGTGTGGTCGTCGGACACGGCTCGCCTCTCGGGTGGGTACCGAAAGAGTAACAACTCATCAGACGTCTGAGGACTCGGGTGGCCGGTGTGTCGCCGTAGTGTTCACGCGGTCGAAGCGTGTCAGTTGCGGGTGACGCCGAGGAGCAGTGCGATCAGGTCGAGGGCCGTCTCGATCTCGGCCTTTTCTCGGCCGAGCAGGGGGGCGTAGAGGTGTACGTCGCAGATGCGAACGAGGGCTTCGCCCAGCACTTGCGGCGAGAGCGTGATCGTCAGTTGGCCGGCGTCGACCTGGGACTGCAAGATTTCGGCGGTGATGGAGGCGGAGATCGATTCGATGGAGCCGGGCATCATCGCGAGTTTGATGAACACCATCGGTTCGCGTTTGGTCAGCGCGCGCAGTTCTGTCGACGATTCCACCGATCGCATAACGCGGCCGAAGACGTCGAGAATGTACTCCGGACCTTGCCCCGACGCCTGTGACATCGCCTTTCGGTATGTCCGTTCGGTGGCCTCGGCCAGCACTGTTCCGAGCAGTTCGTCGCGGTTGCCGACCCAGCGGTACAGCGTCGCGCGGCCTACGCCGAGACGTTCGGCGAGCAGTGACATGTCGAGTGGTTCCTCCGCGAGGTACATGCTCGCGGCGGTGTCGATCGCGCGTCGGCGTTCGAGGTCGGTAGGCATCGGGACATTCTCTCCGGTTGTCCGGTACTGCACAATTTCGGCCGTTGAAAAATGGTGAGCCTCGGGGGATCGAGCCTATTGACGAACCTGGCCACGTGAGACACACTAGCTCATTGTCTCATGTTAGTGATGGCGATCACAGTCAGGGGTTCGATCGATGAGTTCAGTACAAACCGTTCGTGGGCCGGTGGATACAGCCGATCTGGGAAAGGTGTTGATGCACGAGCATGTCTTCGTTCTGGGTGAGGAGTTGCGCCAGAACTACCCCGACTACCCCGAACCCTGGGACGAGGAAGTACGGGTAGCGGACGCGGTGGCAAAGCTGACCGAGGTGAAGTCCCGCGGAATCAGCACGATCGTCGATCCCACGGTGATCGGCCTCGGCCGGTACATTCCGCGCATCGTCCGGATCAACGAGCAGGTCGATCTCAACATCATCGTTGCTACCGGCATTTACACCTACAACGACATTCCCTTCCAATTCCATTACACCGGACCGGGATTGCTGTTCGACGGCCCCGAGCCGATGGTCGAACTGTTCGTCAAGGACATCAGGGAAGGAATCGCCGGAACCGGTGTCCGAGCCTCCTTCCTGAAGTGCGCCATCGAGGAGCCGGGCCTTACCCCCGGCGTCGAGCGGGTCATGCGCGCGGTCGGACAGTCGCAGGTGGAAACGGGAGTGCCGATCACCGTGCACACCAATCCGCACACTGAATCCGGGCTGGTCGCGCAGAAGGTTCTGGCCGAAGAGGGTGCGGATCTGACCAAGGTGGTCATCGGTCACTCCGGCGACACCACCGATCTCGACTACTTGTGTGCGCTGGCCGATGCCGGTTCGCTACTGGGGATGGACCGTTTCGGTCTCGAACCGTTCCTGTCGTTCGAGGATCGTGTCAACACCGTGGTGGAGATGGCCCGTCGCGGTTACGCGGAGAAGATGGTTCTGGCGCATGACGCGTCGTGTTTCATCGACTACTTCCCCAGTGCTGCAAGAGAAGCGGCACTTCCGAACTGGAACTACACCCACATCAGCGATGATGTCATTCCGGCGCTGCTCGAACGTGGTGTCACCGAAGACCAGGTCAAGGCGATGCTGGTGGACAACCCACGTCGGTACTTCGAGAGCTGAGATATGACCAACGTGTACGAGAGCAAGCCCTGGCTCGCCAATTACGACGCCGACACTCCGCCGAACGTAGACATCGAGCACGTCGACGCCCTCGCGATGTTCCGTGCTTCGCTGGAGCGCGATCGCACTGCCCCGATCATCAGGTACTTCGACAGGACCGTCAGCTTTGCCGAGCTCGACGAGATGTCGGATGCGCTTGCCGTAGCCCTCGCCAAGGATGGAATCGGGTTCGCAGACAGAGTTTCCTTTGTCCTGCAGAATGTTCCGCAGTTCGTGATCGCGACAGTCGCGGTCTGGAAGCTCGGTGCCGTCGTCGTTCCGGTCAATCCGATGTACCGCGACCGTGAGCTGTCCACCGTACTGGCCGACAGCGGAGCGGCGGCAGTCATCTGTCTCGAGTCCTCGGCCGAGACCGTGGCGACTGCGTCCGAGGGCACCGCAGTGCGACGGGTGATAACCACGTCGGAACTGGATTTTCAGTCGCGCGACGATGAACGGATCTTCGGTTCGGCGTCCAGGATTCGGCACGATGGATTTCCGGATCTACTGGAATTGATCGAGGCTCATCGAGGGCAGAAGCCCGAGAAGGTCGATCTGTCCCCGGAAGACCTTGCCTACCTTCCCTATACGTCAGGGACAACCGGCCCGCCGAAGGGGTCGATGAACACGCACTCAAATGTCGTGTTCGCAGCGCAGATCTATCGGGACTGGCTGGGGTTGCGAACCGGCGGCGCGATGTTCGCGGTGGCGCCACTGTTCCATATCACCGGGTTGATCGGGCACGTCGCGGCTCCACTCCTAGCCGGCGCGCCCACGATTCTGACCTGCCGATTCCATCCCATCGTTGCAGCGGAGTCAATTTCGGAGCATCGGGCTACCGCGATCATCGGAGCGATCACGGTATTCATCGCGTGGACGGACAGCGCCGCAGTCTCGAAGGAATCTTTGAGCTCTCTCGAGTCGGTGTATTCAGGTGGCGCGCCGATCCCGCACGCGGCGTTGGAAGCGTTCCGGGCGAAGTTCGGTCACTACATTCACAACGGCTACGGGCTGACCGAGACGAACAGCCCGGCAATCGTGGTGCCGAATTCGCGTGAAGCGCCGGTAGATCCGGCGTCGGGGGCCGTTGCTGTCGGCGTACCGGTATCGAATACGTACGCCGAGGTGGTGGACGAGAACGACAAGCCGGTACAGGTCGGGGAGTACGGCGAGATCGTGGTCTCCGGTCCCCAGGTTGCACTCGGATACTGGAACAAGCCGGACGAGACCGCACATGCCATGCCGGACGGGCGTTTTCACACCGGCGACATCGGATTCATGGACGGCGACGGTTGGTTTTACATCGTCGACCGGATGAAGGATCAGATAAATGCGTCGGGCTTCAAAGTGTGGCCACGCGAAGTGGAAGATGTTCTCTATGAACACCCCGCCGTACGAGAGGCTGCTGTCGTCGGTGTCATGGATCCGTATCGCGGCGAAACCGTGAAGGCCTTCGTGTCCTTCAAGGACGGTGCCGAGGCGACCACCGAGGATCTGGTCGAGTTCTGCAAGGAAAGGCTTGCAGCATACAAGTATCCACGCATCGTCGAGGTCATGAATGACCTCCCGAAAACAGTGAGCGGCAAGATTCTTCGTCGTGAACTGCGGGTACCGAACTAGATCTGCCTGACAAACGAATTGCCGGCCGCCGACAAGGTGAGCCGGCCATTCGTCGTGGTGGCTGACGAGCATCGGTAGGGGATTTAGTCCCCTATGCGGCAATGCATTTCAGTGATTGACATCACTCTTTTTGTATCGCAGACTGATCGCAACGCCACAGAGTTGAAGTTGGTGTCAGTTTCTACTTCTGGCCCGGTTCCGCTTCTCAACTCCCGGCGCGACGAGCGTCCGACCCATCGAGGAGTAACCCATGACGAGATCGGCAGTGGATTCGAGCACGCAGGCAGGGGGCCTGTCCGATCAGGAACGGAAGAAGAAGAAGGCGCACCGCAAACTTCTAGGCGCGGGACTGCTCGGCAGTTCCATCGAGTGGTACGACTTCTTCTTGTACGGAACGGCTGCGGCACTGGTCTTTCCGCATGTGTTCTTCCCCGATTCATCCGCACTGATGGGCACATTGCTCTCGTTCAGTACGTTCTGGGCCGGCTTCGTTGCCCGCCCCATCGGCGGTTTGGTCGCCGGACACTTCGGCGACAAGTATGGGCGTAAGCCCGCCGTCGTCACCTGCCTGTTGCTGATGGCTGTCGCGACGTTCCTGATCGGCGCGATCCCGAGTGCTTCGGCAATCGGCGTCGTCGCTCCGATTCTTCTGGTGACACTGCGATTCATCCAAGGTCTCGCCTGCGGTGGCCAGTGGGGCGGAATCGTCCTTCTCCTCACCGAATCCGCGAGTCCCAAGAAGCGCGGATTCTCAGGCACTTTCGGTCAGATGGGTGTCTCGTTCGGTGTAGTGCTGGGCAACCTGGTCTTCCTCGTCGCGACCGCGACCATTTCCAATGATGCATTCCTGAGCTGGGGTTGGCGAGTTCCGTTCTTCGCCAGCGCGCTGCTCTTCCCTGTGGTTCTGTACATCCAGACGAAGGTCGAGGACACACCGGAATTCCTCGAGTTGCAGGAAGACGCCAAGAAGAACCAAAAGGACGTCGTCGTTCAGGCTCCACTGGCGCAGGCGCTCAAGGATCACTGGCGCAAGATTCTGCTCGGTTGCGGACTTCTGGCCGCCACCAATGCACTGTTCTACATCAGCATCGCCGGCGTGCTCAGCTACGGCACAACCGAACTGGGGTTGAAGCGGAACTCACTGCTCATCATCTCGCTCCTGAGCGCGTTGCTGACAGTCGGCGTGGTGCTGTGGTCCGGGAAGATGTCCGACAAGATCGGTCGTCGTCCGATGATCCTGATCGGCGCCGCGGCGATCGTGGTCTGGGCATTCCCGTACTTCTGGTTGATCAACACCAAGTCCCTGCCGCTGTTCTTCATCGCGGTGACGGTTGGCAGCGTGTTCCAGTCGATGACCTACGGGCCGATCGCGGCATACATGGGTGAGCTGTTCGCACCCAACGTGCGCTACTCGGCAGCATCGTTGGCCTACCAGTTGGCTGCGATCACGGTCAGCGGTGGCACTCCGTTCATCATGACAGCACTTATCGCGAAGACCGGAACCACGACATGGGTTGCCGTGTTCGTGGCACTCATGGGCTTGGTGACCTTCTTCAGTGCCTGGGTGCTGAAAGAGACCAACCCGAAGGAAGTTCGGGACGATCCGAACGCAATTCCGGGCGCGCACCTGTACGCCAAGTAACTCTTTCGGTTTCGAGCAGACGCCCGCTATCGGTCACCGGTAGCGGGCGTCTGACGTATAACTGGAGCATGGCTGCAGCACGCACAGGCTCCGAAGATGCTTCGTCGACAGTGTCACGGGAACTCCCCTCCACTCAGCGTGGTTTGCGTACGCGGCGAGCGTTGATCGATGCGGCCCGCACCGTTTTCGAACGGTCCGGCTATCTGGACTCGCGGCTGATCGACATCACTGTGGAGGCGCAGTGCTCGGCCGGTACCTTCTACACCTACTTCGCGAGCAAAGAAGAGATCTTCGCGGCAGTGATGGAGTTGGCACGCGAAGACATGATGCATCCGGGTATGCCGCACACTCCGAAAGGCGCGGATCCTGCTGAGGTCATCGCGGCGAGTAACCGCGCGTACCTCGAGGCGTACCGACGGAACGCGAAGCTGATGGGACTGCTCGAGCAGGTAGCAAGCATCGATCCGGAGTTCCGGGTTCTCCGCCTCGAGCGTGCTGACGCGTTTGTTCGACGCAACGCGCGCAGTATCGAGAAGCTGCAGAAGGCCGGACTGGCGGACGCGAATCTGGATCCGCTACTGACGTCTCGGGCACTCTCCGGGATGATCAGTCGACTTGCGTTCGGGTACTTCGTATCCCGCGGCGGCGAGGACGGCGCCGCCGGAGTGACCTTCGACGGTCTGCTCGATACCGTCAACCGGTTGTGGATCAACACTTTGCAATTCTCGCTACGCCGAAATTGATGTTGACGCCGGGTTCATGTTTGGTGTCTGATGGAGCAATGACACCCACGCGTACGGCAGTGCTCGTCGATTTCGGTGGAGTTCTCACCTCCAGTGTGCTGCGAGCCTTCGAAGATTTCGGAGCCTCGCTTGGGGGCGACCCACGACTTCCGTTGACCCTGCTCTCCCGCGACGACGTCTCGAAGCGACTGCTCTCCGATCACGAATCCGGAAAGATCGACCAGGAGGCCTTCGAAGCAGGATTCGGGGAACGGCTACGAGCGCACGGCGCCGTCGTGGACAGCGAAGGATTGGTCGACCGTATGCAGGCCGGGCTTGTCCGAGACGAAGAGATGGTGCGACTGATTGCGGACGTCCGAGCGGCGGGTCACCCTGTTGCGCTCGTGTCCAATGCTTTCGGGCGTGATTGCTACGCGGGTTTTGTGCTCGAGGACCTCGCCGACGAAGTGGTGATCTCCTCGGAAGTCGGGATTCGTAAGCCCTCTCGTCAGATCTACACCATCGCGTGCGAGCGGCTGGGTGTTGCGCCCGAAGGCGCCGTGATGATCGACGACCTGCAACAGAACCTCGACGGCGCGGCACGATTGGGGATCGCCGGCATTCTCCACACCGATGCGGAAAGCACTCGCAGTCAGTTGGAATCGACGTTCGGACTACTGCCCATGCAGTGAAACTGTAGGTTCTCGGTAACACTCGAATACTGCTGGAACACTTTTGGAGGAATGAATGATTGCTGTCATCGCGGATATCACCGTCAAAGACGGAAGCGGCGAACAGTTCGAAGCCGTAGTCGCCGAACTTGCCGAGAAGGTGCGCACGGAAGAGCCCGGAACGGTTCTGTATCAACTGATCCGCTCGAAGACGGATACGAATTCGTACAAGTTCATGGAGCTGTATCAAGACAGTGCTGCGATCAAGGCCCATGGATCGTCCGAGCATTTCCAGGCCGCGGGAAAGGCGATGGCGCCCTTCCTCGCAGGCGCCCCGCAGATCGAGTACTTCGACGCACTCTGAGCGCATGGACAGGGCACTCTGAGCGCATGGACAGGTGAACCCCGGCGAAATCTCGCCGGGGTTCACCTGTGTTTTCAGTTCTGCTTCTGGGCGAGGAGTTCGGTGCGGTCGATCGATCGCTTGAGGATCTTTCCCGTCGAACCCTTCGGGAGCGCGTCGATGAACTGGACGACCCGCGGAATCTTGTAGGCGGACAGACGTTCCCGAGCCCACGAGGTGACGTCATCTGCTTCGAGGTCGGAGCCTGGGCGCACGGCCACCACCGCCGCAACCTCCTCGCCGTAGTAGTCGTCGGGTATACCGATCACCGCGGCCTCGATGATGTCGGGGTGCTGGTAGAGCACCTCTTCGACCTCGCCTGGATAGACGTTGTATCCACCGCGGATGATGAGGTCCTTGACGCGGTCGACGATGCGAAGGTCACCGTCGGCGTCGGTCTCGCCGAGGTCTCCGGTGCGGAACCATCCGTCGTCGGACAGGACGGCGGCCGTGTCGGCCGGGCGCTTCCAGTAGCCCTTCATGACCGTCGGTCCTTTGATGAATACCTCGCCCACTGTGCCTGCCTGGCAGACATTTCCGTCGTGATCACGGACCTCGACCTCGGTGCGCGGTACGGCGCGGCCGGTGTATCCGATCTTTGCGACGCGGTCGATGCTGTTGAAAGTTCCGAATGCGCTCGTCTCGGTCAGGCCGTAGCCCTCGAGGATTGTGCAGTTGAACCGTGCTTCGAAGGCGCGAGCGACTTCACCGGGAAGTGATGCGCCACCGGAGATTGCGATCCGCAGTTGTTCGAAGTCGGAGCTGTCCACGTCGGCTGCGGCGTGCAGCATGGCATTCCACATGGTGGGGACGCCCGCCATGATGGTGAGCTTGTCCCGACGCACCAGGTCGAGCATGGCGGCCGGGTCGAACCGGGCGAGCAGGGACAGTGATCCGCCGCCGGTGAAGGTTGCCATCATGACCGAACCCTGGCCGAAGATGTGAAAGAGCGGCAGTCCGGTACCGGTGCGGTCCGAGGGATTTCCGCGGCTGCTCTCGGCGCCGATCTCACCGGCAGACAACAGATTCCCGACTGTCAGCTGAGCTCCCTTCGGACGTCCGGTGGTACCGGAGGTGTAGAGAATCGCCGTGGTGTCCGCTGTGTCGCGGTCGACCACCGTTGCCGGTGGATGGTCGGCCTTCGCCGATTCTTCGGTGAGCGTCCACACCGGGACGCCGCGCGCACTCCCTGCATCCTGAACTGCGGGACCGAGCTGGTGCCAGGCGATCGCCAGCGAAATCTCGGCGTCGTCCAGTACGTACTCGACTTCGGGTTGCGCCGACATCGTGTTGATGGGCACCACGACACAACCTGCAGCCTGAATCCCCATGTATGCCACGATGAATTCAGGCACCGACGGCGCCGCGAGCAGAACCCGGTCGCCGATGCTCAACCCTTCGTCGCGAATGCGGCCGGCGAACGCCAGAGACGCGTCGTGAAGCTGTCGGTATGTCCAATGACTATCCGTGCCGCGAATTGCAATATTTTCCGGAGTGGCTTCCGCGTGACGGGTCACCGGGTCGAGAACGCTAACCATGGTTCTGCCTTTCGGGAGGAATCGACCGATTGTGTGTCCTGGGTCTCACCAGAGCGTACACTTGAATCCGGCGTCAACATCGAGTCTGCTGGGATTGTCCCGAAAATGATGTTGATCGGAAGGATGAGGAGCGCACCGTGCTCGACGACGAATCGCGAATTGCCGCCTTACCGGTGGCTCCGCCCGCGCTGCTCCGGGATCGACCGACCACCGAGCGGGGGACACGCACGCGTGCGGCATTGGTTGCTGCTGCCCGTAAGGTTTTCGAGCGCAGTGGCTATCTCGATGCACGTTTGATCGACATCGCAAAAGAAGCCGGTTGCGCGACGGGATCGTTCTACACGTACTTCGCGAACAAGGAAGAGGTGTTCGCCGCCGTCCTCGAGGTCGCGCGAGACGACATGATGCACCCGGGCATGGGACGCGTTGCGAGCGCGGACGATCCGTACGCCGTGCTCGAGGCAAGTAATCGAGCGTATCTGGCCGCGTATCAACGCAATGCGAAGTTGATGGGGCTCATGGAGCAGGTTGCTCACATCGACCCGGAGTTCCGGAAGTTCCGCAGCGAGCGTGCCAATGCGTTCATACGCCGTAATGCCCGCGGGATCGCAGATCTGCAGTCCCGCGGCATCGCGGACACGGCGCTGGATCCGATGACGGCGTCGATTGCTCTGTCCGGCATGGTGAGTCGACTCGCCTACAGTCTGTTCACCCTTCGTGAGGGTGAGGTGGACGGGCGTTCACCGGAGTTCGATCAGATTGTCGCCACTGTGACCGATCTGTGGGCGAACGCTCTGAAGTTCCCCGACCGTCTCTGACGAGGTGGGCCGCCCCGGCTGCATCGATGTTCGAGCGGCCGGGCGTCCCAGTCTCGGTTCAGCTCTTTTCGGTTCAGCTCTTTTCGACGACGCGAGCGACGGATTCGGCGACCACGACGGGCTTGTCGGAACCCTCGCGCTCGACCACCTGGCTCATCTTCACTTGGATTCCGCCGGGCAACTGCTCCGCGGACACGACGGTTGCGCGCATCCGGACCCGGGATCCCACGGGAACGGGAGCGGGGAAGCGAACCTTGTCGTAGCCGTAATTGAGGCTGTGGGCGAAGCCGTCGAAGTGGATGAGTTGGTAGGAGAACTGGGGTCCCAGCGAGAGGCTGAAGAGTCCGTGCGCGATCGTGCTGCCGAGCGGGCTCGATGCGGCTCGTTCCGGGTCGACATGAATCCACTGATGATCGTTTGTGGCTTCGGCGAACGCGTTGATGCGCTCCTGGGTGATGTCGTACCACTCCGTCGGGCCAAGTTCCTGGCCGATGAGCTTCTCGAGCTCGGCGAAGGTGGACGGGCGGACGGGCAATTGGTTTTCAGTCATCGTTATCCCTTTACTCGCAGTTCAGGAGGACGGAACGGGCCGTTCGGGTGACCGTCGCGATTCGACGGTTGAAACTGACGCCGGATTCAACTATACATGAGGGGAGACGTGGATCACTGTCAGCGCGTAGGTATGACGCAAGCGAGAGGAATCGCTCATGAAGGTTGCCCAGAAGGTAGCAATTGTCACCGGTGGCGGCGGGGGAATCGGCGGTGCACTGGCCGAGCGACTGGCTGCCGAGGGTGCTCGCGTCGTAGTGGCTGACCTGGACGGGGCAGCAGCTTCGGCAGTAGCAGAGGCGATCAACGCGGAGCGTCCCGGAGCGGCCGTGTCTGCCGGTGGCGACGTCTCCGACGAGACGGTCATTGCGGGCCTGATCGCGCAGGCGGAAAAGGAATTCGGCCCGGTCGACCTCTACTTCGCCAATGCCGGCGTCACCGGTGGCATGGGCCTCGACATCAGTGAAGACGTCTGGGACACGACGATCGACGTCAACGTTCGCGCCCACATTCGCGCTGCCAGGCTCCTCGTCCCCGGCTGGACGGAGCGCGGGGAGGGCTACTTCATCAGCACGGCCTCTGCGGCCGGCTTGCTCAGTCAGGTCGGGTCCGCCGCGTACTCGGTGACCAAACATGCCGCGGTCGCGTTTGCCGAGTGGCTCTCGATCACCTACGGAGATCAGGGTGTTCGCGTCAGTTGCCTGTGCCCGATGGGCGTCAACACCAAGCTTCTCTACGAAGGTGAGAACTCCGGCGATCCGGTCGGCAAGGCCGCAACCGGAGCCGTGCTTGCGGCAGGCAATGTTCTCGAGCCTGCCGAATGCGCCGAAATCGTTCTTGCGGCAGTGGATGCCGAAGAATTTCTCATCCTTCCGCACAAGAACGTGCTGGACATGTACCGGCAGAAGGGCGCCGACTACGACCGTTGGCTGCGCGGGATGCGCCGGTACCAGGCGTCGCTCCTCGCGGGAACACGATGACCGAGGAACTCGTCCTCTCCGAGCAGAGAGGAGCGGTGCTGGTTCTGACATTCAATCGGCCCCGCGTTCTCAACGCGTGGACCAACGAGCTCGAAGATCAGTACTACGACTTTCTGGCCATGGCAGACGAAGATCCCAGTGTCCGAGCAATTGTTGTCACCGGCTCCGGCCGAGGATTCTGCTCGGGGGCTGACCTCGGCAATTTGAAGAACGTCGGCGAAGTCTCCGAAAGTGATCTTGTCCGGCCGCGAGACCGTCATTTCCCGACCACCATCCGCAAGCCGCTGATCGCCGCCGTCAACGGCGTCGCTGCCGGGCTCGGAATGGTCGAGGCTCTGTACTGCGACGTTCGTTTCGGTTCGAGCGCAACACGATTCACTACCGCGTTCGCGCGTCGCGGCCTGATTGCGGAGTACGGCATCTCCTGGATGTTGCCCCGCTTGGTCGGGCACAGTCGAGCAGTCGATCTTCTGCTTTCCAGCCGGATGGTGGATGCCGACGAGGCGTACCGTATCGGTTTGATCGACCACCTGGTCAGCGGCGGTGACGTTCTGGATGCGGCGATTGCTTACGCCGAGGACATCGCGGCGAACTGCTCGCCGACGTCCCTCTCCGTCATCAAATCTCAGATGAGTGCCGACGCGCACTCGACCTTCACCGATTCCGCCAGGCGTGCGGAATCGCTGATGCTGAACGCATTTCACGGCCCGGATGTCGTCGAGGGTGTCAACAGCCATCTCGAACATCGAGCCCCCAATTTTCCTTCCCTCTCTGTCAGGAGTTCACATGTCAGTGTTTGAGTTCTCGGATCGCACCAAGAAGTACCAGGCCGAACTGCTCGATTTCATGGACAAGCACGTTTACCCGGCCGAAGCGGTCTACGAAGAGCAGATGCGTGAGTCCGGTAACCCGCACTTTCAGCCGCCGATCATCGACGACTTGAAGAAGGAAGCCAAGGCCCGCGGGCTGTGGAACCTCTTCCATCCCCATCCCGAATGGGGCCCCGGCCTGACCAACCTGGAATACGCACCGCTCGCGGAGATCATGGGCCGCAGCCACCTGGCCTCCGAGGCCACCAACTGCGCCGCTCCGGACACGGGAAACATGGAGGTGCTCACGCTCTTCGGCACCGACGAGCACAAGGAGAAGTACCTCAAGCCGCTTCTCGAAGGCGAAATTCGTTCCGCTTTCGCGATGACCGAGCCCGAGGTTGCCAGCTCCGACGCCACCAACATCCAGCTCCGTATGGACCGTGACGGCGACGAGTACGTGCTGAACGGCCGTAAGTGGTTCGCTTCCAACGCCTTGCACCAGAACTGCAAGGTTCTGATCGTCATGGGTAAGACCGACTTCAATGCCGCCACCCACCGTCAGCAGTCGATGATGGTCGTGCCGATCGATGCTCCCGGCGTCACGATCCTGCGCAACCTGCCGGTTTTCGGCTACCAGGACCGCGAAGGACACGGCGAGATCACTTTCGAGGACGTGCGCGTCCCGGCCAAGGACATTCTCGCCGGTGAGGGTGAAGGATTCGCGATCAGCCAGGCCCGCCTCGGCCCCGGCCGCATCCACCACTGCATGCGTGCAATCGGAATGGCCGAGCGCGCACTGGAACTGATGTGCAAGCGCGCATCCACCCGCATCACCTTCGGAAAGCCCGTCAGTGACAACGCGAATATCCAGGACTGGATCGCCGAGGCTCGTATCGACATCGAGATGGTTCGACTCCTCACACTCAAGGCCGCACACATGATGGACACGGTGGGCAACAAGGAAGCGCGCACCGAGATCGCAGCCATCAAGGTTGCGGCACCGAACATCGCGCTCAAGATCATCGACCGCGCCATCCAGGTTCACGGCGGTGGCGGCGTCACCGACGACTTCCCGCTCGCGATGGCTTACGCCCACATGCGCACCCTTCGCCTGGCCGACGGCCCGGACGAGGTGCACAAGCGCGCCATCGCCAAGCAGGAACTGCGCAAGTACCGCGAAGTCAAGGCGAACTGACATGGCAGGACTGGATCTCACTGGTAAGACGGCAATCGTCACAGGCGCATCGCGGGGCATCGGCCTCGCGACCGCGCAGGCGATTGCGGCGGCGGGCGGAAACGTCGTACTGACTTCGCGCTCACAGGAATCCGCAGATGCGGCTGCCGCGCAGGTGAACGGCAACGCGATCGGCGTCGGCGCTCACGCGACGGACGAGGATGCTGCACGCAAGTGCGTCGAGCAGACGATCGAGCGTTTCGGCAGTCTCGACATCTTGGTGAACAACGCGGGCACCAACCCGTCGTTCGGGCCGATCATCAACCAGGATCACTCGCGCTTCGCCAAGACTTTCGACGTCAACGTGTGGGCTCCAGTCCTGTGGACCGGCCTCGCAGCGCGGGCCTGGATGGGCGAGCACGGTGGTTCCGTGGTCAACACCGCTTCGATCGGCGGCATGGCGTTCGAGGCGGGAATCGGTACGTACAACGCGTCGAAGGCTGCTCTGATCCACATCACCAAGCAGTTGGCGCTCGAGTTGTCACCGAAGATTCGTGTCAACGCCGTTGCGCCGGGAGTGGTGAGAACCAAACTCGCCGAAGCTCTGTGGAAAGAACACGAAGAAGCGGTGTCCGCGTCGACTGCTCTCGGACGCATCGGTGAACCCGAGGACGTGGCCGCTGCCATTGCCTTCCTGGTTTCGGATGCAGCCCAGTGGATCACCGGCGAGATCATGACCATCGACGGTGGCCAGTTGTTGGGTGACGCACTCCCGTTCCGGCAGGGAGCGTCCGTCGGTGGCTAGCGTCGGAGTAGTGGGACTCGATACCGAAGCGGTCACCGGGTGGATCGCAGGCCTGGGGATCGACTTTTCCGGGCCGTTGTCCTTCGATCGAATCGGCTTGGGGCAGTCGAATCTCACGTACCTGGTTCGCGATCAGGACGGCAATCGCTGGGTGCTACGACGCCCACCGCTGGGGCATCTGCTGGCCTCGGCTCACGACGTGGCGCGTGAGGCTCGAATCCTGAGCGCTCTCGAATCCACCGACGTGCCTTCGCCGCGAGTATTCGGGTTGACCGAGGATCCTGCCGTCACCGAAGTTCCGCTGCTCCTCATGGAATTCGTGGACGGCGAAGTGGTGGACCGAATGCCTCTTGCGGAGGCGTTGTCGGAAGATCGTCGCCGGGCAATCGGAATCTCGCTCGCTCAGACGCTGGCGAAGATACACGCCGTCGACCTCGAGCAGGCCGGTCTCGACGACCTGGCAAGCCACAAGCCCTACGCTGCACGGCAGTTGAAGCGTTGGGGAGGTCAATGGGAACAGTCGAAGACGCGGGAATGCCCTGATCTCGACGATCTCACCCGACGCCTGATTGCAGCCCAGCCGGATCACACTGAAACCACGTTGGTGCACGGCGACTTTCACCTACGCAATGTGATCACCTCGGCGAGCAACGGCGAAGTTGTCGCGGCCCTCGACTGGGAACTGTGCACACTCGGTGATCCGTTGGCGGACGTCGGAAGCTTGTTGGCGTACTGGCCGGCGGCTGGTGAGAATACCGGCGGCGATTTCCCGGCGTCGGCACTCCCGGGATTCCCCTCGCGAGAGGAGATCTCCCGGATCTATCTCGAGGCCACCGGACGGGATCCTGCTGCGCTGAAGTTCTGGCACACGTTGGGACTGTGGAAGATTGCCGTGATCGCCGAGGGCGTGATGCGTCGCGCCCGCGACGAACCGCAGAATGCCGCCGAGAGCGGAACTCCCACCGTGGAACGTATTGACGCCTTGGTCGCCAAAGCCAGGGAAATTGCAGATCAGGCCGGGATCTGACGAGATCGTCCGGTGTCCGTCGAATCACGAAAGTATGGAGGGCCAGTGAGCCAGGAACGTAGAACCGCAATTGTCACGGGTGCAGCACGCGGAATCGGTGCGGCAGTAGCGAAGCGACTGTCGGAAGACGGTTTTGCCGTCGCCGTGCTCGACCTCGACGAAGCGGCGTGTGCCGGAACCGTCGACGCGATCAAGGCCGCAGGCGGACAGGCGCTGGCCGTCGGCGCTGACGTCTCCGACGAGGCTTCGGTCGCCGCAGCGGTGGATCGTGTGGCCGCAGACCTGGGTGCACCTACCGTGCTGATCAACAATGCCGGTATCACTCGCGACAACCTTCTGTTCAAGATGAGCGTTGCCGAGTGGGATTCGGTGATGAACGTCCACCTGCGCGGAGCGTTCCTCATGTCGCGTGCGGTGCAGAAGTACATGGTGGAAGCGAAGTTCGGCCGCATCGTGAACCTCTCGAGCACGTCGGCTCTCGGTAATCGTGGACAGGTCAACTACTCCGCTGCGAAGGCCGGAATGCAGGGCTTCACCAAGACATTGGCCTTCGAGCTGGGCAAGTTCGGCGTGACCGCGAACGCTATTGCCCCCGGATTCATCGAAACCGAGATGACCGCCGCAACGGCCGAGCGCATGGGCGTCGGCTTCGAGGACTTCAAGACCGCTGCCGCTTCGCAGATTCCGGTCAATCGCGTCGGACAGCCCGAGGACATCGCGCACACCGCGTCGTTCTTTGTCAGCGAAGGCGCAGGCTTTGTTTCCGGTCAGGTCGTCTACGTCGCCGGTGGACCGAAGGACTGACCGTCCGCTCACCGCTCGAACCGAAGGAATGGGCATGGCTTTCGACGAAGAGGCAGTATCGCGTGATCTCACCGAGAAGGTGAACACGCTTCTCGCGGAGAACGATCCGAACAGCGTGTCGGTATCGGACTTCCTCGGCGCACGATTCGACGCCGGACTGGCGTGGGTTCATTTCCCCGAAGGTCATGGGGGACTCGGTGTACCGCAGAGCTTTCAGCGTCAGGTGAACGCTCAGCTGGAGGCCGCCGGTGCACCGGGCCCGGCCACCGGCAAGAACGGGATCGGACTGGGCATGGCGGCACCGACCATCGCTGCCTTCGGCACCGAGGAGCAGAAGCAGAAGTTCCTGCGCCCGTTGTGGACTGCGGAGACGGTCTACTGCCAGCTGTTCAGTGAACCGGGCGCAGGGTCGGACCTCGCGGCCGTCGCTACCCGCGCCGTCCGCGACGGCGACGACTGGATAGTCAACGGGCAGAAGGTATGGACGTCGGGCGCGCAGAATGCGCAGCTGGCGATTCTCGTGGCCAGGACCGATCCGTCACGTTCCAAGCACGCGGGTCTGAGCTACTTCATCTGCGACATGACCGATCCGGGCGTCGATGTCCGGCCGCTGCGTCAGATCACCGGCGAGGCCGAATTCAACGAGGTATTCCTCACGGACGTCAGGATTCCGGACGCCAATCGCCTCGGAGCCGAAGGCCAGGGGTGGAAGGTTGCGACCACCACCCTGAACAACGAGCGTGTTGCCATCGGTTCGGGCGCACCGCGTGAGGGCGGCATGATCGGAAAGGTCGCTCAGGCCTGGCGTGACGAGCCCGAGCTGCGTAACCCGGCGATGCACGACGAGTTGATGCGACTCTGGACCGAATCCGAAGTTGCGCGTCTGACCGGGGAGCGACTGCGCCAGCAGCTCGCCGCCGGCCAGCCCGGCCCCGAAGGCTCGGGAATGAAGCTCGCGTTTGCCGGTTTGGCCCAGCAGATTTCTGGATTCGACCTCGAACTGCACGGCGAAGCCGGTCTGCGCTACGACGACTGGACACTGCGTCGACCGGATTCCGTCGACTTCACCGGGCGTGAACCCGGATACCGGTACCTGCGAGCCAAGGGCAATTCGATCGAGGGCGGAACGTCGGAGATCCTGCGCAACGTCATCGCAGAACGTGTACTCGGGTTGCCGCCCGAGCATCGCGTCGACAAGGACATCGCCTGGAAGGACCTACCCCGATGAGCGCCGATCTGCTGTACTCCGAGACCGAACAAGATCTGCGAGCCAGCGTCAGACGACTGCTGAGCGAGCGGGCCGGCGCCGACACCGTGGTCACGGCGTACGACGACGTGTCCGCCGACTTCACCGGGCTGTGGAAGTCGCTGGCGTCGGAACTCGGTTTGGCGGGACTGCTGGTACCCGAGGAACTGGGCGGGGCAGGTGCGTCGACGCGTGAGGCGGCGGTCGTGATGGAGGAGATCGGA
The DNA here is from genome assembly GCF_031763325.1 of Rhodococcus sp. SG20037. Taxonomy (NCBI): domain Bacteria; kingdom Bacillati; phylum Actinomycetota; class Actinomycetes; order Mycobacteriales; family Nocardiaceae; genus Rhodococcus; species Rhodococcus sp. SG20037. Next base: position 5,727,205 of record NZ_CP134497.1, on the reverse strand, counting down.
CGTGCGGTCGCTCCCGTTCCGTTCTTCACCAGCGCGGTGCTGGCGACGACGGCGTTGCTGAAGGCCGGCGAGACCGAGGTGCTCGGTCAATTGGCAGCGGGGGATTCGACGGCTGCTCTGGTCGTCCCGTTGTCCACTGCATCAGGAACTTTCACACCTACTGTCAAGGCAACGGCGAGTGGACTCGTCGGCAGCGTCACGACGGTTGCCGGCGTCGCCGAGTCCGATGTTCTTGTTGTTCCGGTTGCCGGTGAGAGCGGCCTGGAGCTGCATACCGTTCGGATCGCCGACGCCACCGTCACGCCGGTTCTGTCCCTGGACATGACGCGCCGATTGGCGGACGTCGAGTTCTCGGGTTCGTCGTCGGTCCGTGTCGACAGCGGCAATGCGGCGCAAGCGGTTGAGGAAGCGTTGCTCTGCGGAAGCGCACTTCTGGCGTCCGAACAGTTCGCTGTAGCTCAGTGGTGCCTCGAAACGACTCTCGCGTATGTGAAGGAGCGCAAGCAGTTCGGCCGGGCGATCGGTTCGTACCAGGCGATCAAGCACCGCCTCGCCGATCTCTGGCTCGAAGTCAGCTCTTCGGGCGCGGCAGCACGCTATGCGGCGGACACCTATGCACGCGGCGACGCCGATGCGGCGATCGCAGCGACGGTGGCCCAGGCATTCTGCAGCGGCGTCGCGGTTCATGCTGCGGAGGAGTGCGTCCAACTTCATGGTGGTATCGGAATGACGTGGGAGTATCCGGCGCACCTGTACCTCAAACGGGCGAAGAGCGATCAGCTGTCGCTGGGAACCGCGTATCAGCATCGGGCACGCCTCGCCGAGTTGGTCGACCTCCCGATCTCGTCCTGAAACTCACCCACTATCTGTCTGGAGAATTGCTGTGAAGGCTTGGCGCGTCAACGAACTCGGTCAACCCCGCGATGTGCTCGCGTTGGAGGAGACCGCGGATCCCACCCCGAATGCGACGGAGATGTTGGTCAAGGTGCTGGCGGCTCCGGCCAACTTCCCCGACGTCCTCATGTGCCGCGGTGAGTACCAGATCAAGCCGCCGCTGCCCTTCACACCCGGTGTCGAACTGTGTGGTGAAGTGGTCTCGGTCGGTGAATCGGTGACCAAATTCGCAGTGGGGGACCGGGTGATCGGTAATCCGAGTCTGCCGTCCGGCGGATTCGCCGAGTACTCGGTACTGGATCAGAACAACACGTTCCCGGCGCCGTCGGCTCTCGACGACGCGGAAGCATCCGCTCTGAGCATCGGCTATCAGACAGCGTGGTTCGCTCTGCATCGCCGCACCCAACTGCTCGAGGGTGAGACGTTGTTGGTCCACGCTGCTGCGGGTGGTGTCGGTAGTGCGGCAGTGCAACTCGGCAAGGCGGCAGGCGCCAAGGTGATCGGTGTCGTCGGCGGCCCGGACAAGGCCGAGTACGCGCGCAAGCTCGGCGCCGACCTCGTCGTAGACCGTCACAGTGAGGACTTCGTGGCAGCGGTCAAGGAGTTCACCGGCGGCAAGGGCGCCGACGTGGTCTTCGATCCGGTCGGCGGCGACGCATACGCGAAGTCCACCAAGTGCATCGCCTTCGAGGGACGGATCGTCATCATCGGCTTCGCCGGTGGCACGATCCCGCAGCCGGCACTCAATCACGCTCTCATCAAGAACTATTCGATCATCGGACTGCACTGGGGGCTGTACAAGGCCTACAACCAGCAGGCCATCGACGACTGCCACGTCGAGCTCACCAGGCTCGCCGATGCCGGCTTGGTCAAACCACTGATCAGTGAGCGGCTGTCGTTGACGGACGTTGCCGACGGTATCGGTCGCCTCGGCGACGGCACCACGGTCGGTCGCGTCGTGTTCCAGCCCTGATTCTTGCTGTGCGCCTTTATTAACCCCCGGCGGTTAATAAAGGCGCACAGCACTTCGTGTTCGACGAAAGGATTCCCCGATGAGGCAAGCTGTCATCGTTTCCACCGCCCGTACCCCGATCGGTAAGGCGTACCGCGGCGCGTTCAACAACACTCAGGCTCAAGAGCTTGCTGCACATGCCATTTGGAATGCAGTTCAGCGCGCGGGCCTCGAGGGCGGCGAGGTCGAGGACGTCATCCTCGGCGCCGCGCTGCAGCAGGGCTCTTCCGGCGGCAACGTCGCACGGCAAGCGGTGCTGCGGGCCGGGCTTCCGGATTCGGTTTCCGGAATGACGATCGACCGTCAGTGCTCGTCCGGTCTCATGGCCATCGCAACCGCAGCCAAGCAGATCGTGGACGACGGAATGCAGATCGCGGTCGGCGGCGGAGTCGAATCGATCTCGTTGGTCCAGAACGATCACATGAACAACTTCCGCGCGGCTGATCCGTGGCTGAAGGAAAACAAGCCGTCGATCTACATGCCGATGCTGCATACGGCCGAGATCGTCGCCGAGCGCTACGGAGTCACCCGCGAGCAGCAGGACGAGTTCGCGCTCGTTTCCCAGCAGCGGACCGCAACGGCCCAGGACGCAGGTCGGTTCGATCTCGAGATCGTCCCGCTGCCCTCGACCAAGCAGGTGCAGGACAAGGAGACGGGTGAGATCCGCAGCGAGTCCGTGACGCTGACCCGCGACGAAGGCAACCGCGCTTCCACCACGTTGGAAGGGCTGTCGAGTCTGCGACCGGTTCTGGCCGACGGGACTGTCAGTGCTCATTCGTCCATCACTGCGGGCAACTCGTCTCAGCTCTCCGACGGCGCTTCGGCGTCGGTGCTGATGGAGGCAGGCGAGGCGCAACGCCGCGGGTTGGCTCCTCTCGGTATCTACCGTGGCATGGCTGTCGCGGGTTGCGCTCCCGACGAGATGGGCATCGGACCGGTGTTCGCGATTCCGCGTCTGCTGGATCTTCACGGCCTGAAGGTCGACGACATCGATCTCTGGGAACTCAACGAGGCCTTCGCCTCTCAGGCCCTGTACTGCCGCGACAAGCTCGGGATCGATCCCGAGAAGTACAACGTCGACGGCGGCGGTATCTCCGTCGGCCATCCGTACGGAATGACGGGCGCTCGTCTGGTCGGCCATGCTCTTCTTGAAGGAAAACGGCGCGGAGCCAAGCTCGTGGTGGTGACCATGTGCATCGGCGGCGGTATGGGCGCTGCCGGGCTTTTCGAGGTCGCATGAGCTTGATCGAGGGACTGTTCGACGTCAGTGGCAAGACCGTTGTGGTCACCGGTGGATCACGCGGCATCGGATACATGATCGCTCGCGGGTTTGTCGAAGGCGGAGCGACGGTCGTCATTTCGGCCCGAAAAGCCGAAGCCTGTGACGAAGCCGCGCGAGAGCTTTCGGAGTTCGGCACCTGCATCTCGCATCCGGCCGATCTGTCCACGGACGAGGGGATCGAGAGCCTCGCTGCGAAGGTCGCCGAGATTTCGCCGACGCTCGACGTACTGGTCAACAACGCCGGTGCCACGTGGGGAGCTCCCGTCGACGATTTTCCGGCCGCAGGCTTCGACAAGATTTTCGACATCAATGTCAAGGCAATCTTCCTCCTGACGCAGAAGCTGTTGCCGCAGTTGCGGTCTGCAGCCACGGCGGAAGATCCCGCGCGCGTGATCAATATCGGATCGATCGACGGACTCGTGGTGTCGGGTTCGGAGAACTTCTCGTACGGAGCCAGTAAGGCTGCGGTACACATGTTGACGCGCAAGCTCGCGGCAACGCTTGCGGGGGAACAGATCACGGTCAATGCCATTGCGCCGGGCCCGTTCCCGTCGAAGATGATGGCATTCCTCCTCGCGGACGAGCAGAGTGCAAAGGCTGTGGCGGACTCGGTCCCGTTGGGCAGGGTCGGAACTCCCCAGGATGCTGCAGGTCTTGCCATCTTCCTGGCTTCACGTGCCGGGGCTTATCTGACCGGCGCGGTGATTCCACTCGACGGCGGTGCGAGCGGAGCGCGCTGACCTACTGACTGATCTTCTCTGTCCGAAAAGGCCTGAAAGTCTGAACTACTATGACTTTCAGGCCTTTTCGCGTCTTTGTCGGATTGGGTTATCTGTGACTGCAGTTGCTAGATTGTCCGAGGTTCGGGGGGAACGACGACGACAACACCAACAATCCCGGCCATGGGGGAGTCATGTTTCGCGCGGGGAGATCGTTGGGGGTGTTCGGGGTAGTTGCTGCTCTGGCAGCTGCTGCCGTCACGGCGGTGGCTTCGCCGGCGATGGCTGCGCCGGGCTGCGTCGGAGTCAGTGGCGTCGGTAGTAGCGGTGGTCCGGCCAATGCGGCGCCGTGGCTCAACGGCAACACCGGAGGGTTGCCAGATCTATCCGGTCGTACTACCGCGATCGAAAAGGTCACCGGCACATACAGTCCCAACAAGACAGTTGATCGCTTCAATGTCCTGGGTACCGACCTGGGCATCATGTGGGACAACGGTGCGGGGCAGATTCTGACCGCTTTCGGCGATACCACCGGGCTCAGTCGTAACCCCGGCTGCGACGGTTTGGTGGGCGAGTGGCGAAGCAATGTACTCTTCCGCAGCTCGGATCGGGTACTGGCCGACGGTATGCGCATCGACAGCGCGCCCATGGACGGCACAGCTCAGGCGCGTGAGATCATTTCCGGTCTGAAGATTCCGGGCGTCGAGGCCTCCAGCATCCCCACGAGCGGCATCGCAGTGAACGGTGTGCAGTATCTGAGCTACATGTCGGTGCGCAACTGGGGCGAGGCCGGGCAGTGGAGTACAAACTACTCACAGATTGCTACCTCCTCGGACAACGGCGAGACGTGGACCACTCGTCCGGAAACTCTGCGCCCCAACATCGGTGGGGTTCTTCCCGCGGGTGTCGCCCCCGTCGCCGGTAGCGAGAACTTCCAGATGAGCTCGATGGTGAAGGACGGCGGGTTCGTCTACAACTACGGAACCCCCGCGGGACGATCCGGCGAGGTTCGACTTTCTCGCGTGCCCGAGGGGGCGATCCTCGATCTTTCCGCCTACGAGTACTGGAACGGAAACGGCTGGATCCTTGCCGATCCCGCTGCGGCCGTACCCGTCATGGACGGCCGCATCGGTGAGGTCTCCGTTCAGTACAACGAGTTCCTCGGCAAGTTCGTGGCGATGTACGCCGACGCGTTCAGTTCGATCGTGATGCGAACCGCTCCCAGTCCGGTCGGTCCGTGGACGGCACCGGAGACACTGGTCAATCTGGTCGAGGTTCCCGGTATCTACGCCGCATACATCCACCCGTGGTCCAGTGGTTCGGATCTGTACTTCCTTGCCACCACGTGGGCCGACTACAACGTCATGTTGATGCGTACGACGCTCGTTCGCTGATCCGACTCACGCTTGCGTTTGCTGGAGGTACACGATCTCTTCGGTGATCGGCGCGTCGTCATCGGCTTCGGTCGGCGGTTCTTGTCGGCGGCGCCACCAGATGGTGAACAGGACGGCTCCGATCACCAAGGCAGCCAGAGCGATTACCGCCACCCAGAATTTCGGGCCGTAGTATCCGACAAGGACCATGCGCATGGCGTTGCGCGCCCACGTGAGTGGCATCAGGGCGTGCAGCCACTGCAGAACCGTCGGCATCTGTTCGATGGGGTACACCGCGCCGAAGGCGAAGATCTGAATCATCAAGGCGCCCAAAGCGATGAAGGTTCCGTTGACGGCTCCGAACACAACGGTGAAGAGCCTGCCCGAGCTGACCGCGGCGGCACCCACCAGGATCATCACTGCGATCATCGCCAGGACACTAGGTGGTTCGACGTTTGCCACGGTCAGTGACACCACCGACAACACGAGCGCCGCGACCAAGGTGACCAGGGCGGGAATGCGGTAGCGGCGCAGCCCCTCACGCACCACGCTGGTGTGCGAGTTCAGTGAACGTCCGCGTCGTGGACGGACGACGAACCACGTGAGAATTCCGCACAGGAACAGTGCCACCGAGATCACGGCAGGGACGGCTCCCGGTCCGAAACCGGCTGCGGGATAGTTGTTCCGCGCGTCGACGGCAACCGGGGACGAGAGCAGATTGGCCGTGGTGGCGCGCTCGTCGTCCGAGAACTGCGGCACCTGGGCGGCACCGTCGGACAAACCGGTGGCGAGTTCCGCGCTACCCGCGTCGAGCTCGCCGACGCCGGCCGATAGCTGCCCGAGACCGTCACGGAGCGCAATACTTCCAGTGTCCAACTGCCCCAGCCCGGTGGAGAGTTCCTGTGCACCGGTAGCGAGTTGGCCTGCACCGTCGGACAGTTGGCCCAGGCCGGTGTTGAGTTCACCTGCACCGACCGCGGCGGCAAGGAGCCCACCACGGTAGTCGCTGCTCGGATCGGTGAGTTGGCGCGAGATCTCCCGCGCGCCGTCGCGAAGCTGGCCGAGCTGACCGATCACGTCGTCGTCCGACGGTTGTGCAGTCAGGGAAGCCCGCAGTCCAGCCAGGGCTTCGACGAGTCCGGCGGAGACCGGATCGGCCGAGTTTCGAAGCATCGACGTGAGGGCGTCGATCTGACCGACGACGGCGTCCGAGGACCCCGCGAGGTCGAGTACCGGGGTGGTGACCATGTCGACCACTTCGCTGATCTGTCGGGCGCCTGCGCCGAGTTCGTCGGTTCCCCCGACCAACTGGTTGAGTCCGCTGCTCAGCTCGCCCGAGCCTGCAGCAGCTTCGCCAGCTCCGGCAGCCAGCTCGCCGGCTCCGGCGGCCAGCTCCTTGCCGCCCTGATTTGCTTCGCCCATGCCGGTGGCGAGTTCCTTGCTTCCAGCGTAGAGCTCGTTGGTTCCGGCAAGCGCTTCGGAGGATCCGTCGGACAGCTGTTGCGCTCCTGCTGCTGCTTCACCGAATCCTGTTCCGAGTTCACCCAACCCGACCAGCACCTGGTCGATGGACTGCTCGCCGATCGACTCGGAGACCGCCGAGCGCACTTGAGCGATGATGCTTTCACCGACCGGGCCGGCGACCAGACTGTTGTAGTCGTTGTACAAGACGTCGAGTTCGGCCTTGCGGCCCGAACCTGATGCGGCACTGGCCACATCCGCGCTGAAAGTTTTCGGAATGACGACCGAGAAGTAATAGGTGCCGTCGTTGACGCCGTCGGCGGCTTCCTGTTCCGAGACGACCTTCCATGCAACGTCTCCGCTCTCGACGAGCGCGGCAACAACTTCATCGCCGGCTTGCAGACGTGTTCCGTCGAGTTCTGTGCCCGCATCGGCGTTGACGATGGCGACGGGCAAGCGGTTGACCGTGTCGCCCGGATCCCACAGTGCCCACATGTAGAACGCCGCAATCGACAGCGGTGCGATGACGAGGACAGCGAGAACTGTCCGGATGATGTGCGTGCGTCGCGTCGTGGCCGCGTTGTCGACTACGGGTTGTGGCGCCATGTGGAGCTCTCTTCTCGTGGACCGAAGCAGGTGTGGCACGAAAGGAAGCCACCAAAACTGCTGGACATACGTCCAGCTCGGTCACGATACAAAGCAAACGGCCATCCTGTGACCGTTTTCGAAGAATTGGGCGTTATCGGCCGCCGTGCTCTGCCTCGATCTTTGCCCACTCCCACCCTCGGAAGTTGGCCAGACGAAGCTCCTCTGCTTCGTCGAAGGTGTACCACTCGGTGCTCGGCGCATCAGGGAGAGTGCCGCGCAAGTATTCGCCCAGGTAGTGAAGTGGGCCTTCCCAGCCGGTTCCGACGCCGTAGCAGCCGGTGTCCGGGTCGTTACGGAAGACATCGGCGACGGAGGCGTGCTCCAACTCGAGCCAGGTGGCGTCGGGGCCGTCGGCAGTCAGCCGGATCTCGACCTGATCGCTGTATCCACGATCGCCGGGCGGTGTCCACTGCAGTCGCAGCAGGTGTGGGGCGTCGCAGGCCAGGATCTCGCCACTTGCCTGGCCTTCGAAGGCGTAAGAGCCGCCCACCTGGAAGTCTCCGCTCACCGGAAGGAAGAAACGGTTGATGCGGTCAGGGGTCGTGATGGCATCCCAGACGTCGTCGACCGACGCGTTGTAGCGGCGCTTGAGTACGGCAGTTCGAGCCGAACCTTCTGCGATGTCGCGGTTACCCATGCTCCGCTCCACCGCGGTGAGGCTGGTGTCCTGGTTCGCGATCTCGGTCATTGTGAGTCTCCTTCGTCGGAAGAATTCGATTGTGAAGATCTGCTCCGCTTCGAGTCGCGTCGTTTCCCGCGTGCGAGTTCTGTGGCCAATGCGTCGAGAGGGCCGCTCCAGAACTGCCGGAATCCGTCGAGCCATTGGTCCACTTCTTGCAATGGCGCGGGCTCGACGGCATAGAGACGCCTGGTGCCTTCGCTGCGGACGGTGGCGAATCCGTTTTCTCGGAGTACTCGCAGGTGTCCGGACGCGGTCGGTTGCGAGATTCCGAACTCCGCTGCCACGACTTCGGCGATCTGACCCGCCGAGCGCTCGCCGCCGGACAGGAGTTCCATGATTCGTCGCCGCACTGGGTCTCCGAGAACGTCGAATGCATGCACCAGTCATTTATATCGGCAATGGCCAATATAGGCAAGCGCCGAAACTTGTACCCGGACTCGGTCAGTCCGAGAGCGCGAACTCGTCGGCGTCGAAAAGTTCGCCGATCAGCCCGCCGAGATGGCGTCGATGTTCGGCTGACAGCGTCGCTGCCGCCTCGGCATCGTGGTCTGCGCACAGCTTGATCAGTCTGTTGTGATGATCGACGGAGTCCTGGCTCCCGAGGAGGCTCGAGAACTTGCGGTAGTAGATGCGGTGAATTTGTGGGTGAACCTGATGAATCAGCTTCTTCAACAGCGGATTCGCCGCAGCATCGATGATGACGCTGTGTAGGCGATCGTCAGCGGTCAGGGCTCGGCCTATGTCGTTTCGCTTGACGGCGGCAGCGAAGTCCTTGTTGGCCGAACGCATCGCCCCGATCATCTCGTCGGTGAGATTCGGTACAGCGGTGACGACGGCCAGTTGGTCGAGAGCTTCGATGACTGCGAGTGTTGCCTCGACGTCGCCGCGGTCGAGGGTGGTGATGCGCGTGTACGCACCGGGTTTCGCTTCCACGAGTCCGGTGTCGACCAGCCTTGCGAGCGCTTCGCGGACCGGAGTTCTGCTCAGTCCCAGATACTCGGCGAGTTCGCTGTCCTTGATCTTCGAGCCCGGCGCCAGTTCACCGGTGACGATCGCTTCGCGAATGCGTTCGAGAGCGATGTCGCTCATTCGTGCTCGCTCAACCGGTTTACCGCCACGCAACATACTGGATAGCGTACTCTGCAGCCTCCCTGCTGCAGGTCAGCCCGAAACGACCATCGAAGGGTGTCTCCGGGCATCCGCAACCCGCCGGAGCAGAGCGCGGGCGAGAATTGTTGCCGGATCGATGATCTGACAGGTTGTGGCGTCGGCGGGCAGTCCGAGCGGAATCTCGGTGCATCCGGCCACGACGACCTGCGCGCCCGATTCGACGAGAAGATCAGCGGCCCTGACGAGCTTGTCGGTGGTCTCGTCTCCGACGTTGCCGCTCTTGATTGCTCGGATCGCCGGCATCACCAGTTCGTCCTGGATCGCAGGTCCGGGCACCAGGACGTCAATCGAGTGTTCCGACAGCCATTGTTGATACAACCCGGTGCGGACCGTCCCCGTGGTGGCCAATAGTCCGACGGATGTGACGGCGGGTGAGAGCGTCCGGATGTGCCGAGCGACTTCGTCGATCATGTGGACGACGGGAAGTCCCAGTTGGGACGAGATGGCGGGCAGGAAGGCGTGGGCGGTATTGCATGGGATGGCGAGCGTCGTCGCGCCCGACTCTCGGAGAACGCGCGCACCGCGGATCAGCCACGGAGTGGGGTCAGGGCCGTTCTCGGTGAGTGCCAATGTCCGGTCGGGAACGGTGGGATCGGCCCAGATGACAACTTTGGGGTGCTCCTGATCCGTCGAACCTGGTGTCAGCGCAACGAGTTTGGAGTAGAAGTCGGCAGTAGCGGCGGGCCCCATGCCTCCGAGTATTCCGATGACGGGGTCGCTCATGGACGCCGGAGAGCTGGCGCTCTGCCGTATTCGTGGCACCTTCATGTTGCAATCCAACCTTTCGCATCCAATATATTGGATACTCGTAATGTTGACTACAGTGAAGGAGGTCGGAGGTAGTTGTCAAGTAAGGCGCAGTGCTCCCGGAATTGCGAAGTTCGAGAACTCAGCCGATCAGCAGGGGTTCGGTTCGCCGATCTTCACGGCCGAGAGCACGGCTTCGATTTCCCCGAAAGGACTTCCGGCAGAGGGTGTCTGATCGACGACAATCCAGTTGGAATCGACCAGTTGGCGTCGACCCGCGCCGGTTGCGTCAGCACTTCTGGAGAAGAAGACTCCGGCCGACTGAATGGTGTCCTGTGCGTCTTGAAGATTCATGCACACGACGTTGGGCATGACCGCGGGAGCTGCAGCGGGCGTCACTTCCGCGGCGACTGGGGTCGTGGCCAGTGGAGAATTCGTCGTACCGGTCACCGAGGTGGTCAATGGAGCCTGAGTCGTCGTGGGTTGAGTTGTCGAGGTTGCAGTGGAGGTCGCGGTGGATGTTGATTCGGCCTCGCTGTCGGTGCTTGTTCCTGAGCACGCGGCAAGTGACGCCAAGGCGAATGCGCTGAGTCCGATGCGAACGGCAGTTGAGGGCGGGCGAATCGATGTCGAAAAGAGGTGTGGTGCGCGCACAGACGTTCCTTGTCGGTAAAGGGGCGATGAAAGCGGAGATTCGAGCGCAGAGCACATCCGACGCCGTCGATGTGCCTTATGTCGAATAGAACCATAGGCTTTCGGCACCGGATTCGAGAGGAATTGCCTACATGCATTTTCTGGAACTACGACACGCGCAGTGTGAACCCCCAGCGGCGTATTCGCCTGTCCTGGAGAGCTACGGAGACGTGCAGACTGTTCTTCTGGGCACCGACCCGCTTCCGGCACATCGACGGTTCGACGCCGTGATCGTGATGGGCGGGCCGATGGGCGTCGGCGATCAGGGCGAGGTCGAGTGGTTGGCATCCGAGATCGAATACATTCGCGATCTGGTCGAGAGCGACGTCCCGGTGTGGGGAGTGTGTCTGGGTTCGCAGTTGCTCGCCGCGGCGCTGGGTGCTCGCGTCTACACGGGCGCTGTGCCTGAAGTCGGAGTTGAGGAGATCACCTTGACTGTCGAGGGCCGGCAAGATCCCGTGTGGGGAGATCTGCCCTCCACATTTCCTGCAATGCAATGGCATTCGGATACCTTCGACATTCCGAACGGCGCGGTGCGGCTCGCTGGTTCAGCCAAGTATCCGAATCAACTCTTCCGATACAAGCAGAGTTACGCCGTTCAGTTTCACCTCGAAGCGTCCTCCGCGGTGGCGCGCGAGTGGATGGAACTGGCCGAGTACCGCGATTCGCTGCATGCTTCGCTGGGAGCGGACGGTCCGCGCATCTTCATGCAGCAGTTGAGTGCAGCCGAGTCGCAGGGGCTCGAGATTGCCGCAGCCGTGATGGAGAAATGGTTGAAATCCATCTCCACCGAATAAGCCCGTTTTGTCCTGATTGACCGATTTACCTGTTACCTTGTGTTCTCGTGGGTGGATGAACCGATCCGGTCGAGCAACACACCTCGTAGAGTCCGGATCTCCCCCGCGAAAGGGGAGCGATGCGCCGGATGCGGAAGATATCGACAGCAGCAGTGACGTGTGTACTCGCGTCGACCGCGGTCTTGGGGGCGACCCAGGCCAATGCATCCCCATGGGATTGCAATGTCACCGGGAGCTTGGATCAATCAGGTGGGCCGACCAATCCGATTCCCTGGCTCAACGGCACGGATGGCAAACTGCCGGAATTGCAAGGCCGCACCTCGGCGGTCGAGTACATCACGGGCGCGCTGAGCCCCAACCAAACCGTCGAGCGGTTCAACGTTCTCGGCACGGATCTGGGCATCATGTGGGACAACGGCGCAGGTCAGGTCCTGACAGCTTTCGGTGACACCGTCGGTATCGGATCTGACCCTCTGTGCTCCGGGGTGGTCGGCGACTGGCGCAGCAACGTCCTGTTCCGTAGCTCGGACGGAAATCTGTCCGACGGCATGAACATCGACTCCTCACCGACCGACCGACCGAATCACTCGCGCGAGATCATCGGAAGTCTGAAAGTCACCGGCGTCGAAACCAGCAGCATTCCGACGACGGGTATCTCCGTGGGCGGCGTTCAGTACGTCAACTACATGTCGATACGTTCGTGGGGAGGGTCGGGCGAGTGGGTCACCAACTTCTCGCAGATCGCGTCCTCGCACGACAACGGTGAGACCTGGCAGATCGAACCGGCCTCGTCCCGGCCCAATCTGCCGTTGACAGGTAACGACAACTTCCAGATGGGGTCCTTCGTCAAAGACGGTGGTTACGTCTACAACTTCGGCACCCCCGCCGGACGCTTTGGCGAGGGGCGTCTCTCGCGAGTCAAGGAAGCCTCCATCGCGGACGTCGCGGCGTACGAATACTGGGACGGAAAGGCATGGGTCCCCAACAATCCTGCTGCCGCTGCAGTAGTTCTCGACGGGGATGTCAGCGAACTGTCGGTGCAGTACAACAACTATCTCGGAAAGTTCGTCGCGATGTACTCCAACGAGTGGGGAGCGCTGGTGCTGCGGACGGCCTCGGACCTGACCGGTCCGTGGAGCGCACCGGACGTCGTGATCGGCACCGACGAGGTTCCGGGACTCTACGGCGCGTACATGCACCCCTGGTCGCAGGGGCAGGACCTCTACTTTCTCGCCACCACGTGGTCCGACTACAACGTGATGCTCATGAAGACCACGCTGCACCAGTGAACCGGATGGTTATCGTTGAACAGTGAGCACCACCGACAATGCGCTACTGATCACCGCCCTTCGAGACGTGTTGGTGGGACCACTTCCCGAAATCGGCCGACGATTTTCGACGCTGATCGCGGACATGGCGCCGCACACCTCTCTGGTGATCTTCACCCGCGAGTGCACCGGTAGGCCGCGCAAGGTTGCCGGGGATCCAGCTGTCGTCGATCGTGTGACCATCGCCGAACTCGACCGTATCCGTACGGATCTCACTGTCGGACAGATATTTCGGGGAAAGTGCGCTATCGCCGGCCGAGACCGTGAAGTGCTCGCGATGCTCGATCGAACAGACACCCTCCTCGTGCTGACGCCACACCCCGGACCGGTGAAGGCGGCATCCCTCGAATTGATCCAGGCACTGTTCGCGGTGACTGCAACCGGAATTCAGCTCCAGGTGCGGAACGCGAGTCCGGCATATCTCGCCGAGTCGCGGGCAGCGTCGTCCGAGCGTGCACGCACCGTGGCAGAGATGACGGAGGTGCATGCGGCCACCCTCGAGACGATGCTGGCGACGCTGCGCTCGGCGGATCTCGACGACACGCGTGCTCGAACCTCGGCCAGGGAGACTGCGGCTTCGGCCCTGATCGGCCTGCGTTCGGCCGTCGACGTGCACCGCGAGTTGGCCGAGGAGTCGACCACCACCGCTTTTGCGCGGATGCGTGGGGAATTGCGTTCGCTGCTCAAGCATCGGGAAATCGCGTTGGAGTTGGTGGAGCCACCCGTCGACGGGCGTGGGTTGCCCGGTGAAGTGGCGCACGGCGCCCGCGCGGTCGTCCGCGGCGCGGTCTTGGCCTTGTCGGATCAGCAGACGCTCTCGCGAATCCGGGTGGCCTGGACCCTCGACGCGGCTTCGCTCTCGATCGACATCCGCGACGACGGTGGTGGTGAAGCCGACGTGATCGACGTGGAACGCCAATTACGTTCGAGGGTAGAGACTTTGGGTGGAACCGTCGAATCCGAGTCGACGCCCGGGTGGGGGAACCGGATCAGCGCAACCATCCCGCTCGACGCGCCCGTCGCCCTACCGAACCGCGACGTCCTGACGGAACTGGCTCCGCGGGAGTTCGAGGTACTCGAGCATCTGGTGGCCGGACGGCGCAACAAGGCAATCTCGGAGCGACTCGGCGTCAGTGAGAGCACAGTCAAGTTTCATGTTGCCGGGGTCCTGCGGAAATTGGGCGTCGAGAGTCGGGGTGCGGCGGCCGCCGCGGGCGCCGAGGCCGGCGTGAAGCCTGCACCCTAGTCCTTTCGGCCAGGTCGGTCAGTCAGTTCGACCAGGGTTGCGGGCACCTACTTCGGGCTAACCTTTCAACGAGTGCACATATCGCAATGTGAAAACACGGCGCCATGTGACGACACGTCCTCAATCGCACGAAGCCAGGAGCAAAGCCATGCCACAGCAGGTACGCGGCGTCATCGCCCGATCCAAGGGTGCCCCCGTCGAAATCGTCCCCATCACGATTCCCGATCCCGGCGCCAACGAGGTAGTGGTCGCCATTGCAGCGTGCGGTGTGTGCCACACCGACCTGACCTACCGCGACGGCGGAATCAACGACGAGTACCCGTTCCTGCTCGGGCACGAGGCGTCGGGCATCGTCGAGAGCGTCGGCCCCGGTGTCACTCACGTCGAGGTGGGCGACTTCGTCGTCCTCAACTGGCGTGCCGTATGCGGGCAGTGTCGTGCGTGTAAGCGTGGCCGCCCGCAGTACTGCTTCGACACGTTCAACGCCGAGCAGAAGATGACACTCGAAGACGGCACCGAACTGACGCCGGCACTCGGCATCGGCGCATTCGCAGACAAGACGCTGGTTCACGAAGGCCAGTGCACCAAGGTCGACGCCTCGGCCGATCCGGCTGTCGTCGGACTGCTCGGTTGCGGCGTCATGGCCGGCATGGGTGCCGCGATGAACACCGGCAACGTCGGACGCGGTGATTCGGTGGCTGTGATCGGGTGTGGCGGCGTCGGCGACGCAGCGATCATGGGTTCACGCCTGGCCGGTGCCAATACCATCATCGCCATCGACCGGGATCCACGAAAGCTGGAGTGGGCCACGGAACTTGGTGCAACGCACACGATCAATGCGACCGAGGTCGACGACGTCGTCGAAGCAGTCCAGGAGCTGACCGGAGGTTTCGGCGCCGACGTGGTTGTCGACGCAGTCGGCCGTCCCGAGACCTGGAAGCAGGCGTTCTACGCCCGCGACCTCGCGGGAACCGTAGTGCTGGTGGGAGTTCCGACGCCGGACATGAAGCTGGAAATGCCGCTGGTGGACTTCTTCTCGCGCGGCGGAGCCCTCAAGTCGTCGTGGTACGGCGATTGCCTGCCCGAGCGTGACTTCCCCGTTCTGGTCGACCTGTACCAGCAGGGGCGTCTGCCGCTCGAGAAGTTCGTCAGCGAGCGCATCAAGCTCGACGAGGTCGAGAAGGCATTCGAGACGATGCACCGCGGCGAGGTCCTTCGTTCGGTGGTGGTCCTGTGACATTGCGAGTCGATCGCGTCGTCACCTCGGGCACGTTCAGCCTCGACGGCGGAACATGGGACGTCGACAACAACATCTGGCTGATCGGTGACGACAACGAAGTGGTGATCGTCGACGCAGCTCACACCGCGCAGCCGATCATCGACGCTGTCGGTGGACGCAAGGTGATCGGAATCGTCTGCACCCACGGCCACAACGACCACGTCACCGTTGCGCCGGAGCTGGCCGAGAAACTCGACGCTCCGATCTACCTGAACCCGGCCGACGATGTCCTCTGGGAGATGACTCACCCCGGGGTGAAGCATCTGAGCTTGGAAGATGATCAGCGTATTGCTGTGGCGGGTACGGACATTCTGGCCATCCACACACCGGGCCATTCCCCGGGGTCGACCTGCCTCTACCTGCCCGAGGCGGGGGAACTGTTCAGCGGCGACACCTTGTTCTCCGGTGGACCCGGCGCAACGGGGCGGTCGTACTCAGACTTCCCGACCATCATCGGGTCCATTCGCGACAAGCTGTTCGCGCTCCCCGCCGAGACCAAGGTTCACACCGGTCACGGCGACGGCACGACGATCGGTACCGAGGCGCCGCATCTCGAAGAATGGATCCGCGCCGGATCCTGATGTGATCAGAAGCGAAGTGGGGACGCCGGTACCGGCGTCCCCACTTTTGTCACAACGCTGATGCCCAACCGGCGGTGTCGTTCTCACCCGGGATTGCCATCAGGCCGTGCCACAGTTCGAGGATCTCGAACCATTCTGTCTCGGATCGGCTGAGGGGACGGACGGATTCGTAGCCGGCGCGCAGGCTCTGCCGTACCGCGATCGGTGTCGGTCGCCAATCGGTGAACAGGGTGCCCAGATAGACGCTTGCCTTGGCCAGGTCGCTCACCCGGTGCTCGATCACCACGTCGTCGAAGTCGAGTACTCCGGTGGTCCGAGAGTTTCGAGTCAAGATGTTGGCTGCACGGAAGTCGTTGTGTACCAGTTGAGTTTGGTCATCGAGCTCGGACGCACGCGCCAGGAGGCCCACGAGCCTACGCGTTGCCTCAGGCGCGAACCCGCGGTCGAAATTCTCGAGCCAACCACCGATGCGCTCCTTCAACCCGGTGCTGCGCGACGAGAAAACCGATCCGTCGACATGGGTGGCGCCGAGCGTTCGGTGTATTTCTGCCAGACATGCTCCTGCCGAACGGACCGCCACGCGGTCCTGCACGTCCAACCAATCTCCCGCCAACTCCGGCAGTACGGTGAATGACACTGCGCACGAAGGCCCTTCCAGTGTTTTCCGGTCCAACAGTGTTTCCCGGTCCAATCCGTTCAGGGACGTGATTGGTGACGGAACGGGCACGCCCTGCGCGGCGAGTGCGCTCAGTAGGCGCGTCGACGCCTCCAGGTTCGCGAAGCGCTCTGTGGCGCGCGACCACTTCACCACCAGCCCACCGCGGTCGCTCGCAACCCACACGATCGCGTTCTGGTCACTGATCGCCATTCGCGAGCACTCGAGGGCCGTCAATCCCCAAGTCTGCTCGAGTACCGCCGAGACCCAATGGGTGGCTGCGCCGAAGCTGTTGAATCCGAATCGCTGCTTCAGAGCGGCTTCCGACTCCACCGACTCCCAGAGCATGGACAACCCGAGTGGCAACATGCCGTTCGACTCTAGTGGGGGAAGTTCGAATCGAGGTGTCGATCTCGGAAGCACCCGAAGACGCCTTGACGACAGCTGCAGTTCAGCCGCCTTGACTCAGTTCGCTGAAGATCAGGTTGGTCTGGGTATTGGCGATGGCCGGATCGTTGAGGTGCGCGCTGACGAAATCGCGAAGCCGAGTGGGGGATTCACACGACACGTGCACCAGGAGATCACGGTCCCCACTCATCAGGAACACTCGCTGAACGGAATCCAATCCGCTCAGGTGCTCGGCAATTTCCGTCATCCGACTTCTGGCGTGGGAGTGAATCAGAATCGACACCATCGCCGAGATCTCGAGGCCGAGTAGCTCGAGGTCTATGTCTGCGTGAAACCCCTTGATGACGCCCGATTCGCGTAGAGCGCGCATCCGCGCCAGAGCGGTCGACGGCGCTATCCCGACCTTCTCGGCGAGTGCGTTGTTGGGGATGCGTGCATCCCGGACGAGTTCGCGGAGAATCGCCGTATCGACGTCGTCGAGCCGAACATGATTCGGCCGAGCTGCGGCAGCTGCCCGTTCGATCGCATTTATCATCCGATTTCTCCCTGCCGTCGCGAAAATATTCAGCATCTATTGACCGCGCCCGTCGATGATCCTAGCTTTTGCCAAACACATCGAATTATCAAACGGTCGAGATCGACACAGTCGACTGTTGCGACGAAGGGGTCTGGATGCTTCCGAGGATCGGCCGACACGCGGGCGACGGACACACGGGCGACTGGAGGGCGCGGTTGATCGACATCAGCCCGCCGATCTCCGAATCGACGCCCGTGTGGCCAGGCGATACCGCCTTCACCCGCGCTGTCACGTCCGACCTCGGCGGCAGTGACGCCGTCACCATCAACCGAATCACCACCACTCCGCATATCGGTGCTCACGCCGATGCGCCGGCGCACACTCGCATCGACGGCGCGACCATTGGTTCCGTTCCCCTCGAGCCCTATCTCGGCGAAGCACTGGTGGTCGACATGACGGGGGTCGACGGTGCCGCCTGCATCAGGCCCGTCGAAGAGACGGTGGAGCGACTCGGCGGACATCTGCCGCAGCGGCTGATTCTGAGGACGTACCCGAAGTACCCGCGCGAGTGGGACAACGACTTCGCCGGTGTATCTCCGGAGCTGACCCACTGGTTCGCCGACCGCGGTGGAGTTCTGATCGGAATCGACGGCGCCTCGTTCGATCCGATGGACAGCAAGACCATGGACGGGCACCACGCGGCAAGCGATCGTAGCGTCGCGATCCTCGAAGGACTTTGCCTCGACGACGTCGACGAAGGCTACTACGAGTTGATCGCACTGCCGCTGAAGTTCCTCGACCTCGATGCCAGCCCGGTACGGGCCGTGCTCCGGACTCTGCCTTCATCACCCTCAACGCCGACACATGCAGGAGAAGAATCGTCATGACATCGACAACCACACTTTCGTTGGAAGACTGCGTCAAGGCCGACGCAGTGGATCCCCTGAGGGAGTTCCGCCGCGAGTTCGCGATTCCGGAGGGCGTTCTCTACTTCGACGGAAACTCGCTCGGCGCGCGTCCCATTGCCGCGCAGGAATGCGCCGCGAGAGTGATCGGCGACGAGTGGGGCAACGGCTTGGTTCGCAGTTGGAACGAGGCTGGATGGTTCGACCTCCCGGTCCGCCTCGGTGACAAACTTGCCCCCTTGCTGGGAGCAGGTGAAGGCGAAGTGGTAGTGACGGATTCGACGTCGATCAACCTGTTCAAGGCATTGGCCTCTGCGCTGTCCATCGCGGCTGCTCAGGATCCCAGCCGGAAGGTGATCGTCTCCGAGCGCGACAATTTCCCCACTGACCTCTACATTGCGGAGGGCATCATCTCGCTGCTCGATCAGGGATACGAACTACGCCTGATCGACCAACCGGGCGACCTCACCGAAGCAGTAGGACCGGACACCGCCGTAGTGATGTTGTCGCACGTCAACTACCGCACCGGAAACCTGTATGCGATGACGGAAGTCACTGCAGCAGTGCAGGAACGTGGCGCCCTCATGATCTGGGATCTCGCACACTCGGCCGGCGCCGTCACTGTCGATCTGAGCGGTGCCGACGCCGACTTCGCGGTCGGGTGTACGTACAAGTACCTCAATGGCGGTCCGGGTTCACCTGCATTCATCTGGGTCAACCGTCGCCATCAGAACACCGGAATCCAGCCGCTGTCCGGGTGGTGGGGGCACGCGCGACCGTTCGCGATGGAGTCGGCCTACGAACCGGGCGCAGGAATACGACGGTTTCTGAGTGGTACTCAACCCATCACGTCGTTGTCACTCGTCGAATGTGGTCTCGACATCATGCTCAAAGCTGACATGGCCGACATCCGCAGCAAGTCGCTCGCGCTGGCCGATCTCTTCATAGACCTCGTCGAGGAGCGTTGCGCTGATTACGGTTTGCAGTTGATCACGCCGCGCGAACACGAGCGTCGTGGATCGCACGTGAGTTTTGTTCATCCCGAGGGCTATTCGATCATGAAGGCTCTCATCGCGCGGGGCGTCATCGGCGACTACCGCGAACCCGGAGTGCTGAGGTTCGGTATCACTCCGCTCTATCTCGGATACGCCGACGTGTGGAACGCCGTCGACGTGTTGCGAGACATCCTCGAGAACAAGTCCTGGGATCGCCCCGAATTCCGCGAGCGCGACGCAGTCACCTGATTCTTCCAAGTTTCCGCGGACCGGGAGGTACCGCCTTTCGCAAGGAGCTTTCATGAGTGATTTCAAAAACATTCAGCAGCGAGAATCAGGTCTCAAACGCGAACTCGGCCCCAAGCAGATGAGCATGATCGCGCTCGGCGGTGCAATCGGCACCGGACTCTTCCTCGGCAGTAAGTTCGCCATCGGATTTGCCGGCCCGAGCGTCATCATCAGTTACGCGATCGGCGGGTTGATCGCCCTCCTGCTGATGGGTGCCCTCGCCGAAATGACTGTTGCACATGCGACATCAGGTTCGTTCGGTGCGTACGCAGAATTCTACGTCGGACCGTTGATCGGCTTCCTCGTTCGCTATCTCTACTGGTCATGCATCGTCCTCGCGGTCGGGACCGAGGTCACCGCGATCGGTGAATACATGCAGTTCTGGTTCGCCGACGTACCGTCGTGGCTGTGGATCGTGTTGTTCTCCGGAGTGCTGATCGGCGTGAACATGTTCAACGTCAAGGCCTTCGGAACGATGGAGTACTGGTTCTCGACGATCAAGGTCTTCGCGATCGTGGCGTTCATCGTGATGGCAGCGTACGTCGTGTTCGGTAGCGGAAACCCGGACTACGGATTCCACAATTACACGGCCGGTGGCGGATTCTTCCCGAATGGTTTGTCCGGCATGTGGTTTGCCGTGATCGTATCGATCTTCAGCTACTTGAGCATCGAGATGATCGCCATTGCGGCCGGTGAGGCGGAAAACCCGGCAGTGGCGGTGAAGAAGGCATTCCGTGTGACGATCGTCCGACTGTTCGTCTTCTACATCGCAACGCTTGCCTTGATTCTGGCAATCGCTCCGATGGACAAGATATTGAGCGGCGGAAGCCCTTTCGTCACGGTGATGCAGGTCGTCGAGATTCCGGGCGCAGACAGCGTGCTGAACTTCGTGGTGATCATTGCCGCACTGTCCGCGATGAACAGTCAGTTGTACGTGTCTTCGCGAATGATGTTCTCGCTCTCACGTGCTGGTGACGCGCCGGCCATTCTCGGCAAGGTCAGGGCCAACGGCTCACCGGTCAATGCCTTGCTGCTGTCGACGTCGGGTATCGCCGTCGCAACAATCGTCTACGTTCTCTTTCCCGAGCAGGCATTCACCTTGATGATCTCGCTGTCGATGTTCGGGGCAATGGCGACGTGGCTGCTGATCTTCGTGACGCACTGGTTCTTTCGCAAGCGGATGGCAAGCGAAGGACGAACCCTCTCGTTCACGATTCCGTTCTTCCCGGTGGGGACGATACTGGGAGGTGTCCTCATGGTCGCGATCCTCGTCACGACATTGTGGGTCGAGGATTTCAAGATGACCTTGGTGTTCGGGGTGCCGTTTGTTCTTGCCGTGATCGGCATCTACTACTTCACCCGATCACGTCGGGCGCAGAGTCGAGCGGTAACGGCTGAACAGGTTCAGGAGATCACCGGCACGGTGGTCAAGCGGGTTCCCTGACTTACATTGGCAATCACAGGGTTTCGGCGAAAAACTCCATAGTGCGGGTCCAGGCGAGGGCAGCAGAATCCGGGGCGTAGTGGCTGGCCGAAGTGTCGTTGTTGAACGCGTGGCCGGCGTCGGCATAGCGGTACACCCGGGCGAGATCGGACGCGGTTGCGCGCAATTGCTCGACGCTCTCCGGCGGGATACTCGGATCGAGGTCGCCGTAGTGACCGAGCCACGGGACCTGCAGTTGCGCTGCAAGTTCGGTGCCTGCGGCAATCCCATCCCATCGGGCTTCTGCAACGCCGCCACCGTAGTACGTGACAGCGGGATCGACGAGGGGTACGGCGGCACACCACAGGGATGCGGTGCCGCCCATGCAGAATCCGAGGGAGCCGACTTTGTCTGCTCCCTCGGATCGGCTGTAGTCGACGGCGGCACGTACGTCGTGGCCGATGCTTGTGCTGTCGAGTGCCATGAGCGCATCCTTCGCGGACGGGAAGTCGGTGAAGGAGGTCTGTGCGCCGCGGTGGTAGAGATGCGGGGCGACGGCAAGGTAGCCGGCATCGGCGAGGCGTTCGAGGATGCTCTCGATGTGTTGGTTCACGCCCCACGCTTCTTGGAGAACTACTACCGCATGTCTCGGTTCACTCGGCGAATCCGGTCGGCTGACGGTCAGCGGTACATCACGTGTGGTCGTCGTGAAAGTTCCCATGTCCCGACTGTATGCGAGCCCAGCCTGTAGGTGCACGGTCGAACTAGACTCGTCAAATGTTGAGTTCCGCCGTTCCGCCGATCAGCTTGGTCAGTTGGCCGACGCCCGTCGAACCTCTGGCGCGTTGCGCGCAGGCACTCGGATTGGGGCCGGAAGATCTGTGGATCAAACGTGACGACGTCACCGGCCTGGGCGGCGTCGGCAACAAGATCCGAAAGCTGCAGTACACCTGCGCTCAGGCTTTGGCCGTCGGCGCGACGACTCTGATCACTACCGGTGCACCGCAAAGCAATCACGCTCGCTTGACTGCGTCGGCAGCAGCCCGTTTGGGATTGCGTTGTGTGCTGGTGCTCGGTGGTGCCGAGCCGGAATCCGCGCAGGGAAATCTCGTTCTGGATGCACTCGCGGGCGCTGAGATCGTCTGGGCCGGTGGGGACACGGCATCCGCGCTCGACGCCGCGGCGCAGGCCGTTGCTGACTCGGGCGGTGTACCTTTTGTCATTCCCTTCGGTGGTACCAGCGCGGTGGCCGCGCAGGGTTACGTCGACTGCGCACGCGAGATCGAGCACCAACTCTCCGGCGTCGATCGCGTCGTGGTTGCACTCGGATCGGGCGGAACGATGGCAGGCCTTGTCGCGCATCTGGGCGTCGACAGAGTTGTGGGCGTCGACGTCGGGGCTGTTGCCGACCCGGTGTCGACTGTCGCTGGGTTATTGGACGAGATGCCTGGTCCGGCCGCGCGAGCCGCAGATCTTCAGATCCTGCGAAACCAAGTTGGACAAGGATATTCGACGCTCACGGAAGCATCAGCCGGCGCGATCCGATGTTTGGCTCGTACTGAGGGCATCTTCCTCGACCCGACGTACACCGGCCGAGCCTTTGCGGGATTGATCCAACTCGTGAAGGACAAAGCCATCACGGCGGGATCAAAAACGGTCTTCCTGCACACCGGTGGGTTGCCTGGCCTGTTCGGACATCCCGAACTGTCGACGCTGCGGTGAGCGAGCAGATCGACTACCCGCTCAGCAGTCCGCTCGACGAACTGTCCGAGTGGCAACGCGTCGTTCGACCGCTGCGCGTCAGTGCCGACGGGTACTTGCGGTTGGCGACCAATCGGCTGGCCGTCGATTCCGACTACACCTGGGAGATGCACCGCCACAGCGATCACGAATTGCTGTGGGCGATCGACGGTGTTCTCGAGGTCCGTACTCCGGAGACTGTGTACACGGTGCCGAGCGGGGTCAGTCTGTGGATCCCGTCCTATGTTCCCCACGAGGTGACGGCGCGTAGCGGCACAGAATTGTCGTGCACGTGGTTGGTGGCATCCGATGTGACCGGGTTGGATCGTGTGGTGGCCTTGTCCACCCCTCCGCTGCTCGAACAAGTACTCGATCACCTCACCCGAGACGACTTGACCGACGCGGCTCGTCGACGAGCCGAGGCGTTTGCCATCGACCTCGTCGAACCCGTTCCGCGACTGATTTTCGATGTGCCGCTGCCGACGACGCCGTGGCTTCGGCAGATCGCAGATCAGTTGGTTGCCAGCCCGGCCGACACCCGATCGGTCGAGGAGTGGGCCACCGACGCGAAGGTCAGTACGAGGACTCTCACACGACGGTTTCCGGCCGAAACCGGATTGACCTTCTCGGAATGGCGTATGCGACTGCGGGCTCATCATGCGATGCAACTTCTGGCACTCGGTCGAAGCATCTCGTTTGTGGCGCGGAAGACGGGTTTTCGTTCCGAAAGCGCGTTCGGTGCGGCTTTTCGTCGAACGATGGGCGTGACGCCGGGGGAGTTTGCAAGCCTGATCGATCATCCGCGCGCGCCAATGACCGATTGGCTACAGGACTAGTCCGAACAGCGACTCTAAGTGCCTCGATCGGACTTGTGCCGTGCGGCAGAATGAACTTAGGGTTGGCTAAACAATCACCCTGTAGGAGTTCTGCGTGCGCGCAATTCGATCATTTTCTTTCGGTTCCAGAGTCATCGCAGCGGCGGCGGTTGCCGTCGTAGGTGCGATGGTGGTGACCGGCTGTTCCTCGTCGTCGGCCGACTCCGAGCAGACGGACGTCCGGACCGTCGCGTCGGCGTACGGGGACATCGAGGTGCCGGTTTCACCTGAGCGCGTCGTCGCCGCGTCGTACGACACTCCTTGGCAGCTCATGTCTCTCGGAGTGAAACCGGCTGCTGTGCAGGACTACGGCAAGTGGATCAGTGAATTCACGCCGGAGCAGCAGGCCTTCGTCGACGGGCTCCCGACCATCGGGCCTTTCGGGGAAATGAACTTCGAAGCGATCGCTGCGGCGGATCCCGACATCATTGTCGGCGACGCCGACGAGGTGGACCAAGCGGCGTTCGACCGTCTGTCCGGCATTGCACCCACCGTCATCGTCAAGGGAGAGAGCCGAGGCGACTGGAAGAAGATCACCACCGAGCTTGCTGAGGCAATTGGCAAGACCGACGTGCTCGAGTCGACGCGGACTGCTTACGAAGAGAATCTCGAACGTGTCCGTGGCGAGTACGCCGACGTGATCGCGACCAACAAGTGGATTCACATTTCACTCGGAGACGCGCCCGGCGCTTTCTCGGTTCAGCAGCCCACCGGTGCGATCGGCAATTTGGTGGTCAACGAACTCGGATTGGCGTACGGGCCCGGTGTTCCGACCAATTACACCGATGCCGGATACGCGTCCTATCCGATGGAGCAGTTGGCCGACATCCTGAACGGCGTGACGGTCGTGCTGTATCCGCTGAACGCGGACGGGTCGACCAGTGCGGCGGTTCAGGCGGTCCTCGACGACAACCTCTTCACGAGGCTGCCGGCGGCGCAGGCCGGGCACGTCTTCGGATTGCAGTCGAGCGTCACAGACTTCGTGACCGCGAACGGTTGGCTGAACGAAGTGAAAACGAAGGTGTTTGCAACGCTCTGACGCTTGCTCACCTTTTCACTGCGTGCCCGCAACTGACCAGTTGAGGGCGCGCAGTCTTTTTGGTCGCCACTACGAGCGGAAATCCTGTCCTCTGCTTATGATTTCTGTCACTGCCGGTTACCGTTACTTCGACGAGGGCGACGCGGTTCAACCTTGCCTTGGCAGGGATCATCGATCCTCGGCGACGTGCGGAGGTGGTCGCCATCCCCGCAGATCCGTGGGGTATTTTGTCCGTATCTACTGTCGGGGTGAGCAGTGATGTGCGGGGGAGTTTTTTGGTGAGTACAAGCGCTCGTGCCGTCTTTCGAGCAGGGCGCTCTGGATTTCGGGACCATACCCGTCCGGACATTAGTTCTGGTTTGCTGAGCGTGAACGGTGCGTGGGGCGAATCGTTCGAGGGGACGAAAGGCGAGATCGGCGAATGACAGCGACTTCCGACGCACGGCGTACCGAATCGAACGCTGTCCAGAACACCGACTCGCCGTCCGGCGAAAATCCGCGCTGGCGCGACCGCAAGAGGTACCTGTGGCCGCTCGGATTGCTGATTCCACTCAGCCCGTTCCTCTCCTGGATTCTCGTCGACAACCTTCGTCTCGGATTGTTCTGGGCGACCGGCGCGTGGCTACTGGTCATCGTCATCCCGATCATCGACATGCTGGCCGGTGAAGACGGCGAAAGTCCGCCGGACGATGCGATCCCACGACTGCAGAAGGACCGCTACTACCGCTGGTGCACTTACGCGTTCCTCCCCTTGCAATACGCCGGTCTGGTCTTCGCCTGCTGGTGCTGGATCAACGCTCCGATGGGAATCGCGGAGAAGATCGCGATGTCGTTCACGGTGGGCGTCGTCGCCGGCGTCGGTATCAACGCGGCCCACGAGCTCGGCCACAAGAGCGAGAAGATCGAACAGTGGCTCGCGAAAGTGGCGCTTGCGCAATCTCTCTACGGGCACTTCTACGTGGAACACAATTTCGGCCACCATGTGCGTGTAGCTACTCCGCAGGACCCGGCCAGCTCACGGTTCGGTGAGAGCTTCTGGAGGTTCTTGCCACGAAGTGTGTTCGGCGGGCTGCGTTCGGCATGGCGCATCGAGAGCGCTCGACTCCAGAGGAAAGGCAAACGAACCTGGAGCTTCGAGAACAATATTCTCAACGCTTGGGCGATGAGTGTTGTCCTCTTCGCGACGCTGATCGGTATCTTCGGTTGGGAGGTCGCGCCCTGGCTCCTGCTGCAGGCAGTTGCCGGATTCACCTTCCTCGAAGCCGCGAACTACCTCGAGCATTACGGCCTGCTGCGTGGCAAGCGTGCCGACGGCTCGTACGTTCGCTGCAGCCCCGCTGACAGTTGGAACAGCGATCACGTCGTGAGCAATCTGTTTCTCTACCAACTGCAGCGGCACAGCGATCACCACGCCAACCCGAAGCTGCGGTACCAAAGTCTGCGTAGCGCGGCCGAAGCGCCGCAACTTCCGGCCGGCTACGCAGTGATGATCGTGATCGCGTGGATTCCACCGCTGTGGCGCCGGGTGATGGATCAGAGATTGTTGGACTACTACGACGGCGACACAGAACGAATCAACGTCGGCTGATCCGCATCCCTCTCTGAACTGTTCGGAGTTGTCGTCTCAGCGACCGTCGTCCCACACGGTGTTGCCGCTTGCAGTCGTCGACGGGTAGTCCTGGACGGCGTCCCAATGCTCGACGATTTTGCCGTTCTCGTCGAATCGGAAGATGTCCATCGAGCCGCTGCCGGCCGTTCCCTCACCGGACGAAGCGAAGGTCTGAACAAAGACGAAGTCGCCCTCGGCTACCGTCCGTGGAAACTTGGTGGCCTTGTCTCCGGTAACGGGTTCGATCCCGGCCAGTGCGGTGACAAATGCGTCCTTGCCGTCAGCGAACGAGGGGTTGTGCTGGGTGTAGGTCGGACCGACCAGCTGGTCGGCAGCCTCGGCGGCTTTGCCTTCGTTGAAGGCGAGCTGCAGGAACGTCAACGCGTTGGCCGTGTTGCGCTCCAAGACTTCTGACGACTTGGACGGCGACGAGGTGGGTCCGTCGAACATCGTGTTCGGATTCGCGGACGTTTCCGGCACGTCTTGAATGGCATCCCAGTGTTCGACGATCTTGCCGTTGTCGACGCGGAAGATGTCGAATACCGCCTGGCCGCGGTCGCCGGGTGCAGACGTGGTGTGGGACTGGAGGGCAACCAGATCGCCCTCGGCGAAAACGCGAATGATCTCGGCATGCAATCCGGGTGTGGCCTCGACGTAACCGCCTATGCCGCTGACAAATCCGGCTGCCCCATCGGCGGCGGTGGGGTTGTGTTGTATGTAGACGTCGCCAAGGTACCGGTCGGCGGCTTGCTGTACCTGACGGCCGTTGAACGCCACTTCGTAGAAGTCCGTGACGACGGTCTTGTTGGATTCGAGTTGATCGCCCTGTTCGGCAACAACGCTCGTGGACGTCGTAGAACTGCTGGGCGTTGCGGATTCCGCGTCGTTGGAGCACGCGGTGAGCAGGAGTGCGGCGGCAGCGGGAACAGTGATCCAGGCTGCGCGCCTACGGAGGTTGCTCATGTTCAGTGTGCGACGGTGAAACGCTGGCGACGGTGGGCCGGAGTCTCGATCTCGTCGACAAAAGCATGGGCGTAGTCTTCGCCCGCGATGGCGGAGTTGCCCTCGGTGTCCGTCAGGAGAATGTCGCCACCCAACTGGAACGATCCCTTCGGGGCGACGCCGGCATGGGCACCGAACGCTGCGGCCGGGCTCACGTAGAACCAGTCGACATTGCTGTCGGTCGCGCGGAGCGCATCGAGGACGTCGGCGTGAGCGAGTGCCTCACCCTTGTATGCGTCCGGGAAGTCGGGGGTGTCGACGACGCGTGGCCCACCCTCGGAGACCAACAGGCTGCCGGCGCCACCGACTACGGCAATGCGAGCACCGTTGCGTGCGGCGGCATCTGCGAGGGGAGTGACGGCGTCGAGCAGGCGCTTGCCGTCGATCTCGCGAGCGGGGATGGCAACGACAACGACGTCGTTGTCTGCCGTGACCTGCTCCACGATCGTGTTGTCGTGAACAGAACCCTGCACGACATTCGTGTCGGTTCCGGACTGCGCGCTGCGAGCGACGACGGTTACCTCGTGGCCGCGTGAAGCGGCTTCTTTCGCGATTGCGCTTCCTGCAAAACCGTTTCCACCGAATACTGCGATCTTCGACATGGGGTGTGCCTTTCCTTGATGTCGTCGTTGTGCTTGTAGTAGTAAATTTATTCACCCCGAGGTGCATTGTCTCGGTCAGATGCGGGCATTCCTTGGTGAAAAACAGACATCATGATGACGATGGGCCGACTGCTTCGGGTCGACGTTGCGAACCGTAGGGTTGGTACATGACTCTCACCGCCGACAACAATGCAGGTCCAGTGGCAATCGAGCGCTCGGACGTCGAAGCTGCGCGGACTCGTATCGCAGGACTGGCGCGGCGTACTCCGATCTTTCGCTCTGCGCTACCGACGCCACAGGGTGAGGTACCGGTTCTGTTCAAGCTCGAGTACCTCCAGCACGGCGGTTCCTTCAAAGTGCGCGGCAGTCTCAATGCAGTGGAACGAGCGGTCGCCGACGGCACCATGCCCGATGCCGGCGTGGTGATCGCGTCTGGCGGCAACGCTGCAATCGGGGCCGCGTGGGCAGCGCGGCGACAGGGACTCACCTGCACAGTGGTGGTGCCGGAGACAGCGCCTGATGCCAAGGTGAAGGCTCTCGGAGAGTTGGGTGCAACCGTTCACAAGGTAGGCGACCGGTATGCACTCGCTGCTGCCGCTGCGGCGGACATCGCACGCACCAGCGGTGCGCTCGAACTGCACGCCTACGACCTGCCCGACATCGTCAGTGGGGCCGGCACCATCGCTCTCGAGCTCGAAGACGACGCATCCGGACCGATCACGTATTGCGTTGCAGTCGGCGGCGGCGGATTGGTCTCTGGAATCGTCGCGGCGGCTCGTCCCGAAGATCACGTGGTAGCCGTCGAGCCGACCGGGGCTGCCACCTTGCGCACCTCGCTCGATGCGGGGCGTCCGGTGGATATCGAAGTAAACAGTATCGCCGGAGACTCGTTGGGGGCTACACGAATTGGTGCCATCGCCTGGGAGACACTGCATGAGAGTTCGGTAGACAGTGTTGTGGTCGAAGATGATTCGATCCGACAGGCGCGGGCATTCCTGTGGCGGGAGTTCCGGATTCTGGTGGAGTTGGGAACCGCAGCAGCATTGGCTCCGGTTCTGAACGGAACGGTGTCGCCGCCGTCCGACGGTGAACTGTGCGTGGTTTTATGCGGAGCCAACACACATCCGACCGACCTGTAATTTCAGCGTATTTGTTTGCCTGCGTGTGAGAAAGTCGCAGGTGGGTACCTCTCGCAGTATGAGTACCAGCAGCATTATCTGGATAATTGTTGCCGTGGTCGTGGTGATAGCGATCGTGGCCGCACTCCTGTGGGTGGCGCGAAACAGGCGTGACGAGCGTCGTCACATCGAGGCAGAACAGATCCGCGAAGACGTCGCAGACAAGTCACTGCAAGTAGGCGAGCGCGAGGCGCGGGCAGAAGAGACAGCAGCCAAAGCGCGCATGGTGCAGGCAGAGGCCGACGCCAAAGCGGCGGAAGCGTCTGCGCTGCAACATCATGCAGCGCAGCATCGGAAAGAGGCGACGAGTTCTCGCGAGGAACTGAACCAGCAACGAGATCATGCAGACACGATCGACCCCAAGGTTCCCAACCCCGAAGAACCGCGGTCGACGCCGGATCAGAACCCTCGAAACCCTTGATCTCGAAACACTTGATGCAGGCGTTCGAGGGAAGCGTCTGCCCGTATATGGTTCGACGATCATGATGAATAAAGAATCGTCACCGCACGACCAGAAGAGCGTCGCGTCCACGGCGGCTGACGTCGCACAGAACAATGTCTTCGAGCGCTTTGCCCGTGCCGGATTCGTCGTCAGCGGTGTGGTTCATCTGCTGATCGGATATATCGCGATCCGCCTTGCTCTCGGTGGATCCGGGTCTGCGGACCAATCGGGTGCGATGGCCGAGTTGGCAGGAAAGCCAGGGGGTGTCTTCGCTCTGTGGGTCGGCGTCGTGGCCTTCCTTGCCATGGCGTTGTGGAGATTGGCCGAAGCTGCGTTGGGAAGCTCGTCGTCGCCGTCCTCTGACGACAAGAAGAAAGAGTTCTTCAACCGCGCAAAGGCTCTGGGCATTTCGCTCGTCTATTTCGGTTTTGCTTTCACTGCATTCGGATTCGCCCGCGGTAGCGGGAAGTCCAGCAGCGGTCAGAGTGCGGGGATCACGGCGCGTTTGATGGAGAACACGCTTGGAACTATCGCATTGGTGATCGGCGGGATCGCGATCATCGCCGTTGGTGTGTACCACGTGTACAAGGGCGCGAGCCAGAACTTCCTCGATGATCTGAAAGGCACACCCAGCAACTTCGTGCGCCGACTCGGAACCGTCGGGTACGTCGCCAAGGGCTTGGCCATCGCTGCAGTCGGCATTCTGGTTCTTCTTGCGGTCAACAGTTCCGAACCCGGCAAGTCCTCCGGACTCGACGGAGCGTTCAAGACGCTGGGCGCGCAGCCGTACGGAGTGGCGCTGCTGATCCTTGCCGGATTGGGCATCATCACCTACGGGCTCTACTGCTTCGTGATGGCGCGCTCGACGAAGATGTAGCGCCTGTAGGCAAGTGGGCCTATCCGAATGACCCGGTCTGGAAGCCGACGTCGCTGCCCGACGAACTTCCCGTCGAGCTACCGAATATGGGTCGTCTCGGAACCAGATCATGCATCAGGTTCACGGCTGCAGGGTCGATCATCGCCGCATTTCCACCGTTCGCCAGAATCGTGATCGACCAGCCGCTGTCGGGAACCAGCAGGGTGATGCAGTTGGATCCCGAGCTGTCTCCGTTTTTCTTGGCGAACCGTTGTGGGAAGTTCGGCGTCGGGGGTTGGAGCTGCCACGCCATTCCCATTCCGAATGCAGGATTCTCCGGAGCTTGCGTGTCGATCTGCTCGAGCATCGAGGTCAGGACTGGTTTGAGCGGGTTGTTTCCGTAGCCGAGAGTTGTTGCAGCCCAAATCGACATGTCCTCGGCGGTGCTGACCAGCCCACCCCCTCCTGCGATCGCACCCGTGTTGTTCCACAGAGGCGCTCGTGTGCCGTCGAGGTGGTACGGAACGGCAAGGTCGGTTGCTTTGGTCTCGATCACGGTACCCATCATCCCGAGCGGGTCGGTGATTTCGCGGGGGACTGCCGCCGCGAATGGTGGCTTCTCTTGTCCCGGAATGATTTTGTCGGCCATCAGTGTGCCGAGCAGTCCGAACCCGAAGTCCGAGTACAGCCAGTGGCTACCGGGGGCGAACTCCAAGGCGCCGGCGTCTTGGAGTCCTTTCCAGAGCATATTTCTGGTGTACTTCGCCTTCTCGTCCGTGCACGATCGTGTGGGATCGGCACACCCCGCCGAAAGATTGGGCGGGTCGTCGCTCAGGCCGGAACGGTGGGTGACCAGTTGGCGAAGCGTGATCTCCTCGCCGCCGATGCCTTTCGGCAGCGGGTTGCCATCCGAATACTTGCTCGCCAGGTCGTCCAATCCGACTTCTCCCCGAGCGATCAGTTTCGCCAGTAGTGCAGCGGTGAAGGTCTTGGTCTCCGAGGCGATCTCGAATTGCGTTCGTGGAGTGACTCTCACGCCGTTTTCGACGTCGGCCTGGCCGTAGTGGTACGTAGTGGCGACACTCGCCTTGCGGTTCTTCTCATCCGGTTTGACGATGGCGAAGGCAAGACCGGGGACTCCGCTGTTCAGCAGTGTCTCTGCGACGCGCTGTACCGCTTGGGCTTCCGCAGGATCGCCGACCCGCGAACCTGGATTGGGTGCAGTGGGGCCGGCGGCGCCGGCGGTCGAGGAGGTCGCGAGGGTTATGACCGCGGTTGCCGCCAGCCCTGCAACGCTGATGAACTGTCGTCGTGACGTCCGGGCGGACCCTCGATCCTGGTTATCCATTGTTTGCACATTACAACCAAAGTCGACTGGTTTGACTGTTTTGTCGGAATTGCCAAGGTGTGGTCCTTAGAGGACAGTGTCGCTAGATCACTCCGCCGTTGACGTAGATGACCTGGCCATTGACCCAACGAGCTGGGCCGGCGAGAAACGCGACAGCCTCCGCGATGTCCGCCGGTGTGCCGAGGCGTTCCAGGGGAGCCAGCTTGGACAGGTTCTCCACTGTAGCTTCGTCTTTCCCGTCAAGGAATAGATCGGTGGCCGTGGGGCCTGGGGCTACGGCGTTGACCGTGATATCGCGTCCCCGTAGCTCTTTCGCGAGAACCAGAGTGATCGCGTCGACAGCACCTTTGGTGGCGGCGTACGCGGCATAAGTCGGAAACGCCAGCTTCTTCACGGAGGTGGAGAAATTGATGATCGCACCACCGCGCCGGACACGTCTGGCTGCCTGCTGGTCGACCACGAAGGTCCCTCGGACGTTGGTCCGATGCATCCGATCGAAATCGTCGAAGTTCAGTTCTGCGACGGTGGAGAGAATCATGATTCCGGCTGCATGGACGACGACGTCGATGCCCCCGAACTCCTCCTCGACCGTATCGAACAGTGCGGCGACTTCACCTTCGTCGGCGACGTCCGCATGCACCGCTATGGCGCGACCGCCCGCAGCGACGATGGCGTCAGCTGTTTCCTGGGCGCGTTGAATGTTTCCTGAATAGTGCACGGCGACAGCCATTCCGTCGGCGGCGAGCTTCTCGGCAGTCGCTCGCCCGATGCCGCCGGAAGCTCCAGTGACGATGGCGACGCGGGTGGTGGTGTCAGTCATGATGTAACTCCTGAACTGGTTTCGGTTGCATCGGACAGCTTGCGAAGCCACTCTCGTAGTAGGCCGACTTCGTTGGCGGAGAGAGAAGTTGAATCTGCGGCGGCCAGTTGGGCGTCGAGAGTAGATGCAACTCTGTTGAGTGAGGTTTCCGGGTGGGCGCCGGATTCGTCGATGATGGACGCGAAGATTCCGTCGCGAACTCGCTGTGACAGCGTCGGATCGGGGTACTGTTCCGGCCTGACGACGAGCATCAGAGCGACGCCCGCATTGGCGGACATCACCATCTGCGTAGCCACGTCGACCGATACGGTCAGAACACCTGCCGCAGCGCATCGTTCGAGAACGGATCGAAGTAGCGCCTGAGCCTGCAAGGCAGTGTCGGCGCTCTGGGGGGAAGGTGAGTGCATCAAGCGGTAGTGAGCGGGATGCGCGAGCGCGAAGGCGGTGTGCGCATCCCAGCCGGCCCGTAGATCGGCAACGGGGTCATCGGAAGGTGTCGCAGCCCGTTTGCCTTCGAGGTATTCGAAGAAGCCCGCCTCGACGACGGCTGCGAGCAGTCCGTCCTTGTCGCCGAACTGACGGTAGAGCGCGGGGGCGCCGACGCCGGCCATCTCGCACACGGCGCGGGTGGATATGTCGCCGTTGGGGGAGGTGTTCAGCAGCTCGGTTGCCGCGGCCAGAATCTTTGCTCTCGAGCTCATAAAAACAACGCTAACACAACTATGTAATCGTTGCTATCGCCGGTTTGGTCGTGCGAACGAACTACAGACACAGGCGCCAGAACTTGATCAGATGAGTGAGCCGGTCCGGCCACGGTTCTGTGTGGAGTGACGGCTAGAGCCGTTCTGTTCTCACACTCTGAACGAAGGAATCCTGGTGATCGACTCGGAAACTACTGTTGCGCAGAATAATTCGCATTTCGGTTATCTGGGGTGGATTCTGCGGGTCATCAGTGTCGTGGCGTGCGTTGCGGTTGCAACGGTCGTTGTCTCGCTGACGCTCGGGCCGCCATTCGCGCGGGCCTGGGCACAGTGGGTTGCTCGTCATCTAGGTGGGGACTTCGAGACGGGAGTCGTTGTCGGATTTGTGACTGGGCTTCTAGGCGCCGCTGTGACTTTGTTTGCAGCGCTGATGAGTTCGTTGGCGTGGCGGCGTCGCGGTGGCCCGGCATTGTCGCTTGGTGTCGGTGCCATTGCCATGCTTGCCGTTATTCCTGGCGCAGTGAATTTGAGTATCGCGGTCGGTGCAGCAGGATCCGGTGTGAGGGCGGCGGGGAGGATCCTCGACGTCGACGGGCCGGCGTTTCGTGGAGCCTGGATAGCCGGATCTGTGGCGGGGCTGTTGCTGTATATGGCCGCGGCGCTGCTGTTAGGGAGGAGCCTTCGTTCGACGTTCGGGCCTGTCAGGCAGGTGGCGGCACCGCTCCCTGGGGTGGTCGGCTACACCGCCGATGGCCGACCCGTTTTTGCACAAGTGGGCTTCACATCGGACGGGATTCCGGTACTCGCAGATCAACTTGAAGCGCGTTATCCAGCGCGACCAGCGGTCGGCACGAATGCCTTGGCCATCGTCGCACTTGTACTTGGAATCTTCGGTGGAGTTCTTGCTATTCCAGTGGGCCATGTGTCGTTGAACCAGATTCGCCGTTCCGGCGAAAGTGGGCGAGGATTGGCAGTGGCCGGACTCGTTCTCGGTTATCTGTCGCTGGTCGTCGTCGTAGGTGTCGTATTCGTGGCTGTGTCCGCGGCCTATCGATAATTTGGGTCGCGCGTCAGAGTTGGGTGGGCTGGAGTGGCTCGATGTCGAAGGTGCGAGGTCCGAACAGGCCCATAGCCCGGGTGCGAATG
The DNA here is from genome assembly GCF_031763325.1 of Rhodococcus sp. SG20037. Lineage (NCBI taxonomy): Bacteria > Bacillati > Actinomycetota > Actinomycetes > Mycobacteriales > Nocardiaceae > Rhodococcus > Rhodococcus sp. SG20037. The sequence continues at coordinate 5,692,744 of NZ_CP134497.1, read as the reverse complement.
GACGGTACTGCTTCGTGGATGCTCCCGCCGAGGCGGTGGAGAGAGTTGAACCAGCGTGATTCCCAAACCGGAAACTCTCCGTCGGTGTCGCGTGATGCTGTGTCCCACAGGAGGGCGTCACCGTTTTCGCTCCATCCGAAAACCTGCAGCGAGTCGGGGAGTGACCAATCGCCGTCGGGTTCGATCATCCAATCGAACTCGTCATCCTGTCCTTCTCTGTAGACCGAATGAAGATGGGCGGTGAGGTTGCGGGCGCGCCCTTGCCAGCCGTCGGCAAATCCGGGAAGGACGGGCGGATAGATGAGCCAGAGTCCGAAGGTCCGCGCCCAACCTGCGTGCCTGATGAATGCGCGATATGAATCGGGGAAGCCCTGCCGGTCGGGAAATCGATAGGAATCCATAAGGGCAAAATCGATATGCGCGAGCGTCGGTCGGCCGTCTACCGTCAGCGCGTTGGTTCCCTGTGCAAACACACCCTCAACGCTAGCAATAGGGGATACCGTGCCGCCCTTTCCGGTTATCGAAGCACGCCGGAATGGGTCACCGAGGCGTTTGCTCGGTGACCTCCGGGTTCAGAGTCGTGTGGTGGAGCGGCGGGGTTTCCGGTCGGGGTCGATGCCCGGTGGTGGGATGAACCAGGGCAGGTGATCGGTGCCCATTCGGATTTCCCATTTGCCGGTGAATCCGGGTTTTCGGTGCATCAGGGTGTGGTGGGTTCGGCAGAGCAGGACCAGGTTGTCCATGACGGTTGGTCCTCCTTTGGCCCAGTGTTTGATGTGGTGGGCGTCGGTCCAGGCGGGGACGCAGTCGCAGCCGGGGAAGGCGCATCCTTTGTCTCGGGCGATCAGTGCGGTTCGTTGTGCTGCGGTGACAAGCCTTTTGAGTGGGGTGACGTCGAGTGGGGCGCCGTTTTCGTCGAGGAGGACGCTGGAGAGCATGCAGTCGCAGGCGATCATGCGGGTGCGGCCGACGCTCAGTGGTCCCATCCAGGGCATGTGGCCGACATCGAGATCTTGTTTGTCGAGATCGTGGAAGTCGAGATCGAGCATGCCGGGATCGTCGTCCTCGGAGGGGACAGGTGTTGAGCCATCACTCGTTGTGGCGCATTCACGGTGGTAGGCCAGGTCTTTGGCGTTGATGTGCACGTTCAGGTGTGGGCGTTGGCCGCCGTCGATGCCGGTGGCAGCGTTGTCGAGGTAGCGTCGGATGAGTTCTGCCATGGCGTCTGCGTTGCGTGTGGCGGCGGGTCGTTTGTCGGGTGTGCCGTCTTCGGCGGGGGTGGGCATGGAGAGGTTGGAGAGGGCGGAGAGAAGCATTTCGCCGGTCACTCCGTCGAAATCGCCTCGGACGGCGACTCTTCCGTTGAGGGTGGGGGAGATGCGCAGTTCGTTGCGGTCGGTGTCTTCGCTTGGTGGTGGGTCGTCGGATTCGAACATGTGCTCGAGGACGCTGATGGCGTAGCGCAGTTTGACGGTGGTTGCTTCGGTTCCGGATGCTGCGGCGAGGAGTGTGTCGCGGCAGTACGGTAGTGCGGCGTCGGGCATTGCCTTGGGTGGGGATTCGCAGAACGCCACGATCAGTGCTGCGTGCTCGAAAGTGAGGTCACCGGCATCGAATTGGTCTTCGATCTCGGGAAACGACCGTAGCGCTTTGCCCAGGGCTGCGATTCTTCTGCCGGTGGAGATCTGCAGCATGGTGTGGTTCGCGAGCCATTGTCCGGTGCCGCGGTAGCAGAGTACTTGTTCGTCCGGGTTCAACGTCAGGGTGTCGACAGCGGCCACTCGAATGGCTTCCAGGCGAAGGATTTCCGCTGACGCGGTGATGGCGATCTCGCGGACGTCGCTGGGGTGAAGCCGCCACAATCGTCCGCGCACACCCACGGCGGAGTTGTTGACCACGTCGGTGACGGCATCGTCGGTGATGTTGATCGTCATGAGAACCCCCCGTTTCACCTCCCATCATACTCGAACATACTTTCGAGTCAAGGGCTTTTTCGAGAAGGTGAGGTGGGCCCGGCCGTCGTGATTCTGTTGTTCGAGAACAGGTTCCGTCATTACTCGACTCGTTGAAGGAAGGGGTGAGGCCAGGCGCCGAGTGCGAGAACGGCGAGGATCGTCTGGACTAGTCCGGTGGTGAAGAAGATGCCCTGCAGCGGCGACCAGGCGAGAACGATGGCGATCTCGACGAAGATCCAGATCATCATGGTCAGGCCGGCGGCCGCGTGCAGGCCCCACGTCAGACGGAACCTGTTGTGCTGAGCGAAGAGCGCGGCGGCCTGGATGCCTCCGACGACAACGCCGAGGAGGATTCCGGGCCAGAAATATGAAGGGAAGACGGTTCCCTCGATCCACTCAGGAGGCAGGCCCATCCCGCCGCCGATCGTCAGGCCCGCCATTCCTACGAGCGCAGAGAGCAGGTTTAGCCACGCGATGGCGGACAGACCGATCCGGAGACCCCGTGGAGGGAGCGATGTGGACGTCATGCCTGACAACGATAGAGAGGGTCAGTCGAGCCCGTCCATGTTCCTGCGCGTTGCCGCGCTGGCAGCGTCGGCATCACCCGCGACGATGGCTTCTACTAGATCTCGGTGGGCAGCGGCTTCGTCGTCGATCGATTCGGGGTCTCGCGCCGCGACGTCGGTGATCACGTCCAGGGCCGAGTTGCGGAGCGTTTCGATGAATGAATCGAACACCATCGACAACACGCTGTTGTGCGCAGCATTCACCACGGCGCGATGTAGTTCCATGTCAGCGTCGACAAATTCTGTTGGTGTCGAGGCATTTTCACGGGCTTCGAGTGCTGCCTGTAACAGATCGACGTCGGCCGAAGTTCGGCGCATGGCAGCCAGGCGGCCCGCTTCCACTTCCAGGAGTCTGCGTACTTCGTAGACTTCGCGGCGGTCCGAGCGTTTGAGTTCTCGCTCGAGTTCTGTGACCGGTGTCGAGGACATGACGTAGGTGCCGGACCCTTGATGCGAGTAGAGCTGGCCCGACGCAATCAGTGCGCGAACGGCCTCTCTGCCGGTCGAACGCCCGACTCCGAGGAGTGTGCTCAGATCCTGTTCGTTCGGGATTTTGGTCCCGACCGGCCACTCGCCGTCGCCGATGAGGCGCGCAAGTTCGTCCGCGGCTTTCTGTACCAGCGACTGCTGCTTGATCTGGCGCACTGCCATGTGACTGCTCCTGACTGACTCGGTGAACCGCAATGGAGCGGCTCACCGAGTAATACTTCATGTCCTCCGATGAATCTTCAGACTACGGGGCCGTCTTATGGTTTATCGAAGGGCGATGACGTCCAGTTCGCGCTCCGTCTCGTCTTCCGGGTCGAGGCGTCGATCGCGCAAGGTGAATGCGATGACGGCGCCGACGAACAGCACTGCAGTTGTCGCCCCGATCGCCATGCGCGGTCCGAAGTGATCTGCCAGGTAGCCGAACAGCGGAGATGCGATGCCCCCCACGGACATCGCGAGTCCGAGCGTCACCCCACTTGCTGTGCCGGGGCGATTCGGTAGGTAGTCCTGCGCCAATGTCACCTGTGGCGCGAAGGGCAGGAACATAGCAAATCCGAGACAGACGATTCCCAATTCGGCAACTGCTACGTGCGGGGCGGCAGCGAGCAGTGCCAGTGAAGGTACCGCAAGCAGGTAGCCGAGTCGGATGGATGCGCGTCGACCACGACGGTCCGCGAGGACTCCTCCCAGTAGCGTTCCGGCCGCTCCTGCCAATGTGAAGGAGGACAACACGATTGCAGCGCTCGAGGACGATCCGTTCAGTGCGTTGAGCACGAACGGTGAGACCAACGACAGAGTGGTCACGTACGGAATTGACCAACAGACCGTTACCAGCACGAGTCGTGTGAACGAGCGCCAATCGTCTGACACGGGACCGTTCGCTGCCAGTTGCGCACTCAACGACTGGGCTGACTCGGCCGCACCCGTGTTGGCCGATCGCGACTGGGCGACCATCCACCAAATAGCCGCCACCACTGCAGGAACTGCGAGTAGATAGCCGCCGGACAAACCGAGTGAGCCAACCACGAGCGTGACAAACGGTGGCGCCAGCGAGGCGCCCAACGTACCGCCCACGGAGAACACGCTCATGGCTTTCTGTGAATGACCTCCAGCCGCGCGTGCCAAATTTGTGGCGGGAGGATGGTATGCGGCGATGCCGATGCCGGCCACGGCAATTGCCAGCCAAGTGACGATGTAGGTGGTGCTCATCGCTGCCACGACAATGCCTGCTGCGGCCGTCACAAAACCTGTGGGTACCAGCCAGTTTCGGCTCTTTCGATCGACCAGCATGCCGAATGCAGGTTGCACGACACTGGATAGTCCGGTCGCGGCGAGCGTGATTCCGGCGACCGCGGAATAGGAATATCCGCGTTCGAGCATCATGAACGGCAACAGCGCAGGCACAGCCCCCTGGTACAGATCGTTCACGACGTGTGTGCCGGTGAGAAATGCAACTTGCCCCTTCTTCATCTCCTTGGGCATCCCTTCGTTCAGGTCTTCAAGTCCTCAGGTCCTCTGAGGACTTGAAAGCTATCACGAACCCGCGGGCGCACGGTTGCGTTGGAGACCTGGATCTCATTCGAGACGACTGACTAACTCTCAGCAGTCGCGGCGTTGCGGGCGGCGAGTTGCGCGAAAGCGTGGGTAAGTTCTGGCGGGCCGACGACATCGATGTCGGTGTCGAATTGGTTGAAGGAGGCTGCCAGCGCCGTCCAAGACCATGATCCGGCTTCGAGACTGCACTGCTCGGGGCCAAGATCTTCGACGATGCCGTCCCCGACAAAGGGAAGAACATAACTGGCTGGTCGATGGAGAACGACCTTGCCGTGGCACGGCCAATTGTTGATATGTTCCGATCCTTTGAAGCGCGCGGACACGTATTCGCTGACGTCGCCGCCGGGGATTTCCTTCGGCGTGAACCGGGGACCGTTCGGGGTGCGTGGGGTGATGCGATCGGCGCGGAAGATTCGCCAGTCGTCTCGCGCGAGATCCCACGCGACGAGGTACCAGCGACGCTTGGAGGTCACCAGATGATGCGGCTCCACTCGGCGCGGGGGTGTTATTTCGCTGTTGTCGGTTGAGTGGTCGTTCGAGTAATCGAAGCGGAACACCTCGCGAGCGCGGACTGCAGCGGAAATCGCTACGAGCACCTCTGGGGACACGGAGTCTGCGTCGCCGGAACCGGCCGAAATCGTGGTGAACGTGAGCGCGTCGAGGCGATGGCGCAGACGCGACGGCATCACTTGCCGCACAGTGGTCAACGCTCGAACCGCATCCTCTTCGATACCGACGCCGGTCAGCGTCGCCGCCTGCAGCGCAACTGCCAGTGCGATGACCTGATCGTCGTCGAACAGCAGGGGTGGCAGCTCGCTGCCGGCGTCGAGTCGGTATCCGCCGTCCGGGCCCATGGTCGCCGCAATGCGGTAACCCATCTCCCTGAGCCGGTCGATATCGCGGCGGACCGTGCGATGGCTGATGTCGAGCCGCTCGGCGAGTAGAGCGCCCGGCCAGTCGCGTCTCGTCTGCAAGAGGGACAGCAGATTCAAGAGTCGAGTGGTGGTCGCCATGCGGTGAGACTACGACGAGTCTAGGACGAAAACAGTCCTATACGGCTGTGAGAGTCGACGTTGTCAGGGAAAACCCGAGCGACGTTCGTACCAGGAGCAGACATGAGCATCAAGACAACGACCCACCTCAACTTCCGCGGAGACGCCCGCGAGGCTCTGGAGTTCTACCAGTCCGTCTTCGGTGGCCAGGTCACGATCGCAACCTACGGCGACTTCGGGATGCCCAAGGAGGTGCCCGGCGCTGAGAACGTCGTGTTCGGCCAGGTGGAGACAGAGGACGGCTTCTGTGTGATGGCATACGACATCCCTGGACAGTCGGGCGGCTCGGCCGGCAACGCAGGCTCGACACACCGCGAGAACGGCACCACGATCACTGACCAACCGTTCTTCGTCTCGGTTCGCGGTGAAACCCTCGAAGAGGTGCAGAACTACTGGGCCAAACTCTCTGCTGGTGCATCGATCATCGAGGGTCTTGCCGCCGCGGCGTGGAGCCCCGGTTTCGGCATGCTCACCGATGCGTTCGGGGTGACGTGGATCCTCGACGTCGCTGCCGGCGAAAACCCGGCCTGATCATTCAGACGACAAAGCCGCTGGCACCAAAAGGTGTCCAGCGGCTCCGGCGCGTCGGTGCCCGTCTTGCGCCTCTCGGCAAGTGGCCACTCGAAGTGGCAATTCTGGGGTGGTACCCGGGGCAAAGAACCGAACACCGACACCATCTCCAACGAACCTCCACACGGAGTTATTCCATGCTGACTTGTGCCGCGGTCAATCGTGGTCCTGCTCATCGCTCAGCTCCAGCAGAGCTGGCGACAACGGCTTCGATTCTCTGAGGTGCGCGTCGTAGCACCTCGGGGATTGCCTGGGTATGAGATTCCCTGGTCAGTAGGCGAAGCACGAGAACGGCTCAGGCCCTCATCTCGGTGTGAGATGGGGGCCTGAGGTGAGGATCTGAATCAGCCGGTGACACCGGTCAATTCGTTGGGGGCGTGATCGAGAGTGGTCTCGGTCAGGATGCTGCCGTCCTCGAGGTCGACTGCGATCAGCTTCTTCGACGCTGGGTCGGTGACGTAAGCGGTGTGATCTTCTACGAAGAGCGCGGGCCTGGGCTCTTGCCATTTGGTGGGCTCGGTCCATGCGTCTATGACGGCGATCTTCTTGGTGACGACGCCGGTGTTCGGGTCGATGACGTGGATGGCGCCGTCGGTGCCGAGCACCAGTGCCTCTCCGTGTGGTCCGCGGCCGAGTGAGCGGAAGGTGTAGCTGGTGCCGAGGTCGACGAGCTTAAGTTCGGACGTCGTCGTGTTGGTCAGCGAGACCCGTTGCGGACGTTCGAGTTCGGCGTCCTTGTCGGTCTTGTAATCACCCAGCACGATGTCCGACTCCTCCGAGCCTGCCTGATTTCCGATGCGGCCGTATGCATCCGGACTCTGGACCTTGGTGATCGCTCCGTTCTTGTACACGAGCAACCCGTCCTGGCAGCCCAGCACGATGGCGTCGCCGGCAGCGACTGCTTCGCCGTGGACACCGGGGCACTGTTCGTTGCGCAGGATTTCCTTGCGGTCGGCATCGAGGATGGCAATGCCGTTGCGGGACTCCGAATTTCCGATGGTCGTCAACAGGCTGCCGTCGGCAAGTGCGACCGCAACGCCGTGATGGGGTTCTGGCGTGGTGTACGTCTCGACGCGGGGTTGGCGTTTTGCCAACTGCGCCGGATCGAAGATCTCGACGAGTCCCGAGCCGTCGTTGAAGAGGACCGTCTTTCCGGCATGGCGTACGACGTGTCCGGGCTCGTTGGCTGCGAACTCGACCTCGGACATCGCGGGATCGGCTGTGTAGTAATGAGAATGATCACCGTGAGCCGAAGACCACGTGCCGGTGTCGAGCACCTTGAATGCTTCGCCGGCAGAGATCATGACGTGGCGACCGTCGCCGGCCGGGTTGAGTCGGGTGAAGCCGTCGATCTCGGTCTCGCCGACCACGTCGAGGGAAGTTGCATCCAGCACCAGGACGCCGCCGTCGTACGACACGGCGAGACGTGGTGTTGCCGAGGCCTGTTCGGTTGGTGCGGCCGACGTCGTGGTCGTGGTTTCGGACTGGGCGGAGTCCTTGTTGTCGGACGAGCAACCCGTAACGAGGGCGAGTGAGAGGCCTACTGATGTGGCAAGGGTGAGGCGCCGCGACATGCGGGTGTTGAGGTGCATGGGTATAGATCTACTGCTTAATGTAAATGATTGTCAAAGTCGAGTATGCGAATATTCGCATGTCAGGTGTAGTCGGCTCGCTCGAGCATGCGCGAGGCGATGACCCCGAAGACGAGTCCCCAGAAAGCGGCTCCGATATTGAGTAGTTCGATGTCGGAGATCGTCACGAGGAACGCGATCAAAGCGCCGAAGGTGAATTTCCCGCCGAATGCGGTCACGAAGGCTCCCTGTAAGGCCTTGAGCATGGCCAGACCACCCAGAGTGACGATGAATGCCGTCGGAGTTCCCAACATCATCGCGACGAAAGTCGGGGCGAACAGTCCGAAGACGACGGCGAGTAAGCCGCAGAAGATTCCGGCGGTGTATTGGCGTGTCCGCTCTCCCGACGCCGTGAGCAATGCGTTCGTCGGCCCGGTAAGGCACGTCGAGACACAACCCACCGCCGCGTTCACGAGAGAGAACACACCGCAGGCAACCGTTGCTGCCCCGATCGGCGGTTGATGACCCGCTGCGCGGAGGACTGCGATTCCTTGGCCGTTCTGCACGACGACGACTGTGATCGCCAGCGGTACAACCAGTTCGATCATCGCCTGCCAAGACCAGGTTGGCGTGGTCAGCATCGGATGCGCCAGCCACTCGTGCGCGTCGCCGGCGGAGTTGAATCTTCCGGCCGCGAGTATCACAACCACGCCGACGATCAACGCGCCGAGAACGGGCGGAACGAATCTTCCCAGCTTGGCGAACACGCTCAGAGCGACAAAGGTGGCGATCATCGGCAGGGCAATCACCGCGTCGTGGGCAGGCGCTTCGACCAAATCCGTTCCGAAATGAAGGAAAACGCCTGCCACCATTGCCATTACGATGGGCAAGGGTAATGCGGCCATGATCGGTGTGACCCACCCTGTCAATCCCAACAGCAAGATCAGGGCGCCGGTCGCGAAGAACGCTCCGAGCACTTGCTCCCACGGCAGATGCTCCAACGACGCTCCGACGACAACGGTTCCGGGAATCGTCCAGAAGAAGGCCAGCGGCTGCCGGTACAGCCAGGAAGCCGTGATGGTGAGAATTCCGTTGACGAAGAAGGCACCGAAAAGCCAAGAGGCCAATTGAGCTTGACTCAGTCCACCCGCCAACCCCGCAGCGAGAATGACCGCCACCGGCCCGGTGGCCGAGAAGACGATGCCGATGATTCCGTTGGCAATGGACGTTCCGCCGAAGTCGCGCAAGACCCGCTTCGGGCCGTAGAGCGGTTGGGGGAGTGGCTCGGTGACGACGCGAACGGGCGCGGTCGTCGTAGTGTCCGGCATGTTCTCAGTTCTCCTGATGCGGATCCGAAAGCCCTCGGTCGCGGAACAAAGCCGCGAGTTCGCTCCGTGATCGCAGTCCGAGTTTCGCGTATGCGCGCGTGAGGTGATATTGAATGGTCTTGACGGAGAGGAACAATTCGCCGGCAGCTTCCTTGTTGGACTTGCCCGCTGCGACAAGGTCGGCGACGGCTCGTTCTTGCGGGGTCAGGTCGGTGATTCCCTTCTCCGTCCGCGAGAGGTTCAACCCGCCCGCGCGGAGTTCGCGCTCGCAGCGCTCGACGTAAGTAGCGGCGCCCAACGAGTGATACAGCTCGCGGGCGGCGCGGAGGACGACGTCGGCCTCCGCGCGTTTCCCGGCCCGGCGGAGAGTTTGGCCGTAGGCAAAATTGATTCGGGCTCGGTCGTAGGGGAGCGGCAGCGTCTCGATGCCGAGTAGTGCAGCATCGAAACTTTCTCTTGCCAAGTCGAGTTCGCCCCGTGCGCCGTGGATCCGGCCGCGAACGTAGCCGAGACGTGCCGCAGCTGAGCGGTGCTCCCGACGTCGTGCGGTCTGGTCGTGTGGTTGCAGAAAGGCGTCGGCATCATCAGCTCGCCCGACCATGACCAATGCATTGGCGTAGAGATCGACCCACGGCCAGAAGCCCGGCTCGTCGAGCCATTGTTGCGCCTTGCTCGAGGTGAGCGGAGCCAGCGCCACCAGAACTTCGGCGTAGTCGGCGGCGGCCTCGGCAACCTGGGCCCTGGCGAGAAGTGCAGGAACATACATGATTTCGTAGGCATGAATGCCGGCGTACGCACGTCGCACATGGTCACGGGCCAGTTCCCAGTTGCCGCGCAGAGCGTGAATCTGTGCTCCCGACCAGTGGACCAACGGCCGGATGATCTCGATCTCGAACCGATCCACCTCGGCACCGGCGCCCTCGACGGTCGAGAGCGCTTCGTCCCAGGCGCCGAGAGCGAATTGAGTGCGGGCGAGCCAGGCCTGTGCCCACAGTGAGATTCTTGACGAACCACTGGAAAACTCTGTGGACACCGCACTTTCGAGGTCGCGTCTGGCGGACTCCGGGTGGTCCAACGCAAGCTCGAGCCATCCGCGTCCCATCTGGAAGCGCTGTGCCTGGGCTCCGGGGCGGACACGATCGGAGAGTTCGGCGTATGCCGCGAGCGCATTCTCGGTTCTTCCGGTAGCACCGAGCCCGAGACCCTTGATCGCTTCGGACTCCACTGCTGCGGGATCAGAAGGGCCCACCAATTCGACTGCGCGGTCAACCCACTCGACGAGCGCCGTGCCATCGAGCCGAGCCAGAGAATGCAGGACCATTCGTTGGGCGATCATCGCAGCGATGCCTGGCTCACGATCCACGCTGCAGCTGTCCCACGCTCTGGTCAGAAGATCGGCGGCCTCGGTCGGTCGCCCTCTATGGATGGCGAGGTAGCCGAGGACGGCGTCGCGGAGAGGCCCGCGCGAAATACTCTCGATCTCCGGCACGAAGACCATGGCGCGGGGGATGTCACCCGATCCGGTCAGCGCGTCGACTCCGCGGAGCAGTCGGTCCTCGTGTTCGGTTCGGGCCGTGGTGAGACGGCTTGCCGTGACCATGGCGTCGGCGACTTCCGACCACGCGCCGTCGGATGCTCGTAGTGATGCGTACGCAACGAGTTCGGCGGCGAGGTCCTCGTCATGTGTGGTGCTGGCAGCGGCAAGGTGGAAAAGCCGTTCACCTTCTCCCCAAGCGATCTCGGCTGCGCGTGTGTGCAGCAGATGCAAGTGCGCGGGTCCCAACGCCCCGCGCACTGCGGCCGTGACCATCGTGCTGCTCAGTGACACCTCGGTGCTGCCGTGCTGCTCGTGGACAGAAAGGAGGCCGCTGGCGAAGGCGCTGTCCAAGGCGCCGACCACGTCGTCGATTTCGGCTAGCTGAGCAAGATGCGACAACGTCGTGCTGCGCCCGACAACTGCTGCGGCTTCGATCAACGTTCGTGCTCCCGCCGAACACGTAGCGAGGGCGGCGGCGATCGATACTGCACGATGGCGAGGGACGGGCAAAGTTCGGTGCCATTGGGTCCAATAGGTAGGTGGCAGCTCGTCGAGAAGCGAGACGATGTCGAGTGTGTTGCCCGCGGTGAAGTCCTGAAGGGCAAGCGCGACGCCGGAGCTGAGGTCGATTCCGCTTCGCATGCGCGCGATGTCGATGATGACGGGTGCGTCGATCGGGCTGATGTGCAATCGCGTCGACCAGTGCAGGTCGAGAATCTGCCTGACATCCTCGCGCAGGAACGGCGTTTCCTCGGCGACGAGGACGAACAGCAGTGGTGCCGTTCGGCCTCGATGGAGGGCGGAGGTGATTGCCTGAAGCGAGCTGACATCGCTGTGATGGGCATCGTCGACGACGATCAGGGTCAGTTGCTCCGCTGCGTCGACGATCTCGTGTGCAACGGCGACCGGGTCCGAGTTGGAAACCGGACGTTCGAGTAGTTGTTCGATCACTCCGAAGGCAGTGTTCGATTCCCACTCCAGCCCACGAGCGCGGCGGAGCGTATGAGCGGAAGAGATTTCGGCGAACCGGTCGACGAGAGTGGACTTACCGCTACCGGCATCGCCCTCGACCAGCACGAGAGTCGGCACTCCTGTCTCTGCCGCGGCCAAGGCTCGGCCGAGAACGGCGAGCTCGCGTTCTCGGCCGAGCAACAGGTCACGAAGTGTCACCCGACTACCGTAACGCCGGGCTCACCACGGGTTTCCTTTTCGGCACGGTCTCCATCGGATCGAAGTGCAGTGGCACCCAGATCAGGTGCTTGCTTCGGCACGAAGAAGGTGACGATGGCGCCCAGCACCGCGATGCCGGCGAAGACGTAGAATGCCGATTCGGAACTGATTCCGGCGCTGATCAAACTTCCGCCGATCAGTGGCCCGAATATCCCGCCCAGACGTCCGAATCCGGCGCACCACGCGACACCTGCGGCCCGAGCGGCCGTCGAATAGTAGTTGGACACGAATCCGTAGATCAGAACCTGAGTACCGATGGTTCCGACACCCGCGATGGCAACGGAGGCGAGGAGTACGGGAAGCGGGAACCCGAATGTGAACAGGAGTAGGGCGAGTGCGGCCAGGCCGAAGGTGGTTGCGACAACCCGCTGCGGACCGGTGACGTCCGCGATCTTGGAGGCGAGAAGTCCACCGATGATGGCACCGCCGTTGAGTACCAACAGGAACGAGAGCGAACCCTTCGCGTTGTATCCCGCGTTTTCCATGATCTTGGGCAGCCAGGTGTTCAGCCCGTAGGTCAGGAGGAGGCCGGCGAAGCTCATGAGGCCGAGAAGCGCGGTGCCCCAGACATATTGTCTGCTCGCCAACGCTCGGAAGCCGACCTTCTCGGCCACGGCGTCGTTGGGTCGATCTGTACCGACAGGCAATGGAATTCCGGTTTTCGAGGAAATGGCGCGAGCTTCCTCGACACGTCCGCGAGCAATCAGCCACGCGGGAGACTCGGGCAGTTTGAACCAGGCGAGTGGGAACAGGAACACCAATGGCAGCGCGCCGATGAGGAACAGTCCGCGCCATCCGATGGAATCACGGAGGACGATCGCCAGGACGGAAGCCATGACGCCACCGGCCGGGACACCGCTGTAGACGATGGCGTTGAACAGATTGCGGCGTCCCGGCGGCGCGAACTCGGCAATCATGGCTCCGGCGGTGGCGACAAGCCCACCGACACCGATGCCGGTGAAGAACCGCAGCAGACCGAAAGTGGTGATGCTGGTGGCGAACGCTGCCAGTGCCATTCCGACCGAGAACCAGATGATGTTGACCAGCATCATCTTTCGGCGACCGAAGTGATCGCCGATCGCTCCACACGTCAGTGCGCCGACCATCACTCCGACGAGTGCATACGAACCCAACGCGCCGGCCTGAGATGCGGTCAAGGTGCCGATATGGCTGGGGTCGTCCATGAGTACGGGCAGGATCGTGCCGTACACGACCAGGTCGTATCCGTCGAACAGAATGGCAATGGCGGCGATGGTAACCACCCACAACACTGACGAGCGATGGCGGGCACTGGCCCAGGAACCACGTTCGATCGAGGACATGGCGAATCTCCGTTCGAGAGATCAGGAATCGGGGGAGGCTGGATTCAGCCGAGGTCGCCACCGGCGACGGGCAGAACCGTTCCGGTGACATACGAAGCCTCTTCGGAGGCAAGGAAAGTGATAGCAGCAGCCTGTTCGTCCAGGGTGCCGTAACGCTTGAGTAGCGACGAGTCGACGGTCTGGTCGACGATCTGCTGGTACCAGGCCTTCTCCTCGTCGGTCTCGGCACCCGGCCCGCGTGCCACGACGCGTGGTGGCGCCTCGGTTCCGCCGGGAGCGGTTGCCACGACGCGTATTCCGTACTGCGCGACTTCCATCGCCAGTGCAGCGGTGATCGCGCTGACCCCGCCCTTGGCCGCCGCGTAAGGAACACGGTTGACACCGCGGGTGGCGACCGAGGAGACGTTCACGATGGTGCCGCTCGCCTGCTCGATCAGATGGGGCAGTACGGCGCGACACGTCCAGAGCGTGGGGAACAGTGATCGTGTGACCTCGGCTTGTATCTGCTGCGGCGTGTAGTGCTCGTAGGGTTTGGCCCAGATGGTCCCACCGACGTTGTTGATCAGGACGTCGATGCGTCCGAAGCGCTCCAATGCGGAATCTATTGCATTCTGGGCACCTTCGAACGTCTCGAGGTCCGCGGTCACCGAATGGGAACGTTCCAGCGGTGTCGCGATGTCGTGAACCAGTTCAGCTCGATCCACAAGCGCGACGGAACCACCTTCTGCGGAAACTCTTTCGGCAACGCTGCGCCCGATCCCCTGAGCCGCTCCGGTGACGACCACGACCCGGTCGTCGAACCGGCCGGCGAAGAATCTCGTGCTCACGACGCCACACTTTCCCGAGCGTCAGTGATGGCGCGGTGCATCGTCGACTTGGCGTGTTCGCTGTGCTGGACGATCAGATCACGGGCCGCGGTGCGATCATTCTGCTCGAATGCACTCACGATACGTGAGTGATCCTCCGCGACATGTTCGTCCACCCAATCGGCGGTGCGGAGCACTCGGTTCATCAGTTGTGTGACCTCGAGACGGTGGTATGCCTGCAGCAGCACTTCGTTTCCGGTGCAGCGGAAGAGGAAGTCGTGGAACAGGGCATTGGTTTCGGTGAATGCCGCTGCGTCCGTGAAGTGATCGCGGTCGATGGAAGCAGCCGAGTTCTCCGCCAGAATGCGGTACTCCGTCAACTGTGCCGGAGTGAGGCGGCCGATCGTGAGTTCCATTGCTCCGAGTTCGAGGGCCATCCGAGCGTCGAACTGTGCGTCCGACTCCGTGACCGGCAGATGTTCTTCACCGATCTCGTACGTGCCGGCAGCTGATTCTTCGGCCGAGGCTGCCGGTGAATCAGCCGGTGCTGCCGCATTGTTGAACTTTTCGAAGTAGAAGTTCGTGGGTGTGATTGATACGTCCTTGAAGTGCAGACGTACGGCTTCGACCATCGGCGGCGGGCCGCACAGGTAGACGTCTACGTTGCCGTCGTCGAGGTGATCGGGCTCGATCAAGCCCGTGACATAGCCCTTGTTCGGTGCTGTGCTGTCGGGATCGGATACGCAGTAGTCGAAGGTGAACTGGGGTAGAGACTCCGCGTAGTCGTGCAGTTTGTCGAGTTCGACGAGATCGGTGTCGGAGCTGACGCCGTAGACCAGATGGACGGGCCGAGTGGAGCTTTCGGTACGCATCTTCTCCAGTATGGAGAGCAGCGGGGCCAAGCCGGTTCCACCGGCAAGCAGTAGGGCTCTCCGTTGACCTGACCGGAGGAAGAAGCTACCCATCGGTCCGGTCAATTCGAGAGTGTCGCCTACCTGCGCACGCTGACTGAGATACTCGGACATCAGACCACCCGGGGTGATCTTGACCAGGAACGACGCCGACTCGACCTCAGGGCCGGAGCTGAACGAGTACGACCGCGTCGCTTCAGTTCCGGGAACGAGGATGTTCACGTACTGACCGGGGAGGAAGACCAGATCTGCGCGGTTGTCGACTGCGACGGTGAAACCCACCGTGGAATCCGAATGGCGAATGATCTCGGTGATGGTGGACGTGTACGAACCGGCAGTGGTCTGGGCGACCGCCGACGTGGTGGGAATCTGCAGCACGAGATCAGATTCCGGCACCATCTGGCACGGGAGGCAGTATCCCTGCTCGGCCTCGTCGTCCGTCAGGGCCTCCTCGATGTAGTCGCCGGCGTCGAAAGTACCTGACTCACAGAGTGATTTGCAGGTGCCGCAAGCTCCGTCGCGGCAGTCGAGCGGAATGTTGATTCGTGCGCGGTACGACGCGTCCGCGACGGTCTCGTCGGTGTTGCATTCGACGAAGCGGGTGATGCCGTCTTCGAAACTCAGGGCTACTTGAAAGGTCGGCGCAGCTTGAATGCTCATGGGAAACAGCTCGATTCGAAGGGAAGTCGTGTCAGAAGTGGTAGATGTCGACCACGTGATGGATGTAGTCGTTCTTGAGGACTACCTTCTTCTTCATGATCAACGGCTGCTCGCCCGAGAAGTCGATCGTATAGTGCGAGGTGCCGAAGTAGGTGTCGACTGTGTTGTAGCGGAAGTACAGCGTGAACCAATTGAAGCGGACGTCGACGACGAAGCCGCGTTCTTCGATCACTTCCACGTTGGTGATGTTGTGACCGGTGCGGGGCTCGGGAAGGCTTGTCGCGCTGGAACGGTCAGTCCTGATTCGGAACACGCGGTCCTCGATACCGCCGCGATTCGGGTAGTAGATCAGGGAGATCTCTGCGGCCGGGTCCGTGGTCAGCTCGCCGTCGTCCGCCCATGCGGGCATCCAGTACTCGGAATCGGGGTGGTAGCACTCGATCCACTTCTCGAACTCGCGATCGTCCAGATAGCGAGCCTCACGGTAGAGAAACTGCTGCACTGTTTCGAGGGCGACGGCATTGGTGGTGGTGACAGTCATGGTGATCGTCCTCAGATGGTCCGGTTGGAAGCGGCTTGCTCGGCATCTACGGCCGCAAGCATGGCGTCGCGCCAGTACCCGTGCTGAATGGGATACAAGCCTTCGTCCTCGGTCTTGGCTCCGCTCGAGAGCACGCGATTCATGCCGAGATCCTTCGCGACGTCGTTCGGACCGGGAATCTGGTGTGTGACGCCACGGCTGAGGTCGTTCCACGGGGCGCCGGCTGCCTGGTAGGTCTTCTGGCAGGAACGGAACTCTTCGAGATCGTCCGGGGTGGCCATACCGCTGGCATTGAAGAAGTCCTCGTACTGACGGATGCGGTTGCTGCGCGCTTCGGCGCTCTCTCCCTTGGGCGCGATGCAGTAGATGGTGACTTCGGTCTGGTCCACGGAGATCGGACGGAAGTGCCGGATCTGGCTGCTGAATTGATCCATGAGGTAGACGTTCGGGTACAGGCAGAGGTTCCTCGACGCACCGACCATGAATTCGGCCTTCTTGGAACCGAACTGAGCCTCCAGTTCTGCTTTGCGTTCGAACAGGGGCCGGTCCTCGGGATTGCCCCACCACATCCAGAGCAGGAGGTGGCCGTAGTCGTAGGAGAAGTATCCACCGCCCTGCTTCCCCCAGGTGCCGGCGTCCATGGCTTTGGTCTCGTTGGACGATTCACCGGCGGTGCGGCGAGCGGTGGTAGCGGCGTAGTTCCAGTGCGTCGAAGACACGTGGTAGCCGTCGGCACCGTTCTCGGTCTGCAACTTCCAGTTGCCGTCGTAGGTGTAGGTGGATGCACCGCGCAGAACTTCGAGTCCGTCAGGTGACTGATCGACGATCATGTCGATGACCTTCGTGGTGTCACCGAGGTGCTCTTCGAGTGGCAGCACGTCGGGGTTGAGGCTGCCGAAGAGGAAGCCGCGATAGTTCTCGAACCGCGCCACCCTGGTTAGGTCGTGTGAGCCGTCTTTGTTGAACTGCTCCGGATAGCCACCGGTGCGAGCGTCCTTGGCCTTGAGGAGTTTTCCGCTGTTGTTGAAGGTCCAGCCGTGGAACGGGCAGGTGAAGGTGGTTCGGTTGTCGGTCTTACGGCGACAGAGCATCGCACCGCGGTGGCTGCATGCGTTGATCAGCGCACCCAATTCGCCGTCCTTGTTGCGGGTGATCACAATGGGCTGACGGCCCATGTAGGTGGTGAAGTAGTCGCCGACGTTTGGGATCTGGCTCTCGTGCGCGAGGTAGATCCAATTGCCTTCGAAGATGTGCGTCATCTCGAGTTCGAACAGTTGCTCGTCCGTGAAGACGCTGCGCCGCACCTGGTAGCGGCCGGTCTCCGGGTCCTCGACGAGCGCGTCGTCGAGGACGGCGCGGATGTTCGCGAACTGGTCGGTGCCGCGGGCAGCATCCAACATATCCGTCATGGGTGTCCTCCAGATAAGAGTGGGCGCCTACCGAGAAAGCCGAGGGCTGTCGGACCAAATCGGTGGACCCGCTTTCCGGACGGGGCTGCGTCCGGTACTGAATTCACCTTGACATCGTGTGTCTCGGGTCACACTAGGCAATTGCCTAGTCCTGACCAAGGGTGCAGTGTTCGTCGAATTCTGCTGATGGGCCATGCCTGCTGAAGACGACGAGCAGGGCGGACTCGACATCGCGAGTCCGCCCTACCTGCCGAGGGGATTACCGGTTCTTGAAGAACGAGACGTCGTCGTTGCCGATGAGGTCAGGGACCGTCCAGCCGTCGAGGTCGTATTCACTCAAGCACTGCTCGGCCAGTCCCTTCATGGAACTTGCGTGTCCACGATTCTGGGCTGCGAACAGCAGTTCGGCTTTGACGTTCTCGTGATTGCCGGAGTAGTTGCGCTCGTAGAGTTCGTGTCGGCCGCCGAACTCGGTCCCGATCGAATCCCACAGCGCCTTCATGACTTTCACGCGGTCGACGGCGGTGATGCCGTCGGAACCGCGAACGTACTTGTCGAGGTACGGACGCACGTCCGGGCTCTTGAAGTCGAGTGAACTCGAAGGCAGGTAGATCAAGCCCGACGCGACGTCCTGTTCGATGATCTCCTTGATCCGCGGGTACCCCTGGATCATGAACATTCGATAGGTGAGGCCGTACTCGAGCTTCGGGATCACCGAATCGCCGACCCACTGTTCGGGATCGCGTGCCATCGATTCGGTCAACGACCAGAAGAGGTTTCGCCACCCGATCACCTCACCGACACGGGTCTGGACTCCGCGGAAGCCGCCGGCGCCGGTGGCTTCGAGTGCCTTCATCAACAGTCCGGCGATGAAGTCGAGCTTGACGGCCAGGCGAGTGCAGCCCTGAAAGGTGAAGCGCGGCAGGAAGCCCGATTGAGGGAAGAATGCGTTGATCCGGTCGACGTCGCCGTACATGAAGACGTTTTCCCACGGAACCAACACCTTGTCGAAGACGAAGATGGTGTCGTTCTCGTCCATGCGACTCGACAGCGGATAATCGAACGGACTGCCCATCACCGCAGCATGTTCGGTGTACGAGGTGCGGCAGATCAGCTTCACACCCGGCGCGTCCATCGGTACCGTGCAGATCAGGGCGAACTGCTTCTTCTTGATCGGCAGACCGTAGTGAGCGATGAAGTTGTAGTTCGTGATCGCCGATCCGGTGGCGACCACTTTGGCGCCGCTGACGATCAAACCTGCGTCGGTTTCCTTCTCCACCTTCATGAAGACGTCACCGACCTCGTCCGGTGGAAGTTGGCGATCCACCGGGGGATTGATGATCGCGTGGTTCCAGTACAGAACTTTCTCCTGCGATTCGCGGTACCAGCGTTCGGCGTTGTCCTGGAACGGTGCGTACAACTCCTTGTTGGCGTGGAGGGTGCCCAGGAAACTCGCCTTGTAGTCGGGGGAACGGCCCATCCAGCCGTAGGTCATACGAGCCCACGTCGCGATGGCGTCGCGTTCCTTGAGCAGATCGGCCGACGACGTCGGAGTGCGGAAGAACGGCATGGTGACACCGCCGTTGCCCGTGTCCGTCGGAACGGTCAAGGCGTCCACGTGCTCGCCCGTATGCAGAGCGTCGTACAGCCTTGCGGTCATGCGGATCGGATTCCGGAACGCGGGGTGCGTCGTGACGTCCTTGACGCGATCACCGTGAAGCCAGATCTCGCGGCCGTCCTGCAGGCTCGAGATGTACTCGTCACCGGTCATCGGTCGGGTGGCGAAGTTCTTCGTGCGGTTGGCTTCGCAATCGGCGGCCGGATTGACCTGTGGCGCTCCGGAATCTGCGGGATCGACGCCGGTGGGAGGAATTTCGGTGGTCGTCATGGCAAAGCCTTTCAGATCGTTTGGGGTGCGGGCTGAAGATGAATCGGGGTGAACGAAGTGGTGGCGTCGAACCAGCCGCTGTGGGGGTCGTCCTGACTTCCGTTCCAGACTGTGGTCGACGAGGTAGCGCCTAGATCGTGAAAAGTGCTTCGGTAGAACAGAAGCGGATCCTTGCCACTCGACTGAGCGTCGACGATCTCGCCGATGAAGATGATGTGGTCACCGCCGTCGTACTCCCTCCACGGGACGCACGAGATGGTTGCTGCGGCGCCGTCGAGCAGGGGAGCGGTCGGTCCGTCGATCCACCTCGGCTCGGTGCGCTGCGGTCGGCCGGCAAAATGCATGGCCGTGTCCACTTGGTCGGAGGCAAGGATGTTGACCGCAAACGGCGCGTTGCCGAGGTAGCCGCACGCCTTGGACTTGCGAGTCATCGTGATCTGGCACAGCCGTGGTTCCAGGGAAATGGCCGTGAATGCGGTGACCGTGGCTCCGTGTGGTTGACCGTCGGCATTGGTACAGGTGATGACGGTGACGCCGCTCGCGAATTGACCGAAGATTCCTCGAAGCTGATTTTGTTCCATGACCGGACCTCCTTGTCGGATGGCGGTTGAGTGAGAGTGCCGCGAAGTGCGGGAGGGAAGTAGTGGGCGACTCGCGCCGGGAGTGAAGACGAACGTACGGCGGGCGCAGGCTTCGGTCGATCCGTACAGCGCGGTGGCTATCCGGATTGCGCACCCGATCGCGGCCCGTACCCGTTTTCTCTTGGAAGTGACCGGGGACACAGTGTTCAATGATGTTCAGCGCCCTTGCTCGGCAATGTGGCTGGTCACGGGTTTGGAAGGTGAAGAAGGACGATGGTCGACTCCATGATCGGTACTGCTCCCCGCGACTGGGACGAGGCGTGTCATGCGGTTTCGGACGCCTATTTTCCGCACACGCTGACGCCGTTGTCACGGCATGCGGCCAGTGGAGTCGGGGTGTGCACCACCGAGTTGGGACCGCTGAGGATCGCTCATATTCGGTGGGGAGCTGACGTCGCCGTCGAATCCGATCATCCCGGTGCCTATGGGGTGAACATCCCGCTCTCGGGCGAGCTCGAGTCGGTGTTCGCGGGCTCGCACGTGCTCTCGACGCAGGGTGTTGCGACGGTATGTCCACCCGACATCACGACGAGAATTACGCGGTGGAGTGCGGACTGCGAGATCGTCGGAGTCCGGATGGACCGTCAGTACCTCGACCGTGAGATGGAAAAGGTTCTCGGTCGACCCGGAATGCACTTGCCTGATCAGGTGGATCTTCGGGGCGACGACGGAGCCAGATGGCTGAAATTTGTTCGCTCACTGTCGGATCAGATACTCGGCCCGGTCGGCGTGCTGCACAACGAACTGGTGGCAGGTCAGCTCTCCGGCGCCGTGGTCACGGCATTCGTCCTTGCCGCAATGCCCGAAAGCGAGGACGCGGTGCGACACGCCAGGCCACGCATCGTCAAGCGGGTGCTCGACGAGATGCACGACGACCCGGCCCGCGTGTGGACCGCAGCCGAGATGGCGGAGGTGGCGGGCGTCAGCGTACGGAGATTGCAGGAGGGATTTCGGCAGTACGTGGGCCGGAGTCCGTCGGAATGCCTGCTCGACATCCGTCTCGCGCGGGTCCATGCAGATCTGGTGGATGCCGACGACTCGACGACGGTCACCGATGTCGCTGTGAGATGGGGTTTCACGCACACCGGACGGTTCGCGTCGTCCTTTCGGCGTAAGTACGGATTGCTGCCTTCCGAGGTGTTGAGGCGCTAGCTTCGGTACCCCATGTCCGCGCTGAGTTGGTTCGCCTTCTCGACGAGGAAAGGCGCGACGTCGGCGCGGAAAGCTTCCGGGGATGTTCGTCCGGCCGAGGTCGAACACGCTGTCACTCCGACGACGCTTCCACCGGCGTCGCGGACGGGAGCAGCGAGGGAAATCAGGCCGTCTTCCAGTTCCTCCGATGTGAGCGCGTATCCCTGCTCGCGCACCACCCGGAGGGCGGTATGGAATGCGCCTTCGTCGGTGATCGTGGTGGGTGTGAGGGCGTCGAACGTGGAGTTCGCGATGACGTTGTCGACGATTTCGGTTGGCGCCCAAGCTAGCAGGGCTCGACCCATGGAGGTGGCATATGCAGGCACTCGGGTGCCGACGCTGACGTTGATGCTCATGATCCGCCGGACGGGTACACGCGCGGCGTAGACCACGTCGACACCGTCGAGCACCCCGAGCGACGCCGACTCGTGGGTGTGTTCTGCGATCTCCAACAGACGAGGGAGCGCCGCCTCTGTCAAAGCATGTGATGCCGAGAAGTGCTGCCCGATACTCAGAACGCGTGGGGTGAGCGACCACCGACTGTTGTTGCCGGTGACGTATCCGAGCTTCTGCAGCGTGAGGAGGATGCGCCGGACCGCGGGGCGGGAGAGACCCGTTTCGGCGGCAAGATCGGCGAGCGACGGGTTGGGGTTCTTCTCGTCGAAGGCCGTCAGCACAGCAAATCCACGCTCGATGCTCTGGATGTAATCGCGATCGTTCTCGCTCACGGAATGGCCTTTCATCTGCGGGTATGCCCGATCGACGCCTTCGAAGGTTGACAAACCTTGTGACTGGGCGCACAGTACAAGCGTACGCACAGCGTAACAGATGTACGCAGAGCGTACAACCCAAACTTGGGGAGCCGACGCAGCCCAGCAGTACGGCACCCACCCGGTAACAGCCACATACGGCCCCGAGGAGGACCACATGACCACTTCCGAGAGCCCCACCGCAGTAGGTTCGGGTACTGCCGCCACCGACAAGTTCCTCCAGGAACGAGTCAGCGCGGACACCCCGCCCGAACGCGTCTCGGCCATCGCCAAGGACGTGCTCGAGGCACTCGCAGGCGTCATCGACAAGCACGGCATCACCTACCCCGAGTACCGCGTCCTCAAGCAGTGGCTCATCGACATCGGCCAGTTCGGCGAGTGGCCCCTGTGGCTGGACGTCTTCCTCGAGCACAACGTCGAGGAGGTCGCGTACCGCGGCCAGCACGGCACCAAGGGAAGCATCGAGGGCCCGTACTACGTTGCCGATGCCAAGACGTTGCCTGCCAAGTGTGAACTTCCGATGCGTGACAACGAGGTTGGATCGAAGCTGGTCTTCGAGGGCCAGGTTCGCGATCTCGACGGCAAGGGGTTGGGCGGTGCAACCGTCGAACTCTGGCACGCGGACGACGAAGGCTACTACTCCCATTTCGCGCCGCACATCCCCGACGGCAACCTCCGCGGAACGATCGTCGCCGACGACGAGGGACGCTTCGAGATCACCACGATTCAGCCTGCGCCGTACCAGATCCCGACCGACGGCCCCACCGGCTGGTTCATCGAGAAGGCCGGCTGGCACCCGTGGCGTCCGGCTCACCTGCACCTCATGGTGAAGGCTCCCGGTAAGCGCACCATCACCACCCAGCTCTATTTCAAGGATGGAGAGTGGATCGAGAACGACGTGGCAACGGCGACGAAGCCCGAACTGATTCTCGATCCGAAGCCAGGTGCCGACGGAACCAACCGGGTCACATACGACTTCGTGCTCGATCCGGCCTGATCCACAACTGCTCTGAAGAAAGTGATTTGATGACAGACCTGTCGATCGTCTCCATCGAGACGACCATCCTCGACGTTCCGCTGGTTCGCCCCCACAAGTTCGCCACCACGTCGATGACGGCGCAGCCGTTGTTGCTGGTCGCGATTCGCACCTCCGACGGGGTGATCGGATACGGCGAAGGAGTCGTTCCGGGCGGGCCGTGGTGGGGTGGCGAATCGGTGGAGACGATGCAGGTCATCATCGAGAAGTACATCGCTCCCGTGGTGGTCGGCAGGCGCGTGGATCACATCACCGCGATCATGGCCGACATCGAAAAAGTTGTTGCCAATGCACGATTCGCGAAGGCCGCCGTCGACGTGGCGTTGCACGACGCCTGGGCGCGTAGCCTGGGAGTCCCCGTGCACACGCTCCTCGGCGGGGCTTTCCGCGAGAGTGTCGACGTCACGTGGGCACTGGGTGCTGCGCCGGCGGACGAGATCATCGAAGAAGCTCACGAAAAGCTCGAATCCCGGCTCAATTTCAGCTTCAAACTGAAAATGGGAGCACTCGATCCAGCAGTCGACGTCGCGCGCATCGTCAACATCGCGCAGGCGCTGGACGGCCACGCCGGAGTCCGTGTCGACGTCAACGCACGGTGGGATCGCTTCACTGCCCTGCGGTACTTGCCACAACTCGCCGAGGGTGGAGTCGAACTGATCGAACAACCCACTCCGGCAGACCAAATCGAGGTCCTCGCCGAACTCAGTAGGCTTCTACCGATTCCGATCATGGCCGACGAGAGTGTGCAGACCCCACACGACGCTCTGGAAATCGCCCGCCGGAGCGCCGCCGATGTCATCGCCCTCAAGACCACCAAATGTGGTGGCCTCCAGCGCAGCCGCGACATCGTCGCGATTGCCAAGGCCGCCGGTATCGCGTGCCACGGTGCGACGTCCATCGAAGGCCCGATCGGCACCGCCGCTTCGTTGCACTTCGCGTGCGCCGAGCCCGGAATCAACTTCGGAACAGAGCTTTTCGGCCCACTGCTCTTCAGCGAAGAGTTGCTTCAGGAACCCCTGAAGTATTCCGAGGGTCAGTTGCACCTCCCCGCCGGACCTGGCCTGGGAGTCGAACTGAACATGGACGCCGTCAAGACCTGGACCAGGAACTAGAGGATAGAAGAACATGGCACTCTTTCACGTTCGGATGGACGTCGATATTCCGCGCGACCTGGATCCGGAAATACGCGCCGATACCGTCGCAACGGAGAAGGCGTACTCGCAAGACCTTCAGCGACAGGGAAAGTGGGTACATCTGTGGCGAATTGTGGGACAGTTCAGCAACATCAGCATCTTCGATGTCGAGTCGGCTGACGAACTCCATGAGATTCTCTGGAACCTGCCCCTGTTCCCGTACATGACCATCGAGGTCATGCCGTTGACGCAGCACGGATCTTCGATCAAGTAGCCCGCCATGTCTGCCGTGTCTGCCACGCCTGCGAGCCTGCCGGAATCTGTGCAGCAGTGGCACTGCGAGATGTCGGAGACCTTCGGTGGCCTGTGCCCCGAGAGTTCCGTCGATGCCGCGCCTGTCGGTACGGTCAGCGGCGTAAGTCTCGGGGACGTAGGCGCTTTCGACATCTCCGGTTCGCCGCAGATACTCCGGCGGAGCGCACGCGCAGCGAAGCGACACGGTAGTGATCTGCTCAAGATCTGCACGGTCCGAACCGGGAGCGCGATACTGCGCCAATCGGACCGCGAGTTGACGGCCCCGCCCGGCGCGATGATTTTCTACGACGTCGAGCATTCGTACGCGCTGCGTTTCGACGGTCACTGGTCGTGCACCGTCATGACCCTACCGCGCAGTGCGGTGAGTCTGACCGAGCGAGAACTGAATTGCGCGCTCGAGCGCACCCACGACGGTCGGCGTGGGTCCGGTGCATTGCTGGAAAATTTCATCTCGGGCGCTGTTGCATCCCAGGTCGACGGCAGCGCAGCCGGGCTTCTCGGAGATGCTGGAGTCAATCTCGCTTCGGCAGTTCTGATGCAAGGATCTGCGCCCGCGACACCCGGACGTTCGACGCGAGAGGAGATCTTGCGATATGCGCTTCGGAATCTCGACTCACCAGACCTCTCGGTCGCGTCGATCGCCGGTGCGTTGCACCTGTCGCCGCGAACCGTTCAGCGTCACTTCGGTGACGGGGATCTGACCCTCAGTGCGCTGATTCGCCGCGAACGGTTGATCCGCGTGCGCCGCGATCTCACCGACGTCTCACTGCGGGGTCATTCGATCTCCATCCTGGCCGCACGATGGTGTTTCCATGACGCATCAGCGTTTTCGCGTGCGTTCAAAGCGGAATTCGGTGCGGCGCCGTCGGAAGTACGTAACTCGCCTGATCCGAACGCCCGCGAACGTCACTGATCTGTCGCATCCGAACAACAAACGTGTCCGATCACGACAACTGGGAGCCCGAATACCGGGGCAGAGTGTGTTTTCAGATCGCTTTTTCAGGCTCGCGAAGAGCTCAGGTCCACGAACAGCGAGGACCGCAGCGAAAGCTACGAATCGAGGAACGCATGACGAATCTGCTCGCTCATCAGCAATGGCACGGAAAGATTTTCGACGGCCAATGGATCGACGGAGGCGGTGACACCGTCGAGTCGCTCGAACCGGCTACCGGCGAGGTGCTCGGTGTGATCGGCACGGCGACTGCTGCGGATATCGATCGAGCGGCACACATCGCGTCAGCCGCGCAGCCGGCGTGGGCGGCGACGATCGGGCAGGCTCGCGCTTCGGTGATCCGTAAGGCAGCGCAGATTTTGGAAGCCGAGCGAGCCGAGGTGGAGCGCTGGTTGATCCGTGAAGGTGGTTCCGTACCAGGGAAAGCCGCATTCGAAGTTGATCTTGTCATCTCCGAACTGTGGGAAGCCTCGGCACTGCCGACACAGCCGTTCGGGCACCTTCTGCCCGCCAGCCAGGAGGGGCGCACGAGCATCGGTCGCCGGGTGCCCCTGGGTGTGGTCGGCGTGATCAGCCCGTGGAATTTCCCGCTTCTCCTCGCCATGCGCGCTGTCGCCCCCGCCTTGGCGCTCGGAAATGGCGTCGTTCTCAAGCCGGATGTTCAAACCGCGATCAGCGGGGGTGCGGTCATCGCGGAATTGTTCACGTCCGCAGGTCTTCCCGAAGGCCTCCTGCATGTGCTCGCCGGTGACGCGGAACCTGGTCAGGCATTGTGCGAGAGCCCGAGCATCGCGATGGTGTCCTTCACGGGTTCGACCGCCGTCGGCCGTCAGGTCGGGGCAACTGCCGGTCGCACGCTCAAGCGTGTCTCGCTGGAACTGGGTGGGAACAATGCGCTGATCGTCCTCGACGACGCAGACCTGGATGCCGCGAGCTCGGCGGGCGCGTGGGGTTCGTTCCTGCATCAGGGGCAGGTCTGCATGACCGCAGGCCGCCACATCGTGTTGGAATCGGTCGCCGATCAGTACCTGGACCTGCTGGCCAAGCGCGCAGCGGTCCTGCCGGTCGGGGATCCCAATACAGGCGACGTCGCTCTCGGACCGCTCATCAACGCGCGGCAGATTGCGAACGTCGATCGAATCGTCCAGGGCACCAAGGCGGCCGGCGCCGAAATCCGCGCCGGTGGAACATACGAAGGGCTCTTCTATCAGCCGACCGTCCTGGCCGGAGTCACCTCGGACATGCCCGCGTTCCGTGAAGAAATCTTCGGGCCCGTGGCGCCCGTCGTGATCGTCAAGGACGAAGACGAGGCAGTCAGGTCGGCCAATGACAGCGAATACGGTCTGGTTGCTGCCATTCAAACAGGATCGGTTGAACGCGGCGAGCGGATCGCGGACCGACTGCGTACCGGCATCGTGCACATCAACGATCAGACTTTGAACAACGATGCCTATGCACCATTCGGTGGCACGGGTGCCTCCGGAAACGGCGCGAGATTCGGAACTCAAAGCAGTTGGGACGAATTCACCACCTGGCAGTGGCGAACCAGCCGGCCAGCGGCGCAGACCTTCCCCTTCTGAAGTCGAAAGGTACTCCTATGCACACCATCTCGGCTCACGATCTTCCCATCGTGTTGCAGGACGGCGAATTCGAATTGCGAATGCGAGAAGAAGGCGACATGATCGTCAACTTCGTCAAAATTCCTGCTGGTGCAGACTTCGCCGAACCGTTCGCACAATTGGAAGGCGGGCGCTGTCAATGTCCGCACTACGGATACGTCTTGAAAGGAAGGATCTACACAGATTCCGAAGCAGGTCGGCAAACCTACGATGCCGGCGACGTGTTCTACTGGGCACCCGGTCACGTTCCCGGAGCGATTGACGACTCGGAGTATGTCGACTTTGCTCCCAAGGCTGAATTCCTCGAAACTGATCGACGGAGTGCGTAAGGCGATGGGCGGCTGAGCTGTTCGGCCGCCACCGAGGTCAGCGTATTCCGTCGCGACGGAGTGCGACGGACACTGCGGCAGAGCGGGTATCGACACCGAGTTTGGCGTAGATGTGCCCGAGGTGTGTTTTCACCGTCGCTTCGCTGATGAAGAGTGCCTTACCCAGCTCGCGGTTGGTCATCCCCTCGGCGAGCAGGCTGAGCAGTTCGGACTCACGGGCGGTGAGCGCTTCCTGCGGGCGCTGCATCTGCTGGACAAGACGAGAGGCCACAGTGGGAGAGAGAACGCTGCGCCCGGCTACCGCGCCGCGCACCGCGCCGAAGATCTCGTCGGGCGTTGAGTCCTTGAGTAGGTAACCGATGGCACCGGCGTCCACGGCCCGCACGACGTCGGCGTCGGTGTCGTACGTCGTGAAAACCAGTACGGGAACATCGACACCGTCGCTTCGCAGGCGTTTGATCGCTTCTGCACCGTGTATGCCGGTGCCCATGTCCAGATCCATCATCACCAGATCCGGTGAGGCCGACGGTATCGCCGTGGCCGCCTCCTCGCCGGACGATGCTTCGCCGACTACTTCGACGTCCGGCTGAGTGTTCAGCAGCGCTCTCAGCCCGGCTCGCACGACCAGATGATCGTCGACGAGGAACACCCGAATGGTGGTGGTCACCGGATCCTCCGTTCGAGAGGGAACTGGGCCGCGACGACGGTGCCGTCTCCCGGTGCACTTTCCACGGTGAACGATCCGCCGAGCTGTGCGACGCGGCTTCGCATCGCACGCAGGCCGTATCCACCGTACCGAGAATGGTCGGCGAGCTTTCCCGGATCGAAGCCGACGCCGTCGTCGAAGATGTCTACGGAGACGGAGTGGTCGAGATACGTGATCGTCACGCCCGCCGTTTCGGCGCGAGCGTGGCGGGCGATGTTGGAGGACGCGCTCGAGACCACTCGCACGATGGCATGAGCTACGTCCGAGGGCAAGATGACGGCTTCACCGACGGTGCGGATCCGAACGGCCGGGACGAACTGGCGGGCGGCGGCCACGACCAAGGCGTCGAAGTCGCCCGTGCCGCCCTTGGTCGGCGCCAGATCGTGGACGAGGTCGCGACTCTGCATCAAGCTGGTTCGGATGTTCTCTGCTGCGGCATCGACATCGGCTCGAGACGGCGAACCCGTTGTATTCCACGTTTGTTCGGCTGCCTCGAGCCGTAGAAGGGCGCTCGCCAGTCCCTGTGTAACGGTGTCGTGGATTTCGCGCGCGAGGCGCTCTCGCTCAGCGGCAACGCCGGCAGCGCGTTCGGTATCTGCCAGTGCAGATTGCGCTTCCGCAACCTGACGCAGAAGCCGAAGGCGTTCTCGGGCATCTCGTTCCATCTGCCCGTACGCGGCCGCGACCAGTGCCGCGGTGCACAGCGGCCCGAGAAGTGTCACCAATTCGGCACGACCGGTGACCCGGTAGAACGCGATACCGGCGAGGACGCCCAGGATCCCGACGAGGGGGTAGGCGATCTTGCTCGGATACAGACGAATGCAGAGGAAGAGAACGGGAAACGCACACCACGCGAAACTCGGGGCAAGCCAGACCAGCGCTGCCCATGCGCTCAGTACCGGCCACATCCACAGCCGTTGGCGAACCACATCTCGCGAGGACACCGTGGCCATGACGGCGTAGAGCAGGGCGAGGACCACGGCCAGGACGAGTACAACCCCGAACCGACCGCTGGTCCCGTGGACTGTGACGTACCGAACTCCCGATGTAGACAGCAGTACGAAGAACGACGCGTGGATCGCATACGCCAACGGGCCGCGTAGGCCGCGTTCGGCGTCGGCGTTCATGGCTCCGTTACTCATCCCTCGAATGTTACGGAGGGCACCAGGCCGTCGTATCAACCATTCGGATGATATCCGGGTAGCCGTAGGGGGCACGGTTCGTCACCCGAGCGCCCGATGTGCGCACCCGCCCCCGGACGCGACGCTGTAGTGGACGGTTTCGAACCATTCGATTGAAAGTGTGCCCGACATGAACCACCGCATTTACACACGACTTCCCCGTACGCTCGCTGTCGCCGTTCCGGTTGTCGCAATCCTTGCCAGCGCCGCATGCTCGACCACCGACACACCGGTGGCGAACGCATCGAGCACGACGTCGATTACTGCCACGCAGCAGCCTGCCGCGACCGGTGATTCGGCGATTGTCACCCAGAATCGACTCAGCGCCGACGCAGCGGTGAAGGCTGCTGGTGCGGCCCTGGCGAAATGCCGCGCCGACGGTCTCGGCTTCGTCACCGTCTCCGTCGTCGACCGTGCCGGAAACGTCATCGCCATGGTGCGCGGCGACAACGCAGCCCAGCACACGGTGGAGGCCTCACGTGAGAAGGCGTACACCTCTGCAGCTTTCGGAGCCGACACCAGTGACCTCTCGCAGCGTACCAAAGGCGAAGGATCAACCATCGCCGACCTTCCCGGCACTCTCTTCCTTGCAGGTGGAGTCACATTGAAGGCTGGAGCCGGGTCGATCGCCGGTATCGGTGTCGGTGGCGCTCCAGACGGAATGCAGGACCAAGCGTGTGCTGCCGCAGGTCGTGATGCGATCGCTTCGTCACTCGGCTGAGTGAGCGCATTCAGGGTGCTTCGTGAATTGTGCTTTTCGCCACCTGGATTCGCTCGGCACGACAGTTGTCCGATTGTTGCGATGACCTCGACTTTGTAACACCGGGGCCCCCGGAAAGGGACAAACACGTCGACAGTGGAACCGACGATGCACTTACCGAAGCGAGTTTCTTGATGCGCAGTTTCGGGGAAAGACACAACCTTGCAGAGAATCAGATTCACGTTGCCCGAACGCAATACACGGCGGGTGCGGGTGCTCGTAGCGGCGTTGTTGTCGATATTCCTGCTCGGCGGTATGTTCGGTCCGACCGCCGCGGGTGCTACTCCGGCGCGCTCGGCGCCATGGGGTGGGTACGACGAGTTGTGGGTCCCGTCTTCGATGGGAAACATCAAGGTTCAGGTGCAGTGGGCCGCGCGCGGTGGCAACGCCGCGTTGTACCTGCTCGACGGTCTTCGCGCGCAAAACGACAGAAATGCTTGGAGTTTCGAAACGAACGCACTCGATCAGTACCGCAATGACAACATCACGTTGGTGATGCCGGTCGGCGGTGAGTCGAGTTTCTACACGGATTGGTACGCGCCGTCCAATTTCAACGCTCAGCCGATAACGTACAGGTGGGAAACGTTCCTCACCCGCGAGCTTCCGGACTTCCTTGCAGGGTATGGCGTTTCACCAATCAACAATGCGATCATCGGGTTGTCGATGGGCGGCAGTGCCGCGTTGAACCTGGCGGGGCATCATCGGGATCAGTTCAAGTTCGCCGGCTCGCTGTCCGGCTACATCAATATCTCGGGTCCGGGTATGCGTGAAGCGATCCGCGTGGCCATGTTCGACGCCGGCCGGTACAACGTCGATTCGATGTGGGGCCCGCCGTGGTCATCCGGATGGCTTCGCAACGACCCGTTCGTCAACGCGGAATCGCTTCGCGGACTGTCGATGTACATTTCGTCGTCCAACGGCATCCCGGGACCGTACGATCATCCCTCTGCGCCGATCGATTACTTCCACACGGCGACGGGTATGGGGCTCGAGGCGCTCTCGTGGGTGCACGCGCGTGCATTCGAAATTCGCCTGAAATCCTTGGGAATCCCAGCGACGTACAGCTTTCCGCCCGCCGGAATTCACTCGTGGCCGTATTGGTCTGCTGAATTGTGGATGGCCAGAGGACAAATCCTCGACACCATGAACGCCTGGTGAAGCTGTAGTGAGGATCTCTCCGGACTTGCTCTCGATCGAAAGTCCGGAGAGAACTCGCTCAGAAGGCGATGATTCCACGGAGGTTGCGACCGGCATGCATGTCGGCGAAACCGTCGTTGATCTGGTCGAGGGTGTACCGGTTGGTGATCAGTCCTTCGAGTTCGAGCTTGCCGCTGGTGTAGAGATCGATCATCCAGGGAATGTCGGCGGTGGGATTGGATGCACCGAACAGGGATCCCTGAATTCTCTTCTGGTACAGCGTGAGTTCCATCAGGCTCACGGGAATTCCGACGTCCGTCATCTTCCCGAGGCCGGTGACCACGCAGGTTCCTGCCTTGCGGATCGACGAGAATGCCTGCGCGACATGTTCTCCGGTGGTCACGCCGACGGTGACGATGGCCGAATCCGCGCCCTGGCCGTTGGTGAACGAGCGCGCTATGTCGGTGGCTTCCTCCATGGTGGCCACGGCGTGGGTGGCGCCCAACTTCAATGCACTGTCGCGCTTGAACGCAACCGGATCCACCGCGATCACGTGGGCGGCGCCGGCATGCGAGGCGCCCTGCACCGCGTTGATTCCGATTCCGCCGACGCCCATGACGATGACAGTCTGCCCGGGATACACCTGAGCGGAGTTGACCGCGGCGCCCCAACCGGTTCCGACGCCGCAGCCGAGCAGACACAAAGCGTCGAGTGGCAGGTGCTTGTCGACTTTCACAGCCGAGAGAGTGCTGACCGTGGTGTATTCACTGAAGGTGGACAGGCCGCAGGTTTGTGCGACGGGCTGACCGTCGAGAGACATTCTGTAACTCGAGGTTTCGCCGGGTCTGCTGCCGGTCATGATGGCGGCGCCGTTGTCGCAGAGGTTCTGGATTCCGCTTGCACACCAACGGCAACGGCCGCAGGCGGCGAGGAACGAGAACACGACATGATCGCCCTCGGACCATCCTTCCGTGTTCGGCCCGACCTCGACGACGATTCCGGCGCCTTCGTGTCCGCCGCAGATGGGGTAGCGGCCGACTCCGTGGTCGCCGCTGGCGATGTGATCGTCCGAGTGGCACAGGCCTGAGGCGACCATTTTGACAGTGAGTTCGCCGCTGCGGGGTGAATCGAGTTCGAGATCGACCACCTCGTATGTGCCTGGTGCTTGGCGAATGACGGCTCCACGAGTGCGCAAGGTATCTCCTGAGGTAAGAGTTGTTCTTCGGCTTCCTCAGTTGTCTACTCGAGAGTTCAGGACGGGCTCGAGGCCTATCTCACTGATCGGACGTTTCGTATCTTTCAGACTCGTCCGGGGTGCGTCCCAAGATGGCGAGTTGCAGTTCGGTGAGCAGTCGCGTATCCGGCTCGTCCAACGAAATGCCCATGATCTGTTCAGCGCGCCGAATGCGGTAGCGCAGCGTGTTCGGATGTACTTTCAGAGACGAGGCGGCCTTCTTCACATCCCCGAAAGCTGTCAGGTAGGCCGTGAGCGTGAACTGCATGTCAGAGGTGTTCTTGTCGTCGTAGGAGACGAGTCTGTCGATACGAGGGTCCCGCAATCGCTCGTGATCAGCAACGAGGTCGAGTATCTCGCCCAGCAACACCGCGGTGCGTGACGCCGCGAGTGTGGTGACCTTCGAGGTTTCGTGATCATCGGTGGTATCGAGCACGCGGTCCACTTCTCGACGCGCCTCGGGTACGCCGTGCAATCGCGCGATCGGGACCGCGACGGCGGCGCGCACGCTGATGCCCGCACGGGCCTCGACTACTCCCACGGTGTCGTAAGCCCAGTCGCTGATCGCGACCTCGTGTTCGGCCTGAGGAAACAGCACGTAGATCCGGTTGTCGATGATCGTTGTGACCGCGTCGCTGCGGAATGCGCTGGCGCGCAGGCGCAAGGCGTTGGTGATTCGATCGAGATTCGATCCGGGCGCGAGTGATGTCGCAAATCCGATGACCGCAGACGGTCCGTCGGTGTTGATGCCGAAGGAGCCGGCCAGCGAGTGCATGTCGACTCCGCCGGAGCGAACGCCGAACAGCCTTTGCAATTGGGCATTCTCGCGGCTGGAGGCGTCCAAGGTTCGCATGAGAATGCGTGCGGCGACTGCCGCTGCACCCCGCAATACCGCTTGGGCGTCGTCGGAAAGAGGTTCAGAGGCGCGCTGCACCCAGATGCTGCCGAGATTGTGTTGGTGTGCAACAGAACCCGTCGGCGCTGACAGGTCCGGGCGGGTGATGCTCACAGCCAACCTGTGCGCGGCTCCGATGCTCGGCTCGGAGGGCAGACTGATGACCTCGTCCGATCGCCTGAGATGCTCGAACACGCCTCTGCGCTCTATCCATTCGGTGTATTCGATCGGCCACTCCCGGCCCAGTATGGAGAGCTGACGGAGTTCGTCTTCACCTTCGTGAGCAGCTGAATATGCGATGACATGGAGTGCCGTGTCGTCGATCGTCACGAGTCCGCCGGTCAATTCGGCGATCGTCTCCGAGAGCGCGAACAGATCCGAATCGCCACCGGCCACAGCTCCTGAGACGGCCCGCGAACGGTACATGCTCTGTGTCAGAAGTCGTTGTACGAGTGAATAGACGTGTCCGGAACTAGCCTGCGGATGTACCGCGGCCACTGCGATTCCGATGTTGCGTGCGGCGGTGAGAAGCGTTGTCGCCGCGCGCGCATTCTTGACGAGCAAGAGCTTCGGACGACGCCTCGCCGGCCTGCCTTCGAACTTTCGCAGCCACTGCGTCAACGTCGATTCGGGAACTCCCACGGGAAGGTAAATGTCGGAGATCGCACCACGGCTGTCGGTGCCGTCGATATCGGAGGACTCGACGAGGGCGATCGAACGGATTTCGACATCGAGTCCGTCCGGGCTTTCCAGAAGTTCGATCACGGACTTGTCCGTGGAATGCATGAGGGCGCCGAGGGTGGTGCCGACACTCGGCCCGTTATTCCTCGGACCTGTCGACGCTTGCGGGAGGGCTACAGAAAGTGGCTGCACATTTGCTCCTCGGCCAGTGGGTCACTACAGGCTAACCCCGACAGACGAAATGCAGAATAAGGAAATAGGGGACAAATTTATTCGTCGGGCATGGTGATGCCGAGTTCCTGCACCTTTTCGGCGACTGCCTCTGGAAAAACGTTCTTGAACAGATAAAGGTCTTGTCCGATCACCCAACCAGGTGCCAAAGCCGTCGCATATCGTTCGAAGTATCCGAGTTGTTTACCGAAAAGAACCAATTCCTCGGGACTCGCAACACCCCACTGCTTGCCCAACTGAATCAGTGCCATGATCAATTCACTGAGCTTGAGTTCACCCAGGTCACGGCCGAGAATCGGGGCCAGGGCCGTTGCGACCTGCATACCGAGCTGATCGTCGTCGACCTCGTAGTCGGTTGCATATCCCAAGGATCGAATTCCGCGGGCGACACGGGCGAAATCACCGTCGATGAGGGTGGCTCGGAACATGTCGGAAAGGATGGATCTCCAGGTCTCGGGAAGGACGCCGACGATGCCGAAGTCGAGCATCGCTATCCGGCCGTCGTCGAGGACCCACAAATTTCCCGCGTGGACATCTCCGTGGAACGGACCGTGAACGATGACTGATTCGAGCCAGACCTTCACTCCGCGCCGGATCAGCATGCGGGCTTCGTCGATGCCGTCCGGACCGGCGACGAACCGATCCAGTGGAACGCCGCGCATGCGTTCCATACAGATGACGCGGGGACCACAGTAGTCCCAGTACACCTCCGGTGTCGTGACTCCTTTGTTGTCACCGAATGCGCTGATGTTGTTCCGGAAAGTGGTTTGCCGGTCGGCCTCGACCGCGCTGTTCAACTCCGTCATCGTTGCGTTGTGCAGATCGCGAATGATGGCGGTGGCATTGGCAATTCGAAGGAACTCGACAAACTTCTCGAGGATGTTCGCGCCCCAGTACGCCGCCCTCAGGTCGATCAGCATCCGCGCATAGATGTCCGGACGCTGGATCTTGATGACGGCCTCGCGGCCATCGTGCAGAACGCACGCGTGTACCTGCGCTACCGACGCGGCCGCGAGAGGTACGTCGTCGAATTTCGCGAACAGGTCGTCTACGGAGTATCCGAGGTCTTCGTGCACGACACTTCTGGCCTGCTCGGCAGGAAATGACGGAACGTCGTCGAGGCAACGTAGGCATGCATTGGCGACGGGGGCGGGGAACAGGCCTGACGACGACGCGACCAGTTGCCCGAGCTTGACGAAGGTGGGACCCAGCGCGATGAAGCCGTCGACCATCCCGTCGGAAGCGGCGTCAGCCCACGTGCGTCCACGCTTGCGGAAAGGCCACACGATCAGTGCCAGCATGATCGACGTCGACAACACGACGGCGATGATCGCGGAACGCCACAACTGGGCGAGGCCGAAGCGTTCGAGGTCCGGCATGCGGACTTCGAGGGCAGTGGCGGGCACTCCTGACGAGTACGGCCCGACAGGTCGCGTTGGATCCAGCACAGCTCTCCCTCGTTCAACGAGCGCATCCAGCATTTTGCCGTGAGATCACTTACGCGACCCCTTCCGTTAGTCAGTATGCCAAGTCACACATAACTGCCGGAACCGCCTACGCGTTCAGCCTACGATCGGTGAATGCGTGAGCACTTGATCCCGATCGGCGAGGTTGCAAAATCGTTCGGAATTGCGGCGTCGACCTTGCGTTATTACGAGGACGAAGGACTGCTGTCCGCGCGGTCGCGAACTGGCGGTAAACGCTGGTACGGGCAGCGTGAGCTGCGCCGGCTGGCATTGATCCGGATGTACACCGAGACGGGAATGTCCTTGGAACAGGTGCGGTCCTTCATCGAAACCGACACCACGTCCGACCAGTTCTCGACGGTTCTCGCAGATCAAGTGTCGACACTCGAGGCACAGATCGCCGCTGCTACGCGAGCGAAGCTGATCCTCGAGCATCACCTGACGTGTCGGCAAGAGCGTCCGATGCAGTGCCCGTGGTTGCTCGAGCAGCTCGACATTCGTGTCGAAGCGGCGCTTGACTTCAAGTTCACTTGAACCTTCATAGTTAGGGTGCACTTACCGCCCTACCCGGAGGTTGACCATGTCGGCACGACGATGGCTGCTGCTCATCGCCGCATGCATCGGAACTTTCCTGTTACTGACGTACGCCACGATCACAACGATCGCGGTGCCGGCCATCGCAGTCGGTTTGGACGGCAGTACGGGCGCGATGTCATGGGTCGTCGACGCCTACACGCTGGCTCTTGCCGCGCTTCTTGTGGGCATGGGCGCACTCGGCGATGCGTGGGGACGCAAACGCCTCTACATCTGTGGACTGGTCGTGTTCCTGGTTGCAACGGCCGTGTGCGCGATTGCTCCGGACATCACGGTTCTGGTCGTTGCTCGCGGCGCGCAAGGAATTGCCGGTGCGGCGATGTTCGCGACACTCCTGCCTCTGCTTGGCGACGCTTATTCGGGCCGCGATCGGCACGTGGCTTTTGCCGCGTGGGGTGCCGTCGCTGGATTGGCGGCGGGAATCGGCAACGTTGCAGGAGGGCTGCTGACGCAGTTCTTCGACTGGCGTGCGGTCTTCTATTTCGGAATCCCCGTGGCCGCAGTGGCGCTCGCAATGGCTGTGTTCTGTTTCGCCGACAGTGAGCGCGGCGACGACAACATCGACTGGGCCGGAATCGTTTTGTTCACCCTCGCTGCCGTTGCCGCGGTTCTCGGCGTGACGTGGGGCGGCGACATCGGGTGGGCTTCGTCGTCGACAGCTCTTGCCTTCCTGATCGCAATCGGTGCGCTGACGGCGTTTGTGTGCTGGCAGCGTCGAGGCAGCAGTCCGATGCTCGATCCGGCATTGTTCCGATCCCTGAAATTCGACGGCGTCCTCGTCGCTGCTTTCGGGTACAATCTCGCGGCCTACGGCCCGCTCGTAGTCCTTTCACTGTGGCTGCAGAACGGGCTGGAACTGTCGGCATCGGCGGCCGCACTCGTGCTCTCGATTCAACCGCTCGCTTTTGTCTTCGTATCGGCCTTGTGTGGATCACGGCTTCAGCGCGTCGACCTTCGACTGTCGCTCGGATTCGGGACGATCCTTTGCGGAATCGGTTGCGTGGCCATGCTGTACGTTCTCGCCGAGCCGGTCTGGCCCGCACTGATCGCCGGGCTGATTCTGACCGGTGTCGGTTCGGCGATGGTGTCGCCGGTGCTGCCGGGTGCCGCGATGTCGGACGCCCCGGCAGAGCGCGCCGGGACGGCTTCGGCAACAGCCAACTCGTCGCGTCAATTCGGGCTTGCCGTCGGAATTGCGTTGTGCGGCTCGCTCTTCGTCGGTCCGGACGAGTTCGCCTTGCTGTGGCCGTTGGTCTTCTGTGCCGGCGTCGGAATGCTCACGGGTTTGGTGTCGATCCTTCTCTTTTCTCGTTCGTCAACTCCTGAAACAGTTCAACCAATCGCCGAAAGGGCACACACATGACCACGCTGTTCACTCCACGACCGCACCGGCGTATCGAGATGGACTGGAATCGCCGCAGGTTCCTCGGCGCTGCAGCAGGATTGGCTGCTGCGCTGGCAGCGGCCGGTTGCTCGCGTTCGGACGCAGACGCCGGGGGCGAAGGCGACGCAGGCTGGTCCTTCACCGATGATCGCGACAATCTGATCGAATTGGATTCACCACCAAGGACATTTGTCACCTACACCGGTATCGCGGGTGCTCTGTGGGATTACGGACTGGTGCCTGTCGGAGTTTTCGGGGCACTGACACGATCGCCGGGATCAACGGACACCAGCATCTCCGGCAATTTGGATTTCGCGAAGACCGACATGGTCGGGCAGCTCTGGGGACAAGTGGAACTCGAGAAGATCGCTTCGCTGGAGCCGGACGTCGTCATAGTCCCTCAGCTGCGTGGTTCGGCACTACTCGACGAGGCGAACTTGGATGCGGTGAAAGGCTTGTCGACAGTACTGTTCGTGGAAACGGCAGCAGGAACCATCGACCGAACCGTGCAAGAGATCGTGGAACTCGCCGTGGAACTCGGGGCGGACCAGGATATGGAGGCTCAGCGAAAAGACTACGACGCTGCGCGTGCACGGATCTCCGAAGTTGCTTCTTCGCTGAATAATTCACAGGTTTTGTTCGCGTCCGCAGATCCGGACACGATTCGTGTCAGTCGTTCGGGATTCCCGATCCTTGCAGATCTGGCGGGATTGGGCCTTGCCGTCGTCGATCCGGCCGCGGGATCGTCGGTCTACGTCGAGAAACTGGCTTGGGAGATGGCGGACCACTATCCGGCCGACATGATCTTCCTCGACGATCGCCCGTCCAGTTTGCAACTGGATACGCTCGGAACCAATCCTGCGTGGTCCAACTTGCCCGCGGTGAAGGCGGGGAAGATCGGGACCTGGAATCCGGAACCCGTGCTCAGTTATGCCGGGATCGCCCGTACGTACAACGATCTGGCTGACCAGCTGCTGGCATTCTCACATTCCTGACCGCCGCGTCGTCTACGACGTATGGACCTCTTCACCGCTCTGTCTGCTCGTGTTGAATCCCTCGATTGGCCTGCGCTGATCGAGGGAATCGACTCCAGTGGGTGTGCCCAGACGACGCCGATACTCGACGAGTCGGAATGTCGCGAAATTGCTTCCTGGTACTCGGAGGTCGACCGGTTCCGGAGCACCGTCGACATGGCTCGATACCGTTTCGGCCAAGGGGAGTACCGGTACTTCGGTGATCCCGTACCGGAGCCGATCACGGCTATGCGATCCGCCTTCTACCGACACCTCCTGCCCGTGGCGCGGGAGTGGGCGTTCAAGCTGGGCGAGGGTGCACCGTGGCCGGATTCTTTCGAAGAATGGATCGATCAGTGTCACGACGCCGGTCAGAATCGCCCTACCCCGATCCTTCTGTCCTACGGACCTGGTGACTGGAATGCATTGCATCGGGACTTGTACGGAGAGTTGGTGTTTCCCTTGCAAGTCGTGATCGGGCTCGACAGACCTCGCATCGACCACGTCGGCGGCGAGTTCTTGCTCGTGGAACAGCGGCCGCGCGCCCAGTCGAAAGGGACGGTGACAGTTCTCGGGCAAGGTCACGCTTTGATCTTCACCACGCGGGATCGACCGGTGCAGAGTTCTCGTGGGTGGTCGAGAGCCCCTGTGCGACATGGTGTCAGCGTGGTGCACTCGGGTACGCGTAGAACATTGGGATTGGTGCTTCACGATGCCGAGTAAGACGTACATTCTCCGCGACGCTCGCAACAAACCCTACGAGAGTTCGACGCCCGGTGTGCTTGGCGGGCACCGGAAAACGAAGATCTACGGGCGACTCGACTGTCGAGGGGCCGCGCAGGCAATCGCGCGTGGCGGGTATGTCGCCAGTCGGGTGTTCTTCGCGGACGAGCCGACCGCGATTGCGGCCGGTTATCGCCCCTGTGCCGTCTGCATGCCCGAAGGTTACGCAGCCTGGAAGGCAGTTGCTACGCGCCGAAGCGGTCGCGGTACTCCTTCGGAATGAGCGGCTTGTCGCCGCGGACCTTCAGCTGCTGGACAGCCCAGGTATTGCCGTCCGGGTCGGCGAATCCGAAGAAGGTGCCCCCGTCACGCTCGTCGAAGACGGTGACCTCACTGGCATCGACGCCGCGGTCGATGAGCTCCTGGCGAGCCGCTGCAGCGTCGGCCACGACCAACTGCAATCCCTTCAACGAACCAGGGGCCATCTCGGTTTGCGACGGCAGGTTGCCGATGACGATCGAGCAGCCCGAACCACGCGGAGTGAGCTGGGCGACCGTCATGTGTTCGTTGACGGTGTGGTGGTCGAGATCGAAACCGACCTTGTCACGGTAGAACTCGATGGAACGGTCGAGGTCACTGACGGGAACGATGACTACTTCGAGGGTCCAGTCCATGAAACTGCCTTTCGCTGAGGAGGTTCGGGCAAACAGGTAGTCAGAGTTGCGCGACGATCTTGTCCAGGCGTTCGTAACCTTCGGTGACGCCGAGCTCCATATTGCTCTCGATCATTCCGTCTCGCGCTTCGAGGCTCGGATATACGGAATGGCCGGAGAGGCGGGTGCGTCCGTTGCCCAGATCCTCGAACGTGATCGATTCGATGCTGACGACGTCGGGAAATCCCTCGTATTCGAAGGTCTGGATGGCAAAGTCGTTCTCGCGAACAACGTGAAATACACCGTTGAACCGGAACTCTTCGCCCTCGGGGTTGCGATGGACGTACTTGTATCGACCGCCGCTCACGAACTCGTATTCGTCGATCTCCATCTCGTATCCGTTGGGGCCGAGCCACTGCTTGACCAGATCGGGATTCGAATGAGCTGCGAAGACGGCACTGACGGGTGCGTCGAATTCGCGGGTGATGTCGATGTACGGCACGCCCTCAGGAGCCGTGATGGTGACGGGATTGGTGGTAGCCATGGCTAAGTCTCCTTCTGTGTGGTGCTGAGTAGGTGATCGAGCTTGCGGAACTGTTGTTCGTGGATCAGTCGATAGCGGTCGATCCAGGCGGTCAACGCCTCGAGAGTTGCGGCGTTGAGATGTACCGGCCGCCTCTGGGCTTCGCGGCTGCGAGTGACCAAACCCGCGGCTTCGAGTACCTGAATATGTTTGGAGATGGCCTGTTTCGTGATCTCGAACGGCTCGGCCAACTCGTTGACCGTTTGGGGGCCGGTGCTCAGGCGGGCGATGATCCGCCGTCGTACCGGGTCGGCAAGCGCCATGAACGCTTTGTCGAGACGCTCGTCCGCCCCTGGATCCACGATCACTTGTCAACCATCTCCTTTATCAACCAATCTGTTGATTACGATACGAGCCCATGCCGAGGGTGTCAATGCTTCGAAACCGATTAGCGTGGAAACCATGAACGCTCTGATTCCTCGGCCACGATTGGAAGTGGCGCCGGGGGCGATCCTCGTTCCGGATTGGCTCAGCGTCGAACAGCAACGCTTCTTGGTGGCCGAGTGCCGACGGTGGGCGACCGCACCCGTACCGATGCGCTCCGCTGTTGTCCCTGGTGGGCACAAGATGTCGGTGCAAACAGTCTGTCTCGGTTGGCATTGGCAGCCGTACAAGTACACGCGCATCGCCGACGACGTGAACGGTGCGCCTGTCGCAGCGGTGCCTGACTGGCTCGTCGATCTCGGCCGGGCCGCAGTTGCCGCTGCCTATGATGATCCGACTGCGGGGGAGCGGTACACGCCGGACACCGCGCTGATCAATTTCTACGACGAGGGCGCTCGGATGGGAATGCACCAGGACAAGGACGAGCGCTGCGACGCTCCCGTCGTCTCACTGAGTGTCGGGCAGAGTTGTGTCTTTCGATTCGGGAATTCCGAGAACCGGAACAAGCCGTACACCGATGTCGAACTCCATTCGGGTGATCTCTTCGTCTTCGGTGGAGAGTCTCGGTTCGCATATCACGGAGTGCCGAAAGTTATTGCGGGAAGTGCAAGTCCCGACATAGGTCTGCCGTCCGGACGGTTGAACATCACGCTGCGCGATACCGGGATGTCCTGAGTTTCAGGTTGATTTCGGCCTCGCGAATGGGAGGATCGGTGGGCAGCGCTCGGAGAAGAAACGGGCATTCAATTTATCGACATCCCAGGTCATTCTGAAATAGTCACCAACTGTGGTCATTAGTTAAGGCATCAACCTTCGTTGAATCCGTCCAATTGGTCTCGTTTCATGTCAAGATCAACCGACGACGTTTCAGGCTGAACGAGATGGAGATTCGATGCATTCGATCACACGAGCGGCCCTTATCGGTGCTGCAGCTCTTCCGTTGGCAATGGCTGCTCCCTCGCTGGCCTCAGCTTCCACAGCTGCCGACGTCACCTTCGCTTACAGTGCTTCCGGCTCGACCGTGAGCAACACCATCACCAACAATTCGGGTGGAGCTCTGCAATGCAGCACCTCGCTCGCGAACGCGCCCGGCGGAGTGCTGCCACCGATCGAAGTGACGATCGGTCCGGGACAGACGATCTACGAGAGCGGCGTGATCCCCACCGGCACAACAGTTCAGACGATAAACGATATCCCGGACGGCTCCTACGTCGTCCTGGCATCCTGCGGCAGCGTCGATGAACCGACGAGTATGTGGGTATCGGACTATCCAGGACTCGAGCCCTACCTGGCGATGTTCCCGTACACCACATACGCGGTGCAACAGGCATCCTGGGTGGTCTCACTGCCCAGCGCTGGTGCGCCCACATCAACCCCTGGCATGAACTTCGGGAGCTGACACCGGTAGTGGAACTGTGGATCGCCATCTGCCCGAGAGAATCGGTGTCGGGCGCGATCACTGCCGTCTTTGTGTAGCTGTGGTTTTCGTCGATCAGAGCTCTCTGTTTGCCTGTAGTGACTGCGAAATAGGTCGTATTGATTGCTGAGGCTGAACAATAGAGAGGGCTGAAAAAGTTGGGAGACAGGTGTTTTGGCAGGAGTGATCCGTGTGCCATCAGTACAGTCTCGACCGGAACCAGTGATCGAGGCTGATCATGTCGATCTGGTGCATGTCGAGACTCAGCTGGGCAGCAGCTTTCACCGCGTCGGCGCGGGGGATAGAGTTCTGGGGCAGAGTCCAGTTGGTCTCCCGTGCATGTTGCTCGAGAAGGTCGATGACTGTCCGCGGGACAGGCTCGTTGACGTGAAGTGTTGAGCCGTAGCGAAATTGCTGTTCTATCGACAACTCGTAGATGGATCGGGCGAGTAGGTCTACGTCGACTACCGACAGGACAGCGCTACCGCCGTCGATGATCGAGTCGAGGCGAGAGACAATTCGCGTCAGTGTCGGAAGAAACCATCTGTCGCCGGGTCCGTACACGAGATGCGGCCGGACGACCAGGCCTCCGGCGTCGCGCACGAACTTCTCGGCGAGAGCGCGCGTGCGACTGGCAGGTGAGAAGGGGCTGAGAGGTGCGCCGTTGACCGGCAAGTCTCGAAACGGTCCCGGCCCGTACACGGCCGCGGTACTGACGTAGAGCAAGCGTTCGACGCCGACGTCGGCGGCCATCGACGCAACGTTCTGTACGCCGTGTTGGTTGACGTGAACGCACTGTTGTTCGTCGTCGCCCACGTACGACACGCAACAGATGACGGTCGACGCCTGACTCATTGCAAGTCGTAGAGAAGCACTTTCGTTGATGTCGCCGATCACGGTGGCGATTCCTTCACGGCCGAACTGTTTGGCTGCGGTGGCCGTGCGAACGAAACCGATTGCAGCGTTTCCGTCGCGGGAAACCAGCTGTTTCATCACTGCGGAGCCGATGAAACCAGTGGCCCCGAGTACCAGAGTCGTCACGGTGTGTCCGTGTCGAGAGCGTTGCTGCGGGCTCTTTCGACGTATCGTTGAGATTCATTCCGTCGGCAACGAGAGCTGGGTAGATCATGCAGGAGCGTGCTGTCCTGACGCGCCAGGCCGTCATTTTGGGTGCTGCGAAGAGCTTCGAGAAGTTCGGGTACTCCGCCAGTTTGGGCACGATCTTGCAGCACGGGGGTGTGTCGAAGGGGGCGATGTATTTTCATTTCGCGTCCAAGGAGGAGCTTGCGCACGCGGTCATCGCAGCGCAGCACGGTATGGCGATGGAGGGTACCCGGCGGGTTGCTGCGCACTCCGACATCGCGGTCGAAACCCTGGTGCTCGTTTCGCAGGAGATGGCTCGGCAGCTTGTGACCGAGCCCATCGCGCGAGGTGGCATGCGGTTGACGATGGAGATCGGCAGTATTCAAGGCCCCATCGAACAGCCGTACCTCGATTGGATCGAGGCTATCAAGCAGGTGGCAACCCAAGCGGCCGAAGCCGGCGATATCGTCCCGGGCACCGATATCGACGCGTTGGCTCGATTTGTGGTGGGGTCGTTCACCGGAGTGCAGATTCTCTCGGAAATGCTGACGGGCAGAACCGATCTGTACGAGCGGTTGAGTCAGATGTGGAACCTGGTGCTGCCAACGATCGTCCGCGAGGACAAGTTGGCGCACGTCATGCAACTGGCGGCGCTTGCACCGAGAGAGTGGGAAGCACCGAGCGCTTGACGTGGAAGACGCGACGAGAAGAACGTGTTCGTTCCCTCTCATGATTGGTCCGCAACTGTAATTTCGAGTTCCGCGGTGGTTTCCAGTTCTTGAGTGAACCGAACTCGGTGCA
Organism: Rhodococcus sp. SG20037; assembly: GCF_031763325.1. Taxonomy (NCBI): domain Bacteria; kingdom Bacillati; phylum Actinomycetota; class Actinomycetes; order Mycobacteriales; family Nocardiaceae; genus Rhodococcus; species Rhodococcus sp. SG20037. Next base: position 5,648,443 of record NZ_CP134497.1, on the reverse strand, counting down.
CATGGCCCGACGCGTCAAGGGGGATCATTGACACCTCGCACGGCGTTTCCCATTCAGTGAACCTCGGAAAGACCGCCGAGAGTGAGGCGATCTTTGTTGCTGGGTTGCCGATGTGAAATCGGAGCGCTTGTCGGGCGGCCTCGAAAAGAATCATTCCTGGGATGTGGTCGACGGGGTGATCGAAAAGGGAGTGGTTGCGCGGATCGGGAGCGCAGAACATCGCGTGCCGAGCAGGATCAGTGCTGATGAGCACATCTCCATCGGTTAGGCGTCCGACTCGCTCCGATCCGACCACCGCGGCTCCGGAAGGAAGGATGCGTCGGCTCGGGCGGTGGTCTTCTCGTCCTTGCCGAATTCGACGGTATCCCTCGGGGCTGACTCCTCGCGCAACAGCGTTGCATCTGGCGACGTGCCGGTTGCCCTCGCTGAGGATCCCCGATACTTCGACCCCCGAAACCGCTCCGTCGCGATGAGTGAGGTTGTCCACTGTCATCGAGAAACTCAACGGCTCCGCGACTGATTGCACGTCGAGCGCGTCCAGCATCTCGAAGCTGAACGTTTCCATGAGGAACTTGTAGTGCAGTGGAATCTCGTATCGGGTGTGGCACAGAAGCACCACTGCCTGTCGAAATGCTTCTGCCACCCCGAGCGGATCGTGTTGCTCGCTCGATACGTCGAATATCCGGTGCGAGACCGGGAGTTGCACAGCAACCTGGTACGCCGAGTCCGATTCGATCCGGTAGTCCGTCAAGAAAACCTCGGCAACAGCATGTCTGTGGACGAGATGCCGCGGCACTGTGCGTGTGTATTCCATTGATTGAATGCACCTTTCGATGTTCACTCGTGTCTTCGGTGTCGTGTAGGACCTAATATTCGACGTCCGGGCGCGTCATCGAATCGTCAAAATTGACGATCTTTTCGAAGGTCGAGTTCGATCAGGGGCGGCACCCCATCTCGGCGAGTGTGTCTGGGGCACTTCCTGCTAGAAGCGTCCGATCCGAAGTTCCAGTGGGTGTCTGCGTGCGTCGTGACCAGAGCGGCGGAGCATCGCGCATGCCTCCAGCTGGGAATGCACCCCCAGTTTTTGCAGGATGCTTCGGATGTGGGCGCGAACCGTGGTCGGTGCGATGTGGGCGGTTCGAGCAATCGAGTCGACATTCGAGCCTCCGTAGAGAAGGCCCACGATCTCGAACTCGCGATCGGTGAGACTGCTGATTCGTGCGAATTCTTCGGTGCGCAACCGGATGCGTTGTACGAGCGAGGACTTGTCGTGTGCAGACCGAGCGGAGTTGGGGTTGATCGCGGCCTGCAGCTCATCGAGCAGGGATGCGAATGGCAGTTGAGAGTTGAGCACGGCGTGGGCGCCCGCTGCGAGCCCCCGAATCATGGAGTTGCCGCTACTGAGATCGCCGACCAGGACCGATCCCTCGAGCGCGGAGAGCTCCTTCACCTGCCAATCGACGCCCCCGAGTGGTAGGAGAACGAGCGCTCTACCGTGATCGCTGGTGTGATGCCTTAACAGGCTCATGTCTGCGGTTTGTGGCTCGGAATAAGCCCTGGCGCTGATTCCGGCAGCGATTGCATTGGCGAACTCTCGATCGCTATGAGTGGTGTACAGGGTGACTGTGCTGGAGAGTGTCATAGCGACTACATCTCCGGTGGAGGTCCACTCGAGATATTGTCAAGACCTGTGGATGAGGGTGTTTCAGGCGACCTCCGTTTCGCTTGATTCGTCGGGCTCAGCGGGTGAGATGTCGATGGGTCGTTCGAGCAGCTTGCCTTTGTGGAACACCGCGCCGGCACGGACCAGCGCGACCAGATGGGGGGCGTTGACCGCCCGCCAGCGGGCTTGTGCGGCGTCGATCAGCTTGTAGGCCATGGCAATCCCCGCTGCGCGTGACCCAGGGCCCTTGGTGACCTTGGTTCGCAACCGCACGGTCGCAAACGTCGATTCGATCGGATTCGTAGTGCGCAAGTGGATCCAGTGCTCGGCCGGGTACCGGTAGAACTCCAGGAGCACGTCGGCGTCGTCGACGATCTTGGCGACCGCCTTGGGGTACTTCGCGCCGTAATCTACCTCGAAGGCCTTGATCGCGACCTGGGCCTTGTCGATGTCCTCGGCGTTGTAGATTTCCCGCATCGCCGCGGTCGCACCTGGATGAGCCGACTTGGGCAGCGCAGCAAGCACATTGGCCTGCTTGTGAAACCAGCAGCGCTGTTCACGGGTATCCGGAAACACCTCCCGCAGTGCCTTCCAGAACCCCAGCGCCCCATCACCGACGGCCAGCACCGGGGCGGTCATCCCGCGGCGTCGGCATGAGCGCAGCAGATCAGCCCACGACTCTGTGGACTCCCGGAACCCATCGGTGAGCGCGACGAGCTCCTTGCGGCCGTCGGCGCGGACGCCGATCATCACGAGCAAGCACAGCTTCTCCTGCTCCAGGCGGACCTTGAGATGGATGCCGTCGACCCATAGGTACACGAAATCGGTGCCCGAGAGATCCCGGTCGGCGAAGGCCTTCGCCTCGTCCTGCCATTGCGCGGTCAGCCGGGTGATCGTCGAGGCCGACAGCCCGGCACCAGTGCCGAGGAACTGCTCCAACGCCGCACCGAAGTCGCCGCTGGACAGCCCGTGCAGGTACAGCAGCGGCAACACCTCGGTCATCTGCGGGGACTTGCGTGACCACGCCGGCAGGATCGCCGAGGAAAACCGTTGCCGTTCACCGGTCTCGGCGTCGACACGGCGGTCGTTGACCCGCGGTGCGGTCACCGTCACCGCCCCCGCCGCGGTGAGCACGTCACGCTCGTGGTGATAGCCGTTGCGGACCACCAGCCGCCGGCCGTGCTCATCGAGATGCTCGGCGAACTGCTCGATGTATGCGGCGACTTCGGCGGCCAACGCCGCCGCGAGCATCTGCCGGGCACCGTCGCGAACGATCTCGTCAAGCAACGACCGACCAACACCGCTGTCGTCGTTGGAGGATTGCTGATCCTGAACTACCGTGAGCATGGGCGTACCTTCCCGAACCAGCGCGCCAACGCCGGTCCTGATCAGAGCTGATGGAATTTCAGATCATTCCCGGGAAGGTGCGCCCACTCACGCCGCCTCGCCGAGAACCATCCACAGGTTCTGATCATTGCTCGGTCCACTCCGCCCGCTCTCTTCGCTGCGGAACCAAAACCGTTGCTTTCAGCGTGGTTTCGTCAGCAGGTTAGCTATCGCAGTGACCTTTCCGCTGATGCGCACGAAGGTTACGGCGATATCGCAGTTGCCCGTCCTCCCATGGAAACTCGCGCGTTCGACACCTGATCGTGGACCTTCGAATTATGCTAGGGCGCTGAATATTTGGGCGATGAGTATCCCGCGTAGACGGGCCATTAGGCGTTCCGTCGACGACGTGAACGACTCCCCAATGGCTCGAGGCATTCAGGCGTCTCGATCGAGTTTCCGCGAGGCCGGTGCGTCGCGCCTCAATGTTCCGTACGCGGCCGGGTCGAGATATTGACTGTTACCGTCAGTTGCACATACCCTGTTCATTGGCGCTGACCTTAGGGAACCCGGCCTGAACCGGCCGATCGTTCTCGGTCACTGCCGACGCCAGAAGTAGCTTCGCGACGACCGACGAAACGAGTTTCCTCATGACACAGCATGTCGACGTACTGATCATCGGCGCTGGCTTGTCCGGAATCGGCGCGGCTTGCCACCTCATTCGTGAGCAGACCGGAAGTACTTACGCGATCCTCGAACGCCGCGAGAACATCGGTGGCACCTGGGACCTGTTCAAGTATCCCGGCATCCGATCGGATTCCGACATGCTCACCTTCGGATTCGGTTTCCGTCCGTGGATCGGAACCAAAGTGCTCGCAGACGGCGCCAGTATCCGTGACTATGTCGAGGAAACCGCCAAGGAATACGGCGTCACCGACCACATCAACTTCGGCCGCAAGGTCGTGGCAATGGACTTCGATCGCGCGACTGCTCAGTGGTCCGTGACCGTCCTGGTCGAGGCGACGGGGGAGACCGAGACGTGGACCGCGAACGTCCTCGTCGGCGCCTGTGGTTACTACAACTACGACAAGGGATACCGCCCCGCCTTCCCCGGTGAGGACGACTTCCGTGGTCAGATCGTGCACCCGCAGCACTGGCCGGAGGATCTCGATTACACCGGAAAGAAGGTAGTGGTCATCGGTTCCGGTGCCACCGCGATCACCCTGATCCCGTCGATGGCCCCCACTGCCGGTCACGTCACCATGCTGCAGCGCTCGCCCACGTGGATCCAGGCGCTTCCGTCCGAGGACCCTGTTGCCAAGGGTCTCAAGCTTGCACGCGTTCCCGACCAGATCGCTTACAAGATCGGTCGAGCCCGCAATATCGCACTGCAACGCGCCAGCTTTCAGCTCTCACGTACCAATCCGAAGCTGGCGAAGAAGCTGTTCCTCACCCAGATCCGCTTGCAACTCGGCAAGAACGTGGACCTGCGTCACTTCACCCCCAACTACAACCCGTGGGATCAGCGCCTGTGCGTGGTTCCCAACGGGGACCTGTTCAAGGTGCTCAAGAGCGGCAAGGCCGACATCGTCACCGACCGTATCGCCACGTTCACCGAGAAGGGCATCGTGACCGAGTCGGGCCGCGAAATCGAGGCCGACGTCATCGTCACGGCGACCGGCTTGAACGTACAGATCCTGGGCGGGGCGACCATGAGCATCGACGGCGAGCCCGTCAAGCTCAACGAGACGGTCGCCTACAAGAGCGTGCTCTACTCCGACATCCCGAACTTCCTGATGATCCTCGGCTACACCAACGCATCCTGGACGCTCAAGGCAGACCTGGCCGCGTCCTATCTGTGTCGCGTACTCAAGATCATGCGTAAGCGCGACTACACGACTTTCGAGGTTCACGCCGAACCTGAGGACTTCGCCGAAGAATCTCTCATGGGCGGAGCCCTGACCTCGGGCTACATCCAGCGCGGCGACGGAGAGATGCCGCGTCAGGGTGCCCGCGGTGCGTGGAAAGTGGTCAACAATTACTACCGCGACCGCAAGCTGATGCACGACGCCGAGATCGAAGACGGTGTGCTGCAGTTCAGCAAGGTCGATATTGCTGTCGTGCCTGATAGCAAGGTCGCCAGCGCATAGTCGGCTCCACCGGGGGATGGACCGGTCGTACCAGTGGGGACGTCGGAGAATGTGCTGGAGATGTTGCGTCGACGTACCCGCGTCACGGGGTTTGCGATCGGTGAGTTCGCTTCCGTAATCGTCGGTTGTGCACCACCACGGGAAGAACATAGGTAGCGACCATGATCACGGCGAGCAGTCCGAGATAGAGATATGGCCAGGTCCATCCCGCTGCTCGTATGGCCAGCAACGATCCGCCCATGATCAAGGGCATCCCGGCCCCGGCGAGCAGGTCGACGTCACGGGGCGAGACGGGTGGGGTTCCGAGCAGAGGTACGCGGCTGCACGAGTTTTCTCTGATCGTGCGCATCACTGACATGCAGTAGAGGGCGGCGCCGGCGATCGCGATCGCCGCGCCAAGTGCAACTTCGACGACGCCGGTTCTCGCGGACATCAATGCGTAGGCAAACACACCCACCGTTCCCAAAGTGACCGGTGCCGACTTCCAGATCGGCGTCGACTTATGGGTGTCGGTGGGAACACTGACCGGGCGCATCGGTTCGAGAGGCTCCATCAGCTCAGCGTGCCATGCGCCGCTCGGGAAACAAACTGCCTGTGCCGTTTCTGGCAGACTCCGGCTGCCTGGCCTGGATGTCGGGACCCCTCACTACGATTCTCATCGTGACCGATTACGACGATCTCGACATGTTCGGTGGCCTCGACGCCTCCTCCCTGCCGCTCCGCCAGCAGCAGATTCTGATGACCATCCGGGATCTCGTGGCTGCCAACGGGTGCACGCCGAGCACACGGCAGATCGGAGACGCGGTTGGTCTGCGCTCGACGTCGACGGTGTCCAAGCACCTCAAGAGTCTCGAAGAGAAGGGCTTCCTCCGTAGGGGAGCGGCCATGGCTCGGCAGTTGGACGTGCGGCCGTTCCTCGTAGGCGCGAAGGAACAGTCGTCGTCGAATACGGTGACGGTTCCGGTCGTCGGTGACATCGCGGCCGGCGCGCCGATCCTCGCGGAGGAGCACGCCGACGAGGTGCTTGCGCTTCCTCGCGAGCTCGTCGGCTCCGGCACGGTGTTCGGACTTCGGGTGCGTGGTGAGTCGATGGTCGACGCAGCGATCTGTGACGGTGACGTCGTCGTGGTGCGCCGCCAGGACGAAGCTCATTCCGGTGAGATCGTCGCCGCGATGATCGACGGCGAGGCCACGGTGAAGGTGCTCCGGCGTCGCGACGGTCACGTGTACCTCGAGCCTCGCAATCCCGCATACAGCGTCATCGACGGCGATCGCGCGGTCATCCTGGGCAAAGTTGTTTCCGTGATGCGCCGTATCTGAGAGGTGTCCGGTCTCAACGACGTCTGGCGCGGGGACCGCCGTATTCCTCATCGGTGACTTTGTCGCCCCATGTAGTTTCGGTGCTTCCGTCGCCGGGTCCTTCCCACAGTGCGAGGTGGCTCATGAAACGGTCGGGTGCCGCGCCGTGCCAGTGTTCCTCTCCCGCTGGGGTGTAGACGGTCTCACCCGGGTGGACTTCGACGATCTCGCCGCCGCGAGCTTGAACCAGCGCGGTACCGGAGACGATGTGGAGGGTCTGTCCGACTGCATGGGAGTGCCAGTCGGTTCGCGCGCACGGTGCAAAGCGAACCATGTTGGCGCGCATCCTCGACGGCTCCTGGCCGGCGTAGATGACGTCCCACCAGACGTCGCCGGTGAACCAGTCGCTGGATGCTTTGCTGGTGGGCTGGGGCTTCAAGATTTCCATGAGGTCTCCTCGGAATCGAAAGGGGCGGTTCAGTTCTGCGTCAGCGGAACAAGTCGAATGGTGTTGGGTGCGGCGGCGCGGCCGGTGACGGAGCCGACGATCTGCGGGCCGTAGCGGTCGTACTTGGTGTGATAGGCGGAGTCGATCGACGAGTGGGCATCCGGTGCGGCGGACTCGAACGCCACGTCCCGCTCGATTCCTCCTGCTCGGATTCGGCCCGTTCCACTTGCCGTTGCTCGGACGAACCACGGGTTGTCGGTTCCGTAGGCCGAGCGAACGTACAGTTGGTTGTCGGTACGGACAACCCAAATCGTGACGTACGGCCTTGCGGTTCCGTCTCGGCGGTACGAGGAGACCTGCAACTCCTCGGCGTCGCCGATCTTGGTCAGTTCAGCCTCGGTCCACGAGTGCGACATCTCGGCTTCCTTTCTCCTGGTCGAATTGCTTTGCGGTACTTCGCGTTCTCGTAGCCGGGACGATCAGTGCGAGGACGATGACGAGACAAGCGGCGAGCAGGGCGGTGCCTGCGGTGAGAGCCGTTGATACGTGATCGGTGAGTGCCGTTGTAGCGTCGTCGGCAGAGGATCCGGCGCCCGCGGAGACTGCGACGAGGATGCCGAGTCCGAGAGCACTGCCCAGTTGATGTGCAGTGTTGACCAATCCTGATGCGGCACCGGCATCTTCGGCCTGTACCCCGGAGATGCCAGCAGAAGTCAGTGGGGCGAAAGCCAACCCCTGTCCGGCGCCGATCAAGATCATCGGAAGTGCTATCGCAGTGAGGTACGTGCTGCCGGGATGGACCAGACTGAGCCACGCCATCCCGGCTAGGGTGACGGCAATGCCAACCGACAGAATTGCGGAATTTCCGAATCGCGGTGTCAGTCGCGGAATAAGCATCGCCACAGCAAAATTGACGATCGTCATCGGGAAGAAGGCGATGCCTGCTTGGAACGCGCTGAAGCCCATGACGCCTTGGAGTAGCTGAGTCGTGAAGTAGATGAATCCGATCATGGCACCCAGATAGAGCATTCGGGCGGCGTACGCCCCGGATCGCTCCCGGCTACGGAACAACCTCAGTGGCATGATCGGCTGCTCCGCTCTCGCTTCGTTGAGGAAGAGCAAGGTCAGTAGTATCGCCCCGGCCGCCAGTGTCGCAACGGTGATCGGTGAGGTCCACCCCGCTTCGGCCGAGTTGACGGTGCCGAAGACGAGCGCGGTCATCCCGAGTGTGGCGAGAACAGCGCCGGTCACATCGAAACGTCCGGAGTTGGGCTCGGTTTCCGGAATGAACCGGGGAGCGAGAGCGATCATCGCGATACCGATCGGAACGTTGATGAAAAAGCCTGCGCGCCAAGACACCCAGTCGGCAAGGGCGCCGCCGATCACGAGTCCGAGGCTGGCGCCTATTCCCGCAGCAGCGCCGTACCAGGCAACAGCGCGCGTTCGCTCCGGGCCGGGCGGGAAACTGGCGGTCAGCAGTGACAGCGACGCCGGGGCGACCACTGCTGCTCCGACGCCTTGGAGAGCGCGCGCTGCGATGAGCCACCAACCGTTCGGCGCGACCCCGACGAGAAACGACGCAATCGCGAAAATCGCGAGACCGGCCACGAATACGCGACGACGGCCGAAGATGTCCCCGAGACGAGCACCCAGCAGGAGAAGCCCGCCGAACACCAGGGTGTAGGCGTCCTGGACCCAGGACAGCCCGGTTGCCGAGTAACCCATGCTGCTTTGGATGCTGGGTAGCCCGGTGAAGATGATCGAATTGTCGAGCAGGATCATGAAATAGCTGATCAGAATGATCGCCAGGATCGCGGTGGGATTGATGCGACCGGCAACAGGACGGGTGGCAATGTGGGTCACGCGCATCTTCTTCGCAAGTGGTGGACTTTCGCAAGTGGTGGACTACGGGCGGACGAGGACCTTCAACGATTCACGGGAGTCCATGGCTCGGTAGCCTTCCGCTACGTCGTCGAGTCCGACGGTGTGGTCGAAGACCTTGCCCGGCTCGATCTTTCCATCGAGCACATCCGGCATCAGCTCTTCGATGTACGCGCGCACCGGGGCCGGTCCACCGGTGAGTGTGATGTTGGGTCCGAAGAGTGTCCCGAATCCGATTGGAGCTTCTTCGTATTGGGGTACTCCGACTCGGCTGATGATGCCGTCCGGTCGGACAACTCCGAGCGACTGCTCGTAGGCAGGCATGTGACCTACCGCTTCGAGGACGACATGAGTGCCGTCGCCTCCGGTCAGTTCGCGGACTTTCTCGATGCCCTCGTCTCCACGTTCGGCAACCACGTCGGTGGCTCCGAACTCGAGACCGAGATCCGTGCGGGTCTTGTGGCGCCCCATGAGGATGATGCGCTCGGCGCCGAGGCGTTTGGCGGAGAGCACTGCCATCAGCCCCACGGCTCCATCGCCGATGACCGTGACCGTCGTGCGTTGGTTGACGCCACCCTTGACCGCCGCGTGATAGCCGGTGCCGAAGACGTCGGAGAGTGTGAGCAGTGACGGTAGGAGTTCGGAATCCTCACCGACCGGCGCCTTGACCAGGGTGCCGTCTGCCAACGGCACTCGGATGGCCTCTGCCTGACCGCCTCCGATCCCGTTTCCGGCCCAGAATCCACCGTGTCGGCAAGACGTCTGCAAGCCTTCGCGGCAGAAGTCGCACGTCCCGTCGGACCAGGCGAAGGGGGCGATGACGAAGTCGCCCTTCTTCAACGTGGACACCTCGCGACCGGTCTCTTCGAGCACTCCGACAAATTCGTGGCCCATCGGGGAACCACCGGGTGTGGCCGGCATGTTGTGGTAAGGGTGCAGGTCAGAGCCGCAAACGCACGCCCTGACGACCCGCACGATCGCGTCCGTCGGCTGCTGCAGTGCCGGATCGGGCACGGTCTCGACCCGAACGTCTCCGGCGCCGTACATGATGGTTGCTCGCATGGTGTCCCCTCTTGCTTCTGGTGTCGCGTGCTTCGAAGTCGACGTTTCGGCGTGGACCGGTCGACTGCAATCAGTCAACGCCGCGCCTCGCGGGCGCGGGAGTGTCTGTTGTTCCAGGTAACGGCAGTACCTCCCTCGGTCTTCTCCGCTCGCCGGTGTGAGCATCGACTACTACGTGCGCATGGAACGCGGAAATCTGGCGGGAGCGTCGGACTCGGTGCTCGAAAGCCTTTCCCGAGCACTGCAACTCGACGAAGCCGAAACTGCCCATTTGTACGACCTCGCGAAGGCCGCCAGTGCAGGCGCACCGAGTAGAAAGCGGCCCGCCCCCAAGGGCGTGAGCCCGGCGATTCAGCAGATACTCGACGCCATCACCGACGCGCCGGCGTGGGTACGTAATGCCAGGCACGACATGCTGGCGGCCAATCGTATGGCGCGCGCGTTGTATTCGCCGGTGTTGGCCGATCCACGTAGGCCGGCGAACTACGCCCGGTTCGTGTACCTGGACCCGGCATCGCAGGACTTCTTCGTGGATTGGGAGCGCGCGGCAGACGACATCGCCGCGATGCTCCGCTCGGAAGCGGGGCGCAATCCCCATGACAGGGCGCTGACCGAGCTCATCGGTGAACTTGCCACTCGCAGTGAGGTATTCCGCACCCGGTGGGCGAAACACAATGTGCGCTTTCATCGGACGGGATTCAAGAAGGTTCGTCACCCCGTCGTCGGCGACCTGGAGCTGAACTTCGAGGCGATGGAACTGCCGTCCAATCCCGGGCTGACACTGCTGGTCTACACCGCGGCGCCGGGGACGCCCACGGCTGACGCACTCAAACTCTTGGCGAGTTGGGCGGCAACCCAGGATCAGCTGGATCCGGCGAACGACAGCGAAGCGGCGCTCTGAATTCGATCGGCAGGTAGTCGTGCCGATTCAGCTCAGATGCGTTACTGCCCAAGCTACCTGGTCTCCACCTCGTCGTTTCGCCCGATACATCGCGTTGTCGGCATCGGCAAGAATCCGATCGATGGTTCCCGAAGCGTCCGGGATTGTCGAGGACAGCCACACGCTGGCTCCGACGCTCACGGAAATCGACTGCCGGCCGGCGGGCCGCGATATCGAATTGTGAATGTCCACCACGGTTTGTTCGATGCGACGTGGCTCCACGGGCATGAGAATCACGAACTCGTCGCCGCCAGTCCGCGCAACCAGTCCGACCTCTCCGACCACCGAGTTCAGGCGCCGGCCGACTGTCACCAGCATCCGATCGCCTTCCGCGTGACCCAGTTTGTCGTTGACGCTCTTGAACGAATCGACATCGATCACCACCGCAAGGACTACGTGTCCTTGGAGTTCGCCGACACCGAACAACTGTTGCCAGACATTGTGCAGCCCACGTCGATTCAGGGCAGCGGTGAGTGGATCACGCCAAGAGTGTCGTGCGTCGTCGGTCAAATACAGGACGAGGAAATGCACGGTCATCGAAGCTGAAGCGATAACACACCCGATGACGAATCCAGTGGACACCGACAGCGAAGAGTCGGTATCCGGATCGGTTACAGCTCGAATTGTCAGTAGCGCAACGACGAACAGCGCGCCGGTGATCTGTGCGGTGACTATTCGAGGGCTGTGGAATACCGACGAATAGTTCGCGACGACCACGAACAGGACGGTGCCGGTCAATGCCAGGAAGCTCGAATGGATTCCGGCGAGAAGTGTCAAGGACAAGCAGATATTGGTGAGCGAAACGAAACGAACGGATTGATGGTGACTCGGCCAAGACCGTCCGAGTGACCAGCGAATCATGCAGTAGAGCGCGATCATGCATGCTGCGCCCGCCGCGAGCCGTTCAGGGAGCTCGGTTGCGCCACCCTTCACGAATTGAGCCAGTACGGCGAGTGCCACGAACACAGCACACCAAAAGGTGACGACCACCCTGGCTGTCCCCAACATCGATCGAGCAGCCAGGAACCTCGGGAACCATTCGCCGTCGTACGCAAGAGACCACCAGCGACTCAACAGTCCCGTTGTTTGACGAATGTTCTGCCCCAACCCCGCAGCGCCACTGACTCCCATGAAACCCCCTCCGAGATCTTGCGAAAATTCCCGGAAGATTCTTCGTCAAGATTTGATCCCCGAACAAGGTACCCGATAGTTGAACGATGGATTGCCGTCTCGTGGGGTGTGGGCTGCTCTAGGGTGTGATCGGTGTGGTCAGGATCTTTCTGAGTGCCGGAAGGTCCAGGGTTGCAGCAAGATCTGCAATAGTGACCCCCGACAGTGATGCGCGCCAGGCTTTTTCGGCGTCGGCCATGACCTTGGCGATTCCGCAGGCGGAACGGCACTGTTCCGGTGGGGCGGCGAGGATTCCTTGCTGTCGAATCTCCGTGCACCGGAACGCAGGTTCGGTGCCGTCAACGGCCTGTACGACGTCGAGAACGGTGATCTTCTCGGGAGCCCGGGTGAGAACGTACCCGCCGTCTCGGCCCTCGGTCGGATTGACCAGACCGGCGTGCGCGAGCGCTCGCAGATGCTTCGCCAGGTATGTCTTCGACACCCTGTGAAGTTCGGCGAGTCTGGCTGTGGGTACCGGCCCTTCGGACTGGCTCAGAACCACGCAGCAGTGGAGTGACCACTCCACGCCTCCGGAAAGCTTCATGATTGGACTCTATCGACGCCGCGGAAAGCGGTGCGGGCCGGACGTCGCTCGAGTTGTCGACGTCAGGCCTTCTCGGCAAGCCACGCGTCGTATGTTGTCGGCGCGATCCATGCATCTGCACCGGGTGTCGGGGTCAGTGCCGAGTTGTCGAGTTTCGCGCCGAAGTAGCCGGCTTCGGGATCGGAGATAACCGAACGCTTGTCGCCGGTGACGAGGAACAAGCGCCGGACCAGTTCGTCGATGCCCAGCGGTTCGGGTCCGGCAATCTCGACCGTGCCGTTTTGCGGCGCGCCGGTCACTACCTCGGCGACGTGGGACACGACGTCTCGAGACGCGATGGGTTGCAGATGTCCCGGCGTTGCGTGGACGGCGCCGTCGGTGGTTCCCGCGTCGGCGATTCCGGCGACGAACTCGAAGAATTGGGTCGATCGGACGATCGTGTAGGGGGTCGGGCCCGCTTTGACCAGGTCTTCCTGGGCGACCTTGGCTCGCATGTACCCGGAATCGGGCAGTCGATCGGCACCCACGATGGACAGGATGACGTGGTGCCCGACGCCTGCCTTCTCCTCCGCGGCGAGGATGTGGCCGGTTCCGTCGCGGAAGAAGGCCAAGACGTCGTCGTCCGACCATGACGGGGAATTGGTCAGATCCACGACGACGTCGGCACCCTCGACTGCCTCGGCGATACCTGCGCCGGTGGTGATGTCGATCCCGTCGCCGCGACCGAGCGCCTTCACGTCGTGCCCGGCGTCAGCGAGCTTGGCGGCGACCTGGCTTCCGATGAGTCCGCTTCCGAAAATGACGATCTTCATGTTTTTCTCCTTTACTCGGATAAGTAGTGTCCAAGTATACTCGGACACCACTTATCCAAGTCAAGGGTTGCCCGGTCAGTCGAAGAGTTCGGCGGCCAGTGCTTCGTAGGTCGCGATCGGATCACCTTCGGCGGGAAGTGCTTGGATCGCAACGTGATCGGCACCCGCCGCGACATGCTCCCGAAGTCGATCCGCGATGGACTTCGCGGTACCCCGCGCAACCAGGGCGTCGATGACGCGATCGTTCCCCTCGTTGGCCAACTCTTCGGGCGCAAAACCGAGGCGCTCGAGATTGCTCGTGTAGTTGCGCAGATACAGATACGGGTTGGCGACGGCGGGGCGACCGATTGCTCTGGCCTTCTCCGGATCGGTTTCCAGGACAACCTTGTGCTCGGGGGCCAGGATCTTCGAAGGGCCGAGGATTTCGCGAGCTTCGGCCGTGTGTTCGGGGGTGGTCAGGTACGGATGCGCGCCGGCGGCGCGAGCGGCGGACAGTTTCAACACCTTCGGCCCCAGTGCGGCGAGGACGCGCCGCGCTTCCGGGACCTGGGCCGCGTCGAGTTCGTCGAGGTACGACACGAGCGAGGCGTACGGCTTGGTGTAGTCGCCGGTAGCCTCCGGATGTCCGACGCCTACGCCGAGCAGGAATCGACCCGGGTGCGCGGCTTCGAGTCGGTGATAGGACTCCGCCACCTCAGCCGCAGGTGAGGACCAGATGTTGACGATTCCGGTTGCCACGGTGATGTGCTCGGTCGCGTCGAGAAGTTTCTCGGCGATCCGTAGATCGGCGCGTGGGGAGCCGCCGATCCAGATGGTGCCGAAACCGAGTTTCTCGATCGCAGTTCCCAGCTCGGGCGGCAAACCAGCCGCTCCTCGCCAGATTCCGTAGGTTCCCAGGTCAGGTGTTTTCGTAGTCTCCGTCACAGCGGGTGCAACTCGGCTGCTGCCGGGATCTATTCCTTCCGTCGTCATTTGCCCGGCGCGCGGTAGTCGGTCGGTCGCTTGACTGCCTCGTCGATCTGCTCCGGCGTGAGCAGTGTGATCGACTCCGAGCGTGCTGCACCTGCCGCAGCCGTGCGAATGCTCAATGCGGCTGCCGCGACGTCGTCCGGCAGGTTGCCGATCACGAACATGTCGTGACCGCCCAGTGCGAAGTGGCAGGATTCGACAGTGCCACCGATGCTTTCGACCATTCGCGTTATCGCGTCGCGCCGCGCAGTGCCTCCCTCCTGCTGTAGACCGGCGGCGCCGGAGGGTGAGTACGTCACTTGCCAGAGGTATTTCGGCATTTCCACTCCTAGCTCGGGATGGGTACTTCGATCGTGTACCCGTAGGGCGCTCGGTGGCAATGGGTAGGGGACAATCACGGCATGGTTGGAACTCCGGTGATCGTGACTATCGTGTCCGTGTGTGTAGGTTTTGTGATCTTCATGCTCGCTGCCAGTGGTGCACGCGGAAAGTGGGACCGTCGCCTCGTGATCGCGTTGTTCGTCGGTGCGGTGGTGTGCCTGACCGTCGTACCGGTATCCGTCGCGCTCAGCGCCGGAGTTTGAAACACGGAGTGCCAAAACGCTCGAGTGCCGCTTAGTCTGAATCGATGGCAGATATTCGGGTAGGTATCTCCGGGTGGACGTATCCCGCGTGGCGCGGAGATTTCTATCCGAAAGGTCTTGCTCACCGCAAAGAATTGTCTTATGCCGCAGAGAGATTGGCGTCGATCGAGATCAACGGCTCGTTCTACGCGCTGCAGAAGCCGGAAAGCTACACCAAATGGCGCAGCGAAACTCCCGAAGATTTTGTGTTCGCGATCAAGGGCGGCCGGTACATCACACACATGAAACGGCTGCTCGACGCCCGTGACGGACTCGCCAACTTCTTTGCCGCCGGAACGCTCGCCCTCGGCCCCAAGCTCGGGCCGATTCTGTGGCAACTACCTCCGACGCTGCAGTTCGAATCGCAGCGATTGGCCGACTTCTTCGACGGTCTTCCCCGTACCACGCAGGCTGCAGCAGATCTGGCAGCACAGCACGACGACAAACTCACCGAAGACCGAGTGTTCGCCCAGACCGAGAGGGACGTGCCGATTCGCTACGCGGTGGAAGCGCGGCACGCCAGCTTCGAGACCGACGAAGCCGTGGACCTGATGCGCGAGCACTCCATCGGTTTTGTCGTCGCAGACACAGCCGGCAGGTATCCCCGCATCACCACTCCTACTGCCGATTTTGTCTATGTGCGGATGCACGGGGACAAGGAACTGTATGCGAGTGGGTACACCGACGAAGCTCTGGACAAGTGGTCCAAGCGCTTTCGGGACTGGATGGACGAGGGCCTCGACGTGTACGTCTACTTCGACAACGACATGAAAGGCTTTGCGCCGCACAACGCAATGTCCTTGTTGGAGCGGCTGCGCTGACGGATCGCCTGGCCTGTCGGTGGGATGTGGAAGGCTTCCGCATGAACACGAGGACCGAGGAGATACCACGATGACGCCAGAACAGCGGACGCCAGAACAGAGCTGGCCGACGCATTGGCCGAAGGTCGCCCGTGACATCGCCGATGCCACGGCCGACGCACTCGCCGCGGTGCGGGCGGCAAATCGTGACGGACTACTCGTGGCTGTCGAGGAACTGCGCGGGCTCTCGTTCGAGCAGGTCAGCTCGGTTCACGCGGCGATCGTGCGCGAATTGCTCGAGGACACGCATCCGGACGGCTTGTCCAGCGAGGACGTGCAGGATGCGCTCACCGCCTGCGCCAAGTCCACGATCGTGTGGCTGCCGGATCTGGACGTGCAGGCGCTCGCTGCGGTCTACACCGGGGCGCTCGGGATCTCGGATCTGGAAGACGATTCGTTCCGTATCGGGCACGGCGCGTACCTGCGTTCGGCGGTTCTGGTCATCGGGAGTTTGTCGACCGGAGTGAAGAAAGCTCAGAGCGCGTACATCATTCGTGCAATCGGCGAAATCGCACGTGCTCAGACCATCGAGATGCCCTGAGCGTCAGTTCGTAAATCGAATTAGGCTGAGGTCATGTCCAAGATCGCCAGCGCAGATCGTGTGTCGTTTGCCGAGCTCCTCGAATTCGTCAGGCCGCGCCATCGGGCCACGTTCGTCACGGTGAAGAAATCCGGCGAGTTGCAGATCTCTCCGGTGACGTGCGGGGTCGACGACGAGGGTCGGATCGTCATCTCCACGTACCCGGAACGGGCCAAGGCCGCGAATGTCCGCCGCACCCCCGGCGGTGTCTCTGTGTATCCACTCCGACGAGTGGAACGGCCCGTACGTCCAGGTGAACGGAACCGCGGAGTTGATCGACCTCCCGGACTCGGTGGAACCGTTGGTCGACTACTACCGATCCATCGCCGGTGATCATCCCGACTGGGACGAGTACCGCGAAGCCATGCGCAAGCAGGGTAAGAGCCTGATCCGCGTCACCGTCGACTCCTGGGGTCCGATCGCAACAGGCGGGTTTCCGCCCGGACGCTGACGCTATCGAGCAGGCGGCGAGAGTTCGACTACATGCGCGTCTTTGGCGGCCAGCGGCTCTTTGCAGTGCGCGCACACAACTTGGGCGTGCAGGATCTCACCGCAACGGTGTTCGACGACGGTTGGCGGTGGACCCGTCGTCGCAAAGGCGTCCCCCCATTCCATGAGCGCCATCAGAATGGGATAGAGCGCCTTCCCTGATTCGGTGGCGACGTATTCGTAGCGCGGTGGATGGTCTTCGTAGCGTCGCTTCGTGAGGACGTCGGCGTCGACAAGGGTGCGTAGACGCGCGGCGAGGATGTCGCGGCTGGCTCCCGTGCCCGCGGCGATCTCGTCGAACCGTCGTTGCCCGAGGACGATTTCTCGGAGCACCAACAGTGACCACTTCTCGCCGACGACCTCCAAGGCGTTGGCGATGGAGCAGTTGCGTCCTTTTGTCGCCGTCATCTCTGGGCCCCTGTTAGTTGGAAATGTTAGTTGGGAATTCCAACTTAGCACTTGACGGCATGTATTCGAGGGCGGAAGGTAGGTCGAGAAATCCAACGGAGCAGATGAGGGGTCGTCATGACGGAATTGAATCTCGAGGCAGCAAGCGGATTCGTCAGCGCTGCCGGATTGCAACTGGACGAGGTGTCTGGCACGAAGGTTGTCGGGCACATCGATCTGTCCGAGGCACACCACACTCCGTGGGGCGTTGTCCACGGCGGCGTTTACACGACTGCCGTCGAGTCGGCCGCGAGCATCGGGGCGAGTACCGCAGTGGCGGACCGTGGCGAATTTGCCGTCGGAGTGCACAACGGAACGGATTTCCTGCGGGCGCGTACGGGTGGGCGCGTGGACGTCGTGGCTGTGCCGATACAGCAGGGACGCGTTCAGCAGTTGTGGTCGGTGGTCATCACCGATCCGGAATCGGGGAAAGAGGTGGCGCGCGGTCAGGTGCGCTTGCAGAACGTGCCGCTGCCGAAGTAGGTCAGTCCCAGATCCCCGAGTCGATGTTGAGTGAGATGCGTTTGAGCAGTGCCGTCAGTTGGGCACGTTCGTCCTCGTCGAGTCCGGTGAGTACTTGACGGTCTCGCTCGACGCGTCGGGGAAACTCTGCCTCGACCAATGCGCGACCGGCATCGGTGAGTTGAAGCAGAACCACTCGTCCGTCGTGTTCGAAGCGCTGACGCTCGACAAAGCCCAGCTTGGCCAGGCGGTCTGCGTGTTTTGTGGTGGCGGCGCCGCTGACCATCGTGACGGCGGTGACTTCGCTCGCCCGCAGGGGACGGTCACTGCGAGCGAGTGCACTCATCACGTCGAATTCGGCGCGAGAGACCCCGCTGGACGCCAGTGCGCGGTCGAGCTGGTGAAGAGACTGCGCGTTGATGCGGGCGATTCGGCCCATCACTTCGACGGGGGCGGTGTCGAACTCCGGGTAGGCGCGCTTCCATTCGCGACGGACTTTGTCGATGAAGTCGTCTTCGGATCTGTTCGCCGCGCCCATGGCCCCATCTTAGCGACAGATTTCACATTACTTCACAAGTAATTTACTAGTGAAATAAATGTATGCTGGGTGGGTGAGCCGAACCGAAACCGCAGCCAGGACGCCCAGCCGTCTCACTCATTCGAGTGAAGCCATTGCACATACCGTCTCCGGGGCGACGTGGCGAGCGGCTTTTCGCGTCGGATCTGCCGACGCGACCATCGCCCCCGCGATCAGGGTCGGGCTCGCCACCGCCGTAGTCCTCGTGGTCGGCGGACTGCTCGGGCATCGGGAATTGGCCGGCTTCGCGGCCTTGGGCGCGCTGTGCGCCGCGTTCGGCAGGTACGAGCCGTATCCACGGTTGGCCGGCAAGCTGGCAATGGTGGGTGCTGCACTGGTGGTTTCGATTGCCTTCGGCGGCGCCATGGGTGTCGCGGGCGTTCCGATGTGGTTGCAGATCGGCATCCTCTCTTTGCTTGCGGGTGCGTCGTACTGCTTCATGTCGGGCTTCCGGATCACCGGGCCAGGGCCCGTCATCCTCGTCTTCGCGGCGACCGGTGCAGCCGGATATGCCTCCAGCGTTGATGATTTGGCGCGGTTGGTCACTGCCGGTGCGCTCGGAGTTCTGGTCGGTTGGGCGGCCGCGATGCTCCCAGCGCTCGTACTGCCGATGGGACCTGCCCGCCTGGCAGTTGCCCGTGCAGTTTCTGCGGTGGGGCGTCTCGAACAGTCCGGCGCAGACGGAGTGGAACCGGCGCTCGGATCGATTGCCAACGCCCGCTTGGTTATTGCGTCGAGTGGCCGGATCAAGTCGACCGTCGATCACGGACGCGAACTGGTGGCGGTGCTCGACGAAGCAGAAGCGGCAGTTCAGGAGTGGCAGTTGCACGGCGACGCCACCCTGATTCGCAGCATTGCTCGGCACGAGAAGGAGCTTCGGAAGCTCAAGCGATCCAGCATGATCGAACACGATCTCGCACCGGCAAAGAACCTGGCCGCGCCCGAAGGCTATTTTCTCGAAGGATTGAATCGGCTGTATTCGCGCCCGGTGCGGATGAATGCTCTCCGCATCGTGGCAGCGTCGGCTCTGGCCGGTTGGCTCGCGGCGGGAGCCGGGTTGGAGCATCCGCTCTGGGCGTCGATGGGTGCCATCGCCGCGATGCAGGGGCTGAACTACAAGCAGACCGTCCAGCGTGGGATTCAGCGGTTGGTGGGAAATGTCGGTGGCGCCGTCGTCGCTGCTGCTCTCATCGCATTGACGCTCGGCTACTGGCAAGCGGTTGCCGTGGTCGTGATTCTGCAGACTGCTGCTGAGTTGCTCGTGATCAAGAACTATGCACTGACATCACTGGCCGTCACCCCGATGGCACTGCTCCTCATCGGTTTCAGTGCTCCGATCGGGACCGAAGCGGCAGTGGCTCGCGTCGCGGACACTCTCATCGGCGTGGTGATCGGTGTTGTCGTCGCCGCTGTGACGATCAGTCGATCGGATCGCCACCACGTCACCGTGTAACCGGTTCTGCCGTGTTTCCGGTACTGCCGTGTTTCCGGTACTGCTGTGTTTCCGGTACTGCGTAGGCTCCTGCAGGTGGAGGACAGCACGCCGGTCGACGGCCGGAAACTGCGTTACCAGCATCGCCGTGCCGAATTGCTCGAGCAGGTAACCGCGTACGTCACGGCGAACGGCGTCGGTGAACTGTCCATGCGGCCATTGGCCAAGGATCTGGGGATCAGTCATGCGACACTCATCCATCATTTCGGTTCGAAGGAACAACTGCTCACTGAAGTGGTTGCCACCCTGCGAGACAGCTCTTCTCTCGACATCTCTTCCGGGACCGACATCGTCGAGATGTTGACGAGTTACTGGAATGGGCGCACATCAGCGGAATCGTTGCCGAACTTTCGCTTGATGTTCGAGATCTACGGACAGGCGTTGTTGCATCCGGAGCGGTATCGCGAGTTTCTCGACCATGTGGTGGGGGACTGGTTGGGTGGTTTGGCGGAAGCTGCGCTCGCGCACGGATGTCCACCCGATCGCGCTGATCGCTACGCGACGATCGTGTTGGCGCAGATTCGCGGGTTGACGCTCGATCTGGTGACCACCGGTGACCGCGTCAGAATCGACGCGGCGTTCGCCGAATTCGCGGCTGCGATGGGCGCTCTGGCCAGCTCCTGGAAGGCGATCTGACGCTCCGAATGCCGTGACGCTTCAGGCGATCTGCTCGAACAGGGACACGATGATCCCTTCAGGCCCCCGGACGTAGGCCATGCGCACGCTGTTCTCGTACTCGCCGATCCCGCCGATGAGTCCGTAACCGTCCGCAGCCACCGCGTCGACCGCAGCCTGGAGATCGCCCACCTCGAAAGACACGTTGCGTATCCCGATCTCGTTGGCCATCGGAGCAGGCGATCCGGGTACGTGCTCGGGCGTGACGAAGGACGAGAGCTCGAGCCGTGATCCTTCGCCCGGCGGGCGCAGCATGGCGATTTCGCACTTGGCTCCAGGGATACCGCAGACGGTTTCCACGAACTCACCCTCCACGGATCCGGTGCCCTCCACCTCGAGACCCAGACCGAC
This sequence comes from Rhodococcus sp. SG20037, assembly GCF_031763325.1. Taxonomy (NCBI): domain Bacteria; kingdom Bacillati; phylum Actinomycetota; class Actinomycetes; order Mycobacteriales; family Nocardiaceae; genus Rhodococcus; species Rhodococcus sp. SG20037. The sequence goes on along the minus strand of NZ_CP134497.1, from coordinate 5,627,623 downwards.
GAAGAATGCCGTCGCTGATTCGAGGTCCGTGACGGTGATGCCGATGTGGTCGAAACGCTGTACGTGTGCCATGGACACATCCTCCTACTGTTTTTTCGTGCGGTTCGATGCTAGGTCGGAGTTGGGGCCGGAATCTCGACATATACGTTTCACGAAGCTGCAAGATTTTGCTTGACCGATCGGTTAAACAAAATCTACGATAACGTCCAACGAGGTCGCCCACCGCACGAACCGGAGTCGTCAGACGTGAAATTCCAGTCGAAGTCGTTTGCCCGCATATCCATCGCAGCCCTCTGTGCTGCAACGATCGGCTCCGCCGTTGCTGCGCCCATCGCGTCCGCACAGGCACCGAGCGCGTCGCAAGCCACCGGCACTGTGGTGTCGAGTGAGCCGCTACCGAAAGATCTGTGGATTCCGGGTACCGCCGACGCCAAGCGATTCACGTACTGGACCATCGGTTCCAACGGCGGGCCTGCGCTGAGCAGTGGCGCGTACTACGTCCCGGCCGGTCCGGCACCGGAAGGTGGTTGGCCCGTCATTGCGTGGGCGCACGGCACCACGGGACTCGACGATTCCTGTGCCCCTTCGCTGGTCGGTCCTGGCCTGCCCGAGCGCGACTACCCCTACCTGGGGCGTTGGCTCTCCGAGGGCTACGCCGTAGTCGCCACCGACTACGTCGGTCTGGGAACACCGGGGCTGATGCCGTATCTCGACGGAAAGGTGGAGGCGCACAGCGTCGTCGACTCGGTCAAGGCTGCTCGGGTGATCGACCCCACCATCTCGAATAGGTGGGCAGTGGTCGGGCAGTCGCAGGGCGGCGGTGCGGCCATCACGACGGCGCGCTACGCCACCGAATACGGTGGGGATTCTCTCGACTATCGCGGCGGGGTGGGTACCGGAGTGCCGGCCAACATCGAGTTGACCCTCCTGCCTGCCGGTCCGGGCTTCCCTCCCATCGCCCTCGGCGGCGGATTGACGTCGTACGCGCTCTACATCCTCGCGGGCTTGCGGGAAGCGCACCCCGAGATCGACTTGAATTCCTACCTGAACGACTTGGGAAGGGAAAAGGTCGACTCGGCCGAAAAGCTCTGCGCCGCAGACCTGGACGAGGCATCCAAGGATCTGGTCCTCGGTGACATCTTCTCCCGCCCGCTCAGTCAGATCCCGAACTTCCAGGGTCTGCTGAACGATTACATGGGTGTACCGACCAGTGGATACGATCGCCCCATCTTCATCGGCCAGGGCTTGCTCGACGTGGATGTCCCTGCACCGTCTGCACTTTCGCTGGTTGCAGCGTTGGTCGCCAACGGTGAACCGGTCACGTTCAAGACCTACAACACCGATCACAGCGGCGCTTTGGTCGAATCACAGGCCGACACGATTCCGTTCGTCGCGAACCTGTTCCGCTAGGCATACCGAGAATCCAGATCATCCGCGGGGTCGCTGTCGCACAACTGCGACAGCGACCCTCGGTCATTTCTGTGACTCCTTGATTGCGTTCAGCCGCGCCTCGAGGCCGTCGAGGACACGGTCGAGTGTGTAGCGATAGTGTTCTGCCCGTGTTGCTTCCGCAGCATCCGGTGGACCGGCGAACTTCCCGATCAGTGTCTCCATCGATGAACGAGGATCTGAGGGTCTGTCGTTACTCAGTCGTTCCAGCATCGCGCTGTGATCGGGTGAAGGCTGTCCGCTGGGAATGCGCCTGGCGTCGTTCATGGCGATCAGTGTGGTTGTCGAGGTGAAGGCGACGGTGTAAGCCTGAGCGGCTTCTTCCCCGAACCCGGCGTCGATCAGCGATGCCAATCCGGCCTCCATGAGTTCCCGGCTGCGCTGGGTGGCAACTCCGTTCATCAGCAGCCACTGTGCCGCGCCTGGACACTTGATCAAGGCCTCTCGCATCTGCAAGAGCAGATGCGTCAGCCATTGACGCCAATCTTCTTGTGCGGATGGCACGTTCACGGCCGACACCGCACTGTCGACCACCGCAGCCGAGAGTGCGTCCCGATCTCCGACGAGTCGATAGACGACGGAGAACGACGTATCGAGTTCGCCGAGCAGCTGCCGCAGCGACCAGCCCTCGACTCCGTGCTCGCGACTGAGCCCGAACGCCACGGTCAGCACCGCGTCCGCAGTGATCCCGGTGTTGTAACTCCGGCGGCGCTGTGATTTCGCGGCGGACTTCTTGTCAGGTGATGGCGCAGTCATGGTCCGACCGAGCTTAGTGGCGTCGGATCGCGTCGCGTAGTCGACGCAAGCGATTGACGGATGAACTTAGGTGAGGTTTACTTGCCAAATCCGAGCAGTGCTCGGATTTATGCGAAGCCCCCGATTTTTCGAAGCTGAAGGACACCATGAAGTTGAAAACGCGACCCGGTTACCTATCGAGGCTGGGTGCTTCGCTGCTGGTCAGTGTCGTTGCCCTGACTGCGGCCGCCTGTAGCTCGAGTGAGGCGGGACCGACGACGGAACCTGCCGAGGGAACGCGTGTTGTGTCCCATGAATTCGGTGAAACGTCGGTTCCGGGCGACCTCGGGCGAATTGTTTCCCTCGACGAATACGCCGCACTCGGTCTCCTTGCCGTCGGCATCACCCCTGACGTGGTCTTCACGTCGTGGGGATCGGAGATCGGCCAGGACATCTTGGCGTCAGCTGGTACCGAGGTGGTCACGGTGCCGCCGCTCGGTGCACCCCCGATCGAGCAGGTACTCGCACAGGATCCCGGACTGGTCATCTTCACGTCGATGGGCGATCGGAGCTACTACGACTCCCTCGCGTCGACCGTCCCCACAGTGCCGGTCCCAGCCGTCACCACTCCGTGGCGTGAGAATCTTGCCTTCTTCGGACGCGCTTTTGATCGTCAGTCGGTTGCCGACAAGCTGACTGTCGCCTTGGAGGGCAAGATCGCTGACGTCTCTGCTCGGTCCGGTGGTGAAGCGAACACCGTGTCGGTGCTGATGAGCAGTTCTGGAATCCTTGCCACCACCACCGAGCAGGCGCCGCCGTCGTTGCTGTTGGCGGAGAGCGGCTTCGGGCGTCCGGAATCCCAGCGAGCGAATGCCGCTGGAGGACTGCCGTATGCGCCCCTGTCCGACGAGGCGATCCCGGCGCAGGATGCTCGGATCGTAGCCGTGTTCGACGAGGGCGTGTACGAGTTCGGCAAGGTTGCCGGTGTTCCCGGATTCTCGAGTCTTTCAGCGGTGCAGGAGAACCGAGTGGCCAAGGTCAACGGAGACATGTGGCTTGCCACTCATCCCTTCGCCACCTTCTGGATGATCGAGGACATGGATGCCATGGCTGCCGGCAATCTGACCGGCACCGGAACCGAAGCTGTTGCCGCGACGCGCTATCAGGAATTCACGGCGCTGACGGCATGAGTTCGAGAGCGTTGAGTCGGCGCCTGGCTCTGCGATGGGGAGCGGTGACGCTCGGCTCTGCGGCTTTGGGCTCTGCGGCTTTGGGTTCTGTGGCACTGAGTGCGTGCAGCCGTGGTTCGGCGAACGAAACCGGTTCTGAGATTTCACCGTTCGACGACGAAGTTCGTGCTGCCGAACAGGCGAGATTTCATAGCGGGCGCACAGTCGAACGGAATCTGACAGCTGCACCGGCTCGGGTGAGTCTGGGCGCCAGAGAGGTCGACACATGGTCGTACGGTGCGGAAGCAGTTGGCCCGGAGCTTCGAATCTCCAAGGGAGACCAGCTCAACGTTCTTTTGCAGAACGACCTTCCGACGGAGACCTCGGTGCACTGGCACGGCATTGCGATCCGCAACGACATGGACGGCGTCCCGCCGGTCACCCAGGAACGAATCCAACCAGGTGCCGAGTTCACCTACGACTTCGTGGCCCCGGATCACGGAACATATTGGTACCACTCCCATTCAGGCTTGCAGGCCGATCGAGGGTTATTCGGTGCACTCGTGGTCGAGGACCCGAACGACCGGACCGGAGCCGACGAGGACGTCGTCATCGTGATCGACGACTGGCTCGACGGGCTGGGAACAACCCCGGATGCAGTGCTTCGCGCATTGTCACCGGACGTGCAGGGAGGACACCACGGGCACGGCGGCACTCCACCGGAAGTCGATGGTGCAGAGATTGATTCTGCCGCAGAACTTCTCGGCAGTGGTCACGGAAATTCCGAGGCGCTCGGTGGAATGGCAACGCACATCACGTATCCACTGCACCTGATCAACGGACGGCCTGTGGAAGATCCCTTCGTCGTCAGTGCGACGGCCGGAACTCGGCTTCGATTGCGGGTGATCAATGCCGGGGCAGAGACTCCGTACCGTTTCTCGGTCGCCGGGCACGAGATGACCGTTGTCAGTGCTGACGGGCAGGACGTTGCCTACACAGCCGGAGACGAGATTCTGATCGCACCCGCGCAGCGATACGACGTATTGGTGACGGTGCAGTCCGGCTCGTGGCCCATCGCCGCGAAGGTGGAAGGGAAGTCAGGTGGCGTCGCGTGCCTGCTTCGGACGCCGGATTCGGTAGCGGTCGTCGACCTGACTTCGCCTGCAGTGCTGTCAGGTTCCGGCGGTCGGCTCGTTCTGGAATCGGAGCTTCGCCCGTCAGGAGCGCTGGAGCAGAGGGCACCGGATCGTGCGTATTCGGTGGATCTCATTCAGGCCGGCGATCGATACCTCTGGGGAATGGCGGGCGCCGATGCAGGTCGGTTGAGAATGAAGCAGGGCGAGCGAATACGAATCGTCATGAACAACGACACCGACATGTGGCACCCGATGCACACCCATGGGCACACCTTCTCGGTTCCCTCCTACGGCGGGCTTCGCCGAGACACCGTGATCGTACTTCCGCGTACACAAATGGCGATCGACTTCGACGCCGACAATCCAGGACGGTGGATGTTTCACTGTCACAACGCGTACCACTTCGAGGCCGGGATGACTGCCGACCTCCACTACGTTCGATGAGGAGAGCAGAATGTCAGTTCGCACCGGATTGACCACATTGATCGCTGTTGCAGCGGTATTCACACTGACGTCGTGCGGCAACGATTCGACGGGATCTACCGAGCAAGCGCCGGTCGAGATCTCGGTGAAAAACCTTGCGTACACACCGAACTCCGTCACCGTGCACACAGGACAGACCGTCACGTGGATTTTCGAGGACCAGGGAATGCCGCACGATGTCGTGTTCGCCGAGTTGGGGATCAAGAGCGATCTCCAAGGAAGCGGAACCTACAGTCAGACCTTCGACAAAGCCGGAACGTTCACCTACACGTGCACACCACATCCGAACATGACCGGCACGATCATCGTCGAAGAGTGAGTGCGGCAATGAAAGTGAACGAGTCCGCAGCCCCGGAAGACTCGCCTGGACTCGTCGACCGAGACGCTTTGGGCAGGATGATCGCGCCGGTGAGAAATCAACTCCTCCTAGGGGCGGGTCTGTCGGCACTGTCGGTGCCGTTGCGATTCCTGCCCTACGTTGCGGTGGTCGAGATCGCGCGGGTGCTCCTGACCGGCTCGTCGTTTAACCTGGTCTGGATGTGGACCGCAATCGGTGCAGCGGGCACAATTCTCGGTTTTGTCGTCTACAACGCAGCACTGACCGTCTGTCACACCGCCGACGCGCATTTCAAATACTCGATCCGCTCGCGTATCGCTCGGCATCTGTCCCGAGTTCCTCTGGGGTGGTTTGCAAATGGTGGCACCGGTGAAGTGAAGCAGGCGATGACGGACGACGTGAAGCGGATGCATCTTCTCGTCGCTCACCTTCCCGCCGACGTGGTACCAGCGATCCTGTCGCCGATAGTGGCCCTGATCTATCTGGTGGCGATGGACTGGAAGTTCAGCCTGGTCCTGGTCGGCTACATCGGAGTGTGTCTCGCTCTCGCCGCGCCGTCGATGCGCAGAGCCTATCGAACGAACGTCGACTCCTGGAATCTTGCAATGTCGACATTGACCTCTGCGACAGTAGAACTGGGCGACGGTATCGAGGTTGTCAAGACGTACGGGAGTGGGAGTCGCGCATTCGCGCGCTACTCGAGCGCTGTCGATTCGATGGTTGCGGTGTGCGTGCGATGGATGTCGGGGATGGGAGGGCCGGTGGTCGCGATGTCGATCCTCCTCTCACCGGCGGTACTCATCGTGGTCATCACGGCGACGGGAACTGCAATGTTGTCCGGGGGTTGGATTACCCCGGTAGCTCTTGTTGCCTTTCTGGTCGTCGGAATCGGTGTTCCGTCGTCGGTTCTGCACATGGGAACGATGGCCAACCTCTACCGCGAAGGCCAACTGGGAGCGACTCACGTCGAGAGCATCCTCGGCGAACCAGAGCTGGCCGAACCTCAGGATGCAGTGCCTGCTCGCAGCACTTTGGTCGAATTCGACAGCGTCGGCTTCGAATACACCACTGGGCAGCGCGTCCTCGAGAACATCTCCTTCGAGATGCAACCGGGCACCGTGACCGCGATCGTTGGCCCCTCCGGCTCCGGAAAGACCACATTGGCGCGTCTACTTCCGCGGTTCTGGGACGTGACGGACGGGTCTATTCGACTGGGCGGAAGCGATTTACGAGATCAGTCCAGTCGCGAAGTCTTGAGATCAATGGCCATCGTCTTCCAAGATGTTGTGCTCCTGCGGGACAGCGTGCGCGAGAATATTCGGCTCGGTCGACCGGATGCAACGGATCTGGAAGTGGAGACAGCGGCGAGGCGGGCGCAGATTCACGACGTGATCATGCGACTGCCGGACGGGTACGACACCGAGATCGGTGGTGGTTCGGGCGGTGAGCTGTCGGGTGGGGAGAAGCAACGCCTGACGATCGCCCGCGCCATCCTTCAGAACCCGCCGATCGTCATCCTGGACGAGGCGACTTCGCAGGCCGATCCCCACAGTGAATCGGCCGTTCAACGCGCACTGGGCGAGATCAGTGCAGACGGCGGCACCCTGATGGTGATCGCTCATCGACTGCACACCGTCCGATACGCAGATCAGATACTCGTTCTCGACGCCGGACGGATCGTGGAAAACGGTACGCACGAACAGTTGTCGGCGCTCGGCGGAACCTACGCGCGGATGTGGGCGCTCCAGAACCCCCTCGTCGAAGACATATCTCCGCGAAAGGCGCTGCAATGATTCGCGACCTGGACGAAATCCTCGGGCGCGGCAATGGGATGCGAGGTCAGATAGCAGGTTTCACGCTCGCTGGGATACTCGAGGGTGTCGTCTTTGCACTGATGGTTCCGATCCTGAAAGCGGTGGTTCGCGGCGATTACGACGCCGCAGTGCCGTGGGTTGTCACGGCTGCTCTCGTGGCGGTGGCATGTGGCGCCGTACGGTGGATCGCCGAGAATCGGGCGTACCGCATCGGAATCGAGGGTTTTGCCGGTGGAATCATGCATCGCCTCGGTGAGCACTTGGTGCAGGTTCCGCTCGGGTGGTTCAGCAAGGCAAACCGTGGAGCGTTCACTCGCCTGGTCACCGAGGGCACGGCTATCTTGATGAGCATCCCGGGAATGATCATCGCGCAACTCGTCACCGTCACGGTGACTCCAGCGACAGTGGCGATCGCTGTATTGTTTGTGGACTGGCGACTATCCCTCGCGATGGTCGTCTTCGTTCCACTGGGGATTCGGGCTTACCGCAACGTGCAGCGTGCGGTTGTTCCCGAATACGAGGCGATCGGCAAGAGCGAATCCGAGTTGGCATCGCGCGTCGTCGAATATGCACAGGCGCAGCAAGTTCTACGTTCGGCCGGTAAGAGCGGCGAAGGCTGGACTCGGTTGGACGAAGCTCTTGTGTCCAACCGGGACGCACACCTGCAGGAAATCGGATCGGTCGACAAGTATCTGCTGCGCTTCATGATCGTCGTTCAGGTTGCCTTTCTCACCGTCCTGGTTCTGGCGGCACTGCTGGTCACCACCGGGTCCATCGACACAGCAAGCGTGATCGTTGTTCTCGTGTTGGCCGTGAGGTTCGTGGAGCCGATGCAGATGCTCGCAGGATTCGGTGAAGGTATCTCACTGGCCCGGGTGTCGCTCGGATCTGTCCGAGAGATGATCGATGTACCGGTGCTGGCGGAACCTGAGGTGCCGAAAGAGCCTACGTCGTATGATATTCGGTTCGATTCGGTTTCCTTCGGCTACGGCCCGGATCGCGTGATTCGTAACGTGAGCCTCGAGTTCCCGGACTGCTCGGTCACCGCTCTGGTCGGTCCTTCCGGTTCCGGAAAGACAACTCTGGTTCGGCTGATCTCCAGATTCTGGGACGTAGACGAAGGTGCGGTAACCATCGGGGGAGCCGATGTTCGCGAGATCGGAACGAGAGCATTGATGTCTCGGATATCGACTGTCTCACAGCAGGTTTACCTGTTCGACGGAACCATCCTGGAGAACGTTCGGTTGGCGAGACCGGATGCCACCGAGTCGGAGGTCCGTCAAGCAGTGGTGGATTCCAGGCTAGGCGAAGTGATCGACCGTTTGCCGAGCGGTGAGGAGACCAGGGTAGGTGAAGGCGGATCACTGCTGTCCGGCGGTGAACGTCAGCGGGTCTCGATTGCGCGGGCATTCCTCAAGGACACTCCGATTGTTCTTCTCGACGAAGCGACTTCCGCCCTCGACGGAGAGAACGAAGTCGCCATCACCGAGGCAATTCACCGATTGGCCCGTGGTCGAACGGTGGTGATCATCGCTCATCGCCTGTCGACTATTGAGGGAGCAGATCGCATCGTCTACCTCGAAGACGGTGGGGTGGAGGAGGTCGGCTCCCACGAAGACATGATCGCGCGAGGTGGGAAGTACTCGGATTTGTGGGCCGAGCGCAGTGGCGCGGAGGGATGGAGGATCGACCGAGCGCCTAAGCGGTGAAGAAACCGTGTGGTTTGATCGACGAATGGACGAAGCCGCTGCAGATCCAGTGAAACCGCCGCGCAAGCGCCGGTGGCCTCGTTGGGTCGCAGGCATTGCGGTGCTCGGAGCGGTTGTCTACGCAGGCTCGATCGTGTGGATTTCCGTGGCGTCGGCCGGCCACACGTCGGACGCCGCCGATGCTCCCGATGCTCCGGTCGTGATCGTGCTGGGCGCGCAGATCAAGGACGGTAAGCCGATGGCTTTCCTGAAAGGGCGGCTGGACGCAGCAGTAGAACTGGTGGAAGCGGGAAAGGCTAAAGCGGTCCTGGTCTCCGGCGACGCGAACGGCGGCTCGGGTGACGAGATCGCGGCGATGACGAACTACCTGTTGGAGCAGGGAATAGATGAGCGTCGCATCGTGGGGGATCCGTACGGCCTCGACACCTACGACACCTGCTTCCGGGCCATACATACGTATGGGGTGACCAAGGCGTTGATCGTCACTCAGGGGTATCACGTGCCACGCGCCGTGGCATTGTGCCGAGACGTCGGCATCGACGCAGACGGGGTGAACAGCGATTGCGGGTGCGCAAGTCCGACGCTGATCAAGAACGCCGCCCGGGAGTGGGTCCTTGCCAAGCCCAAGGCGGCGCTCGACATGCTGTGGAGCCGGGACGCAAAGGTGACGTCGCCGTCGGAGGACTCGGTCCAGGTGGCGCTGTCGTTTCCCTGACGCGGGGTGAGTGCGCACGGTTTCTGTCGAGTGAACACACGCTCCGGAGAGTCGGAGCGTGTGTTCACTCGAGGTGAAGGGTGCTAGCTCGACAGTCAGATCAGTGCTGCGGCGGCGAATGCTCCCAGTGCGATCAATGCCGCGCCGGTGACGCTCTGCACGCGACGGTCCACGACGCACATGATCGAGAGGAATCCCGGCATCGAGCCACCACGCTTGGTGTGCACGATTGCCGCGAGGCTGGGCATGCAGCGGCCAAGGGATACGACCGTGAACAGCGCCGCCCCGAGAGCCGGTGTACCCGAAGCCATGACGCCGAGTGCCAAGAGGTAGTACGCACTCGAGCGGATGAAGATCAGAAATCCCGGACCGATGATCGCGCCGAAGATCAGCGAGACCTTCCACGGCGCCATGGTGCGGCGCAGATGGCGCGGAAGCTGTTGGCGCCGCATCGGAGTCGGCATGCTCACCGCACCCAACTCGTGCAGCCCGTATGCAACCGCGACGACGGCCCAGACGCCCAGCGCCCAGCCGACCGGCACGTACCCGGACATCGCCGCACCGAGAGCGCCGATCAATGCCCCGGTGACGGCTCCCGTCGTGACCGAACCCAGAGCGTGCCAGCCGAGTCGGCGGACGGGAGTCGAGGATCCCTTCCGATCGACTTGCTTCGGCGCGGCAACAACTCCGGCGACGGACATTCCGCAGGTCGACCAGTTCGCGGCCAGCGACGTAACCAGTCCGGCGCCGATAACAGCTGTGGTCAAAGCTGTTGTCGCAGATGGCGTGGCCACGAGTGCGAGGCCGGCACCCGCAGCGGCGCCCGCCGCGACGAGGCTGACACGGGTCGCGGTGCCGACCGAGCCTTGAAGGGTCGGCCGGATGTCAGGGACATCGGTCTGCAGTGGGCCGTGTGAGAGAACAGTAGTCATCAGATCCTCCGAAGTGTTTGTGGTTCAGGAAAAGTGTCGAGCCGAAGTCGCAGCGAAAAGTGATGAGCCAGTGTTCACAGCACTGTGATGACTCCGATCATGTACGGGTGCACGGAGCACGAATACTCGTAGACGCCGACGCTCTCGAACGTGTGCCGGAACGTTCCGTCTCCGGTGATATCACTGTCGAACAGGCCGGGTGATTCCACATGATGCAGGAGTCCACCGTCGTCGAAGCGCCACTCGACGGTGCCGCCGTGCTCCACGGTGACGTCCATCGGACTGAACTGAACATTGCTGATCTCGACCACCACGTCGGGGACGGGATCTTCTGTGCCGCAAGCTGGGACACACGTCGCCGCGACGGCGAGGCCGAAGCCGGCGATCCACCTCCTCACTATTGAACGATCACGGTGCCCACCATCATCGGGTGGGGCGTGCAGTGGTAGGTGAAGGTTCCGGCGTCGTCGAACGTGTACGAGAAGGTTCCCTCGGTGAGCAACTCGCTCTTCAGTTTCCCGTCGAGATCACCGTTGCCGACCACGTCGTGGGGGAGTCCGCTGTCGTCGAACTTCCATTCGACGGTCTGTCCCTTCTCGATGGTGACCGATGCCGGTGTGTACGCCATGTTCTTCACCTCGATCACGACTGCAGGTTCGTCCGACGACGCACCGGCATCACTACTGCAGGCGGTGAGGCTCAGGGCAGCGCACGCGGCCAGGAAAGCGGGAACGAGTTTCTTCATGAGGTGTTCTCTCCATTCTTCGACTTGTCAGCGGACGTAACGCAGATTTGCCGTCATGCCGGCCTCGAAGTGGTAGGCGTTGTGGCAGTGGAACATCCACTCGCCGGGATTGTCGGCGTCGAACTCGATGGCAAGCTCGGTGCCGGGTAGGACGTTGACGGTGTCGCGGCGAAGTCCGCCGTAATCCGGTACCGCAAACGTGTGGCCGTGGGTGTGCATGGGGTGCCACATCGTGGACGCGTTCTTCATCGTGATCCGGACCCGTTCGCCCTGTTTCATGACGAGCTTGCCTGCATCGGCCCCCGCCATTCCCCAGACGTACCGATCGCCGGCCTGGATCAACTCGATGCGGTAGTCGCGATCAGGCGATTTCGTCTCGAGCCGTGCGGATTCCGCGGGCCGGAGTTCGCTTTCGGTGACCAGTCGGCCGGCCAGTTCCGAGAGGTTTCCGCCCACATCCGGGTTCGCCAGGGCCAACGCGTCGGTGCTGCGTAGGACGGTCGACGCATAACCATCTCGGCCCTCGACCTTCGCCACCACCGGCCATGTTCCCGACTTCACCGTCACCAGTACGTCGTAGCGTTGGGCCATTCCGACGATGATGGTGTCGGCGGGAGTTGGTTCCACGTCGTAGCCATCGGTAGCGACGATTGTCATCTCGTGACCGGCCACCGCAAACCGGTACGGAGTTTCGGCGGCTGCGTTGATGATTCGCAGTCGCAGGGTCGAACCGGGCGCTGCAGTCACGACAGCAGGATCGTTGGGTGGCCGCCCGTTGATCAAGTGCAGTGGATACACGATGTGTTGAGTCATCCCGCCGAGTGGTTCGGAAGAACCGTGTCCGCCGCTCACCAACTGTTGCGCGACGGACATGTCGGCTTCCGAGTGTTCCGCCGGAGTTGTTGCCCCACCGCCGTGTCCGCCGTGCCCGCCCGAAATTGCCGGGTTCAGGGCCATCAGGACGGAATCCGGTGTGGTACCCAATCCGTCGAGCCAGTCGTCGAGCACCAGAACGGCATCGATGTCGGCCCCGGTGATGTCGTTCGGGTTCTCGACGATCATGGCGCCGAAGAGCCCCCGATCGGCTTGTAATCCGCTGTGCGAGTGGTACCAGTACGTTCCCGGATCCGGTGCGATGAAGTTGTACTCGAAACTCGAACCGGCGCCGATGGGAGCCTGCGTGGTGGGTGCCGCGCCATCCATGTCGTTGCGGATTCGAATTCCGTGCCAATGCAGTGTTGTTTCGGCGTCGAGGCCGTTCTGGACGCTGACGTTCACCCGGTCACCGGACTTCAGGCGAAGTTCCGGAGCCACCGCAGCGCCTCCGTACGTCCACGTGTCCACGAGGCGTCCGCCAAGATCTACCGTCGAGAATCCGGCGGCAAGGGCAAACGCAGCGGTGGTCCCGTTCCAGGCTCGCGCCGATTCTGCGGCGGCAACTTCCGGGTCGGTGGGCAGGATGTAGTCGAGATCGGTCGTCGGCGTCGGAGATGCTGCAGTGGAACTGCATCCGGCAATCGTCCCCATTGCGCCGAGCCCGAGTGCTCCGGCGCCGAGTGCTCCCAAACTCAGGAAGCGGCGCCGGCCCATCACCACACCGGATCCGGGACGACTCATCGGAGTACTTCTGGTGTGATCAACCCGCTGACATCCCCGACGTTGCCCGAGACATCGACGGAACTGACCTGCTCGCCGGTGCTCGCGTTGTAACCCACGATCTTCTGCGGAGCGGAGCCTTCGACCTCAGGTCCGGTACCGAGCACGTAGAACGTGGCGCCGTCGACGGAAAAGGTCATGCTCTTGATGTCTGTCAAGCCGAGGTCTGCAAGCGTCAAGCTCTTCACCGGGGCGAAGGTCGTTGCATCGGACAAGTCGATCTTGACCAGTGAGCCTCCCCGAGCAGAGTCCGGATGAATAGCCGTGTCCGTGTACGCGATTGCGAGCCGGGTTGCGTCGGCGTTGATGACGTTCTCCGAGAATCGACCGGAGTCCTGCCCGGCGTTTCCGATCGGCTTGACACCTTCCTGAGGCAGTCCGTTGGAGAAGTCGAAGACGTACACATCGCCGTTCTCACTGACCATCAAGGCTTTTTGTGCTTCCGAGGCCCACGTGACCTTACGGGTGGAGACAAAATCCTCGGGTAGGACCTTGCTTCGGGCGGTTTCCTTCGGAACTCCGTCGTCACCGATCGTGACGTGCAGCAGTTCCCGGGTGTCCTCGCAGACGCTGTACAGCTCGTGATCGACCATCCACGTGAACGGACCGCAGCCGACTATCTGGAGTGCACCGGTCGCTTCCTTCTTCTCGAGGTCGACCACTCTGATGCCGTACAAACCGTCGTCCCACGTGACGAAGAACTTGCCGTCGGACGTCACGGCGTTCGAGCCGGGACGGGAATGTACGCGTGCGACGTCCGGAAGCATGACCTCGGCTGGTTCCAGCAGGTTTCCGGAGTAGGTGCTGACCGTGAAATCTGCCGCGCCGCGGGAACCTCGGGGCCGCCACACCTCGGCAGCGAGCACCGCAGGATCCTCGGCGGAATCCCCGACGAATCCGTGAATGACCGGATCCCAGATACCAGGACCGACGGTGATCCGGCTCTCGGCCACACCGGTTTTCGGATCGATGACGTTGACGCTGAGCTCGAGTTGGCCGAATCCACCTTCGACGCCCAGCAAGCGGTCAGCTGCGATCGGGGTGATCGAACCGACGTGCAACGGCTCGGGAATGGTGTCGCCGATTTCCTGGTCGTCGTGACCGAGGGAGATTCCTTCACCTGGAGCAGTGAACGGAACTGTCGGATAGGTGACATCACCTGCGCTGGAGGGTTCGTCGTTGTCAGACGAACTGCAGCCGGCCAGCGCGAGTACGACGGTGAGGGGGATGACGGCAACGGCGGGTCGCGCCAGTTTTCGGGTTCGCGGACTGCTCATGATCCGGCACCGACCTTGGGGCGCTCGGCCGGTCGAGTCTGGCAGTCCTCACCGATGATGGGCGCCATCGTGCAGGTGTATGCCTGGGACTCGTCGGAGACACACCAGATGATTTCCTGGTCGTAGCTTCCGGAGACCGGGTTGTACATCACGGCCTGCATGTCCGGTTCGCCGCAGAATGCGTTGGAACACGAAGGTGCACCACAGCAGTCGTAGTAGGCGATCAGATAGGTCTTGCCGGTATCAGGGTTGGTGCAGCATCCGACCCAGAACTCTGCGCCGGGCTTGCTGCCGGGGGCGCAGGTGGTGACACCGCCGCCGTTGCATGCGGCACAGGACGTTCCGTCCATGTTGCACCAGCGCCAGTACTCGCACTCGGCCGGATCTTTACCGTCGTAGACAGGGACAAGAGGTTCGGGGCCAGGTGCCGGCGCAGGAACCTCGGGCTCTTGGGCGAAGGCACTACGTGTCACGGGAAGTGTGCTGATCAGTGCCACTCCTGACACACCCATGGTCCACTTGCCGATCCGACTGATCATCGAGCGCCGCGAAACTCGTTCGGAGAGTTTACGTCCGGTTCGGCTGGTGAGCGAACCGCCCTGGCCCGCCATCCATTCGGCCTGGGCCTGAACTGTCGCCTCGTCGACGGGATATCGATTCTCCGTCATGTTGTGCTGCGGGAATTCATTGTCGTCCAACGATTTTCTCCTGATTCGTGAAGAGGATCGAACTGTGCAGGAAGATCAGGCCGCGCTGCCGGATTTCGCCTGGGCATGAAGGTGCTGGAGTGAGGGGGTGCCGGATTCGAGCGCATTGAGCAGGCTTTCCACCTGAGCCATGTGATTGCACAGGCCCTTTCCTCGGATCTTGCCGTGCTCGTCGAGAATCACGCCGTACGGAGTGGTGCCCACCTGGTATGCGATACCGACGTCTCGAGCGTCGATGTAACTGAGCTCGGAACCGATCCCGCTGCCGGCCAGGAACTCGCGATGCTCTTCGGGTGTTCCGTCGGAGATGATGATCACGTCGAGATCCGATTCGGCTCGGGCCATTGCCCTTACGCCGGGAAGAAGGCTCTTGCACGTCGAGCAACTCGGTGCTGTGAACAGCAGGAGTTGAGGTTTGTCGCGGTGACCACCGACTCCGACGATCCGTCCTTCCTGATCGATGAGACCGGCAAACGATGGGCCGGCCTGTTCGACCTTGGGCCCGGTATCCATCATCCGGGCACCGAGAGGTCCGAGACGTACTTGTACGCGGCCGATTTCACGAGCCAGAGCAAGAACCATCAAGAACAGTACGGCTACGGCGATCACCAGGATCACTGTCGCGACAAGGAGGAAAGTGGTCATCGTGGTAGTCCTGCCTTCGAGTTTTCAGTGGTGGGGATGTGAGTTCACGAGCCGTACCGGGACGCGGTTTCGGCGGTTCGGAGGCGAATGGAGGCACTCGACAGGTAGTCGTCGACCGGGCGTCGTCCGAGGTGGACCACCGAACGAATCTGTGCGAGAGCAACTCCCGCCAGAACGAGGAGGAATCCGAAGGTCGCCGCCACGACCTGGACGCCGATCTCAGCCTGTCCGGCGGTGACCGACAGTGCCACAGCGATCACCGCGAGTGTTCCGGCGCGAACGGCGTGGAACCATCCGATACGCGGAATCTCGCCGACTCCGAATGCAAAACATCCGCAGTCCAGATCGCGTCGCCCACGCAGGAGGTTGATCGTGAGGCCCGTGAAGAACGACGCGAACATGACGGCAGCAACCAAGGCGGCGAGGCGATGGGCCACGCCGAGAACCAGGAGGATGCCTACGACGGTTTCCGCGACGGGAAGGATGCGAGCGATCGGTACTTCGAGTCGCACCGGCAACACTTTGTATCCGCGCACCGAACGAAGGACCCCGTCGTGGTCGTTCAGCTTGGGAATGCCGGCGAGCAGGAGAACAAATCCGATGATCGCCGAAGTGGTGGCGCTGACCAAGTGCATGCTTCCTCCGTTCCTCTCGGGTAGTGCCGGTGGTGTGTGGGACACATCCTGTACGGGCGATGCTGCGAACCCGCGTCGACCGCGCTACGCCTGGACGAGGTGCAACTGAGAGAGCAGTTGTCGTGTGAGAATCGGAGAACTCGCAGGTCAAGGTGCTCCCGGAGGGGCCGGATACCGTCGGCCGCCCTTGATCCGGCATGACGCTGGGTGGGAAACAGAGTCGGATTCTCACTTGAAAGTTCTGTGCGCGCCATCGTGGAAACTGCGCGGAAACATAAGCGGACTAACTTGACCGAATTCTGACAATTCGCTCGTAGGTTCGGGCCTGGACGCGACGGACGGTGACTCATGGCCGTGAGTGCGGCACTGCGTGCGGCGATCACGCGAGCGCAGAATGCGGATCAACACAGTGAGCCCGTGTTCTCCCCGCTCCGTGGTCTCGGACGAGGACGTCTGACCCCGATCGACCTGTTGGGGCAATCACTTTCCACGATCGCTCCGGCAACGGGAATGGTGTTCATCGCCCTGTGGATGATCACCTACAGTCCCGGCTACGTCGGGTTGGCTGCGATTGCTGCGACAACTTCGGCGGTGTTTCTCGTTGCGTTCTGCATCACTCAGTTCACGCGGAGACTGGCCGCAGCAGGATCGTTGTACAGCTTCGTCTTCCAAGGCTCCGGTATCCGGGCGACACTGACGGCGGGTGCCGCACTGGTACTCGGGTATCTCGGAATCTCGGTTTCGGTTTTCTCGCAGGCAGTTCCGAGTCTGCTCGATACCATCGCCATTGTCGGCCCCGACGTGCGAGGAACTGCCGCGACGGTGATCACGACGGTGGCGATTGCCCTGGCCGTCGCGTGGATTGCAGTGCGAGGCGTCCGGTTCGCCACCCGAGCGATCCTGGTCGTCGAAGCGTGCTCGTTGATTCTCATCGTCGTGGTCATGCTGGCGACGCACAGTGACACGACAACTGCTGTTGCCCTGCCGAATCCGTCGCTGAGTGCAGTTCCGTTTCTCGCGATGCTGACGGTGCTCAGCATGGCGGGCTTCGAAAGCTCGGCCTTCTTCGGCCCGGAAGCGAAACGACCACTCATCAGCGTCACACGCACGGTTCTCATTTCGCCGATCATCTGCGGGGTCCTCTTCGTTTTTGCGGCCTGGGCGGCGATGACCGGCCACGGCGCAACGATCGTCGGAGCGTACTTCGAAGGAACGGCATCCGGAGCCAGCGCGGAAGTGGTTCTGGCAGTCAAGATCGGAATGACGTGTTCCTGGTTCGCATCCACTCTCGGTTGTGCGCAGGCGGGTTCGCGGTTGTTGTACTCGATGGGGATCGAACGGGTACTGCCTGCGCCGCTCGCTCGCGTACACAGACGGTTCCGCACCCCGTACGTTGCGGTACTTGCGTTCGTCGCGGTAAGTGCGGCAGGCGTATTCATCTATTCGGATACGGTTCGCGACGATTCGGGATCCTTCGACGGCGTGGTGGAGACCGCGTTGGTCTGCGCTTACACGCTGGTGGCCTTTGCCTCGTGGAAGTTCTTGCGCCGAATCGGGGAACACACGTCGCTGACTCGGATATGCACCGTATCCGTGAGCGCTGCGGGTGCCGGTCTACTGGCCTACATCGTTCTCGACGGTGCGGTTCACGGAATGTGGGCACTGCCGATCGCGGCGCTTGTTGTTGCGGTCTCGGGGACATTGTGGAGTTCATTGCTTCGGAGAGCCAGACCGGAAAGCCTTCTGATGGTAGGCGCTTTCGACAGCGTCGAGACGGCGGACCTGTTGCCCGGTACGGGTACTCTGCTGATCGACGGTGACGGGCGAAGGCGACTCGTGCCGGATCGTGGGGCCGCCGAGGGTAACTCGCCGGAGCATGGGCGGTGACCGCGGACCGTGCAACCGCTGGTCCACGATCAGACAAACGGATCGGCGAAGAGACCCACTTCAGTGGACAACAACCGCGTGCGGTTCAGAAGGCGCTGGGGATGCTCGAGGCGGTGGCTCATCTGGGACCGGGAACAACAGCGAAGGAGATCGCCACTTTTGCAGGCGTTCCATCGGCCACGGCCTACCGGATGCTGAATCTGCTGGTTGCGGAGGGCTTTCTCGTGCGGGTGCCGGACCTGTCAGGGTTCGCGTTGGGGCGTCGGACTGCCGAGCTCTCGCATGCGGCGTCGTCGAGTGGCCCGGCGCCCACGCTGCACGAGCGCGTCGAGGACATGCGGACACACACGAGGTTCGGATTGCACGTCGCGTCATTCGCCGGTGGGCGCTTGAGGTTCGTCGACAAGGATCCGGACCACGAGATCATCGGAATAGCGGCACTGCCGAAGAACCTTCACGCGAATGCGCTGGGGAAGGTTCTGTTGGCGCACGACGAGCGGTTGCTTTCGGGTTTGGAACTTCGCCGGGTCACGGAGTTCACCCTCGGTGATTTCGACGCGTTGTATGAGCAGTTGAGGTCTGTTCGCCTGCAGGGTTTTGCATTCGAGAACCAGGAATGCCGCCTGGGTCGATCCGCAGTGGCAGTACCGGTTCGAGATCACGCAGACCAGGTGGCCGGCGGGTTGTGTGTTCAGGGAGCGAGCGGGCGAGTGACGGACGAGGATCGAGAGTTGGTCGGTTTCCTACTCGATTGTGCGCGTCAGCTCACCGGATTGCTCTGACGTCACACGCGCAGGCTCAGGGGGAGTCCGGCGGTCATCAGGACCACGGACTCCGATTCACTGGCGATGCGGCTGTTCACCAGACCGAGTAGATCGCGGAACAGTCTCCCGGACTTCGTGTCCGGGACGACGCCGCTTCCGACTTCGTTGGTGACGGCGACAATCGGTACCGGACAGGCGGTCCAGGCGTCGGCCAACCGGTCGATATCTGCGTGGACGGCGCTGAGATCTTCTGTCGCCCACGCCTGATGTCGATCCAGACATGCGGTCAACCACGTGCCTAGGCAATCGAGCAGGATCGGTGTTGTTGCGGTTGCGAGAATCTCGGTCACTTCGGAGGTCTCTACCGTCGTCCACGTCGACGGCCTCCGCGCGCGATGCGACGCAATTCGTTCGATCCAGTCGGGATCGTCGTCCTGCGGATCCCCGGTGGCGATGTACGTGACGTGCCGGTAGCCGGCAAGCAGGCCCTCCGCGTAAGTGGACTTGCCCGAGCGGGCGCCACCGGTGACCAGAGTTCGATGGCTCTGTCCTACCCCGATCTCGAGCACAGCTCCATCCGGAACCGCTCGCGCCCCGGACGTTCGAAGTGCTTCCGAGAGTTCGTTTTCGACCGGGTTGTGGTGCCCGAGGTGTACGGCGACCACATCGGTTCTATCGGTGATCGCGGTGCAATTGCGTAGTCGGCTCACCGTCTCCGCGAAACTCGGCAGATCATGGTGCCCGGTGCCGTGGTCAGTCTTGTGGCCGAAGGTCTCTTCGAGAAAGACGGCGTCGAAACGGGCGTCGGCAAGGGCGTCGACAGTGACTTCGGGCAGAGGCCCGGTGTCGGTGGCCCAGAAGATTCGGGTTCCGGATGCGTCGGTGATGTCGTAGAGAAGGGTGGTTACTTCGTGCGCGGCTTCGAGTGCGCGAACACGATAGGTGCCCAACATGATCGACTGGCCGGTCTCGAGCGGTGTGAAGGTCACCGGGTCATCCGGGCCCACCCAGTCTCGGCAGGGAGCGAGCGCGTCGGGTGGTCCGAGAACCTGGAGCGGTTCGGTGCGAGACGCCCAGGACCGGAACAGCAATGCCATCGGGCCGAGGTGATCAGGATGAGAATGCGTCAGCAGGATGTGTTCGACGTGTGCCAGCGTGCGACCGAATCGCGACGCGGCGCGCGGTACTTCGGGTCCACAGTCCAACAGGATGCGGTTGTCCAGCAAGGCAGCGGTGTGTCCGCGAATGGTTTCATTCGACAATGCCGCCAGGCAGGAAGGGCAAGTGCAGAACGGGTTCGGCCAACCGTCGGCAGCGCCGGTGCCGAGCATCACCAGTTCCATCAGCGGGTGCCTTCCTGCCGAATCGGAACAACGATGGGACCGCTGGGCCGTTCCAGGATTTCGACGCGAGCGCCGTACACGCGGCCGAGGAGGTCTGCCTCCAGCACCGCTGAGGGTGTACCGTCGGCAACCACGCTGCCCTTGTCCAGCAGCACAATTCGTCGACCGTATTGACCCGCGAGAGTGAGATCGTGCATCGCGGCGATGACCGTGATGTTGTCGTCTTCTCGCAGTTCCTCCACCAAGTCGAGAACCTGCTGCTGGTGACCGATGTCGAGGGCGCTGGTGGGTTCGTCCAGGAGCAATACCTGCGGCTCTTGAGCCAGTGCCCGAGCCAGGACCACGCGTTGCAATTCGCCGCCGGAAAGTTCGGTGGCTCGTCGATCTGCGAACTCGGTGAGGTCGAGCCTTTCGATCACCGAAGTGATCACCGAACGATCTGTGGCGGTTTCGGTTCCGAATCGTCGTAGATACGGAGTGCGGCCGAGCGCAACCAGTTCCTTGACCGTTGAGCCCTCGGGTACTACCGGACGCTGAGGCATCAACGCGACGACGGCGGACATCGCCTTGCGGCTGGAATTGCGAGGACTCAGTCCCCCGACCGAGAGCTCACCGGTAGACGGAATCAATCCAGCGAGGGCATGCATCAAGGTTGTCTTGCCGGCGCCGTTCGGCCCGACCACGGCAACCCAATCGCCTGGTGTCACATCGAGATCGATGCCGTCGACGACGTCCTTGCCGCCGAGATTGACTCGGAGGTCGCGGCACCGCACTGCGCTGTCGGTCATGCCGAGACCCGGCTGCGGCGCAGAACCAGAAGGAAGAACGGAGCGCCGATCATCGCGGTCACAACTCCGATGGGGAGTTCGGCCGGTGCCATGACCGTGCGGGCGGTAACGTCGGTGAGGACAAGAAACGCCGCTCCGAGCATGAGTGACAGGGGGAGAAGCAGCCGATGAGACGGGCCGACGACCAGTCGAACCGCATGGGGAACAACGATTCCGACAAAGCCGATGAGTCCACTTGCACTCACGACCGCGGCCGTTCCCAGAGTTGCGGCGAGCACCAGCACCAGGCGTGATCTGGCCGGGTCGACGCCGAGGCTGGCGGCTTCGACGTCACCTACGGCCATCACGTCGAGTACGCGTCGGTGTACCAGGATGACGGCAGATGCCAGCGCGACGTACGGCAAGACAACCAGAACTTCCGACCAACCGTCGGTGGACAGTCCGCCGAGTAGCCAGGAATAGACCTCGCGCAGTGAATCGTCGAACCGCTGCTGAACAAAAGTCTGCGCTGCATTCGTGAACGCTGCGACTGCGACACCGGCGAGGATGATGACTACCGCGTTCTGCGGCCCGCCAATGCTTCGACCGAGCGAATAAGTTGCGAACACTGCCAGCACACCACCGACGAAGGCGGCCATGGGAATTCCGAACATGCCCAGCGCTCCACCCGAAACGATGGCGAGGGTTGCGCCCAGTCCGGCTCCGCTGGAAACTCCGAGGAGATACGGATCCGCCAAGGGATTGCGGAACACGCCCTGGTAGGCGGCGCCGGCTACCGCCAACATTGCTCCGACCAACGCGCCCAGGACTACTCGCGGAAGCCGGATCTGCCAGAGAATGGCCTGCTGTGTTGCGGTGAGGCCGGAATCTATATGGATGCCGGGTATTCCGTCCAGAAGTTCGAGAATGGTCCGATCAGGCGTCAAACCGGCCGGCCCCACCAGAACACCGATCAGCAAGGCGGCGCACAGAATTAGCGCGGCGCCGAGCAGAACGGCGGTCCGATGTTGGGAGATACCGGCTTTGATCATCGAGTGCTCAGGCCGTGGGAACTTGGGCAACGATGGCAGCGACGGCCTTCACCTGGTCGGCGACACGAGGTCCCCAGCGGCTGGAGAGGTCTTCGTCGAGCACATGGATCTGGTTGCCGGTAACCGCTTTCATGCCGCTCCACCCGGGTCGAGCGGCGACGGATTCTGCTGTCACTCCGCAGCATTGGGAGTCTGCGAGAAAGATGAGATCGGGATTGGCCTGTACCACGAATTCGGCGGACAACTGCGGATAGTCACCCTGCCCCGCGGCGTCGGCGATGCTCTTCATTCCGAACAGCGAGTAGATCTGCCCGACAAAACTCGAACTCGTGACGGTGTAGAGCGAGGAGTCGAGTTCGTGGAAGTACGTCAGCGGCTGTTGGCGCGCAGGAACACTGGCGACAGCGGCGTCGATGTCCGAGCGCATGGTGTCGACAACTTCGGTGCCCTTGTCCTCGTGGCCGGTGGCCTTCGCGACGCGCTCGATCTGGGCGTAGACGTCGTCGATGCTCGTCGCTGCCGGTAGTAGGAGTGTCGGCACCTTCGCCTTTTGCAGTCCGGAGACAAGATCGTTCATGTCATCCGATGCGATCACCAGATCCGGTGCGTAGCCGAGGATGGCTTCGACGTTCGGTTGAAAGCCCGAGAGATCGGTGACCGGGATACCGGCCGGGTAGTCGGACTGATTGTCGACGGCCTTCACCTGATCGCCCGCGCCGACGGCCCACAGGGTCTCGGTGGCGCTGGGACTGAGTGACACGATCGACTGCGGACGTGACTCGATGGTGATGTCCGTGCCGGAATCCGTGGGACCGGAAACAACAGTCACCGGGAACGAGCCGTCCGAGGCCGCTGTGGTTGCGGGTGCATCGGACGTCGAGCTACTGCACGCACCGGCAAGCAGTGCGGTGCTCACCGTCAGTGCTGCAAGTACAGATCTGAATTTACGTGTCGGCCGAGTACTCACAGCCACCCCTCCGCTAGTGGCGAAGGGTCGCGAGCAGCGCGGCCGCGAGGCGAAGCGCCACGAGCGGTCCTTCGTCCGAGAACCATCGTGTCGCCACGAGGCCGGTGACCTGACTCGTTCGCCTCGAGTAGTGACGGGCGAATTCACAGTTGCGTCGACAGTGCCGGGGTTTCACCGAACTTCACACGAGCAGCGTGGCACCCCGGTGAACCGGGGCATCTGCACTTTACAGGGGTCGTCTGGCTTGACCCGGGAGGTCAAGGCAGGGTAAATATCTATTCCACTAATGAACTAGTGAAAGGGTTCGGATGATCGACTTCCGTATCGACCGCCGATCCGGCATTCCCACTTACGTGCAATTGGTCCTTCAGGTGAAGCAGGCGCTCAGGCTCGGTGATCTCCAAGTCGGGGATCGGCTGCCCACAGCCAAGGACGTCGTGGGAGCGCTCGCGATCAACCCGAACACAGTCCTGAAGGCCTACAAGGAACTCGAGCGCGACGGACTTGTCGCCCCGAGGCCCGGATTGGGCACGTTCGTCGTGAAGTCCCTGGCCAAGCCCGGTATGGCGGAAAGCTCTGCGCTACGTCGTGAGTTGGCGCGTTGGGTGGCAGATGCCGTGGCCGCCGGACTCGAGCGCACGGACATCGAAGCATTGGTGAGTTTGGAGCTCGAGAAGACGTTCATCGAAACGGATCCGTCCGGAAAGCAGGGGGAGACATCATGACTGCGCAAGAATCGGCACTGACAATGCAGGACGTGGACAAGCGCTTCGGCAAGAAGAAGGTGCTCGACGCCTGCACATTCGAGGTCGCGACAGGAAGCATCACTGCCCTGGTCGGGGTGAACGGAGCGGGCAAGTCCACACTGATGTCCTTGGCGGTCGGGTTGACGATGCCTGACCACGGTTCGATCACCGTCCTGGGCAGCACGCCGGATCAGGACGGCATCTGCCCAGGCCTGTCGTACCTCGCTCAGCACAAGCCCCTGTACCCCAAATTCACTGTGGCAGAACTTCTTCGATTCGGCGCATACACCAACGACGAGTGGGATGCGAAGTACGCTCTGGATCTGGTGGAGCGCGCTGGAATTTCTCTCGATGCGAAGGCGAAGACTCTGTCACCAGGTCAACGAACCAGGGTTGCACTGGCTTTGGCGCTCGGACGCAGGCCGCAGTTGCTTCTACTCGACGAGCCTCTGGCAGATCTCGATCCCGTGGCGCGGCGGTCTGTGGCGACCACTCTGCTCGAAGACGTTGCCGAGTACGGCACCACGGTTCTGTTGTCTTCACACATCGTCTCCGAATTGGCAGACGTCTCGGATCGACTTCTTCTGCTGGGCGGCGGAAACGCGAGATTGTCCGGTCCGTTGGATGAATTGATCGCTGCCCATTACGTATTGATCGGGGACGGCGATCCCTCGGACGTGGTCGGCGCCGGTGCGGTCATTCATACCGAGAAGGGGATGCGGTCGAATTCTCACGTGGTGGAGGGAATGCGTCCGAGCCCTCGGGACGGCTGGGTGATCGACGACGCAACTCTCGACGACGTGGTGCTCGGGCACCTGAGCGCAGAAACGATGGTGGCGGCATGATCTGGGTTACGTGGCGGCATCACCGGACATCGCTCGTTGTGTCGTTGGGATTCCTCGCGGCATTAGCAGTCATTGTCTTGTCGAGTGGTGCGATCATCAAGAGCGGCGGACAAGCCCAACTCTTCGGATCGCCTCTCAGTTGCTTCGATGACATCACCGCTATCTGCACGGCAGAGACTGCTCTCACACTGACGACAGTGGTTGCTACTGCTCTGCCGGTGTTCCTCGGCGTGTTGATCGGTGTCACCGTGTTTTCGCGGGATGTCGAACAAGGAACACACGTACTGGGGCTTACTCAATCGGTCAGTCGGACTCGTTGGTTCTGGACCCGGGTGTTAATCGTCTTCCTGCCGATTTCTGTGGCTTCGTCATTGCTCGGATTTGCACTGCAATGGGCTCGATCTCTCCCGGACAACTCCCGGTATGCATTTGTTGCCGGGCGTTCGACTTTCGTCGAGATATCGAACCTGTCGTATCCGCTCTTTCAATCCAGCGGACTGGTCTTGGGTGCATACACATTCATGGCACTCATGCTCGGAGCAGCACTGGCTTTGCTGGTGCGTAGTTCGATCGGCGCAATGGCGATCACGATGGTCGGTGTTGTTGCGATCCTGGCAGCATTTCAGTTGGTTGCACGACCCGATTACGCCGAGCCGAGTGTCCGAACGTCACCCGTCGCCGGATTCAGTTCCTACTATTCGAGCGATACCAGTATCCCCGCGGTCAATTGGGAACTCGCGCAGGGATATGTCGACCTCCGAGGTAACTGGGTCGACGTCAAATACGACGAGTGCACGTGGGGTGGATCAGGCGATGAGGACCCGTACGACCAGCGCCCGGAGGAGACCGGCGCCGAGTACAGCCTCCGCATGGATGTGCTCTCAGCGCAGCAGAACAGAGAGATGGAGATTTGTTTGCGGCAGCACGGGGTCGACCACTACGAAGTTCGCTACCACTCGGATGATCGGTTCTGGCGTTTCCAATTCACGGAAGCTGCACTCGTCCTGTTCCTTTCGGGATTGTTCCTCCTGCCGGCGCTCTGGGGTCTACGACGCCTCAAGCCGTGACTCAGCGGGCGACCGGCGCGACCGTCAGCTGGTTGATGTTCGCGCCGGTCATCGAGCAACCCTTGGTGGGGTAGGCGAGGAAGACCGAGTCGTAGCTGTTGGGTGGGTAAACCCTCAGTCCCGCAACGTCGGTCAGGCCGCACTGATCTGCCGGGTAGTTCTCGACGTTCGTAGCTCGCACCAAAGAAGTTGCGGCAGAGCCAGGGGCAAGGGAGACGAGTGAACCGGATCCGGAGCGGCCGGCTGCAGCACCCACTTCGCTTCCGGACGCTCCCGTGACATACGAGACGCCGGGGAAACCGTCGAGCGTGCACGTGCGGCCGCCCGTGTTGGTGAAGACCACCGGAAGCTCCACAGAACCGGCGGCGCCACTCGACTCGCCGAGGGTGACGTTCAGTTCCCCGATCGCGCAGCCTTCGGGATTGGGTGCCGTCGAGGTTGTGGTTTGGGTGTGATCGGTATGGGTCGTCGAAGGTGAAGCGGTGCCGGTCTGGGTCGTCGGCGCAGAGGCGGTCGTCGTTGAGGCGGGTGCCGGTGAACTCTCGGCCGTTCCCGTTTCATCCGAGCCGCAACCGCTGAGAAGGGCGAGAGCAGCAAGTGGAGCCGCCAACAAGCCGACGTTGCGCATGCGGTTCGAATTCATCGCTCTGTACTCCTCAGGCTGGTCGACAACTGTTTCCGAACATCCGTGTCCGGTATATCCGAGTTTGAAGCCGGATGTGCAGAAACGAATCAGGCTCGCCGGTGATCAGGACCTACTTCCCGGATGGATTGCCGTTGCGGATCTAGCATGAGAAATGACCTGTCCGGATCGCGATCACCGGGAGTAGCGCATGTTCACCTTCACCAGCGACGACGGAGTGGTCATTCATGTCCACGAATGGCCCACCGAGCAGGAACCTCGAGGGGTTGTTCAACTCGCGCACGGTATGGGTGAGCACGCAAAACGCTACGCACACGTTGCCGAAGCCCTGAATGCTCGCGGTTTCCACGTCTACGCGGCGGACCACCGCGGCCACGGTGAGAGCATGCACGCCGGCCCAGGCAACATCGGCGACGACGGCTGGAACCGCTTGGTTGCAGACATGGTGACCCTCACGGGCATCATCCGCGACAAACACCCCGGCCTGCCCGTCGTACTGCTCAGCCACAGCCTCGGTTCGTTCGCTTCGCAGCAGTACATCCTCGATCATTCGCACCTGATCGACGCCGTCGCACTGTCGGGGACCACCGCGGTCGATCAACTGATCGAGAGCCTCGTCAACGAGGGCCCGGACGTCCTCGCCCAGTTCAATGCGGAATTCGAACCGGCCCGTACTCCGCACGACTGGCTCAGCCGTGACGAAGCGCAGGTGGATTTGTACATCAACGATCCGCTGTGCGGTTTCAGCCTGGACGACGCCGGCATGGGTGGACTTATCGCAGCGGGACCGAGGTTCGTCGACGTCGAGGGCGTGCGACAAGACCTTCCGATCCTGGTCTTCGTCGGCACCTCGGATCCTCTCAACGCCGCGCTGAGCCGTACCGACGTCGCAGTCGAACGGTACAACTCGGCGGGGATCGAAGACGTCACCTACTACACCTATCCGGGTGCCAGACACGAGATCTTCAACGAGACCAACCGCGACGACGTCATCAACGATCTGACGACGTGGATGGACCGCGTACTAGAAGCGTGACCGCCTCACCGGAAAGGGGAACACGATGTCCACAGTTCCGGCCGCACGACCCGATCCAGACCCGCGAGATGTCAAGCGCTGGAGACGATACCTCGCCGACGAACAAGCCGAGGCCGCCGTCTACCGAGACCTCGCGAGTAGGCGCAGCGGCGAGGAGCGCGAAATCCTTCTCGCACTGGCCGATGCGGAGGGGCGACACGAGGCGCACTGGCGAGCGCTACTCGGCGATCACGTCGGCAAACCACTTCGCGGCGATATCCGCACTCGGATACTGGGCTTTCTGGCCAGGCGCTTCGGCTCCGTCTTCGTGCTCGCTCTTGCACAGCGCGCGGAGACGCGATCCCCGTATCCCAACGACGCCGACGCGACTGCATCGATGGGCGCGGACGAGAAGATCCACGAAGAAGTGGTGCGGGCCTTGGCCACTCGGGGTCGGAACAGACTTTCGGGGACGTTTCGTGCCGCCGTCTTCGGAGCCAACGACGGCCTCGTCAGCAATCTCGCTCTCGTGCTCGGCATCAGCGGTAGCGGCGTCTCCAATCAGATCGTTCTGATCACCGGCATGGCCGGGCTTCTGGCCGGCGCCCTGTCGATGGGCGCCGGCGAGTACGTTTCAGTCCGCTCGCAGCGAGAGTTGTTGGAAGCGTCCAATCCTGGTCCGGCTGCCAGCGAAGCTGTCGGACTGCTCGACGTCGACGCGAACGAATTGGCCCTGGTCTACCGGGCCCGCGGCATGTCCGCCGAGGAAGCGGATCAGCGCGCCGCCGAGGTCCTCGCGAACAGCACCTTCGGCGCCGCCGACGTTGTCGACGACCATGAAGCTGTCGGAACCGGGTTGGGCGCAGCGGCGGCAAGTTTCTGCTTCTTCGCCTCGGGCGCAATCATTCCGGTGCTGCCGTATCTGTTCGGCCTGGAAGGCATGACGGCTCTGATCGTCGCATCTGTTCTCGTGGGGATCGCGTTGCTGACGACGGGCGTTGTGGTCGGGTTGCTCTCGGGCGGGCCGCCATTCAAGCGGGCGCTACGCCAACTTGCGATCGGCTACGGCGCTGCCGGCGCGACGTATCTGCTCGGCAT
This sequence comes from Rhodococcus sp. SG20037, assembly GCF_031763325.1. Classification (NCBI taxonomy): domain Bacteria; kingdom Bacillati; phylum Actinomycetota; class Actinomycetes; order Mycobacteriales; family Nocardiaceae; genus Rhodococcus; species Rhodococcus sp. SG20037. Next base: position 5,599,285 of record NZ_CP134497.1, on the reverse strand, counting down.
GTTGTTCGGGACCTCGCTCTGAGCGTCGGCTCATGCGCGTAGGGCGGGATCGCGGTGAGCCGGATCGATCCGAACCGGAATCTGGCACACCACGGCCTCGGTGTGTTTGCGCAGTGCATGAGCGATCTCATCGGTCCGTTGGCTCGGGAGGAACCGGTGCCATCTGGTCGCCGGGTCGATGGTGGCGACGACAACAAAGGTCTCTCGGTGGGGGAAGTGTGTGCGGATGTATCGGGCGAGGGTGTTCCCCACGGAATTCTCGGTGTCCTCGATGACGATCAAACGCGAATTCGGATGTCGGGCTTGCCATCGGCGTGTGAAGTCCGTCGTCGATTCGTGGGCCAGGCAGACTCGAATTGCGATGGGCTGTGACGACATCGCCGTTGCCGCGGCCATCGCGCGGGTGGAGAGCGACGTAATTTCGGACACCGGTACTAGGACCGCTGGTTTGTATCCGATGGACAGAGAATCGTTCTCACCCTGAACGGTTAACCGCGTACCGATATGTGTGTACGCACCGCGGATGCGTTCCATGCCGAGGACGAGCGCAGGGAGCGCGAGAGCGATCAGCCAGGCGCCCTCGGTGAACTTCATGGCGGTAGTCACCACTGCTGCGATCGAAGTCAACGCAGCCCCGAAACCGTTGAGCGCCAATCGCCACTTCCAGCCCGGTGTCCGTTCGGCGAGCCAGTGGCGCACCATGCCGAACTGCGCGAGCGTGAATCCGATGAACACACCGATGGCGAACAGCGGCACCAAGGTGTTCATGTTTCCGCCGGATCCGATGAGCAGGAGAGCACCGACGCCTCCGAGCGACAAGACGCCGTACGTGAAGACGTCGCGCGTCGACTTCCGGCTGAAGCGGTGCGGGAGCACGTTGTCGTCGGCGAGGATTCGCATCAGATTGGGGAGTCCGCCGTACGAGGTATTCGCGGCCAACGCCAACAGAATCACAGTGGAGAATTGGACGACGTAGTAGCCCACACCATTTCCGAGGGCAGCGGAAGTGAGTTGCGACAGGACCGTTGTTCCAGGGACTGGGGCCAGTGAGAACTTCTCGATCAACACGGCAAGGCCGATCAACATGGTGCCCAAAAGGATTCCCAGAGCTACTTCGGCGCGCTGAGCGCTACGCACGCGAGGCTTCTTGAAACTGGGTACGGCATTGGCGATGGCTTCGACACCGGTCAATGCGGCGCAACCACTCGAAAATGCCTTGAGCAGAAGGAGAATGCCGATCGTGTGTGCATTGTCGACGATAAAGGGAGCCGTTGCGGCGGCAGGGTTTTCCCGAAGCAGTCCGGCACCGATCACCGTGAAGATGCTGACGACAAAGATCACGGTGGGCAACATGAATACCCGCGCGGAATCTGCGATACCCCGCAGATTCAGTGCCGTGATGCCGCCGAGTATCGCCAGTGCGATCCAGACCGTGTGGGGGAGAAGTGCGGGGAAGGCGGAGGTCAGAGCCGCGACACCGGCTGCGATCGATACCGCGACGTTGAGGGTGTAGTCGACGATCAACGACGCGGCGGCGGTCAAACTTGCCCGCGGGCTCAGATGCTTCTTTGCGACGGCGTAGGCGCCACCGCCTTCGGGAAATGCGGCGATCACTTGGCGGTACGACGCCACCAGGACCACAAGCAGCACTGCGATGGCGATTGTCACCGGCACGGTGAACCCGATCCCTGCGCCGCCGGCGAGGGCCAACACCAACACGATGGCTTCTGGCCCGTACGACACCGAGGCCATCGCGTCGAGCGAAAGCCCTGCCAGTCCGGTTGCGACGGAGAGCTTCTGATTCTCTGGCCCACGGGCCGGGCGGGTCGTCGACGATATGACTCCACGGTGTCCGAGTATCACTGCATGTCTCACCGAGTCAGTATCGTCATTTCCCGTAGCTCTGAGACTGATCTTGACGATGCTTTGACGCGATGGCCCGCAAATCTGTACGGGTTCACAACGGGGGTTCGAGTCGCGGGAAGCCTTGTGACAGCTGATCAATCCAGCGAGCGCGCTTGGCGAGAATATCGCGGTTCCGAGACTCCGATTGGGCGGCGACGTGCGAAAGTAGGTCGCGAAGTCGGCCCAGAACGAGTGGCGAGTTCGATGCCGAGGCTATGACGTCGTCCAGTCCGGTTCTGACGAAGCTCGTGAAGTCGGGCAGTGGAATCACCACACGCAGATCACCACGCTCGTCGACGGCCCGGATCGAATCTGCGCGTACGGAGGCCACCAGAGAGAGGAGGTCCTCGATCTCGTCCAGAGCCTGCACGGCCGTCGCAGGATCGTTGATAGCGGGTGAGAGCGCTCTGAGCGCGATGTCAGCCAACAACCGAATCGCGAGTAGGGGGTCCTGGGTGAAGGTCCGCTCACTCCCACTGACCAAGGCGTCAAGGATCGTGTTGGCGGGCATGGGTCCGCCGTAGACGTCGGCGAGCGGCAATCCGTCTCGCAGCGTGCTACCCGGCGACACTCGGAGGACCACCATGGATCGGCAGTTCCGAGCGTTCTGCAGCAGATCTTCGACGAGGATCTGCTGCAGAACGGCCGGCGGTCGATGCCACTCGATTGTCGTGATCACCGGAAGTGTTGGTAGAGGAAGCAACTCCAGATCAGTGGTGGGGTACACGGCGGCGAAGACTGCTCGGCCACGACTCGAGATCGTGGTCAGTACAGGAGCCAACTGGATGGCCGAGAATGCGCGCAGCTGGAGCAGCCTGATCAGCGTCAGCGTCGCCAAGAGCGCCAGCACTGCGAGGCTGGGCACGATCACCGACACGTCCGTTTCGTTGCTGATGGCGAGCGCCGCCGTGATGTCGAAAACCGACTGGCCTATCGCGAAGGCAAACGTCCGCCACACGATGGGGTCGTCGCGGAACAACAACAAGCGAGGAGTGAAGGTGGTCGCGGCCCACTGGACGACGAGGAACAGCAGCGAGAAGATCACTGCCACTACACCCAGTAACCCCAGTCCGAGGGCAACGAGCATCTCGCTGACCTGACGGGCGGGAATCATCGGGCCGCTCCGGACATACGGCATCCCCAGTCCGGCAGCCAGTCCCACGACGACGCACAGGATCTGGGTCAGGCCTGCACGTACACGGCGCCGGGGGACGAGGAAGGCATGCCCGATCGGGGTGGGAGCGAAACGTCCGGGCTGATCCACACTTCAAGCCTCCACGCTGCGGCAATGGTGCGCCTTCACCCGAAACGGATGATGTCGACGTCGTCGTGATCCTGAAACGCTTGAAAGAGCCATGTGAGAGACAGAAGGCGAGACGTCATGACGGATCCGACAGACCAGAGCCGCGCCGTACTACCGATTCCGGATCGACAACATCTTGGTCTGGTGACGTACGACGCGAAGGATCCGGACACCGAGTTTCCGCCGATCACTCCGCTACTACCGCCGGCCGGCGCACCCAATGTTCTGGTGGTCCTGTTGGACGACGTGGGATATGGCGCGAGCAGTGCCTTCGGAGGACCAGCGGACACACCGACTGCTGAGCGATTGCAAAGTAATGGGCTCACGTACACGCGGTTTCACACGACGGCACTGTGTGCTCCGACCCGCGCCGCTCTTCTGAGCGGGCGCAACCATCATTCGGTCGGCATGGGATCGATCACCGAAACCGCTACCTCGGCTCCTGGTCTTTCCGGCCTGCGGCCGAATACCAAAGCCGCACTGCCGATGACGTTGAAACTCAACGGATACTCGACGGCGCAGTTCGGCAAGTGTCACGAGGTTCCGCCGTGGCAAACATCCCCGGTGGGACCGTTCACATCGTGGCCGACGGGAGAAGGCGGGTTCGAGCACTTCTACGGATTCATCGGCGGGGAGAACAACCAGTATTACCCGGCTCTGTACGAGGGCGTCGCGCCTGTCGAGCCGGACAAGACACCGGAGGAGGGTTATCACCTCACCGAAGACCTTGCCGATCACGCGATCGACTGGGTTCGCATGCAGAAGTCCTTGGCTCCGGACAAGCCGTTCTTCGTCTATTTCGCTCCCGGCGCTACCCATGCGCCGCACCATGTTCCGAAGGAGTGGGCCGACAAGTACGAGGGGCGGTTCGCAGGAGGTTGGGATGCTCAACGCGAGTCGATTCTCGAGCAGCAGAAGCAGCGGGGAGTCGTTCCCGCGGATGCGGTTCTCACCCCGCGCCCTGAGGCCATTCCGGCGTGGGAGGACATGAGTGAGGAATTGAAGCCTGTCCTCGAACGCCAAATGGAAGTCTATGCAGGATTTCTCGAACACACCGACTTTCATGTCGGCCGGCTTGTCGATGCGATCGAAGAACTCGGGGCTCTCGACAACACCCTCGTGTACTACATCATCGGCGACAACGGAGCATCCGCAGAGGGGACTATCAACGGGGCCTTCAACGAGATGGCCAACTTCAACGGACTCGCCGCCATCGAGACGCCGGAGTTCATGGCGGAAGTGAAAGACAAGTTCGGCACCAAGGACGCGTACAACCACTATTCCGTGGGGTGGGCGTGGGCAATGTGTACGCCGTATCAGTGGACGAAACAGGTTGCGTCACACTGGGGTGGCACCCGTAACGGGACGATCGTGCACTGGCCTGCAGGGATTCGGACCAAGGGGGAGACGCGGTCGCAGTTCACCCACGTCATCGACGTTGCACCGACGATCCTCGAAGCCGCGAAACTACCGGAACCGACTTTTGTCAACGGCGTCCAGCAATCGCCCGTCGAGGGGACCAGCATGGTCTACACCTTCGACGACGCCGAAGCCCCGGAACGCCACGATCTGCAGTACTTCGAGATGGCCGGCAATCGCGGTATCTATTACAAGGGTTGGAGTGCGGTCACCAGGCACAGCACTCCGTGGCTGTTCGCGGAGGTACTCCCCGCTCTCGACGACGACGTCTGGGAACTCTACGACGGGTCACAGGATTGGACGCAGTCCAAAGATTTGGCGGCCCAGATGCCGGAGAAACTCGCTGCACTGCAACGTTTGTGGTTGATCGAAGCGGTCAAGTACAACGTGCTCCCCATCGACGACCGAAGATTCGAGAGGTTCAACCCTCACATCGCGGGGCGCCCGCAGTTGGTGTCGGGGAACAGACAGGTTCTGTTTCCCGGAATGAAGCGACTGAGCGAGCACAGCGTGCTGAGCATCAAGAACCGATCGTTCAGTGTGACAGCAGCTGTCGACGTCGCGGATGGCATCACAGCAAACGGTGTGATGATCGCGCAGGGAGGCAGGTTCGGGGGCTGGGCACTCTACGCGCGGGAAGGTCGCGCCAAATTCGTCTACAACTTACTGGGCATGACCGAGTTCGTCATCGGCTCTGACGAAGACATTCCGGCAGGATCCCACCAGATCAGGGCTGAGTTCGCCTACGACGGAGGTGGTCTCGCGAGAGGTGGCGGGGTCACGATCTATCACGACGGTCGCGAAGTGGGCTCGGGTCGCGTCGAGCAGACTCAACCGATGGTGTTCTCCGCGGACGAGACCACCGATATCGGTGACGACTACGGCATGCCTGTCAGTGTTGATTACAGTGGCGCAACCACATTCAACTGCCGTATCGACGTCGTGCAGATCGATGTCGGTGACGACGACCATACCCACCTGATCGATCCGGAGGAGGTGGCGCGAGTGGCGGTGTCCAGACAGTGATTTCACCGACAACAGCAGTCGCCATCTCCTGAGGGAGGGTCGCAATGCCGACCGTCATCCGAACTGTTCACGATCTGGTCCGCCACGCGCGCGGGCCGACGCACCATCACCACCATCAATCCGTGCACGAGGCGCGGCGAATGCGTGCCCACCACATTCTGGTCACGCATTCGCTCGCCTGATTTCGGGGCTACAGGTCGCGCGCCAATGCTCGTCCGGCTGCGCGGCCCGAGAAGATGCAGCCGCCGAGGAAGGTCCCCTCGAGTGCGCTGTAACCGTGGACTCCGCCGCCGCCGAAGCCCGCGACTTCACCGGCTGCGTACAGGCCGTCGAAGACACTGCCGTCGGCCTTGATGACCTGCGAATCCAGGTTGGTTTCCAAGCCGCCGAGAGTCTTGCGTGTGAGCAGGTGCAACCGGACCGCGATCAGTGGGCCGTTCTTGGGGTCCAGGATCTTGTGCGGTGCAACGACGCGCACGATCTTGTCTGCCAACAGATTACGGGCACCGTGGATGGCGGTGACCTGGAAGTCCTTGCTGTACTTGTTGTCGACTTCGCGGTCGCGGGCGATCATCTCGCGCTCGATGTCCTCGTAGTCGAGGAGCGGTTCGTCAGTGAGGGCGTTCATGCCGTCGACCAGATCACGAAGGTTGTTGCGCACAACGAAGTCGGCGCCCTTCTGCTTGAACGCCTCGACCGGTCCCGGCGCGCCCTTCTTGATTCGTTCGAGGAGGAGCTTGAAGTCGCGGTTGGTGAAGTCCGGGTTCTGTTCCGATCCCGAGAGTGCGAACTCCTTCTCGATGATCTTCTGGTCGAGGATGAACCACGTGTACTCGTGGCCGCTGTCCAGGATGTACTTGAAGGTTCCCATCGTGTCGAAGCCCGGGAAGTTGGGGACCGGCAGACGCTTGCCGGTGGCGTCGAACCACATCGAGGACGGTCCGGGAATGATTCGGATTCCGTGGTTCGGCCAGATGGGATTCCAGTTCTGGATGCCTTCGGTGTAGTGCCACATGCGGTCGCGGTTCACGATGTTTCCGCCCGCGGATTCGGTGATTTCAAGCATGCGCCCGTCGACGTGCGCCGGTACTCCCGTCAGCATGTGCTTGGGTGCCTTGCCGAGTCGCTCGGGCCAGTTCTTCTTCACCAGTTCGTAGTTGCCGCCGATTCCACCGGAGGTGACCACGACGGCCTGTGCGGCGAACTCGAACTCGCCGACGGGAGTGCGTGAGCTCTTCACGCCGCGCAGATCACTGGAAGGTTCGAGGACGGTTCCTCGTACACCGGTGACCGCGCCGTCGGTGACCACCAACTGATCCACCTGGTGGCGGTGCTTGAACGTGACCAGTCCGCGCTTCTGGGCCGCAATCACCTTGGTCAGAAAGACATCGACCACGCCGGGGCCGGTTCCCCAGGTGAGGTGGAAGCGCGGCACCGAATTGCCGTGTCCAAGAGCCATTCCGCGGCCGCGTTCGGCCCAGCCGACATTCGGCATCAGGCGAAGCCCCAGATCGTGCAGGTACTGACGCTTGTCGCCGGCCGCGAACTCGACGTACGCCTTGGCCCACTGACGCGGCCAGTGATCTTCGCGGTCGCGGTCGAATCCCGCTGTGCCCATCCAGTCCTGCATCGCCAACTCGAGGGAGTCCTTGATGCCGAGTCGGCGTTGTTCGGGGCTGTTCACGAGGAAGAGTCCGCCGAGAGACCAAAATGCCTGCGCGCCGAGGTTGGCAGCGTTCTCCTGTTCCACGACAAGGACTTTGCGGCCCGCCCGCGTCAGTTCGTAGGTGGCGACCAGTCCCGCCAGCCCTGCCCCGACAACGATGACGTCAGCTTGTTCGCTCACGACAACTCCTCTTCCGATTGGTTGTTCTGGATTATTTCGCTGTAGGACAGCAGAATTCGAGTGAAGATATCGCGGCGCAGTGCAAAGGCGGCGTTGGTGTCGGTATCGACGAGGCACTGCACGCTGGTGCCGTCGTGCACTGCAACCAATGCCCGTCCCAACGCCGTCGGGTCGCCGACGATTGTTCGCCCGACATCGCTGAGTGCGGACTCCACGATGGGCAACAGGGTGCGAAGGATCGCGTCTTCACGGTCGGCAAGGGCTTTGCGAAGTGCCGGGTTACGGAGCGCGTGGGCTGTGAATTCCGCGTTGATCCGGTACCACTGGGGGTCGACCGGAACCACCGCCACGATCCGGGCGACAGCGGCATGGATGTCGACGGTGTTGCCGGCGGTGATCGACTCCGTCGCCAGCCGTAGATCGGCGAGCATTGATGCAGATCGCTGCTCCCACATCGCGAAGAACAATTCGTCGAGTGAATCGAAGTTGGAGTAGAACGCGCCTCGGGAGTATCCGGCGCGTTCGCAGATCTGCTCGACCGTGGCGTGCCCGAACCCGGATTCGGAGAAGACATCTGCAGCCGCGTCGAGCAGGCGCTGCCGGGTCTGACCACGGCGTTTGGTGACACGCTTGGCCGGAGAGTTGTCCGTTCCAGTCGTCATCGGCGCCTCCGTCAGGGTGGGACCCCAAACGATACACCGATGTATCCGATGCGCAGGCGTATCTCGATCTGTTCTTCTTCGCAGGTATTTCTATGCATATCTAGTAAATGTGCAAGAGAGGTGAATATTCAGATGTGATCGCTACAGATGCAGATCACGCTTCCTGATCGCCGCAGTGGCGACGACGCTGATCGCCGAGGTAGCCACCAGATATCCACAGGCCAGCCACGGTGAACCGCCGGTGGCGCCGATCAGTGCAGTAAGGATCAGAGGTGTGACGCCGGAGGCGTAGATACCAGAGAACTGGTAGACGACCGACAACCCGGTGTACCGGATTTCTGTGGGGTAGAGGCTCGCATACAGCGTTCCCTGGGCGCCGTAGAACAAGGCATGAATCACTCCGAAGACCACGACCATCGCGACTCCGAAGAGCAGGAGATTCTCGGTACCGAACAGTGCGAAGGCGGGGAAGATCGCGAGGCCGTACGCGGCGATGCCCACGATGTAGACCCGTTGCGGGCCGAACCGATCAGCGAGTGAACCGGAAAACGGCAGCAAGATCGCCATCACTACTGCGGCCACGGTGACCACAAGAAGTACCGGAACCTTTTCGAAATGCAGAGTCTTGGTTGCATACGTGATTGCAAAGACGCCCCAGGTGTTGAACGCGGCGCCCTCGCCCCAGCGAGACAGCATGCCCAGTACGGTGTTTCGCGCGACTCTTCCTTGAAAGACTTCCCTGAGCGGGGCGGATGAGCGCTGTTCGAGGTCGCGAACGGCCTGAAATGCCGGCGTCTCGTCGACCTTCAAACGGACCACCAACCCCACGATCACGAGTACCAAGCTCAGAACAAAGGCTATGCGCCAGCCGAAACGGAGAAACTGTTCGTCGTCGAAGACCGTTTGAAGTAGTGCGAACATTCCTGTGCCCAAAGCCAAGCCGAGAGCCAGTCCGATCTGCGGGATGCTGCCGAACAGCCCGCGCTTCTTCTCCGGACTGTGTTCGACCGCCAGAAGAACGGCTCCGGCCCACTCACCACCGAGAGCAAATCCCTGCAGGATACGAAGCAGCAGAAGCAGAATCGGTGCAACGACCCCGATTTGAGCTGCGGTCGGAAGGACACCCATGAGCGCCGTCGCGATACCCATGATGAACATCGTGAGGGCAAGCGTTTTCTTGCGCCCGATGCGATCGCCGATGTGACCGAACACCACTCCGCCGATGGGGCGAACGAGAAAGCCGACCGCGAAGGTCGCAAAAGAAAGCATGGTCCCGACAAAGGAACTCTGGTTGGGGAAGAACAGTTGGTTGAAGACGAGGCTCGCGGCCGTCGCGTAGAGGAAGAAGTCGTACCACTCGACCGTCGTGCCGAGCAGGCTCGCGGCGACGACGGTTCTCAGTCTGGATCGCCGCTCGTCGTCGGTCTCGTTCGAGAACGGTGAATTGTGCTCGACTTCGGCAAACGTGGTCATCGGAGCCCCCGGGTCGCGGTGCAAATTCACGAAGGTATCGCCGGAGCCGAAAGTGGGCACCCGTAGCGATCAGGGTGATTTCAACCCTGTTCTTCGAGGTGGACTGTGGTTGTAATGACAGAAGAGTTCTGCCTGTTCGTCGACGAAAGGAATCACCGTGTCACTGCGCTTCCACTGGTTCTTGCCTACTTACGGTGATTCCCGGAATCTGATGGCGGGTGGGCACGGCAGCTCGATGTCCGGTGATCGTCCGGCGACGCTGAAATACCTGAATCAGATCGGCGCGGCCGCCGAGACGAACGGCTTCGAGGCCGTCCTCACGCCGACCGGCGCGTGGTGCGAAGACGCATGGCTGACGACTGCGATGATGCTCGAGACCACCGAGACGCTCAAGTTTCTGGTTGCTCTGCGACCGGGATTGCTCAGCCCGACGCTGGCCGCCCAGATGGCCGCAACCTTCCAATGGCAGTCGGGCGGTCGTCTGCTGCTCAACGTCGTGACCGGCGGGGAGGACCACGAGCAGCGCACGTTCGGTGACTTCCTCGACAAGAACCAACGGTACGCACGATGCGGCGAGTTCCTCGACGTGATCCGCCAGTTGTGGTCCGGTAACGGTCCGGTTGATTTCTCCGGCGAGTACGTCAACGTGGAAAAGGCTACGCTGCAGCGTATTCCGGATCCGGTACCGCCCATCTTCTTCGGCGGATCGTCGCCGGCGGCCGGAACCGTCGCATCGCGTTACGCGGATACGTATCTCACGTGGGGTGAGACGCCGTCCGCTGTTGCCGCCAAGATCGCCTGGATCCGCGACCTCGCGGAAGTCCAAGGTCGTCACCTCGACTACGGAATCCGTCTGCATGTCATCAGCCGGGACACCTCGGAACAGGCATGGGCAGAAGCGGATCGGCTGCTCAGTGCGCTCGATCCGGCGACCGTCGAGCAGGCTCAGGCGAGTCTTGCGCGATCCGGCTCCGAAGGTCAGCGTCGAATGCTCGAATTGCACGGCGGCGGTTCGGCTTACAAGGAGGGCGTCGGAGCGAGGTCGCTGGAGATTGCGCCGAACCTGTGGACCGGCGTCGGATTGGTGCGAGGGGGTGCAGGCACCGCATTGGTCGGTTCGCACCAAGAAGTGGCTGATCGGATTGCCGAGTACGCGGCGATCGGTCTGGATCACTTCGTATTGTCGGGCTATCCCCATCTCGAAGAGGCGTATCAGTTCGGTGAGGGCGTGCGTCCGATCCTCGAAAAGCGTGGATTGGTAGCACCGCACGGTTCGGTCGGCGGACCGGTGCGAACGCCCTTCGTCTCCAGTGGGAACTGAGTCGAACAGCGAGCTCTTCGAGAAGGGGACGTTTGTCCCGATCTTTCGGGCACGGCCTCCCTCCGGGACTATTCACGCAATTCGGTCAGTAGATCCGTTCTAGGCTGCGCACTGTTGCCGAACTCAAGGCGCAGTACGAAAGGATCCTCGATGAAGCTGGGCACGAGTGGAGTACGTCGCGTCGTGGGAACCGTGGCAGTCGCCGCTGCAACCGCGGCAGGCGTCGCGATGGTCAATCCTGCAACTGCGTCGGCCGAGGTGGTCCCGCCGGTCGTCTCGTACAAGGTGACCGGAAACGATCTGGCACTGACGATCACGAACAACAACACGGGCATTGCCCCGTTGTGCCAGGCGTTTGTCGTCAACGCCGCGGATTCTGCTGCCGTGCTTGATGATCCGCTCAAGCTGCTCGATCCGAACCTTGTGGTGTACCCCAAGATCACCGACCCGTCCTCACTGTTCGCCGTCGGTAAGGGGCAGACGGTCACCAACACCGTGACCGATGTTCCGGACGGAACCTACGCCGTGCTCGGTGCCTGCTCCGATCTTCTCGATCTGGAGACGTTGGGTAAGCCTGTTCCTGGCGTGCCGAGCCTCGTTGTCATCGGTGGACCGTTCAGCGGCATCAATACCGGAAGCCTGAGCGACCTGTTTGGCAGCGGCAGCCTCGAAGGACTTTTCGGGTAGCTCACCGTCTGTCTCCCCAATTTTCCGACTGAGCGGTCTATTCTTCAGGCATCTGGTGATCTGACCGACTTGCCTGGAGGTTCGGAAATGCGAAGTCGTGGATTCAAACGCGCTCTCGGAAGCATTGTCGCGGCGTCGGCCGCCGTCGTGGGACTGGTTGTCATGACTCCGGCGACGGCGTCGGCAGCACCGGCGATTCTCCCGCCTCCGGTGTCGGTGAGCGCAGCGGACAATGCGATCACCTTCACCATCACCAATCCGAACCCGCGGTTCAGCTTCATCAACTGCACAGTGGCGATCCTCAACGCCAGGGATGTCCCCGACGTGATCCGCGATCCGGCAAAGCTGCTCCAGCCCGGCGTGTTGGTGTATCCGACCGTCAGCAACATCCTCGATCTGTTTGCCGTTTCGCCTGGGCAGACGATCACGCGGACCGTCGGGAATCTGCCGGCCGGGGTGTACGCCGTTGCGGGAGCGTGCGTTCGACTGCTCGATCCGACTAACCCCACTATCGCGATTCCGCAGGCCGTTGTGGTCGGCGGCTGGTTCGAGGGCGCCGGAACCGGAAGTCTCTCAGGATCTTTGGAGGACCTGGGATACAACACGGTCCAGGACTTGATCGACGCGTGGAATCGAATCAGCTCGGGAAGCAGCGGCGGCAGCTTCCAGTTCGACTACCAAGGTGGCTCGGATTTCGAGGTAGTAGGTCCCGCGTCGTAATCGGTCCGGCTCACTTGCGCGCGCGGTGGCGTCGCACCGCGTCGCGATTCGCACACGTGGGGGAGCAGTACCGCTGATTGCCGTTGCGTGAGGTGTCCGCATAGATGTTGGTGCACTCGTCCAGGGTGCACCGACCTAATCTGTGCATTCCGCGGCCGACGAGGTGCAGCGCCGTGCCTACCGAGAAGAGGGCTTTGAGGACCTCGGCGAGCGACTGTTGCGGATCGCGGTAGTGCAGATGCCACCCGTCGTTTGCGTGGTTGGTCATGCGCGGATACGCCGACGCTTGCTCGAGCATGACGTTCACCAACTCGGCGCGGGCTGCCTCCTCCGTGACGTCGACGATTTTCGACCACTCGATCAGAAGGTCGAGGGTCTCGTCGAGGTCCTTCTCGGCGATGGGGAAATCGAGAATGATGCCTGCATCGACGCAGCGTTCGACGAGTTCGGCCAAGGTCTCGGGATTTCGATTGGCCAGGTCGGCGGCCAGCGTCACCGCATATTCGCCGTAAGGGTTGAGATGCACAATGCCATTACATCATGCTCGTCGTATGAAGAAAACAGATTTCGCGCCGATAAGTTGCATCCACCGCTGGGAGATCGAATCTCGGCATCGGACCAGCGAGGGGACGGTCACCTACCTGCGCTGCCATTGCGGGTCGTGGCAGACCTTGCTCGCCGAATGGGTGTCGGGCGGTGCGGGCTCGGCCGTCGCTGCGCCGATCAAGGTCAGGTCCAGGTAATGGTCAGCTAATCGCTCCGTTTTGCCTCGGGTGACATGGAACGTGTTCTAGATTCAGGGTTGTATGCCTCGGTATCGCGGCGCAGACTCTGAAAGGGAAGACGATGCAGTTCAACCTCGCTGATGTATTCGAAACCGTCGCCAGCTCGGTGCCTGATCGCGTCGCCTTGACTTACGAGGGAGAGAACTTCTCCTACGCTGAGCTGGACGCGGAAGCCAACCGAACGGCCAACCTGCTCGCGCAAGCCGGCATCTCGCGCGGCGATCATGTAGCCCTGTTCCTGAAGAACAGCGTCGAACATGTCACGTCGATCCTCGGGTTGATCAAGATCCGTGCGGTCCCGATCAATGTGAACTACCGGTACACGCCCGCCGAGCTGGAGTACATCTTCACCAACTCCGACTCGGTCGCAGTGGTCGTGGAACTCCCCGAGCATCAGCGTGTCCTTGCTTCCCTTTTCGGTGCATGCCCGAAGGTGAAGACGGTGATCGTGATCGGCGAGGTCGAGGCCGAACTGGTCGCTGCCGCGAAAGCGCATGAAGTGTCGGTGGTTTCCTTCGACGACGCTCGCGAGATGTCACCGGTAGGGGAGTTCGATTCTCGTTCGGGCGACGACGTGTACCTGCTCTACACCGGCGGGACGACCGGATACCCGAAGGGTGTCATGTGGCGTCACGACGACTTCTTCCGTAAGCCGCTCTCCGGCGGAAATCCGTACGGCGAGGAAGCTCGACAGGACCTCGCCGAGATAGCCAGCGCTGCAAAGGAATTTCCGGAACTCTCGTTCCTCATTGCCGCCCCCCTCATGCACGGCGCAGCGTTGTATTCGCTGTTCACCTTCCTCACCCTCGGTGCCCGCGTGGTTCTACGACGAGAATTCGTTGCGGAGAAGGTCGTCGAAGCGATCGAGAAGGATTCGGTACAGGTGATCCTGATCGTCGGTGACGGCATGGGACTGCCGTTGGTCGACGAGATGGAACGACGCAAAGACGAGGTCGATTTCAGCAGTCTCTTCTCGATCACGTCAGGTGGTGCGATCTGGTCCACCAGCGTTCGAGACCGCATGCTGGCGGTGAAGCCGGACCTGCTGTTGCGGGACAACTTCGGAGCCTCGGAGTCCGGTAATGACGGCGCCTTCTCCATCGATGAGGCGGGAAATCTGCGAATGCCGCCCTCGCCGAACATGATCCTGGTCGACGAGCGGCTCGAAGAGATCCCCGCCGGCTCCGACGACGTGGGCTACATCGCGCGTATCGGAAACGTCCCGCTCGGGTACTACAAGGACGAAGAGAAGACCGCCCGCACGTTCCCGACCCGCGCTGACGGCACCCGTCTTTCGGTGCTCGGCGACATGGGCAAGGTCGAAGCGGACGGCACGATTGTCTTCCTGGGCCGCGGCTCACAGTGCATTAACACCGGCGGCGAGAAGGTTTTCGCCGAAGAGGTCGAGGCTGCCCTTCACGCGCATCCGGCGATCTCCGACGCGCTTGTCGTCCCCGCACCCGACGCGCGCATGGGGCAGCAGGTTGCCGCGGTGATCGCGACCTATCCCGAGTCCGACGAGCTGACTCTCGAAGCGGTTCAGGAACATTGCCGTAAGACGTTGGCCGGTTACAAGGTGCCGCGCACGATCGTGCTGGTCGATGAAGTCAAGAGGACCCCGGCCGGTAAGGCGGACTACCGCTGGGCGACGACACTGGCGTCGTCCTAGCAGTGTGGAGTGGGTGGCGACAACCTTTCACACGGATTTCACCACGACATAAGAGACATACCGGAAAGATGGCGCAGAGTAAGTCGTTCGCGCCTTGCGTCGTCACTCCACGAAAGGGTCTCAGCTCATGCTCATCATCGGAATACTTCTGTTCGGAATCGTCATCGGAGCGGGAGCCCAGTTGATTCTGGGACAAAGGGCCGCACGAGTGGATTGGACCTTCGCGTTCATCGCGGGAATCGGTGGTTCGCTGGTGGGCGGACTGCTTGTGAGTTTGATTGCGGGCGACGGATTATCATTGCGCCCGAGCGGCATCCTCGGGTCCCTTGCCGGCGCTGTCATCATCACCGCGGGGTGGCAGTGGTACCGCGGGAGGAACGCAACTACAACTACGCGTCCGTCTGATCGCTGATTTCCACAGTTCCGTCAAGGGACGGAGAGCGTCGACATATGACCGAACTACTCGATGAAGTCCTCACCGCACATGGCGGAGTCGAACGTTGGCAGTCTGTTTCAGCGATCACGGCACGGGGACGTTTGGGCGGTCTGCTGCCTCAGCGCTTCCCCGGCAACAAGCTGGCGAAGTTCACGGTCGAGGTTGAAGTCGCCGAGCAACGCACTGTCCTCCAAGACTTTCCGCGTGTCGGCGAGTGCGCTGTGTTCGACAAGGGCGTCGTGCGGATCGAAACTCGTGACGGCGAAGAACTCGGGAGGCGAACCGACCCACGTCCAGAGTTTTTCGGGTTGAGTGGAGTCCGGCGCAACCTCCACTGGGACGCGCTCGACACCGCTTACTTTGCCGGCTACGCCTTTTGGAACTATCTGAACGCACCGCTGCTGCTCGCCCGCGACGACATCACTGTCACCGAAGCCGAACCTTGGCAGGAATCCGGGCAGCAATGGCGACGACTACAAGCAACATTTGCGCCAGAAATCGACACCCATTGCCGGCAGCAGACCTTCTATGTCGACAACGGTGGCCTCATCCGCCGTCACGACTTCGTCGCCGAACCGGTAGGCAGCTGGGCGAAAGCTGCTCTCTACTGTGACCATCACCGTCAGTTCGACGGTCTCACCTTTCCCACTCGACGGCGCGTTCTCCCGCGGGGCCCAGGCAGTCGCGTTCTCTCGCGGCCGACCCTCCTGGCGCTCGACTTCGACGACATCGAGATCAAGCGATGAAAATCAGTTCTCGGTTACCTGTTGTCGAGTGTGAACAAACGGAACACGGTCCGCATGCACAGAACGACGCCGACGAAGCCCAGTACCGCACTCGCGAGTGCATAGCCCGACAGCTGAGGTGTGAGTTGTGGTCCGCCAGGTACGAACAGCAGGATCGCCGCGACGATCAGCGCGGTCACTCCCGCCGCCATACCCAGGGCGTTGTTCGCCGACCGTCGTAGCCATCGCCTGTCGTCGGGGTGTGCAACCGAGCGAGTGCGAAGTGTGAAGCTTCCCGACGCGATCGAGGTCGCGATCTGATCGAGCTGACCAGGCAGGCGCCGGACCACCGCGGTTGTGACCGCCGTCGTCGACAGGATTGCCTGCGCGGCTGCAGTCGGGCTGGCGACATGGGTCAACAGTCGGGGTACTTCGGCCCGAACAGCAGCGACGAGGTCGATCTGCGGATCCAGGAGCCGCAGGGCGCGCTCCAAGGACGCGAGCGAACGGAAAGCGGCGGCGACGTCTCCCGGCACTCCGATTCGGTGTTCGCGAAGCACAGTGAACATTCGCGCGAACGATGCCATGGAAACATTGGGTTGGACACTGAGCAGGGTGATCTCTCGGCCCACCTGGTGACGTAGTGCTCCGCGATCAACTTCGGGCGGCACGTCGAATGCCATCAGCATCGCGTCGACTGTCGCCACCGGATCACCTGCGAGGGCAGCGTTGAGGAGCACGGCGAACAAGATCCGTGTCTCGCCGTCCAGAACCCCTACTGCGCCGAAGTCGAGGAGCCCGACCCGGCCGTCATCGAGGATCATGATGTTGCCGGGGTGCAGGTCCGCGTGAAACACGCCGTGGACAAAGATCCCGTCGAGCAACGACGCAAGAAGTTCGTTGGCGATGCTGCTGCGGGTGTCGCGGTCGAGGCCGGTGAGCGCCGACTCACCGTCGGAAAGCGGTGTGCCGTGAAGACGTTCCATCACGAGCACCCGTCCGCTACTGAGGTTGGGGTAGATGTGCGGAACGACGATATCCGGGCGGTTCGACATGGTGGAAGCAATCGCGCCGGTATTCGCTGCTTCGGTGCGGTAGTCGAGTTCCTCGAGCAGTGACGTGACGAGGCCCCCGGCGAGTCGGTGAACGCCGATATCGCGTGCCCAGGGAAAACGGGTCTCCGCGAGCGCCGAAACGCGAAGGAAGATATCGCAATCCACGCTCACTTGCGCGCTCGCCTCGGGGCGTTGAACCTTCACCACAACGTCGACGCCTTCAACGGTGCGCGCGGAATGTACCTGTGCGACAGAGGCGGCGGCGAACGGCTCCACATCGAACCATGCGAACACCGACTCTGGTGCGTCGCCGAGTTCCGATGCCAGTAGCTCCGCAATGCGGACTGGATCAGCCGGTCGTGCCGAACTTTGCAGAGACGAGAGAGTGCGAGCCAACTCGGGTGGTATGAGGTCGTCTCGCGTGCCGAGGATCTGTCCCAACTTGACGAAAGTGACACCGCACCGGTTGATTACTTCCACTAGCGCGTCCCCGAACTGAGGCGCTGATGGCCCAGCACGAAGAGCGGGCCCGCCTCCCGCTCGCACGACGATGCCCATGATCTGGACGTATCGCTTGGTTCGGCGCCACGATTTTCGGCTGCGCTGCAATGCTTCTGGCGGTCCGGGGATGGATCCTGTTGGAAGGACAACTTCGAGGAAAACCAATGCGGCCAGGCATGCTGCGAACACCCAGAGCGCGACAACTCCGAAGAATATGAGCGCTGTTCCTACGCTCACCAGAAGTTGATCGTCCTGGCTGGCAATTCCTGCAAGTGTTGCGACGTATCCCGACAGTGGAACCCCCACCGAGAGTGCTATCACCGCGACCGCAAGGGTTCGCGGCCATCCGACTCTCGTCCCCAGCGTTCGTCGCATCACGCCCGCCAGTGCTGCTGCAAGAAATGGCGTCGTGACGATCCAGACCATCAAGTCCATTGCGATAGCGTACGGGTTTGCAATCTGCGATTCATCCAGGAAAACCCTGAGCCCACCCCGACTGACGGGTAACAAAGTCCGACAGTGCCCAAGCGTCGAACGTGCTCGGGCACTTTGGAGTTCATTCGCTCCGATGTCGACCCGTCCTGATCGAACGTCCAAAAAGAAGATAGTGCACCGCAGCAAAGAAACAATCACAGCGCACGGTGCGCTCAACCCTCGATCGCAGTGGATTATCGTCGAGGAGTTGCGCGATCGGCAGCCCTGAAATCGAACCAGTCGGGCGACCGTTGCGGTACACGATGCGGTTTCGCTGGTACCGTCGATGTCATGACTCTGCAGAAAGGCGCATGAGCGCCCACCTCCGGCGTAGGTTCCTGCGCCCTCGATATGTCTTCTTCGCCGCTGCTCACCTGTGGGTGGTCGACGAGCGTCAACCCGTTGCGGCACTGATTGATCCGCACACAGAATCGTTGGCGGGGTTGGTGGCGTGGACCGATCTTCCTCCGACCCCTCCGGGATTCGGCCCAGCACAGATCTCTGCCGACGAGTCCGGTTTGTGGATACAGAATCACCGCGACGGCCCTTTGGTTCACGTCGGTACCGACGGCATCGACCGGTCCGAATACACCGAAGGGCACCATCTGATCGGCGCGGGACGCGCCGGCGCCTGGTGTATGACGACTACACGCAGGCACAACGACATCTCACCCTCGCCGGATATTCCGCCACGGACGCTGAGGCGCAAACCGGCGCTGCTGGTGAGCAAGCCGGGTGGTGGGATGCGTCTGGTCGAAGTGGATGCCGCGGCGATCGTGTCGGCCGAGTTCGACGAATCCTCGCTCTATCTCGGTGTCGAGCACGATCCGTGGGAACGGGTGCCGCGCGTGGACGGCACGGGAGGAAAGCGGGCCGGGTTCGAGTTGCGTTACAGCTCATCGGTATTGCAGATACCTCTGCATGATCCGGCCCCGCTGCGCATCGACCGCAACACCTACCTGTGCGCGGAAAATCGGCAGGTCGGGTACGCCAGCGAGTATGCGGATGTGTCGTACAACGAAAACCATCGCCGCAAGCGCGCATTCGATGGCAACGTGCGCTGGTACTGGGGCAAAGACCCCATTGCGCGTGGCGCCACAACTGTACGGGCCTACCGTGGTGAGGTTCCGTCGCCGGTGACGACTTTGATGCTGCCCGGGATGGATGTCGCCCACGGGGTCGCAGGGGCCAGGAGGCTGTGGTTGGTCGCGAGGACCGCTACCCGTCCTGCCGGCGGTCGGTCGGTACTTTCCACCGGGGTCGATGGCGGCATCCATTCGCTGATCACCGGCGGCATCGACATCACCGATCGGTGCTGGCCTGTCGGGCCTGAGCCACTCGATCATCACGGGTACGTGCAGTACTGCCTGCGCGGTCTCGACCGAATGCGGTTCTCGGACAAAGTCGATCAGGTGAGCGCCACGTACGTCGGCCACTGGCCGAGCGGCCGGATCCATGTCCGATTCCGGCATCGTGACTACCCGGGACTGATGTTGACAGCTCGGCTGAATCTGTACGACGAGCTTGGTGTTCGTCTCGACAATCTCCTGTCCTACGCCTCGGCAGAGTTGAGGGAACAAGCCGACACCCGCGCCTACCCCGCGGCTTCCGAAGCGATCGCGGGAGTCCTGCATGTCTGAGCTGAGCGGCGCAGGCGATCGGGCCGGAAAGCTCACCGAAACCAGTGGGAGGCGCGTTGACCTAGGCCGCAGACGACCGATACCCGAATGCATAACGGAGGCAGTGATGACCGAATGGGTGCAGATGTTGGTGACCTTGGCCGACGGACCGCGGCAACCGGTCCACGGGGTCGTGGTCCCGTACCGCAATTCCGACGAACCGTTTCACTATTGCTTCGGCAGCTACGGTGAAGAACCTGTGTTTCTTCCCGTTCGCCTCCCCGGCGTGCATCTGTATCGGTGGGGGCGCCGATCGAGGATCGAGTCACTCGACGGGCAGGTGATGTTCGTCAGCGACGGCACCACCGCTTGGGACTTCACCGCCGACCCAGACCAACCGCGCTGCACCGAACTCCATCACGTGCACTCGCCCGGCGCGGGCCGATACCTTGCGATCACCCCGCGCGTTGAGCATTGGGTCGGCAACGATCATTCACGCCCGACAGGGCCGGTGACAGACGTCGAGTTCCTCGGCCGTCGATGCTGGTCGGTGGATCTCGCCCCACGCGAGAGCCGGAATCTGCCGAAGCCGTCGCTGCGGCTTGTCGTCGACGCCGAAACCGGTGCGGTACTTGCCCAACACTCCGGCGACGGTATCGACGGCGCCGCATACACCGACCTCAGAGTGGGGGAGCACCTCGAACTCTCCCTGTTCACCTGGGACGGTCCGGTCACCACCGATGCAGAATCGAGGAGCCTCACCGGTCGCGGCGGGCCACCAGTAACGCCGGCGCAGGAGTCGATGAGCTGGTTTCATGAGGAGATCGCCGCCGAACCCATCAGGGTGCCCATGCTGACGGACCTGACCCCACGCTTCGTTCACTCGATCGAACCCGAAACCGGCGCATTCGCCGCAGAACTCGGTGATAAAGCGGGATGGATCGCCCGGAGGCCACGATCGAACCAGCCGTGGAAAACCAAGACTTACGGATATCAGATCGCCTGGTCTACAGAAGATTTCGACTGGGTCTGCCAGATTCACCACGGAACACTCGACACCGCCGGGATCGAGTCCCTACAGCAGCAACTACACCCCGGCCTATCGGTAGTGGGCACGCCTGAACTTGTATTCGGCGGTTCGAACGGCGACTGAGACTGAGGGCGATAGGCACTCTTCAAGGAGAACGGGCATCTGGCAGCGTCATCGAACATGGCCGGAAACTTGCTGCACTGCCCACCGCGGCGACGAACGCACCTCCGCCGGTCCCGGTGTTCGACAACGATTCGGTGTGGATCGGCCCTGATTCAGTGTGAATTGTGATGGTGCCGAACGGTATACCCTTGATCGCTGCCCGAACGATTGCCGATTCACCATTGGTGGTCAACTTGCAGCCAATCTGCGCGCACTGTTTGTCAGCGGTTGCCGCCAGTGACAGTTCGATTGCGGGTGCCGCATCTGAGCTTTGCGAAGTCTCGACTGCCGCCAAAAATGCCGGGGACAGCGACCCCAGCTTGGTCGAGCCGATCGCCGGGTGGGCGTAAACCCAGCCACTTTTCGACCACTGCGTGTGGCTCTGCCGCCGGTTTCCCTCTCGTTCCCCGATGTTGCCTGACTGGCGAGACAATGAGAGCCTATACGTACTTGGGGGAGTCGGATCCAGGAGTATCGTATGCAGATCCACGCTTTGCTTCCGGCCATGATCCCGCCGGACGATGGCCGTTTCGTCGAACTATCCGATGTCCACGTGCGCGCTTCTGCTGCAATGAGAGTCCTGCGTGATTCGATTCCATGGGATGGATACGCATTGACGGCATGGGATGCGGGTTCAGGAAGTCATAGGCACGTCACGTTGGCGAGCGAAGGCTATACGCGGGAGCTCGACGAACATATGAACGATGCGTTCGTCGATGGGAATCCGGGCTTTCATTTGTTGCATACCCAGGTTCCGCACGCCCTTCGTTGGCTGGACTTGCAGAGGGATTGGCACATTCCGTTCGCGCAGACTCAGTCAGCCGAGGGATTCTTGATTCCCGCTGGGTTCAAGGAGGGGGCGACCATGTGTCTGAGGTTGCCTGGTGGGCGATATACCGGTGCTCTGCACGTGAGTTGGGCGCGCCCCAAAGACGCCAGTAACGAGGCACTTCGCGTGATCGAGAGGTTCCGTCCTGTACTCGCTGACGTCTGTGATCTCTTCCGGAGCGCTCATGGTGCCGTGCAACGGGCTGGGGTGGCAGCGCACGCCGCCATCGTCACCGATACAGGCGTAATTTCGGAGCTGCCCGGTCATACGGCGGGTCCGGTTCTTGGAGAGTCTGCGCGCAGGTGGTTGGCGTCAGCGATCCGGGATTGGGCTGGCCGACCTGCGCAGTACTTGTGGGCCGAGTCGGATGGTTCGTGCCATCGGATCGAGTTGTCGGCGGGTCCCGGAACGTCCCTCGTGGTTGTTGAACGTCGGATTCCGTGGCCGTTCGGGTTGAGCTGCCGGGAAGTGCAGATTCTTCACTGGGTCACCCGAGGCTATTCCAATCCCCAGATCGCGAAGAAGCTGTTCATCAGTCCTAGAACCGTTTCGACCCACGTCGAGCATCTTCTCGTCAAACTTGGGAGCCAATCTCGGGTGCAGCTCGCCGCGCTTGCTGTGGAAGCAGGACTGTTGCTCGCGAGCGAGATGTGAGGACCCGGAGTGCAACCGTCGGGCAGGGTGACCGCAACGACCAGCGAGTCGGGGTAGCCGGAACGGGCGTAAACCAAAGCCCTACGGTAGCGCCAAAGGCGTTGTGAGGGAAGATGTATCTCCGTTGATGATGCAGCAGCCGCATCTTTAGTGGCGGATTCTCGCCCGTTCAGTTCCGGTTATGAAATTCTCGATGCCCCAGTACATTTCGCCCGTTCGGTTTGTTGTGTCCGCATGCGATGTCCGACCGGAGGTATGCGGAAAATACGTCAACTGACCGATGGTCGAGGAATGTGATTGTTCATACGCTTTTCATCTGGCTATACGCCGCCCAGCCGGCCCTGTTGACGGCCTGCAGAGACGAAAAGAGTACCAATGAAACGCACTGGCTTATTCAGTCGTTCCCCAGCGAGGAACATCGCCTTCGGCGCACTATTCGCGCTGATCAATATGATCGCGCTCTGGCCACCTTTGTACATCGCAATGTCCCACCAGCACGGTCTGGTCATCGGCGTACCGATTTCGGTCTGGTACCTGATACTCGTGTCCGCAGCTGCGATCGCAGCAGTCACCGGCCTCTGGGTCACCGAGTGTCGTCAGGGAGCGGTGGACTGATGATCGTCACTTTTGGCGCCTTAGGCGTCTTCTTCGTGGTCATCGTTGTTGTCCTTCACATCTCCAAGAACCGGCAAAGCGTCGCGACGTTCAGCAACTACGCCGTCGGCGAGCGCTCGTTTTCGAGCTGGTTCGTGTCGATGGCGTACACGAATTCATGGTGGCCCGGTTCGACTTTTACCGCGGTTTTCGGTCTGACCGTTGCTAGTGGCGTGATCGGGTTGTACTTTCTCGTCTACTCCGTCCTTGGTGTTCTCGCGATGTATTTCATCGCCCGGCCAGTATGGAAGTGGGGTAAGAAGTTCGACCTGCGGACCCAGGCGGATCTACTGGACCTGCGGTACAACAGCCGCGGCCTGAAATTGATCGGAAGCGCCATCAGTGTCGTCGCCCTCGTGCCCTGGCTCGTTCTCGGGCTCATTGCAATGGGCGCGGTAGTTCAGTGGGCATCGCTGGGTAAACTCTCTGACGCCGACTCCATCCTGATCGGGATTGCAGTATTGGTCGTGCGTCAGTTCTGGACCGTCCAGATGGGTATGAGGGGTCTCATCCTCACCGATATGGTCCAGGGGATTGTTGCCTACATCGGATCGGCCATTTTGTGCCTGGGCCTGTTGTTCTTCTACTTCGGTGGCATCTCGAACATGAGCAAGCTTACCGACGCTCAACTGAGCCTGCCCGGCTTCGGATCCGATGAAGGCGGACTCTACTACTTCGGCATCGTGGCCGCCGGAATCATTGGAAGTCTTTGCTGGCCTATGATATTCACGCGAATCTACACTGCGGCCAGCGTGCGTGAAGTGAAAAAGGGCTCGCTGCAAACAATGGCAATCGGCTTCGTGTTCTGCGTTCTACTCATGTTTGTCGCGCTGTGCGCGGCGCCGATTCCTTTCGCGGCCGCCAATCCAGTATCGTCGTTCTTCGCGATCGCGCAGGACGCCGGTGGTACCTGGTTGTTGGCGATCGCGCTTGTCATAGTTTTCGCGGCGGGAATGGGTTTCGTCGACGGGGTCACCCAAGCGATCGGCACTCAAGTTGCAAACGACATCGTTGCTGTCGTTCACCCACTGCGGGACAAGCAGGAGCTCTACCTCGCCAAGGCTGCGATGGCAGTTACCGCAATGGTTGCCGCGATCATCGCGTACCGCATCTACGATTCACCCAACTTGGCCGGCGTCACGCAGTTGGCGTATCAAGCCATCATCCAACTTGCCGTACCGATCTTCGGTGGACTCATGTGGCGCAAAGGTAACAGGGACGGCGCAATCGCCGGGCTGCTCGTCGGTGCGGTAATCGCTCTGGCGCTGACGGTTCCGTACATGGACCAAGGCGGGGCAGTGCCGTGGCTTGAGGGGTTAGGTTCCGGGCTGGTCGGCCTCGTAGCCAATCTTGTCGTCTTCGTCGCGGTCAGTCTCCTTCGAGCCAGTGACCGGGAAGAGTTGGAACGAGTTGATCAGCTCTTCGAGTCGGCCCGAGAGCCGTCCCGCAGCCCCGGCCAGACAACACCCGTGCCGAGTGCCGGCCAGGTAGCGCCCGCACCTTTACCGTGACCCGATCTCGGGACTTTCCCACAAAGAAGAGGAATTGAGTTCATGAGCACGTTTGATCAAACCATCACCATCCCCCACCTCGGCGGCTCGGTCATAGGGGCCACGTTCGGGCGACCTTACAACCCCGAATTGCCGACCCTGGTCATGATCAACTCGTACACCACCTCTGCGGAGTTGTACCGCGACCAGTTCGCGGATACTGCGCTGACCGGCAGGGCCAACCTGCTGGCGCTCGAGCCGTACGGTCATGGTCGAACCCGTTCGACATACAAGCATTTTACCTACTGGGACAGCGCAGTTGCGAATCTGCAGGCGCTTGCGGCACTGGACATTCCGAACGCATTCGTCTTGGGGACTTCGCAAGGGGGGTGGATTGCCACTCGGATGGGCTTGCTGGCACCAGAGGTAGTCAAAGGCCTGATTCCGTTGGGTACCTCGCTGGACGTCGAGAGTCAACGCAGTCGTGACCTCGGGTGCTGGGACGGGCCGGGATTCTGCACCCCCTACATCGAGGCCTTCGGCGAGCCGGTCGACGACGACTGGGTTGTTCCCGATGATTTCGTCGATGCCACCTTCGACGCTGCGCTGGGAGGCTTGAGCCCGGAAGACCGAGTGAGGTGGCTTGAGATCTACCGCACGAACTACTCCGGCGACGCGGGCCGGCACCGACTGCGGCTCGCCACGATCAATCTCCGTGATCGCGACGGCTTGTTCGGGCGATTGGACGAAGTGACGCAGCCGGTTCTGTGGCTCCACGGCACGGCAGACCAGGTTTATTCAGTGGCCAACGCCGAGGACGAAATCAAACTGTTCACCCGTGCGGCAGAAGTGCGCCTCGAGACGATCCCGAACGGGCATCACTTCCTGAGTGCGTCCAAACCCGCTGAAGTCAATGCTGCTGTGATCGATTTCCTTGGTCGGTGGGCATGACCGACACACAGCTCGAGCAAAAGGAAGAAGCTATGCAAGACATATTGTCGGACAGGCGAATTCATGCAAATGCGGTCGCAGTGAATGCGATGCTGCAAGCAGACCCCGTCTTGATCGACGTCACCCCGGCACTCGATGCGCTCCCCGGCATGACCCGCCACACCATCCTCACCTCGGGGGCCCCGTTGCCCTGGCCTGCATACGAAGGAGGCCAGCGCCGAGCAATACTGGGAGCAGCACTCTTCGAGGGGCTCGCGAACTCGGTGGAAGAGGCCGACGCTCTCCTGCATGCGGGAGACATCCTCGTCCGGCCGTGCCATGACTACGGGAGCGTAGGCTCGCTGACCGGGGTGACGACGGCGTCGATGCCTGTCCTCGTTGTCGAAGATTCGATGTCGGGTTCACGCGGACACTGCGTTCTCTACGAGGGAAGTGCCCGCGAACGCCTCACCTACGGGGTATGGAACGAGGCCGTACACCAACAATTGACCTGGATCAAGGACGTGCTCGGCCCAGCTCTCTCAGCGGCACTACGGCGCACTGGCGGTCTACACACCAGTCCGATCATTCGGCGTGCCCTCGGTATGGGCGATGACTTGCACAGCCGTAATACAGCGGCAACAGCGGTGTTCTTCGAACAGATCTACGAGTCTGTTCTCGAGGCCAACGGCTTCACTGCAGCAACCCGCGACGTTCTGAACTTCCTCAGTCGGAACGACCTGTTCTTTCTCCATGTCGCCATGGCGACGGGTAAGAGCATCGCGACAACCGCCAGCAATACACCGCACAGCAGCATCGTCACCGCTATGGCGTTGAGCGGGAAGGAGTTCGCGATTCGTACAGCTGGCACCGGCCAGCGATGGTTTCGCGCGCCGATTCCCACGTTGCAGGCGAAATATTTCGACGGGATCACCGCTGAGGATACTGCGTACATGGGCGGGGAGAGCCTGATCACCGAGACGGTGGGACTCGGCGGCCTCTCGGCGGCGGCTGCTTTTTCGCTTCAGGATTACAGCGGCGGATCGGCTCAGAACATGGTCGAAACGACGGAGGCAATGTACGGCATTACTCACACTGAGCACCCCCGGTGGAAGATTCCGTAT
This sequence comes from Rhodococcus sp. SG20037, assembly GCF_031763325.1. NCBI lineage: Bacteria > Bacillati > Actinomycetota > Actinomycetes > Mycobacteriales > Nocardiaceae > Rhodococcus > Rhodococcus sp. SG20037. Next base: position 5,572,786 of record NZ_CP134497.1, on the reverse strand, counting down.
CTAGGGTTTCGTGGCGTTCCGTTCGGAATCGACGCGGCACGTGTGGTTTCCACCGCGATCACTCCACATATCCACATGGGTGCCGCCCTGCGTGAGGGCGGACACGCGGGCGCCGGTCTGCTCATCGCCCCGATCGAACCCTTCCGCGAGGCCATCGCGGCGCTCACCGTGTCGGCGGCATGACGGAGAATCCCCCTTCGGCCGTCCATGGCTCCGCGACTGGCGGCTACTTCAGCCGAAGAACCATCACGGACCTGGCTGCGGACCTTCGGGCTCGTCGGGTCACGTCAGCGGACTTGATCGGGATTGCCATCGAGGAGGCCGAGAGCTCGCAATCGACAATCAACGCGTTCGTCACCATCGACGTGGCCGGAGCTCGTGCGGCCGCAGCCGCCGCCGATCGAGAATTGGCCGCAGGTGCTGACCGGGGTCCGCTGCACGGGGTGCCGATAGCGGTGAAGGACATGATCGATGTACGAGGTCTCCCGACGACCGCCAGTTCGCGTCATTTCGTGAATCGGATCGCCGCTCGCGATGCAGATTGCGTCGAGCGGCTCAGACGCGCAGGTGCGATAGTGATCGGGAAGACGACGACGCATGAATTCGCGAACGGTCCGACGGGGGATCGTGCTGCTACTGGACCCACTCGTAACCCACATGCATTGGGGCACATGTCCGGAGGGTCTAGTAGCGGTTCGGCGGCCGCCGTCGCTGCCGGCATCGTTCCAGTCGCACTCGGCACCGATACCGGTGGTTCCGTGCGAATCCCCGCAGCATGCTGCGGCGTCGTCGGTGTTCGCCCCACACAAGGGGCGATCAGCACGCACGGAGTACTTCCTCTGGCCAGTTCGATGGACACTGTGGGCGTTCTTGCTCGCTGTGCGGCTGATGCACACGTCGTACTGTCGGCGTTGATCGACGATTTCTCACCACCGGCCGAGGGCACTTCCGTCGCCGGTGTGCGCGTTCGCTGGATATCGCCGAGATCAATTCATGCCACTCAACCATCGATTGCCCGTTCTGCCCGCGATCTGGTCGCACCATTTCTCGCCGACGAAATAGATATCCACGGCGCGGAGGCACTTCGCTTCTCCTATCGTGTCATCCAAGGGCGTGAAGCTCACGCGGTCCACGCCGAAAGGCTCAGTCTCGCAACCGATCTCTACGACCCAGAGGTGCGTGAGCGTCTCGAGATGGGCGGCACGTACACCGATTCGCAGTTCTTGCAGGCGATCGCAATTCGTGAACAGTTCCGTGCAGGTGTTGCTCAGCTACTCAGTGCGGTCGATTTCATTGCGCTGCCTACGATTCCCTTTTCGGCACCGCCGCTGTTCAGCCGTCGGGTGAGTGTCGAGGATCAGCCGGTCGACGTTCCAAGTGGTCTGCTCTCACTCACCGCGCCGTGGAGTCTCATCGGACTGCCCGCAGTGTCCATTCCAGCAGCCGACGTCGACGGTCTACCTGTCGGTGTACAGCTCGTCGGACGCTCACACACCGAGGCTGGTCTTCTGTCGTTCGCGGCGAAGCTCGAGGCGCGGAAGCTGTTCGAGAGTTGAGCGGGCCAGATCACGCTGCTCGCGCACCGATCAGCTGACCTCGCTGATTCGTAGTCCCAGTCTGCCGCCGCATGCAGGTAACCGGTGTCACGCAAGGTGATCGGGGTTCTTCACGGACAATGTGATGAACAATGCTGACGCAATCAGCACGACTCCGAAAACCGAAAACACCGCCATGGCACCCCCGGCTCCGAACATCGCACCGCCTGCTGCGGCACCTGCAGCGATTCCGGACTGGACACCGACCACCACGATCCCGCCTGCACTTTCCGCCTTGTCGGGCACGGTCCTGGTCGCCCACGTCGACCACGCCACCGAAACTCCGCCGAATGCCAAGCCCCACAACACCACCAAGGCTGCGCTTACGCTCTGAGTTGCAGGCACCAGTGCCAGACCTAGAGCAGCTGTCCCGATCAGTAAGGGCATCAGCGCCAATGTCAGACGCAGGCTGAGTTGGAGGAGCCATCCGGCGACAAGTGTGCCTGCCAAGTTCGCCACTCCGAAGGCGAACAATAGAACAGTCAAGGTGGAGGCGCCGACATTGACCATGGTTTCGAGCGCCGGTCGAATGTAGGTGAACAGTGCATAGTGCCCGATATGGACGAGCAACATGCCGACGATGCCGATCCCGAAGCGTGGATGTACCAACACCGACCACAAAGTTCTCAACCGTGCCTCGTGCCGCGGTGCCATCGGGGGCAACGCGAACAGTTGGAAGGCAAGCGTCACGACCCCGAGGGCCGCGGTGACCCAAAAGGCACTGCGCCAACCGGACAGTTCACCGAGGTAACTACCGAGCGGCACGGCCACGATGGTTGCCACGGCGATACCGCTGAAAATGATTGATACAGCGCGAGGTACCGACGATTCCGGTACCAGGCGCATCGCCGTGGCAGCCGCCATGCTCCAGAAACCACCTAACGCAATACCGAGCAGGATCCGCATCGCCAACAGCACCAACATGTTCGGGGCCAGGGCCACGAGCGAGTTCGACGCGATCATCAGCACAGTGAAGCTGAGCAGAACAATCCGCCGGTCCATCCGTCGTGTCAGGCTTGCCGTCAGTAGTCCAGAGAGGATTGCTGCTCCAGCCGTGACGGTGACTGCTTGGCCCACCAGTGCTTCCGGCACGCCCAAATCATCGGCAATCGGAGTCAACAGACTAGCCGGAAGATACTCGGCCGTAAGCAGTCCGAATACGCCCAGAGCCAGTGACATCACCGCCATCCACTTCGGTGTTACCGGCAGCGGTGGCGGGTCGACAAATGCGGCTGCTCGGACGGGTCGGGTATCGGGCGCGGTGCTGCACACATCACTGGACAACGGCTGTACTTCTCCTGGATCGCATGAAAGGCTTTGAGTCAACACTAGATACGACTTTCAGGATGATCTATGACCGAGGATCCGGCCGTTTTGATCAAGAGTCCGGCCGAGTCGGCTGCCGGGACGTTCGCCTCGTCCTCCGACCTCATCAGCGAACTGTTGACGAGTATGCGGTTGCGTGGAGTGCAGTACCGTCGCGTCCATGCCGGTCCGCGATTCGGCATCGGCTTCGATGCGAAACCGGGCCGTGCCTATTTCCACTTCCTCGCAGTCGGTCACGCGTTTCTGCGTGCCGAGAACGGCACCGTCCACGAACTGTCAGCGGGCAACGCTGTGTTCATCCCGCACGGTCGACCCCATCAGTGGCTGTCCGGGCCGGGCGTAGTGGTTCAGGGCATCGACAGCTACGACTCCGAACCCCTCGGCGATGCGGTGGGGGACGTGAACGTCGGCCTCGCCGCCGACCTGTCTCCCAGCGCCGTATTGTTCACCGGTTACATGGAATTCGATCTCGGCGGGATGCAAGGCCTGAGTCGTATCATGCCCGAGATCATGATCGCCGACGCCCAGGGGGAGCGATATCCCGGACTTTTACCGATCCTTGCTGCGATGAGGCGTGAGACCTGTTCGGCGCGTGTCGGTTTTGCTGGTGTTTCAGCGCGTCTCGCCGAAGTCGTGGCTGCGATGATCGTGCGAGGGTGGGTTGAATGTGGCTGCGACAATGCCTCTGGACTGGTGGCGGCGCTGCGCGATCCGCGACTGGCGGGAGCCATCTTGGCTGTCCACCGGGATCCCGGACATCATTGGACGGTAGCGGAATTGGCATCGCAGTGCCATGTTTCCCGATCGGTGTTCGCGGAGCGCTTCCATGCGATGATCGGCGTACCGCCTCTGCGGTACGCGACGGAACTGAGAATGCTTCTTGCCAGCCAGTGGCTGGCCCAGGACACGATGTCGGTGGAAGCCATGGCTCGAAATCTTGGTTACACCTCTCAAGCTGCGTTCAGCCGCGCTTTCAAACGCGTTACCGGGCAACCTCCCAGCGCACGCAGAGCTACCTCGCCCATACAGTTCGTTGCGTGACGCTTCCGACGGCGATCGCCCCGAGAAGGTAAAGGGGAAGGCGTTCGAGTGCTTCTAGGCCCAACCCACGACGAGTCTCGCCGATTGTTCAGGAATCGTGGGGTCCAAACCGGTGAGTTTCGCAAATCGATGAAGACGATTGGAAACGGTGTTGCGGTGACAGAACAGCTCGTTGGCCGATTCCCCGATACTGCCTGTTTTCATATAGCTGCGCACGCATTCTTCGAGACGGACCCGCTCCGCGTCTCCGCAGGTCACCAAAGCATCGTCGACATCGGTGAGTAGCCCGCTACCTGATTCTTGTAGGCCTAGTTTGGCCAGTCTTGCCCACCCTCGGTCCCAGGTGAGAGCCGCGTGGTCTTCGCTGGTGATTGTTCGTGTGAGAGCTCGTGCGGTATTGGCCGCCGCGCGAAGGGCTGACAGACCGGTGTCGGCGTTGACAATTCCGACTCGAAGCTTGAGGAGGTTCCGGCCGACATCGGTAGCTTGCGGTCCGTCGAGGTCGAATCTGCGCGTGAAGGCAATCAGGACGTCGCCGAGGTAGTGGGTGTACACCGTTCGTCCGGAGCGCTCGGTTTCGGAGATGAACACTCGTAGCGCCGGGATGTCGTCACCGGCAGCTCCGATGACCAGAAGGGGGGCGCGTTGTGGGATTCGGAGTTCGGCTGCAATAGCATCCAGTTGATCTGTGTCTGTGGATCGGGGATCCTGGAACAGGTTTGCGATGCGTCCTTGCAGTGCAGACGATTCCTCTCTCAGCATGCGTTCTCGTTCGGCCATGTAGGCCCCTTGTGTCTGTGCGGCGTACTCGTCGACGGTGCGAAGCACGATCCACGTGTGTCGAACCAACAGTTCGGCATCCCTCGGTGACGACGCGGAGGTGAGGGCCTCCCACAGCACGTTGTAGTCCAATCGGATCGCGGTCATCAATGAGGTGATGGGGATCCCTGCCCGTGCACGAGAGATGCCGACATCGTTCGCGACGGGGACGAAATCGGGCAGACCTCCCGCGCGCAGACCTTGGAGCATGGCGGAGAAGGCCATCCGGCCTGTGCGTTCGATCTCGGACGTCGGAAGCGGCGACGAGTCGTAGCCCGCGATCGAGGCGACACGTTTGACGAAGGTGTCGGTCAGTTCGGCGACGTCGAGGCTGTCGAGCAGCTCTTGCCATCTTCCTGAGTCGCGGGCGTCCGGCTCGTTGCCCGGTCGTGAGGGGGCGAAGTGGTTCACCAAGTCAGAATAGGGCATATGCACAAATTCGTGGCCGTAATCGGCGGGGAATGCCTAGGGACAGTGAGCGAATAACCTGAAATGCTTGCAACAGGCCGAAATCCCCTGGGGACAGAAGCAGACCGAATCCCTCATCCCTGATGGAGAGTTATGACGTACACACAATCGACGTCGATCGAATTCGGAGCCGTTCACGAGCTCGACAAGAAGAGCGCAAACAAGGTCGCACTCGGCGCTCTGGTCGGTTCCGTGCTCGAGTACTACGACTTCTTCCTGTTCAGTGCCGCGGCCGCTCTCGTGTTCAATGTTCAGTACTTCACCAGCGGCAACGCAACCTTGGCCGCACTTGCCTCGTTCGCCACTTTCGGAGTAGGGGTAGCGGCCCGACCGATCGGCGGCATTGTCTTCGGTGCAATGGGCGATCGGATCGGCCGCCGAAAGACGCTGATGATCACCATCGTCGGTATCGGCATCATTACCGCGTTGATCGGCATACTGCCCACCTACGCAGCGATCGGCATCGCGGCGCCGGTGCTGCTCGTGCTGCTGAGAATCGTGCAGGGACTTTTCGTAGGAGGGGAATGGTCAGGTGCCTTGACCCTGGTGGTGGAGAACGCGCCACTGCATATGCGGGCGCGATACGCAGTGATTCCCCTCATCGGATCTCCGATCGGAACAATTCTGTCTTCTGGTGGATTTTTTCTGGTCACCATTGCAATTTCGCAGCAGAACTTCGAATCCTGGGGTTGGCGCATTCCCTTCCTCCTCTCGTTACCGTTACTTCTTGTCGCGGTTTATATTCGGCGCAAACTCGAAGAATCCCCTGTCTTCCGTCAGCTCGAGGAAGCTGGGGAGTTGGCGACCAATCCCGTGAGCACAGCCTTCAAACACAGCTGGCGTCAGATTCTGATCGGAATGGCGGCTTCACTTCTCGGAATGGGCGGGTTCTACCTCGTCACGACATTCTGTGTGTGGTACGGAGTGAACGTACTCGGATACAGCCGATCGTTGATGTTGCTCGGAACTATCGTCGCGGCCGTCGTCGAGATCTTCGTGATCTTGTTGAGCGGGCGGTTGGGCGCGCGGTTCGGTTCGAGTCGAGTGATCTTGTGGGGCGGGATCGCCTCTGCCGTAGTCGCTCTGCCGGCCTTTCTGCTACTGACTTCGGGCGTTCCCGTGCTCATCGTTCTGTCGATGACGTTGGCAGTGGCGACGTTGTCGTTTCCCTACGCAGGTACAGGAGCTGTTCTGACCGGACTCTTTCCGGCGCGAACCCGATTCACAGGTGTTGCCGTCGCGAACAACACCGCCGCGATGATTGCAGGATTCGTTCCACTTCTGGTTACCAGCCTCGTAGCTGCAGCTCATGATCACTGGTGGCCAGCTGCGTTGGTTCTCGCGCTGATCTCGTTGATCACCGCATCGGCAGGAGCGATCGCGCCGAAATTCAGCGTGGACCTCCCCGGCTTCAAGCACTGAGAAACGTAGCGCGGCTGGTGTTCGAAACATCGCACCTCGTACCGCTGGATCAGACGCGGCTGGATTACTGGACAAGGACATTTCTCTTATGCAACTCGACCTCATTGTGCGGGCGCGCGAAATCATCACCATGGATCCTCATCGGCCGATCGCGTCGGTTGTCGGGGTAATCGGTGACCGGATCGTCGGGTTCGACGACGAGGTCGCCGGTATCGAGGCGATACGAACCCTGGACTTCGCAGACGCCTGTGTGACGCCCGGTCTGATCGACGCTCATTGTCACACCGTCTGGTGGGGACTTGGATTGGCGTCGATAGACCTCAGCCGCGCCGCCACTCTCGAAGATCTCTACAGGCTGATCGAGGCCGAAGTAGAGCGTATCGGTGATGACGCCGATGCCTGGGTCCACGGCACAGGTTTCAACCAGGGGCACTATGGCGGCGAATTCCCTGCTATCGATCGGCTCGACGCCGTGACGGGAGACCGCCCACTGTACTTACGGCACACCTCTGGTCACGCTGCGATTGCGAACACCGCTACGTTGCGTCTCATCGGTGCGCTTGACGACGGGTTCGAAGTTCCCGTCGGAGGTGTCGTCGTGCGGGATGACGAGGGCCGCCCTACCGGTGTCGTTGAAGAGTCGGCGCAAGGTTTGGTGCAGGCGTTGCTCTTGCCCTACTCCACCGAGCGGCTCGCCGAGGCAATCGACGAAGCAACCAAACGCTTTGCTGCACAGGGGATAACAAGCTTCACAGAAGCTGGTGTCGGTGGCGGTTGGATCGGCCACAGCTCCATCGAAATCGCGGCCTATCAATTGGCCGCAGATCGCAATCATCTGCACGCCCGTGCACAGTTGATGCCGGCAACCGACGCCCTTCATCCCCTTGCTGCGAACGCCTCGGACTTCTGCGGCGAGGGCACAGGAGTTGGCTTGGACCTCGGGATTCGTTACGGCTTCGGCGATTCCCACCTTCAGTTGGGGCACGTCAAGGTTTTCCTCGACGGCTCTTTGCTCGGGGCGACCGCCGCTGTGACAGAGGACTTCTGCGGCCACGAACACAACCGGGGCTACCTCCTCGACACGCCGGAACTGTATCGAGAGCGTGCACTCGCGGCATATCGATCGGGGTGGCCGCTTGCGCTGCATGCAATCGGAGACGCAGCAATAGACCTGGCCCTGGACCTGATCGAGGAGGCACAGAAGAGCTACGGCCGCCACACAGCTCCGTGCCGTATCGAACATTTCGGCATCGCTCGACCGGATCAAGTGCGGCGTGCCGGCGATCTTGCTATTGCTGTGACCCCCCAGGCAGGTTTCATCGGGCCGCTCGGCGATCAGATTGTCGATCTTGTCGGGACCGACCGTGAACCGTGGCTCTACCGTGGGCGATCAGTCATCGATGCGGGAGCAATACTCGCAGGCTCATCAGACCTTCCTGTCGCCGACAACAATCTTCGTAGAGGTATGCAGTCGGCCGTCGATCGTCGTACCGACACCGGATTCGTCCTGGGCTCGAACGAGGCGATCACACCGGAGGAAGCCCTTCGAACGCACACGGAATGGGCTGCGCGCGCGACCGGTCAGATCGACGACAAAGGCACCCTCGAACGGGGAAAACTTGCGGACTTCGCCGTGTTCTCGTCGTCGCCGCTCACCGCGCCAAACATATCGGAGATCGACGTCGTCGCAACAATACTCGGAGGAAACCTAACCCATGATGCCCGACCGACTCGCTGAAGAATTACTCGTAATCTTGTGAAGGAGAATGCCGTGAACGTGATGCGAGAGCCGGCTGACGAACTCGCCGTCGATCTCGGCTACGTGAAAGCCGGACAAACGCACTTCGACCGGACGTTGCGTGAACTCGGTGACAACGAACTACGTGGACCCTCGTTGCTTCCAGGATGGACTCGCGCGCACGTGATCGCGCACGTCGGTTTCAACGCCCGCGCCCTCGGCCGCCTGGTGGATTGGGCGACGACAGGCATCGAGAAACCGATGTACGAGTCTGCCCATGCGCGGAGCCGGGAAATCGGCAGTGCAGCACCACTGTCAAATGTCGAACTCCGTGAACTCTGCGACAGGGAGGCGAGAGCGCTCGAAATCGCCTGGAGCGCAGTCCCCGACAATCGCTGGTCTACCGAGGTGAGCAACGCTCAAGGTGTGCGGATACCGGTCGTCGATACAGTGTGGATGCGATCTCGCGAATTGTGGTTACACGCAATCGATCTCAACTATTCGGCGAGTGCAGCGGACATACCGCCAGCGGTGCAGCGACGAATAATTCACAATGTCCTGGATACGTGGGCCACCCGAGACGACTATCGCGTGCACATGACAGTTGCGGACACCGGTGAAGAGTTCGAACCGGCTTCGAGTCACATCACCACCGCCGATTCGACCACGGCACGCACGGCGGTGTCCGGGTCGCTTCCGAATCTGCTGATGTGGGTGACCGGCCGCAGAAACATCGCAGTGTCCGCGGTCGACACGTCGGGCCGCGAGATCGGCACAGCCCCGACAGCTCCGCGCTGGCTCTGACGCTCACTATCGACAACACGAAAATGAGGAACGAATTGTCAGTCTCGTCAGTAACGGGCGGCCCGCTGGTGTCGCAACATAGAGAACTCGTAACCGCAATTCCAGGACCGCAATCGCAGGTGCTTATGCGTCGAAAAGAGGCGGCCGTTGCGGCCGGTGTAGGGCACGTTGTACCCATATCGATCGTCGCAGCCGGAGGCGGGATCTTGATCGATGCCGACGGCAATTCTCTGATCGATCTCGGTTCGGGCATTGCCGTCACCGGCGTCGGCAATTCAGCTCCAGCCGTTGTCGAAGCCATAACTCGCCAAGCGAAACTGTTCACTCACACCTGCTTCACCGTCACCCCATACGACGGCTACGTTGCGGTCGCCGAGAAGCTCAACTCGATCACCCCCGGTGACCACGAGAAGCGCACAGCACTGTTCAACACCGGTTCCGAAGCCGTCGAGAACGCGATCAAGATCGCACGCTCCTTCACCAACAAACATGCGGTTGTGGTCTTCGATCACGCGTTCCACGGCAGAACCAACCTCACCTTGGGCATGACTGCGAAGAACACCCCTTACAAAAACGGCTTCGGTCCGTTCACACCCGAGATCTACCGTGTTCCAACCTCGTACCCATATCGCGATGGGCTGAGCGGGGTGGAGGCGGCAGAAATTGCGCTCCTGCAAATCGAAAGACAGGTCGGCGCTTCCAATCTCGCAGCAATCGTCATCGAGCCCATCCAGGGCGAGGGTGGATTCATCGAACCCGCGACCGGTTTTCTGCCTGCTCTAGCCGAATGGGCAACTGCCAACGGCGTCGTGTTCATCCTCGACGAAGTCCAAACCGGGTTCGCCCGTACCGGTGATCTCTTCGCTGCGAACCACGAGCGAGTCGTACCTGATCTCATCGCAACAGGAAAAGGTATCGCGGGTGGATTGCCACTGGCCGCGGTCACTGGCCGCGCAGAGATCATGGACTCGCCACAATCCGGCGCTCTCGGGGGCACCTACGCCGGAAACCCAATCTCCTGCGCCGCGGCGCTCGCCACAATCGAAACGTACGAAAAGAACGACCTGGTTGTTCGTGCACGTGAAATCGCGGCGATCATCGATGAGGTCTTCACCGAACTGGGCGCCTCGGACGACCGTATTGGTGACATCCGCGGCCGCGGCGCGATGAAGGCCATCGAAGTAGTACACCCCGACAGCACAGATCCGAACCCGGCGCTGACCGCTTCCGTCGCAAAATTCGCCGCGGATCATGGCGTAGTGGTTCTTACGTGCGGCACCTACGGAAACGTCATCCGATTTCTCCCTCCGCTCGCAATTTCGGACGAACTGCTACGCGAAGGTCTACGCGTCGTGGCCGACGGATTCCGTGCGCACGCCCCGACCTCAGCCACAAAGGAAAGCCAGTCATGACATTGAAGCCACATGAACAGGACCTACTCAACCGTGTCGAGACCGGTATCGGCGTCGGCGGAACATGGGCGACGTCGAGTTCGGGTGCGACCTTCACCGTCGAAGACCCCGCAACCGGGCTTGTGATCAAGACGATTGCCGACGCAACGGTCGACGACGCCATTCGCGCCCTCGATTCAGCCGTTGCAGCACAACAAGAGTGGGCCGAAACACCTAGCCGCCTACGTTCGGACATCCTCCGCAGAGCATTCGACTTGCTGATGGATCGCAAAGAAGAGTTTGCTCTGCTCATCGCCCTGGAAATGGGGAAGCCGATCGCCGAAGCGCGCGGTGAGGTCGTTTACGGTGGAGAGTTCCTTCGGTGGTACTCCGAGGAAGCCGTACGCGTCAGCGGAGACTATCGCCGAAACCCCGAAGGGACAGGCAACATCACAGTGTCGCACCTCCCTGTGGGGCCCTGCTACTTCATCACACCGTGGAACTTCCCACTCGCGATGGCAACCCGCAAGATTGCTCCGGCACTCGCCGCCGGTTGCACCACCATCATCAAGCCGGCGGAACTCACTCCGCTGACCACGATCTACCTGGTGCAGCTGCTGGAAGAGGCAGGACTTCCGCCGGGTGTGGTGAACGTAGTACCCACGTCGAATCCCAGCGCTCAGTCCAGTGCCCTGCTATCGGATCCACGCCTTCGCAAGCTGAGCTTCACAGGCTCGACGGCGGTTGGCGTCAAACTCCTCGAAGCTGCTGCGCAGAACGTATTGCGTACTTCGATGGAGCTCGGCGGCAACGCACCCTTCGTGGTTTTCGAGGATGCAGATATCGACCGAGCGGTTGATGGCGTGATGCTCGCGAAATTCCGCAACATCGGTCAGGCATGTACCGCCGCAAACCGCATATTGGTACACGATTCCGTGGCCGACGAATTCGTTCGTCGAGTAAGTGAAAGGGTTGCTGCGTTGAAAATTGGTCGTGGGGCCGACGAAGGTTACGACATCGGTGCACTGGTCGACAAGAAAGCCATTGCGAAGACAGAAGGTCTCGTCGCTGACGCGGTGGACACCGGCGCGGAGATTGTCACCGGCGGTCAGGCTATCGTCGGCCCGGGCAACTTCTTTCAACCGACTGTGATCGACAAGATCGGGCCTGAAGCTCGGATGGTGAACAAGGAGATCTTCGGACCAGTGCTGGCTATAACTCGCTTTTCGTCCGAGGACGAGGCCGTGCACATTGCCAACAACACCGAGTACGGGTTGGTCAGCTATGTCTACACAGAGAACGTCGGCCGAAGCCAGCGAATGATAGAAAAACTTCAAACCGGGATGATGGGCCTCAACACCGGTCTCGTCTCGAATGCAGCAGCGCCTTTCGGCGGCATCAAGCATTCGGGGATCGGAAGAGAAGGTGGCTTCGAAGGAATTCGCGAGTTTTTGTCCACGAAGTACACGTTGACACCCCGATGACACTTGAATCGACCGCGCGAAAAGCGTCAGTAGGCGTCAGGACTCGTACCGCACGTGGTCGTCGTTGAGTTGCAGTCAGGCACTGTCTTTTGCTCGTAATCTACTACTAGAGAGTAATTTTCGTGACTGAGAACGCACGGCCCGCTACGTCGAACTTTCGGGTAATCGCCGAATACCGGCTGGGCGAGGAAACCGCGAACGAGGTGCTCGGCCATCTGGCCCAACTCGCTGAGGCAAGCCGGAACGAGCCCGCCAATCTCGGCTACGAGTACTTCCGCAACGTCGAGAATCCGCTACACGTAACCATCCTCGAGATGTACATCGACGAAGACGGCTTCGAAGCGCACCGAACTTCGCCGCACTTTGCATCTATCGGCACGGACAAGATTTTTCCACTTCTCACCGATCGCATTGTGCGCACGTACTCAGACGAGAGTGGTCGCTGATGGCCTAAGGCCACCGAGCCGCGTCCCAGCATTCTTAGAGTGATCGGCCTGGCTGGTGGCATGATGGAGGACCGAATTTTCTCGCCAAGAGATCCCGACGAGTAGACGTGTCCTCCGACGACGCTCACGCGATGTTCGGCAAGAGCATTGCTGCAGCCGACTGGCACTCGAACCGGCGGAAGGCGTCGGGTTCAACGGAGCCGAAATCAGACGAGTCACGTACGTTCCGAACGAAAAGTTCGCCGCTGGCGCAAGCTTCGTCGGCAGTTTGCCGACACGCGTTCCACCACTAACCAGATGCAGGGTGGCCTCCGATACGGTTCGACGGCAATGCTTCTCAGGTTCGCTGCCGTGCCCGTGGTGTTCGGAACCGGCAGCCTGTTTGCAGGATCGCCCAGGATCGTCACTGGGTGTAGATGACGGGCGCTGGGTACAACGCGCAACAGTGCTCGCCCGCCACGTGGGACGGACCTACGGGCTCGCCGAGATGGCCGATGACGGTGGGTGGTCCTCTTTCGTCGGACGCGGCGACTATCCGATCTCAAGCTGGATATCGTCTGCAGCCTTGCAAGGCCTTGGCGATGCTGTACGTCGATGTCTTTCGGCGTCACGGCTTCGGGTTCACGAAGTGGTGTTTTCTGTGGCAGTCCGTGCATCCGTGTCGGTCCGTCGGGAGGTGCAGGATCGGCGGATGTTCCATGCAAATCCGAGGTCGGCATTCGTGTTGCGTGCCGGCAGTTCAAGAGTGGGTGCCCGGTCGCCGTATCCAGCAGTGCTACCTCGGGATTGCATTTGAACTACGTTGCACAACTGCTGAAATGGAGGATGGAACCGATGCGAGCAGTCGTTGTGTGTATTGGTGATTTGGTGCGTCGAGCACGGCCTCTGTCTCGCCGGCTTCTACGATTTCACCCCGGTAGAGAACCACTGTTCGATCGGTCATCTGCCTCACGACTGCTAAGTCGTGAGTGATGAAGAGCATGCTCATCCCGTTTTCCGCTCTGATAGAGCGAAGCAGCTCGAGAATTTGGGCCTGCACGGACACGTCCAGGGCGGCAACAGGTTCGTCGCAGATGAGCAGCCTGGGTCGAACGGCAATTGCCCGGGCAATCACGGCGCGCTGACGTTCGCCACCCGAGAGCGCAGCCGGACGGAGAGCGGCGTAGCTGCCTGGTAGTCCCACCTTGCCGAGTAACTCCGAGACTTCCGAGGCTACGGAATCGCTATCGCGTTTGTCCGCTCCGGTTCGTACGGCTATAGCTTCTCGCAAGGCTGCACCGATGGTTCGGGATGGATTGAGCGCTGCGTACGGATCCTGAAACACTACTTGGATCTCCCGGGCCAACTCGACTCTGGTTTTTCGCGCAGTGGATCCAGTGGGCGCGAGCTCTCTGCCGAATGCCGATATCCGGTCCGAGGTGACGTGCTCCAGACCTAGGAGAGCACGAGCGATAGTTGTCTTCCCTGAGCCGGATTCACCTACCAGTCCCACTGATTCGCCGGCGCGGATCGAGAAAGTCACGCCGCGGAGGGCGTGCGAGTCCTTGGGCTTGCCGAACATCGCTTTGGCGCGATATACCTTGTGTACGTTCGCAACCTCGACTATCGGTGGGCCGATGGTGTCGAAAGATCGTGACTCGGATTGTTGAGGTAGAGGTGGTTCGAACTCGGAACCGCGGGGAAACTCGTCGTGAATCCGATCGATCCGGATGCAAGCCGAAGCGTGTTCGATCGTGATGGGAGTAAGAGCTGGTCGGGCTGAAAAGCATTCGCCGACAGACCATTCGCATCGGTCAGCGAATGCGCAGATCGCCTCGACGGCTGCGGCTCTGGGCACACTGCCGGGAATCGACGTCAACCGTTCGACTCGACGATCGACAGGGGGACTGGCCGACATCAGCCCACGTGTGTAGGGATGCGTCGGGGTGCGGGCAAGATCGGCGACCGTAGCCTCCTCCACCACGCGTCCGGCGTACATGACCTGGATCCGATCGCAGACGTCCATCGCCACGTGCAGATCATGAGTGATCAAGATGAGCGCCATGTTTCGTGACTTCTGTAGACCGGCGAGAAGTCGGAGGACTTCGTCCTGGGTGGTCACGTCCAGTGCAGTTGTCGGTTCGTCGGCGATCAGCAACTCCGGATCGCCGGCAAGCGCGGCCGCCATGGCAACTCGTTGCCGCATCCCCCCGGAGAGCTGAAAGGGGTACTTTTGTGCGACGGCGGGATCCAAGCCAACCTCCGCGAGACGCGCAGCAACTTCGGCCCGAACTTGTTGGCGTCCGCCTTTTCTGACATTTGGCGGGAGTGTCTCCCGCACGTGCTCGCCTACCGTGTGGATGGGGTTGAGCATGCTGAACGGGTCCTGCATCAAAAGACTGATTCGGGAGCCCCGTAACGATCGCAGTTCACGTTCGCGTGTGCCGATCAACGGGATTCCGTCGAAATCTGCTGCTCCTCGTGCATAGATTCCCGGCGGTAGCAAACCGACAAGCGAACGAACTGCCATCGATTTTCCACTGCCAGACTCGCCGACTATCCCGAGAGTCTCGCCTCGGGGGACCGTGATGTTGACATCGCTGACGAGCACCTGCGACCTGTTCGCGTACACCGATAGCCCGGAAACTTTCAGGAGGGGGCCATTCGCATCGGCCGTTTCCGATTGTACTGTCACATCTTCCACAGTCATCTACTTCCGTTCTCCTGAGTCTGACAGCCGTTTGAAGAACCAGTCGCCGAAGATAGTTGCGGCGCTGCCGGTCAGGATGAGACAGGCTGCGGGGGCGACTGCGACCCAGGGGTTCTCGGAGATCATCGATTGCCCCTGGGAGAGCATCGATCCCCAATCTGCAGCCCCGGGGGCGATACCGATACCGAGAAATGACAACGACGAGAAGGCGACCAACGCTCCGACGAAATCCAGCAGGAAGACGGCGAGCACGGTGGGCGCGATGTTGGGCAGCACATGGCGGATCATGATCCGTGAGTCGGTCAATCCGAGGGTCTTCGCAGAGTCGATGTACGGCAGACGAACCTGGACGCGCGTCACACTGCCGACTATTCTGATGGCGCTCGGTACTGACAGGAAAACCAGAATCGCCACAGTCAGCCAGTAGCTCCCGCCGAGAATCCCCAGGAGCACGATGGCGACGAGGAGCGCGGGCAGGGCATACACGAGGTCTGCGAATCGGTTGAGGACGTTGTCGAGTGCACCGCCGTTATATCCGGCGACCAGCCCCGCGGATGCGCCGGCTATCACTGTTCCCATCGCTACGCACAGCGGTCCGAGCACGGAGCGGCCGGTACCGTCGATCAAACGGGAGAGGACATCGCGTCCCATATCGTCGGTGCCCAACCAGTGTGTGCGATCGGAACCGGTCACACCGCGGAGAAGATCCTGAGTGTAAGGGTCGTAAGGGCTTATGAGCCGACCGGCGACAGCCGCGAATACCATCACACCGAGGATCACCAGTGCAATCACAACGGTGATGGGAATTCGCGATCCCTGCCTGCTCTTTTCGCGATCGGTGAGTGCAGTCATGTCATCCCTTTCCTGCGTACCGCATGCGCGGGTCGACGAGGAGAGCTACCACGTCCACCGCCAGGTTGACGACAATCACGAAGGCGCCGAGACACACGGCCAACCCTTGTACGACGGGTAGGTCCTTTTCGGTGACCGACTGCACCATCAGCGAACCGACTCCCGGTACGGAGAACACGGTCTCGACGAGTACGGCGCCGGACAGCGCAGCAATCAGTATCAGACCGGCCGCAGTCACCACCGGCATTGCGGAGTTCCGTAACGCATATCGGAAGAAGACCCGTGAGGGGTCGAGACCACGAGCTTTCGCGAATGTCATGTAGTCCTGCCGGAGCACGTTGAGCGCTCCGGCGCGTGTCTGCCGGATCAGCAGTGCGATGAGCGCGATGCCGAGTGCTGTTGCTGGCAGGGTGAGGTGCACCAAGCGATCGAAGAATCCATTGCCCACGCCGTAAACGGGGAACAGTCCGAGCTCGAGTCCGAATACGAAAATCAGCAACATTCCGACTGCGAAACCTGGTGCACTCATACCTATTACGGAAGCCATCGAGATACCTCTGTCCACCCATTTATCGCGCTGATACGCCGCTGACATTCCGCAGGGGACCCCGATCCCGACCACCAAAACAAGTGTGTACACCGCCAGTTGGATCGAGACCGGTAGGTGATCGGTGATGATGCCGGTCACCGGCGCACCTGATCTGGTCGACGTCCCGAAATCGAGCTGCAGTGCATCGACCAACCAGTGCCAATACTGAACAAGGAAAGGATCGTTGAGGTGATGTCGTGCCTCCAGGGCCGCGATCAGTTCGGGTGTGCTCGGACGAGAGCCGACAAGGACGGCAATTGCAGAGCCTGGCGTCACCGACAGCAGACTGAACACCAGAAAACTGATTACCAGAAGCAGCGCGGCCGACACCACGAGTCGCTTGCCGATGAACGCCGCTACTGCCATCTCAATCGAACCTCGTTGTGTGGGAGAGATAGTCTTTCACGACGTTGCCTTCACTGCGGTAACCCACGAACCGTTGACGAAGTCGTAGAAGGACATGTCGCGATCGAAGGCGAACCCGTCGGCAATTGCGTAGACCAGATTCGGATTGAACAGCGGGACGTACGGAAGTTGTTCGTGGATGCCGGTCAAGATGGTCTGGGCGGCAGTCCATCGGTCCAGGGGTGAGGTCGATCCGTTCAGGACGGGCAGCGCCTGTTCGACGGAATCGGTAGACCAATTCGAGGCGTTGAATTTCGGTGCGACAGCGTTCTCCTTTCCGACGACGGAGCCGATCAATTTGGGGTCGGGCGTCGATGCGGTAATCGACAGGAATCCGATTCCGGGAACCTTGTGGGCGTACAGGTCGGAAATCCATTGGGTCTGGGTGATGGGCTTTGGAACAACGGTCACACCGAGTGGCGCCAGGTTTTGTTGCAGGTTGAGTACCGTCAGTTCCGTCCAGTTCACGTTGTCGGTGTAGGGGACCTCCACCGTGAATCCCTGGGGGTGCGACGAGGCGGCAAGTTCTTGCGCCGCAAGGTTACTGTCGAACTCGATTCCGCCGATTCCGTCCAGGAAGGATTGCGCGTTCCCAGGGGAACCGGCGACACCGGTCAACATTTCCGGAGTTGCCAAACCCTTCAATATCGCGGAGTCGTTGCCGAATGCCGCCTCTGCGATTCCTTTCCGATCGATCGAGTGCGCGACGGCCTTCCGCACGTGGACATCGTCGAACGGACTCGTACTGGTATCGAACGTCAAATACGTGAGCTTGGTCAGAGGGACCTCGATCGTGTCGATTCCACCGATCTGCTTCCACTGTGACTGCTTCTTGATGTCGGCCACATTCGCAGCTTGGATGTCGCCGGATCGCATTGCCAACTGAGCGGTGTTGCCGTCCGGAATCACGTCGAACTTCAGCGTTTCCGGTGCAGGTTGCTCCGACCAGTAGTCATTGTTACGGACAAGTTGCACACCGGAACTTGAATATTCTTGGACCCGGTACGGGCCAGTGCCCACCGGAACCGCTTGCGCAGTACCCAATTCGGCAGCATGTTCTTCAGCGAACCTTGCCTGTTGGATCAGTCCGAATAGCGCGATGCTCTGCCTGGCAACCGGATCGGGATGCGACAACTTCACAGTCACCCGCATCGGTCCGGTTTGTTCGATGCTTTCGAGACTTTCCAGCTCGCCGGCAGTTTGCGCCCCGGCTGCGGAATCAGAGACGTGCCGAAGGCTCCAGATCACGTCCTCCGGGGTCAGTAGAGTTCCGTCGGAGAATCGCACGTCGGACCGGATGACGTAGTCGATGGTCGTCGGGTCAGGAACCGATACGGCTTCGGCGAGATGAGGTCGCAACTCTCCTTCACCGGAAAGCCGTTCCAGCGGTTCGGTGAACAGGGTCTGAACCTGCATGGAAGGACCGAAATCCTTAGTGATATCTAAGGAGATCGGAGCCGCTGCAAGAGCGAAGGTGAAGGCGGGTATCGGATCGTCGGTGATCGTTCGAGTCTGTGTGGCGCCCGGTGCGGAGCCACACGCGGAAACCACGAGGACGAGTGCTGTTGCCGATACCGCGTACGTGGCGGTTCGCGTGTAAGCGCGCATCGCGCGATGTAGAACTGGCTTCTTCAAGCGTCAACTCCCTGTTCACGAAAACCCAACCGGATATGACGGGTAACGCTACGGAGATGTAGGTCACATATCGTTAGACGATTGTCGAATCCAGCGCGGATATTTTTCGACGATCGGAAGAGTGCTTTGGAAAGTCCCGAGATACAGAGTCAGAGCAAAGATTGCACGCCAACGCGTTCAGACGGAAGCCGGGATTTCAGTATCGGTGTTCTGGGGGTGATGCGACCTGAAGTCGGGATCGGTTGTTGGAGGGCTTCTTTAGGGCCTCGGCCACGACTGGGCGTTCACCAGTGCGACCCGTCGCCAATGTCGACAGCCTCAAAGCATCAGCGCGCGGATGACCTCGGGTTACCTGATCGGCGACTTGGCGACAAGACTGGGCGGGCTTTACGCCCGGTCTGGCGGGCCTGTCGGTGCCCACAGGCGGTTGTTGTTCTCTTTTGGGAACTGCTGCGTGTACTCCGATGACTGGTGACCGCAGGTTCACCGCGTGGGGAGTGGCTCGAGTTTAGGGTGCTCGGCGTGCAGTGCTCGTCCATACCTTCGAACGGGCGGTCGCTCTCGCCGCCGAGCGGGAACAGGCCTAGTCCTCCATTAACCGCCGAAGTCCTCGCATCCAAATCGAGTGGATCCAGGTTGCGGCTCGCAGATATGGTCCACTGGTGACGCATCCGAATGGTCGAAACGACAGCCCGATCCTGGTGATTGGTGCCGGTGTCGTCGGCGCGTCGATCGCGTATCACCTGGCGCGCGTTGGTCTCCGAGTCACCGTGCTCGAGCGGGGCTCGGTGGCGGGAGGGGTGACCGGCAACTCGTTTGCCTGGGTCGGCCTCTCGAAGAGTGCAGCAGAAACCTACTCCGATCCGTGCCGACATGGCGCCGCACCCGAGTTCGACCGGCTGGAGCGCGAACTCGTCGAGCCATTCGGTCTGCGCCGCAGAGGCGCGATCACGTGGGAGACGACGGAAGCGGAGACTCGAAAGTTCGTCGACGCGCATCGCGCACTCGGTCATCCAGTCGAACTCATCGGTGAAGATGAGGTCTTTGCTCGTGAGCCGGGATTGCGCACAGCGCCCGCGGTAGCGGCATATGCGCCTGACGATGGTGGAGTTGACCCGGTTGCGTTCGCTCGATCGCTCCTGCGGGGTGCCGAAGCATACGGTGCCACAGTGCATTCCGATGTCAGTGCGCTCTCGATGTACACGGAAGGCAAGAGAGTGTGCGGAGTAGTGACTGCCGACGGTCCCGTCTACGGATCGACCACAATCCTCTCCGCGGGCACTGCTATCCCCGGCCTCGCGGCGTCGGCGGGAGTCGACGTCGCGGTCGGCGCCTCACCGTGTTGCCTCATCAGATTCTCGACGCCGCACCGATTGGTGAGCGGAATCCTCTCCACCCCGGACTTCGAGATCAGGCAATTGGACGACACGACACTGATTGCGGCTGAGGATGTTCCGTTCGGGTTCTCCGGAGACACTCATGAGCTTGCCGAGCCGACCCTGCAGGCGGTCCGCAGTCAGCTCGTGGGCGGTGAACACGTGGAACTGATCGAGGCGGTAGTCGCTGACCGTCCCATTCCACGCGGTGGCCGGCCACTGCTGGGCTTCGCCGAAGACGTGTCGGGGCTCTATCTGGCCGCGGCGCATCCTGCGATCATTCTGGCCGGAGCAATTGGGGCCCACGTGGCCGGGGACTTCATCTAGCGGTCGGGCTCGAACAGGTAGACGGGATGCTGGGCGCTCAGTTTTCGGTAGGGCGTTTTAGGGTTAGCAACGAGACCACCACGAGGGTAATGCCGAGAACCCCCAAACTGGCCATCGGCCAGTCCACGACGACCGAGGTAGCCGTGGAGTCCACATCGACTAGATGTGTCGTGCATCTGGCTGCTGGCACAGGCAGCGGAAGACGATGTGCCTTCCACACAGCTGAAAAGTATCCCGGACCAGGCGAGTCGGGGGCGGGATAGTTGTCCTGGCAAAGCGTGTCTGGTGTGGACGCGAGCAACGACATGACCCATAGCGCGCCCCCCGCGATGATTCCGATCCCCGCCCGAAGCCATTGCATACGGCGATAGTACGAGGTTCACGGGGTGCAATAGCAGTTACTAGTTCTCTCTAGGACACGCGCTAGAGAGCGGGATATTCGTCTACTCGGCTTGTACCGTCGATGGGCATGGACCCCGTGCGCAATCCGTATGCCCCCGGTGCCGGTCAACGCCCGCCGGAACTCGCTGGGCGCGACAAGCAGATCGACGCCTTCGACGTCGTTCTCGAGCGAATTGCGCGTGGCCGCCCGGAACGAAGTGTTGTCCTCACCGGCTTGCGTGGCGTCGGCAAGACCGTCCTGCTCAATCAGTTGCGTTCGGCCGCGATCTCCCGAAGCTGGGGGACAGGCAAGATCGAGGCGCGCCCCGATCAGGATTTACGACGCCCACTCTCGTCGGCGCTGCACATGGCAGTCCGAGAGATCGCGGTCTCCCATCGCGATCCGGAGCGGGTCGAGCAGTTCCTCGGAGTCCTCAAATCGTTTGCCCTACGCGCCACTGCGGACAAGGGAATGCGCGAGCGCTGGCAACCAGGCATCGACGCACCTGCGATCAAAGGTCGCGCGGACAGCGGCGACATCGAGATCGACCTGGTCGAGTTGCTGCTCGACGCGTCGGCGCTGGCCAGGGATGTCGGCGTCGGGATCGCAATCTTCATCGACGAGATGCAGGACCTCGGTGCCGCGGATGTCTCGGCGATCTGCGGGGCCTGCCACGAGTTGAGTCAGGACGCGGCACCGCTGATCGTCGTCGGTGCGGGGCTTCCACATCTACCTGCTGTGCTGTCGGCGTCGAAAAGCTACTCGGAGCGCCTGTTCAGCTACCACCGGATCGACCGCCTCGAGCGTGAAGCTGCAGATCAGGCACTGATTGCACCTGCCGAGCGTGAGGACGTCGAGTTCACCGAATCCGCGCTCGACGCTCTGTACGAAGCGGCTGACGGGTACCCGTACTTCGTTCAGGCCTACGGAAAAGCCACGTGGGATGTGGCGGCGTCGAGTCCTATCACGGCAGAAGACGTGCGCGTCGGCGCGCCGACGGCTGAGGAAGAACTCGCTGTCGGTTTCTTCGGATCGCGATACGAGCGAGCAACGCCCGCGGAGCGTGAGTACATGCGCGCCATGGCCGATCTCGCCGGTGACGACGGACCCGTCGCAACCGCGAAGATCGCCGTCGAGTTGGGGCGCAAACCGGCTTCCCTGTCGCCGGCACGCGATGGACTGATCAAGAAGGGACTGATCTATTCGGCAGAACGTGGATCCATCGGATTCACGGTCCCGCACTTCGGCCGATACCTGCGCGGACAAGCGGAGTGAACGCGCTCGAAACCGCGTGGGATCGGGTGGCGGCGCTCAGTCCCAATCCGCCGGCCTGGGTGGTTCAACTGGCCGCGTTGATCGCCGTGATCATCGTTCTCGAACCGCACCTGTGGCGGATCGCCCGCAACGTCGTCACCATCGCACACGAGGGCGCTCATCTGATCGTCGCAGTCCTGGTCGGTCGACGGTTGAAAGGTCTTCGCCTGCATTCGGATACGTCGGGTGTTGCTATTTCGTCGGGCAAACCGACCGGCTTCGGCGTCATTCTGATGACGTTCGCGGGTTACGTCGGTCCGTCGATTCTCGGACTCGGCGCGGCCGGGTTGTTGGGCGCGCAGCGCGCGGTCTCGGTGCTGTGGATCGGCGTATTCGTCATCGCGGTGATGATGGTCCTGATCCGAAACCTCTACGGAGTCTTCTCACTTGCCGTGGTGGGAGCCGTGTTGTTCGGACTCGTCTGGTGGGGGACCCAGGAGCAGCAAGTGGCCGCAGCGTACTTCCTGACGCTCTTTCTCCTCTTTGCCGGACCACGCCCGGTCGTGGAACTTCAACGGCAGCGAATGCGACGAGGCGGGGCACCGGACTCGGACGCAGACCAATTGGCCAGGCTCTCACCGATACCCGCGATCGTCTGGGTCGGGTTGTTCCTGCTCGTGAACGTCGCGGTGCTCGTGCTCGGCGGATGGTGGATTCTGCGCCCGGTGGGTGGCTGACCGGATTGAGCCTTTGTCCCGTCAGGACAACGGACCAACGATTGTTGATGCTCTGCGGACGTAGTCATCGCATGAAGGCGCTCATATCGTGGAAGTCGACGAGTGGTCGTGTGGGGACTTCACGCGGCCACACCCGCAGCGACGAAGACCGTCGACGATGACAAGGATTCGTTTTGGACGACAAGAACTTCCGCGGACGAACCGCGATCATGTCCGGGGGAAGCCGTGGCATCGGACTTGCCATCGCCCGTGCGATAGCGCGCCGCGGCGGAAATATCGTGTTGCTCGCCAAGACCGATACGCCTGACCCCCGGTTGCCCGGAACTATCCACACGGCTGTGGACCAGTTGAACGAGCTCGAGGGTCATGCCGTTCCGGTCGTCGGCGACGTGAGGAACGACGACGACATCGCGCGGGCCGTGGCTGCAGCGGTAGAGCACTTCGGTGGCATCGACATCGTGGTCAACAACGCGAGCGTCCTCGACATCTCGAAAACCGAAGATCTCGCGATGAAGCGATTCGATCTGATGCAGCAGGTCAACGTCCGTGGCACCTTTGCGCTCACCCGCGCGTGCCTTCCGTACCTTCGGGTTTCGGCTAACGCGCACGTATTGACGCTGTCGCCACCGCTCAACTTTTCGCCGCACTGGTTGGGTGCTCATCCGGGCTACATGTTGGCCAAATACGGAATGACATTGGCGGCCTTGGGTATCGCCGCAGAGTATTCAGGTGCACCGATTTCGAGTAATTGCCTGTGGCCGGAGACCATGATCGCCACGGCCGCTGTCGGAAACCTGCTCGGGGGAGACGACAGTATCGAGCACTCGCGTTCACCCAAGATCATGGCCGATGCGGCTGTCGAGATTCTCGGTCGTCCCGCCGGCACGGATACCGGTCGTACAGTGCTCGACGTCGAGATCTTGCGCGAGGCGGGGATCTCGGATTTCTCGCAGTACGGCGGTCAGTCACCGTTGGCGATCGACATCTTCGTCGACGCTCCAATTCCGTGATCTCGGGCGATCTACAGGTATCTAGCCAAATCGCTAGATACCTGTAGATCTTCCTCACGCCACTTCGTGCTCGCCGCCCGGGGCAACCTTCTGAAGTCCGCGATATGCGTCGCTGGCACTTTGGCGACCACCGATGACGGCCTCGACCTCCGCGGCAATCGGCATGTCGACGCCGTATTCACGGGCCAGATCCATGACAGTGGGGGCGGTCTTGACGCCCTCGGCGACCTGACCGAGCTTGGCGACCGCCTCCTCGACGGTCAATCCCTGCGCCAGAGCTTCGCCGACGCGACGGTTCCGAGAAGTCGGAGCCATGCAGGTGGCAATCAGATCGCCGACGCCCGTCAAGCCGGCAAAGGTGCGTGGGTTGGCGCCCATCGCTTCACCGAGTCGGGTCATCTCGGCGAGACCACGTGCGAGCACCATCGCACGAGTGTTGTCACCGACTCCCAGACCGTCGGCCATGCCCGAGGCGATGGCAACGATGTTCTTGAGGATGCCGCCGAGTTCGCAGCCGAGCACGTCGGTGTTGCGGTAGACGCGGAAGACCGACGACGCGAACAGGGGTTGCAGCGCGGCGGCGACACGATCGTCCTGGGTCGCCACGACCGATGCCGCGGCCATGCCGTCGACGATCTCCTTGGCGATGTTGGGGCCCGCGAGCAGTCCGACGGGATGGCCGGGCAGGCACTCGGCGATCACTTCGGTGGGGCGCTGCCGGGTGCCGGGCTCGAGACCCTTGGACAGTGACAACACCGGGACCCACGCCCGAACCTCGTTGGCGATCTCGGCGAGGGTGGAGCGAACGGCGTGCGATGGCACCCCGCATACGAGTACGTCCGCTTCGCGGGCGGCTTCGACCAGATCCGAGGTTGCCTTGAGCCCCTTGGGAAGTTTGCGCTCACCAAGGTATTTGGAGTTGGTCCGTTGCGAATTGATCTCGTCGGCTGCTTCGGAATTGCGTGCCCACAACAGGGTCGGGGTGTTGCGGGCGGCGAGGCCGGCCACCGTGGTTCCCCACGATCCGGCACCGAGGACGACGACGCGTACCGGGCGGGCCATCAGAGTGCGCTGTTCTGGGTAGCGAGTGCTGTCATGGCGCCAAGCGTTCCACTTGCGGAGCAGTTGCGGGCCAATTCCGCCGAGTCTGTGGCTCGACTTACAGATGAGGCGGCGGTTCGGGGCTTTCGCGCATTGTTTCGACCGCTTCTGCGGATTCCGCGACGATCGAGCGCATGGCGGCTTCCGCGGCGTCGGCGTCCCCGGCCTGAATAGCAGATGCGACCACTCCGTGCAGGTGAATCGCTTCGGGGTCGGCCTCGTGGGGCATCAACGAGTGGCGGGTGCGGCCTTCGAGTATCTCGACGACGATCTGCGACATCGCCCGCAGCATCGGGTTGCCGGAAGCGGCGAGCAGTGTGCGGTGAAAGTCGGAATCATGGCCGAGATATGCGTCGGTATCGGCAGCGCGCGAGGTAGCTGACATGCCGATGACGGCTGCAGTGAGAGCGCCGCACTGCTCAGGTGTGGCGCGAGTTGCGGCCAGTCGCGCAGCCAGAGGTTCGATGCCGGAACGGAGTTCACTGAGGATCGAAAGTTGCTCGAACCGATCAGGACCGGCCAGTTGCCAGCGGATGACATTGGGGTCGAGCGAGTTCCAGTGTTCGGAGCCCAGGATGGTGATTCCGACGCGTCGACGAACCGAGGCGAGTCCGAGGGATTCGAGAACGCGGACAACTTCGCGGATGACGGTTCGCGACACGTCGTATCGCGTTGCCACCTCGTCGGCGGAGATCGTGGTTCCCGGAGCGAGCACACCACCGACTATGTCTTGGCCGAGCTGTTCCAGCATCGAGTCGTGTAACTGCTGAAACGGGACAGAAGGCATACGTAGATCGTCCCATGCGTATGGAGTAAGCCCGGTGGAAGCCGAATAAATACTACAAATTAGTGTCTGCTCTTGAAATTGTAGGTTAATTAAGGAACAGTGACCTCAATCACTCATCGGACTGGGAGTCCCTATGAACACCACAGCATTGCTGGCGGCCGAGGTCGTCCCCGCTGGTAGCGACGCACGATTGATCATCGCTGCAGTCGCCGGCGTCGCGGTCATCATCGCGTTGATCACCTGGCTGGACCTGCATCCCTTCCTCGCGCTGTCCATCGGCGCGGTGGGCGTCGGTCTGGCGGCCGGCCTCGGATCGGCCGAGTCGGTCGCGGCGTTCGCCACCGGCTTCGGGTCGACCATGGGAAGCGTCGGAATCCTGATCGGTTTCGGCGCGATGTTCGGCAAACTCCTCGCCGATTCCGGCGGTGCCGACCGAGTGGTCGACACGCTGGTCGGCCGCTCCAGCACCAAGGCGCTTCCGTGGACCATGGCTCTGGTCGGCGCAGTGATCGGTCTGCCGATGTTCTTCGAAATCGGTCTCGTCCTGTTGATGCCGGTCATCATCCTCGTCGCGCGGCGTTCCGGCTTGTCCCTGATGCGCATCGCGATCCCCACCCTCGCCGGCCTCTCGGCCATGCACGGGTTGGTTCCCCCGCACCCAGGGCCGCTGGTTGCAGTCTCGGCTTTGAACGCAAACCTCGGCCTCACCCTCGCGCTCGGTGTCCTCGTCGCGATCCCCACTGTTGTTCTCGCCGGACCGGTCTTCAGTAAGTACGCCGCGCGGTGGGTCGACGTGAAGGTCCCGGATCTTTTTGTCACAGGCGAAGATCGAGGCGAGGAAGAGAAGAAGCAGCGTCCCTCGTTCGCGGCTACTCTCGCAGCGATCCTCCTGCCGGTTGTTCTCATGCTGGGCAAAGCATTTGCAGACGTGATCGCACCCGATTCCGAGGCACTCCCCAAGTCCGTCCTCGACTTCCTCGGAACACCCGTTGTGGCTTTGGGTCTCGCGGTTCTGGTCGGTATGGTGCTGCTGGGTCGCGGCGGCGGAATGGACCGCAAGGCCATCTCGAAGTCACTCGAGAGTTCCCTACCTCCCATCGCAGGCATCTTGTTGATCGTCGGCGCCGGTGGCGGTTTCAAACAGGTCCTGATCGACACCGGTATCGCCGGAGTGATCGCCGACGCGATCAAGGGCAGCAGCCTTCCCGTGCTGTTCCTGGCCTGGCTGGTGGCGGTATTGATCCGCGTCGCAACGGGTTCGGCGACGGTGGCAACGGTGACGGCGTCGGGCATCCTTGCTCCGGTTGCGGCCGATCTCTCGTCCGCACATGTCTCGCTGATGGTCTTGGCGATCGGCGCAGGCTCGCTCTTCCTCTCGCACGTCAACGACGCCGGATTCTGGTTGGTGAAGGAGTATCTGGGCGTCAGCGTGGTACAGAACCTCAAGACCTGGACCGTGATGGAATGC
Source organism: Rhodococcus sp. SG20037 (assembly GCF_031763325.1). Lineage (NCBI taxonomy): Bacteria > Bacillati > Actinomycetota > Actinomycetes > Mycobacteriales > Nocardiaceae > Rhodococcus > Rhodococcus sp. SG20037. Next base: position 5,545,640 of record NZ_CP134497.1, on the reverse strand, counting down.
ATCATCTCGGTATCGGGCCTGGCCGGAGTGCTCGTGTTGAGCGCATTCATCTAGGTAGGCGAGCACATGGACAGCGAAGCGGCACAGCAGAAGCAGTACCCCGTGCTCGTCCTGATGGGTGTCTCGGGTTCGGGAAAGTCGACGGTCGGCGGCATGCTCGCCGGAGCGATGGGCTGGGACCTTCAAGAAGGCGACGATCTGCACCCGCAGGCGAACATCGACAAGATGGCGACCGGGCATCCGCTGAACGACGAAGACCGCTGGCCCTGGCTCGACAAGATCGCCGTCTGGATCAAGAGCCATACCGACGCCGGTCAGCCGGGCATCGTTACGTGTTCGGCACTCAAGCGCAGCTACCGCGACGTGCTTCGCGGTGAGCACGTCGTGTTCGTGCACCTCGCCGGTTCGCGGGATCAGATCGGCCAGCGATTGACCGCTCGCCTCGATCACTACATGCCCGCCTCGCTGCTCGACTCCCAGATCTCGACACTCGAGGCCGTCGACCCGGACGAACAGGCCATCGTCGTCGACGTGGGCGGGAGTCCCGCCAAGATCGCGGAGGAGATCCTGCGACGGGTGGAGACATTCGAATACTGAGCAAGCCCGGCGTGTAGGCACCCGCGGTTCGGGTTACGGTGCTTGGGTGACTGCTGCTGCGCAGACGGACTGAACCGTGACCGACTTCGACTTCCACAGCGTCTGGACGCTTCCTGCCTCTGCTGACCGCGTCTACGAGGTTCTCGCGGATGCCGAACGGTATTCGCAGTGGTGGCCTCAGATACGCCGAGTCGGGACGATCGACGAGCATTCAGGCTCCATGTCCATCCGCAGCGCTGTCCCTCTGACGCTGCTGGTCTTCGGGCGACGCGAGGTGGAAGACTCAGTTGACCGCTTTCTGAAAGTGCGTCTCACCGGCGCAATGACCGGGTGGAGTAGCTGGGCGGTGCGCCCCGCTGGATCTGGTTGCACAGCCGAATTTCGGCAACAGGTAGCGGTGTCCGGAGCGCTTGGTCTGGCCGCGAAGGTCGCGAAGCCGCTGTTCGAGTGGAATCATGAAGCGATGATGCGTGGAGGGCACCGCGGACTGTGCGCATATCTCTCCCGGCCGTGATCGCGACCAGAACTTGCACACGCTCGAGCAATTGATCCATACCCGTCGTGTCAATTTGACGCAGCGTCAGTTATCGTTCACATCAGCAGCCGACAAGTATGTGTAACTCAAATGCACAAAACGGCTTGACCTGGGAGGACGCTATGCGGACGCGAGATTCGACGGTATGGCATTGGAACGTGAGTCCGCGAGCGCGGGTTATCTTCTGCCTGACCAGGACGTTCGTGAAGCCGATGTTCACCCTCTGGCCGACCACCGAACGTGGTATCCGCCAACTCGAGCGACTCGACGCGATGGCGGACAAACTGCCGAAGCCGAAGAACCTCGATATCGAGCCTTTCACGCTGGGTGGTGTGCCCAGCGAGAAGGTGCAGCATCCACGCAAAGCGCAGGGCGAGTTGGCCGGCGCCACGATCCTCTACTTCCACGGAGGGGGATTCGTCTTCTGCGGTCTGGCAACGCACCGGGCACTGTGCGGTTTGCTCTCTGCGAAGGCCGGCGTACCGGTGATCTCCGTGCGCTACCGCCAGCTGCCGGAAGGTTCCATCGGTACCTCCGTCAAGGACGCAATGGCCGCGTACACCGCGTTGCTCGAGACAGCCGAAGACCCGAACAAGATTGTGGTTGCCGGTGACTCGGCGGGCGGATACCTGGCCATGAAGGTCGCCGAAATTACCGCACTGCGCGGAATCACGCGGCCCGCTGCCGTGGTGGGATATTCCCCTCTTCTCAACGTGAACCTCGAGGACCATGATCCCGATTTCATGAAACGTGATGCCTACCTACCGATGTCACAGGTGGAAAAGCTCAAGGACCGGTGGCTCGAGGGGCCGGACGAGATTCCTGGTGCGCAGTCGCCGATCAACGCCGACGCCAGTCTGATTCCGCCGTCGTTCCTGGTGTCCGCCGAATACGAACTGATGCGTCCGGACGTCGAGATCATGACCGAAAACTTGATCAAGGCAGGACAAGCCGTCGAAACGCACATCTGGAGTGGGCAGATCCATGCTTTCCCGGTGATCGGGAAAGCTCTTCGGGAGGGGAAGGCGATCGTCGATCTCACGATCAAGTTCCTCGAGCGAACGATGGCCTCGCAGAACCAGATCAGCGCCTGACGCTTTTCAGCCGATCGATGTGAGTGTTGCGTAGTCGTCGTTGTCGAGAACGCCGTCGACGACTGCGCGAACTTCCGAGGCGTGCAACGTGATCGAACCGCCGTGATTGTCGAGGAAGGCTGTGTCTGCGGCATCTCGGCCGGTCGAGATGCGCACAAGATTGCTGCGCGGCGCCAATTGCGTTGCATCGACCACGCGCCAGACGTGGTCGATATTGGCTTCGACTACGGCGTGAAAATCCATCGGATCGCAGCCCGGCGCGTAGACGGCCACCAGTCGAGCGGGAATCCCCACGGCGCGCAGCAGTGAGATGGTCAGGTGCGAGTAGTCGCGGCACACTCCGGCGCCGGCGAGCAAGGTGTCGACCGCACTGTCGGTGCCGCGACTGGTGCCGGGAACATAACTCAAATGTGTACTCACCCAGCGAGTGACTTCGAGGAGGAGTTCGGCCGGGGGAGTGGCGAGATCGAATTGCCCGGCGACAAAACCGAAGAACTTGTCGGCCTCGGCATACCGGCTGGGGCGCAGATATTTCGACACGTCGTAGTCGCTGACCGACGCCGGTTCTGCGCGGCCGATGACGGTTGCGTCGTAGCTGACGATCAGTTTGCCTGGGGCACAGTCGAGTAGGTGAATCCGGGTACCGTGTTCGGCGGTGATCTCGCGGGGTTCGAGCGGATTGCCGTCATGGACGAACGACATCGTTTCCAGCAGTTCGACACCCGGCGCGCGCGTCACCGCGATCTTGAACTCCAGGTTGGTCGCCTCGTCGATCTCGATGTCGAGCAGGGCGGCGACTGTACGTTTCATCGGGCCATCTTTACACCGAATACGGACACCCACCACCTGGGAGGATTGTGACGTGCGATCAGGCTTCGGGGTAGTCGACGTCGACGCCGCTGCTGAGGTCGCTGCACTCCACCAACTCGACCCCGTGTTCGCGTAGGTAGGTGTTGGCGCCGCCGTCCCCGGTGAGTGACTTTGCAAGCGTCGGCCAGTGGTCGCGTCCGATCAGGACGGGATGGCCGGGACGGCCGTGAAAGACAGCTCTTCGCAGTATGTTTCGTGATGGGGAGCTGTGACCCACGATCCGCGTCACGGTGTCGGCGTTGAGGTCCGGGACGTCGACCAGAGAGATCGCTGCCGCATCTGCGTCGTCGATTCGCATGGCGGCCTCGAGTCCGCAGCGCAGTGACGCGCTCATTCCGTGTTGCCAATCCGATATCACCACAATGACATCGGTGGTGGGCAGTAGTTCGAGGGCGTCCTCTGCCTGCGCGCCGAGGACCACGATGACCGGTGAGAGGCCTGCGGACTGCAGTGTCGTCACCCCGTGGTGGAGCCAAGACTGACCCTCGGCGTTTGTGACGAGCGCTTTGGGCTTGCCCATGCGGGATCCGACCCCGGCCGCCAGCAGGATCCCGCACGTAGACATGACTATGCTCCGGTGACCCGCGGACGCAGCCACTCGATCAGATCGTTCAGAACTTCTTCCTGCTCAGGCTCGTTGAAGATCTCGTGGTACAGGCCGTCGTACACCTTCAAGGTCACATCCGAAGAGCCGGCCAGATCTGCGACGAGCTTGCTGCCGGCCGGGTCCGTCAAACGGTCGTCCGAGCCGTGTTGAAGCAGTACGGGAATGGTGAGCGAGGGCAGGCGCGCCGGGAAGCCTTCCGCGGCGGTGATCATGCCGCGCGCGATGCCGGCGGGAACCTTGCCGTGGTGAACCAGCGGGTCGGCGTTGTACTTGTCGACGACCTTCTGATCACGCGATACGGCAGCAGCTTCCAGGTTCTCGACGGGCACGTCCGGGAGGTATTTGCCGACGATCTTGCCCAGCTGCATCACGATCTTCGGAGTGCCGGTTGCGATGATCACCGCAGGTCCGGACAGGGCGAGGGCTTTGAGATCGGCCTGATGGTCGAGGGCGTAGGAAAGGGCGATCGCGCCGCCCATGCTGTGCCCGAGCAGGAACTTGTCCTTGCCGGGATGTGCCGCCGTCACGATCGAGAACAACGTGTGGACGTCGTCGGTGAAGTCGGAGAATTCCTTGAGGTGAACGCGCTTGCCGCCAGAGCGTCCGTGCCCGCGATGGTCGGGTGCGTACACGATGAGCCCGAGTTCCCCGAGCCGCGCAGCAACATGGTCGTAGCGCCTCGCGTGTTCGCCGAGTCCGTGGCACAGGACGAGAACCCCGGTGGGTTCGCGGTCCGGTGTCCACACGTCGTAGACGATCTTGGTGCCGGCCACTCCGGTGAACGACGACTCTTCGTGCTGCATTGTTGCGCCCTCTCTGCGACCGGTTCCGGTACGCGGATTCTCACATGCTATTCGCCGCGTGCGCAGGGCGCGGGTGTTCAGGGTGTGAGGTCGTCGAGGAAAATTCGACACTTGTTTGTTACGTCTGGTTACATTAACTTAGGGGCGTGACCGGACAAACCGTTGATCGTTCCGACCCTGTTCCCGCCACCCGCTCGCGCCGATTGTGGCGACCCGCGGTTCGGGCCTTGCTGGACGGCGCGCTACCGCTGATCGACAAGCGAATGGCGGAATCGGTACGCCCGTTCGATCGGCCCGACATGATGCGTCCGCACCTGGCTTCGCGGAAGTTCGCGTGGACGCACTACGGGATCTTCGTTCCCCGGCTGCCAGGGCCTCTCCGTTACCTCAACACCATGACGTTGATCGGTGCAACCGGGACGGTGGTGTTCGACAACGACTATCTCGCTGCACCAGACGCGCGAAACACCGCAACCGTGCTGAGTTCCACCGCAGCGCCGGGCCATCACTTCTACCGGGCGTACGACGCTGCCGATGAGTGTGCATTCGAAGAAGATGGTTCGCGAATCGCCTTCGGTGACAACCTGATCATCGAGAACAGCTATCCGAACTTCCGTGTCACCGGGCGATACGACTCATTCGACGTCGATCTCGAGATCGTGGCACCGGACCAAGCGTCGTGGTTCGTGCGTAATCCCGTCTACGACCACGTCAGTCTGCTGGCACAGTGCTCCGGAACAATTGCGAGTCCGGATGGACCGGTGAGTATTTCGGCTCCGTGCACCGTCGAGTACGCGCGGTGCATGACACCGCAATCGTTGACTCGCCGCGCGCTTCCCGAGTCGTGGAAGCTCCCGGCCGACTTTTTCACCTACCAGATCGTTCAACTGGACGACCGGCATCAGTTGTTGCTCACCGATGTTCGAGCGTCAGGGGTTACGGCGTGCAAGCTCGCCTACATTCGGACTGTCGACGGTAGTGCGAAGGTCTTCGACGACGTCGAGTTCGACGTGCTCGAGTACGCCGACGCATTGCACGTCGACCCACAGGGTCGCGAGATGCGTGTGCCGCGCGTACTGCGTTGGCAGGTACGCGATCACGGCAGGACGGTCGTGGAGTTCGAGGCCGAGATCGACTCGGAGTGGCGCTACGGTCACGGCAAGGGATACGTCGGCGCGTATACCTACCGGGGAAGCTTCGACGGTGCGTCGATCAACGGCACCGGTTACATCGAATGGGTGGACTGCGAAGTGTAAGGCCCCTAGGGTGTATCGGTGCCTTTCGTAGACCCCGCCGCGCTGACGATTCGTCCGCAGAAGATCCTTGTCGCGGGGACTTCCGGTGCCGGAAAGACGACTCTCGCCGGTCGAATCGGGCGGCTTCTCGAGATCGAACACACTGAGCTGGACTCGCTGTTCCACGGGCCCGGCTGGATTCCGCTCGACAGTTTCGAAACCGAAGTACGACGCTTTTCCAGCGAGCCGGCCTGGGTGACCGAGTGGCAGTACGGTGCGGTGCGTGAGCTTCTGGCCGAGCGTGCGGACCTGATGCTGTGGTTGGATCTGCCTCGGCGGACGGTGATGCGCCAGGTGATCACACGAACCGTGCGTCGGCGATTGCATCGAGAGGTGTTGTGGAATCGCAACATGGAGCCGCCACTGCACACCATTCTGTTCGATCCGGATCACGTGGTGCGCTGGGCCTGGCGAAGCGACGGACGCAACGTCGGGCGTATGGCCACGGTCCTTGTCGATGTGCCGTCGTTGCCGATAGTTCGGCTGCGCAGTCGAGAAGAGATCGAGGCTGTGCTCGAAGTCCTCGGCCGTCTGCCCTCAGATCGTCTGAGCTAGGCGAAATCCCAAGTCGTCGATAGCAAGTGTCGGGTGGCTTCGCCTCCTTACGGTAGCGCCGCAACCGCGCTCACTTTCGGCCCAACTGCCGCCGCGGAAGATCCGGTACGTGCCGTAAACCTCGGGGTCGTAGAGATCCCAGCACCATTCCCAGACATTGCCGATCATGTCGTACAGGCCCCAGTTGTTGGGTGTCTTGGTTCCGACGGGATGCGCTCTACCCTCTGAATTGTCGCTGTACCAGGCAATCTCGTCGATCTCGCCGTAGCGGTAGCCGGAGGTGCCGGCCTTGCATGCGTACTGCCACTCAGCCTCGGTGGCGAGCCGGTAGCCAGTTGCGCCCCGGTCCCACTGCGGAGAATCGGTGTCGACGTCTCGATATGCGGGTGTCAGACCGTCCGCGACCGAAAGTGTGTTGCAGGTTGCGATGGCGTCCTTCCATGAAAGGTCGACCGCTGGTTTGCTCGAATCGTCCGAGGAATCTCCGTGAAGCAGCGCCCTGGTGGTGAGATGGCGTGCGAGGCGGAAGGATTCGACTTTCGAGGTCCACGCAGTACCTTTGCGGTCGTCCCGAAGGTGCACCTCGCCGGCAGGGATCTCGATCATCAACTCCGCTGCTCCGGTCATTCGTTCATCATCGCAGAGGTTGTCGCTCACCCGGGGAGACGCTCGAACGCTGCTTGTGGATCAAGGCCGGTGCGCATGCGCCATGCGGTCAGCGCAAGCCCGAGGCAGACCACCTGTGCCGGATCGTCGAGGGAAACACCCATCAGCTTCTCGATACGCGTGAGCCGTGCATAAAGCGACTGACGCCGAATGCCGAGGAAATCCGCGGTTCTCGCCTTGCCGCCCCGATGTGCGAGGTACGCGTCGAGCGTTCGGACGAGATCGGCGGAATGTGCTGTGTCGTATGCGATCAGCGAACCGAGTTGCTCGGTTACGAACACGGACAGCGAAGCGGGTGTCGTTCCGGCGGCGAGCAGTCGTTGGACGCCGACGTCCCTCGCGAGGATCACTCCGGTCCGGGAGCCGAAGCGCCGCGCGATCTGGACGACTTCACGAGCTTGCGCGACCGCAGCCCCGACGCCCGACAGATCCGCGACCGGCGTCGCCACTCCGAGCGTGCGTACCGCGGAACCGCCCGGCCCGCGGCGTAGCAGCTCGTCGGCTTCGGTGAACGCAGTCCGCACTCGAGCGGGGGATGCGGACGCCCACCCGTGCGCGAGCACGATGACGTGATTGGCCGCAGTCCCGACGACACAGGAGCCGAGCACGGCCCGCACGGCGTCGCGTACTTGGTCAGCGAGCTCTCGAACCGGGGTTTGCCGATCGATGTCGACAGCGGCGACGAGGACGTGGTGCCCCTCCGACAACGGCGTCCACCCGGCCGCTGTCAGTCGCTCGGACAAGTCGCCGTGCGATGTGAGCACACCGCCCACCACGTCGGTGATCACCGATTGGGCGAGTGACTGTCTTGGGCCGAGATCGCCGTGACGGCCGAGTTCCAGAGCTACCGCGACGGCGGCGCAGTTTGCGACGGCGGTTCGGCGTGTGGTTGCCGGCCCGCACAGGACAAGTCGACCGAGTGAGTTCGTCGGGCCGCGTACGTCGTGGATAGTGCGTTCGGTCTCGGATCGCTCTGCGCCGGTTGTGCTGCGCTCGACGGTTCTGCCATCCGCGTCGAGCAGATCGACGCCGCACCCCGCGAGTCGTGACACCTTGTCGAGCAGCGCGGTCATGCCCTGGCCTGCAACCACGAGACTCAGAAGTTCTTGCCAGACAGGCTCGCCCGCTTGCGCCGAACCGAGAGTGCGGCGGAGCATGAGGTCGTGAAAGTCTTCGACCATCCGCTCGAAGGGCACTACTGCGTGCAGGGCCAAGAACGCGAGTCCCCGTCGGCGCGAAGCTTCGACGAGTTCGGGAGGGGCCGTGAGGAACGAGCGCCCGACTTCCATCGCGAGTGCGACGCATCCCGCGTCCGCCAATTGGTCGATGTAGGCGGTGAGCTGCTCGGGAGATCGCCCGTGCAGACCGAGGCCCGTGGTCAGAAGGACCTCACCTCCGGACAGCAGCCCACCCATCTCGTACACCTCGGACGAATGGACCCAGCGGACCACCGCGGTATCGATGTCGCCCGCGAGCACCTCGATTGCGGCGGCCTTGAACGAGGGCATCGCAAGAACTTGTCGCAGAGTCGGGAGCATTTCTATATCGTCCGCCGAGGGGGCACTTCGTCATAGAGCTAGTTCTGCCGAACTGACAGGTTGTCCCTTGTCGGGCTGTTACCACCGTGGTCGGATTGTGACACGAGCCACAATCGACGATTTTGGTCAGACTCCAGGAGCGCACATGAATCATCCGGCACACACCGATGAGTATTTTCTCGGACTTGCGATCGAACAGGCGAAGATCGGTTGGGAGGAGGGCGGCGTGCCGATCGGCGCGGCGCTGATTCACCGGGGCGAGGTTCTCGCAGTCGGACGTAACCGTCGGGTCCAGATGAACAGCGCCATCCGTCATGGAGAGACCGACTGCATCGAGCGCGCCGGACGACTGCCGGCCTCGGTGTATCGCGAGTGTGTCCTCTACACGACTTTGTCGCCGTGCTTCATGTGCGCCGGAACGGCGCGCCTGTACGAGATCCCTCGAATCGTGGTCGGCGAAAATCGTTCCTTCGAGGCATCGGAGGAATGGTTGCGCAGCAGCGGAATTCAGGTCGACGTCGTCGACGACGCGGAGTGTGTGGCACTGATGGACCGCATGCTGGCCGAGCGCCCGAGCCTGTGGCTCGAAGACATCGGCGAAGTTGTATGAGCAGCGCCGTCGAACCTGCCACGGTCGCAGGCGATTCGGAGAGCGCAGGCCCCCCGGTCGATCCTGACTATCCCGTTACTCCGGTTCCGCTTCATGCACGAAAGCCGTTCTTCTCGCTCGCGGTGGTGTTGTTGGGGTTCACCATCTTCACACCGACGATGTTGGCCGGAGCAGCGCTCGGTACCGCGTTCTCGTTCTGGAAACTGATGGTGGTGATCGCCGCCGGATCCGCCATCTTGGGGGTTTACGTCGCCATGATGGGGTTCGTCGGAGCTCGAACCGGACTGACAACAGTTGTGATGGCGCGCTACAGTTTCGGCACTCGCGGGTCCAAGCTCGCTTCGATCCTGCTGGGCGGTACTCAGATCGGCTGGTACGGAGTCATCATCGGCACGATCGGCGATCTCACCGCCCAGGCGCTGGGCTGGGATTCCTACCTCGCCAGGGCGTCAGTGATGATCGCGGCGAGCATCTTGATGTGCGTCACCGCCTGCTACGGCTACCGCGGAATGTACTGGGTTTCGCTCGTCTCGACGCCCTTGATCCTGGCGTTGGCCTGCTGGGTCGTGTTCCGGTCCCTCGAAGAGGTCGGTGGATTCTCCGGCCTGGTCTCGGTTCAACCGCAGACGACCATGACGATCGCGCTCGCAATCACCACTGTCGTCGGCACGTTTGTATCGGCGGGAACGCAAGCGCCCAACTGGACCAGATTTGCTCGCTCCGGATCACAAGCGGTGTGGGCCTGCGTTATCGGGTTCCTCCTCGGAAACGGATTGATGATCCTGTTCGGCGCCATCGGAGCCATCACGTTCCACGAGGGTGACTTCGTGTTGATCCTCTACAACCTCGGGCTTGTCGGCTGGGGCCTGGTCTTGCTGTTCGGAAACCTCTGGAAGAGCAACGCAGACACCGCATACGCCTTCGGAGTGGCCGGTGCCGAACTGTTCAGAAAGCCTCGCAAGACCCCGTTCGTCATCGGTGGATGTGTGATCGGCACGGCGCTCGCTCTGACCGGTGTGCACAACCATCTGGTCGACTACCTGAGTCTGCTCGGAACTTTCATCCCGCCATTGGGCGGCGTGATCATCGCTGACTTCCTGTGCCGGTGGCGGCGAGGCATACCCGAGGGGTACACCCCGCAGCCGGTCCACTGGCGAAACCTGGCCGTCTATGCCGTCGCAGCGTTCCTCGCTTGGCTTTCCGGTGAGTTCGAGGTGGGAATCCCGCCGCTGATCGGCATCGTCGTAGCAATTGCTCTGACGATGTTCCTGCACCGGGTGTTTGGCAACAGCTCGGCAGATCGGGAGGTCTCGACCTCCACCGTCTGAATCGTGCTTCAGGCACCAGCGAGCCCCCGGCGGTATCGACCGCGCCGGGGGCTCGCGTACTTGATGGAAAGGGCAGACGCTTCGGTCTCAACCGTCATCGCAGAACAGGCAGGTACGGCGCCTCGATTCCCTGCTCTTCGAACGCAGTCAGCGCCGAGCGCGCAAATGCGCGCTGGACTGCCCATTGGCGCCCAGGCTTGACCTGCGCCGTCACTCGAATGGTAATTGCCTCGGCAGTAACCGAATTGACTCCCAGCATCTCCGGCTTGTCGATCATGTCCGCCCTGATCGGTTCGGACTCCGCCGCCTCGAGGACAGCTCGCGTCGCCACCTCACACGCTTTGTGCACGTTCGCATTGTGGGCGATCGGGAGATCGAGAACTGCAGTGGCGTAACCCTGACTCATGTTGCCCACTCGCAGGATTTCGCCGTTGCGGCAATACCACAAGGTGCCGTTGGCATCTCGAATCGTGGTGACACGCAGGCCCACTGTCTCGACGGTGCCGACCGCGTCGCCGAGATCGACGATGTCGCCGACACCGTACTGATCCTCGAGCAACATGAAGATGCCGGAGAGGAAGTCACGCACCAGGTTTTGTGCACCGAAACCGATGGCAAGGCCGATGACTCCGGCGGATGCGATGAACGGCGCGACGTTGATCCCGAGGATGCCGAGAATCTGCAGCACACACCAGACCAGGATGACGATGGACACCGTCGATTTGAGTACCGAACCGATGGTCCGGGCTCGCTGCGATCTGCGCTCGTTCACCTTGGCGTTCGGAGACTTGCGAGGCTTCGACATTCGATCGATCCCGCGGTGCAGTGCGAAGCGCAGAACGACTGCGAGTGCCACGTAGATCGCGATCTCGACGGGTCGGTGAATCAACCAGTCTCGGTTGGTATCGGTCAGTTCCCATGCTTGTATTTCGGAAATCATCTCCGTGCAGTCTACGGATTCGGGCCGATCCGGGCATCGGTGCAGGGCAGACGGTCCAAGCCGAACAGGCAGCTAGGCTTACGCCATGGCTGCGTTCACTGGCATACCCGTTGCTGCACTCGACTTCTACGAAGACTTGGAGGCCGACAACAGCAAGACCTGGTGGGCAGCGCACAAGGAGACGTACGACGAAGTGGTTCGTCGTCCGATGGCGTCGTTGACCGCGGCGTTGGAGGACGAATTCGGCACGGCCAAGCTCTTTCGGCCGTATCGTGACGTTCGATTCTCGAAGGACAAGATCCCGTACAAGACGCACCAGGGAGCGTTCGTCGGTCTCGCCGAGAGCTGTGGCTACTACGTGCAGATCGACGCGGCAGGGTTGATGGTGGCCGGTGGTTTCTACGCCAGCAGTTCGGAGACCATCGCGCGTTATCGTGCGGCTGTCGACGACGACGTTCGAGGGCCGGAGCTCGAGAAGATCCTGGCCTCCGTCGAGAAGGCCGGATTCACGATCGGCGGCGACAAGCTCAAGACGGCGCCTCGCGGATACACGGTCGATCACCCGCGGATCGAATTGCTGCGTCACAAGTCGCTGACTGTTGGTCGTAGTTACCCAAGCCCGTCGTGGCTGGACAGCGCCAGGACATTGAAGGAAGTTCGCACAGCGTGGCGCGCACTGACGCCTTTGGTCGAATGGTCCGGACAGGTGCTCGGACCGAACTGACCGTCCGACAGAAAAGTGTGACGTAGCCGTAGGAGAGTTCACCTCGAGTTCATCAAAACTCGAGACGCCTGGGGCTAGCGTGGTGTGTGTAACCGAAAGTTTCGGCCCCGCTTCGAGTCGCAGCGCCGCAGTTCGAAGCCATTTTCTCTCGATCGACATCGTGAACAACCCGTGTCAGTGGAGACCATCATGGCTATGTTTCTCGCTCTCGTCCTGATCATCTCGGTCCTCGGAATCGTCGGCACCTACCTCGCGTTCAGTGCGGTCTACTTCGTCGAGATGCGCAAACTCGACAAGTAAGGGGTGCGAATTGGCCTGATTCGACTATTTCTGGGCCGATCGCGACGACCCTCCCTGCGTACGCTGTTAGGGCATCCTTATCCGCTCGCAACAGTGGATGATTCATTTCTTTTGGAGGTTCGACACGCATGCCCGCTCAATCCACGCTCTTGCTTCCCGAGGGCTACTCCGACAACCGCCTCGTTTCGGACCTCACACGTCGGCAGTTCGGCTTCGGTGCCGGAATCGCCGGGCTGGGCGCGTTCCTGGCGGCCTGCGGTGACAGCGGGAGCAGTTCGGGTGAAACCGAAATGCGTTCTGTGACGACACCTCTCGGAACGTACGACATTCCTGTCAATCCGAAGAGGGTTGTCGCGATCGACTCGCGGCTCGATCTGGAACCTGCTGTAGCGCTGGAACTTCCGCTCGTCGGCTACACGTACGCCCAGGCGACACCGTGGGTGCCTATCGATTCGTCGGTACCGTTCCTGTCGGAGATCCCCAACCGCGAGCAGATCTTGGCGCTCGAGCCCGACCTGATCGTGTGCCTGAACTACGAGAGCGAGTGGTGGCCGGTGGCCGAGATGTCCACCATCGCACCGGTTCTGACGACAGAGTTCACCGACGACTGGCGCACAAACCTCTCGCGGTTGTCGGGCTGGCTCGGTCGAACGGCCACACTCGATCGATTGACGCTCGACTACGACAATCTGATTTCCGACATCCGCAGTCGTCATGCCGAGAAGATTGCGTCCAAGACCGTCGCCAGTGTCTCGTTCATGCCGGACACGAACACGCTGTACGTCACGAGCATCCGTACCTCCGAGAAGGGCGACAAGCCCAGCGACATGACGCTCGGCGACATCGGTGGCAAAACCGCCACCTCGGAGGGGCTCGATCCCGAGGGCGGCGTCAGCCTCGAAGGCCTCGACGTGCTGGCCGGCGTCGACGGCTTCATGATCACCGAGAACGAGGACAGTGCCGCGTACCAGGCATTGGTGGCGAGCAAGCTGTGGCAGCGACTCCCGGCAGTGCAGGCGGGCAACGTCACCAGTCTGGGTGGCTCTACGTTCTACGGTTCGATCTACACGATTTCGTACGTGGCACAGGGTTGGGATGCCCTGTACAACAAGATCAGCTGAAGCCTCTGCCGACCGGACCGATGAGTTTCGGTAACGCGGGCGGTCTAATCAGGTAGGCATTGACCAGACCTGAGGAGATCGACGTGCAAACAGAGCAATCCCCAGCGGTAGTGCAATCCCGCGACGGTACGACCATCGCATACGAACGCTCCGGTGCCGGACCAGCAGTGGTCCTGGTCGCCGGAGCGTTCTGCGACCGCGGATGGTTCGATTCCCTGGCTGCAGAGTTGGCGGCGGACTTCACGGTGTACTCGTACGACAGGCGCGGACGCGGGGACAGCGGTGACAGTCGCGCGTTCTCGATCGACGCCGAGGTGGAGGACTTGCGGGCGGTCGTCGCTGCCACCGGTGAAACACCGCTCGTTTACGGATTGTCGTCGGGTGCCGCGCTGGCTTTGGAGGCCGCTGCGCAGGCCGTTCCGATGCGTAAGCTCGCCGTCTACGAGGCGCCGTACATGGACGACGACCAGCGTGACGAGACTGCCCAAAGTGACCTGGAGCGATTGATTGCGGGCGGCGACAGGGAAGGTGCTGTGACGCGTTTTCTGGATCTGACCGGTGCATCCGCGGAGATGGTCGACGAGATCAAGCGGAGTGCCGATTGGCCCGACATGTGCGCCATCGCGCACACCTTGCCTTACGACGTCGCTGTGTGTGATCACGGCTGTCAGTCGCTCGACTGGCTTGCCTCCATTACCGTCCCCACGTTGGTCATGTACGGCGGTGACAGTGGTCAATGGGCACCTGCCTCGGCGACGAGAATCGCTGCAAAAGTCTCGGGGACAAAGACTTTGGAGATCCCCGGTCAGGGCCACGGCGTCGCCGACGACGCTATTGTCCCGGCTCTGCGTGAATTCTTTTCCGGCTGAGCACTGGGCGGCGAAGACGATCGTCAACCTAGGGTTGACGCTTTCGATTGCGTCAACCTAGGGTTGACGCATGAGCAAACCAGTGGAAATGACCAACAAGGTTCGACTCGACGACCTCATCGACGCGATCAAGAAGGTGCACACCGATGCTCTCGACCAACTCTCCGACGCCGTGATTGCCGCTGATCATCTCGGTGAAGTTGCAGATCACCTGATCGGTCACTTCGTCGACCAGGCGCGCAGGTCGGGAGCGTCGTGGACGGAGATCGGCGCGAGCATGGGTGTCTCGAAGCAGGCTGCGCAGAAGCGTTTTGTTCCCAAGGCGCCGAGTGATCAGAAGCCGATGGATCCGAACGAAGGGTTCAACCGGTTCACTCCCCGGGCGAAGAACGTCGTCATGGCCTCGCAGAACGAAGCCCGCGCCGCCGGTAACGCAGAGATCCAGCCGGAGCACCTGCTCCTGGGGCTCGTCGAGGAGCCTGCCGGGTTGGCTGCGAAGGCGATAGTGGCGCAAGGGGTGGAGCTCGGATCCGTCCGAGCTGCAGTGGCCGGTGTACTACCGACTCCGACTTCCGAACTACCAGAACTCATTCCGTACGACGCTCGTGCGCGCAAGGTCCTGGAACTGACGTTCCGTGAGGCTCTTCGCCTGGGCCACAACTACATCGGAACCGAGCACATCCTGCTCGCGCTGCTCGAACTCGAAGACGGATCAGGCGTTCTGGCTGATCTCGGAATCTCGAAGTCGGTGGCGGAGTCGAACATCGTTGGAGCGTTGGCCGTCATTCAGGATCAGTGATTCAGAGGTGAATCCGATGCAGAAGAGGGCCGCACCCTTGCGGGTGCGGCCCTCTTCTTGTGTCACTGATCAGACAGCGCGCACATTGGTGGCCTGAGGACCCTTCTGGCCCTGGCCAACCTCGAACTCCACACGCTGGTTCTCGTCGAGCGACTTGTAGCCGTTGCCCGAGATTTC
This sequence comes from Rhodococcus sp. SG20037, assembly GCF_031763325.1. NCBI lineage: Bacteria > Bacillati > Actinomycetota > Actinomycetes > Mycobacteriales > Nocardiaceae > Rhodococcus > Rhodococcus sp. SG20037. Next base: position 5,530,212 of record NZ_CP134497.1, on the reverse strand, counting down.
AGAGTAATGAACGAACACGTCCGGTGTTCCGTCGTCGGGAGCGATGAAACCAAAGCCCTTTTCGCCGTTGAACCACTTCACGATGCCCTGTGCCATACCGATACTCCCTACAAACTCGATCCGGGCCCTCACATCGAAGTCCCGATCTCGATATGTCTATCCTCCCACGCCGCGCAAGTCGAACGGTGGGCGACGTGCAGAAAGCGAGTTGTCAGGACTATCGGAGGTGGCTGCGCTACTGATCTTCGACGCTGGTTCTGACCAATTCACGGAAAGCGAGGACCAGTGGTTCGCGTGCCCGTCCGCGGCGATAGATCAGGGAGAACGGTGCCTGATATCCGAAGGAGGCGGGCAAGAGTGGGCGCAATCGTTGCTGGTCGACCCAATATCCGGCGTAGTGCTCGGGCAAATATCCGATGTATCCGCCCGAGAGGATCAGAATGAGTTGGGCCTCCATGTTCTCGACGGTGGCCGATCTCTCGGTGAATCCTTGGCGAGCCAACTCGGCTTCGCTCCAATAACCCCTGGTGACCATTCGTTGACGGGTGATGACGTCCGGGTGCACCCGCTTGCTCGAGAAGAGCGGATGTTTGTCGCTGCAGTAGAGCCAGTGCTGCTCGCGGTGTAGAGCCTGCGCTGTCAGGCCGTTCATGGGCGAGGCGAACGCTCCGATCGCCACGTCGATGCGGTCGTCGAGAACGCCTACCTGAAGCTCGTGCGGAGTTTGGATTTTGAGGTCGAGATAGACACCGGGGTGTGTTCGGCTGAATTCACCGATGACGTCGGCGAGCGGGAGCGTCGAATCCGTGACAGTCGAATCCAGTACCCCGACGGTCATCGTTCCCCGAAGTTCGCCTTGGAGTGCGGTGGCATACCGCTCGAACCCCTCCAGCTCGCCGAGGATGCGGACGCATTCCTGGTGGTAGAGCTCGCCCTTGCTGGTCAGGCTGAACCCGCTGCGACCGCGGTGGCATAGGACGATGCCGAGTTGGCGTTCGAGTTGGCTCATGTAGGTGCTGATCGCCGAGGCGGACAGTCCTAGATCCTGCTGTGCCGGCGCGAAGCCCTGATGGCGCACCACGGAGGTGAAGATCCGAAGCAGTTTCAGATCGGGAAGTGTGCTACGCATCGGGTACCTCGGCAGAGTCGAGAACAGATACATCAGAAATTTCTGAAGTGATTATTTGTATCAAGTGATTTATTTCACGTCAATCGTCTTCTACGGTTTCCTCAGGCGGTCTGACGAGACCGGCGTCTGCTCTCGGACCTGCTGGTACTTCACGAAGGAATCGTCACCATGGACATAGCCATAATCCTGACCTACCTGGCCGCAATGCTGGCTTTCGGTTGGTGGGGCAAACGCCGCGCGAGCAACTCCAGTGAGTACCTCGTCGCCGGTCGAAGGCTCGGTGGAGTTCTCTACACGAGCACGATGGCCGCCGTCGTCATCGGCGGAGCGTCGACGGTCGGCGGTGTCGGCCTCGGCTACAAATACGGAATCTCCGGTATGTGGTTGGTTGTCTCCATCGCCGCTGGTGTGCTCCTGCTGAGTTTGTTGTTCGCCTCCCGGATTCAGCGTCTGAAGGTGTACACGGTTTCGGGAATGCTGAAGTTGCGCTACGGAATCGACGCAACCGGCGCGTCCGGCATCGTGATGATGGCCTACACGTTGATGCTCACCGTCACGTCCACCATCGCCTACGCCACTATCTTCAACGTGCTCTTCGGTTTCGACCGGACGCTCTCCGTAGTCCTCGGTGGATTGATCGTCGTCGCGTACTCCGCGATGGGCGGCATGTGGTCGATCACGCTGACCGACGTTGTTCAGTTCGTCATCAAGACGATCGGAATCTTCTTCCTCCTGCTCCCGTTCACCTGGTCGAAAGCGGGTGGGTACGACGGGATCAAGGAGCGTGTGGGCGACGCAGCGTTCTCACTCGGCACTATCGGCACCGGCACGATCATCACCTTCTTCGTCGTGTACACGCTCGGAATCCTTATCGGGCAGGACATCTGGCAGCGCGTGTTCACGGCCAAGTCGCCCGAAGTTGCGCGCTGGGGCGGCGTCGCTGCGGGCGTTTACTGCCTGCTTTACGGTGTGGCAGGTGCGCTGATCGGTCTGGCGGCTTCGGCTCTGATGCCCGACATCGGTTCGTCCGACGACGTCTACGCCGACGTCGCCGTTCACGTTCTCCCGATCGGTCTCAGCGGAATTGTGCTGGCAGCCGCCGTCGCAGCGATGATGTCGACCGCTTCCGGCGCACTGATCGCCACTGCCACAGTGGCTCGGCAAGACGTCTTGCCTCTCGTCTCGAAGATCTTCGGGCGTACACAGCCTGGCCTGGATACGTCCGATCCGGAAGCAGATGTGCGCGGAAACCGCCTGTACGTCATCGTGATCGGCCTCGTCAGTATCGTTCTCGCTGCCCTGATCAACGACATCGTCGCGGCGCTCACGATTGCGTACGACATCCTCGTGGGTGGCCTGCTCGTCCCCATCCTCGGTGGTCTGGTGTGGAAGAGGGCCACCGGAACCGCGGCAATGGCTTCGATGGCGGTGGGAACGGCGGCGACTCTGATCACGATGTTCGTCGTCGGCGACGTGCTGGCCAACGAACCGGTGTACGTCGGTCTGGTGAGTGCACTCGTTGTCTTCGTTGCGCTGAGTCTGACCACGGCGCCGACTCCGCCCGCGGTGATGAAGATCTGGAACGAGCGAGTTTCCGGAAAGGACACGGAGACGGCCGAACCGGAAGTTGCCCCGATAGCCTGAAGGTCGGTGCGTGCAGGAGTGCACGCCACAAGGAGGTAGATCGTGCCCAAGGTCGTTGATCACGACGAGCGACGGTTGGTGCTGGCCGACGCTGTCCTCAGCCTGATCGCCCGCGAGGGTATCTCGGCGGTGACCACCAGGGCGGTTGCCGAGGAGAGTGGATGGTCGACCGGAGTGTTGAACCACTACTTCAATTCTCGACACGAACTTCTCCTCGCCGCGCTGCGCCGGGCAGCGGACATCCAAGGTGATCAGTATCAGGTCATCCTGGATCAGGTCGACAACTCGGCGCTCGAAAAGTTGCGGGGAATCACCGCCAGTGTCTTGCCGCTCGACGATCGACGCCTGGCGATGACGCGCGTGTTCCTCTTCTTCTACGCCGAAGGCGCACAGGAAGAGAAGGCTCGCAGTGAGATCGCGGGCTTTCTCGCTCGGTGGCGCCGGATCGTTCGCGAGACGGTTCTGGAGGCGCAACAGGAGGGATCGGTGCCGGCAGATGTCGACCCCGACCTCGTGACGATCAGGTTGGTCGGACTCACCGACGGCCTTGCCATGCAGTCGATTCTTGATCCCTTCATGATGGACGCCATTCGGGCTCCCGGCGCGGTGGCCCGAGGCGTCGACGCAGTCTTGCAAGCGATTACCGCGGAGGCTCGGACGTGACGGATCGAATCGTGGTGCTCGACGATTTCATCGACCTCGGCACTCTGCGAGAAACTCTCGGCGCCGCCGGGATCGACGTCGGCGTCGAGTTCAGTTCCGAGATCCCGAGCGGCGCAGGCATAATCGCGCTACTGGTGGGGCCGGAGACTGTAGGGCTCGACGCACATCATCTCGACTCCTTGCCGGATCTGCGTCTCCTCGCGGCCACCTCGGCCGGGTTCGATCACCTGCCGGTGGGCGCGGCGCATGATCGGGGCGTCACCGTCACTCGCGCGGTCGACTACTGCACCGAGGAGGTGGCCGATCATGCGCTGGCGTCGATCCTGTCCTTGCTGCGCTCCATCGGTCCGCTTGATGCCGCAGTGCACCAAGGTCGTTGGAGTGTCGTGGAGTATCCGCCACGTCGGATCGCAGGAACAGTTCTGGGCCTCTATGGATTCGGACTGATCGCTCAGGCACTTGCCAGCCGTGCAGCAGCGCTGGGGATGACGGTCTTGGCAGCGGGGCGTTCGCTCTCGGCCGGAGCGCCCGGCGTCGAGGTCGTGGAGTGGGACGAGCTTCTGCGTCGATCGGACGTGCTGAGCCTGCATGTGCCGTTGACTCCGGAGACCGCCGGTATCGTGGACGCTCAGGCTTTGGCGTCGATGAAGCCGGGATCGTTCCTGGTCAACGTCTCGCGCGGAGGCCTCGTCGATCACGAAGCGCTCGGAAGTGCTTTGCGTAGCGGCAGATTGGCCGGCGCTGCGGTCGACGTGCTACCGGCAGAACCGCCGACTGCTGATGATCCGATACTGCAGATTCCGAACCTGACGATCACTCCTCATTCTGCCTGGTATTCGTCGGCGGTCTCGGGGACCCTGGCCAGACAGTCCGCACTCAACGTCGTTGCGGTGCTGACGGGAAAGTCCCCGGTGGGCGTTGTAGCCGCACCGGGGTCCTGAGGGGCGCTCGCCTCAGTTCTTGTATTCCGGATCGATTCGATCGAGAAGGCGAAGTAGTGCAGCCCAGGCTAATTCGTAAGCCTGGTCGTCACTGAACTCGTCTTTCACCTCGCCCGCGAATTGTCTGGCGGTGTACTCCGCCAGTTCAGGGGAGGGTAGGCGCAGACTGCCGGAAGCCTGTGCGGCGATCTGGATGTCGCATGCTTTCTCCAGGTAGAACATTCGCAGAAATGCTTCCGACGCAGTCTCGCCGACAGTCAGCAGGCCGTGATTGCGGAGAATCAGCGCGGGGTGGGTGCCGAGATCCTTCACCAACCGCTCACGCTCGACGGTGTTGAGAGCGATGCCCTCGTAGTCGTGGTAGCCGACCCGATTGTAGAACTCCATCGAGATCTGGTTGAGCGGCAGCAGACCGTCTTCCTGTGCTGCGACGGCGCAGCCGGCCTTGGTGTGGGTATGAAGGACGCACTGTGCGTCTGACCGCGCGGAGTGCACTGCCCCATGGATTACGAATCCTGCTGGGTTGACCTGATATTCGGACGGCTCGACGAGGTTCCCGTCGAGATCGATCTTGACCAGGTTGGATGCTGTGATCTCTTCGAAGAGAAGGCCGTACGGATTGATGAGGAAGTGATGTTCGGGTCCTGGTAGGCGCACCGAGACGTGCGTGAAGATGAGGTCCGTCATCTTGAAGTGGGCGAGCAACCGGTAGACGGCGGCGAGTTCGCGGCGAAGTTCCAGTTCGGACTTGGCAATTGTTGGCGGGGTGGTGGCCGGCGCGCTCATACGGTCTCCGTTTCGATGGGCAGTACAACTTTCGTTTAAATATATCAATCGATATATTTAAACGTCAATGGTTGCCGTACACCAAAACGTAGGAGCCCCACTCGTGCTCAGGGTGGGCTAATCTCGCATTCGCTGTGCCCTCGGCGCGCGCAGCAGATGCCGAGAAGGAGAGTGCACACGTGTACGGAACGATTCGCGAATCACCGACGACCGCTGAACTTGTGGACCAGCTCAGTCGCCGTGGGTTCTTCGGGGTCGGCGCAGTGGCAGCGGCCGCCATCCTTGCGGGGTGTTCGACTACATCAGATGCTTCTGATGCCGGCGAACAACGTGAGGTGATCAATGCGCTCGGAACCACCACGATCTCGGGAAAGCCGGAAAGGATCGTTGTTGCCAGCGACTTCACGGATCTGGAATTCCTGCTCTCGCTCGGCGTTCACCCAGTCGCCTACGGCAACACAGGATCGTGGGACCGCGGTTCACTGCCTTGGCAGAGCACCGCGGGAATAGCCGACCTCGAAAGCTTCGGCACCACAGGCGAAATCAACCCGGAAATCATCGCGCGCTACTCGCCGGACCTCATCATCGGAATGAAGACTTATCTCGAACCTGCAGCCGAGAGGCTCAGTCAGATCGCTCCGGTCATCGCGCTGGACTGGACCACCTCGTGGCGTGACGGCGTCGCCACGGTCGGGCAGGCCGCATTTGTCGACGAGGCTGCTGCTGCAGCGATCGCCCGGACCGACGCTCTGATCTCCGACACCGCAGCTTCCCTGAACGGCTTGGGTGGCAAGTCGATCATGATCGGCTCGATGTACGGCGATCAGTTGTATGTGCAGGGGGATGCCAGTGCGCCCGGGGTTCTGCTGCGCGAACTCGGACTCGACTATCGCGGATACAACGCCGAGCAGATGACTGCGCTGTCGATGGAGCAGGCGGAGGAACTCGCACCCGCAGACATTTTGCTCAGCCTCGCTTCTGATCAGGAAGCGACGACGAGGTTGGAGAACTTCGCAGTTTTCCAGAACCTCCCCGCGGTGAAGGCGCGATCCTATGCGCCGGTCGAACTTCTGCTCTCGAATGCCTTTGTCGATAATTTCGGTCCACTGAGCGCGCCGTACGCCTTGCCGCAGCTCGCCGGGGTCTTGACCGGGCTTGCGGCGGGCCAGGGAAAACAGCTCCCCTGACCTCGCTTCCGAGCCTATTGACGCCGCGTCGGCCTAGCATCGAAACATGGTGGACATAGATCTGACGGGCCGCGCCGCAGTAGTCGGCGGATCACAACCGCTGCGAGCGATACTCGAAACCCCCACTACCCCCGGCCCGTGGCCGGGGGTAGTGATGATTCACGAGGCCTTCGGGCTCGAGGAGGTGATGCAGCGGCAAGCCAAGCGGCTGGCCGCTGCGGGATTCCTGACGCTCGCTGTCGACCTCTACAGCGCGGGCGGGGCGAAGCGGTGCCTAGTGCCCACCATGACGTCGATGCTTCGAGGACACGGCAAGGCGTTCACCGACATCGAAGTCGCTCGCAGTTGGCTGGTGGAATCCCCGGACTGCACCGGAAAGATCGGTGTCATCGGATTCTGCATGGGCGGCGGCTTCGCGATGGTCAGCGCCGGAGATTTCGACGCTGCCTCGGTCAATTACGGTCAGCTTCCACGCAAACTCGATGAGGCCGTGGTGGATGCGTGCCCGATCGTCGGGAGTTTCGGAGGCAAGGACTTTTCGCTCCGGGGCGCGGCAGCGAAGCTGGAGACGGCGCTCAGCAATGCCGGTATCGAGAACGACGTCAAGGAGTACCCCACCGCCGGCCACGCGTTCCTTAACGACGCGGAGGCCGGACCCAAGGTGCTTCGTCCTTTGGAGCGCATCCTCGGAATCGGTCCCGATCCTGTTGCAGCGCAGGATGCCTGGAAGCGAATCGACTCGTTCTTCGAGCGCCACCTGGCGTGATCAGCGACTGGTTCTCTCACCGCCGTTGACTGCCAATACCTGACCGGTGATCTGCCGGGCACCCGGTGAGGCCAAGAAATGGACGGCTGATGCGATGTCGTCCGGGGTTCCGGCGCGCTTGGTGCTGGTGGATTCGATCAGCATCGCGCGACGCTCGTCCGTCAGAAAGTCCCGGAAGAACTCGGTGTCGGCGATGTAACCGGGGGAGACGATGTTCGCCGTGATGCCTTCTGGGCCCAGTTCGGCGGCCAGATCGACATTCCACGTCGCAACTGCTGCTTTGGCAGCGCCGTACGCTCCAGCTCCCTTGTCGGCGGCAATCGATCCGATGGTGATGACGGCACCGCCACTGGGGATTCGATCTCGAACTGCTGCTGTGGTCAACACTGCCGAGATCAGATTGGAGTCCAGATTGGCCCGCCACCCGGCGGCCAGGGATTCCAGATCTGACGGCGCTTCACGATCGAAGTCCGTGTTACCGCCGGCGCAGTGCGCCACGACGTCGATGGTTCCCGGAAGCGAATCCTGCAGCCGCTTCAGGTCTTTCGGGTCGGAGTTGTCACACGTCAAGGCGTGAACATTATCGCCCAACTCCTCCGCGGTCTTTTCGAGTGGTTCCGTGCGTCGGCCGGTGACAAAAACGGTGTCTCCGTCCCGGGCGAACGCCGCTGCAACTGCGCGTCCGATCCCTGTTCCGCCGCCGGTTACCAGAACTGTGCGTGTCATGCCTACCTCCGTGAGCTACGTTTAGACCTATACGAAGAACGTATCATTTAGAGCTAAACGAGGTGTGCAGTGGTGGGCGACTACAACCCGGACGACGCGGTGGACGCGGTTGCCTTGGCGTGGCTTCGCGAAAGGCCGGGCACGCCCGTGGAGGGTATCGGCATCGTCACCAGGCTGTGGATGTGCGCCAAGCTGCTCGGTGAGGATCGCCGACGGGTACTCGCCTCGGCCGGTGCGGACACAGCCACGCTGGACCTACTCAGTGTCCTGCGGCGATCCGGCGAGCCGTATCAGTTGACGACTCGCCAGATCACCGAGCAGACCGGAGTCACGGCCGGTGCGATCTCGCAGCGACTCGCACGCGCGGAGAACGCGGGTCTGGTGGAGAGGTCCTCCGCCGCGCAAGGGTCACGAATAGTGCTCGTGACCCTCACTGCCGCCGGTCACGAGCTGGTGGAGCAATTGGTGGACCGAGTTCTCGGCCGTGAAGCCGAACTGACGTCGATTCTCACCGAGCAGCAGCAGGCCGAACTCACCGAACTGCTGCGTGTCTTTCTCGACGGCCTACGCGGCGAACTCGGTGACTCCGGCGTCGCGCACGTCGGGGCTTGATCAGGACAGGCGCTCGAAGACCGCAGCCAGGCCCTGCCCGCCGCCGATGCACATCGTCTCGAGGCCGTAACGCGCTTCGCGACGGTCCATCTCGCGCAACAGGGTGGCCAGGATTCGTCCACCCGTGGCTCCGACCGGATGTCCGAGGGAGATGCCGGAGCCGTTGGGGTTGATGCGTGGGTCGTCGGCCTCGAGATTCCAACTCTGCAGGACTGCAAGTGCTTGTGCCGCAAAGGCTTCGTTGAGTTCGATGACGTCCATGTCCGCCAGGGTCAATCCGAGGCGGCCGAGTGCCTTCTCCGACGCCGGTACGGGGCCGATGCCCATGGTGCGCGGCGGAACGCCCGCAACGCTCCAACTCGCGAGGCGTGCGAGCGGTCGCAGTCCGAGGGTACGAGCTTTGTCGGCGGTGGTGACGATCGCCAGTGCTGCGCCGTCGTTCTGCCCGCTGGCATTACCTGCAGTCACGGTGGAGTCCGGGTCGATCTTTGCGCGCATGGGACGAAGGCGCGCAAGCGATTCCATCGAGGTGTCGGCGCGTGGATGCTCGTCGGTGTCGACGAGCAGGGCCTCGCCCTTGCGCTGCGGAACGGATACCGGAACGATTTCCTCGGCGAAGACGCCGTTCTTCTGTGCTGCGACTGCACGCTGATGGGACTGAACCGCGAGTGCATCTTGATCCTCGCGGCTGATGGAGAACTCGGCGCGCAGGTTCTCTGCCGTTTCGATCATTCCGCCGGGAACCGGGAAGTCACGTCCGCCGGCTGTGACGCGGGCGCGCGCGAGACGATCGCTGAGCGCAACTCCTTCACCCTTGACGCCCCAACGCATTCCGGTTGCGTAGAACTCGGCCTGGCTCATCGACTCGGCACCGCCGGCGAGGACCAGGTCACTGCCACCGGACTGAACCTGCATGACGGCCTGGATGACTGCCTGTAATCCCGACCCGCACCGGCGATCCACCTGCATGCCGGGAACATCGATGCCCAGACCCGCGTTGAGCGCCGCGATGCGTCCGATCGCCGGAGCCTCACCGTTCGGCGAAGCCTGGCCGAGAATGACGTCGTCGATCTCCGCGCCGGAAATGCCGGTACGCGTGACGAGTTCGGTGATCAGCGTCGAGGCGAGATCTTCCGGGGCTACGTCACGGAAGACACCGCCGAAGCGGCCGACAGGGGTACGGAGCGGTTCACAGATGACAACGTCAGGCATTGGTTCTTCCTTGGGTCTGCTCGGTCAGCGGGTGGCAGCCGAGTGTTTGTTGGACGACTGAGTACGTCCGAGATCGACGGAGATGGCGTCCGCGGTGGCGACTGCGGCCGGAACCAGTTCACCGCGAACAGCTTCGGCGCTGTAGCGGGCGGCTTGGGTGGAGATGTTGACGGCAGCGACCACGTCACCGGTCGCGTCCCGGATGGGTGCGGCGAGCGAGCGCAGACCCTCTTCGAGTTCCTGATCGACAATCGCGAACCCGTCGGCGCGAATCTTCTCGAGTTCGGCACGCAGTCCGTCGGCGGTGGAGATGGTCTTGCCGGTCAGGCGGGCGAAGGACACTCGGGCGAGGTAGGCGTCCAGTGCGTCGTCGGGTAGGCCCGCGAGCAGGACCCTGCCCATGGACGTCGCATAGGCGGGAAAGCGCGTGCCGATGGTGATGGACACCGTCATGATGCGGCTGACCGGAACACGAGCCACGTAGACGACGTCGTCACCGTCGAGGATCGACACGGACGTGGATTCACGGACCTTGGCGGACAAAGCTTCCAGATGCGGCCCGGCAATCTCGGGGAGAGACAGACTGGACAGGTAGCTGTAGCCGAGTTCGAGGACGCGAGGCGTCAACCAGAACACCGAACCGTCAGTACGTACGTATTCGAGTTCGACGAGTGTGAGCAGGAAGCGGCGAGCGGTCGCACGCGTGAGATCGGTGTGCCTGGCAACCTCGCTGAGGGTGCGACGCGGGTGCTCACCGTCGAAAGCCTTGATGACGGAAAGCCCACGGGCCAGCGACTGCACGTAGTCCGGGGACGGTCCCGGCGCCTGCTCGCTGCTGTTCTCACTCATGTTGTCTCGTTCTCCTCAGGTTCGGCCGAGAGGTCCGCGAGTGCTTGCTTTCCCAGCGCAAAAGCCAAGTTGCTGTTCGGCACACCCGCATAGACCGCGGTATGGAGAAATACTTCCACGAGTTCGTCGGGATCGATCCCGGCACGCAGCGCAGCGCGAATGTGCATGTCGAGTTCGTGTTCGTTGCCGACGGCGGTGAGGATCGCGAGAGTGAGGAGCCTGCGGGTGTGGTGATCGAGGCCGGGGCGCGACCAGATGTCACCCCACGCCGTGCGAGTGATGAAGTCCTGGAAAGGGGCGGTGAACTCGGTGGCACCGGCAATGGAACGGTCGACGTGGGCGTCGCCGAGCACCTGGCGTCGTACGGTCATGCCGGCCGACACCGCGGCGCTACGTTGGGCGAGCGCAGATGTGTGCGAGGCAATATGCGTTGCAAGTAGTTTGGTGACGTGCCCGGCTTGTTCGACGTTGGCCAGGTGTGCGCCCGGATCGACCACGTGCAGTACCGCATCGGCGATGCCGTCGGCGATCGCACCCAACGTCGACGGAGGCGTCGCCGGATCCTGCTCGCCCGCGACGAGGAGCGTCGGAGCGACGATGCGGGCCAGGTCGTTGCGGCCGTCCCACGTCGAAAGCGCCTCGCAGCAGGCGGCATAGCCCTCGTCGGGTGTGGCTTCGACCATCGCGACGTGACGGGCGACAAGCTCCGGATCATTCTCGGCCAGTCCCGGCGTGAACCAGCGTCCGACGACGGCGGCCGCGATGGACGCGATACCGTCCGCACGGACAGCCCGAGCACGATCGATCCACGGCTGAGCAGGGGCGAACTGCGAGGACGTGCACATCAAGGTCAACGTCTCGACGCGAGTGGGGTGGTGTGCGGCGATCCACTGGCTGACAGCGCCGCCGAGGGAGAGCCCGACGAGATGTACGGACTCGAGTTCGAGCGAATCGAGGAGAGCGATGACATCGCCGGCGAGATCGGCAATTGAGTAGGGGCCCGCAGGCACCGGTGACTTGCCGTGGCCGCGATGGTCGACGGCGATGACGCGGTAGCGATTCGACAGCGTGTGAATCTGCGGCTGCCACATGGACAGATCGGATCCGAGTGAACCCAGGAGAACCACTGCCGGGGCATCGAGATTGCCGGTCTGTTGAAAGTTGAGCGCGACGCTCATCGAGATCCTCCTGTGGGGCGTTCGGCGAGGGCGCGGTCGACCAGATCGGTGGCGTGGCCCAGATAGTGTGCGGGGTCGAGTAGTTCGGCGATCTCGGTTTCGCTCAGGTGCTCTGCGATGGCGGGATCACGATCCAATCTGGTTCCGGAAGTGGCTGCCGCGGTGACGATGTCGCGCGCTCGATCAGTGTGTGCGGACAGGGCCTTGGTGACACGCTCGGCGAGAATCAGGCCACCGGTGATGTCGAGATTGCGAGCCATCGACTCGGTGTGTACTTGCAGGCCGGTGAGGCTCACGGAAAGCTGGTGCGCCGCTCCGCCTGCCAGACGCAGGAGATCGGTGACGGTTTCCCACTCGGCGTGCCAGGGGCCTGCGGCGCGAGCGAATTCGTGATCCATGTTCGACAGGGCTGTGGCCACCAGCGCGGGAGCACGTCGCGCTGCCGCGCGGGCGGTGATCGCGGCAACCGGATTCTGCTTGTGCGGCATGGCCGATGAGCCGCCCGGAGCGCTCTCGGCAACCTCGGACAGTTCGGTGGACGCCATGACGGTGATGTCGGTGGCGGGCTTGGAAATGGCGCCGGCGACGATACCGAGTGTGGTCGCGAGTTCTGCGATAGTCACGCGGTCGGTGTGCCAGGGAGTGACCTGCCTGGCCAGGCCGAGTTCGTCGGCCAGCGCGTCGGCGATCCTGAGCCCGTCGGGATACAACGCAGCGAGTGTGCCTGCGGCGCCGCCGAATTGAACCGGCAACGTGGACAGCACGATCTCGAGGCGAATCGCTGCGGCGTCGAGTGCGGTGAACCAACTCGATGCCAGTAGCCCGAAGGTGGTCGGAAGTGCTTGTTGTCCTAGGGTTCTCGCGACCATCGGAGTAGAGCGATGGATGCGGGCGAGGTGGGCGGCGGAATCGGCGGCGCGGGTCAGGTCGGCCAGAACCACCGCGCCCGCGCGTCGCGTCAACAGCATCAGCGCACAGTCCATGATGTCCTGACTGGTGGCGCCCGGGTGCACCACGGAGGCAGGCACACCTTCCTGTCCCACCCTTTCGCGCAGCATCTTCACCAGAGGAATGACGGGATTTCCGCCGGCGGCCGACGCGCGGCCGAGCGCCACGATGTCCAGACCGCCCGGTTGTGAGAGTTCGGCCGCGGCAGCAGCCACCGCGGCGCAATGTTCCCCGTCCGCCAATCCGACGGTGGCCATCGCACAACTCAGTGCGGCCTCCACGTCGAGCAACGCGGTGACCCACGCCTGGTCGGACAGGTGCTCCGATACGCGGGTGGCCCCGAACACCGGGTCGAACAGTGCGCCGCGAGTGGGCATGTGTACTCCTCTTACAGCTCGAAGAAGGGCGTCTCGACGCCGTTCGCGTCCTCGTCCTGAACATAGACCGTCCAGGAGTACCCACCGTCGACCTTGGTTGCAACCAGCTTCGCGCGTTCGGTTTCGCTCAGTGAGGACAGCACCGGATCTGTTGCGTGTGCGTCGGCGTCTTCGGGGAAGTACAAGCGGGTGACCAGGCGGTCGAGCATGCCGCGAGCGAAGACCGACACGTTCACGTGTGGGGCCTCGTCCGCATCCGTTTCAGTGGGCTGCGCACCGGGCTTGACAGTGTGGACCAATGCAGTGCCCGTGGGATCCGCTGCGCTGCGGGCGAATCCGCGAAAACCAGCCGGAGTGAGCTCCACTGCGCCACGGGGATCGTCCGGATGGTTGAAGCGTCCGAGCGTATCGGCCTGCCATGTTTCGATCATCGCGTCCGCGACGGGTGTACGGGCGCCGTCGATCACCGTGATGGCCAGCGTGATTCGTCCGGGGGTATCGCTCGGGGCAGCGTCGGGGCCGTCCGTCCAGGGGAGGCCGATGTGCCAGTACGGCCCGACGGTCTGAGAGGGCGTGACCCCGAAGGGGGCAGTGGTGAAGTCGCCGGGGACGACCGGATAAGTGGGTGCGGGCTTCGCGGTGTGATCAGTCATCGTGGTCTTCCTCGTTCTCGAATACGGAGGCGTTACGGCCGCGCAGGACGATGTCGAAGCGGAACCCGAGAGCCCAGTTGGGGACTGTGGCGTCGTAGTCGAAGACGCTGACCATGCGGTGACGTGCTGCTTCGGGTACCGCGTTGTAGATCGGGTCCTGGAAGAACATCGGATCGTCGGGGAAGTACATCTGCGTCACGAGGCGCTGCGTGAATGCCGTGCCGAACAGCGAGAAATGGATGTGTGCCGGTCGCCAGGCGTTGTCGTGGTTCATCCACGGGTAGGCGCCCGGCTTGATCGTGGTGAAGCTGTAGTGGCCGTTCGCGTCGGTGACGCAGCGACCCAGGCCGTTGAAGAACGGATCCAGCGGCGCGGGCCAGTTGTCGCCGGTGTGGCGGTAGCGTCCACCGGCGTTGGCCTGCCACACCTCGAGCAGTGTGTGGGGGACGGGTTTTCCGTCGCCGTCGAGTACGCGGCCGTGAACGACGATGCGCTGTCCCTGTGCTTCGCCGCCGTTGGCAATGGTCAGGTCGTTTTCGCCGGCGCCGACGCGATCTTCGCCGAATACCGGCCCGGTGAGCTCCGTGAGGCGCTGGGGGAGCAGCTTCAGCGGTTGCTTCGGGTGGCGAAGAGAAGTGGTCTTGTAGTCCGCGAAATCGGCCGGGGCGTTGACGCCAGTCGGCCGCTGGTACCTCGGCGGTAGATGCAGCATAGGGAACCTCGTCGTTCGGTTACGTGAAGGTGTTCGCAATGTGTACATGTGTTGCGCTCTGCGAACAGAATAGTTCGTGGATGTGACCCAGGCAATGCCGGGGGCGAGAAATGTTCGTTATGCGGACGGGGGTTCACAATACGTACGGGTCGCGCTACTGTGATCGACATGATGGACAAAGTCATTCCCACTGCTGCCGAGGCCGTCGCCGACGTGCCGGACGGCGTCACGATCGCTGTCGGAGGTTTCGGGCTCGTCGGAGTGCCGGAAATCCTCATCGATGCGCTCCTCGAGCAGGGCGCGACATCACTCGAAACGGTGAGCAACAACTGCGGCACCGACGGGTTCGGGCTCGGAGTGCTTCTGGAGAAGGGGCGTATCCGTCGTACTGTCAGCTCGTACGTCGGCTCCAACAAGGAGTTCGCGCGTCAGTACCTTTCCGGTGAGCTGGAAGTCGAACTCACGCCGCAGGGCACGCTCGCCGAGCGCATGCGCGCCGGGGGAGCGGGCATCCCCGCGTTCTTCACCCCGGCCGGCGTCGGCACCCAGGTCGCCGACGGCGGCCTGCCACTGCGTTACGACGGCAGCGGCGGCATCGCAGTTGCCAGTCCGCCCAAGGAAACTCGTGACTTCGACGGCGTCACCTATGTGATGGAGCGCGGCATCGTCGCCGACTATGCACTGGTCCATGCCTGGAAAGGTGACCGGCATGGCAACCTCGTCTACCGCGCGAGTACCCAGAACTTCAATCCGGCTGCAGCAACGTCGGGGCGCATCACCATTGCGCAGGTCGAGCACCTCGTAGAGCCGGGTGAGCTCGACCCCGCCGAGATCCACACGCCGGGCATTCACGTTCAGCGTGTTGTCCACGTCGGCCCCGTGACGGTCGGCATCGAGAATCGGACGGTACGAGCATGACTTCTGTACTACCCACCAAACTCACCCGCGAAGAGATGGCGGCCCGCGTCGCGCGCGAACTCGAGGACGGGCAGTACGTGAACCTCGGCATCGGTATGCCGACGCTGGTTCCGAACTACCTCCCGACCGACATCACCGTTGTATTGCACTCGGAGAACGGCGTTCTGGGCGTGGGGCCGTACCCGACCGAGGACGAACTCGATCCCGAGCTGATCAATGCGGGCAAGGAGACCATCACCGTTCTCCCCGGTGCGTCGTTCTTCGACTCCTCAGCGTCGTTCGGCATGATCCGCGGCGGCCAGGTCGACGTTGCCGTGCTCGGTGCCATGCAGGTCAGTGCCACCGGAGACCTCGCGAACTGGATGATCCCTGGCCACATGGTCAAAGGCATGGGCGGCGCGATGGATCTGGTCCACGGCGCAAAGCGCGTCATCGTGATGATGGAGCACGTCTCGAAGAAGGGTGAGCACAAGATCGTCGAGAAGTGCTCGCTTCCGCTGACCGGTAAGGGCTGCGTCCAGCGAATCATCACCGACATGGCCGTGATCGACGTGACTGACGACGGTCTCCGCCTGGTGGAGACGGCGCCGGGCATCAGCGTCGAGGACGTGGTTGCTGCTACCGGAGCGAAACTGATTCTTTGACAGTCTGTTTCATCTGATGGCTCAGCCGCCGGGTCGTGACTTCCATCCGACCTGGCGGCTGTTTTACGCCCCGACGTCGCTCAGCTCGCTCTCGACCGGAATCCAGAGCTCGAACCGTGCGACGGTGAAATCGTCGTTGTATTCGGTACGCATGATCTCGGGACCAGGTACGGAGCGAAAAGGGTTGGCAGGGAACCATTCCGTGTAGATATCTCGCCACAAATACTGCACAGATTCGATTTCCGACCCGTCGGCGGTGAAGACGGCCCACGTGTGTGCGTCGACCGTCAGCAGATCGAAACCCGTGGGTGAAGGTTTGCCGGTGACCACTCCCAGGTAGTAATCCAGTTCTGTGCCTTCGGTTCTGGGAGGCGCCAAATTGTCGACGACACTGACGATTCCCGCCGGGTCCTGATCGGAGAGCTCGCGCAACCCTCGCAACGCAACCTTGTCCACGGAGCGGGTGAAATCTTCGATCGCAGAATTGGGACCTTCGTGAACCAATGGAACCCGGGTCTTGAACCCGACTACCGTCAGGGCAGGTTTGTCCACAAGCATGTAGTCCATCGGTGTGGCTCCTTCCAGTGTCACGTGAATGACAAGTTTCTGTTGGGATTTGAGAACGGCGGGAGCGCGTTTGACCGCGCCGGGGCTCACGCCGTGAAATGCGGTGAACGCTCGTGTGAAGGCTTCCGCGGACGAGTAGCCGTACTTCACGGCGGTCTCCAACACTCCTGATCTGCTGACGGACAACTCGGCACCAGCCAGGGTGAGTCGACGTCGACGGATGTATTCGGATACGGGAATGCCGGCCAGGGCCGAGAACATCCTCCGAAAGTGATACTCCGAGGTGGTTGCCAGCCTTGCCATCTCGGCTGTCTCGATCTCGCCGCTCAGATTGCTTTCGATGTAGTCGAGCGCGCGGTTCAGTCCGTCGATCATCGTGTCTTCCTGTTCACGGGTTTCACGCTACGCAGATCACTTGGGCCGTACCCGACTATCCGTGCCCGAAAAAGTAGGGCAGGAAATGCATCTGGACAACTCAGTTAATCATCATTATCTTGAATCGAACATCGATGGCTGACCAGGAGGCACAGTGAGCACCCGTTTTCCGCAGGCTGAATTGACCGAGGTGCCCGAGGACATCGCCGCCAAGATTCTCGAGATCCAGGAGAAGTCGGGGTTCGTGCCCAACGTCTTCCTGATGTTCGCTCGGCGCCCAGCCGAGTTCCGGGCATTCTTCGCATACCACGACGCGATCATGCTCAAGGAAGATTCCGCACTCACCAAGGGTGATCGAGAAATGATCGTCACCACGATCTCTGCGGCCAACAAATGTACGTACTGCGTTGTCGCGCACGGCGCGATTCTGCGTATCTACGAGAAGAAGCCGCTGGTTGCCGACCAGGTTGCGGTCAACTATCGCACCGCAGAAATCTCCGATCGTCAGCGCGCGATGCTCGACTTCGCCACCAAGGTGAACTCCGCCTCGCACGAAATCGCCGACGCCGACTTCGACGCCCTTCGTGTGCACGGCTTCGGCGACGAGGACGCGTGGGACATCGCCGCGATCACTGCATTCTTCGGGCTCAGCAATCGCATGGCGAGTTTCTCCGGCATGCTGCCCAATCCGGAGTTCTACCTGATGGGGCGCGTTCCGCGGTCCTGATTCTTGCGGGTAGAGCAGCACCTCTCAATTTTTCGGACCGACCGGTCGTAACGTCTGGAAGTCAGCCGACGAAGTAAAGGCTGTCCACGCCGGAATTGCCGTCTTCGTAAAGAAGGCCGAAAGGTTGAGCGCTATGTCGGAGAAGTCCATCGCCCATTCTCGGAGGGTCCGCTCTGCGGCCGCCGGTGCCGTACTAGCTCTCGGATTGGCGGTGGGCGGCACGGGAATTGCATCGGCAGAGCCGGAAACCGTGTGTACACCGAGCGCTGATCCGCTGGTGACCTGCGCCGAGGAAGAGGCAGCTGCCACCACCGACGCCGACGCGGCGACGAGCACCGAGACCACGCCGGAGAAGGTTGAAGCCGGGGTCGCGGGCACGGGCAGTGCCGAAACCGCTGGTACGGACGCTGCAGCACTGGCGGAAGCCGAAGCAAAAGCCAAGGCAGCTGCCGACGCGGCAGCGAAGGCCGCCGAAGCAGCCGCGACGGCAGGGGTCGACTCGTCCGCAGCGACAGACACTTCGGTGAAGGCGACCGAGGCAATGACCCAGGCGAGCGTCGAGGCAACCAAGGCGGCGGTCGAATCGACCAAGGCCAAGGCGGAGGCCGGGGCCGCGGAACAGTCTGCCAAGGAAGCCGAAGAGGCGGCCAAGGTTGCGGAGTCCGCGGCGGCCGATGCCAAGGAGGTAGCAAAAACAGCTCAGGTAGAAGCCGACGCGGCCGCAGCCAAGGCTGCGGAACTCGAGGAGGCTGCGAAGGCCGCCGGTTCGGGGCCCAAGACCGAAGAGGCAGCAAAGGCGCGCGCCGAGGCTAATGCTCTGCAGGCCAAAGCCGATGAGGCGAAGGCTGCCGCGGATGCAAACGCCAAGCTGGTTGCGGACAAGAACAAGGAAGCCGAGGAAGCCTTCAAGAACTGGGATTTCGCGAAGGCAGCCGTCGCTAAGGCTCAGGCGCTGGCCGCGGCTTGGAACGCCAAGCAGCTCGCGATCACCGTCAAGGAAACTCAGAAGGTGGCCACCGCCGCTGAAACCACGGCCAAGGCAGCCGAGTCCGCAGCTGCCACCGAGGTAGAAGCTGCTACCGCCGCCCGTAAGGCCGCAGATGAAGCGGCGGCTACTGCGGCTTCCGCGCAGAAGGATGCCGACGCTGCGCAGAAGGCCGCGGAGACGGCCCAGGCCGAAGCCGATGCTGCGGGCGAGGCTGCCACCGACAAGCGAGCCATCGCCGACGAAAAGGCTGCCGAAGCCGCCAAGAAGGCCGAAGCTGCCGAAGCGGCGAGCAAGAAGGCGCAGGATCTCTACCTGGCCGCCGAAGACGCGAAGGCCGCAGCCGACGCCGCGGCAGCAAAGGCCAAGGAAGCTCAGGCCGCTGCAGCCGCCGCAAAGGCCGAAGCGGATGCAGCGCAGAAGATCGTCGACGAGCTCAAGGCAAAGGGCGAGAAGGAGATCGACAACGGAACAGGCGTCGGCGGTGAAGTGATCATCGGTGAGCACACTGACGACGGCTCCGGGGTCACGAAGGTCGACGAGACCACCGCTGTAGTGAACAAGACCGGCGTCAAGCTGGTCGGCTACTACAACAACAAGGGAGCCTTCGACGTCGTCGACTACTACGTCACCGATGCCGACGGCGATCCGGCGCTCGCCGGAAGCCTGCCCCCGGTCGACCTTGCTCTCGGTGACACCGCAAGCAGCAGCACCAGCGGTAGCAGCAACTCCAACCTGCCGGCTGTATTGATCGGCGTCGGAGTCGTGGGCGCTGCCGCCGCAGCAGCTACGACGGTGGTTGTTCGTCGCAAGCGTCATGACGGCCCGGGCAACACGTCTGCGTAGCCTCGGTCTCTCGGCGGTAGCGATCCTCGCCGTCCTCGTATCCGGATGTTCGGGCGAGAACGCGGGATCGCTACCTGACCGCTCGCCGGTGCAGTCGCATATCGCGGCTGCACCGGCTTCGGTGACCGTCGATCCGGCAGAACCCGAGAGGATCGAGTTGAGGTCTGCGTCCGGGGTCACGTACCTGAGCAGTCCGTTGCACTCGGAGAAACTGATGCGCGGCGGCGAGAGTGGGCAGCAACTGAATCCCGTCGACGAACTGCCGGTGTGGTGGGGTGAAAGCGGAATGCCGGGAACGTCGACCACACAAACAGTTGTCGTGGTCGGCCACAACTACACCACTCGCGAAGCACCATTCCGGGCGCTCCGGGTAGTGGAGCCGGGCGATCGAATTCTCCTGGGTACACCGAACGGCACACTCGAGTACGACGTCGAAACAGTCGGGCCGCTGCACAAAGGTTCGCTGCTGGGCGCTCACGAGTTGCGCGAATCGGTTCCGGGACGGCTGATCCTCGCCAATTGTGATGTCGTCGAGGGAGAGTCGACCGACGACAATTACGTTGTCATCGCCCAGCTGGCAGCGCACTGAATCCGTGGCAGTGCAAGAATAGGTACATGGATTCCCTCGGACTTCTCTCGGAACTGGTAGCTCTCGACACGGTCTCGGGGGAGTCCGCTCCTCAACAGCGGGCGATGGATTCGATTGTCTCGTTGGTTCTCTCACGTGCGCCACAGGCGAAGGTGGAGTCAGACCTGACCGGCAATCATCCCTGGGCCTTGATCACCAACGAAGCTGCACCCTCGGCAGCCAGACTCCTGTTCGCCTGCCACGTGGACACGGTGCCGGTGGGCACTGTCTCCGACTGGGAGTTCGATCCGTATGCCGCACAGGTCGACGGCGAATTGTTCCTCGGCAGAGGGACATCGGATATGAAGGCCGGCCTTGTTGCCGCTACTGCCGCGGTTGTCGACGCTTTCGAACGTGGAGTCCCGGTCGCGCTGTTGCTGACGAGCGACGAGGAAATCGGATCGCTCGGGGCTGTTCGTTCGGCCGACGCCGTTGCGAATCTCGAGGTCGGGGCCGTCATCGTTCCCGAGGCGACCGGCAATCGCATCAACCTGGGGCACCGCGGCGCACTGTGGCTCGAAGTGTCCGTCAAAGGAAAAGCCGCGCACGGGAGTACGCCGCAGCGAGGAACTAACGCCGTCCTCAAACTGCTTGACGTCGTCGACCGAGCCCGGCGTGAGCTTCCGCTGTCGTCCGACGCGTTTCTGGGTGCCGAAACCTGGAACCTCGGCTTGGTCGGCGGGGGTTCGGCTCCGAACATCGTGCCGGACAGTGCACGTGCGGTGATCGATCACCGCACGGTGGGAGACGGCGCCGACCTGCTCGCGTGGTGGCGAGCCCAACCAGAAGTCGACTCGGTGGAGACGTCGATTCATCTGGGAGGTGTGCGTACCGACGCGTCGGACCCGTGGTTGGCCACCCTGCCTATCCCTGTTGCAACCGAACCGGTTTCGTACTTCACCGACGCTTCGGTACTGGCCGCCGCCGCCCCTGGTGCTCCCGTCGTGATCTGGGGCCCTGGCACTCCCTCGCTGATGCATGCGGCCAACGAAAGCGTCAAGGTCTCCGAACTGGACGATGCGATCGCTGCTTACGGTGCGGTTGCCGCCGCTTGGCCGACGGTGGACTGACGGACAATCAGTTCAGGAGCAAGCGCGATGTGGGCTGTCGACTCGGAAGAGTTGTTCATCGCCTGATCCAGAAGTCGCACAGCTTCTTCCGCGATTCTTTCCTGCGGCTGCCCGACGGTGGTCAACGGCGGGTTGCACAATTCGGAGAATGGGATGTTGTCGAAACCGGTGACCAGAACGTCGCCGGGAACGTCGATGCCCAATGTGTGACACGTCTGCAACACGCCAAGTGCGATCAAGTCGTCGGCGCAGACCAGGGCGTCGGGGCGAGTTTTGCCGGTCAGGATGATGTTGGATGCCGTGCGCCCCCACTCGATCGAGTACTCGCCGAGTTGTGTCCACTCGTCACGAGTTTCGATGCCCATTCGATCCGCGTGGCGGAAGAAGCCGGCCCGGCGAAGTTCTGTTGACGAATTGGTCAGCTCGGAACTGATGAAGGCGGCTGATTGCGCGCCACGCTCCGACAGATGCTCCATCACCAGGGATTGAGCGGCGTCGTCGTCGACGCCGACCCAGTCCGTCTGGGTATCCATTGCAAACCGGTCCAGTTGAACGACCGGAAGCGTTGCCGCGCTGGCTCGGACGGCTTCTGCACTCAGTTCGCCGTGGCACGGGCTGATGATGATTCCGTCCACTTGCCGGGAGACGAGCGACTTGAGCCGCTGCGCTTCCACGTCGGGATCGGAACGAGAATCGCACAGGAACAGTTGTAGGCCGCGCCGAGCGAGGACGTGTTCGACGTTGACCACCAGCGAAGTGAAGAAGGGGTTCGCGATACTCGGAACCACCATTCCGACAGTGTCCGTCCGATTGCGACGCAGTGAGCTGGCGATGATGTTTCCCGAGTATCCGAGAGAATCCGCGGCTCGTTTGATCGTCGCTGCAAGCTCGTCCGAGACAGGGCGGGAGCCGGACAGTGCCCGCGACACGGTGGCCGTCGACACCCCGGCCAGTTCCGCGACATCGCGAATGGTCGCCTTGCGCATGCGTCCCCCGTTTTCTGCTCGATTCGGGTCCGAGGTTATCGAACCGCACGGTCCAGTGTCCCGCATGTAACGCGATTGAGGCAATCGTTTACAAATTCGAATTGTGAAATCCTTGACACAACCCGGTGTTGATCGCATAACCTGCTAATTCATCAAGGCAATCGATTACATCGTGTGCAGATCTTGTGCATGGACATACAGCGCAAATCTTGCGCATGGAATGGGGTAGCTGAAGTGACCGCATCACCGCTCGGAGTCTTTCCGCCCAAGCCCTCGGCGCTGGCAGAGATGTTCACCGGCACGCCATCTCTCATCGGGGCCATTCACCTCCCGGCCCTGCCGGGCAGCCCGCACTACACCGGGCAGCCGGTTTCGGAAATTGCTCGCTTCGCCGTCGAGGAAGCACACGCGTATGTCGACAACGGTTTCGACGGTGTGATCGTCGAAAATCACTGGGACATACCGTTCCTCAAGCCCGGCGAACACGGATACGAAACCGCCGCCAGCATGGGAGTCATCACGGCAGCGGTGGTCGGCGAGTTCGGCAAGGCGGTCGGCGTCAGCATCCTGTCCAACGCCGGCGAGTGCGGAGTGGCCGCAGCGTGGGCGGCAGGCGCGAGTTTTGTGCGCGTCAATCAGTGGGCAAATGCCTACATTGCCAATGAGGGATTCATCGAGGGTCAGGCGGCCAAGACGACGCGCTTCCGCCATCGCATCGGTGCCGACCCGGTCCGGATCTTCGCTGACGTGCACGTCAAGCACGGTGCGCATGCCATTGTCGCGGACCGCACTGTCGCGGAACAGACCGAAGACGCCGAGTTCTTCGACGCAGATGTTCTGATCGCGACGGGTTCGCGCACCGGTGACGCCGCTTCGGTCGACGAGGTTTCCGTGATCCGAGACAACACCGTTCTTCCCGTGATCATCGGATCCGGCATCACGGCTGCCAATGTCGCAGCGCTGATGAAGGAATGCGACGGCGCCATAGTTGCATCCTCGGTGAAGGACAATGGACGCTGGTGGGGACGGGTCGCAGGCGAGAAGGTCCGCGAACTGTCCCGGGCCGCAGGAAAGTAACCATGATTGTCTTTTGTGGATACGCCAACAACGATGTGACGGTACATGTCCCACACGTACCGGTACTCGGTGAGCGCGTTCAGGCAACGGCCATCAGTCAGATCGACGGTGGAATGAATGCAAATGCTGCGGTATCCGCGGCCAGAATGGGCGCGCAAGTGATCTTTGCCGGTGCCGTGGGCCCGGACGCGCGGTCCACCGAGTTTCTCGAATCCCTCGAGGCAGATGGCGTCGACACCAGTTGGTCGCCGCGAGATGCGTTCCTGTCGACGGCAGTTGTTCTCATCGCGCAGGACGGCGATCGCTCCATCATCAGCCAGGACGACCCGAACGATGCCGAACGCATCGGAGTTGTCGTCACCCGATTGGCCGCTGCCGGCGGTGGAAGACTGTTCCTCGACGGATACCGTGCGGTCTTCCTCCCGGATGAATTACCGGGAAGCGTAAGTCTGGTAATCGATCTGGACGGTTGTGAAAACAAAGCCGCGGCACTGCGAGCGTTCGCTCTGGCCGACCACGTCGTCGTAGGGCGTGCCCTGTGGGAAGGCGAGTTCGGGATCGGTTTCGACCAGTGGCAGACTCTGGCCGCCGAGCACCACACCCACCTGCTGGTGACCGACGGCTCGCGAGGTTGGACACTGGCCACACCGGACGGCGAGGTGACGAGCGAACCGGCAGTCGCGGTCGACGTCGTCGATGCAGTCGGGGCCGGTGATTGCTTCGGCGGTACGTACATCGCTTTTGTCGACGCCGGGCGCTCACCGGTGGACGCCGCACGACTCGCCGGGGCATCGGCTGCATTGGCTTGCGCCACCGCAGGCCCCCGCGGATGCCCCACCCGAGATGAATTGGACAGCTTCACAGCAACATTGACCCCTCATACCCTTTTGGAGACTCGATGATGAAACGTGCATTGCCTCTGGCTCTGGGAGCTGCAGTCGCGCTCACGCTCACCGCTTGTGACTCGGCTTCGTCGAGTGACTCGAAGGACGCGTCGGGGGGCTCGTCCATCCCGCAGCCGACCCGGGTCGCCGAAAGCTGTGACGGGACGAACGGCAAGCTCAAGGTCGGTCTGGTGACCATCAACCTCCAGGCGCTGTACTTCAACCAGATCAACAATGCCGCGAAGAACGTCGCGGACAAGGCAGGCGTCGACCTGCAGATCATCAGCGGCAACGACGATTCCGTCGCGCAGGCCAACGCCTTCGACAATCTGATCGCCGCCGGAGTCGACGCGATCATCGTCGATGCAATCGACACGGACGGAATCAAGCCGTCGGTGGTCAAGGCCAAGAACGCGGGCATCCCCGTCGTCGCGGTGGACGCGACCATCGACGATCCGGCACTGTCGACTCAGGTCGGTACGGCCAACGCCGAGGGTGGTGCCAAGATCGGAAACACCTTGGCCGACGTCGCGAACAACACCGGAACGGTCGGTATCGTCGGCGCGCTCAACAGCACTGTTCAGTTGGAGCGGCAGAAGGGCTTCACGGAGACCGTGACCGGCCGCGGAATGACCGTCGGCACCGTCGTGGACGGACGTAACATTCAGGAGAACGCACAGACCGCGGCGGAGAACCTGCTGACCGGCGGTGGCGACATGAAGTACGTCTACGCAACCGGTGAGCCGGCACTGATCGGTCTCGTCGCGGCGGTCAACAGTCAGAAGGCGCAGGAACGCATCGAAGCAGTCGGTTGGGATCTTTCGGATCAGGCGGTAGGCGGACTCAAAGCCGGTTGGCTTAAAGGCGTGGTCCAGCAGAACACCTTCGAATTCGGCCATGAGGCAATGAATTCGGCAATCGACCTGGCTTGCGGACGCGGCGCTCCGGCAAACATCCCGGTTCCCACCCAGATCGTGACCCCGGAGAACGTGGCCGACTACATGTACTACTTGGAGAAGTAATCATGGCACCTCCACTGATCGAACTCTCGGGCATCACCAAGTCGTACGGACCGGTGAAGTCCCTTCAAGGAGTGGACCTTCGGCTGGCGAAGGGTGAAGTACTCGGAGTGGTTGGCGACAACGGCGCCGGTAAGTCCACTCTGATGAAGATTCTCGCCGGTGCGGTTCAGCACGACGGCGGCGAAATGCGCGTCAACGGTGAACCAGTGCGCTTTTCGACGCCTCTCGACGCCCAGCAGAAAAAGATCGGAATCGTCTACCAGGATCTGGCTCTGTGCGACACGCTGGACGTCGCCAGCAACCTGTTCCTCGGCAGAGAACCGCGAAAAGGCCCCTTCCTCGACCGGCATGCCATGCACGAGAAGGCGGCTCACATTCTTGCCGACCTGCATGTCAAGGTGAAGTCGACCTACCAGGAGATCGGGCAACTGTCCGGCGGACAGCGGCAAACCGTCGCGATCGCCCGCGCAGTCTCCTTCCGCCCAGACGTACTGATCCTCGACGAGCCCACCGCAGCGCTTGCCGTCGCCGAGGTCGAGTCGGTGCTCAAGCTGATCACGGACGTCGCAGCGGCCGGCGTGGGCGTCATTCTCGTGACACACCGCCTGCAGGACCTGTTCCGCGTGTGTGACCGAATCACGGTCATGTACGAGGGGCAGAGTGTCGACGACGTTCCGATCGGCGACCTCAACATCGAGTCCCTCGTCGGACTCATCACTCGAACTCCGGTGCCGCAACGGACATCGGCAGCAACACAGGGAGCCACGGCATGACCACTCTCGAGAAGACCCAGGCGCCGATCGAGCGCAAGCTCGCCGCGAAACCCTCCTTGTGGGATAGCGTCAACAAGCCCACCCTCGCGATGCTGGCGGTGACAGTTGCTGTCGCAGCCGTCTTCTCGGCGACCACGTCGTCGTTCCTGACATTCACGAACCTGTCGAACCTGGCAACCCAGATCGCTCCGGTTCTGATCATCGCGGTGGCGATGACTTTCGTGATCACGGCAGGTCAGATCGACCTGTCCGTCGGTGCGATCGTCGCGTTCGTCGCGGCGATGAGTGCCGAGCTTATCCAGGCCGGCGTCGATTCGTCCCTGGTCTTCGTCGCCGCCCCGGTGATGGGTGCGGCCTGGGGCCTGGTCAACGGATGGCTCGCTGCCTATCAGGGCATTCCGCCGTTCATCGTGACTCTGGCGACGATGTCCGTCATTCGCGGTATCGCGCTGTATCGGACCGAAGGATTCTCCGTTCCGGTTCCGGCCGACACTTACTTCGCGAAGCTCGGAACTGCTGAGTTCCTCGGGTTCTCCGCCAGCGCCTGGATTGCTCTCGTCGTCGTGGTCATCGGAGCAATTGCGCTCAACCGCATGCGCTTCGGGCGCTACGTCACCGGTATCGGATCCAACGTCGAATCCGTGCGACGGTCCGGCGTCAACACGCGTCGTGTGCTCATGATGACGCTCGTCTTCACCGGCTTGGCTGCCGGTATCGCGGGCCTGCTGATCGCGGCTCGACTGGGCTCGGGTTCGGCCAACTCCGCAACGGGATTCGAGCTCACGGTGATCACCGCGGTGGTTCTCGGTGGCACCAACCTCTTCGGCGGTCGCGGCACCGTGATCGGTACCGTCATCGGCGCCGTCCTGACCGGAATCATCGCCAACGGACTGACCCTGCTCGGCGTGAGCCCGTTCTTGACACCGATCATCACCGGTGTCGTTCTGCTACTGGCCATCTGGATCAACATGCGGGGACACACCCTGAGCGCGCTGTGGCGACACCTGCAGTCCGCACCCTCGGGGCCTGCACGCTCATGAGCAAGGTTCGTACTGTCACGGGAACTGTGGACAGCTCGGAACTCGGACTGGTTCTCCCACACGAACATCTGCACAACGACGTCACCGGTGCGTACACCGAGGCCCCGGATCCGGTTGTGGCACAGCGGTTGGCCGGTCCGGTACGCGCCGAGGATGCCTGGCTTCTTCACGACAATCCGTATTACAGTCTCGACAATTGTCGAGTCGACGACGGATCGGCCGTGGTGGAAGACCTTGCGGACTTCGCCCGCCTCGGTGGTCGGACGATCGTCGATCTGACACCGCCGGGACTGGGCCGGGCACCGGAGAAGCTGGCGGAGTTCTCGCGAAAGTCAGACGTGCGAGTGATCATGGGTTCAGGGTGGTACCTCGAGACGACCCATCCGGTCGAGGTCCACGAACTCGGTGTCGACGATCTGGCAGGTTCGCTCGTCGAGGAGTTCGATCCGGCAAAGGAATTGGCACCTGGCGTGATCGGGGAGATCGGAGTCTCCCCGCTCTTCACTCAGAACGAGGCGAAAGCGTTGAGGGCGGCATGCATCGCCCAGCGCGAGGTGGACGTGCCCCTGTTCGTCCACCTTCCGGGATGGCAGCGCGTCGGACATCACGTCGTCGACATCGTGGTCGACGAGATGGGCGTCGATCCGCAAGCAGTGGTCCTGTGCCACATGGACCCGTCCGGACACGACGCCGACTACCAACGATCGCTCGCCGACCGCGGTGTCTTTCTCGAGTTCGACATGATCGGGATGCCGTTCGATTTCCCCGGCGAGGGTCTTTCGCCGCATCCGGCGGAAACAGCCACTGCGGTAGCCGGATTGGTCACCTCCGGTCACGCATCACAGCTCCTGCTCAGTCACGACCTCTTCCTCAAATCAATGCTCAGAAAGCACGGCGGAAACGGATTCTCCTACGTACCACTCGCCTTCGCCGCCCGATTGGTGCGCGCAGGCGTAGATCCCCAGCAAGTGTCCGCGTTGATGCGAGACAACCCGAGGTCGCTCTTCGAGCAGGCCGCGAAAGGAAACAGAAGCAGTCATGGGTAAACGAGTACTGATCGCCGGCGAGAGCTGGATGACGACGTCGACGCACGTCAAGGGCGTCGACGAGTTCAGTGTCCATTCCTACGTCGAGGGAGTCGGTCCGCTTCGGGATGCGCTCACCTCACGTGGCCACGACGTGACACACATGCCCGCACACCTGGTGCCGACGCAGTTCCCCGGTACAGCAGAAGCGTTGTCCCAGTTCGACGTCGTCGTTCTCTCCGACATCGGAGCGAACTCGCTGCAGTTGGCTCCCGGCGTGTTCGACCAGTTCCGCGCCGGCGAGGATCGTCTTGTCGCGCTACGTGACTGGGTGAACGCCGGCGGCTCACTGATGATGATCGGTGGTTACCTCTCGTTCTCCGGGTTCCAGGCGCGAGCAGCTTTCCGCCAGACCGCGATCGCCGAGGTACTGCCCGTGACGATGCTGGCCGAGGACGATCGCGTCGAGACACCGGCCGGGATCGTCCCCACCGTCGTCGATGCTGCTCACCCGGCTCTCGGTGGTGCCGGCGATTCCTGGCCGGCGCTCCTGGGATACAACCGCGTCGTCGCGAAGGACGGTGCCGTGGTTCCCGCCACCATCAACGGCGACCCGCTTGTCGCTGCCGGTGAATACGGCGCCGGACGGTCGATCGTCTTCACCTCGGACTGCTCGCCGCACTGGGCTCCGCCGGAGTTCTGTGAGCAGTGGCCCGGATACACCGACCTGTTCGACGGCTTGATCAGTTGGGTCGCCGGCGAATGAGTCGCTCCTCAGACCTGCTCGCGCGGCAGCAGAGTAATCTCGCTGCCGCGCGGGCGGTTCCATTCATCGAGGACACCATCGGCGGGACGTTGAGTGATGAGGGATTCCGCCGGTACCTCGTGATCGAAGAGGCATTCGTACTGACGGCCGTCAAGGTGTTGGGGTTGGTGGTCGCCGAATCCCCGACGCTCGACGACGCGCTCGACCACGTGACGTCGATGTCGAACCTGGTGGGCGAGCAGCGCGAGTATTTCGCGCAGTTGCGTTCCCGCTTCCCGTACGAGGGTGACGCAGCGGCGCTGGTCGAGGAGTCGGCCGTGCTGTCCACGCACGCCTTGGCCCTCGCTCGCGAAGAGGGCAGGGCGGCGGCGCTGGTGGGCATGTACGCCGCGGAAACCCTGTATCTGTCGTGGTGCCGGGAGGCGGCGGCAGTGAAGGTAGATCGCGAACCAGCGTTGCAGGACTGGGTGGACATGCATGTCGCTCCGCCGTTCGTGTCTCAGGTGGCGGTGCTGGCGTGCGAGGTGGACGCCATGCCCGAGTCCGTCACCGACGAGGACCTGGATCGGTGGTTCTCCGGCATGCTGGTCGCAGAGATCGATTTTCACAACGTGGTGGTGTGAGGTACTGCTGTGCGCCTTTATTAACCCCCGGCGGTTAATAAAGGCGCACAGCAAAAGGCCCGTAGGTCGCTTTCGCAACCTACGGGCCTCTTCTTTGTAGCGGGGACAGGATTTGAACCTGCGACCTCTGGGTTATGAGCCCAGCGAGCTACCGAGCTGCTCCACCCCGCGTCGGTGTGAAACCAACAGTACACGACTTCTGGAGGCGCAATTACCACCCCCCTGTCACCGGCCGGAGTGCGCGCTTTCCGAGTAGTAACCGCGGATGTGGCCGACTATGCGCTGACGTGCGAGTTCGCCGTCACCCGCGTTGACCGCATCCACCAATCCTCGGTGTTCGTCACGCAGTCGCCTGCAGGTGCTCGGCCAGCTGTCGATCTGGACGCCCGCGAGAACGTAGGCCTCGATGGACTCGCGCAGGCCGGTCATCATGGCTGCGATCACCTGATTGCCCGCCGCGTCGGCGAGCGCCATGTGGAACTGTGCGTCGAGTAGCAAGAATTCCTCGGCCGAGAGAGCTGCGTCCTCCATCGAGTCGAGCAGTTCGACGGCCGCGCGGAGGTCGGGTGCCGGGGTCCGCGATGCCAGGGACTGCATCACCTCGGATTCGAGAACGAGTCGTGTCTTCACCACATCCGAGACCGGAAAGCCTTGTGCTGCAACCTGCATCCGCATCAGCATGGTCATACCGCCGGTCGGTTTGGCGACGATCATCGCGCCGGACGTCGGGCCGGATCCAGTCTGCGCCTTCAGGAGGCCGAGTGCTTCCATGACCCGCAACGCTTCTCGGACCGATGACCGTCCGACGCCCAACTCTGCTGCCAGAATTCTCTCTCCCGGCAGGCGCTGGCCAGGAGACACCTCGCCTGAAACGAGCCGACGTTCGAGGTGACTCAGTACTTGTTCCCACGCTCGCGGGCTCGGCTCGGTCGGCATGAGGCAAGAGCATAACCGGGTGGACGCCGTTTATGGGGTGGCCTGTACGGGGATGTATTACTGTGGTCAGACCACACTGACAGATTGCGGGGAACCACATGCGAGTAGCGCTGTTCGCCACCTGCATCGGGGACACGATGTTTCCCGACGCCGTCAAGGCCACCGCCCTCCTGCTCACCCGTCTCGGGCACGACGTCGTGTTTCCGTCCGGGCAGACCTGCTGCGGGCAGATGCACGTCAATACCGGCTATCAGCCGGGCGCACTACCGCTGGTCGCGAACTACGCCGATACCTTCGGTGATGCGTCGATCGACGCCGTTGTCGCACCATCGGGGTCGTGCGTCGGCTCGGTCCGTCATCAACACGAGATCGTCGCCGAGCGCTACGGCACCGCGTCGCTGTGTGGACAGGTGCAGACCGTGAAGGCAAAGACGTACGAGCTTTCCGAATTCCTCGTGGACGTTCTCGGGGTCACCGATGTGGGCGCGTACTTCCCGCACCGGGTCACCTATCACCCGACCTGTCACTCACTGCGGATGCTGAGGGTAGGGGACAAGCCACTTCAGTTGCTGCGCAACGTCCGCGACATCGATCTGGTCGAACTCCCCGAAGCAGATTCCTGCTGTGGATTCGGCGGCACCTTCGCCATCAAGAATGCGGAGACTTCGACGGCCATGCTGGCGGACAAGATTCGCCACGTTGCGGACACCGGCGCCGAATTCTGCAGCGCCGGAGACTCGTCCTGCCTCATGCACATCGGCGGCGGTATGTCACGACTGCAGATGGGCGCCAAGACCATTCACCTCGCGGAGATTCTGGCGTCGGTGGAAAGCCGGGTGCACGCATGAGCGCTGTGACGCTGGGTCTGCCCAGCTTCCCGCCGAGGTCGCCCGAGGGTGCAGGGTTCCTGCGAGGTACTGAGAAATTCCCCGTCGCAGCACATCACGAGCTGGCCAACGCGCAACAGCGACGCAATATCGGCAAGGCGACGCACACCATCCGTGCCAAGCGCATCAACGTGACTGGAGAGCTTCCCGATTGGGAAGACCTGCGTGATGCGGGTTCGGCGATCAAGGCCGACGTCATGGCGCGGTTGCCGGAACTGCTCGAACAGTTCGAAGCTGCAGTCATCGCGCGCGGTGGGCAGGTGCATTGGGCGGCGGATGCCAACGAGGCCAACGCCATTGTGACCGAACTTGTCAAAGCCACCGGCTCCGACGAGGTCATCAAGGTCAAGTCGATGGCCACGCAGGAGATCGGTCTCAACGAGCATCTCGAAGCCCACGGAATCACCGCCTACGAGACCGATCTCGCGGAATTGATCGTCCAACTCGGCCACGACAAACCGTCGCACATCCTGGTTCCCGCGATCCATCGCAACAGGTCCGAGATTCGCGAGATATTTCTTCGAGAGATGCCAGATGTCGATCCGAACCTCGGGGAGAACCCGGCCGAACTTGCCGCTGCTGCACGAAAGTTTCTGCGCCACAAGTTCATGACGACGCCGGTCGCCGTCTCCGGCGCCAATTTCGGCATCGCGGACACGGGCACTCTGACCGTCGTGGAGTCGGAGGGCAACGGGCGAATGTGCCTGACGCTGCCGAAAACACTGATCACCGTGATGGGCATCGAGAAGATTCTGCCGACGTATCAGGATCTGGAGGTCTTCCTGCAACTGCTGCCGCGGTCCTCGACGGGGGAGCGGATGAACCCGTACACCTCCATGTGGACCGGCGTCACGCCCGACGACGGTCCACAGGAGTTCCACCTGGTCCTCCTCGACAACGGTCGGACTGCCGCGCTTGCCGACAAGATCGGGAGGGAAGCCCTGAGCTGCATACGGTGCTCGGCGTGTCTGAACGTGTGCCCGGTCTACGAGCGCACCGGCGGTCACGCCTACGGATCGACCTATCCGGGACCGATCGGCGCGGTGCTGACTCCGCAGCTCGCGGGCATGCATGGCAAAGACGATCCCAACTCGACGCTTCCCTTTGCCTCGAGTCTGTGCGGTGCGTGCTTCGACGCCTGCCCGGTCAAGATCGACATACCCTCG
This sequence comes from Rhodococcus sp. SG20037, assembly GCF_031763325.1. Lineage (NCBI taxonomy): Bacteria > Bacillati > Actinomycetota > Actinomycetes > Mycobacteriales > Nocardiaceae > Rhodococcus > Rhodococcus sp. SG20037. The sequence goes on along the minus strand of NZ_CP134497.1, from coordinate 5,497,884 downwards.
CTGCTCGTCGAATTGCGGCACCAGAAGGTCGAGCAATCCGGTGTCACAGCAGAGTCTTTGGCGATGAAAGCCGCCTCTCTGGCGATGTCGACCGAGGGCCGGTGGACGTTGGCTCAGAAAGCTGCCGGGCTCGGACGCGTCGTGGCCGGCAGGAAAGGGAAGATCTCTACGTTGCCACCTCCATTGAACGGTTGGACAGCTGCCAGAGACATTCCCGCACCGCCCAAGCAGACCTTCCGATCCTGGTGGGACTCCGACGAAGGCCGCGCGGCATTGGACGAGGCTCGTCGTGGCGGGAAGGCGGACAGATGAATTCACGTGAGGTGGTGCTCGGACGCATTCTTGATGCCATCACCTTGGCGCCCGCCCGCGAAGGCGAGATACCGCGAAACTACCGGACTGGCAGAACCATGTCCGACGAGGAACTCATCGATTTGTTCGTCGACCGTCTGGTGGACTACAAGGCGCACGTTCACCATTGCGCTGCAACAGAAATCGCTGAGGCCGTCACCGGAATAGTGAGAGAGCACGGACTACACACTCTGGGGATCCCCGCCGGCCTCGACCGATCATGGGTAGCCGGATTCGACGGAACGCTGGTGGTGGACAGCCCGGACGTACCGGCTCCTGAACTCGAGAACCTCGACGCCGTTGTCACCGGCTCGAAGGTAGCGTGCGCCGAAACCGGCACCATCTTCCTCGACGCCGGTCCATCGCAGGGACGCCGTGCGTTGACACTGGTACCGGACACACACATCTGCGTCGTGTATCGCAGCAGTGTGGAAGTGGGAGTGCCGGAGGCGATTGCGAATCTGACACCGGAGCGCCCCACCACCATGATCAGCGGCCCGTCGGCGACCTCCGACATCGAACTCGAGCGCGTCGAAGGTGTCCATGGTCCGAGGAATCTTCACGTCGTCATCGTCGACGGTTGATTCCCGTCGAGCGGGAACTCGCAGGCAGCGGGCCACATCAGCGTCTAACGTCCCGGCCATGACACAACTGTTGGCAGGCAAGGTCGTTTTCATCACCGGTGCAGCGCGGGGTCAGGGACGCAATCACGCGATTCGACTCGCGCAGGAAGGTGCAGACGTCATCGCTGTCGACGTGTGCGCGTCGGTGTCCGAAGACGTGGGTTACGCGGCCGCGACTGAAGCCGACCTCGAAGAAACGGCTCGTCTCGTGCGAGCGGAGGGGCGCGAGATCGTCACCGCTGTAGCGGACGTCCGTGACCTCGAGGCACTGCGTGCGGCGGTGGCGTCGGGCGTCGACAAGTTCGGTCGCCTCGACGTCGTGATTGCCAATGCGGGCATCGCTACGTGGAACCGTTTCTGGGAGATGCCTGAAGAGCAGTGGTCGACGCTGGTGGACATCAATCTCAATGGTGTCTGGCGCACGATGACAGCTGCGGTTCCTGCAATGATCGAAGCCGGCAACGGTGGTTCCATCGTGATTGTGAGCAGTGCTGCCGGCGTCGCCGAAGCGCCCGGCTGCGCGCACTACTCGGCGGCCAAGCACGGCCTCGTGGGTTTGGCTCGCACTGCTGCAACGGAATTGGGAAGCTTCGACATTCGAGTCAACAGCATCCACCCTGGCGCGGTGGAGACCGAGATGGGTAACGATCCCAACGTGGGTAAAGTGCTCACTACTCATCCGGAGTACATGAACTCGTACAAGTGGCCGCTCACGTCCGTCCCGCGCACCACCGTCGAGGACATCTCCAACGCCGTCGTCTACCTCGCGACGGACCTCTCCCGCGCGGTCACCGGGACGAAGATCGTCATCGACATGGGTCAGACGATGGCGTAGTTGCGCTCAGAGGAGATTGAACTGCGCGACCTCGATGGTGTTCTCGACTGCCTCCGAGAGTGTGCGAATACGTTCGTCGGCGCCTGGCGCGGTCAAAATCGCCAGGCGATCGGCGTCACCCATTGGAATGCTCCTGGCGAGGGCATACAGCCGAGAACCCAGCGGATCCAAGGGATCCGGTGGGACGGGCATTCGCGGAGTCTGTTCGCCGGCCCGAAGTGCGAGCTTTCCCAGCATTCCGTACATGAACTCGATGCGCTCGAGGAGCGAGTCGTATTCGTAAGCAGTGACTGGTGTTCCGTTGTTCTCGTCAGGCCACAATTCGACCTCGGCAAGTGGGTAGGGATCGTCTGGCAGCCATCGATTGACCCGGATGCGGTCTTCGGTCCGGCAATACAACTGATACCGCCCGGCACCCATGGCGACATGAGACTCGATCCGAGCCAGAGTGCCGACGTCGTGACGTGATTCGCCGCCACCGACCTCGTGGCCACGAGCGATGAGCACGACTCCGAACAGTGGGCCGTCGGCAGCTTCGAGAACGTTCTCGACCAGTGCGCGATACCGAGGTTCGAAGATGTTCAGGGGCAACACCTCACCCGGTAGCAAAGCGGAGCCGAGCGGAAACATGGGGAAGATGGGCATCAGGGGATTCTCAACCTCGGAATCGGAGGGGCGGGGAAATCGCCGGGGCGATCGATTTCGGCGAGCAGGTGTTCGGACCACGTCAGTAGACCGGGGATATCGAGGCCGTGCGGACTCTCGACCTCGTAGTGCCTGATGCGGTCGTGACCCTGGCCGAGGAGTGAGACGGCGCCGGTGTTGTTGCCCCGAAGCAGATGGGTGAGCCCGACGGCCAGCTGAGCCAGTCCCTGCCACAGGTCACGTTCCTCGGGCGGCGCGCCTTTCCACGTTCCTTCGAGAATCTCGTGTGCATGGAAAGGCATGCCGTGGTCGAGGAGGCGCTGAGCCTCGGTGATCGACTCGTCTGGTGGCAGGCGTACATCGTCCGGAATGCGCGGGACACCGCCCGCTGCGTCGCGTGGCAGTGGACGTCCGAGTCCGTCACGGGGCCGCGAATTGAGGGGTTTCCCAGCGGCGTCCCGGTCGCGTTCGGTCATACACTCAGCCTAACGGCAGCGCCCCGGACGAACTCGCCAAAAGTTTTTTCGAGTCGCCTGTCGATTCCGGGGAGAACCGTTCGTCGTCATGTTGTAAGGCAAGAAAGCCGCAAGAAAAACAACAGACCAAGGAGTCAGTCATGAAGTACATGTTGCTCATCTACACCGCACCCGGCGGAGACACCGAACCCCAGTGCACGTTCGAGGACTGGCAGCAATACGACAAGGAAATGAAGGATGCCGGGATCTGGGTGTCCGGCGATGCCCTCGCCGACCTGACGACAACGACGACGGTTCGGGTCTCGCAGTCCGGAGAAAAGACTGTCACCGACGGACCCTTCGCAGAAACCCGTGAAATCCTCGGCGGCTACGACGTCATCGACGTTCCCGATCTGGATGCGGCGCTTTCCTGGGCCGCGCGGTGCCCCGGCGCGCGCGACGGCGGCAGCGTCGAGGTGCGTCCACTGGCCGGGTTCGGGGACTGATTCGCCGTGGACGAGCAGGCCGAGAACTCCATCGAGTCAGTGTTCCGGGAGGAACGCGGACGACTCTTGGCCTCGCTCGTCCGCCGCTTCGGTGATCTGGATCTGGCCGAGGAAGTCACCTCCGAAGCCGTCGAGGCCGCGTTGGTGCACTGGCCCGTGGACGGAGTGCCGGCTAAACCGGGCGCCTGGCTGCTGACCACGGCGCGTCGTAAAGCCGTCGACAGGCTTCGTCGTGATCAGGCCTATGCGGCGCGATTGGCGGTGATGCAGGTGGACGCCGATCGTGCCGACCCGGCGCCGCCCACGGTCGACGGAGAACTTCCCGACGAGCGGTTGCAGCTGTTCTTCACCTGCTCGCACCCAGCGCTGGCCGAGGACGACCGAATCGCACTCACCTTGCGTTGCCTCGGCGGGTTGACGACGCCCGAAGTCGCTCGGGCCTTCCTCGTTCCTTCGGCGACGATGGCGCAGCGGATCGTGCGCGCGAAGAAGAAAATCCGTCAGGCTCGGATTCCCTTCCGCACTCCCAGCGCCGAAGAACTCCCGGAACGTTTGCCCGGTGTTCTGCAGGTGATCTACTCGGTGTTCACCGAGGGGTACGCAGCGAGTTCGGGTCCGGATCTGCAACGCGTCGACCTGGCGGTGGAGGCGATCAGGCTGGCGAGGATCTTGCGCGCATTGCTTCCCGATGAGCGCGAGATCGCCGGGTTGCTTGCATTGATGCTTCTCGTCCACGCGCGTCGGGATGCCCGTACCGACGCCGCCGGCGGGATCGTGCTCCTCGAAGACCAGGATCGCGGGTTTTGGGACCAGCCGATGATCGAGGAAGGCAGCGACCTCGTCGTAGTCGCGTTGACCGGGGGAGCGCCGGGGCCGTACGGGGTGCAGGCCGCCATCGCCGCATTGCACGACGAGGCCGCCGATGTGGAGAGCACCGACTGGCCACAGATCTGCGCTCTCTACGGAGTGCTCCTCACGCTGACTCCGTCGCCGGTCGTGGCCGTCAATCGGGCAGTAGCGTTGGCGATGCGCGACGGCGAGGAAGTCGGGCTGACTGCGCTGGAGGAACTGGCAGCGGAGCCCAAACTTGCCGACTACCATCCGTATCACCTTGCACGAGCCGAACTACTTGCTCGGTTGGGGCGCACCGACGCAGCGGCATCCGCGTACCGACAAGCTCTGAAACTCGTTGGTACGGAACCGGAGCGGGCCTACCTGGAGCGTCGGTTGGGTGAGATCTCGGACTGATCGGCTCCTCAGACCAATTCGAGTCTTCGGGCCATGTCGGACACGAAAACACCTGTCGGATCGATATTTCTGCGTATCTGGATCCACTCGTCGATTCGCGGATACATCGAGTGGAAGCTTGCTGCGGTAGTCCGAGAGTCCTTGGCGGTGTAGAGGCGACCGCCGAATTCGAGTACCCGTTTGTCGAGGGAGGCGACGAACTCACCCAGGCCGGACTTGATCGGGAAGTCGAAGGCGACGTTCCACCCGGACATCGGAAAGCTCAGTGGCGCTGCGTTTCCCTCGCCGAAAAGTTTGAAGACGTTGAGAGCTGAGTAGTGTCCCGAACGCTGGATATCGCGGATGATGCTCTTGAATTCGTCCACCGCGTCGACGGGCACCACGAACTGGTATTGCAGGAATCCCTTGGACCCGTAGGCACGGTTCCACTCACCGATGAGGTCGAGCGGATGGTAGAACTGCGTCAGGTTCTGCACCTTCCCGACGTAGTTGCCGCCGGTGCGGTAGTAGAACTCGCCGATCGCTGACGCCGAAAGCTTGTTCATCAAGCCGTTGGGGAAAACATCCGGTGTCGTGAACAGTTGTGGCGCATCGAATTTCAACGGATTCTTCTGCAATTTCAGCGGAAGCTGGTCGACGGTCGCCAACGAACCACGCGTGATCGAGGCCCGGCCGAGCTTCGGCGGCGCACTGACTGCATCGAACCAGGCGCTCGAATACGTGTAGTCGGCTTCGCTGCCGTCGCTGTGAAAAGCGACGGTTTCATCAAGACTCGCGGTCAGAGCGCCGTCGTTGGCGAAATACGCCGTTTCGGTCGGTGTCATCTCGAGGGTGACGCGCAGGATGATCCCGGTCAGTCCGATCCCGCCGACGGTAGCCCAGAAGAGCTCGGATGTCGGGCCTTGCGGCTCCAGTGTTCGGATACTTCCGTCAGCAGTGAGCAGATCCATCGAGCGGACATGATTTCCGAAGCTGCCCTCGGTGTGGTGGTTCTTGCCGTGAATATCGCAGGCGATCGCTCCGCCGATGGTTACCTGGCGTGTTCCGGGGAGTACCGGTACCCAGAGACCGAATGGTAGCGCCGCGCGCATCAGCTGATCGAGAGAGACTCCCGCGTCCATCTCCACGAGACGGGACTCGGCATCGATCTTGAGAATTCGACGGAAGGCCGTCATGTCGATGACCAAGCCGCCGGTGTTCTGCGCGTTGTCTCCGTAAGACCGGCCCAGGCCACGAGCGATGACTCCACGTCGGAGGTGCAACGGCTTGTCCGCGTTGTCGTCTGCGACGCGGGCGACGGCCTTTGCGATCGCCTCTACATCAGGAGTCGAAACGACATGCGAGGTAGTTCGGGCTGTGCGACCCCAACCGCCGAGGACGGTGGACGCAGCGGTTGGCAGATCGGTGGCGTAGTCGGACACGAAATCCGAGGGTACCTGTTTGCGGACCAACTGGTCTGAAACCGATGGATGCTCGGTTCGCCTATCGCGGGACGTCGAGATCGAAGTACAGGGTCTCGGACCAGTAACCGAGGCCGAGCTCGCGTAGCGGTTCCTCGACGCTCTCCTGAGTAGGCGTGAACAGTCGCTCCCAGAAGCGCGGCTTGGCGGGTGCGAGTGTGGCCAGCGCCGCTTCCATCTCGGCGTCGATGTCCGCCAGACCGGCCATCAGGGCCGCGCCCTGTTCGGCGAACGGTTCGTCGTCCATGTCGAAGATCTCGCCGCACTCGAGGACGAAGTAGTGGTCGGGTTCGGTTTGGCTGTGCAGGAAACGCAGCGCATCGCCGGCCATCGTGCCGAGTGCGGGGTGATCGATGCGGCCGAGGAAGTCTTCGAGCCGGGCGATACCAGGACCACAGGGCGCGGTGACCGCGATCAGGTCGGGGGTGTCGTCCCAGATGATCGACTGGCGGGGGAGCGGATTCACGGACACAAGGATCCGGGGGACCAGCGGTATCGCGTACGACCACTCCGAGATTCCTTGGAGTCCACGGGTGCGAGCGGCAGCCGGATTCTCATGCGGGGCAACAGGGGTCGAGTAGAGATAGGTGCGGTTGGCCACTGGCCGAGTCCTTTCTGCGGTCGGCGTCACCTGATTCGGGCGGCGCCCACCATCCTCAATGCCAGGTCTCCGTACAGTTTTCCGATGTCTTCCGGATTCGTGTAGTTGCCGGCCGGGAACCAGCGGCACACGTCGACGCACAGGGACATCAAGGCGAGGGTGACGCCTTCGGCATCGGGGATCGTGAAATCGCCCGACTGCACGCCGGCATCGACAACCTCCCGGACCACCCGCGTCGTGCTGCGGCGAAGCGCGACGACGGTTCGGTAGTGCTCTGGTGTGAGGGCAGTGAGTTCGTACTGGACAACGCGAGCGAGTGAATGGTGCCCGGCCTGCCAACTGGCGAAGGTGCTGATCAGTTCCTGCAAACGAACGGACGGTTCTTCACCAGGTCGGTCGGCGCCCTCGACCACCTTCAACGCTTCGGTGTGGCCTTCGAAGCTGATCGCGAAAAGCAGTTCTTCTTTCGAGCGGTAGTGCGGGTACATGGCGGCGGGACTCATGTCGAGTCGCGCGGCGATGTCACGGGTGGTGGTGCCGCCGTAGCCGGCAGAGGCAAAAGCGTCCACGGCTGCCGCGCGGATACGGGCCGCAGCTTTGGAGGGGCTGATCACCACGTCAGGTGAATCGCTCACGGTTTCCTCCAGGTGTGACGGATTTCGATGTTGACAATATCCCGCTCTCGATTCACTATAAGCAGGTGCTTAGATTCTAAGCGAATGCTTAGGAACATCGTTACGTGTGGCTTTGCCACGCCGAAAGGAAGCAACTCGTCATGCGTCGCACTCTGTACGGACCCGATCACGAGGCATTTCGCGAATCTGCTCGCGAATTCGTCAACCGGAACATCCTTCCGGTCGCAGAGAAGCTGATCGACCAGCGCTTCATCGATCGTGAAATCTGGCTCGAAGCGGGACGCAACGGCTTCCTCGGACTCGAGGTTCCGGAGGCGTACGGCGGAAGCGAAGCCGGCGACTACCGCTTCAACGCGGTTCTGGCCGAAGAGCTCTCGCGCGCCAGTGCGGCTGTTGCCTCGAGCTTCGGCATTCACGCCGACGTCGTTGCTCCCTACCTCGTTCAGCTCACCACCGAAGAGCAGAAGCAGCGTTGGCTGCCCAAGTTCTGCACCGGTGAGATGCTGACGGCCATCGGCATGACCGAGCCTTCCGGTGGATCCGACCTCGCCTCGCTCAAGACCACTGCGGTCAAGGACGGCGACGACTGGATCATCAACGGCTCCAAGACCTTCATCACCAACGGCTACAACGCCGACCTCGTGATCGTGGCGGCTCGGACCAGTCCCGAGAAGAAGTCCAAGGGCATCACCCTCTTTGCCGTCGAGACCGGCATGGAAGGCTTCGAGCGCGGACGTAAGCTCGACAAGGTCGGCCAGCACGAGTCCGATACCGCCGAACTGTTCTTCGAGAACGTTCGCGTGCCGTCCACCAACATCATCGGTGAGATCGACCGCGGCTTCATCCACATGATGGAAATGCTGCCGCAGGAGCGCGTCGGCGCTGCGGTGTCCAACATCGCGCACGCCGCTCCGATCCTCGAAGAGACGCTGCAATATGCCAAGGACCGCAAGGCTTTCGGTCAGCCGATCGGCTCGTTGCAGTGGAACAAATTCCTTCTCGCGGATCTCGTCACCCGCATCGAGGTCACCCAGGCCTACGTCGACAACTGCGTCGCGGCACACGCTGCCGGCGAGCTGACCGCCATCGACGCCGCCAAGGCTAAGTGGTGGACCGCGCAGGTGCAGAACGAGGTCCTCGATCACTGCGTTCAGTTGCACGGTGGCTACGGCTTCATGACCGAGTACCGCGCCGCTCGCGCGTGGATGGACGCCCGCGTCACCAAGATCTGGGCCGGATCCAACGAGATCATGAAGGAACTCATCGGCCGCGATCTCGGCCTGTAATTTCGCAACTGCAGTCGATACGTCACTGCAACCGCCACTTCCCGAACCCGACGACACAGGAGCATCACCGCGCATGTCTGTTCTCGACAAGTTCTCTCTGACCGATCGAGTGGTCATCGTGACCGGTGCGTCGTCGGGCCTCGGGGTGGCGTTTGCGAAAGCCGCAGCAGAGGCCGGCGCGGACGTCGTCCTCGCTGCTCGCCGCGTCGACAAGCTCGAAGACACGGCCAAGCTCGTGCGTGACGCAGGCCGCGAAGCATTGTGCGTGGCCACCGACATCGTCGATCCGGCTCAGGCTCAGAACATGGTCGACGCCGCGATGGAGAAGTTCGGCCGCGTGGACGTGCTGGTCAACAATGCCGGCGTCGGAACTGCCGTTCCGGCGACCCGCGAGACCCCGGACCAGTTCCGCGCCGTCATCGACATCAACCTCAACGGGTCCTACTGGGCAGCGCAGGCCTGCGGCCGCGTCATGCTCCCGGGCAGCTCCATCGTCAACATCTCGAGCATTCTCGGATTGACGACCGCCGGACTCCCGCAGGCCGCCTATGCGGCGAGCAAGGCAGGCGTCGTCGGATTGACCCGCGACCTCGCACAGCAGTGGGGAACGCGCAAGGGCATTCGCGTCAACGCGATCGCGCCCGGCTTCTTCAAGTCGGAAATGACAGACCAATACAACGACGGTTACTTGGACGCGATGGCTCCGCGCCTGATCCTCGGCCGCATGGGCGATCCGGAAGAGCTCGCGGCCACCATGGTGTGGCTCGCGTCCGAGGCCGGCGGATACGTCACCGGTCAGACCATCGCCGTCGACGGAGGAATCACCATCACCTGACGCCGATGCCGAGATGTCGCCGGCTTTGCCGTATAAGTAGCTGGTGACCTCTCGCGCCGAACCTCAGGAGAACTGGGAAGACCGTCCGCCACCATCCATGGCTGCGACGGAGCTTCTGCGTGACCTGCCGGTGACTGCCCGCGGCGTCCGGACCAGGGCTTCTCTGGTCGCAGCGGCTCGAACGGTGTTCGAGCGCGCAGGGTATCTCGACGCCCGTCTCACGGACATCACCAAGGAAGCGAACTGCTCCACCGGCACGTTCTACACCTACTTCGACAACAAAGAGCAGATCTTCGCCGCAGTTCTCGAGGTCGCGCAGGAAGACATGCTGCACCCAGGCATGGGACGGGTCCGCGACGTCGACAATCCGTATGCGGTCCTCGAATCGAGCAACCGTGCCTACCTGACGGCTTTTCGCCGCAACGCCAAACTCATGGGCCTACTCGAGCAGGTATCGCACATCGACCCGGCCTTCGCGAAACTGCGTCGGGACCGAGCCGAGACCTTCATTTCTCGCAATGCCCGAGCCATCGAACGCTTGCAAGCAGCTGGCAAGGCAGACGCCTCGTTGGACCCGCTGTTGGCTTCCCGAGCACTGTCGGCGATGGTGAGCCGTCTTGCCTACAGTTCATTCGTCTCCGAGGAACCTGGCGCCGACGGCAACCCCGTCCCGTTCGAGGACGTCGTCAAGACGGCTACTCAGGTGTGGGCCAACGCGCTGGGACTCGAAGGCGACCGCGGGTAGTTTCAGCCTTCGCCGCGGGCCGCGAACTGCTCCTCGAGGCTGTGGCGCAGTGTTTCCTCGCTGTTCTTGACAGCGTTTTCGACGAACGGCCCGATCAATCGGCCGAGTGCCTTGCCGGCAATGCCGCCGGGCAGTTTGTAGGCGAAGTCGACGGAAAGCTCGGTCTTGGAATCGTCGATCGCGGCGAACTCCCACGTGGACGAGTTGGATACACCGCCGAGCGAGGACAGCTTGATGATCCGATTCTTCTCCCACTCGGTGACCTCGAGTTTGGAGCGCAACGTGCTCGGCCCGATCTGCATGGCCGCGTCGAACGTGGCGCCGAGTCCCTGATCGAACTCTCCGAACGGGGTGAACTCGGAAACACCGAACATCCACGTCGGGACATTGCGGTAGTTGTCGATGTAGTCGAAGGCGACATCAACCGGCACGGCAGCAACCGCGGTGTGGCGAACATGGATCATGACTGGTCCCTGTCTTTCGGTGAACACCGACTCTAACCAATGGCTCCGACGTGTTCGGCGGCGGCGCAAGAGCGATCTACGGTATCGGTATGACGAACGAGCTTCCGGTACGCGGGTCCTGGCGCGATTACGAAGACCTGGGACTACCGAAACCGCTCGCTGCGGCGTTGGAGGCGTTCGTCGAGCAGGGCTATCACGGGACTTCGATCCGTGACGTCGCGTCGCGGTCCGGGCTGTCGGTGCCGGGGCTCTACCACCACTACCCGTCCAAGCAGGCTCTGCTGATCGGTCTGGCGACCGTTGTGATGACGGAGTTGTTGGAGCGAAGCCGCGCCGCCGAACTCGATGCCGGGGACGATCCCTCTGATCGCTTCGACGCGGTGATCGAATCTCTGTTGCGGTTCCACATGTTTCGACGCGAGCAGTCGTTCGTCGCCTCCTCCGAGATCCGCAGCATGGAGCCCGACAGCCGGGCTGGTTACATCGCCCAGCGCGACGAACAGCAGAAGCAGGTGGACCGGATCGTCCTCGACGGCGTCGCCTCGGGCGTGTTCGAAGCCGACCATCCCGAGGACGCCAGCCGAGCCGTGGTGACGATGTGCGTCGCCGTCGCGGTCTGGTACCGAGCGGACGGTGAGTTGTCTCCGGACGAGTTGGTGGAGAGGTATCTGGAGATAGCGCGTCGGATGGTGGGGGCGAAGCGGGTGAGGGAGTGACTGTGGGGGCGAAGCGGATGGGGGAGTGATCTGTTGACGCAACTGCGCGAATCAGTCTGAATTTTTGAGCAATTCGAGCGCTGCGTTCCGGCCGGCACCGAAGGGGTCGGTGCCGATACCGATCCCGTCTGCGACGAGGGCACCTTCGTGAAGCAGCATGATTGCCTCGACGAGACGTTCGTCGGCTAGTCCGTCCGTCGCCAGAATGCGCCGGAAAAGGTCTGACATCTCCCGCTTTTGTTCGGCGATGACAGCGAACACCGGATGTGAGTGATCGCTGAACTCGGCGTGCGCGTTGATCATGCTGCACCCCTTGCCTCCGCTCGCCTTGGACCAGGAGGCGGAAGCGTCGAATACCGCACTCAACTGTTCGGCGCGGCTAGCTCCGGCTGATGCGAGCTTCTCGTCGCGAAAGATTCGCCACCGCCGATCTCGAGCCCTCAGGTATTCCACGACGAGACCGTCTTTCGAGCCGAACCGTTCGTACAAAGTCTTCTTCGTGACCCCGGCGTCCAGTGCGACGGTATCCACGCCTACGGCATGAATCCCCTTTTCGTAGAACAGCTTCGACGCAGACTCCAGAATGCGACGCGCTTTCGGAGTCAATTCGGGTGTGGATTCCTCTGCCATGGACAAAAGTATACCGATCTGTATAGTCGGGCTCATGAGTAAACAGATCGGTATACCTCGGATCGTGACCTCGAGATCTGCCGTGACGGCTACCTTGTCGGTCCTGTTCGTCGCGTGCTGGAGTTCGGGATTCATCGGGGCCAAACTCGGCGCCGGCAGTGCCGAGGTCCCCACACTGCTGATGTGGCGTTTTCTCCCGCTCGCGGTGGTACTGCTCCCGATTGTCTGGCTCTCCGCCCGGCGCCGGAACACGATGCCCACACCGCGGGCTCTCGGCAGGCAGGTGGTGATCGGGATGCTCTCCCAGAGTGGCTACCTGTTGTCGGTGTACTGGGCAGTCGATCTCGGGGTGAACACCGGAACCACAGCGCTGATCGACGGTATTCAGCCGCTGGTGGCTGCCGCGCTGCTCGGTCCGGTCCTCGGTGTCGCAGTCCCGCGTATGCAGTGGGTCGGGTTGGCGATCGGAATGGGCGGCGTCGCGATGGTCACGGCAGCCGATGCCGGGGCCGGTACATCGGCGCCGTGGTGGGCGTACGCGATTCCGTTCCTGGGGATGCTCAGCCTGGTTGCATCCACCTTCGTCCAGCAACGCGCTCCCACGTCTACACCGCCACTGCAGGCTTTGGCCATCCACTGCTCAACCAGCGCAATAGTTTTCACAACTCTGGCGATCGTCTCGGATGCTGCCGTACCGCCGAGTATCAGCACATTCTGGATCGCGTTGCTCTGGTTGATCGTGTTGTCCACCTTCGGTGGTTACGGGCTGTACTGGTTGTTGCTCCGCCGCATCGGCATTACGTCCGTCAACACCCTGATGTTCTTGATCGCCCCCGTCACCGCGGTCTGGGGCGCACTGATGTTCGGAGAATCCTTCACTCCGTTCACCGCGCTCGGCTTGGCGGTGGGCATCGTCGCCGTCGTCGTGGTCACCCGGGTGGGCAATCGCCCGAAGAAGCAGGACGAGGGCACGGATTCCTGCCCGGCGAGAGCTTCGATCACGTCGCGCTGATGAAGGCCGATCGGGATGTGAACCGCTCGCGGAGCGCGGTGAGTTGCTCTGCGGTGAGCTTCAGTCCGTTGATTGCGTAGTCCTCGACGGTGCCGAAGTGCGTGCGCATTTCGTCGAGAGCTGCGTCGAAATAGCTGTCACGGACTCCGAGGAGGGGTCGTAGCACTTCTGCGTCAACGCCTTTGCTCGCGGCGAAGTCGAGGATCGGTTCTGTCATGGGAGCCAGATCGGTGTTCGTCTCCAGGTAGTCGGCGCGTACATCGGCTTCGTCGGCCCCGAGGAGGAGTAGGAAAGAGGTCGCGGCCCACCCGGTTCGATCCTTGCCGGTGGTGCAGTGGAAAAGTGCTGCCCCGGTGCGTTTTTCGTCGATGAGGTCGAGGTAGAACGTGCGATAGGCGTCGAGAGCGGACGGCAGGCTGACGAAGTTGCGGTTGGCTTCCTCCATCTGTGCGATCCCACGTCCGTCGCTGATGGTCTCGGCGTATGCGACCGGGTCCGTCATGAGTAGTCCAGTGGCCGCGGCGTTTTGGGCATTGTCGGCAAGTACGTCGAGCCAGACTGTGCGCGTCGAGTCAGGGAGATTGTCGAGTGCGCCGTCGCGCTCTGCGGCGGTCCTCAGGTCGTATACCGTCCGGACGTCCAAGTCGGCGACCGCGGCAAGGTCGTCGCCGTCGAGTTTCGCCAGAGTCGCCGAACGATAGAGCGCGCCCGCGCGGACGGTGCCGTCCGCAACAGGAATGCCACCGAGGTCCCGGAAGTTCGGAGCGGACTTCAGGAGAACGCGGCGATCGAGCGGGTGAGTTGGCATGGCTGACTCCTTGTGGGTTCCGTTTCCGAACTGATCATTCATGCCTTCTGCACACTGCGCACGAGCTTTTCGGCATTGCGTCTCTTGATCCACTTGTCGATGACGAGGGCCATGAAGATCCACCCTCCCAATGCCGTGATCACCCACACGATGATCGGGGCGAGGATCCAGGACCCGACGCCGCTGATCTCGATACCGTCGGGGACCAGGGTCGCAACCCAGAGCGCGAGCAGTGTGGCGACCAAGCCGACACCACCCGCGAGCGGAGCCGCGTAGTGCAGTGCCACGCTGAGCACGAATGGGCCGAGAATCATGTGTGCGAGGGTGAATACACCGATAACGGCCAAGAAGCCGTTCACGCTCAGGCTGACCCCGGGAAGAGCAAAATGCACGACGATCAGCGCGATCGCGCCGAGAACACATTGCGAAATGAGCTGAAATAACAGACGCATGGCTTGTACCTCCGTGATCAGGTCGAGTCACCCGAGAGTGGTGTGTGCGTGGGGAACGCTTTGCTGCAGGGCTTCGGGACGAGGCGCCGTCCAGGTGCCGTCGAGCACGGAGGGACGGGGGCGGTACAGGCGCAGTACGTAGTTCCACCCGGGCATGATGGGCAGTGCGTTCGCGACGCCGTCGAGATGGACCCCGAAGCGAATGGTGGTGCTGCCGTCGGAGTCTGGGGTGGCCGTGAGGCTGTTGATGCTGTTGACGCCCAGAGCGTTCTCTTCGAAGTATCCGGCCGCGTTGTACAGCGAGACCGACCAGAACGCATCCACGGGAACATCGTTCAGGCGGAGACGGTATTCCCCGACCGGGAGACGTTCGTCGAAGTTGACGTAGGTGGCCTCGTACTCGGGAAGGCCACCCCAGCCGGATGCGGTACCGAGCAGGTGCCTGATCGGATCGACTTCCGCAGCGGTACCGAATGAATGGTCGTACGTGGTGATGCCACGCGCGAGTGCGAGGAGTGCGTCGCGGGTCTCGGTCTGCGATTGCTCGTCGTAGTCGGGCAACGGGAACTCTCCCGTTCCGCCGCCGTCGATGTTGAGGGCGTCTTGCAACCGGTTCACCTCGGCGACGTCTTCGGGGCTGTTCGGATCGACGAGGATGCGCACGATCAGTGCGGCGTAGTCGGTCCCGACCAATTCACGCGTGAGCAGGTGCTCTCCCGGGTCGCGCAGGATGACGGGACCGAAGTGATCTTGACTGACCACCCACACGGAGATGTAGCGCTCGCCGGTATCGGGCACCGTGATGGTGACGTTCTCGCGCACGTCGATGATCGCGCTGCTGTACAGAGTGTCGCGGTTCTGGCGGATGATCGGCTGGTTGTCGAGTGACCCGAGATCACGAGTGTGGTTCCACGTGCCCAGGCCGACGCCCGCGGCCAGGCGAGCGAACATGAGATCGGACTCTGCCCGATTGAAGTTCAGGACGTTGACGGCGATCGTGGACATAGTGGGTTCCAATCGGTGTCGGGGTACGGAAGCGGGCGCGGTAATCCATGGCCCGTCGGGGTGAATCAGCCCAGCAGTCGTGCTTTCGCGGCTTGGAACTCGGCGTCACTCAGCAGGCCTTGTGATTTGAGGTCGCCGAGTTTCTGCAACTCGGCGACGAGATCGACCGGGGCCGCGGGTGCGGGTGTGGGCATCGGGAGTGCGGCATGCTGCTGGGCGAATTCGTACTGCGCCTGCTCGTAGTCGGCCTGAGCTCTCCTTTGCCGGCGGGTGGCCATACCGTCGCTGACGGCGGTCGCGGTACCGGTGACGACCGCGGTGCGGGCGGCGAGGCCCAGCAGTCCGGGGCGGCCTCGTCTCGGGATGTACGGCATGTCAGACCTCCAATTTCGGGATGATCGTGTCCATGAGGGCATTGACGACGGGTGCGGGTATCCGCTCGTAACCCAGTAGCACCGCGCCTGACGCAGCGGTGCGGGCGGCGAGTTCGCGCTGATAGACCAGCTCGAGCGCGACCAGCAGCGCTGCAGCGCCGGTGGGAATGGCTGCCGCGAGTTCGGTGATGTCCTCATGCCCGAGCAGACCGGACGCGCCGAGCATCTCGACGTTGATCTCGAAGCCGTTCGGCAACTCCTCGACTTCGATGAGGGTGAGTTCATCGTCCTCGGACTTGGAGATGACGATCAGATCGAGCAGCCGCACCAGGCCGGTATCCGTAAGGTCGGTCAGTGCGGAGAGCGCGGCCGGGTCGAGGCTCTGCCCAGGCAGGCCGAGAAGGTAGAAGTCGACGGGGCCGAAACGCGCGGCACTCACGAGAGGACCTTCAGCTTGAGTGCGGCGAACTCGTCCTCGCTGATCGCTCCGGCTTCGAGCAGTGCTGCGGCTGCGGCGATCTCCTCGCTGGGGCTCTTCCCCGCGACCTCGCGGATATACGATTCGGCGGCCTTCTCGGCGTCGCGTGCGGCCTTGTTGCTGCGTTCCGTCATCCCTTCGCCGCGGGCGACGAGATAGACGAGGGCGGTCAGGATCGGTAGGAAGAGCAGGAAGAACACCCAAACGGCCTTCAACCAGCCGTTCAGCTTGTGGTCGCGGAACAGGTCGGCGATGATCGCGAACAGTGCGAAGAGATATCCGATGAAGACGGTCGCCCACAGCATCCAGCCGAGGCTTTCCCAGAAGCTCATGTGTCTTATCCGTTTCGTGTAAGGCCTGCGCACACGGTATTCCGCTGACTCACGCATTTCGGTTGATTCCGGCAATTCTCACCGGTATCGGCGGGCTTCGATCGCGGCCTAATCCGAAGCGGATGAGACCGGATTTCCACGGACATCGAACGTCTCGAGTATCTTCGACACATGATCGAAGCCGTGCGTGACGCACTCGCCTCTGGTGAGGCGGAGCAGGCTCGACGAGTCCTGCGGAAAAACTGGCTTCGTTTGATTCTCGAATCTCACACCAGGGAACTCGAGCAGCTCTGCCTTGCTCATCCCGATCCCCACGATCCGCACATCCTGCTGATACGAGCGTGCTGCCGCGATCTCAGCGGTGATCCGTACGGCGCTGAGTTTCTCCGCGGGCAGGGTCTGCGGGTGGCGTCCGACGATTTTGTCGTCTGCTTCACCGACCTGCTGCTCGCTCCGGACACCT
Organism: Rhodococcus sp. SG20037; assembly: GCF_031763325.1. Lineage (NCBI taxonomy): Bacteria > Bacillati > Actinomycetota > Actinomycetes > Mycobacteriales > Nocardiaceae > Rhodococcus > Rhodococcus sp. SG20037. The sequence continues at coordinate 5,480,925 of NZ_CP134497.1, read as the reverse complement.
CGACCAAGGCCGTCATCGCCGATCGCGCGCGTCACGCGCTCGCCCAGTGCGAGCCCGAGGACGATTACCCGTCCGCGCTTTTCCTCCTCGGATGGACCGAGGTCAGGCTTCGTCGTGACCTTCCTCGTGCCATCGCGCTACTTCGCTCCGCCGGCGACGAGGCGCAGTTGCAGTCGCGCACGGAGACATTGCGTCTTGCACAGTCCAACTTGGCCTTTGCGCTGACCCACGCGGGAGCATTCACGGAAGCCGAACAGATCCTCGACGGCCTTCCTGCGCGAGAGGTGGCGTCCGATTGGGAACGCTTCGAAGGTGGGCTCCCACAGTCGAATCGGGGGTGCATCGCCTACTGGCGTGGCGACTTCGAGGAGGCGATCGCTCAGTTCGATTCGATCATCGAGGAGGGCAGCCCCGGAACCAATTTCGAGGCGCTCGCCCGTCTGTACCTGGTGATGAGCCTGATCGCTCTGAACCGGGAAGACCGGTACCACAACGCCGCTCGTCTGCTGCGAGGCGTGAGCACTGCGGACAAGCACGGCATTCCTTGGGATACGCTGCGGCGCGTCACCACGGCCTGGCTCGCCCACGCTCAAGGACAGGACGAGCAAGCTCGCCGCATCGCAATGCCCACGCTGACCAGAACAGGTGCTGCGGTCGCTCACGCGCTTCTCGCGGAGCTCTACCGAGTCATGGGGGATCCGGAACCGTCAGCTCAGGCGCTTCGGTTGGCAACCTCGGCCGCGCTGCCCCGATATGCGCTGGTGAGCACCCTTGTCACGACTGCCGCCCTGAGCTCCGTCGCCGGGCGTGGACCGCAGGCACACGAGCAGTTGGATCGTGCGCTGGCGGAAGCAATCCCCGAGCGGATTCTCGCCCCATTTCTGAGCGGCGATCCGGTAATCGTCGATCTGTTGAACGCGCACGCAACACAGGGGTCGAGACACCAGGAGCTCCTGCGCACGATTCTGGAAAAACGGGGCCAGCTCTCTGCCAAACTCGCCGGAGTCCTGACGGAACGTGAGAAAGAGATCCTCACTTTTCTGCGAACTACGATGACTGCAGACGAGATCGCTGCGCACCTCGGAATCGCCTATCCCACTGTGAAGACTCACATTCGCTCGATCTACCGCAAACTAGGCGTGACCAAACGGCGTGCCGCTGTTCAAGCAGCCGACAACCTAGACCGCGGGGTCGGGGGCAATTCCGCGGCGGAGGCTGCGAACCGTCAGATCCAAGGCTTGTAGTCGCGTCCCGGAACCGCGGTTCACGTAGTCCATCGACGTGTAGAGCAGTGACCACAGCAGGTTCTGCACCCAGTCCGAACGAACGTGCGCGCACCGGGGCCGTGGTGACTATCGCTCACCGGCTCTCGACGGTGCGTGACGCCGACTGGATCGTGGTCATGGAAGACGGTCGGATCCGGAACATCGGCAACCATGACGAGCTCATGGACAAGGACGATCTGTACCGCGACATGGTGGTTGCCGGCCGGCTCGATCAGGGCGAGGCAATGCTCGAGGATTGTTGACCCGACGCGTCGGCGTGTGCGAGAGTGCTGATACCGAGCGATCGCTCGGTCGGGATGTTCTTTCGGAGGTGGCTGGTGGCAATCGATCTGACGTACGCGCCCGAGGTGGTGGCGCTGATCGAGAAGACGCGCGACTTCACGCGCAACGTAGTGCTCCCCATCGAAGACGAACACGCCGGTGACATCGCTGTAGCGGGTGGCGATGCCATCCGCATCGAGATGCAGTCGGCAGCAAAAGAAGCCGGTGTCTTCGCCCCGCATGCGCCGATCGAGTACGGCGGACACGGACTCAACATGAGTGATCGCGCGCCGGTCTTCGAGGAAGCCGGCTACTCGCTCTTCGGGCCGACGGCGCTCAACATCGCGGCGCCGGACGAGGGCAACGTTCACATGCTGGCCCACGTGGCGAACGAAGCACAGAAGCAGCAGTTCCTCGCGCCGCTCGCAAGCGGGGACATGCGGTCGGCATTCGCCATGACCGAACCCGCGCCCGGAGCGGGATCCGATCCCTCGGCTTTGAACACCCGCGCCGAAAAAGTCCCCGGTGGCTGGAAGATCAACGGTAAGAAATGGTTCATCACCGGCGCCGACGGCGCCGGATTCTTCATCATCATGGCGCGCACGTCCGGCGAGCCCGGGCAGCGCGGCGGAGCGACCATGTTCTTGGCGCCGACGGACACTCCCGGCCTGGTAGTGGGTCGACACATCGACACCCTCGACAAGGCCATGATCGGTGGGCACTGCGAGGTCACGTTCGAGGATCTCTTCGTACCCGACGAGGCCGTTCTCGGTGAGGTCGATCAAGGTTTCGCCTACGCGCAGGTTCGCCTCGGTCCCGCCCGCATGACGCACGTGATGCGCTGGCTCGGTGCAGCGCGCCGCGGCCACGACGTCGCCGTGGCCAGAGTTGCCGAACGAGAAGGCTTCGGCTCGAAACTCGGTGATCTCGGAATGATCCAGAAGATGGTCGCCGACAACGAGATCGACATCGCAGCCAGCCGCGCACTTCTGGTGCAGGCCTGCTTCGAACTCGATCAGGGCGGGCACGCGAGCAACGCGACGTCCATCGCCAAGACCTACGCTGCCGAGGCGATCTTCCGGATCGTGGACCGCTCCATTCAGATGTGTGGCGGAATGGGCGTTTCCGGCGATCTGCCGCTGGCACGCTTGTCCCGCGAAGTGCGTCCCTTCCGCGTCTACGACGGCCCGTCCGAGGTTCATCGCTGGGCAATTGCGAAACGTGTTGTCGGAGCTGCGAAGCGCGCTGCTCGGGAGGAGTCGAAGTGACGGACTTTCCAGGACTCGATCTCGCGGCGCTCCACAAGTATCTGCAAGCCGCTGGCGTCGAGGTGAGCGGAGAGTTGCGAGCCGAACTGATTTCAGGCGGCAAATCCAATCTCACCTACGGAATCTTCGACGACAACTCGAAGTGGATTCTCCGTCGTCCACCCACGGCCGGCCTCACGCCGTCGGCGCACGATGTTGCGCGCGAGTTCCGAATCACCTCGGCGTTGCAGAACACCGCCGTGCCGGTCGCGCCGACCGTCGTGCTGTGCGAGGACGCCTCGGTGATGGGTGCGTCGTTCACGGTGGTCGAGTTCGTTACCGGTCAAGTGATCCGAACCAAAACCGAGTTGGAAGCTGTTCCGGCAGCGCAGGTCACGCAGTGCACCGACGAGTTGGTGCGTGTTCTCGCTGCACTGCACGACGTCGACTACACCGCAGTGGGTCTCGGCGAACTCGGCAGACCCGACGGTTACGTAGCCCGCCAGGTGAAGTTGTGGGCCGGTCAATGGTCACGCGTCAAGACCGAGGACTCGGCCGACGTGGACAGGTTGGCGTCGAGCCTCGCGGAATTGATTCCGGCGGAATCAGCCTCGTCGATCGTTCACGGCGACTACCGGATCGACAACACGATTCTCGCGGCGAACGACGTCACCAAGGTTGCCGCAGTGGTGGACTGGGAACTGTCGACGCTGGGCGATCCGCTGGCGGACATCGCGATGATGTGCGTCTATCGGCATCCCGCGCTGGATCTGGTTCTGGGTGAGCCTGCTGCGTGGACGAGCCCGTCGCTACCGTCCGTTGTCGATCTGGCGCAACGGTATTCGTCCGTTTCGGGTCGTGAACTGGCGCATTGGAACTTCTACATGGCGCTCGGGTTCTTCAAACTCGCCGTCGTGGCGCAGGGCATCGATCACCGATTCCGAGCAGGAGCCACCGTCGGCGGGGGATTCGACAAGGCTGGATCTTCTGTGCCGGAACTGATCTCGGCCGGACTCAACGCACTGCAAGGGAAATTCGAATGACTCGATCAGCACTGGTCACCGGCGCCTCCAAGGGAATCGGGCTCGGCATCGCAACACGCTTGGCTTCGCAAGGGTACGGGCTGACCATCACGGCGCGTGATACCGAGCGGCTCGCCGTTGTCGCCGAAGAACTTACGCGCGCCGGATCGCCGGACGTCGTCGTCTCGGCCGGCGACATGGCGGACGAGAACTTCGCCGCAGCACTCGTCGCCACACACAATGAGCGATTCGGCTCCATGAGGGCTCTCGTCCTCAACGCCGGAGTGGGAACCAGTGGGCGAGTAGCGGATTACCCGATGCGACGTTTCGACAAGACCGTTGCCGTCAATCTCCGAACACCGTTTGCACTATTGCAAGCGTCGCTGCCGCTCCTGCGTACAGCGGCGGACGCGGACCTTGCCGGCGGAGCGAAGGTGATCGCTCTCGCCTCGATGGCCGGTGTGTATGCCGAGAGCGGCCTGGCCGTCTACGGAGCCACCAAAGCTGCGCTGATTTCGATGGTCGAGGCACTCAACGCCGAGGAATCCGGAAACGGCGTCAGTGCGACGGCCATCGCTCCCGGTTACGTCGACACCGACATGTCGGCATGGACACACGATCGGATCACACCGGACACCATGATCAAGGTCGACGACATCGTGGAGTTGGTGGACGGTCTGCTCAAGCTCTCGTCTCGAGCGGTCGTTCCGAAGGTCGTCATGGCGCGGGCCGGGACCAACGGCTACTCCGCCTGAAATTTCAATCCAGCTTGGCTTCGCCCCGCTTGCGAAAGAAGTGAAAGCCAGGCACCCCGACGATCGCCTGCCGCAGGTCCTTGACCACTCCGAGGAGTTCGTGGATCTCGGGCGAGACGGAGTCCAAGGTTCCGAGGATGGGCAACACCGCGGCCACCCGGTCGGTGAGCTCCGGTAGTTGGTCGATCAGCTTGATCGCGGCGCTGACCTCTGCCTCGGAAAGGTCGTCGGCGAACCTGGCGGCCAGCGGCGCGAGCTGTAGGGCGATGGGCTCGTAGATCTCGAGGAGTTGTCCCGCGATGTCCGACGTCTGCTCGACGGCCTCGACCAGTGTCTCAGCGCGAACGGTCACGGCGGCAGCTCCGATGACGACGCGGTCGGCGTTTTCGGCGATCTGGTTGATGCGCGCCACCAACCTCTCGACCGAGAAGAGGAGCGCCTCGAGTCGAGTGGGCAGGGTGACCGCAAAAGCGACCGTGGACAGGGACCAGTGCACCACGTCGCCGACGGAGCGGACGACGGTGGAGCTGCCGGGCAAAACTAGAGCCATCCCTCGATACTGCCTGATGTGACGTCAAAGTACAGGTAAATCTCACATTCACGAGGCCCGCGGCGTCTTCGAGGTGTCGGTGCCTGCGCGGACAATCACTTCACCCGCTGCCTGCCGCACCGCGCAACCTGGAAGGATCGAGACATGACGGCTATCCGTACGCACACTGTGATCGACTCGCCGATCGGAGCGTTGACGCTGGTAGCAGCAGGTGACGACCTCTGCGGTCTGTACATGGCGGAGCATCGCCACAAGCCGGACGAGTCCACGTTCGGTGATCGTTCCTCGGCGGTCTTCGGTGAAGTCGAATCGCAGCTCACCGAGTACTTCGAGGGTGATCGCACGGAGTTCTCCGTGCCGCTGGCGCCCGTGGGTACCGAGTTCCAGAAGCGGGTGTGGGACACCTTGCGAACGATCCCGTACGGCGAAACCTGGACCTACATGGAGCTCGCGCAAACTTTGGGTAACCCGCTTGCGATCCGTGCTGCCGCCGCGGCAAACGGCAAGAATCCGATCAGCATCATCGTTCCCTGTCATCGCGTGGTCGGTAGCGACGGAAGTCTGACCGGTTTCGCCGGCGGCCTCGAACGTAAGCGGTTCCTGCTCGACCGCGAGCACGGCGGCGAATCGGATGTCCTCTTCTGATGCGCTCGGCTCACAATTCGGTGATCGGGAACGTCTACCGGTCGTGACACTCAAACCGTTCGAAGACGTCGTGACCGAATACGGTGCAGTGGTCCTCCGTGTCTGCCGCGCGGTGGTCGGGCCCGTCGACGCCGAGGACGCGTGGTCCGAGACGTTCATCGCGGCGATGCGGGCATACCCGGATCTGAACCCGGACGCGAACATCGAAGCCTGGCTGGTCACCATCGCGCACCGCAAGGCGATCGACATCACCCGAGTGCGTGCCCGCGTGGCCGTGCCGACAGACGACGTTCCGGAGTTGCCGACGCGAATCGGCGTGCCGGGCACGTGGGATCACGAACTCTGGGACGCACTCGAACAACTACCACTCAAACAACGTGCGGCGGTCGCCTATCACTTTCTGGGTGGGCTGCCGTACGCAGAGATCGCGGACATCCTCGGCAACACGCCGGCAGCCGCCAGACGCGCGGGTGCGGACGGTATCGCCACCCTACGAAGAACCTACTTGTCCGCTACCGCTGCGGAAGGGAGTCACTCATGAGTAACGATGTGTTCGAGGCACTTCCAGCCGTTGACGCCGACGCCATGATCCGCCTACGGGCGCGCCTGGCTGCTCAGGCGTCCGAAGCCGAATTGATCGACGTGGCATATCGAACCGTCGATTCGCCGGTCGGAAAGCTGCTGCTGGCGGCAACTGATGTCGGCCTGGTGCGGGTTGCCTTTGCCGTCGAAGGGCACGACCTCGTTCTGGAACGATTGGCGGACACCGTCAGCCCTCGTGTGCTTCATTACCCGCGCAGGCTGGACACTGTCGCTCGCGAGTTGGACGAGTACTTTGCCGGTGCGCGTCGAGAATTCGATCTGCGCTTGGATTTCCAACTCGCGAAAGGGTTTCGACGCGAAGTGTTGCGTCATCTTCCCGAGATCGAATACGGCCACACTGCAAGCTATTCGGTGGTCGCGGCAGCGTCGGGAAGCCCACGTGCGGTGCGTGCCGTAGGGACCGCATGTGCAAAGAACCCGCTGCCGTTGGTGGTCCCGTGTCACCGGGTGGTGCGCAGCGACGGCAGCCTCGGGCAGTACGCGGGTGGCCCCGAACTGAAAGCGATTCTGCTGGATCTGGAAGCCGGCCGGTGAGCGCAGTGACGCTGCGCTTTCAGGCGCCCTATGCAGTCGAACCGCTCACCGGTGCCCTGCGGGCTCACTGCGTCGCAGGCCTCGAGCGTCACGACGACGGTGTTCACACCAGAGTCGTACCGTTGCCTTCCGGACCCGTTGTCGTGTCGGTGTCGTGGACCGACGACGGTGTCGTCGTGGATTCCGATGTGCCGGTAACGGATTCCGCAGTTCTGGAGGTGATCGTGCGCCGTTGGCTCGACCTCGACGCCGATCACACTGCTGTCGAAGCGGCGTTCGGTAGTGATGAGTTGTTGGCCCCACTTGTTGCCGCCCGTCCAGGATTGCGTGTGCTCGGTTCGGTGGACGGGTTCGAGACCGCAGTGCTCACCGTTCTGGGACAACAGGTTTCGCTCGGCGCGGCGAGGACGTTCGGTGGTCGTTTTGTCAGCGCATTCGGAGCGCCGGTGCAAGGGGATTTTCTTGCCTTCCCTGATCCGGACATGGTTGCAGCGCAATCAACCGAGGGCATACAGAAAGCCGTCGGATTGACCACAGCGCGCGCAAGAACAGTGCACACGCTGGCAACTGCGGCAGCGAACGGCCTCGACCTCTCCTGGAATGCGGATCCTGTCCAATTTCGGCGAGAGCTGTTGGCGCTAAAGGGAATCGGACCGTGGACCGCTGACTATCTCACCGTCCGGATTCTCGGTGATCGCGACGCATTCGTACCCGATGATCTGGTGTTGAAACGTGCGCTGGGGGTCTCGACGGCCAAAGAAGCCGCAGCGTTGTCCGAGCGCTGGCGACCCTGGCGAGCCTACGCGCTCTTTCATCTGTGGACCAAGGAAGCGTTTCTGTAGTCGGTCAGTCTTTCGCGCGCGCCAGTTCGGACGGCCACCAAATACGTTTCCCGATGTCGTGAGAGAGTGCCGGCACCAGGACGCTGCGCACGATGATCGTATCGAGCAGCACGCCGAAGGCCACGGCAAATCCGATCTCGGCGAGGAAGACCAGTGGCAGGATGCCCAGTACGGCAAATGTTGCGGCCAAGACGATTCCGGCTGACGTGATCACACCGCCCGTCACCGCAAGACCGCGCAGTACACCTGCGCGGGTGCCGAATTCTCCGGTCTCCTCCCGGACTCTGGTCATCAGGAAGATGTTGTAGTCGATACCCAGCGCGACGAGGAAGACGAAGGCGAACAGCGGGAACGATTGATCCGCCCCGGCGAACCCGAATACGTGTGTGAAGAAGAATCCGCTCACACCGAGGGTCGCCGCGAAGGAAAGTACCACGGTGACAATGAGAATCACCGGGATCAGCAGAGCGCGGAGCAAAGCGGCCAAGACCAGGAAGATCACCACCAGCACGATCGGGATGATCAGGTTTCTGTCGCGGACCGAGGCGGCCTGGACATCGAGGGTGGTGGCCGTGCTGCCGCCGACGAGCGCGTCGGCGCCGGGCACGTCGTGGACGGCAGTCCGCAGTCGCTTGACAGTTTCGAGTGCCTGCGGCGAATCGTAAGAGTCGGCGAGGGTTGCATTGATCATGGTTCGGCCGTCGATCGGTGCAACGGTGAAAGCCGCAGGGGCGCAACCCGCAGCGGCGGCTTGTGCGACGGCAGCGGGGTTGGTCTTGATCAGCTCGCTGACCTTTGCGACGTCCACCTGGGTGCAGACGGCGCCGGGATCCTGCGAGATACCTTCGACGCCGCTGGCTGCTTTGATGACGGCGTCGGCCCGGTCGGCGTTTGCGGTGATCACGGCCGGTGCGCCGGCTCCGGGATCGAACTTCGAGTCGTAGAGTTCTTGTCCGACAACAGCGTCGGGACGATTGGTGAAGCTTTCGGTGGATGTCAGGCCATCGGTTTCGAGACTGCCGATCCCGGCCGCGAACAGGATGATCAACAAGACTGTGGCGCCGATCCACAGTGGGCGGTCCTTGCTGCCGACGGCCTCGGCGATCTTGCCCCACATCCCGTGCGTCGTAAGGTCTGCGGCGTGATCGACCTTGGGCTTGCGCGGCCAGAAGACCCACCGTCCGGTGGCGGCCAGAGCGACCGGCATGAACGTCATCATCACCAGATAGGTGCAGGCGATCCCGATGGCGGCGACGGGTCCGAGGCTCTTGTTGGAGTTGAGTTGAGAGAACGTCAGGCAAAGCAGACCGAGAATCACGGTGACAGCCGAAGCGGTGATGGCCGGCGCAGACTCGCGCCAGGCCTTGATCATCGCGTCGAAGCGGTTGGGATACGTGTGCAGTTCTTCGCGATAGCGAGAGATCAAGAGTAGGGCGTAGTCGGTACCGGCACCGATCACCAACACGAAAAGGATGCCTTGAGATTGTCCGGTCAGAGTGAGTAATTCGGCTTTCGCGAGGAAATAGATCACCATCGACGACAAGCCGATGGCGAGGAGCGCGGAGAACAGCGGGAAGAACCACAACACCGGCGATCGGTACACGACAAGCAGGATGAGGATCACGACCAGGAGTGCCGCGCCAAGGAGCGCTCCGTCCAGACCGGCAAAGGCGTCGATGAACGCAACGAGTAGCCCACCTGGCCCGGCTGGGAGTACCTCGACATCACCAGCTGCTTGTTTTGCTGCGTCGATGACGTTCTGCTCGGTGGTCGCCAGGACATCGCCTGCCACGGATGTGTCTCCGTCCTTGGCGACGAGTGGCACGAAGATCGACGCAGTTGTGCCGTCGGCGGAGTACTGAGTGGGTTGCATTCCGTCGGCGTCTACCCCGGAGATGCCGGCAATGGCGCCGTACGCCGAGTTGATTGCAGATTTGTCCGCCTCGGTGAGGGCCGAATCTCGATGGAACAGAACAAAACCAGGGATCGTCTCGACTGCGAGGAAGTTCGCGGATTGATTGCTGACGATCGTCGATTCTGCGGAACTCGGCAGGTACGAGGCGTTGTCGTTCTTCTGAACCTCGGCGAGTTTGCCCTGGAAAGAACCGCCGAATCCGCCTGCGACGAAGGCAAAGATTGCAAGCGCGATCACGGTGAAGATCGGCACGCGAAGGCGTTTGACCGTTCCGCGCTCGTTCCGTTCTGCATCAGTTGTATCCAGCTTGGTCATGGTTCTCCTCGAACACAGTCGACCAGCACCAACAAAGCAACGTTTTCCAGTAGAACACGCAATACGGGCGTGGTGGAACCACTTGGAGTGGAATTGACGACGCTACGAAGTGCCTTTGCCGTAAGTCTCGCGGGCTGCGACGTCCATAGGAAAACGAACGACTGTGTCGCCGAACAACAATCGAGTTGCCGAAGCCGCGGCGGCCAGCACGTGGGCGGCACCTGACTCGGGGTTTCGGGTATGCACGACCACTTCGTCGTGCTGGAAGAAGACCAACTCGCCGTCCGGATCTTCGGCGAGGCGGCGCCTGAGGTCGGCGAGCAGGCACAACGCCCACTCGGACGCAGTGGCCTGAACGACGAAGTTTCGCGTGAAACGACCGCGGGCGTGAGCGTCGCCGTGGGAGTAGAAGTCGGGAGACGGTGGGGGACAGGCCCGGCCGAGCAGTGACTTCACCACCTCGCCGCGCTCACCTGCCTTGGCAGCTTGCTCGACGTACTCGACGGCGACCGGGAATCGCTTCCGCAACAAGATGAGCAGTGCTTTGGCTTCACCCGCCGTCGCCCCGTACAGGACTCCGAGGATTGCGACCTTGGCTTTTGCGCGATCCCCGCCGAAGGCTTCTGCACCGACAAGTGCGTACAGATCGTCGTCGCCGGCGGCGGCCATCATGCGGCGGTCGCCGGACATGGCGGCCAGAATTCGGGGCTCGAGCTGACCGGCGTCGGCGACGACGAACACGTGGCCCGGATCGGCGACGACGCTCGAGCGCATTGTCTTCGGAATCTGGAGGGCCCCGCCGCCTCGACTCGCCCACCTGCCGGACACGACACCACCAGGAACGTAGATCGGACGGAATCGATCTCCCCGCACCCAACTGTCCATCCACTGCCACCCGTTGGTGCTGTACAGCTTGGCGAGTTCGCGATGACGAAGGAGTAGCGGCACAGCCGGATGATCGATCTCCTGCAGAAACCACTTGCGCGTCGACGGAAGTTCGATGCCCTGACGACCGAACGCCTCGGTGATCTCCACCGAAGACGAAGGATTGACGGTGCGCCCGAAGACCTCACTGATCTGTGCGGCAAGTTCCTGCATACGAGCGGGGAGGTCGTATCCCGTCGGCCGCGGCCCCAGCCGTTCTTCGAGGAGTTCGCGATGCTTCTGCGTCGAGAACGGAAGGCCCGTGTGCGTCATCTCGGCGGCGCTGAGAGCGCCGGCCGATTCTGCTGCGATCAACAAGTCCAGTCGAGCGTCCGCGCCGATGGTTGCGCGCTGCTCGGCGAATTCGGTGACGACGGCGAGGGGATCGAGAACGGGTGCAGTGTCGAAGAGTCCGAGTCGATCGTCGTCGAACTCGTCGGCGGGCGGTGACGGTTTGCCGGCGCGCATTCCGAGTATCGCGCGGGTCAGGGAGATGTCGTGGCACCGTTGAACCCGTACGCCTGCCCGCAGAAGAGGTGGGTACACGGTCGCCGTACTCGGCCACACCCACCGCGGGTGCTCGGCTTCCTCGATGGTGCGTACCGCTGCGATCAGGTCGGGGTATTCGACGGGATCGGCGAGCGGCGTTCCAGCGGGATCGGTCCGTAGGACAGTTGCCGTCACAGCTCCCGTGGACGTCGTACTACCGGGGACCAGGACAACTCGCACGACATCAGTGTGACGGCTGGGTCCGACACGCCATCGCTCGGCGTGCTCAGGCCCTGACGAACCGGATGTGTTGACCCGGGCGGGCTTGGCCGAGTCGGTCGATATCTGCGTCCGCGACCACTCCCACCACCGGATAGCCGCCGGTGATGGGGTGATCGGCGAGGAACACGACAGGTTGGCCGCTGGGTGGGACCTGGATCGATCCGAGTGCCACGCCTTCGGTGGGCAGTTCGGTGTCGTCTGTTCTTCGAAGTAGTTCGTCGGCGCCGACGCGATCGACGCGTGCGCCGATTCGGTCCGAGTCGGTCGAGATCGCCCATCGGCCATGGAGGAGTGTTTCGGGGTTGGTGAATCGATCTGCGCGAGGACCGAACACCACTCGAATGGCGAGAGTCTCGTTTGCCATCGGCGGCACCGGTGCGAGGTCGACGGCTGAGAACGTGGTCGGCGATGGCCCGATCGGGAGAAAAACACCAGGCTCGAGAGGCGCCGGACCGATCCCGGACATCGTGTCGGTGCTGCGCGATCCCAGGATCTCGGGAACCACAATGCCGCCTCGGACGGTCAAATACGTCCGCAGTCCGCTCGGTGCGTAGTCCAGGCGGACGGTCTGACCAGCCCGCAGATCGATCACGCTCGAATGCCCGACCGGAATGCCGTCGCGGTAGGCCTGTGCCGGCGCACCGGTGAACGCGATCGTTGTCGGTTGCTGCGCCCGAAGACTCAGCCCACCCAGGAGGACCTCGACACCGGCTGCGCCCTCGTTGTTGCCGACGAGCCGATTGCCAAGCCTGAGAGATCGCCTGTCCGCCGCACCGGAAACCCCGACACCCGAGCGAAGATGACCTATCCGTCCGAGGTCCTGGATCAGGCTCAGCGGCCCGGTGTCGAGTATCTCCAGACTGTTCATCGTTGTTCCTCGTTCACGAAGCGCACGCGTCTGCCGGGATGAACGGTGGCCGGTGGTGTGGCGTTCAGATCCCACATCACGGCATCGGTGCTCCCGATGATCTGCCAGCCACCCGGTGATGCACGCGGGTAGACCGCGCTGTATCCAGCGGCCAGGGCGACGGAACCGGCAGGCACAGCGGTTCGTGATTGCGTTCGACGCGGAACGTCGAGCCGAGTGTCGCCTGAAGTCAGGTAGGCGAAGCCGGGTGCGAATCCGATGAAGGCGCAACGCCACATTGCCCCGGTGTGGGCCGCAACCACCTCGGATCGGCTCATACCAAGTGACTGTGCGACGTCGTCGAGGTCGGGCCCGTCGTACCTGACGGCGATGGTGAGTGCATCCGTCTCGAAATGTTCGTCTGTGGTCGCGGCAGAATCGGTCTGCTCGAGATCGTTCAAGCGCTTCCGGACGTACGTGAGATCTGCCGCCGGGGTGCACGTGACCAGGACCGTGCGAGCTGCGGGGAGGAAGTCTTCGACCCCGACCGGGGTGTTACGCGTCAGTGCTTCGGTGAACGCGAGAACGCCAGCTTCGGAATCGAAGTCCACGAGCAATGCGCGTTCTCCCGCGGGAAGTATGCGAGTCACAGGGAGGGCTCCCTATCGACTCGAGTCCGCTCCACGTCCGCTCGCATCGCGGCGATGAAACTCGCGATGGTGGCTCGCTCTGTGGCGGTGTAATTGCCGAGGGTGCTCACCGCCCGTGAAATGAGTGGGCCGAAGTAACTCTCGCCGAGTGCGGCTGCGGTTGGTGTGACCTGCAAGAGCACCCGCCTGCGGTCTGCTGAGTCCCGCTCCCGAGCTACGTGGCCCGCTTTGACCATCCGGTCGACGAGCGCGGTCACTGACGCCGAGTTGATACCCAGCTGTGCGCCGAGCCAGCCTGGTGTCGCCGGTGTGTCCGAGCGCTCGGCATCGAGAAGGCAGATCAACGCGCGCACGTCGGTGGAGTGCATTTTGTACTTGTTCGCAAAGCCGGAAACCGCCACGTTCAAGTCGACGGTAAGTGCGCGAAGCGAGTGGACGATCGCCATCGCTTCGTCTTCTGCATCGCCGACGCTCAAGGATGCCTCCAGCCCTGGTGTGTTGTCTCTTGATTGTCTACTATCTCGATAATCGAGAGAAATGGGGGTAGGGGATGGACTTCAATCGCGCATACGACGCTGTACTGACCAAATGGCCGCAGAAACCGCTGGGTGTGGATCTCGCGGGGCGGTTCGGTAGCACTCACGTGAACGTCTGTGGACCTGCAGACTCGCGGCCGTTGATCCTTCTGCCCGGGGGAGGTGCCACTTCGACGGTGTGGTTCGACAACGTTGGGGCGCTGTCGAAATCCCGGCGTGTTTTTGCCGTCGACACGCTGGGTGATGCCGGACTCAGCGTTCCGAATGGCGATCGGATGAAGTCCGTCGACGATCTGATCGAGTGGATGGACTCGATAGTCGATTACACCGGGGCCGACACCGTCGATGTGATCGGACATTCCTACGGCGCGATGATTGCGTTGGCCTTTGCGCTGCATCGACCGGATCGTCTCGGCAAACTTGTTCTGCTCGACCCCAATTCGAGTTTCTCCGGCATGAAGGCGGGCTACCTTCTGCGTGCGCTTCCGCTGTTGCTCTCCCCGTCGCGAGCACGCCGACGCCGACTGTTGGAATGGGAGACAGGCGAGTTGAGTATCGACTCCGACTGGCTGTCTCTCGTGGAAGTGGGCACTTCGGATCTACCGCGACCCGATCTCGTAGTGCCTCGACGTCCTTCGAAGGATGCCTTGAGCGCACTGGATGTCGAGTTGCTGGTGGTCCTCGCACAAGACGGGCGGGTGCATGATGCGGAAACCGTGTCGAAGTCAGTGCGGGAGAGGTTTCCCGCAGCGCGTGTCGAGGTTCTGAAAGCTTCTTCGCATCACAGCATTCCGATGGTTCCCGCCGATGAAATCAACCGGGTGCTCGTCGACTTCTTGGAGGGCTAGCGGATCAGGGTGCGACGACGCACCCCGGACCGATCGGTGTCGCCGGATTGACATCGACCGTTGTGACCGGCCCGCCCGCGGACGTCTGGTAGGCCATCAGAGAGTGTTCGCCCGGTGCAGTCGGAGTCCACAGCGTGATGGCGTGGCCGAGTACGACCGGCAAGGTGAAGTAGGGATCGACGGTGTCCCAGATCAGTTCCTGCGGGAACATGGTCGACGCCCGGTTCATGTCGACAATCGAGACGTTCGGCTCGTTCAACGCTGCTGTCCTGGCAACCACCAGATACGTGCAGCCCGCTCCGTACGGCGTCGTCGGTCCGCTGCTGAGACCCGGAAGGATCGTGACGTCGACTACGTCCGCGGAAGCTGACGTCGCGGAACAGATGGCTGCGCCCGCGCAGAGGGCGGCGGCGATCACGGAAGTGCGAGCGATACGTGAAAGTGTCATACCAGCAGGTCGGTTTTATCTGGGTGGGTGTTACAGGCAGACTGACCGGATGCGCGCACTTCACGTTCTGCTGGCCGGCTTCGGCTTCCTGCTGGGGTTCCTGATTATTGTTGTCTCCGGCCTGATCGAGTGGGCGTCCTTCGCCTCCCGAACCGATTTCGCCTTCGTCGGTGACTCCGCCGTGTCGGTTGGTGTTTCCAACGAGGCGATCTACACCGCCGTCGCTGCTCCACTGGTGGGTGCACTGTTGGGCTGGGTGTCAGCTGTCATCGCGACGAGGTTCGGGTGGAGCCTCACTCGTGGGGGGTGCCACGCCGGCAAGCGAGTGACCAGGCAGCGGACCCGCTTGCTGGTCCGTGGGTTATGAGGAAAGGCCCCGACCTCCATCGAGGTCAGGGCCTTCCTTTGCGCCGAGCTACTTCTGTGTCGAGCTACTTCTGTGTCGAACTACTTCTTCGAGACGCGGAGCAGCTTCTTGTTGACGAACTCGTCCATTCCCCATGGACCCAGCTCGCGGCCGACTCCGGAGCGCTTGACTCCGCCGAAGGGCAGACCGGGCAACGTCGTTCCGTGCTCGTTGACGAACGCCATTCCCACGTCGAGATCTGCAGCGACCGACCGGGCGGAATCGAGATCGCTACTCCAGACGGATCCGCTCAGGCCGTAGACCGACGAATTGGCAAGTTCCACAGCCTCGCTGGCCGACTTGACCTTGTAGACGACTCCGGCAGGTCCGAACAGTTCTTCGCTGTAGGCCCGCATGTCCGGTGTCACGTCTGCGAGCAATGTCGGTTGAACGTAGGCGCCCGGGCCGTCGATCTTCTTTCCACCGGTCAGCAGCGTGGCACCCTTGGACACAGCGTCGTCGATCTGCTCGATCAGAGTGTCTGCCGCGCTCTGCGAAGAGAGCGGACCCAAGACTGTGGATTCGTCCAACGGGTCACCGGCAGTGACGGATTCGAAGGACGTCGCCAACTTGTTGGTGAAGTCGTCGTAGAAATCTTCGGTGACGATGAAACGCTTGGCCGCGTTGCAGGCCTGGCCGGCATTGGACAGACGTGCCTTGGTTGCGGACTTGACGGTGGCATCCATGTCGTCGGAATCGAGGACGATGAACACGTCTGATCCGCCGAGTTCGAGGACGACCTTCTTGAGATTGCGTCCGGCAGTTTCGGCGACGCTGGTTCCGGCGCGTTCGCTGCCGGTCAGTGACACACCTTGAACTCGGGGATCGGCGATCATGTCCGCGATCTGCTCGTTGGTCGCGAAGACGTTGACGTAGGCGTCGTCCGGCAATCCGGCTTGTCGCAGAATCTCTTCCATCAGCAGCGCCGACTGCGGACAGTTCGATGCGTGCTTGAGAATGATCGTGTTACCGAGCATCAGATTCGGTGCCGCGAAGCGGGCGACTTGGTAGTACGGGAAGTTCCACGGCATGACGCCGATGAGAGCGCCGATCGGTCGCCGGTACACAACCGACTCCTCGGCCCCGGGAACGTCGAGTCGTTCTTCCTCGAGCAGTGCCGGACCGTGGTCTGCATACCACTGATAGATCGCGGCCGAGAGTTGTACTTCGCCCTTGGCCTCGCGGACCGGCTTACCCATCTCCAAGGAGATCATTCGGGCCAGTTCGTCTGCGCGCTCTGTGTACAGTTCGGCGGTCTTGCTCAGGACTGCCGCACGCTGCTGTGGCGCACTGTTGCGCCAGGTCAAGTAGCCGCGATGCGTGTTCGCAAGTGCGGCTTCAACTCCGGCGTCATCCAAAGTATCGAATTCCCTGACGGTTTCACCTGTCGCGGGATTGACTGTTTTGTAATTAGCCATAGTTGTACAACGTGCGGAAGGGGCTCGAAGATTCCCGAAACGCGCAATCACATTGAATCGGCTCAACAGGTTTCGATCAAATCCCGGCTGGGTACCATGTCACGCCACCTTGGGACGATGGGTGCGCTCGTAGCCCTTGCGGTCGTAGAAACGGGTGGTCACGATGCCGAGTACGACGCCGATCAGTAGCCCCACCAACGTCATCCAGACGGCATGCAGCAGGCCTGCCTCACCGCGTGCGCCGAAGAACAGGATCGATCGCGTGCCCATGTAGATCTGGTGCATCGGCTCGAATTGCGCCAGCCAGGCATACAACCTGGGGCTGGCTTCGAGGGGGATGGTGCCACCGGACGAGGGCAGCGCGAGAATGACGAACACGAACAGGTTGATCAACATGCCCAACGAGCCGAACGCGGCCATCACCGACATCGCCGTGATGCCCACCGCTGTGATGACCAGCGCGCCGTACTCCCACAATGCAAGCCCGTGAGTGACCGGCATTCCGAGGGCGCGACTGATCCACTGGAACAACGCGGAGACTATGCCGGACAACACGATCATGAATGCCCATTTGACGAGCAGCGTTCGAAACCTGTTGATACCCACAACGTCGTTCTGAACGAAGAGTGGACCGAATTCGGTAGGCGCGTATCCGAGCATGCCGTCCACCAAGGAATTGACCACGGTTGCTCCGGTGAATCCCGCAAGGACCAACAGCAGCGCGAAATAGAATGCCACCAAACCGAATCCGGTTCCGTCGGGAAGCGGATCGTGGGCAACCGTGAGTACGTTCACCGGGTTTTCGAGCAGCAGGCGGCTCGCTCCGGAGATCTGGGTTCCGGTGCCTCCCGCTTCCAACTGCGCGGTGACAAGGGCGGTGAGTTGCTCGCCCATGTTCTTGTTGACCGAGGCGAGGGCTGTGGTTCCGATCGACTGGACCAGCGATGCCGAGACGGAACCGGCGCGAGGATTGGTGTAGATCGTGATGATCGGTTGCTCTACGTCACCGGCGACGACGCTGGCCTCCGCCAGGATGATCGTCCTCTTCGTGAAATCACTGGGAATCACGATCGCGCCGTACAGCGTGCCGGAGTTCAACCGCGATTGGGCTTCGGCGATACCGATCTGCTGCAGGTCGATCTTCTGGTGGTCGATTCCGCTTTCGAGGCCGGCGACGATGTCGTTTCCGAAGTTCTTGCGGTCGGCGGGGTCGCCACCGGGGAGGGTGTCGCCCTCGTCCTGGTTGACCAGGGCGATCGGGAACTGGTCCAGGTGTTTCTTGGGGTCGAGTATTCCGCCCATGTACAACGCTGCCAGCGCAGACATCAAGAGGGTGACCACTATCAATGGTGTCAACCAGAATCGTGGTGTGTGCATGACGGTGCGGGCAGACGGCTCCGTGTTCTTGCTCATCGTCAGTCGACCGGCTTTCGTTCGCGCGGAGTTCCTCGGGCTGAGCGTAAACGCAAAGGTGCGCCGGGGCAGTCTTTCGATCTGCCCGCGGCGCTGGAGACCTGTCCGGTCGGCGACAGGCCGGATTGCCGGCAGTCTCATCCGAAAAGGCTGAGAACGGATCGGTAGGGTATGGCCCGCGGCAACCCTGCCGAGACGATTTCGGAGAAACCGTTGACCAACGTGCTGATAGTTGTCCTGATACTCGTAGTGATCGCTGCCGTCGTGTTTGTGGTCCTGCGTGGACGCCAGGGCAAGCCGAGTGCTCGCGTCGACCCGCTCGCCGACTATCCCGAGGTGTACGACCCCCACAAGATCGGGGTCGGCGACATCATCACGTACGCGGGTATCGACCATGTTGTTCGAGGGACCATCACGCTCGACGAAGAGGGGTACATCTGGCGTGAGCACCTTCTCGACGGTTCGACCGGTCGTCGTTGGTTGACGGTCGAGGACGACGAGGGCGAATTGGAGATGACTCTCTGGATGCGTCGAGAAGGAACCAACCTGGTCCCGAACGGCGACGTCATTCTCGACGACAAGGTTCACCGCAAGATCGAAAGTGGAACGGCGAAGTTCACGGCCGAGGGTACGACGGGTACGGCCCCTTCCGGCTCGATGGAATACGCGGACTATGCGACCGCAGACAAGACCGGCCTGATTGCATTCGAGAAGTGGGCGCGCGGACAGTCGTGGGAGGTTTCCACGGGACGGGCGGTCACTCGCAGCGAACTCACTGTCATCCACTCGGGCCCCCCGGAATGAGCCTGTATCTACTCGACGTGGAGCCGACCGACGTGGATGCCTCGGCACTGGGGTTGGTACTGGGAGCTCCTGCGCCACCGACCCTCGCCGAGTTGGTGATCGGAACTTCCGACGCGACGCTGACACTCGGAGTGCTCGGGGCTTCGCACGTGGTGACGGCCTGGGCGTCGGGAAAGGAACTGACCGAGCAGGTTTCGTGCGATGCTCTTGCCGCCGGCGGTGAACCCTTGCCGGCAGTGGAGTCCACGGAAAACTACCGGTTCGAGTCTTCCTCGCTGATCCTGGACCGAGTCGAATTCGATTCGGAAGCTGCATCGTTGAGAGAGTCCGCCGGCCAGGACGGTTGGATCTGCGGATCCTTTCCCGGCGACGACACAGCGTTGACCGCGTTGTGTGGCGTGCGAGACCGCCAGGGGTGGAGTTGGCAGAGTTGGCATTTGTACCCGGGGGAGGGGACAGGAGTGATCGTGAAGACGCGCAGTAGGTGGCGCCCGTGAGGGGGCGGACGTGGTTTGCTCCGGTGATGCTGGCGGCCGCAATTATGTTGTCGGCGTGCGGTGGTGGAGCCAAAGACTTCATCGCGGACAACTATTCCAAGACGTCCCAGGATGGCGACGTCGTGTTGTACTCGTCGAAAGATCCAGTGGGCACGACCGTCTCACGGATTGTCGACGCGGACGAACCAGCGGCGCGAAGTGCTGACGGCGGCAACGAATACCTGCGCTACGACGACGACATCGTCACTGTCAGTTCGGCTTCGGGCGGTGGCAGCACCATCAAGGTAGAGGACATCGACGGCACGTATCGCAGCGGCGGATACGCGTACCTGGGACCGGGCTTCAACCCGGGATCCCCGGCGGGTGGAAGCAGTGGCAGCGGCGGCTCGGGTAGTGCCAAATGACGGTAATGCTCAATGAGAAGGAGAACGGCGTGACGAACATCTTTGCATCCACTTCCGTCGAGATCGGAACGGTGGATCCGGCATTGCTCGTCGGGGGCGTTCTCGGCACCCTCGCCTACTTCGTCGTCGGTGCAGCGGTTCTGGCGACGGGATTCCTGGTCCTCGACCTCATGACACCCGGAAATCTCCGCCACCAGGTTTACGTCGACAAGAACCCGAACGCTGCGATTCTGTTGGCCTCCAATCATCTTGCGCTGGCGATCATCGTGGTGACGGCTATCCTGACCAGTTCGGACGGCTTTGCTCAGGGACTCGCCGACTCCGCGGTGTACGGACTGTTCGCGATCGTGTTGCAAGCGATCGCGCTGCGATTGATGAACGCATTCCTTCCCGGCAAGTTGGTTGCGCTGGTGCAGGATCCGAAGATGTGTGGCGCCGCGTGGGCTGTGGGTGTGAGCTTGCTGTCCATCGGTTTGGTGAACGCCGCAGCGCTCACCTGATGGTTGCCGCTGATCCCGATGTGACAGTTGACGAGCGTTCGACGATGCTCGGCCCGCGCGCACGCGTCCTTCTCCTTGCGGCTGTTGCGGCGTGCGCTGCGTGTGGCCTGATCTACGAGCTGGCCCTGTTGACACTCAGCGTGAGTCTGACCGGCGGCGGCATCACCCAGACGTCGTTGATCGTCGCGGGATTTGTTGCCGCTCTGGGTATCGGAGCGCTGGCCGCCAAACCTCTGCTGGGACACGCTGCCGTTTCGTTCGTGACGGTCGAGATACTGCTCGGGCTGATCGGCGGATTCAGTGCCGTCACGCTGTACGTGACCTTCACGTTCTTCGGTTCCAGCGCAGCAGTTCTGGTGGCGGCGACCGCGCTGATCGGCATCCTCGTCGGTGCCGAAGTGCCTCTGCTGATGACGCTCTTGCAGTCCGGTCGCAGCGACAACGACGCACAGAGCACCGGAAAGGTACTGGCCAACCTCAATGCCGCCGACTACCTCGGCGCATTGATCGGTGGTCTGCTGTGGCCGTTCGTACTGTTGCCGTGGGCGGGAATGATTCGCGGTGCCGCACTCACCGGCATGATCAATCTCGTGGCTGCGGCAGTGGTCGCGCTGATACTCCTTCGGTGGCAGCTCAGCCTGCGCGCACGATCGATCGCCGTCGTCGCAATGCTGTTGGCAGCAAGTTTGATCGGATGGTTGCTGATCGCGGCCTCGGACATCGAGACCACGTCGAGGCAGCGGCTCTACACCGATCCCGTGGTGGCCGCCGAGCGATCGGTGTACCAGGAAATCGTCGTCACCGAGCGGGGGAACGACGTGCGCCTGTTCCTCGACGGAGACCTGCAGTTCTCCAGTGTCGACGAGCATCGGTACACGGAGTCGCTGGTGTATCCGGCCCTGGTGAACGACCCCCGGCGCGTGCTGATTCTGGGCGGCGGTGACGGCCTCGCTGCACGGGAAGTGCTGCGAATGAGCAGCGTCGAGCAGATCGTTCAAGTGGAACTTGATCCGGCAGTCATCGAGTTGGCCAACACGCGTCTTCGTGATCTGAACGAGGGAGCGCTCGAGGATCCACGGGTGGACGTCGTACCCGACGACGCGTTTCGGTGGCTGCGAGAGCGTCCGGAACCGGGTTTCGATGCGGTGATCGTCGACCTCCCAGATCCCGACACCCCCGCACTTGGCCGCTTGTATTCGATGGAGTTCTACGGACTTGCCGCTGCCGCGATGAATCCGGGCGGGCTGATGGTCGTCCAGTCCGGCAGCCCGTACTCGACACCGGATGCGTACTGGAGAACGGTGTCGACGGTATCGGCTGTCGGACTGAGCGTCTCGCCCTATCACGTTTTCGTGCCGAGCTTCGGTGACTGGGGATATGTGCTCGCGCAAAGAGGTTCCACGCCGCCCGAGCTTCGTCTGCCCGCTGATGTGCCGGAACTACGGTTCCTCGACGAGCCGACGCTGGCGTCGGCCTCGGTGTTTCCTCGCGATCGCCCGAGGCGGGAGTTGGAACCCTCGACGCTCGACCGGCCACGCATCGTCGACGATATGCGCAAGGGCTATGAACGCTGAACTCCCGACCGAGTAGCTTGAATCGAGACTCTCGGCCACGACGGAGGTACGGATGACTGTTCGGATCGAGGAGCACGCACCGGGAGTTCGGTTGCTCACGATGAAGCGCAGGAAGCATTCGCAGCTTTTCATGAAGAAGAGGTGATCGAAATGAACGGTGCACAGTCGCTCATCCAAAGCCTGGTCGACTCGGGCGTCGAGGTGTGCTTCGGCAATCCAGGAACGTCCGAGATGCATTTTGTCGCCGCACTCGATTCCGTTCCGCAGATGCGGGCGGTACTCGGCTTGTTCGAGGGCGCCGTGACCGGTGCCGCGGACGGCTACGCACGGATCGCCGGAAAGCCTGCCGCGACGCTGCTCCATCTGGGCCCCGGTATGGCGAACGGACTGGCGAACCTTCACAACGCGCGCCGCGCCCACACACCGATCGTGAACATCGTCGGGGACCACGCGACCTACCACCACGGTTTCGACGCTCCTCTCGAATCGAACATCGATGCGCTGACCGAATGGTTGGAGGGGTGGAGTCGACGTTCCGAATCCACCGCGACCGTCGGTAGCGACGCGGCCGACGCCGTTGCCGCCTCGTTGAATCCGCCCGGACGCATTGCCACACTTGTCCTCCCTGCCGACGTCTCGTGGGGCGAAGGTGGAGTTCTTGCGGGTCCTCGGGAC
The DNA here is from genome assembly GCF_031763325.1 of Rhodococcus sp. SG20037. NCBI lineage: Bacteria > Bacillati > Actinomycetota > Actinomycetes > Mycobacteriales > Nocardiaceae > Rhodococcus > Rhodococcus sp. SG20037. Next base: position 5,458,235 of record NZ_CP134497.1, on the reverse strand, counting down.
ATACCGGGGCGGGCGGAAGTTTCTGCAACACAGATCGACTCGGTGGTGGGCGCGCTCAATGCCGAGGGTCGCGCCACGCTACTGCTGGGCGGCGCAGCCTGTTCCGAAGCTGGGCTGCGCGCCGCTTCCCGAATTGCGGTCGCGACCGGTGCCCAGATTCTGATCGAGACTTTTCCAGCCAGGCTTCAACGAGGTGCGGGGCTACCGTCATTCGAGCGCTTGGGATACTTCGCCGAGCACGCCACCGAACAACTTCGCGGAACAACTCAGCTGGTTCTGGCCGGAGCGGTTTCGCCGGTCTCGTTCTTTGCGTATCCCGGAAAACCGAGCGATCTGGCACCGGAGGGTGCTGCGGTGACAACGCTGGCAAGCGTCGGCGACGATGTTGCCGGTGCACTGGAGGCAGTGGCCGAACTCGTGGCACCGGGAGTCGAACCTGTTTTGCAGGAAGCGAATCGGCCGGCGCTGCCGAGCGGGCCTCTGGACGTTCGAAATTGGGCCGACGTGATCGGCGCCCTGCTGCCCGGCGACGCCATCATCTCCGACGAGGCGGCGACTTCCGGTTGGGCGATCCCGATTGCCCTTGCCGGAGCGCCGCGCCACGACGTGCTCACGCTCACCGGAGGTGCCATCGGCCAGGGCATCCCGGTGGCGACGGGCGCCGCTGTGGCAGCGCCGGAGCGACCGGTGATCAATCTCGAAGCCGACGGAAGCGCGATGTACACCATCACGGCGTTGTGGACGCAGGCGCGAGAGATGTTGAACGTCACGACGATTCTGCTCAACAATCGCGCGTACGCCATCCTGCGTGGCGAACTGCAACGAGTCGGCGCAGAAGGTGGCGGCGTCGTCGCACAGTCGATGCTGGATCTGTCATCTCCGAACATGGACTACGTCAAGATCTCCGAGGGGTTGGGAGTGCCCGCGTCGCGGGCGAACACAGCGGAGGAGTTGGCCCAACAGTTTGCCGCAGCGCTGGCGGAACCCGGCCCGCATCTCATCGAGGTCATGCTGCCTCCGACGTCGTGATTTCGACCTCGAATCGATCGTCGATCGTGCATTCAACTGGAGGTTTTCGGTGCTAGCTGCGATCGGTCTGTCTCTTCCGATTGCCCTCGGCCTGCTTTTCGTCTCGATGCCCATGGCGGTGATCGTGCTCGTCATGATCACCGCTGGAGCACATCGAGGGGCGGCATCTTTTCTACTCGGGTGGGTCCTCGGAATCTCGGCAGTCGTCGCGGTGACCATCGTGATCGCGGACTATTCGTTTGCGGAGTCGGAGTCGTCGCGGACTTCCGTGTGGTCGAGCGTCGTACGAATCGTGTTGGGTCTGGTCCTGTTCGGCTTGGCATACAAGCAGTGGCGCGCGCGTCCGCGAAACGGGAGTGAGCCGACAGTTCCGAAGTGGATGAAGAGCGTCGACGGGTTGACTCCGCGGAAGGCGTTCGGGTTGGCGTTCTTGTCCGCGGCGGTCAATCCCAAGAATGCAGCGCTGGCGGTATCCGGTGCGGCCACTATCGCGGTCGCCACGAATGTCGTTGCCCAACAGATTGTTGCCGCGGTGATCTTCACGGTCATCGCGAGCGTCGGCATCGCGTTGCCGATCCTGGTGAAGGTGCTCTCCGGCAAGCGTGCCGACGAGATCCTCGCGTCCGCGAAGGCATGGATGACCGCCAACAACGCGGTGATGATGACGGTCATCCTGACGATCCTCGGTGCGACCGTGCTGGGCGAGGGGCTCAGTGGGCTGCAATAGGTCGCCTACCATTGGCGGGTGACTGATTTCGACGACGACGCTGCCGGTTCCATTGCCTCCGCTGCTTTGGCTGTTCTGCGCGAGCAAGGCCCGCTGAGTCTCGAAGAGTGGGCGACCCATCTCGAGGAGTACGGAACTGCGACCGAGTTGGCCGATGTACTCGAGTACCTGTCCGAACCGATGCTCGGGTACCTGCCCAACGGAAAGTACGTCGCTCTCGACACGGTCCTCGAAGGGCTCGTGTTCACTCACCGGCTCAGCGAAGTCGAAATTGCGTCGGACATCCTTGACGCGAGCCCCGACCTGGAACCGATCTTGGCATTCGGCGACGACGACGGGGCGATCCGGGTGGCCCTGGCGGAAGAAGCAGCCTCCGAACGCGGAGCTGCTCCCTTCCGGAGTCGACGAGTTGTGGTACTTCCGGCCGGAACCCTCGGCGAGTGCGCCGACGGTGATCTCGTCGGCTTGGCTGTCGAAGACGGAACACTTGCGTTTCGTCTGGTCGAGATCGAGGACGAACCCGATCTTGCTCCGGCGCTCGGCGAACTCTTCGAGGAGGACGGAGTCGAGGCCCTGGATTCTGTGTGCTGGCAACTCCTGATCGAGGATCCGTCACTCTTCACGGTTCCTGTTGCGCCGCTGGGTGAGATCTTCGAGGTGGCAGGTTACGAGCACGAGCGTGAGCTACTGGCTCGGCGGGGATTCGACTTCGACGCCTACGACCTGCAGATTCGGACAGCCTTGGTGGCCGGTACCTACGACCTGACCCACGACGAGGCAGTCTCTGCCGTTGCGTTTGTCGATCTGGCGGACCGCGGATACACCGACGCGGTCATCGCCGACTTCGATATCGCGGACTGGGCCCACCGTCATGTGAGCGCTGCTCCGGACTCTTTTGTCTCACTGGCAGATCCGGGTGCTGCAGTGGCCGTGTTCGATCTCGGATTTCGGAATCAGGACCCGGTGACCGACGCAATCCTCGAAGCGCTTGCCTCCGAACTGGCCGAGCGAGGGCCACGGTCGGTCAGGGCGGCGGCTCATTGGCTCGCCGGTAAGGCCGTCGATCGGCTGGGGCGCGTCCTCGAAGCGGAGGCGCACTACGAGAAAGCGCTCCTTGCCGAATCCGGTTGGGGTCCGGCCTTGTTCGAGCTGGCTCAGTTCGCGTCGGACCGCGGCGACGCGACCCGGGCGCTGTCACTGCTCGGGCGGATCGACGGCGGAACCGAAGAGAATCTCTACGCCGTACTGCAGGACTTCGTCCCAGCCGATCACCCGGAACTCGGGCGAAACGACAAGTGTTGGTGCGGTTCCGGCCGCAAGTACAAGGTCTGCCACCTCGGAAAGGCCGATGAATCCGTCAAGGCGGACGGTCGGTGGCTGTACAAGAAGGCATGCCTGTTTGCGTTTGCCTCCGAATTCGTCGACATCGTGACCGGGCTCGACGATCTCGAAAACGAAAATCTCTCCGAGGACGAACTGATCGCGGCCACGATCTTCGACGGATCGGCACTGGACGTCGCTCTGTTCGAGGGTGGAATCTTTGCCGAATTCTTGGCCAGACGCAGCGAACTACTTCCGGAGGCGGAAGTTGTGACAGCCGCACAGTGGCTCGGAATCCGGAGGTCGGTGTACGAGGTGATCGAAACGTCCGACACCGGCGTCGTGCTGCTCGATCGTGGGTCCAAGGAGACCGTCACGGTTGCTCACTCGGTCGAAGGCAAGCCAGGTGATGTGATCAGTGCTCGGGTCCTGACGGCCCCCACTGGAGCGTTTGCGGTGGGTGTTGTGGTCATGGCAATGGAATCGCAGGCTGCGAGGGTGCTCGAGGTTCTCGCTTCCGAAGATCTCGAGGCCGAAGAACTGGTGCGCGAGTTGCGTGGAGGCGCCGATCACTCGACCGATGACCGGTGACGATGTATCGAGTCGACCCCGTTAAAGTTGGATAGGTGAACGAACCGATGGATGCCAATGACTTGATCGCCGAAGCCGCGATGGAGTTGTTGCGTGAGCACGGCCCGCAGACAGCGGCGGACTGGGGCACCCTGTTGGCTGACGCCGGGCACGGTACAGCCGAGGACATGACCGAATTCGTCGAGTACGTCGAGGACCCGTTGCTCGGATACTTGAGTGAGGAGCGGTACGCCGCACTCGACACGTTGTTCGAGCATCGAGTGTTGACCCATCGCCTCACCGAAGCGGAGATCAAGTCCGGCGTTCTCGACGCGAACCCCGATCTGATGATGCTGCGGGTTTTCCTCGATCGTGACGACGACGAAATCCACGGCATCAGCGTCGTGCACCGCGGGACCGACGACGATCTTTTGGCTGATCGTGGGATCGAAGATCCGGAGTTCCCACACGACGAAGGCTTTCTGCTCGACACCGACACCCTTGCCGAGTGCTCGGTAGGTGACTTGATCGGATTGTTCGTCGCTGACCGTGAGCTGACACTCTGCACCATCCCCGAGGTACTGGATCCCGCACCCGGATTCGGCGAGAGTCTGGGGACGGTCCTCGCAGACACCGGTGCTGACACCCTCGATGCCATTGTCTGGCAATTGATGCTCGACGAGCCGTCGCTGTTCCGTCAGCCGACCGCACCGCTGGGCGAAATGCTCGAGGCGGCAGGTTACGTCCGCGACGGTGATTACGTTGCGGTCGACGGATTCGATTTCGAGGCGTACCACCTGGCGAACCGGGCTCGCATGCTCGAGGTCCGCGAGAATCTGCACCCCGAAGAAGCCGCGTCGGTGATCGCCTTCGTCGATGTGGTCATGGCCGCGAAAGCTGAAGGCGTCGACGATGTCTCGGACTGGGCGCGCAAGCAGATCAAGGAGGATCCGCAGGCCTTCGCAGGCCTCGCCGAGCCGCCCGCGGCTGCGGCAGCGTTGGAGCTGTTGTCCGAACTCGACGATCATGATTCCGTATTGCATTCTGTTGCAACTGCTCTCGACGAAAAAGGGTCGCGTCGTGTCAAGCCGGCAGCGCACTGGCTGGCGGGCAAGGCTTCGGATCGTCTCGGCAAGATCCTGGCCGCTGAGGCGTCGTACGAATCAGCGCACGATCTCGATCCCGACTGGACTCCCGCGATCTTCGATCTGGCGCTACTGGCCGCCGATCGAAGCGATGTGACGCGCGCGCTGGCTTTGCTGGGCCGAATCGAGGGTGGCGAGTCCGAGGTTCTGCACGAGGTTCTTCAGCGCTACGCCCCGGCCGAGCACCCCGAACTCGGACGAAATGACAAGTGCTGGTGCGGTTCCGGTCGAAAGTTCAAGGTTTGCCATCTCGGTAAGTCCGAGGTGACGTTCGACGACCGGGCCAGCTGGCTCTACGTCAAGGCTCAGTTGTTCTCGCGCACGCCGGAGTACTTCGACGCCGTGTTCGATCTTGCGCTCATCCGTGCCGAGCAGTTCAACAGCGAAGAAGCACTGACGCTGGCCGTCGAAGGTGGTTTGGCCGTCGACGCTGCCTTGTTCGATGCGGGTATCTTCGCGGCTTTTGTCGAGCGCCGCGGAGAACTGCTGCCTGCCGACGAACGCGAACTGGCCGATCAGTGGTTGTCGATTCCGCGCTCGGTGTACAAGGTCGCCTCGACGGAGCCGGGACAGTTGGTGACCCTCAGCGACGTCCGCAACGGGCATCTGGTGAAGGTCACGGACGAGTGGGGCTCGCTGAACCTCGAGCCAGGCACACTCGTGTGTGCTCGTGTTCTTCCGGCCGGGTCCACGATGCGCACGTTCGGTGGCATCGAACCGCTTGCGGTAGAAGACAAGAAGGTGTTGATCCAACTGATCGAGTCCGAGGACACCGAGCCGGGTCAGCTGGTGGAGTTCCTCAGTCGCGGCCTTGCCGGTGCGCCTTTCCGGTAGCGCGAACTACCAAAAAGGCGCACGGGGCCGGAGGCCCTAGGGCGTTACCTGAGCCAACATCATCTGCTCGAAACCCTCACCGTACGGCGGGAGCATTCCCCATTCACCGCGTGGGTCATGCTGCGCTGCTTCGAATACCGTTCGCGCGTGACTGAACTCCAGGAAACCCTCACGGCCGTGGTAGTGCCCGATGCCCGAAGCCCCGACGCCGCCGAAGGGTGCGTCGCTCAGCCCGGGGTGAGACATCGCGTCGTTGATGGTGACGCCGCCCGAGACGGTGCGTTCGAGTACGGATTCCTTCTCGTCCAGATCGGTTCCGAAGTAGTACAGCGCCAACGGTTTCGGTCGTGAATTGATGTCGGCGACGACGTTGTCGAGTTGGTCGTACGGCAAGACGACGACGGCCGGCCCGAAGATCTCCTCCTTCATGATCTGCGCGTCGGTCGGAGGGTCGACCACGATTCGCAGTGGGCGACGACGAGTGTCTGCGGAGAGTTCTTCGTCGGGAACGGTGATGATCCGTGCCCCACGTTCTTCGGCGTCCGCGATGTACCCCTCGATGCGTGCGAGGTGACGATCGCTGACTATCGAGACCATGTCTTTGTTGTCGGCGATCGTGGGAAACAGTCCCGTGAACTGGTCGGTGAACGCGTCGATGAATGCTTCCGTGTTCTCGCGCGGAACGTAGATCAGATCGGGAGAGACACAGAGTTGACCGGCGTTGGTGGACTTCGCGATAGCCAAACGCGAAGCAGCAGAGCTGATATCGGCACTGCGGCTCAAGACGCTCGGTGACTTGCCGCCGAGTTCGAGGGTGACCGGCACCAGGTTCTTCGCAGCATTGGCCATGACCAGCTTTCCGACGGTCGTGCTGCCGGTGAAGACGAGGTGGTCGAAAGGCAGCGACGTCAGCAGATCAGCGACTTCCGGGCCGCCGGTCACCACCGCGACCTCCACGGGGTCGAGAGTTCGACGAGACGCCTCGGCCAGGACGGCCGCAGTATTGGGCACGATCTCCGACGGTTTGAGAACGGCGCGATTTCCTGCTCCGAGGGCGCAGGCGAGCGGGCTCAGGAGAGTGAACAGGGGAGCATTCCAGGTTCCGATGATGCCGATCGAACCCTTCGGCTGGTACGACACGTACGCCGTGGCACCCAACTGGTCCTGCATCGCTCCGGTAGCTCTCGGTGAGCGAATCATCCACTCTTCGAGCGAATCACGAACGTGCTTGAGTGAAACCATCGACCCGAGAACGTCATTCATCACCGAGTAGGCCGGGATTCGGCCGCCGAAGTCTTCGTTGATCGCCTCGGTCAGATCCTTGTGGTTTGCCACCAGGAGATCGACGACGCGTTGAATGCGCTCGCGTCGTGTCTGCGCGGACGGAAGACCAGCGGCTCGAGTTGCTTCCTGCTGAGCGCGCAGAATCTCTTCGAGATCAGTGGTGACGGCGGCATCGGTGCTCATGGGCACTCCTCGTAGTGGCGAAGTATTGACCGGACCGTATCGACGCGGTGCGAGTGGATGTCCTTTTCGTCTCGTTGACCGGGACGGATTCGATTGGTAGAGAGAACACATGTCGCAGACACAGGTAGAAGACACTGCAGTGAAGATTTCCGTCGAGGAATCGGTGGGACTCGGTTTCCTGACGCTCGATCGGCCGGCGCGGCGCAATCCGCTCTCGGCGGAGACCATGCGTGAGGTGACGGCTGCCCTTGTCGAATTGTCTGTAGACGAGCGCGTGCGGGTCGTGATCGTGCGCGCCGAAGGCCCGGTGTTCTCCGCCGGACACGATCTGACGGAGATGATCGGGAGAACCCTCGAGGACGAGCGGGCGATCTTCGACGGCTGTACCGAGATGATGGAGACCGTACAGCGGATTCCGCAGCCGGTGATTGCCGCAGTACAGGGCCCGGCTATCGCGGCGGGCTGCCAACTGGCCGCGTCGTGTGATCTGGTTGTTGCTGCGTCGAATGCTGTCTTCGGCACGCCGGGCGTCAAGATCGGACTGTTCTGCTCGACGCCCATGGTGGCGCTGAGCAGGGCAGTAGGGCGCAAGCGCTCGATGCAGATGTTGCTCACCGGGCAGACGATCGACGCCGACACCGCTGCGGACTGGGGTCTGGTGAACTTCGTCGTCGCGCCCGAAGACCTGGACCGAGAGGTGCGCGAACTGGCCGCCAAGATCACGACGGCCAGCCCCTTGACGGTGAAGATCGGTAAGCAGGCGTTCTATCGCCAGATCGATCTGCCACAAGCGCAGGCGTACGAGGCGATGGCGGAAACTATGGCAACCAACGCCGTGACCTGCGACGCTCAGGAAGGTATGCAGGCCTTTGTAGACAAGCGAAAGCCCGAATGGCGCAATAAGTAACGATCGCTCTTCCGGTTTAGTTGGACGTCCTATAACCTGAGGCGCATGAGCCTGGATCCACGCACCAACACTGTCGACGGAGTGGTTCGGCGCTCGGCAGCCAAGTACCCCGACCGTGTAGCCGTCGTCTTCGAAGATCGCACTCGCACCTACCGCGAACTCGACGACGCGGTGACGCGGGTCGCCGCCTACTTGCTCGGTCTGGGGCTCGAACACGGCGACCGCGTCGCGGCATACGGAACCAACTCCGACGCCTATGCAATCGGATTTCTTGCCTGTGCACGAGCAGGTTTGGTGCATGTTCCCGTCAATTACGCACTGAAGGGGGAGGAACTCCGGTACCTCGTGGCGCAGTCAGGCGCCCGCGCGGTGTTGGTGGATCCGGCATTGGCGCCGACACTCGACTCGGTACGCTCCGACCTCGATCTCGATCACGTGATCGCACTGCGGGACGCGGAACTGTCCGTCGTCACGATCGGTGAGGCAGGCGAGGTGCCGGTCTTCGAACCGCGTGCGACGTCGACCGATCTGGCGCAACTCCTGTACACCTCGGGCACCACCTCGAAGCCCAAGGGCGCCATGATGTCTCACGGTGCACTGGTTCACGAGTACGTGTCCTCGGTGATCGCGCTCGGCCTCGACAAGAACGACAACCCGCTGATCTGCATGCCGATGTACCACTCCGCGGGCATGCACGTCTTCATGCTGCCCTACCTGTCCGTCGGCGCGACGGTCAGTCTGATGCAGGCGCCGGACATCCCGGAAATCCTGCGCCGTGTCGAAGCCGAAAAGATCGGATCGCTGTTCCTGGCGCCGACCGTGTGGGTGCCGCTGGCCAACCATCCGGACCTCGAGACCCGCGATCTGTCGTCGCTGAAGAAGGCGCAGTATGGCGCCTCGATCATGCCGGTCACCGTGCTCAATCGTCTGCGCGAGCGCTACCCGGACATCGGTTTCTACAACTGCTTCGGCCAGTCCGAAATCGGCCCACTGGCAACAGTTCTCCAGCCCAGCGAGCATGCTGATCGCCCGTCTTCCTGTGGTCGCGCGGTGTTCTTCGTCGAAACCCGCGTCGTCGACGCCGACGGAAACGATGTCGCCGACGGTGAGGCCGGCGAGGTTCTCTACCGCTCACCGCAGCTGTGCAACGGCTACTGGGAGAATCCGGAAGCCACCGCCGAGGCCTTCCGTGACGGCTGGTTCCATTCGGGCGATCTGGTCGTGCGGGACGAAGAAGGGTTCATCACGGTCGTCGACCGGATCAAGGACGTCATCAACACCGGCGGCATCCTGGTGGCGTCACGCGAGGTCGAAGATGCGGTCTACACGCACCCCGCCGTGGCAGAAGTTGCCGTGATCGGTACGCCCGACGAGAAGTGGATCGAGGCCGTCACCGCGATCGTCGTGCTCAAGGACGGCAACGACGAGTTGACGCCCGAGGCGTTGATTGCCCACGTCAAGGAGCGAATCGCTCCGTTCAAGGTGCCCAAGCATGTCCGTTTCGTGGCCGAGCTTCCGCGCAACCAGAGCGGCAAGCTACTGAAGCGGGAACTGCGCACCGTCTGAAGCTTGCTATAGGTTCTGCCTTACCTTCGGTTCGTTTTCAGGTCTTTGACTCCGATTGCCTCACGGTATTGACTTCGGGGGACGGCATGGACTTCGGAAACAGCAAGGTGAGTGGTGGGAATGCAGGTCGACGCAGATGACTTCGCAGATATCTTGGCGACTGCGCGGGAGTTCATCCGTAAGGAAGTAGTTCCGCGTGAGCAGGAGATAGCCGACACCGACGCCATTCCTGAGGACATACGCAAGAAGGCCGCAGCTATCGGGCTCTTCGGTTACGCGATCCCTCAGGAATGGGGTGGGCTCGGACTCGACCTCACCCAAGACGTCGAACTGGCAATGGAATTCGGCTACACGTCTCTGGCGCTGCGTTCGATGTTCGGTACCAACAACGGAATTGCCGGACAGGTGCTGGTCGGCTTCGGTACCGACGAGCAGAAGGCTCAGTGGCTCGAGCGCATCGCCTCCGGTGATGTCGTGGCTTCCTTTGCTCTCACCGAACCGGGCGCGGGCTCCAACCCGGCCGGCCTTCGGACCAAGGCAGTGCTGGATGGATCCGACTGGGTGATCGACGGCAACAAGCGGTTCATCACCAATGCTCCACTGGCGCAGCTGTTCGTGGTGTTCGCGCGCACTCGCCCGGCGGATTCCGATGGTCCGGGAATTGCAGTGTTCCTGGTTCCGGCTGACACGCCAGGTGTCACGGTCGGTCCCAAGGACAAGAAGATGGGTCAAGAAGGTGCTTGGACCTCCGAGGTCACCTTCGACAACGTCCGGGTTCCCGAGTCGGCCCTCGTCGGTGGCGACCAGGACACCGGATACCGCGCAGCGATGACGTCTCTCGCGCGCGGACGAGTCCATATCGCGGCGCTCTCGGTGGGAGCAGCACAGCGAGCGCTCGACGAATCTGTCGCGTTCTCCGTGGTCACGGAACAGGGCGGCACCGCGATCGGCGACTTCCAGCTGGTTCAAGCGATGTTGGCAGACCAGCAAGCCGGTGTGATGGCAGGGCGCGCGATGGTGCGCGAGGTGGCCGCGCGGTACGTCAGCGGTGAGGATCGCCGTCTCGGGCCTTCGGCGGCAAAGCTTTTCTGCACCGAGATGGTGGGCAAGGTCGCAGATCTCGCCGTGCAGATCCACGGGGGCAACGGGTACATGCGCGGTGTTCCGGTCGAACGCATCTACCGTGAAGTTCGCCTGTTGCGCCTGTACGAGGGAACCAGCGAGATCCAGCGTCTGATTCTCGGTGGTGGGCTCGTGGCGCAAGCGAAAAAGCAAAACCAGCGCTGACACATTTTCCAGACGAGCTTTAACCTCACGAACGGAGTGGACATGGGATTGTTGGACGGCAAGGTTGCGGTAGTGACCGGTGGAGCCCAGGGCATCGGGCTCGAAATTGCGCGCACCTTCATCAAGGAAGGCGCGACCGTCGTTCTCGGCGACATCAACGAAACCGTGGGAACGGCTGCGGTCGCCGAACTCGGTGGAGAGTCGGTCGCCCGTTTCGCTTCCTGCGACGTGCGTGACTCCGGACAGGTCGAGGCCATGCTCGATCTGGCCGAAAGCGCTTTCGGTCCAGTCGATGTCATGGTCAACAACGCCGGCATGACGCGCGACGCCACGATGCGGAAGATGACCGAGCAGGACTTCGACGACGTGATCGCAGTTCACCTCAAGGGCGCCTGGAACGGAACACGCGCTGCCGCCGCCCGCATGCGCGAGCGTGAGACGGGCGCGATCGTGAACATCTCGTCGATCTCCGGCAAGGTGGGCATGCTCGGGCAGACCAACTACTCGGCCGCGAAGGCCGGGATCGTCGGTCTGACGAAGGCCGCGGCAAAAGAGGTCGCGTTCAAGAATGTTCGCGTCAACGCCGTTCAGCCCGGACTGGTCCGCACGGCGATGACCGAGGCGATGCCCGAACGGATCTGGAACGAGAAGCTTGCCGAGATTCCGATGGGGCGCGCAGCCGAGCCTTCGGAAGTTGCTTCGGTTGTGCTGTTCCTCGCGAGCGACCTCTCGAGCTACATGACCGGCACGGTTCTCGAGATCACCGGCGGCCGCCACATCTGATCCGTCCTGTTCGAGTGCAAGAATTCAGAGTGTGAGAATTCTGGGTGTAAAACTTCTGGGGTGACTACTGACATGGGACAGCCGAACTCGGATCTTCCGCTCGACGGAATCACCGTAGTTGCACTCGAACAGGCGGTGGCGGCACCGCTCGCCACCAGACATCTCGCGGACATGGGTGCGCGGGTGATCAAGATAGAACGCGTCGGCGAGGGTGACTTCGCGCGTCACTACGACCAGGCGGTTCACGGTCAGGCATCACACTTCGTGTGGCTCAACCGTTCCAAGGAATCGATCGCCGTCGATGTGAAGTCGGAAGCCGGCCGGCAGATCCTTCTCGATCTGGTCGCGCGAGCCGATGTGTTCCTGCAGAACCTGGCTCCCGACGCAGCCGCGAGACTGGGGTTCGGCGCGGAGGAACTGCGCGATAAATACCCACGGCTCATCGTGATCGACATGTCCGGCTACGGCAGTGCCGGCCCGCGGCGCGAGCGCAAGGCCTACGACATGTTGGTCCAAGCCGAGACCGGAATGATCTCCGTGACAGGCACACCGGAGACGGCCACCAAGACCGGCATCCCGGTCTCCGACATCGCGGCAGGAATGTACGCGCTGACTTCGATTCTGAGCGCCCTGTTCCGTAGAGAGCGAACGGGCAAGGGAGCGCTCGTCGAGGTCTCGATGTTCGATTCCACCGTCGAGTGGCTGGGCCATCCGATGTACATGAAAATGTATGCGGACAAGCAGATTCCACGTGTCGGTCTCGGCCATGCCGCGATCGTTCCCTACGATTCGTATCCCACGGCCGACGGCGAAATCCTGATCGGCGTCCAGAACGATCGTGGATGGCGAGCGCTGATGGTGGACGTGTTCGAGCGAGAGGATCTGGTCGATCATCCGCGTTACCGCACCAACATCGTGCGCGTCGAAAACCGTGGCGAGGTAGACGAATTGGTGGGCTCTCTGACGCGTCTGTACTCGACGACAGATCTGGATCAGCGTCTGGCCGCCGCTGGTGTTCCGGCCGCGGCACTCAACGACATGGCCGGTCTGCTGGAACATCCGCAGCTGGAGAAGCGTGCCAGGTGGCGGTCCGTGGGCACCGAGAACGGTCCGATCGATGCCGTGCTGCCTCCGATGACGTATTCGGATGTCGAAATGCGCATGGGTGACGTTCCAGCACTCGGCCAGCAGACGGATTCTCTGCTGGCCGAGTTGGGACTTACGGGCGACCGGATCGCGGAACTTCGCCGCGACGGATCGATCGGTTAACGCTTCTAGCGTCGAAGGTTCTCGAACACCGCGGCAATCCCTTGTCCGCCGCCGATGCACATGGTCTCGATCCCGTACCGTCCCTGGCGCCGGTCGAGTTCGCGCAGCAGATTTGCAAGGATCCGCCCACCGGTAGCGCCGACAGGATGTCCGAGCGAGATGCCGGAACCGTTGACGTTGAACCGTTCCTCGATGTCCTGGGCGCTCAATCCCCAGGCCTTGGCGCACGCGAGAACCTGGGCCGCGAAGGCCTCGTTGACTTCGATGAGGTCGATGCGGTCGAGTGACAGGTCGACCCGGGAGAGTGCTTTCGCCACGGCAGGAACCGGGCCGATGCCCATCCGGTTCGGCTCCACACCGGCCACACCCCAGCTGACCAGTTTCGCGAACGGTCGCAGGCCCAGCCGTTCGGCGTTGGCAGCAGTAGTGACGATGGCGGCTGCGCCGGCGTCGTTCTGGCCGCACGCATTACCGGCGGTGACAGTGGCTTCGGGATCGACGCGACCTCGAATGGGGCGCAGTGCAGCGAGATCGGCCAACTGAATCCCTCGGCGCGGATGCTCGTCGCGAGTGACCACCGTCTGCTCACCACGGCGTCCGGGCACCGAAACGGGAATGGTCTCGTCGTCGAAGTACCCACTGTCTTGGGCGTGAACGGCCCGTTCGTGCGATCGCACCGCGTATCGGTCCTGCTCGTCGCGGGTGATCGAGTACTCCCGGCGCAAGTTCTCAGCGGTCTCGATCATGCCGCCTTCCACCGGAAAGTTGACTCCGCCGGAGTTCGTGCGCGGTTTGGCCAATCGGTCGTGGAACTCGACGGAAGGGCGCTTTGTGCCCCAACGCATGTCGGTGGAGTAGAACTCGGTTCCGCTCATGCTCTCCGCGCCGCCGGCGATGACCAGATCACTCATCCCGGTCTGTACCTGCATCGCGGCGTAGATGATCGCCTGCAATCCCGAACCGCAACGGCGATCGAGTTGTATTCCGGGAACGGACACGTCGAGACCGGCGTCGAGTGCCGCGATTCGCCCGATGGCCGCGGCCTCTCCGTTGGCGTACCCCTGACCGAAGATGACGTCGTCGACATCGGTGGACGCAATGCCGGTTCGTTCGACGAGGCCACGCACAACAGTGCCGGCGAGTGTGGTGACGGGAACGTCCTTGAAGACTCCGCCGAATCCGCCCACCGGGGTGCGAACGGGTTCACAGATGACTGCGTCGTGCATGGAATGCGCCTGTCTCGAGGAGAGGTGGGGAATGCGTCGCGTGAACGGGCCGATCGAAGGGCCCGTCGCGACCTGGCCACTCGAATATCCAGCACGCGTGGCGCGGTTGTCAACAGCAGGAACGACCTGTTCGGACATAGTTTCCGCCATACGGTTCGTATGCGAAATCGACTTTGACACATATACCGTTCGGGGATTGAATGGATACAGCGTCTCTGCCGCACACACGTCGCGGCGGGATGAAAGTTCCTGGAGTCGAATCAATTTCGTCGACCGGGAGGGCACGAAGTACCGACTGACAGGTGGAACAGTGACTCGTTTGGCGCAGACGGCGGGATTGACCGAAACTCAGACCGATATCGTCGGGGCGGTACGCGAGTTCGTCGATCGTGTGGTCATCCCCGCGGCGCAGGAACTCGAACACTCGGATACGTACCCGACCGACATCGTCAAGCAGATGAAGGACATGGGTCTGTTCGGACTGACCATCGACCCCGAGTACGGGGGTATCGGCGAATCATTGCTCACCTACGCGCTGTGCGTCGAAGAATTGGCCCGTGGATGGATGAGCGTGTCCGGTGTCATCAACACGCATTTCATCGTGGCTCACATGATTTCGGCGCACGGGACGCCGGAACAGAAGGCGAAGTACCTGCCGCGTTTGGCTTCCGGGGAACTCACCGGTGCATTTTCCATGTCGGAGCCTGCCCTCGGTTCCGATGTTGCTGCCATATCGACCAAGGCGAAGCGGACGGACTCCGGCGATTACGTGATCACCGGCCAGAAGATGTGGCTGACCAACGGGGGTTCCTCGACCTTGGTGGCAGTCCTGGTCAAGACGGACGAGGGCGCGGAGAAGCCGCACAACAATCTGACGACGATATTGATCGAGAAACCCGCAGGTTTCGGCGAGGTACTCCCGGGCCTGACCATTCCGGGCAAGCTCGAGAAGATGGGGTACAAGGGAATCGACACCACGGAGATGATCTTCGACGGTTTCGAGATCGGAGCCGAGGAGGTTCTCGGTGGCACCCCTGGCTCGGGATTCCGGCACATGATGGACGGCGTCGAGGTCGGCCGGGTCAACGTCGCCGCGCGTGCCTGCGGAATTGCCCAGCGCGCTTTCGAACTGGCTGTCACCTACGCCAAGCAACGCGAGACTTTCGGCAAGCCGATCGCCGAGCATCAGGCCATCGCGTTCCGGATCGCCGAGATGGGCACCAAAGTCGAAGCGGCACATCTGATGATGGTCAACGCTGCCAGGCTCAAGGACTCGGGTGAGCGCAACGATGTCGCCGCGGGTATGGCGAAGTATCTGGCGAGTGAATTCTGCTCGGAGGTCACCCAGGACAGCTTCCGTATCCACGGCGGATACGGCTATTCCAAGGAATACGAGATCGAGCGGTTGATGCGTGAGGCGCCGTTCCTTCTGATCGGTGAAGGCACCAGCGACATCCAGAAGCAGATCATCAGCAAGGGCCTGCTTCGCACGTACAACTGAGCCGAGAAGCGGCACCGCGAATATGCGCGGTGCCGCTTAGTCGTGTCGGGTCAGCGGGTGAAGGCCAGGGTTGTCACCGGTGACCGGTTGCCGTATGCGTCAACGGCTTCGACGCGGGCTTCGTATGCGGTGCCCGCTGCGGCATCGGGAATCGGAATGTCGAGGCTGTTCGGCCGCGGCATGAAGTAGAAGTCCGAGAGCACCTTCGACGAGACCACCTTCGCTCCGGTGGCTGTGTCCGTGACCTCGACGGCGTAGTGGTGCACCATCTGATCGTCCTTGGCCTGCGCGATCCTCAGTGCGGTCGCACCGTTTTCGCCGGTCGTCACCGAGAGCGGAGTGCTCGAGGTGAACTCCGGCGCGTGCGTGTTCCGTGCGCCCGAGGTGTAGCGGAAGTTGTCCTTGATCTGCTGGTTGGTCGACCCGTCGAGTTCGACCGTCCACCCCGAACCGCTCAGCGTGCCCGCGCTCGAGTACGGCGGCTGCCAGTTGGCTGACCACGCGCCACCGGCGTAGATGTCGTGCTTGTCTGCCGCCATGTTGATTCGGTTGATTTCCGTGCGGTCCTGGTAGACCTCGACGAAGAGCGCTTGGGCAGTGGGTGATTCGAAACGGTTCGCGAGACCGGACTCGGTCACCATCTGGTAGCCGTGATCGATTTCGATGTACGACATCGAGCCGTCGTTGACCGACGTGAAGTCACGCTGATGGATCGACCGGTCGTCGTTGTTGTTCAGATGTGAGTGCCCGGAGAAGAAGATTGCCTGAGGGAAGGCACTCAGGTCTTCGGTCAATCGAGGGTTCGACGCCTGCTGGCCGTCCATGGCTGTGTTGCTTGCCGGCCGGTGTCCCTGGACCAGGATCGGCTTGGTCAGGTTCCCGGACTCCGCGGTGATTTCGGTCAGGCGGGACTTCAGCCAATTGCGTTGCGCTGAATCATTGTTGTAGGTTTCGGTGTTGACCGTGAAGAGATGGACACCACTGACGTCGGATTCGTAGTATCCGCCACCGGAATCCGGAAACCACTCCGCCGGATATCCGGCTCTGATCGCCGCGAGACTTGCATCGTGATTGCCGTTGGAGATCAGGAGTTGTGTGTCGTTCATGCCCTTCCGGGCGAGGTTTGCCTGGAAGATTTCTGCGACGATCTTGTGGTCGGGCCCCTTGCCGTCTCCGTTGTCGTTGATCATGTCCCCGGTGGAGAGGATAGCGTCGGGTTTCGGGAAGATGGAACCGATTGTGTCGAAGAAGCTTTCGTACTTCTTGTCGTTGTTCGCGTGATCGCCGACGTGGACGTCGGACATCACGACGACCTGAGCCAGCGGCTTTTCCGAGGTCTTGATCAGGTAGCCGAACGAGACGGCCGCGCTCGCGTGATCGCCGCGGAAAGCTGCGACAGTGACGTTGGTGTCCTGTGCGATGTGCAGCGGACGTCCCGGCGTGGCAGCTTGGCTGTCGGTGGTGGGTGTCGTTCCGTCCACGGTGTAGCGGACGGTGGCGCCGCGCTCGGCGGTGAAGGTCAGGTCGACGGGGTGCTCGTACCGTCCGCCGGGGACGCTGACGCCGGGCGCTGCGGGCGGCGTGTTGTTCTCGCCCGAAGAGCTGCCCCATTCGAAGGACGAACTGCCCCAGCCGGGTTCGGCGTGGGATTCGGCGGGGGCGATGCCGGGAACGGCGAGAGCCGCGGTCACGGCTGCTATCGCGATGGTCGTACGTCTCACGAGGATTCCTTGTCTTCGACGCGGTGGTTCAGACCTATCCGTAATTGGTCTGGACCAATTACGGTAGGTGGCGCCGGGTAGAAGAAGGTGTGTCCTGAATGTCCGATTAATGAAGCGTGTGTGAACACCCTGCAGTGCTTGGTACCGGTATACCCGGCTGCGTTTATGGCAAAGTCGATGGAGTGGACCTACGTCAGATCGAGTACTTCCTTGCCGTTGCCGGTGGTGAGTCCTTGTCGACGGCTGCGCAGAATCTGTCGGTCACCAAGCCGTCGCTGTCGCAGGGTATTCGTGGCCTCGAGCGTGAACTCGGAGTCGAACTGTTTCACCGTGTCGGTCGCGGTTTGGTGCTGACGGCAGCAGGTCGGGCGTTGGTAGGGCCGGCGAGGCAGATGACTCGCAGCAGCGCGGCCGCGTTCGACGTCGCGATCGGTACGGCCGACGAGCCTCGTGGCCGGCTCGACATCTGCTCCGCGGCACATGGTCTCGAAGGTCCGATCGCACGCATCGTGGCGGACTTTCGTGAGCGGTGGCCTGCTGTGACCGTTCGGGTCGGTGAGTTGCCGCAGGGTGCTACGTCTGAGCAGGTGTTGGCAGACGGCGCGTGCGAGGTGGTCTTCAGCTATTGGCCACCCGACATGTCGGCGCTGTCCACGAAAGTGTTGGGGGTGAACGAGTACTGGCTGGCAGTGCCGTCGGGGGTTCATCCCGACGTCTGGCCGAATGGTGTGAAACCCGCTGCGGGAGAGCCGGTGTCATTGACGGCATTGCCCGATCTCCCCGTGGTGGGTGTGCTCAAACACTCGCGGGCTCGGCTTGCCATCGAGTCGTCTCTGCAGGCCGCCGGGGCCCGGACTCGGATGTCGACGGAGTTGGCGCAGCGGGAGACCGTCGGCGCGTTCGTCTTTGCTGGTTTGGGCATGGCATTCATGGAGCGTTCGTTGGCCGAGAGGTCGGTCGCGTCCGGCGCGGAGATATTTCCGGTGGAGCCGGCGATCTCACTGAATTACGGCGTCGAGTTCGATCCGGAGACGCTCTCGCCGTTGGGCAGGCTGTTCGTGGAGGGCTTGTGACGTGGGGAGATGTTCTCGATGTACGCAGACCCGGCCGGTGAGAGCGGGCCGTCGCGGTAGACCAAGATCGTCTGCCGGGTGATCGGTGGGAAAAGCGAGCGAACCTCAGATGCCGGGGAGTCTTGTTCGGCGATCGATCTGGGCAGCAGCGCGGCGCCTACACCTTGCCCGACCATTTCCCGGACAGCAAGGCGATCAGGTACTTCCACGACGACGTCGGTGAGTTCCAGATCGTCGTCGATCGAGTGCCCGCGCCGAACTGCGGATGCCTCGACCACCATCGGCAGGCGCGCGACCACGGTGCGCGGAACCGGATCGGGGAGGTCTGTGGCCAGGCGAATGGGGATCGACAAGACCGTTTCCTGGGTGCTCACGGCAATTTCTCGAAGCCCGTCGGAGACTTCGGTACCCGGGTGGGTCTCGAGAAACCCGAGTTCACACGTACCTGCTCTGACGAGCGCGCGCACGTCCTGTGCGTTGGCGGAGGCGTTCGTGGAGAACCGAATTCCGGGTGCCGTCAGATGGAGGCGTCCGGCGACCTCTGCAACAGGGTCGATGGCGAGATCGGACTGAACTGCTATGGCGAGTTCCCCGGCGCGCAAAGCGGTTACCGCAGCCACCGCGGCCTCGGCCCGAGCAACGTCGGCGAGCAACGTACGGGCAGAATCGGCAACTGCCAGTCCGACCGTGGTGGGAGCCAGACCGCGAGTGGTGCGCTCGAAGAGTGTGGCTCCGAGAGCTCGTTCGAGGTTGCGTACGGCCTGCGAGAGGGACGGTTGCGAGATACGCAGGACGTCCGCGGCGGCAGTGACGCTGCCGTGATCGACGACCGCGACGAGATACTGCGCGCTGCGTATGTCCATCCCGGGTGCCTGCATCTGACGAATTCTCCCAGATGACGGAGCCTTGGCGGCGGTGACTTGCTGCGACCTGCGGACATAGGTCTGAGCTATGGCTCTGTGCGCCTTCTCGTCTTTGTGGCGCAGGCCATAGCGATGGTCGACTGTTCCAGTACCACCGACCGCGGTTCGTGCTCGGTGAGTACCTGGAACACAGGAGCGTGATGTGAGCGAGCTTCACCTACCCAACCGGATACGCCACTCGGCGTCGACACGGCCGTCCGATCCGGCAATCACGTGCGGCGACCGAACGTTGACTTGGGCTGAGCTGGATGGCGAGACCAGCACCTTGGCGAGTGCGCTGGCAGAAGTGACCACAACGGGTGCTCGTGTCGGTGCGCTACTGCGGATGGGGCTCGAAGGTGCGGAAACCTTCATCGCATGTGCGAAGGCAGGCGCTGTGTTCATACCGTTGAACTGGCGGCTCAACCCACTCGAACTCGTCGACATCGCCGAGGACGCGGAGCTCGACGTCTTGATCGTCGATGACGAGTTCGCCGCGGGGGCGGCGGCGATGTCCGCAGCGTTGCCGGACATCGAGGTCATAACCGTGGGAGCTGCAGGGGGCCTGCCGGATTCGCGAACCTGGGCGGAGTTCGTGGCATCAGGGACCGGTGTCGACCCCGGACACGGGCACGATCCGGACGCAGCAGTTCTGCAGCTGTACACGTCCGGGACAACCGGCCGGCCCAAGGGCGTCGTGGCCACGCACCGGAATCTGTACAACGAGCCCGAGGGGTTCGATGTCTACGAATTCGGTTCGAATGCAGTCGCACTCGATGCACTTCCCCTCTTTCACATCGCCGGTGCCGGCTGGATGAGTACATGCTTGTCGGCCGGAGTGCCTTTGGTGCTGCTCGGAGACATGGCGCCTGCTCGGGTCGCTGATGCCATCGCGACCCACCGCGTCACCCACGCATTTCTGGTGCCTGCAGTCATTCAGACGCTGGTAGATCTGCCGACTCTCGACAGTTTCGATCTGACCAGCCTGGAGGTGGTCGCCTATGGGGCGTCACCGATCACTCCGGCGCTCCTCGCCCACGCGATGACTGTCTTGAACTGCAAATTCGTTCAGCGATACGGGATGACCGAGACGACGGGTTCGGTATCCGTCCTTCGTGCTTACGACCATCATGTGAGCGGGCCGCGTTCGGAGTTGCTTCGCTCTGCGGGCAAGCCGATGATCGGCGTCGAGATCTCGATTCGAGACGTCACCACTGGTGAGGAATTGCCGCCCAATAATTCCGGTGAGATCGTCGCGCGCAGTAGAAACAACACTCGCGGATACTGGCGACGTGACCGTGAGACCGCCGAATTGTTCACCCACGACGGTTTCCTCCGAACGGGGGACGCCGGCCATCTGGACGACGAGGGGTATCTGTTCGTCACCGATCGACTCAAGGACATGATCGTCACCGGCGGAGAGAACGTCTATCCGATCGAGGTGGAATCCATTCTGGCCGAGCACCCCTCGGTCGCCGAGGTCGCAGTGGTCGGGGTTCCCGACAAGCGCTGGGGTGAATCCGTGACCGCAGTGGTCAAGCTGGTCGACGGTGCCGACGTGCCGAGCGTCGACGAGTTGATCGCCTTCAGTACAGCGAAGTTGGCGTCGTACAAGAAACCTCGCCAGATCCATTTCGTGGACTCCCTACCTCGCAACGCGAGCGGGAAACTGCTCAAGTCGAGCCTGCGGACCATGCTGAACGCGAGCGGAGAAGCATCATGATCGTGACCGAAGACGTCGGTGTCGCACAACGTGAGGCATGGGCGAACAAAGTCCTTCCACCGGTCGAACAGGTGCGGGACGGATTGTGGTCGATCCCTGTTCCCATGCCGGACAACCCTTTGCGCTACGTACTCGTCTACGCACTCGCGCTCGACGACGGACTTGCCCTCATCGACGTCGGTTGGGATCACGAACAGTCGTGGCAGGCTCTCGTCGACGGCATAGCATCGATCGGATACCACATTTCCGAAGTGCGCTATGCGGCAATCACGCACCTGCATCCCGATCACTTCGGTCTGGCGCCGCGTCTTCGGCAGGTCAGCGGCGCAACGCTTGCGATGCACGTGGCCGACGCGACGCTCCTCGGATACCACGGTCCCGAGCAGACCCGCGACGACATCAGTGGCTGGAACCTGCAATTGTCCGAACTCGGCGCACCGGCCGAAGTGCTCGACGCGTCTCGGGTCGACCTGGTGCGGTTCGCCGAGCATGAAACCATCGACATTGTTCTGGGAGATGGTGATTCACTCGATCTTCCCGGGTGGAATCTCCGGGCCCAGTGGACACCGGGGCACACTCCCGGACATCTCTGCTTCGTGGAAGAGGACAGAGGCTTGTTGTTCAGCGGCGATCACATGCTGCCGAGGATCAGCCCGAACATCTCCACGATTCCCGGTGAACTCGAGAACCCGCTTCATCGTTATCTTCTCTCGCTCGAGGCGACGACAACACTGGGCGAGTGCGAAGTGCTTCCGGCACATGAATATCGATTCCGTGGGATCGCCGATCGTGCACGTCAATTGATGGGGCACCACGAGGAGCGATTGGCGGAGATCGTGGCTGCGGTGCAGGATGAGCCTGAATCCACGGCCTGGGAACTCTCACGCACGATCTCCTGGTCTCGCCCGTTCGAACAGATGTCGCCGCGACTACTTCGCTTGGCAGTCCGCGAAACCCATGCTCATCTTGTTGTTTTGGCCAAGCGGGAGATCGTGACACCGTCCGGCGGCACACCCGTGCGCTGGAGCATTCGCGCGCAGTGACCTTTCAAGAATCTCATCACGGAAGTAGGAACCGAACATGAGCGTCGTGCTCACCGACTTCGCCGACGGCGTTGCCGTCATCACCCTCAATCGTCCCGAGGCCAAGAACGCGGTCAACCTGGAACTCGCACAGGCACTCGCCGCCGCGATCGACGAGTTCGAGGAACGCCCCGATCTCACCATCGGCATTCTGACCGGATCTGGTGGAACCTTCTGCGCCGGTATGGATCTGAAGGGATTTGCGCGCGGAGAGCGGCCATCGCTACCGGGTCGTGGTTTTGCCGGTCTGACCGAGGCACCGCCGTCGAAGCCGCTGATCGCAGCCGTCGAAGGTTGGGCACTCGCCGGCGGTTGCGAACTGGCCTTGGCGGCCGACTTGATCGTGGCGTCCACGGACGCGAAATTCGGCCTGCCCGAAGTGAAGCGGGGACTTGCCGCGGCCGCCGGCGGACTCCTACGTCTGCCGAAAATTCTTCCGTATCAGTTGGCCATGGAAATCGCGATCACGGGGGATCCACTCAGTGCCACCGTGGCGCATCATCACGGCTTGGTCAATCGGCTCGCCGAACCGGGACACGCGCTGACCGTCGCACGCGAGCTTGCGGCCCGAGTAGCGGCTAACGGTCCACTGGCTGTTCGCGCGACCAAGCAGGTACTGGCAATGTCCGCCAAATACACCGATCCGGATGCCTTTGTCGCGCAACGC
The DNA here is from genome assembly GCF_031763325.1 of Rhodococcus sp. SG20037. Classification (NCBI taxonomy): domain Bacteria; kingdom Bacillati; phylum Actinomycetota; class Actinomycetes; order Mycobacteriales; family Nocardiaceae; genus Rhodococcus; species Rhodococcus sp. SG20037. Next base: position 5,435,436 of record NZ_CP134497.1, on the reverse strand, counting down.
GAATTCATCGATCCGGTCTTCACCTCTCGTGATGCCAAGGAGGGCGCCACGGCATTTGCCGAGAAGCGCTCTCCCGTGTGGAGTGGTTCATGAGTGCCGAGACGATCGAGCGTGCGGCCGTAAGCATCGAACGAGACGGTGCTGTCGCGACGATTGTTCTCTGTCGGCCGCACCGCCGCAACGCTCTCGATCTCGACGCCTGGATCGCTCTACGTGAAGCAGTCCTCGAACTTCAAGAGGACGCGCAGATTCGCTCGGTAATCCTGACCGGCGCGGATGGGACCTTCTGCGCGGGCTCCGATCTGGACAAGCGTGGCTCGTCGCACCCGCTCGATCGCATGCGTGTCATCAACGCAACGGCAATCGCACTGAGTGAGTTTCCCAAACCTCTGGTGGCGAAGGTCGACGGGTTTGCCGTCGGAGCCGGATGGAACATGGCGTTGCTCTGCGACTTCGTCGTGGCGGCCAAGGGTGCGAAGTTCAGCCAGATCTTTGCCAAACGGGGGTTGTCTGTCGACTTCGGTGGTTCGTGGATCCTGCCGAGACTGGTCGGCCTCCAGCAAGCCAAGCGACTGGTGATGCTTGCCGAGACGATCGACGCACAGGAAGCCTACGAGCTCGGGTTGGTGACTTATCTGGTCGAACCGGCCGAGCTGGACGAACACACGTCAACACTGGCGCAGCGGCTCGCCGCCGGCCCGCCGGCCGCACTGAGTCAGTCTGCCGCCATGCTCGAACATCACACCTCCCTCTCGTTGCGGGAGGCGTTGGACAACGAGGCGAGGGCGCAAGCGGTCAATTTTGCGACGGATGCCACCGACGCGGTTCGTGCCTTCGTGGAAAAGCGGGAGCCGATCTTCACCGGAGAGTGGGCCGTACCAGGGGCAACTCGGGTGGAGTGAGCGACGGATCGCTGGTCGTATGATGGATGAGTGGATCTGCACTTCGTCACCTACTTCGTCGCTGTTGTCGACCACGGTGGGATAACGAAGGCCGCTCAGGCTCTCTACATTTCGCAGCCCTCGCTGTCACAGGCAATTCGTACGCTCGAGCGTCGACTCGGCGCCACGCTGTTCGACCGGACGGGCAGGCGGTTGGTTCTTACCGACGCGGGCCGCACGTTCGATCTCGCGGCCAGGAGAATCCTTGCCGACGTCGAGCGCGCGAAGGCGAAAGTGACCGCCGTTCGCGAACTCGAGTTCGGTCGTGTCGACGTCGTCTCGTACTCGGCGTTCTCGATCGATCCGATGGTCGAGTTGGTCCGGCGATTCCGGGCCAACTTCCCGAAGATCGTCGTGCGTGTTCTCGACACGTACGGCCCGGCCGGGGTCGACAATGCGTTGCGGCGAGGGTCGGCCGAGGTCGGCGTCACCGATCTGAGTATCGGGTACGAAGGTTTGGTCACGGCTCCGATTGCCACTCAGGAGTTGGTGCTCGCCACCCATGCGTCGTTGTCCGGCCGACTTGCAACGCCGTTGGCGGATCCGGTTCCGCGAGCGCTCTTGCACAGTTTGCCGCTTGTGGTCGATCTCGGTGATCAATCGAATCAGTTCCGGGGCTTGCTCAGCGAAGGCGCCGAGAACGTAGTCGTGGACTGTGTCCACCCTGTGACCACGTGGGAACTCGTGCGTCGAGGAATCGGCGCCACTGTAGTGCCGAGAAGGGTTGCACAACAGCAGATGACAGACGTCTGCGCCTTCTCCTTCGATCCGCCGCTGACACGCGACGTCGGTATCGTCTATCGCTCGGGCGAGCAATCCCCGGCGGCCGCTGCATTCATCGCGACGGCTGCGGAAATGGCCACCTCCGCCGTTCCGTCCACGGAAGAGGAGTGAACTGTGGAGTTCCGGCAGATGGAGTACTTCCTCGCAGTGGTCGAGAACAAGGGGATCAACGGCGCCGCAGCGGCTCTCGGCGTTGCTCAGCCGACCGTGTCACAAGCGTTGCGCGGGCTCGAACGTGAACTGGGAGTGAGGCTGTTTCACCGCATCGGGCGCGGCATGGTGCTCAGTGCTGCCGGTCGCAGTCTGGTCGGCCCGAGTCGACAGGTTTTGCGAGACGTAGCTGCGGCGGCTGAACAGTTGACGGCATCCGATGGCGCCATCGTCGGTCGCCTCGACATCATGGCTTTCCCTGCACTGACCTCGGGGACGATCGTCGATCTGATTGCGGAGTTCTGTCGACGGTATCCGCAAGCACGAGTCAGATTCTCGGAACTCGAGCGTGAGGACAATCTGGAAAGTCTCATCCGGGACGGCCACTGCGAATTCGCGGTGGCTCATCTGCCGCTCGAGGCGGGCGAAGGGCTCGAAATCGTCGAATTGGGGGAGCAGGAATACCGCCTGGTCTACCCGGCTGGAACAGAACTACCCGAGGGGCCGGTACGCCTTTCGGAAATGCCGGACATTCCCATGGTATTCGTTCCTCGCGGGGCAGCGATGGGTGACGCGATCGAAGATTCGATCCGAAAGGCCGGTACCAGAACGGAACTCGCGGTGGTGACCGAGCAACGGGAGTCGCGGCTCCCGATGGTCATCGCCGGACTCGGCGGCTCGTTGGTCGAGCGCTCGGTGGCGAAATCGATGCCTGGTCAGGTGGTGGAACGGGCCTGCGAGCCGAGATTCCTGCGTGCGTACGGTCTCGCCTTCGACCCCTCGACGTTGTCGCCGGTGGGACAGGTATTCGTGAACCTGATCCACGAGTACCTGTCCGACGAACGCCGGTCACAGCACTAGAGTCGGCAGATACGTTCTCGCGCGGCAGAGTACTCGGCGGCGAGACGTTCTACTACTGCATGCGTCGGAAGGACTGCATCGATCGCTCCGATGCCCTGTCCGGCGCCCCAGATGTCACGCCAGGCCTTGGTATCGGTGTCGTTGGTCGCGAAACTCATTGCGGATGGATCGGATTCGGCCAGGTTGTCGGGGTCCAAGCCGGCGGCAACGATGCTGCCCCGCAGGTAGTTTCCGTGTACTCCGGTGAACAGGTTGGAATAGACGATGTCGGAGGCCCCTGAATCCACGATCATCTCCTTGTACGCAGGATCCGCGTTAGCCTCTTCGGTTGCGATGAAAGCTGATCCGACGTATGCCAAATCGGCCCCGGCCGCGAGCGCAGCGAGAATCGAATCACCATGAGCGATGGCACCTGACAACAGCAGTGGACCGGCGAACCACTCACGAATCTCCCGAATCAGGGCAAACGGCGACTGCCTACCGGCATGGCCACCGGCCCCGGCAGCTACCGCGATCAGTCCGTCGGCGCCCTTCTCGATCGCCTTGCGTGCAAAGCGATTGTCGATGACGTCATGGAGAACGATTCCGCCGTATGCGTGGACTGCGTCGTTGATGTCGGTGCGAGCGCCGAGGGACGTGATGACGATCGGAACCTCGAACTCGGCGATGGTCGCCAGATCCTCTTCCAGGCGGTTGTTGGACCGGTGGACGATGAGGTTGACGGCAAATGGCGCCGATGGATTCTCCGGGTGCTCACGATCATGTTCCTCACGAGCCACGGTGATCAGTTTGAGCCAATCCCGAAGTGCCGACTGCGGACGAGCATTCAGTGCCGGGAAGGACCCGATGATGCCAGAGGTGCACTGCGCGATGACGAGGTCAGGGGTCGAGATGATGAACATCGGTGAAGCGAGAACCGGGACACGCAGTTGCGACGTCAGGTCTGCGAAGGTCGTCACCTGGAACCGCCTTTCTGATCGACGGATTCGAGAAGTCTCGAGCGGAGGTCGGTCTTGAGGACCTTACCGGCAGCCGATGTCGGAAGGAGTTCTACCTCGACGACTTCGCGAATCTTCTTGTACGGCAGCACCTGCTCGGCGACGAACGCCTTGATCTGCTCGGCGTCGAACTCGGTGCCCGGAATCATCACGACGAAGGCTACGGGCTCCTGGCCGTTGCTCCCCACTTCGCGGCCGACGACCGCGGCAGTCGAGATCGCCGGGTGCGAGACCAGAATCTCTTCCAGTTCACGCGGATAGACGTTGTATCCCTTGTAGATGAGCATGTCCTTGGCCCGGTCACAGATGAAGAGGTATCCGTCCGAGTCCAGGTACGCGATGTCTCCCGTGTCCAACCAGCCGTCGACGAACTGTTCTGCGGTGGTTTCCGGGTGTCCGAGATAGCCGTCGGTGACCTGAGGCCCACGCACCCACAGTTCGCCGCGTTCGTTCTCGCTTAGAACGGTCTTCCGGTCGAGCTGATCGCGAATCTGGATTTCGGTGTCGAAGATCGGGAGGCCGACGCTGCTCTGCCGATATTCCGAGCCGTTGATCAGCGGAGCGGCCGTGACCACACAGGTGGCCTCGGTCAGCCCGTAGCCTTCGACGACGAGCGCTTTGGGAAATGCCCGGCGGAGTGCGGCGAGCGTGACACTGTCGATCGGGGCAGCACCCGAAGAGACGACGCACACGCTGTCGGTGTTGCGCACCGTGGCGTCGGGATGAACCGACAGTGCGTGCCACATGGCGGGAGACCCGGTGAGATAGGTGGCCTCGTGCTTTTCGATCAGCTCGAGCATCCGGCCGGGTTCGAACCGACCGGCAAACACCTGGGTGAGACCGGAAATCAACAGGAACGACGTGTTGAGCAACGAATGTGCGTGGAAGAGAGGGGAGACAACGATGGTCGCCCCGGTCCCGGGCGTCGGACCGAGCACGTCGAGGCCATCGATGCGTCGAGGAGTGACGAGACCTTCAGGATCTGCATCCAACTCGTGACCGGTTCTCCACCCACACATCTGTGTGATGTTGCCGACGACGTTGCGGTGAAGAACACGAACACCTTTGGAGACTCCGGTGGTTCCGCCGGTGAACGCGATGTGTGCGATGTCGTCGCTACGAACCGAGGCAGGGGTGAATTCGGTGGGTAGATCGGCGATGAAGGAGTCGAATGCGACGACCGACTCCGGTGTGTCGAGCGCGCCCTCGGTGTCCTGGACCATCACGATCGTACGCACGGAGGTTCCTGAAGCGGCCGCGAGCAGTACGTGCAGCTGCGAACTCTGAGTCACTGCAGCAACGGCGGACGTCTCCTCGATCTGCTTGCGCAGGCCGAGCTCTGGCTGCAGTGGGTTGACCAATGTGACTGTCGCCCCGGCCTGTAGGCATCCGTAGTAAGCCTGGAGGAACTCGACGCAGTTCCCGAGGTGCATCAACACCACGTCGCCGACGCCCACCCCGGCTTGCCGCAGTGCGCCGGCGAATTGCGCACTGCGCTGGCCGAGTTCGCGGAAGGTGCACGTACGCTCGCCGTCCACGACGGCGAGGCGGTCACCGTAGAGCGCCGCCATGCTGGGCGCCCAGTACGCCATGGTGGTATCCGGGTATTGCATGTTGTGCCGCAGTTGTGGATTGGCGATCACGCTGGTGCCCGTCACCGGGGAGCCATTCGGATAGCGCCGTCGAGTCTGATGGTCTCGCCGTTGAGGTAGCCGTTCTCGAGCATCGAGACGGCGAGCTGGCCGAACTCGTCCGGACGACCCAGTCGTGAGGGATTGGGAACAGAGGCTTCGAGGGCCGTGCGCACGTCTTCGCGTAGGCGCGCCAGGAGGGGAGTGTCCATGATGCCGGGAGCAATGGTGTTGACGCGGATTCCGCGGCTGGCGAGATCGCGGGCAGCGGTGACCGTCATACCGACGATGCCGGCTTTGGACGCTGTGTAGTTGATCTGACCGATCTGACCTTCGAATGCTGCGACCGACGCCGTCATGACGATGGCACCTCGCTCACCGTCCACGGCGTCGAGTTCCGCCATCCGCTCGGCGCCGAGACGGAGTGCGTTGAACGAACCGACAAGATTCAGCTTGACGACGAACTCGAAATCTTCGACCGATCCGGCTTTTCCGTCCTTGTCGAGAATGCGCATACGACGCCCGGCGCCCGCGCAGTGGACGACGCCGCGGAGGCCGCCGCGCTCGTGCGCCGCGTCGAGTGCTTCGGCGAATTGTTCGCTGTCGGTGACGTCGGCCGGGGCGAATTGTGCGGCAGCACCGAGATCGGCCGCCACCTGCTTACCGTCGGACGAAGGCAGATCGATCAACGTGACCTGCGCTCCGGCGTCGAGCAGCCGTCGAGCGGTTGCCAGGCCGAGGCCTGAAGCGCCGCCGGTGATCGCGGTGGAAAGTCCCTCGAGTTTCATGGATCAATTCTTCTTTCCTGCTGGATGACGTGTCGGCCCGAAAGCGTTGTCGGGTCAGATCAATTCGAGAATGGTCGCATTGGCCATGCCGCCGGCCTCGCACATCGACTGGAGACCGTAGCGAATTCCGTTGTCGCGCATGTGATGTGCCAGGCGAGTCATCAAGATCGCACCTGATCCGCCGAGTGGGTGGCCGACCGCGATAGCGCCGCCGAGCGGATTCACACGATCGATGGCTGCGCCGGTTTCAGACTGCCAGGCAAGCGGGACGGGGGCGAATGCCTCGTTGATCTCGAAGGCGCCGATGTCGTCGATGGACAATCCGGAGCGATCCAATGCCTTTGCGGTGGCGGCAATCGGACCGGTGAGCATGATGACCGGGTCGTCGGCTGCGACCACTGCGGTGTGAATACGAACGAGCGGCTTCCACCCACGTGCCCGGGCGTACTCGCTGGTCGTGACGAGTGTGGCGCCCGCCCCGTCGGAGATCTGAGAAGAGTTGCCGGCGTGGATGGCACCGTCGGCGTCGAAGGCCGGGGGCAACTTCGCGAGCGACTCCACACTTCCGCCTCGCCGAATGCCTTCGTCCTGGGACAAGCCCGCGATCGGAGTGATCTGCCCGGTGAATGCCCCTTCATCGGTGGCACGGGCCGCGAGTTCGTGTGAGCGGAGGGAGTATTCGTCCAGAGCTGTTCGTGTGAGTGCCCATTTCCGGGCCATCATCTCGGCGCCGGTCCCCTGGCTGAAACCGTCCACCCCGTAGCGTTCGAGTACCGAAGCCGGAAAATGCTCACCGTTCTTGCTGGCGGTACCCATCGGTACTCGTGACATCGATTCGACGCCTCCGGCTACGACCACGTCGTTCTGACCGGAGATGACGGTGGCCGCAGCAAAGGAAACTGCCTGCTGGCTCGATCCGCAGGCCCGGGTCAGTGTGACGCCGGGAACGCTGTCGGGCCAGCCGGCAGCGAGTGCCGCTGTGCGGGCGATGCTTCCGGCCTGCTCGCCGACCTGACTGACGCAACCCCAGATCACGTCGTCGACCGTCGCCGCGTCGAGTCCGGTCCGTTCAGCGAGCGCACGCAGTACATGGGCGGACAACTCGGCCGGATGGATCTCCGAGAGGGCGCGGCCGCGACGGCCGATCGGTGTACGTACTGCGTCGACGATGACGGCATCTCGCATGTATCTCTCCTGCTGTTCGTGCCCGGTTCTGCGACTGTGCGGTCGGGGCGTGTCTCGAGTCGATCACGAGCGGGTCGACCCGGCAATGTCTTTCGGTGAATGGCTTTGTTAGCGAATGGCTATACGTGGAGTACTCAGCCTCGGATGAGCTTGCGATCGCGCTCGGGATTGGCGAAGACGAGGACCAGAACCGCGGCGATCACTCCGATGACGCCGATTGCCTGGAAGGACTGGGCGTAGCCGTCGGCCGGGGTTGCAGCGTTGTCCACGATGACTCCCGTTGCGTAAGGAGCAATCAGGCCACCGATCGACATGATGGCGAGGAAGAATCCCATCGTTCCGGCAGTCTGCTGCGGCGGGCACAGCTCCGAGATCGCAGCGTTGATGAGCGGGAAGGTGATTGCCGAGAACCCGTAGCCGATCGAGACCATGGCGACAGCGACGATGGGAGTGGAGATCTGTGGCAGGAACAGGAGAATCGATCCGCAGATCAGAACGCCGACACAGGGAACGATGACGCGAACCGTACGAGAGGTGAAGCCGCGGCCGATCAACTTGTCCGTGACGGAACCGGAGGTGATCATGAGGACGAGACCGACGATCGAGGGCAGCGCGAACATCGAACCGGCCTGCATAGCACTGTATCCGAGGCCGACCTCGAAGTACGACGGCAACCAGGTGAGAACGACGGTGGTCAGCGCGTAGATGGTCGCGATGAGGAAGCAGCAGCTGACGAACGTGCGGGAGAGCAGGATCTTGCGCCACGGAACGTTGGGCTCGGTGACCGCCTTCGTGGCTGTCCCGGCTGCCTCGGTTGCTTCTGTATCTGCAGTCTTGGTCGCCTTGACGGCCTTGCTCGTGTACGGGCCCTCGGACCAACCGGCCAGCCAGCAACCCATCCACACGAGACCGAGAACGGAGAGCGAGAGAACCGCTGCGCGCCAGCCGTAATGAACGGCGATGAAGGTCAGTACCGGCGCGAGGGCGATCTTTGCGACAGAGGCGGATCCGGCGAGCATTGCGCCGGGAAGGCCGCGCTTGGCCGGCGGGTGCCACGAGTACGCCGCGGTGTGCATCAGCGCCGAACTGGGGCCTTCGGCAAATCCGAGGAGCATGCGCGAGACGATCAACATCGCGAGGCTGGCGCCGAGAACGAGGGGGAGCATGACCACGGACCAGATTGCGGCCAGGATCAACAGCGCCCAACGTAGGGTCAGGTACTTGTTGAGCGGTCCGGCGAGGAATCCACCGATGCAGAACATCAGGAAGAAGAGCGAGCCGACCATGCCGATTTGCGAAGACTTCAGTCCGAGCTCACGAGCGAGGGGCTGAGCGATGATTCCGAGGACTGCCTTGTCCGCGTAGTTGACGATGTAGAGGAAAACGACGAGCCCGGTCATCGTCCACGCACGCTTGCGGGTACCGAAGACGGGAACTGCTGACGAATCTGGCGTTGCTGTTGCTTCGGGCTGGACGTCGTTACGCTGTGGCGCGATGGGGGTCACGTGGCGTCCCTTCGAGACTGGTGGGCGGATGCGATCGTGCTCGAAGCGCGGCCTCGAAGCGATCGATGGTGGTGTGTTTGCCGGCTGACCCATTCAACGTGTTCTGGATCACTTTGAGCAATGTCGCGTCGATGATCGGAACGATAGCGGTTGCCTATGTATCGCAGGTCAGGCCATATTGGTACGCCCTATCGGACGCATAGCCGATGAGTGTTGGATCGAATGCGGAACATTGAGGCAAGGTGAGATCAGGATCACCCTGTCCCCTTGACCGACTGGAGTTCATACATGCAGCGCACCGTGTTCAACGAGGATCACGAGGCATTCCGGGCAACCGTTCGCGATTTCATCGCGAAGGAAGTAACCCCGGTCCACGAGAAGTGGGAAGAGGACGGTCACCCGCCCCGTGACTTCTACCGACGACTCGGAGAGCTGGGCGTACTCGGAATTCAGGTGCCGGAAGAATACGGCGGAGGCGGCGAGAAGTCGCTCAAGTTCAACGTCGTCGTCGCCGAGGAAGTTGCTGCCGCCGGGGCGTCGTTCGGCTCGCAGTCGGTGCATACGAACCTGATCCTGCCCTACCTGCTCGAGTACGCGAACGAAGAACAGAAGAGCCGCTGGTTGCCGGGCTTCGCTTCCGGAGATCTGATGTTCGCGATTGCGATGACCGAACCGGGAACAGGATCGGATCTGGCGAACATCGCGACCACGGCCAAGCTGTCGGAGGACGGTACGCACTACGTGGTCAATGGTTCCAAGACGTTCATCACCGGTGGAGTACTTGCCGACCGCGTCCTGGTGGTGTGCCGTACCGCGCCCAGCACAGCGGAGAACCGGCGCACGGGGTTGTCGATTCTGGTGATCGATACGTCGTCGCCCGGATACTCGGTGGGGCGCAAGATCAACAAGATCGGGCTCAAGACCTCCGACACTGCGGAGCTTTCGTTTGTCGACGTCAAGGTGCCCGTCGAGGACCGACTCGGAGAAGAGGGCGACGGCTTCAGCTATCTGACCCACAACCTGGCTCAGGAGCGGTTGACCATCGCGTTCGGAGCGGCCGCCACTGCCAGTGCAGCGCTTCGCTTTGCCATCGACTACGTCAAGGACCGCAAGGTGTTCGGCAAGCCGGTCGCGGCCTTCCAGAACACCAAATTCGTTCTGGCCGAATGCGCTACCGAGGTTGATGCCATCCAGCTGGTGTCCGACAACGCACTCGAATGTCATGACCGCGGCACTCTGACGATTCCCGACGCAGCGAAGGCGAAACTGTTCTGCACCGAGGCGGCAGGTCGAGTGATCGACAAGTGCCTCCAATTGCACGGCGGGTACGGCTACATCACCGAGTATCCCATCGCGCGTCTTTACGCAGACACGCGTGTCACACGAATCTACGGTGGCACAAGTGAAGTCATGAAGACCATCATCGCGAAGGATCTTGGTCTCTGACGCACTCTCGACATGTTGTCGGCCTCGGAACAAGTGTTCCGAGGCCGAAAACATCTTCCGGGTAGGTCAGTTCGCCGGAACCCCGACCACGCCGTCCGCGATCAGCGTCGAGGCGTGATCGGCGTTGGTTCCGAGGATGTCGGCGAGCACCGCGATCGAATCGCCGCCGACCTCGGAGGCGGGTCCGGTACCCAGGTGTGCGCCGTCGAACGAGGCAGGATTGGCGGCAGCCAGGTAGCTTCCGATTCGAGGTTGATCGAGTGCGGAGAACATCGGGTTGTTCTCCAGTTCGCCAGATTTCACCACTTCCTCGAAACTGCGGTACCTCTCGAACAGAACCGACGATGTGTCCAGCGCTGCAGCGATCTCGGCGCCGCTGTGTTCCCGGAACCAATGTGAGAACAGAGCAGTGAGTACCTCTCGATGACGGTAGCGATCCGCTTCGGTGGAGAAGTCGGCTCCGAGCGCAGCTTCGACAGCGTCGACAGCCGCCGTGGTGCCGGTGACCGACGCAAGGTCGCGGAAATGGCGGGTAGTGAGTGCAACGATCATGAACCGTTCGTTGTCGCTGGAGACGAAATCGATTCCGTACGTGCCGTAGACGGCGTTTCCGCCGGACTCGCGACTGCGACCGTTCACTTGTACCTCGGTGAGGTAACCGAGGGTTCCCGCGGTGGCCAATGCGACGTCTTCGAGTGGGAGCGTGATCCGAGATCCATGTCCGGTCGAGTCACGTTGGCGCACTGCGGCAGTGATCGACAGGGCGGCGTAGAGCCCGCATGCGACGTCCCAGGCGGGCAGTGCGTGGTTGACAACTCCGGCGTAGTCGGCGGGGCCGGTGATCTGTGGAAATCCCAAGGCGGCGTTGACCGTGTAGTCGACTCCGGGGCTGCCGTCGCGGCGTCCGAGGATCTCGAGGGTGATGACGTCGCTACGCAACTGGGCCAGGGAGTCGTGGCTCATCCACTTACGGCCGCCGGCGTTGGTGACCAGGATTCCGCCGCCAGGTCCCGGCGCCGTGACCAGTCGGCGTATCAGTTCTTGGCCGCGTTCGGCGCGCATGTCCACTGACAGTGACCGTTTGCCTTTGTTGAGTCCGGTCCAGTAGATGCTCTCGCCCTTGTCTGTGACGGGCCAGCGATTGTAATCGGAGGCACCTCCGATCGGGTCGATCCGGATCACCTCGGCGCCGAGTTGGGAGAGCGTCAGTCCGCACAGCGGCGCGGCGACAAAGCTCGAGACCTCGACGATGCGAAGCCCGGACAGCGGGCCTGGGCTCTGAGTCATGTGTGGTCCTCCGTGATAGAAGAGTGTGTGCTCATGCCATCAACACGGTGAAACGCCAGTCGAGAACCGGAGTTTGTGTTGCAGAAGCATTGTGGGAGAACACGAGCGAACGCAGTTGCACTGCGGTTCCGTGTTCGAGGGGCGACGAGTTTTCGACGTGCAGTTCGCTCGTGAGGGTATCGCCCTCGTGAACGGGTCCGGTGTGATCGCACGAGTGCCACCCGAGAACCGTCACCACGTTGGGCAGAGCGCGAGTCGCCTGGGCGAGTGCGATCCCGATGGTGTGGCCGCCGTAGACGAGGCGACCGTGGGCGCCGACGCGATCGTCGTGGTGCGTCGCTGCGATGTTCAAGCTCAGCCGGGCAAGTTCGGGTGCGCTGGAGACGACGTCGCCGCTGCTGTGGAAGACGGAGCCCACCAAATCGGAATCGAAGTGCCTGCCGGGTACCCGCTCTCGATACGTGTCGAGGTCCCAACCGTCAGGTGATACGTACGGAGCCGGTTCGGACGGACCGATCGCCCCGAGGTCGTCGGCGTGGCGAGTTCTCGCCTCGATCGGGTCGGGGCTCAGGGGGAGCATGGCGCAGCGGTAGAAGTCGAGGACCGTGTTGCCGTTCTGATCAGCAGACGTCATCCGTAGCGCGGCAAGTCCGGTGGCGCCGCGTCCCGGCTTGGCCGAGTTCTCGCGTAGACCGACAACCTCGGTGCGCGTGTACAGGGTGTCACCGAGTACCGGGAAACGGTGGAATCGCAGTCCACGGTAGAAGAGGTTCGCCTTGACGTGGTGTGTGACCACGGTTGACTGGCCGATGGCGATGTCGGTGACCAGTCCTGGATTTGCCACTGGTGCACCGGAACCCGTGACGCTCGACGACAAGTGTGCGTCGAGAGGCAGGCGCATGCGGTCACCGAGGATCGCCTGATGGGAGGCGGCGAGTCCACTGGTCAACGTCACCGCGGGGGCTTCGTCGAAGATCTGACCATGGGTGAGCTCGTCGAAGTACGGGCCTCCCACGTAGTGCTCGCTCATACGGTGACTCCTTCGGCTCGGGCAAGCGTACGACGCGCTGCCACGGCCACAGCTTCGTCGAGCATCTGGCCGTCGAGTTGGGCGGCACCCGAACCCAGGGTTTCGGCTTCTTCGAGTGCGGTCAGTACCCGTCGGGCGTCATTGACGGCGTCGTCCGAAGGAGTGAATGCGGTAGTGGCCGAGTCGATCTGCGCCGGGTGGATGACCCATTTGCCGTCGAACCCGAGAGCGCTGGTCCAGTGCGCGGCGCGGCGGAAAGCGTCGTCGTCGGTGATGCCGAGAAAGGGCCCGTCGATGGCTGCGACGCCGGCTGCGCGGCAGGCGATCAGAATTCTGTCCTGGACGGCAAGCCAGTGTTCAGGCAGTGCCGAGCGTGAACGGCCGAGCGCTGCACCGAGATCGGCGTATCCGATGATCGCGGCTTGGAGACGAGGGGTCGCGCGGGCGATGGAGTCGGCATTCTGGACGCCGAGCGGAGTTTCGATCAGGGCTTGCAGGGTGGTGTGGTGCCCACCGGCAGTGAAGAGGATGTGCTCGGCCTCGAGTAGTTCGTCGGCGGACTCGACCTTCGGGACGATCACGCTCGTCAGCGATTCTCCCAGGGCGCCGCAGGCGATCAGGTCGTCGCGGGCCCATGGTGTGGTCAGGCCGTTGATTCGGACCGAGATGGTGCGCGCCCTACCGAACTCGTGCACCAAGGTGCTCACGAGGGTTCGCGCCAGGTCCTTGTTCGCCGAAGTGACGGCATCTTCGAGGTCGAGAATCACCTCGTCTGCGTTCGAGAAGAGTGCTTTGCGTGCCTTGCGCTCGTCTGAACCCGGCGCGACCAGGGACGCGCGACGTCTGGTGGCGCGGTAGTGGTTCTCGTCCATAGTGTGTCGATTACCTCGATCTGGAAATCAAATGTACGGCCAGTTGTGAAGTGGATGAGCTGCCGTGAACGGCGTTGATGTGCACCGAACTGCCTCGATGCTGGCAGTTGCTGCGTATCGATGTCAAGGCGCGGTATTGACATTGCGCGAACAATATCGAAATATGGCCGTACAAACTTATTTCAAGTCGAGGCGGATTTATGCTCAAGCTCAACGACGAAGAGACATTCCTGATCGAAACCGTGCGCCGGTTCGTCGACCGAGAGGTCAAGCCCACGGTCCAGGAGGTGGAGCACGCGAACGAGTATCCCGAGAAGTGGATCGATCAGATGAAGCAGATCGGGATCTACGGGCTCGCGATTCCCGAGGAGTACGGCGGATCGCCGGTGTCCATGCCCTGTTATGCGCAGGTGACGCAGGAACTGTCACGCGGATGGATGTCCCTGGCGGGGGCGATGGGCGGTCACACGGTGGTCGCGAAACTCATCTCGCTGTTCGGTACCGAAGAGCAGAAGGTGAAGTACCTGCCGCGAATGGCAACCGGCGAGATCCGGGCAACGATGGCCCTCACCGAGCCCGGCGGAGGTTCCGATCTGCAGGCCATGACAACCAACGCCAAGAGCGACGGCACAGATCTGGTCGTCAACGGCGCCAAGACATGGATCACCAATGCCCGCCGATCCGGCGTGATCGCCTTGCTGTGCAAGACCGATCCAAGCGCAAGCCCTCGTCATGCGGGCATCTCGATCGTTCTCGTCGAGCACGGCGAAGGGCTGACCGTCTCCCGCGACCTCCCGAAGCTCGGATACAAGGGCGTCGAGAGTTGTGAACTGTCCTTCGACAATTACCGCATCTCCGAGTCGGCCATTCTGGGCGGTACTCCCGGAAAGGGTTTCGGTCAGATGATGAAGGGGCTCGAGACCGGCCGTATCCAGGTGGCTTGCCGCGCACTGGGCGTCGCCACGGCCGCACTCGAGGATTCACTTGCCTACGCGCAGCAGCGCGAGAGCTTCGGCCAGCCGATCTGGAAGCACCAGTCGATCGGCAATTACCTCGCCGACATGGCAACGAAGCTGACGGCCGCACGGCAGCTGACGTGGCACGCGGCGCAGATGTACGACAGCGGCGAGCGGTGCGACATGGAGGCGGGCATGGCCAAGCTGTACGCCTCCGAGGTGGCGATGGAAATCGCTTTGTCCGCCGTCCGCATCCACGGCGGTTACGGCTACTCGACGGAGTACGACGTCGAGCGGTATTTCCGTGATGCACCACTGATGATCGTCGGGGAGGGAACCAACGAAATTCAGCGCAACGTGATCGTTTCGCAACTGGTTGCCCGCGGCGGTCTGTGACGGACCGGTGAGCAAGTAGGATCATGTCGCTATGAGCGGTAAGGAAAGAGAGACGGAGCCGGCGTACCAACGCCTCTCTCGTGAGCTTCGTCAGCAGATCTCTGCCGGTACCTACCGCGACGGCATTCAACTGCCCACCGAATCCGAACTGGCGCAGCATCACGGCGTGAGTCGGCAGACGGTCCGCCGAGCCTTTCACGATCTGGTTGCCGAGGGCATCGTGTACCGAGTACCCGGGCGCGGAACGTTCGTGACCGAGAACAGCGGCCGCTATCTCCGTCATCTCGGATCCATCGAAGATCTCATGAACCTTTCGCGGGACACGACGATGGAAGTTGTGTCACCGCTGCAACGGCGCGTGGACATCGAGGCGGCCAGTCGTCTTCGGCTCGACACCGACGTCGTGTACACCGTGGTCTTCCGGCGGATACACGAGGGAGTTCCGTTCGTGCAGACGACGGCGCATCTGCCGGAGGCGATCGCGCGGCAGATCATCGACCTGCCCGCCATGGCGGCCGGTGCGGTGAGCGCCAATACGGTGATCGGGTTGCTGGAACCGCTGATCGACAGTCCGATTGTCGAAGCAGCACAATCGATCACGGTGTCCCCGGCCACGGCGGACGTTGCCAGGGACGTCGATTGCGAAATCGGCCACGCCATGTTGCGGGTGGACCGTTTGTACTCCAACGCGCAGGGCGTTGCCAACGAGTTGTCGGTGAGCTATTTCTTGCCGGAGCAGTACACGTATCGGGTCACGCTGCGCCGCGGCGCACATTGACGCTGCGCCGCGGCGCACATTAGCGCTGCACTTTTCTTTGCTGTTCAACACCTTTCAGGAGAGAACTATGCGAATTTTCAACGGAATCGACGAAGTGGAGACGGCTGTCGGTGAGCACTTGGGCTACAGCGCGTGGTTCCCGGTCACACAGGACCGGATCGACAAGTTCGCCGACGCCACCGAGGATCACCAGTGGATTCACGTGGATCCCGAGCGCGCAGCGCAGGGTCCGTACGGCGGCACCATCGCCCACGGCTATCTGACTCTTTCGTTGTTGCCGGTGCTCGGCGCTCAGGTGATGCGTGTCGACGGAATCTCCATGACCGTGAACTACGGAAGCAACAAGGTGCGATTCCCCGAACCGGTCAAGGTCGGTTCTTCGGTGCGGGCAGGTGCGGAGATTCTTTCCTTCGAGCGCACCGCGAAGGGCGCGACGATAGTCGTGCGGTACACGATCGAAATCGAAGGAGCGGGTAAACCTGCGCTGGTAGCGGATACCGTGCGCCTGTTGGTCTCCTGAATCCTTTTCCATTCTTCCAGAACGAGATTCGAGGTCAGTTGTGAAACGAGCAGCATTGGTCGCGCCGGTCAGAACCGCAGTGGGCCGTTTCGGAGGGGCACTTCGTGACGTGCCTGCGGAAAGTCTGGCTGCCACCGTCGTCAAGGAGACCGTGCGTCGTAGCGGAATCGATCCGTCCCGCATCGACGACGTCGCGATGGGGCAGTCGTATGCCAATTCGGAGGCACCGTGCATCGGAAGGTGGGCGGCGCTCGAGGCCGGGTTGCCGATTTCGGTAGCCGGCTTCCAGACGGATCGCCGATGCGGAACGGGTCTGCAGGCCATCGTTTCCGCGGCCATGATGGTCCAGACGGGTGCGGCCGACGTGGTTCTCGCGGGTGGCGTCGAATCGATGAGCGGGATCGAGCACTACACCACCGGAGCGCGGTGGGGCACCAGATCCGGTGGGCTGCAACTGTTCGACCGCCTCGATCGTGGCCGCGAGCGCTCGCAACCCGAGTGGCGATTCGGTCGGATCAGCGGAATGATCGAAACGGCCGAGAACGTCGCGACACGCTGCGGGATCACGCGGGAAGAGTCGGACACCTTCGCCGTCGACAGCCACCGAAAGGCAACACTGGCAAGAGAATCCGGCCGCTTCGATGCCGAAATCGTCGCCGTCGAACTGACGGATCGAAAAGGGAACGTCACACAGTTTCGTGCTGACGAGGGGATCCGTCCGGATACCTCACTCGAAACCTTGGCACGGCTGCGTGCGGTAACCGAGGGAGGCGTCGTGACCGCCGGTAACGCCAGCCAGCAGAACGACGCTGCGGCAGCGATGTTGGTTGTAGCCGAGGATCGTCTGGACGAGCTGGGGCTGGAACCCATCGGGTTCCTCGACAGTTGGGCCGCGGCCGGTTGTGAACCGGCGCTGATGGGCCTCGGGCCGGTTGCCGCCGTCTCGAAACTGTTTGCTCGCACCGGGGCAGGCTTTGCCGATTTCGATCTGGTCGAGCTGAACGAGGCGTTTGCGTGCCAGGTTCTCGGCGTCGTGAAGGAATGGGGATTCGAGGACCTCGATCGCCTGAACGTCAACGGTTCCGGCATCTCGCTCGGGCACCCCGTGGGAGCGACGGGTGCGCGTATGGCAACAACCGCGCTTCACGAACTCGGCCGACGCGGCGGCGGAAAAGCGCTGTTGACCATGTGTATCGGCGGTGGCCAGGGTATGGCGGCCGTGGTGGAGTCTGCCTGACGAGGTTCGCTTCTGGGTACACTTGCGGCGGGGGATCGGAAGTTCTACGGAGGCAGTCGGTTGACGAATGCAGGCGCAGCAGACACCAGTGGCGCGCTGAGCGTCGAGGATGTTCGTCGCGCCAGGGCCGCACTCGAGGGTTTGGACGTCACCAGTTGGTCCGGTCGCTTCGAGCTTCTCTCCGACACCAACCGTCTGCGTCTGTTGCTCTGCCTTCATCACGCACCGGGTATCTGCGTCACGGATTTGTCCGTGGCGCTGGGGATGAGCGGCACAGCCGTCTCACATGCGCTGCGGCTACTGCGTAGCCAGGGGTGGGTGAGCGCGACCCGCGACGGCCGATCGATGCGATACCAACTGGCGGACGACACCGTTCACCAGCTGCTGCATTCGATCGGCGCCACACATTTTCACGACGAGACACCCACCCCCGGGCACACGCACAGCTGAGCGCTACTCAAGGAGTCGCGAAGAACTTCTCGACGGCCGGCGCAGCGTTCGGGTTTCCGTTGGTGATTCCTGCGCCGACTCCGGCAACCGTGCCGATGACTCCACCGACGATGCAGCCGGCGATGAAGTTCGGGAAGATCGACAGGCAGCCGATTCCGACGCCGAGGTTGGCTCCGATCAGGGTCGACTGCAGACCACCGTTGTTCCAGCCGATATTGACCTCGTTGGCCATCGTGTCGAACGCGGCCTGCTTCGGATCGTTACCGGGGAAGAGCATCAACGCCGCCTGGCTGTTCGACTCTGCGGTCGGTGTCAGTAGGGGTTGGGACGGATCGAAGCCCGCATTCGGGGGCGCTGCGACCGCGGTGCCGGCTCCGGCGCCGACTGCGGCGACGACGAGTACGGACATGGTGAGAGTTCGGGACAGTTTCATGGGGACGGCCAATCTGTCTGTGTGGAACCAGTCGTGAATGGTGGCGGTGCAGTTCGTTAACCAGAACTCCACCGTCTGGATCGATCGTGCGGACCTCCTCGGGCACAACGGGACCCGTCGTCTCCGCGCGACGGGCCGTGTTTGGTGGCTACCCGACTCCGAGTGCCCTGAAACCGCCTAGTCTCATTCGTTTTTCGACAACCGCGCACGCAATTCTTCGACCTCGGCAGTAAGCCGATCTACCTCGGCTTGCAGGGGTTGGCGTGCCAGAGCGAGGGATTCGTCCATGCGCTCCTTGTCGAAGCGTGGCGTGATGTTTCGACTGCAGTTCCAGTCGAACGCTTCGACGTCGATGACGATGGAACGCTGGGCTTTTGCCGTCATGGTGCCGCCGGGGACTTGCAAGAGCTGTTGCAGTAGTGCAGGGTCCTCGTCCGCTTCGATCACCTGCGCACGCCCGTAGATCTTCAATCTCGTTCGCGTCGGGTAATCGATGACGAACAGCGAGATGCGATTGTTCTCTTCCAGATTGCCGAGCGTCACGAATTGCTGATTGCCGGGGAGATCGGCGAATCCGATTCGATTCGGGCCCAACACATGCAGGAATCCGCGCGGGCCGCCGCGATGTTGGACGTACGGCCAACCGTCGGGCGTCACCGTGGACATGAAGAAGGAATCCACGGATTTCACGAATCCCTGCGCGCGGAAATCGAATTCCATCGGGCCCTCGTCGGGCTGATCGAGTTTCGAACCGTACACGGTGAAACTTCCGGTCGACCGCTGACGCTCCACCGCAGCGGGGGAGAAGGCGATGTGTGCGTATCGGGTCGACATTTTCCAACTCCTGATGCTCAGTGCCAACGGTGGTCGGCAACGGCAGTTCGCGGACCGAACTTGGGTTTGACGGCTTGCCCGCTGACCTGCAGGAGCCTCACGGCGCGGTATCGATGCGGTTGAAGGGGAGCGAGGTACTGCACCATCTCGGCGTCGTCGATCGGTTCACCCAGCAGTGACCACCCGACGACGGCAGAAAGGTGGTAGTCGCCGACCGAGAGTGCATCGGAATCGCCGAATGCACGCTGAGCCACTTCGGCGGCAGTCCAGATCCCGACGCCGGGTACCGCTCGCAACCGTTTGGTCGCCTCGGTCCTGGGGAACGTGGATGCCTGCTCGAGGCGGTCGGCGACGCGAGCGCACTGAACGATCGTCTTGGACCTCGCGGGATCGACGTTCGCGCGATGGAATTCCCATGACGGCATTCGACGCCATTGGTCCGCGGTGAGTGGAACTCGCATTCCGTCGGGCGCGGGGCCGGGTGGGCGCTCCCCGAACTTGGTCAGCAGGCGGCGCCACGCGGCGAATGCGTCGATGCCGTGGACTCGTTGCTCGAGGATCGCGGGAACGAGAGCTTCCATGACGCGGCCGGTGCGGCCGATGCGCAGATGAGGGAAGCGTCGATGAGCTTCGGCGAGCTTGGGATGTTCGGGGGCAAAATCTTCGGCTTCGTCGTCGAGACCGAGCAGCGCTTCGGCGCCGTTCAGGAATTCCGTGGCGCCGGGACCCCAGGCCTGTACCCGGACCGTATGGCGATCCGACTGGGTGATGCGGTAGGTCACAGGACCCGAAAGTTGGCGGGAAACTCGCCAGATCGCTCCGTCGGCTGACCGTCGATGTGCGGGGTCGCCGGGTCCGCGCTGATGCGGGCTGAGCGTCAGCGCGGCATCGAGTGGTCGCTGAGAAGTCACCGTGACTTCGTCGACCGGAGATAGCGGCGTCATCGAGGTCAGCGTATCGCCACCGTCCATCCTCCGTTAAGGCGTGTGTCGGTGGCGCAACGTATTGTCCGAGCCATGATCATCGTGAGCACCGACGGATCCTGTCTGCGAAACCCCGGTGGGGCTATCGGCTGGGCGTGGGTCAATCACGAGGGTCCGAGCATGTCCGGCGGAGAAGCGTCCGGCACCAACCAGATTGCAGAGTTGCGTGCTCTGTTCGAGGCCGTCGTCGCCCATCCCGGTGCTGATCCTCTACTCATCGAATCCGACTCGCAGTACGCCATCAAGTGCGCTTCCGAATGGTTGCCCAGTTGGAAGCGCAAGGGCTGGAAGACCGCGAGCGGCGGGGCGGTCAAGAACCTCGAACTGGTGCAGAGTATCGATCGAGCCATCACCGATCGAGTCGGTCCGGTGCGCTTTCGCTGGGTGCGCGGGCACGTCGGCAACCACTACAACGAAATGGCAGACAAGCTGGCCGGCGAAGCCGCACGCGCCATCGTCTCGGGGGACATCGCATCGGTCCCGCTTGCTGCCCCGGTGAAGAAGGAACCGACCGCCGTGAACTCTCCTTACAAGGAGAAGTCCACGACGGTCGAAGAACCGGCAGATCTGTTCACACTTTTCTGAGCGGTTCAGAATCCGTCGGCAACCTGAACCAGCGCCCGGCCGGTGTACTTGCCTTCGCGTACCTGATCGATCACCGAGACGACGTCGCGGACGGCAACGAGGTTCGTGATCTCCTTCAGATGACGTGGGGCCAAGTCGGAGCCCAGCCGGGTCCACAGCGCGCGACGGGGTTCGATCGGCATCAATACCGAGTCCATGCCCAGCAGTGAGACTCCGCGGAGAATGAACGGCAGCACGGTCGTAGGCAGCGCGGCGCCGCCGGTCAATCCGCTGGCAGCGACAACACCGCCGTAGTTGATCGTGCTCAGAACGTGAGCGAGGGTCATTCCACCGACGCAGTCGACGGCCGCCGCCCACTGAGATTTTCCGAGCGGGCGAGGCTTGGCGTCGGGATCCTCGGGGAGCCGGCCGATCACCGAAGACGCACCGAGTGACGTCAGAAGGTCTGCCGCGCCGGGCTTACCGCTGGAGGCGACCACGTCGAAGCCTGCGCTTGCCAGAAGGTCGACGCTGACGGTGCCGACTCCGCCGCTCGCGCCAGTCACCAGGACGGGACCGTCGGCGGGCTTCACTCCGCTGGCCAGAATGGCTTGGACACTCATGGCCGCGGTGAATCCTGCCGTGCCGATCGCGGCAGCGTCGGCGGTGGAAATGCCGTCGAGCTTCACGACCCACTCGGCAGGCAAACGGGCGATCTCGGCGTAGCCGCCGTTGCGGGCGGTCCCGATCTCGTAGCCATGTGCGACGACCTTGTCTCCCGGGGCGAATGCGTCGGACTCGGAGGCAATGACCTCGCCGGCGACGTCGATGCCGGGGACGATCGGGTACTCGCGAACCACCCCGCCTTTCGGCGTGACCGCGAGCGCGTCCTTGTAGTTGACGCTCGAATACTCGACGCGAATGGTGACCTCACCTGCCGGGAGGAAGGATTCGTCGACGGTTTCGGGGGCGAAGTCGATGGTGCCGTCGCTGTCGCGGGCGACCCAGGCGTTGAAAGTAGTCATGGGTCGAACATAAAGGCCTTCGGCCCTGTGCGCCTTTTTGGTAGTGCGAACTACCAGAAAGGCGCACAGGGGCGGAGCCCCTAGATCAAGCTGCCCTCATGCACCGCTCGATCGAACGCCGGTAGCGGGCCACCGGCGCGCAGGGTAGTTGCCAATGCAGGATCGGCGAGATGGAGACGGCCGATCGCGATCAGATCGAACTCTCCGCTGCCGATGCGCTCCTCGAGCTGTGGGATGTTGTCGACTACAGGTGCGACGCCTTCGATGCGGCTGTCCCGCAGCGACTTTCCGATATCGACGCTGCCGACGGCCATCGTGACGGCGCCGGTCAGCTTCTTCGCCCAACCCGCCAACGAGAGATCGCTGCCTTCGAAGGCCGGCACGTCGAAACGCCTGATGCTGGCGTCGAGAACGTCGACTCCGGCGTCGACCAGCGCGCCCAGGATGACGCCCAACTCTTCGGGGGTTTCGGCGATCTTCGCGGTGAAATCTTGCTGCTTGTGCTGTGAGAAACGGTAGATGATCGGCAGATCCGGTCCGATGGCCGCGCGGATCGCGGCGACGACGGCGGCCGGGAACCTGGTACGACGCTCCAGGTCGCCTCCCCACGCGTCGTCGCGCTGGTTGGTGCCCTCCCAGAAGAAGGAATCGAGGAGGTAGCCGTGACCGCCGTGGATCGCGATGCCGTCGAAGCCGAGTTCGACGGCGTGCTTCGCGCTACGGACGTACGCGTCGATGACGTCCTGGATGTCCTGCTCGGTCATCGCTTCGGTGCTCGCCTGTGCGCGTTCGACGTAGGCAGCGGAGTACGAGGTGACGCCGAGCGGGCCCCATTCGCCTGAGGGGCGCATCGGCTTGAGTGAGGGGTCCATCTGCGTCATCGCGCCCCACAGAGGTCCGACGTGCCAGAGTTGAGGCACGATCTTGCCGCCCGCAGCGTGCACGTCGTCGACTACCTTCCGCCATCCGGCCTGAGCAGCGGGAGTGTGGAGGTTGGGGACGTTGGCGTGGTCGACAGCAGTCTCGTGATCGATCGCGACGCCTTCGGTGACGATCAGTCCGGTGCCGCCCTCAGCTCGTCGGCGGTAGTAGTCGGCAACGTCGCGGCCGGGCACACCTTCGATGGAGTACGTGCGCGTCATCGGCGACATGACTATGCGGTTGGACAGTTCGAGCGAACGGATGCGGAGCGGTTGGAACAGCGGGTTGGTCACTTCGTCACAGCGCTTTCATGAATCGGAAGAATCCGGGGTCCTGGTCGACACGGAGCCGGGTGAGGGTTCGGTAGCTGATCAGCCACTTGCCGTCTTCTTTGCGGTATTTCTCGTGGTAGTGGCCGTAGCCGTGTAGGTGCAGTTCTTTCTCGCCGTCGTTCCACCACAGCATGTCCTCCATCGCCCAGATGCCGGTTGCGGTGGTGGGCGAGGTCAGCACGATTTCGGGAGTGTGTGCGTGGTGCGCCGTGGTGAGGGGGATGTCGCCGTCGAGCATGTTCCGAATTGCCGCGGTGAGTTTGTCGATGCCCACTACCTGGTTCGAGGTGTCGCCGGTCTTGGGTTGCTTGTCTGTCGGGAGTCCGCCCCACGTCTCGCTGACGACGTCTGCGGTGTGCAGGGTTGGGTAGACGTGCCACTGCTTGGTGTCCATGCAGCGTAGGCGCGCGGCGAACACACGCTTGATTTCCTCGATTGCGAGCAGTTCCTCGACGGCACTGATCGACCCCACTTCGGACTCGGCCTGAGACATTCAACCTCCAACGGTGATCGGCAAGATGGGTTCACATTCGGGTGCTCCGGGCGGGCCGTCAACGACCTGTCCCGGTGAGCGCGACGGCACTCGGTATGGTCGAGCGAACGAAAGGGGTGTCAGACGTGTGTACCGAAGAGGTCCCATCGACCGGACCGGAGGAGATCGCCGAGGTTCGGGCTTTTTGGCGCGAGTTGGGTGTTCCTGGCGTGATCGACGTCCATACCCATTTCATGCCGAAGAGCGTCATGGACAAGGTGTGGGGCTACTTCGATTCGGCGGGACCGATGATCGGTCGACCTTGGCCGATCGCGTACCGACTTGCCGAGGAGGAGCGGGTACACCGTCTCCGCGAGTTCGGTGTCCGGGCTTTCACGTCGATGATCTACCCGCACAAGCACGCGATGGCCGAGTGGCTCAATCAGTGGGCCGTCGAATTTGCCGCGCAAACGCCCGATTGCCTGCACACGGCCACGTTCTATCCCGAGGAGTCGGCGGCGTCGTACGTCGGCAAGGCCCTGGATTCGGGCGCGCGAATCTTCAAGTCCCACATCCAGGTCGGAAACTACGATCCGAACGACCCTCTGCTCGACAAGGTCTGGGGGCAACTCGAGGACTCCGAGACGCCCATCGTGATCCACTGTGGTTCGGGACCGGCGCCGGGGGAGTACACGGGACCTGATCGCATTGCTTCGCTGCTCGCACGGTACCCGCGCCTGTCGTTGATCGTCGCCCACATGGGGATGCCCGAGTACAGCGAATTCCTCGATCTGGCAGAGGCTTACGGCAACGTCCGCCTGGATACGACCATGGCGTTCACCGACTTCACGGAAGAGCAGTGTGCCTTCCCGAAGGTAGACGTATCACGGCTCGTCGACATGCAGGACCGGATTCTGTTCGGTAGCGACTTCCCGAACATTCCGTACCCGTATCTCACAGCCTTGCAAGCGGTTACGCGCTTCGATCTCGGAGACGAATGGCTGCGAGCCGTCGTGCACGACAACGCCGCCAAGCTCTTCTCGGTGTGCTGAGCTCACCGAGAAGAACTTCGACTCAGCGCAGTTTGATGCTGCCGCCGTCGGCCATCAACGTCTGACCCGTCATGTACTTGGAATCGTCGCTCGCCAGGAACACCACGACGGGAGCGATGTCGGTTTCGGGATCACCGATGCGTCCGAGAGGCACCTTGGCAACCGATGCGGCTGCGCGCTCAGGGAAGGCTTCCTGCCACTTGACGACGCCTTCGGTGGCGGCGAACGGGCAGACCACGTTGACCCGAATGCCTTCCGGCGCCCACTCGTTGGCGACGACGCGCGTCAGGCCTCGCACAGCTTCCTTGGCCGCAGCGTAGGACGTCTGGGTCGGCATTCCGTCCAAACCTGAACCCGACGCGAAGTTGACGACCGAACCCTTGGTCTTCGCGAGTTCGTCGTGGCACGCCTGCATGAGGTGGACAACGGGGTAGAAACCGGTGTTGAAGGACAGGTCGAACATGTCCTGCGTGGTTTCGAGCAACGGAGCCTGACGGGACGCGTGAGCGTTGTTCACCAGGATGTCGAGCTTGCCGAAAGCCTCGAGCGCGGCGTCACGGATCTGCTCGGCCGAACCGGCGGCAGCAAGGTCGACGTTCAGGAACTTGCCGGAGCCGGCCAGTTCTTGTTCGAGGGCCTGGCCCTGCTCGTCGTTGATGTCGACGAACAGGACCTTCGCGCCTTCACGGGCGAAGACTCGGGTGACAGCGCGACCGATTCCACCGGCGCCGCCGGTGACGATCGCTACCTTGCCGTTCAACCTCATGAAACGCTCCTCTTCGTAAGTGCTGCTCAAACTGTTGCGGTCTCGTCGACTGCAAGTGCGATCTTTTCGAGGCCGGCGATGCTGTAGGCGGCGTAGGTCTCGTACGGCCCACGGCCGGAGAAGTAAGACGAGAGCTGGCCACCGAGTTCTTCGACGGTGAACGCGGATCCGGCTGCGTCGAAACGGTTCTCGACCTTGGGTGCTTCCATCAACGCCACCATCTTGCCGTAGACGACGAAGACCTGTCCGTTGATCTCGTCGGAATCGGGGGATGCGAGGTAGCTGACCAGGGTCGCGACGCGCTCGGGTGCAAGCGGATCGAGGCCGACGACGCCGGTGTTGTTCTCGCCGAAGGCTTCTGCCGTCATGGCGGTGCGGGCACGGGGGCAGATCGCGTTCGCACGGACGCCGTAGCGGGAGAGACCTGCTGCGCTCGAGAGCGTCAGAGCGGTGATGCCGGCCTTGGCTGCCGAGTAGTTGGGCTGTCCGGCGCTGCCGAAGAGGAAGGCCTCGGAAGAGGTGTTGATGATGCGGCCGTAGACCGGTGCGTCGGCTGCCTTGCTGGCTGCGCGCCAGTGGACTGCGGCTGCGTGCGAGGTGGCGGCGTGGCCCTTGAGGTGCACGCGGATGACGTCGTCCCAATCGGATTCGGTCAGGTTGAAGATCATCTTGTCGCGCAGGATGCCTGCATTGTTGACGAGGATGTCGAAGGATCCGAAGTTCTTGACAGCCTCTTCGATGATGCGCCCGCCGAGCGACCAGTCGGAGACGTCGCCGGTGATGGCGAGTGCCTGTCCACCTGCGGCCTTGATCTCGTCGACCACGTCGTTGGCCGCTGCACCCATGTCGTTGACGATGACGGCTGCACCGGCAGCCGCGAGTCCGAGTGCTTCGGCGCGACCCAGGCCGGCGCCGGCGCCGGTGACGGCGGCAACTTTGCCTTCCAAGCTCAGTGATTGCGTCATGTCGTGCTCCTTCGATCCGGGCGGTCGGGTACGTCTTGCAAAATTAGTATTCATTCTAATTTGAAGTCGAGAGTTCGGTAGTCGTTCCGAAAAAATCATTCGAGCGAAATCAGAATTAGTTCTAGTTTTGAACAGAAGATTGGCCGACTGAGGAGGAGTCTCACTCAGTGGGAGCGGTGATCTGGGTCACGAGCGCTGCATGCCACCTTGGGGCGACGCGGCGATCCCACCGCGTACGCGTTTGCGTCACCACCGATCCGCTCAGTTCTCGGCCGCATTCGTCGGCTCCAGGGTCGGATAGTTCCCACCGAAAACGCAGTACGGTCGGCCCCGAATTCACCGGGCCGGACATCAAGGAAGGCACCAGCAGTGTCACTGAATTTGGCAGATCTGTACGAGGGCATCTCGGATCTGATTCCGGACCGCACGGCGCTCGTGTGCGATGGTCGTCGTCGCACCTACGTCGAGCTGGACGAGGGCTCGAATCGCATCGCCCGCCACCTGGCGAGCGTCGGTGTCGGGCCCGGCGATCACGTTGCTCTGCACATGCGCAACAGCATCGAGTTCGTCGAGAGTTTGCTCGGCTGCCTCAAGATTCGTGCGGTCCCGATCAACGTCAACTATCGCTACGTCGACGCCGAACTGACCTATCTGTACAACGATTCGCAGTCGGTGGCACTGATCGTGGACGAGGAGTTCGTTTCCGTCGTGGAGACGGTTCTCCCGGCCGCGCCCGGCATCAAACACGTCGTTGTCGTCGGCAAGTCCGTGGTCCGCGATATCGAAGGTGTCGACGTCGTTGGATACGCCGACGCTGCCGCGGAGCAGCCCGCTACTCGTGACTTCGCGCCCCGCAGCAACGACGACCTCTTTGTCATCTACACCGGCGGCACGACCGGGATGCCCAAGGGTGTCATGTGGCGTCATGAAGACTTCTACTTCGCGGCGCTCACCGGCGGAAATCCGTTCGGTCCGCCGCACACGACCGCTGAGGCTCTGTTCGCCGCGGTGCCGAACGTCCCCGCGATGAACATGCTCAGTACCGCACCCCTGATGCACGGTGCGGCGTCGTACTCGCTGTTCACCGGATTCTTCATGGGCGCCAACGCAATTCTCATGGCGCGGTTCGACGCGAAGACGACGCTGCAGCTCGCCGGAAGTGAGAAGGCCGTCTCCATCACCGTCGTCGGAGACGCGATGGCACGTCCGCTCGCAGACGAATTGGCAGCAAACGCAGCAGATTACGACCTCAGCACGGTCGGAATGGTCTCGTCGGGTGGAGCCTTGTTCTCGCTCTCACTGCGGGAGCAGCTCAAGTCGATGCTTCCGAACCTGGTGATCCGCGACGGATTCGGCTCCTCGGAGTCGGGCGTCGACGGCAATCTGGAGATCGGCGAAGACGGCCTGATGCGCATCGCCGCTCGCGACGAGACCCGCGTCGTGGACGAAAGGATGCGGCCGCTGGAGCCGGGATCGCCCGAGACCGGCTACATCGCTCGCAGCGGTCACGTGCCGGTCGGCTACTTCAATGATCCGGTCAAGACCGCGGCTACGTTCCCGGTGATCGACGGGGTGCGGATGTCGGTGCTCGGCGACGTCGGGCGCGTGGAAGCCGACGGCTCGATCGTCCTGCTGGGGCGTGGTTCTCAGTGCATCAACACCGGCGGGGAGAAGGTGTATCCGGAAGAGGTCGAGCAGGCGCTCAAGAGTCACCCGGCGGTGCTCGACGCTTTGGTCGCGGGAATTCCGGATGCGAAGTTCGGTGAGCGCGTCGCTGCGGTCATCACGACCCGCGAAGGCTTCGACGTCCCGGACGCTGCCGAGATCGGTGAGCATTGCGCGTCGCAGGTCGCTCGGTACAAAGTGCCGCGCACCGTCATGAACGTTCCGTCGATCAGGCGTTCTCCCAGCGGAAAGGCCGACTATCGCTGGGCCAAGGCCACTCTCGCCGAGCAAGTCTCCTAGTCCGGCCGGAGCCGTCCAGCGCGTTTGTGAGGGACGCGTTGGGTGGCTCCGGTGCTCTAGCCTGTCACCGTTAGAACCAGCAGAGCGACGTTGAGTGCAACGATCAAGCCCGCCGCAATCCACGCCGCGACGGTCGTGAGCGGGGCATTGCGCGCGTCGCCCATGAGTTCGGGGTCCGAGGTCATTCGCACCAGCGGGATGATCGCGAAGGGGATGCACAGGCTCAAGACCACTTGGCTGAGCACGAGCGCCAGCGTCGGGTCGACGCCGAGTCCGAGCACGATCAGCGCCGGGACGAGCGTGACGATCCGGCGTGTGATCACCGGAATCCGAATGGCCAGAAGACCATGCATGATCTCGGCGCCGGCCGCGCATCCCACGGAGGTCGACGCGAGTCCGGAGGCGAGGAGGCCGATCGCGAACACCACGGCTACGCCCGGGCCGAGCGAATTCTCGATCGCGGCATGCGCGCCGTCGATGGTGTCGGTGCCGGGTACTCCGCGCAGCGCCGAAGCGGCCAGCAGCAGCATGCCGATGTTCACGCCACCGGCGATGATCAACGCGACAACGACATCCCAACGGGTGACTTTGAGTAATCGCTGCAACCGTGGGCCGGGTTTGATGTGGCCGTGGCGATCACGTGCCAATGCGGAGTGAAGGTAGATCGCGTGCGGCATGACCGTGGCTCCGAGCATGCTGGCGGCGAGCAGTACGGTCTCGGTTCCTTCGAAGCGGGGGACCAGTCCGGCGACGGCCTCGCTGCCGGAGACGTCGGTGAAGGCGAGCCCGGTCAGGAAGCCGATGGTGATGATGGCCAGCAATCCCATGACCACGAACTCGAAAGTGCGCTGTCCGCGCCGACTTTGGATCGTCAGGATGACCATCGACACGCATCCGGTGATCAGTCCGCCGAGGAAGAGCGGGATGTTGAAGAGCAGGTTGAGTGCGATGGCGCCGCCGATGACTTCGGCGACGTCGGTCGCGATCGCCATCATCTCGGCCTGGAGCCAGAAGGCGCGGCGGTTGTTCTTACGCAGGCGCTGACCCAGCATTTCGGGCAGGGATCTGCCGGAGACGAGACCGAGTTTCGCGGACAGATACTGCACGAGGACGGCCATCGCGTTGGCGAGTACGAGTACCCAGATGAGGAGGTAGCCGTACTTGGCGCCGGCGGTGAGGTTGGCGGCGACGTTGCCCGGATCGACGTACGCGATTGCCGCGACGAACGCCGGACCGAGCAGGGCGATGGATCTCCCCGTGGGTCGTCGGCGCGGAGTCGTCGGCTCTTGCGTACTGGTGCTCATCGGTCTCCTGGTCACACGTACTCGGACCTGTTGGTTCGAATAAGTGAACTATAGAGTTCGGGGAGCCGAACTTTCAACAGCTGTGCGCGGTTAGCGACCGCAGAGGGTCCCTAACCGCGCACAGGCCGGTTAGGCCGTCACGCCGGCAGCCAGGAGAGCGCGAGCCTCGGGTCGGCCGTCGAGGAGGGCGTTGGTACGCAGTTCGACCTTCCACTCGCCGTCCGTCTTGATCAGTTCCCAGCGGTTCGCGGTGATGCGGAGGACCTTGAATCCCGTCGGGTTCTCGGGGTCTTTGATGACCAACTGCGAATGGCAGGTCGCGACGGCCTTGT
This sequence comes from Rhodococcus sp. SG20037, assembly GCF_031763325.1. Taxonomy (NCBI): domain Bacteria; kingdom Bacillati; phylum Actinomycetota; class Actinomycetes; order Mycobacteriales; family Nocardiaceae; genus Rhodococcus; species Rhodococcus sp. SG20037. Next base: position 5,405,674 of record NZ_CP134497.1, on the reverse strand, counting down.
TGCCGTCGATGCGGATGTGCGCGGGTGTCATCATGTGGGCCGCGCCGTTCATGATCCAGTTCTGGTGCGAGGCGCTGTGAACCATCGCGCGCAGTTCGCCGCGGCCGTGCATCGCACCGGTATCGACGTCGTAGACGCCGTCCTCGAGCCACAGGTTCGCGACCTCGTCGGCTGATCCGCTGTCGACGGCAGGGCTGTATGTGGTCAGCAGTTCGGTGATCGCGAGCTTGTCCTCGAGCAATTCCACTCGGGCGAGCAGGGATTCGATCAGGGCGGTCGAGTCGGTCATCGGTACGTCCTTTGCCTTGAATTGTCGGGGAATCAGGAAGTGGTGAAAGAAAAGCCCTCGGCGAGGGCGATTCGGTGAAGTTCTTCGAGTTGTTCGCAGTAGTGCTCGACGCTTCGAGCGCCGACCGAGCAGCTGGCGATGGTCGCCCCGGCGTCACGGACGCGAGTCAAGGCGCGAAGGGTGGATTCGCGATTGCCGAGAGGATCGAGCGGCGCACCGGCGGGAAGCACCACGTCGAATCCGTCGGGGAGCGTCGTGGCATCGAGCATTTCCTTCAGTTCGGAGAATCGCAGCCCGAACGGCACCCACCCGTCGCCGTGTGTGGTGGCCCGGCGCAGCGATCTCTTGGTCCGGCCGCCGATCCACAGCGGCACCCGTTTCTGGACGGCGTGGGGTTCGACGACAAATCCGGAGTAGTCGTAGAACTCGCCGTGATACTCCGGAGTCGGCGTCGACAGTGATGCCCGAAGTGCGGCCAAGGCATCGTCAGCGCGCGCTCCTCGGTCGGCAAATGGAGCATTTATGAGATCGAATTCTTGTTTCAGAGTCCCCACCCCGAGGCCGAGTATCAGGCGTCCATTGCTGACGCGATCAAGCGTTCCGTAACGCTTGGCGATCTCGAGGGGGTGGTGGTAGCCCAACACCAGCACCTGGGTCGCCAGCAGGATTCTTGATGTACGCGCGGCGAGAAAACCAAGGGTGGCGAGCGGATCCCAGTAGGTTCCGCCGCGCTCGGCGGCAATCTCCTCGGGGACCGCCACGTGTTCACTGCAGGTCAGATGATGGAAACCGAGTCGATCCGCCGTGGTGGCCACTGTGGCGATCTCGCCGATGTCAGCACTTGCCTCCCACTCCGAGCGCGTGCTCGGGTGCTGAATCAGGACCGGTGTGACGATTCCCAGGTGCATCGGGCGTTTATAGCGTCCCCACTCGCCCGGTGGCAGGTGAATTACCGCTGATCGGGATCGAAAAGATCGATTCACTTTCCAGAAACTGTGACCTGGGTTATAGTCGGTAGAATCAATTCCAGTTTTCGGGAGGCGTCCATGACCATTGTTGACATGAACGACACACTGTCCACCGTCCAGACTGCCGGTGGGCAACCCAAGAAGGATCTGCCGCCGTCGATGGTCGAGCGGATGACACTGATTCTCGACGCCTTCGACGGCCGCGCCGCGCGGCTGACGCTGGAAGAGGTCGCGTGCCGTACTCAGTTGCCGCGCTCCACGGTCCACCGCATTCTCGATCAGCTGGTCAAGCTGGACTGGGTCGATCACGCATCGTTCGGCTACTGCCTCGGGCGTCGCGCGCTCGGCCTCGGTGGTGGCGACGGCGGCCACAGCCAGATCCGCGAAGCCGCTGCACCGCTTCTGCACGAACTGCACCTGCAGACCGGCATGGTCGTTCACCTGTCGGTGCTCGACGGACGCGAGAGCGTCTATCTCGACAAGGTCGGCGGACGATTCGCCGCGGCGCTCCCGTCCCGCGTCGGCGGCAGAGTGCTCGCTCATTCGACGGCTGGTGGCAAGGCGATGCTGGCGTGGATCGACCCTGAGCGCGTCGACGCTCTGTTCGGGTCTTCTCTTCCCCGCTGTACCGAGAACACGATCACCGACGTCGCTGTGCTCCACCAGGAACTGAACCGCATCCGTCAGCGTCGGGGACTGGCCTTCGAACGAGGGGAGTCAGCGCGTGGAGTCGCTTGTGTGGCTTCGGCAATTCGCGGACACGAGGGTCCCGTCGGCAGCATCGCGTTGTGTGGTGACATGCGGACCGCTCAGCTCGAGCGAGTTGCTCCGCTGGTCGTCGACGCGGCTCGCGAGGTCTCACGGACGCTGTACCCCGAACTGGGTGCTCCTCGCCGCGGCCGCAAAACGCCTCCCGTTCCGACCAATACGTTCTCGGCGGAGACGATGGATCGCCTGCTGGCAGCGTCGTCCGACCACTGGATCTGACGTATTTTGATCGACTTGTCTCGCTGATCGGGACGAGTCATAGCAGCTCAGCGGTACTGATGGCACCGTTCGGACCATGACGACTGAACTGAGCTACGAGGGAACTCTGAAGGAACTGCAGACCGATCTCGGTGTGCTCCGGTACCACGAAGCCGGCGACGGCCCGCCGCTCCTGCTGCTGCACGGATCGGGCCCCGGCGTCACCGGTTGGCGTAACTACCGCGGCGTTCTCGCGGACTTCGCGGAGCACTTCCACTGCTACGTTCTCGAGTTTCCCGGATTCGGCGTCAGCGATCCCGGCCCCGACCATCCGATGATGATGGCGCAGGCGTCGGTCGGGATGTTCCTCGACGGCCTCGGCCTCGGCCCGGTCCACATGATCGGTAACTCCATGGGCGGCATCGTCGCCACCAAGGTCGCGATCGACGAGCCGCACCGGGTGAGCAAGCTCGTCACCATCGGCGGCATGGGAAAGAACACCTTCTCGCCGGGGCCCGGTGAAGGCATCAAACTCCTCATGGAGTTCACCGACAACCCCACCCGCGAAGCCCTGGTCCGCTGGTTGCATTCGATGGTCTTCGACCGTGCCGTCGTCACCGAGCAGCTCATCGAAGAGCGTTGGGCCCTGGCCACCGAGCCGACGACGCTCGAGATCGCCCGTCGTATGTACAGCAGCAAGGCCATGGCCGCCATGGGCGCGGCTGCCGCTGCGTCGACCGCCGTGCCGTACTGGGCGCAGCTGAACAAGATCAAGGCGCCGACGCTGTTGACCTGGGGACGCGACGACCGCGTCAGCCCCGTGGACATGGCGATTCTGCCGATGCGCGACATCCCCAACGGCGAAGTTCACATCTTCCCCAACTGCGGACACTGGACGATGATCGAAGCTCGCGACGCCTGGGTCGCGTCCGTTCTGGCATTTCTGACGCGTCCAGAAGGCAAGTAAGGCCCGTGCGCCTTTTTGGTAGCCCCCACTACCAAAAAGGCGCACAGGGGTGCTCCCACTCACCGGGAAGCGTTTCTGCACTTCGGTGGGCTACCTGCCACCGTTTCACCAACAGATTTTCATTCTGCCCAGGCACTCGCCGGGTAGCGAAACCAGAAAGCCGGAAAAATCATGGGTCAGGTTCTGGACAACATCTCACAGTTCGCCGACGAGATCCGCGCCGACGGAGTCGAGGGCGACAAGCTGATGCGCTTGACGGACGGCAGCGCGAAGCGTTTGCGCGACTCCGGCGTCATCCGGATGTTCCAGCCGAAGGAGTTCGGAGGCCTCGAGGCGCATCCGCGTGAATTCGCCGAGACGGCAATGGCTATCGGCGCGATGGACGGTGCCACGGGCTGGGTCAGCGGCATCGTCGGTGTGCATCCGTGGGAGCTTGCGTTCTTCGACCGCAAGGCTCAGGAAGAGGTGTGGGGAACCGATCCCGATACGTGGATGGCGTCGCCGTATGCGCCGATGGGCGTGGCGAGGCCGGTCGAGGGTGGGTACATCCTCAACGGTCGCTGGTCGTTCTCCTCCGGTACCGATCATTGTGACTGGATCATGATCGGCGCGATGGTCGGTGACGAGTCCGGTAAGCCGTTGATGCCGCCGAAGCACCTGCACGTACTGCTGCCGCGCTCCGATTACGACATCGACCAGGACAGCTGGAATGTCGTGGGCCTGCGCGGAACCGGGTCGAAGGACCTGATCGTCAAGGACGCATTCCTGCCGACGTACCGCACGATCGACGCCGGAAAGGTGTACGACGGGACGGCGTGGAAGGAAGCGGGTCGTACGGAGACGTTGTACAAGTTCCCGTTCTCGTGCATTTTCCCGTTGGGGATCACCTCGTCGTTGATCGGTATCGCCGAGGGTGCGTTGGCGTGCAACATGGCGGCGCAGCGTGAGCGGGTGACGGTCAGTGGTGTTCCGATCAAGGAAGATCCGTACGTGCTGTTCGCGATCGGTGAGGCGGCGGCCGAGATCGCTGCTTCTCGGGCTGCGATCTTGGAGACGGTGGATCGTTTCTGGGACATGACCGAGAAGGGGCAGGAAGTTTCGTTCGAGCTTCGTGCGATCGGTCGCCGTACGCAGACTGCTGCTGCGTGGCGGGCGGTGCGTGCGGTGGACGAGATCTTTGCTCGTTCCGGTGGTGGGGCTTTGCAGTTGAACACGCCGATGCAGCGGTTCTGGCGTGATGCTCATGCCGGTCTCGCGCACGCGATCCACGTACCTGGCTCCATTTTCCATGCGTCGACGCTCTCGCAGCTCGGCGGCGAACCGCAGGGTATCCACCGCTCGATGATCTAGTCCCACAAATACTTTCGAAGCAAGGACGGTTAGGCATGACTGAAATTCGGGGCCTGGGGTATCTCAGGATCCAAACGCAGGACGTGGCTCGCTGGCGCGAGCTCGTGGTCGACGGACTCGGCCTCGCGGTCGGTAGTGGCCCGGAAGCCGACGGCCTCTACTTGCGCCTGGACGAGCGTCGTGCGCGACTGATCGTCCTGCCCGGTGAGACGGACAAGGCTCTCGCAGTGGGCTGGGAAGTGCGAGATCAGTTCGCGCTCCAGCGTGTTCGTGAAGCAGTGGAGAAGGCCGGAGTCGAGGTCGAGGTTCTTTCCGAGGTCGACGCCAGCTACCGCGATGCCGAGCAGGTCATCGCATTCGACGATCCCAACGGTAACCGAGTCGAGGTCTTCTTCGGACCGGTACTCGACCACAGCCCGTTGGTCACCCCGCACGGCGGCCGTTTCGTCACCGGCGATCAGGGCCTCGGCCATGTGGTGCTTCCGGTTACGCGTTTCGACGAGGCATACACCTTCTACACCGAGGTGCTCGGATTCCTCCCGCGCGGTTCCATCCGTCTCGGCGGTATCGATGCGCCGCCGCCGGCTCGCCGCGTTCGCTTCATGGGTGTCAACCAGCGCCACCACAGCCTGGCGTTGTGCCCGGCGCCGCCGGTTGACGAGCCCGGTCTCGTGCACCTGATGATGGAAGCCGAGACTCTCGACGCCGTCGGTCAGGCTCTCGATCGTGTTGCCAAGCTCGGCTTCTCGATCTCCTCGACGTTGGGTCGCCACACGAACGACAAGATGGTGTCGTTCTACGTGCGCGCACCGGGTGGATGGGATCTGGAGTTCGGTTGCGAAGGCATGCTTGTTGACGAAGCCTTCTACACCGCTGAGGAAATCACGGCCGACAGCTACTGGGGCCATGACTGGTCCGAGAGTGAACCGCTGGCCGCGTTCACTCCCAAGAGCTAGCTCTTACGCAACGAAAAAGCTCGGTCCCAATGCATATCGGGGCCGAGCTTTTTCGTGCGATAGATCAGGAAGCTGCTGCGGCCAAACCGGTTTCGAGGTCGGCGAGAATGTCGTCGATCCCTTCGATGCCGACCGCAAGGCGGACGAGCCCCGGGGTGACGCCCGAAGCGAGCTGCTCCTCGGGGGTGAGCTGCGAGTGCGTCGTCGACGCGGGGTGGATGACGAGTGAGCGAACGTCACCGATGTTGGCGACGTGGCTGTGCAACGTCAGAGCGTTGACGAACTTCTTGCCTGCGTCGACTCCACCGGCGAGCTCGAACGCGACGATGGCGCCGGTTCCCTTGGGAGCCAGCTGCTTTCCGCGCTCGTGCCAGGGCGAGGATTCCAGTCCGGCGTACGCGACCGACGTGACCTCGGCGCGGCCCTCGAGGAATTCCGCGACCTTCTGGGCGTTGGACACGTGGCGCTCGATGCGCAGGCTCAGTGTCTCGATACCCTGCGAGATGAGGAAGGCGTTGAACGGTGCGATGGCCGAGCCGAGGTCGCGCAGAAGCTGAACGCGTGCCTTGAGGGCGTAGGCGGGTGCACCGAGATCGGCAAAGGTGACGCCGTGGTAGCTGGGGTCGGGGGTCGTGAAGTTGGTGTGGCGTCCCTGGGTCCAGTCGAACGTGCCACCGTCGACGATGACGCCGGCGATCGCGGTGCCGTGTCCGCCAAGGTATTTGGTGGCGGAGTGGACGACGATGTCGGCGCCGTGCTTCAGCGGCTGAATGAGGTACGGAGTTGCGACCGTGTTGTCCACGATCAGCGGGATGCCGTGCTCATGGGCGACTGCGCTGATGCCGGGGATGTCGAACACGTCGTTCTTGGGGTTGGAGATGGTTTCGCCGTAGAACGCCTTGGTGTTCGGACGGATTGCCTCACGCCAGTGATCGAGGTTGTCCGGGTCCTCGACGAAGTCGACGGTGATACCGAGCTTGGGCAGCGTGTAGTGGAAGAGGTTGTACGTGCCGCCGTACAGGCGAGGGCTTGAGACGATGTGGTCCCCGGCCTCGGCGAGGTTGAGGATCGCGAAGGATTCGGCGGCCTGACCGGACGCAACCAGCAGAGCCGCGACTCCGCCTTCGAGGGCGGCGATGCGCTGCTCGACGGCGTCCTGCGTCGGGTTCATGATGCGGGTGTAGATGTTGCCCGGCTCGGCGAGGCCGAAGAGCGCCGCCGCATGGTCGGTGTTGTCGAAGACGTAGCTGGTGGTCTGGTAGATCGGAAGCGCCCGAGCGTTGGTAGCGCTGTCCGGGCCCTGTCCGGCGTGGACCTGCTTGGTTTCGAACGACCAATCGGCGGTCGGATCGGTATCGACGGGGGTGTTCTCGCTCATGAATTCATACTCCGTGGTGAAGGTGGGTTGGTGCGGGTCAGGCGGTTTCGACGACTGTATGCACTGGGACGGGATTGCGGGTGAGATCGAGTACGGGGCAGTGTGCGTCGACCGTTTCCTGCAGTTCCAGGTAGCGCTCGCGGGTTTCGGGGCCGGTCAGGGTGACGACCACGCGGACCTCGGAGAATCCCGGACGGACGGCGTCGTCGAAGCCGAAGAATCCACGAACGTCGAGGTCACCTTCGGCTCTGGCCGAGATGTCGTCGAGAGCGATACCGAGTTTGTCCGCCCAGACGCGGTAGGTGACCACCTGGCAGGAGAGCAGGGAAGCAAGGTAGTACTCGACAGGATTGGCTGCGGTGTTCTCGCCGCCGAGGGCCGGCGGCTCGTCGACCTCGACGCTGTACTTACCGAGAGAAATAGTGCTGGCAACGGCGTCGTGCGCCTGGGCGGAAGCCTTGAAGACGACGTGCGCTTTGCTCGCGTCTTTGTCGATGGCGTCGGCGTTGGCTGCTACGACGGAACTCAGGTGTGAGATGGAGGCGGTGGTCATGACAGAAATGTCCCCTGATCTGGGTGTACATACGAGTATCGACGTGAGCGGCGCTCACGTCGTAGGTCCGATCAGTAGATCGGACACCCGGATGTACAGACATGCGCAAAGTCGACATGGCGCCGCCGCGTCAGCAGCGTGCCCGTCTCGTATGCGTCGATTCCCGTCACAGGAGAGACTGTAACCGGTTCATACCCTTTCCGACCAGACGTATAGGAAATCTGTCTCGGATTGTGGTCTGTCATGCGGGCGGCAGTCCGCTCCACCGGGGTGTCCGACGATTGGCGAAAGCGTCGAGTCCTTCGGCGATGTCCGGAGAGCGCAACACTGCGTCCTTGGCGTCGTCGGTGACCTTCCATCCGTCGGCGTCGGCGTCGGCGTAGAGAGCCTCGATGGCCTTCAAACTCAGACTCACGGAGGTGGGGGAGGACTCGCAGATCTCCGCTGCCATCACCAGTGCCTCGTCGAGTGTCTTACCAGGGGCAGTGACTGCATTGACGACGCCGAGGTCCTTTGCCCGTTCGGGATCGAGTGTGCGGCCGGTGATCAAGAGTTCACGGGCGACGTTGATCGGAAGCGCGCGAGGAGCCCGAAAGAGTGCGCCGGACGTCGCAACCAGACCGCGTTTGGTTTCGGGAAGGCCGAATTGCGCTGTGGCAGAGGCGACGATCAGATCGCAGGCCAGTGCGATTTCGAAACCGCCACCAAGCGCGTAGCCCTCGACTGCAGCGATCAGGGGCTTGTTCCGCCGGCGCCGAATGACGCCGTACTCACCGCCGCGAGGCATGCGAAGGTCGGCCCGCTCTCGGATATCGGTTCCGGCGCAAAAGATGTTGGGGGTTCCGGTGATGATGCCGACCCACAGATCAGGGTCGTCGTCGAGAAGATTCAGCGCGGCTTCGATTCCCTCGGCAGTCTCACGGTTGATCGCGTTACGGCGTTCTTCGCGTTCGATCCTGACGATGAGAACGCGGTCATGGCGTTCGGTGGAAACAGTCGACATAATTGGACTGTAGTCCACCTATCGGAGGCGGAGGTGCGTCACCTGACGGGACGGACATTGGACACATTCCGGACTGTGGCGAAGACTGTGTTCTGAGGCGGAGAAGGGCAGGTCGACGTGATTTCCAAACGAGAACAGAACAAGCGCGACACCAACGACAGGTTGCTCTCGGCTGCTCGAATTCTGTTCTCGGCGCAGGGTTTCGCCAGCACGACCGTCGACGACATCGCCGAGCGAGCCGAGGTGTCGCGAGCCACCTTCTTCAATTACTTCCAGGGCAAGGACTCGGTTCTCGAGGCGCTGCACAGTGATCATCTCGATCAGCTTGCGGCACTGGTGGATCAGCTCATGGAATCGCCGATGCCGACTTCTGATCGGATCTCCCGGATTTTTCAGGACTTTGCGCAGCAAGCGATCATGCACCCGCGCTATCTGCGCATGGTGACTGCAGAACTCGAGCGCGACTTCGCCTCCTCCGGAGCGGGGGCGGCCCACGATCATCGGTTCCACGTGGAACTTCTCCGGATCGTCACTGCCGGTATCGAAGCCGGCGAAGTGAGATCGGACTACCCGCCGCTCTTTCTCGCACAGATGATCGGTGGTACGTACGGAGCGTTGGTCCGCTTCTGGCGGCAAGACGCCGATTACGACGTGGTCGGAGAATTCGATCGCGGAGCCAGGTACGTCGCGGAAGGCATCGCTGCTCGCTGATCAGGAAGTGGGCACTACCAGAGGCAGCATCTGCTGGACGCTCACCGAAAGATAGTTTGCGGCAGTCTGATCGCCGGACAGATGGCGCAGCAGGCTCTGCTGGAACAGGCCGTCGAAGATTGCGTACATCGCCGCCGAGGTGACCGATGCCTCTACGTCGAGAAGCTCGGCGTAGCGAGAAACAATGCGCCAGATCATGTTTTCGAGACTCTCGTCGATCGCGGCGACGTCGGCTCGGAACGACTCCTCGAACATCGACTGCGCGCGCAGGTCGTACCAGAGGCGGTGCATCGTGGGTTCTTCGATCATGGTCTCGGCGAGCAGTGCGCCGAAACCGGTTTTCAGTTCCTCCGGTGTCTTCGCGGTGGCGACGATGCCGTCGTAGCGGGTGACGCAGCGTGCCTTGTAGTGGCGCACGCAGTGGGTGATGAGATCGACCTTGTCGCTGAAGTAGTAGTGCAGGACGCCGTGGGAGAACTCCGAATTCTGGGCGATTTCGCGCAGGCTCGTGCGTGCGTAGCCCAATTCGGCCAGGGTTTGCAGTGCGGCCTCGGCGAGTTGATCACGTCGCTCGGAGAATTTGTCGACCTGGCGACGCGACACCTTGTCTGCGTTGGACCGCTTGGCGGAGTCGGACCGCTTCGCGGAGTCGGACTGCTGGCCCGGTGAGCTAGGTGCAGCCTTTTTCCCTGCCTCACTAGGCTTCTCGACTGTCGTGGTCACGATGGCACGTCCTGTTCCCTGCGGTTTCCACAGCGGCACGATCACCGCGTCCGAATCAGTGTAACCCCTGGTCTTTGACGAGCGTGTAACAAAATCTTGACAGTCGTCAAGATTTCTCTTGACACTCGTCCAAAGTTGAATACTCTGTGACTCACACCACTTGGCAGCGTCGCTGTGAACGGTGGCATCGCGAGAGTCGTTTCAGTCATGGAGGCAGTCGAAAATGAGCGTGTTTGATCTCGAGGGACGAAAAGCACTGGTCACAGGTGGTGCCAAGGGGCTCGGAGCCGGAATGGCTGAGGCGTTGGCTAAGGCGGGGGCGTCAGTGATGATCGGCGACGTTCTCGAAGACGAGGGTCGTGCCACCGCAGAGGCTGTTGGTTCGGGCGGAGTCAAAACCGGCTTCGTAAAGCTGGACGTCACCGACGACGCCAACTGGGAAGAGGCAGTCGCCGCCACCGCGGAGACTCTCGGCGGCTTCGACATCCTCGTCAACAACGCAGGCATCGAGATTTCCTCGCTGGTGGTCGACCTCGATCCGAACGACATCCGCCGTATGTGTGAGGTCAACATCCTCGGAACAGCGCTCGGAACCAAACACGGACTGCGCAGCATGCGTCCGGGTGGCGTAGCCGGAACCGGCGGTTCCGTCATCAACATCTCTTCAGTGGCCGCAACCATTCCGTTTCCCGGGATCAGTGGATACTCCGCGACCAAGTCCGCGGTCGATCGCTTCACCAGAGTTGCCGCCGCCGAGTCGGGCAAGCTCGGCTACGGAGTCCGCGTCAACTGCATCTACCCGGGTCTTGTCGCCACGGAGATGGGTCTCGGACTCGCGGCGGACATGGAGAAGCTCGGTCTCTGGCCCAGCGCCGAAGCAGCAGTCGGAGACGTCATCGGCCTCACCCCGCTCGGCCGCCTCGGTGAAGTGAACGACATGGCTGACGCCGTTGTGTTCTTGTCCTCCGACGCCGCGCGATTCATCACCGGAATCGGCCTACCGGTCGACGGTGGCATGGGCATGTAACTCGCCCTTCATTCGTACGTACACCCTTCTCACGTCTTCGAAAGGTTCCACGAACATGTCCGAAAAGAAGCCCGTCATCGTTTACGGCGTCTCCGGGTACACCGGCCGTCTGGTGTGTGAATACCTGCGCGAGTTCAACATCCCGTTCATCGCAGCCGGCCGCGACGCCGCTCGCATCCAAGAGGTCCTCGATAAGATCCCCGGATTAGACACCGTCGATCACGAGGTCGTCGAGGTCGAGCACACGGTCGAGGCTCTCACCGAATTGTTCACCGGTGCACAGGTTGTCAGCAACATGGTCGGGCCGTTCATCAAGCTCGGCGGGACCGTCGTCGAGGCCGCGTTGAATGCCGGTTGCCACTACATGGACACAACCGGTGAGCAGGACTGGGTACTCGACGTCCAGGAGAAGTTCAGCGACAAGTACCAGGAGAAGGGCCTGCTCCTCTCGCCCGGTATCGCGCAGATGTACACCACCGGTGAGATCGCGGCCAATATCGCACTGGAAACACCGGGCCTCGATACGCTCGACATCCTCGTGCTGTGGAAGGGATTTCCCACCTACGCGTCCACTCAGACGATCTTCACCATCCTCAAGGCAAACTGGTACTACCTCGAGCAGAACAAGTACGTGCAGTGGGCGCCCGGCCAGACTTTCGACGTCGTCGTTCCGGGCCAGCACGAAACTGCGCTTGCATTGCCGTGGGGCGGAACATGCCACCCGGTGTGGTTCAAGAACGATCCGCGAGTTTCCAACGTCAAGGCTGCGGGCGGAGTGTTCGACCGCACCGTGATGGAAGGCGTTGTCGCGACGCAGAAGATCGTGGAGGAGCAGATCAAGACCCTGCCCGCCGACGAGCAGGAAGCCGCCTTGGCCGAGATCGCCGGATCGGTTCAGGCCGGTATGCCCCCTCGTGAAAATCCGCGCATCAACACCTCACTCGACTCCGTATACGCGTCGGGCCCGCTGGGTCGCTCGCACGTCGTGATCCACGGAAACTGTAACTACAAGCAGACGGGCCTCCTGCACGCCTATGCAGCGCATTCTCTGCTCCAGCAGGCGCCGAAGCGGACCGGGCTTGCCTCGGCTTGCCAGGCGTTCGGCCATCGCGAACTGCTCGGCGCGCTACGTAGTTTCGGGCTGGCTCTGGAGCCGGAAGTAACCATCAACGCCTAACTCGTCGTCCTCGTCATCATGTTCACGGCTCCCGGCGTGTAGCACGCCGGGAGCCCCGCCCTGGAGGCTCCCCATGCGTTTGACCGACTATCTCGACAAGGGAGCCTCTCTTGGTTCCACTGCACCGTGTTTGACGATGGGGGAGCGCACTCTCTCCTACGGCGAGGTGCAGCAGTTCAGCCGACGCTTCGCAGCTTCGCTCGCGGCTTCGGGCATCGCGGCGGGCGAAAAGGTCGCGATTTTGTCCGGCAACGACCCGATCTCGTTCTCCTGCGTATTCGGTATCAGTAGGGCTGGCGCAGTCTGGTGCCCGATCAACCCTCGCAACGAAGCTGCGGAAAACCGAGACCTGTTGGATCTGTTCGATTGTCGCGCTCTGTTCTTCCAGAAGTCCTATGCGCCGCTCGTCGACCAGATCAAGGATGCTCTTCCCCAGTTGGTGACGCTCGTCTGTATCGACGGCGAGTGGGATTCGGCACAGTCCCTCGAAAGCTGGCTCGGGGAAGAAGAACTCGACGCCGCGGCGCCCGACGACGTCACCATGCTGGTCGGCACCGGTGGTACAACTGGACGGCCAAAGGGAGTGATGTTGACCGGGCACAACATCGAGACGATGACCGCAATCACCTTGATGAGTTATCCGTTCGAGGGGCGCCCGGTGTATCTGGCGCTGGCACCGCTGACTCACGCCGCCGGTGTTCTGTGCTTCCCGATCATGGCCCTCGGCGGCGAAGTAGTGATCATGCCGAAGCCCGATCTCGGGTACTTCCTCGCGAACGTTCAGAAGCACAAGGTGACTCACACCTTCCTGCCGCCGACGCTCATCTACATGCTGCTCGAGCACGAGGCCCTGTCTGCCACGGATCTCAGCTCGCTGCAATGCTTCTGGTACGGAGCGGCGCCGATCTCCCCGACCAGACTCGCGGAGGCGATCGACAAGATCGGCCCGGTCATGGCTCAGCTGTTCGGGCAGAGTGAAGCCCCCATGATGATCTCGACGATGTCACCGAAGGAGCACTTCGGCTCGGACGGCACTGTCGCAACGTCACGACTTTCCTCGGCCGGTCGACCGTCGCCGCTGGTGACCGTCGGGATCATGGATGACAAAGGCGCGCTGCTCGGACGTGGCGAGCGTGGTGAGGTGGTGATTCGCAGTTCGTTGGTGATGGCGGGTTATTACAAGAACCCCGACGCAACCGCGGAAGCGTCAGCCCACGGCTGGCATCACACCGGCGATATCGGGTACCTGGACGAGGACAATTTCCTGTTCATCGTCGACCGTGCGAAGGACATGATCATCACCGGCGGTTTCAACGTCTATTCGGTCGAGGTGGAGCAGGTACTCATGGCGTATCCGGGGATTCAGGACTGCGGAGTGATCGGGTTGCCGGACGACAAGTGGGGCGAACGCGTTGTGGCAGTGGTGCAACCGCACCTCGGCGCCGACATCGACGGCGCCGAGGTGATGGCTTTCGTGAAGGCTCGCATCGGAAGTGTGAAGACTCCGAAGCAAGTCATCGTCTGGGACGATCTACCTCGCTCCAAGGTCGGCAAAGTTCTCAAGAACGAGATCAAGAGCGAGCTGACGGGCTGAGGTCACGACTCGCACACCACGTCTTCGGCCGGCAGTGAGCCGTCGAGCAGGTACGAGTTGACGGCGGCGTTCGCGCAAGTATTCGCGTAGCCCGGGAACACCGCATGAGTGCGGCCTGGAACTGTCACGAGCCGTGAGCCTTTCATCGCTTCATGCATGCCGAGGCCTTCGTCGTACGTCGTGCGGGTGTCACCGGTTGCCTGGATCTGCAATGCCGGAACGTTGTTGTCGATGTCGATCCGCGTAGGGGCCTCACTGCGCCAGAACGCGCACGGCATGATCGTGTTGTGTGTGCCGGCAAAGATCGGCTGATCATCACGGTGCTCCTCCAACTTGTTGCGGTACCACTGGGGATCGCTCGGCATCGATACGTCTCCGCAGACGATGGCGATTGTCCCGGCATAGTCAGGACCGGTTCCCAGTTCGGTCTGGAACCATGCCTGCATCAATCTCGTCAGCTGGGGATGGATGTTCTCGACGGTCTTGCCTGCGGCGAGATCGCGCAACTGAACCAATACCTGTGCGAATGCCTCACTTTCCTTCTCGGTGTCGCCGGTTCCGTTGACGTACATCAGGAATGGAAGGACGTGATCGTCGACGGCATGATCACCGATCTGTATCGGAGTGGTGGCCGCGTCCGAGATCAGCTTCTCGATGAGGGCGCGAACTTCGGCGGGCGTCGATCCGAGTGCATAGGTGGAGTTGTGTTCTGCTGCCCACTGCGAGAATCCGTCGATCGCTTTCTCGTTGGCCGGGCCCATGTCCTGGAACATCTCGTATCCGTATTTCTTCGGATCCGGTGCACTGTCGAGAACCACACGGTCGATCCTGTCCGGGAACATTTGAGCATAGGTTGCACCGAGGTATGTGCCGTACGACCACCCGAAGTACGACGCCTTCTCCTGGTCGAGGGCGCCACGAATCACGTCGAGGTCGCGGGCGATGTTTTGAGTATTGATGTGCGGCAGATAGTCCGGGTACTTGTCCCAGCATGTGTCAGCGGCCTCGCGTGCGAGCGCAACACTCTCGTTCCATCCCTCGTCCGTGGTGCCCGGCGACCGCATCCATGTCATCTGTTCGACGCCGCAGTCGATCGGTGTGCTCTTGCCGAGTCCTCGGGTGTCCGTGCCGATGACGTCGTATGCCGCTGCGACTTCCGGTGTCATGCCCGCATTCAGAATCTCGGGCAATCCCAGTCCTCGGCCGCCCGGGCCGCCGGGGTTGGTGAGCAGGATCCCGCGTCGCTGTGCGGGGTCGGTGGATGCGACCCGCGAGATCGCCACTTCGATCGTCTTGCCGTCGGGGGCGGAATAGTCCAAAGGTACTGTGACCATGGCGCATTCACTTGCGGTCGACGTTCCGGTGTCTGTGGCGCATGGCCCCCACTCGAGATCCTGTTCGTAGAACGCGCTGAGATTCGATTGTGGATCTTCCTGCGGAGTAGCAGGATCCGAGCACGCCGCCAATGCAGGTACGGCGAGTGCGGCAGCGGCGATTGTGGTAGCCAGCCACCTTCGTGATCGAGGCATGCGTGATCTGGGCATGGTGAATCCAGTCATTGTCGTGTCCTTGCGTTGAGCCCATTTTCGGGCAGTGTTGGTCACCCCACTTCGAATGTGGGGGCTAATCAGGGTTTTTCAGAGGCGGGATTGACGGGCGGCGAACTCCGCGGCCACAGCCTTCGCGAATCTTTCCTGGGTGACGGTTCGTCGATCCGCTTGGTGTTCGCGCAGTACCGCTACCAGCCGGGTGGGGGAAGCGTCCTCCGGTGCAGCCTGTTCGGGTAGCACGCGCTCGGTGAAGTCGCAGAACTGAATGGCAAGGGCCGCAATCGTGTCCGCGTCAGCCGGTGCGTCGGCGAGGGCATACATACGAGTTATCAATTCGATGGCCTGCTCGCGGTTCGGCTCGGCCAATACCCGGCGATGGGCGGACAGGAGTGAATCGCAGACCTCGGGATCGCCCCCGGAGACCGTGAGTGCGAGGATCAGAAGTTCACGCTCGTTGTCGATCCACGCTGTCGGCGCACCGGCAACGACGTACTGTGCGAGCACTTCCGAAAACGCGTCGGGTAGTTCAGGATCGGCATTGCGGCGTAGCGACTCGATGTGCGCACGCTGAACAGCGATCTGTTCGGCCTTCGTCGCCAATTCCTTGTCGAGGGTATCGAGTGCAGACCGAGTGTCGTGAGCGTCGCCGTCGAGTAGTTCGGCGATCTTGGCAACAGGAATCCCCAGATCGCGCAGGCGGCGGATGCGACTCAGTCGTGCCAGGTCCACCGCCCGGTACATGCGGTAGCCGTTGGGTTGGCGTTGTGGTTCTTCGAGAAGGCCGTTCGAGTGGTAGTAGCGCACGGACCTGACGGTGGTGCCGGCCAATTTGGCCAGCTCGCCGATGGTCATCATCGCCCTGCCCTCCCGTGATCGAATCGGATTCCGTCTGTGAAAACCATTCTCCAACCTTGACGCGGCGTCAGGGTCAAGATTCGCGCCGGAGAACGTGACCGTTGACACTTTAAGGAGGCAGACTTAATCTGACTTTTGTCCTTTACGACATCGTCGATTTCGAGGAAGTGCCCTGATGGCTACCCTTTTTCCTGCGGCAACAATCTTTCCGATCCCCACCGACCCGCTTGCTGCGTACGGTCCACTCGTTGCTCACCGGAATCCCGAGTCGGTAGTTCCGGCACCGTACGAACACCTTGCGGTCAAGGCGGTCGCGCCGACGATCGGAGCGGAAATCTCCGGTATTCGACTCGGCGGGGGTCTGTCTGATGCCGTGATTGCGGAACTCCGCCGAGCTCTCCTCGAATGGAAAGTCCTCTTCTTCCGCGATCAGGACCTCGACCGAGCGGAACATCGAGCTTTTGCCGAGCGTTGGGGCGATCTCGAACAGCATCCGTTCTTCAAGTACACGCAGCCCGGGCAGACGGACGTCGATGTCACGACACTGGCGAAGGATGCGATGGTCGGCGGAGTCGAGAACAACTGGCACAACGACGTTACGTGGCACGAGTTTCCTTCGTTCGCAGCAGTTCTTCGTGCGGTCGAGGTGCCGGAGGTGGGTGGTGACACTTTGTGGGCCGATACTGCAGCTGCCTACGATCTGCTTCCTGAAGACATCAAGAAGCGTATCGACCCGCTTGTTGCAGAACACGATTGGATCAACTCGTTCGGCAGGTCGATGCCGGTGGATGCGGTCGAGATGTTGCGTCCGAAGTTCCCCGCTGTGCAGCATCCGGTGGTTCGGATCATTCCGGAAAGTGGCAGGCGGGTGTTGTTCGTCAACATGACCTTCACGCAACGGATCTTGGGTGTGTCAGAAGAAGAATCGAACGAACTTCTCACGATGCTGTATCGCCACGTCAATCGTCCGGAATTTCAGGTCCGTTTGAAGTGGGAGCCGAATACTGTTGCCTTCTGGGACAATCGGACCTGCCAGCACTACGCGGCCAGTGACTACTTCCCGGCTCGTCGTGTGATGGATCGAATCTCGATTGTCGGGGATCGACCGGTGGGCGTCGGGGGCTGATACGACGCTCAGCGCCTCGAGTGTCTACTACGGGAAGTAGTAACGCACCTCACATAGTTTTTCGACGCCTTGTCGATATGATTTCGACAAGGCGTCGATAAAAGTCGGCGTGACTCGTATCGACGACTTTGGAGCTTCCCGAATGTTCCTCGCCCTGCGTGAACTGTGGTTTGCGCGAAATCGATTCCTCTTGATGGGTGCCGTGGTTGCCCTCATCTCGATCCTGATGGTGATTCTGTCCGGCCTCTCGTCCGGACTGGTAAATGACGGTGTCTCCGCTTTGCAGCGGACGCCGATTCAGGGGTTTGCCTTCGCACCGGACACCAAAGCCGACTCAGCGTTTTCGCGCTCGGTCGTCACCGAGGAGCAGGCGCAGGCATGGCGTATGCAACCCGATGTCCAAGACGCCGAGCTCTTCGGCAACATGATCGTCAATGCAAAAACTCGCAGTGGCACGCCTGTCGATCTCACGCTCTTCGGCATCGAACCTGGCTCCTTCCTCGAGCCCGTCTCCGCCGACGGGAGGGGGCTGCATGCCGACACGGACATCATCGTCAGCTCTACCTTCCGTGACGACGGTGTTGCGATCGGTGACACCGTGATACTCGATCGACTCGGTACGGAGCTGACAGTTGTCGGATTCACCGAAGACAAGCGCACTTTCGGTCACGTCGACGTCGCCTACCTGCCCCTGCGTACTTGGCAGGAGGTTCACGCCGGTGCCAAGATCGGCGAAACCGCCAATGCCAGTGCCTATTCCGAAGCAAGTGTTGTTGCGATTCGGGGCATTGGTGGCGCGTTACCGGATCTCGTGTCGGGCGATGCGGCGGCGGGAACGTCCGCAAAGACGCTCGAGGAATCTTTCGACTCCTCACCAGGGTTCTCCGCGGAAATGATGACTATGTCGATGATCAAGGCGTTTCTGTACGCGATTTCGGCCCTGGTGGTCGGTGCATTCTTCAGTATCTGGACGGTTCAGCGCGGTCGTGAACTCGCAGTGTTGCGCGCGATGGGAGCCTCTACCGGCTTCCTGCTTCGTGACGGCATGGCGCAGGCACTGGTAGTGCTGCTTGGTTCCATCGGCCTCGGTGTGTTGCTGGGCTTGGGGCTCGGTTCGGGGCTCGAAGGCGGGGGGATGCCGTTCGCCCTCGAGTCCGGCCCAGTCGTCAACGGCGCAGTGCTCTTGGCGGTACTCGGGCTGGTCGGCGCAGCCGTTGCCATCGTCCGTGTTACCCGTGTCAACCCGCTCACCGCATTGGGAGAAAACCGATGACCACAGTCGAAAAGGCCACAACCGGATTGGTATTGACCGCTGTCAGTCTTCGATTCGGTGACGGTGACTCCACCGTGCTCGCCCTCGACAACGTGAACCTGGAGGTCTCGTGCGGCGAACTTGTCGCGATCGTCGGACCGTCAGGCGCTGGAAAGTCGAGCTTGCTCGCTGTGGCCGGCGGACTCGGTCGGCCGTCGAGTGGAACGATTGTCATCGACGGCGTGGACGTGTCGGCGATGCCGGCCCGTGCTCTCGCCAAACTTCGACGAGACAAGGTCGGCTTCGTCTTTCAGTCCGGCAACCTGATTCCAGCGCTGACGGCGCGCGATCAGCTTCGGATGATTCCCAAGCTCACGGGGCGGCCGGGTCGCGATCCCGAGGAGTTGCTCGACTCGGTCGGTATGAGTCACCGTGCAGATCGTCGACCCGGTCAACTCTCCGGCGGTGAACGCCAGCGCGTCGGTATCGCTCGGGCATTGATGAGCAATCCCTCGCTACTGCTCGTCGACGAGCCGACGGCTGCTCTCGACCGCAAACGCAGCCATGAGGTGGTCGAACTGCTCTCGCGCGAAACTCACGAGGCAGGCGTCGCTACGATCATGGTGACCCACGATCACGACGTGCTCGGGCACTGCGACCGCATCCTCGAAATGGTTGACGGTCGGTTGCGTCAGAGCGAGTAAGCCCGCGAGGGGACTGGAGGAGATTCGGTGCCGAGGATCGATGCGCCCACTGTGGTCGAGCATCGTGCTGCTCAGCGCCGTGCCCTCCTCGACGCTGCACACGCTCTTCTGTCCGAGGCCCCGGACCGGCCGCCGGGGCTCGGTGAGGTGGCAGCGAAGGCAGGGCTCGCCAGGTCGAGTGCCTACCACTACTTCCGGTCCCGGGAAGATCTCCTCAGTGCCGTCGTCGAAGACATGTTCCCGCGCTGGAACGACAAGATCGTCGAGGCGATGGCAGGCGCAGACGATCCGGTATGGGCGTACGTCGAGGCAAACCTCCAACTGGTTGCCGACGGGGAGCATGCGATAGTCGGAGCGCTGGCGACGCTGACCCCGCAAACGTTTCGAGATTCGCGGATCATGGAAATGCACGACAGTCTT
Organism: Rhodococcus sp. SG20037; assembly: GCF_031763325.1. NCBI lineage: Bacteria > Bacillati > Actinomycetota > Actinomycetes > Mycobacteriales > Nocardiaceae > Rhodococcus > Rhodococcus sp. SG20037. The sequence goes on along the minus strand of NZ_CP134497.1, from coordinate 5,386,105 downwards.
GTGCTTCCGCTGGTCGAGGCCCTCCGCCTCCGTGGCGTGTCGGACCCGAAGCTCACCGCCAAGTTGATCAACTCGCTGGTGCATACGGGTACCGAACTGATCGAATCCGGTTGCAGCATGGACGAAGTCAGGTCCGCCGTGCGTGAGGTCCTCGCGTGAGTGGCAGCCTCAGGCCGTAATCAGATCCATCCGAAGGTACTCGGTGATGCGGAGCAGCCTCGGGGGTTGGGACACGTCTGAGGAAAGTGCTTGAAATGCTTCGTCTTTCGCGACGAGGCGTGGGGTGCCGAGGCTCACCTCCGTCTCGTCGACCGACAGTCGAGCGCTTCCCGCTCTCAAGACGTTCTGCACCCAGTCCGAGCCTGATCCATACACCAGAATGAAGACATAGCCACCCTCGACCGGATAGGCGTCGAGAGGTGTCCGGTAGGTCGTGCCGGATGTGCGTCCGACGTGAGTCAGTACCGGCCATTTCCCGCTCGAGATCGCGCGAGGATTGAACACTCGCTTGTTGACATGTCCCCACCATCTCGGCATCGGCATTGCGGTCTCCCTTCGCGAGCGCCTTACGAACGTAAGGCGGGCTTACACCTGTAAGGGTGACTTACGTATGTAAGGTTGTCAACGTATTCGTTCCGCCGAGGGGAGTCTGTGTGTCACGGCAACCGCGACAGTCGCTGAACAGAACTCGCGTAATTGAGGGTGCGATCCGCGTTGCCGACGCGGGTGGTGTCGAAGCCGTCACGATGCGACGGGTGGCCCAGGAACTGGGCATCGAGGCGATGTCGCTCTACCACCACGTGCCCAACAAAGATGCGATTCTCGACGGCCTCGTCGATGCGGTCTTCGAGGCGATCGACCTGCCCGACAGTGAGTGTGCGGATTGGCGAGACGCAATCCGTGGACGCGCCTATTCCGCTCGCACAGTCCTGTCGCAGCACCGTTGGGCTCTCGGTCTGCTGGATTCGCGACGCAACCCTGGCTCGGCGACCCTGCGTCATCTCGACGCTGTGCTCGGAGTCCTCCGGAAGGCCGGGTTCACACTCCCGATGGCCGCCCACGGAGCCTCGCTGATCGACAGCTATATCGGCGGATATGTTCTCCAGGAGGCGAATCTACCGATAAGCGCACCCGGCGACGTCGAAGAAGTTGCGAGTGACATCCTCGAGCACCTTCCGGCTGAAGAGTTGCCCTTCCTTCACGAGATGATCGTCGATCACGGTCTGAGTCCGGCTTACGACCACACGAGTGAGTTCGCCTACGGTCTCGATCTCATCCTCGATGCGCTGGAGGCGCGCCGAGGCTAGCGCTGAACCGGCACGTGCTTCGTGACTATCCGGTGGATCAGACGAGCAGCCGTTCGGGCAGTGCGATTGTCGACGTCGAGGCTCGGGTTCAGTTCGGCGACATCGAGAACCGCGAGTTTTCCGCTGGATGTGACTCGGTCACATACGTATTGGATGGTTTCGAGGCTGACTCCGTAGGCCGCAGGTGCGCTGACGCCCGGCGCCACAGCTGCAGGCAGGACATCGAGGTCGATGGTCAGGTAGACCAGATCGACGTCGTCGAGGAAGTCTGCGAGGAACTGATCCACGACGCCTCGGCCGATCGCTCCGCATTCTTCGTCGAGCAGATAGCGAACACCGAGGCGGTGAGCCGTGTCGAACAGTGCCGTGGTGTTGCTCGGTTGGCTGATTCCGATCACGCTGTACTGATGCGAGGTGCCTGCCGCGGCTTCGTCCTCGGCGATCTGACGAAAGGGTGTGCCGGAGCTGGGTATCGGATCGCCCCGCAGGTCGAAGTGCGCATCCAAGTTGAGGATTCCGAGTTTGGCTCCAGCGGTTCGCAACTCGGAGCCCGCGACGCCGAGATACGTGCCGTAGGCGATTTCGTGTCCTCCCCCGAGAACCACGGGGAAGTGTCCCGAATCAAGCGCAGCGCTGACGGCGTTCCCGAGTGCGGCTTGACCGGCCTCGAGTTCTTCACCCGACACGGCAACGGTTCCGGCGTCCTGAATCTGCAGTGGTTCGGCCAGCGCCATGGAAGCCAACCCGGCTCGCAAAGCGTCGGGGCCATCCGCGGCACCGCGGCGGCCCTTGTTGCGGCGGACTCCTTCGTCGCTGGAGAATCCGATCAGAACACAGTCGCCGGGAGCTGTTTCGGCTGAATACGGTTGCACGGCATGATGCCACCGCAGATGCTCGGCAGTGGTGCCGTCGGAGCGCCCGGTCCACGGCTTGGGTTCGATGTCGACTGCGATCTGATGAGCCACGACGGCCTCCCGGTGAGTATTTCAGTAGCTTGTGGCGAGTGCGCCGTTTTTCCAGACCTCGCGCACCAGAGGGACGCCCGGGCGGTAGGCGAGGTGGAGGTACGACGGTGCATCGAGCGCGATGGCGTCGGCACGTGTTCCGAGAGAAAGGGTTCCGACGTCGGTGCGCTGCAGCGCCCGGGCGCCTCCTGCAGTGGCTGCCCAGACTGCCTCGGCGGGTGTCATGTGCATGTCTCGCACCGCAATTGCTATGCAGAACGGGAGGCTGGTGGTGTAGCAGGTGCCGGGATTGCAGTCGGCGCCGAGAGCTACTGTGACGCCGGCGTCCAGCAGTGCGCGGGCGTCGGGGTACTTGTTGCGGGTGGAGAAGTCGGCACCTGGCAACAGTGTTGCGACGGTGGAACTCTGAGCCAGGGCGTCGATGTCCTCGGCGGTGACGTAGGTGACGTGATCGACGGACGCGGCTCCCATCTCGACGGCGAGCTGAACTCCTGGCCCTTCGCCGAGTTGATTGCCGTGGACGCGGGGGATCAGTCCAGCGGCGACGCCTGCGCTCAGGACTGCATGTGCCTGTTCGCGGTTGAACGCCCCTCGTTCGCAGAAGACGTCGATCCACTTCGCGTGTGGCGCACAGGCAGGGATCATCTCGTCGCACGCCATGGCGACGTAGTCATCGGCGCGGCCGGCATATTCGGGTGGTGGAACGTGGGCGGCCAGCAGTGTGACCTCGTCGGTGAACTGTCCGGCGATCAGTGCGCTGCGTAGTTCGCTCTCGGTGTTCTGCCCGTATCCGGTCTTGCATTCGACGGTTGTGCTGCCCGAGCGCAGGGATTCGTCGAGTAGGCGTCGAACATTGGCCTGCAATTGTTCGTCGGTGGCCGAGCGCGTCGCTTCGATGGTGTTGCGAATGCCGCCGGCGGCGTACTTCTCGCCCGCCATGCGAGCTGCGAATTCCTCGGCCCGCTCGCCACCGAACACCAGGTGCGAGTGACTCTCCACGAAACCGGGGAGCAGGGCCCGACCGCCGATATCCTGACCGATATCGGCAGCCGGGGCGTCGGCGGAATCACCGACCCAAGCAACAACGCCGTCGTCGAAAACGATTGCCGCGTCGTGTCGTACGCCGAGCTTGCCCTCACCCAGAGTCGGGTCATTGGTGACGAGGGTTCCGATGTTGGTCAGAACGGTGGTTCGAGAACCATTCGTGGTCAATGTAATTCCTAACTCAGGGTGAGGTGGTGGAGCTGTTTCAGTTCTCGGTCATCGGGATGCGGACGCCGCGGGTGGCTGCCGTGTCGATGGCGTGGTCGTATCCTGCATCCGCATGCCGGATGACGCCCATCCCGGGATCGTTGGTGAGAACTGCTTCGAGCTTCTTGGCTGCGAGTTCGGTGCCGTCGGCGATGCACACCTGTCCCGCGTGGATGGAGCGCCCCATCCCGACGCCGCCGCCTTGGTGGAGTGAAACCCACGAAGCGCCGGACGCGGTGTTGACCAGGGCGTTGAGCAGCGGCCAGTCGGCGATCGCGTCGGACCCGTCGATCATCGATTCGGTTTCGCGGTACGGCGAGGCGACCGATCCGGAGTCGAGGTGATCGCGGCCGATGGCGATCGGTGCGGAGAGCTCGCCCGAGGCCACCATCTCGTTGAACTTGAGGCCGGCGAGGTGGCGCTCACCGTATCCGAGCCAGCAGATGCGAGCCGGAAGGCCTTCGAAGGCAACCTTTTCGCCGGCCATGGTGATCCAGCGGCGCAGGTGCTCGTTCTCGGGGAAGAGTTCGAGGATGGCCTTGTCGGTGGCCTCGATGTCCTTGGGATCACCCGAGAGCGCCGCCCAGCGGAAGGGGCCGAGGCCTTCTTCGAAGAGCGGACGGATGTAGGCGGGAACGAATCCGGGGAAGTCGAATGCACGGTCGTAGCCGGCCTTGCGGGCCTCGTCGCGGATGGAGTTGCCGTAGTCGAATACCTCGGCGCCGGCGTCCATGAATCCGACCATGGCCTTGACGTGTGCGGCCATCGCGTTGCGGGAATCTTCGGTGAACTTCTGCGGATCCTTCTCCGACATGGTCTTCATGTCGCCGAAGTCGATGCCGATCGGCAGGTAGGCGAGGGGATCGTGCGCCGAGGTCTGGTCGGTCACGATGTCGATGGGGGCCTTCATCTCCAGCAGCGCCGGGAAGATCTCTGCCGCATTGCCTTCGAGGCCGATGGAGAGCGGCTTCTTGGCATCGCGTGCCGCGGTCGCCAGTTCGAGCGCGTGCTCGATGCTGTCTGCCTTGGTGTCGAGGTACTTGTGGGCGATACGACGGTCGATGCGGGTGATGTCGCAGTCGACGCAGATCGCGACGCCGTCGTTCATAGTGACGGCGAGAGGCTGAGCGCCGCCCATGCCGCCGAGACCCGCAGTGAGGGTGATCGTTCCGGCGAGTGAGCCGTTGTAGCGCTTCTTCGCGATGGCGCCGAAGGTCTCGTACGTACCCTGCAGGATTCCCTGGGTGCCGATGTAAATCCAGGAGCCTGCGGTCATCTGGCCGTACATGGTCAGGCCGAGGTCTTCGAGACGGCGGAACTCTTCCCAGTTCGCCCAGTCACCGACCAGGTTGGAGTTGGCGATCAGCACTCGCGGTGCCCACTCGTTGGTGCGGAAGACACCGACCGGCTTGCCGGACTGCACCAGCATGGTCTCGTCGTTCTTCAGCGTCTTCAGCGTGGCGACCATGGCGTCGAAGGCAGCCCAACTACGCGCTGCGCGACCGGTTCCGCCGTAGACGACGAGGCTGTCCGGGTGCTCGGCAACATCGGGGTCGAGGTTGTTCATGAGCATGCGCAGGGCACCCTCCTGCTGCCAACCGAGCGTCGTGAGCTCGGGGCCGCGGGGAGCACGGACGGGGCGCGGCTCGTGGCCGGGGGTGCTGATTTCCATTGTGTTCTCCTAGCTTGCTGAAGTTCGAAAGACGTTGGGGGATCAGACGCGAGAGTCGGTCATCGCGGTGTGATCGGGGTAGATCATCGACGAAGGGGGATTGCTCGTGCGCTTGGCGAGTGGGTAATAGATCAGCCCGGTGAACACGATGCCGACCAGCCACGAGATGTCGGCGCCGCCGAGCATGTCCGTGACGGGGCCGGTGTACATCTTCTGGGCGAGGAACGGGATCTGGGCGAGAACGCCGGCGGCGTAGCAAGCCAATGCGGTGAAGTTCCATGCTCCGTATCGACCGTTGACGTCGTACAGCGCCGGAATGTCGATGCGTTCCTTGGAGATCAGGTAGTAGTCGATCAGATTGATCGCACTCCACGGCGTGAACACCATCAGCAACACCAGGACGAAGTTCTTGAAGTTGTCCAGGAAGTCGGCGCTGGCGGCGATGGCGATCAAGACCGAGACCGCAGTGAAACCGAGGATGTAGAGGGTGCGCGCGGTGCTCGAGATTCGCGACTGTCCGTTGAAGGCGGTGACGGTGGTCAGGATCGACATGAATCCGCCGTAGGCGTTGAGCACGTTCACCGTCAGCTTGCCGACCAGGATGACGAAGTAGATCAGGAAGGCGATGGCAGCGGGTCCGGCCAGATCTCCCATGAAGCCGACCTGGTTACTCAGGAACGCGTCGCCGGCGCAGGCCGCGACGAGAGCGCCGAAGGTCATGGACCACTGCGATCCGATGACACTACCGAGGAACGTCGACCAGAACGTGGTGCTCTCGGAAGTGCTGCGCGGCAGGTAACGCGAGTAGTCGGCGACGTACGGGCCGAAGGTGAGCTGCCAACCGGCACCCAGCGAGATCGCGAGCAGGAAGGTGACTATGTCGAAGCCCTTGATGCCGACGTACGAGGCGACGTCGTACTCGAGGAACAGTCGAACGGCCAGGTAGGAGAAACCGACGATGCCCACGACGGTGGCGATCCTGCCGACGATGTGGATCAGCTTGTAGCCGGTGACCGCGACGAATGCGGTGAGGAGACCGAAGACGACGATGCCGACGGTGGGGCTGTCGATGTGCAGGATCTTGTTGACGGCCTGTCCGGCCAACACGGTGCCGGTGGCAGCGAAGCCGAGGTACATCAGGATGACGAGAACAAGCGGTACGACTGCTCCCTTGACGCCGAACTGGGCGCGACTCGAGATCATCTGGGGGAGACCCATACGCGGGCCCTGTGCGGAGTGAAGCGCCATGACAGCGCCACCGAAGATGTTGCCGATCAGAAGTCCGACGATCGCCCAGATGGCGTCCGCGCCGAATACGACGGCGAGAGCGCCGTCGACGATTGCAGTGATCTGCATGTTGGCGCCGAACCAGAGAGTGAACTGGCTGCGCGGGGTGCCGTGTCGTTCTGCATCCGGGACGACGTCGATAGTGCGTCGTTCCGGAGTGAGGATGACCTCGGCCGGTCCATCGTGAGTCATAGGCCTGTCTTTCTGCTGCGAGCCCGTCGAGCGACGGAATCGACGTCGGGGTATTGCCCACCTTCTTCGTGCTTGGTGCTTTGCGCCTTGTGCTTTGTGCGCTGGGTCACTGTCACTGCGGATAAATGTATATGCCTGTATATACAGGCGTCAATACCCGGGACCCGTTTTCGCGTAAATGCTGTGTAACACCACGCGAGAAATCAGAAACCCTTACCCGGGTTGAGGATTCCGAGCGGGTCGAAGGCAGCCTTGATCGATCGGTGCAGTTGCATGCTGTCCTCGCCGAGCTCGAGAGAGAGCCAGCGACGCTTCAGAACGCCGACGCCGTGCTCTCCGGTCAGAGTTCCTCCGAGTTCGAGAGCACGCCGGAAGACCTCGTCCGCGGCGGTCCACACGGCTTCGGGGACCGAGCCGTCGGCAGTGCGGTCGAAGACGAAGGTCGGATGGACGTTGCCGTCACCAGCATGCGCGACGGTCATGATCTTGACCATGTGCTCGGCGGCGGCTCGGTCGATACTCTCGAGCATGTCGGGCAGTTTCGACCGCGGGACCCCGACGTCTTCCACGAGACATTGCCCGAGTCGTTCGGAAGCCGGATAGGCGAGTCGGCGAATCTCGAGTAGCTGTGCGGCTTCTGCCGCGTCCTGCGAGACGGCGACAAAATCTGCGCCCGCCCTCTCGAAGTGTTTCTGCATCGCCGCGGCTGCTGCGTCGGCATCGACCCCGTCGGCCTGTGCGATCAGCATCGCGGCGGTGTTGTCTTCCAACCCGATTCGTTTCCAGTCGTCGACTGCGCGCAGCGTTGCTCGATCGATCAGCTCCAGCAGGCTCGGTCCGATCCCGTCGCGAACGACCGCGGCAACTGCGTCCGCTGCGGAGCGGAGAGAATCGAAACTGCCGACGACGGTGACCGGTGCTGTCTTGGGCTTGGGCTGCAACTTCAGCGTGGCACTCGTGACGACTCCGAGTGTTCCCTCCGAACCGACGAGAAGACTGGTCAAGTCGTATCCCGCAACACCTTTGACGGTCCTTCGGCCTGTCCGCACGATCCGACCGTCGGCGAGCACAACCTCGAGACCCAGGACTGAATCGCGGGTGACGCCGTACTTCACGCAACGCAGTCCACCGGCGTTGGTGGCGATGTTTCCGCCGATCGTGGAGATCTCGAAACTGCTCGGATCAGGGGCGTACATCAGCCCGTACTCGTCTGCTGCTCGACTGATGTCGGCGTTGATCACCCCGGCTTCCACGACAGCGAGCTGATCGTCCGGATTGACCTCGAGAATCGAGCGCATGCGAGTGGTCGAGATGACCAGGCAGCCCTCGACGGCTGCCCCGCCGCCCGCCAAACCGGTTCCCGCACCGCGGGTTACCACCGGGACACGGTGAGCAGTAGCCCATTTCAGCGCCTCGGAAATGTCGGCCGCAGTTTCGGCGAGCATGACGGCCGCCGGATGGCCGGGTTCGGCGAGATGGGCCTCGTCACGGCGGTACGAGTCCATTACCGCAGGGTCGGTGATCAGGCGACTCGAACCGATCGACCGAGCAAGTTCGTGGACGGACATTCTTTTCTCCAGTCGGTCAATGGTTGTGTGCGAGTGCATCCACAGCGGCGATCACGGCGTCTTCTGCTGCCCGCTCACCTACGGTCACCCGCACTCCCTCGCCGGGGAACATCCGGACCGAGACACCCTGCGCGACGCAGGCCGCTTCGAGCGCAGAAGCTCTCTTGCCGAGAGGGATCCACACGAAGTTGGCACCGCTCGGGACCGTCTCGACGCCGCGCAGAGCCAATTGCTCACGTAGGTGAGAACGACCCGCGGTCACCGTTTCGACTATCGAATCGGTGTGTGCCGGATCGGTCAGGGCCGCGCAGGCCGCGGCCTCGGCAACGGCGCTGAGCCCGAAGGGCGGTGCAGCGCTGCGAAGATCCGCTGCGATCGCCGAGTTGGTGACGGCATAGCCGGCACGAAGTCCGGCCAATCCGTAAGCCTTGGAGAAGGTTCGGAAGACGACGATGTTGGGAAAGGTTCGAAGCAGGTCGACGCCGTCGACGTCGCTGGTCGCGAACTCCCGGTAGGCCTCGTCCAGGAGGATGAGGACGTCGCTCGGGATTGCACGGGCGAACGCGACGAACTCGGCGGTCGAGAACTCGCTACCGGTCGGATTGTTGGGGTTGCAGACGAGTACCGCGCGGGTTTGCGGGGTCACCGCCGCCGCCATTGCACTCAGATCGTGCCGATGTTCGGAATCGAGTGCGACGGGGACACCGCTCGCCCCGGCGATTCCGATCAGTATCGGGTACGCCTCGTAGCTGCGCCACGGGTAGACGACCTCGGTGCCCGGACCCGTGTACGCAGTCAATACCTGCTGGAGCAGTGCCAACGAACCGGCGCCGACCAATACCTGGTCGTCGCCGACGCCCAGGCGGCCGCTCAACCGAGCGATCAGCGTGTCGCCGAACAGCGACGGATACAAGTGCGAGTGTGAGGCCGCGAGATTGACGGCCTCGAGAATGGCCGCCGAGGGTGCAACCGTCGACTCGTTGCTCGACGCCCGCCACCGAACCTGCTCGAGGCCGGCGGCTTTGGAGTATCGAGGGAGTGCTTCGATTTCGGGTCGGGGGCGAGGCCTCAGCGCACCGGGCGCGGTCATGCCAGGGCGCCGATCGCGTTCTCCGCGGCCGCAACAAGTGCACCCGATGCCGCCAAGTCCACCGCGGCCTCGATCTCGGGGGACAGGAAGCGATCGGTACCCGGCCCCTGCACCTTCTCGCGCAGGGTCCGAAGGACGGCTCCGGTGGCGGGGGAGGGCTCGAGTGGGGAGCGCAAATCGATTCCTCGTGCTGCAGTCAGTATCTCGATCGCGAGAACTCGGGTGAGACCGTCGATGGACCGGCGGAGCTTGCGTGCACCCGACCATCCCATGGAGACGTGATCTTCCTGCATGGCCGAGGAGGGAATCGAATCGACACTGGCCGGGCTCGCGAGTCGCTTGAGTTCGGACACGATGGCAGCTTGTGTGTACTGCGCGATCATCAGTCCGCTGTCGACACCGGGGTCGTCGGCGAGGAAGGGGGTCAGACCGTGATTGCGTGCTACGTCGAGGAAGCGGTCGGTTCGGCGTTCGCTGATACCCGCGACATCCGCGGTCACGATGGCGAGAAAGTCCAAGACGTAGGCCACGGGAGCTCCGTGGAAGTTACCGTTCGACCGAACCCTTCCGTCGAGAGTGACGACGGGATTGTCGACAGCACTGGCCAATTCGCGCCCGGCAACCAGTCGGGCGTGATCGACGGTGTCGCGTGCGCCGCCGGCAACCTGCGGTGCGCACCGCAGTGAGTACGCGTCCTGAACTCTGGTGCAGTCAGGGCCCGCATGGCTGGCGACGATCGGGGAGTCGGCAAGCAAGCGCACCATGTTCGAGGCGGCCGCGCCCTGTCCGGGGTGGGGGCGAAGCGCCTGAAGATCGGCGGCGAACACTTGATCGGTGCCGAGCAAGCCCTCGACGCTCATAGCGGCAGCGATGTCGGCCAACTTGAGCAGATGATCGAGATCGGTGATCGCAAGGGCCAGTTGACCGAGCATCCCGTCGGTACCGTTGATCAGTGCGAGGCCTTCCTTCTCGGCCAGAACCACCGGTTCGAGACCATGGGCAGCCAATGCCGTTGCCGCATCGGTGAGTTCACCGTCGGCGGTGCGGACGGAACCTTCACCGATGATTGCCATCGCCACATGCGCCAGTGGTGCCAGATCTCCCGAGCATCCGAGGCTGCCGTATTCGTGCACCACCGGGGTGATGCCTGCGGTGAGTAGGTCGGCGTACGCCTGTGCGACAACAGGGCGCACTCCGGTCCGCCCGGTGGCGAGCGTCGACAGACGCAGAAGCATCAAGGCCCGGATCACTTCGCGTTCGACTTCCGGTCCCGAACCTGCCGCATGTGAGCGGATCAGGCTGCGCTGCAACTGTGTCCGCAGATGCGCCGGAATGTGCCGGGTGGCAAGTGCGCCGAATCCGGTGGAAACTCCGTAGACCGGTGTGGGGTCTGCGGCCAGGGCTTCGATGCGTGCACGACTTTCGGCGATCGCGGCCAGTGATTCCGCGGTCAATGCAACGCCGTATCCGTTGCGCGCGACGTCGACGACGTCGGCGATGGTGACAGCGCCGATTCCGACCTCGATGGTTCGGGTGGCTGTCTGGGTGGCAGGGGTGGCGTTCATGGGACTCCAATGATGATGCGTGGCTATCTAACAAAGTCTTGTATACGAGACTCTAGTCTTGAATATGAGACGAAAACAAGGCCCGCAAAGTACGGAACGGAGAAATTGGCTACATGTCTGCGGTCGGGGTCTCCACCATTCGATCTCCGAGATCGGCGGAGAACTCGGCGCTGACGGCGCGCACTCGGTCGGCGATCAGGGCACTCTCCTCGGCCGATTTGGAGCCGGAGAGGAAGGTGACGCCGAGAGCTGCGACCGGACGACCGTCCCGTGTGATCACGGGGCTGGCGATGCAGTTGATCCCGGATGTCGTCGCATTCTCTTCGACCGCATATCCGCTCTCACGTGCTGCGGCGAGCAGTTCTCGCAGTTCGGCGAGCGCCGACGGACCCGTCCCGGTCCGCGTCGGCCAGGTGTACCCCTCGTAGAGCGCGCTGATCTGTTCCACGTCCAGACGGCTCAGAATCGCCCGCCCGACTGCGGTGAGATGCGCCGGAAGGCGGGTCCCGATCTCGGTCACCAACCGAACGCCGGGCTTCAGAGGTTCACGTTTGTCGAGGTAGATGACGTCAGAACCCTGAAGTACCGCCAGATGGGAGGTCTCGTCGGTCGACTGAGTGAGTGCCAGCATGAATCGTTGGCCCTCACGGTGAAGTGGGCCGGACCGCATGTACGACGCACCGACTTCGAACGCCGAGACACCCAGGGTCCAGGCGCGTTGATCAGCCCAGTACGAGACGAACCGTCGATCCCGCATGACATTGAGGAGGTGATGCGTCGTACTCTTCGGCAGCTCGAGGGCGCTGGAGATTTCTGCCGTCGCCAGCGGCACACCCCGGCGGGCCAGGAGATCGAGCACGTCGAGCACGCGCTCAGCAGATTTCACGCGGCTCGTCGTCATATGGGGTGTGTCCTTACGGGTAGGGCTGAGGTGGGAGCGGGGAACCACATTGTCTCGGATACGAGACTGAATCGCCAAGTGCTCGGATACGAGACTGAATCGCCAAGTGCTCGGGGTGGTCAGGGAGTCTGGTTGCCGAGTTCCGCGGACAACCGGGCGCAGTGCTCCACCAAGACGCGGCCGTGGCTGGCGCAGACCTCGTCCGTCAGACGGAAGGTCGGGCCCACGACGCTGAGCGCTCCGGCTATCTGACCGACCGCGTTGTAGATCGGCGCGGCAACTCCGGTCGAGTGATCCTCGATGGTGTCGTGCGCAATGGCGTACCCGCTCTCGCCTACCTTGCCGCTCAACGCTGCGCCGACGGCGGTGCCGTCCAGGGGAACGCTCTGGCCCACCCACCCCATGTGGCGGATCGCGTGCGTGCCCTCGATCTGATCGAGATACAGCGCAGTGTCTTTCGGTCCCTTCGTCGACAGGTAGGTCGACTCTCTCGTGGTTTCGGCGATGGCCTTCATCGCGGGCCGCGCTCTCGGCAACAGTTGATTGTCACCGAGTGCGCGAGCCCCGATCTGTAGTAGCCGCGGGCCGACGCGATAGACGTTGTCCTCGCCGCGGACGACGAACTCGGTTTGTTCGAGGCTTCTGATCAGGCGAAGCGCGGTACTGGTTGCCAGATCGGTTGCCTTGGCGGCGTCGCCGAGCGTCAACCCGCCGTGCTCGACGATCGCACCGAGAAGTTCGAACGTGCGATTCGCGCTGCGGGTCACGTCGCCGGGGGCCATGTCCTACTCCAAGTGCCGAGGGATGTCTGCGCTGAATCTATCGCGAGCCCGGCAGTACCTCACCGTGGTGCTCGTCCAGCAGGGGACTGCGGCGGACATCGGGGCGTCGGCTATCACCGAACACGACGGGTTGTCGTACGTAGGAGATTTTTCCTGCTACCGGGTGCTCGAACGATTCGACGACTCCGCGATACTCGGCCTGCGCGGAGGTGAGTGCCTGCTGGACGTCCCAGATTTCCGAGCCGGCGAGGCCCGCGTCGCCGAGAATGCCGACCACGTCGGCGACGGTCTTTCCGGCAGCCCAGTTTTCGATCTCCTTGCGCAGTGCCGGTTCGTTCTCGGTCCGGGCGGTGTCGTCGGCAAATCGAGGATCTGCGATCAGGTCGACGCGATTCATCGTCTGCGCCAGCTTCTCGAAACCCGACTGGCTCGCAACCGCGAGGACGAAGAGTCCGTCGTCGGCCTTGTAGGTGTCGAACGGTGTTGACACCGGATGACGGTTGCCGACGCGTGGGGGAGTGAGCCCGGTGGATTGCAGTTGGCTGTGTGCTGTCGGCAGCATGGCGAGCATGCTGTCGAACATCGCGACGTCAAGGTGCTGCCCGAGTCCGCTCGCCCGTGCACTCAGCAGGGCGGTACTGATTCCCCAGGCGGCGAACAGCCCGGCGACCAGGTCTCCGAACGACTCACCCAACCGTGTCGGCCCGGATTCCTCCGAACCGGTGATGCTCATGATGCCCGAAAGAGCCTGGACTACAAGGTCGTAGGCGGCGGCTCCGGACATGGGCCCGTCCTGTCCGAAACCGGAGATGGACGCGTACACGATCCGCGGATTGCGAGCCCGCGCAGCCTCGTAGTCGATTCCCAGGCGCTTGGTGACTCCAGGGCGAAAGTTTTCGACGACGACGTCGGCGGTCTCGATGAGCGTTAATAGCGCCTCACGGTCCCCGTCGTTCTTGAGGTTGAGTGCCACCGAACGCTTGCCACGATTGAGCACGTTGAAGTAGATGCTCTCGCCGTCGCGGAACGGGCCGAGGTGCCGAGAGTCTTCACCGTGTTCGGATTCGATCTTGACGACGTCCGCACCGGCGTCGGAAAGCAGTGCGGTGCAGTAGGGTCCGGCAAGGACGCGCGAGAGGTCGATGACCCGGATGCCGTCGAGTGGGGGAAGTGCAGTCATGTCCGCGCCTTTCAGAACTCGGTGGAACGCGGCGACGGAGCATTGCCGGCAATGGTGAGCAACTGGATCTGCGAGGTGCCCTCGAAGATGCGGAGAATGCGGCAATCGCGGTACAGGCGTTCGATTTCCGATTCGCGCATGAAACCTGCGCCACCGTGGATCTGTACGGTTTGATCGACGATCGAGAAGCAGGCTTCGGTGGCGACGTACTTCGAAATCGATGCGGCGCGGCGGATGTCCTGACCGGCGTCCTTGACGTCGGCGGCCCAGTCTGCGGTGACGCGTGATGCGACAAGTTGCGCGTCGCAGCCACCGAGGAGTAGCTGGATTGCCTGGAAGTCGAAGATCGGCGTGCCGAACTGCTTTCGCTCCGTTGCGTACTCGCGTCCCAGTTCCCAAGCGCGCAGAGCGATGCCGTTTGCCATTGCCGCTACGTCGATGCGTGCTCGGTTCAGGGCGGTCAAGGCAATGTTGCCGCCGCGACCTTCGGTGCCGATCACGGAGTCGAGCGGCAGAACGACGTCGTCGAGGTAGACGGTGTACGTCGGGGCCGAACGAATTCCCATCTTGTCCTGCGGCTCCGAGTAGCTGATTCCCGGAGTTCCCTTGGGGACGACGAAGGCGGTGATGCCTCGGAATCCTGCGCTCGGGTCCGTCTTGGCGAAGAGCACGACCAGGTCGGCTTCCTTGGCATTGGAGATGTACGTCTTCGATCCGGAGAGATGCCAGCCGTCGTCCTCGCGTCGGGCGACGGTACGCATCGAGGCGATGTCGGAGCCGGCATCGGGTTCTGTGAGTGCAAAGCCGGCCAGTAGTTCGCCCGACGCGAGCTGGGGCAACCAGCGATGCTTCTGCTCTTCGGAGCCGCCGACGAGAATCGGCTCGAGGCCCAGGTAGTGGGCGGTGTAGATCGATGCCAGCGCGGCGTCGGTGCGTGCAACTTCTTCGATGGCGACCAGTTGGGTTCGTGTCGACAGACCCAGGCCGCCGAATTCCTCGGGCACGGAAATGCCCATGAGGTCCTGCTGCCCGAGGCGCTTGACCAGCTGCGCCGGGAACTCCTTGGACTCGTCGCGTGCGGCTGCTCCTGGGTGGATCTCGGCGTTGGCGAAGGCTCGGACAGTGCTGCGGAACTCTGCGAGATCGACGCTGTCGGTGTCGGGCGCGGTCTGGGTAGTCACGGGGGCTCCTTCGAGGCGGAATAGTTACGAATTTCATCTAATGAAATCTAATTGCCACTAGTTGGCATGGACTGACTATGGCCGAGGGTGGCGAATTTGTCCAGGGGTGAATTTGTTGTGTCGCGGCTCACGTTCTGCAATGATCAACTTGTCTAAGCCTGTATAGACAAGTTGATTGCGGATCGAACCCACTACAAGTCGGAAGCAGCGTGGCTTTCGACGGAAGGTGCTGACATGAGCCTCGTTTCAGTCGACACGACACCGGACTCCGAGAATGTGAGGAGGGTGTCCAGTACGTATTTCGAGGGCTTGTCGGCGGATCGATACGCTGCGCTCGCCGAAGACCGCAAGCTGGCGATTGTCGCCGCGCACATGGACCTTTCGCGTCGACGAGGACACAACTCGTCGATCTCGCGACTCGCGCCGGCCGGGGAGTTAGGGGATGGCCCCGCGATTCAATACGTCGGCGACGACATGCCGCAGCTCGTCGAAGCGGTCTTGGCGACACTTGCCCGTGCCCGCGTGGAACCTGAATTCGTGGTGCACCCCGTGCTTCGCACAGCCGTACAACCGGCGCACAGCACCGAAGACGCCCGGGCCGGGGAGCGCACCGAATCATGGATCCACATAGGACTACCCGCACACTGTTCGGACGCGCAGGCGCAGGTGATCGCGGACGACGTCGCCGGAATCCTCGACCGTATCGCGCGTGCCTTCCGCGATTCCGTGCCCCTGCGGGACCTCGTCGACGAGGCGCGCGAGCAACTGGACTCGAACGGCTACGCCGAAGAAGCTGACTTTCTCCGGTGGTGCAGCGCCGGAAACTTCAGTGTCATCGGTGGTGCGCGAACTGTCGACAGTGACGAGCCGTACGCCATCGGCGTGCTCCCCGATCCAACCGGCTCTTCGGATTCGAAAGCGGCGCCCCTCGCGATTGCAGTGGTGTACCTCCGGCAAGGGTTCGGTGGATCCGAATACGCCACCGAGATCGACGTGTCCGTCGGCGACCGTGCGTACCGATTCGTCGGGTTCTTCACCGCGACCGGTATCGTCGCCGACGTCAGGCTAACCCCGCTCGTGCGAGGACGCGTCGCAGACATCTTCGAGGCCTCAGGATCCACCGTCGATTCGTTTGTCGGACAATCGATGCTGGCAGTGATTCAGTCGATTCCGGTCACAGTGCTCCTGGCGGCCGAGCCGGCCCGAATCGCGGACGCGCTGGACGAACTCACTTCCGTGGACGGCCGCACATCGATCCATCTGTTCTTGCAACCGGTGGGAAGTTCCCCGGCGACAGGGCGAGATCAAGAGTTGTCGGCTTTGCTCTTCGTTCCGCGCGAGAAATTCAGTACGACGATCAGAACAACGGCCGAGTCGGTACTCGCCGACGCACTCGGTGCCCACAATATCGAGTTCTCCAGTCGAGTCTCGGAATCCCCCTTGGCCGTCGTACATTTCACGGCCACAGTCGGCGGCGGCGCGAACTTCGCGTCGGCGCGACAAGCACGGGAGATTCGGGACCTCGTCGTCGACGCGTGCCTGACGTGGGACGAACGATTCGTTCTGGATGCTTCGCACTACGACGAGCGGCGCAGGCGTGCTCGGTTCGCCGAGCGAGTTCCGGCGGCATACAAGCAGGATTTCGACGCTGTCCGAGCCGCCGAGGACATGGCGGTGTTCGAGGGCCTCGCGCCCGGAGAAGTAAGTCCACGGTTGGCCCGATCTGTCGACGGACCGGGTACTCACCGTCTCGGGCTGTACGTCTCGGGTGATCCGCTCTCGCTGGGCGAGGTGCTGCCCGTATTGCAGAGCCTGGGCGTCGAAGTGGTCGACGAACGTCCGTACGAGATCGCACCGGTGGGAACCGAACAGTCCAGGATCTACGAGTTCACGCTCGACTATCCGAGTGCTCCGGTCGAAGGCTTCGACAACTTTGCCGCGCGATTCGCGGCGACGTTTGCCGCGGTTCGAAACGGTGACGCCGAGCCGGACTCGTTCAACGAATTGGTCGCGATCGCGGGACTCGGCTGGAAACAGGTAGTGGTGCTGCGGGCATACGCGGAGTTCTTGCAGCAAGCGGGATTTCCTTACAGCACCGGTCGCGTCGCCGAGGTACTTGCCGATCATCCCGAGATCGCCGGCAGATTGTGCGAATTGTTCGAGAGCCGTTTCGATCCTGGCGTCGTCGACGGAGATCGAGGTGCACGTGCAGCAGCGGACGTGGAAACGGCCGTGGCGCAGGTGCAAGGACTCGACGCCGATCGGATCCTGCGCGCATTGTCCGAACTGGTCCGTAACACGTTGCGTACCAACTATTTCGTGTATCCCACTCAATCGCTCGGCGCGCTCTCGTTGAAGTTCGATTCGGAGAAGCTGTCCGTATTGCCTTTCCCTCGACCGAAGTTCGAGATATTCGTGTACTCACCCGATGTAGCAGGTGTGCACCTTCGTTTCGGTACGGTGGCTCGCGGCGGCTTGCGCTGGTCGGATCGGAAAGAGGACTTTCGCACCGAGGTACTGGGATTGGTGAAGGCGCAGGCAGTCAAGAACGCAGTCATCGTGCCTGTCGGAGCGAAGGGCGGATTTGTCGTCAAACGCCCACCGGTTCCAGGGCTGGGCGCAGACGCAGACCGAGAAGCCGCGTTGGCGGCCGGGATCGATTGCTACCGATCCTTCATTCGCGGACTACTCGATCTGACCGACAACGTCGACAAGCAGAGCGGGGCCGTTGTCGCGGCGCGGCGGGTCGTTCGCCACGACGGAGACGACACGTATCTTGTTGTCGCCGCGGACAAGGGAACTGCGAAGTTCTCCGACATCGCGAACGAGGTTGCCGCGGAGTACGGATTCTGGCTCGGCGACGCCTTCGCGTCCGGCGGGTCGGTCGGCTACGACCACAAAGCCATGGGTATCACGGCGAAGGGCGCCTGGGAAAGTGTCAAGCGGCACTTCCGTGAGCTCGGCGTCGATACCCAGCACGATGACTTCACCGCGGTGGGGATCGGAGACATGAGTGGCGACGTCTTCGGCAACGGTATGTTGTGCAGCAAGCACATTCGCCTGATCGCGGCGTTCGATCATCGGCACGTGTTCGTCGATCCGGACCCGTCGCCTGAGCGCTCGTACGACGAGCGATCACGTCTCTTTGCGCTCCCCCGATCCTCGTGGGCCGACTACGACCCGACCTTGATCAGTGCCGGCGGCGGAGTGTGGGAACGCTCGGCGAAGCGCGTTCCGATCAGTGACGAGATACGAGAGGCACTGGGCCTCGAGGACGACGTCACCGACCTGACTCCACCGCAACTGGTTCGGGCGATTTTGCGGTCCCCGGCAGATCTGTTGTGGAACGGCGGCATCGGAACGTACGTCAAGGCCTCCGGTGAGTCCGACCTCGAAGTCGGCGACAAGAGCAACGACGCCGTTCGGGTGAACGGCAACGAAGTGCGTGCCCGAGTGATCGGTGAAGGAGGCAATCTCGGCCTCACCCAGGCCGGACGGATCGAATACGCACGCGGCGGTGGACGGATCAACACAGACGCCCTCGACAATTCGGCCGGAGTCGATTGTTCCGACCACGAGGTGAACATCAAAATCCTTCTCGACTCCCTGATCAGCTCAGGCGTCGTCACGGACTCACGTCGTGACGCACTACTCGAATCGCTGACCGACCAGGTCGCAGAACTCGTTCTCGCAGACAACCGTTCGCAGAACGAACTGATGGGTGCCACGCGGGCGGATGCGGGGGCGATGATCGGTGTGCACGGCAGAGTGATTTCCAACCTCGAATCGCGCGGGATCGTCGACCGTGTCATCGAAGGGTTTCCGACCAAGAAGCAGTTCGCCGCGGCCGAGAAGTCGGGAACGGGGCTGACGTCGCCGGAACTCGCCACACTGATGGCCCACGTCAAGCTCGATCTGAAATCCACGCTGTTGGCGGGAAGCTCGATCGACAACCAGATCTACCGCCAGGTGCTGGCGAACTATTTTCCGGAGGGCGTTCGAGTTGCAGGGGGTGACGCCCTCGACCGGCACCCACTTCGTCGCGAGATCGTCGCGACAGTACTGACGAACAACGTCATCGATCGAGGCGGCATCACCTATGTGTATCGGCTCGGTGAAGAAGTCGGCGCTGATCCGGAAGACGCAGTACGTGCCTTCACTGTGGTCTCCGAGGTGTTCGGACTGTGGAAGTTGTGGCACGACATCAGCGAAGCCTCGCTCTCGACCGCAGTGTCCGACGAGTTGATCCTGCTCACCAGGCGACTGCTCGACCGGGCGTCACGGTGGATGCTGACACGTCGTCCGCAACCGCTGGCCGTCGGGGCCGAGATCAGCAGATTCGGTGATCGCATCGCGGAGGCGTCGGCAGAGCTCGATGACTGGCTGGTAGGCGCAGATCAGCGGAACCTGGCTGCGCGAACGGTCCTCATCACGGACAAGGGCGCGCCGGAGAACCTGGTCAGGCGAGTGGAGATATTGCTCGATCAGTTCGGACTGCTCGACGTGGTGGAGATCGCGGACCTTGCCGATCGGACGATCTCGGAGACCGGCGAACTCTATTTCCGGCTCGGTGAGCATGTTGGGCTCGTCCCGATGCTCAATCGAGTGTCGGCATTGAGCAAGGACGGAAAATGGAACGCGTTGGCGAGGTTGTCGTTGCGGGACGAGTTGTACTCGACGGTGCGGGCCCTGACCCTCGACGTCTTGGCCGACGCGGAAGCGGGTGACACGACAGCGGAAAAACTCTCGAGGTGGGAAGAAAGGAATGCGTCGAGAATCGAGAGGTCCACTCTCGCGCTCGCAGAGATCGAGGCGTCCGGGCAACACGATCTTGCTGCGCTTTCGGTTGCGACGAGCCAATTGCGGCGCATGGTGGGTTAGGTCCGGCGCGGACGCTCGCGGATGGATCGGAAAGGTGCACGAGGCGGATAGACTTCGGAGGCCGAACGGGAGAACCGACTCGGTGGTTTTCGACGAACGGGTGGTGGCGATGGCGATTGCCGAAGTGGACGCAGAACTCGCCGTGCTGTTCAACGAGGCAGGCGGCGAGTCCGCCCCTGCCTACGAACGGGTCAAGAACCTCGTGGTCTCGCAGATCAACTCGGGTCGGTGGACCGAAGGCGATCAGCTGCCTTCGGAGAATCAACTGGTCAGTGCGCTGGGGTTGTCACGAATGACGATCAATCGAGCGCTTCGCGAACTCACCAGCGACGGTCTGATCGTGCGGATGATGGGGGTCGGTACTTTTGTCGCCGCCACGAAGACCGCGTCCCCGCTGTTCGAAGTCAAGAACATCGCCGACGAGATTCAGCGCCGCGGCCACCGTCATCGAACCGAGGTCGTCTTCGTTCGTGAGGAAGAAACCGACCACGGGCAGACGTTCCTTCGTGAATCGGTGGGCAAACGGGTGTTCCATTCGCTGATGGTGCACTTCGAGGACGAAACTCCGATTCAGGTGGAAGACCGATTCGTGAATCCGAACGAGGCGCCAGACTATCTGCGCCAGGACTTCACCGCGATCACCCCCAACAACTACTTGAGTGACGTTGCGCCTCTGGTTCGCGGCGAGCATGTCGTGGAAGCGGTGTTGGGTAGCCCGGACGAATGCGAGCTGTTACGCATCGATCGCGGGGAACCGTGCCTGCTGATTCGCCGCCGCACGTGGTCGGCTAACGGATTGGTCAGCGCGGCGCGCTTGATCCATCCGGGTTCACGCAATCGCTTGGAAGGAACCTTCGAGCGTTGATCGTTTCGAATGGCGAATCCTGAACACTCGCTCGTCGGATTGCACCATTTTCGGGGCCGACTTCGGTGCAATCGACCAGGACGTGACTGCGAGCACACTGAGATCATGGGTGGACGGTTATTGCTTCCGCAACCTCACTTCCCGACGAGTGAGACCTGAGCGGATCCCAGCAACGCCGTCTACGCCGCTCGCTTCCATGATCGAAGGAGTTCGACCTGTGACCGACTTGCCCAAGGACCTACTTGTCGCCCCGAAGTGGCAGGAACGCCTCGACGAACTGGCAGCCAAGCATTCGGTACCGGGCGCGCAGGTCGGTGTGATCGCGCTGGGCGAAGACGGCGCAGCGGACATCCGTGTCATCACCACCGGAGTGACGAGCCTGAACACGCGCGTTGACGTCGACGCAGACACCCTGTTCCAGTACGGATCCGCGAGCAAGATCTGGACGACGACGCTGATCATGCAGCTCGTCGACGAGGGCAAGCTGACGCTGGACACCCTGGTGGTGGAGGTGCTTCCGGAGTTCACGATCGCGGATCCTTCCAACACGAAGGAAATCACGATCCGCCAGTTGCTCACGCACACAAGCGGTATCGACGGAGACCTGTTCAACGACACCGGTGACGGTGACGACTGCGTCGAGAAGTACGTCGACGAACTCGCGACCGCGATCAGCGTCACCGAGCCCGGCGGGCATCTGAGTTACAGCAACGCGGGTTTTGCCGTTGCCGGCCGCATCGTCGAGGTCCTCCGTGAGATGACGTGGGACGAGGCGTTGGTCGAATATCTCTGGAAGCCACTCGGATTGACGCACATCATCACCAAGGCCAAGGACGCGCCGCTGTTCCGCACGGCCGTCGGCCACGTGGCCAACCCGGATCGGACGTCGCCGGACAAGGTGATTCCGACCAAGCAGTGGCTGCTTCCGCGCGGTATCGGTCCGGCCGGGATCATCACCGGATCGGTCAGCTCGCTCCTGACCTTCGGTGCTGCACACATGCGTGACGGACTCGCATTGACGGGTGAACGCATTCTGTCCGAAGAATCCGCGCGCCTGATGCGCACTCCGCAATTCGACCTGACCGCGGTCTCGAGCGTCGATCAGGCCTGGGGCCTCGGCTGGATCCTGTCCGACTGGGGCGGCGTGACGTCCGCGCAGCACGGTGGTGCGACGATCGGCCAGATCACTCGTTTTCACACCTTCCCCGAGCTCGGTCTCGCCATGGCCGTGGTGACCAACTCGCGTGGCGGCGGCGCCCTGGCCCACGACATCGAGAAGGAGATCGCCCAGGAGCTCGATCTCGTTCTGCCGGAACCGAAGTCCGAGCCGAATGCGGAAGACATCGACCTGTCGCACATTCTCGGAACCTATGAATCGACAACCGTGCGAATCGAACTCACGCGCGGCGAGGACGGCGGATTCCAGGTGCAGAACTTCGCCAAGGTCGAGATCGACGGCGAGCCGCCGGCTCCGCCCACCAAGGTCGTACCTCTGTCCGCCTCCAGGTTCTTGATCAGTAACGAGAGCGCTTCGGGTGAGATGGCTCATCTCACGATCGATGGCGAGCAATATCTCTACATGACAAGGCTTTTCAAGAAGATTTCCGACTAGTCGCGGCGAGATGATTCTCTCCGCTGAATGAAATCTCGGGCAGGTCGAAGGCGATGAGGGCCCTCGACCTGCCCGCACTACTTTTCGAGGAAAACTCATGATGAAACCTCTCGCTCCTTTTCCGGACGTGAATCACCCCGCGGCACTGGATGCTTACGGCCTTGCGCCGGTCATCGACGGTCACAACGATCTGGCCTGGACGGCTCGCGAAACTGCCGCATACTCGGTGGAGAATCTCGAGAAGGATTCCATCTTCCAAACCGACATCGACAAACTCGGTCGCGGCGGCGTCGGTGCGCAGTTCTGGTCGGTTTACACCCCGTGTGACAGGACGGAGCCAGAGGCGGTTCAGTACACACTCGAACAGATCGACTACGTGTACCGGATGATCGAGCGATATCCGGATACTTTCGAATTCGCGCGTACAGGTGACGACGTGCGTCGCATCTGGAGTGAGGGCAAGGTCGCGTCCTTGTTGGGCGCGGAGGGCGGTCACAGCATCGGCAGCTCGCTCGGTGTCCTGAGAATGATGGCGCGCCTTGGTCTTCGGTACATGACGCTGACGCACAACGACAACACCGGGTGGGCGGACTCCGCGACGGACACTCGAGTATACGGCGGGCTGACCGACTTCGGTCGCGAGATCGTGCGCGAAATGAATCGGCTCGGCGTACTCGTCGACCTGTCGCACGTCTCGGTGGAAACGATGAGAGATGCCATCGAGACGTCGTCGGCGCCGGTGATTTTCAGCCATTCGTCGTGCTCTCAGCTATGCGGTCACCCCCGTAATGTTCCCGACGACGTCATGCGACTGCTCGCGGACAACGGCGGGGTCATCATGATCGCCTTTGTACCCATGTTCCTTTCTGCCGAGTACAACGAGTGGTTCAAAGGCGGGCGAGTCGGCCCACGACCGGCGATGACAGTGGACCATCTCGCCGACCACGTCGAGCATGCCCGAGACGTCGCGGGCATCGACCACATCGGTTTGGGCAGTGACTACGATGGGTTCGACGACTTTCCGGACGGTATGCAGGACGTATCCGGTTTCGCGGTGTTGATAGACCGTCTGGCGGAACGCGGTTGGTCCGCGGAGGACTTGGCAAAGCTGATGGGCAACAACGTGTTGCGTGTGCTCGACGAGACCAGTGCGGCCTCGATGTCGAGCCTTTCCTAGCCGTATCGACGCCCGAGAAGATGAGGATGAGAATGAAGAAGATACGTACCGTTGCACTGAAGCTGGTTGCTTCGGTGTCCGTAGTTCTGGTTGTGCTGGTATCGATAGCGCTCGTATTCAATGTCGGCTCCAGCAGTGCGAGCGTTCCGGCCGGGGAGACGGGCAACCAGTTCGTGTCCGTCGACGGAAAGAACATGAGCTACTCGATCCGCGGCAACGGCGATCAGACCATAGTGCTGTTACCCGGGTTCGGAACGTCCGCACCGATTCTCGACTTCACACCGCTTGTCAACGAGCTCGCACCCGACTACCGCGTCGTCACGATCGAGCCCTTCGGTTACGGCTACAGTGACGGAACGGACAAGGACCGCACGACTGCGAACATCGTCGAAGAGATTCATACGGCAGTACAGTCGCTGGGAATTGACGAATACATCCTCATGGGGCACTCGATCACTGGTCTCTATGCGCTGGACTACACCGCGAAGTACCGTGACGAGGTCACCGCATTCGTGGGTATCGACAGCAGTGTTCCAGGGCAGCCGAACATGGATACCAAATTCCCGATCGACGCACTCCGAGTTGGAAGGCAATTGGGCTTGGCGGAATTGCTGTCCAAGGTCGTCGGTGGTGAAGCCTCGGACGAGTACCTCGATCCCGCCGCGAAGGACGAGATGCGACAGTTGACTGCGAAGAACAACTTCAGCGATACCTATCTCAACGAGATGGATCATCTTTCCAGTAACTTCGCTGAAGCAATCGGCAAGACGTTCCCAGCCGATCTTCCGATTCTGTTGTTCGCCGTGAACAATTCAGAAGTTCAGGGCTGGGCAGAGCTGCACGAGGGGCAGGCAGCCTCCGTCGACCACGGAGAGGTGATCTTGCTGGACGGAGACCACTACCTGCACCACACCAGGTCGAAGGAAATCGCCGAGAACCTCGGAAGGTTCTTGGGTGAGCTGAACTGAATCCGGGAGGACGTTAAAGTTGGAGGCGGGGCCATCGAGTCGAGATGGTCCCGCTTCTTTCTTCTCCACTGATCGTTCGGAGGCATTGTGGCGCAGACCTGGTCACGCGAAGAACTGGTGAGCGAGCTGGACTCGGCGTATTCGAAACTCGAAGCGTTACTCGACGGCGTCGCCGAGGCCGATGCGTTCGACGCCGTTGCCGTCGACGCGTGGACGGTGCACGACGTACTCGCTGTGCGTGTCTGGTGGGCAGAGGCCGTCGCAGAGTGGATAGGTGCCGGGCTGCGAGACGAGGCTCCGCAGACGCCGGCGGCGGGTTACAAGTGGACGCAAACACCCGCACTGAACCAGTCGGTTGTCGACGCGAGCATCGACATTCCGGCTCAGGAGCTTCGTGACCGCTTGGGAGCTGCTGTTGCGATATTGCGCAACTACATCGAGACCCTTGACGACGATCAACTGCTGTCGGTCGGGGTTTTCTCGTGGACCCGGACGTGGCCGGTCTCGAGGTGGATCGCCGTCAACACGATCACCCAATACGCGTCGTTGTCGAAAATGATTCGGCGAGTGCTGAAGTCGAACAATCAGCCCTGAAGTCGATGCATCCGCCATACGTCCGGTCCGTCGGGGAGCGAGGTCTGGCCGACGATCGTGAAACCGAACCGTTGGTACAGCGGTAGATTTCGTTCGGTCGACGTATCGAGCCAGCAATTCTGTTCGGTTCGATCCAGTTCCGCCAAAGCATGTTTCAGTAGCGCAGAACCCAATCCGGTTCCGCGTGAGCGCGGCGTCGTACCGATCGTTGCCAACGACCACGCGTTGTCGGGGACGGGAAGCGCAGACAGTTGTTCGTCAGCCTGAAGAACGCGCTCGAACCGATCTCCGTGCAGTTCGACGATCTTCTCGACGGTCGCTTCATCAGGCTCTGGAGCGTCCGGCGGCAGGACTGCGATGACGCCGTTGCCGGAATCGTCTATGTAGGAACGCCCGAACGGTAGTGCCAGGTGTTCGAGGTAGATCCGTTGCAGAGTCGCGACGCGTTCCACGTGGGAGTCTTCGGCGACGCACCAGTTCGTCCAGGGGTAGTCGGCAAACGCCTCGCCGAGAACCTCGGCGGCACGGTCGAGGTCGTCGATGGACAGCGGTCGAACAGAATTCTGCATAGTGCCACTTCAGCACAGTGAGGTCTTCCGTCGCCACTCGATTTCGGCGGTGTAGCAGGTGCGCGGGCCGTGGTCACGTACTTGTGAGTTCATTCAAGAAAGTTGGACGAGGCTGTCGATCCTGCGTTGACTGGTAGTGATCGGGCAATCGCCGAGCTGTCAACTCCGGGCACGTGGGATCCGGGTACGGCGATTCTCCGCGAAAGGAACAGATATGAACAGGCTCGAAAGCAAGAGTGTAGTGATCACAGGCGCCGCCAGTGGAATCGGGCGTGCAGCAGCACAACTCATGGCGGCAGAGGGCGCCAAGGTGTTGGTCGCCGACCTCGATCCTGCGCGTGCAGAGGAAGCGGCGGTGGCGATTCGCGAGACCGGTGGCAATGCACTGGGTTTCGGCGTCGATGTCATGAGCGAGGACTCTCTGGCAGCGATGATCGAAAAGGCGGTCGCCGAATTCGGCGGCATCAACGTCCTGTGTAATCACGTGGGCGGTAGTAACCCGCGCAAGGATCTCGACCTGCTCCGGATGGACTTGGACGAGTGGGATCGCGTGATGTCGCTCAACGTCCGCAGCACTGTCGTCGCTTCACGACTTGCCATTCCGCACATGAACAGTGCCGGTGGAGGATCGATCGTCAACACGGCCTCGGTAGGTGGATTGATCGGGGATTCCCTGCAGTCTGCCTACGGATCCGCCAAAGCGGCAGTCATTCGTCTGACGCAGTACATCGCAGTCCAGTACGGAGCAAACGGTGTTCGGTGCAATGCCGTAGCGCCGGGCGCGATCATGACACCCGCTCTCGTGGACAACATCCCCGCTGATGTCATCGACGGTATGAAGCAGGCAAACGCCCTGCCTTACCTCGGCGAACCCGAAGACATCGCGCATGCCATGGTCTACCTGGCTTCGGACGAATCTCGCTACATGACGGGGCAGACCCTGGTGGTCGACGGCGGACTCACCAGCAAGAGTCCGCTCGCGACCGGCCGTTCGTCGATGTTGAGCTGAATCAGCTCCGCCAACCGCTGGGGCCGGCGCCCAGAACCTCGATGGATCCCTGACTGGCGTGTGAATGCTTGGTGCGGTGCGTCATTCGCCACTTTCCGTCGATCCGCGCCCATGAGTCGTGGTAGTCGCCGAGGGTGAAGAAGTTCAGGTGAGCCTTGCTCCCGGTGCCCACATGCATGTCGCTGACATAGGAGCAGCTGGTGGCGAGATCGCCGACCACCTCGACCAGCACGTTACCGATCAGATGTTGGGTGGGACCGCACTCGTCGAGGAACGAGCGGATGGACGCCACTACCTCGGCGGGTCCGCGCAGAGTTCCGGTGCCCAATTCTGCCGTAGCGTCCGGCGTCATGATCCGGTGGAGTTCATCCCACGCTCGCGCATCCATAGCTCGGGCGAACTCGAAGATGGAGCGGGTGATCTCGCGTTCGTCGAGAAGAGTGGTGATGTCGATGCTCATGCTGTGCGCCTTTCTTAACGTCGGGGGGTTAATAAAGGCGCACAGCAGATGTCAGCGGTTGAGCAGCTTGCGCATCGCTTCGGCAGCACCCTTGACCATCTTGTCTCGGGGGAAGCCACTGCGCTTCTTGGCGCCTTCGTAGTTTCCTGCAGCCACCCAGATCGGGCCGTCGGCAAGGTGTTCGAGACCTTCACGTGCAACATCTTCGGGCTCTGCGACGTTCATGCCCGGGATGTCGAAGTTCAGTCCCGCGCGAATCATAGCGGGTGTGCGAGTGACACCGAGAATGAACTCGACGACGTGAACGCCGTACGGCTGGAGTTCGAGCCACAGGCTTTCGGCGAAGATGCGCCCGAATGCCTTGGACGCCGCGTAGATGCTCTGGTGCTCGGAGCCCATGAATCCGGCCAGCGAACCGAGCAGCATGATGCCGCCGCGTCCGCGATCCTTCATCAATCCGCCGAAGTGGTGCGAGAGTTCGAGCTGCTTGTTGATGTTCAGCTCGATGACTCCGGCAAATCCCGTCAGATCTCCGGTGACGAACTCGTGGCCGTAGCTGTTGGCGCCGGCGTTGAAAATGAGGAGACCAACCTCGACGTCGTCGGTGACAGCCTTGATCTGATCGAGCGCGTCCGGAACGAGCAGATCCAATGCGAGAGTGCGTACTTCGACGCCGTTGGCGCGTGCCTTGGCCGCGGTCTCCTCGAGCGGGCCCGGCTTGCGGGCGATGAGAACGAGGTTGATGCCGATCTTGCTGAGCTCGTCGGCGAACCCTGCGCCGACACCTTCTGAACCGCCGGCGATGACTGCCCACGGGCCGTAGTACTGAGGATCGATCATTACTACCTTCTTCGAAAGATGTTGGCTTGACTAGTGAAACGGAGTCGGTACGGGTTCGCTGTCGTCGACGATCGGCTGAGGCACCGGCTCGTCGTTGAGGATCTCGAGTTCGCCCGCTGTTGCAGCGTTCACGATGGACGCGATCAAGGCGCCGCACTGCTTGCGAGGGGCACCGGGTCGTCCCTCTCGCTGCCCGAATTCACGGTCGTCGGCGATTTCGAGGCACTGGGCGCGGGCCTGGTCACTCCACTGAACGGTGGTGTGTTCCCAACTGTTCTTCTGGACCAGGACCTGAGCCTTGCACTCAGCGCACTGAAGAGGCTGCATCTTCGTCTGCCTTCTTTGCAGCGAGGTTGTCTTCGACTTCCTTCTGCCAGGCTGCGACGGGTCGCGCGGTGTCGAGTTCGAATTCGAAGCGCTCGGTCATCTCGGGAGCGATGTCCGCGACATCGACGTAGAACTGTTCGTACCAGCGACGGAGCTGGTAGACCGGGCCGTCTTCTTCGCACAGGAGCGGGTTCTCGATGCGAGTCTTGTTCTTCCAGATCTCGACGTCCTGCTCGAAGCCCTTGGCGATGAACGTACCGAAGTTCGCGGCCATCGCGTCGGCGGCTTCACCCTGGAAGCGATCGGACTTCTTGACGATGATGCCGTACTGGAGCACGAACTTGTCAGCGCTGACCGGGTAGTGGCAGTTGATGAGTACAGAGTCGACGTTGTAGTCCTCGTACTCGTAGGTCAGGTCGTCGACCATGAAGGAGGGGCCGAAGTATGTCGCAACCGAGTTGCTGCCGACCATCTTCGGGGTGCCTGCTGCGTGGGGACGCATATCGGAGCGAGCGACGCCGCGCATGTACTGCGTTGCGGCGTGGCCTTCGAAGACGTTCTTGAAGTACGTCGGGAAGGAGTAGTGCACGTAGAAGAAGTGCGCCATGTCGACGATGTTGTCGACGATTTCACGACAGTTGGTGTCGACGGTCGTGGTGTACCAGACCCAGTCGCTCCACTCGTCGCTGAGCGCGCCTTCGATGCGGGGGATAGCCACGTCGTCGGTCGGCGGGTTGCCCTCGGGGTCGTGCCAGACGAAGAGCATGCCGTCCTGGTCGAGGGTTTGCCAGGCGCGCGTCTTGGCCAGCGGGGGGACGCGGCGTGCGTACGGAATCTTCTGGCACTTGCCGTTGCCGCCCCAGCGCCAATCGTGGAACGGACAGGCAATGGCGTCGCCCTTGATGGTGCCCTGGCTCAAGTCGCCACCCATGTGACGGCAGTACGCGTCGAGGATCTTGACGTTGCCTTCACTGTCGGCGAAGACGACCAGTTTGGTGCCGAACGCCTCGATGGAGTGCGGCTGGCCGTCCTTGAAGGACTCCGTGAGTCCAATGCAGTGCCATCCACGCGCAAAGCGTGTAGGCGCGGTTCCAGCTTGGATCTCGCGAACCTCGTCGTTGTCGGACTGAGTGATCGTCACGATGAGTCCCGTCCTTTCCAGGGGCAGTGTCGACGCCCGACGCTAGGGGAGCGTGAATTGCCTCTGGGGTCTCGTCTCACTGGCCGGGACCAGCGGCGAGCGCGAGGATCCGGCGGCTGATCCCGGCCTCCGGGACTTCCGATCACCGGAACGCGTGACCGACATATCGTGACGGGGCAGCCGTTATGTCTATCTGCCGATCCGCTCCCTCACGGTTCGGTGCGAGGAGTGTCTCCCATGGTCAACAAGGTTCTGAGTTCAGTCCGTGATCTGCTTCCGAAGATCGCGGCCCGCGCTCAGAAGGTCGACGATTCGCGCAAGATCTCCGAACGGACCATCCGGGAGCTGTCCGAAGCCGGCGTCTTCTCCATGCTGGCGCCGAAAAGATACGGAGGTGCCGAGAGCGACCCGGTTCAGTTCTACGAAGTGGTCAGGGCCATCTCGGCTGCCTGCGGCTCGACCGGTTGGGTCGCGTCGGTGGTGGGGGTGCACCCGTGGCATCTTGCACTTTTCGACGACCGAGCGCAGGCCGACGTGTGGGGAGAGGATCAGACGACGCTCATTTCGTCCGCCTATGCGCCGGTCGGTCGACTGACGGCGGTGGACGGAGGCTACGAGCTATCGGGCCAGTGGGGTTTCTCCTCCGGTTGCGACCACGCGAGTTGGGCGTTGCTGGGAGCGATGGTGGTCGGCATGGATGGTCGTCCCGTCGATTTCATGACGGTGTTGGTGCCGCGCACCGATTACGAAATCCGTGACGTGTGGGATGTCGTGGGTATGCGGGGCACCGCGAGCAACGAGATCGTGGTCGAGAAGGCCTTCGTTCCCGAGCACCGATTGAAGCGCAACTACGAGACCGCACAACTGCGTGGGCCTGGCCAAGCGGTCAATCCTGGCCCGCTGTACAAACTTCCGTTCGGGAGCATCTTCACCTCGACGGTTGCCGCTCCGTGTGTGGGCATCGTCGCCGGTTGTTACGAGGGGTACCTGGACGTGATGCGTGAGCGCGTCCGTCTGAGTTTGGGTGGTGGACGGTTCAGCGAGGATCAGTTCGCTCAGGTCGCCGTCGCACGTGCGTCGTCGGAGATCGATGCTGCGATTCTGCAGATGGATCGCAATATCCGGGAGATGTACGAACTTGCTGTGGCCGGTCAGGAGCTCCCACTCTCGATGAGGCTGCGTGCGCGTCGTGATCAGGTTCGTGCGACGGAACGCTCGGTGGAAGCGATCGACATGCTTTTCAAGACGGCAGGAGGGAACTCCCTCTCTCGCGGAAACCCGATCGAGCGTGCGTGGCGTGACGTTCATGCGGGCAGCGTTCACGTTGCCAACGAACCCGAGCGCGCGTTGGCGCTCTACGGCCGGGCGGCGTTCGGACTGCCGGTGGAGGACAACCTGATCTGACGGGTTGGCGCGTCACCGGGTGGGGTATTTGCCTTTGGATGAGGGAAGTACCGGCTCTGACCATCGGCTCGATCGTCGACATGGCGGGTGTCGCGCGCGCGAAGGTGATGCCGGCCGGCCGAACCGGTGTCTTCGAGAAAGCCGGTGCGGGAGTCTCACCGAGCTGGAACGTCTTCTGTAGCGACGATCGGATTGCCTTCACCGATTCCTTTTCCGTCGTGGGTGATCTCCGGTTGCGTATCGACCGCTCCGACCTCCGTGATCTCGGCGGGGGCGTGTCGTGGGCGCCGGCGACGTTGCACGAGCAAGACGGTGCGACGGCTGCCGTGTGTACTCGGTCCGCACTCACTGCCGTCGTGGCGCGGCTTGCCGCCGACGGACTGGAAGCTCGGGTGGGTCACGAGATCGAGTTCACTCTTTTCGGTGATGCGTGCAACGGAGCGTGGTCGGCGTACGGGTTAGGTGCAGTCCTGCTCCGCGAGGACTTCCTCAAGGACCTTCTGCGCAATGCCGAACGCGCACAACTTCATATCGAGCAAGTGCATGCAGAGTACGGACCGGATCAATTCGAGATCTCCATCGCTCCGGCAACTCCTGTTCAGGCGGCCGACCTGGTGATACTGGCCCGGATCTTGATCAGCCGCACTGCCAGAGCCCACGGATTGGCGGCCTCGTTTTCACCGATACCTACGGTCGGAGGTGCAGGGAACGGTGCACACCAGCACTTTTCGTTGAACTCAGGTGGGCGGCCCGTCTTCTCCGGTGGCGGGCAGGAGTACGGGATGACCGACAAAGGATCGTCAGCTTTGGGTGGAATCCTCTCTCACCTCGCGGAATTCACGGCCATCTTTGCGTCCTCACCGCTCTCCGGGGTCAGGCTGCGACCGGACAATTGGTCGGGGGCCTACGTCTGTTGGGGGCTCGAGAACCGGGAAGCGGCACTGAGGTTCTGCGCAGAGTCACCGTCGAATCCACACGGCGCCAACGCCGAAGTGAAAATCGTCGATCCATCGGCCAACCCGTATCTGGCGACCGCTGCGATACTTGGCCTTTCGCATATCGGTATCGGCAATGCCTCGCCATTGCCGCCGGAAATTGTGGTGAACCCGTCGACTCTCACGGAGGCGGAACGTGATGAGCGCGGGGTGACCCGAGTCCCCACCGATCTGCGCGAGATAGTGCAGAAGTTCAACTCCTCCTCGGTGGCGAAGGAAATCTTCGGGGAGTCGATCATCGAAGCGATGGTGTCAGTGAAGGGAGTTGAGCGCGAGACTTTCTCCCAGATGGACGAGGCGACAACCGTCGAGCGGCTTCGATATACCTGGAGCTGAAAGGGTTGACGCGCAAGATGTCGAGTCCTATGTTTAAGCTATTCCTTAATTAAGGAGTTGCTTACATGGACGAGCGAAGTGGCCGACTCGATGCAGTGTTCAGCGCATTGGCCGACCCGACGAGGCGTGAAATGCTCTCTCGCCTCACTGATGGTTCGATGACCGTCGGTGAGTTGGCCGAGCCGTTCGAAATGAGTCGACCCGCCATCTCTCAGCATCTGAAGGTGCTCGAGCGAGCCGGTCTCATCGAACGAACCGCCACCGCGCAATGGCGCACGTGCACCCTTCGCGCAGAGGGTCTCGACGACGCCAGCGCCTGGGTCGACGAACACCGGCGAGGCTGGAACGAACGCTTCGACCTCCTCGACGAGCGTCTACGTGAGCTGAAGCAACCTCGACCGAAGAAGGAGAAGGACAATGAGTGACCAGAACGTCGATGCCACTGCAGAATTCACCATCACCCGGATCTTCGATGCGCCGCGCGACCTTGTCTGGCAGGCGTGGACCGACCCCGACGAGGCGGCGCGCTGGTGGCATCCGAAGGGTGTCAGCAGTCCTCGGGAGTACGTCACGATCGACCCCCGGGTTGGCGGAACGTACCGCTACCTGATGATCAACGACGAGAACGGAGCCGAGTACCCCACCGGCGGAACCTATCTCGAGGTCGACGAGCCGAAGAGGCTGGTCTTCACCTGGGGAAATCCGAGTGATCCAGTGGATGCCGCACCTCGGATAACGGTCACGCTCGCAGAACGGGGTGACAAGACCGAAATGACCTTCCACCTGGTAGGAATTCCGGGATTCAAGGGTGACGGGAATGCGTACGACGGATGGGAATCCGCTTTCGACGTGTTGGACGAAGTTCGCGCCGGCGACTAGTCGGGAATCGGACACCGCGACAGCGGTGCCGGTGATTGAATGGGGCTGATAGTCCATTCGTCACCGACGCAGGAGAGCCTGATGGCACCAGAAGTTGCGGTAGTTCTCGAGGGATACACCTACTTCGAATGCCCGCGCTGGCACGAGAACCGGATCTGGGTATCGGACTTCTACACCTACCAGGTGATTTCGGCCTGCGAGGACGGGACAGACATACGCGTCGAGGCGGAGGTTCCAGGGCAGCCGTCCGGGCTGGGGTGGCTTCCGGACGGCAGATTACTGGTCGTCTCCATGCGGGACCAGAAGATTCTGCGGCGAGAATCCGATGGCGAGTTGGTGGTGCACGCAGACTTGTCCGGGTACGTCAGTGCCAACGTCAACGACATGCTGGTCGACGCACAGG
This sequence comes from Rhodococcus sp. SG20037, assembly GCF_031763325.1. NCBI lineage: Bacteria > Bacillati > Actinomycetota > Actinomycetes > Mycobacteriales > Nocardiaceae > Rhodococcus > Rhodococcus sp. SG20037. The sequence continues at coordinate 5,352,704 of NZ_CP134497.1, read as the reverse complement.
GACGAGCGTACGTGGGCAACTTCGGGTTCGATCTGATGAACCTGGCCCCCGTCGAGACGGCAGATCTACTCCGCGTCGACCCCGACGGATCGGTGCACGTCGTCGCGCGAGATCTCCACTTCCCCAACGGAATGGCTCTGACGTCGACCGGAGATCTGCTCGTGGACGAAACGCTGGGAAATCGAATCAGTGCGTTTGCCGTCCAGTCCGACGGCTCTCTGGGTGAACGCCGCGACTGGGCGTCGTTCGGGCCGGTGCCTGGTGGACCCGAGATGGAGACCACCCTCGCTCAGATCGTCGTTGCGGCGGACGGGTGTTGTATCGACGGAGACGATTCGATGTGGGTGGCCGATGCCCTCGGAAGCCGTGTTCTTCATGTGGGCGTCAGCGGGGAGATAGTCGACGAAATTGCCTTCGACAGCGGTGTCTTCGCTTGCGGACTCGGCGGTTCCGACGGTCGTACCCTGTTCGTTTGTGCCGCCCCGGATTTCAATGAACACGCTCGCAAGGTGGCTACCGAAGGAAAGCTGCTGTCGATTCGCCTGGAGCCTTTGAGCTGATATGGAATTGGTGACCTCGCTACCTGCCGACACTCCGCTGCGGCAGGTAGCTCAGCACGTCCGACGCATCGAGAACCTTGGTTTCGACACGGTGCACATCTCCGAAACCATTCGTGATCCGTTTGCGGTGGCGGCCCTGGCCGTCGAGCACAGCAGTACTCTCACTGTCCGGACGTCGATGGTTGTCGCGTTTGCGCGCAGTCCCATGGTGACGGCTTTGGCTGCCTGGGATCTTGCGGGTTTCTCGGGTGGACGATTTCAATTGGGGCTTGCGACGCAGGTGCGTGGGAACATCGTTGGGCGGTACTCGATGCCGTGGACGGATCCTGTTGCGCAACTGCGTGATTACGTCAGCGCTGTACGCGAGATCTTCCGAGTTTTTCAGGAGGGCGGTGAACTCGACCATGTCGGAACGCACTACACCTTCGACCGGCTGCAGCCCTACTTCAATCCGGGGCCGCTCGATGTTCCGGCTCCGGAGATCTGGACCGGGGGAGTGAACTCGCGTATGTGCTCACTGGCGGGAGCCGTCGCCGACGGTTTTGTTTCTCACCCCACCAGCTCCCATCCGAAGGTGCTCGCGGAGAGGATCATTCCATCGTTGACGGCGGGCGGAAGGAAGCCGCGACTGATTGCCGTTCCGAAGATGATCACCGGCAAAGATCCTGCCGCGATACTTGCTCAACGAGAAGCGGTGCGCAGTGAACTTGCCTTTCTCTACTCCACTCCGGCGTACCGAGTCGCGCTGGAGGTCCTCGGATTATCCGAGGTCGGGGAAGAACTGACAGTGATGGCGCGGGCAGGTGATTGGGCTCGACTACCTGCCGTCCTCACCGACGATGTTCTCGACAGGCTGGTCACGCAATGCACCTACGCCGAACTCCCCGAGGTGCTGAGTTCGAAATACGCGAGTCTCTGCGACGGCATTGCACTGGCGGTGCCGGCGAATCCCGCCGACGACCGCGTCTTCGCAGCGATGTGTGAGGAGATTCGAGCCGCCGCAGCGTCTGCCCCGTGACGTCCAGTCGGCGCGAACTACACTCTCGACATGGGGCGCGTCTACGAAGGCATCGATGAAAAGCTCACCACGTGGTTGCAGGCTCAACCGCTGTTCGTCGTTGCCACCGCACCGTTGTCTGCTGACGGGTTGGTCAATTGCTCACCCAAAGGGGGAGTCGGATCGTTTGTGGTGCTGACATCCAACCGGGTGGCGTACCTCGACCTCACCGGCAGCGGTGTGGAAACCATCGCGCACGTGCGCGAGAACTCCCGAATAACACTGATGTTCATGGCGTTTGACGGACCACCGAAGATCGTACGACTGCACGGTCACGGACACGTTCTGCTTGCAGGGTCGGAACCGTTCAACGAGCTTGTCGGTAGGTTCCCTGAGCACCCGGGGCTGCGGTCGATCGTCGTGGTCGATCTGACGCGCATTTCGGATTCGTGCGGATACGCAGTACCGCTGATGGACTACCAATCCGATCGTGACGTGCTCGACCGCGTAGCGGAGAAGAGGGGGCCGGAGCGGCTCATCGCCTATCGCGCCGAGAAGAACGCGAAGAGTGTGGACGGGTTGCCCGGTATCGACCTGGAGTGATACAAAATCGCGTCGCCGTGCGAAAGAGTGTGGGGCAGGTGATTCTGACATTGCCTGCCCCACGTCCTCGTTGTGCTGGTTACTTCGCCATGTCCTGGGCTGCTCGGTACGAGAAGACCATGGCCGTGCCGAGCGGAACGCCAGGACCGGGGTAGAAGCGGCCGCTCAGTGACGCGCTCGTGTTGCCGGCGGCGTACAGGCCGTCGATGGCGCTGCCGTCGGCACGCAGGACTCGACCGTTGACGTCGGTGACCAATCCGCCCTTGGTGCCGAGGTCACTGAGGACGATGCGGGCCGCGTAGAACGGACCGTTCTCGATCGCCGTCAGTGCCGCATTCGCGCCGCCGTTGGGTGGGCAGAAGAATGCGTCGTACGGGTCTTCGCCGCGATGGAACTCTTCGTCGACTCCCAGCTTTGCGGCGTCGTTGAACTTTTCGACAGTGCTGCGCAATGCGTCGGCCGGCAGTCCGGTCTTGGCGGCGAGTTCTTCGAGAGTGTCGGCGGCGACCCAGGTTCCGGCCTCGAGGTGCTTGGCGGGCGCCGTGTTCGGGATGCAGATGGCAGGCAGTCCGCCACCCTCGCGCGAGTCGAAGATCATGAACGACGGCACTGCAGAACCGTTGTCGTCGTGCGCATCCATGGCCCGGCCGAACTGGTCGTACGGGAGAGACTCGTTGAGGTAACGCTCGCCCGCGTTGTCGACGACGAGTCCGCCGCGAACGCCGACCATGAATGCGGCGCTGCCGTCCGGCTGCTCGACGCCGGGGCAGAACCACGCCTGATCGAGCAAAGCGGTTGCGCCACCGACAGCAATTCCGGCGGAGATCGCGTCACCGGTGTTGGCGCCGAAGGGACCCATACTCCAGATCGCTTTGCCGGGGGTGCCGGCCTGCTCACGCATCTCGGCGTTGCCTTCGATGCCGCCCGCTGCCATCAGCACACCGCGGTTCGCCTTGATTCGCTGGGTTTCGCCGCCGGATTCGACCTCGGCGCCGACAACCCGACCGTCTTCCACGATCAGGGAGGTGAGGATGGATTCGGTACGAAGTTCTGCGTTACCGGTGCTCTGGACTGCGGCCAGCAGTCGGCCGATCAGTGCGCGCCCACCGATCATCGGGCCGGGAGCATGATCCTGACCGGTGCGGTCTTGGTCGAGTTCCGGACGCACCTTGCCGGCGAGGTCACCGATGTCGGCGGGATCGAGATCGAGAGGGTTGATGGAGCGTCCCGTGTCCATCCGGCCTTCGGCCTTGTAGTAGTCGGGGAACGCACGGAACTCGAATTCGATGTGCGGGTTCTGCTCGAGTAGTGCGACGACATCGGGAGCGGTCTCGACATAGGCATCCTGGCGCTCGGACTCGGCGTCGCCGAGCAATGCGCGCAGATAGGTGCGTGCGTTCTCCGTCGAGTCGGGGAGTCCCGCACGTTCCTGTACTTGGGTTCCCGGCAGCCAGATGGATGCGCCCGAGTACGCGGAAGTTCCGCCGAAGCGATCGGTTTTCTCGAGGACGATCGTCGTCAATCCTCGAGCTGCCGCGGTGTATGCGCCGGTCAGCGCGCCGCCGCCGGAGCCGACTACCAACACGTCGCACTCGGTGGTCCAGTCCTGCATCATTGCGTCCTAACTCCAAGAGGGTGGGGTGTCCACGGAATACCGCACGGGGAGAGAAGGCCATGCCAGGTCCCACTGAGCGGGCAATATGCCGAGATGGGTGGTCGAGATGAGAGAATTGGCGAGGTCGTTCGCGACCGGGACACAGAATCGATGATGGGGGCGACGTTGCCGAGAATTGCCGAGGTCAGGGACGCTGCAGAGCCCAGTTCGGACGAGCAGCGGGCGCGCCATGTGCGGATGCTGGAAGCGGCAGCCGAATTGGGGACCGAGAAGGAACTCTCACGGGTACAGATGCACGAGGTCGCCAAGCGGGCGGGCGTGGCCATCGGCACTCTTTATCGCTATTTCCCCTCGAAGACGCACCTCTTCGTCGCTGTGATGGTCGAGCAGATCGACCAGATCGGTGCCAGCTTTGTCAGGCATCAGGTTCAGTCGGACAATCCGCAGGATGCGGTGTACGAGGTATTGGTTCGCGCGACTCGCGGGTTACTGCGTCGGCCGGCTCTCTCGACTGCGATGCTGCAGTCGTCCAGTACCGCCAACGTCGCGACGGTGCCGGACGTGGGAAAGATCGATCGCGGCTTCCGGCAGATCATTCTCGATGCGGCCGGGATCGAGAACCCCACCGAGGAAGACAACACCGGGTTGCGTCTGCTGATGCAGTTGTGGTTCGGGGTCATCCAATCGTGCCTCAACGGTCGAATCTCCATCCCCGATGCGGAGTACGACATCCGCAAGGGATGCGACCTGCTTCTGGTGAATCTCTCACGGCACTGACGTGACTTCGCCCCTCTCTGGGGTGGGTTCGTCATGTTCGCAAAATTGAAATCAATTCTATTTTTGAATCCGCATCAGTTGAGAGTTGATGTCAATCCGGACATTGCCCTGACATCATTAATAGAATAAATTACAGAAAATTAGACGGTGAGCCAGCTCACCGACCGAAAACTCCACGAAGGAGCGAACATCATGGGTCATGCAGTCATCGTCGAGGCCGCTCGGACACCGATCGGCCGTCGTCGCGGCGCCCTGGCGGGACTGCACCCCGCCGAGATTCTGGGAGCAGCGCAGCTCGGCGTTCTCGAACGGGCAGGCGTCGCACCGGAAGACATCGGACAGATCATCGGCGGCTGTGTCACCCAGGCAGGTGAGCAGTCCAACAACGTCACGCGGCAGGCGTGGCTGCACGCCGGATTGCCGTACAGCACCGCGGCAACCACTATCGACTGCGCCTGTGGATCCGCCCAGCAGGCAGTGCATTTGATTTCCGGCCTGATTTCGTCTGGTCAGATCTCGGCCGGTATCGGCTGCGGCGTCGAGGCTATGAGCCGTGTGTTCCTGGGTCAGGCAAACGCACCGGGAACGGGAAACCCGTACCCGGACGACTGGACCATCGACATGGGTGACCAGTTCACCTCCGCGCAGCGAATTGCCGAGAAGCGTGGGATCACGCGCGCCGACGTCGACGCGTTCGGTCTGGAATCGCAGCGCCGCGCAGCTAAGGCTTGGGCAGAAGGACGCTTCGACCGCGAGATCGTGCCCGTCAAGGCTCCCGTGGTGGACAAGGAAGGCGTGCCTACCGGTGAGATCGCCACTGTCACTCGCGACGGGGGACTGCGTGAGACGACGGCAGAAGCGCTGGCTGGGCTCAAGCCGGTCATCGAAGGCCATATCCACACCGCCGGCAACTCGTCGCAGATCAGTGATGGCGCGGCTGCGGTACTGCTGATGAGCGAAGAGCGCGCACAGGAACTGGGATTGAAGCCCCGCGCGCGGATCGTCGCGTCCGGCATGGTCGGATCCGATCCCTTCTATCACCTGGACGGGCCGATCGAGTCCACCCAGATGGTGCTCGACAAGGCCAAAATGACCTTGGACGACATCGATCTCGTCGAAATCAACGAAGCCTTTGCCTCGGTCGTGCTCTCCTGGGCGCAGGTTCACGGCGCAGACTTGTCCAAGGTCAACGTCAACGGTGGTGCGATCGCGCTCGGGCATCCCGTCGGTTCCACGGGCGCTCGTCTGATCACCACTGCGCTGCACGAACTCGAGCGCTCGAACAAGTCGACGGCTCTGGTCACGATGTGCGCCGGTGGCGCTCTCTCGACCGCCACCATTATCGAACGCATCTGACCCGTACTGACACTGTCGAATTGACGAGGTAGACATGACTATTGGATTGAGTGAAGAAGATCGTGACCTCCGCGACTCCGTACGGGGCTGGGCGGCGCGTCACGCAACACCCACCGTCGTCCGTGAAGCCGTCGAGGCGAAGGTCGAAACTCGCCCCCAACTCTGGAACGGGCTTGCCGAGCAGGGGCTTCTCGGACTACACGTAGCCGAGGAATTCGGCGGCGCAGGATACGGATTGGTCGAACTCGCCATCGTCGTCGAGGAACTTGGACGCTCGATGGTTCCCGGACCGTTCCTGCCGACGGTAGTGGTCAGCGCTGTTCTCAGCGATGCCGGAGAAACGGACAGACTGCCGACGCTCGTGGATGGCAGCACGCTCGGAGCTGTTGCACTACAGCCGGGTTCGCTGAAGATCACCCGCGACGGCGACAACACCACCCTCAGCGGAACGTCCAGCCTTATTCTCGGCGGCCATGTCGCTGACCTGTTCCTCCTCGCGACGGACAGCGGATTCGTTCTGCTCGGACGTGACCGCCTCGAGGTCACGGACTTGGCCAGCTACGACGTCGTGCGTCGTAACTCCGAGGTCACCGTCGACGGTTTGGTGCTCACCGATTCCGAGATCCTCGCCATCGATACCCAGCGTGTACTGGACATTGCCGCAACACTGTTCGCGGCCGAGGCATCAGGCTTGGCCGACTGGGCAGTCACGACGTCGGCCGACTACGCGAAGGTGCGTCAGCAGTTCGGTCGCCCGATCGGCCAGTTCCAGGGTGTCAAGCACAAGGCTGCACGTATGCTCGCGCTTGCCGAACAGGCACGCGTCTGCGCTTGGGACGCTGCGCGTGCGCTGACTCCCGCCAACGGCGTCGGTGCCGAAGAGGCTTCTCTCGCAGCAGCCGTCGCCGGAGCCACGGTCCTCGAGGCTGGCTTCTCCGTCACGCGTGACTGCATCCAGGTGCTCGGCGGAATCGGCTACACGTGGGAGCACGACGCGCACCTGTACCTGCGCCGCGCGCAGTCCCTGCGAATTCTGCTGGGTTCCACGGCATCCTGGCGTCGTCGCGTTGCCGAGCTGACCATTGCCGGAACCCGTCGCGTGCTCAGCGTCGAGCTGCCGCCCGAGGCCGAGGCGATCCGAGCCGACGTCCGAGCCGAGCTCGCTCCTGCACTCGAACTCGAAGGCGCCGCCCAGAAAACGTATCTCGCGGAAAAGGGCTACACCGCACCGCACTTCACGGCTCCGTGGGGTAAATCCGCCGATGCCGTCAGCCAGCTGGTCATCGCCGAAGAGCTACGCGCTGCGATGATCAAGCCGCACGACATGATCATCGGCAACTGGGTCATCCCGACGCTCATCGCGCACGGCAACGAAGAGCAACTTGCCAAGTTCGTCCCGCCGTCACTGCGCGGCGACATCGTCTGGTGCCAGCTCTTCTCCGAGCCCGGCGCAGGTTCCGACCTCGCGGCGCTGAGCACCAAGGCCACCAAGGTTGATGGTGGCTGGAAGTTGCAGGGCCAGAAGGTGTGGACGTCGATGGCACGCGACGCGCACTGGGGAATCTGCCTCGCGCGCACCGACGCCGACGCACCCAAGCACAAGGGCCTGTCCTACTTCCTCATCGACATCAAGAACAGTGGCCTCGACATTCGTCCGCTGCGCGAGATCACCGGTGAAGCACTGTTCAACGAAGTCTTTTTCGACGACGTCTTCGTTCCCGACGAGTGCCTGGTCGGCGAGCCAGGCGACGGCTGGAAGCTCGCTCGCACCACGCTGGCCAACGAGCGTGTCTCGCTGTCCAACGACTCGTCGCTCGGATCGGGTGGCGAGGCTCTTCTGAGCCTGGTCGACGGACTGCCCGGTGGCATCGACGACGAGCAGCTGACCGTGCTCGGAAAGGTGCTGTGCGACGCGCAATCCGGTGGTCTGCTCGGTCTGCGCACCACGCTGCGCTCGCTCACCGGCGCGCAGCCGGGTGCCGAATCCTCGGTGGCGAAGCTGATCGGTGTCGAGCACATCCAGCAGGTCTGGGACGTGGCAATGGAGTGGGCCGGACCGAGTTCACTTCTGGGCGAACAGCATCGGATGTCTGCAACCCAGATGTTCTTGAACTCGCAGTGCATGTCCATCGCGGGTGGTACAACCAATGTTCAGCTCAACATCATCGGTGAGCGAATCCTGGGTCTGCCTCGCGACCCTGAACCGGGAAAGTGACCTGCACATGAGCAATCGCACCTTCGTCATCGGCGTCGGCATGACCAAGTTCGAGAAGATCGAGACCCGCGACTGGGAATACCCGGACATGGTGACCGAAGCCGTCTCGAATGCCCTGACCGATGCCGGGATCGGCTACGGCCAGATTCAGCGTGCTGCGGTCGGTTACGTGTTCAACGCGTCGACAGCAGGACAGCGAGCTCTCTACGAGACCGGTCTGACCGGCATTCCGATCTTCAACGTCAACAACAACTGCGCGACCGGCTCGACGGCGCTGATGATGGCGCGCGAGTGGGTCCAGGCCGGACAAGCCGAGTGCGCCTTGGCCGTCGGCTTCGAGAAGATGACCAAAACGGCGTTGACCGGTAACGGTGAGATGCCCAAGGTCACGACCTTGGACTCTCAGCTGAAGATCATGGTCGAGGATTACGGGTTCGCCCGATCGCCGATGACAGCTCAGCTGTTCGGTAACGCTGCCGTCGAGCACATGAAGACGTACGGCACCACGGTCGAGCAGATCGCAGCGGTGGCGGTCAAGAATCACAAGCATTCGGTGAACAATCCGTACGCACAGTTCCGTGACGAGTACACCCTCGAACAGGTACTCGGCGACAAGATGATTCACGAGCCGCTGACACGCTCGCAGTGCTCGCCGACCTCGGACGGCGCCGGAGCCGCGATCGTCGTGAGCGAGAAGTTCGTGCGTGAGCACGGCCTCGAAGACCGGGCGATCGAAATCGTCGCACAGGCGTTGACCACTGACACCGAGGCAGCGTTCGCCGAGAAGTCGATGATCGACGTGGTCGGCGCGCCGATGACGGCAGCTGCGGCAGAGCAGGTCTTTGCGCAGGCCGGGATCACCATCGATGACGTCGACGTCATCGAACTGCACGACTGCTTCGCGATCAACGAGATCATCACCTACGAGGGCCTGGGGATGTGCGCGGTCGGAGAAGGCGGAAAGCTCGTCGAATCCGGCGCGACCACGTACGGCGGCCAGTGGGTCGTTAACCCGTCGGGTGGTTTGATCTCGAAGGGACACCCGCTGGGCGCGACGGGCTTGGCGCAGTGCGCCGAACTCACGTGGCAGCTCCGCGGGACCGCGGATGCGCGGCAGGTCGAAGGCGCTCGTATTGGCTTGCAACACAACCTCGGACTGGGCGGCGCGTGCGTCGTGACGGTCTACCGAGCCGGAACTTTGGAGAACTGATGGCTATCGATCTCGAGGTGGCGTTGGCCGCCGAACCGACTGTGCGCGAGGCGTCGTGGACCGATCGCGACGTCATGCTCTACCAATTGGGACTCGGGGCAGGGGCGAATGCTCTCGATCCCGCCGAACTGACCTGGGTGTACGAAAAGGGGCTGAAGGTACTCCCGACGTTTGCAATGGTTGCAGGCCAGGGAGTTTCGGCGGGTGTACTGCCCGCACCGTTGATGAGTATGCCGGGAATCGACATCGATCTGCGAAAGATCCTGCACGGTGGGCAGTCGCTGGCACTTCACGCGCCCATCCCGTCGACGGGTGCTGCCCGTATTTCCTCTCGGGTCGCCGATGTCTGGGACAAGGGTAAGGCAGCTGTGATCGTTCTCGAGACGGCGGCCGAGGACCTGGACGGGAATCCGTTATGGACCACCGGAATGCAGATCTGGGCGCGCGGCGAAGGTGGATTCGGCGGCAACGCCGGACCCGAAGTTGTTGCCGGGGTGCCTGATCGAGCGCCCGACAAGGTACTGACGTCGAGCACGAGTCCCTCACAGGCGCTGGTGTACCGACTCAGTGGAGACATGAACCCGCTGCACGCTGATCCCTCCTTCGCGAAGATGGCGGGCTTCGATGCACCGATTCTGCACGGCCTCGCGTCGTACGGCATCGTCTGCAAGGCCGTGGTAGACGGGATTCTCGACGGAGATCCGACGCGGGTGAAGAACTACTCGGTGCGGTTTGCCGGTTCGCTCTTCCCCGGCGAATCCATCACCACCTCGGTATGGCAGGACGGCAACACACTGACGTTGGCGGCGACGTGCCCCGAACGCGAGAACTCCCCGGTTCTCACGCACGCAACAATGGAGATCAACTGATGGACCTCGGTTCGCACCCCACAGCAGCGACACATCCGGGCGGCACGATTCTGACGTCGCCGCCGCAGGACGCCCCGGTCGACCGGGCCACGGCAGCAGCGCGTCGCGTTGTCGACGCGATGCTGCGCACCGACCGCGGAAACGCCAATCTGGACCGGGTTGCGGAGGAGCTCAACAGCATTGCCGAGCACCTCGAGCAGCACTCACCCGAGGTGGCCGAGCGCTTGATCGACATGTGGAACGGTGAGGGCGTGACTCGTCACGACCCCGTGACCGGCCCCGAGAACGCCATTGCGCCGCCGCTCGTTCTGGAAGGGCTCGCTGACGGGTCGGTGCAGGGAGTGGTCACGTTGACGCTGCCGTACCAGGGCCCTCCCGGCCATGTGCACGGCGGTGTTTCGGCGCTGCTGCTCGATCACGTTCTCGGCGTCGCGAACGCCTGGGGTGGAACTTCCGGCATGACAGCACAATTGAGCACTCGGTACCATCGCCCGACTCCGCTGTTCGAGCCCCTCACGATCAGCGGCAAATTCCTGTCCAAGGACGGCCGCAAGATTCACACCGTCGGTGAGATCAAAACTGCGGACGGCGAATTGTGTGTGTCGGTAGAGGGACTGTTCATCGACAAGACCGTGCCGCGCCCCAGGTAGGGGCTTCGCCCCCGTGCGCCTTTTTGGTAGTGGGAACTACCAAAAAGGCGCACAGGGGTTCTGACGAAGGAGGGCCCAGTGGGCAAGCTCGACGGACGTGTAGCAGTGGTCACCGGTGCCGGTATGGGCATCGGGCGCGGAGTGGCGGGCGCGTTCGCGCGTGAAGGCGCGTCGGTGTTGGTTGCCGAGATCGACGAGGCAGCGGGCCTCGAAACCACCCAGTGGTTGCGGGACGAATGGGGCGCGGAGGCGGAATTCGTCCGGACCGACGTCACTGACAAAGCTCAGGTTGTTGCCATGGTCGACAAGTCCGTCGAGCGGTTCGGACGCCTCGACATCCTGGTCAACAATGCTTGGCGGACTTTCGGTTTCGCTCGGCTCGAGAAGATGACCGACGAGCAGTTGCGCGGCGGTTTCGACATGGCAGTGATGGCGGCATTCTGGGCGATGCAGGCTGCCCTGCCGGAACTGGAGCGTCACGGCACGGGCCGCGTGATCAACATGTGCAGCCTCAACGGCGTGAATGCTCACATGTACTCGGTGCAGTACAACGCGGCGAAGGAAGCATTGCGAACCCTGACTCGCACTGCTGCCCGCGAGTGGGCTCCCAAGCAGGTGAACTGCAACGTCATCTGTCCCGGTGCGCAGAGTGCGGCGTACAAGCGAGTCGCCGAAGCCAATCCGGAGAACGTGGCAGTGATGGCCGCACAGAACCCGATGGGGCGGATCGGCGATCCCCTCGACGACATCGGCCCCGTTGCGGCCTTCCTGGCAAGTGACGACAGCCGTTACGTCACCGGCAACACCCTCTTCGTCGACGGTGGTGGGCACATCAACGGCGTGCAGTGGGCGCCGACCGTCGACTGATCGACGGCGACGCAGCCGGTGTATCCGGCGTCTATTTGGCCGTGAACCCGGCGTCGACCGGCAACGCGATACCTGTGACGTATCGAGCCTGATCCGAAACCAGCCAGGCTATCGCGTTGCTGACGTCGGCAGCTTCGATCAATTCGACGTTCAAGAGGTTGCCCACGTCGGCTCCGCTCGATGTCGGGGAGTCCGCAAACAGCTTCGCGACCGCGTCGTTGACGACCATCGGTGTATTCGCGCCAGTCGGGTGCACGGAGTTGACACGAATATTGTGGGGAGCAAGCCAGTGCGACCACGTGCGCCCAAGCCCCACGATGGCGTGTTTACTCGCGCAGTAGCCGTCGGATCCGCCGGTGCCGTCACCTCCACGACCGACAAGTCCCAGAGTTGATCCGGTAAGGACTATTGCGCCACCTGTACCTTGTTCGATCATCGCGGGCGCTGCGGCCTGGACGGTATTCCAGACGCCGAATAGATTGACCTCCATCTGGTCGCGGAAGGCGCGAGCATCGTCGATATCCGGGGACATCATGCCGATACCGGCGTTGGCCAGGACGATGTCGACGCTGCCCAGCTCCGCAATTCCTTCGGATACCGCAGTTCGCAGTGCGGACAGATCGCGAACATCCACTTCTCGCGCGACGATACTTCGTCCCAGGTTCTCGACCGCTGCTGTTGTCTGCCGCAAATCGTCGGCGGTTCCCATCGGGTAGGCCACCGATTCGATCTGACGGCAGATGTCGAGCGCAATGATGTTCGCGCCCTCCTGCGCCAATCGCACGGCGTGGCTCCTGCCCTGACCTCGGGCGGCCCCGGTGATCAGTGCGGTTTTGCCTTCCAACTGTCCGGGCATGCGTGCTCCGTCCGTCGTGAATCATGACTACTCGGTCATGAGTACTGACCCGAGGGGACGGCGAAATTCGTCGCCGGCGACGTAGTCTGAATTCAGTTACAGCGGGAACTCGCTTCGGAAGAGAAGAGGCTCGGGATGTCCGATTGGGTGAAGAAGGTCGAAGCTGAAGCCAAAGGGCTCCTCGCCGAGGCGGAAGAAGAGCTGACCGTCCTCGAAGGTGTCGACACCATAGATCCGCTTGCCGACGACGATCCGGCACCAGAAGACGGCACCAAGCCGACGTCAGACTGACCCTGCGACACGTCGGCGCGCCTCGACACCGCTCGGTATCTCAGAACGGTGGCGGGTCGTCTCCGAAATCGATGGGTTCTCGGTGAGCCGGCGGTGATTTCCACTGCCTACATTGAACGTATTTCTCTGCTCGTTTCTGTATCCGTCGGCGCTGGCGATTGCGTTCACTCTGGATACGGGCAGCTTTGTTCTCCGCCTGGGTCCGCCGATTTCGACCGCCCTGGGGCGGTGTCGGTTCGTGCGATCCAGCCATCAATCCTGCGGGTCGCGTTCGGTAACAATGCCCGGTCGGCGACGTCAGCGACATGGTCCGATCCTCGTTCGACGTGAACCGCCACCGGTCGGAATGCTTGAGGCGATGATGGTTGCGGCAGAACGCACTCATATTCGACGCGATCGTTTTACCGCCGCGTTCGGGGTCGCCATGATGGAACGGTTCATTGTGGTCCAGATCGGAATTCCAGGCCGGGACATCACAATGCAGCCATTGGCAGCTGCCCGCAATGATCCGTAACCAGGTATCGAGTACGGCGCCCGGCCGGTAGACGCGCGCCGAAGCAGGCACCGGCTCTACGACGTCATCAGCAGGTGCTCGGAGGTTTCGAATTACGGCGTCACGGGCGATATCGCGAGCATGCTCAGCGCTGATCACCCCGTACCCGTCGAGGTGGGCGGGCTCACCGCCACCGTGCAGAGTGGAATCAGTCATCACGACGTGAACCACGGGCCGACGAACGACAACACCACCGCTACGATCCTGCGGGCAATCATCTCGGCCACAGTTGCACGGCAAGAATTGTGATCCGTTGGTCAACTCGAAGAGCGCGTCGGCTCGTCGCTGCTCGTACGTTCGTGAGTCGTTTCGGCATACCGACACTGCCAACTCGCGTAGTCGGCCGTCGAATGCCCGGGCCTGCTCTGCCGGAACGCTTCCCAAGATCTTTGCCATCCCGTCCTCGGCAGCGCTGACTCCGACGAACCGATCGGTGAGAGCACGGCGTCGGCGTTCTCGCATACCTTCCGGGTCCACCATCGCCACGATCCGATCGATCGCCGCTGTCAGTCGTCTTCCCGTCAAGCCCGTTCCGCCTGCTACTGGTGGGGCGAGAACCTGCTCGAGCAGTAGTCGTTCCACCTCGTCGATCAATTCGTCTTTCACGTTCGCGGTCGCGGAATCGATCAAACCAACTCGGTACAGATCCAACTCGCCACGCGCCATCGCCGCTCGAGTGCGATGCAGACGAGTCTTTAACGAGAACCCCAACCCGATCAGCTTGCCGGCAGCCGCGCGACCCATCGTCAGTGACGCACCGACTTCCGATTCAGCCAACTCGTGTGCGGTCGACGACCACGCACCTCTGGCGACATGCTCCGAGCTTCGCCGCGAAAAGAACTCGGCAATCACAGCGAGCTTGCGTTCGACCAGCATCGCCTCGCATGCATGCAGATCGGTCATGAGATCAACCAGCGCACAATCAGTTTCGGTACCGGTCAGCTGTGCTGAGATACCGAAGAGCTCTGTTGTCGGGTTGAACATGCATCCATTCTATTCGAATGTGTGTTCGATGCGAACCGAATTCTCAAATCAGTCGGAATAGTCCGAATCGGCCGAAATGCTTATTGTGCTTGCGTTTTGGATCCTGTTCATTCGAAACTCGAACGTGATTGTCGTGCCACTGTGTAAGTATCGGCTTGTGGCAGACAACGCGGTGAAACTCAGTGAACAGTCGCTTGTGCTCTTCATGGACTATGGACAGTTTTACTTATACGGCGACGATGACGGTTTCGGGAGGGAAACGGACCTGCTCGAACTCGCGATGGCTTCGCGCCCTGCGTACAGTGACGGCACAGTTGTGATTGTCCTGAGCCCGCACCAGAACAACTTCAACATGCATACAACGGTCGAAGTCTGGTCCTCCCGACCCACATCCGATCGCGAGAAATGGCAGCAGGTCAGTGAGTCGTTTCTGACGGTTGGTCCGCAGGGGTCAATCAGCTTTGATTCACCTCCGGGTGGGGAGTTCATTGTCTGTGATGTACCCGAGGGGTCATATCTGGTCGAGATTGCCGGCCGCGGTTTTGTAAACTACGGCTGGCCCGGATCGACGGAACCCGGAGATGTTTGGCGGGTGCGTATGTGGCCTGCAGGTGGTGACGAGGTGCGGCCATCGCTGCAGTGGGACATGCCGGGATATGGCGTTCCTGTGGACGAACCGATACCTGAACCGATTCCTCGTCCACAACGGGACATCGAGTCGAAATGGATAACGATTTACGGCGAGAACGGCGAGCCGTCCAGGGTTGTGCAAATCAGTGACCTCCGCGCCGAAGCTGCTGAACGAGAGCGGCAGGAGTGGGGAGGAGATCCGATGCCTGAACTCGAACGATTCCAGTCCGGCAAAGATCTAGCTCGTATGGACCGACCACTTGTCGAAGCGGTCGTCCGCATGAACGTCGCGACTCTTCGTCGACTCGCGTTTTGGGCCGCTGTGCAGGCGTATGAGCATGCGGGATTAGCCGACAGGGATTGGGTTCGTCCGGCCCTCAACGCTATGCATGTGGGACAACAACTTCCGGAACCCTTCGGAAATCGCACAGCGGCATTCGAGCACCTACACGAGGAGGAATTCGGTGCGGGGACCGAGAATGTGGAGTTGGAAGTCAAGATCGAGATAGTGGACCATTCGCCGCAACCGGAGTCCAATCCGTTCGATCACGGGAATATTCATGTCCCGTCCTACGCTCTCAATGCGATTTTCGACGCGATCGAATCGGACCCGTTGACCGCAGCGGTCAATGCATTGGGAACGGCAGCAGTCACGTTCGGGAAGGATATCCGCATGTTGTTCGCGAGAGCGCGAGTTGAATTCGACCTCGAAGACTGAACCCCAAGTTATTCAAGGGACCTTCGTAGTGCGGTGAGCGGATCCGAGGCATCTCGACGCCCACGCGGACCAGGCCCTTCGGGGTTGACGAAGCGGCCCTCGTCCGAGCGAGTCCACTCGCGTACGGCCCATCTCTCCTTGATCGCCCAACGGCCGTCGCGCCGCTCCATGTGGTCGATGAACCGCGCACCACTGGTGAAGTTGATCATTCCGATGTCTTCGGGCCCGCCCCAGTGTGTGGACATCGAATATGCCTCGCTGATCGCGTGGTCGCCGTGCAGTTCGACCAGGTGGTTGCCGATGTGGTGCATCGTGCCGCCGATCGCGGAGAGTTTTGTTGTGGCCCAGGCGATGTACTCGTCGATGGTGCCGTCGAATCCGGTGTGATGGTCGATCGCGTCCGGGTGGTAGGCGCTGCGGACGAGATCGAAGTCGAGGCGATCGATGCCGCGGCAGTACGTCAGAACCACCTCACGAATTGCCTGCTTGTCGATGAGATCCTGCAGTGCCCGGTCCATGTCATGCCTCCTTGATGCTGGTTATCCAGTCGAGTAATTCCGGTAGTTCTTCGGCAGCGCAATCGAATACGGCAGGCCGAAGCACCACGGCAGACGCGCCGCGGTCGGACCAGTCCAGGACCTTGTCAGCGGTTGCCGAGCGGTCGACGGACCGATTGTCGCGCCGAACCGGCGCCGCAGACACTTGCACACGTGCGGTATCCGGCTCGCGGTCGTGGGCTTCGAACGTGTTGCGCAGCAATGTGACACTGTCGGTGAACGTTCCCAGGTCGGTCGGGTTCACGGTCCAACCGTCGGCGACGCGTGCGATGCGGTCGAAGTTCCGCCGGCTTGGTCCGAAACCGAAGAGCACCGGTATTCGGGGTTGGATCGGCAGCGGGAGGCTGTGGTAGTTCTCGAAAGCGAAGTCGCGTCCCTGGAAGGTGGCCGGTGCATTGGTCCACAGTTCGCGACACGCTGCGACAGCCTCCTCCATGCGCCCGAATCGCGCGTCGAAAGGCATGTTGGTAGCGGTGTATTCGGCTTCTTGCCAACCGACGCCGAAACCCATGACGGCTCGACCTTCGGACAATGAGTCGAGAGTTGCAACCTGTTTGGCGAGCAGAGCGGCTGGGCGAACAGTGGCGATCAGAACCGATACTCCGAGGCGAGCGCGTTCGGTCACCGCGGCGATGGAGGAAAGAAGTGAAATCGGTTCGTACCAAGGGTGATCCAACGGGAACAGGAAGTTGTGTTCGGCTACCCGCTGAGCGTGTGCTTCGGCATTGAACCCGAGATGATCGCCGGTGCAGATCAGATCGATCCCGGCACGGTCAGCACGCGCGGCGAAGTCCAGAACCGGGCGAATCTTGCCGTCGAACAGGGCCTCGAGGCCCAAGATGTTGACGCCGATTTCCACAGTCGTCGTTCCTCTACAGTGCCCGCTTGGCATGCGCGGACATCTCGCCCATGTTGTCCAGACAGAAGAGTCTCGAGCTGAACTGCCACGACCCGTCGACGCAGGTGAAGCGATCGAAGTAGCGCCCCGCCAGAATGGGTTGCAGGGCAAGATCTTCGGTACCTTGGATGACCGTGACGTACGAGAGTGCCGTCGCTGATTCACCGTCGACTACGATTCGCGTGTTGGTCAGCAGATGTTTGGTTCGTGGAACCGGCGGATCACCGTACATTCGAATGAAGCCGCTGCAGGCTGCGAACACTGCGTCGGCGTCGGACGAAATGAGCGTGGTGGCAACCCCGTCCGGCCCGCACTGCCCGTAGTCGGACGAGGCGAACAATGCAGCGACTTCACGCAATCGGCCCTGATCGATCAGATGCGTGTACTCGCAGAGCAGGTCACGGATCGCCGACTCGGCGACGATCCGTGACAGCTCCGCGGTCATACGGTGATCTCGCGCCGAACCATCTTGCCGGTTGCATTGCGAGGCAGCAGATCGCTGGTGATGCGCCACTTCGACGGCACCTTGAAATAGGACAGTCGCTCGGCAGCGTAATCACGCAGCTCCGCCTCCGTTGTGGCGGCTCCGGGACGCAGGACAACCACGGCGGACACTTCCTGGCCGAGGTCGGGGTGCGGCATGCCGATGACAGCGCACTCGATCACGTCGGGGTGTTCGTCGAGCGTCTGCTCGATCTCGGTGGGGTAGACGTTCTCGCCGCCACGCAGGATCAGGTCGGAACGACGACCGGTGAGACGGAGACGCCCGTTCTCGATTACGCCGAAATCGCCGGTGCGGAGCCAGCGTCCGGGGGCAATTGCCGACTCGGTCGCCTCGTCGTTCTCCCAGTATCCGAGCATGACGAAGGGGCTGCGTACGCACACTTCACCTTCGATGCCGTCCGGCAGCCATTCGCCGAAGGGATCGCGAATCTCCATCGAGACGGTGATGATCGGACGCCCGAGAGTGCCTGGGAACTCTTCGAGTTCGGCGCCGACGGCGACCGCAATGGCGGTGCTGCATTCGGTGAGGCCGTAGCTGTCGACCAGAGCATTGCGTGCGAACGGCACCTGCTCCTTGAGGCGTTCTTTGAACGCGGGCGACGACGGCGCGGATGCCAGCGAGAATGCAGTCAACGAAGAGACGTCGTACTTGGCGATGTTGCCGTGCTCGAGTAGCCGCGATGCCATCGTGGGGACAGCACCCCAGTTGGTGACACGCTCGCGTTCGACCAACCCGAGCACCTTGTCGACGTCGAAGCCGCCCTCGGTCAGGATGACGGCACTGCCCGTCGCGAGACGGGGAACCACCAGATTGTGCAGGCTGGCGATGTGGAAGAGCGGGGAGGTGAGTAGATAACGCAGTGGGCTCGGCTTGGAAGCGTCGTACTCACGGCCGGTGAATGCGGCGCCGATCGCGTCGCTGTACTTGTGGTAGTCGACGACGGCCATCACGTTGCGGTGCGAATGGAGTGCGCCCTTGGGGCGGCCGCTGGTACCACTGGTGAACAAGATGACGGCAGGGTCGTCCTCGTCGATGTCGGTGCTCGGCACGTCGGAGCCTGCATATTCCGCGATGAGCGCGGGCAGATCCTCTTCCATGGTGAGGACCGTGATGTCTGCCGGCAGTTCGGGGAGGGCGGCGCCGCGCTTGGCGTCCACGACCAGAACCTTCGGACGTGAGAGCTCGATCCCGTGGGTGACCTCGCGCGGAACCCACCAACCGTTGAGACCGACAGCGATCGCGCCGAGCGCCTGCGTCGCGAAGAACGTCATGACCCATTCGGGAGTGTTGGCAGCGAGGATGCCCACACGGTCGCCCTTGCGGACTCCGTACTTGTCCCGCAGAGCAGTTGCCAGCGCGGCAACGGAATCGGCATGCTCGGTGAACGAGATTCGACGATCGCTGGTGACGAGATAGTCGCCGTCGCCCCAGGCGCGAGATGCCGAGATCAGTTCACCGATGGCGTGACCGCGGTTCTTCATCACAGGCATGACGGTGCCGAGAACCTCTTCTTCGACGATCTCGAATGGCCCACCTGGACCGGTGAGGCGTGAGACCGCCTGGTCCAGAAGCAACTGCGGATCTGCGGGGGCAGTCATGGAATGGCCTTTCGTATTGTGGCGCTTTTCACGTCACAAAATCTCACGAGAAAATCATATCTGTGGCGGCGGTTACCACTGAGCGAGACTGGGACCGTTCCGGCTCTGAGGCGTCGATACGTTCGAGTCGTATCGCAGTTGGAGTAATCGACATTCCGATATCGACTAGGACACAGGACACGATGACGAACACCGCCACCGAAGCATCTTCGAATGCAGCTCTTGCAGCTCCTCAGCGCGAGGACGTCGCGCAGATGTTGATCGACCGTCTCGGTGATCAGCACCTGGGCCTGCGGACGCGGACGCAGGACTGGAGCTGGGACGAGGTGGTGCGCGAGAGCGCAGCGCGCGGCTCGCTGGCGAAGTCGCTTCGCGCGCCCGGACCGTTTCACATCGGAGTACTTCTCGAGAACGATCCGGAGTTCCTGTTCTGGCTCGGCGGCGCGGCCCTGACCGGGGCCACGATCGTCGGCATCAATCCGACCAGGCGTGGAGCTGAACTCGAGGCTGAGGTCCGGTACGTCGACTGCCAGCTGATCGTCACCGACAAAGCAGGCTACGAGAAGCTTGCCGGCCTGGACCTCGGGCTGACCGAAGATCGTTTCGTCCTCGTCGACGACGCGTCGTACCCGGACAAGATTGCAGCACATCACGTCGAGTCGCCTCAGATCGACCTCGGTGTCGACGCGTCGACGCTGTTCTTGCTTCTCTTCACCTCGGGCACCACCGGAATGTCCAAGGCAGTGCGGTGCAGCCAGGGGCGTCTGACGCGGTTGGCCTACGCGAACTGCGCCAAGTACGACATCGACCGCGACGACGTCTGCTACTGCTGCATGCCGCTCTTCCACGGCAACGCGTTGATGGCTCTGTGGGCGCCGGCCCTTTCGCAGGGAGCTACAGTCTGCCTCGTTCGTAAGTTCACGGCCTCGGGATTCATGCCGGACGTTCGGTTCTACGGCGCAACATATTTTACCTACGTCGGTAAGGCCTTGGGGTATCTCATGGCGACGCCGGAACTGCCCGACGACATCGAGAACACCCTCACCCACGGCTTCGGGACCGAGGCGTCGCCGGGGGACAAGGCAGAGTTCATCCGTCGTTTCGGTGCACAACTTTTCGAGGGATACGGTTCGAGTGAAGGTGCCGGTTCAGTAGTGCTCGATCCGAACCAACCTGCCGCAGCGCTGGGCCGTCCCGCGAGCGAGAACATCGTCATCGTCGATCCCGATACGCGCGAAGAGCGACCCCGCGCAATTCTCGACGAGCACGGTCACGTGCTGAACCCCGACGAATCCATCGGCGAGATGGTCGACAAGGCCGGATCGAAGAAGTTCGAGGGGTACTACAAGAACGAAGACGCGATCGCCGAGAAGATTCGCCACGGTTGGTACTGGACAGGCGATCTCGGCTACGTCGACGAGGCCGGCTTCATCTACTTCGCGGGACGCAAGGGCGACTGGATCCGGGTCGACGGTGAGAACACTTCGGCCCTGATGATCGAGCACATCCTGCGTCGGCACCCCAAGGTGATCGCCACGGGTGTCTTCGCGGTGCCGGATCCGCGTTCGGGTGATCAGGTCATGGCTGCGATCGAGGTCGCCGATCTCGCCGATTTCGATCCGGTCGAGTTCGCCGACTACCTTGCCGCGCAGGCGGATCTGGGTACCAAGGCAGCGCCACGATTTGTTCGCGTTTCGACCGATCTGCCCGTCACGGGCTCCAACAAGGTACTCAAACGTGAACTTCAAGCCGATCGCTGGCGGACCGACGAACCAGTGTTCCACTGGGTGGGCCGAGGCACTCCCGAATACACGTTGATGACCGAAGCTGACGTGGTGAACCTGGAGAAGGAGTTCGAGACTCACGGCCGCACGCGGTTCCTGTGAGTGGAGTTGCGCTGGTGACCGGCGCTTCCCGGGGGATCGGCCGAGAGTGCGCGCTGGCATTCGCGCGCGCCGGATTCGACGTTGCAATCACTGCTCGCACCGTTCGTGAAGGAGAGGGGCGGGCAGCCCCGCGAACGAGGCAAGGCGAGCAAGTGATTCCGGTGCCCGGCAGCCTGGAGACGACGGTTGCCGAGATCGAGTCCTTCGGTGTGCGCGCATTGGCCGTTCCGATGAACCTGCTCGATCTGGCATCCGTCCGCGGCGCCGGTGAACGGGTGCTGGCCGAGTGGGGACGTGTCGACGTGCTGGTGAACAACGCCTATGCGCAGACGGTCGGAAACATGGACCGGGTGCTCGACATCGAGATCGACGACGCTCAGGCGATGGCGATCGGGAATTATCTGCACCAACTCGCTCTGGTCCAGGTGATACTCCCGTCGATGATCAAGAGCGGCAACGGCGTAGTGGTCAATCTGGCATCGGGCTCGGCGACCATGGATCCGCCTGCGCCTCCCGGCGAGGGTGGTTGGGGTCTGTCGTACGCCGCGTCGAAGGCGTCGTTCGGACGTATTGCCGGAGCGATCAACTCCGAGTACCGAGACGCCGGAATCAAAGCGTTCAACCTGAGTCCGGGATTTGTCATCACGGAATCAGGGAAAGCCCGTGGTGGCGCGGACGCAATCGTGGAAGCCGG
This sequence comes from Rhodococcus sp. SG20037, assembly GCF_031763325.1. Classification (NCBI taxonomy): domain Bacteria; kingdom Bacillati; phylum Actinomycetota; class Actinomycetes; order Mycobacteriales; family Nocardiaceae; genus Rhodococcus; species Rhodococcus sp. SG20037. The sequence continues at coordinate 5,330,815 of NZ_CP134497.1, read as the reverse complement.
ATTTGCGGCCACACCGGCATCCGTACCCGCTGCAGCGGCGGTGTGGCTTGCAACAGATCCCGATGCGGACCGGTACCTCGGTCGCGTCGTGGATGGTCCGAAATTGATGGCGACACTGGAGGAAACGGTATGAAGCTCGGCGTGGTCGTTCCGGTCGAACTGGGTCGAAGCGGAGACCCTGATTGGATTCTGCAATTCGCCCGTGCGGCCGAGTCGCTGGGTTTCGACGAGATCTCGGCAGTGGAGCACTCGGTGGTCATCGCCGACACCGAGAGCGAGTACCCCTATTCTCCGACCGGCAAATCGCATCTTCCCGATGACTGCGACATCCCGGATCCGCTCGAACTGCTTTCGTTCGTGGCGGGTGCCACAACCACTTTGGGCTTGTCCACTGGAGTTCTGGTGCTGCCCAATCACAATCCGGTAGTGCTCGCCAAACGATTGGCGACGCTCGATCGCCTTTCCGGTGGGCGATTGCGCATCTGCCTCGGCCTGGGGTGGATGAAGGAAGAGATCGAGGCGTGCGGCGGTGACTTCGAGCGCCGCGGCAAGGTAGCCGATGAGGCCATCGCGGTGATGCGCTCACTCTGGGCGGGCAAGGAAGCGGTCGATTTCGACGGCGATTACTTCTCGTTCAAGGGTGCATACAGCTGGCCGAAGCCGCACCGCGAATCCGGAGTTCCGCTCTACATCGGTGGACACAGTCTCGCTGCTGCTCGGCGAGCAGGCCGGTTGGGTGACGGTTTCCAGCCGCTGGGACTGGCCGGTGAAGATCTCGACAAGGCTGTAGCGGCGATGAAAGCGGCTGCGGTGAAGGCAGATCGAGATCCTGCCGACGTATCGCTGGTACTCGGTGCGACACTGCCCAGGCTCGACGAAGCGAAACTCGAGTGGGCACGCGGGTTGGGAGCCGATCGAATCGTGCTGTCCGCCAGTCGTCGTGGCACGTCGCTGGAACTGATCATCGACGAAATGGCCGAATGCTCGAAGCGGCTGGGGCTGAGTAACTAGGAGTGCGGGCGTGACCGGCAGCCATCGGAGCGGCTGCCGGTCATTGCTGTCGGAACGTCGATCAGTTATTGCTTGGTCAGCAATTTGCTCCGGAGCTTTGCGATCGTGTCGGCGTCAAGTTTCAGCACGTCCTGCGAAAACTTCTCCCACCCACCGAACTGGTCGCGAATCTTGTCGAGTACTGGCTGAATCTGGCTGGGACGCTGCTCCATCAACGGTTTCAACAGATCGACATCGATTCCTTTCGAAGACAGAAACGTGTAGGTCTGTTCGTTCTTGGCTTTGTTGTAGGTGTTCGACAGGACGAAGTCGTCGACGATGGTCTTGTCAGGAACACCCAGAATGCCGAGAAGTAGAGCTGTCATCAGTCCAGTGCGGTCTTTGCCTGCCGTGCAGTGGTAAGCGACTGCGGACTCGGAATCGGCGATGGTCCGTAGGGCTTGGGAATACCCAGTCATTCCGTCAGGCTTGGACAGTTGGTCGACGGCGCCGGTGTCGCTGATCCGGACGGCTTCACCGCCCCCGAGCACCTGCTCCACGATTGCAGGGTCACCAGATTTCAGGGCACTCGTAATCGCTGTGGCAAGAGCCTGAGTGCCGGCATCCAGGACTGCCGTGTTGACCACTTTCACGTTCGCGGGAACCTTGTCTGCTCCGTCCTTTGCGATCTCGCTGTCACCTCGGAAATCGACAACGGTCCGGATGCCTGCGTTCTCGATCGTTTGTTGATCGTCAGCAGTCAGATCGCTCAAGCGGTCGCCACGAAAAACCAGGCCCCACTTGACTGATCGGCCGTCGGCTGTCTCGTATCCGCCGACATCACGCACGTTGGCTGCGCCCTGCAGCGTCACGTGGCGGGTTGACGCGATGGTGGAAGTGCCGTCCTCGTCTATGACCTCGAAGTACCAGCGTGACAGTGGGTCGAGGCCGTCGACCTCAGTGGAGAAGCCGTCGACCGTGCCAATTTCCTTTCCTTCTGCGGCTGGGTTTTTCGGGTCGGTGGCGGCGAATACACGCACCTTTTCCGAGCCGCCGTGTTCCCAGACCAGTGAGTAGTGTCCGGCGGACGCTGATGTCACGTCGAGGTCGGTCGGCGTTTTCGCCGACTCGGCCTTGCTGCATGCGCCGAGTACGAGCATGAGTCCTGCCGCCGACAGCGCAAGAACTCGAGTTTTGCAAGTAGCCATGGGTCCTCCGAATCCAATTGGAAATCGGAGGCTACGCACCAGTGATCACTGTGTCGTGACCGTGTTGTGCAGAGCGGGAAAACTGCAGGCTGGAGTGCTTGTCGCCGATGATGATCAGGGATGGGCCAGCCCGTTCAGGAGCATCGCGCCGACAAAGATGGCACTGCTTGCGCGGGCGCTGCAGGACGGGTTGATCGCAATCGACGAACTCTGATCGAAGCGCGAGCGATCGGGTGCGTCGATCCGGGAGTCAGTCGAGGGCGGTGGCGTCGGTTGTCGGCGTCTTGGTGCCGGGAGTCGCTTCGATGTCGAGAACGACCTGGCTGTCGGTGGCTTCTTCGGGGAAGACGTACCGACGCATGGCCCACCAGCGGAAGGCCGTCGCCAGCAGGGTCCCGATGATCGATCCGCTGATGAAGTCCGCGAAGTTTTCCATCAACACCGACACCTCGGGTTGACGCAGATGGAACACGTACCGGGAGGTCCAGAGTGGTACCTGGTTGATGGCCAAACCGATACCCGCGACGATGAAGAACAGAGCGGCCTCGTGATGGCGCTGTCGACCACCGCGCTGCGCAAACGACCATTCGCGGTTGAGGACGTAGGACAGAACCGTCGCGATCAGGACCGCAAGGATGTTGGCCGTCACCGGGTGCTGAGGCAGAACCGTCCACTTGATGCCGAAGAACAGCACCGTGGTGACGATGAAGGCGATGCCGCCGACCACCAGGAACTTGAGCATTTCTGCGTGCGGCAGGACGCGCACGAGAACCCGCTCAGGAAGCCTATTGACCATCTTTTCGACAAACGCCATTGTTCGAGGCTAACCCTGAATACGACCGAGGGCACAAATCGTCGATGCCCGTGTCGGCAAGATCATCAGAATCCGTACCCGAGAATTGCGGGCTTCTGCGCGTTGAAAGCGAAGTCGAAATTCACGATCTCCTGCGGATCGGACGCGTGGAGTCGGTGCGCCGCCGCGAAGGTCTTGGCCTGGTGCTCGCCCAGGTACAAGCTGCTCAGGACATCAGAGGGCATCGTGATCGCAGGCACCGCGTCAGTGGCCGTACAGGTGGCCTTGCCGTCCTTGACCTGAAGTGCGAAGGTTCCGCCGGCCTTCAGGAACGGATCTTCGACCTTGATGACTGTGTCCAGGTCAGCAGCATATTCACGAGCCTCGAGAGCCGCGGGAACGTCCATGATGCGCAGCCACAGTCGATCGGAGCGCGTCGTCGTCCGGGCAAGGCGGTAGTCCGTGAGCATCAGCCGGAGTGGATCGGCAGGATGCTGGCGTGTCTCGATCCGGGTGACGAGGTCGAGGCCGCAGATCGTGCGCCACAGCGCCGCGTGCGCATCTTCGGTGATCGTCACGAACTCGTCGATCCGGGCGATGCTGTCGCGGCCCTCGCTCGTGTGCCGGTAAGCGATGTATCCGTCCGCGTGTGTCAGAAAGAACAGTCCGGAGGCGCCGTCACGATCCTCGGACGGGTCGGCGAACATGTGGTCCCAGAGTGGTTGCGGACGGACCTGAGCGCCGGGTGTCTGCAGTCGCCAGCGGTCGTAGATCTCGGGAAGAAGCGTCGAGGCAGCTTTGATGTCGACGATGGACACGCCACCGTTGTCGGGCACCTCGGGGCGGAATCGTGCGAAGCGGCGATCGAGGGTGACGCCTTCGCTGAAGGTGGCCGGGCCGTATCCGAAGCGGTTGTAGATGCCGGCCTCGCTGGCCGTCAGGGCGGCAAGCGGTGCTCCGGTCGACTCGATGTGGGCATGAAGCGCAGTGAACATCGAGCGTAGGACGCCACGACGACGGTGAGTCGGGGCGACGGATACCCAGGTGATTCCGCGCGTGGGGAGTTGGCGTCCGCCGGGCACGGTGAATTCCATGTCGATTTCGATGGCCACGCCGACGGGTAGGTCACCGTCGACGGCGAGGATGATGTCCTCGGGCTTGTAGAGCGCCTTCGTCAGTTCGCTGACCGCGGGAGACGGGTGAAAACCGAACCCCACCGAGTCGAGTAGTTGGAGAGCCGGCCAGTCACTCTCGGTAGCGGTGCGGATGGTGATCTTGTTTTCGGGGCTCACGTGTATCGACTCTGGCATAGATTGCACGAAGACGCACATGAATATCGGGGCTGACGTTTCCGCACCGGCTCCCAGGGGTACCGCCCGACGGACCAGTCCTGCGGCACGGAGAAAACCGATACGGAGAAACACTGTGGCGATCACCGACATCAAGGAATATGCCCATCTCACCGAGGAAGACGTCGAGGCACTCGGGCGCGAGCTGGATGCCATTCGGCTCGACATCGAAGAGAAGCGCGGCGCGCACGATGCTCGATACATCCAGCGGACGATCGCGTTTCAGCGCTCTCTGATGGTGGCCGGCCGCATCGTCTTGTTCGCCAGCAAGAAGAAGCCTGCCTGGATTCTGGGGACTGCGCTCCTGGGGGTCGGCAAGATCATCGAGAACATGGAACTCGGTCACAACATCATCCACGGCCAGTGGGACTGGATGAACGATCCCGAGATTCACTCGAGCAACTGGGAGTGGGACAACACCTGCCCGTCCTCGGGATGGAAGCACTCGCACAACTTCACCCATCACAAGTTCACCAACATCGTCGGCCTCGACAACGATGTCGGCTACGGCATCATGCGCGTCACGCGCGATCAGAACTGGCACGCCGACTATCTCTTCCAACCGATCACGAATTTCGTGCTGGCGACCCTCTTCGAGTGGGGCGTCGCACTGCATCACCTCGAGACCGACAAGCTTCGCAAAGGCGAGGTGAAGTGGTCCGAGAAATCGGAGATGGCCAAGGACGTCGGAAAGAAGATCGCGCGTCAGGTGGCGAAGGATTACATCCTGTTCCCCGCCCTGACCGGCCCGGCGTGGAAGACCACGTTGACGGCGAACGTCGTTGCGAACCTCATCCGAAACTACTGGAGTTACGCCGTCATCTTCTGCGGGCACTTTCCCGACGGTGCCGAGAAGTTCACGCTCGAGGAATTCGAGAACGAATCGCGTGCTCAGTGGTACCTACGACAGATGCTGGGCTCTGCCAACTTTCATGCCGGTCCCGTCATGGCCTTCATGAGCGGCAACCTCTGCTACCAGATCGAGCATCACTGCTTCCCGGATCTGCCGAGCAATCGGTACTCGGAAATCGCGGTGCCGTTGCGCGACCTGTGTGACAAGTACGACCTCCCGTACACGACCGGGCCGCTGTGGAAGCAGTACGGATTGACTCTGCGCACCATCTGGAAGTTGTCGCTGCCCAACAGGTTTCTCTCGGCTTCCCAGGACGACGCTCCGGAGACGCACTCGGAGTTGAAGTTCCGCATCCGAGGCGGAATCAAGGAAGTGTTCGGCGTCGATCCGCAGACGGGTAAGCGGCGCGGACTGCGAACAGCGATCGCGATGGTCTCGAGCTGATCAGTTACCGCTTGTGCGCCATTGAACGAACCACGAGATCGCCGGTCGACTGGATTGCCTGCACCAGCACGATCAAGATCACGACTGCGACGAACAGCACCGGTGTGTTGAATCGTTGGTAGCCGTACTTGATTGCGAAGTCGCCGAGTCCACCGGCGCCGATGGCACCTGCCATGGCCGAGAAGCCGATCAGCATCACCGCCGTCAGGGTTGCTCCTGCTACCAATCCCGGAACGGATTCGGGCAGTAGCACCTTGGTGATGATGTCTTTGTCGGTGGCGCCCATGGACCGCGCTGCCTCGACGCGTCCGGAATCGACTTCACGCAAGGCGTTCTCGACGACGCGCGCAAAGAAGGGCACCGAACCGATGGTCAGCGGGACGATCGCTGCCGTGGCGCCGAGCGCTGTTCCGACGATCGCCCTCGTTGCCGGGATGAGGAGCACCAACAAGATGACGAACGGCAGCGAACGGCCGACGTTCACCACGGTGCCCAGAACCGAATTGAGGACGCGGTTGGGACGGATTCCGTCGGGCGCGCTCGCGTGCAACAGAACACCGAGAGCGATACCGATGATCACGGTGAGCACGAACGAGACACCGACCATGTAGAGCGTGTCGAGTAGGGCTTCCCATGCTTCGCCCAGGGAATCCTGCCAGGACGTCTTGTTCATGAGAACGTCACCTTCACTCCGCGCTGCGAAAGATGTTCTTCGACAGACTTTCTTGTCTCTTCGTTGCTGACGAGTCCCGTGTGCGAGGCGAACTCCACGCGAAGGCGACCGACCTGATGGGATCCGATGTCCTCGACACCGCCGGAGATCACGGTGACGTCGACGTCGAGATCTCGTGAGAGTTGGGAAATCACGGGTGAGGTGGACAGTGAATCGACAAAGGTGAGGAGCGCCGGAATTCCGGTCGTGGACGTTCGTACCGTTCCGGTCGGCAGTAGCGCCTCTCCGAGGGGTGAGTCCGGGTCTGCGACCAGTTCGGTGAGCGTTCCCTCGTCGACGATGCGGCCCTGATCGATCAGCGCAGCGCGATGGCAGATCCGTCGAACCACGTTGAGCTCGTGGGTGATCAGAACAATGGTCACACCGAGTCGTCGATTGAGATCGGCGAGCAGGTCGAGGATCGAATCGGTTGTGTCCGAGTCGAGGGCGCTCGTGGCCTCGTCGCACAGGAGGACGTCGGGTGAAGCCGCCAAGGCTCTCGCGATGCCGACGCGTTGTTTCTGGCCGCCGGACAGTTGCGAGGGGAAGGCGTCACGTCGGTCTTCCAAGCCCACCAACTCGATCAGCTCGTCGACGCGGGCACGTCGATCTGCCCGCGAGTATCCCGCCACTTCGAGAGGGAAGGCGATGTTGGCGGCGACCGAACGGGAATGCAGCAGGTTGAAATGCTGGAACACGACACCGATCCGCTTGCGTGTGTCGCGCAGTTGCGCTGGGCTCAACGCGGTCAGATCGGTGTCGCCCAACAGAATCCGGCCACTGGTCGGGCGTTCGAGCAGGTTGAGGCAGCGCAGCAAAGTCGACTTGCCGGCGCCGCTCTTGCCGATGATGCCGAAGATTTCGCCGTCTTCGATTTTCAGGGATACAGAATCGAGTGCATGCAGAACCTTTGTGCCGCTGCGGTATTCCTTGGAGACCGATTCGATCGAGAAGACCATGACGGGTCTCGATCAGGTAGCGCTGGCCGGAATGACCGAGCCCTGATAGGTCTGCTCGATGAACGTCGCGACGTCGGCGGACGTCAATGCCTCGGCCAACTTCTGTACTCGCGCATCGTTTTCGAGCGAGGTGCGTACGGTCAGGACATTGGCGTACGGGTTGCCCTCGGCCTTCTCGAGCACCAGGGCGTCCTTGGCCGGGTTGAGGCCACCTTCGATTGCGTAGTTGCCGTTGATGATTGCGAGATCGACATTTCCGTCGTCGAGCGTGCGCGGCAACTGCGGGGGATCGACCTGGGTGAACGTGAGTCCCTTGGGGTTGTCGATGATGTTCTTCTCGCTGATCTGCGTGATGTCGGTGCCGGGGGCGCCCAACTGCTGATCGAGCTTGATCAAACCGGCCTGCTGCAGCAGGTACAGCCCACGGGCGAAGTTCGTCACGTTGTTGGACAAAGCGACCGTTGCGCCCTGGCGCAGGTCGGCCACGTTGGTGACCTTCTTGGAATATGCACCGAGCGGCTCGACGTGGACTTTCGCCACGGCGACCAGGTCGTCGACACCCTTTTCCTTCGACCACGATTCCTGGTACGGCACGTGCTGGAAGAAGTTGGCGTCGGTGTCTCCGGCTTCGAGCACCTCGTTGGCGTCGAGATCGCCGGTGATCTCGCTGACCTCGATCTTGGTGTCACCGAGCAGGCCCTTTTCTTCGACGAACTTCAGGATCTCGGCGTGCGGAACCGAAGAAGCGACGATGCGAAGAGGTGCGTTCTCGTCGGAGGAGTTGTCGCTCGAGCACGCGGCTACGGTTCCGACTGCGACGGCGGCCACTGCGAAGGCAGCGAGGAATCTTCTGGTGCGCGAGCGTGACATGTGAATCTCCAAGACATAGCCGAACGCACGCCGAGATGGCGTGACAGTTGCTGAACGCTAGCCCGGTAAACCTCCCGTGAGGAGATACAGAATCACCGCGATTTTTTCATGTACCTATTGTCCGAGCAGGATGACCGGAACGTCCTCGGCAAAATCGACTACCAGTTCGCGACGCGAGAACAGCCAGGTGCCGTCGATCTTTTCGAAGCTGTCCTGGTAACGAATCTCGATCCGGTTGTCCCGGTGGCCCTCGCCCCGCGGATAGATGTGGTGGGCGGAGCAGTAGGCCTCACCGTGCGCAGTGGTGGGGCCGTCGAGGTCGAGGATCTGCTGCTCGACGATGTGCCGGGTCGAGTGCAGATGTGAGACGGCATCGACCACCGAACTGCTGACGACGGAATTCCCACGTATCTCCGTCGGCGCACCCGTTCCGTTCAGTGCCGGCGGCAAGACGAATGCCACGTCGTCAGTGAAGAGAGCCGCAAGTGCAGTGGTGTTTCGGCGGTCGACGGCCTGTGCGTACCTGGCGGCCAAGTCGGTGAGAGCGACGAAATCCGAGGAGTCCATGCGCATATCTCACCCTATGTGACGCCGCTCATGTTTCGGCTTCCCGCTCATCGAGACACTCACAGCGCCCACCTGGGCATCTGGTTAGCGTCCAGGCCAAGAGTTGCCAGCCATGAATGCCATAGGAGAAACAGCGATGGATCTGAGGGAATCGCCCGAGCAGCAGGAGCTCCGCAAGGAGTTGCGCGCGTACTTCGCGGCGCTGCTGCCGGAAGAGAAGCGTCGCGCGGCCGGCGAGCAAGGTGTGGGTGGCGAGTACTTCCGCGAGATCGTGAAGTTGCTGGGCAAGGACGGTTGGCTCGGTATCGGCTGGCCCAAGGAATTCGGTGGCCAGGGACGCTCCATCGAAGAGCAGTTCGTGTTCTTCGACGAGGTTCAGCGCGCAGGTCTGCCGTTCCCCTTCGTGACGGTCAATACCGTCGGACCGACGTTGATGAAGTACGGCACCGAAGAACAGAAGGAACGTTTCCTGCCCGGCATCCTGGCCGGCGACATCGTCTTCGCAATCGGGTACACCGAGCCCGAGGCCGGCACCGACCTCGCGTCACTCAAGACTCGTGCGGTTCTCGACGGTGACGAGTGGATCGTCGACGGCAACAAGATCTTCACCAGTGGCGCCAACACTGCCGACTACGTGTGGCTGGCCTGCCGCACCGACGCGGATGCCCCCAAGCACAAGGGAATCTCGATCCTGATCGTCCCCACCGAGGATGCAGGCTTCGAGTGGTCACCGATCAACACCGTCGGCGGTTTGATGGTGACGTCCACGTACTACTCCGGCATTCGAGTTCCGTCGAAGGACGTTGTGGGCGAGGTCAACGGCGGCTGGCAGCTCATCACGGCTCAGCTCAACCACGAGCGAATCGGCCTGGCGGCCATCGGTGGTCGCACGTACGGTCTGTGGAACCTGGTCCTGGACTGGGCCAAGGAAAACGGCGCCATCAACATCCCGTGGGTGCAACAGGACTTCGCTCGCACACACGCCAAGCTCGAGGCCATGCGACTGCTGAATTGGAAGATGACGGCAGCCGTCGCACAGGACACGCTCTCCGGAGCCGACGCCGGTGCCACCAAGACGTACGGGACCGAGACTCACGTCGACGTCTACCGCACCCTGCTCGGAATTCTCGGCTCCGCCGGTCGCATCCGCCCCGAGTCTCCGGGCGCTCTGCTTGCCGGTCAGATCGAGCAGATCTCGCGTCAGGGTGTCGTGAACACCTTCGGCGGCGGCGTCAACGAAGTTCTGCGTGACATGGTCGGCACCATCGGCTTGGGACTCGTTCGCGAAAAGAGGGTCAAGTGAGCGACATTTCGGCGCAACTCGACGCTTTTGTAGGCCAGACGCTTGTTCCCACCACCTGGGGGCCAGACGAGGTCAACATCCCCATGATCCGGCATTGGGCCGAGACCATGGGCGATACCAACCCCGTCTACCTCGACGACGAAGCTGCCCGCGCCACCGGCCGTGACGGCGTCGTCGCTCCCGCTCAGATGCTTCAGGTCTGGATCATGCGGACGTTCACCGACAAGATGGCGGGCAACGACCCGTCGCAGGTGTGGACCGATCTGATCGCCACCCTCGACGCAGCCGGCTACAGCTCCGTCGTGGCAACCGATTCCGATCAGGAGTTCTTCGCCGAACTGCGCCCAGGCGATCGCGTGAACTACACCGAGGTCATCGAGTCGATTTCCCCGGAGAAGAAGACCGGCCTCGGCGTTGGGCACTTCGTGACGACGCTCAAGACGTACCGCAACGGCGACGACGAAGTTGTCGGCACGCAGCGGTGGCGGACGCTGCGGTTCAAGCCTCAGGAAGCCAAGGCTCCGGAGGCTCCGCGCGCATTGCGTCCGCGTCCGGCTCTCAACGCGGACAACGCTTTCTGGTTCGAAGCAGCCAAGGAGCGCCGTCTGGTGATCCAGCGCTGCACGTCCTGCAAGACGCTGCGTCATCCCACCGGCCCGATGTGCGGGGAGTGCCGGTCACTCGAGTGGGACACGATCGACGCGTCGGGTCGTGGCACGGTGTACAGCTTCGTGGTCAATCACCACCCCAAGATCGACGCGTTCGACTACCCGCTCATCGTTGCGGTAATCGAACTCGAAGAGGGAACCCGATTGATCGCCAACATGGTGGGTATCGCGCCCGAAGATGTCGTGGTCGACATGCCCGTGGAACTTGACTGGATCGACGCCGACCCGGATCTGACGCTTCCCGCGTTCCGGCCGGCCGTACGCGAGGAGCACTGATGGACTTCAATTTCAGCGAAGAGCAGGAAGCAATTCGCGCACTGGCCGACGAGGTCTTCACCAGCAAGGCAACGATCGAGCGCACCAAGGAGATCGAACTCTCCGCTGAGCGCGTCGACCGTGAACTGTGGCGCGAACTCGCGAGCACCGGCCTGCTCGGTATCGCCCTGCCGGAGGAGTTCGGCGGCGGTGGCCTCGGCTTGTCCGAGCTGTACGCATTGCTCGAACAGCAGGGACGTCACGTTGCGGCCGTGCCGATCTGGGAAACGACCCTTGCAGCATTGGCTGTCAACGAATTCGGCTCTGATTCCCTTCGCGCCGAACTCCTTCCGGGAGTTGCCGACGGCAGTCGATTCCTGGCCGTCGGTCTCGAAGAGTTCGGTCCGTACACTGGCGGCGACCCACTGACCACGGCTGAGCAGGACGCCGACGGCAATTGGACTCTGACGGGTGAGAAGGCAGTAGTGCCGATGACTCACGTCGCGAACCTTGCTCTCGTTTCGGCAACCGCTTCCACTGGTACGGCACTGCTGCTGGTCGACCTGAGTGCCGAGGGAGTGACGCTCGAACAGACGCAGTCCACCAGTTGGGAGATCTGTGCCAATGTCACCTTTGCCGGTGCCCCCGCGCAGCTGATCGGTGCGGCTGACGGCACCACGGTTCCGTGGCTGATCGACCGCGTTCAGCTGGCATTGGCCGCAATCCAATGGGGCGTCGGCTCGGGTGCAGTCGCGCAGGCCGTCACGTACCTGAACGGCCGCAAGCAGTTCGGCCGTCCGCTGGCGACCTTCCAGGCCGTCAATCATCAACTCGCTGACTGCTACATCGATCTCGAAGCGATGCGCGTGACACTGTGGCAGGCCGCCTGGCGCATCTCCGAGGGACTGGATCTCGGCACCTCGGTACTGGTCGCCAAGTGGTGGGCTACCGACGGCGGACAGCGCGTCGTGCATCGCACCACGCATGTTCACGGCGGCATGGGCGTCGACACCGACTACCCGGTTCACCGTCACCTGTTGTGGGGCAAGCAGATTGCTGCCACCCTCGGTGGTTCCAGCTCCGATCTAGCGCGTCTGGGTGCGCAGCTCGCATCCGGTGTGGAGGTGCTCGCATGACCGTACTTGCCGGTCGCAGTTACGCAGACGTCGTTGTCGGAGAGGCATTGCCCGAGTTGGCGATCCCGCTGACCCGCACGTTGATCGTCGCCACGGCAATCGCCACTCGCGATTTTCAGGACGTGCACCACGATCCGAGCCTGGCCCAGGAGCGTGGCTCGAAGGATGTCTTCATGAACATCCTCACGAGCAACGGTCTTGTCGGTCGATACGTCACGGACTGGGCCGGATCTGCATCGACCCTGCGCCGCATCGCCATTCGTCTCGGGGCGCCCAACTACCCGGGTGACACCATGACGATGACCGGTGAGGTCGTGTCCAAGGAAGACGGAGTGGTCGTAGTCAAGGTGCAGGGTGCAAACAGCCTCGGCAACCATGCATCCGGCACCGTCGCAGTCGCTTTCAAGGAAGAGGAGAGGCCCTGATGGCGATCAGCCCACTCTCGGGAGCCGCCGCCATCGTCGGCATCGGATCCACCGAGTTCTCCAAGAACTCCGGCCGCACCGAACTGCAGTTGGCGTGTGAGGCCATCGTCGCGGCACTCGCTGACGCCGGTATCGATCCGTCCGAGGTCGACGGTCTGTCCACCTACACGTCGGAGACGAACGGCGAAGCGATCGTGGCTCGCAACTGCGGCCTCGGTGAGCTCAAGTTCTTCTCGCGCATTCACTACGGAGGCGGCGCCGCGTGTGCCACCGTGCAGCAGGCGGCCATGGCAGTTGCGACGGGTGTTGCCGACGTCGTGGTTTGTTACCGCGCCTTCAACGAGCGCTCCGGTGTGCGCTACGGCCTAGGGCAGCACGATCGCCCCATGGACAGCACCGCGGATCGCGCGGCATATGCGTGGATGACTCCGCAGGGATTGTCGACTCCCGCTCAGTGGGTCGCCATGTTCGCCCGCCGCTACATGCACCAGTACGGTGCGACGAGTGAGGACTTCGGACGAGTTGCAGTGGTGGCGCGCAAGCATGCCGCCAACAACCCGGCTGCTTGGTTCTACGAGCGTCCGATCACGCTCGAGGACCATCAGAACTCGCGCTGGATCGCCGAGCCGCTGCACCTGCTCGACTGCTGCCAGGAAACCGACGGTGGCCAGGCATTGGTCATCGTCTCTGCCGAGCGCGCAAAGGATCTGGCCAACAAGCCCGTCGTCATCAAGGGCGCCGCTCAGGGCAGTAGCAAGGATCAGCACATGATGACCAGCTACTACCGTCCTGACATCTCGGGTATCCCGGAGATGGGCCTGGTTGCTCGTCAGTTGTACGGCCAGAGCGGCCTGACCCCTGATGACATCAACGCCGCGATCCTGTACGACCACTTCACCCCGTTGGTGCTTCCGCAGCTCGAAGAACTGGGCTTCTGCAAGCCAGGCGAAGCCAAGGACTTCATCCGCGAAGGCAACCTCGAGATCGGTGGACGCCTGCCGTCCAACACTCACGGTGGTCAGGTCGGCGAGGCGTACCTGCACGGTGTCAACGGAATTGCCGAAGGTGTGCGACTGGTGCGAGGCACGTCGACCAACCAGCCCGAGGGCGTCGAAAACGTATTGGTCACAGCCGGAACAGCAGTACCCACCAGCGGTCTCGTTCTCGGCGCTGTTTGAGAGAGGAAAAGACAGTGACAACTTCGGAAGCTGCGAAGACCGCCGGCGATTGGCGTGGAGCCGATCTCGGGACCCGCACCGTGTCGTACACCGAGCGCGACGCGATCCTGTACGCACTTGCCGTGGGCGCCAAGGCGACCGAGCTGGACCTCGTCTTCGAGGATCAGCTTCGGGTACTGCCGACCTTTGCTCTGACGCTGGCGCAGTGGGCTCCCGACGCTCTGGGTTCGGCGGGCGCCTTCGACACCTCGACGGCACTGCACGGCTCGCAAGAGCTGAAAGTGCTTGCTCCGCTTCCGCGTAGCGGTGACGTGACCTTGAAGGCTTCGGTCGGCGAGGTGTGGGACAAGGGCGCAGCGGCCGTGTTCGAAGTGAAGGTGGAGTGCGAATACTTCGTCGCGACCTGGTCACTTTTTGCCCCCGGTGCCGGTGGATTCGGCGGAGAACGTGGACCCTCACGTCCGGCGGAGCCGACCGGCGAGCCTTTGTTGACCGGTGTGTTGACCACAGCGGAGAACCAGACGGCGATGTACCGGCTCCTGGGCGACAAGCACCACATCCACATCGATCCCGAGGCTGCGGCGCGGATCAACCAGCCGCGTCCGATCATGCACGGCCTGTGCACGTTGGCCGCGAGCACGCTCGAGCTTGCCCGGGTCGCCGGAGTGCATCCGGCGGACCTTGTGAGCCTCGAGGGTCGATTCGCTGCGGCAATCCATCCGGGTGAAGCGCCGTCCATCGTTGCGTGGGGAACTCCCGACGACCTGGCCTTCCAGGTCACCAAGGGTGATCAGGTAGCGATTTCCGGTGCACGAGTGAGCTTCTCCGCTCGCTAGTCCCTCCAGACTCAACTGCGGGGTGCTTGACCCCTCGTCGCGCCCCGCAGTTGTTCACACGAAGAAGCAGCCCCCGAGCGAATCCGCTCAGGGGCTGCTTCGTATTTGTTTCAATCCTGGTGGGTCGCCATGTAGCGAGCCGGGTACTCACCGCCGCCGTGAACGGCGATGTCGGCGCCGTTCACGTACGAGGAGAGCGGGCTCGCCAGGAACAGGCAGGAGTTGGCGATATCGGCCGGCACGGCCATGCGCTCCATCGGAATGGTCCTGGTGACCGCAGCGCCGCCGTCGGCGCCGTAGACCTCGGCGGCAGCCTCGGTACGGATCAGGCCGGTGGTGATGTGGTTGATCCGGACCTTCGGCGCCCATTCGAGGGCCAATGCCTTGGTCAGAACGAGGAGGCCTGCCTTGGCTGCGCTGTACGCCGCGGTTCCGGGCTGCGGGTCGATCGCCGAGACACTGCCGATGTTGATGATGGCGCCGCCGTCGTCCTGAGTCTGCATCACTGCATTTGCGGCCTGGGCAACGTTGAAGGGTGCCAACAGGTTCAGGGCCACGATCTTCTCGACGAAGCGGGGTGACACCGTCGCAGCGTCGGCGTCGGGGGAGCCGCCGGCGTTGTTGACCAGGACGTCCAGACGGCCGAAGCGCTCGACGGCATCCTGGACGAGGGCTGCGGCGTCGGCGGGATCGCGGACGTCCGTGGCGCGAAAGGCTGCGCTACGACCGTCGGCGGTGGGTAGGTTTTCGGGCTCGTTACGGCCACAGACCAGCACGTTCGCACCCGCGGCGAGAAAGGTTTCGGCGATGACGTAGCCGATGCCTTTGGTGCCGCCGGTGACGATCACCGAGCGTCCGCTGAAATCGACGGGGTTGGGCAGTGTCACGGTGGAGCCTTCCTGGTGCGGTGCCGAGCTGAATTGCCGCCCAATGTGATTGACGCGACGTGGTCGCACACCTTAGGGTCAAGCAAGTGCTTGGTTGTTTTGTAGGTCGAGTGTAGACGACAAACAGCGGCAGTCACCAGAATCGACCGGTCCCTCCCGCAAAAGGGACCTCTGCGTCGACGGACATTGGAGTAGTCACATGGGCAAGCTCGAAGGCAAAGTCGCACTCATCACCGGTGCGGGTCAGGGAATCGGGCAGGGGATTGCCCTGGCCTTGGCCAAAGAGGGCGCCGTGATCGCCGTTGCCGGCCGCACCGAATCCAAGTTGCACACCACGTGCGGACTACTGGCTGACATCGGTGCGCGCGGTGAGGCGGTGGTCTGCGACGTCAGCAAGAAGGACGACATCACCGACGCCGTGGACCGTACCGTCGAACTGTTCGGCGGAATCGACATCCTGGTCAACAACGCCAACGACTGCAAGCCCGGCCCGCTCTTGAGCGTGCTCGACGAAGACTTCGAGCGTTCCTTCGCGACGGGGCCGCTCGCCACCCTGCGCATGATGCAGGCGTCGTACCCCCACATGAACAGTCGTGGCGGTGGCGTCATCATCAACATGGTCACCTCGGCGGCGGTGCGCTGGGATGCCAGTAACTACGGCGCTTACGGTTCCATCAAAGAAGGCATGCGCTCGTTGACCCGCGCTGCCGCCTGCGAATGGGGCAAGGACAACATTCGCGTTCTCAATGTTGCCCCGCACGCCAAGACTCCCGCGTTGCAGTGGTGGATGGAAAAGAATCCCGAAGAGGCAGCGGCATTTGTCGCAGGTATTCCGCTGGGACGCGTCGGAGACCCCGAGACCGACATCGGTCGTGCCGTCGTCTTCCTCGTCAGCGAAGACGCCGGGTACCTCACGGGTGCCACGATCCCGCTCGACGGCGGCCAGTCGCGCTGGGGCTGACCGCCATCGACCCGATCAGGTCATCACGGCGCCGCCGTCGACGGCAATCGTCTGGCCGGTGACGTTGCGAGCCTTGTCACTGAGCAAGAAGGCGACCATCTCGGCGATGTCTCCGGGCGTCTGAGCTCGACCCATCGGAACCATCTGTGCGACAAAAGAATCGAAGACGTCAGCATCGGAAACATCTGTGAGCGAGGGATCGCGTCGACGCAGTTCCTTGATGGTTCGAAGCCACATGTCGGTGAGGATCAGGCCGGGCATGACCGTATTCGAGCGAAGTCCTCGAGTCGCACCGATTCGGGCGACGCTGTGACTCATCTCGATCACGGCGGCCTTCGACGGTCCGTAGTGCGCGAGCATGTCACCGCCCAAGCGGGCACCGATCGACGCGATGTTGACGATCGCTGCCGGACCCTCGGTTCTGCTCACGAATTCGCGGCACATCAGGAAGCTGCCCTTGGTGTTCACCGCAAAGGTGTTGTCCCACTGGTCTTCGGTGATCTCGAGGAACGGAGTGAAGACGCCGATTCCGGCGCCGTTGACGAGTGCAGTCGGGCTTCCGGCCGATGCAGCCACGTCGAAGGCGTTCTTGACGTCACCTTCACGTCGAACATCGCATCGTGCCGTGTGGACTGCTACGCCAAGGCTTTCCAGGCGTGCTGCGGTGTCGGCGAGTGCGGCCTCTTCGATGTCGAGGAGAAGCAGGGTGCCGAAGTCCTCCGCAAGGCGCTCGGCAATAGCGGCGCCCAACCCGGCAGCTGCGCCGGTGACAATGGCTACGGGCGCGCTCACGGCAGGTGCGTTTCGAGCAGTGGGGCAAGCAGTTCGGCTGCGCGCGCCGCAGTGATGACCTCGCTCGGGTCCACCTTGGTCACGACTTTCGAAGCAGAATCTTCGTAGACATGCTCACCGATGAGTCGCCCCTGCTCGTCGTACGGCCAGACAAATGCCAAGGTCCGACGCACGAGATACCAACCGTCGGGGTCGATGTCCGACGACTGTTCGGGGGCTGCGGGGGTGGATCCACCCGATTCGTGCACCGCGCCGAACACCCCGTCTCCCAGAATCGATCCTGGGACGAATTGACTGAAGAGAGTCTCACCCGAGAATCCGCTGTCGGAGACCGCGAAGTCGGACTGTCCGGTCCACATGACAAGGGTGTCCGTCTCGGCGAGTGACTGGTAGAAGTTGGTGACGGCGTCCATGCCGTCGAGGACAATCGACTGCCCGTCTTCGAACAACCGGTAGACGGGTTCTTCGACGGTCATGTCGGGCGAGAGGATTTCCTTGTAACGACCGGAGACCTCGAGCAATGCGTGGCGCCGGTAGTTTCGGAGGATCTTCTGGTGCCGCGGATTGTCGATGGTTTCCAATTGCTTTTCGACGCCATCCATCATGTGGACGAATTCGTGCTCGTACTTGCTCATCACATCTCCTGGTTTCGCGGATTCGGCGGGCTGTCCGGATCTGCGACAACTGTGACCTGACGTGGCATTCGCTGTACATGTAGAACTTCGTTCGACAATTGCCGGTTTGCTTAACTCCGCTGTTCAGATACCGTGATGGTCATCACTTTGCTGGCGAACGGCGGCCTAAGACAACCGAATGGACGGTAATGAAAAAGGCGAGAAGAGGTGAAGATCTGAATCTGCGGTTGGTGTCCTCGTTGCTCGTCGTCGTGGCGGAAGGGCACTTCGGACGAGCGGCAGACCGGTTGTTCGTCACGGCGCCTGCTCTCAGTCAGCAGATTCGTCGACTCGAGGAGCAGGTGGGAGTCGAGTTGATCGATCGCAGTTCGCACCCGGTGGTGCTCACCGCCGCGGGTGAGGTGTTCGTCGCGGATGCACGGCCCGCTCTCGAGTTCGCCGTCCGCGCGATGAACGGGCTCGACGCACTCGAGCGTCGGCGGGCCAGGCGGTTGCGGATCGGATTCATCAACGGGGCGGCCGGAAGTTTGGGACGTGCGGTGATCGATTCGTTGCATGCGGAGGTGGAGCTGGTCCAATTGGACTGGTCCCAACAGGTTTCCGCGGTGGCGAGCGCGACCGTCGATGCCGCCTTCGTGCGCCCTCCACTGCCGGTGCTCGACGGTGTGGTGCTCGAACGGATCGGCGTCGAACCGCAGGTGGTGGCCCTGCCTCGAGGACACCGACTGGCGGGCCGTACGAGCATCGAGATTTCTGAAATAGATGGGACTGTGCAGGTTTCGAGTGACGGTGCGCCACCCGAATGGGTGAAATGGTGGTCGGTGGACCCGCGCCCCAGTGGTGTACCCGTCCGGTACGGTCCCTCTGTCCGCACGATGGACGAAGCGCTCGAGGTTGTCGCCAACGGTCGGGCGGTGGTGATAACGGCAGCAACCATTGCCGAGTACTACACCCGCTCGGATATCAGTTTCGTGCGCATTTCCGATATCGAGCAGTGTTCGATCGATCTGTGTACCCGTGAGGGCGACAGCAGTCCGGCAGTGATCGAGCTACGCAAAGCTGTTTCAGCCCTCGGTGCCGACAGGTGATTGCTGTGTCCTGATGTGATGCGCATGTACTCGGATGAAATACGCATTCTTGCCGTTTTCGTTTTAGTCGCTTAGACTAAAACCATGAAAACGACGCACACTGCACTCGAAACGGTCGAGACGGCAAAGGTTTCGGCTGATGTGTTCGGGGGAGTCCCCAGTGATCTCGACTCCCGCCGCGCTGCAAAGCGTCGTTTTCATCGGCTCGCCTCAGCCATTCATCCGGACCGGGCGAAGCCCGAAGATCGGGTGCGATACTCGGCCGCAACATCTCGATTGAACGAGCTTTACCGCAGTTGGACAGTGGAGTTCGAGCCGGCAGATTCTCGACCCGTTTATGTCGGCGAGCGGGGCGAGTACATGTTGGGTGGACTGGTAGAGCGCGGCTCGGTCGCTAATCTGTACCGGTCCGATGCCGGTGTCGTACTCAAGATTCCGCGAAACCCTCGGGCGAACTCGATGATCGAGGCCGAACGGAATGTGCTGACGGACATCGAGAATTCGTGCGAAGCCGGTTGGGCAGTCTCGTACTTCCCGCGATTGATCGATCGAATCACCCATGTGGGCAGCGGCACGAGACGTCAGATCGATGTGCTGGACGATCTGACCGAAGGTTTTGTGAGTCTCGCCGACGTCCGTGAGGCGTATCCGGGTGGCCTCGATCCACGGGACTGGGCGTGGATGCACCGACGGCTACTTCGGGCTCTGGCAGCAGCACATGCGACTGGTTGGGTGCACACCGCGATTACCGCGGAGAACGTGCTGATCGAGCCTGATCGGCACGGGGTGGTGCTGGTCGGCTGGTCCTTTGGCACCCGTACGGGCAGCCGCCCGGTGGCGACGATCGGTTCCGATCGTGATTCGTACCCACCGGAACTCGGCGAAGGAGCGTCTCCGGGCTGGGACGTCTACATGGCTCATCATTTGATGCTCCGAATGCTGGGCGAGCAGACCCACGAACGGATGAAGGTGTTTGCCGACGGCTGCATGCAGGACAACCCGAGATTGCGTCCCGACGCGGTCGACCTACTGGGTGAGTTCGACGAACTCCTCGATCTTCTCTATGGCCAGCGGACATTTCGTCCGTTCGCCGTTCCATCCACGAAAGGACAGTGATTGTCATGGGCTACGGATACTGGGACGACAACACCTATTTGGCGGGCAAGACTTTTCGTGCCGCACGCGGTGTCGACGATTTCGGTTACACCGATTCGCTTCGGTCGCGTCCGCGAAGCAGTTGGAAAGCGGACCCGACCCTCGACCCCTTCGGCGTCGACAAGCGTGAATGCCGAGACTCGGCCGGGCACCCCGATTCTCTCCCGATAGCAGTGCTTTTCGATGTCACCGGCTCGATGGGCGCTGTTCCGCGAATCATGCAGGACAAGCTCGGAAAGCTGCACGGGCTGCTGCAACGCAAGGGATACGCGGATGATCCGCAGATTCTGTTCGGTGGTATCGGCGACGCCGATTCCGATCAGGTGCCACTACAAGTCGGTCAGTTCGAGTCGGGTAACGCGATGGACGAGCAGCTTCGGACGATCTTCCTCGAGGGCAACGGTGGCGGACAGAAGTCGGAAAGCTATGAATTGGCAGCATATTTCATGGCGCGCCACACCAGTACGGATGCCTGGGAGAAGCGCGGAAGGAAAGGCTACCTCTTCATCATCGGCGACGAGCTGAACAAGCCGCGGCTCTCGGCTCGTCACATCCGTTCGGTGATCGGGGACAAGGTACGTCAGGACGTATCGGTCTCGTCGATCTACCGTGAACTCGAAGAAAGATGGAATGTCTACTTCGTTCTGCCAGATCAGTCGTCGTACTTCAACGATCCGGAAATCGCGGATCACTGGAAGAAGTTGCTCGGTGAACGCTTCGTCAAACTCGACGACCCCGCTGCGGTGTGCGAACTGATCGCGCTGACGGTCGGAATCGGCGAGGACCGCATCGACCTGCGTGACGGACTGGCGGATCTCCGCGACATCGGTTCAAGAGCTGAAGCCGAGACCGTCGGCAAGGCTCTCGCTCTAATTCCAGGGCGCAGCACCGCGACGGTGGCCGGGTTGCCCCACGATCTCGGAACCGATACGGACGATGTCGATTTCGCATAGAAGGAGAGCATGATGGAGCCGTTCGAAGACCGCGATATCGTCGTCGTAGACCTCGGGTTCGGAGATGCGGGGAAGGGAGCAACCGTCGATTGGCTTTGCTCCGACCAAGCCGATTTGGGTGTGGCCGCAGTGGTCCGCTTCAACGGTGGGGCACAGGCAGCGCACAACGTGACGGTCGGCGAGCGCCACCACACGTTTTCGCAGTTCGGTTCGGGAACGCTGTCCGGCGTCCCGACGTTTCTCTCGAGATTCGTGTTGGTCGAGCCCATCGCGCTCGCCCGGGAGGCGCGTGCTCTGGAAGCGCTCGGAGTTCGAAATCCGTTCGATTTGATACGGATCGACGCGCGCGCATTGTTGACGACGCCGATTCACGTGGCCGCCAACAGGGCCCGTGAGGATGCTCGCGGCGGTAACCGACACGGCTCGTGTGGCAAGGGGATCGGTGAGACCGCGGCGTACGCGCTCGAAGTTGCGAATGCGCCTACGGTGGGAGACTGCCGGCGACCTGACTCCTTGCGTCGTAAGTTGTCGGCGTTGGTCACATTCTACGGACCGTTGATCGCGGAGAGTCGCCACGGTTTTCCGCCGATCGACGACATGGTCGACATGTACGCGGAATTCGGTGCCGTCGTGGACATCGCCGACCCGGATGCGCTGGGCGCGTTGGGTGCCGGTGGTCGTCTGGTATTCGAGGGGGCACAAGGTGTCCTTCTCGACGAGTGGCGGGGGTTTCACCCACACACCACGTGGTCGACGGTCGAGCCGTCCAACGCGCGAGCAATGATCGACGAGTTGGGCCGGGACAGTTACGTACTCGGCGTCACCCGCACCTACATGACACGACACGGAGCTGGGCCCTTCCCGACGGAGGATCCGGAGTTGGCGAAGGTGTTGCCCGAGCTGCACAACGGGACGGGTGAGTATCAAGGCGGATTCCGGACGGGCCACTTCGACGAGTTGTTGTTGCACTACGCAATCGAGGTGAGCGGTGGCGTCGACGGTTTGGCGCTTACTCATCTCGATGCGATGGATCGCGCGCGGGCTGCAGGCATCCCGATCCACGGGGTGCACGCGTACGAAGGATTGCCGTTCGTTCCCGTCGGAGAGTGGAAGGATCTCGATCACCAGCAGGCGCTGACAGATTCCCTGAAAGCCGTAGGGGTCGTGCCGAAGGAACTTCCGGCCGACCCGGAGGATTTCGCCCGGTATCTGAGCGAGGAAATGGGTGCGCCGGTAGTGCTGACCGCGAACGGTGCCGACCGGGTCGATCGTCAGATGCGATGCCCAGTGCCTGCATGATGGACGGTGTGGACCAGTCACTTGTCTCGATCGATGTCATCGCGCTCCGGTTCGGCAATCCGGAACCCGGGATGTTGCGATTTGCCGTCACTCCGCGGCAAGCGGAGCCGTACACCGGGCAGTTGGCGCTGCCCGGTGTACTGCTCGGCGCCGGTGAGCGGTTGCAGGACGCCGCCAGGCGAGCCGTGACCACCAAGCTCGGAATTCCCGACGAGAAGATCCTCGTCAGCGGTCAATTGACCGTGTTCGACGAACCCAATCGCGACCCCCGCGGTCCGACGCTCTCGGTGACCATGTGGGCAGTGATCTCGTCGGACGAGGTGCCGGGTTCGGCCGAATGGGTGAGCTGGGACAACCCGGGGGACCTTGCGTTCGACCACAATCGGATAGTCGCCGATACCCGCCCGATCCTTGCTGACACCCTGTTGTGGCGAGATCAGGCATTCACGCGGGCACTACTGGGTCCGTCGTTTCCGGCGTCGTACGCGCTGGCCGTGGCGGAGGAGCTTTCCGGTGTGCGTCCGGACCCGGGCAATTTGAACCGGACGCTCAAAGCGTTGCCAGGGTTGGAACGTACGGACGAACGAGTCCGGGTCAGTGCCACCGGGCGACCCGCGGTGGTCTGGGCGTGGACCGAAAACAGCTGACCTACCTCAGAAGTTGCCCCGCGCGGCCTGCTCACGCTCGATCGCTTCGAACAGGGCTTTGAAGTTTCCCAGTCCGAATCCCAGTGAGCCGTGGCGTTCGATGATTTCGAAGAACACGGTGGGACGATCTCCGATCGGCTTGGTGAAGATCTGAAGAAGATAGCCGTCCTCGTCGCGGTCGACGAGGATGCCTCGCTTCTGCAATTCCTCGATCGGAACTCGAACCTCTCCGATACGCGCGCGCAATTCGGGATCCTCGTAATACGAAGCCGGAGTAGAGAGAAACTCGATTCCTTCGTCGACCAGAGCATCGACTGCTCCGAGGATGTCGTTGGTCGCAAGCGCGAGATGCTGAGCGCCGGGACCTTGATAGAACTCGAGGTACTCGTCGATCTGTGACCGCTTCTTCGCGATGGCAGGTTCGTTGAGTGGGAACTTGACTCGGTGATTGCCGCTCGAGACGACCTTGCTCATCAGCGCGGAGTAGTCGGTGGCTATGTCGCCGCCCACGAACTCGGCCATGTTGGTGAATCCCATGACCCGGTTGTAGAAGTCGACCCACTGGTCCATCTTGCCGAGTTCGACATTGCCGACGACGTGGTCGAGGGCCTGGAAGATTCGCTTGGGCGCGCCGTCACGCTTGCGGTACGACGACGTCCGTTCGACGTATCCGGGAAGGTAAGGGCCGGTGTAGCGGGAACGGTCGACGAGGGTGTGCCGAGTCTCGCCGTACGTCGCGATGCTGGCCAGGCGAACGGTGCCGTGCTCGTCGGTGACGTCGTGCGGTTCGCTCAACACTGTCGCGCCTTGGGTGATGGCGTGTGCGATGCACTTGTCCACGTCGGGGACGCTGAGCGCGATGTCGCGGATACCGTCGCCATGACGGCTGTGATGCGCGATCAACTCGCTTGTCGGATCCACAGCACCTTTGACGACAAAGCGCACGGCACCGCTCTTGAGTACAAACGCGTGGTGGTCGCGGTTTCCCGTCGACGGGCCTGAATAGGCCACCAATTCCATGCCGAATGCGGACTGGAAGAAATGTGAAGTCTGCGTGGCGTTTCCGACGATCCATTCGAGGCCGTCCCAACCACTCACCGGGAAGGGATCGTGATCGCTGTCGTACTCGACCAGTCCGACCAGCTGGCGTAATTGCTCCAGATCCAGGCCGGCCAACTGTTCGTCGTCGGTGAGAGTCTGTTCGACGGTCATGGTGAGTCCCCTCTGAGTGCGATGTACACAGCGCGGTGCTCGAGTTATGTTCGGCACTGCCAGTACAAACAGATAAGTCCTTCAGAGGTTGGGTAGTCAACGGAGGTAGTTGAAAGTAGACACAGCGCCGGAATGCGAAGATGGTGGCACTGTTTTGTAGGCAATTTGCATAGTTGAACGACGAGTGGAGCAGACGTGAATCTCGACGCAGTGGATCTGGCTCTGTTGGACGCGATGAACAAGCACCCGAGAGCCGGTGCGTTGGAGCTTTCGCGTCAGGTCAAGGTTGCGCGGGCGACAGTGCAGGCGAGATTGAAAAGGATGGAAGATGCGGGCGTCATCGCCGGATACGCGCCGCACGTCAATTTGGCTGCAGCGGGTTTCGGAGTACAAGCATTCGTGACTTTGCAGATCGCCCAGGGGGCGCTCGACACCGTCACCGCGGAACTCGAGGCAATCCCCGGTGTGCTCGAAGCCTTTGCCACCACCGGCTCCGGCGACGTGCTGTGCCGGATTGCCGCTGCGTCGCACGAGGATTTGCAAGCGACGCTGCTCGAACTGAATCGGTCGGGGATAGCCACCCGGTCGACCAGCGTCATGGTTCTCTCGGTTGTGGTGCCGCTCCGGTCGATGCCCCTACTGCAGACTCTGCAGTCGAAGCAGACGACAAAAGCTCCCGCGTATAGACACGACGATCAGTCTCGCTGACGACCCGGAGCCCAGAATCCCAGAACGATCGCGGATACCCACATGATCGCGGCGAGCATGAGTGCTCCTTGATCCATGCCTTTGATGAAGGCTTCACGGGCGAATTCGGCCAACTGGGCACCCTGCGGCCCGGCTGCTTCGGCGACGTGGAGAGCTGCGGCCAGAGAACCGGATACCGGCTCCTTGGCCGGTACGGGTAGCAAGTCGACCGCGGGCTGGACGTGATTTCCGTAGCCGGCGGCGAGGATACTTCCCGCCAGTGCAACGCCGATGGCGGAGCCGATCTCACGGGTTGCGTCGTTGACTGCTGAGGCAACCCCCTGTTTGGAGTCCGGTGCGTTGGAGACGATGGCAGCAGTGGCGGGGGTTGTCGACAAACCCAATCCAATAGCGGCCACTACCAAGGGAACACAGACTTCGGCATAGGTCGAACTGGCATCCAAGCGCGTCAGGAGTGCAATTCCGGTTCCGAGGAAGGCGACTCCGGTTGCGGTGAGGGCGCGTAGACCGATACGCGGAATCAGCAGGGGCGCAACCACGGACAGGGCCATTACCGGCACGGCGATCGGCATGAGGGCTAGCGCAGATTGCAGAGGGGAGTAGTCGAGCACCAGTTGCAGATACTGCACGATCAGAAAGAACAGGCCGAAGGTCGCCAGAAATTGCAGGGTCAGCGACGCCGCGCCGCTGCCGAATGCACGATTGGCAAACAGTCTGACGTCCAGAAGTGGGTGGCGAGTGCGTAATTCGACCCAGCTGAAGATTGCTGTCATGGCGATTCCGCCGATCAGCAATGCGAGAACCACCGGATCGAGCCAGCCACGGGCGGGCGCCTCGATCATCCCGAGGACGAACAGGCCAATCGAGCCGGCGATCAGCGCTGTACCAGGTAGATCGAGTGGAGTTGCCTCCGTGTCCTTCGACGTCACGATCGTGAACGACACCACGAGGATGAGAACTGAGACGACGGCCAGGCTGACGAAAATCGAATGCCAGGACCATTTTTCGAGGAGTAGCCCGGAGACGACGAGTCCGGCGATTGCACCGGACCCTGCGACGCCGGACCAGACTCCGACGGCGCGGGCACGCTGCGCCGGCGGGAAACCTGCAGTGAGTAGAGACAGCGTCGCTGGCATGACAAACGCGGCGCCGACGCCGGAGATCACGCGGGAGACGATGATCCACGACGGTTCGTCCGCGAAGACCGGAATCGACGAGCCGGCAGCAAAAACGAGTAGTCCGAACATGAGCAGTTCTCGTCGACCGTATCGATCGCCGAGTGCGCCCGCCGGCAACAAGAGACAAGCCAGCGTGAGCGTATACCCGTCCACGATCCACGTGAGCTGGCTCTGTGTTGCACCGGTATCGCGGGCCAAGTCGGGAAGGGCCGTGTTGAGCGCGGCCATCGCTGCGACGACCAGCGCGACGGCGCAGCACGCGACCGTCAGCATCCAGATCTGTCGGATGGTCCACGTGGACTGTTCGAGCGTCGTATCGCTACTCACGAAACCTCCCGATAGAAACAAGACCATCAGTATCGTTACAAGAACAGCAGTTCCACAACCCCCAAGTGGGTATAACTGAAGTTGTGACGGTGGGAATCGACAAGCAGGGAATCGAACAGCAGGGAAACGACGAGGACCCGCGCAAACAGCGTTCCAGGTCCAGGTTGCTCGACGCAGCGACCACGCTGCTGGCAGAAGGCGGCGTCGACGCCGTGACGATCGATGCCGTCACCAAGTTGGCCAACGTCGCGCGTGCGACGCTGTATCGCCATTTCGACAGCGGCACGGAGTTACTCGCCGCGGCATTTGCACGTCTACTGCCGCCGGTGCCGGAGATGTCCGGTGAAGGCGATCTCCGCGCGCAGTTGCTCGAGTTGTTGACCAGTCAGGCCAAGGCCATCGAAAGCGCACCGATCCAGGTGACGGCGATGTGCTGGCTCGGCTTGGGGCCGGAACTGAAGGGTTATTCGAGCGTCGATGCCCTGTCCACGGACAAGCCCGAATTGCGATCGCTGCGCCAGACGGTTTTCGAGCAGTACCGACACGCGTTCGATCGGATCCTGCGCTCGCCGGGCGCGATCGACGCGTTGGGGGAGTACGACTACGACGTCGCACTTGCTCAGTTGGTCGGACCTTTGGTGCTCACCAAGCTGGCCACGCTGACGCCTCTCGGGGAGGCTGCGTGTGAGCAGATCGTGGACGACTTTCTGGCTGCACGCGGAGTGTCGAGCTGACGCTCACGGCTCCAGGTTGCGTCGAAGGACGTACTGTTCGAGCCTGTCGATTCCGCGTACTCGTCGCGGACGAAGGTGCCGCAGTTTGAAATTGGCGTCCGAGCCGAGTTGGGTGGCCAACTCGGAGTCGATCAGCACGGTGCCGGGACGAGCAGAGCTGGTGAGACGCGCGGCCTTGTTGACCACCGAACCGTAGAGATCTCCGAAGCGAACCAACGTCGGCCCCATGGCCAGACCCACCCGAAGCTGCGGATCGTCGTGATCGGCGAGGACCGCCTGCTGGATCTGCAAAGCGATCTCGGCGGCGTGGTGGGGACTTTCAGCGGCAAACATGACCTCGTCACCGACGGTCTTGACCACCCAGCCGTAGTTGCGACCGATGATTTCGGTGGACGCGGACTCGAACCGCTCGAGCAGATCGTTGAGTTCGGCGGAGTCGAGGCCGCGGGTCAGCGAGGTGTACCCGACGATGTCGGCGAAACCCACGACCAGAACACGACTCGCTACTTCTTCGCCCGGGTTTCCGACGTTGCGGCCCGTCGACGACGCGACGTGGCGCTTCCACACGTACGTCTGCAGAGATTCGACAGCGGGAATGATCTCGGCGCCGAGGCGCAGAACGATCTTCCGGATCGCTTCGGGCTCGTGATCTGCCGAGTCGGCGAGCTGGTCGATGATGTGTGTGCTGATCAGCGAGACCTGCCACTCAGCCAACCTCGACATCGACTGCCCCAGTGAACGGGCGGCAGCCACCTCACTGCTCTGCGAGATGACTCCTCGATTGACCATGTCGATGATCGTCTTGAGGGCGTTGGCGTCTTGCTGGGTGAACATGACGGCGTCGGGATCCTCGTCGACGGCAAAGCCCATCGCGACCCACAAACGATCGGCACGCTCGCGTGTCACACCGGCGAATTCCGCGATCTGCGATTGCGTGAAGCAGCGCGGTCCGCCGAGGAGGGACTCCTCGATGTCGGCTTGAATCCGGCTGAGCAGATGAGCATCGACGTCGACCGGATCAGCAGTGTGAGGTTCGGCAACGTGAGATTCAGCAGGGGCGGGTTCGGTGACCTCGTCGATCCACTCTGACTCCGAACTGCTCACCGTGCTCCTTATTGCCGCAACGAATTTCTGTCCACCATCTTCCACGCGGTGCCCCGAGAACAGTACTGAATTGGCCGAACCGTCTACGGATCCTCGGGCTCAGGCGGGCGGTAAGAGTCAACACGTCGGTGGCTTGTGCAAGAGTTGCCCCGAGAAAAGCACTGTCGATACCGAAATGCACGAGATACTTCTGAAAGGACCTGCGCATGCCACCCCGTAGACGTTCCGGCGCTGCCGCATCAACGCCGGATCACCTCACTGCGGACAATCTGGCAGCGCTCGCCACGGCTGTCGCCGAAGGCAAGCGCGCCACCGTCTATCTGCGCGAGGCGACTCCCAGCCTGGGGATCGAAGCCGGTACCTCGGCGAAAGTCGTGTCGGTGGACGGCAACACCGTGATGATCCGCCCCAAAGGCGTCAACGACGAATTGCCTTTCGAGGCAGAGGAATTGCGCATCAACCGCGTCTCCGCGGCACCGGCCAAACCGGCGCCACGGCCCAAACCAGTTGTGGAGTCCGAGCCCCTGATGGAGCCACTCGTAGAGCCTGTTCGACCGAAGCCGCGTGCGCAGCCTGCACCCGCTCCGGTACCGACTACCACTGCTGCCCCTGCCGCGACACCTCGTCCGGCCGTCAAGCGTGCGAAGAAACTGCCGGCCGGCATCAGCGTCACGATCCATGCGGGCGCGGACAACGACTGGAGCGTGACGGTCACACAGGGCGCCAAGCGTCCGGGCAAAGCAGTTCCGGTCGCACCCGATGCGGTCGAGCGAGCTGTCCGCGAGTTGGGTGAGCCCACCGCAATCGAGGCTGTCGAGTCCATCATCGTCGCTGCACGGGA
Source organism: Rhodococcus sp. SG20037 (assembly GCF_031763325.1). Classification (NCBI taxonomy): domain Bacteria; kingdom Bacillati; phylum Actinomycetota; class Actinomycetes; order Mycobacteriales; family Nocardiaceae; genus Rhodococcus; species Rhodococcus sp. SG20037. The sequence continues at coordinate 5,301,748 of NZ_CP134497.1, read as the reverse complement.
CATGGCTGCAGCGCGAGTCGACGAGTTGAGTCGTCAGCTCGAGGAGGCACGCAAGATGCTCGAAGCGCTCGGAGCTACCGACTAGAAACGCTGCGTAGGTCCGCACTTTCCGGGGTATGCGTTTTTTGCAGCGGGGAGATTACCGGCGGAGAGATTGTGATGTTGCAGCGAATTGTTTCGGCTCTGGCAGCGTTGGTCTTGGCACTCGGACTCGGGTTCATCGTCAGCAGCAACGCTGTTGCTGCACCCACGCCCATGGGTGGTGGTTCGGGCATCATCATCGACAATCAGCTGGTCTGTACGTTGACCACTATCGGTCACGACAACGGCGGCAGACTCGTGGGTATCACCGCAGGTCACTGCGGTGGTCCTGGATCGTTCGTGATCCCGGAAAGCAACGAGGACGCAGGCGTGGTCGGCACGTTCGTCGAGTCGAACCCGGACCTGGACTACGGGGTCATCCAGTTCGATCCGGGCAAGGTCACACCAGTTCGAACGGTGGGCGCGGCAACCATCACCTCGATCGGCGCTCCAGCCAGCTTCCCGGCCACAGCCTGCAAGGAAGGCCGTACGACGGGCACGACCTGCGGCGTCGTCTGGGGAGACCTGAGCGCCGACGCATCCACCTGGACTCAGATCTGCGTCGACCACGGTGATTCGGGAGCCCCGGTCACGGTCGGGACGACGCTGGTCGCGATGGTCAACGCCTACCTCTGGGTGCCGTGCCTGGGGCCGGAACTCGGCACCAACATGACCTCCATCGTGGACACGATCAATGCCCACGGAGGTGTCGGCGCCGGGTACCGGCCGATCTAGCGGCGGGCTGGGATCAGCCGCACACTGCTCCACCCGAGGCTGATCCCACGAGCTTGGAGTACTTGGCCAATACACCACGTGTGTAGCGAGGCGGCAACGGCTCCCAGCCCTTCTTGCGGGCTTCCAATTCGGAGTCGTCGACCAACAATTCGAGTTGTCCGGTACCCACGTCGAGCCGGATCTGATCGCCGTCGCGAACGAACGCGATGGGACCGCCGTCGACGGCCTCGGGCGCAACGTGTCCGACACACAGGCCGGTTGTGCCGCCCGAGAATCGTCCGTCCGTCAGCAGCAGGACGTCCTTGCCGAGACCCGCGCCCTTGATCGCGCCCGTGATGGCCAGCATCTCGCGCATGCCGGGACCACCCTTCGGGCCTTCGTAGCGGATGACGACAACGTCACCGCCGGTGATGGTGCCGTCCTCGAGAGCATCCATCGCGGCGCGCTCGCGTTCGAAAACCCGTGCAGTGCCGACGAATACATCAGACTCGAATCCTGCCGACTTGACCACCGCGCCGCCGGGCGCGAGTGACCCCTTCAAGATCGTGATGCCTCCGGTGGGGTGAATGGGCTTGTTCATCGCCCGCAGGACCTTGCCGTCCGGATCGGGCGGGGTGATGTGCGCGAGATTCTCCGCCACGGTCTTACCGGTGACGGTCAGGCAATCTCCGTGCATGAGTCCCGCGTCGAGCAATGCCTTCATTATCACGGGGACGCCGCCGATACGGTCGACGTCCGTCATGACGTGCTTTCCGAAAGGCTTGACGTCGGCGAGGTGCGGGACCTTCGCGCCGACGCGAGCGAAGTCGTCGAGCGTCAGCGGGACGTACGCTTCGTGCGCGATCGCGAGGAGATGGAGCACCGCATTGGTGGATCCGCCGAATGCCATGACTACTGCAATGGCGTTCTCGAACGCTTCCTTGGTGAGGATGTCCCTCGCGGTGATACCTCGACGCAGGAGTTCGACGACGGCTTTGCCGCTCTCGCGGGCGAAGCCGTCGCGGCGACGATCCGGTGCGGGCGGTGAAGCGCTGCCGGGCAGCGACATTCCCATGGCCTCGGCGGCGCTCGCCATTGTGTTTGCCGTGTACATGCCGCCGCACGCGCCTTCGCCCGGGCAGATCGCCCGTTCGATGGTGTCGACGTCGGCGCGGCTCATCAGCCCACGCGAGCAGGCGCCAACCGCCTCGAACGCGTCGATGACGGTGACTTCCCGCTCACTGCCGTCGGAAAGTTTGGCGACGCCGGGGAGGGTGGAGCCGGCGTAGAGGAACACGCTGGCGAGGTCGAGGCGGGCCGCCGCCATCATCATGCCGGGCAACGACTTGTCGCAGCCGGCGAGAAGGACCGATCCGTCGAGACGCTCGGCCTGCATGACGGTCTCGACGCTGTCCGCGATCACTTCACGGGAGACGAGGGAGAAGTGCATGCCCTCGTGCCCCATCGAAATGCCGTCGGAGACGGAGATAGTGCCGAATTCGAGAGGGAACCCGCCGGCTTCCCGTACGCCCTCCTTGACGGCCTTGGCCAGGCGATCGAGGGACAGGTTGCATGGCGTGATTTCGTTCCAGGACGAGGCGACGCCGATCTGCGACTTGACCCAGTCGTCGTCGCCCATTCCTACTGCACGCAACATGCCGCGCGCTGCGGTCTTTTCGAGTCCGTCGGTGACGTCACGACTTCTGGGCTTGATGTCGGGTTCGGTCATTTTCCAAGCATAGGCGTCAGCGGGGTGTGTTTCCGGCAGACGAGCGACTCGACTTGCCGACAAACGCCGTCCGTCGTGAATAGACTCGTCGCATCGGGTGTGGGTGACTTTCTTTGCCGCTCTGCTGATACTGCCCATCCTGTTCGGCGCGTTGATTGCAGGCTATTCCGCGTTCTCCGAGGTCGACGGGTCCGAGGCTCTGCTTCCGCCGGCGTTCTGGATCCTGATCGCGGCCGGGGGTGCACTCGGCGGTTACATCGGAGTCAAGGTCGGTGTGGTTCGAGGCTCGGCCCTCGATTACCGGTTGTAATCGGGATCGACTCGATCAAACTTCCAGAGAAGCGCAGGCGAAGCCTGGGTGAACATCCCGAAGCTCTCTTGAACGCCCGTTCAGGTGCGGGTTCACTCCTAGCGTGCACACGAATGCCTTCGATCGAATATCCAGACGTGGCCTGCTGCAGGGATCGGCGGCCCTCGCCGGCGCAGTAGGTCTCGGTGTCGCTTCGGCGAGCCACGCCGGTGCCGAGGTTCCGGGTGGCAGCCCGGGCTTCGCGCACGGCGTGGCATCCGGTGACCCGTTGCCGGATGCGGTGATCATCTGGACCCGCATCACCCCGACGGCAGACGCGACGCCCGGTTCCGGCGTCGGGCCGGCGGTGACTCTCAACTGGCAGGTCGCGACCGATGAGGGGTTCGCGAGCGTCGTTGCGTCCGGAAGTGTTGCTGCTTCGGCGGATTCCGATCACACCGCGAAGGTCGACGTCACCGGACTCGATTCGTCGACGACGTACTGGTACCGATTCACTGCGGGTTCGGCTGTTTCTCCGGTGGGCCGCACCCGCACGGCTCCGTCGAACTCGGCAGATCTCGATCGTCTCCGCTTCGGCGTGGTGTCCTGCTCCAACTGGGAGGCGGGGTATTTCGGTGCCTATCGTCACCTCGCATTCCGCGAAGACCTCGACGCGATCATCCACCTCGGTGACTACATCTACGAGTACGGGCAGGGGGAGTACGGCGCGAGAAACGGATCCGTTCGCCTTCACGAGCCGGCCCACGAGATCATTTCGCTGGCCGACTACCGAATTCGGCACGCGCAGTACAAGACAGACCCGGATCTGGCAGCTCTGCACCTGAAGCTCCCGTTCATCACCACGTGGGACGATCACGAATCGGCCGACAACGCGTACCGGGACGGCGCCGAAAACCACACTCCCGGTGTCGAAGGTGACTGGGCAGATCGAAAGGCCAACTCGGCCAAGGCATATTTCGAGTGGATGCCCGTCCGCCCGTCGGGTAATGGTTCGAGCGTTCAGCTGTATCGTCGGTTCCGCTTCGGGAATCTGGCCGAGATCTCGATGCTCGATCTGCGTACCTACCGCGACGAGCAACCGACCATGAAGCAGGTCGACGATCCGTCGCGCACCATTACCGGACGCGCACAGATGGATTGGTTGACCAACGGAATCGTCACCTCCCCGACGCAGTGGAAGGTCGTCGGCAATCCGGTCATGATCACGCCCTGCGTGTTCCCGCCGCTGGAACCGGCGACCACCGCGGCGTTGACCGAACTGGTGGGTGTGCCGCAGGCCGGTGTCCCGTACAACACGGATCAGTGGGACGGGTACACCGCCGACCGCACCAGGCTTTTCGACGCGATCACCTCGAACGGTGTGGACAACACCGTCTTCATCACCGGTGACATCCACACGTCGTGGGCCTGCGACCTACCGACCAACGCCGCCAACTATCCGGGTGGGCCGACCGTCGGCGCCGAGTTCGTCGTCCCGTCGGTGACGTCGCCCAATATCGACGACATGCTGAAAGTGCCACCGCGCACGGTAACCGTTGCGGCAGAAGAAGCATTCAAGGCCGTGAACCGACACGTGCGGTACGTCGAACTGGATTCGCACGGCTACGGCGTATTCGAAATCGCCCGCGAAGGTACTCAGATGGACTGGTACTACGTCGACGATCTCACCAATCCGCAGAGCAATGCGCACTACGCCGTGAGCTACCGTCTTCCGGCAGGCGCGGGCAGTAGAGTCTCACCCACCTCGGCCGCCCTCGATCAGGCCTCGTACCGACCAGGAGTCGACCAGTGAGCATCGAAGTTTCGCGTCGTAGCGTTCTGATCGGCGGAAGTGTTGTCGCCGGAACGGCATTGCTCGGAACGCCCGCTCGCGCGAGTGTTCCCACCAGCGCCGGAATCCCAGACCTGGACGTGCATGTCATAGTCGTCGACGGCATGCGGCCGGACGAGCTGCGATCGGAGCTCACCCCGACGCTGACCGGGCTTGCGGCCGGCGGTATCCACTACCCGGACGCCAGTGCCATCACGATCGCAGAGACGCTGCCGAACCACACGGCGATGATGACGGGAGTGCTGCCGGCGCGTTCGGGTGTACCCGCCAACTCCGTCTACGATCCGGCCATCGACAAGAAGCGTGACCTCGATCGGCCTTCCGACCTGCAGGCATCGACGGTTCTGGATCGGGTGCGCACCGAACTCGGATTGACCACTGCGAGTGTGCTGTCGAAGCGCTACCTGCACGGGTTGTTCGGTGACCGCGCCTCATTGGTGTGGGATCCGCAGCCGCTCGTTCCCGGTACCGAGCATGCGCCGGACAACTTCACGATCGACGCCTTGATCCGTATCGTCGGCGGGAACTCGCCGCGGCTCTCGTTCACCAACCTCGGTGACGTCGATCGGGTCGGGCACCTGGATCTGTCCGGTCCGTCCATCCGGATCGCTCGCACGGCTGCACTTCAGAACACCGACAACCAGGTTCGCCGCTTCGTCGACTTCCTTCATGACACGGGTCGCTGGAATCGGAGCATTCTGATCGTGTTGGCCGACCACTCCATGGACTGGTCGGAGCCCGCGCGGCTCATCGGCTTGGATCGACCGCTGAACGCGGACCCGTTGCTGGCAGGCAAGATTCGAATCGCCCAGAACGGTGGCGCAGACCTGATCTACTTCATCGGACCCGATGGCGAACGGGCGGAAGCCGTCAGCCGGATTCAGCAGATCGTGGATGGTGTGGACGGCGTCGAATCCAGCCACCTCCCCGCCGAATTCGATCTCGGCACCAATGCCGGTGACGTCGTTGCGTTTTGCGCTCAGGGCTGGCGGTTCAGTGATCCGACTCCACTGTCCAACCCGATTCCCGGCAACCACGGCCATTTCGTGACACTGCCCATTCCGTTCTTCCTCAGCGGCGGGCATCCCGCTCTGGACGGTGGACGGAAGATCGACACGCAGGCTCGCACGATCGACGTCGCGCCGACGGTTGCGGCTCTGCTCGGCCTCGGTGCACCTGCCGGCGGCTGGGACGGCGTCGCCCGCACGACGGGTGTGTCGCTGAACGTCTAACGAGGATCGCGACCGGTCAGGGCAATCAGCTTGTCCTGCAACGACGCATCGTCCGGGAGGTCGACGGGATCGGAGAAGAGTCCGCTCTCGGCGAGCATGTCGCGCTGCCCGTCGAGGTCGGACCAGACGGCCTCGACGAGGTCTGGATCGAGTCGCTCGTCTGCTCCGACCGCTCGCGCGAGGTCCCAGGTGTGGATCGTGACGTCCGAGGTCTGCTGGCGCAGATAGGGTTCCACCTTCACCGTGCCGTACGAGAGGTGAACGTGGGCACTGAGGTCCGTCGATTTCCACGCTTTGATTGCGGCATCGGAGTACTTCTGCCATTCGGTCCACAGGTCGTCCCCGACGGGAACGATGTCCGGTGTCGCCTCGCCGACCGTCAGTCCGGCCAGGAGCGGCGGTACCCACTGCTGCTCCTCGATGACGTGGCGGACGAGGTGTTCAACGTGCCAGTCGGAGTCGGGCGTGGGTGCGTTCCAGTCCTCGACCGCAGCGAGTCGTGAACCGAATTCGCGGTGGGCGGTGAGTACGAGTTCGAGCCAATCGAATGCCATCACTCGAGGGTAACCCGATCAGCGTGACGTTAATCGGTGCGTGAGGCTTCGATTCGGTGAAGACTGTCGGGGTTGTCGCTCAGTCGAATCGAGGAGTTTTCATGACCGTCCCCACCGTCACTCTGGCCGAAGGTCTCACTGTCAGCGCCCAGGGATACGGCGCGATGTCCGTCGCCCCGGTCTACGGCCCGGTGGATCCGGCCGAGGCGCTCGCCACGCTGCACCATGCGGTGGACATCGGGATCACGTTCATCGACACCGCCAACGTGTACGGCGAGGGCTCGAGTGAGCGTGCGGTGGGAGAGCTTCTCAAAGACCGCCGGGACGAAGTGCAGTTGGCGACCAAGTTCGGTCTGGTCGGCAACATCGCCAACGGTCAGCGCGGGATCAACGGAGACCCGGCTTACGTGCCGCGGGCACTCGACGAGTCTCTGGGACGACTCGGCGTCGATCATGTCGACCTCTACTACTTGCACCGGGTCGACCCGAACGTGCCGATCGAAGACACCGTCGGCGCGATCGCGGAGCAGGTGAAGGCGGGCAAGGTCCGCAACATCGGACTGTCCGAGGCGACCGGCGATGAACTGCGTCGTGCGTACGGGGTACATCCGATCGCGGCGATCCAGTCGGAATGGAGCATCTGGAGCCGTGACGTCGAGAACAAGGTAGTACCCACCGCGGCGGAACTCGGAGTCGGGTTCGTGCCCTTTTCACCTGTGGGCCGAGGCTTCTTGGCGGGATCGTTCGATGCGGCGACGCTCAGTGACAACGACCTACGCCGACGCTTCCCCCGCTTCTCGGACTCCGCACTTCCCGCCAATCAGAAGGTTCTCGACGTGGTCCGCGCCGTCGGTGAGGAGCTCGGCGCGACGCCTGCACAGGTTTCCCTGGCATGGCTCGATGCCAAGGGCCGCCAGTACGGGTTGCCTTCCGTTTCGATTCCCGGCACTCGGTTCGCTGCACGAGTCACCGAAAACGCCGGAGCGTTGGACATCGTTTTGAGCGAAGACCAGATCGCTCGCCTCGACTCCCTCGCCGCGATCACCGAAGGCTTCCGTTCGGCCGATCTGAATTGGGTGTCTCAGGGCCGCGAATAATCATGTCCTGAGCCTTGCGAAAGACAGGAGTAACATACAGACCCGATGAAAAAAGTGTGGTTGGTCTGGGGTGTCGGTGTTTTTGCCTACGTGATCGCCGTGCTTCACCGCACTTCGTTCGGCGTCTCGGGTCTGTCTGCTGCTGATCGGTTCTCGATCTCGCCCAGCGTTCTGTCGAGCTTCGTCGTGCTGCAGATCGTCGTGTACGCCGGCATGCAGATTCCGGCGGGAGTCCTCCTCGACCGCTACGGTTCGCGGATCATGATCGCAGTCGGTGCGTTCATCATGATGTCCGCGCAGTTGGCTCTCGCCTTCACCGAATCGCTGCCCGTCGCGATCGGTGCACGTATTGCCGTCGGTGCCGGGGATGCACTCACCTTCATCTCGGTGTTGCGGTTGGTACCGCAGTGGTTCCCGCCCCGGCAGGTGCCGTTGGTCTCGCAGTTCACGGGCATCCTCGGTCAGCTGGGCCAGGTGATGTCTGCGCTTCCGTTCATGTTGCTGTTGTCCGGACCGGGCTGGACTTTTGCCTACGGCAGCGCTGCCGCTGTCGGACTGTTGGCGTTTGCGCTGGCGTTGAGTGTCATCCGCGACGCGCCTCCCGGTGCCGACGTGGTCGCCGTGCCGGCCGGCGCCAAGGAGATCGGGCGACAGATCAAGACGGTGTGGATGCGGCCCGGCACCCGACTCGGGTTCTTCAGCCACATGGGGACTCAGTTCTCGATCACGACGTTCGCGCTGCTGTGGGGTGTGCCGTACCTGAAATCGGCTCAAGGCCTCGACTCCACGACGGTCGGCTCGCTGCTGACGCTGTCAGTCATCTCGGCAATCGTGGCCGGCCCGATCCTCGGTATTCTCACCGGTCGCTATCCCATGCGTCGATCGTGGTTGGTTCTCACCATCATGGTGGCCAGCGCGCTCATGTGGACGATCGTGCTTTCACGAAGCGAACCGTCTCCGCTTTGGTTGTTGACGATCCTGGTGGTCGTCATCTCGGTGGGTGGGCCGGGTTCGGTGATCGGCTTCGACTACGCGCGCACATCCAATCCGAGTTCGGCGATGGGCACCGCCCAGGGCATGGTCAACATCGGGGGATTCCTCGCTTCCCTCATCGTGATTCAAGTGATGGGCGTCATCCTCGGGCACATGGGCGGGTACACGTTCGACGGATTCCGCGTCGCCTGGATGGTGCAATATCCGGTCTGGGTTCTCGGCATCGTCGGCGTGCTCGTCACCCGAGGCAAAGCCCGGCGCGCCCTCGCAGCAGAAGGCGTACGCGTACGGCCGATTCGCGAAGTCATTCGTCGCAACAAATAACTCGATCGCATCGGGTAATTCATCCCCTGCGGGTGAGGTTCCCAAGCGTCCGAGCCACCAGGCTTGATGGATGAACGACGCAATGAACATCGGACCGGTCGAGCTCGTGGTGCTGGCATTCCCAGGTTCAACTGTGGATCCTGAAGCTGTCGCCGCGCTGCAGAACGTGGTGGAACGAGGTTTTGTCACTCTGCTCGACCTCGTGTACATCGCCAAGGACGCGGACGGACAGGTGTCGCAGATCGACGTCGACGAAGATCTCACCGACATCGGACTGGCGATTCTGTCCATCGAAGCCAAGGCATTGATCAGTGACGAGGACCTGGACGTGGTCCGTGAGTCACTCGAACCAGGAACGTCAGCCGCAGTCATCGTCTACGAGCAGACGTGGGCGCGTGAGCTCGCGTCGACGGTTCGCGGTGGCGGCGGCGACGTAGTCCTTCACGTTCAGATACCGCGCGAGGTAGTCGTCGCAGCGGTCGAAGCAGCATTTCAGTAGCGACAATTACCCAAGGAGTTCGGCATGGTTTTTCGAGGTGGACGCAGAGGGCGGCCGGGGTTGCTCGGCACGGTGGCGCGCACGGCGGTAGTGGCTGGAACCGCAAAGGCGACGTCCAACGCCATGGATCGACGGAGTCAACGAAAGGCCAGCGAGCAGCAGCAGGAATATCAGCAGGAGTACCAGCAGCAACAGCCGCCGCCGCAGCAGCAGGTCGCCCCCGTGCAGTCCGTTCCCCCTTCAGGCGCGGACGATCTGGTCTCCAAGCTGCAGGAGTTGGGACAGCTTCATCAGTCCGGCGTGTTGACCGATGCCGAGTTCGCGGCGGCAAAGGCGCAGTTGCTGAGCTAGCCCTGCTGTTCTCTTCAATTGCGGCAATGCGCATTGCCGCAATTCGGCGTGAAAGGCTGACTTATGATCGACCCACGTGCGGCATCGGCCGCAATCGAAGCCGCGAACGCCCGAGTCGCCGAGACTCTACCGTTCTCCGACGACGCCGACTTCACCGAGGCGAAGCGGGGTTTCGTCGCCGCGCTCGATCCGGGGCTGGTTGCCGATTCGGACGGGAAAGTCCTGTGGAACAACGATTCCTACGCCTTCCTTGACGAGGACTGCCCGCCAACGGTCAATCCGAGCTTGTGGCGTCAGTCGAAGTTGGTCGCCAAGCAGGGACTCTTTGCGGTGACGGATTCGATCTATCAGATTCGCGGACTTGATCTGTCGAACATGACGTTGATCGAGGGAGATACCGGAATCATCGTCATCGATCCACTGATCTCCCGGGAAACCGCTGCTGCCGGGCTCGCGTTGTACCGGGAACACCGTGGTGATCGACCAGTAGTCGCGGTGATCTACACGCATTCGCACATCGACCACTTCGGCGGGGTCAAAGGTGTGACCACCGACGACGACGTCGCCGCCGGGCGATGCGTGATCGTCGCACCCACCGGGCTCGTGGAGCACGCGGTCGAGGAAAACGTCTATGCGGGAACGGCAATGGCTCGACGCGCGGCCTACATGTACGGGGCGGCCTTACCCCGAGGTCCCCGAGGTAGCGTCGGAGCCGGGTTGGGGCAGACCACCTCAACCGGCACACCGACGCTCATTTCGCCGACGGTGTCGATCTCGAAGACAGGTCACACGGAGACGATCGACGGCGTTCGGATCGAATTCCAGATGACGCCCGGAACCGAGGCCCCGTCCGAGATGAACTTCTACTTCCCGTATTTGCGCGCACTGTGTATGGCGGAGAACGCAACTCATACTCTCCACAACCTGCTCACGCTTCGCGGTGCCCTGGTACGAGATCCTCACGTCTGGTCTGCGTACCTGACGGAATCGATCAATCGTTACGCCTCACGATCCGACGTTCTGTTTGCGTCCCACCACTGGCCGACGTGGGGGACCGAACGGCTCACCGAGTTCCTGTCATTGCAGCGCGACCTCTACGGGTACCTTCACGATCAGACACTTCGTCGAATCAATCAGGGGTGGACCGGTCTCGAGATCGCCGAATCGATCGAGCTGCCAACTGCATTGGCGCAAGCGTGGCACACGCACGGGTACTACGGTTCCGTCAGTCACAACGTCAAAGCCATCTACCAGCGATACATGGGTTGGTTCGACGGTAACCCTGCGCATCTGTGGGAGCATCCACCCGTCGAATCGGCCAAGCGTCACGTGGAGTTCATGGGCGGATCAGCAGAAGTGTTACGGAAAGCTCGGGAATCGTACGAGCGCGGCGACTTTCGCTGGGTTGCGCAGGTGGTGAACTACGTGGTCTTCGCTGAACCGGACAACGTCGAGGCCAAGAATCTGCAGGCCGATACCTTCGAGCAACTCGGGTACGGCGCCGAGAACGGCACCTGGCGGAACTTCTACCTCACCGGTGCATACGAACTGCGCAACGGCTCAGTGGGGACGCCCACGGTTGCCGCGGCGCCCGACATCACCGCAGCGCTGTCGGTAAGTCAAGTCTTCGATGCAGTATCGCTGCGCGTGGATGGAGTGCGCGCAGCGGGCTCGCACATCGTCGTCGATTGGAACATCACTGACGAAAACATCGTTCACCGAACGGAACTCAGCAACGGAGTTCTGATCCATTTCGACGTGGAAGGTGGGTCTGCAGATGCTGGGTCTGTGGATGCGATGTTCAGTTTGAGTCGGCGCGACTTACTCGGTGTGCTGCTCGGTGGTGTGGACTTGGGTGCCGAGATTGCGAATGGAACCATCTCGGTTTCCGGCGACCCGGCGAAGCTCGCAGAACTTGCCGGATACCTCGACGAGCCGGATCCGAACTTTGCGATAGTCACTCCGACCTAGCGCTGTATCAGTCGTGGACGAGCCTGTACTTCAACAGGTCTCGAGTCGCGCACCTTTTTGAAGTTGTCCGTTTTGTCTCTGGTTCTCGAAAGTATGTTCGATTAAACTTTCGGCATGGATAGTCGGGGAGCGTGGCAGCTGGATGGTGAGGACCTCAAGAGTGAGGTTCTGGATCTGGTGCGTGTCCGGCACGAGTTGCAGTCGCGGTTGGTGTTGTTGATCGTGGAGATGTTTTCCCGTGAGGTTCTCGGTGGGAAGGGTTTTCGGGCGATCGCGCTGTGGTTGCATGGTTCGACGAATTTGGAGATCGGTGAGTGCAGTCTGCTGGTCGGGTTGGCGCGGTTGTTGATGCTCGAACCCGTGGTGGGCGATGCGTTTCATCGTGGTGACGTGGATGCGTTGAAGGCGCGGCAGGTGGCGTCGTTTTGTCAGCATCCACCGAAGAACATGACGCCGGCGGATGTGGACAAGGCTCGCGGGATTCTGTTGGGGTTGGCGTCGCAGAACATTGCCGATTGTGATGCGGTGCGGGCGGCGATTCGGCGGATCGAGAAGCAGTACGGCAAGCGCGAAGACGGGGTTCCGGTGGGTGAGGATTCGGAGCGTAACGAGTTCTACGCGTCGAAGGGCTTGTACGGGCGCGTGTCGGTGAAGGGTGATCTGGATGCGGTGAACGGGGCACGGTTGATCACGTTGTTGTCGAGTCTGTCGGCTCCGACGCCGGAGAAGGACGGTGTCAAAGACACCCGCACTCCGGCACTGCGGCGGGCGGACGGGTTCTGCGAATTGTTGCGCCGGTACGAGCGGGCGGGGTTGGGTCCGATCGAGGGCGGGGTGAAACCGCACATCACGGTGACTGCGTCTGCGAAAGACATGACGGACCTCAAAGCCTTGAAGGATCTACTGCCGTCGACTCAGGAACTGGGTTTCGCGTGGACGGATTGGGTAGGTCCGATCAGTATCGATACCGCGCGGATGTTGGCGTGCGACTGCACGGTAACGCGGATCCTCCTGGATGAGAACGGTGTTCCGCTCGACTGCGGCAAAGAAGCAAGGACCGCGACGGTACCCCAGCGGCGGGCGTTGGCGGTTCGTGATGGTGGGTGTGCGTTTCCGGGGTGCGGAACTCCGTCGGGGTGGTGCGATGCTCATCATATTGTTCACTGGAACGATGGTGGCCCAACAGATCTCGATAATCTGGTCTTGTTGTGCGGTCATCATCACCGGACGCTGCATCACACGGAGTGGCGGGTGGAGATCGGGCCCGATCGGAAATCGGTGTTCTATCCGCCGATGTCGATCGATCCGTATCAGCAGCCGATCGGCGGGAACAGCCCACCGACAGCGGCGTGAACCGCGACAACTGACGAATACGCCGGGGCACAACCATGCCCCGGTGCTTGCTCAATCCAGTATTTACTCAAGACAACGTGATGTCGGCAATCAGGCCGTGGTGATCGGATCCCTCGATCTCGATCCGTTCCAAGGATGTCGCCACGGCGCCTTTCGTGATGATGTGGTCGATACCGACCACCGCCGGATACCGCTTGTCGGTCGGATAGGTCGGGATCAGGCCGGAACCCAATTGGTCGGCGGCGCTGGTGTATCCGTTCGTGAGAAGATTCCGGAACTGTTTGTTCGAGTACGACGCGTTGAAGTCGCCGCTCACTATCACGTTGTCCCGTCCGGCGACTTTGTCCATGTAAGACCCAAGCCTTCGCTGCTCGTCCGCCCACACCGAAGGCGGTGAGATGTACGCCGGTGCCGGATGCACGGCGAACAATGTGACTGGCTGCGCCAAGCCGACATTCAGTTCTGCGGACAGCGTTTCGGGTGAGAATCCGTCGAGGCTACGCGGATTGGAGAGTGGAAAGCGACTGTAGATTCCTGCCCCGCCACCACCGTCGGTGTACGGGACGAGGAATTGGTGGCTCAGAACCTCGTCAAGCCCGGCGGCTTTGAGCGCGTCGGCTTCCTGGTACGTCAACTCCTGGACCGTCACCACGTCGACCTCGCGTTCGCGGACCATCGCCACAAGCGACTCCGGATCCGCTGCACCGACCATCAAGTTGGCCTGCATGATTCGAATCGATGGACCGTTCGCAGACGTCGACTCCCCAGTTCCGCCGATGTACAGCGGGCTCACAGACCATCCGAACAACCCAAGGACGAGGATCGAGGCGGCGCACACGATCCACTGACGCCCGATACCCGAGACGACGGCACCGATCAGCGGAGCAATCATCAACAAGGGCGCCACCGACGCCAGAACGATCACGATGTTGTGATCGACGTCCGACTGAGTTGCGATCAAGGCAACCAAACCAGTCACGATGCCGGCCACACCGGCCACGGCCGAAAGGCGGCGAAGAACCAGTCGACGAGGGGTCACGGCATCGGGTTGCATGACGTCCATGGAAGCAGAAGAGCGTCGTAGCTCCGGGAAACTGCAGGTGGAGTCGGTGCGCCCTATTGTTTGCGCCCTATTGTTGCGGATACGGAAGATGGCTGCTGCTGTTCTCACTGACGGAGATCGAGCGGCCGAGTTGGGGGAAGGCGCGTTGAGAGCACGCTGGCCTGTCACAGACTTTGCACCCCGCGCCGATCGGCACGATGGTCGCGGGGTCGTCCGTCTGAATTCCGTGTGAGTAGACCATGCGATCGGCGTAGCCGATGTCGCAACCGAGTCCGACGGCGAAGTTGCGCTCGGGTGCGAGGTACCCGAGTCCGCCGCTGTGGGTAGTGCGCGCCACCCAGAGGTATGTCCGGCCGTCGGGCATCTTCGCGACCTGAGTGAGGATGCGACCTGGGCTCGCGAATGCCTCGTGGATGACCCACAGCGGGCAGCTGCCTCCGACTCTGGAGAAGTGAAAGGCGGTAGCAGACTGACGCTTCGAGATGTTTCCGGCGCGATCGGTTCGGACGAAGAAGAAAGGGATGCCGCGTTGGCCGTGTCGTTGGAGAGTGGACAACCGGTGGCAGACTGTCTCGAAGCCGACCTCGAACTTGAGGCTGAGCAGGTCGATGTCGTACCGCAAGGCCTCAGCGGATTGCAGGAATTGGGTGTACGGGAGTAGCAGTGCGCCGGCAAAGTAGTGTGCGAGTCCGACGCGGGCCAGCGCTGCGGACTCGGCGCTCAATGATTCATCCTCGGCGACAAGGGAATCGATCACGTCGGCCTGCGTGAAGAAGGCCAACTGCATTGCGATCTGGAACGCGCGTTGTCCTGCCGACAGACGACGGGCGAGTGTGAGGACCGACTTGTTCGGATCGTAGTAACGCTTGGGGCCGAGCTTGTCGGGTTCGTCGGTACGGATCGTCACGGTGACGCCGTGCTGATCGCGAAGTAGTCGTGCCAGTTGCAAATCCACTGCGCCCACGGACAATCCGTTGTCCAGGAACATCTGCTCGGCAGCGTCGTCCAGAACGGCGATGTGATTCTTTCGGTCGTAGAAGAAGTCCCGAACTTCCTCGTAGGGCATCGGTACGATTGACACATCGGACGCTGGTTCGCCGGACAACTGCGTCGAGAACTGGTCCAACTGCTCTGTCGCGGCGTGAAGGCGGCGGTGCAACATCACGAGGGTGCGTCCGACCGCCGGCATGCGGGCCACCAATTCGTCCACCTCGGCCAGAGATACGTCTCCAGATTCCGAAGTTTCGGCCAAGGCGTGATGAACGTCCGCAACCAGGCGTGCGTCGGAATCGGAGGCGAAGAATTGCACGTCGAGATCGAACTCGGCGTTGAGCTTGAGAAGGACGGGCACCGTCAGCGGTCGTTGATCGTTCTCCAGTTGATTGACATAGCTGGGGGAGAGTTCGAGTGCCTTCGCCAGTGCGGACTGTGACAGGTTTCGTTCCTCCCGCAGCCGTCGCAGCCGCGCTCCCGCGTACATCTTCTTCATCGAATCTCCTCGGTGCCGATCGCGTTCACCCTACCGAGAAGCTATTCGCAACATTCGCAACATCGCAGCATTGTCATTGCACAAATAGGCAATTGCGAGGGCCTATCCCGAGGTGAATGAGCTGCGTAGCGTGCAAATAGATACCGAAGAACGTGAGAAGAGGACCGATGAAGACGCATCTCGTACGCACTCACCGCTCTGCCGAAGAGTTCCCCAAGGAAGACCACCTCGCGTGGAAGATCGCGGAAGTTGCGACGGATTCCGTCGACGTCACCGACGCCACATCCGACATGATCGTCAACCGGATCATCGACAACGCGGCAGTTGCCGCAGCTTCCCTGGTGCGCCGTCCCGTGGTGAATGCGCGGGCGCAAGCACAGTCGCATCCGTATACGCCGGGCTCCACCGTGTTCGGTATCCCCGGTACGTTCTCGCCTGAATGGGCCGCCTGGGCCAACGGTGTCGCGGTTCGTGAACTCGATTTCCACGACACGTTCCTCGCCGCCGAGTACTCGCACCCCGGAGACAACATCCCGCCGATCCTCGCCGTCGCTCAGCACACCAGCCGTGACGGTCGAGACCTGATTCGTGGTCTGGCGACCGGCTACGAGATCCAGATCGACCTGGTTCGGGCTATCTGCCTGCACGAGCACAAGATCGACCACGTCGCACACCTCGGCCCCTCGGCTGCGGCAGGTATCGGAACTTTGCTGGGCCTGGGCACCGAGACGGTCTACCAGGCAATCGGCCAGGCGCTGCACCTCACGACGGCGACACGTCAGTCCCGCAAGGGCGAGATCTCCAGTTGGAAGGCGTACGCGCCTGCGCTGGCAGGCAAGGTTGCCGTAGAGGCGGTCGACCGCGCGATGCGCGGTGAGGGCGCACCGTCACCGATCTGGGAAGGCGAAGACGGCGTCATCGCCTGGCTACTCGGTGGCCCGGACAAGGAGTACCACGTTCCGCTACCCGGTTCGGGTGAGGCGAAGCGCGCCATCCTCGACTCGTACACCAAAGAACACTCCGCGGAGTACCAGAGCCAGGCGCCGATCGACCTCGCTCGCCGAATGCGTTCTCGTGTCGGTGATCTCGACCAGATCGCGTCGATCGTCCTGCATACCAGTCACCACACCCACGTCGTCATCGGCACCGGTTCCGGCGATCCGCAGAAGTTCGACCCGACCGCCTCGCGTGAAACCCTCGACCACTCGGTGATGTACATCTTTGCCGTTGCGCTACAGGACGGTACGTGGCACCACGAACATTCCTACGCGTCCGAGCGTGCACAGCGCGCGGACACGATCGAGCTGTGGAACAAGATCTCCACGCGCGAAGATCCCGAATGGACACGCCGTTACCACTCGACGGATCCGGACGAGAAGGCTTTCGGTGCTCGCGCCGAGATCACCTTGAAGAGCGGCGAAGTCATCGTCGACGAGCTTGCGGTTGCCGATGCGCACCCGCTCGGCGCACGTCCGTTCGCTCGCGATCAGTACGTCGGGAAGTTCCGCACCCTCGCCGAGGGCGTCATCGAGCCGAGCGAACAGGACCGCTTCCTCGACGCGGCTCAGCGCACCGCCGAATTGAAGGCAGGCGAACTCGATCAGCTGACCTTCACCGTTTCCGAAGACGTTCTCGCTCGGGCTCCCAAGGTCGCCAAGGGACTTTTCTGATGCCGGGCCTCATCGCAGCAGCGACGTCTGCAGCCGACAAGCGGATTGCCTTCCGGGCCGGGCTGACGTCCGGAAAGATTCAACGACTCCCGGGTGCGATCAATCCGCTGACAGCCAGACTGATTCAGGAAATCGGGTTCGAGGGTGTCTACGTTTCAGGTGGTGCGTATTCCGCCGGATTGGCGCTTCCCGACATCGGACTGACAACCTTGACCGAGGTCGCCGGCCACAGCAAGCAGATCGCGCGCGTCACGGACCTCCCGACGCTGATCGATGCCGACACCGGTTTCGGTGAACCTATGAGCGCGGCCCGCACGGTCACGATCTTCGAGGACGACGGTATAGCCGGTCTGCACCTCGAGGATCAGATCAACCCCAAGCGCTGTGGGCACCTCGACGGCAAAGCAATTGTGCCCACCGAAGACATGGTTCGCCGTGTTCATGCTGCAGTGTCGGCGCGTCGTGACCCGAACTTCGTCATCTGCGCGCGCACCGATGCTGCCGGAATCGACGGTATCGACGCGGCGATCGAGCGAGCAAAGGCCTACGCGGATGCCGGTGCTGATTTGATCTTCACCGAAGCTCTTGCCACAGAAGCAGACTTCGAGAAGTTCCGCGCAGCGGTCGACACTCCGCTCCTCGCCAACATGACCGAGTTCGGGAAGTCGAGTCTCATTTCGGCGAAGACGTTGGAAGAGATCGGTTTCAACGCCGTCATCTACCCCGTGACCACCCTTCGGCTGGCGATGTTCGCTATCGAAAAGGGTCTGCGCGAGATTTTTGCGGAGGGCACGCAAGAAGGACTGCTCGGCGAAATGCAGCATCGCAGCAGGTTGTACGAGATTCTCGAGTACGAGCGCTACAACGAATTCGACAGTGGCATTTTCAATTTCAGCTTGGAGGGGAGTAGGACATGACCGAACAGATTCCGACGATCTACAAGGGCTTGGCCGGAGTTGTCGTCGATACGACGGCTATCTCCAAGGTAGTGCCCGAGACGAATTCGTTGACGTATCGCGGTTACGCAGTGCAGGACCTTGCCGCGAACTGCAGCTTCGAAGAAGTTGCGCACCTGCTCTGGTACGGCGAACTGCCGACTCCCGAGCAGCTCGAATTACTCTGCCTGCGTGAGCGTGCGGCCCGTCGTGCCGACCGCTCACTGCTCTCACTCCTGACCAAGATGCCGGACAACTGCCACCCCATGGATGTTGTCCGCACGGCGATCAGCTACCTCGGCGCCGAGGATCCGGCGGAGGACGACAACTCGGAGAAGGCCAATCTGGCCAAGGCGCTGCGGATGACGGCTGTGCTGCCGACCATCGTCGCAGCCGATTTCCGCCGCCGGCGCGGTCAGGATCCCATCGCGCCGCAGTCGGACCTGGGTTTCGCCGAAAACTTCTTGAACATGTGCTTCGGTGCTGTTCCGGAGTCGGCGATCGTGAAGGCCTTCGAGGTCTCGCTGATCCTGTACGCGGAGCACTCCTTCAACGCCTCGACGTTCGCCGCTCGTGTTGTGACGTCCACACTTTCGGACATCTACAGCGCAGTGACCGCGGCTATCGGCACGCTCAAGGGCCCGTTGCACGGCGGTGCAAACGAAGCTGTCATGCACGACATGCTCGAGATCGACGACCCCGACCGCGCCGAAGCCTGGATGTCGGAGAAGTTGGCTGCCAAGGAGAAGGTCATGGGCTTCGGGCACCGCGTCTACAAGAACGGTGATTCGCGTGTTCCGACCATGAAGCAGGCCCTCCTCGACGTCGCGGCAGCGACCGACGGCGAGAAGTGGGTGCAGATGTACGAGATCCTCGAGAAGACCATGGTCAGTGCCACCGGAATCAAGCCGAATCTCGATTTCCCCACGGGCCCTGCATATTTCCTCATGGGCTTCGACGTCGAGATGTTCACGCCGATCTTCGTGATGAGCCGCATCACCGGATGGACGGCGCACATCATCGAGCAGGGGCAGTCGAATGCACTGATCAGGCCGCTGAGCCAGTACTCCGGTGTGCCACAGCGCACAGTCGTGGCATGACACTTTCTGCTGTCGTGGCATGACGCCCCTTTGATACTGCGTCGGCGAGGTTCGGTTCTGGCATCACCGTCTCCTGGCCTCGTCGACGCTTCTCCGTTCGCACTATCTGCAACTTTGCATCGAGAATTCGCAAAGATATTCAAGTGCAATGTGTTTCGACTTTTCTCTACCGGAAATAACGTGAGTGTCATGACTGAAACGCACGAAGAAATCTTGATCATCCGTCGTGGCGAGACCCTCGACATCGTGTTCAACCGGCCGGAAAAGCGCAACGCATTGACCCCGCAGATGTACGACGCCATTGCCGGAGCCTGCCGGCGCGCCGACTCCGACCGCGAGATTCGGTTACTCACTCTCCGAGGTGCTGGGGGAGAGGCGTTCTCGGCGGGCTCCGACATTGGCCACTTTCAAACCTTCTCGAGCTTTCACGACGGGCTCGACTACGAAAGCCGGTTCGTCGGCGTACTGACCGAACTCGAGAAAGTGAGGGATCCCACCCTCGCGGTCATCGACGGTGTGTGCGCGGGAGCAGGGCTGTTGCTGTCGGCAGCGTGCGATGTGCGGATCGCGACCCAGGGGTCACGCTTCTGCCTACCGATCGCGCGCACACTCGGAAACTCGTTGTCGATCCATTCCGTGGCGTTGCTGGCGGACAGGATCGGCAGTTCGCGTCTGATGTCGTTGATCGCTCGGGCTGGGGTGATGTCGAGTGGCGAGGCTCTGCGGAGCGGCTTCCTCAGCGACTGTGCAACAGAGTCCGAGTTCGCGACCCTGACTGCCCAGGTATCTCGCGATCTACTTGCCGCCGCCCCGATGACCGTCTGGACTATTCGGGAGTCCCTGCGACGCATCAGAACCCGAGTGATTGCCGACAACGATGATCTGATGAGCATGATCTACAGCAGTGACGACTTCAAAGCCGGCGTCGACGGTTTCCTTCGCGGGGAACGACCGCTCTGGGCCGGCGTGTAGTTCGGCGGTAGAACCACAGGCTTGCGTTGGAGCGCGCTCTAACCCCTAGCGTTGCCGACCATGACAACAAAGACCTGGATCATCACTGGAGTTTCTCAGGGTTTCGGCCGTGAACTCGCACTGTCTGCACTTCGATCGGGGGACGCGGTAGTCGCTGCAGTTCGTCGTCCCGAGTCCGTTGCAGATATTGCGTCGGCGAATCCGGATCGGTTCTCGGCGGTGACGTTCGACGTCAGAGATACCGCAGCGGCTCCGGGCGTCGTCGAATATGCGCTCGAGCGTTTTGGTCGCATCGACGTGCTGGTCAACAATGCCGGTCATGGGATGGTCGGCGCGGCGGAGATGGTGGACGATTCGACCTTGCGGGATCTCATGGAACTGCACCTGATCGGACCCGCCGCGTTGGTGCGCGCCGTCCTCCCGTCGATGCGAGTGCAGGGCAGCGGGACGATCGTGCAGATGAGCAGTCAAGGCGGCCGTATGTCGTTTCCCGGCGTCGGGGCGTACTCGGCGTCGAAGTTCGCTCTCGAAGGTTGGTCGGAGGCTCTCGCCGGTGAGGTCGCGCAGTTCGGCGTTCGGGTGATGATCGTCGAGCCCAGCCGATTCCGTACAGCATTCAACACGCCTGGCGTTCTGAGCTTCGCCGAATCATCATCGGAATACCGTGATTTGCTGGATCCCGTTCTGCGGGACATGGCGGCCGCAGACGGTGTTCAGGAGGGTGATCCGGAGAAAGCAGCAGAGATCATCACCTCGCTTGTGCACAGCGAGAATGTGCCACTTCGTCTGCCACTCGGAAAGGAAGCCGTGGAGCGTGTCTCCGCGTCGTATCGGAAGAATCTCGCCGAGGTATGCGTCTGGGCCGACCTGGCTCGCAGTGCAGACTTCGCGGATGCTGCCGGCCCTGTCCGCCCGTTCTAGGCTGAGAGTCATGGCTACGGAAGACTTGATGCGTAAGGCACTCGAGGCACTTGGGGAAGTGGACGGGCCAATGTCGATCGAGGTGATTCACCGACTCGTCGATGCAGGGGACGTTCAGGAGCCGATGTCGATCGCCGAAGTCTCGGACCTGCTGGATGTCTCGGCACATACGCTGCGCTACTACGAGAAGATCGGTCTGGTCGAGGTCGATCGTGACTCGAGCGGACATCGTGTGTACGGTCCGGAATCTGTTCGCAGGCTGGTGTTTCTGACCCGCATGCGCATCTCGGGTATGGCGATTCGCGACCTGCAGCACTACGTCGAACTGGTCGACGCCGGTGAAGGGACAGTTCCGGAGAGGCTCGACATGCTGCTCGAGCACCGGGACACCGTTCGTCGGCAGATCAAGGAGCTCACGTTGTCTTTGGCTGCGACGGAGTACAAGATTGCGACGTACGGCGGGCGGACCGGAGAGCAGGAGTAACCCCGATTACTTGCCCGGCATTCGATTCAGCCCGCTTTCCATGGATACTGCCAGTCGCTCGAGTGCGGCAAGGACCTTCCCCCGGTCCCGGCCGAGTTGGGTGAACAATTCACCGTGAGCGGCGAGTTCGCGAGGAAAGACGTCGTCGACGACAGCGTTTCCCTGGACCGTCATCGTGATCAGTGCAGATCGCCTGTCTTCGGGATTGCTTGTGCGGGAGACGAGTCCTCGCTTCTCGAGTCGCGCGAGTGCCTTGCTGACCCCGGCCCGAGACATACCGAGGCGTTCGGCGAGACGAATCGCGGTGACCGGTTCCTCGGCGTATCGCAGTGGCACAAGCAGTTCCACTTCCGACACGGTGAGATCCGCGGTTTGGTATACCGGTTCGACTGCTAGTTCGAGAAGCGCCGTAATCCGTTTGAGTTGCGCGACTACTTCCATGGGCGAGGTGTCGAGGTCGGGATTGTTTTCGGCCCAGAGGTTGCAGGTACGGGAGCGGAGCGTTGGTTCGTTCACGATTCCTCAACTTTGTTAACCGGTAAACAAATTTGCTAGATTGCCAGAATAGCCCACCGTCTCGGGTGGGACGATCTGCGGACTGGGGGAGCACATGAGGTTCGACGTGGTGATTGTCGGTGGCGGTGCGGCGGGGTTGAGTGCCGCGCTTGTTCTGGCTCGGGCTCGGCGGCGAGTGATGATCGTCGATGCAGGTAACCCGCGCAATGGTGTCTCCGAGCACCTGCACGGGTACCTGACGCGGGATGGTGAGAGTCCTACGCAATTACTTGCGGCCGGCCGCAAGGAGGTTCTCGAGTACGGCAGCGAAATGACGACTGGCACCGCAATCCGAATCGAGCGCACGGATGACGGTGGATTTCTTGTGCAAACCGATGCGACCGCGCAGCTGGAGGCACGGACTGTTCTGGTGGCCGGGGGGTTACGTGACGAGCTGCCGAACATCGCTGGGCTGCACGATCGGTGGGGAGTCGATGTTCTGCATTGCCCCTATTGTCACGGATACGAGGTTCGAGATTCCCCGATCGGTGTGCTCGGTGGTGACAACAGGCCGTTCACCATTCATCAGGCGTCGTTGGTGCGCCAATGGTCGGAGGATGTCGTCTTCTTTCCCAACCGTATCGAGCTGACGGGAGCCGAACGGGAGCGGCTGATTGCCAGGGGGATTCGCATTGTCGAAGGCGATGTGGCTGGCGTGTCGGTTGGCGATGGTCGATTGGACGGCGTCGAACTGGCCTCCGGTCAGGTAATTCCGCGAAGCGTAGTGTTTGTCGGCCCACGGTTTGTTCCGCGAGGCGATCTGTTGACTGACCTGGGGTGTGAAGCCGACGAAAATGGTTGGGTGGTAACTGATCCTGCAGGCAGCACAAGTGTGCCTGGAGCCTGGGCCGCGGGGAATGTGTCGGATTCTCCGGCGCAGTTGATCACCGCCGCCGCTGCCGGATCAAAGGCTGCGATTGCACTGAATCACTATCTGCTCGAGCAGGATATCGTGCGAGCGGTTGCGATCGCAGCCGAACTTCAGCCGAGTGAAACCGGAAGCAACCCTCGCGGGGTCTCTTGAGCGATCTGGTTCAGCGCAGACTCCAACGTCGGAAATTGATACTGGAAGCCGCTGTCCGCGAGCACCCCTGGTGAAACCCAGCGACTCTTCGTTACCAGTTCAGCCTCGGTGCGGATGATTCGTGCGCCGAACTCGAGCATCCAGCCCGGCGTCGGAAACCCATATTGTCGGCCAAGTTTCGCTCGTACCATCCGCATCATGTCGGTGTTGGTTACCGGATACGGGGATGCGATATTGACCGGGCCTGAGATCTCCGGATTCTCGTAGACGTGGATGATCGCGCGAATGACGTCGGCGATGTGAATCCAGCTGAACATCTGTCGGCCGTCGCCCATTCGTCCGCCGAAGCCCATTCGGGCGAGGTTGACGAACGGATTGATCGCCCCACCGCCGGCTCCGAGGACGATCGACATCCGAAGTGCCACTATGCGAACAGGCGTCGGGGCTGAGAACAATTCGTGTTCCCACGCTCGCGCGACCGCTACGGAGAATCCCTTACCCAGCTCTCCGTTCTTCTCGTCCATCGGTCGATCTCGTGCGTCTCGGTAGATCGTGCCGGTACTGGCATTCGCCCAGAGTGAGGGTGGCTGCGGCGTGCGGGTCAGCGCACGACCCAACAGTGCAGTCGTTTCCACTCGGGAGGAGAAGATGTCGTCGGCATTGCGCTTGTTGTAGCGGCAGCTCACGGAGCGGCCGGCGAGGTTGACGAGCAGATCCGTGCCGCTGAGTACATCGGCGACGCCGTGCTCGTCGGACCACGTGGCATCGCTCGTTCCTCCCCGGCCGATCGTCCGAACGTCGACCCCGTTGGATTCGAGCGTTCGAAGAAGGTGTTGGCCTACGTAACCCGACGCACCACAGACAACAACGGTCTTCATGGTTTTGTGTTCCCCTCTGCAGAAACGACTTTTGTCATCAGGGCGGCGACATCGCCGACCAGACCTCGTGCCACTGGCAGCCGGGCGAGGGTGAGCGCTTTCGCGATGATCGGTACCAGGCCGTCGACGAGGGATCGGGTACGAGTTTGCCCCGGAGACGCGTCGGTGACCCAGTGCAGCGTCACGCCCAGATAGCTGAGCCACAAGAGCGTGGGGAGCTGGGTCTCCAATGACGCCGGCGTCTTCTGCTTCGACGCCGCCAGTGCTTGGCGCATCAATTCGACGGCCATCGATCTCGCATCGGTCGACTCGGCCGAGAACGGGCTGGACGGTGATGCGGTGGGCAGTGCAACGTGCAGAAACGCGCTACCGAAGCCGTGATAGGGCCCCATGACATCGAGTCCGGTGTGCAGAACAATCCTGAGATTTTCTGTCAGTGACCCACCTTCGCGAAGGAGTGGAAGCGCCCGCGCGCGGTGATCGCGTTGGATGACGAGATACAGCTCGTGAACCAGTTCGTCCTTACTGGCGAAGTAGTAGTAGGCGTTCCCGAGCGAGACCTCTGCCTTATTGGCGATCTTGCGCATGGTCGTCGCTGCGAAGCCCTCGTCGCGGAAGAGCCGCAATGCTGTTTCCACCAGCTTTTCCCTGGTCTCGATCCCGCGACTACCCATCGACACTCCTTCTTTGAACATGTTCAAGTGCAGCGTACGCCCTGGAGTTGAACACGTTCAAGAGTGGATCTGTTGCGTGAAAGATAATAAGCGCGCATACTAAATGCATGAATGAATGTGCTTTCGGTTCGCCAGGGGGCCGGCGATGAATGCCTGGTTAGGGGTTGTCTCTGCCGAACATGTGCGTCGCGCAGTGGATCTCGGTATCGCACAGATCGGGCACGGAAAGAGAGCTGGTTTGGTACGGATGAAAGCAGGTGACGTGCTGGTCTATTATTCGCCGGTCGAGTCCATGGGCGACCGAGATCCGTTGCGCGAGTTCACAGCTCTCGGTGTGATCGAAGAGGGTGAGATCTGGCAGGCGGACGAGGGGTGTTTCAAGCCGTTTCGGCGGCGAGTTCGGTACGAACAGTTCAACCCCGTTCCTCTCGACGCAGTCCGGAGTCGATTGGCGCTGACCTCGGCACCGAATTGGGGGTATCAACTCCGGCGTGGCTTGATTCCGTTGGATGACAACGACGTCGAGGTTCTGCGTTCGACGACGAGCTGACACACTGGCGCTGTGGCGAAGAAACTGGAAACCGACTTCGAGGACGCGGACGAGAGTCCCGGTCTGATGTTGTGGCGTGTCACCAATGCTTGGCAAGCCTCGATTCGCGTGGCGCTGCGACCTTTCGACCTGACCCACGTGCAGTTCGTTCTGCTCGCCGCACTGACCTGGCTGGATGCAGAGACGCCGATAACTCAACGCGGTCTTGCCGAGTACGCGCGCACCGACGCGATGATGACGTCACAGGTGATTCGGACCCTCGAATCCAAGGGGTTTGTCGAACGACGTCCACATCCGACGGATGCTCGTGCTCGCTCGCTTGCCGTCACGCCGGTGGGTGCGGCCTTGGCCGGCAGGGCGAACCGCGCGGTGGAATCTTCGGACCGGGAATTCTTCGCCGCTCTGGGGGATCGTCAGGCGGCCTTCGTCGCGATGCTCGGCACGCTTGATCGACGGTAACAACCCTCAGTTTCGAGGAGGTTGCTCTGTAGTTCTCTGCAGCAGTGCGTATTTGGCGTCCAGCCCGTCCAGCAGGGATTCCAGTGCGAGTTCGAAGCTGGCGCCGTCGATCTCGGTGGCACGCTCACGCAACAGGTGTGCTCGTGTGAGGTGCGGGTAACGCTCGGCGTAGATAGCGGGATCGTCCACGAATCCGCCGGAGAACGTTGCCGTCGCAGCACCCATGACCACGTACTTGACGGAAGCGCCGATCAGCGTTGCCGTGCGCTGCGGCCATCCGGCGCGCACCAGGCCGCCGTGGATGGCGTTCGCGCGATCGAGGGCGATGGGCCTGACGCTCGGACCGTAGGCCAGATAGGGAACGATGTTGGGATGCTTGCCCAGGGCGGCGTGGTAGGACCGCGCCCACGTGCGTAGCGCGCCGCGCCAATCGTCGGAGTCGAAGCCGCTCACGTCGACGGACTCCATGATGACGTTCGCGACGTCGTCGAGTAGCTCATCCTTGTTGGCGTAATGGCTGTACAGCGACGGTGCCTGCACGCCGAGGACGGTGGCGAGTTTGCGCATCGAGAAGTCGGTCAAACCGTTCTCGTCGACCAGTTTCAGGGCGGTGTCCCTGATGATCGGCTTGCTCAGTAGTGGAACCCGCGGTCGCGCCATCGCACAGAAACCTTTCGTCTGAGTACTGGACAACCTTACACTGTGAGTTTATTATCCAATTAACCTAACAGTGTTCGGGAACGTGGAGGATCAGATGACACGGGTGTTCGAGAACAAGTCCGATCTCCTGGGGGCGGTCGGTGAAACGCTGGGCTCGAGCGAGTGGGTCGAGGTCACCCGCGAGATGGTCCATCAATTTGCCGACGCGACCGGTGACCATCAGTGGATTCATGTCGACGACGAAAGAGCCAGGCGCGAATCACCTTTCGGTGGACCAATTGCGCACGGGTATCTGACGCTCTCACTCCTGCCGCTTCTGTCGAAGTCCGTGTATCGCATCGACGGCGCGAAAATGGTCGTCAACTACGGGTCCGACAAGGTTCGATTCCCGAGTCCGGTGCCAGTCGGGGCCAAGGTTCGAAATACCGCAGTGCTCTCCGCAATCGAAGAATTGCCGAACGGTTCCCTACAGAGTCAGATCACCAACACCGTCGAGATCGAAGGCGTGGGCAAACCTGCCGTCGTTGCGCAGACCGTCGCGCGAATCTTGTTCTGAAATCCTGCAAGAAGAAAGCAGACTCCACATGAATCTCGAACTGACCACTGAGGAAGTTGCGTTCCGCGAGGAGATGCGAAAGTTCTTCACCACCGAATTCTCGCCCGAACTTCGAGCACGTGCAGCGGGATTCGGAAAGCTGACGCGTGAAGACATCGTTGCGGGCCAACAGATTCTGAACGCACACGGACTGGCGGTTCCGCACTGGCCGGTCGAATGGGGTGGCAAGGACTGGACTCCGGTACAGCGCCACATCTATTCCGAGGAAATGCAGTTGGCGTCGGTACCCAACCCGTTGCCGTTCAACGTGAGCATGGTTGGGCCCGTTATCGCTGCCTTCGGTTCGCAGGAGCAGAAGGAGAAATTTCTCCCCGCTACGGCCAACGCCGATATCTGGTGGTGCCAGGGTTTTTCGGAACCCGAAGCCGGTTCGGATCTCGCTTCACTCAAGACGGCCGCTGTTCGTGACGGCGCAGACTACATCGTCAATGGTCAGAAGACGTGGACTACTCTCGCGCAGCACGCCGAGTGGATCTTCTGTCTGGTTCGTACAGATGCCAGTGCTCAGAAGCGGCAGGCCGGAATTTCGTTCTTGCTCATCGATCTGGCAACTCCCGGCATCACGGTTCGCCCCATCAAACTGATCGACGGCAGCGTCGAGGTTAACGAGGTGTTCTTCGACAACGTCCGCGTCCCTGCGGAGAATCTTGTCGGCGAAGAGAACAAAGGCTGGGACTACGCCAAGTTCCTGCTCGGCAACGAACGCACGGGCGTCACGCGGGTCGGGTTCTCCAAAACTCTTGTCGCCACGGCAAAAGAGAAGGCGCGGGAAGTTCGCGTTGGAACCGGCACCCTCCTCGATGATCCGTTGTTCGCGGCTCGGTTGGCTGAGCTGGAAAACGATTTGCTTGCGCTGGATCTGACTCAACTGCGAGTTGTGGCGAGTTCGGCAGACGGCAAGCCGAACCCGGCGTCCTCGCTGCTCAAGCTCCGCGGCTCCGAATTGCAGCAGGCAGCAACGGAATTGCTGATGGATGTTGCGGGTCCGGACTCGTTGCCGGTGAATACGGTCGAGATCGACTCGCCGGAGTGGGCGCAGCAAGCGGCGCCGCGCTACCTGAACTACCGGAAGGTTTCCATCTACAGCGGATCAAGTGAGGTGCAGCGCTCCATCATTGCCTCCTCGATTCTCGGATTGTGAGCATCTGACATGAATTTCGAACTCGATGACGAGCAGACGATGCTTCGCGACACGACGCGCGAATTGCTCAACCGCAGCTACGACGCGGAGAAGCGTAACGCCACCTCGGCCACTGACGAGGGATGGAATGCCTCGGTGTGGAAGCAGTTCGCCGAGCTCGGGCTGCTCGGCCTGCCATTCGCGGAGGCCGACGGCGGGATGGGCGCTGGGCCGGTCGAGACCATGGTCGTGATGACCGAACTGGGCCGCGCGCTTGCACCCGAGCCGTATCTGGGTGGTGTTCTGATCCCCGGCGGTTTGATCGCGGCTGTCGGTTCGGCAGATCAGCGGGCGCGGCTCCTGCCGGCGCTCAGCGACGGGACCACTCTGTCGGCCTTCGCGCATACGGAACCCGGCACGCGCTGGCCGGTCGCCACCGTCACGACCACGGCGTCGCAGTCGGGATCGGGGTGGACTATCACCGGCGTCAAGAACCCGGTCCTGCAGGGCGACAGCGCGCACGTCGTGATCGTCAGCGCCGCACTTCCAGACGGGGGCACCGGGCTCTTTCTGGTAGATGCGGAAAGCGCGGGTGTCTCATGGAGCAAATACGCAACTCACGACGGCCGTCGCGGTGCGCAGTTCACGTTCACCGATGCCGCGGCCGAACAGCTTGGTGAGGGCGGCGATGTCACGGAGGCGATCGTCGAAGCAGAGGTTCGGGCGCAGGCAGCTCTGTGCGCCGAGGCGATCGGGATCATGACCGAAGCTCTGCGACTGACGACGGAATACCTGAAGCAGCGCAAGCAGTTCGGTGTTCCGCTCGCGAAGTTCCAGACGCTGACTCATCGTGCGGCCGACATGTACGTGGCGCTCGAACTGGCGAGCAGCATGAGTCTGTACGCCACCATGGCCATCGCCGACGGAGTGATCGATCCGACCATCGCGTCGCGAGCGAAGCTGTCTGTCGGTCGCGCCGCGCATCAGATCGGTCAGGAAGCAATTCAGATGCACGGTGGTATCGGTATGACAGCCGAGTATCCGGTCGGGCACTACGTCTCGCGGCTGGTGGCCATCGAACACACTTTGGGCGCATCTGACGATCACCTCAGGGTGCTGGCCGCCGGCGTCTCGAACTATTCGATGGTGAACGTCACCGAGTAGATCGGTGGTGAAGATAACGGGAGGTCACGCGCAGGTCGCGTGGCCTCCCTTGTCTGTGCGGGGGCCGACCCGCGGTATTCGCGGTCAAGTAAAATTCCTGTGATCAGTCCGAGAAGAGAAAGGGATCGAAGTGACCGCGCATACCGAGCAGCTCGAGTTCCAAGCAGAAACACGTCAGCTGCTGGATCTGATGGTTCATTCAATCTATACGAACAAGGACAGCTTCCTTCGTGAGTTGATCTCCAACGCTTCGGACGCGCTGGACAAGCTCCGCCTCGAGTCGTACCAGGACAAAGACCTCAACGTCGACGTCTCCGATCTGCACATCGAGATCGACATCGACAAAGCGGCGCGCACCCTCACGATCCGCGACAACGGCATCGGCATGTCGCGTGACGAGGTCGTCGACCTGATCGGCACGCTCGCCAAGTCCGGCACCGCCGAGGTACGTCGTAAGCTCAAGGAAGCCAAGGATGCAGCGGCATCGGAAGAACTGATCGGTCAGTTCGGCATCGGTTTCTACTCCACGTTCATGGTCGCGGACAAGGTCACGCTGCTGACCCGCCGTGCCGGTGAAGATCACGCGACGCGCTGGGAATCGACCGGCGAAGGCACGTACACGCTCGAGCATGTGAACGAGGCACCGCAGGGTAGCTCCGTGACCCTGCACCTGATGCCCGAGGATTCCGAGAACGGCCTGCACGACTACACGTCGGAATGGAAGATCAAGGAACTGGTCAAGAAGTACTCCGACTTCATCGCGTGGCCGATCCGCATGGATGTCGCTCGTACGTCGACGCCGGCCGAGGGCGAGGAGCCCGAGGTCACCATCGAGACCGAGACGATCAACTCGATGAAGGCGCTGTGGACTCGCGCCAAGGACGAGGTGTCCGAGGACGAGTACAAGGAGTTCTACAAGCACGTCAGCCACGCCTGGGACGAGCCTCTCGAGGTCATCCCGATGAAGGCCGAAGGTACTTTCGAATACCAAGCGCTGCTGTTCATTCCGTCGACGGCGCCGTTCGATCTGTTCATGCGTGAGCGCAAGGCCGGGATCCACCTCTACGTCAAGCGCGTCTTCATCATGGACGACTGCGAAGAGTTGGTGCCCGATTACCTGCGCTTCGTCAAGGGCGTGGTCGACGCACAAGACCTCTCGCTCAACGTCTCTCGTGAAATTCTGCAGCAGGACCGGCAGATCGCTGCCATCCGTCGTCGTCTGACCAAGAAGGTCCTCTCGACCATCAAGGACATGAAGGCGAACGAGCCGGAGAAGTACTCGACTTTCTGGACCGAGTTCGGACGCGCGCTCAAGGAAGGCCTGATGGCCGATGCCGACAACCGCAAGACGCTGCTCGACATCTCGTCCTTCGCCTCGACCAACAGTGAAGAGGGCGTGACCACTCTCGCCGAGTACGTGGAGCGCATGAAGGACGGTCAGGAACAGATCTACTTCATGACCGGCGAATCTCGTCACCTCATCGAAAGCTCGCCGCACATGGAGGCTTTCAAGGCCAAGGGCCTCGAGGTTCTGGTACTTACCGATCCCGTGGACGAGATGTGGGTCGACGCAGTCTCGGACTTCGACGGCAAGACCTTCCAGTCGATCGCCAAGGGCGAGGTCGACCTCGACACCGAGGACGAGAAGAAGGCGGCCGAGGCCGAGCGCGAAGAGAAGGAAAAGGAATTCGGCGCGCTACTGACGTGGCTGACCGAAACCCTGTCCGAAGACATCAAGGAAACGCGTCTCTCGACGCGCCTGACCACGTCGGCTGCCTGCATCGTCGGCGACGCGTTCAGCATGTCTCCGACGCTCGAGAAGATGTACAAGGCTTCGGGTCAGCCTGTTCCACACAGCAAGCGCATTCTCGAGCTCAACCCGGAGCATCCGCTTGTCTCGGGTCTGCGGGAGGCGCAGGCCGCCAATGACAATGCAGAGAACCTGACGGAGACGGCTCAGTTGCTCTACGGCATGGCGTTGCTTGCCGAGGGCGGCGAGCTGAGCGATCCGGCGCACTTCACGCGCCTGCTGGCCGATCGTTTGGCCCGCACAGTCTGATCTCGTCTAGCTCGCTCGAACTCCCGGCACTCACCTTCATCGGTGGGTGCCGGGAGTTTTTTCTTGATCGTTTTCTAATGAGGACCGTTTCTGTCCGCAATAACTTCTAACGTAGTTCTCACAGGGCACGAACCCACGAGCGAAGGAAAACATCATGAACGCACCGATCACCACCGTCACCGGCGAGCGCGCGGATCTCCTCCAGAGCCTGCGTCGGCATCGTGAATTCCTTCTCTTCACCGTCAAGGACCTCACCGACGAGCAGGCCGCTTCGAGGCCGACCGTGAGTGAACTGTGCCTCGGCGGATTGATCAAGCATGTGGGTCAGGCGGAAAAGGGATGGGTCGACTTCATTCTGGAAGGGCCGGCCGGACTTGGTGGGGACTTCGACCCGACCCAGTGGTCGGAAGAGATGCAACAGGAACGGGCGAACGAATTCGCCATGGTCGAGGGTGAAAACTTGGCAGGCATCGTTTCCGAGTACGAGGGGATCGCGGCCAGGACCGACGAGTTGGTGGCCTCGCTGGACAGCCTCGACATCTCGCATCCACTGCCGTCGGCGCCGTGGTTCGAAGCGGGAGCTCGCTGGTCAGCGCGGCGCGCATTGCTGCACATCATCGCCGAGACGGCCCAGCATGCGGGCCACGCGGACATGCTTCGCGAAGCCATCGACGGTTCCAAGACGATGGGTTGATGGATGGATTGATCCACCGGGATGTTTACACATCACACAAATATGTAACACTAGTGTCTATGAGCACCGAAAAGTCTGCCTTGCAACCGCCGATGCAGTGGGACGCCTGGGGCGATCCGGCCAAGAAGCGTGAACTGTCGGACGCAGTCACATCATTGTTGACCGGATTTCTCGGTGTCTCCGCACCGACTCGATCGCGTCTCGCCATCGAAGACGTCCAGGTGGCTCCGTCCGCTATGGCCCAGTCGCATGTCGAAGCGCTGTCCGGGCTGGTCGGGGCCGAGTACGTCAGTACCAAGGATTCCGATCGAATCCTTCGGGCCGGTGGCAAGAGCACCCCGGATCTGCTTCGCCGTCGTAGCGTCGAGCCGCAGGACGCACCGGACGCAGTCGTCACTCCAGGGACAGACGCAGAGGTCGAGCAGGTTCTCCGATACTGCTCTGCCAACCGGATCGCAGTGGTCCCGTTCGGTGGTGGCACCAGCGTCGTCGGCGGGCTCGATCCCATTCGTGACGGGTTCGAAGCAGTTCTTTCTCTCGATCTGCGCAGGTTCGATCAGCTTGTCGGGTTGGACGAGGAATCGGGCATTGCGACGTTCGGCGGCGGAACTACCGGCCCACGGGCCGAGGAGCTTCTGCGTGAGCACGGTTTCTCGGTCGGGCACTTCCCGCAGAGCTTCCTGTTCGCCACTCTGGGCGGGTTTGCCGCCACCCGGTCTTCGGGGCAGGCGTCGGCTGGATACGGGCGCTTCGAGGACATGGTTCAGGGCCTCACCGTTGTCACCCCGAGTGGAGTGATCGAGACCGGGCGTGCGCCGGCATCCGCTGCAGGCCCCGATCTGGGTGAGCTTTTTGTCGGCTCCGAGGGCACCTTCGGCGTCATCACGCACGTGCGTGTGCGGGTTCACCGTCTGCCCGAGACCACCGTGCGCGAAGGGTGGAGCTTCCCCGACTTCGCCACCGGCGCAGCTGCATTGCGTGAGCTTGTCCAGGAAGGATCGGCTCCGACCGTGCTGCGGTTGTCCGACGAGGCCGAGAGTGGCGTGAATTTGGCGACCACCGACAAGATCGGCGAGAACGCCTTCACCGGTGGTTGCCTCGGCATCACTACCTACGAGGGCACCGCTTCGCACACCGCTGAACGGATGGCGGAGGCCCGAGCAATTCTCACCGCTCACGGCGGCACATCGCTCGGCGAGGAGCCCGGAAACAGCTGGGAACACGGGCGATTCGATGCACCGTATCTGCGTGACGCTCTCCTCGATGTCGGTGCGCTGTGTGAAACCCTCGAGACGGCAACCACCTGGGGTAACCTCGCGAACCTGCGCTCCTCGGTCACCGAGGCGCTGACCAAGGCTCTCGTCGAGCAGGGGACTCAGCCGCTCGTGATGTGCCACATTTCGCACACCTACAAGACCGGTGCTTCGCTGTACTTCACCGTGGTCAGCGCGCAGACCGAGGATCCGATCGCTCAGTGGCACAAGGCGAAAACTGCCGCTGGCGATGCGATCATCGCCGCCGGTGGCACGATCACCCATCACCACGCTGTCGGCGCCGATCACCGCCCATGGATGAAGGACGAGATCGGTGAACTGGGCGCGAACATCCTTCGCGCAGTGAAGAATGCAGTGGACCCTGCCGGCATCCTCAATCCTGGAAAGCTGATTCCGTGACCGAAACCCGCAGTCAGATCGAGAAGGTTACCGTCCTGATCAATCCGATGGCGGGACATGGTCACGCGCCTGCGGCAGGACGCAAAGGTGTTGCGCGACTGCGCGCTCGGGGAGTTGCCGTCACCGAGATCATCGGAACCGACGCCGACGACGCCAAGAAATTGGCCCGTCGTGCGATCGAGGAGGGTACCGACGCGCTGGTGGTGGTCGGCGGTGACGGTGCCATCAGCATCGGATTGCAGGCTGCCGCGTTGACCGATACTCCTATCGGGCTCATCCCGGCGGGCACCGGTAACGATCACGCCCGTGAGTTCGGCATTCCCACAGGCGATCCCGAGGCAGCCGCCGATGTGATCGCCGACGGCGTCGTGCAGCAGTCCGACCTGGCGAAGATCACGCTGGCCGACGGTTCCGTCGTCTGGTCGGGAACGATCATCGCGAGCGGATTCGATTCGCTGGTCAGTGAACGGGCCAATCGGATGTCGTGGCCCAAGGGACCGATGCGCTACAACTTGGCGATGCTCGCCGAGTTGGCGAAGATGAAGCCGCTGCCGTACCGGATCGAACTCGACGACGAGGTCATCACGGTGGACGCGACGCTCGTGGCTGTCGGCAACGGCCGCTCGTACGGTGGCGGCATGCTCATCACTCCGGGCGCGTCGAAGTCTGACGGGTTGCTGGATCTGACCGTCGTCGGGCACGGTTCGAGGTTGCGTCTGGTGCGCCTGTTTCCGCGGGTGTACAAGGGAACTCACGTCTCCTTGGATGCGGTGCAGACGTATCGGTCGAAGAAGGTGCGGTTGGTCTCCGAGGGCATCATCGCCTACGCGGACGGCGATCGGGTGGGGCCGTTGCCCATCACGATCGAGGCAGTTCCCACGGCGCTCAACATCTTGACGCACACTCGGATCTGAGTCGGTTCTGCCGGGCACTAGGTAGCGGTGGTGTCAGACTTCTCGGATGAACGAATCGACGAAGTCGGCGCACCGCCGCGCTGCGTGGACGTTGGAGAAATGGCAGCTAGCCATCGACATCCCGTTGACCGCTGCGGCCTGCCTGTTCTTGGTGGCGTACGCGTACCAAGTGCTGGCGCAACCGACGGGCCTTCCACATCGTCTGACCGAATGGACGATGTGGGCTGCGTGGGTCGTTTTTGCCGTCGACTACGCAGTTCGCCTGTGGTTGGCACCTGCCCGCGGTCGCTGGTTCGTCAGGCATCTCTTGGACTTGGCGATGGTGGTGTTGCCCATGCTGCGTCCGCTGCGCCTACTTCGGTTGGTCACACTGCTTGCGATAGTTCACCGCTCGAGCGGGCAAAGCTTGCGTGGACGGGTGGTTATTTACGCCACTGGTGCCACGGCCTTGCTGATCGGTGTCGCGGCGCTGGCCATGCTCGATGCCGAGCGTCACGCGCAGGGCGCTGCCATCACGTCGTACCGCCGGAGCATTGATGATCGGCGGAATTGCGTTGCTGGGCATCGTGACTGCCACACTCGCTTCCTGGTTGGTCGAGCGCGTGGCGGAACAGGACGAGGCATCCCAGGCCGCGACGCGTAAGCAGGTGGCGGACCTGTCCGAGGAAGTCCGAGCCTTGGCTGCCCGCACTCACCGGGTTGATCTCGCGTCTGTCGATACCGATTCGCTGCGTCGTGAATTGGCGTCGAGGGGAGTCGTGGCGCAGCACGCGTCTTCGGACAACTGACATGCATCGCAGCGAACAATAGAACGATGGTCTGATAATCTTGCGTGATGGTGGCGACCCACGGATTTCAGCGCGCGCGCAGGCCTGAGCAGATCGAAGCGCGTCGGTGCGCGATTCTCGATGCGGCCCGCGCGATGCTCGGGTCCAGGCCCGTCGCCGACATCAGCCTGCGTGAGCTCAGTGAGAGCGTCGGACTGGCGAAGTCGAACGTGCTTCGCTACTTCGACAGTCGCGAAGCCATCTTTCTCGAAGTGCTCGACGAGAACTGGGTTGCGTGGTTGGACGGGTTGTCCGAGTCGTTGACTCCGGCCGGTGACGAGTCACCGTTCGCCACTGAAATCCATGTGGCATCGACGGTTGCGGAATCGCTTGTCGCACAGCGTTTACTGTGTGAGTTGATGAGCGTCATGGCAGGTGTCCTCGAAAGAAACATCTCCGTCGACTTCGCCCGTGACTTCAAGAAGCGGGCAACGGTCAACTCGGGAAGGTTTGCGTCGCTGATTCATTCGCAATTGCCTCACCTCTCGGAGGGCGACGCGGCTCAATTCGCCAAGGTAACCCTGGTGATTGTTGCAGGCTTGTGGCCGACTGCCGAGCCTGCCGAATCCATGGTCGTCGTACTGAACGAGATGCAGGCGCCCCCTGCTGCCGACATGTTCGCAACCGGCCTACGTGAAGGTCTGATCAATCAGCTCGTCGGGCTGTCGGCGCGAGCGGCAACCCGAACGAGCTGAGCCCGTTCAGGCGCTGTGCAGCGTCAGGACGGTGATCTCGCTCGGTGCGAACACGCGGAATGGTGGACCCCAGAACCCGGTTCCGCGGCTTGTGTACAACTGCGTGCGGTCGCCGTGACGGGTGAGCCCGTGCACCGAAGGTTGATCGAGTTTGACCAGAAAGTTGAAGGGCCAGATCTGTCCGCCGTGGGTATGACCGGCGAGCTGCAGATCCACTCCCGCGGAAGCGGACTGAGTTACCTGCTTCGGTTGATGGGCGAGCATCAGGATCGGCAAATCGGGGTCGGTGCCGGCAAGGGCCATATCGAAGTTCGCGCCGTGACCGTCGAGCTTCGATCCCAGAGCGGTGGCGTCGTCGACTCCGGCGATGACCAGGTTGTCGCCGCCCTTGGTGACGACGAGGTGCCGGTTGTGCAGGGCATCCCAGCCGATCGAGGTCATGTAGTCGAGCCACTCCTGAGCCTCGTGGAAGTACTCGTGATTCCCGGTGACGTAGACACGAGCGAGTCTGGCTTCCACCGACGCGAGTGGGGTGGCTTGGCCGAGGCGCTGCTCCACTGTTCCGTCGGCAATGTCACCGACGTGGGCCACGATGTCGGCGTCGAGTTCGTTGACTGCCGCGATCACGCGCTCGGACCACTTCTCGCGATTGATCGGGCCGAAATGGGTGTCGGTAATTGCGACTACCCGAAGCTTGTCCATTCCCGCTCCGAGGCGAGGGATGGTGACGTCGACGTGCTTGATCCGTGGCAGTCTCATGGCTTCCCGATAGCCCCAGATCAGCAGAACGGCCGAGGTGATCAGTGCCGCAACGGCGACGATTCTCGATCGAAGCGGGTCATCCACGCCGCCGACGAGCAATCCGAGCCTCAGGACTTCACCGAGCAGGGTCCACACGAACACGACCCAGATGATTCCGAGGAGGGCGTCGCCGACCAGGCGAACTGGATCGCGGTCAGTGTGTCCGTGGCTGAGCATCATGGTGGCAGGCAGGGTGATCAGGAGGGCGGCAAATAGAACGGTGCCGAAAACTGCCACCGCTGTCGGCCAGTCCGGCCGGACGAACAAGCTCCACCACGGGTACACGAACAACAGAGCCAAGATCGACGCGACAATCGCGGATATGGCAACGATCCGCAACGGTCTGCGGCGCGGAACTCGAGCGACGTCGGTCGCCTGGGGTGTAGTCACCCCGTCCAGAGTAAAGGTCCACTGGTCTATTAACAAGGGGACGGTGGTCCGCTATCGGAATGTCGGTGTTCTCGGATAGGTTTCCGAACGTTGAAACTCGGCCAGTGATCAGGTGGGTGGCGCATGGAGAAGTACGACGTCAAGAAGGCACACAAGGATCTCTATTCCCCCGGGCGCAGCGATTTTGCCCTCGTGACCGTCCCACGCTTCGGCTACTTCGCCGTCGACGGTCACGGTGATCCCAACACTGCCACCGAGTACTCCGAGGCGCTCGAAGCGCTGTATTCGGTGTCCTACGCGACCAAATTCGCGAGCAAGAAGGAACTGGATCGCGACTTCGTCGTGGGCCCGCTGGAAGGGTTGTGGCGGGCAGATGACCCCGAGGTGTTCGTGACGCGGGACAAGTCGTCGTGGGATTGGACGATGATGATCTCGCAACCGGAGTGGATCACGGAGACCGAACTGTCTGCGTCGATTGACGCAGTCCGGGCCAAGGCAGTGCGGGCCAAGAAGGAGATTGCCGCTCTCGACAAGGTCAGGTTTCTCGAGTTGGAGGAAGGTCTGTCCGTCCAGATTCTTCACGTCGGCTCGTACGACGACGAAGCTCCTACCCTGGACCGGCTGCACAACACGTTCATCCCGTCGAACGGCCTGAGCTTCAACGGCGATCATCACGAGATCTATCTCAGCGACGCTCGCCGTACACCGCCCGAGAAACTGAAGACGGTTCTGCGTCAGCCTGTTTCGAGGTAGCAATCAGGGCTCGAGGCCGCGCAACTTCTCGAGGTCGCGTCGCTCGCGTTTGGTCGGTCTGCCGGCGCCACGATCACGTCGCGGAATGGACGCGATCAGTTCGGGCGGTGGTGGGGGCGGCGAATTGTCCTGCAGGCAATCGGCGGCCAGCACGGCGCTGACTCGCTTCGTGATCGGCTTGACCACGACGACGATGCGCTCGATGCCGGATACACGCACCCGCACCTCGTCGCCGGCTTTCACCTGCTGAGCCGCCTTTGCCGACGTTCCGTTGACCCGAACGTGTCCCGATCGGCAGGCGGTCGCCGCCTGCGAGCGTGTTTTGAACAGCCGAACCGCCCACGTCCAGCTGTCCACGCGGACACTGATCGCGTCGGAGGGGAGTTGGGCTGGCACGCACTCCAGCCTACCGACGAGTGCTCACAGACCCTGCGCGCGGATGCCCGAGTAGGCGCGCGGTGCATACCGCAGTCGTAACGGCAGCAGATGCCAGAACCGATCTGTCAATGTCAGGAAGCGGGCGAACCAGAAGTACATCCGTTCGTCGCGCGGCGTCCATTCCCATTCAAGGGTCTTGCGCGCCTTCTCCGGCATCAGTGCCTTGCCGATCCAGTTCGCCACGGCCATCGTGGGGCGAGAGCTAAGACGCCACAGCCACGTCGGAACCTTCGGAGCCGGTGCGATGTCGTGCTCGGCGATGCGCGTCGACCATTTTGTGGTGTGGGTGTTGATCAGGTGGTTGTCGAGCATGTCTTCCCAATACGTGCGAAAACTCGCGTAGTCGTCGAAAGCCGGTCGATCGGTGAGACCGTAACAACGCCACCAAGTTACGGCCTCACGGACAAGCTGGTCCTTCTGCTCCTGCGTGAACTTCTTGTACGCGAATCGCTCGTTGAAATCGAGAATCACCTCGAAGAACGTGACGTGAGTCCACCAGAAAGTGTCAGGAGCGAGGGCGTGGTAGCGCCCGCCGGTTTCGTCTGTTCCTTTGAGATCGGTGTGGAAGTTGCGAACGAGCGTGCCTGTGCCCTCTTCGGTCCGGTCGTACACGACCCCGTAGATGGGAGGAAGTGAGCGGAACAGGCGGTCGAGCGGATTGTCGAAGAAGTTCGAATGATCTTGCAGCGCTCCACTTACCGCGGGGTGCATGTTCTGCAGCGTGCCTGCGCGTCCGAGATACAGCAGACCGCGAACGTCGCCGAAGTGTGTCCACGTCAGGGAACCGGGGCCGATCGGATCGGCTCGTAGTTCCCGGGGCTCTGGTCGCGCCTGGGGCTTAGGTCGACGAGTATCGGTGTCCGGATCGCTGCTCATCTGGTTGACCCTCCGCCTGCGCTCATGTGACAACGGTTGTTGTCACATGATGACTTTTGCTGCGCCGCGCGAATTTGTCAATGGATTCGGCTAGATCTGCCCGAAAACAACTCCGGCCCCTCACCTGCAACAGGTGAGGGGCCGGAAGAGTGAAGCGGTCGGACTCAGGCGTATTCGTAGAAGCCGCGACCGGTCTTCTTGCCGAGGCGACCGGCGTCGACCATGCGGCGAAGCAGCGCCGGCGGAGCGTAGTGCGGTTCTGCGAATTCCGCGTACAGCGACTCCGCTGCTGCGAGAGCGATGTCGAGACCGACGGTGTCGAGCAGCGTCAGCGGGCCCATCGGGTAGCCGCAGCCGCCCTTCATGGCCTCGTCGATGTCTTCTGCTGTGGCGTAGCCGGATTCGAGCATCCGGACAGCCTGGCACAGGTACGGGATGAGCAGAGCGTTGACGATGAAGCCCGAACGGTCGCCCGCGCGAACCGTCTTCTTGCGCAAGGTGTTCTTGGCGTAGTCGGTGACGGCGAGAACGGTCTCTTCGGACGTCGTCAGGCTGACCACGATCTCCACGAGCGGCATGACCGGCACGGGGTTGAAGAAGTGAACGCCGACAACCTGGCCGGGGCGCGAGGTGGCCTTGGCGATCTTGATGACGGGGATCGACGACGTGTTGGTCGCCAGAATGCCTGCAGGCTTGACGATCTTGTCGAGCTTGCCGAAGATCTCGTACTTGAGAGCTTCGATCTCGGGAGCAGCTTCGATCACCAGATCGCGATCGGCGAACTCTTCCATGTCCAAGGTGACGCGGACACGTGCGATCGCGGCGTCGGCTTCTTCCTGCGTGATCTTGCCCTTGGCGACGCCGCGGTTGATCGACTTGGCGATCCGTTCGCGAGCAGCGGCGGCAAATTCTTCTTTGGTTTCGAGCACCAGTACCGAGCTACCGGCTTTTGCACAAACTTCGGCAATGCCGGCACCCATGGTGCCGCCGCCGATTACGCCTACGAGTTCCACGATTCTCCTCAAAAATTTGGGGGCAAGCCCCTGTGCGCCGTTCCGGTAGTCAGAACTACCAGAAAGGCGCACAGGGGCGCGAAGTGCCTTACTTCAACAGCGCACGCGACATCACGACGCGCTGAATCTGGTTGGTGCCTTCGTAGATCTGCGTGATCTTGGCGTCGCGCATCATGCGCTCGACCGGGAAGTCGGTGGTGTAGCCGGCGCCACCGAACAGCTGCACGGCGTCGGTGGTGACCTCCATGGCAACGTCCGAAGCGAAGCACTTCGCCGCAGCGGAGATGAAGCCGAGGTTCTTCTCGCCACGCTCGGCGCGTGCTGCGGAGGTGTAAACCATCAGACGTGCGGCTTCGACCTTCATCGCCATGTCCGCGAGCATGAACTGAACAGCCTGGAAGTCGCTGATGGACTTGCCGAACTGCTTGCGATCCTTGGTGTACGCCAGCGCCGCGTCGAGTGCGCCCTGGGCCAAGCCGACAGCCTGAGCACCGATGGTGGGACGCGTGTGGTCGAGGGTCTCGAGTGCCGTCTTGAAGCCGGTGCCCGGTTCGCCGATGATGCGGTCGCCGGGGATGCGGCAGTTCTCGAAGTACAGCTCGGCGGTGGGGGAGCCCTTGATGCCGAGCTTCTTTTCCTTCGGTCCGACGACAAAGCCCTCGTCGTCCTTGTGGACCATGAAGGAGGAGATGCCGTTGGCGCCCTTGTCGGGATCGGTGACAGCCATGACGGTGTACCAGGTGGACTTGCCGCCGTTGGTGATCCAGCACTTGGAGCCGTTGAGGATCCAGTCGTCGCCGTCAGCCTTTGCGCGGGTACGCATCGAAGCGGCGTCGGATCCGGCTTCACGCTCGGACAGTGCGTACGACGCCATTCCGCCGTTGACGAGGTCCGGGAGCACCTTGGACTTGAGCTCTTCGGAACCCTTGAGGATCAGGCCCATGGTGCCGAGCTTGTTCACAGCGGGGATCAGCGAGGAGGATCCACAGACGCGGGCGACTTCCTCGATGACGATGCAGGTGGCGACGGAATCGGCGCCCTGGCCGTCGTAAGCCTCGGGAACGTGGATGGCGTTGAAGCCGGACGCGTTGAGAGCGGTGAGCGCTTCCTCTGGGAAACGTGCGTTCTCGTCGACGTCCTTGGCGTACGGCGCGATTTCCTTCTCGGAGAGTCCGCGGATAGCAGCCCGCAGTTCGTCGTGCTCTTCGTTCAGTGCGAAGAGATTGAAATCCGGGTTTCCTGCCATGGGAACGCTCCTTGGTGAAGGTGGCTTGAAGGCGGTCGGTGCGGCTCCGGCGTTACCAGCGAGATTCGCGGACAGACCGGTGCCCATGACCCCAGTCAAACACGGCACTGAGTGCCAGGTCAAGGGATGGGTGTGTGAAGTTTCGGTGCACGAGCAGTGTCAGCCGAGTTGTTCGTGGATTTTTCTGCTGATCTCATCAGCGGACGTGCCCGGGGGAAAGGCTACTACCAGCACGGACTTCGATTCTGGCGTGCTGGTCTTGGACCCGGGTGCCACGCCGTACGTCCGCCGAACGTCGAGCAATGCCTGACTTAGTGCGTCAGCTGTGGCGTCCTCGTCGCCTTTGATCATGCTTCGCAAGAGGTAGTTGTGGCACGCGGTGACAGCTGCGGCAAAACCGACAACCTCGAGGACAGGTTCGCGGGGCACAGCGCTGCGCAGGTAGTCGACGAAGAGGCGCTCGTAGCGGAATCCGGTGACGAGTTCGCGGTCGCGAAGAGCCGGAACATGCTGTACGACGCGGTATCGCCGCATCGACAGGTCTCGGTTCCTGCGGAAGAAATCGAAGACCAGTCCCGCGGCCTCGCACACGGACGCCCAGGGGTCGGCGGAATCGGACGCGAGGAACTCTGCGACGTGTTCGAGGAGGGACTCGTGATCGGCGAAGATCACGTCTTCCTTGGAGCGGAACTGCCGGAAGAACGTCCGACGCGACACACCGGCGGCAGCGGCGATCTGCTCGACGGTGGTGGCTTCGTACCCGTTCTCCGAGAACAACCGGATCGCTTGAGACGCGACGTGTACCCGAAACTGTGCGGGGTCAGTTCCGGGTACATCGGAGCGCTCGGTCATGGATGCAAGTATCCAGGTTTCGTCGGCGTCAGTTGTCGGCGCGTAGCTGGAACTTGAGAACCTTGCCGGTGGGGGTGCGAGGAAGGTCGAGCGGGAAGACGATGTCGCGGGGAACCTTGTACCCGGCCAGCAAAGTGCGGGTGTGCTCGACGATGTCTTCGGCGGATGCCTGTAATCCCTTGCCCAGCACCACGAATGCCTTCGGGCGCTCGCCCCACTTCTCGTCCGGAACGCCGACGACTGCCACGTCGATCACCGCGGGGTGACTCATGATCGCCTGCTCGACCTCGACGGTGGAGATGTTCTCGCCGCCTGAGATGATGATGTCCTTCGCGCGGTCCTTGAGCTGGATGTATCCGTCGGGATGCATGACGCCGAGGTCGCCGGAATGGAACCAACCACCGGCAAATGCTTCGGCTGTCGCGGCCTCGTCGCGGTAGTACCCGAGCATCACGTTGTTGCCGCGGAGCACGATCTCACCCATGGTCTGGCCGTCGGCGGGGACGTCGTTCATCTCGGCATCGACAACGCGAGCATTTTCGGCCTGCACCATGCCGACTCCCTGCCGCGAGAGAAGTGCGGCGCGCTCGGACTGCGGCTTGTCGTCCCAGGCTTCCTGGTATTCGCAGATCGTGTAGGGGCCGTACACCTCGGTGAGGCCGTAGACGTGAACCACGGTGACACCGATGTCTTCGAGTTTTCCGATGATCGTCGGTGACGGGGGAGCGCCGGCGGTGGTGATGCGCAAGGCGTCGACCTTGTGGGCCTGGTCTGCGTCGGCGATGGTGGAGCAGACGGTAGGAGCGCCGCACAGATGTGTCACGCCCAGATTGTCGATGGCGTCCCAGATCGCATCGGCGCGGACCGCGCGCAGGCAGATGTGTGTGCCCGCGGCCTGAGTGACGGCCCACGGCGTGCACCACCCGTTGCAGTGGAACATCGGCAGTGTCCACAGATACTTCGTCGCTCCGTCGAAGCCGTTGTGGAATGTCTCGCCGAGCGAGTTCAGGTACGCCCCGCGGTGGGAGTACATGACGCCCTTGGGTTTTCCGGTGGTACCCGAGGTGTAGTTGATGGCGATGCACTGCTGCTCGTCGTCGACGCCCCAGTGCAGTGGCTGATCGGAGAGAGCTTCGCCTTCGGCAATCAGATCGGCGTACTGCCCGGTGACGATTCCGGTGGGAACGTCCGGATAGGGGACGGTGGAGTCCGGGATCTCGACGATCTCACGCAGGCTCCCCACGTTTGCCTTGGACGAGGTGACCGAACCGACGAATTCGGAGTCCACGAACAGGATCGTGGTTCCCGAGTGATCGAGAATGTATTCGAGTTCGGGACCGGCGAGGCGTGAGTTCAGGGCGATCAGGACCCCGCCGGCGAGGGGAACGGCAAAATGCGCGAACAGCATCTCGGGTACGTTCGGCGCCAGGTATGCGACGCGGTCACCGGGCTGAATGCGTTCACGCAGGACGCGGGCCAGAGCCGCGACCTCGTCACCGAACTCTCGGTACGAGTAGGTCCGGTCGCCGTGAACGACGGCGGTGCGCTCGGGGAACACCGCGGCGCTGCGCTCGAGAAAACGCAGCGGACTGAGCGGGGTGTTGTTGGCTGCAACAGCTGTCGGGACAGACACGGTTCCTCCGAAGGCGACGTGGCACGGTTGGTGTCACGATAAGTGTGATCGGCACTACAAATGGCCTGGATGCACGCTATTGCCCAGCCAAAGGTGCCGCTACCCTCTGAATTGGGTACGTGGAGGTGAGAGTGAACAGGGTACTGAGACCGAGCGACGACGACGCGTTGCGCGCCGAACTGCGTCGGCTGCACCCCAAAACCGAGTTGCCGGTTCTGTTCGGCGGCTGCGTCAGCGACCGGTCGCTGACCATCACCGGTCACGTCGGCACGCGCAGCAACATCCTGCGAAACCTGCGGATCGACGCCGAATGCGGACTCGGCGGTCGGGCGATCGCAGAACAACGACCGGGCGCGGTCCAGGACTACGCGAACTCGTCGCACATCACTCACGACTACGACTACGAAGTGGGCACCGAAGCGATCGAATCCTTGATGGCAGTCCCCATCGTCGTACGCGGGGTTACTCGCGGAGC
This sequence comes from Rhodococcus sp. SG20037, assembly GCF_031763325.1. Lineage (NCBI taxonomy): Bacteria > Bacillati > Actinomycetota > Actinomycetes > Mycobacteriales > Nocardiaceae > Rhodococcus > Rhodococcus sp. SG20037. The sequence continues at coordinate 5,257,036 of NZ_CP134497.1, read as the reverse complement.
GATCTACGGAGGACTGCGTGCCAACCTGCCGATCGGCGACGTGATCGCCGAGACGATGATGCGATCGTCGTACGCGTTGGCCCGAGAATTCGAGATTCGCGACGAAGTGGATCGTCGGGTGGCGATGCTCGATACCGCTGCGGTGGAACATGGTTCGAACCGCGATGCCCAGATATCCGAAGGGTTGACCGAGAGCGTCCTGGCGCTCGGTGAGATCGCGGCGAACCTCGAGGACATGGCTCTCAGCGCGCAGGTCCTCGCGGTCGAGGCAAAGTTGCGGGCGTTGGCGTCGCCGAAACCTTCCGCGAACACTCCAGTCGCGAACACCGTTGTCCTGTCGCCACGCGAGCGGGAGGTGATGGGGTACGTCGCTCTCGGACTGCGCAATGCCGAGATCGCCGAGAGGTTGTCCCTGAGCGTCGAAACGATCAAGACGTACATGAGGAATCTGATGGGAAAACTCGACGTCCGCAGTCGTCACGAAGCGGTCGTGGAAGCGCGGCGGCAGGGTTTGATTCTGTGAGGGCTTGATTCTCTGATCGGTCCCGCCAAGCGGAATTTCGGAACTGCGTCGCCACTCCGGTTGATATGACGGACCTCACTATCGGCAGAGTTCGACACGAGTGATGAGGGCATCGATGCAGGATTTGTTCGACAACAACGACATGACCGGCCTGGCCGAAGCGATCAAGAGCGGCGACGTCTCCGCCAAGGAAGTCCTCGAGTTCAGTCTGGACAGGCTCGACGAGCGCAACCCGGCAGTCAACGCGGTGATCAGTGAGCGTCGAGAGGAAGCGCGCAACGAGGTATCAGGCGGCCTGCCGGATGGTCCACTGCAGGGCGTCCCGTTCGTGATCAAAGACCTCGGCATGGACGTCGCAGGATTGCCGAGCACCAATGGATCTCGATTGTTCGCCGACGCTGTGGCAGAAAAAGATTCGACGCTCGTCGAGCGCTACCGCCAGGCTGGTCTGGTTGTCATCGGCAAGACGAACACCCCGGAGTTCGGCAAGAACGCGAGTACCGAACCTGCGCTGTTCGGACCCACCCGTAACCCTTACGCCCTTGATCGTTCGCCCGGCGGATCTTCGGGTGGCACGGCTGTAGCTGTTGCCGTCGGGATCGTGCCAGGCGGGCATGCCAGCGACGGTGGTGGATCGATCCGTATTCCCGCATCGGCCTGCGGCCTGGTAGGCCTCAAGCCGAGCCGAGGACGTACTCCGACGGCACCGGCGCGCACGCTCTTCTCGTCGCCGATGAGTGTTCATCACGCGCTCACCCGAAGTGTCCGCGACACTGCGTTGCTTCTCGATCTGTCCGCCGGGCCGACAGTGGGCGATCCTTACGTGATCCTGGCGCCGAAGCGGCCGTACATCGAGGAAGTGGGTGCCGATCCCGGACGGTTGCGGATCGGTCTGAGTAACGCTCTTCCTGACGGCACACCGGTGGACCCGGAGTGCTCGGCCGTCGCGACCGGTGTTGCCGGCCTGCTCGAAGAACTCGGTCACGATGTCACCGAGAGTGCCCCGAACTTTCCGCTCGATGCGCTCACTGCCGGGCTGTCGGTGTTGATGGGCATTCCGATGACGATCGAGGTCGACGAACGACTCGACGCCCTGAACCGCGCGATCCGCGACGACGACCTCGAGCCGATGGCGCGGATGATCTACGACCGCGCGAAGTCCGAAAGTGCGACGAACGTCGTCAAGGCGCTGCAGGAACTCGAGCGGGCCGCCCAGGTGATCGGTGCGTTCTTTGTCGATCACGACCTGTTGCTGACTCCGACGATGGCTCGGCCGGCAGCTCCGCTCGGTCTGCTCGATACGGCGAATCCTATGTCGATCTGGGAGCATTCGGCCGGGTACAGCGGCTTGACCAGTCCGTTCAACAGTTCAGGTCAGCCGGCGATTTCCTTGCCGATGGGTCATGACTCGGCCGGCGTTCCGATCGGCGTGCAGTTGGTCGGCGCGTTCGGCCGTGAAGATCTGCTGATTCAGGTTGCGTCGCAGCTCGAAACAGCCCGTCCGTGGTCCATTGCGCCGGTGTGGCCGCCGGTCCCGGCGTAGCGCGCGGTCGTCCGAGCCGGGGAGGACGTCAGGCGATGATGCGAATCGGCCACTGGCCGTTCACATCTGCCACGTCCCTCCCTTGGCTGAGAAGGTACTCGGCGAAATCGCGTTGCCGCTCGGCGTGCCAATCGGCTTGATCGACCATGAGATCGAGCCCCAGGATGTCGGGGAACCGCACGGCCAACTCGCGGGCCAACGCTGCCGCAGCTTTGGCATCGGCCTCGGCTTCGTGCGCCGACTCCAATGAAATTCCGTAGTGCTCGCACACGGCCGCAAGCGTTCGCTTGCCCTTGCGGAACGTATCCATCGCCCGATCGATCACGTACGGATCGATCACCAACCCCGGAACGAATGCAGGCTTGCCGATGCGCAGACCCTCGGCATGCATGACCGTCAGATCATAGGAGGCATTGAACGCCACGACGGCGTGATCGCGCGCCCAGGAATTGTGCAGAGCCTCGCGAATCTCTTCGTAGCCCTCGGAATAATCCTGGCCGTGTTGCGCCGCGAACTCGGTGCTGATGCCGTGAACAGCCGAGGCGCCGGCGGGGATGTCGACGCCGGGATCGAGTAGCCACGTGCGTGTTTCGACACTCGAACCGTCGATCACCGCGACGCAGGCACTGACGATACGAGCGGTCGACGGATCCCGCCCCGTGGTCTCGAGGTCGAACGCGCAGATTGGGCGATCGGACCAGCTACTCATCGGGGGCCTTTCGGTGCAGAACGTCATGTCCGAATCACTATGCACCCCCCTACCGACACAAACGACGAACAGCCACCTCCGGGGTGAAGGTGGAGGTGGCTGCTGCGTGACTGTGTGACGGACCTACAGAATCTCGGTTCCGACCGTGAAGCGATCCATGACGTCTTCGCGCGGAGTCACACCGAAGCCCGGTCCCTGCGGCACGGCGATGTGGCCGTCCTCGATGACAAAAGGTTCGGTGATGTCTTCCTTGTAGAAGCGATCGGACGCCGAGATGTCGCCGGGCAGCGTGAATCCGTCCAGCGCCGCGAGGGCTGCGTTGGCGGCGCGGCCGATTCCGGTCTCGAGCATTCCGCCGCACCACACCGCAATACCGTGTGCCGAGGCGAGATCGTGGATGCGCTTGGCTTCCAGATATCCACCGACACGGCTCGGCTTGATGTTGACGACCGAAGCGGCACCGAGCGTGATGGCATCCGCCGCATCCTTGGCCGACTCGACCGACTCGTCGAGGCAGATCGGAGTCGAAAGGGACTGGGCGAGCTTGGCGTGCTGCACCAAATCGTCCTCGGCCAGCGGCTGTTCGATGAGGAGCAGTGCGAATTCGTCCAGGCGACGGAGCAACTGCGCGTCGACGAGGGTGTACGCGGCGTTCGCGTCGACCTGCAGAGGAACGTCGTAGCCGAACTCCTTGCGCACCGCAGCGACGGGAGCGATGTCCCAGCCCGGCTTGATCTTCAGTTTGATTCGTACGTAACCCTGCGACAGATAATTACCGACGGTTTCGAGTAGCTGCGGAATGCTGTCCTGGATGCCGACGGACACTCCCGAGGGCACCCGAGTGCGAGTGGCACCGAGGTACCGAGCGAAAGACTGTCCACGAGCGCGCAATTCAGCATCGAGGATTGCCATTTCGATAGCCGACTTCGACATCTGGTGACCCACGACGTGGTGAAGTACGCTGCCGACCGTCTCGGCCGAGAGCGGCTGATCCGACTGCGACTTACGCAGCGTCGGAACGAGATACTCGCGAAGCATCGCCCGCGCACCAGCGGTGTATTCGGAGTTGTAGTACGGATCGCTGAGCGAGCCGCACTCGCCCCAGCCGACGGTCTCCACCGGACCGTTGGGGCCGTCGGTGGTGCCGCTCACTTTCAGGACGAGGGTGTTGCGCTCGAGCTGGGTGCTGAATGACGTGGTGAAGGGGGAGACGAGAGGGATGCGCAGTTCGCGCAATTCGACGGACTCAATGTGCATGGACTTGCTCTTCTCCGGTTGTCTCGCAGATTTTCGTGAACATGTAATAGCCGCTGGGGTCGAAGCCGGTCGATTGCCATTCCTTCGAGGCGATCAGTGGTTCGAGGTACTCGCGAAGCGCGTGTCGCCAGGCAAAGGCAGAGGCGCGGTCGACTGTTCTCAGATGCTCGATGTCTCTGGGTATTCCGACTGCGATATCGACGCAGTCGGGTGGGATCGGGAGCATTCGAGGTGTACCGTCTTCGGTGGGTTGAAGCACCTTGAATGTATCATTCACGGCCACAGTAGAACTCGGAGATCCACCGACGTCGAGGTCCCAACTGACGAGCATACGATCGCTGGCGTCGCCTGCATTGATTCCGTCTGCCATCGACCCGTAGAAATCCGGGTTGTATTCGGCCGGTTCGGCTCCGAGACGCTGAATGTTGAAATAGGCATTTCGTGCGACCAGTGGATCGAAGGTCCACCGGATCGTCTTGACGCCGCGCTCGATGCACCAGTCTCGCTGATGATGCTTGAGGGCGCGGCCGATTCCCTTGCCTGCGTGTCCCGGTAGTACTCCGGCGATGTGTGAGTGCAGAACCTCGCCGAGAGGCTCGACGAAGAATCCGACGCAACCACCGATCATTTCGCCTTCGGAAAAGGCTCCCACCACGTAGTGACCACCGTGGTGAAGCGCAACCAACATCGCAGTGCCGAAATGAGCCGGTCCGGGACTGGTAGCCCAGATCTCGTCGAAAACGGCGGATAGATCGGCTATTTCGCGGGTATCGACCAGTTCTCGAAACTCAACCGCTTTGCTTTTCGACACGAGGGCCCCCTTCAGACGTGATCGAACGAATAAGGCCCGCAACCAACGCCGTCCTCGGAGCGATTGCGGACACGAGCGCATGCTCGGTCTCGGCGTGTGCACCGCCGCCGACGCCACCGAGGCCGTCGAGGGTGGGGATACCGATACCGGCAGTGAAGTTTCCGTCCGAGGCTCCGCCTACGGCGAGGCCGACGGGCGGAGTCAGATCATGCTCGAGCGCAACGCGTTCCGCCAACGCCAGCAACGGTGCGGACATCTTCGCTTCGAGAGGTGGACGGTTGACACCACCCGAGACCGTGACTACGGCTTCGGGGTGGATTGCCTGCAGGGCTCGGATATTCGCATCGACGCGCTCCTGCTCGGCAGCGCTGGTCGCGCGCACGTCCACGTCGACGAAGGCTTCTGCCGGAACGGTGTTGGTTGTGGTTCCGGCTGAAATGACAGTCGGGGTGACGGTGGTTGCCTGCGCCGGCGAGGACAAGTCGTTGATCGCGATCACGAGACGAGCCAGTTCTACTGCAGCGTTGATGCCTTTTTCCGGCTCCAGCCCGGCGTGGGCGGCGCGACCGGCAACATGGATCCGATACAGCGACACTCCCTTGCGGACAGTCTTCAGTTCGCCACCGTCACCGCCGGCCTCGAGAACCAGTACCGCGCCTGCCGCAAGTTCCTCGATGAGGGACCGCGACGTGGGTGAACCGATTTCTTCGTCACCGGTCACGAGGAGTGTGATTCCGTCGAGTGCATCGTCGCCGTGCAGCTCCCGGACGATAGCGAGGGCGTGGATTGCCTGAACGACACCAAGTTTCATGTCGAGTCCGCCCGGACCTCGGAGCGCTCCGTCGGTGACGGCTGCGGGCAGGCGTGTCAGGGTGCCGATCGGCCACACGGTGTCATGATGACCGAGCAGCATCAGCCGCGTCGGTGAGCTGCCGAAACGGGTCACCAGATGGGTACGGCCTTCCGTCACTATCGACTCCGGTGTCACGCTGAGTCGTTCGTGGACAAGGTCTGACGTCCACTTCGCGCTGCGGGCAACAGCTTCGAGATCGTGTGACGGCGACTCGACTTCGATGAGCGCGATGGCGTCCTCGAGGATCTGAGGAAGTTGGCGCTCGGCCAGATCGCGGAGAATGGTCATCGGTTGTTCACTCGCGGATACGCGCGGCTTCCGACGTGTAGCAATTGTGTACTCCCGTTGTCGGAGAAAGTGATCCGGATCCAACCTGCTGATTGAGGGAGTCGGGTCCCGAACACTCCAGGGTGAACTTCGATCAGGCTGAGAGAGACGGACTCTGCGCTTTCGGCGGTGACCGAAGGGTCGATGTGATCGGTGCGGCGGGCGGTCAGGGAACCGCCGGTCCTTTCCAAGACGAAATCGGCTGCGGCATCGCGGTACAGGCCGCACAGCGCATCGAGTTCTTCAGGTGAGGACGTGACGCGGGTGTGGGGGTCACCAGGCGAGAATGCCGGTGTCACACTGACGCCGCCTATGGAACCGATTACTTCAGCCAGAAGATCGCCGGAGAGAGCGTCCATTGCTCCACCGTTGGCCATCAGGACCACGGCTAGACCGCACGACGGCACCACTCGCAAGAACGACTGCTGGCCGAGAGTTCCGCCATTGTGGCCATGAGCCAGTACACCGCCCCAATTGTGCAGCAACCACGTGGTTCCCATGATGTCCGCTGACGACACGTCACCGATCTGGCGGCGCTCCTCGAGCATCGCCAGATGAGTGGAACGCCGAAGGAGAACCGGGTCCTCGCGCATCGAGTCCTGAGCGAACAGGAGTAGATCTTCGGCCGTGCTGTTGATGAGGCCGGCGGGGCCCATCGAGCGAGGGATGAGGAATTGTGGTGTCTGCTCGAGGTCGTCGGCAGCGCCGACGTGCCCGACTGCAGCGCGGTGCAGTGCCGTCTCCTCAGGCAGGGTCGTGGTTTTGGTCAGGCCGAGCGGTTCGATGATCCGCTCGCGCAGAACCGCGTCCCAACTCTTACCTCGGAGAACCTCGATGATTCGTCCGGCGATCACGAAGCCGGTGTTGCAGTACGACCAATCGGTGCCGGGGGCGAAGAGCTGCACCGTTGATTTCAGTTCTGCGACGTATCGCTCGACGCAGTCGTCGCCGCGTCCGCCGTCGATGAAAACGTCACCGTCGATGCCACTGGTGTGAGTCAACAGATGGCGAGTCGTGACCGTTTCGGTGGCTACCGCGTCGGCAACTGCGAAGTCCGGCAAGATGTTCCGGACAGGTGAGTCGAGATCCAGCAATCCTTCTTCGACGAGCTGCATGATCAGGGTGGCCGTCCAGACCTTGCTGATCGAACCCATCTGGAACAACGTGTCGGGCGTAGCCGCGACGCCGGTGCGGGTACTGACGACACCGGACGTGACCACGGTGCGGGAGAATCCGCTGCGGGTTGTGGTCAGAATTCCCAGTGAGGCGCCGGGCACCCCGTACTTCGCACTCAGGGTGTCGAGTCGGTACTGCCAGTAGTCGGGATCGACCGTGGTCAGTGCGGGCTTGGGGGAGAGGTGCCGTTCGATCCAGTCGACGAGACGAGTGCTGTACTCCAGTCGGTGGGACGGCCGACCCGTCAACACGAAGGCATGTGACGCGTCCGGGAAAACCACCAACTCGGTCGGGGTGCCGGCCAAACGCAGTCCACCGAACCACTGTTCGGCCTGGTTGACCGGGCAACGGACGTCGCTGCCGCCGTGAAGGATCAGCGTCGGTGTCGTCACCTGGGAGACTCGCCCCAGCGGCGAAAGTTCCCGTACCCGAGATGACTGCGGGTCGAATTCGACCGTCTGCAGCAAGATGCCCTCGTCCGAGGGGCCGGCTGTGTTCGCGATGTCGCAAACGAGCCCACCGGCGACTGCGACGGCAAACCGATCGGTGACGGACGTCAGGGCGCACGTCATGAATCCGCCGTAGCTGTAGCCCGTGAGTACCAGTTGCTTCGGATCGGCCATCCCCTCGGCGACAAGGGTTTCGACCGGTTCGAGCAGGTCGGCACGATCCGCCTCACCCCAGCCGTCCCGCACACCGTCGAAGAAGTCGTTTCCGTAGCCGTCACTTCCGCGCGGATTGATCATCAAGACCGTGAATCCCAGCGCGACCAGTTCCGCGTGGTATGCGTGCATCACGGTGGGCGTTCCGGTCCAGGCATTGTGTGGTCCGCCGTGGACGTCCAGAACCAGCGGACCGGCGCCCGTGACGTTCGGGTCGCGCAGGATCCAACCCTGAACACGGGTGCCGTCGCTGATGTCGAACCAACGCTCGGAGGCGACTGGAAACGCGACGGAAGTTGTCAGTTCCGTGTTCAATTCGGTGACGGTTTCGACTGCACGAGTCTCGAGGTCGATGACGGCGACCTCGCCGAAGGATGTCGCCGTTGCCAGCGCGACGACGGCTCGCCCGGACGTCAGGGCAAGGCCTGAGACCACTGTCTGCTCGCCGGTGAGAAGTGGTGAGACGGAGCCTGATCCGAAATCGACCTTGTGCAGTTCGGTGGAGCCGTGGTTGCGGATGCAGAAGACGATGTCGCCGTCGGCGGTGAAACTCGGTGCGCCACCGGGATAACCGGTCCCGCCCGGCATGACGTTTCGGTCGAGTCCGGACGTCAGGCTGCGGTCTTCCACTCGCTGGTCGCGGTGCAGGACAAGAAGTTCGTTGTTGTGAATGATCGGTGTGTGCCAACCGACGGCTACGACCGCGTCGCCGGCAGGTGTCCATGCAAGTGGTCCTGCGATGCCGCGTGCGTGCCCCAACATCCGCGGAGCGGAGGCGAGATCAGTCAGCGATACGGTCCAGGCGGAACTCGCCCGCGTCAGATCGGCGTCGCCGTCCATCGCCGCGGTGAAAGCCAGTTCGGTGCCGTCGGGACTGTACGCGGGATGCGAAGCGTCCCAATCGCCGTCCGTCAGCTGCCGTAGTGAGCCGGCGGCCAGATCGAACTCGAACAGGTGCGCCCGAACGCTGCCCCGGACACCGGATCCGTCGACCTTGTAGTTGAGGCGCTTCGCCACCAAGAGGCATGACGATCCGGCGGCAGTGCGGTCGACGGGGGCGCTGAAGGCGATCCGAGCGCCGTCGGGAGAGAACACCGGTGCCCCCGCGCCGAGCGGGAGCTGCGCCGTGGTGGTCAGCTGTGTTGCCGGGCCCCCGGTGGCGTCGACCTTCCACAGTTGTGGTGTGCCCGAGGAATCCGGCCGAACGAAGACCAACAGCGTCGAAACGGGATGCCAAGCCGGCGAGGTGTCGGCAGGTCCCGCGGTGAGCTGTAGTTGCGGGGAAGCCAACCAGATCGAGTGCTCGTTGGTATCCGCAGCCGGATTCGCTTCGGTACGTACGTATGCAATGCGTCCCGACGCCGATACGGCGATGTCGGTCGGTGTAACCACCGACGCGTAATCCTGGATTCTCGCCGAACGACGTTCTTCGGCACGGGCTACGGCAGCGGGGGAGTCGAGAGTGGTCGGCGTTGTCATTGGAACATCGGCTCCCCGAATGTCGGGATCGCGGACAACAGCTTTGCCGTGTACGGCTCCTTGGGCGAATCGATCACGTCGAGAACCGGCCCGTGCTCGACGATCTCGCCGCCGAGCATGACTGCGACGTGGTCACAGACGTAGCGGATCACCGCCAGGTTGTGACTGACGAACAGAACCGTCAGACCAAGCTGCTTCTGCAGATCCACCAACAGATTCAGAACCGCGCCCTGCACGGACACGTCCAGAGCGGAGGTGATTTCGTCGGCAAGCAGAACTGCCGGTGCGGCTGCCAAAGCCCGCGCGAGGGCAACGCGTTGGCGCTGACCACCCGACAACGACGATGGGTATTCGTGCGCCTTCTCCACCGGCAGTTGGACGGTGGTGAGGAGTCGAGCGACCTCGGCAGCGCGGTCGCCGCCGCTGCGCCGAGCTTTGTCACGACGCTCGGTGGACCGCAGCGCCTCGGCGAGTGACTGGCCGATGGTCATTCGCGGGTCGAGGCACGAGTACGGATCTTGGAAGACCATCTGGATCCGGTGGCGCAGACGAGCCGTCGCGCCGCGGGCGTGAGCGACGTCCACACCGTCGAGAAGGATCTGGCCGGAACTGGGCTCGGCCAGGCCGACAGTTGCTCGCGCCAGTGTCGACTTTCCGGAACCCGATTCACCGACGAGACCGACCACCGATCCGGAGGGGATGTCGAGATTGATGTTCTTGACGGCGTGGAATTTTTTCGAACCGCTACCGAGGTGGACGTTGACGTCACGGAATTCGAGTCTGCTCATCGGATCTCCTCTGCAACAGCCAACAGTTCTTCCAACTCGATGTCGGCGGTGCTCTCCTCGGCGTCGAGGCTCTCCACCTGCCAGGCTTCGTCGACGGTGGCAAGCGGCTTGTCGCGATCGGTGCTCATGGTGGGGACCGCGGCGATCAGCGCGCGGGTGTACGGATGCTTTGCACGGCCGGCAATCAGATCGTCGACTGCGATGTCTTCGACGATTTCGCCGGCAAACATGACGAGGACACGGGTGCACATGCCGGTGATGACGGCCATGTCGTGCGAGATGAGAAGGATTGCGGCGCCGGTTTCTTCGCGAACCTCGTGGAGCAGCCCGAGGACCTCACGCTGAACGGTCACGTCGAGCGCAGTGGTGGGTTCGTCCGCGATGATCAGAGCGGGCTTACCCATCAGACCCATGGCGATCATCGCGCGCTGACGCATGCCGCCGGAGAACTCGTGGGGGTACTGCTTCGCACGCCTGGGCGCGTCGGGGATCTTGACGGCGTTCAGTCGCTCGACTGCTGCCTTCTTCGCGTCGGCCTTGCTCATACCTTCGTGGAGCCAACCGATCTCGGCGACCTGGTATCCGACCTTGAGAGACGGATTCATGGACGACATCGGATCCTGGAACACCATCGCCATACGTGTGCCGAGTTGGCGGGCAACCTTGCGCGAAGCCGCGTCGTCCGGCCGCTTGCCGTCCTTCATCAGCACGGTGCCGTCGAACTCGATGAGCCCGGCGTCGACCACGGTGGGGTGGTCGGTCAGCTGCGCGATTGCCATGCAACTGAGTGACTTTCCGGATCCGGATTCACCGACGATGCCCACGGTTTCGCCGCGATGAACTGTAAAACTGATGTTGTCGACGGGGCGACGCCAGTCGTCAACCGCGGGAACTGCGACGGACATGTTGCGGACGGTCAGTACCGCGTCTTCGTCGGTGGGCGCCGAATCGGCCTGGGCAGTTTTCCGGTTGATCGGCTTCCACTTCGGCAGGCGACTGCTGATCGGACTGCGAACTCCCGCGCCGCGAGCAATGGCCTCGCCGAGCAGCGTGAAGGTCAAGCCGGCGAGCACGACGGCGATGCCGGGGGCGAGTGCGGTGGCCGGGTTGACGAAGATCTTCGACAGACCTTCGTTGAGCATCCGGCCCCAGTCGAATGCAGGCGGCTGAATGCCCAAGCCGAGGAACGAGAGTCCGGCGAAGACCACCAGGCCGCTGCCGACAGCGATGCTGGCATTGACGATGAGTGGTTCACGGATATTGGGGAGAATGTGACGGAACAGCAGCCCGGGCTTGGTAACCCCGAGGATGCGTGCTGCGTCGATGAAGTCGCGTCCGTTGACCGACGAAGCCAGTGCGTACGTCAACCTCGCGAACGGCGAGGCCAGGGCGAGACCGATGGCGATCACCGCGCTGCCAGCACCCTGTCCGAGAACGACCAACAGGAAGATCGCGAGGAGCAGTCCGGGGAATGCGATGGCGAAGTTGAGGAATGCCACGACCATTCGTCCGACCCAGCGGGGAGCGAGCGTCGGGAGCGTACCGAGTATCAGGCCAATTGTGACACCGAGTGCGACGGCTCCGAGAGCCATGAGCACCGACAGTCTCGCGGCGGTCATCGTGCGGGCGAAGACGTCACGCCCGCCGGCGTCGGTGCCGAAGATGTGCTCGGAACTCGGTCCCTGAGAGAGTGCCTTCGGGTTGGCTGCGACAGCGGCGTCACCCCAGATCATCGGTCCGAAGATGACGAGGGCGATCAGAGCGGTCAGGAAGGTGAGGGCCAGGATTCCCAATGGGGTGCGGAACGTTCCGACGATCCAGTGTCGTCGCGGGGGCGTCTTGGGGGCCGCAGTGGGGGCCGTAGGTGAGGTGCTCAACTCAGTTCTCCCGAATTGTGGATCGTGGGTCGATGAGAGCGAGCACCACGTCGACGATGAAATTGATGAGAAGGACGATGGCGCCGTAGATCACGACCAGTGTCTGGGCGAGCGGGTAGTCCTTCTCGGTGATGGACTTGACCAGCGCCATGCCCATGCCGGGCCAGGCGAAGATGCTCTCGATGAGCACGGTGCCGGCAATCAGACCGCCCAGGAGGAGTCCGGCGAGCGTCAGCGTCGACGTCATGAGGTTGGGCATTGCATGACGGAAGTAGATTCGTGCCACGGGCATTCGCTTGGCGCGCGCCGTACGGATGTAGTCCATGTCCAACACGCCGAGTGCCTCTGCACGGACGATGCGCGACATCGAGGCGATGGCACCGATCGACATGGCCGCGACCGGGAGGATGTAGCTTTCCGGTCCACCTCGGCCGGCGACGGGCAGAACAGGGAACGTGACGGCAAAGAGGTAGACCAGCGCCGTACCGAACATGAACTCGGGGATCACGGCGATGGTGCCCGACGTTGCGGTGTAACCGATCTCGACTCCGCGTCGTCGACCGTTGCGGGTCAGTGCAGCGAAGATGAGGCCGATCGGAATGCCCACTAGCAGCACCGTGACGACTGTGAGTACAGCCAGTTCGAGTGTTGCCGGTAGGCGGGACGCGATCACCTCGAAGACCGGAGTCCTCAAGGTGATCGAGTCACCGGGATTCCCGCTCAGCAACCCGCCGACGAATCGGAAGTACTGCTGCCACAAGGGAAGGTCGTAACCGAGCTGAGACCTCGTTGTCTCGACCAGTTCGACCGGTGCGTTCATTCCCAGTGCCAACCGAACCGGGTCTCCCGGAATCAGTTGGAGCATCAGGAACGCCGCAGTCACCAGCGCCCAGAGTGAAATCACGAAGGTGCCGAAACGGCGCAGAAGATATGCGGGCCAGCTGTCGGACTCGAGCCACTTTGCTCGAGCCTGAGGCGCCGCTTCTGGTTTCGCGGCTTCAATAGTTTGACTCATGGGCTGTCTTTCCGGAGGGCGGGATGCTGGGGCGGGAAGATATTTCGGAGTGGGCGGACGGCCTACTGGTAGAGACGCAGCGCAGAACCGTTGAGCGACTTGCCGAATGAGAGTCCGGCCTTGTTGAAGTACACGTTCATGACGGAGTCTGCGAAGGGCACGGCCGCGATCGTCTTGGTGAGCTCCGACTCGGCGTCGGCCCAGGCGTCACAAGCGTCGCTACCGGTCAGACCGGAAGCCTTGGTGGCTGCTGCTTCGTAGGCGGGGTTGCTGACCGATCCGAAGTTCTTGCCTGCTGCGGGAACCGGCCCGGCAAAGTACGCAGTGAAGGTGCTGGGCAGCGAGGAGTTGACCTGGACCCAGGCGATGTCCCAGGCAGAGTTGTCCTTGCCGCTCAGAATGACGTCGATGATCTTGTTCGAGTCGCCCCCGGTCACCTCGACGTTTGCGCCGAGTTCGGACCACGCCGACTGAGCAAGTTCGGCCGCCGCGTTGCGCGGATCGTCGGTGCCGTCGTACACGAGGCGGAGATTGAGCGGCTTGCCATCCTTGCTTCGCTTGCCGTCAGCGCCGGCGGTCCAACCAGCGCCGTCCAGTGTTGCCTTGGCGGCAGTGAGGTCGAAGTCCGGAAGGTTGCCTGCGACAGAGTCGTAAACGCAGGCGCGCGGTTCGACGGCGACGAGGCTGGTTGCCCGGACGCCGTGTCCGGCGGTGATGACCTGAGTGAGGTCGTCGAGATCGACCGCTTGGATCAGGGCCTTGCGCACTGCGGGATCGCTGGTGGGATTACTCGCGATCTGGTTGAAGTACATCTGGCCTGCCGGCAGAGGCCGACCGACGGAGTCCAGATTGGCTGCCGCGACGCGGTCCTTGTCCGGACCGGCGATCGGAGCTGCGTTGAGTTCACCCGAGAGCAGCTGATTTGCGGCGGTGCTCACGTTCGGCGACATGGCGGCGACGACCGTCTTGGGGACGCCCGGGGTGTCGGAGGTCGTGCCGTCGGGGCCCCAGTTGTAGCCCTCGCGACGCTGGAACGTGTAGTGGTCGTTGGCGGCAACTTCGGTGACTTCGAACATGCCGGTGCCGAGCGACTTCTTGTTCGACGCTGTCGGATCTTTCAATCCGGCCTCGCACAGGATCGGCAGGCGACCGACGTTGAGAAGAAGGAACGGGCTCGGCGCCGGAGTGGTCACCGTGACAGTGCGCGTTGCCGGATCGGCAGTCGCAGTGGCGCCGGTCGGTACGGAGGACCCGCGCAACTGTGAACCGTTGTCCGGGTTGGCCACGAAGTTGATGTTGTCCGCGACGGTCTGCGGTGTCAGCGTCGATCCGTCGGTACAGGTCACCCCGTCACGGATGGTGAAGGACGCCGAGGTCGGGGTCTCCTCCCACTTCTCCGCCAACCACGGTCCGACTTCACTGGTATCGGGATCCTGGTAGATCAGGTAGTCGTACGCCAAACGAGACAACTCGGCGGTCGCCGAGGCGGCCGACATGATCGGGTTGAGTGCACCCGGATCGGCCTGCAGGGCGAAACGGAAGGTCCCGTCGGTGGCCGGTTCACCGCCACTGGCGCCCGAGGACGTGCCTCCCGAGCCACAAGCAGACAACACAAGCGTGAGCCCTGCGGCTGCCGCAAGTGTTGGATAGAAGCGGTGTTTCATGGTGCCTCCGTGATGGAGCAGGGGCCCGAGCGAAAAACGTGAGGGCGCGGTTGAGTGTTGACTGCTAAATCTTGGCGCATGACGTGACGCGCATCTCTGTCGATCCTCACGAAAATCGGGTCGATTTTCGTCCGCTCCCACGAAAACCGTCAGGATCAGTGAATACCTGTCCGTATACCGACAGCGACCGGCGAAACACGACGATTTCCCCGGTCGCTACCGGCGGTCTACTGGTACAGGCGCAGGGCCGAACCGGTGAAATTACGGCCGAATGCGAGACCCGCATTGTTGAAGTAGAGAGTCGTGATCTTGTCGGCAAAAGGTACCGCGGAGTTTGCTTTGATGATCTCTGATTCGGCGTCTGCCCAAGCGGCACAAGCATCCTCGCCGGTCAGTCCCGAAGCCTTGGCGACGGCTGCGTCGTAGGCCGGGTTGGAGATCGACGAGAAATTGAGTCCCGCAGCTGGCACCGGACCGGAGAGGAAGGGTACGAGCATGCTGGGCAGCGCGACGTTGATCGGCTCCCACGCAACATCCCACGCGGTGTTGTCCTTGCCGCTGAGTGCTACATCGAGGATCTTGTTCGAGTCTCCGCTGGTGAGTTCGACAGTTGCGCCCAGATTGTTCCAAGCGTTGAGTGCGACGTCGGCGGCAGCATCGGTCGAGTCACCGAACGTTTCGTAGACCATCCGAAGTCGGAGCGGTGTGCCGTCCTTGCTGCGCTTACCGTCGGCACCGATTTTCCAGCCCGCTGATTCGAGAGTTTCTGCGGCTGCGCTGGGATCGAAGGCCGGCAGGTTTCCGGCGACAGAGTCGTAGATGCAGGCCCTCGGTTCGATGGACACCATCGTGGTAGACCGGGTTCCGCGGCCGGCGGTGAAGATCTCGGCGAGGTCGTCGAGATTG
The DNA here is from genome assembly GCF_031763325.1 of Rhodococcus sp. SG20037. Classification (NCBI taxonomy): domain Bacteria; kingdom Bacillati; phylum Actinomycetota; class Actinomycetes; order Mycobacteriales; family Nocardiaceae; genus Rhodococcus; species Rhodococcus sp. SG20037. Next base: position 5,241,446 of record NZ_CP134497.1, on the reverse strand, counting down.
AGCGCCTGGACAAGGGCTTTGCGCACGGCCGGATCGCTGGTCGGATTACCCGGGCTGTGATTGAAGAACATCTCGCCTGCCGGAGCCGGCTGCTTGACCGTGTTCAGGTTCGCGGCATTCAATCGGTCCTGATCGGCGCCGGAGACGGCGGCGGCATTCAGATCACCGGACAACAGCTGATTCGCAGACGTACTCGTATTGGTCACGATGGACGCGACGACATTCTTGGGCACTCCGGCAGTGTCGGAGGTGGTGTCGTCAGGTCCCCAGTTGTATCCGTCGCGCCGAACGTAGGAGTAATGATCGTTGGCGACTGCCTCGGTCATCTGGAACATGCCCGATCCGAAGGTCGTCTTGTTTGCCGCCGTCGGATCCTTCAACCCTGCCTCGCACATGATCGGAATCCGCGCCAGATTGAGGAGCAGGAAGGGCGAGGGCTCCGGAGTCGTAACAGTCACTGTCCGTGTTGCCAGGTCGGCGTTGGCAGTTGCAGTTGCCGGTGCGTACACCCCGCGGAGAGCGGATTTGTTTGCGGCGTTCGTGATGAAGTTGACGGTGTCTGCGACAGTCTGAGCAGTCAGGGCGGATCCGTCGGTACAGGTGACGCCGTCGCGAATGGTGAACGACGCGGAAGTAGTTGTCTCTTCCCATTTTTCGGCGAGCCACGGCTTGGTGACGCCGGTATCGGGATCTGGGTTGAGCAGATAGTCGTAGCTCAGACGTGCCAGTGCGTGTGCCGGTGAAGCGGCAGTCATCAGCGGATTCAGAGCGCCGGGGTCGGCCACGAGTGCAAACTTGAAGGTGCCGTCGGTGAGCGGCTCACCCCCACCCGAACCTGATGTTCCACCCGACGAGCATGCGGTCAGGGCAAGGACAGTGCCGGTTGCCGCGGCCAGTAGTGCGTAGGACCGTTGTTTCATGGTGCCTCCGGAAGGTGTGGTCCCGCCCGAGTGACGCGAGGTCTGTCGGGTCAGGAGCAAAAGACGATTGCTTGAATCTTCACCCAACAAAAGAACGAGAACATCGTCCGGATTTACGAATGTTTCGTGAGACTTGGTAGATCGCTACAACATTGTCGGATGGAAGAGACGAAGCTGGAGCATCAGGCTGAATCGAGTTTCCGGATCATCGAGATCGATGCCGGCAATCCCGGCAAGCTTCTTGAGGCGGTACCGGAACGTGTTGACGTGGATGTGAACCAAGGACGCAGCAGCCGGAATGTCGCCGAACGTGTCGAGCCAGGCGCGGAGAGTGTCGACAAGGTTGATGTCGTGACTGCGGTCGTACTCACGCAGTACCGCGAGCGGACCCGATGCGGTCTCGTTCTCGTCCGCCAGGGCGTCGGAGAGGCGCAGAAGTAGGGAATTGATCTGCACGTCGTCGGCGCGCGCGACGGTCCGGCCCGAAGAATTCCACGTCGACCTCAGAACGCGAAGTGCTCGGTCGGCTTCGTCGCGTGACTTCTCCAGCGTCATCACGTCGGCCACTGTCGCACCGATTCCGATGACCACCGACTTTTCCGAACGGGAACGGTCTGCAAACTCCGACGCGATCCGACGCACGTAGTCGTCGTCGGTCTGGTGCCGGGTGTGTGGGATTACGGCGTAGACGGTGCCGCCGATCGCTGCCGCCACCGACAGCGGAAATACTTGGTCGAGATAGGTATTGAGTGTCAGGGCCAGTTGATCGACGTCGGCTTCGGCCTCCAACGATGCACCGGCGCCGCTACGGAAGCCGGCCGCAAGCACGTTTGCTTTCGAACGGCCGTAGCCCAGTCGCTCGGCCGCTTCCTTCGCTGAAGTGCCGCCACTCAGTAACGTGATCACCTCGCCCAACCTCAGTCGTCGTGCGGAATCGGCGGCCAGCTTGGCGCGAAGTAAACTCATCGCGGCCACGCCCGCTGCCTCGACGAGCGTTTTGACCTGCAATTCGTTCGGCTCCTCGTCCAAGATCACCCAGATCGAACCGAGGATCTGCGATGCCGCATGTATTCGCATGCCGACGCGGGGCCTGATGCCCGGCCCGATACCCGGTAGAAATACCGGCAGGGTAGAGCCGTAGATCTTGTTGAAATACCCCATTGACCTGAGCCGATCGGAATAGTGCTGCGGCACTTGATGTCCGAGGACACTCTGCTTACGTGCCTCGTCGCCGAAGGCTTGATCCGCCGAGAACGCGAGGATCCGGCTCGACTGATTCTCGATGGTGACCGGGCCGTTCAATACCTGAGCGATCGAGTTGGCAAGATCGAACAGGTCGGCGTCGGCGGCCGACGTGCGGTCCCCGTTGTTGCCGGATTCGAGGATCTCGTTGATCAACGACGCGCTTTGCAGCCAGCTTGCATCCTTGACCATTCCGAGGAGTGCGACGTCGGTGTCGGCCACCGCTTTCTCGACGAGGCCGTCGAAGTCCAGGGGCTCTTTGACGATCAGCGCTACCGCACCTGCCGAGCCGTATTCTCTTACCGCCGTTGCGATATCGGCCGAACCTGCGAGACCTGCGCCGAGTACGACGGCGCCCGCACTGTCCTGGGTAGCTTCGGACCCTTCGTGCAGGGTCACGCGGCTGACAGTGCGGGCGCCGTCGACGGTGTCGCCACCGCTGAGGAACGTCATTCCCAGTCTGTCGACGATGTCGACGATCGATACTCCCGTAGGTGTGGTCACCACCACACCTTAGGGGGAGCGGGGTCGATCAGTTGTCTGGTTGCCCTGCTCAGTTGCTGGGCTGCTCCGCCACGGCCTTCTCGACGAACCGGCGGGTCTGATCGAACGCCGCGGGCACCTGGACGGAATCGGTCATGTCACTGATCTCGGACCACCGTTCGGCGACGACCTCGGGCGAGAGTGCGCCTTCGGGGATGTAGACGCCCTGCGACTCTTCCATGCGAGCGATCGCGAAGACGCCGGCGCCGGCGCTGAGGATGGTCTTCGTCGGTGCGTCATCGGAGACCATGAACAGTGCGCCGGGTGAAATCGATTCGGGTGCAAGCAGAGCGAGAGTCTTCTCGTCGAGGAGGTCTTCGGTCATGCGGGTCGCGGCGGTCGGGGCCAGCGAGTTGACGCGGATGCCCTTGCGTTCGCCCTCGATGGCGAGAACGTTCATCAGGCCGACGACGCCGGACTTCGCGGCGCCGTAGTTCGCCTGGCCGAAGTTGCCGTAAATTCCCGATGCTGACGTAGTCATGAGGATGCGTCCGTAGTTCTGTTCGACCATGTGCGGCCAGACTGCCTTGGAACAGATGACGGAACCCATCAGATGCACGTCGATGACTTTGCGGAAGTCGTCGAGCTCGGCCTTGATGAACGACTTGTCGCGCAGGATTCCGGCGTTGTTGATCAGGATGTCCACGCGGCCCCACTTGTCCACGGCCGTCGCGACCATGGCGGCAACGGCGTCGACGTCGGTGATGTCGCAGTGGTCCGCGATGGCCTCGCCGCCCAGCTCGACGATTTCCGCCACTACTTTGGCTGCTGCGGTATCAGCGCCGCCACTGCCGTTGACCGAGCCACCCATGTCGTTGACGACGACGCGTGCGCCGCGTGCGGCGAGGGCCAATGCGTGTGAACGGCCGAGTCCGCCGCCTGCGCCCGTGATGATCGCTACCTTGCCGGAAAAATCCAACGACATTGGAAAACCTCTCTGATGTGGGATACTACTCAGTATTACTATGCGATGGCGTGGAAACAGTCAAGGGCCGGCAGGCAGTGTGAATGGGAGTGGAAGTCGAATGAGTAGTGATCTTCCGGACGTGCGATCCGCGATCATCACCAGCGCCGCCGACGCCTTTGCCGAAGACGGTTACGCGGCCACGACTGTAGATTTACTGGCCGATCGAATCGGCGCCACCAAAGGTCTTGTCTACTACCACTTTCGTTCGAAGTTCGACATCTACCTGGCAATCTACGAGCGCGGGATGAGCCTGCTCCGCGCTGAGGTCGAGTCTCGGATGGGCGGGGCAGAAAGCGGCCTCGCGCGTCTCGAAGCGATGTCGCACGCCCACCTGGTCAATCTCATGACACATCTCGGGTACCACCACACGATCCACCAAGGCGTCCGGGGCCAGATGAACTCCGCGCTCAAACCGAGACAACAGCAAGTCCTCGTGGAACTGAATTCGCTGCGACTCGATTACGAGAATCTGTTCGTCGACGTGATGACCGAAGGTGTCGCGGATGGTTCCATTCGTGCGGGCTCACCTCGAATGGCGGCAAAAGTCCTCCTCAGCAGTCTCAACGGCATCGACCTCTGGTACCGAAGGCGTGAAGGGCAGACTTTGGCGGAGACGGAGTCGTTGGCGGACCAGATCGTCGAACTGTTGATCGGCGGATTGCGCGCTGCGAACTGACTGAAAGCTGCATTCGTCGAGCGGGTTTCCTCCGACCGGTTCGTGCTGTCCTGCGGCTTGTCGTTCGGTTTGTCCCGCTCTGACAGTCGGGGTAGCATGTTGGCGTCGTGCGCGGACTTGCGTAGGAATTCAGGGAAGAGGAGGTGTGGCTGTAATGCGTGGCCAACCTCCGAGTACCAACTGAAGCTGTAGCCGCCCGGGTTGATCCGGTATTTTGCTGCAGCTTCATCGTGTGTTCATCGGCTTCGGCTTTGCTGTGAAGCAAGCGTCGTCGTTCACTCTTCCCTCGAAAGCTGTTCAGCATGCGCGAATTTCGTCGTTCACGTTCGGTACTGCCGCGTCGTTCCGCGGGGCTCGGTGACTCACATCCCGGACACTCGCGTGCCGCACGCACCGTCGTCAAGGCTGCCCCGCCCGAGGCGGTGGCGCCCGTCGAATCGACCGTCGTCAACAGCGGCGTGTACCGCGACGGCGAGCGGATAGCGTCACCGTCCACGCTGGCGGAAGCACTGTCATGCCTTCCGGATTCGCAGTCGATGGCGTGGATCGGCATGTACCGGCCCGACGACGCCCAGTTGTATGCCGCTGCACAACATTTCGACCTCCACGAACTGGCGGTCGAGGATGCGATCGTCGCGCACCAGCGCCCCAAGCTCGAGCGCTACGGCAAGACACTGTTCGTGGTGCTGCGTGCTGCGCGGTACCGCGACGAGACCGAGCGGGTCGAATTCGGCGAGTTGCACATCTTCTGTGGTCCGAACTTCATTCTGACCGTCCGTCACAGTGAATCGCCGGATCTGTCGGCGGTGCGGACTCGCATGGAGAACGATCCTGACCTGTTGCGGTTGGGTACCGAGGCCGTTCTCTATGCCATTCTCGACGCAGTCGTCGACGGGTACGCCCCGGTGGTGGCCGGACTGCAGAACGACATCGACGAGATCGAAACCGAAGTATTCAGTGGCGATCCCGGAGTTTCGCGTCGCATCTACGAACTGACCCGTGAGGTGATCGAATTCCAGCGGGCGACGCGTCCGCTGCTGGGAATGCTGCGTGGGTTGTCGGCAGGGTTCGACAAGTACCACACGGACGAGGAACTCCAGCGATACCTGCGCGACGTCACCGACCATGCGACGACTGTGGTGGAGCGGGCCGACGGCTTTCGTCAGTTGCTCGGAAACATCCTCACGGTGAACGCAACTCTGGTGTCGCAGAACCAGAACGAGGAGATGCGCAATCTGACGCAGGCAAGCTACGCGCAGAACGAGGAGATCAAGAAGGTCTCGGCGTGGGCGGCAATTCTCTTCGCGCCGACGCTCATCGGAACCGTGTACGGGATGAACTTCGACGACATGCCGGAACTGCACTGGCACTTGGGCTATCCGTTTGCGCTCTCGATGATGTTCCTGACCTGTGGAAGTCTCTACACGATCTTCAAGCGTCGGGGCTGGCTGTAGAAAGCGCCGGCTGTAGAAAGCGCTGTGCGCCTTGCCAACCGAGATCGGTTGGCAAGGCGCACAGGTGTTTTTCGGGAGGGCGCTCGAATCAGAGCGTTGCGACGCAGACCGTGAACTTACGTTCCGGGTGCTCGAATCCCGAGTCTGCCCCCGAACCGCATTCGTCGATCGACGTGGAGTTCTGCAGGATTTCGACGACCTCGACGACGTTGGTGCCGCTGGTATCCGAGCATTCGATGCGGGCGGGCTCATCCATTCCGCTGCCGAGGTCCATGCATCCGCCGACTACCCAGTCGACGTCGAGACAGACAGCGCCCTGCTCGTCACCCGCGAGGGTCTCGTAGTAGTACGAGTCGACATCGGAGGCACACAGATCAGAGGTGGGAACCTTGGCGACCACCTTGTAGTTGGAATCCTTGCTACCGCAGTCCGCGTTGTCGATTTCTGCGGCCGTCGTGGTACCGCCGAGTTTGACGCAATCACCGATCGACACGTCGATGTCGACGTCGCCGCCATCGTCCGAACCCTCCTGGCCGGTGATCTTCGAGGTGGTCGGGGCTGCGGAGGTAGTGGTCGAATCGGCAACCGAGGAAGATGATTCCGCAATGGCTTTCGGCTCGATGTCGGAACCGCAACCGACGGTGAAGGCGGCGATTGCAGAAGTTGCGATCACCGCAGTGCAAAGTCGCCGGACGATTCCGGACATAAGGACCCCTTTGTTGATTCTTGGATAGTTCTGTTGGTTCGTGGATTGTTCGGGACCTATTCCAATACATCGGTAGTCGAATTGCCAACCGGACTGTCAGTATGGGTAGGTGGAGCTACCCCTGATGCCGCCGCTCGCCCCGATGCTCGCGAAGGCTGCGGCCACTGTGCCGCCTCAGCCCGAGTCCGGTGACCCGACGTGGTCGTACGAGCCGAAATGGGACGGATTTCGAGCAATCATCTTTCGTGACGGTGACGAAGTGGTGCTCGGATCGCGAGGAGGAAAGGACCTGGCGCGGTACTTTCCCGAAGCGGTGGAAGCCGTCAAGTCTGAATTGCCCGAAAAATGTGTGGTGGACGGAGAACTGGTGGTTCCCCGTGAGATCGACGGTGTGACGCGCTTGAGTTGGGAAGCGCTCTCCGAGCGGATTCACCCCGCCGCGAGCCGCGTCGCATTGTTGTCGGAACAGACGCCCGCGCAATTTGTCGGGTTCGATTTACTGGCGCTCGGGGATCGCGACGTCTCGATCGAGGACTTCGGGGTTCGACGTGCGTTGCTCCTCGATTGCGTCGGTGGCGGGCCGAGTTGCCACGTCACGGCAGCGACGGCCGACAGCGCCGAAGCAATGGCCTGGTTCGAAACCTTCGAAGGCGCGGGTCTCGACGGGGTTGTCGCCAAGAAGCTGGCGGGACCGTACCTGCCGAACAAGCGCGAGATGATCAAGGTGAAACACGCCAGGACCGCGGATGTCGTACTGCTGGGCTACCGTCCCCACAAGAGTCAGCCAGGTATCGGGTCGATGCTTCTTGGTCTGTACGACGGTTCCGAATTGAAGATGGTCGGTGGCGCTTCTGCTTTCACCGCGGCGCGGCGGATCGAGTTGTTGGCCGAACTCGAACCTTTGCGCCTCGGGGACGACGTTGTAGCCGAGGGAGAGGCCAGCCGGTGGAGATCGGCCGCAGACCGCTCCTGGATTCCGCTTCGTCCTGAGCGGGTGCTCGAAGTGGCGTACGACCAGATGGAAGGGGAACGCTTTCGGCACGCTGCACGATTCCTGCGCTGGCGTCCGGACAGGGTGCCCGACGAATGCACATTCGATCAGTTGGAGGTTCCGGTGCGATACGACTTCGCGGATGTTCTTGCAGGCGGTAAGTGATGGCGAGCCCGGCAGAGGAACTGGACGTCGACGGGATCGCGGTCCGATTGTCGAGCCCGGACAAGATCTACTATCCGCAGTTGGGTGAGGACGGCGGAACCAAACGGCATCTTGTCGAGTACTACCGAACGGTGGCGCTGCAGGGTGCAGCGTTGCGGGCGCTCCAAGATCGGCCAACGCATCTTCAGCGATTCCCCGACGGCATCGAGGGCGAAGAGGTTTACCAGAAGCGGCTGCCGGCAAAACGGCCTGAGCACGTCGAATCCTGCGAGGTCACGTTCCCGTCGGGTCGCAAGGCCGACGTCCTTCGAGTGCGAAGTGCTGCGAACATCGTGTGGGCCGCCAATCTCGGGACTGTCACGTTTCATCCCTGGGCCGTGCGGTGCCCGGACACCGACCACCCGGACGAACTGCGCATCGATCTCGATCCGCAACCGGGGACCGGGTTCGACGAGGCCGTTGCCATCGCGGACGAGGTCCTTCGCCCTCTGCTCGCTGAGTTGGGATTGGAAGGATTTCCCAAGACGTCCGGTGGCCGAGGCCTTCACGTCTACATCCCGCTCGAGGCGCGCTGGGATTTTGTCGAGGTCCGTCACGCGGGTATCGCCCTTGCTCGTGAAGTCGAGCGTCGTAGTGCCGATCGCGCCACAACCGCGTGGTGGAAGGAAGAGCGGGGTGAACGGATCTTCATCGACTTCAATCAGAATGCCCGTGACCGGACGATCGCGGCGGCGTATTCCGCTCGTAAGACGCCGATCGCAACTGTGTCGACGCCGGTGACCTGGGACGAACTGCGCGACGTGCATCCAGACGACTGCACCATCGCCACGGTTCCCGGCTTGCTCGCCGATCGTGGTGATCCGATGGAAGCCATGCACGACAAGGCCTTTGCCCTCGATGTTCTGTTGGAGATGTGGGAGAAGGATCTGGCGGCGGGACTGGGCGATCTGCCGTACCCGCCGAACTATCCCAAAATGCCCGGTGAACCCAAACGTGTTCAACCGAGCAAGGACCGCGATCGGAAGAACAAAGACGGGTAGCGTCAGAGGCGGACATATCGGGTAATTCGATCAGACGTCGAATGTACGGTCACGTCGAATGCACTGTGGGGGTTGGATATGGATCGCCGGAAAATGCGAGCAGCAAGCTTAGCGGCGGGCGGCGTGATTCTTGCCGCCTTCGGATTGTCACTCGGTAGCGGAACAGCGTCAGCCGCGACGTTGGATTGTTCGGCGCGCGGGCAAGATCAGACGATCGTCGACGGATCATCCGCATGCCGAGCGGTGGCAGATCCCTCCAGTTACGCGATTTCACACGTCGAGGGCGACGGTGTCGGCGTCGCGGATTCTCGAGACGGTGGCAGGTCGGCGGGCGTCGGACTCTTCGGCGGCGTTGCTGCGGCGGAGTCGCGCGGTGGGTTACTTGCCGCCGTTGCGTACGGCCCGGGTTCGCTCGCACTCGGTCGCACCGACTCCTCACCCTTTGCCGTGGTGCTCAGCGGACCTGGTGGCAGAGCGGCGGTGGGTGACGCGGACGTCGGGGCGATCTGCTCAGGTGGTCCCACCCTTGTTTTCAATATCGCCACAGGTCAGGGATGTTTCAGCGACGGCACTTCGACGTGGGTCACCCCGTGAGGGCACCCCGGCCCTGAGCCTCTTGCGTGACAGTGGTCACAATGGTGTCAAGCTCCTGCCACCGATCAGGTGACCGGGCAACTTGATCAGCGGGGATCGGAGGACGCGATGACTCCCAGTGCACGACGGGGTTCGCTCGCCCGGGTGGAGGTGCCTTCGCGCACCGAGCTGTACGTGGACCGGCGATTCCTTCCCTTGGCCGACCGCTTTTTCGCGATGTATCGCCAACCGCAACAAGGCGGCGGCGCGCTGGTCGTGTACCTGGGCGGTGAGAAAGTGCTCGACATCTGGGCCGGCAATGCCGATCGTGATCGGCGCTGGGACCACGACACGGTGTCGCTGTCGTTCTCGACCGGCAAAGGCGTCGCCAGCACCGTCGTTCACCGACTCGCCGAACGTGGGTTGATCGACTACGACGCTCCGGTTGCTCGGTACTGGCCTGAATTCGCGGCGGCCGGCAAGGACAAGATCACCGTCCGTGAACTGATGTCACATCGCGCGGGCCTTCACCGAGTTCGCGGCTTGATGCCGCATCCTCTCGACCTGATGGACTACGACGCGGTCGTTGCCGCCCTGGCTGCCGAGAAACCGGATCCGCGTCGGCTTCGAGGCCCCGGCTATCACGCTGTGACCTACGGCTGGTTGGTAGCCGAACTTGTGGCCAGGGTGTCCGGTCAGCCGTTCATCGACGTCGTACAAGCGGAGATAGCGAAGCCCCTCGGAGTCGACGAATTCTGGTACCGCGTACCCGAAACCGAGCGTCCACGGATCGCGAAGCTGTTCCCACATATCAACCCTGCCGGCTTGAACTGGGCCTTCGCGTCGACCGTGCTCTCACACGTCGGTCCGACTCGCGGACTCGCGGAGGCCGCGATGCCGGACGGTTTCGACGTCATGGTGCGCAACCCGGCTGTCCACGACGCCGTCATGCCGGGCTGGAACGGAGTGTTCAGCGCGCGTGCTCTCGCGAAGATGTACGGCGCCATCGCGAACGGCGGCGTGATCGACGGGAAGCGGTTCCTGAAGGAATCGACCATCGACCAGATGTCGACCATCCAGACTCGCGATCGGGATTACGTGCTGGCGGTGCGGCCCAACTGGACTCTCGGTTACCACCCGCCGATCATTGCCGCGCGGCGGCAGCCGCGGAATGCGATAGGCCACTACGGAGTCGGCGGTTCAGGCGCGTATGCGGACCTGTCCAGCGGACTCTCGCTCGGTTTCACCACCAACAGGTTGGGTAGTGCTGTGACAGCTCTCGGTGATCTTCGCCTTGCGAGGCTCGGCGCCGAGGCGCAGGAGTTGGTTCGTCGAATCTGACACGAAGGGAATGCCATGAGCAGCAACGTGTACCGGGTGACCGAGATCGTCGGCTCGTCCACCGAGAGCAGTGACGCGGCAATTCGCACCGCCATCGCCCGGGCGAACGAGACGGTGCGCAACCTCGAATGGTTCGAGGTGGTGGAAACTCGCGGTCACATCGAGAACGGCGCCGTGGCGCATTTCCAGGTCACGTTGAAGGTCGGCTTCCGGCTCGACGGCGACGAATCTTGAGTCGTCGTTCATGAGTGTTGATCTCAGGGCGGCCGTCGGGTTCATGGCGGGACATGCCAGAACTCTCGATCGGCATCGACTGAATTTGATTCTCGGACAGGGTGACCGGACCACGGCATTGGCGGCTGTGGACAGTTATCGCAACCCGGACGGTGGGTACGGCTGGGGACTCGAACCGGATCTTCGCTCGGCATCGAGCCAACCTGGCGGCGCGCTGCACGCCTTCGAAGCCTTTGCCGACATCGGAACGCCGACGCCCAGAGCCATCGAGCTGTGCGACTGGTTGCAGACCAAGTCGCTGGCAGACGGCGGTTTGCCGTTCGCCTTCCCGATCGCCGACCCGGCCGGTTGTGCGCCCTTCTGGGTGGATGCGGATCCGTTGGCGCCGTCGTTGCAGATCACCAGCATCGTGTGTGCTGCAGCGGCTCGCGTTGCCGAATTCGACGAGGCCGTCGCCGAACATCCGTGGTTCGCCTCTGCCGTTCGATATTGCCTCGACGCGATCGACGGGGCGGATTCTCTGCATGCCCTCGAGCTGGCCTTTGCCTTGCAGTTTCTCGACGCGGTTCACCGGAACAGTCCCGAAGCGTCGTCGTTGGTGAGCACTCTTGGTTCGCGTATCCCGGCTGACGGCTTGGTTCACGTGGACGGGGGAGCCGAGGGCGAATTCATGCGGCCCCTCGATTTCTCACCGCTTCCCGGCGGCCCGACCCGCGCGTTGTTCGACGCATCAGTGATCGAGTCCGAACTGTCTGCGCTCGCTGCGCGACAACATGGCGACGGCGGTTGGGCGGTGGATTTCGACAGCTATTCGCCCGTCGCGGCGTTGGAATGGCGAGGTCACGCCACCGTGCAGGCGGTGTGGCTGCTGAAGCGCAATGGGGTGATCTGAAAACGATTCTCGCGCCAAATTGGAACACGTTATAGTCTGGGAACCAGTTCGAGCTTCGTGTTTCAGGGATAGGGGAATGTCATGGCGTATGTGATCACGCAGCCGTGCTGCAACGACGCCTCGTGTGTTGACGTGTGTCCGGTCAATTGCATTCACCCCACACCGGACGAAGCCCCGTTCGCGACCACCGAAATGCTCTACATCGATCCCGACACCTGCATCGATTGTGGTGCGTGTGTGGACGAATGCCCGGTCGAGGCGATCTTCCCGGACAACGAACTCGACGAGGACGACGCGCCGTACCTGCAGATGAACGCGTCGTACTTCGAGAAGCATCCGATGGGCCCGGATTGGCCCGAGCCGATCACGATGGCCAAGATCGATCCCGAACTGGGAACGCTGAAAGTGGCGATCGTCGGCTCCGGCCCGGCCGCCTGCTACGCGGCGATGGAACTGACCGGCAAGCCTCGCGTCGAGGTCGACATGTTCGATCGACTTCCCACTCCATACGGTTTGGTGCGCGCCGGCGTGGCGCCAGACCATCCCGGAACCAAGGGGGTCACCGATCAGTTCCGCGCCGTCGTCGCGAAGAAGACTGTGCGCTGCCACTTCAACGTCGAGGTGGGCACCCACATCTCGCATTCGGAACTCTTGGACCATCACCACGCAGTGATCTACGCGGTGGGCGCTGCCGGGGATCGCAAGCTCGAGATCCCGGGCGAGGATCTGCCGGGAAGTCACGCCGCCACCGAGTTCGTCGCCTGGTACAACGGCCACCCGGGATATGCCGATCGGACTTTCGATCTGTCCGGCGAGCGAGCGGTGATCGTCGGAAACGGCAACGTCGCACTCGACGTCGCACGCATCCTGGTGACCGACCCTGACCAGCTTGCGAAGACGGACCTCGCCGAGCACGCATTGGAAGCGCTGCGGAACAGTAAGATTCGTGAGGTGGTCATTCTCGGGCGTCGTGGGCCGGCGCAGGCCGCGTACACCAATCCCGAACTGTTGGCGCTCGGACAGATGGCGAACGTGGACGTAGTCGTCGACCCGATCGAAGCCGAACTCGACGAGGCCAGTCAGGCGTTCGTGGACAGCGATGCCGCCGAGCCGTCCGTCCTGCTCAAGGTCAAGCAGGCGCAGGAATTTGCTTCGCGTACCGCAGATCCTTCTCGCAAGCGGATCGTTCTCCGGTTCCTCACCTCTCCCGTCGAGGTCCTCGGCGACGGTGCAGTCTCACAGGTGCGGATCGTGAAAAACGAATTGGTGGCAACGCCGACCGGTCAGCTCTCCGCCCGGCCTACCGAAACCGAGGAGACGATCGACACTTCACTGGTGCTTCGGTCGGTCGGATACCGCGGCACACCGATGGCCGACTTGCCCTTCGACGACGCTCGCGGCGTGATCCCCAACGAGAACGGCAGAGTAATCGACACCGAGACCGGCACGCCGATCCCGGGTGTCTACGTCGCGGGTTGGATCAAGCGCGGACCGACTGGCGTGATCGGCACCAACAAGTACTGCTCCGCCGAGACCGTGTCGATGATCTTCGACGACTTCGCTGGTGGGCGCCTCGCCACCCCGACCGAGGATGCCGACAAGTTGCAGGTTTTGTTGGCAGACCGGTCGCCGGATCAGGTGGACTATCAAGGTTGGCAGCGGATCGACAAGGCAGAACGCGCATCCGGTGCCGCAACCGGACGACCGCGAACCAAACTCATCTCCATCGAATCCATGTTGGCGGCTGCCCGCAGCGACGGATAGCAACGTTTGGGCGAACATCCGAATTGCTCGATTGCCGCTTTTGTGTGTTAATGACTATGGAAATGTGCGGTTTGCTCTCTTCGGCGTGCTCGGGTGTGTAGGTGTGCTCCGAGCGGTGCGTCCGAATGGTGCATCGGCATCGGTACCAGGCGGGTATCGATGCCGGCCGCGCACGATCCACGTGAGTACGTGGTCAGTCGAGCGAAGGTAGTGACATGGGCAGCAAACAGGGTCGTCGGACGTCACGGGTTGCCGTGGCAATCGTCGGAGCAGTGGCCGCCGGCCTCGCTCTGGCCGGACCCTCCGCGGCTGTTCCGCTCTTTCCCGGTGGACCCGACATTCCGTTGCCCGTGATCCCCGGCGTTCCGTACCTCGACCCGGCAATTCCGGTTCCGGGCATCCCGGGTACGCCGATCCAGGCGCCCATCGGCGTCCCCAACTTCTCCGCGCCGTCGCTCAACCCGTCCGCGGGTGAGACCGTCGGTATCGCGCAGCCGATCATCATTCGTTTCAACGAGGCAGTCGGCGACCGTGCCACGGCCGAGCGCGCGATTCGCGTGACCACCAATCCTCCGGTCGATGGCAGCTTCTACTGGATCAACGACAGTCAGGTCCGTTGGAAGCCGGCACAGTTCTGGCCGGCGAACATCTCCGTGACCGTCGACGCCGGTGATTCGCACTCCACGTTCAACATCGGTGACGCACTCGTCACCGTCGCGGACGACAACACCAAGCAGGTCACCGTCACCCGCAACGGTGAGGTCGTGCGCACCATGCCGACGTCGTTCGGCAAGCCGGGTCACGAAACACCGAACGGCACGTACATCGTCGGCGAGCAGTTGCGCGACATGTACATGGATTCGTCCACGTACGGCGTCCCGATCGATTCTCCCGAGGGTTACCGCACCTACGTCGAGTACGCGACACGAATTTCCTACAGTGGCATCTTCGTCCATGCCGCTCCGTGGTCGGTTGCGCAACAAGGTTTCACCAACGTCAGCCACGGCTGCCTCAATGTCAGCACCGAGGACGCCAAGTGGTTCTTCGAGAACGCAGGCAAGGGTGACCCGGTGATCGTGCAGAACACCGCAGGTGGAGTCCTCAGCGGCGCCGACGGATTGGGCGACTGGAACCGCTAGACATCGACGAGGAAGGCCCTGCGCGAGAAGTATTCGCGCAGGGCCTTTTTCGTGTCGCGTTCAGCTCGAGTGTCTTGTACGTTCACCATTCATTCGTTGCGGGCGGTCAGACTGCCTCAGTGAGATCGAGTCCGGAAAGAACGCTGCCCACATCAGGCAAGCCAGGTCTGTGGGGCAGACCATGGCGTGATTACGCGCTGTTCGCGCTCTTGGTAGGTCCCAATCTCGCGTTGCTGATCTTGTTCACCTATCGCCCGCTGGTGGACAACATCCGACTTTCGTTCTTCGACTGGAACATTGCGGACCCGAAGGCGACGTTCATCGGGCTGAGCAATTACCGCGAGTGGTTCGGACGAAGCGACACCTGGCAGATCGTCACCAACACAGTGGTATTCACATTGGTCACAGTGGTGGGTTCGATGGTCATCGGTTTGGCGTTGGCCATGCTGCTCGATCGCAAGCTCGTCGGGCGAAACCTGGTCCGGTCGGCCATCTTCGCGCCGTTCGTGATCTCCGGTGCAGCGATCGGTGTCGCGTTTCAGTTCGTCTTCGACCCCAACTTCGGCCTGATCCAGGATCTCCTGCACCGTGTCGGACTCCAATCGCCCGACTTCTATCAGGATCCCCACTGGGCGCTGTTCATGGTGACGGTGACATACATGTGGAAGAACCTCGGGTACACGTTTGTCATCTATCTCGCTGCACTGCAAGGAGTTCGGCAGGAGCTGAACGAAGCTGCCGAAATCGACGGCGCCAAGCCGTGGACCAAGTTCCGCCGGGTTCTCCTACCTCAGTTGCGCCCGACGACGTTCTTCCTCTCCATCACCGTCATGCTCAACTCGCTCCAGGTCTTCGACATCATCAACGTCATGACCCGAGGTGGTCCGCTGGGTACAGGGACGACAACGATGGTCTACCAGGTGTACAACGAGACGTTCCGAAACTTCCGGGCGGGCTACGGTGCGACGGTTGCCACCATCATGTTCCTGATCCTGCTGATCATCACCGTCTACCAGGTTCGTGCCATGGATCGGGGAGAAGAGAAATGACAGCGGTAGAGGAAAAGAAAAGCGCTGCTCCGACTTCCGTCGTTAGGCCGGGGCCGGACCGCAAGAACGTGGACCGGCGTGAGGTCGGTGTGAAGATCCTCGGCTATGCGGCAATGGTGATCGCGTTGGTCATCATCGTCCTGCCGCTCTACTGGATCGTGATGACCTCGTTCAAGGAGCGCCCGGAGATCTACACGCAGCCGGCAACGTGGTGGCCGTCGTCGCTGCATCCCGAAAACTATTCGGAAGCAACCACATCGGTCCCGTTCTGGATGTTCTTGCGGAACTCGATAGTGATCACGACGATTCTGTCGGCGGCGAAGTTCGTTCTGGGGACTCTCAGCGCCTATGGGCTTGTTTTCCTGCGCTTCCCGGGGAAGAACTTCGTCTTTCTCGGAATCATCGCCGCATTGATGGTTCCGAACCAGATCACCGTGATCTCGAATTACGCGCTCGTGGCAGAGTGGGGCTGGCGTAACACGTTCCAGGGCATCATAGTTCCGCTCGCGGGTGTAGCCTTCGGTACGTTCCTCATGCGCAACCACTTCCTCTCGATCCCTTCGGAGATCGTCGAGGCGGCGCGGATGGACGGAGCCGGCCACTGGCGGTTGCTCTGGCGCGTGGTGCTCCCCGTTTCCGGACCCACGATGGTGGCGTTCGGCATCATCACGGTGGTCAACGAATGGAACGAGTACCTGTGGCCGTTCCTCATGTCCGACGATTCCTCGGTAGCACCGCTGCCGATCGGATTGACCCAACTGCAGAACAACGACGGACTTACCAACTGGGGTCCGGTCATGGCAGGAACGGTGCTGACGATGCTACCGATCCTGGTGATTTTCCTTCTGCTGCAAAGACACATGATCAAGGGCCTCACCTCCGGTGCGGTCAAGGGCTGACAGCTTTCCCGTCACATTTCTTTCTCGAGGAGCAGTAATGGCAAACATGAACAGGCGCGGATTCTTGAGCCTCGGCGGTGCAATCGCCGCCGGCGCCGCACTGACCGCGTGCGCGGGATCCGGCGGGTCGAGCGCTGATGCTGCGGGAACATCCGGTGCGTCGGGTGATTCCAACACCATCACCTTCTGGTCGAACCATCCGGGTAAGTCCACCGACGTGGAGAAGGAACTGATCAACCGCTTCCAGACCAAGTACCCGGACCTGAAGGTCAACTTGGTGGACGGCGGCAAGAACTACGAAGAGGTGGCACAGAAGTTCAACGCTGCCCTCTCCGGTGGAGATGTGCCCGATGTGGTTGTGCTGTCGGATGTCTGGTGGTTCAACTATGCACTGGCCGGGGCAATCGAGCCGCTTGACGGACTCTTCTCCGAGGTGGGGGTCGACTCGGCCGACTACGTCGATTCACTGCTCGCCGACTACCTGTTCCAGGGCAAGCACTATGCGCTTCCCTACGCGCGGTCGACGCCGTTGTTCTACTACAACAAGGCGGTCTGGTCGCAGGCAGGTCTTCCCGACCGTGGGCCGGCGACATGGCAGGAGTTCGACGAGTGGGGACCCGAGCTGCAGAAGGTCGTGGGCAACGGCAAGTTGGCACACGGGTGGGGCAACGCGAAGGATTACCTCGGCTGGACCTACGAAGGCCCAATCTGGACGTTCGGCGGCTCGTACTCCGACCAGTGGAATCTGCAGCTCGACAACGAGAAGACCATTGCCGCAGGGCAGTTCCTCTCCAGCATGATTCACGACAAGAAGTACGCCGCGGTCTCCACTGACATCGCAAACGAATTCGGTACCGGCATTCTGGCGTCGACCATCGCGTCGACGGGCGATCTGTCCGGCATCAAGAAGACTGCCAACTTCGACTTCGGCACCGCTTTCCTCCCGGCAGTGGACGGAACTCCCGGTTGCCCCACCGGCGGTGCCGGGCTTGCCATCCCGTCCAAGATCTCCGATCAGCGTAAGAAGAACGCGCTCAAGTTCATCGACTTCATCACCAATGGTGAGAACACGGCGTACTTCTCGCAGAACGTCGGCTACATGCCGGTCCGCAAGTCGGCAACCTCGGAGCCGAGCATGAAGGCGTTCCTCGACGCGAACCCCAATTCCCGTACCGCTGTGGATCAGCTCTCGCGTACGCGCTCGCAGGACTACGCACGCGTGTTCGTCCCGGGTGGGGATCAGATCATCGGCACCGGACTCGAGCAGATCGCTCTCCAGAAGGCCGACGTCGCATCGACATTCGCCGGCGTTGCCACGCAGTTGCAGCAGATCATCGACCGGCAGATCACCCCCAAGCTGCCGAAGTAGTAGGAGAGAACACTCATGGCCAACGTGCAATTCGCGGGAGTCACGCACCGCTACGAAGGAACCGATCGGCCGGCAGTCGACCGTCTCGACCTCGACATCGCCGACGGTGAGTTCCTGGTACTCGTAGGACCTTCCGGTTGCGGTAAGTCCACCAGCCTGCGAATGCTCGCCGGTCTCGAGTCCGCGTCGGACGGTCGGATCGAGATCGGCGGCACGGACGTCACGCACCTCGCTCCGCGAGCACGTGACGTCGCCATGGTGTTTCAGAGTTACGCGCTGTACCCGAACATGACCGTCGAGCAGAACATGGGCTTCGCCCTGCAGAATGCCGGAGTAGGAAAGGCCGAGCGACGGGAGCGGGTACTCGAGGCAGCGCGGATGCTCGAGCTCGAACCGCTGCTCGGACGTAAACCGGCCAAGCTGTCCGGTGGGCAACGCCAGCGAGTCGCCATGGGTAGAGCCATCGTTCGCCATCCCAAGGTGTTCTGCATGGATGAGCCGCTCAGCAATCTGGATGCCAAACTACGCGTCAGCACGCGGTCGCAGATCGCCGCCTTACAGCGTCGACTCGGCACCACGACGGTCTACGTCACCCACGATCAGGTCGAGGCGATGACGATGGGAGACCGAGTGGCGGTGATGCTGGACGGTCGCTTGCAGCAGGTGGCGAAGCCGCGCGAACTCTACGACAACCCCGTCAACACCTTTGTGGCCGCCTTCATCGGATCGCCCGGCATGAACCTGATCGAAGCGCCGGTCGAGGGTACCGTCGCAGTGCTCGGTGATCTGCGGATTCCGCTGCCCACCGGGGCGTCCGAGCGGGAGCGGGTCGTCGTGGGAGTGCGCCCGGAATCGTGGGATCTGGTGGGAGCGTGGCGAAAGGGCTCGCTGGCCGTGGATGCCGATCTGCTCGAAGAGTTGGGAGCCGAATCGTTCGTCTATGCAAAGGGTGCCCCGGATTCGCAGTGGCAGAGCCGATCCGGTCGAATCGTCATTCGCGTCGACCGGAAGATGTCGGTGGCACCGGGGGAGTCGCTTCATCTGCTGCCCAAGGCCGGCGAGGTGTACTTCTTTTCCGCGGAGACCGGAGTACGTCTGTAGCGATACTGTGTGCGGCATGACCGTCGCACGTTCGCTGTTGCTGTTCGTACTCGCCGCGCTGCTCGAAATCGGGGGCGCGTGGTTGGTGTGGCAGGGAATTCGCGAGCACAAGGGATGGATCTGGGTGGGGCTCGGCGTCATCTCGCTCGGCCTCTACGGTCTGGTCGCCACCATGCAACCCGATGCGAACTTCGGGCGCATCCTCGCCGCGTACGGCGGGATCTTCGTCGCAGGTTCACTGCTGTGGGCGGTGGTGATGGACGGATTCCGCCCGGATCGTTTCGACATCGCCGGTGCGCTGATCTGTCTGGTCGGCGTCGGGGTGATCATGTACGCCCGGTAGGCCTTCGGCCCCGTGCGCGCTCAGGGAGTCCAGGGGGTCCCTAAGCGCGCACAGGGGCTTGCCCCTGCTACCAGATCTTCACACGCTTCTCCGGCTCCAAATACAGTGCGTCACCGGGCTTGACGTCGAACTCCTCGTGGAACGTGTCGAGGTTGCGGACGACGCCGTTGCACCGGAACTCCGGCGGCGAGTGCGGGTCGACGGCCAGACGGCGAAGCGCTTCGGCCTCACGGGCCTTCGTGCGCCATACCTGCGCCCACCCGAAGAACACGCGCTGCAAGCCGGTGAGTCCGTCGATGACCGGAGGTTCGGTACCTTCGGTCGCGATCTTGTACGCCGCGATCGCGATCGACAGCCCGCCGAGGTCGCCGATGTTCTCGCCGATCGTGAACTCGCCGTTGACGTGGTGGCCCGGAAGTTCCTTGGGCTCGAACTCGTTGTACTGCTCGATGAGAGCCTTTGTGCGCTTGCCGAATTCGCTGCGGTCCTCGTCGGTCCACCAGTCGACCATGTTGCCGTCGCCGTCGTACTTGGCGCCCTGATCGTCGAACCCGTGACCGATCTCGTGGCCGATGACGGCGCCGATGCCGCCGTAGTTGGCAGCGTCGTCGGCTGCCGCGTCGAAGAACGGCGGCTGGAGAATGGCTGCGGGGAAGACGATTTCGTTCATGCCCGGGTTGTAGTAGGCGTTGACGGTCTGCGGCGTCATGAACCACTCGTCACGGTCGACGGGGCCGCCCAGCTTGGCCAGGTCACGGTCGTACTCGGCGGCGTATCCGCGACGGTAGTTGCCCACCAGGTCGGTTGCCGAGATCTCGAGTCCGGCGTAGTCGCGCCACTTGTCGGGGTAACCGATCTTCGGGGTGAACTTCTCGAGCTTGGCCAATGCAGCCTCACGAGTCTGCGGGCTCATCCACTCGAGGTCGGAGATGTTGCGGCGGTACGCCTCCTGCAGGTTTGCGACCAGTTCCAGCATGCGGGTCTTCGCCTCTGCGGGGAAGTGTCGATCGACGTAGAGCTTGCCGACGGCCTCGCCGAGCAGATCCTGGACCAGGCTTACCCCGCGCTTCCAGCGCTCACGGTTCTCTTCGGTCCCGGACAGTGTGGTGCCGTAGAAAGCGAAGGTCTCGTCGACCAGGGCCGAATGCAGGTAAGGGGAGCGGGCATGAAGCACCTTCCACGCCGCCCATGCCTTCCAGTCGTCCAGTGACTCCGACGCCCAGAGTGCGGTGAAGGTGTGCAGGAATTCGGGCTGGCGGACCACGATCTCGGCGAACTTCTCCGAATCGGCGCCGAGACCGGACAGCCATGCCGCCCAGTCCAAACCGGGGTTCTGCTCGGTCAGTTCCTCGAAGCCCACCAGGTTGTAACTCAGATCTGCGTCACGACGCTTGACGACGTCCCAGTGCCCGGCCGCGATCTTCTTCTCGAGCTCGAACACACGCTGGGCGTCGTAGCCGACGCCGGCGAGGGTGAACATCTTGTCGATGTGCGCGACGTACTTCTCGCGGATCTCCGCGTAGTTGTCCTCGCGGTAGTACGACTCGTCGGGGAGGCTGATTCCCGACTGGCTGAAGTGGATCAGGTACCGCTCGGAGTTCTTGGCATCGGTGTCGACGTAATGCGAGATGGCACCGCCGACGCCGACGCGCTGGTGGCGTCCGATCACGGTGGCCAGCGACGACCGGTCCGGCGCATCGGCGACGGCGTCGAGCTCGTCGTCGATGGGGCCGAGGCCTGCGGCCTCCACGGCGTCGGCGTCCATGAAACTCGAGTACAGGTCGCCGATGCGCTGTGCATCGGTACCGGCGGCCGAGTTGGACTCCGCGGCTTCGGTGATGATGGTCTGTACGTCTTCTTCGGCCTTGTCGTAGAGCGTCCGGAAGGCCCCGTCGACTGCGCGGTCTGCCGGAATCTCGTATTCGGCGAGCCATTTTCCGTTGACGTGGACGAACAGATCGTCCTGCGCCCGTGTGTCGCCGTCGAGGTGGGTGAGGTCGATGCCTGAGCGATGAGCCGTGGTCATTTCTCCATCCTTACACGATCATGACGAACTGCTCGGTGTGTGCGCGATCGCTCCACGCCGAGTTCATCTCTTGTGCTGGGCAACGTCGGTATGGCATGGCACGATCGAATACGTGACCAGCAGACCTGCCGCAGATCCGCACCTGCAGGACCTCGCGCGACTACGACGTGTGCGAGACCGTATCGACCGGGAGTACGCGCGGCCTCTGGACGTGGAGGCGCTCGCGCGGGGAGTGAACATGTCTGCGGGGCATCTCAGTCGCCAATTCCGTCAGGCATACGGAGAACCGCCGTACGCCTACCTGATGACCAGGCGAATCGAGCGAGCGATGGCGTTACTGCGGCGCGGAGACCTCAGTGTCACGGACGTCTGCTTCGAGGTCGGTTGCAGCTCTCTCGGCACTTTCAGCAGCAAGTTCACCGAATTGGTGGGGGTTCCGCCCAGTGTCTATCGGCGCGAGGCCGAGCAGTCGACGGCAGGAATGCCGTCCTGCGTGTCCAAACAAGTCACCAGACCGATCAGGAATCGAGAAGCGCAGACCGCGCAGCCGCAATTAACGTGATCGCCATGGACATCACCATTCACTCGAGTTTCCTTCCGCAGGACGACCCTGAAGCCGCCCTGAACTTCTATCGCGACACGCTCGGCTTCGAGGTTCGCAACGACGTCGGCTACGACGGGATGCGTTGGATCACGGTGGGGCCGCCCGGCCAGCCCGGCACCTCCATCGTGCTGCATCCGCCGGCCGTCGATCCCGGAATCACCGACGAGGAGCGCCGCACCATCATCGAGATGATGGCCAAGGGCACCTACGGCGGACTTCTCCTGGCCACCAAAGATCTGGACGACACGTTCGAGCGGCTTCAGGCCGGCGACATCGACGTCGTCCAGGAACCGACCGAGCAGCCGTACGGCGTTCGCGATTGCGCCGTCCGGGACCCAGCGGGAAACCTGATCCGTATTCAAGAACTGCGCTGAGCCCGTCAACTGCGCTGAGACCGTCGGCGATCGACTGACAGATGGAGACACGATGACTGCCTTGCACACCGCAGACAGCCACGATTTGATCCGCGTGCAAGGCGCGCGGGTGAACAACCTCGAAGACATCAGTGTCGAGATCCCGAAGCGGAGGCTGACGGTATTCACCGGCGTCTCCGGTTCGGGGAAGAGTTCGCTGGTGTTCAGTACGATCGCCGCGGAATCGCAGCGGATGATCAACGAGACCTACAGCGCTTTCGTTCAAGGATTCATGCCGACGCTCGCGCGGCCGGACGTCGATGTTCTCGACGGCCTGACCACCGCGATCATCGTCGATCAGCAGCGGATGGGAGTCGACCCGCGCTCGACCGTCGGAACCGCCACCGACGCCAACGCGATGCTCCGCATCCTGTTCAGCCGTCTCGGAAAGCCTCACATCGGTTCGCCTCAGGCGTTTTCGTTCAACGTGGCCTCGATCTCCGGAGCAGGCGCGGTCACGATGGAACGCGGCGGACGTCAGACGAAAGAGCGTCGCAGCTTCAAGATCACCGGCGGCATGTGTCCGCGGTGTGAGGGACGAGGGGCGGTCAACGATTTCGATCTGACCGCGTTGTACGACGACACCAAGTCGCTCAACGAGAGTGCGATCACGGTCCCCGGCTACAGCATGGAGGGTTGGTACGGCCGGATCTACCGCGGCTGCGGTTTCTTCGATCCCGACAAGCCGATCAAGAAGTACACCAAGAAGGAACTGAACGATCTGCTCTACAAAGAGCCGACCAAGATCAAGGTCGAAGGCATCAACCTGACGTACACGGGTCTGATTCCGCAGATTCAGAAGTCGTTCCTGGCCAAGGACGTCGACGCGATGCAGCCCCACATCCGGGCGTTCGTCGAGCGGGCGATCACGTTCACCACCTGCCCCGAATGCGACGGGACGCGACTGAGCGAGGGGGCGCGGTCGTCGAAGATCAAGGGCGTCAACATCGCCGACGCCTGCTCGATGCAGATCAGCGATCTCGCGGAATGGGTCAGCGGACTGAAGGAGCCTTCGGTCGCGCCGTTGCTCACGACGCTCGGTGAAACGCTCGACTCGTTCGTGGAGATCGGACTCGGCTACCTCAGTCTCGATCGGCCGTCGGGAACCCTCTCCGGCGGTGAAGCTCAGCGCACCAAGATGATTCGTCACCTGGGTTCCTCGCTCACCGACATCACGTATGTTTTCGACGAGCCCACCACCGGCCTGCATCCGCACGACATCGCGAGGATGAACGACCTACTGCTGCGCCTGCGGGACAAGGGCAACACCGTGCTCGTGGTCGAGCACAAGCCGGAGACGATCGTGATCGCCGACCACATCGTCGACCTCGGTCCGGGTGCGGGTAGCGCCGGCGGAAACGTCTGCTTCGAGGGCACCGTCGACGGTTTGCGTGCCAGCGACACCGTAACCGGCCGTCACTTCGACGACCGGGCCGCAATCAAAGAGACCGTGCGGGAGTCCACCGGAGCAATCGAGATTCGTGGAGCGAACTCACACAACCTGCAGGACGTCGACGTCGACGTACCGCTCGGCGTCCTGGTCGTGGTCACCGGTGTCGCCGGGTCGGGCAAGAGTTCGCTGATCCACGGCTCGCTCGCGAAACGCGAAGACGTGGTGTCGGTCGATCAGAGCGCGATCCGCGGCTCGCGTCGGAGCAACCCGGCGACGTACACGGGGCTGCTCGACCCGATTCGCAAGGCATTCGCCAAGGCCAACGGCGTGAAGCCGGCGCTCTTCAGTGCCAACTCCGAGGGCGCCTGCCCGACGTGCAACGGCAACGGCGTCATCTACAGCGACCTGGCGATGATGGCCGGCGTTGCCACTCTCTGCGAGGAGTGCGAGGGCAAGCGCTTCCAAGCCGAGGTACTCGAATACAAATTCGGTGGCAAGGACATCAACGAGGTTCTCACGATGTCGGTGGCCGAGGCCGAGGAGTTCTTCGGCGACGGTGAGGCCAAGACCCTCGCTGCGCACAAGATCCTCGTCCGACTGGTCGACGTGGGGCTCGGATACCTCACGATCGGCCAGCCGTTGACGACGCTGTCGGGCGGTGAGCGTCAGCGCATCAAGCTGGCAACCCACCTGGGTGAGAAGGGCGGCGTGTACGTCCTCGACGAGCCGACCACCGGACTGCACCTGGCCGACGTCGAGCAGTTGCTCGGCCTGCTCGATCGACTGGTCGATTCCGGCAAGTCAGTCATCGTGATCGAGCACCACCAAGCGGTGATGGCACACGCAGACTGGATCATCGACCTCGGCCCTGGTGCGGGTCACGACGGCGGTCGGATCGTCTTCGAGGGCACTCCCGAGGAGCTCGTCGCCGACGGCTCCACCCTCACCGGAAAGCACCTCGCGGCATACGTCGGCAGCTGACCGGGCTCCTACCTCAGGCGTCGATACCCAGGTTGATGACGGCGAGGTAGGACCCGTCCGACTGCTTTTCGACGGTCATGAGGCCGGTGTCGTCGTAGATGCCGTCACTGGCGTTGTTCGTGTTGTTCTCACGACCGGTGTGCTCGCTGTACGGGGACTGCGAGTACACCTCGTCGAGAAGGGTCTCGTCGAAGAAGGTCTGCGACGTGAGGACCGTCTTCTTGTCGATGTGAACCTTGACGTGGATGTGGGTGGTGCGGCCCATGTACCAGCCGGGGAAGATCGTGGTGAACTGTGCGATGCCGTTTGCATCGGTGGTCTGCGCCCCGCGCAGATAGGTACCGTCGTCGGTGGTGGTGGCTTCGGTGTCGCCGACGCTGTACGAACCGTCGGAGGTCTCACCGGACCCTCCCATGCCGCCGCCCATTCCGCCGGGGGCGCCTGACGGTGGTTCGCCCATTCCGCCTCCGGGTGCACCTGACGGAGGTTCACCCATCCCCCCGGCCGGGGGAGTTCCGCCACCGCCGCCGCCGTTGGCGCTCAGCGAACCGGATTCGAAGCCGGAGTACACGCCGCCGGCGTCGCAGTGCCAGATCTCGACGACGGCGTTACTGACCGCGCCGATGCTGCCGTCGACGTTGCACTGGCTGTTGTCCTGCACGCGCATCGCAACCTGCAGCGTGGTGCCCGGACGGTCCTCGCGGATGTCGCCGCGAATGGAGTCGACGTCGAACCAGTAGGGACCCTGCGTCTCTTCCTTGCTCATGACACACTGCGGTGCTTTGGCCAGAAGTGCGGTGACAGCGTCGCCGGACGTGGCCGCGGCGGAGGTGCCGGAAGTGGTTGTCGTCGACGCAGCCGCAGCCGAAGTCGTCGTGGCGGTGCCACTGTTGCCGGAGCACGCTGCGATGAGCCCGCCGAGACTGATGGTTCCGCCGAGGGCGAGAGCCCGCCGACGGCTCACGCGCAGCCTGCTCGCTTCGATGTCTTTGTTCACGCCGCTGTACCTCCATTGTGTGGGCTGTTGTCTCAATGGTGGACGGGCGACCTGGTGCGGAACTGGTTATCCGCTGTGAACTTGCTGGGAGAGCATCTGAATGCTCGAAGTGGCCCGCACATAGACCTGTCCGCCGGCGTCGACGATGCGCGTTTCGATCAGCGCGAGCCTGCGCCCGGCACGAATCACGGAGGCCTCGGCGCGCATGACCGGCCCGCCGATGTCGGGTGAGCGCAGGAAGTCGATCTTGTGGTCGAGGACGCGATAGTCCTGGTCGACGCTGGTCAGGGTCTGGGCAGACAGGCCAGTGATGGCGTCGACTGCCGAGATGAGGACACCGCCCTGAACGGCGCCCAACGGGTTGGCCATCCAGGCCACGGGTGCGAACTCACCGACGACGGAACCTGGGGTCACGTCGACGACAGCAAGATCGAGGAGTCCGGCGAGTGGACCGCGTTCGAGTTTGCCGTCGCGGATTCCTTCGACGACGTCGGACCCGGACAACCCGCTCAGGTCGCTTGTCTTCTCCGGCGTCGGGACGGGCAGCGGCTCGCCCTCCACGTAGTCGTCGATTCCCACGACGGGGGGACGCGAGACCACCATGGCGCGACCGGCCATCACTGCCAGAAGGGTGCCGTTCTCGTCGCGAAGTTGCCCGGATGCGAGTCCGACGCCGTCGTCGAGATGCACGAGTGTTCCGGTGGCACCGACGTCCGCGACGTCGGGGATGTCGGCGCCCGCACTGACCGTGACCTGCGCGAGCACGGACTGATGGCCCGAGGTCAGTCCCGAGTACACCGCGCCACCCATGGCACCGTCGATCATGACTCCGATGGAACCGAGCACGGTCTTGCCACGGTGATCGTGGAATCGCTCGCCGACGGCCTGCGCGAAGGCCAGGTCCCCGGGCTCGACCGAAACGGCGCGCACACCCATCAATGTGTTGAGTGGGTCAAGCTTCTTGACGGGCGCGGCGGAGTTGTCGATGCTCATCTGTCGAGTATCTCCAGCGCGCCGAGTCCTGCCGAGACCGGGTCTCAACCACCGATACGTGAATGCATCTCCCAGACGAGGACTTCGGCCCCGGCGTCGGAGGTCAGCTGCTGGCCACCCGAATCGCTCAACCGGACAGCATCGCCTTCGTACAGTGTGCCGACGCCCTCCATCTCGGCAGTGCCCTGCGCGACGAAGACGTGCAGGAACCGTGCGCCCGGAAGATTCACGGAGGTGCCCGGCAGAATGCGTGCGACATGCATGGCGGCGTTCTTGTTGTTGATGCGAATCGCCGAATGATCCTTGTAGCGCTCCATCCCCGAGGCAACCGGGATCAGACCGCCGCGCAGCAGTTCGTCGTCGATCTCGAGCTGTTCGTAACCGGGGGTCAGTCCACCTTCGTCCGGTACCACCCACATCTGAATGAAATGCACGGGGTCGGAATGCTGTTCGCCGCCGATACGCCACGAATCGTTCTTCTCACTGTGCATGATTCCGGTACCGGCGCTCATGCGCTGGGCGAGTCCCGGATAGATGACGCCGGTGTGGCCGATGGAATCCTGGTGCACGAGCGAACCGCGAAGCACCCAGGTCACGATTTCCATGTCCTTGTGCGGATGGGTGTCGAAACCGGTTCCCGCCAGTACGGTGTCGTCGTTGTTGACGAGCAGCAATCCGTGATGAGTGTTGTCCGGATCGTAGTGCTGTCCGAACGAGAACGAATGTTTCGAATCCAGCCAGGAGACGCGGGATTTCAAGCGATCGCCGGAGCGGTGCACATCGATGTGCGGTGTCGTCCGTGGGGCCTGTGCTCGACCAGATGCCATGGCTCCTCCTTCTGTACCACCGGGATCCACCACAATCGGGATCCGCCACTACCGGCATCCACCCTACGACGAACCTGCTGTGTAGTCCGAACATTGGGCGTACTCGGTGGTGTCGTCAGTTCGTCGACGCGTGCATCTCCCACACGAGTATCTCCGCATCGCCGATTCCCTCGACTCGTTGACCGCCAGTATCCTTGAGTCGCAACGAATCTCCCGGACCGAGCAATCCGACTCCCTCGACGTCGACAGTGCCACCGGCGATGAAGCCGTGCACGTACGGCGCATCCGGGAGAGATACCGACCCACCGGTCTCGAGGCGAGCAACATGCAGTGCCGCATGTTTGTTGTGCAAGCTGATCGCGCTGTGGTCGCGATGCGCGGGCATCCCCGACGCCAGGGTGATCAGGCCACCGCCGTCGAGTTCGGAGTTGATGTCGAGTTCCTGATAGCTCGGAGTCACTCCGGATTCGTCCGGGGGTATCCACATCTGGACGAGGTGAACGGGCTCGGTGACACGTGAGCCGTCGGCCCGGAAGCGATCGTTGCGCTCGGAGTGCAGGATTCCGGTACCGGCGCTCATTCTCTGCGCGAGTCCGCGATGGATGACCCCGGAGTGCCCAGCGGAATCCTGGTGAACCAGAGATCCGCTGAGCACCCACGTCACGATCTCGGTGTCGCGGTGCTGATGAGTGTCGAAACCGTAGTCGGCTTCGATGATGTCGTCGTTGTTCACCAACAGAAGTCCATGCGCGTACGCGGCGTGATCGAAGTTTCCAGCGAAGGGGAAACTGTGACGCGCCGTGAGCCAGCCGTAGTTGAGATGCGCACGTTCGTCAGCTCGCTGGACGACTACCGACGACATGTCAGCTCAGCGTCTCGTGTGCCGCCGGGATGGATCCCAGGCGTCCGGCCTGGAAGTCCTCGAAGGCCTGCATGACCTCGGACTTGGTGTTCATGACGAACGGCCCGGCCATCGCGATGGGCTCACGAATCGGTTTGCCGCCGAGGATGAATACCTCGAGAGATTCGGTCCGTGAATCCTGGCGATCGGAGGCGGCGACGGTGATGGAGTCACCGCGTCCGAAGACAGCTGTCTGTCCGACACGAATGGGCCGACGCTCTGCCCCGACCGTGCCTTCGCCGGCGAGCACGTAGACGATCGCGTTGAACTCGGGGTTCCACGGAAGCGTCAGGCTCGCACCCGGGGCCACAGTCGTGTGGGAGAGCGCGATCGGTGTGTACGTCGAACCAGGTCCGGCGTGGCCGGCGATGTCTCCGGCGATGACGCGTACCAAGGCTCCGCCGTCCGGCGAGGAAAGCAGGGCCACCTTGTTACCGGTGATGTCCTGGTACCGCGGAGATGCCATCTTGTTGTCGCGAGGCAGGTTGACCCACAGTTGGACGCCGTGGAAAAGGCCGCCGCTGAGGACGAGGTGCTCCGGCGGAGTTTCGATGTGGAGGATGCCGCCACCCGCGGTCATCCACTGGGTGTCGCCGCCGCCGATAATGCCACCGCCACCGTTGGAGTCCTGGTGCTCCATGATGCCGTCGATCATGTAGGTCACGGTTTCGAAGCCGCGGTGCGGGTGCCACGGTGTGCCTTTGGGTTCTCCGGGTGCGTAGTTGACCTCGCCCATCTGGTCCATGTGGATGAAGGGATCGAGGGCGGAGAGGTCGATGCCGGCGAAGGCGCGGTGAACGGGAAAGCCTTCACCTTCGTATCCGACCGGTGCGGTGGTGATGCTCTTGACGGGGCGGTCGACTGCTGACTCTGCCGGCTCGTCGAGACGGGGCAGGGCCAAGATGTTCTCGACTGTCACAGCAGGCATGTCGTACTCCTTGTATCCGTGAAGCTGATGTCAGGTAGTTGATTGTTCAACTATCTCATTCGGAGTCAACAAAGTCGAGCCCCGGGTATTCCCGGGGCTCGACTGGTGTTCGGATCAGCGCAACATGCTGCCGAGGGTTTTTGCCGCTGCCATGACCTCGGCGCCCAGCGCTGCTTGGTCCTCGGAGTCGAACACGGAGATTCCGAGGCTGGAGATGGCGTCGCGGCGTCTGCCGGGGATGACTGCCGAGATTCCGAGGACGGACGGGATGACCTCGCCGACGGTCACTGCGTAGCCGCGTGCGCGTGCCGCCGTCACTTCCTCTCGTTCCCCGCTCGTCGGCGGGAGTGAGGCAAGGATGGAAAGCCCGGCGGAGCCGCGGTCGATCGGATCGACCTGCCCTGGATGAAACGCGACGTGAACCTTGGCGCTGCGTGGTTCGACCACCATCAGCGCGCGCACTTCGGTATCGCTCTCGCGGACCACCAGGTGCGCTGTCGCCTCGGTGGCCTCGGCAAGTTCTTGAAGTATCGGGCGAGCGAGAGTGCGCAAATCTTGCTCCACCGGTTCGGCGAGGGTGACCAGGCCGGCGCCGAGAGTGACGCGCTTGAAGGAGTCCTTGCGGCACAGGTGATGAGCCTCGAGCGTGCGGATCAACCGATGTGCGACGGTTCGGTGGACTCCCACTCCGTCGGCGATGTCGGTGACCGACAAGCCGTGCGGATAAGACGTCAGGAGTTCCAGGATCTCGAGTCCGTGGTGCAGCGTTTTCGACATGCTGGAGTCCACTTGAACTGCACTTTTGCGCGGTCGGTGTTCCTCGCTCAGCTCTGACATCAAATCCCTTTCTTGACGTTTGTGAGGTATGCCACCTACGCTTTGAACATATCGCACAGTGTGTGCGATTATCGCACACTTTACGAAGCTGCACAACCTTCGGGTGGATGCAGCGCAGCGTGTTCGGAGAGAACCTTCATGAGCAACTACAGCGTCGTGGCAACGGAGGACGTTGCCGCAATCCACCAGCTGTACGGCCACCAGAGTCATTGCATAGACTCTGGGCGCCAGCAGGATTGGGCGCAGACATTCACCGATGGCGGTGAGTTTCATTCCCCCAGTTATCCGGAACCCGTGGTCGGTTTCGACGACCTTGCGGCTTTTGCTGCTCGCTTCTTCGCTGCGGCGGAAGCTGCCGACGAGGTGCATCGCCACGTTCTGACCAATCTCGTCGTCGAGGCGGTGGACGAGAGTGCTCTCACAGTGCACGGGTACCTGCAGATCGTTGCCACCGCTCGCGGCGGAGACTCGCGACTGGTGCGGATGACAACTGTCACAGATCACGTGGTTCGGGTCGGTGAGGAGTGGAAGATCGCCCGCCGCACCGTTTCTCGCGACGACGCGCCCCGAGCGTCCGAACAAGCTTGAAGTACCGAAATGTTTCTTGCACAACAATATTCAGTAGGAGAAGTACATCATGACCGAAAGCTCTGACCAGACGAACCCGGGCCGTACCGTTGTGACGCAGATGTCGGCGGTGTACCCGGAGTTGGCAGGCAAGGTCGCAGTGGTGACCGGCGCGGCTCAGGGTATGGGTGCGACGTTCGCCGAAGGACTGGCAACGCGCGGCGTACATGTCGTCGGCGCCGACATCAACGAAGAGCAGATGCTCGCCACGGCCGCACGAATCAACACGGACCTCGAATCGAATGCACTGGCGGACAAGCCGGGTCGCGTCGTCGGAGCTCGGGTCGACGTCACCAAGCCCGACGAGCATGAATTGCTTGCGCAGTTGGCGTTGAAGGAGTTCGGCCGGGTTGATTTCTGGATCAACAATGCGGGTATCTTCCCGTTTGCGCTGGCCGAGGAGATCACCCCGGAGCAGATCGGCGCAACGCTGAGTGTCAATGTCGAGGGAGTGCTCTACGGTGCTCAGGCGGCGGCACGTCACCTCGGTCCCGGCGGCGCCATCGTCAACATGTCTTCGGTGTCTGCGCTGCGTGTGCGGAAGGGGAGAGGCGCATACTGCACGTCGAAAGCTGCCGTTGCGCACCTCACGGAGTCTCTCGCAGTGGAGTTCGGCGACAAGGGTATTCGGGTCAACTCCATTGCACCCGGCTACATCGACACGGCGATGACGAAGTGGGTCCAGGAAGATCCGATCGCGCTCGCGAACGCACTCGACGCGGTACCACTGCATCGTCTGGGCTCGCCCGAAGAGGTCTTCGGCCCGCTGCTGTTCCTGCTCTCGGACAGCGCGCGTTACGTCACCGGGCACAGCATTGCGGTGGACGGTGGTTCGCGGCATGTCTGAGTCCACGACATATCCCGGCGTCGTTCTCGTTACCGGCGGTGCTGCCGGGATGGGGGCGCATCACGCGCGCACTCTCGCCGCGCGCGGTTCGCATGTCTGCATTGCCGATGTTTCGGATTCATCCGGCGTGGTCGACGACATCGTCGCCGCAGGCGGATCGGCGTCCGCTCATATTCTCGACGTCACCGATGTCGATGCCTGGGACCGGGTTGTCGACGAAATTCGCACCACCCGTGGGGAACTCGGCGGACTGGTCAACAATGCCGGTATCTCGCGTCGGCTCGAATTCATGGACACCCCGAACGACATCTGGGAGCTGACCATGAAGATCAACCTCTTCGGCCCGTTCTACGGTATGAAGGCGGTGGCGCCGCTGATGCGCGAGAGTGGTGGCGGATCTATCGTCAACATCTCGTCCATCGCCGGTCAGATCGGATACTTCTCTCCGGCTTACTCGTCGAGCAAGTGGGGTCTGACCGGTCTGTCGAAGTCGGCCGCAGGCAACTTCGCGCAGTGGGGGATTCGCGTCAACTCGGTGCACCCGGGACTGGTCGGTACGGCGCTGCTCGGCGGCGCGAACGACTTCGTCGCCGCGTCACTGAAGTCGGTTCCCTTCGGACGCATGGGAACTCTCGACGAGATCACCGAAGCAGTGCTGTTCCTGCTCTCGAACAGTTCCACCTACACCACCGGTACGGAACTCACTGTCGACGGCGGGTTGGTGTCGAACGGTCTTTACCACCGCATCATCGCGGAGACTGGAGAACTTTCATGACCGAGCACTGGGACGTCGTTGTCATCGGTGGCGGCGGAGCAGGTCTCGCCGCTGCGGTGTCGGCAGCTGAAGAAGGCGCATCCGTTCTGCTGTTCGAATCCGAAACCGAACTCGGTGGATCCACCGCGCTGTCGGCCGGCATCTTCACGGCCGCCGGAACGAGCGTGCAGGCCGGCCTCGGCGTCGACGACTCGGCAGAGAAGTTCTTCCAGCACTACATGGACCTCAACCAGTGGATGCTCTCACCCGGATTGATTCGTGCGTTCTGCGAAAACGCCGGTCCGACACTGGAATGGCTCATCGGACTCGGCGTCGAGATTCCCGCGACGATCTCGGGTAACGCTCACCAGCCGGGACTCGCCCAAGCCGGCGTCGAGGACGTCTGGCGCGGCCACGTGCCCAAGGATCAGGGATACGGACTGATTCAGGTGCTGGACAAGGCTCGTCGTAAGCACGGGATCGAGGTCATCTTCGGAACTCGGGTGCAGAAGCTGATCGAGGAAGACGGTCGGGTTGTCGGTGTTGTCGCCGACGACATCGAGGTGCCTGCGGGCGCCGTCGTTGTTGCCTCCGGTGGATTCGCGCAAGATCCGGGTTTGGTGGAACGCCACTTCCCGGACGCGAACAAGGCCGGAGAGACCTTGTTCGTCGTCGCAGCCGAGGGGAGCCGCGGAGACCATCTTCGTTTTGCCGAAGACCTCGGTGCTTCCCTGGCGGGCGACGGCTGGGGTCTGATGCTGCCCACCGTCTACTTCCAGCGATTCCACCACTGGCAGGCCGGCTTTCCGCCGAAGTCGCGGATCTACGTCAACCAGGACGGCCGTCGTTTCATGGACGAGGACAGCTCGTACGCGGTCTCGACCGGCATCATCGACCATCAGGGTGGATACGGTTGGATGATCTTCGACGAGAACGCTCGCGTGAATCTGGCTCCAGGATATGCGGATTGGAATCCCGAACGCATCGAGGAAGAAGTTGCCGCCGGTGGCACGATTCGTGCGGACACGATCGAAGACCTCGCAGTGGCTACGGGTGTTCCGGTTGCGACGTTGGCGCAAACCCTGCGTCGATGGAACGACCAACTGCCCAGCGGTCACGACGACGACTTCCTCCGCCATCGCACGTTGCGGAACAAGGGTGCCGTCGGCAATCCGGATCCTATTGCGACAGCTCCGTTCTATGCCGCGAAGATCCTTCCGGCAGAGCTCGTCTGTACGCATGCGGGAATGGAGATCAACACCGATGCGGCCGTGCTCGGCAGCACCGGAGTACCTATCGAGGGTCTGTACGCCGCAGGTGAGGCCGGCGCCGGAATCCTCGGACTGAGATACGTGGGCGGCGGCAATGCGGTTGCCAACGCTTTGACCATGGGCCGCGTAGCGGGACGTAATGCGGCGAATTACACCAGGACCAGCGCTGAGAGCGCACCGGTCCATTCCATCGCGCACTCCTGACGTCCGACGTCTGCGCGGCACCGAATCCAGTCAGTATCCAATCCAGGCAGGGAACAACATGTCAGAGAATGAGACCATGGCGAGAGCCGAATCCACCGAGGGCAGCAGCGTGGCAACCGAACGACAGTCGACGACGAAGGTAATTCGCGCGGCCATCGTCGGTACCGTCGTCGAGTACTACGACTTCGGTATCTACGGATACATGGCCACGACGATCGCCGCGCTGTTCTTCGTTTCCCATGACCCGAACGCAGCACTGCTCGGTACCTTTGCAGCATTCGCCGTGGCCTTCTTCCTACGCGTGCCCGGCGGCATCTTCTTCGGCCACATCGGCGACAAGTACGGCCGCAAGAACGCGCTGTCCTGGACCATCCTCCTGATGGTTCTCGCGACAGCCGGAATGGGCCTGCTGCCGACTTACGCCACGTTGGGTGTGTGGGCGACGTCCATCCTGGTTCTGGCTCGTTGCCTGCAGGGCTTCGCGGCCGGCGGTGAACTCGGCGGCGCCAACGCGTTCGTCTCCGAGTCCGCTCCCAAACGGTGGCGTGCGACGCAGACCTCGATGGTCAATACCGGCACCTACCTGGGTTCGCTGGCAGCTTCGCTCATGGCCCTCGGCCTGACGTCGGTGTTCTCGCAAGAGCAGATCCTCGAATGGGCTTGGCGTATCCCGTTCCTGCTCAGCCTGCTGATCGGTGGCATCGGTATCTGGATCCGCAGCCAGATGGAAGACACTCCTCAGTTCGAAGAACTGCAGGACAAGGGTGAGACCAAGAAGCTTCCCATCCGTGAGTTGCTCAGCACCTCCGGTGGCAGCGTCGTCAAGATCATCCTGCTGGGCGCACTCATCACCGGCGGTTACTACATCGCCTCGGTGTATGCCGCGACGTACCTGCAGACCACCGGCGGTCATTCGTCGCGCGTTGCTTTCCTTTCCACTTCTCTTGCACTGGTTCTCGGCGTCATCACGTTGCCGATCTCGGGATACATGGCAGACAAGTACGGGCGTCGGCCGGTGCTGTTCGCCGGTAGTGCCGCCGCAGTGGTTCTCGGAATCCCGATGTTCATGATGATGGCCGGTTCTGGCATCTGGCAGGCGGTTGTCGGTCAGTCAGTGCTCTTCATCTGCGTTTCCGTTGTCAACGGTGCTTCGTACGTGACCTATGTCGAAATGCTGAAAGCATCTGTGCGGTACAGCGGTCTGGCATTGGGTAACAACGTCACCAACATGTTCCTCGGTGGCACCGCGCCTTTCATCGCCACCTATCTCATCAGCTTGACCGGTAACTCTCTCGCTCCGGCTGGATACTTCGTCTTCTGTGCGGTGATCACCCTCGTCACGGTCTTCTTCATCAAGGAGACCAAGGGTGTTGAACTGCAGGTTGATTGATTATCGGGTAGAACAGGAGCCTGACCGTGTCCCTCGCTGACAAGCAAGAAATCACCGAAGTTCTGTATCGCTACGCTCGGGCCGTCGATCGGAAGGATTTCGACAGCGTGGCCCTCTGCTACTTCGACGACGCGATAGACAACCACGGCGGTTACATCGGAACCGTCGACGGGCTGATCGAAGACATGAAGCTCAGACACAAGACGATCGACTCGTCGATTCACTGCATTTCCAACATACTGATCGACGTCAACGGCGATGTCGCTCAGTGCGAGTCGTACTGTTTGTGCTTTCTGCGGCAAGAGCGTTCCGGTACGGATACGGTGCAGACGCTTGCGACGATCAAATGCCGTTACGTCGACAGGTTCGAAAGGCGCCACGGTGAATGGCGAATCGCCGATCGGATTGTCGTGTTCGACGAATCCCGTGAAGACGTGATCGAGAACATCCTGTCCACGGACTGGGTGACGCAACGTCGATCCTTCGACGATCCGGTGTACACCAGGACGCCTTGACCAGTAGTGCAGACGAAGGCCTTCACACACATCGTGTGTGAAGGCCTTTCGCCTGTTCACTTCTCGTGTCAGCCCACTGCGCCTGGTGCGGCGACCTCGGTCAAACGGCCGTCCGAGAGCCTGAGCCAGCGTTCGACCTTGACCTCGGCCAGGAATCTCTCGTCGTGGCTGACCACCACGAACGCCCCCTGATATGCATTCAGGGCACTTTCGAGTTGAGCAACGCTCACCAAGTCGAGGTTGTTGGTCGGCTCGTCGAGAAGAAGCAGCTGCGGGGCCGGATCGGCGAAGAGAACGCACGCCAATGTAGCCCGCAGTCGTTCACCGCCCGAGAGTGCAGCGACGGGAAGATGAGCACCCGCACCCCGAAAGAGGAAGCGCGCCAGGATGTTCATGCGTTCCGGTGCCGGTAGGCCTGGAGCAGACAAGGCAAAGTTCTCTGCGACGGTGCGTGCGGGGTCGAGTAGGTCGAGCCTCTGCGACAGGTATGCCACTCGACCGTCGGCTCGCGTGATCTCACCGGAAGTCGGCGCCACATCCCCGTTGACGATGCGTAGCAACGTCGACTTTCCGACGCCGTTCGGCCCGGTCAACGCGATACGCTCCGGTCCTCGAATGGCCAGGTCGATTCCGGAGTCGGCGAAGATCGCATGATCACCGAACGCGAATTGCATTCGCTCACCGAGGAACACCGTCCGGCCGGCGGGTACATGTGTGCCAGGCAATTCGAGTGAAATCGTCTGGTCGTCTCGAAGAGCGCGGCCCGCTTTGTCGAGTCGGTCCTTCGCCGCGTCGACCCGGGCGAGGTGTGTCTCGTTGGCCTTGCCTGCCGACTCCTGAGCATTGCGCTTCATGGTCCCCGCAAAGATCTTGGGCAAGCCCGCGTTCCCGAGATTGCGGGCAGCGTTACTTGCGCGTCGCGAAGCACGTTCTCGGGCCTGCTGCAGTTCGCGCTTCTCGCGCTTGACCTCTTGCTCGGCGTTGCGGATGTTCTTCTCCGCCACTTCGCGAGCCGAGCGTGCCGCGGCTTCGTAGTCGGTGAAATTGCCACCGTAGAAGCTGATCTCGCCGCTGTGAAGTTCGGCGATGCGGTCCATGCGGTCGAGTAGTCCTCGATCGTGACTGACCACCAACAGACAACCACTCCAGTCGTCGAGAACGTCGTAAAGCCTGCGGCGCGCGTCCAGGTCGAGGTTGTTGGTGGGTTCGTCGAGGAGAAGGACATCGGGGCGTCGCAGGAGTTGCGCCGCCAGTCCGAGCGAGACGACCTGCCCGCCGCTCAGAGTGTCGAGGCGACGATCGAACGTCATGTCGGCCAAACCGAGTCGACCGAGTTGGGCTCGCGTTCGTTCCTCGATATCCCAGTCGGACCCGATTGTCGTGAAGTGTTCTTCTCGTGTGTCCCCGGATTCGACTGCGTCCAACGCAGCGAGCGTCGGGGCGATGCCCAAGACCTCGGCAATGGTCAGATCGCCCGTCAGTGGCAGGTCCTGCGGAAGGTATCCGAGAACGCCGTCGACGGACACACTGCCGGCGCGCGGCCGCAACTGGCCGGCGATCAATCTGAGCAGAGTGCTTTTCCCGACGCCGTTCTGGGCCACCAGCCCGGTTCGGCCGCCGGGCACGGTGAATGACAATTCGTCGAAGACCGGAGTGTCGTCCGGCCAGGCAAAAGACAGATTCGAGCAAACGATGTAGGTATCGGACATGAATAGACCTCAGGTGTTGTGCGGTCGCGGCAACGCTGCTCCGCGAAGAGTCGGGTAAGTGAACGACAACATGGCCACGACGGCAGCGCTCCGAGGCGTCTGCCGGTGGCCGTCATGCCCGGTTTTATCCGGAGATGTCGAGTTCACCAACCATGTCTGATCCTTTTTGGTCTGTATCGTTTCATCCGACGATAACAGGAGCCGGTATCTACATACGAGCAATACCGGCGCAGAGAAGTTCGACCAGTCGTCGATACACCCGATCCGGGTCGGTGCCGGCCGGTTGTCCCTCTACCGATTCGAGGATGCAGAAGCCGTGCAGCGCACTGCGAAGAGACCACGCCGCCTGCTCCGAATCATCCGGGCTCAGACCGTATCCCGCGATCACCTTGTTGATGACGTCGACCACCTCGCCGACGGCGGAGACCAGATCGGGATGCGGTGCAGTGGGGTAGCGGTCGGTGATGGCGTAGAGCCCGGGGTGTACTCGGACGAACGCACGCCATGCGTCCGCGAGCGCCATGACGGCGTCGTCGCGCGAGAGACCGACCGCGGCGGCACGCAGTTGTTCGGCGAGAAGGTTGCGTGCGAGGAGGCTGAGTTGATGGTGGACGTCGTCGACCCCGTCGACGTGTTTGTACAGGGCTGACTGCCGGACGTCGAGGGTCTCGGCGAGTTGACTCAGTACCAGAGCGTCGGCGCCTTTGCTGTCGACCAGATCGGCTGCGGCAGCGATCACGCGTTCACGGGTAACCGGAGTTCTCATGCACGCATCTTCCCTGTATGACAGGCTTCGCGTCGGTGATACATTATCACCATGAGTGATGAAGTATCGCCACGCGAGCTGTCCGGCGATCAACTACGCCGTCGTGACCTGCGCGTAGTCGTCACCGGTGCATGCATCCTCGGGTTGACCTCGGTGCTCTACGAACTCTCAGGAGTGTCTCCGTCGACGGGTGCATTCTTTCGGTGTCTCTATGCGCTCATCCCTCTCGGCATGCTCGTGCTCGTTCAGCGTCGTCGGTCACCCCGGCCTTCGGTCTCGGCGCCCTGGATCGTGAAGTCTCTACTTGCCGGCGCGTTCCTCGGAATCGATCTGGTGCTCTGGCACGAGTCGATTCATTCGATCGGGGCAGGTCTTTCGACTGTGATCCTGAATTTGCAGGTGCTGTTCGTCGCAATCCTCGGCTACGTTGTCCTGCGCCAACGGATCGGCCGGGAACTGGTCGCCAGCCTTCCGTTGCTCTTTGTCGGAGTTGCTCTGGTAGCCGGGACGAGCACAACGCTCACCGGGTCGAATCCTGCTGTCGGAGTGTCGTTTGCCGTGATCGCCGCAGGCGCGTACGCGGTCTACATCTTCCTCATGGGTCTGGCTACTCGGGCGGCGGGCAGAACGGCGTTGCCGATGTTCGTCTCGACGGGAGCCACTGCCCTCACGGCAGGTGCATACGGCCTCGTGAGTGGAACTTTGGATCTGACCCCTTCGCTCGTAGCTCAAGGCTGGCTTGTGCTGCTCGCGTTGGTATCTCAGGTGATCGGGTGGCTGCTGGTAGCCAGCGCCAGTCAGCGTCTGCCTGCAAGTGCAGTCGCCGCCAGCCTCGTGTTGCAATCGGCGTCAGCACTGTTGTTCGGCGCAGTGCTGCTTGCACAGACCCCAACTCTCGTCCAACTTGCGGGTGCCGGAATGATTTTGGCCGGAGTGGTTGTGGCGACGCGGATACCCGCGAAGAAATCCTCGACGACTGTTGTCGGAAAACGAATGGAGACAAGCGTATGACCACGGCGGCTGACCACATCTACATCAACGGCGACATCAGGGCCATGGACGGTGCGGTCGGCGATAACGCCACCGCTGTGGCAGTCAAGGACGGCAGATTTGTCGCCCTCGGAACTGACGCCGAGATCGCGGCGCTGACCGATTCCGAAACCTCCGTTGTCGATCTCGCCGGAGCGGTGGTTGTGCCGGGGTTCATCGAGACGCACCTTCATCCGATGATGTGGGGTTTGATGCTCAGTGGGGTCGACGCAACGACGAGTACGTGCCCGACCATCGAGAAGTTGATCACGGCGTTGGCCGCGCGGGCCGCGATCACACCAGTTGGCGAGCCCATCGAAGCGTGGGGCTTCGACGACAGCCTCGTGGCGGAAGATCGAGGCCTGACCGTAGCTGATCTGGACAAAGCCTCCACCGAGCATCCGATCCTGGTGCGGCACTTGTCTGCTCACGGGATCTATGTCAACTCGGTCGCACTGGAGAAGGCCGGAATCGATGCCACCACGGTCGATCCGGAGGGTGGTGTCATCGTTCGGGACAGCGACGGTGTACCCACCGGTGAACTGTGCGAGGTTCCGGCAATGTCTCTGGTGCACGGACTTGTTCCGGATATGAACCCGGATGCGTCCAAGATCGCGATGCTGCGGGCGCAGGAAGTCATGGCGTCGGTGGGCGTGACGAGTTTCCACGACATGTACGTCACGGCCGAGATGTACGAGGCGTACCGGCAACTCGACGCCGATGGTGACTTGAGGCTGCGTGCGCGCCTCTATCTCGGCCACGGGGTTCACGATCAGTTGGGTGAACTCGCCGATCCGACCGAGCGAGTTCGTGTGGGCGGCGTCAAACTCATTTCGGACGGGTCGATTCAGTTGCACACCGCTGCGCTGACCGCGCCGTACCACGATCTGGGCGGATGCCACTGCGGCGGAATGGCAATCCCGGCAGGTGCGCTCGGGGCACTCGTCGAGGAACATCACGCCGCCGGCCGACAGGTTGCGATTCATACCAACGGTGATCAGGCCATCGATTTTGCATTGGACGCAATTGCAGCGGCACGGACGGCGCACCCGGACATCAAAGTTTCGCATCGCCTCGAGCACGTTCAGACGTTGCGGGAAGATCAGATCGCGCGGATGGTCGAACTCGGGGTGGTGGCGTCGATCTTCGTGAACCACGTCTACTACTGGGGTGACCGGCACCGCGATCGTTTTCTCGGACCGGGTCGCGGCGAGCGGATCAGCCCCGTGGCGTCGGTCGTGGCGGCGGGGCTTGCCTACGCGCTGCATTGCGACTGCCCTGTCACTCCAGTGAACCCGCTCTTCACGATGAACACCGCCGTACATCGTGTGACGCGAGAAGGTCATGTTCTGGGTGCGGAGCAACGGGTTTCCGCGTCCGAGGCGCTGGCCGGCTACACAAGCGCAGCCGCTCGTCTCACCGGTGAGTCATCGGACAAAGGTCGGATAGCGGTGGGACTTTTGGCGGATTTTGTTGTGCTCGACGGAGATCCGCTGCGCAGCGATTCGACAGACTTGAATGAACTGTCGGTCCTGCGCACGGTTGTCGGAGGTGAGACCGTCTTCGAGGTGTAGGGCCTCCGCCTTAGTTTGTTGCTCGATTGTCGCTGCTTTCAAAGCGGAGGCAATCGAACGATCCCCAAAACAAACCAAAAGTTTGTAGAACTTGTTTCAGGTGAATTTCCGACTGTATGGACCATCCGGGCGAAGGTTACTTCAGCAAACGGGTTGCAACAAAGTGCTGCGTCTTTTAAATGATCCAGGTGAGAGGCGATTCTGTAGTCAAGTTCAGGTTTCAACAAGCTTCTGGACATTCGACCAGCTTTTCGCCAAAAATTCCTGATACGTGTGGTAAAAATCTAAACGACGCAAGCGGACGTCGACAGCACGAGAGAGGAATGACCCGTTCGCGAGAACGGCTCGCAATCTTTCCGCAACACGCTCTCGCTCTGCACTTACCGCTACGACCCCTCACTGACCACGGATGAACGAAACCCTCTGCCCGTACCAGGGCGCACATGACTGGATCCGACCAGCTTTCTCACCCTGCAAGCTCCCCGCCACGGGGACCAGACGAAAAGAGTGTTCTCCATGAACAAGGCAACCAAGGGCGCAGTCGCGGCCGGTGCAGCAGCACTTCTCCTCGCCGGTGGCGCGGGAACCATGGCGGCGTGGAACGCAAACGCACCGATGACCGGCGGAACGATCACCGCAGGTCATCTGACTCTCAGCGCCGATCCCTCTGCTCTGCCGAGTTGGACCGTCACCAATGGGGCAACAACGGAAACCAATGTCGACATCGCGAGCTATCGCGTTTCTCCCGGTGACAAGATCACCTACACAGGCAAGGTAAAGGTCGGTATCGACGGTAAGAATCTCAAGGCTCAAGTGATTGCCGACACGACCACGATTACCGGCTCGTTGGCTACTGCCCTGACAACCACGACCTCAACCACCCTCGCGGGGCAGCCGCTCACTCAGCTGACTGAAGCCAACGACGGCACGACAGTTGACGTTGTGGTGACCTTCGACTTCCCTAAGGGCACAGTGTTGCCTGACAACACAGCCAACAACGCCAGCCAGGACCAGACGGCAAGCTTGGCGAACTTCAACGTCAAGCTTGAACAGGTCTAAGGCTTGCGTAAGCACTACCGTTGGTGGGCAACTGCCGCCGCGCTGGTCATCGGACTGATCTTCGTATCGGTGCAACAGACCAGCGCGCGGTGGACGGCCGCTGAAACACTGTCCGGTGGCACGATCCAGTCCGGGATCCTCGACCTAACGGTGGGCAGTGCCGGGAGCGGCCAGAGCAGTTACGACTTCACTGCTCTGGGCGCCACCGGTATGTTCCCCAACGCATATGCACAGGCTCCGTTGACAGTTCACAACTCCGGTAGCGTTCCACTCAATTACCGGATCCAGAACGTCACGCAGTCTTCCGCTGATGTTCCGCTCGCGTTGGTAGTAACGCCAGTGACTACCGAAGCCGGTTGCCCTGCCCAG
This sequence comes from Rhodococcus sp. SG20037, assembly GCF_031763325.1. NCBI lineage: Bacteria > Bacillati > Actinomycetota > Actinomycetes > Mycobacteriales > Nocardiaceae > Rhodococcus > Rhodococcus sp. SG20037. The sequence goes on along the minus strand of NZ_CP134497.1, from coordinate 5,199,024 downwards.
GGCGCAGCTGCCGGCACCGCGATCTACGACGGTCCCATGGTCGGCGCTCAGGTACCGACAGCTTCGGGATGGCGCACGGTTGCTGCTGGCAGTACCGAAATCTTGTGCCTGCGTGGCACTGTCGGTCCTGACGTCGCATCGGGTGTTTCCACGAGCGTGCATTTCTCGTTCGAAGCGGAGTCGGTATGACGCACACAGTGAAGGGTTCTGATCAGAGAACCGGCGCCTGGTGGTGGATCCGCAATATTGTCTCGTGGGCTCTGCTGCTGGGTGTTCTGGCGATTCTGTTGTCGACGGTCGTTGTTCCACGTTTGACGGGGTCGACGCCCTTCACTGTGTTGACCGGTTCGATGCAACCCACCTATCCACCCGGCACCCTCATCGTGGTGAAACCGCAGGACGCTGACCGATTGCAGGCAGGCGATGCGATCACCTATCAGATCGAGTCCGGGAAGCCCGACGTGGTTACGCACCGCATCATCATGGTGCGACTCAACTCCGCCGGTGATCTCACCTTCGTCACGCAAGGCGATGCAAATCCGATAGCAGATCAGAATCCCGTTGTACCGGAGCAGATTCGCGGCAAGGTGTGGTACAGCGTGCCGTATATCGGATACGTGTACAACGCCATCACGGGACAGATGCGCTCGGTGATGCTGACGGTTGTCGTCGGCGCATTGTCGATCTATGCCGTGTTCATGTTCGTCGGATCGGTCCGTGACCGTACCCGGCGACGTTCTGCGTCTGCAGACTCCCAACCTTCCGAACCGAGTGCGTCGGCGCCTCGAGTTGAGCAGCAAGAAAGGCACAGCCATGTCTAAGCACGAGGAGCAGCAGGCGCCCGCCTCGCTCGGTACACGTCTGGTCGGGGGCGCAACCAGCGGCCGCGCACGCGCGATCATGTCGGTGGGAATTGTTCTGGGCCTCGGTGCCGTTGGCACTCTTGCTGCGTGGACTGACAACGCTACAGCGACTTCCGGCGTATTCAGCACCGGTTCGATCGAGATGAAGCTCAACGGTGACCCGGGAGATCCGACTGCTTACGGCTTCACCGCGTTGACCAAGACGGGCATGATGCCCGGCGACAGTGTCACGGCAACTCTTCCAGTGCAGAACACTGGCGCGGCACAGTTCAAATACACCATGGCAGCAACCGCAACAGGCGAGGCCGCGCTCGCCCCCTTCATGAAGGTGACTGTTCTCGATCAGAGTTGCACCACCGTTATCGCCGGTCCGGTCGGCTTGTCGACGACTGCCGCGACTCCGATCATCACCACGGGACGCCAGTTGGCTGCGAATTCAGGTTCTGAGACTCTGTGCTTCAAGGTTGCGCTCGATACGGGAGTGCTTTCGGCACAACAGAACAAGTCGATGAATGTTTCGTTCCAGTTCGCGGCGACGACGGCCTGAGGTGACCATGTCTGATCACACAACTCCCGGCAGTTCGAGATCGGCACGTGCCGGTCGCGAACTCGCGCTGACAGTAGGGGCGGTGGCTGGACTCATCTGCGTTCTCGCCGCCGCGGCCTCGATGCTGTTCGGCATCAAGCCGCTCGTCTTCCGTTCGGGTTCGATGTCTCCCGAAATCGCCACTGGCTCAATGGCATTGGCCCACACCGTGCCCGCCACTGATCTCGCAGTGGGCGACGTCGTAAGCGTCGTTAACGGCCAGGGTACGCGGATCACACACCGCGTGTACGAACTTGACCAGCAGGCCGGCAACTCTGTCACGGTGACTCTCAAAGGCGACGCAAACGCCAAGCCTGACGCGGAGCCCTACTTCATCACAGAGGCCGACCGGATCTTCTTCAGCGTAAGCGGTTTGGGCTATGCGATTGCCTGGCTTTCCAGCCCACTAGCGATCTTCCTCGGTGGGGCACTGGTCGGCGGACTGGTGATCATTGCGTTCCGGCCGAACTCTCGCCGTAAGGATTCGGATGACGGTCCGAGCGGAGGAATCGGCAGCGTAGACACGGAAGCCGCTGCAACAATGGAGTTTCCGATGGTTTCTTCGAGCAGCGGGACAGGCGGGCACAGCTCGGCGTTCTCGCTCCGAAAGCTTACGGTTCTCGGTGTTTCAGCATTTGCACTGATCGGTGTTACGCAGGTGGGTGGCACCGCAGCGGCTTTCACGGATAACTCAACTGCAACCAGTGGTGCTTTGCAGGTCAGCTCAAATGTCCTCCCCAAGCCTGGGTCGATCAGTTGCGGCAACAGCGGATCGGCAGGATTCCGGTGGACCAAGATAACTTGGCCGCATATGGGCTCTCCATTCACATACAGGGTGCTGGTCTACAGGGACAACAGCGAGCTTCGGTATACAAAGAACGTCGATCCGGGAGTCAATGCTGCGATCGGTGCATCACAGCTGGTGGAATTAGGTGCTGGCGAACTCGGCATTCACACGAACTGGAATTACACGGCGAGAATCTACAGCGTAAACCGCGTCACCGGCGAAATCGGCACTGAGTGGGGTGGCTATAATTTGAGGCAGGCCACAACGAATGACGTCGTCTGCGGCAGCGGGAACTCAGGGAATACGGCAGCGGCTTTCGTCGAAACGGAACCGCTTGCTCGCGGAGTAGCACCGACAACCACGACGGCTGCCGAGACCACCACGACAAGTGCACCGACAGGAACGTCGACGACGGCTCCCACTACGACTGACGTGACAACCACGACCGGCGCCCCACTGACAACGGAGTCCTCGACCAGCACTACGACTCAGTCGACAACTCCGACAACAACAACTGATGCGACCACCACGACAACCACAACCACGAAGCAACCGCCGGTGGCTTTGGGTGCGGCCGAGACGTCGCTGACTGGCTACGACGCAACGTTGATGCAGGACGGTGCCAGCGTCGCGGTGGTGGTCACCGACAGTTCGGGTGCAGAAGTGTCGAGCACACCGGTGAGCGCCACTGCAACCGTGATGTGGCAGTCCGATGCAGACGAGCTGTGGATCATGGACGGCGCCAACGTCTATCGCGTCAACGCCGAAACAGGGGTCTCGGAAAAGAACCCCTCCGGCGAAGCTCCCGCAGAGATCGCTGCCTGGATCGACGGGCAGAAGTGATGAATATAGAAGAGACGGAATTCGGGAACGGGAGAGTTCGAATGAATAATCGCATCGTTCCTGCAAGTCGATGGAATACGCGACGTACCAAAATGATCGGCACATCGCTGGTCATGCTCGGAGGGGCGGCATTCCTGACTGGCTGTGCTGATACCGGCTCGTTGGGTTCGTCCGGCGGCGGTAAGCCCACCACGACCACGTCCGTTCCGGCCACAACTACGCCTGTGGTGACTACTCCGGTCGAATCCGGTTCGTTGGCGCTGAAAACCGTCACCGCACCTACCTGGACGGATCAGAACGGTCCGATCGATCTGTCGACGATGGTTGTCGTGCCGGGCGACGTTCTGACCTACCACGCCAGTTTCGCGTTGGAGATCAAGGGAACTGGAATGAAGGCAAAGCTGTCGACCAGTGATCTGGGTGTCTCCGGCGGAGCTGCGCTGGTTGCCCAGCTGAAGCCGGTCACCGAAGTCAAGCTCGACGGGGTGCCAGTGCCTGTCGGTGCCGACGGAACTGTGGTCAGTACGGCGAAGGACGGCAAGATAGTCGACGTGGCAATACGTTTCACCTTCGACAAGGATTCCGCGACAGCGTTGTCGATGGATCAGTCGTTGAACTTGGCGCGATTCGACGTGAATCTGGTGCAGATTCCCGCATGATGTCGGTGCGGACAACACGAGCGCTGTAGCTGTTCAGAAGTGAGGCCGGGTAGCAAATCTGCTATCCGGCCTCACTTTGTGAATTGTTGTAGGGGAGGTTATCCGATGAATGTGACCGGCTTGCCGAGCGATCCGACATCAAGCGATCCGGAGCTGTTAGATCCGGTCTTAACTGATCCGGTGTCGAGTGAACCGAAGCTCGCCGACCCCAAATTCAGGGAACCGAAATCGAGTGATCCGGTTCCGCCGGGCGTGACGGGTGTATCGGTGGAATCGAGTGTGAGGTCCACACTCCAGTTCGGCGTAATACTGCCGTTCTGCGAAGAATTCCCTGCCTCGACGGGCATTCCGATCACGAAGGCAACCTTGGCACTTTGGCCCGGTGCGAGGCGGACCGAGTTCAACTGGGTCCCTGGTGTGGCGGCATTGCCGGTGACGGTGAGCGGATTGCCGGTGACGCCGTTTACGTCGACACGAAGGAAGGCTTCCATGCCGTCGCTGATTTCGTAGTCTCCGACGTAGAAGTGTGCCTCACCTGCGCGGTCCGATGCGTTTCGGACGTAAAATGTGGTTGTGTTCTTCCCACCCGGGATGAGTATGTCTGTGCTCCAGACGATTTTGGAAGTATCTCCCCAGGTCGAGTGGTCTGCGGAGTACTCGATGATTCCACTCTCACCGTCCGCTGCGTGAGCGAGCGACGGCATCAGCGCTCCGCCCACCAGTGCAAGTACGAGGGCCGTGAGTATCCCAATGACTGTGCTCCATAGCGCACCAGGCTTTCGAGATGAGTAACTGATTGTTTTCATAACTCCGAATTCTAGTCGGACAAACGTCCGGGCGTGACGAGTTGTGAGAGCTAACTGTTTGTTGTGCAACAATTTTCGCAAATTTGACGAATCTAGTGGGAGGGAGCTGAAAATGAACTGTGATCGGAGCGGATGTGAGCCGCAGATTGGGAGCGCGGATAGCTGGTCGATCGCTTGACGAGTGAGTTTCGATGCCGGCCATGCGGGGTAAAGGCTTCTCATCTGCAATGGCTTCAGTCGCTGCGGAGATGTTGATTCGGCATTTGGTATTTCTTACAGATTCAGCTATCTTACTGCAAAGTAAGTGTTTGGTGTCGGCGTCGATCGGGGCTATGCCGACCTGAGTGCAGGGATCGATATGCGGATGAACCTGGGGGCAGGTGTTCGGCGACGTCGTTGGGCGCGCGACGTATTGGCAGCCGCGACGGCATGTGCGCTGGCGATGTCCGCGTTGCTCTCGGTACAGATTTCAGCGTCGGCGTCCGAGTTGGACGAGTACGTAAATTTGCCTTTGGTGAATCGGAATGCCGAACACAGTCCGGGCGGTGTCCATCCCGCGTTGCCGACTGATCTCGGCACCTTGCAAGCCCTTGTGGAAGAAGCCAGCGCCAGTGGTCGCAGTCCGGAATCCTATGCGGCCTTGCTGTTTCAGTATCGATTGGTCGCTGCCACGGAAGCCGCCGGAATCGATCTGTCATCGTGGAATCCGCGCGCCGGAGTGTCGGCCAATCGCACGAACCTGGTGAAGTCGTACCGCTTCTACGAGGATCTGCAACTCGGTCACCCGGAATTGCAGTGGGCGGGCATGGGCGGACAGGTTGGTGCGGACTTCGGCGGAGGACTGATCGACTTCGAACTGATGGCGGACGTGTACTCGTTTCCGAATCTGCAATATGTTGCCAATTCGATAGTTTCTCAGGTCACGGATCAGGTTGGCGTGCAAGCGCTGAACCAATTGCCGGCAGGGCTGCGCGCGCTCGCCGCGGTGGGCAGGAACGTCACAGCGGACGACTTGGATTATGTGCTGGGGATGATCCTGGTGATGCAGAAGAACATCTTCTCGGATCTGATGCCGATGCATCAGGCATACGTGGATGAAGGACTTCCCGCGCTGGAGGAAATGCAGAGTGCCGGATTGTTCGGTCAGGATGTCATGGACGCCTGGCGTGATCTAGCTTCCGGCGATTCGAATCGGATTGCACGTGGGAACGTAGCACTGCTCCAACGTGAGCAAGGGATGATCATCCGTGACCAGTGGGATACCGTGCGCGCCTACAAAGGTGATGTGGGAGAGGCGATCACTTACGCATCGACTGTCGCCGGTTCACCTTCGGTCGCCGGCGTCGTACCGCCTCGCTCGTTTCGGTCTCTCGAGTTCGCGACAACACTGGCGGACGGACGCACCGCGACAGTGACGCTGCCCCTCCCGGATTGGAACTGGTCGGTGTACGAGGACCGGTGGGACTACATCACCTCGCAGCTCTTGCCGAAGTACCGAGCGATGGTCGAAGAAGATTGGCCGCGGCTCGTAGCCACATTGAGTGTTCCCTACGAAATTCAATTGGAGAGTCACCGCCCGATGGTGACCCTCCCACAAACTCTCGAATCGGCCCTCTCCAGTTTGAAAGTGACGGTTCAGTGATGTCGTCGGCGACATTCCGAAGGTTGGCGCCGCTGGTAGCGCTGACCGTTGCGCTGGTCCTGCCAGCAACGGCTGGAGCTGAGGTGCCGGACAGTGATGCCCCGAAAGACGTGCAAACTCCTGTATCCGAGGAGTTTCGAACCGACACCCCAACTCTGGGAGAGGTGTTCAACGGGTTCACCGTCGGTGCTCTCAGTTCGGGGGAGTTCGCATCCGAAGAGGAGATCTTCACTGCACTCACGCCCGATGATCCGTTTTACGACGAGCCGGTGTTGACCGGCGCCGAGCGTCCCGGTGATCTCCTGAAGTCGAAGAAGGTGGATGTACTGTTCACCGGATACAAACCGGGACAGCTCGACGCCTACAAGATCATGTACGTCACAACCGGAATCGACGGTTCGACGCCGGTGGTGAGCACCGGGATCATGATGATTCCGATCGACGGAATACCGGCATCGGAGAAGAAAGTCATCAGCTACCAGGAGGCCAACGACAGCGTCGGCGGCTACTGTCATCCGAGTTCGCACTGGACGGGCGGCGATCCGCTGGACGGCGCCTCCTGGTCGGCGTTGGGTCCGCTGGCACTGATGTTCGGAAAAGGCTATGCCGTAGTGATATCCGACGTCGGGAACAACGGAGACCGTGATCCTCACGGCGTCTTCGCGGGCAAGTTCGCGGGGCACGCGCAGTTGGATGCTGTGCGCGCAGCATTTCAGCTGCAGGATTCCGAGCTGAATCCGGATGCGGAGATTGCGTTGTTCGGAATCGCTGGTGGTGGAGTTGGTTCGGCATTCGCCGCAGAATCTGCGCAGTCCTACGCGCCGGAACTCGATATCGTCTCGACAGTCCTCGAGGGCATGGTGATCAAGCCCCGAACATTCATGGAGACAACAGATTCCTCGGTCGGCGCAGGCTTCGGATTTGCGACGCTCCTTGGCCTCGAACCCTGGTACCCCGAGATGAAGTTGAACGACAAGCTCAATCCCGTGGGCCGAGCGATTGCCGACGTGTACCGGGATGAGTGCCAGATGCCGGCGTACTTCACGCTTCCGTTCGTACCGCTGGCGAGCCTTTTCGAGCCGGGGATCGATCCGATCACAGAACCCAGTTTCCAGCGCGCGTACGACGACAACGTACTGGGCCACGGTGCTCCGGCGTCGAAGGTATTGATAACTTCGTGCGCAAAGGACGACTCCCCGATGTCACTTGTACCGGCAGCTGATGCGCGAGAACTGGCGGACACGTACAGGAGTCGAGGGACGGACGTGAGCTACCAGCCCACCGACTGCAGTATGGACCGCGCATTCACGGATCCATACGGTTGGGGAACTGATCTGTTCGGAATGCAGACGATCGACTGGATAGCCCACAATTTCGACAACTGAGTGAAACTATCCGGTGACAGCGAGACACAAACTCTGATGGCGGCGCACGAACATGCTGGGGACCCAACGGGGTGGGGATTCGGAATCGATTGTGAAGTGTGAACTGTTTTCGAGAAGGACTGCGATCGCGGTCTTTGCTTCCAGACGAGCCAGCGCGGCCCCGACACAGAAATGTGCTCCTTTGCCGAAGGCGAAATGTGCTCGGGGATTGACTCTGTCGAGGTTCATCACCTGTGGTTCGACGAACGACTCGGGGTCGCGGTTCGCCGAACCCCACAGCAGTATGAGATGACTGCCGGCGGGCAGTGTCATGCCACCGAGTGTCGTGTCCGCGTTGACATGTCGGTGATGTCCGCGAAAGGGTGACTCGAGCCTGAGCGTTTCTTCCAGGAACGCACCCACGAGTAGAGGGTCCTCGCGCAGCTGCGTCTGCATCTCAGGGCGCTCGGCGAGCAACCGTGCAGAGTTGGCGATCAGTCCGGCGGTCGATTCGCCACCCGCACCGACGAGTTGCACCAACATGAGCACGGCCACGTCTTCGCTGAGTTCGCCAGTGTCACAGCAACGGACGAGATCTCCGAGTAGATCATCCACCGGGTGAGCCCGTGCCTCACGAAATTTGCTGTAGAGGTACCCGGTGAGTTCGGCCGCCGAGGTGACGACGCCTGTCAACCGTTGTGCGGTCACGATGCCGCTGAGAAGTTCGGTGCTGTCGTACGACCACGCCAGCAATTGGGGGACGTCGTGTGCCGGCAAGCCGATCAGCGTGGCAACCATCTGCAGCGGCAGCGTGTCCGCTACCGACGTGACCCATTCGATCCGTCGACCGTCGAAGCCGTTGTCCCACAACTGCTGCGTGTACTCGGTCATCGCCGGCTCAAGTGCTCGTATACGTTTGGCGACCAGTGTCGGCAAGACAAGTTTGCGCTGGTGTTGATGGTCGGGCTCGTCGGCAGTCGCGAGAACGTGAACAGCTTGGCCGCCGCCGTTCATGTCGAAGGTCACGGCCGAACCGTCCGGTGTACGAACCAGCACGCCGGTGAGGTTGTTGGAGAAGTCGTCGGTACGGGAAACGGCTTCGGTGACCAATTCCCACGTGGACACCAGATAGAAGTCGGTATCAGGAATGCGGTACACGGGGTGCTCGCGCCGGAGTACGTCGTATAGCGGGTACGGGTCGTCGATGTTCGACGGCAGGAAAGGGTTGATGTCGAGCGTCGATGGTGTCACGAAGGGAAGATTTCACGGCCGTCGAGGAGAAGTCAACAGGTGGAAAATGCCTCTGAACTGGCATTTTGAGAAAATCTCACGCACTTCAACCCCCTCGTACTTCTTCCAGGTCAGAGGCTCGCGGCCTTCCGTAGCCTTGAGATTTCTGATTGAATCTGTCTCAGAGTGAGACGAGGTGACGGAGAGTGACCGGTGCAAACGAGCGCCGCGCCGCCGACTGGTTGGCCGGCGGTAACCGCCGTGAACTCGCAACCGAGCGCATCTTCGCGGCTGCGGCAGAGCTGATTCGAGAACAGGGATTCGATCGGTTCAACGCCGACGACGTCGCTGCCCGCGCAGGCTGTTCGAGGGCAACGCTCTACCGCTACGTAGGTGGCAAGTCCGCGATCCGCGAGGGGTTGTTGTCACGAGGCGCGGCATCCGTGGCGAGCCAGGTCGCAACCGCCGTCGAATCACTGCACGGCGACGAGCGCATCGTGGAGTCGATCCTCGTCGCCGTCGACGCGATCAGATCCGACGCTGCCATGAGCCACGGCCTTGCGGCAGCGCGGGCCAACGGAATCGACGAGTATCTCGTGTCCTCGCCGTTGCTCCCGCGTACTGCACTGGAACTTGCAGGATTGGATCCTGAAGGTCAAGAGTCGCAGTGGGTGGTTCGGATCGTGTTGATGCTGTTGGCGTGGCCGCTTGCAGACAGAGCCGCCGAACGAGGGATGGTCGAGTCGTTCATCTACTCCTGAGCGGGATTCCGTGTTCGTGAACGGTGCATCGGATCGTCGCTGCTGTAGACGGTTCGGTTCATTGCTTCATTCCTCGGCTCGGTACTCTGAGCTTGTCCGCTGCCGCGAAGGAGAGAGTCACGATGGTCGTACGCAGGCCCCGCGACCGTAAGCAGCAGATTCTTGCGGCTGCAGGTGAGCTTTTCCGTGAGCACGGTTATCACAACGTGTCTGTCGCTCAGGTGGCTGCTGCAGTTGGAATCACGGCACCTGCGCTCTATCGGCACTTCAAGAACAAGCCGGATCTCCTCTACGCCGCGGTCAACGCAGGCATCGAATCGCTCTACGATCGGGTCGCAGGTGCCGAGGATCTGAAAACACTGATCACCGAACTTGCGGCATCGGTGTCCAAACGTCGGGGTCTGTCGCTCCTGTGGCAGCGAGAGGCACGCTATCTGCCTGACGAGCAACGTGAGGAAATGCGTTCGACCCTCAAGAGTGCAGCTTCGCGCGATGCAGCGCTGATCCGAATTGAGCGTCCCGACCTCGACGAAGAAGACAGCTATCTGCTCGCCTGGGCTGTCATCGCAGTCTTCAACAGTGTGTCTTCGCATCGAGTGTCCTTGCCGAGGCGTCAGATGGAACTGCTGCTTGTCGAGTTGGCAGACCGCGCTGCATACGCGGAACTGGGTCGCTCAGAAGTGAAAGTCGTGGCGGCAACGGGTCACCTGCCCGTTGTGATACCCAGACGTGAACTCTTGTTGACCGAAGCAATTCGGCTGTTCGACGAGCGTGGATATCAAGCAGTCAATACCGAGGACATCGGTGAGGCTGCAGGAACGACAGGCCCGAATGTGTACAACCACTTCGATGCCAAGATCGACCTGCTGATCTCCGCGGTCTCGAGGGGCGGCGAGCGTCGCCGGCTCGGCGTTGCGCAGGCTCTCGGCACCGCAACCGGCCCGGAGGACGCGCTATCCGGATTGCTCGCCGCACATATCGATTTCGCGATCAACGAGCGTCATTTGATCGGGTTGTTGATCAGCGAACTCGACCAATTACCGGACAAGTTCCGCCGCACGTGTGAACAGAATCAACGTGAGTACGTCGCGCTATGGGTCAAGATGCTCGAAGAAGTCCGTCCGGGCCTCGAGTCCGCCACCGCCAGGATCACCGTCAATGCCACTTTGACAGTTGTGGAGAACGCCGTCCGAATCGGCCGGCTTCGCCGTCGCGACGACCTGTCGGACAGACTCTTCGAGATCGGCTGCGCCCTGCTGCTGGGCGCATGAAAAATTCGGGTAAGCGCCACGGGCGGCGGATCGACTCACGAAACTGATCGGAGACGTCATGCGTTTCGACGCAACAGAACTGACGATCGAGGAGCTTGCTCTTCAGGCTGAAGTGCGGGAGTACCTCGACAAGCGACTCACCCCCGGTACCTACTCGCTCGGACTCGGGATGGCCGGGGCGGTGGATCCGGTGTTCTCGCGAGATCTGGGTCGACGTGGGTGGCTCGGCATGTCGCTGCCGAAGGAATACGGCGGGGGCGGACGGTCAGCAGTGGATCGATTGGTCGTCGTCGAAGAACTTCTCGCGCGGGGAGCGCCGGTCGGCTATCACTGGATCGGAGACAGACAGTCGGGTCCGAGCATCGCCGCCAACGGCACGGAAGAACAGAAGCGGTACTTCCTTCCCTGTATCGCGAGCGGTGAGTTCTCGTTCTCGATCGGGATGAGTGAGCCCGACTCGGGTTCGGACCTGGCATCGGTGCGCACTCGCGCCGAACGTGTCGATGGTGGCTGGAAAGTCAACGGCACCAAGATCTGGACCACCGGCGCCTTCCACGCCACACACATACTCGCCCTGCTTCGAACCTCGGCAGACAAGCACAACGGACTCACTCAGCTGATCGTCGATCGCGACAGCGAGGGCCTGACCGTCTCACCCATTCCGTTCATCGACGGTAGTGAGGACTTCTGCGAGGTGTCGTTCCAGGATGTTTTCGTGCCGGATTCGCGTCGCCTCGGAGACGTCGGAGCGGGCTGGGGACAAAACACCGGTGAACTCGCACTCGAGCGAGGTGGCGTCGACCGTTGGATGTCGCTGATGCCGGTCCTCGAGAACTTCGCGGCCAACCAAGCAGCGCAAGGCGGTCCAGCTGCCCTCGCCGATCTGGGCTCGATTACCGCACGCTGCTGGGCTTTTCGCGGGATGTCGCTGTCCATCGCACGGATGGTCGACGCCGGTCGCTCGCCGGTCACGGAGGCCGCGCTGATCAAGGAGATGGCAACACGCTTCGAACAGGACTGTGTTGCGACCGTCGCGCGGCACCTCGGCCGGGCTCCGGACCTTGCATCCGACGATCCGTACGAGTCGCTGCTCGCCCGGGCCGTGCTGGTGGCGCCGTCGTGGTCGATTCGCGGCGGTACCAACGAAATTCTCCGCACCGTGATCATGAAAGGGTTGGACCGATGAATTCGGGGTCACAGATCAACGCGAACACATTCGACGCCGACCTCGAATCGATGGTCGAGCAATTTTTCGCCGAGAAGTCCGGCACCGAGGTGGTAGCGCAGGCGGAGATCGGCGGTCTGCCCGCCGGATTATGGAGCGCGGCAGTCGAACTAGGGTTACCTCTGGTCGGTCTTCCCGAATCGGTTGGTGGTTCCGGTGGCTCGCTCCTCGACGCCGTGACTGTCCAGCGCGCGGCGGCGAGGCACGCTGCGCCGCTGCCGCTCGCCGAGACGTACCTCGCGGGCAGGCTGGCAACAGCGGGCGGGTTACCCGTGCCCTCCGGAATCGCAACGGTCGCCCCGGGTTCGCCGCGCGACGATGTGCGCCGGACCGACGACGGTTTCCTGTCGGGAACCTTTCACGACGTGCCGTGGGGTAGTGCCGCATCAGTGCTGGCAGCAGTTCTCGGTGATCGCGTCGTACTCCTTGACATCTCCGACGCCGAGATCGGTGGCGGGACGGATCTTGCGGGGCAACCGCGTGAGAGCCTGACGTTCTCCGAAGCGCGGACCATTGACGGCGACAACCCGGTCGATGCCCGGATTCTCAGCAAGCTCGGCGCGTTCTTGCGCTCGGTGCAGATGTCGGGAGCGATGGAGTCGGCGTCGACGTTGACCCGGCGCTATGTGTCCGACCGGGTGCAATTCGGTAGGCCCGTCGCGCAGTTTCAAGCAGTCCAGCAGCATATCGTGACGCTTGCTCAGATGGCTTCGATGTCCACGCTGGCCGTCGATCGCACTGCACATGCACTCATCAGACGCGACGCCGACTTCGAAGTGAGCGCAACCAAATTGGTGGTTTCGCAGAATGCGCTCGTGAGCGTCCGCGCCGCCCACCAGGCACACGGTGCAATCGGCATGACCCGCGAATACCGATTGCAACAACTGACGCGTCGACTGCACGCCTGGCGATCGGAGTTCGGCGACGAAATCGCGAGTGCGACGCAACTAGGAGAGGCCGTAGCGGCGTCGCCGTCACTGCACCGCTTGATCACCGACCCAGAACCGACATTGAAGCTGTAATCCTGACCGTCGTAAAGGATTACGTTGCGTTGCAACGAAGATCGCGCTTCAGCACCTTGCCTGCTGCCGACAGCGGCAATGCATCGACGAATTGGAAGGTGCGCGGAGATTTGTATCCGGCTATCAGCCTTTTCACGTGAGCGCGCAGTTCGTCGGCGTCGGCGTCGAAACCATGCCGAAGGACGACCACGGCATGGACACGCTCGCCCCACTGGGCATCGGGCAGACCGATCACGGAACAGGCCGCGACGGATTCGTGTTGTGCCAGAGCGTTTTCGACCTCGGTGGAGTAGACGTTCTCGCCACCGGTGACGATCATGTCCTTGATGCGATCGACGATGAACAGGTAACCGCGGGCGTCGAGGTATCCGGCGTCGCCGGTATGCATCCACCCGTCGCGGAGCACTTCTGCGGTCTCCTTCGGTTTGTTCCAGTATCCGAGCATGACGTGGCTGCCGAACGTGACGATTTCGCCCACCTTGCCGGGTGGGAGTTCCGAGCCGGCCGGATCGACGATTTTCACCTCGCAATGAGGGAGCGCGCGACCAGCGCTGCGGAGGAGATCACCACCTTCGAGGTGATCGGCTGGACTCAGCATGCTGATGTGCGCGGTTTCAGTCATCCCGTAGCCCTGAGCGAAGGAACTGTTGGGGAACATTTGCATGACCTGCCCGAGAAGCGTCGGAGATATGGGCGAGGCGCCGTATCTCAGGATCCTGACGCTGGACAGATCGTAGGTGGTTGCGTCTTCGCCCGTTTCGTTTTTGTGGGCGACCAACATCTGGAGCATTGTCGGCACCAGACCCACGGTTGTCGGGCGATAGCGGTCCACGGCCTCGAGGAACGTCCGTGGGCTGAAGTTCGCTACGAAGACCTGGGTTCCACCCATCAGCGACTGAGCCAACCATCCGACGATCCCGGCAATGTGAAACAGAGGGTTCACCGCGAGGTTCGTTCCGTTGCTGATTGCCACGCCGCCTGCCGCGAGAGTGCCCAGCGCCGAGGTCATCAGCGCTTGATGGCTGATCATCACGCCCTTCGGCACTCCGGTGGTCCCGCCGGTGTAGAGGAGTAGTGCAAGCGTGTCGCCGCCGACGCGCAGATCGTCGACCGGAATCGCCTCCGCGATCACCTGTTCGTAGTCGAGCATTCCGTCCGGAACTCGGTCGTTGCCGCAGTAGACGACAGTGGTCAGGCCTGGACACGCCTCGCGAAGGGTAGATCCGACGGAAGCAAAATTCTCGTCCACGAGTAATACCGTCGACCCTGAATCTTCCAGGGCGTACCTGATTTCCGCCGTGCTCCAGCGAGAATTGACCGGACTGGCCACTGCTCCGAACCACCAGCAGGCCAGGAGCGCCTCGTGGTAGTAGTCGGAGTTCGATGCCAAGATCGCGACTCTGTCACCGGTGCGCAGGCCTAACGTCTGCAGCCCGCCCGCGAGCCTCTTGATCCGGTCGACCGATTCGCGAGACGTGCGCACTCGGCCGTCGGAGATCGTCATCACCGCTTCGGGCGACGCTCGTAGGGATCGGTGAACGAATTGAGTCAGCTGCATGCGATTCCTCCTGCGACTGTGCGGCGAGTGCTCTGACTCGGATCAGTTCCGGCACTGATGCTATTGGCCTGACAATTGCCCTCACCCACCGCCTGAAATCATGCCCCACTCCGGTGCAATCTAGGACGATCGTCCAGTTAACTCTGACGATTCCATCCTGCCGTGGGGTGATTTCTGCGAGAGTGTCGAACATGCGAGCAATCCTGGTAGCCGGTATGAGTGCGTTCGTGGCGGTCGTCTCGGCGCCCTCTGCCGGCGCCGAAACGACTACGAACCAAGTGCGCTCGTTTTCCGAGACCACGTCAGTCGGGGTCCACAATTCCTACGAGAAGGCGACGTTTCCGTACTTCGCCGACGCTTTGGATTCCGGGGCGTCGTTGCTCGAGCTGGACCTGTGGACCAACGGGGGCGGTCCGGACTGGCGTGTGTCGCACATGAATCCGGTGGCGAGCGAGAGCAACTGCGTCGGCGCTCAGGACGCATCCGGGTTGCGAAGCGGTCTACGAGATCAGGGATTCCGTGGATGCCTGGCAGATATGCGGGCGTGGCACGAGGCCAATCCCGAGCATCCGCCGGTGATGATCAAGTTGGAAATCAAGGACGGGTTCACTGCCGGGTACGGACGTGGGCCCGCGGATCTCGACGCCCTGATTCTCGGGACACTCGGAGACGCGGTTTTCACGCCGGCCGATTTGATGGGGGAGTCCTACTCCACCCCGGATGCCGCCGTCACCGAGCGTGGATGGCTGAGCAATTCCGAAATGACCGGGAAATTTCTGTTCGAGCTGATACCGGGAACGATCGAGGAGGGAAACCCTCTCGATACGGAGTGGACGGACCGGCAGTATGCGACGCACCTGCGAGATCTGTCCTCCGCCGGGCTCGTCGAACTCGGCGCCGCCTTTCCCGCTGTTCACCGTGCATCACCGGGAGACCCACGTCTCGACCGCTATACCGACCCGGGGATCCGTCCGTGGTTCGTGATTTTCGACGGCGACGCTCTCGACTACACCGCCGGAGTCGTGGATCCGAGTTGGTACCACGATCGCGGCTACCTGCTCGTCATGACCGACGCGCACAAGGTCGCTCCGCAGATCGACGGAACCCATGCCACCGAAACCGAGGCGAGCGAGCGTCTCGACCTGTTGGCCGGGCAGCACGCAAGTTACATCACCGCGGACTGGTCGAGGTTGCCGAACGTACTGTCCACCGTGGTGCCGCGTCGGTGATTTTCGAATGGCCGGATCGTGAAGAGCGAGATCTGACGGGCGGCAATTCTCAGGAACAGGGTGCAGGATGGGTTCATGCGCACTGTCACGTGGAATCCCGAAGTCTACGGCCGCTATTCGGGTGAGCGGTCACGCCCGTTCGTGGACCTGGTGTCACGGGTGGCCACCGAAGACCCGACGCGGGTAGCCGACCTCGGCTGCGGATCAGGCACCCTGACCGCGATGCTCGGGGAAAGATGGCCGGACGCCTCGGTATCCGGATTCGACTCGTCTCCCGAAATGGTCGCGCAGGCCCCTACAGACCTACCGGGAAACGTCACCGTCGAGTTAGGGGACATCATGTCCTTCGACGCCACCGGTTACGACGTGGTCGTCAGTAACGCTGCATTGCAGTGGGTTCCGAGCCATCGCGAGCTGATCGACCAGTGGGCGGACACCCTGGAATCCGGATCGTGGCTGGCGTGGCAGGTGCCGGGTAACTTCGATGCTCCGTCCCATGCGCTCATGCGAGATCTCGCGGAATCAGCGGAATGGAGTGAGCGACTGGGTGGCGTCCTACGCGGCCCGGAAGGCGTCGACAGTCCAGTTCAGTACGCGCAGCGTCTCCAGGAACACGGATTCGACGTCGACGCCTGGGAGACGACGTACGTACACGTGCTGGCAGGTGCCGACCCGGTGCTCGGATGGGTACGGGGGACGGGGTTACGGCCCGTGCTCGACGTTCTCGGCGAAGCTGACGCTCCGGAGTTCGAGCGTCAGTATTCCGATCTGCTGAGGGAGGCCTACCCCGCAACAGCCGCCGGAACGCTCTTTCCGTTCCGGCGGGTGTTCTGCGTCGGACGCAAGCGGTAACTACTCGGCTGGGTTGCGGTCAGCCGATCACTGCGCCGTGACAAAGCCTTCCGAGACCAGCCAGTCGCGGGCCACGTCCGCCGGCTCCTTGCCGTCGACGTCGACCTGCCGGTTGAGTTCGGTCATCACCTCGTTGGTCAGTCGCTCCGAGATCGGTGCCATGACTTCTGCTACCTGCGGATGTGCTTCCGCGAAGTCCTTTTTCATTACCAGTGCCGGATTGTATTTCGGGAAGAACTGGAGATCGTCGTCGAGCAGAACGAGATCGAGTGCGATGATGCGACCGTCGGTGGTGAACACCTCGCCGAACTTGCACTGATCGCCATCGGCTGTCGCCTGGTAGATGATGCCGGTCTGCAGGATCTGGCGTTGGGCACGAGAGGCGTCGAAACCGTATTTCGCTGCCAGGCCGGGATATCCGTCCTGGCGGACGTTGAACTCGGTCTCGACGCACGTCACCGCAGCTCCGGGATCGGATTCGACCAACTTCGCGTAGTCGGAAACGGTCTTGACACCGGTCTTCTCAGCGGTCTCCTTGCTCATCGCCAATGCATACGTATTGTTCATCGGCGCCGGATCGGTCCACACCATGTCGTTCGCAGCAAGGTCCGCATCGCGGACGGCCTCGAACTGCGCCTGCGAATCGGGAAGCGGTGTCTCGTTGCCGAGGTAGTTGATCCAGCCGGTTCCGGTGTATTCGTACGCAAGATCGATCTGGCCGTTCAACTGTGCGTCACGGGTGCTGTTCGAGCCCTGGATGTTCGTGAGGTCTCGAACATCCGCGCCCGCAGCGGCCATCGCGAATTCGATGACGTACCCGAGCACGATCTGCTCGGTGAAGTCCTTGGAGCCGACGGTCATCTTCACTCCCTCGAGCTCCGGAACCGGCTCGATGCTGCCGGGGCCGACGGCCAGGGGCAGTGCGCCACCGGACTCGAGACCACACGAAGCGACAAGTGTGAGGCCGATCGTGGCAACCGCGAGTTTCCAGCCCCACGTTCTGGTGATCGAAGTCTTGGTCATCGCAATCCCTTGGGCCCGAGATAAGTTTCGGCGAGCGCGCCGAGCCAGTCGATCAGCAAGGCCAACGACACCGCCAGTACGGCACCGACCACGAGGGTGACGTTGTCGCGGAGCTTGTATCCGGTGTCGATCAGAATGCCGAGTCCGCCGGCACTGACCAGGAAGCACAGCGTCGCAGTACCGACGGCCAGAACGAGCGAAGTACGCAGTCCTGCAAGGATGTACGGGACGGCCATCGGGAACTCGAGTTGACGTAGGACCGTGAGCGAAGACATTCCCTGCCCGCGCCCCGCATCGATCAAGGTCTTGTCCACTTGCTGGTAGCCGAGGATGGTGTTGCGCAGCACCGGAAGCAACGAATAGAACGCAATGGGAAACACGCCGATCCAGAAGCCGGTCGTTCTTGTCGCGAGATAGAACAGCACGAGCAGGCCGATGGCAGGCGCTGCGGCTCCGATGTTGGCTATTCCCACGAAGAACGGTGCCAGGCGGGTGAATTTCGGCCTGGTCAGCAGGGTTCCGAGTGGAACCGCGATGGCGACGACGATGATGACCACGGCGGCGGTGATCAGTACGTGCTGCCAGGTCAGAGTGACGATGTTGTCGAGGTTGATGCTCGCCTTCTGCGTCGCGTTGAGATCTCGGCTGAATGCCCAGATCAACACGCCCGCAACCAGGATCAGGACGATGACCGGCTGCACATACAGTCGCATCCGTTCCGCACGGCGCGTGGCGGCGTTCTCGGCCGCACCCAGATCGGGGGCGTCCGGTTCCATCTCAGGCGCGGAGACGCGCTCCTCTGTCGTGGCAGTCATGTTCAACCCTCGACGTTCTCGGTGTCTGGCTCTTCGTCGTGGTCGTGCGCATGCTCCTCGCGCATTTCGGAAAGATGGCTGACCAGTGTGTCGATGGTGATGAGACCGACGTACTCGCCACGCCGTCCGGTGACCACGGTGGACGCATTGCTCTCTGCGAGAAGAGCTTCCAAAGCATCCTGCAGGGTGGACTGGATGGACACGGCTTCGCCGATCTCGTTACCGACACCTCGAAGAGTCGACGCATGGGCGAGGTGGCCGGGCGAGACCCAGCGAAGCGGCCGTCCGCGCTGATCGAGAATCAGGGCCCACTTCCACTTACGCGCTGCGAGTGCGGTTCTCAAATCATCGACCGAATCGGTTTCGCGGGCGGTGAGGCACTGCTTGAGTTTGATCTGGCGCACGCGTGTCAGGGTCAGCTGCTTGAGCGAGGCGTCCGCCCCGACAAATCCGGCGACCATGTCGTTTGCGGGATTGGCGAGAATCGCTTCCGGAGTGTCGTACTGCATGATGCTGGACTGATTGCCCAGCACGGCAATACGGTCACCGAGTTTGACTGCCTCGTTGAAATCGTGCGTGACGAAGACGATGGTCTTACCCAACTCCGACTGCAGACGCATCAGTTCGTCCTGGAGCAGGCCGCGGGTGATCGGATCGACGGCACCGAAAGGTTCGTCCATCAACAGCACCGGAGGATCGGCAGCCAGCGCCCGCGCCACGCCCACACGCTGTTGCTGCCCGCCGGACAATTGGCGAGGGTAGCGGTCGCGATAGGTATCGGGATCGAGGCCTACGAGGTCGAGCATCTCGTCGGTGCGCGCTGCGATACGTTTCTTGTCCCAACCGATCAGACCCGGGACAGTCGCGACGTTCTTCGCAATCGTGAAGTGCGGGAACAAGCCTGCCTGCTGGATCGAGTACCCGATGCCACGGCGGAGCTTGTCCGGGTCGATCGACAGCGCGTCCTTGCCGTCGATGGTGATCTTGCCGGAGGTAGGTTCGATCAGGCGGTTGATCATGCGCATCGTCGTTGTTTTGCCGCAACCCGAAGGTCCGACGAAGACCACGATCTCACCAGCCGGAACAGTCAGCGAAACATTGTCCACCGCTGCAGCTTTCTGGCCCGGGTACCGCTTGGTGACGGACTCCAGGACGATCTCGACCCCGGATACCTTCTGATCTGTGGATACGTCAGACGGAATGGTTTCAGTCATTGCAGCCCCTTCGAAGTAGTGAGACGACCGATGACGACGTAGATTCCGTCGAGAATCAGAGCGAGAATGACGATCAGTACGGTGCCGACCAGCGCTTGCGGAACAGCATTCGGGCTACCGACACGCGAGAGTCCGGAGAAGATCAGGTTTCCCAGACCAGGACCTTTGGCGTACGCCGCGATGGCGAGGATGCCCATGAGCATCTGTGTACTGACCCGCATGCCGGTGAGGATCGACGGCCACGCGATCGGTAGCTCGATTCGACTCAGTACGTGCATGCGATTCATTCCGACACCGCGGGCTGCGTCCGTGATCGCCGGGTTGACTGCATCCAGACCGATGATCGTGTTCCGAATGATCGGGAGCAGGGCATACAAGATCAACGCGGTGATCGTGGGAGCGACGCCGAGACCGAGAATCGGAATGAGCAGTCCGAGGAGGGCGAATGAAGGAACCGTCAGGATCGTGCTGGCCAACGCCGTAGCGATGGAGGATCCCGCCGGGCTCCGGTAGACGAGAATGCCGATGATCACGGCGGCAATCGTCGCGATGATCACGGACTGGATAACTGCTGAAACATGTAGGTACGAGTCGGTCATCAATTGTTGTCGTCGTGCAACGACAAAATCCCATAGGGCGCCCATATTTCCGAACCCACTTTCTTCGGACTTCTGCTCGCTCGAACGTCTTCCCTCGACACCGACCGGCGCACAAGGGTTTTCCCCGCAGCCTCCGTAGGCCGAGGGGTTTCCCTCGACTGTCGTCCAAAAACTGAGATACTGCAACTAATTCCGATTGCAGCGTGTCGGATGTTGTTCTGGACGTGAGATTTTGCGAGACTCGGGTATGTACCCACTGCGTGCAGAGTTGAAACGCGCTGTAGATGGCAAAGCGGGAGAGTTCCGCAGAACTCTCCCGCATTGCTTGATTTGTCCGAATTGTCCTCAGGCCCAGCTGAGCGCATCCTCATCGGAGAGGCGCGGCAGACGATCGAACCAGGGGTTCTCACCGGGATGGCCGATGTTCACCACGAGGATCGTCTTGAAACGTCCGTCTGCGAAGAATTCGCCGTCGATGCCGTCGGCGTCGAACCCGGCCATCGGGCCGGCGACCAGACCCTGTGCGCGAATCGCGAGGATCACATAGCCGGCCTGAAGTGCGGCATTGAACCGACTCGTCGAACTGGCGGCAGCCTCGTCGGATTCGAAGTAGTCCTTCATCTCCGGGCGAATGGGGAACAGGTTGGGGATGTGCTTGTAGAACTCGGTGTCCACCGCCAGTACGGCAACTGCAGGAGCGGCCTCGGTCTTGGCTTTGTTGCCGTCTGCCATGTGCTCGACGAGGCGTGCTTTGCCCTCCTCGGTACGGACGAACAGCACACGTAGCGGATTGGTGTTGGCCGCGGTCGGTGCCCACTTCGCGAGCTCCCAGATCGCAGTCAGTTCGTCGTCGGTCACAGGTTCGTTCGAGAAGGAGTTGGCGGTGCGAGCCGCAGTGAAGAGGAGCTCGCGGCCGGCTTCGTCGAGTTGCTGGGCGGTGAATGGGGTGGCTGCGTCGAGAGACATCGGGGGTTTCCGTTCCGTGGTAGCTCGACCGAGCATCACCCGGTAAAGCTAGTTGCTAGTAAAAAAATAGTGCCTACGGATACGTTAGCACTGTGGCTAGGATGGTGGGGTGGCAAGCAAGAGCGAAGCGGGACACGAGCCCCGCGCATGTGACGGGGCTCTGGCCCGCGCGTTCGGCTTCCTGGGCAAACGGTGGAACGGCGTCATTCTCGGCACGCTGCTGAACGGGCCGGCGGGATTCTCCGAACTCAAGCGCGCGGTGGGCGGGATCAGTGATTCGGTGCTCTCGGAACGCCTGACGGAGTTGGCAGGGGCAGGCCTGGTGACGAGGAGCGTCGATGCAGGTCCGCCCATCGCCGTGGAGTACGAACTCACAGCGTCGGGGCAGGCGCTGCTCCCTGCTCTCAGTGAACTGACAACGTGGGCCGCCGAAAATCTGCCACCCGAGAGTTGCTCGAACTGAGCGCTAGCTCGAACGGCAGTTCAGCGACTGCGCGGATCCTGTTTCTGCCAGTTGATATTTCCTTACCGTTTTTCCCGGGCGATACTGGCCGAACATTTGTAGGTTCGGGGCTGCCTGGGGACGCCGGGTATGGCTCTTTTTGTGCTGCTGTTCGCATGGCTGAAGGAGAACGGCCGCCCGGTGTTCTCGACGACTCGACCTATCAATCGCCTGACGGACTTCGAAAATTCGGCCGGACGAAGTCGGAAGTGTGGTTCCGGAAGAGCAATGATCAGAACCTGTGGATGGTTCTCGGCGAGGCGGCGTGAGTGGGCGCACCTTCCCGGGAATGATCTGAAATTCCATCAGCTCTGATCAGGACCGGCGTTGGCGCGCTGGTTCGGGAAGGTACGCCCATGCTCACGGTAGTTCAGGATCAGCAATCCTCCAACGACGACAGCGGTGTTGGTCGGTCGTTGCTTGACGAGATCGTTCGCGACGGTGCCCGGCAGATGCTCGCGGCGGCGTTGGCCGCCGAAGTCGCCGCATACATCGAGCAGTTCGCCGAGCATCTCGATGAGCACGGCCGGCGGCTGGTGGTCCGCAACGGCTATCACCACGAGCGTGACGTGCTCACCGCGGCGGGGGCGGTGACGGTGACCGCACCGCGGGTCAACGACCGCCGTGTCGACGCCGAGACCGGTGAACGGCAACGGTTTTCCTCGGCGATCCTGCCGGCGTGGTCACGCAAGTCCCCGCAGATGACCGAGGTGTTGCCGCTGCTGTACCTGCACGGGCTGTCCAGCGGCGACTTCGGTGCGGCGTTGGAGCAGTTCCTCGGCACTGGTGCCGGGCTGTCGGCCTCGACGATCACCCGGCTGACCGCGCAATGGCAGGACGAGGCGAAGGCCTTCGCCGACCGGGATCTCTCGGGCACCGATTTCGTGTACCTATGGGTCGACGGCATCCATCTCAAGGTCCGCCTGGAGCAGGAGAAGCTGTGCTTGCTCGTGATGATCGGCGTCCGCGCCGACGGCCGCAAGGAGCTCGTCGCGCTCACCGATGGGTTCCGGGAGTCCACAGAGTCGTGGGCTGATCTGCTGCGCTCATGCCGACGCCGCGGGATGACCGCCCCGGTGCTGGCCGTCGGTGATGGGGCGCTGGGGTTCTGGAAGGCACTGCGGGAGGTGTTTCCGGATACCCGTGAACAGCGCTGCTGGTTTCACAAGCAGGCCAATGTGCTTGCTGCGCTGCCCAAGTCGGCTCATCCAGGTGCGACCGCGGCGATGCGGGAAATCTACAACGCCGAGGACATCGACAAGGCCCAGGTCGCGATCAAGGCCTTCGAGGTAGATTACGGCGCGAAGTACCCCAAGGCGGTCGCCAAGATCGTCGACGACGCCGACGTGCTCCTGGAGTTCTACCGGTACCCGGCCGAGCACTGGATCCACTTGCGCACTACGAATCCGATCGAATCGACGTTTGCGACCGTGCGGTTGCGAACCAAGGTCACCAAGGGCCCTGGGTCACGCGCAGCGGGGATTGCCATGGCCTACAAGCTGATCGACGCCGCACAAGCCCGCTGGCGGGCGGTCAACGCCCCCCATCTGGTCGCGCTGGTCCGTGCCGGCGCGGTGTTCCACAAAGGCAAGCTGCTCGAACGACCCATCGACATCTCACCCGCTGAGCCCGACGAATCAAGCGAAACGGAGGTCGCCTGAAACACCCTCATCCACAGGTCTTGACAATATCTCTTCCGGAACAAGAAGGCATACAACGCCTCTCGGATTGACGACGCCGCGGTCGAGGCCGCAAACGGGTAGTTGGTGCGGGTGGCTGGGCAGATGTCGCCGCCACGGGTGGTGACGTGTCTGCGTTCGGAAGCGCAGACAGATTGGCCGGCATCTCAGGGTCTAGCGCCTGTGCCGCGAGATTCGGGCCGAGTCAGTGGAAATCTGCGCCGGCCGCGCAGGTACGACCGCAGGCTGTTGCGGGCGTTCTATCTGTCCGCGCAGCACAGTATCCGGCACAACGCTCAGTCGTAGGCTTTTTGTACCCGCAAACGGGCCGAGGGGCAGTGTCATACGCAGGCGGTTCTTGCGTTGGGAGGCGGAGACTGAACGTGTGGTGGGCGCTCCTCCGCGATAACGCGATCTATCAACTTGGACCGACTACCGCCGCGGCTGCGTGAGCGCCCTAGCGACTAACGCAGTGCGGTAGATGTATGTGCGCCGGGGGAGTGTGGCTCGTAGCGCTGAGAATCCACGGTGCTGAGACATGTCCGAGCCCGCTATGGTTTCCGGTGATGGACCGGCCGTCGATGCTGCCTGCACCCGAGGCCACCGCCGGCTGAAGGAGACAGAACTGTGCTGCATCTGCGTGTCATCTCGCCGAGTGAGCGGACCGGAGATGTGCTGAACATGTTGGCCGCCGAACCTGGGGCTACTCATGTGACACTCGCACTCAGAGCCGCTGTCGATCCGCCGGGAGATGTGATCGAGGCCGATGTAGCCCGCGCATGCGCGAACGACGTGCTTGCCGCGTTGACTGCTCTGGACCTGGTGAGGGCTGGCGGTATTTCGTTCGAGCCGGCGGGAACCATGCTGTCCTTCTCCGCAGAACGGGCGGACACTGCGGCCCCGAGAAGACCCGACGAGACAGTGGTGTGGGAGCAGTTGCTCGGTCAGGTGCGCGAAGGTGCCCGACTGACTCCGGCGTTCCTGGCCTTCCTGGTGATCGCGTTTTTGCTCTCGGCAGTCGGTGTTGCCACGGCGTCGCCGCTGACCCTGGTCGGTGCAATGGTGGTGGGGCCGGAGTTCCGGCCGCTGGCAGCGCTTTCAGTGGGTCTGGTACGTCGAGACAAAGATCTCGTGCGAAATTCGATTCGTACCCTCGCGATCTCGTTTCCGGCCGCGATGGCCCTCACCGGCCTGGCTACCATGCTGTGGATTCGTCTGGGCTGGGTCGGAATCGGCGATGTCGAGAACGCCCGCGCATTCGACTTCATCTACGAGGTGGGGCCGTTCTCACTGGTGGTAGCACTGCTGGCGGGAGCGGCTGGCATGCTGGCAACGGTCACCTCTACCTCTACGGTCCTGGTGGGGGTGTTCATCTCGGTGACGACGGTGCCAGCTGCGGGATTGGCGGTCGTTGCGGTCTTCGCAGGTAAGTGGAATGTCGTGCTGAGTTCGCTGGCTCAGCTCGGTGTCAATCTGATCGGTATCGTGCTCGCTGGAGTAGTTGTGCTGCTGCTGTTCTCGTTGCCCCGATCCGGTCGCCAATGGAAATCAGTCACGCGCCGGGACGCCAGGCCTGGCACATCGCCGTAGGCGCCTGACCCACTGCCGGAACTGGACTTTCGAGGCTTCAGGCTGACAGCTGTCTTGCGGATCGGTGGGAATGTCTGCGCCGACAAACGTCGCGACAAACAGATCCGGCATGCGAACTGTCGGATCTGGGTACCGCTGTCTGTACCGATCATGGCTTCCAGGCTGGTTGCAGCGACTGGAAAAGGGGATCAATCGAGACGCAACCGATTGGCCGCGTGACTTCACTCAGACCCTTCGGACCTGCAGCGCCGACGGCTCTGCCGGAGGAAACGGCCTACCGCAGTGCTTGACAAGACTTGTCGAGATTCTCCTTGGTAGCGATGAAACATCTACGCAACGTAGATGCAACGTAACCAAAACTAGTGTTCTGGATCACACAGTGTTCGCGTGGTCGAGAGGCATTTGGTCACGAATCTGTGGGCAGAACGGGTCCTGGTTCGCTACCGGTGGTGGATGAGGACAAGGTTCCGCGGGTTGAGCACACAGCTCGCGGAACCGCCCAACCACACGCCCCGACGAGGGCACCGGCCGACAGGAGTTCAGGTGTCCGTAGTTGCGGAAGTCTCGGCGATCGATTTCGCGGAGACCGAATTCGATTGGGCACAGCGATCGACGCTGATTCGTGAAGTCGACCCACTCGTTCCGGGGCCACCATCCTTGGCGATGTGTCTGAGCGAACCGACGCGCGGACTGGTCGACATCGCTTCACTGCTTCTCGCGGCTCCTTGGTTGCTTCGATCGCCGCGTGGGGACGGGCATCCGGTCCTCGTTCTCCCCGGATTGCTGACTTCGGACGTTTCGACTCTCGCCTTGAGGACATACTTGAGCTTTCTCGGATACCGGGTTCACGGTTGGAATCTGGGTCTGAACACCGGTCCGACGGCGACGGTGGTCGACGGACTGCCTGCCGCATTGGCCGAGGTAGCAGATCGATACGAGCAGAAGGTGTCGGTGATCGGCTGGAGTCTGGGCGGTATCTACGCTCGAAAGCTGGCGAGGGACCTGCCGGATTCGGTGCGTCAGGTAGTGACACTGGGAAGTCCTTTCGGTCTCACCAGTCTGGAGCAGACGAGAGTCGGATCTCTCTACGCTCGTTTGTCCGGCAATCACGCGATACTGCCTCCGGTCGACGGCATCGAATCCGAACAGGGATCGCCTATTTCCGTTCCCGCCACGTCGGTCTACTCCAGGCACGACGGTATCGTTCCATGGCAAGCGTGCTGTGAAACCTCGGCAGGCCTGTCGGAAAGCATTGCGGTGCAAGGCAGTCACATGGGGTTGACCCACAACCCGTCGGCGTTGTGGACCGTTGCCGATCGTCTGGCGCAGGACGTCGACAACTGGCAACCTTTTGCGGCTCCGAAACGGCTTCGACGCATGTTTCCCTGCTGAGGTGCGAGGCTGAGGTCCGAGGCCGGGGTGTGGGGGAGAACCCTGAGTCCGACGCGGGGACGGACTCGTACCTGAGGACACACCGCGTCGGAAAAGATGGGTCCATGGCCTGATGCGCACAGGTGGATCGGCAGCGGATAGTGGAGGTCGACGCGGATGAACCGCGAGTTCCGTTGAAAGGAAACAACACATGACCTCCCCGATGAATACCCGCAAGCTCACCCGCGCCCGCTCGGGAGCAATGTTCGGTGGGGTGTGCGCCGGAATCGCTCGGTACTTCGGTTGGAAGTCGTCGACTGTCCGCTTGCTGTTCGTACTCTCGTGCCTGCTGCCCGGCCCGCAGTTTCTGATCTACATCGTGATGTGGATTTTCATTCCTCGTGAGCAGATCTGACCGAACCGCTCAACGGCGGCGGTCTTTCAGGCATTGCTTGGCCTCGTGCAATTCCTCCGAACTCAGTGGAGGAAGGGGCAGTGCGTCACGGTGCAAGCCCTCCGTGCGTAGGCCGTCGAGCATTACCGAGAGGTATCGACGCCACACGGTCGGGTTGACGGGCTGAGCAAATTCGGTGACTGCGCCCACCATGAAGATGAGGCCGAACAGGTCCGTCGGTACGGCGTCGGTGCGCAGCATCCCGGCCTCCTGGGCCCGGTAGAAGATCCTCTCGACCGACGGTTCGATGATGGATCGTTGGCATGCGACTTGCTCGCATCCCTCGTCGGTTCCGTTCAGGACGTCTTTGAGTCCGCGGTTGACCGACATACGGCTGCAGGCGAATTCGGCAAAGGTGACAAGTCCGTCCCACGGATCCGGATTGGCAAGTGACGCGTCCGCGGCCGCTGCCATGTCGGCGAAGTTCTGCTGGAAGACTCCGTCGATCAATTCTTCTTTGCTGGCGAACCGCCGATAGACCGTTCCGACGCCGACCCCCGCGCGCCGGGCGACGTCGTCGAGTGTGACGTCGATCCCTTCTTCGGCGAACAATTCACGTGCGGCGTCGATGATCAACTGCCGATTACGTGCAGCATCGGCGCGAAGGGGGCGCTCCATTGCGGTACTCATGTCCCCACTCTACCCGCCAAGTGGAGACAGCCTCTCCGTTTTGGTGTAGCGTTTTTGCTAACCGGAGAAGCCATCTCCGCATAGGTTGGGCGAGGGACTATGTCAGACATTGCTGAACGGACTGAATTCGAGCAGTCCTCAGCGCCTTCAGGGGACAACCACGCAAAGCGGTGGCTGGTTCTCGCGGTTCTGGGAATTGCGCAGCTGATGGTGGTCTTGGATGCCACCATCGTCAACATCGCGCTGCCTGCTGCGCAGCGCTCACTGGAGTTCGGTGATTCGGACCGCCAGTGGATCATCACGGCATACGCATTGGCGTTCGGCAGTTTGCTGCTACTCGGCGGTCGATTGAGCGACTTGTTCGGGCGCAGGCGAACTTTCATCGTCGGCCTGATCGGCTTCGCAGTCGCTTCCGCCATCGGTGGCGCAGCCGTCAACTTCGAAATGCTTGTTGCCGCTCGTGCCGGCCAAGGCGTATTCGGTGCGCTCCTTGCCCCGGCAGCCCTGTCGCTGCTGTCCGTGACATTCACGGATCCAGGTGAGCGTGCCAAGGCGTTCGGTATCTTCGGTGCCGTTGCCGGTGGTGGTGGCGCCATCGGACTGCTGCTCGGCGGCGCACTCACCGAGTGGGTCGACTGGCGCTGGTGCCTCTTCGTGAATCTCTTCTTCGCGGCGATCGCTCTGGTCGGAGCAGTCCTGTTGCTCGCGCCGCACACCAGTGACTCGCGACCCAAGCTCGACATCCCCGGAACGATCCTGGTGTCGATCAGCTTGTTCAGCATCGTCTTCGGATTCTCGAAGGCCGAGTCGGACGGGTGGAGTGCAACTCCCACTATCTCGTGGCTCGTTGCCGGCGTCGTGTTCATGGCGGCGTTCATCTACTGGCAGACCAAGTCCGAGCACCCACTTCTTCCGCTGCGGGTGGTCCTCGACCGAATCCGGGCGGGCTCGTACCTGGCGATCTTCCTTTCCGGCGCAGGCATGTTCGCAGTCTTCCTGTTCCTGACGTACTACATGCAGCTGATCCTCGGGTACAGCCCGATCATGACCGGCCTCGCATTCATGCCGATGGTGTTCGGAATCGTGACAGCGGCAACGCTTTCGACAGCGGTTTTGCTGCCGCGCGTCGGTCCGCGAGTGCTGATCGTGAGCGGAATGGTCATCGCGGCGATCGGAATGACTCTGCTGGCCCAGATCTCGGTGGACAGCACCTATGCAGTCCACATTCTGCCGGGGCTCGTCGTCACCGGACTCGGCATGGGCAGCATTTTCGCCCCGTCGATGCAGGGAGCAACTTCAGGCGTGCATCACGAAGATGCCGGCGTCGCATCTGCCACGGTCAACACGATGCAGCAGGTGGGCGGCTCGATCGGAACTGCACTGCTCAGCACGATTGCCGCCTCGGCTTCCACCAACTACCTGGTGGGCCGCGAGATGAATCCGCTGACTCAGGCGCAGGCCGCCGTCGAGAGTTACACCACGACGTTCTATTGGGCCGCAGGCATATTCGCGGTCGGTGCGGTCTTGACCGGACTGGTTCTTCGGAGTGGACTGCTTCCGGATTCGCCGGAAGGTGAACCGGTAATCGCCCACTGACAGCAAATTTCGGGGTCGACGCCGCAATGGCGTCGACCCCGAAATCGACTCAGCAGTTCTTCCCGGGCGTTGCCTGAAACCGATGAAGGACGTGATCGAGTTGCTCGGAGGACAGCGCCGGCACGGGCAGTTCCCGATGGTCGGTGCGGGACGCGCAGAGTCCGTCGATCATGAACCCGAGTGCGCGGCGGTAAGCCTGAGGGGCCTCGTCGCCACCGAACTTCTGGGCCATCTTGACGACCTGCATGAGAAGCGGAATGTCGTTGACTTCGAAGTCGCTGCGCAGGGTGCCCTGTTCCTTGGCTCGATTGACAAGTACCGCAGTGTGTCGAGCGATCCCGGCGCGCGCGCGAGCGAAGGTGTCGGACGTGAAGCGTCCGTCCATCAGGAGATCGCCGAATCCGCGGTTGTCTGCCATGCGCAGAGAGATCACGTCGAGAAAGTAGACAAGACCTTCCCAGGCGTCGGGCATCTCTCGGGCGGTGGCGGCGATCGTTTCGATCTCGGAACACCGCGTGTCGAACAGTGCCTGGATCAGTTCGTCCTTGCTGGCGAACCGGCGATAGACGGTGCCGACGCCGACGCCGGCGTGCTTCGCGACGTCCGCCAGCGTGGCGTCGAGTCCTTGGGCAGCGAACACCTCGCGAGCGGAGTTGAGGATGCGCTCGAGGTTGGCCTTGGCGTCGGACCGAAGGCGCGGCTGTGAGCAGTCGGCCGAGGTCCCCGCATGAGAAGCGTCGGGGTGTGTTGTCGGCATCCTCACAGTCTACGGCACTAAGCGGAATGATCGATTCCGTTAGTGCTATATTACTAAGCGGAACGTGTGGTTCCGATTGTCCGTATGAGAGAAGCCGATATGAGCACGTCTGACATCTGGGTCGGGAGCAATCCGATCTCGATGGTGGGTACGCGGAGTGCAGGTTTCGCGGCAACGAGGCTTCGCGCCCTTGCCGGCGACGGCGCCTTTGCTCAGCTCGTTCGTTTTGCCCTCGTCGGCGGAGCCAGCAACATCTTGTACTTTGCCGCTTTTCTGGCGCTGCGCGGTGACGGAGCGCTGGTCGCCAACGCAGTTGGTGCGGTCTTGAGCACCATTCTGGCCAACGAACTGCATCGCCGGCTCACCTTCCACGCCGCGGATCGCGTCAACTGGTTCAC
Organism: Rhodococcus sp. SG20037; assembly: GCF_031763325.1. Lineage (NCBI taxonomy): Bacteria > Bacillati > Actinomycetota > Actinomycetes > Mycobacteriales > Nocardiaceae > Rhodococcus > Rhodococcus sp. SG20037. The sequence goes on along the minus strand of NZ_CP134497.1, from coordinate 5,168,732 downwards.
CGCGCAGTGGGAAGGCGGTGGACTCGCACTGGTCGGGTTGATCGCCAGTTCTGCCGCCATCAGTGCGCTCGGCTTCCTTCTCCCAGGCGCCGACGGGCTTCTTCAAGCCGGGCTTGTGATCGCCGTGAGCGGAATTGTCGGTGGCCTGCGATTCGTCGCCCTTCGCGGTTGGGTGTTCTGAGCGGTTCTCGAATTCGGATCGGACTCGGCTCGTAGGGAACACTGAGACCCATGAGCCTTTCGATAGCCGACTCCGGCATCCGTCTGGCTGTGCTCTGCATCGTCATGGCACTTGTCGCCACGCTCGTCTACCGATTCACCTATCTCGGTAGCGTTCGGGTGGTCCCCGGTGCCCTCGCTCGTGGCGCTCTTCAGCTGGCTGCGATTTCGTTGATCCTTGCCGCCGCCTTGGCCCACATCTGGTCGGCGCTCCTCGTGCTCGCCGGCATGTTCGTTGCGGCGTCTTTCACCGCGGCACGACGCTCGAACGCGGGGACGTCCGGAGTTTGGCTGACCATCGCGTTGGCGTCGGGAATCGGTGTGGTTCTGCCACTGATGCTGCTGTCCGGAGTGGTTCCGCTGCAAGGCGTCGCTCTGGTGCCGATCGGCGGCATTGTTCTGGGTGGCGCGATGACTGCAACATCGATGGCAGCCAAACGCGGACTCGACGCCGTCGACGACCGGTACGGGGAAGTGGAAGCAGCACTGAGCCTTGGATTTTCCCAACGCGATGCGCGGTGGGAGGTAGCCCGCACCGCTGCCTCCGATGCTCTGCTGCCTGGAGTCGACCAGACGCGCACCGTCGGCCTCGTGACATTGCCCGGAGCCTTTGTCGGTGTGTTGCTCGCGACGGGATCGGCCGTTCAGGCCGGTGCTGTGCAAATTCTTGTATTGGCAGGGTTGTTGTTGGCACAAACCTGCTCGGTGGCCGTGGCGTTGGAACTCGTCGCCCGCGGTTTCGTCTTTCGAGGTCAAGCTGTCAGGCCTGCGCGAGTTCGTTGATCTTGTCGCTGCGAAGGACGCGGCCGGGAAGATCGGGGGTGTTTGCCGCGAGGGTGATCATTGCCCTGCCGATGTTTTCACTGGTGGTCACGCTGCTGGGCCACACCCTGCGTAAGAGTGGGTGGAGAGGCACGGAGATTTGATACGACCGTGTCGATTCGTGAATCGTCCATGTATTCGACCAGCACTCTGTTGCCGACCATCACAACGGAACGGACTGGAGATCATCCGGCCGGAATGGCCAACTGAACGCTTGACCTGCAATTATGAGTCCATTTTGATCCGACTCGCGACTAAAGTCCCTACAAACCGGCTGGACGGTTGGCTGAAAATAGTTTTATGGACGAAGGAGTTGATGAAATACACGTTCTCGGATCGGAGTCCGCCGGTCGAATGGTAGAGGCGTCGGCGATCATCGTTCTCGGTGCGCTCTGTGCAGTAGTCGCAGGTTCGGGTGTGTTCTTTGTCGTCGGATCGATTGGTGGCTTCGCCCGATTGCTCTACCTGGTTGTTCGTGGTCCGCTCAACTCTTGCTCGGTACCGGTGTCGAATGTCGAGCTGGCGCCTTCGAGAACGTCATGTGGTCGTTGATGCTCCCGAACGTCGAGTGAAGACGATCAAGGATGTAGTTCTGACGCATGTTCCACGGTGACTTCGATCCCTGCTTCGGGAACTGTTCCACAGCACGCATGACGTACCCCGACGCCAGGTCCAGGATCGGCCGCTGGTCCATCTCTTCGCTCGCGTGCGGCACGCACTTCGAATAGCCGCGCTTGTCCATCTCCGTCAGCAGTCGGCAGACGTACATCGACGTGAGATCTGCTCGCAGAGTCCACGAGGCGTTGGTGTAGCCGACGCACATCGCGAAGTTCGGTACGTCGCTGATCATCATGCCCTTGTAGACGTAACGATCACCGAGGGTGACGGGTTCGCCGTCCACTTCGATCGACATCCCGCCGCACGCTTCCATCTTCAATCCTGTTGCAGTGACGATGATGTCAGCTTCGAGTTCGCGACCTGACGCGAGACGAATTCCAGTCTCGGTGAAAGTGTCGATGCGATCGGTCTCGATCGAGGCCTTGCCCGATCGGAGGGCTTTGAACAAATCGCCGTCCGGTACGACGCACAAGCGTTGATCCCAGGGATCGTAGGTGGGTGTGAAGTGAGGATCGAGTGGGATCTCTTCCGGGAGTTGGCGACTGATCGCGAGGTTCAGCAACCGCTTTGCACGCGCAGGACTGCGCCGGCACAGTTGGTAGAAACTCAGGTTCACTACGATGCTCTTCCATCGAGCGATGCTGTGCGCGAGTTGATTCGGCAATACTGCGCGGATGGTGTCCGATACCTTGTCGCTGGACGGCAGAGCCAGAATGTATGTCGGTGATCGCTGGAGCATCGTGACGTGGCTTGCGTCCCGTGACATCGTGGGGACCAATGTGACTGCGGTGGCGCCGCTTCCGATCACAACGACCTTCTTGTCGGAGTAATCGAGTTCTTCGGGCCAGAACTGCGGGTGCACAACCTCGCCGGCAAACGATTCACGTCCGGGGAAGTCGGGGGTGTATCCGCCCTCGTAGCTGTAGTAACCGCTGCAGAGATAGAGGAAATTGCAGGTCAATGTTTCGTCTTCGTCGCCGGTCGTGACCGTGACTGACCACGTCGAGTCCGCCGACGACCATGATGCGGCCGTCACCTTCCGGTTGTACCGAATCTTCTTGTCGATCCCGTTCTCTCGCGCGGTGTCGCGCACGTACCGGAGGATCGAATCACCGTCGGCGATTGCTTTGGCATCTGTCCACGGCCGAAACGGGTAGCCGAGCGTGAACATGTCGGAATCCGACCGGATGCCAGGGTATTTGAAGAGGTCCCAGGTTCCGCCACTGTTCGCGCGGGCCTCGAGGATTGCGTACGACTTGCCGGGAAGCTCGGTCTGGAGTCGATACGCAGCACCGATGCCGGACAAGCCGGCGCCGACGATCAGGACATCGAGGTGTTCGGTGCTCATCAGTTCGGACTCCGTATCGATCGTGTGGGGCCACCGGGCAGGCTAAGTGTTCGATCTCCACACTACTGAACGATGCTCAGTAAGGCGAGGATGACCATGTGATCGTCGGCGGTCGGATAGCCGCACACAGTGGTTTACCTGCGGCGTCGGTGAGGCCGAGGTCTCCGTGGAGCATGTCGGAAGCGTCGGCCTCCTCGGCGATGTGCTCGGGGATCGCGTCGAGCATCAGCTTTGCGCGCCGAAACATCTCGAACGTCTGGTCATCGGATACCGTCACCCAGGACAGGTAGATGAAGCGTCCGCGAGGTGGACCCTGGATGTATGGACCGAGTAAGTCCCAGGCACCGGACTTTCGCTCCAGACTCGCTGTCAGTTCCCATCGCACTGTCTCGGTATCTCCCGGTACGAGGTCGAGGATTTCGTGTGGCTTGCCTCGGCGCTGAACGCCGACGTGGATGTTGCTGCGCTCTTCGAAGGTTGCGGTTTCGGAACACTCACGTCCGGGCAGGCGGTGACCGGTGATGATGATCTGCATATCGACATCATGCTCTGCACAGGTCGGGAGGGGTTGGCGTGGTGAGTCGTTCGGGTAGAACCTCTGTTGCGGCCGTGGTGGCGAGCATTCTGTTGTCGGGTCTCGGGTGGGGGTCAGGTGTTGCAGTGGCGACGGCGGACGAACCGGAAGTCGCGGGCGCGCTGGAGTCCTATGGCGAACTCTCGGCCGCAGTGTTTCCGGTCGGCGCCGGTGAGACGCAGCGGGTCGTCTATCGAACTCTGCGTACCGCTGACAGATGGGGAGAGTCGTCAGGGTCCGTGTTTCTGCCGGAAGGCGCCCCACCGGCGGGCGGTTGGCCCGTCATCTCCTATGCCCACGGAACTTTGGGCAGTGCGGATCAGTGTGCACCCTCGTCGACCGGATTCGGTCCGGGCGAGATCGAACCGATCGAACGCTGGTTGGAGCAGGGGTACGCGGTGGTCGCTACCGACTACTCGGGAGTTGGTACCGACGGGGTGCTGGCCTATCTCGACGGACATGCCGCCGGGGCGAATGCCGTCGACATCGTGCGGGCCGCGCACGAGTTGTACGGCAATGTGCTGAGTCCGCGGTGGATGGTCGCGGGTTTGTCCGAAGGTGGTCATGCGGCGTACTTCGCGGGACACGATGCCACCACTCGTGCACCGGAATTGGATTTCCGTGGCTCGGTTGTCGTCGCAGGCCCCACACACATGGAAGGGCTGTTTCCGTTGGGCGGCCCGCTGTTTCCCGACATCGGTATCACCGGGCTGGTGGGATATGCGCTGTACGTCCTGGCTGGGATCGACGATCAACGACCCGAAGAGAACATTCGCGAGGTTCTCTCGCCGCAGGGGATCGAGTGGATGGAAAAGGCTCGGACACTGTGCGCCGGAGATCTCGGCCGACACATTCGAGCCGAACGAATCCAGTTGAGCTCGTTGTTTTCTCGGTCGGTATGGACGCCGCGCATGTACGACCTGTTCCGCGAGATGATGCAGGTGCCGGTCGACGGCTACGACCGTCCACTGCGCGTGGTGCAGAGCGTGTCGGACACAACGGTTCCTGTCGCCCTTACCTGGGCGCAACTGGTCGACATGCGTTCGCGGGGAACGCAGTTCGAGTATCAAGAACTCGCCGGAATCAGCCACGGTCAAACGACGGTCGCTTCGATGGACCAGACCATGGCGTTCGTCGATCGATTGATGAGGTGATGTCCTGGTGGTGTGGTTGTCCAGGGTGGCTGTTCAGCGCATACGCCGCGGACCGTAATCGTGGCCACCGTTGGCGAACCACACGATTGCCGCAATCGCGTACAGGATGCAGACCAGGAGTAGTAGGCCGCCTGCGATCCACAGCGAGATCTGACCGAGCCGTTTCACTCGATCGGACGCATACCGCGACCCGGCCACATCGCCGTCAGCCCACAGCGGATACACGTTGAAGGCGTGCGTGAAAGCGGAGAAGGAAAGCGGCCAGAAGAACAGCAGCGAGACCACTGCCCAGCCCGCATTGACGGGTGGTCGAATCGGGTGCTGAGGAACGGATTGCTGGACAGTGGGTTGATCCGGGGTGGTCATGGGGGCTCCTGACATGAGGTGGCCCTTTCGACGCTACTGCGATGGAGCTGAAGAATCACTGAAAAACGGTGTTCGGTGATGCGATGTGGATCAGCGGCGTAAGTGTGCTGGATCAGCCGCATTGCCAGTCGTGACCGCTGGTGGTGGTTCCGGGTCATTGTTGTGCAGACGAGGGGCGTTCACGTCAGCGCAACTCGATGCCGCTCCGCGAGCATCCTCGCTACCGGCAGGACGTCCTTTGCTGCCATCTCGATACGTTCGAATACCTCGGGATTGAGGATGGTCGTTCCGTCGAAATCACCTGAGCTGAGATAGATTCCGACCGGAGCGGTCAGCGCTTGGAAGAAAGCGAACAGTGGCCGCAGGGCATGATCCAACACGAGAGCATGGCGGTCGCTACCACCTGTAGCGGCAAGAATCACCGGAGTGTTGGCAAGCGCGTACTGGTCGACGAGATCGAAAAAATGCTTGAACATTCCCGTGTACGAACCGCGGAACACCGGTGACGCCGCGATGACGATATCGGCGGACTCGACTGCTGCCAGCGCTTCGGCGGTCACTGAGTCGACGTGATCGCGATCCAGAGCAGATGCAAGACCTGGAATCAGATCCACGATCTCGAAAACTCGTGTGTCGATCTGCTCGAAGTCTCCCAAGGTTTCGACGATCAGGTCGACGAGGGCACGAGTCTTGGAGGGTTTTTGAAGGTTGCCGACAACGGCAACAATTTTGAGCGGTGTGCTCATCGAAACTCCTATTTTTGGGACGACTTCAGTGATTCGATTTCCTTACGCACAACGGGGGCTACTTCGGTGCCGAGGATCTCGATCGCACGCAGCATGTCCCTCTGTGGCACGTTGCCGAACCCCATCTGGATCATGATCCGGTCATGATGGAACAGTTCGTACTGCGCCATCGTCTTGTCGATGATTTCCTGCGGGCCGCCGAGGAAGAACGCACCCGCGGTGGTTGCCTGCGCTTCATATGCCCTGCGCGGCATGGGAACTCCGTTTCCGCGCTGATGATGATTCTGCATCCACCCGGCCTGGAAGTACGGGTACGACGTGTCGAGTGCTGTTTGCTTCGAGGTATCGACAAATCCTGGCGAAGCAATCGAGACAGCCAGTTTCTTCGGATCGTGTCCGAACTCCGCTGCAGCCCTGCGGTATAGATCGACGAACGGTTCGAACTGTTGGTAACTTCCACCGATGATGGCCAGTGAGAGGGGCAGGCCTAGTTTCGCGGCACGGACGACAGAGGCCGGAGTACCTCCGACTGCGATCCACACCGGAATCTGACGGTCCGGGCGGGGCGTCACGTCACCGTCGATCAGTGGTGGGCGAAGTTGTCCTTCCCAGTTGATCGGGTTCTCGTCGCGCAGTTTCAGTAGTAGATCAAGCTTTTCGGCGAAGAGTTCGTTGTACTGGGACAAGTCGTACCCGAAGAGCGGAAATGACTCCGTGTACGAACCTCGGCCGGCAATGATCTCGGCACGGCCTTCGGAAAGCAGGTCGACTGTCGCGAACTGTTGGAACACACGTACGGGATCGTCGGAACTGAGTACGGTTACGGCGCTGGACAGCTTGATGTTGTCGGTAGCCTGAGCCATTGCCGCGAGCACAACGGCAGGGGCTGAGACTGCGAAGTCGGTGCGATGGTGCTCGCCGACGCCGAAGACATCGAGTCCAACCTGATCGGCAACGGTTGCCTGCTCCACCAAATGACGAAGGTGGACACCGGGATTCATCATCGCGCCGGTGGTGGGGTCTGGGGTGAGTTCACCGAAATGGTAGACGCCCAATTCGAAAGCCATGTTGTTTCTCGCTATCTGTTCGTGGGGGTGATGGAAAGCTGTTCTACGTGCGCATCGCATGCGCCGCCTTGATTCGTGTGATGTGTGGCAAGTCGGGAGAAGAAGCGTTCGAGTACCGGAAGCTCCTCGTTTTCAATGAGATCGGAGAAGTATTCGGCGATCCCTCGCGTGTGTATGGCGGACGCTTTTCGAAGCGTCTTCTTGCCCGCAGGCGTCATCGATACCGTCACGACGCGTCGATCGTTGTCCGGTCTAACGCGCTCCACTAATCCGGCCTCGACCAATCGATCGACGACGCGCGTCACGCCACTGGTGGTGACCAGGACCAGTTCGGCCAGATCGCCCATTCGGATCGTGTTTCCCGGAGCTTCGTGCAGTCGGAGCAGAACGTCGTACTGGCCAAGGGTGAGTCCGGTGGTGGTTCGAAGGTCCGCCTCCATCTTGCCGAGGATGACGCTGTGGGAGACGACGAGGTCGCGCCACACACGACCACGTACGTGTTCATCAGTTGTCATCGGTGACGCCCTCCATTTATTTGCGACCGCAAGTATTGCTTACTCAAATAATACGCGTGTGACGGTCGAACTATTCCCTGCTCTTATTTGCGCTGGTAGCGAGGTATTGACTCGAACGCATGTTCGAGTATGATTTGGGGAGGGGATCGGGGGATTCAATGAGTGTTTGTCTGTCGGACGTGGTGTCTGGTTCTGCGGTGGGGTTACGCGGACGCCTGTGGCAGTTGTCGGCTGCTGAGTTACGTGCGGCTGCGGTGTCGGCGAGCGCGGAGATTCTTCGTCTCGAGGCTGTGCGGGTGGCAGTGGTCGACGAACTCTCGATGCGCCCGGATGATCAGGTGATCGCCAGCCGCGGGGTCGGTTCGTGGTTGGCGGCCAACACGATGCTGCAGGTTCGGGACGGGAAGAAGATCGCCGCCCTGGGTGCAGCTTTGCGGCCGTTTCCGGCGGTGGCGGCAGGCTTCGATGATGGGGATTGCTCGTTCGATCATGCCGTGTTGATCGTGGCGTTCTGCGAATCACCGCCGAAAGGCATGCCGGAGGAAGCACTACCGAAGTGCATCGATCTGTTGTTGGCTGCTGCGTCGGGGGTGGAAGCGACGACCACGAAGGTGCGGAACGTGATCGCGACCTTGGAGCGAGTGTTCGAATCCGATGAGATTCCGCCCGCCGAGGATACCGACCTCAACGAGCTCCGGATCGCGTCGACATTGAACGGTCGAGTGGTGGTGCGCGGCGATTTCGACGCCCTCACCGGCGAGATGTTGCTGTCGGCGTTGTCGAATCTGACGATGCCCACCCCGGCACCCGATGGAACCCCGGATTCTCGGTCGGCGGCCAAGCGGACGGCGGACGGGTTCGCCGAACTGATCCGCCGCTATCTCGATTGCGCCAAGACTGGTACCGATGGTGGTCAGCGTCCACACGTGAACGTGCACATCAATGCGCGTGATCTCGCTGAGCATCGGGATTGCGCCGCGTCGCCTTCTGATGTGGACGACGAAGGCTCACCCGATCTGGACTTGTCGGATCTTGATGTCGGCCACATGCCCTGGCTCGGGCCACTCTCGGTGTCGCAGACCCGACTTCTCGGATGCGACTGCTTCCTCTCCACCGTTCTGCTCGACGATCACGGCGCGCCCTTGGATGCGCAACCAGGAAAGAGGTTGGTCACCGCCGAACAACGCGTCGCCCTCATCGCCCGAGACAAAGGCTGCGCCTTCCCGGGCTGCACATGCGTGCCTGCCTGGACTGATGCGCACCATATCTGGCACTGGGCCAACGGTGGCCCGACGGTGATGAACAACCTGGTCCTGCTGTGCCGTTCACACCACCGGCTGATGCACCGAAAATCAGGGTTCGTCGGGAAATGGGAAATCCGAATAGGAGTCGACAACAAACCCTGGTTCATCCCGCCGCCCTCGATCGACCCCGGACAGCAACCCAGGCCGGCGAACACCACCTTCAAAACCTGAGAGGTCAAACCTCTTTGGCGACAACAGAACACGGACCGAGCACCGCATCGAAGGGATCCTCCGATGCGGTGCCAACCGGCCGTGGAGGAGTCGAATCAGTGCTTCGAGCGCTTGTGGCGGTACATCTCCGCATCGGCCGTATCCCAAGTCTCGGAAAGGCTTTGGGTCATGGAAAAGTCGGCTCGACCGATCGAACAACAGACGTCGGCATTCCGGAACGCCTTCTCCAAACACTCGAGCAGGTAGTCGACGGCGCGCGGCTGTGTATCGGGCAGAGCGATTCCGAACTCGTCTCCGCCCAACCGTGAAACCACCGCACCAGGGTGCGCGCACGCTGCCAAGATCTTGCCGGCCCTTTGAACGTATTTGTCGCCCGCGGCGTGGCCGAGTTCGTCGTTGATGGTCTTCATGCCGTCCAGATCGACGATGATGATAGCTCCCGGATCGGCGAATTGGCGGTACCGAGTTTGCTCGGCCTCGAGGATGCGATTCCACCCGCGCCGATTGAGAAGACCTGTCAACGGGTCGGTCTCGGCATCGAGTTGCGCAGTTTCGGCCAGTCGGACTGACTGCGCGCGCTGATAGTCGACGTCGAGAATGGTTCCGAGAAGTCGGCACAGGAGATTGAGGAGGGCCAGGTTGTCCTCGAGTGCGGAGTCGCCCGCACTCGGGTCGGCGCCACACAGAGTGCCGAAGAGACTGCCGTCGTTGTGGAGGATTGGGATGCTGACGTATGCGCCAATGCCTTCCCACCTGCCATCACGGGACAGTGCGCGCACGAGCGCGCGATTCGATGAGACTGGCGGCGCATTTCCGAGTACCACCTCGCTGCACATGGTGTTTGGCCAAGCCCGGGTCTCGCCGAATTCGATGTGAAGTGGGTTGGGTGAGACGGTGAGAAAGATTTGATTGGACCCGTCGAACCGCGTGATCGACCACAGTGCCAGCGGAAGATATTCGTCGAGGTAGGACACGACCGAGCGACTTGCGTCGTCGAAATTCGTCAGAGGTGGCAAGAGTGGCAACATCGGGATGGTGCGCGTCTGGCCGTGCGGCATTTTGACCTCCTGATCGACCCTAGGATTCTGTCGATGTTCAGGCTCTTGGTCCCGCGTGCGACAAATCTTCCACGAACAGTCTGCCTCGAGAATCCTCGCGATTGCTGAAAGTGTGCTGTGATTCTTCCGACCGCGGGGCCGTTGATTCTTTGGTGGCCAGCTAATCTTCCGGTATGGAGCTGGCGCGTGGAGCGAACACAGTCGTTGAGGGAACTTCGCTGAAGGTGGCGGTGAACGGTAGCGCCCCGGGCACGGTAGACCTGATGGTGTTCCAGCTCGACGAACGGAACAAAGTACGGGACGACGCAGATTTTGTCTTCTTCAATCAGCCGGTCTCACCCGAAGGCGCGGTGCGCTTGGAGTCCGGCGGCGTCATCGAAATCGACATTGCGAGGTTGCCCGCTGACATCCATCAGCTGAGTGTTGCCGTGGCACTTGATGCGGCGGCAAACGGAACCCTGTCTGCTGTCGGGGGCCTTGGTGTCGTGGTGGAGCAGGTTGGTTCCACCGCCATCGTGGCTCAGGCTTTGGGGTTGACGAGTGAGAGAGCAGCGGTTCTCGTCGAGATCTATCGCCGCGGCACGGGCTGGAAGCTGCGAAACGTGTCAGCTGGCTGGGACAGCGGATTGGCGGACCTGGTAACAGCATTCGGCGTTTCGGTCGACGAGGAACCGCCGGCTCGACCCGCCGGCTCTGCTGAATCGACAGGCGGTATCCGGACCGTGCCCGACGAAGCCAAACTCTCCATGGTGAAGAGGGAGAAGCTGGACCTCCGAAAGCGCGAAGTGGCCAAGGTCCTGCTGACCAAGGGTGGCAACGGAATTCGGGCACGGGTGGTCCTGGTGATCGACAAAACCGGAAGTATGGCCAAGCAGTACCGCACCAGAGTGGTGCATCGTGTTGTCGAACGCATGATTCCCGTTGCGATCCAACTCGATGACGACGGCAAGCTGGAGCCGTACTTGTATGCAGTCAGCTTCGTCAAACTCCCCGAGATCTCTGTCCATGACGCGGAAGAGTGGTCGGATACCTACCTGCACTTGCGCGGCTCGCACGGCGGATTCAACTACGACAAGATCGGCGCCGCAAATCGTGAAGTGCCGATCATGACTGAGATTCTTTCCGGCCTGACACGTGGTTCGGCGCCGACGCTCGTCCTGTTCTTCACCGACGGTGGCTTCAGCGAGCGCAAGGAAATCACGAAATTGATGCGCGAAGCGTCTGGGCTCCCGGCCTTTTGGCAGTTCGTCGGAATCGGCAAGGCCAACTACGGAGTGCTGGAGAAGCTCGACGACCTCGACGGCAGGGTGGTCGACAATGCCGGATTCTTCGCGCTGGACGACATCGACACCGTCGACGACGCCCAGTTGTACACCCGTTTGCTGAGTGAATTCCCGGATTGGCACAAGGCAGCTGTAGCCGCGGGCATCACAACGCCGTGATTTAGCTGGTCGAAACCAACTGCGGTGCATTCTCTTTCAAGAATTCGTCGATGTGCGCCCAGGTGGAGTCTCTCGCGGTGGGGCCGGCAACGAGCCCGAGGTGACTTCCCGGCGCCTTCTCGAACCGGACCGACGGCGCGCCGGTGAGGACCGACGTGATTGCTTCCACCGAAGCGATGGGTGCAATCACGTCAGTGGTGCCGCCGATCGCGAGAACGGGAACGCTCAGAGCTGACAGTTTGATCTCGCGTCCGGCAAGCGTGACGGCGTCGTTGTAGAGATTGTTGCCGAGCATGAGTTGTTCGCAGATCTGCTGAAAAGCCTTGCCAGGGTATCCAGGCATGGCTGCCATGAACTTGTCTATCGATTCCATGCGAGCCAGTGTCTCGGTGTTGTGGAGGTTGCGCATGATGAACCATGGCTTGAGAACTTCGCGCTGCAACGCCGTCACCTTGTAACTCGCCTGAACGAGTGGAGCAGGTAGTCCGCCGACAAGATTGGTCGCGGACGTGAGTGGGGTGTCGCCCGTGTATTTGCCGATCAGCCTCAAGGGGCTGATAGCGGGAATCTTCGTGTAATCGATTGGCGTTCCGATTGCCGTGATCGATGCGATCGGCAGGTCGGAGTGAGCGGAGCCCGTGAGCAGAGACATGGTCCCGCCGAGGCTCCACCCGATCAGCGAAACCGGTGCGCCGTCATGTAGGTCCGAGATCGTACGGATCGCTTCCGGGATGATGTCGTCGACCCAGGCCTCGAAACCCATCCCGCGGTCGGAGTACCGCATGGTCCCGTAGTCGAGGAGGTAGGGCGTGTTCGCCCCATCCAGTAGGTGCGCGGCGAGGCTTTGGCCCGCACGAAGGTCGTAACAGTCGGCTGAAACCGCGAGGGGCGGTACGAGGAGAACCGGATTACCTCTTGGCCTCCACAATGCGCCGAAGCGATACAGATCGCGGTGTGGACCTTCGCTGATCAGTACGGACGGGGTGCGTTCGGTCTTCTCGACACCGTCGCCGAACGAGAGTCCCCATGCATTGCGTGCTGCGGTGTCCAGCGTCGGACGCCACGTCGCGATCAAACCACTGATATCGAGCACTGGTTCCCCTCGGAGTCGAATCGGCGGACGGCCGAGTCAGCCGCGCTCGGTGTATGTTACCTGCCTTCACATACATCGATCTCGGGGGTGTAAAAACCCAGCTCGGCAACGGAGCCACCGTGCCGAGCTGGGCTGATCGGGGTGATATGGCAGTGATCGGGTGGGGACGATCAGGCGGGGACGATCAAGCCCGTCGCCGCTGTGGCCGTCGCGTATCGCTGTGCAACGTCTTCCCAGTTGATGACGTTCCAGTAGGCCTTCACGTAGTCGGCCTTGACGTTCTTGTACTGCAGGTAGAAAGCGTGCTCCCACATGTCGAGCATGAGCAACGGAACGATACCGATGCTGATGTTGCCTTGCTGGTCGGTGAGCTGCTCGATGACCAGGCGCTGCCCGACCGTGTCGTAGGCCAGTACCGCCCAGCCGGACCCCTGCAAAGTGGTTGCTACAGCGGAGAAGTGGTTGACGAATGCGTCGAAGGTGCCGAAGTGCTCGTCGATTGCGGCTGCCAACTCGCCCTCTGGCCGCTCACCGCCGTTGGGGGAGAGGTTCTTCCAGAAGATGGAGTGATTGGTGTGGCCGCCGAGGTGGAAGGCGAGGTTCTTGCTGAGCAGCGGCGCCTTCGCGGTGATCGTGCCGTCTTCGCGCGCAGCAGCCAACTGCTCGATTGCGCTGTTGGCGCCCGCCACGTACGTGGCGTGGTGCTTGCTGTGGTGCAGTTCCATGATCTCGCCGGAGATGTGCGGTTCGAGAGCGGCGTAGTCGTAATCCAGTTCGGGGAGAACGTATTCAGTCATGTGACATGCCTTCCTTTGAGGAAATGTTGTGAGTCGAGAGATTCCGATAGGTTCGATTGTGATAGACGAGCGGCGCTGACATGTGCTGCGGATCGATGACGTCGACGACGCGTGCAGTGACGATCACTGCGGCGCCACATGTAGTGGCATTCAAGGGAACCGCACGCAGGGCGTGGCCTGTCCCATGTAGGAACGGTTCACCCGTCGAGAGAAACGACCAGGGCATATCGTCTCCGAAGCGCACAGCGCCGCGGGTTGCGAACGTGGAAGCCAGTCGTTCGTTCGCCGAATTTGCCAGGTGAACAACAAAACTGCGGGCGGAAGCGATGACGCTCGCAGAGCCTCGCAACGACTGCAGTGAAAACGCCAGAACTGCAGGATCGGCGCTGATCGAGATCACCGACGATGACGTGATGCCGGCCGGGCCGTCATCGCCCGTTGCGGTGATGATCGAGACGCCGGCGGGATGGTTCCGGAACGCCTCGACGAAGGAGTTTCGGATGGACGGCTCCGCATCAACAGAGTCGTCCGAAACAGATTGGGTGCCAACCAGTTTTGTGGTCACTCCTCGCCCCTCTTCTGTCTCGGGTTTTGCTGCCGTTGCACTGTCTTGTGCAATACCGACGTTAAAACCTCGAGTGCAGTTGAGGTCAAGATGCTGTGGCGGACCTCACCGTCCGAGCTTGGCTGCCAGACGTTCCATGTATCCGACAACCTCGTCGGGGCTCTTGTCCGGAGTGCCGAACATTGCTTCGGTGACACCGATGTCTTCCCAGTGGGCGAGCTTCTCCGAATCGGGTTTGCCTGCCAGGACGGTTATTTCAGGCTCGCCGACTCTACCTGCTTCGGCCCAGATCTTTCGGAGCAGTTCCACGTTTCCGTCGATCTCCTGCTCGATGGGTGTGGTGATCCACCCGTCGGCAGACTTTGCGATCCACTTGAAAGTCTTCTCGTTGCCGCCGCCGCCCAAGAGGATGGGAGGACGGGGCTTCTGAACTGGTTTGGGCCACGCCCAGCTGGGTCCGTACTTCACGAATTGGCCGTCGTACGACGCTTCTTCCTTCGACCACAGTTCGCCCATGGCTTCGAGATACTCGCGGAGTGCGGTCCGGCGTTTGTTGGGCGGTACGCCGTGGTCGGCGAGTTCCTCTGCATTCCAGCCGAATCCGACGCCGAAGACCACGCGTCCGCCGGAAAGATGGTCCAGCGATGCGATGGTTTTCGCGAGAGTGATCGGATCGTGTTCGAGGGGGAGGGCCACGGAGGTGCCCAATCGGATGGTGTTCGTGACCGACGCGGCGGTGCCGAGGGCAACCCAGGGGTCGAGTGTGCGCATGTAACGGTCGTCGGGCAATTCGGCCGACTGGGTTCCGGGGTGATCGGAATCCCTCGAGACGGGGATGTGAGTGTGCTCCGGAACGTAAAAGGCGTCGAATCCATTCGCCTCCGCAGCCTTTGCTGCATCGGCAGGGCGGATGCCGCGATCACTGGTGAACAGGCTGAGTCCGTAGCGCACTGGTTCTCCTTCGATGGTCCGTCGAAAAACTGTAACCTGTTGCATCTTCGTTCGGATAGGTTTCCGGCCCAGTAAATCGATTGCCGACGTGACCGGGGACGTGGTGAACTCGGGCGGACTTGTTGTGGGTCGAGAAGTGGATGCAGTAGAGGTGGATGCAGTAGTGATGGATGCAGCGGAGATGAATCGGTTGTCGTGGAATGCGGCGACCGTCGCTCACAACAGTCACAAAGGAGACCAGGCACAGTTCTTTCGCAACGGCGGGTCGACCTTGTATCCGGAAGAACTGGCGCTGCTCGGCGAGATCGACGGCTCCTCGATTCTTCATCTGCAGTGCAATTCCGGTCAGGATTCGTTGAGTTTGGCCGCTCTCGGTGCCGCGGTGACCGGCGTCGACATCGCGGATTCCGCGATCGACTTCGCCCGAACCTTGTCCGCGGAATCCGATATTGCCGCCGATTTCGAGCGTGCCGATGTATCTGCGTGGCTCCGCGCTGCTGCCGCTGGCCAGAGAAAGTTCGACCGAGTCTTTTCTTCGTACGGAACGGTGATCTGGTTACCCGATCTCGACGAGTGGGCCGAGGGGATTGCCGGTGTTCTGGCGCCGAACGGTCGATTCGTTCTGGTGGAGTTTCATCCGTTTGCCATGTGTTTCGACGAGAAGTGGTCGCTGACATACCCGTACGGAGGCGGGACTCCCGTGACCGAACCCCGTGGCGTGGGCGACTACGTGGCAGATTCGGCCGATCTCATCTTGCCAGGCGCTGAGGGAAACGGAGTCGAGAACTTCGAAAATCCTTTCCCCTCATGTGAATTCAACTGGTCCATTTCCGAAGTGCTAGGAGCTTTGCGGCGCGCCGGATTGACGCTCGAGTCCTTCGACGAGTACCCGTACGCCAACGGTTGGCAAGGATTCGAGGAGATGGCTGAACTCGGCGGCAAGCGTTGGGGAGTCCCGGCCGGACGACCCGAGATCCCGCTCATGTATTCGCTGTCGGTTCGCTTGGCCGACTGACGCCTATTTCCCCCGCATTTGCGGGTAATTGCAGACACAGGTAGTAATTACCCCCATGCCCTCGACGCCACTGACACGACGCATCGCCGTCGACCTGTGCCGTCTTGGTGCCAACTGCTGTTGCTGTTGATTCCTTCCGACTCTCCTGAGTGAGAATGGCGCCGCTCTGTGCGCCTTCGCCCCTGCATATGCGCCCGTTGCTGCATGTGTGCCGGAATTTTCCGTACGTCGAGGAAGAACAGCGATGTCGACTCCTGTCGAAGCAATAGAACCAACATCAGTCACGGAACCGAACCGTGAGCCGCGTCGGCCGTGGACTTCGAGTGCGACCACTGTCGGACTGCCGGTGCTTTCCGTGATCGCATTCTTGGCCCTGTGGCAGGTCGCTGCCGCGAGCGGCACCTGGAGTGAGACCTTCGTGCCGTTCCCGAGCACGGTCTGGCATGCCTTCGTCAACACGATGACCACGCACGACGGAGTGCGCGGCTACCAGGGCTACCTGCTCTGGGAGCACCTCTACATGACGCTGCGACGGGTGCTGGTCGGTGTGATCATCGGCGTCGGATTGGGCGTGATCCTCGGTTTGGCCATGGGATCGGTGACATGGCTGCGGAGCCTGCTCGAACCGTGGTTGACGTTCCTGCGCGCACTGCCGCCCCTGGCGTATTTCTTCCTGCTGGTGATCTGGCTGGGAATCGACGAGGCGCCGAAGATTACATTGCTGGCGCTCGCTGCTCTTCCGCCGGCAGCGGTGGCCACCACAGCTGCTGTGGTCGCGGCGCCGGTCGGACTGGTCGAAGCGGCCAGGGCCCTGGGAGCCTCACGGGCGCAGGTGATCCGGGACGTCGTCGTCCCGTCGGCCTTACCGGAAACTTTCACGGGCATTCGGCTGTCGGTGGGTATGGCGTACTCGTCGGTGGTCGCGGCCGAACTGTTCAACGGCATCCCCGGAATCGGCGGAATGGTCAAGGATGCAAGCAATTACAACAACACGCCGGTCGTGCTGGTGGGGATCTTTGCCATCGGATTCTCCGGCCTGATCATCGACGGACTGCTGCGGGCTGCAGAGCGCCGCGCCGTTCCCTGGAGGGGAAAAGTATGACTGACAATCAGAAACACGCCAGCAGCAATCTGAAGCGCAGCAGTAATTCGACGCGCAATGAAGGAAGGGCTTCCCGGACGGCGTTCACGGTGCTGATCGGCGTCCTTGCCCTTGTTCTCGGTGCGTGCTCAGTGGATCATTCGGGCCAGGATTCGTCCAAGGAAACAATCCGTATCGCTTACCAGTCGTTCCCGAGCGGCGACTTGATCGTCAAGAACAATCGCTGGCTCGAAGACGCGCTGCCCGAATACAACGTGAAGTGGACGAAGTTCGATTCGGGAGCCGACATCAACACCGCCTTCATCGCCGGTGAAATCGATTTCGGCGCAATCGGTTCGAGCCCGGTTGCTCGTGGCCTCTCGGCACCGCTGAACATTCCGTACCAGGTCGCGTTTGTTCTCGACGTGGCCGGCGACAACGAAGCCCTGGTGGCGCGCAACGCAACCGGAATCAAGACCGTCGCAGATCTGCGCGGCAAGAAAGTGGCCACGGCATTCTCCTCGACCGCGCACTACAGTCTGCTGGCATCGCTGAACCAGGCCGGACTCAGTGCCGACGACGTCCAGTTGGTGGATCTCCAGCCGCAAGCATCCCTCGCAGCCTGGCAGCGCGGTGACATCGATGCCGTCTACACCTGGCTGCCCACGCTCGACGAACTCCGTAAGGACGGAACACAGTTGATCGCCAGCCGTGAGCTCGCGACAGCAGGAAAGCCGACACTCGATCTTGGTGTGGTGTCGACTGCGTTTGCCAAGGATCACCCCGAGATCGTCGACACCTGGCGCCAGGTTCAGGCCCGCGCGCTCACGACGATCGCCACTGATCCGAACGCGGCAGCGGAAGCTGTTGCCGCACAATTAGGCGCCTCGAAGGACGACGCGGCAGCGCAGTTGAAACAGGGTGTGTTCCTCACTCCGGAGCAGATCTCCTCGCCGGAATGGTTGGGCACCGAGGGCGCTCCCGGGAATCTGGCAGTGAACCTGCAGAGTGCAGCGCAATTCCTGGCCGAGCAGAAGCAGATCGACAGTGTGCCTGATCTGGCGGTCTTTCAGAATGCTCTCTATGTGAAGGGGCTTCCCGATGTCCTTGACCAGTAGCGTGACCGCACAGCAGGCCTCGGGAGGATTCGCCCCCGACCGCCCGGGCGCGATCCGAATCGACACCGTCTCGCACAGGTACGGCCACGGTCGAGAGTCCGTCACGGCACTCGGGCCCGTATCGATCGACGTCACACCTGGTGAGTTTCTGGTTCTCGTCGGAGCGTCGGGTTGCGGCAAGAGCACATTGCTGCGCCTGATCGCGGGTTTCGAAAATCCTTCCAGTGGAACGGTTCAGGTCTCCGGATCCGACCCGATTCCCGGGTCGAGTGCGGGAGTGGTGTTTCAGCAGCCACGGCTCTTTCCGTGGAAATCGGTGGGCGGCAACATCGATCTGGCACTCAAATACGCCGGCGTTGCGAAGAGCGAACGCGGGCAAAGGCGTGACGAGCTTCTCGACCGCGTCGGTCTGGTCGGCACTGCGGACCGGCGTATCTGGGAAATCTCCGGCGGGCAGCAGCAGCGGGTGGCAATTGCTCGTGCCTTGGCGGCCGAAACGTCGTTGCTCCTGTTGGACGAACCCTTTGCCGCGCTGGACGCCCTCACTCGCGAGCGTCTGCAGGAGGACCTGCGCAGTGTCAGTGCCGAATCGGGGCGAACAAGTGTCTTCGTCACTCACAGTGCCGACGAGGCGGCCTTTCTCGGCTCCCGCGTCGTAGTTCTGACAAGCCGTCCGGGCAAGGTCGCGCTCGACCTGAAAATCGATCTGCCACGAACCGGCGTCGATCCCGACGATCTCCGAGGCTCACCCGAATACGCGGCATTCCGAGCCGAAGTCGGCCATGCGGTCAAGGTTGCAGCTGCAGCGTAGGTACCCTGCGCGTCGACTACCAGGTGGCCGCGTCGATAATAGGAAGGAGAACGTGCAGGACACGACGAACAAGGAGTGGTCATGGCAACTGAGGTGGAGTCCGGTGACCTCGTGCAGGCAGCCGGCCATGCGGGTCCGTGGACGGTAGTCGAAGTTCGCCAGGGGATGGCGCTGCTCGAACACAGTGACGGGCACAGGTTGTCGCGTCGAACGACGACGTTGACCGTCGTCCGCAAGGGCTCGGGCAAGAAGGCAACGGCCGTCGAAGACGGGAACGACGAAAACGGTGCGCCAACTCTGTTCGACTGAAACCGCAGCTCGACTGAAACCGCAGCTCGACTGATCTTCCGTCAGTTCGAGTCGGCGTCAGCTGGAGAAAATGTCGTCTACGCGTTTGTCGAAGTATTCGGCGATTCGGAACGCCAGTGACAGACGCGGGTCGAAGTGTCCCTTCTCGATCGAGATGACGGTCTGGCGTGTGATGCCGAGCGCGTCGGCGCACGCTTGCTGTGACAATCCGGCTGCCGTACGAAGTTCTTGAAGGTTGTTGCGCATCAGATCTCGTCAGATCTCGAATGTGGGGTGCGGTCCCTCGACACTGCCCAGTACCGGATTCCGAAGTCGGCCAGACCGAGGGCTGTAAACATTACGAGCGGCAGTTCGGGAGCGCCGAAGACATTGTGCGCGATCAGCGCGATCCCCATGGCAGTGATCAAGTCGGTGAACGCGCCGAAGCCGGCCTTGCGACTCCATTCTGTTTCGACGGTGTCCTCGGGGTAGGCGGGGGCCTTGTCGTTCTCCGATGGAAAAAGGGCCCACGCCGACCCGATACAAGCCGGTGCCATGACGATTGCGAAGACGATGAAGGCCAACGTCTTCCGATCATCGGCGGTCAATGCTGCAAAAAAGCTGAAGGCTAGCGTTGCTGCGACGCCGATACCGATGATCAGGCTCCACCGTGCCGTGGTGCTCATGAAGCCTCCCAGGTGTAAGAGTTCTTTGACATGCCTGAGCGTAGGTCTACGTGCGCTGGATGTCAAAGAACTCTTACATCGCGCTGAGGGTCAAGCGACCCCGAAAGGCGTTGCGTATGAAAACTTCCCCGTCTGATCGGGGCGGTGCGTGGTGAGGGTCCTGATCTGAAAGTGCTCGCCCCACTCGGCTTCCGGAGACTCGATCCCGGCGTCCGTGCTGGTGACGAACCCGAACTGCGGGTAGTACTCGGTGCTGCCCAGGAGGGCGAGCAGTGGCACGTCCAGAGCGTCGGACGCACCGATCACCGCGTGCATCAGCGCCGAACCGACGCCGCTGCGTTGGTTGTCCGGTGTGACTGCCAACGGGCCGAGGCCAACCGCCTCAACGGGACCGACCCATCCGCGTGTTCCGATTACGAAACCAACGATCTCATCACCGGCGACGGCGACAAGGGACAACTTCGGTAAGTAGTCGTTCGAGGCGAAGAGCTGACGTGTCAGTTCGATCTCGTAGGGAGACTCGCCGGGCGGCGCTTGGTCGGCAAACGCCGCCCCGAGCAGTGAATAGATTGCGTCACGGTCGGAAGAAGTTTCGCGGCGGATGTACATGGCCACGAAACTACCCGCTTCATCTCCGATCGTGCTCCTCGTTTTCGGCCTGACGTGCCACTCGCTTTTCGTAGTCCGCACGCCCGTTCGGATCTACCGATGTCAGCGCGCGGCGATCGTCGATCACCCGGCGTCCGATGTTTATCATCCATTCGGGTACTACAGCGTCGATGAGGTCCCAGCCCGCAAGGTAACGCGGAACAGTAGTTTCGGCTCGCCGGTGCGCGACCGTGTCGACGACAGCTTTGGCCACGACCTCGGGTTCAACCGTCGGCATGCCCTTTCCGAGTGGCACACCGGAGGAGAGCCCGGTGCGCACCGCGCTGGGCAGGATGGCGCTGACGCTGACGCCGGAATCTGCGAATTCGACACGAGCAGAGGCGGAAAGGCCCACCGCACCGAACTTGCTTGCGTTGTACACGGCCATTCCTGGCACCGGTAGCTTGCCTGCCATGGATGCGATGTTGACGACGTGGCCGCGTCGCCGATCCACCATGCCGGGCAGCACGGTGCGCATCCCGTGAATCGGGCCCCAGACATTGACGTCGAGGGTTACTCGACTGGTGGCGTCGGACTCGTCGAGGAAGCTGCCGAGCGGCATCACGCCCGCATTGTTGACCAGAATGTCGATGTGACCGAATTCGCCGATCACTGTGGAGACGAACACATCCCAGGATTCGCGTGAGGTGACGTCCAGAGCGTACCCGCGGGCCCGTGCGCCGATGGATGCGGCGGTGTCGACGGCCGTCTCCTCGTCGAGGTCGCCGACGCAGACGAGTGCGCCGCGAGCTGCGAACAACTCCGCTGTGGCCCGGCCGATTCCGCGGCCACCTCCGGAGATGACGACGACTGCTCCGTCGAGATCGATCGGCGGGTAGGTGGTGCCGAAAAGGCTCATGTGGTGTACTCCGGTTCGGGGGTGGTGGTGGGCTCAGCGGCGGTGTCGTCTGACGCAGGGTTGTCGGACAGCGTGTGGTTGTAGGCGTATGGATCGAAGGCCCGTAGCCGTCGACGCATGGCTCCTGACGACCACGGCCAGTTGAAGCTGTTGCGGCCGTTGACGTCGAAGAAATAGCTTTCGCAACCACCGGCGTTGTAGACCGTGGTACCCAATGCCTCCTGAACTTGAGAGTTGAAGGCTGCCTGTACTTCCGGGCGCACGTCGATGGTTTTCCAGCCGTGCCGACGAGCGTGGCCGATCGCCTGTGCCACATAGTTCAGTTGGGCTTCCAGAATCATGAAGGCCGACGTGTGTCCGGTGCCGAGGCTCGGGCCCAGCAGAATGAACGCGTTGGGGAATCCGCTGACGGCGGAACCGAAGTACGCCCGCGGGCTTCCCTGCCAATGATCGTCAAGTGATCGACCTTCTCCGTCGAATACCTTTGATGCAATGGGCATGTCGAGGATGTGGAAGCCCGTTCCGAAGATGATCGCGTCCACTTCCGATTCCACTCCGTCGGCTCCGATCACGGTGTTGCCGTGGATCTCTTCGACTGCGTTGGCATGGACGGTCACGTTGGGTCTGCCGAGGGCCGGGTAGTACGAGTTCGACATGAGTAGTCGCTTGCAACCGAGGGTGTAGTCGGGAGTCAGCGCCTTGCGTAGCTTCGGATCGCGCACCTGCAAGCGCAATTGGGCCGACCCGAGTTTCTGCACGATACGCAGGATCCACGGATAGCGGAACCCCAATCCAAGCGCTTCCATGATTCCGTATTCGATGCTGCGTAGAGCCTTGTGCGCTCCCGGTACGAATCG
Organism: Rhodococcus sp. SG20037; assembly: GCF_031763325.1. Lineage (NCBI taxonomy): Bacteria > Bacillati > Actinomycetota > Actinomycetes > Mycobacteriales > Nocardiaceae > Rhodococcus > Rhodococcus sp. SG20037. The sequence goes on along the minus strand of NZ_CP134497.1, from coordinate 5,146,559 downwards.
CATGACGGACCTTTCGATCCGCGGTACGTAGTGATCGGGTTTGGGAAGGACCCATTGAGCGGTGCGTTGGTAAAGGTGAAGGGCGGACACGTCGGAGACGATGCGCGGCACGAATTGGACTGCGGAAGCGCCGGTACCTACGACGGCGACGCGCTTTCCGATCAAGTCGTAGTCGTGATTCCACTGCGAGGAATGAAACACCTCGCCCTCGAACGTTTCCAGCCCGGGGATCGCCGGCGTCAAGGGTTCGTTCCACGGGCCGGCGGCGGCTATCACGAAACGAGCAGTGAGTTCACCGCTGGAAGTTGTGATTTTCCAGAGTGATTGCGATGCGTCCCACTGTGCGGAGAGCATTTCGACCCCGAAGCGAACGTGCTTGTCGACCCCGTGGCGGACGGCCGTGTCCTCGATGTACTCGCGGATCTCCGGCTGCTCCGCGAACAGTCGGGTCCAATCCGGATTGGCGGCAAAGGAATACGAGTACAGGCCGGACGGGACGTCGCAGGCGCAACCGGGATAGGTGTTGGCGCGCCAGGTGCCGCCGAGGGAGTCCGCTTTCTCGAGCAGGACAAAATTGTCGATCCCGAGGCGCTGCAGGTGAATTGCTGCACCGATCCCGGAGATCCCGCCACCGATGATCACGACCTCGAAGTGGTCAGTTCTGTTGTTCACTGAGTCTGCGCTTTCACTGGTGGGACGGGGTGGAGTGGAACGGGCGCGCATCGAGTTCGCGTTTCACGCTCGCACGTGTTGTACGTAGGGATGATTCGAAGGTGGCGAGCCGCCGTCGGCCGTCCATGAAGTTGGCGCCCATGACGGCGAGATCGTCGTCGGTGGCGTCTATGCGCAAGACCCTGGTTCCCGCAGCGCGCACCAGTTCGATTTCCCGGTCGAGGCCCTTGGACATGGAGTTCCGCAGGGCGCCGCGTTCGATACGGGCGGCGCCGCGCGCCGGCTTCAGTGTTCGAGATGCCATGGGCGCCAGTACAACCAGCTCGTCGAGTTCGAGGGGGAGCAGGAGGTCTACCGATGCCGTGGACGCCGCGCCGCCGTCGATGTACCTGACGCCGTCGATGGTGACAGGTGGGAACCAGCCGGGAATCGCCCAAGACGCTCGAAGCGCTTCACCGACTGTCGCTTTCGGAGCCCCCTGTGCCCCGAACGCGACCCGTCGCCCGGTTCTGTAGTCCATGGATACCATGTACGCGCACGGATGTGGGAGCCACGAATCGCCAGGGGCAAGAGATTCGGCGAGCGTGGTGAGCCAGGACGGGTCGCCGCCACCACGCGGTGCGATACCGCTCATCCGGCTCAGAACGGGAAGATCTCGACGCGTCACCAGTCGTGGATTGCCGATCCCTAAACTCGGAAGTGGCGGGATTCTTCCGGGCGCCGATGCTGTGTGGGCGAGGAGTTCGGGACGTGCGGCGGGCTCTCCGAGTTGCATGGCTACCAACTCGTCGACGCCGACTCCGCTGCCGAGCATTGTCACGAACTCGGCTCCGGCGGACGTGCCGATGATGGCGGTGGCTTCGCGGGGATCCCAGTCGAGGGCGTCCCGAACCGAGGCGAGGGCAGCAACGGTCCAGGCGAACCCGAGGGTGCCGCCGCATCCGATTGCCAATCCCCGTCTAGGCGCGCTGTGTCGTCCGGACCCGGGCGCGGTGGTGCCGGTCACTTCTGAAGTCATATTTCGGAGACTATCAGTATCTGAATAACGTGGGTACCCCAAATTTGGGTTTCGGGAGTGCGCCTGCGGTGCGCTTCCGGTATTCGGCTACCGTTGGAATCTCGATACTCAGAACCGCGAGGAGGTTCCGATGGCGCGATTGACCAGGCAGGAAGCGCAGGCGATGACCCGCGAGACCTTGTTGGCGACGGCCGTCGAACATTTCCTCGATCGCGGGTACGCCGCCGCGTCGCTCGATCAGATCGCCGAGGATGCCGGTTATTCCAAAGGTGCGGTGTACTCGAACTTCAAGAACAAGGACGAGTTGTGCGCCGAGGTGCTCGGCCGAATCAGGTTGACCAAGGTCGGCGAGATCACCTCACAGCTCGGAGCCAATTCGACGCTCGACGACGCGGTGGCCGAGTTCGCGCGATGGGCCGAGCGAACCATCGGGGACAAGAGATGGACGTTGCTCGAAGTCGAGTTCTCGGTGCGATCGCGGCACAGCGAAGAGATCCGCGAAAAGATCGCGACGGGTGCCGATCAGGTGCGCGGATTGATTGCCGGAGTGGTGCAACATCTTGCCGAGTCCAACGGCGTGACGCCGGCACTGGACCCGAACGCCGCGGCACTGCGCATACTCAGCGTCGGAATCGGTTTGGGGCTACAGCGTGCGATCAGCCCTGAGCTGCCGGTTGATCCGCTGGTGGATACGTTGCGGGAGATTTTGCTGGGTGGGTGAGTAGAACGCGGAGCATTCCGCCGATCTCGGCGACGGCGGTGCGCGAACCCACGCTCGGTCCCAGAACGTTGACGAAGCCGTGGATGAACCCGCGATAGCGTCGATCGGTCACGTGAACACCGTTGTCGCGCAATCGAGCTGCGTAGGCTTCGCCTTCGTCCCGGAGTGGATCGAATCCCGCCGTGATCACGATGGCCGGCGGCAGTCCGGTCGCGTCGGGGGCGCGTAGCGGCGACACCATCGGATCGAGTCGATCGGCATTGCTGCCGAGGAAGCTGGACTCGTAGAAGTTCATGTTGGCCTCGGTCAGGAAGAAACCTTCACCGAACGTCGTTCGCGAGGGGGCCTTCTCGTGAAAGTCGGTCGCGGGGTAGATCAACAGCTGCGCCGCCGGTGGGGTCTTGCCGTCGTCGCGGGCACGCAGCGCGACCGTTGCGGAAAGATGCCCGCCCGCGCTGTCGCCCCCGACAGCGATGCGCGTCGGGTCTGCGCAGAACTCGTCGGCGCGGTCGACGATATCGAGGTAGGCGGCGTAGGCATCGTGTACCGGTGTGGGGAAAGCGAATTCGGGTGAGAGCCGGTAGTCGACCGAGATGACCCGTGCGCCGGAGGTTTCGGCCAACAGGCGGCACGGGGCATCGTGGGATTCGATGCTGCCCTGTACCCACCCGCCGCCGTGGAAGTAGACGAGCAGAGCGCCGGTGTCGGCTGTCGGGACGTAGAGCCGGGCGCGAAGCGGGCCGTCGGCACCCGAAACGGAGATCTCCTCGGTGTGGACGGGCGTGGGCCTGCCGCCCATCATGATCGCGGTTCGGGTGAGATTGGCGCGAGCAGCGGCGAGTGACTGGGGATCGGCTGAATGCGAGGGGAGTGGCCGCGTCCTCGCGAGCGTGAGCAGAAGGTGTGCGTCGGCGTCGAGCGTGTTGCCCTCGATGACGACGGGTGGTCCGGTGATTCGACGTTTCACCGCGCTGGGCAGTGCGAATGCGGCTGCCACCAAGGATGCTTCGGCGCGATCTCGAATGCTGCGGCTGCTGGCCTGCTTCACGGATTCCGACACGTGGCGCAGACTACCAAGCATGACTACTGCGGCACTGTCGATCACGCAGATCGAGAACACACATCTGGTTCGGTGCGGTCACGCCAATTGGGTCCTGGTCGAAGAGGGGTCCGATCTGACCTTGATCGACGGCGGATATCCGGCCAACGGCACCGACGTCGAACGCTCGATCGAACAGATCGGTCACCAGCTCGGGGATGTTCGGGCAATTCTCGTCACTCACGCGCACATCGATCACATCGGTGGGATCGCGGACATCGTGACTCGGCTCGAAGTTCCGGTCCTGATGGATCCGTTGGAAGTGCCTCATGCGAAGAGGGAGTATCTGCAACAGTTGTCGCCGGCCGGAGTTCCGTTGCTGTTGTGGCGGCGAGGTGCTCCGAAATGGCTTCGCGACGTGATCGGAGTCGGCGCGTTGAAAGGTGCGGAACTGCCTCGGGCACAGTCCTTTGCGTCCGGTGGTGCGCTGGACGTTCCCGGTCGGATCGTGCCGATTCCCACTCATGGGCATACCGACGGCCACAGCGCTTACCTTGTTCCCGACGCAGGAGTGATCGCGTCGGGTGACGCTCTGGTGACCGGACACGCGACGTCGAGCGTCGCCGGACCACAGTTTCTGGTGTGCCCCTTCAATCATGACCGTGAAGCGACCGACCAGGCGTTGGACAATATCGCCGCTGCACCTGCCGGCGTGCTGTTTCCCGGACACGGTCCGGTTTACGAGGGCAGCATGACTGCCGCGGTCGAACAGGCCCGAGCGGGCCGGACAAGGATGCGTCCATGACTACTGTCGAAACGGTCGACGAAGGTGCGGTGCACGGTTTCCTTCATCGACCTGCATCTGTGTCCTTCGCGTCGCCCGTCGCCACGCTTGCACTGACTCACGGCGCGGGAAGTAACTGCGACACCGTGCTGTTGCGTGCTGTTGCCGACGGCTTTGCTGCGGCAGGAGTGCAAGTTCTGCGCTTCGATCTCGCGTTTCGGGTGCGTCGAGCTTCGGGGCCTCCGCATCCGTCGCGTGCTGCAGAGGATCGCGCGGGCATTGCCGAGGTGATTGCTGCTGTTCGCAAGGACTACTCGGTGCCCGGACCCGTTCTGCTCGGCGGACATTCGTACGGCGGTCGGCAGGCGTCGATGCTTGCGGTGGAGAACCCGGGACTTGCCGACGGCCTGGTCCTACTCTCCTATCCACTGCATCCACCGAAGAAGCCCGAGAAGCTCAGAACCGAACACCTGCCCGACCTGAACACACCGACCGTTGTCGTCCACGGATCGAAGGACGAGTTCGCGACAACGGAGGAGATGCGGGCAGCACTCGCCTTGATTCCCGCCGCGACGCGTCTGGTGGAGTTCGAAGGAGCTCGACACGACTTGTCCGTGGTGAAATTTCCGGTGGTGGAGGAGACAGTCGCGGCCGCATCGGCGGTGTTTGCGTTCTGAACGCCGAGCGGGCGGTTGCCCGTGTCGGTGGTTCCTGGTGAGATCGAACCATGAGTGCCCAGCCGTATCAGCCCAGTGCCCTGTCCGACGTCACGGTGAGCGTCGACGGTGACGACACAGTCGTCAGCTTTCCTCGGGTGCTGCCGTATTCCGTCGAGAAGGTGTGGGAGGCGATCACCGACCCGGAGATGTTGGCGCAATGGACGCCGTACACCGCCGATCGGAATCTGAGCCGTACCGGTGATGCGGTGATCACCATGCTCACCGAGGACGGCGCCCCCGAAATGTCGCTGCCGGTCACCGTTCACGTCGTGGAGACCACTCGGCGGCTCGAACACGAGTGGGGCCCGGACGAATTGGTGTGGGACCTGACCCCGATCGAAGGCGGTACCCGCGTCGTGCTGACGCAGAGGTCGCGCGCCGAGGGGATGGCGTCGGCGCTCGCTGCGGGGTGGCATCTGTGCTTCGACGTACTCGATGCCCTTCTGGCAGGCGAGCCCTTCGGGCCGATCGTGGGTGAACGGGCGCGCGAGTACGGCTGGGACGCACTCAACTCCGGTTACGCGCGACAGTTGGGCATCGACGAATCTCAGGTCTGGTAGCTGCTCAGAGTTTGTGACTGGCAGGCTTTCTGGTGGAGGCTCGCGCGATCAGTTCGACGGGAAGTTTCACGGATTCGACGTTCTTGCCGGAGATCAGTGCGAGTAGGTGCTCGAGCCCGGTCGCACCGATCTTTCGAGCGGGGGACCTGACCGTCGTCAGGGGCACCGGGAGTTGGGAGACAACCGGAATGTCGTTGTAGCCGACCAACGCAAGATTGTCGGGAATGCTCAACCCGAGATCACGGGCCACACCGAGTACGCCGATCGCGATGGTGTCGCTCACCGTGAAAACGGCGTCAGGGCGCGTGTTCCCGCTGAGCAGCGTGGCCGCCGCATCGACGCCCCCTTGAACTTCGAACTCGGACGCCACTATTCGGTTCGGCGGCAGTTCCAGACCGGCTTCGGTCAGGGCGTCGCGGAAACCCGCGACGCGTTCCCGCGACGTGCTGGCGTGATCCGGCCCCGCGATCACTCCGAGATCGCGATAGCCGCAGTCCAGTAGATGCCTCCCCGCGAGGTAGCCGCCGAGGCGGTCGTCGCCGCTGACAAAGGGAAGGCTTCGGTTGACGGATGACGTCGCCGAGTCGATGTGCCGGTTCAGCAGCAGGATCGGCAGTGAGCGCAGGGGGAGCGAGTCGACGAAATCGGTACCCGGCAGGTGGATGCTGCTCAGCATGAGACCGTCGACCTGTCGGCTCACCAGGAACTCGACCGCTTTGCGTTGCGCTTCCAGATCGTCGGGCGGGCTGGAGAGCAAGACGGAGTACCCGGCTGCGGTGGCGGCTTCCTCGATGCCTTGGAACATGGTGGCCACTACAACGTCTGTCAGTCTCGGCATCACGACGCCGATAGTGGTGGTCTTGCGGGTACGCAGGCTGGCCGCCCACAGGTTCGGTTGGTAACCGAGTTCCTCGGCAACCTGACGAACTCGGAGTGCGGAGTCGGACCAACCGTCGGCGGGCTCGGGCTGACGGAGGACCCGCGACGCCGTCGAGATGTGGACCCCGGCCTGGTCGGCGATTTCGCGCAGCGTCGGCGGACGGCCGTTGCTGCGGTTCGACGGATCGGGCGTCATCTGCGTCGTGGCTCCTGGTCTGCGTCGGTTCTGAGTTGGTTCGGTGTCGGTCGGCAGTTCGGGGATTGACGGGTGCGCAACCGGGCTCTACTCTAGGCGATGCAAACGATTGCGCAATCGTTCTCGCAAAGGATTGCGCCCGAGAACACTGGAGGCCCCGTGACCACGCCGCAGTCCCTGTCCGAGCTTTTTGCCATCGACACCCTGCTGGACGCCGAGGAGAACGCGATCCGCGACACGGTCCGCAAGATGGTCGACGATCGCATTCGCCCGCACGTAGGTGAATGGTTCGAAGCGGCAGCACTGCCGGCTCGTGAGCTGGCAAAGGAACTGGGCGCGCTCGGCGTACTGGGCATGCACCTCGAGGGCTACGGCTGTGCCGGGATGAGCGCCACGGCGTACGGGTTGGCCTGCCAGGAACTCGAAGCTGTCGATTCGGGCATTCGCAGCCTCGTCTCGGTCCAGGGCTCGCTCGCCATGTTCGCGATCCACCACAACGGAAGTGAAGAGCAGAAGGAAGAATGGCTCCCGCGAATGGCGGCGGGTGAAGCCATCGGCTGCTTCGGTCTCACGGAACCCGATTTCGGATCCAACCCCGGCGGTATGCGAACCAACGCCAAACGCGACGGCGACGACTGGATCCTCAACGGCACCAAGATGTGGATCACCAACGGCTCCATCGCGGACGTCGCCGTGGTCTGGGCTCGAACCGACGACGGCGTGCGCGGATTTGTCGTTCCCACCGACACTCCGGGATTCTCCGCCCCCGAGATCAAGAACAAGATGTCGCTCCGGGCGTCGGTCACCTCGGAACTGGTGCTCGAGGACGTGCGTCTGCCTGCCTCGGCGATGCTGCCCAAGGCTCGCGGACTGTCCGGCCCGCTCGGCTGCCTCAACGAGGCACGCTTCGGCATCATCTTCGGGGCAATGGGTGCAGCACGTGACTGCCTCGAGACTGCGATCTCATATGCACGTGATCGCAAGGTCTTCGACAAGTCGCTCGCCGCGTATCAGATCACCCAGGCCAAGATCGCCGACATGGCAGTCGAATTGGGCAAGGGGCAGTTGCTCGCCATCCACCTCGGGCGCCTCAAGGACGCCGGGACGGTTCGCCCCGAGCAGGTCAGCACCGGCAAGCTCAACAATGTCCGCGAGGCCATCAAGATCGCCCGTGAATGCCGAACCATTCTGGGCGCCAACGGCATCACGCTCGAGTACCCCGTGATCCGGCACGCCAACAACCTCGAATCCGTTCTCACCTACGAGGGCACGTCCGAGGTTCACCAGCTCGTGATCGGCCGCGCTCTCACCGGTGAAGAAGCTTTCCGGTGACGGCAGACGCTGTCGGAGCGCTCGACGGGTTGGTGATCGCTGATTTCGGCCGCGTCCTCGCCGGTCCGTACGCCACGATGATTCTCGCCGACCTGGGTGCCGAGGTCGTCAAGATCGAGCGGCCGGGTGTCGGGGACGACACTCGCAGCTGGGGCCCACCGTGGGTGGGGGACGAGTCGAGCTACTTTCTGTCGGTGAACCGCAACAAGAAGTCGGTCACTCTGGACCTGCGCGAGCGCGAGGATCTGGAGAGTGCACGCGAGCTGGTTCGCAATGCGGACGTCGTGGTGCAGAACTTCCTGCCGGGAACGATGGACCGTCTGGGGCTGGGCTACGACGCTGTCCGAGAAATGAATCCGCGTGCGGTCTACTGCTCGATCAGCGGCTTCGGTGGCAACAACTCTCTGCCGGGATACGACCTGTTGATTCAGGCGGTCGGCGGATTGATGAGTATCACCGGACCCGATCCCAAGACTCCCACCAAGGTCGGTGTCGCGGTGGTCGACGTCATCACCGGCCTGCATGCCAGCGTGGGAATCCTTGCAGCGCTGCGCCATCGCGATCGCACAGGCGAAGGGCAGCACGTCGAGGTCAATCTGTTGTCCTCGTTGCTGTCCGCACTGGCCAACCAGTCGTCCGGCTACGTGGCCGCGGGCGTGGTGCCGCAGGCAATGGGCAACCGGCATCCGAGCATCGCACCATACGAGGTATTCGACACCGCGGACCGTCCGCTGGTCCTCGCGGTCGGCAATGATCGGCAATTCAGTTCGTTGACAGAGGTTCTCGGAGTTTCCGAACTTGCCGCTGATGCGCGTTTCGCGTCCAACAGCGACAGGGTTGCGCATCGAGAAGAACTGTTCGACGCCGTCACTGCTGCATTGGCCAAGGGCTCTGCGGACTCGTGGTTCGAGGCACTGACCGAGCGAGGTGTTCCGTGTGGGCCTCTCAACGACATCGCCGACGCGATAGCGCTGGCGGAACGGCTGAATCTCGATCCGGTGGTGTCCATCGACGACCCGCGTCGCGATGCACCGACTCGGCAGGTAGCCAATCCGATTCGGATGAGCGGCACGCCGGCAACCTATCGGTCGGCCCCGCCGCGGTTGGGGGAGGACAGCGTTCCCACTCCGTCCGGAGTCAGTTGACCCAAGCGAATCGGCCACCGGAATACCGGTGGCCGATCTGCGTGTGTGGCCGACTCAGCTGACCTTCAAGACCAGCTTTCCGGTGTTCGCTCCGGCGAAGAGAAGATTGAGGCTGTCGCCGAACGCGTCGATACCGCCGTCGACGACGTGCTCGCGAGCAGTCAATTCGCCACTCTTGATCCACTTTCCGATCTGCTCTTGTGCTTCTGCGTAGCGATCGAGGTAGTCGAAGACCACGAAGCCGGCCATCGTGGCGCGGTTGACGAGAAGTGACAGGTAGTGAGCAGGGCCTGGCTGAGGTTCGGTGGCGTTGTAGCCCGCGATGGCGCCGCAGATGACCACCCGAGCGCCGAGGCGCAGACGGGAGAGAGCGGCGTCGAGAATTTCTCCGCCGACGTTGTCGAAGTACACGTCGATACCGTCGGGAGCGTGGGACTTGAGCGCCTTGTATACGGATTCGTTCTTGTAGTCGATGGCGACATCGAAGCCGAGGTCCTCGGTGAGCCACGCGCACTTCTCCGGACCGCCGGCGATGCCGATGACCTTGCATCCGTGAAGCTTTGCGATCTGGCCGACCAGACTGCCGACCGCACCCGCGGCACCGGACACGACGACGGTGTCACCGTCTTTCAGCTTTCCGACGTCGAGTAATCCGAAATACGCAGTGACGCCGGGGAAACCGAGAGCGCCGAGCCAGGTCGGCAGGGGAGCGATCGATTCGTCGACCCGAGTGACGTCTGTACCGTCGGAAACGCCGTACTCGGAAGCGCCGAAGGATCCGGCCACGATGTCCCCGACCTGGTAATCGGGGTGCTGTGATTCGGTGATGCGTCCGACGCCGTGGGCGCGCATGACGGAACCGAGCTTGACCGGCGGAACGTACGACTTGACGTCGTTGAGCCAACCGCGCATCGCGGGGTCGAGGGAGAGGTATTCGACCTTGACGACAAACTCGCCCGGTCCGGCGGACGGGATCTCGGCATCGACGTATTCCCAGGTGGAAGCGTCGGGAAGTCCTGTCGGGCGGGCGGCGAGGCGTACTTGGCGGTTGGTCATCTCTCCCCTTCGGCGAAACGAATTGAACTTGAGGCCGGATTCAATATAGGTGATGGATCACGAACTGGGAAGAGTTGGATGAACCGATTGACGACTATGTATGTTCGATCGATGAGCAATGTGGTCGAAGACGCGCCTGGTTGGTTCACTCGGGCGTTGGCAGCGCCGGTCGAGACGGGGTCGGTGGAGGTCGAGGGTGCCTCGGTGCACTTTCGGGCTTGGGGGCCGGCGGGGCCGGGAATCGTGCTGATTCACGGCGGCGCAGCCCACAGTCGCTGGTGGGATCACATTGCGCCGCAGTTCGCCGAGGGGCGCCGCGTCGTCGCTCTCGACTTGACGGGCCACGGCGACAGTGACACTCGCGACGCCTACGCGATGTCCCAGTGGGCTCGCGAGGTGCTGGCGGCGGCCGAGGCAGGGGGAATCGACGGCAAGCCGATTCTGGTGGGGCACAGTATGGGTGGGATTGTTTCTTTCGTGGCCTCGCATCTGCATGGCGAACTGTTGGACGGGGTTGTCATCATCGATTCTCCGCTCAAGGCGCGTACGCCCGAAGAGGAGGCGGCTCGACGCCAGAATGCGTTCGGCCCCAAGAAGGTTTATCCCACCGGGGAAGACGCGATGGGCCGTTTCCGCTTCGTTCCGCCGCAGGATTCGGGTCTGCCTGCGGTGCGTGACCATGTGGCGGCCACGTCGATGGAGGAAGTCGAGGGCGGTTGGTCGTGGAAGTTCGATCCGAATTTCTTTCTCCGAGTAGGCGCCGAAGATGTTCTCGACAGCGAACCACGTTGCCGCGTAGCCTATTTCCGAGCTGAGAACGGCATCGTGTCCGATCGACTCATGGAGCACATGCGCGGATTGTTCGGACCGGAGGCCATCGTGGCGGAGATTCCCGAAGCCGGACATCACGTCATGATCGATCAGCCGTTGCAACTCGTGACCGGGGTGCGAACTGTGTTGAGTGCGTGGTCCGTCGCAAGTCAAGTGCCGGTAGATCAAGCGGCAGGTAACGTCGAGGGAAGGGTAGAAGCATGAGCACGGAATTGACGCTCGAACCGAAAGTCGAAGCTGCACTGAAGTTGTGGCACACCATGATCGAAACCGGCGATCTGTCGGCGCTACCGACGATCGTCGCGCCCGACGCGCAGTTCCGATCGCCCACGGGATTCAAGCCGTACCAGTCCGCGGATGCCGTTGTGCTCATTCTCAATACGGTGATCCAGGTGTTCGAGAACTTCGAGTACCACCGTCAGTTCGCCGGAGCCAACGGTCGGCAGGTCGTGCTCGAATTCAGTGCGAACATCGGCGATAAAAGTCTCAAGGGAATCGACATGGTCGAATTCGACGAGGACGGCAAGATCGTCGATTTCGAGGTCATGGTGCGTCCGGCCAGCGGGCTCGCGGCTTTGGCTGCCGAAATGGGTAAGAGGCTCGGCCAGACGCTACCGACCTACAAAGCCTGAATTGAGTCCGGCCAAGGCTCAGTTCGTACTGAATCCGCCGTTGGAGTGAAGGAGTTGTCCCGTAATCCAGCCTCCGGCGTCGGACATCAGAAACCGAACGAGGTTTGCAGTGTCGCCGGGAGTACCCAGCCGGCCGGCAGGAGTCTGGAGGGTTGTGGCCTGTCTGATCTCGGGTGTCATCCATCCTGTGTCGATAGGTCCTGGGTTGACGACGTTGGCTCGTATGCCGCGTGATCCAAGTTCGACTGCGGCGGCGATGACGATGCGGTCGAGAGCGCCCTTGCTGGCCCCGTACGGAAGATTGTGGGCCGCATGGTCGCTGGTGAGTGCGATGATCCGCCCGGCCACCTGACTGACGTCGCGCTGTTCCGGAAGCCGTTCAGCGAACGCTTTGATCAGCAGCCAGGAGGCGCGAGCGTTGACGGCGAAATGTCGTTCCCAGCTCTCGACGGTGGTATCGAGGATCGAGCTGTCGACGCTTTCGCAATGTGAGAGCACCAGCCCACGGAGGTCGTTCCGCGCTGCGGCAGCGTCAACGAGCTGATCGGCCACGTCGGGCGAGGCCAGATCTCCGGGAACGAGGTCGACACGGCTTCCGAGTGCGCGACACTTCTCGGCAATGTCTTGCGGATCGTGCGCTCCGCGCCCGAACCCGACGCGTTCGTCGTAAGGCTCCCAGTAGCCGATAGCCAGATCCCAACCATCCTCGGCAAGGCCCAATGCGAGGCTCGCTCCGATCGACTTGCTCCGACCGACACCGGTGATCAATACGGTCCCGCGCTCGTCAGACACTGCTCGCCTCCAGAGATGTCCTGCAATTCAAATGGGGTGAGGTCACTTCAGATGGAAGCATCACTGTAGCGGGCGAGCTGTCGCCTGTATCGAGCGAGCTGTCGCCGTGCCTCGACCTGACCTGTGTCTTGACACGGCGCTGGTCACAGCGTTTGACTGAGATGCAAGCTCGAGTTGATTCGCCGGACTGTGTCCCGGGAGGTTGACCTATGCGCGGCAAGGGAATTGCAGGCAAGGCTTTCTCAAACGAGGGCTGTAGACGTGGAGCACGGTCTCATCGCGGGACCGTCTCGGTGCTGGCTTTGGTTGGGGTGTGCGTACTTTCGTGTGCCGCCACTCAGATGGCCGGCGCGCAACCCGTTGCAGACACAGTCGATACCGGGTTCGTGATCCCATTTGCTGGGGCGCCTGGCTACGAGAGCGTCGCGCCCACGCAGATGACTACTCCGGATCAACTCAACCAGCTACTCGGTCAGCAGACTGCGGAAGAGATTGCCGCGCAGATCGGACTCGAGCCCGCTGACGCTTTGACCGAGGAGCAGTATCGCGATCTCATCTCCGGCGGAGGGGTCGGCGGAAATCGCGAGGACGCCGCGGTGATCGACGAATGCGCCGGGATTCTCACCAATACGAACGGGCGGCCCCTCTATTCCGGCACGACGCCGTCGGTTCTGGCCAGTTACGGGTTATACGTGAATCCAGACGGATTGCTGGAGAGTCCGGCCAACGCGGATGCGCCGACGCGACAGGTGAATACGCTGATCGCCCCTGGCGGTTTCGTGGGCACCTGGTTGCGCAACAACGGTGCGACGCACACTCTGATTGCGCTCTATCAGTCGGCATACACGGTGCAGGCAGTCTACGGATTTGCAGCGCAGCAGATTTCGGGAGCAGCGCAGCTGGTGACCAACACCAAAGGCGATGTGAGTTCGGAAGTCGGCATGTCGATGGCGCCGCCGCTCTGGATAGTGAACTTCGCACTGCTCTACATCTTGAAGCCGTCACTGGCGGCAGCGATGCCTGCACATTGGGCTCCCATTCCGCCGGCCGTTGCCGACGCCGTGAAAGCGAGTCCCACCGGTCAAGTCGCTTTCAGTGACTACGCGTCCTATTTCGAGTGATCGGTCTGCCGGACAGCGCTGACGAACTTCTCGATCAACGTGTGGTCCTTGACGCCGCGGGAGGATTCGACGCCGCTGGAGACGTCGACGCCCCAGGCGCCGGTGGCATCGAGTGCGTCGCGAACGTTGTCCGGGGACAGTCCGCCCGCCAGGATCCACTGGCCTTGCGGGCGCGATTGCTGTTGGGCCCAGTTCCACGGCACCCCGGATCCGGCGTCTGCGCCGTCGATCAGGAGTTCGTCCTCGCCGAGGTCGAGATTGTAACCGTCGCGGACGTTGCTGGAGACGACCGCGCGGATGACGGTGAGGCCGGCATCGTGCAGCCGCTGCACTTGCTCGGCGTCGACAAGATCGTGAACCTGTACGGTGCGAAGCCCGGTGATCTTCGCGATCTCGAGGATCTGATCGATCGGGTTGCCGAGAAAGACTCCGATTGCACGGATGTGATCGGGAACTCGCGCGAGCAGAGCGACTGCGAGTGTGGGGTCGACTTTGCGGACGCTCTCGGCGAAGACGAAACCGATGGCGTCGACGCCCAGGCCCACCGTGAGGTCGACCGTGTCAACGTCGCGTAGGCCACAGACCTTGATGAATGTCACCTGATACAGAGTACTAGCGTCGTCGTCTAGCCTCGTGCGTGCGACATTTCTACGCGCGAGAGGCTTGACGTGGACTGGCTCTACCGAATCAGTTTGATCTCGGGATCGCTGCCGGTGATCCTGACTGTCCTTGGGGTCCTGGGTGGTGTGTGGCTGCTCGGTTCGAACGTGCGCTGGTACTACCGCAGAGCGGTGCCGATCGCGGGGCTGATTGCGCTGGTGATCATGATCGCCGTGTGGATCACCGTCGAAAAGGTGATCGTGCCGTTCCCCGATCCCATCGAGATGTCGATCTACGTGTGGATCGGAATCGGTATCTACGCGTTGCTACTTCTCGGGCCGCGAATCAAGGCGGGCGGAACCGTCGCGAAAGCGCTCCTGTCCGTGATCGCGACGGTTCTGGTCGTCATCACTGCCGCGACGCAGATCAATCTGGTTTTCGCCGCGTATCCGACTGTGGGAATTGCGTTCGGACACGACGATTTCGACCGCATCTCACTCAGTGAAGTTCCCGGTCCGACCGATCCTGTTGTCACCGGCGATCCCACCGACACTGTGTGGAAAGCGCCGGAGGGCATGCCGATTCGCGGACGGGTCACGACTTTGCCTGTCCCCGGGACGATTTCAGGATTCTCCGCGCGCGACGCGCAGGTATATCTGCCGCCGTCGTACTTCACCAATCCGCGTCCGCTTCTTCCCGTGCTCGTGCTGATGGCAGGTCAGCCTGGCAAGCCCGAGGACTGGCTCCAGGGCGGAAAGCTGACCGCGACAATGGATGCCTTTGCACGAGATCACGAGGGGTTGGCCCCAGTCGTCGTGATAGCCGATGGAACAGGGTCGCAGATGGCCAATCCGCTGTGCACCGACTCGTCACAAAGCAAGGTCGGCACGTATCTGGCAAAGGACTTGCCCGCTGCGGTGGCGAATGCGTTCCAGATCGACACGAATCCGCGAGCGTGGGCAATCGGCGGGCTCTCCTACGGTGGCACCTGCTCACTGCAGATGGCGACCAATTACCCCGAGGTGTACCCGACATTCCTCGATCTGTCCGGTCAATTGGAGCCTTCGCTCGGTGACCGACAGCGAACCGTCGACGAGATATTCGGCGGCGACGAAGCGGCGTTCGTGAAGGTGAATCCGATGGACCTGCTGGCGACTCGGAAGTTCCCGAACTCGGGCGGAGTGTTCGTCGTCGGAACAGATGACAATGAGTTCAAGCCCGGTCAGCAAAAGGTGTACGAAGCGGCCAAAGCGGCCGGAATGGACGCCAGGTACCTCGAGCTTCCCGGTGGTCACAGCTTTTCGGTGTGGTCGGCCGGCGTCGAGCAGGAGCTGACGTGGATCTCGCAGCGAATGGGACTGATCAGCTGAATCCTGTTCCGGTTTTGGAACGTGTTCTATATTCGGTGTGTGGCTGTCGTTCGGCAGTCTCTCGATCGTTCACCGACTGGAGTTCAGGCACATGTACGAGTGGTCCGACACCGACCTGATGTTCCGCGACGCCTTGCGGGGCTTTATCGACAAAGAGGTGCGACCTCACGTCGACGAGCTCGAAAGCGGTGCGCTGCCGCCGTTCGACATCATTCGCAAGCTGTACTCGACCTTCGGTCTGGCCGACATGGCACGCGAGGGCCTCGAGAAGTCGCTGGCACGCGAGCGCGGCGATGCGCCCTCCGGTGACGGTGAGAAGTCGAGCGCCTTCAGCGGCGCCGGCAGCATGGGCGTCGTGCTCAACAGCGAATTGGCCGGAGTCAGCCTCGGCCTGGTCGCATCGTTGGGTGTCAGCCTCGGATTGGCTGCCGGAACTATCCGCAGCCGCGGCACACTCGCGCAGAAGGAACGCTGGCTCCCCGGCCTGGTGACATTCGAGACCGTCGGCGCCTGGGCGATCACCGAACCGGACTCC
The DNA here is from genome assembly GCF_031763325.1 of Rhodococcus sp. SG20037. NCBI lineage: Bacteria > Bacillati > Actinomycetota > Actinomycetes > Mycobacteriales > Nocardiaceae > Rhodococcus > Rhodococcus sp. SG20037. The sequence continues at coordinate 5,130,557 of NZ_CP134497.1, read as the reverse complement.
GGCTCGGATGCCTTCGGCGGCATGAAGTCCTACGTACGCCGCGACGGCGACGACTACATTCTCAACGGCAACAAGACCTTCATCACCAACGGTCCGTACGCCGACGTGATGATCGTGTACGCAAAGCTCGACGAGGGCGATGCGTCGGTTGATCGTCGCGATCGCAAGGTGCTCGCCTTCATCCTCGACAAGGGCATGGAGGGTCTCACCCAGAGCCCGCCGTTCAAGAAGATGGGCATGAACTCCTCACCCACAGGTGAGCTGTTCTTCGACAACGTCCGCATCACCAAGGACCGTCTGCTCGGCGAGACCGAGGACAGCGGAAAGTCGGACGGCAAATCCAGCGCCAAGGAGAGCTTCGCCGCCGAACGCATCGGCATCGCGTCGCTCTCACTGGGCATCATCAACGAATGCCACCGTCTGAGCATCGAATACGCGAAGTCCCGCAAACTGTGGGGACGTGAGATCGGGCAGTTCCAGCTCATCCAGCTCAAGCTGGCCGAGATGGAGGTCGCTCGAATCAACGTGCAGAACATGGTCTTCAACGCGATCGAACGTACCGCGGCCGGAGACAAGGTGAGTCTCGCGGAGGCGTCGGCGATGAAGCTGTACTCCTCGCGCGCAGCGACCGAGGTCGCGATGGAAGCCGTGCAGCTGTTCGGTGGAAACGGCTACATGGCCGAGTACCGAGTCGAGCAATTGGCGCGTGATGCCAAGTCGCTCATGATCTATGCGGGCAGCAACGAAATTCAGGTCACCCATATCGCCAAGGGTCTCCTGGGCTGACACCGGTACGTTTTCGCTTGTCGGTCGATCGCAGCAGGAACCAGATAGTCTTGCTGCGGTCGGCGACACCGCGCCGACGGATCGGAGTAAGCAGTGAACGCGCCGGATCCCACCAATGTTCATCCGATGGCCGGGCAACCGCGAGTGGTGTTGCTGAGGCCGTTGATCGACAACCCGTTGATCGAGGTAGGGGAGTACACCTACTACGACGATCCGGAGTTCGCCGAAGAGTTCGAGACTCGAAACGTGTTGCATCACTACGGTCCCGACAAACTGGTGATCGGAAAGTTCTGCGCCCTGGCCACCGGTGTCACCTTCATCATGAACGGCGCGAACCATCGTATGAACGGTGTCTCCACCTACCCGTTTCCGATCATGGGCGGTGATTGGGCCAGGCACATGGATTTGGTGCAGGATCTGCCGTCACGCGGTGACACCGTCGTCGGGAACGACGTGTGGTTCGGCGGGAACGTGACAGTCATGCCCGGTGTCCGGATCGGTCACGGGTCGATCGTGTCCACTGGCGCCGTCGTAACGCGCGACGTCCCGGACTACGCAATTGTCGGCGGCAACCCGGCAACGGAGATCAAGCGCCGCTTCAGTGCCGAAGACATCGAGAAGTTGGTGCGAATTGCGTGGTGGGACTGGCCGATCGAGAAGATCACCCGCCACGTCCGGGTGATCTCGGACGGGAGTGTCGCGGAACTCGAAGCGGTCGAGTGATCTCCGCGCCCGCTAGTTCGTTCGTGTGAGCGAGTAGTTCCGGACATAAAGCAGGGCGGCCGCGAGAAGGCCGACGGCAAGACCTGTTGCGGTGAAGGTGATCAGGTTCGGCTCGAGGTCGAAGTGGATAACGGCGAAGAGTGGTTCTGCAACACGGTCGCGCAGCGTTGTGAGTCGTACTCGACGATCGTCTCATCTCAGCCCGAGATCGAGAGTCTTTGTCGGTGGCTTCCATTAGCGTGTGCGCATGACTCTCACACTCGGCATGATCACCTTCGACAGTCTCGATCCCGGTCCGCTCGCAACGTGGTGGGCAGCGCAGTTGGGCGGAAACATCGTCGAGGAAAACGACGGTTGGTTCTACATCGTCTCGGTCCCTGACAGCGCCACCAACTTCGCATTCCAGAAGGTCCCGGACCCCACCGCCGGCAAGAATCGCATCCATCTCGATTTGGGGAGTCCGGATCTCGACGCCGAGGTGGCGCGGCTCGTCGAGGCCGGAGCAACTGAGCACCACCGCGAAAACATGGACGGTTTCCGCTGGGTGACGCTCCTCGATCCTGATGGGAATCAGTTCTGCGTGTCCGGTCCTCACGCCTGAGCTAACCGATTCTGTGCTCACCTGATTCGTGGCCACTGATATCCCGGACACCTGTTCGGGCATGATGAGAGGCATGACTTCTCAGACTTCTCGGGCGGCTCGGGCCGGGGCGGCTTCTCTGACCGGGGCCGACGCAGACGGCTTGTGCAGCTTCGTCGATTCGTCACCGTCGCCGTTCCATGTGTGCGCGACGGTGGCGACCGAGCTGACGGCCGGCGGGTTCGTCGAAGTCCACGAAACGCAGTCGTGGCCAGCCGAGCCCGGACGGTACTTCCTCGTGCGAGGCGGTTCGCTGATCGCCTGGAGCACCGAGGGCGTGGGAAACACCGCTCCGTTCCGGATTGTCGGAGGTCATACCGACAGCCCGAACCTGCGGGTCAAACAGCATCCCGACCTCACTTCGGCCGGGTGGCAGATGGTGGGCCTCGAACCGTATGGCGGTGCGTGGCTGAACTCCTGGCTCGACCGCGATCTCGGTATCTCCGGCCGATTGAGTGTCCGGGTGGGAAACACTGTGGAGCAGAAGCTGGTTCGCATCGACGACCCGATTCTTCGTGTTCCGCAGCTGGCTATCCACCTGTCCGAAGATCGCAAGGGTGTGACGCTGGATCCGCAGAGGCACGTCAACGGAATCTGGGGCGTGGGTTCGAAGCCCAAGTCGTTCATCGGCTTTGTCGCCGAGCGTGCGGGTGTAGCCGCGTCGTCGGTTCTCGGCTGGGAATTGATGACACACGACCTTGCGCCCAGCGCAGTCGTGGGGGTGGACAAGGAATTGGTCAGCGCCCCCAGGCTCGACAATCAGGGCACGTGTTATGCAGGGACACAAGCACTTTTGGCCGCGGCTGAGTCGCCCGGTCAGCAGGTCCCAGTGCTTGCTCTCTTCGATCATGAAGAGGTCGGCAGCATGTCCGATCGCGGAGCTTTCTCGGACCTGCTGAACACCGTGCTCGAGCGGATCGTGTTGGGACGCGGTGGTGGCCGCGAAGAATTCCTGCAGGCGATGGCCGGCTCGGTATGCGCGTCGGGCGACATGGCACACGCGACGCACCCCAATTACCCGGACCGCCACGAGCCCGCTCATCGGATCGAGATCAACGGTGGGCCGGTACTCAAGGTGAACCAGAACCTGCGCTACGCCACCGATGCGGCCGGTGCCGGCGAATTCGCGCTCGCGTGCGATCAGGCGGGAGTGCCGATGCAGCGCTACGTCCACCGCGCCGATTTGCCGTGCGGCTCCACCATCGGACCGATCACGGCATCACGCACCGGACTGTCCACCGTCGACGTCGGCGCGCCTCAGCTCGCGATGCACTCTGCCCGCGAGCTGATGGGCGCGGCAGATGTCCGCATGTATGCCGACGCGCTCGGTGCGTTCCTCACGCCGCGTAGTTAGAGGGTGGGTAGCTGGGAGCGGGCAGTCAAACGGCTGAGAGCCCAGCGGGTGCAGCCGGTAGATCCTCGAAGAAGTCGGCGCTCGGAGTGAAGAACATCGAGCCCGTCACGGCCGTCGAGAAATCGAGCAGACGGTCGTAATTGCCGCGAGGGTTGCCGAGAAACATGTTCTCGAGCATCCGTTCGGTGATCGCCGGCGTGCGGCAGTAGCCGATGAAAAAGGTGCCGATCTCGTCGTCGCCGAGGCGCCCGTACGGCATGTTGGCACGCAGGATCTCGAGAGCCTTGCCGTTCTCGTCCTTGATTGCGTTGAGGGCTACGTGCGAGTTGGCCGGCTTCACTTCGGACGTCATCTCGATGTCCTCGAGCTTGCTGCGTCCGATCACACGTTCCTGCTCGTCGACGGTGATTGCTTCCCAGTCCCGCATCTTGTGGACGTAGCGCTGGATATGGACGTAGCTTCCTCCGGTGAACGCAGGATCTTCGTCTCCGACAGTCACGGCGGCGACGGCGTCGCGGCCCACCGGATTTTCGGTGCCGTCGACGAAGCCGATGAGGTCTCGGTTCTCGAAGTACTGGAAGCCGTGAACCTCGTCGACCACCGTGGCTGCGCCGTGCAGTCGCTTCGTGATCTGCCGAGCCACCTCGAAACACGCATCCATGCTCATCGCGCGGATGTGGAAGAGCAGATCGCCGGGAGTCGACGGCGCCGAGTGAACGTCACCCTGTAGAGCGGCGAACGGGTGCAGTAGCGCGGGGCGCGGACCGGCGAACAGTCGATCCCAAACCGACGAACCGATGCTTGTCACCACATCCAAACCTGATCCGGGGACGCGCAGCCCCACGGCGCGCTGCAGGCCGGCGACGTCGGCGAGTAGTTCTCGTGTGGTGTTCTCACCACCCGGATTTACGGTCGCGACCAGGAAAATTGCAGCCGGAGTGAGGGGAGTGGTCACCGACTGGGACTGTGCCGTGAGGTCGGACTGACGAACATCCTGGGGCATGCGAGGCCTTTCGAGGGAGAGAGTGGGCCGGCCCTGACTTTAAGAAAACCGACCGGATCACCCAACCGGGGCGGGTGTGACGGGCGATACTTCGCAGGCCCGGAGGTGTTGCGGGTGCTGCCGTCTGCGGAAGTCGTCGGCCCACACCGATAGACTGTCCCCCGGCACGTTCTTTCGTTGGGCACATTCGTGGTGTCCCGCTCCGCGCCGGCTTGCCTCTTGACTCCCGTAGGGAAGGGACCACTCTCCAGTGTCTGCTCACCAGGTCGATACCGTCACGCACGCATCGGCTGATCCCGATGCCGCTCAGCCGTTCAAGGAGCTCGGTCTCAAGGACGACGAATACGCACGCATCAAGGAGATCCTGGGCCGCCGTCCCACGGACGCCGAACTGGCGATGTACTCGGTGATGTGGAGCGAGCACTGCTCGTACAAGTCCTCGAAGGTCCACCTCGGATACTTCGGCAAGACCACCACCGACGAGATGCGCGCCAACATGCTGGCCGGTATCGGTGAGAACGCCGGCGTCGTCGACATCGGTGACGGCTGGGCAGTCACGTTCAAGGTCGAGAGCCACAACCACCCGTCGTACGTCGAGCCTTACCAGGGTGCGGCGACCGGTGTCGGCGGCATCGTCCGCGACATCATGGCCATGGGTGCTCGTCCGATCGCCGTCATGGATCAGCTTCGGTTCGGTGCTGCTGACGCCCCCGATACCCGTCGCGTCGTCGACGGTGTCGTGCGTGGTGTCGGTGGATACGGAAACTCCCTCGGCCTGCCGAACATCGGCGGCGAGACGGTCTTCGACGAGTCCTATGCAGGTAACCCGCTGGTCAACGCCCTCGCTGCCGGCGTCATGCGCGTCGAGGATCTGCATCTGGCCTTCGCTTCGGGCGCGGGCAACAAGATCATCCTGTTCGGCGCACGCACCGGTCTCGACGGAATCGGCGGCGTCTCGGTCCTCGCGTCGGCGACGTTCGACGACGAGGGTGGAGACACCGGCGGACGTAAGAAGCTGCCCGCGGTTCAGGTCGGCGACCCGTTCACCGAGAAGGTGCTCATCGAATGCTGTCTCGACCTCTACAAGGCCGGCCTCGTCGTCGGCATCCAGGACCTCGGCGGCGCCGGGCTGTCCTGCGCCACCTCCGAGCTGGCCGCGGCCGGCGACGGCGGCATGCACATCAACCTTGAGAAGGTTCCGATGCGCGCCACCGGAATGACCCCGGCCGAGGTGCTCTCGAGCGAATCGCAGGAGCGCATGTGCGCCGTGGTCACGCCCGAGAACGTCGATGCGTTCATGGAGGTCTGCAAGAAGTGGGACGTCCTGGCCACCGACATCGGCGAGGTCACCGACGGTGAGCACCTCACCATCTCCTGGCACGGCGAGACCGTCGTCGACGTTCCCCCGCGCACCGTCGCGCACGAGGGTCCGGTTTACCACCGCCCCGTCGAGCGTCCGGCAACGCAGGATGCCTTGATCGCGAATACGACTGCCGGACTGAAGCGTCCCGAAACCGACGCCGAGCTCGAAGCGACCCTGCTGAAGATGATCGCCTCGCCTGCCCTGTGCAGCCGCAAGTGGATCACCGAGCAGTACGACCGCTACGTCCGCGGAAACACCGTCCTGGCCGAGAACGCCGACGGCGGTGTCATCCGCATCGACGAGAAGACCGGACGCGGGATCGCACTGTCCACCGACGCTTCGGGCCGCTACACCGCGCTCGACCCGTACACCGGTGCGCAGCTCGCGTTGGCCGAGGCTTTCCGCAACGTGGCAGTCACGGGCGCAACGCCCAAGGCCGTCTCCAACTGCCTGAACTTCGGTTCTCCCGAGGACCCGGGTGTCATGTGGCAGTTCCAGCAGGCCGTTCGCGGCCTTGCCGACGGCTGCGCCACCCTCGGCATCCCCGTCACCGGCGGCAACGTCAGCTTCTACAACCAGACCGGATCCACGGCAATCCTGCCGACGCCGGTGGTTGCCGTCCTCGGTGTGATCGACGACGTTCACCGCCGCATCCCGACGGGCCTCGGACTCGAGCCGGGCGAGACGCTGATCCTGCTCGGCGACACCCGCGACGAGTTCGACGGCTCCATCTGGTCGCAGGTCGAGCACGGTCACCTCGGTGGCGTGCCGCCGAAGGTCGACCTCGCCCGTGAGCAACTGCTCGCCGACATTTTGCTCGCCTCTTCGCGTGACGGTCTCGTCACCGCAGCCCACGACCTCTCCGAGGGTGGACTGGCCCAGGCTGTCGTCGAAGCCGCGCTGGCCGGCGAAACCGGTTGCCGCATCCTGATTCCCGAGGGCGCCGATCCGTTCGTGACCCTGTTCTCGGAATCGTCGGGACGTGTCCTCGTTGCAGTTCCGCGTACCGAGGAGACTCGCTTCACCGGTATGTGCACCGCCCGCGGCTTGCCGTGGACGCGTATCGGGGTCGTCGACGAGGGCAGCGACTCCGTCGAGGTCCAGGGACACTTCTCCGTCACGATGGCCAAGCTCCGTGAGGCCTTCGAGGGAACGCTGCCCGCACTGTTCGGGTGATAGATGGTCGATTCCGGAGAACTGACTTCTTCTGACAGCCAGCCGCAGGAACACCACCTGCGGCTGGCTGTTCCCGCACCCCTCGAGAAGCTCGACAACCGCTTCACCGAGTGGGCGTGGGGGCTCCTCAAACTCGACTTCACCGGCATCGCGTTTGCCGCGTTCTTCTTCTGCTGGTCGTTGACCCCTTCGCTGTTGCCGCGCGATTGGCTTTTCCAAGGTCTGATCGGCGGAATCAACTCGGCCATCGGCTACGGCGTCGGTACTGCGATCGGTTGGGCTGTCGAGCGATACCTGCTCAGCGGGCGACGGTGGTGGCCACTGCCCGAGCCGGTGCCTTCCGCGATCAAGGTCTTCGTTCCGGTCGCGTCCATCGTCGCGGCGATCATCATGCTGGTCTACGCGGCCGGGTGGCAACGTGAAATCGCGGCACTGACCGATGCCGAAGGCACGACCACTTCCGGCTACATCCGAACCCTCGGACTGAGCCTGCTCGTCGGTGGCCTGCTCATCTCGATCTGGCGGGTCCTCCATGATCTGGTGAAACTGATTGCCCGACAGCTGATGCGGCGGTTCCACTGGTCACGGTCGGTGGCCAATGGCGTCGGTGTCCTGGTTGTCACCGTCCTGTTCTTCATGCTGGTCGACGGCGTCCTGGTCCGCGGAATCTATGCAGCGACCAACTCGATCTTCAGTCTGCAGAACTCGACCACTCGCGACGGCGTCGTCGAACCGCAGGATCCGATGAAATCGGGTAGCCCCGAATCAGCCGCTCCCTGGGACACATTGGGGTTCGAGGGACGAAACTTCGTCTCGCGCGGACTCGACGCGCAGGAACTCGAAGCGGCAACCGGTAAGCCTGCGATGGATCCGATTCGCGTATATGCCGGACTTGAAAGCGCCGAAGATCCCGAAGAGCGTATGGATCTGGTCATCAAGGAGCTGGAGCGAACCGGCGCCTTCCAACGCAAGGTCCTCGTGGTCATTCCGACGACGGGTACGGGGTGGGTCAATCCCACTGCGGCACAGGCAATCGAACTTGTGCATGACGGCGACACTGCTCTTGTCGCCAGCCAGTACTCGTACTTGCCGAGTTGGATCTCGTTCCTCGCCGACCAGGAGAAGGCGCAAGCTGCCGGACGCCTGTTGATCGAGCGGGTACACGAAAGATGGCTCCAGGAACCGGAAGCCACCAGGCCGAAGTTCATGGTCTACGGCGAGAGCCTCGGCGTCATGGCCGGCGCCGGAGCCTTCGACACACTGCAGGCGGCGCGCGATACCGCCGACGGAATTCTGTGGGTGGGCCCGCCGAACGCGACGCAGTTGTGGCGTTCGATCGAGAAGAGGCGCGATCCAGGCACTCCCGAAGTAGCTCCTGTCTACGCGGACGGCTTGGCCGGCGTGCGGTTCGCGGATCGCTCCGAAGACATTCCGACCGACGGGATGACGTGGCCGCAGCCGCGGGTTCTGTTTGTCCAGCACCCTTCCGATCCAGTGGTGTGGTGGTCACCCGACCTCATGTTCAATCGGCCCGAGTGGCTCAAGGAAGTGCCCGGTTTCGACCGCTCGCCGTCGATGAAATGGTTCCCGGTCGTGACGTTCTGGCAGGTGTCGGCCGACCTCGGCAACGCCGCGGGAGTTCCGGACGGCCATGGTCACAATTACGGAACCTCCGTTCTGGACGCCTGGATCAGCGTTGCCCAGCCCGAGGGGTGGACGGCCGCAGAAACCGAGCGAGTGCGGTCGGCATTGGTTGTCGCCGTGAAATCAGAGGGCCCCGAGAAGTGAGGGGAGTCGCCTCGATCGCGCTCTCCGCTACCGCGATCACCTGGAGCAACGTCGTGCTTCCGGCATTCGGTCTTTCGCCCCGAGCCCGCGCCGTGGTCAACACCGCGGCCGGTCTGTCGGCCATCGGAGTCCTACTCGCACGTGGTTACACCCGCGAGGAACTCGGCTTGGCGCACACCGGCATTCGTGGTGGTGCTCAGTTCGGCGGAGCCGCGGCGGGGGCGGTCCTTACCGGCTACAGCGTCGCTTTGGCCGTTCCGTCCTTGCGCGCGACTCTCGCTGCCGACGAGCGAGCAGACGGCCGCGAAGACTTCCTCGAATGGATCATCCTGCACATCCCGTTCGGGACGGTGCTCTCCGAGGAACTGTTGTTCCGTAGCGCGATGTCGGCCGTCTGGAGCCGCGAACTGAACAGGCCGACCGCGCAGGCTGTTCACGCACTGACCTTCGGGCTGTGGCACGTCGCTCCCGCTCGCGGTGCCGGCGACAACGTTCCCGCAGCAGTGGCGTTCACCGGCGCTTCGGCATTGCTGTTCGAGTGGCTGCACCGCCGTGGCGGCAGCGTACTTGCCCCCGCCCTGCTGCACCTGGCCACGAATGCCGGTGGCGCACTTGCCGTTCGTATCGCTACTCGCAGACAGGGAGTGAACTGATGCCGCCCCGCCGCGCCGTCGACCCCGCCGAATTTCGTGCCGCCGTCCTGGCCGTCGGCCCGTGGCTTCGAGATCCGGAACTGCCGAAGCCTTCGCGCAGTGAACTCGGTGCGGCAGTGAAGATGAGTGCGCGCACTCTCGAACAGATCGCCCCCGGATCGAGCGTCGAGGTGCGGGTCCCACCGTTTGTTGCGGTGCAATGCATCGAAGGTCCGCGTCACACGCGCGGAACCCCGCCCAACGTCGTCGAGACGGACGCTCGGACGTGGTTGCAGATGGTCACCGGATTGCTCGAGTTCTCCGAGGCCTCAGGTGACGGAAGAGTCGACGCCTCAGGTAGCCGCGCTCCCGAAATTGCGCACTGGCTCCCACTGCTCCGGTTGGCGTAGTGACAGAGACCATCCGGTTCGCTTCGGCGTGATCTGAGACCCAAGGCAGCCCTCAGGGGAAGTGAGTCCCAAAATGGCCGTAGACTGTGGATGCCCCCCAACCCCTGCCCACAAAGGGAGCGCCCGGTGACTCGTGCCGATCTGTCGGTCAACAGTCCAAATCTCCTCGCTTCGAACCCGTCCGACGAGGACGAGAACGAGCCCCGCGAAGAATGCGGTGTATTCGGCGTCTGGGCGCCGGGAGAGGATGTGGCGAAGCTCACTTATTACGGCCTGTACGCACTTCAGCACCGTGGTCAAGAAGCTGCCGGCATTGCGGTAGCCGACGGCTCCCAGGTGCTGGTGTTCAAGGATCTCGGCCTGGTCAGTCAGGTATTCGACGAGCAGACCCTCGCAGCGATGCCAGGTCACGTCGCCGTCGGACATTGCCGTTACTCCACTACCGGTTCCACGACGTGGGAGAACGCGCAGCCCATCTTCCGTACGACCACTGCCGGAACCGGCATCGCGCTCGGCCACAACGGCAACCTGGTCAACACCGCTGAACTCGCGAGCCGCACCCGTGCAGCCGGCCTGGTCAACGACAAGCGCCCCAATGCCGCGACTTCCGACTCCGACCTCATCGGTGGTCTCCTGGCACACGCTGCCGGCGACAGCACCATCGAACAGGCCGCGATGGAATTGCTTCCCACGTTGGAGGGCGCGTTCTGCCTCACCTTCATGGACGAGCACACGCTGTACGCAGCGCGCGATCCGCACGGCATCCGCCCGCTCTGCCTCGGTCGACTCGACCGCGGTTGGGTAGTCGCCAGCGAGACGGCAGCCCTCGACATCGTCGGTGCGTCGTTCGTTCGCGACATCGAACCCGGTGAGCTACTCGCGATCGACGCCGACGGCGTCCGCTCCTCGCGTTTCGCGAATCCGACGCCCAAGGGCTGTGTCTTCGAGTACGTCTACCTTGCCCGTCCCGACAGCGTCATCGGTGGCCGTTCGGTCCACTCGACCCGCGTCGAGATCGGCCGTCTGCTCGCCAGCGAGCATCCCGCCGAAGGTGACTTGGTCATCCCCGTTCCCGAGTCCGGCACCCCCGCAGCCGTCGGATACGCACAGGGCTCAGGCATCCCCTACGGCCAGGGTCTGATGAAGAACGCCTACGTGGGCCGTACCTTCATCCAGCCGTCGCAGACGATCCGTCAGCTCGGTATCAGGCTCAAGCTCAACCCGCTCAAGGAAGTCATCCGCGGCAAGCGCCTTGTGGTGGTGGACGATTCGATCGTCCGCGGTAACACTCAGCGTGCGCTCATCCGGATGCTCCGCGAAGCCGGCGCCCTTGAAATTCACGTCCGTATCGCCTCGCCGCCGGTCAAGTGGCCCTGCTTCTACGGCATCGACTTCGCCTCACCGGCCGAATTGATTGCCAACGGCGCAGGCGGACAGGATGCGACGTTCGAGGAAATGCTCGACGGTGTGCGTCGTTCCATCGGAGCGGACACGCTCGGATACATCTCCACCGAAGGCATGATCGCCGCCACCGAGCAGCCGGCCAGCCGTCTGTGCGCCGCGTGCTTCGACGGGACCTACCCGATCGCGCTTCCCAAGGAAACGTCGATCGGCAAGAACGTCCTCGAGGGGATGCTCGAGAGCACCGCAGGTTCGACGGCCACTCGCGACAACGACAATGCGAGCGCGCTCAGCCGCCCCTGAACATCAGAATCGTTGAAATTCGACAGCCGAGAATCTGCCGTCCACAGCATGTGGGCGGCAGATTTTCTGTTCACGACTTTCTGTTCCACGACACGGCATACGTCGTGAGCATCTGGCATAGTGCCCTCCGTGGCGCAACTGAGAATGGATGGGCACCGGGTCCTGGTCGCAGACCTGGTGGGGGACACCATCAAAGCGATCAACGGCTCGATGGTGGCGTACGAGGGTGCGATTACCTTCAAGAACGCCGGAATGGGCGGTGGCGGTGGGTTACGTGCCGCGCTGAAACAGAAGGCGGCAGGTGAATCACTGTCCCTGATGGAAGTCAGCGGTCAAGGCACCGTCTACTTCGCGGTCGACGCCCAGGACATCACGATTATCGAGCTCAACAACGACGCTTTGCACGTCGAAGCCTCACAATTGCTCGCACTGGTCGGACAGCTGCGAACCGACGTGAAATTTGCCGGCCTCCGCGGCGCAGGTTCCGGACAGGGCTTGTTCACGACGGTCGTCAGCGGCACCGGTCTGGTGGCGGTGCTGTCGAAGGGCGGACCGATCATCGCGCTCGAAGTCAGCCCGCAGTATCCGCTGGTTGCCGATCCCGACGCCTTCGTCGCTCACCGCGGTCAGCTGAACCAGAGCTTCGTCACCGACGTCACCTGGCGCTCCGCGATCGGCGGTGGCAGCGGTGAAGCGTTCTCGCTGCGATTCGACGGATCCGGTGTCGTTTACATCCAGCCTGAGGAGCGCTGACCCATGCCGTTGGAATTGGTGAACAGCAAGGTCGTCAAGTCGACCCTCGCACCGGGACAGAACGTGCTCGCCCGCACCGGGTCGATGCTCTACTACACCGGCGACGTCCGCTTCATCCCGCACAGCATGGGCGGTGGGCCCGGCGCCATGCCGAACATGGGCGGTATCGCCGGGATGGCCGGCCGCATGATGTCCGGCGAGCATGCACGCATGATGGCGGCCGAGGGAAACGGTGAGGTCTTCTACGGGCATGCCGGCTTGTACGTCGAGGTCATCCACCTCGACGGTTCCTCGATGCTCACGGTCGAAGCCGACCGGCTCCTCGCACACGACGGTTACCTGCAGAGTTCGATAGTCGCTCTCACGTCGCAGGGCGGTGTGCGCGGAGCGGTACGTGGCGCCATGACCGGTCAAGGCCTGTTCACGACGCAGTTGCACGGACAGGGAAGCGTCGCGGTTCTCTCGCACGGGGGCGCGATTCCGTTGCAGGTCGGTCCGAACAATCCTCAGGTCGTCGTCGACCCGCAGGCATACGTGTGCCACATCGGTCAGATCAACGTCGACATCTCCGCGAACGTCGGTTGGCGCGAGGCCGTCGGCAAGGGCTCGGGGGAGTCCATCCAGCTGAAGATGACCGGCGCCGGCACCGTCTGGGTCCAGGCGTCCGAGCAGAAGTTCTGAGAGGGCACAGAGCATGGGTATCGAAATTCACAATCCGGCAACTCTGCCCGGCAACGACAACGTCCCGGGCAATGATTACGCCTTCTGCGTCGAGATGGCCGGGCAGCCGTGGTTCACGTCCAAGGGCGCGATGATCGCGTACTACGGAAACATCAACTTCGAGCCGCTCGGGCGCACGAGCATGACGGCGATCGTCGCGGCCAGGTTCTCTTCACCGCTCTACGCGGACGACTGGGTGCTCGCTCAGGGACAGGGCAAGTTGATCCTCGGGGACCGCGGGTTCAACATCAATTCCTATGACCTCGACGACGGCAACCTCACGATTCGCGCGGCCAATCTCCTCGCCTTCGAGACGAGCCTGGACCTCAAACAGTCCATCGTCCCAGGCTTTTTGACGCTACTGGGGACAGGCAAGTTCCTGGCGTCGTCCAATGGCCCGGTCATGTTCGCGGAGCCGCCGCTGCGCATCGACCCGCAGGCGTTGGTGGGTTGGGCCGACTGCCCGTCGCCGTCCCACCACTTCGACGCCGACTGGATGCAGAGTTTCCTGGGCGCGGTTCGCGGAAGCATGTTCGGCGCGAACACCGGTGAAGAACGCCAGTTCGATTTCACCGGAGCCGGGACGGTACTGATCCAGTCGAGCGAGAAGGTCGTCCACGACGGACACCTCCTCAAACACATCGAATCCGAGACGGTCGCACTCGGGCAGAACAGTCTGCGCGCACTGCACGCCTCGATCGGTGCGCGGCTGCAGAACTGACGTCTCGGGGTACGCGAGGTCTCACCGAGGGGGCCGGTCCGGTAGCGTATGGGCGTAATCGTCGGTATTTGTGTGCGCGCTCTGGGTCTCGAGTCGAACGATCCATCTCGCGTCACGAGGATTGCAAACACTTCACATTGCAAGACCACTTACCTGTGCACGAGCAATACGTGCTCGCGAGAAATACAAGGCTGGAGTAGTAACCCGATGACCGAGGACAGTCACCGCACCGCAGGCGCCTCCTACGCGGCAGCAGGAGTCGATATCGCCGCAGGCGACCGGGCGGTGGAACTCTTCGCCCCTCTGGCCAAGAAGGCCAGCCGCCCCGAGGTCATGGGTGGCCTCGGTGGTTTCGCCGGCTTGTTCTCCCTCAAGGGTGACTACAAGGAGCCGTTGCTCGCCGCATCGACCGACGGCGTCGGAACCAAGCTCGCTGTCGCGCAGGCGATGGACAAGCACGACACGGTCGGACTCGACCTCGTCGCCATGGTTGTCGACGACCTCGTCGTCTGTGGCGCCGAGCCGCTGTTCCTCCAGGACTACATCGCCGTCGGCCGGGTCATCCCCGAGCGCGTCGCGGAATTGGTCAGCGGAATCGCCGAGGGCTGCATCCAGGCCGGCTGCGCTCTCCTCGGCGGCGAGACCGCCGAGCACCCCGGCATCATGGCCGACGGTGACTACGACCTTTCCGCCACCGGTGTCGGCGTCGTGGAGGCAGAGAAGCTGCTCGGACCGGATCGCGTTCGCCCCGGCGACGTCGTCATCGCGATGGGTTCTTCGGGACTGCACTCCAACGGTTACTCACTGGCCCGCAAGGTCCTGCTCGAGATCGACCGCATGAACCTGAGCGCACACGTCGACGAGTTCGGCCGCACGCTCGGTGAGGAGCTGCTCGAGCCCACCAAGATCTACGCCAAGGACTGCCTGGCACTCGCTGCCGAGACCGACGTGCGCACGTTCTGCCACGTCACCGGTGGCGGCCTCGCCAACAACCTCGCGCGCGTCATGCCCAAGGGCTTGGTCGCCGAACTCGATCGCGGAACCTGGAGCCCCGCTCCGGTCTTCGCCATGATCGCGCAGCGCGGACGCGTCGAGCGCGCCGAGATGGAGCAGACGTTCAACATGGGCGTCGGCATGGTCGCCGTCGTCGCACCCGAGGACGTCGACCGCGCACTTGCCGTCCTCACCGCACGCCACATCGACTGCTGGACGCTCGGTAGCGTCAAGAAGGCGTCGGACGCCGCTGCAGAGCGTGCGTTCCTGGCCGGAGACCACCCGCGCTTCTAGACCGCAACGTCAGCTGCCCCATCGGAGAGATCCGGTGGGGCAGTTTTGTGTGTCCGTGCAAGCAGACGCGAGGCGGAAAATGGAACGCAAAAATGAGGAAGAGCGATCAGCTCTTCCTCATTTCACAGTCTGCGCGGTGGCAGTGCGCGGTCAACGCCGCCAGTCGTCGTAGTCGTCCTCTCGCGCATGCCCTTCCCTATCGGAAGTCTGGTCCGATCGGACACTGCTCCGATGCGAGTTGGTCGATCCACCTGCGAGCTCTCTTTGCAGGCTGTCGAAATCCGTGGTCGGTACGCTGTATTTCAATTCGCGTGCAACCTTGGTCTGCTTTGCCTTAGCCCGGCCGCGGCCCATGGCTGACCCCCTCGCGCTTTCGCGGGGCGGCCTGGGGAATTTGGCGGCCCCGTTTGAGTGTGTAAGTTTCCTGACACACACTCTAGCGTGGAAAAGTCGCTTCCGCTTCCACGAAGGCCTCACCGCCGTGTCTGATTGCTCTCACTATGGCCGCGAGCTGCCAGGATGCTGAAAGAACTCGTCAGAACTTTGTGAGAACTGCTCAGAAGTTTCCGGGAATTGCGCGAATCGTCCCCACTCGGGCGTCGCCGCCGAAGACCGGAGCGGATGCGAGAGCCGCCAACTCCTCGGTCCACTCGGTGTTCATCCGCTTGAGCAGAGCTGCCGCCAAGGGCAGGAGCGCCCGCTCGTGACCGTCGTCGATCTTGAGGGCGAAAGCGGAACCGTCGGAAAGCGCTCCGGCGTAGATGCCGTCGTATCCGGTTTTGGAGAACAGACCCGGCACGGCGGACATCAGGCGCTGATCGTTGCGGCCGGTGCCCGAGACGAGGAAGGGGTTCTCGCGGACCGCGTCGGCCACAGCTCGTTCGGGTGAGTCGGGCTCAGCCGAGGGCAGGCGTCCGAATGCCCGAGCCAGGTTCGTGAGCGAGAGCGGCACGATCGGGAGACCACAACCGTCGATGCCGAGTTCCTGCTCTTCCTCGCCGCTGAGATCGAAGATCGTCTCCTGGATCGCGAGTTGGAGGGGATGAGTCGGCTCCATGTACGTCTCGAGCGGCCAGTCGTTCACGACGCACGTGGCGAGCATCGCGGAGTGCTTGCCCGAGCAGGTCATGTAGATCGGGCTGGGAAGCTCGCCCGCTGCGATCAGTTCGGCTCGGGCCAGTTCGTTGCCCGGCAGATCGGAGGGGCACTGCAACTGGTCGACACCGAGTTGGTAGCGAGCGAGAAGCGCTGCGACCAGTTCGATGTGATCGGCCTCGCCCGCATGTGAGGACGACGCGACGGCCAACTCTTCCGGGCTGGTGGGTGCAAAGCCGTTACGAAGCGCAGCGACGGCTTGCAGCGGCTTGTTCGCCGAGCGCGGGTAGATAGGTGTGTGAATTTCCCCGAGTCCGACAACGACCTCGCCGTCGGCGCCGAGAATGACGGCCGATCCGCGATGCACGCATTCGCGGAATCCGGAGCGGACCACTTCCACCAATTCGATACTCACGAGTGCACCTGCGCTTCTGCTTGTTCGATGAACCTCTGGACACGCGCGGTGACGTTCGGTGCAAGATCGGTGTGTTCTGCGAGTAGCCGTCGAAGCCGCTCAGGGTCCGTTCCGGCGAAGACCTCTCGAACAGTCACTCCGTGATCCGGTACGTGGACTCGGGTGACCGAATCGCCCGCGGCGATCGTGCCGGTCCGGTTGACGCGAAGATAGGCGCCGACGTCGGTCCGCTCGGTGAATCGCTTGACCCAGCCCTTCTCCGCGGCCCAGATGCCGAAGGTGCCACACGGGACCCGGGGAGCGGTCACTTCGAGTTCGAGAACGTCCGACGCCTCGGCTCCGGTGATGTGCCAACGCTCGCCGATCACGGCGTCCGTGACGAGCATCCCGCTGATGTGAAGATTCTCGCCGAACCATCCGGGGCCGAGAGGTCGGCCCAATTCGTCCGACCAGCGCTGCGCTTCGTCGCGCTGATACGCGTAGACAGCTTGGAAGGCGCCGCCGTGGAACTCGGTGTCGCAGACGTAGTCGCCACCCAGACCGAGTCGGCCGACCGCGACGCGGCCGTCGACGGGACGCTTGTCGATCGCGGTACGGGGGACTCGCCTGACGCCACTGTCACGTTCGGTGTGGACGACGCAGACCGCGTCGACCGTGCCCGTCACTTTCCGCGCAATCGGTTGACAGCCTCACGTCCGGCCTGGGGTGCGTCGTCCGCCACGATCGAATCCGGATCGATGGACGCAGCGCTGGGGCCGGCCATCAGTTCGGTGTCGACCGGGATGTTGCGCTTGATCAGAGCGAGTGCGATGGGGCCGAGCTCGTGATGATTGACGACGGTCCCGACGCGTCCGACGGCCCGTCCGCCCGCCGTGATCGGGTCACCCGGTTCCGGGACGGCTTCGGCGCTGCCGTCGAGGTGCAACATGACGAGATGGCGCGGGGGCTTGCCGAGATTGTGAACCCGGGCGACGGTTTCCTGACCGCGGTAGCACCCCTTGTCGAGGTGGACGGCGCCGTGCTCGGCCGGCCCACCGATCCAGTGGACCTCGTGCGGGATGGTCCGTTCGTCGGTGTCCAGTCCGAGGCGAGGCCTCGTCGCTTCGACGCGCAGTGCCTCGAAGGCCCAACTGCCGGCGGGCTTGGCGCCGGCATCGGTCAGCCTGGTCCACCACGCTGCCAGTTGCTCACGTGGGACGAGAAGGTCGAAAGAGTTCTCGGTAGGCCACGGCATGCGGCGGACAAATCCGCCGTCGGCCAAGGCGTGAGCGTCGTAGGCCTCGGTGGGTGTCTGAACCTCGAGTGCGGCGAGGACAGTTGACGCTTCGGGTCCGATCAGGCTCAGGACCGCGAGTTCGTTGCCGTCTCGAGGTTCGGCCTTGGACCAGAACACCATCTTCTTCAAGAAGGAGAGAAGGTCGGGTCCGCGGTTCGCCTCGGTGTCGATCCAGGTGACACCTGCCAGGTCCGTCTGCACGAAGTGGTGCTCGACGCGTCCGTTGACGTCCAGGCTCAAGTTCTCGGCACTCTTGCCGTCGGGGAGCGCGGCGATGTGCTGGCTCGAAATCGTGTGCAGCCACGTGAGGCGTTCGTCGCCGGGAATGGCGATCACGAATCTGTGACTGCGGTCGACCACCACTGCTGCGCGCTGCGCGGTTCGCTGTTCGCCGAGGGGATCGCCGTAGTGCCACGCGACACCGATGTCGGCCGAACCGTCCGGTGCGGTGACCGCGCCGGGGGAAGTCAGAAGTGGGCTGTTGGGCACAAGAGCGTTGTCGACCACGAGACCAGTCTAGGAGTGTGGGCGGGATCGCGGTTACAGGGCGGCCCCGGCGGCTTGGCGGATCGTTAGGGTTGATGGCATGCCTGATCGCGTATTGGTGACTCTCGACCATGAGGTGCTCGATGCTGACGCACCGTTTCTGCACGCCGACGACCTGGCGGTGGTGCGCGGCGACGGAGTCTTCGAGACGCTGTTGGTACGCGACGGCCGCGCCCGGGTGGTCGAGGGACACCTGAGTCGACTGGTTCTGAGCGCACGGGCACTCGGCCTGCCCGCTCCGGTTCTCGATGATTGGCGTCTGGCGATCGAGATGGCTGCCGAGGAATGGGGGACCGAGAAGGAAGGCGCCCTTCGTCTCGTTCTGACCCGCGGCCGTGAGAGCGGCGACAAGCCGACAGCCTTCGTGATGGTCGGTCCGGTGGCCGATCGGGTCAGACAGGTCCGCGAATCGGGGTTGTCGGTGATGACTCTCGAGCGAGGTTTCTCTGTCGATCTCTCTGCCCGGGCACCCTGGCAGCTACTGGGCGCGAAGACGTTGTCGTACGCAACCAACATGGCAGCGCTTCGATATGCGGCGAATTTGGGTGCTGACGATGTGATCTTCGTCAGTTCCGAGGGCAATGTGTTGGAGGGACCACGCTCGACGGTGGTGGTCGTTCGGGACAGGACTTTGATCACACCGCCTCCCGCACAGGGCATTTTGATGGGTACGACGCAGCGCGCCCTGTTCGACGTTGCCGGCAGTGCTCGCTTCGATTGCCGATACGAAACCCTCCGACCTGCGGATTTGATTGCGGCCGACGGAGTGTGGATGGTTTCGAGCGTCACGCTGGCCGCACGCGTCCATACACTCGACGGGCTCACATTGCCAGAGCCGAAGGTCTCCGGGGAATTCGCGGAATTGGTTGAACGTGCAATTGATTCGGATTCAGCAGGGCGATAGGCGAATAGGAATCGCGACAGGTCTCTACTACATTTGGTAGTAGCAAAGTCCTGCGGTCCAAACCGGACAGCAGTACCGTGTCCGCAGGGGCCGAGCGACTGCCCGCGTCTCGAACCCCGAAGCCTGTCCCAGGGCCCTACTCTCGGAGTAGCCAATGGATACTTTGGACGTCTCCAGGTGGCAGTTCGGTATCACTACCGTCTACCACTTCATCCTTGTTCCGCTGACCATCGGACTTGCGCCGATGATCGCGATCATGCAGACGATGTGGGTGGTCACCAAAAAGGACCACTGGTATCGGCTCACCAAGTTCTTCGGCAAGCTTTTCCTCATCAACTTCGCACTCGGTGTAGCCACCGGCATCGTGCAGGAGTTCCAGTTCGGCATGAACTGGAGCGAGTACTCGCGATTCGTCGGTGACGTCTTCGGAGCTCCGCTCGCATTGGAAGGCCTTGTCGCCTTCTTCATGGAGTCCGTCTTCATCGGACTCTGGATCTTCGGTTGGGGCAGGCTGCCCAAACTTGTACACCTGGCGTGCATTTGGCTCGTGGCGATTGGCGTCAACGCGTCGGCGTTCTTCATCATCGCGGCCAACTCGTTCATGCAGCATCCGGTCGGTGCGACGTACAACCCTGAAACGGGTCGTGCCGAGCTCACCAGTATCTGGGAGCTGCTGACCAACAACACCGCTCTCGCTGCCTTCCCGCACGCGGTTGCCGGCGCCTTCCTGACGGCGGCGACGTTTGTTGCCGGCATCAGTGGTTGGTGGATGGTGCGGAACATGCGCCGCGCCAAGCAGGCTGAGGCCGCCGAAGCCGAACGCCTCGAGTCCGACGCGCGCACGATGTACCGTCCGGCAACACGATTCGCGTTGCTCGTCATGATCGTGGCCGGAATCGGAATCATCTACACCGGTGACGTCCAAGGCAAGCTCATGTTCCAGCAGCAACCCATGAAGATGGCGTCGGCGGAATCGCTGTGCGACACCGAGATGGATCCGGACTTCTCGATCCTCACTATCGGCACTCACAACAACTGTGACAGCGTGACGCACGTTCTGAAGGTGCCGTTCGTTCTGCCATGGTTGGCCGAGGGCAAGTTCACCGGCGTCGAACTGCAAGGCGTGAACCAACTGCAGGAGCAGGCGGAGCAGGACTTCGGACCGGGTAACTACCGACCGAATCTCTTTGTCACGTACTGGTCTTTCCGCGCCATGATCGGCCTCGCCGCCGGTTCGGCAGCACTGGCTCTCGCGGGGCTGTGGGTCACACGTAAGGGGCGAGTCCCGGACCAGAAGTGGTTCGGAGTCCTCAGCCTCGTCGCGATTCCCACTCCGTTCATGGCGAACAGTGCCGGTTGGATTTTCACCGAGATGGGCCGTCAGCCCTGGGTGGTGCATCCCAATCCGACCGGCGTCGACATGATCAGACTCACTGTCGACCAAGGTGTTTCGGACCACGCGTCGGCTACCGTCTGGGCTTCGCTGATCACCTTCACCCTCCTGTACGGAGCGCTGGGTGTGGTCTGGTTCAAGCTGATCGTGCGGTACGCGAAGGAAGGCCCGTTGGAGCACGACATGCATCCACCAGGCGATGCAGATCATGACGAGCCGGAAGATCCGGACAAGCCCAAACAACTGTCGTTCGCGTACTAGGAGGCGATCATGGGACTTCAAGAAGTATGGTTCGTGCTCGTCGCAGTACTGTTCATCGGTTACTTCGTCCTCGAAGGGTTCGATTTCGGTGTCGGGATGCTCATGCCGATCGTCGGCAGAGGCAGTGACCTCCCGGCCGATACGCGTCGACGGGTGGCGCTCAACACGATCGGCCCGGTGTGGGACGGCAACGAAGTGTGGCTGATCACCGCCGGTGGCGCGATGTTCGCGGCATTCCCGGAGTGGTACGCGACGTTGTTCTCCGGGTTCTATCTACCGCTGCTGATCATCCTGGTGGCCTTGATCGTTCGTATCTGTGCCATCGAATGGCGAAGCAAGATCGACGACGACAAATGGCGTCAGCGTTGCGACTGGGGCATCATCTTCGGCTCCTGGGTCCCGGCAGTTCTCTGGGGCGTGGCTTTCGCGAACATCGTTCGGGGCGTGGCGATCAACGCCGACAAGCAGGTCGAGTCGGGATTCTTCGATCTGCTCAATCCGTACGCGCTGCTCGGCGGTCTGACCACCGCGCTGGTGTTCGCTCTCCACGGCGCAGTGTTCCTGGCACTCAAGAGTGCCGACGAGGTTCGTGAAGACGCCGTGAAAATTGCCGCACGACTGGCAATTCCGGCTATTCCGGTCGCCGGCGGATTCGTCCTCTGGACGCAACTCGCCTACGGCAAGGGATGGACGTGGATTCTGGTAGCCGCCGCTGCTGCGGCACTGATCGGCGTCGTCTTCCTGACGCGGGCCGAGCGCGAAGGCTGGGCTTTCGTTCTCACCTGTGTGGCCGTCATCGCCACTGTCGTGCTGCTGTTCGCCTCGCTGTTCCCGAACGTCATGCCGTCGACGCTTGATCCGGCGTACAGCCTGACCATCGAGAACGCGTCGTCGAGTCCGTACACGCTCAAGGTGATGACGTGGGCCGCGGCATTCATGACACCGGTGGTGATCATCTACCAGGGCTGGACGTACTGGGTGTTCCGACAGCGCATCTCCTCCAAGCAGATTCCGGCGTCGATCGGTCTCCGATTCAAGGAGAAGACGTGGTAGTCACGAACCCTGAATCACGACACATTCGAAACACGAAAGAACTGACGGTCGAATTCACGTGACAATCGAAGTAGGCGACGCTCCCACCACTCGGGAGCGTCGCCGGGGGCCGATCGACCCGCGGCTGTGGCGACATTCCGCTTCTGCGCGCGGCTACTTGATCCTGACTGTTGCTCTGTCGATGGTGAACGTCGTGATGGTCATCGTCGCGGCGCTCATGATCGGCCGGGTGCTGGCCGGAGTGATCACCACTCGAACTGTGGATGTTTCCTCGTGGACAACCGAATTGGTTGTTCTCCCCGCAGCTGTGGCGGTCCGAGTTCTGGGGACCTGGCTGCAGACCAGGTATGCGCACCGGGCGTCGACTCGCGTCGTTGCCGAGATCAAGAACGGCGTGCTGACGTCGGCGACGGCGATGAGTCCTCGCGATCTGGATCCGCGGCGTGACGAGATCGCGACCGTGGTCACCCGAGGTGTCGACGGCCTTGGTCCGTACCTGACGGGATACCTTCCGGCCCTGGTCTTGTCGGTGACGCTGACACCCATCACCCTGATAGTCATTGCGGTGCAGGACATGACGTCTGCGGTCATCATCTTCGTGACGCTGCCGCTGATCCCCATCTTCATGATTCTGATCGGCCTGCTGACAAAGGGTAAGTCGGAGAAGACGCTGGCAGCGATGACCACGTTGTCTTCGCAACTGCTCGATCTCCTTGCCGGTTTGCCGACGCTGCGGGCGCTCGGTCGTCAGCAAGGTCCTGCCGAGCGCGTCCGTGAACTCGGTGACGCTCATCGGAGAACGACGATGTCAGCTCTCCGCGTCGCGTTCCTGTCCTCGATGGTGCTGGAACTGCTCGCAACGCTCTGCGTCGCGTTGGTGGCCGTGAGTATCGGCTTGCGACTGGTGTACGGCGACATGTCACTCGAGCCGGGGATAGTCGCGTTGATCCTCGCCCCCGAGGTGTACCTGCCACTTCGGATGGTGGGAACCCAGTTCCACGCCGCCGAGGACGGAATGGCGGCAGCCGACAAGGCATTCGAGGTTATCGAGGCGGATTCTGCCGCGCCGGAGGGTGGTAGCACGACGGTGGTCGCTCGAGGCGCCGACATCGTCTTCGACGGACTCGGTGTGGCCTCTCGTGGGGGAGTCGCACCGTCTCGACTTTCCGCCGTGGCATCGCCAGGGGCGATCACCGTGCTCACCGGTCCCAACGGCTGCGGCAAGTCGACGGCAGTGCACGCGCTGCTCGGGTTGATCGAACCGAGCAGTGGGCGTGTGACGGTCGCCGGCGTCGATGTCCGAGACCTGGACGAGCACGCGTGGTGGAGTCAGTTGGCCTGGCTTCCCCA
The DNA here is from genome assembly GCF_031763325.1 of Rhodococcus sp. SG20037. Taxonomy (NCBI): domain Bacteria; kingdom Bacillati; phylum Actinomycetota; class Actinomycetes; order Mycobacteriales; family Nocardiaceae; genus Rhodococcus; species Rhodococcus sp. SG20037. Next base: position 5,107,204 of record NZ_CP134497.1, on the reverse strand, counting down.
GCATCCGGTCCTCCTACCCGGCACCGTTCGTGAAAATCTCGATCTCACCGGGGTCGTCGATGCGCAAGCACTGACCCACGCCGCTGCTGCGACGGGATTCGACGCGGTACTGGCCGAGCTGCCTGCGGGCGTCGAGACCGTGATCGGCGTCGGCGGTACAGGTCTGTCTTTGGGGCAGCGGCAACGGCTGGCACTGACACGCGTGCTTGCCTCGGACCGCGCAGTTCTTGTCCTGGACGAACCCACCGCTCACCTCGACTCGGATTCGGAAGGGACAGTGTTGGCTTCTCTGAGAGCACGGGCGGAGCGTGGCGACACCGTTGTCGTGATCTGCCACCGTCCGAGTGTGCTTGCCGCAGCTGACCGGATCGTCGAGGTGCGCGCTCATGAGAAGTGACGCTCACGATCCGCTTCTGCGTGCTCTGCGGCTACTGGAACTTCGGCCACGACGCGTACTGACGGCGGTAGCGGCGGGTGTGGCAACACTCGGTAGCGCACTCGCCTTGGCCGCGCTGTCCGCATGGTTGATCACGCGTGCTTGGGAGATGCCCCCCGTTCTCGATCTCAGTGTTGCGGTAGTTGCCGTACGCGCATTGGGAATCTCACGTGGTGTCTTCCGCTATCTCGAACGATTGACGACGCACGACGTCGCGTTGCGCGGAACCACCGCGGCGCGATCGAGGATCTACCAGCAGTTGGCCGCAGGAGATCCCGCGGCAGCAGCCGGACTACGACGCGGTGACCTGCTCTCACGTACGGGCGCCGACGTGGATGCACTGGGCGACGTCGTCGTCAAAGCACTGATCCCGATTGCGGTCTCGATTGTCCTCGCGTTTGCTGCGGTGGGAATCCTGTTGTTCATCTCGGTTCCGGCCGCGCTCATCCTGGCTGTTGCGCTGGCGGTGTCCGGGATCGCGGCACCCTGGCTTTCGGCTCGTGCTGCTCGTCTCGCCGAGGCCGACAGTTCTGCTGCCGCAGCGCGATTCAGTGAGTCCGCGGTGACCGCCCTCGACCATTCCGCCGAGCTCCGGGTATCGGGTCGCTTGGATCAGGCGGTGAGCGAGGCTGTGTCCGCCGAGAACGAGGCGGTCGATGCAACCGATCGCGCGGCGGTACCGAGTGCCTTTGCCGCCGCGGCGACGCCCCTGGCAATCGGCGTGAGCGTCCTCGGTGCCCTGTTGATCGGAATTACGCTGTACGGAACCACCGACATGTCACCGATGTCCATGGGAATCCTTGTACTGCTTCCGCTGTCGGCTTTCGAGGGAACCGCGATACTGCCCAGCGCGGCGGTGGCATTGACCAAGGCGCGGCTGGCGTCGGCACGCATCATGGCGGTACTCGATCGAGCCGACGCCGAACACGTTGAAGGAAATCGTGCGTGGCCGGAGGACGGGGTCCTGAGTGTGCACGCGTTGCGGGCGGGTTGGCCCGGGGGAAAGGTGACCGAACCGCTGTCGGTGGATCTTCCTCGCGGTGCTCGTGTTGCCGTCGTCGGCGAGAGCGGATCCGGAAAGACCACCGCGCTGATGACGATGGCGGGACTGCTGCCGCCTATCGCGGGAACAGTTCGCGTTGGCGGAGTGGATGTTTCGGAAGTCGATCCGGCCGAACTGCGCAGGCACGTCGGGTACTTCGCCGAAGACGCACACCTCTTCGAGACGTCGGTACTCGAGAACCTGCGCGTTGCGCGGGGTGACCTCACCGCCGAGGACGCGGAGAAGGCACTTGCCGCAGTTGGTCTCGGCGACTGGCTGTCGGAACTGCCGGGAGGGCTCGACACCTACCTGGTCGGCGGCATGCGAGCGGTTTCGGGCGGTGAGCGTCGTCGGTTGCTGTTGGCGCGCGCGATCGTCTCGCCTGCGGAGGTGCTGCTGCTCGACGAGCCGACCGAGCACATGGACGCGGAGGCGGGCGATCAGTTGCTCCGCGAGTTGCTCAGTCGCGACGCAACGCTGGTCGATTCTTCGCGAACCGTTGTTGTCGTCACCCACCAACTTCCGGACGGCACAACAGCTGACCAGGTGATATGCGTCGGAAGAGTTTCTGTGGAAAATACGTTGCCGTCATCGTGAAGTGGGCGTACTTTCTCCTGTACACAAGGAAGGAGGTGGTCTGAAATTGAAGTACAGACGGACGCGTGAGGTGGCTGCCAGCTAGCCGCAATCGCTGATGGAATTCACTTACCGCGTGAGCGGCCGGCGAATCCCAGGCAGCCACCCGACCCCCGAGCCCCCGATCAGTCCGACCGGGATCCGCGCGAAAGCGTGGGTGTGGCTCGGGGGTCGCTTCGTGCCGTGCGCCTTTATCAACCCCCGGCGGTTAATAAAGGCGCACAGCGTGGACAAGGATTAGGCCCCCACCATCCACCGCGCTCGAGGATCGCTCTGACCTCGGCTGCAGTTCGGCACGAGGCCCCCTCCACCTCCTCCCAACCGAAGACCAGTGTGGCGTTGCCTGACAGTTCGGATGCGTTTCCTCGCCGACGATCCCGCAGCGCAGTCGCCCGAGAAGAGTGGAAGGCAAATCCGTCGAGTCGAACGATCAGTGCGACACCGCAATTGCGGTAGTCGACGTCCTCGTAGAAAGTTCTCCCATCGACGAGGACCGGCGATTGCCGTCGTGCTTCCGGCAAACCGTGTGCTCGCTCGACCTCGATTGCGTAGCGATGCTCGAGTACCGACTGGACACCGCGATCCAACAGGTCCAATGTCGAGGACAGCGCTTTGACATATCGCCTCGGCCGTCGGCATTCCATTCGGGTGCGCAATTCCATCCGTGACACTTTGCACGCCGTGGCCGAGCGAACCAGAGAACGAGCGGCGTCGCGAGCCGACGGCTCTGCAACCGCCAGGTCAATTGCGGTGTCGGCCAGCGAAGTACGAGCAGGCTGAGTGGCAACGCCGATGTGGGCCTGAGCGCGTGAACGATGAACGATCACTCCGGGATGGGCAGTGGACCACCCCAACGGAACGGGGCGCGCCGGGGAGCGTTCGGGTCTGACCGTCGGACTCTGACAGCGCGAGGATCTGCCGTATCGGACCGTGATGTGGACCGGCAGTTCGGACTCGATGTGCGTGAGTCCCCACTCTTCAGCTGCCGTCCGATGACTCAGGTAGGTCTCTCCGCCGCCGAACAGAAGGGCGGCCTCGAGAATCATTGCTCGGTTGAGCGGGCCGTTGGTGCTGGATTGAACGCCGTGGAGGACGGAAGTCCATTGACCCGATTCGACCAGATGTTGGATGCGCCGCGGTGAATAGCCGAAAGGGCGTAGTTGTTTATTGGTCGCGAGTCCGTGTTGGAAGTCGAAGAGTCTTCGGAGATCAGGATCGATGTAGTCGCAGCTCATGCGAATACCGTCAGATCGCGGACCGACAAGAATCGGTCGAAGATGCCGCTCCGAAGCCCGCCTGTGGAATTTGTCGGTGCCTGTGGATAAATCTGCTGTGCGCCTTTATTAACCGCCGGGGGTTAATAAAGGCGCACAGCAGAGCTAGCCGATGTAGCGCGTCAGGCGGGCCGAGAGACGCGGTTCCAGGCCACCGTCAGACATGATCCGCTCCTCGACGTACGCGAGGTCGCCGCCTTCGACGATGCCGTACAGACGCTTCGCGCCGCCGTACAGTGCACCCGACTGGCTGCGGATCACCACGTCGGTGGCAAGTTCCCACGACGCCTGGGTGAGTGCGCGCCCGTAGTACATTTCGACGACACCGGAGCTGTGGCTGAGCAGGAGTTCGACCACTTCCTGGTTGACGCTGCCCGGGATGCCGTCGCCGCCCATGCGCCAGTAACCGCTCTCGCGCAGATCGGGGCTCACGTACTTGCCCTCGGCGTCGAGGCGCCAAGATCTGGACTCCCAATTGAGGTAGGGGCCGCCGTCGTGCGAGATGACGATCTGCTGACCGAAGGCGTAGTCGCCGTTCTCGTCGTGTCCTTCACCTTCGCCGCGCCAGACACCGACGAGGGGGAGAAGCGCGAGGAGTTCGGGATTGATGTCCGGGCCGAGGCGCAGGTTTGCGGTGTCCTCCGGCAACGGAAGGTCCGGCAGGGTCGGAATGTTGAGCGACGCCGTCGACTTGGAGCGCTCGACGGCGATGGCGACAGCTTCGTCCCCGCTGCCGCGCCTTACGGCACCTGCAGCGGCGGAATCGTCAGCGGTCGCGTCGGACCCTGAATCCGGAGCCTGACTCACGACTCGTCGGTGACCAAGCGGTACACGACGTACACGGAGAACCAAGCGATCATGACGGATGCGAGTGCGAGGAGTACCTCGAAGAAAATGACCACGGGTACATCTTAGACCGCGGCGACCGACCGGAAAAATCGGGAGCCGGAATGCAGAAGGCCCCGCACCGGAGGGGTGCGGGGCCGCCTGACAAAGCAGGAATTACTTGCTGACGGTCACGTCCACGTTGTGCACGCCCGAGCCCTCGGGAGCGACGGTGGAGGTGCCGTTGCCCGAGCTGGACAGTGCACGCACGGTCCACTCGCCCGGAGCGGCGAAGAAGCGGAAATCGCCGGTTCCCGATGCCACGACCTCGGCCGTGAACTCTCCGGAGCCGTCGAGCAGACGCACGAATGCGCCGCCGATGGGCTGGCCGTCAGCTGCGAGAACGCGGCCGGTGATGACCGTTTCCTTCTCGACGTCGACGCCGGCAGGCAGGGTCTGGCCCTGGGTAGGTGCTCCACACATGATCAGGCTCCCAATTCGATCGGTGCGCCGACGAGTGAGCCGTATTCGACCCAGCTGCCGTCGTAGTTCTTGACGTTGTTCTTGCCGAGGATCTCCTGCAGGACGAACCAGGTGTGGCTCGAACGCTCGCCGATGCGGCAGTAGGCGATCGTTTCCTTGGTGTCGTCGAAGCCCTTTTCCGCGTACAGCTTGGCGAGGTCGTCGTCCGACTTGAAGGTGCCGTCCTCGTTGGCGGTGGTGCTCCACGGGATGTTGATGGCTCCGGGGACGTGGCCACGCTGCTGCGCCTGCTCCTGCGGAAGGTGGGCGGGAGCGAGGATCTTGCCCGAGAACTCGTCAGGGCTACGAACGTCGACGAGGTTCTTGCTGCCGATGGCGTCGATGACCTCGTCGCGGAATGCGCGGATCGAGAAGTCGGGGGTCTCGGCCTTGTACTGCGTGGCTTCGCGGTTGACTGCGTCCTTGGAGAGCGGGCGTCCGTCGAGTTCCCACTTCTTGCGGCCGCCGTCGATCAGCTTGATGTCCTGGTGGCCGTACAGCTTGAAGTACCAGTAAGCGTAAGCGGCGAACCAGTTGTTGTTGCCACCGTAGAGAACGACGGTGTCGTCGTTCGCAATGCCTTTGGCGGAGAGCAGATCCGAGAACTGCTCCTGGTTCAGGAAGTCGCGTCGGACGCCGTCCTGGAGGTCCTTGCGCCAGTCGAGCTTGACTGCACCCTCGATGTGGCCGCCGTCGTATGCGCTGGTGTCCTCGTCCACCTCGACAAAAACGGTCTTGGGGGTGTTGAGGTTCTGCTCAGCCCAGTCAGCGGAGACTAGGACGTCGGAGCGAGCCATGGTGTTCCTTTCGATGTGGTCTTGCATCGGTCGTTATCTAGCAGGGGTTCAGCAGGGTTGTGGGGCAAGCGTTTTCACGCGGTGGTAGCGCGGCCGGTATTTCGCAGCCTTGCGACGAGTGGATAGATCTGGCAGCCGAGGCAGATGCCGAACGCGGCGTTGAGCAGGGCCGCGAACAAGGCGAAGCCGGTGGCAACGGTGCCGACGATCGTCGACCCGGCCAGGAAACCGACCGTGCCGGCGAGTGCGAAGACGAAGCCGACGAACTGCGCGAAGCGCAGCGGCGCCACGGGTTCGCGTTCGCTGACCGGCGAGAGTCGCGGGGCGACGAGCTTGACGAAGATCTGGCCGTACGGGCTGCGCTTGGGGCCGAGTACCGCTCCGACCGCGAAGACTATGGCCTGCAGTGCGAGAACGACGGTGGCGGCGGGCAGTGAGAAGGTCGAGAGGATGAGCGTGAGTACGAGAACGCCGGTGGTGACCCACGCGGCGAATCGAGGTCCGCGGACGTCGACCTGCTCGAGCTGGGGTGTGGTTGTGGACATCGGGAGTGCTCCTGCGCTGGATTGCATGATGCTGTGCCTGGGCCGAGAAAACGGGACGTCAAAGTCCCACTCGGTGGATTGATCACGTGAGCGAAAGCTCGAAGGTCAGAGAGATCTGACGGATGTGGTGATCAGCAACAGGTACAGCAACAGCCCCCGAGGCGGCACAGGTCTACTGCGCGGCGTCGGGTGAGCATCAGCTCGTGGCGGGTTTGCACGTCGGCGAGTTTACCCCGAATTCTCGGATTTTGGCTCGTGGGGTCCGGATAGTGGTACGAGTGCAGCTTTCAGATCGGCTGCGGATGGCACTCCGGACACCCGGAACTGTTCCTCCAGGCCACCGTCGAGGATGAAGGTGGTGGGCAGCGAGAGGACACTCATCTCGCGTGCCAGAGCCGGTTCCTTGTCGATGTCGAGCTCGATCTCCACCGGCGGACGGGGAGCGTCGGCCATCGAGATCACGACGTGACCGACGACGCGGCGTACTGCCGCGCACGGTCCGCACCAGTCGGCAGAGAAATGCAGTACGACGGGTCCGCCGTTCGGCGAAGAGACTCCAGCGGCGCGGAGCAGTTCGAGGCGACTGTCCGCCGCGCCGGTCGCGGCCGGCGTGGTGACTCGGACCTTTCCGTTGCGCGACTTGAGAAAGAGCCCGACCGCGACGACGGCGACCAGCGCGACCAGCAGAATTGTGATCCCGGTCATCGGTTCTGCAGCTCTGCGAGATCGATCGTCGTGTTTTCGGCGCTGCCTTCGATCACGATTCTTCCGCCTTCCGCGTAGACCAGGCTCGGCTGAATTCCGTAGGGGAGTGCCTGCGGATCGATCGTGTAGCTGAACAGTCCGAGGACGACGGGTTCGAGTGCTGCGGGGATCGAGAAATCGGCTTTGCCCTCCGGACCGAAGTACAGATTGCTGGCGACGATCTTGACCTGCCCACCTTCCAAAACCAGGTTGGCCTGCACGCTCACTGCAGTCTCGACCGGGCCGACGGCAACCGTTCCCGTCAGCACGACGGCGCCCGCGGTGCTCGCTCCGGTTCCGCCGCTGCCCCCGGTGCCATCCGACTTGTTGGCCGGCGGCGAAGATACCTGCAGGTCAGGGATATTGAGCAGCTTTCCGAGGTCGGTGGCGTTGATTCCCATCCGGCCGTCGAGTTTGTCGACGGGGAGTTGGGTGACATTGCCGTTCACGATGTCGGAGAAGGGAACGGTGACCCCGCGCAGATCGGCCTCGACGGTCACTTCGCCCACCACGTCGCTCTGGACGCCGGTAGCTCTGACGTAGACGTCCTTGTATTTCCCGCCGAGTGCCTGGGTGAGGAAGGGGAACCCGTTGAAGGTGACCTCCGGATCCGACTCGAGTGATGCGCCGGTTCGGAGCTCGCGGGAAACCCGGTACTCGGCGTACGCGGCCGCGCCGAAATCGGCCACCAGTCCGAGGCCGAGGAGAAAGACGATGCCGATGATCAGTTTGCGCACCGCACCATTGTGACGGACTCCGGTCGGGGTTCGATGCGACGGCCCCGGTACCAGGCACGCTAATGTAGGGACCGACCAAAAGCGTCGAACTACTCGAGCGTTGCCCTCACGGGTTGCGCGGGCTACTAGATAGGAGGCCGTGTGGAACTGCTCCTCCTCACCTCCGACCCCAACCCGGAAGCTGTACTACCGGCGTTGGCGTTGCTGGCGCACTCGGTTCGGCCTGCCCCCACAGAGGTTTCCTCGCTACTCGAGGCAAGTTCCGCGGACGTGGCATTGGTGGATGCGCGCACCGATCTGGCTGCCGCACGCGGGTTGTGTCGATTGCTCGGAAGCACAGGATCCGCAGTACCTGTGGTCGCCGTCCTCACCGAAGGCGGACTCGTTGCCGTCAACGCCGACTGGGGGTTGGACGACATCCTGCTTCCCGGTACCGGTCCGGCTGAGGTGGACGCCCGATTGCGGTTGTTGGTCGCCCGCAGCGGCGGTGTGGCCAGTCCGGAAGCGTCGGGAAAGATCACGCTGGGCGAACTGGTTATCGACGAGGGGACGTACACGGCACGACTGCGTGGACGGCCCCTTGATTTGACTTACAAGGAATTCGAGCTGCTCAAGTACCTCGCGCAGCACGCCGGACGGGTATTCACCCGGGCGCAGCTGCTGCAGGAAGTGTGGGGCTACGACTTCTTCGGCGGCACCAGGACGGTCGACGTCCACGTGCGTCGTCTGCGGGCGAAACTCGGCACCGAATACGAGTCCTTGATCGGTACAGTCCGAAATGTCGGATATAAGGCCGTGCGTCCGACCAGGGCCAAGGGTGGCGCAGCTGCTCCCGTTCAGTTCGAGGACGACGAGGACGTCGACTACGACGCGGCCGACGGATCGGTGGTCTGACGTGGGTTGGACAGATTCACTGCCGGCTGGATTCGCCGAGCAGGTTTCCGCGCTTCTCGATCGCGCAACCGAGTTCGACGGCAAGGCGCCCGTGTCGGAACAGGGGCGCCATGCCGTTGCCGGGCGCGGCGGCGCGCGACACTTCCTCGAACTCGACGGCGATGCAGTCGTCGGTTATGCGCAGCTGCAAGCCGGTTCGGACGAGCATCCCGACATGGCGGAGTTGGTGGTCGACCCGCAGGCGCGGCGCCGCGGCATCGGAACCAGGCTTGCCGCAGCGGTATTCGACGAGGGCCGGCCGGGCACGCGTGTCTGGGCGCACGGAAACGTCGACGCCGCAGTCGAATTCGCCAAGAGCCTCGATCTGGTCAGCGTTCGTGAACTCCTGCAGCTGCGTCGACCACTCGATGCTCCGCAGCTTCCGGAAATCGTTGTGCCCGAAGGTGTGAAGATTCGGACGTATCGTGGACCCGAAGACGATTCCGAGATCCTTCGCGTCAACAATGCGGCCTTCTCCTGGCATCCCGAGCAGGGTGGCTGGACCCAGGCGGAGATCGACGAGAGAACGGCCGAAGGTTGGTTCGACCCTGCTGGTCTGTTCATGGCGTTCGCGGACACCGATCCCGATACTCTTCTCGGCTTTCACTGGACCAAGGTGCACGCACCCGAAGGTGACGATCCGGAGCTGGGGGAGGTGTACGTCGTGGGGATCGATCCCGCGGCGCAGGGACGAGGTCTCGGCCGAGTGCTGACTCTCGCGGGCATGCATTACCTGCGTGATCGCGGCCTCGGAACCGTCCTTCTGTACGTCGAAGGCGACAACACGGCCGCCCTCCACACGTACGAACGACTCGGCTTCGATCGGTTCCACGTGGACATGGCTTACGCCCGCGCGCTCTGACGTCACAGTCGGACACGCAGAAATGTCCAGTCTGTTCATTCTGCGTTAACCATGTGTGGTCCAGCCGGACACCGCGCCCGCCTACTTTTCTCTGTGGGCAGCGCCGTGTTGCCTGATGCAGATTTCAATCATTCTGCGTCTCATGTCGCCGCCCGATCGTGGGCGTGGCGGTAGCGATTTCCGGAGGATCTTGGTGAATCTCAAGCGCAGTGGTGCCCTGCTTGGTGTAGTGGCCGTGGGCGCCATGACCTTGGCCGCATGTGGCAGCGACAACAACTCGTCGTCGACGGGTGTGGACGCGTCCGCATCGAACGCAACGTGCGAAGGCAAGAGCAACCTCTCTGCCGCTGGTTCCTCGGCACAGAAGAACGCCATGGACCAGTTCGTCGCCACTTACATCTCCGTGTGCCAGGAAAAGGGCAAGACGGTCAACGTCGCGTACAACCCCAGCGGTTCGGGCGACGGTCGTACACAGTTCATCGCCGGCCAGATCGACTTCGCCGGCTCCGACTCGGCCATCAAGGACGAGCAGGCCGACAAGGCCAAGGAGCGTTGCGTCGGCGGCGAAGCCTGGAACCTTCCCCTCGTCTTCGGCCCGATCGCAGTTGCATACAACCTCGACGGCGTCGACAAGCTCGTTCTCAACGCAGAGGTTCTCGCGAAGATCTTCAACGGCGGCATCACCAAGTGGAACGATCCGGCAATCGCCGCGCTCAACTCCGGTGCATCGCTTCCCGACGAGAAGATCACCACCGTGATCCGCTCCGATTCCTCGGGTACCACCGACAACTTCCAGAAGTACCTCGACGCGGCATCGAACGGTGCTTGGACGTCGGGCGCAGGGTCCGACTTCACCGGTGGCGTCGGTGAGGGCGCCAAGGGTTCGGCGGGCGTTGCACAGGCAGTTGCCACGGCACCGGGTTCGATCACCTACGTCGAGAAGTCGTTCGCCGATCAGAACAAGCTCTCGGTTGCCGAAATCAACACCGGCTCCGAGGCAGTCGCACTGACCAACGACACGGCCGCGAAGTCGATCGCAGGCGCGAAGTTCAAGTCCGACGCAACCGGCGACCTGACGCTCGACCTCGCGTCGATCTTCAAGACCAACGAAGCCGGCGCCTACCCGCTGGTTCTCGCCACGTACTCGATCGTCTGCTCCAAGGGCTACGACGCGGACACCTCCGCAGCAGTGAAGTCGTTCCTGACGAGCGCGGCCAACGAGGGTCAGGCCAACCTGGCCGAGCAGGGTTACGTCCCGCTGCCGTCCAACGTCCAGGATCGCCTCAACGCGTCCATCACGGCAATCAGCTGACCTAGAGACTCGTGCGGACAAGCTCATGGATCTACATTCAGACGTGAAGGAAGTGAGCGCGCATGAGTGACGCGCCCATCACCTCGACATCTCGTTCTCCCGGCCCCGCAACCAGCGGGGCCGGGGTGGGCGGTCCGAACGGCACCACGGAGGACACGATTACTTCCACCAAGGCTCCAGAAACCGAGCATCCTCCGAAGGGTGACGGTCCGGGTAGCGGCAACAGCAAGACGGTGACCCGTCCGGGTGACCGCATCTTCAGCTCGCTCGCCTCCGGTTCGGCAATCTTCATCACGGTTGTCATCGCGGCGATCGGCGCGTTCCTGATCTGGCGTGCTGTTCCTGCTTTGAGCCGGAACCAGGTCAACTTCCTGACCAGCCGTGAATGGGTCACGCAGAACATCAACGCGATGGCGTTCGGTGTCCTCGATCTTTTCCAGGTCACGGTGTTGGTCTCGCTGTTCGCACTGGTGCTCGCGATGCCGATCGCACTGGGCATTGCGATCTTCCTGACTTCGTACTCACCCAAGTGGCTCACGCGGCCACTGTCGTACACGATCGACCTTCTGGCAGCTGTGCCGTCCATCGTCTACGGCCTGTGGGGACTTCTCGTCTTCGCTCCGGCGATCACCCCGGTCGCGGTGTGGCTCAACGACACTCTCGGCTGGTTCCCGCTCTTCGCCGACGGCAGCGGATCGATCACCGGCGGCGGCACCATCTTCACCGCAGGCATCGTCCTCGCCGTGATGATCCTTCCGGTCATCACCGCAGTGACCCGCGAGGTGTTCATCCAGACCCCGCGATCACAGATCGAAGCCGCACTCGCCCTCGGCGCCACGCGCTGGGAAGTTGTGCGCACCACGGTCATCCCGTTCGGTAAGTCCGGCTACATCAGCGGCTCGATGCTCGGTCTCGGACGCGCACTCGGTGAGACGATGGCGCTCTACCTGATCCTGCGCACCACCTCTCAGGCCTTCGGCTGGTCGCTGTTCGACGGCGGCTCGACCATCGCCTCCAAGATCGCCCTCGGCTACGCGGAGTTCAACAACGACATCCAGGCAGGCGCGTACATCGCGGCCGGACTGGTGCTGTTCGTACTGACCTTCGTCGTCAACGCGGCTGCCCGCGCAGTGATCGCCGGAAAGAAGGACTGACCCATGACCTCCACTCTGGACCGGCCGGTCAAGGCCCCCACTTTCCAAGGCGTCGGCGCTCGTCGTCGTGCCAAGGACGTCATCGCGACCATCCTGGTGAGCCTGGCAGTCGTCATCGCGCTCATCCCGTTGGTCTGGGTGCTCTTCACGGTCATCGCCAAGGGCCTGCCCGCTCTGACGTCGCCTACCTGGTTCACCAACTCGCTGAGCGGATTGACGGCGTCGGCCGACGGCGGCGGTATCTATCACGCCTTGATCGGCACCCTGCTGCAAGGCATCGTGTGCGCGGTCTTCTCCATCCCGCTCGGTATCTTCGTCGCGATCTACCTGGTGGAGTACGCCGACCGGAAGTCGAAGCTGGGCAAGCTGACCACGTTCATGGTCGACATCCTCAGCGGTGTTCCGTCGATCGTGGCTGCGCTGTTCATCTACGCCCTGTGGATCGCGACCTTCGGCTTCCCCAAGTCCGCGTTTGCGGTGTCACTGGCTCTGGTCCTTCTGATGGTCCCGGTCGTCATCCGCTCCACCGAGGAAATGCTGCGCATCGTCCCGATGGATCTGCGAGAGGCGTCGTACGCGCTCGGTGTGCCGAAGTGGAAGACCATCTCGAAAATCGTTCTGCCGACGGCACTTCCCGGCATCATCACCGGCGTCATGCTGGCCCTGGCCCGCGTGCTCGGTGAGACCGCACCGCTGCTGATCCTCGTCGGCTACGCACCGTTCATCAACTTCGACCTGTTCAACGGCGAAATGGGCACACTGCCTTCCGTCATGGTCGCCGAGATGAACAACCCCACCGACGCCGGCACCAACCGCATCTGGGGCGCAGCACTGACCCTGATCCTGCTGATCGCGATCCTCAACATCGTCGCGAAGCTGATCGGTCACTTCTCACAGGTCAGAAGTAAGTGATGCGGCCTCGGAACATGTTCGTACTCAACAGCGTCAACAACTCAGTAGGGAGCCGGTAATGGCCAAGCGTCTGGATCTCAAGGACGTCAACATCTACTACGGCAAGTTCCACGCCGTCGCCGATGTGGGCCTGTCCGTCCCGCCCCGGAGCGTCACCGCCTTCATCGGCCCGTCCGGTTGCGGCAAGTCCACCGTTCTCCGTTCACTCAATCGCATGCACGAAGTGATTCCCGGTGCGCGCGTCGAGGGTTCGGTGCTGCTCGACGGCGAGGACATCTACGGCTCGAACGTCGATCCGGTCGGTGTTCGCAAGACCATCGGCATGGTGTTCCAGCGACCCAACCCCTTCCCGACCATGTCCATCAAGGACAACGTCGTCGCGGGCTTGAAGTTGCAGGGCGAGCGCAGCAAGAAGAAGCTCGACGAGGTGGCCGAGCGTTCGCTGCGCGGTGCCAACCTGTGGAACGAGGTCAAGGATCGCCTCGACAAGCCCGGTGGCGGCCTCTCAGGCGGTCAGCAGCAGCGTCTGTGCATCGCGCGTGCCATCGCGGTCTCGCCCGACGTCCTGCTCATGGACGAGCCGTGCTCCGCGCTCGACCCGATCTCGACTCTCGCGATCGAAGACCTGATCACCGAGCTGAAGAAGGATTTCACGATCGTCATCGTCACGCACAACATGCAGCAGGCTGCGCGTGTGAGTGACCAGACGGCATTCTTCAACCTCGAGGCAACCGGCAAGCCCGGTCAGCTCGTCGAGATCGACGACACCGAGAAGATCTTCTCGAACCCGACGCAGAAGGCCACCGAGGACTACATCTCCGGCCGCTTCGGATAGGTCCCGGGATCAACCCTGCACGATCATGTTTCACCCCCGTTTCCAACAGGAGACGGGGGTGAAACTTTTTGGTTGTGGTGATAGTTCCCACTCCGGTGCGCAGAGCTGAGCGTCGTTGGGCGCCCGAATAATTCGATGAGCAGCGCAAGTGCGCCGAGTGGGCGCTGAAGTAGCCGACGACGTGAATCTCGTGGATACTGACGACGCTTCGGACAATGCTAATCTCGGCCCGACAGCACGCTGTCGATCGATGTCGTTTCACAACCGGAAGGGCTTGTCAGTGCACCTCACCCCTTCAGATACCGAAAAGCTGCTCCTGAGCGTCGCGGGCATGGTCGCCCGTGACCGCCGCGAGCGCGGGGTACTGCTGAACTACCCCGAAGCGATGGCACTGATCTCGTGCTGGATTCTCGAGCGCGCGCGTGACGGAATGACGGTTGCGGAACTGATGAACGCCGGTCGGCAAGTGCTCACCCGCGACGACGTGATGGAAGGGGTACCCGAGATGATTGCAAACGTCCAGGTGGAGGCCACTTTCCCGGACGGTCGCAAACTGGTCACCGTGACGGAGCCCATTCGATGATTCCCGGCGAAGTACGTGTGTCCACCGAACCGCTCGAGTTCGGCACGGACGCGGAGAAGATCACGATGGTCGTCGTCAACGACGGCGATCGCCCCATTCAGATCGGTTCACATCTCCACCTTCCCGCGGCCAACCCGGCGTTGACCTTCGATCGCGAAGCGGCAGACGGCTTCCGGCTCGACATCCCCTCGGGAACGTCGGTTCGGTTCGAACCCGGGGTCAGCAGAACGGTGACACTGATCGCGCTCGGCGGACTCAAAAGGGTTCCGGGCCTGCAGATCGTGCCGGACGAAGACCTACCGACACATGCGCGCGAGCCCAAGACCGTCATGCCGTTCGGCACGCCCGGCGTCGAGGTCGAAGAACCTTTGCGAGCGTCCTCGGTGAACGTGCGTGTGAGTGATGTTCCAGTCGAGGCGGATTCACCGGACGACGCCGCGACGACAGTTGAGAGGACAGCCGAATGAGCAGGATCGATCGACGCGGCTACGCCTCCCTGTACGGCCCGACCGCAGGTGACCAGATCCGTTTGGCCGACACCGATCTGTGGATCGAGATCGAGCACGACTACACCGCGACCGGCGACGAGATGGTCTTCGGCGGCGGTAAGAGCATCCGAGAGTCGATGGGCCAGGGCCTGACCACTCGCGACCAGGGTGCTCTCGACGTCGTCATCACCAACACGGTGATTCTCGATCACTGGGGAATCGTCCGGGCAGACGTGGGAATTCGCGACGGACGCATCGTTGCGATCGGCAAGTCCGGTAACCCCGACATCATGGATGGCGTGCACCCCAAGTTGCTCATCGGGCCGAGCACCGACGTGATCGCCGGTGAGGGAAAGATCCTCACCGCGGGTGCGATCGACACTCACGTGCACTTCCTCAGTGAAATCGAGATGATGGAGGCGCTCGCGACCGGTACGACGACGGTGGCGGGCGGCGGAACGGGTCCCACCGAGGGAAGCAAGGCAACCACCGTCACACCCGGCGCCTGGTCGCTGACGATGATGCACCGCGCCCTCGACCACATCCCGCTCAACGTCCTTCTTCTCGGCAAGGGCAGCACCGTCAGCCATGAGGCCATGCGCCAGGAAGCTCTCGCGGGCGCAGGCGGATTCAAGGTTCACGAGGACTGGGGTTCCACTCCGGCCGCGATCGACGCCGCTCTTCGAGCAGCCGACGAGTTCGGCCTCCAGGTAGCGCTGCACGCGGACAGTCTCAACGAAACCGGTTACGTACAGCACACTTTGGACGCGATCGCCGGACGCGGAATCCACGTATTCCATGCGGAAGGCGCCGGCGGCGGGCACGCGCCGGACATCATCGTGACCGCCGGTGAGCCGAACGTTCTTCCAGCATCGACCAATCCGACGTTGCCGCATACCGTCAACACGGTTGCCGAGCACCTCGACATGCTCATCGTGTGTCATGCGCTCAATCCCCGGGTTCCGGAGGATCTTGCCTTTGCCGAGTCCCGGATCCGGCCGACAACGATTGCAGCAGAAGACTTTCTGCACGACATCGGAGCCATCTCGATCACCTCGTCCGACGCCCAAGCGATGGGCCGTATCGGTGAGGTGACCCTGCGGACATGGCAGGTGGCTCACGTCATGAAGGCCCAGTACGGCAAGCTGGGCACCAGCATGCCGGCCGA
Organism: Rhodococcus sp. SG20037; assembly: GCF_031763325.1. Lineage (NCBI taxonomy): Bacteria > Bacillati > Actinomycetota > Actinomycetes > Mycobacteriales > Nocardiaceae > Rhodococcus > Rhodococcus sp. SG20037. Next base: position 5,091,399 of record NZ_CP134497.1, on the reverse strand, counting down.
CAACGAGCGTGCGCGGCGTTACGTCGCCAAGTACACGATCTGCCCCGCGGTGGCGCACGGTATCGATCACGAGATCGGCTCGGTCGAGGCCGGGAAGATGGCGGACCTGGTGCTGTGGGATCCCGCGTTCTTCGGAGTCCGTCCTTCTGCCGTGATCAAGGGCGGGGCGATAGTTGCTGCGCCGCTTGGTGATCCGAATGCTGCTATCCCGACCCCGCAGCCGGTGTTCGTTCGCCCGGCCATCGCGGCGACTCCGGGATCGGCCCCGCACCTGTCCACGACGTTCGTCTCTCCGATGGCCATCGAGGACGGTCTGGCCGATCGTCTCGGTCTCACCCGCACCCTTACCGGTGTTCGTCCGACGAGACACCTCACCAAGGCGGACATGCCGAACAACACGGCGCTGCCGTCCATCGACGTCGATCCGGAGACGTTTGCCATCAAGGTCAACGGCGACCTGATCGCGCCCAACCCCGTTGACGTGGTGCCGATGGCTCAGCGCTACATGCTGTTCTGAAACCATGTCGATCGAGACGGCATCTGCCGAGATAGCATCGATGCTCTTGGCAGATGGGCGTCTGCCTACCGGCGGTCACGCGCACTCGTCGGGGTTGGAACCGGCACTGGCGGGCGGACTCCTGCAGAGTCAGGTCCCTGACTTCATTCGCGGTCGACTCGAAACAGTCGGACTTGTCGAGGCCGCTTCAACGGTGGTCACGCGCCGCTGGGCCGTAAGTGAGGGTAGTGCAGGCGAACTCGAGGACATCTCGAGGGAACTGCTCGCTCGGACTCCCAGCGCACCGCTGCGTGAGGCGTCGATTCAGCTCGGCCGTGGGCTGGCGAGACTGGCGTCGCGATTGTGGCCGCAGCACCCCGCGGTGCAGATGCTCATGGCGCTGCCTGGGCATCCGATGCGTCCGCTCGCGTTGGGCGTCTTCACGGCGGTCTCCGGGATGGACGACCTACAGGCAGCCAGATCTTGTTTGTACGACGACGCCCAAACGGTGGCGTCGGCGGCATTGAAGCTACTGCCGGTGGATCCGGCAGAACCGGTCGAATGGTTGCTCCGAGCAGCCCCGACCATCGAAACCGTCGCCGCGGCTGCCGTAGCCGTCGAGGGCGTCGCAGATATACCCGCAACAACAGGGCCGTTGGTCGAACAATGGTCACTCGAACACCACGCTCGATCCAGGAGGATTTTCCGTGCTTGACAACCTGAACAACACCACCACTGCTGCAAGAGGTTTGAGGCTCGGCGTTGCCGGCCCCGTCGGCACCGGCAAAAGCACCCTCATCGCCACCATCTGCCGCGAACTCGCGGCGGAGTACGAGATCGCGGTGGTCACCAACGACATCTACACCGACGAGGACGCGCGACTGTTGCGCGCGGCCAACGTTCTGCCGATCGAGCGCATCGTCGCAGTCGAGACCGGTGCGTGCCCGCACACGGCTATTCGTGACGACGTCACGCCGAACCTCATTGCGGTCGAAGACCTCGAGCGTCAGTTCCATCCCCTCGACATGGTGATCGTGGAAAGCGGCGGTGACAACCTGACCGCCACGTTCAGCCCGGCACTGGTCGACGCCCAGATCTTCTGCATCGACGTCGCGGGCGGCGGAGACGTCGCACGCAAGGGCGGTCCCGGAATCGAGCGGGCAGATCTGTTGGTGGTCAACAAGATCGACCTGGCCCCGCACGTCGACGTCGACGCGGTCCAGATGGTTGCCGATGCCACGGCCGCGCGTGACGGACTTCCCGTTCTCGCGCTCAGCCAGAAGGATCACTCAACGATCGACCAACTCAGTGCGTGGCTTCGCCAGGTCATCGCAGCTCACCGTGCGGGTAGTCACACCCCGCAGGATCCGGGGCCGATGGCGCCGCACTTCCATGCCGATGAAGAAGACCACGGACACGGTCACGGGCACAGCCACTCTCACGCTCACTGATGCGCACCGGAGCTACGCGGGTCGTCGTCGAGAGAGTGGGTGACACCGCTGTTGCGCGAGAGCTGATCTCGGGCGACTTCCTGGCCCCGCGGTTCGTCGACGCTCGCGGGCTCACCGTGCGAATTGCCCTGGTAGGGCACAGCGCAACGCTGTTGGCCGGCGACGACCTGCGTATCGACTTCGTGGTCGCACCCGGTACGTGTCTCGAGGTGATCGAGCCGTCCGGGACCGTCGCGTACAACGCACGCGGTGGCCGGGCGTCGTGGTCGGCTTCGGCGAGCGTCGGTGCCGGTGCGGCGCTGATCTGGCGTGCGGCACCGTTTGTCGTCGCCGGCGGCGCGGATGTGACCAGGCGCGTGGATATTTCACTGGAATCCGATGCCGTTGCGCTGCTCGACGAGATGATCGTATTCGGCCGGACCGGCGAAACCGGCGGTGCCCTTCGCTCGGATCAGCGCATTACCGTCGACGGTGACGCGCTGCTCGTGGAAACTCTCGACCTGCGTAGCGTGCCGGGCCGTTCGCTGCCGGGAATTCTCGGTGGCCATCGCGTGCTCGGTACGACCATGCTGTTGGGGATGAAGACTACCGACGACGTCGAAGGGCACGTGACGCCGCTGGCGGGAGCAGGGATGCTGGCACGGGCCGTTGCCGATCACGCACACGAGGCGAGCGCAGCGTTGGATCCGATCTGGTCGCAGTGGCGTGGGCGAGTTTCGCAGGAGTACACCGACTGATTCGCCCTACCGTCACACTTCGGGAGGCTGCGTCGTCCAGTATGTGACCAGGCCGAAGAGAGCCGGGCGCACAGGTTTGACGGAGGCATCATGCGAATTGTTGTTCTGGGCGGAACCGGCCAGATGGGAAAGCTGGTCGTCGAGCAGGCAAAGGCAGGGGGCCACGACGTGGTCGCTGCCGCTCGATCGACGGGAGTCGACATCTCTACGGGTGCGGGGTTGGACGAAGCATTTTCCGGCGCCGACGTGGTCGTCGACGTGAGTGATCATGTCACCAACAGTGCGAGGAAGGCGATCGAGTTCTTCGAGACGGCAGCGAAGAACATCGCCGCGGCCGAAGCCAGGGCCGGCGTGAAGCACCACGTGTTGCTCTCGATCGTGAACTGCGACGATCCGCGATTGAAGTCCTTCGGTTACTACCAGGGGAAGGCTGCGCAGGAACGCGCGGTGGAAGCGTCGAGTATTCCCTTCACGATCCTGCGATCCACTCAGTGGTTCGAGTTCGGCGAGAAGACGATCGCGCTCTTCGGGCTGGGGCCGATCGCGATGGTTCCCCGGATGCGGTCACAACCGGTGGCAGCGAAGACCGTTGCCGAGGCGCTCGTGACCTGCGCTCAGAACGGTCCGACCGGGAGGGCTCCGGACCTGGCCGGGCCCGAGGTCCTCGAGATCCCGGCCATGACGCGCGAGATCTTGAAATACCGTGGCCGATGTAAGTGGCTGATCCCGATCTCGATGCCGGGAGCGGGTAAGGCGATGAAGGGTGGGGCGTTGCTGCCCGCGCCGGGATCGACAACTGCAGGACCCACGTTGGAAACCTGGTTGCACGAGAACTGAATAGGAAAGGCGGCCGCGCAAGTGCGCGGCCGCCTTTTACTCACGTGGACGGTTGGGTTCAGAGATCCGGGTACGAGGTGAGGTTGTCGACCTTCTCGGTGGTTTCGGGCTCTTCGGGCAGCTTGCCGGTCACCAGGAAGATGACACGTCGGCCGACCTCGACGGCGTGGTCGGCGAATCGCTCGTAGAAGCGGCCGAGCAGCGTGACGTCGACTGCGGCGGCAACGCCGTGCTTCCACTCACGGTCCATGAGGACGGTGAAGAGGTGGCGGTGGAGGTCGTCCATCGCTTCGTCTTCTTCGCGCAGACGGGCAGCGCGCTCGGGGTCGCGGGTCTCGAGGACGACCTTGGCGGCCGCACCGATGGAGACAGCGATGCGTCCCATCTCGGCGAAGTAGCCGTTGACCTCTTCGGGAAGCACGTGGTTGGGATGTCGGCGGCGCGCGATCTTGGCGACGTGCAGGGCGAGTGCGCCCATGCGGTCGATGTCGGCGACGATCTGGATTCCGCTGACCACCGAGCGCAGATCTCCGGCAACGGGAGCCTGCAGGGCGAGCAACGCAAACGCGCGCTCCTCGCAGATGGTGCTGAGTTCGGTGATCTTGTCGTGTTCGCCGATTACTTGTTCTGCCAGGGACAGGTCTGCCTGGAGCAGGGACTGGGTGGCGCGCTCCATAGCGGCACCTGCCAGTCCTGCCATCTCGCCGAGCGTGTCTGCAAGCTCGGTCATCTGTTCGTTGTAAGCCACGCGCATGAGGTCAGAGCCTACGTGCCGTGAAAGACCAAGTCACAAGCACCAGGTGAACGCAAGGTGAATGAACGCGTGTCAGTCGCAGGTGGTGTCGCCGGCGTTGACGCTGGCGATGTCGGCGGGCAGAGCCGTCGAGGTGCTGGTGTCGACCGACGTCGGATTTGCCGCCAGGATGGTTCCCGGGTCCGCGGGGGCGACGACGGTGCCGGCGAAATTGCTTCCGACGACGACCTCGATCATGTCTCCCATGCTCGGAGCGAGAACCAGAACCGCGCCGGGAATCGACGACGCGACCGTCACCGCTTCAGCCTCGTAACCTGCGGCGTAGCGCACGACGGTGGTCGACGCTTGAGCATTCGCCAGGCCGGTGGCTGCGCTGAAGTTACCGACCGTGGAGATCTGGAAACCGTAAGCCGCGAGGCTGTCGGCGATCGTCGCGGCCTGCCCGGCGATTCCCGAGGCGTTGGAGACGTCGACCGAGATGTTGTAGGCGCTCATTGCCTCGACGGAAGTGGCGGCCGGCGGCGTGCTGGACGTAGGAGCGGTTGTCGTGGAACTGGTCGACGACGGTGTGGTGTCCTCGCGCTCTTCGCCCGGAAGCGGATCGTCGTCGATGATCGCCTGGAAGAGGGACTTGATCTCGTCCGTGCGAGGAATCTCGTTGCCCCAGTCGTTGGTGCCGTCCGTGGGGACCGTCAAGAACGTGACCGCGCCTGCGTCGACGTTCTGGAGCGAGCGACCGAGGGTGACCAGTGACTTGGTGTCGATGTTTTCGACGAACGTGTCGCTGGTGAAGGCGTTGATGAATCCGTTGAGCTTGCTCGGATTCAGGAGGACCTGGTTGGACAGGGCCGAGCGGAGCAGCGCAGACAGGAACTTCTGCTGACGGGTGATGCGCCCGTAGTCGCCGTTGCCCTCGGCTTCGACGTGGCGAGCACGCACGTAGTTGAGGGCGGTACGGCCGTCGAGCATCTGCGTGCCGCCGGAGGCGAGGACGGTTCCGAGGATGCCGTCTTCGATCGGTCCGGGGGAGCAGACGTTCACACCGCCGACGGTGTCGACCATGCGCTCGAAACCGGCGAAGTCCATTCCGACGAAGTGCCCGATTTTCAGGCCGGACATCTTCTGGATGACCTTGACCAGGCATTTGGGGCCACCGAGTGCGTACGTCGCATTGAGTTTGTCCCCGCTCGCTGCCGGGAAGGTTTCGCTGGTGTACTTGCCGGCGTCGTTGTCCCATCCCTGACAGATCGGACGTTCGACGTCGAGGTCACGCGGGAAGGAGACGGCGACGACGCGGCTTCGGTCGGCGGGAATGTTCACCAGCATGACCGTGTCGGCTCGGGCGCCTTCGGCGTCTTCGACGGTTCCGGCGCCGATCTCACCGCTCGCACCGGCGCGGGTATCGGTGCCGATGATCAGGTACGTCTCGTCGCCGAGTTGACCACCGGCGTCGATGATGTCGTCGGACTCGGTGTCGAGTGCCGCAATCTGATCGAATCCGCCTTCGACCGAGCGCAGATAGCCCCACACGACGCCGGTCAATGCGAGAGACATGACGGCCAGGAACGCTACTGCCGATCGGCCGATCACTTTTGCGCGATGGCGGCGGCGAATCTTGCTTTGCGCCAGACGAGTGGCGCCGGTGTCACCGACTACCCGCGGCACTGCGGAGGTGACGGGATGTTCTTCGGTGATCCAGTCCGCAGCGGCGGGCGGAACGGTCGGACGGGCGGGAATCGGCCGGGCGGGGGGCGGCGACGACGCTGCTGAAGATTGAGTCTTGGGTGTTACGGATTTGTTCGGCGCCGGCTTGGGCGGCGTAGCCGGGGCTGGTGGCGGCTTCTTGTCGCCTACCCGACGGACCAACTCGGCGACCGAAACAGAGTCGTCGGTCGGAGGCGAGTCCCGTCGCCCGGTACGTCCACTGCTGCGACGCTCCGGGGGACTGGGTGGTTGCGGTGTTGGTCGCTGGGGTGTGGCAGGGCGCTGGGGCGTTGCCGGTTGGTCCGGTCGGGCGTTGCGGAAGCGCTTGTCTGCGAGCGGACGTTCCCAGGGGGCGCGGCTCTCGGGCGGAGGTGGGCCCGAATCGTGATCATCACCCACCGATGCAACCTGTCCCGTCGTCGACTGTCAGTAACTCGTCATTCAGATGCCGGCGTCAACCGGTTGTCGACGAAGCTGGAGCCATATTACTGGTGAATCCTGAGTGCTTCACTCAGAAAGTGATGTGAGTAATCCGACGGCGTGTTTTCGCTAGCCACCCGAGTGCATCATGTCAGCTCCCACCGGCACAAGGTCGTCTTCGGGATCGTCGAGCCAACCTTCCGGGAGTGCTACCTGACCGGGTGAGCCTTGGCGTCCGCGCGGGCCTTCGGCGTCCTTGGGGAACGGGACGTCGTGGTCGAGCTGTCCGAGCAGATCGTCCAGTTCGGACAACGTGCTGACCAGAGCCATCGAGACCCGCAGATCCGATCCGACCGGGAACCCACGCATGTACCAGGAGACGTGCTTGCGAAGTTCGCGCAGACCCTTCATTTCACCGTGATGTGCGGCGAGCAGTTGGGCGTGACGGGCGATGATCTTGGTGACTTCGCCGAGCGTCGGCGGCGTGGCGATCTGTTGTCCGTTGAGAGCTGCGCTGAGTTCCGCGAACAGCCATGGCCGTCCGAGGCAGCCGCGTCCGACGACGACGCCGTCGCAGCCGGTCTCGTTCATCATGCGGGCAGCATCCGAGGCGTCGAAGATGTCGCCGTTGCCGAGGATCGGCACGTCGGTGACGTGTTCCTTGAGGCGCGTGATCTCGTTCCAGTCAGCAGTGCCGGAGTAGCGCTGCGACGCGGTACGTGCGTGAAGTGCGACGGCAGCGGCGCCTTCAGCTGCGGCGATCCGGCCTGCGTCGAGGTGCGTGTGATGTTCGGGGTCGATGCCGACGCGCATCTTGACGGTGACCGGAATGTCGGTGCCTTCGGTGGCGCGCACGGCTGCCGCGACGATCTGACCGAACAGTCGACGCTTGTACGGTAGCGCCGATCCGCCGCCCTTGCGGGTCACCTTGGGTACCGGGCAGCCGAAGTTCATGTCGATGTGATCGGCCATGTTCTCGTCGACGATCATCTTGGCCGCGGCGTAAGTCGTATCCGGGTCGACGGTGTACAGCTGCAGCGACCTGGGCGTTTCGGTCGGACCGAACGTGGTCATGTGCATCGTGGCGGGTTGGCGTTCGACGAGCGCGCGGGCGGTGACCATCTCGCAGACGTAGAGCCCGGACGTGCTGCCTGCACGTTCGAGTTCGAGTTCACGGCACAGCGTGCGGAAGGCGACGTTGGTGACGCCCGCCATGGGTGCGAGGACCACGGGGCTGTGCAGCTCGAGTGAACCGATACGAAGGGATGACATGTCTACCTCTGAACAAATACTTGTGACAATTGGAAGTGCCCGGTACCGAATCCGGTACCGGGCACAGAATAGCTGGTGAAACTAAGAAGCCTGCTGTTCGCGCTTGGCGGCTTCGCGTGCGAGCATGCGATCGCGCTGTTCCTCGAACTTCGTCGCGTTGGCGGCGAGTGTCTCGAGGAAGGCCGCCAACTCTTCGCGCGTGTTCTCGCCTTCGGCGCTGAAATCGTTGCGCTCGAAGATGTTCCACTTACGCAGGACAGGCCAGACGACCTCGTCGAGGTGCTGGCGAAGGTCGTAGATGCCGTGCTTGGCCATGAGGGCGCCGTTGCGGCGGAAGTTCGGCATGCCGGCACCGGGCATCTGGAAGTTCTGGACGATGTTCGCCACAGCCTTGAGCGCCTGATCGGGAGCAAGATCGAGCGCGGCGGCGCAGATGTTGCGGTAGAAAATCATGTGCAGGTTCTCGTCGGCGGCGATGCGCTGAAGCATCTTGTCGGCAATCGGCTCGTCGCAGGCCTTGCCGGTGTTGCGGTGGCTGACGCGCGTCGCGAGTTCCTGGAAGGTCACGTAGGCGACCGAGTGCAGCAGGCCGGCGTCGCCCTCGTCGATGGGTGCGCTGTAACCGTTTGTCATGTGTTCCATGCGGAAGCGCTCGAGCTCGACGGGGTCGACTGCGCGCGTGACGACGAGGTAGTCACGCATCACGATGCCGTGGCGGTTCTCCTCGGCGGTCCACCGGCCGACCCACGTTCCCCAGGCACCGTCCTGCGAAAAGTTCTCGGCGATCTCACGGTGGTACGACGGCAGGTTGTCCTCGGTGAGCAGGTTGGTGATCATCGCGGCGCGAGCTACCTCGCCGAGTTGTGACTGTTCGAGACTCCAGTCTTCGCCACCCATGGCTGCGAAGTTACGGCCCTCGTCCCACGGAACGTAGTCGTGTGGATGCCATTCCTTGGCCATGGAGATGTGGCGGTTGACGTTCTCCTCGGCAACCGGCTGCAGCTCTTGTAGCAGCTCCAGCTGCGTCAGAATCCTCGTCATTTCTTGCCTCCATGTTGAGTGAATGCGCGACTTCGCCCCAGCCTACGGCACCGTAGGTTTGAAAAGAATGGCATGAAAATTGCTCCCCTCGAGGGATGTTACCGATCCGTAGTTATCCGGGGGCACTTTCACTACCAAGTCGTTCTTTCGACGTAGTCGCGGAACGTCCGGGCGGGATCGGACAGCTTGCGACTCTTCGACCAGATCAGCCCTATTTTTCGCTGTGCTCCTTCGATCGGTACATAGACGACTCCTTCGGCCCAGATCGGTGGATCCTGAACCGGCATGACCGAGACACCGAAGGACGCGGAGACCAGTCCGCCGACCGTTGCCAGCTCGCTGCTCTCGAAGACGAAATTCGGAGTGAATCCTGCGGCCGCGCACAGTTCATCGAGAATTCTTCGCATCCCGAAGTTCGGATGCATACCGATGAACGGTTCGTCGGCCGCGTCCGCAAGCTCGACCGAATGCAACTTCGCAAAGCGATGATCAGCCGGAACAGCCAATGCCAGTGACTGCTGGGCGATCTGCATCCACGCCACCTGCGGATCGCGCGGCTGAGGCGAGACGACGGCCAGGTCGGACGTGCCGGCGGCGATTCTGTCGACCAGGAACTGCGCGCTGTCCTGATGCAGTTCGAATCGCACTCCGGGATACTCGACGCGGTATCCGCGCAGCATGTGCGGCACCAACCAGGTGCCGAACGAGTGGAGGAAGTCGAGTCGGACCGTGCCGCTCTCGGGGCTCGCCAGCGACTGGATTTCGGTCTGCGCGGCGTCGAGGGCACGCAGTGCGATGCGAGCATGTCGATAGAGGATCTCGCCGTACCGGTTCAGTTCGAGTCGGCGTCCCTGACGGTCGAAGAGTGTCACGCCGATCTGTCGTTCGAGGCGAGCGAGTTTGCGCGAAAGGGTCGGCTGCGACAGGTGAGTCAGATCCGCGGTAGCGGTCACCTGTTGGGTTTCGGCGAGCACGACAAACCATTCGAGGTCTTCGGTCAGCATCACGAACCCAATCTATATACCCCCAGAGCATATAGAACACCAAGTTTATGCATTTTCTTTTGCCAAGTCGGGGCGGGAGGATTCTTGCCGGAGGTAAGTGATGCCTGGAGGTACGTGGTGACTGTCGAGAATGTGATCGAATCCGAAGTGATGCCGCTTCGCCGCGGAACATCGGGATATCGAACCGTGACCGTTGCGTTGTTCGCGGCCGGGCTGTCGACGTTCATCTCGATGTACGCGGCACAGGCGCTGCTGCCTGCGTTCGCCGAAGACTTCCACGTCTCGCCTGCGGTGTCTGCGCTGTCCGTCTCGGCGACGACGGGCATGTTGGCGTTGGCAATCATTCCGGCCAGTGCGCTCTCCGAGCGCTTCGGTCGCACGCGGGTGATGATCGCGTCGGCGTCGGCGTCCTGTGTGATCGGTTTACTTCTGCCGCTGAGTCCGACGATCGAGGTTCTGCTGGTCGGACGCGCAGCACAAGGATTGGCTCTGGCCGGTGTCCCGGCGGTGGCGATGGCCTATCTGGCCGAGGAGGTCGATCGGAAGGACCTCGGTGCAGCGATGGGAAGGTACGTCGCCGGCACGACGATCGGTGGGCTGATCGGACGGCTCGTGCCGTCGGCCGTCGTCGATTTCAGTACGTGGCGTTGGGCGCTGTTGACTGCGTCCGCGCTGTCGGCATTGTTCGCGCTCAACATGATCCGGCGGCTTCCCGCGTCGAAGTTCTTTCGCCCGCAACCGATATCGGCGCGCACGATCGCGTCGAATCTACGACGCCACCTTGCGAACCCGTCGCTGCGAACACTCTTCGCTTTGGGATTCATCCTGATGGGCGGCTTCGTGTCGATTTACAACTTCCTCGGGTTTCGGCTCACGGCAGCACCTTTCGGCCTTCCCGAAGCGCTTGTGGGCCTGGTGTTCCTTTTCTACCTTGCCGGAACTTTCACCTCGGCGGTAGCCGGCGGGGCCTCTGACCGACTGGGTAGGCGCAGCGTGCTGCTCGGGTCGGTTGTCGTCATCGGTATCGGCCTGGCACTGACCGTTCCGGACAATCTGGCGTTGACGCTCGTGGGGATGCTGCTCTTCACCGGAGGATTCTTCGCCGCACATTCGGTGGCCAGCGGTTGGGTGGGGCTGATCGCTACCGATCACCGGGCCGAGGCGTCGGCGTTGTATCTGTTTGCCTACTACGCGGGTTCGTCCGTGGCGGGCGCCCTCGCGGGTCTTGCATACGCGGGTGGCGGTTGGGTCGGGGTCAGTACTTTTGTGGGCGCGCTGCTGTTGGTTGCGTTTGCCTTGTCACTGAGGATGTTTCGATCTTCGACGGTTGACTGAACCGAGCACTGCGGCGATCCCGAACGGGATCGCCGCAGTGCGAATCTGTCGAGCGTATTACTTCTTGCCGCCGCCGAGGAGGCCGCCGAGCAGGTCTCCGAGGCCGCCGCCCCCGGATCCGCCCAAGATTCCGCCGAGTGCTCCGCCGATGCCGCCGCCGGAATTGCCGCCGCCGCCGAGAATTCCGCCGAGGAGATCCCCGAGTCCGCCGCCACCGGAGGTCTGGGTCTGCGCGCCGGCTCCGCCACCGGTGAACTGCTTGGCGAGGTAAGCCAGGACGATGGGAGCGAGGATCGGCAGCAACTGCTTCACCAGATCGTTTCCACCGCCGCCACCGACACCGCCGAGTGCGCTGGCGACCTGATCGGTGTTGCCGCCGAAGATGTTCGAGACGATCTTCTGACCGTCAGCGGTGTCGACTTTGCTGATGTCGACGCCGTCGTCGAGAAGGCTGGTGTCGGCGTGAGACTGCAACGCGCTTTCCAGCGAGGCTGCACCGGCGGGATCCTGCGCGTTGGCGCCGAGGCCACCGACGAGGGTCGGAAGTGCAGTCTTGACCGCCGATTCGGCAGTTGCCTGGTCGACGCCGAGTTGCTGCGCGATCTGGTCGATGGGGATCTGGGATAGAAGGTCGTCAAGCGATGCCATTGATGCCCTACCTCTTCTGGGGTACTACTCGTCAGTACCCGGCTGTTGCAGACACTAGTGAATGTCGGCGTCGACGGTAACCCTCCGGTTGCCGAGCGGTCAGGCTCGGGTCTTCTCGCGGGGGACCAGGCACGCTAGGAGAGCGAGAATCAGTCCGCCGGCCGTCAGAATGAATCCTGTCTGATTTGTCAGGATCGTGGAGTAGTTTTCCCTGATGACATTGTCGAACTGATCGTTCACGCGGTAGTAGAACGTGCCAAGAGTCCCCAATCCCACGATAATTCCGATCCATGCTGCGATGCGAGAACCGAATAATGCGGCGATCAGAATCAATACGGCGGCGGCGAGCAGAAGTATCGCCATCGACCGGTAGAAGGTCACGGACTGATCGCCGAGTTGCTCGATTGCCCACCCGGCCGGAAAGCCGTCCCGCAGGTCCTCGAGGCGAACGTTGTCGGGTTTGACCCCGGCCAGTACGTACATGAACGAGCCGACGGCAACGGCGATTCCACAAATGAGCAGAACGAGATGAACTAACGTGCGCATGCCAGTCTCCCTGTGTTCGGAGTTCGGTGACGCGGTCGTCGCCGAGCCTAGCTGTGTCGCGGGTGTCAAGCTCGGTATCGGGCGTGCAGAATCGTCTCCATGCCCGACAACATGCGTCGACTCGAAGAGATCTCGCTGTCGCTGCCGGAAGCGGAGCGCGTCGACATCGAAGCGTGGGACGGCCACCCGACGTTCCGGGTCCGCGGCAAGAATTTCGTGTTCTGCAACCTCGAAGCCACCTCCTTGACCGTCAAGCTGAGCAAGGAGGAAGCCGAAGCGGTGGTGGCCACCGAACCAGGCGCAAGTGCTGCGGGCTACGGACTCGGTCGACACGGGTGGGTTGCACTCGACATCGGCACCGACGTTTCCGAGGAGAAATGGTCGCAACTGGAGGAGTGGATCTACACCTCGTTCACCCTCGTTGCGCCGAAGCGGCTTGCCCGGATCGTTCTCGATGCGGATGAGGAACGCCCGTAACGGATAGATTCGTCAGTACAGACGCCGACTAGACGAGGAATTGTCATGACGACACCGGAAACTTCACCGGCCACCGCAAAACCGGGCATGCCGCCGTGGGCGAAGAAGGCCATCGGGATCGCAGTGATGGCGGTGGTCCTGGTCATCGCCTACTTCATCCTTGCCGCCTTCCTTCCGCGTTGGTGGGCGCAGCGCATTGCGTCGTTGGCGAACGGCAGTTTCAGCGCCGGAATCGCGTGGGGGCTGCTGTTCGGTCTCGTGTGCACCCTGGTCCCGCTCATCTTCTTCCGGGCGGTCTGGCAGGTGCGCAAGCGCAAGCATGCTCGAATCATGCAGATCACGGCTCTCGCGTTGGGTGTGATCTTCGCGCTGCCGAATCTGCTCTCTCTGACAGTTGTTCTCGGCAACAACAACGCTGCGCATGCGGGCGAGCGGATCCTCGACGTCGACGGCCCCGGATTCCGCGGAGCATCCGTTGTCGGTGCCGTCCTGGGCGTTGCGTTGTTCCTTGGACTTGTCGCGCTCGGCTACATGTACAAAAAGCGTGGAAAGGATCTCGACAAGATGCGCGGTGAGCTCAAGCAGCACGAGCCGCAGAGCAAGGGCGAGGCTCCGGCTCCGGAAATCTGAGTCAGCTCTTCGACCGAGTACTCAGGCCGACACCGACTCCGACGGTTCCCGCCGCCACCAGTCCGGCGAGCGGGACAGCCCAGTGTCCGGCAAATGTGCAGGCGAGAACCAGGATTGCACTCACCGGTAGAACGGCCTGCTCGATTCTGTCGCGCTTGAAGTGGCGTGAATGCATGAGCCACACGAAGATCAGGAACATCGCGGCCGGAATCGTGACCGCGGCAGATGCTGCGAACGTCGAAATGTGCGCTTCGCCAACTGCTTCCTCGACGGCTACTTCGATGCCGGCGCCGATGGCCGCAGCGGATCCGAATACGAAGTAGTGCCCGTATCCCCACAACAGGACGGCGCGATTGCCTTGGTCTGCGAGGTACTCGTGGATCGGGACGGCGAAGTAGATCCACAACGCGGAGAACACGATCAGAACTCCGCCGACGGCAATCGGAATCAGTAGATCGGCGGCGTCGAAATCCCGGATGCCGGATTGGACCGCGATGGTCGCGGCAGCGATGGTTTCGCCGAGCATGATGATGGTGAAGAGGCCGTAGCGTTCGGCGATGTGATGCGGGTGCCACGGCGTCTGGTGGTTGCGTTCGGCGATCGCCGGCACCGCGAGTTCGGCGATCATGAGAACGAAGAAGCCCGGAATCCACGCCGACGCCGGCATCAGAAGCAGCACGATCCAGCCGGCCTGGACGATCACGAGCCCGGCGGCATATTGCAGAGCAGTCGTTCGCGCTGCACCGGATTCACCGCTGGCGGCTCGAAGCCATTGGCAGGTGAGCGCAATTCGCATGATGAGGTAGCCGACGATGGCCGTCGTACGGTCGGTTCCGTCGAATGCGTCGGGGATTCCGGCGGCGAAGACGAGCACGCCACAAATCTGTACGAAGGTCGCGACCCGGTAGGGGACGTCGTCCGTGTCGTAGGCAGACGCGAACCAGGTGAAGTTCACCCACGCCCACCACAGCGCGAAGAAGACGAACATATAGCCGGCGATGCCGTCGGCGTAGTGGCCCTCGGCGACAGCATGCACCAGTTGAACTCCGGCCTGTGCGGCTGCAACCACGAAACACAGGTCGAAGAACAGTTCGAGTGGCGTCGATGCTCGATGGTCCTCGTCGCGGCTGCGTGCGCGCATCCGGATGATCGGCATTACGGCCCGGCCGTGGCCCGCGCCTGTACTGGTGTGTTCTGTCATCGTCCCCACCTTGCTCCGACGTCTAGTGCAGGAGCGCAGTCTAGGGCGAATTCCGTCGGGTCGACGAATGAGACATTTCGCCCCTCACCACACGAGAACGGGTTTGATGACGCGCCCCGACGCTTGATCTTCGACGGCTTTGTTGATGTCGGAGAAGGCGTAGCGCGTCACCAAGCGGTCGATCGGAAACCGGCCACCAGTGTAGAGTTCGACGAGTTCGGGGATGAACGTCGAGACTTCCGACTCTCCTTCGATGCATCCTCGAATTGTCTTTCCGCTCAGCATGATGTCGGCCATGTTCATCTCGACCGTGGACGCTCCGAGTCCGACTACCGCCAGTGTTCCCCGTGCTCGAAGTGATGTGACGGCTTGATTGATCACGGAGCCGATTCCGGTGGTGTCGAGGGAATGTGTCGAACCTCCGTCGGTGGCGGCGCGTACTGCTTCGACCGCGTCCTCGGTGGTCGGATCGACAGTGACGGCGCCGAATTCCTCGGCGAGTGCGCGCCGCTGCGCAACGGGGTCCACGGCGACCAGGGTGGAAACGCCGGCAGCCCTCGCTGCCAGTAGCGCTGCGAGTCCGACGCTGCCGGCTCCGAAGACGACAAACGTCGAGTCGGGCTCGGGGCGAAGTAGATTCAGCACGGCACCCGCGCCGGTTTGAAATCCGCAGCCGAGGGGAGCCGCGACGGTCAGGTCCACCGCAGGATCGACGACGACGGTGTTGTCGGCAGTGGCGATGACGTATTCCGCGAAGCTGGACTGGCCGAAGAATGCGGACCGTATCGGAGTTCCGCTTCGCCGGACCGGCGTCGAGCCGTCGGTGCGTGCGCCAGAGCTGTTGAGCCCGTGTGAGCTTTCGCAGTACGCCCGATGGCCGCTGAGACACTGCCTGCACACACCGCAACTGCGGTAGCTCAGCAACACGTGATCACCGGGCGCAATGCTGTCGATCGACGAGCCGACGGCCTCGACCACCCCCGCCCCTTCGTGCCCGAACACGCAGGGGCCGAGCCTTTCCGGTAGCACCGACTTCGTGAACAGATCTGTGTGGCACAGGCCGGTAGCGACGATGCGAACCAGGATCTCGTCTGCGCGGGGTTCGTCGATTTCAACGGTGTCGAGTGTGAAGGGGGAGTGCGGGCCGTGTGAGAGCGCCGCTGTCATCTGCATGGAGAATCTCGAATTCTGTTCGGCGCGAATCACGCTCGCTCGAGCAGGAAGTAGTAGTGCTGTCCGCCGTCGAGAACCAACGCCGATTTTCCGTTCATGATGCCCATGAGCGTCGAATCGTCGACTTTCTTGAAATGGTCGAAGATCGGCGCGCCGTCGTAGACCATCGTCGCCGTGACTTCGCCACGAAACTCGATGTTCCACAGACTTGCCTCGCCATTGCCGCTCTTGACGTCGGAGTAGAGGTTGCCGTCTTCGTCTCGGCAGATCAACGGCTTGGCGTCCTCGACCGAGTTGAAGGTCTTGCCGTACCAACGGCTCGCGAACAGCTTTTCGTGAAGACGGTGACCGGTGGCGAAGTCGTCACCCTTCCACTCGCCGAGGATTTCTTCGGCGGCGACGGTTTCCAGCGCGGCCCACACTTCGTCGAGTTCTGCTGGTGATACACCACTTTCCGCAGCACGGAGCCGGGCGAAAGCAGTTCGGGCTTCGTCGAGATTCATGTCTCTCCTCGAGTTGACGGTAAGTGGCACGACTTGTTCGCGAACCAAATTGTTCGTCAACTCTGCACGCTACGCCGAACCGGATGGTTCGGCAACGGTCGATTCGTTCTAGGCTGTGAACATGCGCTCAGCAGGGGAAGCTACGAGGGACCGCATTCTGGCGGCCGCAAAGGACGAATTTGCCACGTACGGGCTGGCCGGCGCGCGGATCAATCGGATCGCCGCGCAAGCGCGTGCCAGCAAAGACCGTCTCTATGCGTACTTCGCAAGCAAGGAAGAGTTGTTCGCTGCCGTGACCGAACAGTGGACGTCCGAAACAACAGCGGAGACAGCACTTCGAGGTGACGACTTGCCGGGCTATGCAGGTCGCCTCTTCGACAACTACGTTGCCCATCCCGAGAACGCCCGATTGCAGCAATGGGCGGATCTCGAAGCGCCGGACGTCATGAGCGAGGACGACATACGAAGCAAGACCTTCCGGCCTAAAGTTGCGGAAATCCGCAAGGGGCAGCTCGAGGGGCACATCGACCCCGCGTGGAATCCCACGGAGTTGATCCTGCTGATCACGGATATCGCCCGGATGCTCGCGCTCAAGTCGTCTCGTTCCATCCCTCGACGTCGGGAGGCGGCAGTCGAGGCGGTTCGGCGTTTGATTGTGGCTTAGCGAGTCCAAACGCGAACGTCCACGCCCGTCGCTGTGTGGTTGCCCGGATTTACGGATTTCTCAGTAACGGTGCGTACGTTGGGCGTCGGCTCGTTGACGCCCTCGGGATGTTGACGTGCCGCCAAAACTTTTGTCGTCGACTGTTCAGATGCTGGTGAGCAAAAGGATCGCGGCCGGCCACCCTGACTGAATATCGTCGACGCCGAGCGTGTTCCTTCGGTGCGCGCACCCGTTCAGCATCTGGAGTGGACCCGTGTCGAAGTGGCCGTGCATATGAAGATCTCGAAGAAGGTAGCGCTGGTCGTTGTGGCTGCTTGCGCCCTGACGTTGGGATCGGCGCAAGTCGGAACCGCCCGCGCGGACGCGCCGGTCAAGGTCAGCGTGGCCGGTCATGTGGTGAGCGCCGGGCACTTCGAGCAGGTGCGGCGCCCCAACCGGTGTGTGAAGGCCGGGACGGGGAAGTCGAAACCGAGCGAGCAGAAGTCCACGAATCGCAGTGGGCGTCGAGGCAGCGGGGGATGCTTCTGACGGTGGTTGCGAAGTTCCGCAATCAGCCGTCCTGGATCTGTAACACGTTCTAATCTTGCGTGATGGACGTGACCTATGAGGGGACCAAACGCGAAGTCGCTACTGACAAGGGGACTTTGCGCTATCACGAGGCGGGCGATGGTCCGCCGTTGATCCTGTTGCACGGCTCAGGGATCGGTGTGAGTGGTTGGCGGAACTATCGGGGGAACCTCGAGGTGTTCGCAAAGCACTTCCACTGCTACCTCCTGGAGTTCCCGGGGTTCGGCGTGAGCGATGCCGTCGACGGTCATCCAGTTCTCACGGCAACCTCGGCGGTGGTTCGATTCATGGATGCGCTGGGAATCGAATCCGCTGCGATGATCGGCAATTCGATGGGCGGAGTTGTCGGGGTCAACGTCGCGATGAGGTTCCCTGACCGCGTCCGCAGATTGGTCACCATCGGAGGCGTGGGCCCGAACATCTTCAGTCAGAACCCGAGCGAAGGTACGCGTCTCCTCCAGGAATTCGCCGACGCTCCCAGCCGTGAGAAGTTGGTTCGCTGGCTCGAGTGCATGGTTTACGACAGATCCGTGATCACCGAGGAGCGGATCGAGGAACGATGGCAAACGGCCAACGATCCGGCCTCGCACCAGGCATTGACCGCGATGTACGGATCCAAAGCCTTTGCCGCTCAGCAGCAGATGATGTCCAACTCGGATGTGCCGCCGTACTGGTCGATGATGCACAAGGTGCAATGCCCGACCTTGCTGACATGGGGGCTCGATGATCGGCAGTGTCCACCGGACATGCCGATGATTCCGATGCGACTGATTCCGAACGCCGAACTGCATGTATTTTCGAACTGCGGGCACTGGGTGATGATCGAAGCCAAGGAGGCATTCGAGCGCGTGACCCTCGAGTTCCTGCTTCGATGACCTGCTGTTGCATTCATGTGGCACGAATCGATGTGGCACGAATGCACAAGACCCGGCGCCTCTGAATGAGGCGCCGGGTCTGTGTTTGTGCCCCCAGTAGGACTCGAACCTACGACCTGCGGATTAAAAGTCCGTAGCTCTACCAACTGAGCTATAGGGGCGCGGCGCAGAGTCTAACGGGACCGCAGAGTCCGTGAAAACACCACCCCCACCAGAAGGGCGATTCCGATGACGGCGATGGTCCCGCCCGTGCGATGCAGACCCGCGTCGTCGATGGTTCCGCGCATGGTCAGCTCGATGACGACGGCGGCAAGGTTGGCGCCGATGTACTGGATTGTTCGGTAAAGGCCGATCGCGGTCCCGACGTCGGCGGAGGTGGTCACCGAGTTGATCAGGTTCTGGTTTCCCATGTTGTTGAAGCCGTTGGGAATGCCCAGGATCGCCGCAATCAGCAGGAGTGCCACTAGGGGAGTCGAGCTCGATTCGACAAAGGCGATCAGAACGCCGCCGACGGCCAAGGCCGCGGTGCCGATCAGCAGGGTGATCCGTGCGCCGAATTTCCCGTACACCCTGGACGCGGACATGGTCGCGAAGATCCCGACCGCAGCGACGGGCAGCATGAAGAGTCCGGCGCTGATCGGTGACATTCCGCGGGCTACCTGTAGCCACTGGGGGAGCCCGAAGAAGATGCAGTAGAACGCCGTGTACGTCAGAAGCGTCCGGCCGAGAGTCATGCTCAGTGCGCGGTTTCGGACGACGGCGCGGACGTCGATGAACGCCGAGGCCGTTCGACGTTCCCACCAGACGAACAGGAACGCGAAGAGGGCCGTCGACGGGACGAGGTACCACTTCGCGTGCTCGGCGAGAGAGAGGAGAAAGAGCATCGTCGATGTCGTCAGAGCGAGAAACAGGGTGATGCCGAGTGGGTCGAGAGATTTGAACAACGCAGCGGCGCCGGCCCGGTCGGGCAGGGCGGAGTCGCTCGGGGTGGCGAAGAAGACCCATACGACAGTGACGACGACAAGTGGGAGGTTCACCCACATGATCGATTGCCAACCGAGTGTGCCGACCAACAACCCGCCGAGAGTGGGCCCCAGCGCGACGACCGATTGAGCGCAAATGGTGAGTGTTGCTATAGCTGAACGGGTTTGAGTCCGGTGGCGGTCAGCGTATTCGCGGATGACGGTCATTGCGTTCGGATACTGTGTCGCCGTGCCGATTCCGAGCAGGATTCGTGCGGCGATCAGCCAGCCCAGCGACGGGGCGAGCGAGCCGAGGATCGATCCGGCAGCGATCAGGCCCAATCCGGCGAGGTAGACGCGTTTGGCGCCGAGGATCGATCCGAGTCGACCAGCCGCCGGCGCCGTGACCGCAGTCGCGATGTAGAGGGCCGAGATGACCCACGCTGTGCCTGAACTGGAACCGAAGTATGTGGCGATCGGGACGATTGCCACCGCAATCATCGACGAGTTCAGCGCTTGAAGAACGGTTCCGGAGCCGAGAGCAAGACTCAGTTTCAGTGGAACGGGAGTTTGGGGGGTCGGCGTTTCGACGACGGTGGTCACGAGTTCATCAGTGACTCCTCTGATATCGATGTCGATGCTGGGGACTCGCCCTGGCCGAGTCTTCGCAGGATTCGGCCGGCGATCAGAAGCAAGTCACGCTCGGCTTCGGTGCACTCGGCGTCGATGACCTCGGCCAGCCACTCTGTTCGTTTCGTTCGGTCTTCGTGAAGGGTCGATGTGCCGAGTTCGGTCATCGTGACCAAGACCGCGCGGCCGTCCGATGGATCCGCCCTTCGCGTCACCATGCCCTGCTCTTCGAGCGCGGCCACGGTCTTTGCGATTGATTGCGGCGTGACGCGCTCGAATTTTGCCAATTCTTTGGCGGTCGACGGACCTTGTCGGTCGAGGTGGCCGAGGGCCTGGATCTGGCTCGGCGTGAGCTTGTGGTCGTTGCGTTTGGTGCGTAGACGTCGGACGAAGGCACCCAGATCGTCCCAAAGTACGTCGATCTCGTCTCGAGCCTTGCTGCGACCCTCTCCAATATTCATTTAGACAGTCTAACTGTGTTGTTTCGATGCTGCCAGTACGGTTTCGACGGAAAAGGGGGAATAAACAATTGCACTAGTTGTTTAAAACCTTGGGACTGCTGTCCATCGGTCGGCGAAGCAGTTCCGTCTGCGAGGTCGAATTATCAGAATCTCGGGCACGAAAAAGCTCGGATGCGCACCCCCTGCGGCGCACCCGAGCGGCCAAAACCATACCACTTGGTGTCTTTTGGGCATAAAGTCGGTTCTTGTCCCCTGAACAGCCGATTGCGTCTAGTACTTTTGGCGGGTATGGCTCTAGTCCTTACGTAGGGTGTGTTGGAGGGGATATTGTGAAGTTTCGGGGGATGACAGGCGCCGATCACGGCGGCTCTGCGTACCAACTCTGCGAGAGGCACAACACCGTAAATGGCACGTCAACAAGAGCGTGCGCGGCGTACCCGCGCCGCCCTGGTCGAAGCGGCTGCAGTCGAATTCGCCAAGCGCGGCTATGCAGCTGCGTCGGTGAACACGATCCTCGAGGGCTCCCGCGCCACCAAAGGCGCCATGTATTTCCATTTCCAGTCCAAGGAAGAGTTGGCGCGAGCGGTTCTGACCTCGGCTATCGAAACCTTCACTGGAATTACTGATCGTTGGGCCAAGAGAACAGACCTCGATCCATTCGTCGCTTTGCACGGTCTCGTGCTCGACATTGCCGAGGTCTTCCGTGCCGAGGTGATCGTGCAGGCGGAATTCCGGCTGATCATCGAGCCCGAGTTCTACAAGGATGTGCAGTCCGGTGGTGGGCAGGTCTGGGGAAAGACCGCCTATGAGTTGGCATTGCGTGCCAAGGACGACGGTTTGCTCCGAGAAGACGCCGACCCGGACAAATTCACGCGTGTACTGGCAGCGAGCCTTGCCGGCCAGCGGTACATGGCAGACCTGATTGCCTCCAGTGGAGATCTGGGCGAGTGGTTCGAGGAGTCTCTCGAAGTAGTCCTCGAAGCCATGGCTACGCCGCAGTGGTTGGAGACGTTCCATCGTGACGGGTGGCCCCAAGTCGAGTTCCCTGACACTGAATAGTGCACTTTTCTGCCCGTGAACAGGCGATTTGTGATTTCCGAATGCCGTGCCATAAGCTATCCAAGCTCCCAACGGAACGCCGTTGGGGTACTAGTTCGGAGAGATCCGGCGGGCCCCCTTCGTCTAGCGGCCTAGGACGCCGCCCTTTCAAGGCGGTAGCGCGGGTTCGAATCCCGTAGGGGGTACGTTTTGCGAAAGCGAAACGATGCAGTATGGTTTGACCCGCACGACACGCTTTGAGATGCACAAATGCCGGGCCAGGACAGTGGTTTGGGAGCGGCTCGAAGATGTAGTACGGTTTCACAGCAAGGAAAAAGCAAGGCCCTGTGGCGCAGTTGGTTAGCGCGCCGCCCTGTCACGGCGGAGGTCGCGGGTTCGAGTCCCGTCAGGGTCGCAAAGCTTTGTTCTCAATCAATCGGTTGAGAACAAAGCAATGCGATAGGCATTCGGTTCGGGTGCCGTCCGGCCAGGTAGCTCAGTTGGTACGAGCGTCCGCCTGAAAAGCGGAAGGTCGCCGGTTCGATCCCGGCCCTGGCCACCATAATTCTTATCGACAAGCTCCAATCTCATGTTCTTCGAACATAAGGTTGGAGCTTTTTCGTATTCGGATGTCAGTCGCCATAAACCGCTCGGCTCGATCATCTGAGTTATACGCATCCTTTGTCTCCGTGAATGATTCCGGTGACCGGGAACGTGCTGCGCGTCACTCCGTCAAGAACCTCACTATTAGCCGGTTGCGGCCGATCCCTGGCCGCGTCTACTGGAAGTGAGGTGGAATCTCCGTGTCGCACTCGAGATCTTGGCCTATCGGGAAAGTCAGCCGGGTCGCCGTGGCGCTGATCGGTGCCGGTGTCCTGTTGGTGGGCTGCGCGAGCAGCAATGACGACAGCGGTACCGATACGACGACCGCGTCGGGAGACATCGTGACCGGCATGGTCAACGAGCAGCCCGATCCGGGAACTGCGGTGGCCGGCGGGACCATGACGTACGGCGTACAGGTGCTCGTTCCCTCACTCGACCCGACGAAGACGGCCGCTCGCGGCGGTTCCGGCGGTGAGGCCTTCGCTGCTGTGTACGACGTCCTGATGAGTTACGACACTGCGAGCGGCGAGTTCGAGCCCAAGTTGGCTGAATCGCTCGAGACAGCTGACGACGGAGCCACCTGGACGCTGAAACTTCGCGACGGTGTGAAGTTCAGTGACGGCACCACCCTCGACGCCAACGCCGTGATCGCGAGCATCGATCGGTACAACGCGGGCAAGGGCAATGGCGCCGAACTGTGGCTGGCTTCGGTGGAATCGGCGCAGGCAAGCGGTCCGACGACAGTGGAATTCAAGCTGAAGACGCCGTGGATGCGTTTTCCGTCGATGCTCGCTCTCGGGCACGGGATGATCGTCGCCCCGAGTTCGCAGCAAGGCGACAAGTTCACCGCCGTCGGAGCCGGACCTTTCACCGAAGATGTCTTCACACCGAGCGTCGAGCGAATCTTCAAAGCCAACCCGTCCTACTACGGCGGCGCTCCCAAGCTGGACAAGTTGCGGATGGTTGCGCTCAACGGCCCGCAGGCCAATCTCGAATCATTGAACAGCGGTCAGCTCGATGTCGCCTACATTCGCGGCCTCACGTCGGCGATCAATTCTGCCAAGTCCGCTGGTTACCCCGGCTACATCGACGTGCTCAATGCCGGCAGTGCCGAGATTATCAACAACCGTGAAGGCCGACCGGGCTCGGATGTTCGCGTTCGCCAGGCCATCGGCTACGCGCTGGACACCACGTTGATCGATCAGCGAGTGGAAAACGGTGAGGGACTGCCGGGCTCGGAGTTGTTCGGTCCGACGTCGCAATGGCATGTAGACACACCGGGTATTGCCTACGACCCCGAAAAGTCGAAGGAACTTCTGAATCAGGCAAAGGCAGACGGGTACGACGGCAGCCTCGACTACGTCGTTCTCAGTGAGCCGAAGGACCACGCGATCGGCCTCGCCGTGCAGTCACTGTTGCAGGCCGTCGGGTTCGAGGTGAACTTGATCTTGGCCAACAACGCCGGCGACATCGTGCAGAACGTCTACGTCAAGCACGATTTCGACCTCGCGCACGCGGGCATCGGAATGTATGAGTCGATTCTCGATCTCGGATTGTTCTCCACGACCAACAGCACCTCGAGGGCGAATACTGCTGGATATGCGAACCCGGCGATGGATCAGCTGATCGCAGATCTACAACAGGCCAAGGACAATTCGTCGACCCTGGCGATCATCGGCAAAATTCAGACGCTGTGGAACGAGACGGTTCCATCGGCGCCGATCGGCGGGCTCACGTCGTTCTGGGCTTGGCAGAAGAACGTGCACGGTGTGGTTCCGACTGCAACCGGCATCATGCTGTTCGATCAGGCATGGATGGGCGCGAAGTAGCGTTCCAGCGCACACCGAGAGCTCCGTCCGACGCGAGTCGGGCGGGGCTCTTTCGTGTCTACGTCGGCTAGCGTTGCGCAACCCTTTCGATCAGGATGATTGTATTGAAATATGTTGTAGGTCAATATGATTCGACAAGCGTGATTTGACTTGCCCAGCGTGGCCCGCATAGATTGCATCCACCATCCAGAGTGGCTGAGAGACCTGGCTCGATGATGCCGCAGCAACCCGCTACCTAACCGCAGTGTGGGTGCTACCGCCAGGACCGATGGAGGACACATGACTGTATTTGCCGTGGGTATCGAACTGGACGGCGAGGGCACTCACCCCGCTGCCTGGCGCCGAAGCTCACACCGCCCGGACCAGCTGCTCACGGGCAAAGCCGTGCGCGATCGCGTCGCGGCTGCCGAGAATGCCGGCTTCACGTTCGCGACGTTCGACGATTCCATCCTCCCCCCGAGTGGTGACGTCGTCGGCCGCATCGATGCCGTCTCGAGGGCGTCGTACGTGGCGGCGACAACCAGCACGATCGGGCTGGTCCCCGTCGTCGGGACCACGTACGCCGAACCGTTTCATACGTCCTCGCAATTGGCGACGTTGGACTACTCCTCGCGTGGGCGCGGCGGCTGGCTTGCTGTTCCGGTCGAAGACGATGCCGCGGCGAGGGCGTGGGGGAGGGCTCCGGTAACAACGGAGTCGGCGCGTCAGCAAGAGCAGCGGGATTCGGTCACCGTTGTGACCGATCTCTGGGACTCGTGGGAGGACGACGCCGTCGTTCGTGACTATCTCAGTGGGCGTTTCCTCGAACGTGATCGTCTGCATTACGTCAATTTCGAGGGCGACACGTTCTCGGTGAAGGGGCCGGCAATCGTTCCGCGGCCGCCTCAAGGCCAGTTGGTGGTGTTCGGCCGCTACGGCGAAATCGATCCACGCCAGCCGGATGTTGTTCTCGTTTCGGGTGATTCGGTGGAGACCATTGCACAGTCGGCTGCCAAGGCGCGCGATGAGGGCGCGTCATTGGTGGTCGCCGAGGTCGATGTGGCATTCGATACGCCGAATCTGTCTGCGGCGCAGCGGAGGACCGAGCTGAACTCGTACGGGAATGCCGTCGTCACCGGCCGACTGCTCCTGGCTGCAGATCCGGGGGAAGCGGCCGTGGTTCTGAAGGAATTGGCCGGACACCTCGACGGTGTTCATTTCCATGCTCTCGTGATCGACGAGGACCTTCCGGTGCTGGCCAAATTCGTGCTTCCGACGCTGTCCAAGGCCGGGTTGACGCGACGCCCGGTTCCGGGATCGACCCTGAGGGGCAACCTCGGTCTGCAGCGGCCCTCAAATCGATTCGCCCACCCCTCCTGACTTGACTTCGCGCTAAGGATATTTCGGCCATGACTGCATCACGCTCCGCCGTACCTCGACCCGACGCTCACGTTCACTTCGGTGTCTTCTTCCAGGGGGTCAACCACACCACCATCTGGTCCGATTCCGCGAGCGGATCCCAGATCGACTTCGAGACGTTTCGGCGGTTGGTACTCACCGCCGAGCGAGGTCTGTTCGACGCCTTCTTCCTCGGTGAAGGCCTGCGGCTTCGTGAACAGAACGGCAAGATTCTCGATCTGGATATCGCCGGCCGCCCCGACGCCATTGCGCAGTTGGCCGCCCTCGCCGGTATCACCGACAAGATCGGGTTGGTCGCGACACAGAACACCACGTACAACGAACCGGCCGACCTTGCGCGTCGACTCTCCGGCCTCGACCTACTTTCCGACGGACGGGCCGGCTGGAATGCGGTGACCACCGACAACGCGTGGACGGGAGAGAACTTCCGTCGCGGTGGTTTCCTCGACCACTCCCTGCGCTACGAGCGTGCCGGGCAGTTCATCGAAACCGCGCGGGCACTGTGGGATTCGTGGGCCGACGACGCGATCTCGGATTCTCGCACGTCCGAGAACTGGTCTACTCCGGGTGCCGTCGGCGACGTGCGCAGGCAGACTTCACAGTTCGACATCACCGTGACGCCGACGCTTCCCCGAAGCCGCCAGGGGCATCCGGTCATCTTCCAAGCGGGTGATTCCCCGAGTGGACGCGATTTCGCGGCGACCCATGCCGACGTCATCTTCTCGCGACACGGGACTCATTTCGAGGGCGCGCTCGACTTCGCCGACGACATTCGGGCTCGGTTGCGTAAAGCCGGGCGACCGGAGGACGACGTCAAGATCTTGCCCAGCACGCAGATCGTGTTGGCGGAGAACGAGTCCGAAGTCGAGGAGAAGGCACGGTGGGTCCTCGAAGGCCAGTTCACCGGTCAGACTGCCCTCTCTCTCGTCGGACTGGTGTGGGGTAAGGACCTTTCCGATCGAGACCCCGACGGTCCACTCCCCGAGGAAGATCCGGTTGCCCGCCCGGTTTCGGAGACGCGCGGTTCCGCGCGGGACGGCAACGACCCCATTGCGATCGCACGTGAATGGCGTGCTCTTGCCGAGGCAAAGAATCTGTCCCTACGTCAGGTCGCTATCGAGACCTCGCAGCGTTCGGGTTTTGCGGGCACTCCGGGGCAGGTCGCAGATCAGTTGGTCCATTGGGTGCGCAACGGAGCTTCGGACGGCTTCAACATCTCGCCGTACCTGGTGCCGACCGGGCTCGACGAGATCGTCGACTGGTTGATCCCGGAACTGCAGGAGCGTGGGGCGTACCGCACCGAGTACTCCACGTCGACGCTGCGAGAGCACTTGGGGTTGCGACCGCCGCTCACGCGTCGGGCCACGTCTGAAGCTGCGGGGTAACGGGTCCTGTCCCACACGGTCACAGCGGCGGCCGAATCCACCAAGCTCGGTTCGGCCGTCCGCTGGGAAATCGTCGTCTGCGTAGCTGCGGGTTTCACCACCCTTCTCGATTCGGCGGTGCTCGGAATCGGGGTTCCGTCGATCCGGGCGTCGCTGGGCGCGTCGACCTCCGAGGTGCAGTGGATCCTTGCGAGCTATTCGCTGACTTTCGGCTTGGCCCTTGTGCCGGCGGGCCGACTCGGTGACGTCGTCGGGCGTCGACGCTTGTTCTTGGCGGGGCTGAGCATTTTCGCTGTGATGGGAATCCTCGGGGCATGTGCGTCGGATCCGTCGATGATCGTGTTGGCTCGTCTTGGGCAAGGGATCGGCGCAGGCACCATCAGTTCGCAGGTGCTCGGCATCATCACCGACCGGGTGTCCGGAAAGGCTCGGGCGAAGGCGTTAGGCGCGTACAGCACCGCGGGTGGTCTGGCCGGCGTTTCCGGACCGATCCTCGGTGGCGTTCTGCTGAAGTATTCTGACGCCGACTTCGGATGGCGGTTGCTTCTCGTTCTCAACGTGCCGTTTGCTCTGATCACACTGATTCTGGCGTTTCGCTTTCTGCGCCGTGATCGAACTACCCGATCGGGCGCATCGATCGATCCGGTTGGGCTGTGTCTGCTGGCGACTACGACCGGGCTCCTGTTGTGGCCCATCGTGACCCGAACCAGTGTCACTGTGGCTGCGGCTTTCCTGATCGGTGCGTTCGGCGCTGCCGTTGCCTTCTGGTTCTGGGAACGTCGGTACGCCGAGCGCGGCGGGACGCCGGTACTGCTTCCGTCGTTGATCGCCTCGAGGGGCTTCCGGTTGGGTACGACGGTTGCACTCTTCTGGTTCGGATCCATCCTCGCCGTCAACGCGGTGCTCAGCCTCTATCTGATCGAGGGTTTGGGCTTCGCCCCGCTGAGTGCGGCGTTGATCATGACCGGTAGCTCACTCGCGATGGCATTGACGTCGGCTTTCGGATGGCGGCTGGTTGCCAGGTTCGGCCGAAGTGCGGTGGTTTTTGCCATCGTCGGCGAGATCCTTGTCGTCCTCGGCTACATCGCAGCGGTCAATCTGATTCCTCGGGAACATCTGATCCCGGTGCTGGTGGTCCTGGCGGTGTTGTCGGGAGTTGCCAGCGGTTTGGTCGACGCGCCCAATCGGGTGCTGACTCTCGAATATGCACCGCCGGGCGCGAACGGTGTTGCGGCGGGTTTCCTTCAACTGTCTCAGCGCCTGTCAGCGACCATCTCGCTGGCCGCGGTATCGGGATTGTATCTCGGTGTGCTCGGATCGTCGCCCGACGGATACGGACGTGCGTTCGGGATCGCGCTTGCCGTCTGCGTGGTCATGTTGACGCTCTCGTTGGCGGGAGCGGTGGCAGACCGACGCCGGCGAAGGACGTGACCTGGTATTTCGTGGGTCTACATGGACCTCGGGAGGCCGAGCCCGTGTGACTCATGGGACTTGTGTTACCCATGGGTTAGGAGTCGTGGGACGATACTTGTGTGGTGACCGGTCGCAGTGAAGACAAGCCCAACGGTCGCGGGAGTGGAGAGCCAGTTAACTCACCCCGTGGAGCGTCGGACAAACGTGACCGCACATCGACACCCTTCCGCGCTCGAACGGCGATGTGGACGAATCGGCCACTGTTCGATTTCCATATGATCGTCGGTCTGGTCGTGCTGATCGTCGCGTTCGGACTGCTGATGGTGCTGTCGTCTTCGGGCGTCGAATCCTATGTTCTGTCCGGGACGTCCTACGCCCGCTTCTGGCCGCAGTGCATGTTCGCAGCGATCGGTTTGGTGATGTTCGTGGCGGTCGTGCGGTTGCCGACCGAAACGATGCGTAGAGCCTCACCATGGCTGCTGATCCTGTGTCTTGTTCTGCTTGTCCTGGTGCTGATTCCAGGTATCGGCTCGGAACAGATGGGTGCTCGCAGCTGGTTCGTGATCGCGGGCATTTCCTTCCAGCCGTCGGAGCTGGCCAAACTTGCTCTGGCGATCTGGTCCGCAGCGACGGTTGCGTCGTTCATGAAGGCGCGGATGGACGTCAACCGCGCGCTGCCGGTGATCGGCGGTACGACGTTGCTGGTTCTGGTTCTGGTGGTGTTGGAGAAGGACCTCGGAACCACCATCACCATCGGCATCATCTTCATGTCGGTGCTGTGGTTCGGGCTGTTCCGGATGAAGACATTCATCAGCCTCACACTCGGTTCCGCAGTCGCATTTCTCGTGCTCGGGCTTACTGCTGGTTACCGCTCGGATCGCATCAAGGCTTTCCTCAATCCTGATCTCGACCCGCAGGGTTTGAACTTCCAGAGCACTCAGGCCAAGTACGCACTGGCGAACGGAGGCATCTTCGGGCGCGGTCTAGGACAGTCCGACGCCAAATGGAGCTATCTCCCGCAGGCGCACAACGACTTCATTTTTGCCGTGATCGGTGAAGAGTTGGGTCTGGTCGGCGCGCTGATCGTCGTCGCTCTCTTTGCCGCGGTTCTGATCGTCGGGCTGCGGATCGCGAAACGGTCCACTGATCCGTTCCTCAAAGTCATGACAGCGACGGCAACGACGTTGATCGTCGTGCAGGCGTTCATCAACATCGCCTACGTCGTCGGCCTGATTCCGGTGACCGGTCTGCAACTACCGCTCATCTCGGCGGGCGGAACGTCGATGATCACCACCCTGCTGATGTTCGGGCTCATCGCGCACGCAGCCTTCCGTGAGCCCGAGGCTGTCGCCTCGGCAGAGAGCAGCGGTCGCGGTTGGATACCGCTGGTCTTCGGCAAGCCTCGGTTCGGCATTGCCAAGAAGCCACAGACCGATCGACGGAGGCCGCCAGCTCGCCGCGCCCAGCCTGCTCCAACTGGGCAACGCCGACCGGAACGACGGGCACCACAACCCGACAGACGCCGGACTCCAGCTCCGGGCCGACGCGCACCCTCTCGCGACTGGTCGGAAGATCCACGTAGACGCGGCCGATCCGATCGGCCGCGGCGCGCTTCCTGATCTGGGCCAGTTCCACTGGCGGGCAGTTCGGAAGCGGGCAGTCATGCACCCGACAATTGCGTTGGGCGGCTACATTGGGAGTCGGCAAAACGACGTCTAATAAGGGTTGTGGACATGGCAGGTGGCGACAAGGCAGACCAGTCGGTGGTCGAACGTAGCTCGGTGACCGGACGTCGTACGACGCCGTCGCAGCGAGCGCGTTTTCGCCGGATTGTCGACGCCGCAATGGAATCCGCCTCCGAAGGCGGCTACGACGCGGTGCAGATGCGATCGGTGGCCGATCGCGCCGGCGTCGCGATCGGCACTGTTTACCGGTATTTCCCGTCCAAGAACCACATGCTTGTCGTCGCATTGTTGTGGATGTTCGAGGGTTTGCGTGACAGATTCCAAGACTTTGTAATCCCGGGCGAGACTCCGTCGGACCGGATTCTGTTTGTGCTGCGCAAGAATACGGAGGTCCTCGAGACCGATCACCTCCGTTACGAAGCGTTGGTTCGGGCGTACATGTTCGCGGACGCGTCGGCGACTCCGGAACTCAACGCGCTCGGTGGGGTCGTGACCGAGATGTTCGCGAAGGCGATCGGTGTCGAGGAAGTCTCGCAGCAGCAGTTGGACGCGGTGAAGGTGATCGACGACGTCTGGATGTCGAGTCTCGTCTCGTGGGTTGCGGGCCGGATGACGACGGACGAGGTGATGGCGCACCTGGAACTTGCCGTGCGACTGGTCTTTCGCAAGTTGGGCGGATAGCGCTCAGACGGTGTAGCCACCGTCGACGTTGAGCTTCTGGCCGCTGATGAATCCGGCCGCGTCGCTTGCGAGGAAACATACTGCTTCGGCGATGTCGGCAGCTGATCCGAAGCGCTTCAACGGGATTCGGCTCATCGTCACGTCGAGCGCGCCTTGGTCGAGTTCGGCGGAGCTGATCAGGCGCTCCGCCATTCCGTCCGTCAACATGCCTGGTCCTACAGCGTTGAACCGGACGCCGTAGCGTCCTTCCTCTGCGGCGAATCCGCGAACAAGTTGTTCGACAGCCCCTTTGGTGCCAGCGGAGAGTCCGTCGCGCACGGGAAAGCGATCCGTTGCCGCGGTTGTCACCGCCACCACCGAACCCGAGGATGCACGCAGCGCAGGCAGGGCGGTGTGGATGAGGGTGAAGAACGCCGCGGCCTCCTGGTTGAGTTGTTCGGTGAAGAACGCCGGCGTCACACGTGAGAGGTGCGTCATCGGGACGTGCGGTCCCGCAGCGTGGACCAGCGTCGTCAATGTGCCCAGATCATCGACCGCATCGTTGACGGCGGCGCTGATCGACAACTCGTCGGTCAAGTCGAGAGAGTACGAGTGGGCGCGCACGCCATGCGCTCGAATCTGCTCGCTCAGTTGCTCGGCAGCGCCCTTGTTGTTTCGGTAGGTGAAGGCGACGTCGTGTCCGCGTTCGGCAAGGGTCAGGGCGATCGCGGACCCGATTCCACCGGTTCCGCCGCTGACAAAAGCGGTGCGTACTGCGCTCACAATGCCTCCAGATGTCTGCCGATTCCAAACCGAACAAATGCTTGGTTGGGGTGCCAATCGGAATATATCAGTGCGCGAAGGACAGGCTCAGATTGCTATCGCAACCGGACTGATCGTCCTAATCTGTTGCCATGTCCGGAGACAGTGTGCAGTTGACCGACGGGGCGCCCGGTGGGGAATCGGAACCTCACGCACCGAGTTTGAACAATCGCCTGAACTGGCTGCGTGCAGGTGTTCTGGGTGCAAACGACGGAATCGTCTCGACCGCAGGCCTCGTGGTCGGTGTTGCGGCAGCCACAACCGAGCGCTCAGCAATCTTCACAGCCGGTTTTGCTGGACTGGTTGCCGGCGCTGTGTCCATGGCGTTGGGCGAGTACGTCTCGGTCAGCGCTCAGCGGGATACCGAACGCGCACTCCTGCAGAAGGAGAAGAAGGAACTCCTCGAGACCCCGGAGGCTGAACTTCAGGAACTGACCGAGATCTACGAGAACAAGGGATTGAGTCCGGAGACGGCCCGCCGCGTCGCCGAAGAATTAACCGAGCACGACGCCTTCGCAGCGCACGTAGAAGTCGAATTGGGTATCGATCCAGACGATCTCACCAATCCGTGGCATGCAGCGATTTCGTCGGCAATCTCGTTCACGATCGGCGCGGCGATCCCGTTGGTCGCAATTCTGGTGCCGCCGACAGGCATCCGCGTCCCTATCGCATTTTTCGCGGTGCTGATCGCACTTGCGCTGACCGGGACGATCAGCGCGACGCTCGGCGGAGCTCGCAAGACCAGAGCGGTGCTACGCGTGGTGATCGGCGGCGCGCTGGCGATGGCCGTGACGTACGGAGTAGGTCAGTTGGTGGGCACGGGTCTCGCCTGACCCCTGCTGTGCGCCTTTATTAACCGCGGGGGGTTAATAAAGGCGCACAGCAATTCAGGCGCGACAGATCATGACCGGCCCTGGCGCATGGTGCAGCAGATTCTGGCTGGTGGAGCCCATCACGGCGCCCGCCATCGCACTGCGGCCGTGACTTCCGACAACTATCAACTGTGCGTCGTCGGCGTATTTGAGCATGACGGGAGCAGCGGCACCGGGTTCACTGATGCGGGTGACCGGCACGTCCGGGTACTGGTCGGCCATACCGGCTAGATTTTCCGCCAGTAGCGCCGATTCCTCCTGCTCGACAGCCTCCCAGTCGATCAGGATTCCCGCTCCGCCTTCGCGGAAGGTGGACGAGCCCTGCCAGGTGTGGACCGCGATGAGCGGCGCGTCGAACTGATCGGCATAACGAAACGCGTACTCGACGGCCTTCTTGCTCAACGCGCTTCCGTCGACTCCGACGATGACGGGACGCTGATCCGGACCGGGATTCTCCGCCGAACCACGCCACACGGTGACCGGACAGGTTGCATGATTGGCCACCTTCAGTGCGGTCGATCCGAGCAGCCGTGAGCGCAGTGCACCCGATCCGGTCGACCCCATCACGATCAGGCGTGCGGTACCCGAGGATTCGAGGATATGCGTCGACGCCGGCCCTGGCGCGATCTCGGATTCGATGGTCAGTTCGGGGAATTCGGCCGAAATCACCGCGGCGGCGGCATCGACGATCGCTTCGCCGTCTTCGCGGATCTGGCTGAGGAACTGTGACTGCAACATCACTGCAGCGGGACTGTAGATCGGGCCCTCTTGCGGCAGGGCGTGCGCCAGAATCAGTCGTGAGTTCACCGCGTTCGCGACGGAGGCTGCCCACCGGGCCGCCGCCGTCGAGGCCTCGGATCCGTCGATACCGGCGACGACATCCTGGTGTCCTGCAAGTGTGTTCATGTCTACTCCCTCTGAAATGATCGAGATCGGTCGACTGTTTACAGCGAAGTCACCAGAGTGACGATGCTGATTTCACGGCTTCCTTCCACGTCTTGCGTAGCAGGGTCGATTGCCCGTCGGCTATTTCCAGTTCTCGTCGGTAGGCCATGCCCAATCCGAAACTGGTGAGCGAGGTATGCTCCTGCTCGGCTGCCATTGCAAGTAGATGATGTTGGGCGACAACGGAATCCTGGTGCTCGCCGAGAACATCCTGGAAGTGGCTGAAATGCTTCAGTGCGCGCTTCGCTCGGCTCTTCGACACGGGTTCCATGACCTCGATCGCGTACTTCATCCGCTTGGCTCCCTTGCGGGCGCGGTGCATTCGCTCGTCACGCTCGGTGCGGCTATCGGCATCGAAGACGTGATCGACCCGCTTACCGACCTTGTGTGCCAGGTGCCGCAGGGTATGGGCCAACTCTCGTGCCGATGCCTTCTTTCCGACGCGGTGGGTGGCGGTGTCGAATTCGAGGTCGCCGACGTACTCGTCGAGGCGATCGAGCAGCGTGGTGTATCGCTCGGAATCGAGCGCCTCGAGGGCTGTTTCCTGGGCGGTTTCACCACGTGCAGAGAAGAACTCGTCGATTCGAGCTCGCACAGCTTCTCGCTCGGGCATCTCGTCGATTTCGCCGAGGCGTTCCACAAGACGCTCCCACTGGACCTCGACGTCGCGGGCGTCACCGAACTTTCCACCGATCCACCGCAGATCCGTGATGAGATCGTCGGTCTTGGGGGAGTGGCCGGCGTACGACTGCAGAGCGCTGCGGATGCGACGTGCCGCAACCCGGAAGTCGTGAACGGCTTCGTCGTCGGCCCGACGCGTGCCGAGATCCGCGGCGACCAGTGCGCGCAATTGTTCGATGAGGTAATTACGCAACAAGATCCGCGGATTCGACGCCTTGCCCGAGGTGACCTCGTGACCGGCGTACGGTGTGACCGACGTGCCCAGTGCTCGTTTGAGTTTGGACGGACTCGCAGAGCGCTCCAGCCCGGCGTCCAGTAGAACCGACTCGATTGCATCGGCCAGCTCTTGCCCGCCTGCGCCTTGTTCGACCTCGACTTCCTGCCACGTGGACTCTCCGGAACCGTCTGCCTTGCAGGCGATGACGGTGTCGGAGACCACTTCGGCAAGCAGCACACCGTTTTCGCCGTTGAGCCTGGTGCGCTCCCGATCGGTGATGATCAGGGCGACCGGCACCAGATCGTGACCGCGAATGATCGCCCGGATCAGACTCGACAGCGGCGAGGGCACATCGGTGCTCTCGTCCGGGGGAAGTTGGATTTCGGTTCGAGTGTCCTGGCCTGCGGGAAGTTTCATGTGCCACCCCGCGTCGTCGCCACCCTCACGCTTGCGCAGCGTGATCTTCTCGGCCAGCAACCGGTAGTCCGCGGTGTCGAAGTAGGTGGCAGAGAGCTGTATCGAGTCGTGGACCGGTTCGCCGACAACACCGGGAAGTCCGCCCAAGGCGGGAACTTCCTGCTCGGCCGGCGCCTCGTACTTGCGCTCGATCTCCCGTACGGCTTCGGGTACGACGGCGGTCTTGCTCATCTGGTCTCCTCTTGCGGTGCGGTCTGCGCTTCCATCCTCCCGGTATCGGAGGCGCAGTGGAAGGGTCCGGGGTCCCTACGGCGAGTCGCCACGGCCTGATTCGTCCGGCCAGGACAGGGTCCGCCGACTTTCGAACCGTTGCAGCCGGCCGGTCTTCGGATCCTCGAACTCGAGAACCTTCGACAGCAGGCGCAGCGGGTTCGAATAATCTTCTGCGGCAACGTCGTAGAAGTCGGGATAGAAGTTGTCGCCGTGGATCGGGAGCCCGAGCGAGGTCATGTGCAGCCGAAGTTGATGGGTCTTGCCGGTATGGGGAGTCAACCGGTACCGCGCGAAGCCGTCTCGCGTTTCGATCAGTTCGATCCGCGACTCGCTGTTGGGTTCGCCCTCGATCTCCGCGGCCTTGAGCACGCCGCGTTCTTTCACGATGCGACTACGCACGACCACGGGGGTGCTCACCTGAGCGTCGTGACGCGCGATGGCCTCGTACTCCTTGGCGACGCGGCGCTCGGCGAACATGGTCTGGTAGTCGCGCCGGGCCGCCTGATGCACGGTGAACAGCAGCAGTCCCGCCGTGACGCGGTCGAGGCGATGAGCTGGACTCAGCTCCGGTAGTTCGAGGTCCCGACGCAAGCGGACCAACGCCGATTCGGCGATGTATCGCCCGCGCGGGGTGCTCGCCAGGAAATGCGGTTTGTCCACGACCAAGATGTTCTCGTCCCGGTAGAGGATGTCGATCTCGAACGGCACCCGCGTTTCGACGGGAGGGTCGCGGTACAGGTAGACGAACCGCCGGGGAGCAAAAGCGCTCGTCTCGGTGATTCCGACACCCTTCTCGTCGACGACCTCCCCGGCTGCGACCTTCTCCCGCAATCGGACGGCGTCCTGGGGGAACCGTTCGAGCAGGTAGTCGAGCGTCGTCGTCCACATGCCGTCGTCTGGCTGACGGATGCGACTGGGGTTCAGGCCGTCGCGGACGGGAAGCGGTGATCGTGACACATCTTCAAAGCTAGCCGTCCGGTCGGCATTCAGACCTATTGACGACATATGGGACGGAAGTTACTATCCGGTAAGTTCGTGACACCGGTCACTGTCGTGGGGGCAGGGCTGGGTCATCACAACAGAAAATTGGAGTTTTCGTGAGGACACGACTTCTACGTCGAAGGTCGACAACGATTGCGGTGGGGCTGTGCGTCGTGGGATTGGCGGTGCCGAGCGCCGTCGCTTCTGCGGATCCGACGGGAGGGTCGGACGGGCAGGCCTGGCTCGCGGCAACGGAGGCGACGCCGCAGTATCCGGGGGTCTCGATCGAGTGGGACGTGCCCATCACGATGAGTGACGGCACAGTTCTGCAAGCGAATGTGTACCGACCGGCGGATGCATCCGGGCGGGCCGTGGAATCGAAGACGCCATCGGTCCTCAACATCACGCCGTACACGAAACTGCTGGACACACTGGTGGATTCAGCTCTGTCGATCCCGCAGGTCGGTGAGACGCTGATGGACGTTGCGAACTCGCTCGACCTCGCGGCGCCGTTCGACGGCGTGTCGGAGTTGACGGGCGTCATCGCCGGCGGAGGCGCCAGGGTTCTCGGCGTCAACCGTGATCTGGTCCAGAACGGATACACGCAGGTAGTGGTCGACGCTCGTGGAACCGGCTTCTCCCAAGGTAATTGGGACGTGCTCGGTAAGCGCGAGCAACAGGATTCGGTCGAGGTCATCGACTGGATGAGCAAGCAGGGATGGTCCGACGGGAAAGTAGGGATGGCGGGCATCTCGTACTCCGCGATCAACTCGGTGCAGGCGGCGAGCAACAATCCATCTGCACTGAAGGCGATCTTCCCGGTCGAACCTGGCAACGATCTGCTGCGCGACATCGTCGGAACCGGTGGCGGCCTCGGAGTCGGGTTCATGCCGTTGTGGTTGACCGCGGTCAACGGGCTCAAACTCATCCCGAACGTTCAGGACATCCTGCAAGGAAACTTCGATCCCCTGTGGTTGGCGAGCCGCCTCGAGGATCCCGGTACGCTGATTCCCGAACTGGTGCAAGCGATGACGGCTCAGAGAATCGAGGACGTGTCGCCGTCGACTCTGCAAGTCGCGCAAGACGGGCAGTTCTATCAGGACCGAGCCGCTGACGTCGGCAACATCGCCGTTCCGACGATGGTCTACGGCGGTTGGCACGACATCTTCGCCAACAGTGAGCCGCGGATCTACAACGGAATCGATCTGCCGCCCGGGCAGAAGCAGTTGATCATGGGGAACGGCTATCACGTCACTCCCGGTGGAGGATTCGGCAAGGACGGTGCGCCGCCGCGCCTCGACGTACTCGAACGTGCGTGGTTCGACAAGTGGCTCAAGGGCATCGACAACGGAATCGATCGTTACGGTCCGGTGACGATGTTCCAGCAAGGCGGCGGATGGATCACGGACGATCAGTTCCCGCGAGCCGGTGCGAGCTACGAACGTATGTATCTGAACTCTGCGCCCAGCGGTACTGCCGCCCACGCAGCGTACGACGGTTCGCTGACGAATGACCCGCCCAGTGCCGCAGCGCGATTGACAGTCGCACCAGGACTGCGAGGCTTCTGCTCCGGTGACGGAACTCAGGGAACTGCCGGGATCTCCGTGGTGCTCGGTGCGACGTGTTCCAAGGATTCCCGATTCCAGGAAGCGGAGGGCCTGACGTTCACCGGTGAGGCAGTGACGGAGCCGACCTCACTCTCGGGCCCGATCAACGTCCACCTCGAGACCGTCCTGGACGCGACGGACGGATTCTGGGCAGCGACGGTCAACGACGTAGCACCGGACGGAACATCGACACCGATCACGAACGGCGCTCTGACTGCGTCGCTGCGGGCAGTCGACGATTCGAAGAGCACTCGCTCGGCCAACGGTGACTACAGTGAACCGCACCACTATCTGACGATCGACACGCGTCAGCCGGTGGTTCCCGGTGAGGTCACCACCGTCGACATCAACATGCTCCCGACGGACGCAGTGCTGCAACCGGGGCACCGGCTCCGCGTCGACGTCTACGCTGCCAGCGTGCCGCGATACCTGGCGCTCGGCCCGATGCTCGCCGACAGCCAACTCAAACCGCAGCACATCGAGTTGGCTGCAGACCGGCCGAGCTTCGTCAACGTTCCGTTCGTCGGGGGCCGCTGACTCGGATTGGATCGGCGGCGTGAGAACCTGCGGGCTCGCGGACGTTCTGAGAAGATCGTCCGATGACAGAATCCCGACTCTCCGCCGCCGTCCACGATCGTCTGGACGGACTTCTGGATCCGGTGGACGAGCGGCTCGCGGCGCAGTACCCGGGAAACCGTGACGAGATCCAACCCGTGCACACGATTTACGTCAGTGCCGCGGATGCAACCGTCGACACCCCTCGACTCTGGGGTGAGCAGGCGATCGCGCTTCTCGATTCCCATGCTCATGTGTTCGCCGATCTCGACACGGAGAATGCGCTCGCTGATGTGCGAGTTCAACTCGGCCGCAAGCCGGTCCAAGACTTTCGGATCGATTTCGAGGACGGGTACGGACGCCGCAGCGACGAAGAAGAAGACGATGCAGCGACGTCGGCCGGACAGACGCTTGCCGCGCTCAGCGCTGATCCTGCCGGGCCGAACTGGAGTGGAATCAGGTTCAAGGGGTTGCCGGCCGGTGAGCGTCGGCGCTCGATCAGGACGCTCGAGCTTGTGCTCGACGCGGCCGGCGGAGTGCCGGACGGATTTGTCTTCACCGTTCCCAAACTGCGCGCGGTGGAGCAGGTCACGGCGACGGTGTTGCTCTGCGAAGAGCTGGAGAAGGCGCACGGACTCGAGCTCGGTTCGCTTCGGTTCGAGTTGCAGATCGAGAGCCCGCAGGCGGTCATCGCGGCCGACGGAACGGTGGCAGTTGCTCAGGCGATCCATCGCGGTGCCGGTCGTCTGACCGGTTTGCATTACGGCACTTACGATTACAGTGCAGCTTGCGGAATTGCATCGCGTCATCAGTCGCTCGAACATCCGGTGGCAGACCACGCAAAGGCTGTCATGTTGGCTGCTGCCGCGCAGACCGGTGTCTGGGTGTGCGACGGGTCGACTCAGGTCGCGCCTGTCGGGAGCGCCACGGCGATCCGCGACGCGATCACTCGGCACCATCGCCTCGTCACGCGGTCCCTGGAACGCGGTTACTACCAGGGGTGGGACATGCACCCCGGGCATCTGGTCACCCGCTGGCTCGCCACGTTCGGCTTCTATCGCAACGCGCTCGGCGCCGCTGCCCCGCGCATCCAGTCGTACTTGGGGCGCCAAGGTGGCGACGTGATGGACGAACCTGCAACCGCCCAGGCGCTCGCAGCGGTGGTACTGCGCGGGCTCGACGCGGGGGCTTATCCGGAATCCGAAGTTCTCCGGCTCGCCCCGAGCGCCGACACCAACGCACTCCGTCACCTCGTAGGACGCACCACACCGATCACAGGAGAACACTGACCGATGAGCACCACCGAATTCACCTTGCTGCCCGATCTCGCACTGCGCACCCTCGGCGGAGCCGTCATCTGGGCGAACGACGAGGCGTTTGCCGAGCGTGAGGCCCTGATCCGCCCAGGCAAGGCCGGGTACCAGCCGGCGACGTTCGGTCACAAGGGGCAGGTGTACGACGGTTGGGAGACGCGTCGCCGCCGGGTGGCAGGCCATGACGAGGCGATCGTTCGACTCGGTGTTCCCGGAGTGGTGCGAGGCGTCGTGGTCGACACCGCGTGGTTCAAGGGCAATTACCCGCCCGAGATCTCGGTGGAAGCAATCTCGGTCGACGGGTATCCGGATCCCGCCGACCTGGCCGGATCCGGCGAGTGGACAACCATCGTCGAG
Source organism: Rhodococcus sp. SG20037 (assembly GCF_031763325.1). Taxonomy (NCBI): domain Bacteria; kingdom Bacillati; phylum Actinomycetota; class Actinomycetes; order Mycobacteriales; family Nocardiaceae; genus Rhodococcus; species Rhodococcus sp. SG20037. The sequence continues at coordinate 5,051,960 of NZ_CP134497.1, read as the reverse complement.
CGCTCGACCGTGCACGGTGACTCGGAGAATCCGTTCTCGGTGGCGTCGGAGGAGCGGTGGACGCACGTCAAGCTGACCATTTACCCGGACGGCGGCGTGGCGAGATTCCGTGTTCACGGCGAAGCGCGGCCGGACCCGCGTTTCCTCGATGCCGGGCCGTTGGACCTCGCAGCACTCGAAAACGGTGGCCGCGTGACCGATTGCTCCAACATGTTCTACAGCTCACCGCAGAACATCCTGTTTCCCGGACGCGCTGCTTCGATGGGTGACGGGTGGGAGACCGCCAGGCGCCGCGACAACGGAAACGACTGGGTGCAAGTACAACTCGCGGGTGAAGGCGTGCTGAGTTTCGTCGAGATCGACACCTCGTACTTCCTCGGAAACAGTCCAGGTGAGGGCGCTCTGACCGGGCGGACGTCGGAGGGGGAGTGGATCGAACTGTTGCCGCGCACGACGCTGCGTCCGGATACGCGCCATCGCTTTCCGATCGATTCCGAAGTCCAGGTCACCGATGTTCGCCTGGACATCTTCCCGGACGGTGGCCTGGCGCGGCTGAGAGTCTTCGGCGTACTCACCGACGCTGCTCGCGCTGTGATCTCCGGGCGCTGACGGTAAAGTTGTTGGCATGAGCGACTATCCGCGCGACGACTATCCCCGGGACATGGTGGGGTACGGCCCTCATCCGCCGCATCCGCACTGGCCCGGCGACGCGCGGATAGCGGTTCAGTTCGTGCTCAACTACGAAGAGGGAGCCGAGAACAACGTCCTGGACGGGGACGCGGCTTCGGAAACATTTCTGTCGGAAATGACTCCGGCAGAGGCATTTCCGAATCGACACATGAGCATGGAATCGCTGTACGAGTACGGCTCCCGGGCCGGGTTGTGGCGTGTACTGCGAACCTTCGAGCGGCGAAACCTGCCTCTCACAGTCTTTGCGGTGGCGCGGGCGATGCAGCGGAACCCCGAAGCAGTCAGTGCTTTTCAGGAGTTGGGCCACGAGATCGCGTGCCACGGATTACGTTGGAAGTCTTACCAATCCGTGGACATCGAGCGCGAACGCGCAGACATGGCCGAGGCAGTGCAGATTCTGCGAGATCTGACGGGTTCGGCGCCCCTCGGTTGGTACACCGGGCGCGATTCACCGAACACCCGCGAATTGGTGGTCGAGCACGGCGGCTTCGTCTACGACTCCGATTCATACGCCGACGATCTGCCGTACTGGGTCGACGTTCCGCGTGGCGCAGAATCGGTGAAGCACCTGGTCGTTCCGTACACCCTTGACACCAACGACATGCGTTTCGCCTCTCCCGCAGGATTTCCCAGCGGTGATCAGTTCTTTGCGCACCTACGCGATGCCTTCGACGTGCTGTATGCGGAGGGGACGGCCGGATCGCCCAAGATGCTCTCGATCGGGTTGCACTGCCGCATAGTCGGCCGCCCTGCCCGTGCGGCCGCTCTCGAGCGATTTCTGGACCACGTGCAGTCACGCGAGAAGGTCTGGATCGCGCGGCGCATCGACATCGCCGAGCACTGGAAGACCGCGCACCCCGTTTAGATCACGGTCGGTCGACAAAAGACTTCATTCGAGCAGTCCGGGTACTGGTTCGACTGCCGCGTATTCCGCCATCGAATTCTAGGCCATTGACAACTGGCACGGTTGTGGATGACTCTTTGGAGATGGAGAAACACACAGCAGTCGAAGCGTCTTCAAGGTGAGCCGACCGGTGCCGACCAAGAAACCGACCAAGAACCGCGGATCGAAGTTGTCCCACAATGCCCGCGCAGTGGTGACCGGCGCCGGCAGCGGAATCGGCCGTGCCTTTTCGTTGGAGTTGGCGCGCAGAGGCGGTGAGGTGATCTGCGCGGATATCTCGCTGGAACGGGCCAAGGAAACAGTGGCACTCATCGATGAGATCGGTGGTACCGCGCACGCCGTCAAATGCGATGTGTCAATTCGTGAGCAGGTTCAGGACCTGGCGTTGTTCGCGGAACTCGAACTTGCGGGTCCGCTTTCGCTGGTGATCAACAATGCCGGGGTGGGTATCGGTGGAAAACCGGTGGGCGAGATCGGTTTCGACGATTGGGAGTGGGCACTCGGGATCAATCTGTGGGGTGTCGTGCACGGCTGTGAGCTATTTGCTCCACAACTGCGTGCGAGCGGCGCCGGGGGATTCATCAACGTGGCCTCGGCTGCTGGGTTTGCGGCTGCGCCGCTGATGGCGCCCTACAACGTCGGTAAAGCCGCCGTGATGTCGCTCTCGGAGACCTTGTCCGCTGAACTTGCCGGTACGGGAGTGCGGGTGACGGTGCTGTGTCCGACCTTCGTCAAGACAAATGTTGCTCTCGACGGCCGAATCACCGCGGAAGCAACACAATTGGCGCAAGCGTTGATGCGGCGAACCGGCTTTTCGCCGGAGCGCATCGCCGTCACCACTCTCGACGCCTACGACAAGGGTCGACTCTACGTGGTGCCGCAGTTCGATGCGAAGGTGATCTGGCGACTCAAACGGTATCTACCCGTTGCATACACGTGGGGCTGTGGAGTTCTCAATCGCTTTGCACCGAAACAGAAGTCGGGATCATCTGGAACTTCGGCGGCGCCGGAGACGAACTCGCCGAGCACGAAAGGAGCGTGACATGTCCTTCGATTTCGACGGCATGCTGCACAAGATCAAGGACCGCCAGTGGGCTCTGGTGGACATCGACTGGGATGCTCCGGGCGCCGAGACGATCAGTCCAGAGCTTCATGCGAAGCTGAAACCGTTCATGTCGGACCTGATGTGGATCGAGAACGTTGGTGCCCGTGGCTTCGCTGCGATGGCTCTCAAGGCGCCGACTGGAACTCTCCGAGACATCTATCGGCATTTCCACGCCGAGGAACAGAAGCACGCCAACGCCGAACTCGCGCTGATGCGTCGGTGGGGAATGCTCGACGGCGACGAGATGCCCGAGCCCAACATCAACGTCAAGCTCGTCATCGACTGGCTGGACAAGCATTCCGACGGTTTGTCGCTCTCGATTCTCGGGACCGTCATACCGATGCTCGAGGTGGCGCTCGACGGAGCCCTGGTCAAGTTCATCATGGACGAGATCGAGGATCCGGTCTGTCAGGCTGTGTTCAAGAAGATCAATGCAGACGAGTCCAGGCATCTGGCGGTCGATTTTGCGGTGATCGAGATGCTCGGGCACTCGACGACGCGCAAGCTCGTTGTCGAAACCGTCGGCGCCTGGTTGAATCCGGCGTTGATCATCGGGACACTTCGCTACATCCCGCTGCTGAACAAGATGCGCGACAACATCGTCGACATGGGAGTGAACGAGGAACGGCTCTACACCGCGATGAAGCGATTCAGGAACGTAGGCGAACGGAGTCCGGCCGCGCTCCGCGTCCCGATGTATCGGGTGGTGAAGTGGCACGGCAACATGGTCATCAATCGCAACCATCCCTACCATCTGCTTGCCGATCGGATGGTCAAGGTCACTGGCCGACTTTCCGGCAGCAGGCTCAATTCCGAGCCGACCTGGGCCAAGGAACTTACGTACGAGCCACTCGCGTGAGTACTGCCGAGCCACTGTCAGTGGCGATCATCGGTGGAGGTTTCGCAGGAATCGGAGCGGCGATTCGGTTGAAGCAGAACGGTATCGAGGACTTCGTCGTTCTCGAACGCGGCACGGAGGTCGGCGGGACGTGGCGCGACAACACGTATCCGGGAGCTGCGTGCGACATTCCGTCCCGTCTGTACTCGTACAGTTTCGCCCCGAACCCGGACTGGTCGCACACCTACTCGGCCAGCGCGGAGATCCTCGGCTACATCCGAACGATGGTGAAAGAGTTCGGCCTCGAGCCGAAGATTCGGTTTCGGTGCAACGTCACGGGCGTCGAGTGGGACGAGCAGACAGGTGTCTGGGCGATCGCGCTCGAGGGCCGTGAAGCGGTCATTGCCCGGACCGTCGTCATGGCGTCCGGTCCGCTGGCGAACGTCAGCTTTCCTGCTGTTCCGGGTTTGGAGAGCTACGAAGGACACAAGATTCACAGTGCTCGCTGGGACCATGACTACGACTTCACCGACAAGCGGGTCGCAGTGATCGGAACCGGAGCCAGTGGCGTCCAGATCGTCCCGGAACTCGTGAAAACTGCACGATCAGTGAAGGTTTTCCAACGAACACCGGGATGGGCATTGCCGAGAGCAAACCTACGCACCCGATCTCGCACGAAGGATCTGTACCGTCGTCATCCGGTCGTCCAGACTCTGGCGCGTCGGGCTTGGTACTGGGGACACGAATCGGTAGCTCTCGGGGTGGTGTGGGAATCCCCGTTGACGAGGGTGGTGGAAACAGTCGGGCGTCTTCATCTGCGCATGCAGGTGAAGGACCCGTGGTTGCGGCGACAACTCACTCCCGACTTTCGGGCAGGGTGCAAGCGGTTGCTGATGACCAGCGAGTATTACCCGGCTCTCCAGCAAGACAATTGCACACTCGTGACCTGGCCGATCGCGAGATTGGCGCCACATGGCATTCGCACGGTCGAAGGGATCGAGCATCAATTCGACTGCATCGTCTTCGCCACCGGCTTCGACGTTTGCAAGACCGGAACACCGGTCCCGATCATAGGCCGGGACGGACGTGTGCTCGCTCAGGAGTGGAAATCCGGGGCGCGTGCGTACAAGAGCATTGCGGTATCCGGTTATCCCAACCTGTATTTCACCTTCGGACCCAACTCGGGTCCGGGGCACAGTTCCGCCCTTGTGTACATGGAAGCGCAACTCGACTATCTCGCCCAAGCGATCAAGATCGTTCTCGAGCGCGACCTCAAGGCACTCGATGTTCGTCAAGATGTCGAAGATGCGTACAACGTCGAGTTGCAGCGTCGGCTGTCGAAGACCACGTGGAACTCGGGATGTTCGAGTTGGTATCTCACCGACGAAGGATTCAATGCCACTATGTTTCCCGGTTTCGCGACCCAGTACGTGAACCAATTGAAATCGGTGGATCTTCGGGACTACACGACCACGGTGCGCGAGAAAGACACCGCGCAGACCTGATCCCGGGTTCTGATCGGCCTGGTGTTGCCACTAAGTTGGAATCGTGACGACCGACGCGGCAGAGGAGACGAGGCGGTGACCGAGTACCGCATCGACGATCTAGCGCGCGCTGCGGGCACCACCTCGCGGAATGTACGGGCATATCAGGAACGTGGATTGCTTCCTCCGCCGGAGAAGCGTGGGCGGGTAGGCATCTACGGCGACGCGCACCTCGAACGCCTCAAGCTGATCGACACGCTTCTTCAACGAGGTTTCACCACTGCGCATATCGACGACTTCATCACCGGGTGGGAAAGCGGGAAAGACCTGACAGAGGTGCTGGGTCTGCAGCACGCGGTCACCGAACCATGGTCCCGCAGCGACACCGTGAGTATCGAGATGGCCGTCGTACGCGAGTTTCTCGGGGGAGATGCAGATGGTCAACTGGATCGTCTCGTAGATCTCGGACTGGTACAGATCGAAGGAGAGAACTGCGTTTTCACCGATCCTGCTTTGCTCAGCGGATTTTCGAGTCTCCTCGACTACGGTTTCACTCTCGATCAACTGGTCGATGTGCACGAAAAGCTTCACAACGCTGTGGACGGGATCGCCAAAGACCTGATTCAGGCGGCGAAGGATCGCATCGTCGATCAGCACGGGGTCGGTTGGCTCCCGGAGGGCGACGAGGTTGCCGGAACAGCCGAGATGCTCCAGACGATGCGTGAACTCGGTGTGGCGTCGGTACATTCGGCACTGGCCCGGGCACTCGACGCGAACCTTCAGCGTGAACTCGGCGACTATCTTGCCGCTGCGATCGGCTCGCGGAGCGACGCCGACGAGTCCGACTAGCAGCATCGATCACGTTCGGGATGTGCGGCCCGTCGCGGTGCGCTCAGCTCTTGCGTGCCTCGATCAGGAATCGACTCGAGTGCGCGACAAAAGATCCGTCGCGACGGATCTGCTGATCGAGTTCGCGGAGCCGGTCCCGATACTGCGCGACGGTGAATCCCGGAACCATCCAGATCACCTTGCGTAAGAAGTAGACAACGGCGCCGATGTCGAAGAATTCCATGCGCAGACGCTCGAAACGAAGGTCGACGACGGTGAGCCCGGCCGCAATCGCGTCGGCAGTTTCGTCCTCGTGGTGCCGTCCGCGACGAGCCTGCGGCTGAGGACCGAGAAAGTACTCGACCAGTTCGAACACGCTGGCGTGACCCACATGTTGAGCGAAGTACGTTCCTCCCGGTTCGAGTACCCGCGCGATTTCGGTCCACCACACCGTCGCTGGGTGTCGGCTGGTCACCAGGTCGAAAGCCGAATCGGCGAACGGTAGCGGCGGCTCGTCCTGATCCGCGACCACCACCACACCTCGGGGACGCAGAAAGGCGGTGGCCTTGGCGATGTTCGGTGGCCAGGATTCGGTTGCTGCCATCACCGGCGGGAGTGACGGTGCAGCGGCGAGGACTTCGCCGCCGCCGGTCTGGATGTCCAATGCGGCGCCGGCGCGGCCGAGACGTTCACCCATCAGCCTCTGGTACCCCCACGACGGACGCTGCTCCGTGGCGCGTCCGTCGAGCCACGAGAAATCCCACCCGTCGACGGAGGCGGATTCCGCTTCGGCGACAAGTTCGTCGAAACCTCGTGACATGCTCTGTGACTCGCCTTCAGGCGTTCCTTCCGACATCACATCATCATCGTCGCGGAGGGTCGACGGTGCCAGTTGTTTACGGCTACTTCGGGGTGGCGCCGAGCATCGGTGCGAGTTGAGTGGCAATCGGGTTCAGGTTGAGCTTGTCCGGGTCCACCTTGGGCTTGCCGTCCCACGGTTGCGAGGTGTTCGGGTCGGCGAACGCGATGCGGTTGGCGCTACGAACTCCCGTTTCGCTGCCCTGAGGTGCCTGGCAGTTGGCGGCAGTGTTCAACGGGAAGTTCTGCGTCGTGTCGTCGAAGTTCGGGTCCTTGCGCTTCATCTCGTCGAGGATCGCCATGGTCCCTTCGTAACCGACGGTGCACGAGAGCGGGTTGTTGGTCTCGAGTACCAAGCCCAGATGTACTGTGCCGTCTCCCGGTGCAACGGTGGGCGCCGCCCCGGCGAGCGCAGGCAGGAAGAGCAGGAAGGGCTGCAGCGAGTGCAGTGTCGGTGCGGCTGCCGCTGCAACGGCGGAGAGGTTGGAGAGGTTGGTCGTGAGCGCGGGGCCGGCTTCGGTGACGAGAGAGCCGACTTGTTCGCTGGCCGGTATGCCGTTGTCGATCACGCGTCGGATGTCGGGGTCGCTGGTGCGCAATTGCGCCGTCAGTGCGTCGAGGTCGGTGCTGAACTGCTTGATCGCCGACGATTGATCGGACTGGGTCGTGAGCACCGTCTGGCTGTCGCGGATCAGTCCGAGGGTCTGGGGAAGGGTGTCGAGGCCCGACTGGGAGATCCCCGACAGCGAGTCGGCAAGTACCTGCAGATCTTCGCCCTTGCCGTTGAATGCCGCGCCGAGTTCTTTCGCGACGGTGTGGAGTGCGTCGACCGGAACGGAGTGCACCAGACCGTTGGCGCTGGTCAAGACATTCTCGATCGGGATCGGCGTGGTTGTGTCGCCCACGGCGATCACCGAGCCGTCTTCGAGGAACGGGCCCTGGTCGGTATCGGGCTGAAGGTCGACGTACTGCTCGCCGATGGCTGAGCGATTGGCCACCACGGCCCGCGCGGATGCGGGAATCTGCGGAGCACTGCTGTCGATCAACAGGTCGACTTCGATTCCGTCGGACGTGAGCGACATGTCCCCGACGCGTCCGACGGGTACACCGCGATAGGTCACTTCGGCGTTGGTGAAGATGCCACCGGACGTCGCCAGTTCGGTTTTGACCGTGTATTGGCCGAATCCCAGAAGATTGTCCAGCCGTACGTATTTCGCTCCGACATAGATCAAGCCCAGGAGTGCAACCACGACGAGGGCGACCAGCTGCCATTTGGCGAGCTTCGACATCACCATGAGGTGACGACCCTGAACTGATGCGGTGTGTTCATGGTTCGACTCCCGAATGACAAGCCGGGTACGGCTGGTGTTGAGCGAATTGTGTTCACCCACGGACGTTCTGAGGTGAACCGGAAACTTCCGGCAATTCGTTGTTGGCGATAACTATAAACAAGTCGTCACAGATAGAAAGTCGACGCTGAGATTTCCGCAGGTCGTCGAAACGTAAGTGTCGCAGCTCACTTCGAATGCTTCGATGTGATGCAGACGGCTTTCGGTCCGGATCGGGCTTGACTTCGCCAAACATATCCATAAAAGTAGATGCGTTCCGGTTGTCGTGCAGAGGGGTGTGGTCCATGGATGCTTTGGCGATCTTCAAGGCGCTGTCCAACCCGACTCGCCTGCAGATCATGGAGTGGCTCGCGCATCCGGCGAAGTATTTCGACGAGGACTCGTATACGCAGCAGGATCTCGGGTTTCACATCGGAGTCTGTGTCGGTGACATCCAGGGGCGATCGGGACTTGCCCAGTCGGTGATCTCGGGGTATCTACAGGGCATGAAAGACGTGGGTCTGCTCGAGTCCGAGCGCATCGGGAAGTGGACGTATTACCGACGAAACGAATCCGTGATCGGCGAGTTCAGGGAATTCGTTCGCGAAAAGCTGTAGCGGCCGAATTGCCCTCGTCGGTCGGGTTGTTCAACCAGATATATCTACATATACAGATATGTAACTGTCTTGTGTGGCGAAGTAGTGAGGAGTGTGTCGTGAAGTCGAAATTGTTGATACCGGTTCTGGCGTTGGGTGTATTCGGAATCATCACTACGGAGATGGGCATTATCGGGGTTCTGCCTCAGATCAGCGAAAAGTTCGGTATCACCGCGTCGACTGCCGGATGGTTGGTCGGTGTGTTTGCACTCGTCGTGGCGGTGACCGGTCCGTTCACAACGCTGATCACCTCGGGAATCAACAGGAGAACCGTTCTGTTGGTGGCGATTGCAGTCTTTGCGGTCTCCAATGTGGTGTATGCGACCACATCGAGTTTCGAGGTGATGTTTGCATTTCGGATCATCCCCGCCGTGGTTCATCCGGTCTTCTTCGCTGTCGCGCTTGCAAGTGCGGTTCGTCTGGTATCGCCGGAACAGGCGACCGCCGCGGTGACCAAGGTATTTGCAGGCGTCACAGTCGGATTCGCGTTCGGCGTGCCCTTGACGTCCTATTTGGCCGAGAACTTTTCGGTGTCGACAGCATTCGTGTTCGGCGCCGTGGTCAACGTTCTCGCGTTTCTCGGGATTGTCGTACTTCTGCCCTCGGCTCCTGTGACACAACGCCTGTCGTACGGTGCACAGGTCGGGATACTTCGCCGGCCGCGCGTGTGGTTGACCATTCTTTCCGTCACCTTCGTCTTCGCAGCCATGTTCTCGGTGTACGGATACTTTGCCGAATACCTCGGCGAAGTGACCGGCATGAGCGGATCGTGGATCAGCGCGATGCTCTTGGCTTTCGGTGTCGTGATGATCTTCGGCAACTTCGTCTTCGGGGCTCTGCTCGCCAAGGGGGTGGTGCGCACGGTTGTGGCTTTTCCCTTGCTGTATATCGTCGTCTACGTGATGCTCTATCTGGCGGGCCCGTACTTCGGCGCGATGGTTGTAGCCGTGTTAGTTTGGGGTGTACTGCATTCCGGTGGACTGGTGGTTTCGCAGAGCTGGATGGGGCGAGACGCAGTCGACGCGCCTGAATTCGGCAACAGCCTTTTCATCTCGTTCTCCAACCTGGGGATCACGCTCGGCACTGCGGTCGGTGGACTGTTTCTCGCGCATTTCGAAACCCGCCAATTAGTCTGGGCTGGAGTATTGTTCGCGGTCCTGGCGCTGCTGGTGACAGGTGTTCGACTCTCGCTCAGGCACGCTCACAGCGAGAACGGTGTCAGTGTACCGGTGTAGTTCTTGGGAAGTGGGCGTGCGAACTCGCCGCGCGAACTGGTCGACAGCCCGAGGGTGACCAACGACTGAACCACCGTGACCCCAGCGGCAACGCCGTCGACTACCGGGACACCCAGTTCGTCGGACAAGTCCTGGCACAGGTCCGCCATGCCGGCGCAACCCAGCACGAGGACGTCCGAGTCGTCTTGCTCCAATGCGTCGAAACAGGCTTCCAAGATCACCTTTCGCGCGTCGGGATCACGATCGAGTTCCAGAACCGGAATCTCGCAGGAGTGGATACCCCGGCACCGAGCCTGCATGCCGTACCGGTCCACCAGATCGGCTGCGCGGCCGCGGGTTCGACCGAGAGTGGTCACGATGCTGAATCCGCGACCCAGGAAACTTGCGTAGTTCATTGCCGCTTCGGCAACAGCTACGACGGGGCCCTTGGCCAACTCTCGGGCTGCATCAAGACCTGGGTCACCGAAGCAAGCGATGACGTAGCCGTCGACTTCGTTCTTTTCTCCGGCGGCGATCTCGGTCAGGATTCCGGGGACGCTGAGAGCTTCGTCGTAGTGGCTTTCGATCGACGCGGGACCCATGGCAGGGCTGACAGCCTCGACGAATGTGCCCGAGCCTGCGACGGTCCGGGCACATTCCTCGATCTTGGCGGTCATCGCCCACGTGGTGTTGGGGTTGATCACCTTGATTCTCATGACGATCAGTCGACCGTCACAGTGTCGGGAGAGGAAGCATTCCGGACAGCTGAGGAAGAGCGCGCGGCGAGTAGGTAATAGACGGTGAATCCGAGCCCACAACCGATGAACCAGCTGTACTGCGCTGCGGTGTACATCCCGGTGAGGTCCTTGCCCAGGACCGGGACCATCGCGACGACGGCTCCCACCACGGTGGCGATCACTGCAGCAGGGTTGTATCCCTTGCTGTACCAGTAGGTTCCGGTCGGCGACATGCTGAACAGTTCGTCGACGATGACCTTCTGCTTGCGCACGAGGTAGTAGTCGGCAATCAGAATTCCGAACAGCGGACCGATGAAGGCTCCGAGGGTTTCGAGTGTGTAGTGAATGACGTCCGGATTGTTGTACAAGTTCCACGGCGTGATGAGGATCGAGCCGATCGCTGCGATCATTCCGCCGGCGCGCCAGCTGATCTTCTGCGGACTCACGTTGGAGAAGTCGAAGGCCGGGGAAATGAAGTTGGCCACGATGTTGATGCCGATCGTGGCGATGGTGAAGGTGAGTGCGCCGAGAACGATGGCGAAGGTGCTGTCGATTCGTGCAACGGTCGCAACGGGATCGGTGATCAGTTCGCCGTACACCGGCAGCGTCAACGATGCAGTGACGACGACCAACACCGAGAATACGAGGAAGTTCAACGGCAAACCGAGGAAGTTGCCCTTCTTGACGGCAGCGAACGACTTTCCGTAGCGGGAGAAGTCGCCGAAGTTGAGCATCGGTCCGGAGAAGTACGAGACAACCAGAGCGATCGCACCGAGCATGACCGGCACGGCGTCGAAACCCGAGTACTTGACGTCGCCGAGCGTGAGATCGATGGCGCTCCAGCCTGCCTTGTAGATCAGGTAGCCGCACAGCATGAACATCACGACATACACAGCCGGCCCGCAGAAGTCGATGAAGCGGCGGATCGATTCCATGCCTCGCCAGAAGACACAGGCCTGAAGTACCCACAGGAGCATGAAACTTCCCCAGCCCAGTGCGGAGAGTCCGGCGAACCCGTAGTCTTCGACGACGGCATAGGGCGCGAGTGACGGAAAGAGTTTGATCAGTACGACATCGAGGGCTGCTGAAGCGAGGAAGGTTTGAATTCCATACCAAGCCACGGCAATCAGGCCACGAATGATTGCCGGGATGTTCGCGCCGAGGACGCCGAACACGCTGCGGCAGATCACCGGATACGGCACGCCGGTAACTTGGCTGGGCTTGGCGACGAGATTGCAGAAGAAGTAGACGATCGTGATACCGACCAGCAGGGCGACGAGTACTTGCCAGCTGGCCAATCCCAGTGCGAAAAGACTACCGGCAGTGACATATCCGCCGACGCTGTGTACGTCGGACATCCAGAAGGCGAAGATGTTGTACGACGACCAGGTCTGCTTGCGAAGCGGCGCCAAGTCCTCGTTGGTCAAACGAGGGTCGTAGCCCGGCTTGATCAGGCCGCTTCCGACAGGGTGACCCGCGGCTTCGACAAGGTCACCCGATCCGGTTTCCTTTGGCGGAGTGGGGGTAGTGGTCGTTCGGGACGGAAGAATGTCGGTCATGACAGCTCCTGTGCATCAGTGCAGGAAATCAGCGGACGGTGCCACGAGCTCTCAGCGTCAGTGATGAAAACTGTGTTGAGAGAAAGGTATCGATGCTGTGTTGCACGACTATTGCGTGATCGGTATATCTTTTTCGGCCAATAGACCGGTGTCTGTCGGTAGAGTCGCGATCACGGTATCGAGTCGGCGATGATGGATTTCGGAAGCGCTCAGAAGTGCGGATGCGTCCCGACGCAGGAATGCGTCCAGCATCGCGGTGTGATCGGAGTGCAGAACCCGGCGATCGACGCCGGCAACATGGACCATCGGCTGTACTGGTTCGGTGATGTTCCAGGCAGCTTCGAACATGTGCAGAAGTCGAAGCATCTGAGACGGTCGGGTCAGTGCGAGATGAAAGTTTCGGCTCTCGCAGTGATAGGACTGAGAGTCGTCGTAGCGCAATGCGATCTCCAAACGGGAGTTCACCTCGACGGCGTGTTCGTGATCCTCTTCGGTTGCCTGCTCGACGGCGACGGCCAATGCAGCTGATTCGAGAGTTTCGCGGACGATGTACATCTCTCGCAGTTCTGCCGGCGTCAGCTGAGCAACGGTGTAGCCGAATTGATGTCGATGGTCGACCAAGGACTCTCCGACCAGTGTTTTCAGTGATTCCCGCACAGGTATTCGACTGACCCCGAACACATCAGCCACGTCGCCGAGAGGAATCGGGGTACCCGGAGGCGCCGAACCCGACAGAATCACTCGCCGCAGTTCGTCGAGGATCGTTTGTTGTGGACTTCCGGGAGCATCGATTACCAGTTGCGTCAGCAGTACCGATCTACGGCGCGGCGGCATGTCGGTCTCCCTTCGTCTGTCTGCCAGAGTAGGAATACGTTGTTTCGTCTGCGTGACGCCGGTGTGGCCGTCGTGCATCTCGCACTCGGGGGAGAACAAGTGGGCTCCGATCACATGCTCGCGTGAGTGCTGCTCGGGAGGCCGATCGTGGGGGTAGCGTTGTTGTGTAGTGGTATGGCAGAAAGCGAGTCGGTCGATGGCATCCGCTGTGCGCTCAGAAGCCGACCAGCGAGTTGTCGGCAACCTGCCCTTGGAGCTGACGAGTTTCGTCGGTCGTCGGCGTGAGTTGGCCGACGCCAGGAGATTGTTCGAGACGTCCCGTTTGTTGACACTCACCGGGATCGGTGGCGTGGGCAAGACACGGCTCGCGATCCGACTGGCGGGCGCGTTGCAACGGGTGTTTCGAGACGGTGCCTGGTTGGTGGAACTGGGGGAGCAGACAGATTCGGATCTCCTCGAAGATCATGTCGCCGTGACCCTTGGTGTCCGGTCGGTCTCGTCGGCGGACCCGCTGCAGGCATTGATCGACTACTGCGCCGATCGGAGTCTGCTGTTGGTGCTCGACAACTGTGAACATCTGGTCGATGCCGTCGCTGTGTTCGTAGGCGCGATCCTACGGCGATGTGCCGGCGTCAAGATCCTGGCGACGAGCCGCGAATCGCTGGGCCTGGGCGGTGAGGTGACGATGCGCGTTCCCTCACTCACCACACCGCAGCAACAGCCGCCCGAATTCGAGGGAATTGCCCAGTACGAATCGGTGTCGTTGTTCACCGAGCGTGCGGCTTCCGTCGTACCTGGTTTCACCCTCACCGAGGAGAACAAGCGCGCCGTTGCGCATATCTGTCATGACTTGGATGGACTCCCACTTCCGATCGAACTGGCGGCAGCTCGCCTGCGTGGTATGTCTGCTGAGCAGATCATGAACAGGCTCTCGGATCGATACCGACTTCTTACAACGGGTGGACGCGACGTTCCGAGTCGTCAACAGACGCTGCGATTGTCGATCGATTGGAGTTACGACCTCTGCTCGCCAACCGAACAGCAGTTGTGGGGGAGGTTGTCGGTGTTCTCGGGTGGGTTCGACCTCGACGCCGCTGAGGGCGTGTGTGGGCAGGACATGAATTCGACCGAAGTGCTCGATCTCGTCACCGCGTTGGTCGAGAAGTCCATCCTGATTCGTGAGGAAACCGACGGGGATGTTCGGTACCACCTCCTCGACCTACTCCGGGAGTACGGACATGAAAAGTTGGAGTCCGCCGGTGAGTATTCCGCTCTGCGTCGAAGCCATCGTGATTGGTTCGAGGCACTGGTCGTTCATGCGGAAGCCGAGTGGATCAGTGGCCGGCAAGCTGCCTGGATCGCAAGGCTCGGTCGTGAACAGCGCAACGTCAACGATGCGTTGGAGTACTCGATTTCCACTGCCGGAGAGGCGCGATCTGCAACGCGAATGGTCGGTGCGTTGTACAGATTCTGGCTTGCAGGTGGATTACTTGTGCAGGCGCGTTACTGGACGGATCGAGCCTTGAATGCAGAGGATCGAGAGCTGGATCCGTTCCGAGTGGATGTCTTGGCCATCGACGCCGTGAATCACGCGATGCAGGGGGAACTCGAACGGGCAGAAGAGTTGGTCGACGAGAGTTGGCGCCTGGCAAACGACTTGGCGGATGTGCGCTCGCGCGGCTTGGCGACGTGGGGAGACGGATACGTCGATACCTTCAGAGGTAACTTCGATACCGCTACAGCCAAGCTGGAATCCGCGTTGACGCTGTTTCGACTCGACAAGAATCTGCTGCATGTTGTGATCGGCCTGGACACCTTGGGAGTCGCGTACTTCCTGTCCGGCGCTCTTGATCGCTCTGTGGAGTGCAACGAAGAGATTCTCGCGATCACCGTGCCCGCCGACGAGATGATGTTCCAGGCATTTGCGCTGGGAACTCTCGGGCTCGTGAGCTGGCTCCGAGGTGAATTGGATGCCGCAAGTGACTATTTGACTCGAAGTCTGAGAATTCTCGATGCCCCGATGAACTCGGCGTGGTGTATCGAGCCGTTGGCGTGGATTGCTGCAGCGCAACGTGATTGGAAGCATGCAGCGGTTCTGCTCGGCGCGGCAGCCATGTATTGGCAGAAGGTCGGGGGGCGGCTGGCGGGCCTGCCGGGTTTGTCAGCTCATCACGACACTGCTGCAGAGACTGCTCGCAAAGCCATGGGTGACGATGCTTTCGACAAGTCGTTTCGCAGCGGGTTTGCGATGTCCGAAGGTGAAGCTGTCGCATATGCGCTCGACAAGCGCTCCAGTGTCACGACTGCGTCGTCGGCTGAAGGGCCTCACCTCACCCCGCGTGAGCAGCAAGTTGCGGAACTGGTTGCCCAAGGGTTGACCAATCGCGCGATTGCGGAGCACTTGGTAATCTCGCTGCGCACCGCTCAGGGACACGTGGAACACGTACTGACAAAACTGGGATTCAGTTCCAGAGCGCAGATCGCTGCGTGGTACGTCTCGACCGCGCAGGAGCGTGACTCGCGTGAGGTCAATGGTTCAGCAGGCCGGAGTTGACGTCCGATAGCAGTTCACCACGGTCGTCGCCGCACAAGCAGAACACCGGGTAGCGCTTACCTTCTTCACGCCCCTGAAAGAACACTCGAAGCGGTCCAGGCGCATCCGCGCGAGGGGATTCGGTGAGGAAAGTGTACAGCCAGGGCCCCTCGTCCAATTCCACGATGGCGAGAACGGTCGAGGGGTCGCCGTGAACCGTTCGCCAGGACACGACAGTGCCGTCTCCGCAACACCGCGTCACGTCCAACCGCGCCCCACGACACCTGGCGCAGACCGCGCTCGCGGGCGAGAGGATGACATCACATTCCGCGCAATGGGGGAGTGTCAATCGTTCGGCTCGCGACGAGCGATTCGAATATCGCCGCGATACACGCTGTTTCATCGAGCTTGCGGGATTCATGTCAGTAACGTCGGGCGAGGTAGTACGGCATCGAGTCCACGGGTGCGCGTTCGACCGACTCCCCGGGCGTCGGGGCGTGAACGACCTCACCGCCTCCGGCGTAGATCCCCACATGCTCCCCGCCGTAGTACAGGACCACGTCACCCGGCTGTAGATCGTCCCGGGAAACTGGAGTGCCGCCAACCGCCTGGTCGTAGCTGGTTCGCGGAATCGAAACGCCCGCTTGTGCATAGGCCCATTGAACGAGACCGGAGCAGTCGAACGAGTCCGGCCCGGTCGCGCCCCAGACGTACGGAGCGCCGATCTTGGACTCTGCGGCTGCCAATACGCGGCCTGTATCCGAGGAAGCGAAAGCTGACACCTTCGCCGGATTCGTGTCGACGGAAACTGCGGCGATGTTCCAGTCCCGAAGCACGGGGGCCTGAGCGTTCGCGGTGTCGATACTCACGGCAAGGGTTGTCAGGGAAAGAACGCCGACGACAAGCGCTCTTCCGAGTGCATGCTTCCTCGTGCGGGGGTCGGTGAATCGGTGGTGCGACATTTCTCGTGTTGCCTTTGCGTCGATGCGTCCCGAAGCAGGTGTCCAGCTGGGTGTGATCGGGCTTCGGCTTGCGACACTCAGCCTGGTTGCGCCTCGACGTGTTCGCATCGGTCAGTTGGACGGGGTGCATACCTGTTTCGAGCGGCATTGTGGGTGCAAGGCCTGTTGATCGATCGCGAGAACTTCGACGGACTTTCGTGATCCGAATCAAGGAGGGCACGGCGGCCGGCCTCACCCCGGCTCCGGTCAGGCCATTCGCAGCGGGAGCGCCGAACGCTCAACAGTGGCACGGTCGGATGGACCACGATCCTGCGCACAAATGGCTGCGCGAACAAGTATGTGAGGCAAGCGTCTGGCTGGATTCGGCAGACGTTCTGTACTCTCGCAGTCATGCAACAGCGGAGCACAGGAACGGTGACACGGTCACTGTTGCTGCTTCTGCTGCCGTTCATCGCTCTTCTCGCAGTGCCTCCGCTTGGTTCCTCGGGTAGCGCCGCGGTGCTGGGAACTGCGATTGCCGTCTTCGTGGTCGCTGCGCTCGCAACTTCCTCGAAGTACGAACTTCTGCAACTATGCGCGGTTTCGGCCACTAGCCCGTCTGATGACGAACGCTGCCTGCGTGGTGCTTTCCGCAGGCAGAGCAGCCCGGACGCGCCCGGTCGTCCGCAACCTCGAGCTCCGGGAATCGGTCTGTAGATCGGCAGTCGGCGGGTGTGAACTCGTCGTAGGTCGGTCAGACGTCTTGCGTCCACAACCATTCCCGCGCTCTCATCTCTCTGAGCGTGCCTCTCGGTGAGGTTCATTCGTCATGCTCGATTTTGTCTACTACCCCGTGTCCGGAATCCTCTGGTTCTGGCACAAGGTCTTCTCACTGGTCTCCGGATCACCCGACAACGGCGTCGTGTGGGCGTTGTCGGTCGTATTTCTCGTCTTCACGCTCAAAGCCCTGCTGTTCAAACCCTTCGTCAAGCAGGTCCGCACTCAACTGGTGATGCAGAAGCTGCAACCTCAGATCAAGGCGTTGCAGAAGAAGTATTCGGGTGACCGGCAGAAACTCACTGTAGAGATGGCCAAGCTGCAGAAAGAACATAATTACAGTCCGTTGCTCGGCTGTCTGCCGATGCTGGTTCAGGCACCGGTGTTCATTGGTCTCTATCACGTCCTGCGATCGTTCAATCGGACCGGAGCGGCATCGCACGTCCCGTTTCTGAGCCCGACCGAACCGATGTCGGTGGCGGACAACGCGAACACGGCCAACTACTTCTTCAGTGCCTCGGATGTGCAGTCTTTTCTCGACGCCAAACTGTTCGGCGCACCGTTGTCCGCCATGATTTCGAGCCCGGCAGCACAACTGGAAGCATTCGGCGACGTCAGCCGTATCTCCATCATTCTGGTAGCTGTACCGCTGATGATATTTGCCGCCGTCGCTACACATTTCACATCGCGGGCATCCATCGCGCGCCAAGTGGACACCGGAACCGTCAACCCTCAAACAGCGATCATGAACAAGCTCGCATTGTGGGTGTTTCCGGTGGGGGTGATCGCTTTCGGTGCGTTCGCGCCTGTGGCGATCCTGCTGTATTTCGTGAGTAACAACTGCTGGACGCTGGGACAACAGCATTTTGTGTACGGACGCATCGCTGCGGAGCAGAAGGAAGCCGAATCGTCGCCGACTCCCGGAATGACCGCGCCCCCGTCGCCCAGAGTGGCTGCACCGCCGCTGCCGGGCGCCAAGCCCATCCGCGCCAAGCGCAGGCGATGACGGAAAGCGACCCCTCCCTACCGGCGAGTAAGGCACGTACGCTGGAAAGCATGACCAAATGGACCGCAGAAGACGTAGTCGATCAGACCGGCCGCACATTTGTCGTCACGGGGGCGAACAGCGGACTGGGTGAGGTAGTCGCACGAGCGCTGGGCAAAGCCGGGGCCGACGTCGTCCTCGCCTGTCGTGACACCACGAAGGCCGACGCCGTAGCCGCCGAGATCGGGCCCAACGCGGTTGTCCGCAAATTGGACCTCTCGGATCTGTCGTCGGTACGAGCCTTCGCCGACGCAACGGAGAAGGTCGACGTCCTGGTGAACAACGCCGGCGTGATGGCGGTTCCGTTCCGCCGGACGGTCGACGGATTCGAAATGCAGATCGGCACAAACCATCTCGGACACTTCGCATTGACCGGATTGCTGAAGGACAAGCTCACCGATCGTGTCGTGACGATGTCCAGTGCCCTGCATCAGCTCGGAACTGTCGATCTGGACGATCTCAATTTCGAGCGTCGGAAGTACAACCGATGGTTGGCCTACGGGCAGTCCAAGCTTGCCAATCTGTTGTTCACGTACGAACTTCAACGCAGGTTCGCGGCGTCGAGATCTTCGCTCAAAGCGCTCGCTTCGCATCCGGGATACGCGTCGACGAACCTGCAGGGGCACACCGAGTCGATCCAGGACAAGCTGATGGGAATCGGCAATTCGATCTTCGCGCAGTCCGCGGAGATGGGCGCCCTTCCCGAACTGTGGGCGGCAACCGCGCCGGATGCCTTCGGCGGCAGTTACATCGGACCGGACGGTCCGTTCGAGCAGCGAGGGTATCCGAAGGTCGTGGGGTCGAACAAGAAGTCACACGATACGAAGACAGCCTCGGGTTTGTGGACACTGTCGGAGACGTTGACCGGAGTCTCGTTCGGGATTTGATTCAGATATGAAGGTGGCCGCGAACTTCGAGAAGTTCGCGGCCACTTTCATATCCGTTCGAGCAAGATGTTGTTCGGGTTACAGCGTGACAACCATCTTGCCGGTGTTCGCGCCGCGCATCAGGTCGATGAACGCTTGCGGTGCATTCTCCAGGCCTTCGACGATGGTCTCGTCCCACTGAATCTTGTTGTCGGCGAGCCACCCTGCCATGTGGGTGCGGAACTCGCCACCGAGGTGACGGTAGCCGCCCACGAGGAATCCGCGCAGTGTGAGCTGCTTGCCGATCACCAGTGCCAGGTTGTGGGGAGCTGTGGGCTTCTCGGTGGTGTTGTACTGAGCGATGGCTCCGCACAGGGCAATCCGGCCACCCTGGTTCATGGCATCGATGGCGGCTTCGAGATGCTCGCCACCGACGTTGTCGAAGTACACGTCGATGCCGTCAGGGGCGGCAGCGGCGAGTAGTTCGGTGATCGGGCCGTCGTGATAGTCGAATGCCGCATCGAATCCGAGTTCGAGAAGTCGGGCAACCTTCGCCGGTGAACCGGCGCTACCGATTACTCGCTTCGCTCCGAGCAACTTGGCGATCTGACCGACGAGCGATCCGACGGCACCTGCTGCGCCGGAGACGAATACGGTATCGCCTTCCTTGAACTCCGCAACCGCGGTGAGGCCGGCATACGCGGTGAGGCCAGTCATGCCAAGGGCACCCAGGTAGGCCGTCGCCGGCGCGATGGACGTGTCGGCCGGAGTCACTGCGGATCCGTCGAGGATGGCGTATTCACGCCATCCGAGGCCGTGGACGACAACGTCGCCCACGGCGCGATCAGCCGACTTGGATTCGACGACCTCGCCGACGGCACCACCGTCGAGCGGCGCACCGACCTGGAACGGCGGAAGGTAGGACTTCACGTCGTTCATTCGGCCGCGCATGTACGGGTCGACGGAGATGGCGATGTTGCGGACCAGGATCTGGCCGTCTTCGAGTTCGGGGAGTTCTACTTCGGCGGTGGCGAAGTTCTCCGACGTGGGCCAACCGTTCGGGCGTGAAGCGAGACGGATTTCCCGGCTGACAGTGGTAGTGCTCATTCGTCGTCCTTACTTACTTCGAGGGTGACCTCGATGTTGCCGCGAGTTGCATTGGAGTACGGGCACACCTGGTGTGCCTTCTCCGTCAGCTCGACGGCCTGATCATGGGGTAGATGGGGGAGTGAAACCTCCAGCGTCACAGCGAGTCCGAAGCCTCCTGCACCGTTGGGGCCGATGCCGACCCGCGCGCCGACTGCGGAATCAGCCACGTTGGCCTTCTCGGCACGGGCGACCATCTGCAGAGCGGAGTGGAAGCATGCTGCGTATCCGGCGGCAAAGAGCTGCTCGGGGTTGGTGCCTTCGCCGCTGCCACCCATTTCCTTGGGAATGGCGAGGCCGAGATCGAGGCGTCCGTCCGAGGTGCGAGCGTGACCGTTGCGGCCTTCGCCGGTGGCAAGTGCTTCTGCGGTGTAGACGATGTTCATGACTACTTCTTTCCGTCGGAGTGGGCATTGGATGCTTGGAGCGACTCGCCGAGACGAGTGAGAACGTCTCGAAGTTCGGTGAGTTCGTCGGTGCTCAGACCAGTGGCACCTGCGAGTTTGGCTGGGATGTCCTCGGCCTTGCTGCGCAGGGTGGAACCCGCCTCGGTCAGGTGAATCTCGACGCGACGCTCGTCGGTGGTGAGGCGTCGGCGCTCGATGAATCCCAGACCCTCGAGCCTCTTGAGCAGCGGCGAGAGAGTTCCGGTATCGAGATCGAGTGCCTCACAGATCTCACGCACCCCGCGGCCGTCTCGTTCCCAGAGTGTCAACAAGACGAGGTACTGGGGATACGTGATTCCCAGGTCGTCGAGCATCGCCCGGTACGCGGCCGTCGTGGCCCGCGACGCCGAATAGAGGGCGAAGCAGACCTGGCGTTCGAGGGCGAGTGGGTTGGTCACGAGAACAACTGTAGCGCACAGTTAAGTTGTGCACAACAAAGAAGTGTCAAATAGATCTACGGATAGGCGGCCGTTCGTCTACGGCGTCGACAGGATCTCGGAGACATGCGAGAGGAAGGTGTGCACTGTCCGGGCAGCGGGCGCAGGAAACCTGGTCCGCACTGCCAATCCGTCGTGAGTTCGTGAGAACCAGAACTGAACGTCGTCGGCGTTCGAGACGCGACTGAGTTGCTGCGGATTGATCGGCGCAGGCTGTGATTCGCTGGACTTTGATTTACGGGGGCGAGATCCACCGGGCATGGTTCGGTAGTCGGCGTAGGACACCGAGAAGATGTCTCTGCGAGTGGGCGAAACCTCGGGCCCCAAGCTCCGCAAAACCTGCCTCGACGACACGGACGACAGTGAAAGTGACTCGTGGAAAGCGAGATTGACTGCCCGGGCAGTGCTGTGAAGATTGTCCATGCTCGTCACGGTGATGGGCGCATTGGCTACCAGCCATCCGAAGGTGTGGTTGTGTCGCGGTTCCCGACGCGTGTGAACAGGGAACAGTAGGTGCGTGTCCCTCTTGCCGGTCAATTGTGTTGTGGCCAAACCGATCGACGCAAGAATTGCACCGAACGACGAGTGTCGATGATCGGCGCAGTTCTGGTCGAACAACTCTGCTTCGTCGGCGTCGAGGAGCATTCGGGTGTCTGTGCCCTGGGGCGACATCGCCCCGGCGGGCAGTCCCAGATCTACGGGAAAATGGGGAGTGTCACCCCCGCATGCTCGGAGGAAGGACCGCCAACCCGCAATCCGGTGGTCGCCGGGCTCTGGATCCGCGGTTGCCGATTCCCGGAAGCAGTAGTTGAGGAAACTCCCGGGCTCCGGAAGGAGATCAGACGCGATCGGATCACGGTCCGCTCGCGTGTATTCGCGATACAGAGTGCTGATCTCGGTAATTGCGATGCTCATGGACCAGCCGTCGCAGATGGCATGGTCGAACCCGCAGACCACTGTCGACTGGTCCTCGCGGGTGATGGCACCGAGAAAGTACGCGGGAAACGCGAAAGGATTGCACCATCGATCCAAGCGCTCGCCCAAGAGTTCTCGCACCTGCTCCGGTGTTCGCGCGTCAGCCACTGTTTCCTCACGCAGGCGCAGATCGCCGACGTCGGCGACGTCGACGAACAGTGCCGAGGATTCACCCGATTCTTCGGCCTGGGAGAACGAGCACGACAGGGCGTCGTGACGGGACGTCCATTCCTCGAAGCTGGCCTTGAGTGCGTCCGTGTCGATGGGGCCGGGAACGTCGAAAGTGGCAGCGAGCCAAGTCGTATCGCCGCGGCTGCCGGCAAGATGCAGCTGCTGATTGGAGGTCGGGGGAACCGGATACGTCGTTCCGGTGGAGATTTCGCTCGGCGTCCACTGCAGAATGCGGCCCGGCCGTGCCTCGAACCTGTCGAGAAACGTGATGTGCATCAGGCGGTCTCCACTTCCTGACGTGCATCCGCCTGACGCACGACACGGTAGTCGCCGGTATCAGCGACCGTTCTCAGGACGTTGCGAAGGTGTCGTAGGTACCGATTCACCGATGTGTGCGCCTGCTCGGTGTCCGGAAAACTGACCATCACGTACGTACGGTCTTCCTTCCGGTTGATCCACATCGACAGATCACCCGTCGTTCCTGGCCCACCCAGTGCCCGCGCCTCGAGTTCGTCATGGTGCTCGGCACCTGGAATCAGGCGCATGTCGATGTACGACACCATCGGCGGGACCGAGGTTCCACCGATGTCGGATCCGGTCAACTTCGACACCTGGGCGATCACCGAGTGAATGGACACGTCCGCGAGTCCCTTCACCGCAGCGCGAGCAGCGTGGGCAAGGGGGAGTGCATCGGTAAAGTTCGTGACACCGCTCAGCGTGAACGAGACCGGGACGAGATTGATGAACCAGCCTTGGGAATAGAGGTATCTCGGATCGGAGCGAGTGCCGACTGCGTTGAGCGCGAAGTAGTTCGCTCGATCCGCAACTTCGATCTCGGTGAGGGCGAGGGCTGCGAAGATCCCCGTGGAGAAGCCGACGCCATTGGACTTGCACAGCGCTGCGAACGCGGCTGACTCGTCGCTGTCGAGAACGTCGATGTGTGTGCGGGTCGACCGGGTCTGTTCGCCGCTCGCGACACCGAGGTCGAGGGGGAACGTCGGGAGTTGGCCGGCGTTGGCGGCGAGAATCGAAATCCACTGCTGCACAGGCGCTGCGGTCAGGTCGAGGTTGCCCGCAGATGTCCGTTCCTCGCCGCTGTACTCCACGTAGCTGCCGGGAGAGGGAAGTTGAGCGTCGATGCCGGCGCTTTCGGCGATGTACAGCGCACGAAGTTCTTCGACGCCCAGCATCAACGACAGGCCGTCGGTGTGCGAGTGATCGACGCCGTAGTAGACGGTGAAGCCGGCGCCGTGCTCGACGACGCCACTGATGAACGAGGGCCATTGCAATGGGCTGGTATCGCCGGCGAAACTTCGGCTCACATGCTCGCGAACCGCATCTGTCGTGTTCACAGAACCGACGCTGTGCGGCGTGAGTTCGATCGTCGACGCATCCACCACGTGACGGTCGATGACCCCGCTACCGTCGGGATCTTCGGATGATCTCACCTCGAACCAACTGTGCAGTGTGTTGTGCCGCAGGACAAACGCCTGGACCGCCCGACGCAGTGCCTCCCGATCGAGATCACCGGGCAGAGTGAACGTGAATCCGATCCACGGTGACCAGTCGACGCCTTGTGCGCGCTTGTGATCGGCGGTACGAATGTGTCCTTCCTGTAGGAACGAGAGCGGTTGGTCGCTCCGCGGTGCCCCGGATGCCGCCGCCAGGGATTGTTCAGTAGGCCTGAACTCGGTGAGCGTCCCGGCTTTCGGTGCCCAGAGATCGATGGGTGTCATTTCCATGAGAGTTCTCCTCGATCGGTACAGCGGTATTGATCGGTACGGCGGTGTTGGTCGGAGGTGCGAAAGTGTCGGTCGAGAAGGCAAAGTCCTCCATTTCGCGGCGTAGGAGTCCCGCGAACTGATGGATGTGGCGGCTCGTGCGCGCGTTGCCCGGGTGGCGTATGGCCAGATTCAGCCCTTCGGGAGTCCGCGTGAGCCAGATGTAGACGTCGGTTCCCGAATGATCTCGACTACGAAGGCCCCTGGTCTGCCAGCTCGTCCATTGCTCGGCACCAGGAACGTGACGAACGTCCATGTACGAGAGCACGAACGGCAGGTGCTGCGGGGAGTCGATCAGCTCGCACACTTTCGAATACGGCAGTGCCGCGGCGGGGCGGACGCGCCGTATCTCCGTGCCGGCAACCTTGGCCAGATCGCTCACGGTTGCGGCGGGGGCAATCGGAATCCTCACCGGCACAACACCGATGAACCATCCCAGCGACGCGGCCCATCGAAGCTCCGAACGGGTGTGTTGCGGCACGACGACGCGGAATTCGTCTGCACCGGTGAGATCGCCGGTCACCTTGGCCGCGCACGCGAGTATCGCGGCCAGGAATCCTTGGTTGCTGCGCTTGCTCGCTTCTGCCAGGCGTTCGGCTCCCCGGGCGCTCAGAAGCCAGGCAGACAGGCTCTGCTGAGGGACTCGGCGTCCGGTGACCGGTTCGGGTAGCGCTGGAAAGTACGGAGCCTCGCCCTGCGCGTAGAACTCGCGCCACGTCTGCACTGCCGGGTGAGAGCGGTCCGCGTGTCCCACGAGATCTCGTTCCTTGGTGCCGAAGTCGATGTAGCTTCCGGTCTCCGGCGGCGAGGGAGGGCTTCCCTCGCTCAACGATCGGTAGATCGTCTGCAGTTCGTGCGCGGTCAACGCCACCGAATATCCGTCCAGCAGAGCATGATCAGCGGCAAAAACCACGGTGAAGTGGTTGGGGCCTTCGATCGTCGCGAACTGATACGCAGGCCAGACAAGTGGATCGGTCGATCGGTCGAGCAGTTGCTGCAGATGCGTGAAGACAGACATCGAGGACGCAAGGTGTCCGACCTCGGTGCCCAGAATCCGGACGTCTCCAGACGCCGCGGTGCGTCGGACTATCGTTTCGCCCTCCACGGCGACGTGTGTTCGGAGCACTTCGTGGCGATCGATCCAGTGATCGAGAGCGGCCGCCCAGATCCTTCGGTCGAGTCGGTCGTGGATGCGAAACGAGGTACCCAGCCACGACGGAGTGCACACGTCGGTCTGATGGTGCACCTGCCGTTTCGCCTGCTGGGCATGTTTCAAGTGTGCCTCGTGTATGTAGCTGGCGGGACGCTGGTCGACAGGCCACAGCTCGGGCGGATTCACCGCGGCGGGAGTCCACTCGGTGACGGTCCCTGGAGGTAGGGGATAGTCGGCAAGTTCCGTGAATTCCATTGGGAAACCTGATCTCTCGAGATGGCGAAAGGTGGGGATCGTGAACGGGGCGGATGTTTGTAACCGAGAGTGACAGATGATTAGTCAAGGCAAGTAGAACGCGGCCCGAGGCTCCGCGCAACTGCTTCGGTGCGGGATGTGACGAGGAACATTCCGCTCGTTATTTCGGACAATTCGAATACTGGACATCCGGTTTACGGCCCTGGTCACCTGTCAGTTGATCGATCAATCACTCTGTGGTGAAACAAATTTCAACAGACCGTTGTGAATTCCGTCGGCGACGAAGCATGTGCGCATGCGAACGTCGGAATATGTTTATGTGTAGCAAGTTTCGTATTAATTCGGCTGTATCTCTTTTAATTGCAACAGGGTTCGTGTACTGCCGTCGTGTCGTTTCGGCGCGCGGATTGTTCACCGAGTATTGACATGCTCGGCATCTGCCGGTCGTATGCAGACGGTATTTCTAAGCGATGACTGATCCGATGGAATACGACCTGGTTGTGATCGGCTCCGGCCCGGGTGGGCAGAAGGCTGCCATCGCGGCGGCCAAGCTGGGTAAACGGGTAGCGATGGTCGAGAAAGGCAACATGCTCGGGGGAGTGTGCGTCAACACCGGCACCATTCCGTCGAAGACGTTGCGTGAGGCGGTTCTCTACCTCACCGGGATGAACCAACGCGAACTGTACGGCGCGAGTTACCGCGTCAAGGAGAACATCACTCCGGCCGACCTGCTGGCGCGAACCCAGCATGTCATCACCAAAGAAATCGAAGTCG
The DNA here is from genome assembly GCF_031763325.1 of Rhodococcus sp. SG20037. Taxonomy (NCBI): domain Bacteria; kingdom Bacillati; phylum Actinomycetota; class Actinomycetes; order Mycobacteriales; family Nocardiaceae; genus Rhodococcus; species Rhodococcus sp. SG20037. The sequence continues at coordinate 5,025,625 of NZ_CP134497.1, read as the reverse complement.
TTCGATCTCAGCTCCTGCGCAACCGCGTCGAATTGTTGGTAGGGGTCGGCTCGTTCGTCGACGAGCACACCATCCTCGTCGAGGACGCCTCGCGCGGAGACAAGATGACGATCACGGCGAAGTTCGTCGTGATCGCGACCGGAACGTTGCCTGCTCGCCCGGCGGGGGTGTCCTTCGACAGTCACCGGGTGCTCGACTCCGACGGGATCCTCGATCTGACCTCCATCCCGACCACCATGGTCGTCGTGGGCGCGGGAGTGATCGGTATCGAGTACGCATCGATGTTCGCGGCACTCGGCACCAAGGTCACCGTCGTCGAGAAGAGGACGTCGATGCTGGACTTCTGCGACCCCGAGGTCATCGAATCGCTTCGATTCCATCTACGCGATCTGGCGGTCACTTTCCGATTCGGTGAAGAAGTGACGGCCGTCGACGTCGGAGCGAACGGAACGCTTACGACGCTGCGCAGCGGCAAGCAGATTCCAGCCGAGACCGTGATGTACTCGGCTGGACGGCAAGGCCTCACGGCGCCACTCGCGCTGGAGAACGCCGGGCTCGAAGCCGACGAACGTGGCCGTATCTACGTCGACGACAATTTCCGCACCAAGGTCGAACACATCTACGCCGTCGGTGACGTCATCGGATTCCCGGCGTTGGCGGCGACGTCGATGGATCAAGGTCGACTCGCGGCCTATCATGCCTTCGACGAACCAGGCGCGAAGCCGATGGATCTGCAGCCGATCGGCATCTACTCGATTCCCGAGGTGTCGTACGTGGGCGCCACCGAGGTCGATTTGACCAAGGAATCGGTGCCGTACGAGGTCGGGGTTTCCCGATACCGCGAACTCGCACGCGGGCAGATCGCAGGCGACACCTACGGGATGCTCAAGATCCTGGTGTCGACGGATGACCTGAAACTGCTCGGTGTTCATATCTTCGGCTCGGGTGCAACGGATCTCGTGCATATCGGCCAAGCGGTGATGGGGTGCGGCGGGACCGTCGAATACCTTGTCGACGCCGTCTTCAACTATCCGACACTGTCCGAGGCGTACAAGGTGGCGGCGCTCGACGTCATGAACAAGATCAGGGCTCTCAAGCAATTCCACTAGGGGTCGGGGTGTCCCCAGGTACCGGTCAGGGGCGGTCGGTGTACTTCTCGGGTAGCACTTGTTCGAATACCTGAGGGTGATGTCAGGCCTGGGGAAATAAGGCAGGGTCTATCTCCATGACCATTGCCCAGGAACTTCGTGTGGAATTTCGATGCTGATCGGACTGATTGCCGCGATCGTGGCATGCGTCGGGTACGGCGTTGCATCCGTGCTGCAAGCCTACGGCGCGCGCAAGTCGGCAGCTGCCGCCGAGCAGCGTGGCGAGGCCGGACACGTGACGGCGTCGGGTGGCCCGACCTTGCGTTCGACGTTCGCGGCCGCGCTGACGGCGTCGTTCATCCTGGGCACCGTGCTCGATGCGGTCGGATTCGCCGGAAGTGCCATCTCCGCGCGGCTCATTCCACTGTTCTTGTCGCAGACAGTGGTCAGTGCCAATCTCGTCATCACGGCAGTGCTGGGGACCGTGGTCCTCGGCATCCAGCTGCATCGTCGCGACTGGTTCGCGATCGCTGCGGTGATCGGATCGCTCCTGCTGCTCGGATTGTCGTCAGGTCACGCGGGCGGTGGGAGTTCCAACGACGTCGTCCATTGGGGTGTCCTCGTGGGCTCGGCGTTGATCTTGCTGATCGGCATCGGTTTGATCCGATGGTTGGGCTCACGCGCAGCAGTTGTCGCCGGGTTGATCTCGGGTGTGCTGTTCGGCTGTCTGGCCATTGCCGTACGCGTGGTCTACGGAATCGATCCGTTCGAAATCGGCACCATGCTCCGCGATCCGGCAGGCTGGGCGATCCTCGTCTCGGGCCTGGGCGGCTTCTATCTGCATACGGTGGCGCTGCAACTGGGATCCGTCAACGGAGCGACAGCGGCTCTGGTTGTCGGCGAGACGGTGGTTCCGGGAATCGTCGGCGTCGTGGTGCTCGGCGACGCGTCGAGACCGGGCCTGGAATGGCTTGCCGTGGTCGGCTTCGTCGGGGCAATCGCGGGCGCCGTCGCCGTGGCCGTCTTCGGCGCGGCGAGCCACGAGGAGAAACCGGTCGAAGAAGTGACCGTCTGATGCGGTAGCGAAAAGCTGTGCTGTTCGACCGGTCAATTGGTAACGGAAACCGCGTTCTCGCAGATAGTTCCAGTGCGCCCCAACGTCCCGCATACGTTGTGCAGTCACGGGCAGCGGGACGAAGAACGGAGGAAAGTGATGAGCAGCTTGGATATTCAACGCTGGTCGAACGACTTCACCGCGCTGACCAAGGTCATATCGGAAGGCATCGAGCAGTTTGTTCTCCGGTTCATTTCCAGCTGAAGTGATCTGAGCTCGCTGCCTGTCATGGAATTATTGATCTCCACCGCGGTTCGGAGGACGAATCGTGATGAAGCAGAGGTTCTTACGGGGTTTCGGAGGCCCGGGCGGGGGCGAGCAGGTAGGAGAACACGTACGTAACTGCGGCGATGACCGCCAGTACGATCAAGGACATCGGGAACCCTGCGGCATCTCGCACCGGGTCACCAGTAGCGACGACAGCCGACATGAACAGTCCTATCCAGGACCAGGCTCCATCTCCGACTATCGGGATCATCACGGCGACACCTGTGACCGCACCTGTGAGCGCAGCCAGACTCAGTTCCTTGTCGACCCAGCTCATGGATCAACTAGAACACAGGCACGCTCGCGAGGCTGTGGAGTATCTCGGATTCAGGGGCTGAAGAACTCGAGTCGGCGGTGCAGGCGTGCGATCGACGGGTCCCCGATCGTGCGTCTGCCGTCGGTTCGGGCTTGGCTCGGGGTCATCCCGTAGAAGTCCTTGAACGCTCGCGCCAACTGGGATTTCGAGGTGAAGCCGCATCGCAGGGCCAACGCTTCGATCGTTTCGTTCGGCATCTCGGTTCTGGTCAATTCGCGGTAGACGAGTTCGAGACGCTTCCGCCGAATGACAAGAGCTATTCCGCCGTCGGATGCGAATGCGCGATAGAGCTGTGCCCGGGAGACGGACAATGCTGCGCACATGCTCGTCGGGCCGAGCCAGGTCTCCGAGAGATGCTCGGCGATGTAGGCGTACGCACGATCGCGGAGAGAGTGATCGGGCCGCGGCGACAGATCAGGTTCGGCGATACCCAAGCTGACACGAAGGAGGGAAGCGACGACGTCCTCGTAGCCGGCCGCAGCATCGGGATCGAGATGCGGTAGCGCGAGTACGACCGATTGCATGCACTGAGCGAGCACGACGGCAGGAACTCCGCGCAGTACCGTCCCGTGTAGAGAACGACCCTTCGACTCGGCCTCGACGAGGGAACGCGGTGCGAGGAGCGTGATGGTGCGCCCTGTCGATTCCGCCTCCGCGTCGGCGGTCCAGGTACGCCCGAGGTCGAAGAATGTGACATCGCCTGGACGTGCGACGAAATCGACTCCGTCGGCGTTGCCGCTCAACTGCCCGTCGAGGACGACCTGGACCATGTATTCATCGTCGAGTCCGCTCTCGGCGATCAGCCGATTGTTTCGGGTGTACTTCTGTGTGTTGAAGGTAGTTTGACCGATCAACGAGGTTCCGATGGAAAGCGCTGTGATCGAGCCTTCGAGAGATGTGTCAGGGTCAATTCGGTCGGTGACGAAGAACGGACGTGTGACACTGCGCCAGAAGTCGTCGGCGTCCGCAGGATCGACCGATCGGGTCGACACGCGGATGCGGGCGGAATTCATCGACACGCGGGCATGATATGTCAGATCCCGCAGGTCGCAGTCACTCTCCCGCAAATAGACGTCAATAGTGACCGAGCCCACATCATGAGACAAATCGGGCGTATTTGTGAGACGGCCAGTGCTCGCGTGTCGCGGCGAAGCTGTCTATGTTGTTCGTTATGGGTGGACAGGTTGGGAGTTCGATGCTCGAAAGAAATCTCGAGTTCGGCGGGGATCGACTGCTCGTTCGTCGGCCATCATGAGGTCCACTTCGAATCGATCGCAGCTATCTCGAGCAAAGCGAAATCCTCGAGGAAGGGGCACGCTGCAAAGGCGGCTTGCCGGGCGTGGAGCCACGGCGATTCGTCCCCGCCTCCTCGGATTGATGGAACGCTCGGCGGGATTGACTGTCATCGATTCGCCGCTTGGGTTCGGCAAGACGGAACTCGCCGCGTTGTGGCTCACGACTCTCGGGCAGGTGCCGAGCAGACCGGTTGTCTGGGTGCCGGCGCCATCGCATCGGATGACCCCCCTCGAGTACTGGAACACCGCGCTCGCAGTAATTCAGGATTCGCTGGAATCACTCGAGGCCCCGCCACGAATGCGCGAGGATCCAGTGGGCGCGATCGAATCACTCCTCGACTCGTCGCCCGCACCATTCGTGTTGGTGTTCAACCGCATCGACCTGGTTGAGGGTGACGAGGTGGGACGCCGAATCGTGGATCTGATCGTGCGGCTTCCCGGATTGAAAGTAGTCGTCACGCTGCAGGATCGGTCTGCGACGGACTTGCTCGAAGACGTCCGCGTGGACGAGTACCTGTGCGCGAACGACCTCAGATACACACTCGACGAGTCCACCGTTCTGTTCGCGGAGGCAGGGATCCACCTTCCCTCGGGCATCGTCCATTCGATCTGTGAACGCGTTGCCGGCGTTCCCGTGCTGATGAAGGTTGCTCTGAGTGCGGTTGCGGGGCTGAGTGAACCGAGCCGTGGACGCGAACGCGTTCAGCAGCGAGTGGACCAGGCGATCCACGCGTACGTCAGTCGGACCGCTCCTCGGTCGGGCAAGTCGCTCGAGTTGTTCGACTTCGCGACTACGATCGCCGCTGCCCGCACGGTGACACCAGAGATCGCTCGTGTCTTGTCCGACGATCTTGACGTGGAGGGCAAACTGGACTTGCTCGAGTCTTTCGGTCTGATCTTCCGGAATGGTTTCGAGGGAGAACCGTCCTGGTACTTCGCGCCGTCAGTTCGACTGGCATTCATACAGATACGGGCCGAACAAGGGGATGGATTCGAAGATCCCTTCCAGGTTCTCGTCGATCACGCTCTCGGGACTTCGGATATAGCCGGTGCCGTTCACTACGCCTTGGACGGACGCAAGTGGACCAGGGTGCTCGACATACTCGAGCGCCACTGGGCTGATCTTCTGGTCGATCACACCGGATTGGTCCGGACTGCGTTGCAATCCATACCCGGTGACGTACTCAGTTCGAACCCTTCGATTCTGGTGGGTCGTGACCTGCTCGAATCACGTCTGCGGCCGCAGTTGATCAACGGCGATTCATTACCGACGGAACCGGCGGAATTGCGTGCGATAGGTGGTAGTCCGCATGCGCACAGCTTGTTGAACGTCGGAACTGTCCAATCGGTGGTGCTGAGAACATCCGGTAAGTACCAACGCTCTACCGAGATCACGCGCAAATTGGCGCACGTCGTGTACGGCCTCGGCGACGAGTCGTTGGGCGCGTTGGGGTCTCAACTGCCCGCCCTGCGGCTGATCTGGGGGGTCTCGCATCAATTGACCGGTGACCTCGGTGATGCCGCGGTGGAATTGCGACTCGCCTATCAAGGTGCGGTGCAACATGGTCCGGAGTTCGTCCTGCGTCACGCCGCAGGCAATGCCGCGCTCAACTCCGCGCTGATCGGGGACGTCGCGCACGCGACGGACTGGCTGCACCTGGAAAGCACACACCCGGACGTTTCGGGATGGTTGGGACCGCCCTCGCACATGGGGGGAGCGATCGCGCGGGCACTGGTGGCGTGCGACAGCGTGGACCTGCACGCCGGAGCTGCCGCGATGGACGCACTCGCCGAGGTCACACCGCCGGGCGACCTGTGGGCGTTCGCGGCCTACACTTACACCAGATTTGCACTGCTGCAATCGGACCCGTTCTCGGGGCTGATTTCCCTCCAGCGCGCAGTGGCAACGCACGGGCACGTGAATCCGTGTGAACGATCGCTCGGTGACGCGCTTCTCACCGCGGCACGTATCGATCTTCTGTTGGCGTCCGGGGAGGGTACCAAGGCGCTGGAAGAATCAGTCGCTGCGCCACATACGTTTGCAGTTGTCACGGTCTCCGTGGCGCGGACGCATCTCCTGACCGGGTCGCCGTCCCAGGCATTGGAATTGTGCCGCGAAATCGACTGGAGCGGGCAGTATCTCACGAGGTTTCGGCTCGAATCTCTGCTGATCGAATGCGCTGCTCTGTGTGAACTGGGCAGGATCCCCGCTGCCGCGAGTACATGGGAGGAAGCTCGCGGACTGCTCGAAACCTCCGGTGTCCTGTCGGCCCTGGCGACGATACCGCGTGATCTGATCAGGCAACTCGAAGATCGGGCCGAGGGCTCGAGCAGTGCCGTCGCGACCTTTCTCGAATCCGAAGCGGCGCAGATATATCCGGCGGCCATCGTTCGGGTCCAATTGACGAAACGGGAGATGGACGTTCTCGTGGAACTGGGTCTCGGCATTCCGATCGGTGAGATCGCGCGGCGGTTGTTCGTATCCAACAACACGCTGAAGAGTCACCTCCGAGCCTTGTATCGCAAACTCGGTGCGCATTCCCGGGAAGAGGCTGTCGCGGCAGCGCACCGACACAACCTCCTCGGCAGTGGGCAGGACTGATCGGCGTCAGTGCAGATTGCGCTCGGCGTAGACCTTCATCGCGTCACGGACCAGCGAAGCGGTGCCTTCTCCGTACTTGTCGTAGTTTGCAGTGAAGCGGGGATCGTCGACGTACATCTGGCCGAGTCCGGTGAAGGCGTCGGCGCTGGGAGTCCTTCCCTGCCAACCGATCTTTATCCACTCGAACTGTCTTCGGGTAATCGTCTGGACGTCGTCGCTTTCCGCGGACAGCCCCGCTGTCAGTGCTTTTCCGAATGCCGCTGCGATGTCGGCTTGAGCTTGCAGATGAGCTTTACGGTCCTGCTCCGACATCGACCGCCGCCAGTTGTCGCCGCTGGTGTAGGCGTCCTTGCCCCAGCGCTCGATGACCTCGTCCTTGTATCGGGTGTGGTCGAACCCGTCGAAAACATCTTCCGGCATGAGTGATTCACCATTCTTCGTCTTGTTCAAGGTCCTGTTGACCGATTCGATCTGTCTCGAGATCCGCGTGCGCTCTTGCTCGAGGAGTTCGAGGTGCGTACGCAGTGCGGCGGCCGTATCGCGTTCGCCGGTGAGGACTTCGGCGATGGCCGGCAATCCGAGTCCGAGTTCCCGAAGTAGAAGGATGCGTTGCAGTCGCACCAGGGCGTCTTCGTCGTAGAAGCGGTAGCCGTTGGCGCCGATGCGACTCGGTTCCAGGAGTCCCAAATCGCCGTAGTGACGCAGCGTTCTGCTGGTGGTACCTGCGGATTTGGCGAGTTCTTGGATGGACCATTCGCTCACGTGGAGTTCCTACTCTCGGATCGGTTGTGCTCATTCAGCATGCAAGTTGACGTTGCGTCAATGTCAAGAAAGTTCTCGGTGTGCATTGTCGGGAACGTTTTATGTCCGTTTCGCCGTATCGCCACGAACGGGTCTCCAACTGATTGATTCGATGACCTAGGTCACGTGATTTGGCTCACAAATTGTCAATTTGAATAGTTGAACAAGCCTCTGTTGACGCTTTCACATACCTCGACCACGATCATCTGAACAGATCGAGTTACGCGGTTGTTGAAAATGCACGGTAGTTGAAATGCACTGCAGACGGAACGGTGGTCCACGATGACTGAACTGGTGTCGGGCGTAGCCCAGGCCAAGCCCTATGACCTCGATGATCGGTACCGGTCGGGATCGGGACCGGTGTTGCTGACCGGTGTTCAGGCAATTGCACGCGGCTTCGTCGAGCAGCACGTTCGCGACATTCGGGCAGGTAAGCGTATTGCCACCTTCGTCTCCGGTTACCAGGGCAGCCCCCTCGGTGGCGTCGACAAGATGCTTCACGGCATGCCCAAGGTTCTCGCCGAGCACGACATCACCTTCATCCCTGGCTTCAACGAGGAGCTCGCCGCCACGGCGGTATGGGGAAGCCAGACGGATCTCCCTGCCGGAACCGCGACCCACGACGGCGTGACCGGCGTCTGGTACGGCAAGGGCCCCGGCGTCGACCGCGCTACCGACACCATTCGCCACGCCAACATGTACGGCGTGAACCCCAAGGGCGGCGTCGTCCTCCTGGTGGGCGACGACCCCGCGTCGAAGTCCTCCACGGTTCCGGCCGTCAGCGAGCGCTCGCTTGCCGCGATGGGCGTGCCGGTTCTCTTCCCACGCAATGCCGAAGAGATCATCACGATGGGTATGCACGCCGTTGCTCTCTCGCGTGTCTCCGGTTGCGTCGTAGCGCTGAAGATCGTCGCCGACGTCGCAGACGGTGCCTGGACGATCGACGGCAGCATCGCGGACTTCGACATCGTGGTTCCGGAAGTGCAGTTCGAGGGCAAGCCCTTCGTCTACAAGCAGCGTCAGATGGCCGCGCCGCCGGACAGTGTCATCGCCGAGGCCGATCTGTACGGCCCGCGATGGGATCTTGTGCACGCGTACGGAACTGCCAACAACCTCGATGTGATCGAGGTCAACCCCTCCGGTGCGAAGATCGGTATCGCCGCCACCGGTACAACTTTCGACTCCGTCCGTCAAGCTTTGGCAGACCTCGGCGTCGATGATGCCGCACTGCACCGCGCCGGGATCCGTCTCCTTCGCATCGGAATGTGCTACCCCGTCGTGGGCGAGAAGATCAAGGAGTTCGCCGAAGGCCTCGAGCAGATCGTCGTGGTCGAGGACAAGACCGCGTTCATCGAAGCTCAGATCCGGGAAGTCCTGTACGGCACCGACGATGCCCCTCGCATCATCGGCAAGCGTGACGGCCAGGGCCGTCTGCTCATGCCTGCCAGTGGTGAACTGACCGCAGGCCGGCTGCTCGCCCCGTTGCGCCGCGTACTGAAGCCGCACGTCGAACTCAAGCGCACCCTCCCGGCCCCGCTGTCGCTGAACGTGCTCTCCGCCAAGCGAACCGCGTACTTCTGCAGCGGGTGCCCCCACAACCGTTCCACCGCTATCCCCGAGGGTTCCATCGGCGGCGGCGGAATCGGTTGCCACACACTCGTCACCATGTCCGGCCGTGAGGACAGCGCTGTCACCGGCCTGACGCAGATGGGCGGCGAGGGCAGCCAGTGGATCGGGCAGGCACCGTTCACCGACGTGCCTCACCTGTTCCAGAACATCGGCGACGGCACCTTCTTCCACTCCGGTCAGTTGGCTGTCCAGGCATGCATCGCCGCAGGCGTGAACATCACCTACAAGTTGCTCTACAACGAAGTGGTAGCGATGACCGGTGCACAGGACGCGGAAGGTGCCCTCTCCGTTGCTCAGCTCAGCCACAAGCTGACCACCGAGGGCGTCAAGCAGATCATCATCTGCGCCGACGAGCCTTCGCGTCACAACAAGCGCGCTCTGGCCAAGGGCACCAAGCTCTGGCACCGCGATCGCCTCGACGAGGCCCAGAAGGAGCTTCGCGAGATCAAGGGCGTCACAGTGTTGATCTACGACCAGCACTGTGCGGCCGACGCTCGTCGCCAGCGCAAGCGTGGCACGCTGCCCACTCGCAACACTCGGGTCGTCATCAACGAGGCAGTGTGCGAAGGCTGCGGTGACTGCGGTGTGAAGTCGAACTGCCTCTCGGTCCAGCCCGTGGACACCGAGTACGGCCGCAAGACGAAGATCGACCAGACGTCCTGCAACACCGATTACACCTGCATGGACGGCGATTGCCCGTCGTTCGTGACCGTCGAATTGGTACCGGGCAAGAAGGCTCCCAAGGCCGCACGTCCCGTCCCGCCCGTCGTCGCAGACCCCGATTTCGGACCGCTCACCAGCACGCAGAACGTTTTCCTCGCGGGCATCGGCGGCACCGGCATCGTGACCGTCAACCAGGTGCTCGCAACGGCTGCACTGCGCGCCGGCCTCGAGGTGGAGAGCCTTGACCAGATCGGACTGAGCCAGAAGGCCGGACCGGTTGTCTCGCACCTGCGTTTCAGCTCCAGCGCGCTCGAGCCGTCCAACCGCCTCACTCCGGGCAGTGCGGATTGCATCGTCGCCTTCGACCTGCTGACCGCGACGGACAACAAGAACCTCGACTACGGCAACGCCGAGAAGACGGTCTCCATCGCCTCGACGTCGCAGACGCCGACCGGAGACATGGTCTACGACAAGGCTGTTCGCTACCCCGAGGAGACGTCACTCCTCGCCCGTCTCGACAAGGTGTCGCGCACCCTGCGTTCGTTCGACGCACTCGCCGCGGCGCAGGAGTTGTTCGGTAACACCGCAGCAGCCAACTTCCTGCTGATCGGTGCGGCCTACCAGAGCGGCGGACTTCGTCTGCCGGCCGAGGCCATCGAAGAAGCGATCGGCATCAACGGCGTTGCCGTGGACGCGAACATCGCGGCATTCCGTTGGGGTCGTGCAGCAATTGCCGACACCGCAGCGTTCTCGGCCGTCACCACGCCGGCCAAGTCCGTCCGCGAACCCGTTGTCGCACCGGCTCACATGTTCGCCGGAACCACCTTCACCGGTGAAACCCTGCGACTGGTGGAACTGCGTGCGGCGCAGCTCATCGAGTTCCAGTCCGTCAAGATCGCCCAGCGCTACATCGATCAGGTTCAGGCAGTCTGGACCGCCGAACGTGCCGCAACCGAGCGGACCGATTTCAGCGAGGCTGTTGCCCGCGGCCTCTTCAAGTTCACCGCGTACAAGGACGAGTACGAAGTTGCTCGTATGCTGGTCGACCCCGCATTCATCGAGGACGTCAAGTCTCAGGTGCCGGCCGGGGAGAACCTGACCTACAAGCTCCACCCGCCGATCCTTCGAGTGATGGGCCGCAAGAAGAAGATCGGTCTCGGACCCAAGTCGCATGTTGCACTGAAGGTTCTGGCCAAGGGTAAGAAGCTTCGCGGTACCAAGCTCGACCCCTTCGGCTACATGCACGTCCGCAAGGTCGAGCGTGAACTGCTCGCCGAGTACGAGGCCATGATCGCTGACCTCTCTCGTACGCTCGCAACCGACGGATACGATCGCGCCGTCGAGATCGCGGCACTGCCGGACGTGGTTCGCGGTTACGAAGACATCAAGCTCGGCAACATCGAGCTGTACAAGACTCGCCTGCGCGAACTCGGTGTCGGTGAGTAGGAGCGCCGGCGAGTAGATCGAACAAGACTGTGCCCCAGCGACCGTCGTCGCTGGGGCACAGTTGCATTCAGGGCCTTCTCGGACCCAGGCAGGTTCAGGAGGGCGGGAACTGGCCGTCGGCAACCACGGCGCTGCCGTTCCACGTGAAGTTCACTATGTTCGGTCCGCCTTGGGGACAGCAGAATGCATCGTCGTCCAGCAGCCAACGGTATTGGACGGATACCGAATCCTTGTTGCTGTCGATGACGTGTGTGTACGAGTACGGCTCACTGGTAGCCGTGCCCAGGTATGTTCCGTCGTGGAAGAACAGGACGTGTGACTGGTAAGTCGCATCGCCGACGCCGTCGCCGTCCACCGAAACCCAGAGCAGGTCAGGACAATTCCCGATCTGTTCTTCGCTCGCGGATCTCGGTATCCAATTGCCCCCGTTGATGTCGGTGCCCAGCGTGCCGATGGCGTCGGTGACGAGCGAGGAGCCGACGTCGAGACAGGGACCCGAAGCGGGGATTGCTGTCGTAGTCGCCGTCGTGGATGCATTTGTGCGGGTGTTCGATTGTGGCGGGGGAGAGCTCGCTACCGTCGTCTCGGTTTCGTTTGCCGTCGATGTCGCCGACGCCGTTGAACTGGCTGCCGTGGAACTCGCCGCCGCTTCAGGTGTTCCTTCGGTCGACCCACAACCGGCGACCGTCAGGGCAGTGGCCGTCACCAGTGCAGCGGCTGCGACGGCGGCCGAAATCGGAGCTTTCCTGCGCATGCGTCCTCCAGAGTGTATGGGTTCACGTGTTCAAGTCCCTCCTTCGTTCTGTCGCCGGGCCGCATGCGTGCGTTATCGAACAACCGGTAACGATCAGCTATCGGACTCGGCGTTCCGTGCTTCGGTGCTCTTGGCCCCGGCCGCGTCGTATCGCACGGATCCAGCAACGACGGTCATCGCAATCTCTGTGGTCAGGAGAGAATCGACCCCTTCGGTGAACGGATCTTGTTTCAGTACGACAAAATCGGCTGCTTTACCCCGAACCAGCTGGCCGGTCACATCTTCCCACCGGCACGAGTAGGCAGCGTCGCGAGTTGCGTGAGCCAGCGCGTCCGCGAGGGGGAGTGCGTACTTCGGCAGGTTGGGTGCCAGTGACGGATCGATTGCGGATCGACGGGTGGTGGCGATGAACATGTTCGGCAGCGGCGGGTGGGGAGCGGTCGGAGCGTCCGAACCCAACGCCAGAACCGCTCCGGCCTCGGTGAATTCGGGCCAGGGGTACGCGCGATTGACCCGGTAGTCGCCGAGCATCGCCTGCCAGTTCTCCTGGATTGCAGGGTCAGCGTGAACCGGTTGCATCGAGGCGATGATTCCCAGGCGGGCAAGCCTTTCGACGTTGTCCCGGGTGATGGACTCCAAGTGTTCCATTCGGTGCCTGCGGGGAATGTCTCCGTTGGCGGCGATCGCGTACTCGAGTGCCGTCAATCCGATCTCCGACGCCTCGTCGCCGATCGCGTGCATCGCGATCTGCAGGCCTGCGGCGTCAGCGGCTGTCACGACGGGTATCAAGGACTCGAGATCCCAGATGGGCTCGGCGTTGGTGCCGTCCGAGTACGGCTCTTTCATTGCGGCAGTGCAGCTGTCGATCACACCGTCGATGATGATCTTGATTCCGGCGATACGGAGCCACGGACCTTGGACGCGCTCGTGGAGTTCGATCACGTCGTGAACTTGTCCGACGTTGTCGGCCTCGTTGTCCTCGCGGGTCATCAGCCAGTGAGCCGCGACACGCAGCGGCAGTGTTCCGTCTCCTGCGTCCAATGCTCTTTCCAGCGAGGCTAATTCGTCCGCGCCGAGTGCCATGTCGACCGCACCGGTCACGCCGTCCTCGAGATAGTGGCGGAAGGCGAGAGCGAGGGCGGCGTCCCGGTCTTCGTCGGATGCGAGCTCCGCCAGTTTCGGCCAGACGTAGAGCATCATGGCGGTCTCGTACAGCATTCCGGTGGCTTCTCCGGTGTCCGGATCCCGGCCGATACGACCGCCGATCGGATCGGGAGTGTCCGCGTCGATGCCGAGTTCTCGCAGTGCTGCAGTGTTCACCCAGACCGAATGTACGTCGTTGGCGTCGAGGTACACCGGGCGATCGGGCACGACGGCGTCGATCATCTCTCGCGTCGGGTGCCCTCCATCCAGCGCGGAGAACAACCAACTGCGACCCAGCAGACGTGGTGCATCCGGGTTCGATTCCGCGAATTGCTTGATGCTGGACTGAATGTCGGCGAGATCGGTGGCATCACGCAGATCCAACTTCTGCAGCGCGAATCCCATCATGACCAAATGTGTATGTGCGTCGACGAAACCGGGTAGCACGACGGCGCCTTGGAGATCGATCACCTCGGCGTCGGGTGCCAGGATATCGGCATAGACGGTTTCGCCCACGAATCTGAGCTTGTGGTCCTCGACGACTATGGACTCGGCCCATCCGTCGTCGGCAGCCGTGAAGATCTTTCCGTTGCGGTAGTGAGTGATGCTGTCATTCATGACTTCTACGTGATCCTTACGCGATGACGGTAGTAGTGATGGCGGCGCTGTGGTGACGATACGCACCTTCGGTATGTGCAGAGAGTCGGGAAACCAAGGCGAACGGGACCAGTAGAACGAAGCTGATCCCCGAGATGATGACTCCGAAGGTCGGATACCCGAGGCCGGCCGTCACCGAAGTTCCGAACAGCGGCGCGAACGCGGAGCCGATGAGGTAGGTGCCCAGTAGTGGCGCCGACCATCGGCCGGCCGCGTCGAGCGCGGCCGAGATGGCAACCAGGACGATGAACGTGGCCGCGTAGATCGTGTTCCAAGCGATGACCACTACCAGGTAGATCGTGGGATCGGTGGTGAGGCCGGCAGACAGCTTCAGAATTGCCCCGAGTATCAGTAGCACGGAGATCGATACTGTCCGACTGACCCGAGAACCCAACGCGGTCAAGGTAACAGCCGCGAGCACACCACCCGCCGTTGATGCGCTCAGTGCGAGACTCATTTGTTGATCCGAGAGCCCGGCGTGCTCGGAACCCATGATGCCGAGTACTGCCCACAACGAGTCCTCGCTGATCGCCCAGACTGCAAGCATCGCGAGAAATGCGGTTCCGGCAAAAGTGAGACGTTTCGCGCTGACCCCGGCGGGGAGAGCTGTGGTCGTATTGGCGGACTTCGCCATCTCCGGCGACTCTTTCACCGGGGACGACGGCAACCAGGTGACCGTTGCTGCGGTAGCCAGTGCCAGGACTGCGACGATGCCGAATGCGTTGGTCATGTGTGTGCCGAGGATGGGTATGAGAGCGAGGACGGCTGTGACGACGACACGGTTCACGAGGCCGCTGATGCTTGACGCCCGGTCCGGGTTCGTGAGCGCGGCCAGTGCCGCTCCGCCAACGGATGCGGATCCACCAGCGCCGATACCGCCGACGATGATCGCGGCGCATGCGATTGTCGTGGACGGTGCGATGGCCGCAACGCCGAATGCGGCTGCCATCGCGATCAGGCTGACGCGGCCGAGGAGATGGCGATGCCGGCCCGAGGCGGTTCGGGTGGTGGCGAGGCAGGTGACGGCGCAGACCAGCAGCGATGCGGTCAGAACGGCACCGGCAGCGGATTCGGTGACACCGAGGTCCTCGACCATTGCCACGATCATCAGGGGGATGAGGTTCGCGGTGATGAACCCCATGACGCCGATACTGAAGACGGCAATACCGCGGTTGGCGGTGAGTGGAACCCGGTCGGACTGCGTATTCGTCGAAGCGTTGATCGGCACTAGGGCAACCCCATGTCCTGAAGGGGGTGGCTGAACCGACCCCTGGTGGCGTGATGCGAGTCACTTAATGAATGTGATTCGTTAAGTATGGGGATGGGCTCCGCCACGGTCAAGAGATCTAACGAATTTGATTCGTTAATTGTATGTTTCCGGATACGTGCTTCCGTAAAGTGGCGTCGCCGGTCTGTTTCCTGTTGTGAGGCTTATGCTTCCGCAATGGCTGAGATTGCGGAACGCACCCGCTACTTCGAGCGCTACGTCACTTTCATCGACGCGATTGTCGCCATTGCGATCACGCTGCTCGTACTGCCGCTGGTCGAACTCACCAGTGACCACCACGGCACCACGTCGGAACTCCTGCGCGATCACGCTGCGCAGTTCTACTCGTTCGCCCTGAGCTTTCTGGTGATCTTCCGGCTCTGGTGGTCGCAGCATCGGCTGCTTCGTTTTGTGGTCGACGCGGACAAGGTGGTCGTTCGCGGACTGGGGTTGTGGGTGATGACCATCGTGTTCCTGCCCTTCCCGACAGCGCTCGTTGCGGCGCCGTCGCAGGATCTCGGAACCAGGGCTCTCTACATCGGGACAATGGCAGCCAGTGCTGCGTGCCTGGCGGTGGTCGCGTGGGGTCTGGTTCGCAACCCGTCGTTGAGTGAAGAGAATGCGAAGCCGCATTTCACCGCTGAAATCGTCACTTTCCTGATCATGGTGGTGGCGCTGCTCGTCAGTGTGCTCGTTCCGGTGACGTCGTACTTCCCGCTGTTTCTTCTCCTGCTGTCGACGCCGATCGAGAAGCTGTGGAACCGAGTGGCGGCGAAATGAAGTCGCGGTGAAGGTGAGATGAGCTAGTCGGTGCGAGCGGTCATCGCGGATTTCTTGGCTTTGTTTCCGCAGATGTTCATCGAGCACCAGCGTCGGTTGTTGCCGCGACTGGTGTCGACGTAGAGGCCGGTGCACCCGTCGCCCTGGCAGGCTTTGACGCGGTCCCGGTCGGCTCCACCGAGCACCGCGATCGCGTCGGCAGCCACTATCGACAAAGCGTCGCGGATCGGATTGTCTCCGGCTGATTTCCAGAGGGCCCGGCCACTCTCGAGGACGAGGTGGGCATCACCGAGCTCGGATGCGGTGTTGACGATCCCGACATCGGTGCGTGAGGCACGGCGGTTCTCGCACACGGCGGTTCCGATGCGATGAATGGCCTCACGTAAATCCTGCGCGCCGCGGAGGTCGTCTTCTGTCGCGGTTGCGGGGGCGTCCATCAGATCGTTGGCGCGTAACCATAATTCGAGTCGCTGCGGGCTCGTGAGTCGTTCGAACCTCGAGCCGTTCCGATTGGTGAGGGTGGCGGTGAAGCGGAATGCGAGCGTGTCGTTGTCGAGTCGAAACACGTCCCGAGCGGATTGATCAGCTCCTGCTTCGTTCACTTTCGTCCTCCTTCGTGGCGAACCATCTCAACCGGTTCGACAGCAACTGTACCCGTGTGAGAGTCTTGAACCGTCTTAGATGGTTCAGCACTTTCGAGAGGGAAATCCATGACTTCTGTTTCCGTGGTCGGCTTGGGCGCGATGGGCCGTCCCATCGCTCGAAATCTACTGGGCGCAGGCTTCGACGTGACGGTGTGGAATCGCAGCCCTGAAGCGGTAGCCGAACTGGTCGAGGAAGGGGCGATCGGCGCGAAAACCGTTGCCGAGGCATTCCAGTCCGGTGTTGTGCTGTCGATGTTGGCAGATGATTCGGCCGTGTCTTCGGCCATTCTGGATCCCGCCGTCCTCGCATCCGTTCCGAGTGGAACCGTGCACGTCAACATGGCCACCGTCAGCGTCGACCTTGCCAAGCGCGCCGCCGCACTGCACGCCGAGTACGGCATCGGGTACATCGCGGCGCCGGTGTTCGGACGCGTTTCTGTTGCTCAGGCTGGCCAGTTGAACATCATCGCCGCCGGCGACAGTTCCCTCCTCGAGCGAGTGCAACCCTTCCTCGACGTCATCGGTGCTCGCACGTGGCCACAAGGTGAGCGTCCGGAGCAGGCCAACATCGTCAAGATCATCGGCAATTACCTCATCCTCGCCGCGATTCAATCCTTGGGCGAGGCAATCACATTGGGGGAGAGGTCAGGTGTGGACGGAAGCCAACTCGTAGAACTGCTGACCTCGACGATCTTCCCGGGGCCGGTCTACTCCAGCTACGGAAACCTCGTCGCGACGCGTCAGTACGAGCCTGCAGGATTCACCACAGCTCTGGGCCTCAAGGATTTGAGGCTTGCGCTCGACGCCGCCGACAGCGTCGATCTGGATTTGCCGTTCGGTGGCGTACTTCGAGGCGTGCTCGCTCAGGCTCTGGCGAACGGTCAGGGCGAGATGGACTGGGCGTCTATTGCAGAACTGGTCCGTTCCGGCCAGTCGGGTGAAGGCAGTCCCGAAACACCGACGAGGTGAGCTCGAACTCGGACGGGACGGCGACTTCGGCACTGGCGGAGACCGATTCCGTCCGGACACTACCGCTGGCCGGGTTGTCGGCACTCGCAATGGCAGGCTTCATAGCGATCACAACCGAAACCATGCCGGCCGGACTACTGGTGCAGATCCGGTCAGGGTTGTCCGTATCGGTCTCCGGCGCAGGGCAATTGGTCACCGCATACGCATTGGGTTCCGTCGTCGGGGCGGTACCACTGATCGCATTGACCCGAGGATTGCGACGGCGTGCTGTCCTTGTGTCGGCGATTCTGGGGTTCGGTGTCTTCAATCTGGTGACAGCGCTTTCGTCGAATCTTGTTCTCACCTTGGGTGTTCGGTTTCTGGCAGGTATGGCGGCAGGTGTGGTGTGGGGGTTGCTTGCCGGGTACGCACGCAGGATGTCGCCCCCTCACCTGCAGGGGCGGGCCGTTGCGGTTGCCTCCGTCGGACAGCCGATCGCGTTGGCAATCGGCGTTCCGATGGGGGCGTGGCTCGGGACCCTGGCCGATTGGCGCGTCGTCTTCGCCGTGATGTCGGTTACTGCGCTACTTCTGGTCGCGTGGATACTCACGGTGATGCCGGACTTTCCCGGGCAACAAGCGGATCGGCAGCTGCCGGTGTGGAAAGTCTTGGTCCTGCCTGGCGTACGACCGATTCTGTTTGTCGCGTTCTTGTGGATCCTCGCGCACAACATCGTGTACACGTATCTGGCGGCGTTTCTGGATCGCATCGGTTTCGGCGATCGGTTGGGAATCGTCTTGTTCGTGTTCGGACTTTTCGCCTTCGTGGGCATCGGTGTGGTCGGGGTGTTCGTCGATCGGGCCCTTCGAAGTCTCACCGTGCTGAGCTTGGTGGTCTTTGCCGCAGCTTTGACGGCGTTGGGCGTCGGCGGTGACAGCTTCGCTGTGATCGCACTCAGCGTTGCGGCGTGGGGCGTGGCATTTGGAGGCGCTCCCACTCTCCTTCAGGCGGCGCTCGCGGATACGACGGGCGACGCTGTGGACACTGCGCAATCGGTTTTCGTGACGATCTTCAATTCGGCGATCGCAGCGGGCGGCGTCGTAGGCGGGCTGATCTTGGCGGACAGGGGTGCGGGAGCATTGCCGTTGGTTTCGCTGGTGCTGATCGTCGTCGGTGTTCTTGTGGTCAGTATCCGACAATTCGGACATGGCTTGTGATTCACTTCACGCATGCGGAAGTCATTGTTGGTGGTTGCGCTGGTTGCTGGTTGGTTTGTCGTAGGGGCGATGCCCGCGGGGGCGGCGGATGCGAATTGGTCCGGTGATTACTCGCTCGAGCGCTTCGCCGCGACCAAGACGGGCACAAGTCTGGCCGCCAGCCAGTGGGAGCCGGATTTCTCCGATACATACACGTTCGAGACGGATTGCTCGAGCGGAGTCTGTATCGCCACAGTGGTCGGCGGTCCGGCTCCCGCCAATCCGACGTTGCCGCAGCCTGCTCGATACACCTGGGACGGAACCAGTTGGGTGCACCCCTATGACTGGGAGTGGGATTGCTACCAGGGGGAGGGCGTGCCCAAGGTGTGGGCACCGGCGCACTCCGAGGCGTATTACACGCCTCAGCCCGATGGCAGTCTGAAAGGTTCGTGGCGTACCGACATCAAGAGTGGTCCCTGCGCGGGATCGGTGATCATGCGCGTCGAGGCGTACCCGGTCGGTCGGTCTACCGGATCTTTCGGTAGTTGAGAACGATCGGCGACTGGATGGTGTTGAAACAAATCTGAGGCGGCGGGAATTGATCGAGCCCCATGCACGTTAATTGAGTCAGTAACGCTCAACTTTCTGCAAGGAGGCTTCGGAATGCCAGCATTCTTCGGGCCCGAGGGTCCCGGTCGCATCGATATTTCCCGGCTCATGAGCAGGGCCACCCAGCAACTCATGGCTGACGCTGCACGTGTAGCGGCTGCTCGCGGTGATTCGGATCTCGATGCACTGCACGTTCTCCGCGTCATGGCGGAGCAGGATCCGGTCCGCACGCTCATGCAGCGCGCCGGAGCCGACCCGAAATCCGTGGTCGACGCCGTCGACCTGCGGCTGCCACAAGGCCGTGAGCAGGGGGGCTACTCTGCTCCTGCGCTCAGCAGTGCCGTGAAAACCGCTCTACTCGAGGCTCATCAACTGGCCCGAGCCCTGGGATCGACGTACATCGACCCCGAACATCTCTTCATCGCCCTGGCCGGTGACCCCGATCATGTTCCGGGTCGTCTGCTCGCTTCGGCCGGCATCACGCCGGAGAAGCTGCAGGCAGCGGTTCAGAATCCCGCAGCCGGTCCAGTCGAAGACGAGTCCACCACACCGACGCTCGACAAGTACGGCATCGATCTCACCGATCGCGCCCGCAACGGCGGCGTCGATCCGGTGATCGGCCGCGCCGACGAGATCGAACAGACCATCGAGATCCTCTCCCGCCGCACCAAGAACAACCCGGTCCTGGTGGGTGAGGCCGGCGTCGGCAAGACTGCCATCGTCGAAGGTCTCGCCCAGCGCATCGTCGACGGGGATGTCCCGGAATCGTTGGTGGGCAAGAAGATCGTCCAGCTCGAACTCTCGAGCATGGTCTCGGGTACCCGTTACCGCGGTGACTTCGAGGAACGGCTGACCAAGGTGATCGACGAGATCACCGCACACAAGGACGAGCTGATCGTCTTCATCGACGAGATGCACACCATCGCCGGTGCCGGAGGCGGCGCAGACGGTGCGATGGACGCCGGAAACATCCTCAAGCCCAAGCTCGCTCGCGGTGAACTGCACATCGTCGGCGCCACCACGCTCGACGAATACCGCAAGAACATCGAGAAGGATCCCGCGCTCGAGCGGCGCTTCCAGCCCGTACAGGTCGGAGAGCCGTCGATCGAGGACGCAATCGCGATCTTGAGCGGACTGCGCAGTCGGTACGAGGATCACCACAAGGTGCACTACACCGACGAGGCGATCACCGCTGCGGTGGAGCTGTCGGCACGTTACATCGGCGACAGGTTCTTGCCGGACAAGGCAATCGACCTGATCGACCAGGCCGGCGCCAGGCTTCGCTTGAAGACGGCCACGGTAGACACCGCTGCGCTGCAGCAGCGTCTCGAGCAGCTCGAGAGCGACAAGGAAAAAGCCGTCGCCGACGAGTTGTACGAGAAGGCGTCGACCCTGCGTGACGAGATCAACGGCGTCGCAAAGCGTCTCGAGAAGGCAGGATCCTCGGTTCCTTCCGAGGAAACGCCGGACGTGACCGCTGAACAAATCGCCGAAGTTGTCGCTCGCGCAACGGGTATTCCGGCAAGCCAGATGACTCAGGCAGAGAAAGATCGCCTGCGCCGTCTGGAAGAGGAACTGCACGGTCGTGTCATCGGGCAAGATGACGCCGTTCGCGCAATCGCGCGTGCCGTGCGTCGTAGCCGTACCGGTATGAGCGATCCGGATCGTCCCGTCGGTAGCTTCCTGTTCCTCGGACCCACTGGCGTCGGCAAGACGGAGCTCGCAAAAGCTCTGGCTGCCACACTCTTCGGAGATGAGAACAAGATGCTGCGCTTCGACATGAGTGAGTTCGGTGAGAGGCACACGGTCAGCCGATTGGTCGGTGCTCCTCCCGGATACGTCGGCTACGGCGAGGCCGGACAGCTCACGGAACAGGTGCGTCGTAACCCGTACTCGGTGATCCTGCTCGACGAGATCGAAAAGGCACACCCGGACGTGTTCAACACCTTGCTCCAGGTGCTCGACGACGGGCGTCTGACCGACGGTCAGGGTCGGACGGTGGACTTCAAGAACACCGTCGTGATCATGACCAGCAATCTCGGCTCGGACATCATCTCGAGCAAGTCCGGTGGACTCGGCTTCACCACGGGTGATGCAGAGTCGGCGGAGAAGCCACTGCGCGACCGCGTGATGGCCAGGTTGCGCGAATCGATGCGGCCGGAGTTCCTCAACCGTATCGACGAGATCGTGATCTTCCGCAAGCTCGACACCGAGCAACTGCACCGGATTACTGATCTGCTGCTCGACGACAGCCGGAAGCGGCTGCAGTCCAAGGGCATCGAGATCGAGTTCACTGCCGACGCGGTGGACTGGATCGCCGAGCACGGGCATCAGCCCGAGTTCGGGGCTCGCCCGTTGCGTCGTTCGATTCAGCGTGTGGTCGACGACAAGATCGCCGACATGCTGCTCGACGATCTCCTCGAAGAGGGCGGCAGTATCACCGTCGCGGTTGACGAGGGTGAGTTGGTGTTCAGCTAGGGGCACAGCCCCCTGTGAGCGGTTAGGGAGTCCCAGGACTCCCTAACCGCTCACACGCGCGTAGCGCCCAAAATCTCCGCCGCCAGGGCGTCGTTGTGCCGGAAAAACCCCGCATTGGTACGGGGACGAGGGAAAGCCGCCGACCAGTTGTGGCCTGCAACCCACGGCCCGGCCGCGAAGCGGCGAGGATGAGCTGTGTTGTTCTGGTCGAGAATTCGTGAAGTACCGTCGACGGCGAGCTTCGCCGAACTGTCCACGGTCGCACGAAGTTCGACTGCCTCACCCCGACCGTGAAGCGTCCGCAGGAGCGAGTCACCGCTCGCGCTGATGGACGCAACCGGCAAGCGTGCTTCGACGAGGGTGTTCGCGGCCACGATGTCGGTGTGCGACGCACTGCGAGCGACAAAGATCCCAGCCCCCGTTGCCGGGTCGATCTCGGTGGAGAACGCTGAATCCGGCCCGAGGAATTGGACGATGCCCGCCTCGTTGAGGGCGATCAACTGTTCCAAACGCTCGGGCGGCGGACCACTGGCGATGAAGCTGAAGAACGAATGAAGCCAACCCTCGACGTCCTTGGCGACGGATTCGGCCGGGATTCTGCCGCGCCGCAACAATTCTCCGACGGTCATGTACGTCGACAGCAGCGCTGAGAAGACAGCCGCGTCGGCGCTGAAATACGGGTCCGACCTCCGCGCGACATCCGCCGAGATGTATTCGGTGATCCGGGATTGGACCTCGGCAAGCCCGTCGTAGCGCTCACCGCCGAGTGGGCGGTTCAGCCGCTCGAGATCGATACGGTCTTCCGGCTTCGGGACTGCGTTCTCGACCAGTTCCTGCAATCGAGGCGATCCCCAAGCCAGCGAGGCGAATTCGGCGTCGAACTCCTCCCAGGTGCCCACTGTCCGATCCGGGTGAGATGCGAACAGCTCGTAATAGTGGGCGCCTGCCAGTTCTTTCGACGCCAAGGGCCAGATGTCGTTTCGGAAATCCAACGGTCCGTCGCCGGGAACGAGATCAGCGGTGAAGAACCGCGGTAGCGGTGGCCGCGCGTCAGCGATCGAGTACGAAATCTTGGAATGATACGGCACTCCGCGACGAGATCCGGCATACAACAGGGGTTCCCGACCCGAGGGAGCGTAAGTGAGGACGTCGTCTTCACCGCGTTCGAAGATGCCGCCACGGCTCTCGGCGAGGAGAACCATCCAGTCGATGAAAGCCAGCCCGAGTCCGGCGATCAGAACCGGTTCGCCTTCGGGAATGACATCGGCGTCGAGATCGGCAGTGTAGCCCGGACCCACATACGTCAACCCGTGATCGGACGCGAAGCTGGTCAGCGCGGTTTCGCGTGGGGCAGGCAACGCATCGGGGTGCCCTTGTGCGAGAAGGACGGTCGTCGCGTCGATGACAGCTCCGTCGTCCAGATGAACTGTCTGTGTCTCGCCGACGTTCACGATGTCGACCACGGATCGTCGATGAACTCGAACGTCGACGTGCGCTGGCGCGGAGTCGACTGCAGTCTCGAACACCCAGTTCAGGTATCGGCTCTGCAGTGACCTCGATGCAAACGACGACGGGGTGAGCGTCGGAACTTCTGCTGCGATTTCTGGGAATTCGGCAAGCTCAGCCGAGCGCTCGGCGACCCATTCCGCGAGGGTCGGACCCGGCAGCACCGGGCCGATCACGGCGGTGGTCTCGTCGGTGAACATCGTGACGTCCGCGGTTGTCGAATTCATCCACAGAAGCGGCGCCTGGCTGCCTCGCCAAATACGGCCGGCGCCTGCCGGATACGGGTCGACAACGTGAATGTCGATCGGTGTGGGATCGGCGTTCACCGATTCGTGAGCGAGGATCCGCTCGAGTACGCCGGTTCCGCGGGGTCCACCACCCACGATCACGATGACAGCTGCTGTCCCCACTGAGGTACGGGGTCGATCGCCTGGCACGAGTCCTCCATCGGACCTGGCAGAAAGCACCCGCACCTCAGCAGAGGGGGTTGCTGCGACGTCACGGAGCCAGGACTCTCGATCGCTCTGGATGGTTAGTCCAGCTTATCTTCGGAGAATCGTGAGGCAAGGAATTCCGGACATCAGATCAGCGTGAATCAAACAGTTGTCAATCACTATCTTTCGGTTTGCGTTGCAGGCAGGATCCGAGCGTGAACATCCCCGAAGCCGATTCGTGATCCGCCGACGCCGGGAGCGGTGGCTGAGATGGCGATGGTGTCGCCGTCTTCGAGAAAGGTACGGGTCTCGGAGCCCACAGCTACGGGTTCCTTGCCGCCCCACGTCAACTCGATGAAGGCGCCGCGCTGATCTTTGTCCGGTCCGGAAATGGTTCCGGACGCGAAGAGATCGCCGGTGCTCGCTGCTGCGCCGTTGATGGTGGTGTGCGCGAGCATCTGCGCAGGCGACCAGTACATCTGGGCGTAGGGCGGCCGGGAGACGACGTGACCGTTCCATTCGACGGCCAGCTCGATGTCCAGCCCCCACTTCTCTTCACCACGCAGATAGGAAAGCGGTTCGGGATCCTGCACCGGAGTGTCGATTCGGGCTGCTTCGAGAGCGAGCAAGGGAACGACCCACGGTGAGATGGAGGTCGCGAAACTCTTCCCCAGGTTCGGACCGAGGGGCACGTACTCCCACGCCTGGATGTCTCGGGCAGACCAGTCGTTCACGACGACGGCGCCGAAGACGTGCTCGGCAAATTCGTCCGGGGTGATGGAATCGCCCATCTTCGAGGGAGTTCCGACGATGAATCCCATCTCGGCTTCGATGTCGAGGCGCCGGGACGGTCCGAAGTCCGGGCTTTCCTGATCGGGTGCCTTCCGCTGTCCGCAGGGACGAACGATGTCGGTGCCGGAGACGACGACGGTGCTCGAGCGCCCGTGGTATCCGACGGGAAGATGCTTCCAGTTCGGCATCAAGGGGGCTGCGTCCGGGCGGAACAACCGCCCGAGGTTGGTTGCGTGATTCTCCGAGGCGTAGAAGTCGACGTAATCGGCCACTGCGATCGGCAAATGCATTGTCACCGAATCAACGGAAAACACTGCATTCGAGTCTATTTCGCTAGTCACGAGCTCCGTGATCCGGTTTCGCACCGATACCCACTGATCTCGTCCCTGAGCCATGAACGCGTTCAAAGTCGGTTCGGAGAAGACGGAATCACCCAGTGTCGCTGCGAGATCGACCACCGATTCGGCGACGCGCACACCGACACGCGGTAACCCTCCCGCGGGGGAGAAGACCCCGTACGGCAGATTGTCGAGACCGAACAGTGAGTCGGCGGGAATGTCGATGGTCGTGACAGTCATACGAGAGTTCCTTCGGTTTTGTCGGAGCGGACGATCAACCCGAGGCCTTCCAGCTCGGTCAGAGGGTCCGAGATGCTGCAGGTACCGAACGAGAGGAATCGGCGACGCACCTCGCCGGCCTCGTCCTCGGTGAGGTCGGCCAGGGCTTGCGCGATCGATTTTCCATCGCGCTGAGACAGTGCAGCAACAATTTCCGAACGATCGGCGCCCCGCCTCGCCGCGTCGACGGCCACCATGATGTTGAGGAAGCCGTGTTGCTCGAAGCCTGTTTCCGGATCGGTGTTGCGCACGCCGTGGTGCAGTCCCGCAGTCGCCTTGAACGGGATATTGGCTCGGACAACGGATATCACCGCATCGGCGAGCTCTTCCTCGTTCGGGTACGCCTCGGCGACAATCCCGCCGGTGCGAAACTTTGCGGAATGCCCGGCAGTTTCGAGAGCTGCCAGATAGCCCGCGCGCCGATCACCTCGAGGCACCTCGACAAAAATGTCGACGTCGGGATGAGCGGCATGGACACGAGCGATTTCCTCGAAGGCCGCATCGGCGTCCAACCCGTCTGGAATTCCCACCTCGACGGCGGCGACGTGAACACCAGGGATGGCGAGCGCGTTCGAGAGTGCGGCCGCCGTATCGGATGGGCCGGCCGGCACGGTCAGGCTCAGCGTCACCGGGCTGTCCGCTGAAACGTACGCAGCCAGTTCGCCCAGTCGCGGTGCGGGAAAAACGAAAGGCCCGACCAGTGCGTCGTAATCCGCCTGCAGGTAGGCGGCGTGGGCCGGAATTGCTTCGGCGAGAGGAGCATTGCCGGGTGGGAAAAGTGCTGCGTCGTCGCACAGGCCGCGCAGGAGTGGGGAGATGATCGTCATTGCCGAGGCCCCCGCCCTGCCCAACTCCAGGCGTACGCTTCGTCCTCGCAGGCAAGGGCTCCCTCACCCAATTCGAGGGGCCGGAACGTATCGACCATCACGGCGAGCTCGTCGAAGAACTCGGCGCCGATGCTCCGCTCGTAGGCGCCGGGTTGTGGTCCGTGGGCGTGGCCGCCGGGATGAATCGATATCGAACCCTGACCGATGCCGGAACCCTTGCGCGCCTCGTAGTCACCGCCGCAGTAGAACATGATCTCGTCCGAGTCGACGTTCGAGTGGTAGTACGGCACCGGGATCGACAGGGGGTGGTAGTCGACCTTGCGCGGAACGAAGTTGCAGATCACGAAGTTGTTTCCCTCGAACGCCTGGTGGGCCGGCGGCGGTTGGTGAACACGGCCCGTGATCGGCTCGTAGTCGGAGATGTTGAAGGTGTACGGGTACAGGCAGCCGTCCCAGCCGACGACATCGAAAGGGTGCGTGGGATAAACCATTCGGGTGCCGACGATGCCCGCCGACGTTCGGTGCTTGACCAGTACCTCGACGTCGGTTCCTTCGGCGATCATGGGCGCGATCGGTCCGTGCAGGTCTCGTTCACAGAACGGTGCGTTCTCGAGCAGCTGGCCGAAGCGGGAAAGATAGCGCTTGGGCGGGACGATGTGACTGTTCGCCTCGATGGCGTAGGCACGAAGTGGCTTGTCACCCTTGGGGATCCATCGATGCGTTGTGGACATCGGGATCAGGACGTAGTCACCTTCACTGGCCTCGAGTGCACCGAAGACGGTCTCGACGGTCGCCTCGCCAGATTCGATGTAGACCATCTCGTCGCCGATTGCGTTGCGATACAGGGGAGATGGCGCTGCCGCAACGACGTAGGACAATCGCACGTCGGCATTTCCGAGGATGAGACGACGGCCGGTTACCACGTCGGTCTCGTTCCAGGTGCTTTCGGGAAACAGCGTGTGGAGTTTCAGATGGCGCGGTTTGAGGGGATGGTTGGGGGTTGTGCTCTGATCGCGCAGTTCCCAGACCGTTGCGTCGACGATGGCCGACGGGATCTCGCGGTGGTACAGCAACGAAGAATCCGAGGAGAAACCTTCCTCTCCCATCAGCTCTTCGTAGTAGAGGTTGCCGGACTCGTCACGGTGTTGGGTGTGACGCTTCGGTGGGATGTTGCCGAGTTGTCGATAGAACGCCATGACGGGGCTCCTTCTGTGCTGTTCTGCCTGGCTCACCTCCACCAGATAGTAAACACATTAACTAAAATGATGTGATGAGCGCAACCCTCCAAGGGGTTCGGGTCTATGTCAGTTACGTCCGCGTACGTCGAACTGGCTGCGGTTGGTGATCAGTTTGTCCAGGAGCATGACAAGAATTCGTTGTTCGGCCTCGCTCAGGACGCTTACCCAGGCGTGTTCGCGTTCGTTCTGCTCGCGAAAGGCTTCGACCATGGCTTCTCGGCCCTTGTCGGTCAGGTACAGCTGGACGGAACGGCCGTCGTTCTCGGTGGGCCGACGATCGATCAATCCGTCTGCCAGCAGCGACTTGGACAGATTGGAGACCGCTGCCCTACTCATGCCGGTGAGCTCGGCGGCAGCCTTCGGCTCGATCGGACCGGCCAGCCAGGTGACGAACAACAGCCTGAAGGAGGACCATGACCAGCCGCGAGGGCGGTGGATCGACGACTCGAGATCGTAGGTGACCACGTTGGAAGCCCGATTGAGTGTCAGTAGTACCTCGGTGGCCAGCTGGTCGCGAAAGCCGTGTTCGGTGGCCAGTCGCTTGTTGGCCAGTTCGATGAACGACCAGAAGTTCAGCACGCCGACGGTTGGCTGGTCATCGGTTGTCCGGTCAGTCATGGACTAACCCTAGCGCGATCTGCAGTTGATTAATCCGTGTATTAGATATCGGGGTTACGATGAAACTTCGCAACCCGGCACTGCGGTCAGGATTCTGAACTATCGTGACGCGCGTGACTGCGCGCAGCGACGAGTTTCCCTTGGACGTCGACCTCATGTCGGTGGGGCAACTCGAGCGGAGAGGACGACTGACCACGGCGGTGGTCGAGATGCTGGCCGAGATGCCGTCGGATCGAATCCAGATGAAAGACGTCTCGGAGCGTTCAGGCGTCGCACTCGGAACGCTGTATCGCTACTTTCCGACCAAACAGCAACTTCTGGCTGCGGCGATGACGGCGTGGAGCGGTCTCGAATCGGTCCGTCGTCCTGAGAAGTTGCGGGCAGACGGTGGCGAGAACAACGCGTACGAGCGGGTTCTGGCACTTCATCGCCGCGAGATGAAGGCATTCGAGCGTAGGCCCTACTTCGCTCGGTTGGAGATCGAACTCCATTCGTCCTCGGATCAGTTCGTGATCGAGTCGTTGGATCTGCGCGCAGCGGCACATCGGAGAATGCTGTTCGAGTTGATGGACGGCGTCCCGGCCGAGACGGCGAGGGTTGCGGCCGTGGCAATAGGCGGCACGATGTTGACGGCCCTTGCGCTGTGGACCAGTGGCCGGATCGGATTCGCAGAGGCCCAGCGGAACGTCGAAGACGTCATCGGACTGGTAATTCGCTGAACGGTTGCAACCTAGAATTCAGTTCTTGTTTCTGCTGTCATGAACGCGAATTATCGCTTCGGCTTCGTGAAAACGACGACGCAGGACGAGACCTTACCTAGAATTCACTTACAAATATGTCGGGTGTCCGATCCAGGGATCGACGTATCCGTGAACTGTGAAAGTGAGTCGCAATGAAGCGCTCGTACCGAGTCCGCGCTCGAATCTGGATGGTTGTCCTGGCGTCGGCGACGCTGGTGGTGACGGGGTGCGCCGGTAGCAGCCAAGGTACGACCACGGATGCATCGGACGTGACGGTCGGAGTTGTCGGTGACCAGAACAACGGGGGAGAGCCGCGATCGGGTGGCACCGTGTCGTTTGCCACCTACAACGGGATCAGCAGTCTCGATCCGGCTGACCGTCAGGACGGCGGCGCTACCGGTGGTAGCGAAATGGCAGCCATCTACGACCTTCTCATGCGCTTCGATACGGCGGCGGGCGAATACGTCCCCCACTTGGCGCAGTCCTTGTCGGCCAACGGCGACAACACGGTGTGGACACTGAAATTGCGCGACGGCGTCACCTTCAGCGACGGCACTCCGATGGACAGTGCGGCAGTCCTGTGGAGCATCGATCACTATCTGCAGAAGAAGGGAACTCACGCGCTGGTATGGAAGACCGCTGTGCGCGAGACGAATTCACCGGATCCGAGTACGGTCGTCTTTGCATTGGCGCAGCCGTGGGACGAGTTCCCGATCACGTTCACCACCGGTCCCGGCATGATCGTCGCGCCCTCGTCGATGGCTACCGGCACGTTCACCCCGATCGGGGCAGGCCCGTTCACCGTCGAGAAGTTCGCCTCCCAGGACGAATTGGTGCTCGCTGCCCGTCCGACGTACTGGGACGGGGCGCCGTACCTCGAGAAGTTGCGCTTTCCCGCAATCGTCAACGAGAAGAGCAAACTGGAAGGATTGCACACCGACGGAATCCAGGTTGCCTATCTGAAGTCTCCCGACTTCATTCACGAGGCTTTCGAAGCCGGTGATCCCGGATTTGTGTACTCGGCCAGCATGGCCGGAGTTCTGGCAATCAATCAGCGCGACGATCGGGCAGCGAAGGACGAGCGCGTGCGTAAGGCGATTGTCGCTGCGGTGGACCCGAATACGTTCAACGAGCGAGTTCAGGGCGGCTTCGGCGAACCCGGCACCGACATGTTCGCGTCGTGGTCGCAGTGGCACGGATCGGTGGCCGGGAACGGCTTCGACCCCGAGGCGGCCAAGAAGTATCTCGCCGAGGCGAAGGCGGACGGTTACGACGGAAAACTGACGTACGTCGGGATGAACGATCCGGCGACGCAGCGCAGCGCACTGACGTTTCAGTCGCTCTTGCAGGCAGTGGGTTTCACGGTCGACATCACCTACGCAACCAGCATCAACGATCTGATTTCCATGCTGTACGCAAAGCATGACTACGACGTGTCCTACTTCGCGTTCAACGTGCTGGAAGAGTCACCGTTCGTGCGTATGTACGGCAACCTGTTCAGCGAATCGCCGTCGAACATCCTCGGTTACAAGAACGCTCGGATGGACGAGTTGCTCGGCAAGCTGCAAACAGCGTCGGGCGAGGATGAGCGGCGAGCCGTCATCGACGATATTCAGACCGTGGTCAACGAGACGGCGCCGATGGCCGTGGTCAACTCCGGCAAGGTCTTCATTCCGTGGCGCGAGAACGTGCACGGAGTGACCCCGAGTGCGGACGGGATTCTGCTCTTCGGCAATACGTGGTTGAGCTGACCCCGTGCGCCTTTTTGGTAGTGCCCACTACCAAAAAGGCGCACAGGGGCTTTGCCCCTATAGCTCCGCTCGTACCAACTTCGCGGCTTCGACGAGGTTACGCAGTGACGCCTCGACCTCGACGGAACCGCGGGTCTTCAAACCGCAGTCCGGGTTGACCCACAACCGCTCGACAGGAACAGCTTTGAGTGCCTCACGCAGGGATTCGGCAATCTCGTCGACGCTCGGCACCCGCGGCGAGTGGATGTCGTAGACACCCGGGCCGACGCCGAGGTCGAACCCGACCGAACTGAGATCGTCGAGGACCTCCATGTGTGAGCGCGCCGCCTCGATGGACGTGACGTCCGCGTCGAGGCCGGCGATGGCGCCGATCACCGCTCCGAACTCGGAGTAGCACAGGTGCGTGTGGATCGCGGTGGAATCCGCGACGCCCGAGGTAGCCAACCGGAAGGCGCCGACCGACCAGTCCAGGTAGGCGCGCTGATCCTCGGCACGCAGTGGGAGTAGTTCTCGTAGAGCCGGTTCGTCAACCTGGATGATTCCGATTCCGGCGGCCTGCAGGTCGACGGTCTCGTCTCGAATGGCCAGTGCGACTTGATTTGCCGAGTCGGCGAGGGGTTGGTCGTCGCGGACGAACGACCAGGCCAGAATGGTGACGGGTCCGGTGAGCATGCCCTTGACCGGCTTGTCGGTCAGGGACTGCGCGTACGTGATCCAGTCGACGGTCATCTGTTTCGGGCGGGAGACGTCGCCGTACAGAATCGGCGGACGCACGCAGCGGGTGCCGTACGACTGGACCCAACCGTTGGCGGTGGCGAAGAATCCGTCCAACTGCTCCGCGAAGTACTGGACCATGTCGTTGCGTTCCGGCTCACCGTGAACAAGAACGTCCAGGTCCAGCTTTTCCTGGAGCGCAACAACTTCGGCAACTTCGGCGCGCATACGGTTGACGTACTCGGCTTCGTCGATCTCGCCCTTGCGCAGTGCTGCGCGAGCGATGCGGATCTTCGAGGTTTGCGGGTACGAACCGATAGTCGTCGTGGGCAGCGGCGGCAGAGAAAGCAGTTCGTCCTGGGCAGCGCGACGTTCGGCGGCGGGCGCGCGACCGGTCGCCGAGTTCAGCACGGCGGCCAGGCGTCCCCGAACACTCGCATCATTGAGTCTGCGATCGTCCTTGCGGGTCGACGCGGCCGCTCGTGCCAGAGCGAACTCGTCCTCCACCGACTCTCGGCCCTGTGTGAGAGCGGTTGCGAGAGTTATTACTTCCTTGACCTTCTCGGTGCCGAACGCGAGCCACGAGCGCAGGGCCTTGTCGACATCGGCCTCTGCGTCGAGAGTGTACGGAACATGCAGCAGGGAGCACGATGTGGAGACGGCAAGAGTATCCACGCTGCCCAACAGAGCACCCAACGTGCTCAGTGCCGAATCCAGATCCGACCGCCAGATGTTTCGTCCGTCGACCACACCGGCGACGACCAGTTTGCGGGCGAGTTCGGGGACGGAGCCGATCGAATCCTGACCGGCCACCAGGTCGACGGCAAATCCTTCGACGCCGGTGGACGCAAGCGCGGGCAGCGCCTCACGCAGCGAACCGAAGTACGACGCCAACAGGATCGACGGCCGCTCGGACAGCGCTGAAAGCTGTTCGTACGCAGCGCGTGCCGCTTCGATTTCCTCGTCGGTGCGATCGCCCACGAGGGCCGGTTCGTCGAGCTGAACCCAGCTCGCACCGGCCTTCGCGAGCTGACCGAGTAGATCCGCGTAGAGGGGGAGTAGTTCTTCGAGTCGCGAGAGCAGCGGCTCGTCGGTGCCGACAGCCTTCGAGAGCAGCAGGAAGGTGACCGGTCCGATGACGACCGGGCGGGCTGCAATGCCGTCGGAAAGTGCTTCTGCCAGTTCGGACAAGACCTTGGACGGGTCGAGTGCGAACGTGGTGGACGGCGAGATCTCCGGCACCAGGTAGTGGTAGTTGGTGTCGAACCACTTCGTCATTTCGAGCGGCGCGATGGTGTCCGTCCCACGGGCAGCAGCAAAGTAGCGGTCCAACGGATCGGCGACCGACGCGACGCGGTCGGGCAGCGCGCCGAGAAGAACTGCGGTGTCGAGCATCTGGTCGTAGAAGGAGAAGGTATTGACCGGGACGGAGTCGAGGCCCAGGTCACGGAGGTCGGCCAAGCCCTGCCGACGGAGGTCACGGGCGACAGCCTGCAGGGCGTCGGCGTCGATGCGCCCTGCCCAGTAGCTTTCGGTTGCCCGCTTGAGTTCTCGATGAGGACCGATGCGCGGTGAGCCCAGCACGGTCGAAGTGAATGTTGTTGTCACGGAGTTTCTCCAGATTGCCAATGCATTGATGGCCACTGCCGGCAGACGGGTACACCTCACGAGACCCCGAGTTTCAGCGGGCAGCACTGCCCGCACCGCACACGAGGTCCGATGGAGATCTACACGCCCATTCCACGAGGCGGTGGACCGTCGGGCACGGCGTGCCCGACACAGTCGGCAGGTCTTCGGACTCGCGGGCACTCGATCGAGTTGGATCGAACCTACTGGCCGTCGCTTCCCAGGCGGATGCCCAGTGCACATGAACGGCGGTCGTTCCTGCTTACCGCTGCGGGACAGTCCCGGATTTTCACCGGGTTCCCTCTCGCCCCGACAGCTTGCGCTGACGGAGCTTCGACGCCGGGACCGGTCTTCGGGGCTCCTCATGACCGTGCCGGGCGAACCAGCTGCATCGACCAGCATAAGGCCAACCCTCCCTGAGCAGTCAAGGAGAGTCGGCGAAGGGCGCTATGCGCGTGACATGTAGGAATTCGAGTCCGGTGGTACGCGCGGAAGATTTTCGGAGGAACGTAGATTCTCCGCCATTTCGACAAGCAGATCCTGTGAAGACGGTGAGAGGTCGACGACACGGGAGGTGAGGTTCCGCAGGCGCACGTTGTGCAGCTGTTCGAGGAGGGAGAGGTCTGCCTCGCCACCTGAGATCGCGGGCGGAGTGTGATCGGACGGGGCGTAGAAGTAGTCCGGATGGACGTTGAAGAAGTGGGCGAGGGCGGCAACCACTTCGGGTGACGGATTGGTTCGGACGCCGGTGCGCAGTTGCGACAGGTACGGCGTGGAGATACGGCAGCCGAACTCGGTCATGCCGCGAACGACCATCGCGTTGGTGACGTGAAAGTCGGCAGTCTCGAACAGCGAGTTCAAGCGATCGTTGAACTGGTTCGACATGAGACGTCCCTTCCCCCGCTACGCACAGGCTCCGTCGGTTCAATTAACTGCATCATAGCCAGGTATCGAACGATTAGCTGTTTCGGATTCTCGCGAAGCGGTCGTTTGCAGGGAAAATCCCTAGGGTAGAAGGTCCCTACTTTGAGTGATCTGGACAAATCGCCATCACGAATCGAACGGCGAACTATTTGCCGGGGAAGGCGATTCCAGACGCGCGGATCAGAGCCAGCCGTTCGACTCGGCGATTCTGACGGCTTCCGCGCGCGTCGACGCACCCGTCTTACCCATCGCGGATGACAGATGATTTCGAACTGTCCCGGCAGACAGGAAGAGCGCCCCTGCGATGGCTGCCACGGGTGCGCCGTCGTGAGCGGCGCGCAGTACTTGGGTCTCACGCTCCGTCAGGGGCGACTCGCCGCTGACGAGGCTGTCGGCCGCAAGGGTAGGATCGACGACGCGCAGTCCGGCGTGGACACGCCTGACCGCGTCGGCAAGCTGCCTGGCGGGGGTGTCCTTGACGACGAACCCGCCGGCCCCGGCGTGCAGGGCTTTACGAAGAAATCCGGGACGGCCGAACGTGGTGACGATCAGAACCCGGGTGTCGGGCGCTGCCTCGCGAAGGGCCGCCGTCGCGGCGATTCCGTCCATGCCGGGCATCTCGACGTCCAGAAGCGCGACGTCCGGGCGGTGTTCGAGAACGGCGGACACCACCTCGTCGCCGCGACCGACCTCGGCCACCACGGACAGGTCGGATTCCAGATCGAGCAGCGCGGCCAAAGCTCCTCGCACGAGCGCCTGATCGTCCGCCAAGAGCAGCCGTATGGTTGCTCGATCGCCCTGGCTGTTCACTCTGTCTCCTGTTCGACTACCTGAAGTGCAAACCCCTGCGGCTGGGGATGAGTGATGATCACTCGTGCGCCCGACGCTCCGGCGCGCTCGCGCAATCCGATCAGACCGTTTCCGGAAGACGTCGACTCGGCCCCTCGTCCGTCGTCGACGACCGACGCACTATTCTCGTCGACCGTGATCCGGCAGTGGGTCGCACCGCTGTGTCGAACGACGTTGGTGACGCCCTCACGGATCGTCCATGCAAAGAGTTCCCGAAGACGCGTGGGAACCATGTCGGTGCTGCTCGGCACGTCGTCTTCGATACCTGCCGCACGCAAAGCCTCTCGCGCTCGGGCTATCTCGACGGGTAGCGAAATCCCACGAAATCCTTCGACGGCCGAGCGCACGTCTGCCAACGCGTCACGAGAAAGTCTTTCGAGGTCGTCGAGTTCGTTGCGCGCACGTTCGATATCGACATCGAGTAGGCGATTGGCCAGTTCGGCTTTGATCGTGATGACGGTCAGCGAGTGCCCGAGGATGTCGTGCAGATCGCGCGCCATCCTCGTTCGCTCCTCCATGATTGCCCGCTGCTCCTGCTCTTCGCGTTCATGGAGTATGGCGAAGTTGCGGCTGATCAGGGACATGATTCCCCAGGTCGCGAACGCGGCCGCGCAGACTCCGAGTGAGAGTCCGGAGTAGTTCCCCCATCCGGACGAGAGGCTGACTATCTCCACGGAGGCCGCGAACACCAAGGCGAGAATGCCGCCGGCGACGGTCGGCAACAGTGTCACCGCTGTCACCGCGAGGTACGGTGCTGCTGCCAAACCTGTCGGCCCGACGCTCACGATCATCACGGCGGCCAACGCGGTCAAGGCGGACAGAGCCAGTGCAGCTTCGCGAATCGTCGGCCGAGTCATTGTCATTCGACGCCGCTGCTGCGTTGTGGCGAACGTGTAGAGATAGAGCGCACTGAAGGCGACCGTCGCGAGAATCCCTGTCCAGCCGCGCAGTTCGTCGCGCAGATTCCATCCCTCGATCAGCGGCCCGCCGAGAAATACCATCCAGACCGCCGCGAAGAGAACGCCGAAACGATTCCGCTGCGGGAGCGCGACGGAATCTTCTCGGTCAGTCGTTTGCGACAACTACACACGCTCCGTATCTCGTTGGAACCGCCAGATCGCTCCGCCGGCGAAGATGGCGAACCACACCAGGATATTGACGATCCAGGTCCAGTGAATGCTATTGCCCGTCAACGGTGCGTGGGCGAGGGCGTTGATGCCGAACATCGGGGTGAACTGTGCGATGGTCGCCCATAGGGAACCGTCGGTGAGTGGTACGAAGAGTCCGCCGCCGAATGCGAGCAGAGCCAGTCCCGGTCCGAGCAACTGCATGACGTTCTCACTGGGGAGTAGGTACCCCATGAACAGGCCGAAGGCCGCGAAGATCGACGATCCCAGCCAGGCGATCAATGCCGTTGTGAACCAGAGTGATCCGTCCATCTGCGCTGAGGTGAACGCGCCGACGACGTAGACCACGAGAATCGAGACGAGACCGAGCAGCATCGCCATGATCAGTTTGACGGCGATGTAGGCGACCGGGGTCAGGGGAGTCAGCCGAAGTTGTCGGCTCCACCCGGACGCTCGTTCGATCGAGACCATCGCGCCGCCGCTGGTGGTGGCCAGCATCGCGCCGTACAGGGCCATGCTGATCATGATGTACGCGGCGACATTGCCGTGCCCGATCCCGTGGTCGTCGTCGCCTTGACCGAGACCGAAGACGAGGAAGAAGACAACCGGCATGACGAGCGTGAAGATCATCGTGCGCCGGTTGCGAGTCAGGCGACGAAATTCCAGTCGCAGTAGCGTCGTGTTGAATCCGCCGAGAGGTACGACGGTTCGCTCGGCTCCGTAGGTGTTCGCTTCGGTTGCAGTGGTCATCACTTCTGTCCTTCGGAGTTGTTCGACGTGAGTGCGATGAATGCGTCTTCGAGGCCACGCGAGACGATTTCGAGATCGCGAGCCTGCGTATTGGTCAACAGGAACCGTGCAACGGCATCGGTGTCACCCGAGTGCACGAGCAGCGACTCACCGCGCACCTCGACGGCGTCGGAGTTCGGTATGGCTCGCAGGAGTTCGTCGGTGATGCCTGGAACAGTCGCGCGCAGGGTGCGTCCGGACGCCATCGCCTTGACCTCGGCGGTGGTCCCGTCTGCGACCACGGTGCCTTGCCTGACCAGGATGATGCGGTCGGCGTAGACATCGGCCTCTTCGAGGTAGTGCGTCGCAAAAAGCACAGTGCGACCGTGATCTGCGTCGGCGCGGATGGCGGACCAAAAGTCCCGACGCCCTTCGACGTCCATACCGGTGGTGGGCTCGTCGAGAATGAGCAATTGCGGGTTCGACAGCAACGCCATCGCAAATCGCAACCGCTGTTGTTGTCCGCCTGAGCATTTGCTGACCAGGCGATCGGAGATGTCGAGGATTCCGGCTCTCCCCAGCACTTCGTCGACCGGACGGGATTGGGAGTACAGGCTGGCGGTCAGCTGCACAGTCTCGGCCACCGTCAGCTCTTTCAGTAGTCCGCCGGTCTGCATGACTGCCGAGACGAGTCCGCGGGCAATCGCCGATCGAGGTGACATTCCGAAGACGCTCACCTCGCCTGACGTCGGCCGGGACAGGCCGAGGATCATGTCGATGGTTGTCGTCTTGCCTGCGCCGTTCGGGCCGAGGAACGCGACGATCTCGCCGGGGCGGATGCTCAGGTCGATACCTTTGACGGCGTCGACGGTTCCGAAACTCTTGCGAAGTCCGGTCAACCGGACGGCGTCGTGTGCCGATCCTTCAGTGAGTGTGTGCAGTGCCTGTGGTGAATGCCGTGCCTGTGTTGAGGTCATACATAGAATCTGCTCGCTTCGAGGTCGTGATCCCTCGTCCGTCCGTCATTCTTCTGCCATGACATTTGTCATCGGGTCGGCCGGTATCTGTTTCGGTGCAACCTGGCCGAGGCGCGCGAGGACCAACCCCGCGATGATTGCTGCGCCACCTACAGCTTGGAGTGCGGTGACGGATTCCCCGACCAGGATCCACGCGGCGACGACCGCGCACAGCACTTCGGTCAGCGCTACCAGAGACCCGATTGTCGGCCCCAGCAGCGTGATCGCGGCGATGCCGGTGAGATAGGCAATGACAGTGCTGACCAGGACCAGGACCACCACCGGCAGCCACACGTTCACCGAATGGTCTGCCACGACGGCGTTCGAGGCCGAGAAATGGAGGGGGAGGACGCCTACGAGTCCGAGCGCGCCGATGACCACTGCACTGACCGTGAGCCCCGATGCCGCGAGCACAACAGGATGGAGATCACCGTCCGCACGTTCGGAAATGACGAAATAGACTGCAAGGCATGCCGCGGCGGCCAGTCCCCAGGCGACTCCGACGGCACTGATCTCTGCCGATCCGAAGACGTCGATCACCACGGCGGCGCCGATCAAGGCCACCGCCGCACCGAGAAGCGTCTGCACGCTCGGACGCGCGCCCTTGGTCATCCACACCCACCCGATGACGATGATCGGTGCAAGGTACTCGAGAAGCAATGCGACGCCGACCGAAAGATGTTGCACGGCATTGAAGAAGCACAGTTGAACGCCCGAGATCGCGAAGACCCCGTACAGCAGTACCGTTCGCGTGTGGGTGCTCACCTGTCGTAGGCGAGGCCATTGGGTGGCTAAGGCGATCACCATCATCACCAGTGCGCCGCCGGCAACGCGCGCGAACACTGCGCCGCCGGGGGACCACCCTGATTCGATGAGAGATTTCGCGAACGGGCCCGATACGCCGAACGTTGCCGCGGACAGCAGAGCGAAGATCAAGCCGTTGCGAGAGTTCACGTCGTCACCCGTCAGGAGTAAAAGCGATTACGATGCTGACATTAGGTTGATACGGCTCAGGAGTCAAAGTGCATTTTGCTGGTGACACGGAATCGGCGCTCGTCTTCGCCGCGTCGTTGGTCAACACGGCCCGCGGCGGGGCCGAACTGCTTCCGGATCAAGAGGAGCTGACACGGTTTCTCGACGCGGATCGCTGGACCGGCAGGCGGGACGGCACACCGGAGGAATTGACGGCGGTTCGTGCACTGCGTCCACGACTGCGAAAGTTCTGGGAAGCCGCGGGAGTGGACGACGCCGTCGAGGTGGTGAACACACTGCTACTCGAATCGGGCGCGAGGCCGCGGCTCACCAGGCACGACGACCTCGGCTGGCACCTGCACGTCACCGCTGACGATTCGCCACTGGTGGACCGGATGGCCGCAGAAGCGGCGATGGGTGTGCTCGATCTGATCCGAACCGACGAATTCTCGAGGTTGCGATGGTGCGAGGCCCCGGACTGCGAAGCGGTCTTCGTGGATTTGTCGCGCAATCGTTCGAAGCGATACTGCGACACCGGGAACTGTGGGAACAGGGCGCACGTCGCCGCCTATCGTGCCCGTAAATCCGGGGCGTGACCAAGCGGCGTTCGGAGGGATAGAACCAGGCTGAGTGAATACCTTGTCGGGAGCCAGGATCGGTCTAGCGTTGTGAATTCGGAACAGATTTCGCGAAGCCAGGAGGATGGTCGGTGGCCGATCGTAGGCGTCCACTCAAGACGGTGACCGGTGTCAGCGGGGCGGTGAGTATCTACGACGCCGCGATCGATCCGACGACTTCGACGGTCGCGTCCGCGATCGACGTCGCAAAGACGGCCGAGGCGAACAAGATCGACGGACTGTTTGCCGCCGACCTGCTGAGTTTCGGTGCGCAGGGCGCGATCGGTGCGCAGGAGCCGTTGATCTTCCTTGCCGCGCTGAGTGCGGTCACCACCCATGTGGGGCTCATCGCCACCGTCACGACGACGTTTCATCACCCATTCAACCTGGCACGGTTGTTCGGCACCCTGGACCACGTCAGCAATGGTCGAGCCGCATGGAATGCCGTCACTTCCTCACTCGGAGAAGAGAACTACAGCGACCTGGACCTGCCGAGTCCGGAGGAGCGGTACGCTCGAGCGGCCGAATCGCTCGAGGTGGTCAACGCGCTCTTCGACAGCTGGAAGCCCGGCGCCTTGATCCGGGGAGAGGGCTCTGCGGTGCTGGATCCGTCGAGGGTGGTCCCCATCGAGCACCGAGGCAAGTACTTCACCGTGCAGGGGCCGTTGAACATTCCATCCCTGCCGCAGCGTCGTCCGGTCCAATTCCAGGCAGGCCAATCTGCCGGAGGTATCGAACTGGGTGCTCGCTTCGCCGAGGTCGTATTCACTTCTCTCGCAACCTTCGAGGACGCGGTCACCTACACGAAGACGATCCGCGCCAGGGCGGCAGAGTTGGGGCGTGGGGACGAACTGCCACTGATTTTCAGCTCGTTCCACGCAACGTACGGCGCTACCGAAGCCGAAGTCGAACGATTGGTCAGAGAAGCCGAGGAATCGACGGACTTCGACGCCGGACGCACCAGGCTTGCCGACATGTTCGGCGGTGACGTGGATTTCTCGGAATTGCCGCTGGATCGGCCGATCCCGGAGTCGTTGTTGCCGGACCCGTCGTCGGTGAATCGACGACGGGGCCGGGTCGAGATCTTCGGCAAGCTCGCATCACAAGGAAAGACTCTGCGTGAGTTGATCATCGCGTCCAAGGACACCGGCCACTGGGCAGCGGCGGGCACCCCGGAACAGCTCGCGGACGCGATCGAGGAACGATACGACGCGGGCGTACTCGACGTCATCACGCTCGGTGACCTTGCCGATCCGCGTACACGCGATTTCGTCACGAACGGGCTGCTGCCGGAGCTGCGCAAGCGCGGAATCGTGGGATCCGACTACGTCGGCGGTACCTTTCGCGAAAACCTCGAGTTGCCACCGCTGCCACCGGTTTCCGGTGTCTAGTTGTTGGAAGCGAGTGAGCGCATGAAGAACATGAGGTTGGCCGGTCTTTCCGCCAGGCGACGCATGAAGTAGCCGTACCACTGGCTGCCGTAGGGAACGTAGACCCGCAGGTGATTGCCTTCGGCTACCAATCTGCGCTGTTCGCCGTCGCGGATGCCGAAGAGCATCTGAAACTCGAAATCCTCGGCTGTCCGCTCGGTCAGTGTGGCGAGTTCGAGGGCGGCGTCGATCATGGTGGGATCGTGGGAGGCGACCATCGGGTACCCGTCACCTTCCATCAAGACCTTCAGGCAACGCAGGTACGACGCGTCGACTTCGCCGGCCTTTTGGAACGCGACGACGGCCGGTTCCTTGTATGCACCCTTGCACAGCCGAATTCGTGAACCTGATCCGGAGAAGTGCCGGCAGTCGGCCTCGGTGCGGTGTAGATACGCCTGCAGGACCGTGCCGAGCGTCGGGAAGTCGCGGCGCAACTCTTCGACGATGGACAGTGTCGAGTCGGTGGTGGTGTGATCCTCCGCATCGACGGTGACCCACGCGCCCACTTCGTCTGCCGCTGTGACGATTCGGTGAGCGTTCGCCAGGGCGATCTTCTCGCCGTCACCGGGAAGTGACTGCCCCAACGCGGAGAGCTTGAGCGAAACCTCCAGGGAGTGTTGCGTCCCGGCAATCTCGGAAAGCGTTGCGTACGAGCGGAGAAGGGAGAGATAGGCGTCGACGGTAGCTGTTGCCTGAGCCGGATCGGTGGTGTCCTCGCCGAGGTAGTCGACCGTCACGAACCGGCCACTGGTGAGGATGTTGCGCACCGCTGACATCGCTGCGGGTTCCGCGTCCCCGGCGACGAACCTGTCTACAAGCTTGCGGGTCAAGGTCATCCCGGAGACTGTCTTCTCCAGTCGCGACGAGCGTGCCGCCGCGAGGAGCACCGGGCGCAGTGGGTTGCTCAGCGAGACGGCACTCATCAACGGTTCTCGCTCTCGGCTGGATCGACGTCCTGGTGGGGGTAACGATGATCGGTGGGAGGAACGAAGGTTTCCTTGACGGTGCGTGTCGACGCCCAACGGAGCAGATTCTGCGGCGAACCGGCCTTGTCGTTGGTACCCGAAGCCCGCGCACCTCCGAAGGGTTGTTGTCCGACAACCGCTCCCGTCGGCTTGTCGTTGACGTAGAAGTTTCCGGCGGCGAACCGCAGACCATGATGAGCTTGATCGACGGCCGCACGGTCGGTGGCGATCACGGCGCCGGTCAGGGCGTAAGCGGATCCGCTGTCGACGCGCGCGAGGATGTCGGCGTAGGCATTGGGTGCGGAGTCGTCGTAGACGTGAAGCGAAAGGATGGGACCGAAGTACTCGGTGCTGAAGGCTTCGTCGCTCGGGTCGTCACCGAGTAGGACCGTCGGTGAGATGAAGAATCCTTCACGGTCGTCGTAGTCGCCGCCTGCTGCGATGGTGAGGCTGCTGGTCGACTTGGCGCGGACGATCGCGGCGGCGTTTCGGTCGAACGAACGTTGGTCGATGACGGCGCCGCCGAAGTTCGTCAGGTCGGTGACGTCTCCGTACTTCAGCGTCGACACAGTGTCGATGAACGTGTCGCCCATCTTGGCCCACACCGACTTCGGGATGAACGCCCGTGATGCGGCCGAACATTTCTGGCCCTGGTAGTCGAAGGCCCCGCGAATCAATGCCGTCGTGAGTACGTCCGGGTCAGCGGAACTGTGTGCGAGTACAAAATCCTTGCCGCCGGTTTCGCCGACGAGACGCGGATACGTCCGGTAGTTCGAGATGTTGGCTCCGACCTCACGCCACAAACGCTGGAACGTTGCGGTGGATCCGGTGAAGTGGATACCCGCCAGTCGGGGGTCGGCAAGCGCGACCTCGGACACCAAGGGGCCGTCGCCGAGAACAAGATTGATCACCCCGGGCGGGAGGCCGGCAGCTTCGAGCAGTTGCATTGTCAGGTACGCCGCGACGGCCTGCGTGGGTGACGGCTTCCAGATCACGGTGTTGCCCATCAGGGCCGGTGCTGTGGGGAGATTTCCGGCGATGGCGGTGAAATTGAAGGGAGTGATCGCGTAGACGAAACCTTCGAGTGGACGGTATTCGACGCGATTCCACACTCCCGGAGCGGAAACGGGTTGGTCGGCGAGTATCTGACGTGCGAACGCGACGTTGAAACGCCAGAA
This sequence comes from Rhodococcus sp. SG20037, assembly GCF_031763325.1. Lineage (NCBI taxonomy): Bacteria > Bacillati > Actinomycetota > Actinomycetes > Mycobacteriales > Nocardiaceae > Rhodococcus > Rhodococcus sp. SG20037. The sequence continues at coordinate 4,983,258 of NZ_CP134497.1, read as the reverse complement.
GTCGATCAGTTCGCAGGGCGCGTCGATCTCGGCCTGGTATGCGGTCTTCGACTGGCCGAGCATTGTTGCGGCGGCGATGGTTTCGCGCCACGGGCCGGAAAGTAGATCGGCGGCGCGGAGGAAGACCGCAGCGCGGTCGTCGAACGAGAGGTCGCGCCAGGCCGGGGCGGCGAGTGTGGCGGCGTCGATGGCATCACGAACGTCCGAGTGGGTTGCGCCCGCATACGATCCGAGCACCGAACTGTGACGGTGTGGTTGAACAACGCTCTCTCGCTTACCTTCCGCAGTTCGGTGGATGCCGCCGATGACCTGCCTGATGTCGGTCGGCGATTCGGCCAGTTCGGTCAGTTTCGTACGAAGGCGCGATCGTTCCGGGCTTCCCGGCGCGTAATTGTTCACCGGTTCGTTGGCTGGGTGGGGGACATTGGTAACGGCGTCCATGACGATCCTTCGGCAGACTCAGGAGTGGGCAGTTGTCGTGTCGTGAACCAGTCAAGTCGAAAGACGTCGGCGAGTAATCCGCTGAGCGGCCAAACATCGGTGTCCGTGTTTGTCCGATCGGCTGAACCGTTTTCGCAGGAAAATGCACTATTCTCGAAGTTGAGGCGTTGCGACGGTCCGGAGAGTGGGTGGTACGTGTCTATCCGTGGGGTCAGGCTCGACGCGGTCCTTCGGGCGCTGGGCGGAGCCTTTGTCGAGCTCGTCCTCGCGCCGTCAGGTGATGACGTCTTCGTCGACTCCGTGGTGTTCGCAGAGGTCGGGGACCTCACGCGCCCCAGAACCGCGGCCGTCGAATCCTCTGAGGTCTGGCTCGCTGTCGGTATCGGCGCAGCCGAATTGGCGGCCTGGCTGAACCGCCTCGATCAGAAGGGATCAGCGCCTCGGGCCGTCATGTCGAAGGAGGCCTCGGACACGTCGGTGCGTGCGGCGGCACAGCGCGCCGGGATCGCCTTGATAGCGGTCCATCCGGATGCTCGTTGGGATCGATTGTTCACGACCATCCGGGGCGTGCTCGATCATTCGGTGTCCCGACAGGATTCGGACGACATCGTATTCGGTAGTGACACAGACTTGTTCGAGCTGGCGCAGAACGTCGCCGCAATCACGCGGGGGATGGTCAGCATCGAGGACGAGCATTCCCACGTCTTGGCCTATTCGGCATCGGGAGATGCTGCGGACGAGCTACGTCGGCAATCAATCCTCGGCCGCGAAGGACCTCGCGAATACCTCCGAAAGCTACAGGAGTGGGGCGTCTTCGAAAGCCTGCGGCGAAGCGACGACGTAGTGGAGGTGCCCGCTCACGACGACCTCGCGATCAGGCGACGGTTGGTGGTTCCGATTCGGAGAATATCCGACAATGTCAAGGGGGAGAGCGGTTTCAGCTCTGATCTTCTCGGCACGATCTGGGTGCAGGAAGGCCCGGTTCCCATTGCCGGCGATGCCGACAGCGTGCTCCGCGGTGCCGCGGCCGTTGCTGCTCGGCTGATTTCGCGCATCCGAGACGCGCCGAGTAACGAGGCGATACAGATTCAGCGGTTGCTCGGGGTTCGCGGCGGCGGTGTCGACGTTCCTTCGCTCGCGGCCTCGTTGACCATCCCGATGTCCGGACCGGCGATGGTGGTCGGAGTGGCGAGTATCGGAAACGGTGGGCTGCCGTCTTCGGGCGAACTCGTGTCGTCTTTGCGACTGCACGCCAGCGCCTTTCAGCGTGAATCGCTGGTGAGTGCCGTCGGCACCCGGATCTATGTGCTGTTTCCGCGAACCCAATCCGTGAAATCCACAGTCTCGTGGACCCGCGAAGTTGTCGCGCGTTTGGACAAGGTGTCGCCTTCGGGGCTACGGGCCGCGGTCTCGTCGCCGGTTTCGACGCTTGCGGAGGTGGCCCAGGCTCGGGCCGAAGTGGATCGGGTCTTGGACGGAACGTCGGGGGATGTTCGTGTGACCACCCTCGCGGACTCGCGCACACCGGTGCTGCTGGGCGAAATCATGGACACCATTGCGGCCGACGAGCAACTGCACGATCCGAGAGTCGACGCCCTGGACGTCTACGACAGACGCAACGGGTCGAACATGCGCGAAAGCATCTCCGTTTACCTCGCACATTCGGGCGATGTCCGACGTGCATCCGAGCAGCTTCGGATTCACCCGAACACCCTCAGATATCGGATCAAGAGGGTCGAGGAGATCACGGATACCGACCTCTCCGAGCCGTCGGCCAGGCTGTTGATGGAGATTCAGTTGGCGGCGTCTGCTCGGGCAGTGAGTTCGCCGAACCTGTCGGACCCCAGCAGTACTCTTCGCGAATGATCGACTCAGCGAAGGTGCCAGGCGCAGCGCGCGCGTATTTCGACGGCGGCGACGTCCGCGGCGTTTTCACCGAAGACGCAGTGGTTCGTGACGACGGCCGGACGTATGTCGGGATCGAAGAAATCGTGGCGTGGAAGTCCGCCGTGTCGACGGCGTTCACCTTCACCCAGAAGATCGAGTCGGTCAACACCCCAGGCTCGGCCGTTGTCGTGTCGGTGAAGGTCGAGGGTGATTTTCCCGGAAGCCCCGTCCAGTTACATCACCATTTCACTCTCGACGGTGATCGGATTTCCGCTCTCACGGTGTGCCCCTGATGCCCACCGCTGACGAACTGCTCGGGAAATCCGTCGTCGCCGATCTGGCAGGCTGTCTAGAGCGAGCCTCCGGTCACACACGCCTCGCCCTCGTTCGGGGTAGTACATCCGAATTCGACGGTATGAGTCTCGGCGAACGTACGCGCGTTGTGCGGGACGCGATGACTGCCGAACTGCCTCAGGATCTTCCGGCCTTCGCCGAGATCATCCGCCGTGCGCTTTCAGAAGAGACCTTCACCGGTTGGATGATCTGGCCGGTGACCGAAGCCGTCGCCGTCACGGCGACACGAAGTGGCTCCGAGTCGGATTTCGACGAGGGAATGGCTCTGCTTGCCGAGTTGACGTCGCGTCTGACGGCCGAATTCGCAATTCGCTCATTTCTCGAAACGAACCTTGACCGTTCGCTGGCGATCGCACTCACCTGGACCGGCCATGAAGACGAACACGTCCGGCGCTTGGCGACCGAAGGCACTCGTACTCGTTTGCCCTGGGGAAGACGAGTGAAAGAATTGACGGCGCGTCCCGAGTCGACAATCGTCATTCTCGACGAGCTGTATCGGGATGATTCGGAATATGTACGACGTTCGGTCGCAAACCATCTCAACGATCTCAGTCGTGCTGACGCTGCGCTCGCAGTATCGACTGCGAAGCGTTGGCTGCAGACACCGGATGCCAACACACTGAAAATCGTCAAACATGCATTGCGGACGTTGATCAAGGCCGGCGATCCAGATGCTCTGTCCCTCTTGGGGTTCTCGCCGCCCACCGACGTCGTGGTCGAGGGGTTCGTCATCGACCGCGAAACAGTTGATGCGGGTGGAGAACTCACCTTCGACTTCGCCGTCACGAACAATGGCAGCGAGTCCGTCACCGTCGTGATCGATTACATCGTCCACCACGTGAAGGCCAACGGGCAGACGACGCCCAAGGTCTTCAAACTGACAACACGAACGCTGGAACCCGGGGTGCCGGCCCGTATCGCGAAGAGGCATTCCTTCAAACCGATCAGCACCCGGAAGTACTACGCCGGCGAACATGCCGTCGAGGTGCAGATCAACGGCGTACGCCAGGTGCGAGGTGTATTCCGTTTGGACGCGTGAGGAGATCCGGCCTAGACGCGGAGACCGGCAAATATCGGGATCGGGGCTATGCGGACCGTCGTCCAGATCAACACGAGTGTCAAGATCACAGCCGGTGACCAGCGCAACTGATGCCAGAGCACGACGGGTCTTCCACGGGTGCGGGCGGTCGTCCACGAGACGTACGTGAACGCCAGTGCAAGCAGCATCACGAGGCCAAAGGCATTGAAACGCATCGCTGCACCGAAATCGCCGTGGATGAGGCTGTACACCATCCGAGTGCTACCGCAACCGGGACAATTGACGTTGAACAGCGCTTTGGTCGGACAAACGGGAATGACCCCACCAGGTGTGATGGGGTCACTCCAGGAGATGGAGGCGCACAGCGCAATTGCCGTGAACGCAACTGCCGCTGGCGCCTTCAGTGCGGCGAGTCGTGATATGTCATCGTTCTCGGTGTCACCACAATTCGGTGTCATTGCAGTTCGGTGTTTGGCCGTCGATCAGTGTCGCCGGTCGGCGTCGGCGGTCACAGGGAACTCGATCCGGCTAGGACGACGACAAAAAGGAAGTACAGAACAGCGACGGCAACACCTGCGCCGACTGACCACAAGGCGAACTTCTTGGCATCGTCAGCTGATTTTCGCGCAGCGTCGAACTGACCTTGCGCCCACAAAGTGTTGACCTGGCTTGATTTGACGATCGAGACGATGCCGAGCGGGAGGCAGCAGAACACTGTCACGAGAATCGCCCAGACCAGATTGTTGTCCGGCGGAGGGCCGACCGGTTGTTGCTGGCCGTAGTACGGGGTCTGCGTCATTGGTCACCTAGCGTTCGGAGAAACAGGGCGTTCGGAGAAACACCCTCTGACGTGCGAAGAGCACGGGCAGGTGACAACATAATCCGTTTCCGAGTGAGTCAGTATCGACTGTTCGTATGACAGAGAATCCGGTCGATTTCTGATTCGGAAGGCGATCCCGAAGACGTCAGCGCATGACCTGTACCTGCTCGGCGATGTCAGCGGCCAGGGCCATCGCAGTCAGAGCGAGGCCGTTGTTGAGGTCGTATCGCAGATGCCCGACATGGCCGTCCTGGACAGCGCGGACTCGTTTCCACGTGGGCGACTCGGCTTCCACAGCGTCGGGGTTCTGTAGCAAGACGAAGTCGGCCTGGTCGAAGATCGCAAGCTCCTCGAGGCTGTAGAAAGTCGAATCCCTCCGATCAGGTGCGGCATGGGCAGCGTCGGTCAAGACGTTCAAGCCGAGGTCCTGCGCAACCGAGACGGCGAACGTGTTGTTCTGCAGCCAGATCTGACCGCTGTCTGCGCCGGCGATCGCAATCGACTTGCCTTCGAGGAGACCACCGATCTTGGCCCGCGCTTGTGCAAGTTCGGCGTTGTATCGGGCGATGACGCGTTCGGCGACTTCGCGGCGATCGAGAGCCGTGAGCTGCGCGGTCATGGCCTGCTTCCACGACGAGCCCGTCGTGCCCTCGTCGACGACGAGCACCGGTGCGATGTCAGTGCCGAGCAGGCCCTTGTCCTGGTAGTAATTCCACCAGCCTTTCCCGACGACCAAAAGATCGGGGTCGTGGCTCAGTATCGATTCGGCATTCGGTTCGTTGTTCGTCCCACCGAGGCGAGCCGCGCCGGCGGGTACCTGGCGCATGAGTTGAGACTTCGGATCCCAATTGGTCGCGACGATCGGGTACTCGGCAAGTAGTGCAAAATCGAGGGCGCCTCGAGCTTCGAGCACCACGACACGCTTGGGGTCCCGCGGCAGGCGGTAGGCCTGGTCCGCGACGACGATGTCGACCCACTCGTCCGAGGCTTCGGTGCCGCTGGATTCGCTCGAACATGCAGAGAGCGCGCCTAGTGCACCGAGCGCCGCCGCACCGGCCAGGAATCCGCGTCGTGTCAAGGAATCGATCAGACGGGTGAACTCGCCGTCCACATCTCTTGTCGACTGCAAGGGGGTATCGGTCGCAAAAGGGGACACCGTCGGGTGGAAGGTTTCGGTCGATTCGATCACAGGCATGAGAAGGCGCAGCTCCATCTGATGTTCCGGGCATTGGCAGGTGCCTGACCAACGTATTCGAATTCCGTAGCCGGAGCCTTGCTCGAAAGCGCCAATCGCTCAGCGGATTTGGCCATTCGTCACGGACTCGTGCCACGGGACGCTCCCCTCGGATTCGGCTCGTCGTGGAGGGGCGCGCCCATCTGATCCGAACTCGAGGTATCGTGGCCGACATGCAGCGCGTCTATTTCTGGTTTAGCAGGCCGGCCCCGGGTGGGCCTGCCGGCGTAACCACGCGCTGACAACCTCCACCCAAGAGCCGGACTACAGACCGGCTCGCTGGAGTTTCTCTTCATCTCTGGGGTCGGCCTGAGAACAGGAAACCGAAAACCCCATGACTGTCACCATCGACACCACCACAGCTTCGGACAGCCTCGACGATCAGCGCACTGTGAGTATCAGTCCGCTCGTGTCACCGGCGACTGTTCGTGCTCAGCACGCTCCGGACGAGGTCGCCGCCGCCACTGTGCGCACCGGTCGGGCCGACACCATCAACATCCTCAACGGTGACGACGATCGTTTGATCGTCGTAGTCGGTCCGTGCTCTGTGCACGATCCGGAAGCGGCGATGGACTACGCCCGCCGGTTGGCCGCCAAGGCCGACGAACTGCGGGACGATCTGCACATCGTCATGCGCGTCTACTTCGAAAAGCCGCGCACCACACTCGGGTGGAAGGGCCTGCTCAACGACCCCCACCTCGACGGCACGTTCGACATCAACACCGGGCTCGGTATCGGCCGCAAGTTGCTTCTCGACGTGTCGAGCCTGGGCCTGCCAGTCGGCTGCGAGTTCCTTGATCCGATCATGCCTCAGTACATTGCCGACCTGGTCAGCTACGGTGCGATCGGCGCCCGGACCGCCGCCAGTCAGGTTCACCGTCAGCTGTGCAGCGCGCTGTCCATGCCCGTCGGTATCAAGAACTCCACCGAAGGTGACGTGCAGGTAGCCGTCGACGGCACCCGCGCCGCGGCAGCGAGCCACGTGTTCCCCGGAACGGACCTCGACGGCCAGGCTGCCTTGATCCGTACCGCGGGCAACCCCGACTGCCATGTCATTCTTCGTGGCGGTAGCGACGGACCGAACTACGATGCCGAGACAGTCGCGGACACCCTTGCCCGCCTGCGTAAGTCGAACCTGCCCGAGCGCGTGGTCATCGACGCGAGCCACGGTAACAGCAGCAAGGACCATGAGCGTCAGGTCATCGTGCTCGACGACATTGCCCGACGTCTGACCGAGGGCGAGCAGGGAATCGCCGGCGTCATGTTGGAGAGTTTCATCGAGGCCGGCCGTCAGGACCTGACCTTGGGCAAGGCGGACGAGCTCACCTACGGCCAGTCGATCACCGACGCGTGCATCGACTGGTCCACCACCGCAGCGCAGTTGGACCGTCTGGCGCAGGCCGTTGCGGCTCGGAGGGGCTGACGCCCCCGTGCGCCTTTTTGGTAGCGCCAACTACCAAAAAGGCGCACAGGGCCGCTAGGCCAACACTTCTCGCGTGGCCTCGACCAGGCGTTCCAGCCAGGCATCTGTGCCGACGGCCTGACGTAGCGGTTCGTTGGGCAGTTCGATGCTGACCGGCAGTCCGGCAGGCAAAGTCGACCAGATGTCGGCCAGGGCTATGCCGCCGGTGCCGGGCACCAGACGCTCCTCGCGGGCCTGACGGATCAGCTCTGCGTCCCCAGTGGGAGCGGGGGTCGAACCGTCGCACATCTGGGCATAGTGCAGCCACTCGCGCGGGATGGACGCAAGATCCTCCAGCGTTGTCGCCGAGCGGTCGGTGTGCAATGCGTCGACAAGGACACTACGAGCCGGACCGTCTGCCGCCGAGACGATCTCGATGGCCGCACGCGCATCAGGCACCGCAGTCCACGGCATGAATTCGAGCGAGGCGACGATGCCGTAGTTCGCGCACAGTTCAGCGAGGCGGGCATAGGAGTCCGTGAGCCGAGCGCGGTCGCGGTCGTCGCCGCCCACCAGAACGGCTTTGGCTCCGAGCTGTGCGCCCGCTTCGAGCAACGGAACGTAGTCGGTGGGGTCGAAGTCGGCTGCAAGACGGATGATTTCGAGGTCGAATACCTCGACCGGTGAATCGCCCAGTCGACGCACCAGTTCGTCCAACGACTGCTTGTCCTCGTGCAGAGGGTAGGCCGTCGTCCCTGGTGCCGCGGGCATCAGACGGATACCGATGGTGTCGAAGCCGTGCTTTTCAGCTAAGTCGACGTGCTGCATCGGTGCGGTGTCGAGCACTGTGAGGGCTGCCAGTCCGAGTGAGAGTGTCATGCGTGCGCTCCAACTGTCTCGGCTCCGGCCAGTTCCCGGCCGGCCAGGTAACCGAATGTCATGGCCGGTCCGAGGTTGATGCCCCCGGACGGGTAGTGCCCGCCCATCACGCTCGCCTGATCGACGCCGACGGCGAGCAACCCCTCGATGGGGCGGTCGTTGTCGTCGAGCACATGCGACGACGAGTCCGTCACCAGTCCGGCAAAGGTGCCGAAACTCCCTGGCACGACTTTCACCGCGTAGTACGGACCCTTCTGCAAGGGCGCGAGCGACGGGTTCGGCCACGGATTGGAAGCATCTCCGGAACCTCGGTTGAACGGTGTTGTACCGCGACCGAACTCGGGGTCTTCACCGGCCACGGCCCCGATATTGAAAGCTGCGACGGTTTTCTCCAACTGCACGGGGTCGACGCCGATCTTCTCGGCCAAGTCCCGAAGAGTGCGCCCACGCGTGAGGTACCCCGAGCGCAGGTACGGCTGGATCGGGATCGGCAAGGGCTTCGCCATGCCCAGCGGGAGGTATCGCACATACTGTTGATCGGCAATCAACCACGAGCACACCTCTTCGCCCTCGGGAACCTGCTCGACCATCGCGAGTGTGTAGTCGTGATAGCCGAGTGCTTCGTTGACAAACCGCTTGCCGTTCGCGAGAACTCCGATGACACCGGGCTTTCCGCGATCGAGGATGTGCGGGAACACACCTTCCTTGCCGTTGCGGTAGCGAACGATGGAGACGGGGCAGTACGCGACGGGAGAGGCGAGGGTGCGGTCGAGTCGGCCGCCCACGGATTCGCCGAGGGTGATGCCGTCGCCGGTGGTTGTCTTCGGGGTGAGCGACCAGTGCTCGTTGCCGGTGGGGGTGCGCGGGAACAGTTCGCGCCGTCGGTCGATGTCCTGGGCGAAGCCGCCGGTGGCGAGTACGACACCACGTCGGGCAGTTACCGAGTACGCGCCGTCCGGACTTTCGAGGCGGACGCCGACAACGCGGCCTTCGTCATCGGTCTGCAACGCGGTCGCGGACGTCTTTACCCGAAACTCGACGCCCAGATCGAGTGCCGAGCGCAGCATCATGCCGACAAGCGCAGTGCCGTTGACGAGTTGCTGACCACGACGCTTGGTGGCGAGATCGAACATGTGCTTAGTCACCCGAACACCACAGTGCACAAAGGCTTTTGGTGAGCGGGTCGAGTGCAGGAAAGCCTGCAGGTCGGGCCCGGCCATGATGCCCATACCGAGGAACGACGTTTCGTACAGCTGCCGACGCAGTAGCGCCGCGACATCTGGTCCGAGCTTTCGCAGACTCACCGGTTTCGGTCCGACGGAACGGTGACCCGTGCCGGCGCCCGGTGTGTCACCGTGAATATCGGCGATCTTGGCTCCGGGCACGAACTTCAGAGCAGTCGTGCGTTCGAAGAACTCGACCATCTCCGGGGCGCCGTCGAGGAGTGCATCAACTTTGGCGGCGTCGAAGTTGTCGCCGAGTCGGTTTTCCAGATATGTCCGCGGTGCCGAGCGATCCTCGACAACCCCGTCGGCGATGGCAAACATGTTGCGTGGGGTCCACATCCACCCGCCCGACCAGGCCGTTGCGCCGCCGCAGGTGTCGGCCTTCTCGACAACGAGTACCGACGCGCCGCCATGTGCTGCGGCAATTGCTGTGGAAAGCCCGCCTGCGCCGGAGCCCACGACAACCACGTCGTAGGTGAGGGGGGTACTGCTACTCATTTCTGCTCCTTGGCAGTTGTTGCGAGGGTCGGTGTCGATGTCAGCTCGACAACCTTGCCCGTTCGTGACGATTCGTAGATTGCGGCGATGATGGCAAGTGACGCGCGGGCGTCTCGACCGGTGACGGAGGGTTCGCGCCCGGTCAGGACCGCGTCGGCGAAGTCCTGAACCTGCAGGGTGTGGAAGTCGGTCAGTGCCGCATTGACCGCGCCCACATCGAGATTCGCATCGATGTCCGCGGAGTACGGCGACCGGAACTCCACTTCGCCCGGCACCGTCCAGATTTCGTTGACACCCTCGTGCCCTTCGGGGAACTCGAGGACACTGGCGATGGCACCGGTGCGCCCGATCACCGTGACGCGGTTGCCCAGGTTGTGATTGGCACCGGTAGTCGCGGTGACGGTGGCGGTGCCGCCCGAGGCAAAGGAGATCACAGCTGACGCGCTGTCTTCCGTCTCGATGTGCTCACCGTGGGTGTGGGTGCGGATGAAGCCGCTGACCGAGACGGCCTCGCCCATGAACCAGGCCAGCATGTCGATCTGGTGCACGGCCTGTGTCATGAGCACGCCACCGCCGTCGGTGTCCCAGCGTCCGCGCCACGCATCGGCCGAGTAGTAACTAGACGGGCGGTGCAGGATCACCGACGCCTCACCGAGCATGGGTAGTCCGATCCGCCCGTCGTCGATGGCGTCGCGGATCCGACGTGCGGCCGGCCAGAATCGGCGTTGGAAGAGCACCCCGAACGTGATACCGGCGCGGTCGGCGGCTTCGATCATGCGTTCGGCGGCAGCAACATCGACCGCGATGGGCTTCTCGCACAAAACATGTACACCCGCTTCGGCAGCGGCCACGACTACCTCTTCATGTACCGGGTGCGGCGTGCAAACGGTGCAGGCGTCGAGTCCGAGGGCGAGAAGTTGCTCCACTGAACTCACGGCTGCGGGAATGCCGTGCGCTGCCGCGAACTCCTGGGCGCGTCCGAGATCGGGATCGCAGCAGCCGATCACCTCGACACCGGGGACTTGTTGCAGCGCGCGGGCATGGTTGCCGGCGATCTTGCCGCAGCCGACGATTCCGACTTTCAACGTCATCCGAAATGTTCCTCTGCTTCGACGTCCCGCGCCGCAGATTCGCCGCGGTCGAGACTGTTCAGTGCTTCGATGTCCTCGCTGGTGAGGGTGACGTCGAGTGCTGCCAGGTTCTCGGCCTGACGCGTCGGGTTCGCTGATCGCGCGACCGGAACCACACCCTGCGCGACGTGCCAAGCGAGGACCACTTGAGCTGGTGTGCAACCGATTCGACCGGCGATCTCGCTCACAACGGCGTTGTCGAGCACGTCACCCCGGCCGAGCGGACTCCACGACTGAGTGAAGATGCCAAGTTCGTCGTTTGCGCGGCGAACCGGGATCCGAGCGAGCGACGGGTCCATCTGAATCTGGTTGACTGCCGGTGCCTCGCCGGTTTCGGCGACGACGCGGCGCAGGTGGAGCTCCAGGAAGTTCGACACACCCACGTACCGAACCAGTCCGGCGTCGCGGCAGGCCAGCATCGACTCGAACGACGCGACATAGCGATCGATTCGCGGGAGTGGCCAGTGGATCAGGAACAGATCCAGCTGGTCGAGTCCCAGTAGTTCCAGACTCTGCTCGAGGGCGCCCCGAATGTCGCCGGAAACCTGGTCGTTGCCACGAAGTTTGGTGGTGACGAACAGTTCTTCTCGCGGCACACCTGATTCCGCCAGCGCCACACCGACTGCGCCCTCGTTGCCGTAGATCGCGGCGGTGTCGATGAGGCGGTACCCGGCCTCGATGCCGGAGAGAACCGAGTTCGTGGCGTCGGCACCGACCAGGGGCCAGGTTCCGAGTCCAATGGGCGGCAATGCAGTTGCCACGGGTGTGGCTGCCTGTGTGGTCATGCGTGAACCTCCTGACGTGCCGCAGCGGCGGCGGTGATCGCGACGGCAACGTCGGCTGCGGTCACGAGTGCGGCATGGATGGACCCGCCGTCACCGCTCGCGTCGCCGACGGTATGTACTCCGAGTCGTGGTGCCAGTGAACGGAGTTCGGCAAGAAGTTCCGAACGCGGCTCGACGCCTTGCGAGATCAGCAGTTCGCCGGGAGCATCGACCTCGCTCAGCACACCGGCCGTCGAAATCGTGACGCGGTCAGCGGCGACTGTGGTGACGATCGAGCTGAGGTAGGTCGTGAGGTTCTCACTTGCGGCCAGGCGCGGCAGCAGCACGATCTTTCCGCGGCGTCCGACGTCGTGCGCGATGGTTTCCTGCGGGCCGATCATCACGACCTGGGTGCCCTTCTGAAGGAGATCGTCGGCGACGGCCGCAGCCTCACGGTCGGCGCCGAAGATGGTGACAGCGGCAGGAGCTGGATCGCCGGAGACGAGGAATTCGCGGACGTCGCGAACGGTACGGGTTGCTGCTCCGGGGAGATCGACCACGGGGCCGACGCCGCCGGCGGCAAGAACTATGGCGTCGAAATCGACACCGGAGAGCAAAGCAGCATCTACCCGGGTCGAGGTGTGGCAGTGGACCCCGAGTTCAGCCAGTTCCGCGGCGTACCAGTCCACGATTCGTCCATATTCGGGATACTCGTGAAGCTTCGATGCCAGAGCGAAGTCGCCACCGAGGCTGGGTCGCTCGTCGTACAGGTCGACGCGGTGACCGGCAAGTGCGAGGTCGCGGGCAGCGGCCATTCCCGACGGCCCGGCACCGATGACGGCGACCCGCACGGTGGCATCAGCCGGCTTTGTAGGCTGATCCAATTCGCGGCCGACCCACGGGTTGACGGAGCAGGGAATGGGGCCGGCGGCCAGGCTGTCGATGCAGTAGTTGCAGGCAATGCAAGGGCGGTACCGGCCACCGTCGATGGCGCGATTCGGGAAGTCCGGATCTGCGTGCAGCGTACGAGCCATGCTGACGAAGTTCGCCTGCCCGGATTCGATGATCCGCGCAGCGATCTCCGGCGACGTGATGCGTCCGGCCACTCCCACCGGGATGTCGAAGTCGCGCTGGTACTGCTCGGAGTACGGCGCGAGGAGACCGCGCGACCATTCACCGGGCTGGATGATCCACTGTCCCGCTTCGTAGTTGCCGGCCGAGACGTCGAGGAAATCGAGTCGGTCGGTGTCGATGGCGCCGATGCGAGCGCGAGTCATCTCGGCGTCGAGTCCGCCGTCGATGCCTTCGAAGGCTGAGAATCGGAGTCCCAGAGTGATTCCCGGTGCGTGCTCGTGGACGGAGGCGATGACCTTGTTGACGAACAAGGTGGGGTCGGCCCACTCGTCGTCGCGGTGATTGTAAGCAGGGGAGAGGAACTGGTGGATCAGATACCCGTGGCCACCGTGCAGGGAGATGACGTCGACGCCGGCCTGCTGGCAGCGTGCCGCGGCTTCACCGAAACATTCGATGATGTGCTCGATGTCGTCGCCGTCGAGTTGTTCTGGCATCTCGCCGCCGACAACCAAACACGGAATCGGTGTCGGGGCAACGGGAACAAACCCGCTGACAGAACCTTGCGCCGTACGTCCACCGTGGTTGAGTTCGACTCCGACGAGGGCGCCGTGAGCGTGGATCGCGTCGGCCATCTTCTTGATGCCGGGAATCCGTTCGTCGACGTCGACGCCCATCTGCCGGATGCGACCCTTGCCGTCGGCGCGCACGTAGCTCGCTTCGGTGAAGATCAGTGCCGCACCGCCTTCGGCGCGGCGAGCGAGGTACGCGATGTACTCGTCCGTCATGGTTCCGTCGTTTTCGCAGTAGTTGCGTTCCATCGGAGCCGACACGAATCGGTTTCGGAGGCGGACGCTGCCCATGTCGAGAGGTTCGGCGAACGGCGCAGTCACATTCATCAGTGCTCCTGGTACTTCGCGAGAAAGTAGGTGTTCGGTTGTGCTCATGCGCATGCCGTCTCGGAGAGCAGCTCGCTCAGATGGCTGCGCATGCGATCCGTATCGGCTTCGACACCAGTCAGGAGTGTGAAGGTGTCAGAGGCTTGAGCCACTAGCATCTGCCCACCGTCGAGAACTGCGCATCCGAGAGCAGCTGCAGCGTCGAGCAATTCGGTGCGCATCGGTCGATAAACGATGTCAGCGACCCACAATCCGGAATGCAACGCCGCAGGGTCGAAGGGAGTTCCGGGGTGACCCACCATGCCGATCGGAGATGCGTTGACGACGCCGTCGCACGTAGTCAGGTTGACGGCGATCTCATCGATCGCCAAAGCCGTTGTGCGCGTGCCAGGGAAGGCCGAGGCGACGCGAGAACACACATCGGCAGCGCGAGCGGGATCAATATCTGCGATGCGAAGATCCGTGGTGCCGGCGGCGGCGAGTGCGTATGCCACAGCGGAACCCGCCCCTCCTGCCCCGGCAAGCACCACTCGGTCCAAGGCGGCGTCGGGTAAACCGCGCTGCAGTGCTGTGAGGAATCCGCTGTGGTCGGTGTTGTGGCCGATCAAACGGCCGTTGTCGACCACAACCGTGTTGACGGCACCGAGCAACCGCGCGTTGTCGGACAGCTCGTCGAGCGCGTCCACGACAACCTGCTTGCACGGGTGGGTGATGTTCAGTCCGGTGAAATCGCCCGCGACGGCGCCACGCACCACCTCACCGGTTTTCTCGACCGAGATGTTCAGGTTCTCGAGATCTACCAGTTCGTAGCTGTAATCGTCGAGTCCCAGTGCTGCTGCTTCGTGTGCGTGCAACGCGGGCGAGAGTGAGGTGGCGATACCCGACCCGACAAGGCCGATACGGTGACGTGTGTATTCGGTGGTCATGACATTCTCCTGCATAAGTGGGGACGGCCCCTCGCGGCAATTCAGCGCGAGGGGCCGGTCCGGTCAAGCGTTGTTGCTGGTGAGCTCTGAGTCCTGCTTGATCGGCAGGCTCGGCTTCGGTTGGCCCAGTTCTGCTGTGGGCGTGCGGTACGTTTCCGGTCCGGTCATTGCTGCGATGGCGGAGACGACGGCGAAGCCCAGGCACATCCAGGCGACCGGTGTCCAGTTGCTCTTGTCTCCGGCTGAAATCGCCTGAGCGATAGCCGGTGTGAAGCCGGCAACAAGGAGTCCGAGCATGAGGCTGACGGCCATTCCGGTGTATCGGACCTTCGCGGGGAACTGCTCCGGGAAGTACGCCGGGTACGTGCCGTTGGGCATCGCGTAGAAGATTCCGATCATGACGATTCCCGAAGCGAAGACCATGGGGACGCTTTGGGTTCCGATCGAATGGAAGAAGACGAAGATCATCAGGCCGGCTCCGATCGCGCCGACGACGAAGATGGGCTTGCGTCCGTAGCGATCCGAGAGGATGCCGAACAGCGGCTGAGTCAGTACGGCAACAAAATTGGCGGTCGCGATAGCCCACAGCATCGTGGAGCGTTCGAAGCCGGATTCGACGGCGTACGCCAGAGCGAAGACGTTGACGATGGTGTTGATCATCGCGAAGGTCGAGCTCATGCTGATACGGATCACGGTGCGCCAGTGCGAGCGGAACATCTCGACGACGGGAATTCCGGCCGTCTCGTCCTGTTCCTTGAGTTCTTCGAATACCTCGGGTTCATCCAGGGCGCGACGTAGCCACAGCGCGACGACGGTCACGATGATGCTGAGCCAGAAGGGAACTCGCCAACCCCACGAGTAGAGGTCTTCGTCGGGCAGGCTCGCCACTGGGATGAATACCAGGCTGGAGACGACGATGCCGAACATGATCCCGCTCATGGTGAACGAGGTGAAGAACGAACGACGGTGATCCGGCGCGTGTTCGAGCGTCAGTGCGGAAGAGCCGGGTGATTCACCGCCGGCAGAGAGCCCTTGAAGTAGGCGAAGCAAGACGAGAATGATCGGCGCGGCGATGCCGATCTGGTCGTAGGTCGGCAGGCAACCGACGATGACCGTCGCAACACCCATGAGGAGCAGGCAGGCGAGAAGCGCGTTCTTGCGTCCGTACCGATCGCCGAGGTGTCCCCACAGCACTGCGCCGAGTGGGCGGGCGACGTAGGCCACGCCCAGGGTGCTGATCGAGAGCAGCGTTGCCGTCGAGCCGCCGCCAGGAAAGAAGATCTTGGGGAACACGAGCGCGGCTGCGGAGCCGTAGATGAAGAAGTCGTAGTACTCGAGGGTGCTGCCGAGGAAGCCCGAAACGGCGGCGCGGCGCGCATTCGAATTCGGGTGCTCCGCAGTGGAGTGCGTGGAACCGGTGGAGGTGATCGGTGGTGCCATGTGAAGTCCTTTCGTCCCGATGGGCCGGCCGTGGCGGCACGTTTGGTGATGCACCACGCATCGGTGACGTCCCTCACCTTTCGGCGGCTGAGACGACAGTGCCACGAAGGACTATGGCGCGTCCAACACTAAATGAGTCTCAGATAATGACGTTTTTGGTCTCAATCTCCGGCGTCGGCAGAATTTCCTCGGATGTCTCCAATGCGACGGCGAGCGCATCGGTCATGTGCCGCGGTGACCAGGCAATTCCGTGATTCATGAACGTCGGCTCGCCGGTGAGTGGGACGAACACACTGCCAGGTGGGGTGATAGCAGCCATACCGGACGTCATCAGCGCTACACCGACGCCGGCGGCAACGAGCATCAGGATCATGTACGGATCGGTGATCTCCTGAACCACGCGAGGCCTGAAGTCTGCGTTCATGCAGGCGCGCATCGCGGTTTCCTGGAGGGCCGAGCCGGCCGAGAGCGGGGTGGTCACGAATCCGTCGTCGGCCAATTCGCGGAGGTCGATCGCGTCCCTCTCTGCGAGGGGATGGTCGATCGGAAGCACAGCGCCGAATGCCTCCCGTCGGATCAGCCGGGTAGACAGTGATGCGGATTCCACGGGTAGTCCGACGAAGGCGAGATCGAGGGCGCCGCTCTCGAGTTGGATGACCGCGTCGCGCGTCATGATCCGGCCGAGGAGTGTCAGTTCGACTTCCGGATAACGCTGACGCAACGCGCGTGTCAGTGGCGGAAGTGCTTGATAGTTGAGCACTCCGGTGAACCCGATTGTGACTCGTCCGTAGACGCCTCCCGACGACGCGCGCGTAGCGTGTCGTGCCGTCTCCATGTTCTCGATGACGCGATAGGCGTGGGGGAGAAAGGCATGTCCGCCGGATGTGAGTGCGACGCTGCGAGTGCTTCGTTCGAACAACTTGACGCCGATGTCCTTTTCGAGCTTTCGGATCATCTGGCTGAGCGGCGACTGGGCCATCTGGAGCCGTGATGCGGCCCGCCCGAAGTGAAGTTCTTCCGCAACCGCGACAAACGCGTGCAACCAGCGGGTTTCCATCGGCAAGGCCTCCAGGTATTTGACGTTGACAACAAACGCCATATATTCAGAATTTCTACACAGTGTGATGGCAATTATGCCTGTTTGCAACATAAATTGAGTGCGTAGCGCACAGAAACTCAGGAGTGAATGCGATGCAGGGTTACCCAGAGGGTGTCACAGCGCTCGTTACCGGCGGTGCGAGCGGAATCGGCGCCGCCAGTGCAAAGCTGTTGACGGAGAGGGGAGTTCGGGTGGTAACGGCAGATCTTGCCGAAGGCGCGGACGAACAACTCGACGTGAGTGATCCGGCAGCAGTCGATGCGCTTCGAACCAGGCTCGGCAGAGTCGACATCTTGATCAACAGTGCGGGAATCGTCGGACCATCAGCGCCACTCGTCGACGTAGATCTTATGGCTTGGCAGCGTACGTTCCGGATCAACGTCGAAGGGACCTTCCTGATGTGCCGGGCGTTCGTGCCGGGAATGGTTGCGTCGGGGTGGGGACGGGTCGTCAATCTCGCGAGTATCGCGGCCAAGGACGGAAACCCGAATCAGAGTGCATATTCCGCGTCCAAAGCGTCAGTCGTCGCGCTGACGAAATCGCTCGGCAAAGAGGTCGCCACCACCGGTGTGCTGGTCAACGCGATAGCTCCGGCGGCGGTGGAAAGTCCTATGAATGCCGGCACCGATCCGGCCATCCTCGCCCGTTCGCAGTCTTTGACGCCGATGGCACGGATGGGGACGGCGGACGAAATCGCCGAACTGATCTCCTGGCTGTCGTCGTCGGCGGTGAGTTACTCGACCGGCGCCGTGTACGACGCCAGCGGTGGCCGCGCAACATACTGAATTACCTTCTGGGAGAAATCGATCAGAACTCGAGCAGTGACTGCCACAGTTCGCGAGATGCGTCCTGGTACTCGAGCATGTGCGAGATCAGTTCACGCAGTGGCTGCGTCGGTTCGAGTTCTTCCGGAAGGAGCGGATTGCGCACGATGACCGCGA
Organism: Rhodococcus sp. SG20037; assembly: GCF_031763325.1. Taxonomy (NCBI): domain Bacteria; kingdom Bacillati; phylum Actinomycetota; class Actinomycetes; order Mycobacteriales; family Nocardiaceae; genus Rhodococcus; species Rhodococcus sp. SG20037. The sequence continues at coordinate 4,965,208 of NZ_CP134497.1, read as the reverse complement.
TCACCGCGCTGCCCAGAGCAAGTGATTCGCGGGCCGCCTCCTCGCGACTGATTGTCGCCAGGCGTGTTTGCGCCTGTGTGAGTGCTTCACGGGCCTCCGCGATGTCGGCCAACAGCGCTTCGGAGTTCCAGAGTGTGCGGATTGTCGAATCATCCTCGGGGGCAAGGTGAGCGATTTCCATGACGGCCGATCCGGAGGCGGCGCCGAGTCGGTGGAGAGTGCGGCGGGCGCTGTCCGTGCCGCCGAGGAGATTGTTCGGACGGACTGCGAGTGTGGGCTTCCACTCCTCGTAGCCCGCCAGTCGCAGCGCTTGATCGTGCCGGCGGGCGGCAGTGCGGTCGCTTCGTTTGAGCCCCGAGTGCTCGACGGCGATCCAGGTGCCGTCCCAGGGGCGTATGCGATCGGTACGAGTTCGCCACCCCTCCACTTCGCTGTAGGTGGGGATGCCGTCCGGGTTGAGGAGGTACGTTCCACGAGCGGTACGACGCAGTTTGTTCTCGCGGCACAGGCGGCCCGTTGCCACGCGAATGCTCGATGCGCTGACGCCGACGATCTCGCCGGCCCGGGTCAGCACAGCGGTGCTGAACTCGGTGTCCGGGCTCGCTGTTGCGAGGTCCAGCACAACTCGGGTTGCGGACATTCCTCGATCAGTTTGTAACAACTTTTGAACAACTCCTGACAAATTCTGTTACAAGTGGCATGGTGGGTACCGGGAAACCTTATCCGCGAGCAGTGAGGAAATATCGTGACCGACTCCGATCGACCAGGTGGCGATGTCTATGTGGAGCGTGACGGTGGCGTCACCGTCATCGTGATGAATCGCCCTGATCGCAAGAATGCGGTGGACGGGCCGATGGCGGCGCAGTTGCGTGATGCCTTCCTGGAGTTCGAATCGGACGAGAGTCAGAAGGTGGCGATTCTGTGGGGCGCGGGCGGCACATTTTGTGCCGGTGCGGATTTGACCGCAGTCTCCGACCCCGCTCGCGTGCATGAGTTGCATCCGGAAGGCGGCGGCACCGGCCCGATGGGGCCGAGTCGGTTGGTGTTGTCCAAGCCATTGATCGCCGCCATCAGCGGATACGCGGTTGCAGGAGGGCTCGAGCTTTCATTGCTCGCGGACCTGAGGATCTGCGAGGAGGATTCCGTGTTCGGAGTCTTCTGCCGGCGCTGGGGAGTTCCTCTCATCGATGGTGGGACCGTGCGACTGCCGCGAATCGTCGGGCAGGGGCGAGCGCTCGACATGATCTTGACCGGTCGCCCGGTCGACGCTCCGGAGGCGCTGGCCTTCGGACTGGCCAATCGTGTTGTTCCAGTGGGGCAGTCACTCCAGGCAGCCAAGGAGCTTGCGCACCAGTTGTCCGCTTTCCCTCAACTCTGCATGCTCGCGGATCGCGCGTCGGCCTACCGATCTTTTGATCTACCACTTGCCGAAGCACTGCGGGCCGAGGGCGTCGCGGGAAATCCCATTGTCATCGCCGAAGGTGTGCGCGGCGCTGCTGCGTTCGCCGCGGGCGCCGGCCGGCACGGCCGGTTCGAGAACAACCCGAATTCGAACGAGGAAACTGAACCATGATGCCCGTAACCAGAGACCTGATCGCCCGTGGTGCGCGACAGCACGGATCGCGAACAGCCGTCGTTTTCGGCGATCGATCGATGACGTTCACGGAAGTGGACGAACTCAGCAGCCGATTGGCGCATACATTCATCGCCCTCGGTATCGGGCGTGGTGCACGGGTTGCATTGCTGGTCAACAACTCTCTTGCCAGCGTCCCCGTCGATTTTGCCTGTGTCAAAGCCGGCATCAACAGGGTTCCGCTCAACTCGCGTCTCTCGCTCGACGAGCACGCGAGAATGCTCGAGGACACCGACACCTCGCACGTCGTCTTCGGTAGTGACCTCGCCGACCGCGCCGCTGAACTGTCCGCCAGGTTCCCCGAACGTACGTTCATCGGGCTGGAAACAGGTTCGGCGCGGCAGCGTTCGCTGCTCGACCAAGCACAGAGCATGCCGTCGGACACACCGGACGTCGAGTTAGCTCCCGACGATGTGATCCTGACGCTGTTCACCTCCGGGACCACGGGAACATTGAAGGCCGCGCAGCACACTCAGCGCAGCTACGCCGGCATCTGCCGCAATGTTCTGCTCAATCTGCTTCCGGCGACTCAGGACGACACGATGCTGCACGCGGCATCACTGATTCATGCCAGCGGTGTCTTCGTGCTTCCGTTCTGGCTGCGTGGCGGTAAGACCGTCATCCTCCCCGGTTTCGACCCGTCGACCTTCTTGGACTCGATAACCGAGCATCGGGCTACGGCAATCAATCTGGTGCCGACGATGATTCAGATGCTTCTCGAACGCCCTGATTTTGCGAGCGCAGACATCTCGAGTCTGAAATCCGTGATCTACGGTGCGTCGCCGATGCCGCTGGCCACCATCGAACGGGCGATGCAGGCGTGGGGGCAACACCGTTTTCTCCAGTACTACGGGCAGACCGAGGCACCGCTGTGTATTGCAGTCTTACGGCCCGAAGATCACACGGAAGATCGCCTGCTGTCCTGTGGTCAGCCGGCCATCGACGTCGAGATCAGGCTGCTCGACGGCGAGGGAAACGAAGTGCCCCAGGGAGAACCGGGTGAAATCGTGATCCGCTCGCCATCGGCGATCGCCGGATACTTCAATGCACCGGAACTGAATGCGGACACCTTCACCGAAGACGGCTGGGTTCACACCCGTGACATCGGTCAGTTCGACGCCGAAGGATTCTTGTTCTTGAAGGACCGAGCTTCGGACATGATCATCAGCGGCGGATACAACGTCTACCCCCGTGAAGTCGAGGATGCACTCCTGACGCATCCGTCTGTCCGTGAGGTCGCCGTGGTGGGTACCGCCGACGCCAAGTGGGTGGAGGCGGTCACGGCTGTGGTGGTACTCGAGGACGGGACCGTCGAAAACGACGTACTGCAAGCATCATTGGTCGCGCACGTCGGCGAGCGACTGGCGTCGTACAAGAAGCCGCGTCGGGTTGTTTTCGCAGAATCCATACCGAAGACGGCCGTCGGCAAGCTCAATCGGAAGGCGCTGCGAGACGAACTCCGCGACGCTATCTAACTCCGCGAGTGCGGAATTGAACGCTGATTCTCGGCCCGAGGGCCCGCGCACTCTTCGGGACACAGTGTTCCCACGTGCGTTGGCAGGATCCGCCCATGACGAGTAGATCTCCGTGTCCGAGATTGAAGCGGATGGATTCGCCGCCCCCACGAGGGCGCAATAGGAGCGGGCGAGCCGCACCGAGAGACAGGATGGCCACCATCGTGTCCTCGGTGCGACTTCGTCCCGTATCGTCCCCGTGCCAGGCAACGCTGTCGGAACCGTCGCGATAGAAACAGAGACCCGACGTGGCGAATGGTTCACCGAGTTCGTCGAAGTAGTGACTGCTCAGCGCGTCTTTGGCTTCGGTGAGAAGTGCGTCCGGCAGTGGTTGATTCTCTGCGTAGAAACACACCAGACGAGGGACGTCGACAACGCGGTCGTACATCTGACGCCGTTCGGAACGCCACGGCACCGTGGCTTCCAGATTGTCGAACACGGCCTCCGATCCGGTGAGCCAGGCCGGGCGATGGTCGACCCATGCGCCGGCGGTGAGAATACGTCGCTGCACCGTGCCGTCGAGATCGGCCAAAGAAACGCCGAGGTCACCGTTGTCGAACAGAGACGGTTGCATCGTGGCGGTCATAGACTCCACCGTACACCGAAATCGAACATATGTTCCCATGAAATTTGATTGCAGTGCTGGACGGCTGTTCATCCTTGCTGGGTGATGTCCGGCGGCGTGAACCTTTGAATACTGTTCTCACGCTATTTCGCCGAAGAAGGGGATGTCATGACTGCTCCGCACCAATCTCATGCGAACCACCCTGTCCGACAAGGCTTTGCCATCGGGACCACGGTGGCGGCAGCATGCCTGCTCTTCGTCGCGGGAATCGTCGCGTTGCTGCAGGGCATCGCGGCTCTCGCGGACAACGATCTGCTGATCGTCGGAGTCAATTACACCTTCGAATTCGATGTCACGACATGGGGTTGGATCCACATCGTGCTCGGAATCATCGGCATCGCGGTGTCGCTGGGATTGTTCGTCGGCATGGCGTGGGCCCGCGGGATGGCATTCGTCATCGCGGCACTTTCGATCGTGGCGAATTTCCTGTGGATGCCGTACTACCCGCTGTGGTCGATCGTGATCATCGCCCTCGACGTCGCTGTGATCTGGGCCGTCGCGACCTGGCGACCTGACGAGGTGTGATCCTCTGACCGAAGTGAGTGGTTCACCTGCGGTAGGTGAACCACTAACTTCGCTGTGTCCGGGCCTCCACGGTTGGCCTCATCCCTACGCGGCGTCAGCGCCGTTTCGGTGACTCGCGATCCTGGTTCTCGCGCGGACGCATGTCCTTCGTCGATCGGTGTGGGAAGCCATGGATCATCGAGCAAGAGATCCAGCAGATCACTACCGTTGCGATTCCGAGTCCGATCGACGCGAATGGTTCCTGCGTAGCCAGCCAGACGCTCAGTCCGATTGCCGTCCCGACGATCAGAATCAGGATGGTGTCGAGTCGTGTCGTTTGCATCGAAATCATCGCCTGGCACAGATAGTTTCTGGCGGCCCGCTGGTTTTGGCGGCCCGCCGCCCGGCGAGTGACAGCCGGGGGCAGACCTTGCGCGGCTGACCCCTCGCTCTGGAAATCGCCGCCGCAAGTGATCAATACCCGCGAAATTCGTCTGCGAAACTCCACACAGGAAGAACAGGACCTTATGCCTCAAGGCCCGACATGCCGGGCCTTGACTATGACGTAGCGTCATAGTCAAGGCTGTTCGTATGCGAATCAGCGACGTGGCCAGTGCGGCAGGCACCACTCCGCGGACCGTTCGGCACTATCACCGACTGGGGTTGCTGGCCGAGCCGAGACGACTGTCCAACGGTTACAGAACTTACGAACTTCCCGATCTGGTCAGGCTGATGCGCATTCGTTGGCTCTCCGCCGCCGGCATTCCACTCGGATCCATTGCCGCGATGATCGAACCGACGCCGATCGATGCACGAGAACCGGACGACTTCGCCGAAGATCTTTCCTCCCTGATCGCGGAGATAGACCGGAAGCAGCGCGTCCTCGCAGACCAGCGAGTGCGCCTCGAGGAAATGCTCACGGCGCGAGGTGCTGGGAGGGTGGTCTCGCCGCTCCCGATGGAGCTGCTGTCGGCGTTCGACGAGTTGATCGCGTCGTCCCCGACGGATTCGGTTCGGCGTCTGTTCGAGCGTGAACGCGACATGTGGGAATTGGTGGCGATCTCGGGAGCAGCGCCACACGAACTGTTCTCCACGGCTGCGCGATTGCTGTCCGACGAGGGCGACCGGAAGAGAATTGTGGATCTGTACCGTCGTTTCGCCGCTCTGGCTGGGCGCGAGGTAGCCGAGGTTGCAGACGAGATCGCGTACTTGTCGGACGAACTGGAGGAATCACTGGGCGGGGTGCTCGGCGATGTGTACTCAGACGGAGACTCCGCAGGCGTGGGATTCTCGGTTGGGATCGCGGACCTGGTGCCCGATCCAGCGCAACGTGAAGTGGTCGCGCGCGTCGCAACACGTCTCATGTCAGGCGGTACGGCGTGATCCGATCACTGTGGTTGTTCTCGACGGGCAGGAGAGACGGAGGTTCCAGTGATACAGCGACTTTCGGCTACGCGAGGGGGACCATGTCGATACCGGTGGCATTTGTTGCGGCGAGTGTGATCGAGGCCGTGGCGATTCACTTCCTGGTGCCGTGGCAGTGGCTTCGCGTCGTGCTGCTCGTTGCAACGGTGTTGTCGCTGATTGCGATTGGCGGTTGGCTTGCCGGACGCGTCGTGCACCCGCATCTCGTGTCCGCTCGAACGGTGGTGTTTCGTTCCGGCACGGGCATTCGAGTCGAGGTGGACCGATCACGGATTTCGCGGGCGAGCATGGTCCGAAGATTCGGTGAGACAGCAAATGCGATTGTCGACGATCGCTTGGTTCTGCCGGGGCCCGACGGCACTGTCGTGGATGTCGACTTCGATCAACCGCTCTCGGTCACGCTCCCGAAACGGCTCTCGAAGGCCACTCCCACCACGATCGGTGGGCTGCGGTTGCATGTCGACCAACCCGGCGAATTCTGTGCAGCGTTGTCGCGGGACTGAACTCGCAAAGATCGTCTGGAGTCGGTCAGAGCGGAGACCTAGATGGAAGACCTTCAGGGAATCGGCTCGACAACCAGCCACTGCACCGTGCCACCGACATTCCATAGTGCATCGGGGTTGTCGAGCGAGGCCGCGTACGTTGCCGCAGCTTGGTCGCCGGCGATCTCACCGCTCTCGCCCGACGGCGGGTTGGGCTCGAGGAATTCGGAGGGGTGCGGCCCTGGCCATGCAGGCACGTCGAACGGGGAAATGCTGGTGTCGATGAGGCCAGGTCGATGCACGGTCACCCGGTCGGGAACTTGCTTGGTTTCCGCCGCCACGGCGATGCCTGGTCCTTCGGCAGCTTCGCCGTCGCCGCCACCGCAGCCTGCCACTGCAAGAACAAGTCCCGTGATTGCCACACCCACTACCGCATGACGTATCCGCACCGTTTTCTCCTAGCCGGGGCTCACCCCGTTCGAACTCCACTATTGCATCTCGCCAACTCCGCGGGATGCGTCTTTCGATAAATGTGGGAAACGCACTGAATGTGCTCGACAGGAGAATTGGATTGTACTGTGAGTAATGCCGACCCTGCTTCGACGTGCATTCAAGATCGGCGCGGTAGCGCTGGCAACGATTGTGGTGGCGGCCTACCTGTATGCGGCCTTCACTTATCGCAGCGCTGATGTCTTTGCGCCGCCAGGGCGCATCGAGGCTCTCGGCCGGACCTACCTGATCAGCAATTTCCCGCCGCGCACTCGTGAAGATCTCGAACAGCGATTCGCGCAGGGCCATCGTGAGCAGTACACCTTGGAACAAGTGAGTTCCGTATTTCCGTGGCGCGCTGTCTACCAGTGGCAGAACGACCAGATCCGCGGCCAGGCGACGTCGAGCGCGTACCTGAAATGGGGCGAGACGTACATCAGCTATTCGCTTTCGGGTGGCCCATGATTCTGCGTAGACCGAGTCGAACTCACATCGCTTCGTCTGCTGTCGCTCGTCGTGCTACTGCTGCACCGGACTGAGCCTGCCACCGTTCTTCGATGCGGCCGTACCGCCACACGAGTAGAGCAATCAGCCAGGTGGCGACGAAGAGTCCGACGATGATGAAGCCCATCGCGCCGAGATCCAAGTTCCCGATGGCGCCGATAAACCCGTCGTGAATGTCGAGTTTGTCGGTGAAAATCGAGATGATTTCCTGGGTCCCGATCAGCAGTGCCACTGCCACCGAGAGTCCGGTGATCACCATGTTGTAGTAGATCTTTCGGACCGGCTGAGCAAATGCCCAACCGTAGGCGAAGTTCATGAACGATCCGTCGATCGAGTCGAAAAGCGACATCCCGGCGCAGAAGAGGATCGGCAGAACGAGGATCGAATACCACGGGAGCCCTGTCGCCGCCGCGCCGCCGGCGATCACCAACAGCCCGACTTCGGTGACGGTGTCGAATCCCAATCCGAACAGTAGGCCGACCGGGTACATGTGCCAGGGCTTGCGAACCATCTTCATCACCGGGCCCAGAATCTTGTTCAAGGCGCCGCGGCTGTCGAGTTCCTTCTCGAGTTGTTCCTCGTCGAAGGTTCCGGCCTTGTACTTCGTGTACACCCGATGAATCCCGATGAGAGAGACAAGGTTCAAGATTCCGATCAAAATCAGGAACGTGCCGGAAATGGTGGTGCCGAACAAGCCGGTCCACTTCTCCAGATCGGAGTTGTCGTCGGAAAGGCTGGTGGCCAGTTGCCGCACACCCAAAGCCAAGAGGGCGACGAGTACGAAGACGATGGTCGAGTGTCCGAGCGAAAACCAGAACCCGACGGACATCGGTTTCTTGCCGTCCGCTACCAACTTCCGAGTGGTGTTGTCGATAGCGGCGATGTGATCGGCGTCGAAAGCATGGCGCATGCCGAGCGTGTACGCCGTTACGCCGAGTCCGACGCCGAAGACACTGCCTTCGATCGTGTAGTGGCCGGGGACAACCAGGCCGAGAAGAACTGCCCACCCGACGACGTTGAGCGCTACGACGGTGACGGTCATCCCGATGATGCTTCGACGCTGGCCTCGATCCAGACTGTGCCAAGCACCGGCGATTCGAGTGCCTGTCGTGGTCATTGTCGTGGACATCGAACCTCACCGATCCTTCAGTCGCGGCCGGCGGCCACGCTACTGAAATCGTATAAGTGTTCAACTGTTCAGATAAGCGCCTGGAGGTTACAAATTGCCCATTCGGGAGTAAAGATATTTTGCTCGTCGATGGGAAATGCTCAGGCGAACACGGTATTGACCAGCGCGACGTAGATCGTCGTTCCGACGACGATGCTCAGGACGGCATTCTTTCGCCAGAGGTGCGCGGCGATCGTGGCGCACACTGCAATCAGTTCGGGTAGGCCATGAGAAGGGGCGGTGATCGACACCCCTTTGAGTGAATACATGACGAGAATCAACATGACGCCTGCCGGCATGTAGATGCCGAGGTAGCCGACCAGGGCGGAGGAGCGCAGCGGCATGAGCGCGGCGAAGGGGATTGCGCGCAGCGCGAAGGTGACCACGGCCATGACTGCGACCGCGGCAAAGATGTACGAGGTGTCAGGCATCGATCTTCGCCTTTCGTGAGTCGTAGACAAAGCGCCCGATCAGGAAGAGCACGAATGCGCCCATTGCAATTGGCAGCATGTGGTCCGGCGCGGCGAGCCGGGCGACCAGAGCGCAGGTGACCGCGGCGACCGGCACCGCGAATCCGTTTTGTGCGCGAATCGCTTCGATCGAGAGGACGACGAACAACGCCGTCAGGGCGAAGTCGAGGCCGACGATCGAGTCCGGAATCCACTGTCCTGCTGTCGCGCCCAGAATCGCGCCACCGATCCAGTAGCCGTGCAGGTACAGCTGGGAGTAGACGATGACGCGTCCGGTGAGTGCCTTGGGATCGGCAGTTACCGACATCGCATAGGCCTCGTCGGTCAGCGCGAACATGCTGTAGAAGCGGGCGAAGGGGTTGCGAATCTTTTCCAGCGGAAAACTCAAGGCGTAGAACACATGTCGAAAGTTGACCAGCAGTGCGGTCAGAGCGACGTACGGCAGCGGTGTCATGGCCGCGACCATTCCGACCGCGAGAAACTCCAGCGATCCTGCGTAGATCAGCGAGGTGAAAGCGACTGCCCACCAAGGGCTGAGCCCTTGTTGGACCACAAGAACGCCAAGTGCGATCCCGAGTGGGAGCAGGCCGAATCCAACCGGTAGCGACAGCTGGAAGGCGTGCCGCCACGCCGGGGTTCGCGGTGGGAGTTCGACAGCTGGTGCGGCCGTCGACGATGCTGGTTCGATCACGACGCAAATCTATAACAAAGATCGAGGTGATCGATTGCTCAGAATGCCCACATATTGAACAGTGCGCAATAATAGTGCGATGGATGCCATGGATGACGCAATTTTGTTTCACCTACGCCAGGACTCGAGTTTGACCAACACCGAGTTGGCGGATCTGGTGGGTCTGACACCCTCACCTTGCCTGCGTCGGGTGAAGAAGCTCGAAGCCGACGGAATCATCACCGGGTACCGGGCGATCGTCAGTCAGGAAGCGCTCGGTCGAGGATTTCAGGTGATCGTCACCGCCGAGATCGGAGTCAACGACCAGGCCACCATCGAGGACTTCGAATCCCAGGTCGCCGCCTTCGACGAAGTGATCGAATGTCGGCGGTTGTTCGGAATTCCCGACTACTTCATTCGGGTCGCGGTGAAAGATCTCGCGACGTATGAGAACTTCATGGTCACCAAGCTCAGCGGGCTTCCGGCTGTCTCGCGGGTGACATCGTTGATCACCATGAAGACCATCAAGAGCGTCGACTGACTCCCGGGCTCGGCTGAACCTTCACTAGGTGTCGGTGGTCGGCGTTAACGTCGGAACATGGGATACGAATTTCAAGTCACAGTAGATTCGGCACATCCGCACGAACAGGCGAAGTGGTGGGCCGCAGCACTCGGGTGGGCAGCGGAGCCCAGCGACGAAGACTTCATCAGGGGCCTCGTCGCCGCTGGTCACGCCAAGGAATCCGACACCACGACATTCGAGGGAGTCCTCGTCTGGCGCGAAGGTGCGGCCATCAGCGATCCGGAGCATCCCGAACGTCCCCGCGTTCTGTTCCAACTGGTTCCGGAATCGAAGACGGTGAAGAACCGGCTCCATTTCGACATACGAGTGGGCGACAAGCGCGAGGATGTCGCAGCGCACCTCGAGACGGTGGGGGCGACGATCCTGCACCGAGGAGCGCAGGGGCCGAGCGTGTGGATCACGATGACCGATCCCGAAGGAAACGAGTTCTGCGTCAGCTAGCGGTACGAACTCGGAGTGTCGCCGGTCCATCGTTTGAAGGCCCGACGGAAGGCGCTGGGCTCGGAGAACCCCAATCGCGCCGAGAGTACTTCGACGGATTCTCCGCGCCGCAAACCAGCGATGGCTACGTCGCGGAGCACTTCCTCGCGCAGTTGATTGAGTGATGTTCCGTCACGCCGCAGCAGTCGACGCAGATGGGGAACGCTGATCGAGAGCATCTCCGCGATCTCCTCGGCCGTGGAGGTTCGCCCCTTCACCCCGAGTTCCAGGACCCGTCGTACCTGCGCCGACGCAGTGCTGTCGTAATCACGTTCGGACATGAGCTGAATCGGAGATTCTCGGAGGTACTCCTCCAACGTCTCCTCGGTTTGGATGATCGGTGCACGCATGGCCGAGTTGTCGAACTCCAGTGCCGCGCGCTTCGCGCCGAAGGTGACCGGCGCTCCGAAGATGTAGTCGTAGTCCTGCGCCAACCGTGCATCCGGTGCCGAGTACGGAAACTCGACCGCCCGAAGTCGGACGCGCTTTCCGATCAACCATGCGGAAAATCGGTGCAGCAAGATCAGGACGAAATCGGTTGTGACACGTTCTGCGACATCAGGTTCGGCGACGCCTTCGCGAGCTCGGACAGCGAAACTCACCCGAGTGCTTTCCTCGCCCTTCTCGATCGACAGTGGGGCCAGAGCCGGTAGCGCACGGATCACGTCGGACATTCGAGCGAAGGCCGATCCGAGATCAGGGCAATGGATCAACGTCAGGCAGATCAATCGGAAAGTGCCACGGGGGACCGGGGCGGATCCGAGGCCGAACAATTCGTCGTCGGTGATCTGCCAGGTGGATTGGATGAACGTGGTGACCTGAGTCGGGGTCAGCCGGGCGCGCGGGTCGGACAGTGTCTCGAGGTCGATCCCGGCAGCGCGCAGTGCACCCGACAAGTCGACGTCGTTGTCCGGCGAGAACGCGAGATAGCGGTGGACGAATGCGGTCGGGATGGTCCGCGCTGTCATGGGTGCGCTGCTCCTTGGAGCAGGTGGAGACGGCGTGCAGCTTCGGACAGAATGTGGTCCTGCTTGCAGAAGGCGAAGCGCACCAGGTGCTTCCAATCGTCGCGGTTGTCCGCGAACACGTCGACCGGAACGGCCGCGACGCCGATCCGCTCGGGCAGTGCGCGGCAGAAATCTCCCGCATCGGTTTCGCCTAACGGTCTGATGTCGGCAAGGAGGAAGTACGTGCCGCCACCGGAATGCACCGTGAAACCGGCCTCGGTCAGAGCTTTACCGAGCACGTCGCGTTTGCCTTGCAAGCTCTGTCGAAGTTCGACGACCCACGGCTGTTCGTTGGTGAGCGCGTAGGCAACGGCCGGTTGGAACGGTGCACCGGCAACAAATGACATGAACTGCTTGGCGGCACGGACTCCGTCGATGAGTTCGCGCGGGCCGATCGCCCAGCCGGTTTTCCAGCCGGTGACATTGAAAGTCTTTGCGGCACTGGACACCGTGACGGTGCGCTCACGCATGCCCGGGAGCGACGCCATCGGTGTGTGGGTGAGGCCGTCGAAGACCAAGTGCTCGTAGACCTCGTCGCTCAACACGATCAGGTCGCGTTCGCACGCGAGTTCGGCGATCGCTCGAAGTTCGTGATCGGTGAATACGGTGCCGGTGGGGTTGTGAGGACTGTTGACGATCAGCATCTTCGTCTTGGCGGTGATCGCGCCGCGCAATGCATCGAGATCGACCGCAAATCCGTCTCCCGCGGTTACCAACGGAACTGTGCGACGTACAGCGCCTGCCAACGCGACGGATGCAGCGTAGGAGTCGTAGTACGGCTCGATCAGCACTACTTCTTCGCCGGGTTCGACCAGTCCGAGAATCGCAGCACTGATCGCCTCGGTGGCGCCGACGGTGACCAGAACTTCGGAGTCGGGATCACTGTCGAGTCCGTAGCGGATGCGCCGATCCTCCGCGATGGCCTGACGCAAGACGGGCATGCCCGGACCGGGCGGGTATTGATTGACGCCCTCGGCGATGGCTCGGCGCGCTACCTCGAGCATGGCCGCAGGACCGTCGGTATCCGGAAAGCCCTGACCGAGGTTGACCGCGTCGTGAAGTGTGGCCAACGCTGTCATCTCGGCGAAGATCGTAGATGCGAACGGCTGCAGACGCGAGACGGTGCGGTTGCGGGGCGTCGAAGGCATCTTTGCAGCTTAGTCGGCTGACACCGCATCCTCACATCCGCTCGGACGCGGTGCTTGTCACGTTTGAATCGCCGCCATCGTCCAACTCTGTAGAGAGCATCGAATCCGGTGCCCCAGAACATACGGAGGCTTGCCATGACTCGCATTCCCGCAGTGACACCGTCAGAAGCCAGTCCGTTGATCAAAGTGGCATACAAATTCGCCGCCAGGCAGTACGACGAAGTCCCCGAGCCCTTTGCCGTCCTGGCCAACCATCGGAAATTGTTCGTAGCGGCTGCCCGCCACGAAATGGCTGTGCAGAAGGCGTCGAAGGTGCTGCCGTCGAACATTCGTGAACTGGCCGTCTATCGCGTCGCCTGGACTGTCGGCTGCTCGTGGTGTGTCGACTTCGGGACGATGCTCTCGCGCTTGGACGGTTTGGACATCGACAAGTTGAAAGAGATCGCGAACTACCGGGATTCATCGAAGTACAGCGAAGACGAGCGGGCCGCGATCGCCTACGCCGACGCCATGACCGGTGACCCCCATGGGGAGAACGGGGTGACGGACGAACAGGTCGCGGATCTCGAGCGCAGGTTCGGGCGAGCGGGCGTCGTGGAACTGACCTATCAGATCGGGCTCGAAAACATGCGCGCCCGGATGTATTCGGCGTTGGGGATTACCGAGCAGGGGTTCAGCACCGACTCCTGCCGTGTGCCCTGGGCAGAAGAATGATGCGCTGATTCGTCTACGGCAACTATCGACAATGCTCCGCAGATACGTGATCATGATTGACTAGTTCACGCATCTGCGGAGCATTTCGGCTTGTTAGGTCCGCACTTGCGACCTACGATCACCTGGTGCCCAACATTCGAATCCGCGAAGCTGCCGGCCTGCTCGGTGTCAGTGACGACACCGTCCGGCGGTGGGTCGACGGTGGGCTTCTCACCGCGACGACGGACGACTCCGGCCGCAAGGTCATCGACGGTGCCGAGTTGGCGGGCTTCGCCCGGTCCAACGCCGGACCCGCACCGGCCGATCCGCTCACGGGTGCGAGTTCGGCCCGCAACCGGTTCGCCGGCCTCGTCACCAAGGTCGTCACCGACAAGGTGATGGCTCAGGTCGAAATGCAGTGTGGGCCCTTCACTGTCGTCTCGTTGATGAGTACCGACGCGGTTCGGGAGCTCGGACTCGAGGTCGGGAGTATCGGAGTCGCAATCGTGAAGGCCACCACGGTCATCGTGGAAACGCCGTAGTTTTTGAACATACTGGAGGAAATTCGTGAAGCGTGTAGTCGGACTTGTTGCAGCAGGTGCCTTTTCGCTTGCCCTGGTGACCGGTTGTAGTTCCTCCGACAATTCTTCGTCGGAGACGTCGTCGGCCGCTCCGACCACAACCACTTCCAGTGATAGTGCCACGGGAAGCATCACCGTCTTCGCAGCGGCGTCACTCAAGAACAGCTTCACCGAACTCGGCAAGGAATTCGAGTCCGAGAACCCCGGTTCATCGGTCACATTCAGCTTTGCCGGGTCCTCGGACCTCGTCGCTCAGATCACCCAGGGCGCACCGGCTGACGTGTTCGCCTCGGCTGACGCCGCCAACATGACCAAGGCCACCGACGCCGGCGTCGTCGCGGGGTCGCCCTCGGACTTCGCGAGCAACACCTTGACGATTGTTGTGCCGCCGGGCAATCCGAAGGGCATCGCGTCGTTCGCCGATCTGGCAAAGGAGGGGACGCAACTGGTGATCTGCGCTCCGCAGGTCCCTTGTGGCGCGGCTACGAAGAAGGTCGAGACGGCCACAGGCGAGACCCTCTCGCCCGTCAGCGAAGAATCGTCGGTGACCGACGTTCTCAACAAGGTGACGTCCGGGCAGGCCGATGCCGGCATCGTTTACGTCACCGACGCGAAGTCCGCTGGTGACAAGGTTCAGACCGTCGCGTTCCCGGAAGCCACCACGGTGGTCAACCTGTACCAGATTGCGGTGCTGAAGGATTCGAAGAATTCGGAAACGGCAACGAAGTTCGTCGATCTCGTGAAGGGCCCCAAGGGCTTGGCAGTTCTGGGTGACGCGGGATTCGCTGCTCCGTGACACGCCTACGACCGTCAGCCCGAGCCCCGCTCGGGTTGCCGGTATGGATTTACCTTCCCGCGCTGATCGGCGGGGCGTTTGTCATCGCGCCCTTGGCGGCGATGCTGGCCACCGTGCAGTGGTCGCAGTTCTGGGAACTCGTGACTTCCGAATCGTCGGTTGCCGCGTTGAAACTGAGTTTGAAGACAGCGGCAATGAGCACGCTGCTGTGCATCCTGTTCGGCGTACCGATGGCCGCGGTGTTGGCGCGCAGTCATTTTCGGGGACTGTCCGTTCTTCGATCCTTGATTCTGCTCCCGCTGGTTCTGCCGCCAGTGGTGGGCGGTATCGCGATGCTGTACACGTTCGGGCGCAAAGGGTTGATCGGTGAGCAGTTGGAAGTGCTCGGCATCCAGATAGCATTCTCGACAACCGCGGTGGTCCTGGCGCAGACGTTTGTCGCGCTACCGTTCCTCGTCGTCAGCCTCGAAGGTGCGCTACGCACTGCGGGCACACGATACGAGGCCGTAGCCTCGACGCTCGGAGCCCGCCCGACCACCGTGCTTCGCCGGGTGACTTTGCCGCTGGTGCTTCCCGGTCTGGTGTCAGGGGCAGTGCTGGCTTTCGCTCGCGCACTGGGGGAGTTCGGTGCAACGCTGACGTTCGCGGGAAGTCTGCAAGGGGTCACGCGTACCCTGCCGTTGGAAATCTATCTCCAGCGTGAGACCGATCCGGATGCAGCGGTAGCGCTTTCGCTGGTGTTGGTCGTAGTCGCGGTGGTCATCGTGGTTGCGGTGCGTGGACGCGGATCGGCGGGTTCGTTGTGAGTGGCCTCCACGTCGACATCGAGATTCCGGAGCGCGATGTCGTTGCGACGTTCGACGTCGCGGCCGGTGAGGTGACCGCTGTCCTCGGACCGAACGGCGCAGGCAAGTCGACGGTACTGGCGGCGGTTGCCGGACTACATCACCCGCGGCGTGGGTTGATCGAACTGAATTCTCGCGTTCTCACCGATACCGGTAGGGGAGTCGCGTTGGCGCCGCATCGGCGCGGCACTGCTCTACTCGCGCAAGAGGCACTTCTCTTTCCCCACCTCAGTGCGGCCGCGAACGTGGCGTTCGCGCCGCGCAGTGCAGGGCGGTCGCGTCGCGATTCCGCCGATTCCGCGCGCCACTGGCTCGACGCAGTCGACGCCGCCGAATTGGCTGACCGCAAGCCGTCACAGCTCTCCGGCGGTCAAGCGCAACGAGTCGCAGTGGCGAGGGCATTGGCTGCTGAACCCGAACTACTCCTGCTCGACGAACCGATGTCTGCGCTCGACGTCGCCTCCGCCCCGGCATTGCGGTCGTTGCTGCGTAGAGTGCTCCGAACAGGAGATCGCACGGCCGTGCTCGTCACGCACGACGCTCTGGATGCGCTGGCCCTTGCCGACACCGTTGTCGTGCTGGACGGCGGCCGGGTCGTCGAACGTGGTGACGTACGAACAGTTCTGACTCGCCCGCGTAGTGCATTTGCAGCACGCATCGCAGGGATCAACTTGCGCAGCGGCACGATGGCCGGAGACGGAATGCTCAGAAGTCCGGTCGGGGTGGATATCGCGGGCCAGACGGAGACCGACCTACCGGCCGGCAGTGCCGCCGTGGCAGTCTTCGAGCCGCGAGCAGTGTCGGTCTACCTGGATCCGCCTCACGGGAGCCCACGAAACGCGTTTGCGGTCACGATCGCGGAGATCGAAAATCGAGGCGATGTCGTCCGAGTCCGAGCCGAGGACGAAGCCGGCCAGCCGGGCTTGTCTGCCGACATCACGGCGAGCGCAGCGGCCGAGCTCGATCTGGTTCCGGGATCGGCCGCTACGTTTGTGGTCAAGGCCACCGAGACGCTGATCTATGCGCAGGGCGCAGGCTCGTAGACGTCCTCTACGACCGAATCCGCATAGAGGGCTGCAATTTCGGACGCGTACTTCTCGGCTATCGGCTTGCGCCTGAGCTTCATCGTCGGTGTCAGCTCGTCGCCGCCTGGCTCCCAGAACGTGGTGAGTACGTGAAACCGCTTGATCTGCTCGGCCCTCGACAGACGCGAGTTTCCCTCGGCGACAGCAGTTGCAACGATGTCGACGATCCGAGCGTCCTTGGCGAGTACCGCGGCCTCGGCCGCAAGTCCCAGTGAGCGTGCCGCTCCGACCGCGGCGTCGGCGCTGAGAGTGATCAACGCTGTGTTGAACTTTCGGCCGTCTCCGATTGCCACGACCTCACCGATCAACGACGACGACGTCTTCACTGCGGTCTCGATGGCAGCGGGGGACATGTTCTTTCCCGACGCATTGATGATCAGCTCCTTCTTGCGATCGATCACCGTGAGGTATCCGTCTGCGTCGGCCGTGACGATGTCTCCGGTCGAAAGCCAACCGTCTGCACTGATCGCTTCGGCCGTTTTTGCCGGTTCGCCGCGGTACCCCTTCATGACCAACGGTCCTCGAACCAGTAGCTCACCGTCCGCCTCGATGCGCATTTCCATGCCTGGAAGCAACTTTCCGACCGTTCCCAGCTGGGTCGGCTCGGCCGGTGCGGTGCTCGCAATGCATGTCAGCTCGGACATTCCCCAGATCTCCGAGATCGGAACTCCCAGGGCTGCAAAGAATGCCAAGGTGTCCGGCGGAATCGGTGCAGCGCCAGAGATGGCCCACTTCAGTTCGGCAAAACCGAGTTTCGCACGCAGAGCGGAGAGGACCATTGCATCGGCTCGGGCGTAGTCCGCTTCCAGTTCGGCGGGGACTGTTTCACCGGCTCGCAAGTGTGCGAGCCGAGTGCGACCGACGTCGAGTGCCCACTGCAATGCCGCTCGCCGCGCGTCGTCCGGTTCGTTGGCGACGGCCGATTCGACTGCAACCTTCAGCTTTTCCCACACACGGGGGACACTGCCCCAGATCGTGGGGCGACAGTCCGGAAGCGCAGCCGCTACCTGGCTCGGATCCGGCACGACAGTGATCTGGGTGCCGAACACCATTTGCATGTACAGGCAGGTGAGCCGATCGGCGATGTGCGCCGACGGCATGTACGAGGTGATGCGGTCACCGAACTCGACGGGGAGTACAGCACTGACGGCGGTGGTTTCGAACAACAGACAGGCATGAGTCGTCTCGACGCCCTTGGGGTTGCCGGTCGTGCCGGAGGTGTAGATCAACGTGGCGACGTCGTTCGGTTTCACCGCACGCCAGGTGCTCTCGAAATCGAAATCGGCGGCAGCAGAGGACTTCATCTGCTCCAGCGTCAGGGTGCCGGACTGCTGGGCAGACGGTTGCGCGTCGACGACCACGATCGTGTCGAGTGTGGCACCGGATCGGCGAACGATATCCACGTACTGGGCCTCGCAGACGAGCACTCGCGCACCGGAATTGGCGAGGATGTACTGGATGGCTTCGGGTGCCGACGTGTTGTAGATGGAGAAGGATGTCGCGCCGAGGTGTTGGGCGCCGACGTCGATCGGGTAGAACTCGATGCGGTTACTCATCATCAATGCAACCGTATCGCCATGTCCCACGCCGATTCCGGCCAATCCCGCGGCAACATCGCGAACCTGTTCGCCGTACGCGCGCCACGTCAGTGTTCGCGCATCGCCGATGTCTCGCAAAGCCACCGCGTCGGGCGCCACCGCCGACACTCGCTGGAAGGCTGCACACAACGTAGTCATGATGTTCTCCTGGATGCCTTTGGCAGGGCTGATGCATTCGTCGGGGCCGCAGCGGTGGTTCTGTCTTCGAGTTCGCGGATCAGGTCGTGTGCCTGTTTGTCTTTTGCCAGGTAACCGTCGGCAAGGACATTGATGAATCCGCGTCCCCACGCCCAGGGTTCCCAGGCAGCGGGGGCAAGGGTCCGGGCGGCGCGGCGCGCGATCGCGTCGGCGATCACGGTGGCGGCACGGTCCGGGGAGATTCGATGACGGAGGGGACCAGGTAGTCGAGCGTCGAGTTTGCGCCCGATCTCGTCGTCGTCGAGTGTTGCGCGTGCAAGTTGTGTATCCACCATCCCGAAGTACGCGATGCCGGCAGTAGCGCCGTAGCCGGCAACCTCGAGACGCAGCGCCCGGCCGAGCGCTTCGACCCCAGCCTTGCTGATCATGTACGAAGCGCCGCCCAAACCGGGGGCGAACGACGCCGCCGATGACACGACGACGATGTGCCCACTGTTGCGGATCACCTCGTCGATGGTCGGATGCACGGTGTTGAAGACGCCGGTGAGATTGACGTCGAGCACACGATCGAAGGCGTCGGGATCGATCTGGCGCAATGTTGCCGGGGGAGGGGTGATTCCGGCGTTGGCCACTACGACGTCGATTCTGCCCAGCTGCTCGATGATCGTTTGCACGGCTGCGGTCATGCCGTCCCGATCTCGGACATCGGCCGTCACCGTCACGACTCGCTGTGACTCGAATGAGCGCTCGGCCGTTGCCAATGAACTCTCGTTGACGTCGACCAGTGCCACGGTGGCCCCACGCCGGTGGAGAGTGCGCGCCAGCGCTGCACCGATACCGTCGCCTCCACCGGTGATCAGTACGACCTTCCCGGCGACGTCGTAGTCGAGTCGGCGTCCGGGCAGTGGAATGCCCAGATCGCGGACTGTTCCCGCAATTGCGGACAAGCGTCCCGTCATTGCTTCAGTGCCTTCCGTGTAGTGCGCGGATGAGAACCTTGACCAGCCAGTCGATTCGGGCGGTCCGTCGAAACGTCGTCAGTGGTAGGGGCGAACGGAATCGTTGCCGGGTCGTCGAACGAGCGTAGGTGAACTCC
This sequence comes from Rhodococcus sp. SG20037, assembly GCF_031763325.1. Taxonomy (NCBI): domain Bacteria; kingdom Bacillati; phylum Actinomycetota; class Actinomycetes; order Mycobacteriales; family Nocardiaceae; genus Rhodococcus; species Rhodococcus sp. SG20037. The sequence goes on along the minus strand of NZ_CP134497.1, from coordinate 4,945,674 downwards.
TTCAGACCATCTGGGCCGTGAACGCGTCCGAAACCAGATGCTCCGACCCCACCCAGTGGCAGGTTGGGAACCGCGGCATACATCACGTAAGAGTTCACCGACGCTCCTCCGGATCGGAGCCGATCGGCAACAGCCGCTCCGTCCTTGCCGAACACGCTTGCTCCCAATGCGTATGGCGACGCATTGACCAACTCCACCGCCTCGTCCATCGAGGCGACCTTGGTGATCGTCATCGTCGGGCCGAAAGTTTCCTCCGTGACGGCGAGGCTGCCTTCGGGGACGTCGACCATGATGGTCGGTTGCACGTACTGGCCGGAGATCGAGCCGAGCCCTCCGAGAACGACACGTCCACCCCGCGACATCGCGTCGTCGATGTGGCGCCGGATTACAGCCACTTGCGAGGGCATGGTGATCGGACCGATCTTGTCTTCGGCACCCGGACCCGCATGAACTCGGGCAGCCAAAGTGATTGTCTTGTCGATAAACTCGCCGTAGACATGTTCGTGCACGTATACACGCTCGACGCCCAGACAGGTTTGACCGGAGTTGGACAATGCTCCCCACACCGCAGCATCCGCGGCGGCACCGACATTTCCGTCGGCATCAAGGATGAGCGCGTCCTTACCACCACATTCCATCAACACCGGTGTGAGGGTCTCGGCGCACGCTGCCATGACTTTCTTGCCCGTCGCGGTCGATCCGGTGAACCCGATCTTGTCGACACCGGCCAGGCACAGTGCCGCGCCGACCGAACCATCGCCCGTGACGACCTGCAGCACAGGATGTTCAGGGACGACCTCGGCGAAGGCGCGGCCCAACCATTGCCCGACTGCCGGTGCGAACTCACTCGGCTTGTAGACCACGGCGTTGCCTGCAGCCAGCGAGAACGAGAGCGAACCGAGTGGGGTGAAGACCGGATAGTTCCACGGACCGATCACACCGATCACCCCGAGAGGTCGATACTCCACCGAGGCGGCCTGATTGACCGTCAACAAACTGGAGCGGACGCTGCGCCTGCCCAATACCTTTCGGGCATTCTTCGACGCCCACGCGAGATGTTCTAGTGCCATGGCGATTTCGAGCATTGCGTCAGGGTGCGGCTTGCCCATGTCCCGGTGCACGACGTCGGCGAGTTCGGATGCGCGACGAGCGATGATTCCTCGCCACCGATCCAGTCGACGAGCGCGTTGCTCGAATGTCAGTTCTGCCCACCATTCGGAAGCAGTACGGGCGTCGCGCACTGCCTGTGTCACTGTGTCGTCGGACGCCTGTGTGGTCGTGTCGATCTCGGTCGCCGTCATCGTGGAGTTCCTTGAAGTGTGTAGTGGACGGCGCCGTCGGCCCAGCCGCGGGTGACGCGTTGGAGGATCGGTCGGGACAGAGTCAGAATGGGGGCGAACCACGGCTGCGCTTGCAAAGCGAACGTCCAGGTGAGGCGGCTGCCAGTCGAAGTCGGTTCCAACACCAGATCTTCAGCGAAGCGTTTGAACCCCGGAAGTGACGCCGACTCCACGTAGAACGACATCCGGCGCCCCTCGTCCCAGCGGAAGAATCGCTCGTTCAGTGCAGCAAAAGCGCCGGCTCGCACGGTTCGCGTAGTCCCGACGCCGAATGGTCTGTCCGAGGTCCAGTCGGCTCCGGTGATCCCGTGCGCCCACGACGTGAGCGCTCCGTCCGAGGTCAACGTCTGCCACAAGCTTTCACATGTCGCTTCGGATTCGATCCGGTGAGTGATCACCAGCGGAGCGGAGCGGATGAAGGCTGCGTCGGCCGCAGAAAGAGAGAATTTTCCCTTCACAGGTCCACCACCAAAGACCCACCGGTGGAACGTGATCGACAGGTCAACATCGAACCAGTACGTTCGGATTCGGTGAGGAGGGTGTCTCGATGCTCGACGGTCCCGGAGAGCACCCGGACCTTGCATGTACCGCAGAAGCCCTGTTGGCATGAATACGCTACTCCGGGAAGTACGCGTCGTATTGCAGCCAATGCACTTTCGGACTCGCCCACATCGACGGTGAGACCGGTGCGCGCCAGATGCACCGTGAACTCCTTGCCGTCGACTACCGGGAGTGGGGAGAACCTCTCGCTGTGCACCGATCCGGTCGGGTTGGCGGCGAAAGTTGCCGCACGCACCGTGTTCATCAGCGGAACCGGTCCGCACGTGTACACCGCGGCACCTGGATCCGCAGCAGCGACGAGTGTTCCGATATCCGTCGGACCCAGCTCGTCGTCGGGTCGGATGGTTACCCGGCCGCTGGAATACTCCTCGATCTCGTTCAGGAATGGCATAGCTGCCCGAGTTCGTCCGAGATAGTCCAATCGCCACGGGACTCCGCGGCGGTGACAGCGTTGCACCATGGGAAGTATCGGAGTGATCCCGATTCCGCCCGCAACAAAGAGGTACGACGGAGCAGTGACAAAAGGAAATGCATTCCGCGGCCCTCGTACGTCGACAACCATTCCGGGTTTCAGCGACTCGTGTATCTCGCGGGAGCCACCCCCGCCCTCGTCGATCCGCCGGACGGCGATCCGATACGAGGTCAAGTCGTCAGGGTCTCCGCACAACGAATACTGTCGTTGCCTTCCCGAGGGGAGAATGACGTCTAGGTGAGCGCCGGGAATCCACGACGGCAGGGTGATTCCTTCCCTCGGGGTCAAGGTGACACTCAGGACGTCTGCGCACTCGAACCGGACGGACTTCACGTCCAGCGTCATGTCGAATCCGCTGTAGCGGACCGGGTTGGGACGCGAAAGTATCTGCGCTGCAGGACTTGACGCAAAGATTCGACGGTATGCGCTCGTCGCCTGTGCGGCAATCCTCAACGACCGGGTCGGTGTGAAGTCTTGTGCGTCGTGAGGACGGTCGGCAGTCGTCTTGTTCATCCTTCACTCTTTTCGGAAGAACGATTGGCGGCAGGTGAGCGAGCGAGGTAGCGCATGGCTACGTCCATGTCCCCGATCTGGGACGGATGGAAGCTCGGCCGCAGATACGGAGGAATCTCGGTGATCAGGAATTTCATGTTCGGGACCAGGCCGCGGCGAGTGGCGCTGATCAGTTGCAGAGGCCACAGGCGGCCCTTCGCCTTCGACGGGTCCTGCCGGAAGAGGTAGTTCATCGAGGCGATGAACAACACGAACAACGTGAAGCTGGCGAGCAGCGCCGTGCGAACGCGGCGGGCGTAGCTACCGTCCACGTACATGTAGGCGTCGAAGGCCACGTTGCGGTGCTCGACTTCCTCGGCGCCGTGCCACTTGACCATGTCGAGCATCGTCGGGTGCATGCCGGCATCTTCGAGGGCGGGATCGGTGAGCAGCCATTCCCCGACCACCGCCGTGTAGTGCTCCATCGCGGCAAACAAGCCGAGACGTTCACAGAGCCAGGCGTGCTTGGCTTTTCCGGTCAATCCTTTGTCGCCCAATATCTTGTCCACGAGCCAGTCCATCCGGCGTGACATCGGTTTCATGTCCATGCCGAGGTCCGCAAGATGCTCGCGTGCACCCTTGTGCGACGACGCGTGTGTTGCTTCCTGGCCGACGAATCCCACCACCTCTTCGTGCAGGCGGGGGTCCTCGATGAGCGGGAGCGCTTCGGCGAGCGTTGCGGACATGGCCCGCTCTCCCTCGGGCAACACGAGATGCATGAAGTTGATGACGTGGGTGACCATCGGTTCGTTCGGCACGTAATGCAGTGGTACGCCGTCCCAGTCGAATTCGACGTCACGGGCGGCGATCGCATGTGCTTCGTCGGTGTAGCGGCGCGCGCCGGACGGTGCGACGACGGGTGTGCCTCGGAAGGCGTTGATGCCGAGCATTATCGGCTCCTCACGGTTTCTCGGGCAGTGGTGAGTGATTCGGACGAGACGGGTTGTACTTGCGCGTAGTGAGCGAGGTCGGCTCGTTTGGTCCTGGTGCGGAAGGATCGGTTGAATCCGGGATAGAAGGTGTAATTGCGGCCGCCGTCGACGAGGTAGTAACTACTGCACCCGCCGGCGTTCCATACGCTGGTGGCGAGTCGGCGGTCGGTCGCGCGCACGAACTCTCTCTGCACGTCTGCCCGGACGTCGATACTGCCGATGCCGCCCTCGTCCATTTGAAGAATGCAGCTCACGATGTACTCGACCTGCGCTTCGATCGTGACGACCTGCGAGGTGTAGACCACGGAATTGGGGCCGAGGATCATGAAGAAGTTCGGAAACCCGCTGATGGTGGTGCCGAGGAAGGCCTCGCCACTGCCGTTCCACGTCTGCGCGAGGCTGCGGCCGTCCTTGCCCCGGATGATGTCGAACGACGGGTTGTCTCCCATACGAAAGCCGGTTCCCATGACTATGGTGTCGACTTCCCGGAAGGCGCCGTCCGCGGTGAGGACTCCGCGCTCCTGCACCTCGACGATTCCGTCCGTCACCACCTCCACATTGGGTGACGCCAGCGCGGGATAGTAGGTGTTCGAGAACGTCGGACGCTTGCATCCGAATGCGTAGTGGGGGAGCAGCTTTGCGCGAAGCTCCGGGTCCCGCACCTGCCGGCGAAGGTGTGCTCGGCCGAGTGCGGCCAGCCCTTTGAGCAGTGACGGCTTGTACACGAATCCGGGTACCAGGGCTTCTTGGAGCAGGTCAAGTCCCTTGCGTGCCAGTCGTTGGGTGAGCGGCACCCGCTCGAAGAGAGCGCTCGGCCAGCCGGTCATCGGCTGATCCGGGTGCGGCAGGATCCACGTCGGTGTCCGCTGGAACACGGTCAACGTGTCCGCGAGCGGTTGCAGTCTGGGGATGATCTGCACCGCAGAGGCGCCGGTGCCGACCACGGCTATCCGCTCACCGCGAAGGTCGTGGTCGTGGTTCCAGTCCGCGGTGTGGAACATCTGACCACGAAACGATTCGAGCCCGGGAAGGTCGGGTGTGGCGGGGGCACTGAACGGGCCGGTGGCCGCGACCAGGAACTGTGCCTCCCACATGGTTTCCGCAGTGTGTACCCGCCAGATCTGGGCTTGCTCGTCCCACGAAGCTTCTGTCACGTCCTGGTTGCAGTGGAAATGACCGGCCAGTCCGAAGCGATGGACGCAATCCCGGAGATAGTCGTAGATCTCGGGCTGTAGCGGATACAGCCGCGTCCAGTTCGGATTTGGCGCAAACGAGAACGAGTACAGAATCGACGGGATGTCGCACTGTGCACCGGGGTAGGTATTGACCTGCCAGGTTCCCCCGGGCTCCGCGGCACGTTCCAGAACGACGAAGTCGTCGATCCCGGACTGCTTCAAGCGGACAGCCGTTCCGATGCCGCCGAAACCGGCTCCGATGACGACGACTCGTGTTCGGCGAGTTCGAGTTTCCTCGTCACCGGCCGATGGCCCCGAGGTTGGGTCGATGTCGACCATGTGTGACGCCTCCTGATTGGTGCGTGAACAACTGAACGAAGAGTAAGTCTGACATCAAGTGATGTCAACAGCGGTTGATGTCAGAATTCAACTGATTGACATCGGGCGATGTCAGTTCGCTTGCGGAGGTCGCCGCGATAACCTGAGGTCGAGAGCGCTGCCGGTCAGTGAGAACATGGGGACATGACGGATACCGAGGCTCGGCGCACCGGCCCGCGCAGGTGGCGTGGGCAGGAACCGGAAGATCGCCGCGCCGCGCGCCGGACACAGCTGATCGAAGCCGGGTTGCAGATCATGGGTACCGAGGGAGCGGCCGCCGCGACCATGCGTGCGACCTGCCGCGAGGCCGCGCTGACCGAACGGTACTTCTACGAGAGCTTCGCCAACCGTGACGAACTGCTGGTCGCCGTGCTCGACGAGGTCGTTCTCGGTGCGCGTGACACTATTCTGGACGCTCTCGAGGCGGCGCCTTCCGAACCGTCGGCCCTGATCCGCCACGTGGTGAAGGCCTTCACCAACTACGTATTCAAAGATCCTCGACGTGGACGCATCATGTTCGTCGAATCCCAGGCGGAACCTGCGCTGTGGGATCGAGGGCGAGAATTGATGGCGGAGTTCACGAATCCGATTTCCGCGTCGCTCGAGCTGATGTACGGCGGCGAGGCAACCGACTCCGCGAACTCCGAACTCAATTCGGTGGGGCTGTTCGGTGCCCTCGCGTTCATCTATCAGGCGCACACCCCGTCCTCCAAGATCTCTCGAAAGCGTTTGGTGGAGCACATTTCGCTCATGGTCGAGGCGCAGGCGACGGTCAACAGCACGCCCGCGAGAAAAGAATGACGTCCGCGTCGGCCACAGGCGGAAGGCGTCTCGGTCCCGAAGACCGGCGTGAGCAGATCATTGTCAGCGCGGCAAAGGTTTTCGAGGAGAAGTCTTTTGCCGACGTCTCGATGACCGAGTTGGCCAAGGCGGCTGGGGTCGGACGTCCGCTGCTCAATCATTACTTCGGCTCCAAGCGGGAGTTGTATCTCGACGTCGTGCGGCGGTTCGTCTTCATTCCCGAAGTGGCGGTGGACCGCATTCCGCGATCGGCGAGCCAGGAGAAGCGGATCGGCGCCGTGATCGATCGGTGGCTCGACGTCGCCTGGCGTCATCGCGACATGTGGATCTCGACAGTCATGTCCGACGACCTCCGCCGTGATCCCGAGATGGATCGGATCCTGCAGGATGCTGACGACGTTGCTGCGCGACGCATGATGGATGCGCTCGAGATTCGACCGAGTGAAGGCAGCGAGGCTGCTGTTCATTCGATGATCGTGGCGTACGGAGGCTTGGCCAAGGCTGCCAGTAAGCAGTGGTTGGTGACGGGAGCGCTCGACCGCGAACAGGTGCACCTTCTGCTGGTACGCAGTTTGCTCGCCATCGTGCGTGACGTTCTGCCGGCGTGCGAGGCGGATTCCTGATTGCTCAGAGTGATCTCGCCACGAGGTCCTTCATGACTTCGTTCGATCCGGCGTAGATTCGCTGAATACGAGCGTCGGCATACATCTGAGCGATGGGATATTCGAGTATGTAGCCGTACCCGCCGTGTAGTTGCACGCAGCGGTCGATCACGGCGCACTGCTGATCGGTGAGCCAGTACTTGGCCATCGCGGCGGTAGTCGCATCGAGCTGCCCGGCAAGGTATTTGACGATGCAGTCGTCGATGAACGTTCGTGAGATACGAGCGATGGACGCGCACTCGGCAAGTTCGAAGCGCGTGTTCTGCAGATCGAAGAGCTTTTGCCCGAACATGTTTCGGGATTTGGTGTACTCGACGGTGAGGGCGGCTGCACGCTCCATTGCCGCAGTGGCTGCAACTCCGCAGATCAATCGTTCGGGCAGTAGCTGCTGCATCAGCTGGGCAAACCCTGTGCCTTCGCGGTCCCCGAGCAGGTTTGTTGCAGGCACCCGCAAGCGGTCGAAGAACAGCTCGGTGGTGTCCTGGCCCTTCTGTCCGACCTTCTCGAGTATTCGCCCGCGCTCGAAACCCGGTGTGTTGTCATCGACCTCGGCCACGATGAGCGACACTCCACGCGCTCCGAGGCTGGGATCGGTCTTGGCGGCAATGATCACCAGATCACAATTGCGACCGTTGGAGATGAAGGTCTTTGCGCCGCTGATCAGATAGTCGTCACCGTCGCGGACGGCTCGGGTGGTGATGTTCTGCAAGTCGGATCCGGTGCCGGGCTCGGTCATGGCGATTGCGCCCACCCACTCGCCACTCACCAGCTTCGGTAGCCAGCGCAGTTTGTGCTCGTGATCGGCGTAGGCATTGAGGTAGTGCGGCACGATTCCCGAGTGCACGCCGAGTTGGAGTGAATGATCACCCGCCATGACCTGCTCGTGGAACAGCACGGCGTCGTGCGCGAAAGTTCCTCCTCCGCCGCCGTACTCGGTGGGGATCGACATGCCGGCGAGCCCGAGCGCCCCGAGTTCTCGATATGCGGATTTGTCGGGAAAACCTTGGGACGCGAAGCGTTTCTGATGCGGTGTGACGTGTTTGGCGAAGAAGTTCCTTGCCAGGTCGGCCACGGCCTCCAATTCGTCGTCCATCCACGGGGACCGTCGTTCTGCGGTCCGGGTTGCGGTAGATCCTTGCGTCATCGTGATTCTCCCGATCGATGAAGTGCGACCCGCGAGCGGATCCGACTCCACCTATCATCCACACTGTTGACATAGTGTCAATAAAGGGGTGGTCGAATCGACCTCCGGACCCGCCTCGAATTCCACGTCGGCCGCCCGCAAGAATGGGACGACACAGACACGAACAGGCCGGCGCGAAGGATGGGCAGTGGACCCCGAAGAAACATCAGCGGGTCACGAGTCCAACCTCCCGGCTCCGCGGCCGGCGCGCAGCGTCCTGTTCGGATTGCCGCCGGTGGGAAACAGGTACCCCGGAGCGGTTCGCGTCGCCCTAGCCCTGGCGATTCCGGCGGCCATCGCCACACTGCTCGGATTCGGGTCTGCTTCGCTCCTGGTCGGCCTCGGTGCATTTGCATCGATCTACGGTGAGGGTCGTCCGTACCGGAGCAGGTGGAAGGCAGTCGGTATCGCTGCGACGGCGCTGACGATCCTGTCCTTCGTCGGGGCATCGGTGGGTGAGCCCGTCCACCGAGCCATCGCCGAGGGAGCGCCGACGGTGCTGCTCGTCTTTGTCGTGCTGATCATGGCCGTCGTGGTGTCGACCTGCGCCTTCACCGTCGACGCGCTTCGATTGGGTCCACCGGGCGCGTTCTTTCTGTTGCTCACCACCGAGATCAGCTCCGTGATCGCCACTCCCGGCCAGCCGCCGGTCGAGGTCGCGATGTGGACGGCAATCGGTGGGATCAGCGCGGTGGTCGTCTCGATGACGGGAATCCTGTGGGCACCGAGAGCTGTCGAACGCAGCGCTGTACAGGCAGCCGTCTCGGCCGTTGCGGAGTACACGGACGCTCAGGCGACGTACGCCCCACCCGAACTCACGCGAGACAAACGCCACGCTGCAGCACTTCGGCTGCACGACGCGTGGCAGTGCCTCTACCGCGGCGCAATCGTCGGGAAAGACCACCCGTTGACCCGTGAACTCGAACGAGCGCAGATCTCGATGGCCAGGGCGATCTCCGACGACCACGATCCGGAACTCATGGCCGACCCCGCGTTCGACGTCGACGACGTCGGTGCTCACCCGCCTCTGCCCGACCCGACGATCCGATATCGGTTCCTCCGCGCCTGCAATCGGTCCAGCCGAGCGTCGGTGACGGCACTTCGGCTGTCCATTGCCTGTATGGCGGCGGGAACCCTCACCGTCCTGCTCGGCATCGATCGCCCGGACTGGGCGGTGATCGCCGCGGCGATGGTCCTTCATCAAGGACCGGATCGAATACTGGGCACCTATCGCGGAATCCACCGCATCGGCGGAACCGTCCTCGGGTTGATTCTGTTGGGTGCCATCTACTCCTGGAGTCCGACCGGTCTGTGGTTGGTGGCGGTACTTGCAGTCCTGATGGCGGGGATCGAGCTGTTCCTGGTGCGGAATTACGGGATAGCCGTCATCTTCATCACCGCCCTCGCGATTCTCCTCGGCGCGGCCGGTGGTGCGCACGGGACCGTCCGACATCTGATCCTCAGCCGCATGCTCGAGACGGCAATCGGCGTCGTCGTGGCGTTGGTGGTCCTGTGGACGGTGGGGCGCGGTGCGCATCGACGCACTCTGATCTGGGTCGACGAGCGGGCGGGTAGCGTCCTGTTCAAGCTGCTGACCGAAATTTGCGCGAGGCACTATGCACCACAGGCGAATTGGTCGGAGCTTTCGGAGCTTCGTCGGGACCTGGACTTCGAACTGCGAGGTAGCGCGATGGCCGGGATCGACGCCGCCCACAACGAACCCGAGTGGGCGTCGCAGCAGTGGAGGACGCACACCGAATTGCATCATCTGGGATCGGATGTACTGCACCGACTGTGGTTCGGCACGCAGGTGTCCAGATCACACCTCGAGGAATGGGAGTCTCGCTACTTGCGTTCGGGTTCGGTGTGATCGAGCATCGGCACAGCGCTGAACTTGGCTGGATTCGCAATGTCGTAGGCTGCGCACACAACTCCGTCGCGGACAGTGAAGCCGGCAACGCGAGCGGCGAACTGCGGGTACTGGTCGTCCCCCGGTGAGCCGGCGAATACACCGCCGAGCTGTCCGTTGACGAGAACCGGTGACATCGAGAACACCGCTGCCGGTCCGTACTTGCGGGCCAATCCCAGATAGAACCGCGCGACACGATCGCTGCCGCGCACAATGTTGACAGCCGTGCGGGTAGTTCCGCCTGCGTCACCGATCAGGACGGCATCGGGATCGAGTGCACCTATCACGGCGTTCAGATCTCGACTCGCGATAGCCGTCACCAATCGCTCGACGGCAGCAGCATGCTCCTCGCTACTGACCGGGACCGGCGCCGACGCTGCGGCTTTACGGGCCCGCGAGGCCAACTGACGGGCAGTGGCTACTTCGATGTCGAGGATGCGCGCAACCTCGGCGAAGGGCACGTCGAAGCCGTCATGCAGGACGAAGGCAACGCGTTGAGCGGGAGTAAGGGTGTCCAGGACGACGAGGGCAGCAAAACGATTCTGTTCCTGCGTCACGACGTACTCCAGCGGATCGGGTGTCGCTGAGGGTGTGCCCGAGGTGGCGTCGACGGGCGTGACGATCGGCTCCGGAAGCCACTGTCCGACATAGCTTTCTCTTCTGACCGCGGCCGATTTGAGATGATCGAGGCAGATCCGACCGACAACAGTGGTGAGCCATCCGCGCAGCTCGCGGATCTCGAGGTCGCTTCCTTGTCTCGATTGTGCGACTTGCAAGCGTATCCATGCCTCCTGCACCGCATCCTGAGCGTCGCTGAAACTTCCGGTGAGACGGTAGGCCACCGACGTCAGGTGGCCACGGTGTTGCTCGAAGTCCTGCGCAGTCGTCGGCGAAAGCATGCCCTCATGATACGGACCTCACACATTAAATCCGGCATGAATGTAACCGTTGACCCAGGTAGTGGGTGCCGACGTATGGTTTCGGCACTGCTCACGGCTCGATCCTGTCTGCACATTCATTGGAGTCTCACGTGTTTCGGTCTTTCCCGCTCATGTCGCTCAACTGTTGTCGTTGAACTGACATTCCCACACCTGCCTGTGCCGAGCGCCGCACACGGCGCTCCGGACAGGTGTAGCCGAGAACTGAACCAATCATCTTCTACAGGAAGCAACTTCATGATTCGCCCTCGTTTCGCGCGCTCGGTAGCCGCGGTCGTCGCTCTTGTCACTCTGTCCAGTTTTGCCGTTGCCTGCTCGGGCTCCTCCGACGAAGTGGTCAAGACCGCCGACGGCAAGACCGTCCTGCGGTACGAGGGCAGCACCGGACAGGTCATCTACCCCGAACTGGCCGCTGACCTCGGCTACTTCAACGACGTGGAGCTCAACTGGATCGGCGATACGACCAGCGGCCCTCAGAGCATTCAGAACGCAGCGACCGGTCAAACCGAGTTCGGCGGAGCGTTCAACGGGGCGGTGGTGAAGTTGGCTTCCGCGGGTTCACCGATCACCTCGGTCATCGGGTACTACGGCTCGGACAAGGAGAGCTTCAACGGGTACTACGTACTCGACGACAGTCCGATCAAATCGGCGAAGGACCTGATCGGCAAGAAGGTCGGGATGAACACCCTCGGTGCGCACCACGAGTTCGTCGTCCGTGAATGGCTTGCGCGGCAGGGACTTACGCCGGACGAGATCAAGCAGGTTGAATTGATCGTCGTTCCGCCGGTCAACACGGAACAAGCGTTGCGGCAGGGACAGATCGACGTCGCCACCCTCGGCTCGGTCTTCCGTGACTCCGCGCTAGAACGTGGTGGCCTTCGTGAGCTGTTCACGGACGAATCGTTGTTCGGCTCGTTCACCTACGGCACGTTGGTGTTCCGTGACGACTACATCGCGCAGAACAAGGAGGCGGTCGCCGATTTCGTGCAGGGAACAGCGAGGGCCATCCGCTGGACGCAGACACACCCACGAGAAGAAGTGGTCGCGAAGCTGACGTCGATCATCAACAGCCGCGGACGCAACGAGGACACCAAGCTCATCAGCTACTGGAAGAGCCCGGGGGTCGCCGGTCCAGGCGGAACGATCACCGATGCCGAGATCAGCACGTGGATCGACTGGCTCACCCGTAACGGCGAACTCGAAGAAGGAAAGTTGAAGCCGTCGGACATCTACACGAACGAATTCAACCCGTACGCCAACGGAACGTATTCACCCGACAGCGGCGCTGACGGACAGGCACTGGAGGCAGCAAAATGAGCACAGAACCGAAACTACGGCTCGAGCACGTCACCAAACAGTTCGACATTCGTGGGACCGACGAAGTTTTCACCGCGGTCGAGGACATCAACATCGACGTGGCGCCGGGGGAGTTCCTGGTCCTCGTCGGGCCGAGTGGTTGCGGCAAGTCGACTCTGCTGGACCTCCTCGGAGGACTCAGTTCGCCCACTTCCGGTCGAATCCTTCTGGACGGCAAGCAGATCACGGGCCCAGGCTTGGATCGGGGAATCGTCTTCCAGCAATACGCGCTGCTTCCATGGCGAACTGCACGTCACAACATCGAGTTCGGACTCGAAGCGAAGGGCGTGAAGAAGAGCGAGCGACGCGAGCTCGCCGAGCATTACCTCGAACTGGTCGGTCTGCAAGGTTTCGCGGATCGCTATCCGCACGAGTTGTCCGGTGGAATGAAGCAGCGAGTCGCGATCGCCCGCAGCCTGGCATTCGACCCCGAAGTGTTGCTGATGGACGAACCATTTGCAGCGCTGGACGCACAGACGCGAGAGTCGCTGCAGGACGAGCTTCTGCGCATCTGGAAGGCCACCGGCAAGACGATCCTGTTCATCACCCACGGAATCGACGAGGCCATCTACCTCGGGCAACGTGTTGCAGTACTGACTTCGCGCCCGGGGCGCGTCAAGACGATCGTCGACATCGACATCGACCGGTCCGGCGACGACGTGCGATCAGGTGAGGAGTTCCGTGTGTTCCGGCACCGGATCTGGACGCTGCTGCACGGTGAAGTCGAGCGCGCTCGGGCCGGCGAACTCGATCCTGCCAAGGAGGTTGCACATGTCTAGCGCATTGGCGACGCCGGAGGTGGTCGCCACCCCGAAACCGTTGGCCGACAAAACACCTGACGTTGCGCAGCGGAGCCAGGCCGGCGGCAAGGCGGCGCGCTACATTGGTTCCACCGCCTGGCGGATTGCCAAGCCGTCGATTGCGATCGCGATCTTCCTCGGGATCTGGGAAGCGGCACCTCGGCTCGGGCTGGTGGACAAGGTCTTCCTCCCGCCCTTCACCGAAGTTGTGTCCGCATTCTTCACCCTCGCCGAGAACGGACAATTGCAAGAGCATGTTTCCGCCAGTCTGACGCGTGCGCTGACCGGCTTCTTCGTGGCCATCGCGATCGCGATTCCGTTGGGAATTGCGATCGCCTGGTACCGCCCGGTCTCCGACTTCCTCAACCCGATTCTCGAATTGTTCCGCAACACAGCAGCCTTGGCGCTGCTTCCCGTCTTCGTGCTGATTCTCGGAATCGGTGAGGAATCGAAGATCGCCCTGGTGATCTACGCCTGCACCTTCCCGATCCTGCTCAACACCATTTCGGGTGTGCGCACGGTCGATCCGCTGCTGATCAAGTCCGCTGCCTCGCTGGGGTTCTCCTCGATTCGGCTGTTTCAGAAGGTGGTTCTGCCCGCCGCTGTTCCCACGATCTTCACGGGTATCCGCATGGCAGCCGCGTCGTCGATTCTCGTGCTGATCGCCGCCGAAATGGTCGGGGCCAAAGCCGGTCTCGGGTATCTGATCACCGCTTCACAACTCAACTTCCAGATCCCGAACATGTACGCGGGCATCGTCGCGATCTCGTTGTTGGGTCTGACAATCAACGCGATTCTGGTCCTGATCGAACGTCGGCTCTCGCGCTGGCGCGTCACCACCTGACCACACATTCACGGAAAGATTCTGCGAACTCATGTCCGAACGACAATTTCATCTGAACGCCTTCCTGATGGGCGTCGGCCATCATGAGGCGGCGTGGCGCCACCCACGCACAAACGCGGCCAACCTCCTGGACGTCAAGCACTTCCAGGAATTGGGGAGAATCGCCGAGCGTGGAAAGCTGGACTCGGTGTTCTTCGCCGACGGTCTAGCAGTCGGCCCGCGGGTCAAGTACAACACCCAGGCGATCTTCGAACCCGTCACCTTGCTGTCGGCGATCGCTGCGGCCACCGACAAGGTGGGACTGATTGCAACCGCGTCGACCAGTTACAGCGATCCGTACACTCTCGCAAGGAAGTTCGCTTCCCTCGATCACATCAGTGGTGGACGAGGCGGGTGGAACATCGTGACGTCGGCCGGCGCCGACGAGGCCGCGAACTTCGGCCTCGATGCGGTACCGACGCACAGCGGTCGTTACGAGCGCGCCGAGGAGTTTCTCGACGTGACGCTCGGACTCTGGGACAGCTGGGAAGAGGGGGCAGTTGTCCTGGACGAAGAGACCGGAATCTTCGCCGATCCTGATCGTGTCCATCGCATCGACCATGACGGTCAACGATTCACGGTGGCTGGCCCGCTCAATTCGCCGAGGTCTCCACAGGGACGTCCGTTGCTCGTGCAAGCCGGTTCCTCCGAGAGCGGTAAGGACTTCGCGGCGAAGTATGCCGAGGCCGTGTTCACCGCTCAACGAACACTCGAGCAGGGGCAGGATTTCTACACCGACCTCAAAGCGCGGCTGATCAAGTACGGGCGTAGTCCCGACGAGATCAAGGTGCTGCCAGGCATCGTTCCCTTCATCGCGGATACGGAAGAAGAAGCCAAGGCACTGGAGCAGTCGTTCACGGATCTCATCTCACCTGAGTACTCGCTGCGCCAACTCTCGAACATGGTGGGCGTCGACCTCACCGAGCATTCGCTGGATGCCCCGTTGCCCCCGTTGCCGGACATCGATCGCATCCAAGGAAACAAGAGTCGATACCAGCTCGTCAAAGACCTTGCGGAGAGCGAAAACCTCACCGTCCGTGAACTGATCGGCAAACTCGGCGGTGGCCGTGGGCATCGGACATTTGCCGGGACACCGGAGCAGGTCGCGGACGAGTTGACCGAATGGTTCGACAAGGGCGCCGCGGACGGCTTCAACATCATGCCGCCCTATCTGCCCGGAGGGCTCGAGGTGTTCGTCGACCGGGTCGTGCCGATTCTGCAGGCGCGTGGGCTCTTCCGGACCGAATACACGGAATCCACCCTGCGGGGTCACTACGGCCTCGATCGTCCGGCGAATCGGTTCTCGCGGGCCGCTGACGCGGCAGAAGTGAGCGCGTGACGGAAACACTGCCCAAGGAACAGCCGGCGATTGCCGGTCTCAAGCCACTGGTCACAACGGTTTTCGTACCGGCGGCCATCTTCGGGATCGGTCAGGGTGCGGCTGCCCCCATCATGGCCGTCACCGCGCGCGCCCTGGGTGCCTCGGTTGCCGTCGCCGGCCTGATCGTTGCACTCGGTGGTTTGGGCGCCGTACTCGGTGACCTCCCCGCCGGCAGGATCGTGTCGCGTTTCGGTGAGCGCAGGTCGATCATCGGCGGAAGTTCCTTGGGTGCAACAGGAGTGGTGATCTGTCTCCTTGCGCAGACTCCGTGGATGCTCGGTATCGGCGCACTGTTGACCGGATTGGCGAATGCGGTGTGGGGCCTTGCGCGGCAGAGCTACCTCGCCGAGACCGTGCCACTCGGTCTACGGGCCCGAGCAATGGCGTCGTTCGCTGCGATGTGGCGGTTGGGTTTCTTCCTGGGACCGCTCATCGGGGCCGGCGTGATTCTCCTGGTGGGAGCGCGCGGAGGATTCCTTGTCCAGTTGGTGGGCGTCGTGCTCGCCGGGGCGCTGATGGCCCGCGTTCCCGACCCGCCACGAAAGGTGCAGGCAGGCAACAGCGATCACGGACACGTTACGCTCCCGGAGATCCTTCGCCGTCATCGTGCCGCTCTGTCGACGCTCGGGACAGGCTCCCTTCTGATGGGCGCCGCCCGCGCTTCGCGTGAGGCCGTTCTTCCATTGTGGGCATTGCACCTCGGATTGGATGCAGCCCAGGTGAGTGTGATCTTCGGTATCGGTGCGGCCGTGGACCTGCTGTGCTCGTACCCGGCCGGACACATCATGGACCGATACGGCCGCAGGCTGGTCGCGGTGCCTTCGCTGACGGTGATCGGTGTGTCGTACCTACTGTTGCCGTTCTCGACGGGTGCAGTGGGATTGACCGTGGTCGCTGTCGTGATGGGGATCGGCAACGGGCTGGGCAACGGCGTGATCATGACCCTCGGTGCCGATATCGCCCCGCCCGAAGAACGCGCCGAGTTCCTCGCTGCATGGCGATTGACTCACGACACCGGCATGTTCGGTGGGCCGCTCGCGATCGGTCTACTCGCCGCGGTGCTCCCACTCGGGTGGGCATTCGCCGCTCTGGGCGCGACGTCGTTCGCCGGCGCGGCGATGATGTTCCGCTTCATTCCGGTCTACTCTCCGCGGGTGTCACCCCGGTCGCGCGTCGGGAAACTGTAGGTAGGCTCGCTACATGCGATTCGGACTGTTCGTACCTCAAGGCTGGCGTCTGGACCTGGTCGGCATCGACCCCGCGAAGCAGTGGGAGGTGATGCGAGACTTCACGCTGCGCGCGGAGGCAGGGCCGTGGGAGTCGGTGTGGGTCTACGACCACTTCCACACCGTTCCCCAGCCGACGGAAGAAGCGACTCACGAGGCGTGGACGTTGATGGCCGCACTCGGTGCGTCGACCTCGCGTATCCGACTGGGCCAGATGTGTACCGCCATGAGTTACCGAAACCCGGCGTACCTCGCCAAGGTCGCCGCGACCACCGATCTCATCACGGGTGGACGCGTCGAGATGGGCATCGGCGGCGGTTGGTACGAGCAGGAGTGGCGTGCGTACGGCTACGGTTTCCCCTCTGCCGGTGAGCGTCTGGGCCGCCTCGACGAAGGAATCCAGATCATGCAGCAGGCGTGGTCGACCGGCAGCTCGACGCTCGACGGCAAGTACTACCAGGTCGACGGAGCGCTGTGCCGTCCACTTCCGTTGCAAGAGGGCGGAATTCCCATCTGGGTTGCCGGTGGCGGCGAGAAGGTCACACTCAAGATCGCGGCCAAGTACGCGCAGTACACGAACTTCGACGGCACCCCGGCCGGCTTCGCGCACAAGTCCGAAATCCTGAAGAAGCACTGCGACACCGTCGGTAGCGATTTCGACGCCATCGTCCGTTCGGCCAACTACAACGTGGCCATCGGCGCGACGGAATCCGAGGTGGCTCAGCGGTTGGAGACACTGAAGGCCCGACTGACGCCGTTGGTCGGCGAAGCTGCCGCCGATGCGTCGCTCGATGCGTTCCGCGGAATGCCTGCCGTGGGTACGCCCGAGCAGATCATCGAGAACCTGTCGGCGCTCGCGGCGCAGGGACTCGAGTACGGAATCTTCTACTTCCCCGAGGCCGCGTACGACACGTCGGGAATCGAGATGTTCGAGAAGGAAGTGCTGCCCGCGCTCGCGTAACCGTTGGGGCTAGCGCAGCGAGTCAGGAAGATCGGCCGGGTTGATCAGAACCCGGCGATCGGGGTGGGTGCGAACTTCTTCGGAATCGGGAATCCGGCTCTGCAGGAAGTTCCACTCGCTCGCACTGACAGCAGCGATCGCGCGTGCCAGCACTGCCGAGTCCTTGGTCCCCCACTCGATCGGCATGGGACTGACCATCTGCCACGTGTCAGCCTTGCTGCGGGTGGAACGATCCGAACGCAGTGCGACCGACGGAATGCGGTCGCCGACTCGCCACTTCGGATTGAGTCGAACGTTGCGGCTGACGAGCGCGTACTGCGGTGCTCCGGCCGCCGGCTTCGCGATGTCGATCAATGCCGTCAAGGTCGCCGCTCGAGGGTGAACCTCGGTGACGATCGCGGGAACCAGTGGGTTGTCCGCATACAGAGATTCGACGCTTCCCACCTTGCGAGGTGCCCACACGGCAACCCACAGGGAACTGGCCGCACCGATGGCGAGGACTGCGCCGATGATGATGGACCACACCTCGCCCATGCTGATCAACCAGGCCCCGACCGCGGCGAGGACGATCGCGAAGATCACCGCAGAAATCTGCAGGCGGCGTACATCGGCCAGTGTGTCGTTGACCGACTTGGCGTGAGCCTTGTCGACGGTGAACTGGAAGTCAGCCACGAAAAATTCCTTCGGTGGTGCCGGACGATCTAGGACCGGCCCCCGATCGCCCGGGGACCGTCCACCAGGGTAGCTAGTTTCGCGCGCGCTCCCACATCTGCAGGTAAGCCTCGGCGCCGCGGCTCATGTCCTCGATGATGGTGTCGCCGTCGGCTCCCGCGGCGATGCGCATGTCCGCGATCCAGTCGGGAATCATCCCGTACTGCGCCACGCCTTCGGTGTTCACGTCGAAAACCCGGGTGCCGGCGCGCTGCTGGTCCATGACCGTGCCGTCGAAGGCGGTGTACGGATATTGCAGCGGATTTTCTGCGGCGTCGCCGCGCGGTGCGGCCTGCGGCCCGAAGCCGTTGGTGTCGGCGCCGTAGCCGAAACCGAAGTAGTAGTTCTCGCTTCGCATCGCCCGTGCGTCCCGCCACTGGTCGATGAACCCACGCTCTTCGGGCTTTTCGTCCGATGCGTCGAGTTGTCCGGCGTACAGGGCGACAAATCCGCCGAGTGCGTAGATCCGCTTGTACAGGCTCGGGTCGCTCCAGCTGTGACTGGAAACGACGCCGGAGTAGTTCGCAGCTTCGAGAATATCGAGAGCCGCTTCGGCGGTCTTGACGCTCATGTGATCGATGTCCACGATCATCCCTCGGTCCATCAAACCTCGGATCGTGTACGCGCCGAGGTCGGTCAGGCCGTGCGAATTGCATTGCGGACCAGAGGGGTACACCGGAAGCGTCACTCCGGGTGGGAGTACCGCGAGAAGATTCTGTGCGCCGTCGACCTTGGTGGGCAGCACATTGTCCTCGGCAACGCCGGTGCATGGTTCCGACTGCCAGAACTCCCCGGTGCCCAGGTAGTTGCCGATATTGACGGCCACTCCGGTGACGCCGCCGTCGAAACGGGCACCGCCGAGGGCGTTGTCGAACTTGTGCGTGACGATCATCTGCCGGACACCGAGGTCGTACAACTCGTCCAGGCCGCGGTCGATGTCGTCCTCGGTGCACTGCGGAATACCGTTGCGCACAGAGCAACCGAAGGGTTCGGACACCTCCACCCCGAGGGTGACGGCCAGCTTTCCGTCGGCGGCCACCTGCCTGGCCTGTTCCGGCGAGCTCACGATGCGGAACCAACCCCGGCCGGGACCGCCGTACTGGGCGTCGATGTAGTCCTGGAGTTCGCGTGTCTGCTGCGCCTGGATCCGGACGGTCTCCATCTCGTCACAGGGATTTCGCTTGCTCGGATACAGCTCGCACAGGACACGATTGGCGACAAAGAGATTGGTGAAGATTCGCAGCCCGCCACGCCAGGCCCGCTCGACCCACTTGTAGTACGTCTGCTCGTGCGTCAGTGAATCGTGCGCCGGCCAGTCGGCGAAACTCGGCCAGCCGGTGGTGTCGTGAGTTTCGAAGGGATTGCCGTACGACAGAACGTTTTCGAGGAGCGCCGGTATCCCGTCAGGTTGATGGTCCGGGCAGTCGACGAGCGCTGCGGTGACGCCCTGAGGATCGAAAGGTCGGCCGCAGTGCAGGTTTCCGCCCATGAACTCGGAAGCATTCATGTGCACGTGTGTGTCGATGAATCCGGTGACTTCACCGTTCGGTCCGATTTCTCCCGGAACGCCGTTTGCGCCCACCTCCGCTTCGGGGAAGTCGGCGCAGCCGTCGCGCGGGATCAGCGTGAACGCAGATTCGGGAACGTCACCGGGATCGGACATCGTGAGCATCAAGTCGCGCGAGATCAGTTGACGGCCGTTCGAGGTCGCGGTCAGAACGAGCGATTCACCGGTGGACATCACGGTCCAGTCGGTGGAGGGAGTTGCTTCGGAAGTGGCGAGTACCGAGTCCGCGCCGTCGTGCGAGAGCATCGACCCGTCCGGGCCGTACAGCATGAAACGACCCAACTGGGCCGCATGTAGCCGGAACGGTTCGGCGTCTGCGGCTTTCGTTACGTCGGTGAGGTACGCCGACCCGTCACGACGGACGAAATCACCAGACTCGGTGCGCAGCGCGAAGCAACCGTTCGCAAGTGCGTACACCGAGTTCTGCGCAGTAGGAGCAGGACTCGGTGCCGCGGCGCTGACGCCGGTCGCGGCGACGACGACGGCGGCAGTCAGCAGCGAGATGGTTCCGGCGAGCCGACCCCGTAGACGTGGAACTGAGCGCATGGTGCTGGTGACCCCCGGCCGATGGACACGACTGTGACAGGGGACACTCTACAGATAACTGGACGTATGTCCATTTGATTCTGCAACGTGTTGCAGAAATGCTCAGCCGATGGCAGGTCCGAGCAGGTCATCGGCGTCGGTGATCCGATAGGCGTAGCCCTGTTCGGCGAGGAATCGCTGACGATGTGCCGCGTACTCCGCATCGAGAGTGTCGCGCGAGACCACCGAATAGAAGTGAGCCTGACCGCCGTCGTGCTTGGGTCGCAGTAGGCGTCCGAGTCGCTGAGCCTCTTCCTGTCTCGACCCGAAGGTTCCCGAAACCTGCACGGCGACAGATGCCTCCGGAAGGTCGATCGAGAAGTTCGCGACCTTGCTCACCACCAGCGTCTGGATCTCACCGTTACGGAACTGATCGAAGAGGATCTCGCGTTCCTTGTTCTTGGTGGATCCCTTGATCACCGGGGCGTTCAGGGCTTCGCCGAGTTCGTCGAGCTGATCGAGATACGCACCGATCACCAAAGTCGGAGAATCGGGGTGCTTGGCCAGGATCGACTTCACGACCGCAATTTTCGTGTGAGCCGTCGAGCACAGTTTGTAGCGCTCCTCCGGTTCGGCGACGGCATAGGACATGCGCTCGGCGTCCGTCATCGTCACTCGCACCTCGACGCAGTCGGCCGGCGCGATCCAGCCCTGCGCTTCGATGTCCTTCCACGGAGCGTCGTAGCGCTTGGGGCCGATGAGCGAGAAGACGTCGCCTTCGCGTCCGTCCTCACGAACCAACGTCGCGGTCAGGCCGAGACGGCGGCGTGACTGCAGGTCTGCCGTCATCCGGAAGACCGGCGCGGGGAGCAAGTGGACCTCGTCGTAGATCACCAATCCCCAGTCTCGGGAATCGAAAAGTTCGAGGTGCTTGTACTCGCCCTTCGTGCGACGTGTGATCACCTGGTACGTGGCGATCGTGACCGGCCGAATCTCCTTGCGCTCGCCGGAGTATTCGCCGATTTCTTCCTCGGTCAACGATGTACGCGCGATCAACTCACGCTTCCACTGACGACCGGCAACGGTATTGGTGACGAGGATGAGGGTGGTGGCCTTGGCCTTTGCCATCGCTGCGGCGCCCACCATCGTCTTGCCGGCGCCACACGGCAGCACGACGACGCCCGAACCGCCGGCCCAGAACGAATCCGCTGCCATCTGCTGGTAGTCGCGCAGTTCCCAGTGGCCCTCTTCGAAAGCGAGATCGATCGGGTGCGCTTCGCCGTCCACGTAGCCGGCGAGGTCCTCGGCCGGCCAGCCCACCTTGAGCAGCATCTGCTTGAGGCGGCCGCGTTCGCTCGGGTGGACGATCACGGTGTCGTCGTCGACCTTCTCACCGAGCATCGGCGAGATCTTCTTGTGTCGCATCACCTCGGTGAGGACTGCGCGGTCGAGGCTGACCAGGATGAGGCCGTGCACCGGGCTCTTGACCAGCTGTAAGCGTCCGTACCTGGCCATCGTGTCGACGATGTCGACCAGCAGCGGTTGTGGAACCGCGAATCGTGAGTACGACACGAGCGCGTCGACAACCTGCTCGGCGTCGTGTCCGGCGGCGCGGGCATTCCACAAGGCCAGGGGAGTGATGCGATAGGTGTGGACGTGTTCGGGGGCCCGTTCGAGTTCCGCGAAGGGGGCGATTGCCTGCCTGGCATCGCCGGCGCGCTCGTGGTCGACCTCCAACAGCAGCGTCTTGTCGGATTGGACGATCAACGGTCCGTCGGTCACGGAATCCTCCTAGTGAAGCTAACGCGGCAGCCACAGAGCGTTGCGCCGCGTTGTCGGCTGACGCCAACCCTGCCATTGTCCTGGTATCGGGGCGCAGACGCCAACAGGCGACGCTCGCACAGCCCGAAGTAGAGGTGCCCGAGTGCGAGCACCCCTACGTCAACAGGGCAGGATCGACCGCTATTCCGGGAGGCCCGCGGGTAGTACGAGGATCTTCACGTGTTCGTCGGGTGCGCGCAGAGCTGCGAAAGCGTCCGAGACTCCATCCAGACCGACCCTGCCGGTGATGATCGCTTCGGCGTCGATCTCGCCGTCGGCGAGCCTCTGCAGGGTGATGTCGTAGGCATTCTCGTAAGGACCGTGACCGAAGTTGATCGAGATCCTCCGGAACTGCCCGACGACGGGAATGATCGTCTCGTCGCCGAACGGCGCAGCCAGAACCTGAATCTTCGAGTTGAACGGCAGAGTGTGCATCAGTTCTCCGATGACTCCCGCCCGGCCGCTGCATTCGTAGGCGATCAGAACTCCGTTCGCGGCCTGACCGACAAGCTGGTTGCCTTCGGCGATCATTCGATTCCACAGTTCGATCGGATCCTGCTCGGCCGGATCGACGACGATGTCCGCGCCCATCTTCGCGGCGAGCTCGCGTCGTTTGGGGGAGGGCTCCGACGCGATGACGATCTGCGCTCCGCGCGCTTTCGCGGCGACGATGGCGCCCAGTCCGATCGTTCCGCAACCGATGACGAGCGCCGAATCGGCCGAGGTGAGGCCGGACTGTTGGAGGTGCATCTCGCCGACGTGGAGAGGTTCGGCAAGTGTGGCGTGCTCGAGTGACAGGTGGTCGGGAACTTTGCGGACCCAGAACGCGTCGACGACTATGTGATCGCCGAACGCGCCGCGGTACTCGTTCGAGTAGCCGATGATCGTCGGGATCCCGGTAGCGGTGTCGGTGGCCAAGCCGATGCCGGCCACCCGATCGCCGATCGCGAAATCGTCTACTGCAGAACCGGTCTCGGAGAGGATACCCGCGTATTCGTGCCCCAGCACCACTGGCGCGTCCGGATCGAAGGTGGCGAGCGGGTAGCCCCCGTCGTGCGCGACCTGAACGAAGCGGCACGGGTCCTTCGACATGCTCAGGTCACTGCCGCAGATCCCGCAGGCGACGACGTCGATGCGGATCTGATGGGGTGCCAACGGCGGCGGGTCGGCGATCTCGGTGACCGCGAATTCTCCCTGCTGGAAACGGACGGCCCTCATGCGCGCACGGCTCCCGTCTCGGCCGGCCGGCCGTAGTAGTCGGTATGGGCTTTGGTGATCGCTCCGACCAGCCCGCCGATCAGGTACTCGCGATTGTCCTCGGCGAACTGCATGCTCGCCTGACGCCCCACATTTCGCTTCCGGAAGTGCGGGACCACCTCGGAGGCGAACAATTCGTAGCTGCGTTTGGTGTCCTCCCAGCTCGCCATGTCGACGTGAAGGATCAAGAACGTGCCGAACCCTCCCGTCTTCTCGATCAGACGCTCGATCTGTGCGATCGCATCTTCGGGGGTACCGATGATCGCCTGACCGAACTCGCCGAGCGTGTCGTTGCGCCACTGATCGATGACTCCGGCCGGTGTATCTGCCCAGGCCGGGTTCTGGCCGGTCTGTCGATTCACGTAGGAAGCCATCGATCCGATCCGCCGGCTCACGGCGCGCTCGGCCTCGGCTCGGGTCTCGGCGATGAACATCGGATTGACCACACGCCACGTCGCTCGGTCGGCGCGGTGGCCGTGTTCGGCCGAGACCTTCTCGTACACATCCCAGTTGCGATCCAGTGCGTCGAAGCCGCTGGGTGAACTCGCCGCCAATGAGAGCAGGGAGAGGCCGTTCTTGCCTGCGAGCACCGAACCGTTGGGGGAAATCGTGGACGCTGTCACGGTCTCGATGCCGTCCGCGCGATAGGTGGGCAGCTGTGCGCGTGCGTCACGCAACGTGAACCAGTCGGTTTCCATGTTGACGACCTCGCCGCGAAGCAACGCGAGAATGGCCTCGAGCGCTTCGCCCTGGCGACGACGCTGGTCCGACGGGTTGATGCCCATCATGTGTGCATCGAGGGGGATCTTGCCCGGGCCGGTGCCGAAGATGAGCCGTCCGCGGGTCTGCAGATCGAGCTGAGTGATGCGGTCGGCCGTGATCAACGGGTGGTGATAGGGCAGAGACGTCACGCCTGTGCCGAACTGGATGCGCTCGGTTCGCTCTGCGGCGGCCGCGATGAACATGTCCGGGGCAGGCACGATCTCGGCGCCGGTCGAATGATGCTCACCCATCCACGCTTCTTCGAATCCGAGGTGGTCCAGGTGTGTCATGAGGTCGATATCGCGTCTGAGTTGCAGGGCGGGATCGGCGTCGAGCGGATGGTACGGGGCGAGGAAGGCTCCGAAGCGGATGGACGATGCGGACCACACGATGACAACTCCTGTCGACAGGGGAGTGATTTGGATCACTCGCTCTGATCGAGATGTCTAACATGGATCAACTGATCCAATAAGTTGAGCCTCCCGCACAGTGGGAGATTTGTAATCACCTGTAGTTCAACGTTATCTGGTGCAATGACGTCGGATATCGTTGTTGCGAGTCGATCGACTGAACCAAGTACTTTCCGAAGGAGTATTGAAGAGGTATGCAACTGGACGTCACAATCACCCCCGACTCCTCGACCGTCGAACTGAACAGTGTCGACGACTTCACCAGTCTCTCGGTCGTCTTTGGCGGCGACGATCGATCCGAGACTCTGAGTCGGGTACTGGAACCGTGGGGGGAACTCGAGGGGGATCACGTCTGGCTCGACATCGGCCACTTGGAGCAAGCCGTCGCTGCCCGGATCGGAAACACCGAGTGGAGACAGAAGTTCTCCGCGATGGTGGTCTACGCACGCGCCCACGGCTGGGTGGATCGCGACAACAGGGTGCGAGCACACCGTGAATCACTCTGACTCCGCGTTCGCCACGGTTGAGACGTTTGTCGAGCCCGTGCGAAGCTCGTTCGTATGACCGACTCCCGGCAGAACCGTCAAGGCGACGCGACGCGTCTGCGTTTGCTCAAAACTGCTGAAAGGCTTTTCGCGACAGAGGGATTGGATGCAGTTTCGCTGCGCTCGGTCAACGCCGCGGCCGGTCTCGGGCCGTCATCGGTCCACTACCATTTCGGAACCAAGGACGATCTGGTCGCAGCGGTGCTGTTGGACATGGGAACGTCGGTGCGAGATCAGATCAGCGCGAACGTCGACGCCCTCTCCGCCGACAAGACGCCGCCGACGGTGGAGGCGCTGGTACGGGCCGTCACTGCGCCCTACAAGGCATTGCTCCTTCGCCATCGCACGCGGGGAATGCGATGGATCAGAATCGTCACGCAGATCTCGCAGCCGCAGATGTCACGACCGGGCCATCCAGCCCTCGAGGCGACCGAGCTGCACCTGCGTGAACATCTCCTCGACCAGGTCCGTCGTACTTTTCCTGCTACCGATCCCGAACGGCTCGAGACTCGCTGGGCGATTGCCTTGATGGGCTTCCTCCAGGCGTTGAGCCGGGCGGACGATTGGAGCGGAAGTGGCAAGCCGCTCGCGCCGGAGCGGCTTGCCGACTTCTACGAGGACCAGGTCGTCTTTCTGGTGGGTGGTGTGCGGCAGTTATTGGGGTGAGCGCCTAATCGATGCGTCTCCTATTTCTGCGCGACCACTGACTTCCGCATTTCCATTACATGAGTAATAGCTTCGGAAATTCCGGACCGGTAACCGATATTCTTTTCGGAATCACCCGGAGTGGAATCAAGCTCCGATTCGAGTCTCGTTTGAATGCGGTCCAGGGTATGGATTGTTCTTTTCACGATGGTTGATTCTCTTTCTGCGGTAAATCCGATAGAAGTATTCCGGATTGCCGAGCGTGTTCGTCGAGGACGCAGAGTGAAGCGAGGGTCATGCCCGCTGCGTACCCGCGCGAGCGTGCGTCAGTTCCTCGATTACGTGACTTGAACAGGTTGAACGTTTCGTGCAGGTGCACGAGGGTGTCGGTGGAGGCAGGCATTGGTCAGCTTCGCAATCAGCTCGTCTTCTCTGGACTTTGCTGTCAGCTCCGCTTCCGCTTACGGATGAACTCGGAAGACTCCGCAGTTTTCGCCCGCTTCTCCGCGCGGCGTTCCTTGATCGACTGGGCGGGTTTCTTCATGTTCTTACCCGGCGCCTTGTCAGCCATTGTCGCTCCTCATTTTTCGAAGTGGCAATCACAAACTGACCTCGACCATACTTCATTTACAGAAAAAAGCCAGTTGCTTCTTTTTTGCTACTTTTTTCCGGAGTCGACGGGGCTGACGGAAGTAATTCGGTGCAACGTGAAACGGCGAACCGCGCCGCTCGCGGGGTCGAAGGCGTCCAGCTGTCCGCCGCCCACGCTGACGGGGTCGACGATGCGATGCGTCGCGACCCCCTGGGCGTCGACGTAGCCGATGTTGACGCTCGAATTGTCTCGGGCCGCCGTGGCCAGCAAGGCGATGGTGGCGGCGTTGTTCTCCCGTGAACCGTCCGTTCGCACTCCGCCGCGGCCGGGGGCGGAAGCACGGTCTCCGGCCCGCATCGTGCGGACCAACGACGCCAGCTGATCCGCCGACGGGCTCGCCGGCATCCTCGACGCCGGTCGGCTGCGACGGTTGGGTACACGTGCCCCACGTGGGCGGAGATCGACCAACGTGCCCGAGGAGTCCTCACCTGCCGGCGCGAATCCGGCGGCTCGCAGCTCGGTCAGGACTTCGCGGAGAGGGGCCTGCGAAATCGCGACGGTGGGAGCCAAGGCGCGCAGTGCCAACGGCTCGGCCACTGCGGATGCGAGGACCTCCGCCAGCAGTGACGCGTCCTCACATCGAATGAACGACGCCGCCACTCCGGCACGCAGTCGTCCGTGTCGACGGGCGACATCGTCGATCAAATACGAAAGTGATTGGGGGACAGGAGTCTTCGATTTCGAAGCGAACATCGCATGCAGTTCGGTGGCCGTCAGACCGGCGTCGAGCGCACGACGCACGCTGTCCTCGCTGATGCGGTACATGGACGCCGATCCGGCCGACTCGATGTCTGCGACCAGGCTCACCTGCTCGAGCAGGTCCGGTACCAGCGGGCCGGGCGCAACCAGAGTCAGATCCGCCTGGACCAGGATGTAGTCGATGGGCTCGGGTAGCGCGGACTGCATTTCGGCTTCGGCGTCCCCGCCGTGCAGCAAGGCTCGTCCAGGTGACGACAACGCGCCGCGGGCCACCAGCCCGAGAGCAGCGGCCTCGTCCAGAGTCCGCTCGATCGCGAACGTCCGCAGGCGCCCGCTCCATCGCGGGCGTCGCCACGCCAGCAGCCGACTTACCTCGACGGCCGATGCAGTCTGGCCGCTGTCGAGTTCGGAGAGCAGCCCCAGAATGGCCTGACGATCTCGCGGAGCCGCCGGAGCGCGGCCCTCCTCGGACAACGCCGCGATGGGCTTGTCGGTGGAATCGCGCAGCCCGATCATCCACGGGACTCGAGGTACGTCGACCCAGGCGGACGCCAGGACCTCCCACCGTCGCGCTGTGGATGCGTTCAGCCAGCCGTCGACCGCGAGCGTGGGCGTCCAGTATTCGTCCGCGTTGTCCGAGACCGGCGCCGGGTCTGGTGTTCCACTGGCGATGAGTCCAGCTGCCGAGAGCAACTCGACAAGTAGGCTCACGCGCGCTTCGTCGAGATCGGCCGTCTTGGCCACGCGTCGTAGTTCTCGAACACCGAGCCCACCGGCTCGCAGTGCGGGAGCCGGCGCTGCGCCCAGAACGGCGATCACGTTCTCGCATTGGCGTACCAACTCGAGCGCCTCGCCGGCTGCTGCGGCGTTCACGTCCGCCGGCTTGAGTTTGTCGCCCCCGATGACAGGTGCGGTCAGCGTCGTCGGATCGAAAACCGGCTCGCCGCGGATGACCTGACGAACCGTCGCCGGAAGCTCGACGGTCTGCTCGTCGAGCCACCGCAGCAGGCCGGCCGCCAGCAGTCGTTGAACCGGGCGCTCAGGCGGCGTTCCGGGGGCAGCGTCGCGGGTGCGACCGATCGGGCTGGAGTTGGCGAGTGTCTCGAGGAGATCCCGCTCGCGGGTGTCCAGAGCGTTGAGCGCAGCCGAGATCTCGGTCTCGGTCATCGCCTCGGCAGGTTCGAGGGCGCGCCCCACACGCCACGGAATCATCCCGATGACTGCCGGGACGACGCTGATGGGATCGACACCCCAGATGAGGGCGGACGCGCGCATCTTCGACAGAGACTTGTCGACGGCCTTCTTGGTGACCTTGCCCTTGCCGGTCAGCGCTCGTTCGGCGATCGCACTGTTGAGCTCCGCCCGCGTCATCGGAGTTTCCTCGGCGCCGGCCAGTGCCAACAATTCGAGAAGACCGAAATCGAGGGTGTCGAGTTCGTCCGCCGCTCGGCTGACCGACGCGCGTTGCTGTGCCCGACCGCTGAGAACCACCATCGTGCTCGGCGGCGGTACGGCCAGATCGGGGCGCAGACGCAGCAACTCCGTCAACTCGGCGTCACTGCGCGCCGAGAGCCAATCGGTCAGACTTTCGGCTGCGGAACTGCCCGCCGGGGTGCCACGTGTTTCGGTCATCAGGTATCAGATTAGAGACCTGGTCTGTACGGCGTAACGGCGTCCTGTCAAAATGACTTCGTGGCCAACAATTCGAAGCAACACTATGTAGATCCAGGATGGCCGGAAACTGCAGACGGAGATCACGCAGTGACCGAATTGTCATCGACCCGCGCAGGTGGACTTTCACCCTTCGGCGAGGACACCACCTTTCCGGTTCCGGTGGAGTCACTTCCTTACGTACACCCGCACACCGTCATCAACCGATAACAACTCGACACGAAGAAGGCCCGCACCGAATCGGTGCGGGCCTTCTTGATGTTCGAGCGTCCGAGCGGACAGTCTTGCCGGTGTTACTTGAGGAACGACTTCGCGGTGTCGGCGACTGCGAGGATCTGCGGGTCGACCGGGATACCGTTGGCCTCGGCGAATGCGATTGCCTGATCGATGGCGTCGGCGACCGGGTGTGCAACGGTCTGTGCGACCTGCTGCGCCGGAGCCGGAGCTGCCTGAGGAGCCGTCGTGGCCGGAGCGGAACGCTCGGTGGCGCCGCTGCTCAGCCCGAGGCTGGAGGAGCAGGACGGCCATGCGCCCCAACCCTGGTTTGCGAGAACACGCTCGGCAACAACGATCTGCTGCTCGCGAGTGGCCTGGTTTGCGGTGGCTGCGTACTGTCCGCCGCCGTGTGCGTTCCACGTGCTGGGGGAGAACTGCAGTCCGCCCTGGTAACCGTTGCCCGTGTTGATGGCCCAGTTTCCGCCGGCCTCACACTGGGCGAGACGATCCCAGTCGGAGTCGGGGGCAGCGTTTGCGGTTCCGGTGGCTGCAATTCCTGCTACGCCCATGATGGCGCCGGTGACGGCGACCTTGGCGACAGTGCGGCCGGTGGTGGTGGGCTTGCGATGGCGTCCGCTCATGATGGTCGAAATCCTCTCCACACGCGCCTGCGAGGTCAGCTGTCGGGTTCGGGCTGAGAGGTCGCCCGGCCTCGCCTTTCCTGGCTGGAAAGGGTCTGGCTTCACCCCAAGATTCGGTCTTGCGATCGAACCGGTGTCCACTGGAGAACTTTTCTGTTCTCACAGAGGACTTTGGGTCCCCCGTCCTCGTCCCTGGAATGCTCTGTCGGAAGTCCGGTACCCGCGGGACAAGGCTTGGCGCGGCGGGCCGGAGGTGGCCGAGTTTCCCGGCCGAAAACGACGGTAACGGCTCGAGTCGCTCGTGTCACCATTTGATAACGCGGCGTGGCGAAAGCCGTACAACGCGTCACACAAAGCGCAGGAGACTCTTCCCAGGTAGGTGGGGGTGCCCGAGTGAATGTCCGGTTGTGTCCGTTCCGTTATCCATCCGTAATGTGAGCAAGGTCACACGTTATGTGGAAATACAATTTCGGGCGATTGAGAGGTGTGTCGATCCGGGCCCAAGGTGTGGCCCGTGTCTCAACATCGAGATCGAAACTTAGGTTAGGTTTGCCTGACTTGCCTCGATTGGGCAGGTTTCGCAGAGTCTTCCAAAGAAGTAGGGCACCCCTCATGAAACTGCAATACCGTCGGCGTGCGGTCACCGCATCACTCGCCGTCGCCGCTGCTGCTGTCGGCCTGGCCGTCACTGCTCCCGCTGCACACGCCTCACCCGAGGATCCGACACACGGTGTTGTCGGAAGCTATTCCGCAACCCAGCCCGGCGACATCGTCGTCGACTCGGCAACCCACCGCGGATACATCACGCAGTACGGCGGACCGACCAGCTCGTTGTCCGTCGTCGACACGAACACCGGCAAGTCCGTCGGCACCATCGACGGCGTCGTCGGTTACCCGTCGGCACTTGCCGTCGACTCAGGCCTCGGACGCGCATACGTGTCCTCCTCCTACGGCGGCGCGATCTCGATTGTCGACACGAAGACCGGGAAGGTCGAAAAGACGGTCACGCTGAGCGAGAAGAACCCCGACGGCTCGCGTCCGCAGATCAACGATGTCGTCGTCGATCCCACAACACACCGCGCGTACTTCTCGGACTACAAGTCCGGCAACATCCGAGTCGTCGACCCCAACGCCGCCGACGCCGTGTCGAGCATTCTGGTCCACAAGTCGGCAACGCCGACCAAGCTCGCCTTCGACAGTGTCCGCGGCTTCCTCTACATCGCGGACACCAACTTCTTCGACGAGAATTACGGCCGCACGCTGTGGCAGGCGGACGTACGCAAGGGCGGAGCACTCAAGTCGATCGTGCGTGCCGACAACCTCTACCCGGTCGACGTCGATGTCGACACGAACACCGGCAACATCTACATGACCGACACCCGGGCAACCAACCTGTGGGCGATCACCCCGGCCGGCGCGGTTCTGTCGAAGACCACGCTGTCTCCGACCGCGATTCCCAACGGCGTGGTCGTCGACGCTGCGGCAGGCATTGCATATGTCGCGGACGTCATGAACGGACACCTGTGGTCGGTCGATCTGACGACCCGCGCCACCACCGCTCTGACCGATACCAAGGTTCCGGCACTGGAGAAGGTCAAAAACCTCGCGCTCGACACCTCGACCGGCGCCATCGCGTCGACGACCAACGGGGGCAAGGTGACAGTCGTTGCTGCGTACCCGCTACCCGCGACCGTCGAATTGCCTGCCGCTCAGGTAGGTAAGGCGTATTCGCAGAAGCTCACTGCCGCCGATGCGCGCGCAACCTTTGCACTCACCAGTGGCACTCTGCCCGGCGGACTGTCCCTCGCACAGGACGGCACCATCTCGGGTACCCCCACCGCTGTCGGCAGCGTCACCGTCGAGGTCACTGCGAAGAGCGTGCTTTCGCGTGCTTCGAGCGTGACCATCGTGGTCTCCGAGGGGCCGGTCGGCCCCGTCGATCCGGGCAACCCGGGAACGGGTACCGGTTCGCTCGGTAACCTCCCCGGACTCGGTAGCCTCGGCCGCTGATACGACCTGATACCAGAGAACCCGACCACAGCAACTGCTGTGGTCGGGTTCTTCGGTCCGCGGGCCCGCTATGCGTAATCGACGCGGTCCACGACTATGCGTAATTCACCCGGTCCACGTCGACGATCTCCTTGCCGAGCGGCATCAGCGAGATCGGAATCATCTTCAGGTTCGCGACCGCGAGCGGAATTCCGATGATCGTGATCGCCATCGCGACGGCGGTGACGATGTGTCCGATCGCCAACCAGATACCGGCGATGATCACCCAGATGACATTGCCGATCATCGAACCGACACCAGCGGTCGGCTTGTCGACGACGGTCTTACCGAACGGCCACAGTGCGTAGATGCCGATGCGGAATGCCGCGATTCCGAAGGGAATCGTGATGATGAGGATGCAGCAGATGATGCCTGCGGCGAAGTAACCCAACGCCAGCCAGAAGCCGCCGAAGACCAGCCAGATCACGTTCAGGAGGATTCTCATGGTCAGTGACCTTTCGGTTGGAGGCGGGAGTGATCAGCGCACCCGTCGACCGGATCTGAGCGTGTAGACGATGGCCAGGAGGAAGCCGATCGGGCACGCGAGTGCTACCAGGTACAACGCCAGGCCGGGTGGGGTGTCGCTGAAGATATGGACTGCGAAGATGGCCACGATCGCCAGGAATCCGACGATGAACAGTGCCATCGCCGTACGGAACAGACCGTTTCCGGTGCCGGAAGTGCGCGGGTTCGGTTGAGGGTCCACACCTACGAGGATAGTGCCTGTAAACCTGGGTGCCGACCCGGGTTCGTCACAGGTAGACTGTTAACAGACTGCGCGCCCCGCTGAAGCAAGTGTGGGGCGCGTTCTTTTGCATTCTTCCACCGGAAGCGATGCGAGCAAGGCCATGAGGCTCTTCCGAGAGCCTCCCGAGCACATTGGGGCAGACGCCCCAGTCGAGTGATGAGCAGGTGAACGCGGTGCCGACCGGCAAGGTGAAGTGGTACGACGTCGAAAAGGGTTTCGGCTTTCTGTCGCAGGAAGAGGGCGAGGACGTCTACGTCCGTGCTTCCGCTCTCCCCGAGGGCGTCGAAGGCTTGAAGGCCGGCCAGCGCGTCGAGTTCGGAATGGCTGCGGGCCGCCGCGGTCCGCAGGCACTGAGCCTGAAGGTACTCGAGCCGGCGCCGTCGTTGCGCGGCGCGACGGCGACGCGTCGTGAGCCCGTCGAGCGTAAGCACACCCCTGATCAGTTGCACGGCATGGTCGAGGACATGATCACGTTGCTCGAGGCGAAGGTCCAGCCGGATCTGCGCAACGGCAAGTACCCGGACCGCAAGACCGCTCAGCGGATCTCCGAGGTCGTCCGGGCCGTCGCTCGCGAGCTCGACACCTGATCGCTCGATAGGAGCTGCCGTACACGGCTTCGAAACAAAATGCCCTGCACACCAATCGGTGTGCAGGGCATTTTCGACGTTCCGGGGATCAGGCGGTCTTGATCGACCAGATCAGCAGTCCCTGTTCGCTTCCCTCACCGACGGCGAGGTGGATTTCGACGCCGACGAGTTGCTTGACGGGATCGCTCGAAGACTCGACCGTCACTGCCAGGGCCTCGCCGGGCTCGAAGACTCGGGGCTCACCGGTCTGGTTGCCGTCGGCATCCTCGTAGACGGCGAGCAGTGCCCACTGCGCATCCGAGACGTCCGTCGACAACGACAGCTGCAGCGGGTAGCCCGCTGGAACGTCGAGTGCGTAGATGTCGCCCACCTGGGCGCACTGGGACAGGTCGATGGTGCAGAAACCGGCAGGGTTCGTTTCGATCGTCTTGCCGTGTGCGTATGCAGTGATGACCGGTAGCTTGTCGGGGTCGTCGTTGATGTTCTTGATGATCACGAAAAGAACGGAGACGTAAGCAACCAGTGCCACCACCATCAGGACACTGATCGCTGCCACGATCTTCTTTGTTCTCGAGCGCATCATCACTGCGGAGTACTTCCTTGTCCTCGGTTGGATTTACCGGTGTAAATCACTTCGGTCACTTCTTGTTCGGCCAGATCGGGTCGCTTCCCGCCGAGGCCGGGCAGGAGGCTGCTTCCTCGGTAGCTCAGGAAGGTCTGCAGAAGCCCGATCGTCAGGAACACCGATACAACAGTGAACCCGATCCAGTATTCGGTCGGAAGCAGAACCCCCAATGCGCCGCCGAGTACCCAGCTCAGCTGCAGAACCGTCTCGGATCTACCGAATCCGGACGCGATCGATTCCTCGGGCAGGTCGTGCTGGAGTGACGCGTCGAGTGAGACCTTGGCGAGTGCGCTGGCGGCCGATGCGATGAGCGTGGCAAGCGCTGCCGTCATGAGGTTGTCCGTCAGCGCTGCGATCACCGCGATGATCCACACCGACGCAGTGCACCGGAGCACGATCAAGGCAGGCCGGCCGAGCTTGAGGCGCGCACCCGTGGCATTTCCGGCGAAGTTACCCAGACCGGCTGCTGCGCCGACCAGGCCGAGCATCATGGCCTGCTGAAGCGGCTCGTGATCGGTGCGTGATTTGGCGACGAACGCGATGTAGAGCGTCAGGAAGCCGGTGAGCACGCGAATGGTGCCGTTGCCCCAGAGTCCGATGATCACGGCGCGTCCGAGAGGCTGACGGACCTTGGCAGGTTTGGCGTCCGGCTGCGGTGGGGCGCTGCCGGCGTGATGCGCTTCGTCCGGGTGGTAGGTGATGGTCGCGGGAACCTCACCTTCGGTGACCTCGACCCACGACGGGATTCGCATGCTCAGATATGCGCCGAACACGGTGACGGCGACCGCGAACCACAAGGCGCCGGTGGAACCGAAAGCCAGCGCGAGCGCACCTGCGACAGCGCCGGCCCCGATCGTTCCACCGATCAGCCCGAAGACCGTCAGACGCGAATTCACGCGCACCAGGTCTATTTCCGGTGGTAGGACGCGTGGTGTCACTGCGCTCTTGAGCACCGAGAACGATTTACTGAGCACCATCATGCCGAGCGCGGCCGGATAGAGGATCCAACTGTCGAAGTTGAAGACCAGGATCACCGCGAGGAGCGTCCGGATTCCGAACGACGACGCGAGTGCGATGCGGCGTCCGCGCTGCAACCGGTCGAGCATGGGGCCGATGAGCGGTGCGATGACCGCGAACGGTGCGATCGTGATCAGGAGATAGAGCGCGACCTTGGTCTTGTCCTCGCCCGTCGCGGCCGAGAAGAACAGCGTGTTGGCCAGAGCGACGGAGATCGCCGCGTCGGTCGCGTTGTTCGTCATCACCGCGTAGGTGAGAGCGGTCAGACCGGACTTGTCCGCGCCGTCGGCCTTCGCCGCGCGCTGGAAGGTCGCGATGCCCTTGTTCGTCAGTTCGCGGCTGCGCATCGCTGCGACGCGAGTGACGGTGAGCTTGCGAGGCATCGGTGGAGCCTTGGGAGCGTCCGCCCCCGGCGTCTTCGAACCGGCCGCGGATTCGGAGTCTCCCCGCGATTCGGGAATCGGATGCAGCGGTGGCAAAGGCGTGCGACGGGCAGCGGGACGGGCCGAAGGTGGGTAATTGTCCGGGCGGGCCGCGGGTGGGTAATTGTCGTAACCGGGGTGCACCTGTTGCCCCTCCGGCTCGTCGTGGATTCGCCGAGTTTCGGGGTCGTAGGGTTCGCGCGGTCCGGTCACCACTCAATTCTGTCCTAGTGTCGGCGCGGCTACCACGCACACCCCTGCGAGTCCTGTGTCATGTCGGACTCAGTTAACAAAACGGACTTCGAACATCTGCGGCCAATACTTGCCGGTGAGCAGGAATCGATCGGTACCGGGAATCTGCGCGATGCCGTTGAGAACGTCGACGGTGCTGGTCGATCCGTCCGCGACGAGTTCTTCGCGTAGCGGCGAAGCGTCGTACACGTTCGTGACGCTGCCGTCCGACGGGTCGATTCGGACGACGGTGTCCGTGGTCCAGACATTGGCGTAGACGGAGCCGTCTTCGGCGCATTCCAATTCGTTCAGCTTGCCGACGGACTCCGAAGATCTGGTGACGTCGACGGTCGAGATCGGCGCGAAGGTTTCGGGATCGCGAAAGGTCAACGTGGCCGAACCGTCGCTCGAGACCAGCCGATCCCCGAGCGAACAGATTCCCCATCCCTCGGTGTCGAGTGGGAACCGCCCCCGTTCGGTCAAGGTGTCCTTGTCACGGGCGATGGCAACGCCGTCTTTCCAGGTGAGTTGCCACAGTGTGTCTCCGGCGACCGTGATGCCCTCACCGAACAACGGCGGGTTGAGATCGGCACGCGCAACTTCCGGTCCCGAGGCGGGGGACTGCTCGTCGGAGATCTCGCTCGAGCGCACCCAGGACTGCCCGACGCGTCCGGTGCTTTCGTACAACCGGTTTCCGTCGATCTCGAGGCCCTGCGTGAACGCGTCGGGATCGTGCGCGGACACTCGAACGATCTCGACGGAGCCGGTTTCGGACGTGAGGTTGTCGGGAGCGCCGGGGGAATCGGAGCACCCCGCCAAGGCCGAGGCGATCACGGCGACCACTGCAAAAGTGCGCACGGAATTGGCGTGTGACCTACTCATCTGCCCAGCATGGCAGCCCAGTGCGTTGCGGACTTGCGGTGGTGCGGCAAACTGGAGGAGTGAGTGTTGCTACTTCTCCAGAGCGTGCAGTGCCGCGCCCAGTACTGGCCGATGCGGTCGAGCTTGCCCGAAAGGCAGTCGTCGACCTGCATGAAGGCGGTGTGGGGGCATACCTCGGCGTGACGTCGGAGGACGAATTTGCCGCCACCCATCGATTTGCAGCAGACATTCCGGGATACCGCGGTTGGCAGTGGGCGGTTGTCGTCGCTGCCGGACCGGAGGACACCCACGCCACGATCAGTGAGTTGGCGCTGTTGCCGGGTCCCGACGCGTTGGTTGCGCCGGAATGGCTGCCATGGGATCAGCGGATTCGTCCCGGCGATCTGTCCGTCGGTGACCTACTCGCCCCGCCGGCCGAGGATCCTCGCCTCGTTCCCGGCTACGTCGCCACCGGTGACCCGGAAGTCGACGAGGTAGCTCTCGAAATCGGGCTCGGCCGCAAACAGGTCATGAGCCGCGAGGGCCGACTCGATGCCGCGCAGCGTTGGTTCGACGGTGACTTCGGCCCGGAGTCGGAGATGGCGAAGGCCGCGCCGTCGACGTGTGGACTGTGTGGATTCTTCCTTCCACTCGCCGGTTCGCTGCACGCAGCGTTCGGTGTGTGCGGAAACGAACTCTCCGCAGACGGCCGTGTGGTCAGCGTGTCCTACGGTTGTGGCGCGCACTCGGACACCAGCCTGCCGCTCGGTGCGGGCTCGCCGCAGTTCGACGCATTCGACGACGGGGCCGTCGAGCTGATTGCGGTGCCCGCTCGCCCGTCGAGCGCTGTTGCAGTTGAGGATTCGGTATCCACCGAGTAGAAGATCCGTTCGGTACGGACGCACTCCGCGAGGCGACGCTGCGCGCGTGGTCGGAATCTCCGACGCGATTGCGTGAAGACGCGGCTGCGGAATCCGACCTCGCAAAGGCCGGGTACCGCGACCGTCTGCTCACCGAACTGGCGCAGAACGCTGCCGATGCAGCTGCACGCGAGGGCGTCCAGGGCTCTTTGTGGGTGGATGTGGACGGTCGGACGCTGACGGTGGCGAACACGGGCCGTCCACTGGACGAATCCGGTGTACATGCGCTGACCGCGCTGCGCGCGTCGAACAAGGTCGACGCCGACGAAGGTGTGACGGGACGGTTCGGCGTCGGATTCTCGGCAGTTCTCTCGGTCAGTGACGAGGTGGAACTGCGCTCGTCGACGGGATCGATTCGATTCTCTGCCTCGCACACTCTGCGCGAGATCGAGTCTCGCGAACTCCCGGTGCCGGAAACCGGTGTCCCCGTACTTCGTTTGGTGTGGCCGTCTGGCGAATTGCCGAGCGATGGTGCTGATTCGGAAGTGGTGCTGACGCTTCGGCCGGACGTCGATGCCGCGGCGCTGCTTTCGCAGATGACACGTGAGGCAGTCGACCTGCTGCTCGAACTCCCGGCTCTCGGATCAATTCGTCTGGGTGAGAAGACTTTTCGGCGATCGGAACGGGTGCTGGATTCCGGCCTCGTCGAGATCGCGATCGGTGATCGCACGTGGTGGCAGTACACCGCGCCGAACGCGCGATGGTTGGTGCCGGTCCGCGACGGGGTCGTCGAGCCGGTCGCAGACGACGTCCTGCGGGCGCCGACGCGATCCGACGAGGAACTGTCGATCCCCGCGATCATCATTGCCGACATTGCAATGCAACCCGATCGGCGACGCCTCATGCCCGCTGCACCGATCGCTCCGCTTGCCGAGGGGTACGCGAAGTTCCTTGCTGCACTACCTCCTCGGCAGCGAACGGCACTCGTTCCGATCCCTGCCTTTGCCCGCAGTGAAACGGATTCGCTTCTGCGCGAAGCGCTTCTGAAGGAGCTGCAGGAAAACGAGTGGCTTCCGGTGGTCGGTGAGCCCGACCGCGCGCCGCAGCGAGCGTCCGTGGTGCCCGGGCTCAGTGATGACCTTGCCGAGTTGCTCACCGACATCATCGGTGGCCTGGTTGTCCCCGAGCTCTCCGGCCCCAAGCACGAGCGAGCGCTCGCGGCGGTGTCGACACACCGCATCGGGCTCGCGCGCATCGCCGAACTGCTCAGCGGTTCGGAACGTGAACCCAAGTGGTGGAATCGCCTCTATTCGGCTCTCGAGCCTCTGGTGATCGACACTCTTGCGGTGGAAGAGCTTGGAACACTGCCGGTTCCGCTCTCCGACGGACGGACGGTGACCGGGCCGCGGACCGTCGTCGTCGGCGTCGAACTGGGCGAAGACGCGCCGTCGGTGGAGTGGACGAGGTTGGTTCATCCCGTCGCGGTTCACCCGTTGCTGTCTCGATTGGGAGCGCAGACCGCGAGTGCCACCGACCTGCTGTCCGATCCGGCGCTGCGCGCATTGATCGAAGATGCTGCGGACCAAGATGATTCGGTAGCGACGGAGTTGGCGCAAGTGGTGCTCGGATTGGCGGCCCACGTGGCGCCAGGGGCGCTGCCGTCGTGGATCGGTGAAGTGCTACTTCCTGATTCGGAGGGCGAATTGCGGTCCGCCGACCAACTTCTGCTTCCGGGAGCTCCCCTTGCAAGCGTCCTGGTCGAGGATTCTCCCTTCGGCATCGTCGACGCTGATTTTGCTCAGCAGGTGGGGGAGCAGGCGCTACGGGTAGTCGGTGTCGGGTGGGGTTTCACGGTGGTCCGTGAGGAATTGCCTTCCGGCCCCGATCACGATCTCGACGCCGAAGACGCATGGTGGGACACCCTCGACGAGGACCCCGAATACATCGAAGCCGTGCGCGATCTCGACCTCGTGGACGAAGACCGCTGGCCGCAGGCGTTGTCGCTGCTGGTCGAGTCGCCGGCGACACGGGCGCTGCTCACCGACCGTCGTGGATACACGGCGTGGTGGTTGCGTTCGAATGCCGAACTCGGCGGTGAGGTGCTGGGCTTGCTGCGCGCTCCGGGCGATCGCACCTTCGAGGGATTGCTCGATGCTGCCGAACACCCCGACGCCGGATTCTTCTCCGGATTGCTGGCATCGGATACCGTCGACGATCCGGAACTGGCTCAGCTGCTGCTCGATCGGCTTGCCGACCCACTACGGATGCCGGCCTCCGCCGTCGTCGCGCGGACGCACCGACTGCTGGGTGAGGCAGCGCAGCGACGGGTTCTCGACCTGGAGGAACTGCACCTGCCTCCGTTCGTGCGAGGCCTTTCCGGCGATCTGGTCGATCCCGGCGACGCCCTTGTCCTCGACCGACCGTGGCTGGGAGCGGCACTACCTGCACAACGAGTCGTGCTCGGCAGCTTCGAGACGGCCGACGCACTGGCAGATCTGCTCGACGTCGCGACGGCGTCCACGTCAGTCCATGGACGAGTGAGCAGCACCGGCGTCGTGACGACGTGGGCGAACGAACCGCAGGCAGTTCTCGGCTTCGCAGCCCTCGGCCGTGAGGTACCCAGCGGCGAGGTAGTGATCCATCACGAACTGACGGTGGAACTGACGGGGGCGGTCGAGACGACGGTGATCGTGCCGTGGTGGGTGGACTCGGACGGCGTTCATCACGTGATGCGTACGTGGACTCTGCCGCAAGGAATGTGAGGGCAGATGTCTTTTGATCAGTGGGTACTCGACAGCGCAGTGAGTCAGCGGACGGCGTGGCTCGTGGACGTCGTCGACGTCATCACCGACAGCGGCGGAACCCTCGCGTCGTGGCTGATCGCGACGCTGCTCACGATCGTGCTTCTGGTTCGGGGACTACGCACCGAAGCTCTGCTGATCGCCGGATCGATGTTGACCGGTCTGCTCGTAATGAGCGGATTGAAGCGCATCTTCACGCGAACCCGTCCACCCCTGCCGGAGCGGTTGATCGAAATCGATTCGTATTCGTTCCCGTCGGGCCACGCGATGATGAGCGCGATCCTCGCGACTTCGGTTGCCGCCGTGATCCTTCGGCTTGCCTTGCCGAGGCTCGCGAAGACGGCAATGCTCGCGAGCCTCGGCCTGTACACGATCGCCGTCGGATTCTCCCGCGTCTACCTGGCTGCCCATTGGATGACCGATGTACTGGCAGGTTGGGCGTTCGGGATGATGTGGGCAGGGGTGTGGATCTGGGGAACCGCGCAGATCAGAAAGCGCCGGGCGCTGGTTACTTCGTGAGCTCGGCGAGTAGTTGGCTCGTGGCCCACGGCAAGCTCAGTGCCGAGCTTGCGGTCAAGGCCGCACCGACCTGCGGAGCCTGATCGTCGTTGACGTAGACGACGCGATTGTCCTTGACCACGTCGAGTTGCTGGAAGCCAGGGTTGTTTCGGACCGCCTGTGCGGCATCGGGATTGCCGATGACAACGAGACGGTCCACGTCGAGAAGATCCAGTCGTTCGGTGGAGATCGGCGCGTAGAACTCACCGTTCATCAAGGCCTCGACCGCGGGAGCAGGTTTGAATCCGAGACTGCCGAGAACCCGTCCGCGGGCGTCCTCGGAGGAGAAGGCGTAGAACTCCGGGGTCGCGTCGACGCTGATGATCACCGCGGTCTGGTCTGCAAATTCCGGGTGAGCGCTTCTGGCGTCGGCGAACTGCTTGTCGATATCGGCGACCAACTTCTCGCCGTCGGCTTCGCGACCCACTGCCTTCGCTGCGGTCTTCGTCGTGATCTGCCACGGAGTTGCGTAGTCGCCGTAGGCCGGATCCTTCGCGACGGTCGGGGCGATCGCGGAAAGTGTGCTGTACAGGTCTTTGTCGATGCTCGAGTAGAGCGCGAGGATCAGGTCGGGCTCGAGCGCAGCGATCTTTTCGACGCTGATCGTGGTTTCGGGATTGCTGCCGACGACGGTCGGTTCGGTTCCGCCCCAAGGGCCGGTGACCCATGGCCACGTGCGGTTGACGTCCGGTTCGCCCGGGTACTGGTTGACCATTCCGACGGGCTTGATGCCCAGAGCCAACAGAGCCTGCTCGTCGTTGTAACCGACGGTGACGATCCGTTGTGGTTCGGAATCGATCGTGGTGCTGCCGAAAGCGTGATCGATCGTGACGGGGAAGGCGCCACCACCGGAACTCGACGGACTACTTGCTGCGTCGTCGTTCGAACTGCAGGAGACGAGTGCTGTGCCGACCAGGGCGACCACAGCAACGG
Organism: Rhodococcus sp. SG20037; assembly: GCF_031763325.1. Taxonomy (NCBI): domain Bacteria; kingdom Bacillati; phylum Actinomycetota; class Actinomycetes; order Mycobacteriales; family Nocardiaceae; genus Rhodococcus; species Rhodococcus sp. SG20037. The sequence goes on along the minus strand of NZ_CP134497.1, from coordinate 4,904,350 downwards.
ATGTCAGTCTCGTCCAACGTCCTCGGCTCTTCCAACGATTTCGGTGGGAGATCTTCACGGCTACGTGGTTCCTTTCAGCATTGACAAGCTAAGACCGACACTGGAGTGCAGGGTAGGCTTACCATACTTAAAGGGTGAATCGACCTGCTCAGTCGACCAGACCGGCGCCCTGCTGTGCGCCCTTGTCACCGCGCACAGCTGCGCGTCGTTGAATGGAGAACAGAGCGAAGCCGAGGAAGCCGACTCCGATACCCGCGTAACAGATCGGGAGTGCATCCGACCAACGATCGCCGCTCACCGCGACCACGATCGTGGCGATCACCCACAACGCGGTGCCGATGATCAGTGCCGGCGCGGGTGCGGACAATTTGCCGATCAGGCCTGTTGTGTTGCGAGTCTCCGTCACAAAATTAACGCTACCCGTACCCCGGTGGCCTACTCTCCCTAGTGCGACCGGCTTCATGTGCGCCGGCACACGGCGACCTACAGCGATGGGGAAAGAACAAACATGGCGGCACCCGGCAAGATCCTCGACACCTATTTCAAGATCAGCGAACGAGGGTCGACGATCTCGACCGAGATTCGCGGCGGTGTCGTCACCTTCGTGGCGATGGCCTACATCGTGGTCCTCAACCCCCTGATCCTCGGCAGTTTCTCGGCTGACGACGCTGCAGCGAAGACCGACGTTCTCGGCAACATCCTTCCGGTCAACCAGGTGGCTGCGGTCACCGCTCTGGTTGCCGGCCTGATGAGCATCGTCTTCGGTGTCGTTGCCAACTATCCGTTTGCCATCGCCGCGGGTCTCGGCATCAACAGCCTGCTCGCCGTCACAATCGCACCTCAGGTCACCTGGCCCGAGGCGATGGGCCTGGTGGTCATCGACGGTGTGATCATCGTTCTGTTGGCACTCACCGGTTTCCGAACTGCGGTGTTCAATGCGATTCCCTCGGCATTGAAGTCCGCGATCGCGGCCGGTATCGGCATGTTCATCGCCTTCATCGGACTGGTCGACGCCGGATTCGTCCGCCGTATCCCCGATGCCGCCGGTACGACGGTTCCCGTCGGACTCGGAATCAACGGCTCCATCGCTTCGTGGCCGACCGTGGTGTTCATCTTCGGTGTGCTGCTCATGGGTGTTCTGGTAGTGCGCAAGGTTCGTGGTGGACTGCTGATCGGCATCGTCGTCACGACGATCCTCGCTGCGATCATCGAGGCAGTTGCCGACGTCGGACCCTCGCTCGGAACCAACCCCAAGGGCTGGAACCTCAGCATCCCCGCGATCCCGGAGATGCTCGGTGGTATGCCTGATCTGAGCCTGGTCGGCGACGTCAGCATCTTCGGCGCATTCACCCGCATCGGTGTTCTGGCCGCCAGCCTGCTTGTCTTCACTCTCGTGCTGGCGAACTTCTTTGACGCCATGGGCACGATGACGGGTCTCGGTAAGGAAGCCGGCCTGACCGACAAGGACGGAAACCTCCCCAACGTCGGTCGCGCGCTTGTCGTCGAAGGCGCGGGCGCGATCGTGGGCGGTGGCGCTTCGGCGTCGTCGAACACCGTGTTCGTGGAATCCGCGTCGGGTATCGCCGAAGGCGCCCGCACGGGCCTGGCAAACGTCGTGACCGGACTGCTCTTCCTCGTCGCGATGTTCCTGACGCCGCTCTACTCCGTCGTGCCGATCGAGGCAGCTGCGCCTGCCCTCGTCGTCGTCGGTGCGCTGATGATCGGGCAGGTCCGAGACATCGATTTCACCAAGTTCTCGGTTGCTCTCCCGGCGTTCCTGACCATGATCGTCATGCCGTTCACCTACTCGATCGCCAACGGCATCGGCGTCGGCTTCATTTCATGGGTGGTCCTGCACGCTGCCAGCGGTGGTATCAAGAAGATCCACCCGTTGCTCTGGATCGTGGCGGCACTTTTTGTGGCCTACTTCACTGTCGGACCCATTACCGACGCCCTTACGTGAAATCAGGGTTGACCGGTATTCGATTACGTGAGCTACCGGCCAGCTCTTGACGTATTGTCTGACGCGTGACCACCGAAACTCGTGCGCTGGCCAGCGATCTTTCCCTGGCTGTAGTGCGTCTCACCAGGCATCTGCGCGGCCGCAGAGTCGACGCTCAGGTATCGCTGACGCAACTGTCCGCCTTGGCGAGCCTGGATCAGTACGGCCCGATGACTCCTGGCGTACTCGCAGCACGTGAGAAAGTGCAGCCGCCGTCGATGACGCGCGTTGTTGCTTCTCTCGCCGAGCTCGGTCTGGTCGAGCGCTCGCCGCATCCCACGGACGGTCGTCAGATCATCGTGAATCTGTCCGACGCCGGGCAGGCGTTGCTCGCGGACGAAACCCATGCGCGTGAGGCGTGGATGAACGAGCAGCTGGCCGGGCTGGGTGGCGAAGAACTCGCGACGCTGCGCGGTGCCGTCGAGATCATCACCGAGATGGTCAACAAGACGGAGTAGCTCCGTGAGTTAGAGGACGCGTAGCTCCGCTACCTAGAGGTCGTTGCCCAAACGAATTACTCGAGGGGCAAGATAGTGGGGTGCCCCGAGACCCCGATTCCGGCATGTTTGCCGCGCTCCACAACCGCAACTACCGCCTTTGGGCTTCCGGACAGATCGTTTCTCTGGTCGGCACGTGGATGCAACGCATCGCGCAGGACTGGCTGGTACTGACGCTCTCGGACGGCAACGCGCTGGCGGTGGGCATCGTCATGGCCTTGCAGTTCGGCCCGACGCTGTTCTTGTCGGTGTGGGGTGGGGTGCTGGCCGATCGGTACGACAAGCGTCGGATCCTGATCTTCACGCAGTGGGCGAGTGCGGTATGCGCACTCGTGTTGGGCCTGCTGGACGTCGGTGGGCTCGTCGCGTTGTGGCATGTCTTCCTGATTGCCTTTGCCCTCGGCTGTGTCTCGGCGCTCGACGCACCCGTGCGTCAATCGTTCACCATCGAAATGGTGGGCAAGGAGCACCTGTCCAACGCCATCGCGCTCAACTCCATGACGTTCAACACGGCCCGCATCGTCGGTCCGGCCATCTCGGGTGTGCTGATCAACCTGATCGGAACAGGGTGGGTGTTCCTGCTCAACGTCGCGACATTCGGTGGGGTGCTCATCGCGCTCTACCTGATGAACAAGAAGGAGTTGATCCCGTCGGAACCGGCCCCGCGCACCAAGGGGCAGGTGCGCGACGGGTTCCGATATGTATGGGGCCGCAAGGACCTTCGCGTGATCATGGTGTCGGTCTTCATGGTCTCGACCTTCGGCCTGAACTTCGCGATCAGCCTGGCGGTGATGGCGCGCAACACGTTCGGCCTCGAGGCCGACGGTTACGGATTGCTGTCCACGACGCTCGCCGTGGGCACCCTTGCCGGCGCTGCGTACGCCGCAAGACGGAAGGAAGCGCCGCGGTTGCGGACGTTCCTCGGTGCCGCCGTGGCTTTCGGTGTGTTCGAGGTCGCGGTGGGATTGATGCCCACCTACGCGTTGGTGGCGCTGATGTTGATCCCCACGGGCGCACTGACGTTGACGTTCACGACGTCCGCGATGAACATCCTGCAGATGTCGGTGCCTTCCGAGATGCGCGGGCGGGTGATGGGTATCTACATGCTCAGTTTCCTCGGTGGCACACCGCTGGGAAGCCCGTTGCTGGGTTGGCTCGCCGACTCCGTGGACCCACGTGCGCCCTTGATCGTGGGCGGAGTGATCTCGCTCGTCTCGGGCACTGTGGCCGGGGTGTACCTGCTACGCAGCGAAGGGCTGAAACTTCGTCTTGCGCGACCGGAAGACGGTGGCAGGCTGCCGGTTTTCGTCCTGCGTCCGGTGATCGTATGCGACGCGACCGAACAGGCGGTCGAGGCTAGCCGCGCGCCGTGACCTTCTCACGCTTGGGAAACACCGTGTAGCTCAGGGCGATTGCTCCCCAGATTGCGAGCACCACTGTGAGCTTGCTGATCCATCCGTCGAGGGCTCCAGTACGGGTGGGGTCGTCGACGAGGAAGATGGCCGCGCCGAGAAGTCCGCACGCGACGGCCCAGGCGATCGCGGCTTTGCCGAACTCGCGCCATTCGCGCAGTGCTCGCGCACTCCCGTACTTGGGTGGTGCGACGGGAGCCGGGCCGCCGGCGAATCGGTAGGCGAACCTGGCGTCGGCCCAGGAGATGAGGCTGTGTCCGAACGCGACGGAGAATCCGATGTAGGCCGCGGCAAGCCCATGGGTGAAGTTCGCCTCGCCACCGCCACGAAGATCGAGGGCTGTGGCGACGAGCAGTACGACATCCACCAGCGGCGCGCAGATGAGCAGTGCGGCGCCCAGCGTTTTGCGGCGCAGTAGATAGCGGGCCGCGAGACCTGCGGCGATGAACACCCAGAACATGATTTCGCACGCGATAATCAAGTGGACGATCATGACATCAGCTCATTTCTAGTACGACTGTGTTAGTGATCGAAAACTAGCACAGCTGTGTTAGTTTTGTGAAGTGGTGAAACGTAGCAGTCCGGATGAGCGGCGTGAAGAGATCGCCGAGGCCGTGTGGCGTGTGATCCGTCGAGACGGTGTGGCGAGCGCCAGCGTCCGGGCGGTCGCGGACGAGGCGAAGATGTCGACGGGGTCGCTACGGCACTTCTTCGCGACGCAGTCCCAACTCTTGCTGTTCGCGATGACGCTCGTGACCGTCCGGGTGGAGGAAAGGATTGCCGGCATCGACTTCGATCCCGACATCCGCCGCGCGATCCGTCAGTTCACCGATCAGTTCGTTCCCCTCGACCAAGATCGGCGTGAAGAAATGCAGGTTTGGGAGGCCTTTGCTGCTGCCGCCCAGACCGATTCGGCGTTGACGGCCGTGCGTGACGAGACAGACCGGACCTTGTTCGAGCACTTTCGTTCGTTCGTGGAAGCGGCGCATCGAGCGGGTTTTCTACGGCCGGGTGCCTCGGTCGACATCGAGGCGATGAGATTGCATGCGCTCGCCGACGGGCTCGCGTCGCACGGCGTCGACAATCCCGAGCGAACCAATCCAGAGGTGATCAGCCAGGTGCTCGACGCGCATTTTGTCACGCTGTTGCGTTAGGTCGGGAGTAGTGGTGGGGGCTCGCGGTGCGTACGGCACGATAGACCCGTGGTTCACGTCATCGACATCTCAGATCCCGCCGACCCCCGGCTGGATGACTTTCGCGATCTCAACTCTTCGGATCGGCGCCCCGACCTCCCGGAGGGCAAGGGACTGGTCATCGCCGAGGGAGTGTTCGTCACTCAGCGACTGCTGACTTCGCGGTTCGAGCCGATCAGTCTCCTCGGCGTCGAACGACGGCTCCTGGAGCTCGCTGACGATCTCGACGGAGTGGACGTGCCGTTCTACCGTACGAGCGCCGAAGTGATGGCCGAGGTCGTCGGATTTCACCTCAACCGCGGCGTCCTCGCTGCAGCAGCACGCCCGGCACCGCTCGCGGTCTCGGACGTGTTGAAGGACGCGAAGACCGTCGTGGTTCTCGAAGGCGTCAACGATCACGAGAATCTCGGCTCGATGTTCCGCAACGCGGCGGGGCTCGGTGTCGATGCAGTTCTGTTCGGGAAGGGTTGTGCCGACCCGCTGTACCGGCGGTCGGTCCGTGTGTCGATGGGGCACGTGCTGCGAGTGCCCTTCGCGCATGTGGCAAAGTGGCCACACGACTTGGATGAGCTGCGTGGCAACGGTTTTCAGCTCATTTCCTTGACTCCGAATCCGGAAGCGGTCACTTTGGCCGAAGCGATGACCGGGGAGAAGGTAGCGCTACTGCTGGGCGCCGAGGGGCCAGGTTTGACCGAACATGCGATGCGGGCCACCGATATTCGTGCCAAGATACCCATGGCGCCCGGCACCGACTCGCTCAACGTCGCGACCGCAGCGGCGATGGCCTTCTACGAACGTGTCAGGACCGGCCGGTGACTCAGGACCGCACGCCCTGGTTCACCGGAATCGCGGTGTCGGTGTTCGCAGCCATGCTCTCGACCAGTGCCGTCGCGGCGTTCTGTGTCGCGCTGGGCAACGTGAACGTGCTCCTGGCGGTTGTCGTCAATGTCATTGCGGTAGGCGGACTTGCGCCGACCGTCTGGCGCTGGCGAGCCGTCCCCGTCTGGCGATGGGTGGTCTACGGCGCGGTAGTCGGCGTACCGCTCGGGTGGATCGCAGCGATAGCCGCGTGAACCTGTGAGGCTGCTCGGCGCTACTTGAAGCCGAAGTACCGAGCGAGGCGGCCGCGCGGCTTGGCCACCGGTGCGTCGTGGATCGGCGGCATGTTTTCGGGCATGGGTACCTCTGTCGGCGCCTGCTCGGGCATCGGCGCGGGGGCTGGGGGTGCAGGTTTGGGTGCCTCGCCGGGTCGGTGAATCTTGAAGCCCCACAGGAGAATCTGCGTTGTGTCGAGTTCGTGTTCTCGCGGCGCGCCGGTGTATCGAAATCCCAGCCACTCGAGGTTGGCGGACTCCGCGAACTGTTGCGGGTGGAACGGAAGTGACTGCGGATCAGGCAGGATCCCGGGCGGGTAACGCAGGGGATGGTTGCCGGCCCAGAATTCCAGTTCCCAGGTCTGTGGGATCCCCAGATTTTCGACGATGTCGATCGGGATGGCACTGAACGAGCGTCGTAGCTCGCCGTCCTCCCACAGTGCAAACGAACCCTGCGCGGTTTCGGGGACGGAGCTGATCAACAGCGTCGAGCCACCCTCTGCCGAAAGGTGCCAGGAATCAGGCAGTTTCGAGGGGACGAAGGTGCTGAGTTCGGAGCTGCAGACGACACTCACTCGACCGTACGCGCCGACGAAGACGTAGCCGGGGCTCACCGTCGCGGCCATCGACAGCGGCTGAGGCCCGAGCGACTCGAACTCCTTGTCCGGGTACAGCGACATGGCGATTTTCAGGGCCTCGGTCTGATCCGGCTGTGGGTACCTGCTCAATTCGGTGCGAGCGTCTGCGCCGCCCAGAAACCAGATCGTCGATACCCGTGCAGCCACCGGCAGCCCTCTCTCCTCAGCCTCGCTCGAAAGAAGAATACTTTCCTTCGGGTCAGCGACCGCTGCTGCGGACCCCGAGGAGTACGTCGTCCCACGAGGGAAGAGCAGGCCGTCCGCGCTTGTCCTTGGTCTGCGTCTGCTGCGGAGCGGTTTTCGGGGTCACATCCGGTGCGGGTTCGGGAACCTCTTCGGTGACGACGGTTTCCGGCTCGACAGCAATCGGTTCGGGCGCCACGATCCGTTCCGCCACCACCGTCCGCTCGGGGACTACTGTGCGCTCGGAAACTGCTGTCCGCTCGGAAACTGCTGCGGGCCCGGGCTCGATCTCCGCCACCGGTTCGACGTCGAATCGGGACAGTTCGAGCTGTTCCGGTTCGTTCGAGACCACCGGTACCAGGCCGCGGAGCGGGCGACCGAAGTCGGGATCGATCAAGTCGAATGCCGCGTCGTCGAGTGCGACGATCGTTCCGCCGTGCGCGTCGGGCTGGTAGCGCCAGTGCGCGGCGTTGGTGGTGCGGCCGGCCTGCCACTGCAACTGCGCGACCCACTGATTGTCCTCGTCGCGCCAGGCATCCCAGGTGGCCTCGTCGATACTGTGGCCGCGGGCGCGGAATGCGTGGGTCACGATTTCGGAGAGGGTGGGAACTGTCGGACCGTTGTCGCGCACCGGGTGTCCGCCCTGCGCCATTTCCGCGGCGCGGGAGCGCTCGAGCAGAACGGGGTACGCAAAGCGCTCGACCTTGCTGATGGGGATCTTCGCTTCTTCGGCGACCTGCTCTACGGAAGCACCGGAACGAATGCGCGCCTGAATTTCGCGGGGACGGAGTTGGCTTTCCATTTCGATCTCAATCTGGCCGAGTCGAGCCACGTCTCCGCGGGAAGCTGCACGAAGTTTGTCATCGGCGGGAAGCCGGAATTTCTGGCCGGTTTCAGCATCTGCGCACACCACATGCGATCCATCGGGTTCAAGTCCGATCACTCGAAGCTCTCGCACATTGACCTCCTTATCGCGCCGGCTCGCGACTTTGCGCCGCGCTCAACTGTAATTCATTCGTGACCATGGACTCGGCAGGACACGCAGGGCGAGATGACCTCGGATCCGCCCACCGGTGTGGTAGCTCACAAGGCCTGGCGCAAACGACGCTCGGCCCCCGACGTCATGCCGGGGGCCGAGCGGTGAAGCAAATGTGAAAATCAGCCGAGCTGAGAAACGACCCAGTCGATGCTCTTGGTGAGAGCGGTGACGTCATCGGGGTCGATGGCCGGGAACATGCCGACGCGCAGCTGGTTGCGGCCGAGCTTGCGGTACGGCTCGGTATCGACGATTCCGTTGGCGCGCAGGATCTTTGCCACCTCGGCAGCGTCGACGTCGTCGTTGAAGTCGATGGTGCCGACAACCTGCGAGCGGTGTGCCGGATCAGCGACGAACGGCGTTGCGAACTCACTGGCCTCGGCCCAGTTGTACAGGCGCGAGGACGAATCCGCGGTGCGAGCGGTAGTCCAGTCGAGGCCGCCGTTGCTGTTCATCCACTCGATCTGGTTGGCGAAGAGCAAGAGGGTGGCCAGGGCCGGGGTGTTGTACGTCTGATCCTTGGAGCTGTTGTCCACGGCGATGGGCAGCGAGAGGAAGTCAGGCGTCCAGCGTCCCGAATCCTTGATCTCCGCGACGCGTTCGAGGGCGGCCGGGCTCATCAGCGCGATCCACAGTCCGCCGTCTGCAGCGAAGCACTTCTGCGGAGCGAAGTAGTAGACGTCGGAATCGGCGACATTGACCGGAAGTCCGCCGGCGCCCGAGGTGGCGTCGATGGCGATCAGTGCGTTCTCCGAACCCGCGGGACGCGAGACGGGGATCGACACACCGGTGGAGGTCTCGTTGTGCGCCCAGCCGATGAGATCGACGGACGGGTCGGAGACCGGCACCGGTGCGCTGCCCGGATCGGCGGAAACGACGATCGGGTCACCGATGAACGGGTTGGCCTTGGCGACCGAAGCGAACTTGGAGCTGAATTCGCCGTTGGTCAGGTGCAGCGACTTCTCGCGGATGAGGCCGAATGCGGCCGCATCCCAGAACGCAGTGGTTCCGCCGTTGCCGAGGACGACCTCGTAGCCCTCGGGCAGTGAGAACAGATCGGCGAGGCCGGAACGAATGCTGGCCACAACGTTCTTGACCGGCTTCTGGCGATGGCTGGTGCCGAACACCGAAGCGCCCACCTCGACCAGGGACTGCAGCTGCTCGGGGCGAACCTTAGAAGGACCGCAGCCGAAGCGTCCGTCGGCGGGCTTGAGGTCGGCGGGGATGATCGGTGTGGAGGTCATCGCTTCTTTCTGTTCCTTCACTTGTGTTCTGTACTACCGTGATTGGCGAATTCGAGCGGGGTACTACGCGTGGCTGATCTGGTCCCAGCCCTCGACCGACTCCGGAGTACGGGGCGCCGGGCCGGTGTAGATGGCGGCCGGGCGTACCAGCTTACCGAGACGCTTCTGCTCGAGGATGTGTGCACACCAGCCGGCGGTGCGGCCACAGGTGAACATGGCAGGCATCATGTGCGCGGGAACCTCGGCGAAGTCGAGGATGACGGCGGCCCAGAACTCGACGTTGGTCTCGATCGCGCGATCGGGACGACGCTCACGCAGTTCTGCCAGTGCAGCCTGCTCGAGAGCTGCGGCAGCCTCGTAGCGGGGAGCGTTGAGGCGCTTGGCCGTGGCGCGGAGCACGCGTGCACGGGGATCTTCGGCGCGGTAGACGCGGTGTCCGAAGCCCATGAGCTTTTCCTTGCGGTCGAGGATTCCCTTGACCAGTGCGCGGGCGTCGCCGGTCTTCTCGGTCTCTTCGATCATCGGAAGAACGCGGGCCGGTGCGCCGCCGTGCAGCGGGCCGGACATCGCGCCGATGGCGCCGGAAAGCGAAGCCGCGACGTCGGCGCCCGTGGAGGCGATGACGCGGGCCGTGAAGGTGGAGGCGTTCATGCCGTGCTCGGCTGCCGAGACCCAGTACGCGTCGATTGCCTCGACGTGTGCCGGATCGGGCTCACCCTTCCAGCGAACCATGAAGCGTTCGGTGACGGTCTTGGCCTCGTCGATGCGGCTCTGCGGGACTGCCGGCTGGTAGATGCCGCGAGCGGACTGCGCGACGTACGACAGCGCCATGACGGATGCGCGGGCGAGCTGGTCGCGGGCGGTCTCGTCATCGATGTCGAGGAGCGGCTGGTAGCCCCAGATGGGAGCCAGCATCGCCAGTCCGGCCTGAACGTCGACACGGACGTCGCCGGTGTGAATGGGGAGGGGGAACGGCTCGGCCGGCGGGAGGCCGGGGCCGAAGCGGCCGTCGACGAGAAGGGCCCATACGTTGCCGAAGGTGACCCTCTGGCCGACCAGGTCTTCGATGTCGACTCCGCGGTAGCGCAGTGCGCCGCCGTCCTTGTCAGGTTCTGCGATATCGCTGGTGAAGGCGACGACGCCTTCGAGTCCGCTCACAAAATCGTCCGGTATTGCTGCGCTCGCTGCCATTCTCGTGGACTCTCCTCGTTCGAGTGCGCCAGGTCTACAGTCGCACTGCCTCAGCTTCAGTGACTGCGCCTCGGTGCTCGCAGGGATGAGCACGCACCGTGTTTTGTACTGCGCAATCGTCTCGTCCCGATTCGGCGCTGTCGCTGGTGCGGCTCGCGGTCCGGGTCGGGTCTAGCCACGGCAAACTTTAGCGCGTGCCGCGTAGCCGTTGGCCAGTGAGTACCCGGGAGTAGCGTTCTCGGCTGTGTCGAATGAACGTCAGGACCCGCAGGCGGTGGACAACGAACTCGCGGCCATGCGTGTGGGCTATCCGCAAGCAGGCAGCGAATCGGAGTCCGTCGAGGACCGCATGAGTGCGGAATTGGATACTTCGGTTGTCGAAACCGGTTGGCTGCCCCTCATGCGCCAATGGCTCGTGGACGCCGTCGAAGCTGACGCGCCGGAGCCCAACGCCATGACTCTGTCGACGGTGGACGACGGTGGCCGTCCGGCGTCGCGCACCGTGCTCTGCAAAGGGCTCAGCGAGGACGGCGTCCTCTTCTTCACCAACTACGGATCCGACAAGGCTCGTCACCTCGACGCCCACCCGTACGCGTCGGCGAACTTCACGTGGCTGACCCTTGCCAGGCAGGTGATCGTCCGCGGCACCACCGAGCGGGTGAGTGCTCAACTGACGCAGGAGTATTGGCGAACCAGGCCTCGAGGTTCACAGCTCGGCGCGTGGGCGTCGTCGCAGTCTCGTCCGATCGACTCGCGTGCCGATCTCGACGAGCAACTGCGTGAGGTCGCTGCTCGATTCGGCGTGGACGGTGAGATTCCGGTGCCACCGAACTGGGGCGGGATTCTGATTCGGCCCGAGTCTGTCGAGTTCTGGCAAGGACGCGCGAACCGCATGCACAATCGAGTTCGTACGAGCCTGGTCGACGGACAGTGGTCCGCCGTCCGTCTCCAGCCGTGAGCCGGCTACTCGCGGACACGACTCCGCTCGAGAATCGCGACTATCGACGGCTGTGGACGGCCGGCATCGTCACCGTCATCGGCGCTCAGCTCAGCGTGGTCGCCGTACCGCAACAGGTGTACGAGATCACCCGAAGCTCGGCCTACGTCGGTCTGACGGGAATCTTCGGTCTGGTCCCGCTGGTCGTTTTCGGTCTGTGGGGCGGCGCACTGGCCGACGTCATGGATCGACGACGGCTGTTGATGATCACCTCGATCGGACTCGGCGTCACGTCGGTGCTGTTCTGGATCCAGGCTGCCCTGAACGTGAACAACGTGTGGTTGGTGCTCGGATTGTTCTCGGTTCAACAGGCGTTCTTCGCGGTGAACCAGCCGACGCGAGCGGCGATCATCCCTCGGTTGATTCCGGGCAGGCAGTTACCTGCCGCGAACTCGCTGAACATGACTGTCGTGCAGTTCGGTGCGATAGCCGGCCCGCTACTGGCGGGTGTCCTCATACCGTCGGCCGGTCTGCAACTGCTGTACCTGCTCGACTCGATCTTTCTTCTCGCCACACTGTGGGCGGTATGGAAGCTCCCGGCGATTCCGCCGACCGGAACGTCTCGGCGAGCCGGATTGAGCGAGGTCCTCGGCGGTTTCACGTATCTCGCGACGCAGAAGGTTCTGCTCGCGTCGTTCGTGGTGGACATCATCGCGATGGTGTTCGGGATGTCGCGAGCACTGTTCCCGGAGATCGCTCACGAATCCTTCGGTGACCCCGCCAGCGGCGGTTTTGCGCTGGGACTGCTGTTCGCGGCGATGTCGGTGGGAGCCGTTCTGGGCGGAGTCTTCTCGGGTTGGTTGCCACGGGTTCAGTACCAGGGGCGAGCCGTTCTGGTCTGCATCGCGCTGTGGGGGCTGTCCATGGTCGGCTTCGGCGTTGCCGTGTACTTCGCGAGTCCCGGTTCCAGTGTGATTCTGCTCTGGGTGGCGGTCGCATTCCTGGCATTCGGCGGAGCCGTCGACATGGTCTCGGCGGCTTTCCGCAGCACGATGCTCCAGCAAGTGGCAACCGACGACATGCGCGGACGACTGCAGGGCGTGTTCATCGTGGTCGTGGCGGGTGGTCCGCGTATCGGTGACGTGCTGCACGGCGGTGCAGCCTTCCTGTTCGGGACCGGTGTCGCGGCAGCGGGCGGCGGCTTCCTGGTGATTGTCGGTGTTGTCCTTTCTGCCCTCGCATTTCCGGCATTCGTTCGCTACAAGGTGGGACGCGCCGTCTGACGTCCTGGTTAACCGGTCGCTCGTGGTGGAAACTGGTACGTATGACTGCGCCGCACAGCACGGGTAGGGGAGGGTTCGAGATCCGTGGTGGAGGCTATCGAGCCGAGATCGCCGCGGCCGGTGCCGGGTTGCGGCTACTCGATCACGAAGGACCGAACGGTCAGCGCGCGCTGACCGAGACCTGGGCACTCGGATCGAAGCCACCGCTGTCGGCCGGATTGGTTCTCGCGCCGTGGCCCAACCGAATTCGCGACGGGCACTTCATGTTCGACGGGATCGAGCATCAACTCGAGATCACCGAACCTGCGCTGGGGAACGCGAGCCACGGGTTCGTCCGGCGTCGCAATTGGAGCCTCGTGGACCACACGTACGAGCGCGTCGAACTGTCGGTCGACGTGGGACTTCACAAGGGTTGGCCCTATCCGTTGCAGCTGACGGTCGCCTACGAGGTCGGTGCCGACGGACTGACCGTCACGCACACGGCCACGAACAAGGGTGCGACCTCGTCGCCGTTCGGGCTCGGAATGCACACCTTCATTCGCGCCGGCGACTTTCCGCTCGACGAATGTGCTCTGCATCTGGCAGCAGGCACGCGGTTGCCGATCGATCCGGCGAGGATGCTGCCGAACGCGTATTCGCAGGCAGTCGCCGGTACGGACTACGACTTCCGGACACCGAGACTGCTTGCCGGGGTGCAGTTGGACACTCCGTACAGCGCATTGGACGTCGTCGACGGCAGTGGTCGCACGCAACACGAGCTGCTGGCTCCGGATGGAACGGGCACTGCCCTGTGGACCAACCGCGAGTTCCCGTGGATTCAGGCATTCGTCGCAGATCCCGCCAACGACAAGGGGTATCCCGATCGCGGCCGCGCATTGGCTTTGGAGCCGATGACCTGCCCGCCTGACGCCTTCAACTCGGGCATCGATCTCCTGGTGCTTCATCCGGGTCAGACGTGGACGGGTAGCTGGGGCATCAAGGCGCTGTGATCCGGCTCTCATACCGTGGGATCGTGTAACACCAAGTAGGCATCAGCCGATGACAATCGGTTTTCGGTACCCCGTGTCAGTGGTCCGGAAGGTCCGACGTTGCTCCCATTTGCGAATTGCAGCCGAGATTTGCAGATCAGTGTGGGTAAATGCGCGATTCCGTAGACTGGAGTACCGGTCACGCGAGTGGGAAAGCCCAGACTGGAACATGTTTCAGTTTCGGTGGGTATGTCGGGTTCGTGAGTACCCGAAAAATAGCCGTGGAGCGACCCTCCTTCGGCACGATCTCTCCCGTGCGACTAGTTTCTAGTTGATCGCATGTAGTTACTCGTTGGTTCGAGCTTGAGAGGGATCCTTCGTGCCCGCTGACAATGACACAAAGCCCACGCTTACTTACCCCGGTGGTGAGTACACGATGTCCATTGCCAGGGCAACAGAGGGCAATGACGGCATCGAGCTGGGAAAGCTGCTGGCCACAACGGGGTACACCACCCTTGACCCCGGTTTTGTGAACACTGCATCCACCAGTTCTGCAATCACCTACATCGACGGTGAGAAGGGAATCCTGCGTTACCGCGGATATCCCATCGAGCAGTTGGCAGGTAAGTCGACGTTCATCGAGGTCAGCTACCTGCTGATCTACGGCGAACTGCCGACCGACGCCCAGCTCGAGTCCTTCACGGACCGCATCCGTCGACACACCCTGCTTCACGAGGACCTCAAGCGGTTCTTCGACGGATTCCCGCGCAACGCTCACCCGATGCCGGTTCTCTCGTCCGCAGTGAACGCATTGTCGGCGTACTACCAGGATTCGCTCGATCCCGAGGATCCGGAGCAGGTGGAACTGTCCACCATCCGTCTTCTCGCGAAGCTGCCGACCATCGCTGCGTACGCGTACAAGAAGTCCGTCGGACAGCCGTTCCTGTACCCGGACAACTCGTTGAACCTGGTCGAGAACTTCATGCGTATGACGTTCGGCTTCCCCGCCGAGCCGTACCAGGGTGATCCCGAGGTCGCCAAGGCACTCGACATGCTGCTGATCCTGCACGCCGACCACGAGCAGAACTGCTCCACGTCGACCGTGCGTATGGTCGGCTCGTCGGACGCCAACCTGTTCACCTCCGTCTCTGCCGGCATCAACGCACTGTGGGGCCCGCTGCACGGCGGCGCCAACCAGGCAGTGCTCGAGATGCTCGACGAGATCAAGGCCAGCGGCAGCACCGCAGCCGAGTTCGTCCGCAAGGTCAAGAACAAGGAAGACGGCGTGAAGCTCATGGGCTTCGGGCACCGCGTCTACCGCAACTACGATCCGCGCGCTGCGCTGGTCCGCGAAACCGCGCACACCATCCTCGCCAAGCTCGGCGGCGACGACGAACTGCTCAACATCGCAATGCAACTCGAAGAGGCCGCCCTCACGGACGACTACTTCATCGAGCGCAAGCTCTACCCGAACGTCGACTTCTACACCGGCCTCATCTACCGCGCGATGGGCTTCCCGCCGCGCATGTTCACGGTGCTGTTCGCCATGGGCCGTCTGCCCGGCTGGATTGCGCACTGGCGTGAAATGCACGAGGATCCGGCTACGAAGATCGGCCGCCCGCGCCAGATCTACACCGGCTACACCGAGCGTGACTACAGAGACATCACGTCCCGCTGACGCGTGACCTAGCGATATCACCACCCGCTAGTCTTCTGTACCCAACATTTCGCCTCAACGAGGAGGACCCATGAGTAGCAAGCCCGTAATCGAGTTCCAGGAAGGCCCCGCGCCGACCGATCTGGTCATCAAGGATCTGGTTGTCGGAGAAGGCGCCGAAGCCGTTCCCGGTGGCACCGTCGACGTTCACTACGTCGGTGTCGAGTTCGAGTCCGGCGAAGAGTTCGACTCTTCCTGGAGCCGTGGCGAGTCCATTCAGTTCCCGCTTCGTGGCCTGATCAAGGGCTGGCAGGACGGCATCCCGGGCATGAAGGTCGGCGGACGCCGTCAGCTCACCATTCCGCCGGAGCTGGCATACGGCCCCGCCGGTGCAGGGCACCAGCTTTCCGGCAAGACCTTGGTCTTCGTGATCGATCTGCTGGACGCCAAGTAATCCACTGTGCGCCTTTATTAACCCCCCGCGGTTAATAAAGGCGCACAGCACAAGCAGCCCCGCACCGTCAGGTGTGGGGCTTTCTTGTGTGGTCAGCTCGCGGTCTTTCGTCGGTAGAGCCAGTTGGACCACACGAATCCCACGGCGGCGATGCCCAGGCACCACGCGAGGGCGATGGCCGCGCTGTTCCCGATCGGCGTGCCCATCAGGAGTCCGCGCACAGTCTCGATGATCGGAGTCACCGGTTGGTGCCGGGCAAACCCCTGCAGCCAGGACGGCATGGTCTCAGCCGGTACGAAAGCAGTGCTGACGTAGGGCAGGAACATGATGGCGAAGGTGAATCCGCTTGCAGCTTCCGGGTTCTTGGCCAAGAGTCCCAAAGCTGTCGAGAGGTACGACATGGCAAAGACGAAGGCGACGATCACAGCGGCGACGCCGAGCCAGCGCAACGGATCGCTTGTCGGGCGAAATCCCATGATCAGCGCAACGACGACCACGATCGCCGTAGTCAGGACGTTGCGGACGACGCTGGCCAGTACATGACCGGTCAGGACCGACGACGGAGAGATCGCCAAGGTCCGGAAACGGTCGATGATCCCGTCCTTCATGTCGCTCGAGACGCTGACCGCGGTGGTCGAGGCGCCGAAACCGGCGCACAGAAGGATTATTCCGGGCACTACGTAGTCGATGTACTCGCTACCGGTGTTGATGGCGCCGCCGAAGACGTAGACGAACAGCAGCATGAGCATGACCGGAAGGGCTATCGCGGTGATCATCGAATCCGGACTGCGCAGAACGTGTTTGAGATTCCGGCGGAGCATCACCGCGGAATCGATTGCAACGGTGGAGGTCATCGAACGCTCGCAATCTCGGGTTGGCCTGATCCGGTGAGCGCGAAGAACACGTCGTCCAGATCCGGAGTGTGAACGGAGAACTTCTCGACGGTGATCGACGGATCGTCGATCGAGTCGAGGATCGCTTTGATCGACGGAACTGCCCCGTCGGAAGGGATGTGCAGGGTCAAGGTCTCGGCATTCGAATGCGCCTGCGGCAGTGATGCCGCGGCGAGTTCGAGTTGGGCCAGGTTCTCGAATTGCAGTGCGACGTGGCCGCCGGGAACAAGGCGTTTGAGTTCGTCCGGTGTTCCCTCGGCGACGATGCGGCCGCCGCTCAGCACGCCGACCGTATCGGCCAATTCGTCTGCCTCGTCGAGGTATTGGGTGGTGAGGAAGATGGTGACGCCTGACGCTGTGAGTCCTCGAACGATCGACCACATGTCGTGGCGGCTTCGCGGGTCCAGGCCGGTGGTGGGTTCGTCGAGAAAGACGACGTCCGGTCGGGCGACGAGGCTCATTGCGATGTCGAGTCGTCTGAGCATGCCGCCCGAGTAGTTGCCGGCGCGTTTGTCGCCGAAGTCCGTCAAAACGAACTGGTCGAGCAATTCCTCGGCACGGCGACGGGAGTTCTTCCGGCCCAGGTGATTCAGTTCGCCCAGTAGGGTGAGGTTCTCGAATCCGGTCAGCAAGGTGTCGACGGCTGCGTACTGCCCGGTCACGCTGATGCGTCGCCGAACGTTCTGTGGATCTCCGGGCAGTGAATGCCCCGCGACCGTGACCTCACCTCCGTCGAAGGGGATGAGGGTGGTGAGAATTCTTACGGCCGTGGTCTTTCCGGCGCCGTTCGCGCCGAGGAGGGCGTACACCGATCCGGCCGGGACCGACAGGTCGAGTCCAGCCAGTACCTGTTGATCGCCGTAGCGCTTACGGAGTCCGCGGACCGAGATTGCGGGGATCGTTCCTGACATCGAGACCTCCAAGTAAGAACTGTGTATGTCATAAACTCGTGTTTATAGCGTACACAGTTCTAGGATGATGGCAAGAGTGAAGAGTGGGAGCTTATGGATCGCGGAGCGCTACCGAGAGCAGTTGAACTGGCCTGGGGACTGGACCAGCCGGGAACGCGGGGTCCGAAGAAGGGGCTCAGTCTCGAGCAAATTCTCGACACCGCGATCGAATTGGCCGACGCAGAAGGCGTCACCGCTCTGTCGATGGGCCGCGTGGCCAAAGCGCTCGGGTTCACGACCATGTCGCTCTACCGCTACGTGGCAAGCAAAGACGAACTGATCGAACTGATTTCGGATCGGGTGATCGGGCCGCCGCCGGTAATTCCCGACGGCGTGACCTGGCGCGTCAAGCTCGAGGCGTGGGCGAATCAGGAGTACGCCACGATGCTGAGTCGACCGTGGTGGCTCAAGCTGCCCATCACGGCTCCACCGACCGGGCCCAACAACATGGCGTGGCTCGACGCGGGTCTGAGCGCCCTCGACGGGGTCGCCCTGAGCGCCGCGTCGAAGTTCCAGGTGGTGACCAACGTGTCGTTGTTCGTCATCGGCCGCGCTCGATTCTCGGCTGACCTGGCGTCTCGTTCAGCGCAGTCGGCAGACGACGACGTCGCATACGGCGCTCTCATTGCTCGTGTCATCAATCGGGAGGGATTCCCCTACCTGAGTGCCGCAATCGAGGAAGGCGGCTTCGAGGACGGCAGCCCGGAGGGTGAGGCCGCCGGCGACGATGCCTTCGATTTCAGTTTCTCGCTCGGCTTACTTCTCGACGGAATCGAGAAGCTGGTGCAGCGGTCAGGACACCAGCGCGGTGGCGCTGACGTCGTCGATGATCAGATCGGTGATCAGCCCGCCCCGTAGTGCTCCCTCCAGGGCCGGCAGTTTTGCTGTTCCGGCGACGATGCACACGCGCCTGGCGACCTTCTCGAAAAGGTCCAGTCGCGGGCCGCTCGCGCGCTCGTTGAGTTCGATTCCGCGGTAGCTCCCGTCCGACCGGAAGAAGACGGTTGCGATGTCGCCGACCACTCCGTCGCGTCGAAGTGCTTCTGCTTCATCGGGTTCGAGGTATCCGGCGGTGTAGACGTGACTCGGTACGTTGCCGCCTGGTACGCCGATGCTGAAGACTGCCAGGTCCATTCGCTTCTGCATGTCCAAGACGCGTTTGATGCTTCGTTCGCGCCACAGTTGCTCCCGAGTTTCCGGGTAGTCGAAGAAGGCAGGCACCGGAAATCCTTGTGGCAGAGCACCGTAGGCGTCGGCGATGGTTCTGATGATGTCGCTGGCGTAAGAGATTCCGGTGGTGCGAGTATTCGCGGCGCCGTTGAGTTGCACGACGTACGAGTTGTACGTGCGTTTGGGGGCAAGGTGCTTGCTGACTTCACTGAGTGTGGTTCCCCAGGCGATCCCCATCACCATGTCGCTGTCGAAGAACGACGCCAGCAGGCGTCCGGCAAAGGTTGCGACCTTTTCGAGTCGCTCGAGATCTCCCACCAGTTCCGGCACGGTCACCACGTGGGCGCGCACTCCGTACCGTTCCGAGAACTCGCGTTCGATGCGAGGAGCCTGGCCGTGCGGGGTGCTGATCTTGATCTCGACGAGACCCGAGGTGCGCGCGTAGGTGATCAATCGGGAGACGGTGGATCGGGACACCCCCATGTCGCGGCCGATGGCAGCCATGGTCTGGTCCTGGAAGTAGTAGAGGCGTGCGGCCTGAACTGCGTCGGCGATGCGCGGGTCCGCCGGATCGGAGGTAGCGGAGTCCGAAGTGGGAGTTTCCATGGGTTCGTCCTGTCTGCACGTACGTGCAAGAGCATTGAACCGAATCATATCCGAGTAGGCCCAGGCTGAGGCGCTCGATCACGCAAAGTCCCAGAAGTGTGTCTGTTACCCGCGTTACGGTGCGCAAATGGGGCATTTGCACATATGTGCACGAGCTATGCGTGAATGTGCAAACCGCCTTACGCTACGGGTGCAGCAATCCAAACTATGACATGCATCACAACGAAGTGAGGGTGGGGATGGAGAAAGCCAAGCGATTAGGGCTTCCAGGCGAGTTGGCAGCCGAGTTCGCCGGAACGATGATCTTGATCTTGTTCGGCGTCGGAGTTGTGGCGCAGGTTGTGTCCGGCGGGAGCGGTGGGGGTCTCGGCGGACACGACAGTATCGCGTGGGCCTGGGGACTCGGCGTCATGTTCGGCATCTATGTCGCAGGCCGGGTGACGGGTGCTCATCTGAACCCCGCAGTGACCTTCGCCTTTGCGATCTTCCGGGGATTCTCCTGGCGCAAGGTCCTGCCCTACACGCTGGCGCAGACCGCTGGAGCCTTTGTCGCGGCCCTGATCGTCCGGTGGAATTACAACGACATGCTCAATGCCATCGATCCCGGACACACAACGGCGACTCAGACGATCTTCTCGACGATGCCCGGAAACGGAACGCTCCCGGTCAGTCTGGGATCAGCGCTGATAGATCAGATCATCGGCACGGCGATCCTGTTGTTCCTCATCGTTGCGGTGACCGATACTCGGGGAACTCCGCCGCTCGCGAATCTTGCGCCCTTCGTCGTCGGTTTGATCGTGGTGGCAATCGGATTCGCATGGGCGACCAACGCGGGTTACGCCATCAATCCGGCCCGTGACTTCGGTCCGCGGCTGGCGTCGTATCTCACCGGTTACGGCAGCGCCTGGCGAGATCAGTACGGGAGCCTGTATTTCTGGGTGCCCATCGTGGGGCCGCTGATCGGCGCTCCGATCGGGGTGTTCCTCTACGACAAGCTGATTGGTCGATTCCTGCCTGACGAGTCGGTGGAGAAGGCAGCCGAGGAGCCGGCCACGATACCGGCCTGATGGCGAATCATCATCTCTGACAGTAAATCTTTCGCACTTTCTTCGACACCAAAGGGGTAGCACGATGGCGCAGTTCGTAGCCGCGATAGACCAGGGAACCACCTCCACGCGATGCATGATCTTCGATCACAGTGGGCACGTAGTCGCTGTCGAACAGCACGAGCACACACAGATCTTTCCGCAGGCAGGCTGGGTCGAACACGATCCGATCGAAATTTGGGACAACGTCCGCAACGTCACCGCGGGCGCCTTGGCCAACGCAGATCTGACCGCGGCCGACATCGCATCCGTCGGCATCACCAATCAGCGTGAGACGGCAGTGGTCTGGGAACGAGCAACCGGAAAGCCCGTTTACAACGCCATCGTCTGGCAGGACACACGCACCGATCGAATCTGTACTGCACTCGCCGGCGAAGACGGCCCCAGGAAGTACACCGAAGTCACCGGATTGCCGTTGGCCACGTACTTTTCGGGCCCCAAGGTCAAGTGGATTCTCGACAACGTCGAGGGCTCGCGTGAGAAGGCCGAAGCAGGCGAGTTGTGCTTCGGCACGATGGACACCTGGGTGCTGTGGAACATGACCGGCGGCGTCGACGGCGGAGTGCACGCTACCGACCCCACCAACGCGTCGCGCACCCTGTTGATGGATCTCGACACTCTCGCTTGGGATTCGGCGATCTGCGCCGACATGGGCATCCCCGAATCGATGCTCCCCGAGATTCGCAGCTCGTCCGAAACTTTCGGATTCGTGCGCGAACGCGGAACGTTGTCCGGCGTGCCGATCGCCGGAATCCTCGGCGATCAGCAAGCAGCGACTTTCGGTCAGGCCTGCCTCTCGCCCGGAGAAGCGAAGAACACCTACGGAACCGGCAACTTCGTGCTCCTCAACACCGGCACCGAAAAGGTGATGAGCAAGAACGGCTTGTTGACGACGGTCTGTTACAAGATCGGTGAGCAGCCAACGGTTTACGCACTGGAAGGATCGATCGCCGTGACCGGTTCGCTGGTCCAGTGGCTTCGAGACAACCTCGGCATGATCGACAACGCGGCCGACATCGAGGTGAACGCGCGCTCTGTGGACGACAACGGTGGCGCGTACTTCGTGCCCGCGTTCTCGGGCCTGTTTGCACCGCATTGGCGCGCGGATGCACGCGGTGCGATCGTCGGTCTGACAAGGTTCGTGAACAAGGGGCACCTTGCCCGGGCGGTGCTCGAAGCGACTGCGTACCAGAGTCGTGAGGTGATCGAGGCGATGAACCTCGACTCGGGTGTCGACTTGAAGGTTCTCAAGGTCGACGGCGGAATGGTCGCGAACGAACTCCTCATGCAATTCCAGGCCGATCTGCTCGACGTCGAGGTGATCCGCCCTGTCGTTGCGGAGACCACGGCATTGGGCGCTGCGTACGCCGCTGGTCTCGCGGTCGGGTACTGGGAGAGCGAGGACGACATTCGCAGCAACTGGGCGAAGGACAAGAGCTGGACGCCGTCGATGGATTCGGCCGAGCGTGAGCGCCTGTATGCAGGCTGGCAGAAAGCCGTCACTCGGACACTCGACTGGGTCGACGCAGACTGATCGCGGCGCCCCCATTTCTACCTATTTTCAAGTGAAGGAACAGTTTTCATGAGCACAGCACAAGCATTGAGTCCGTCCTCGCGGGCGGAGTCGCTGAAGAAGTTGGAAGAAACCGAACTCGACGTCCTCGTTATCGGCGGTGGCGTGGTCGGAGCGGGTAGCGCGCTCGACGCCGCAACTCGCGGTCTGAAGGTGGGCTTGGTGGAGGCTCGTGACTTCGCGTCCGGAACCTCGAGCAGGTCGAGCAAGCTGTTCCACGGCGGACTGCGTTACCTCGAGCAGTTCAATTTTGCGCTCGTGTTCGAGGCACTGCGTGAGCGGTCGCTGGTTCTGAATTCGCTGTGCCCGCATCTCGCGAAGCCGGTGCCGTTCATCTACCCACTCGAGAAGTTGATCGACCGGCCGTACGTCGGTCTGGGCATCGGCGTCTACGACGTGATGGGCGCAGGCCGCGGGGTTCCCTCACACCACAAGCATGTGGGCAAGAAGAAGACTCTCGAATCGTTCCCTTCCGGAAAGCGATCTGCTATCCGGGGTTCGGTCAAGTTCTACGAGGGTCAGGTAGATGACGCCCGCCACACGATGATGCTGGCGCGCACGGCGGCCGAGTACGGCGCGCTGTGCGTCAACAGCACCCGCGTAATCGGCTTTCTCCGTGAGGAGGACCGCGTAGTCGGGGTGAAGGCCGTGGATCTGGAAACAGGTCGCGCGTTCGAGATCCGTGCTCGTCAGGTCATCAACGCCGCCGGTGTGTGGACTGACGAGATTCAGGAAATGGTAGGTGGTCGAGGACAATTCCAGGTTCGCGCTTCGAAAGGTGTGCATTTGGTCGTCCCGCGAAACCGCATCAACTCTGCGACCGGAATCATCACGCGGACCGAGAAGAGTCTGCTGTTCGTGATTCCGTGGGGAAGCCACTGGATCATCGGTACGACGGACACCGACTGGAACCTCGACCTCGCCCATCCGGCAGCGAGCCGAAGCGATATCGACTACATCCTCGGACATGTCAACAAGCTCCTTCAGGACGAGTTGACGCACGAGGACGTCGTCGGTGTGTACGCGGGGTTGCGTCCGTTGCTGTTCGGCGAATCGGATTCGACCAGCACTCTCTCGCGTGAGCATGCGGTGTCGAGTCCGGTCCGAGGTTTGACGGTGGTCGCCGGTGGCAAGTACACCACTTACCGCGTGATGGCCAAGGACGCTGTCGATTCCGCGGTGCACGGATTGGAACAGAAGGTGCCGAAGTCCTGCACCGAGCGTATCCAACTTGTGGGTGCCGACGGCTACTTTGCCGCGCACAACAATCGGCATCTCACCGCTGAGCGCACGGGACTGCACGTTTCGACCATCGAGCACCTACTGGGTCGGTACGGCACTCTGGCTGACGAGTTGTTCGAACTCGTCGAGGCGCGACCGGAACTGGGGCAGCCGTTGGACTCCGCCCCCGAGTACCTCAAGGCGGAGGTCCACTACGCTGCGAGCCATGAGGGTGCACAGCATCTCGACGACATCCTTACCCGTCGTACCCGCATCTCCATCGAGGTTACCGATCGCGGCGACGCGGCAGCAGCGGAAGTAGCCGAACTGGTTGCGCCGGTGCTGGGTTGGACTCCCGAGCACATTGCCGAGGAGATCGAACACTACCGGTTGCGTGTCGCAGCCGAGCGGGAATCTCAGGAGCAGCCCGATGACCTGACCGCTGATGCGGCGCGCCTCGGTGCACCGGACGTTCGCACCGGAGTCGCTGTCGGACAGGTTTGAGTCCGAGACACCACCAATGATCGGCCGGGACCCTGTGTCCCGGCCGATCGACCGAACTGCCTCGGTGTCAATCGAACTCGTCTGCCGAACATTCGGGGAGGTCGATCGTCACCACCGCGCCCCCGTTCGGATGGTTCGCGAATTCGATACGAGCGCCGATGACCGCCGCTTGTCCCACTACGATCGTCAAGCCGAGGCCCAGGCCCGAGTTCGGGCCGCGTTCGACGGAGTTGGTCTGAAATCTCTTCGGCCCCTGGCGAAGCCACTCTTCAGTGAACCCGACGCCCCGATCCCGGACCGTGATGCGGGAGTGGTCGACGTGGACATTGATCGGCGACTTTCCGTGATTGCGAGCATTCAAGATCAGGTTGGCGATGATCCGCTCCAGTCTGCGCGCGTCGGTGTACGACACGGGGGTGCCGTGAACACTCACTTCACACTCGACTCCTGTGGTGGAAATCGCGTGACGCACCACCGGTGCCAGTTCCACCGATTGGATGTCAGCCTGCTCGGAGGTGGTGTCGAGGCGTGCCACTTCGATGACGTCCTCGGCGAGCCTCCTGAGTTTATGGACGCCGTCGCGCACCAATTCGGTTGGCCTACCGGGTGGCAGGAGCTCTGCGGCGCCGACCAGTCCGGAGATGGGTGTTCTGAGATCGTGCGCGATGTTGGCTGTCACGCGCTTCTCGGCGTCCAATTGTCCCCGTAGAGCATCGGACATCGCGTCGACCGCATCCGCCAGCTCGGTGATCTCGTCGTCGAAAAGCGACCAGGTGACCGAGCGGACGCGGATGTCCGCTCCGGTAGACACTTTGCGAGCCGCACGGGCGGCCGAGCGCAATCGATACGACATCGCGAGTCCAAGCAGAACACCCAGGACGGCACCCGCTGCGATCACTGCGATGGTGGCGTTGCGAAGTGTCCGATCGACGCTGGCGATCGATTCCCGCTGCGCGGTGTACGGGACGCGAATCGCCACCACCTGAGTGTTGACGTCGGCAGCAGCCCAGACAAATGGCTGGTCCCCGCTGTCGACAAGGTAGGTGGCACGTTTGCCGCCCGCCACGGCCTGACGCAACTCTTCCGGAACGTCGAGACCATCTGTGGTGGCGTGGAACAGTGCACGCATGCTGCCCGTTTCGTCCTGCAGCACCAGTTGGAGATTGCGATCAGCTGCCGCCCGCGCTGCATCCTCTTGGTTGTGTGAAAAGGTTTGATGCATCACGGTACTGAGCGTGATCGAGGCGACGGCAATCACGAACGTGATGGCCGCCGCGATCTTCCACTGAAACGACAACCGCCTCCCGGTGGACGGGAGCTTGGCGGCGAGATCCCGCGATCTCACCGATGGTTGTCCATCGTGTAGCCGAACCCCCGGACGGTCCGGATCTGTTCGGAGCCGATCTTCGTGCGCAATCGCTGAACGTGAACGTCGACGATGCGCGTATCGCCGCCCCAGTCGTAATCCCAGACGTCCGAGAGCAGTTCGGAGCGAGACCAGACTTTGCGCGGCACACTCACCATGACCAGGAGCAGCTTCATTTCGGTGGGTGTGAGAGCCACTTCGGCGCCCGAACGCGTGACGGTCACCAACTCGCGATCGATCTCCAGATCGCCGAGAGTCACGATGTCTTTCTCCGTACCGGAATGGGATTCGACCCGCCGGAGCACACTTCGGATACGGGCCACCAGGACACCGCTGTCGAAGGGCTTGGTGACGTAGTCGTCGGCACCGGCTTCCAATCCGAGAACGATGTCGACCGGGTCGTCGCGCGCGGACAGCATGATGACCGGCACCGACAGTTCCTCACGAATGCGTCGGCACAGGCTGATTCCGTTCAGGTCGGGAAGCATCACGTCGAGGACGGCGATATCCGGCTTGGCGTCGACCGCCATATCCATTCCGGTCAACCCACCCGATGCGGTGATCACCCGAAACCCGTTGCGTTCGAGATTCAATTGCGTTGCTTCGCGGATGACAGCGTCGTCTTCGACCAGCAAAATCAACGGATCGGTCATCGGCCTTCGCTTTCATGGGAACGGAACACTCTCAAACCCTTCACCGGTCCACTTGTATGCAGTCGACGATTGACAGAACTCCGGAATGCCGGGGTCTTTGCACAGGTCGACCATGACCGACAATCCTCCGGTTGAGCCGACGACGTAGCGTCCTGGGTCTTGCACTCCGAAGACTTTGTGAGCGCCCGATTCGTCGATCTGGTAGACGAATCCGGCGACCATGAAGCTGACCGGTGGGGCCGGTCGTCCCCAGATGCCGACAGACTCGCAGGTGAAGACATTGACGACGGCATCTTGCCAAACGGCGCCTGTCACGGGGGAGTACCGGATTTCGTAGGGGAAGTTCGCATCACCGCACAGTCGGAGACTGTCCTTGACCGCATCGGACACTTCCGGGTCTGCTCTGAGGAGGGCAACAGGATCGATGCTCAAGCCCTGTGAGAGATCCGAGGGGTCGAGTGATGCTGCGATATTCGGAGTGGGTTCTGATTCAGGCTCGGTGGAACAGGAGGCGAGAG
This sequence comes from Rhodococcus sp. SG20037, assembly GCF_031763325.1. Classification (NCBI taxonomy): domain Bacteria; kingdom Bacillati; phylum Actinomycetota; class Actinomycetes; order Mycobacteriales; family Nocardiaceae; genus Rhodococcus; species Rhodococcus sp. SG20037. Next base: position 4,878,001 of record NZ_CP134497.1, on the reverse strand, counting down.
CAAACGCGACCGGCAGGCAAACACCGGCGAGCATTGCGCGGCGACGGCGATCAATCACGGATGAACTCCATTCCATCCCAGTGGAACTCGGTCCGAAGCGGTGGACGGGGGCAACATTCGAACTCCGGTGGCCGCGGATCCGTTTCCAGGACAGACAAACTCGCGGCGCGTTGACCGCTGACGATGAACTTTCCGCGCTCTTCGACGGAGAACAGGCGCTCACCCAGTTCGGGATCGTCTTCACTCGAACCGGCCTTGCCGCTGCGGTAGACGTAGCCGGCAAGGTTGACCGAAATCGACACTCCGGTCCCGGGTTGGTGGGCCGGTTGGCACGGATACACATTCATGACGACGAGTTCGGTCTCCGGCACGATACGCGGTGCGCCTGGATCGAGAAGGATGGACCCGACCGAGATCGGATACCAGTCAGGGCACGACCGAAGTTCTGTCTTCACTCCCTCGGACACCCCAGGATCGTCGAGGAGTGCCCGGCCCAACCTCGAGTTTTCGGCAACCCGTCTGGCCAGGTCTGCAGGTTGTGTGACGGGCAACCCGGTGGAAGCGACATCGCCTTCGATCACAACGCCCTGGGTGGACGCGCAACCGGTGATCACGGACGCTCCGAGGGTTGCTGCCGCGAGCGCTGTACCGAACAGGCTGCGAGTACGGTCTGATCGACCGCCGCAGATGTCACTCCGATACAACACTTTCCCCTCCCCGGCCGCTGCGAACCCTCTCATCGGCATGTGCGTTTTCATACGATCACAGGTGATCTCGATATCGGAGTTTTGCCACCCACCGTTACGTAATCGTATGAATGTCAGGACCGTCGAGAGTTGGTACGCGACCGACGGAATTCTGTTACGAAACCGATGGAATCAGGCTCCTAGAGTGAGTCACGTCGGTGTTCACCGCTTGGGCGGAACGAGCTGATCCGCGTATCGAGGAGTGTGAGAGCAAATGCCTGAACTATTGCTGACCAACAAGACTCGGCGTCTGCGAGTGCTGCTCGCCGTACTGACGATCGGGGTGGTGTGCGCGATGACAGGGTGTTCGAGTGATGACAACAGCGCTCCAGGAGACGAACCGACGACTACATCGGTGGTTGCGGCGTCTACGACCCCACCGCCGCTGACCGCAGCGACCACTTCGGAGACAGTCGAAGGCTCGAACTCGGTGGGCGGCGGTACGGACGCATCCACCCCCGGAGTCCCGGCGGGCGGAGCTGCGCCGGCCTGGACACCGGTCTCGACCAGCGCGGCTGCCCCTGCGGCCCCTGGTCCGGCTACCGAGTCGACCAAGTGCACCGATCAGATCAACTATGTGGGTGACCCTCGTTCGAATGCGGAGATCAACAGCATCGGAGAGCGGATGGGTTCGTGCCCGGCGCCCCTCCCGCCCGATGCCGTCGAGCCCTCCGAGAAGTGCACCGACCAGATCAACTACGGCGCTGACCCTCGTTCCAACGCCGAGATCAACATCATCGGGGAACAAACCGGGATCTGCCCCGAGCCGATACGCCCCTAGCGACTTCAAAACCTGAGCATTAGTCGGGAATTCGACCAAGAGCCGAACCAGGGGGAGATCGGAATGACAAGCAGGGCAGGTGGACGTTCGATCGACAGTGTTGCCGACGATGCGTCCCGAGGGGATCGGGACGCGATTGCAGAACTCCTTCAACGCATCGTGCCTCTGGTGACGCGGCGCTGCCGTGCCGAACTGCGACCGCTCGACGCTGATCGTATTGCCGTCGGTATCTGCCGATCCGTCCTGTCCGACATTCGGCGACGTAGACGTGCCGGAGAAGCGTTCCTCGCGCATCTGTACGACGCGATCAGTCGCGAAATCGATTCGCTACCCGCCTCCAGTCGACTCACTCTGCCCTTCGGTGATCTGTCGGCCGCAGAACGCAACGTCTTGGTAGCTCGCATCGTTGTCGGCTTCGACGTGCGCGAGACGGCGCTGTCACTGAGAACGACAACGAGCGCCGTCGAACTCGCCCAACACCGCGCGCTGGCCAAGATCAGACGCGGCAGCCTGAGCGGCGCCTGAATCAACGCTCGAAAGTCAACAGCTGCAACCCTTCGCAACTCCCGGCAACCTCACGCAACTCTTTCCCTTCGCCCGTGACCTACACGACACTGCATGGCGACGAGTGATCGAGAACGAGGAGTGTGACTGTGGTTCAACGGACGGCGCAGAAGCCGACAACCCCAGGATCGAAAAGGACCGGCGCCAAGCCTCATTCAGGGCTGGACCGGGATGCATTGCTGAAGGCGTACGAGAAGATGTCGCGCATCCGTGCGTTCGAGGATCGACTGCACGAAGAGAATGCAACCGGTGACATCCCCGGCTTCATTCACCTCTACTCGGGCCAGGAAGCCATCGCGGTGGGAGTGTGCGAGAACCTGAGCGACGCCGACTACATCGGATCCACTCACCGCGGTCACGGGCACTGCATCGCCAAGGGCTGCGATCTGAACGGCATGATGGCCGAGATCTTCGGCAAGGACGACGGCCTGTGTCGCGGTAAGGGCGGCTCGATGCACATCGCCGACCTGTCCGTGGGAATGCTCGGCGCCAACGCGATTGTCGGCGGAGCCCCGTCGTTGGCGATCGGCGCTGCACTGAGTGGCAAGACGCTTCGAAACGGTGTCATCGCAGCGTCGTTCACGGGAGACGGTGGATCCAACCAGGGAACCGTCTTCGAGGCGATGAACATGGCTGTGGTGCTGGATCTTCCGATCGTCTTCGTGATCGAGAACAACGGATTCGGTGAAGCAACAGGAACCGACTACGCGGTGGGCGCACCCGACATCGCCGCCCGCGCTGCATCCTTCGGAATGCCTGCCGTCAAGGTGGACGGCACCGACTTCTTCGCGGTCTACGACGCGATGGCGGAAGCATCGGAGCGCGCCAGGACCGGCGGTGGCCCCACCACGATCGAGGCGGCGGCATTCCGTTGGCACGGCCACTTCGAGGGTGACGCGCAGCTGTACCGCACGGCGGAACAGGTTGCGCAACTACGGGAAACCAAGGATCCGCTCAAGAATTTCCGTAGCAGCGTGGATGTGAAGAAGGTCAGCACCGCTGATCTGGACGCGGTGGACGAGCAGTCGCGAGTGCTGGTGGACGAGGCGGTAGCGAAGGCGCGTGCCGCGGCGTATCCACCCGTCGAGAATCTGCTGACCGATGTCTACGTGTCGTACTGAGGAGCCCGAGATGACAAGCGTGGAAGCCGAGAACGTGTCGAAGAAGACCTACCGCGAGGCCGTCAAAGAGGCCATCGCCCAAGAAATGCAACGCGACCCGAGCGTCGTTCTCATCGGTGAGGACGTACGGGGTGGGCATGCCGGTACCAATCCCGATCTGGAGACGAAGAAGATCGAGGCATTTGGCGGTGTCCTGGGTGTCACCAAGGGATTGTGGACGGAGTTCGGATCGGAGCGTGTAATCGATACCCCGATCACCGAATCCGCGATCATCGGAATGGCTGCCGGAGCCGCACTGACCGGACTGAGGCCGGTCGCCGAGCTGATGTTCATGGACTTCTTCGGAGTCTCCTACGACGCGCTCTACAACCAGGCTGCCAAGTTCCGCTACATGTTCGGTGGCAAGGCCAGAACCCCGCTGGTGGTGCGAGGCATGATCGGCGCAGGCTTCTCCGCCGCTGCGCAGCACTCTCAGTCTCCGTACAACGTATTTGCCGCGGTGCCCGGCCTGAAAGTGGTCGCGCCGTCCAACGCCTACGACGCCAAAGGCCTACTCATCCAAGCCATCCGGGACGACGATCCCGTCGTCTTCTGTGAGCACAAGGTTCTCTACGACCTCAAGGACGAAGTGCCGGACGATCCGTACGCGATTCCGTTCGGCGTCGCCAACTACACCAGGCAGGGCGACGACGTCACGATCATCGCGTTGTCCGCAATGGTGAACCGCGCCAACGACGTAGCAGACAAGCTGGCCGCCGAGGGTATTTCGGTCGAGGTTGTCGATCCTCGTACCGTCTCACCATTGGACGAGGACGGCATCCTCGAATCCGTCGCATCGACCGGACGCGTCGTGATCGTCGACGAATCCGCCGCCCGCTGCGGTTTCGGGCACGACGTAGCCGCGCTGATCGCCACCAAGGGATTCAACTACCTGAAAGCGCCGATCGAACTGATCACTCCGCCGCACACGCCGGTTCCGTTCTCCCCGACCCTCGAAACTGCCTGGCTGCCTGACGCGGCGCGCATCGAAGAGTCGGTTCGCAAGCTGGTGAGAGCCTGATCATGGCTGACATCAAAGCTATCGACATCCCCAAATGGGGGCTCTCCATGGAGGAGGGGTTGGTCAACGCCTGGCTCATCGGGGAAGGTGACTCGTTCACCAAGGGCCAGTTGATCTGTGAGATCGAGACCAGCAAGATCACCAACGAGCTCGAGGCGCCGTTCGACGGTGTTCTCCGCAAGATCGTCGGCACGCCTGGGCAGACTCTGCCCGTCGGCGCCGTGATCGGTGTATCCGCCGATGCGTCCGCGACGGATGCGGAGATCGAGCAGTTCCTCGCCGCCCGCGGCGCAACCGCGCCGGCGGAAGAGCCGGCACCGTCACCAGCTGCTGCGCCGGCGGCTCCCGTGACACCTGCGGCTACACCGGCTGCGAAGGTGGTTGTTGCACCGAAACCTGTACCAACCGGTTCCACCGTCGTACCGAGCGTTCTGCAAGGCACGACGCAGGACGATGTGTTTGCGAGTCCTCGCGCACTCCGACGTGCGGAATCGCTCGGAATCGATCTCGCCGCCGTAGTGGGTACCGGTCCCCTCGGGCGGATCAGTGTCCGCGACATCGACGACGCGATTCGTGACGCCGGTGGCACTGTTGCGCCGGTAGTGCCGGCCGCGAGATCCGGACTCCCGCTGCGATCGACCGCCGACGACAGTGCCGTGCCTGCCACCCCGGTCGCACGCAGAACTGCCCGATCACTGGGCGTCAACCTGCATGACTGTCGTCCGACGGGTTCGCGGGGGCGCGTCTGCGTCGCCGATGTGCACGACGCCGCTCGTTCCGCGCAGCTCCTGCCCGAGGCGGCGGCTGAGACCGAATCTGTTGCGGCCGAACCCGAGTACGACACAGTTCCTTTCACCCCCATGCGATCGGCAATCGCCGGTAGGTTGCAGGCGTCCAAGCAGCAGGCACCCCATTTCCGGCTCACCGCAGACCTCGAGCTCGATGCGCTCCTCGCTCTGCGCAAGGAGATCAATTCGACCGTCCCGGCGGTCAAGCTGTCGGTCAACGACTTCATCGTGAAGGCTTGCGCCGCTGCACTGATGAAGGTGCCGGACGTGAACGTCCAGTTCGATGCCGCGAACGAATCGGTTCTTCGATTCGCGTCGGCGGATGTCTCGGTGGCAGTTGCACTTCCGACCGGGCTGATCACGCCCATCGTGCGTAGCGCGAATACCAAGTCGTTGGCGGACATCTCGGGTGAGGTGCTCTCGTTGGCCACCAAGGCGAAGACCGGCAAACTTCGTCCCGAAGAATTCCAGGGCGGAACCTTCACGGTGTCCAACCTCGGCATGTTCGGGATCAAGGCATTCGACGCGATCATCAATCCGCCCCAGGGAGCGATCCTTGCCGTAGGTGCGGGGGAGAAGCGCGCGGTGGTGGTCGGTGACAGTGTTTCTGCCCGGACCGTGATGACCGTGACCCTCTCGTGCGATCACCGGGTTATCGACGGAGCCCTGGGTGCGACCTTCCTTCGGGAGCTCCAGCGCTTTGTCGCTTCTCCCGCGCTGATGTTGGTGTAAGGGGCTGTGGTGGAAAACAATACGTCGCATAAGTACGACGTTCTTGTCATCGGTGGCGGCCCCGGTGGTTACGTGGCGGCGATCCGGGCTGCCCAGTTGGGGTTGAGCGTCGCGCTGGTAGAACGTGATCGCCTCGGAGGTATCTGCCTCAACTGGGGTTGTATCCCCACCAAGGCGATGCTGCACGGCGCGGACGTTGCGCATACCTTGAGTGAACTCGACACATACGGATTCAGTTCGGCGTCTGTCCAGTTCGACATCTCGAAGTTGGTGTCGTTCAGCCGAGGGGTTTCGGAGAGGTTGTCCGGCGGTGTTGCCTATCTGATGAAGAAGAACGGCGTCGACGTCATCTCAGGCGCCGCGAAGTTGGTGGACAAAGGCGTCGTATCCGTGGGAGGACAGACGTATCGAGCCGACCACGTGATCATTGCAACCGGTGCCCGGCCGCGTTCGATTCCCGGCGTTGCCCCCGACGGTGATCGGGTATGGACCTACTTCGACGCGCTCGTCCCGAAGGAACTGCCGAAGTCGCTGCTCGTGATCGGGTCCGGCGCGATCGGAGTCGAATTCGCCAGCCTGTACGGCGATCTCGGAACCGAGGTGACCATCGTCGAGATGGCACCACACATCATGCCGGTCGAGGACGAAGAGATCTCGGCCTTCGTTCGCAAGCAGTTCGAGAAGCGTGGCATCACGATTCACACCGGAGCCTCGGTGTCGGCAGTGACCGTCGGCGACGACGCCGTCCAGGTGAATGTGCAGACGAGCGACGGTGTCGAGTCGTTGACCGTGGACCGGGTGTTGGTGGCGGCCGGAATCACCGGCAACGTCGAGGATCTGGGGTTGGAGGCTCTGGGCGTCGAGATCGAGCGCGGTGCGATCGTCACCGACCAGTGGTGCCGTACCAGCGCTTTCGGGATCTATGCGATCGGCGACGTCGCGGGCGCTCCATGTCTGGCGCACAAGGCAAGCCACGAAGCTGTCCTGTGCGTCGAAAAGTTGGCAGGCGTGCCCGACGTTCATCCGCTCGATCGCGACTACGTTCCGGGATGCACGTATGCCCGCCCACAGGTGGCGAGCCTGGGCCTGACGGAGAAGCAGTGCGCCGGTACTGGTCGCGCGCTGCGGGTCGGACACTTCGACCTGCAGGCGAACGGCAAGGCACTGGCGATCGGCGAGGCCGAAGGCTTCGTCAAGACGATCTTCGACGCCGATACCGGGGAACTTCTCGGCGCGCACATGGTCGGTCCGGATGTGACCGAGCAGATTCAGGGTTTCGGTATCGCTCGATCCCTCGAAGCCACCGGCGAGGATCTCGCCGAGGTCGTGTTTGCTCATCCGACGCTCTCGGAGGCAATGCACGAGTCTGTGCTCTCGGCGCTGGGGAGACCCCTCAACGCGTGAGCACCGTTCGCGTGCGTGAACGCCGTCCTTTCGTTCACGCACGCGAACAACTCTGCAACCGGGTGCAACGCTCGCTTTCGATGACCCCGTCACATAGGACTGGAGTGTGATCGGCGAAACGAATCGACTCGAACCGGCCCTGGCCAGTGGTGAAGACCCGGCGCAGTACGCACGTGTTCTCGAATCCGTGTACGAAGCAACGATGTCGGGACGCAAGCCGCCTGCGCGTCCGCGCTCCGTCATCGCGAATTCGTGGTCGCGTTTGCGTGCGCTCGGACTCGATCCGGACCGGTGCTCGATCACCGAGACGGGCCGCGAATCCGAGATCGAAGAAGGCAGACGCGCAGCCGGCATGGCGGAGATCTTCGACGAGGCGGTGCACGGTCTGGCACCACTCGTCGGCCCGGACGACGCGAATCTGATCGTGGTGGCGGACCGCTACGGACGTATCCTCTGGCGACACGGGTCCAGTCGAATGTTGGATCGGGCCGAACGGCTCGGGATGATCGAGGGTGCGTCGTGGACCGAGGAAGCTGTTGGTACCAACGGGATCGGCACTTCCTTGGCATCAGGTTCGGCAGTGCAGGTGTTCTCGGCCGAGCACTACTCGCGCTCGCAGCATCCGTGGACCTGCTCCGGGGCGACGGTTCGAGATCCGCGTAGTCGCCGGGCCATCGCCGTCGTGAACGTCGCCGGCGCAGCAGACACGGTCCACCCGTCGACTCTCGCTCTGGTGGACAGTGTGGCCAGGCTGGCGGAATCCGCACTGCGGGAGAAGCATCGAATCGGATTGGATCAGCTCCGGATGATCTCGGCATCGACGCTGGCTCGTGCGAGTCAGCCGACAGTGGTCGTGGACCGCAGTGGCTGGGTCGCGGCGGTGGACTCGATGGCGCCGATCTACAGAATCGCACTGCCGAAAGTGATGAGCAGCGGCGAGCATTGGCTCCCGTCGCTCGGACTATGTATGTGCGAGCCGCTTCCGGGTGGTTGGCTCGTCCGCCCTCAGATGGATCCGGCGTCCGGAACGGTTTGTGCAGAAGTCGAATTGGATGTGCAAGATCCGAATGCGATGGAATTGCGGTACTCCTCGGCAATGGGGAGCTGGAGTATCGACCTCAGCCCGCGCCATTCGCAGATCCTCGTGGCTCTGACACAGGCGCCCGAGGGCCTCACGGCCTCGCAGCTCGCCTCACAGTTGTTCGGCGATCCGCGCAAGACGGTGACCGTCCGGGCCGAGATGTCGAGGTTGCGTAAGCGATTGGCCGGAATCCTGTTGGCTCAGCCCTATCGCTTCGACCCGGCGGTGAGGGTAAAAACCGCCCCTACTGTGCGCCTTTATTAACCGCGGGGGGTTAATAAAGGCGCACAGCAGAGCGGCGCGAACGCCGCACCTGCGCGTACTCGTAGCCGTTCTGCCAGGTCACGGTGGCCACCAGCACCCAGATGATCCAGGTGGCGCTCATGTGCGTGCCGACGATGCCCATGACGATGGGGATGGCGGTGCACGGGAGCGCCCAGCCGAGCAGCCACCGTCGGTCCGATCGCGCGAACAGCCCTGCCACCAGGCTGATTCCGAAATAGACTGCGATGCTTCCGCACAACAACCACCGCAGGTTCGCGGGCGTGTGCTCCGCACCGTGTTCGGTTGCCGCTCCGAGCCCTGCGACCAGAACCGCGATAGCGCCGGTGGTGAAACAGTGCAGCGCCATGTCGATGCGAGCGGGAAACTTCTCGGCCTGCAGGTGCGGAACACCGGCGTGGCCGTAGAGAAGCGAGAGAGCCCACATGCCCGAGAGCAGGACAAACGATCCGACTGCGAGGCTGACCACCGTCGAGTCCCAGGTGAGCTTCGAGGCCGCAGAAATCACGAGGATCACACCCTCGCCCAGCACGATGATGACGTACAGGCCCAAGCGCTCGGCAAGGTGAGCCCGATCGGAGTGCAGGGCTTCGAGTTCGGGAATCCGGTCGTCCTTGAACCCCCGAACCTTGATGATGCGGTCGAGCTTTTCCTGCGCGTCTTCCATGATCGCGCTGCCGGAGACGACGAACATGATCAGCAGGTCGATGGTCACACCGGCGGTCCAGAGCCAGAACCGAGTTTCGCCCTCGAACCAGAACGAGACGATCCACGGGATCACACCGAGAGACATCTGGGCGATCGGCCAGTCCACGACTATCTGGCCGTTGTGCCACACCCGACTCGCCAGCAGACGTACGGCCACGTAGGCGACAGCGAAGGCCAGCGCATGGTTGTCGTGGATGCCGGCCACGGCCGCCATCATGACGGCCAGTCCGAACATGGCGATCAGCATGCTCGGGATCCGGACACGGTCACCGGCAACGTTGCCGTACATCGTGAACGTCGCCCACGCGGTCCAGAACGCGAGATAGAGCAACGCGTAGAGCGCGACATCCGACCACGACGGCGAACCGTGGAGCAGGTGAGCCAGCTGACCGATACCGGCAACCACGACGAGGTCGAAGAACAATTCGATCCATGACGCGTGTCGCTCGAGCACCGCCTTCTGCTTCGAGTCTGGTTCATTTCCGAGTTCCGACATACAGCTCAGTATCGGTTATCGGCATCAACAGTGCTGGTAGGCGGCGAAGTTGTCCGTTTTTTCGAAGTAGTGTTTATGCTGTCCGCGCTCACGCGCGCGCCGTCAGGGAGGGGCATGCGAAGGCGCAAGTCGACGCCGTCGACCACATGACAAAAAAGTACGCACAAGAGTTGGCAGACAAGGGCTGACATCGTGAATGTCCCACAGGGCAACCGGGCGTTGTGTTTTCGAGAAGCCATGGCGCACGTGTGCTCACCGAGACTGCCGGACGCTCCCATCTGGATCGTGTGCACTGTGGACGGTGGTGATCACAAGATCGTGACAGGATCGGTGGACGAGGTCGAGCACCGCGAGTCGAATCCACTGACCTACCACCGGCGTGTATTCGGTACGCACGCACCGACGTCAGTGCTCTAGGAAGGAGAGCCATGTATGTACTGGTGGACGACGGCCGCGTCAGCATCCACGATGTGGACAACCTGAAGGCCTTTCACGTCGAGGTGAGTGCCCACATCTCCGAAGCCGAACTGGACGAACTCTTGCGCCTTCAGGATTACGGATACGTCAGCGGTGGTAGTGCATTCATCTCGGTAGCCCGCGTTCGCGAGAGCACCACGGACGTCGAAGGTGTTGCCGCGATGGTCGACTACGCCCAGAGCAAAGGCTGGGTGGACGAGGACGGTGAAGCACTGCAGGCTCACGTCGTTCGCCAAAAGTAGCGGAACGGCTCAGACCATGTCGTTCTTCTGCAGCCACCGCAGTGTCGGCCAACCGCAGAACACCGGGAGCCAGCAGGTCAGCACTCGGTAGAGCAGGACCGACGGGACCGCGATGCTTGCCGGCAGTCCGAATGCGGACAGACCACCGATGAGGGCGGCCTCGACGGCTCCGACGCCACCCGGTGTCGGAGCCGCCGAGGCGAGCGTCCCACCGATCATCGTCACGATGGTGACGGTGATGAACGTCGTTCCGCCGCCGAATGCTTCGACGCTCGCCCACAGAGCCAGGGCGGCACCCAGAGTTGTTGCGGCGCTTCCGCCCACGATGATGAGGAAGCGCGTGGGATTTCGCGCGAGTTGGCTCAGTTCACCCAACACCTCGGTGATCTGAGGACGCAGATCGTCGCGCAGCCACCCACGGAGTTTCGGAATGAACATGAATGCACCGAGAACTCCGAGCGCTACGCCGCCCGCCAGGTACAGAACAGTGGATCCCGGGATGAAGTGCGAGAGGTTCGTATCACGTCCGGCGACGATCGAGAAGAAGATCAGCAAGCCGACGTGGGTGACCACCTGGACCGTCTGCTGCAGCGCGACTGCGGCCGTTGCACGGACGGTACCGAGCCCGCCCTTCTGCAGGAACCGCACGCTCAGCGCGAGCCCGCCGACTCCGGCCGGAGTTGTCGTCGCCGCAAAGGTGTTGGCCACCTGCATGATCAAGAGGTTGCGGTAACTGACCATCGACGACGCACAGGCCCACAGGGCCGCTGCCGCGCCGACGTACGTCAGTGCGGAGACGCCGAGGCCGAGCAGTGCCCACCACCAGTTGGCCGTCTTCAGCTCGGTGATGAACGCGGGGACCTGGCTGATGAAGGGGTAGGCGACGTAGACCAGACCGATGAGCAGAACGAGCTGGATCAGCTGGTTGCGACTGAATCGGGTGACCTGTGCGGGAGCGACCTTTTCGATCCCGTTCTTGGCACCGACCTCGTCTCGGATCTCGGTCATCAGTTTCGCGGAATCCGTGACCGTCCGCCGAATTCGGTTGGGCAATGCAGCGGTGGTCAATCGGCCGGAGGCGGCGAGAATCGTGTCTGCGCCTTGCGCTCGAATCGCGGCGTCCACCGCTGCATCGACCCCGAACAATGATGCGGTGGCGAAGAGAAGTTGTGCGTTGTCGGACTGCATCTGAACTTCGGTGGCGCCGAATTCGGAGTACGCGTACCCGCCGAAGAGGATGGTTCCGCCTTCGACACGAATCTCGGAAGCGCGCAGGTCGCCGTGCGCCATCTGGTGCACGTGAGCGGTATGCAATGTTTGCCACAGCAAGTCGATCAGTTTGGTGGATTCTTCCTCGCCCGCCTGGTTCTCGACGGCGACGGCAAGGGGGATGCCACGAGGACTCGGGCGCGCGTACATCTCCCACCCGCGATCGAGTACCGAGATTGCGACGGCCTTGGAACTGGCCAGACCGATGTCGGCGAACGCGATACCCATGAGCGCTCGGTGTTCGACGGCGCGACGAAGTGATCCGTAGGGCGGCGGAGTTTCACGGTTCCGGAACGAGATCCAACGGAACGTCTGTCGAATTGCTCCGCTGCTTCGCTGGTTCTGTCCGTACAACTCGACGACGAGTTCGTCGAAAGGTTCGTCGTCCGGTGCTTGGTCGATGGCTGCGGACATGACAAGAGGCCCGATTCCCGAGGGACTCACGACGCGGAACGCGGTGACGCGGTAACCGCGCCGCGCGAGTACGCGTACTGCCGAGTCCAACGGCACTTCGAGGGCAGGGGTGCCGACGGCGAGAACGATCACCGCGCCGATCAGGTAACCGACGGCGAGACCCAGCATCGATCGTGCGGGAACGATCGAGCTGACGATCAGATGGATGGGAGCGAAGAGCAGAAGCAGCGTCCACCAGGCTCGTCGCCACTTCTTCGGAAGCCACGGGCCCGAGACGGTGAGCACCGCCGCGAGCATCGCGATCCATCGCGGATCGTCGAGGAATTGCGACAGGAAGGTGGCGTCGAGTCGGTCCGGCACGTCGAGGTGCCATTTCGGTGCCGCCAGGCCTGTTCCGGTGAAGGACAGCGCGACACCGGCGCACAGGCCGGCGGCGGCGTATCCGGCCAGCAACTTCCACCGGCGCCCGACGATCAGGCCGATCAGGATGGCGAACGGTAGCGCCAGAATTGCGATGCCGTAGAGCAGGTACACAGTGTCTGACAGGCTCGGCGAGAGAACACCGACGATGTTGGACACTGACGTTTCGAGGGCGTCCCACTGACTTCGAGTGATCAGAGATCCCGCGATCACGCCGCCGAGCAGCACAGCAGCGATCGCAACCCGCATGATGTCGCTCGTACGGCGGTGCAGTGGTGGCAGGAGGCTTCCCGTTACCGGGATCTCCCGTCCGTCTACTCGCATCTCGCCAGAACTCTCTTCTCTCGGGGTTACCGACCGTCTCAGTTACCTCGATCAAGGTACCGCGTGAGGGTTCGGCGACTGGGAAGCCGGACCTGTCGTTACCTCCTCGATGCCAAGCAACATTCTCTTCGGACCCGCGGGAGCGGGCTTCGGCGCGTAAAATTCACTTTCCGGACGTTCGTTCATTTCGACGACAGGGAGTGCGTATTCATGAGCCCCGACGCCAGCGGTGTGGACGGTCGGGTTCCTGACCTGCCGACCCCGTCGACCAGAATTTCCGTCACCGAGGATTACGCGGCCGAGATCGACGAGCTGTCGAGTCTCAAGCACAAGCTCGGCGTGCTGGAGCCTTCGGAGTTCGCGGATGCCTGGAAGCAGGGTTACCCCTACGAGAAGAAGATGTCGCGCCGCGAGTACGAGCGGAAGAAGCGGCGTCTGCAGATCGAGCTGCTCAAGCTGCAGTTGTGGGTCAAGGAAACCGGTCAGAAGGTGCTCATCATCTTCGAAGGTCGCGATGCTGCCGGTAAGGGCGGGTCGATCAAGAGATTCACCGAGCATCTCAATCCCCGTGGAGCCCGCGTGGTCGCGCTCGAGAAGCCCACCGACATCGAGCGGACGCAGTGGTATTTCCAACGCTATGTCGCACACCTACCCAGCGGCGGCGAGATAGTGATGATGGACCGGTCCTGGTACAACCGCGCCGGCGTCGAACGAGTGATGGGTTACTGCACGCCGACGCAGTATCTCGAGTTCATGAGAGAGACCCCGGACTTCGAGCGGATGCTCGTCAACTCCGGGATTCATCTGCACAAGCTGTGGTTCTCGGTCAGCCGCGAAGAGCAGTTGGCGCGGTTCGCGGCCCGCCGAACGGACCCGGTGCGTCAGTGGAAGCTCTCACCGACCGATCTGGCTTCGCTCGACAAGTGGGACGACTACACCCAGGCCAAGGAAGCCATGTTCTTCTACACCGATACCGGGGATGCGCCCTGGACGGTGATCAAGAGCAACGACAAGAAGCGCGCTCGCCTCGAGGCGATGCGTCACGTGCTCGCCAGCTTCGACTATCCCAACAAGGATCACCGGGCTGTCGGTACTCCGGATTCCTTGATCGTCGGGCCGGCGTCGGCGGTATTCGAAGAGGGCGAGCACGTGAACGTGGAGTTGCCTCAGCTCTAGCGCAGGTGATCGCTCAGATCGAACTGGCCTCTGCCCACAGATTGATGCCGCTGTCCTTGGCGTGCTGATCTATGGAGGCCAGTTCGGCTGCGCTGAATTCGAGATTGTCGAGCGCGCCGACGTTGGCTTCGAGTTGGGCGACACTGGACGCACCGATCAGTACCGAGGTGACCCGCGAATCGCGGAGTGCCCAGCTCAGTGCCAGCTGAGCCAGCGACTGGCCGCGGTCTGCCGCGATGTCGTTGAGCGCGCGGATGTGGGTGAGAGCGTCGTCGGTCAACCACGACGGATCCAGTGACTTACCTTGAGCTGCACGGGAATCCTCGGGGACGCCGTTCAGATAGCGATCGGTGAGCATGCCTTGAGCGAGTGGTGAGAACGCGATGACGCCGACGCCGAGATCGTCGACAGCCGACAGCAGGTCCTGCTCTATCCAGCGGTTCAGCATCGAATAGCTCGGCTGGTGGATCAAGAGCGGAACCCCCGCAGCGGCGAGCAGTGCGGCGATTTCACGGGTGCGCTCCGGCGAGTACGAACTGATACCCGCGTACAGGGCCTTGCCCTGCTGGACAGCGCTGATCAGGGCGCCTGCGGTCTCGTCGATCGGAGTTTCGGCGTCAGGGCGATGGCTGTAGAAGATGTCGACATAGTCGACGCCGAGTCGTCCGAGCGACTGATCGAGGGACGACAGCAAATACTTTCGGGAACCACCGAATCCGTAGGGGCCGGGCCACATGTCCCAGCCGGCTTTGGACGAGATGACCAATTCCTCGCGGTACGAAGAGAAATCCTCACGCAGGATCCTGCCGAAGTTCGTCTCGGCGCTTCCGTACGGGGGACCGTAGTTGTTCGCAAGATCGAAGTGGGTGATTCCGAGATCGAATGCCCGCCGCAGAACTGCGCGCTGGTTCTCGATCGGTACGTCGTCGCCGAAGTTGTGCCAGAGGCCCAGCGAGATGGCCGGGAGTTTGAGACCGCTCCGACCGGTTCGGCGGTACGGCATGGCTTCGTAGCGGTCCTGCGTGGCGACGTACTGATCGGACATGGTGCCTGCCTTCACATCGTTGTGTCTGCGGTTGAGCGTTCACTCCCGACCATTATCGCCGACGGCGCTCAGGTGTGCCGGCCGCTGGAGGTGTGTCAGTCAAAATGCTTGCGGTTTAAAGCAATTCGATCGATCTTTTGGACCGATGTTCAGGTTCGAGTCACAGTGCCGGGCGGCGGTGACGTCGACCACGTCTGGGCTCGCATCTAAGGGAACGGTAAGGAA
Organism: Rhodococcus sp. SG20037; assembly: GCF_031763325.1. Classification (NCBI taxonomy): domain Bacteria; kingdom Bacillati; phylum Actinomycetota; class Actinomycetes; order Mycobacteriales; family Nocardiaceae; genus Rhodococcus; species Rhodococcus sp. SG20037. Next base: position 4,862,646 of record NZ_CP134497.1, on the reverse strand, counting down.
TCGCGGTTACCATGGTCACAGTCGATCGGCGATACCGATCGCCGATTCGCTTCGAACATGTTGCCCAGCAGCCGGATCCGGGGTCCGGCGAGGAGATCTATGTCGACGCAGTCCGTAGTGCACGCACAATCATCCGCAGACGAGAGCGTCGTGGGGGATTCGTCTCCGCCGGGTGGTGGAAGCCGGCGATATCTCGAGCAACTGATCAGATACGACGTGCCGGCGTCGCTGGTCGTATTCCTGGTGGCGCTTCCCCTGTCATTGGGAATTGCGATCGCCTCCGGGGCGCCGATCATGGCAGGTCTGATCGCCGCAATCGTCGGCGGAGTGGTGGCCGGAGCTGTGGGAGGTTCACCGCTGCAAGTCAGTGGTCCCGCAGCCGGCCTGACCGTGGTGGTCGCCGAACTGATCGGCAAGTTCGGGTGGAAAGTCACCTGCCTGATCACCGTCGGCGCCGGAATTCTGCAGATCGTGTTCGGGCTCAGCCGAATTGCCCGTGCGGCGCTGGCTATTGCTCCAGTGGTGGTGCATGCGATGCTCGCCGGTATCGGCATCACCATTGCGCTACAACAGGTTCACGTGTTGTTGGGTGGAAGCTCGGCCAGCTCGGCGCTGGACAATCTACGGCAGTTGCCCGCACAGATCGGTGCCTTGCATGTCGAGGACCTGATGATCGGACTCGTTGTCATCGCCACCCTTCTCGGGTGGCGCTATCTCCCTGCCGGTGTCCGTAAGGTTCCGGCGGCGTTGGTGGGCATCGTATTGGCAACTCTCGCTTCGCTGGCGCTGCCGATCGACGTCGAGCGTATTGCTCTCGACGGATCTTTGCTGGACTCGATCGGACTCCCCGCTCTGCCCGACGGCCAGTGGCTCGGCGTCGCAACCGGCATCCTCACCATCGCCCTGATCGCCAGTGTGGAGAGTCTGCTCTCGGCCGTGGCCGTGGACAAGATGCACTCGGGCCCGCGGTCGAACTTCGATCGCGAGATGCTCGGCCAGGGCACCGCGAACATGGTGTCCGGGGCCATCGGCGGCCTTCCGGTCACCGGGGTGATCGTGCGCAGTGCGACCAATGTCGAGGCCGGGGCGAAGTCCCGCGCGTCGTCGATCATGCACGGCCTGTGGATTCTGCTGTTCTCGGCTGCGCTCGCCGGGTTGGTCCAGCAGATTCCGAAGTCTGCACTGGCCGGACTGTTGATTGTCATCGGTATTCAACTGGTCAAGCTGGCGCACATTCGGTTGGCGCGACGGACCGGTGATCTGTGGGTGTACGGCATCACGGTGGTCGGCGTCGTGTTCTTGAATCTGCTCGAGGGCGTCCTGATCGGGTTGGCGCTGGCCATCGCCCTCCTGGTGTGGCGTGTCATCCGCGCAACTGTCACCGCAGAAGAGTTGGGCGACAACGATTCCGGGAAGTGGCGCATCCTGGTCGAAGGCTCGTGCACCTTCCTGGTGCTGCCCAAGCTGACGTCGGTGCTCGCCGGACTCCCACCGCGGTCGGACGTCACCGTCGAGCTGTCTGTCGATTTCCTCGACCATGCCGTCTTCGACGTCATCGAAGAGTGGGCGAGGCAGTACGAGTTGGCAGGTGGTTCGGTGGTCATCGACGAAGTCGGCTCGGTGAGTATGGAGAGCGCGACCACCGGTCCGCCGAAGCGCGGCGCCGCAGTCACCGACCTGCGCGGCTTGCTCGCGCCGTGGGGCAGTTGGCAACCACAGGCTTCGGGGAGGAATCTGAGCAGCCCGCCGGCCTTGCGGCCCATTCTCGACGGGGTGTCCAACTATCATCGCCATCGCGCCGAAGCGATACGGCCGCACATGGATCAGTTGCGCGAGGGGCAGAACCCCGACTCCCTTTTCCTTACCTGCGCAGATTCGCGAGTGGTGCCGAACATAATCACGAGCAGTGGCCCCGGCGACCTGTTCACCGTGCGCAATGTCGGAAACCTGGTTCCTGCCGGCGGCCGCGATACGTCGGTGGAAGCGGCGCTGGCCTTCGGGATCGACGAGTTGGGTGTCAGTTCGGTGGTCGTGTGCGGACATTCGGGCTGCGGCGCGATGCAAGCACTCCTGACCAACGGTCCGTCGGAATCGGGAGTCGTCGGTGAATGGCTGCGGCATGCGGAGACGAGCTTGCAGGCCTATACGAGTGGCCATCCGGTCGCGCGTGCTGCGGCCGAGGCAGGTTTCTCGGAGGTCGATCAGCTCGGAATGGTCAATGTCGCAGTCCAATTGCAGACTCTCGAACGCCATCCTCTCGTCGGTCAGGCCCGTGTGGATGGTCGCCTGCGTATCGCCGGACTGTTCTTCGACATCGGCTCGGCTCGGGTCATCGAAGTGACAGCGTCGGGGATCGGCCAGTTGATCGAGACCTGAAGGGCTATTCGGGTCCGGGCTGATCCCTGAGTTCGACCAGCAGGCGAGCCCCGCCGAGTGGACTGTCGTGAAATGTCGTCCGTCCGCCGTGCAGGGCCGCCTGCTGCGCCACCAGCGCCAGGCCCAAACCGGAGCCTGTCTTGCCTGCCGTCGATCCGCGAGTGAAGCGCTCGAACACGCTCGAGCGTTCCTCGGCCGGTATTCCGCAACCGTTGTCGTCGATCGTGATCGTGACGGTGTCCGGTGAATCGGCCGGGCGAGCGAGGGTGATGCGCACCGCGCTCGCGCCGCCGTGGCGGACTGCATTGGTGATCGCGTTGTCGAGGATCAACCGGATTCCGCCGGGAAGGGCCCGGATGCAATAGGGGAGTGGGGAATCCACCGTGACGACGCCGACGTCGAGCCCAGGATGATGTCGGCGTGCGTCGTCGGCAGCGATGTCGCAGACCTCGGTCAAATCGGTGTCCTTGAAATCCTCGGCCGTCGAGAGTTCACCCTTCGCCAGGCGCTCGAGGTCTCTCAGAGTTGACTCGACGCGGCCCTGCGCGCGGGCCAGATCTGTGAGGATCTCGCGTCTTTGTTCGTGATCGAGGTCGTGAATGGACAACACTTCGATGTCGGTTCGCATTGCTGTCAACGGAGTTCGGAGTTCGTGAGCCGAGGCGGACGCAAAATCTCGGGCGGCGGCAAGGGCGGAGTTGGTTGCGGCTTGCGCTCGAGCGACGTCGCTGAGCATCGATTCTGCTGCTGCGGCAAGCTCGTCCGCTTCACGGATTCCGGAAACCTCGGTGGCGAGATCGGGATCGCGCCTGGCGATCCGGCGGGTCAACTCCACGAGGGGGCGCACCGCCGGGCCACCGAACAACCATCCCAACGCAGCTGCGGCCGCTACGGCCCCGACGCCGAAGAACGCAACCTGTCGCTGTTGGTCGACTGTGATGTCTCGCGCTTCGGCATAGGGAACCGCCAGCGAGACAAGGGCATTGATCCCGTCGGCCTCGGCGGTATATGCCCGGTACTTCGTACCGTCCACGTCGACGGTCGCCGAGCCGACCGGTAGTTCGGGCAGTCGCGTCGGGGTACTGGATTTGACGGTTCCGTCGGTATCGGAGCGGATGGTCACGGAAAAGGCGCCGCCGTCTCCGAACGCGCCGAGAAAAGGTCCCGCTGTTGCAGCATTGGCCACGATGACCGTCGATGCCGTCTCGAGTCGGCGGTCCAATTGCGCTAGATTATTTCGTGCGATAGCCAGTGCAACGACCACACCGAGTGCGATGACGATGAACGTCGCCCCCAGTGCCGCGGCCGCGGCAACGCGAGTTCGTAGTGAGAAGCGGCGACGCTTCACGGGTTCTCCCGAAGCACAAACCCGACGCCGCGAACCGTATGCAGCAGACGAGGTGAACCACCGGATTCGAACTTTCGACGCAGATAGCCGATGAAGACGTCCACGACGTTCGTGTCGGCGACGAAGTCGTAGCCCCACACCAGTTCGAGGAGACGTTCGCGAGTGAGCACGATGCCGGAATTGTGTGCGAGCACTTCGAGTAGCTCGAATTCGCGTTTGGTGAGCGGTACTTCCTTGCCGTCGACACGAACCCGGCGACCGGAGAGATCGATGTCGAGGTTTCCGACCCGCAGGGTATTCGTACCCTCGGAGTGATCGCCGGCCGGAGTGTTGCTGCGACGGAGCATTGCGCGGATCCGGGCAACCAGTTCGGCAAGAACAAACGGTTTGACCATGTAGTCGTCTGCACCGGATTCGAGCCCGGCGATGCGATCGTCGACCGAGTTGCGCGCACTGAGCACGCAGATCGGGATTTCGTTGCCGGCGGCACGAAGCGCCGTCACCACACCGGTGCCGTCGAGCACCGGCATGTTGATGTCGAGGACTACCGCGTCCGGTCGTTTGTCGGAGATCACTCGGAGCGCGTCGGCGCCGTCCACCGCCGTCAGTACGGTGAATCCCGAGAGCCGCAATCCGCGTTCGAGTGAGGTCAGGACGTCTGCGTCGTCGTCGACTACGAGGATTTTCGGTATCTCGGTCACAGCCCCATTGTGCCTTGCCTGGTACGTCGGGTTTCGCCGATCAGACCGGCAAGTCGGTACCGTCCGGACGCAGACCGGCCATGAACACCGCGACCAACCGCGGGACCAGGTTCGGCATGGCCTCGTCGGACAACTCGATTTGCGGGCGCGTCAGTTTGGCCAGAGCCATGACGAATTCGAGCGGTTGCAGATCGGCGCGAACCAGTCCGGCGCTCTGAGCGGCGCCGATCGTCGCGGTCATCTTCGTTTTCGTCACCTCACGCACCGCCAGAACTTCGGGCGCCAGCTCGGTGAAACTGCGTTCCACCAGTGCAGGAATGAGCGCACCCAGGCGCAGTTCCACGAGGCGGTCCACCAGCGTGTGCCACGCGTTTGCCGGATCGGTGGACATTGCCGTGAGTGCGATGTCGGCAGCCTCGCGGACATCGGTCAGTGTTGCGACGGCGACGGCGGTCACGAGGTCCTCGCGCGTCGGAAAGTTTCGATACAGCGTGGCGATGCCCACTTTCGCGAGTTCTGCGACTGCATCGAGCGGCGCGTCGTGCCCGCGTTCGGTGAACACCGCTCGTGCGGCGTCGACTATTGCGTTTCTGCGTTCACGTGCATCGGCTCGCACATCCACCTCCGGTATTGACAGTTCATCATAACCGGAGGAATATCTTCCACAAATAGTGGAGGAAAAACTTCCACTTAGGGAGGGTAGTTATGAACGCCGAAGTTGAAGCACAGGACCGCAAGAAGTTGGTGGCTGTGGTGTTGGGCTTGTCCGCCGTGATCGGGCTGATGCTGCTTGCCTTCGTACTGCCCTCGGTCAACAGTGGCCCGCACGAACTGAAGTTGGGCATCACCGGTCCAGTTGCGGCAACCGAACAGATCAGCACCTCGCTCGAGGCGAGTAAGCAAGGCGCCTTCGATACTCGAGAATTCGCCGACGCCGACGCCCTGCGTGACGCGATTCGGAATCGCGACGTGGTCGGCGGAATCGCCGTTGATGCCAACGGTCCTCACGTGTTGATCGCGACTGCAGGCGGAACCCCGATCGCCCAGACCCTGACCGGGGTGGCCAACGGCCTCTCGGAGGCCTCGGGGGCAAAGGTTCCCGTCGAAGACGTTGTGCCGTTGACGGCGGACGACCCGACCGGTGCTGGGCTCACGGCATTGGCCTTGCCCTTGGTGTTCGGCGGAATCATGCCCGCTGTTGTTCTCGTGCAACTGTTTCCGCGCAGCATCGTCAAGCGAGTGTTGGGCGCTGCCGGCGTCGCGGTGGTCGCGGGTTTTGCACTGACTGCCATTCTGCAGTTCGGCACCAACAGTCTTGACGGAAACTACCTGCTCACCGCGCTCGCACTCACCATGGGCATGTCGGCCATCTCGCTTCCCATTTTGGGGCTCGAATCCCTGCTCGGGATGAAGGGGTTCGCGTTGGGCGCCGTCACGATGATGTTCATCGGAAACCCACTCTCGGGGATGGCGACAACTGCCGCGTGGTTGCCCGCAGGCTGGGGCGCATTGGGGCAGCTGCTCCCACCTGGCGCCGCAGGAGCATCCGTCCGTTCGATGGCGTTCTTCGACGGCCATGGCGCCACCACGCCACTTCTGGTGCTGGTGTGCTGGATTGCCGTCGGGATCGCGCTGTGCGTGGCTGCCGGCCGGAAGAAGGCGTCGGCGCCGGTTATCGAACCGGAGGCTGCGCTGGTCTAGCCGGCGCAGCTTGCGTACGGGGTCAGGTCGGGAATCGGCCAGACCCCGTCAACGCGTTCCACGGCCAGTTCGGCGACCACGGTGTCCTCGTCCATCGGTAGAGGTCGGAGGATTCGGGGCTTTTCCGCCTCCCATTCGACGTCGATGCCCGCGGAGGTCAGGGCGTCCTGATCGATGACGGCGACGACCAGCGGCAATGTGAGGTCGCCGAACACCAGATCGAGCACCGAAGTGAGTGCGTCCGGGGTCGTTGCGCGAATGAATCCTGCCTCGTCGTAACTGATTCCGCGCGTCGAGACCTCGTACTCACCGAAACGCTTGCATGCTTCCCAGTCGTCGGCGATAGCGACGTGGACGAGTCGTTGTCCGGTCATGCAGTGCTCCTGTAGTATTCGAATTAATGAAACGTCAACGTAGCATTAATTTACCGGCACGGTAACAGGGGACTTGATGGAGCAACCGCGCAGACGTGGGAGAACCAGTGACGCCGAGCGCGCCGAACGACGCAACGAGATTCTCGACGTCGCTGTCGACTCGTTTCGAGATGTCGGGTTCGCCCGAACTACCATCGAGGGCATTGCCACGGTGGCCGGCGTCGCCAAGCGCACCGTGTACAGCTACTTCGGCGACAAGTCTGCGGTCTTTGCAGCTGCGGTTGCGCGTCAGCACGCGTACGTCGACAATGCCGGCGAGGGCCAGTCCGACCTGCTCGCCGCTGCAGTGGACATCGTCATCGCCCTGCACAGCGACAACTCGATTGCGCTGCACCGCATGATGATCGGCGAGGCAGTGCAGTTCCCTGAATTGGCCGCAGCGTTCTACGAATCCGGCCCGGCCAAGTCGATTGCCTTTCTGGAGAAGATATTGATCGATCAGCACGGCCAGAAGGCTGCGCTGTGCGCGGATCAGTTGTACACCTTGCTGCTCGGGGAGGAGCACCGGCGGCGACTGCTCGGGCTCACCTCCGAACCGACAGTCGAAAGAGCGGCGCAACTGGCGGCCCGCGCGGTGGGATGCGTTCTGAGATCTGATCGGTAGGCTCGACTGGGTGAGTAACTCTGTGATCTGGTTTCGACGCGATCTGAGGGTCGGTGATCTTCCGACTCTGACTGCAGCGGCGGATGCCGGCGGACAGACGTTGGGTTTGTTCGTCCTCGACGAGAAGTTGCTCGGACCGGCAGGCTCACCCCGCCAGAATCAACTGTTCGCCAACTTGTCGGCACTCGACAACCAGCTCGACGGACGATTGATGGTTGTTCGAGGTGATCCGGCAGACGTGGTGCCCCGCGTGGCGGAATCCGTTGGCGCCGAAGAAGTTCACATCAGTGGCGACTACGGGCCCTACGGCCGACGGCGCGACGCGGCCGTGGCCGAGAAGGTGGAGTTGATCGCCACCGGGTCACCATATGCCGTGGCGCCCGGACGCGTCACCAAGGCGGACGGTGATCCGTACAAGGTGTTCACGCCGTACTTCCGTCAGTGGATGGAACATGGTTGGCGGGGCCCCGCGTCGACCGATGCGGGGACGGTCCGTTGGTTCGATCCGAGCGAGAAGGACGGTGGCCCGCGCCGGGTGAGTATCCCCGCGCCGTCCGGCACCGTCAGCGATGTCGTCGGTGAGGCCGGTGCGCTCGAACAGTGGAAAGAATACTGCGAGAACGATCTTGACCGGTACGACGACGAACGAAATCGACCCGACCTCGACACCACGAGTCGGATGTCGATCCCGCTCAAGTACGGCACGATTCATCCGAGAACTATGTTGGCAGATCTCTCCAAGCGACTCGGAGACGGCGCTCAGGCGTACCGTCGCCAGCTTGCTTGGCGAGACTTCTACGCAGACATCCTATTTCAGCGCCCCGACAGCGCGCGGAAGAACTACGACGACAAGTTCGACCGTTTACGTCACGACGGGGGAGTCGACGCAGACGCCGCCTTCACGGCCTGGTGTGAAGGCAAGACCGGCTTCCCGATCGTGGATGCCGGCATGCGGCAACTCGCCGCCGAGAACTGGATGCACAATCGGGTCCGAATGATCGTCGCGTCATTCCTGGTGAAGGACCTGCACATTCCGTGGTGGCGCGGCGCACGGTACTTCATGTCGCAACTGGTGGACGGTGACTTGGCCTCCAATCAGCACGGGTGGCAGTGGACTGCCGGGTCGGGTACGGATGCTTCGCCCTTCTTCCGCGTCTTCAACCCGATCACGCAAGGGGAGAAGTTCGATCCCGACGGCACATACGTCCGTCGGTGGGTCCCCGAACTTCGCGATGTTCCCGGGAAGGCCGTCCACTCGTTGAAGGCGATGCGCCCAGTCGACTACCCGGACCCGATAGTCGATCACGCGCACGAGCGTGAGGAGGCCTTGCGCCGGTACGGCGAGATCAAAGGCTGAGTGCTCAGTGATCTGCGGGCGCTACGCGGACGCGGTTTCCGTCCAGATCTGAAATGACGAACGTCAGACCGAAGACATCTTCGTTGGGTTCTTCGACGACCTCGACTCCCTTGGCCACCCACTCGTCGTGGATCGCCCGAATTTCGTTGCTCCCGCCGTCGACCAAGATGCCGACTTCGAAATTGCGCGGTGTCGCGGGATCGAGGTCGCGGGACTTGCCGCTCCACAGTGCAAGGACCACACCGCCGCCGAGGTCGAAGGTCATGTACCGAGGGCTGAGGACCTCAGGCTTCGCGTCGAACAATTCGCCGTAGAACGCTGCTGCGGAGGCGGCATCGCTGACGTAGATCAGAAACTGGTTGGGTAGTCGCACTGTGGTTTTCCCTCTCCCGTTGATGTTCGGGCCACCGGCAACGGGGCGTGTGCCTGGTCGTGCGGGGCTGCGTTCAACAATCCCCGCGCGCCGGACGAATGTCCAAGAACAAGTGCGTCTGAGAGGCAGATGGATTACTTATGACGACTGCTGCAGTCACACCGCACTGAGGTGGTACCCGACGCTCAGGTTCGGGTAGTAGCCGTCGATGTAGCTCGAGATGAAGTAGTGATCAGGGTCGGTGGTGCGGGTTCCGTCGGTGTCGAACTGCGGATAGTCGTTGGCCATGAAGACGGCTTGTCCGCCGCCGGGAGTGGAATAGACGACGTCGACCGTCAGGCCGCGCGGGTCCTGGTTGTACGCCGTGACGATTTCGGTCTCGTGGGGCGCGAGCGACTGGCGTGGGCTCTGCATCCACTGTCCGTAGGGGTTGTCGGCGCCTTCGAGATGAATTGTCTGTTCGGTGTCGTTGCTGATCGTCATCGTGATGCTGTTGCCGGTTGTGGGAAGGGTTCCGGCACTGGCGATTCCGCTCAATCCCAACGTGAGGGCGCCGGCGGCCAGAGCTGTGATTGCGGCAACTACGTAGCGTGGGTTCGTCATCGACGGTGTCCTTTGTCCGGGTGAGCGTTCGGTTGGCTCTCTCGAAGACAACTATGTCGGAGCAGATCGATGTCGTATGTCCACTCCCCGGACCCTGTGCAGGCGGAACGGTGTGTCCACCGATCGGGGGACACCTACTCCGACACCGAGACGGCTTCGACCTTTCGCTCGCCGGTGACCAGCAGTCCGATCAGTGCGGCCGCCGCGAGCACCATGACGAGTGCTCCGTAGCCACGCGTCGTATCCACCAATCCGACCTTGCCGACCAGGTAGCCGGCCAGCAAGGCGGGAAGACTGTTGGCCAGATATGCGATGACGTAGACGGTGGACAACAAACCCGCGCGTTCGTGGTTCTCGGCCAGCGGCATGACGGTGAGGATAGTTCCTTGGAATCCTGCTCCGAAGCCGATACCTGCAACAGCCGTACCGACCAGAATCAATACGGCAGAGGATGTTTCAGCACCGATGAGTGTGACGGCCACCCCGAGCACCAAGGCGGTGGTTCCGATCAGCATCACGGTCCGGCCGCCGAGTTTGCGGAAGGTGAGTACTGCTGCCGCTCCGAATCCTGTCAGTGTTGCAACCATGATGGCACCGATGAGGGAGCTGTGAACGTCAAGTGCGTTGCGCGCCAATGCAGGTCCGAGTGAGAGGTAGAAACCTCCCAGCGCCCAGACCGCGATCAGGCACGGTGCGGTCAGGGCAATCATCGTGCGCGCCTGACGAGGAACGGCCAGTGTGGGGCGCAGGGACTGCCAGGCTCCGGGGCGTCCGCCCGAAGTCTCGGGAGCGGCCCATACTCCGAAGATCTCGAGAATGACAAGCACGAGAAGGACCAGGTAGACAGTGCTGGTGGGCCGGGGCAGGTGCTCGCTGATGAGGCTCGAACCCACTGCTCCGACTGCAAGCCCCATCGTCGGAGCGACGCTGTTGATGATCGATCCTCGGCCCGGAGTGCGTTCGAGGTCGATCAATGCCGAACCCAGAGCACTGATTGCAGCGCCGGTGGCAACACCCTGTACGACCCGGGCGATGAGCAGGATGGTCAACCCGTCGGCCGAGGCGAACAGCGCGAGCGAGACTGCCTCGAGCGCGAGTGCTCCGAGCAGGACCGGGCGCCTGCCGATGTGATCGGACAGGGATCCGGCGGTCAGGAGCGTGGCGAGCAATGCGAGAGCGTAGATGCCGAACACGAGCGTCGACGCCAGCGAGGAGAATCCCCACAACTGTTGATAGTGCTCGTACAACGGTGTCGGGGTCGCGGATGCGCCCAGGAACGTAGCGATGATGACGGCGATGAGTGTGAAAGCGACGCCTCGCCCAAGGCGTGGGCGTGAAGTGCTCTCGGTCTGAGGTGAAACGGTCGTTGTCATTGTCGTAGCGCTTCCCGTGCGGGTGGTGAAGACTTCAAACGCAAATACTTTGCGTTTGGGACGCTACGCCTGGCCGTAGCCTAATGCAACATCTTTGCGTTAGTATTGGATTTATGAGTCCGTCCGCAGGTCCGCGCCCCGGTGGCCGTAGTGCGCGCATCCAACAGGCCGTGCATGCGTCGGCGCGCAAGTTGTTGGAACAGCGTGATCGAGCCGAGATCACGGTGCCGATGATCGCGACCGATGCGGGAGTGACCCCGTCGACCATCTATCGGCGGTGGGGTGACATCAACGAAGTCTTTGCCGACGTCTCGATCGAGAGATTGCGCCCGGACGCCGACCCGCGTGAAACGGGCTCGCTCCGAGGGGATCTGACGATTTGGGCGCAGGAGTACCTCGAGGAGATGTCTGCGCCTGTCGGTCGTGCTTCGTTGCGTGACGTGTTGATGAGCGACGATCAGACGCATGCACCGGACGGTACGAAGAAGTTCAAGTGTGCCTTCTTCTGTCGGACGCAGATCGACGTGATCCTCGCGCGTTGGCCGGAAGCTGCCGGCGTGGATGGTGATTCGGTGGTCGACCATGTAGTGGCGCCGATCATCTACCGAATTCTGTTCGACCTCGAACCGGTCGTGCCGCAGCGAGTTGCGGAATTGGTGGATCAGACGCTTGCCCTCGCGGCGCGAGTCGTTGCCGAAGGCTGATCGCTACGTAGTCGGGCGTGGACGTGCATGTCGTGCCAGCCGTCGGCGTGCCTGGCGGAGCTTCGTCGAACACCTTCTTCGCTGAACCCTGCTTTGGTGGCGACTCGGCACGATCGTGGGTTGTGGATCGAGTGCTCGAGTTCCAGTCGATGAAACCCCGCTTCGCGGAATGCCCACTCGGACAGTGCGGTTACAGACTGGGTGCACAGTCCGCGGCCGCGCGCCGCTGGGGTCACCCAATACGCGAGCTCGGCAGTGCCGTCCCACAAATTCACCCCCTTTGCTGCGATTCGGCCGAGGAGTTCATTTGTCTCGGGAGCGGCGATCGCCCAATGGCATTCGGATTCGCTTGCCCACCCGTCTCTCCACTGGGTGAGCCAACCCCGTGCTTCGTCGATCGAGTCGGCGCGGCGGATGTGCCAACGCTGAATCGACGGATCGCGAAAGGCTTCCATGACGGCCGGTGCGTCGTCGCGGGTCCAGGGTCGGAGAATCGCGAAAGTCCCGACGTGGATCGAGGGTTGGTCCATTCCCCGGAGATATCCAGCGGCGATAGCGGGCGTGGTCAACTTGGGCACGTGAAGCATCATCGCCTACCCGCCTGATGGCGGGCAATGGCGTGAGCTCTCCGGTCATTATCCCTGCCACTCTGCGTTCAGTCGGCGCGCAGATTCGAGAGTTGCGATGGCCTCTTCGGTGTCAACTCGTGCGAGTACCAATGCACTTACCGTGCAGGAGAGAAGGATTCGAGTGCGATCTGAGAGCGTGGCGTCTGTCTCGGTTGGAAACGCGGCGTGTAATCCACTGTTGATCGCGTCGGCGAGTTCTCGGCGGTACGCGCGGATCACTGCGGCCGCCGCATCGTCGTGCGCGCCGAGTCCGGCAGCCGTATTGAGAAGTAGGCAACCGCGCCGAGGCGAGTCGGCGGTCATGGTGCCGATCGCTTGCGCAAGCGAGGAAAGGTAGTCGTCGACTGCGTCTGCCCCGGGATTTGTCGTGAGGCTGCGCAGACGTGGCCGGATGACATGTTCGAGGTACAGCTGCACGGCGGCGTCGAACAATCCGCGCTTGTTGGTGAACGAGTTGTAGAGACTTGACCGACTCAGCCCCGTCGCGGATTCGAGGTCGCCGAGTGAGGCGCCTTCGTATCCGCGTGCCCAGAAAACGTCCAACGCGGCAGCGACCACGGCTGTTGTGTCGAATTCTTGTGATCTGCCCATCAAAGCCTCGCTCTTTTTATATCGTTCGGTCCAGTATATATTGGACCGAACGATACAGAATTCACTTGAAGCAACAGGAGCTCACCGATGAACGTCGCCGGCTACATCTTCGCGGGACTGGCCGCAGCAGTGCACGTGTACATTTTTGTCCTCGAATCGATTCTCTGGACGGCCCCGAAGACCCGCGCCACGTTCGGCGTGAAGTCCGAGGAAGAGGCGATCATCACGCAGCCGCTCGCCTTCAACCAGGGCTTTTACAACCTTTTCTTGGCGATCGTGTCGGCGGTCGGCATCGTGATTGCGGCGACCGGCTCCGCGTCGGTCGGAATTGCCCTCGTACTGGCAGGCACAGGATCGATGGTTGCCGCGGGATTGGTGCTGATTCTCTCGTCTCCCGACAAAGCCCGTGCAGCCGTCGTGCAGATGCTTTTCCCAGCTATTGCCGTTGTTCTGCTGGTAATCCACCTGCTTTGAGTGGTCTCTATCCGCCGCCGAGCACCAGTGATTCGATCAACGCAAAAGCCCCGTTGAGTGCTCCGCAATCGAAGGCTTCGGCCAGGGCGTAACCGATGACAAGTTCGTCGGTGCTCGGCGTGCTCGACCAGACTGCGTCGGTCTGTCTGGGATCGGATTCCTCGTTCTTGGAGAAGTGCCCGATCCGCAATCCGTCGCGGGTGAATGCACTGTTCGCGTCGTCGACTGGGGCGAAGTTCAAACTCACGCCGTCGACGAGTGCCGAGACAGAGTACGAGCGACGGGACAGAAACCCTTTGCCGACAGTGAGTTCGACTTCGTCGCCACCGACAGTGAAGAACAAGTCGGCGGCGGCGCGCGTTCCGATAGGTGTGCCTTCACGGCGCGGGGCATCGACTCGACGCGTCAACAGAGCGTGTGAGTTGCCGTTTCGGACGTCGACGACCCCCGTGTCGACATCGAACGAGATCTCGACTTTTCCGTGAATCGGGTCCATTACGGCGTATTTGACCGTCACTGTGCCTACCCCCTGTAAGTGTGAACTCGGGTCCATAATACGTGGTGGGAGCGTTGTCCAGTATGCCCGAATCCAAAAAAATAGTGCCAAATGACGCGCGTTTGCGGCCAAATGCTTCTACGCTGGGTCTTGGGTTTGTTGCGCATCCCACAACGGTTTTTCCCACGCCAGACGAGGAGCGCCTATGAGGTTGTCGACTACTTGTTCTGTTGCTACGAAGGCTTGATCAAGCCGGAATTGCCTCTGCCGGATGGTGCTCGAGACCCATCCGGCAGAGGCAATTCTGCATCAGTTCGGGCCTTCAGCCGCCGGCGAATTTTTCCGAGGTGCCGAGATCGATCGGCAACGCGATGCCGGTGATCCCGCGGCCGGCCGGCCCCACCAGATAGAACACCGCATCCGCAATCACCTCGGGGTCGACCCACGGGTGGGGCAGCAGATTCAGCTTCGACATGATCGGAGCGGTATCGGCGAGGACAGGATTCTCCAAGTCTGGACGGAACGCACGAACCATCGGTTCGTTGTCAATCATCGTCGTACGCACATTGCCCGGGTGTACGGAGTTGACTCGGATGTCTGCCCAGCCGAGTTCGTTGGCCAGAGACTTCGCCAACCCCCGAACGGCGTGCTTGGACGCGGAGTAATGTGCAATCCCCGGCACGCCTCGAAGCCCGGCCATCGAGCTGATCAACACGATGGATCCACCTCGATTGCCGTTCATGATGTGCGGAATCGACACCTTGGTCGTCAACCAAACGCCGGTGACGTTGATGTCCATCAGCTCGCGGAACTCTTCGGCGCTCAGGTCCCAGGACAATTTCGCCGACGCCGCGATTCCCGCGTTGGCGATCACGATGTCCAGTCGGCCGAGCTTCTCGACCCCCGCGTCGACCGCTGATTTCAGGGCATCGAGGTCGCGAGTGTCCGCGACGGACGCGACGATGCGCCGGCCCTGAGCTTCGACCAGGGCGACGGTCTGGGCGAGGTCGGCTTCGGTGGCCATGTCGTACCCCGCTGTTGCGACCGGCGCGCACAGATCCACCGCGATGATGTCCGCGCCCTCGGACGCGAGCTTGACGGCATGCGCGCGCCCTTGACCACGCGCCGCTCCGGTGATGAATGCGACCTGACCGTCCAAATTGCCCATCGAACTTCCCCTGCCCGTCTGAATCGTTGAAAACTGGAACGTGTTCATACTGCTACGTTCGGTGCGAGCCAGGCAGGGGAATTCTCTGAATCCTTATCCGCGAAGGAGTTTGGACAACTCGTCCAGTACGCTCGCGTCCTCGATGGTCGACGGGACCGTGTACTCCTCGTTGTCGGCGATCTGCCGCATGGTCTTGCGGAGGATCTTGCCGGAACGAGTCTTCGGTAGTGCGGCGACGACGGTGACGTCCCGGAACGTGGCGACGGCACCGATCTGGTCTCGCACCCGCGCGACCAGTTCCTGTCGGAGTGTTTCGGGATCGATGTCGACGCCGGACTTGAGCACGACATAACCGCTCGGCCGTTGCCCCTTGAGTTCGTCGTGAATGCCGATGACCGCGCATTCGGCGACAGCCGGGTGGCCGGCGACGACGGCCTCCATGCTTCCGGTCGAAAGGCGATGTCCGGCAACGTTGATCACGTCGTCACTTCGTCCGAGCACGAAGACGTAGTTGTCCTCGTCGATGTACCCGGAGTCGCCGGTGAGGTAATAGCCTTCGAAAGTCGACAGGTAGGACTTCACGTACCGGTCCTCGTCACGCCACAGTCCGGCGAGTGTTCCGGGAGGAAGCGGCAGGCCGATCACGATGTTGCCCTCGGTGCCCGGACCCACGAGTTCGCCCTTGCCGTCGACGATTTCGACGCGGTATCCGGGGCAGGCGACGGTGGGTGAGCCTGCTTTGATCTCCATCGGTTCGAGGCCGCGCAGGTTCGCGCAGATGGCCCAACCGGTTTCGGTCTGCCACCAGTGATCGACCACCGGGCGATCGAGAATCCGAGTAGCCCACTCGTAGGTGTCGGGATCCAAGCGCTCGCCGGCCGCGAACAGTGTGTCGAGCGACGAGATGTCGTACTTGGCAAGCTCTTTTGCGTCCGGGTCGGCCTTGCGGACCGCGCGGATCGCTGTCGGAGCGGTGAAGAGTGCCGACACGTTGTATTCGGAAATGATGCGCCAGAACGCACCGGCGTCGGGGGTGCCGACGGGCTTGCCTTCGTACATGACCGTCGTGGCTCCGGCGAGCAACGGTCCGTAGACGATGTAGGAGTGGCCGACCACCCAGCCGACGTCGGAGGCGGTCCACCACACCTGTCCTGGGCTGATGTCGTACAGATTCTTCATGGTCCACGTCAGCGCAACGGCATGGCCACCGTTGTCCCGGACGACGCCCTTGGGCTTACCGGTCGTTCCCGAGGTGTAGAGGATGTAGAGCGGATCCGTCGCGGCGACCGACACCGGGTCGGCCGGGGTGGCGTCGGCGATCAGCTCGTCCCAGTCGAACCAGGCTGCGGCACTTGACTTGTAGTCGGAAGCTGCACCGGGAATCTGCTCGCGATTCTTCACGATCACGGTGTGCGCGGGAGTGGCGGACAGTTGCAGAGCCTTCTCGACCATCGGCAGGTACTCGATTGTTCGTCCGGGTTCGAGGCCGCCGGACGCCGTCACGAGCACCACTGGACCGGCGTCGTCGATTCGCGTTGCGAGCTCCTTGGCCGCAAAGCCGCCGAACACCACCGAATGCACAGCGCCGATTCGCGCACACGCGAGCATCGCGATCGCAGCCTCGGGGATCATCGGCATGTAGATGATCACGCGGTCGCCCGCCACCACACCCTGATCTTTCAAGACGCCGGCGAAGAGTGAGACCTGCTCGAGCAATTCGGCGTAGGTGTACGTGGCCTTGGTGGGTACCATCGCGGAGTCGAAGATCAACGCGGTCTGATCGCCGCGGCCGTCGCGGACGTGCCGATCGAGGGCATTGAAGCTGGTGTTGAGCGAAGCATCCGGGAACCAGCGATAGATCGGCGCGGCAGAGTCGTCGAGAGCCTTGGTGGGGGCGACATCCCAGTCGACGGCCCGCGCAGCGTCGAGCCAGAACTTCTCCGGCTGATCCATGCTCTCGCGATATGCGTCGGCATACGTGGTGTGGGACGCCTGCTCGGAAGAGCTCATCGACGTGTGTCCTCTCGTGAACTTCGCTTACCGGTGACCTGAAACACCTTAGGTCACCGTCAGTGCGGTGCGCCTCAGTAGCGGTGCGGGTACCGTCCCTTTGCGCCGGGCGGGCCTGTCCCGTCGGCCAGTGGCGCGCAGGGGTGGGATAGGCCAGGGACTGAAAGGGGGGATCGATGTGACAGGTGCAGCGCAACGCGCAGGCTTCTGGGGAGTCCTCGCTCTGCGTGACTTCCGACTTCTGTGGACCGGCGACGCAGTCAGCGGTATCGGAAACGGTGTCACGACCGTCGTACTGCCGCTGATCGCGCTTCGCGAACTGGACGCGAGTAGCTTTCAGATCGGTGTGCTGGCATCAGCAGTGTGGTTGCCGTGGTTGATCGTCGGACTACCAGCCGGTGCCTGGATCGACCGGCTGCCTCGGCGCCCGATCATGATGATCGCGAACGCTGCGTGCGCGCTGTTCTTCGCGAGCCTCGCGATCGCCGGCTTCCTGGAGGCGATGACATACGGCCACCTGCTCCTGGTCGCGCTGCTCACCGGTACAGCCACCGTCTTCTTCCAGGCGGCCTATCACTCGTATCTCCCCACGGTGCTCGCCGAAGCGGATCTTGTCGAAGGGAACTCGAAGATTCAGGGCGCCGAGGCCGCAACTCGGGTGATCGGCCCAAGCGTCGGTGGGCTGGTGGTTGCAACTGTCGGGCTCGCGGCCGGTCTGGTTGTCGACGCGTTCACGTTCGCCTTCTGCTTCGTATGCATCTGGCTGATTCGTGTGCAGGAGACCGTCCATCGCGGACAGAATCAGCGAGAACCGTTGCGACGCCAGATTGCGCTCGGACTGCGATTCGTCGCCGGTGATCCGTATCTGCGGTCGATCGTCGTCTACGGCACTCTGCTCAATTTCGGTCTCACCGGGTACTCCACGATCCAGATCGTGTTCCTGGAAAAGACGGTTGGCGTGGGGGAGTTCGGACTCGGGCTTCTCCTGGCGATTGCCGGGGTGGGCGGAATTGTCGGATCGATGATCGCGCGCCCGCTCGGCCGCAGATTCGGCACTGCCCGAAGCGTTCTCACCTGTCAGTTGGTGACGGGACCGTTCATCCTGTTAGCACCTCTGACGACGTACGGTGCCGGCCTGTTCTGGTTCTGCATCGGCGGCATGGTGATGGTTGCGGGCGTCGTGTCGTGCAACGTGGTGCTCGGCAGTTTCCGTCAAAGTTACTGTCCGCCGGACCGCCTCGGACGAGTGGTGGCAACGAGTATGTTCCTGCTGCACAGCAGCATTCCGCTCGGCGCGCTGACGGCAGGCTACCTCGGCGACGCAGTGGGACCGCGCGGGACGATGTGGATCATGGCCTGCCTGATCGCGCCGTGCGGATTGGTCTTGCTCTTCAGCCCCCTCCGCGGAATCCGCGATCTACCGAGTCGGCCTGCGATCTCACTGCGGTAGAGCCGCGGCGGCCTCTTCGCTACGAATCGCGATGCGAAGAGTCGCGAGCATGAACAGCGACACTGCGAAACCGAAAAGCGCGCCGAACTGGTCCTGCGTGAACAGATAAACCTGCGTCACCAGGAGGCTCACGATGAGGGATGCACGCAGGAGTCTCAGGGCTCGCAGGTACGGACCGCGGAAGAGGAACCACACTCCCAGAACCACAAGAACTCCGGTTGCGACGGTGGAGATCTGGACCACCAGGTCGGAGACGTCGTCGGCCTCGACGACGTTCTCGGAAACCAACGCGTAGATCACCTGGACAATCGCCAGAAGAGCCTGCAGTACGAACAGGGTCAGTACCAGTCGGCGGACGACCCGGTGCCGGAGCAGTTCCTCGGCACGGTGGAAGAACGCGTTGCGGCCACGAGTGATCTTCGATTCGATACCGCCGGTCGGCGGAGTCTGTGAATGCAGGCCGGCTTTGATCGAATCGACGAGGTCGGTGAGGCTGCGGTCTTCGACGCCGTCGAGTACGCGGAGGGCGTGGTTGTACTGGATCTCGTCGAGCTGACCGAGAGCGAGGTCCGAGAGCGCTCGCGCCCCGATGGCGAGCCGATGACGATCATTCATTCCGCGCCGAATCACCACCTCGCGCGCGGCAAGATAGAAGAGAACGAAGACGACGTACATGATCGCGATGGCAGGCTGGTAGAAGTAATCGACGTCGGCGGTGACGAATTTTCCGACCTCGTCAATGAAGAGACCGAACCCGATTCCGCCGACGAGCGTGGCCAGGTCACGCGTGCGAGAGCCTTCGGTGATGGCGGTCGCCACGATGGCTACGGCCATCAGCAATCCGCCCCAGAGAACGTGTGCGATGTGGAGGGCGCCGCCCCCGATCTGGGGATAGCCCGTTGCCGCCAGATATGCGCGGGTGATCAGCACGGTGGCGATGCCCGCGAACAGGAACAATTCGAAACGAGCGAGTGCCGCGCGGTCGTAACTGTGCGGCAGCGTCAGCGCATTCCGGTCCTTCGTCGTCATTGCGGAACTCCCAGGTTTCGATAGCGCGCGATACGGGAGGACTGGCGATCGGTGTCCGACTCTTCGGCAAGCACGAAGAGTTCGTGCGCTATCGCAGCCCCTACCCTCTTGGAGAATTCCACGGGTTCGTCGGCCGCGTCAGGCGTTTCGGGAATGATCGCGTCGATCACGCCGTCTCGAAGCAGATCCAACGAACGAATGCCCTGCGCTGCCGCCATCTCCGGTGCGTGACTGATGTCGCGATGGACGATCGCGCTTGCGCCTTCCGGCGGCAGGGGAGCGAGCCACCCGTTCTGTGCCGCGAGTACCCGATCGGCGGGCAGCAGCGCGAGCGCCCCGCCGCCTGTTCCCTGGCCGAGCAACACCGACACTGTCGGGGTCTTCAGCGTCACGAGGTCGGCGATGCAACGGGCGATCTCAGGGGCCAGTCCACGTTCTTCAGCTTCTTTGGACAGCGACGCGCCCAAAGTGTCGATCACGAGGACAAGCGGGAGTTGTAGTTCTTCGGCAAGTTTCATGCCCCGTCGCGCTTCCCTGAGCGCGGCCGGTCCCATCGTGGTGAGCGCGGATTGGCCACTGCGGTCCTGGCCGAGCAGGATGCACGGAAAGCCTCGGAAGCGGGCGAGCGAGAGCAAGATCGTCTTGTCGGTTTCACCCTGCCCGGTGCCGCTGAGCGGTACCTGTTCAGTTGCGGCATGGCGGAGCAACTGCCGGATGCCGGGTCGATCGGCCCGGCGCGAGAGCATCACCGACTGCCAGGCGGGAACATCGGGAATCTCGGGTGAGGGAATCGGGTCCGTGGCCGCCGGGGCCGGGGGATCGGTGAGCACGCACAACGCTCGGTTGACCAGCAGACGGAGGCGGTCGACGGGGACGACGCCGTCGATCACGCCGTTGCGATACAAGTTTTCGGACGTCTGGATACCGTCGGGAAACTGTTCGCCGTACAGGGATTCGTAGACACGGGGTCCGAGGAATCCCACCAGAGCACCGGGTTCCGCGACGGTGATGTGGCCGAGGGATCCCCACGAGGCAAAGACCCCGCCGGTGGTGGGATTGCGCAGGTAAACCAGGTAGGGCAGGTGTGCCGCTTTGTGAACAGCCACTGCCGCAGCGATCTTCACCATCTGAACGAAGGCGACGGTGCCCTCCTGCATCCGCGTTCCGCCGGAGGTGGGCGAGGCGAGCAGCGGGAGTTGTTCTGCCGTAGCACGTTCGACGGCGGTCACGATCCGCTCGGCCGCGGCGACTCCGATGGAACCGGCGAGAAAGCTGAATTCACAGGCAATTACCGCGACCCGACGGCCCCGAACCGTACCCACACCGGTGACGACGGACTCGTCAACTCCGCTCTTCTCGCGGGCCTTCGCCAGGTCTTCCGCGTATTTCGCGCCAGGTCCGACGTCGACGGGCGGGGAGTCCCAAGAGACGAAGCTCTCGGGATCGAGTACCGCAGTGAGTAGTTCTTCGGCCGAGATTCGCACAACGTCCTCCAAGTAAGCAGCACCCCGTCCAGGATGAACCTACCTGGACGGGGTGCTGCCGGGATCGTGTGGCGTCAGTTGTGTGCCGGATAAATCAGCGTCCGAACGCCTCTTTCCACGAAACGACCTTGCCGATGCGAAGGATGGAGCGCTGGTAGATCTTTGCCGCGATCATCGACAGCGCAGCGGTCACCACCAGCATCAGCAGAATCGTTCCCACGATCTGGAACGGAGAAGCAACACCGGCGGAAATGCGCAGGGGCATGAGGATTGCCGAGAACGGCGGAATCCAACTCAACACGTTGCTCAGGGTTCCTTCTGGATTGCTCACCGAAACGAAAGCCACGCTGACCATTGCCATGACGAGCAGCGCGAGAGGCATCGCGGTGGCGTTGACGTCCTCCTGTCGCGAGACCATGGACCCGGCGGCGGCGTACAGCACGGCGAAGAAGAGGAAGCCGAGAATGAACCACCCGAGAGTGCCGAACAGAACGCCGATTGCGGTGCCCGTCACGGTCAGGACGCCCGTCGCCAGTCCGGTGGCGACGCCCGCGACGGCATAGGCAGCCATCTGCATCAGGCCGACAGCACCGATTCCGAGAACCTTGCCCCACAACAACTGCAGTGGACGGAGAGTGGAGAGCAGCAACTCGACGACACGGCTGGACTTCTCCTCGACGACGCCCATCGCCACGTACGTTCCGAACAACAGGATCTGCATGTACAGGAGCACCACAGCAGCGATCGACATCGCTATACGTTGGCCCTGTTCGGGATCCGGGGGATCGATGGCATCGATGGTGACCACTGCGGTGGACGTGGCTTCGGCGAGCTGAGCCGGGTCGATCCCCGCAGCGGAAAGCGCATTCGATTGTGCCTGCTGTGCAACGGAACTCTCGATGACGGCCCGCAGATTCGTGGCTACTTCCTTCTTGGTCACGACAGTGACGCCGCCGCCCGATCCAGCGATCACGGCCACGTCGAGGTCGCCGTCCTTGACTTGATCACGCGCGGTGCCGTCGTCGGAAACCTCCGTTACCGTCACCGGATTTCCGAGGGTGTCGCCGATGGACACCATCGTGGCACTGAGTGATTGGTTGCCGACCAAGCCGATCTTCGACTTGTCCTCGTCGCCGCCGGAGAAGAGCGAGAAGGCGATGATGCCGCCGATGATCGCGACCAGAATGATGACGTTGCTGATCACAAAACTCTTCTTCGAGATCTGCGTCATGAATTCGCGTCGGGCGACCAACCCGATGGCTCGACCTCCGCTCAACTGGTTGCTCATGCGGCTACTACCTCTCGGAACAGATCGGTCAGTGACGGACGTCGTAGCGTGAACTCGTGCACCGGCCCGGTTTTCAACGCTGCATGCAGGATCTGCTGATCGTCGGCGGTTCCGTCGACGCTCAGGAGCGTTCGACCGTCGAGGTGGCTCAGCGTGGTGACACCGATCAGATGGTGTGCCCAACCGACCGGCGCGTCAGGGGCGAAGACTTCGATTCGGCCGTCACCCTTGCCTCGTAGCTCGTCGACGGTTCCGATCTCTCGCATGCTGCCGCGGCTGATGATGCCCACGCGATCGCATAAGCGCTCCACCAGATCCAGCTGATGGCTGGAGAAGATTACGGGAACACCGGTGCGAGCCTTCTCGACCAACACGTCACTCATGACATCGACCGCTACGGGGTCAAGGCCC
This sequence comes from Rhodococcus sp. SG20037, assembly GCF_031763325.1. Classification (NCBI taxonomy): domain Bacteria; kingdom Bacillati; phylum Actinomycetota; class Actinomycetes; order Mycobacteriales; family Nocardiaceae; genus Rhodococcus; species Rhodococcus sp. SG20037. Next base: position 4,840,042 of record NZ_CP134497.1, on the reverse strand, counting down.
GAAAACGGTTCGTCCAGAACGAGTACCGATGGGTCGTGAACCAGCGCCGCTGCGAGCTGCACACGTTGCTGATTACCGAGGGACAGGGAATCGACGGTGTCCTTGACGCGTTCGGCGATGCCCAGACGTTCGGTCCACCGCTCAGTGGCCGCGTGCGCGTCGGCCTTCGAGAGTCCGTGTAGCTCGGCCAGATAGGAAAGTTGCGCTCCCACCTTCATCTTGGGGTAGAGGCCGCGTTCCTCCGGCATGTATCCGATAGTGCGACGCACGTCGAGGTCGACAGGTTTGCCGCCGAGGCGAACTTCTCCCGAATCTGCTCCGAGCACACCCAGCGCAATGCGCATCGTGGTCGTCTTGCCGGCGCCGTTGCTGCCGACGAATCCGAAGATCTCGCCTGGGCGCACTTCGAAACTCAGGTTGTCGAGTGCGACGACGTCGCCGTAGCGTTTCGAGATGCCGTCGATCGTGAGGGTGGCTGACATGGGTCCTTCCCATCGGTCGAGTGGTGCGCTTCGGTAATACGGGTCAGAGATCGAACTCTTCCGAATCAATCGGATCCGGGTCTGGATTGGTCCACGAGAGAATCATCGCGGGCGTGCACGCGCCGATCAGCATTGCAGTCAGTGCCAATAAACCTCCCGTGTAAGGCAGCCTCTCTACATTCCACTGCACCGACGAGGTGAAAATGAGGAAAATGGCGACAATGAAGACCAACGTTTGGGTCACGCTGAGCCCGACGGAGCGAGCGTCGTTGCGTTGCTGGATCTCCCATTCGTCCAACGCCTGCCGCGGAGCATCCCCTTGCCGGCCCGACACGATTTGAAGTGAGGACCACGTCGGCAGGAACAGCAGGGTGAGGACCGGCCATGCCACGGCGAAGAGCGGATTGAACAGGCATGCTGTGCTGACGGCAACCATCGTGGTGAACAGGACCGCCAGGGCGACGACGAGTACGCGCCGACGTCGACGGGTTCGCCAATTCGGGAGCCAATGTCGGAACGTCTCCTCGTTCTGCAGGAACCGCCGAGTGCGGTGGGCCTGGTAGCGGTCGATCAGATTTGATTCAGGCACTTGGCTTTTCACTCCCCTCGGTAGTGCGGTCAGATCGGTAGACCTCCGTCGACGGTGCATTCCGGTAGACCTCCGTCGACAGCGGCCCGAACTCCGTCCGGGAGAACACCGCCTCCACCGGGAGGTCGAACACCCAGCAGATTCGGAATGCAAGATCCAGGCTGGGGTAGTGGTCACCGCGTTCGAGTGCCCCCACCGTCTGCGGATTCACGTCGACGAGTTGCGCAAGCTGTGCCCGGCTCATCTTCCGCTCGGCGCGAAGCACTCCGATGCGATTGAAGATGGGGAGCGCGTCTCCCCGCCGGACTGGGCTCATGCATCAAAGTGTTGTAAAAACCCAACAGTTTGTCAACACGAACCGCGATTGTTCCGCTTCTGGGGCGTGCCGGCGGATAAGGTTCGGGCAACGGAAGGGGCTTGGCATAGTGGTCGAACAGTTGGTGCTCGAAGAGTCCGGCCTGGTCGTGCAGGTGTGCGAGGATGGTAGCTACTGCGTGGGACCGCAAGGGCGCGAAGCGGTCTGGCGCGATCCGATGGAGAAGGGTGCAGTCATCGGTATCGGGCAGCACACTCCGGGGGATGTGGAAGGCGAATCGTGGTGGGTCGTGTACGGCCAGTCGGACATCGGGGCGGACGTCACCGTTCGACTCGAGGACGGGTCGCACGTGCCGGTTTCGCGCCTCGGTGAGATCTTCGCCAGTGAATGGGTGAGTACCCCGCAGCAGGCGTTGCTGTACCGGTCCGATCGCCCGGTGGAGTCGCAGCCCACTAAACTGTCTGTGCTGTTCGCCAGGCCGAAGTTCATGCCCAAGGCGGCGTTTCCGGAGAATGATCGCTTGTAGTTGAAGCGAGCTGCCGTCGGGAGGCTGGCAGCCATTTTCTCGAAACATTACGGTACGTACTGTACTGTTTTGGAATGACAACTTGGCCGAACGACCTCGCAGTAGTGCAAGTGCGCGTAGCGCGACCCACCGACAGGCTCGACGACGTGATTGCGTTCTATCGCGACTGTCTGGGATTGCCAGAGCTCTACCGGTTCTCCGGTCATGCCGGGTACGACGGAATCATGCTGGGTCTGCCGGATTCGAACTATCACCTCGAATTCACGACCCACGAAGACGGAAGCCCGTGCCCGGCGCCGACGCAGGACAACCTGTTGGTGCTCTACTTCGCCGGCGAGTCGGCGATGTACGAGGTAGTTCAGAGGTTGGGGGAAGCAGGGCACGAACCCGTTGGCGCCGAGAATCCGTACTGGGAGGAGAATGCGGGGATGACTTTCGAAGATCCCGACGGCTGGCGTCTGGTGCTCATGCCGCGGCCGGTGCTGTAGATGGTGCGCGCCCGCGACGAGCGGATCGACGACGCCGTTCTGGCGGCAACCCTGGAGTTGTTGGGGGAGAACGGATATGCGGAGCTGTCGATCGGTTCGGTGGCGACGAGAGCGGGCGTGCATCGACCCGCCATCTACCGGAGATGGCCGTCGAAGCGGCATCTGGTGGTCGACGTTGTCGTGGCGCACATCGGTACTGATCCAACGCCGGACACCGGCGATCTCAGGGCAGACCTGATCGCCGGCATCACGACATTGGTTGTGGGACTGAGTGAAACGGTAGTCGGTCGGATCTTGCCCGCGTTGGTCGCGGATCTGGCGGCGGACCCGGAATTGGCGCGGGATTTCCAGTCGGCATTCTTTCAGCCTCGACGCGATTCCACTGCGGCAGTGCTGGAATCGGCGCGGCTACGCGGCGACATACGGAGCGACTTCGACCTGGACTTCGTCCTGGACGCGCTGGCGTCGCCGATCTATTACCGAGCGTTGTTCCGTCACCTACCGCTGGACGCGCTCCTGGCCGAGCAGTCCGTCGATTCTGTGCTGCTGACGTTGACTCCCCACGAAAATTCTTGAAGCCGTTTCGATTCAGTTCAATTCGACTGGATCGGGTCCGACACGGCTGTCGGTGTTCAGCGCTGCGATGGCAGCTGACTCGTCGGTATCGAGTGCGAAGTCGAAGATTGCGGCGTTGTCGCGCATACGGGCAGGCGTGACCGACTTCGACAGAACGGTGTGGCCCTGTTCGAGATGCCAACGCAGAATGATCTGTGCCGGGCTCTTGCCGTGTGCTGCAGCAATTTTCCCGATGGCCGGGTCGTCGAGGATAGTTCCCTGTCCCAATGGGCTCCAAGCCTCGATTTCGATGCTGCGACTTCGCGCGTACTCCCGTGACGCGTGCTGTTGCAGTCTGGGGTGCAATTCGATCTGGTTGACGGCCGGGGTGGTCGCGCTGTGCTGGGCCAGCAGTTCGAGGTGCTCGGGCAGGAAGTTGGACACGCCGATCGCACGGGTGCGGCCGGAGGCGAGAATTTGCTCGAATGCCGCCCAGGTCTCGACGAACAGGCCCTTTGCCGGCGCGGGCCAGTGAATCAGATAGAGGTCGACGTAGTCGAGTCCGAGCTTGTCGAGGCTGGTGTCGAAAGCGGCGAGTGTTCGGTCGTGGCCCTGATCGTCATTCCACAGCTTGGTGGTGACGAACAGCTCTGACCTAGGGATATCCGAACCTGCGATGGCGCGGCCGACTCCGGCTTCATTTCCGTAGATCGCGGCCGTGTCGATGTGGCGGTAGCCGATCTCGAGAGCTGCGGCAGTGACCTCTTCGGTCTGTGCGTCCGGTACCTGGAAAACGCCGTACCCGAGTTGCGGGATGGTGATCGGCTCGCCGGTGGTTCCGTGAGTCAGTGTGCGGTCGGGGATCGACAACATTGAAGAGTGCCTTTCGGGACTGGGATGTGGCAGCTCGACGGGGGATCATGTCATCCGCGGGCCACCTATGCCGCGCATGCAACTATTGCGTGCGCCTGATAAATAGTTGCACACGCGGGTTGTCTGCGCAAGCAGAGTCGATCGGCTACTCCTCGAAGAGCTGTCCGTTCTCCATTCGCCACCGGCGCGTGCTTCGGGTGGACTGCAGCATGCGTCGATCGTGAGTGACCAGAAGGAGGGTTCCCTCGAACGACTCCATTGCCTGCTCGAGCTGTTCGATCGCCGGAAGGTCGAGATGGTTCGTCGGCTCGTCCAGTACCAGTAGGTTCACGCCGCGAGCCTGGAGCAAAGCAAGTGCAGCCCTTGTTCTCTCGCCGGGGGACAGGGAAGCGGCAGATCTGAGTACGTGGTGTCCGCGCAGGCCGAACTTGGCGAGGAGAGTGCGGACATCGGCATCGGGCCAGTCCGGAACCTGCGCACCGAAGGCCTCCACGACTGGTTGATCACCTTCGAACAATCCACGCGCCTGATCGATCTCACCGATCGCGACACCGGAACCCAGCGACGCGATGCCCTCGTCCGGGACGAGTTTGCCGAGCAGGACGTTCAGGAGGGTGGTCTTGCCTGCCCCGTTCGCGCCCGTGACGAGAATCCGATCACCCCAGTCGATCTGCGTCGTGACCGGACCGAACGTGAACTGACCGCGAGTTACCTTGGCGCCGTTCGTGGTTGCGACAACGGAACCGGACCGCGGCGCCGCCGCGATCTCCATGCGAAGTTCCCACTCCTTGCGCGGTTCCTCGACCACTTCGAGTCGCTCGATGCGGCGTTGAGTCTGGCGGGCCTTCGCGGCTTGCTTCTCCGTCGACTCGGTCCGCAATCCGCGTCCGATCTTGTCGTTGTCCTTGGCTTTACGACGCGCGTTGCGGACGCCGTGTTCCATCCAGTTGCGCTGCATCTGTGCGCGATCTTCGAGATCGGAGCGGGTGCCTGCGTATTCCTCGAACGCCTCGCGTGCGTGCTGGCGGGCGATCTCGCGTTCGGCGAGGTACGACTCGTAGCCGCCGTCGTACACGGCGATGTCCTGTTGTGCCAGATCGAGTTCCACGATTCCGGTGACGGTGCGCGAGAGGAACTCGCGATCGTGGCTCACGACAACCAGTGCTGCGCGCGTCTCGGCGACAAATCGCTCCAACTGCTCGAGACCGCGTAGGTCGAGATCGTTGGTGGGCTCGTCCAACAAGAGAATGTCGTAGCGCGAAAGCAACAGTGACGCGAGGCCGGCGCGCGCGGCCTGACCGCCGGACAATGCCGTCATATGTGCATCGAGTGGAACTCCGAGACCGAGTTCTTCGACCACCTTCTCGGCGCGCTCGAGCAGGTCGGCGCCGCCGAGAGCGAGCCAGCGTTCCAGTGCAGGGGAGTACAGATCCTCTTCGGCTTCGGCCAGGGTTTCGGCTGCGGCGTTCATGACTTCCTCGGCGTGGGCGACGCCGGTGCGGCGGCCGAGGAACTCGAGGACGGTCTCACCCTCGATGCGATCGGGTTCCTGCGCGAGGTAACCGACCGCAGCATCCGGCGGGCTGAGGATGATCGAACCTTCGACGTCGGCAGTTCCGATTCCGGCCAGTGCGGTGAGAAGCGTCGACTTGCCGGCGCCGTTCGCGCCGACGAGGCCGATGACGTCGCCGGGGGCAACGGTGAGATCGAGGTCGGAGAACAGGGTGCGTTCTCCCCGGGAAGCAGAGAGGCCGCTGATGCGCAGTGTTGCAGTCACCTGAGAAGTATCCCCGGTGCTGTGCGCCTTTATTAACCGCGGGCGGTTAATAAAGGCGCACAGCAGTCAGCCACGGACCAGGTGATACCAGCACGGATGTGCCGCACGGACCGGAAGTGGCGATTCACTCACGTCCGCGGCCATGCTCGAGGCCATCGACCAACCGTCGAATGCTCGCATGACGTCCTCCTCCGAGACGCCGTGTGGCATCGGCCAACGGTGCCCCGGTCCGAATGCGAACATCACCATGGACGCCCCGGGTGCGGTGATCGCGTTTACGGATCTCCCGTAGTCCCGTCGTTGATGATCGGTGAGCCCGTGAAAACAGCCGATGTCGAGCACCAGCATGTGCCCGCCGTCGACAGCAATGTGCAGGTCTGCCGCGTCCTCGTGGAGGAACCGGACGTCGACGTGTGCTTCACGCGCGCGTATGCGCGCTTTGTCCAGCGGTTCCTGTTCGGCGTCGACGCCGGTGACGTGCCACCCGCGTTGCGCCAGCTCGATGGAATGGCGTCCGGTGCCGCAACCGATATCGAGTGCACGGCCACCTTCCGGGACGGGAATCGCATCCAGAAGGCCGGACAGTTGAGCGTCGAACCCGTGCCCGGTGTGCTCCCACGGAGTGACGCCGACCTTGTAGGCGAGACGATATGAAAGATTCATCGCTCTCTCTTTTCTCGAGGCGATTCCAATACTTGTCTTCCAAGGTAGACCGGCATTTCGGGCGGTACAAGGGCACTGCCCGGAGGTTCGGCGGGGAATGCCTCCCGGCCCTCGCGCGTTGGATCCACATATGACCGAGACCAACGATGTGACCTCTGTACCGACCATTGTTCTGAACGACGGTAAGACGATCCCCGCACTCGGATTCGGTGTGTTCCAGGTTCCGGACGACGAGACGCAGGAAGCCGTCTCCACCGCCCTGAAGACCGGCTACCGCAGTATCGACACCGCCAAGATCTACGGCAACGAGGTGGGCGTCGGCCGCGCGATCGCCGAATCCGGCATCGCCCGCGAAGACCTCTACATCACGACAAAACTGTGGAACGACGACCAAGGCTACGACTCGACGCTTGCGGCATTCGACGCCAGCCTCGACAAGTTGGGTCTCGAGTACCTCGACCTGTACCTGATCCACTGGCCGGTTCCGTCCAAGGACCTGTACGTCGAGACGTTCAAGGCATTCCAGAAGCTCAAGGCCGACGGACGGGTTCGATCCATCGGTGTCTCCAACTTCACCATCGAGAACCTCGAGCGTGTCATCGGTGAAACCGGTGAGGTGCCGGTCCTCAACCAGATCGAGCTTCACCCCAAGTTCAACCAAGCCGAACTGCGCGCCTTCCACACCGGCAAGGGAATCGCGACGGAAGCGTGGAGCCCGCTCGGACAGGGAACCGTTCTCGGCGACCCCGTCATCACCGCTATCGCCGACGCTCATGGCGTCACCGCGGCTCAGGTGATCATTCGCTGGCACCTGCAGATCGGAAACGTGGTGATTCCGAAGTCGGTGACCCCCGAACGTATCGCCGCCAACTTCGATGTCTTCGGATTCGAACTGACACCGGAACAGATCAACGCGATCGGTGCTCTCGACGACCCGGCCGGCCGCATCGGCCCCGACCCGGTCACGCTCGGCAGCTAGTACTTCCGGCAGACCCACAAACGGCACTCCCACAATTGCGGGAGTGCCGTTTTGTCGTGCGAGGTCAGTTCAGGTGTGTGCGATGTTCTGCGGTGAATGCGATGTGCTCGTCCGCGCGTCCGGTGCGGAGCTTCTCGACCCACTCGGGATCGGCGAGCAGCGCGCGCCCGATGGCAACCATGTCGAATTCACCCCTCTCGTACTGAGCTTCGAGACGCTCCAGTCCGGTGACAGCAGATGCAGCTTCGCCGGTGAATGCCGTCGTGAACACGGAATCGAGTCCGACCGAACCGACGGTGATGGTCGGCAACCCGGTCAGCTTCTTCGTCCAACCGGCGAGGCCGAGTGTGCCGTCTTCACCGTCGAGTTCAGCGAATGCCGGTTCCCAATGACGCCTCGTGGACGGATGCAGAACGTCGACGCCGGCGTCGACCAGGGGAGTGAGGATGCGGCCGAGTTCTGCCGGGCTCTGGGCGATACGAGCGTCGTAATGGCCGGACTTCCACTGCGAGAATCGGTAGACGATCGCGAACTCGTCCCCGACGGCCTCTCGGATTGCGGCGACGACCTCGGCCGGGAAACGGGTGCGGGCCTCGAGTGATCCGCCGTAGCCGTCGGTTCGGACATTGGTTCCCGCCCAGAGAAATTCGTCGAGCAGGTAGCCATGTGCTCCGTGCAACTCGAGACCGTCGAACCCGGTGTTCTTCGCGTTGAGTGCGGCGTCGACCCACGACTGCTTCAAGTCGTCGAGGTCAGAGGTGGTGAATTCTCGTCCCAGGCGGGTGCCGTCCAGTGCCAGGCCGGAGGGGCTGACGGTTTCGACCTCGGGGTTCAGGCGTGAGTTCTCGCCGCGTTCGACTCCGAGGTGCCACAGCTGAGGAATGATCGATCCGCCTTCGGCGTGGACGGCGTCGACGACCGACTTCCAGCCACCCAGGCTCGAATCGCCGTAGATGCGCGGTACGCGGGTGTGCGGGCCGGCTGCCGGGTCCGGGATGTACGTGCCTTCGGTGATGATCAAGCCGACACCCCCTGCTGCGCGACGACGGTAGTACTCGGCTACGTCGGCGCCGGGGATTCCGTCCGGCGAGAAGGCGCGCGTCATCGGGGCCATGGCGAAACGGTTACGCAACGAGAGTGATTTGACCTCGAAAGGCTCGAAGAGGCCGCGCAACGCGGAGGCCTCGGGTGCTGTCGATGTGTCGGGAAGAGTCACGGGTTTGTTCAACGCGGCGGACCCTCGACCTATTCCGCCGCCTGACTTTATCTCACCGAAATCTGCAAAAGGTTGCGTACGTTCGGTTTTCGATAGTTGCTCACGTCGACCACACTTAGTTTGTGCATTAACTATTAACATGCGATATGGTCGTGCGGAAAGTTCTTGAGGCGGTATCGAGCACGAAAGAGGACGCGCGAGCATGACGACAACGGTGCCGGACGAGCGGACCGGAGAGTTGGAGCCGATTCCGGAGCGGCCGTACCCGAAGCGCCGTGATCCCAAGGGGTCGTGGATGTTCGACATGATCAAGACCACCGATCACAAGAAGATCGGGATCATGTACATGATCACGGCTTTCGTGTTCTTCCTGATCGGCGGCCTGATGGCCCTGTTCATGCGTGCGGAACTGGCTGTCCCCGGGATGCAGTTCCTCTCGAACGAGCAGTTCAACCAGTTGTTCACCATGCACGGCACGATCATGTTGCTGCTGTACGCGACGCCCGTCGTTTTCGGCTTCGCGAACTACATACTTCCGCTGCAGATCGGTGCCCCGGACGTGGCGTTCCCGCGTCTGAACGCATTCGGATTCTGGCTCTTCACTTTTGGTGGTCTCATCGTTCTCGGCGGATTCCTCACGCCGGGCGGCGCTGCCGACTTCGGTTGGACCGCGTACACCCCGTTGTCGGGCGCGGTGCACAGTCCCGGCGTCGGCGCCGACCTGTGGGTCTTCGGTCTGACGGTCGGTGGCCTCGGCACCATTCTCGGTGCGGTCAACATGATCACCACCGTGATCTGCCTGCGCGCACCAGGTATGACGATGTTTCGGATGTCCATCTTCACGTGGAACATCTTCATCACCAGCATTCTGATCTTGATGGCGTTCCCGCTCTTGACCGCTGCGTTCATGGGTCTGTTCGTCGACCGTCATCTCGGTGGGCACATCTTCGACCCGGCGTCGGGTGGAGTTCTGTTGTGGCAGCACCTGTTCTGGTTCTTCGGTCACCCCGAGGTGTACATCATCGCGCTGCCGTTCTTCGGCATCGTCTCGGAGATCTTCCCGGTCTTCAGCCGTAAGCCGATCTTCGGGTACACCGGATTGGTCTATGCGACACTGGCGATTTCAGCTCTGTCGATCGCGGTGTGGGCTCACCACATGTACGCGACGGGTGCTGTTCTCCTGCCGTACTTCTCGTTCATGACGTTCCTGATCGCCGTGCCGACAGGTGTGAAGATCTTCAACTGGATCGGCACGATGTGGAAGGGGCAGTTGACCTTCGAGTCGCCGATGCTGTTCTCGGTCGGCTTCTTGATCACCTTCCTCTTCGGTGGTCTGTCGGGTGTCATTCTCGCGAGCCCGCCGATCGACTTCCATGTCACCGACACGTATTTTGTCGTCGCCCACTTCCATTACGTGGTCTTCGGTACGGTCGTGTTCGCCACGTACGCCGGTATCTACTTCTGGTTCCCGAAGATGACCGGTCGCATGATGGACGAGCGTCTCGGCAAGTGGCACTTCTGGACCACGTTCGTCGGTTTCCACGGCACGTTTCTCGTTCAGCACTGGCTCGGCGGCGAGGGGATGCCGCGTCGCTATGCCGACTACCTGCCCTCGGACGGGTTCACGGTGCTGAACTCGGTGTCCACGATCTTTGCCTTCGTGCTCGGTGCCTCGACGCTTCCGTTCATCTGGAACGTTTTCAAGAGCTACCGCTACGGCGAAGTTGTCACCGTCGACGATCCGTGGGGTTACGGAAACTCGCTGGAGTGGGCAACCACCTGCCCGCCGCCGCGTCACAACTTCACCGAGTTGCCGCGCATCCGCGGTGAGCGTCCGGCGTTCGAGCTGCACTACCCGCACATGGTGGAGCGAATGAGGGCGGAAGCGCACGTGGGTCTCACCGGGCAACCCACGTCGACGTTGGAGAAGAGTGACGATCATCGCCAGATTGATTAGTGCAATAATAGTTGCTGCACTAATTAATCTGATAACATCGGATTCATGACGACGAAGGCTCCGCAGACGCAGATGGATGATCCGCTGGCTCTCGACCGGCAGGTGTGCTTTGCACTTGCGGTCGCGAACCGGGCGGTGCTGTCCGTCTACCGGCCACTGCTCGAGCCGATGGGCCTCACGCATCCCCAGTACCTGGTGATGCTGGCACTGTGGGGAAAGTCGCCGATGGCGGTCAAGGAAATCGGGCAGGCACTGCAACTCGATTCGCCGACGCTGTCGCCGCTCCTCAAGCGACTCGAGGCGTCCGGGCTGATCACGCGAACCCGTAGCCGCGCCGACGAACGGCAACTGGACGTGGACCTCACCGAAGCCGGTGTGGCACTGCGCGCGGAGGCGGAGAAGATCCCGCCGGCGGTTGTCGCGAAGCTCGGCGTCAGCCTCGCCGAACTCGAAGAACTCCACAACGTTCTGACGCGGGTCAACGAGGCCGCGCTCCGCGCCGGAGCCTTGGACCAATGAGAGAAATGTGATGACTGCATCCGAAAGAAACGTGATGACTGCGTCAGTACCGTCGATGCGTACCGAACAGGTGACTTCCGTGACTTCCAAAAAGCAACGTACGAGCCCGAATCCTCTTCAGTGGTTGGGTTATTCAGTGGGGCGCAAGCTGCCCGATTCGATGCAGGACTGGGTACGAAACGACCTGATCGGTGACTGGGCCGTGCCGCGTCACCTGATCCGAAGCATGGTGCCGTTCATTCCAGTGTTCGCGGCTTTCATGCTCTTCCCCGGACCGTGGGCCCTGCGGGCATCGATGGTGCTGCTCGGAGTGCTTCTGGCACTGTTCTATTCGGTCTCCTACATGGCTCAGAACAGGTCGCGTCGCCTCGAGCGTCACGGTTTGCCTTCCGACCTCGAGAACCCGAAGAAGATCTCGCGCCACGACGCCGAGAAGGCCGCCTACGAGAAGTTGCACGGCGGCCCCGCGACGTAGACACCTCGGTCACAAGCCGTGGAGGGCGCTGCCGCCGTTCAACTCGCAGACGCGTTGCTCCACGGTCGCCGAGAAGCCCCCTTCCGGCTCGGTCGAACGGAGAGCCGATTCGACATCTTGCTCGACCAGATATCCGTTGATCGCGATTGCCGCGGTCGAACCTGCCGCCGCAGCATTGATTACCTGGGCGCGAGGGTCGACGACGTTGCCGGCGCCCCAGATACCAGGAACACCGGTGGCGCCGGAACGATCGACAGCCACGAATCCCGTGGGGCTGGTTTTGCAGCCGAGTCGCGTCAGATGTGCGTCGTTCGGAACGAAACGCGGCGCAACGAACAGTGCTGAGCGCGCAACAAGTTGGCCGTTGTCGAGTTCGACGGCTTTCAGTTTGCTTTTCTCGCAGACCAATCCAGATACCGATCCGTCGGCAACCGTCACTCCTCGGGCAGCCAGTCGCGCGCGTTCGTCGGGGGTGAGCGAGATCTTGTCGGGGAAGAACGTCACATCCGACGACCACTGTCGGAGTAGAAACGCCTGGTGAAGTGACATCTCGCGAGCGTCGCCGCCGAGAACGCCGATCGGTTGGTCGCTGATCTCGTACGCATGGCTGTACGGGCAATGGAGCACGCTTTGTCCCCAAAGCTCCTGGATGCCTGGTATTTCCGGGAGTGAATCCCGTAGACCGGTGGCAACCAGCACAGTACGAGTTTCGAGCGTCGTGCCTCCTGAAAGTTCGACGACAAAGCCGGGTTCGATACCGCGCCAGGAGATGTCGACTACGTCATCTTGTGTCAATTCCACTCCGTACGTCTGCAATTCGCTGCGTCCGACGGCGAGCAACTCACGTGGCGCCATGCCGTCGCGCGAGAGGAAGCCGTGCATGTGTGCTGCCGGTGCGTTGCGCGGTTTGCCGGAATCGATGAGGGCGACCGAGCGCCGAGCACGACCCAACACCAGGGCTGCGCTGAGTCCGGCGGCGCCACCGCCGACGATCACGGCGTCGAGGATCTCAGTTTCAGTGTGTGTTCGCATGAGCACAGATTGCTCGCGGAGGGGGTTCTTCAGCAACTAATGTTGCCATTTCTGGGAATCGTCGTCAGACTCGGCACCATGAATGTCAACGGTCCGCACATCGATGCCGCCATCTCGCAGATCGGCGCGCGCCTCAAACGCATTCGTACACAGAGGAACGTCACGCTCACAGCGCTGTCCGAGTCCACCGGTATTTCGAAGAGCACCCTGTCGAGGCTCGAAGCGGGGGAGCGTCGCCCGAGCTTGGAGTTGCTGCTTCCGATCGCGCTTGCCCACCAAGTGCCGTTGGACCAACTGGTGGCGGCACCGCAGGTCGCCGATCCACGCATCCAGAGTGCGCCTCGAAGCGTCAGTGGGCGAACGGTATTGCCGCTGACTCGGCAACCGGGTGGGTTGCAGGCATTCAAGATGACCATCCCGGCAAGCCAGACGGAACCGGATCCCCAAGTGCACGACGGCTACGAATGGCTGTACGTGTTGTCGGGGAGGTTGCGGTTGGTGTTGGCCGATCACGACATCGTGATGGGTACGGGTGAAGCTGCTGAATTCGACACCCGAAACCCGCATTGGTTCGGCAGTGACGGGCGCGGCCCGGTCGAGGTACTGAGTCTGTTCGGCCCCCAAGGAGAACGCATCCACGTTCGGGCCAGGCCTTCGGCGAAGTGACGGACAGTCATACTTTCATTCGATGCTGCCGGAAGCGAAGAGGACAGTGAGGGTCTGTGCGAATCGAAATTGACGACCTGAGTCGGGATGCGGTCCGTGCTCTACTCACCGAACATCTCGCCGACATGCACGCGACCTCGCCCTCGGACAGCGTTCACGCGCTGGACGTCACGGGGCTGATGGATATCTCTGTGACCATGTGGACGCTGTGGAGCGAAGGTGACGAGTTACTCGGTTGCGTCGCGCTCAAGGAACGGTCGTCGGCGGGCGGCGAGATCAAGTCGATGCGAACGTCATCGGCAGCAAGGGGGCGTGGCGTGGGAACGCGACTTCTTCAACACGTCGTGGACGAGTCGAGACAACGAGGTTACCGGCAACTCGAATTGGAGACCGGTACGCAAGAGTTCTTCGATCCAGCTCGCCGGTTGTACGCGAAATTCGGGTTCGTGCCTTGTCCACCGTTCGGGAACTACCGCGAAGACCCGAACAGCGCATTCTTCGTTCTCACCTTGTGAGCAGCTCGCACGCTACAGCATCTTTGCTGTGATGCGTCGTACTGCACTGTCGGAGTCCATGATTGCGGTGTCGAGCACCAGCCGTTCCGTAGTCCACGGCTCGTAGTCTCGATCCAGAATTTCCTGCCACGTCGGTGGTACGAGATCCGGGATGTCGACGACTCGCCGTTCAGCGCGTCTGCGATGCTCGTCGGGATCCGAACAGATGACCTCGACACCGAGCAGGCGCGCCGAATTATGTTGTGCGGTAGCGGACCAGGCGTCTCGTGTCGCCTCGACGGGGTTGACGCATTCGACCACGACCGAAAGTCCGAGTCGCAATTGTTCGGCGGCGAGCGCGTACCCGGTGATGTATCCGGCGGTCCCGGACCCGTCAGCGATACCGCTGCGGATCAGCGCCTGTTCGATGGTATCGATCCGCACGAAGGGGATTTGGTGACGCTGCGCAAGCGCCCGCGCGATCGTCGACTTGCCGGTGGCCGGCAAACCACCGATCACGACGAGCGTTGCGCGAGTCGATGGCTGGGGGTTGTGTCCGGCATCCACCATCCCCGAAATGTACGGGGCGTTGTCGATTTACGTGAACTCGCCCCGTACTCGCCCCGTACTCGCTCAGTTCGAGATCGCGAACTCTCGTGCTTCGAACGCCAGATCGTCGGCGGCGGATTCCATTCGTGCCGTCGCGCGGTTGGGTGCTGTCAGCACTGCGACAATCGGAACTGCCAACGCCAGCAGGCCGAGAACGAAGACAGGGAAGAGGAATGAGAACACTTCGAGTCCCTGTGGCGCCGGGGCTGCCGCGTCGTGAACAACCTCGACAGCGGCCATTCCGGTGTAGTGCATACCGACGACAGCGATGCCCATGATGATTCCGGCGACAAAACGCAGAATCGTGGACTCGAGCACCATGGTGAACCACAGTGCAGCGGTTCCGGCGACGACTGCGATGAGAACCGACAGTGCAACGAAGAGCAGGTCGTAGTGGATCTCGCCCTGAAAGCGCAAGGCGCGCATACCCGTGTAATGCATGATGTTCACGGCGAGACCGGTTACCACGCCCCCGATCAGAAGCCGCGTCCAGCGAAATTCGGTCCCGATGATCAGCAGGCCGACAAACACGGCCCCTACTGAGATGATCGCGGAGATCACGGTCCATCCGAGGTTGTATCGAATGGGACTGCCGGGGACCGCGAAGCCGAGCATGGCGATGAAATGCATGAGCCAGATGGCGACGCCACCGATCGACAAGGCAGCCATGGCGAGCCATCGCATGCGTGTGGCGGTTGTCGTCGCGGACGCTGAATGCCTGGTGCACGCCAGGCCGACTACCGACCCGACCACGGACACGACGTAGGCGAGTCCGAGCAGCCAGATTCCCATCGAGAAATGGTGCATTTCATCCGACATGCCAGTTCCTTTCGGCGACGATTCGCATCTGGTGATTCATCTAGACGACTGCTTCAGCTGCAAGTCGTTCGAGGGAGTATTCGGTGACGGCGATCAGCGCGCGTTTGGCTGATTCGCGGTTTCGGGCGTCGATCTCGATCATGGGAACCCGGTTGGGTAGAGCCAACGCCTGGCGGAGATCGCTCGCCGAATGGATTGGTGCGCCGTCGAAACGGTTGACCGCCACGATGAACGGGAGGCCTCGCGCCTCGAAGAAGTCGACTGCGGCGAAGCTGTCTTCCAGGCGACGCGTGTCGACCAGAATGACCGCACCGATCGCACCGGTGATCAGGTCGTCCCACATGAACCAGAAGCGGCGCTGTCCCGGGGTTCCGAACAGATAGAGGACCAGGTCGTCGGCGAGAGTGATGCGCCCGAAGTCCATCGCGACCGTCGTGGTGCTCTTGTCGGGAGTGGATCCGAGATTGTCGATACCGTCGCTGGCGTCGGTGACCATGGCCTCCGTGCGAAGGGGGACGATTTCGGAGACGGTCCCCACAAGTGTTGTCTTGCCAACACCGAAACCCCCGGCGATCACGATTTTTGTCGATTTCACGCGAGACGATGAGTCAGAGTGCCCGAAGTCCACTGAGGGTCCTTTCGATCAGTTCGCGTCGCTCGACTCGAGATGCGTCGCTTCGCAGAGTGGCATGTATTTCCAGTGATCCGGCTACTACGAGGTCGGCGACCAGTACCCGCACGACTCCGATCGGAACACCCAGGTGGGCAGCGATCTCGGCAACCGAGATCCGCTGCTCGCAGAGTGCGACGATCGATGCACGAATATCCTGCGGTGCAAGATTGTTCGAGACCGCGTCTTCGATCGTCGCGATGATCGCTTCGAGTGGGAGGTCGATGGACGGCAGGGTCCGACCTTCGGTGAGCGCGTACGGCCGGACCAAGCTCGGTTCGGCGTCGTCGTACTCGGATTGATGGTGAGGCATCGAACTCAAATACCCTGCGATGTTCTCGGGGCAATGTCCATGGTGGTGCCGACGCGATCGACGAGAGTCGCCATTTCGTAACCGATCTGGCCGATGTCGCATCCGGCGACAGCGAGAGCGGCAAGGTAAGCGCCACTACCGACGCCCATGAGAAGCAGGTAGCCGTTCTCCATCTCGACGACGGACTGCATGACGGCTCCACCGTCGAAGAGGCGTGACGCCCCCGCGGACAGGCTGGCGAGTCCGGAAGTGACAGCGGCTAATTGATCGGCCCGATCGAGCGGAAGATGTGTGCTCGAGGCCGTCAACAACCCGTCGGCTGAGACGATGATCGCGTGACTCACACCCGGCACGTCTCGGGCAAAAGCCGATACCAGCCAGTCGAGTGCGCGGGGAGTCTCTTGGGCTCCGACAGTGTTCACTGTTCTCCTTCATCGTTGTGCAACATCGTGGACGATTCGAAAGACTGTCCGCCATCGGGCTCATGGTCGGCGGCGCGCCGACGCCCTCGTTGTACGCCGGATTGGTAACTGCTCCAACCACGTTGGACGTCCGCCGGATTGGATGCATGGCGCTGTGTCGTTCCGCCTCTCCCGACGGCACCGGGAACCAGGCGGGCTCCGCGGTCTCGAATGGGAAGTCCGGAATCGGCGATCTTGGTGACCGGCATCTCGAACGAGGTCCGAGCGGCCAGCCAGCCTTGATCCGCGTCGGTGGTCCAAGCACTGCCGGTGGAAGCAGCTGAAGTCTCCGCCGTCGGGTCCACGAGCCACTCGGACACCATCCGGGCGAAAATCGGCATCGTGGTCGGGGCAGCGAGTACGCCGTTCGAGTTGCCCTCTCCCGCGCCGTCAGCGCGCGCCGATGCGCGAGCAGAGAGCCCGTCACGGGTGCGCGAGGAGAAGAACGCCGCAGTATTTGTCGGCGTCGGGGCTGAGAGCCGGTGCCGTGGCGGCGGGGTTGTCGACGGGTGTGGACCCACCGGGATCTCGGGACCCTGTGCCGGCGAGGTGAATTCCGGCGAAGGAGTACGCACGGGAAGGGACGTCGATGCGCTTGTGCCTTCGGGATCGGGCAGAGGAGCGAAGGACGACACGGAGGTGGCGGGTGCAGCAGTGGTCGGAGTCGAGGTACTGACCGCCGGTACTCCACTTGTGCCCGGAGTGCGACGTGGCAACCCCGAAGGCGCTGTTGTCGTGGGAATGGATTGCGGTGTGATCGGGGCGAACGTCTCAGTCCGGTCGGTGCTGTTGCTGGGCGTTCGACGCGGGAGATCTGCGAAACTTCTGGTCGCAGGCCGCGGGGGTGCCAATTCGGTCGGGACGGGCTTTGACCAGGACGGTTCAGACGGTGCGGGCGGCGGAGTCCGATCGAGCGTGGGCACGGGTCCGGTTCGCGGCGTGCGGATCTCGGGTCCCCGAGAAGAATCGAGTATCGACGTCGGTAGGAGCACCGTTGCGGTGATGCCGCTGTGCGTCGACGACGTTGCCGTCGGGCGCAGGCGCACAGAGATGTTGTAGCGACGACTGATTCGGCTCACGACGAACAAACCCATGCGACGCGCTGTATCCGCGCTCATCTCGCCGCCGGCGGCGAGGCGCTCGTTGGCATCGAGGATATCGGCAGGCGACATGCCGATACCGAGATCTGCGATCTCGACGATCATGGAGCCGTCGATGGTGCGGGCAGCGTTGATGGAGACGGTGGTCTCCGGCGGGGAGTACCGCAGAGAATTGTCGAGCAGTTCAGCGATGAGGTGAACGACGTCCGGGGCAGCATGACCGGTGACGACTCCGGGCGGTATCTGCCCGAGTTCGACGCGTCGATATTCCTCGACGCCTGATACCGCCGCACGAAGGATATCGCCGAGAGCGACGGGGGCGGTTCTGGCGCGGCGTACATCGGTTCCGGCGAGAACCAACAAGTTGTCGCCGTTTCTACGCATTCTCGCGGCGATGTGGTCGAGCCGGAACAGATTCTCGAGGCGACGAGGGTCGTCTTCGTCCTGCTCCAACTGTTCGATCAAACCGAGTTGCTGGTCGACGAGGGACTTGTTACGCCTCGACAGCGTTTCGAACATGTCGTTGACCTGGCGCCGCAGGGTGGCCTGCTCGCCGGCCAGCGTGATGGCCTGACCGTGCATGTCGTCCACCGCGCGTGCAAGCTCGCCGATTTCCTCGTGGGTGCGGATCGGTACACGGGCGAAGTCGACGTCGTCGATACTGGCACCTGCGCGAATTCGTTCGATCGCGTCGGGGAGTCCGCGTCGTGCTGCTTGCAATGCGGCAAATCGCAGCCGACGGATCGGATCGATGAGCGATCGGCTGATGACGAGGGCGATGGCCAGTGCCAGCAGGACCGCGCCGAGCACGATTGCAGTGTCACGAAGTGCTGCGGTTCGTGCTGCATTGGATTCAGCGGTGACGGTATCGCCGAACTCGGTGACGGTGGTGTCGGTCAGGCTGTTGTACTGGTCGTTTCCGGATTTCAGATCGGTACCGACGCGGCTCCCCAGAGGAGAGGTCGACGGGGTTGATCCGAGTGCGTTGATCCGGTTCTGAGCGGAGTTGCTGAGGGTCCGGACGGTGTCGTTGCTCCCGTCGATGGCGAGAATGTTGTTCAGAGCGACCAGTTCGGCACCGGCGGCACTGACCATCGAGGTACGAGCCTGCTGGTCCGGATCACCTGAGCCGAAGAGGATTCGTTGTTCGGCCAGTGCTCGTCGCGCATCCCAGAGTGCTGAGAGTCGGCCACCCTCTTCGCGCAGCGCCGGACGCTGAGAATGCTCGACGACGCTGGTGAAGGTGCTCGAGAGTGCGCGAGAGACTTCGCCGACCCGCGAAACCAAGCGTGCGGGAGCCACCGCGCCGGCGGCGACCTCCTCCGTGATGGAACGGCTCTCTGCGAGCGCCGAAGTCACTTGGTCGTTGAGATCGTCGTCGGACTGGAACGCGCGCGCGGCGTCGACCAGTTGATCCATTGCGTCCGAAACCGCTTGTGTGGCGGGGCCGGTGTCAGTGCGTGCCGATGCGGCTTCGGCGAGCTCGTACAGCGCGGATTCGAGATTGATCGCGGCGGGCACAGCGAGGGCGCGCTCGGACGAGGAACTCAGCTGTGCGGCTTCTTCGAGTTCCGTCTGAACGCGAAGGGCTCCGAGGACGACGGCGACGATCATCGGCAATGCGAGAACGGCGATGACCTTCCATCCCAGGCGCCATTCGCCGATCGACCACCAAGAGGTTGTCGTGTGTGAATCGTGTTTCATGCGGAACATGGCCCCTTCACGTCAACCCCCCGTGGGTCATTGCCCGAACCCCTTCGATCCGGTTTGACCAGAAGGGGTAGTTAGCTGAACGGTAACAGACTGTTCGCTGGCTCGCTACATCCCAGTTGGCTTCTTGGATCGCCGATGACTATATCCGGATTGTAAGGCCAGGTGAAAGGGTAAACGGACAAGTGCGGCGAATGGGATAGCCGGAAAGTCAAATTTGGTAGCTCGGCGAGCGGTGTTGCCCGGGAATTCGTGGAACTCACGGCAAGCATCTGGCTCGTGTCCCGACATCGAGGACACGTCCGAACGAGGCGCACACGCATGTCAGAATGTGGAAACCGCACCGATGACCGAATTGAACTTGGAGCCATAGTGAGTGGAACTGCTCGCGACGCGTTGCGCGCGATCGCCGAACTGCTCGCCCCTGACAGCGCTGTTGTCATCGATCGTGTGACTCTCGCGATCGACCAGCCGGAACGGTATGTCGAAGTACAGAACGAGTTATACTCACAGACGCTCGAGAAGCCGCACCCGGAAATGGCGTGGTTTGCTCTCGTCGACGCATTGCACGAACAAGAACGCCTGGTCTGGGTGGATTGGAACGAGGGCGCTGCCGAGGTTCTGGGTCAGCTGCGAGTGCTCACGTCGGCGCCGGCAGGATCGTGGGAGTGGGCGGACAGTCTTGCCATGGGCTTCGATCGAGCTGCCGGACTCGAATCGCTTCTCGCCCGTATCGTCGACAACATCACCGATACGGGCGTTTCACTTGCCTGGCTCGACAGCGACAGCGATACGTTTCTCCTCGCGCTCGTCCCGAGTGTTCACGGTGCAACGCTCGTCGAACTCGCGCTGGCAACCGGGCACTGCGTGCGCGTGTTCTAGAGTCTCAGCGTTTGCCGAGCAGGCGGCGCAATCCTTCGATTCGATCGCTCAGTCTGGGCGGCGTGCGCTCGGGATCCATCAGTGCATTTTCAGCGAGCACGTGGTCTTCGCCGTCGACTGTGTTCCGGTCGAATTCGCGCAGACTGCGAGCGTCGGAGGTCGAGAGAGCGCGAACCGTCGACAACAGTGACTGCTCACCCAACGCGTCGTCGACTTCTTCCTCGGTGACGTCGAGGTGCTCGCTGAGTAGGCGGCGCCTCAATCCGATGATCGAGGCGCGCAACTCGACATCTGCGTCGTCGTCGGATTCGACGGCGATGTCGCACTCGGTGTCGAAGCCCATCGAACGGTTGTTGAGATTCGACGACCCGATTCGCAGGAGGCGATCGTCCATCACGAGAACCTTGGCGTGGACGTAAATAGGTGCGCCAGAAGAGGTCACGGGATAAAACGCACCGAAACGGTCGTGGATATCGGCGGACCACAGCAGATGCAACAGGTCGTGGCGCGCCCCGTCCATCGCCTTTTGTTCCAGCCAACCGTCGGCGTTGCGCGGAATGACCAGAACGATTTCCGGTCCGTCGTCCTCACGCAGGCGCGCGGCAATCGCCTCGGCCAGCGTGCGTGAGGCGAGGTACTGGCTTTCGATGTACAGCGTGTGCTCGGCGCCGGCGATGGCCGCGAGATACAGCGCCTCGATCTCACGAACCTCCGCGCGCTCGCCGAGCTCCGGCAATGTTCTGGCGACGGCTACGTCGACCACCCGCAAGGTGGGAGCCAAATTGACGGGCCACGGAGTCGCAGTGCTCTTGACCGGTGTCAGATCCTCGCCGGTTGCGGATTTCCAGCGTGCCCGCGCCAATTCGCCGATGGCCGCAGCCGCATTGCCGTCGACCGCCGTGGTTGCGTCATGCCAAGGGCCGTAACGCCTTCCGCTCGGCGTGATTCGATAATCGTTTCGGTCGACGTGATCCGAGGTGTCCCAGCGGTCCACAGTCATGTCGATGCCGCCGCAGAACGCCAGAGCGTCGTCGATGACGATGATTTTCTGATGGTGCGCCGCACCAACCGGGTGGGCGCCGTCGATCTCGAACCGTAGGCGCTCGTCGGTCAGCCAGTTGGACACGAAGACGGGAGTCATGCCGCGGCCGATTGCGGTGAACGCGCCGATGTTCCATTTGAGTACGAGGATTTCGAGGTCGGGTTTCTCGCGGACGAGCCAGCGGAGGAACATTCCCAACCGGTTGGGGCCGTCGAGAGTCTGCTCGCCTGGTTCGAGTTTGATGCGCGTGTCGAAGTCCCAGCCGATCAACATGATTCGCTTTTCAGCTTGCAGCATTGCGGACTTCGCATGATGAAAGTAGTCAGCGGCGTCGACGATGCAGGCAAGATTGTCCGCCGGTTCGATGCGCCAGCAGGTTTCGCCCGGAACAAGAATTCTGTTCATTCGCCGATTCCCAGGTACGCGGTCAGTTCGCGCGCTGCCGCTTGGCCGGCGCGGTTGGCTCCGATCGTCGACGACGACGGTCCGTATCCCACCAGGTGCACGCGAGGGTCGGCTTCGACCTGCGTGGCGAGGCGCCCGGTCATCGGGATTCCGCCACCCGGTCCGCGCAGGTGCAACGGCGCCAGGTGATCGAGTGAGCTACGAAAACCGGTGCACCACAAGATGACATCGGCGTCGGCGACGGTACCGTCGGCCCACTTCACGCCGTTCGGAAGAATTTCGGAGAACATCGGCAGTCGATTCATCACACCACGCTCACGTGCTGCCCGGATGGCAGGCGTTACCGGGAGGCCGGTCACCGAGACAACGGATCCCGGTGGCAGGCCGCGTCGTACACGATCTTCGACCATGGCAACCGCAGCGCGGCCGATGTCCGGCGTGAACGGCTCGTCGCGGAACTCGGGTTCGCGCCGCGTCACCCAGGTAGTGGTCGTGACGCGTGAGATCTCGTCGAGCAGTTGGACAGCCGAGATCCCGCCGCCGACCACGACGACATGTTTGCCTTCGAACTCGGCAGCGGTTCGATAGTCCTTCGTGTGCAGTTGTCGGCCACGGAACGACTCGGCCCCGCGATAGTGGGGGATGAAGGGCCGCTCCCAGGTCCCCGTCGCGTTGATCAAGCCTCGCGCCGCGAATACTCCCCGGTCGGTCTCGATCCGCAGGCGCTCTTCCCTCGGACACACCACTCGCGTGTGTACCGGGCGGTGGACGGGAAGTTCGAATTGCTTTTCGTACAGTTCGAAGTAGTGGGGGACCGCCACCGATGCAGGCACCTGTTCGGCGTCTGTACCGGTGGTTTCCGCGAAGGACATTCCCGGGAGGTCATGGACGCCGTTGACGGTGCTCAGTGTCAGGCTCGGCCAACGGAACTGCCACGCCCCGCCCGGCCCCGACGCATGATCGAGCACCACGAACCCCGATTCGGGCTCGATTCCGAACTTGCGCAGGTAGTACGCGGCGGAGAGTCCGGCCTGTCCGGCGCCGATCACCACCACGTCAACCGGGTGTGGTTGCTGTGCGGCAAGGTCGTCTGTACTCATCGGTAATCTAACCTCCTGATGTACAGAACTTAGCTGCAGAGAAGTATGCGGACGGTATCGGCGCCTCGGAACATCCCTGTGTCGAGCCTTCCAGAAACGAAAGTGAGCGGACATGATCGGGTTCTCCCGTGACGGCAACGTCGTGACCATCGAGTTGCAGCGTCACGAGCGTCGTAATGCGCTCAGCGCGGAACTCTGCATCGCAATACGGGACGCGATGAACGCGGCGGTAGCCGAGCACGCGCACGTCGTCGTCATCACCGGTGAGGGATCGGCGTTCTGTGCAGGCGCGGACCTTTCCGGCGACGTCTACATGGAGGGCTTCACCGATCGCCTGTTCGAGATGCTTCGCTCTATCGACACGGCGCCCATCCCCGTCATCGCTGCCGTCAACGGTCCGGCCATCGGCGCGGGCACGCAACTGGCCATCGCGTCGGATCTTCGCGTCGTAGCGCCGAGCGCTCGCTTCGGAATCCCGGCCGCCACCCTCGGTGTCTCGGTGGACAAGTGGACGATGCGTCGGCTCGCGTCGCTGGTCGGCGGCGGTCCCGCGCGCACCATTTTGCTCGGCATCGAACAGATCGGCGCCGAAGAAGCCTTCACTCGCGGCCTCGCCAACAAAATCGGAACCCTCGACGACGCTCAGGAATGGGCACACCGCATCGCGAATCTCGCACCGCTGTCGTTGCGGCACATGAAGATGGTTCTCAACGACGACGGCACCATGGAGGAGCAGTCTCCCGAGCAGCTCGACGCGCTTCACGCCGCCTGGCTCAGCGAGGACGTCCAGGAAGCCCGCGCTGCCCGCATCGAGAACCGCCCTCCCGTATTCAAGGGTAAGTAAAGCTGGTTGCAGGGAAAACAGGCGCCGGGCACGCAGGGCAGATAGTGGCTACGCTCGTCTGAATGAAGAAGACGACGGTTCTCGGAGTTGCTGCTGTTGCCGCGGCGACGGGGTGGGTGGCGCGAGCCGCATGGGGCATCCCGACGCAGATCGGGGCCTCGCGAAACACGGTGCAACCGTATGCGGCGATGTCCCCGCGATACCGGGACCGCCAGTTCCACAACTCGGAGCCCAGCAGCACACTGGTTCCGGGCACCGATGTCGGAATGTTCAAGTCGATGGCCACGCGAGGGTCGACGGGTCGGCCGCGTCGGCCGATTCCGTTGGCCACTCCGCTGGCACCGGCGGCAGCCGGCGACGCGGCGGTGACGTGGTACGGCCATTCGAGCGTTCTCGTCGAGGTCGACGGCTACCGCGTTCTCGCCGATCCGGTGTGGAGTGAACGCGTATCACCCTCGGCCACAGTAGGTCCCGCGCGCATGCACCCCACTCCGGTGGCTTTGACCGAACTGCCTGCAGTGGATGCGATAGTCATCTCTCACGATCACTACGACCATCTCGACATGGCTACGGTCAAGACCCTGACTCGTACACAGACCGCTCCGTTCGTCGTGCCGATCGGTATCGGGGCTCACCTGCGGCACTGGAAGGTGCCCGAGAACCGGATCGTGGAATTGGACTGGGACGAGTCGACAAAAATCGACGACCTGGTCCTCACGTGCACGGAGGCTCGTCACTTCTCCGGTCGTGGCCTCGTCCGGAACACGACGCAGTGGGCGTCGTGGGTATTCGCCGGGCCGAAGCACCGGGTCTTCTTCGGTGGTGACAGCGGATACACATCGCGTTTCGAACAGCTGGGTGAAACCTATGGGCCTTTCGATCTGACGCTTCTCCCCGTCGGTGCGTACGACGTGCGCTGGCCGGACATCCACATGAATCCGGAAGAGGCAGTGCAGACGCACATCGACCTCAACAAGGGCGACGGGTCGCGCGGTGTCTTCGTCCCGATTCACTGGGCGACGTTCAACCTCGCGTTTCACTCGTGGTCGGAGCCGATCATTCGCCTCGACGAGTCGGCTGCAGATGCGGGCACAACAGTGTCGGTCCCGATGCCGGGCGGCAGGATCGACGCGTTGTCACCGACACCGCCGTCGAAGTGGTGGATACCGCTGGGCTGAGCGGCGAAGTGTCGCGGACGTGGTTGCCTGTCGAGTCGCACCCTGATTAGTTGCTCCGGGTGCGTAATCTTTGACCATGGCTCACGAGCACACCAGTTCAGAAGAGACAGCAGTGGCGGTAGCGCCTGAGCGATTGCCGGACGACGTCGACGTCGCCCGCGGTCTGACCGCCGATCAGGTTGCGGCCCGGATCGCGTCGGGACAAACCAACGATGTACCGGACCGGGCGTCCCGCTCGGTCAAGGACATCATTCGCGGCAACGTCTTCACTCGCATCAACGCGATCCTGACCGTGTTGTTGGTGATCGTGCTCGCGACGGGTTCGATCATCGACGGCATGTTCGGACTGCTGATCATCGCGAACAGCGGTATCGGCATCATCCAGGAGATCCGCGCCAAGCGCACGCTCGACGCTCTGGCCATCGTGAGTCAGGCCAAGCCCATGGTCAGGCGTGACGGCGTCGCCGTGGCGATGGCGCCCAAAGATGTTGTGCTCGACGACATTATCGAACTCGGATCCGGTGACCAGATAGTCGTCGACGGTGAGGTGGTCAGTTCGGCCGCACTCGAGGTCGACGAATCGCTGCTCACCGGTGAGGCCGATCCGGTTCACAAGGCGAGTGGCCAGCAAGTGTTGTCGGGCAGTTTTGTTGCCGCGGGCAGCGGTGCATACCGCGCCACCAAGGTCGGCGGCGATGCATACGCGGCCAAGCTGGCCGAAGAGGCGAGCAAGTTCACCCTCGTGCATTCCGAACTGCGTAGCGGCATCGACAAGATCCTGAAGTTCATCACCTACCTGATGATTCCGGCGGGTGCGCTGATCATCTTCAATCAGCTCTTCACGATCGGCCTGCCGATCCGACCGGCACTCAACGGCATGGTGGCAGCTCTGGTTCCGATGGTTCCCGAAGGCCTTGTGCTCATGACGTCCATTGCATTTGCGGTCGGTGTGATCCGGTTGGGCAAGCGCCAGTGCCTCGTTCAGGAGTTGCCGGCGATCGAGGGTCTGGCTCGTGTCGACGTGGTGTGCGCGGACAAGACCGGAACGCTGACCGAGAACGGTATGCGGCTGTCCGAGGTCGACGTCGCACCGGGTGGATCGGGGGAGACTGCGGTCAAGTCCGCGTTGAGCGCGATGGCCGCGTCCGATCCTCGCCCCAACGCGAGTGTCCTGGCGATTCGCGAGTCTCTCTCCGACGACTCCGGGTGGGGCGAAGCGACAGCGGTGGCGCCGTTCTCCTCGGCGAAGAAGTGGAGCGGCCAGTCGTACGGCAGTCACGGCAACTGGGTACTCGGTGCCCCGGACGTGCTGCTCGATCCCGACTCGGAAATGGCCCGCAAGGCCGAGGAAGTGGGTTCGAGCGGACTTCGTGTCCTCATGCTCGGCAGCAGCGACCTCCCTGTCGACGACGCCGACGCCCCTGGCACCGTCACCCCCGAAGCTCTGGTCGTGCTCGAGCAGAAAGTGCGCCCGGACGCCCAGGAGACGTTGGAGTACTTCGCCAGCCAGAAGGTCGCGGTCAAGGTCATTTCCGGCGACAACGCGGTTTCCGTCGGCGCCGTTGCCGGATCCCTCGGACTCGAAGGCGGCGACCGCCCCATCGACGCGCGAGAGCTGCCCAGCGATCAGGAAAAGCTGGCGGACACTCTCGACGGAGCAACGACGTTCGGTCGAGTGCGACCGGATCAGAAGCGGGAAATGGTCGCGGCCTTGCAGTCTCGCGGACATACCGTCGCGATGACCGGTGACGGCGTCAACGACGTGCTCGCACTCAAGGACGCCGACATCGGAGTCTCGATGGGGTCGGGCAGCCCGGCTACCCGAGCCGTGGCCCAGATCGTGCTGCTGGACAACAAGTTCGCGACGCTCCCGTACGTCGTCGCGGAAGGCCGCCGAGTGATCGGCAACATCGAGCGTGTGTCGAATCTGTTCCTGACCAAGACCGTCTACTCGGTGGTGCTTGCGTTCCTGATCGGCATCACCGGCGTCCTGTCCCAGGTCTTCGACTTCGAACCGCTGCCGTACCCGTTCCTGCCCCGCCACGTCACGATCGCAGCGTGGTTCACGATCGGTATCCCGGCCTTCATCTTGTCTCTGGCACCCAACAACGAGCGCGCGCGAACCGGTTTCGTCTCGCGCGTGATGCGTCTGGCGTTGCCGTCGGGCCTGATCATCGGCATCACCACGTTCATCTCCTACGTATTGGCTTACCAAGGCCCGGACCAGACGGAAACCCAGAAGATCCAGGCCGGAACCAGTGCGCTCATCACGTTGATCATGATCGCCGTGTGGGTTCTGGCCGTCGTGGCTCGGCCGTACGTCTGGTGGAAGCTCGTTCTGATCGGCGGGTCGGTGGCCGGATACCTCATCCTGTTCGCGCTGCCGTTCACCCGTGAGTTCTTCAAACTGGATCCGAGCAACGTCGCTGCGACGACGCTCGCGATCACCCTCGGCGCGATCGGCGTTGTACTCGTGGAACTCTCGTGGTGGATCAGCGCACGCCTGCACGGGGAGAAACGAAAGATGTTCGCGACACCCGACGACCTGCCCGGCGAGCATCACCATGCCCACAGTGAGTGAGTAGTTTCAGCGCCTGAACATCTGCACCCAGGCAATGCGATCGCCGCCGCGCTTCTTGGCTCGGTACATCGCATTGTCTGCGTGCTCGATCAGTTCGTTGACAGCTCGATCCGGTAAGTCCGTCTCGGGACTCAGATAGACGCTGACGCCGGTACTGGCGGACACAGGATAGGGATCGGAGTCGGACGAGACCGCCGAATGTATCTCGGTGGCGACCTGCTCGATGTCTCCTCGATCGACTCCGCGCAGGACGACGAACTCGTCTCCACCGATTCGAGCCACCACCGCATCGGGGCCGGCGGCAGCGATGAGGCGGTCGGCGACAGCGGTCAACGCGTCGTCGCCCGCGACGTGCCCGTGCGTGTCGTTGAGGTTTTTGAACGAGTCGACGTCGATGAGTAGTGCGATCAGAGCCTGCGTTCGATCACTGCGCAGCAGATGCTGTGCCTCGTCCTGGAGTCCGCGGCGATTGAGTGTCGCGGTGAGGTAGTCCCGGTGGGCGTTGCGTGCGTCGTCGGTCAGGCGCAGCCAGACGATCTGCAGAATCCATGCGGTGGAGAAAACCACACCGGCAACCATCAGATAGAGATTCACGACCACCCAGGCGTCGTTGACCGGCTCGGACATCGCCATGGCAGCGAGCGTCGTGCAGACAGCAAGAGCCCAACCGATGTGGCTGATGGCAACGCGAGGGCTGTGAACTATCGCCGCATAGAAGCCGATCATGATGAACAAGATGCAGCCGATGGTTCCGACGAAAGCGGTGCGCACGGCGAAGAAGAGAGTGACGGCGAGCCACAGGTCGGCCCAGACAACAAAGGCCACGGATTGTCGCCAAGTTGGCCACGATTCATTACGCGCCCAGCGGTAGCCCGCATAGGCGCCACTGATAGTTCCGAGGGCGAAGATCGACCGCGCCAGGGCGGTGTCGGAACCGAAGCGGCTCAACTGCATGGTCGCCGCGATCAGGGCGAAGAGAAAACACCACACCGCGACTAATTTGCGTCCGGGAACGGTCAGCCCGCGAGTGTCGAGGAATCGGGGGAGCCAGGTGTAATCGGTGCGATCCGACCACCACCGGGACAGCAGTTCACGCGTGGGGTAGGGGTCGCTCCCCGTCCCGCGCAGTCCTGCATTCAAACCGGGCACCTGTCGATGTCGATGGGTGGTCAATCAGCTATTGGCGGGTTAACGTTACCTCGAGTTGCGCACGGCTCGAACGCACGGACCTGCTTTCTGGCGCAGAGGCCGTCGACCTGTGAGAATCGAAGGGCGCGGAGGAACGATTCCGCCGAAGGATGTGCGTCAGCACCGGGAGAGGACACGGACATGGGTTTCTTGGACAACGTCAAGGGATTGGTCGAAAAGGGCCAGGAGCTCGCAGCGGAGAACTCCGACAAGGTTCACGACGCTATCGACAAGGTCGCCGACATCGCCGACGACAAGACCGGCAACAAGTACGGCGATCAGATCGACAAGGCAGCTGAGGCCGCCAAGAAGGCTGTTCCCGAAAAGCAGTAATACCGGATTCGGCATACCGTTTTTCGGTAGCACCGTTGCTCAGGGGCCCGTCACCGAAAAGGTTGCGGGCTTCTGTGCGTCCGCTAGGTGAACTCCCAGGGTCGGCGGGCAGAATGAACGCGTGAACTTCACCTGGATTCTGCTGGTCGTCATTGCCGCCATCGCAGTCACCGGGCTGTCCAATCGACGAAACCTGCAGGCTCCGCTGGTTTTGGTGACGGTAGGTTCGGTCGCATCCTTCATACCCGGTATGCCGCGGCCGGAACTCGATCCCCACGTCATTCTCGGTGTGGTCCTGCCGCCGCTTCTCTACTCGGCCGCTCTGAAATTCTCGGTGGCGACCTTCAAACGCAACTTGGCCCCGATCTTGCGCCTCGGCGTCGGAATGGTGTTGGTGACGGCGTTCGTGGTTGCCTTCTTCGCCGAATGGATGGTGCCCGAGTTCACGATCGGCGCCGCCCTGGTGCTCGGGGCCGTGATCGCGCCGACCGACGCCGTCAGCGCGGTGGCGGTCGGTCAGAAGCTCGGGCTCCCGAAACGGGTGATCGCCATCCTGACGGGCGAGGGGCTCGTCAACGACGCCACCGCGCTCACGCTCTTCACCGTCGCCGTCGCAGCAGTGACCGGAACGCGAATTGCCACCGATTCGCCCCTGTTGTTCTTCGCGTACGAAGTGATCGGCGGCGTTGTCGTCGGCTTGGTGCTCGCGTTTGTCGTCAAGTTCGTTCGCGCCCGCATGTACGACTCTCCACTCGAAACCGGCTTGGGGCTGGTCCTTCCGTTCGCTGCCTACCTGGCCGCTGAAGAACTACACGCGTCCGGTGTTCTGGCCGTCGTGGTTGCTGGTCTGGTGATCGGGCACTATTCGACGGACGCGTCGATCATGACCAGGCTGCAGGAGCGCTCGGTGTGGTCGAGCCTGGACACGCTCCTCGAGATGTTCGTCTTCGCGTACATGGGGCTGCAACTGAGCTTCGTGATCGACGATGTTGTCGCCGACGGACTTCCGGTGCTTCACGTGTTCGCGTACGGTCTGGCAGTCCTGGCCGTGGTCATCGTGATTCGGCCGGTGTGGCTGTTCCTGAGCTACTCCCGTGTGCGATTCGGTGTAACCCTGCGCCGTGATCGCGAGAATCAACTGACGTGGAAACAGAATCTGGTGGTCTCGTGGGCGGGAATGCGTGGTGTCGTCACTCTTGCTGCGGCCGGCGGTATCCCGTTTGCGCTCTCGTCCGGCGAGCCGTTCCCGGGACGCGGCGTCATCCAGGCGATCGCGTTCATCGTCGCGGTCGGGACATTGCTCATCCAGGGATCTACCTTGCCGTTCATGATCCGTCGCCTCGACGTCGCGGATCCTTACGAGCAGTTGCGCACGCAGGAACAGATGGAGTTGGCACGCAACATTTCTCGCAAGGCGGGAGAGAAGGCGTTGGCAGACGCGGCCGCGCACCCTCCGCCGGGGATCGACGGGAAGGAACTGCAGGCGATCGTCGAACGCGTACGACGCTCGATGCAGGCGAGGCTTCAACTCCAGGAGGTCGACGAGGACGCCGATCGCGAGGCCGCCTTGTGGAATGCGGGAGCTCTGTTCGACAAGTTCCGGCATCAGTCACTGCGCTCGCAACGAGTTGCGCTGATCGCCGCACGTGACGACGGAGATCTCGACGACGAGGTATTGCGTACCGTATTGGAAGGACTCGACATCGAAGAGGCCGCAGCAGAGGAACGTGTCAGGCGTCGCCGAGCAGGTAGCGGTGCAGGCAAATAGAGGGGAACACTGCGTATGACTGTTCGGAGTTCGAGGGTTCGCGCAGTCTGGGGAGTCGTGGTGGCGAGCGCACTTCTCGTGAGCGTCGGCTGCGGATCGGATGCCTCGCCGGATGTCTCCGTCACCGACACCTCGACCACGACAACCCCGTCGGTCGAGAGCAGTGCGCAACGTGGCGTCGTGTTCGACAGTGAACCCTTCACCAGCACAGCCGAAGTGGCGGCGTCCGGAGCGAGCGCGGTGAAAATCCTGTACGGCTCCACCTCCGGTATCGACGGCCGAGAGACTCAGGTGTCGGGAACGGTGTTCACGCCGCCTGGAACTCCGCCGGAGGGCGGTTGGCCGATCGTCTCCATCGGCCATGGCACGACGGGTATTTCGGACGACTGCGCGCCGTCGGCCTCGCCGACCCTGTTCGGCACGATCGGCCTGGTCGCGCCGTTCCTCGACTCGGGATACGTGGTCGCTGTCTCCGACTTCGAGGGCCTCGGCACTCCGGACCCGCATCCTTACCTGCAACCGGACACCGCGGCGTTCAACGTCATCGACGCGGTTCGAGCGGCGCGCAACGTCGTTCCGGACACCTCGACTCGTTGGGCAACTCTGGGGCTGTCCCAAGGCGGGCAGGCATCCTGGGCGGCAGCCGAGGAAGCCGACACCTACGGCGACGGACTCGAATTCGTCGGTGCAGCAAACCTGTCCCCGGCAGCGGACATCTCGCCGATCATCTCGAGTGATTCCGAGGTGAATCTGTCACTGCCTCAGCAACTGCTGCTGCCCTATGTACTCGAAGGGCTGTCCCTCACCCATCCGGACCTCGAACGAACCGACTACGTGCGCGGCGCATTCGAGCAGAACTACGACCTGCTCACCTCGTGCCTGACCTCTCGGGCGACGGAGAAGTTGGGTCTGGTCGGAAAGGTGATGCCCGCCGACACGCGGCCGGCTACCGCCGAGGATGCGGACCGAATTCACGCGTGGCTCAGCGACGTTGCTCTTCCCCGTCAACGCGCGAGCGGTCCGATGTACGTAGTCGTCGGTACCAATGACAACCTGATCCGTCCGGAATGGACCGAGGCGGCGGTCGAACGCGCCTGCGCCGGCGGTGACGTCATCGAATTCCAGGCGCGACCGGGTGAAGGTCATGCGGACGGCGCCGCTGTGCCGGGAGCTGTCGCGTGGGTGAAGGATCGATTTGCAGGTGTTCCGGCACCGAACACCTGCGGGTCGTGAATCGATGAAGGCCTCGGCACGAATCCGCGCTCTTGCACTGGCATTGCCGGAGGCGACCGAGCGGGTCAGCCACGGTGAAGCGTCGTGGTTCGTGCGCAAGGCGCCGCAGTTCGTCACCATGGCAGATCACCACCACGACGATCGCGTCGCGATCTGGGCCGCGGCCCCACCTGGGGCGCAGGCAGATTGGGTCAGTCGTGACCCGTCGAGGTTCTTCGTCCCTCCGTACGTGGGTGGCCGGGGATGGATCGGCGTGTACCTCGACGTTCCGAGTGCCGACGAGACCGAGGACGAGAAATTCTGGAACGACGTAGCCGACGTCGTCGAAGATGCGTACCGCACGGTGGCTCCGAAAACACTGATACGGAAACTGGACGAGGACTCGCCTTGAGTCCGGCCGTGGTCGCGCTTCTCAGCGTGCTGATTCTCGCAGTGGCCGGGGCGCTGACGGCTGTGTGGATGCGCACCAGACGTGAGGTGACCACCCCCACCGAACGTGCAGTCCATGCCGCTCTCCACACGGCTTCGCTTGCCGCGCGGCCACTTCGGCGTGGACTCGACGAGAATTCGGCCGCCGAGGCGGCGCCTCACCTACGCGAGCTGACCGGCGGCTCCGGTCTGGGCCTGGCAGACGCGTCGGGAAACCTGTTGGCGTGGGACGGCCGTCACGAAGCGTTGTCCGAACAATTCCATGACGCCGCCATTCGTGCGATCGAAGGCGAACGCCGGGTACTCGTCACGCACTCGGACCTGGTGCGCGGACCGAGCGATCACCATGTGCGAGCGCTGATCGCTCAGCCCCTGCTGATCGAGGACATCGGCGTGGTCGGCGTACTGGGAATCGTCACCAGCGAGGACCCGTGGCCGGGAATGCTCGGAGCGGTCACCGAGGTGGCACGATATGCCTGCAGTCAGATCGAACTCGCCGACCTCGACGCGTCCAGAGCCCTGTTGGATCGAGCCGAAGTGCGTGCCCTGCGCGCACAGATCAGTCCTCATTTCATCTACAACGCGCTCAACACGGTCGCATCGTTTGTTCGAACCGATCCGGCGCGGGCCAGAGAACTGATCCTCGAGTTCGCGGACTTCACGCGGTACTCGTTCCGATCTGCGGGTGAGTTCACCCTGCTTGCCGACGAGCTGCGCAACATCGATCGTTACCTGACCCTCGAACGCGCGCGATTCGGGGAGGCTCTGAACGTCCGCCTTCAGATAGCACCCGAAGTGCTCAACGTGGTTCTTCCTTTCCTTGCCCTCCAGCCGCTGGTCGAGAACGCGGTTCGTCACGGCATTTCGAGTAAGCCGGAGGGCGGGACCGTGAGCATCGTGGCTGCGGACGAGGGACCGGACTGCATCATCAGCGTCGAGGACGACGGTGTGGGGATGGACCCCGAGCTACTGCGCTCCGGTTCGCTCGACGCCATCGAGTCGGGATCGGGGCGACCCAGCGCACGAGAAGCTGCTCACGTCGGTTTGGCCAACGTCGACGACAGACTTCGTGCCGCGTTCGGCAACGACTATGGACTCGTGGTGGAGACAGCGCCGGGTGCCGGTACGAAGGTCAGCATGCGTGTTCCCAAGTTCAAGCAGGGTATTCACGTCTGATTCTCGCCTTCGATGATCAGGCTGAAACCGTCGTGGGAACATGGACCTGTTGTGAACGAGACTGACACTGATGCCCAGCTGACCGTCCTTGCCGTCGACGACGAGAAACCAGCCCTCGACGAGCTGGCCTTCTTGCTGCGCGCCGAGGACTCGGTGGCGCACGTTCACACGGCATCGGATGCGACGACAGCGTTGCGGATACTGCGCGGTGGAAGCATCGACGCGGTGTTTCTCGACATCAACATGCCCGGACTCGACGGTCTCGAACTGGCCGGCATCCTCTCCAATTTCGCGACGCCACCGCCCGTGGTGTTCGTGACAGCGCACGACGATCGAGCGGTTGACGCATTCGATCTCGGCGCCGTCGACTACCTACTCAAACCGCTCCGGGAGGAGCGTCTCGCTCAGGCCGTTCAGCGGATCGTGGGGCTCGCCGGGCGCACCAAGAGTGAGAGCAAACCCGAAGCTGCGCCCACGGACGAGGTGATCCCGGTGGAACTGGGCGGTGTCACGACGCTCGTTCAGCGTTCCTCGGTGGAGTGGGTGGAAGCCGACGGGGACTACGCGCGTTTGCACACCGCTGGAAAGTCGCACCTGGTGCGCATCCCGATCTCGACGCTCGAATCACGCTGGGCCGACGCGGGCTTCTTGCGTGTGCACCGCTCCTACCTGGTATCTCTGGCGCTGGTCACCGGCATCCGAACAGTAGGCAGTGGATTGGTGGTCTGTCTGCGCCCGCACGGTGACAAACCTCCCGTCGAGCTTCCGGTCAGTCGCAGACACACCCGTGAACTCAAGGATCGACTGGTTCGTGCGCCCAAGCAGAGTTGGTTGTCGCGGTGACGTCGCAGTCCGATCCTCCGCAGCGTGAGCGCGTTGTGTTGGCGCAACGTAGTGGCGCACGGATCGTGCGAACACGGGTGGAGGTGCAGGAACAGACCGAAGTCGGTGACGCCATGATCCGCGGTCTCGTTCGCGCGCAGTTGGGACTGGCGATTCGCCTTGCCGTCGTCGCAGCCGGGCTCCTGTGTGCGGTGCCGCTGCTGACGCATCTCTTCCCGACGCTGTCGGAGGTCGCGGTCCTTGGCATCCGGTTGCCGTGGCTCGTGATGGGCGGCGCCGTGTATCCCTTGCTGTTGACGACCGGTTGGGTGTTCGTGCGTCGTGCGGAGCGAAACGAGCAGGACTTCAACGACATCGTGGACGACTGAGCGCGGCACTGTGGGAGGACAACCTATCCCGGTGTTGACGGTGCTCGGCATCGTGGCAGCAGCTGTCGCGACGGTGGCTATCGGAATCTACGGCGTTCGGCTCGCTCGTACCACCTCGGACTTTCTCGTCGCGTCCAGAACCGTCAGTGCGCGGTGGAATGCGACGGCCATCTCCGGCGAGTACCTCTCTGCTGCTTCGTTTCTCGGTGTTGCGGGGCTGGTCGCCAAGTACGGCGCCGACGCACTCTGGTATCCCATCGGCTTCACCGCCGGATACCTCGCCCTGCTGCTGTTCGTCGCAGCGCCGCTTCGGCGTTCCGGTGCGTATACCGTCCCCGATTTCGCCGAGTTCCGTCTCGGCTCACCGCGATTGCGCAAGCTCGCGATGCTCGTGGTCGCGATGGTGTGCATCCTGTATTTGATTCCACAGTTCCAAGGCGCGGGACTGACGCTCAATATCTTGCTCGGGGTTCCCAGTTGGATCGGCGGCGTAGCGGTCGGGGTCATCGTCATCGCCAACGTCGTCGGCGGCGGGATGCGCTCGATCACCTTCGTTCAGGCCTTCCAGTACTGGCTGAAACTGACTGCCGTCGCGATTCCCGCTGTGGCACTGACCTTCTACTTCTTCGGCGATCACCACGACGTCGGCGCGTCGATGCCGCCGACGGTCACCACTGCGACGACCGTCGACATCACCACCGACGTCGTCGTCCAGGTGTCCGAGCCGGTGACGGTCAGCGGCGGCACAGTCGACGGACGAGCGGTCGAAGGCACGATGACCCTGGGGCCGGGGGAGCACACTCTCGGTGAAGGCATGTCCATGGTCCTCGACGCGGGAGCCGCCGTCCCTGTCGTCGCCGGAGCGCCCGCGCAGAACTCTGACTGGATCACCCCGGGTTGGGGTTTCGGTGGGCCGCACCCGATGTACCAGGTGTACTCGCTGATGCTCGCGACCTTCCTCGGAACGCTCGGCCTTCCTCATGTTCTCGTCCGGTTCTA
Source organism: Rhodococcus sp. SG20037 (assembly GCF_031763325.1). NCBI lineage: Bacteria > Bacillati > Actinomycetota > Actinomycetes > Mycobacteriales > Nocardiaceae > Rhodococcus > Rhodococcus sp. SG20037. Next base: position 4,804,384 of record NZ_CP134497.1, on the reverse strand, counting down.
CACCAACCCCGACGGCCGGGCAGCCCGTCTGACGTCGCTCGCCGTTGTCGGTCTGGTCAGCGTGTTCTACCTGTTTCCGACACTCCTCGGCGTCTTCGCTCGTCTGTACGTCCCGCAACTTCTGATCACCGGCACCTCTGACGCGGCGGTGCTGCTGTTGCCGGGCTCGGTGTTCTCGGGGTGGGGCGGACAACTGCTGGCAGCCCTCGTGGCGTCCGGTGCCATCGCCGCTTTCCTGTCGACGTCGTCCGGATTGCTCGTCAGCATCGCCGGCGTCGTCAGTACCGATGTTCTCCGTGGTCGAGTTCGAGACTTCCGTATTGCAGCGCTACTGGCCGGGGTCGTTCCTCTCGTGCTGTCGCTGGCGGTGGTGTCGGTCGACCTCTCGAGAACCGTCGGTTTGGTGTTCGCAGTCGCTGCGTCGACGCTCTGCCCACTGCTCGTATTGGGTATCTGGTGGCGCGGTCTGACCGCCGTCGGCGCCGGGGCGGGGATGGTTGTCGGTGGATGTGTTGCGGGCACTGCCGCTACTGTCGCCGTCCTGGGTGGTTTGTCGGAGGACGTCCTCGGTGGCTGGCCGGCAGCCATTTTCGCGTTCCCGGCCGCGGTGAGCGTGCCGCTGGCGTTCCTCACGATGATCGTCGTGAGCAAGGTGTCGTCGAAGCAGATACCGGCAGATATTGCGCGAATCTTCACGCGGATGCACGCCCCGGAACGGCTCGGAATGGGCTCCGATCGCGAAGACGATCTCCGCCAACCCTGACTTTCACCGCCCGAACCCTCTGCCGTTGGTCGCGCCTGCCTGACCGTTCGGCGCAGCGCGCGACTGCTCACCGTGTGACTGGCGCCACAGCGTCTTCATGTGACTCCGATCTCACTAACGTCTGTGCGTAGTTCACTTCACACGCGAGGCGAGGAGCCGGCAGTGTCCACAGCAGAAATCAGTGAGGGGTCGCCGCAAGAGCGACGCACCCCGGATGCCCAGGCATTCATAGACATGCAAGCGAGTCCCGAATTCCAGGAACTCCGAACGCGTCTGCGCAAGTTCGTTTTCCCCATCACTGCATTCTTCCTGCTCTGGTATGCGGTGTACGTCGTCCTGGCTACCTATGCCCACGACTTCATGGCCACCAAGGTCCTCGGCAACATCAATCTCGGCATCATCCTCGGCCTCGGGCAATTCGTCACGACCTTCGCCATCACCGCGTGGTACGTGAAGTTCGCCGGTCGTGAGCTCGATCCCCGCTCCGCCGCCATCCGTGAAGAACTGGAAGGTCCCGCACAGTGATCACCACACTCGCCGCGTCCGGAACGGACGTAGGAAACCCAGCCTTCAACATCGCGATCTTCCTCGCGTTTGTCGTCGTGACCATGACGCTGGTGATCCGCGCCAGCCGGACCACCAAGAAGGCGTCCGACTTCTACACCGGTGGTGGGCAGTTCACCGGCCCGCAGAACGGGTTCGCCATCGCCGGTGACTACCTCTCGGCGGCATCGTTCCTCGGTATCGCAGGTGCGATCGCCGTGTACGGCTACGACGGCTTCCTGTACTCCATCGGCTTCCTTGTCGCCTGGTTGGTTGCACTGCTCCTGGTCGCCGAATTGCTCAGGAACACGGGCAGATTCACGATGGCCGACGTGCTGAGCTTCCGACTCAAGCAGCGTCCGGTGCGCATGGCGGCAGCCCTGTCCACTCTGGCCGTTTCCCTCTTCTATCTTCTTGCCCAGATGGCCGGCGCCGGTGGACTTGTCGCGCTGCTGCTCAACATCGACGGCAAGGTGGGACAGTCGATCGTCGTCGCGATCGTGGGTGTGCTGATGATCGTGTACGTCTTGGTCGGCGGCATGAAGGGCACCACCTACGTACAGATGGTCAAGGCAGTTCTGCTGGTTGCCGGAGCCGGAATCATGTTCGTACTCGTTCTGTGGGCAGTGCGCGGCAACTTCTCTCAGTTGCTCGCCAATGCGCAGGACATGGTCAACAGTTCCACCACCAAGGGTGTGCAGGGACGCGACATCCTCGGGCCCGGTGCCAAGTACGGTCTTTCCGGAATGACGAAGCTCGACTTCATCTCTCTCGGAATCGCTTTGGTGCTCGGCACCGCGGGCCTGCCGCACGTGCTGATGCGCTTCTACACGGTGCCCACTGCCAAGGAAGCTCGCCGCTCGGTGACCTGGGCGATCGCGCTCATCGGTGCCTTCTACCTGTTCACACTGGTTCTCGGCTACGGCGCGGCCAGCATGGTCGGACCGGACAAGATCTTGGCAGCGCCTGGTAAGGAGAACGCGGCCGCTCCGCTACTCGCCTTCGAGCTCGGTGGCACCATCTTCCTCGGCATCATCTCCGCGGTGGCGTTCGCGACCATCCTCGCCGTCGTTGCCGGTCTCGCGATCACTGCTTCGGCGTCGTTCGCTCACGACATCTACGCCAGTGTGATCAAGCGCGGCAACGCAACCGAGGAGCAGCAGGTTCGAGTTTCTCGAATCACCGTCGTGGTCATCGGACTCGTCTCCATCGTTCTCGGCATCATGGCGATGGGGCAGAACATCGCCTTCCTGGTGGCTCTCGCCTTCGCAGTGGCGGCCTCGGCGAACCTGCCCACCCTGCTCTACTCGTTGTTCTGGAAGAAGTTCAACACCACCGGTGCGCTCTTCAGCATCTACGGCGGTTTGATCAGCTGCTTGACGCTGATCGTGTTCTCCCCGGCGGTGTCGGGCAAGCCGTCGTCGATGTTCCCGAACTCCGACTTCGCCTGGTTCCCGCTCTCGAACCCCGGCATCGTCTCGATCCCGCTGGCATTCGTCCTCGGCATCGTCGGTACGTACATCGGACGTAACAAGATCGAAGATCCGGCAAAGCAGGCGGAGATGGAAGTTCGCTCCCTCACCGGCGTCGGCGTCGAAAAGGCTGTCAGCCACTAAGAGGGGCAAAGCCCCCGTGCGTCTTTCTGGTACCTCTGGTTACGGAAAAGGCGCACGGGGCTTATTGTTCTGCCATGGCAAAGCTCACAGTGAAAATCGACGTTCCGCTTCCTCCTCAGGAAGTGTGGGACAAGGCGTCCGATCTCAGCGGATACGAAAACTGGCTCGTGGTTCACGACGGATGGCGCAGTGAACTTCCCGAACAACTGGGTGTCGGCACCGAGATCAGCTCGGTCGTGACTGTGAAGGGCCTGCGCAACCGCGTTCGGTGGACCATCAAGAAGTACGACGTTCCGAAGGCGATCTCGCTCAAGGGAGACGGCAAGGGCGGGGTCAAGCTCGGTCTCGAACTCGACGTGAAGGCAAAGGGCGACGGGTCGGAACTCGCGCTGACAGTCGAGTTGGGCGGCGCGCCGTTGTTCGGCCCGATCGGTTCGAGTGTGGCGCGGGCGCTCAAAGGCGATGTGGAGAAGTCGCTGGCCCAGTTTGTCCAGATCTACACCTAGTTGTGGAGATTTCCACATCGAGCTACTTCACCGCTAACATGAGTTAGGATTCTTTTCGGCGGGATAAACCGGGCATCGGTTGGTTATTGATGCGGGTCCCGCCGGAAAGGATTCGATCAATGTCGTCTCGTCATGGGTACGGCGCACCACCTGCGTCCATGCCTCGATCCGTGCAGGTTCTGATCGGACTCTTGGCAGTAGTCGCAGTCGGTGGAACCGCAGCATTCGCCGTGACGTTCAAAAGCGTCAGCGACAAGGGAGAACTCGGTGCGAGTGCTGTCACAGCTGCGACGGCAACCAGCTGTGAGAACCCGGAAACCGTGACCGTGGCCGCCGATCCGTCGATCGCCTCGGGACTCGAAGCTGTCGCCGCTGCCATCCCCGCTACGGAACTCGGGTGCAGCTCGCTCAGTGTGACGCCGCAAGATCCCGTGCTCACCGTCGCGGCGATCGCCGACGGTTCGGCACCCGCACTGTGGATCCCTGATTCGAGCGAATGGTTGGACAAGGTTTCGGCGAGCGGGCAGGAGATTCGCCGGATCAGCAACTCGGTCGCGTCCACCCCTGTTGTCACTGTCTCGGCGCCGGGTAGCGAGGCACCCGCCGCTTGGACGGATGTCCTCGGCGCTCCAGCACTGCACATCGGCGATCCCCTCACCAGTGCCGTCTCCAGCGCACCGATCGTGGCAGCCTTTGCCGAGGCCCAGTCGCGGGGCGGGGACCTCACGTCCATTTCGGCAGCCCTGGTCCCGGTGGCGCAAGCGCAGTACGGAAATCTGAAGGAAACCGGTTCGACCGGACGCATCCAAACCGTGGACGCGGACGGCGGGACCGCGGTGACGACCGAGCAGACCTTCGAGGCTTATCTCGCCGCACATGCGGACAGTCGACTCACCGCGTCGGTACCGTCGTCCGGTTCGGTCTTCATGGACTACCCGATGGCAAGTGTGGGTGCAGACTCGTCGGCGGCGGTCGACGCCGGCAAACTGCTGGCGGCAGCGCTGACATCGGACACCGGGCGCTCCGTACTTGCCGGCCTCGGGTTCCGCGGCGCGGATCAGGCCCCGCCGGTCGCCGGTGGAGTGGGAAAAGTTGGCTCGCTGGTGCCGTCCGATCCGACTGTGGTCACCAAAGCGCTTGCGCAGTACGAGATTCTGTCCAGGCCTTCCCGTGCACTGGCAGTTGTCGACGTCTCGGGGTCCATGGACTACATGCAGGACGGGGTCACTCGAATGGCCGCGACTGCACAGGCCGGTGACATTGCGATCCGAATGTTTCCCGCCAACGCACAATTGGGTCTCTGGGCATTCTCCGGAGACCTCGGCGAGGGCACGGACTACCGCGAACTCGAACCTGTCGCCCGTATGGATGCAACTGAAGGCGACACGGATCATCGGAGCAAACTGCTGTCTCGGATCGACAGCCTCTCTTCGATCGTCGGCGGCGGAACAGGTTTGTACGACAGCGTTCTCGCCGCGTATCGGTCCATGCAACAGACCTACGATCCGGCCTCGATCAATTCGGTGATTCTACTGACCGACGGTGCGAACGATGATCCGTCGAGTATCTCGCTGCAGGAACTTCTCGACACCCTGACTCGCGAGCAGGACCCGACGCGGCCGGTACCGATCATCACCATCGGTGTCACCGATGACGCCGATACCGATGTGCTCGAGCAGATTTCGGCTCTCACCGGCGGCAACAGCCACTTCGCTCCGACACCGGCAGACATCCCGAAGGTCTTCGTCGGCGCGATCAGTGGGCGCGCCGGCTGAACTACTCGAGGACTGGCGCGTCGGCGCTGTCCGTGATCCATTCGGTTGCGAGTCTCTCGAGGGTGCCGTCGGCGTAGAGCGCATCCACGGCGGCAGAGACGCACGCCGTCAGAGGACTGTTCTTCTCGAGCACGAACCCGAAGAATTCGGTGACCGCGTTGGGCCGCGGAAACTGACCCACGATGACCGACCCGGGCAGTTCGTTCTCGGTGATGTGGAATCCGGTCGGGATGTCGACGACCAATGCGTCGATCTCGCCCGCGGCCAGCGCAGCTTTCGCGTCGTCCGTGGTCGCGAACTCGCGTGGCGCAGTGGTCGGAACAATCGTGTCGGTGATCGCCGCGAGGCTGGTGGAACCGGTCTGAGCGCCCAAACGGTAGCCGGCCAGATCCGCAAGATTCTTTGCCTCAGCGGCTGTGCTCCCGCGCGAGGCGATCACCGACTGCGCCACTGCGTAATACGGCGAGCTGAAGTCGACGTTCTCGCGGCGATCCCCGGAAACCGTGAACTGATTGACGTCGAAGTCGAAATCCTTGGGGCCTGGTTTCAGTGCGTCGTTGAAGGCGACCGTGGTGAAGCGAACCTGATCGGCGTTGTACCCGAGCTTGTCGACGACGGCCCGGGCCACCGCTCCCTCGAAGCCCTTGCCGTTGGACGGAGTGTTGTCGACGAACCACGGCGCGTACGCCGGCGAATCGGTGGCGATGGTCAAGACACCGTCTTCGAGGGTGGTCCCGCTCTGGGGTCCGCACTTGTCCACGGCGGTGGTCGAGGGCAGTTTGGTGAATGCCTCGGGAACCGTGGTCGTGGTGTCCGCTGCCGCAGGTGCCTCCGGCTGCGACGAACACGAGCCCAACAAGATCGAGCAAGCGAAGATCGCGGTCACGGCAACAGCGCGTCGTGTCATAGGCACAAGGCCATCTTGCCTGTTTGTCCGGTACGGACGTGACGGGGGTCTCGTGTGAGCGGAGTTCACGCAGCTGAGCGTCGTAGTGCAAGGCGCTCCGACGGTGTCGTCCCACCCCATACTCCGTGTGGTTCAGCGGTGTCGAGTGCAAACGTCAGGCAGTCCCGAATGACCGGGCAGCGGAAGCACACCTGCTTTGCGGAATTTTCCCGTGCAGCCCGATTGCGTCCGCGTTCTTCACCCGGCGAATAGAACACCGCGGGGTCCACCGTCTTACAGGTGGCGAACATCCGCCAGTTGTTGTCCACCAACGGCTCCACGGAACTGCGAACTGTCATCGTGGTCTCCTCTCCCATCGAGAATCCAGTCTTGCCCGTGGACTGGCGCAGCGGCAGGTTTCCGATCCACCAGATTTCTACTGCCAGATGCAGCACTATCCAGCACAATGAGGAAATGGCAACGACGGATCGGGGTCAGATCACGCTCGACGGCACAACGGTGTCCGTGACCAATCTGGGCAAGATCCTCTACCCCGAGAGCGGCACCACGAAGGCCGAAGTCATCGACTACTACACCCGTATCGCCGCAGTCATGCTTCCGCATGTCGTCGGTAGACCGGGCACTCGTAAGCGTTGGCCCAATGGCGTGGACGGTCAGTCCTTCTTCGAGAAGAACCTTGCGTCGTCTGCCCCGCAGTGGCTCACGCGTGCGTCGCTGCAACATTCTGATCGTGTCGTCACTTACCCGGTCTTCGATTCCGTTGCATCCCTGGCGTGGCTGGGGCAGCAGGCCGCACTCGAATTGCACGTTCCCCAATGGCGATTCGACGGTTCCGAGCGTGGTCCGGCGACACGACTGGTATTCGATCTCGACCCGGGCGAAGGCGTCGGATTGACCGAGTGCGCCGAGGTGGCGAGGTCGATTCGAGATCTGGTCGCAACTCTGGGGTGGACTGCCTATCCGGTAACCAGTGGTAGCAAGGGAATTCACCTCTACGTTCCACTGGATCGAGCCTTGGACGGAAGCGGTGCGTCGACTGTCGCCAAGCAGATCGCCACCGGACTCGAGAAGCTTCACCCGGATCTCGTCACCGCGACGATGGCTCGAAATGTGCGGGCAGGCAAGATTTTCGTGGACTGGAGTCAGAACAACGCAGCCAAGACAACCATTGCGCCGTACTCGATGCGCGGTCGCGATCAACCCTATGTTGCCGCGCCGCGCAGTTGGGACGAACTCGACGATCCGAAACTACGACATCTGTTGTTCGACGAGGTTCTGGAGCGCGTCGAATCCGATGGTGATCTGCTGGGCGATCTGGATCCGCCGGTCTCGGCGGCTGTAGCCGACACGTTGACGCACTATCGCAACAAGCGGTCGGCCGACCGGACGCCGGAGCCGATCCCTGCTGCGGTGACCAAGGAGACAGCGGGCAATACCTTTGTGATTCAGGAACATCACGCCAGACGATTGCATTACGACGTTCGGCTGGAGCGGGATGGTGTGCTCGTGTCCTGGGCTGTTCCGAAGGGCGTGCCGACCAGTGCCGGAGAGAATCGGTTGGCCGTGCACACCGAGGATCACCCGCTCGAGTACGCCACGTTCTCGGGCACGATTCCGAAGGGGGAGTACGGCGGCGGTTCGATGACGATTTGGGATTCCGGGACGTACGAGACCGAGAAGTGGCGTGAAGACGAGGTGATCGTGCGCCTCAGTGGGAAACGGGTGCAGGGACGCTTCGCGCTGATCCGGACGAAGGGTGACCAGTGGTTGATGCATCTGATGAAGGATCAGAACGCGAGTTTCGGAACGGAGTTTCCCAAGAATCTCGAGCCGATGCTTGCCACCGCTGGAACGCTCGAAGGTCTCGACTCGCAGGAGTGGGCTTTCGAAGGCAAGTGGGACGGGATCCGAGTGATTCTCGAATATCATTCGGGCACAATGTCACTTCGCAGTCGCGCGGGTAACGACAAGACCGGGGACTATCCCGCCCTTGCCGGGTTGGCCGAGGTGCTGGACGGTCATGACGTGGTTCTCGACGGTGAAGTGGTGGCGTACAACGACGTGGGAGTTACAGATTTCGGCCTCCTCCAGCGAGGTGGGGAACCGGTGTTCCTGGCCTTCGATCTTCTGTACCTCGACGGAGTGTCTTTGCTGCGGAAATCCTACACGGATCGGCGCACCGTGTTGAATGCGTTGGCGGGCAAGGTCGGTGAGCTCGAGGTACCTCCACAGATCGAGGGCACGGCGGAGAACGCGTTGGAGGTGAGTACCGATGCCGGATGGGAAGGGATTGTCGCCAAACGTCGTGCATCGGTCTACCTTCCGGGGCGGCGTGGGTCGAGTTGGATCAAGGTGAAGAACTGGCGCACTCAAGAGGTGGTGATCGGAGGGTGGCGCACTGGGCGGGGCAATCGAGCACAGGGGATCGGGGCACTGCTCATGGGAATTCCGGGTGAGGATGGATTGACCTACGTGGGGCGCGTCGGTACCGGCTTCAGTGATCGCGACTTGGAGTCTTTACTTGCGACACTGGAACCGCTGCGTCAGAAGGAAAGTCCGTTCGGGGAGGAACTTCCAGCAGATGACCGCAAGGGTGCGGTGTGGGTGAGGCCGGAACTCGTCGGTGAGGTGCGGTTCATGGATTGGACGAAGACCGAGCGTCTGCGTCATCCGAGTTGGCGAGGTCTGCGGGAGGACAAGAAACCGGGCGACGTGGTGCGGGAAACAGTGCAATGACGGCCAACGCACCGACGAACGCGACTGCGGCACAGATTTGGATTCCGGTACTCATCGCCGAGGTGTAAGCCTGGTTCGCTGCGTCGGTCAAGGCACTCGCGGGGGGAGCGCCGGCATGGATCTGCGCCGGATCGGCTGTGGAAGTGTCGACTCCGGGTTCGAAGCGGGACCGGAAAACGGTGGCTACGACCGTCCCGATGACGGCGACGCCCAGAACTCCACCCAACTCTCGCACGACGCTGTTGATCGAACTGGCCATCGAAGCCTGCTGGGGCGCAACCGAAGACATCGACGTGGTTGTGGCCGGAGCCATGACCAACCCCATCCCCGCGCCGACCAGTGCCATGATCGCAGCCAGGATTCCGAACGGTGCGTACCTATCTGCTGCGATCGACAGGACCAACAGTCCCGCGGACATGACTGCGAGACCGGTCGCGATCGAACTGCGCACGCCGAATCGGCCGACCATACGATCGCTGCTGCAGGCGACAGTCGCCATCACTATCGCAAACGGAACTGCACCGACGCCGGCGACCAATGGACCGTAACCACGAACTAATTGGAGGTATTGCGTGTACGTGAAGAGAACTCCGAAAAGGGCGAAGAACGTTACGGCCAAGATGGCATTGGAGGTGCTGAACACTCGACTGGTGAAGATGCGCACGTCGGTCATTGGCGCCGAGGCCCGCAGCTCCCACCAGACGAATCCGGCGAGAAGTGCTGTTGCGCTGACGATCTCCACTAGCGTGACGGGCGACGACCATCCGCGAAGGCTTGCCTGGGTGAGGGCATCCACGATCAAAGCCAGTCCGCCGGCGGACAACAGGAGCCCGGGGATGTCGAACGAACCCTTCGTGATTCCTCTTGCCGGGGGCACAAGAGAAACCGTCGCGGCGATCACACCGGCGACCAGTGGGACGTTTATCCAGAAGACGCTTCCCCAACTGAAATGTTCGAGTAGTACGCCACCGGCTACGGGGCCGATCGCGATTCCCAGTCCGGCGGTTGCAGACCAGATTCCTATCGCCCGGCCTCTCTCGTGCGGGGCGAACATCGAGACGACAAGTGACAGCGTCGCCGGCATGACCAGTGCGGCGGCTGCCCCCATCACTGTTCTCCAGCCGATCAGCTGCAACGACGTGTGAGAGAGGGCAGCGAAGGCTGACCCGAGAGCGAACACGGTGAGGCCGGTCAGAAGTATCCGACGGTGACCGAATCTCGCGCCGAGTCCACCTGCCGTGATGAGCAAGGCGGCGAACGCCAATGTGTATGCGTTGGTGATCCATTGCAGGTCGACGGTGGTCGCCCGCAGTTCGCGGGCAAGGGTCGGGATAGCGGTGTTGAGGATGGTGTTGTCGATCGTGACTACGACGAGGGATGTGCAGAGGGCGCCCAGTGCTGCCCATCGTCGCCGGTCAGTGGGTTCGAGGGAATTCATCATGTCCTTACGAATGTAACCTTACGAATGTTTAGTGATGAGAACGTACCCCTTCGCCTTACATGTGTAAAGTTTGTCGGGTGAGTGATGTTTCCGAAGATGCCGATGAAACTGGGACGAGTGGTTCTCGGAGTACTCGCGCCCGAAATCCGAGAGGAAGCGGCGCACGGCTCCGCGGAGAGATCGTCGCCGCAGCGGCGACGCTCATCGCCCGCACCGGATCGGATCAGGCGGTGACGCTCCGATCAGTCGCTCGCGAAGTCGGGATATCCGCACCATCTATCTACGGACACTTTTCCGATCGCGATGCCATTGTCGAAGCGGTGGTCTCCGAATCGCTGGAGCAGTTGCATCTCGCCGTGGCCGACGCCGTTTCCGCACACCCCGACCCGGTCGAGGGTCTGTATGCCGGGTGCTCGGCATACGTCGAGTTCGGCATTTCCGAGCCCGCTCGGTATCGGGTCTTGTTCGGGTGGTCCAGGCCGAAAGGTCAGTCACCACAATCGGATACGCGAGGACTGGCCGCCTTCAACACGCTGGTGACCAACCTCGACGCGTGCGTCGCCGCTGGGAGGTCGGCCAGCACAGACACTTTTGTCGATGCGGTATCGATCTGGACTTCGCTGCACGGACAGGTGATGTTGCGGGCCGATCTTCCGGAATTCCCGTGGCCGTCGACCGACACCGTCGGTGAGATGGTGAGGAGCCTTGCGCGGCTTGTGAACTGACGCCTCAACCGTTTGCTGATCGGCAACCAGGCGAGGTCTGATCCAGCATCGTGAGATAGGCATCGAGCTGAGCTGCGCCGGCGAGAAGGTTGCGACTGCGTGTGGCCAGCCGGTCTTGCCAGGATTCGAGGAACGCTGACAATGCGTCTGCTCCGCCGGCCTCGCGCAGCGAATCGAGAAACTGAGCGACTTGCGACAGCCGATAGCCACCGCGCCGCAGCTGCCGTGCGATCTCGGCGTCGCGCACACACTCCGAACCGTATTCGCGATAACCCGTTGCCTGTTCGCGCTCCGGGCGCAGGATGCCGTGCTCTTCCCATGTGCGCAGTGTCGCCGGGTGAACGCCGAGACGGCGCGCCAGCTCACCCACCGTCAGCGCTGGACCGTGCACCAGTGCCGGTGCCATGGTGGACAGAGTCCCCAGCGCTGTGGCTACCTCGGTGCGAGTTTTTCGCTCGGCGAGCAGCGTCACGTGCGCACTGTCGATCAGGCGGTAGGCGGACTCGGTGTCGCCCTGGTTGGTCGCCCGCATGATTTCCGTGGCCCGCTGGTGCCCGTGACCGCCGCGCAATGCGAGGAAAGTGCGCAGGGCTTGCGCGTGCACTGGGGTGTATCGCCGGTAGCCGTAAGTGCTGCGCTCGCTCGGAGGGAGGATGCCGGCATCGTCGTAGTTGCGGATCGCCTGTGCGGACAACCCGTGTTCACGGGCAAGGTCTATGGGCCGCACTGATCACCTCCGATTGAGGCTTTTCACGGTATACCCCAGGTAATTGCCAGTGAAAGTTTCAACCGAATCTTCAACGATACTGTCGAAGGCAGTCCACCTTCGAAAGGGATGATCATGTCCACTGCCCCAGCGCTGAGTGAGTTCGGCCGCCAACTCGAAGACGCGGCAAGTCTTGGTCGTGCGGTCGACGAACTGCTCGCAGCGCGAACCGAGGTGCCGGCTCTGCTCGCTCTCGGCGAGCCGACTCATGGGATCAAGGCTTTTCCGTTGCTGCGCAACGAACTTCTCGGCCAACTGGTCGAACGAGGATATCGGTCGATCGTGCTCGAAACAGATGTCTTTGCGGCTTTGCTCGTGAACGACTACGTGAACGGGGGAGAGGCGGACATCGAGAAGGTGCTCGCCACAGGCTTCAGCCACGGATTCGGTGCGGTACCGGGAAACCGCGAACTCGTCGAATGGCTACGCGAGTACAACCACGGCCGCGCTCCGGCCGACCGAGTTCGCTTCTACGGCTTCGACGCTCCGGTGGAGTACTCCGGCGCACCGAGCCCACGTGGCGCGCTGTCTGCAGCAGGTGACTTCCTGCCCGCTGCGATGCGGCCGCACTCGTTCGACGACATCGACCTTCTGCTCGGGCAGGACCCCGACTGGACCAACCCGGCGGCGATGTTCGAACCGGCTGCGTCCGTCGGCAACTCCGATCAGGCTCGTGCCCTGCGCATCATTGCGGACGACCTCGCCAGCGTCCTGCGGCGCGCCGCACCTGTGCTGCGGCCCGCCGACCCGGGCGGATACGACCTGGCCCTCGCACACGCACGCACCGCTGTAGGTCTTCTGCGCTACCACGCCGCGATGGCGAGTTCCGCTCCTGATCGTATCGGCACTCTGCTCAGTCTCCGTGCCGAGATGATGGCCGAGAACCTGCTGGCCGTCGTCGCCTAGGAGCAGCGACGCGGGCCGATCCTGCTCTTCGCACACAATGCCCATCTCCTGCGAGTGCCGTCCGACATGCCCGTCAACGGCGACGTGGTCAGCTGGGGGAGCGCCGGCTCACTTGTCGGACTTGTCCTCGGAGAGCGCTACGTATTCGTGGCAACCGACGCCAACCCCGACAGTGATCCGGGCACTCTGCAGGGAGCGTTGGCCGATGCGACCAGTCGGCGTGCCCTGTTTCCGACCCCCGCACTTCGCGCAGCACTTGACCTGTCCGTCACCGCGGGAGAGGCGATCCTGCCAGGGCATCTGCCGCTGAAACCTTCGGAGTTGGACGGCGCCGACGCGGTCATTTTCGTCGCGGACACTGATGGAAAACGTCATCAATACTGGTAACAGCGTCAAGGGCAGAGTGCGTGCGAGAGTATCGCGACGGTGTCCGGCTGGTCCTTCGGCGTCGACGTCAGCGTCACAGTGAACGCGCGGTCCGGCGTCGCACCGGACAGTGTGTAGTACCCGTAGATCCCACCACTGTGGCCGGTATAGGTGACGCCGCAGGGAAGTTCGGTGGCGCCGACGCCCATCCCGTACCCGAGTCCCTCGGCTTCGGTGGCGGCGACCTGAGGGGTGGTCATCTCGGCAAGCTGCTCGGCCGGCACCACCCGCCCGTCGAGTAGTGCACGCCAGAAGGTGTTCAGGTCTGTGCCCGTCGAGACCATCGCTCCGGCAGCCCAGGGGATCGACGGTTCCGTGCGGGAAACGTCGGTCAGGCCACCGTCGAGATCCTGATAGCCCGTCAGGTGATCGCCCCTGATGTCGAGCTCACCGGCCGGCGGGAGGTACGTGTCTTCCAAGTCCAGCGGGTCGAGTATCCGAGACTGAAGTTCGTCGGCGTAGCTGCGGCCGGTCACCGATTCGACGAGCATTCCGAGAACGATGTAGTTGGTGTTGGTGTAGACGAACGACGTTCCGGGGACGAACTGCGCCGGTTTGCCGAGGGCGATGGCGACCGCGGCGGACGGCGTCAGCGTTCGGTCCTCGTTTGCGGCAATCCATTCGTCAGCGCCGGGTTCTCCGGCGAACTCGGGTAGGCCGCTGCGATGTTGCAACAGTTGCCGCACGGTGATTGCGCTACCGTCTGTGCCACTGCCGTCCATGTCACTGCCGTGCAGTAGGCCCGGGAGGTACTGCTCGATCGGTGCGTCGAGGTCGACCTTGCCTTCGGCCACCAACTGCAGGACGAGTGAAGCGGTGAATGTCTTTGTCACACTTCCGATCCGGACCCGATCATTCTTGCCGATCGAATCGCCGTTGGTCCGGTTGGGCACGCCGCTGGTCATGACAGCCGTCGTGGTGCCGTCGTCGAGTGTTGCGATCGACCCGACGACACCCGACCTGGTGAGTCCGTCGAGATCCGATTGAATCTCCACTGCGCGCTGGAGCGTCGAGCAACCGACGAGTGCCGTGGTGGCTCCGATGATGACCGCGGCGACGAGCAGGTATGGGCGCATGAGTCGAATCTATGGACCTAGTCGTGCCGCGGGATCCAGGAAATCCCCCATCATTCCCTGATCTTCTGCCAGCCCGGGACGTAAGGCCCGTTTGTTCAAAACCGACAAATCGGATCAATCATTCCTGTCCGAACACCACGTCCACGCCGTTAACATCCGAACGAAGTGTTTGTTTTCACGTGTCTTACCAGTTCACGGCTATCGAGGTGCGCTGCCGCGCGCCGAAACGACTCCCACGAAGGACGGATGCATGAAGAAGTCGACACTCCGCACGGGAACGGTCGCGGCTTTGCTGACCGGAAGTGTCCTGTTGCTCTCCGCTGCCCCCGCCTCAGCCGACCCGGGAAGTCTCGGTAGCGGTGGCAGTAGCGGGAGTTCCGGAAGCTTGGGAAGCACGGGCAGCATCAGCAGCGGATCAGCCGCCCTTCCGATTCCGAGTCCGGCAGGGCTGATCGCGCTGGCAGCGGCGAGCACTCAGACCGGAAAGCCCTACCAGTGGGGCGGCGTCGGGCCGAACTCGTGGGACTGCTCCGGGCTGGTGCAATGGGCGTTTCGGCAGGCCGGCGTGAATCTGCCACGGACCAGCCAACAGCAGGCCAACGTCGGACAGTCGGTTCCCCGGTGGGCCCTCGCCCCCGGCGACGTCATCACCTTCTACCCCGGTGCGACGCACGTCGGCATCTACGCTGGGTTCGGAATGGTGTTCAACGCCTACGGAGTTGGTGTTCCGACCGGACTGACGCCCCTGGCGGATCTGCCGATCAACAACATCCGCAGGTTCTAGAACCTGCACAGAACCTTCACAAGTCCTCCCAGGTTCATCCACGAGGGCCGAATACAGTCAGTTCCATGAGTCAGCGAAGAGTGCTCGTGGTCGACGACGAGGTCAGCATCTGCGAGTCCATCGCGGCGAGGCTGCGTGCCGAGGGCTACGACGTCGAGCTGGCGTTCGACGGTCCCAGCGCGGTGGCCCGCTGCGAGCAGATGGACGCAGACCTGGTGGTACTCGACGTGATGATGCCGGGATTCGACGGACTCGAAGTCTGCCGCCGCATCCAGGCCGTGCGCCCGGTGCCTGTGCTGATGCTGACCGCTCGCGCCGATGAAACGGACATGCTGATCGGTCTCGGCGTCGGGGCCGACGATTATCTGAGCAAGCCGTTCAGCATGCGTGTGCTCGTCGCCCGGGTGCAGGCTCTGCTTCGGCGTGCGGATCGCGCGGAGCACGCTGCTCGCCCGGTGGCCGACCTCCTCGAGTTCGGTGACGTCGTGATCGACCTGACCGAACGTCGAGTACGCCGTGATGCGCAAGAAGTTCACCTGACTCGCACCGAATTCGATCTCATCGCCTATCTGGCGGAGCGGCCGCGAGCCGCGATCCCGCGGGAGTCGCTGCTCGAGGAGATCTGGGGCTGGGGTGAGGGAGCGGGCAGTCGGACCGTCGACAGCCACGTCAAGGCGCTGCGACGCAAGCTCGGACCTTCCGTGATCCGGACCGTTCACGGGGTCGGGTACGCCTGGGACGTGCCGCGATGAGCGTCGTCGACCGTCTTTTTGCACGGTGGCCGCGGCCGCTGGACCCGATGCGGTCCTTCAAGGTGAAGGTCGGCCTCCTGGTTGTCGCAGCACTGGTGTTCGCCGCGGGTGGTTTCTGGCTGACGTCGCAACAACCGTTTCGTTTTGCTCTACTGACGGCGTTGGTTGTCGCTCTCGGCGTTACGCAGGTGCTCGCACACGGGATGACGTCACCGCTTCGCGAGATGACGGCCGCGGCGAAGGCGATGGCGCGCGGCGACTATTCGCGGCGAGTACGAGCGACTTCCAGAGACGAAGTAGGCGAACTCGCCCATGCGTTCAATCGGATGGCCGAGGACCTCGGGGCCGACGACCGGTACCGCCGCGAGTTGATCGGCAACGTCTCCCATGAACTGCGCACGCCCATCACCGCTTTGCAAGCCATGCTCGAGAACGTCGTCGACGGTGTCGAAGAACCGGATCCGGCGATGATGAAATCGGCGCTGCGGCAAACGGAACGACTGGGCGCGCTGGTAGCCGACCTTCTCGATCTCTCGAAACTCGAGGGTGGCGCAATGCCGTTGAAACGCCGCCGTTTCGAGGTCGAGCCGTTCCTACGCGAGCTGTCGAGTGTGAGTGCGGGCGACATCGAGATAGACGTCAAGCCTCCACAATTGTCCGTGGTCGCCGATCCGGATCGCCTCCATCAGGTGGTGACCAACCTGGTGGACAACGCGGTTCAGCACGGGAACGTCGACACCAAAGTTGTGATCCGAGTACGTACCGGCAGCGCGGGGGAGTTGGTGCTCGACGTCCACGACGACGGCCCCGGCATCGAACCACAGGCCCGTGAGCGAGTGTTCGACCGCTTCATCCGCGGCGGCTCGACCGACGGGGGCACCGGACTCGGCCTCGCGATCGCGAAGTGGGCGGTCGAATTACATGACGGCAGGATTGCCGTCGTCGATGCCCCGTCGGGTTGTTGCATTCGAGTAGTGCTGCCGCAGAACTGAATCAAAGTCCCTGACGAGATCGAGAGATCTCGCGATGGCGCATGTCTTCATCGGCATTCGTCTGTACTTCCGACCCTGAAAATTGAACCAGACACATAGGAGATCACATGAGCGCTCCGATAGTAATTCCACCGAAACCGCCGATGCCGGCCGTAAAACCCAAGCGTCCCAGCCGGTTCTGGCGTCCCGATCGCACTTCGATGGCCACCCGCTCGATGCTCCTCGGCGCGGCCGCAGTAGGGGTGCTTGCGGCCCTGATCCTCGACCCAGGGTTCGCGAGTATCGCGTACGTGATCGTGGGTGCCGGTGTGGTGATCGTCTTCGGGATTCTGACGCCGCCGCGGATGACCGTGACGCAGTGGGTCGCCGCCATCGGGATGCTCGCACTGCTGGGTGTTGCCGCCGTTCGCGGTGCGGAGTGGTTGGTGTTCCTCTGCGTCGTAGCTGCGTGGGTTCTGTTCACGTGGACTCTGATCGGCGGGCGGACGTGGACCGGAATACTTCTGGGAACGGTCGCTCCCTGGCGGGCACCGCACCGGACGGTCAACTTCGTTCGTCGTCGAAAGCTCGCTACCCGCTCTGCTCCGCGGGTGCCGGCGGCGCGAGTTGTCGTCGTAAGCGCAGTATCGATTCTTCTCCTGCTGATTTTCGGATCTTTGTTCGTGAGTGCGGATCCGGAGTTCGCGAAGATCTTCGACGGCTTCGCTCCTGCCATCTCGGTGTCGAACCCGGGAGCACGGATCTTTGCCGGCGTCGTGATGGCGTTCGGCACGCTGGTTGCGGTGTATCTGCGCCGCAGAACGCCGACGGTGGACGCGTTTGCACCTGCGCAGGCGACGCCGTTGCCGATGTGGGAGTGGGCGGTCCCGCTCGGAGTACTCAACGTGCTGTTCCTCGGTTTTGTTGCAGTACAGACGAAGACGCTGTTCGGGGGAGACGAGCACGTACAGGTGACCGATGGACTGACCTATGCGGACTACGCGCGTGAGGGTTTCTGGCAGCTTATGGCGGTTACCGTGCTGACGCTGCTCGTCATCGCCGTCGCAGTGCGGTACATCGACCGCCGCGACGCTGGATCGAGGCGTCTTGCCCGCGGACTGCTGGGTGCCCTGTGTGTTTTCAGCCTGGTGATCGTGGCGTCCGCTGTGCACCGGATGTGGTTGTACGAGAATCAGTACGGTTTCACGGTGCTCCGGGTCAGCGTCTTCGCGACAGAGCTGCTTCTTGGCTTCGTGTTCGTGTTGTTGCTCGTCGCAGGTATTCGGATGTCCGGGAAGTGGCTGCCCACAGCTGTTCTCGCCACTTCGGCCGTCGCGCTGCTGGCCTTCGCGGTGTTCAACCCCGACGCGTACATCGCGCAAAAGAACGTGGAACGGTTCGAGGGCGGCAAGAGCATCGACGTTTCCTACTTACGCGGGCTCTCCGTCGACGCGGTACCTGCCTTGGATCGTCTACCGGAACCGCAGCGTTCATGTGCCTTGAGCAGATATCGATTCGGAGTGCCGGGCACCACTGCGCCCTGGGAGTTCAACGCAGCGCGTGAGAAGGCCCGCGACATCCTGGAAGCTCGCCCGGTGGGGCCGTGCCTGCAGATGTACACGGTCGGATAGACGCAGGGCGATTGTGCAGCCGCACGGCAGATATCGCGCGCGGCTGCACAATCGGCGAGCGTCGCCTGGTCGATCAGTGCACGGCGAGTGAGATTTTCTCCCGTTCCTCTGCGGACACCACATCTCGGGTGGATCGTAAGTCGACGGTCACGCTGTGGAGTTTGCCGCCGTAACGGAACGTGCCCTTCTCCGCAAACTCCTCCGCCACCGGGCTTCCCCGGTTGATGCCGACGTCGAGCTGTTCGTTCATGCTGAAGATCGCCCGAGTGGTCTTCTCGATCCGGCCTTCGGAGACCACCTCGCCGTCGACAATCAGGGTGGCGGTTCCGCCCTTGCCGATTCCGCCGCCGTCGTACTCGAAGTGGACGGACACCTCGCGCGTATCGGGTGCCAGCGGGTTGCGCCCACGCACGAAGGTCCGACCACCGCCGCTGAAGTTGTAGCAGTAGACGGGGACGGAATCGAGTATGTACAAAGCGAATCCGCCGAACCGGCCACCGAGGCTGACCAGCATGCCGTCGGCGACGCTACCCAGACTCGCGGTCAGCGTGTACGAGCGGTTGAAGAACGTCGGCGCGGCTTTCTCGACCAGACCGTTCATGTGTGGGTACAGAGTGAGGGTCTTGCGGCCCATCATCGGATGCGGGGGTCGTGATTCCGCGGTGGCGTGGCGACCGACCGTTCTGTCGTCCAGCGGCAGCACTTGATATTTGGCCGCCTCGACGAGGAACTTTTCCTTGAGCCGGGCCAGGATCTCGGGATGCTCGTCTGCGAGATCGCGGGCCTGCGACCAGTCGACCGAGGTGTCGTACAGCTCCCAACGGTCCTCGCTCATCGGTGTGAGCTCGAGGCCGTGAGTGGCCATCAGCCAGGGTGCGCGGTGGGCCGTGACTGCGGTCCAACCGTAATCGTAGATTCCGCGGTTGCCGAAGATCTCGAAATACTGTGTGGTGTGGCGCTCTTCGGCGTCGGGCTCGGCGAAGGTGTAGTTCATCGCCACGCCTTCCATCGGTTTCTGGGTCACCCCGTCGACGCTGGACGGTGCCGGAATACCGGCAGCTTCCAGGATCGTCGGCGTGATGTCGACGCAGTGATGCCATTGCTCCCTGATGCCTGGCTTGTCGATCCCCTTGGGCCAGTGGGCGATCAGGCCGTTCCGGGTACCGCCGTAATGGGACGCAACCTGCTTGGCCCACTGGTAGGGGGTGTCGAGAGCCAGAGCCCACGACGCCGGATAGTGCGGGTAGCTGGTTTCGGTCCCCAATTCGTCGTAGCGCGCCAGTACGTCGGATGTCGCACTCTTGTAACCGTTGAGGCCGGCGAGGTAGTTGAACGAGCCCTCCATTCCGCCTTCCGCGGAAGCGCCGTTGTCACCCATCATGTAGAGCACCAGAGTGTTGTCGAGTACACCCATGTCCTGCAACCGGTCGACGAGCCTGCCTACCTCGTCGTCGGTGTGCTCGAGAAATGCCGCGTACAACTCCATCAGACGGGCCGAGACCTTCTTCTGGTCGTCGTCGAGTTCGTCCCAGTGTGGGAGCCCCGGAGCCCACGGGGCCAATTCGGTGTCAGGAGCGACGACGCCCAGTTCCTTCTGCTTTTGGAGGGTGATCTGGCGTTGGCGATCCCACCCGTGATCGAATTCGCCGACGTACTTGTCCAGGTAGCGGTCCGGGACCTGGAGTGGAGCGTGGCACGCGCCGAAGGGGAGGTAGCAGAACCACGGCTTGTCGGGGTCCATCGTGTTGACGCCCTCGACCCATTCGATCGCGTGGTCGACGAGATCTTCGGACAGGTGGTAACCCTCCTGTGGTGTCTTGGGTAAGTCGACCATCGTGAAGTCCTCGTAGAGAACCGGGGTGAACTGGTCGGACTCGGCACCGAGGAAACCGTAGAACTTGTCGAAACCCTCACGGACCGGCCAACGGTCGAACGGCCCGGCAGCGGTGGTCTCCCACGTCGGGGTCTGGTGCATCTTGCCGAAAGCACCTGTCGCATAGCCGTTTCCCTGTAGGACGCGTGCGACCGTGGCGGCAGAGGCGGGGCGGGTCCCGTTGTATCCCGGTGCCGCGTTGGCCATTTCGGAGATGACACCCATACCGACACTGTGGTGGTTGCGCCCGGTCAGTGTGGCGGCACGCGTCGGCGAGCACAGAGCCGTGGTGTGGAATCGGCTGTATTTCACGCCGGTTTCGGCCAAACGCTCGGCGGTGGGGGTGCGGCACGGGCCACCGAACGCGGAGGGTGCGCCGAATCCGACGTCGTCGATCATGATCAGCAGCACGTTCGGGGCCCCGGCCGGCGGGCGAAGCGGTTCCGGGCGGGTGTACGGGGGATTCTGATCGGGGTAGTACACGGCGGCCGCGACGTTCGGCGTCTCGGGAATGATCGGAATGGAATGGCGATTCACCAGCAGGCTCCTTGGCGTGTGCAAAACCGGGCGGATTAAGCAGTCGTCTTAATCTGGAGCGTATCGATCGGAATTCAGTTGGCGGCGTATGTCTCGTTGACTGGGACAACTACCCCCGTGAGTGGTTAAGGAGTCCCTGCACTCCCTAACCGCGCACAGGGGATGGGGCTTGCGGAATTAAGACAGTGACTTATATGGTCGGTGTATGCCCGCCTCGTTGGATGCCAAGAACGCCATGATCGCCGTCGCCGAGCGGATGTTCGCCGAGCAAGGTATTCACGAAGTGTCCATGCGGGACGTGGCGACTGCGGCCGGGCAGCGCAACAACTCTGCAGTTCAGTATCACTTCGGTGGGCGAGACGGTCTGGTGCTGGCCGTATTCCGGCATCGGATGGATCAGATCAACGCAGCGCGACTGACGTATCTCGACGACATCGACGCCAGTGGGCGGACCGACTTGGTCCGTGCTTTGGTCGAAGCCTTTCTGTACCCGCTGGCAGATTTTCTGGCGACGGTCGACGGTTCCAACTATGCGAGGTTCATTGCCCGAATCTCACCGTCGGTGGATACGCAGAGTGCTGAGTTCCGCGAGGTCAGCGAGGGGATCAACGAAGTTGTCGTCAGGTTGACGCGGGCGTTGCCGCATCTATCTCGCCGCGTCGCGGTCGAACGGATCGATCTGACGTTCAACATGAGCGTCTCCGCTCTGGCCATCTTCGAGCAGCGCCGCGAAGACGAAAACCCGGTTGTGCAGGCAGATTTCGATACGACAGTGGATCATCTGGTCGATCTCGCGGTAGGAGCACTGACCGCGCCCCAAAGCGCACACAAACGCACACGAGCAAAGCGGGTGCACGCGTCGACTGACGTGTGACCCCGCGACACGACACGACAGGACGGAGTCATTCGATGGCTACCCTTACATCCTCACGAACAGTCCAAATCGGCAATCACACAATCGAATTCGGACCACGCGGAATGAGGCGAAACCCGGAAGGCGTTGAATCGAGGCCGTACGAGCGGTTCACTCTGACACCCGTCACACCGTTCATCGGTGCCGAGATCAGCGACATCGACCTGCATGATCCGTCGGAGGAGCAGATCGAGGACGTGCGCCGGGCCCTGCTCGAATGGAAGGTCGTGTTCTTTCGGGACCAGCCGATTTCGAGCGTGAATCATCGTGACTTCGCTGCCCATTGGGGCGAACTCGAGGTCCATCCACTTCTCCCACAGGGAGAGGTTCCGGCAGTCGTCAGATTCGAACGCGGAGAGGACAGTCCAGGAACCGAGAACATCTGGCACGTCGACGTCACCTGGACGAAGACGCCGCCGCTCGGTTCAGTACTTCGGGCGATCGACGTACCGCCTGCCGGTGGTGACACGCTCTGGGCTGATATGGGTAACGCCTTCGACTGCCTCCCCGACGAGATCAAGGACTTGATCGACGGCAAGGACGCCATCCACGATTTTGTGCCGTCCTTCGGACGCGGCATGAGCCCGGAGAAGTTGGAACAGATGAAGGAGCAGTACCCGCCGGTCCTGCACCCGATGGTGCGTAAGCATCCGGAGACCGGGCGTAAGACTCTGTTCGTCAACAGCCTTTTCACCACCCACATTCCGGACATGGATCCTGTCGAAGGCAACGATCTGCTCAACCTGCTGTTCGCGCAGGTCAAGGTCCCGGACTTTCAGTGCCGCTTCAAGTGGGCGCCGAATTCCATTGCCTTCTGGGACAACCGGGCTACCCAGCACTACGCAGCGAGTGATTACTTCCCTCATCGCCGCGTGATGGAGCGGGTGGCAATCCTCGGAGACGTGCCCTTCTGATTTACGTCTGCGGAATGCGGATGATGCACCGGAAGCCGACGTGGCAGGTCGAGGACTCCTCGGATTCGCCCTGCCGCGCGGCAGGGCGGTAGCGCAGGCAGTAGTTCGGTGCACACAGATGTGAGCCGCCCTTGATCACCCGTCGTGCGTAGGGTTCGCCCGCCAACGCCTCCGTGGCGAACTCCGCTCGGGGATTACGAGGAATGCAGCACGACGAGGCCGGCGCGACGTTCTTGGAACTGTGGGCGTGGTCGGACGTGTAGTGATCGGCCGTCCATTCCCACACGTTCCCGGCCATGTCGAACAGTCCGTAGCCGTTGGGCCGGAACTTTCCGACCGGAGCGGTGCGCTCGTAACCGTCCTCGAGCAGATTCTCCCAGGGGAACTGGCCCTGCCACACGTTGCCACCGGGCCGCCCGCCCGGAGAGTCGTGATCGCCCCACACGTACGCCTGGCGATCGAGTCCACCGCGGGCGGCAAACTCCCACTCGGCCTCGGTCGGGAGTTCCTTGCCGGCCCACGCGGCGTAGGCCTGGGCGTCGAAGTACGACACGTGGGTGACGGGGTGCCGTTCACGTCCCCCGATGTTGCTGTCGGCGCCCTCGGGATGGCGCCAATCGGCGCCGGGAGTGAACGACCACCACTGGGTGTAGTCGTCAAGTGAAACCGGGCCGGGTGGCGAATTGAAGACCAACGATCCCGGGACGAGGAGGGCTGGATCGGCGTCGGGATAGTCGGCGGCGTCCGGGGCGATTTCAGCAGTGGTGACGTGGCCGGTTGCCTTCACGAAGCGTCGGAACTCGGCGACCGTCACCGCCGTCGTGTCCATCCAGAATCCGTCGACTGTGACCTGGTGAACTGGGCGTTCTTCCGGATAGAAATCTTCGGAGCCCATCCAGTACGTCCCACCCGGGATCAAAGACATGTTCTTCGGGGGAGTAGCCGTGGAGTGAGGCATCGTCATGAAGTCAAGAATGGCACGTTGGTGGCGCCGATGTGGGGAGAGTCCCACCTGGTGCCCTCGGCAGGATTCGAACCTGCGACCCTTCCTTTAGGAGAGGAATGCTCTATCCCCTGAGCTACGAGGGCGGGGAGCGTACCGACAAGCGCTGAAAACCCTGTGCTGCCGGGGTTTTCGCTTCCCGATACTGCTGTTGCATCCGCTCGACCTGTCGGCACGAAGCCTCGGGCGTCACAGCTGCGCTAGTCAGTGTAGCGGCCCGCCGACGAGGTCGCGAAGTCGACGGTATCGCCGGGTGCAAGCAGGAGCCGTACCGATCGCACTGATCGCAATGGTGTTCACCGCGGAGCAGGCACGGCATCGTGCGGGAATGACCCGCAGAATCCGCTTCAACGCCTTTGCCATGAACTGCGTCGCCCACCAATCGCCAGGTCTGTGGCGCCACCCGGAGGACCAGTCGTCCAGGTACACGGATCTGACGTACTGGACGGAGTTGGCGAAGCTCCTCGAGCGTGGACGATTCGACGGGCTGTTCCTGGCCGACGTGTTGGGAACGTACGACGTGTACGGCGGCAATCACGACGCAGCGCTGCGGCAGGGCGCGCAGGTACCGGTCTCGGACCCGCTACTGCTGGCGTCGGCGATGGCTGCCGTGACCGAGCACTTGGGCTTCGGGATCACCGCAGGTACAGCTTTCGAGCATCCCTACCCGTTCGCTCGGCGCTTGAGCACCCTCGACCACCTGACGAACGGGCGAATCGGGTGGAACGTGGTCACCGGATACCTCCCCTCGGCCGCGCGGAACATGGGCGAGGACGACCAACTCCAGCACGACGATCGCTACGACCACGCGGACGAGTACCTCGAAGTTCTCTACAAGTTGTGGGAAACGTCGTGGGAAGACGACGCGGTGGTGCGTGACAGAACCACCGGGGTCTACACGGACCCCGCCAAGGTTCATCCGATCGAGCACGAAGGCAAGCACTTCACGGTTCCGGGCATCCACATCTCCGAACCTTCTCCGCAGCGGACGCCGGTCATCTTCCAGGCCGGCGCGTCGCCTCGTGGGGTGCGGTTCGCCGCCGAGAATGCCGAGGCGATCTTTGTGGGTGCACCGACAAAGGCGATTCTCAAAGACACCGTTGCTCGAATCCGAAACGAACTGACGAAGGTCGGGCGAGATCCGTTCTCGGCCCGCATCTACACACTGTTGACGATCATCACCGACCGAACCCCTGAGTTGGCCCAGGCGAAGCTCGAGGACTACCGCAGCTACGCGAGTAGTGAAGGCGCGCTCGTTTTCACCTCGGGGTGGATGGGAATCGACCTCTCCGGATACCGAGCGGACGAGCCGATCGGGAACGTCGAGAGCAATGCCATTCAATCCGCGGTCGCATCGTTTCGTCAGGCCGACGAGAAAGGCGGCGAATGGACGGTGGGGGACATCGCGGAGTGGGCGGGCATCGGCGGGCTCGGCCCGATCGTTGTCGGTTCCGGTGCGGAAGTCGCGGACGAGTTGCAGGAGTGGGTGTCCGAGACCGACGTCGACGGTTTCAATCTCGCGTACGCGGTGACTCCTGGAACCTTCGAAGACATTGTGGAGCATGTGATTCCGGAGCTGACCAAACGAGGTGCCTACCAGAGCGACTACGACGAGGGAACGCTGCGCAACAAACTGTTCGGGCGAGGGGACAGGCTGCCGCTCGAACACCGAGGCCGGAGTTTCGGCCGGATCCGCACTGCCGGCTGAGCGGACCTCAGGACCAGCCGGACCCGGGTACGTGGACCGAGGTGGTGAGGTCGACGGCCTCGATGTCCGAAGACCTCAACTCTTCACCGCACACACTGCAACCCAAGCGTGCTTCGAACCGTTTACCGCAGGCCTTGTGATGGAGAACGATGTCCGGGCCGTCCGCGGATCTGAACCAACGCTGACCCCAGGAGATCATGCACATCACCACGGGGAAATACGCCGTGCCCTTGGCGGTGAGTCGATACTCCGACCACTGTGGGCGATCCGGAAGCGGACGCGTTTCCATCACACCGATCTCGGTGAGGTGCTTCAAGCGATCCGCGACTATCGCCGGTGGTGCACCGGTGATCTCGGCGAACTCTCCGTAGCGGCGAGCGCCTCGGAAAGCTGCACCGATGATCGCCGCTGACCAGCGATTGCCGACAAGTTCCATCGTGTGAGCCAGAATCTCCGGACGGCGTTCGGACTTGGTGGAGCGTCGCCGCGATGTTGCTTCCGGGACACTGCGTGAGAAGTCCCCACTCGGACCCATTTGGGAGTCCAGGGATCGTACGTCCACGTCCTCGCCGCACTCCTTGCAGCGCAGGATCGGGGTGAAGTCGTTTCCGCAGGTGCTGTGCCGCAGTGGTGGAAGCGGCTGGGTTTCATTGGGCGCCCACTGCTTCTCCCACGACCACATGGTGATGAGGACGGGCCAGATCGACTGCCCTTTGCGGGTGACCGAGTATTCGTGCCTGGGCGGGTTCTGCTGATACTCACGACGCTCGAGCATTCCGCCGGCCGTCAGGACCGCCAACCGTGAGGACAATACGGAGTTGGAGATTCCCCCGAGGGCGAGCCAGTCGTTGTATCGCCGCGACCCCAACAGGGCGAATCGCAGAATCCAGAGGTTCCACTCGTCCCCCAACAACCCGAGCGTGACGGCCAGTGCGTTCGGACCGCCGGCAGGCAACTCGGTGACGCCCGCCGACGCGGTGGGTGTCGAAGATCCGGCTGCATTCACTCGTACCACCCCGAAATCATAGGCCGCGAACCCTGCGGCACCGCGAGACCGTACCGAATGGTCTGCAGAAAGAGTCGGGAATCACTCGGTGCGGGCAATGAGTAACGCTTCCTGAGTGATCTGGCAGATCTGGAGTCCGGATCGATCGAAGGCCGCCGCATTCACGACTGCTCTGCCGGCGTGAGCTGTGGGGGTCGCGTGCTCGAAGAGCAGCCACTCGTCCGCTCGCACAGGGCGTTGAAACCACATCGTGTGATCGAGGGACACACCAGTCCAGTCCGTGTCGAGCGAGTGCTCCTGCCCGATGTCGTAGCCGTGCGGAGTCAGTGCGGTTGCCATCAGCATCAGATCACTGGCATAAGCGAGAGCAGCCACGTGAATCAGTGGATCGTCGCTCAGCCGCTGAGCCGAACGCATCCAGATGTTGCGCGGAGGCGCCGCCGAATGCGCGGTGGGGGAGTGCGAATCAAGGGGGGAAACACGAATCTCGATGGCGGAGAACTCCTCCCACACCTCTCCCAACCCACCGTCTGCCTCGGCCAACTCTTGCAACGTCACGCACTCAGTGGGCGGGAGTGCGGTAGGTACTGCGCGACTGTGAGTGATGCCCTCGTCGATCGAGGAGGCAGAGACCGTGGAACGGCAGACGAGTCGTCCGTCCTGGTGGACGTCGACGCCTCTGGTGGACAGGCGTTTTCCGTCGCGAAGTCGATCTACCGAGAACTCGGTTGCATGCTCCGTCGATCCCGGGCGAAGGAAGTGGGTGTGGACGGAACTGATCGCTTTGCCGTCGGTAACCGTGCGCCCGGCTGCGAGAATCGACTGGGCTACCAGTTGGCCGCCGAACAATTGAGGTAGACGAACACCGTCGTTCGACCCTTGCCACCGGTCCGGGCCGGTCGATTCCAGATCGAAGACGTCGGCGAGACCACTCGTGGGGGCGCTCACGACGCGTGGTTTCGTGCCGGACGGGGTGGACGAGGTAAGAATCCGCTGGTCCGGGCGACGTAGTCGTCGTAGGCCTGCCCCTTGCTCTTGCGCATGCCGCGTTCGAGAAGGGCCTTACCGCTGTAGCTCACCAGCAGTTTGATCATGACGATCGGAGAGACGATCGTGATCAGCGCCAATGGATCACCAAGCGCGAGGATGAACAGTCCGACCCAGACGCATGCATCACCGAAGTAGTTGGGATGGCGGGTCCAGGCCCAGAGCCCACGGTCCATCACCTTCCCGGCATTGGCCGGATCAGCTTTGAAGCGGGAAAGTTGGTAGTCTCCAACCGATTCGAAGACGAAGCCGACGGTCCAGACCGCGATGCCGATCGCGCCGAGGACTCCGAGGGCGCGAAACTCGTACATCGCGAACTGGACGGGCAGCGACACCACGAGAATGAGAACGCCCTGGAGGCCGTAGATTTTGCGAATCAGGAACGGAACCAGCGGTCCCTGTTGATGTTTGAGCAGGGCAGTGTAGCGCTTGTCCTGCCCGTGCCCACGGTTTCGGAAGCCGATGTAGAGGCCGAGTCGCATTCCCCACACCACGGTCAGAGCCAGCACGACGAGGCGACGCAGATCGTTGCCGTCCGACCCGATGGACGTCAGGTACGAGACGACGGCGACGACGGCGAAGCCAGGCCCCCAGCAGATGTCGATGATCGAGTGATTGTTCATCCGGATGGCGACGGCCATCACGACTGCGATGAAGACGAGGACGGCGAGTGCGCTCACACCGAAGTTCAGTGCAAGATCGCCCAGTGGGATGTCGGTCATGCGCGCGCTTTCCGATTGTGGTGGTCGAGCAGTTCGGAAGCGAAGTCCGCGAAGGCTTCCTGTGCGCTCGGATAGGTGTGAGGAGCGCCGAGTCGGCTGGTCACGAGTAGCGCGTCGAGCGCTTTGGCATCGAGTTCTGTGGTGGTGGGCAAGAATTCGGTCGAGCCCTCGACGGCGTCTGCCGAACGCACCCCGTTGCCTGCCGTGACGATCACCTGCCCGTTGGTCGTGGACTCGGGATCGACGAGGGCGGTGACCACCGGGGCTACCAGGTCGGCACCCATGATGTCGATGAATCGTGGATCCATTCCGGATTCGGTCATCTGCGTAGTGGCATAGGGCAGTACGACATTGGTGAACACATTGCGACTCGCTCCTTCGCCGGCTGCGGTGCGTCCCAATGCGATGACGGCACCCTTGCTGGCGGCGTAGGCGGACACGGTGGGTTCTCCGTGCAGTCCTGCGGTCGAGGCAATCATCACGATGCGCCCGAATCCGGCTTCGCGCATCACTCGGGAGGCTTCGGCGGCGACCAGTGCGGTTCCGACGACGTTTGTCGTGATGACGGTGCTGAGGTTCTCGGCGGTGGTGCGATGAAGCATCTGTGGACCGCTGACCGCGGCGCTGGTGATGCAGAAGTCGAGTCGTCCGAACCGAGTGAGAGCGTCGTCCACCAACTTTCGGCCGACCTCGGGGTCGGTGACGTCGTCGTGGTTGGCGACGGCCTGTCCACCGGTTTCGAGGATTTCGTCGACGACCTGATCTGCAGGGCCTCGGCCGCTCGAATCGAGTGTGCGATTCCGATTGTTGACGATCACCGTGACCCCTCGGCTCGCGAGATGCAGTGCGACGGCACGGCCGAGGCCCTTACCCCCTCCCGTGACGACGGCAACGCGGCCGGAGAGTGAACTGACGGTCATGAGGCGATCCGTTCGACGAGCACCGCGACTCCGACACCGGCGGCGCCGCTGACCGCGGCCACACCGTAGCGTCCGTCGCTCCGTACCAGTTCGTCGACACATGCGCCGACGAGAATTGCTCCGGTGGCGCCGAATGCATGGCCCATCGCCATCGTGCCTCCGTTGGGGTTCATGCGGTCCGGCCCGGCGTCAAGATCGCGGCGGAACCGTAGGCAGAGTGCGGAGAACGCCTCTGCGAACTCGAACACGTCGATGTCCTGTGGACGAAGCCCGGCTCGCGCGATGACTGCCTCCACGGCGCTCTGGCCCGCAGTGAGCATGAGGACCGGATTCACCGAAGTCGAGGCGGATCCGATGATCCGTGCGCGAGGGGTCAAGCCGGTTCTGGCCGCGGCTTTCTCGGATCCGAGGAGTAGGAGCGCTGCGCCGTCGGCCATGGCGGGAGAGGATCCGACGGTGTGCAGGTGTTCGATCTTGCCGACCTCAGGGTAGGCGGCGAGCGCGAGTGCATCCTGACCGGCGGCGCCGAGCCCTTCGAAGGCCGGAGGCAGCGTGGCGAGTCCCTCTGCCGTCGTCTCTGCCCTGACCAGTTCGTCGTGCGCGATTCCGGCTTCACCATTTCTGCCGGGGACAGGCACAACGGACCGCTCGAATGCGCCGTTGCGCCAGGCCTCGGCAGCCTTGTGCTGGGTTTCGACGCCGTACGCATCCAACTCGTCGCGGGAGTACCCCTCGATCGTGGCATTCAAGTCGGCGGCAACACCCATATGGATGGAACCGATCTGCGCGATAGTTGCCGGATCGGTCCACAGCGGTCCGCGATCACTGAACATCGGAGTCCGGGAGACGCTTTCGACGCCACCGGCCACGACGAGGGACACGTCGTCGCCGCGAATGCGGGCCGCGCTCTGGCCAACTGCGTCGACGCCGGATGCGCAGAATCGGTTGAGGGTTGCGCCGGGGACGGAGTCGCCCCAACCGGCAAGGAGTGCGGCAGTTCTAGCGATGTTCGCGCCCTGCTCGTCCACCTGCGATGCGCAACCGAGAACGACGTCGTCGATCTGTTCTGCGCCTAGGTTCGTTCGACCCTGCAAAGCCTTGGCCAGGTGGACGACAAGATCGACGGGGCTGTGTTCGTGGAGGGCGCCTCGCGCCGATGCTCGACCGCGCGGTGTGCGCACGTAGTCGAGGACAAAAGCATCAGTCATTTTCAACCCTTCAATTAGTAGAGTTACTCTGCTAGTTGTAGTACGGTTGCGGTGAAATTACAACCGCCGTTGCGCGGGTATCTCGGTGACGTCACCGAGGCCGGATCGGCAAGGGGAGAGGTCATGACTGTTTCGAACATTTGGATTCTCGGCGGGTACCAATCCGACTTCGCACGGAACTTCACCCGTGAGGAACTCGATTTCGCGAACCTTGCCGAAGAGGTGGTGAACCACACCCTGGACGCGGCGAAGGTTCCTGCCACCGACATCGAGGTGATCCACGTCGGTAATGCCTTCGGTCAATTGTTTGCCGGCCAAGGTCAGCTGGGCGCGATGCCCGCCACCGTGCATCCAGACCTGTGGGGTGTGCCCTCGTCTCGGCACGAGGCGGCGTGCGCATCGGGCAGTATCGCTGTACTTGCAGCGATGGCAGACCTGCGCGCCGGCAACTACGACGTGGCTCTGGTGATGGGTATCGAACTGGAGAAGACGGTTCCGGGTGATGACGCGGCCGGCCATCTGGGCGCTGCAGCCTGGGTCGGACACGAAGGTCAGGAAGCAAAATTCATGTGGCCGTACATGTTCGACCGTGTGTCGAAGGAGTACGGGCGGCGTTACGGGATCGACGAATCTCACCTTCGCGCGATCTCGCAGATCAACTTCGCAAACGCGAAGAACAACCCCAACGCGCAGACACGCGGTTGGGCGGTGCCCGATCTACTCGGAAATGCGGGTGGTGACGACACGACCAATCCCGTTGTGGAAGGTGGTGTTCGGCGATTCGATTGCAGCCAGGTGACCGACGGTGGCGCCGGGGTGGTGCTGGTGACGAACAAGTACCTGCGTGAACACCCTGGCGCCGCGGCGACTCCGCGGGCCCAGATCGCGGGCTGGGGTCACCGGACAGTTGGTTTAGGTCTCGAGCAGAAGCTGGCCCGCGACGCCGATAATCCCTACGTGATGCCACACGTTCGGGATGCGGTGATGGGTGCCTTCTCCCGGGCCGGAGTCGACCTGGCCGGGATAGACGGGATCGAAACACATGATTGTTTCACGGCGAGTGAGTATCTCGCGATCGACCACATCGGTCTGACCGCGCCCGGCGAGTCGTGGAAAGCCATCGAGAGTGGTGACATCGCCATGGGCGGCAAGCTACCGATCAACCCCAGCGGCGGTCTGATCGGCGGTGGTCATCCGGTGGGTGCCAGTGGTGTTCGAATGCTTCTCGACGCGGCCCATCAGGTGACGGGAACGGCCGGCGGTTTCCAAGTCGAGGGTGCGAGCCGCTTTGCGACGCTCAACTTCGGTGGAAGTACGGCCACCACCGTCAGTTTTGTCGTCGACGCAGTTTCCTGAAGGTGCAGCCCAACCCAGCCTTTCCCCATCAGTCGAAAAGAGAATTCCATGGACGTCGAAATCGTAGGCAAGTTGTTGTCCACCCTTCCCGCCGATGACGATCACCCGTATCGCACCGGCCCGTGGCAACCCCAGACCACCGAGTTCAAAGCGGACAACCTCGAAGTCGTATTCGGTGAGGTTCCGAAAGACCTCGACGGTGTCTACCTGCGTAACACCGAGAATCCGCTCCATCCCTCGATGAAGGCGTATCACCCCTTCGACGGTGACGGCATGATTCACATCGTGGGCTTTCGCGACGGAGAGTCGTTCTACCGCAACCGATTCGTACGTACCGACGGCTTGGCGGCCGAGCAGGATGCCGGCGCTGCGTTGTGGGCCGGGCTTGCCGAGTCTCCCAAACTCAGTCGCCCCGAGGGCGGCAAGGGTGCGCGCACCCGGATGAAGGACGCGTCCAGCACCGACGTCGTCGTTCACCGGGGGACTGCTCTCACCAGCTTCTACCAGTGCGGAGATCTGTATCGTCTCGATCCGATGTCGGCGGAGACACTCGGCAAGGAAAGCTGGAACGGCAAGTTCCCCTTCGAATGGGGTGTGTCCGCGCATCCGAAGGTGGACGACAAGACCGGAGAAATGCTGTTCTTCAACTACAGCAAGGAAGCGCCGTACATGCACTACGGCGTCGTGGACTCGGCCAACGAGTTGGTCCACTACGTCGACGTCCCACTTCCCGGTCCGCGCTTGCCGCACGACATGGCCTTCACGGAGAACTACGCGATCCTCAACGACTGCCCCTTGTTCTGGGATCCGGTTCTGCTGGAGAAGGGCGCGCACGTCGCGAATTTCCATCCCGATATCCCGCTGCGTCTCGGAGTCATCCCACGCCGCGGAAATACTTCTGACATCAAGTGGTTCGAAGCCGATTCGACCTATGTCCTGCACTTCGTGAACGCCTACGAAGAGGGGGACGAGATTGTTCTGGACGGTTTCTACCAGGGTGATCCGGAGCCGTCGGACAACGGTATGGGCAATCAGTGGGAGCGCGCCTTCCGTTTCCTCGCTCTCGATCGCATGCAGACCCGGCTTCACCGCTGGCGTTTGAACCTGGTCACCGGAGCCACGCGTGAAGAGCAACTCAGTGACTCGATCACCGAATTCGGCATGATGAACGGCAATTTCGCGGGTGAGAAGTACCGATACGCCTATGCGGCTTCTGGTAAGCCGTCGTGGTTCCTGTTCGACGGCTTGGTCAAACACGACCTGCTTACGGGGAACGAGGAACGATTCTCCTTCGGTGACGGCGTGTATGGAAGCGAGACCTCGATGGCACCACGCGTGGGTGGTACCGCCGAAGACGACGGCTATCTCATCACGTTGACCACCGACATGAACGAGGACGCGTCCTTCTGCCTGATCTTCGACGCTGCCCGCGTCGGAGACGGACCATTGTGCAAACTTCGCCTTCCCGAACGGATTTCGAGTGGCACCCACTCGACGTGGGCGCCGGGTGCCGAGCTTCGACGCTGGCAGAGTGCCGACACCGCAGCCGAAGCGGTCGGACTGTGACGGGCACGCACGACGCGGGCACGTGGGAGATCCTGCGACAGGTGGTGATCGGTGCACGAGACCTGGACAAGACCGGTCAACAACTACGTGAAGCGTTGAATCTGGCACCAGGATTCACAGATCCACTGCTCGAAGACATCGGTTTGGCCGACGAGACCTTGGCCGTCGGGCCGCAGGCATTTCTCGAGATCGTCGCGCCGCTCGACGAGACGGTCTCGCTGGCGAGATGGATCCGCAAGGGCGGAGGGGAGGGCGGCTATGCACTCTCGATCCAGGTTTCGAACATCGAGCCCTATCTGGAACGTGCAGCTGCGGCCGATGTTCGGACGGTGGCCGATCTCGAGGCCTACGGTCACCGGATCGTCCAACTTCATCCCGGTGATCTCGGACTGCTCGTAGAACTCGACGAGATTCCCGACGCCGACGAGTGGTTCTGGGATGAGACGGAGAAGGAGGTTTCCCTCGATCCCTGGGTCGACGACATCCTCGGCGTCGACGTGTCCTCGTCCGATCCGGCCAGGACGGCGACGCTGTGGGCCGAAGTGTTCGGAAAGAAACCGGTCTCGGCGCAACCACTCTCGATCAGGCTGGGATCACGCGTCGTGTCGTTCGTTCCGGGGGAGCGGTCGATGCTCACTGCAATCGATCTGGCGGCGTCGAGCGGCGCGTCTGCCGTCGAGCCCGGGCTGAGTGTCGGCGGCGTGGAATTCCGGATTCACCCACGCTGAGCGTGCTTCACATCGAACGACAGAAATCGGGGCCGATCGCTCGAAGCGACCGGCCCCGAATTCGTGTCATGGACTCAAGCGAAGTCCTGTCGCAAACGAGTCTTGAGCAGCTTCCCGCTAGCGTTGCGTGGCAGCTCCTCGATGAACCGAACCGCACTGGGGCACTTGAAGTGAGCCAGTCGCTCGCGTGACCACTCGATGATCTCCGCTTCGGTTGCATCCGAATCAGCAGCTCGAACGACCACGGCAAGGGGAGTCTCACCCCACCGATCGGAGTGAACGCCGACTACCGCGACCTCGCGGATGCCGGGGTGCCCGGAGAGAACACTCTCCACCTCGGCCGGATAGACGTTCTCACCGCCGGAGACGATCATGTCCTTGAGGCGGTCGTGGAGGTAGAGATAGCCGTCCTCGTCGAACGATCCGCCGTCTCCGGTGCGAAGCCAGTCGCCGTCCAACATGGTGGCCGCAGTGGCTGCTTCGTTACGCCAGTAACGCTTCATGACGTGAGCGCCGCCGATGACGACCTCTCCGCGGGTACCGACCGGGACGTCTTCGAGCGTCACGGGATCGACGATGCGGATGGGCACTCCGAACATCGGCTGCCCGACGGACTTCAACCGATGCGCGGTCGACTCGTCGGTCGCCCGATGATCTTCCGGGGTCAGCATGGTGACGCCGCCGGTCGACTCGGTGAGACCGTATGCCTGCAGGAAACTACACCCGAAGACCTCGGTCGCGTCTTGCAACAGGGGCAGTGGCATCGGCGCGGCTCCGTAGACCAGGAACTGCAGGGCACTCCAATCTGCCTCGCGCACAGCCGGAAGGGAGGTCAGGACGCTGATCACCGCGGGAACGGCGACCGCATGCGTGACTTTGTACTCCTGCATCAGCGCGACGAGTTCGAGAGGTCCGGCGATGGTCTCGAGCAGTAGAGCGCCACCGCCGAGCGTCGTGACCAGGGCGAGACCCAGTCCGGCCACATGGAAGAACGGAACCGGGCACATAGCCACGGAGTCGGTGTCGAGATCGAGCAGGTGATACATGGTGGCGAGGGCACGGCCGAGGTTGGCGCCGGTGAGTTCGATTCCCTTGGGGTGACCGGTGGTTCCCGACGAGTAGAAGATCAGCGCTGTGTCGTCGGGGCGGCGCGACGACCCCGGATCGTCGTCGCCGACACCGGAAAGCCAGTCGTTCCACGAGATCGAGTTTCCGGCGCCATCCACCGTGACGACGGTCCGGACGCTACCGACCGCCGCGGCGACGTCGGAGAGGCCCTCATCGCCTGCTCCGAGTACGACGACGGTCGGCTCGCTGTTGCTCAGGATGTAGTCGACCTCGCCCGGTGCCAGCCGATTGTTGACGGCCGTCAGGATCGAGCCCATCTTCGAAGATCCGTACAGGACGGAGAGGAAAGACGGTGCATTGGCCCCGATGTACGCCACCCGGTCGCCGGGTCGAACACCATCGCGCAGAAGTGCATTCGCGACACGATTTGTTTCGATGTCGAGTTCGCGGAAACTGGTACGCCCGTCATCGGAGATGACGGCGGTGCTCTCCGGACTGGCAATCGCCCGGCTGCGTAGCAAGTCTTCCAGATTCTGCACGGGGCGACCGTCGGGCAGGAGCGCGTTCACGGAAGGTTGACGGACGGCAGGTTCACGGGTGGCAGGTTCACGGGTGGCAGGTTCACGGGTGGCAGTCGAACCTACGGCCGTCGGCTGAGTTGTCATGCTGAATGCTCCAATCTGAAGGGGGCAAAGACAGGGGGTTCGAAAATGCCGGCGGGAGCAGCGAGTACATGCTCGACGGCGCGTAGTGCCGGGCCTGCAGTGATGAACTGACCGGCTGTCGTGCGACTGTTCGGATCTTGTGGTTCGACCAGGTTGACGGTCATCACGATCTCGGGTTTGCCGAAGAGGTGGACTTCCCATTGGTCCCGTCCCGCGTATTCGTCGCGATCAGGTTCCATGGTCCAGATGATGGCGAGGGTGAGGAACTGCTTTCCGTCGACCATTGCGTGCCAGCGCCATTCGGTGGTTCCGACGGTTCCCGCGGCGATGCGTCCGGCGGCGACGTCGAGATCCGTACGTGCCGGAACGACCCTGTGATCGGACACGACCCCGTCGTAGGTGACGCCCAGGCGCTCGCACATGAACG
Source organism: Rhodococcus sp. SG20037 (assembly GCF_031763325.1). Classification (NCBI taxonomy): domain Bacteria; kingdom Bacillati; phylum Actinomycetota; class Actinomycetes; order Mycobacteriales; family Nocardiaceae; genus Rhodococcus; species Rhodococcus sp. SG20037. The sequence continues at coordinate 4,768,399 of NZ_CP134497.1, read as the reverse complement.
CGATGGTCTCGAGGTACAGCGACGCGTACAGCGAGGGCAACGGCCCGGTTCCGTCCAGTTCCTCCGGGGGCGAACCCATTCCCATGACGGTGAACGCGAAGTCGGGGTCAGGCATGCCGCGAGCGTCGAGCACCTCGTCGATCGTAATTCGGTCGAGTTCGATCGATGTTCCCGTCAGCGCCAACGCCAATCGCTCGCCGATGACACCTGGGCTCACGCCGACCCCGAAGAGCGTCGAATCGCCTTCCTTGCATGCTTGGGCGAACATGTGCTCGCGTTCGGTGCCGTGTGCGCGGGGGAAGTGCTGCCCGGCCGTCGTGATCACGTTGATCCCGGCGCGAAGCAGACGGCACAGATCGTCGTCGTGGCGTTCGTACGGAATCTGCAACCGCGGACTGTGGATGAGAACCTGTGGGCGCGAGCGGATGATCTCGTCCACGTCGCGTGTAGCGATCACCCCCGTCGGTGCTCGTCTGGCGATGTCACCGGCGTCTCGACCCGCCTTGGCGTCGCTGTACACGTAGAGGCCGACCAACTCGAGGTCGGGACGATCGATGATTCCGCGTAGCGCTGTCTTGCCGATGGCACCGGTCGCCCACTGGGCAACACGAATCGGATCGCTCATGATCGAGTGGTCAGTTCGCCGGCGAAGAGGAGCTTGCCCAGACCGCGTTCGTACCGAATCGGGTCGCGGGCCAGACGCGCACGGGCATCGATTGCCATGAAATCTGTGTCGCACGTCCACTCACCGCGTTGCGTGGCGGCGAGTCCGGTCGCGGCGATGTCCAGAGGATTTTCCTTGTGGCCCTGAACATGTGACGCCATGCGGGTATCGACGCTGCCGACGATCAACGACGTGACGGTGATGCCGTGCGGTTCGAGTTCGGCGCGAGCGATGCCGCCGAGCGACAGAGCAGCCGCCTTGGCCGGTGAATAGCCACCCATGAAGGCGGTCGGAGCGATTGCGGCCACCGACAGGACGTTGACTATCGATCCTCCGCCGCGGGCGGCGAGTACCGGCGCGAAGGCGCGGATCATCGTCAGAGGCCCGAAGTAGTTGACCTCCATCTCGGCTCGCGCAGCCGCTTGGTCGTCGGCCTCGATCAACCGATTCCCGGTGAACAGTCCGGCATTGTTGACGACCACTGTGGTGTCACCGCACGCCCTGGCCGCTGCATCGACGAGTCCTGGATCGGTCACGTCGAGTTCGACGATGTGTGCTCCGGTGGATCGCAGCTCGGCGGGCGCCTCGTCGGGATTTCTCACCCCTGCATAAATTTTGGCGGCACCCATCGACTTCGCCTGTTGGACGAAGGCCAAGCCGAGCCCTCGATTGGCGCCGGTGACGAGGACAGTCGCGCCCTCTATCGGCGTTCCGCGAAACCTTGTCATGAGTGCTCCTGTGTCTGCCGTGTGTAGATGAGGTCGTCGGGAAATTTCTTGCTCTTCTTCAAGGACGTTTCAGGCGCGAGCATCCCGAAGATCCAGCCTTCGGCTGTGGCCATGTCGTGGTTCCAGTCCCACCGCAGTGCGCGGTGGCGGATTCCCCACCTGCCGTCCTCGTAGCCGAAGCGGTCGATCAGGCGCGCCGCGGTGAGTGTGTCGGCTATGCCGTCCGAGTGCTTGATTCGTGCGAAGGCAAGCACGTAGGACTCGACGTGTGCTGTGGCCCCGTCGAGTTCGATCAGGACGTTGGTCATTGCGTGGGTCGTCAGTGACCGTGGGTGAGTGATGGCCCCGGCGATGTGGTCGATGTAGTCGTCGGCGGTGCCGGTGAAGACACCCCCGTGGTCTTCGGTTGCGCCGGGTAGATAACACCGCCTGGCGTCCTCGACGTCTCCGCGATCGGCAGCTCGGAGGAAACGAGCCAGAACCTCGTAGATTTCCTGCTTGGCGACGAGAGCGTCGACCCGGCTGTAGTCCCTGACGTCTGGGCCCCCGCCGCTGTCGACTGCGTGAATGTTGTTGGACCTCAAGATGATGTCCCTTCTCGGCTCCGGATCGGGGGCCGCACGTTGACGGAGTGCCTCTGTTTACTGTAGTAATCTCTATCACACTGTTAATTGAAGTGTCACGAGGAGGTGAAACCAATGCTTGGAAACACACCACCCGCACAACCTGCGAATGACCCGGTCGTACTCACGCTCTCCGATGTATCGATCGAATTCGGCGGAGTCACGGCTCTCGACGACGTCGGCTTCGACGTCCACGCCGGCCAGATCTGCGGACTCATCGGGCCGAACGGCGCTGGTAAGACCACGCTGTTCAACTGCATCACAAGGATTTACGAACCGAGTCGCGGTGTCATCACCTGGCAAGGAACCGACCTCTTGGGATTGCGGCCCTATGCAATGGCATCTGCAGGGATCGCTCGGACCTTCCAGAATCTCGCACTGTTCAGCGGCATGAGCGTCTTCGACAACACCATGGTCGGCGGATCGTCTCGGGGCCGCTTCGGACTGGCGAGCGGGCTTCTCGGCTGGCCTCCAGCGCGCGCCCGAGTCCGAGAACTGCGAGAGAAGGCCTGGTACCTGCTCGAACGCCTCGAACTCGTCGACGTCGCGAACGCGCCGGCAGCAGGCCTTCCGTTCGGAACACTCAAGCGCGTCGAACTGGCACGAGCATTGATGTCCGAGCCTTCGCTGCTTCTGCTCGACGAGCCCGCCGGCGGGCTCACACACAGCGAAGTCAAGGAGTTGGGAGAACTGATCGTCTCGCTCCGCGACGACTTCGGCTTCGGAGCGCTTCTGGTCGAACACCACATGGGATTGGTGCTGGGTATCTCCGATCACGTTGTCGCACTGAACTTCGGCCACAAGATCGCTGAAGGTACTCCGGCGGAGATCCAGCAGAACGACGCCGTGATCAATGCTTATCTGGGGCGAGCGGCATGAGCCTGCTGAGCGTCGATGATCTGCATGCCGGTTACGGGCGAGGCAATGTACTGCACGGGGTTTCGCTCGACGTGGAACCCGGCGGGGTCGCTGTCGTTCTCGGCGCGAACGGTGCCGGCAAGACCACCATGATGCGTGCGCTTGCCGGATTGATTCCGCACCAGGGAACGATCACCTTCAACGGTTCGCCGCTCGGATCCAAACCTGAACGCGCCGTGGCCGCCGGCGTCAGCCTTGTCCCACAGGGCCGTGGAACTCTCGGTCAACTGTCGGTACGTGACAACCTGCTCGTCGGCGCTGCGCTTCGCAACGACAAGGCGGAGATCGAGGCCGACATCGAGCGGTGGTGTGAGACATTTCCGGTGCTCGCGAGGAGGTCCACACAGTTGGCAGGTTCGCTGTCAGGCGGTGAACAGCAGATGCTCGCGGTCGCGCGGGCATTGATGAGCCGTCCCACCCTGCTTTTGTGCGACGAACCGAGCCTGGGTCTGGCGCCCATCGTCATCGCCGAATTGTTCGACACGCTCGGTGCGATCAACCGGAGCGACGGAACTGCACTGCTGATCGTGGAACAGAATGCCGATCTCGCGATGAAACTCGCGTCGAAGGTCTTCCTGCTCGACGTAGGCACCATCGTCGCTGCCGGCACGCCCGAGGAATTTCGTTCGGACGACGTCGTGCGCAGCGCCTATCTCGGGTACCAGGAGTAAACGGTGACACTCTTTCTCGAACGACTCATCTCCGGATTGACCAACGGCTCGATCTACGCAATTCTCGCGCTGGCACTCGTGGTGGTGTTCCGTGCCACCGGCACGATCAACTTCGCTCAGGGCGAGTTGGCCCTGTTCACAACCTTCGTGGCGTGGTGGCTCACAACGATGTCCTGGCCGATCTGGGCCGCGATCGGAGCGGCTCTCGCTCTCGGCTTCCTGCTCGGGGCGTTGATGGAGCGTCTGCTCATCCGGCCGGTTCAACGTAGAAGTGACATGGCAGTGCTGATAGTGGCACTGGGATTGTTCACCGGGCTCAACTCGTTGGCCGGAATGCTGTGGGGGAGCGAAACGAAGATCATGCCGAGCCCGTTTCCCAACGGTCCCACCGACTACATCTCAGTGGGCGGCGCGCGCGTGTACGGCGACGCACTGGGCGTACTGGTTGCGCTCGTTGTCCTACTTGTGTTGATGTCCTTGCTCTTTCGCAAGACGAGAGTCGGTCTGCACATGCGTGCCGTCGCGGACAATGCCGAATCTGCCACTCTCGCCGGAGTTCCGACCAGCCGGATACTCGCAATCGGCTGGGGTGTTGCGGCAGCGATCGGCGCACTGGCCGGTGTCCTGGTCACTCCGCTCTCGCCGCAACAACTCGGCCTCACGACCATGTTCCCGATCTTCATCGCAGCATCTGCGGCAGCGCTGTTCGGCGGTCTGGACAGTCTTGTCGGCGCAGTTGTGGGTGGGTTGACGATCGGTGTTCTGGAATCGATGCTCAGCGGCTACATTTCGGTCATCGGCGGTTCGCTGCAGCAGACATCCGCGCTACTGATCATCGTGGTGATCCTCTTCGTCAGACCCAATGGACTGTTCGGTACCAAGAAACTGGAGCGGGTATGACGACGCTTGCCGAGAGAAATGAACCCGCGGTCGCCGAAAAGGCAGTCAGGCAGCCGCGCGTGGTGGTTGCCGGATCGACGTCGTACCGGATACTCCAACTGGTTCTGCTGGTGGCTGCCGTCTGTGCCCTGCTCCTCGTGTCGCAGAGCGCGCCGTTTCGCGTAGGGCAGTTCACGAGTGTCTTCATCATCGCGATTGCCATCGCCGGACTGAATATCGTCAGCGGGTACACCGGACTTCTGTCGATCGGCCATTCTGCCTTCTTCGGCCTCGGCGCGTACACGACCGGCGTTCTGATCGTCGATCGCGGATACTCGCCGTTGACCACAATCCCGATGGCAGTCGTATTGTGTTTCGTACTAGGACTTCTCGTCGGGCTTCCCTCCTTGCGGATCAAAGGGCTGTATCTGGCCCTCGTTACCCTCGCCGTCGCTGTGGCGTTTCCCGAAGTGATCCGCAAGACCGGGGATCTCACCGGTGGCGCGGCCGGCATGGTCGTTCGTGCGAATCTTCTGGTCCCGCCGAAATGGACGGGTTTGACCCGCGCGGACACCTATCTCTGGATCTTCTGGGTTTCGGTAGTGACGCTGGCAGTGGTCATGCTCCTGATCCGCAATCTCGTCAAGAGTCGATTCGGTTTGGCAATGGTTGCGGTGCGCGACAACGAGATTGCGGCGAGTGCAAACGGCATCAACGTCGCGCGGGTCAAGATTCTCGCTTTCGGACTTTCCGGCGCGATCACCGGTCTGGCAGGTTCGCTGTTCACGATGTACATCGGCGCGCTCTCACCCGAGTCCTTTTCGTTGATGAAGTCGATCGAGTTCATCACCGGACTGGTGTTGGGCGGAATCGCAACGCAATTCGGCCCGATCGTCGGGGCGACGGCAGTGGTGTTCCTGCCGTACTACACCGGAAGCGTCACCGACGGCCCCGTGTCGGGAGTGGTGTTCGGCGCGGTGCTGATCGCGATCGTGTTCTTGATGCCGGACGGAATCGTCGGCCGGATCAACAGCGTTCTCCGACGGTTTGTCCTCGTGGTTCCCGCAGATCATCCCAAGTATCGCGAAGGTGAACCCCGCACCTGAGCGCCGTCTCCCTCGCCCACTCTCGTTTCTCTCAACTCACAGCAAGGAACTGGACGATATGAAAAGGCAGACCACGATTCCCGCAGTCATCGCCGCTGCGGCACTACTCCTTTCGGCCTGCGGAGGTAACTCCGACGCAGAGAGCAACACGTCGACCTCGGCCGGAGCAGTATCGGTCGACGACTGCAGCGATCCCAGTGGTGCCGCGGCGCCGATCACCGACAAACTCACGGTGGGGTGGAGTGGGCCGACGTCCGGCCCGCTCGCCGACGCGGTCGGCAACGTGATCGAAGGAATGCGAGCACGGTTCGAGGTCGAGAACGCGGCCGGAGGCGTCGGCGGCGTCAAGCTCGACGTCGTGGTCAAGGACGATGCCTTCTCCCCGGAGCGCGCCAAAGCCAATGTCGGAGAGTTCATTCAGAAGGACAAGGTCGACGTTCTGGGCACGTTCGGAGCAGGCCAGTTGAACGCCATCGCGGACGACCAGACCACTGCCTGTGTTCCACTGCTCTTCGCGCAGGCAGGCATGCCCGAGTTCCGGGTGATCGAAGACTTTCCGTGGACCACGGAGTATCTACCGGATCCGGGCGTCGAGATGGAGGTAGTGGTCGAAAGCCTGAAGAAGAAGTATCCGAGCGGCGCCAAGGTTGCCTTGGCCACGAACCAGACCGAGTCCGGACAAGGGATCGCCAACGGCTTCAAGTCCGCGATCGAAGGAACGAACTTCGAGATCGCAGCCGAAGAGGCGCTGACCGACCCCAAGACGGCGGCATCGACCCTCAAAGCCAGTGGCGCCGAGGTATTGGTGGTGGCCGGTGTCACCACCGATTGCCTCGCGATCACCCAGGCGATCGGACGTGTCGGATGGAAGCCCGACACCGTGATTCAACCGTCGAACTGCGTCGACGGTGCGACGCTGTATGCGCCCGCCGGTGATGCTGCCGACGGGCAGCAGGTGATGGTGTGGCTCAAGGATCCCAACAACGCCCTCTACAAGGATGACGCGGCGGTACGTGACTACCTGGCCGGTGCGGCTGCTCACGGTGCCGATTCCCCGACCAACAGCTACACCGTGAACGGCTGGGCCATCGGTGACCTGTTGGTGGACAACTTCACTCGGGCCTCTGAGTCATCCGACGGACTCTCACGCGCCAGCATCATGAGTGCCGCACGAACGCAGGACTACCACCCGCCGATGTTCATCGACGGAATCAAATTCACGATGACCGCGGACCATGCATTGGGAATCCTGGCATTCCAGCCGTTCGAGTGGAACGCCGCTACCCAGGCGTTCGAGAAGCAAGGCGACGTGATCGACATTTCCGGCCGTTACGAGAACTGAAACGAGTACGCGAATGAACAAGGCACACAGGGGATTGCACCCTCGCGTCAAGGTGGACGAATACACCTCGAAGGGGTGGTGGTCCGACGAGACGATCGATCAGGTGTTCCGGGCGCAGGTGCGGGTACGCGGTGACGAACTTGCCGTGGTTGATCCGGCGAACCGGAGCGAGTTGTCCGGCGGAGATCCGCGACGCCTCAGTTGGAACCAACTGGAGAGCGAAGTCATCGCGCTCGCTGCCGGCTTCTCCGAGGTGGGTTTGGGCCGGGGAGATGTTCTGGGCGTGCAGATGCCCAATACCGTCGAATTGGTCGAGGTCTACCTTGCAGCGTGGTCTCTGGGGATCGTGGTCTCGCCATTGCCCATGCAGTACCGCGAACGTGAAGTGGAAGGAATGGCAAACCAGGCGGCGTTTGCAGCATTTGTCACCGTACCCAGTTTTGGTGACAGACTCCCTGCTACGGAGATCGCTGCAATCAGATCCCGGATTCCCTCTCTGAGATCGGTGTTCGCCTACGCTCCCGCATCCGAGCTTCCGGCCCAGTTGCCGGCCGGTGTCGTGGGGCTGAGTCCTCGGGCGGCCACCGAAACACAGCGCAGTGAATTGGATGTCCGAATCACCGAAGATCCCAACGACCCCAACGATGCGATGACGATCTGTTGGACCTCCGGGACCGAAAGCGAACCGAAGGGGGTCCCACGTTCGCACTACGAGTGGCTGGCCATCTGCTGGGCCACGATCGACGCTCCCGACATCGGCGTCGGCGACGTCTTGCTGAACCCGTTCCCGATGGTCAACATGGCCGGAATCAACGGAATGTTCCTGCCGTGGCTCCGCACGGGATGTGTACTGGTACAGCACCACCCGTTCGATCTTCGAGTTTTCCTCGGGCAGATCGAGGCCGAGCGCGTGACGTACACGGTAGCGCCGCCTGCGCTGTTGTGGATGCTGCTCGCCGACGAGTCGATGCTCGCGGCGGTCGACCTGTCGAGCTTGACTCGGATCGGTTCGGGTTCGGTGCCACTGCAACCTCCGATGGTCCGGGGATGGCAGGAGCGATACGGAATCGGAGTCATCAACTTCTTCGGATCCAACGAAGGCATCAGTCTGCTCTCCTCGCCTGCGGACATGCCGGATCCGGACGACCGCGCACGGTACTTCCCCCGCTTCGGTGTCGAGAACTTTCGCTGGAGCACCAGAATCTCCGACTGGATGGACGTGCGCTTGGTCGACGTGGTCACCGGCGAGGACATCACCGAAGTCGGGCACCCGGGTGAGTTGCGAATCAGCGGACCGACGGTCTTTGCCGGCTATCTCGGCGATCGGCCGTCTCCGTTCGACGAACGCGGATTCCTCTGCACCGGAGACATCTTCGAGATTGCCGGTGATCACGGGCAGTTTCTCCGCTACCTGGACCGGGGGAAGGACCTCGTGATCCGCGGCGGAATGAACATCGCCCCAGCCGAACTGGAGGGATTGATCGCCGAGCATCCGGCCGTCGCGGATGTGGCCGTCATCGGCGACCCCGACGAAGTACTCGGTGAGCGCGTCGCAGCAGTGGTCACGCTGCGGCCCGAGACGGAACTCGAGCTGGACGCTCTGGTCGCGTTCCTGAAGGACAAGCGCATTGCGTCGTACAAACTTCCCGAGCGGCTGGAGATTCGGAAAGAACTGCCGCGCAATTCGACCGGAAAGATCCTCAAGCGTGAGCTTCGACAGAAGAGTGTGGCATGAGTGTGATGAACGACAGTGACAAGCTTGCGTTGGCGCGTGAGATGTTCCAGGCGTGGGACGTCATGGACTGGACACGCGTCGTCGACTTGTTCGCCGAGGACGGTGTGCTCCACAGCGTCATGCAGGAACCTCTTGTCGGCAAGGAGGCCGTTGCGGGCCGAATTGCGTTACTGGCAAGCAAGTGTGAACGGATCACACTGAAGATCGAGTCTCTCGGCGTGATCGACGGAAGGGTATTTGTGCAGCGAGTGGACGACTTCCACTTCGACGGTACCCATGGCGTCGTTCCTGTTGTCGGAATCCTCAGCATGGCAGACGGACGGATCACCGAGTGGCTCGAGTACTACGACCGTCCGACACTGTTGGAGGGAATGGGTCTTGTCTCCGACTTCGAGTAGAGGTTTGCCGACCATCGACATCTCCCTGGGGTTGTGGCAGGACCGTCCGCCGCAGGAGGTGACCGCTACTGCACGCCTCGCCGACAGACTCGGGTTCGGCCGAGTGTGGGTGGGGGAGATGGCGACGTACGACGCCTTTGCTCTGGCGACGTCAGTCGGCACCGGATTCGAGCACTCCGAATTAGTGGTCGGCCCGCTCGCGGTGACGGTTCGTGATCCGGCGATGATCGCGATCGGGGCGGCGTCGGTGGCCGATCTCACCGGGCGCCACGTGTCGATCGCCTTGGGTACGTCCAGCACTGTCGTGGTCGAAAAATGGCATGGACGAAGCAGGTCCGGGGCAGCTCGGGCGCTCGCGGAGTCCGCCCGCGGTGTACGAGCGCTGATGGACGGTGAACGGGGCGAAGTCGCCGGAACGGTGATGCGGACCAGCGGATATCGGCTGCGACTTCAGCCGCCAGGTGGGCGGCTGATCGTTGCGGCATTCGGGGACAAGGCGCTTCGGGCCGCGGTGGAGTTGGGCGACGAACTGGTGCTCAATCTGGTCAGCCCGGAGCAAGCGGGGCGCCTGATCACACGGTGCAAGGAAATCGCTGCCGAGTTGGAAACCGGCATGCCTTTCGTGTCGGTGTGGGCACCGGCTGCCGTCGCCGAGAATGGACCGTCACAGGTGTCGATCGATCAACTTCGACGCGGGCTCGTACCGTATCTGGCTGCTCCGGGGTACTCGGACATGTTCGTCCGCGCGGGCTTCGCTGATGTGATCGAGGCAGCCAGGGCCGGGGCCGCGCCGCGCGAGCTCTTGAGCCAGGTCTCGGACGCGATGGTGGCAACGGTGGGAATCGTCGGGACTCCGGCCGATGCCCGCGAGCAACTCGAGGCGTACCGAGCGGCGGGAGTGGACTCCGTCGTGGCCGTGCCTTCATCCACTGATTCGGATCCTGCCGGCAAAGTGACCATGGAACTTCTTGCGGAGATGGCATGACGGACCCCCGACGAACTTACTCTCAGGTAAGTTCGTCGGGGGTATGTCTAACCGAAGGAGTAGCCGTGAGTGATCGCGTTCGTGTCGAGGTGGTGCAGTCGGTGGCGTACGTGACGCTCAGCCGACCGGAGAAACTCAACGGTCTCGATCTGGACATGCTCGACGCCCTGGTGGACGCCGCTCGAACTATCGAAGCTGATCGTTCGATCCGGGGCGTGATTCTTCAAGGCGCGGGTGACGCGTTCTCGGCCGGGTTGGACTTCGCCTCTGCGGGTAAGCAACCGAGGCGCATGGCGAAGGCCTTCGCGAAATTTCCCGGTCAGAAGACCAACCTCTTCCAACGCGCGTGCTGGGTGTGGCGCGAATTGCCCGTGCCGGTCATCGCGGTCGTTCACGGGCACTGCTTCGGCGGGGGACTGCAATTGGCGCTCGCCGCAGACTTTCGATTCACCACCCCCGATTGCACGTTCTCGGTGATGGAGGCGAAGTGGGGATTGATCCCCGACATGACCGGAACGGTCACGATGCGCGAACTCGCGGCAATGGACGTCGTGAAACGCCTCGCCATGACTGCTGAACTGTTCGACGGAAATCAGGCTCTCGAGTGGGGGTTCGTGAGCGGAGTCAGCGACAATCCGATCAAGCCGGCACAGGAACTGCTGTCGCAGATCGCGGTTCGCTCGCCGGACGCCGTCGCAGCGACGAAGACGTTGCTGCACAAGACCTGGAACCGCTCGCCTCGCGGCGCGTTCTGGATCGAATCGCGGATCCAACTGGCGCTGATGCGAGGCAAGAACCACAAGATCGTGCGTACAGCGAATGCTGCGAAGAAGTTGCCGGAGTTCGCCTTTCGAAAGTTCGGCTGACAAACTCCGGCATCGCGACGCCGTTGGGCGTCCACATTCAGGTCGATCACACCATCAGGTCTCGTCCTGATCGATCCTTGATGAGCATCGTGGCGACGAACGAGACCGCCGCCAGCAGGGCGAGGTAGATCGAGATGGCAAGGGTGCCACCGGTCTTGCCGAGGAGCCACTGTGCGACGGTGGGAGCAAAGGCGCCGCCGAAGATGGTGCCTACCGCGTAGGAGATCGACGCACCGCTGTAACGGATCGAAGCCGGGAACAGTTCGGCGAACAACGCGGGTTGAGGTCCGTACGACAGCCCGAGTCCGACCGAGAACAGGATCATCGCCACGTAGATCCAGCCGAGATTCCCGGTGTCGATGAGGAGGAAGAACGGCACCGCGAAGAGGACCATTGCGAGGTTGCCCACGTTCATCACCGTGGTGCGGCCGCGTCGATCCGACCAGTAGGCGCCGATCATGGTGAAAACGCCCCACGTGACGGCACTTGCGAGCGTGGCAATCAGTAGTTCGGTCTTACCCAGGCTATAGGTCTTGGTTGCGTACGCGACGATGAATCCGCCGATCACCATGTAGCCGTTGCCGTTTGTGCCGATGAAGGACAGCGCCGCGAGTACGACCTGCTTCGGGTGTTTCTTGAACAGAGTTCGGATAGGCGTGTTGCTCTCGGTGCGGCGTTCCTTGAGTTCGGCGAATACGGGTGACTCGCTGACCTTGCTTCGAATGTAGAAGCCGACGCCGATCAACACGACGCTGAGCAGGAACGGCACTCGCCATCCCCAGGTGGTGAACTGTTCGTCCGTGAGGGTGAACGTGCACAGTGCCAAAACGCCGGTGGCGAGCAACATTCCGAGCGGTACTCCCATCTGTACGAACGCTCCGAAGAATCCTCGACGCTTGGTGGGTGCGTGTTCGACGGCAAGAAGAGCGGCCCCGCCCCATTCGCCGCCCGTCGAGAATCCTTGGACGACGCGAAGCAGGATCAACAGGATCGGTGCCCAGATTCCGATCGAGGCATACGTCGGCAGCACGCCGATGAGAACCGTCGCGGCACCCATCATCGCCAACGTCGCGACCAGGACACGTTTGCGGCCGAGCCTGTCGCCGAGATAGCCGGCCACGATGGCACCGAGAGGACGGAAGACAAAGCTGATGCCGACCGTGACGTAGGAGACGATCTGGCCGGCCGAGCCCATCGGCTTGAAGAACAGGTCGGCAAAGATCAGGGCTGCAGCTTGGGCGTAGATGAAGAAGTCGTACCACTCGACGGTGGTGCCGACCATCGACGCCATCGCGGCGCGGTCGTATTCCTTCGCGGCGGGCTTGGTGCCAGTTCTGGTTGTGGTCATCGAGCTACTTTCTGCCAGTCACGTGGTTCACCGACACGGTGAAACTGCGAAGTCGGAACAGGGGAGAAACGCTGTTCGATCTGCGACGTTGCCGGTGTGCTCGGTGCATGCTTTTGGCTGACTCGGAGCGTTCCTGCGCGATCTCATCGTCGATATCGGCAACCGAATGATCGGTAGGTAATGAATTATGCAGAAGTGTGAGCGTCAACACAAGCGATGCCGGAAAAGTCTGATTGTTTGATGCGGAGCGTGCGAGAAGTCAGCGACTCACGTGTGGAGTGACGCCGCGATCCGCAGATCGATTTCCCTGGCGCTGAGCAGATGGTCGAGGACGAGAACCGCACAACCGAGGATGCCGGATTGTGCGCCGTGGCTGACCGAAGCGATCTGAAGCTTTCGGGTGGCAAGCGCCGTTGCGTTGCCGTAGACGGACTCCCGAAGCCCGGCGAGGAAGAGTTCGTCCGCCTCGGCCATGTCGCCGCCGATGATCAGGACCTCGGGATTGAGGAGATTGACCGCGCCGGAAATGACGTCGCCGATCAGTCGGCCGCTGCTTCTGATGAGCCGGCGGGCTTCGCTGTCGCCGTCCAGGGCGAGGCGGACGACATCACGCACGTGACCGACGCTTCGGCCCTGATCTCGGAGGGCATGCACGAGAGCCCAACCGCTGGCGACAGTTTCGACGCAGCCGACGTCGCCGCAGCGACACTTCATGCCCCGCGCTGCAGCGGTTTTGGTATGCCCGATCTCGCCGGACGCTCCGAGTGAACCGCGTTGGAGGACTCCGCCCATGACGATTCCTGCGCCGAGGCCGGTTGACGCCTTGATCATCAGGAGGTTGGGCGCACTCTCGCGTCGCTCGCTCAATTCGGCCAGAGCCATCACGTTGGCATCGTTGTCCGCGAACAGCGGAGCCGTGGTCACCGATGCCAGATAGGGGGCAAGCGCGACTCCGTCCCATCCCGCCATCATCGGAGAGTCGAGGCTTGCTCCCGCGGCGACGTCGACCGTTCCGGGAATGCTCAGTCCGATTCCGATGACCTCGGTAGACGCGCGGTGGACCTGGGCCAGTAGTGACGAAAGATGCTCGGCAATTTCGGGCATCAGTTCGTCGGGGCCGACCCCGACCGACTTGTCGATGTCTTCTGCCGCGAGGATCGTGCCCGCCAGGTCGGTGACGGCAAGTTGTGCCCGCGATCGACCGATGGCCACGACGAGAACCACGCCGGACGAGTTCGCGAAGGTGAGAGTGGACGGCGGCCGGCCGCCCGTCGACGGGCCCTCGTCGTCATCGGCGATCAAACCAAGCGATTGAAGTGCTGCAACCCTGGCCGATACCGCCGTCCTGGACAGGCCGGTGAGCTTCCCGATCTCGCTGCGCGTGGTCGCGGAACCGCTGCGTATCAGCGTGAATACCTCTCCCGCGGTAGCCGGAGTCGTGGACGGTCGGGTCATTGTCCTATTCAAGCATTCCTCGTCGGTAACTTCAGCGTGCGAAAGTTCGCATACTTTGTCCACAAAAAGACGTAAGTAGGTCTTGTGAAAAAGCAGAAGTAGGCATAGTCTGTGTCTTGACTCACTGCCACGGGCGTCCGAGGAGACGAGTCGCAGTTTCTGTGAAGCAGGGCGCACAAACAGGGGAGAACCTGATGAGCCGCACCGATACACAAGAGATCGTCGAGTTCGCACGTAAGTGGCAGCAGTTCGACGGTGGACCTGACGAAGAGATCTTTGTAACCTTCGGCCTCGCCCCGGACGAGTATTTCCGCAGGCTGCAGGCAATTCTCGACGACGGCGTCGTAGCGCTGACTCCGCCGGTCACCGGCGAACTCGCAACGGTCTGTGCACATCGACTCGGCCAATCGGTCAGGCGTCGATAAGTCCGACCCGGCGTCAGCCCAGAGTCACCCGAATCCGTGTCACCCGAGTAAGGAATTGAGGTCGCCATCATGCACAAGCACCTTCCGATGCCGTACCCGACCGCCGAAGTGTGGGACTGGCAGCTGCAGGGAGCGTGCCGCGGGCACGATTCCGCGGTGTACTTCCATCCGGACGGCGAGCGTGGACACGCCCGCGAGAACCGTGAACGCAACGCCAAGAAGGTCTGCGCGACGTGCCCTGTACTCCAGCAGTGCCGCGAACACGCACTCTCCGTCCACGAGCCGTACGGCATCTGGGGTGGAATGACGGAGACCGAGCGCGCAGAATATGTGCGATCGCTGCGTAAGCGCAGCAACCGGATGCCCGCGGTCGCCAACGCGAGCTGACGGTCCTTCGGAAAGGACGCCAGTGTGGCCCTCGTAGCCGGTATCGATTCGTCTACCCAGTCGTGCAAAGTCATTGTCCGTGATGCCGATTCGGGAGAGCTGGTACGAGAAGGGCGGGCGGCGCATCCCGTCGGTACCGAGATAGATCCGGCATGCTGGCTCGAGGCGATGGACAGTGCAATCGCCGCAGCGGGTGGGCTCGGCGACGTCGCAGCCGTATCGGTCGGAGCTCAACAGCACGGCATGGTGTGTCTGGACAGTGGCGGCGAGGTCGTCAGACCGGCGTTGCTGTGGAACGACACTCGCTCGGCGAAGGCTGCGACCGATCTGGTCGAAGAGCTCGGCGGACCCAAGGCGTGGGCCGACGCAGTTGGTGTAGTTCCGGTCGCCGCGGTCACGGCAAGCAAGCTTCGATGGCTGGCAGATCACGAACCCGGCAATGCCGATCGCACTGCCGCGGTGTGTCTTCCGCATGACTGGTTGTCCTGGAAGTTGGGTGGGTCCGGCTCGATCGAGGAGCTTGTTACCGACGCGGGCGACGCCAGTGGAACCGGCTATTATGCTGCCTCGACGCGCGAATATCGTAAAGATTTGCTGGCGTTGGCATTTCGCGGTCGAACCCCGCATGTTCCCCGAGTTGCATCGCCGAACGAAAAGATCGGAAGTACACGTTCCGGAGGTATTGTCGGGCCTGGCACCGGTGACAATGCCGCAGCCGCACTGGGTTTGGGGGCAGTTCCCGGTGACGTGATCATCTCGATCGGAACATCCGGCGTCGTCTCGGCTGTATCGGCCACCCCCACGCATGATCCCGGCGGGAACGTGGCAGGATTCGCGGACGCAACCGGCCTGCACTTGCCGCTGGTGTGCACTCTCAACGGCGCGCGCATTCTTGATGCGACGGCGTCCATTCTCGGTGTCGATCACGCCGAACTGTCGCGGTTGGCGTCGACGGCGCCCCTCGGAAACGACGGGCTGGTCATGATTCCGTACTTCGAGGGTGAACGGACGCCCAACCGCCCTGACGCCACGGGGGCCATGCACGGATTCCGGCTGCAGAACTCGACGCCTGCGCACTTTGCACGAGCCGCAATCGAAGGGCTCCTGTGCGGCTTGGCCGACGGCGTCGACGACCTGGTTCGTCAAGGCGTCGAGGTGAAGCGAGTTCTCCTCGTGGGAGGCGGAGCGAAGTCGCGCGCTCTCTGTGAGATCGCGCCGGCAATTCTCGGAGTGCCGGTCGTGATCCCTGCTCCGGGTGAGTACGTCGCCGAAGGGGCATGCAGGCAAGCAGCATGGGCACTGTCCGGGGACACGCAGCCGCCGGTGTGGCCGAAACCGGAAGAGCGACGATTCGACGCCGAACCAGCTCCCCACGTGCGCGAGCGCTACGCGTCGTTGCGCGAACTCACCGAAGGTGTCTGAGCGCTCCCTACAGAAGCCCGAACTTCCGCACTGCGTCGAGTAGCGCGTGCGGGCGTTCGGTCGTCGGCAGGGGATCGACGAGTGCGAACTGGCAACCGACGTCACGGGCAGCGCCGTCGGCGATGTCGCTGTCACCGACCATCAGAGTCTGCGCCGCATCCACATCGAGTTGTGCGAGGGCGTACTCGAAGATCGCCGGTTCGGGCTTGACTGCACCCACCTCGAACGAGAGAACGAACTCGTCGACCCAGACGTCCCAGCCGCGGTCGGCGAACGCCGGACGGATGTCGAAGGCGATGTTGCTCAAGACGGCAGTGCGTATGCCCTTCTCCGACAGTGACTTCAGGACCTCGCCGGTATCCGGGTACGGCGACCACTGATCCGGATCGACCAGCAGGGCGTAGAAAGCTTCGGCCCGAACCGGATCGGGCACCCCGGACTTACTCAACACGTCGAGGTAAGCCTGACGATGCAACTTCGGATCCCGGTCGCGGTTCTCCCACGCGTAGATCCCCGCTTCGTCCATCTCCACGGTTCTGCCCACCGGCGCGGTCATCCGACGCATCAGCTCGGCTTGAGCGTGCACGTCGAGCGGATCGCCTTGGTGATCGACGAGGTGCTCGGTCCAATCGTCGCTCTCCTCCAAACGGAAGAGGGTTCCGGAGAAATCGAACAGCGTCGCGGCGATATGTCCGTCTTGATGGGCCGTGCTGTCAGTGTTCACCTCGACAGGTTATCGGCGTCCGCTTTCCGATGCGTGATGTGAGCCAGTGCACGCGTACTTTGAGAGAGCACATTTTCCGAGGTTCCCCCGACGGGCACGATTTCGATGCCCCGGATGAACCGTATGACGAGGGGGATCCTCCGTGTCCGACCACGCGAATACACCAGACCTGACGAAGCCGTCCGGCGAAGACCCCCACCTCTCACGTCAGCTGTCCAACCGGCATATCCAGCTGATCGCCATCGGTGGTGCCATCGGCACCGGACTGTTCATGGGATCGGGCAAGACGATCTCGCTCGCCGGGCCCTCCGTGATCTTCGTGTACATGATCATCGGATTCATGCTCTTCTTCGTCATGCGGGCGATGGGGGAGCTGCTGCTCTCGAACATGGCGTACAAGTCGTTCTCCGACTTCGCCGCGGATCTGCTGGGCCCCTGGGCGGGATTCTTCACCGGCTGGACCTACTGGTTCTGCTGGATCGTCACCGGCATCGCGGACGTCATCGCGATTTCCGGGTACTTCAAGTACTGGTGGCCAGGGCTCGCGGCGTGGATTCCTGCTTTGCTGACGATCGCGGCGCTGTTGCTCCTCAATCTCCCGACCGTTCGCGCCTTCGGTGAAACCGAGTTCTGGTTCGCGCTGATCAAGATCATCGCCATCGTCAGCCTGATCGTCGTCGGCATCGTCATGGTCGTCTCCGGGTTCACGGCGCCGAACGGTGCCACCTCCGGTATCGACAACCTCTGGAACGACGGCGGGATGTTCCCGACCGGATTCATGGGCTTCGTCGCCGGCTTCCAGATCGCCGTGTTCGCCTTCGTGGGTATCGAGCTCGTCGGTACGACGGCAGCCGAGGCGAAGGACCCGGAGAAGAACCTGCCGAAGGCCATCAACTCCATCCCCATTCGTGTCCTGCTGTTCTACGTCGTTGCACTGACCGTGATCATCGCGGTGACTCCGTGGCGTGAAATCAGCGCAGACAAGAGTCCGTTCGTCGCCATGTTCACACTCGCCGGCCTCGGCATCGCTGCTTCTGTCATCAACTTCGTCGTGCTGACCTCCGCTGCATCTTCGGCCAACTCGGGTATCTACTCCACCTCGCGCATGGTGTTCGGCCTTGCGCAGGAAGGCGACGCACCGAGGGCCCTCGGCAAGCTGAACTCACGCAAGGTCCCCGCGAACGCCCTGATGTTCTCGTGCATCTTCCTGCTGGCGTCGTTGATCCTGCTGTTCTCGGGCGATTCCGTGATCGAGGCCTTCACCGTCGTCACGACCATTTCGGCGCTGCTGTTCATGTTCGTGTGGACGATCATCCTGGCGAGCTACATGGTGTACCGGAAGCGTCGTCCGCACCTGCACGAGGCGTCGAAGTTCAAGATGCCCGGCGGCATCGTGATGTGCTGGGTCGTGCTCGCGTTCTTCGTCTTCATTCTCTGGGCACTGACAACCAAGGACGACACCCTGCAGGCACTTCTCGTCACGCCGATCTGGTTCGTGGTTCTGGGCATCGCGTGGGCGATCATCCGGCGTCGACCCGCTCACCGGGCACGATACGACGCATTCAAGTCAGAACTGGACGCCAGCCGACAGAACGGCGAGAAATAGTTTTGGTCAAGATCGGGTAACGGTGGCGGCCGCCTTGATCAAACTGTTACATTCTTCGGCAGACAGAGGAGCGGGCTTCATCAGAAGGACGCTGCACGCCGACGACTGACGGAGTACACACTGTGGGAAACCACCACCGCACGGGCAATGACGATGTTGTCTTCGAGATCGATCCCGAGGCAGCAAGCGGCCGCCACCGCACCCCGTCGGCTGGCCCTGGTGCCGGTGTCAAGGCAGGTGTCGTAGCTGCGGCTACCGGTGCACTCCTCGTCGGTGCAGGCCAGATGGGCGCAGGAACCGCTGCTGCGGCGCCGGCAACACAGACCATCGCCGGCATCGAAATCCCGCAGGGTCTGCTCCCCGAGGGCGTTGTCGTTCCGGCTGAATTGGCGGCACTTCCGGCTCTCGACATCCCCGAGCTTCCCGATTTTGCTGCCGACCTCAACACGCAGGCACAGCAGTTCCTCGCTGGGATCAACCCCGGCACCTCAGCTCGTACCGTGCAGCCGGTGTCCGGAACGCTGACCTCCACCTTCGGTTCGCGCTGGGGAGCACACCACGGTGGCCTCGACATCGCGGCTCCGATCGGTACGCCGATTCTGGCTGCAGCCGACGGCCAGGTCATCGACGCCGGCCCGGCGTCAGGTTTCGGCCTCTGGGTCCGCGTCCAGCACGACGACGGCACGGTCACCACGTACGGCCACGTCAACGACTACCAGGTCAACGTCGGCCAGCGCGTCAACGCCGGCCAGCAGATCGCCACCGTGGGTAACCGTGGCCAGTCCACCGGCCCGCACCTGCACTTCGAGGTTGCCGAGAACGGCGCAAAGGTCGATCCCGCAGCGTGGCTGCAGGCTCGCGGCGTAGCTGTCACCTGGGTCGACAACTCGTAGAAGAAACTTTCGGAGAACTGCGGTGGCGTCGGGAAATTCTTCCCGGTGCCACCGCAGTTCTCGTTTGTCGGTGACACCGGACGGATAGCCTTCAGTGACGTTGATCGTCGAAGGGGGAATGCGCAATGGGTGCAGAGGTCACGGCGCGAGAATTCACCAGAGCCGACCGTAGGCTCTTTCGTAAGAAGGTGCGCTCGTGCGTCGACGCCATGAAGCAGATGCTCGACGGTGGTGACTTCCGAGACGCCGTCGACAAGCCCGCTCCGCTGTTGGGCATGGAGATCGAGTTCAACCTCGTGACCGGCGACATGACGCCCGCGATGTCCAACCGTGAAGTGCTCGAATCCATCGACGACTCTGCGGTTTTCCAAACCGAGCTCGGACAGTTCAACGTCGAGATGAACGTCGAGCCCGGCCCACTCACCGGTGATGCGACTTTCGAATTGGAGAAGAAACTGCGGGCGTCCCTCGACGTCGCAGACGCGCGAATCCACGCGCACGACGCCGAGATGGTGATGATCGGGATGCTGCCGACACTGCAGCTCGAGCATCTCGATCGTGAGTGGATCACCGCCAACCCGCGCTACGAATTGCTCAACGAGCAAATTTTTGCCGCGCGAGGAGAGGACATCGAACTCGACGTCGAAGGTGTCGCGCTACCCGGTGGCGACGTGGAAATCCTTCGGGCCGACACCAATTCGGTGGTGCCGGAGGCGGCTTGTACGTCCATGCAGTTGCACCTGCGCGTCGCGCCGGAAGAATTCGCAGCGCACTGGAATGCCGCGCAGTGTCTGGCCGGAGTACAGGTGGCGCTTGCGGCCAATTCTCCTTTCCTGGCAGGGAAGGCGCTTTGGCACGAATCACGCATTCCGATCTTCGAACAGGCAACGGACACCCGAACTTTCGAGCTCAAGAACCAAGGTGTGCGACCGCGAGTGTGGTTCGGTGAGCGGTGGATCCATTCGGTTCTCGACCTGTTCGAGGAGAATTCACGGTACTTCCCGGCGCTGCTCCCTGATGTCTCGGACACCGATCCGCTGGAAGTGCTCGCGGCGGGCGGGGTTCCGGAGTTGAGCGAGCTTCAGATGCACAACGGCACGGTCTATCGCTGGAATCGGCCCGTCTACGACTGCTCGGATGGCAAGCCGCACTTGCGTATCGAGAATCGGGTGCTGCCGGCCGGGCCGACCGTCGTCGACATCATGGCCAATGCGGCCTTCTACTACGGAACCGTTCGCGCATTGGTGAACGCGGAGCGGCCACTGTGGTCGCACATGTCGTTCCATGCGGCAGAAGAGAACCTGCACATCGGCGCCAAGTACGGACTCGACGCCACCCTGTACTGGCCGGAGATCGGTTGGGTCGGTGCCGACGAGTTGGTCCTGCGAAGGCTGCTGCCGTTGGCGGACGAGGGTTTGGCCGATTTCGGATTGTCCGTCGCGGCCCGCGATCGGTACCTCGGCGTGATCGAAGGGCGGTGCATGAATCGGCAGACCGGTGCCGCCTGGCAACGCGAGCAAGTGGCGCACGCGGAGGCCTCGGGCGCGGACCGCTCGACTGCGCTCACCGGAATGCTCCGCGGTTACGTGGAGAACATGCGGACGGGAGATCCTGTTCACACCTGGTCCTGATTGCTCTGCTAATTCTCCTATCCGTCAACAGTTTCGGGGACCTAAGTCCCCGAAATGAAGAGGGGGCGACCCCAAAAAAGCCGGACAAGTGGGATGGTTAGAGTGAAAGTGGCTCGGTTACTTCTTCAGGAAGGTGGGCACATGAGTTCACGCGAACATAACAGTGTTGTTGTCGGAGTCGAGGGTTCGGACACTGCGTCCACAGCGCTCCGCGAGGCCGCGAAAATCGCCGCCCAGCGCGAATTGCGACTCGACATCATCCACGCTCTCGACTTCGCGCCTTACGGTTTCGGCGGACCGTACGTCGACGCGGGTGGGGTGTACGAATGGGTCGAAGAGGCCGGAAAAGCGATCTTGGCGGAGGCGGAACAGTTCGCCCGTGAGATCGATCCGAAACTCGAAGTTCACACCGAAATCGCCATCGGCAGCGCAACTCAGTGGCTGATCGAGAGTTCGGCACAAGCCAGGCGGGTAGTCGTCGGAGCGTCGGCGTCAGGCAAGGCGGCGACAGCAGTCCTCGGCAATACCGCGGTCGGTGTGGCCAGTCACGGCAAGTGTCCGGTCATCGTCGTTCGGGACCGCGATGGTGCGGTGCCCTCGGAAGGACCCGTAGTGGTCGGCGTCGACGGCAGCGCGTTGAGCGCCCAGGCCGTCGGTGCGGCTTTCGAGGAAGCGTCGTTCCGCGGAGTCGAGTTGGTGGCGTTGCACGTGTGGAGTGACCTCGGCAGTGCGGCATTCGAAGACCCGAGGGCCGCTGCGCTTGCCCCGCAGTCTCTCGAAGAGGAAGAGCACGCGGTACTCAGCGAGAGCTTGGCCGGATGGTCCGAGCAATACCCGGACGTGAAGGTCCGGCGCGAGGTATACCTCGACAACCCACGCGGACGGCTGTTGGACTGGTCGGCAAAAGCGCAGCTCGTCGTAGTCGGAAGCCGTGGTCGCGGTGGATTCCGCGGCATGTTGCTCGGCTCGACCAGCAACACCCTGATCGCTTCGGCCAAGTGCCCCGTCATGGTGGTTCGCCCCGAAGAATCCTGACCCTCGACAGGCTCTCCCACTACCCCGTTCATTTCGGTCATCGAATATGAACGGGGTAGTCACATGAATGCGGACTCAGGTTCCGTAGTGTTCGATGTGAGTAAGTGTTCGATGGGAGTACCACTGCTCGTGTGCGCGTCGCACACGGCAGCAATCGTCAGGATTGGGGTTACAACGTGCGTATCGGTATGGGTTTGAACTACAGCGGCGGGTTCGCCGAAACCGTCGAAGAGGTCGGTGACCTGGAGAAGGCGGGCCTCGACATCGCCTTCGTCCCGGAGGCGTATTCCTTCGACGCCGTCAGCCAGCTCGGTTACCTGGCGGCCAAGACGTCGACCATCGAACTCGCTTCGGGAATCTTTCAGATCTACACCCGTACCCCTTCGTTGACCGCCATGACGGCGGCTGGCCTGGACTTCGTCTCCAACGGTCGCTTCGTGATGGGACTGGGCGCTTCCGGACCGCAGGTGATCGAGGGGTTCCACGGCGTCAAGTACGACGCTCCGCTGGGACGCACACGTGAGGTCGTCGAGATCTGCCGTCAGGTATGGCGCCGCGAGAAGGTCGAGTACCAGGGCAAGTACTACCAGGTTCCCCTCCCCGCCGAGAAGGGCACCGGACTCGGAAAGCCGCTCAAGCTGATCAATCATCCTGTGCGTGAGCGCATCCCGATCCTGATCGCTTCGCTCGGACCCAAGAACGTCGAGCTGACGGCGGAGATCGCCGAAGGCTGGGAACCTATCTTCTTCCATCCGGAGAAGGCAGCAAGCGTGTGGGGTGAGCCGATCGCCAAGGGCAAGGCCAAGCGCGATCCGAGCCTCGGTGAGCTTCAGGTGTACGCGTCGCCGGCACTGGCCATCGGTGACGACGTCGACCACATGCTCGACTGGGTACGCCCGAGCCTTGCGCTCTACATCGGTGGCATGGGCGCCAAGGGCAAGAACTTCTACAACGACCTCGCGGTGCGCTACGGCTACGAAGAGGCCGCCGAGAAGATCCAGGATCTCTACCTCGCGGGCAAGAAGGACGAAGCCGCAGCAGCAGTGCCGGACGAACTGGTTCGCGCAGTGTCGTTGATCGGTCCCGAGAGCTACGTCAAGGAACGCGTCGCAGCCTTCGCCGAAGCCGGTGTCACGACGCTCAACGTCACGCCGTTGGCGGCCGACCGCAACGGCCGAGTGCAGCTGATCGAGAAGTTCCGCAAGATTTGTGACTGACCCTGCTGTGCGCCTTTATTAACCGCCCGCGGTTAACAAAGGCGCACAGCAGAGCGGGTGGTTCGGGATCTCCTGCGTACGAAACCCGATTTTGGGCGCTTGTTGACAGGACTTTTTTCACTTCTGACCGGTCGGGTTCTTCACCTAACGTGGATCGAGTAGCCAGGGTTTGCGTGCGAATCCGGCACCGGTGGCCTCGTTGACGCCCGAAAGGGATGTTGGCGGGGCCGTTGCCGCAGTCCACCCGAACACCCAATGTCCGATTTGGGACTCGCGTCGGCTGATGAATCCTTTTTGCCGTCATTGGGCAATAGTGTGAGGGCGAAGAGATTCTGTGGTCGATTGTGGAGGGACGAACATGAGTGCAACCAAACCCGTCGTCGTAGCGGTAGACGGTTCGGAATCGGCGTCGTCGGCTGTCGTCTGGGCGGCGAGGACCGCGGTGGCGCTCGGTCGACCGCTCCACATCGCGACGGTGGTGCACATCCCAGCCTTCTACTACTCCGAGCCTTACCTCGCCGAGAGCTTCAAGGACGAACTGCGGCGCACTGCCACCGCTCGTCTGGACAGCGCACAGATCCTCGCGCGGCAAAGCATCGACGACGACCTCGAGATCGTCACCGAACTACTCGACGGCAGCGTCTCCGATCGCCTGATCGAATTGTCCAAGGGCGCGTACATCATTGCGCTCGGCCCTCGCGGGCACGGCGAATTCACCGGATTGGTCGTCGGTTCTGCGACGGTCTCGGTTGTCTCGCACGGCGAATCTCCGGTTGCAGTTGTCCGAGGACGGACGCTCGACGGTCGACCGCCGACCGAGGGCCCCGTCGTCGTCGGTGTCGATGGATCCGAAAGCAGCATCGAGGCAGTCGAGCACGCTTTCGAGCAGGCCTCCGCGCGGGGCGCCACCTTGATTGCCGTCAACGTGTGGAGCGACGTGAGTGTGCAGCCCTCGTTGGGCGCCACCCCCGACGACCCACTGTGGAGCAGCATCCAGACGGGTGAGGAAGTTGTCCTCGCCGAGCAATTGGCGGGATTCACCGAGCGTTACCCGGACGTCGTCGTCGAAAGAGTCGTCGCGCGTGACCGTCCGGTCCGAGTCCTGAGCGAATACGCGGAGACGGCGCAGTTGATAGTCGTCGGCAGTCGCGGGCGCGGCGGATTCGCAGGAATGCTCCTCGGATCGACCAGTCGGGCGCTCCTGCACACCGCGGATTGCCCGGTTCTCATCGTCCGGCACGTCAACAAGTGAAGAGAATGCATTCCATGAGTTCTGAGTCCACCGTCTCCGGTACCGTTCGACGTGAGATGTCTTTTGGAGGGGTTCGATGACAACGCGGATATTCCTGGTCGACGATCACGAGATCGTCAGACGCGGATTGTTCGACCTACTCGGTGGGGTCGAGGACTTCGTGGTGGTGGGCGAGGCGGCGTCCGTGGGGGAAGCGCTGGCTGCGGTACCGCAGAGCAACGCCGACGTCGCTGTTCTGGACGTACGCCTGCCTGACGGCAACGGCGTCGAACTGTGCCGAGAACTCCGCTCGATGCTTCCCGACCTCCGCTGCCTGATGCTCACGTCGTACGCCGACGACGAGGCGTTGCTCGACGCGATCATGGCGGGCGCCTCGGGATTCGTCCTCAAGCAGATTCTCGGAACCGACTTGGTCGCTGCAGTCCGCACAGTCGGGCGCGGCGGTTCACTGCTCGACAGTCGTGCAACCGAGGCGCTGATGCAGCGGATCCGCAGCGACCGTACAGCAGATCCGTTGGCCGAACTTTCCGATCAGGAGCGAGCAGTCTTCGACCTCATCGGAGAAGGGCTCACCAACCGGGAGATCGGCGCGCGATTGTTCCTCGCAGAGAAGACGGTCAAGAACTACGTGACGCGTCTGCTCTCGAAGCTGGGCATGCAGCGTCGTACTCAGGCTGCGGTGCTGGCGACCGAAATCCGTAGCGGCAGTCGCTAGGATCTAACGACCGGATTTCGGTCGATTCGAGTTGGTGCGACCGAGCGGTACTCGCCAGAGCAGGCGTGCACCGCTCGGATCGTGATTGACGATCGTGCACGTACCGCCGCAATGTTCGGCGCGGCGCTCCAGATTGTGCAGTCCACTCTTGTGGAAGTCGGAGGGGAGTCCGACGCCGTCGTCCTCGATCGTGATCGCAAATTCGACGTCCGCGGTGACAGCGATGGTGATGTGGCGTGCGTGTGCATGCCGAAGGACGTTGCTCAACCCCTCACGCAGCACGGCTTCGGCGTGCTGGTGGATCCCGGGATTCACCAGAGTGTCGATGGCGCCGGAGAATTGGACGCTCGGGGTCACAGCGGACTGTGCGGTGGCGTCGCCGATGACATCGAGGAGGCGCCGGCGCAGGCTCGACGAATCGGTGGCTGTGGGAGTCTGCAGATCGAAGATGGTTGTCCGGATCTCGCGGACTGTCTTGTCGAGCTGTTCGAGGGATCGTTTGACAATCGCGCGCGCCGACTCCGGGAGGGTCTCGTCCGGAAGCGTGCTCTGCAGGCTCATTCCGCTCGCGAACAGTCGCTGGATGACGTTGTCGTGCAGGTCTCGTGCGATGCGGTCGCGGTCGGCGAGAACGGACAACAGGCGTTGCGCCTTTTGTTTCTCGTCGAACTCGATTGCAACGGAGCCGAGTTCGGCCATCGACTCGATCCGGGTCAGTTCGTCGTGATCCCAGTGCGTGTTGGTGGAATTCGACGCCACGATGACCGCGCCGACTACACCCGAGGCGACGCACATCGGTGCCACGACCGCACTCCCGGCCGACGGCACCAGTTCGGTGAGTGCGCCTAAAGTGGTGAGTACCTGTAGCTTTCGAGTGCTCCGCACCACGTCGAACGGATAAGTGGTCGCCGGGATTCTGACTCCACGTGACGTGGTCCGGGCGCTGGCCGCGGCGTGAACCTGTGCGTAGCCGTTCTCGCAGATCACCACGATCACGTCGTCGACGCCGGTCAGGTCCCGAACGCGACTGGCAAGAAGTTGCAGGCCGTCCTCGAGCGAGTCACCGGCCAGCAACCGCGAGCGGATGGCAGATGTTGCGGTGAGCCATCTTTCACGAGTTCGTGACTGCTCGAACAGTCGGGCGTTTTCCACAGCGATACCGGCTGCGATGGCGAGGGCTTCGAGAATGACCTCGTCTTCCTGGGTGAACTCGGCCTGTCCCCGTTTCTCGGTCAGGTAGATGCTTCCGAACACCTTTCCCCGCATCATGATCGGCGCTCCGAGGAAGCTCTCCATCGGTGGATGATTTGCGGGGAATCCCACCGATTCGGGATGGTCGCCGAGATGGGCCACACGCAAAGTCTGCGGGTGATTCATCAGAACACCCAGCACGCCATGACCTTCGGGGAAATGTCCCATGGTCGCGCGTTGGGACCCGGAGATTCCCTCGTACACGAATTCCGAGAGCCCGCCCCCCGGCGCCGCGACCCCCAGGGCGCCGTAGCGGCAATCCAGAACCGTTGTCGCAGAGGTGATGATCCGTTGAAGCGTCAGGTCGAGGTCCAGGCCGGAGCCGACCACCAGGACCGCCTCGAGCAGGCGGTGGAGTGTCGGTATGTCGGCATTGGAATCGCCCAGGCGGTCGAGCAACTCGCCGAACGTACGTGCCGGACTGTGACCCGAAGCTTCGACCATGGTCGAAGCATATCGCCTCACCGAACGTCAGCTCTCCTGGCGGCGACCTTCCCACCACGACGACCAGTGATGCTTGATCTCGTCGAACTCGTCATCGCTCAGGTCGTAGGTGGTCAGCAGGATGGACATGCCTCCGTCGGGCCGCTGCGCCGTCACCGACTGGGTGGCGACAGACAGCAGGCCAGGGCCGAGATCCTCGACTGTCAACCCGAATTGGTGGTCGGTGACGTAGTCGACTACGCCTTCGAAATAGTCGCCGGGAGCGATTGTCACCGCGTACCGACTTCCCGCTTCCAATTCGATTTCGGTGAACCCGAGGACGCTTGCCACGTTCTCACCGGGGAGCAGAAGGCCGTCGAGATAAATGGTTTTACGCTCGGCCAGTCCGTGGTGCTCCACTGCGAATCTGAGCAGCTGGAGGAATGTCGTCCAGCCCTCGGTGATGTCGTCGTACCAGTCGTCGTCGGCAGATTTGGCCGGCCGATCGATGCGGACGACCGTCTTGCCGTCCTGTTCGCGAAGTGAGAAACGGTCGCCGTTTCCGAGTTTCAGCGTCAACGCTTCGGGGTCGGCCTCAGCGGTGGAGTAGATCTGGGTGATTTCGTCGTCGAGTCCGTCGTACTCCCAGCCGAACCAACGTCGAATCAGCGACGGGTCGCGCAGCGCGGGCCAGAGTACGGACGGGGCTGCGACGACGGACACTTCGATCACGGTTTCGCTCACGCGGAAGACGCTACCGATTTCAGCCCTTCATGGCGACGGTCAGTAGAAATGCAACGTCTTCGAGCGCTTCGACGCTGTGCCGGTCGGCCGGGACGGTCAGGAAATCACCCGTGGATCCTTTCCACTGGTCGCTCCCACACACAAGATTCAGCTTCCCGCTCAGGACCAACAATGTGGCTTCGCCCGGACTGTCGTGTTCGGCGAGGCTCTTGCCGGCGCTCAGCGCGATCACCGTCTGTCGCAGGCTGCGCTGGTGGCCACCGTAGACGGTTTGTGAACTGCGACCGCTGGTCGCCGAGCCCGCCAGTTTCAACTGTTGGCGAGCGAGAGCGGTCAGTGACTTCTTGTCCATCGAAGACCTCTCGGAAGCGGTGAATGTCCTTCTTGGAGTATGACCGACTCACTCGCGAGGTGCCTCGTTATCGGCGGAAGTCGGTCAGCGCGTGTACTCCAACCAGCGGAAGCGCAGGCCGCTCTTCTCCGAGGTCTGCCAGGGCTCGTCGGATTTCAGGTTCCATTCGGGGCCGATCTCGGGAGCAAAAGCATCGCCGGCGATGTCGAGGTCGATCTCGGTCACCAGTAGATGCGTTGCGAATGGCAGTGCAGCCGAATAAATTTGCCCGCCACCGACGACGAAGACGTCACCGTCCGGCAACGCCAGGGCGTCGTCCAGCCTGTGGACTACCTCGGCGCCTTCGGCGTGCCATTGCGGATCGCGTGTGACGACGATGTTCCGACGCCCGCTGAACGGACGGAACTTCGATGGAATGGAGTCCCAGGTGCGCCGCCCCATGATTACCGGATGGCCCATGGTGACGCGTTTGAAGTAAGCCATGTCCTCGGACACGCGCCACGGGATCGAGTTGTCGGCGCCGATGACGCCGCCGTGGGCCTGCGCCCAGATGAGGGTGACTGTGCGATCGGTCATCGTCAGACCGCTACCGGGGCTTTGATCGCGGGGTGGTGCTGATAGTCGACGATCTCCACGTCCTCGAAGGTGTAGTCGAAGATGGAGTCGCGCTTGTTCAGCTTCAGGGTCGGCAACGGCAGCGGTTCGCGGCCGAGCTG
This sequence comes from Rhodococcus sp. SG20037, assembly GCF_031763325.1. NCBI lineage: Bacteria > Bacillati > Actinomycetota > Actinomycetes > Mycobacteriales > Nocardiaceae > Rhodococcus > Rhodococcus sp. SG20037. The sequence goes on along the minus strand of NZ_CP134497.1, from coordinate 4,739,888 downwards.
CTCGGTCACCTGGTCGACGTGATTGTCGTAGATGTGGCAGTCGCCGCCGGTCCAGACGAACTCGCCGACGTCGAGTCCGGCCTGCTGGGCCATCATGTGGGTGAGCAGCGCGTAACTGGCGATGTTGAACGGAACGCCGAGGAACATGTCGGCGCTGCGCTGGTACAGCTGGCAGGAGAGCTTGCCGTCGGCGACGTAGAACTGGAAGAAAGCGTGGCACGGCGCCAGGGCCATCTGCGGAATGTCGGCGACGTTCCACGCCGAAACGATGATCCGCCGCGAATCGGGGTTGGAGCGCAGAGTCTCGACGGTCTGCGTGATCTGGTCGATGTGCTCGCCCGAAGGGGTGGGCCAGCTACGCCACTGGACGCCGTAGACGGGGCCGAGTTCACCGTTCTCGTCGGCCCACTCGTCCCAGATGGAGACGCCGTGCTCGTGCAGCCACGCCACGTTGGAGTCGCCGCGCAGGAACCACAGGAGTTCGTTGACTATCGACTTGAGGTGGACCTTCTTGGTGGTGACGAGCGGAAAGCCGTCGGCAAGATCGAAACGCATCTGGTGACCGAAGATGCTGCGGGTGCCGGTTCCGGTTCGATCGGATTTGGCGGTACCCGTCTCCATGACGAGCCGGAGGAGGTCTTCGTAAGCAGTGGAGACAGTCACGGGAATCAGTCTAGGGCCTGCCCTGCTGTGCGCCTTTATTAACCTCCGGCGGTTAATAAGGGCGCACGGCAATATAGCCTCGGCACATGCGCGAACTCTTGGTGATCGGTATCGGTGCTGGTGATCCCGACCAGGTGACGGTTCAGGCGATCAAGGCTATGAACAGGGCCGATACCTTCTTCATCATCGGAAAGGGTGACGAGAAGCAGGCCCTGGTCGACTTGCGCACCGGCATTCTCGACGAGCACGTTCACCTCGACTACAAGGTGGTCGAGATCACGGACCCGCCGCGGGACCGAACCCCCACCGATTACGAGGGGGTTGTCGAGGACTGGCACGAGCGTCGGGCCGCGAAATTCGAAGCGGAATTCGCGGCCGAACCTGGCGTCGGCGCGATTCTCGTCTGGGGTGACCCTTCCCTCTACGACAGCACTCTGCGGATCGTCGAGCGTGTGCTCGCTCGCGGGAGAGTTTCGTTCGACTACTCCGTCATCCCGGGAATCACCAGCGTGCAGTCGCTGGCTGCACAACACCGGATCGTCCTGAACCGAATCGGCGAACCCATCCACATCACGACCGGCCGCAAACTGGCCGAGGGATTGCCCGACGGCGTGGACAATGCCGTCGTGATGCTCGACGCGCATTGCACCTTCACTCAGGTAAGCGAAAACGACGCCGAGATCTGGTGGGGCGCGTACCTCGGGACCCCGGACGAGGAGTTGATTTCCGGCAAACTGCGTGACGTCGAAGATCAGATCGTCGCTCGCCGGGCGGAGTTGCGTGAGAAGCACGGTTGGATCATGGATACGTACCTCGTTCGGCGCTGACAACCGACCCTGAATTTGCCGCCTCGATCCTGCACTCTTGATCCCGAACGACGGTCTGCGCACCTATGATCTGCGCATGACATCGTTCGGGCAGGACCGACTGCAGTCGATTCTGCCCGCGCCGCGTGGCCGTGAAAAATCTGCTGTGAAGTCGGCTTTCGACCTTCTGGTTCAGTGGTATCGGCGTCCTGATCAATTCGACAGTTTCAATCGATACCTCGCCACGAAGGGCCTGGAGCTAGCTGTCCGATTGCTGGTCATCGGCTCGCTGACGACGGTCATCATTGCGATGACTCTGCTGCGCTTCAGCGACGCGGGCGTGCACAACCACGTCACCAGCGTCGTCAACGCCGTTATCATCGCCGTCACGATTGCGGTGATCGTGCTCTTCTGCCTTCTGCCCGAAATCACGCGTCGGTGGTCGTACTTCTTTGTCGCCTACTGCGAGGTCGGCGTATTCGTCGGTGTGTTCTTGAACAACGACCCTTTCATCGGGTTGATCCAGTGTGTGCTCTTCGTACTGATCGGTGGTTACATCGCGTACTTTCACAACGCGAGACTCCAGGCGGTTCACATCGCGCTGTCCATCGTGGTTCTGGCAGTGGTCGGCCGAAAGGTTGCGGTCTTCGCGGATCCTGCGTTGGCCACCGCACTGTGTCTGATCATCGCCACCGGGATCGTGGTCATTCCGTTCGCCTGCCAGTTCGTCCTCTCACTTCTCGGCTCCGACGCGGACAGTTCGGATGTGGATCCGTTGACAGGGCTTCTGAATCGGCGCGGGCTGCAGCGAGCTGTTGTCGAAATGGGGGCGACGGGGCATGCGTCGAGCAAGTCGTCGTATGTCGTCGCGATTGTCGATGTCGATTCGTTCAAGAGCGTCAACGACTCACAGGGGCACGAGGAAGGCGATCTCGTACTTCGCCAGATTGCTGATCGACTGCGGTGGTGCGGCGGCGAGAAGGCGCTCTTCGCCAGATTCGGTGGGGACGAGTTCGTGTTGGTAGACACGATAGACGTCGGCGCAGCGCCTGCGTTCGAAGACAATCTGCGAAGGCACTTGCGAATCGACGATCGTGATCCGGTAGTGACCACCAGCGTCGGAGTCGCGATCACCTCTGCCGAATGGTCGTCGATTATTTCCGACGAGGAGTTGACGGAACTGTTTCGAGTAGCCGATGCCTCGATGTACCGCGCGAAGGCCGCCGGCGGCGATCAGGTTGTGATGTGGGACGGCAAACAGTGAAAATTGTCTGATTGCGGGGAGTTGACTGGATTACCCTGACACTATGGAATCTGCCGAGAGTGTTGAGCGTTCGGACGCCGTGGCGTCTCGACGACCGCTCTCGGGTCCCGCGTTCCGGCTGATCTCTTCTCAACTTGTCGATTGGTATCGGCGTCCGGACCAATTCGACACCTTCAATCGCTATCTCGCGGACAAAGGGTTGACCGTCGCCTCGCGGTTTCTCGTCGTCTGCTCGTTGGTACTGGTCACCGTGATCATGTTCCTCACTCGCTTCAGTCCACAGGGACCGACCACTGCGCACGCGCGCTCCGCGAACGCAGCCATCATGGTCATAACCGTGATGATGGCCGTCGCCCTCTCGACGAGGCGCAATCTCTCCCGTTCCTGGTCTTACGCCTTTGTGCTCTACTCGGAAGTGGGAATAGCGGCCGCAATGCTGCTGTACTCCAATCCACTTGCAGCACTGGCACACGCCGTGATGTTCTCGGTGATCGGCGGATACATCGCGTTCTTCCACAATGCTCGAATACAGAGCCTTCACATGTTGTGGGTGTTCGTCGTGGTCATCGGCATCGTGACACGTACGGCCGTGGTCGAAAACGATGTGGATGTTCCGGTTCTGGTCGCGTTGGTAGTACTGGTCGGCGCGGCAATCTACGTGATTCCCTTTGCCTGTCAGTTCATTTTCTCGATCCTCGGCACCGACGCGTTGAACTCGCAATTGGACCCACTGACGGGACTGCTCAACAGGAGGGGACTGGCCGACGAAGTACGACTGTTGCTGGAGCGGTCGTACACGCACTCGGCGCTCTTGGTAGTCGCCGCCGTCGACATCAATCGATTCAAGGCCATCAACGACGAGTACGGACATACCGTCGGTGACGCCGTGATCGAAAAAGTCGGATCGAGACTGGTCGAATGCGCCGGCCCGGCGGCCTTGATCGCACGGATAGGCGGCGACGAGTTCGTCATCGTCGATTCGGTCGATCAACGCTCGTTCCATCGACTCGAACATGAGCTACTCCGTTCGACGATCACCTCGCCCGATCATCCCGAGGTGGCGATGAGCGTCGGAATCGCGAAGATCGCAGGGCCTTTCGAATCAGCGGATGATGCGCTGGTCGCCTACCCGACTCTGCTGCGGCGAGCGGATCGGGCGATGTACTCCGCGAAGGCACGCGGTGGGCATTCTGTGGTGCTGCAGACGGAAACGGACTGAGCGCGCTGTGAGTGTCCGTGGTCGGCGTTAGTCTGTTGCCATGCCTGAACTACCCGAGGTGGAAGCGCTGGCAGGGTTCCTTCGTCAGCACGCGGTCGGCGCAGTGGTGGGACGCGTCGACATCGCTGCATTGAGTGTGCTCAAGACCTTCGATCCGCCGATCACCGCTCTGCAGGGGCGTGACGTCACGGGCGCCGCCCGCTTCGGGAAGCATCTGGCTCTGGATTGCGACGGGTTGTGGTTGGTCACGCATCTCTCCCGTGCCGGCTGGATGCGCTGGCTGGACAATCCATCGGCGACGCCGCCGAAGCCGGGGAAGGGGCCGTTGGCGCTGCGCGTTCATTTCTTCACACCCGAAGGGTTGACGCCGGCATTCGATCTCACCGAAGCCGGCACCAAGAAACGCCTCGCCGTCTGGGTCGTGAACGATCCGCAGGAGGTTCCGGGCATCGCCCGGTTGGGGCCGGACGCGATGGCTGTGACCGAAGCCGAGTTCGCACAGATTCTGGGCGGAACGTCGGCGCGGATCAAGAACTCGATAGTCGAGCAGTCGTTGATCGCCGGTATCGGGAACGCCTACTCGGACGAGATCCTCCACACCGCGAAACTCTCGCCTTTCGCGACCTCGTCGCGGCTGACGCCGGATCAGATTTCGACGTTGTATGCCGTGATGCGATCTACGCTGGCCGACGCGATCGAGCGTTCGGAAGGTCAGGACGCGGCCCGGCTCAAAGGTGAGAAACGCTCGGGGATGCGAGTACATGCTCGTACTGGACTTCCGTGCCCGGTGTGCGGTGACGTCGTACGCGAAGTGTCGTTCGCGGAGCGCTCTTTTCAATACTGCGCGACGTGCCAGACCGGCGGTAAACCGTTGGCGGACAGGCGAATGTCGAAACTGCTCAAGTAGCGAACTGCGCTGCGAGTAGTTCGACGAACTCGCGGGCGAGCGCCGACGAATGGGTGGGTTCGGTGATTGCGTGGACGATCCGATGCGGCGCATCGGTGATCGGAATACAGACCAATTCGGGGTGCAGGGCGCTCATGGACTGGGGGAGCAAACCTACGCCCAGGCCGTTGGCGGTCAGTGAACAGATCAGGTCTACCGAGTTGGCTTCAAGGGTTTTTCCCCGAGGGACCTGTGATTCGGCGAAGGCTTGGTCGGTTTGGACACGGGCCTCGCTGCCGGAGGCGAAGTCCACGAGAGTGTGATCGCGTAGGTCTTCGAGCCTGATCGACGAAGCCTGGGCAAAGGGATGGTCGGGAGCAACGAACGCTGCGGTGGGTTCACTCCACAGCGGTGCGGCGGCAAAGCTCTTGGGTAGGCGACCTGCGGCCAATCCGACAATGCCGACGTCGATTGCACCGGACCGGACTCCCTCGATAACTACTTCACTGCCGTACGGTCGCGCGGTGATGTTGATTGCAGGGTGGCGCCGTGTCAGATCTGCCAGGGCGCGTCCGACGTCGACGCGCCCCGCCGAGGTGATGGTGCCGACCGTCAACCGCACTTGCTCGTTGCTCCGTGCCGAGACATCACTGACGAGTCTCGACACGGCGCCGAGTACCTCGCGGGAGCGGGCGACAAAAACCTCGCCTGCAGCAGTCAGGCCGACGTTTCGGCTGTTCCGGTTGAACAATTCGACTCCCAGTTCCTTTTCGAGGTCTCTGATCTGGGCACTCAAGGCGGACTGGGAAACGTGCAACCGCGACGCTGCTCGGCTGAAGTGTCTGTCTTCCGCGACTGCCAGGGCGTAGCGGATGTGACGTAGTTCCATTGCACCAATCTATCGTTTCTGGAGATAGATCATGCATATCTATCTATTGGACGCGCGTCGGTGTAGGCGGTCATGCTTGACGACATGATTTCAAGCGACGCGCGTCCGAGGCTCGGACTACCGATAGTGCTGCTGATGGCTGCGGCGACGGGCCTGTGCGCGGGCGGTAACTATTTCAACCAGCCACTCCTCGATTCCATCGCAGATCACCTGAATGTGTCGGCCTCCGCAGCGGCCGCGACGGTGACCATCGCGCAGGTCGCGTATGCACTCGGATTGATACTTCTGGTTCCGGTGGGCGACATGGTGGACCGACGCAAGCTGACGGTAGGGCTCATGCTGCTGGCGGCGACCGGTCAAGCGGTCAGCGGATTTGCGCCCAACTTTGCCACGCTGGCAGTGGGAATCGCTGTCGCTGGCGTCTTTTCGGTCGCCGCCCAGGTGCTGATTCCGTTTGCCGCCTCGCTGGCCGAACCTGAGAGGTCCGGTCAGGTGGTCGGCACGATCATGAGTGGACTGCTGATCGGAATCCTGCTGGCGCGCAGCGTTGCCGGCGTCCTCTCCGGATTGGGGGGTTGGTCGACGGTATACAAGGTTGCGGCGGTGCTGATGGTGGTGATGGCCGTGGCATTGTGGCGATCTCTGCCTTCCGATTCCGCAGATCGCCCGAAGGCAAGCTACCGCGCAACGCTCGCTTCGGTAGGGAAGTTGGCTGCGACCTTGCCGCGCCTGAGAACCCGATCGGCCATGGGCGGACTGGCTTTTGCTGCTGTCAGCACCGTCTTCACGACGATGGCCTTTCTTCTGTCCGGCGAATTCGGCTACAGCGACACTCAAATCGGCTTGGTCGGACTACTCGGTGTGGCGGGAGCTTTGATGGCGACGGTGGCGGGCAGACTGGCCGATCGGGGATTGGGTCAGCTGGCGACCGGCGGCGCCATCGCGATTCTCTTGGTGTCGTGGCTTCCCTTTGTCGCCGGTGCCACCCACGTGGTGTGGTTTCTCGTTGCCATCGTCCTTGCCGACCTCGCGCTGCAGGGAGTGCACGTCAGCAACCAGAACGTGATCTACGCCCTTGTCCCCGAAGCACGTTCGCGTGTGAATTCCGTGTACATGACCACCTACTTCGTCGGTGCTGCCGTGGGCTCGGCGGTGGGGTCAGTGGTGTGGAAGTCGTACGGCTGGAACGGAGTATGCATCGCCGGGTTGGTCTTCTCCGTTGCAACGGCGATGGTGTGGGTGCATGATCGCCGACTGGAGACGGCTGAACTGCGAATCCCGGAATCCCCTGTTGCAGTGGGGTAGGCACCCACACCTTCTCGGCTCCAGCACCTTTCAGATTTCGGCACCGTCCACCAGGATCTTGCCGACGCGTTCGGGATAGAACGACACGTGGTCGTCGATCCCGGACGCTTCGGCGGTAGTGAACGGATAGAACCACGCCAGATCCTCGATCGGAGCGAGTTCGGTTGTGCCGGTGAACGACAGATACGACGCAGTGCCCTTGTAGGGGCAGGCCGTGGTGGTCGGGGACGGCGCAAAGTACTCGCTGCGAACGTCGATTCTCGGAATGTAGTACCGCGTGGGCAGTCCGGTTTCGAAGAGCAGTCTGGGTCGTCTCGTCTCGGCGACCAGTACGTCGCCGACAAAAACCTGGACGTGGCAGGACGAGGGGAGTGCGTCGATACGTACGTATGGATCGCGGGCGTGGACAAAGACCTGTTGATCCTCCTCGTACCAGGCGTCCATGCGATCCCAATAGAATGCGACGTACTCACTCAGATCCAGGGAACCGTCGAACTGTTCAGGGTAGGTCCAGACGGCGTCCTCGGCCCGGCGATCCCCGATCTCGATCGTCCAGTAGGTGGCGTCACCTTTCCATGGGCAATGGGTGGTCGTCGACGTCGGGACGAGGAATTCGGTACGAACGTCCGCGAGGGGGATGTAGTACATCGGCAGGCGGCCGCGTTCGAAAAGGTATACCGAACGAGTGGTGTCTGCGACGGCGTGACCAGCGAAGAAGGCTCGAATTCGGCGGGGGTTCGGCTCCAGTGCGATCCGCCCGTTGGAAGCTTTGATCTGTGTGTCTTCTGCGTGAGTCAGTGCTGTGGACATTCGCGAATGCTCCTGAGATCGGCAGGGTGGTCCTTCCCATCCTGCGCCCGGCAGCAGTTATTTGACAGGTTGGAGTCGAAATACGCGGATCTGGCGCCCGAATGCTCGATCGGCGTAGGTTTCGTACGGCGGCCACGTGGTGGTCGCGAGCTCCCACAGCTTCTTACGCGTGGCGCCCTCCGCCAGACTCGCACCGACCGGTATTTCGACGCCCTTCACTGTCACGATTGCGGTGGGGTTTGCCATCAAATTGAGTGTCCATGCTGGATGCGTATCCTGCCCCCAGTTCGAACCGACGACGACAAACGCATCGCCGTCGGGTGCGTACAGGAGTGGCGTGGTTCGAGAACGGCCGGTCTTACGGCCCGTCGTGGTGAGCAGTAGCTGAGTCACGGTGTTCTCTCCGACCAGCGAGAGCTTGCCTCCCGACACTCTCTGCACTGCTCGATCGAGCGGAACCAGATCCTTGCCGAGATCCGAGAACCATTGTGTATGGCCGACATTGCGCATCAATGACCGGTAGATATTGCGCATCGGACCCCTCGCATTCTCGGCACTGTTTCGAGGCTGGTGCACCTCGACTCGAAAGAGTCTGCCACGTCTGGTCACAGATACCTGAGTCCCAAGGTCCCGAAAGGAATGAAGCGGTCAGCCGAATTCGGTTTTGGTGGAGTAGAATTGGGGCATACCGCCGAAACCGTTCGTTTGTGCGCGTTGGACGGTCGTTGGAAGATCAACCCTCCGAGGTCAAGACATCAGGCTCTAGCCACTCGACGCCGAGCAGTTCGGACAGCGACCGCAGACCGGATCGATCACCACCTTTCAGACCTGTGACCGAATTGAGATTGCGCAACATGACCGTGGCGACGTCCTCTTCCTTGGTGCCCACGCCGAAGGGTATGACCCACGGGCACGTCTGGTAGTCGCGATGCGACCGACCGAACGTCTGTTCTGCCGCGATCCCTGAGTAGCGCGGTTGATGAAAGATTCCCGTCCGTGGCAACGGGGACGCGTGAGTGCCGTCCGGGAGTGCTTCGTTGGCATGGAGCGAGATCGAGGTCGTGACATTGAAGACGATGACCGGTGCGTCCCCGCGTTGAAACCGCAGACGTTGACCCTCCTTGTCCGGCACCGCGCCGAACAGTTTTGCCACCGAGATCCCGGCGTCTTCGATCATCTCGACCAGTGGATCACCTGCCGTGGAGACGAATTCGACGGCCACCAACACCTGCTTGCCTGCCTTGACCTGCGCCTGCGCCCACTGGGCCGTCGACTCGGCGCGGATCATGCCCGCTTTCTGTCGGTAGCGCAGAACCAGCGCACGGCCGCGCGCGATGTTGCGACTCTTGCGGGCCAATCCCATTTCGTAGGCGTACTCGGCCCACTCCGTCTCGTACTCGGCGCGCTGGGCATGGGTGAGGTCGATCGGCATACCGTCGAGCGGAACAGGTCCCCACGGAGTCGGTCGATGAATCATCAAGGGCGGTTTGCTGTTCGACATCCACCCACGCACGGTCTCGAGCGCGCGAGATTGCAGCGTAGGTGATTCCTTCGCCTCTGCGCTCCACGTCCACTTCCCGTAGGACTTGTCCAGCGGAAGGCCGGACTCGACCAGCCTGGCGCCCAGGTCGGACCAGTACTCCGAAGGTTCTGAATGCAGCTGCGCGAAAAGCGGTGCCAGGTAACGCTGGTCGGCCGGCGTGTGTCCCGGTGTTGCCGTCACGGACAGGACGAACGGCGCTTGCTCGTGAGCATTCGAAAAGCGCGCGACCTTCTCGAATGCCGCCGTGCGCTGTGTGTCGTTGCTGTACAGCTGGGCCTCGTCGGCAATCACCACACCGAACGTGTACTTGGGGCGGCCGTTTCGCGCGATCAGCTTCTTCAATTGGTCAGGCGACATGATCAACCAGCGGAATCCACCGTCGCCCACCGAGGCGATGGAATAGCGCCAATGCGGAATGGTGATCTGTGCGGGTCGATCGACGAGGACGAGGATGTTGGTTTCGCCACGCTCCTCGGCAATCGTCTTGGCAGACATCACTGCGATCAGCGTCTTACCCAGGCCTGCATTGTCTGCCAACAGAAATCCGCGTTTGCCGGCGCGAGCGGCATCGACGACGGCTGCAGCCCCCGAAACCTGCTCGGGCCGAGGAATTTTGGGTGCAGCAACGGGACGTTCACCGGTGCTGTCATTGATGTCGTCCTCTACCCACTGCTGATAAGAGAAGGGGAGTGCCTTGAATGGAGCGAGTTCTACGGGTAACTCCGTACCGACCCACGCGTAGCTCTTCCATTTCTTGACGAATTGCGCACCAGGCGCCGGCGTCCGAAAGGGAACGTCGAGGAGCCAGACTCTCTCACCAGGGCCGGCAGTCGGCACATCCGGCATCGTCGCGCGTGAGCTCTTCTTTGCGACAGTCTTCTTCGGGGCGGTCTTTCTGGTCGTGTTCCTCTTGGGTGCAGCCTTCTTCGGTGCAGCCTTCTGCGGTGCAGCCTTCTTTGCGGCAGCCTTGCGTGCCGTGGTTGCTTTGCGTGGTGGCATCAGGCGGTTTCTGCTGTGAGGAATTCACGCAGCGTGAGCGCAGGCCGGCCGACAAGGTCCTCCACGGTGCCCGTGATCAGCGCCAATTCACCCTGCGCGATTGCGGTGTACGTCGACACCCATGCGTCGAGTTCCCAAGCGGGTGCGTTGTACGACGCCCGCGATTCGTAAGCTTCCTCGAGCGTTTCCTCGACGTACGTGGTTCGCTTGCCGGTGACTTCGGTGATGATGCTCGCGGCCTCGGAGAGCGTCAGTGCCTCCCGTCCGGTCAGGTTGTACGTCTGTCCGACATGAGAATCCAGATCCTGCAGAACCGACACAGCGACGGCAGCAATGTCGGAGCGCGCTACCGCGCCGACGAGACCGTCCCCTGCGGGTCCGCGGATCACACCGTCTTCACCGGCGAGAGCGGGTAGGAAATCGAGGTAGAAGCTGTCGCGCAGGAAGGTGAATGCGAGCCCGGAAGCGCGGATATGTTCTTCGGTGACCCAGTGATCGCGAGCGAGCGTGAACGTCGCGTCCGGAGCAGCGCCGAGGAAAGACGTGTACACGATGTGCCTGACCCCGGCCTCCGCTGCGGCGTCGATGAAGGTGCGGTGCTGATCCAGGCGATCTGCGCTTTCGGCCGCCGAGACCATGAAGAGGGTGTCGATTCCGGCCAGAGCCGCGAGAGCGCGCTCCTGATCCCCGTACGTGGTCTCGGCCGAATCGGCACCGGGGAGCTGCGGTAATCGGTTGACCGACCGTGCGATCAGCCGCTGCGGGACACCGGCGTCGGCCAACGACCGGGCCACCAGTCCGCCGATATGACCGGTCGCGCCGGTGACGGCGATCCTCGCAGACCGTGAATCTACGGACATGGTGCCCCTCCTTCGGTCGGTGTGCATCCCATCTTGCCGGAACCCACTCCCACGTCAGGTCACGACGCGACGATTACACCGCGAGCCACCGACAGAGCGTCGGACAAAGCTGTCCTGGTGTTGTCGTCGAGGGACAGCAGGGGCCGGCGGGGAAGGCCGGCGTCGACGCCGAGAGATTCCAACCCGGCTTTGACCGTCGACGGCAGTCCGCGACTGACGAGGACCTTCAGTAGCGGCTCGATCTGTTCGAACACAGCGGCGGCACCCGACCGATCACCGGATTCGAGTAGACGCCAGAAGTGCACCACCTGTTCGGGGGCCAGACACGGGGCTGCCGTGCACCATCCGCTTGCACCGGCAGAGAAAGATTGCAGTGCAAGAGGATTGCTGCCGTTGAAGAAGGGGATCGTGCCACCGCTCAGTTCGTTGATGCGGTTCATCCGGGTGATGTCGCCGGTGGATTCCTTGATCATCGTGATGCCGTCGACGGTGGAGACGAGATCGACGAGAAACTCCGGCGACATGTCGATCCCGGTGGTGGCCGGATTGTTGTAGATCATCGTGGGAATGTCGACGGAATCGGCCACCGCGGTGACGTGTTCACGAATCTCCTGCTCACCCAGATGCCAGTACGACGTGGGGAGGATCATCATTGCGTCGGCTCCGGCGTCTGCCGCGATCGATGCTCGGCGGAGTGCTCCCGCCGTCGTCAGATCCGACACTCCGACGACGGTGGGGACTCGGCGGTCGACGTAGTCGACAGTCTCCCGAGCGACCGTCTCCCACTCTGCATCGTCGAGATAGGCGCTCTCGCCGGTACTGCCGAGTGGGGCTATCGCGTCGACACCACTGCTGATCATGCTGTCGAGGAGCGTGTGTAGCGGCTTGGGGTCGAATGCTCCGGTGTCCCGGTCGAACGGGGTGATGGGATAGGCGACGATTCCCTTGATGGTGCTGCTCATGAGGCTCTCAGTTCTGTTGGTGGGAAACAAAAGTCAGTTGGTCAGTGTGTCGGGATGATTGCGGAGAGCGCGACGGGCGTAGTAAGCGAAGTTCGCCTCGCTGCGCCGAGGAGTCAGTGTCCAATCGTGTGCCTCCTTCGCCAGGCGAGGCGGTAGCGGCTTGATGTCTCCGGCAGCCATCGCCAGCAACTGCAGTCTGGCCGCTCGCTCGATCAGATGCCCGAGAGAGCATGCCTCTTCGACCGTGTTGCCGACGACGAGTTGGCCGTGGTGGGCGAGCAGAATTGCCCGCTTGTCGCCGAGTGCAGCCGAAATGATCTCGCCCTCCTCGTTTCCCACGGGAACCCCGGGCCAGTCGGCGAGAAATGCGCAGTCGTCGTAGAGCGGCGCGATGTCCATTTGGGAGACGACGAGGGGAATCTCGAGCATCGACAGCGCCGTCGCATGTAGCGGGTGTGTGTGGACGATGCAGTTGACGTCGGGTCGTGCGCGGTAGATCCAACTGTGGAACCTGTTGGCGGGGTTCGGCATGCCTTCCCCGTCGAGGACTTCGAGATCCTCGTTGACGAGCAGGAGGTTGTCCTCGGTGATCTCGTCGAACCCGAGGCCGAGTCGCTGTGTGACAAACGTTCCTGGCTGCTCACCGCGGGCGGAGATCTGTCCGGCAAGGCCGGAGTCGTGGCCGGCGTCCGACAGTGCCCGGCAGGTCAGTGCGATCTTCTGTCGAAGAGTCCAACTACCTGTCGCTACTTCGGTGAGCATCTTCGTCTCGGCGGTGGCCATGAGTTCCTGCTTGCTCGCATGCATCGTGTCGGTCATAGGGTGTGCCTTTCTCGGGACCCGGGAATCAATGACATTCAGTCACCTATAAGACACAAAGTGTCATATAGGACGGAAATGTGCAACCTTCGATTCCTGCATCGCTGATCGCCGCAGGTCAATGTATTGGTAGGGTGATGACACAAAGTCTCGTGAGGGGAACCGAATGGCAGCGTTTTTGCGAACACATCGGCGTCGCGCTGGTCTGACGCTCGAGGGCCTGGCCGAGCAGACCGGTCTGACGAAGAGCTATCTCTCCAAGGTCGAGCGGGGTATCAGTACCCCGTCGATCGCGGTGGCACTCAAGATTGCGCGTGTGCTCGACGCCGATGTGGGGCAACTGTTCTCGGACAGTATGGAGGGAAATGCCATGACGATCGTGCGCGCGAAGGACCGCGTGATCGACCCGGCCAACTCCGTGCAGTCTTCCGTCTACGATCCGATCGCGCCCTCACTGGTCGGAAAGGCCATGCAGCCGTTCGTGGTTCATCCGGCCTCGGTGATGGGTCCCAAGTTCATGGACCACACGGGAGAGGAGTTCGTGTTCGTGCATTCCGGATCCGTAGAATTCGAAATCCCCGGGCAGACGATGCACCTCGACGCCGGCGACAGCTTGTACTTCGACGCGAATACGCCGCACCGGATGCGGTCGGTGTCGGCGGATCGTGCGGTGGTGCTGGTTGTCGTCTACGACAAGCCTTCGGCTGGATCACCCAGCGGTGACTCGCTGGAAACGCACTGCGGGGTGGGCAGATGACGCTGGGGATCGACACGACACTGACGCTTCTCGCTGCCGGTCTGATCTTCCTTCTCTCCCTGTGCCTGGGAATCTGGAAATACCGACAGATGGCCACTTCGGACAATCACCTCGCCCATCCGTATGTCGACATCGCACACCGCGCTGCCCTGATGTACTCGTTTGCGACGCTGCTGATCGCGGTGTTCGTCGAACTCAGTGCGTGGCCGACGTGGATCAACCTGACCAGTGCCGCAGTGGTCGTGTTCTTCTTTCTCGCAGCGATATTCAGCTACATCGCTCACGGTGCGATGAAGGACACCGACAATCAGTTCGAGTCCGCCGGTCCGCCCCTGCACCTCGGGATGTTTCTGCTGATCGTCGGTGAGGTGGGCGGATTTGCCGTCCTACTCGCAGGTTTCGTGAAAGGTCAGTTCTTCTGATCGGGCTTCAGCGCCTGTGCTCGTAGCCGATCCAAGCCCGTCGACGCTCACCCATCGGGTCGTTCTCCACTCGGGACGTCTCGTCGAAGATCATTGTTTGCCGCTCCGGTACGGAGTAGGCGGGCCAATCCCGGTCCGGCACTCCGTGGCGGGCGAAATGGATCCAGTGGCGCTGCATGGTGGAGGTCACCGCAGTCAGTCCGCGGCGCCCACCGACCGCGGTCAAGGCCGCGGTGAGTGCATCCGAACGCCCGAAGACCGCAAGCAATTCGGTGGCGTGGGTAGCGCCCATGCCGACGAGTCTGAGCAGGCGAGGCGCAAAATCGTAGCGGTAACTGTAGGTAGGAGCTACCTGGCAATGACCCTGTGCGCAGAGTATCGCGGGCTCCCAGAACGTGATGTCGCCGCCGAGATCTGCGGCAGCAAACCGGTGCGGATACGTGGGATACGCCGCGAGCGCACGTGCTTTCACTTCAGGGGTGGTGTGGGAGAACATCTTCTCGATCCGAACCGGGTCGGTAGGCAAGATGTCGAGAACGCGCGGGAAGATTCTTCCCTCGTGGAGATTCGAACCGACGAGCAGCGGAACGGGGTGGGCGCGTCCGGCGGCGAACACGTCGAGCGGGTGTTCGGGAAGGACGTCGTCACCCACCACGGGGGCAAATGGCCGCGTTCCGGGTTCTTCGTCCGCGCCGCGGCGCGCAAGTTCTTCGCCGGCAGCGACCAGGTCCTTCACCGAAGCGGAGCGCAGCCACGATGCCGGATCGGCATCCGGAGCCTGTGCGATCTCGAGGAACTCGCGTGCCCAACGGTGCGCTCGCTCTTTTCCGTATGCCGAAGCAGCCGGCGGACTTTGAGCGATGGCCCGGGCGAACAGCCCTCGTGCCGCCGGCGTTGCCATCAGAGTGGTGACCGCGTTGGCGCCGGACGATTCACCGAAGACGGTGACGGCGTTCGGGTCGCCGCCGAAAGCGGCGATGTTGCGTTGGACCCACGTCATCGCGGCGATCTGATCGCGCAATCCGAGGTTCGTCTCGAATGATCTTTCCGCAGTGGAATATTCACTGAAATCGAGGTAGCCCAACGCGCCGAGACGATATTGGATCGAGACGTAGACGATGTCGCCACGTTCGACCAGGCTCGTTCCGCGGTACATGGGCGTCGACGGATTCCCGCCGTTGTACGCGCCGCCGTGAATGAAAACCATGACCGGTCGCAACGAATCCGACGGTACCTGCGGGGCCACGACATTGACGAAGAGTGAGTTCTCGTCGAAATTGCTCTTGCGCTGCGGAGACGGAGAGCCGAATGCTTCCGCCGGGCGGACACCATTCCAAGCCTCGACCGGCTGCGGTGCGCGAAATCTCCGAGGACCGGTCGGGGCCGCCGCGTAGGGGATTGCTCGCCAGGTGCGCAGTCCTCGATCGAGGCGCCCGCGTACGACCCCGGAATCGAGAGTGATCTCGAGGGGGCTCGTCACGGTAGGGAGATGTCGGTGCCGTGGCTACGGTAACCGCTGTATCCCGCCCAGGCCAAGCGTTGTTCACGTCTGGGATCGTTCTCGACGCGGACGATCTCGTCGAAGATCATGGTCCGACGCTCCTGCCCCTCGTAGCGCGGCCACGATCCGCGCGGCGAGCCGTGCTCGGCGAAGTGAAGCCAGTGTCCCTGAACAGATTCGGTGACTGCGCGCAGTCCGCGTCGACCGCCGGGAAGGGTGAGGCCGCGCCCGACAAGGGTGTCACCGATGCCGAAGACTGCAAACATCTCGAATCCGTGTGTGGCGTCGAGGCCGAGCCAGCGCATCATCGTCGGCGCGAAGTCGAATCGGTAGGCGTACGTCGGCGCCGATTGTGCGTGCGCTTGCATCAACTCCACGGACGGGTGCCAGAACGTGACGTCTCCGCCGACGTCGATCGCGGACTGCTCGTCCGGGTAGCCGGGATAGGTCGCGAGGATGCGCTTCCCGGCCTCGGGATCGGTGAGGGCAAACATGGTGTCGATGCGCGACGGGTTGGTCGGAAGTGCGTCGAGCACCTTCGGGAACAGCGTCCCCTCCCGTCTGTTGGTGCCGATGATCATCGGCACCTGGTGTGCCGATCCTTCTTTGAATGCGTCCAAGGGGGAGCGGGGGAGGAAGTCGCCGTCGACGACCGGTCCGAAGGGATGTAGTCCAGGTGTGTTCGCGAGTACCTCGGCGCCCAGTCTGCTTCCGGCTCTGCCCAATTCGACGGCTGTCGCCGAGGTCAGGGCCTTCGCGGGTGGTAGGCCGGAATTGAGGATCTCGACGAAACGCGCGCCCCAGGCATGCGATCGCTGCGTGCTCGAGACCAGATCCGGAGCCGAACTCTCGGCGATAGCGCCGGCGAAGAGTCCCTTGGCGGCCGGAGTCGCCATCAGGGTAGTGACGGCGGTGGCTCCGGCGGATTCACCGAAAATCGTGACTTTTTCAGGATCCCCACCGAAGGCGGCGATGTTGCGTTGCACCCACTGCAGGGCCGCGACCTGATCGCGCAGTCCGAGGTTGGAGTCGAATACGCGCTCGGATGTTGAGAACGGGGTGAAATCGAGGTAGCCCAGAGCGCCGAGCCGGTAGTTGATCGAGACGTAGACGACGTCGCCGCGTTCGACGAGGGACACGCCCGAGTACAAGCCGGTGGCCGAGGTCCCGATGGTGTTTGCCCCACCGTGGATGAAAACCATGACGGGACGCGGAGTATTGCCGGTGTTCGCGGGGGCGAGCACGTTGAGCGTCAGGCAGTCCTCGCTGCTCGGCTGGTACTTCCCGGGCGCGAGCAACAGCCCCTTCTTGTGTTGGACAGACGCGTCGCCGAACCTGATCGCGTCGCGTTCTCCGGTCCACGGCGTGACCGGCTGTGGTCGCGTCAGACGCAGTGTTCCGACCGGCGGCCGGGCGTAGGGAATTCCGCGCCAGGCACGAAGTTTTCCCACCCGGCGGCCGCGCAGGGTGCCGTCGGCCGTGGTCACAAGTATGTCGGACGCCATGTCGCGACTATACGTACTTCGGGAGCGCGTCAGCGGCGAGCCTCCAGCAATCGAAGCCAGACTTCACTGACCGTCGGATACGAGGGCACCGCATGCCAGAGAGTTTCCAGTGGTACGGCGCCGACGACCGCGATTGTCGCCGCATGCACCAGCTCGGATACTTCGGGCCCGGCGAAGGTAGCGCCGAGGATCACGTCGGTGGCCTTGTCGATCACCAACTTCGCGCGCCCCGAGTAGTCGTCGCGCAGCAGCGAAGATCCCGCGACTGCGAGTTCGATCTCCACGACTTCGACGTCGTAGCCGTCGTCGCGAGCTTTCTTCTCGGTGCGTCCCACCCAGGCGATTTCGGGTGAGGTGAACACCACCTGGGGGACCTGTCCATTGTCCGCCGACGCCGTGTACCGAGGTCCCCTGAGTCCGCGGCTCTCGGCCCGCGCGGCGATGACGTCTCCGCAGACTCTCGCCTGATACTTGCCCATGTGGGTGAGGGGAGAACGACCGTTGATGTCGCCGACGGCGTAGAGCCACTCACCTTGGGCACAGAGGTGATCGTCAGTGGTGACGTACTTGCCGTCCTCGAGGCCGATGACGGACAAGCCGAGATCGGCAGATGTCGGCCCGCGGCCCGCCGCGACGATGACCTCGTCGACTTCGATCACGCCGGACGATGTCTCGATGCTGACGGGTCCACCGTGGATGTGACCTTCGCCGGTGTCCTTGGCATCGGGGCGTGAGACCGAGTTGACGGCAGTGCTCAGTCGAACGTCCACACCGCGGGCACCGAGTGCTTCGGCCACCATCGTTCCGGCAAACGGTTCTGCTGATTTCAACAGAGCATCGCCCCTCACGAGCAACGTCACGTGAGCGCCGAACGACGACAACCACGTTGCGCACTCCGTTGCGACCACTCCGCCGCCGATGACCGCCACTCGCGACGGAACCTCGTGCAGGTTGGTGGCGTCGCGCGAGGTCCACGGGAGTGCCTCGCGCAATCCCGGTGTCTTCGGGACGGTGGCGGTCGTTCCCGTGGCGAGTACGACGGCACGGCGGGCACGGAGCTTACGGGTCCCGTCGACGGTCACTGCTCGCTCGCCGTCGATGACCCCGTGGCCTTTGATCACGGTGATGCCCGCGGAGGTTGCCCAGTCGACCTGGGACGAGTCGTCGTGGTTGTGGGTGAACGAGTCGCGCCGTTTCAGAACGGCATCGACGTCCAGCGGTCCGGCCGGGATCCCGGGCAAGGCGTCGGCCGCCTCGAGGACCTGCCCCGGGCGCAGTAGTGCCTTGCTGGGCATACAGGCCCAATACGAGCATTCACCGCCGACCAGTTCGTGTTCCACGATTGCGGCGGTGCGATTACTTCCGGCGATGGCGTATGCGGCGGCGTTCTCGCCGGCGGGTCCACCGCCGATCACGATGACATCGAATTCGTCGGTCATTGCTCCACGGTATGTCGGATCGGTCCGAGTTCGCTCGGTTACCGCCGGGTACGAGAACTCGATGATGGTTACAGTTGCACCCATGACGCGGCAGAAGATTTTGATCACCGGTGCCAGTTCGGGTCTGGGTGAGGAGATGGCCAGGAGATTCGCCGCGGCCGGTCGCGACCTCGCGTTGTGTGCCCGGCGGACGGATCGTCTCGACACGCTGCGTGGGGAGCTGGTGGCGCAGTACCCGTCGATCAGCGTCGCAGTGCGCGAACTCGATGTGACCGAACACGATTCCGTCGTCCGGGTTTTCGGTGAGCTGCGCGACGAGTTGGGTGGCCTGGACCGGGTGATCGTGAACGCCGGGCTCGGCAAGGGCGCCAAGATCGGAACCGGAAAAGCGCACGCGAATCTTGCAACAGCGCAGACGAATTTTGTCGGCGCGCTGTCGCAGTGTGAAGCTGCGCTCGAGATCTTCCGCGCGCAGGACTCCGGACACCTGGTTCTCGTGTCCTCGATAAGCGCGGATCGGGGGCTACCCGGGCCAAAAGCGGCCTATTCGGCGAGCAAGGCGGGAGTAGCGGCGCTGGGTGAGGCGCTCAGTATCGAGTTGGCGCGCACACCTATTCGGGTCACCACGCTGCTGCCGGGCTTCATCAAGACCGACATGTCCGCCGGCGCCGGCGACGACGCTGCGCTCATGGCCAGTCTGGACGAAGGCGTCAGTGCCATGGTCGACGCTATCGAGAAGGAAACCACCCGAGCGGCGCTACCCGGCCTCAAGTGGCAAGGGATAGATGCGGCCCTACGATTCCTGCCCAACTCCGTGACAGCGAGGTTTGTCTGATGAGCATCCACATCTCGAACGGTAAGCCCCGGGTAGTGATCGTCGGTGGCGGCTTCGGTGGACTGTATGCAGCGAGACGACTCAAGAAGGCTGACGTCGAGGTGGTTCTGATCGACCGAGGGACCAGCCACGTCTTCCAGCCCCTGCTCTACCAGTGCGCCACGGGTCTGCTCTCCGAAGGGCAGATCGCAAGTCCGCTGCGACATCTGCTCGAGGACAACAAGAACACGAACGTCGTTCTGGGCGAGGCCAAGTCGGTGGACGCCGACGCCGGGATACTGACTGCCAGTCGCTTCGACGGGTCGACCTTCGAATTGCCGTACGACTACCTGATCGTGGCGGCTGGAATGCGCCAGTCCTACCACGGCCAGGACGAGTTCATCAAATGGGCGCCCGGCATGAAAACCCTCGACGACGCTTTGGCGATCAGGCGCAGTCTCATTGCTGCGTTCGAGATGGCCGAATCGCTCCCGACTGCGGAAGAACGTCGACCGTGGCTGACATTCGCCGTGGCGGGCGGCGGACCCACCGGCGTCGAATTAGCCGGACAGATCCGCGAATTGGCGATGCACGCGCTCACCAACGAGTTCCGGTCCATCGACCCTGACGAGGCAAGGGTACTGCTCTTCCACGGCGACGATCGGGTGCTCCCTTCGTTCAGTCGCAAGCTCTCGGCCGCCGCCAAACGTACTCTCGACGGGATCGGCGTCGAGACTCACCTCGGCGTGCACGTCACCGACGTGTGCGAGACCAGCATCGAGACGACGGACAAGAAGACAAAAGAGAAGCGGCAGTACGAGACCCGCACGATTCTGTGGACCGCGGGCGTCGAAGCAGTGCCGTTCGCCGAGGCACTGGCCACGGCGCTGGGTGTGAAGCAGGTCGGCGGTGGCCGCATCGAGGTGGAAGCCGATCTGACCGTTCCCGGCCACCCGAACGTCTACGTGGTGGGCGACCTCATGTCGCGGGACAAACTTGCCGGGGTGGCCGAGGTCGCGATGCAGGGTGGTCGGCACGCCGGTGCCCGGATCGCGGCAACCGTGGAAAACGGAGTGCCCAGCCGAAAACCGTTCAAGTACCGCGATCTTGGAACCGCGGCCTACATTTCGCGACGCCACGCGTTGCTTCAGGCAGGGCCGGTCCAGTTGTCCGGGTTCATCGGATGGGTGTCCTGGGGAATCATCCACATCGCGTTTCTCGCGGGGTTCCGCAATCGCGCCAGCACGGTGCTGAACTGGGGCGCAACCTTGGCGTCGAAAACGCGTCGGGAACGGGCAATCACGTACGGCGACCCCGAAACCGCGCGGCAGCCGTACAACTGAGGGTTACTCGGTCTTGAACACGGGGTTTCCGGCGGCGTCGATCATCCACCACAGGCTGCCGACGCTCTGTCCGAGCATGTCGCCGGGAACCTTGTCGTCGAGGTACCGATAAACAGGCTTGCCGTTGACGGTGATCTGGAAAGATCCTTCAGGCCCGTCGACAGTGTCGATGACGGCGTCGATTCCTTCGACGATGGGTGAATCGGTCACCGAGGTGACCGCCGGCCAGTAACGCAGGCACGCTTCGTCGCACGACCCGGCTTGTGAGTTCTCCTCGTCCGGGTTGTAGACGTAGACGGTCATGCCTTCGCCGTCGACGGCGATCGTCCCGAGTGGGGAGTCGGCGGTCTTCAGCAGGGGTGCATCAGCGGCGGCGGGTGGCGACAGCGACGTCGCAATGGCAGTGACGTTGTCTGCGCTGTCCCCGGAATCGAGGGCGTCGGGCGAGCAACCGGTGAGGATCAGGGCGGTACTCGCAACCGTCGCGAACAACCACTGTCTGCGCATGACGTCTCCGTTCTGGGCGGGAGTGCTCGGGACAAGCAATCGGGGATACCCGTTGCGGACGAGCTGAAAACGCCGGGCGTCCGGATTCCTCGACAATAGCTCTGTTACAGAGCTATTGTGAGGTTGTGGATGGAAGCGGAGCAAATCTTGCGGATGACGTCCTGGAGACGCTCGGACAATTGCGCCGGGGCACGAGGAAGGCGTCGGGGCGGCCGTTTGCGGAACGACCGCTCGCCGGCGCCCAGATCGAACTCGTCAGGCTGCTACGACGCAACCCGGGTCTGTCGGTGGCCGAGGCTGCCGGGCGATTGGGTGTCGCGGCAAACACGGTGTCCACCTTGGTGCGGCAGCTCGTCGACGATGGAGTGATCGAACGCGTTGCCGACGAGGCCGACCGCCGCGTCGCGCGATTGGTGCTCGCGGACGAGGCGCGCGCCCGCGTCGAGGTGTGGCGTGATCGCCGGAGTGTGATTGTCGGTCAGGCATTGTCGACTCTGACCGCAGAGGACAGGGCAAGTATCGAGGCTGCTCTACCGGCCCTGTCTCGATTGGCGAGCGCTCTGGCAGCAGCCGGATCGGAAGGCGGGGGGCAGTGAGATGCTGACGCAGTGGTGGAGGAGCCGAGCAGTGCACATGCCTGACCCTGACGCACCCGCGGTCGAGATCGACTCGGTCACATACAAGTTCGGCGGTCATCGGGCGGTGGACAACCTGAGTCTGGTCGTCAACGCGGGGGAATGCTTCGGCCTGCTCGGTCCCAACGGTGCAGGAAAGACGACGACGATCAGATTGCTCAACACGTTACTTCCTCTGCAAGAGGGTGACATTCGAATTCTCGGTCGCTCCGTTCGCAGCGAAGCGATGACCATTCGGCGCTACCTCGGGTACGTGCCACAACAGCTCTCGATCGAAAGCGCATTGACCGCACGCGAGAACGTGACCTGGTTCGCGCGCCTGTACGACGTTCCGCGGTCCGAACGACGCGAGCGGGTCGACCAAGCGCTCGAGATGGTGGATCTGCTCGATTCAGGTGAGCGTCTCGCGTCGAGCTTCTCCGGCGGTATGGTGCGACGGCTCGAACTTGCGCAGGCACTGGTGAACCGACCGTCGCTGCTGGTACTCGACGAACCGACGGTGGGGTTGGATCCCATTGCCCGCGAATCCGTCTGGAAGCGAGTGGCGGAGATGCAGAAGCGATACGGCATGACCGTCCTGCTCACGACGCACTACATGGAAGAAGCCGAGGAGTTGTGTGATCGTGTTGCGTTGATGCATCACGGTGAACTTCGTGCAGTGGGCGAGCCGAGCGCGTTGGCCGCCGAACTGGGGCCGGAGGCCACTCTCGAAGACGTGTTCCGTCACTACACCGGCGACGACCTCACCGGCGGCAAGTCAGGAGGTCTCCGCGATGTCCGCACTGCCCGTCGCACAGCGCGCCGCTTGGGCTGATCCCACTACCAACAGTCTTGCTCGATTGCTCTCGAGAATTTACACATTCTGCCTCGTGGAAGTTCAGAAGTTGCGGCACGACCGATCTGAATTGGTCACGCGCGCAATCCAGCCGATCCTCTGGTTGGTGATCTTCGGTCAGACGTTCAGTCATATCCGAGCGATCCCGACTGGCGACGTACCGTATCTCGACTTTCTCGCGCCGGGCATCATTGCGCAGTCCGCGCTTTTTGTTGCGATCTTCTACGGAATCCAGATCATCTGGGAGCGTGACGCGGGAGTCCTCACCAAACTCATGGTGACGCCGACGCCACGAGCCGCACTGGTCACCGGAAAGGCATTTGCAGCCGGTATCCGTGCGGTCGCCCAGGCCGTGGTCGTAGTCGTTGTAGCGGCGCTGCTGGGCGTGAGCATGACGTGGAACCCGATCAAGCTGCTCGGCGTCGTGGCTGTCGTTGTCCTCGGCTCGGCGTTCTTCGCCTGTCTGTCGGTTGCGATCGCGGGGATCGTGCTCAAACGAGATCGATTGATGGGCATCGGCCAGGCGATCACCATGCCGTTGTTCTTCGCGTCCAACGCTCTGTACCCGGTCGAACTCATGCCGACGTGGGTTCAGTGGCTCAGTCGCATCAATCCGCTGAGTTACGAGGTGTCAGCGCTGCGCGGTCTGCTGATCGGAATGCCGACCGACTACCTCGTCGACTTCGGCGTGCTGATCGGGGCCGCGCTGCTCGGAATCATCACAGCTTCGGCACTATTGGGCCGCTTGACTCGCTGATCTGACTCGCTGAACTCCGCTCCGGACTAGTCGCGAGTGAACGGTGGGGTGTAGGTGCTGCAATCCGGAGGGACGGCCGGGAGTCCTTCGGACGAGCGAAGTTTCTCCGCAATCGATGAGAGCAAGTCCTGCGATTCAGGGGAGAGATCGACCGCTTTTATGGCCAGAGAACGTAATTCGCTGTCGTGGAACTCCTCGACAACCGAACGGTCTTCTTCCGGAATCAGTTCGGGATCTTGGCGAGGTGTCGGGCCGAAGAAGTACTCTGCTGCCACGCCGAAGTAATCGGCCAATGCCAAAACGACTTGCTCCGATGGATTCGTGCGCACACCGCTCCGGAGTTGCGAGAGGTACGGTGTCGAAATCTTGCATCCACGTTGCGAAAGGGCTTCCACAACTTGTGCGTTGGTGAGTCTCGGTGCTGTGGCCGGGTACAAGGCGTTCAAACGGTCCTTGAATGAATCGGTCACAATTCCTCCCTCGAGCGTGACCCAGCGTCACAGCTACTTCGCAGTTTTCACATAGTAGACGACACGGTTATTCTGGACTCTGGTCGAAAGTCCTTTCACCTGCGGATATTTGGCGCAGAAAAATTCCAAAGACTTTGTAAAGTATGTGATTTTCGCCGCGTACTGACCGTTCGTTTTGCCAAGGTGTACGGCGGTAGCGTATAAGCCGAACGGTGGTGGTTACGCCATTGTGCTGCAGGTTCTTTCAGCCGGTCCTATCCATTTTGTGTCGATGCATTCCTGCTCGGTCTGTAACGTGCGAAGCGCTACCGCCGGGCACCGGGCGTCGTCGTGCCGGCGGTTGGCGCGCCGCGTGTTCGGGACTTCTTCTCGGTGCTCTGCTCGACGCTCGCGCGCAGTGGTGGGCCCGTATTTTGCTGCACTCGAGAGTGAGCGCTCAGGTGTGTCCACCTGCGAAAGTGACGCGCATCGAAAGCGGCCGATTGGTATGTCATCGACGTTGGAACACAGTGCTTCTCGTCGGTCCCCATTTTTCATGCGGTGACATAAGGTTCATGCGGTGACATCAGCGCCGCCCGGGCGTGTTGCTGCGGCGGACCGGGCTCGAAGCGCAGCCGGCCGGCCGGACATGTCGAGCGTTGACTCTGCGTCTTTCGGATCGGAATTGCCCGCTGCGCCAGTAGTAGTCGACGTCGTCGCAGTCAGGTGCATGTCAGAACCATGTGGAGGATTCCACGTCTTGCACACGGAGGGCGACAGTCCGGGCGGCAATTCTGTCGCACAGATCTACCATCCAGTCCCCGCCGTGCGCTGCTCAACCTGCGGCATGTGTGCCTCGGCCTCGGAAGCGCTTTATGGCACGGGGGTTGCTGACCGGCGCATACTGGTTACAACACAGTGTGTTCGAAGGGCAGGACTGACATGGTCAGTGTCGAGAAGTGGGCGATGTGGGATTCCGCCGTGGAGGTGGACGTCACCGAGGGCGCTGCGCTGCCTACTGCGCACGCGTTGATCGCAGCTGCCATCGACGAAACCGAAGCGGTCTGCGACCTTCGCCGGGGAGACGCCGAGATTCACGCCGTCAACCTCGCTCAGGGAACTCCGGTCAAAGTGACACGACGTATGTCGGCTCTGCTGCGGTCGGCGCTGTGGGCTGCCCGTATGACCGGCGGTGCAGTCAATCCGCTTGCCGACAACTACTCCGAGGACGAATCCATCCCTCCGGTGCACCCGACCCCGACGTTCGAGGACGTACAGCTCGACGGAGACGTGGTGTACGCGCCCTGGGGTGCGTCGTTCGACATCACCGGAGTTGCCAAGGCCGACACCGTCGATCGCGCCGCGCAGATCGTCGCCGCCGAATTACAATGCGGCGTTGCTGTGCGGATCGGCGACGTGATCGCCACGGCCGGCCATGCACCGGCTGGTGGCTGGCAGATTCCGGTGCCGGACAGCGAAGAAGTCGAACTGATCAACGGAACCGCGATGGCGACGGCGCGGGCGCTGGAGCTGCCCTCCTGGGAGCCGAACCAGGAGCGGCCCTCCACGGAATGGGCACAGGTCTCGGTGATTGCTGACGACGCGGTGTGGGCGTACGCCGCGAGCGAGGCTGCGTTGATCCGGGGGATAAGCGCCATCAAATGGGTTGAACAGCAAGAGCTTCGCGCTCGGCTCGTCGACCGATCCGGACGCGTGTACACAACGGAAAGTTGGTTCGGCCCGGCGGCCGCGTGAGTCAGGCCCGTCCGCGCTCTCTGCGGTACCACTGCACCAGAGCATCTGTGGATGTGTCGCCGAGGTCGCCGGGTGCTGCTTCGGAAGAGAGCGCAGGCCCCAGTTCCATGGCTTGTGTCTTGCCGAGTTCGACGCCCCACTGATCGAACGGATTGACACCCCAGACAGCACCTTCGACAAATACCTGGTGCTCGTAAAGTGCGATCAGCTGACCGACGACCGAGGGGGTCAGCTCCTTCGCCAAGATAGTGCTCGACGGTCGGTTGCCTGGCATCACCTTGTGTGGCACCAGCTCCGGAGCAGTGCCCTCTGACGCGATTTCTTCGGCAGTCTTCCCGAACGCGAGAACCTTTGTCTGAGCGAAGAAGTTACTCATGAGCAGATCGTGCATTGATCCCGTGCCGTCCGCAGTAGGCAGATCGTCGGTGGATTCCGCGAACCCGATGAAATCGGCAGGCACCAGCCAGGTGCCCTGATGCAGGAGTTGGTAGAAGGCGTGTTGGCCGTTGGTTCCGGGCTCGCCCCAGAAGATCTCACCGGTGGACGTGGTCACCGGTGAGCCGTCGGCGCGAACCGATTTGCCGTTGGATTCCATGGTCAGCTGCTGCAGGTAGGCGGGAAAGCGCAGCAAGTCGTTGGAGTAGGGCAGCACTGCGCGGGACTGTGCGCCGAAGAAGTTGGAATACCAGAGCCCGATGAGGCCGAGGAGGACCGGCGCGTTCTGCTCGAGCGGTTGGTTTCGGAAGTGCGTGTCGATCTGGTGGAAACCGTCGAGGAACTCCGCAAAGCGAACGGGTCCGACGGCACACATGACCGACAAGCCGATCGCCGAGTCGACGGAGTAGCGCCCGCCGACCCAATCCCAGAACCCGAACATGTTCGCGGTGTCGATGCCGAACTCCGCCACACGGTCACCGTGGGTGGAGACTGCGACGAAATGCTTGGCTACGGCCGAGACGTCTTCGCTGCCCAGACCGGCGAACAGCCAACGCTTTGCCGCTGTCGCGTTGGTGAGGGTCTCGAGGGTGGAGAACGTCTTGGATGCGACGATGAAGAGCGTCGTCTCCGGATCGAGGTCGTCGAGCTGCCCGACCAGGTCGACAGGGTCGATGTTGGAGACGAACCGGACGCTGATTCCGGCGTCGGCGTAATGCCGTAGTGCGCGGTAGACCATCACCGGCCCGAGGTCGGAACCGCCGATGCCGATGTTGACGATGGTGCGGATGCGCTTGCCGGTAGCTCCGGTCCACTCGCCGCTGCGCACACGATCGGCAAAAGCGCCCATCGCGTCCAGAACTTCGTGAACGTCCGCGACGACGTCTTGACCGTCGACGGTCAGAGCAGAATCCTTGGGCAGACGCAGCGCTGTGTGCAGTACGGCGCGGTCTTCGGAAGTGTTGATGTGATCGCCCGCGAACATCGCGTCGCGTCGTGCCTCGACGCCGGCCTCGCGGGCCAGGTCGACGAGCAGCGCGAGAGTCTCGCGGCTGACGCGATGCTTGCTGTAGTCGATGTGAAGATCACCGGCGTCGATCGTCAGCTCTCGCCCGCGGGCTGGATCGTCCTGGAAGAGTTCTCGCAGGTGAACGCCTTCGATGTCGGCGTAATGAGCGCGCAGTTTCTGCCAGGCTGAGGTTCCGGTGATGTCAGTGCTCACGATCATCGACTTTAGTGGCACAAGCTGGAAACTTCCGCGTGAGTCTCGCTCGCGGGCAGACGGACGCGGCTCCGACGAGCATCATGGAACCCATGGACACATTCGAATTCATTCGATCAGTTCCCACCCAGTTGTTCGTCGGCGGTCGGTTCGTGCCCGCGGAGAACAACGCGACCTTCCCGGTGGCGGATCCGGCGACCGGGAAATCGTTGACCGATGTCGCCGATGCGAGCCCCGCGGACGCGCTGCGCGCTCTCGACGAAGCCGTGGCCGTCTCGTCGAAGTGGGCGAGCACACCTGCGCGCGAGCGTGGTGAAATCCTGCGAGCCGTCTTCGAGAAGATCACCGAGCGAGCGGAGGACGTGGCGCTGCTGATGACCCTCGAAATGGGCAAGGCACTCGCCGAAAGTCGCGCCGAGGTGAAGTACGGGGCTGAGTTCTTCCGGTGGTTCAGCGAGGAGGCCGTTCGCATCGGCGGGCGCTACACGCCGGCCCCGGCGGGCAACGGCCGGATCCTTGTCACCAAAGCGCCGGTCGGACCGTGTCTGGCCATCACTCCCTGGAATTTCCCGTTGGCGATGGGTACCCGCAAGATCGGCCCGGCGTTGGCCGCCGGCTGCACGATCATCGTCAAGCCCGCCTCGGAGACCCCGTTGACGATGTTGTTGCTTGCTCAGCTCATGGCCGAAGCAGGGTTGCCCGACGGAGTCCTCTCGGTGTTGCCGACATCGAAATCCGGTGAAGTGACCGGCCCTCTCATCGACGACCCTCGACTGCGCAAGCTCACCTTCACCGGGTCCACCGGCGTCGGCAAGATGCTGGTGGAGAAGTCCGCGAAGCGATTGCTCCGCACGTCGATGGAATTGGGTGGCAACGCACCCTTCGTGGTGTTCGACGACGCGGACGTCGACAAGGCAGTCGAGGGCGCGGTACTGGCGAAGCTTCGCAACGGTGGCGAAGCATGCACCGCCGCCAACCGGTTCCACGTCGCCAACGCCGTGCGTGAAGAGTTCACGACCAAGCTGACCGAGAAGATGGCGACTTTCACGATGGGACCCGGTACCGACCCGGAGACGAAGCTCGGCCCGCTGATCAACCAGAACCAACTCGACACGGTCGCGGAGTTGGTTGCAGATGCGGTGGATGCCGGGGCGAAGGTGCGACTGGGCGGCGAAGCGCCGGGTGGTGAAGGGTACTTCTATCCAGCCACGGTGTTGGCAGACGTTCCGGCCAGCGCGCGGATTCTGAAAGAAGAGGTGTTCGGACCCGTCGCCGCGATCACCGGCTTCGACACCGAAGCCGAGGGAATCGCAGCCGCCAACGACACCGAGTTCGGACTGGCCGCGTACATCTTCACGAGGGATCTCGACCGTGCGCTTCGGGTTTCCGACGCACTGGAATCAGGAATGATCGGCGTCAACCGCGGAGTGATCTCGGACGCGGCAGCGCCGTTCGGTGGCGTGAAGGAATCCGGATTCGGCCGCGAGGGCGGGACCGAGGGGATCGAGGAATACCTGAACACGAAGTACATCGCGCTCGAGAGCTGATACACACGCGAACGGCCACATCGGGACTGCCAGAGGCATCCGATGTGGCCGTTCGCAAGTGATCTGGGTGTGCGCTAGTGGCCCAGGCGTCCGCGGCCCAGGCGTAGGAGCAGCATCGCGAGAGTGTGGCCTTCCTGGCCCAGCTCGTTGAATCGTTCTAGGACCTTCATCTCGCGGCTGTGCACCAGACGCGGACCACCCGATGCCATCCGGGTACGGCCGATGATCTGGGAGACCTCGGAGCGGCGTTTGATGGCCGCGAGGATCTCGGCGTCGAGACGGTCGATTTCTTTCCGTAGTTCGTCGATCTCCGCCTCACTCTGGGGGATCTCGACGTCTGTCGGAGCAGTTTTTACAGTATCGACAGTATTTCCATGGGGGGCTGCAGCCTGGGTGCTCATTGCTATTCGTCTCCTCTTCCTACTGCGTGGATCGTGGTCTCGGCTCGGGTCGTTACCGATCCAGGCACACTGACGAAAATGCCCCGGATCCGATTCGGACCAGGGGCGGGTGAGCTGTTCAGATCACGTGCACCGAGGTCCGGGGCACGTAAAGTAACGCCACAGCGGGCCGACGGGGTCGGCCGTGTTGTCGCGAACGGAAATGCTGAACATAGCGTCCAGTTTGCCATGCTCGACACAGGTAATCCAAGTGCCTCTACCAGCAGGTGGACGCACTGACGACCGTGTCGGTGGACGCCGGTAGCGTGGACAGGCGATGAACACGTACCCAGCACTCGGTGAGCACGACGGACATTCCCAGCACGACGGGGGCGGCGCGCGGGGACACGACGCGGGTTCGGACGCCCTCCTCGAGGGTCTCAACCCGCAACAGCGCGAGGCCGTGGTCCATGCCGGTTCGCCGTTGCTGATAGTCGCGGGCGCCGGCTCGGGCAAGACTGCAGTGCTGACGCGTCGTATCGCCTATCTGCTGGCCGAACGGGGTGTCACCCCCGGTCAGATCCTGGCCATCACGTTCACCAACAAGGCTGCGGCCGAGATGCGCGAGCGTGTGGCAGCTCTTGTCGGACCGCGTGCCAACGCCATGTGGGTCTCGACGTTCCACTCCAGTTGCGTGCGGATTCTGCGAGCACAGGCGGCGCTCCTACCCGGTTTGAACTCGAATTTCTCGATCTACGATTCCGACGATTCGCGTCGACTGCTGACGATGATCTCGAAGGACCTCGAGCTCGACACCAAACGATTCTCCGCGCGGCTTCTCGCTACGCATATCTCCAATCTGAAGAACGAACTCGTCGGACCGGAAGAGGCGGTTGTCGCAGCCGATCAGGATCTGGCCGAACTTCCGCGACTGATCGCCAAGGTCTACGGCCACTACCAACAGCGGCTGCGTGCGGCGAACGCACTCGACTTCGACGATCTCATCGGTGAGACCGTCGCGCTTCTTCAGGCGTTTCCACAGATCGCCGAGTACTACCGCCGCCGCTTCCGTCACGTGCTCGTCGACGAGTACCAGGACACCAACCACGCGCAGTACATGCTTGTGCGTGAACTGGTCGGTGGAGCCGGCGAGTCCGACCACGCCGTTGCCCCGGCCGAACTGTGCGTCGTCGGTGACGCCGATCAGTCGATCTATGCGTTCCGCGGAGCCACTATCCGCAACATCGAAGAGTTCGAACGCGACTACCCGGATGCTCGGACCATCCTTCTCGAACAGAACTACCGTTCGACGCAGAACATTCTGTCTGCGGCCAACTCCGTGATTTCCAAGAACACCGGCCGACGAGAAAAGCGTCTGTGGACCGATTCGGGTGAAGGCGAACTGATCGTCGGCTACGTTGCAGACAACGAGCACGACGAAGCATCGTTTGTCGCCTCGGAGATCGATCGGCTGGTGGACCAGGGCGAGACCAAGTTCGCCGACATCGCGGTGTTCTACCGGACCAACAACTCCTCGCGCGCGCTCGAGGAGATCTTCATTCGACTCGGAGTGCCGTACAAGGTGGTCGGCGGCGTTCGCTTCTACGAGCGCAAGGAAGTTCGGGACATCGTCGCGTATCTGCGCGTCCTCGCCAACGAGGACGACACCGTGAGCCTGCGACGCATTCTCAACACGCCCCGACGCGGTATCGGTGATCGAGCCGAAGCCTGCGTCGCCGTGCACTCCGAGCATCGCAACATCAGCTTCGCCGCCGCTCTCCGTGACGGCGCGGAAGGCAAAGTGGCGCTGCTCAATACGCGGTCACAGAAGGCCATCGCGTCGTTCCTCGAGATGATGGACGGGCTGCGGGCCCTGCTACCGACAGCGGCCGCCGACGAGGACGAACCGTTCGAGCTCGGTGACATCGGTGAGGTTGCCGAGGCGGTGCTCGAGCGCACCGGCTACCGCGCCGAGCTTGCGGCGAGCAGCGATCCGCAGGATGGCGCGCGACTCGACAACTTGAACGAACTCGTCAGCGTGGCAAGGGAATTCAGTTCCGACGCGCGAAACGCGGCCGGGCTGATCGATCCGGACGACGAGGAAACCGCAGCAATGCGTGAAGGTGAACCCGATCCGGGTTCGCTTGCCGCCTTCCTCGAACGGGTATCGCTTGTCGCCGACGCCGATCAACTGCCGGACTCCGACGACGGCGTCGTGACCATGATGACGCTTCACACCGCCAAGGGCCTCGAGTTCCCGGTCGTCTTCGTCACCGGTTGGGAGGACGGGCAGTTCCCGCACATGCGCGCCCTCGGCGATCCGGCGGAGCTGTCCGAAGAGCGTCGACTTGCTTACGTCGGCATCACCCGTGCCAGGCAGCGCCTGTACCTGACGCGCGCGATCATGCGTTCGGCGTGGGGGCAACCGATCCAGAACCCGGCGTCGCGGTTCATCCAGGAGATCCCGGAGGACCTGATCAACTGGCGCCGTGAGGATCCGGGCACCGGTGGCGGATTCGGAAGCGGCAGGCCGGGTTACGGCAGCGGAAGCCGCTACGGCAGCCAGGGCGGCCAGGGATACGGCGGCGGGCAGAACTACGGGGGAGGGTCCGGCAAGGCCGCGTCGACTCCCAGTTTCGGTGCCGCGCGTGGCCGCAACAACGTTCTGGTCCTCGCCACGGGTGACCGCGTCAGTCACGACAAGTATGGTCTGGGCACCGTGTTGGAAACCAAGGGCACTGGCCCCACCGCGACGGTCA
Organism: Rhodococcus sp. SG20037; assembly: GCF_031763325.1. Classification (NCBI taxonomy): domain Bacteria; kingdom Bacillati; phylum Actinomycetota; class Actinomycetes; order Mycobacteriales; family Nocardiaceae; genus Rhodococcus; species Rhodococcus sp. SG20037. The sequence goes on along the minus strand of NZ_CP134497.1, from coordinate 4,707,801 downwards.
CCATCGACTTCGGTAGCGCGGGCAAGGTGCGGTTGATGCTCATCGGCGGTGTGCCGATGGTCAAGCTGTAGAAGACAGGCAAAAACTTCCGGCCCGTACCTGGAAAGGTGCGGGCCGGAAGTTTTTCATCAGAAGCGTTGGGCTTGCGATCAGTCCTGCTCGACGCCGAGGCTGATGCCGCGTGAGGCGAGCCAGGGGAGGGGATCGATCTTGTTCTCGCCGGCGAGATGAACCTCGAAGTGAAGGTGCGGGCCGGTGGAGAAGCCGCGGTTGCCGACAGTGGCGATCTGGTCGCCGGCCATGACCTGCTGACCAACCGTGACGGTGGACGTGTCGATGTGGCCGTAGACGGTGATCGTTCCGTCTGCGTGCTGTAGGCGTACCCACATGCCGAACCCGGAAGCCGGACCTGAATCGATGACCTTGCCGTCGGCGACGGCGACGATGGGCGTCCCGATCGGGGCGGCGATGTCGACGCCGGCGTGCAGGGTGCCCCAGCGGGTGCCGAAGTTGGACGTGAACGTGCCCACTGCCGGCAGGACGAACAGCGGGCGACGGGCAGCGGCTTCGCGTGCTGCGCGCTCGTCACTGAAACGCTGGCCCTTGGCAAGCAGGTTGCTGAACTGGGAGAGGTCGGTCGGCGCTGCGACGTTGAGGACCTGCGGAGCGTCGGCCTCGGTGGTGGCTGCCGTGGAGGTGGCCGGAGCGAACTGAGCGGCCTGCGGTTCTGCGGTGGTACCGATCGCGGAGGACTCGTTGGCGAGTGCAACTTCCGAGTGGTCGGCGGCAGAAGAGGAACCGTCGTTGACAACTGCCTGGCCCGCGGCGACAACCGCGCCGGCTGCAACTGCCAGAACGGCGGCGCGGCCCTTGAGAGCGGAGGGAGGGGTGGGGAGTCGGTGAGCACCGCTGCGGCGAACCGGAGATTCGACATCGACTGTCGGTGCGGAGGAGGCGTAAGTGGGGGTGCTGATCACGTCGGACTCGACGAACTCGTGAGAGTCGGAATCTGACGACGTGGAGGATGAATTTCGAGTGAACATATCGGTAGAGATCTCAGAACTTTTGGTCTCGGTGTAACGCCTGGCCGAGTGCGTTGGATAAGTGGTCGTGACCTCGTCTGGAGCTGAGTTCGAGAACCTACTAGCGGTGAACTGGCTGCGGTGATGCATATGCCGGTTCTCTCCTCGAGTTCGTGATCAGCCCGTGACTTAGACCGACTGACGGTAACGAAATGATTGCGATGGGCGCAAGCCGTAGCGGAAACCTGTCCGATTATGTGACGTGCCTCACAGCTTGACCTGGGAATATGTCGATCCGGGCAAAACGGACGAATCATCTCGTTTCGTGATCGCGCGTGTCACAACCGGATCACCGGTCCGTTCAGGCACTACCGTCGATCGAGTGTCCACAACACCTGGAACTACGTCGCAGGCGCGTATCGACGACCCCGGAGTGAAGTCCGGGGCGCCACTCGCGGCGGTAATCGGACTGCTCGGTGCCGTCGGAGTGGCAGCCAGTCCCGTCGTCGGAGTCGGGAGTGGCCGCGGGGTCGACACGACGGGGGCTCTTGCTTCTGCCGCTCTCTTCGCTGCCGTCTGCACGATCGTCGTGCCGCTGGTTGCGGTGCTCACCTCGGGGCGCAGGCCCGCCTTCGCAGGTGGACTCCTGGCAGGTATCGGCGCGGTGTCCCTCGGCGCGGCGATCCTCGACGTTCAGTTGTTCGTCGACGCAATCGATGCAAACCGCTTGGACCTTTTCCGTCCGATTTCGGCGGGTTCGATCGATGCGGGTCCGGGCGCTTATCTCGCGCTCGCGGGCCACGGACTTCTTGTGGTGTCCGGTGTCCTCGGCTTCATGGTCGTCCATCGTGAATCGGAGCGGGACGGATACGGCAGCGCTCGCGCCGCGGAATTCGACGGGCGATCGGTTGGCGGGCGGATCGGCGGATGGCCGACTGCGCTGCTGATTCTGGCCGCGGTGGTGTTCGTGCTCTCCCTGTTCGGTCCTTCCTTCAGTTCGCAGGATCCGATCTTTCTGGTCAAACCGCTCGTCGACTCGGCGGCGGCCACCGCCGTCGGTACGGGATTGGTCGGCGTCGCGGTACTCGTTGCGGTCGCGGCGGCATTGACGTCCATCTCGCTACCGGTGGGCTGCGGCGCCCTGATCGGTGTCGGTCTCGGGGCACTCGCAGTCAGTGGAACCAGGGTGATGGCTGGGTTCGCGGCCGGCGATCGGATCGGCGTCGGTTCGGGATCGGTGGTCGGGGCACTGGCCGCTGTGGTCATCGCCGTGATCGGAGTTTCAGCTCCCTACCTCGCTTCCAGGCGTGAAACAGATGCGATTCCCGCTGAAAGTGTGGTTCGCGCACCCGCGAAGACGACAAAGGGTGCGCTGAAAGCGGCGATGGTGGCTCAGTCCCGGGCGGCGAAAGCGCGGGTGAACAGACTTCACCGCGTTGCCGGTATCGGCGCAGTTGTCACCGCAGCAGTGGCAGCCCTGGGGGTGGCACTTCCGGTCCTGTCGTTGCCGGAGAACATCCCCGAACCGTCCATGCTTTCGTCTCGAGTTGTCTTGCTCGCGGCTGCTGTACTGCTGGTCGCCGGTCTGGGCCTGTTCGCCCCGGGCCGCGCCGCGGTGGTGCGGCCGGCCGTCGGCGTGTTGTGGACCACGGTCGTGATGGGAGTCGCCGCTGTCATGCAGTCGGCTGTCATCGCCACGGACGTACCGGGCGTCGGGTTGGGGGCCGGTGCCTTCGTGCTCTGCGGCGCGGCTTTCCTCGCTGCGGCGACGGGACTGCTCGTCTGGCTGGCGGGAAGCGCCGAGCGTGAGGATGTCGACACGTCGGTAGGTGGCGGTTCGAGAGGGCTGGTGCTTCTCGTCGGTGGGATCGGCGCCGTCGCTGTCCTGATCGGAACCGCGCTTCCCCTCTATCAGGGCGACGCCTATACGGCGGCCTCAGTTCTGGAGTGGCCGTGGGGAATTGACGTCTGGGGTCAACTGCTCGTCGGCGTCACCGTCGTGATCGCCGCTGTGATCGCAGCGTCCGCGCGGCCGTCGCGGGGCGCGGCATTGCTGATCGGATCTGCCGTGGCAGCTCTGGTGTACGTCGGTGAGTGGCCACTCACGTCATCGCGCATATCGGACGCAACCGTGGGGGTGGGTGCGATCACAGCGGCCACGGGCATAGTGTTGCTTCTCGTTGCAGCGTTCTCGAGCGCAAGAATCAGTGAGACTGATGCTTGACAAATTCGGTGTGGCCACCTTGCCGAATCGGTGAGGCGTGCCTCATCGGGCAATTGCGCGTGACTTGGGCCACATAGCATCAATGCGGGCGCAAACCGAACGCGGCAACTGGTTAAAGTCCAGAACAGACCCGCTCCTACCCCTCGAGCGGGTGACAACGCAGACGAGACGGTGAGCAGATGGATCTCTTCGAATACCAGGCGAAGGAACTCTTCGCCAAGCACGGAGTGCCGACTTCGGCTGGACGTGTTACAGACACAGTCGCCGGCGCACGCGAGATTGCCGAAGAAATTGGTAAGCCCGTGATGGTGAAGGCACAGGTCAAGGTAGGCGGCCGCGGCAAGGCCGGTGGCGTCAAGTACTCGCCCGACGTGGATGCCGCAGTGGCAAACGCCGAGGCAATCCTGGGCCTGGACATCAAGGGCCATGTCGTCAAGAAGCTGCTGGTCGCAGAGGCAAGTGACATTGCCGAGGAGTACTACATCTCCTTCCTGCTCGACCGCACCAACCGCACCTACCTGGCCATGTGCTCGGTAGAGGGTGGCGTCGAGATCGAGGTCACCGCCGAGGAGAACCCCGACGCTCTCGCCAAGATCCCCGTCGACGCAGTCAAGGGCGTCGACCTCGCGTTCGCGCGCAGCATCGCCGAGGCAGGAAAGCTGCCCGCAGAGGTGCTCGACGCAGCGGCCGTGACGATCCAGAAGCTGTGGGAGGTCTTCATCGGCGAAGACGCACTCCTCGTCGAGGTCAACCCCCTCGTTCGTACGCCTGACGATCAGATCCTCGCCCTCGACGGCAAGGTCACCCTCGACGAGAACGCAGCGTTCCGTCAGCCCGGCCACGAGGCATTCGAGGATCGCGACGCTACCGATCCCCTCGAGCTCAAGGCCAAGGAAAACGACCTCAACTACGTCAAGCTCGACGGTGAGGTCGGAATCATCGGCAACGGCGCAGGCCTGGTCATGTCCACGCTGGACGTCGTCGCATACGCCGGCGAGAACCACGGTGGCGTCAAGCCCGCCAACTTCCTCGACATCGGCGGCGGAGCTTCCGCTGCAGTCATGGCTGCCGGCCTGGATGTCATCCTCAACGATGCACAGGTCAAGAGCGTGTTCGTCAACGTCTTCGGCGGCATCACCGCGTGTGACGCAGTTGCCAACGGCATCGTCGGCGCACTGAAGACCCTGGGTGACGAGGCCAACAAGCCGCTCGTCGTTCGCCTGGACGGAAACAACGTCGAAGAGGGTCGTCGCATCCTCGCCGAGGCCAACCACCCGCTGGTCACGGTCGTCGCAACCATGGACGAGGCCGCCGACAAGGCCGCCGAACTCGCTCACGCAGCGAAGTAAGGGACTCACAGAACAATGGCAATCTTCCTCACCAAGGATTCAAAGGTCATCGTCCAGGGCATCACCGGCGGCGAGGGCACCAAGCACACCGCTCTGATGCTCAAGGCCGGCACCCAGGTCGTCGGCGGCGTCAACGCTCGCAAGGCCGGCACCACGGTCTCGCACGTTGCAGCTGACGGTTCCCCTGTCGAGCTCCCCGTCTTCGCGACGGTCGAAGAGGCAATCAAGGAGACCGGCGCAGACGTCTCCATCGCATTCGTTCCCCCGGCCTTCTCGAAGGACGCCATCGTCGAGGCCATCGACGCGGAGATCCCGCTCCTCGTGGTCATCACCGAGGGCATCCCGGTTCAGGACTCCGCTTACGCTTGGGCGTACAACGAGTCCAAGGGCAAGAAGACGCGCATCATCGGACCGAACTGCCCCGGCATCATCACCCCGGGTGAGGCCCTCGTCGGCATCACGCCCGCCAACATTGCAGGCACCGGCCCCATCGGCCTGGTCTCCAAGTCGGGCACCCTGACCTACCAGATGATGTACGAACTCCGTGACTTCGGCTTCTCCACCGCCATCGGCATCGGCGGCGACCCGGTCATCGGAACCACCCACATCGACGCCATCGAGGCGTTCGAGAAGGATCCCGAGACCAAGGTCATCGTGATGATCGGTGAAATCGGTGGCGACGCCGAAGAGCGTGCAGCCGATTACATCAAGGCCAACGTCACCAAGCCGGTCGTCGGCTACGTGGCAGGCTTCACCGCTCCCGAAGGCAAGACCATGGGCCACGCCGGTGCCATCGTCTCCGGTTCCTCGGGAACTGCTCAGGCAAAGCAGGAAGCTCTCGAAGCTGCAGGCGTGAAGGTCGGCAAGACGCCGTCCGCTACCGCTGCTCTCGCTCGCGAGATTCTTCAGTCCCTGTAAGGGGCTTCGCCCCCGTGCGTGGTTAGGGAGTCTCCGGACTCCTTAACCACGCACAGTGGTATCGACCCACATCGACCCGGCAGGTTCCAACTGCCCCGCACCGGATGTGATGGATGCGACGATCGAGTCGAGATCGTCGGCGTCACCGGCGGCGAGTGTCATCACCGCCTTCGATCCATACGTAGTTCCGAGCACCGAGACGCCCCGCGCTCTCAGCTCCGCTTCCACCCGACCGGCCTCTGAGTGCCGGATCGCCAAAGTGCGCAGGACCTTTCTCTCCCTGGCCACAAGCTCGGCCGAATCGAGAGCCACCGAGACCGCTCCCGAATACGCGCGGACCAATCCACCGGCGCCGAGCTTGATTCCGCCGAAATAGCGCGTGACGACAACAATCACATCGACCAGATCTCGAGACTTGAGAACCTGAAGCATCGGCACCCCGGCAGTGCCGCCCGGTTCACCGTCGTCGTGTGCACGTTCGACGCGTGAGTTCGCCTCGTATCCGATCACGAAAGCCGAACAATGATGGCGCGCATCGGGATACAGCGATTTCTGCTCCGCGACGAACTCCGTGGCGGCTTCGGCGTCGTCTACTCGGTGAAGCGCGGCGATGAATCGTGAGTGCTTCACCTCGGTTTCGACGACGTGGTCGGCGCCGGGCACGAGGGTGAAGGGCATCTGCCCATTGTCTCCTGTCGGTGTTAGCGTGCGAAGTCGAGACACATACGCTGGTAACCATCGAAGACCGTCTACGAGGAGAAGTCATGACGTTCACGCCGCAAGGGCCCAGCTTCGGGCCACCGAATCAGCCGGCAGCGGGCGGTGGAACCAAGAATCTCGGATTCATCCTGCTCATCGCCGTCGCGGCACTCGGCCTGATCAATTTCCTGCTCGGTTTTGCGCCCTTCACGTCGATCAGTGGAAGCAGCAGCGGCATCGGTAGCGGCCTGGATACCAGTTCGAGTTTCTTCGAATCGAGCATCTACGGCCTCGGATTCGTTTTCGCCGGCGGTGTGGTCGCAGGCGTCTCGTTGCTCCCGAAGCAGTCGTATGCAGGCATTGCCGCAGCGCTCACCCTCACGGGTTTCTTCGCTTTGGTGTTCGCCGCGTTCTCCGTCGGTACCAGCGACTACGTCGACATCAGCCTCGGTTGGGGCCTGATCATCGTGCTGATCCTCTCGTTCGTGCAGACCGTCGTCGCAGTCGCCGCGTTGTTGTTCGAGATCGGAATCCTGAAGGCGCCCGCGCCCCGACCGGTAGCTCAGCAGTACGGTCAGCAGCAGCCTTACGGCCAGGCGCCGGGGCAGGCGCCAGGTCAGCCACAGGGATACGGACAGGCTCAGTACGGCCAGCCTCAGCAGGCTCAGCAGCCGGGCCAGTACCAGCAGAATCCGCAGTACGGGCAGGCGCAGCAGCAGGGATACGGGGGAGCGCACGCCGCCCCCACAGACCCGACCGCTTCGCAGCCGCCTTACGGCCAGACTGCGTCTCCCTACGGGCAGAACCCGGTGCAAAATCCCGGACAGACCGACTCGTCGGCCGCGACGACGTCGTCTTACTATCCGCTGACCTCTCAGCCCGGTGGCCAGCCGAACCCGAGTTACTCGTCGGATCAGTTCACCGCTCCACGCGGTTACGGCCAGCCGTACAACCAGCAGCAGACTGGCTCGACCGAGCAGCCGACGGGCTTCGAGCCGCCCACTTTCGAAGCGCCGACGCCGTCTGCGGAACCTGACCAGGGCAGCAGCGATTCCGCGGCCGAGACCAAGGTCTTCGGCTCGCAGAACCCCGACGAGCGTCAGCAGTAGTACTTCTTCGTTTCACGAACATGAATGTGGCCTCCGACCCGCTGCGGGTGGAGGCCACATTCCGTGAGCCCGACGGCGCGCCTGAGTGCGCGGCGCACTGTCGAGTGAAACCCTCGAGGGGATGAGTTCTTTGATTGATGGCACCCGGTCCCGTCCCACGTCCTCACGACCCGGACGTGGTCGTACTGGCAGCGGCCGCGTCGGCGGCGGTCGCCCGGGACCGAACCCGGACCTGGCGCGCAAGCTGCTGACCGTCGCCTTCCGACCGTCGGGCCTGACGATGCTGCTGATCGCGGCTGTCGTCGTGGTCACTTTGGTATCGGCGAGCAGCGACCTGACCGGAACCTTCGGCGCCATTGCCACCACCTGGTTGGTCATCCACCAGGTGCCGGCGACTATCAGCGGCGTCCAACTCGGTGTACTGCCATTGCTTCCGACGGCCGTCATGATGTGGGTGGTCGCACGCCGATGCGCGTCGACTGCGGTGCACACCGACTCCCGTGACGACACCCTCCGCCTGGTGGGGGCGGCGGTAGCCGGACCGTTGACTATCACGGCAATCGCTCTCGCCGTTGTCGCCGACGCCTCCGCGGCAATTCCGCTGTCGAGCCCCAACACGTTGGCCGCTTTCGGCTGGGTCGCCGGGATTCACCTGATCGCCGCGTCCGTCGGTGTTGCTGCTGCGCACTGGGATCGCGTCGTCGCCGAGATTCCGCCGTGGGCATCTGCCGCTGTTCGTCCGGCCGCGGCCGCGTCGGCAGCGCTGCTGGCTGCGGGCGCCGTGGCCGTCGTGGTGTCACTACTCGTGTCGTGGTCGACGGTCGGTGACCTACTCGCACGAGGCAACGGGTTTGTCGGCGTGCTGGGATTGACGGTGTTGTCGCTGCTCTACCTGCCGAACCTCGTGGTCGGTGCAGCCGCGGTGATGACGGGATCGACGGCCGATTTCGGAAACGTCTCCATCAGCGTGTTCGGCAACATCGGTGGAGATCTGCCACCCTTGCCCCTTCTCGGAGCGGTTCCGGAAGGCGTCGCCGGCGGAATCTGGCCGGTGCTGTTGATCGTTCCGGCTGCGGTGGGTGTGATGCTCGGCCGCGATTGCGCTCGACGCATCGCCGGGCAGGACAGTGTGCTCGCAGTGCTGACGGCAGCTGCCGGTGCCGGCGTCGTCATGGCTCTGCTTGCCCTTGCTGCGGGGGGAGACCTCGGGCAGTTCGGCACCGTCGAGGTCCTGTGGTGGGGCTTCGGTCTTCTGACTTTTGCGTGGCTGGGATTGTTCGGAACCGTCTCGGCGCTGTTCGCGATGTGGTTCTCACACCGCGGACACATGAAGGACGAGGTTGCGCCGCCGACGGCTGAACCGGCTCGAGCATCCGAGCCCGAACTTGCGATCACGGCCGCGGCCACAACGGATGGCGAGGACGACGAAAACGCCGACGAAGTGCTCGCCCAGGAATCTGCGGTGGTAGTGACCAAGGTCGTCGAAGCCGAAATTGTCGAAGAATCAGGCGAACCCGTGCAGGTAGTGACAGAGGAAACCGTCGAGATCGAAGTAGTCGACGCGGAGGTTGTCGCGGCACCCGAGGCGGACCCCACAGCCGGGGCCGAGCCGGAGACCGACCTGCCCTCGAAGCCGCAGGAGTCCAGCGACTAGGCTGTCATGCGGCCGATACTCCGGCCGCATCATCTTCCAGTTCTCAGGAGTAGTGCGCTGACTGCCTCGGCCGACAATCCGCAGCCGACAATGCCCGACAGGGTCCAATTTCGCGACTCGGTCGCGCGGGTAGTCGTACTCGCTTCCGGCGCTGGAACCCTGCTGACTTCGCTGATCGACGCTTCGCATGCCGAGGGATACCCCGCCGAGATCGTTGCCGTCGGTGTAGATCGTGACTGCCTCGCCGCCGAGCACGCTGCGGATTCGAAGATCCCGTCCTTCAAGGTCTCGATCAAGACCTACGAAAATCGTGCCGCCTGGGACGAGGCGCTGACAGCAGCAGTGGCCGAGTACGAACCCGATCTCGTGGTCAGCGCAGGCTTCATGAAAATCCTCGGCCCCAGCTTTCTCGAGCGTTTCGGCGGCCGAATCATCAACACTCATCCCGCGTTGCTGCCTGCCTTTCCCGGCGCGCACGCGGTTCCCGACGCTCTGGCGTACGGCGTGAAGGTCACCGGTTCCACGGTGCATCTCGTCGACGGCGGAGTTGATACCGGGCCGATCTTGGCGCAGGAAGCTGTGCCGGTGCATGACGACGACACCGAGTCTTCGTTGCATGAACGCATCAAAATTGTGGAGCGACGGTTGTTGGCGGACGTCATCGCCGCTGTTGCTACGCGCGGAGTGGTTTCCGATGGACGAAAGGCCGTGATCCCCAGTGAGTGAACGCAAGGCTGTGCGCCGTGCACTTGTCAGCGTCTACGACAAGAGTGGTCTGATCGAGCTGGCCACGGGCCTGCACGAGGCCGGTGTCGAGTTGGTCTCGACCGGTTCGACCGCGTCGAAGATCGCCGACGCCGGAATCCCCGTGACCCCGGTCGAGGCTCTGACCGGATTCCCGGAATGCCTCGAAGGCCGTGTGAAGACGCTGCATCCGCGCGTCCACGCCGGCGTTCTCGCCGATACCCGCAAGCCGGATCACCTCGCTCAGCTCGAGGAACTCGGCATCGCGACCTTCGAATTGGTTGTCGTGAACCTGTACCCCTTCACCGAGACGGTTGCCTCGGGCGCTAGCCCGGACGAGTGCGTCGAGCAGATCGACATCGGCGGCCCGTCGATGGTGCGTGCTGCAGCCAAGAACCATCCGTCGGTTGCCGTCGTGGTCGATCCGGCTCGTTACGCCGACGTCCTGACTGCCGTTGCCGGTGGCGGATTCACCTTGCGTGAGCGCACTGTGCTTGCGGCGCAGGCTTTCCAGCACACTGCGTCGTACGACGTCGCTGTTGCGAGCTGGATGACGAGCACGATCGCCGCTGACGAGGACGGCTCGCTGTTCCCGGCCTGGGTCGGTGCTACCTGGAACCGCAGCGCTGTTCTTCGCTACGGCGAGAACCCGCACCAGGACGCTGCGCTGTACGAAAACCCGGCTGCGCCTGCAGGTTTGGCTCAGGCGGAGCAGTTGCACGGCAAGGAGATGTCGTACAACAACTACACGGACTCCGACGCAGCGTGGCGCGCAGCGTACGACTTCACTGATCCGGCCGTCGCAATCATCAAGCACGCCAACCCGTGTGGCATCGCCATCGGCACCGACATCGCCGACGCCCACCGCAAGGCGCATGCATGCGATCCGGTCAGTGCTTTCGGTGGTGTGATCGCTGCCAACCGCGAGGTCACCGTCGAACTGGCCGAGCAGATCGCCGACATCTTCACCGAGGTCGTCATCGCGCCCTCGTACGAAGACGGAGCTGTCGAGGTTCTGCAGCGTAAGAAGAACATTCGTGTTCTGAAGGCAGCCGCTCCGACCGCTACCGGAATCGAACTGCGTCCGATCTCCGGCGGTACGTTGCTCCAGCAGCGCGACGTCCTGGACGCCGACGGCGACAACCCGGCCAACTGGACCCTCGCCAACGGTGAGGCTGCCGATGCCGAGACTCTCGCTGACCTCGAATTTGCTTGGCGCGCCAGCCGTTCGGTGAAGTCCAACGCGATCCTGCTGGCCTCCGGCGGCGCGTCCGTCGGCGTCGGTATGGGCCAGGTCAACCGCGTCGATGCAGCGCATCTGGCTGTTCAGCGAGCCGGTGACCGCGTCGTAGGTTCGGTTGCAGCTTCGGACGCGTTCTTCCCGTTCCCTGACGGTCTGCAGGTGCTGCTCAACGCCGGCGTCAAGGCTGTTGTGCAGCCGGGTGGTTCGGTTCGCGACAACGAAGTGATTGCCGCAGCAAAGGAAGCCGGTGTCACTCTCTATCTGACCGGTGCGCGCCACTTCGCGCACTGACTCCTGCCTCGGTAGCGGGCCTCGACTCCTCAACGGGAGTTCGGGGCCCGTTCTGCATTCAGGCCGCCCGGGTCTTTCAGGCGGCGCTGCTGTGGGTGCCCTGGAGTTCGCGCGGTGAGCCGGTGATGACCACGCGTGAGGCTCCGCGACTGCGGATCTCGCTGATCAATGCGCCGAGGGTAGCTTCGTGGGCCGCATCGGAGTGTGAAAGATCCAGGGTGACGGCGTATCCGGTGAGGTCACCGGGCAGATCGACATACGGCGGCGCGATGGACAGTTGGTTGACTCGAAGTTTCATGTGGTGCTCCTGCGTGTGAAAGGTAAAAGAAAAGGCACCCGAGGCGTTTGCCCTGGGTGCCCGAGAACGAATCCGGTGAAACTGGGGATCATTCTCGGGGTACACCGCGCTTGTTGCCCATGTGCTTGGCCGACATTGCGGCCGAAAAAATGTGCTTGTCTGCGGTGCAGCTGCGCCACGAAGGTACGGATACGACGTGCGGGTGTAGCGACATGATGTCCGTTCCTTTCTGTGTGGCGTTGCTGGTTAATGGATGACCGTACAGTACGGATCGAGGGTTCGCACCAATAAAAAGCGCCGCGAACGTAAACTCCGGGTGACTTCTGTCCCCAGGTTCGCCGGATTGAAAGAGTCTTCATTGCAGGTCAGGCGTAGAAAGCAGAATTCCCTTCTACCTGAAAAAGAGGACGTTCGGTCTGTACGTGATCAGGAGAACGAACGGACCCACGCTGTGAAGGGCTCCGAGAACTCTGCCGAGTACGGAAGCGGCGCGACGTAGTCGGCACCGGTGGACTGTTCGTCGCCGATGTCCTTGAGTACGAAGTTGGCGTTGCGCATCCGCACGGAAGTCAGCGCTGTATGTGAGAGCGCGGCGTCGAGTGCCGCGACATCGGCGGGAATGACTTGGATGTCTTTGTCCGAGCAGCTCGTGAGAACGGGCATGCCCGCCGGTAGCGCCGCCACGAGCGCAACCGGGTCCAATGCGTCTTCCTCGGCGAGTGCCTTGGCATTGGCGTGTACGAGTCCCGCATTCTGCAGCGGCTCGGGCAGGTCATCCGGAACAGTGCCCTCGGATCGCAGCGACTCGACGGCATCGGCGAGCGCGACGCGCAGTTCGTCAGCCAGTTCGACCGGCAACTGACCGGCGCCGACGACCGCATCGAGCTGGCGGTGAATCTGCGTCGTGAGTAGATCGAGAAGTCTGACGCTCAGTGGCTCGAGCAGTGCGAGGGCACTGACTCTGGCGCCCTCCTTCGCGGTGGCGAGAGCCAGTGCGACTACGGCGCCGTCGCTGTGTCCGACCACGAACAAGCGCTCGGGATCGACACCGGGTTGCCCGGCGAGGTAGTCCAGTCCGTCGGAGGCGGCGTCGACAAAAGTGTTGAAGCCGAGATCGGCGATGTCCTCGATGTCGTAGTCACCGAGGGCGGTTTCGCCACTGCCGAGCTTGTCGTAACGCAGGCTTGAAATCCCTTGTTTTTCAAGAAGATCCGCGATGAACCGCAGAGTTCCGATGTCGCCTTCGAGGAGGGCGCTGTCGCCGTTGCGATCGGTGGGGCCGCTGCCGGCCAGAATCAGCGCGGCCGGGGCAGGGGCGTCGGGTGAGGCGGCCAGGCGAAGACTCCCGTACAGGGTGACGTCGCCGGATTGGAACGAGATCTCGGTGTCGGACATGACGACTTGTCTACCAGGTCGGTGCGGTCAGGCGGTGCGCAGACTCCGGACACGACGCCAGCCACGCCAGCTGAACCACAAGAGCGCGGCGAGCAGGGGAATGATCAGGAGCGGCAAGATCATCGCGATCAAGGAAGTGAAGAAAGTCAGCACATCCTCGATGACGGAAACGACGGGATTTGCCAGCCCACCGGTAGTGGCCGTACTGACCGCGCGAGTGCCGGTCTGCGCGGCGCTGAACGTCAACGCCGTCGGCGCTCCGACGATGATGCCCGCCAACGCGGCCATCGCAGGGTCGAGATGACTGAATGCCGCCCAGGCGGCGATCACTCCGGCAATCGGTCCGGTGACGTTCCCGATCACCGAGAGTGCGTTGTCCACGAACGGAATGAGGTCGGCACCCAGTTCGACCACCGCGGCGATTGCCAATGCGACCAGCGCGCCGGTCGATCCGATCCACCGCATCGACTCGCCGACGGTGGTCCCGAACAGTTCGAAGTGGACGGCAGCGCTGAGCATCAGCAGCGGCAGGAAGGTTCGCATTCCGGACGCTGCGGCGAGTCCGAGGCCGAGCATGGCCGGCAACACCCAGGTATCCATGGGTGGAGTTTAGGTCTACTGTGCGCCTTTATTAACCGCCGGCGGTTAATAAAGGCGCACAGCAAAGTCTCGGAAAGGACCTTTCATGGCGACAAACCCGCAGCCGATGTTCTTCCTCAACCTGCCCGTCAAGGACCTCGGCAAGGCCACCACCTTCTACGAGGGCCTCGGATACTCCAAGAACACGCAGTTCTCCGACGAGAATGCGTCGTCGATGGTCATCAGTGACACCATCGTCGTGATGCTGTTGGCCGAGCCCTTCTTCAAGACCTTCACCACCAAGGGCATCGCCGACACCTCGACGTCGACGGAAGCGCTGCTCGGTCTCTCGGCCGAGACCCGTGAGGCCGTCGACGCCCTCGTCGACAAGGCGCTCGCGACCGGCGGTTCCGAAGGAAACGCGACGCAGGATCACGGCTTCATGTACAGCCGCAGCTTCCAGGATCCCGACGGCCACATCTGGGAAATCATCTGGATGAATCCCGAGAACATCGAGGGCTGAGCGACCGAACTTCCTCGGCGAGAGGCGAAACCCCGAAAACACTCGTAGCGTGGAGTGGTGACTGTCGCAAAAACCCTCGGAGAGCTACGCGCCTCCGGACACGTACAGCGAAGTGTCAAGGAAGAACTACGAGAGAATCTTCTCGCCGCGTTGCGGGACGGCCGTGACCCCTGGCCCGGGATAGTCGGGTTCGAGGACACGGTCGCCCCGCAACTCGAGCGGGCGCTGATCGCCGGCCACGACGTGGTTCTGCTCGGCGAACGAGGTCAGGGAAAGACGAGGCTGCTTCGCACTCTCGGGCTCCTGCTCGACGAGTGGACGCCCGTCATCGAAGGCTCGGAACTGGGGGAGCACCCGTACGAGCCGATCACCCCGGCTTCGATACGTCGAGCCAAGGAACTGGGCGACGACCTCCCGATCGCCTGGCGCCACCGCAGCGAGCGGTACTCCGAGAAGTTGGCGACGCCGGATACCTCGGTCGCCGACCTGATCGGCGACGTCGATCCGGTCAAGGTTGCCGAAGGCCGGAGCCTCGGCGATCCGGAGACCATTCACTTCGGCCTCGTGCCTCGCGCGCATCGCGGAATCGTGGCCATCAACGAGCTCCCCGACCTCGCCGAACGCATCCAGGTCTCTTTGCTCAACGTGATGGAAGAGCGGGACATCCAGGTCCGCGGGTACACGCTTCGGCTTCCGTTGGACGTTCTTCTGGTCGCGAGCGCCAACCCCGAGGACTACACCAACCGCGGGCGCATCATCACACCACTCAAGGACCGCTTCGGCGCCGAGATCCGCACTCACTACCCCGTCGAGCTGGCGGGCGAGATCGCGGTGATCGAGCAGGAGGCGCACCTGGCCGCGGAGGTGCCCGACTACCTTCTCGAAATTCTTGCCAGATTCACTCGCCTGCTCCGCGAATCCACCTCGGTGGACCAGCGATCGGGTGTGTCGGCACGCTTTGCCGTCGCCGGCGCGGAAACCGTCAGTGCCGCCGCGGTACGACGGGCAGCGGTGCTCGGCGAAGCCGATCCTGTTGCACGGCCCGTCGATCTCGAGTCCGTGGTCGAGGTTCTTCGCGGCAAGGTCGAGTTCGAATCCGGTGAAGAGGGACGGGAACTGGAGGTGCTCGAGCACCTGCTGCGTCGCGCGACCGCCGATACGGTTCGGGTACGTCTCGGCGGGATCGACCTGGGGATGCTGGTTGCTGCGGTGGAGATGGGCAACACGATCGTCACCGGTGAATCTGTCACGGCCAAGGCATTTCTCGACGAGCTTCCGGACCTCGAGGTCCTGGACGAAGTAGCCGAACGTCTCGGTGCGCAATCCGACGGCGAGCGTGCCGCCGGTGCCGAACTTGCCCTCGAAGGGCTTTACCTCGCGCGCCGGATCTCCAAAGATCAAGGCCCGGGCGGCCGCTCGGTATATTCGTAAGGGGCAGTGATGATCCACAATCCGCGGTACGGGCCTTACGACGGTGGTCCCGATCCGCTCGCGCCTCCCGTGGATCTGCGCGAGGCCCTGGCAGCAATCGGCGACGACGTGTTGTCGGGCACGTCGCCGCGCCATGCCCTCCGAGAGCTCCTGCGCCGAGGCAACCGGGACATGCGCGGGCTCGACGACCTTGCTGCCCAGGCGAACCGGCGCCGACGTGAGTTGCTACGCCGCAACAATCTCGACGGAACGCTCGACGAGGTTCGTAAGCTTCTCGACAAGGCGGTGCTCGAAGAGCGCAAAGAACTGGCACGTGCTCTCGACGACGACGCACGATTCAACGAAATGCGGATCGAGGAGTTACCGCCGTCGACAGCTCAGGCCGTGCAAGATCTGGCCGACTACAACTGGCGCAGCGAACAGGCTCGCGCGGATTACGAGAAGATTCGTGATCTGCTCGGACGTGAGGTTCTCGATCAACGCTTCTCGGGAATGAAGCAGGCACTCGAGGGCGCCACCGACGAGGATCGTGAGCAGATACGCCAGATGCTGGCTGATCTGAATCAACTGCTCGACGCGCACTCTCGCGGGGTCGACACTGCGGAGCAGTTCGCGGAGTTCATGGACAAGCACGGGCAGTATTTCCCGGACAACCCGCGCAACGTCGAGGAACTTCTGGATTCTTTGGCGCAGCGCGCGGCGGCTGCACAACGATTGCGGAACTCGCTCTCGCAGGAGCAGCGTGACGAGTTGGATGCGTTGGCGCAGCAGGCATTCGGTGATCCGAGCCTGATGAGTGAGCTGAGTCAACTCGACCAGTTCCTTCAGGCGGCTCGGCCGGGTGAGGACTGGGAAGGTTCGCAACAGTTCCGCGGCGACAACGGAATGGGGTTGGGTGAGGGGACCGGTGCCCTGCAGGACATCGCCGAGCTGGAATCCTTGGCGGATCAACTGTCGCAGCAATACGCGGGCGCGGCGCTCGACGACATCGACCCCGAGCTACTCGCGCGGCAACTCGGCGACGAAGCCGCCGCTGATGCTCGCACCCTGGCCGATCTCGAAAAGGCTTTGCAGGAACAGGGTTTCTTCGATCGTGCACCGGATGGTCAATGGCGCTTGTCGCCCAAAGCCATGCGACAGCTCGGACAGACTGCTCTGCGCGATGTCGCCGGGCAACTGTCGTCACGAACCGGTCAACGCGATACGCGTCGGGCCGGTGCGATGGGTGAACCGACCGGAGCGTCCCGCGAATGGGAATTCGGGGACACGGAACCGTGGGACGTCACGAGAACCATCACCAACGCCGTCCTGCGTGACCCGGGCCGAATGCCGGTGCGGCTGAGCGTCGTCGATGTCGAGGTGGCCGAAACCGAACAGCGCAGTCAGGCTGCGGTTGCTCTCCTGGTGGACACGTCGTTCTCGATGGTGATGGAAGATCGCTGGGTGCCGATGAAGCGCACCGCTCTGGCACTCAATCATCTGGTGAGTACGCGATTTCGCAGCGACGAACTCCAGTTGATCGCCTTCGGACGCCACGCGCACGTGCTGAGCCCGTCGGAGCTCGCTGGTTTGGACGGCGCGTGGGACCAGGGAACCAACCTGCACCACGCACTGTTGTTGGCGGCCAGGCATCTTCGACGCCACTCCAACGCACAGCCGGTGGTACTGATCGTCACCGACGGTGAGCCGACGGCTCATCTCGAAGCGGACGGAGAAGCCAGGTTCGACTACCCGCCGAGTGCGCGAACCCTCGGTTTGACGGTTCGAGCACTCGACGCGGTGGCCAGGCTGGGCGCCAAGGTCACGTTCTTCCGCCTCGGTGAGGATCCAGGTCTGGCCAGGGTGGTCGACCGGATGGCGCACCGGGTGGGTGGACGCGTCATCGCGCCGGACCTGGACGGCCTCGGCGCCGCGGTCGTGAGTGACTACATGCGAGGTCGCCGCTAATTCTGCCGCCGTCAGTCTTGTTCAGCGGGCTGGTGCTGGGTGATGCAGTGGATGCCGCCGCCACGTTCGAACAGCGGTCTGGCGTCGACGGTGACGACGGTGCGCCCGGGGTAGGCGGCCGCAAGGATCCGGGCCGCTTCGGCGTCGGCCGGATCGTCGAAGCTGCAGGCGATCACTCCGCGATTGACCACGAGATGGTTGATGTAGCTGTAGTCGACGAATCCCTCGTCGTCGCGCAGGATCTCGGGCGCAGGTACCCGAATGACCTTCCACGGCCGACCGCCGACGTCCGTCGAGCTTTCGAACAACTCGATGATCGTCTTGCTGACGGCGTAGTCGGGGTGCACCGGATTGCGTTGGTCATGGACGAGTACAACTCCGGGGGAAGAGATGGCAGCGACGATGTCGACGTGTCCGCGCGTTCCGTACGTCTCCTGATCGCGAGTCAATCCGCGGGGAAGCCAGATCACGTGCTTGGCGCCGATGGTGCGGGCGAGTTCGGCCTCGATGTCGGCCTTCGTCAGGTCGGGGTTTCGTCCCGGATCGAGTTGGACGGTTTCGGTGACCAAGACGGTGCCGAGACCGTCGACTTGAATACCGCCGCCCTCGTTGACGATTGGTGAGTCGATCAACTGGGCACCGGATTGTTCGACGACAAATGCGCCGATCTTCGAGTCCTTGTCCCACTGCGCCCAATCCTGTGCACCCCAGCCGTTGAACACCCAGTTGACTCCGCCGAGACGGCCTTCGTCGGACAGGACGAACGTCGGCCCGATGTCGCGCATCCACGCGTCGTCGAGAGGTGCCTCGACGATGTCGACCTTCTCGGACAGGTACTTTCGTGCTTCTTCGACTTCGGCGGGATCGACGACGACGGTGACCGGCTCGAATTCGGCGACGGCGTGGGCGACGGCCGCCCACGTCGAGCGCGCTTCGTGCTGTTCTTCCGCGGTGTCCCCGAGAGAGTATCCGGCGCTCGGGTACGCCATCCAGGTACGTTCGTGCGGTTCACTTTCCGCGGGCATGCGCCAGGTCATCGGTTGGCTCCTGCAGTGTTCACCGGTGCGGTCAGGGCCGAGTAGGTGTCGGGTCGGCGAGTGGCCAGGAACGGGAACAGCGCAAGCCAGTCTTCACGGTGCTGCAGGTCGAGATCTGCGACCAGGACGGCTGATTCGTCGCGCGGAGCCTGAACGAGGATGCGTCCGTACGGGTCCGAGATGAACGACGAACCGTAGAAGGTGATGAGACCTTCACTGCCGTGGCGATTGGGGACAACCATGAAAGTGCCGTTGGCGATACCGTTTCCGACGATCACTTGCTGCCACAGCGGTTGGGTGTCGAAGTTCGGGTGATCGGGTTCCGAGCCGATCGCCGTCGGGTACACCAGGACCTGGGCACCGGCGAGGGAGTATGCACGTGCGACCTCGGGGAACCACTCGTCCCAGCATGTCGGGAGTCCGAACTTGGCGCCGAGTGCCTCGTGAACGGGGTATGCGTCCTCGGACGGACCGCCGCGAAAGTACGTGTCCTCGTAGTACCCGGCCGTCACCGGAATGTGGAGCTTGCGGGTACGACCGAGAAGTTCACCCCCGGGCGAGACCAGGATCGCGGTGTTGAAGCCCAGGCCGTCCTCGGCGTCACTGCGCTCGTACAACGACGCGTGAACGAGAACCTGGTTCTCCGCGGCGGCCTTGGTGGCGAAGGCGAAAGTGGGTCCGGTGAGCAGGTCTTCCGCCGCGCGTCCGGGATTGTCGCCGGCCGGGGTGGAGGCGGGGTAGCGGCTGAGCGTCAGCTCCGGAAGAAAGACCACGGAAGCGCCCAGCTTCGCTGCGGACGCAATGGCTTCGCTCAATTCAGCGTGGAGGTCGTCTTGGTCCTCGTGCCAGCGATGCTGGACGAGACCTACACGCAGAGGAGTGGACGTGGACGGCGAAGTCGCGGCCGGTGACTCGGGTGGGGTGAGGGCGGTGATCGTCAGCATGGGGTTTCCTCGGTGCTCGGGTATTCGACGTTCAACGTAAAACGAATGTGATTCGTTAAGTATGGTGGGTGAGCGCTGATTGATCAAGGACTTTCGAGGAATTGTTTTTTGCAGCGCCCCGAACGGTGTGGATCACTACAGGAGGACATATGCCGCGGCCATCGCAACGACTGCTCTCACCGGCGATCATCACCGAGGCAGCGATCGAGTCGGTGGACGAATCCGGCGACTTCACCATGCCGGGACTCGCCGCAAGACTGAAGGTTCGACCGTCCTCGCTCTACAATCACGTTTCCGGACGAGCCGAGATCGTCGAACTGATGAGGGCTCAGCTGATGGCAGGAATCGACGTCGAGTCGGCCTCGGGGACCTGGAGTGAGACCGTCGCGGCGCTGGCAGCCGAGTACCGGCGAAGCTACGCCGCGCATCCTCGTCTGATTCCGCTCTTCACGGCCCAGACGGTGCAGGCCGGTGTGGCGTTCACTCTGTACAACGCATTGGCGCAGGCATTTGCCGATGGTGGCTTCGACCCGACCGAAACACTGCACGCGATCACGACCGTCGACAGTTTTGTTCTCGGTTCGGCCTTGGACCTGGCGGCGCCGGACGTCCAGTGGGCGTCGGGACCCGAAGCCAACGACGCGATGAAGGCGGCGTTGGCAACATCCGGGAAAAATCCCGAACGTGCCGACGCCGCCTTCGAATTCGGCTTGCGCGTGTTGATGGCGGGCCTGATCGCGCAGGCCCCCGAATCTATTGTCTCCTAGGACACGCTGAGGTCGTTCTCGTCGCGCAGAGCCTCCGTGTCGCGGTTGAGGGTCTTGCCCTCGAAGAACTCGGGATTGCGCACTCGCATGACCATCATCAGGACCGCGCCGAGGATGAGGATTCCGAAGCCGAGGAAGAAGACCAGGCCGATTCCGCCGATGGATGCTCCGCTGGCATTGTCCGGATTCATACTCTCCTGGACCGAAATGACGAACACCGCAAGCAGCATGAGGCCACCGATGAGTGGGAACGCGAGCCGAAAGACGAAGTTTCGTACGCTCTCGAAAAGCGTCTTGCGGAAGTACCACACGCACGCGAATGCGGTGATGCCGTAGTACCAGCAGATCATGATGCCGAGTGCGGCGATCGTGTCGAGCAGAGCACTTTCGGACAGGAACGTGACGACGCTGTAGAACACTGCGGTTACCGCGCCTGCCACGACGGTCGCGTACGACGGCACCAGGAACCGAGGCGAGACCTCGGCGAGCTTCTTGGGGAAAGCTCCGTATGCACCCATGGCGAGCATGGTTCGTGCCGCGGGCAGGAACGTGGTCTGCAGGCTGGCGACTGAAGAGACGAAGACCGCGAGGAACAGAAGCATTCCGCCCCAGTTGCCCAGTACCGGGTCGGCCAGAGCGCCGAAGACGTTCTCGGAGTTGTCGGGATTGCCGAGGCCGAGGCCTTCCTCGCCGACGCCGGCGTACATCATCGCGGCAACGGCGACCAGCAGGTAGGTAAGGAGAATGGTTGCGACACAGAGCAAACCGGCGCGGCCGGGGGTCTTCTTGGGGTTCTTCGACTCCTCGCCCAGCGTGAGACAGGTATCCCAGCCCCAGAACGCGAAGATCGATCCGGTGAGTCCGATGACAAACGCACCGATGGCGAGTCCGCTGAACGGGTTGAACCAACTCAGGTCGAAGGACAATCCGGCCGGGGCGTCGCCGGCGCCGACGTGAACCAGTGCAACGACGGCGAAGACGACCAGCAGCACCATCTGGAAGCCGACGAGCGCGAACTGTACGCGCTCGCTGGTGGTGATTCCCCGACTGGCAATCCAGGTGGCCAACGCGATGAAGACGAGTGTGGTGCCGACGTTGACGAATTTATTGCCCGGCAGATCGGCGATGGAGGGATTGTCGGCCACCCGCGCGATGAACAGATAGAAGAAGTCGACGGCAATCGCAGCGAGGTTCGAGAGCACGATGATGGTGGCGATCACCATGCCCCAGCCGCACATCCAGCCGACGTACGGTCCGAATGCCTTGGTGGACCACGTGAATGACGCTCCGCAGTCAGGAGTGTCGGAGTTCAGTTCGCGGTACGCGTACGCGGTGAGGAACATCGGGATGAAGCCGGCGATGAAGATGGCGGGCATCTTGAGACCGACCGCGGCGACGATCAATCCGATGCTGGCCGTCAGGGTGTAACCCGGTGCCACGGAGGAGATTCCGAGCACCGCGCCGGAGATCATGCCGATCTTGCCGGTGGCGAGGCCTTTGGAACTCAGTTCGGTGCTGGTCATGACAGTGCCTCCGGCTGGGTGAATTCGTGCTTTGGCACTACGACCATGGGTACGGGCAGTACGCGCAGCATCTTGGCGGCGGTCGAGCCCAGGAACAGTTTGCGGGGCTGCGCGAGACGGCTGGAACCGACCATCACGAGGTCGCCGTCCTGCCAGTCCAGTTGACGCACTGCCGATTCCACGGTAGATCCGTCGGCAATGATGACCTCGATGGGGAACTCCGCGGGGAGCGCGGCTCTTGCGACGTCGAGTGTGTCCTGAGCGTGATTTCGTGCACGCTCCCTGGCCGACTCGGCGGTGTCGCGATGATCGCGCAGATCGTTCTGGGGGTCGAGCGCTACCAGTGAGACCAGTCGCAACGGAACCTGCATCAGTTCGCTGGCGCGCACGGCGGTGTTCAAGACGATGTCGGCGCCGACACGGGTGCCGAGTGCACAGGTGACCTCTCGTATCGCAGTGGCCGCCGAGTTCCGCGTTCCGCGAGGCGCCAGTGCTACCGGGACATGGGCGGAGTGAAGCAGTTCGGTCGAGACCGAACCTATCGCGTGACGGCCGAGCAGACCGTCGCCGGAAGCTCCCACCACGATCGCGAGCGCATTCAGTCGGTCCACTTCGTCGAGCAGGCCCTGAGCGAATGACTCGTGGAAGCTCAGGTGTACTTCCACTTGGATGTCCTCGGGCACCGACGCTTTCGCCTCGGCGAGCCAGTCGTGTGCACGCGCGGCGAGGATGTCGTCGTAGCCGGCTTCCGAGGGAACCTTGGCCGGCAGTGTCCGATCCGGTGGGAGGACCATGCAGATGTCGAGTTGCGCGCCGAGACTGCGCGCGAGCTGGGCCCCGAGGACCAGCCCGTCTTTACCGCTGGGTGTGGCGAGGTATCCGACGATAAGGCGCATGGTGGCTCTTTTCCGGATTGGAGGAATCTGCTGTGCGCCTTTATTAACCGCGGGGGGTTGATAAAGGCGCACAGCAGGAGGGGCGGCGACTCAGTCGTGCGAACTCATGACGTGCTTGAGACGGGTGTAGTCCTCGACTCCGTAGGCCGAGAGATCCTTGCCGTAACCGGAATACTTGAAGCCGCCGTGCGGCATTTCGGCGACGAGCGGGATGTGGCAGTTGATCCACACCGCACCGAAGTCGAGAGCAGCGGAGACGCGTTGCGTGACACCGTGATCCTTGGTCCAGATGCTCGAGGCCAGGCCGAACCGAACGTCGTTGGCAAGCGTGATCGCCTCCTTCTCGTCGGAGAAGCTCTGGACTGTGAGGATAGGACCGAAAGTCTCTTCCTGCACGATGTCGTCCGATTGTGCGACGCCGGTGATGACGGTCGGCTCGAAGAAGAATCCGGTTTCGCCCGAACGCTTTCCGCCGGTAACGATCTTGGCCGACGCCGGCAGGTTCGCGATCTTGTCGCTCACGGCGTTGAAGTGGTTGATGTTGTTGAGCGGGCCGTAGAAGGCATCAGGATCGGAAGGCGCTCCGGGGCGCAGCTTCTCGGCGTTCCGGACGAGGGCTTCGACGAGCTGATCGTGGATGGACTCGTGAACGATCACGCGAGTGGCCGCGGTGCAATCCTGGCCGCCGTTGAAGAACGCTGCCTCGGCGATACCGGTGGCGGTCTTCTCGATGTCGACGTCGCCGAAGACGATCGCCGGCGCTTTGCCGCCCAGTTCGAGGTGCGCGCGCTTGAGTTGCTGTGCTGCGGACACGGCGACAGCGATGCCTGCCCGCACCGAACCGGTGATCGAGACGAGACCGAGGGCCGGGTTCTCCACCAACGTCGCGCCGGTTCCGCCGTTGCCGAGCACGACGTTGAACACGCCGTCCGGCAGGATGCCCTTCGAGAGCTTCGCCAGGACCAGCGTGCTGCCCGGTGTGGTGTCGCTGGGCTTGAGGACGATCGTGTTGCCGGCCGCGAGGGCGGGCCCGATCTTCCACAGCGCCATCATGAACGGGTAGTTCCATGGAGTGACCTGACCGACGACGCCGATCGGTTCACGACGGACGTAGGAGGTGAAACCCTCCATGTACTCTCCGGCCGCCTTGCCCTCGAGAAGTCGTGCGGCTCCGGCGAAGAACCGCATCTGATCGGCTCCGACCTTGACCTCTTCGTCGGCGATCATCTGGTGAGCCTGGCCGGTGTTGGCGCTTTCGGCTGCGACGATTTCGTCGCTGTGCGCTTCGATGGCGTCGGCGAGCTTGAGGAGTGCAGCCTGCCGCACGCTCGGCGTCGTCTTGCCCCAGGTCTCGAATGCTCTCTGTGCGGCTTCGACGGCGGCGTCGACGTCTTCCTTCGTGGAGACCGGCGTACGCCCGACCACACTCTCGTCCACGGGGTTGATCAGGTCGAGTGTTTCCGTCGCGGCTGAGGCGACGAATTCACCGTTGATGTAGTTCTCGAGTACGACGATCGACATCGGTACCGGTTCCTCTCGAGGTCGAACGAGTTCCGGCCGAGGTGATCAGCACGGAACTCGCACTTTGTGGGGCGTGTGTGAGCAAGTGTGCGCTGACTCACAAGTAAAGGCAGCTGCCAAAAAGGTGAAATCTTTGATCGCCGACGCACCGAGTTGTACAGTCCTGCCCATGACGATCGCTGTGCGGTGGATGTTGGCGCAGCCGGATCTCGCGCTGGAACTCAAAGGTGGCGCCCAGGGTGTCGGTCGCGAAATCACATTTGCGCACGCCACGGAGCTGCTCGACCCGTTTCGATGGTTGACCGGCGGCGAATTCATCCTCACCACCGGCATCCGATTGCCGTCCACTCAGCAAAAGCGCGGCCGCTATCTCCGGATGCTCGACGCGGCGGGAGTGGCGGCGGTGGGATTCGGAACCGGGCTCTCGTACCCCGAGGTCCCGGCCGATCTGGTGGCCGTCGCCGACGAGATCGGACTCCCGCTGATCGAGGTGCCGCTGCCGACGCCGTTTGCTGCCGTCGTCAAGCGTGTGATGAGCCGGTTGGCAGAGCAGGAATACGAAGCGGTCCTCCGGGCGTCGCGGGCGCAACCGCGGATGACGCGTGCCGTCATTTCCGGCGGAACTGCCGCAACCGTGCGTGAACTGGCGATCGCAACCTCGGCGACGGTGCTTCTTCTCGACGTCGCCGGACGAGTTCTCGAGAGCTCACCTCAACTGCCGACGGACGACGTGATCGACGAACTGCGAGCAACTCTCGGGGGCGGTGCCTCCAGTAGCGTGACGCTCGCAAGGTCTGGAGCGTCGATCGCGGTGCAGCAGATCAGCGTCGGGCGAACGCCGTACGGATACCTGGCGGTGATCAGTGCTTCGGCGCTCAGCTACGTCGATCAGATACTGCTCGGTCACGCGAACTCGTTGTTGGCGTTGGACTTCGAGAAACCTGCGCGCCTGCGTGCTACTCAGGATCAGTTGAATTCGCACGCCCTCGGGCTGCTGCTTACCGAGGATCGCGACCCGGCGCCGGCGTGGCAACAGATCAGGCAGGCCGCCGACGGCGAGGGAATGATCCGAGGATTGACAGTTCTTGCCGACACGTCCGACGTAGCGGGACGCGTCGGAGCCGAGATTGCCGAGTTCATGAACAAGGCAGGGCGGCAGTTGTTCTCGCGGATCAACGACACTCGCGTCACGGTGCTGCTGCGTGGAACCGACGACGTCGAGTTCGCCCGAGAGCTGCTCGGCGGGGTATCGAGGTCGGATCTTCGCGCGCTTCGTGTCGGCTTGAGCGCGCGACGGGTGGTCGCTGCGCTGGCGGTCGCCGTCGAACAGTCCCAGCTGTGTGCGTCGGCGGCCGAAATCGGTGGCGAACCTTTGGAATTCGCGGCGCTGACCGGAAGTGTGCTGCTGTCTTTCGATTCGACGCGTGAAGTGCTCAACACGTTGGCGGAAACGATGATCACACCGATCGAGGACTACGACCGTGACAACGGCACCGAACTGCTGGCGTCGTTGCGGGCATTTCTCGAGGCCAACGGACACTGGGAAGCGGCCGCCATCACGATGGGCGTTCACCGGCACACACTGCGGAGCCGAATGGCGAAGGTGGAGAGCCTGATCGACTGTCGGCTGGAAGTGGCCAGGGTTCGGGCCGAACTACTGCTCTCGATCATTGCCCGGCAATCGTGACTGCCGGGCAATGATCGAGACTTGGCAAAGCGGCCGTCAGGCCTTGCTGCGAGCGATGATGTCGGCTGCGGTTCGCTGACCCATCCGAACGGCACCGTCGACGTGCTGGTACCCCTCGGCCGCAATGTCGGA
This sequence comes from Rhodococcus sp. SG20037, assembly GCF_031763325.1. Classification (NCBI taxonomy): domain Bacteria; kingdom Bacillati; phylum Actinomycetota; class Actinomycetes; order Mycobacteriales; family Nocardiaceae; genus Rhodococcus; species Rhodococcus sp. SG20037. Next base: position 4,681,868 of record NZ_CP134497.1, on the reverse strand, counting down.
GCACGAGAAGTGAATCGGGCCGACGGGCGTGCGGGAATCCGCGCCGTAGCGGTGCAGGCCTCCGAGGTCGAAGCTCGCTGCGTACGCACCGCGGGTCCATTCCTCCGAGCCCCAGTCGGATTCGTAGTACACAACCGGCTCTTCGGCCTTCGGGCCGAGATAGCGGGCAAGTGAGGCCAGAATCGTGGCCTTACGCTCCTCGACGGAAAGCTGGAACATCGCGTCGGCCTTCTCGTCGGAGACGAACGCGACCAGGGTGCCGCGATCGTCCTCGTGGTTGGTGTTGTCGTACACCTCCTGCACTACCTCGGACGCGCCGAAGCCGGTGCCGGAGAGGCCGTCTTCGCGCCAGAAAGGCGTCTCGTACACCGCGTGAACCTTGATGACGAGGCCGAGGGACTGGTGCTGGTGCATCTGGTGCTGACGACGCGGCAGCGGGGGATCGTACGAGATTCGGGAGTAGAGGTTGGGCGGTACGGCCAGGATCACTCGGCTTGCCTCGACGCGAACATCGCCGTCCGCCAACACCGTTGCACCGGATTCGTTCCACTTCACCGTTCGCACGGGTGCGTTGAGGAAGACGTCGTCACCGAGGGCCTCCGCCATGCGGATCGATACCTGCTGCATTCCGCCGATCACTCGCTTGTCGAGGATGAAGTCCTCGTCGACAAGGTGGGAGAACGAACCTGCGGAAGCGGCCATGAGTACGGCCTGCAGGGCAGAGAACGAGTGGGCGGGCTTGGTGAGCATGCCACCGGCGATGAAGAGGCCGATGTTGTCACGTGCCTCGGCGTCGTCAGACTGATTGATCAGCCACTGCTTGAAGGAGACTGTGTCGAGATCGCGGGCGAGGGGATGTGCCCACGGTTCCTCGGCGCCGATCTGTGCTGCGAGATCGTCCATCTCGTCGATGAGACGGTCCATCTCCTTCTTCGTGGTGTCGTTCGTGGGGAAGGAATCACCCGTGTACTGCGTCCGCTCACCTGCCGACGAGATGTAGACGGACTCGCCCTCGCGGTAGCGCTCGAAAGTTTTCAGGCCGAGTTCGTCGAGCAAGGAGATCAGCGCGGTCTGGTCGGGGGAGACCCACTGGCCGCCGATTTCCAGAACTGCTCCGTCGATGGTGTCGGTCCACGTGCGGCCGCCGACGCGGTCGCGCGCTTCGATTACAGCGACGGTCAAACCGGCCTTGCGCAGCGCGGTTGCAGCTGCCAGGCCAGAGGGGCCGGCGCCGACGATTGCAACGTCTCTCTGGAGAGTAGGCACTTGCGAGCTCCTTCATGTTGAGCACCGCTCGAGTCGAAAGCTGCCGACGAGCGAGTGAACGGGTGTCGGTTTTCAGTCTGTCCCGAGGAGACGCACACCACACCTGACGAAACGGAGTGTTCGATCGTCGAACTTGTGCCGTTTAGGCGCGGCTAGCCGTTGATGACGTGACGATCGCCGAGCGGTCGGCTCAGCGGGACATCCAAGCTGCCGAACACGGCAACCAGAATGCACATCTTGTCCGCGGCCTCGGGCAGTGCCCCGGTTCGGAGCGTGACGATCACCGTCGTATCGGTCTCTTCGACGGTTGCGTACGCGCCGTAGCACTCCGGAGTGCCGGTCACGAAGTGGACGGCCACCGTGTGATCGTCGACCTCGGACCACGATTCGAACATCGTGGCCGTCGCACCCACGATGTCGGTGCGGCTGTCGAACTCCGTGCCCATCTCGCTGTCGTCGACCTCGTCGGGAACGGGGGTTCCGAGCGACCAGTCGGCGGGACTTGCTTCGTTGGCCGCCATCGGATTCGGTGCGGCAACCGGCCCCGTGGTCTGGGCCCCGACGGAGCATCCGGCCACAGCAAGGCAGGCCAGAACGGCGAGGGTTAGTACACGCATGAATCCACCGTAACCCTGCTCAAGCGAGTAGCGCTGTGACCAGCGCAATTGCCGGAATTGACGCCAAAGTGGTGACAAAGGCACTGTCTCGGGCGAGGACCATTCCGCGCCGATAGCGGCTTGCGTAGATGAAGACGTTCTGCGCCGTCGGCAACGTCGAGACGACCACGATGGCGAACAACTGATGACCGTCGATGTCGAGGAGGAAATGCGCCATCAGATAGGCCAGCACAGGTTGGACCACGATCTTGAGCGTCGACGCCAGCGCCACGTCGCGGCGTGGACTCGAGCCCTTCTCCAGCACCCGCACGCCGTAGAGCGAGAGCCCGAATGCCAACAGCGCACCGGGGACCGACGTCGCGCCGATCAATTCGAAAGGCTGCATCAGCGGCCGGGGCGGTACCCAACCGATCAACGCGACGATCAACCCCGCAGCGCCCGCGAGCACGATCGGATTCTTGAACGGGGCGGTGACGGTGTCGATCAACGAGAGCTTCTCGGCATCCGCGCCGCGAAGGGCCGTCAGATCGAGGATCGTCAAGGCGATCGGGGAGTACACGACGATCTGAAAGAGCAGGAGCGGCGCGACGAACGTGGCATCGCCGAGCACGAACACCGCGATCGGGATTCCGAGGTTGGCTGAATTCACGTACGAAGCCGACAGCGCGCCGATGGTCAGTTCGGGTAGCGGCCGGTTGAGCCAGATCTTTGCGACGACGACGTACAGAGCGCCGACGGCAAAGGCAGTAGCCGACGCAACGGCGAGCGTCGGCGAGAAGATCACCGAAAGATCGGACGACGCGAGGGTGGTGAACAGCAGGGCAGGCGTCGCGACGAAGAAGACGAGTCGACCGAGAACGAACTGTCCTTGGCTACCGAGGGTGCCGAGACGGCCGAGGAGATACCCGACCGCGATGACAACAAAAATTACGGTGAAACCCGCAACAACTCCCGACACGCTGCGGGCACCTCTCGACTGGAATGAACGACTTCGGGAAAATCTTAGTCAGGGCAACAAAAAGGCCGCGCAGTCGAGTGACTGCGCGACCTCTTCGGTACTTCTACGTGTGACTACCGAGCACGTATGACTACCGGGCGGCGGTGAAGGGGAGCAACGCCATTTCGCGTGCGTTCTTCACTGCAACGGCGACCTGACGCTGCTGCTGCGGGGTCAGGCCCGTGACGCGACGGCTGCGGATCTTGCCGCGGTCCGAGATGAACGTGCGAAGCAAGTTGATGTCCTTGTAATCGACATGCGTGATCTTCGCTGCGAACAACGGGTTCTTCTTGGGCTTACGACCCTCTACGGGGCGTGGCTTCTTCGACGGTGAACGCTTGACTGCCATCCGACTTCCTTACCAGCTCGACTTGTGTACGCCAGGCAGTTCCCCACGGTGCGCCATTTCTCGCACGCGAATCCGGGAGAGCCCGAACTTCCGCAGGTGGCCGCGCGGACGTCCATCCGCAGCGTCTCGATTGCGCAATCGTACCGGACTGGCGTCGCGTGGTAGACGTTGCAGGGTCGCTTGGGCCTTCGCGCGCTCCTCTGCCGAGCTTTTCGGGGAGCGGATCGTCTCCTTGAGAGCGGACCGCTGCTCCGCGTACCGCTCGACGACGACCCGTCGCTGGTTGTTCTTCGCGATCTTCGACTTCTTGGCCATGCCTACTTCTCTTCTCGGAAATCGACGTGCTTTCGCAGCACCGGGTCGTACTTCTTCAGTACGAGTCGATCGGGGTCGTTACGACGGTTCTTGCGGGTCACGTACGTGTACCCGGTGCCCGCGGTGGACTTGAGTTTCACGATCGGGCGGATCTCGTTGCGTGCCATCTGCTCAGACCTTCTCGCCGCGCGCGCGGATCCGGGCGACGACGGATTCGATGCCGTCGCGGTCGATCGTCTTGATGCCCTTGGTCGAGAGCGTGAGTGTGATGCGACGCCCCTCGCTGGGCAGGAGGTAGGTCTTGCGCTGGATGTTCGGGTTCCAGCGACGGTTCGAACGCTTGTGAGAGTGCGAGACGGATTTTCCGAACCCCGGCACACGTCCGGTCACTTGGCAGTGAGCCGACATGGGTGTTCCTTTCAACTTGCAGATGACAATCATTTTCGACAATGCGGTGAGATCAATGTACCGTTCAACCTCGGTAATGACAATCATTCCCAGAAAGGCCCGCTGTGAACACGATCTTGGACGGCAGGACTCCGCTGGTCCTGGTCGCCGGCATGAGCGAATCCACCCCACACACCGCACGAGCGTTGCTGCGAACCGGAACTGTTCTGGTCCACCACGACCTGAGCCACGTCCGTGAAGGGGTGGTCCGGCGGACGGTCACCTCGATGACCGGGAGTGCCGGGTCTGCCGGCACTGTGTCCGAGCGCGAGACGATCCTCGAGCTCGCGCACGGCTGCGTCTCCTGCACCCTGCGCGAAGACTTGCTGCCGCTCCTGCGCCGGCTTCACTCGCACAGTTCGGTGCAGCGGATCGTGTTGCTGTTGGACCGGCAACTCGAGCCCGAGGCGCTGTGCTGGGCGATCGAGCACGTCGTCGTAACCGGCGTCGTCGGCCAACTGGACGGACCGGCGCAGCGGGACGTCCGCGTCGACGCCGTCGTGACGTGCATCGACGCGGCGACCTGGCTGGCAGACGCCACCGGCGACGAAGCTCTCGACGACGACCGCACCCTGGCTCAGGTCGTCGTCGGGCAGGTCGACTTCGCCGACGCGCTCGTCCTACGCGGGTCCGATGCGCTCGACGGCTGGCAGCGGTCCCGCTTGAACGCGGTTCTCGCGCGCATCGCTCCACGGGTACCCGTCTTCGATGAGGGAGACGACATCGAGGCACTGCTCCTCGAGGTGCCTGCGGATGCGCGACGCGGTGAACTGGCCGACGCTCACTCACCGCTGTTGCGTCGCCAGCCGCCGCTCGACGACGACGGCGGAGTGATGCTCGTCGAGTTCACCGCGAACCGGCCGTTCCACCCCGGTCGTCTGCACGAGGCGATCGACGTCCTGCTCGAAGGCGTCGTGTACTCCCGCGGACGAGTCTGGGTGGCGACGCAACCGGGTGAAGCGCTCTGGCTCGAATCGGCGGGCGGTGGCCTGCGAGTTGCCAGCGCGGACACCTGGCTTGCCGCGATGACGCCGGAGGAACGAGACCGCGTTCCAGCTGAACGCCGTGCACTCGCGGCCCTGAAATGGGACGAGCGTTTCGGTGATCGCGACACCTCGATGGTCGTTCTGACCTGCGGTGCGAACCCGCTCGAGATCGACCGAACACTGCAGCACGCCTTGGTCACCGACGACGAATTGGCGGACGAAGCGTCGTGGGCAACGTGGGAAGACCCGTTCGGCGAGTTTCATGAAGACCCGTGTGACGAATCCGAATCACCTTATGCCGAAACCGAATCAACGCGAGAGGGAAACGAATGAAGAAGCAGATGCACCCCGACTACCACCCGGTGGTGTTCCAGGACGCCAGCACCGGCAAGAGCTTCCTGACCCGATCGACCGTGACGAGTGAGCGCACCGTCGAATGGGAAGATGGTGGCACGTACCCGCTGCTGGTCGTCGATGTCACGAGCGACTCTCACCCGTTCTGGACCGGAGCGCAACGTGTGATGGACACTGCAGGACGCGTCGAGAAGTTCGAGCGGCGCTACGGGAAGCGCAAGGCACTCTGATGGCCGTTCCCAAGCGGAAGATGTCCCGTTCCAACACGCGCAGCCGTCGTGCCCAGTGGAAGGCGACGGCGCCCGATCTGGTCGAGGTCACGGCCTTCGGCCAGACCCACCGGGTGCCTCGGCGACTGGTCAAAGCAGTTCGGCTCGGGGTGATCGACCCGAGCCGCATCTGACCGTGCGATCCTTGGCCGGTGCTGCTGAGGATCCTCGAACTGGTGGGCATCGTGGCGTTCGCGGCCTCGGGTGCCCTGGTGGGCGTCACCAAGCGACTCGACATCTTCGGGGTGTGCTCGGTCGGTGTGTTCACCGGCATCGGCGGCGGTATCGTCCGCGACGTTCTCCTCGGCGTCCATCCGCCCAGCTCTCTGAGCAGTTGGCCGTACTTCGGAACCGCCGCCGCCACCTCACTCGCCGTGTTCTACCTCCACGAGCCGCTCAATCGACTGCGTCGTGAAATCCTGGCGCTCGACGCACTGGGGATGGGCTTGTTCGCGAGCACCGGCGCCGTCATCGCGCTGGACAACAACGCCAGTTCGCTGGCGGCGACGTTGATCGGTGCGACCGCGGCGATCGGCGGCGGCGTGATCCGCGACGTTCTCGTCAACGAGGTGCCACTGCTCCTGCACAAGGACCTGTACGCGGTTCCCGCACTGCTCGGCGCTGCGTTGGTGGTCACAGTCTCGCAAGCCGGACTGTCCACCAACGCCGCGCTGGTGTGCGGCACGGCGTTCGCCGCGGTGTTCAGACTGCTTGCCTTATGGCGTCATTGGAGCCTGCCCGGGCCGAGGCGAACCCGGGACTGACCGCGACACGCCGGAGGCCGGAATCGGACCCTCTCAGCCGCATCTCAGCACTTCAGTCCAAACTGTCGGTATGCGTATTTTGGTGGTCGACGACGACCGGGCGGTTCGCGAGTCGCTTCGGCGGTCGCTCAGCTTCAACGGCTACACGGTCGAGCTCGCGGTCGACGGGCTCGACGCACTCGAGAAGATCCTCGCCAACCGGCCCGACGCCGTCGTGCTCGACGTCATGATGCCGCGACTCGACGGACTCGAAGTGTGCCGTCGTCTTCGCAGTGCCGGCGACGACCTGCCCATCCTCGTGCTCACCGCCCGCGATTCGGTCAGCGAGCGAGTCGCCGGCCTCGATGCCGGAGCGGACGACTACCTGCCCAAGCCCTTCGCTTTGGAAGAGTTGCTTGCCAGGTTGCGTGCACTACTTCGCCGCACCGCGCCCGATCTGGACGCCGATTCCGAAATGATGGCGTTCGAGGACCTCACCCTCGACCCGGTCACCCGTGAGGTCAAGCGCGGAGAGCGATCGATCAGCCTGACGCGCACCGAGTTCTCCCTCCTCGAAATGCTCATGGCCAACCCACGCCGCGTGCTGACCCGTGGACGCATTCTCGAAGAAGTGTGGGGATACGACTTCCCGACGTCCGGCAATGCCCTCGAGGTGTATGTCGGCTACCTGCGTCGCAAGACGGAAGCCGACGGCGAACCGAGGTTGATCCACACCGTCCGCGGAGTCGGCTACGTCCTGCGGGAGACGCCTCCGTGATCACCGCTCCGTTCGGCAAGAACGCCGAACCTAAGAAATCCTCCACCACCCAAGCGTCCGTCGAAATGCGCCCGCCGATGCCACTGACCCGTTCGGTGTCATTGCGTTGGCGTGTGACGCTGCTCGCCGCGTCGGTGGTGGCCATTGCCGTCGCAGTCATGGCGATCGCTGCCTACGCGGTGGTTTCGCGTGCGCTCTACGCGGACGTCGATCACCAGTTGCGTACCAGGGCAGCGGTGCTCATCGACAGCAATGTCGTGCGATTCGATCCTCGCTACATCTCCGGTGCGACGCTGTACACCACCGACATCAGTGTGGCCCTGATCTTCTCGGACCTGAGCACGTACCAGCCGCCCGGTTCCGACGTGCCGATCGGCGAAGCCGAAGATGCCGTTGCGCGTGGTGAATCGGATTCTTCGCTGCGAACCGTCGACGGCCAGCGAGTGCTTGCTCAACGGACGCATGACGGAAGCACTTTGGTGATTGGTCAGCGGCTCGCGCCGACCGTTGCGGTACTGGATCGGCTGGCCTGGGTGCTCTTCGTGGTCGGTGGGTGTGGTGTCATCCTGGCTGCGGTGGCGGGTACTACCGTGGGCCGCACCGGTTTACGGCCCATCGCCAGGCTGACTGCCGCCACCGAACGAGTCGCCCGGACCGACGATCTGACGCAGATCCCCGTTACCGGCAGCGACGAATTAGCGCGCCTGACAGAGAGTTTCAACACGATGCTGCGGGCGCTCGCCGAGTCCCGTGAGCGTCAGTCGCGCCTCGTTGCGGACGCCGGACACGAGTTGCGCACACCGTTGACTTCGTTGCGTACCAACATGGAATTGCTGATCGCGTCAAGTCGCCCCGGTGCGCCGCAGATTCCCGACGAGGACATGGCGGAACTTCGTGCCGATGTCGTCGCGCAGATCGAGGAACTGTCGACTCTGGTCGGTGACCTTGTCGATCTGGCCCGCGAAGACGCACCCGAAACCGTGTACGAGCGCGTCGACGTCAGCGACGTCGTCGAGCGTGCGCTCGAACGAGCGCGGCGCAGGCGCAACGAAATCGAGTTCGAGGCGGTCACGACTCCGTGGTACGTCTACGGAGATCAAGCGGGCCTGTCGCGTGCCGTGCTGAACGTCCTCGACAACGCTGCGAAGTGGAGTCCGAAGGGCGAACAGGTACGCGTCGAAATGCGTCCGGTGGGTCAAGGATTGTTGGAATTGACCGTAAGTGATGCGGGACCTGGAATTCCGGAGGAGGATCGGGAGTTGGTGTTCGATCGTTTCTACCGGTCGACCGCGGCACGTTCGATGCCGGGATCGGGTCTGGGACTTGCGATTGTGCGTCAGGTCGTCGTCAAGCACGGCGGCACAATCGCGATCGACGAATCCGATCGTGGGGGAGCGCTTGTTCGTATCGTGCTTCCCGGTGAACCGGGGCCGAGTGCCGAGTAGCGTGTTCTGTAGACCGTTGGTCCCGCGCTTCGGTGACTGACGTCACGGCTTAATGCGTTCGGCCCGAAAGTCTTTCGGGCCGAACCGACAACACCGGTTTTTCACGTCGAACTCTGGGTAAAGTGACAGGCACGTCTCAGCGCCTTCTCAGCAGCGCAAGGCAGCATTGTCGGCAGAACAGTTGTGACTGCCCGTCCGGTGGTCACCGTAGACGAAAGCGAGCCGATGACCGAGGACCGTAACGTCGGGCCGACCCGGCCCGAGCAGCCCAACAGCGAGCCCACCACCCAGGCGCAGCCGACAGCACCTCAAGCACAGCCTCCCGTGCCGCCGCAGCAGCCTCAGGGGCAGGCGCCTCAGCAGCCGTACCAGCCGACCGAGTCGTTCGCCCGACCCGCCGAAGCCTTCGGGCAGGCACAGCAGCAGCCCACGCAGGCTTTCGGCCACCCGCACGGTGCCCATGAGGCCGCGTACCAGCAGAGCGCCCCGTACGGCGCACCCAACCCTGGTGGCCCCGGCGGTCCGAACGGCCCGGGCGGCGGCCACAATCAGATCCCCGCACCGCTGCAGGGGCCGAACTCCGGTTCGACCACCACCAAGCCGAAGTCGGGACGCATGGCGCTGGTTGCCGGCGCTCTCGCCCTGGTCCTGGTCAGTGGTGGTGTCGGTGGCGTGGTCGGCGCCGTCGTCGCGGACCGCAACGGTGGAACCGCGACGGTCACCAACTCTCTGAACGCTCCGAAGCCCACTGCGACCAACACGTCCAACGCTCCCGCCGGCTCGGTTCAGGCCGTTGCCTCGAAGGTCGTGCCGAGCGTCGTGCAGATCGAGGTAGCCACCGCGCAGGGACAGGGCGGTGAGGGCTCCGGTGTCATCCTGTCCTCCGACGGTCTGATCCTGACCAACAACCACGTTGCCGGCGCACAGGGAGCGCAACTTCGCGTTGCGTTCTCCGACGGAACCAAGGCCTCGGCCACCCTTGTCGGTGCCGACCCCGTCTCCGACATCGCCGTCATCAAGGTCGACGGTCGAAACGACCTCACCCCCATCGATCTCGGCAACTCCGGCGACGTCCAGGTCGGACAGCAGGTGGTTGCCGTCGGGTCCCCACTCGGCCTGGCCGGCACGGTCACCGAAGGCATCATCTCCGCACTCGATCGCCCGGTGTCCACGAGCGGCGAGTCCGGCAACCAGAACACCGTCATCGACGCTCTGCAGACCGACGCAGCGATCAACCCCGGCAACTCCGGTGGCGCCCTCGTCAACATGGACGGCCAGCTGATCGGCATCAACACGGCGATCGCCTCGCTCGGAGCGTCGTCGGGTACCCAAGGCGGTTCGATCGGCCTCGGTTTCGCCATCCCGATCGATCAGGCACGCCGCGTCGCCGACGAACTGATCAAGACCGGCAAGGCGACTCAGGCCATGATCGGCGTGACCGTGCCGTCGCAGGACAACGCCGACGGCGCAACCGTCATGGATGTCACTGCTGACGGGCCGGCCGCCAAGGCCGGTATCCCGAAGGGTGCAGTCATCACCAAGGTCGACGATCGTGTTGTCGCAGATGGTGATTCGCTGATCGCGGCAGTGCGTTCACATGCTCCCGGCGACAAGGTCTCGATCACGTACAGCGACGGCGGGCAGACCAAGACCGTCGACGTCACGTTGGGAACCGCGGCAGCGCAGGGCGGTCGATGATGTTCGGCGATCAGCAGACGATCGACCCGATCTTCGGCCAGATCGCAACGGCGTCGGGATCGGACACTACGGTAGGAGTCATGGAACTCGAAGCCACATCGGCCGGCCGCGCTCTGGTCGTCATCGTCGACGATCGCACAGCCCACGGCGACAACACCGACTCCATCGGTCCACTGGTCACGGAACTGCTGAACGAAGCGGGTTTTCTCGTCGATGCGACGGTCGCCGTCGCCGCCGACGAAGTGGAGATCCGCAACGCTCTCAACACCGCAGTCATCGGTGGCGTCGACCTCGTCATCTCGGTCGGCGGTACCGGGGTATCCCCGCGTGACGTCACTCCTGACGTGACCGCTGAGGTTCTCGATCGCGAGATCCCGGGAATTGCCGAAGCACTTCGTGCCTCCGGTCTTTCGGCCGGATCGCTCGAAGCAGGCTTGTCCCGCGGCCTCGTCGGGGTTTCGGGAAGCACCGTGGTAGCCAATCTGGCGTCGACCAGGCCGGCAATTCGCGACGGCATGGCAACCCTGACGGCTTTGGCGAGTCACGTGATCGCCGAGCTGTCCAGCCTCGAGGGCTGAGACAGCTTGTCGGAGCAACCAGATACCCCGAAGAAGCCGTCAGTCGACAAGAAGCGCCTGGCGCGCATCTTCGGGGACGTCTTTCCCGAGACGACGTCGGACGAGCGGGGTCCCGAAGGATCCTCGCGGTCCTCGGACGACGACTGGCTGCGCAGTCAGCGGCCCCCGCACCACGGCGGTTGAGAAGTAAATCAGGCCCCCGGACAATTGTCCGAGGGCCTGATTTGATCTGTGGGCACTGCCTATTCGAGAGTCTTGGCGTGCGCTCCCGTGTCGGCGCCACCGGCATTGGCCGAGAGGATGTCGCGGATCTGGATGAGCAGATCGGTTTCGCTGGCTTCCTTGTCCTCGGGCTCGGAGACGAACTTCTTCTTCGCTGCATTCGCAGGGACGATCAGCACGAAGTAGACGACCGCTGCGATGATGATGAAGTTGATGATCGCGGTGACCACAGCACCGATATTCACGAAGGTTTCGGAATTACCGGCAATGATCTCCTTTCCCCAGCCCAATTCGTCGGATCCGCCGATAGCTGCGATGAGTGGGTTGATGATGTTGCTGGTGAATGCCGTGACGATGGCGGTGAAGGCTGCGCCGACGACAACCGCGACGGCCAGGTCGAGCACGTTTCCGCGAAGCAGGAAGTCCTTGAATCCCTTGAGCATGTCGGTGTCCCCTCGAGTCTCCGATGGCAAGTGCCAGATGGTCCGTTGATACCGAACCGACTGGAAAAATCCTAGAGGAGCTTCGGACGCTTTGTGCGGTCAGCGGAATGTCACGGTGATCGCATTGGACAGAGATGCCGCGGCTACGACGTTGGCTGCTGGTGTCGGCAGGGCCAGCAAAATCACCTGTTCCTGCTGGTTACGTGTACTTTCCGATGTGGTGACCAACGCGACTACCGCTCCTGCCGCAAGAATTTGTGGGGCCTTGTCTGCAACTGATTCGTTGGGTGTGTCGGGGTGGGGCGTGTCTGGGCGGGATGTGTCAGGGCCGACGGTCAGGACGTCGACGACGTCCCCGCTGCGCAACATGTCCGCGACGGCCGCATCGGCCAATCGGACGGGGACGATGCGGGCGTCGTCGGTTCCTACCGACAACCCGGCCAGCCGTGGGCTGAGAACGCGCACGTCGGTGACGGTTTCTCCGGAGCGAATCGGGCCGGCAACGGTTCTCCCGACTACCAGGTCGGTGTCGGAGACAACTCCTTCGGGAAGTTGTTTCGAGTCGATCTCTCGCATCTCGACATCCGAATCCGCTATCACCTGCCCCGGAGTGAGATCGCGGCTCGAGACAACTACGGCGACCGTATCGGTCGCGGGATCGCCTCGAAAGAAGAGAACAACGCCGAGTGTGGCGAGGACAACGGCTGCGATCTTACGGACTGTCGCCGTGCGGAATCGTGTGCCCCGTGTCAGTTCGACGACGCGATCGAAGGTGCTCGGGCTGAGATCGAGTTGGGCGCGCAGTGGATCGGAGCGCCTCGGCGAGCGAGAACGTGCTGACGGCATTCATGCACGTTAGGGCCGGAAGCGGTGCTTCCGGCCCTAACCATGTGAAACTGTGGACAACCCGGAGGTTGTGGAAATCAGCTCGCGGCAGCCTTTGCGGGCGCCGGCGTGCTGGTCGACGAACTCGATGTCGAAGAGGAGTCCGACTTGGACTCGGACTTCGCAGCGGGTGCCGAATCACTCTTGGCGGGCTCGCTCGCAGTCCCGGAGCCGCCGCGGCTGTCGGTGCGGTAGAAGCCGCTGCCCTTGAACACGATGCCAACAGAGTTGAACAGCTTGCGGAGCTTGCCTGAGCAAGCTGGGCAGACCGTCAGCGAATCTTCGCTGAAGGACTGGACGATGTCGAAACGGTTGTCACATTCCGTACATGCGTATGAGTAGGTGGGCACCGGGCTTCCTCCGCACTGTGATGTTCGAGCAGCCGCGTATTTACACCGCAGCCTTTAGCACTCTACAAGTGACAGTGCCAACAGCGCTAATCAGGGATCTATTCCCGCAGATCAATCGCCTTTGAGTTGCGTGAGGCCGCCGCGCGGCGTCAATGCCCAGCCCATGGGAATGTCGTGGTCGTCGGCAGGCAAGGCCTCGACGAGTTCGGAGTCTCTGACAATTGCCACGAGCCGAGTCTGTGGTCCGACCGACCCGAGCGTCCGGTCGTAGAAGCCTGCGCCACGGCCGAGGCGTGTTCCGCGAAGATCCACCGCGAGAGCAGGGACAAGCATGCATTCCACGTCGGACAGGGCTTCCGGTGGCAAGACGGGTCCGACAGGCTCCCGAATGCCGTACTTCGCGGGACGCAAACCGTCCGCGCCGCTGTACTCGACCCAGGACAACGGTCCCGGCTCCCCGGTGATCGGAAGTAGTACACGCTGAGCGATCTCGGCAACGGCGTCGAGCAAATCGGTGGATCCTGGTTCGGTGCGGGTGGGGACGTACGCACAGACGACCGAGCCGTCGACAATCACTGAACGTATGTGCGTGATCAACGCCGCAGTTTCCGTGTTTCGAGTGTGCTCGGAGACTGCATCACGTGCTGCGAGTGTGATTTGTCGCCATTGTGCTTTTGTCTGAGGTGTCACCCCGCAACGATATTCGTCGTGCTGACCGAGCGGTAACAAGCGGCGGCTAAGGTGTTGGCATGACAGACGTTGTCGCTAGCAGCACGAGGGCCTTCCGTACGGCCGTGGTTCCCGCAGCCGGACTTGGTACGCGTTTCCTGCCTGCCACCAAGACGGTTCCGAAAGAATTGCTGCCGGTCGTGGACACACCGGGTATCGAACTGGTGGCAGGTGAAGCTGCGGACTCGGGAGCCGAGCGGCTCGTCATCGTGACGTCCCCGGGCAAAGACGGCGTGGTTGCCCACTTCGTCGAGGATCTCGTGCTCGAAAGCAAGCTGGAAGCAAGCGGAAAACTCGCTGCCCTGGCGAAGGTGCGCAAAGCGCCGGGTTTGCTCGAAGTCGACTCCGTGATTCAGGAGCAGCCCCTCGGCCTCGGGCATGCAGTCGGTTGCGTCGAGTCGGTTCTCGACGACGACGAAGACGCCATCGCGGTCCTTCTGCCCGATGATCTCGTACTACCGCGTGGCGTCCTGGAGATCATGGCGCGTGTTCGTGCCAAGCGCGGCGGGTCCGTTCTCTGTGCAATCGACGTCCCGAAAGACGCAGTCAGCGCGTACGGCGTCTTCGACGTCGAGATCGTTCCCGACGCGGTCAATCCCGACGTCCTCAAGGTCGTCGGCATGGTCGAGAAGCCGGCTGTGGAAGACGCGCCGTCGACCTTTGCCGCTGCAGGTCGCTATCTGCTCGATCGTGCGATCTTCGACGCACTTCGTCGCATCGAGCCGGGAGCCGGCGGTGAGTTGCAACTCACCGACGCCATCGCTCTCCTGATTTCCGAGGGCCATCCGGTTCACGTGGTGGTGCACCGCGGAACGCGTCATGACCTGGGCAACCCCGGCGGGTACCTCCGCGCTTCGGTGGACCTGGCACTCGACAGTGACGATTACGGCCCGTCCTTGCGTAAGTGGCTCGCGGATCGGCTCGACCGCTGAGCGTGTCGCCACGGTGGTTGATCGCCCGATAACGCAGTATCAATGTGCTTGTCCCTTTTCGGCGGCAAGGCATCATGAGCTGACGGATATCACCGAATTTCCAGACACAGGAGGACGCGGACCAGATGCGGTCGGTTGAGGAGCAGCAGACCAGGGTTACCGCTGCTGCAGTGGCACCCCGTCCGGTTCGGGTCGCCATCTCGGAGGCGCAGGGACTGCTGTGTGCCGAGGAAGTGGTGACCGAACGCCCATTGCCGGGATTCGATCAAGCTGCCATCGACGGTTACGCGGTTCGTAGTGTCGATGTCGCCGGCGCCGGAGCCGACCTCCGAGGCGAGGACGGCGAGCCTACCGACCTCAGCTTGCCGGTGGTCGGTGAGGTGACGGCGGGCTCACGCCAACCGATCCGCTTGCAACCTCGCCAGGCCGTCCGAGTCGACACCGGCGCGCCGTTGCCCACGCTGGCCGACGCAGTTCTTCCGCTCGAGAACACCGACGGTGGTCGCGCTCGCGTTCGGATCTTCGAGCCGGTGCGTTCGGGCGATTACGTTCGCCGTGCAGGCGACGACGTCCAGCCGGGCGACGTGGCCGTTCGGGCAGGCACCATCATCGGAGCCGCACAGGTCGGGTTGCTTGCCGCGGTCGGCCGCGACAAAGTACTCGTCCATCCGCGTCCGCGCCTCTCCGTCATCAGCGTCGGTGGAGAACTCGTCGACGTGGATCGCACGCCGGGACCCGGTCAGGTTTACGACGTCAATTCGTATGCCCTCGCCGCCGCAGCGCGCGATGCCGGCGCCGACGTCAACCGTGTGGGAATCGCAGGCAACGACTCGCGTCGTCTTCGCGAAGTAGTCGAGGGACAGCTGATTCGCTCGGAAATCGTTGTCATCGCCGGTGCCGTGGGCGGCGGAGCGTCCGACGAGGTTCGTGAGGCGCTTGCCGACCTGGGGACACTCGAGGTGGAGCGCGTTGCCATGCATCCGGGATCAGTGCAGGGCTTCGGAAAGCTGGGAAGGGACGAGGTTCCGACCTTTCTCCTACCGTCCAACCCGGTCAGCGCACTGGTGGTATTCGAAGTCATGGTTCGCCCGCTGATCAGAATCGCGCTCGGACGCCGCCAGCCGATGCGGCGAGTAGTGAAGGCGCGGACAGTGGGAACGATCACGTCGATTGCCGATCGCAAGGGTTTTCTGCGTGGTCAGCTGATGCGTGACGAAGCGACAGGGGAGTACCTGGTGCAGGCCCTCGGGGGTGCGCCCGGTGCGTCCTCACATCTCCTCGCGACCTTGGCGGAAGCCAATTGCTTGGTTCTGGTCGATCGAGACGTCACCGAAGTGCACATCGGTGAAGAAGTCGACGTAGCTTTTCTCGCCCAACGTGGGTAACGCCGACCCGAGTGGGGTGTGATGTCAGTCCATCCAGGATGGCCGGAAGATCTCGGCCCGCTGCGAGTGCCCGCGGGAGTGGTGACCGTCCGCCCCGTGAAGCTCCGTGACGCTGCTGTGTGGAGTCGTCTCCGCATTCGCGATCGCGAGCACCTCGAGCCGTGGGAGCCCACCGGAGAATCGCCCTGGGATGCTCGCCACCACATCACCGTCTGGCCGTCCCTGTGCGGAAACCTTCGCTCCGAAGCGCGCAAGGGCAGGATCCTCCCCCTGGTGATCGAACTCGACGGGAAGTACTGCGGGCAGGTCACCATCGGAAATGTGGTGCGCGGCGCTCTGCGGTCCGCCTGGGTGGGCTATTGGGTCGCCTCGCACGTGACCGGTGGGGGCGTAGCCACAGCTGCCGTTGCACTCACACTCGATCACGCATTCTCGAAGGTCGGTCTGCATCGAGTGGAGGCCACTGTTCGGCCGGAGAACGCGTCGAGTCGCGCAGTCCTACGAAACGTGGGGTTCCGGGAGGAAGGTCTTCTCAAGCGCTACCTCGATGTCGACGGCCAATGGCGTGATCATCTTCTGGTCGGAATGACCATCGAGGAAGTACCCACCACCGTCGTCGACAGATTGGTGCGGTCCGGACGCGCTTCGTGGGTGTGACGAAGACGGCGCCAGAAGCGTGAGAAACGCGAGCTAAACAGCAGTTACCGCTGAGTAGTCCTACTTTCGGTCGGGAAAATGTGGTTTTTGATTCAACCAGAACTTGAGA
Source organism: Rhodococcus sp. SG20037 (assembly GCF_031763325.1). NCBI lineage: Bacteria > Bacillati > Actinomycetota > Actinomycetes > Mycobacteriales > Nocardiaceae > Rhodococcus > Rhodococcus sp. SG20037. The sequence continues at coordinate 4,665,314 of NZ_CP134497.1, read as the reverse complement.
CTTTTGGGACTGAACCGGAAGTTCAGTTCGGTACGCGTGTGACACATGAGTATGGTGGGGTTCGGCGCGTCGGCAACGATGCGAGGGCGTCGGCCGTTAACCTTGACTCGTCAACGGCTGGCATAGGTGCTGGTAGGTGATCGGGAGGAGGCCGCGGCATGCCTAGCTCATTCGTGTGGATCGGGCTGGTGGCCGTGTGGCTGTTCGTCCTGGTGCCGATGCTTGTCAACAAGCGCCCCAGGATCCGGCAGACGAGTGACGCGGCACTCGCGACTCGAGTACTCCACCGCGGCGACAGCAACCCTGTTCAGCGCGGGCCGGCAGCAGGACATCGAAGCGATCCGAACTGGCAACCAGAACCAGTGCGCAGCAGCTACGACGCGGAGGACCAGATGGACACTCACGCAGAAGACGACTACGCCGGCGGTCGTGCACCGGTCGGAGAATTTGTTCCGGTTCGGCGCGGCCGAGGCGGATTCGACCCCGAAGCGGATGCCATCGCCCGGGAGGCGCGGTATGCATTCCGTCAGCGGACGTTGCTGGGCCTTGCGTTCGTCGCGATTCTCTCGGGCGCTCTCGCATTGATCATCTCGCCGATGGTGTGGTGGTTGTTTGCGCTGACCGTGTGCGGCCTCGGCGGGTACATGGCGTACTTGCGTCGGCAGGTTCGGATCGAGCAGGAGATTCGCCGCCGTCGTACCGAACGCCTCAACCGATCGCGACTCGGAGTCGAATCGCACACCGACGAAGAGCTTCGCCTGATTCCGGCGCGACTGCGTCGGCCAGGAGCGGTTGTCCTCGAGGTCGACGACGAAGATCCGGTGTTCGATCACCTGGATCACTACGAAGAAGAGATCAGGCACACCGAGATGCGTCGCGCGTCCGGTCAGTGATCTTCTGGGCCGATCTTGTCGGGCCGAAAGTTCGTGTCGGGTGATTCCAACGGGAGTATTCGTTCCTGTTAGAGTTGCCGAGCACCGCTGAGGCGGTGGCACGGGGCTGTGGCGCAGTTGGTAGCGCGCTTCGTTCGCATCGAAGAGGTCAGGGGTTCGATTCCCCTCAGCTCCACCAAGAAGTACCAGCGAAAAGGGTCTTTCAACGAAAGTTGAACGACCCTTTCCTGCATTTTCAGGGCCTGCCCGAATTGCGAAGATTCGATCTGAGTGTGCGCCGTTTCATACGATTGCGACCGCTGATCCGGACCGTTGAGCTTCCAAGTGAGGGATGATCCTTGGGCGGATACATGTTTGCCGGAAATGTAACGAGGGTGTGTCCGGTGCGATAGGCACGGTGAGTCTGCCGCAGTTTTCCGCAGGTCGGACGTATGTGTCGGGGAGGAATGTCGATGAGCCAGCCACGACGGCTAGCGATGATGCTTGTTGCTGTGATGTGCCTGATGGGTATCGGCGTCCTTGCCGTATCGGTCTTCCCCGCCATCGTCGCCGCCCAACCTGGCGGCAACAGCGGTGGTGGCAACAACGGCAATGGAAACGGCAATTACGGCAACAACGGTGGCAATAACAACGGCAACGGTGGCGGTCACAACGGCAACAACGGCAACGGTGGCGGCAACAACGGCAACGGCAACTATGGCTGGCATTGTCACCGTCACAACTGCGGCACGACCGTAATTCCGACACCGACACCGACCACGACTGAGCCGACGACGACGACTGAGCCCACGACGACTGAGCCGACCACGACGACTGAGCCGACCACGACGACTGAGCCGACCACGACTGAGCCCACGACGACTGAGCCGACCACGACGACTGAGCCGACCACGACGACTGAGCCGACCACGACTGAGCCCACGACGACTGAGCCGACCACGACTGAGCCGACCACGACGACTGAGCCGACCACGACTGAGCCGACCACGACTGAGCCGACGACGACGACGACTGAGCCCACGACGACTGAGCCGACGACCACGACTGAGCCGACGACCACGACTGAGCCGACGACCACGACTGAGCCGACGACGACGACTGAGCCGACGACGACGACTGAGCCGACGACGACGACTGAGCCGACCACGACTGAGCCGACCACGACGACTGAGCCGACCACGACGACTGAGCCGACCACGACTGAGCCCACGACCAACCCTTCGGCGTCGCAACGTCCGAGCAGCAGCGCTTCCCCCGCGACCAACGCAACTTCGCAGACCGAGAGTCCTTCGGGCCAAGCACCCTCCGAGACACAGTCTCCTTCCGAATCGCAGCCGAGTTCCGAGCAGTCGTCCGCGGTAGCGGCTCCGCCGGCTGGACCGTCTGATCCGCAGGGACCGTCAGCGGGCGGCGGAGCGCCTGCACCCTCTGCCGGTGGACCGGCAAACGCTGCGCCGGGCGCAGTCGCAGCCCCTTCCGCACCCGAGGTTCTGGCCGCACCCGCACCCGTAGCTCCGCAGGTACCGTCGAACGTTCCGAACGTCGCGGCTCCGACTGACAACCCGCAGGCATTTCCGACGGCGTTCACTCAAGGGCTTCCGCCGATTCTCAACGCCGCCGCCGTCGCCGGCGGTGTAGGCGGAATGGCAGTGGTAGCGGCCGGTGCGGGAGCACTGACTTTCCGCGGAGCATCGCTGCAGAAGGCACGATTGGCTGCCGCGCGTGCCGAATTCCTGGCACCCGGATCACAGGGAGGTGCGTGAGTCGTGCCGGACAGACGTTCACATCGCCGCGTTCTGGCCGCGGTGGATGCCGTATGCGACGCAGCAGCGTCGTCGGAGGCTGTGTCACTGCTGACGGTAGTGCAGACAGTCGCCCGCGAGCGTGGGCGCCCGATCGAGATCGATCTGGAAACCCCGCTCGCCACCGGAGTGTGCGGTCAGCGCCGAGCCTACGACGACCACGACGTCATTGTCTTGGCCCCCGGACTTCCCAATGTCGAGCGAACTCTGGCACATGAGTTGGGGCACATAGTGTTTCGGCACGAGGGTGCCGAGATCGCCGAGGCGACGCTCGAGGTCAGTGACGATTTGATCGCCTACATGTTGAGTCAACGTTCTCTGCGGCGCAACGAACCCGTGCCGATGGATGACATCGCGGAGTGGGAAGCCGAGACGTTCGCGTCGATGTTGATCATGCGTCTGCGAACGATGAGTGGCCGTGGGACACCGCTGTCGGTGTTGCGGTACGACGAGGCGATCGGATGATCTTTTGGGCTGTGGCCCTTCTCGTCTGGGTTGCAGCCGGCGCGAGACTGGGTCGAGTTGTCGCGCGCACCGCGACGCCGTTGCGAATGTCGATGGTCTTTGCAGGCTTCTCGGTCGCATTGTCGTCGACGGTCATGGTGCCGGCGGTATGGGACATCGTCGATCGCATTGCGCCGGAGCAGCATGCCGCCGCGATGATCGTCATCGTCTTGTGGACAGCGTTGTCTGCGGCCAGTGCAGTCGGCGCCGTGTCTGCCTGGCCTGTGATGTCACGTCCGGCTATGCGCGGCCTCGCCACCGTGCTGTACTCGGTGGGGCTCCTGGTGGCGATCGCGGTTCTCTTCGGCTACCCGGCGCCGGCCCTGATCTTTATCGTCGTCGCTCTGTCCCTTGTCATTTCGACGGGGCTACGGCACGTTGCGTGGGCGCCGTTGGGGCGCGGAATCGCGTTGATCGTGACCGGTTCGTCGATCCTGCTCGTCGTGGTCGTCGTGATGCTTGTCGAATCGATCGGTGGCACCGGCGCACTCGAATCGGATATCTGGACGGGCGCAGGGGTGTGGTTCATCGCTGCCTCGAGTGTTCTGATTGCGCTGGGCATCACGTGGGTGCTTCTCGAGACCTGGTTACGTGCGCGACGAGATCTGTACCGGCTGCGGCGGATGCACGCGCTTCTCGTCAAGCGATTCCCCGAGGTAGTCGACGCGGACAGCGCCGGGAGTACGTCTGTGCTGCGGGCATCGGACATGATCGCGCAGATCATGGATGCGATGTACATCCAGTCCGGCGCCGGGATGTTCGACGTCGGTGGTCAGGAACCGCCGCGGGCCGTCACTGCACACGCGGGGATTTTGGCGGGGTGGATCGCCGATCCCTTGGCCTCGGATGTGTTGGACACCAGGTGGATTGCGCCTCCTGAGAAGATGTCGGCGCGCCGCTGGGTGTTGTTGTTGGCGAAAGAACTCGATGAAACGACAAAAGTAGGTCGACGTTCGTAGTCGACCTACTCCATGTCATTGCAGTGCTCGAGATCGAGTCAGTGCTTCAGCACGGTCACATCAGCGTGACGCGTCAGGCGGAACCTCTGGCAAACCTTCACTCGCGCGGAGCTTTTCAGCCATCGTGGTGAGTAGATTCTGCGATTCTTCCGAGAGGTCGAATGCACGGCTCGAGAGGCGGCGAAGCCCGTAGCCTTGGAGCTGTGAGAGCAGTTCGAGATCGTGATCGATCTTGGCTGCGTAGATGTCGTTGAAGAAGTAGTCGGGCTTCACCTTGAAGAACCGGGCGAAGGCTGCGACTGTCTCGTCTGAGGGGTTGGTGCGCTGTCCCGAGCGGAGCTGCGAGATGTACGGCTTGGAGATCTGATGGCCGTCTTCGATGAGCGCTGCCGCAACCTCGGCGTTGGTATGGGGTTTGCGCCCCGGAGGATGAACACTGTCGAACAGTTTGTTCAATCGTTCTGCAAAGTCAGCCATTGTGAACCGCCCCGTAATCCTCTCTAGCTAGCAATTGTCCGTTCAGTGAATCCTACGGTATCACGCGGATAACCGATCGGTAGCTCACCGTAGTCTGTTTAGTGGACTAGTTGTCAAATGTGTCCGAGATTCGATTCGTCCGCCCAATGAGTGCTCAGCTATGTCTCAGCGCACATTGAGTTTCCGCCACACGGAAATGTGCAGCTACGACTGCGCTATTCGAACCTTCCAGTACTTGGCCAATCCGCCCAATATCAAACCTTTTACCCGTTTTGGCGATATTAGCTATGCGTTAGCCTGGTTTTTCACAACTATTTCGATTGAAAAACTGCAGTTCAAGCGATGTTTGAAGGTTTAGGGTCGCGATCAGGGTGGCTGGTTGCGATGTCATGCGGATCACCTCCGGGTTGAACCTTGAACGGTTTGCCGGATTGCGATCTGTGCTAGCTAAACCCTCCGGGTGGGTGCAGAATTGTGACATGAAACACACGATGAGCGATGATGAATTGCGCCGCGCAATCCGTGAAATTCAGGATCGAGCCCACGACGCACGCAAGCGTGGGGACGATGTAGCGGCGGAAGAACTCGACCGTACGGTCAAGGGCTATCAAGAGCAGATGATGCAGCGTCTCTAGTGCTCGCTGCGGTCGTCTCTGTGCGGTGTTTGCGCGGAGTACGGCCGTGTCCCGCAGGTCGTCTTGCGTGTTTCAGGGCGGCCGCACCGTGCGTGCGTAGACTTTCCCGCATGTCCACAGTACGAGTGCGGGGGAGTGTTCATCCATGTCTGTAAGGTCGCTCGACGGCAAGAAATGCCTGATCACCGGCGCCGGTAGTGGAATTGGACGTGCAACTGCGCTGCGTGCATCAGAGGTCGGCGCCGAATTGTTTCTCACCGATATCAACAGCGTCGGATTGGAAGAGACGGTCGCGATGGTCGGCGCCGGCGGCGGCACGGTCAGCATGGCGAAGGCACTCGATATCTCGGACTACGACGAGGTCGTGAAATTCGGTACCGAGATTCACACTCAATTTTCTTCGATGGATGTCGTCATGAATATCGCCGGCATTTCAGCGTGGGGAACTATCGAGAACCTCGAACATCGGCATTGGAAGTCCATGGTGGACGTCAACCTGATGGGGCCGATCCATGTCATGGAGACGTTTGTTCCACCCATGATTCGTGCCGGCAAGGGTGGACACCTGGTCAACGTGTCTTCGGCTGCCGGACTTTTGGCCCTGCCGTGGCACGCCGCCTACAGTGCGAGCAAGTTCGGCCTTCGCGGGGTGTCCGAGGTGCTGCGATTCGATCTGAAGCGGCACGGAATCGGGGTCAGTCTGGTTGTGCCGGGTGGGGTGAAGACGCCATTGGTGGGAACCGTGGAAATAGCGGGTATCGACAGGAACGACCCGCGGGTCGAAAAACTCACGCACCGGTTCGAGGCGCGTGCTGTCTCCCCGGAGAAGGTGGCGTCGTGCATTCTGCGGGGAATCGAGAAGAATACGTACCTCGTATATACGTCCAATGACATCCGATTCGGATACTGGTGGGCGCGCAAATTCGCCCTGCCTTACGAGTTCGTGATGCAAAAAGCGAACGACCAGTTCAGTAAATTGCTCAAGCGATGAGCGTTAACTCCGCCGGGACTTTTATCTAGTCGAATAGGGACCAAAGTCATGCCGAAGAGTTTTCACTTCGATATCGAATTCAAATATCCGATCGACGACGTGCATCGAACTTTGACCGACCCGAATTATTGGAAAGGCAGACTCGGAGACCTTTATGCCACCTCGGACATCGAAGTTCGAGACGGATCGATCGAAGTATCCGTGTCCGAGGAAATCGACTCCGCCTCCCTCCCGAGCCTGGTCGCCAAGGTTGCGCCGAGTCGGCTCGGTCTGAAACGGGTCGATCGGTGGGGACCTCTGTCGGACGGGCGTGCAGCAGGGTCGGTCACCGGAATCGCGCGGGGACTGCCGATCCGAATCGAGACGACGCTCGATCTCACCGCCGCCGAGTCCTGCACGCGGTTGGTCGTCGACGGAACGGCTGAGGTGAAGATGCCGATCATCGGCGGCCAGATCGAGAAGTTGCTGAAGAAGACCGTCGAGGACTTGCTGGGGCGCGATCGGGACGCCGTCGAGTCATTTCTCGCCTGAGCCTGCACCGAAATCTACTTCCAGAACGCGCGCACCCGGGCCGGCGGATGCGAGTTGATCGTGCGGGTTGGCGAGGGCGCACCCCTCCAACGAGAGGCACCCGCAACCGATGCAACCGGTGAGGTTGTCCCGTAGACGTTCCAGTTGCTCGATGCGTAGATCGAGGTGGCGCCGCCACCCGGTCGACAATCTTTCCCAATCTGCGCGGTTCGGGGTACGGCCTTCAGGAAGTGTGCCGAGGGCCTCTCTGATTTCCGACAGCGGAATGCCGACGCGTTGCGAGATTCTGATGAAGGCGACGCGTCGAAGCGTGTCTCGTTGGTATCGGCGCTGGTTTCCGCTGGTCCGGCGACTGACGATGAGGCCTTCTCGTTCGTAGAAATGCAGGGCCGAGACGGCGACACCGCTGCGCTCGGAGAGCTGGCCGGGCGTGAGTTCCTTTGCCTTCCACGACGGCATCTCCATGGCGACTACCGGTCCGTCGCGCGGTGGAGGGTGGCGTGGAGATGATGCGTCAGCGGGGTGTCGCCGTGCGCCATCCACAGGTCGTATGTCAGCGTGTCGCCCTGAACGCGCATGACTCGCCGAACGTCGTGAACCGGTTTTGCGTCGGGTGATGCTGCGAGCGTGAGACGGGTCAAGGCGAGAGTGCCTTCGGAGTCGAGGGTGCCGCGATGGATCTCGACGAATCCGGTGGGCTGGCTGACCAGCAATTCGAGCTCACCACCCGGTGTTGGGCGCAGGTATCCCGATTCCATGTGAAGCGGTCGTCCGTCGGGGAGCCCACGAGTGCGCGACGAGTAGGTGAGAAACGGTTTCGGGGTGGGCGCGAACTCGATCTCCTCGGAGTACTCGAAGTCGTCGATGGTGGGGAAATGTCCGGCTCCAGCGCCGACCCAGCGCCCGGTGAACCTCTCGATTCCGGCGCCGTTCAGCGCCGCCTGATCCGTACTACTCATTGCCTGGTCCTCTCGCCTGCGTCGGATCAGACGTTACGCGGACCGGTACGACAGCTGCTTGTCCCTGCTGGGTGGGGCCTACGGGATTAGTGTTCACTCATGAACGCTTCTGGCTCCGTCCCCCTCGGTGTCGATTCCGAGGTGGGCCGATTGCGATCGGTCATTCTTCATCGTCCTGGCGACGAGTTGAAACGATTGACTCCGCGCAACAACGACGAGCTGCTGTTCGACGCGTTGCCGTGGGTGGACCGCGCGCAGGAAGAACACGATCAGTTTGCGACCGTCCTTCGTGAGCGCGGCGTCGAGGTACTGCTTTTGTCCGATCTCCTCACCGAGGCGCTCGAGGTCAGTGGCGCAGCGAGGATCCAGGGAATCGCGGCCGCCGTCGACGCACGCAAGATCGGCCACGCGCTCGGGCAACACCTGGCCGCCTACCTGCGAAAGGTGGAGCCGAAGGAGCTTTCGTCGATCCTTACTGCAGGAATGACGTTCGACGAATTGCCGATCGATGCCGACTCGACCTCGTTGGTGCGCAGGATGCATCACGGCGGTGACTTCGTGATCGACCCGTTGCCCAACTTGCTCTTCACCCGTGATTCGTCGTTCTGGGTCGGGCCACGGGTCATCATCACGTCCTTGGCGTTGTCAGCGCGAGCTCGCGAATCCTCGATAACGGATCTCGTCTACGCGCATCACCCTCGATTCAAAGGCGTGCGCCGCGCGTACGAGTCGCACACGGCTCCTGTCGAGGGAGGTGACGTGCTGCTTCTCGCGCCGGGGGTGATCGCAATCGGTGTCGGTGAACGTACGTCACCCGCCGGAGCAGAAGCATTGGCGCGTAGCGTGTTCGACGACGGCCTCGCCCACACGGTGTTGGTTGTTCCGATCGAGCAACGTCGAGCGTCGATGCATCTCGACACGGTCTGCACCATGGTCGAGGCCGACGCGGTCGTCATGTATCCGGCCATTCAGGACACCCTGGCGGCGTTCACTCTGCGCAAGGAGGACGACGGGGTGAGTATTCGCGGTGCGACGCCGTTCCTCGAAGCGGCGGCCGACGCCATGGGAATCGGAAAACTGCGTGTGATCGACACCGGACTCGACACGGTGACTGCCGAGCGTGAGCAGTGGGACGACGGAAACAACACCCTCGCCGTCGAGCCTGGCGTCGTCGTCGCTTACGAGCGCAACGTCGAAACGAACGCCAGGCTGGAGGCCTCGGGTATCGAGGTTTTGCGAATCGCGGGTTCGGAACTGGGGTCCGGCCGAGGTGGTCCTCGGTGCATGTCCTGCCCGATCGCCCGCGATCCGCTGTAAGCCGTCGACGCTGTCAGAGAATTTCTTCCACCTTGGCTGCAGGCCGCGCGAGGACGGTGCCTTTGTCGGTGACCACGAACGGGCGTTCGATCAGAATCGGGTGCTCGATCATCGCGTCGAGGATCTCGGATTCGGATGCATCGGCGAGCCCGAGTTCCTTGTACTGCGTTTCGCGCTTGCGAACGGCTTGGCTGGGCTCGAGGCCGGCGTCGGCGAGGAGTTTTTCCAGCTCGGATCGGGTAGGCGGAGTATCGAGGTACTTCACAATGGTCGGTTCGATGCCGGCGTCGCGGATAAGTCCGAGAACAGTCCGCGACGTGTTGCACCGTTGATTGTGGAAGATGGTTGCAGATGCCATGTCCGTCATTCTGCCTCTGTGTCCGAACTCGTGGGACAAACAGGGGAACAACGGACACCTCCGGCGCGCTGCACTTGAAGTACCGACTTGTGAGGAGAAAACGATGACGGAACATCGAAGTGTGGACGAACGGCGCGTGGTCATTGCCGGTGGGCACGGCAAGATCGCGCAGCACCTGACGTACCTGCTGGCAGGACATGGTGATCGGCCGGTAGCGCTGATCCGCAACTCCGCGCACGAGGGTGCGGTCCGCACACTCGGCGCGTTCCCCGTGGTGATCGATCTGGAATCCTCCACGGTCGAGGAAGTTGCGAAGGTACTCGACGGTGCCGACGTCGCGGTCTTCGCCGCGGGCGCCGGACCTGGTAGCTCGATCGAGCGGAAGGACTCCGTAGACCGAGCTGCGGCGGTGCTGTTGGCCGATGCCGCCGAGAAAGCGGGAGTGCGTCGGTTCATACAGATCAGCGCCATGGGTGCTGGTGACGAAATACCGGAGAACACCGACGAGGTTTTTGCCGCCTACCTGCGGGCGAAGACTGCAGCAGAGGAAGACCTGAAGACAAGGACTTCGCTGGATTGGACGATTCTTCGGCCAGGCCTTCTGACAGACGACGACCCCACCGGTGAAGTCCTTCTTGCAGAGCCGCCCGTCGATCGAGGCTCTGTGCCTCGTGCAGATGTCGCCGCAGTGATCGAAGCGCTCATCGACGCGCCGTCCAGTGTCGGCAAGATATTGGTTCTGACCTCCGGCCCGCATACGATCCGCGAAGCGATCGAGGGTTTGTGAGAGAGAAGATGCTGTGACCGAGAAGATACGACGAGGGTGACGATGAAGATCGCGATCGAACACGATTCCTCCACAGCTCCGTACGACCAACTGCGGCAACAGATTATCGAGCAGGTTCACGGCGGCGGATTGATTGCGGGAACCAAGATCCCGACGGTGCGTGCATTGGCCTCGGAGCTGGGATTGGCGGCCAACACCGTCGCGAAGGCTTATCGCGCGCTCAGCGATCAGGGCGTGATCGAGACGAGGGGAAAGCAAGGGACGTTCATCGCTTCGGGGACCGATCCGGTGCAGGCGCAGGCGGAGCAGGCGGCGACCGCGTTTGCGCATAAGGTCCGCTCGCTCGGGTACTCCGACACTGAGATCGTCGCCATGGTGGAGTCGGCATTGAGAGGTGCGTGACACATTGATTAAGTTGACGCTTCAACTTAAAGCTGTCAGTCTTGGCTCATGAATTCGTCGATTGCTCGTGACCTCGGACTCCTCATCGCCCGTGTCGGCCTCGGGATCATCTTCATCGCCCACGGTTGGCAGAAGTTCTTCACCTACAAGATCGCCGGAACGCAGGCCGCATTCGAAGGGATGGGCGCCCCGCTCCCCAAGATTTCTGCAGTTCTGGCAGCATCCATCGAACTCGGTGGCGGCATCCTGCTCATCGCGGGTCTGCTGACCCCGCTCGTCGGCGCACTGCTGTTCCTCGACATGGTCGGCGCGTTCTTCATCGTGCACGCCGACAAGGGCGTCTTCATAGACAACGGCGGCTATGAACTCGTCGTCGCACTCGGTGTCGGTTCGCTCTTGATCGCTGTTATCGGCGCAGGACGCATCAGCATCGACGGATTGATCGGCAAGGGCAACGGTTGGGTTAAAACCCCAGCTTGATCGGGGTGAGAAGGCGGGTTCAACGGCTGTTGAGCCCGCCTTCCAGCTTGCTTTTGGCCCACAAAGTGACGAACGTAGTCATCTATGGTGACGAAATCTGATCGATCCGAACAAGATTCCGGGGCCAACGAAGAGCGCCCGGAGACGGGCTTTACTCGGGTAGGCGTTCGGACCGACTACGTGGTGTTTTCCGTGGCGGCCGCAGCGGTGCTGGCTATTGTCGTGTGGGGTCTCGTAGCTCCCGACAACCTGAACTCGGTAACCGGAAGTGTTCTCGGCTGGTTGGTGACGAACATCGGCTGGCTCTTCGTACTCGCAGCTTCGGCTTTCGTGCTGTTTTCCATCTACCTCGCTGTCAGTCGATTCGGCGACATTCCGCTGGGCAAAGACGGTGAGAAGCCCGAGTTCCGAACCGTCAGCTGGATCGCCATGATGTTCAGCGCCGGCATGGGCATCGGCCTGATGTTCTTCGGTGTCGCGGAACCGCTTGCGCACTACGTGACTCCGCCTCCCGGCACCGACGGTGGCGTCGGAACTGCCATGGCTACCACCATGTTTCACTGGGGTCTTCATCCTTGGGCGATGTATGCCGTTGTGGGCCTTGCCATTGCGTACGGGTCGTACCGACGCGGACGCAAGCAACTGTTCAGTTCGGCCTTCATCCCGTTGCTCGGTCGCAAAGCCGAAGGGCCGATCGGCAAGGTCATCGACATCCTGGCAATCTTTGCGACACTTTTCGGCACCGCAGCATCCTTGGGGCTCGGCGCACTTCAGATCGGCTCCGGTTTCGAGGTAGTCGGCTGGATGGAAGAAGCCGGCGTATTCCTGCTCGTGGCCATCGTTGCGGTACTGACCCTGGCATTCGTCGCTTCGGCAGTTTCCGGTGTGGCCAAGGGAATTCAGTGGCTCTCCAACATCAACATGGTGCTCGCGTTGATCTTGGCCCTCTTCGTGTTCGTTCTCGGGCCCACCGTACTGATTCTCAATCTGCTCCCGACGACCATTGGTGCATACGTTTCCGACCTCGCCCAGATGTCGGCCCGCACGGGTGCATCGTCGAATCCTGAAACCGGCGCGTGGCTTTCGTCGTGGACGATCTTCTACTGGGCATGGTGGGTGTCGTGGACGCCGTTCGTCGGCATGTTCCTGGCCCGCATCAGCCGCGGCCGCACGATCCGCCAGTTCATCGTCGGCGTCATCGCCGTTCCCACGACTGTCAGCTTGCTCTGGTTCGCGATCTTCGGCGGCGCAGGCATCGGCGAGGAACGCGACGGAATCGGCTTGTCCGGCCGAGGCTCGGAAGAGGCTCAACTGTTCGGCATGCTCGACAATCTGCCGTTGGCCGGAGTGACGACTGTCCTGGTCATGCTGCTCGTCGCAGTGTTCTTCGTCTCCGGCGCCGACGCTGCGTCGATGGTGATGGGGACGCTCTCGCAGCGCGGAACGCTCGAACCGAGTCGCTGGGTCGTGGTGTTCTGGGGCATGTTGACCGGTGGCGTCGCGGCGCTTCTGCTGTGGACCGGTGGTTCCGAAGCGCTCGACGGCTTGCAGACCATGACGATCATCGCTGCGGCGCCGTTCGTGCTGGTCATGATCGGATTATGCTTCTCGCTGTACAAGGATCTTTCGCACGACCCGATCATCATTGCGGCGAAGGAGCAGAAACGTGCTCTCCTACGCCCGCGCCGAGGACGCCGTGTGGGTAAGTCAGTGGAGTAGGACTTGAGCGGAGTAGGACTTGAACCGTGAAGGGGCACCGAACTGCGGTTCGGTGCCCCTTTTGTCGTCCGGTTATTTCCAGCTGGGCAACCACAGATGGTTCTGCCACGATTCCGGCGTGATCGGCATGGCGGTGAGTATCGGCCAGAGGTAGACGAAGTTGGCCACGACCAGACCGATGTACAGACTGACTGCCAGAAGTCCGGTGGTACGACGCTCGACGGACGCGCTCGCCTTGCCCAGTACATCGCCGAGGACCAGCGCAAATCCCATGACCATGAACGGGGCGAGTGCAACTGCGTAGAAGTAGTACATCTGGCGGTCGAGCGTCGCGAACCACGGGAGGTAAGCGGCACCGTAGCCGGTCAGGACCACGGCGTATCGCCAGTCCCTGCGCACGAACGTCTGCCAGATCGCCCACGCCAACATCGGTAGGGCCAGCCACCACATCGCCGGTGTGCCGATCAGCATCACGGCCTTGACGCAGCTGGCGGCCCCGCAACCGGTGACCTGCTCGCCGTCGGCGTAGTAGTAGAGCATCGGTCGTAGCCCCATCGGCCACGTCCACGGTTTCGACTCCCACGGGTGGTGGTTTCCGGCGGAGTTGGTCAGACCGGCGTGGAACTGGAGAACGTTTCCGCTGTAGTACCAGAGTGAACGCAGTGCGGAGGGAATGAAGCTCCATGTGCCACCCTCACCGATCTCGTTCCCGACGGCGTGACGGTCGACGCCGGTCTCGCTGGTGAACCAGGCCCAGTAGCTCGCGAGGTACACACCGAGCGGAATGATCACCAACGCATACAGAGCCGGCCCGATGTCGCGAACTGCAGTGCCGACCCATGGGCGCTGCACGCGGTAGGCGCGGCGCGCTGACAGGTCGAAGGCAACACTGAGCAATCCGAAGAACAGAATGAAGTACATGCCGGACCACTTGGTGCCGCAGGCCAGGCCGAGCAGGATGCCGGCGCCGAACCTCCACCACCGGAAACCCAGCCGCGGACCCCAGGCCGAGTCGCCGATTCGGCCCTCTTCGTATACTTTCGCCATCCGTTCGCGGACTTGGTCGCGATCGACCACCAGGCATCCGAGAGCAGCGAGGACGAAGAAAGCCAGGAAGATGTCGAGCATCCCCAGGCGTGAGGAGACGAAGGTGACGCCGTCCACGATGAGCAGGATTCCGGCAATCGCGCCGATCAGCGTGGAGCGCGTCATGCGGCGCACGATCCGGATGATCAGCAGGACCATCAGGGTTCCGACCAGGGCCGACGAGAATCGCCACCCCCAACCGTTGTAACCGAAGAGTGCTTCGCCGATCGCGATCATCTGCTTACCGATCGGCGGGTGTACCACCAATCCGTAACCGGGATTGTCCTCGATGCCGCCACCGGTCAGAACTTGCCAGCCCTGCGGAACGTAGTGCTTCTCGTCGAAGACAGGTGTGCCGGCGTCGGTCGGGTAGGCGAGCATCGTGAAGCGTGTGATCGCCGCGATAGCGGTGACGAAAGCGGTGACGATCCAGCCGCGCAATCTGTCGGTCGGGCCGAAATCAGGATCCGGTACCAGCGGGCCGGGACTACGCATTACCCGATCGCTCGTGGCGGGCGTTGGCCGCTCGTCCGTCTGCACAGTCACCTGGCAATCGTAGGCTGTCAGGTATGACTGGTCGCTTGGTACTCGCCGCAACACCCATGGGAGATGTCGGTGACGCGTCTCCGCGTCTTCGGTCTGCTCTCGCAACCGCCGACGTCGTTGCTGCGGAGGACACACGACGCACCAAGTCTCTGGCGTCCGCGCTCGAGGTAACCATCACCGGGAAGATCGTCAGTTTCTACGATCAGGTCGAGATTTCCCGGCTGCCCGCGCTGGTCGCCGACGTCGCCGAAGGCAAGACCGTCCTGCTGGTCACGGACGCGGGCATGCCGTCGGTCAGCGATCCCGGATATCGCCTTGTCGCCGCCTGCGTAGCCGAGAACCTCGCCGTCACGTGCTTGCCCGGTCCGTCGGCGGTGACGACGGCGCTGGCACTCTCCGGATTGCCCGTCGAGCGGTTCTGCTTCGACGGGTTCCCGCCGCGTAAGCAGGGGCAGCGCAAGACGTGGCTCTCTGCCTTGGCAACCGAGCAGCGAGCGTGTGTGTTCTTCGAAGCGCCTCATCGCCTTGCCGACTGCCTCGCAGATGCGGTGGAAGTTCTCGGGCCGAATCGGCGCGCGGCCGTGTGCCGGGAATTGACCAAGACCTACGAGGAAGTGAAGCGCGGCACTCTCGGGGAGTTAGCTGCTTGGGCCGCCGAGGGCGTTCGCGGTGAGATCACGGTGGTGCTCGAAGGCGCAGTGCTGGTGGCATCTGATCCTGCCGATCTGGTCGACGAGGTGGAAAGGCTGGTCGAGGGGGGAGCACGATTGAAGGACGCGTGTGCTCTGGTCGCAACGGCCGGAGTCTCCAAGCGTGAGTTGTACGAGACGGTCCTGGCCGCTCGAAAGGACTAGCGGGAGCGGTTCACGGCGGGTGCGCCGGGACGCAGGTTGGCGTCGTCGGCTGCAGCCTGGCCGGCGTGCCAGCCTTCGGCGTCCACGGACCGTCCGCGAGTCTTGCGGGTTGTCGGGAACAATCGATCGAATTCGGCGTCGACGGCCTCGGATGTGGTGGCGAGGATCGGCAGAAGATCCGCGACGTCCATCGATGCCGCGTCGGCCGCTTCGGCGGTGGCTTTGGTGCCGGCGTCACGCAGGCGGTGTCCGATGCGGCTGGCGAACCCGGCCAGGAATCCCTTGCGGAACGAGGTGGTGCGTGAGCCGCCACGATTGCTCGAGTCGGCGAATTGCATTGCACGGGTTGCCTGTACGAGCAGGGAAGTGAACAGCATGTCGACTTGCTGAAGGTCGACCGGAGTGCCGACGACGGTCGCGAGTGCAATGTCGCTGAACCAGACAGTCCTGACACGATTCGATTCGCCGATCTCGGTCAGGAGGTGAACCTTTTCCTTCACGTACGGGTTCTCGATGTGAATGCGTCGGGCATTGACGGATGTGTCGGTGACCCCGGCGCGACTGTGGAGCAGTGCGGAGTCGATGGCGTACCGGGTCATCAACTCCTGGGCCTTCGCGGTGAAAATCTCGGCTTCTTCCGCGAAGTTGGTTGCTTCCGCTTTGGCGAGTAGTCCACGAATTCGCTTGAGTACCTTGGCGTCGGCCTCGGTATCGCCGACGCCGGCATAGCTGGTATCGGTGCGTTGCGACGGCCAGGTGGATGGTGGCGCGAGCAACACCGTCCACTGAGGTAGGCGCATCCACGATCGCGCGACGTCGACGATCTGCGAAACGAGGAAGTAGGGATCCTGGAACAGAAGGCCGGCCGCGAGGGAGCGAAAAACGTCGTCGTCCACGGTGATTCGAGAAGCGATGTGCCGAGACTTCGGATACTGCTCGCCGATCGTCTGCAACTGCCCCACCCATTCGAGCGGAGCGCGATCGGAGGCGCGCGACGCCTTCGCGTCGAACAGGATGGTGGTGGCGGCGAGATCGGCGTCGGACGCTTCTTTGCTTCGACGCGCCAGATGAATCAGATCCGCCGGCTGCCATCCGCGGTCGTACGCCGCGGACAGTTCGGAAACGAGATCTCGCACCGCGGAAACGGATTGAGGGCTGACCTCCTGAGTGGACACCCGCGCTCCGTTCCATGGCAGTGTCTGCGCCGAAGCGCTGGTTCGAATGTATGTTCTATTCGTCGTCATGGCTGGAGTGTGCACGTGGGGTCCGACACATCCGCCTGTAACCGGATATCTCGGACCCCACGTGCGGCACTCTCGCTTAGCTCATTCCTCGACGAAGCGGGGGAAAACTGGCGCCGGAGCAGGCAGTTTCCGGTTCGCGTCGATGCGAACCGCAATGTCGGCGAACTGCCGGTTCTCTTCGCTCTGGCCAAGCAGATCGAGGATGCGTGACGCCGCGTCGGGCATCACCGGCTGAACGAGAAGCCCGACGATACGGACCACTTCGAGCGTCACGTACAGAACCGTCGCCATGCGTGCCGGATCCGTCTTGCGCAGAACCCACGGTTCCTGCTTGGAGAAGTACCGGTTGGTCTCGCCGAGAACGCCCCAGATGGCTTCCAGTGCGAGATGCAGCGCCTGCACGTCGAACTCGCTGCGGCACTTGGCAAGCAGGGCATCCGCCGACGCCAGCATCGCCAGATCGTCCTCGGTGAACTCGCCGGGGGTCGGTACCTGGGCATCGCAGTTCTTCGCGACCATCGTCAGTGAACGCTGCGCGAGGTTGCCCAGTTCATTGGACAGGTCTGCATTCATACGCGTCACGATTGCTTCGTGGCTGTAGCTGCCGTCCTGGCCGTACGAGATCTCGCGGAGCAGGAAGAAACGGACCGCGTCGAGGCCGTACTGATCGACCATCGCGATGGGGTCGACGACGTTGCCGACCGACTTCGACATCTTCTCGCCCTTGTTGTACAAGAACCCGTGGACGAAGACCCGCTCCGGCAGTTCGATGCCGGCAGACATGAGGAACGCCGGCCAGTACACGGTATGGAAACGCGTGATGTCCTTGCCGATGATGTGCAGGCTCGCGGGCCAGAACTTCTCGAACTCCGCCGAGTCGACGTTCGGGTAACCCACGCCGGTCAGGTAGTTGGTGAGGGCGTCGACCCAGACGTACATGACGTGGTCGGGGTCTCCGGGAACCTCGACGCCCCAGTCGAACGTGGTGCGCGAGATCGACAGGTCCTTGAGGCCGCCCTTGACGAAGCTGACGATCTCGTTGCGACGAGTCGCGGGGGCAATGAACTCGGGATGCTCTTCGTACAGAGCAAGCAAACGGTCCTCGTAGGCCGAGAGACGGAAGGTGTAGTTGGACTCCTCGGTCCACTCCACCGGAGTGCCGGTCTCCGTCGACTGACGGGTGCCGTCGTCCAGAAGCGTGGTCTCGGCTTCGGTGTAGAAGGCCTCGTCACGAACCGAATACCACCCCGAGTACGTGTCGAGGTAGATGTCGCCCGATGCGGCCATCTTTTCCCAGATCGCCTTGCTGGCGACCTGATGATCGGCGTCGGTGGTGCGGATGAACCGGTCGTACGAGATGTTGAGGACCTTGTCGAGGTTCTGGAACACGTCGGAGTTCCGAGCCGCGAGTTCGCGGACGTCGATGCCCTCTTTGATCGCTGTCTGCTGCATCTTCAGACCGTGCTCGTCGGTGCCGGTCATGAAGAACACTTCATGACCGTCCAACCGCTTGAAACGGGCGAGCGCGTCCGAGGAGATGTACTCGTACGCGTGGCCGATGTGCGGAGCGCCGTTGGGATACGCGATCGCTGTCGTGATGTAGAACGGCGATCGTTCCGCGCCTTCCGGGGCAGCGGAGTCCGGGCGCGGGGTCTGGGAGGGTGAGGCAGGCACAGTCATGGTGGGCTTACTCTATCGGGCGTGAGCAAAGACCGTCCCGCCCCCGATGCCCCTGAGCCCTTGTCGCCTCTGATCGACGCACATACGCACCTCGACGCCTGTGGTGCGCACGACGCTGCGACCGTGGCCGAAATTGTCGATCGGGCCGAGGCCGTCGGCGTCGGACGGGTCGTCACGGTGGCCGACGACCTTGATGCCGCACGCTTTGCCGTCGACGCTGCGAACTGGGATTCGAGGGTTTACGCAGCCGTCGCAATCCATCCGACCAGGGCGAACGTCCTCGATGTCGACACCAGAGCCGAGATAGAACGGTTGGCGTCCGATCCGCGGGTCGTCGCGGTGGGGGAGACCGGGCTGGATCTCTACTGGCCGGGCAAGCTCGAAGGGTGCGCCACCATCGAGGAGCAGGTCGACGGTTTCCGGTGGCACATCGACCTCGCGAAGCGTCTCGGTAAGACGCTGATGATTCACAATCGCGAAGCCGATCAGGACCTGCTGCGGGTGCTGCACGAGGAAGGCGCGCCGGAGACTGTGGTGTTCCACTGCTTCTCCTCGGATTCGGAGATGGCCCGTGCGTGCATCGACGCGGGCTACGTGTTGAGTTTCTCGGGAACCGTGAGTTTCAAGAATGCGAAGGCGCTGCGTGAGGCCGCGCTGTTGGTGCCCTCGGATCAGCTGATCGTCGAGACGGATGCGCCGTTCTTGACGCCGCACCCGTTCCGCGGTGCGCCCAACGAGTCGTACTGCCTGCCGTACACGGTGCGCGCACTCGCAGACATCCGCGGCGAGGATCCGCAGGCGCTGGCAGCAGCGTCCACGGCGACAGCGGAGCGCGTCTACAAGCTCTGACGCTATGGTGGTCTGACAGGTAACTCCGCGCCCGGGACCGTCGTGTCCCGGTTCGTCTACTGCGCGGAGTATTCAGATGAATGACCGCATCGATCCCTCCGACGTCGATCCCGACGACGTCGAACACATAGACGAACAGTCCTCTCGATCCGGCGCGAGCGCTGCGAATTTCTCGCATCCCGGGAGGGAATGAAGGCGCACAGCTTCACTGAGCCGACGCCGGTCGACTCTTCGGTCCAGATCGTCAGCGTTCATGTCGACGCGGTCGAAGTCGAGTGCTGCGGACCGTTTCCTGTAGTCGGTGAACAATGCTCGTGGACATTGACACCGCGATCGCAGGACGACGCGTTCGACGGTTGGGTTCACGGCGGGATGCCGGCGTCGGGAGTCGTGACCACGGGTGTGGTGCTCGGGATTCTCGTGGTCACGACGACGTACGAGGAAGTCGGAAGTCCACGCATGTGGTTGCCCGTCGAAGGTAGCGAGACCTATCGAAGGGTCGAGGCCAGTCCTCGGTGGTTCCGAAGGTTCGGCGACTTCGACTTCGAGCCGCAGAATCGGATCGAGACCGGGCTGGTCGTCGAATTGGCCACCACCCGTGCGCCTTTCCAGTAGTCCCCACTACCAAAAAGGCGCACAGGGGGCTTGCCCCTAGAGAACCTTCGCCAGGAAGTCCTGGGTGCGCTGCTGCTGGGGGTTGCCGAACAGACTCTCCGGCTTACCTTCTTCGACGATGTATCCGTCGGCCATGAAGATGACTCGGTCGGAAACCTCACGGGCGAAGCCCATCTCGTGGGTCACGACGACCATGGTCATGCCCTGCTTGGCGAGGTCGCGCAGCACCTGCAGAACCTCACCCACCATTTCGGGGTCGAGGGCGCTGGTGGCCTCGTCGAAGAGCATGATGTCCGGACTCATCGCGAGTGCGCGGGCGATGGCAACGCGCTGCTTCTGCCCACCGGACAGGCTGGCGGGCTTGGCATCTGCCTTCTCCGCGAGACCGACCTGGCCGAGCAGTTTGACGGCGATCTCGCGAGCCTGCTCCTTGGTCGATCGCCCGGTCTGCACCGGAGCGAGCATCACGTTTTCGACGACGCTCATGTGAGGGAACAGGTTGAAGTGCTGGAACACCATCCCGATGTGCTGGCGCACCTTGTCGATGTCGACATCCTTGTTCGTGAGGTCGAACTGGTCGACGCGCACGGATCCGGCGGTGATGTCTTCGAGGCGGTTGAGGCAACGCAGGAAGGTCGACTTGCCGGAACCGGAAGGCCCGATGACGCAGACCACTTCACCGCTCTTGATGTCGACGTCCAGGCCCTTGAGGACCTCGTTGTCGCCGAACGACTTCTTCAGTCCCTTGACCGAAATCTTGACCTCGGTGGCGGACTTGCCCATGTTGACGGCTGTTTCGGTCACTTGTTGATCCTCTTCTCGAGGCGGTTAGACAGCTTGGTGAGCGCCATGATGATGATGAAGTACATGACGCCGATGATCAGCCACATGTTGAACGACTGGAAGTTGCGCGCGATGATGATGCGCCCTGTCTGAGTGAGCTCGGCGAGTCCGATGACCGACAGGATCGACGTGTCCTTGAGGGTGATCACGAACTGGTTGATGTACGACGGGATCATCGTGCGAATTGCCTGCGGCATGATGACTTTTCGCATCGACTTCATGTAGCTGATGCCCAGGCTTCGTGACGCCTCCATCTGTCCCTTGTCGACGGACAGGATGCCGCCGCGGACGATTTCAGCCATGTACGCGCCGGCGTTGAGCGAGAGCGTGATGATGCCTGCGGTGAAGGCGGACATCTGGAAATGCAGGGCTGCCGGGATGCCGAAGTAGATGAAGAATGCCTGCACCAACAGCGGTGTGCCGCGGAAGATGTCGACGTAGGTTGTGCCTATACCTCGGACGAACATGTTGGTGGACACGCGGCAGAGACCGAAGATCGCGCCTAGGACCAGAGCGATCGCGATCGAGACGACGGAGAGAACGATCGTCAACCACAGGCCCTTGAGAAGCTGCGGGTAGGTGCTCTTGATCAAGCCGATGATGGAGTTGTCCGACGTCGACGCGCCCTGACCGAGGTAGGTCGAGACGATTTCGTCGTACTGGCCGTCGTCGCGCAGGTTCTGCAGTCCGGCGTTGAACATCTGGAGCAGTTCGGCGTTCTGGCCCTTGTTGACTGCGAAGCCGTAGCTCGCGCCCACCTCTTTTTCGGTGACCGTCTTGAGGCCGTTGCCCTGTGTGATGCCGTAGGCGAGGACGGGGTAGTCGTCGAAGACTGCGACGGAGTTCCCGGTGCGGACCTCGTCGTACATGCTGGCGGAGTCGGCGAAATAGACTGTGGTGAAGCCGTATTGGTCCTTGATGGACTCGGCGAAGCTGGCGCCCTCGGTGCCGTTCTTGACGGCGACGCGCTTGCCCCTCAGATCCTCGTACGACTTCACGTCGTTGTCGGTCTCGAGGACCGCCATCTGCACGCCCGACTCGAAGTACGGGTCGGAGAAGTCGAACACCTGCTTGCGGGCGTCGGTGATGGACATGCCCGCGATGACGCCGTCGGCCTGCCCGGCCTGCACGGCCTGCAGTGCAGCGTCGAAGCCGAGCTGCTTGATGTCGACCTTGAAGCCTTGGTCCTCGGCGATCGCATTGAGCAGGTCGATGTCGATGCCGACGAGTTTGCCGTCTTCGTTCTCGAATTCGAACGGGGCGAATGTCAGATCGGTGGCGATCGTGTAGGTGCGGCCGGGTTGCGCGCTCGCGATTCCGGGGGCGAACAGCGCTGCGATCAGCGCCAGCAGGATGGCCAGGATCGGCCACCTGGCATTACGTGGTCTGTCGAATCTTCTTCGCACTATCGCCCAGCTTTCTTCTGTCGCGCCCGGGATCGCCGGACTGCTTTGAACCAGACGAGAACATACTGCGCCCAGAGCTGAATCGATACACGGGTATCGGAGCCGGAAAGTGCAGAACACACGACACGCCGTTGCCGTTCCGTGACAAAAGTCGCATTTCGTTGTGATTTAGTTGCCGATACAACGCTCGGTCGTTACCGTATTGTGATCGAACGTCGTCTGCCTTGGGATTTCCTGTGTCGCCTTTTGCCAAGATCAACTCCACGAAGTCACCACTTCTCTATTCAGTGGTGGGTGCGTTGCTTCTGACGCTCATCGTCGGGGGTGCGCTCGCCGTGGTTCGGCACAAGACGATCACCCTCGATGTCGACGGCGACATGATTTCGCTGTCCACGATGTCGAGCAGCGTCGGTACCGCTCTCGAGGACGCCGGATACCCGGTCGATCCCAAGGACGCGCTCGCACCCAGTGCCGATTCCTCCCTGTCCGATGGCGATACCGTCGTACTGCGCCGTGCCCGTGAGTTGGCTCTGACCGTCGACGGTCAGCCGACCACCATCTGGACCACCGCATTGACGGTCGACGAGGCATTGAAGCAGGTAGATGTTTCCGACGACTTCGCAGTCTCGGCTTCGCGCTCGCATCGTCTGCCGCTCGAACGGACCGAGCTCGACGTCGTCAGCCCGAAGACCGTCAGCGTCAGCGACGGTGGCGCTCCCGCGGCGGAGGTCAAGCTCGCCGCCGTGACCGTCGGCGATCTTCTCGCGGCCAAGAATGCGCCGCTCGAGCAGGCCGACTCGGTGGTTCCCACCGCCGACACACCCGTTACCAACGGCCTGACCATCCAGGTCACTCGCGACCGCACGGACACTCGCGTCGAGACGCAGCCGATCGCGCCGCCGGAGAACAAGGTCGAGGATCCCGAGCTGGAGAAGGACAAGACCGTCGTCGAGAACCCGGGTGTTCCGGGTGAGCGCACGGCCACTGTCGAGGTCAAGACCGTCAACGGCGTCGAGGCCGGACGAACCGAACTGTCCGCGACCGTGATCAAGGAACCGGTCGCAGCAGTGGTGAAGGTCGGTACCAAGCAGGCTTCCGCTCCCGCTGTGTCCAACGCGTCGACGTGGGATGCCATTGCTCAGTGCGAGGCGACCGGAAACTGGGCCATCAACACCGGCAACGGTTTCTACGGAGGACTTCAGTTCACCCAGAGCACCTGGGAAGCATTCGGCGGCGGTCAGTACGCAGCTCGCGCCGACCTCGCATCACGTGAACAGCAGATCGCGATCGGCGAGAAAGTCCGCGCCGGTCAGGGCTGGGGTGCTTGGCCGTCCTGCACCAGCAAATTGGGCCTGCGCTGACGCGCTCACACCTCACAGAACACAGGAACCGATGTCACCGTTCGCCAAGATCAACTCGACCAGGTCGCCGTTGTTGTACTCGGCGATCGCCGCTCTTCTCCTGACGGTTCTCGTGGGTGGTGTTCTGGCCGTCGTCCGGCACAAGACCATCACTCTCGATGTCGACGGTGAGCAGATTCGCCTGAGCACCATGTCGACCAACGTCGACGGCGCTCTCGAGGACGCGGGTTACCCGATCGGTGACAAGGATGCAGTTGCTCCCGCGGCCGACGCTTCGCTGTCCGACGGCGACACCGTGGTGCTCCGTCGTGCCCGTGAGATCACGCTGACGGTCGACGGTCAGCCGCAGAAGCTCTGGACCACAGCCTTGACCGTCGACGACGCGTTGAAGCAGTTGGACGTCGCGGCGGATGTGCACGTGTCGGCTTCGCGCTCGCAGCGTCTTCCGCTGGACGGCGCCGCGCTCGACGTGCTGACACCGGTCGTCGCAAAACTGGTCGACGGCGCAAACGCGGCAGCAGACGTGCGTATCGCGGCGCCGACGGTCGGGGAGTTCCTTACCGCCAACGGCACTCCGCTCGAGCAGTCGGACACGGTGGTTCCAGCCGCCGACGCTCCACTGACCGAGGGCCTGGAGGTCACGGTGACGCGCAACCGCACCGAGAACAAGGTCGAAACCTTGCCGCTCGATCCGCCGGATCAGCGCATCGAGGATCCGACGATGAACCAGAGTCGCACGATCGTCGAGAACCCGGGCGTGCCCGGCGTGCGTGACGTGACGTTCGCCGTGAATCTCGTCAACGGTGTCGAAGCCGGACGTACCCAGGTCTCGGAGACGATCACCACACCGGCGCAGCCGAAGGTCGTGCGTGTCGGAACGAAGCCGGGCACCGAGGTGCCGCCCGTGGAGAACGGTTCGACGTGGGATGCGCTCGCACAGTGCGAGGCCACCGGTAACTGGGCCATCAACACCGGCAACGGTTTCTACGGCGGCGTGCAGTTCGATCAGAACACCTGGGAACGACAGGGCGGGTTGAAGTATGCGCCCCGCGCCGACCTCGCCACCCGTGAAGAACAGATCGCGATTGCGACACAGACCCAGCGCACTCAGGGCTGGGGCGCATGGCCGTCGTGCTCGGGTCGCCTCGGACTGGGATAAGTTCTACT
Organism: Rhodococcus sp. SG20037; assembly: GCF_031763325.1. Taxonomy (NCBI): domain Bacteria; kingdom Bacillati; phylum Actinomycetota; class Actinomycetes; order Mycobacteriales; family Nocardiaceae; genus Rhodococcus; species Rhodococcus sp. SG20037. The sequence continues at coordinate 4,640,849 of NZ_CP134497.1, read as the reverse complement.
GGTGTCAGACGCCGAACAATCGAACGAACCCATCGCTACTCCGCGCGGGCAGGCAGCCCTGCTCGGTCCGGTCGAGGTGCGCGCTCTTGCCGAGGAATTCGGTGTCCGGCCCACGAAACAGTTGGGGCAGAACTTCGTTCACGACGCCAATACCGTGAGGCGCATCGTCACCACGGCAGGCGTCACACGTGACGACGTCGTTCTCGAGGTAGGGCCTGGTCTCGGTTCGCTGACGATGGCGCTGATGGACGTGGTCGATCGGGTCATCGCGGTCGAGATCGATCCCAACCTCGCGGCTCGCCTGCCGAAGACGGTGGCCGAGCGAGCGCCGGAACTGGCCGATCGCCTGACCGTCGTCGATGCCGACGCGATGCGTGTGCTGCCTTCGCAGATTCCCGGCGAGCCGACCGCGCTGGTCGCGAACCTGCCGTACAACGTCGCGGTGCCGGTGCTGTTGCACCTGTTCGCGTCGCTTCCGAGTCTGCGGACCGCACTCGTGATGGTGCAAGCCGAGGTTGCCGATCGCCTGGCGGCTGATCCGGGAAGCAAGATCTACGGCGTTCCCAGCGTCAAGGCCAACTTCTTCGGCGAGGTTCGCCGCGCCGGTGCCGTCGGACGCAACGTGTTCTGGCCGGTGCCGAAGGTCGAATCCGGACTGGTTCGTATCGATCGGTACGCGGAGCCGCCGTGGCCGATGGACGAGAAGCACCGCAAGCAGGTTTTTGCGGCGATCGACGCCGCATTCGCGCAGCGCCGCAAGACTTTGCGTGCCGCGCTCAGCGGTTGGGCAGGTTCGCCTGCCGAGGCCGAACGACGGCTCCTCGCTGCCGGTATCGAGCCTCAGACGCGTGGCGAGATGCTCGACGCAGCAGCCTTCGTTCGGCTGGCTGGAGGCGAATAGCCGGTGCGCGGTTAAGGAGTGCAGGGACTCCCTAACCGCGCACAGGGGGCTTGCCCCCTTATTTGAACCGGCGCAACCTCAGGCTGTTGCTCACCACGAACACACTGCTGAATGCCATTGCGGCACCGGCGAGCATCGGGTTGAGCAGGCCGGCCGCAGCCAGCGGGATCGCAGCCGTGTTGTAGGCGAATGCCCAGAACAGGTTGCCCTTGATGGTCGTGAGCGTCTTGCGGGACAGTCGAATTGCATCGGCTGCCGACCGCAGGTCACCTCGCACCAGAGTGATGTCGCTGGCCTCGATCGCAACGTCGGTACCCGTGCCCATCGCCAGGCCGAGATCGGCCTGAGCCAGGGCTGCCGCGTCGTTCACGCCGTCGCCGACCATGGCCACGACGCGTCCTTCCGCTTGCAGTTTCTTGACGGCGTCGACCTTGTCCGAAGGCATGACCTCGGCGAAGACGGTGCTGATCCCGACCTGATCCGCGACAGTGCGAGCAACGGTGGCGTTGTCACCGGTCAGCAGAACCGGTTCGAGGCCGAGTGCTTTCAACTGCGCGATTGCTTCGGCGCTCGTGTCCTTGACCGCGTCGGCGATCACGAGGATGCCGTGCGCCTTGCCGTCCCAGCCCACCGCGATTGCGGTGCGCCCGGCCTTCTCTGCTGCAGCCTTCGCCTCGCGGAGATTTTCCGGCAACGGCATCGACCAGTCGGCGAGCAGCGCGTCTCGGCCCGCGACGACGGCGTGACCGTCGACCATTCCCTGCACGCCGCGCCCGGCGACGTTCACGAAATCCTCGACCGTAGGCAATTCGCCCACGGCTTCGGTCGCACCCTTCGCGATCGCTGCGGCGATGGGGTGCTCGGAGCGATGTTCGAGTGCGCCGGCCAGCCGAAGGACCTCGTCGACGGTTGTTCCTTCGCCCACCACGGTGTCCAGCAATGTCATCTGACCGGTGGTGACGGTTCCCGTCTTGTCGAGCACGACGGTGTCGACTGCGCGCGTCGATTCGAGCACCTCGGGTCCCTTGATGAGGATTCCCATCTGAGCTCCGCGACCCGTGCCCACCAACAGGGCTGTGGGCGTTGCCAATCCGAGGGCACAGGGGCACGCGATGATCAGCACGGCGACCGCAGCGGTGAAGGCCATCTCGATGGGGTTACCGGTACCGAGCCAGTAGCCCAGTGTCGCAACGGCAATCGCGATGACGACCGGCACGAAGATACCGGCGATCCGATCGGCGAGGCGCTGAACTTCGGCCTTGCCGTTCTGTGCGTCTTCGACCAGTGCCGCCATCTGGGCGAGTTGGGTGTCGCTCCCGACCCGGGTGGCCTCGACGGTCAAGGTTCCACCGACGTTAACGGTGGCGCCGACGACAGTGTCCCCGACACCGACTTCCTCCGGCACGGATTCGCCGGTCAACATGCTCATGTCGACGGCTGAGCGGCCCTCGGTGATGATGCCGTCGGTGGCGATCTTCTCGCCGGGCCGGACGATGAAGGAGTCGCCCGCTGCCAGTTCTTCGGCGGGGATTCGTACTTCGACGCCGTTGCGCAATACCGCGACGTCTTTCGCACCGAGTTCCATGAGTGCGCGTAGTGCGGCGCCGGACGTGCGCTTGGACTTGTGCTCGAAGTAGCGTCCGGCCAGCACGAACGTGATGACGCCCGCGGCAACTTCGAGGTAGATGTTGGCGCTGCCGTCCATCCGGTCGACCGTCAGCCGGAAGGCGTGCTTCATACCGGCTTCGCCCGCAGTGCCGAAGAACAGTGCGTAGAGCGACCAGACGAAGGCCGAGATGGTGCCCAGCGAGATGAGCGTGTCCATCGTGGCCGCGCCGTGACGCAGGTTCACCCAGGCAGCCCGGTGGAAGGGGAGGGCCGCCCACACGATGACCGGTGCGGCCAGTGTGAGGGAGAGCCATTGCCAGTTGTCGAACTGCAGCGCAGGAATCATCGCCATAGCGATGACCGGCACGGAGAGAAGAGTCGAGATGATCAGGCGGGTACGGAGCTCGCGCAGATCACGATCCTGCGGGGTTTCCGCATCCGGGTCGACGGTGTCCGGCGCGCTGGGCGGCTTGGGGAGCGCGGCGGAATAACCGGCGTTCTCGACGGCAGTGACCAGATCTTCGACGGGTACCCCGTCCGGGAAGGTGACCTTGGCCTTCTCCGTCGCGTAGTTGACGGTGGCTGTGACGCCGTCGATCTTGTTGAGCTTCTTCTCGATTCGTGACGCGCAGGAGGCGCAGGTCATCCCGGTGATCGCGAGTTCGACGCTGCTCGAGTTGGCAGCATTGTCGACCGCAGTCGGTGACGTCATCAGTGCCCTCCCTCGTGATTGTCTGGAACTGAAGCTGTGGAAATGCCTGCATCAACAGTGAATTCGGCGGTCCGAACCACGCCCTCGTGCTGGAAGTCGAGGAACAGCCGGTATGTGCCTTCGCTCGGTGCCTGTGCGTGGAAGGAAATGTCCGGACCAGGAGCTGTGACGCCGTCGCCTGGCTCGCCTTCGGGGTGCACGTGCAGGTAGGCGAGGTCGCCGGTGCGCAGGGCAACGAGGTGACCGAAGGCACCGAGGTACGGATCGAGATCGGTGACCGGGGCTCCGTCGCGAGCAACGCTCAGCGTGATCGGGCCGCCGGCAGTGGTCAGATCACCGTCGAGAGTCACGGTGTATCCGTCGACGGTTGCGGTCGCGCTCTTCGCAGGTAGCGGCGCAGGAGTGAATTCGCCTGCCACGTCGAAGTTTCGGCCGAGTGTCAGTTGGGTGCCGTCGGTGGGATCGAAGTCCGCGAAGACTCGGTAGGTGCCGGCGGCGGGCCAGGCCCAGTCGATCGACCAGGTGCCGTCTGCAGCGAGGGACGGATGTACGTGGCGGAATTCGCTGGTGTCGTTTCGGACGACAATGAGGTGGAGTTTCTTCTCGTGCAGGAGGTCGAAATCGACGACGGGCGTATTGGTGTCGTCGAGAATCCGGAAGGTCAAGGTTCCCGGCTCCCCAGCTCGACCGGGTGCGGTCACATCGGTGAGTGTGTATCCGCCGGAAGAGACTTCGAGTCCTGCAGGTGTTGCCGAATCCATGCCTGGCATCGATTCTGTGGTTGATTCGTGGGTGCTGTGCTGGGCGGTGGACATGTCTATCGGGCTTCCGATTGCGGCCCCCACGCCGAGGGCGGCGCCGAAGACGGCGACCAGCCCTACGGCGTAGGTGGCAAGTGTTGTCGAGGTGCGCACGGCTGACTCAGCTTGGTACGACTGCGTAGCCGGCTTCGTCGACTGCTGCGACGACGTCGGCTGCGGAGACGGGAGCATCGCTGGTGACGACGACACGTCCGCTCGCCAGTTCGACATCCACCGCGGTTACTCCCGCGATGTTGCCGATCTCTTCCTTGACGGATCCGACGCAGTGTCCGCAGGTCATTCCGGAAACGGTGTATTCGGCGGTGGTCATCGCAGGTCCCTTCGGTTGTGGAAAGCTTATTTTACGGATACCCGGTGTAGGTATCGCTCTGCAATCGAAGGTACCCCCAGGGGGTATGCCTGTCAACGGGCTGGGCAGTGATGAAGGCCTCAGGGAAGACAACACGGCGGATGTGTGGTCTACTTGTGGTGGTCGTAAGTGTTTGTGTTTGTGTTTCCACGCTCGCAAATGGTTAGGTTGCGAGCGTTTGGACATCCTCCACGGATTTGTCTCAGAACGGTCGTAGTAAGTGACCCGGGCGGTCGAAGCGACTGCCTGTTGACACTGTGTTAGAGGAGATTTACATGGCAGAGGGCATCGTGAAGTGGTTCAACTCCGAGAAGGGGTTCGGCTTCATCGCTCCCGAAGACGGCAGTGCTGACGTCTTCGTTCACTACTCCGAGATCCAGAGTGGCGGCTTCCGCACTCTCGAGGAGAACCAGCGCGTGGCGTTCGAGATCGGTCAGGGCAACAAGGGCCCGCAGGCCACCGGCGTTACCATCGTCTAAGACGTCCATGTGAGTCGGGCAACCGACGCATGACGTACTGACAAGACCCCAACTCTTCGGAGTTGGGGTCTTGTTGTATTTGGGTGAAAAACGCTGTCATGCATCGAGATACCGCTGAGTGGCGACTGCCGTCTCCGCCGCGATCGTGCGGCATTCCTCGCGGAGTTCAGGTGGATTCACAACGGTGAAATCGACGTCGAAAGCTCTGAGCCAGTGTGCGATCGATCGCAGAGAAGTGCCCGAAAGCACTATGACGCAACGCCCTTCGTCGGTGGACTCCACCGATCCCCACTGTTCGCTGACCATGGGTGCTATCTGCTCGATGGGTGCATGCAGTAGAACTGTTGCGCGCGTGGAGGAATAGGCCCGAGCGACACCGCGGGAAACGAAGTCTGCTGCACCACCGGCGGGTAGTTCCCGCGGCACGAATCGTGGGCCGGTGGGGATCTTGGGTTCCATTCTATCTACGCGAAATGATCGCCAGTCTTCGCGAGCGAGATCCCATGCCACCAGATACCACCGGACACCCGACCGTACGAGCCGGTACGGTTCCACCTCGCGCCGGCTCTGGGTGCCGTCGTGAGTGCTGTAGTCGAATCGCAGGCGTTCGTGGTTGTGGCACACCGACGCGATGGCGGACAAGACCGACGCATCGACTGCGCTCGCGGCGGGCTCGCGTGGCACGACGTCGATCGACAGCGACTCCAGACGGTGTCGCAGCCTCGACGGCATGATCTGCCGCAGCTTCGCCAGCGCGCGCATCGAGGCCTCGCCGATGCCGACCACCGAGCCGGTCGCTCCGGACTGCAGTGAAAGTGCCACCGCGAGCACTTCTTCGTCATCGAGCTGTAGCGGGGGCATCTCCGCGCCGGCTCCCAGGCGATATCCGCCACCGACTCCGACTGTCGCGTCGACCGGGTAGCCGAGATCGCGGAGGCGGTCCACGTCACGTCTGACTGTGCGCGGGGTGATCGCGAGTTTGTCCGCGAGTTCGGCACCGGACCAGTCTCGACGCGTCTGGAGCAGTGACAGCAACCGCAGTAGGCGAGCCGATGTCTCCTTCATGGCCAGAAGTCTGCCAAACATTTAGGACCCAATGCGTCCTCAATTGAATTTAGGTTGGTCCGCATCCGACCAATCGAGAAGAAATTGGGGCCACATCATGAGTCGCATCAACGACGGCGGACCGATGATCGAGACGAAGGCGCTCACCAAGCACTTCGCTCAGGGCAAGAAACTAGTTGAAGCAGTCAAGGGAGTCACGCTCGATGTAGCGGAGGGTGAGTTGGTTGCCTTGCTGGGGCCGAACGGCGCCGGGAAATCGACGACGTTGCGCATGCTGACCACCTTGCTCGAGCCCACGTCCGGCAGCGCGCGAATCGCAGGATTCGACATCGCTGCGGCACGAAACGAGGTGCGATCGAGCCTGGGGTACGTCGGGCAGGGGAACGGAGCCGGCCACAACCAGCGGGTTCGCGACGAGTTGGTGACGCAGGGGTTGTGCTACGGAATGCCCAAGGGCGACTCGCAGGTCCGGGCCGACGAATTGCTGCGTGATCTCGAACTCACCGAGTTGGGTACTCGAAAGGTCAGTACGCTGTCCGGCGGGCAGCGCCGGCGGCTCGATATCGCCCTCGGCCTGGTGCATCGCCCACCGCTCCTGTTCCTCGACGAGCCGACCACGGGCATGGACCCGCAGAGTCGGGCCAACCTCTGGGACCACATCCTGCGGTTGCGGCGCGAGATGGGCACCACGATTGTGCTGACCACGCACTACCTGGAAGAAGCGGATTCGATGGCGGAGCGGGTCATCGTCATCGACGAGGGCACTGTTATCGCGGACAACACCGCCGCTGCACTCAAAGCGGATCTTGCGGGGGATCATCTTCTGCTCACCTTCGACAGCGTCGAGGCGGCCGCCGTCGCAGCGTCGGTGGCCGAGCGACTTGTCACTGTGCGTGACGTCACCGTCGCGGCGAGTTCGGTGAGTATCCGTGCCGGCGAGGGTGATTCGACGCTACCGGTGTTGCTGCGTGAAGCCGATGCCCGTGGTGCCCGCGCACTCACTGCCGACATCACCAGGCCGACTCTCGACGACGTCTTCCTCACTCTCACCGGCCGCAGCCTGCGCGAGAGCGCCGCTGCGGTCGCTTCCTGAAACACGACAAAGAACTTCGACGAACAGGAATCCGCCATGACAATCACACTCGATACCCCACGTACCGTGCACGGCAACATCGTTCGAGACAGCGTAATCGTGATGGGCCGTGAGCTACGACCGATGTTGCGCGACCCGGTCAGCGTCATCTTCAGCCTCATCCAGCCGCTGATCCTGTTGGCGTTGTTCGGGCCTCTGCTCAAAGGGGTTCCGGGTACCGGTGACGGCGTATGGAATTGGTTCATTCCCGGTGTGTTGGTGATGATCGCGATCTTCGGAACGACGATGACCGGGTCCAACCTCCTGATGGAGATGCAGCAGGGATCGCACGAGCGAATGTTGGTGACTCCGCTCCGACGCTCGTCCTTGTTGATCGGGCGAGCGTGCAAGGAGATGGTTCCGCTTGCCGCGCAGGCGATTCTGATCATTCTGGTCGCACTTCCGCTCGGATTGGACGTCAATGCAGCGGGAGCCGCGCTCGGGATAGTCCTGCTGGGAGTGTTCGGCGTCGGACTCGGTGCGCTCTCGTACGCTCTCGCTCTGGCTGTGCGGGAGCAGGATTGGATGTTCTGGGTCGTTCAGCAGACGCTGATGTTCCCGCTCCTGATCCTGTCGGGAACCATGCTTCCACTCGAGGACGCACCAGGTTGGATGAAGGTCCTCGTGAACATCAATCCGCTCGGCTACGTCGTAGACGCCGAGCGGGCACTCTTTGCCGGAGACTTCGCGTCGAGCAGCGTTCTGGCAGGAATCGTCGCCGCCTTGGGCGTGGCGGTGGTCGGTCTGGGCGTAGGTGTGCGCGCGGTGAAATAGCGTGGGTGTGCTGGCTGTCGGACGGGCTGCTGCGGTCGCAGGTTTTCGCCCAGGTGTTCGCAGCGCCTATTGTTGTTCCTTGTGCTCTCCGTCGTTCCACGCCCCGTAGTCGTCCGGGCCCCGTCCAAGGTGAATCTCCACCTTGCCGTCGGGGACCTGCGAGACGACGGCTATCACGAGCTGACGACGGTTTTTCAGGCTTTGTCGCTGGCAGACACCCTCACGGTGGCGCCTGCGGACACCTTGACCGTGCGGGTGATCGGCGACGACGCCGCGGCCGTGCCGACCGATCGCACCAACCTCGTGTGGCGTGCCGCCGAGATGCTCGCCGTCGAGGGTGGCGTGGCCCCGAACGTCGAGATAGTCATCGAGAAAGGCATCCCCGTCGCAGGCGGAATGGCCGGCGGGAGTGCCGACGCAGCCGCCGCTTTGGTTGCGCTCAATGCTTTGTGGAAGCTCGACTTCTCGCGGCCTGATCTCGACGCTTTTGCGGCACGCCTCGGGAGTGACGTTCCGTTCTCGCTGCACGGTGGCGCTGCCCTCGGAACCGGCCGCGGCGAACAACTTGTCCCCGTCTTGACCCGCCACACTTTTCACTGGGTGTTGGCGCTGGCCAAGGGCGGCTTGAGCACACCAGTCGTGTTCCGCGAGCTGGACAAGCTGCGGGCAGAAGGCTCCCCGAAACGGGTGGGGAGCGCCGATGCGTTGATCCAGGCACTGACCACGGGTGACGCTCATCTGCTTGCGTCGCTGCTCGGCAACGATCTGCAGGCTGCGGCACTCTCACTCAACCCGGATCTACGACGGACGCTTCGAGCGGGCGTCGAAGCCGGAGCTTTGGCCGGAATCGTCTCCGGCTCCGGACCGACATGCGCCTTTCTCTGCGCCGACGCACAGTCCGCGGTGGAAGTGAGCGCAGAACTTGCGGGAGCGGGGGTGTGCCGCACCGTTCGCGTGGCGAGCGGACCCGTTCCCGGAGCACGAATACTCGACAATGCGGCAAAGGGACAGCACTGATGGCGAATCTGATCAATCTGGAAAACGTGTCGAAGTCTTTCGGCGTCAAGCCGTTGCTCGACGGGGTCTCCCTGGGCGTCGAGGAGGGCGAGCGCATCGGCGTCGTCGGCCTCAACGGTGGCGGTAAGACGACCATGCTCGAAGTCCTCGCGGGTGTGGAGCAGCCGGATTCGGGACGCGTCAGCCGCGTCGGCGGATTGCGTATGGCCGTCGTGACGCAGCGCGGTGTGCTGCCTCCCGGCTCCACTGTCGGTGAAGTGGTCCTGGGGCCGCTCGGAGTGGCGCAACACGAATGGGCCGGCGACGCGCGCATCCGTTCGGTGCTCTCGGGTATCGGCATCGACAACTTGGGCGCCGGTGGCGAGCGGTCCGCATTGGACGCCAAGGTCGACGGCCTGTCCGGCGGTGAGCGTCGCCGCGTGGCTCTCGCTGCGGCTCTGGTTCAGGACCTCGACCTGCTGGTGCTCGACGAGCCCACCAACCACCTCGACGTCGAAGGTGTTCAGTGGTTGGCCGAGCACCTCGTCTCGCGTCGCAGCGCGCTTGTCGTCGTGACCCACGATCGCTGGTTCCTCGACACCGTCGCCACCCGCACCTGGGAGGTTGTCGGCGGCGGCGTCGAAAGCTACGAGGGTGGCTACAACGACTGGGTGTTCGCTCGCGCCGAGCGCTCGCGTCAGGCTGACGCTTCCGAAGAGCGTCGACGCAACCTTGCACGCAAGGAACTCGCATGGCTGCGCCGCGGTGCGCCGGCCCGTACGTCCAAGCCGAAGTACCGCATCGAGGCCGCAGAGGCCCTGATCGCCGACGTTCCGGCACCTCGTGACGCGGTCGCTCTTGCGTCGTTCGCGCAGCGTCGGCTCGGCAAGGTTGTCATCGAACTCGAAGACGCGCGTCTGGAGACTCCGGACGGTCGTGTACTCGTCGAGGATCTGACCTGGCGTCTCGCTCCAGGTGAGCGTGTAGGCCTGGTCGGTGTCAACGGCTCGGGCAAGACGACTCTGTTGCGGACTCTGGCCGGCGAACTCGAGCCTGCCGCCGGAAAGCGCATTCAGGGGCAGACCGTCCACATCGGTTGGCTCAAGCAGGAACTCGACGATCTACCGACCGACATGCGCGTACTCGACGCGGTCAAGGATGTAGCCGAGCGAATCACGCTGGGAGACAAGGAAGTATCGGCGGGTCAGCTGGCTGAGCGGTTGGGCTTCACACCGGCGCGTCAGCGCACCCCAGTCGGTGATCTCTCCGGTGGTGAGCGCCGACGTCTGCAGTTGACGCGTGTCCTCATGGCCGAGCCCAACGTCCTGCTTCTCGACGAGCCGACCAACGATCTCGACATCGACACGCTTCAGCAACTCGAAGATCTGCTCGACGGCTGGGCGGGCACCATGGTGGTCATCTCGCACGACCGGTACCTGATCGAGCGCATCTGTGACACCACCTGGGCGCTCTTCGGTGACCGCAAGCTCACCAACCTGCCCGGTGGTATCGAGGACTACCTGCGTCGGCGCGCAGCAATGGGGGATGGCGACAACCCGTCGGTGGCCTCGACGGCGAGTGGTGCGTCGAAGAGCAAGCAGGTCCGTGACGGCGCCGCGGATCGCGCTGCACGCAAGGAACTTTCGAAGCTCGAGCGGTCCATTGCGAAGTTCGACGACCGAGAGAAGAAGCTGCACGCTTCCCTCGCCGACGCAGCCACCGACCCGGACAAGTTGCAGAAACTCGGCGCAGAACTCAAGCAGGTCATCGCCGACAAGGAAGCCGCCGAAGAGCAGTGGATGGAGCTCTTCGCCGAGCTGGACGGCTAGGGGAACTTCGCCCCGAACCTCTTGAAGATTCGCTCGGGATCCAGGGTTTCCGGAGCATGCCTGCGCAGCAGTGCGTCCAGAACGAGCCCGTCCAGTGCTGCGACCAACTCCGTTGCATCGGACGAGGTCATGCCGCGTTCGACCAGGATGTCGACAAACCGATCCCGACCACGCACCAGTTCCACTGCGAGGTCGGGATCGTGGAATGACGCGATGATCAGTTCGTAACGCGCGCGAGTGCGGCCGGATTCAGGCCCCAGCCACCGGGCCACCTGTTGCTTCGGCGTCTCGCCCGGGCGAGGAAGATCACCGTCCAGAAGGTGTCGCACCACCTCGACTATCAGTCCACGCTGGTTTGCGAAGTAGTGCCGTGCGCTGCCGTGTGGCACGCCCGCCTCGTCTTCGACGCCTCTCATCGACCAGGCTCGAAACCCAGCCCGGCCCGTCTTTTTCGACATCCTGCTCGTGCTGTGCGTTGTTGCGATTGCGTGTTTTGCGGGGTATGTCTTCTATCGCGTGATATTGGACGACTAGGCGAATGTTTATGTACTTCAACAGGTCTCGAGACTTCATGTTCCCGAAGTTGTCCGGTTTGTCTCTGGTTATCGAAAGTGTGTTCGATTAGACTTTGGGCATGGACAGTCGGGATGCGTGGCAGCTGGATGGCGAGGACCTCAAGGGTGAGGTTCTAGGTCTGGTGCGTGTCCGGCACGAGTTGCAGTCGCGGATGGTGTTGTTGATCGTGGAGATGTTTTCCCGGGAGGTTCTCGGTGGGAAGGGTTTTCGGGCGATCGCGCAGTGGTTGCATGGTTCGACGAATCTGGAGATCGGTGAGTGCAGTCTGCTGGTCGGGTTGGCGCGGTTGCTGATGCTCGAACCGGTTGTCGCGGATGCGTTTCATCGCGGTGAGGTTGATGCGTTGAAAGCCCGTCAGGTGGCGTCGTTCTGTCAGCATCCACCGAAGAACATGACTCTGGCGGATGTGGACAAGGCCCGCGGGATCCTGCTTGTCCTGGCGTCGCAGAACATTGCTGATTGTGATGCGGTGCGGGCGGCGATCCGGCGGATCGAGAAGCAGTACGGCAAACGCGAGGACGGGGTTCCGGTCGGTGAGGATTCCGAACGTAACGAGTTCTACGCGTCGAAAGGCCTGTACGGCAGAGTAACTGTGAAGGGCGACCTGGATGCTGTGAACGGGGCCCGGTTGATCACGTTGTTGTCGAGCCTGTCGGCTCCGACACCGGAGAAGGACGGCGTGAAGGACACCCGTACTCCGGCGCTGCGGCGCGCGGACGGGTTCTGCGAACTACTGCGGCGGTACGAGCGGGCGGGGTTGGGTCCGATCGAGGGCGGGGTGAAACCGCACGTCACGGTGACCGCGTCGGCAAAAGATATGACGGACCTTAAAGTTCTGAAAGACCTCTTGCCGTCCACTGAGGAGTTGGGGTTCGCGTGGGCGGATTGGGTGGGCCCGATCAGTATCGATACCGCGCGGATGTTGGCGTGCGACTGCACCGTCACCCGGATCCTCCTGGATGAGAGTGGTGTTCCGCTCGAGTGCGGTAAGGAAGCGAGAACAGCGACGGTGCCGCAGCGGCGGGCGTTGGCGGTTCGGGATGGTGGGTGTGCGTTTCCGGGGTGCGGGACTCCGTCGGGGTGGTGCGATGCCCATCATATTGTTCACTGGAACGTTGGTGGCCCAACGGATCTCGACAACCTGATCTTGTTGTGCGGTCATCATCATCGGACGATGCATCACACGGAGTGGCGGGTGGAGATCGGACCGGATCGAAAGACGGTGTTCTATCCACCGATGTCGATCGATCCGTATCAACAGCCGATCGGCGGGAACAGCCCACCCACAGCGGCGTGAATCGCGACAATCGAATACATCAGCACCGGGGCATCACCATGCCCCGGTGCTGACGGCTGTCTACTGTCAGAACGCTACTGTCAGAACGTGAGCGTGAGTCGCCCGTTCTCGTCGCTGATGTGAACAGTTCGCCCGATCGACGGAGGGTTGTCACCGCGAAGCTGGGTCAGTTCGGAGGCATTCTCGGGACCGGTGTGACCGGCGACGCGGCGGCCGTCCGGCGTTGCCGCGATCACGAACCCGATCTCAGGCTCCCCGGTGCGACCGTATTCGACAGAGGCAGTGACAATTTCTGCAGTGCCCTGGTAATCGGTGATCAGTTCCGGCGCCTCCGCGGTCAAAGCGCGTGCGTCGGGATCACCGACGTACCCGTCGGCATGAGCGGCGGACGACAGCAGTACGCAGTGCTGGTAGGTGAGGAATCCACCGTTGCCGTGGACGAGGGCAAGGTTCGCGCCGTCGCGAATTCGCCTGGTGACTTCAGCGACGGAATGCAGGGTGTAGCTGTTGAGCGGTCCGCCGAAGAACGAGTGTCCTCCGGTGACGCTTGGGATCGCGGTATCGGGAAGTCCGAGTTCGCGGATCAACAGCTTGGGCACGATCGGGAAGCAGCTGTAGGCATCGACGATGTCGAGTGCGTCGGCGCCGACTCCGGCACCGTCGAGTGTGCGATGTACGGCGTCATGCATCGCGGCCGAGCTGTCGAAGCTGTTGCGGCTGAGGATGTCCAACGGATCACTCGCACCTGCGCCGCCCCAGAGGTACACCAGTTTGCTTTCATCGATCCCGAACTCGCGGGCCGTCGACAACGAGCAGACGACAACGGCCGCAGCCTGATTGACGAAAGGCATGGCGTTGAGCATCAGCGGGTACGGCTCGGAGACCATCCGATTGCCGGGGCCGACGGTGCCGATCTCGTCTGCCGATCGGATCTCCGACGTCCAGGAGGCGGGATTCTTCGAAGCCAGTTCCGAGAACGCGGCGTACATCCGCGCGGACCAGTCGAGCGATTCACGGGCGTCGTGGCCCTCGGCAGCACTGAAACAGTTCTCGAAGAGCGGGTAGACACGAGTCGGCACGATGAAACCGGCGCGCTGCATTTCGGCGCTTCCCAGGTCGGTCGGATCGAATCCGGGAGGCCCACCCGGCGCGGCTGTCCACCCGATCGAGTCGGGGGCGACTCCGGACTTTCGCAGGGCGGTACTGCTGGCGTGCGATTCGCCGCCCACGAGCAGAGCAGCCGAGGATTCACCGCGAGCGATGGCCGCGCCGATCCGATCGAGGAGCGCCGCGGGCCAGTGGCCACCGATCGGCGAGGTAGAGGTGACCGTGGGGGTCGCGCCTAATCGTGAGGCAAGCAGCCCGGGGAGATCGTCGTACGACCAGCTGACTGTCTTGATCGCGAACACGGAATCGATCTGTGTTCCCAGTTCAGCGTGTCCACTGTCGTTCAACGCGGCGACGGTGGCGTCGTGAATCAGATCGAGGGGTTCGCGGTGCCCGTCGGCAGGATTCCGGCGCAGATCGCCGACGCCGACGATGACCGGGATTCGTGATGCGTCAACCATCATGTACCTCTCGTTGCCGACCCGTAGCCGGGAGTTGCAGTCACGATATCGGGGACCCTGGTATGTGTAACTCTGGGGTCACAGTCAACGATTTTCGGGTTCCTATTTAGGTATGCCTAACGAAAGTCCTATACTCGTCTTCATGACAGCTGTGGCAGAGAGAATTTCGGTGCCCGTGGGGCCGCGTTCCATCGATCACCCCTACTCGATGACAACGGTGACTCTGAAGCTCTCTCATCAGCGGCAGTGGGCCCCGCATCGTCATCCTGAACATGAGCTGATCTGGGGAAACTCCGGTGGAATGCTCACGGTTGTCGCTGACGGCATCACTTGGGAGGTGCCGCCTTCGGCCGGACTGTGGCTGCCTGCCGGGGCGTTGCATGCCGTGAAGGCCGGTCCGGGTACGGAGTTCTTCTGCACCTACTTCCGGCCCGAGGCTCACGAGGCGCCGTCGGGTGTTCCGGGCTTGTTCGGTGTCAGCGCTCTCCTGCGTGAGGTACTCCTGCACATGCATCGGCGGAACATGCCCGACGAGGCGCGCAGTCGCGCCGAGCGGGTGGCCTTCGACATGTTGCAGCCGCTCGAAGTCGCTGCGGTGGAGGTTCCGATGCCGACCGATCCGCGAGCGTTGTTCGTTGCCGAAGCGTTGGTCGCCAATCCGGCAGACCAGCGGTCGCTGTCCGAATGGGCGCTGACGGCTGGCGGTAGCGTCCGTACGCTGACGCGTGTGTTCGCGCAGGGCACGGGAATGACTTTTGCGCAGTGGCGAATTCAGGTACGTGTCCGCGCAGCATTGACGTATTTAGCTGCTGGAGTGCCGGTTTCGGTTGTCAGTAGGCGGGTCGGATACGAAACTCCGAGTGCCTTTGTCGCAGTGTTCCGCCGGGTCACCGGCCGCACACCCGGCAGCATGATGAACAAGGGGAGTGTGGCGCCCGAATCGGTGCCGTACCTTCTGCACGCTTGAGTTGGGTTGCACCGGGCGGAAGTGTCGGTGCAACCGTCGCGGTCAACTCCGCGGCGCGGACCACGCTTCCCACAGCTCCGCGTACCGACCCCCGAGGTTGACCAACTCGTCGTGAGAGCCGTGCTCGACGACGCGGCCGTCGTCCATCACCAGGATCTGATCGGCGTCGACGGCCTGTGAGAGTCGGTGTGCCACTGTGACAGCAGTGCGACCCCGGGTCAGAGCGAGAGCGGCGTCGTCGAGGACCCTGGCTCCGGCGCTGCCCGCTTCGGCGGTCGCCTCGTCGAGAATCAGCAGCGGCGGATCCAGTAGTTCGATTCTTGCCAACGCAAGTTGTTGTGCCTGTGTTGCGGTCAGCCGGTGTCCACCGTCTCCGACCACGGTTTCGAGTCCGTCCGGGAGAGCCCGCAGCCAATCCGACGCGCCTACGGTATCGAGCGCCGCGGTGATGTCGTTGTCGGTTGCCGACGGGTCGGCCAGCCGCAGATCCTCGGCCAACGTGCCGGCGAAGACGTGGACCTCCTGAGTCACGAGGGCCACCGCGCTCCGAGATGTCGACGGTGGCAGTTCGTTCCGGGGCACCGTCCCGATCTTCACGACGCCTTCGGTCGGTTCGTAGGTTCCCGCGATCAGCTTTGCGACTGTAGATTTTCCGGCTCCGGTAGCGCCCACCAGTGCGGTGACGGTTCCTGCCGGAATGGTGATGTCGATGTCTCGCAGAACAGGAGCGTCGCCGCTTCGGTACGAGAATGTGACGCGTTCCAAAGAAGCTGAGCTGTCGACAGGTTCCCGCGGATCGGTCGGTGCAGATGGCACGGGCGCAAGCGTGACTCCGACCAGGCGAGCCAACGCTATTGTGCCTTCCTGCAATTCGTCGAACACACTGAGAACTGCGCCCACCGGATCGAAGAGGCGGTGGAAGAACAGGGCTGCGGCTGTGGCGGCACCGATGCTGATCTGCCCGTCTTTCACCAGCCAGAAGCCAGTGATCAGCACGGCGGACAGACCGATGAACTCCGCGATGTTGAGCCGGCCGAAGAACCTGGTGCGTAGACGCGTGGTCAACAAGCTCAGCCGGACGGCCGTCATCGATCGAGATTCGATCTGTTCGAGATGCGGCTGGGCCAGGCGAAGCGATCCGACGGTGTCGGAGTTGCTCAGCGAGTCCAGGAGCTGTTGCGCACGTGCACCTTCTGCCTCCCGCTCCTCGCGGTAGACCGGTGCCGACCTCGAGAGGTACCAACGCAGCGCCTGGATCTGGATGGGTGCCGCGATCACCGCGGCGACGGCGAATCTCCAATCGAGGCTACCCAATCCGATCAGGGTCAACACGATGGTCAGTGCCGCGGTGGCAAAAACCGGAAGTGCTTCGGATACGGCCCGGGTCACCAACCGCACGTCGCCGGTGATGCGGGAGACGAGATCTCCGCGCCCGGCCCGTTCGACGTCGCTCTGCGGAAGGTCGAGAACCCGGACGACGACTTCTTCGCGAAGGTCGGCGACAACGCGCTCGCCGACGCCGGCGAGCAGGTAGTTGCTCACTCCGACGAGAAGGGATGAGGCAACCGCGATACCGACCAACGCGAGAGTCAGTGTGCCGATGCGAGAGACAGCGTCGCCGTCTGCGTCGGTCACGGCGTCGACCATGGCGCCGAGGACCAGCGGTGTGAGCAGACCGATCGCGGTCGCGGCGGTCAGGGTGACGACTGCTGCGATCGCGGAAATCCGGTGGGGTCCCATCAACCGAAGTGCCGCGCGCCGCGCTTGTTTCGGTGTTGCGGTGGGGAGTAGTTCGTTCACAGCTCGATCACCCGATCGCAGATATCGAGCAGCACGGGGCTGCTGGTCAGAAGTATTGTGGCGTGCGCCCCGCGTACCTCGGCGATCCCGCGAGCAATGCGCGCTTCGGTGACGGAGTCGACGGCAGTGGTGGGATCGTGCAGGACCAGGACGGGAGCTTCGCTCGCCAGTGCCCTCGCCAACGCGATGCGCTGACGTTGACCGCCGGACAAAGAATTCCCTTGCTCGGTGACTCGGGTTGCGAGGCCGAGCGGCAGTGCCGAGATCACTTGATCTGCCGCAGCAGCGGCGATGGCCTCGTCGTTGCGGCTGCCGATCGGTGCGACGGCGTCGATGTTGTCGCCGACTGTGCCGATGAACAGTGCCGCGTCGTGCGGTGCTGCCAGAACGTGAGTGCGAAGTTCGTCGATGTGCAGCTCGTGAATGGCGTTGTCGCCGAGATGAATTGTTCCGCTCGAAGGCTCGATTCGACGCGCCAGTGCGTCGACCAACGCATCCGCCCAGGCGGCATTCTCGGTGACGATGCCGATGATCTCGCCGCGTTTGACGTCGAGATCGACTGGTGACGCTCCGGCCAACACGACGTCGCGCAGCGTCAGGAACTCGGAGTGATTCAGGGACACAGGTTCACCCGCGGGAGTGACAGCCTCGCCGGTCCCGAGAAGTGCTGCGACGCGGTTGGCCGAGGCGCGTGCCCGTGCCAGGCCGGCGCCGAAGTAGATGATGTCGATCAACGGACCGCGAAGGAACTGTGCCAGACCAACCACGGCAACGAATTCACCGACCGAGATGCTCCCGGACGCAGCCATCCGTCCACCCACGTACGCGATGACGGCGAGGAAAGCGCCGGCGATCGCAACGTTGGCGGCGGAGTACATCGCTTGGTATCTCTGTGCGCGAAGGGTCGCTTCCAGCGAAGTCCGGCTGGCTCCCCGATACCGCTGCGCTGCAGCATCTCCGGCGCCGATTCCGGAGAGGATTCGGAGTCCGGAGAGTAGATCTGCGGCTAGCGCGCCGGCCTTGGCGCCCTGCCATTGATCTGTTTCGGCTCGGCGTTCGAGCGGCCGACTGACCACCTGCATGAGAGCCAGCACCGGGGGAGTGCCGAGGATGACGAGCAGGCCGAGTGGCACCGAGATCACCAGTAGCGAAATCGCGGCGGTCAGCACTCCGCAGGCGGCCGCAAGTTTGGTGCTCAGCGTGTGCGTGAATCCGGCCACCGAACCCGCGTCGGATGTTGCAATCGAGTAGACCTCGCCCGGCATACGCCGCGGCGACATGCCGTGCGGATCGAGGCCTCGGCGCGCGATGTCCATCCGCAAGCGATGTGCTCCGTGCTCGGTGACGGAATCGGAGATGCGCGCCGCGAAGCGCCAACTGAGCAACAAGCCGGTGAAGAGAATTCCGAGAACGAGGATCCACTTTCCGAGTGCGGCGGCATCGTTGGTCGCCACAGCACGGTCGATGACCGCACCGATCACCACCGGCACCAACGCTTCCGCGACCTGGTGGCCGGTGAAGCCGACGGACGCGGCCGCCAGCTTGGCTCCGCGACCTTCGGAAGCGATCGCGCGTGTGATTACCTGACGCGGCGTGATCGCCGGGCTGGTTGGGGGACCGTTTGTCTCGGCCGAAAGAAGTGGTGTCGAAGGCACTGGGTCCACGCTAGGGATCGTGGGCGGTAGTCAGAAGTCACACCGGTGCCAATACTTGTCGTGAACAGGCCATACGTATTGCGTTGGCCGAATTGCGATAGTAGTTGGCCCCGTTGCAGCGGAGAAGGCATCGACTCATCGACGACACTGCAATAAATTAAGGTCTACCTTACTTAGCACGGGTTAACTATGTCCGGAAGTCGGATAGATCCTCGTGTTCGGGTCCGGTTCATGTTCCATCGATGTTGGAGATTGTTGTGAGTCTTGTGTTCGGCGAGGTACTTCACAAGGAGTACGTGACCCCGGGAATGGTTCGTATCGTGTTCGGTGGGGAGGAGCTGACCGCCTTCGAAACCACCGGTACCGGTGACGAATACCTGCGCCTCCACTTCCCGGTCCCGGCTACAGGCAAGTTCGTTCTTCCGGCGGAAGATCCGGATGCACCGCGCGGTTGGCGATACCCGGAGGGAGAGGAACCGTCCCCGTGCCAGCCGTACACCGTGCGACGGTTCGATTCCGAAACCAGCTGCATGACGATCGACTTCGTCGTTCACGAGGGTGGTATCGCCAGCGACTGGGCGCAGAAGGCCGAGATCGGTGACAAGTTGGCGATCGGCGAGTCTCGTGGCCTCTACGAGCCCCCGGCCGACGCACGTTGGCAGGTGTTCGTCGCCGACGCGACTGGACTCCCCGCACTCGGGCGCTTGATCGAACAGTTGCCCGCCGGGATGTCGGCCAAGGCGATCGTCGAGGTGGTGGACGAGTCTCACAAGCAGCAGATCACCTCGGACGCCGACGTCGAGTTCATCTGGCTGGTCGGCAGTGGCAACGGTGTTGCACCGTCGAAGTTGCCGGACGCGGTTCGCTCGATGAACCTGCCCACCGAACTCGGATACGTGTGGGTTGCAGGCGAGAGCACGATGCTCCGTGACATCCGCAAGTACCTTCGCCACGAACTGAAGTTGCCGGGTGAGCAGTACAAGGTCATCGGCTACTGGACGTACAAAGCCGAGGTGTGGAACGCGAAGTACGAGGCCCTCGACGAAAGTGTCCGCGCGGCACTCGATGCGGCCTGGGAATCGGACCGCGACGAGGAAGAGATCCGCGACGAGGTCGAGAAGACTCTAGAGAGCGCCGGCTTGTGACCGTTGGATTCGACAAGAGTGCTGTCGACAGCGGTGCGGCGGACAAGAGTGCAGTCGACAAACACACCGAAGAACTGATCGACGAGTCGCTGCACGAGAAGCAGAAGCAACCGGACGGCCTGGTATCGACCAACTCTCGTCGTATGGCGGGTCTTCTGGTGTGCCTGGTGGTGCTCGCCGCCGTGCTTCTTCTGAGTATCGCGGTGGGATCGAAGACCATTCCGTTCGGGACCGTGATCGACGCGCTGGTGAACTACGACGACTCGAACGATCACGTGATCATCCGTGACCTGCGACTACCGCGTACTCTGCTCGGTCTGATAGTCGGTATGGCACTGGGTGTGGCCGGTGGCCTCATCCAGGCGATGACACGAAATCCCTTGGCTGATCCCGGAATTCTCGGTGTCAATGCCGGCGCGGGCTTCGCGATGGTCGTTGCCGTCGCGGTCTTCGGCTTGACCAGCATCTGGTCGTACATCTGGTTCGCTTTCCTCGGAGCGGTGATAGCCACGGCGATCGTCTACACGCTGGGCTCGATCGGTCGAGGTGGTGCGACGCCCATTCGGCTGACGCTTGCCGGTGTTGCCATCGGCTCCGTGCTCGGCGGTATCTCGTCCGGGATCACCTTGCTCAACCCGACCGCCTTCGACCAGATGCGCCAGTGGAATGCCGGCTCACTCAGCGGGCGTTCGTTGGAAATCGTTCTCGCCGTCGCACCGTTCATTCTCATCGGGCTCTTCCTGGCGCTCGCGTTGGCGCGCCAACTCAACGCGGTGGCCCTGGGTGACGATCTGGCACGTTCGCTCGGTGCCAACATCACTCGTACTCGCATCCTCGGTGTCATCGCGGTGACATTGCTGTGCGGCGCGGCGACAGCTGCGGCCGGGCCGATCGGATTCGTCGGTTTGATGGTTCCGCACGTCGCGAGATGGTTCGTCGGACCGGATCAGCGATGGATTCTCCCGTACACGTTGGTGTGCTCGCCGATTCTTCTTCTCTTCTCCGACGTCGTCGGCCGAATCGTGCTGCGCCCGGGTGAACTTCAGGTCGGCATCGTCACGGCCTTCATCGGCGCTCCGGTGCTGATCATGCTGGTGCGTCGAAGCAAGGTGAGCGGTCTGTGAGCATCGATTTCGGGCGCGCCACCACGGTGGTGCGCTCACCCAAAGAAGGCTGGTCCGCGCGGATCGACGTCCGCACGGTCACAGTCTGCCTCGTCCTCGTTGCGCTTGCATTGGCCATCGGTGTCATCGCGCTCGGTAGTGGTGACTACCAAGTGCCGATCGGGGACGTCCTCGGTGCACTGTTCGGCGAAGCCCCCGCGCGTATCCACATGGTCGTCGTGGAATGGCGTCTGCCCCGAGTTCTGTTGGCGCTGATGCTCGGTGCGGCGCTCGGTATGAGCGGTGCGATCTTCCAATCGCTGACCAGGAACCCGTTGGGTAGCCCGGACATCATCGGCTTCAACTCCGGTGCGTACACGGGCGCTCTGGTGGTCATCCTCCTCATCGGTGGTACTTACTACGAGATCGCAGTCGGTGCTCTGGTGGGCGGAATCGCCACCGCAGCAGTTGTTTATCTCCTTGCGTACAAGCGAGGTGTGCAGGGATTCCGGTTGATCATCGTCGGTATCGCCATCAGCGCGATGTTGGGCTCGGTCAACACCTGGATGATCCTCAAGGCGAAACTTGACGACGCCATGGCTGCCGCAGTGTGGGGTGCCGGTTCGTTGAACGGACTCGGCTGGACTCAGGTGTGGCCGGTGGTCGTCGTGCTGGCCATCCTCGTTCCGCTGATCCTGGTGTTGGGCAGGCGGATGCAGATGCTCGAGATGGGCGACGACGCCGCCAAGGCGCTCGGCGTCCGGGCCGAACCCACGCGGCTTTCCCTGGTTGTTCTCGGCGTCGCCCTGACGGCCATGGTGACAGCAGCGGCCGGTCCCATCGGGTTCGTCTCTCTTGCGGCTCCGCAGTTGGTGAGGCGATTGACCGGTAGTGCCGGAGTGACCCTGCTGCCGTCGGCAGCAATGGGTGGCGCGTTGCTGATGGTCAGCGACTGGGTGGCGCAGCGAGCTTTCGCGCCGACACAGTTGCCGGTCGGCGTCGTCACCGTCTCCATCGGTGGCATCTATTTCGTATGGCTTCTCGCGCGAGAGGCACGTAAGCAGTGATCGGTGAAGGAACGAGGAACAGCGTGAACGAGACAAGTACGGCCGCCGTCGTGGTCGAAAGGACGAATCGGCTTCGCGCCGAGGACGTCACGATCGGTTACGACAAGCGCGTCATCTCGGAACACCTCGACGTCGAAATCCCCGACGGTGGCTTCACCGTCATCGTCGGTCCCAATGCCTGCGGCAAGTCGACGCTTCTGCGTGCGCTGTCCCGGTTGCTCAAGCCGACCACCGGCAAGGTCCTTCTCGACGGTAAGGCGATCACGTCGTACCCGGCAAAGGAAGTTGCGAGGCGACTCGGGCTTCTGCCGCAGACGTCGATCGCGCCGGACGGAATCAAAGTCGCCGATCTGGTTGCGCGAGGGCGTTATCCGCACCAGAAGCTGATCCGCCAGTGGTCCCGAGAGGACGAGGCCGCCGTCATCAAGGCGATGGAGGCAACCAAGGTCACGGATCTGTCGGCCAGGCCGGTCGACGAACTGTCCGGTGGTCAGCGCCAACGTGTCTGGGTAGCTATGGTTCTCGCGCAGCAGACTCCGTTGGTGCTACTGGACGAGCCGACGACGTTCCTCGACATCGCGCACCAGATCGAGCTGCTGGAACTCTGCCGCGATCTGAACGAGAACGACGGACACACGCTGGTGGCGGTGCTTCACGATCTCAATCACGCGTGCCGCTACGGAACTCACATCATCGCGATGAAGGACGGCGCGGTGGTCGCCGAGGGCCCGCCCGCGGAGATCATCACCGAAGAACTGGTGCAGGAGGTGTTCGGCATGGCGTGCCGCATCATCGACGATCCGGTTTCCCACACACCGCTGGTCATTCCGCTGGGACGCGAGCGTCAGCGAAACATCGAAGGAGCAAAGGTATGACACTCGTCCTGGATGCGCAGGTTACCGACACGGAGTGGGCTCAGATCGTCGACCGCATTTCGCGACGCCGATTCTTCGGTGGCGCAGCTGGTGTGGCTGCAGCATTGGCGCTGAGCGCCTGCGGAAGCTCCGATGGCGAATCCGACTCTGCCAGTGACACTCTCCCGTACACGTGGGCCGAGTTCAGCGGCGACGTTCCGCGCGACCCGAAGCGTGTGGTGGTGCTCGACGGCCGCGTCGACCTCGAATTCGCGATGATGATGGACTACCCGATCGTCGGATCGGGTAACTTCTGGTTCCCCGACGCCAAGGCAGGATTCCAGTTTCCCGGCCGCACCATCGAGGACGCGAGCTTCGTCAACGTCGCCGGCGACTTCTCCACCAACTTCGAGGCTCTGCTCGCTCTCGAGCCCGATCTGATCGTCATCACTGCGATCGGATACACCAGTGACTGGTACGGCACCGAGCGCTTGTCTTCCATCGCGCCGCTGTTGGTCGTCGGCGACGACGTCGAACCGATTGCCGGGCACGCGGTCGACTGGCGAGGTGCTCTGATGGCGCAGGCGAGCCAGCTCGACCGGGTGACGATCGCCGAGGCTTCCATTGCGGAGTACGACGACAAGCTCGCGAGACTGCGACCGATGTTGCAGGAGAAGCTGGGCGGAAAGAAGATCGTGTTCGGCGTTCAGACGCCGACGGGCTTCCTTGTGCATCAGCGGAATCTGCGAATCAGTGTTGCACTCGATGCCGGCCTGGACGTGCTTTTCCGTGACGACGACAATGCAGAGAACTCGTTCGAGTTGTCGTTCGAGCAACTCGACACCTTGGCTCCGGCGGATGTGATCATCGCCCAAGCACGCGATCAGGAAGCGCTCGACGCGATCAAGTCGCAGCCGACGTGGCAGCGGTTGCCTGCAGTTCAAGCGGGCAACGTGTTGACCAGCGACGCGCGATACAACCAAGGATTTGCGCTCACCGCGGCCATCTTCCTCGACGTTCTCGAGGAAGCGGCCGGACGAATCACTGCTGGGCAGTAATTCAGGCGACGTTGCGGGCCTGGTCGAGTAGTTGTGCAACCTGCTCGAACCAGGCGCCGTAATTGGCGTAGGTGTTGGGACGCTTGTCGTCGAAGTCGATCACCTGGTTCGCGGTCACCGCGGGCAGCTTGACGAACACGGGTGATGCCGCGAATGCCTCTGCCGACTTCGCGAACTGGAACACGATGTCCGCCGGATAGTCCGGTACCTGTTCCCAGCTGAGATCGGCCCAGCCCTTGTCGCCTCCCGGACCGGTGAACTTCACGCCCAGTTCCTTCAGGTACCCGAACTGAGCGAGCGCCGTTGTGCCTGCGTACAACTCGGAGCTGTCACCGTTCAGGGCGAGGACTTCGATGTCGTCGACCTTGGCCGCAGCAGTTCGGATGCGCTCTGCACCGGATTCGAATGCTTCCTTGCCCTCGCGTGCTGCCACTGTGTCGGTGTTCCCGCCGAGTGCTTCGGCGAGTGAGGCGTACTCGTTCAACACGTCCGGTGTCGAGGCTCCGGAGAACTTGACGCCGACAAACGGTGCAACATTGTTGACGGTCTTGCCCATCGGCTCGTCCCACCAAGTCCATCGTGTCGGGTCGTCGCTGTTGCCGTACCCGATGACCAGGTCTGGGTCCAGCGCCGCAAGAGCTTCCGCGCTGAGTTCACCTTCACGGCCGACGACGGTCATCGTCGACTCGTCAGCGCGATCGGTGACGTCTGGATTGCCGACGCCGTAACCGAAGATGCCGACCGGCCGAATGCCGTAGTCCCACAGAGCCGCAGCGGAGTACGCGTCGACGACGATCCGCTCCGGGGCGTGGTCGAGGGTGATCGTGTTTCCGTATCCCGTTGTGTAACTCCAGGACTGGTCGGCAGACCTGGTCTCGGTAGAGGGCGCTGCGTCGCTACTTCCGCAACCGGCGAGTAGGAGCGTGGCGACGGCGGGTAGTGCGGCGAAGCCGGCGAGCCGGCGATTGATTTTCATGAGAACCTTCCGAACATGGCGAAATAAGCTAGGTAAGCCTAACCTGACATGTCATTCGGGTGTTCTCGGGGTCAGTTGCCCTGCCACATCTGAAGCCATTCGCTCCAAGACGGGGGAGTGATCGTTGGTCGAGGTGTTCCGCCACGAAGTCCGTCGAGCATGAAGTCGAGATAGCGCGTGTGTATTTCGGTGGCTCGATCACCCTCGATCGGCAGAGTCGGCCGCAGATGCACTGTCATGAGCATGACGTCAGCAGCAGTGAAGTCGGGCGGGACTTCGCGAGCGTCGATGCAGACGTCGACCATCGATTGCAGTGCGGCCTCCAATTCTTCGGCGGCACGAGTGACTTCGGCGTGTTCAGGTAACTTGCCGCCGAGGACCGGAATGAGCGGTCCCACTGATTCGGTGAGATATCGCGAGAAGAACGTCTTCAATACGGCTTCATCGGTTTTCGCGGTGCTCATGCACTCTCGGGCGAGGGTGGCGAGGTGGTCGATCGCCCAGACGCGCAGGGATTGCGCCAGTTCCTCCTTGCCTCGGTATCGGCGATAGATGCTGCCTACTCCCACTCCGGCCCGGGTGGCAATTGCCGATACCGGTGCATTCCAACCCTGTTCGGCAAAAATCTCGCGCGCTGCTCGCAGTACGGTGACGTCGTTGTCTGCGGCTTCTCGGGCGCGTCCGGGGAGGCTCGCATTCTCTTTCGCCATTCCCACAGGCTAGCAATGCATGGTTTACTCAATCGGAACGGAGTGTTCCGTTCCGATTCGATTCATGATTGGAGGAAGGTGTCGATGACAACCTTGGCGGAGGCGCCCACGCGATCCGGGAGCCGGGTGATCGCCGCGCTTGCGGGGGCGGTACTCGTCTACTCGCTCATGCAGACCATGCTGGTACCGGCGTTGCCGGTGTTGGGTGAGCATTTCGACACGTCCGTGGCGGTGACCGGCTGGATCCTGACGGCGTACCTGTTGGCGGCCGCGGTGATGGCTCCGATAGTCGGCGCGATGGGTGACCGATTCGGCGACAAGCGAGTCCTGGTGATCGTCCTGATCATCTTCGCTCTCGCGACATTTGCCGCGGCAGCCGCCCCGAATATCGGGGTGCTGCTTGTCGTTCGAGCTGTCCAGGGAGTGAGCATGGCGAGCTTCCCGCTTGCGATGGCAGTACTGCGGAGAACGGTAGTAGGTCCCGAGTTGTCTTCAGGGATAGGTTGGCTCGCTGGGACTTTGGGAATCGGTGCCGGAAGTGCACTGGTGATCGGCGGTGTCATCCTCGAGTATCTCAGTTGGCAGTGGTTGTTCGTGATCACCGGGATCTTGATCGTGCTCGCATTGGTCGCAGTGGTGGCCGTGGTTCCGGGCTCGCATCGCCGCCCGGGTATGCCGACGGACTGGGCCGGTGCCGGCGCTCTGGCGTTCGGATTGGTGAGCCTGCTATTGGCGATCACGAAAGCCTCCGACTGGGGAGTTTTGTCGCTCGGATTCTGGGGTCTGGTGGTAGTCGCGTTCGTTTCGTTCGCGACACTGATTGCCGTCGATTCCCGCCACGACGCGCCGATCGTCGACATGCGAGTTTTTCGGGACAAGCCGATGATGATCACCAGCGCACTCACCCTGGTGTTCGGGTTCGTGCCGTACATTTTCTATCTCTGTCTGCCGCGGATCCTCCAGGCGCCGGAAACGTCCACGTATGGAAGCGGATTCACCGTTGTGCAGACCGGCTTGGCGCTCTTGCCCGCCGCTGTCCTCGTCTTTCTCGGTGGCCGCTTGACGCCGGCTCTCGCGCGGCGATTCGGGCCGCGGGTGCCCGCTGTCATAGCGCTGGCCCTCATGGCGGCGGGCGCAGTCGGACTCGCGATCTGGCCGAGTTCGGTGGTTGCGATCGTGGCGTTCTTTTCCCTCGTCGGATTGGGGAACGGCGTGGGGTTCGCGGTCTGTGCTCTGTTGGTTGCCTCGATCGTCCCGCCATCGGAAATGGCAGCAGCCAGTGGAGTCAACAGTGTGATCAGAACCGTCGGTTCGGCGGTGGGCGCCCCGGTGACCACAGCGGTCCTGGCGATCGGCATTTCCGGCGACTCGTTCGCGCTGGCGTTCGTGATGGGTGCCGTCATCAGTGTTGTCGCCTGTCTGCCGGCGATTGCACTTCCAGCGACGAGGACTGCACAAAAGGCGTGACTTATTGTAGGCTCCCCTAATCGAGACAGCGTGTAACTAAAGCGGGGAGAGAAGGATGCGGCAGCAGTGGGGCCTGCGAGCAACGGCACTCGCAGCGACAGCAACGGCGCTTGTCGGTTGCTCCGTGGGCGGCGATGACGCAGACGCATCGGAAACAGGCGAGTCGTCGGCCGTACCTGCACCTCAGAAACTGCTCGCACTGGACGAGTTCGCAGCGCTCAACGCACTCACGCTCGGGGTCAAGCCCGATACGGTCTTCGCCACGCTGCAGTCGCAGGCGGCGAAGGAGATATTGCAGAGTGAGGGGATCGAGGTCGTCGACAAACCGACGTTCTTCCAATCACCAGATGCGGAGCAGATCGCGGCCGTTCATCCTGACCGAATCCTGCTCAGTGATGTCGGCTCGTTGACGTCGATCACCGTGCAGGCCAACGAGATTGCCCCGACGACGGTGCTCGCCTATGCGGCGCCGTGGCGCGAAGTTCTGAATACCGCGGCGACTGCACTGGGTCGAGAGTCCGAAGCTCGCGAAATCGTGTCGAGGCTCGAGGCCAAATTTGCCGAAGTATCCGGAACGGTCGAGGCGCAACCGCAGACACTGTCAGTGCTGGTGGGATTCTCCGGCGGCATCTACACCGTCATCCCACAGTCGCCGATGTCCTCGATCATCGAGGAAGCCGGTTTCGGGCGCCCGCAAGCCGAACTCGACGCGAAGATCGGCCCCAACACAGGTGTTGCCACGTCTTCGGTGTCAGGCGAGGAGGTCGGACAGCACGCGGCGGACGCGATGGTCGTGACCTCGGGCAACATCTACGACGGCGCTCTAGTTCACGCAAATCCACTGTTCAACGAGATCTCCGCAGTGAAGGCCGGACGCACAGTGGACGTGAGCGGTGAACTTTGGTTCGGCAGTTATCCTTTCGCGGTCTACTGGATCCTCGAAGACCTCGAGGCTCTTGCCGATCTCACTCTCACCGGCGCGGAACTCCAAGGCCGCATCGCATCCGACGCCGACGCAGTAACCCGATGGAAGGCGTTCTCGAAATGACGACGACACAGGCTACGAAAGCAGACATTTCATCTGAAGAGGCCGACGCATCACAAGGAGCGACGGCCGAAGCCTCGCAAGCCAAAGCTGAAGCGGCGGCGCACAAGAGCGCGCTTCGCGAACTCCTTGCGCCAGTTCGTACACGGACCACCATCGCGATGGTGATGCAGGTGATCGCCGCGGTCGCGGCCATCGTGCCGTACGTGGCCATCGCCGAGTTGGGTAAGACGCTGATCGTGGGCGGTGACATCGACTCGTCTCGCGTCTGGACGATCGTGTGGGTGGTCGTCTTCGGTCTGGGTATGCGCGCGTTCTTCGGAGGCGGTGCATTGATCGTGACGCACTTCGCCGATGTCAATCTTCAAGCTGTGCTTCGGCGTCGAATCGCAGCGACACTCGGTCGACTTCCACTGGGCTGGTTCACCTCCCACTCGTCCGGAACCGTGCGAAAAGCCGCGCAGAACGACATCTCCGATCTCCACTACCTGGTTGCGCACAGCGCCGTCGAGACCACCGGCGCCATTGCGGTGCCGCTCGTCGGGCTCGGCTACGTGATCTCGATCGACTGGCGTCTGGGACTGGTCGCGATTGCCACCCTCCCGATCTACATGATCGCCTACGCGATGATGACCAAGGACATGGCCGTCAAGTTGAGCCGGATGAATGAGGGCATCGCGGCCATCAGCAACACCATCGTCGAGTTCGTCACCGGCATCGCAGTGGTCAAGACCTTCGGTCAGGACAAGCAGTCACATTCTCGATACCGCGACGCTGCCAAGGCGTTTGCCGTCTCGTACGAGGGCTGGGTTCGCCCGATGCTCCGGACCGAGGCGCTGGCCTCGATTGCGTTGAGCGCACCGGTTGTGCTGGTGGTCAACCTTGGCCTCGGCTCGTGGTTCGTTCACTCCGGATGGGTGTCACCCATCGATGTGCTGACCAGTTCTCTTGTCGCGATGGTGATTCCGGTGTCGCTGACGACCATCGGTTTCGGTATGCAGGCACGCCGTGAGGCAGCCGCCGCTGCGGCGCGACTGATCGCGCTGTTCGCAACCGACGCTCTGCCGGAAACCGATCATCCGAAAAAGCCTGTGGGGAACGAAGTTCGATTCTCCGGAGTTTCCTTTGCATACGACGACGGCGCCGACGTTCTGACCGGCATCGATCTGACGCTGCCGGAGGGCACGGTGACGGCGTTGGTCGGACCTTCGGGTTCGGGTAAGTCGACGCTGGCAACGCTGGTTCCGAGGTTCCACGACGTGCGTGCCGGATCCGTGGCCATCGGTGGTGTCGACGTCAGGGAAGTCGCTACCGACGAGCTGTACCGCCACGTCGGATTTGTTCTGCAGGACGTGCAGCTGGTCGAAGCGACCGTGCTCGACAACATTCGGCTTGCCCGACCGCAGGCGACTTCGGCCGAGGTGAAGGCCGCTGCCGCAGCCGCGCAGATCGACACCCGAATCGAAGCGCTCCCGAGGGGGTACGACTCGGTGGTCGGGGTCGACGCCAGATTCTCGGGTGGTGAAGCCCAAAGAGTCTCCATCGCGCGTGCGATTCTCGCGGACACTCCTGTTCTCGTGCTCGACGAGGCAACCGCGTTCGCCGACCCGGAGTCCGAAGCCGATATCCAAGAAGCGCTGTCGCGTTTGACGGTGGGGCGCACCGTGCTGGTGATCGCGCACCGGTTGGCTTCGATCGTGAGTGCCGATCAGATCGTGGTCCTCGACGCCGGACGGATCGTGGAGAAGGGCACGCACGATCAGCTTGTGGCGAGTGGTTCAACCTATGCCCGGATGTGGGCGAGTCACAGTCGGGCCGACTCGATTGAGCACAGTCGGGCCGACTCGATTGAACACAGTCGGGCCGACTCGATTGAACGCAACACCGCAGGTAAGTCTGACGCAGCAGGAAGGGCCAACTCATGATTCGCGACCTCTTCCGGATACTCGGCCCGCAGAATCAGGGCCGTTATCGCGAGTTCCTGGTGTGGGCAGTGTTGTACGGCGTGATGCAGGGTTTGGCAGTGGCGCTTCTGGTCCCTGCGGTGCAGGCACTGTTCGATCAGAATTGGGGCAGTTTCGTTCGGTGGCTCGCCGCCATGGCCGTATGCGCTGTGATCAGTTCGATTGCGCACTACCTGCAGGCGATGAAGGGTTTCGAGTCGGCCCTCACTCTGCTGCGGACGATGCATCTGCGCATGGGAGATCATCTCGTCACTCTGCCGCTCGGCTGGTTCGGCGCCGGCCGACTCGGGCAGGTATCGCAGGTTGCCAGCAAGGGCACCATCTCGGTGATGGGGGCCGCTGCGCACCTGATGACACCGATCATCTCCGGAATTGCCAGCCCGGCAACCATTGTCGTGTGCATGTTGTTCTTCGACTGGCGGCTCGGGCTCGCGCTGGTAATCAGCGTTCCGATTCTCTTCGGGGCAGCACGATTTGCCTCGACGATGACTGCCAAGGCCGACGATCGGGCTCATGCAGCGGCCGTCGAATCGAACAATCGAGTGCTCGAATACGCGCGTTGCCAACCGGTCCTGCGTGCTTTCGGACGCACCCACGGGGTGTACGAACCGCTCGACGACGCGATCGAAGCGCAACACACTGCGGGTCGTTCACAACTGTGGTTCGTGGTGATCGGGTCCGTGGTCAACGGGATCGCCCTGCAATTCGTGTTCTCTGCCGTGATCATCTTGGGCGCGTTCCTCGCGCTCGGCGGCGACATCGATCCGGTCACGTTGATCGCGCTACTCGGACTGACCGCACGGTTCATCCAGCCGCTGGGTGAGATCGGCGAGTTCGGCGGTGCAATCAGAATGGCACGCAATGAAATCCGGCGAATGTCCGAGATCCTCGAAGTTGAACCAATGGTCGAACCCGATACCAGCGGGACGGCGACGGGGGAGACGGCAGTGCAGTTCGACGCCGTCGACTTCGGATACGCGGACGGTGGGCAGGTTCTGCGAAACATCTCCTTCGACGTGCCACGGAAGTCGTTGACGGCGTTGGTCGGTCCGTCAGGGTCCGGCAAAACCACCGTCACCCGGTTGATCTCGCGCTTCTACGACGTCGACTCCGGTGTGGTGCGTGTCGGCGGCGTCGACGTGCGGGACCTCACGAGTGCCGACCTGATGTCGCAGCTGTCTCTGGTCTTCCAGGACGTGTACCTCTTCGACGACACGTTGATCGCGAACATCCGCCTCGGCCGCCCCGAAGCCACGGACGAGGAAGTCTTCGACGTGGCTCGGATCGCGGGCGTCGCGGAAATCGTCGAGCGGCTTCCGCGGGGTTGGGACACCCGTGTCGGTGAGGGCGGGACGGCACTGTCCGGTGGAGAGCGGCAGCGGGTCTCCATTGCGCGCGCACTCCTCAAACGCGCACCTGTCGTTCTGCTCGACGAGGCGACGGCCGCGCTCGATCCCGAGAACGAGGCACACGTGCAGCGTGCGATGCAAGAACTCGCCAGGGAAAGCACACTGCTCGTGATCGCTCACAAACTGTCGACCGTCGTGGCCGCAGATCAGATCATCGTGCTCGGTGACGACGGATCGATCGTCGAAGTGGGAACCCACGAAGTTCTGCTCGCAGCCGGTGGGAACTACGCCGCGTTCTGGAACCAGCGCCACCGTGCGTCGGGATGGCGGTTGGTGGCAAGCTGAGCAGAATGCAGACCGGAAAGAAGACGGGGCGGCCGCCGACGTTGTCGACAACGGACATCGTCGAGGCCGCCCTGGCCGGTGATCTGAGTGAACTGACCATGCCGAGCGTGGCAAAGCGGCTGGGCGTCAGTCATTCTGCACTTTATCGCTACTTCGCAGACCGCGAAGCGCTGCTGCGTGCCTGCTCGGATCATGTTGTGCGTCAGACTGTATGGCCCGATACGAATCGTCCGTGGCGCGAATTCCTGAAGGATTTCTGCGACGTTCTGTGGTCCTCGTTCGAGCGCTATCCAGGTCTGGCCCAGGTCGGTCTCGCAGTTCCGGGCACGCCGCCGGCGATAATCGAGATCGTGGAGAAACTGGTCGGTTCGTTGACTGCGCAAGGCTTCACACCCCACGATGCGATATTGGCGGTGGACTTCATCTCCGAGGTGACCATGACGCAGTTCGCAATGATGGCGGCGATGGACAAGACCGTCAGCTCCGCCGATTCACGTTCCGCGCGACAGGCGTATCAGGAAAGTTGGAATGCATCGGAGTCGTTGATCGAGGGAATCGGCGACGAATCGACGTGGCACGGGCGAGGTTGGTTGGACGAGAAGATCACGATCATGCTCGACGGCCTGGAAAAGCGTGTTATCGGCTGACATTTCTACTAGCTTTGAGAGTAATGCCCGTTTCGGCGTGATACAGGCTAATGTGCACACATAGGACGGGTGGTTGCTGCACCGGGAGGCGGGGATCATGGATCTCGAAGCGATTGTTCTCATCCAAAGACTCAAGTACCGATACGCACGCGCCTTGGACACCAAATCGTGGGTCGAATTCGCCGACACTCTGACCGTCGACGCCACCGCGATCTACGGAGAACAACTCAGTTTCGATTCCCGAGATTCGTTCGTCTCCTTCCTCGAGAACACTCTCGGATCACACATCATCACCGAACATCAGTGCGGGCAACCCGAGATCGACGTCGACGGAGACACTGCAACCGGGATCTGGTGCCTCGCGGACACAGTGGTCATCCCCGAAGACGGCATGCTGCTTCGCGGATCGGCCTTCTATCACGACAGATACACCCGCTGCAGCGACGGTGAATGGCGAATCTCCCACACGAGCTACGAGCGGACCTGGGAATCGGTGGTGGCGCTCGCCGACATGCCGAGTTTCCGATTGACGTCCAACAAGTGGGCGCTGCTGCAGCAACCGTCGTTCGGCGACTCGGTAGTTCGCAACGTCTCCTGAGGCCACCCGCGATTAGAGTCGGCTCATGGTTGATGCAGATTTTTCGCTGCCTGACGTACGGACGTGGATTCGCGGTATCCCCGCGCTGACCGGAACTCCGCCGCCCGCGCCCGAGTGTTTTCCGGAAAAGCCGGGGGAGTTGTTCCTCGACTGGCTCCGCGCGGCCGTGGCCTTCGGCGTCGTCGAGCCACACGTGTGTGCGCTCTCGACCGTGGACGGCGACGGTATGCCTGATTCTCGTTTCCTCATCCTCAAGGACGTGACCGAGGGTGGGTTCTGGTTCTCGGGTTCAGCTGCTTCGCCGAAAGGTGTTGAGTTGAAAGAAAATCCGCGAGCATCGCTCGCCTTCTACTGGCGCGAAACAGGCCAACAGGTCCGGATTCGCGGAACGGTTCGCGAGGGCGACGACGCACTTCGACGCCGAGACTTCGTCGAACGCTCCGTCACGGCGAGAGCGGTGGCGACGGCAAGTGAGCAGAGCGAGGTGCTCGAAGACTTAGGGGCGTACGACACGTCGGTGGCCGCTGCGGAAGCAAGAATCAGCGACGACCCAGGGTTCGTGTCGAAGGACTGGCGTGCGTGGTGCCTCGAGCCGGAGTCTGTCGAGTTCTGGCAGGCAGACTCCGGGCGTCGACATCAGCGGTGGTTGTACCGGCGCGGCTCGGACCGAGCATGGACACGAGCAGTGCTGTGGCCCTAAGGGGCAGCTGGGCCCAGATCAGCTCGCGCTGATCTCCGGCGATACGAGGTTGACGACGATCGACTGTCCGCCCAGCTTGGCGTGGATTTCGGGATGTTCGAACCCCGAGGACAACAGGTAGCTGCCGAGCATCGTGAGCAACTCGTCCAGATCCGTCGTGGGATCGGAGGAATGTGCGCTCGAGGGTGAGGCCTGATTTGCGATGAGTTCGGTGTGGGTGAGTCGACCGGCCACTCGAACGGCGGCTACGCCCATCGCGTCGCGACGTACGACGGTACGACTCCGAGTTTCGAGCGTCCTCGATGATTCGCGTGTTGAAGCTGGCACTGAAAGGTCCTCTCCGCTGCTGTGTGCGGCCGTGGTTCGGGCAGGGAGCGGAAACGTGAATGCATCGGATTGCTTGGGTGCGGTCGACAGAAAATCCGCTGTGGCGGTGGCACTGCTGGAACCGTTACCCGTGGAAAGGTTGCTCCCAGAACCATTGCTTGCAGAACCATTGCTTGCAGAACCATTACTTGCGGAACTATTGGCTCTCGATCCGTTGCCGGAACCGTTGGGGCCCGCTATTCCGTGAGAATTCTTGTCTTCCATTGTTTCGCTCCTGATGCCCGTAAACAGACCGCCGGTTTGCTTAATCGACGCAAACATACCAGGAGTTGGTTTACGGTCACACCCCTTGTGGAGTTCGGCGTTGAATGCGCAGCCACATTGCGAAGCCCCACAGTACGAAGAATGCATAGACCAGATAGAGGATCGCCGAAGGGTAATAGCCGGCTCGGAAAAGAAGCGGAACACCAACGGCGTCGACGCC
This sequence comes from Rhodococcus sp. SG20037, assembly GCF_031763325.1. NCBI lineage: Bacteria > Bacillati > Actinomycetota > Actinomycetes > Mycobacteriales > Nocardiaceae > Rhodococcus > Rhodococcus sp. SG20037. Next base: position 4,606,481 of record NZ_CP134497.1, on the reverse strand, counting down.
GATCCAGATGAGCCAGAATTCGGTCCAGCCGCGCGCCATGCCGTATGTCGCGAGGATGGAGCCGGTGAAGATCCAGGCCTCCGCCCACGCTCCGTACGAGCCGAGGAGGTCGAAGATCCAGGCGAAAGCGATTGTGCCGCTGGCCATGACGGCGATCATGGCGACGCGCTCGCGAGTTGTCGCCCAGTGGGGCAGGACTGCGCGACCGGAGTCGCGTGCCCCGCGTCGCCACTGAGTCCACCCGTAGACGCTGACGGTGATGAACAACAACTGACGGCCGGCCTGGCCGTAGAGATTGAGCTCTTGCGGAGTGTGGAAAAGTGCGCCCATGAACACCGTGAACAACAAGGCATTTCCGGCTATACCGACGGGCCACGCCCATACCGAGCGTCGCGCGCCCGCGATCGCGGAGCCGATTCCGAACGCGTTTCCGATGATCTCTCGCCAGAGAATCGTGGCGCTGCCGATGTGCAGTTCGGCGTCGAACAGCGCCTCGATCAGGCTCATCAGTCCGCAGCAGCGACGAGGGGTTCGAGCGTCAGATCCGGGAGTTCCTTCTGGATGTACTGCAGGCGCCACTTGTCACTGACCAGGGCGAGCAGAACACCGTCGGATCGGGTGAAGACCTCCACACCGCGCTGACGGTTCAGTTCGACCTCGGACGCGGCGTCGGTACGGCGAGCCAATGCGTAGCCGAGCGGTTCCATCTTGGCCTCGACGTTGAACTCGGCCTTCATGCGCGCTGCGACGACCTCGAACTGCATCGGGCCGACAGCCGCCATGACGGGGGAGGCGTCGCCGCGGATGTCGTTGCGGAGAATCTGGACGACGCCCTCGGAATCGAGTTGGTCGACAGCACGGCGGAACTGCTTGTACTTGCCGGCGCTTTCGGCGCGCAGGATCGAGAAGTGTTCCGGCGCGAACGACGGAATCGGCGGGAACTCCACCTTCTTCTCGGTGTACAGCGTGTGGCCGGGTGCGAGTGCGGTGGCGTTGACGAGGCCGACGACGTCGCCGGGGAACGCGGATTCGACGGTGGAACGTTCACGTCCGAATACCGTCTGGGCGTACTTGGTCGTGAAGGGCTTGCCGGTTTGGGCGTGTGTGACAACCATGCCGCGCTCGAACACGCCGGAGACGATGCGCATGAACGCCAGACGGTCGCGGTGCGCGGTGTCCATACCGGCCTGCACCTTGAAGACGACCGCACTGAACGGATCGGTGACCTCGCGCGGCTTGCCGCTGAGGTCTTCGCGCCCACGCGGCGGCGGCGCCAATTCGACGAGGGTGTCGAGGATCTGGCGGACGCCGAAGTTGAGCATCGCGGACGCGAAGATCACCGGGGAAGTCTGACCGGCGAGGAACATCTCCTGATCGTGGTCCTGGCCGGTAGCGGAGAGCAGTTCACTCTCCTCGGCCGCGGTCTCCCACTCGGAGCCTTCCTTGGCGAGCGCCGCGTCGGCGTCCATGACCTCTTCGGGGGCGATCTTCGCGCCGCCTGCGGTACGGGTGAAGCGGACGTACTCGCGAGCCTGACCGTCTTCACCGCGCCGCAGCAGTCCGCGGAAGTCGCCGGCGATGCCGACCGGCCAGTACAGGGGGGTGGGTGTGAGGCCGATCCGTTCGCTGATCTCGTCGAGCAGTTCGAGAGGAGTCTGACCGGGACGGTCCCACTTGTTGATGACGGTGATGACCGGAATGCCGCGGTGACGACACACCTGAAACAGCTTGAGCGTCTGCGGTTCGAGGCCCTTGGCAGCGTCGATGAGCATGACCGCCGCGTCGACGGCGGTCAGGACGCGGTACGTGTCCTCGGAGAAGTCGGAGTGACCGGGGGTGTCGACGAGGTTGATGACGTTGATCTGCTCGTCCGGGGTCTCGGACGAGTGGTAGTTGAACTGCAGTGCGGTGGAACTGACGGAAATGCCGCGGGCCTTCTCCATCTCCATCCAGTCCGAGACCGTCGACTTGCGGCCTGCCTTGCCGTGGACGGCTCCTGCCTCCGAGATCTTCTTCGCGTGCAGTGCCAGCGCTTCGGTCAGCGTCGACTTTCCGGCGTCGGGATGCGAGATGACGGCGAAGGTGCGGCGACGCTCTGCCTCTGCGGACAGGCCCTTGGTCGTCGTCGTGACCGCGACCGACCCGCTCTCGGTTGAATCGGGGCCTTCGGTGTCGGACTGGACAGTCGAGTCGGAAGGGACGGTCGAGTCGGACGGGGTAGTCAACGAAGAACCTCTCGAAGTGGGCGTCGGTGCCGGCGACGTGCCGGTGCGCGGACAGGTGGAGAGTGCGGCAGCACAACAGAGAAAGGATACTCGCAGACCACGATGCAATAGCCACTGCGGCGTAACACTCGGCGAACGATCGCTGATTATCCATGTATGTGTGTGTTCGAACACACAGCCATTTGTGTCCTGCGAAGAGTTGCACTGATCGAAGAGTGACACTGACCGAGGAGTTGCGTTGAGCAAGTTCACCGAAGAGATGTATGCGACCGCCGCAGTCACCGACCGCGGCCTGGTGACGGGAGAGCCGGACAACGCTTTCCGTCAGACCTGGGGCGACATCCACCAGGAGGCTCGGCGCATGGCCGGCGGCCTGGCCGAGGTCGGTATCGATCGCGGCGTCGCGATCGGCATTCTCGCCGGACAGCCCGTCGACATCGCACCTGCCTGCCAGGCGACGTGGATGCGCGGTGCGTCGGTGACGATGCTGCATCAGCCGACCCCCCGAACGGATCTGGGCGTCTGGGCTCAGGACACCGAGACTGTGATCGACATGATCTCCGCGAAAGCCGTCATTCTGGGTGCGCCCTTCGACGCGGCCAAGCCGCTCCTCGAAGAGCGTGGCATCACCGTCGTGACGGTGGACGAGCTTCGCAGCGGAACGTCGATCGATCCCGTGGAGACGGCCGAATCGGATATCGCACTCCAGCAGTTGACGTCCGGTTCCACCGGTTCGCCCAAGGCCGTGCAGATCACGCACGAGAACTTCTACACAAATGCCTACGCCATGATCAACCGCATCAAGTTCTCCATCGAAGACGACGTGATGGTGAGCTGGCTTCCGCTCTTCCACGACATGGGCATGGTCGGTTTTCTCACGGTTCCGATGCAGGTGGGCGCAGAGGTCATCAGCATCACGCCGATGGATTTCCTGCGTACCCCGGTGCTGTGGGCCGAACTGATGGGCAAGTACGGCGGAACCGTCACCGCCGCACCGAACTTCGCGTACTCGCTCTTGGCTCGTCGACTCGCACAGGCGGAAGACGGGGCAGTCGACCTGTCCAGCGTCCGATACATGTGGAACGGCGCCGAGCCGGTGGATCCCGACACGATGGATGCACTCGCCGAGGCCGGTGCGCGTTTCGGTTTGAACCCGACTGCGCTGGCGCCCGTGTACGGAATGGCGGAAACCACGCTCGCCGTGTCGATTCCGGATCCCGATCAAGGTCAGGTCCTCGACTACGTCGATCCAGACTTTCTCGAATCGATGTCTCGAGCGGTGCCGTCCAATCGCCCCAACGCTCGTGCCCTCGCCACACTCGGCAAGATGGTGCCTGACCTCGAGGGACGCATCGTCGACCGTGACGGTCAGGTGCTTCCGGCCCGCGGTGTCGGAATCATCGAGGTTCGCGGCAAGGCAGTCACTCCCGGGTACGTCACGGTCGACGGACACAAGCCGGCCCAGGACGCCGACGGTTGGCTCGACACCGGTGACGTCGGGTACTTCACCGAAGAAGGACTGGTCGTGGTGTGCGGGCGCGTCAAGGACGTCATCATCATGGGCGGCCGGAACGTGTACCCCACAGACATCGAACGGGCGGCCGGAACCGTTGCCGGTGTGCGTCCCGGAAATGCCGTCGCGATTCGTCTCGACGCCGGCCAGAAGCGTGAGAGCTTTGCAGTCGCCGTCGAGACCAACGCGTTCGAAGATCCGGAAGAGGTCAAGCGTATCGAACGCGAAGTGGTCCACGCCGTGGTTGCCGACGTCGGTGTCCGACCTCGCGCCGTTGCGGTCCTGGGTCCCGGCAGTATCCCCAAGACGTCGTCGGGGAAGCTCCGCCGCGCCAATTCGGCTGCACTGCTGGGTAACTGACCGTCAGTGCAGGCGGTTCTGTGCGGCTTCCAACCCGAGTTCGAGCAGTAGCTCCACTGCATCCGCAGCCTCTTCGCATACGAGATCGAGTTCTTTTCGCTCCGTGGACGAGAACGGCTTGAGAACGTAGTCCGCCGGGTCCATGCGGCCCGGCGGACGACCGATCCCGACGCGCGTGCGCAGGTAGTCCTTGGTGGTCAACGAACTCGAAATGGACCGCAGGCCGTTGTGGCCGCCTTCGCCGCCGCCGAGTTTGAGTCTGATCGTCCCGAAATCGAGATCCAGTTCGTCGTGGACGACGATGATGTTCGCGGCGTCGACCGAGAAGAACCGCGCGAGACCGGCGACAGCGCCACCCGAGAGATTCATGTACGAGCGTGGTTTTCCGAGAATCACGCGCCGGCCGGCGAGGCGACCTTCGACGATTTCGGCACCACTCTTCTTGTGTACGTTGAACTTTCCGCCCATGCGCCCGGCAAGGGTGCCGGCGACCATGAAGCCGACGTTGTGCCGGGTCTTCTCGTACTGGGGGCCGGGATTACCCAGGCCGATGACGAGGGCGGTATCTGTGCTCAACGGACGCTACTTTCTGGCTTGATTTTTCCTGCTACGCACGAACGGCGCGTCACTCCGAATCGGAATGACGCGCCGCGCGCAGTGAGTTCTGTTGGAACCGAGAGGATCAGGCCTCTTCTGCAGCCTCGTCGGCGGCGGGAGCTTCTGCGCCCTCTTCGAGGTCTGCCTCGGTGGGTGCAGCAACGACGTTGACGATCAGGGTGTCGGCGTCAGCCTGCAGGGTCGAGCCCTTGGGCAGTTCGAGCTGGCTGGCCAGGATCTGGGTGCCGATCTCGAGACCCTCGACCGAAACCTCGATCTGCTCGGGGATGTGAAGCGCGTCGGCCTCGATGGAGATCGTGGATGCGTCCTGCGCGACCATCGTGCCTGCAGCAGCATCGCCGACGACGATGACGTTCACGTCGATCGTGACCTTCTCGCCCTTCTTGATGACGAGGAGGTCGGCGTGCTCGATGTAGTTGCGGATGGGGTGCACGACGACCGACTTGGTCAGTGCAACCTGCTCCGTGCCCTCGATGTCGAGGGTGAGGATGGCGTTGGTGCCGTGTGCACGGAGGATGGCGGCGAAGTCGCGAGCCGGCACATTGAGGTGGCGGGGATCTTCACCGTGGCCGTACAGAACCGTGGGGACCTGGCCGTCACGACGTGCGCGGCGAGCTGCGCCCTTGCCGAATTCGGTGCGGACGACGGCGACGAGGTTGTTTTCTTCAGACATGATGAAACGGCTCCTACAACTCACGGGGTTCGTGCTCGGTTTACTGACGTGTGGTTTTGCCTGCGGCAAGGCGGACAGGCGCGCACACGGCCAGGAGCGAAACGCTCGAGCTGAGCCGTAGCCGCGTCGATCACGGTAAACCTGCAACGTGTGGAACTGCTGCGATTCACCCTCGCCGAGACAACTTTGGATACGTTACCGGAGTTTGCTCCCGGCCGCTAATCGCAGGTGGTGGGGACCTGGCCGTGTGGACGTGGTTCGCGTCACATCGAAAGCGGTAGCCTGACGGAGTGACCATCGTGGGGAACGCTCCCGAAGGCAGTCGGCTCGGTGCCGTCGTGCCGGGTACCGACCTGTCGCAGCATGCTCGCCTACTCAGTCGGGTGCACGACGCAGTTCTCTCCGGCCAGGAACCACCGGCGCAGCCGCGGACCGTCGTGGCGCGGTCGTGGTCGAGGGTGGCCGCCGGCGGGCTCACGCCGGATCACTGCGGTGCGTCTACTGTCGCCGATTTCTCCGAGTTGGAGGCGAGGCGTTCGCGTACCGCGCTGCGAAGCGTTCTGCCCGAACTGCGAACCACGCTCACCGAGGTCGCCGAGGACGCGGGCTTCATCGTGGTCGTTGCCGACGCCGACGGTGTCCTGCTCTGGCGCGAAGGGGCGAAGACCGTCAAACGTGCGGCGGACGCTCTCGGGTTCGCGGAAGGCGCACGCTGGTCGGAGCAGTCGGTGGGGACCAACGCGATAGGTACCGCGCTGATCGAAGACTCTGCGGTGCAACTCTTCTCGGCCGAGCACTATGCGCCCACGCATCACAACTGGTCGTGTACCGGCTCGCCCGTGCACGACCCACGGACGGGCGAGATCCTGGGCGTGGTGGACATCAGTGGATCCGCAGCTTCGGTTCATCCCACCACCGTCGCGCTGGTGCGCACCGCGGTTCGCCTCGCGGAGGCGACGCTGTGGCGCGAGCACGCAGCTTCGCTCGAGCGCCTGCGCTCGCGCGCGGCGCCGTTGTTCGCGGCAGGCACAGGTCCGGCATTGGTGGTCGACGAGTTCGGCTGGGTAGCCGGCGCCAGCGGGATTGCCGCGCCCGACCGTGTGGCAGCACCCAGTGCGGGAAAGCCCGTCATCGTGCCAGGTCTGGGGATGTGTCTGCCTGAGCCGCTCGGAGACGGCTGGCTGTTGCGCACCGGCGTCGGCGGGCCGTTGATCGAGCTGGAGCTGGCCCTCGGAGCATCGCCGCAGGTGACGGTGCGTGGTGACGCCAACTGGACGCGCGCGCTTTCGCCGCGTCACGCTCAGATCTTGCGGGCACTGGCAGCCGTCGGTTCGGCAGGTGTGGATGCCGCAGGCCTGAGCGAAGTGCTCTTCGGTGATCGCGAGCATGTCGTAGCAGTGCGCGCCGAGGTGTCCAGACTGAGGAAACACCTCGGCGCGGTCCTGCAGACTCAGCCGTACCGCTTTGCCGACGGTGTGCGAGCTGTGGTGATCTAGCGCGCCGCGCTGATTCCGGCACGACGTCCGAAGAAGCTGCCGTCGCCGAGACTTGTCCCGCTGGCGTAACCGCCCGCACAGACACCGGACGTGCAGCGACCCGCTGCGAAAAGTCCGGGGATCGGCGCACCCGAGACGTGCAGAACCTCGGAATCGACGGTGGTCTTCAATCCTCCCAGCGTGAATCCGCCTGTGCGGCCACGGAGATCGATTGCCGCGAACGGGCCGACGATCGGCTTCACCCACTCGGACTTCTTGCCGAGCACCGGATCCGAACCTTCAGCCGCGTGCCGGTTGTAGAGGTCGACGGTGGATTGCAGCGATCCGGCGGGCAATCCCATCTCGCCTTCGAGTTCCTCGACGGTCTCCGCCACCCAGCTCGGCTGCGCCCGCAACTGTGCACTGGACGATTCGGCATTCATGCCTTCCTCGTACGCAGCTTCGTCGATCACGAGGAATGCCTGGTTGTCCTGCTGGAACAGCGTTGCCTGGCCGATGCGGCCGGGGTAGGTGTCCTCGGGGATGTATCGCTGACCGCGGCCGTTGACAAGAATGCCGCGCACCATCAACTGTGGGTCGCAGAAGAACGCGACCTCGGTGGCGTCCATGTGTGCGGTGTCGGCGCCGAGTGCCTGACCGATCTGGATTGCGCGGCCGTCGTGCGCCTCGATGGAGGCCGCCGGGTGGCCGAAGATACGCGGTGCGTTCGAGCGCACCATCTCGTTGTTGTACGCGAAGCTGCCCATCGCCAGCACGACGCCCTTGCGTGCGCGAATCGCGACGTCCTTGCCGTAACGCTTGGCGACGACGCCGACAACCCGATCGCCGTCTACCACCAGAGTTTGGACGCGCAGATCGTATTCTGCTCGGACACCGAGCTTCTCGGCCGTCTCGACGAGTGGCTTCATCAGCATGTAGCCGCCGCCCTTCTCGCCGGTGTTCTTCTCGGACATCTGCGGAACGTGTCCGCGGGGCGCGGGATCGACGAGGGTGTTGAACGGCGCGGCGTTCTCGCCTCCCGAGTACATGAGGCCGTCGTCGTACGGCGGTTCCCAGCCGGGCTGACCCCAGAACGATTCCTTGAACGGGACCCCGGCGTCGACGAGCCAGTTGTAGTGATCGACGCTGCCCTCGCAGTACGCGTCGATCTTCGTATCGTCGGTTCCGGGGCCGAGCGCTGCCTTCATGAACGTCTTCATGTTCTCGACCGAGTCCTCGAACCCGCACGCCTTCTGCAACGGCGTTCCACCGCCCAGGTAGATGAATCCACCAGCCAGTGACGCGGCTCCGCCCCAACCGCCCGTCCGCTCCATGACGAGCACCTCGGCGCCGGCACGAGCTGCTTCGATCGCAGCGGTGACGCCGGCGATGCCGTATCCCGCGACGACGACGTCGGCCTCGTAGTCCCAGGTGGTGATGTCGGCAGCGGAGATCGGTCTGACGGTGGGGTCGGCCATGCGAATAGTCCTCTCGGAAGGCGAAACTGCTGATCACCCCACAGTTGCAGTTTCGACTTCCACAGATCAGGCATGGTCCCGGTCAACGGGAGGTTTGTAATCCCCTGACCGCGCCCAGAAATGTGTCCAGGTCGGCTTCGTCGACGAAGTAGTGCGGCGATGCGCGAACCACGGCATCGAGCCCGCGGGCATCCATGTCGAGGAGGGTGGACCCGCGACCACTGACGGTGACGGTGATGTTCTGTGCTGCAAGCTGATCCCGAACCAGGTGCTCGGAAATACCGTCGACGGTGAAGGAAACGATGCCGCTCAGATGGGTTCCTCGATCGCGGACTTCGACTCCGGAAATCGCTGCCAGACCTTCCCTCAGCGTGACTGCTCGGGATTCGATCTGCTCCCACGCCGTGTCGGTGCCGATCGTGAGCAGATAGTCGGCGGCGACGCCGAGACCCAGGCGCGCAGCGACACTCGTTTCCCAGAGCTCGAATCGTGTTGCGTCCGGTGCGGGTACGAAGCTGTTCTCGCCGGTCCATTCCGCTCCGTGCAGGTCCATCGCAGCGGGTTCGAGTGCGTCGACGAGTCCGGGGCGGACGTACAGGAATCCGGTTCCGCGTGGCCCGCGGAGCCACTTGCGGCCGGTTGCGCTGAGGGCGTCGACGCCGAGTTCGGTGACGTCGATGGGCAATTGGCCGACGGACTGGCATGCGTCGAGCAGAACGAGCGAGCCGTGGGCCCTCGCGAGTTCGACGACCTCGCGGACGGGGTTGATCAGGCCGCCGTTGGTGGGGACGTGGACGACGGAGACGACGCGAACACGATCGTCGAGCATGTTCTCGAGTGCGTCGAGGTCGATGCGTCCGTACTGATCGCTCGGGATGATCTCGACGTGGGCACCGGTCGAACGCGCCCGCCCCAGTGCAGCGATGGCGTTGCTCGCGTATTCGACTCCGCTGATGAGAATTCGATCACCGGGTCCGAGCGGAACGGCAGCGAGGAAGTCGTTCCACGCGCGGGTCGCGCTGTCCGTCAAAGCGATATCGGTTGCCTGAGCACCGATGACCCGGGCCAGCGAATGGGGAACAGCAGCGAGGGCGCCGCTCTGATGAGCAGCTGCGACGTATCCGCCGACGTCGGCTTCACGTCGCAGGTGCTCGATCATCGTGGCCGGCACCGGCTCGGGCGGGAGCGAGGATCCCGCGCTGTCGAGGAACACCTTGTCAAGGCATCCGGGAGTGTCGCGGCGGATCGTGTCGAGATCGAACATGGCACCTTCCGTTCATGTCGGTGTGGTTCAAACTACCTGTGAACGAAGCTGTCCCGATGGAGCGAAGACTGGGCACGGCCGATGCCGTGGTGATCGGCCTCGGCGCGATGATCGGCGCCGGAGTCTTCGTGGTGTTCGCGCCCGCTGCCGCAGTAGCCGGTACCGGGTTGCTTGTGGGCCTGGCGATTGCAGCGTTCATCGCATTCTGCAACGCGACGTCGTCGGCGCAGCTTGCGGCCAGATACCCCACTTCAGGCGGGACCTACGTCTACGGACGTGAGCAGCTCGGACCCTGGTGGGGGTTTGCCGCCGGCTGGTCGTTCGTGATCGGGAAGACCGCGAGCTGCGCGGCAATGGCTCTGACTTTCGCGACGTATGTTGCGCCTACGGCCTGGCGTGTCCCCGTCGCGGTATTGGTGGTGGCAGCGCTGGTTGCAGTCAACTACCGCGGAGTCACGCGGACGGCGCACATGGCCAGGGTGATCGTCGCCGTGTCGACGACGGCGCTGTGTGTAGCGCTGGTGGTTGCCGTCGTCGGTCCTGGTGCGGTGCGCGAGTTCCCGGATCTCGCATTCGGGTCGTGGTACGGAATTCTGCAATCGGCGGGCCTGCTGTTCTTTGCCTTCGCCGGGTACGCCAGGATCGCGACGCTGGGGGAGGAAGTGCGTGATCCGCGTCGAACGATTCCGCGGGCGATCCTGATCGCACTCACCGTCGCCGTCATCCTCTATGCGCTGGTAGCGGTGGTGCTGTTGGTGACGCTGGGACCTGATCGGCTGGCGAATTCGGCGCGACCACTGGCAGATGCGGTGGGCGCAGTCGGTTGGAGTTGGGCCGTTCCCGTAGTGGTGATCGGTGCCACGGCGGCGTCGGCGGGGGCGCTGCTGGCTCTGATCGCCGGCGTGAGTCGTACGGCGATGGCGATGGCCCGCGAGCGCGATCTGCCAGTGGCCCTCGCTGCAGTCCATCCACGGTTCGGGGTCCCTCACCATGCGGAACTTGTGGTCGGTGCCGTTGTGATCGCCTTGGTCTCGACAACCGATCTTCGTGGGGTGATCGGCTTTTCGTCGTTCGGAGTGCTGCTCTACTACTTCGTCGCGAACGTGAGTGCGTACAGCCAACGCGGTGTGGACCGGATGTATCCGAAGTGGCTGCAAGCGGTCGGCGCGGCTGGTTGTGTCGTTCTGGTGGTCACACTTCCGTGGATCGCGGTTGTTTCCGGGGCAGGTGTGGTTCTGGCCGGTTGTGGGTACCGGTGGATACGACTGAAGAAATTCAACGACACGTAACACCACAAAGGGTGCATCTCGGACGTTGGCGTTCTATCGTCGGTAGCGCCCGCGAAGACCGCCCGAAGGGGAAGTCGAATGGTGACAGCAGCGTTGACAGCAGCACAGACCACGCAGGTGGATTCACGTCCTGCGGCCGAGGCCTACGTCGGTGGTGTGTGCTTCAAACAGGGGCCACCCCGTTTGGTCGGAGCTGAGCTCGAATGGCTGACCAGCCAGGTTCCCGGTGGGGAGCGGCCGTCAGCAGCGACTCTGGCAAAGGCACTCGGGCGACACGCACCCACCAGTATCGACCCGGATTCACCAGCGGTTCCGCTTCCTCGTGGCAGCCTCGTCACCGTAGAACCTGGCGGACAGATCGAACTCTCGTCAGCGCCGCGGACGTCCGCCCGAGAACTGTGTGACTGTCTCGACGAAGACCGTCGTACTCTCGAAACACTCCTCGCGTCGTACTCCATCGAAATCAGTTCTGCCGCGGCCGACGTCGCCCGCCCACCTTCCCGGATTCTCCGGTTGCCACGTTATTGCGCAATGGAATCCCGCTTCGCCGGGATAGGACCGTATGGCACCTTGATGATGTGCAATACAGCAGCAGTGCAGGTCAGTGTCGATGCCGGCGGCAGCCCGGAGTCCATTGCCCAGCGTTGGCGGCTCCTCGGGGACATGGGGCCGGCGCTCATCGCTGCGTTTGCGTGTTCTCCACGCTTGCAAGGGGTTCCGAGAGGGGATTGGGCGTCCCAACGCATGCGGACGTGGCTCGAACTCGATTCCTGGCGAACGGTCGCAGTCCCGGAAGTGCAGGACTACGCCGGCTGGGCGCTCGATGTTCCGCTGATGTGTGTGCGAAACGAGGGCGACGATTGGACGGCTCCGCGGGGTGCCACTTTCGGGGACTGGATAGACGGCGCTGTGGATGCCGAGATCGGACGCCGACCCGTCTGGGCGGACTTGGACTATCACCTGTCCACGCTGTTCCCGCCGGTTCGCGCTGTCGGCCATCTGGAGGTTCGCTACATCGATGCGCAGCCGGGAGATCTGTGGCGAGTACCGGTAGCAGCGATCGACGCGTTACTGTCCGGGCCTGCCGTGATGCGTGAGGCGAGTGATGCCGCAGCGTCGACGGCCGGGAGATGGCGGGATGCGGCAGAGTACGGTTTGGACGACGTCGAACTGCGTTCGGCGGCAACCTCTCTGATGTCGCTTGCCGCGTCGTACGCGCCGGAGCCGCAGTTTGTCCGTCTTCTCGATGCCGCAGCCGAACGGTGTTGTCGCGCAATTGTGCCCGGTGAGAGCGACACATGACGGGGGAGATCACCAAGGAAGCGGTCGAGGCCGTACTTCTGCGAGCGCGTGAACGGTCGACGCTGCTCACCGACTGCGTCGACGATACCGAATTGGTCGCTCAGCATTCTCCGTTGATGAGTCCACTCGTGTGGGACCTGGCGCATATCGGCAATCAAGAGGAACTCTGGCTGGTGCGAGATGTCGGTGGCCGCGATCCGGTGCGTAGCGACATAGACGAGCTGTACGACGCGTTCAAGCATTCGAGATCGTCGAGACCCACACTTCCCCTGCTCAACCCGGCCGAGGCACGCGAATACGTACGTACGGTTCGCGGGAAGGTCTGGGATGTGCTCGAAGCCAGCACCTTCGGACGCACAGAACTCGACATGGACGGTTTTGCCTTCGGGATGATCGCGCAGCACGAGCAGCAACACGCCGAAACCATGCTCGCAACACACCAATTGCGTTCGGGACCCACGGCACTCGTTGCGACTCCCGCTCCGCAAGCGGCCCGCATGCCGGAACTCGACGAGGTCACGATCCCCGCCGGCCCCTTCGTCATGGGGACCGACGACGAACCGTGGGCACTCGACAACGAGCGCACTGCGCATCAGGTCTATCTCACCGACTTCGCGATCGACAGATTCCCGGTCACCAATGGGCAGTTCGTCGAATTCATCGAGGACGGCGGCTATTCCCGACCGGAACTGTGGTCTCGAGACGGTTGGCGGCATCGCGTCGACGCGAAACTCCGTGCACCGCTGTTCTGGGAACGCGACAGTTCGGGTTGGTGGCACGAGACTTTCGGCGTCGAGGCGCCGGTCCCACCGGACAAGCCCGTCGTGCATGTGAGCTTCTACGAAGCCGAGGCCTACGCGAGTTGGGCAGGCAAACGGCTTCCCACCGAGGCGGAATGGGAAAAGGCCGCGCGGTGGGATCCGGAATCCGGAAGATCGCGACGATTCCCGTGGGGGGACGTGTCCGCAGACGAGAATCATGCCAATCTCGGTCAGCGCCATCTCGGTCCCGCCGGCGTCGGCTCGTACCCGGCGGGTGCGTCGGCAGCGGGTGTCGAGCAGTTGATCGGCGACGTGTGGGAGTGGACGTCTTCGGGTTTCCATCCGTATCCGGGTTTCCGGGCCTTCCCCTACCGGGAGTACTCGGAGGTGTTCTTCGGCGGCGACTACAAAGTGTTGCGAGGGGGATCGTTCGGGACCGACAGCGTTGCCTGCCGGGGGACGTTCCGCAACTGGGACCATCCGATCAGGCGCCAGATCTTCTCGGGTTTTCGCTGCGCCAGAACGATTTCGGGTAGATCCTGACATGTGTCGGCACCTCGGGTATCTCGGGCCGCCGCGTTCGGTTCGTGAACTCCTCCACGACGGCGAGAACTCACTGATGCGACAGTCGTGGGCACCTCGCGAGATGCGTGGCGGCGGGACCATCAATGCCGACGGATTCGGCGCGGTGTGGTGGAACGGTGGAAGGCAGGGACGGTACCGCAGTATCTCGCCGATCTGGTCGGACCCGACAGTCGACGAGACGTTGTCCCACATCATTTCCGGATCCGTTCTCGCCGCCGTACGTTCCGCGACGGAGGGGATGGCCGTCGAGATCGGTGCCTGCGCACCGTTCGTCGACGGAACCTACGCTTTCAGCCACAACGGAGCGGTATCCGGTTGGCCTGGCTCACTCGCCGACTTGGCAGCAGAAGTTCCGGCCGTCGAATTGCTGAAGATGCCCGCGCCGACGGATGCTGCCTTGTTGTGGACAGTGCTTCGGCATCGGTTGAAGTCGAAGCCCGCGGAAGCCGCCGTGACGAGCCTGGTTCACGATGTGGCTGCGGCGGCACCGGATTCACGATTGAACCTCCTGTTCGGCGACGGGCAGGAACTGTGGGCCACGGCGTGGGGCCACACGTTGTACACGCGGGTCGACGAGTCGCGGGCACTGATGGTTTCCGAACCGTCCGATCGTTCACCGGACTGGGAGCAGGTGCCGGACCGGCACATCGTCTGCGCGCGTCCCGGCCATTTGATCATCACCCCGATACCGATGGGAGAACAATGAAAACCCCTACGCTCGAGGTTTATCTGACACCGGCCGAATCGGTCGACGCATTGCGAGCCGAGGCCAGGGAGGGCTTGACCGCTACGCCGAAGTGGCTCTCGCCCAAATGGTTCTACGACGCGCGTGGAAGTGAACTGTTCGAGGAGATCACGGCCTTACCCGAGTATTACCCCACCCGTACCGAACGCGGCCTGCTCGCTCGGTACGCCGACGAGATCGCTGCATTCACCGATCCTGAGATCCTGATCGAACTGGGTTCCGGTTCCTCGGAGAAGACGCGGTTGCTGCTCGATGCAATGACTGCTCGTGGAACTCTGCGAACGTATGTACCGCAAGATGTTTCGGTGACAGCACTGGAAGGCGCGGCGCGGCAGGTCGGTGCCGAATTCCCCGGCATCGATGTGGTCGGAGTGGTCAGTGACTTCACCGGTTCGCTGCATCATCTGCCAGGTGGTGGACGGCGGGCGGTCGCGTTTCTCGGTGGAACTCTCGGCAATCTCGTTCCGGCAGAACGCGCCGAGTTCCTCTCGGGCATTGCAGCGGTGCTCGATCCCGGTGAGAACCTGATCCTGGGCGTGGGATTGGTGATCGATCCCGCAGTCCTCGTGCCCGCCTACGACGACGCTGCCGGTGTGACTGCTCAGTTCAATCTCAATGTTCTCTCGGTCCTGAACAAGCAACTGGGAGCGAACTTTCCCTTGGAGGACTTCCGTCACGTCGCGCTCTGGGATGCCGATAACGAGTGGATCGAGATGCGCCTGGAAGCACTTCGTGAAGTCTCGGTGCATATCGACGACCTGGATCTGGAGATCACCTTCGCAGCGGGCGAGCAGCTGCGCACCGAGATCTCGGCGAAGTTCACCGAGGAGGGGATTGCCGCGGAACTCGCGTCCGCGGGCTTCGGGGTGCGGAAGGTGTGGACGGATCAGGATCAGCGCTTTGCGCTGTTGTGCGCGCAGCGGGCGTGAGCGTTCTCTAATCGACTCGAAACGCGGGTTTCCGCGTCTGGGAACGACTTCTGTGCGCTCAGTTCCGGCAGCGCAGACCGATTTGTCTGTTTATAGTGAGGCGCAGAACGGTTTCCGACCCGAGGAGAACGCGTGCGTCATCCGAAGCTCGCCGCATTGACCGTGGCCCTGACTGCAGTACTGGTGATGCCGGTAACGCAGAGCGTGGCTCAACCATTCCCCTTCGACCCCGGCAGTTTCGGCAACGGAAGCACCGGATCGTTGGGGAGCGACGACCCGGACATACCCATCGAGGACACCCTCCCGCAGTTGTCGGTCACCACACTGGTCGACGGACTCGACCACCCCTGGGACGTGGTGGCGGCCCCGGACGGTGCAATCCTGACCGGACAACGATCCGGCGGATTCTTCGTTCGCCGAGGCGACAACACGACAGGTCCAGTCGCTGCTGACCTTTCGGATCTCTACGCGCAGTCCGAAACCGGGCTCATGGGCATCGCGCTTGCTCACGACTTCGCTCAGTCGCGCACCCTGTACACCTGCCAAGGATTCAGTGCTGGGGGAGTCACGGACGTTCGAGTGATCGCGTGGACCGTCGACGCCGGATGGACCGCACTCACGCGAACCGGAACTGTATTGCCAGGAATCCCGGTCTCGTCCGGGCGTCACGGGGGTTGCCGAATTCTTGCGGCGCAGGACGGAACGCTGTTCGTCGGGACGGGTGACACCGCGACGCCGAGCGTCCCCCAGGATCCGAATTCGCTGGGCGGCAAGGTCTTGCACATCAACGCCGACGGAACTCCGGCGGCGGGGAATCCGAATGCTTCCAGCCCGGTCTACACGCTCGGGCACCGCAACGTCCAAGGCTTGGCCGTGCAACCCGGAACCGGCCGGGTGTACTCGGTTGAACAGGGCACAAGCGTCGACGACGAAGTCAACCTGCTTACCCCCGGCGGAAATTACGGCTACCGCCCGGATCGGCTTCCCGGAACGTACGACGAATCCGTGCCGATGACCGATCCCGTGCGAGTGCCGGGAGCGATTGCGGCGGTGTGGCGTTCGGGTAGCTCGACGTTGGCTACCGCCAGCGCTGCCTTCACCGGTGGAGCTGCATGGGGTGCCTGGGACGGTGCGCTCGTAATGGGTGGCCTCAAGAGCAAGGAACTGATCTTCCTCCGCCTGAGTGCCGACGGACGCTCGGTCGACGCGCAGACCTTCGGGTTGGAGAACCAGTTCGGTCGCTTGCGGTCGGTGACCCCGACGCCCGACGGCTCGCTCCTGGTGACCACCGACAACGGCGCCGGCGACAAGGTGCTGCGGGTGACGCCTACGCCCTGATCTTCAGTACCAGGCGATGACCCGGCACGGACCACCCGAACCACCCGCATGCGTCGGCGCTCCCACCATCACCGTGGCGCCGACGGCCGGAAGTGCGGACAGATTTGCGAGGGCTTCGACTGCGTACTTTCCTGAGCCCAAAGCGCTTCGGTGAGCCCCGTGGGTGGTGCTTCGGCCCGCGTCGATGCTGAGGGTGTCCGAGCCCACGGCGACGATGTTGCGCTCGCGGACGAGAAAGTCGATCGCCTCGGGGTTGAATCCCGGTGTGTGTTGCACGCCGAGTGCATCTCGATTCGTGAAGGCGCCACCGGCACCGGCCCGGGTATCCCAACCCGAGTTCATCGCAACCAGGCTGCGGGGAGCGATGGTCCCGTGGAGGGACTCCCAATCGAGGATGTCCTGGCGGGTGAGCAGTGTGTCGGGGTCGACGGAGGCTCGGGCACTGATGTCGACGACCGCAATCGGCACGACGAGGTCGGCGACGGGAATCTTCTCGACGGTGATTCCGTCCGCACTGGCGTGTGCGGGAGCGTCGATGTGAGTACCAGTGTGTTCTTCGAGGCGGAGTTCGTTGAGGTAGAAGTTTCCACCTGAGCCGGCGGAGCCGAGCGAGCCCAGAGACCCGCCGGCGTCGGCGATCTTCGCCAGGTTCCTCATCTCGAACGAGCGCGCGCCCGGCCACACCGGGAACTCCGGCGTCAGTACGTGGGTCAGATCGACGATGGTCTGACCTGTTGGCGTCGCCGACGCAGTGGGCTGTACAGCGCCGGCCATGACGGTCGCGCCGAGGGCACCGGTGCCCAGCGCCGCGAACATCGATCGACGGCTGATCTTCCTGCCCTCGCGTCCGATCGATTCGTAGACCTCCGACAAGACCTTCGGTGAGCACATCAGAAACTCCAGATCACTGGGATCAACACCGTTGCAACTATCAGGAACCACAACAACATCGGGAGTCCGAGCTTCCAGTAGTCGCCGAACTTGTAACCACCAGGGCCCATCACCATCATGTTCGCGGGAGTGGCTAGAGGCGTCAGGAAGGAGGCCGCGGCAGCGACGGTGACCGTCATCAGAAGGGGCAGCACCGAGATGTCGAGTTCGATGGCGACCGAGATCGCGATCGGCGTGATGATCAACGCGGTTGCAGTGTTGCTGATCAGCTGGCCCAGAGTCGCCGTCACGACGAAGAGTCCGGCGACGACGACATACGGGCTTGCCCCACCGACGACGTCGACAAACGCATGCGCGAGCTTTTCGGCCGCGCCGGTCTGCTGGATTGCGGTCGACAGCGGGATCATTCCGCCGACGAGAATCAACGTGGTCCACGAGATGGACCGATGCGCCTGCTCGACGCTGATGACTCGTAGCAGCACCATCGCACATGCCGCGAGGAGTCCGGCTATCGCGGACGGCACCAATCCGAACGTCAGCATCACTACCATCGCCGCGACGACGACGAGAGCGATGACCGCGCGGGTTCCCAACGGGGCTGCCTGCTTACGGATCTGGGCAGGTGCGTCGACCACGAGGACGTTCGGATCGACGGCGGTGTGGGTGTCGAGATCGTCCCAGCTTCCTTGCAGGAGAAGCGTGTCACCGGCCGCCAACTTGACGCCCTTGGGGCCGCAGTCCTCACCGGCGCGCTGGACTGCGAGTATCACCAGATCTCCACTGTCGGTCACCATGCCCGGAAAAGCCCTGTCGCCGATCATTTCCGAGCGCGGCGGGATGATCACTTCGACCACGCCGTCGTGCTTGGTGATCAAGGGCTCTGCGGACGGCGCATCCTTTCCCATGAGCTGATACTGCTTCGCGAGGGTCTTGGCATGCCGGCTCAGGTCAGGCGACATCGACGTCCCAGCACGATGGGGGAGGACGTGAGGACCGAGAAGTACGGCGATCGCAATCGTTCCCAATACGAGCGGCGCACCGACCAAGGTGAAACTGAAGAACCCGAAAGCACCGGCCCCGAATTCCTCGGCGGCTTCGGAAACGATGATGTTGACCGGTGTTCCGGTCAAGGTGAGCATCGATCCGGCATGGGCGGCAAATGCCAACGGCAGAAGCAGTTGTGACGTCGATTTACCGAGACGTACCGCCAAGACGACCACCATCGGTACCAACGCGGCTACGGCCCCGTTGACGCTGATCAATGCGGTCAACGCGGCAACCAGCAACATGATCGCACTCACGAGACGGACTCGGGATTCGCCGACTTTAGCCAGCAGTTTCTCGCCCGCCCACGTGGTGACACCGGTGGCGTCGAGGGCTTCGCTGACGACAAAAAGCGCGGCGATGAACACCACCGTGGGATCGCCGAATCCGGCGAGCGCCTGCTCCATCGTGATCACACCGGTGGCGTACAGCGCCAGGGCAGTGCCGATCGCGATGATGCCGACCGGGATTCGGCCGATCACGAACAGCGCCACGACCAGTGCAAGCACGACGAAAGTGATGGTGATGTCATTCACGATTCGTAAAGGTACCTGCTCATACAGAACGGCCCCGTCTCGCAAGTGAGACGGGGCCGTGGGACGGACGCGAGGAGAATTAGTTGGAGGCGGCGATGCGGGCCTTCTCGAGAGCGGCCAGCGTGCGAAGAACCGTGGCCTTCTGCTTGTTCAGATCGCTCAGTCGTGCGCGAGCCGGCAACCCTTGTGCGAGTTCGGCGACCTTGATCTGCTCGTCGATCGAACCGAGCTGATCGAGAAGCCCTAGGACGCGCGTCTGGAGCGTGTCGATGTCCACGGTGTCGGTCTTGACCGGAGCGGCAACACGCGTCGCTGTGCCCGTGCTGGCGGGGCGGGAAGCGCGTGCGGGTGACGTGTCGGCGACAACCGTTGCGGCGCGGGGCCGAATTGCCTTGCGAACAGCGGCCGCATCAGGAAGGACGTCCATACGGATCTCGTTCAGGACTCGGCGGGCCTCGCGTGCGTTGACGCGGTACTCGCGCTCTTCGTCGTCGTCGGACTGCAGCGTGCCGCCGAGCGGGCGCAGACCGTACATGCCGAGGAAGCGCTTGGCGTCGTCGATGATGCCTTCGTTTTCACGGCATTTTCCGCAGCGGGGTTCGTTGCGGAACATGTCCACGGAGTTGTCGTCTCCGCACCAGACACAAGATCCTGGGCGCCACCGCCGGATCGTCGGAACTGATGAATTCAGGGAATGAGATTCGGGCCGGGATTCCAGGGTTTGCGCGTCGATCACGACGAGCCACACTAGGCGAAGATTGCGGCGCGGTGAACACCGCCCCAACATCGACCTGGGTTTCTCGACGGGAGCGTGATCAAGATCATGTCAATCGTCGCATTCGGTGGTATTCGTGTGTCCCACAGGTGGTTTCATGATGACCGGGTGGTCTGTTTCTGAGGGGTTCACGAAGACGACGACGGGCGCGTACCAGTGACCGTGAAGTCACAGGTACGCGCCCGTAGTGCGGCGCGAGACTAGGCGCTGCCGTTGAACAGCGAAGTCACAGAACCGTTCTCGAAAACTTCCTTGATGGTGCGAGCGAGCAGCGGTGCGATGGACAGCACCGTCAGCGTCGGGAACTTCTTCGACTCGTCGATCGGAAGTGTGTTGGTGACAACAACTTCCTTCGCGCCACACGTCGACAGACGCTCGGCCGCAGGGTCGGAGAGGACGCCGTGGGTTGCAGCGATGACGACGTCACCTGCACCGGCCTCCTTGAGCACCTTGACCGCGCCGGCGATGGTTCCGCCGGTGTCGATCATGTCGTCGATCAGGATGCAGGTGCGACCTTCGACCTCACCGACGACGCGGTTGGACTTGACCTGGTTGGGTACCAACGGGTCGCGCGTCTTGTGAATGAATGCCAGCGGTGCTCCGCCGAGCGAGTCGGCCCACTTCTCGGCGACACGAACGCGCCCCGAGTCGGGGGACACCACCGTGATGTTCTCGAGGTTGTAGCCCGCGCGAATGTGGTTGGCCAACTGGCTGTGTGCGTGCATGTGATCGACGGGGCCGTCGAAAAAGCCCTGGATCTGATCGGTATGCAGGTCGACCGTGATGATGCGATCGGCGCCGGCGGTCTTGAGCAGGTCGGCAATCAGGCGAGCGGAGATCGGCTCGCGTCCGCGATGCTTCTTGTCCTGGCGGGCGTACGGGTAGAACGGAAGAACGGCGGTGATGCGCTTTGCCGATCCACGCTTGAGAGCGTCGATCATGATGAGCTGCTCCATCACCCACGTGTTCAGCGGTGCCGGATGACTCTGCAGGACGAACGCATCGGAGCCGCGAACCGACTCTTCGAATCGAACGAAGATCTCACCGTTCGCGAAGTCGCGCGCGGTCTGCGGGGTGACGCGGATGTCGAGTTCCTTCGCCACCTGCTCCGCCAACTCGGGATGTGCGCGACCCGAGAACAACATCAGGTTCTTCTGGTTGTCGATCCAATTCGCAGTCACTGGTTCATGCCGTCCTTTTGTACTTGCCGGTCGATCTGGTGGTGATCTGTGCTGTCTGTTGTGCAGGGCTGTCAGGTTGTTGCAGGGCCGTCAGGTTGTGCAGCTGCTGCAGCGGCATCGGCCGCGGGTGTGCCGGGACGATTCTTCTGGACCCAGCCCTCGATGTTGCGCTGCACCCCACCCGAGACGGCGAGCGCCCCAGGCGGTACGTCGTTCTTCAAGACCGTGCCCGCACCCGTGTATGCGCCGTCTCCCACGACGAGAGGGGCGACGAACATGGTGTCGGAGCCTGTTCGGACATGCGACCCCACCACAGTACGGCTCTTGTTCACCCCGTCGTAATTGACGAAGACGCTCGAAGCTCCGATATTGCTGTGATGGCCGATGGTGGCGTCGCCGACGTAGGTAAGATGCGGAATCTTCGAATGCTCGCCGATATCCGCGTTCTTGGTTTCCACGTAGGCGCCGATCTTGCCGTGTGCCCCGAGGCGGGTACCAGGCCGGAGATAGGCGAAGGGGCCCACAGTCGCGTCCGCGCCGACAACGGAGTCGGTCCCGTGCGAGCGGACGACTACTGCGCGCTCACCGACTCTCACGTTGTCCAAGGTGGTATCCGGGCCGATCACGGCGTCTTCGCCCACCGAGGTCGTGCCGGTCAACTGAACTCCGGGCAGGAGCGTCACGTCCTGTGCGATGTGCACGTCGCAATCTATCCATGTGCTCGCAGGATCGACGACGGTGACGCCGGCACGCATCCACTTCTCGAGGATCCGACGGTTCATCTCGCGGGCGAGCGTCGAGAGCTGCACGCGATCGTTGGCGCCCGCGACGAGAACCGAATCCGCGATGTGCTGAGCACGAACACGCTTGCCCGCGCGACGGGCGATCATGATCACATCGGTGAGATAGAACTCGTGTTGTGCGTTGTTGGAGTCGAGGGACGCCAGCGCGTCGCGCAGAGTTTCGAAGTCGAAGGCGTAGACCCCTGAATTGACCTCGGTGATCGAGCGCTGCGAATCGGTGGCTTCCTTCTCCTCGACTATGGCGTTCACCTCGCCGTCCGTCGTACGAAGGATTCGCCCGTAGCCGGTGGGGTCGACGGCCGTCGACGTCAACACCGTCACCGCGGCCGCGGGAGCAGCCGTGTGCTGGGCGAGGAGGTCTGCGATGGTCTTTCCGTCGAGCAGAGGCACGTCGGCGGCTGTGACGAGTACGGTCCCGGAGAAGTCGGCCGGCAACCCCTCGAGCCCACAACTGACAGCGTGCCCGGTGCCCTTCTGCTCGTCCTGAACAGCGACGGTGACGGAACGGTCCAGTTCCCCGGCGACTGCGTTCACGGCTTCGGTGACACGCTCACGATCGTGACCGACGACGGTCACCAGGTGCGTGGGATTCAGTGAGGTTGCCGCGTGAAGCGAATGTGCCAGCATGCTGCGTCCGGCGAGAGTGTGGAGGACCTTGGGAGTCTTCGACTTCATTCGTGTACCGGCACCCGCTGCGAGAACGATCACGGCGGTCTGCACTGGTTTGAGCTCCCTCTGTCGATCAAACTGTCGATCAAACTGTCGATCAAGACATACATTCCGCTCGGGAAAGCATGTTGTTCACCAGCTCCGCCGCCAGGACTCGAACCTGAACTATCTGAACCAAAATCAGAGGTGCTGCCATTACACCACGGCGGATTGCCACGCATTGCCGAGCCTTGCGGCCGAACGCGCGAAAGAATAATCGCATGCCGACCCGCCGTAGGTCGAACCGCTCCTCCGATCGGGCCCCTGAAGTCCCGATAGGCTGAGCGTCCACAGCAGTAATTTGTGTGTCGGCGAGAGGAAGACAATGGCGACGGTGTCCGGTTCGGGTGGCGGGGATCCAGTTCCCGAACGAGTGACACGGATCCGGATGACCGGTACCCAACGTCGGCAACAGCTGATCGAGATCGGGCGGGCATTGTTCGCCGAACGGGGATACGAAGCGACCTCGATCGAGGAGATCGCCCAGCGCGCGAACGTGTCCAAGCCTGTCGTGTACGAGCACTTCGGCGGCAAGGAGGGGCTGTACGCCGTCGTAGTGGACCGGGAGATGTCGCGACTCCTCGAGATGATCACGTCTTCGCTCTCACAAAATCGCTCGAGAGTTCGAGTCGAGCGGGTTGCGTTGGCTTTGCTCACCTACGTGGAAGAGCACACCGACGGATTTCGGATACTCGTGCGCGATTCGTCCGTTGTCGCGCCCAGTGGGACATATTCGAGCCTCCTCAACGACGCGATCAGTCAGGTGGGCTACCTGTTGGCGGGGGACTTCTCCAGACGCGGTTTCGACCCCGGACTAGCAACGATGTACGCACAGGCGCTTGTCGGCATGGTGTCTACTACGGCTACTTGGTGGCTCGACGAACGGACTCCGTCGAAGGAAGTTGTCGCCGCTCACCTCGTGAATTTGTGTTGGAATGGGCTGACGAATCTGGAAGCCGATCCACAATTGGAGGGTTAACCAGGCGCGCCTGCCGCGCAGAGATGGATCGCGGTCTAAGCTGTGTTCGCTGTATCACGATCGTTTGATGGGCAAATGTCTCATTTGTTTGCAGGGTGGGTTGAATGCCGAACCGTGCCATCCATTTTGACGCTGTGAACGGGTAAGACCAAGAATTCGTTCGATGTGTGGTGATTGGAGGCCGGATCGATGGTGAGGCAAGAGCGGGCAGAAGCCACCCGTGATTCGGTGCTGCGCGGAGCAGCGGGTGTGTTCTTGCGCCTGGGCTATGCCAATGCCAGCTTGAGCGAGATCATCGCCGAGTCGCAGGTGACGAAAGGCGCCCTGTACTTCCATTTCGGGTCCAAGGAAGAACTCGCGCGGGCGGTGATAGACGAGGGTTCGGCACGTTTCGACGCAAAATGTGAGCTCTGGTTGGACCGTCGAACTCCCGCACTCGAGTCACTGATCGGTATTTCGTCGGTCATCGTCGACATCGGTGCGCATGACGCCATGGTTAGAGCGACGTTCCGCTTGTTGGTCGAGATCGGGGACTACCGGGGCTCCGGGCCGGCGACTCTGGACGTGTGGCTCGACATTTACCGTGAACTTGCCAGCCGTGCCGCCGACGAAGGTGATCTGCGTTCGGACGCGGATTCTGCTGACATTGCTCGTTTCCTGTTGGAAGTTGCGTCGGGAGTTCGGCTGATGGCAGCCGCGACCGGGACCGTTCGTGAGCTTTCGGACTCCATGAAGGCATCGTGGAATCTGATACTTCCGATCGTGGTCCCGGAATCGAAAGTGGAGTACTTCAGGCAATTCGCGGCCCGTCGCCTTGCCAGTGATCACTGAAATCACTGGCTCTCCGCACTGCTCCTTTGGTCAATTTGCTGCAAATGTCCTGGTAGGGACATTGTTCTCTTTATTCTGCATTCGAAACAAACTGAGAGTATGTTTATAGTGTTGATGGGAATCTGGAAGTCCGATCTTGCCGTCAATCTTCGGATTGCGGTATGTTCTATCGGTAGCTGAAGAATTGCTGATTATGAAGGTTTGTCAGGGCAGGGTGACGGCGTCGGCGCACCGGGCAGCATAGGGGGCTGCCCGGCGTGTACGACCCCAGATGGGGAGTCAACAGATGGGTGACACTGCGCCGACGCCGATGCTCGACATCGGCCCGCGGATCGGCTGTGACGTAGTGAACGTCGTGGATGTCACTCGAAGTATCGAACTCTTCGGGCGGAGGTATCTCGATCGGACCTTCACCCCGCACGAATTGCAGACGTGCGCCGGGCCGGCGCGGGATCAACGATTGGCTGCACGTTTCGCCGCCAAAGAGGCTGTGGTGAAGGTACTGCGGCCTGGTGACGTTCCCGTTCCGTGGAGTTCCATCGAAATCACTCGGGCCGAGTGGGGTGGCTGTGGGGTGACACTGTCCGGTAATGCCGCGGAACTCGCGCGGGCCCAGGATCTGCACGATTTTCAAGTATCTATCTCGCACGAAGCGGACGTGGCCATCGCAATGGTGATCGCAACACGCTCGGGCGCTCGCATCGAAAAGAAGGACGACATCGCTGATGATTGATCAGGCAATTCGGAAAGTGCTCGTCGAGCACGGTCGGCTGGCAGTCGACGTGAGCACGATCGACGGAGAGGCCGATCTTTACGAGTTGGGTTTGACGTCGCACGCGAGCGTGAATGTCATGTTGGCGCTGGAGGATTCGTTCGACATCGAGTTCCCTGACGAGTTGTTGCGGAAGAGTACTTTCGCAAGCGTCAAGGCGATCGAGGGTGCGTTGACGGAGTTGGGTGCTGCATGAACGCTCCGCAATCGCAGTGCTCCACCGGAACGGCCCTCGAGCGGGCCGCACGGTTGGCCGACGAAGTTGCAGCGGTGTGGGCCGACGAAGTCGATGCAGAAGCAAGGTTTCCGCGTGAAGCTGTCGACGCCATGCGAAGCGAACGGCTGCTGTCCGTAGCTGTGCCGAGGGAACTAGGCGGCGAAGGGCTCTCGCTGCAGGAAGTGTCGCAGATCGCCCGTGTGATCGGAACACGCTGTGCAGCAAGCGGAATGATTTTCGCGATGCATCAGACGCAGATATACTCGTTGGTCAAGCACGGCAACACCGAAGCACTACGCGAGTTTGTCGAAGAAACGGTCGACAAGCAATTGCTGTTGGCATCGGCAACCACTGAGCTGGGAATCGGTGGTGACGTCAGCCGGAGTTACTGCGCGGTGGAAGACTTGGGCGGTCACCTGCTGTTGATCAAGAACGCGCCTGTCATTTCGTACGGTGAACACTCCGACGCGATAGTCGTGACGGCTCGGCGAACACCGGAGAGTCAGCCGAACGATCAGGTTCTCGTGGTGTGTCGTACCCCAGACCTGACGCTCGAACGCACCACCGAGTGGAACACGCTGGGGCTGAGGGGAACTTGCAGTCTCGGTTACATCCTTCGGGCCACCTCGACGCCGGAGATGGTCGCCGACGTACCGTATTCCGATATCTCCACCCACACGATGCTTCCGGTCTCGCACGTCGTCTGGAGTTCGGTGTGGTTGGGAATTGCCGACGCTGCAGTCGAGAAGGCGCGCAAGTACGTGCGTGCCGCCGCCCGCAAGCAGCCCGGGGTCACTTCCCCCGGAGCGCTGCGGCTCGCCGAAGTTGCCGCTTCGGCACAACAATTCGCCGATCTCGTCGGCGCCTCTGCACGCAGGTACGACCGCGCAGTCCACGCGGAGGAAGGCGTTGCCGATTTCGAGGCGACGGGAGCGGTGGGATTTTCGCTCGCAATGAACAACCTGAAAGTCACAGCGTCGACAGCGGTGGTGGAAATCGTGGGGCAGACAATGTTGATCTGTGGAATCTCGGGATATCGCGAGGACACCGAATTCTCGCTCGGTCGGCACCTTCGTGACGCGCACGGCGCAGCGGTGATGGTGAACAACGATCGAATCATGGCAGGTTCAGCGCACATGGCTATCGGATACCGGGGAACGCTATGACGAACGAGACTGTGACGACCGAGACTGTGACAGGCGAGACCGATCTGGATCGGGCCCGGGCTGCATTTCAACGTGAACTGCTCGTCGAAGGACTTCTCGTCGAGACGGAGGTGCCGGGACTCTACGGGCGTTCCGGAGTGTTCGAGGACATCGTCGACGGTATCGACCGAGTGGTGATTGCAGCGGGGCCAGGCGACGCCGCGACTCGGCTGCGGTTCCCGCCGGTGTTCCCGCGGAGCAGTTTCGAGCGCACCGACTACATCGCTTCGTTTCCCAACCTCACCGGCGCCATCAACACCTTCGCCGGTTCCAATCGCGATCACGCGCGACTGCTGGCCGATCGCGCCGACGGACAATCGTGGGACCGCCACCTCGAGCCGACCGAGACCATGCTCGTGTCCGCAGCGTGCCATCCTGCCTATGCGCGGTACACCGGAGTTCTGCCCGAAGGCGGCGTGCTGCTGGACATCTACGGTTTTTGCTTCCGGCACGAACCGGCCATCGATCCGGCTCGCATGCAAGCGTTTCGGATGCACGAGTTCGTGACGATCGGTGACGCCGCGGCAGCGCGAGCGCATCGCGAGCACTGGATCGAGCGGGGGCTCGAGGTGCTCGGCCGGCTCGAACTCGACGCTACCCCGGTGATCGCCAATGATCCTTTCTTCGGGCGCGCCGGAAAGATGCTTGCAGCCAACCAGCGCGAAGAGAATCTCAAGACGGAACTGACAGTTCGGCTCTACGGAGATCTCGACGAGGGCACGGCGATCGTGTCCTCGAACAACCATCTCGACCATTTCGGTGTCAACTTCGACATCCGAACGGCGGAGGGGGAGGTGGCACACAGCTCGTGCGTCGGCTTCGGGATGGAGCGAATCGCGTTGTCCTTGTTGCGGACTCATGGTCTTGACGTGGCTGCATGGCCAACCTCCGTTCGTGAACGAATGGGCATCTGATGTCACGGCTCATCGACATTTCACCTGATCGCTACCGGCCCCATTCGTTGCACCAGGACGACCGCGTGTGGGCGCAGACCAACTGCTACACGGATCTGTGGATCGAAGTGTTGCATTCGCTGGGGTTGGACCCCGTCCCGGCATTGGCATGTGCCTTCTCATCGCGGTTCGACGGGACTCAGTGGACGTTCCTCAAGCTCAAGGCCGAGGACATCTACGCGCTGTACGGAATCGAAGTCGCCGAGATGAACGTCTGGCGGGCACCGCTGATCCATGTCGAGGACAACCTCGCGGTTGGGATGCTGTCGACGGTTGAAGTGGACGGATACTGGCTTCCCGACACTCTTGGAACGAGCTATCACGAGGGGCACACCAAGACCACGATCGTGCCCAATCGGATCGATCGCGTTGCCGGCGAGCTCGAGTACTTTCACAACAGCGGGTACTACTTGCTGCGAGGCGACGATTTCTCCGGCGTCTTCGATCTCGATCGTTCCTCACTTCCTTCGTTCGTGCCCTATGTCGAACAGATCAGGTTGAATCCGGTTCACGCGACCAACGCCGGAAACATCGCCGAAGTGGCTCGGCGGAATGTAGCGGTTCGAGCGGTGGGTAATCCCGTGCGAGAGCTGGGACGCAAGGTGATCGAAGACCTCGAATGGGTGCAGGGGGCGGGTATGGATGCCTTTCACCTCTGGTCCTTCGGGCTACTTCGTCAGTGCGGGGCCAGCGCGGAGCTGGCTGCCGACGCCAGCGAGTTCTTGGACACTGCAGGTTTCTCCGGGACAGGCGAAGCTGCGCCAGATTTCCGCAAAGTGGCATCCGGTGCCAAGAGCGTGCAGTTTCAGATGGCGCGTGCCTCCAGGGGTCGCGCGGTGGACCCGCGTGAGCAACTCGACGAGATGGCCGTGTCGTGGAAGAGGGCGATGGAAATCGTTGCCGACACAGTCGGCGTCGACTCGCATCGACACCTGAGGTTGGTCTGACAGTGCCTCGTTCGTCAGCAGACCTGCTGGCCGGCGCGATATGGCGATGCGCTGCAACCGAACCCGGATCCATATCTGACCCGGATGCCCTCGAAGCCGTGACCGAGTGGGTCGCAGCGTCCGTGCCTGGAACAGTCGTCGGTGCGTTACGTGCGGAGCAGACGGACGCCGGACGCACGAAGTCCGTTTCGTCGTCGTCTGTTTCAGAATCATCCGTTTCATCGTCGGACTGGTGGTTCGTGACTACCGTGGCCACGACTGGTGAGGGGTCGTGGCTGCTCCAGTTCGACGGTATGACGGCGTTTGCGGATGTCTGGATCGGCGGTGTCCGTGTCGCGTCCACTGAATCCATGTTCGCACCTGGGGAAGTGAGCATTCCGGCCGGAGTCGGCGCTGGTAAACGTGTCCAGGTGGCTGTTCATTTTCATTCTCTCTCCGCGATTTTGAGATCGAGGCGTCCTCGAGGACGTTGGCGATCGTCGATGGTCCGTGAACAGGGTCTTCGGTGGATACGAACCACGATGCTCGGTATGGCTCCCGTGTTCAGTGGTGTACCGGTACCGGTGGGTCCGTGGCGGGGTATCCGCTTGTTGGACAAGGGGATTGCCGCCTTAGTCTCTGCTGTCAAGCATGCGAGTGTTGACGGCACAACCGGTCGTGTTGCCGTCAGTGCTCGGCTCACCGGATTGCCGGCCTCGCTGGAGTACGTGACCGTGCGCGTCGGCGATCACTCGCGGCAATTGGCTGTATCCGCCGGACCGGATGGATTTCTCGAGGTGTCCGGCGTCGTCGAAGTGCCGGACGCGCAGTTGTGGTGGCCGCACACTCATGGCACCCCGCGCACTTATCGGGTGACGATGGAAGCGGTCGGAGTCTCCGAGCATCTCGGTTCAGTTGGCTTCCGGACGGTGGAGTTCGACAGATCCGATGGTGGATTCCGTTTGTATGTCAACGGCATCCGGGTGTACTGCCGTGGTTCGGTGTGGGTGCCGACCGACCCGATCTCGCTTCAAGGCGACGCCGGCACCACTCGCGTCTTGGAACGCCTGGCAGAGGCCGGCCTGAACATGATTCGAATCCCGGGGACGATGGTCTACGAGAGCGACCACTTCTGGGAGGAATGCGCGCGACTGGGCATTCTCGTGTGGCAGGACATGATGTTGGCGACGCTCGATCCGCCCGACACCGACGAATTCTTCGAACTCGTTGCCTCCGAGGTCACCGAGTTCTTGCACAGAGTGCGCGGAAATCCCGCTTTGGCAGTCTTCTGCGGCGGCAGCGAGACCGAACAGCAGCCGACCATGCTGGGCTTGGTCGATCAACACATCCCGCTCATTCATTCGAGACTGCCGGAGTTGATCTCGACGGTGGCACCCGAACTCGAGTACGTGACTTCGTCCCCCTCGGCGCCTCGCGGGGGCGAGCAATTGGCAACGCATGTCGGAAGCGGGGTCGCTCACTACTTCGGGGTGGGTGCCTATCGTCGTCCACTGGCCGACGTGCTCAGCGCGCGAGTACGTTTTGCGACCGAATCATTGGCATTTTCGATTCCACCGTCGAATGCGGTGATCGAGAACGAATTCGGTTCACTCGCCGTCGCGGGGCACCACCCGGCATGGAAAGCCGCGGTGCCTCGGGACAACGGATCGTCGTGGGATTTCGAGGATGTTCGGGACCACTACGTCCACGCGCTTTTCGGCGAAGACGCTCGTGAAGTCCGGTGGTCCGACCCGGAACGCTATCTCGACCTGGGGCGAGCAGCTGTATGTGAGGCGTTCGCATCCACGCTCGGATACTGGCGTCGCCCGGACTCTCGGTGCGACGGCGCCTTGACACTCGCACTGCGAGACCTGGAGCCCGGACCGGGATGGGGGGTCCTCGATTGGAGCGGCAGCCCCAAAGCTCCGTGGTTCGTGCTCCGTAGGAGCGCCAAACCGATTGCGCTCCTCGTCACGGACGACGGTATGGACGGATTGAGGCTCGACGCGATCAACGAGACCGCCGAACCTGTCGTCGGCGAGATCAGGTTTCGAGCGCACAGTCGGTCAGGTGTCGTCCCGGTCGACGTCGCGCTACCGGTCAAGGTGGAAGCGCATTCAAGTCTGACCTGGTCCGTGGACAGCCTTGTCGGCCGTTTCACCGACCTCACTCACGTCTTTCGGTTCGGGGCGCGGACATACGACGCCGTCACCGTCACACTCGAAGACGAAGACGGCGAGATGGTGGACGAAGTGGTCCACCTCCTGGGGGGTCCGGCGCGGCCTCGCGAGCGATCGGTCGGACTTGTTGCCACAGCGCGCAACGTCGGTGACTCGGAGTGGGTAGTCGACGTCTCGACGGATGCTTCAGCCCAATACGTTGCCCTCGAACTGCAGTGCTTCGAGCCCGAAGACTCCTGGTTCCACCTCGCGCCGAACGGTCGCAGGACTGTACGCCTACGGAGAACCGGTCAGGCGACGAAAGTGATCGGTCGCGTTCGGGCGCTCAACTCGCACGTGAGTGTGGCCGTGGCGCCGCCGATCACTCCGGTCACACAATCCTCGCCGTCCAAGCGGACGTCGAAGAAGACGAGTGCTACGGGAAACTGAACGGATCGGACTGCGCTGCGAGATCGCACACCGATAGAATCGAACCGGCGCACAACTCTGCCTCGGTGGGGATATTGCGCTCGGGCTGTGCGTCCGCAACCCGTCATCACTGTTCAGGAGCGCGTTCGTTGACTTCCTTGTCCTCTGCCCAGACTGCGCTCGCTGGACTCGCCGAGGTCGCCCTCGCAGATGCCGCGTTCACTCCGGTGATCGAATCCATCGGATCGGCCGCCTTGGACATCGTGGCTCCGAAGCCGGCTCGACCGTTCATCGCCGCTGCACTCGCCGCTCGCACGCCGGTGCTGCTGGTGACAGCCACCGGTCGTGAAGCCGACGATCTGACTTCGGAACTCACCGAGATGCTCGGTGGAGGAGTGGCGCAGTTTCCGTCGTGGGAAACATTGCCGCACGAGCGACTGTCGCCGAGCGCGGATACCGTTGGGCGACGGGTGGAGGTACTGCGCAGACTCGCCAGACCAGACGACGCCTCGTACGGATCGCCACTTCGGGTGATCGTCACCACGGTGCGCTCTCTCGTTCAGCCGATGGCGCCAGGCCTGGGCGAGATAGAACCGATCACGTTGCGCGTCGGCACCGAGATCGATTTCGATTCCGTTCTGGTTCGTCTGGTGGAGATGGCGTACAGCCGCGTCGACATGGTGGGAAAGCGTGGTGAGTTCGCGGTCCGTGGTGGCATTCTCGACCTGTTCTCGCCGACGGCGGATCATCCGGTCCGTATCGAATTCTGGGGTGACGAGGTATCGGAGCTTCGCTACTTCTCAGTTGCCGATCAGCGTTCGCTAGCGGACGTCGACGTCGATTCCGTGATCGCGCCGCCGTGTCGTGAACTGATTCTGACAGCTGATGTTCGTGATCGAGCTGCCGCACTCGCTGCTGAGAACCAGGCTGACGCGTCGTTGGTCGAGATGCTGGACAAGATCTCGGCAGGTATCCCCGTCGAGGGGATGGAAGCTCTGCTCCCGGTTCTCAAACCCGGTGAACTGCAACTACTTTCCGATGTACTTCCCGAAGGGGCGCACATTCTTCTGTGTGATCCGGAAAAGGTGCGCACCCGCGCCACCGACCTGGTGCGCACCGGCCAGGAATTCTTGGAAGCATCGTGGACGGCGGCGTCGATCGGCGGCGCTGCACCGCTCGACACGTCGATCCTCAACGGCGGAGGAGTCGATCTCGGTGCCTCCGCGTACCGGTCGCTTCGTCATGTTCGCGAATCTGCCGAAGCTGCCGGCCGACCCTGGTGGACAGTCAGCCCGCTGGCGTCGGGAAACGGTGAAGAACTCGAACTCCCGGTGCATGCGGCACCGCAGGTGCGCGGTTCCGACGACCTGTTGGCCGAGCTGTTCGTCAGCCTTCGGGCGCACGTGAGCACGGGCGGTCGCGCGGCGATCGTGGTGGCAGGTGCCGGAACCGCAAGCCGCGTCGTGGAGCGACTCGGTGAAGCCGAAGTGCCCGCCAAGATGCTCGATGCCGGCGCTACCCCCGCCCGTGGACAGGTCGCGGTGCTCCGCGGATCACTGCATGACGGACTGGTACTCGCCGGCGACGACTCGACGCCTGGGATGGTGATCGTCACCGAGTCCGATCTGACCGGCAACCGCGTTGCTGCGGTCGGCGACGGAAAGCGCTTGCCGGCCAAGCGCCGCAATCAGGTTGATCCCCTCGCGCTGTCGGCAGGGGACATGGTCGTGCATGATCAGCACGGTATCGGCCGGTTCGTCGAAATGGTCGAACGCACCATCGGTGGGGCGCGTCGTGAATACCTGGTCATCGAATACGCGCCGAGCAAGCGCGGTCACCCGGGCGATCGTCTGTTCGTCCCGATGGAATCGCTCGATCAACTCTCCCGATACGTCGGTGGGGAGTTGCCGGCGCTGAGCAAGCTCGGTGGATCCGACTGGGCAAACACCAAGCGTAAGGCCCGCAAGGCAGTTCGTGAGATCGCGGGCGAGCTGGTTCAGCTCTACGCAGCGCGTCAGGCTGCTCCCGGGCATGCGTTCGGCCCGGACACACCGTGGCAGAAGGAACTCGAAGACGCATTCGCGTTCACCGAGACGATCGACCAGTTGACCGTTATCAGTGAGGTCAAGGCCGACATGGAGAAGCCGGTTCCGATGGACCGGGTGGTCATCGGTGACGTCGGGTACGGCAAGACGGAGATCGCCGTCCGCGCCGCGTTCAAGGCAGTGCAGGACGGCAAGCAAGTGGCGGTGCTGGTGCCGACGACTCTGCTTGCACAGCAACATCTTCAGACCTTCACCGAACGAATGGCGTCGTTCCCGGTGAAGGTGCGAGGGCTGTCCCGGTTCACCGACGCCAAGGACTCGAAGGAAATCATCGCCGGCATGGCGGAAGGTGAGATCGACATCGTCGTCGGTACTCACAGGTTGCTGCAGACCGGTATTCGCTGGAAGGACCTCGGGCTTGTGATCGTCGACGAGGAACAGCGATTCGGAGTCGAGCACAAGGAACACATCAAGGCGCTACGCACCCACGTCGACGTCCTGACGATGTCGGCTACCCCGATTCCTCGTACTCTCGAGATGAGCATGGCCGGGATCCGTGAAATGTCCACGATCCTCACACCGCCGGAAGAACGTCATCCTATCCTCACGTACGTCGGCGCGTATGCGGACAAGCAGGTTGCCGCGGCCATCCGGCGTGAACTTCTGCGCGACGGTCAGGTCTTCTACGTTCACAACCGTGTCAGCTCGATCGACAAGGCAGCCAAGAAGATCCGCGAACTCGTCCCGGAGGCTCGCGTCGTCGTCGCGCACGGTCAGATGAACGAGGACACTCTCGAAAAGACTGTGCAAGGATTCTGGGAACGCGACTTCGACGTGTTGGTCTGTACCACGATCATCGAAACCGGTCTGGACATCTCGAACGCGAACACACTGATCGTCGAACGCGCGGATTCGCTGGGCCTCTCGCAGTTGCATCAGCTTCGCGGACGCGTCGGGCGTAGTCGTGAACGTGGATACGCCTATTTCCTGTACCCGGCCGAAAAGCCTTTGACGGAAACTGCATACGACCGACTGGCAACGATTTCGCAGAATTCGGACCTCGGCGCGGGTATGGCCGTCGCGATGAAGGACCTCGAAATCCGTGGAGCCGGAAACGTTCTGGGCGCAGAGCAGTCCGGCCACGTCGCGGGGGTCGGGTTCGATCTGTACGTCAGGCTGGTCGGTGAGGCGGTCGAAGCCTTCCGGGCTGCAGCCGACGGCAAACCGATCACCATGGACGAGGGCACGAAGGAAGTCCGGATCGACCTACCGGTGGACGCACACATCCCGCCCGACTACGTCACCAGTGACAGGCTCAGGTTGGAGGGGTACCGCAAGCTCGCTGCGGCAACTGATTCCGACGGCATCGCTGCCGTAGTCGAAGAACTGGTCGATCGCTACGGCCCACTGCCCGAAGAGGTTCGACGGCTGATCTCGGTGGCCAAGCTTCGACTGCTCTGCCGCGAGTATCAACTGGAGGAAGTCGCCGTCACCGGAACTCAGCTCAAGATCTCGCCTATGTCACTGCCCGATTCCAAACAGATCAGGCTCAAGAGGATCTATCCGAGCGCGCAGTACCGGGCAACGACCGGGCTCGTGCAACTCCCGCTGCCTCGCACCGGCGGAGTCGGCTCGGATCGCCTGCGGGACGTCGAACTACTTCAATACATCGCGGACTTCGTCCTGGCGATTGACGGGCGCGCCGCCGGTGCCGTCCTGGTCGAGGCGTGAGCACACGGTGAACGAGATATCAGATGGCGACCACCAGCCGACTGTGGTCGTGCTCGACCCGTTTCGCCCCATGTCCGTTCCAATTGATGCCTTGACTGCCCTCGCCGGTCCTGTCGAGATTGCCGAAGATGTGCCATCGCAGGTTCGGGACCGATTTGCCGAGTCTGTACCCGGCGCCCGGGTATTGGTGACGACCGACCGCGAGTGTGAGGCGGCGCGCAGCAGGCTCGAGGATGGTGCACGTTTGATTGCCGCTGAACGCGTGAAGGGCGACGGACTTGTCGCAGCGAGTGCGTTGATGGACCGGATGTGGAGTTTTGGCGGCTGGGAGGTTGCTCAGACTCACGAGAGCTTGTCGAACTACCTCCTGGAAGAGACGTATGAGGTGCTCGATGCGATTCTGGCCGGCGACCGCGAGGCGCTGAACGAGGAACTCGGTGACCTTTTGTTGCAGGTGTTGTTTCATGCACGGATAGCGGAGTGCGAGCCAACTGCACCGCCAGTCGACATAGACACGATTGCCGGCGCATTGGTGGCGAAACTCTGCCACCGGAGCCCACACCTGGCCGGCGAACCGTCGGAGTCGGTCGACATTGCGGCGCAGGAGCGAGCATGGGATCAGCGAAAGGCGGAGGAGAAGTCGCGTGCCTCAGAGCTCGACGGCATTGCACAAAGCCAACCCGCAGCGATGCTGGCTGAGCAGTATGTGAAGAGGGCTGTCCGTGGAGGGTTCCCCGAGGACCTGGTACCGGTTGAGTTGCGGGACGCGGTTGCGCGGTCCCTTGACGCCGACGAGGCTCTTCGCCTCGAGGCTCAGCGCTTTGCTGAACACTTTCGTGATGCGGAGTCGATGATTCAGTCGTCGGCGAGAAATTCGGTGAATGTGCAGGGCGAGGAGCCTTCTGCTCGTTCGACCGCACGGTGGGCTGATGCTTGGCGAATTCGGCGGCTCCCGTGATTTGATTGCCGTTCTGTAGCTGAGTGGAAGGTCACCTGAGTTCGAGGCTGCGAAATAAACAAACTCAAGGTATGTTTATCTCCAGACAAGCAAACCGTGCCGCTCTGCGTGCAGGGTTGGGGGTACCAACCGTTGGTTCGGTACAGGTCAAGCGAGAGGCGAGCCAGTCTTCGTCGGACGGTGGGGCGTTCGGCGGTTGGCCAACTATTTGCTTGAAGCCAAAGGTTCACCGTTTTTGATATCTGGCGGGGGACGCAACCGGGGAGACAGAGGACCAATGAGCGTGGACACAACTGACCGCATCCAGATATCCGAGCAGGAGCATGCACCGGCTTCACAGCGTCCCTCTGTGACGGTGGTGGTGCCGGCGATGAATGAGGCGAAAAATCTGCCTTACGTTGCAGAGCGGATGCCTGACGGAATCGATGAGATCGTTTTCGTCGATGGCCATTCGATCGATGATTCGGTGGATGTTGCCAAGCGGTTGTGGCCGAAGGCGACGATCGTAACGCAGACGAGACGAGGGAAAGGCAACGCACTCGCATGTGGATTTCGGGCGGCAACGAGTGACATTGTCGTCATGATCGACGCTGACGGTTCGACGGACCCTGCGGAGATTCCTTTGTTCGTCGATGCGCTTGTGCAGGGGGCCGACTTTGCCAAGGGGACACGGTTTGCGCAAGGAGGGGGGAGCGATGACATCACTTTTTCTCGTAAACTTGGAAACAAAGCACTGAATGGAATCGTAAACATCAAGTTCCGTGCGTCTTTCAGCGACCTATGCTACGGCTACAACGCGTTCTGGCGTCGCCACATACCTGTCATGAACCTGCCGGAGACTGGTACCGCGGAGGCGCAATGGGGCGACGGTTTCGAGATCGAAACCTTGATCAATGTTCGGGTAGCCAATGCAGGACTGAAGATATCCGAAGTGCCGAGCTACGAGCGCGACCGTATCTATGGCGAGAGCAATCTCAACGCAGTACGTGACGGATTTCGAGTACTGCGAACCATCCGGAGTGAGCGTCGGGTTCCGCTACGGGAAGCGGCTCGCGCAAAGTAGTCGGTGACTGGCGAAGGCCCTCCCACCTGTCCGGCGGGAGGGCCTTCCTACGTTCAATCCCCGCACGAGACGATCTCGATGTGTCAACATTGTTGGATGTCGACATTTCGCCTCACCGGTTCGAATCTGCAGTGTCGCTGCGGACATGCAAATGACGCCCACCGGCACTTGCGGTCGGGGAGTGATTGTGGCTTATGTGAATGCACTCGATTTCGCCGCAGCAGTGGTCTCCTGAGCCGAATCACTCAAAGCCTCCGGCGGCACTGAGAGTAGTCGTGAACTCGGGATTCCAAACGTCGTCAAGATTGAATTCTTCATTTCCTTGTGAACCGAGGCGCGAATCCTTGGTCCGATCAACGCGTGATCACCCTGCGAAAGCTGTCGAATCTCGATGGTGCCGAACGCTTTCCGTAGGCGTTGGACTCCGCTGCGACCGCGATTCTCGTTAAACCATTCCTCGTCGGTTGGTGATACAAGCACTGTCGTTGCGACGCCTGCTTGGACCAACGGCGCGAGAAGCACCTCTGGGACCTGCACGAGACCAATCCGACCCAATGCGAGCCAGACGCGATACGGCAATCGGTCACGAAGCTTGTCCTTGAACCTGACGGCCCAGTTGTGTGCTCGAAGCGCGAAGGTTCCTCGCGAGCATTCTGCAGGCGCGAGAGACTGGCTTCGCGTGAACTCTAATTGTCGCGTAGTCCACCGAAGGGGGTTGACTAGTATTGCGCGATTTGCTCCGAGTTCTGCGGCAGCGATTGCGGCACTCCACGATCCGGAGCACAAGCCGGCAACTACCAGGTTTTCTGGGCACACGCCAGCGTTTCTGGCTGCCTCTACGCCATCAGCGCGTTGCTCGGGTGTGTAGATGGTGCTGATTTCTCGATCCTGCGCAGCGGTCGTTTCGCCGGTTGAAGTGCGGTCGAAGCGGATAGTCGTGATTCCGTAGCCTGCCAACTCTCTTGCCAACTCAACCCAAAGGCGACTGGGACCGATCCGGTGTTCGGACGCGGTGCCATATAGAACTAGAGTCGGGCCGCCGGGGATGCTCGAGGCCGGCGCTGTGCGGATAGTCAGCATACGGTTCGTGCCGGCGTAGGAGATGTATTCGGTGATCGGGATTTCGAACTGAGAGTTCAACAAGGTCGTGGAATGACGAAGATGTGCGGTGACACTTGTGCGTGGCGAGCGCGTCGAATCGCCAATCCATTGCGCCAGAGAAGACACTGTATGCCAGGGTATTTGGACCGCGAAGTCGGCTGGCTCGATGAAGGGGGCCTGGCCGTCGATGTTCATGTGGTCAGCTGACAGTGATTCTACGAGTTGTCTTACTCGTGCAGTGTCGGCGTGCTCTGGCCGCGACGCAACTAGGACCTTAATTGAAGGGTCGATGGGGAGCGCAGTGAGATTCATACCCGAAAGACGTTGTGCAGCAAGTGGGTGCACCGACATCCCGACGAGCGGGATGAGTGGATCGTCGGCATCGGGGGCCGCTGTGAGCCGATTCAATGCCTTCTGCTGCTGAACGAACGTGCGCCCACGGATGACGGGGTCCCAAAGTACCAGCGTCGTCATATCTCGTATCCTCGACGCCGCGGAAGTTGCGACCAACGCGCCTACTCGCAGCCCGACCAGTGTGATCTCGCGAACTCCGCAGGACTGGAGAAACTCAGCAGCCTCCACGACGCTCGACTCCCATATCTGGACAGCGTCTTCTCGGGTCTGTTCACCGGACGAGTCACCTGTGCCTAGATAGTCGAACCGAAGGACTAACATGCCCTGCGCGCAAAGTTTTTGAGCCAGGAGCATCAGGCCGCGATAAGAATCGACATGCTCCTTTCCGATCGGAGGGCACAGCACGACCCCTCCGCGTGCTGTGCCCCCAGCCGGAACGTGCAGTGTGCCGAACAGTGGCGAAGCCTCGTTGCCGAACCAAGTCGTGAACTTTCCGCCATCGGTGGCCACATGCGTTGAGGATGCGCTCTTGTTTATCTCGATGGTGTTCCCAGCAGTGCTCGGTGACGCTCCGAAATGACATGTCGAGCTTGCCGGTTCGACGTGACCGCGCGCTAACCGCATCTGAATCCTTCGACATCCGATTGGACTGAGAGGATGTCCTCAGTCGAGAACGTACTCATCGACAGCTGATCTGCCACAAAACAATCTACAGGTTTGTTTTGGAAATTGCCAGACAGTTGCGGAAAGTTGACTTTCGTCAGCGCTGAACGAGTGTGCTCACGATTGCGAGGTGGTCGGAGCCAGCGATCTCGACGGTATCGAACGTTGTCGCCGTCAGTTCGGGCGGGACGAGAATATGGTCGAGAGCGGCGAATGGCGGCCACGACCAGTTCGCGGGAAAGGTGTTCACGTAGAACCGACCAGCCTGCCTCGCGGCATCCTGCGTTCCACCATGCAGTAAACCTCGAAACTGTCTGTGATCGACGGTTGCGTTGAAGTCGCCGGCGATAACGAGTGGGTTGAGATTCGTGTCCAATAGTGCGCGGATTTGTGCGAGTTCATTGATCCAGTTCGTGGAATCCTGATCTTGTATCGGGGCTGTGATGTGTGTCGCCACCAGGTCGTATTTTCCGCCTTTGAATTCGATTGTTCCTGCGACGCAGGCAAACCCGAACCCTTCCATTTGACGGGGTTCGCTGATCGGGAATCGGCTCCACAGTCCGGTTCCTCGTGCGTCATTGTCTGGCCGGATGACGCTGAACGGGAAGATCCCGGGCATTCCTGCAACTTCCAGTGCGGCCGCAAAGGCCGGGGTCAATTCCTGTACCGCGACAGCGTCGACGTTGTGAAGTCTCGCTGCATCGACGACTGCGTCCACGTCGGCCGCACCCTTTGCGACATTGATCGACATGATTCGCATGGCCTCGCCTGTCCGAGGCGGGGTGACGGGCACCGCGACCTGTGTGCCGATTGCAAACATGATCATCGCCAGCCCGATGATCGAGCCGACCCACTCGCGAGTGGCGAGCAATGTCAGCGTTGCAGGCACCATTGCGAGCGGTAGGTATGGCACTGCGATCACCAGTGAAAGCAGTGCGGGGTTGCGTAGCGGCAAGTATCGAAGGACGAGCAGTCCTGCGCCCACGACGAGGGTGGTCCAGCATGCCCATTTCAGAAACGTCACAACCTCGGTTGTACCGCATCGGTGAAATGATCGCTGGGACGTTACTGGGGTACATTGGTCCACGACAGTCGGCGGGGGAACCGTCAAGTAAATAGCCAAAGAACAGACCGATAGTCTGTCAATCTGGGCTTTTGTGGCGACTGAGATGTTTTGGTCTGTGTGTCCAGGCGGTGGTCCGGACGCGAGCGGGACGGGAAATCGGCCGGCACGATGATTGGAGACGTGACCATGGTCACACGACATGGCCTCAATTCGAATAGCGGTGCGGTAAGCGTCGTCATGGCTTGTTATTCGATGGAGCGGTTGCGGGGGATAGTTGCTGCTGTTCATTCGATTGCAGCGCAGACCTTGCAGCCTGCCGAGATCATCGTTGCGGTCGACCACAATCGCTCGCTCGCGCACACCTTGCGCCGCGAAATGCCGGGCATCTGTGTGATCTCCTACGAGGACGGGCCTCGAGGTGCGTCTGGCGCTCGCAACGCTGGAGTTGCTGTCGTGTCGACGCCCTACACTGCCTTCATCGATGACGACGAGATTGCTGACAGCAGCTGGTTGTCGGAGCTGATCAAACCGTTCGCGGACGAGCGGGTCGTCGGGACGGGCGGACGGTACAGGGCAGTATGGCGATCACCCAAGCCTGATTGGTTTCCGGACGAATTCGGGTGGGTCGTCGGAGAATCGTTTCACGGAATGCCGATCGAGACCTCCCGTGTTCGCAACGTCTGGAGTGGCAGCATGGCCGTTCGTACAGCGGCTTTCCGCGCGGTCGGAGGATTTCGAGTCGGGTTCGGCAAGAGCGGCGAGCGATCGCAACCCGAGGATACCGACCTGTGTATCCGAATGGCGGAACTTGGCAACGACTTTCATTGGATGTACGTGCCGACATCGGTGATCGATCACGATATTCCTTTGGAACGCAGCACGTTTCGCTTCTTCCTGGCCCGCTGCTATTCCGAGGGGAAGGGAAAGATCGAACTGCGAGACGACCGGAACGGCTCGGAGGAACTCGACGATGAGCGTGACTACGTGCGCAGTGTTCTCACCAGCGGGCTTCGGCGATACGTCTTGGGGGGTCGGGTGTCCCTGTCGAGGGCAGGGGCCGTAGTTGCCGGAATCGTTTCGGCGGGTATGGGCGCCCTGTCCGCTATCGTGTGCAGGCGTCGGCACTTTGTAGGCCCGTGATGACGAACAAGGGACCGCGAATCTACGCGGATGCAGCGTCGATGGCGTCGTCCCAGGTCATCAATGCCGCACTAGGCATGGGATTTTGGGCAGTCGCGGCTGTAGTTTTACCGCCGGCACAGCTGGGCGTCATGACAGCGCTGCTTGCGCTCGTTACCGCTCCGGCAATGGTAATCGGTACCGGAGTCGGCGATGTCTTCAATTCGATGATGCCCGCAGCAGGTGCAAGCCTCGGCGCCGTGCACCGGCGAGGTCTGCGGGTGTTCTACATGTTGTCGGTTCCTGTGGGCGTCATTGCAGCAGTCGCGGCGGTTTGGTTCATTCCGGAAGTGAGGGGCTCGATTCCGGTTGCCTGCCTAGTGTTTGTGGGTGTTGTCGTCTGGGGCATGTTCATTCTGCAGAACAGCACTTTGACCAGTTTGGACGAGTCCCGGAAGCTGCCCTTGATCAACGGGATCGTCAGCGCTGGTCGCATTGGTGTTCTTCTCGCGTTGGTGTGGTTAGCGAATTGGCAACCGGTGGTCATGTCGACGGTCGTGGTAGGCGGAGCGTCGGTTGTGTTCATGCGGTTGATGATCGGCCGTATCGTCGAACGGCGATCGGCTACCTCGCCCCCTGGCCTGTGGACTGAAGGCAACGCGTCGGCTGAGGTCGTGAGAATGTGCAGGCAAGCTGTCCCGACCCAAGCCATGGGTGTCGGGGTGATCCTTCTGATGCCATTTCTCGTCACCGCCTATTCCGGTCCAGTTCAGGGCGCAGTTTTCTCTCTTTCGATGAGCATCGCACAGACTCTCGAATTCGTCGGCTCTGCCATGGGGACTTCCCTCGTGGTTCACGCCTCGAAGAACCCGAAAGATGGTTCCAAGATGGCGTTGGTTTTGTTTGTGAGGGTTTCTGTTCTGGTCGCGGTGGGCGGGGTATTGGTCTCGCTGGGTGCACCGATTATCTTCGGAATACTCGATCCCGAGTATCTGGATTTGGATGCCGAACTTGTCGTGATCATCCTTGCGATCGGGTCGTTGATGAGAACGATGTTCGTGGTGTGGTCTGCGTTGCAGCGAGCGAGGCGCGAGATCGGACCATTGGTGGTCATCAACGGTCTGTTCGCCGGACTTCTCATGGTGGTCTTGCCTTTCGCGTGCTTTCTCTGGGGAGCTGTGGGTGCTGCGGTTGCTGTCGGTGTGGCCCAGACGGCGGCTAGCATCGCCGCAGTCTTCGGGATAGCTCGGCGTCGAGATGCAATAAGAAGGCGGGTGTTTCAGTATGAGGTTTGAAGAAGATGTCAGAAATCAGGACGCCGGTGAGCCAGCCGCACAGGGCCTTCGGCGTGATGGACTCACGAATCTCGATCCGGTGATGACGCCGACGGCCGGAATCGAATTGTGGGCAGGGGCCATTTGGATAGGTCAGGTGGACGAGTGGGAGCTACTTGCATCGAGTGTCATCGAATTGACCGGGGGAACAGCGTACGGACGTGCTCGCCTGCTGGTCGCCCGACTCAACGGATCATTTGCCTTTGTCGAGGTTCAAGTCGCGAACGGAATGATCAGATCGAAGGAAGTACTGGCCTACTTGCCGGATTCCGAGCCTGTAACCACTTCACCGGCTCCCGAAGTGCCTGTCACATTGATCATTTGCACGATGAATCGACCGGACATGCTCCGTGAAGTTTTGACTTCACTCGCCGATCTCGACTACCGAAACTACGACGTGCTTGTCGTGGACAACGATCCTTCGTCCGGGTTGACACCGCCGATAGTGGACGCTTTTGCCGGAGTTCGGATCGTTGATGCGCCGGAACGTGGCCTGTCCAAGGCACGAAACATAGGCCTAGTTGCGGCCACTGAAGAGTTCGTGGCATTTACGGATGACGATGTCGTGATTGACAAGAACTGGCTCCGTGAGTTGGTCGGCGGATTCGCAGTCGCGGAGGACGTCCACATCGTCACAGGTCTCGTGCCGACAGGTGAGGTATCGACTCCTGCTCAAGCCTTTTTCGATCGTCGCGTGAGTTGGTCGAAGAATCTTGTGCGAACGACGTACCGCTTGTCAGCTCCGCCTGAGAACGACGCTCTGTTCCCTTTCCGTGTGGGCGATTTCGGGACGGGTGCCAATTTCGCGGTAAGACGATCCGTGATGCTCGAACTCGGCGGATTCGACGAGGGGCTAGGGGTGGGATCGCCGTCAGGCGGCGGTGAAGATATCGACATGTTCGTCAGGGTCATTCTCGACGGGGGTGCGCTGGTCTACGCGCCTGCTGCGCGAGTCTGGCACCGCCATCGCATCGATTCAGCGGGATTGAGTAAACAGATGGCCGACTACGGCCTCGGCTTGGGAGCCTGGTTGACGAAACTCGCTATGGATCCGCGAATAGCGATGATGTTGGCGACGCGTATGGTCAAGGGACTTTCGCACTTCGGGAGCGTCTCCCAACCTGAAGAAGGTCAGATTCGACTTACACCCGATCTTGACAAATTGCCTTGGATCGAGCGGCGCGCATTGTTGCGAGGCCCCGCAGCGTTGGTGCGCTCGCGTTTGGGGGGATTGCGGGGGCGACCACTTCTCCCGAAGGGAACGCGCCCGGTGCGCAGTTCGATAGCCGTCGAATTTCCCGGCGCTAGGTCGATTCGTCGGGCGACTGCGATGGTTGACGCGCGGTGGCCGACCGACGAGCACAGACTGGCAATTCTGGGATTGGTCGGTGGAGTTTGTGGTCTGGTCGGCGCCGGCCTGGGCGCGATCGGCGCTCTCACCGGTGT
The DNA here is from genome assembly GCF_031763325.1 of Rhodococcus sp. SG20037. Classification (NCBI taxonomy): domain Bacteria; kingdom Bacillati; phylum Actinomycetota; class Actinomycetes; order Mycobacteriales; family Nocardiaceae; genus Rhodococcus; species Rhodococcus sp. SG20037. The sequence continues at coordinate 4,562,637 of NZ_CP134497.1, read as the reverse complement.
AGCCGTGATCGTTTTTGTCGCGGTCGGCCCGGGTGCGGCAATTATGTCGTACATGCCTGATCAACCTGGCTACGTACGGGTCGCAGCTGTTCCGGCCCTGGGGATCTCGATCGTCGTGCTGATGACATTCCTGATGACCACAATCGAGGAGTACTATCCCTTTTCGCAGCTCGTGATTCCCAGTCTCGCTACCATCGGAGCATCTCTAGTTCGACTTCTCACCCTCGATAATCGCCCGGAAGTTTCCGGTCGCGAAAACCTCAAGCGACGTATCGGGGCTGTCCTGTCGGGGTTCCGGCGGTCATGACGAGATTGAAGGAGCGTAACGAGCTGTCGTCGACGAAGTCATATGATGCTCCGACTGACCGGCTGACGATTGCTGTCGTATCCGACAGAAAGAGGCGCGATTGGATTTCGTGGGGGATTCTCGTTGCAGCACTGGTGAGTTGGTGGATCGCTGCCCCTTCGCTGTCGACTGCACAGGCGTCGGATTTCGGCCTGCTGTTCGCGGCGTCACCGTTCTTCGCCGGTGCAATCACTTTGTCGGTGATCGGCTTCGCAGTCGCAATGTCACGAAGGAACGACCGTGCAGCGTTCGGCGCGGTGGTGACTGTTGCGCTCGTGCAGAGGACCGCGACACTCATGGCGTCCGATGTGCCGCTGTATACCTGGACGTACAAGCATCTTGGGGTCACGGATCTGATCCAGCGAAGCCATTTCCTGGCACGAGGTGTCGATGTGTACAACGGGTGGCCTGGCCTCTTCACGGCAACGGCTTGGTTCTCTCGCGTTACCGGCGTGCCGGACATAACCGTTGCGAACTGGTTCGCGATCGCTGCGCATCTCCTCATGGTGATTCTGTTCTACTGCATGGCGAGGGCGTGGAGGCTGGATGTCCCGACCGCTATTTCCGCCACGTTTCTCTTCGAGGTGCTCAATTGGGTGGCGCAGGATTACTTCGCCCCTCAATCGCTGGCTCTGATCCTAGTTCTTGCGTTCTTAACCCTGGTTGGATCCTCGCGAGACCGACCTAACCTTGTCGTCGTCATGATCGTGGTCTTCTGCGCGATAGTAGTCACTCACCAACTCACTCCGTATTGGATGGGATTGATCCTGTTGGCGCTCATGATCTTTCGAATGCTTCGGCCGTGGTGGTTGACATTCGTGTTCGCTGCAATAGCCATTGGTTTCCTCATCTACAACTGGGACAGTGCAGGTGACTTTGCGAAATTCTCTTTCGACGTGACGTCGAACGCGAAGTCCAACCTCGCCGGAGCGAATCTCACGCCGACTGCAGGACAGGCATTTGCAAGTAAGACGATGCGTTTCTTGACTGTCGGACTGTTGGTTTCCTCCGCGGTCACGGCAATTATCATGTGGCGCAAGAAGATGCCGGTACTTGCTCTCGCGATTGTCGCGTTTTCTCCCCTCGCCATTCTGGCCGGGCAAGGCTATGGTGGTGAAGCGATCTTTCGTGTCTATCTTTACTGTTTGGTGGGTTGTTCCCTGCTGCTTGCATTTCCGGTCACTGCGATGCTCCGCGCGTGCCGAGCCTCGAGGATGAAGCTAATAGCGGCGGGCATCCTGCTCATCGGTGTCACGCTGTCTTCATCAGAAGCGTATTTTGGTGCGTGGTTCGCCTACTTGACGAAACCTGCAGTAGTCAAGGGCGCTTCCGAGGTGTTGGAGTCGGCGGATCCCTATGGTGTACTGAGGGTTCCGTCCCCGGCGTGGCCTGATCGGCCAACTCAGGCTTATCTGCGGTTGGCCGGCCTCGATCCGAAGTTCGATGTGCAACCGGAGGCCGCGACTCTTTTCTACGGTGCAGACTTTGCGACTGACGAAGAGTACGCGAAGTTCAATGAATACTTCGTCGCTGACCACCGGACAACGTACTTCGCGATTTCCGATCAAATGGTTTTCTACAATTGGTACTTCGGGCTCTCCCCACGGGACGCATTGCCGAATCTGGAGGCACGAATGCGGTTGGACCCGATGTGGAAAGTCTTCCTCGAAGGTAGTGGATTCGTAGTCTTCGAGCGAGTGGCCGTTAAGGATGAAAGTGGTAACGATGGCTGATCGCAGGCTGCGAATTCTTGCGTCGACGCTGACTCGCGATGTCACGGGTATCGAGCACAGTGTTATTCGGTTGCTCCCACGTCTCGGTGAGCAAGGTGTGAACGTTGTCATGGCCGCGCCCTCTGGTGGTGAGCTCGAACAGACGTGGAACGAGATGGGACTCGAATTCATACCGATGCCAGACGGGGCGCGTGTCGGTCTGCGTGATTCCTCTGGCGCTTCTCAGACTCCGGCGAAGTTGTTGTCGCAGATCCCGCGGTCTGCGACGTGGGTTTCAAAGCTTTTGGTACATGCTCGGCGTGCTGATGTCGTCCACTCGAATTCGCTCTTGTCACATCTGGATTGCGTTGCGGCTGGCAGGTTGGCGCGAACACCTGTTGTGCTCGAGATTCACGACATACTCGACCCGGGGCGAGGTCGGAGTCTGCTGAGTTCGGCCGTTCGTGGGGCCTCAGCCGCGATCGCAGTGAGTAATGCTGCACGGCAGCAGCTTTCGAAGGCGGCTCAGGGAAAGACGACAGTAGTTCCTCAGGGCGTCGATTCGGCGGTCTTTGCGCCAGGACCAGCTACGGTGCGAGCTGAGCTCACCGATGCCCCCGATTCTGCATTGGTCGCAGTCATTGGACGGGTCGACCCTGTCAAAGGAATCGACACCTTGATCGAGGCAGTATCCCAGATCCGTTCCCGCGGCAAGGACTTACATCTGGTCATCGTTGGCAGGTCGAGCCCGGGGAACGAGCGCTATGGCGAGAATCTTCGCCGAAAAGCTGCGGAATTGGCTCCTGGTGCTGTCAGATTTGTCGGACAACGGAACGATGTTGCGGCCATTTTGCGGTCGGTTGACATCCTGTGTGTTCCCTCCGTGCGAGAACCCTTCGGGCTCATAGCGATCGAAGCGATGTCAGTTGGTACTCCGGTGGTGGCCAGTCGGACCGACGGTTTCCTCGATTACGTCGTCGATGGTGAAAACGGACTGCTGTCCGTACCGGGTGATTCCGCAGACGTGGCCGGGAGAATTCTGTCCCTTCTGGATGACAGGCAGCTTCGCGCTCGGTTGGTGACCGGTGCACGCAGGTCGGTATTGGAGGACCACGCGGTCTCAGCGCGAGCTGATCGACTGATTGACGTCTATCGAAGGGTTGCGAAATGAGTGGGAGTACGCGTGTCGTGGTGCGGGCTGGGATGATTCTCTCGGTGGCCTCACTACTATTGGCTACTTCGTGCACCACCGGTGAACCCCCGAGTCCAATGATGCGAATGGTCTCGAGCGATTTCGGCACAGACGAATTCGATGGTGCTGCAGGGGATTCTCCTGACGCGGCGATGTGGGGATTCGATGTCGGGGGCGGAGGTTGGGGAAATCAGGAGAAGCAGATCTATACCGACAACGCCGAAAACGCGCGTTTGGATGGAAACGGTAATCTCGTGCTCGAAGCTCGTCGGGTCCTGGGGGGATTCACTTCGGCGAGGATCGTGACAAGGGACAAGTTTTCGTTCACCGAGGGCACGATTTCTGCCCGCATAAAGTTCCCGATGGCGCAGGGAATCCATCCGGCATTCTGGTTACTCGGCGAGAATTTGGCGACGGTGGGCTATCCGGAGAGCGGCGAGATCGATGTAATGGAGTTGGTGCACAATGCCACTGAGTATCACAACGCAATCCACGGTCCGTGGTCCGATCCTTCTGCACACACAGAAGGCAAGTGGAAGATGTCGTCGGATGGTTATCTCGGCGGTGATGCCTCGGACACCTTCCATGTCTACGAGGTGACGAGAAGATCTGACTCCATCTCGATCTTCATCGACGGTGTAATGGTGGGCGAGTATTTGCGCAGCGAGTCGCCGGACGGCTCCAAATGGGTATTCGACAAGCCGTTCTATGTCGTAATGAACATAGCGGTGGGCGGAGAATGGCCCGGGCCGACGGATGCAACCACCCCGGAGGTGTCGACCTTGACCGTCGACTGGATTCGATTCACGCCTTGAAAGTGAATAATGTCTAGGTACAAAATTTCTGCAGTTGATCAGATGCGGGTTCGTGATCGTGCGCTCGTCATCGGCGGACCAGTTGGTGTCATCTCGTCGAGTGATCTGCGGAGCGCGCTGATCGAGATTGCTCGGATCGGTCCGCAGACGAGGTTCGGATTGCGCGCGGATTCCTCTCGCCGTCGTTGGCTGTTCGATCCGGATGCTGTTGGCGCGGCAGTCGAAGAAGTTCCGCCCACCGACGCGGCGGACATTTCGAGATTTGCGACCGCCGTATTCAATTCGGATTTGACGCACTCGTCGATCCGAATCGTTGCGTCGGGGGAGTATGTTGCATGTTTGGGTTCGCACGGCATCTCCGACGGGATCGGTGGTTCGCGATTGTGGGCTGCCCTTGTCAGCACCGCTCAATCAGGGCAACTACCCTCATCTCTGCATACAGCGGAGTCGAGACTTCCTTTGTCGCGCACAATTATTCGGTCTTTTGCAGCTGATCCTCGGCGGCTCGGAGCGGCCGTTCGATGGCATTCGCACGTGCGTGGAACACGGATTGAGGCGGTTTCGGCGACTCGCCGAACGCCCTGGCGGCCCAACCCGGTCAGTCTTTCGCTCCCGATGGATCCGCAAGTTGCACGTCGACTAGTGTGCTGGCGCGACGAGCACGCACCGTCGGCGTCTGTGCGCGCGATAACACTGTTTGTTTTTCTTGCTGCCTTGCGAGGTCATGGAGTGGAAACCGCGTCCAATGCGCTCGTGTTGATGGACGCGCGCAGATATGCGCATCCGTCGACCGTGGTCAATGGTAATTTTGCTGTGGGGCAATATGTTCCGGTGGGTGAATCCGTGACTTTGTCGGAGGTCAGTCGGGGTATCGCGGGGGCACTCGTTTCGGGTCACCCGTTGCTGACCCTTTCAGCGATCAGTGCGAAGGCGACTGTAGCTTCGGTCCTCGGGAGGTCCCACGCCACGGTCGCCGAGGCGAGCGTGAGCATCAAGCCTCACGCCTTGGTTTCATACTCGGACATAGGTCGTCTTCCCAATTCGGATGAAATCAGATGGACAGGCGATCCGCTGTGTGTGGCGGCCACCGATCCATATGGAGCGGAAGGAATCGCGTTCCTCGGTGCAGAGATCGATGGGCGACGTCACTTTTCAGTTACCTTCCACAGCAACGTATTCGATACCGAAATGATCAGGAGGGTGCTTCGAGCGGTCGCTTGCGATCCCACCGCACTGCTGGATGAATGTCGGTAACTCCGCGTATCAGTTCTCGTGGAACCAACGTACGTAGTCGACAGTCATCGTGGATGGCCAAGGTGTGGTGGAATCGGTTAAACCTGGCCAGGTTCCACCAACGGCAATATTCAGTAAGGTGTATGCGGGAGCGTCGAACACCCATGCCTCCGCTCCGGATACCTGTGACCGATCGAGGTACAGCATTCGAACGCCGTCGATGTAGGTCTCGATTCGTCCGGGCCGCTTGAGTATCCCGTAGGTGTGGAATGCGGTGAAGTCGGTGCCGGGTCGTGCGCCGCCGACACTGCGGTCCCAAACTCCGGTCACTCGTGTTCCTGATTTGGTAGGGCCGTGCACGGCGCTCGTGTATGTCTTCGCATCGTTGATGGTTTCGATTGCGTCGATTTCGCCACAGCCGGGCCAACCGGCTGTATATAGATTCGTGCCGAGCGTCCAGAATGCCGGATGCATGCCCTTTCCTGCTGGCAGTTTTATTCGCGCCTCGACTAGTCCGTAAGTGAAGTCGACCTTGCCGAAAGTTCCAAGTCGTGCGGAAGTGATTGTGTTGCCTACTTTTTGGGCCTGAATGAGGAGATTTCCTTGCCCATCCAGTCTCGAGTTGGACCGCGAGTCGGTGTACACCTGCTTTTCGTTGTTCCCCCAACCTCCGCCGGTTTCGTAGCGCCAGATGGCTGGGTTGGGGGCTGAATTTGCAGGGCCATTGAACTCGTCGTATGCATAGACCGTAAAACGATCTGCTGCGCGTGCTGGCGACATAAGAGGAGGCAAGCTAATCGTTGCCGTCGCCAGAGTCGTTGAAAGAAGGGCAATTCGAAGAAGTGCTGAAATTCTCATGCGCAGATCGTATGGGCGAGATATCACCTTCGGGACCATTGATCCCAAGATTGTTATCGGTTCGATATATAAAATTACTCGAAGTTTGTTAGCAAGTGTGGTATCCAACCAATTGATCGACTATTTGGGGTTGAACAGTGTTTCGCCCCAGTAGCTCCCGTCGGCGAGACCGCCGGGGCAAGCGAAGACCGCAGAACCGACGTGCTGGATGTATTCGTTCAGCGCATCGTGTCGTGAAAGGTTTTGCTGCATCGGAACAAACTGCTCGACCGGATTCCGGCAGTACGCAACGAAGAACAGTCCCGCGTCCAGGTGGCCGAAGCCATCGGAGCCGTCCGTGAAGTTGTATCCGCGGCGCAAGATCTGAATCCCACCGAGTTCCTCGGCAGAGGCCAGGCGCACGTGTGAATCCTCCGGGATGACGAAGTCGTGTCCCATTTTGGAATCGAGATCGAGCTCGTCGAACTCGTCCTTGCCGCCGAGCGGCGCTCCGCTCCGTTTGGAGCGGCCGATGACGGCTTCCTGTTCCTTGAGTACTGCGCGATCCCACTGCTCGATCAGCATGCGGATTCGTCTGGCGACGAGGAATGATCCGCCTGCCATCCAGGCCTGATCGTCAGTGGGATCAACCCAGACGTGCTGGGCGAGTGCGTTTGGATCTTCCGCCTTGATGTTGGCTGTTCCGTCCTTGAACCCGAACAGATTTCGTGGTGTCGCCTGCGTCGTCGAGGTCGAGGATGTTCGTCCGAACCCGAGTTGCGACCATTTGACCGACGCGGTCCCGAACGCGACTCGCGCGAGGTTGCGGATCGCATGGACGGCAACCTGGGGGTCGTTGGCGCACGCTTGGATGGCGATGTCGCCCCCGCTGCGATTCGGATCGAGGTTGTCCGCACGGAAGTGGGGGAGATCGAGCAGGGCAGCAGGTTTCTTGTTTGCGAGACCGAAACGGTCGTCGAAAAGTGACGGTCCGAATCCGATGGTCAGGGTGAGTTGCGACGGCGCGAGATCGAGTGCCTCACCCGTGTCGCTCGGTGGTGCATACGGACCGTCGCCGGTCGCTCCGTCCTCGGTTGCTTCCTGACCCGCCGTCATTCGTTCGGCCATCGCCGTCCACGTCTGCAGCAGCGTGATCAGTTCGTCGCGCGACTTCGTCGTCACATCGAAAGCGACGAAGTGCATACGATCCTGGGCCGGCGTCGTGATGCCTGCCTGATGCTCGCCGCGAAAGGCGACCACGTCTGCGTGATCGTCGCCGGAACTCTCGTCGGCGGTCACCCGCCCGATGACGGCACCGGCACCGGCCAGGACGGCGCCGGCCCCCACGGCGCCGAACAGTCGGCGCCGTGAGACTGCGTGCGGTGCTGCGTTTTCCGCAGCGGGTGTGCCTTCTGGTGAATCAGTCATCTACTGTCCCGCGACTACTTCCTGGACCTGGCTGACCTCGGCGGACAGTGCATCGATTTTACGCGAGAGTTCCTGACGCTGCGCCTCGGTGACGGTGTCGTAGTACACGAATCCGTCGCCGACCCGGAACTGCGCCAGCGCAGCGTCGAGGTCGGCGAATCGGTCAGCGATGCGCTGGGCGAGCTCGGGATCACGTTCCTGCAGAATCGGGTTCAGTGCCGCGATCGCCGCTTGCGAGCCGTCGACGTTGGCCTGGAAATCCCACAGGTCGGTGTGCGAGAAGATGTCTTCCTCGCCGGTGATCTTGGAAGTCGAGATCTCGTCGAGCAGTCCTTGGGCGTCGCCGGCGATCTTGGTTGGATCGATCGTGTAATCCTCGGCATTCAGCTGGTCGGCAAGATACTGAATGTCTTCGAGCAGTTGATCGGCGACCGCGTTGGTATCCGGTTGAAGCCCGGTCACCCACAAATCCTTCTCGAGGCGGTGGAATCCCGTCCAGACCTGACCGGGCTCCAGATCCGCTTCGCGCAGGTCCAGCTTGGGATCGAGTTCGCCGAAGCTCTCGGCTTCGGGTTCGATGCGCTCGTAGTAGGTACGTGCGATCGGGAAGAGTGCCTTCGCCTGGTCGACGTTGCCGGACTGGACGGCGGCGACGAACTGAGCTGCGGTGTCCTGCAGCGCGACGATCTGGCTGCGGATGTACCTCCGGTAGCCGTCGGCAGCTTCGGCGAGTTGGCCGCTCTCGTCGGTGGCCGCCTGCGAATCGCCCGTGACGACGAAGTCCTGACGGATGCCGGTTCCGACCATGCCCGGCTTGCACGCGAGTTGATAGGTCGCAGCCTCGGGGAGGGAGACGATCAGCTGCCGGGTAAGGCCGGGGCCGATGTTCTCGACTTCGCCCATCGCTCGATCGCCCTCGGCGAAGACGTAGAACTCGGTGACCTTCGAGCCGTTGTTCGTCACCTGGAACGTCGAACTGCCAGTGGTTCCAGTGGTGGCACTGACGTCACACGAATCGTCGGTGGCCGTGACGACGATGTCGCCGTCGCTCGCGGTCGTCTTCTCGGTGCATGCGGCGAGGGAGAAGGGTAGTACCGCGGCCGTGGCCAGTACGAGGGTGGATTTACGCATGTCGGCAATGCCTCTCAGGATTTTTCGGGAACGTGTGTGTCGTGCGCAGGCGGGGTTGTCGGTTCCGATGGGCTCGACGGAAGGGGACGTAGGAACAGCGCGAGGACGACTACGAGGTAGACGACCCATGCGACGGCTTGCAGGACGGTCGGGTCCGGGCGGAAGTTGAAGATTCCGGCGAGGACGGTGCCGTACCAGGTCGACGGGTCGTAGCCGGGTGTCAGGTTGAACGCGAGATTCGAACCGCCCGGCAGGACGTTTCCGGTCTGCAGAGCGCGAACACCGTACGAGAGGATTCCGGCGGCTACGACGATGAGGAAGATCGCCGTGTACCGGAAGAAGGTCGTCAGGTTGAGACGGAGGGCGCCGAAGTACATGGCGACGGTCAAGACGGCGGCCAGGAGAATTCCGAGGAGCAGTCCGACCAACGGCCAGGAGCTGCCTGCGGTGTTCTCGGCGTAACCGACCATGAGCAACGCAGTCTCGACGCCTTCACGACCGACCGCGAAGAACGACAGCGACAAGATGGCGACGGGTCCGGCGATCAACGCCTTCTCCATCCCCGCTTTCAGATCTCCGGAAATGTTTTTGGCGGCCGTGCGCATCCACAGGACCATGATCGTGACGATGACGACGGCGATCAGGGAGGCAACGCCCGCGATGATCTCCGCGGTCAGGCCGTCGACCGTCGACGTTCCGTAGTGGATCGCGAAGAAGATGATCGCCACCATCGCGACGGCGATCGCGACGCCGAGCCACACCCATTTCAGTGCGTCCTTGCGCTGGGCCTTCACGAGGTAGGCGGCGAGAATCATCACCACGATGCCCGCTTCGAGACCTTCGCGCAGACCGATCAGGCCACTGCCGAATAACTGGGTGGCAACTGATGGTGTGCTCGCGGCAGCGAGTACCGACACGGGCACGGGCGACTCCTGACTGAGTGAGTGCAACAGCTTCTGACGAACGCATGAGGCTAGGCCAGCCTTAACTCAGAAGAAGATACTCCATCATCGACGGCGAACCATGCTCTCACCTGTACTTTTGCTGTTCTTTACTAATGGATTCGGGAGTAGTTCACTCGCATGTGGATGATGGAGGGGTGTACCGAACTCCCGCAGCCCGCAGAAGTCCCCGGCGTCTCTCGCGAGCCGTAGCAGCAGTAGCTGCCGGAACAGCTTTGCTGGGCGCAGGCATCGTGGCGTGTGGATCGAACGAACCGAAAGTAGCCATTCCGGAGGGCATACCCCCAGGTACCGGCTCTCCGACGCCGCCGATCGACATCAATGCTCCCGGCCGCAGTGCTGATCAACTCGCCGACTGGGCAGCGGGATTGTCGGACGACATCGGGATCGGGACGACGGCACTCGAGGCCTACGGGTACGCCGCTGCGGTCATGGCCGAGACGCTTCCCGGCTGCGGAATCGGGTGGACAACTTTGGCCGGTATCGGCAGCGTCGAGAGCCGCCACGGGACCTACGACGGCTCGTCGGTCGACGCGTTCGGCCAGGTTGCTCCGATCATTCGGGGAATCCCTCTCGACGGTGGCCCGGGAGTTGCCGAGATCCCCGACACCGACGGCGGGGCGATGGACGGCGATCCAGTGCACGACCGTGCGATGGGGCCCATGCAGTTCATCCCCGAGACGTGGCTCAAATGGGGAGTCGACGCCAACGGCGACGGCCGGGTGGACCCCGACAACATCGACGACGCTGCCCTCACGGCCGCCCGCTACCTGTGTGCACGCGGGGGAGACCTCACTTCCGCTGCCGGATGGCAGCAGGCACTGATGGCGTACAACCTCTCGGGCGACTATCTCGCGCTCGTTCGTGATCGTGCGTCGGCGTATTCAGTCGGGGTACGGCCGGACTGACGGTGATCGATCCGCAGGTCGGACCCGTGACCGCGCGTCGATAAAGAAGCCTTCGGCCCGTGCGGTTAGGCTGTGTGCTGGCACTACAGAGGTGCTGGCACTGCAGAGGCCCAGCCGCGATCGTGGTCCTCTTTCGACCGGAGGGGTCGGAGCCCAAGTGTCAAGCACGCAGAGCGTGCCCCAATGCGAAGCCCATTCGAAGGAGAACCACACAGTGGCCAGTATTGAGCAGGTCGGAGCTCGCGAGATCCTTGATTCCCGTGGTAACCCCACGGTTGAGGTCGAGGTTCTGCTCGAAGACGGAAGTTTCGCCAGGGCTGCGGTGCCGTCCGGCGCTTCGACCGGTGAGCACGAAGCCGTCGAACTGCGCGACGGTGGCGCACGCTACGGCGGAAAGGGCGTCGAGAAGGCCGTGGAGGCTGTGCTCGGCGAGATCGCTCCTGCCATCATCGGCATCGACGCAACCGAGCAGCGCACGGTCGACCAGGCGCTGCTCGACGCGGACGGCACCCCGGACAAGTCGCGTCTCGGCGCAAACGCTCTGCTCGGTGCCTCGCTTGCCGTGGCTCGCGCCGCCGCCGAGTCCTCGGGCCTCGAGCTGTTCCGCTACGTCGGTGGCCCCAACGCTCACGTTCTCCCTGTCCCGATGATGAACATCCTCAACGGTGGCGCGCACGCAGACACCGGCGTCGACGTCCAGGAGTTCATGGTTGCTCCCATCGGCGCACCGAGCTTCAAGGAATCGCTGCGCTGGGGCGCCGAGGTCTACCACTCCCTGAAGTCGGTTCTCAAGGAGAAGGGCCTCTCCACCGGTCTCGGCGACGAAGGCGGATTCGCGCCCGACGTCGCAGGCACCAAGGAAGCACTCGACCTCATCACGATCGCCGTGAACAAGACCGGCCTCAAGCTGGGTACCGACGTCGCGCTCGCTCTCGACGTCGCTGCCACCGAGTTCTACACCGACGGCACCGGCTACAAGTTCGAGGGCAAGAACCGCACCGCGGCCGAGATGGCGGCGTTCTACGCCGAGCTCATCGACGCCTACCCGCTCGTTTCCATCGAGGATCCGCTCGACGAAGACGACTGGGACGGCTGGGTCGCACTCACCGATCAGATCGGCAACAAGATCCAGCTCGTCGGCGACGACCTCTTCGTCACCAACCCCGAGCGCCTCGAAGAAGGCATCGTCAAGGGTGCGGCCAACGCACTCCTGGTGAAGGTCAACCAGATCGGCACCCTGACCGAGACCCTCGACGCCGTCGATCTCGCTCACCGCAACGGCTACAAGACGATGATGAGCCACCGTTCCGGCGAGACCGAGGACACCACCATCGCCGACCTCGCGGTTGCCGTCGGCAGCGGCCAGATCAAGACCGGTGCTCCGGCACGCAGCGAGCGCGTTGCCAAGTACAACCAGCTGCTGCGCATCGAGGAAAACCTCGGCGACGCAGCACGTTACGCCGGCGAGGTTGCGTTCCCGCGCTTCGCTTTCGAGGCCTGACGGAAATCTAAGATTCAGTAGTGTCTGCACAGCGCGGTAAGCCACGATCCCCCGGCGGAAGTCCGGGGGGTCGTGGTTCCCGTCGTGGGGACACACCGTCGCGTGCGCGTCGGGACAGCGCCCGACGCCCGCGCGTGTCGGAACCTTCGGTAGATCCGGAAGCAGTCGATTCCGCTGTGACAGACCCCGCGCAACCGGGGGTCTCCGCCGAGAAAGCGTCGGCGCGAGGGTCGAAGTCGGCCCGGGGGAAGAGCGGAACCAACAAGTTCTGGTCTCGGCTTCCGAAGTCGGACAACACCATTTTCGGCTTGTCCACCAGTCGGGCAGTTGTGCTCGCGATGGTTGTGCTCATGCTGGCGCTGACACTGGCAGTGCCGCTCCGTACTTACATCAGCCAGCGTTCGGATGCCGCGCAGGTGGCGGCCGAACGTCAGGTACTCGAGGAAGAACTGCGAAAGCTGCAAGGGCAGAACGCGCGCTTCGACGACCCTGCGTACATCGAAGCTCTTGCACGAGAACGCCTTCGGTACGTCAAACCGGGCGAGACCCCGTTCCAGGTTCAGCTTCCCGGTGACTACAAGGAACCCGAGAAGAAGCAGGAAAAGGAAACACCGCTCACAGGTCCGTGGTATCGCGATCTGTGGCAAACGATTTCGGAACCGCCAGTGGTTCCCGAGACGACGACACCGGCCCCGATGCCGTTGGCGCCGATAGAGCCAGAAGAACAAGGAGTACCCACCGGGTGAGCAACACGTCCGAAAATTCCCCACAGGTTTCACAAGCGGATCTCGACGCCGTTGCCGCTCAATTGGGCCGTGAGCCACGCGGAGTGATCGAGATCGCGTACCGCAGCCCGGACGGTCAGCCGGGCGTGGTCAAGACCGCCCCCAAACTTCCGGACGGAACACCGTTCCCGACGTTGTACTACCTCACGGACCCGCGACTGACTGCCGAAGCGAGCCGTCAGGAATCCGCCGGCGTCATGCGTGAAATGACCGAACGCCTGACCCAGGATCCGGAACTTGCCGCGGCCTATCGACGGGCATACGAGTCGTACCTTGCCGAGCGGGACGCGATCGAATCTCTGGGAACCGACTTTGCCGGCGGTGGGATGCCGGATCGTGTCAAGTGCCTGCACGTGCTGATGGCACATTCGCTTGCCAAGGGACCCGGCGTCAATCCGCTCGGTGACGAGTCCGTCGCGTTGGCCGGTCACGGAAAGCTGCGCGGCACTGCAATTCCCGCGGACTGGCCTGGCATCGACGATGCCGACAACACCGACCGGTGACTCGCCGTGTCGCCGCAGTCGATTGCGGTACCAACTCCATTCGACTGCTGATCGCCGACGTCGGCGCCGACGGTCGTCTGGTGGATGTCCGGCGCGAGATGCGCGTCGTGCGACTCGGTCAAGGTGTTGATGCGACAGGGACATTCGCGCCCGAGGCCATCGAACGCACCCGGGTCGCGCTGGTCGAGTACGCGTCGATGATCGCCGATGCCGGAGCAACCGCCGTTCGCATGGTCGCCACCTCGGCTACTCGCGACGCTGCGAATCGGGAAGAATTCTTCACGATGACGCGGGACGTGCTCGGCGCGGTGATTCCCGGATCCGGAGCAGAGGTCATCACCGGCGACGAAGAGGCGCGCCTCTCGTTCAGCGGTGCTGTGGGAGAACTCGATCCGTCGGAGGGCCCCTTCGTGGTGGTCGATCTCGGCGGCGGATCCACCGAAGTTGTCCTCGGCGACACGTCGGGCGTCCAGGCTGCGTACTCCACCGACATCGGCTGTGTGCGCGTCACGGAGCGTTGCTTACCGTCGGATCCGCCTACAGCAGAGCAGGTTTCCGAGGCGACGGCTTTCGCGACCGCGAAACTTGCCGAGGCGTTCGAGGCCGTACCCGTCGAGAAGGCGCACACGTGGGTGGGTGTCGCTGGAACCATGACGACGCTGGCCGCGATCGCGCAGGATCTTCCGGAGTACGACGCCGAGAAGGTGCACCTGTCGAGGATTTCGTTCAATCAACTGTTCGACGTGTGCGAGCGTCTCATTGCTATGCCTCGGGTTGATCGTGCTGCCTTCGGCCCGATGCATCCGGGGCGGGTGGACGTCATCGGCGGCGGAGCGATCATCACCACGGTGCTGGCTCAAGCGTTCGAAGCCGAAGCCGGGATCACCGAACTGGTTGTCAGCGAACACGACATACTCGACGGCATCGCGATGTCGGTAGCTCAGACCGACCCGATAGTCTGATCCCTGCCGCACCCGACCCGTCGGGTGCGGCAAGGCCCCCATAGCCCAATTGGCAGAGGCAACGGACTTAAAATCCGTCAAGTGTCGGTTCGAGTCCGACTGGGGGCACCAAGTAGCCGCAGGTCGCGACGCCTTCCCTGTAAATCGAATGGCGCCCCAGGTCCTGCAGGGCCGTGAAAAGGCCGTGACGTGCGGCGTACCCCAGGCGGACGTAGGCGCGAGTGTCGGGGGCGGTCGGTATGGTTTCAGCTCATGAACCCACCGGACGTGCGTTATGCACTCGCTGCAATGTTGAACCCCGCTCTCGGTCGCGTCTCGGAACGGGCTGAGCGAGGTCAGACCCTCAAGGCATGGGGGCTGAAACCCCATCGTCCTGATCCCGGCACGCCAATGGCTAAGGACGACGCGGATGGATACTATGAGAAGATCCCAGAGGGCTTGTCTGGCACCGTGATGTACCCGATCATGAATGCTATCGACGCGATTGCTTCGACAAGGGCATTGGTTGTACAGGCGAAGGCAGACGCTCCATTCAACCATCACCCTGCTGCTTTTCTTTCACTGTGCAGAACAGCAGTCGAGTGCTCAGCGCAAGCTATTTGGATAATGAGTTCCGAAGATCGAGACGCAAGGCGCAAGAGAGCTGCTGGTCTCGCAAAGGTGGGAATTGAGCACGCGCGAGAATGGCATGGAGAGACACAGAACGCTCACGACAATGGGCTTCGAACGATGTCTGACGAAGCCTATGCGCAGAACAAGCATCGGTTCGAGTTCCACACCAAGGAGCTTGAGGTCTTGGAAACCCTTGAGCCTGCAAACGCACGACAGTACTCGGAAATGGTTCGGAAGGCCGCGAATTGGATCGCTGCCAATCCACCAAAGCACACGTCCGACGTGGCCGGGGTGCACTATCAGACGGTCTCTAAGCTGGGATACAGGGTTTGCTCTAGTTTCACCCACGGGCATGCATGGCCAATCCATCTGCTCGGAAATCCGATGGAATCTTTCGGAATGATGGCGGACTCGATCAATCTTGCACTCATCAACACTGAGTGTGCGTTGTCACTATATGAGGCACAGTCAACAGACCCGAACGGTAGCCGAACAAATTACTACCCGGAAAGATTGCAGGTCACGATAGACGACTGGCGCACACGATACTGAGAGTTGTTTAGTGGCTGGTCCAGTAACGTGCGCGAGGCGCTTGGGCTTGAACTCCTCGGGGGTCCGGATTGAAGCAGCTATCGATACTGATCTCAAGGATTACATGGCTCCGACCGGCATGTCCTGCGGTCCCGATGGAAGCCCAGTTCTTCTACGGTTTATCGGTCAAGAACTTCTCGAGTATGACCGACCGGGCTGCCCGGCAGATCGCTTACCGAACAGCGGCACTACGTTCGACAGTCCATTGGCTGGTGTTGTGAGGACGGCGGTAGGCTCGGGAAGATCATTGCCTGCGCCACCATCCTCTTCTGGTATCCAATCGCCGTAGGTGTCGAGGGTGAGCGTAAAGGTTGAGTGCCCCAGCCACTTTGAGACCTGCATGAAGTGGGTGCCGGCCATAAGGTGCATCGTCGCGAAGGTGTGGCGGAGGTCGTGGAGTCGTACTCCGCGAGTGGCGGAAAGGTCGGTGGTCGCTGGGGCGCTAGCGGGAAGTCCGACCACCACCAGCGCGGGACGAAATATTGTGTCGTAGAACGCGCCCATTGCGTTTGGTTGGGTCCAGTCGAGCGGAACCGCGTGCCGCTCGCCCGCAGGCCGGAAGCCACCGCCGTTCTTCCTCGACGGCCACAGCGGAGCAGTCGGCTCGGTGGACCTCGGGTGTTCTTCCGCGAGGTAGTCGCGCATGCGCTCAGCCAGCCAAGTCGGTAGCGGAACGGTCCTGCGGGACCGCTTAGATTTCGGCGTGCTCGACTCCCACCGACCCTCCTTTCGGTTCTTGGTTCGTAGGACGCTGATTGCGCATCGGGTAGTGGGGGAGCCGTCGGCCTTGGCTGGGCCGGTCGTAAACGAGAGGTCCCGAATCTCCAACCCCGAGTTCTCAGATGCGCGAAGTCCGCTGTACGCCAGAAAGCTCACCATTAGCCCGTAAATCGGGTACATCGACGCAACCTCTCCGCTGAGTTGGGCGACCTGGGTTGCGGTGTGTCGGTTCGAGTCCGACTGGGGGCACCACGTAGATCCTCCTGCACATTGAATCGAAAAACCCCGCTCGTCCTCTTCGGACGGGCGGGGTTTTCCGTGGAGCAGTGACTGACCACCAAGTGGCTACTGAGCCCAGACGGTCGTCCCTGCAGGAGCATTCAGCGTGTTGACGAGATCGATGCCGGCTACGACAGCCGCGCCGCCGCCGCCGAGGATCGTTCCGGCGACACCGCCGATTCCGGCGCCTGTTGCGAGGCCACCCAGGCACAGTGCCGCGGCGACGGGGAGTCCGACGATGGTCAAGCCCAGCGGAGCGCCGACAGCGCAACCGATTCCGGCGCCGACGATGGTGCCGAGCAGGCTGCCGACCTGAGTGCCGAGTCCGAGTTGGCTCTGGAAGTGCGCAATCGCCCGATCATTCTCCTCGGGCGAGGCGACGGGCGTCCATTCCTTTGCCGCAGGCGCACTCTCGGGTCGAGGTGTTGCCTTCGCAGAATCGGTGATCGGTGTCAGCGTGAGGGTCTTACCGTCTTCACTGATCGTGCGATCGAAGGGGAACTGTAGATCCCCGAGGTTGTATGCGAGAGGCAGGGAAACAAGGTCGGCTCCCTTGCTGTCCTGCAAGACGACGGACTTGCCGTCGCCGGACACCTTGAACAGCCCGGCGTCGATGGTGGTGACGATCGACTTGTCGACGACCTTCGCTTCGTAATTCACGTCGGTCGACGGATCAGCTGATGCGATCCCTGTTGATGCTCCGACTGCAGCGACCGCTAGAGCAGTCACAGCCGCCTTCTTGAAGAAACCCATAGTTCAACCCCGTGTTCGCCTGCGTGTGCTCGCAGAAACTCGACAACTTCGGACATTGGTAAACCCCCGACAAAGCCTTCGTATTAAAGCAGACCGAAGTGACGGAAGGGATAGTTGCGCTCGGGCCGACCGGAAGCGTCCGGTGTAATCGAATGTGCAGCGTGCAGTACCAAGTTGTCGAACATGTGTGCGAAAATGTGGAGATGCGGTTGACCGAGCAATCCCCGGACTGCTGCCCTAACGGACACCGGCTCACGGCGAACACATGCCTTGTCGGTTGGGAGGTCTGCGGGTGTGCCTCGACGGAGAATGGCGGACACAGGACCCATTACTGCAGGCGATGTGGTGAAACTGTCCGGACGCCGGAGTGTGTCGGCGTGGATCCGCAGAAAAGTCGGTGGGGTTGAAGTGCTGTTACGTTGTGTTTCAAAGAGATTCGCGAGAGCCTCACCCGGCGGATCGGTGCCGGGTGAGGCTTGTGGATCAGGTAGGCGGGGCGACGGGTGCGTCGCTGCTTCCTCCCGAGCTCCCGCTCGACGAGCCGGTGCCGAACAGTAGGCCGAAGAAGCCGGAGATTGCGCCGAAGAAATCGAACATGGGCGAGCCTTTCGCGAGGACGAATGCGGTCACGACAAGTGGCCGACTTGTGGTGGTGTTCAGAGAAGTTCCGTCGACATTGACGGCAAAGGCGTCGGACGAAGGCCGACTGCCGGATGAAATGTACGATTCGTCCCCGTTTCATACAAGTCTTTCCCGAGTAACAGTTACTTGAGGCTTAAATTATCGGGGGTGCCTGCCTGATCTGGGGTGCCCTGCGTGCTTGGGTGGGGCAACCAGGCAGGGCAGTGGTTGGCCGTCCCTCTCAATACCGACCTACGGCGAACCATCGGCGTTGAAACTACCCACAGTTCGTGACGTGCGCCACTTACGTACCGGTACCTTCGTTAGCCGAGGTCGGACGTTGCGGCGAAGGCGGTCGTCGACGTCCCCGCGGGGACGTGGTTCATCGAGAAATCGCGGTCCCGATCAGGGTTGACGACGCTTGCAAACAGGAGCATGGCGGCGACAAAGAGAACTCCTGCGGCGAGGTAGGCGATTCTCACGGGCAGGCGCGGGCGTCGATCTGAATTCGTGGACATTCACGTTCTCCATCGGTGCATGTTGGACGAACGCCTAGTTTAACGATCAACTAATGAAAGGGTGCGAACAGTGACGCAAGATACGAAAAGGCCCTCGATCTCGGGGGAAATCGAGGGCCTTTCCGGTCGAACGTCGGCGTCGCCAAGCACATAGCGTCACCGACCCACTATCGGTGTCGAGCGTGACCCCTCATGTCCGACCCCACTTCTCGACACTATCCAGTAACTTGCGACATTGTGGATGATTCGGACATTGTCATTCGGATGGGGGAGATCCCGTCCGCAGCCCCTACTTTCGTCCGGCAGCCCATTTCATTCCCCAGTTGTAGGCCCGATCGAGATCTGACTGACTGCCGTTGATGTACTGCACTTCGCGCGTCACCGTCACGCCTTGACCTGAACTCTGGATGAGAGCGATCGCGCACAGTCGCTCCTGGTTGCTGGCGGAGTCGAGTCGCACTTCCACCTCCGGCCCGTTGGTGGGATACAAGGTGACGACGCCGTCCACCGCCGCCCAGTTGGGAGCGCCGTCGTAGATCATCGCGAAGATCAGGATTCGCCGGAAAGCGCTTGGGTCACCAAGATTGACGTGCATGTTCTCGCCGCCGGTGTTCGCACCACTGCGGTCGTCGCCGTCGAGGGAGATGTAGGGCGGAGAAGTCAGTGAACCGAAACTGTTACCCAAGGCCTGAACTACTCCCTTGGACCCGTCGGCAAGTTCGTAGAGGCATCCGAGGTCCAGGTCGACCGCACCAGAGCCTGCGCCGGCGAGCTTGGCGAGAAAACCGGTCTTCTTCGGTGGTGCCCCCTGTGACCAGTTGAGGTTCACGCGCATATTGCCTTGTCGTTCACCCGCCTTCGCGAGGTTGACCGTCGGTGCCGATTTGGTGAGCGTGATCTTGCTCAGGCTGACCGGTGCTTGCGACGGAGTGGACTCGCCGGAACGTCGGGTGTAGTCGATTGCCATCGTGATAGTCCTTGTCTGAACTCGAATGAGTCCGATCGTGTTACCCGTCGAGGAATCTCCACCGACGTGATCGGCGATCTCCGGCCATTGTCCCTCATGTCTGATTTCAACCCATGGGCATCAAACTTGCGGCGCCAACTTGCGGCAGACCAGCAGTTTGCTGATTACTGTGTCTGTGGGCAGACGCGACTCCGAAATAGGGTGGACGCACTGGTTGACACGGCAACGTCCAATTACGGAAGAATTGCTGAGTCGGACGTCCGATTCAATTGCGTCGTGGGAGCGGGAGGTAAGTGATGCCAGTCCTGTCGCTTCTGCAACCCCGCCAGAGAGAAAGACTGACGCCCGCCCAACGTGATGACGTAACTCGTGAGCAGATAGCCGTTACCTTCGGCGTGCTGCCATGGGCCGCTGCCGTCCACCTCGTCGTCACACTCGGGCTGACGTTGTATGTAATTCCCCCGGACGGCGGACCGCTGCCGCGTGTGTGGCCATTGCTGTCCGGCGTGATCGGGTTGGTGGGGATGTGCGTGGGTCTCGCCATTCATTTCAACCTGATCACGCCCACGTACCGGATGTCCTACGCGTTTCTCATCGTCGAATTTGCTGTAGTCGGGATCCTGTATTCCTCGCTCGCCCTGGTCCTGTACCCGATCCTGGACGATTCCGGCGATCTGATCCTGATAGCGGTCACCACATCGATCACCGGTGCCGGAGCCGTGGCCACCGCGATGTTGCGAGTGGTGGGGGTCACCTGGGTCCTGTCCAATCTGATAATCCTCGGGGTGGCATTCTGGCTTCAGCCGGGACCCGAGTTCGAACGAATTCTCATTGGAATGATCGCCTATGGCGCGGCTCTGATCGGCGGCACGATAGTGGTCTCGGGCAACCTGGAATCTCGCTATCGAGCTGAATTGAGCGCCGCGTCGGAACGATCGGTCGTGCAGATGCTTCTCGAAGACTTCGAAGGCAACGCCGGGGACTTCGTGTGGGAGACGGACCAGAAAGGCAAGTTCAACCGAATCCCGACGCGGCTCGCGGTCGAAGCGGGGCTGGACTCCACCGAGTTGCAGGGAACGGCGTGGCAGGACCTGTTCATGGAGTTGGGCACCCTACGGATCCCCGGCGGGATCGATGCGCTGATGGAGTTGCAGCAGGCCCGCCACACGAAGACCGCATTCGTCGACGTGCTCGTTCCGGTCCGAGTTCACGGTGAAATTCGGTGGTGGCAGATCTCCGGACGCCCGCGCCCCGGCCGTACACCCGACGAGTTCGTCTGGCGAGGAGTCGGTTCCGACGTCACGGAAGTAAAACTGCAGAGTGACGAGATCGTGCGGATGGGTCGTGTGGACGCACTCACCGGTATGCCGAACCGGCACAGCTTCTGGACCGAGCTCGAGCGACTGCTGCGCGAGCCGTACACAAGCGAAAGTGGTCTCGCGTTGGCCATGCTCGACCTCGACAACTTCAAGTCGGTCAACGACACACTGGGACACACCGTTGGCGACGCGGTTCTGCGAGAGGTCGCGGATCGCCTGTCCGAAGCCGGCAGGGTGTCACAGTTGTTCGCACGTCTGGGGGGAGACGAGTTCGCGGTTCTTTTCACCGATGTGGGTGACAGCTCACAAGTTCGTACTCTGCTCGGCCGCTACATCGAAACTCTGCACGAGCCGATCACAGTGGCCGGTACGCGGTTGGAGATCGGATGCAGCATCGGGTACTACCTCCCCGACGAGCTGCCGTCCTCCGCCGACGAGATGATGGGCGCTGCGGACCTGGCTTTGTTCGCGGCAAAGGAATCCGGGCGCGGGGCCGTACGTGAATATCGAGACTCGATGAAGTCCGTGGCCGATCGGCGGGCCCGCCTGCTCGAAGATATGGGAAACACTGTCGCGGAGAAGGACCTCGAACTCGAGCTGTTGCCCAGGATCGACGTGGTTTCCCGCGAGATCGTGGCCGTGGAAGTCCGCGTGATCTGGCACAACGCCCGCCTCGGTGCCGTTACGTCCGCCGAATTCATGAGCGTCGCAGACGACACCGGTTTGGCGTACTCACTGGGGACTACCGTCTTCGAGTTGGCCTGCGAGGCGGCGTCCCGCCTTCCTGATCACCTGCGGGTAGCCGTCGCGGTATCGACGCGTCAGCTCGAATCGGATTCCTTTGTCGTCGCGATAGGGGACTCGCTTCGACGATCAGGTGTCAGTGCACATCAGCTCGAGCTCCAACTCAACGAATCATCGGCGATCACCGACGAGTCCAAGTTTGCGTTGCACGCCATCGCGGACATGGGAATCGCGCTGACCGTGGACGAGTTCGGCGCCGGATTCTCCTCGCTCGCATCACTGTCCGGCCTTCCGTTCACCCGAGTCCGGATAGAGCGCTCCATTTCGGGTGCAGTGCCTGGTGGACGGTCGATCCTCGAAGCTGTCGTGGATCTGGTCGACGCGTTGGGAATGGAGGTCGTCGTCTCGGGAGTCGACGGTGAGGAAGACTTGAAGTCCGTGGCCGCTGCAAGGGTGAGGACTGTTCAGGGATACATCGCCGGCGGAGCCATGTCGGTCGACGCGGTCGCAGCGGCGGTAGCAGGCCGACGTGGGTGACCCGGCAATACTCCGTAGGCGTCGCGTCGGGACGTCGGTGCGCAAACTCGGTCGCAGCGGCACGGAACAACACCTCTCGGATTACGATCGCCGTCGCCTACTCGATCGACGACTGCGGTTCACCGCGCGCGTACTGCCGTGGTCGTTTCTGACCGCGGCGGTTGCCTTGTCAGCGATCGTGGTGCTTCTGCCGGTGGATGCCGGATGGTTCACCTTCGCCTGGTCGAGCGTCATGCTGTTGTCGAGCGCTGGATTCAGTGTGTATTGGCTCCGGCGCTCGCGTCTCGGCGTCTCCGAGTCCCAGACCACCGAACTGGTGGTACTCACAGTCGAAATCATTGTCTGGGGAGTGCTCCTGGCGTGCTTGGCTCTCGTTCTCTTCCCGATGCTCGATCCTCGTGACGAGTTGGTACTGAGCTCGACCTTGATCGGTGGGATCGCGGTCGGCGTGTTTCCCACCATGATGTTTCGCGGAATCACTGTGGTCTGGATCAGCCTGGTGGGAGTCGGGTTGGCCGGGGCGTTCTGGACGGAACCGGGCACATCGCGTTTCGTGCTGATCGGGGTGCTGGTCGTCTTTGTAGGTTCGCTCTACAGCGGAACTTTGCTGTTGGCCAAACTTTTCGAGAGACGGCTACGCGCCGAACTCATAGCCGAGGACGAACGAGATCTCGTCGAGTTGTTGCTCAACGATCTCGAAGACGGAGCACAGGATTGGCTCTGGGAGACCGATTCGCGCGGTATCGCCAGTACCGTGTCGTATCGATTCGCCGAGCAGGTCGGTTTGCCGGCAGCACAGATTCGGGGCCGCACAATGCACGAGATCCTGATCGGGATCGGCGCGTCCCGAACAGATGTGGGCAGGAAGTCCCTTGATCTCCTCGCCGCGAATTTTCAAGCCGGGACGGCGTTTCGGGACCTCACCATGCAGGTCGTCGTTCGGGGCGATACTCGCTGGTGGTCGATGTCAGGTCACCCGGGCAGTGGCGATGGGGCGACCTACGGGTGGCGCGGTGTCGGATCCGATATCACGCACTCGTATCACCAGCGCCAGAACATCTTGCGATTGGCAGAGATCGATTCGTTGACCGGGCTCAGAAATCGGTACAGCTTCAACGCTCAACTGTCTTCGCGGATTCGGGACGGACACAGGGTGTGGCTGGCAATTCTGGATCTGGACAACTTCAAGTCGATCAACGACCGGTTGGGACACCACATCGGAGACGACGTGCTTCGCGATGTTGCCGGCAGACTGCACAGCGTTCTGCGATCGAACGAGATCTGTGGCCGACTGGGGGGTGACGAGTTCGCCATCGCCTTCGACGACGTAGCCTTCGACGACATCGGGAGTGCAGATGAGGTGGAGAAGAGATTCCAAACGATTCTCGACTCATTCGAACGACCATTTTCACTGGTCGGCAACCAGATTCGCATTCGTGCCAGTCTGGGGTACGGCTCGATGCCCGACGACGCCGACAGCCTCGAAGACCTGGTGATTGTCGCGGACCTCGCGCTTTACCACGCAAAGGAGAGCGGTCGGAACCAGATTCGCGCCTTCGATGCGACTTTGCGGGATCGTGCGACGGGTAGGGCCAGGGCATTGTTGGATCTTCGTCGTGCGTTGATCGACGAAGAGTTCGAGTTGGTTTATCAGCCACAGGTCTCGGCCGCGACGGGAGTTGTTGTCGGGTTCGAGGCTCTGCTGCGGTGGAACCATCCGACTTCAGGTCTCGTCTCGCCGGGAGACTTCATTTCGGTCGCCGAGGAAACCGGCTTGATCGTGCCGATCGGTGCAGGTGTTCTGAGGGCTGCCTGCACGGCGGCGACAACGTGGCCGGAGGACATTCGGGTTGCCGTCAACGTTTCTCAGGTGCAACTGCGTTCGAGTCGATACGTCGACTCGGTACGCCGGACACTGATCGAGGTGAACCTCCACCCCAGCCGACTCGAGATCGAGGTGACCGAATCGTTGGTCATCGACGACGCCGACCGAGATGTGTTGGTACAGCTCTCGGCGCTCGGCATCGCCATTGCGATGGACGACTTCGGCACAGGGTTCTCCTCGGTTGCCAGCTTGGCCCGGCTGCCGCTCGATCGGTTGAAGATCGATCGGGCGTTCGTCGCACCGCTGGACGCGGATCCCTCGAATTCGAGGTTCGCTGTCTTGCGAGCCGTCATCGCGATTGCCAAGTCTCTGGGGCTGGACACCGTCGCCGAGGGCGTGGAGACGGAGAGGCAGCGCGCGATAGTGACCGAGTGCGGATGTGACGTGATCCAGGGGTACCTCGAGGGAATGCCGATACGGGCAGCCGAGATTCCGCACTATTTGAATGGGCGACTCGGCGGTTCGAGCAGGTGGGGTGTCGCGGCTACCACTGAGTGAGAACTTTGCGCCCGTTTTGCCGATCGATGTGTGACGGTACGCCGAAGTGCTTCACATCGAACTGCAGAAGGGTGTCTTCGTGGTGGTCGGATCGGCGTACTCCCCAGGGCCGATGTTGGTGGGTAAGAAGGCAGTGGTCACAGGCGGTTCCCAGGGAATCGGCGCAGCGATTGTTCGAGCATTTGCATCGCATGGCGCGTCAGTTCTGGTTGTCGACGTGGCTCCTCTTGGCGACGTCGAATTCGACTCGG
Organism: Rhodococcus sp. SG20037; assembly: GCF_031763325.1. Lineage (NCBI taxonomy): Bacteria > Bacillati > Actinomycetota > Actinomycetes > Mycobacteriales > Nocardiaceae > Rhodococcus > Rhodococcus sp. SG20037. Next base: position 4,538,027 of record NZ_CP134497.1, on the reverse strand, counting down.
CTGCAGGTGGTTCGATCAACTATCTCGAGTACGACGTGCGGACGCGGGAAGTCCCCGTAGCGTTGACCGAGTTCGCGCCGGACGTCCTGGTGAACAACGTGGGTCATTTCCTGAACCCGCCGACAGAGTTCACCGGTACGGATCCAGGTTTCTGGTCCGAGGCCGGCAGCATCAATTTCGATCACGTCGTGCGTCTGACCCATGCCCTGCTTCCCGGCATGATCGACCGCGGTTTGGGTGGATCGATCGTGAACCTGACGACGGTGGAGGCGCATCGAGCGATCCCGGGCCACACGATGTACTCGGCATACAAGGCCGCGCTGACACAGTTCACCAGAAGCCTTGGTGTGGAGATCGGTCGAACCGGAGTGCGCGTCAACGCCATTGCCCCGGATCTGATCGAGTCGGTACAGGTGCCGTATCGCACGATCGTTCCTGCCGACGACTGGGACAAGTGGCCGGGGTGGGCACCGTTGGGCGGACCGGGCCAGCCGGTCGACATTGCCGGCCCCGCACTGTTCCTGGCTTCCGACCTGGCGAGATACATCACCGGAACCGTGATCCACGTCGACGGCGGCTCGCACGCTGCCGGAGGCTGGTTCCCCACAGAAGAGGGTGGCTGGACCAACCGGCCCCGAAAGGCTTGACACATGACAACTTTCAGTCTGAACGTTCCCAACTTCGGCACCACTCTCGCGGAGGACTCCTACGCGAAACTCGTGCAGGTCTGTCAGAACGCGGAAGCTGCCGGCTTCGACCGGGTCCTCGTCACCGATCACGTGGTGATGGGCTCGGACAACTCGGCGTACACGTGGTCGGCGTTCCCCACCGAGCCCGACGCCAACTGGCTCGAGCCGCTGACCGTCCTGGCTTTTGTTGCCGGACAGACGAAGACAATTCGCTTGGGGACCGGAATCGTCATCGCGGCGCTGCGCGGGGGAGCGGTACTGGCCAAGACGGCCGCGACACTCGATCTGCTCTCCGGGGGCCGACTCGACCTTGGCGTCGGAACAGGTTGGCAGGAACGTGAATACGAGGCGGCAGGTATGGACTTCGGTAAAAGGGGACCACTGCTCGACGACGCTCTCGCAGTGTGCCGGGCCCTGTGGAGTTCGGCGCCGGCGAGCATCGACACCCCTCGTCTGAAGTTCGACGACGTGTACTGCGCGCCCCGTCCGGCCGCTGGAATCCCGATCTGGGTGTCCGGTTCGCTCTCCAAGGCCGTTGTACGACGCGTCGCAACCTGGGGTGACGGGTGGATTCCGATCATGGGTGCCGCGGACGAGGACCTACGTGAAGGGATCGACGTCATCGGCAAAGCGATGGCGGATCTCGGACGCGATCCAGCGGAATTGCAGGTCCGTGGGCGACTGACCGTCGTACGCGGGTCCGACGGTTCGATCGACCTCCCGGCGACGATGATCGGCGCCGAGCAGCTGCTCGAATCCGGTGCCACCGATGTGCTGGTCGCGCTGGCGGCAGTAGATCCGGATCCGGATGCGGCGATGGCAGAGTTCGGCGAGCTGGTGGCGGCCTTCGCAAAGGTGACCCGCTGACGATTGCGTCGAGGCGGTAGTTCTATCGTGCGAAGTGTTGTAGTGCAGCCTGATCGAGGAGAGAACACATGACCGAGAGCATCGTCGTGGATACGAGCCTGGAAGCGTTGCTCGACGCCCGGATCAGCTGCCGCGCCTACGAGGACCGTCAGGTGCCACGTGAGGTGATCGAGGAGATCCTTCGGCTGGCGCAGAAGACGCCGTCGTGGTGCAACACGCAACCGTGGCAGGTCGCGATCACCGAAGGGGAGGGCACCGAGCGATTCCGCGCCGGCCTCGGTGAGTACGTGATGGCCAACGCCCAGGAGTCGGACTTCGAGTTCCCGCGCGCGTACCAGGGCATCTACAAGTCGCGTCGGTTCGACTGCGCGATGGCGCTGTATTCGAGCGTCGGAATCGAGCACGGTGACCGCGCCGGATCCGCGGCACAGACGATGAAGAATTTCGAGCTCTTCGGCGCTCCCCACGTCGCGATCATCACCACCGACGAGGCATTGGGCACCTACGGCGCAGTCGACTGCGGGTTGTACGTGAACAGCTTCCTGCTCGCGGCCCAGAGTCTGGGGGTCGCCACCATTCCGCAGGCGGCGCTCGCGGGCAGCTCCAAGTTCATTCACGAGCATTTCGGTATCGACGACACTCGCAAGGTTGTCTGCGCGATCTCGTTCGGATACCCCGACGCCGACCACCCGGTGAACGGATTCCGCACCGAACGCGAAACCGTCGACAACGTCGTGCAGTGGATGTCGAACTGACAGGGATGTCGAACTGATCACCTGCTGGTCGGGGGATTGAGTGTTGCGTAGTTCCACCTGAAAGACTGGTGGCATGTCCGACACACCCGAACTGTTCGATCGTCTGCGCCGATTCCCCGATGTCGAGGCACCCAATCTCTTTGCCGTCGATGCGGCTGATCGTCTGATCCTCGACGAGGCCGCCGACGCTCTTGCCGCGGCACCGGCGGGCACCGTCGTCGTGATCGGCGATCACTACGGTGCGCTGACTGCCGGTGTTGCGCTCGTGCACGGAATCGCCGCCGTGCGCGTTCACCAGGATCCGCTCACCGGAGAGCTGGCCCTCGCGAACAATGCGCGCGAACTCGGATTCAGTGACGCCTTCACCTCGCACGGACTGGACGAGGAGTTGCTCAGCGGCGCCCGCGTCGTGCTCATGCAATTGCCGCGTAGCCTCGCCGAACTTGCCGAGATCGCTCAGCTGATCGCGCTCCACGCCGACCCGGCGGTTCGTGTCTTCGCCGGTGGGCGTGACAAGCACATCACCCCGGCGATGAACAAGGTTCTCGGCGAATCGTTTTCCGACGTCAGCGCCTCGCGTGGACGGCAGAAGTCCCGCGTACTCAAGGCTTCGGAACCGAAGGCCGAGGTTGCTATCACGTTCCCGATGACCGAACGCCTCGACGAATTCGACCTCGACGTCGTTGCTCACGGCGCCGTGTTTGCCGGTGCGAGCCTGGACATCGGCACCCGGTTGCTCCTGGAGAACCTCGGAAAGATTGCGGTCGATCCGCTGAGTGACGTGATCGACCTGGGTTGTGGCAGCGGTATTCTCGCGGCGGCGATCGCGCGGAAGTTCCCGGACGTGCACGTGATCGCAACGGATCAGTCCTCGGCAGCCGTCGCTTCGGCTCTGGCGACCGCGTCCGCAAATGGCGTCGGCGATCGAGTGAGCGGCCTGCGCGACGACGCCGTGAGTTCGTTGCCCAGTGCGAGCGCGGATCTGGTTCTGTTGAACCCGCCGTTCCACGTCGGCGCGGCGGTCCACACCGGCGGAGCACTCAAGATGTTCGAAGCTGCCGGCCGTGTCCTGCGTCCCGGTGGCGAGTTGTGGACTGTTCACAACGCGCATCTGGGGTATCGCGAACCGTTGAAAGCCGCGGTGGGTCCGAGCGAGGCGATGGCGAAGAACGCGAAGTTCATCGTGATGAAGTCGGTCAAACCGTCCTAGTATCGAAATGGGACGAGTGTCGACGAGTGTTGATCTTCCGGAAATGCGCCGGGAACTACAACCGAAGCTTCGACGTTGTAAATTACGAGTGCTTTACTTTTAGTCAGGTACACGGACCGTGTCGGAAACTCGGATCCGTCCGGCGAACCCGCGACGCACCCGTCGTAGGCCACCACGATGAAGGGATGATCACGGTGCGCACCACCAGCAACCCGGTGTTCCGCAATCTGCCCAAGCAAGAGGGCAACGGATACGCCTCGTTCGGATCTGCGACGGCGGGCGCCTCGCAGGCAACCCAGCAGTTCGGTCAGCCGCAGTACGCTCCGGCCGAGCCGTACCAGACCGGTCCCACCTCGCGGGCCATGACGATCGACGACGTCGTCACCAAGACGGGCATCACGCTCGGTGTGCTGACGATCTCGGCACTGGTGTCGTACTTCCTGGTCAACAACAACGCCGATCTCGCAGCCCCGCTGGTCATCGGCGGCGGTCTCGTCGGCCTCGTTCTGGTTCTGGTCGCGACGTTCGGTCGCAAAATGGACAACCCGGCAATCGTGTTGGCGTACGCCGCGGCCGAGGGCCTGTTCCTCGGTGCGCTGTCGTTCATGTTCACCTTCCAGCTCCAAGGCGCTGACGCGTCGATGCTGATTGCGCAGGCGGTCCTCGGAACCTTCGGCGTGTTCTTCGGCATGTTGGTCGTCTACAAGACCGGTGCGATTCGGGTGACACCTCGTCTGACGCGAATGATCATCGGTGCGTTGATCGGTGTTGTCGTTCTGGCGCTCGGTAACCTCGTCGCGAGCTTCTTCACCGAGGGCGGACTGGGACTGCGTGACGGTGGAACCGTCGCCATCATCTTCAGCCTCGTCTGCATCGGCATCGCAGCCTTCAGCTTCCTGCTCGACTTCGACGCCGCTGATCAGCTGATCCGCGCACAGGCGCCCGAGAAGGCAGCCTGGGGCGTCGCATTCGGCCTCACCGTCACCTTGGTCTGGCTGTACGTCGAGATCCTGCGTCTGCTGAGCTACTTCAACAACGACTAGTTCTCGAGTCGATCCGTAACACGAAGAAGGGCCCCGCGAGGGGCCCTTCTTTTGTCGTCTGTGGACGGTTACGGTGCTTGGATACCTAGCAACTGCTTGGTTTGGAACGAAGGGGAGCGAATGTCGACAAACACCTCTGAACCCATCCTGGTCGCGGATGCCGGAGCAGTGCGAACGCTGACCTTCAATAATCCGAGTCGCCTGAACGCATTTGATGCAGCCGGTTTTCGAGCGTTCACCAAAGCGCTCGACGACGCGGCGTCGGACGAAGCCGTGGCCGTGGTGATCGTCGAGGGCGCAGGCAAGGCATTTTCCAGTGGCGTCGACCTACGCGCACTCGCCGAACCAGGCGCAGACAACGCCGACTTCGGCCACGCATTCGCGCCGCTGATCGTCGCGCTGGTGGAGTTCCCGAAGCCATTGATCGCCGCGGTACACGGCGCTGCCGTCGGCATCGGCCTGACCATGCTGCTTTACTGCGACGTCGTCTACGTTGCCGAGGACGCACGTCTGCGTGCACCGTTCACTTCGCTGGGTACAGCTCCCGAAGCTGCCAGTAGTTGGTTGCTGCCCAAGGTGATCGGAACGCAGCGAGCCGCCGAGCTGATCCTGTCGGCCCGGTGGCTCAGCGGCGTCGAAGCTGCCGCCTACGGACTGGCGACAGCCGCCGTGCCGGCCGACCAGGTACAGGCACGCGCCCGCGGGAGTGCCGAGCAGATTGCCGCCAACGTCGGACCGGCAGTCCTTGCCGCCAAACGACTGCTCCGTCACGGATGGGCGGACGAAGCTCGCGCTGCCGTGCAGCGTGAGGACGACGCTGCGCGAGAGTTGATTCGCGAGTTGGGGAGTTTTGCTCGGAAGTTCACGACTTCCTGAAACACGACCACACGAAAGCGGCCGCCCGGCAGAAGCCGGGCGGCCGCTTTCGACGTGCTCAGGGGATCAGCTGAGGCGCTCGATCACCATTGCCATGCCCTGTCCGCCGCCGACACACATGGTCTCGACGCCGAAGGTCTTGTCCTGCTCCTGCAGGTTGTTGATCAGGGTGTTGGTGATACGGGCACCGGTCATACCGAAGGGATGACCCAGCGCGATCGCGCCACCGGAGATGTTGAGCTTGTCCTCTTCGATGCCCAGTTCGCGAGCGGATCCGAGGACCTGCACTGCGAATGCCTCGTTGATCTCGAACAGGTCGATGTCGGAGATCGACTTGCCGGCGATCTTCAGGGCGTTCTTGACGGCCTGGATCGGGCCGAGGCCCATGATCTCGGGGGACAGGCCCGAGACGCCGGTGGAGACGATGCGAGCGAGCGGGGTCAGGCCGAGTGCCTTCGCCTTGGTGTCGGACATGATCACCAGTGCGGCTGCGCCGTCGTTGAGCGGGCAGGCGTTGCCGGCGGTGACGGTGCCGTCGGGGCGGAAGACGGGCTTGAGGCCGCTGATGCCCTCGTAGGTGGTGCCGGCGCGGGGGCCGTCGTCCTTGGAGACGACGGTGCCGTCGGCGAGCGTGACGGGCGTGATCTCACGCTCGAAGAAGCCGCGAGCGATGGCTTCCTCGGCGCGGTTCTGGCTGCGAACTGCCCAGCGGTCCTGGTCTTCGCGGGTGATTCCGGTGGCGGAAGCGACGTTCTCCGCGGTCTGGCCCATACCCAGGTACACGTCGGGGATCAGGCCCTCTTCGCGAGGATCGGTCCAGGCGACTCCACCTTCGGCGAGCTTGGCGCTACGGGCCTGCGCTGCGTCGAAGAGCGGATTCTTGGTGTTGGGGAGGCCGTCGGCGTTGCCGGTGATGAAGCTGGAGACGGACTCGACGCCGGCGGAGATGAAGACGTCGCCCTCGCCTGCGCGGATGGCGTGCAGCGCCATGCGGGTGGTCTGCAGCGAGGAGGAACAGTAACGGTTGACCGTGACACCGGGGAGGAAGTCGTAGCCGAGCTGGACGGCGACGACGCGGGCGATGTTGAAGCCCGACTGACCGGCGGGCTGGCCGCAACCGAGCATGAGGTCGTCGATCTCGGTGGGGTCGAGCTCGGGGATCTTTGCCAACGCGGCGGCAACCATCTGAGTTGCGAGGTCATCCGGGCGGATGTCCTTGAGCGAACCCTTCATTGCGCGGCCGATGGGCGACCGTACTGCTGAGACGATTACTGCCTCGGGCATGAAAACTCCTTTTGTGTACTGCTCGCGGGCGGCTTGAAACGCCGTCGAGCAGGGCAAGTTGAATGCAGCTTCGACTTACAATTTACGTTGCCGCTCCCAGATGGTGGTCACGCAGTCTCACTCAGTTGACGTCGGGGCGCTGACCTGCAGGTTTGGTGCGTCTCGCGAAGGCTTTCCACTGGGTTGCCGCCGCCGTCAGTCGGGCCGCGACGGTGCGGGCTTGCGCCGCCTCTGAAACGTGGGGGAGCTCGGGTAGCGGGCCACCCTGCCATTCACCCAGAGCCGACGCGAGAACCGGGACGATCTGCTTCGCCGCGAGTTCGTATCCGGCCGCGGACGGATGGAAACGGTCGGCCGAGAACATCGTGTCGGGCGAGGCCAGGAATTCCTTGGCCAGCAGGTCGGCCAGTGGAACGGGATGACCCCCGGCGTTTCTGGTCGCGGCCGCCTGGGCGAGTGCGAGGCGATGGCCCCATTCACGCACCACGGAGCGCAGAGGTTGCGGGATCGCCGTGACCACCCCCAGATCCGGGCAGGTGCCGACAACAACGACGGCGCCGCTCTCGCGTAAGCGTCGAACCGCGTCGCCGAGGCGTTTAGCCGACGCGTGAATCGCGTTCTTGGCGGTGACGTCGTTGGCGCCGATCAGGATCACCGCAGCGTCCGGGGGAGGACCGGCGACGAACATGGCGTCGACCTGCCCACTCAACCCGCGGGAGGTGGCGCCCCCGATGGCCTTGGTGCTCAAACGGATTCGCTTCCCGGTTTCACTCGCAAGCAGCTTCGCGACCTGAACACCCGGTACTTCCGAGGCCGTCAGCGCGCCGACGCCGGCCGCAGACGAATCGCCGAAGATCATCAAGTGGAGATCGAAGGGCACGGCCCGCCACCAGAGTTCCGGGTTGTCGGCGCCGGGCGCGTACACCCCATCCGCCTCGGGTGGCTTGGCGATATTGCGACCGATCACCCCGCGGGCCGCCCCCGCCTGCGACATCAGATAGTTGTAGCCCAACCAGGAGAGCGTGCCTGCACTCGATCCGGCCACCACCGTGGCCACCGACGCTTTCAGTCCGGTTCGACTCACACTTGCCAATCTAGCCGGATTGCACCACCTTCGCCCGACGTCCGCGCGCACCGTTTTCTTTCATCTGGGAACATGGACGAATGCGCATCGCGGAACACGTCGTCGACCTCATCGGCAACACCCCACTCGTCAAGCTCACGTCCGTCACGGGCGAAAACTTCGGCACGGTGGCAGCCAAGGTCGAATACCTCAACCCTGGCGGTAGCTCCAAGGACCGCATCGCCGTCAAGATGATCGACGCAGCCGAGGCTTCGGGTGAACTGAAGCCGGGCGGCACCATCGTCGAGCCGACCTCGGGCAACACCGGAATCGGCTTGGCGCTCGTGGCGCAAAAGCGTGGATACAAGTGCGTTTTCGTCTGCCCAGACAAGGTCAGCGAAGACAAGCGCAACGTCCTGCGCGCCTACGGCGCCGAGGTGGTCGTGTGCCCCACGGCCGTCGCGCCGGACAACCCGAACAGCTACTACAGCGTCTCCGACCGTCTCACCCGTGAGATCCCCGGCGCCTGGAAGCCCAACCAGTACTCCAACCCGGGCGGACCGGAGAGCCACTACGAGACCACCGGCCCCGAGATCTGGGCCGACACCGACGGCAAGATCACGCACTTCGTCGCGGGCGTCGGCACCGGCGGCACCATCACCGGCACCGGCCGCTACCTCAAGGAAGTTTCGGGCGGCAAGGTCAAGGTCATCGGCGCAGACCCCGAGGGCTCCGTCTACTCCGGCGGCACCGGTCGTCCGTATCTGGTCGAAGGCGTCGGCGAAGACTTCTGGCCGTCGGCATACGACCCGTCCATCCCGGACGAGATCATCGCCGTCTCGGATGCCGATTCCTTCGAGATGACGCGTCGCCTCGCCCGCGAGGAGGGACTGCTGGTCGGCGGTTCCTGCGGTATGGCCGTCGTCGCTGCCCTCGAAGTAGCCAAGCGTGAGGGTCCTGACGCCCTGATCGTCGTCCTCCTCCCGGACGGTGGCCGCGGCTACCTGTCCAAGATCTTCAACGATCAGTGGATGGCGTCGTACGGATTCCTGCGCACCCCACTCGACGGCAAGACCAACGTCCCCACCGTCGGCGACGTTCTGCGTGGCAAGTCGGGCGAGCTGCCGGACCTCGTTCACACCCACCCGTCGGAGACCCTGCGCGATGCGATCGAGATCCTGCGCGAGTACGGCGTGTCCCAGATGCCCGTCGTGGGTGCGGAACCGCCGGTCATGGCAGGCGAGGTCGCCGGAAGTGTGTCCGAGCGAGATCTGCTGAGCGCGGTCTTCGAAGGCCGTGCGCACCTTGCGGATTCCGTCGAGAAGCACATGAGCAAGCCGTTCCCGCTCATCGGTTCCGGCGAGCCGGTCTCGGCTGCCACGAAGGCGCTCGGGGACACCGACGCACTCATGGTCGTCGACGACGGCAAGCCGGTCGGTGTCATCACGCGCCACGATCTCCTGGGTTTCCTGAGTTCGGATTCCTGAGTTCGGATTCCTGCGCCGGCACCGGCGCCATTAGGCTGGGGACCATGAGTGAGCAACGCAGCAAGGCCGACAACATCAGCTGGCAGGGTTTCTCCACGAAAGCGGTGCATGCGGGTTACGAACCCGATCCGCTGACCGGTGCGGTCAACGTGCCGATCTACGCGAGTTCCACCTTCGCCCAGGACGGCGTCGGTGGAATGCGCAGTGGCTTCGAGTACGCGCGAACGGGTAACCCCACCCGTCGCCCACTCGAGGCGAACCTCGCCGCGCTCGAATCCGGAACCTACGGCCGAGCGTTCAGTTCGGGAATGGCGGCCACCGACTGCCTGCTCCGTTCGGTACTTCGACCCGGCGATCACCTGGTCATCCCCGACGACGCGTACGGCGGAACCTTCCGTCTCATCGACAAGGTGTTCACGCAGTGGGGGATCGAGTACACCCCGGCTCCGGTGTCCGACGTCGATGCGGTGCGCGCGGCGATGAAGTCCAACACCAAGCTGGTCTGGGTCGAGACGCCCACGAACCCGCTGCTCAATATCGGTGACATCGAGCTCCTTGCCGAGGTCGCCCACGAGGGCAACGCAAAGATCGTGGTGGACAACACCTTCGCCTCGCCGTACCTGCAGCAGCCGCTGCAGCTCGGTGCCGACATCGCGCTGCACTCCACGACCAAGTACATCGGCGGACACTCCGACGTGGTCGGTGGCGCTCTCGTCTGCAACGACGAAGAACTGGACACCGCGTTTGCCTTCCTGCAGAACGGATCCGGCGGCGTTCCCGGCCCCTTCGACGCGTTCCTGACGTTGCGCGGAATCAAGACACTGGCGCTGCGCATGGAGCGTCACAGTGACAACGCGGAGAAGGTCGTCGAATTGCTCGACGGCCACCCCGCGGTTGCCAGCGTCATCTACCCCGGACTGGCTTCGCATCCGTCGCACAAGGTCGCGGCCAAGCAGATGCGACGCTTCGGCGGCATGATCTCCGTCCGCCTCAAGGGCGGCAAGGCGGCAGCTCTCGACCTGTGCTCGCGCACCGAGATCTTCACGCTGGCAGAATCTCTCGGCGGAGTCGAATCCCTCATCGAATTCCCCGGTGCGATGACCCACGCCTCGACGGCCGGTTCCGCTCTCGAGGTTCCCGACGATCTGGTTCGCCTGTCGGTCGGCATCGAAGACGCCTCCGATCTGGTCGGCGACATCGAGCAAGCGCTGTCCTGATCTTCGCTCTACAGTAATTCGACTTCGAATCTGCAGTGCGCCTTCACACCTCACGAGGGTGTGGAGGCGCACTTTCTGGAGGCATGCGTGAATCTCGAACAGATAAAGGCTGCACAGCAACTGCTCGCCCCGGTCATGCGACGCACCCCGGTCGTGGCCTCGCGAGTGTTGTCCGAAACCACCGGCTTCGCCGTGAGTTTGAAATGTGAAAATCTGCAGCGCACCGGCTCTTTCAAACCGCGCGGTGCGTACAACCGCATTGCCAATCTTTCCGCAGAGGAACGGGCAGCGGGCGTGGTGGCGGCCAGTGCCGGTAACTATGCGCAGGGAGTTGCCTGGTCTGCAACAGAATTGGGAATCAAGTCGACCGTCTTCATGCCGACGGGTGCGCCGCTGCCGAAGTTGGTGGCCACCAAGGCATATGGAGCTCAGGTCCACCTGCACGGTTCGACTGTCGACGAAGCGCTCGTGGCCGCTCGCGAATTCGCGGACCGAACCGGAGCAGTTCTGGTCCACCCGTTCGACCACGAGGACGTCGTGGCGGGGCAGGGGACTGTGGGGCTCGAAATCCTCGAGCAACTGCCTGAGGTCGGCACGATCCTCGTTCCCACCGGCGGCGGCGGTTTGATCGCGGGAGTGGCTGCAGCCGTCAAAGCTGTGCGCCCGCAGGTCCGCATCGTCGGAGTGCAAGCCGAGACCGCGGCCGCCTGGCCGGCGTCGTTGGCAGCCGGGAAGCCGACCGCCTTGGCGTCGATGTCCACGATGGCAGACGGTATCGCCGTTGGCTGCCCGGGCGAGGTTCCGTTCGCCGAAGTAGCCGCCCATGTCGACGCCGTGGTGACGGTCAGCGAGGAAGCGCTGTCCAAGGCGCTCCTGCTGTGCCTCGAACGCGCCAAGCTCATCGTCGAACCGGCCGGCGTCGCGGCCGTCGCGGCCTTGATGACCTGCACTCCGGAGGAGCTGGGACTGACAGGGCCGGTGTGCGCCGTGCTTTCCGGCGGCAACATCGATCCGCTACTTCTCACGCACGTCATCTCGCACGGTCTGCGAGCGGCCGGACGGTTCCTCGGCGTTCACATCACCATCGACGATCGGCCGGGCGCACTGGTCTCGTTGCTCGAAGTGGTTCGAGCGAACGGCGCCAGCGTGGTCGATGTCATCCATTCCCGTACCGGTGGCGAACTTGCACTCGACGAAGTGGAAGTCTTCCTCACCGTCGAGACGCGTGGTCCGGACAACAAGGCGGAACTTCTGACGGCCTTCGACCGCGCCGGTTACGCAGTACGACTGCAGAACTGAGGCGAGTTACTCGTCAGGCCAGCCGCCCAGAACCGTCACGCGGTACTCCTGGTCGACCAGCCTGGCGGGTACGTCGAGTTGATGTAGCCAGTCGATGGCCGAACCGCCCATGCCGACCGCAACCCGACTGAATGCGGCGGCCTGGGCGCAGGAGGATGCAATCACCGACACCGTGCGCCACATCGGCGTCGCCGTCGATTCGCGGTGCAGTGGCTTGACGGTGCTGGCCGTGGCGATCCCGCAGTCGGACGGAAGTGCTACCTGGCAGGTCGGGTCGCCGGGCAGGTCTTGCACCTGAATCTGCCAGCCGTCTTCCGGCGCCGGGCCGGCAACCGCGATGTCCCCGCCGAGGCCGACCAGCACGCCACACCCGAGAAGAGTCGCAGTGGACGCGGCACAGTGGTCCGCTGAACTGGCGCGGGCCGTCGCGGACAGATCGAGAACGACGTCGTCCGGGCTGTACACGCGGTTGTTCTCGACGCGAATCTTCCACCAGGAGTGAGGGTCTGCCGACCCGGCCGTCGGCGTGAGTTTGCCGTCGGTCAGTCGTGCGACAGCCAACGCGTCTTCGAGGAAGTGCGCGAACATCGGGGTCACGGCGACGCCGTCGACGTTGCTCGCGGCGCTGACATAGGTACGAATCTCGGAGTCGGCACGATCTCGATTGGTGGCGGCGTCGGCAGCGGTGAGGTACCCGCGAACCAGGCTGGCCGCGGAGGGAAGGACTTCAGGGTCGGTGACGACGACCCGGGCCTGAACCCCCCACGTGAGCCACTCGGAGGCCGAGCGCGGAGTACTCACGAACCGTTGGAGACGGCGTCCGGGGTTCCGAATCCGGCGACCACGACGGGCCGCTTCGCTACGGGATTCTTGGTGTGAGAAGCCGACGTGTCCGGTGCGAGTGCCGTGGCAGTGGGAGAAGAAACGAGTGAAAGTCCGCCGCTTGCGAGTGCTCCCGCCACAGCCGTGGCTGCGAGGGCGAGGCGAACGGGTCGATACACCGTAGTGCGTCCCCGGGCGGGTCGTGGCCGATCGTCGCTCATGGACTCAGCTTGCACGCCGAACCTGAGAAAAGCCTTGGCGTCTGTAGTCATTTGCGTAACGCCCGCGGAGATAAATGAGACATTGGTTACAGGAGTCGCGAGACTGAGCCGTGTCGAATGCATGTTCGAAAGAGTAGATGTTCGCACCGACAAGTTTCGGGTACGACCACGTACATGGATTTTCAGAGGTTTATCGGAGGTTCGGATGGCAGTCGGTGTCCTGGCGATCGCTGTGTCGATCGGCACCGCACTGGGCGTGATGAGTGGAACTCTCGGAGCGCCCGCACAAGTCGAGAAGAACGAGTCTTCGAATGCTGCAGTCTCACTTGCAGCCTGGAACGGACCGGCACGAACTCAGGACACACCTGAGGGAATCGTGCCTTCCGTACCCTCCAACTTTCCGGGAGCGACATTGGCGCCCGTGGGAGCGGTGGCAGTGTTCGCGCCGTGGATCAAAAAGGCCGGTGCTCTGTGCTCGGAGATCACGCCCGCGGTGATCGCCTCGCTGTACTCGGTCGAGAACGGATTCAAGTACGGACCCGATACCGACATCTCACCGGAAGGTGGGCGCGGGCCTGGCCGCTTCACCACCGCAGCGTGGACGGCATACGGCAAGGACGGTGACGGCGACGGAAAGATGGACATCCTGGGCGTTGCCGATCCGGTGATGACAACCGGATACCGGTTGTGCGATCTCGTGAAGCAAGCGCAGTCCTGGCAGAAGTCCGGTGAGGTCGAGGGCGATACCGTCGACCTCGCGCTCGCTGCCTACGACGTCGGGCCGGACGCAGTTCGCGAAGCGGGCGGCGTTCCGGCAGACAAGTCGGGCGAGGTTCCTGCGGAGCAGGCGGTCGCCGCTCCGTTCGTCGCCCAGATCAAATCGTTGCAGGACTCGTTCGCCCTGATGCTTGCGCCCTTCGACTACAACAACCTCGCCGCAGCGGTGGGCGGCGTCGTCGAGGCCGGTCTGAAGTTTCTCGGATTGCCGTACGTGTGGGGTGGCGGAAACATCAACGGGCCGTCGATGGGCGGGTTCGACTGCTCGGGGCTGACGTCGTACGCGATCCACGCGGCCACCGGGGTGACTCTGCCCCGGACCTCGGAGACGCAGTGGGGTGTCGGCGTCGAGATCCCGCTGGATCAGGCGCAGCCCGGTGACCTGTTGTTCGGCAACTGGCAGGCAGGCGGCCCCGGCCACGTGGCGATCTACGTCGGCAACGGTCAGATGCTTCACGCACCCACGTTCGGCGACGTGGTGAAGGTCGGCCCGATCTTCGCCGGCATGAAGGCTCGCCGCGTGGTGTGAGTGGGCAGGAAACGGCGAGCGTCGACAGAGCAAGAAGCGCCACCCGACCGAGTCGGGTGGCGCTTCTTTTCAGAGCTGGTACAGCCGATCAGCTGTGGTAAGGCTCCGCGCTCAGCAGCGTGACCTTCATGGTGCTGCCGTTGGGCAGGTTGTACTCACGCGTGTCGCCGACCTTGGCTTCGAGCAGCGCGCCGCCCAGCGGTGAGTTCGGCGAGTAGACCTCGAGCTTGGCGTCACGTGCGCCTTCTTCGCGGGTAGCGATCAGGAACGTCTCGGTGTCACTCTCGTCGCCGTCGTAGTAGACCTTGACTACGGATCCGGGCAGTGCGACACCGGACTGAGTGGGGGCCTCGCCGACCTTTGCGCTGTTCAGCAGCTCCTGGAGCTGGCGAATGCGGGCTTCCTGCTGACCCTGCTCTTCGCGGGCAGCGTGGTAGCCGCCGTTCTCCTTCAGGTCGCCCTCTTCGCGACGCTCGTTGATCTCGGCGGCGATGACCGGGCGATTGGCGATGAGCTGGTCGAGTTCGTTCTTGAGCCTGTCATGTGATTCCTGGGTAAGCCAGGTCACCTGGGTCTCGGTCATCTCGATCACTCCCTAGTAGTCGGAGCCGGGGGCTCCCTCGACGATCGCTGCAACAGCAGCGAACAACGACACAGAAGCACCACCAGGGATGCAACCTTGCCGTCAAACCTTGCGTCAATGCAGCAATACACGGTTCCACCCGGAACCGTGTATCGGGCAATTCTATCACGCATGACTACCCGCCCTGTCCGGCGTCAAACGTCCGGCAGGGTGGGTGCGTTCCGAGGTCAGCTCTTGGTCAGGTACTCCGGAACGTCGAAGCTGCAGCCGTAGACGTCGGCCATGCCTGGCGGCTGGGACGTCTTGACCTCGGTGTTGAACTCGAGGGTCTGATGTTCCGACGACGGGACGTAGACCTCACGTCGACCGGTTTCGGAGCCGTCCTTCGAGCGTGCGCGCACGATGCACATCGCTTCACGCGACGAGTCGTCGCGTGTGACGGTGAAACGGATCTTCACCGTGGAGTCGTTGGCGATGTCGAACGAGATGGTCTCGGTCTCGATTTCCTTGACCGCAAATTTTCCGTACGCGTAGTACGCGATTCCGCCGCCTACGACGATGACGAGAGCGGTCAGAGCCCACACCATCCACTTGCGGGGACTGCCCGTGCGAGTTGTGCTCGGGTACCGATCTTGGGGAAGCGGTTTGCTCATCACTCTGCTCTCGAAGACTCGAGTTCGCGTGTCGTGCAGCAACTGACTGTGTCCCGCCGGATTACCGAAGGGGTCACGGCTGCGCCAGGAACTCTCGGGTGGAACTATAGAGGACGTATCCCGTCGCGCCGTCGGTAGGTTTGTCGGCAGTCGGTACGTTTGACGGCAACGGCCCGGAGTAATCCGAGCGGTGCACAGCGTGTGATTCGAAGACTGCCGGTGACGGCTACAGGTGAACTGCCGGCAACGGCTACAGGTGAACTGCCGGCAACGGCTACAGGTGAAGTTGAGGTGAACGAACACGTGAGCGGATTCCGGCTCATGGCCGTCCATGCCCATCCCGACGACGAGTCGAGCAAGGGTGCGGCCACCACCGCCCGTTATGCAGCCGAAGGCCACGAAGTGATGGTCCTGACGCTCACCGGGGGTGAGCGTGGCGACATTCTCAACCCGGCCATGGACGTTCCCGGTGTCCGCGATCGAATCAGCGAAGTTCGCCAGGAGGAGATGGCCGAGGCCGCTCGCATCCTGGGCGTGAAGCAGCGCTGGCTCGGTTTCGTCGATTCCGGGCTTCCCGAGGGCGACCCTCTTCCGCCGCTGCCCGAAGGGTGCTTCGCCCTCGTTCCGCTCGAAGAGTCGACGCGCGCTCTGGTCAAGGTGATTCGCGAGTTCCGTCCCCACGTCGTCACGACGTACGACGAGAACGGCGGATACCCGCACCCGGATCACATCCGGTGCCACGAGGTGACGATGGCAGCCTACGAAGCCGCCGCCGATCCCGAGTACTTCCCCGAGGACGGTCAGCCGTGGGAAATCAAGAAGGTCTACTACTCGCACGGATTCATCCGTAAGCGCCTCGAACTCTTCCAGGAGGAGTACGAGCGTCGCGGAGAGCCGTTCCCGATGGCGGACTGGCTCAAGAAGTGGAAGACCGAACGCGGCGACATGATGGTCCGGGTGACCACTCAGGTCACGTGCGGCGACTACTTTCCCCAGCGTGACGATGCTCTGCGCGCACACGCGACGCAGATCGATCCCAACGGTTCGTTCTTCGCTGTGCCGCTCGACATTCAGCAGAAGATCTGGCCCACCGAGGAATTCGAGCTCGCCAAGACGCGGGTCACCACGTCCATTCCGGAAACCGACCTGTTCGCAGGTCTCGAAGAGGACGCTCAGAAGTGAATGCTCTGTCCGCCGAGGTAGTTCTCGGCACCACACAATTTCTTGCTCAGACGCCCAGTAACCCATCCGGCCCGGAGTTCGGAAAGTCGTCTCCGGTCGGCCTGCTGGTGATTCTTGCGCTGCTCATCGGTGTGATCCTCCTGGTTCGGTCGATGAACCGCCAGCTCAAGAAGCTGCCGGAGACGTTCGAACCGGATCATCCCGAACTCGATCAGCAGGCAGACGAAGGCACCGACCGGGGAGCTATCACTGCTCCGAGCCCGGCGGATCCCAACGTCTCTACCGAGAAGAAGCCCAAGCAAGAATCCTGAGACGAACGAGGTAGCGGCGATGGACCCACGGATGCGGAACAACCTGGGTGGGTCCTCGAGCCCTTACCTGCGTCAGCACGCCGACAATCCGGTCCACTGGCAACAGTGGGGCGAAGAAGCGATGGAGTGGGCGCGCGAGCGCAACGTGCCGATCCTCCTCTCGATCGGATACTCGGCGTGCCACTGGTGCCACGTCATGGCGCACGAGTCGTTCGAGAACGACGAGATCGCGGCCGTCATGAACGCGAACTTCGTCTGTGTGAAGGTGGACCGAGAAGAACGTCCCGACATCGACGCCGTCTACATGAATGCGACGGTTGCGATGACCGGCCAGGGCGGCTGGCCCATGACCTGTTTCCTGACTCCCGACGGTTCACCGTTCTACTGCGGCACGTACTACCCGCCGACGCCTCGCGGCGGAATGCCGTCGTTCACACAGCTTCTCGAAGCGATAGCCGACACCTTCACGAATCGGCGCGACGAGGTCGACAACGCGGCACAGTCGATCGTCACGGAACTTCAGCGCGCGTCGGGCGGGATTCCGTACGGCGGAGCACCCATCGACGCCGAGCTGCTGAACGCGGCGGGTCGGTCGATCCTCGGCGACGAGGACGTCCCGCGCGGGGGATTCGGTGGGGCACCGAAGTTTCCACCGTCGGCACTACTGGAGGGGCTGCTCCGACAGTACGAGCGAACGGGTTCGGGCGAGATCCTCGGCGGCATCGAGCGCACCGCCGAAGCAATGGCACGTGGCGGGATCTACGACCAGTTGGGTGGCGGTTTCTCGCGGTACTCGGTCGATGCCGAGTGGGTGGTTCCGCACTTCGAGAAGATGCTCTACGACAATGCGCTGCTCCTGCGGTTCTACGCGCACTGGGCGCGGCGCACCGGATCGGACCTCGCCACTCGCGTCACCGAGGAGACCGCAAGGTTCCTGCTCTCCGATCTGCTGACCGAGAACGGTTGCTTCGCTTCGGCTCTCGATGCCGACACCGACGGCGTCGAAGGCCTCACGTACGTATGGACGCCGACGCAGCTGGTCGAGGTACTCGGCGCGGAGGACGGGCAGTGGGCGTCGGAGTTGTTCCGGGTCACCGATACCGGAACCTTCGAAGAGGGTGCGTCGGTACTGCAGTTGCCCCGTGACCCCGACGACTGGTCGCGCTGGCAGACGATCTCCGACGCTCTACGCGCCGTCCGGGCTCAGCGTCCACAGCCCGGCCGCGACGACAAGGTGGTGACGGCCTGGAACGGGCTGACCGTCACGGCCTTGACGGAAGCCGGACTTGCCCTGGACCGACCCGACTGGATCACCGCGGCGGCCGAGTGCGCAGGCGCTCTTCTCGACCTTCACCTGGTGGACGGTCACTTGCGTCGCGCTTCCCTCGGCGGGGCTGTCGGCGCCCCGACGGGCGTGCTCGAGGATTACGCAATGCTGGCCACCGGCCTCCTGGCTCTATACCAGGCAACGGGATTGGCGCGGTGGCTCGATGCGGCGCAGCAGTTGCTCGACGTCACTGTCGACCACTTCGCTGATCCGTCCGAGCCGGGAAGCTGGTTCGACACGGCCGATTTCGCGGAGTCGCTCGTGACTCGGCCCCGAGACCCGTTGGACGGCGCGACGCCGTCCGGTGCGTCGAGCGTCGCGGAGGCTCTGTTGACCGCAGCGGCGTTGACCGATGCCGAGCGCTCTTCTCGTTACGCCCAGGCCGCGGCGGACGCGCTGGCGAGGGCCACGCTGCCGCTCGAGCGTGCGCCTCGGTCGGCGGGGCACTGGCTCGCGGTGGCGGAAGCGTCGTTGCGTGGTCCGATACAGGTGGCCGTCGTCGGGGAAGGTTCGCTGTTGGCCTATGCCCGGCTGCTTGCCCCGGGTGGTGCAGTGGTTGTCGGCGGAGCGCCGGATTCTTCACCGCTGCTTGCAGATCGACCCCTCGTCGACGGAGGTGAAGCCGCGTACATCTGTCGGGGATTCGTGTGTGATCGGCCGGTGACGACGGTGGTGGAACTGGCGAGTCAGTTGAACACGACGAGCCATACCGCGATGTAGTGGCAGATCGCTGCGACGACCGTCGCGGCGTGGAAGAACTCGTGATGCCCGAACGTCGTGGGCCACGGGTTTGGCCATTTCGTCGCGTACAGAATTGCGCCGACGCTGTAGAAGATTCCGCCGACGAGCAGCAGCACCATCGGCGCCACACCGACCTGGTGCGTCAGTTCACCGACCACGGGAACGATCGCCCAACCGAGGAGCAGGTAGAGCGGGACTCCCACCCATTTCGGGGCGGTGGGCCAGAGCATCTTGAGTGCGACGCCGGCGAGCGCGCCTGCCCACACGATCGCGAGGATGATCTTGCCGGTGTGAGTCGGGAGGCCGAGCATGGCGAACGGTGTGTAGCTGCCGGCGATGAAGAGAAAGATCATCGAATGGTCCGCACGCTTCATCCACGTACGGCCCTTGACCGTCTGCCACTGGATGCGGTGATACGTCGCACTGATGCCGAAGAGGCCGCAGATCGTGACGCTGTAGATCGCGGTTGCCCAAGCCGCTTTGGCGCCGACCTGAGCGCCGGCTACGGAGACGAGAACGATGCCCGCGACGACGGAGACACCGAGCGCCCACAGATGGATCCAACCGCGCATGCGTGGTTTGACCGGAAGCTCGTCGAGCCCGAATGCCGTCATGTGCAACCCCTCTCGTTCCGTACTGTTGCAAACCGCGTAACCTACGGTACCGTAGGTTACGCATCAGTAGCATAACCTACCTGCGGGTTTTCGACGCGTACAAAAAGCGTGACGGCGCTCGCATGTGGCTGTCACTGCCGGGCGTAGTCTTTGACACCATGGTGATGTCACGGTGAATCTGCGCGGACTGCTGTACAGCATCTACGAGCGACGACTCCTCAGTCATCTCGACGGTCTCGCGCACCCACGGCACGTAGCCGTGATGTGTGACGGAAATCGGCGATGGGCTCGCGAGAACGGCTTCACCGATGTCAGTCACGGGCACCGCATGGGCGCGCTCAAAATTGCCGAATTGCTCGAGTGGTGCGACGCCGCCGGAATCGAGATGGCAACCATCTACCTGCTCTCGACCGAGAACCTGCGCCGCGAGCCGGAAGAGCTCGACACCCTCCTCGAAATCATCACCGACGTCGTCGAAGAGATCTCCGGGCCCGGCAAGAACTGGAGTGTGCAGATCGTCGGTGCTCTCGATCTTCTGCCTCCCGAGCAGTCCAGGCGCTTGCGGGAAGCGGCGGCGGGGACGAGCGGCCGAACCGGGACACATGTCAACGTCGCGATCGGATACGGCGGGCGTCAGGAGATCGCCGACGCCGTCCAATCGCTCCTGCGCGACAAGATCGGTGCGGGCCTGAGCGGAGACGAACTGATCCAGGCCGTCACGGTCGACGGCATCGACGGGCATCTGTACACGTCGGGACAGCCCGATCCGGATCTGGTGATCCGCACCTCCGGCGAGCAGCGGCTCTCCGGATTCCTGTTGTGGCAGAGCGCCTATTCGGAGATCTGGTTCACCGAGGCGTACTGGCCCGAGTTCCGTCGAGTCGACTTTCTTCGAGCCTTGCGCGATTACGCGGCGCGCCACCGCCGGTTCGGCGCCTGAGCCGTCTCAGAGCTTGCGCAGCCGCAGCCGGTTGATCGTGTGGTCGGCGTCCTTGCGCAGCACCAGGGTTGCGCGGGGACGGGTGGGGAGAATGTTCTCCACCAGGTTCGGGTGATTGATCGAGTTCCAGATCTCCTTCGCCGCGATGGTCGCGTCACGGTCGGAGAGGCCGGAGTAGTGGTGAAAGTGAGCGTTCGGATCGGCGAACGACGTGTTGCGTAGCGCGAGGAACCGCTGGATGTACCAGGCTTCGATGTCCTCGATGCGGGCGTCGACGTAGATCGAGAAGTCGAACAGATCGGAGACCATCAGACGCGGGCCGGTCTGCAGGACGTTGAGGCCCTCGATGATGAGGATGTCGGGCTGGCGGATCAGGTGGTACTGGCCCGGGATGATGTCGTACGACGTGTGCGAATAGACCGGTGCCGCTACCTCTTCCGCCCCGGACTTGACTTCGGTGACGAAGCGCAACAGCTTGCGGCGATCGTAGCTTTCGGGAAAACCCTTGCGGTGCATGATGCCCCGACGCTGGAGTTCCCTGGTCGGATAGAGGAATCCGTCCGTGGTGACGAGGTCGACGCGCGGATGGTGATCCCAGCGGGCCAGGAGAGCTTGCAGCACACGAGCAGTCGTGGATTTTCCGACCGCGACCGAACCGGCGACGCCGATGACGAAGGGCACCTGACGGTCGGGATGCTTCTCGCCGAGGAAGGTCGCGGTGGCCGCGAACAGTCGTTGGCGTGCCGCTACCTGTAGGTGGATCAGACGTGCGAGGGGGAGATAAACCTCGGCAACTTCTTCGAGATCGATCTGCTCGCCGAGACCACGCAGGCCGTACAACTCGTCCTCGGTCAACACCAGTGGCGTCGACTTACGCAGTGTCCGCCACTGCTTGCGGTCGAACTCGACGTAGGGACTCGATTCGTTGGTGCGCGCCATCAGCCCAGCTCACCGGCACGTAGTGAACCCGGGGCCCGGCGGACGAAACAGCTATGCGAGCAAGCCAGGCGCGTGTGCGCACGATCCGAGTGCATAGTCGGATTGTGCTCGGTGCCACGTCCGGGACTTTCGCCGGGTGGCATTCCGGAGCGAGCGACTAGGCTCGGTCGTTATGGATCCAGACACACTTGTTCGCCAATACCTGCTGCTCGGACTGGGTTTCGACCGTCTCGAAGACGGGTTCGTCGACGCGTTCACCGGTGACCCGGCGCTGCGAAAGCAGATCGAGAGCGCCCCGAAGCCCGATCCGCGTGAACTTGCCCGCACGGCACGTGAATTGCGGGGCGAGTTGGCCGGAAGTGGTCTAAATGCCGAACGCTCCCACTTCGTCGACGTACACCTTCGCGCCCTGGAATGCTCCGGGCGCAAGTTCGCGGGTGAGGACATCGGCTTCGTGGACGAGGTCGAGGCGTACTTCGACGTCCGAATCGAGAAGGGAAACGAGGACGCCTACAGCGACGCTCACCGGTTGATGGGTGAAGTTCTGCCCGGTCCGGGACCGTTGGCCGAGCGGGTGCAGGCCCATCGCAAGGCCGACGAGATCCCCGCGGCGAAACTGAACGAATGCGTCGAGGCAATGTCGAGTGCGCTGCGCGATCTGGTCCGCGGCACGTTCGGGCTTCCCGCGTCGGAAACCGTCGAATACGAAGTGGTGGGGGACAAGCCGTGGTCCGGCTTCAACTACTACCTCGGTGACTACCGCTCCAAGGTTGCGATCAATTCGGATCTGCCGCAGTTCATGGCCAACCTGCCGCGGCTGATCGCGCACGAGTCCTACCCCGGCCATCACACCGAGCATTGCCGTAAGGAAGCCGGTCTGGTCGGTTCGGGCCAGCTCGAGCAGACACTGTTCCTGGTCAACACGCCGCAGTGCATCATGGCCGAAGGCCTCGCGGATTTGGCGCTGGAAG
Source organism: Rhodococcus sp. SG20037 (assembly GCF_031763325.1). Lineage (NCBI taxonomy): Bacteria > Bacillati > Actinomycetota > Actinomycetes > Mycobacteriales > Nocardiaceae > Rhodococcus > Rhodococcus sp. SG20037. The sequence goes on along the minus strand of NZ_CP134497.1, from coordinate 4,515,627 downwards.
CGATTGTCGGCCCGGACTGGGGTTTGTGGGCGCAGGACATCTACGCCGATCTCGGCTTGTCTTTCGACGGGGAAAAGGCGCAACGGCTCTCCGCCGCGTCGGGGCAACTGCTGAGTGTCCGGCAGGATGCGGCGCTGATGTTGCACGACGAGGGGCGCAGCCTCGACGACGTGGCGCTGTTCCTCGAACGGTGGTCGCTGTCGACGCCGGAACGCGCTCGCCAATCGCTCAAGTTCCTGTCTTCGCCGCTGTGGCGGGCATACACCAGCACGTATGTCGAGGGATACCGGCTGCTCGGGGGCTGGCTGGACGAGGTGCCGGTGGGCGCGGAGCGCACCGAACGCTTCCGCAGGCTGCTCGACGAGCCGCTGGTCCCCAGCTCTCTGCGTGCTGCCTAGTGCCGGGTGGAGACGGCGGGAGCGAACTTCGTAGACTGGACGCATTCGTTTCCGCATCCAGCTTGGAGATTCCTCGATGACCGCTGTGCCCGGCTCCGACGTCAACTCTGCATCACTCGCCGAACTCGACCCCGAAGTCGCCGAGGCGATGGCTGGTGAATTGGCTCGTCAGCGCGACACGCTCGAGATGATCGCGTCGGAGAACTTCGTTCCCCGCTCGGTTCTGCAGGCTCAGGGCAGCGTCCTGACCAACAAGTACGCCGAGGGCTACCCGGGACGTCGTTACTACGGCGGTTGCGAGCACGTCGACGTCATCGAGGATCTGGCGCGCAACCGTGCGAAGGAACTCTTCGGTGCAGAGTTCGCGAACGTTCAGCCGCACTCGGGCGCACAGGCCAACGCTGCTGTTCTGATGGCACTGATGAACCCGGGTGAGAAGCTGCTCGGCCTCGACCTTGCACACGGCGGTCACCTCACGCACGGCATGAAGCTCAACTTCTCCGGCAAGTTGTACGACGTCGCGTCCTACGGCGTCAGCAAGGAAGATCACCGCATCGACATGGACGAGGTGCGCTCGATCGCCCTCGCCGAGAAGCCGAAGGTCATCGTTGCCGGTTGGTCCGCATACCCGCGTCAGCAGGACTTCGCGGCGTTCCGTGCGATCGCCGACGAGGTCGGCGCGTACCTGTGGGTGGACATGGCTCACTTCGCCGGACTGGTTGCCGCAGGCCTGCACCCGTCGCCCGTCCCGTACGCAGACGTCGTCTCCTCGACCGTCCACAAGACCCTCGGTGGTCCGCGTTCGGGCCTGATCCTGGCGAAGAAAGAGTGGGCCAAGAAGCTCAACTCCGCTGTCTTCCCCGGTCAGCAGGGTGGACCGCTCATGCACGCCATCGCGGCCAAGGCAGTCACCTTCAAGATCGCTGCCGGTGAAGAGTTCAAGGATCGTCAGGCACGCACCCTTTCCGGTGCGCGCATCCTTGCCGAGCGTCTGGGCAACAAGGACGTCGCAGACCAGGGCATCAGCGTCCTGACCGGCGGCACTGACGTCCACCTCGTGCTCGTGGACCTGCGTAACTCGCAGCTCGACGGCCAGCAGGGTGAGGACCTTCTGCACGAAATCGGCATCACGGTCAACCGCAACGCTGTTCCGTTCGATCCCCGCCCGCCGATGACCACCTCCGGTCTGCGTATCGGTACCGCAGCGTTGGCCACTCGCGGATTCGGTGATGCCGAGTTCACCGAGGTCGCCGACATCATCGGTACCGCTCTGGCCGGCAACGCGGATCTGCCGGCGCTGCGTGCGCGCGTCGCCAAGCTCGCTCTCGACCTTCCGCTGTACGACGGTCTCGAGAACTGGGGCCTGCTCAGCAAGAACGTCTAGGAATTCCTTCACCGACGGCCCGGTCCCTTTCGAGGGGCCGGGCCGCTGGTTTTTTCCAGTCGCGGATTGTGGCATCGGTCACATGACCGATGGTGGCCGAGTTCGGTGCTTCCTAGCCTGAGAGCATCACCCCTCCGGCGAAGGAAACCCCATGACCGAACAGAATCTGCATTGGCTCTCCGCTACCGAGATGGCGGCGTCGGTCGCGTCGAACAGTCTCTCGCCCAACGAGATTGCCGAAGCGATGATCCAGCGCGTCGACGCCGTCAATCCGTCGATCAACGCGATAGTCCAGTTCGATCGCGAGCAGGTGACGCGCGATGCGGCCGAACTCTCACGGCAACAGGAAGCGGGCGAGAAACTCGGCCCGCTGCACGGCGTTCCGTTCACGATCAAAGATCTGACGGCAGTCGACGGGCTGCCGACCACGTTCGGGATGAAGCCGATGGCCGACAACATCGCGACGGGAAATGCCGTCGTCGTGGACAGGCTGCGAGGCGCCGGCGGACTGTTCCTGGGAAAGACGAACACTCCCGAAAGTGGTTACTACGGTGGCACGGACAACCACCTGTACGGGCCGACGCACAACCCGTGGAAGCTCGGCAACAGCGCGGGCGGGTCCAGTGGCGGTGCGTCGGCTGCCGTGGCTGCAGGCCTCGGGCCACTCGCCGAGGGCAGTGACGGCGCGGGATCGGTGCGTATCCCGTCGGCGCTCTGCGGGGTCGTCGGGTTGAAGCCGACCACCGGCGTCATCCCGCAGACCATCCTGGCCGGGCGCTTCTACAACTGGGCGTATCACGGTCCGATCACCCGGACTGTTGCCGACAACGCGCTGATGCTCGACATCATGGCCGGGCCGGACAATGCGGACCCGCTCTCGATCGAGCGTGCCGAGACCTCGTACGTCGAAGCCTCGAAGGGCGACGTGAAGGGCCTTCGCGTGGCGTGGTCGACGAATCTCGGTCTCGGCCATGTTGATCCGGAGGTGCTGGCGGTGTGTCTCGACGCGTTGTCGGCATTCGAGGAATTGGGTGCCCGGATCACCGAGGCGACCCCGCAGTGGGGAAATCCGTCGGAGTCGATGTGGAACGGCATCTGGGTTCCCGGTTTCGCTTCCGAATACGACTTGCTCGACTGGGAGAACCAGCGCGGCGAGGTCGACGACAACCTGATCGAGATCATGCACGAGGCCGAGCGGCTCACCGGTGTCGACGTCGGGCGGGCCGACGCATTCCGCGGCGTCATGTGGGACACGTGGACCGCGTTCATGAACGACTACGACGTGTTGGTCTCGCCGACCTTGGCTTCGGCCACGTTCCCGCTCAGTCAGTTCGCGCCGTCGTGGCTCGAAGGTGCGTCGTTGCGTGAGCAGTTGCTCGATTGGCTCTTCACCTACCCGTACAACATGCTCAACACCCCCGCGATCACCGTGCCGGCCGGATTCACCGCCGACGGTCGACCGGTGGGGCTGCAGATCGCCGCACGCCACCGCCAGGACGCACTGGTCCTGCGGACTGCCGCGAACTTCGAAGCGGTGCGTCCGTGGGCGGACAGGAAGCCGGCCGGTTCACTGGTGGTGGCCTAGCTCACACGATTGGCTAGATTGGTGTGATGACGTCTGTACTGCCTGATCGCGGCGCTGGACCTGACATGTTCGCGCCGCGATCGCCGGCGGCCGGGGCATACGGCATTCTCGGCCTGTGCGCCGAAGAACTCCGCGCACGTGGACTCGCGTACTCGGCTGCGGCGGTCACGTACCGGGACCCGTCGAGCGGAAGGCATCGGGCTCTGGCGAGTTCCGGATACGACGCCAGGGTGCTCGAGTTCCTGCTCGACGACTTCGTCGCCGATCGCAATCTCTTCGGCATCATTCGCGAGGCTTCGGGCGTGCCCGTGTTCTGGCAGGACGTGCCACGATTCGAGCAGGTCGAGATGGTTACCGATGTTCTGCGGCCGTCCGGGTACGCCGAGGGCGCGTCGGTCGCATTGGGGTTCTCCGGCCGTGAGGTGACCGGATTGCTGCACATGAGCTTCGCGGATTCCGGCGTCGTCGACCGCGTGCGCGAGGTGGTGGCGGCGTCCAGCGCGGCCTGCTCGCGCGTCGTGGGGGACCAGGTGGCGCTCGATCGTGTCCATCTGAGCCCACGGGAGATCCAAGTACTGCAATTGGTGGCCAGGGGCGCGGGCAATGTCGAGATCGCCGAGGAGTTGTTCGTCAGCCGTCGCACCGTCGCCACCCACCTCGAGAACATCTTCGTCAAGACCGGAACCAATTCGCGGGTTCAGGCAGCGGTGCGCGCCGCCAAGTGGGGTCTGATCGAGTCCTGAGTGACGCCGAATCACACGAGTGGCATTTTGTTACCTGGCGTTCACCAGATGTGCGGCTCGTTCCGTGGCGCGAGTGTCCGATCCGCAGTACCGTCGGCAGTAACGAGTAACCAGAAGTTACTTGTGCGGGAGGTTCTGATCGTGACTGAAACACTCAGTACGAGAGGGCCGGCGCCCGGCCCTTGTTTCAGCTGACACAGCGTCACCTGACACCAGAGCCGTCCGGCCCAGCGAGCTGAGTTTGCGCGGGTGCCGCGCAGACCTAGGAGCCCAACGTGACTGCATCACGCTCCGTCTCTGCCCACTCGGCCCGGGCTGATCAATCAGCCGGGAATCATTCGGGAGATGCACTTCGCACGTACGTCTTGGATACCTCGGTACTACTGTCCGATCCATGGGCTGTCACTCGATTCGCCGAACACCACGTGGTACTCCCACTGGTCGTGATCAGTGAACTCGAAGGCAAACGGCACCACCACGAACTGGGATGGTTCGCCCGAGAATCGCTCCGCATGCTCGACGATCTACGGATCGAATACAGCCGCCTCGACCGTCCGGTGCCGATCGGCACCGAGAACGGGACACTGCAGGTCGAACTCAATCACACCGACCCTGCGGTGCTGCCCGTCGGATTCCGCACGGACAGTAACGATTCGAGGATTCTGGCGTGTGCGCTGAATCTTGCTGCGGAGGGCAAGGATGTAGTCCTCGTCAGCAAGGACATTCCGCTTCGCGTGAAGGCAGGCGCGGTGGGACTACCTGCCGACGAGTACCACGCTCACGACGTCGTGCCATCCGGATGGACGGGCATGACTGAGCTGGACGTCGCCTCGACGGACATCGACGAGCTGTTCAACGAGGGTTTCCTGGACCTCGACGAAGCGCGAGATCTGCCGTGTCACACGGGTCTTCGCCTGCTCGGTGGTTCGTCGAGCGCCCTCGGTCGGGTGACTCCCGACAAGCGCATCCAGTTGGTGCGCGGTGAGCGCGAGGCGTTCGGGTTGCACGGCCGCTCCGCCGAGCAGCGCATTGCGCTCGATCTCCTCATGGACGAGAGCATCGGCATCATCTCTCTCGGTGGTAAGGCGGGCACCGGTAAGTCGGCCTTGGCTCTGACGGCAGGTCTGGAAGCGGTTCTCGAGCGCCGCACTCAGCGCAAGGTTGTCGTCTTCCGTCCGTTGTATGCCGTTGGCGGACAAGAACTCGGCTACCTTCCCGGTAGTGAGAGCGAGAAGATGGGCCCGTGGGCTCAGGCCGTTTTCGACACTCTCGACGGGTTGGCCTCGCCAGAGGTTCTCGAGGAGGTTCTCGCCCGCGGAATGCTGGAAGTGTTGCCGCTGACGCATATTCGCGGTCGGTCGCTGCACGATTCGTTCGTGATCGTCGACGAAGCGCAGTCGCTCGAACGAAATGTTCTGCTGACAGTGCTTTCTCGTCTGGGAACCGGCTCGCGAGTGGTCCTCACGCACGACGTCGCGCAGCGTGACAACCTGCGAGTGGGCAGGCACGACGGAGTTGCGGCCGTCATCGAGAAGCTCAAGGGGCACCCGCTTTTTGCGCACATCACACTCACGCGCAGTGAGCGTTCGCCGATCGCCGAGTTGGTGACCGACATGCTCGAGGAGTTCGGCCCCACTTCCTGAGAAGTGATCTCCCCGTGCGGACTTCGGTCTGCACGGGGAGATGCCTGGGTTTGAAGTTGTTCAGTTTTGCAGCGGTCCCAGTTCGTTGTCGAGAACTTCCTGCACCACACGCATCGCCGCCAGTCCGGCCGGAGCGCCGCAATACGCGCTCGCGTGGATCACGGTTTCGACGATCTCGGTGCGCGTCAAGCCGTTTCGCAATGCCCCACGTACGTGGCCTTTGAGTTCGTTCTCGGCGCGCAGCGCGATCAGCATCCCCAGATTGATCAGACTGCGACTGCGGCGATCGAGTCCGGGACGCGTCCATACCGAACCCCAGACGTTGGCCGTCACGAAGTTCTGCAGTTCTTCGCTGTCCGTTCCCCGGGTGCGCTCGAAGGCGGCGTCGACGAAATCGGCCCCCATGACTTCGGTGCGCACAGCCAATCCGGCGTCGAAGGAGTCAGGCGTGGTGTTTTCGGACATGGCAGGTTCGCTCGCTTTCGGCAGGTGATTTCAGGCCGGAGCAAGCCTACTTCGTGTCCCGGTCCCGACGACTGCGCGGCCGACCGCGGTCACCACGCCCCACGCGACGTCTCGCAGACTGAAGTAGTCCCGCCAGACGCAGACCTTGCCGTCGCGCAGTTCGAAAGTTCCGCATACCCAGAACTCGATGCGCAGCGGTCCGACGGTGAGGATGTCGGTGCGTTCGGTGAGCACCGTGGACTCGTCGCCGACGATGTGGTGCATCTCCGCCTCGAATTTCAGTGAAGGCTTGGTGACCAGACGTAGCGCTCGCACGACGGTCTTCTTGCCTCGCAGGGTGGGGAGCGAGACGTTCTGCCAGACGATGTCGTCTGTCATCAATTCGGCTGCGGCGTCCACGTCGAAATCGGTGAGGGCCGCGAACATTGCGTTCACCGTGGCTGTCGAACTACTCATGGGGTGTCCTTGGCTGATTATTCGGCCGGTGTTGCCCGGATGAAGGTACCGAGATGATCGTGATCGAAGTACTCCAAGGTTAGCGAGTTTCCGTCGAAGGTGGCCTTCGAGACCGTCCCGGCCGGTGCGTTCTCGCCGCTGAGCGGGAACGTGAAGGTGTTTCCGTCCCAGTGGGTCAGAGGGTACGTCGCGGCCGCGGGACCCATGGTCAAGGTCAGCGCACCGTTCTGCTGCGTCACGAGCGCGGGACCCCAGTACGGATTGCCGTAGTCGCCGGTCAATTGGTCTGTCGGTGGCGCGGGAGCGGGGGAGGCCGGCGGCGTCTTCCCGGCAAGTTCGCCCTCAGGGTCGGCCTGTGAGGCAAAGGACGCTTCGTACAGCGGGCGCCACTCGCGGGTGATCTTCCCGAACTGCACCAGATCGGCGAATTCGGCGGTCAAAGTCTCTGCGACGCCGGTGGGCGTGCCGTTGGTCAGAACGACTATGCCGACGTCAGCGGAGGGAATCGTCACGAAATTGGTCCCGGCACCGAGCAGGAAGGCGCCGGAGTGGCTGGCGGTCACACGGCCTGCCGCGCTGTCGGAAACGTTGAACCCGTAGCCGTAGAAGCCGGAACGTTCCCCGATTTCCTGCGCATGGCGCGAGACGATTTCCGGGTTGACTGCGGGCACGAGCGCATCCGTCTGAACGACCTGCTGCCCCTGATACCGACCGCCAGACAGCACCATGTCCAACCACTTGGCCATGTCGTTCACCGAGGAGCTGACTCCACCGGCGGGGGATTGGGCGTCGGCGTCCCGAACCGGCCCTACCTTGTACTTTCCGTCTTCGAGGATATGGCCGACTGTTCGATTTTCTCGGGCTTGGTAATCGGCAAACCGCGAAGACGTCGAAGTCATACCGAGCGGACCGTAGATCGTGTTCTGCGACAGCGTTTCCCAATCGGTGCCCGCCGCGGCTGCAACGGCCTCCGCACCGGCTGTGACGCCGAAGTTCGTGTACTCGTATGTGATTCGGAATGGATTGAGCGGTAGTTGGCGAAGTTTTTCGAGTACCTGGGCCCGGTTGTAGCCCAGGTCCTCCAGCCCGTCGCCGGCGTGGTCCGGTAACCCCGACCGATGCGTGTAGAGATCGGAGATCGTGAGGTGGTCGGTCACCCACGGATCGGCAAGCGCAAACCCCGGCAGTTTCGATATCACCGGAGTGTCCCAGTCGACGGTCCCGATTCCGACTTCGTGGGCGACCACCGTGGCCCCGACCGATTTCGACACCGATGCCAGTTGGAACACGGTGTCGGCATCGACGGTGGCGCTCTTACCCAACTCGCGAACCCCGAATCCCTTTGCGTACACAGTCTTACCTCCGTGCACCACGGCCACCGCCATGCCGGGAACACCGGAACTTGCCATGAGATCGTTCGCGAGGTCGTCGAGCTTCCCGACCGCGTCGTCGATTTGCCCGTCCGGGATCGGCACCCCGGCGTCGAGACCCGGGCTGGCGTCGCTGACGACCGGCTCGGGCGCCGAGGTGGTGTCTGAATCGGACGAGCATCCGGCGAGCAGGGCGACCGTCAGTACTACCGGAACCGCCGCTGCCGACAGTCGCGAGCTGTTTCTACTGGTGATGGACACGAGATTCTCCCTAGCAGGGTTGTCGTCGGTACCACTCGGTCAATCCAGTATCGGGGAACGGCGGGCTGATATTGGGACAAATCGGGAAACCTTGTAGCTACTTCGGGGTCTTGGTTGTCAGACTGCCGAGAATGGAGCCTTCCGTGACCGGCTTCCAAGGGAGCAACAACGCGACCAGCAGAGCGGTGATCAATGCTGCTCCGACCGTGAAGTACGACGCGATGGCGAAGCCTTCCAGGCATGCGGTCTTCATCGTGTAGATCAGACTGTCCTTCTGCTGCTCGAAGAGCGGACTGATGTCGCGGGAGCGGATTTCGATGACGCTGAGCACGGACTCACGAGCGAAGCCTTTCTCCTGCGCCGACATCACGGCGTCGGGAATGGCGTCGACGATCGGAGCCACCTTGGACGTGTAGTACGAGGCGACGATCGAACCGATGACGGCGACGCCCAGGGTCCCGCCGAGCTCACGCGTCGTGTCGTTGACTGCCGAACCTGCCCCCGCTTCGTCGAGGGGCACCGAGGACATGATGGAGTCGGTCGCCGGTCCCTGGACAATTGCGAGGCCCAGACCCATGAGGACCATCGAGATCACGACGGGTCCGAGGTAGGGCGTCTCGACGGTCGTCCGACCCGCCAGGTACATCCCGCCGCTGAGTACCAGGAGGCCGAACACCATCACTGCAGTCGTGCCGAGTTTCTGTGCCGCCAAGGTGGCGACTGGGGCGCCCACGGCGACAGCTGCAGCGAAAGGCAAAGAGTGGATGCCGAATTCGAGCGGCGAGTACTCCCGAACGCCCTGGAAGTACTGCGTGATCAGGAACAAGAATCCGAACATGCTGAAGTAGCTGACAGCAATAGCCAAGGCGGGGAAAGAAAACCGCCGGATTCGGAAGAGATTCATGTTCAGGATCGGCGCGTCGGTGCGCAGTTCCCATGCGACGAATGCGGCCAACAACACTGTCGCAGAGAGGTATCCCGTGATGCTGAATGTCGACACCCATCCGCGATGTGGTGCGTCGATGATGGTCCACACCAGAATGACGATGCCCAGTAGCGACAAGATTGTTCCGACGAAATCGAATCGGCCGACGTGGAGCGCCTTCGATTCCGGAACAACCAGCAGCACACCCACGATGACCAACAATGCTGCCGGAACGTTCATCCAGAACACCGAGTGCCAGGAGAAGTGCTCGAGAAGCCAGCCGCCCGCAGTCGGGCCGATGGCAATCGCGAAGCCGGCCATTGCGGTCCAGGCCGCGATGGCGATGGCTCGTTCTCTGGCGTCGGTGAAGATGTTGGTGATCATGGCCAATGTAGCCGGAAAGACCGCTGCGGCAAAGACACCCATGGCGGCTCGCGCCATGATCACCTGTTCGAGGTTGGAAGCCAAGGCGCCGACGAGCGACATCGCACCGACGCCGATCAAGCCGATGATCATCACTCGGCGGCGTCCGAAGCGGTCACCCAGGTGGCCGAAAGTGAGTAGGAACCCGGCGAAGGTCAACGTGTACGCGTCGACGATCCACTGCAGGTCGCTGACGCTGGCGAACAAGTCGACGCTCATCGTCGGCAGTGCGACGTTGACCACTGTGTTGTCCAGCACGACAAGGAGTTCGGCGAGGCAGATGAAGATCAGCGCAGTGAATCGACGTGACTTGGTCATCATGGGCGCCGAGGGCGCCGGTGCAAGTGTGTGAGACATGTTTGTACGCCATCTCTGCTCCTGCGCGGACGGCAGCAGCGGTTGGAAGAAAGAGGGTTGGTCAGCTCGGGGCCGAGACCAGAGCCTTGAGGTGAGCGCCGATGCGATCGAGAGGCGCCGTGGTGTGCTGAGCTTTTGCCATCAGCGTTGCGCCTTCGATTGACGCGATCACGACGGTTGCCCACTGTGCTGCAGTCTCGGACGGCTGTCCCTGCTGCCAGAAGAACGATGTGAGAAGCGATTCCCACGAGGTGAAGGATTCGCCCGCAGCAGTTAATGCCGCCGGCGTCGACGCGCCCTCCACTGCCGCGGCTGCGACCGGACAGGAGGAGGTGAAATCGCTCTCTACCAAGCTGTTTCGAAATATCGTGACAACCGCGTCGATGATCTCCGGTGGGGAAGACTGAGCGATCATCGAACTGATGGCGGCACTGACGCCCCGGCCGAAGTAGGCAACTGCTTCGCCGGCCAGCTGTCCTTTGCCCTCGGGAAAGTAGTGGTACACCGACCCTCGGGGAGCTCCCGAGCGTTCGACGATCTCGGTGAGCGAGGTCGTCGCGATCCCGTGTTCACGGAAGGCATTGATGGCGCCGACCAGCATCAGAGTGCGGGAATCGGAGTCGGCCATCCCGCCATCGTATGCAATCGCAGTGCTGTTCGAATCATCTGGTGCCGCTGATTCTCTTGGTACTCCCCACTTGCGACGCGCTGCGGCGATCGGACAACGCGTCTGCGGGCCGGTCATGGCAACGAGGCGTCTCGAGGTGTGTTCATCACTGCCTCCCAGTATGTCGATCGGTATAGGAACGAATCTGAGACTAGATGTAACCGACAGACACAGTCAAGTGTTGTGTGCAGGTGGTGGGTATCGACGGAGATTCTTGGTGGCAAAACTCCCCGAACAGTGGTTATATCGTGCGGTATAGAGCTGTTGCTTCGAGCACCAGCTTCGGAGGAGAGGAAACGACATGCCGGTACCGACGTCAGTTGCACGAAAACGAAGAATCGAAGTCGCAGTCGGGAAGTATTTCGCCAATCCGCTGGTCACCGGATTGAATCGGATCGGTTTGATGCCGTCGTTGATGACCGAGATCGAGACGGTTGGACGCCGAACCGGTCTGACCCGCCGAGTGCCCGTTGCGATCACCTACGACGGTGACGAGGCGTGGGTCATTGCGCAGCATGGCACCGGCACGGGGTGGGGTGCCAATATCTCTGCGACGCCGAAGGTTCGGATCCGTCGCCGCGGCGAGTGGGTGGACGGACAGGCCCAGATCATGCCGGACGACGACGTGCCGGCGCGGGTGAAGACATTTGCGTCGGGGAAGATCAGATCGGCGCTGACGGCCTCTGCCTTTCGCGGATTGCAGACCGACCCGGTCAGTGTTCGCATCAAACTCGCACTCGATTCGTCAACCGATTGAATCAACGGGAGTTGAAATGGCCGGTGCGGAGTGACCCGGTGCGTTCTCGTCGTTGACGAATGCAGCGGTGGCGCGATCGCCACTCCACACGACGAAGGAGCAGGATCATGCGCATCGGAATCATCGGAGCCGGTCAGATCGGTGGCACGCTCACACGTAGGCTCGCTGCGCTCGGTCACGACGTGCGCGTCTCGAACTCGCGGACACCGGACACGCTTGCAGAACTGGAAGCCGAGACGGGTGCGAAGGCAGTCCGCAGCACCGAGGCCGCCGAGGGTGCCGAGCTGGTCATCGTGAGCATTCCGCAGAAGAACGTGGTTGATCTACCGGCGGGGATTCTCAGCGGTGCGGTCGCCGGTGCCCCGGTCATCGAGACCAACAACTACTACCCGCAACAGCGTGACGGTCTGATCGCCGCCATCGAGGACGGACAGACCGAAAGCGGATGGGTGCAGGAACACCTGGGTGTACCGGTGTTCAAGGCGTTCAACGGAATCTGGTGGAAGCATCTCCTCGAGAAGGGGCTTCCCGAAGGTGCAGAGGGGCGCATTGCGCTACCCGTCGCCGGCGACGACGACGCGAACAAGCAGGTCGTCTTCGATCTGATCAATCAGTTGGGCTTCGATCCCGTCGATGCGGGAACGATCGACGATTCCTGGCGTCAGCAGCCGGGAACTCCGGTGTACGGCAAGGACTTCGATCGAGAAGCGACGTTGAAGGCATTGGCCGAGGCGAGCCCCGATCGCACCGACGAGTGGCGGGCAACCGCTGCGGTGTGAGTGCAAGGGTGGCGGTTTCCGAAGTGGAAACCGCCACTCTTTTGTTTGTTCAGTCCTTGACCTTCGCCATCGCCAGAACGTCGAGACGCTTGTCGAGTTCTTCCTCGCTCAGCTTGTCCGGGACGAGTCCGCGCTCGATGACGACCTGACGGATCGTCTTCTTCTCTTTGAGCGCCTGCTTCGCGACGGCTGCGGCTTCCTCGTAACCGATTGCCGAGTTGAGGGGCGTCACGATCGACGGCGACGATTCGGCGAGTGTCTTGAGGTGCTCCTCGTGCGCGACCAGTCCGCTGACGCACTTGTCGGCGAGCAGTCGAGAGACGTTGGCCAGCAAGGTGAACGACTCCAGCAGGTTGCGGGCCATGACCGGGATGTAGACGTTGAGTTCGAAAGCTCCGGCGGCGCCACCCCACGCGATGGCGGCGTCGTTTCCGATCACCTGAGCCGCAACCTGAGTGGTTGCCTCGGGCAGGACCGGGTTCACCTTTCCGGGCATGATGGAGCTTCCCGGCTGCAGATCGGGGAGTGCGATCTCGCCGAGTCCGGTCAGCGGACCCGATCCCATCCACCGAATGTCGTTGGCAATCTTCGTCAGTGAGACGGCGATGGTCCGCAGCGCGCCCGATGCCTCGACCAGTCCGTCACGCGCGGCCTGCGCTTCGAAGCTGTTCTTCGCCGGAGTCAGCGCGTCGACACCGGTCGACTTGACCAGTTCGGCAACAACTTTGGGGCCGAATCCATCCGGAGCATTGAGACCGGTGCCGACTGCTGTTCCGCCGATCGGCAGCTCGCCGAGGCGGGGGAGTGTTGCGTTGACGCGCTCGATGCCGGCCTCGATCTGACGTGCGTAGCCGCCGAACTCCTGACCGAGCGTGACCGGCACAGCGTCCATCAGATGGGTGCGCCCGGATTTGACGACGGTCTTCCACTCGGTCGCCTTCGTGGCAAGCGCAGCATGCAGATGTTCCAGTGCCGGAACAAGATCGGTGACCGCTGCTTCGGTAGCTGCGACATGCGTGGCGGTGGGGAAGGTGTCGTTGGAGGACTGCGACATGTTGACGTGATCATTGGGATGTACGTCCACACCGGCGGCCTTCGCGATGGATGCGATGACCTCGTTGGCGTTCATGTTCGAACTGGTTCCCGAGCCGGTCTGGAAGACGTCGATGGGGAACTGATCGTCGTGCTTGCCTTCGGCGATCTCGTTCGCGGCGGCGATGATTGCGTCGGCCTTGTCCGCGTCGAGGAGTCCGAGGTCCTTGTTGACCTGCGCACACGCTGCTTTCAGCAAGCCCATTGCGCGGATCTGGGTGCGCTCGAGCGGGCGCCCGCTGATCGGGAAGTTCTCGACTGCACGCTGGGTCTGTGCTCGCCACAGTGCGTCGATGGGCACCCGAACTTCGCCCATGGTGTCGTGTTCGATTCGGAACTGTTGATCGTTGCTCTCCGTCATGGCTCCACATTGCCACTTTTCGAGAGCGGGTAGGGGACTACGTCCCCCGTGAGCGGTTGAGGAATGCAGGGACTCCCTAACCACTCACGGGGCGGAGCCCATCAGAACGTCGGGGGAACCGCGCCCTCTTCGCCGTCGAAGTCGACGGAGCTGTACTCGCGCAGCTTCTCGAGACGGTGGTACGCGTCGATCATGCGAACGGTGCCGGACTTGCTACGCATCACGATGGACTGCGTGCTGGCGCCGCCGCCGTAGTAGCGGACGCCGCGCAGGAGGTCACCGTCGGTGACGCCGGTGGCGCAGAAGAAGACGTTCTCGCCCGAGACGAGATCTTCGGTGGACAGGATCCGATCGAGATCGTGACCGGCGTCGATGGCCTTCTGACGCTCTTCGTCGTCGGTGGGGGCCAGCTTGCCCTGCAACGATCCACCCATGCAGCGCATGGCTGCTGCGGCGATGATGCCCTCTGGCGTTCCGCCGATGCCCACGAGCATGTCGGTGCCGGACTCCGGACGCGCTGCGGCGATCGCGCCGGCAACGTCACCGTCGGAGATCAGACGGATACGAGCGCCGGTGTCGCGAACGTCCTGGATCAGCTGGTTGTGACGCGGGCGGTCCAGGATGCAGATCGTGATGTCGGAGACCGACGCCTTCTTGACCTTGGCCACGCGCTTGATGTTCTCGGCGATCGGTGCGCTGATGTCGATGACATCTGCGGCATCCGGCCCGACAGCGATCTTCTCCATGTAGAACACGGCCGACGGATCGAACATCGCGCCGCGCTCGGCAACAGCCAGAACAGAGATCGCGTTGGGCATGCCCTTGGACATCAAGGTGGTGCCGTCGACCGGGTCGACGGCGAAGTCACAGTCGGGGCCGTCGCCGTTTCCGACCTCTTCGCCGTTGAACAGCATCGGCGCTTCGTCCTTCTCGCCTTCACCGATGACGACGATGCCGCGCATCGAGACTGACGAGACGAGCTGACGCATGGCGTCGACGGCTGCTCCGTCGCCGCCTTCCTTGTCGCCGCGGCCTACCCAGCGGCCGGCAGCCATAGCACCGGCTTCGGTGACTCGGACCAATTCGAGTGCGAGGTTACGGTCCGGGGTCTCACGATGAGTGCTGCTGGCCGTCATGTGCGGTGCCTCCTGGCGCGGTCGCGGTCGACGGGGTGTGTCGACGCAGTGGTTTCTTCAGGCGTCATTGTCCCAGATGGGAGCGGCTACGTGCGCTGTCGGGTCGCCGCAGAGACGTTTTGTCTCGCTCGAGGGGGACCGGGAATCGTATCTACTGCGCAGTACCTGGATACTGGGGGTGTGGCATCGAAGAAACCCCGCATTCTCGAAGACAACAAAGACATGGTCTGGTCTCTCGTACCGTTGGTGCTGTTCTGCATCATCATTGCGGGCATCGCCAGCCAGTGCACGTTCAGTCCTGGCGGCCCGACACAGGGGCCTATCCCGAGCGTCGACGTGGACGCAGCTCTGAACTACGACGCGAAGGAACTCGGATTTCCCATCCGTAATCCCGGTGTTCCGGACGGGTGGACTCCGAACTCCGGCAGTCGCAAGATCATCTCCGGCGACGGCGGCGGAGATTCGAGCACTGTGGGATTCATCACGACCAGTGGTCGCTACATCCAGCTGACACAGAGCAACGCCGAGGAATTCCCGTTGGTGTCACATGTTGCCGGTGGACAGCGATTCGCGACCGGAGTCGAGACCGTCGGTGCCGATACGTGGAACGTCTTCGGCGGCGAAGGTGTCGAGTCGATCTGGGTCACGGACGTCGGGGATGTTCGCCTGTTGCTCACGGGCGCGGCGACGCCGGAAGAGTTCCGGATACTTGCCGAGAAGGTCGGCGCAGCGCAGCCGATCACGCCATAGGATTTGCGGTCGGAGCGGACGCTACTCGTCCGCTTCGGCCAGAGCCTTTTCGACGCGGGCCCTCGCGCCGGCCAAGTGCTCTTCACAGCGCTTGGCCAACGCTTCGCCTCGCTCCCACAGTGAGAGTGACGCGTCGAGGTCCAGACCGCCCTGTTCGAGAATCTTCACGACGCTCACCAGTTCGTCCCGGGCTGCTTCGTAGCCGAGTTCGTTGATGTCGGTGTCGGTGGCGTTGCTCATTTTTCTCTTCCCATCACTGCGGCGCGAACGGCGCCGTCTGCAAGTCGAACTCGAATCTGGGTACCGGGTGGCGCGTCCTCGACCGAGCGCAGAACCTCCGGATCGCCATCGGCGACAACACGTTGCACGACTGCGTACCCGCGGGCCAGCGTCGCGGCGGGGCCCAGCGTGGTGAGCCGGGCGCGCAGATGCTCGATCGTTCGGGACTCGGAGTCGATCAACCGAGTCACATCGCGTCGCCCGGCGGCTTGGAGCCTTTCGACCTCCTCGGCGCGACGGTCCACCGCGAGCAGCGGCGATGCCATGACCGGTCGAGTGCGCAACTGTTCGATCAGATGAGACTCACGCTTGACCCAGCTGCGCAGTGCCGCAGCGCTGCGGTCACGCAGATCCGCAACCAGGGCAGCTTCCGCAACCGCGTCGGGTACGACGCGCTTGGCCGCGTCCGTGGGTGTGGCTGCGCGCAGGTCGGCGACGTGGTCACTGAGCGGGCTGTCCGGCTCGTGTCCGATGGCACTGACGATCGGCGTCGTGCAGGCCACGATGGCGCGGCACAGCGCTTCGTCGGAGAACGGCAGGAGATCCTCGACGCTACCGCCGCCGCGAGCGAGGATGATGACGTCGACTACCGGGTTGGCGTCGAGTTCCTTCAGCGCTTCGATGATCTGGGGAACAGCAGTCGGGCCCTGAACCGCGGTGTTACGCACTGCGATGGCAACTGCTGGCCAACGACGATGGGCGACTGAGACGACATCCTTCTCGGCCGCACTGGCTCGGCCCGTGATCAGGCCGATCGTGCCGGGCAGAAACGGAAGCGGCCGTTTGAGCCGCGGATCGAACAAGCCCTCGGCGGCGAGCAAGGCGCGCAGTCTCTCGATGCGGGCAAGCAGCTCACCGATACCCACGGCGCGAATCTCGGTGACACGCAACGACACCGTTCCGCGTCCGGTGTAGAACGAGAGCTTGCCGAACATCACGACACGCGAGCCCTCGGTCAACGGCACCGGGGAGTTGTGCAACAACTGCGGTGAGCACGTGATCGACAGCGACATGTCTGCCGACGGATCACGCAGGACGAGAAAGGCCGTTCGGGTGCCGGGGCGTGCATTGATCTGGGTGATCTGGCCTTCGACCCAGATGCTGCCGAGCCGATCGATCCAGCCGGCGACCTTGGCGGAAACCGTGCGGACCGGCCACGGCTGCTCAGCGCTGCTGGCGCCGGACGATCGCTGCGATGAAGCGGGGGGCGTTGCGGAAGTCACTTTGCCTTGGCTGTGGTGATGCGGTTGGTGAGCATGGTCTGGAACGGTGCCCGGGCGAGCGTCGCATTCTCGTAGTCCAGGACTGCGGTCAGCTCGTCGATGCTGAGCGTCCGGATGCGCGCACGGAGCTGTGCGAGTGTGAGGTTGGGGTAGTCGAGTTCGGTGACGATCTCGGGCTCTTCGGCAGGTCCGTCCGTCGTAGCTGCCGTGGATTCGGACTCGGCGACGGGTGCGGGTTCCTCGATGGGGGCAGTCGGCTCGAGCGAGTAGAGCGCGAAGCGACCGGCGTTGGTCGGGGTGTCAGCGGTGGTCGATCCGGTGGAAGACGTCGGGTCAGCAGGCGCGTCGACGTCTTCGTCGAAGACCGCCCACTCGGGCTGTTCGTCCTCGGAAGACCAGTTGATCAGTGCAAATGCCTGATCGCCCTTGATGGCCAACGAGGTGATCGACTGCTGCACGCGCATGCTTGTCTGCAGCATCTGGCTCACGGCGGTCATCGGCAGGGCGACGGCGGTGGTGGGCAACTTCTTTGCCTCTTCCATCGCGGTGACGGCGAGTCCCGCGGCAACGCGCGCCACGAACGGTGGTCGGATCATTCCCACAGCTTGCCGCAAAGCTCCGACAATCGGTAGCCGACTTGCCTGTGACGGCCGTACTCGTTTACTTCGGAACCTTCGATCGGAGCCCGAAACCGAGGTGTTCACGTTTGCCGGAGTGTCTCACGTTCGAGGTGCCAGTAG
Organism: Rhodococcus sp. SG20037; assembly: GCF_031763325.1. NCBI lineage: Bacteria > Bacillati > Actinomycetota > Actinomycetes > Mycobacteriales > Nocardiaceae > Rhodococcus > Rhodococcus sp. SG20037. Next base: position 4,497,833 of record NZ_CP134497.1, on the reverse strand, counting down.
GCTGGTCACATGTCTTCGGCTGTTCCTCTCAATCTCGGTATCGCGCACTCGGCTGATTCGCCGTCCACCCGCAAGGGCAGCGCCAAGCGCGTGCTCCTCGCCGAGCCTCGCGGCTACTGCGCCGGCGTCGACCGCGCGGTCGAGACCGTCGAGAAGGCCCTCGAGAAGCACGGCGCACCCATCTACGTGCGTAAGGAGATCGTCCACAATCGCCACGTCGTCGAGACGCTCGAAGATCAAGGCGTGATCTTCGTCGACGAAACCGACGAGGTTCCCGAGGGATCGTTGCTCGTGTTCTCGGCGCACGGTGTGTCGCCGGCCGTCCACGACTCGGCTGCCGAGCGGAACCTGCGCACGATCGACGCAACGTGCCCCCTGGTCACGAAGGTGCACCAGGAAGCAAAGCGATTCGCCCGCGACGATTACGACATTCTGCTCATCGGCCACGAAGGCCACGAGGAGGTCGAGGGCACCGCAGGTGAGGCTCCCGATCACGTCACCATCGTCGACGGCCCGGATTCGGTCGACGCGGTCACGGTTCGTGACGAGTCGAAGGTCATCTGGCTTTCCCAGACCACACTGAGCGTCGACGAGACGATGCAGACCGTCGCGCGCCTGCGTGAGCGCTTCCCCAATCTGCAGGACCCGCCGTCCGACGACATCTGCTACGCCACGCAGAACCGTCAGGTCGCGGTCAAGGCGATGGCTCCCGAGTGCGATCTCGTGATCGTGGTGGGTTCGCGGAACTCGTCCAACTCGGTTCGCCTGGTCGAGGTCGCGCTCGGGGCGGGCGCTGCCGCGTCGTACCTGGTCGACTACGCCCGTGAGGTCGATCTCGCGTGGCTCGAGGGTGTCCAGACAGTCGGCATCACGTCAGGCGCATCGGTACCCGAGGTGCTCGTGCGCGGCGTGATCGAACTTCTTGCCGAGCACGGATACAACGACGTTCAACCCGTCACCACTGCCAACGAGACTCTGGTGTTCGCCCTTCCCCGTGAATTGCGAGCAGCGCGCACGTCCTGAAACAAGAAAATGCGGGGCACCTTCCATCTGGAAGGTGCCCCGCATTTTTGTGCTACCGGGCGCGTCTGTTCAGGGCTCTTCGCGATCGCGGTACCGAACTCGCGGCGGCGGATACGCGGGAAGATCGACTCCGGGTGGGCGGCGGCGAGGGGGCAGCGGCGGCGATACGTCGTCACCCGAAGCGAAGAAGGGCTCCATCCGCTCCTCACGTCTGGGCGACGGAGTGGGCTCGGGCGCCCGGCGGCGACCGTACGACGGGTAGTCGTCGTCTGCCACGGGCCGACTGTCGGGCTGGGGGCGACGCGTAGGCGGTTGGTGCGTGCGATCGACCCTGGGTGGCTGAGGGCTTCTCCGAGGCGGCAGCGGACGCTCGTCCTGGATCGGCTCGCGCCTGGGGGTGCTTCGGTAGGCGGGCTGCTCGTCCACCTCGGGGGCGCGGCGACGCGGGGGCCCGGGGACGGGCGCGTCCGAGACTCTGCGTCGACGCCCGGTCTCGGGTGCGGGTTGTTCTCGCGTGGCAGCTGCAGAGGAGTCACGAGTGGTGGCCGCCGAGCGGCGGGAGCGGGTCGAGCGCGCGGGTCCGGTGGGGCGCTGATTGAGCAGGAAGTATCGGAAGCCACCGATGATCAGCACGACCACGGTTGCGGCCAACATGATCGGAAAGCGGTTGACCAACGGATACGCGATGTTGATCGCGATATCGCGCAGCGCGGTGCTGTTGTCCTTGCCGATGAGCGTGTGCCCGATCGGCACCGCAGCGAAGAGCAGCAACGGCGGTTGGGCCATCGCGGTGAAGAGGGCCTTGTTCGAAGCGGCAACCACAGCGAAGAGACAGCCCAGGAAGTAGAACGTCGAGAACACCGCGGTGAGCTCTCCGCCGCCTCCGGTGGCATCGATCAGTACGCCGACGGCGGTCACACCGGCAGCAAGCAGGATCACTCCCCACCAGGGCAGGCCGGGGACGGTCACGATGAGCGATCGCTTGTCCAGCGGTACCCCGGAGCGAGCACGTTGGGTTGCAGACACATAACGACATTAGCGGTTCTTGCGTTGTCGGCCGAGTTTGTGCGGGTCGTGGCTGGCGCATTTATTGACGCGATGGCGCGATGGTTTCGGGTTCTTCGCCAAACGAACCGGACGGATTGTGTGCAGGGTCACCGGACGCTCGTGGGTTGGGGCACACCGACGAAGCCGTCAGCGTGGGAGATCGGCGGTGTCGGTGGGCTGCTCTACCGTCGGATTCATGAAGATTCTGCACACCTCCGATTGGCATATAGGTCGCACCTTTCACGGCGTCGATCTGTTGGCCGATCAGGCGAGTGTGCTCGGTTCCATCGCAGATTCCGTCCGCGAACACGGCGTCGACGTCGTGGTCGTGCCCGGTGACATCTACGACCGCTCGATTCCCAGTTCCGACGCGGTCACCGTGTGCAATCGAGGCTTCGAGGCAATCCGGGCGGCGGGGGCGGTCATCGTCGCGACGTCCGGCAATCACGATTCCGCGGTGCGGCTCGGAGCCGGGGCATCCTTTGCCGCTGCCGGCGGCTTGCACTTGATCACTCGCGTCGGCCAGATCGGTACTCCGGTGATGCTGAGCGATCAGTTCGGTCCTGTCGCCTTTTACGGGATTCCGTACCTCGAGCCGGAGATCACGCGCGTGGAGTTGGACGTGCCCCGGGCTCGTACTCATTCCGACATCCTCGGAGCGGCCATGTCGCGTGTTCGGCGAGATCTCGCCGAACGAACGGCTGCCGACCCCGCGACTCGATCGGTATTGCTCGCCCATGCCTTCGTCGTGGGCGGTGAGGCCTCTGAATCGGAACGCTCCATCTCGGTCGGCGGACTGGAGACCGTCGCAGTGGGCGAATTCGACGGCGTCGACTATGTCGCCCTCGGACACCTGCATTCTCCGCAGATGCTCTCGGAGAGTGTGCGGTACTCAGGTTCACCGTTGCCGTATTCGTTCGGTGAGCGCAGCCACCGTAAGGCGGCGCTGCTGATAGAACTCGACGCAGCCGGCCTGTCGTCGGTGCAGCGCCTGGATCTCCCGGTCATTCGGGGGCTGAGCCAGGTGACGGGAACTCTCGAGGAACTACTCGGTGAGTCGAAGTACACCGGTTCCGAGCAGTGCTACCTCTCCGCATTGCTCACTGATCCGGTTCGTCCCGTCGATGCCATGAGGCAACTTCAGGCGCGTTTTCCCTTTGCCGTTCATCTCGAATGGCAAAGGCCGGAAGGGCAATCGGATCTCAAGTACCGTGACGCGGTACGGGGTCGATCCGACATGGAGATCGCCCGCGGCTTTGTCTCGGCAGTGCGTAGTGACCCGTCCGAGCGTGAGGTCACGTTGATGGCCGAAGCGCTCAGCGCTGCCGCGCGCGCCGAGGAGTCCACGGTAGAACTGAGTGAAACCGCGTGAGGCTGCACAAACTCGAAGTCAGCTCTTTCGGGCCCTTCGCCGACACGGTCGAAGTCGACTTCGACCGTTTGGGTGCAGACGGGCTGTTCCTTCTGCACGGTGACACCGGGGCAGGCAAGACCACGATCCTCGACGCGGTTGCGTTTGCCCTGTACGGGCGGGTGCCGGGTACGCGCAACGAGGGCAAACGGCTACTGTCCGATCACGCGCCCGCCGGTTCGGTGCCGCGCGTGGAACTCGAAGCGACCATCAGTGGTCGCAGAATCAAACTTGTTCGTAGTCCAGAGTATTCGCGCCCGAAGAAGCGTGGCACCGGTTCGATCACCGAGAATGCAAAGGCCACACTGACGTGGTTGGACGGCCGCGGCGAGAATCTTTCGCGCATCCCTGACATCGGTGACGAGATCAACCGCCTCATGGGCATGAGCGCTGATCAGTTCTTCCAGGTGGTGCTCTTGCCGCAGGGTGAGTTCGCCAAATTCCTGCGTGCCGAGAGTGACGAGCGAGGCAAACTGCTCGAGCGTCTGTTCGACACCAAGCGTTTTGTCTCCGTCGAGGCATGGTTCGACGCCAAGCGAAAGGCAAGTGCGACCGCGCTCGCGGCCAGGGAGCAATCCGTGCGGCTGCTGCTCGCGAAGGTCGAGACAGCTGCGGGACTCGAGGTAGGCGCCGAGGCACACCCACTGGAATGGTCGCGCAAACTCCTCGCCGAGGCTCAGGACACCCGCGATACAAGTCTTGCGGAGCTGGTGACCGCGAAAGATGCAGCAGCCGAGGCTAATCGGGTTCTGTCGGCGGCGCAGCGAACCGCAGATCTGGTCGCTCGTCGTAATCGTGCGACCGCTGAACTCGCAGCATTCAATACGGGCGCCGCCCAAAGAGCTGTGATCGGCGCTGAACTCGAGACCGCCAAGCGCGCACTGCCGGTGGCCGCTGTCGCCGGCGATGTGGACGCTGCCGGCTTGCACCTCGCTGCCGCACTCGAATCGATGACCGCAGCGATGTCGACCTACTCCGCAACGGGCGGTCCGGAGATTTTCGTGCCGGAGGTGTGGCCACCCACCGACGACGAGCGTCAACGCGTCGTAGCTCGGATCCGGACCTGGCGTGACGAGATCGTTCGCCTGGACGCAATGGCGGAGGATGCTCGCAGAGCCGATGCGGCAGAAGCCGAGATCGAGAAACTCGGAGTTCGGCGAGACGCTCTGTCCGAGCGCATCGATGCCATCGCGGTTGAACGCACTCAACTGCCAGAAATGGTGCGCTCGGCCGGCCAACGACTGGAGGATGCGCAACGCGCGCACGCGGCTCTGCCCGGCCTCGAAGCTGCACTGGCCAAAGCATCGGATGCTGCGACAGCGGCTCATGAATTCGTCTCTCTGCGTGCGCAAGCCGAGAAGATTCGTGTGCAGGTGTTGGATGCGCGCGACGCCCATCAGAGTGCTCGCGGGCGCTGGCTCGACCTCGTGCAGAAGCGTATCGAGGGCATGGCTGCGGAGTTGGCGAGTTCACTCGCGCCCGGTGACCCATGCCAGGTGTGTGGTTCGCGTGAACACCCTGCGCCGGCGCAGTCTGATGTCGTGACGGTCACCGAGCCCGATCTGGAAGTCGCGTCCGCAGCCGAGCGTGCGGCCGAGAAAGCCCTGAGCAAGGTAGTCGACCGCCAGGTAACCGTCGACCGTGACATCGACCGGGTGATCGCCCGCGGCGGGGACGGCGACGTCGCAGAACTCGACAGGCTCCGCGCCGCGGCTCGGAACGCCGTTGACGAGGCGACCCACTCTGCCGGTCAGGTTGGAGGGTTGGCCGACAAGCTCGGGCATCTCAACGAGCGTGACGGCGAGCTGCAACAGGAATCCGCTTCTCTGACGGCCGAATTGGCGGCACTGACCGAGCGTACGACGACTCTGTCGGCCACGGTCGAGCAGATTCGAGCGGCGATCGTCGCTGCGGTGGGAGAAGATTCGACCATCGCTGCTCAGCGCTCGCGGTTCGAGAGGCTTGCCTCCGCTGCCTCGGCGGCGTCTGAGATGCGTGACGACGCCGTTCGTGCGCAGGCGCGATCGGCGGAACTGTCGACCAAACTGGCCGCTGCGGCGGCCGCTGCTGGATTCGATTCGGTCGAGGCTGCGATCGAAGGGGTGAGATCGCCGGCCCGAATCGCAGCGATCGAAACGGAACTCGCCAAAGCACGCGACCTCGAGGTGGCCGCTCGGACGGTCCTCGACGACCCCGAGGTCGTTGCGGTGAGCGAAGTCGAGACAGTCGACGTCGACGGTCCTCGCGAGCGTGCTCTTCAGTGCGCCGAGGTGGTGAACTCGGCTGTTGCAGCTGCTTCCCTGGCCGAGAACCGTGTGTCGGATCTCGAACGGTTCAGCGGACAACTCGAGAAAGCATACGAAGCGGTTGCACCTGAGCGGGAACTGCACGACGAACTCGCTGCCCTCGCCGACGTGATCGCCGGTAAAGGGCAGAACAGTCGCAAGATGTCGCTGAGGGCTTATGTACTCGCGTCGCGGTTGGAAGAGATCGCGGTGTCGGCATCGGTTCGGCTGCAGCGGATGTCCGGGGGCAGATACGAGTTCGTGCACAGTGACGAGGCAGGTTCTCGGGGTCGCCGCGGCGGTCTGGGGCTCGACATCCGGGACGACTTCACGGGTGTCGTTCGCTCGGCGAAGACGCTCTCGGGCGGTGAATCATTCTTGGCGTCATTGTCTTTGGCCCTCGGACTTGCCGATGTGGTTGCGGCGGAGTCCGGCGGAATCGTTCTCGACACGATGTTCATCGACGAAGGATTCGGCACTCTCGACGCCGACACCCTCGACTCGGTGATGGCTGTGTTGGACGAGCTTCGCGACGGTGGACGAGTGGTGGGCATCGTCAGTCACGTGGACGAGATGAGGCAGCGAATCCCGAGTCGCCTGCACGTCATTCGCGGACGTGCAGGCTCCTCGGTGAAGGTGATCGCGGGCTGATCAGGCCTTTTTGTTCTCTACCTCTGACTCGGCGTCGTCGTCTTGATCCTCGAGGATGTCCGACGCATCGCCGGCGGGCATCGGCTCGTTGTCGCTTGCGCGTTCGTCGATCTGCTCGCCGATGTACCGGATGACAACTGCTGCCACAGCGGCGACGGGCACTGCGAGGAAGGCGCCGACGATGCCGTACAGCGAGCTACCGGCGGCCACGGCAAGCAGCACGATGACGGCGTGGAGTTTCATCGACTTGCTCTGCAGCACAGGCTGAAGGACGTTTCCTTCGATCTGCTGAACGGCCAGGATGATGATCAACACGATGATGGCGGTGGTGAGACCGTTGGCCACCAGCGCAACCAACACGGCCAGGGCGCCGGCGACAAAGGCACCGACGATCGGGATGAAGCCACCGATGAACGTGAGAATTGCCAGCACCGGTGCCAGCGGGACCCCGAGTATCAGCAATCCGGCGCCGATGAAGACCGCGTCGATCAGACTCACCAGTGCTTGTGTCCTGATGAATCCGCCGAGCGTGTCCCACATGCGGGTGAGGACCTCTTCGAGATGCCGACCGGCACGGCCGCCGCCGACAGCGTGGAGCCAGGGGATGAACCTCGGTCCGTCCTTGATGAAGAAGAAAGCGAGAATCAGGACCAAACCGAGCGTGACCAACAACGAGCTCGCTGTGCTCACCCCGCTGAAAACGCCTGAAGCGATGGCGGTTCCACTTTCCTGCACCTTGGTGATGACGGCATGGACGGCGTTGTCGATCTGGTCGTCCTTCAGGTTCAGCGGCGGACCCTGGAGCCAGTCCTGAACCTGGTTGATGCCCTCGGTGGTCTTGTTCGCGAGCTCGGGGGCCTGGCTGACCACTGACGGAACGATGCCGGCGATCACACCGGCCAGGATTCCGATCGAGAGCACCAGGGTGATGCCGGCTGCCGCGGCCGGTGGCATACCGCGCTTGATCATGCCGCGGGTCGGCGGCCACATGACTGTCGCAACAACGATAGCCAGAGCCACCGGCAGGATGATGACCCAGAGCTTTTCGATCAGCCAGCCGAAAATCCAGGCGCCCAGCGAAATCGACGCCAACACCAACGACCATTTTGCGAGCCACATACCCCCTTGCCCGATGATCTCGCCGCGGTCGCGCTTGCGCACCACTGCGGACGTCCCCTTGTCTTGCTCGCTCACTGATCGTCCTTTCCGTCGGCGCAGGGATCTCCTCGCCGATGTGCGAATCCGGTGATCTAGCTGAGCTGATCGTAACGACTGCATGCGATAACTCGTGTGTTGCGCTGCAATACTGTGTTTTGAAGCATGCTGATCGGACTAACATTTCCGTCATGAGAATCGCAGCAGCAGTCGGGGCAGCAGCAATCGTCGTTCTCGGGCTCACCGCGTGTAGCACCGAGGATCAGGACAACGCGCAGAACAAGATCAGCGAGGCAGTCACGAGCGGGCAACAGGCGCTCGAGACGGCGAAACAGTCAGCGGGCAACGCCATCGATCAGGGCAAGACGGCGCTGTTCGTCGCCACGTTCCGTGGGGCTTACGCACCGTTGGCGGAGAACCGCGACGACGCAGACATCGAGGAGATCTTGACGACCACGTGTACCGAGGTCGCCAACGGCACGGACGAGGCGGAGGTCAAGACCAAGATCACCGACCTGGCCGAGAACAACGGCAACAAGCCCACCGACGAGCAGGCCGGCCACATTTACGAACTCGCGAAGGCCACCTGCCCCTGACCGGATTCAGCAGCAGCGGGCGCCTGGGTTGGCGTCGGCTGCTGCGTGTCGGCGGCGCCAGAACTCTCGTTCGCTGATCACCGGTGAGTCGGCGTGGTGGCGTCGGGTGTGCTCGACGTAGCGCTGATAGTCGAGATCACCCATCACCGAGCGAACCCACCACAGCGTTCCGCGGAACGCTGTGGTGAGTTTTGCCGTCATGGTCGCCGTCGTCATGGTCAGTGCCCACCTCCGTGTGCGGCGCCGGGCGCCCGGACTTTCCCGGCTTTGATCAGCTCGTCCCATTCTTTCTGGATTTCCTTCTCCGCGGGCGTCGGAATGAAGCTGGCGGGTCCGAAGATTTTCGACGGTTCTTCCGGGGACTCGGTGGTCGGCAGCCCGCCCGCTCGGATTGCCTTGGCACATACGATGATCCCGGCGATGACCACGACGATCACCAGTGACGCGAAGATGATCGACAACGTGCCCTGGATGAAGGTGTTGCGAATGACGGCATCGATGGCCTCCGGAGTCTTCGCGGAACCGTGCGCCGTCTCGCCGGCAGCCTTCGCGTCCTTGAACGCGTTGTGCTGAGCCCAGTACCCGATCGCGGGGTTGTCGGAGAAGATCTTCTGGTACGACGCGGTCATGGTTACGACCAGGTCCCACACCAGCGGCACGCCGGGAATCCAGGCCCATTTGAACAGGCCCTTCTTCATGACGATCGTCATGACCACCGTCAGCGCGATCGCGGCGAGTAGCTGGTTGGCGATGCCGAAGAGCGGGAAGAGTGTGTTGATTCCGCCCAGCGGATCGGTGACACCCATGAGCAGAATCGCGCCCCAGGCAGCGACGACGATCAGCGAGCACAGCCACGCGCCGATGCGCCACGACGGGTCCTTGAACTTCTTTGCCGGACCGCCGAAGTTGCCGAGCGAGTCGGAGAGCATGAATCGAGCGACGCGGGTGCCGGCATCGATCGTGGTGAGGATGAAGAGCGCCTCGAACATGATCGCGAAGTGGTACCAGAACGATTTCAGCGAGTCGCCGCCGAAGACGTCGCTGAGCACTTCGGACATTCCGAACGCGAGCGTCGGGGCGCCGCCGGTTCGCGAGATGATCGATTCTTCGCCGACGGCCTCGGCTGCCTGAGTCAGCACGTCCGGTGTGATGGGGGCAGTGCCGAGGGGCAGATTGTTGACGTATTCGGCTGCGGTTTCCGGTGTTCCACCGGTCAGTGCCGCGGGAGCGTTGAGTGCGAAGTACAGGTGCTGATCGAGGATGCAGGCGGTGACCAGAGCCATGATCGCGACAAACGATTCGGTCAGCATGCCGCCGTACCCGATCATCTTGGTCTGGCTTTCCTTCTCGAGCAGCTTTGGCGTCGTACCGGACGCGATCAGTGCGTGGAAGCCCGAGAGTGCGCCACAGGCAATGGTGATGAACAGGAACGGGAACAGTGAACCGGCAAAGGCCGGGCCTTCGCCGTTGGAGGCGAATGGCGTCACTGCCGGCATGTTCAGAGCGGGTCGTGCGACCAGAATTCCGATGGCCAGCAGCGCGATGGTGCCGACCTTCATGAACGTCGACAGGTAGTCGCGCGGTGCCAGGAGCAGCCAGACTGGCAGCACCGATGCGGCGAATCCGTACGCGATCATCAGCCACGCAATGGTGACCTTCGAGAGTGTGAACCAGTCTGCGCCCCAACCGGTATCGGCAACCCATCCGCCGGAGACGATGGCAAGGAGAAGCAGGACGACGCCGATCAGGGAGACCTCGGAAACCTTGCCCGGCCGCAGATACCGCAGGTACACGCCCATGAACAGCGCGATGGGGATGGTCATCGCGATCGAGAACACTCCCCACGGGGACTCGGCGAGCGCATTGACGACCACAAGTCCGAGCACCGCGATGAGGATGATCATGATGACGAACACGCCGATCAGTGCGGCGACGCCGCCGACAAGGCCGAGTTCTTCGCGGGCCATCTGACCGAGGCTGCGCCCGCGGCGCTTCGACGAGATCCACAGGACCATGAAGTCCTGCACCGCCCCGGCGAACACGACGCCGACGATGATCCAGATCGTTCCCGGAAGATATCCCATCTGCGCGGCCAACACGGGTCCGACCAGGGGGCCGGCACCGGCGATTGCCGCGAAGTGGTGACCGAACAGCACCCGACGGTCGGTCGGCATGTAGTCGGCGCCGTTCTCCATGATCTCGGCGGGAGTGGCGACGTCGTCGCGGGGTTTGACGATCTTGCGTTCGATCAACCGCGCATAGAAGCGGTAGGCAATCAGATAAGTGCAAATTGCGGCCAACACGAACCAGACGGCACTGATGTGTTCACCGCGGACGATCGCAATCATGTACCAGGCGCCCGCGCCGACCAGTCCGAGAACAAGGAAGACGACGCGCGCAGTCGTGGAGATGGGTGTTTTGTCGATGACGCCGACAGGTGGCAGGTCAGGATCGGTTTTCAGGTACTCGACATTTGGTTCCGGCGCAGTCGTCAAGCTCATCGTCGAACTCCGTCCACTAGTGCACGTGTGGCCGCCGTCACAGCGGGCCATCTGTCACTGTAGGACCAGAAGGGTGAATCCGCGCGATCTGAAACGCGGGAGTCGACCGACGTCAGAATCGGTGAGCGTCGGCGTCGATCCAATCGGTGAGCCAGCTCTGCGGCGGGGAGTCGAGCAGTTCGCCCGGCATCAGCCAGTCGAACAGGTCGGCATAGGTGCGAGTGGTGAGACCGTCGACGCGGCGGTTGAGCATTCCCGGTTGCAGTTGGTCGAAGGAATCGATGCCCATCGACGCGATCATCTGTTGCGCGCTGGCGACGGTTGCCTTCTGGAATCGGTAGACGCGCTCGCTCTTGTCGGGGATGTCGAGTGCGCGGGTGCGTGCCGGATCCTGAGTGGCAACGCCGACCGGGCAGCGGTTGGTGTGGCACATCTGGGCCTGAATACAGCCCACTGCGAACATCATTGCGCGGGCCGCCATCGTGAAGTCTGCGCCCTGGATGATGCGTTTGACGATGTCGGAACCGCTCGCCACCTTTCCGGAAGCGCCGACTTTCACGAGAGGGCGCAAACCAGTTCCCACCAGAGCGTTGTGCACCAGCATCAGGCCCTCGGTCAACGGCATGCCCATGTGGTCCTCGAACTCCACCGGACCTGCGCCGGTGCCGCCTTCGGAACCGTCCACGATGATGAAGTCGGGCGTGATACCGCGTTCGATCATCGCCTTGCAGATTCCGAGGAATTCACGACGCGAGCCGACACACAGTTTCATCCCGACCGGCTTGCCTCCAGACAGTTTTCGCAGGGTCGCGATGAAATCGACCAGTTCGACCGGGGTGCTGAACGCGGTGTGCGCGGGTGGCGAAATCACGGTCTGGCCGACGGGTACCCCGCGGGTTTCGGCGATTTCGGGGGAGACCTTGACTCCGGGAAGCACGCCACCCAACCCGGGTTTCGCACCTTGCGAGAGCTTGATCGAAATGGCCTTCACCTGATCGAGTCCGGCACGCTCGGCAAAACGGTCAGGATCGAATCGGCCGTCCTCGGTTCGGCATCCGAAGTATCCCGAGGCGATTTCCCAGATCAGATCGCCGCCGTGTTTGCGGTGATACGGACTGATCGCGCCTTCGCCGGTGTCGTGGGCGAAGCCGCCTTTGGCGGCGCCGGCGTTGAGGGCTTCGATTGCGTTGGCGGACAACGACCCGAAGCTCATCGCGGAGACGTTCAGGAGAGCGATGTCGTACGGCTTCGTGCAATCGCGTCCGCCGAGGCGAACTCGGGGAACGGTGTCGGGGGCGGTCCGTGCGCGAATCGAATGCGTCATGAACTCGTAGCCGATCGCATTGACGTCGCGCTCGGTCCCGAAGGGCTCTTCCGCCAGTGTTCCCTTTGCCCGCTCGTAAACCAGATCTCGCGTTTCGCGATCGAATGGCATTCCATCGGTGGATGATTCGACGAAGTACTGCTGGATCTCCGGTCGAATCTTCTCGAGGAGGAATCGCGCGTGCCCCAGGACCGGATAGTTACGGAGGATGCTGTGGGACTTCTGAGTGAGGTCGTAGGTGCCCATGGCCGCCAGCGCGAGTGTGACGACAGCGATCACCCACCATCCGGGCGAGGCGACAATTGCGAGCGCGGCGGTGCCGAGACCCACTATCCATATCAAGAGCACGATCAGCATCCGAGTCACCTCGAGAGCGTAGGCGCTCACTGTGACACGGCAGCGGTAAGTCTCCACTAGGTTCTGCGATAGAGAACCGAATCCGACTCTTTGGGGGAATGATGACCGAACCGCAATATCCGACCGACCCGCAGGATCCGAAGGAGCAGCAGTATCCGGCGGGCCAGCAGTATTCAGCCGGTCAGCAATATTCAGCAGGCCAGGAATATCCGACGGGCCAGCAGTACCCGACCGACCCGCAGTACTCAGCCGGACAGCAGTATCCGACCGGTCAGCAGTACAGCGCAGCCCAGCAGTACAGCGCTGCTCCCACGTACGCGGCGCCTCAGTACGGTCCGCCGAAGTCCAACGCGGGATGGGCCGTCGCGTCGATCATCTTCTTCTGGCCTATCGCGTTCGCCGCGTTCAACCATCTCCACGACATCTACCCGAAGTGGGCGATGGGCGATCACCAGGGCGCGCAGTACGCGTCCGAGCGGGTGAAGAAGCTCGGGCAGATTTCGCTCCTGATAGCCGTCATCTGCTGGGTGCTGTTCATCGCGTTCTACGTGATCTTCCTGGTTGCGATCGTGTCGTCCGTCGATTCGTATACCTACAACTGATCACCTGCCGCGACGTGACGGTGGGGCGAGTACCCGTCACGTCGCCGCGAGGCCGTAGAATCCACAGACCGTGAGCCTTACCCTCGGAATCGTCGGACTGCCCAACGTCGGCAAGTCCACCCTTTTCAATGCACTGACCAACAACGACGTGTTGGCAGCGAACTACCCGTTCGCGACCATCGAACCCAACGTCGGTCTGGTCGAGCTGCCCGATCCGCGGCTGCAGAAGCTCGCCGAGATCTTCGGCTCCGAGCGCATCCTCCCCGCGACCGTGTCGTTCGTCGACATTGCCGGCATCGTCAAGGGCGCGTCCGAGGGCGCAGGCCTGGGTAACAAGTTCCTGGCCAACATCCGTGAAGCGGACGCCATCTGCCAGGTAGTTCGCGTCTTCGCCGACGACGACGTCATCCACGTCGACGGCAAGGTCGACCCGGCCTCCGATATCGAGGTCATCGAGACCGAGCTCGTGATCGCCGACATGCAGACTCTCGAGAAGGCTCTCCCGCGTCTGGACAAGGAAGCTCGCAAGAACAAGGAGCTCAAGCCGGCCCACGACGAGGCACTCAAGGCTCAGGCATTCCTCAACGAGGGCACGACGCTCTTCAGCGTCAAGGACAAGCTCGATTTCTCGTTGCTGCGTGAGCTGAGCCTGCTCACCACCAAGCCCTTCCTGTACGTCTTCAACGCCGACGAGTCGGTGCTCACCGACGAGGCGAAGATCGCGGAACTGCGCGCTTCCGTCGCTCCTGCCGACGCCGTGTTCCTCGACGCGAAGGTCGAGCAGGAACTGCTCGAGCTCGACGAGGAAGATCGCCAGGAAATGCTCGACTCCATTGGTCAGACCGAGCCCGGCCTGCACGCTCTCGCGCGCACCGGCTTCCACACTCTCGGGTTGCAGACCTACCTGACGGCTGGTCCGAAGGAAGCTCGCGCCTGGACGATCCACAAGGGTGACACCGCGCCCCAGGCTGCCGGCGTCATTCACACCGACTTCGAGCGTGGCTTCATCAAGGCTGAAATCGTGTCCTTCGACGATCTCGTCGAGGCGGGTTCCATGGCCGCGGCCAAGGCTGCCGGCAAGGTCCGCATGGAGGGCAAGGAATACGTCATGGCCGACGGCGATGTGGTGGAGTTCCGCTTCAACGTTTAGCAGTGCTGTGTTTCCCAGGTGGGCAGTGCGATCCTCCGGCAAGAATGCTGGGGAGAGTACGTTTTTTGTCATCCTGTGTTCGCTTCGTGCGCACCCCGTATTAGCCCTGAAACGCCTCGCGATGGGGCTAGAACCGGGCTAGCAGCACCGACCTCGAATACGAAAGAACCCCGCCGTGAGTACGGCGGGGTTCTCTTGTTGGAAGGCGTACTTACTGGGCTGCGGCTTCGCGGTTGACGATCACCACGATTGTGTTATAAGTCAGCGACATACCGAGGGATGCCGTCATGCAGCCAGCTGACGGTGTTCTCGACATCTCACACCTAGCATCGGTGTACTTATCGTGGTCGTCCTTGTAGCTGTCGATTGAACCCAGGAGGTCGGACCTGGCTTTGCTCTTAGGAAGCTCCTCTGCATCGCGTGCGAATGAATTGATCCCTGCGTTCTGAAGTCCGAGGCACACAACGTACGACGACGCCTTGGAGTCATTGCCACAATCCATGCCGAGGAACTTGGAGTATTCGCTCTGGAGATACTTCCAATTGATCACGCCGGTTTCCGCGACCGATGCTTTGGCTGCGGACGTCGCGGTAATGTCGGCGGAGTTCTGTATGACCGATGCGTGGTATTTCTCCCAAGTAGGCCCGCTGCACTCGTCAGGGTTCACATTCGCGTCGTAAACCGATTTATCAGCGAGAATCGCGTCGAGTCGCCGCTGTGCATCCGCACGTTGCTCGGCCGACAGAGACTTGTCCATTGATTCCCTGAGCGTCTCACTCTGCCTCAATTGCCGCTCACCCATTCCCTGATACGCATCACACGCTCTCGCGCGGAGAGAGGCGTCCTCGGCGACGGTCTGAGTGGGGGCTGAATTGACATCATTCGCGGTTTCACTCCCACATCCAGCGAGTCCGCATATAGCAAGGGCAGCAAACGCACCCGCAAATAATCTCTTCATTCTGACTCCTGATGTGAAGAGCCCAGCGGAATCACCGGGCGATAATGCCAGAATTGAACCATGCGTCCGGTTTTAGTCGAGCGATTGGGATGGAGGGAAGTAATCGTCGCGGGCGTATCGCTCGGAAATGCCTGTGCAGTTGTGCGCAGCGGGCTGGTGGTTACTGGCCTGCAATGCCTTTTAGACAGGCCTACCGAGTATGTGACCGGGTTGGCCGTGCCGGGTGCGCGCACCCGGCACAAACGTCAAGCGTTATCGCTTCAATTTCGTGCCTGCGGCAGCTTTGCGGTTTGGGTTCGGCTTGGCCGTGAAGGTTAGTGGGCGTGATGTCGAAGCGGCGGTTGGGCTTGCCGTGAAATCCCACGACGCCCTTGACGACCACGCCCCGGCCCTTCGGCGTCTTGAACTCAGCGCCGACGCGAATGCGCTTGTATTCGCTACCCTGGTCGACGGCGAGGTTCTTGGAGAGGGAGCCCGGCGCGTAACTGTTGCCGATACCCCTCGCCACCTTCTTCGATCCGATCGTCGTCGCAGTCCTGGTTGCAGTGCGAGCGCCTTTAGCGGTAGAGGCGATCTTGGGGCCGCGACTTCTACCTGACCTACTGGAAGAAGGCCGTTCAGCTCGCGGGATTACCGAACAAGCTCCGCGCACACGACCTCCGTCATACCTGCGCGGCCTTGCTGATCGCGGCCAACGTGCCGACCAAGGCGATCCAGGCACATCTGGGGCACACATCGTTCAAGGTGACGATGGATATTTACGGTCACCTGTATGAGAACGTTAGCGACGCCGTTACCGACGCAATGGGCGCTGCATTCGCGGCCCCGCCCATGCCGAAGCCGACGAACGTACGACAGATGTGGAGTTAGTGCCCGATGTGTCGGTGTTCACCGCTAACTTGAGGGCATGACGTGGCAGCGGCTCTCGCAGAGAGCGAGTGGAACTCGACCGGACGGCCCGTACGAGGGGGTTCCAGACCATATTTCTGGTCCGCTAGGCGACTGGCTTTTTGAAATTCTGCAAAATGCGTCAATTGCGTCGACGGTTGCTATTCAGCTTCGCGTGGGTATGTCGTCCGGACTTCCAGAGTTTAAGGTGGCCAGACTTTTGGTAGCAGCTGCCTCTGGGGATCAAAACCTGTGCTTGGACATGGCGGATGCGGTACTGCACTTCGTGGGCAATTATGGGGGTGCAGCGGACAGACTCCGATTGATCCTTGCTCTGGGAGCATCTGTTTGGACGGTCGCTGATGGCGATGATTCATTGATGTTGGTGGTGCAAGATGAGACCCAAGCTGCTTACGAGCAAGCAACGTCCGTTCATGACGACGCGTCTGACGAGCTGCGCACCGCGTGGGCGAACGCATTCGGCCGCAATGGCGATCCTTCGGACGCCTGGGATCACGCGATCAAGGCCGTCGAGGACATTTTGATACCTGTTGTTCTGCCGAGTAAACCGAAGGCAACGCTAGGACAGGTACTTCACGAGTTGGAGAACAGGAAGACCTCGGGGCTGTGGCAGATGATCTTGCCCGGCGCTGACAAGTCTCGCGATGTTGCGCCCTTGGTCGCGATGTTGCGCCTCATGTGGCCGAACCATGATCGGCATGGAGGAATCATGGCAAAGCGCACGCCGTCTGAGGCGGAAGCGCGCGCAGTGGTGGCGTTGGCGGCGACAATTATGCAGTGGCACCGGGAATCCTGGGTTGTTCAGAAACGGTAGCTACGCCGCAGTGCATCTTTTAGGTACTTGCCTATACTCCTCGACAGTGTCGGAGGCAGAAGAGCGCCAGTGGTTGACATCGTGGTGAATTGGTCGGGCTGGCGATCTACCCTTAGCGGATGAGCGAGATACACGCCGACGGTGACCCCGCACCACTGCATCGGCTGTTTAGCGGATTCTCAGTTTTTGAGAAGTCCGAAAAGGCAATTCAGCCGGAGTGGCAGATGCTCGACAGAGTTATGGGAATTATCGAACATGGACTCAGATTCGCGAGCAACGCGATTGACCTGCGTGCGGCGTTTGCCAACGAGGTTGCCGCCCTCTGTTGCCTGATTAGGGCATATCAGGGCCTCCAATCGGGTGCCCAATTGGCGGCAACTGGCTTCTATACAGATGCTCGTGCCGTAATCCGAGGAGCATACGAGTCGGGAGGTCTGTCGCGGATGCTGGCTCATGACGTGCCTCTGGCAGAAAGGTGGCTGCGCAAGGCGGAGTGGGTTCCAGACCGCGCGTCGCGAGACTTCGCAGTGGCACTATCCGGTGGTGACGAGGAAGCTAAGATTCCATATCAGCAGTATTACAAACACGCGAGTGCTTACGCACACCCTTCGGCAAAGAGTTCACTACCGTTTTTGTTCACCCCGGACGCAGAATTTCGCCCTCGTCCCTATCCAGTGTTCGACGAAGATGAACTGCGCGCAGTAGTTTATGAGTTGACAGCTGAGGCGATATTTGTGGCGTACTGCTTCCGGAATGCTATGGCGAACGACGAGATTATGGACCCCCGGTGGCATCAAGATCTTGCCGATGTTGCTCGCGCTTTCACCGGAGGGCCGATGGAACACCTTGAGGCAGACTGGGAAGCGAAGCAAAGGAATTATGAGGACTTTCAAACCTTCGTTCGCCCTGCCGAAGAAATCGACGAGTTTTTGCGTGGCCACCCAAACGCCGTGAACAACGTGATTGCGCGGGCACGCAATGAAGACCCGGACGTCGCACTGTAGGTGGGGCTGGAGCGGGGCTAAGACCAACGCAAAAAAACTGTATTAGCTCAGGTAGATAGCTGTGTTGGGTGCGTCGCTAGGGTTCCGCTTCAACGTCTAAATCCGCGGCTTCTGGTCGTCACCCCACGGGCATCTCGCTGAGCGTCCGACGGGTGACGAACCGCCGCGCTCTCCCCGACAGCGGGTCGGTGAATTCGAGTTCCCTCGCGAGCAATTGGAGTGGGAGAGAATGATCGTCCGGGGCGTCGGGAAGCAGGTCGGGGTATCGCCGGTCGCCCAGGATCCCGGCGCCGAGAGCCGCCAGATGCACCCGTAACTGGTGCATCCGTCCGGAGCGCGGACGTAGAACCGTGTGCAGCACAGCACGTCCGGAGGCACTCACGCCCATCCCTCGCGCCTCGATCATGGTCTCGGAGTTGGGTTCACGGCTGTCGTCGACGACGACTCGCAACTCGCCGCGTCGAGCTTCGATGTGGTTGCGGTAAACGAGAGGGACGTCGAGCGCTGGTGCATCCCGGCCCCGCCGGGTCGGTCGCGCCGACACCGCCTCGTAAACCTTCGTGACCTGACGCTTCTCGAACAGTGACTGGTACGCGCCGCGCGTCGCGGGGCGGGCCGAGAACATCACCACCCCTGCGGTGCCGCGGTCGAGTCGATGGATCGGGGTCAGATCTGGGTTGTCGAGACGAACCCGCAGGCGGATGAGCGCCGACTCACGCAGGTATCGCCCGCTCGGAGTGGTCGGGAGAAAATGTGGCTTGTCGATGACGACGAGATCGTCGTCGGTGTGCAGGATCTCCTCGTGGAACGGCACCGGGTCCTCCGCCGGCAACTCGCGGTAGTACCAGACGAACCGGTGCGCGCTGAGTTCTGTGTTCAGGCAGATCGAGTGGCCGTCGGTATCTACGAACTCGCCGTCGTCGAACCGCCGATACAGGTTCTCGGCGTCCAGATGGTCGAACTTGGCTACGACGTACTCGGCGATCGTCGCCCACGGCCCAGAGAGCGGGATGCGTAGGCGCGTCGGGCCAACCCCGTTCTTGACGGGCAGCGGTGGGGACATGGACACGCAGGTCATCATCCCATCGACTACTGGTCAGCGGTGATTCGGTGTGGCCTCGACGGGGACGTCCCCGCGGGGACGCGGAAACCGAACTCGCAGCGGTGGTCGGTGTAGATCGTCTACTCGAAAATCAGTAGCGCGGAAGAGATGCGGGCCCGTATGGTTCGGCAGAGAAAGATCGCAGTCGAAAAGCACTGCGGGCCATACCTTCTGTAGCTCAATTGGTGAGAGCACCCGACTGTGACTCGGGCGACGGCGGATCGTAACCGCCCAGAGGGACCAGCTCAGATACGGTTGAGGTCGGGCCTCTAGGCGCAGAGGCCGGCGGCCCTTTGCCTGCACAGTTGTCGAACGAGCCTGAGCCGGTATTCCCTGAATCGCCGGACAGCATTCCAGTCGCCGGCCATTTCCGCGTCGGCAAGTAGGTATTCGCAGTTGTCCAACTGATCCTTCAAAGACATCATCAGAATTCACCTCCGATCACCCGAGCAAGTACCTGTCCAGGATGCGGCCGACGGGACCCCGGGGACATCGGCCGTAGTACCTGTTCAGGTACCTGCTTCGGTGCGCGGTGGAGGCTACTTCTTGACCGCAGGTGCAGGTAGTGGCATGCCTCGCTCGGCCAGAACGGCTCGGAGACGATCGGGGTAGTCGGTGATGATCCCGTCGACACCGAGGTCGATCAGGGCGTGCATGGTGGCGGGATCATCGACGGTCCACGGGATGACCTTCATGCCACGCGCATGTGCGCTCGCGATCATGTCGGCTGTCGGATAGAGGGTGAAACCGGGATCCCCGACCTTTCCGCCCTGCGGAGTTCCTTGGACGGGGGAGTAGGCGGAGGCACCAAAGGTTGCTACCGCCGCGATGCCGTCGCCACCGAAATCATCGATGTCCAGACCGCCGAGCCACGGTGACGCTCCGTCCTTGCCTACCTGGAGAAAGTCGCCGTTTGTGAGCGCAACGACGGGGACACTCGGCGCGAGTTGACGGGTGAGCATGAGCGAGCCCCAGTCGAAGCTCTGAATGGTGACGCTGTCCAACAATCCGGCTGCCCGGATCGTATCGAGGACTACAGAGACGAACTGCTCACGCGGGGCGGTCTCGTGAGGCGCTCCCGCTTCCACCTTGGTCTCGATGTTGAGCTTGATTCCGGGTGCGTTGTACGACTTCACCAGGGCAAGCACTTCTTCGAGCGTCTGCATTTTCGCTCCCGGAACATTCTGCTGTTCAGGGTATCCGGCAAGGGGGAGAGTGCCGCAGTCCATGGTCTTGATCTGCTGCAGGCTCAGCGTGTTGACGAATTTGCCGACGTACGGGAACTCCGGGTCACCCGCAGTTGCGGGCTCGGTGTCGAGGCATTTCTTGTTCGAGATCTTACGATCGTGCGTGACGACAGCGATCCCGTCCTCGGTGATCTGGGTATCGAGTTCCAGTGTGCTGACGCCCATTTCGAGGGCATTCGCGAACGCGGCCAGGCTGCTTTCCGTGTACAGGCCGAGCCCGCCGCGGTGGGCTTGGACGTCGAACGTCGAAACCGGCTGGGGCGCTGAACTACCGAACGAACCGGACCAGTCGAGACTGCCGGTTGGCGATGCGGCGGCCGGGGCCGCCAGGGCGGTGAGGGGGAGTGCGACGGTCACGGCGGCGCACGACAATATTCTGCTCAGTTGCATGAAAGGAACGTAGAGGCGTCGAATGGCTCGCCGGGGTTCGTTAGGTAAACTAACGGTAAAGGTCAGGCCGCGTGAATGTGCTGCCCGACGCCGCTCGCGTGGACCTTCATCCACGACGCCAGAAGCTCACACCCGGTCAGTCCGCTCTCGTCGAGAGGTTCGATCGCGTAGCTGATGTGTCTACCGCCGCGAGGGTTCTTGAGCTGAAATCGGTTCAGGTTCAACTTCGTCGGCAGGTAACCAAGCACTTCGAGGAACGCGGTGCGAATGCGTCGTAGATCGGTACGCCACTGTTTGGGACTGAAACGAGTCTTCTGCGCATTCTGGAAAGCATTGCTACGAAGTAGTTCCCAAACCTTTCCTGCCCACACGCGTGCCTGCGAGAAGGACATCCAGCGCGTCAAGTCTGCGATGTCGCGAATGTAGCTGTCGTCGCTGGCATTACAGATCATGTCCTGCGGGTGCCCGATCCACTTGACCGGAATCCACGGCTGGATATCGGGTCCGTCGCCGGCAACTCCGTGTCCCTCACAACCTTCGATCATGCCTGCCGGTTGTTGAGGATCGGAGATCAGTCCGACTCCGATGATGTTGGCGCGGTTCAGCGTCGGAAGAGCCGAGCGGATCACGGTGCATCCCTGTGAGTATCCGATCAGCATGACCGGGCCGTCTGTCTGTGCGATTTCGGCGGTGAGGGCTTTCACACCCATCGCGGTGCTGTGCCGAAAGCTCAGGCCGCCGTCGGCGACCGGACCGTACGATGCGGGATAAGCGACCCAGCGAGAATCGAATCGACTGTCGAGTTCGTCGGTGACGGCACTGAGGAGTCCGCGCACACGGGCGCCGTGGTCGCCGACGTGGGATTCGCCGGTGCCGCCAACTGCAAGAACGGTTACCTCAGCCATGTCAGCGATCATCCACGTCGATTCTGAGAGGTCTGCATCCAAACCCTGAGAAGAGACTGGCAATCCGTTGTACTGCGAAATCGTTATCGAGCGAGCACCATTTACCCATGACGACGCCGAATCGTTCATCCAGACGAAAAGTGTCCGTTGTCGGTGCGGGAAGTGTCGGCACCGCAATTGCGTATGCGTGCCTGATACGCGGATCGGCCGACGCGCTCGCCCTCTACGACACCAACAGCGCAAAGGTCCGGGCCGAAGTTCTCGATCTCAACCACGGCACCCAGTTCACACCGCCGTGCACTGTCGACGGAGGCGATGACATCTCGGTCACCGCGGGATCCGACTTGGTCGTCGTCACCGCGGGCGCCAAACAGCATCCCGGTCAGTCGCGGCTCGAACTTGCCGCGGTGAACGTCAAGATCGCGCAGACACTGACCGAACAACTGTTGGCGGTGTCACCGGACGCGGTCCTTCTCTTCGTCACCAACCCGGTCGACGTGGCGACCTACGCAGCGATCCAGGCCGCGGGACCGTCGTACCGCGGCCGAATTTTCGGATCTGGGACCGTGCTGGACACGGCCCGATTGCGATTCCTGCTGGCTACCGAACTCGGAGTCGCGGTGGAGAACGTTCATGCCTTCATCGTGGGCGAGCACGGGGATTCCGAGATTCCGCTCTGGTCGAGCGCAACCATCGGCGGATTGCCGGCAACCTCGTTCGTGGGACCGTCGGGTGGCGTCCTCGGCCCCGACCTACGCGCGAAAGTAGCGAAGTCTGTAGTCGAGAGTGCTTACGAGATCATCGAGGGTAAGGGCGCGACCAACCTCGCCATCGGATTGTCGAGCGCATTCATCGCGGAAGTCGTGTTGCGGGACGAACAACGGGTTCTGCCGGTGTCGACTTTGCAGAGCGGCGTCCACGGACTCGAGCACGTTTGCCTGTCCCTTCCCACGATGGTTGGTCGTGCTGGTGCCGGCCGAGTCCTCGAAGTGCCGCTATCGGAAAAGGAGGCTTCGGGGCTCCGATCTTCTGCCCGGACATTGCGAGAGGTGCAGGAATCTCTGGGATTGTGAATATCTGTTCTCCTTGATATCCGACATATAGGATCAACAAATGATCAGCTTCCTGATTCGCGCCGCGATCTTCCTGGGTTCTGCCGCTGTCGGGCTTCTAGTTGCGTCGTTGATTCTTTCGGGCTTCTCGGCGCCCACATCCGGATTCATCGTTGCGGTCGTGATCTTTGCGATTGCGCAGTCGGTCCTGGCGCCGTTCATCGCCACGGTGGCAAAGCGCCATGCACCGGCATTTCTCGGCGGAATCGGATTGGTGTCGACATTTGTCGCGCTGTTGGTGGCGTCGCTCTTCTCCAATCTGTCGATCTCCGGTGTCTCGACGTGGATTCTGGGAACCGTCGTCGTGTGGCTGGTAACCGCCGTTGCGACGCTGGTTCTTCCGTTGTTGTTCGTGCGTAAGAAAGTTCAGGAGAAGAAGGCACAGTGACGCGCCCGAACATCGGTATGGACTACACAGTCCTGGACTGCCCGGATCCGGCCGCATTGGCCAGCTTCTACGTCCAGGTCCTCGAGTGGAAAAGTGTTCGCGACGAGGATGATTGGCACGTGATCGAAGGACCCGGCGGGGAACGGCTCGCGTTTCAGCTCGCTCCGGATTTCGTTCCGGTGGACTGGCCGACCTCCGGTGTCGGGATCCATCTGGATCTGTTCGTGGATTCTCTCGACCCCGCCGAGGTTTGGGTGACGAACCTTGGAGCGCAGCGGGTGACCGACATTCCGGAGCATCAGACTTTCCGCGTGTACCGCGACCCGGTCGGTCACTATTTCTGCCTGTGCCTGCGGGACTGAGTGTCGACTCGCTCCGATCTCGTCGACTGTGGATAATTCCGAACACTTGTCACGCCCGAGAATTGGAGATCGACGATGGCTTCGCAGAATTCCGACGAATTCCTGGTAGAACGTACGACGATCGTCAAGGCAGAAGCACCGGTCGTCTTCGCGTTGATCAACGATTTCCATCAGTGGACTCAGTGGTCGCCGTGGGAAGGTCTCGACCCGGCGATGCAGCGTACGTACGCGGGTCCTGACGCGGGCGTCGGGGCTTCGTACGCCTGGGCGGGAAACAAGAAGGCGGGCTCCGGTTCGATGGTGATCACCGAATCCGTCCCGAATGAACGAGTAGTTTTGGACCTGGCCTTCCTCAAGCCGTTCAAGGCGCAGAACGTCACCACGTTTCTCATCTCGCCGAATTCCGGTGAAGTTCAGGTGACGTGGAAGATGACCGGAAAGAAGAATCTGTTCTTCAAGATCTTCGGTTTCATCTTCAGCATGGACAAGCTTGTCGGAAAGGATTTCGAGAAGGGCCTGTCCCAGCTGAAAGCTGCTGCAGAAAAGAGCTGACAAGCCGGTGGTACCGTCTCCCGGTGTTACGGATGACGCCCACCGATGCCCAAACCTTCTGGATTTCGGAGAAGATCCCGAACGATCAGCTGCTGCTCTACTGTTTCGACGGGCAGAGCCAGCACATGGACGAGCTACGACGCTCGGTGGTCGAAAGAGCGTCGCTCATTCCGGATCTCAATGTTCGGATTCGTGAATCACCGTGGCACCTCGACTATCCGGTGTGGGAGCCCATGCCGGTCGACGCCTCCTTGGTGAGAGTGCATGAGCTGCCCGAAAACTCGTGGCTCTCGTGCATTCACGGAATCGAGAAACTACTCGAGAACCACGTCGACCCGCGCGAGTCCCCGTGGACGCTGCACCTGTTTCACGGCGTCACCGGCGTGCCGCGCTGCAGTGGCCCGGCGCTGATCGCAGTTCTGCAGGTCGCTCATTCTCTGGCGGACGGCAAACGCGCGTCAGCGATTGCTCGCCAGCTGTTCTCGCCGCAACCGCCCGCGAAGCAGAAGACGGACGTGCGGCGTAGCGGATCAGCCGAGATTCTGGGCCGCGCCGCCCTGCGCCTTCCGGGCCAACTTGTTTCGCTGTTCCGCGACGGCCGGGCGGGGCACCGCGCGCAGTTACAGCTGCAGGCGGACACCGAATCGGGAGTTGTTGCGCCGCAAGCGGCGAGCCGTCCGAAGGTGCGCTCGAACATCCCTCCCGGACCGCACCGACTGGTGCGCATGGTCGTGCGGGACAGCGCAGATTTCCGTGGCGACGGCGTATCCGTCACAGTCGGAGCGATGACAGCCATCTCGGTAGCGATGGCGAACTACCTCACCGAGCGAGACGGCTCGGTACCGCCCGAATTGGGAGCTGAGGTGACCATCGCCAAGGCAGGTACACCCACGGCGCGCAATCACTTCCGCAATGCAGGTGTCGGGCTGTTCCCGGAAGTCGATGATCTTCGTGAGCGAGCCCAATTGATCAGGGAGTCGATGGACGAGCGTCGCGCACGTGCGTCCCATCCATCCAGCGCAGCGTCGGATCTCGCGCTGAACGCGGTTCCCGGCCCGCTGGTCCGTTGGGGCGTGCAGCAATACGATTTCACGGCAGTACCCGACGAGGTCACTGGAAACACCGTGGTGTCGAGTGTCGCGCGCGGTGACGCGGATCTGGTGCTCGGAGGCGGCGTCGTTCGGTTCACAGCGGGCTTCCCGAGTTTGTCGCCGGTCATGTCGTTGACCCACGGCGTACACGGGATCGGGGACACTGTGACGATCAGCATCACCAGCAGTCCGGCCTCGATTCCGGACATCGATGTGTACGAGCAGATGATGCACGACGCGATCGACGAGGTGCGCGAAGCGCTGTCGTGACGGCCTGATGTACTGGCTGCATGGGATTCACGCGCGCCGAACTGGAATCGTTCCGAGACGCCGAGATCGAGGATCTGATCGGGCCGGATTGCCGGCTGTTGTTCGTCGGTATCAATCCGGGACTGTGGACGGCGGCGACCGGCGCGCATTTCGCCAGACCGGGTAATCGGTTCTATCCGGCACTGCTGCGGGCAGGCATAATCGAGCATGCGATCGATCCTTCCGCGGGTATGTCGGACGCTGACACACAGCATCTGATCGATCGGGGAGTGGGCATCACCAATTTGGCGGTGCGGGCAACTGCGCGCGCCGATGAATTGACGTCGGAGGAACTCGCAACTGGCGGAGTTCGGGTCCGAAACATCGTGCGCGCAACCAATCCAGTAGTCGTTGCCTTCGCCGGGATCACCGCCTATCGAACAGCTTTCGGTGACAAGAAGGCGAAGGCCGGGCGTCAGGACCGTGATTTCGAGGGGGCAAAACTGTGGATCGTGCCCAATCCCAGTGGTCTCAACGCACACGAGACGGTGGACACCTTGGCAGCGAAATATCGTTCCGCCGCATCCGAAGCCGGAATTCTCTGAGAGAAGTCGCAGTTCCGTTCGGCCAGAACAAGGTACAAGTTAAAGTGCTTGTATGTCTGTTCTATACAACGTCTTTGTAGTGATTCACCTACTCGGCATGGCTGCCCTGGTCGGTAGCTACTTCACCGTCCTCAAGGCTCCTTCGATCACCGAGGTCATGGTGTGGGGTGCCAGGATGCAGTTCGTGTCCGGCCTGATCATCGTCGGGTTGGGCGAAGGCGCCCTGGACAAGAACTACATTCACGCGAAGATCGCTGTGAAGCTGGTGCTTTCGCTGGTCATCGTGGCGCTTGCCGAGATCACCCGGGCGAAGCAGAAGAAGGGCCAGCCCAATCCGAATCTGGTACACGTCGTCGGCGGGTTGTCGATCGTGACCGTATTCGTGGCCGCGCTCTGGACCTGACAAAGACACAAAAGAGCCCCGGCGATCGAAACTCGCCGGGGCTCTTTGCTGTTGACGTGTCTACAGACCCGGGCGCTTGCCGATCGTCAGGGTCACTTCACCGGTGTGCGCAAAGAAGTCGTTGCCCTTGTCGTCGACGACGATGAAGGCGGGGAAGTCCTCGACGTCGATCTTCCAGACGGCTTCCATTCCCAGTTCGGCGTACTCGAGGATGTCGACCTTCTTGATGCAGTCGAGCGCCAGGCGAGCGGCCGGTCCACCGATCGACCCGAGGTAGAAACCGCCGTGCGAGTTGCAGGCGTCGGTGACCTGCTTGGAGCGGTTTCCCTTGGCGAGCATGATCATCGAGCCACCGGCGGCCTGGAACTGCTCGACGTACGAGTCCATACGGCCGGCTGTGGTCGGGCCGAACGAACCCGACGCCATGCCGTCGGGCGTCTTGGCGGGGCCGGCGTAGTACACCGGGTGATCCTTGAGGTACTGCGGCATCTCTTCGCCTGCGTCGAGACGCTCTTTGATCTTGGCGTGCGCGATGTCGCGTGCCACGACGAGCGGACCGGTCAAGGAGAGACGAGTCTTCACCGGGTGCTTGGAAAGCTCGGCGAGGATCTCCGACATCGGCTTGGTCAGATCGATCTTGACCGCAGCACCCTTGCCGGTACCCGAAATGCCATCCGTCTCTTCGTCGAGCTGAGCGTCCGTGACCTCGGGCAAGAAACGGCCCGGGTTGAATTCGAGCTGTTCCAGGAACACGCCCTCCGGGGTGATCTTGGCCTTCGCCTGTCGATCTGCCGAGCAGGACACCGCAATGGCGACGGGCAACGAAGCGCCGTGGCGGGGGAGTCGGACGACGCGGACGTCGTGGCAGAAGTACTTGCCACCGAACTGTGCGCCGATGCCGATCTTCTGTGTCAGCTCGAAAACCTTCTTCTCGAGCTCGTGATCGCGGAAGCCGCGACCCGTGATGGCGCCTTCGGTGGGCAATTCGTCGAGATAGTGCGCCGACGCGTACTTCGCCGTCTTCATCGCGAACTCGGCCGAAGTACCGCCGACGACGATTGCAAGGTGGTAGGGCGGGCAGGCTGCGGTGCCGAGTGAGCGGATCTTCGCCTCGAGGAACTGCATCATCGAGTCGGGGTTCAGGATCGCTTTGGTTTCCTGGTACAGGTAGGACTTGTTGGCGCTTCCGCCGCCCTTGGCCATGAAGAGGAACTTGTACGAGTTCTCATGTCCGGCAGCAGTATCGGCGTACAGCTCGATCTGCGCGGGCAAGTTGTTGCCGGTGTTCTTCTCGTCCCACATCGTGATGGGGGCGTTCTGCGAGTAGCGCAGGTTCAGACGCGTGTAGGCGTCGTAGACACCGCGGGCAATGGACTTCTCGTCGTCGCCGGGGGTGAGCACATGCTGTCCACGCTTGCCCATGACGATGGCGGTTCCGGTGTCTTGGCACATCGGCAGAACGCCGGCAGCGGCGATATTGGCGTTCTTGAGCAGATCGAGCGCGACGAACTTGTCGTTGTTCGACGCTTCGGGATCGTCGAGGATGCTCGCGAGCTGCGTCAGGTGATCTGTGCGCAGGTAATGAGAGATGTCGTGCAGCGCCGTTTCGGTCAGCAAGCGCATCGCTTCCGGCTCGACCTGCAGGAAGGTGCGGCCGTCCGGTCCCTCGACTGTCGACACCCCTTCGGTGGTGAGCAATCGGTACTCGGTGGTGTCATCACCGATCGGCAACAGGTCCTCATAGAGGAAGTCGGCCATCATCTCTCCTGAACAAGGGTGCGTGCGAAGGTCGCATTCAGGTTATCGTTGGGGGTTTCCTTCTCCGAATCGGGGCGGGTGTGAGCTGGAATTATCCGGATGCCACTGGCTCGATCAAGATACTTCGACCAGTTCGGAGAGCTCGACGCCGCGAAATTCGGCAAGTATTTCGGCCTGCTCGGCCACTGCTGCGCGGGCCGATCGAGACCACGTTCCCCACGGGGTGATCGCGACCTTCAGCTTCTTTCCGGATGCTCGTGGTCGCCACAATCCGGTGATCGTGCCACCGACCACCACCGTGCCCGGTCGCCCGAGGGTCGGCCACACCGTCTTCTGGGCGGTCGGATCGGGAACCAGGGTCTCCCGATCCTTGAGCTGTACATACGGATCGAAAGGCCCGAGCAAGCGCGTACTCGAATCGGTGGGGGAGCCGAACAAGTCTTCGCGGTCCTGTTCGAGAATCCACCGCTTCTCGCCGTTCACCTCGATCTCCTCGGCATCGACTGGCCAGTGGGCTTTGACATCCCTGACCGGAGCATCGAGAAACGACGCGACGTGAGCAGGAGTCGCGGGGCCGTAGAACCGCAGATAACCCCGGATCACGTCGAAGCGGGAATCTGCGTCTGCGCCCGTGGCGCTGAATGGGCGTCGGCGCCAACCCGGAATGCGTTCGAGCACTGGGGGAGATGTGTCCGGCTGTAGCTCGAGGCCTGCCTGGAGTGCCGCGAGCCGGAACGGCATCTCGTACAGATGAGTGGCATTGCACGGGCGGCAGAATCTCAGATAGGGCTCGGTCACTCGGTTGGTCAATTGCGCGGACATCTCGCCCTTGACGGTTGGTTTCGAGATGATGTCCCGCATCGCTGCAGCAATTGTTTGCAGGGAGGTCATCGTCGGGATGCCGGCGGCCTTCAGTGGCCGATTCGCGTCGTAAATGCGTTTGGCTGCATCGGCTTCGCTGAACGGCGACGTGGCGACGGCGATGGCAGGCAGGTCGCCCCGACGGTAATAGTGGGGAGCTCCGCGCAACGTCCAGGCAAGAGCGAGCTCAGTGGCGTCGCCGCGGATGCCGCGGATCCGCAGGGCCCAGGCGGCTCCGTCAGGTCCGGTGTTCTGAATCCCGAGATCGAGAATGCTGCAATCGCTGTGATCGGCGTCACCGACAACCGCTCGGTCGAGTTGATGGCGGTGCCACCGGAAATTAGCTACCTGCGTGAGTGAGGTTGCGCTAGACATGATTTCAGTTTACTGGTGGGTAACCGCAGGATTTAGGGCGGTTGATCAATGCGGCGACAGAATTGGTCAAATTCGACCGATTCGCCGGAATTTTTTCAGTAGCAGACCTTATTAGTCGAAATAATGACCCCATTGTCGGAATCCTTTGCCAACTGGTCGTTCGTATGATTACTGTTACCCACGTCACGGATACATTACAGATGTGATGCAGCTGTCACAGCACTGTCGGGTGCTTTTGGCAGCTGACCTCTGACCTCTCAAGGAGATTCACATGGGTTCGATGGAATCGATTCTCGCCGCTGCCCTCGGCGGCTTGGGCTCGTTGTTTGCTGCTGACGGTCTTCTCGAAACTTTCATGGGTTCGGTTGAGACCAACCTCGGTAGCTTCGGCGGCTAAAAGTCTGGCCTCTCAGGGGTCTGCAGTCATCTGCTTCAGCTTGGCGTACAAAGCGCCCACCAACATAGGAGTTCACATGGGTTCGCTCGACATCATCAAGATTCTGACCACGGGTTCGAGTGCGATTGGCACCGAGATCGTCAACCTGTTGACTTCGCTCAGCGGAGGAACCCCTCCGGCCTGATCGGAGGGCTATAGGTTCCGAAAGGCTCACGCACTCGGTGCGTGAGCCTTTCCGTGTCGACCGGATCGAGTTTTTCCGATCACGTCGGGTTTGCCTGTTTCAGGCGGTACCGTTCGAAAGGTTCCGCTGCGGAAGAGAGTGACCCGGATGATCGAGACTCGTGCGTTACGAAGGGTTTTCCGTGTCTTCGTGGCGTTGGCCACGTCAGTGTGTGGGTTCCAGCTCCTCACAGCACCGGGTCACGCGCAGTCGGCGGACAGCAGGCTGGTCGACATCTCGGTGTACTCACCGTCGATGGGGCGCGACATTCCGTTGCAGGTCTTGCGGCCGGCTGATACTTCGACGCCTGCTCCGACGCTCTACCTACTCAACGGAGTAGACGGAGGAAAAGACGACGCGACGTGGTCGGTGCGGACCGACGCACCGAAGTTCTTCGCGGACAAGCACGTCAACGTGGTCACCCCTCTCGGTGGAGCATTCAGCTATTACACCGATTGGGAGCGGCCGGACCCCGGCCTCGCGAAATCCGGCAACAACAACGGGGTCAACATGTGGACCACGTTCCTGACGGAAGAACTACCGCCAGTCATTGATTCGACATTCGGGACGACCGGCGAGAACGCACTGGCAGGCCTGTCGATGGCAGGCACGTCGGTACTGGATCTGGCTATGGCGGCGCCCGCGCTGTACAACAGTGTCGGGTCCTTCAGCGGGTGCGCGATGACGAGTCCGGGCATCGGGCAGGACTTCGTGAAACTCGTGGTTGCCGTCGGTGGGGGTGACGCGGAAAACATGTGGGGTCCGTACGACGGCCCGGGTTGGCCGGCTCACGATCCGGTTGTCAACGCGGACAAGCTACCTCGAATCCCGATGTACATCACAACCGCAACCGGAATTCCGGGTCCGTACGACACACTTGCCGATCCGCGGATCGACAACGACGTCACAGATTTGGCGTTGCAGCTTGTTCTCGGTGGCGGAATCGAGGCGGCAACTCACTACTGCACCACCCAGCTTGCGGACAGGACGAACGCATTGGGTATGAACAACATTCGCTACAACTTCAAGCCGGCAGGAACGCATTCATGGGGATACTGGGAAGACGACTTACACGACTCGTGGCCGATGATCGCCGCGTCGCTCGGCGTGTGAGGCCCCAACGAGCAAGTCTTCGAAGCGTCGTTCTCGTAGGCGCGCTCGCCTTGATTTCAGTACTGGCGCCGCCTTCGACCGCGCTCGCCGACGAGACTCCGCAGATAACGAGTGTCACCGAACTGTCTTCGCGCTTGGTGCTTCTCGACGTCGCGAGTCCCGCCATGGGGCGCACCATGGCGGTGAAAGTGCTGCTTCCTGCCGACCGCTCGGAACCGCGCGGGACGCTGTATCTCCTGGACGGCAATTCCGGGCAGATCGAAGAGAACAACTGGTTGGCCCCGGCTAACGGCGATATCGTCCCGTTCTTTGCCGACAAGAATGTGAACGTCGTACTCCCCATCGGTGGAACCGGCACCATGTACACCGATTGGCAGGAAGACCACCCGAAATTCGGTCGTCTGAAGTGGGAGACATTCCTGACAAAAGAGCTTCCCCCACTGATCGACACGAGGTTCGCCACCAACGGGCACAACGCAATCGGCGGGATCTCGATGGGTGCAGAAGCCGCGCTGATCCTGGCCCAACGCTCGGCCGGGTTGTACGACGTGGTCGCGGGCTACAGCGGCTGCTACACAACCGTCGGAGGATTCGGCAAGGCGTTGACCGATCTTGTGGTGATCAACGGAAATGCCCGTTCGGAGCAGATGTGGGGTCCGGCCGGCAGTGAGGCTTGGCAAGAGCACGACATTTTCGCCAATGCCGACAAGCTGCGCGGCACCAAGGTGTATCTCGCCTCGGGATCGGGACTACCAGGTCCGCACGAAACTCTCGATACTCCTGCCCTGGGCCGGGTATTGGTCGTCGGCGGGGTCATGGAACTGGGATCGAACCTGTGCACCAACCAGATCACTCAGGTGTTGCGTGATCGCGGAGTCGATGTCACCCGCAGCGCTCAACCGGTGGGGACGCACGGTTGGCCGTACTGGCGCGACGAACTCGTTCGCTCCTGGCCGATGCTTGACTCTGCGTTGTCGGCTTGAGTAATTCCTTGCGATGAGTTTCCGGTTCGGGCCGGGTCTATAACCCTGTACACCTGTTTCGTAACCTCTCCGACAAGGACAGAACATGCCTTCCATCACTCCCTGTTTGTGGTTCGACAACCAAGCAGAAGAAGCAGCCAACTTCTACATCTCGGTGTTCGGTTCCGGGCAGATCCTGGGAATCGAAAGATACGTCGAGGGATCGCCTTCCGGAATGCCGGCGGGATCGGTGATGACCGTCAGCTTCGAGCTCGACGGTCAGCGATTCACCGGATTGAACGGCGGACCGATGTTCACGTTCTCGGAAGCAGTGTCTTTCGAGATTCCGTGCGTCGATCAGGCTGAGGTCGATCATTACTGGTCCAGGCTGACCGAGGGTGGGGAAGAGGGCCCGTGCGGATGGGCCAAGGACAAGTTCGGATTGTCCTGGCAGGTAGTCCCGAATCGCCTTCTCGAACTGATGAAGGATCCGGATCGGGCCAAGGCGCAACGCGCCACGGACGCGATGATGAAGATGAAGAAGATCGATATCGCGGAGCTCGAACGGGCCGCAGACGCGTCCTGAACACGATCTGGCCGATGGGCGACAGCCTTCGTTAGCTGATGCTAGCCTTCCCTAATTCTCGCTGGAGCGTTGGAGGAGTGCTGGTAACCATGCGAATCAAAGTCTCTCGAATGAAGATTGCAGTCACCGCCTTGGCCGCCTCGCTCGCCGTCGCCGGACTTGCCGGCTGCAGCAGCGACAGCGCTGACGCACCCGCGGAGGCGGGAGCAACCGTCTCGACCATGTTCGGCGACGTCGAGGTCCCGGCCAACCCGGAGCGCGTCGTCGCGCTCGGTTGGTCGGATGCCGAGACGGCACTCGCTCTGGGCACTCAACCAGTGGGCGTCGCGGACTGGATGGCGTTCGGCGGCAAGGGCGTCGGACCGTGGATTGCGGACGAGTTCACCACCGACCCGAAGATCCTCGGAACGATGGACTTGAGCGTCGAAGACGTCATCGCGCTCGAACCGGACCTCATTCTGTGGACGCGAAGCGACAACACGCAGGCCACCTACGACAAGCTCAGTGCCATCGCACCGACGGTCGGGCCGCCGCCGGGTCTCGCCACGGCCTACGGGACGACGGTCGAGCAGCAGACCGAACTCGTCGCCAAGGCACTCGGCAAAGAATCGGAAGGCAAGGCGCTACTCGACGGCCTCGACGCCAAGTTCGAGGCCGCGATTGCCGCCAATCCGAACTTCGCGGGCAAGACCGCGGCGGTCGGCGCCTACAGTTCCGACGGCTACGGCGCCTACGTACCCGGCGACGCACGCGCAGACTTCATGACCCGCCTCGGCTTCACGATCCCGACGGCGATCACCGAAAAAGCCACCGGAAACTTCTACATCCCGGTCGCCAACGAGAACCTGAACCTGTTCGACGCGGATCTCACGGTGCTGTTTCCGATCTTCCTCGACAGCAGTGCGTTTGCGAACGATCCGCTACTGCGCGCAATCCCGTCGGCTCAGGAGGGACATCTGTTGATCCTCGATGACCCGGCACTCGTCAATGCGTTCTCGAGTGGCTCGGTACCGGGGTTGACCTACGCAATCGACAACGCCGTTCCGAAGTTTGCGAGCACGCTCGGCGCCTGATCAGAGCTGTTTCGGGACCTGCCCGTCACTGTGAGCGTGTTCGCAAACAGTGGCGGGCAGTTCTCGTGCGCCGGTACACTGGACAAAGTGAACTTTCAGCTAACGAGCGGCGGCCCAGTGGAGATCGAAGCGACCGCTCCTCGTTTTCCGCGGATGCATGCATACGTGGATATCGCTGTTGTGATCGTGGTGCTGGTGGGAACCAATCTGATCGCGCATTTCACCACCGCCTGGGCAAGCATCGCGACGGTACCCATCTCTGCTCTCGTCCTGTTGGCGCTCACCAAGCGCCGGGGAATGGGTTGGGCGGAATTGGGGCTGTCCCCTCGCGATCTCCGACGGGGTTCGAAGTACGCCCTTGCCGCCGTCGGCCTGGTCCTGACCGTTGTCGCCGTCGGCGCGTTGCTTCCGCTCACACGCCCCTTCTTCATGGCGGATCGCTACGCCACAATTTCCGGCGCGATCGTCGCGTCGATGATCGTGATCCCGCTGCAGACCGTCATTCCCGAAGAGTTGGCTTTCCGTGGCGTCCTGCACGGCACGTTGAACCGGGTCAGTGGATTCCGCGGCGTCGCCGCTGCCGGTTCTCTGATGTTCGGACTGTGGCACATCGCGTCTTCGATGGGTTTGACCAGTGGTAACGAAGGGCTGTCCGGCTTTCTCGGTACCGGAGTCGTCGGCCAGGTCGCCGGCATCCTCGGAGCTGTTCTCGCCACCGCTGCGGCCGGTCTCGTATTCACCTGGCTTCGTCATCGCAGCGGCAGCCTCATTGCGCCGATTGCTCTGCATTGGTCGTTGAACGGTGCAGGTGCGCTGGCTGCGGCTCTTGTTTGGCATGCAACTCTTGCTTGATCCCAATATCTGACAAAAAGGACAGCATTCGCCGCGCGGCGCCGGGTAGTTTTGTGCTTTGCTCAGTAAGTGACGCACCTTCATCGAGGCCATGTCTTCCACATCTCCGGTCGTCCGACGGTAGAGGATGCGGCGCAGTCGCTCGTCTCGATCCCCGACGGCGTCTTGGCGATCGACGATGCCGGAACGATCGTCTACTGCGGAGAATTCGAATCGCTCCCCGGAGACCTCGCGGGCGGCGAAATTCACGACCACCGACCGGGTTTCCTGCTGCCCGGATTCGTCGATGCACACATTCATTTCCCGCAGACCTACGCCGGCGACGCCTACGGCGGCGGCCAACTCCTTGAGTGGCTCGACCTGTGCGTCTTTCCCTCCGAATCGAGATTCGCTGATCCGGAATTCGCCCAGCACGCTGCCGAGGCCTTCTGCGCTCGCCGAATCGCCACGGGAACCACGGCCGCGATGGTGTTCGGATCGGCCTTCCCGCACGCGCAGGACGCCCTGTTCTCGGAAACTCTGGAACGCGGCCTTCGAGTGGTCAGCGGACGCGGGATTCAGACCACCGGCCCGGCCTCCGCCGCTGCACTGATCACCTCGGAAGAGGACGCGATCAGACTCACCCGCGAGGAGATCGACAAGTGGCACGCGGCCGACACCGGCGACGTGAACACTGCGCTCATTCACGTCGCAGTGGTTCCCCGCTTCTCTCTCGCGGTGACAACACGGACGCTGAAGGACTTGGGGGAGTTGTACGACTCCGTCCGTGACCGGGGCGTCTACTTCCACAGTCATCTCAACGAGAACAATCGGCCCGGAACCGGCGAGGTGGCGACCACACTCGCCGAGTACGAGGTCGAGACCTATCTCGACACGTACGACGGCAAGTTCCTCCCCGGCTCACAGGTCGGCGGAAAGAGCTTCCTGGGTCCACGCGCGATACTCGCGCACTCGGTGCACTGCCAGGACTCCGAACTCGCACGAATGGCCGAGACCGGAACCTCGATCGCACATTGCCCTACTTCCCAGCAGTTTCTCGGCTCCGGCACCATGCCGTGGAAACGAACCGTTGCGTCAGGGGTCAACATCGCGATCGGATCGGACTTCGGTGGCGGCGACGAGTGCCTGCTCACCCGAGTCCTCGGCGACGCCTTCAAGGTTCACATCTCCGAAGCCGGCGACGACGGAGTGTCGATGCACCCTGCCGAACTGCTGTTCACCGGAACACTCGCCGGTGCTCGCGCGCTGGACATGGAGAACCGGATCGGCAACTTCGACGAGGGCAAAGAGGCCGACTTCCTGGTGATCGATCCGTCCGGGTGGCCGCCGCTCGCCGGGCTCGTCAACTACGGAACGCGTTCGGATGATCCGATACTCGCCCGCGACCAGACGCTCTTCGGGCTCCTGATGGCGATGCGCGAGCCCGCGATTGCGCACGTGTACGTGCAAGGGCGCCGGATATCGGGCTGACGTGTCCGCAACTGCCATCACCGGGTACCACCGAACGAGTTCGGGATTCCGGGCGTGGGTCGAGCGTGCGGCCGAGACCGCCGGTCGATTCGACGGCTACCTGAGCTGTGGCATCAGTGATCAACCGGAACCGGTGTCGCACGGCGTGTCCGTCACTTTCGACAGTGCCGACGATCTTCATCGTTGGCTGGAGTCGACTGATCGCCGCGATCTCGAAAGATCAGCTGCTGCAACGGGAATTCTGGCGCAGACGAGTGATCTCGTTCTGATCGACGGCGTGCTGCCGCCGCCCGGTATCGGTGTGTACGACCACGCCGTCGTCGTGGGTAAGGAGAACGAGTTTCTGCGAACGCAACGACACCTCATCGATCTCAGTTCGCGATTCTCCGGCTACGAGTCGGTGATGTTGTTGCGGTCGGTCACCGACTCCACCCAGTGGAAGTCCGTCCTTCGGTTTCGGACAGAGCAGCAGTTGGCGGTGTGGATGGCGTCGCCCGAGAGGGCCGCAGCACTACCGAAACTGCGGGCCGAGTTGGCCGAGGACTTCACCGAGACCACGCGGTCGACACCGTTCGGCACCATTCTGCGTACGGAGAACGGGCAGACTCGCGCGACGCCGAATTGGAAGACGGCGATGATCATCCTGCTCGTCCTCTATCCGACGGTGATGACGCTGTCGAGGTTTCTCGGGCCGTTGCTCGACGGGATCGGAGCGCCGCCGTGGCTGTCGATGTGGTTGAGCCAGATAGTCAGCGTCGGCGCCATGACGTGGTTCCTGATGCCGACGGTCACGAGATGGTTCCGTCATTGGCTGGACCCGGTCGACGGCGCCGTTCCCCGCACCAACTGGCGCGGCGTCGCGGCGGTAATTGCGGTGTACGCAGTGACTCTGACGCTCTTCGCGTCGGTGAAGTGGCTGCAGTTCTGGGACTACTTCGACTGAATCCGGCCTCGGCGGAAGTAGGTGAGTGGCCCGAAGAAGTTGACGAAGATGATCGCCGCCCACTTCTTCTTGCTGCCGTTGACCGTATTGGCAGGGCGTCGCGCCAGGTCTGTCCACGCGGCGATCGCCAACAGGGACTGAATCGTTGCGAGCACGGCGACGACGCGGCGTTGCGCGGGTGACAGCTCACTCCAGGACTTCTTCTTTGTGAGGTTCATGAACTCCACTGTGCCCTCGAACGTCCAATCGGTGTCGAGATCCGGTTGTTATCGGTGCCGGGAGTTCCTCAAATCAGTGTGAATAGCGTCACCATGATGACCGATAGGTATGGTCCCGCGGGCCGTCGGGCCGGTCGTTTTCGGCGTAAAGATCTCGCTAACTCGAACTGTGGCTGAATGTTTGCGCCCGCACTAAGCTCGCGTGGCTACATTGCCGCGGGGGATTTGGCCAATCTGCTGGTACGCCCTCTATCGGGAGCAACACCCATCCTGTTAAGTAAGGCTTGCCAATCTTGTGGTCGGCCTACAGGTTTGATGCTGCTCGGTAGCTGCTATCGGGAATGATGTTCGGAATACGTCAATAAATCGTCCTTAGGTGACAGTTTGATCACTGCCGGTGGGTGTTACCTGTGTGTATGTCCGCGCCCCGAAGGGGTCGAAATGTAACGTCCCGGACACATTTGGTGTCGCGGAAGTAACGGAAGGCCTCTACTCTTATCGCCAGCAGCCACTCACGTGGCGGCAATCCTCTGGACCGTATCTTCGACAGGAGCACATCGCATGAGCAGCGCAGAATTCTCGGATGCCTTCACCTTCCTCAACGACTTCTTCAGCAACGCGTCTGATCTCTTCAGCGCTCTGAGCTTCTTCACCTCGCTCAGCTGATAGCTTCCGGCCGCTAGGCCGACTCAGTGGCCCCCGAAGGCGATGCCTTCGGGGGCCACTGTTGTCTGTCAGGCGTCCAATTTGGTGACAATGTGAGCATTGTTGACCAAGTGCATGGCGGGGTTGATGTGACTGTGGTGGAATGCGAGCGAAAGAAGATAGCTTGCCTGCCCGCCACTTCGAGCGGGACACGCCGATGATCGGAGCTTTGTGCACGTCTCGCGAAGAAACCTCTTCAAGTACGCAGCGGCTGGATCGGCGGCTGCCGGACTCGCTGCATTGAGCGGTACGACGTCGGTGGCCAATGCCGGTTCGCTCGGGACCCTGCTCGATTACGCCGCCGGTGTGCCGTCCGCTCAGGCGATAAAGGCCGCCGGGTATGCGGGCGCCATTCGATACGTCTCGGACAGGCGCCCGGGCGCCGATTGGATGGTCGGCAAGCCCGTACTGGCGCGGGAAACCGACGCGTTGACCGCGGCCGGACTTCAAGTCGTTTCTTGCTATCAATTCGGCAAGGGCGGAACGGCGGACTGGCGCGGGGCCCGCGAAGCGGGCAAGCGTCATGCTGCCCGTGGCCTCGAACTACATGCGGCGGCTGGTGGGCCGTCCGGTCGGCCGATCTACGCGTCGATCGACGACAACCCGACCACTACTGAAATCACTACGCTGATCACGCCGTACCTCGAGGGGTGGGCCTCGGTTGTCGGCAACGGAGCGCTCGGCGTCTACGGAAACACTCGCGTGATCGACGCAATGATCAGTGCCGGCGTCGGAACCTGGTTCTGGCAGCACAACTGGGGCTCGCCCGCAGGGTATGTGCACCCGCGGGCAAACCTGCATCAGTTCGAGATCGACAAGCGCAAGGTCGACGGCGTCGGCGTGGATCTGAACTCGATCCTCACTCGGGACTACGGGCAGTGGTCGTTGGCCGGTGCGGTCGGTCCGGCCCAGCCGGTCGGATCCTCGTTGCCGACAGGATCTATCGCACCATAGCGCCGAATTTGGCGAGCCAGGCCTTGGCGTCGTCGGGGAGGGTGCCCGCCGCTTCCGCGGCGAGGCACCATGCTTTTGCCATCGACAGGAAGTTCATCGGGTTGTAGGCGTCTTCTTCGCGAGACCACAGTCCGTTGCCGGCGTAGTGCAGGATCGTGATGTTGGCGGCTCCGTGCTTGGATCCGTCACCCGGATCCTCCATCGGGTTGTCGATCTCGCACACGATCCATCCGCGCTGCTCGTCGACCACGAACCAGTTGGCCGGGAATTCGGTCATGCGGTGCCCCGGGAACTCCGTCATCGTGCGAGTAACCCACTTGCGTACGGCCTCTCGGCCATTGAGGGTGCCGAAAGCGTGTTCCACGTAGACGACGTCCTCGGTGAACATGTCCGCGAAGGCGTTCCAATCGCCGGAACGAGTGCACTCGACAACGGTGTTCTGGTAACCCGCGAAGGCGTCTTCGAGTTCGGTGCGTGTCCAGGTCATGAAAGGCTCCTCGGGTAGTCGTCGCCTCAAATTAGAACACGTTGCAGAATTGATTGTCGGCGATTCGATGGAGAAGAGTTCTGCGGTACCGTCGTTGTCGGGTCGGGGACCCGTTATGTGAGAGGGCACCACGTGGATATCATCATCAATTTCATCTACACACTTCTGTCGAAGTTGCAGACGGGCAGCATCGAAGGCTCTTCGGAGAAGTGAGTCCTCCGCCGGGTTGATTCCCTTACGAGACTTTCTGTTTGGGAATCAACCCGGCGAACACCATCGTCACGACGGCGGCGGCGATGGAGATCAGGAACGTGGCACGAAACGCCTCGAACGAGGGGATCACTGCGGTGCCGACGGTGATGGTCATTCCGGCCAGGACGACGCTCACGATCGCGGCAGACGTCGACGTGCCGATCGATCGCATCAGTGAGTTCAGTCCGTTCGCGGCTGCAGATTCCGTGATGGGGACTGCGCCCATGATCAAGGCCGGCATGGCCGAGTACGAGAGCCCGACGCCCGCTCCGATGAACATTCCGGCCACGGCGACCTGCCAGACGCTCGACACCGTGAAATATGCGAAGGCGTAACCCAATCCGATGACGAGGGCGCCGAGCATAAACGTGATTCGCGGGCCGCGCCAAGCCGAAATTCGAGCGGAGACGGGCGAGAGCGCCATCATGACGAGTCCGCCGGGGGCCAGTGCGAGCCCCGCTGCAACCATGGACAGTCCGAGTCCGTAACCGGTGGACGTCGGTGCCATGAGCAGTTGGGGGAGCGTCAGGGAATTGCCGTACATGGCAAAACCGACGGCGATCGACGCGAAGTTGGTGAAGAGAACTTGCGGCCGGGCCGATACGCGGAGGTCCACCAGCGGTGCGTTGCGTCGAAGTTCCCACCATCCCCACACCAGGAAGCTGAGCGCGGAAACCGCAAGGAGCCCCAGGGTTTTCGCGTCGCCCCATCCCCAGGTTCCGCCCTTGGTGATGGGGAGTAACAGGGTGATCAGACCAACGGTGAGGCCGAGCGCACCGACGAAGTCGAAACGTCCCGGGCGTCGTACGGTCGATTCGGGAATGACGAACGCAACCAGTGCGATGCAGATCAGCCCGAACGCTGCCGATGTGACGAAGAGGAAGTGCCAGTTGGCATTCTGGGCGATCACCGCGGCGATCGGCAGTCCGATCGCACCGCCGACGCCGAGGGTGGCGCTCATGACCGCCATCGCGCCGGCCACTTTCTTCGGTGGAAGAACGTCACGAATGATGGCTATGCCCAATGGAATTGCCCCGACCGATGCTCCTTGAAGTGCACGGCCGACAACGAGCACGATCAGTGAAGGTGCGATCGCGCAGATGGCCGAGCCCAGAACGACCATCGCGAGACTGACCAGCAGCATTCGTTTCTTGCCGAACATGTCGCCGAGGCGCCCGCTGATCGGCGTGATCACCGCGGCGGCGAGGAGTGTTGCGGTGACCGCCCACGAGGTGTCGGCGGGAGTGGAGTTCAACAGGTGCGGCAATTGCGGAATGATGGGGACTACCAGCGTCTGCATCAAGGCGACGACGATTCCGCACAGTCCTAGAACGGTGAGCACTGGACCCGAGGATGCGTAGTTCGTGTCGGGGATTTTCTCGTCGACATTGGACGACCCTGCGTGAACGGACATGCGGCTCCCGCCATGGCGTGTTCTGATTGGTGCGTTCGCCCCAGTGTGCACGCTACACATCGTGTGTAGTCTGCACAATATGAGGATGGACCGGGACCCTGATCTGGTGAATATCGAGTACGAGTTGACTCTGCTCTCGCGTTACCACGCGCTCGCACAACGGGCCGAACTTCATCTGGACCGGTCGGCGTATCTACTGCTCGGTCGACTGGAATTGCAACATCCCATGAGCCTCAAGGAACTCTCCTGCGCTTTCTCGCTCGACATCTCCACCATCAACCGGCAGATCGGCGCGCTGAGGCGTCAGGGCTTGGTGGAGCGAGTGGAGGATCCGGACGGAGGGCTCGCGCGAAAGGTCCGGCCGACGGCGCAGGGGCTGTCGAAACTTCGTGCTGATCGCGAACATTCGACAGCCGGTGTCGAAAAGGTCCTCCGCGAGTGGACGCCGGAGCAGCGTCTCGCGCTCGGTGACCTACTGCGGCAATTCAATACCTCGGTCGAAGCGCTGGAAGGCCGCGAATGGCCGCGACCGAATCAGGTCTGAGAGTGCGAGACGGATCGTAGTGAGCGGTCCGGATCGCTCGAATCCGATTCCGGCGCAATGACAACAAGTTTCGGGTGCTCTTCGGGGGCTGCATGATTTCCACGCCAGGAGAGCAGTGACCAACGTGAGAGACCGGACAGCGCGGACCCGAGACTGGCGAACGAGCCCGAACTCAGGACCGACGCCGTAGACCCGATGCTTCCGATCGAAAGAAAAGAGCCGACGCTACCGATCGACAGGATCGAGTACGCCGATCCGATCGAGAGAATGGACCCCTCGGATCGGATGGACAGTATCGATCGCGTCGACTTGTGTGACCGTATCGACTGGTCTGGGCCGGATTTCTTCTCTGGACGACCGTGCGTGATGTCCACTCGTAGATGTCCCATCTATCGGGTCTATCACGGTGATCGGAGATGTAAAAGGGACCCACCGAAATTCGGTGGGTCCCTTTCACAAGACTTCGATCAAGCTACCGCGAACATGCCCACGGTCGGAAGGAAGCTGCAGGTGATGCGATCTGCGCCTTCCGGCTGGGTGGTCAGCGAACCGCTGATCACCGAGAGAACGCGTCCGGGGCCGGTATCGGCGATAGCCGACAGAGTGGCTGGGCCGTCCGGGTTGATGCGTGCGGCGTTGGTCAAGTTCTGGGTGGCGCTGCGCTGGTTGTCGATGTTGACCCAGGTGACGGTCATCGGCACCGGCTGGTCGTCGACGGCGGGAGCCGTACCGAGAGCGGTGAAGACGAATCCG
The DNA here is from genome assembly GCF_031763325.1 of Rhodococcus sp. SG20037. Lineage (NCBI taxonomy): Bacteria > Bacillati > Actinomycetota > Actinomycetes > Mycobacteriales > Nocardiaceae > Rhodococcus > Rhodococcus sp. SG20037. Next base: position 4,455,700 of record NZ_CP134497.1, on the reverse strand, counting down.
GCCTGACCGGCAGCGGGACCGGGAGGAGGCAGGTGAGCCGGGCCGGGAACGGCAAGTGCAGTTCCGACCGAATCGGCGGTGGCCGAGATGCAGCCCTTGCCAAGCGTCGGGTAGAGGAACTGCGCGATGACGGGGGCGTTCTCGTCCGGGATCGCCGGTCCGCCGCCGCCGCTGCCGTCGAGGAAGGTGATGACCTTCTCGAGGGTGGCCTTGATCTCGGGCGGAATGCCGGGGGAGTTCAGGATCGCGCGAGCCTGGTCGAGCAACGCTTGCTGCGGTCCGCCTGCAACATCGGCCGGACCTGCGGCGGCGCCGATGATGGCGGGCGCAAACGATGCGAGGAACTCGATCGGCACACTTTCGGGTGCGGGCGGTGCTGCCGGATCGGCCATTGCCTGTGCCGGCAATGCCAGTCCTGCTACTGCGGCAATAGCGACGGCGGTGAACGCCTTTCGCATACCTCGGGTTCGAAGCACTGTTTCCCCATCCTTAGTCATACCGCGCGGGCGCCTAGGCGAGCTCCGCGTTTGACGGCTCGAGGGGTCACTCTATGTACAGAGCCCCCGGGTTGTACAGCTGTTCAGTTGCTGAGCAGCTACGCACCGGGGGGAGTCTATGGCATGACCGGCCTCGATCGTGATTTACGGCGACCATACCTGTGACTGAAGTGATCTATGTGAAAGTTGATGCAACTGTTACGTCAGATTGCGAGGTTTGTTCACTCGAAGATCAGTCGAAACGGACCGAATCGTCGACGAGTACGTCAATTCGACGGGCAAGGTCGAAGTCCAGTTCCGTGAGACCGCCCGCCGAGTGTGTCGAAAGCGTGTACGTGACCTTTCGCCAGCGAACGTCGATGTCGGGATGATGATCCGCGGCCTCGGCGACTGCCGCGATGCGTTGAAGAAGCGCGATGGCGTCCGGGAATGTCGCGGAGTCGACCGTGCGAGTGATCGACCCTGGCGACAGTTGCCAGGCGGGCAGTTCGTCGAGAGCGTTTTGGATCGCGGAGTCGGACAACAAAGTGGCCATACTCCATCATGGTGCGATGAGTGATGCACCTGCAAGGGATCGGGAAGTTGTCGCCGGTGCGATCTTCCGCGAGGGAAGGCTGCTCCTCGCGCAGCGGACGAGTCCGCCGGCTTTGGCCGGTCGTTGGGAGCTGCCGGGCGGGAAGGTCGAAGAATTCGAATCGCCACAGAACGCGTTGGCGCGGGAGCTGCTCGAGGAACTGGCGGTCGAGGTGAGATGCGGCGCCAGAATCGGTGTCGACGTGCCACTGTCGCCGGGGTTGGTCCTGCGGGCCTACCGGGCGGAGTTGGTGTCGGGAGAACCGGTCGCGCTCGACCATGCTCAATTGACATGGGTCGACGCCGAAGAACTGTTGTCGATGGATCTGGTGGACAACGATCGAGCCTGGATCCCCGAGTTACTCGCGGAATTGAGCGCGCTTACGCCGCACGAGCCTTCTTGAGACCCGCTTTCAGTTCCTTCTTGGATGCGCCCTCGTTCTCGAGCTTCTTCATCCGCATGATGACGACGGGACACTTGATGCACCGCGTCTTCTTGCGGCAGCACTTCTTCTTCGGCTTGAGCTGCGAGACCTTGCTTGCCTTGACTTTTCCCATGTGACGCTGCGGCTTTCCTGTTTCACTACGGCGGAGAGCCCGCTCTTGGAACGAGGTTAGCGTACCCTTAAATGACCTGTTTCTCCAGGTCGTAATCCTACGCGCATCGGCGTGGTGCAGATCACTATTCGCTGGTGGGGGCGGTGATAGAGGCCGCACAATGCAGGAGTATCAGCCCGGAGCGAGTAGTATTTACTAGGCCGCGGTGCCTTCTCAGGCGATTCGTGCCCTGATTCGGATCACACACTCGTGCAGCGGCCACCAGAAGAGCCGTGCGACTTGACTTTCGCGTGGCCGAATCAACTCAGCCAGGAGAGCCATCGCGTGACCATCACCAGCTTCCGTAACGTTGCCATCGTCGCACACGTCGACCACGGCAAGACCACCCTCGTCGACGCCATGCTTCGTCAGTCCGGCGCGTTCGAGGAGCGCGCCGAGCTGGTCGATCGCGTTATGGACTCCGGCGACCTCGAACGCGAGAAGGGCATCACCATTCTCGCGAAGAACACCGCAGTACATAAGGTCAACGAAGACGGTTCCATCACCGTCATCAACGTCATCGACACCCCCGGCCACGCCGACTTCGGTGGCGAGGTCGAGCGCGGCCTGTCCATGGTCGACGGCGTCGTCCTGCTCGTCGATGCTTCCGAGGGACCCCTGCCGCAGACGCGTTTCGTGCTGCGCAAGGCACTCGCCGCTTCGCTGCCCGTCATCCTGGTCGTCAACAAGACGGACCGCCCCGACGCCCGCATCGAAGAGGTTGTCACCGAGGCTCAGGACCTGCTCCTCGACCTCGCATCGGACCTGTCCGACGAGGCCGCCGAAGCCGCTGAGCTCGCACTCGAACTTCCCGTCCTCTACGCGTCCGGTCGCGAAGGCAAGGCATCGACCGTGCAGCCCGAGAACGGCAAGGCTCCCGACGCCGAGGACCTCACCGCACTCTTCCAGGTGCTGATGGAGTACGTCCCCGCGCCGAAGGGCTCGGTCGACGCACCGCTGCAGGCTCACGTCACCAACCTCGACGCATCCGCATTCCTCGGTCGCCTCGCACTCGTTCGCATCCACAACGGCGAGCTGCGCAAGGGCCAGACCGTGTCCTGGTGCCGCGAGGTCGACGGCGAGCCCGTCGTCACGAAGACCAAGATCACCGAACTCCTCACGACCATCGGTGTCGAGCGCGTTCCCGGTGAGGTCGCCGTCGCCGGTGACATCTGCGCCGTCGCAGGATTCCCGGACATCATGATCGGCGACACCCTCGCCGATCTGGAGAACCCGGTCGCACTGCCCCGCATCACCGTCGACCAGCCGGCAATCTCGGTCACTATCGGCACCAACACGTCACCGCTCGTCGGTCGCGTCAAGGGTCACAAGCTGACTGCACGCATGGTCAAGTCCCGCCTGGACCAGGAGCTCGTCGGTAACGTCTCGCTCAAGGTCCTCGACATCGGTCGCCCCGATGCGTGGGAGGTCCAGGGTCGTGGAGAGCTCGCGCTCGCCATCCTCGTCGAGCAGATGCGTCGTGAAGGCTTCGAACTCACCGTCGGTAAGCCGCAGGTTGTCACGCAGCTCGTCGACGGCAAGGTTCACGAGCCTTTCGAAGAGCTGACCATCGACAGCCCCGAGGAGTACCTCGGCGCCATCACGCAGCTCCTGGCCAACCGCAAGGGCAAGATGGTCCAGATGTCGAACCACGGCGCAGGCTGGGTTCGCATGGAGTTCATCGTTCCTTCGCGTGGCCTCATCGGCTTCCGCACGGACTTCCTCACGGAAACCCGCGGAACCGGTATCGCCAACGCCGTGTTCGACGGATACGGCCCGTGGGCCGGCGAGATCCGTGCGCGCCACACCGGCTCGCTCGTCTCGGACCGCTCCGGCACGGTGACGCCGTTCGCCATGATCCAGTTGGCCGACCGCGGAACCTTCTTCGTCGAGCCCGGCGCAGACACCTACGAGGGACACGTCGTCGGTATCAACCCGCGTCAGGAAGACCTCGACATCAACGTCACCCGCGAGAAGAAGCTGACCAACATGCGTCAGTCGTCCGCAGACGTGATGGAGACCCTCGCAAAGCCGATCAAGCTCGAACTCGAAGCAGCGATGGAGTTCTGCTCCAGCGACGAGTGCGTCGAGGTCACCCCGGAGGACGTTCGCGTCCGCAAGGTGCACCTCAACGCAACCGAGCGCGCTCGCGAGCGTTCACGTAGTAAGGCACGCGACAAGGCTGCTCTGTAGTCTTTCGTCGGTTACAACCTGACAGGCGGATGTGCCTTTCAGCCGAGTTTTCGGCGGAAAGGTACATTCGCCTTCATGGTTTCCAGGCAAAGTTCTGCCTGGAAATCGAGTGCGAAGGGGCGACGCGGCCCCGTACGGAAGGAATTGTCTGTGGCCTCAGGACGTCGCTACCTGGCGTTGGCAGTGGCAGTGACGGCGTTGTCACTGACTGCATGTACAGCCGATCCGCCGCCTCCGGTCGAGAGCACCGAAACCGTCAAGCCCACACCGACTCCGGTCGTTCCGGCGATGAAGCAGGTCACTGTGGCAATCGACGAGGTGGGAGGCGGATTCAACCCGCACCTGCTCGCGGATCAGTCGCCGGTCAACTCCGCAGTCGGCAACCTCGTACTGCCCAGTGCGTTTCGCCCGATCAATTCGCCCACACAACCTGGCGCGACGGAGTGGGCGATCGACGATTCTTTCCTCGTTTCCGCTGAAGTGACGTCGGAGGCCCCGTTCACGATTCGCTACCAACTGCGCAACGAAGCCCAATGGTCGGACGGCGCTCCCATTGCGGCAGAAGACTTTCGCTACCTGTGGCAGCAGATGATCTCGGTTCCCGGTGTGGTCAATCCCGCGGGCTATCAGATGATCGACGACGTGAACTCGTCCGGCGGCGGCAAAACGGTCAACGTCGTGATGCGTGCGCCGTATCCGGCATGGCGAGAGTTGTTCACCGATATTCTTCCGTCCCACCTGATCAAGGACACTCCCGGCGGTTTCAGCACCGGCCTGAGTGAGGGGATTCCGGTGTCGGGAGCCCACTTTCACGTGCGCTCGGTCGACCGCGGCCGGGACGAAATCGTGCTCGAACGCAACGACCGATTCTGGGGCAAGCCTTCAGACCCGGATCAGATAGTTCTGCGACGCGGAGGAACGGCTGCGCAGTTGGCGGATGCGCTGCGTACCGACGATGCCCAAGTGGCGCAGGTTCATTCGGGTAGTGCCACGGATATTCAGCTGTCTGCAATCCCGGGTGTCAGGACGGCATTCTCCTACGTTCCGCGCACTCTCGACATCAACGTGAACGGGCGAAGCAAGAACTTCGCGGATGTTCGGGTGCGTAAAGGTGTTCTGGGACTGCTCGATCCGGACCTGCTCGCCGTGGTGGCGGCAGGGAGTGAATCGGCGTCCGCCCCGGTGAAAGCTCAGATCCTCGCTCCGTCGGATCCGGGATATGCGCCCACCGCGCCGCCGAAACCGAGCAGGGAGCAAGCACTGGGCGAGCTGACCGCAGCCGGCTACCTGACGGCACCGCCCACCGGAATCGTCACGGGCACTGGAACGGTCGGATCGATCGTCCGTGACGGCGCCCAGTTGACACTGCTGATCGGCGCTCCCGAAAACGACGACATCGCGATCGCCGTGGCAAACACCGCTGCCGACGAATTGCGTGACGTGGGAATCCTGGCGACCGTCGAATCGGTGGCGCCGGAGGAACTCTACGGCGAGGACCTGACGACAGGACGCGTCGACATGATCGTCGGTTGGAGCCGGGCAGGCGCCGACACGGCCACTTCGCTGGCCTCGCGGTTCAGTTGCCCGAGCGCACCTTCCACTCCGGCAACAAGTTCGGCAGTGCCCGCACCGACGCCGTCGCAGACACCGGAGCCCATCCGAACGACAAGCGTCGAGGCTCCGAGCAACCTGTCCGGGCTGTGTGATCCGGCGTTGCAAGGTCGGATCGACGAAGCGCTCAGTGGCATCGGGGATCTGGGGTCGTTGATCGCCGATGCGGAACCCAGGCTGTGGGATCTTGCGGCGGTTTTGCCGATCGTGCAGAGCCGAGCGCTGGTCGCGGTCGGGACCGGAGTCGAGGGCGTGGTCCTCGACGGGCCGGTGCAGGTGGGGATATTCGGAAACGCTACGGACTGGGTGAGGGTGGAAAAGTGACCGCGTCGGCGAAGCGACTTCTGTTGGTACACGCACATCCGGACGACGAAACGATCACCACCGGTGGCACCATCGCGCGATACGCGTCCGAAGGCGTCGAGGTCACAGTCCTCACCTGCACGTTGGGGGAGGAAGGCGAAGTGATCGGTGATGCGTGGGCCGGGCTCGTGGCTTCCGAGGCCGATCAACTCGGTGGCTACCGGATCGCGGAACTGAGCGCTGCTTTGTCGGCTTTGGGCAGTGCCGCTCCTCGCTTCCTCGCCGGTGCCGGTCGGTATCGCGACTCCGGAATGATCGGCACACCTTCGGCCGCCAATCCCCGTGCTTTTGTCAATGCTCGACTCAACGAAGCAGTTGGCGCGGTGGTCGCCGTCATTCGTGAGATTCGGCCGCACGTCGTGATCACGTACGACCCCAACGGCGGCTACGGGCACCCGGATCACATCCAGGCGCACGCGATCACGACAGCGGCGGTCGAAGCTGCAGGAACGACCGCGTATCCCGAGACCGGCGAGCCGTGGTCGACTCCGAAGTTCTACTGGACCGTGACCGAGCGCAGCGGACTCGAACGCGGCATCGCGGCGATTTCCGAGTTCCCGGAGAACTGGCGTCTGCCCGAGCCCGGGGAATTGCCGAGTGTCGAGGACGCAGACGTGACGACGGCAATCGACGTTCGAGGCGTCATCGATGCGAAGGCGAGGGCATTGAGCGCCCACGCCACTCAGGTGACGGTAGCCCCGAGCCGAGCCGAGTTCGCATTGTCGAACAACGTGGTCCAACCGATCCTGACGGTCGAGCATTTCGTATTGGCCGCCGGCGCGCTCGGTCCGGTGGGTGAGGACGGCCGCGAGCGCGATCTGTTCGGCGGGCTGCACAGCTGACCTGGGCGTCGGCTCTCAGGCATTGCGATCGACGCCGTAGTGGTGTGTGATGCGTGTCACCGGATGGGTGGTCCTTTCGGTAACAGCAAAGCCTGGGGGCTGAAGAAATGTACAACTGGGACCTGCAGAACCAGATCGTCGCCTTCGTCGATTCGTTGCGTCCGATGGCTGGTTATTACCACGACTTGTATTACGGGTCGCTCTACGCATTCGCAGATCAGCAGAGTCATTTGCTGACTCTGCTCGGGTTCCCGCCGGTTCCCTGATCAGCTTCGTGCTTTTCGGGCGCGAGCCGGGGTGCTTGTCGGGAGGGACCCCGCGCTCGCGCGATGACGACCGATAGACCACTATCAAAACCATGACGACGGTCGAGAACAACACGGACGCCTCGACAGGAACGTCGCTGTCGTGGCTCGACCCTGTCATCCTCGGCGTCCTGATTTTCGACGGGTTCTTGTGCGCGGTGTTGTCCGTCCTGTTCTTGCCGACTCATCTCGGTACGACGGCATTTCCCATCAGCATTCTCGTAGCCGCGACCGCGAACCTCGTATTGGTGATCGCCGCCCGCACGGTTACGACGCCGGGTAGGGCCGCATTGCCGCTCGCCGGTTGGATCGTCGGGTTCTTGGTGTGCATGGTGGGCGGCCCCGGCGGCGACGTACTCGTGCTTTCGTCCCCTCTGACCTTCCTGCTGCTGGTCGGTGCGATCGCTCCGGCCGCCGTTTTCCTCTTCAAAGTGGCGATCAACAGACTCGCCACCCTCAGCTCGCAATAGTTCTCGGCGCGCGCGTAGGAAACTGACCCGTGCATAAGGGACACTCAGCCTGTGGCTGAACATGATTTGGCGGGTGCGACTATCGCCTTGACCGCAGAACGGCGTGTCGAAGAATTTGCGACGCTCCTCGAACGTCGAGGCGCGGAGATCGTGCGGACACCGGTGATCCATGTGCTGCCGTTGGTGGACGATCGAGACCTGAGGACTCAGACGTCCGCTTTGATTGCCGATCCTCCGGAATTGGTCGTGATCAGTACCGGGATCGGCTTCAGGGGTTGGCTCGACGCCGTCGCCTCGTGGGGTTTGACCGAGGAGTTCCTCGGGGCTCTCGCCCACACGCGCATCATCGCCCGCGGCCCCAAGGCGACGGGTGCCATCCGAGGCGCCGGACTGCGCGAGGAATGGTCGCCTTCGGGTGAGTCGTCCGAGGAAGTTCTGGCACATCTCGGAAGCGAGGGAGTGGCAGGCTTGCGCATCGCAGTCCAGTTGCACGGCACCATCACCGAATGGGAGCCGTTGACGGACCTGAGCGCCTCCCTCGCCGACATCGGCGCGGTTGTCACTCCGGTATCGGTCTATCGGTGGATCCGGCCGCCGGATCAGTCGCCGGTCCGCGCGTTGGTCGCTGCAGTTCGTTCCGGTGCGATCGACGCGCTGACCTTCACCAGTGCCCCCGCGGTCTCCTCGATGCTCAGCACGGCAAAAGAAATGGGCGAGCTGGAGCGGTTCGTCGCAGCTATGCGCGGACCGGTACCGACCTACTGCGTCGGACCGGTGACGGCCGCCCCGCTGGAACTCCTCGGTGTTCCGACCATCCAGCCGGAGCGATCGCGGCTCGGTTCGCTGGCGCGGCTCATCATCGACGACCTGCCCACACGTCGCCACCGCCCGGAGTGACGGCTTCGATCAATGCCCACGCGTTCTCGGCGGGGAGATCGATCACCTCGTAGCTTCCGGTGCCGGCGGGCGTCGCGGCGACGACGGTTGCCACTCCCGCGCGTCGTTGGAAGAACGTCTCGCGCACCGTCCATCCGATGACACCTTCGGATTCGAGACTGTGACGCTGGCGATCGAGCGAGCCGTTTCGGGTGATCAACCATCCGGGTAGTACTGCGTGGCCGAGGCCGTTGTATCGGTCGAAGGCGAGGGCGGTGCCACCGATGGCGAGTACGGCGACCCCGAACCACGCGTAGATCGGTACATCGAGTCCAGAAGCCGCGCACGCCACACAGACCAGGAACGCCACCGCGGCGAGGAACAGTGCTCGGGTGTACCGGCGACGCCGCGCGGCCGGGCCGTGCGGGATCAGCGGGGCGGACGCCTGGCGTGAGTCACCGATCACGGTGGCCATCACTCGCTCGGCTTCCCTGCGTGGTCCCTGTGGGAGTAGCAGCGAAGATTCCTTTTTCTCGGCGCTGACCCCGGTCATGATGGCGTCGAGACGCGCGCCGCGGGCCAATCGCAGCAGGAGCGGTTCCTTGAGCGTCGTGCCACGGAGGCGGGCGCGGTCGAGTGTGGTTTGCCGAGTCTTCAACAGGCCGTGACTGACATGCAGGATGCGGCCGTTGTCGGTGAGTTTCATGTTGCCGAACGCGATCAGGTACTGGACGCAGGCGAGTGCACTCGACAGCACCAGCAGCACGACGAGTGCGATGACGACCATCAGTGCGATGCCGAGGCTCTCGAGTGAGTCGAAGCTGTCGCTCACTGCCGAGGATTTCGCGACGGCAGTGCCGATGCCGTATTGGAACGAGATGCCGATGATGGCTGCGATGATGGCGATTCCGGTGAACGAAAAGGGGGCGTAGCGAACCCAACTCGGTTCCCAGTGACCGATTTCGGTGTCGACCGGTTCGGTGATGCTTTCGACCGGCGTGCCCGGGGTTTCCAGTCGCCGTGCTTGCTGGGCGCCGGCCAACAGTGCGGCGCGTAGGTCCGGAACCAGGGCGGTCGACAGGGCGTTGAGCTCGAACTTGTTCGAATCGTGGCCGCTCCCGGCGCGCTGGCCGGTACCGATGCGCACGATCGACAGTCCGAGCAACCGGTGCATGACCCCGGCCTCGACGTCGACGGATCGGATGCGGCTACGCGGGACGGAGAGCAGCTTTTTCTGGAAGACCCCGGTGCGCAGTTGAACGTGGACGGGTCCGATTCGGTACGTGGTGGTGAAATACCGCAACAAACCGAAGATGACGAGCAGAGTGACGACGCCGAGTCCCCACCAGTGGTTTCCGGATTGGCTGCCGAGAACTACGGAGACGAGTAGGACCGGGAGCAGTTTGACGACTTCGTTGACGGGGTGGACCAGAAGCATGCGTCGGTCGAGGCGGAGCCAGGGCTGTTCCTCTTCCGCGGCCTCGGCAGCTGCCGTTTCCGCCTCTACCGGGATCTCGATCGCGGTCGGGTCGCCCAACTGTTTCTCGTTCACGTCGCGTCTCCGACGTTGGTACCCGCGATCTCCGTCAGTTGAGCCACCGTGCGGTCGGCGACTTCCTGGTCGAGTGCGGAGATCTTCACGGCCCCGGCCGACGACGCTGTCGTGACCGTGACGGTTGCCAGACCCAACATGCGGTCGATCGGTCCGCGCTCGGTGTCCACGGTCTGCACGCGCGAGATCGGTGCGATGCGTCGCTCCTGGGTGAACCAGCCGGTGCGTGTGTACACCGCGGTGTCACTGATCTCCCATCGGTGGACGCGATACCGCCACGCCGGGACCATCAGAATGTAGGTGGCAGCGAAGAGCACGGTGACTGCGAATACGGTGCCGACCACCCAGGACGGGATTCCGGGTACCAAGACGGCACAGACGATTTCGGCGACGATGACGGGTACCCAGAACAGTGAGGCAGTGATTGCCCACAGCCTCGGGGCTTTGGTGCTGGGTCGCCATAACGGGTCGGCCATGGTCAGCGGTTGCGGCGCAGTCATGGGCACTACTTTGGTCGAGTGAGGGGCGATCTGTCGACATCGGCCCTATCGTGGAGTGTGGCGACCGCGAAGGGAGCACGTGATGACCGAACAAGATGCGACATTCGACCCGGAGGCTCCGGAATCAGATGCGCTCGAACAATCGACACCCGTAGATCCGAACGCCCCTGAAGAACCCGATCTGACCGACATTCCGCTCGACGCGCCAGTGGCTGACGTGGTGGATCAACGAGTCGAGGTTGCGGTCGACGACGACTACCGGCCGTCGTGATCGAGGCGGTGTGGGGGCGGTGAGGCCTCCTACTTCTGGCACCGGGTGGCACTAGTCGTCCCACATGGCGCATGATCGCTAGGTGAACCGAACTGGTGATGACTCCGGCAAACCCACCATGCTTCCGATGCCAGGTATTTCCGCGTCCGCCTCGTCCAGTCCGTCGCCCGGCCCGTCAGCGTCGGCGATGCGGCGAGTTCTCCGTCGTGCACGCGACGGAGCGACCCTGAACGTCGACGAGGCGGCAACGCTGCTGCAGGCACGGGGAACCGATCTGACCGATCTGTGTTCTTCGGCGGCCAAGGTTCGCGATGCCGGTCTGCTGGCAGCGGGTCGGCCGAACACCGTGACGTATTCGCGAAAAGTTTTCATTCCGCTGACCCGTCTGTGCCAGGACAAGTGCCACTACTGCACATTCGTCACGGTGCCGGGGAAGCTGCGTGCCGCTGGGCACGGCATGTTCCTGGAACCGGACGAGGTTTTGGACATTGCCCGGGCAGGCGCCGAATTGGGCTGCAAGGAAGCGTTGTTCACGCTGGGGGATCGCCCCGAGGCTCGCTGGCCGGAAGCCAAGCAATGGCTGGACGAACGCGGCTACGACTCCACCCTCGACTACGTGCGAGCGATGTCGATCCGGGTACTCGAGGAGACAGGCCTGCTCCCACACCTCAATCCCGGTGTGATGAGCTGGCAGGAACTCTCGCGGCTCAAGCCCGTTGCGCCGTCGATGGGCATGATGCTCGAGACGACCGCTACCCGGCTGTTCACCGACAAGGGTGAGTGCCACTACGGCAGCCCGGACAAGGACCCGGCGGTTCGGCTACGCACCCTGACCGACGCAGGCCGACTGAACATCCCCTTCACCACGGGAATTCTTGTGGGCATCGGGGAGAACTTCCTCGAACGTGCCGAGTCGATCATGGCGATACGCAAGTCGCAGAAGGCGTTCGGCCACATCCAGGAAGTGATCATTCAGAACTTCCTGGCCAAGCCTGATACCGCGATGCGCAATACGCCTGATGCGGGACTCGACGAGTTTCTCGCGGCCATCGCCGTCGCACGCCTGTTGCTCGGGCCGACGATGCGGATTCAGAGTCCGCCGAATCTCGTCTCGAACAGCGAGTGCCTCGCGCTGCTCGGCGCAGGCGTCGACGACTGGGGCGGGGTATCACCGTTGACCCCCGATCACGTCAACCCCGAGCGTCCGTGGCCGAACCTCGAGACCTTGGCCGAGATCAGCGCCGAGGGCGGCTTCATCCTGACCGAACGCACCGCAGCTCAGCCGGCGTATGTCTTGGCGGGGGCTCCGTGGATCGATCCGCGCATCGCAGGCCACGTGCAGGCGCTGGCGGATCCCAAGACCGGCCTCGCCCTGCCCGACACCAAGCCGGTGGGCCGGCCGTGGCAGGAACCGGACGAGTCGTGGGAATCGAGCGGACGCGTCGATCTCAATACCGAGATCGACACGGACGGGCGCAACACCGAGACCCGCAGTGACCTGGGCAGTGCGTTCGGCGACTGGGAGACCGTGCGCGAACAGGTCCTCGAACTCAGTGCTCCGATTCGCGTCGACACCGATCTGCTGGCTGCGCTCCGCAGTGCCGAACGCGACCCGGCCGGATGTTCCGACGACGAGTACCTGGCCCTTGCCACGGCGGAGGGCCCGGGCCTGGAAGCCGTTGTGGCACTGGCGGATGCGCTGCGCAAGGATGCCGTCGGCGAGGACGTCACCTACGTGGTGAACCGGAACATCAACTTCACCAACATCTGCTACACGGGCTGCCGATTCTGTGCGTTCGCGCAGCGCAAGGGTGACGCCGACGCGTTCACGCTGTCGGCAGAGCAGGTCGCCGACCGTGCGTGGGAAGCGCACGTCGCCGGCGCAACCGAGGTGTGCATGCAGGGCGGTATCGATCCGGAACTTCCCGTCACCGGTTACGCCGACCTGGTCCGGGCCGTCAAGAAGCGCGTGCCGTCGATGCACGTCCACGCGTTCTCTCCGATGGAGATCGTGAACGGTGCATCGCGCAGTGGTGAGAGCATCAGGGATTGGCTGACGGCCCTTCGTGAGGCGGGCCTGGACACCATTCCCGGTACGGCAGCGGAGATCCTCGACGACGAGGTGCGCTGGATCCTCACCAAGGGCAAATTGCCGACGGCGGAATGGATCGAAGTGGTCACCACGGCGCACGAGGTGGGGCTGCGGTCGAGTTCGACGATGATGTACGGGCATGTCGATCAGCCGCACCATTGGGTCGGGCACCTGAACGTTCTTCGCGGAATCCAGGACCGTACAGGCGGATTCACAGAGTTCGTGCTGCTGCCGTTCGTTCACCAGAGCGCGCCCCTGTACCTGGCGGGCGCTTCCCGGCCAGGGCCGACCAATCGGGACAACCGCGCTGCACACGCGTTGGCACGCATCATGCTGCACGGCCGCATACCCAACATCCAGACCAGCTGGGTCAAACTTGGCATCACCGGAACGCAGATGATGCTCAACGGCGGCGCCAACGACCTCGGCGGAACGCTGATGGAAGAGACGATCTCGCGGATGGCCGGCTCCGAACACGGTTCCGAGAAGACCGTCGCAGAACTGCGCGCCATCGCCGAGGGAATCGGACGTCCGGCACGCGAACGAACCACCACACATGCACGACGCGAAGGAGCGATTGCCTGATGGCTGACGTACTGGGGGACCGCAAGGTCGTCGAGGTTCTCGATCGAGCGGTGTGGGGGATCAACCCGGTTCTCGACCTCGCCTACAGCGATCTGCTCGGTATCAAGCGTCGGACGTTCGAGCCGACCGATCCCGAGCGAAACGCTGCTGCGATGGTGTTGGACGCGGCCGCTTGGGTCCTCGACGTCGTCAAGTTCCCCGGGACGGCGGCGTGGTCGGTGATGACCGACGAGCAGCGCTCGAAGTGGTGGACGACCCGGTTGGGTGCACTCAACACCGTTGCCGTCGCGTTCCCCGGCATCTTCGGCGTCCTCCTCAATCGGTTGCCGATCCAGGACCTGCTGGCCTTCGCGAATCAGGCCGTTGTGCTCGTTGCGGTTGCCCGTGAACACGGAGTGACCGAACGGGATCAGCAGGTGGACCTCCTGGCGTCGGTGCTGTGCCGGCGTGAGACGAAGTCTCGAGAGCTTCTCACCGGAGAGGACTTCGCCGAGAAATCAGCCGGCGGCGCCGACGAGACCTGGCGCCCGTTCGCGCTCATCGGAACGTTGTGGCGCACGTCCAAGACTTTTCGTGCCATCACGGACGAGTTGCACAAGCGGCCGTCTCGGACAAAACCGTACGAGATTTTCGGCAAGATTCCGGTGGTCGGCGTCGTGGCGGATTACCTCGGTGAGCGGGGCGCACTGGTACGCGCGGCCGCTCTGGGGGAGAAGTGGATCGCGATTCGGTCGAGGAACATCACCGCAGTAGGCTGAAATGTGTTACCCCCGCGTGCTCAGAGTCGGTCGGCAGGGGGATAATAGGCTGTTCCCGCGGTACGTGAGAGTCGTATCGGATTTTCGGCCCCTTGCAACTGCGTGTTGCGGCGGCGATGCACGACAGGAAGGCAGGGAGATCGGCAGTGACCTACACGATTGCTGAACCGTGTGTAGATGTGATGGACAAGGCGTGCATCGAAGAATGCCCTGTCGACTGCATCTACGAGGGTGGACGCATGCTTTACATCCACCCCGACGAGTGTGTCGACTGCGGCGCGTGTGAGCCTGTCTGTCCCGTCGAAGCCATCTTCTACGAAGACGACGTCCCGGACCAGTGGAACGCGTACATCAGCACCAACGTCGATTTCTTCGACGATCTCGGCTCACCGGGTGGAGCGGCCAAGCTCGGCAAGGTCGACTACGACACGCCGTTCATCAAGGCGCTGCCTCCCATGGGTGAGGAATAGAGATCTTGTCTCGTACTCCGGTGGCCGCTGGGCTTCCTGATTTTCCGTGGGATTCGCTTGCCGATGTCACGGCGAAGGCGCACTCTCATCCCGACGGCATCGTGAACCTGTCCGTGGGGACGCCGGTGGATCCGGTGGACCCGGTGATTCAGGAGGCTCTGGCCTCTGTTGCCGAGGTGCCCGGATACCCGACGACTCATGGCACGCTCGCGCTTCGCGAGGCCGTGGCGGAGTCACTGGATCGCCGCTACAACATTCCCGACGTCGATCCGGCAGCGGTGCTGCCGGCCATCGGTACCAAGGAAATGATCGCGTGGCTGCCGAAATTGCTCGGTCTCGGAGCCGACGATCTGGTGGTCATTCCGGAGTTGGCGTACCCGACGTACGAGGTCGCAGCGAAACTGGCAGGTGCTCGCGTCCTGCGCGCCGACGGCTTGAACAAGCTCGGTCCCGAGTCGGCGGCGATGATCTTCGTGAACTCGCCCTCGAATCCCACCGGCAAGGTGCTCGGCCTCGAGCACTTGCAGAAGGTCGTGGCCTGGGCGCGCGAGCGCGGCGCCATTGTCGTCTCCGACGAGTGCTACCTCGGATTGACGTGGGAAGCGGATGCGCTCTCCATTCTCGATCCTCGTGTCAACGACGGTGATCTGACCGGTTTGCTTGCGGTCCACTCACTTTCGAAGACGTCCAATCTCGCGAGCTATCGCGCCGGGTTCGTCACCGGTGATCCGGCTCTGGTGTCGGAACTGCTCGAGGTGCGCAAGCACGCGGGCATGATCCTGCCGCTACCGATCCAGGCGGCGATGACCGCAGCCTTGGGCGACGACCAACACGAGAACATCCAGCGCGAGCGGTACCGCGAGCGTCGTAGTGTGTTGATCGAAGCTGTTCGAGGCGCCGGATTCACCGTCGACAATTCCGAGGCAGGTCTGTACCTCTGGGCGACGCGCGGCGAGGAATGTCGAGCGACGGTCAGTTGGTTCGCCGATCGTGGGATCCTCGTTGCCCCCGGTGAGTTCTACGGACCGAGCGGGAGCAAGCACGTGCGGATCGCGCTCACTGCAACAGACGAACGAATCGCTGCGGCAGCAAAGCGCCTCTCCGCCTGAATCGTGTGCTTCCCAGGTGTCAGGTTCCCTGATGTCGGTATCGGTCCGATGTAAGGTCGCGCTGTGACCACCTCAGGGACCGGCGGCTTGGACGCGGTACTGATTGTCGCCGTCGTTGTTGCCTCGATCGCGCTGATGCTCGCGTGGCTGAAGGATCGTCGAATATTCGGAGACCTACCTCTTTCGGCCGTTGTGCTTTGGCTCGTGGTGGCAGTGCCGTCAATTTTGCAGGCGCTGATGCCGGGACTGTTGGACATGTTTCGCCGTGATCCCACGTTGATCCGCGACGGTCAGTGGTGGCGGATTCTGACGTCGGTGTTCGTCCAGGACGGCGGCCTTGCCGGGACGGTTGCCAACCTTCTCACGTTGGCAGTGGTGGCGCCGCCTGCTTTTCGGCTCTGGGGCGCCGCACGTGGCTGGGCTCTCTTCCTGCTCGGTCAACTGTTGTTCGGTTTGCTCACCACCGCAGTCTTCCCGTCGACCGGCGCAGGCAACTCCGGTGCCACGCTTGCTCTGGCAGCGGCGGCCGCGGGGATCGGCGTTCTGGTGCGCCCGCGAATGCCTGAGATTGTTCTGACGGTCGTGATTGTCGTCGGCGGCGCAACATTGGTGACGGTCGACGACGCACACGGATTCGCGGTGCTTTCCGGGGCGCTCTTGGGGGCTGCGCTGGTGACGCTGTTCCCTCCGCACTCGATGGACGCGCGTCGGGCAGGAGAAAGTTTGCGACCATCCGCGCTGTGAGATGCTGTCGTGGTGCTGCTGAGATCCTTGAACCCCCTTGCTGTTGCCCGCGGTGACGACCTCGACGACGCCGTGACGATCGGTGACACGGTTCTCTCGCGGAGTGCCATTCTCGGTGCCGCGACCTCGGTCGCGGAGCGAGTGGCGCAGGCCGATCGGGTTGCCGTATTGGCAACTCCCACAGCAAAAACGATTCTCGCCGTCGTTGGGGCGTTGATTGCCGGCGTCACCGTGGTGCCGGTCCCGCCGGACTCGGGGAAGGCTGAGCGAGAGCACATTCTGCGTGACTCCGGTGCCCAGGCGTGGCTCGGCGAAACGGACGACCACTGCGAAGGTCTGCCCGTGGTTCCCGTCCGATTGCACGCTCGCTCGTGGCACAGCTATCCCGAACCGGCACCGCAGTCCACAGCATTCGTCCTGTACACGTCCGGAACTACCGGCCCACCGAAGGGCGTTCTGCTCAGTCGCTCGGCTATCGCAGCCGGGCTCGACGCGCTCGCCGAGGCCTGGGACTGGACGTGGCGAGACACCCTCGTACACGGGCTTCCGCTCTTCCACGTGCACGGACTGATTCTCGGAATCCTCGGCCCCCTCCGGATCGGCAGCCGGGTGATCCACACCGTCAAGCCGACGCCGGAAAACTACGCAAGGGCCAAAGGCTCCCTCTACTTCGGTGTCCCCACCGTCTGGTCGCGTATCGCCGAAGACGAAGAAGCTGCCCGCGCGTTGTCCGGTGCCCGACTTCTGGTCTCCGGTAGTGCGCCGCTTCCCGTGCCTGTCTTCGAAAAGCTGCGGGAGCGAACAGGATTGACGCTCATCGAGCGTTACGGCATGAGTGAGACGATGCTGACCCTGAGCACGCGTTTCGACGGCGAGCGACGCCCGGGGTGGGTCGGCGTGCCGCTGCGCGGAGTCGAGACTCGTCTTCGTGACGAGAAGGGCAACGATGTGCCGCACGACGGCGAGAGTATCGGCGGCCTACAGGTACGTGGGCCGATGCTTTTCGACGGCTACTTGAACCGTCCGGACGCAACCGCCGAGTCCTGGACGGAGGACGGCTACTTCAAGACCGGTGACGTCGCCGTCATCGACGAGGGTGGGTTCCACCGAATCGTCGGCCGCGAATCCATCGACTTGATCAAATCCGGTGGATTCAGAGTCGGCGCCGGCGAGATCGAGACCGCCATCCTCGGGCACCCTTCGGTGTCCGAAGTTGCGGTGATCGGTGTCCCCGACGCCGATCTGGGGCAACGGATCATCGCCGTCGTAGTCCGTAAGCCCGGGACTCCCGAGGTCACCGAAGCCGAATTGGTCGAGTTGGTCGGGGCGGAGTTGTCGGCGCACAAGCGTCCCCGTGAGGTTCGATTTGCCGAGACTCTGCCACGTAACGCGATGGGCAAGGTTCAGAAGCGTGAGCTGCTCTAGGCAGGTCAGTTTGCTGAAAAGTCGCTGCGACGCTTGAAGGTTCGTGAATTCGGCCGGCCTGTCCCGAAATGTGGGCTCGCCGGTTCTCCGACGATTCAGCGCTAGTTGGAATTTCTGTGTTCTTGGCTACACTACCGCCCGGTAGGGACAGTTCCAGTCGCGCGCATACCGTCGGTATGCCTGAGTGCGAGTGGCCTCGGAAGGGCAGATTTCATGGCGGGCGGACGGCATTCGAGTCCTGACAGCGGGCGGTCGATCGGGTTCTACGCAGTGGGTGGGTTGGTTGCCGTCGCGGTAGTCGCCACCGGGGTGGTGGTCTTCAAGGCAACACAGTCCGATTCCTGCGAGAGCGTCGACGAGTACTCGCTGGCAGCGGATCCTGCGATCGCGCCGGCAGTCACGGAGATCCTCGCAGAATCGTCGCCGGAGCAGACAGGCTGTTCACGGATCACGGTCACCTCTGCGCTGCCCGGGGACGTTGCGGGAACTTTAGGTAAGGGCGTGGACGCTCCGGACATGTGGATACCGGATTCGACAGCGTGGGTCGGCAAAGCTGCATTGACGGCCAAGGGGCCGGTTGCTGCCGCGGGAGGTTCGATCGCCACCTCGCCTGTCGTTCTCGCCTCCGGCGGTGGCGAACAGTTTGCCAGTTGGCTCACGGCGCTTCAGGTTCCCGACCTGGCGTTGGGCAATCCGTTGTTCACAGGGGTTGCGTCGGCGCCCATTCTCGGAGCTCTCGCGGAGACCGGGGCCACCTCCGAATCCGTTCGAGCGGCACTCGTACCCCATGCGCAAGCGGAGAGTGTTCGTACCGAAGATCAGCCGGTAGGACAGAAGATGCTCACCGAATTGGTCAGCTCCGGAAAGGTCGGTGTTTCGACCGAGCAACAGGTCGTCGAGTTCACGAAGGCTGAGTCGAAGATTTCCGCGACAGTACCGGCGACGGGAACCATGATCATGGATTACCCCCTGGTGGTCAGTGCTTCGGCACCGGACCGGCACTACGCCGCAGCCAAGAAGGGTGACGCCATCGCCGAGCTGTTGCACAGTGAATCTGCTCAGGAAGTGCTGACGCGCAGCGGGTTCCGTACTTCCGGCGGTGGAGCCGTCGAAGGTGGAGTCGGTGACGTCACGGCACTGACCGTGTCCGAACAGTCGGTGGCCGATCAAACGCTGGGCGCTTGGGCTCTGATGGCCAAGCCGATCCGGACACTCGTTGCGATCGACGTGTCTGCGTCGATGGACTACCCGGCGGCAGGCGGCAAGACGCGCATGCAGTTGACCACTGCTGCTGCTCTGGCCGGCAATCAGGTCTTCCCAGACAGCGTCGCTGCCGGTCTCTGGGCGTTTTCCCAAGGTATGAACGGAACCCAGGACTTCCAGGAATTGGTGCCGATCAGGCGCTACGACACGATCGTCGACGGTGTGACTCAACGAAAGTTGATGGCAGATCAGGCGAACCGGCTCACCGAACTCAAACGTGGCGCCACAGGTTTGTACGACACGACGCTGGCCGCATTCCGTAAGGTTCAGGAATCGTACGATCCGCGAGCAGTCAACAGCGTCATCATCTTGACCGACGGCGCAAACGAAGATCCTGACAGCATCAGCCGTGAACAGTTGCTCGATGTTCTTGCACGCGAGCAGGATCCGGCGCGTCCGGTCATCATCGTCACCATCGGCATCACCGATGACGCAGATGCGGCGGCGCTCGCCGATATCTCCCGCGTGACGGGCGGTTCGACGTACATCGCTCGTGACCCCTCGGAGATTTCCGAGGTGTTCGTGAACGCATTGGCTCACCGAGGAACTTAGGCCGCATCCGGACTGGTCCAGGGTGCCGGAAGTGGCGGAGCCTCAGACGAATACCGGTGCCCGGTAGGTGTCGTTGTGGTGAAGGTGTGCCGGTTACCTGGTACAGGTTCGGCAGTCCAGTCCGAGCCCTGTTTCGCGTAATTGCATGCCGCACACAACCCGGCACCGTTGGCTGCGCTGGTGAGGCCACCCCTCGAGTGATCGCGAATGTGGTCGCGGTGGCGAACCGGCGCGTCGCACCACGGAGTACGGCAGCTTCGATCACGGAGTTCGATCAATCGCGCCAACCCCTTCGGGAAGGTTCTCGCCGTGGATTCCATTGCGGTCAGTGCGCCCGTATCGGGGCGTGCGTAGAGCTTTCGGAGCGTTGCCACCGTTTCGGAGTCTTCGCTGGCCTTGGTGATCCATTCGCGTGCAATAGCGGCTGGTACAGGTCCGTACCCGTGGACGTACGCCGGGTCGGAATTTTCGCCCAACAATGACTGGTCGGAGACAACCAGATTCACGGTGACGGTTGTCGGTGTGGCGCGGCCGATTCCGGTAACTCGCTCGACCAGGAGATCAGCCATGATTTGCGCTCGGGTGCGCTTGTCCCCGCCGGCAAGTACGGAATCTGCGTCGCGCCTGAGCGTGGCGTGCACGGCGATACCTTCGGCCACGGGAAGAAATACATTGAGCCAGCACATCGTGTCGGGCGCAGGCCGTGACGTCACTCGTCTGTCTCCCACGGCTTTGCGTGCTCGTCTGGCAACACTGTCGGAGTCTATTTCGGCAGTGCGTGCGCGGATTCTTTGTGTCAGTTGGTGGTTGCCGCATCCGTCCAAGATTGCAGCGTCGCAGCAGAACTCGCGATCCAATGTAGCGCGATCCTGGGCGGTGAGACATGAAGTCTCGCGCATGAGGATCGTCGCTTGATGCTCACTGATGGAGCCGTCGACGAGTAGTCGAAGTGTGTGAGGCATCTCGTCGTTCAGTGCGCGGGCCAGGTTCAGATGCTGAGTTCCGAACCAAGCCGACTCTCGCCGTGCGAGGGCAATCTGCGCGTTGATTCCACGGCCTTGGTATGCGCGCGGCACTCCCCGTTCGCCGCGGTCGTTGCGGGTGAACGCGTCGAGATCGGCAGCCAGCAATGCCTGGGCACCAGCGCAACTGGCCTTCAACTCTTCCAATGCGCGCAGAAGATCCACGCGTGCTGCGTTGTCGATGGATCGATCCATGCTGGCGAGTGATGCCCGGAATTGTCCGATGGTCTCTTCGGATATCGCCTGTTTGGATATGGCCTGTTCAGATACTTGCGTCGTCACTTTTACCCCCCGGTAGTGTCGAACATACATTCGATACTAGCCTCGACAGCGAACGGACGCAACGCCTTTCTCTGTTGGCGTCTGAAAGTTCCGACAGTTCGGTTTTCGTGGTTGACTGGTCCTCATGATCGAGCTGAGGGGATTGACCAAGGTTTACGGACCGACGAAAGCGGTGGACGATTTGTCGTTCACGGTCAAGCCGGGCATCGTGACGGGCTTTCTGGGCCCGAACGGTGCTGGTAAGTCGACGACGATGCGGATGATCCTGGGTTTGGATCAGCCGACGTCGGGTGCGGCGTTGATCGAGGGCAAGCCGTACCGGGAGCTCAAGACGCCGTTGCGGACGGTGGGTGCGTTGTTGGATGCGAAGTGGGTGCATCCCAATCGCAGTGCGCGTGCGCATCTGCAGTGGATGGCTGCTTCGAACGGGATCCCGAAGTCCCGCGTCGACGAGGTGCTCGGGTTGGTCGGGTTGTCCGAGGTGGCGGGCAAGAAGGCCGGCGGGTTCTCGTTGGGTATGTCGCAGCGTCTGGGGTTGGCGGGTGCGTTGTTGGGGGATCCGAAGGTGTTGTTGTTCGACGAGCCGGTCAACGGTCTCGATCCGGAGGGCATCGTCTGGATTCGTAAGTTCATGCAGCGGTTGGCGGCCGAGGGCCGCACGGTGTTGGTGTCGAGTCACCTTCTGTCGGAGATGGCGCTCACGGCGGAGCAGTTGGTGGTGATCGGTCGGGGTCGGTTGATTTCGGATTCGACGGTGGCGGAGTTCGTGGATCGTTCGTCGGAGTCGACGGTGCGGGTGCGTAGTCCTCAGCTCGATGCGTTGCGCAGTGTGTTGCTCTCGCAGGGGTTGACGGTGCGTGAGGACGGTTCCGGTGTTGCCCCGGCATTGGTGGTGGTGGATTCGACCACTGATGTGATCGGTGGGTTGGCTGGTTCGCAGGGGATCGTGTTGTACGAGTTGGCTTCTCAGCAGGGGTCGCTCGAGGATGCGTTCATGAAGTTGACCGGGGACGATGTCCAGTACCACGCATCCGGTATCGATCCGGGTGTCGGTGCACACCACGCAAATACACAGCAGGCAAACACGCAGCAGGCAAACACGCAGCAGGCTATGGGAGGTGCACTGTAATGGCTGTTCTCAGTGCTGAACGTATCAAGATCACCACGACCAAGTCGCCGCTGTGGTGCACGATCATTATCATCGTGCTCGGGTTGGGACTCGCTACCGTTTTCGGACTGAGCGCCAAGTCGTCGGTCAGCAACCCCAACGTTGCAATGATGCCGACAGTTTCGGGGGCACTCAGTGGAGTGACCGGCTTCGGTGTGTTGGTTCTGATGATCATGGCGGCTCTCGCGATCACCAGCGAATATCGTTTCGGGACCATCCGCACCACCTTCCAGGCGGTTCCGAACCGCGCCTCGGTGCTCGTCGCCAAAGCGGGCCTCATCGGTGGGTTCGGAGCGGTGCTGACTCTCGTGTTGTCGTTCGGCGCCTTCGGCCTCACGAAGGCCACATCAGGTGACGCCGGAAGATTCCTGACTCTGTCCGGCGACGAGAACTGGCGGGTCGTCTACGGAACACCGATCTACGCGTTCTTCTGCGTAGTTCTAGCAGTCGGAGTCGGCGCGTTGCTCCGGCAGTCTGCAGGTGCGATCGCGCTTCTGCTGTTGTGGCCCTTGCTGATCGAGAATCTTTTCAACCTGTTCGGAAGTATCGGCGAGAAGATCATGCCGTTCCTGCCGTTCATGAACGCCAACAATTTTCTCGGTTCCGGCGGTAGCGTCGATTTCCACTGGGGACCCTGGGGCAGCCTGATCTACTTCGCCCTCTTCGTGCTCGTCGTATTCGGTCTCAGCATCGTCGTCGTGAACAGGCGGGATGCATAGGCACACGGATCAGACGGGCTGATTCTGCTTACGCCAACGGGCGTTCAGGAAACCCAATGCCGCGATCACGAGGAACAACACGGTGGTCGAGATCAACTGTGCACGGGCATCGGCGTCGAAGAGCATGAGGACGACGAAGACGCCAAGCATCGCGAGTGTCGCGTAGCTCAGATACGGGAACAGCCACATCCGAACCGTCAGCTTGCCCGACGCTTCGAGTTGTTTTCGCAGTCGCAGATGCGAGACGACGATGAAGATCCAGATGACCAGCAGCGCAGCGCCGACTGCGTTGAGCAGGATGCCGAGCAGGTCGTCGGGGAGCAGCCAGTTGAGCAGGACGCTGACGAAGCCGAAGAACACCGACAGCAGAACGGCATTGGTCGGAACTCCGGTGCTCGACAGTTTCGCCATGAAGGCGGGTCCGTCGCCGCGGCGCGAAAGTGAGAACGCCATGCGAGAGGTGCCGTAGATGTTGGCGTTGAAGGCGGAAAGCAACGCCACCACTACGACGAGTTCCATGAACCCGGCAACGCCTGGAATGTTCGCCTTGTTCAGGACGGCCACAAACGGGCCGCTCTCGAGTTCGGGGTCGTTCCAGGGCAGCACCAGAACCATGATCGAGATGGCGCCGATGTAGAAGACGCTGATGCGCCACACGACGCTCCGGACAGCGACGGCGATGGAGCGTTCCGGATTCTCGGATTCGGCTGCGGCGATGGTGACGATCTCGATCCCACCGAAGGCGAATGCCACGACGAGAAGTCCTGCGGCTATGCCGGACAATCCATTGGGCATGAAGCCGCCCTGCCCGAACAGATTGCTCGTACCGACCGGGTCGGTATCGGGGAGGATGCCGAACACCAGCAGGACACCGATGATCAGGAAGCCGATGATGACGGTGACTTTGATTGCGGCGAACCAGAACTCGAACTCACCGAAGTTGCTGACTTTCGCCAGGTTCACCACGGCGAAGAACACCACGAAGACCAGGGCGACAACCCATTGCGGGATCGACGGCACCCAGTCGTTCACGATCGCCGAAGCCCCGGTGATCTCGGCGCCCAGCACCATGATCAGCATGAACCAGTAGAGCCAGCCCATCACGAAGCCGGCCCACTCGCCGATCCCCAGGCGCGCGTAGTGAGAGAAGGAACCGCTGGCCGGGATCGCGGCGCCCATCTCGCCGAGCATGCGCATCACGAACACCACGACGGCGCCCGCAAGGATGTAGGAGATCAGCACGGCCGGCCCGGCCTTGGCGATACCGACGCCGGTTCCGAGGAACAGGCCGGCGCCGATGGCCGAGCCCAAGCCCATCATCGTCAGATGGCGGACCTTGAGACCGTGGCCGAGAGCAGTGGTTGTTCCGTCGGAGACGTCGGTGCTACTCATCAGTCGTTAGCGTGCAAAGCAGCGTTCAGTTCGACGCCGGTGCCCTTCCACGGCACGACCTCGACGGCACCCGAGACCGAGTTACGACGGAAGAGAAGGTTCGACTTGCCGCTCAGTTCCTTGGCCTTGACGACGGTTCCGTCCGGGCCGGTGACCTTGGTGCCGGCGGTGACGTAGAGGCCCGCTTCGAGGACGCAGTCGTCGCCGAGCGAAATGCCGAGGCCGGCGTTTGCACCGAGGAGGCAGCGCTTGCCGAGGGAGATCGTTTCCTTGCCTCCACCGGAGAGGGTGCCCATGATCGAGGCGCCGCCGCCCACATCGGATCCGTCGTCGACGACGACGCCCGCCGAGATGCGACCTTCGACCATCGAGTTGCCGAGGGTGCCGGCGTTGAAGTTGACGAAGCCCTCGTGCATGACGGTCGTTCCGCTGGCGAGGTGTGCACCAAGTCGGACACGGTCCGCGTCACCGATGCGAACTCCGGACGGCACGACGTAGTCGACCATGCGGGGGAACTTGTCGACGCTGAACACGGTCACGACGCCGCGGATGCGCAGACGCGAGCGAACCTGCTCGAAACCTTCGACGGCGCACGGGCCGAAGTTGGTCCACACGACGTTGCTGAGCAGGCCGAACTGGCCGTCGAGGTTGACACCATGGGGTGCGACGAGACGGTGCGAGAGGAGATGGAGGCGCAGGTAGACGTCATGTGCGTCGACCGGCGCCTTGGAGAGATCGGCGATGGTGGTGCGCACGACGACCTGCGATACCTCGCGAGCGTCATCAGTGCCTGCCAGCAGTGCAAGATCGGAAGGAATATCTGTTCCCTCGACGTTCTCGGTACCGGTCTTGTCGAATGTTCCCAGCTCCGGTGCCGGGAACCAGGTGTCGAGGACGGTTCCGTCCGCGGTCACGTTGGCGATACCTACTGCTGTTGCTCCCTGTGCGCTCACGGGACTAGAGATTACTGGGTGGTGGGTGCACCGGCCTAGGCTGGTGCGTGTGAGCATCCTCGATCTTGCTTCGGACCCCATCGACTTGACGGCCGCCCTGGTCGACATCCCCAGCGTCTCGCACGACGAATCCGTCATTGCGCAGGCTGTCGAGGATGCGCTGCGTGAGCAGACTTCGGGCTTCGAGATCATCCGCAACGGCAATGCCGTGTTGGCGCGTACGTCGCGTGGTTTGCCCAGTCGGGTCATGCTCGCCGGACATCTGGATACGGTGCCGATCGCGGACAACGTTCCTTCGCGGCGTGACGGCGACATCCTGCACGGCTGCGGGACCGTGGACATGAAGTCGGGCGACGCGGTCTTCCTGCACCTTGCGGCCACCATCGAGAACCTGGCCCACGATCTGACCCTCGTCTTCTACGACTGCGAAGAGATCGCCGCAACGTACAACGGCCTTGGACGGATCGAACGCGAGATCCCGCAATGGCTCGCGGCGGACGTCGCAATTCTCGGTGAGCCGACGGCCGGTTTCATCGAGGCCGGGTGTCAGGGCACGATGCGGGTGCGGTTGACGGCTTCGGGAACTCGCGCCCATTCGGCCAGGTCCTGGCTGGGGGACAATGCCATTCACAAGTTCGGCGGAGCGTTGGAGCGGTTGTCGGCGTACCAGCCGCGCTCGGTCGACATCGACGGTTGCGGCTACCGCGAGGGCTTGTCGGCGGTGCGGATCTCCGGCGGTGTCGCCGGAAACGTCGTCCCGGACGAAGCCGAGATGGACGTCAACTTCCGATTCGCACCCGATCGCAGCGAGGTACAAGCCGAGGCGCACGTGCGCGAAGTGTTCGACGGTCTGGGCCTCGGATTCGAGGTCACCGACTCCTCGCCCGGCGCGCTGCCTGGCTTGGCGAACCCGTCCGCTGCCGCCCTGATCGAGGCGGCCGGTGGTCAGTTCCGTGCGAAGTACGGGTGGACCGACGTGTCCAGGTTCTCGGCGCTCGGCATTCCTGCCGTGAACTACGGACCGGGTGATCCGAACCTCGCGCACAAGCGCGACGAGCACGTTCCGGTGCAGCAGATCACCGACGTCGCGGCCGTGCTGAGGAAGTATCTGTCGGCCTGACCGTTAGCCTTGCCGCATGGCACCAGAGAAGAATTCGGCTTCGAAGAAGCAGAGCTCGTCGATCAAGCACCGCGGGCCGGTTCAGCTTCGACGCAAGCGCAAGGACGAGAAGACCACGACGGATCAGCGCTTGCTCGACAAGCGCGGACCCACGGATTGGGTACACACCGATCCGTGGCGTGTGTTGCGTATCCAGAGCGAATTCATCGAAGGTTTCGGCGCACTCGCCGAGGTCCCGCGTGCGGTGACGGTGTTCGGTTCGGCCCGCACCACGGTCGATCATCCCGAGTACCAATCCGGGCGCGAGCTGGGAACGGCGTTGGCCGAGGCCGGGTACGCCGTCATCACCGGTGGTGGGCCAGGAGTGATGGAAGCTGCCAACCGCGGTTGCAGCGAGGCCGGCGGGTACTCGATCGGCCTCGGCATCGAGTTGCCGTTCGAGCAGGGACTCAACGAGTGGGTGGATCTCGGAATCAACTTCCGGTACTTCTTCGCACGCAAGACGATGTTCGTGAAGTACTCCCAGGCATTCATCTGCCTGCCCGGCGGCTTCGGAACACTCGACGAGCTGTTCGAGGCACTCACCCTGGTCCAGACCCACAAGGTCACGCGCTTCCCGATCGTCCTGTTCGGTACCGAGTACTGGTCCGGACTCGTCGACTGGATTCGCGGCACCCTCGAGCGGGACGGCAAGATTTCCGAAGGTGACGTGAATCTGCTGCACGTCACCGACAGCGTGGAAGAAGCAGTACGAATCGTCCTCAACGCCGACAAGGGCGTCGACGAGGCCGCAGATCTGGGGAAAGAAGAAGAATGGTGACCGATTCCGACAAGAAGTACTCGATCTGCGTCTACTGCGCGTCGGGTCCGGTGGACGAATCGTTCCTGGCGTTGGCTGCCGAGGTGGGAACCGCGATCGGTCGACGCGGATGGCAGTTGGTCTCGGGTGGCGGCAACGTGTCGATGATGGGCGCTGTCGCCGAGTCCGCTCGCGCGGCGGGTGCCTGGACCGTCGGCGTCATCCCGAAGGCCTTGGTGCACAAGGAAGTTGCCGACGTCGATGCCGACGAGCTGATCGTCACGGACACCATGCGCGAACGCAAGAAGCTGATGGAAGACCACGCCGACGCGTTCATCACGCTGCCCGGCGGAATCGGGACGCTGGAAGAGTTGTTCGAGACGTGGACAGCCGGCTACCTGGGAATGCACGAGAAACCTGTCGTGATGCTCGATCCCGTCGGCCACTTCACCGGCCTGCTCGAGTGGTTGAACAAGCTCGACGGGACCGGCTTCGTCGGGCGTCAGGCGCTGGACACTCTGCTGGTGAGGACGGACGTCGAGGCCGCGCTCGACGCGTGCGTCAAATCCTGATCAGACGCGTGCGTGAAACCCTGACCTGGGGCATGGCGGGCTTTATTACCGTGCAGTAAGGTGGCCGCAGACTGGGCGGCCGAATGGGCGCCGGATACGTGTTAGGGGAGCCATGAGTTCGGAAGCCCGTTCGACCGTCGGCCTGCTCGATCTGGCGGCAAAACTGCCGTCGATGATCACCGAGGTGCCGATCCTGGCGCGGGGGGCCGCCGGGCTCACCCGTAAGCCTTCGGCCAAGGAATCGATCGGGTTGATCTTCCAGAAGGCCGCGCACGCGCACCCGTCGCGCCCGTTCATCCGGTTCGAGGGCCACGCGACCAGTTACGCGGAGGCCAACGAACTGGTGAACCGCTACGCGGACGTTCTCCGTGGTCGAGGAGTCGACCGCGGAGACGTCGTCGGAGTGCTGGCAAAGAACACTCCCGAAGCGCTGCTGATCGCCTTGGCCGCGGTAAAACTCGGCGCGGCAGCGGGCATGCTGAACTACAACCAGCGCGACGACGTTCTGGCACACAGCCTTACTCTCCTCGATGCGCGGGTCCTGGTGGTCGCCGACGAGTGCGAAGAAGCCCTCGAATCGTTGCCCGCCGGATTTAGCGGACCGAACCAACTTCTCGTCAGCGAACTCGCGGATCTGGCGAAGACGGCTGATCCGTCCAACCCCGCGGTCACCCCCGAGGTGCTGGCAAAGGAGAAGGCGTTCTACATCTTCACCTCGGGTACCACCGGAATGCCCAAGGCCAGCTTGATGACTCACTTCCGTTGGTTGAAGTCGATGTCGGGGCTCGGGTTGATGGGCGTGCGCTTGCGCGGCTCGGACACCCTGTACTGCTGCCTGCCGCTCTACCACAACAACGCGTTGACGGTCTCGCTGTCCTCGGTGCTCGCGTCCGGTGCGACAATCGCGATCGGACGTCAGTTCTCGGCCTCGCGGTTCTGGGACGACATCGCACTCAACAAGGCGACCGCGTTCACCTACATCGGCGAACTGTGCCGCTATCTGCTCAACCAGCCGGTCAAGCCGACCGACAGCGACAATGCTGTTCGGCTGATGGTGGGTAACGGTCTGCGCCCTGAGATCTGGGCCGAATTCACCCAGCGGTTCGGCATACCCCGCGTCGCCGAGTTCTACGGTGCGAGCGAATGCAACATCGCGTTCGTCAACGCACTCAACGTCGACAAGACAGCAGGCATCTGCCCGTTGCCGCACGCCGTCGTGGAGTTCGACGAGGACACCGGAAAAGCGTTGCGTGGAGCCGACGGTCGACTCCGCAAGGTTTCCACGGGTCAGGTCGGACTCCTGCTGTCGAAGGTCACCGACCGGGCGCCTTTCGACGGTTACACCGACGAAGCGGCGAGCAACAGCAAACTGGTACGCGGCGGATTCAAGGACGACGACACCTGGTTCGACACCGGAGACCTGGTGCGCAAGCAGGGATGGGGCCACGTCGCCTTCGTCGACCGCCTCGGCGACACCTTCCGTTGGAAGGGAGAGAACGTCGCCACCACGGAGGTCGAGGGCGCACTGAGTTCGCACCCGGCCGTCGAGGAAGCAGTTGTCTACGGCGTCGAGATTCCGGGCACCGACGGTCGCGCGGGCATGGCGGCGGTCAAGCTGCGGGACGGTCAAAGCTTGGAGGGAAGTGAAGTCGCGGCACACCTCTACGGCAAGCTCCCCAACTACGCGGTCCCGCTGTTCATCCGCATCGTCGACTCACTCGAACACACCAGCACTTTCAAGTCGCGCAAGGTGGAATTGCGCAACGAGGGCTACGACGTCGGCGCCGACACTCTGCACGTTCTCGAAGGCCGCGAGGGTGGTTACGTGGACTCGTACGACGAATACGTCGGAAAGGTCGCGGCGGGCTCGGTACCCAAGGGCTAGACCGAGTTCCGTCATGCCAGTATGAGTGGCATGTCTTCACTCCCCGGTTCTACCGCGCAGCCAGGTCCGGCGCCCACCCTGTGTGGGCGTCCGGTCGCGGTCGACCGTGCACTGGTGATGGCCATCGTCAACCGCACTCCCGATTCCTTCTACGACCAAGGCGCGACGTTCTCGGATTCGGCAGCGATGGCTGCCGTCGACAGGGCCGTCGACGAGGGCGCCGATCTGGTGGACATCGGGGGAGTGAAAGCTGGGCCCGGTGACCTCGTCGACGCCGACGAAGAGGTCAGGCGAGTCGTTCCGTTCGTCGCCGCGATCAGAGCCAAGTACCCCGAGCTGATCATCAGCGTCGACACCTGGCGGAGCGGCGTCGCGCGGTTGGCACGCGTCGAAGGCGCCGACCTGATCAACGACACGTGGGCGGGTGCGGATCCCGACCTCGTCCTGGTTGCTGCCGAGACTGGTGCCGGGATCGTCTGCTCGCACACGGGTGGCGCGGTTCCGCGCACCCGCCCGCATCGTGTCCGCTACGACGACGTCGTCGCAGATGTGGTCACCGAGGTCGTGTCGGCGGCAGAGCGCGCCCTGGCACTCGGGGTTCCGCGTGACGCGATCCTGATCGATCCCACCCACGATTTCGGTAAGAACACCTTTCACGGGCTCGAGTTGTTGCGGAAAGTGGACGTTCTTGTAAACACCGGGTGGCCAGTGCTGATGGCGCTGAGTAATAAGGACTTCATCGGGGAGACTCTTGGTGTGGAGCTTTCCGAGAGGTTGGAGGGAACATTGGCAGCGACAGCAATGGCCGCGGCGGGCGGCGCCCGGGTGTTCCGTGTTCACGAGGTGGCGTCCACCCGTCGAGTCGTCGACATGGTGGCCGCGATCCAGGGACGCCGTGCCCCGGTACGTACGGTTCGAGGTCTGGCATGAGCATCACCGGTGCGGGCCCGACCCGCGTATGGGCAGACGCCAACAGTTGGGACCATCCGAGTTGGACGGTCGCCGAGCTCGAACGGGCGAAGGGTGGCCGAACCGTCTCGGTGGTGTTGCCCGCACTCAACGAAGAGGACACCGTTGCCGCGGTGGTCGACACCATTCATCCGTTGCTCGGTGGCCTGGTCGACGAGTTGATCGTTCTCGATTCCGGTTCGACCGACAGAACCGCCGAGCGTGCTCGCGCTGCTGGAGCAACGGTGATCAGTCGTGAGAGCGCGGTCCCGTCCATCCCGCCGACTGCGGGCAAAGGTGAGGTGCTCTGGCGTTCGGTCGCCGCAACGACCGGTGATCTGATCGCATTCGTCGACTCCGATCTCATCAATCCCGATCCGGCGTTCGTGCCCAAACTGCTGGGGCCACTGCTCACGGTTGACGGCATCCATCTGGTGAAGGGCTACTACCGCCGTCCGCTGCGCGTGAGCGGCACGGAGGATGCCAACGGCGGCGGGCGAGTCACGGAATTGGTTGCGCGGCCCATGTTGGCCGCGCTGCGGCCGGAACTCACGTCGGTACTGCAACCGCTTGGCGGTGAATACGCGGGCACCCGTGAGCTGCTGTCCGCTGTCCCGTTCGCGCCCGGCTACGGCGTCGAGATCGGTTTGCTGCTCGACACGTACGACACGTTGGGGCTGGCGGCGATCGGTCAGGTCAATCTCGGCGTGCGCAAGCATCGCAACCGGCCGCTCGCCGACCTCGGCGTGATGAGCCGGCAGATCATCGGAACGATGCTCAGGCGGTGCGGGATCGAGGATTCGGGTGCCGGGTTGACCCAATTCCTGGTCGACGGCGATTCTTTCGTGCCCGAGACCACCGAGGTTTCGCTACTCGATCGACCCCCGATGAATTCGATAGTGCGCACCGCGGGGGTCTGACCGCTCACACTCGGGTATGGGAGTATCGGTCCATGATGACGATCCTCCTGTACCTGATTGTCATGGCTCTGGTCGGCGCGATGATCTTCCTCGCCGCCAGCGCTGTGTTCGGGCGCTCGGAAGAGCTGCCGCCGCTGCCTCCTGGCACGACGGCGACCGTACTCCCGGCAGAGGACGTCACCGGGGCGGATGTCGACGCGCTGCGTTTTCAGCAGGTGCTGCGTGGCTACAAGGCGAGTGAAGTGGATTGGGCCCTGCATCGCCTCGGGTTGGAAATCGATTCTCTGCGTGCACAACTGGGCCGTGACGAGCGGTCTGAGGTCCTGGCGAAAGCGGATGCTCCGGCCAAGGCAGAAGCATCGCAGGAGGAGCCTGAGACCGTATCCGAATCGAAGGATTCCCAGGGCTGATGGCCGACGGACTGGTTCGGTGCGGCTGGGTGGTCGAGACGCCCGGCGACACGCTCTACCGCGACTATCACGACGAGGAGTGGGGGCGTCCGCTGCACGGGCGCGACGAACTGTTCGAACGACTCGCCCTCGAAGCATTCCAATCGGGACTTTCGTGGATCACGATTCTGCGCAAACGCGAGGCGTTCCGCGAAGCCTTCGACGGGTTCGATCCGGACAAGGTCGCAGCGTACGGAGTTGCGGATGTCGAGAGATTGCTCTCCGATGCCGCGATCGTCCGCAATCGCGCGAAGATCGAGGCGACGATTTCCAACGCCCGAGTGCTCGTGAATTCGCCCGATCTGGACCTCGATTCGTTACTCTGGTCGTTCTCGCCGCCTCGACGCACCAGAAGACTGACATCAATTGCAGAGGTTCCCGCGGTCACTCCCGAGTCGACTGCCATGGCTAAGGAACTCAAGCGGCGCGGGTTCAAGTTTGTGGGTCCTACCACGGCTTATGCGCTCATGCAGGCCACCGGAATGGTCGATGATCACGTGGCTGATTGCTGGGTTCCGGCGCAGGTGTGACGGTCGACTGAACACCCCTAAATGTGACTCAGATTCCCGGTTCCCGCATCCATAGGGAACAATGGAGGGTACGAGCCTCGCTGATTGTTGGCGGGGCGCACCGTTAGTCGAGGCGCAGAGCAATGCAGCGCAGATCTGGAGGGAGCAGAGGATGGCGGCCATGAAGCCCCGGACCGGGGACGGTCCCCTCGAAGCAACCAAAGAGGGACGAGGAATCGTCATGCGGGTTCCACTCGAGGGTGGCGGACGCCTCGTCGTCGAGCTGACCCCGGATGAAGCTGCAGCGCTCGGTGTGGAACTCACGAACGTCACCAGCTAGTCGGGTCCAGGTTGTAGCAGTACGAACAACAGCACGTGATTGCACGCAGGCTCCGTATCCGTTTCGGTACGGGGCCTGAAGTGTGTGCGCACCGCCGGTAGCCGAAAGGACGGATCAATGCTTGCCGCCGTGATCGATCTTCTGTCCTGCCCGCAGTGTGCTGCTGATCTGGAATTGGTGGACGGCGCCGCCGAGTGCGACCGCGGACATCGATTCGATATCGCTCGTCAGGGTTACGTGAGCCTGATCAGTGGCGGTGCCACGAAGTTCACCGGCGACAGTGCCGAGATGATTGCCGCGCGTGCACGATTGCTCGGCGCCGGCCACTTCGGCCCGCTGATGGATGCCGTCACCCGGGCCTGCGCGACGACGGCGGGGTCGGACCCCGCGCGGATCGTCGAAATCGGCGCAGGCACAGGACAATACCTCGCACACGTCGTGGATTCGCTGCCTGATTCTCGGGCGATAGCGTTGGACGTGTCCAAGTTCGCGGCCCGGCGTGCCGCGAAGGTCCACGAAAGAATCGGTTCGATCGTCGCAGACGTCTGGCAACCACTACCCATTCGCGACGCAGCGCTCTCTCACGTGCTCTGTGTGTTTGCTCCTCGTAACGGTCCGCAGTCCCATCGAGTTCTCGCCGAAGACGGAGTTCTGGTGGTCCTGACGCCCACCGACAGGCATCTGCGCGAGCTGATCGACATTCTCGCGATGGTCCGGGTCGACGACCGCAAAGTGGAACGTCTCGAATCGTCGATGGCCGGATACTTCGAGCGTGTGAGTAGCGACGAGGTCGAGTTCACGATGTCACTCTCACACCAGGACGTCCTCGACTTGGTGGGGATGGGACCGTCGGCGAGACACCTGACGCCCGCTGATCTGGCTGCCGCCGTGGCGAAGCTGCCGCAGCCGAGCACCGTCACCGCGTCGGCGACGGTCTCGACCTATCGCAAGATCTGACGCGGATCAGCGTCTCGTGACGGCGTCCGCGTAGACCTCGAGCGTCTGCTTGGCGATTTCGGCCCAGGAGAACTCGTCGATCGCACGGATCCTGCCCGCACGACCCATCGCGTCGGCGCCTTCTCGGTCGGCGACAACGGCATTGACGGTGGCCGCGAGCGATTCCTCGAATGCGTTCGGCTCGTAGGCGTTGTAGTGCACGAGTCGACCGGTGACGCCGTCGGCGACCACCTCGGGGATGCCGCCGACGTCGGAAGCGACCACGGCGGTCTCACACGCCATGGCTTCGAGATTGACGATCCCGAGGGGTTCGTACACCGAAGGACAGACGAATACCGTTGCTGCCGAGAGTATTTCCCTGATCTGCTCGGTCGGGAGCATCTCGCGCACCCAGTAGACATTGCCCCGGTGCCGGGCGAGTTCGGCCACCGCCTTCTCCGTCTCGGCGGCGATCTCCGGCGTATCGGGAGCGCCGGCGCACAGCACGAGCTGAATCTCCGGGTCGAAGTGGTGGGCTGCCGCGACGAGGTGCCCGACGCCCTTCTGCCTCGTGATGCGTCCGACAAAGGCCACGATGGGTTTTGCCGGGTCGACGCCGATCGACGCGAGTGCGGACTGTGCTCCCGGCGCAGATCCCCCGGGATGCCATACCTCGGTGTCGATTCCGTTGCGGACTACGTGAACGCGACTCGGATCGACAGCGGGGTACGCGTCGAGGACGTCGAGTCGCATACCGGAACTGACGGCGATGATCGCGTCTGCGTGCTCGACGGCGTTGCGTTCGGACCACGACGAGATCCGATAGCCGCCGCCTAGCTGTTCGGCCTTCCACGGGCGTCTGGGCTCGAGTGAGTGCGCGGTGAGGATGTGCGGCACGTCGTAGAGAGCCGACGCGAGATGCCCGGCCAGTCCGGTGTACCAGGTGTGGGAGTGGACGATGTCGACACCGGCCGCGGCGTCCGCCATGCGCAGTTCGGTGGAGAGCGTCGTCAGGGCCGGGTTGGATCCGGCGAGAGCGGGGTCGGGAGAGTGGACGATCGCGCCTTCGCGCGGGGCGCCCATGCAGTGCACGTCGACCTCGCACAGCCGTTTCATCTGAGCGACGAGCTCGGTTACGTGTACTCCTGCGCCGCCGTAGATCTCCGGCGGGTATTCCTTGGTCATCATCGCGACTCGCACGCGCTAAACCTAACCGCCCGTGGTCGATCCGGCTACCGATCACGTTATCCCCGACCGTTCGGAGGGGGACACGATCGGACCTCTCGGACTGCTTCGCTAGCGGGAGTTCACCAGTGCGGATAGGTTAGCGGTGTGAGAAGCCAGCCGCATGTGCTTGGAATCGTGCTCGCCGGGGGCGAGGGCAAACGCTTGTATCCGCTGACCGCGGACAGAGCGAAGCCCGCAGTGCCCTTCGGAGGTGCATATCGACTTATCGACTTCGTGTTGAGCAACCTTGTCAACGCGGGATATCTGCGTATTTGTGTGTTGACGCAATACAAGTCACATTCACTCGACCGCCACATTTCGCAGACGTGGCGATTGTCCGGGTTCGCGGGTGAGTACATCACCCCGGTCCCGGCCCAGCAGCGGCTCGGGCCGCGCTGGTACACCGGCAGTGCCGACGCAATCCTGCAGTCGCTCAATCTCGTTTACGACGAGGACCCCGAGTACATCGTGGTTTTCGGTGCCGACCATGTGTACCGGATGGATCCGGAACAGATGGTTCAGCACCACATCGAATCCGGGGCAGGCGTGACGGTCGCGGGTATTCGTGTACCGCGAAGTGAGGCTTTTGCTTTCGGCTGCATCGACAGTGACGAGTCCGGACGCATCACCCAGTTCCTGGAAAAGCCCGCCCATCCTCCCGGGACACCGGACGACCCCAATTCGACGTTCGCGTCCATGGGTAACTATGTGTTCACCACCAAGGTACTCGTGGACGCCATCCGCGCTGATTCAGAGAATTCCGATTCCGATCACGACATGGGCGGAGACATCATTCCCGCCTTGGTCGCCGCGGGTGAGGCGTCGGTCTACGACTTCAAGGACAACGTCGTTCCCGGTGCCACCGATCGAGACCGCGGCTACTGGCGTGACGTCGGTACCCTCGACGCCTTCTACGACGCTCACATGGACCTGGTGTCGGTGCACCCGATCTTCAATCTCTACAACCGTCGCTGGCCCATCCGCGGCGCCACCGAGAATCTCGCGCCCGCAAAGTTCGTGAAGGGCGGACTCGCGCAGGAATCGGTCGTCGGTGCGGGGTCGATCCTGTCCGCGGCGACCGTGCGCAATTCGGTACTCAGTTCCAACGTGATGATCGAGGACGGTGCGACCGTCGAGGGCAGCGTGCTGATGCCGGGTGTGCGCATCGGCAAGGGTGCCGTCGTACGGCGAGCGATCCTCGACAAGAACGTCGTCGTCGGTGACGGCGAAATCATCGGCGTCGATCTCGAACGTGACCGCGAACGATTTGCCGTCAGTCAGGGTGGCGTCGTCGCCATCGGTAAGGGCGTCTGGATCTAGAGCTTGCTCGCGCAGAGGAGGCCGTCACCGAGGGGGAGGAGGACTCGAATGAGTCGCTCGTCCTCGGTCACGGCCTTTGCCGCTTCTCGGACCGCAACCGTTGTCGCGTCGCGTGCGGAGCTGTCGGCAACGCGGCCGTCGGCCAGGGCGTTGTGCAGAACGATGACACCGCCGGAGCGCAGCAGGCGGACACCTTCGCGGACGTAGTGCGGGTGGTCGATCGCGGCGCAGTCGACGAATACCAGGTCGTAGCCGCCGTCGGCGAGCCGGGGAAGCACGTCGAGAGCCCGTCCGTTGATCAGGCGAGTGCGTGCCGGAGCGATTCCGCTTTCGCGGAAGGTCAGCTTGGCGGCCCGCTGATGTTCGGGTTCGCTGTCGATCGTGGTCAGGACGCCGTCGTCGCGCATTCCGTGCAGAAGCCACAGGCTGCTCACGCCGGCTCCGGTACCCACCTCGACGGCCGTCTTCGCGTCGAGCATCCTCGCGAACATCGCGAGCGTCGCACCGACGGCGGGCGTCACCGGATGGGCTCCGAGATCCAGCGCTCGATCTCGCGCCGCGGTCAAAATCTCGTCCTCGGAAACTACGTCCTCGACGTGGCGGAGTATCTGTTCGGCGTGGGTCACGCTCATGAGGTTATCGGGCGGTTCGGATTGTCGCTGCAAGGCGCGCAGTCACCAGGATTCTCAGGAATCCCTCAGGCTCCTCATATGGCGTGCACACCGCGATGAGAAAAGGTGTATACATCGCCGGATCGAAGATCGCACGGCGGTATCGATTTCTACCAAGTTGATCTTTCGCAGCTCGGTGATCGGGAACAAATCACAGCAACGGCTGGTTCTCCCGAATATCGCGCATCACGTGATTCGGACAACGCGGTGATCGAACTACGCGATCCCGAGCAGGAGGATCAACTTATTTACCAGGTCAACGACGAGCCTCGCCCTCGAGAGTCGGAAGTTTTGACGACGGAATCGGCTGTGGATTCCGAATTGATCGGCACTGCTGTGTTCGATGCAACTGGTGAGAAGTCCTCCATGCCGTCTTGGGACGAACTCGTGCGTCAGCACGGTG
This sequence comes from Rhodococcus sp. SG20037, assembly GCF_031763325.1. Classification (NCBI taxonomy): domain Bacteria; kingdom Bacillati; phylum Actinomycetota; class Actinomycetes; order Mycobacteriales; family Nocardiaceae; genus Rhodococcus; species Rhodococcus sp. SG20037. The sequence goes on along the minus strand of NZ_CP134497.1, from coordinate 4,418,417 downwards.
ACCGGGTGTACCGCCTGGCCTACCGGTTGTCAGGCGATGCCCAGGACGCCGAGGACTTGACGCAGGACACCTTCATCCGGGTGTTCCGCTCGCTCTCCGATTATCAGCCCGGAACTTTCGAGGGCTGGTTGCACCGCATCACCACAAACCTGTTCCTCGACATGGTTCGCCGACGCAATCGCATCCGTATGGAAGCGCTGCCCGAGGACTACGACCGCGTTCCCTCGCCCGGTCCCGACCCCGAGCAGATCTACCACGACGCGCGCCTCGACGCAGGTCTGCAGGCCGCACTGGACTCACTCGCACCTGAATTTCGTGCCGCTGTCGTGCTCTGTGACATCGAAGGTCTGTCGTACGAGGAAATCGGTGCCACACTGGGAGTGAAGCTCGGAACGGTTCGTAGCCGTATCCATCGTGGGCGACAGGCGATTCGTGATCATCTGGCAGCGCAGCGCGCAGCCGAATCCGAACTCGTCGGTTTCTGACGGTCGGGTTCGAGCTACAGAGCGGGACGTGGTCAATCACCTGGAGGGACGAATGACGGAGGCGCGGGCACATCGCCAGTTCGGTTCGACCGAACATCTGGCCAGCGAGGCAATCGCTGCCTACGTCGACGGAGAACTCCGAATGCAGGCCTACTTGCGGGCCTCGCATCACATCTCGATCTGCGCCGAGTGCGCTGCGGCCGTCGATGCTCAGCAGCAGGCACGTGGTGCGCTGCGTCGAAGCGGCGAGATGACGATGCCGTTGTCCCTGGTGGGACTTCTCAGCCAGATTCCTTCGTGCAACAGTCCGACTACCGGGCCGAATTCGGAAAACGCCGACAGTTCCGTCGGTAATCAACCCGCCGGCTTCTCCACCATCAGCAAGAGGTTGTCCCGTCGCTGGCGCAAATGACGCCGCGCGCCAGCTTCCCGGCGCGGATCAGTGATACTGGACCATGTGACTGACGGAAAAAGGGGGCACTCCGGAGTGAGTTCGGATTCTTCGGCAAACGGTTCGGTGGACAGACCGGCAGATGCGCCGGTTCTCGACCCCCGTCCGGTCTATCGACCCCAGATCGATCCGGCCTCGCGCCAGGTGTTCGGTCGGCCGAGTGGAGTCGAGGGCTCGTTCACTCCGATTGCCACGCGATCGACCCCGTCTTCCGACGTCGTGATCGGGAATCCGGACCCGGTTCTGGCCGAAGCGTTCGGTCGACCGGCAGACGCCACCGAGTCGATCGGTCGCGATCCCGAGGCGTCGGCGAACAACACACCCGACGAAGAAACGCCGAGTGATCCGTGGCGTGATCCTGAATCCGCCGTCTCGCTGGGCAAGCCCGCAGAGTCCGAGGCGCCGGTGCAGTTGCCTCCCGCCCAGAAACTCGACGTGCGTGAGCTGTTGTTCGGTCGCAAGGTCGCCCCCTCGGCACTGGCCGCGCTTGCGGGCATTGCGCTTGTCATCGCTCTCGTCGGTGGATTGCTTGCCACTGTCATCACTGCCGATCGCAGTTCACTCACCAGCTCACGTGTCACGCTCGTTCAATCCGGCGGTGGGGAACAGCCGGAGTCTCAGGTGGCGAAAGTCGCCGACGCCGTACTGCCATCCGTGGTGTCGATTCAGGTCGCCGTCGGCGACCAGGGCAGCACGGGTTCCGGTGTGGTCATCGACGGCGCCGGATACATCGTCACCAACAACCACGTGATCTCCTCGGCTGTTCCGCCCGCTCAGGACGCGAAGATCCAGGTGATCTTCTCCGACGGAACCAAGACCGACGCCCAGATCGTCGGACGTGATGTCAAGACAGACCTCGCAGTGCTCAAGGTGTCGGCGAACAATCTGACGGTCGCTCAGCTCGGAAAATCCGAGGATGTTCAGGTGGGCGACGACGTCGTCGCCGTCGGCTCACCGCTCGGATTGAGCAAGACTGTCACCCGCGGGATCGTCAGTGCACTGAACCGGCCTCTGCGGTTGTCGGGTGAAGGCACTGACACCAACGCCGTCATCGACGCCGTCCAGACCGACGCGGCGATCAATCACGGCAACTCCGGTGGTGCGCTCGTCGACGATGAAGCCCGCGTCATCGGCATCAACACCGCAATGCTCAGTGAGTCCGGTGGTTCGGTCGGGCTCGGCTTCGCGATTCCGATCGACACGGTCACCGAGGTGGCTCAGACCATCATCCGTGACGGCAAGGTTCATCACCCCGACATCGGCGTGAATGCCCGCACCGCGGTCAATGACGCGACCAGTGGTGCTGCGGTGGCCAACGTGCGCGACGGCAGCCCCGCTCAACGTGCGGGGATCGTCGAGGGTGACGTCATCGTCAAGGTCGGTGACCGACCGGTGACAAGCGCCGACGAATTGGTGGTTGCGGTCAACGCGACGACCGTCGATCAGCCTGTCAACGTTCAGTTGATCCGCGACGGACGGCAGGTCGACATTTCGGTCACGCCGGTGTCGGACTGATCGGACCCTGCGATCTTCCTGTGAGGTTGATCCGGACATGCGCGCACCGAGCGAGCACACAGTAGGCTGACCCTGTGTTTGGCAACATCGGTTGGGGCGAGTTCATGATCCTCCTCGTAGCGGCTCTGGTCATCTTGGGACCTGAGCGGCTTCCTGGTGCGGTCTCCTGGGTCACGAAATCCCTGAGGCAGGTGCGCGAATATGCTTCGGGCGCTTCCAATCAGCTCAAGGAAGAACTGGGCACCGATTTCGAGGATCTGCGTAAACCGCTCGCAGATCTGAACAAGCTGCGCGGAATGACGCCGCGCGCTGTGATCACCCAGCACCTCCTCGACGGCGACGACTCCATCTTCACGGGCAACTTCGACAAGAAGCCGCAGAGCGGAGTGCAGGAGCCGAAGACGCTGTCGAAGGACAAGCCACTCACCGCCGGCGAACGTCCTCCTGTGGACTTCGACGCCACCTAGATTCGACATACGCAAGGGCGCCTGTCACCGATCGGTGACAGGCGCCCTTCCGTATGAGGGGGTTCTACAGGTTGCGAACCGTGTTGATACCGAGCGACATTCCGGCCAGCCCGCGCTGACGGACGGCCAACTTGTCGGCGATGTCCTTGAGTGCGATGGCTGCGGGTGAATCGGGAGCGCTGAGGACGATCGGCGTCCCGGCGTCGCCTGCCTCGCGGACGGACGGATCCAGCGGGATCTGTCCGAGAAGCGGAACCTTGGCGCCGACGGCCTTCGTGAGGCGATCGGAGACGGTCTGCCCGCCGCCTTCGCCGAAGACGTCCATACGGGTGCCGTCGGGAAGTTCGAGCCAGGACATGTTCTCGACGACGCCGGCGACGCGCTGGCGGGTCTGCAGGGCGATCGCGCCCGCGCGCTCGGCGACCTCTGCAGCAGCCTGCTGCGGTGTGGTGACGACCAGGATCTCGGCGCTCGGGATGAGCTGAGCCACCGAGATGGCGATGTCACCGGTGCCGGGCGGCAGATCGAGCAGCAGCACGTCCAGATCGCCCCAGAACACGTCGGCGAGGAACTGCTGGAGCGCGCGGTGCAGCATCGGTCCGCGCCAGACGACAGGTGTGTTGCCCTGGGTGAACTGCGCGATGGAGATCATCTTCACGTCGTGGGCGACGGGCGGCATGATCATGCGCTCGACCTGAGTCGGCTTGGCGTCGGTGCCGAGCATGCGGGGGATCGAGTGGCCGTAGATATCCGCGTCGAGTACACCCACGGACAGTCCGCGCGCGGCCATTGCTGCCGCGAGATTGACTGTCACGCTGGACTTTCCGACTCCGCCCTTGCCGGAGGCCACGGCGTAGACGCGGGTGAGTGAACCGGGCTGGGCGAACGGGATGACGGGCTCGGCGGAATCGCCGCGAAGCGACTTGCGAAGCTCGGTTCGCTGAGCGTCGTCCATGACGTCGAGTTCGACGCGAATCGCGCCGACCCCGGCGACATCGGCGACGGCCTTGGTGACGCGTTCGGTGATCTCGGTGCGCATCGGGCAGCCGGCGGTCGTGAGATAGATGCCGATGTCGACGCTGTTGTCACTGGAGAGGGAGATCCCCTTGACCATCCCCAGTTCGGTGATGGGTTTGCGGATCTCTGGGTCCAGAACTCGCGCGAGCGCGGAGCGAACGTCGGACTCGGTCAGTACAGACATGACTCCATGGTAAGTCCAGGTAGGTCAGTGGATGCGCGGCAGGTCCGATGCGGCGGGCACGATGCCGGTGGAGTACCCGAGCGACCAGGCCAGAACGTTGGCGACGTAGGCGGCCGAGTTGTTGTAGCGGTGGATCGCGGAGGCAACCTGGGTGACGTCCTGCATGTTGAGTCCGCCGTCGCACAGGTACTTGCCGGTGGTCAGTGCGGAGTCGAAAAGGTTCTGCGGGTCGGCGATTCCGTCACCGTTGCCGTCACCGGCGTATTGGTTCCACGTGGACGGGATGAACTGCATCGGGCCGACTGCGCGGTCGTAGACGGTGTCGCCGTCGAGGGCGCCGCCGTCGGTGTCCATGATGACGGCCTGGCCGGGGAGGCTGCCGTTGAGTGGCAGGCCGATCACGGGCTTGTAGAGGTTGCCGTTCGCGTCGGCGTCCTTGCCGTCGTTGGCGTGGCCGGATTCGACGCGGCCGATACCGGCGAGGAGCGTCCAGTGCATGTTGCAGTTGGGCTTCTCGACAGCGAGGATCCGCTCGGCGTTCTGGTAGGCGGCGACGCTCACGCTCGGGATTCCGAGTGCTCCCTCGGCCATGGACGCGGGGAGCGGGGGAGTGGCCTGCACGGGAGCCAGCGGCGCGGGTTCCGGCGCGGGGGCGGGAGCCGGCTCGGCGATTGCTTCGACGGCGGGCAGAATCTGCGCCTGCGGCTCCTGCGTGGCTTGTGCGGCGGTGTCCACCGTTTCGGCGGAGCTGGTGTTGAAGAACGGGACCTTGGGAGCGGCGCCGGCCGTGTTGGCTGCGGTGACGAGTCCGATAGGGATGAGTCCGGTGAGCGCGATGACCGAATTTCGACGGATGTGCGAATCTGTCTTCTTGCTGTGCCGACCCACTGTGTATGCCTCCTGAACCTCCGCGAGGAGGTTTTCCGTTCAACTGACGGAGTCGAGGCTACCTGATTTGTTGCGTTTCCGTTATTCAACCGTGATCTAGAAGGGCAGTTTGGGGCATATGCACTGTTCTTTCGTGATTTTTCGGTTACAGAGCGGGCATGCCGGGCAGGCCCGGGAAGAACGGCACGAATGCCGGAGCCGGGGCCGGAGCGGGCTCCGGTGCGGGTGCCGGTGCCGGTGCGGGCTCCGGAGAGGGGGCGGCGGGTGGAGAGGATTCCGCGGGAGCCGCGTCGGTGGTGGCGGGTGCCGTGGCGGCCACTGCCATGCCCGGGATCGTGCACGGCAGAAGGATGCCGTCCTGCAAGGCGTCGAGGGCTGCGGGGTCCGGAAGGATCACACACATGTCGTCGGGCCAGCGCCATCCCTCGGCCGTCAGAATCGGCCACACGAGACCCCGTGAGGTGAGGACGGGGAGCGGGATGATCGGACCGGGAGCTGCGTTCCGGGCGGCGTTGGGTCCCGGAGCGGGGCTGGTTGGCATGACGCCCGGCGGGATCAGTGCCTGGATCTCGGGTGAGAGTGCAGGCATGTCCGGCAGACCCGGGAAGAGGGGAGCGGTGGTCGGGGTCGGCGTCGTCGACGCTGATTCCTTGTCGCCGGCCGCCGGATCGGTAGCCGCAGCCGCGGCGAGTACGGCCGAAGCGGCGGAGTCTGCCGAGGCGGCGGCGTTGATCGCGGAGCTGCCGGTGTTGATGCCCGAGGTGTACGGCAGCTGACCGGAAGGAATGACACCGTTCTTGTATGCCGTCGACCACATGATCACGTTTGCTGCGTAAGCGGCCGAGTTGTTGTATCGCAGAACAGCTTTGGTCTCCTGGGCGACATCGCGCAGGTTGAGTCCGCCGCTGCAGAGGTACTTCGCTGCCGAGAGTGCCGCATCGAAGACGTTGTTGGGGTCCTTGATTCCGTCCCCGTTGCCGTCGCTGGCATATCCGGCCCAGGTGGCCGGAATGAACTGCATCGGCCCGACGGCGCGGTCGTGAGTGGGGTCGCCGTCGATTGCGCCCTTGTCGGTGTCCCGAATGACTTCGTTGCCTGCCAGCCGTCCGTCGAGGACGGGGCCGAGGATCGGGGTGACCGTCGTACCCACCGAGGTCGTCTTGCCGCCGTTGGCGTGACCGGATTCGATGCGTCCGATGCCGGCCAGAAGATGCCAGGGGATTCCGCATCCCGGTGCCTCGGTCATCATCACCAGCTCCGCGGAGCGGTACGCGTTCAGGACGATCTCGGGGATGCCCAGAGAGGTGAGGACGACGGCCGCAGCGTTGGGCGCTGCCGGGGCGCCGGCGACCGTATCGCTGGGCGGGGCCGATCTTTGCGTTCGGACCGTGCGGGGCGTCGGGAGGAAGTCGACAGAGTCCGGCTGCGCAATCGAGGCGGAGCCCGCCAGTGCGATCGGAACCTGTGACCCTCCGGTCGGTGCGCTTCCGGCAGTGAGGGCCGCTGGACCTGTGACGACGAGCAGTCCCCCCACCAGTGTGGATGCTGCAATCATTCCGCGTACTCGCACGATTCCCCTTTGCTGGCGCTCCCGCTCCGGAGTACCCACCGTGATATCCATATTGCTGTGACTTACGTTACATATCGGTCACGGTGCGTGCAGCAAAACTCAGCGAACGCTCAGCTAGTTGTGACTTTGTTTCGCAGTATTCGAGTCACGGTGCTTCTTCTTCGGGGTCGGTTCGCCGTCGGCAGCAAGGATCGACTTGATCTCCTCGAGCTCCCGTCGCAGGTAGTCGCGGGTGGCAACCTCGCCGACGGCGATACGCAGAGCTGCGAGTTCTCGGGCGAGGAATTCGGTATCCGCCTTGGTTTGCTCGGCGCGTGAGCGGTCCTCCTCGAGCGAGACCCGGTCGCGGTTCTCCTGACGGTTCTGGGCCAGCAGGATCAGCGGCGCCGCGTAGGCGGCCTGGGTGGAGAAGGCCAGGTTGAGCAGGATGAACGGGTACGGGTCCCACTGCAGGGCCACCGCGAACACGTTGATCAGGATCCAGACGATCACGATGATCGTCTGGATTGCGAGATAACGCCCGGTGCCGAGGAAGCGGGCGATGCGTTCACTGACGCGCCCGACAGCTTCGACGTCGAAATCGAGATTGAACCGGCGGCTTCCGCGAGGCGTTTCCAGTCGTTGCCGTGCGGTCGTGCTCGACGCCCGTTCGCTCATCGGAGTAGTTCCTCGTCGTCGGAGTAATCCTCACGCCAGTCTTCCGGCAGGAGGTGATCGAGCACGTCGTCGACCGTCACGGCCCCGATCAGGTGGTTCTCGTCGTCCACGACCGGCCCGCATACCAAGTTGTACGTCGCGAAATATCGGGTGACCGACGCCAACGAGTCGTCCGGGGCCAACCGGGGCATGTCGGTGTCGAGTAGTCCGCCTACCAGGCTGGCGGGAGGCTCGCGGAGAAGCTTCTGCAAGTGGACGCAGCCGAGATACCGCCCGGTCGGAGTCGCCGTCGGCGGACGTACGACGAAGACCATGCTCGACAGCGCCGGGGTCACGTCGTAGTTGCGGGCGCGGGCAAGGGCCTCCGCGACCGTCGTCGAGGCCGTCAGTACCACCGGTTCGGGCGTCATCAGACCACCGGCCGTGTCCGGGGAATGCTCGAGCAGGCGTCGAACAGGTTCGGAATCCTGCGGGTCCATCAACTGAAGCAGTGACTCGGCCTCGGTTTCGGGCAGCTCGCCCAACAGGTCGGCGGCGTCGTCGGGATCCATCGCTTCGAGTAGATCGGCGGCGCGTTCGACTTCCAGGTGCATCAGCAGATCGGTCTGGTCGTCCGCCGGCAGTTCCTGCACGACGTCGGCGAGGCGTTCGTCGTCGAGCGCCACGGCCAGTTCGTGGCGGCGCTTCTCCGGCAGTTCGCGCATGGCGTTGGCCACATCGGCGGGTCGCATGCCTTCGTACTGGAGAAGCAGGTGAGCTACGCCCTGGCCGGGGAGTGAGAGATCGCTCTGGGTGAGGCCGGCGACGTGCTGCCAGTCGACGATGTGTATCGCCGCGCGTCGACCGAGGCGTCCGCGATGGCCGCGAACCGCGACCTTGGAGACCACCCAGTCTCGCGTCCGCGTCGATTCGATTCCGAGATCGACGACTATCGTGTCGACGCCGTGAAGCTCCTCGAGTTCCGGGTCGTCCACGCGCACATGCGAATCGAGTACCTGCGCCAGAGCGAGCACTTCGCCCGGGCGCTGGTTGAAGCGCCGCAGACTGACGTTACCGGTGGTGAGGGTGACTGCACTCGGTTCGATTGCTGTCACACGCAACATCGGAACGAAAATGCGTTTGCGCGTGAACATTTCGATCACCAGACCGAGAACGCGGGGTTGCTGGCGTCCGATGCGGACCGTGATGACGACGTCGCGCACACGACCGATCGATTCGCCGTCCGGGCCGAGTACAACCAGGCCGGCAAGCCTGGCTGCAAATACCTTGCCTGCTGCTGCCATGATTGCAAGGCTAATTCGTCCAGCGTCAAAATCTGCAACGGCGCCACCGAAAATCGAGAAGGGCAGTCCGCAATGACTTCACGCAACCGTTCCCGTCGATCGGTATTGGCAGTTCCCGGCAGCAGTCGGAAGATGATCGACAAGGCGAAGGGATTGCCCGCCGACGAGATCTTTCTCGACCTCGAAGATGCGGTGGCGCCGCTGGCGAAGCAGGCGGCCAGGGAGTCGATCGGCGACGCGTTGGCCGAGGACGGGTGGGGCAAACAGGTCAAGGTCGTCCGGGTCAACGACTGGACCACCGAATGGACGTATGCCGACGTCGTGGAGGTGGTGGGCCGCGCCGGAGCGCATCTGGACGCCATTCTGCTGCCCAAGGTTCCCGATGCGAGTCACGTCCAGGCGCTCGATTTGTTGTTGACGCAGGTCGAGAAGGCCAACGGTCTCGAGGTCGGCAGGATCGGGATCGAACCGCAGATCGAGAACGCGATCGGCTTGACCAACATCGACGCGATCGCCACCGCGAGTCCCCGCGTCGAGGCGCTCGTGTTCGGCCCGGCCGACTTCATGGCGAGCTTGAACATGCGAACTCTGGTCGTCGGTGAGCAACCGGACGGCTACGACCGCGGTGACGCGTATCACCACATCCTGATGACCATCTTGATGGCCGCGCGGGCGCACGGCGTCCAGGCCATCGACGGGCCGTACCTGCAGATCCGCGACGTCGAGGCTTTCACTCGGTCGGCTGCGCGAACGGCAGCGCTCGGTTTCGACGGCAAGTGGGTTCTGCACCCCACGCAGATCGAGGCGGCCAACGAGGTGTTCAGTCCGCGCCAATCCGACTACGACCGTGCGGAACTCATCTTGGACGCGTACGCGTTCCACACCTCGGCTGCCGGGGGAGGGCGGGGCGCCGTCATGCTCGGCGACGAGATGATCGACGAGGCGAGTCGCAAGATGGCACTGGTGATTTCGGCCAAGGGCCGCGCCGCGGGGATGACGCGCACCTCGGAATTCACGCCGCCCGAACACGCCTGACGCTCGCATAGCCGAACGAATCAGGTCTGTAAAGGGCACAATAGGGGGTAGATGTACTTGCGTCATCCGCGTGGATGACGTGCCCGAAAAGAGGAGCGCAGCCAGCCATGTCCAATCCGCTCGGTCAATCGTCGAATGGGTCGCGCCGTGGAGCGTTGCCGACACCGCCTTCGGGATGGCCCATCGGGTCGTACCCCACCTACGCCGAGGCGCAGCGCGCAGTCGATTACCTCTCCGATCAGGAATTCCCGGTTCAGGACGTCACGATCGTCGGCGTGAACCTGATGCAGGTCGAGCGAGTTCTCGGTCGGTTGACGTGGGCCAAGGTGATCGGTGGCGGCATCGTCTCCGGTGCTTGGCTCGGTGTCTTCTTCGGCCTGGTGCTCGGAATCGTCACCGGTGGTTTCCTCGCTCCGCTGATCGCGGGCATCGTGGGCGGCATCATCTTCGGTGTCATCTCCACGACGATTCCGTACGCCGCGACGCGTGGGCAGCGGGACTTCGCCTCGACGATGCAGTTGGTCGCCGGACGTTACGACGTACTGTGTGAGCCCAAGACGGCGGAGTCGGCGCGCGACCTGCTCGCCAAGCTCGCCATCTGACATTCTCGCTCGGGCTGCCAACTTGTGTGATCTCGGTTACTTTATGTACACGCGGGCGAGGTAGTACTCGCTTCCCGTGACCGTTTGCCGGACAAGGAAATAGGTCCCTTCTCCGGCAAAAGTGCCGATGTGTGGTGCGTCGGCCAGCCGTAACGACTGCGCCGTCTCGCCGCCCGAGGAGGACGGCTGTGCAGAACAAGAGATCGCGGGCGGGGCAGAACGAGAGATCGCGGGCGGGACAGAAGAAGAAATTGCGGGCGGGGCTGCTCGGCGCGGCAACATTGTTGTTGGCGCCCTTGCTCAGTGCGTGCGGATCGGACAATGACGACGGCGTGGTGCTGTCCTTCTACACCGCTGCCGACGGCGCCGAGCAGTATGCGGAGGCCGCCGCCAATTGCTCGGCGGCGTCGAACGGCGCGTACCGGGTCGAGCAGAAAACTCTGCCCAAGGGTGCCGACGACCAGCGACTTCAGTTGGCCCGGCGTCTGACCGGCAACGACAAGTCACTCGATCTGATGACGCTCGACGTGGTGTGGACTGCCGAATTCGCCGAAGCGGGATGGGCATTGCCGCTTCCTGACGACGTGGCGGCCGAGGTCAGCAACGGGACGCTCGAGGGTCCGCTGGAGTCGGCGAAGTGGCAGGACCAACTCTATGCGGCGCCATTGAACACCAACACCCAATTGCTCTGGTATCGAAAGGATTTGATGCCGGACGGGCAACCACCCCAGACCTGGGATCAGATGATCGACATCTCCGAAGGCCTGGCCGCGGAGGGGCGCCCCAGCTGGATCGGTGTGCAGGGCAAGCAGTACGAAGGATTGATGGTCTGGTTCAACACTCTTCTCGCCAGTGCCGGCGGATCGGTGGTGGGGCCGGACGGAACAACCGTGACGGTGGCCGACGGTGATGCTGCCCAGCAAGCGCTGACCGTCATGAAGCGCGTCGCTACCGCCAAGGGTGCGGATCCCTCGATCTCGCAGGGGGATGAAGCGTCGTCGCGACTGGGCATGGAGAGCGGCAAATCTGCCTTCCAGGTCAACTGGCCGTTCGTGCTGCCCGGCATCATGGAGAATGCCGAGAAGGGCGATCTGCCGTACATCGACGACAAGGGCAACGTCACCAGTGAGAACACCGGAAACACGGTGCTCACGGTGAACGGAGAACGGAATTTCCTTGCCGCTCCGTATCCCTCGGTGATCGAGGGTAAGCCGGCCGAGGTCACGATCGGCGGCTTCAACGTGGCGGTGGCCAAGACCAGCCAGCATCCGGACCTCGCGTTCGAGGCGCTCACCTGTCTGCGTAACGAGGAGAATCAGCGCAACAACGCGGTAGCCGGTGGCGTTCCGCCGACTCTCGAGAGCCTGTACGACGACCCGGCGTTCCAGGAGGCGTACCCGGCGTGGCGTGAGGTTCGCGACAGCCTGGACACCGCTTCGGTTCGTCCGGTTTCTCCTGCCTATCAGAGTATTTCGACGCTCATCACTGCCACGCTGAACCCTGTGGGAAACATCGATCCGGAATCGACCGTGAACGATCTTGCCGAGCAGGTACGCAAGGCAGTCAATTCCGAGGGGCTGATTCCGTGACGATCGACAGCGAGAATTCGGGAGCTGCACCAACAGTCGCGACGGCATCGCCGGAGCCGAAGCACTCCGCGAAAACGAAGATGTCCGACGGAAAGGCGGCCGAGCGTCGCCTCGGTCTCTGGCTGGTGGCCCCGGCCGCGATTCTCATGATCGCGGTGACCGCATATCCGGTGGTCTACGCCGTGTGGCTGAGTTTGCAGCGCTACGACCTGCGCTTCCCGGATCAACGAAAGTTCGTGTGGTTCGACAACTACGTGTCGGTGCTGACCGACGGTTACTGGTGGCAAGCGTTCGCGGTGACGACGTCGATCACTGTCGTCTCGGTCGTCATCGAGTTCGTTCTCGGACTGACCATCGCACTGGTGATGCACCGAACGATCGTGGGTAAGGGGCTCGTCCGCACCGTTGTGCTCATCCCGTACGGCATCGTCACCGTCGCGGCGGCATACAGCTGGTACTACGCGTGGACGCCGGGGACCGGCTACCTCGCCAATCTCCTGCCCGACGGCAGTGCGCCGCTCACCGACCAGATCCCGTCGCTCGCGATCATCGTCCTTGCCGAGGTCTGGAAGACGACGCCGTTCATGGCGCTGCTCCTGCTCGCCGGCTTGGCGCTCGTGCCCGATGACCTTCTCAAGGCGGCTCAGGTGGACGGCGCCGGCGCGTGGACCCGGTTGGTACGCATCATCCTTCCGCTGATGAAGCCCGCCATCCTCGTCGCTCTGCTGTTCCGCACACTCGACGCATTCCGCATCTTCGACAACATCTACGTGCTCACGAAGGGAGCGAACGACACCGGGTCGGTGTCGATTCTGGGTTACGACAATCTGTTCAAGGCATTCAACTTGGGCATCGGATCCGCGATCAGCGTGCTGATCTTCGTGTGTGTGGCAGTGATCGCGTTCATCTTCATCAAACTTTTCGGTGCTTCGGCTCCCGGATCCGATACGGAAGGACGCTGACATGACCGTGACTCCCAGACTCAAGATCAGCTGGTCCGTCGTCAACCTTCTGGTCTTGCTGTACGCGTTGGTTCCCGTCCTGTGGATTGCGAGCCTGTCCTTCAAGCCCGCCGGAACCATCAAGGACGGCAAGTTCATTCCGGAGAAGTGGACCCTGGACAACTACCGAGGAATCTTCGACACCAGCGCCTTCACCAGTGCTCTGATCAACTCCATCGGCATCGGACTCATCTCGACGGTCATCGCCGTGGTGATCGGAACCATGGCTGCTTACGCGATTGCGCGCCTGGATTTTCCGGGCAAGAAGCTGCTGGTGGCTGTTGCCCTGCTGATCGCGATGTTCCCGCAGATTTCATTGGTGAGCCCGCTGTTCGACATCGAACGACGGCTCGGACTCTTCGACACCTGGGCCGGACTCATCCTGCCGTACATCACCTTTGCGTTGCCGTTGGCGATCTACACGCTCTCCGCGTTCTTCAAAGAGATTCCTTGGGAACTCGAGAAGGCGGCTCAGATGGACGGCGCGACGCCGGGGCAGGCGTTCCGGAAGGTGGTGGCTCCACTGGCCGCGCCCGGCATCGTCACTGCGGGCATTCTGGTGTTCATCTTCTGCTGGAACGATCTGTTGTTCGCGATTTCGCTGACGTCGACCGAACGCTCCATCACCGCCCCTGCGGCCATCGCAAACTTCACCGGCGCTTCACAATTCGAGGAGCCCACCGGGTCGATCGCCGCGGCCGCCATGGTCATCACCATTCCGATCATCATCTTTGTTCTGTTCTTCCAACGTCGTATCGTGGCCGGGCTTACTTCCGGCGCAGTGAAGGGATAAGCCTGTGGCCGAGATCGTGCTGGACAAGGTGACCAAGCTGTACCCGGACGGAGCCAAGGCGGTCAGTGATGTCGACATCACCATCGCCGACGGAGAATTCATCATTCTCGTGGGCCCGTCCGGTTGTGGAAAATCCACGACTCTCAACATGATTGCCGGGCTGGAAGACATTTCGACCGGTGAGTTGCGGATCGCGGGTGAACGCGTCAACGAACGCGCCCCCAAGGACCGCGACATCGCGATGGTGTTCCAGTCGTATGCGCTGTATCCGCACATGACGGTGCGCCAGAACATCGCGTTCCCGTTGACCTTGGCGAAGATGTCCAAGGACGAGATCAACGCCAAGGTCGACGACGCGGCGCGGGTCCTCGACCTCACCCAGCATCTCGATCGCAAACCGGCGAACCTGTCGGGCGGTCAGCGTCAGCGTGTCGCGATGGGACGCGCAATCGTGCGCAGCCCGAAGGCGTTTCTCATGGACGAGCCGCTATCGAACCTGGACGCCAAACTGCGCGTGCAGATGAGGACGGAGATCGCCCGTCTGCAGCAGCGACTCGGTACGACAACGATTTACGTGACCCACGACCAGACCGAGGCGATGACGCTCGGCGATCGGGTAGTCGTGCTGCGCGGCGGAATCGTGCAACAGATCGGTGCGCCGCAGGAACTCTACGATCGACCGAACAATCTGTTCGTGGCGGGGTTCATCGGGTCCCCGTCCATGAACTTCTTCCCCGGACAGTTGACGGCCGACGGTGTGAGCACGCCGATCGGCGATGTTCGCCTGCCCGCGGCGGCGCAGTCGAAGATCTCGGGCAGCGGCTCGGGCAAGGACGTCGTGGTCGGTATCAGGCCGGAACATTTCGAGGACGTGGCGCTGGTCGATGCAGCGCAGAAGCCGCACGGCGGGACGTTCACCGTCGACGTCGACGTGCTGGAATCGATGGGTTCGGACAAGTACGCGTATTTCCTCGCTGGTGGCCCCGCCGTCAATTCTCGTGAACTCGAGGAACTCGCCGCCGATTCGGGAACGGCCGTCGCTGGTGGCGGTCAACTGGTTGCCAGGCTCTCGTCCGAGTCCACGGTGGCCCAGGGCAGGTCTGTCGATCTGTGGTTCGATCCCGCCAAGATCGCAGTGTTCGACGGCGGTACGGGAGCCAATCTGCTGCTGTGACCTTTACCCGGGCAAGGTGACCGAATACGTCGCGCCCCAGGTGAGCGGTACCTGTTCGGGGCCGGGCGCTGCGTCGGCCGGCTCGGGTAGGGGGACCAGGCGGCCGAATTGTTCGTGATGGGTGGAGGCCGGGGCGGCTTGCGCTGTCCCGGCGACCACGGCGATCGGCGCCGCTGCCAGGGCGCCGGCGACGGCAAATCGAGTGGCGATGCGGCGCTTGCTTGCTCGGGTCGAGATCATGAGCACTCCTGCGTGGTTTCGAGGTTCGGTGAATGCTGTGCCATTCACGGTATTGCGGGTTGATTGTGAAATCTCGTGTGCGAAGCTCATTCACAGGGAACTGGGATGGGCGGCACAGGAGGACAGATGAACGAATCCTCGGTACGAACCGAGCACCTGCCCGGTGGCCCGGACCTCGAGCGGATCATGCGCGAACACGCCTACCGCGGTGCGTACCTCCAACTGACGGTGCGCGGCGCTCTGGTGCTGTTCATCGCCCTGACACTGATTTTCGTCCCGCCGATGAACGACGCGGGATGGTGTTTCGCGATTCTGGGCGCCTATGCACTCTGGTCGGCAGCCGTGGCGCTGTGGATCCGCAAGGGCGGCACCGGCCCGGTGACGATGATCTGGCTCGGCTTGTTCGTCGACCTTGCCGTGCTCGCAACTCTGACATTGCTGACCGGTCTCGCGGCCGAGCAGAGTTGGACCGCCGACATCTTGAGTAACGGGCTCTTCGTCATTCCGGTTCTGGCGTGTACGCAACTGCGGACGGACGTGTGTGTCGGCGTCGTTGCCTGCACGATCGGTGTGTTCTTCGTTTCCAGTTGGGCAACGATGACTTCGAACTCCGAGCCGTGGCCGTCGATCCTGCTGAGCACCATGGCCTTGGCCGGAGTGGGCGCAGGCGCAATCGGACTGACTCGGATTCAAAGATCACGCGTGTTGACCATCGGACAACTCGTCGGGCATCGAACCAGCCTTCTGGCCGAACTCATGGGGCTCGAGCAGCGAGAGCGCACGGAACTGTCCGAGCAGTTGCACGACGGGGCGCTCCAGTACGTTCTCGCCGCGCGGATGGATCTCGACGAATTGGCAGACAGTGCGGAGCCTGTCGCTTTGGCGCGAGCCGGAAAAGCGCTCGGTGAAGCGACCACGCTGTTGAGATCGTCCGTCTCGGAACTGCATCCCACTGTCCTTGTTCACGTGGGTCTTGCCCGCGCGATCGGGGACCTCGCGCGATCGGCGCAGGGACGCGGCGGAGTAGTGGTCGACGTCGACACTTCGGGCTGGAACGACGATCTACGCACGTCTGCCGACGAGGTCTTGTTCGGCGCCACCCGAGAGCTTCTGGGCAACGTCGTCAAACATGCCGGCGCGCAGAACGTCCGGATCGAGCTTGCACGACTGGACCACCGTGCGGTGCTCGTGGTCTCGGACGACGGTCGGGGGATCAGCGCCGATCGGATTGCCGAACGACGGGCTGCCGGGCACATCGGACTGCTCTCGCACGAACTGCGAGTGGTTGCCGCGGGTGGCTCGTTCTCGGTCGGACCGGGTGAAGAGTCTGGAACCCTCGCGCGAGTCGAGATACCGTTCCAGATCGTCACCGCCACTGACCACGATCGTTGAGGAGTTGTCGATGGCTGCACTGATCACCGATCGCGAGCTCAACCTGGCGACTCTGGCGCGGCAGTTCCTGCTGCGGAGGGCCGAGGTCAGTGCGTTGGATGCGATCGAGCACCTGGCAGGTCTGCAGGCCCAGGCGCCGAACCCGCCCTACCTGGCGCTGTGGGCGCGGCTGAAGAACTTTGCGGCAGAAGACCTCTCCACCCTTGTCGAGAAGCGCCAGGTGGTGCGGCTTGTTGCCATGCGGGGCACGGTCTTTGCTCTTTCGGCCGCGGATGCGGGCCCATTCCGGGCCACGGTTCAGACGATCATGGAACGCGATCTCCACACCAACAGCACACAGCGTGCGGCGCTCACCGGGTTGGATCTCGACGCTCTGGCGCGGGCGGGACGGGACCTCGTAGCGGACGGGCCGCTCACCCAAATGCAGATGAGACCGATACTGGCAGAGCGCTTTCCCGGCCACGCGGCCGAGGGGCTGGCGCACGGCGTTCGAGGACTTCTGCCGATGGTGCAGGTCCCACCGCGAGGCCTGTGGGGACGATCCGGAGTACCGGCACTGACGACCTTGGAGAATTGGCTTGGCACGGAAGTGAGTTCATCGCCGGATCCCGACGCGATGGTGCTGCGCTATCTGGCGGCCTTCGGCCCCGCGAGCGTGAAGGACGCTCAGGCGTGGTCGGGTCTGACCAGACTCGCCGAAGTATTCGAGCGGCTACGACCCGGCTTGATCACCTTTGTCAACGCGAAAGGGGTCGAGGTGTTCGACCTGCCGGACGCGCCACGACCGACCTCCGGAACACCCCCGGTTCGCATACTTGCACCGTTCGACAACATCTTGCTCTCGCACGCCGACCGATCTCGAATCATGGACGAGCAGTACCGAACTCGCGTCGTCACCGTGAACGGCATCATCAAGCCCGCCATCCTGGTGCGCGGGAAGGTGGTGGGATATGCGACGGTGACGCCGGCAAAGGAGACGGTCGAGTTGGGTGCGACTCTGTTTGCGCAGCAACCGAAGACCGCCCTCGCGTCCATCGAGAAAGAAGCGCGTTCGTTGCTGAAGTTCATGCACCCGAAGATCCCGAACCGCGAGGTTCGCTTCACTGCATCTACGTAGCGGGCTTGTGCTTTCGCGGTGCTCGATCGCGTAGTTCGGCCACGATCTCGTCGTTCCACATGTGCCGCCGCACCAGTCGGTACCGCTCCCGGGCGATCCACAAGTAGGCCTCGGCGTCGGTGTGCTCGGGCAACATGTCGGCACCCCGCAGCATTCGCACGACGGGCAGAAACTCCTCGCCGAACCAGCGGCGGGCGACGGTGTCTCGGCCGAGGAACTCACCCTTCTCCTGCATGAGCCGAAAACCCCACGCCTCCACACACTCACTGAGTTCGGCGTACTCCCACGGGTCGGTGACCTGGACGGCTTCGCGTTGTGAACCCTGCAGCGGAACGCGGGTGAGGAAGAGTCGACGATGATCCTTGATGAGCAGATCGGCGCGCTGAGTGATGCCTTCCGGCGAGATACGCGTGATGATCTCGGTGACGTACGCGTCGATTGTCTTCTGGTGCATCGCACACGCAATGGACACTCGGTGGTGCCCGTCGATCACGAAATGCATGGAGCCGACGCGATACAACTGAACAGGTGGTACCGATTCGCCGCGTCGTTGCGCCACCGCAAGTCGCTCCCAACGAGCGCGCGAGTGAGTGGACGTCGGACGGAAGTACCTGTCGAAATCACCTGTGCGGTCGACACTTCCGACTATTGATTCGATGGTGACGACCTGCAGCCCCAGAGACTTCTCGCCGACCTTGCCCAGAGCTGCGACAACCTCGTCGAACGGCAGGATCGCGTTGACGTCGTCCGGTTCGCGTCGTAGCCAACTGACCAGACGTGCCACGTCGGCGCGTCGACGCTGACGAGCGAAGTCGTTTTCCGCGTCGGCTGTGGGAAATCCGGTGTCACGAGCCATGTCGGCGCCTCACGATCGTCGGCGGAGTACCTGGGGAAATCTCCATCAGCGTGAAGCCGACGGTATTGAGCACGATAGTCCGGCCTACCGCCAGATCGAGAGGGGTTCGCCCGTGCGGGTGGATGTGTCCGTGGACCATCACCGTCGGATCGAGGTTGTGAATCAAAGGCGTGAAGCATTCGAACCCTCGATGTGGCCGATCCTCGGCGTCGCCGACACCGCGGGCGGGGCTGTGGGTGAGCAGCACATCCACGCCCGCCCGGCCGCCGGGAAGTCGCGATTGCCAGGCGTTTCGCCAAGCGAGCGAGCGAGCGCGTCGGCTCTGCTGGCGCTCGGACCATTGATTGGGACCCGTGTTGTATCGGATGGAACCACCGAGGCCCGCGATCCGCAGACCGGCGACGGTCACGATGCGTCCGTCGGCGTTGACTGCGCCGGTAGGCCCCGGCCACTGCGCAGGCATCCCGGCCCGCGTCCAACCCGATCTCTTGTTCGAATATCCGGACAGATCGGCGTCGTGGTTTCCGGGAACGAACACGCAAGGCGCATTCAGTTGGTCAGACAGGTACTCCAGATACGCAAACGGCAGATCGCCCGCGCCCAGGATCACGTCGACTCCGAGTGAACGAACTTGACTGCTCCACAGGAATTCGACGGTCTCGTCGCTGACAGCGAGAACGGAGACCATTTCGACGACGCTACCGCCACCGCGAGGTATCTGCGCTGCGAACCTCGCGGGCACGGTGTTTAGATGGACGAGTGTCAGACAGCGTCGTATCTTCCGTCCGGGCCCATCTCGTCAGCAGCATCGAGGGGCCGGACCCCACCGCGGCCTCGGTGACGTTCCTCGGTGTCGAACCGCTGGACGTGCTGCGTTTCGAATCACCCGACGGCCTGGTCCGCTACGTCACACTGGGGTGCTCGCGTCATCCGATGGGCGACCCCAACGAACTGGTCGCAGACCCCACACGCGGACCCCGCGCCGAGTTGGTACTCACGCTGCGCGGTGGCACCGGTGTGGCGTCAGGTGTGGCCAGGACGCTCGCGGTGCTGGCCGCGGCGCCGTCCGTCGAAGGCGTCGTGCTGCTCGAGGACGCACTGTTGGACCTGGGCGAGCCGCTGTGGAAGGACACTGCGTTCACGGCGGTGCTTCTCGGTGACAGCGGGATCGAAGACCTGACGCTGCCGGAGCCGTTCGACCCGGTGCGCTTCCTTGGTGTGGTCCCCCTGACCGGTACCGAAGCCGCCTGGGTGCGTCTGCGCGGCGCGGAGGCACTGAGGGAAGCGTGGACCGAGGCGGGGATCGACATCCGCGATCCGCACCGTTCCGCTGCCTCGCTCTAGCTGCGCTGGCGCTTTGTCCGTCAGATCATTCGGCGTGCACGAGGATGTCCGCCAAGTTCTCGAGACTTACCCGAACCGTCCGTGAAAATGCTTTCGTGACGATCGGGTCGGCCATCTTGCCGAATACTCCTCCCAGGCCGCTTTCGCTGTCGAGTCGGTAGGTGACCCGAGTGCCGTCACCGACTTCTTCGCAGGTCGTGGTCTGCGAGAAGCTGACCGGACTTTCGACGGACGTCGATTTCGACGATCTCGGTGGGTCGTACTCGGTGAATTCGGATGTCCACTCGAGACGCTTGCCCAGGATTCGCGAGACACCGTGCCAGCGGCTTCCCACGCCCATCGGGCCGTCGGTGATCTGTTTGCACTCGACCATCGAATTCTCCCAGTTGGGCCAGTTCTCGGCGACGGCGACGTACTCCCAGACGTCCTTGGGTGGCAACGCGATCTCCACGGATTGCTCGACTGTAGGCATGGTTGCTCCTCCACTTCTCTTTGGATCTGAATTTGCTTGTCGCAAAATGGATTTCGGGAACGGAATGAAAATGCGTACCCATATCCATTGTCCGCCTGCGACGGTGGCAAGTACAGGGAGTCAGCGTGCGAGGTTCACAGCCAGTTGTTGCGACGGAAGAGAAAGAACAAGCCGACACACACCGACGCGATGAGGAACAGGATGGACTGATAGCCGTACTTGTAACCGAGTTCCGGCATGTTCTCGAAGTTCATCCCGTAGATACCGGCAACGCCGGTCGGCACGGCGGCGATAGCGACCCACGCGGAGATCTTGCGCATGTCGGTGTTTTGCTGCACCGCGATCTTCGCGAGTGCGGCGTCGACCAGCGAACTCAACACCTCGTCGTATTCCGAGATACGTTCGGCCACGATCGTGTGGTGATCTCGTACGTCACGGAAGTATCGCCGGATCTCCTTCGGGACGAGGCCGCCCGCGGGCTGGGTCAGCTGGAGCAGTGGCAATCCGAGTGGAGTGACCGAGCGTCGTAGTTCGACGATTTCACGTTTGAGCAGGTAGATGTGCTCGACGGCAACGGTGTTCCGCGGGTTGAACACCAACTCTTCCATGCTGTCGACGTCCTGTTCGACGAGTTGGATGACGGAGAGATAGCTGTCGACGACGTGGTCGGTGATCGCGTGCAACACCGCGAACGGGCCCATGGTGAGGCGCTCGGGGTTCTGCTCGAGTGACTTGCGCACGCTTGCCAGTTCGGAGTGATCCCCGTGCCGGACGGTCACCACGAAGTCGGGGCCGACGAACACCATGATCTCGCCGGTTTCGACGATCTCGCTCGCCGTCGCGACGGACTCGTGCGGTACGTAGACGACCGTGCGCAGCACCAGGAACATGACGTCGTCGTAGCGTTCGAGTTTCGGGCGCTCGTGTGCATGGACGGCATCCTCGACCATCAGCTCGTGGAGTCCGAAAGTTGCTGCGACATCTTGCATCTGACCTTCGTCGGGAGCGTGCATGCCCACCCAGACGAACGCGTTGTCGCGACTACGAACCTCGGCCAACGCGGCGCGGTGCGTGTACTTGCCCGGCAACCGCACGCCATCCACGTAGACCGCGCAGTCGACGATCGCGCGGGCAGCCGGAACGGGGATCTTGGGCGCATCGGCTTGCGTCGATTTGCCGTTCGACCAATTCGGCAGTGACGGCATGGTTGGCACGCTCGCTCCTTCTCGGTCTGTAATGCAGTGGAACGGCAGGGGAACGGCACTACAGCGACACCTGATCGAATTGCGCTGCCGCTGCGGCGTAATCGTACGTCAGCTTCCGGCTCGCCCACCGGAGCGCGATGAAGTTGCCGATTGCTGACACACTGGAACAGTGCGAATAGATCTTCACACCCACTCCAACGCATCGGACGGCACCGACACCCCGGCTGCCCTCATGCGCGCCGCAGCCGACGCCGGACTCGACGTCGTCGCCATCACCGATCACGACACGACTTCGGGCTGGGCCGAGGCGGCGCAGGCCTTGCCGGCCGGCGTCAGCCTGGTTCGTGGGATGGAGATGTCGTGCGAAGGTCGAGGTGAGCGTGGTTGGCCGGTCGCTGTACATCTGCTTGCGTACCTGTTCGATCCGACGCACCCCGAATTCGCAAAAGAACGTGAGCGACTGCGCGCCGAACGCGTCGAACGTATCCGGGTGATGACGACCATGATGGCGCGTGACGGTCTGCCCGTCGATCCCGATCAGATCCTCGCCGACGCCGGTCCGTCCGTCGGACGCCCGCACGTCGCAGCGGCCTTGATGCGAGCGGGAGTGGTGTCGAGCATCAGTGAGGCTTTCTCCGACCTGTTGTCCAGTCGAGGGCGATACGACGTTCCCAAGTACGACACTCCGCTCGAGTACGCCGTCGAACTGGTGGCAGCGGCCGGGGGAGTAACTGTCCTTGCGCATGGACGGGCCCGTTCGCGCGGCGGATTGCTTGCGCTCGACCACATCCGTGATCTGGCCGAGCTGGGTCTCGGGGGTCTCGAAGTCGATCACCCAGACCATCGCAGCGACGATCGTGACGTCCTGCGCCGCCTGGCTGTGGACCTGGGTTTGGCAGTCACCGGATCCTCGGACTACCACGGCGAGAACAAGACGATCGGACTCGGCGACGAGCTCACGGACGAGGCCGAGTTCGACAAACTCGTCTCGGCTGCCACCGGCGTGGAGGTACTTGGGCGCTGATGCTCGACACCACGCTCTACCTCACCGTGTTCATCACGCTGTTCGTGATCATGGACCCGCCCGGAGTCATCCCGGTGTTCTTGTCACTGGTCGGCCGCAAAAGCCGTGAAGATCGCAACCGAGCGGCATGGCAGGCCCCCGCCGTCTCCCTTGCGGTCATCTCGGTCTTTGCCATCGGCGGTCAGGCGATCCTCAACTACCTCCACATCGGCATTCCGGCGTTGCAGGGCGCCGGCGGATTGCTGCTGCTTCTCATCGCACTCGAACTGCTGACCGGCAAGGCCTCCAACCGTCCGCAGGGAGCCGACGACGTAAACGTCGCACTCGTTCCTCTGGGAACGCCGATGATGGCCGGTCCCGGTGCGATTGCAGCCGTCATCGTCTTTGTCGCCCAGGCCGACGGTGAAGCGGCGTCGTATCTGGCGATCGCGTTGGCGATTCTGTCCATCCACCTCGTGCTGTTCGTGGTCCTGCGCTTCTCGACCGCACTGATCCGGATACTGGGCGAGGGTGGCATCAGTCTGCTGGCACGCATCGCCGGTCTTCTGCTCGCCGCCATCGCGGTTCAACTCATTGCGGAATCAGTCCGCGGATTCGTCGCGGGAGCGTAAGAGATGACATACGACGACAGGTACGACCGGAACGACAGGTACGAGGACGACTACCAGTACCAGGAATATCAGGACTATCAGTACGAAGACGATTACGGCTATCCCGCCGACAAACGACAATGGCTGCTGGTCCGCGCTCTACGCGCCCTGAGTGGCACCGTGGCGGCCGGAATCGTGGTCTTGACACTCGTGATCATCGGTTCGGCATATCTGGGCGGCAACCGCGGATTCCCGGGTCCGGGAACAACGTCGATCACCGCGCACATTGCGGCCTCGGTGGTTGCTCTCGCCGCGCAGATCTGGTGCGACCGCAGGCGGGGTATCGCGGCGGTTGCCGGATCGGTGGTCGTGCTCGTGGTGGCGGGGCTGTTGTTGGTGACGCAGTGGTGGGGATGACTGGGTGGGGATGACACGGTGGGGATGACGGCTCGGGTTCGAGTGTGGTGAGGAATCCGACCGCTTGGAGGATTTGATTGTGATCCGACTCTGGTGGCAAACTGGAGTTACTTCGAGGCGGCGCCACAGCCCGGCCCCGAAGTGCAGGTTTCGTCAGAATTTCTCCCGAAACCTAGATTGCATGGATACGCCAGGGCTCACCCGCCCCACACCATGACGCTTCGGATGTATTGCGGCCCACTTTCTCGCGCACGCCGAATGCTCTTCTTCTCAGTAGTCGTTCGCGGAAGAAATGATCTCTGACCGTTGTGAACGTAGTTTCGCAGCGGTCTGAAGGATTACTTCCCAGTAACCCAGCCCCGCTTGAGGCTGGACTAATCAGGAGTGTCATCGTGTCCCTCGTGACTGAAGCCATCAACGTACCCAAGGTCGAGTTGACCGACGAAGAAATCTTTGCCGCTCACGTCGGTGGCAAGCTCTCGGTCGAGACCACAGCACCGCTCGATACGCAGCGGGCACTCTCGATCGCCTACACGCCGGGTGTTGCTCAGGTGAGCCGCGCCATCGCTGCAGACGAAACCCTTGCCGATCGATACACGTGGACCAACCGACTCGTCGTCGTGGTCAGCGACGGCACCGCGGTTCTCGGACTCGGCGACATCGGCCCTCGCGCGTCGCTGCCCGTCATGGAGGGCAAGTCGGCGCTGTTCAAGAACTTTGCCGGACTGAACTCCATTCCGCTGGTTCTCGACACCAAGGATCCCGACGAGATCGTCGAGACACTCATCCGACTGCGTCCGAGCTTCGGCGCGGTCAACCTCGAGGACATCTCGGCGCCGCGTTGCTTCGAGATCGAGAAGCGCGTCATCGAAGCTCTCGACTGCCCCGTCATGCACGACGATCAGCACGGAACCGCCATCGTGGTCCTCGCGGCACTCAAGGGCGCCGTGAAGGTCCAGAGCCGCGACATCACCACACTCAAGGTCGTCATCTCCGGCGCCGGCGCTGCGGGTGTTGCCTGCGCGAACATCCTGCTCGCCGCCGGAATCAGCGACGTCATCGTGCTGGACTCGAAGGGCATCATCTCGGGTGAGCGCAGCGACCTCAACGACGTGAAGGCAGAACTCGCGGCCCGCACCAATCCCCGTGACCTGCATGGTGGTGCCATCGAGGCTCTCGAAGGTGCTGACGTGTTCCTCGGTGTCTCGGCGGGCAAGATCCCCGAGGAGCTCATCGCTTCGATGGCTCCCGAGTCGATCGTGTTCGCACTCTCCAACCCGGACCCGGAGATTCACCCCGAAACCGCGTCGAAGTACGCGGCGATCGTGGCGACGGGCCGTAGTGATTTCCCGAACCAGATCAACAACGTTCTCGCCTTCCCCGGTGTCTTCAAGGGCGCGCTCGACGCCGGCGCCCGTCGCATCACCGAAGGTATGAAGCTCGCTGCCGCCGAGGCAATCCTGTCGGTGGTCGGCGACGAGTTGGCGGCGGACAAAATCGTCCCCAGCCCACTCGACCCTCGCGTGGCACCCGCAGTAGCGGAAGCCGTCGCGGCCGCAGCGCATGCTGAGGGCGTGACCAGCTAAGAGGGACTACGAAAGCCCCGATCGGAACCCGCACACAAGGTTCCGATCGGGGCTTTTTCGTGTGTACCGAGAGCTACAGACGAGTGAGGTCGGGTGTTCGGCGCAGCCTGCCGGTCCCGGGAACCGATGCCCAGACCACCAGCGCCAGTAAGCCGTCCACGACGAGAGCCACAACCGCGACCAGGATTGCGCCGACGACCACTCGGTCGTACTTGTAGAGCGCGAGACCGTCGAAGATGTACCGGCCGAGGCCGCCGAGGTTGACGTAGGCGGCGACCGTTGCCGTGGCAATCACCTGTAGTGTCGCGTTACGCAGTCCGCCGAGAATCAATGGCAGCGCATTGGGTATCTCGACGCGGAAGAGCACTTGGAGTTCGGTCATACCCATCGCCCGTGCGGCCTCGACGACGCCGCGGTCGACGCTGGCGATTCCGGCGTACGTGCCGGCGAGTAGTGGGGGAATACCAAGAATGACGAGGGCGAGAATCGGCGGCATCACTCCCAGACCCATGAGAAGAACGAGGAAGGTCAGCAGGCCGAGAGTGGGCAGTGACCGCAGTGCGTTGACCAGACTGACGACCACGATCTCACCGCGACGCAGATGGCCGATGAGTAATCCGATGGGCACCGCGATCACAGCCGAAAGTGCCACGGCCAGAACGCTGTACCAGAGGTGCTGGAGGATGCGGGTGCCGATTCCGGTGTCGCCGCTCCAATTTCCGGGATCGACGATGAAGTCCCAGGCCCCGGTGAAGATGCTCATACGGGTTCCCCCTCGGCTGACAGGACGGCGGGAACCTTCGACGAGGTCGACGTTCTGGTCCACGGGGTCAGGAATCGGCCGATCAGATACAGGATCAGATCGAGCGCCAGTGCCAGCACGACGATCGCGATGATGCCCGCAACGATCTGGTCGGGATAGTCGCGGTCGTAGCCTTGTTTGAACAGGACTCCAAGCCCGCCGATTCCGATCAGAGATCCGACTGACACCAGCGAAATATTGGTAACGGCAATAACTCTGATGTTCGCGATCATCACCGGCAGCGCCAATGGCAACTCGACCGTCAGAGCGCGTCGTAGCGGTGTGAAACCGACGGCGGTGGAGGCGTCGATGACGTTGTCCGGCACCGAGTCGAGTGCTTCGGGTACAGCCCGGATGAGCAGTGCCGTCGCATACACGCTGAGTGCGATCACGACGTTGAGAGGATCAAGGGTCTTGAGTCCGAACAACTGGGGGATGGTGACGAACAGCGCGAGCGACGGAATCGTGAACGCAATGCTCGCCAGGGTCAACGTGATTCGGCGCAGCCATCTGACGTTGCGGATCGCTGTTCCGACCGGAACGGCAATCAGGAGACCGATCAGCAAAGGAAGCAGTGCCAGATACAGATGGGTCTTCGAGTAATCCACGACCGTCGAGAAATTGTCGATGAGCCAGCGCATGCCGCTACGACCCGAATCCCTCGGTGAAGGCGACGCGGTTGCGTTCCTCGTCCTCGCGTCGACGCTGATCTGCCAATTTCGCCACGACTTCGGAACCGAGGATCCCGCCGATGACCGCTCCCTCGCCGTCGACGGCAACGCCGATACCGGAAGGCGACGAGATTGCCGCATCGAGTGCTTGGCGGAGATCGCCGCCGGGGGAGAACAGCGAACCACCGGCAGACGTCGACTGAGCAAGGGTTCGTCCCGAGCGCAGGCCTTCGACGCCGGTCACGTCGATCCATCCCTGCGGAGTTCCGTTGTCCGTGACCACGAGAACCCATTCGCCCAATTCGAGACGCAGAGCCTTCAATTCGTTCTCGACGGCCGTGCCTACAGGGTGCAACGGAACCTCGTCGGCAGCGCGGAACGACAATCCCCGATAGCCGCGATCGCGTCCGACGAATCCGGCGACAAAATCCGTTGCCGGTGCGGCCAACACGTCGCGAGGTGCCGCAACCTGCTGAAGCCGCCCGCCGGGACCGAAGACGGCAATGTGATCACCGAGTTTGACTGCCTCGTCGATGTCGTGGGTGACAAAGACGATCGTCTTCTTCAGTTCGCTTTGAAGACGGAGCATTTCGGTCTGCAGATCCTCACGCACCACCGGGTCGACGGCGCTGAAGGGCTCGTCCATCAACAGGATCGGCGGATCGGCAGCCAATGCTCGCGCAACTCCCACACGTTGTTGCTGCCCACCCGAGAGTTGTCCGGGATAGCGGGTGGCAAGGGAGATGTCCAGACCGACTCGTTCGAGTACCCCCAACGCGGCTTTGCGCGCTGCGCGGCGGGACTCACCGCGCAGTACCGGAACTGTTGCGACGTTGTCGATCACGGTGCGATGCGGAAGCAAGCCGGCGTTCTGGATGACGTACCCGATGCCGAGACGCAGCTTCACCGCGTCGGTCTGGGCGATGTCACGACCGTCGACGAAGATCTTGCCCGACGTCGGTGTGATCATCCGGTTGATCATGCGCATTGACGTCGTCTTGCCGCACCCGGACGGCCCCACGAACACCGTGAACGACTCGGCCTCGATGGTGAGATCGAGACGGTCGACGGCGGTGGTGCCGTCCGGATACTGCTTGGTGACGCCCTCGAAGGTGATCACGTGACTACGAGACCGGCTTGTCGAGGCCCTGGGCCGTCACCCACGCCTTGGCCGCCGCTGCCGGCTCCGTCTTGGTGTCGCCGGACACCTGGACGTTGAGTGCCAACAACTCTTCGGTGGTGAGCTTGGCGGACACCGCATCGAGGACCGTCTTCAACTTGTCGGAAGACTTCGAGGCACGCAGCACCGGCACCACGTTCTGAGCCGGGAAATTGTTCTTCGGGTCTTCGAGAACCACGAAGTTGTTCTCCGGGATGGAGGCCGACGTCGTGAAGATGTTTGCCGCGGTGATGTCACCGGAGGAGAGAGCCTTCACGGTTGCCGGTCCACCGCCGTCGGCGATCGGAACGAAGTTGGCTGCCGAGATGTCGAGGCCGTAATTGGACTTCAAACCGGGCAATCCGGCTGGACGTTCCTGGAACTCGGCCGGAGCACCGAACTTGACCTCGGCGGAATGCGGAGCCAGATCGGCGATCGTCTTCAGGTTCCACTTGTCAGCCGTTTCCTTCGTGACGACGACGGCGTCCTTGTCCTCGGCGGATGCAGGCGTCGCAATTGCCAATTCCGACCCGAGAGCTGCGGGAAGAGCAGCGAGGACGTCAGCGGAGCTGGTGGCCGTGCTGTCGGGATCCAAGTACTGCAGGAGATTTCCCGTGTAATCCGGAATGACACTGATGGACCCGTCCTTGAGTGCCGGAATGTACGCCTCGCGGCTGCCGACGTTGAACGACGTGGACACATCGAACCCGTTGACACGCAGTGCTTCGGCG
This sequence comes from Rhodococcus sp. SG20037, assembly GCF_031763325.1. Taxonomy (NCBI): domain Bacteria; kingdom Bacillati; phylum Actinomycetota; class Actinomycetes; order Mycobacteriales; family Nocardiaceae; genus Rhodococcus; species Rhodococcus sp. SG20037. The sequence goes on along the minus strand of NZ_CP134497.1, from coordinate 4,390,100 downwards.
TAGATGTTGGCGATCGTCTCGGATTCGGTGAAGTTGGCGGAGCCGACGACGATCGCGTTGGGATCGCTGTTGGAGTCGCCGTCGCTGCTACCGCACGCTGTCAGTGCAGTCAGAGAGACAACGGTTGCCGCGGCTACGAGCCAACGGTTGGAACGAAATCGTGAGGTGCGCATGAGCGTCCTTCCGGTTTTTCGGGCGTCCCGTGTTTCGGGCGTCGGAAACCATTCCCTTGTGGCGAAGCCACCCGAGTGACTTCGACGGCGCCGCCACCGAGTGGCTGCGTCAGGACTGGTTACCGCGCATCGCCCGACAAGTGTAACGATAGGTACCGACATGGCACGGTTTTCGATCCATGGGATTGGATGTGAGGATTTCAGTGAAGAGCACACGCACGAAGTATTCGACTGTTGTTGCAGCACTGATGGTCCTGCCGATTCTCAGCGGATGCGCAAACGGTGATTCGGTGGTAGAGGGTGTCGAAGCGGAGTCTCGTGACCAGATCGTGGTGGCTGCTGACGCATCGGTGGAGAGTTCGGTGTTGGCCGAGGTGTATTCGACGGTGCTCTCCTCCTCCGGCCTGTCGGCTCGCGTCGAATCGGTGGGTGGTGGCCGAAACCAATCACTCGAGGCTCTGGACGCAGCGCGAGTCACTTTGGTGCCCGAGTTCACCGGCGCGCTGCTCGATCACTACGACCCGTCATCCCCGGCCCGCAAGGCCGACGACGTCTTCGAAGCCTTGAGTCGCTCTCTGCCGGAGGGTCTTTCGGTTTCCGACTATGCGATGGCCGAAGATCGTGCGGTCCTCGCACTCGACACCGGATACGCACAGTCGTTGGGAGCGAAGACGATAGAAGCCTTTGCTCCTTCGTGTGCCGCGGCGACGCCGCTCGTCTCCGCGAGATTCGTCGAGGACGGGGCAGTGGAACAGTTGGCCGAGGGCGCCGAGTGTGTCTTCGCCGGTGTCGATCAGGCAACGCCGGCAGACGTACCCGGTGCACAAGTATTTGGAACCACGACGCTGTCGGCGTTGGCACAATCCGATGCCGTCACAGTGCTCGCTGATTCGAATCACGTTCTGGCTGCGCAGAATGTCGTTCCGCTCTTTCGAGCGGGCGCACTGGGAGATTCGGCTGTCAAGGCGCTCAGCGTCGTTGCCGGTGAACTGTCCACCACCGATCTCGCCGCAATGATCGAGCAGGTGCGGACCGGCAGGGCGTCAGCCTCGGAAGTCGCCCGCACCTGGTGGGACACCCGTCAGTGACATGGACGGAGTGGGACACCCGTCAGTGACATGGACGGAGTGGGCCACCCGTCAGTGACTGTTCGAGCCCACTGCTGAACTCGAATCATCCTTGGCACGAATCAGTTTCGATGCGATGAACTGGCCGAGGTCGGAAACGGCGTCTGCTGCTTCCTTCACCAGTGACGCCTGTGCGTGAGCCACGTGCCACAGTCGCGCGTACTCCACCAGGGACACGTCGACGCCGGCAGCGGAGAGCTTGTCGGTGAACGTCATGATCTGCGGGTAGAGGACTTCCTCGGAACCGACGTGAATCCTGGTGGGCGGCAACCCGTCGAGCTTGCCGTGCATCGGCGCGTAGCCAGGATCAGTACGGTCGCCTCCCGCAAGGTAGGCGTCGGCGGCGTCGAAGGACCACGCTGTGTTGACCACCAGGTCGGCCTTTTTGGTGGCACCCCGATCGCCGGGATCGACCCACGGTGAGATCAGTGCAAGCGCGCCGGGGGTCACGCCGTGACGCTCGATCAGACGAATAGCGGTCGCCGCGGCCAGGCCGCCACCGGCCGAATCGCCGGCGATGGCAACGCGGTCTTCCGAATAGTCGAACTCGGTGACCAACTGCATGAAGGCCGAGACCGCGTCGTCGAGAGCGGCGGGATACGGATTCTCCGGCGCGAGACGGTAGTCCAAGGTGAAGACCGCACTGGACGACTCACGGGCGAGATGAGCTGCGAGAGAACGGTGTGTGGACAGCGAACCGAGCGTGTACGCCCCGCCATGCAGGTAGAGAACTGCGGTGGGGCGCTCGGTTGCGCCGACGGTGATCTTCTCTGCCGGTCGGCAAGCCAGCTCCAGCGGGCGCACGACGGCGCCCGCTGGAACCTGCTGTAGCGGTGCCCCGGCCTCGAGCAACAGACGTTGAATCCGATACGGCAGCCGCGAGTTGAAAGCCAGACGGAAGTACGGCTTCAACAAGAATGCGACCACGGGCAGCGGAAGGGTGAACGTGCTCACCGGCAGGGCTCCTAACTCTTTGTGCGAACTGCGCTGTGAAACGAACTCAGCTGGACTTGGGCATCATTCGGCCGGCGACGATCGCGACGATGCGCTGGTAGCCCGATCCTACGAGGCGAACCCAGGCGTCGAGTGCGATTGCGTCCATCCCGATGAGAACTCGCGGCTTGCTCTTGCGAACACCGTTGACGATCGTCTTGGCGGCGTCCTCCGGTGTGGTGCGTGCGAGCTTGCGGTCGAAGAACTCGGAGAAGACCGCAAGATCTTCACCCGGGCCTGCGGTGGCGTTGCGTGCGATGGCCGTCTTGATTCCGCCCGGGTGCACACAGGTCACCTTCACCGGGTGCTTGGCGATCAGCATTTCCTGGCGAAGCGACTCGGTGAAACCGCGAACGGCGAACTTGGCCGAGTTGTATGCGCTCTGACCCGGCATCGACAGCAGACCGAAGAGGCTCGACACGTTCACGATGTGCCCGTCACCGGAGGCGATGACGTGGGGAAGGAATGCCTTGGTGCCGTTGACAACTCCCCAGAAGTCTACGTCCATGACACGTTCGAAGTCCTTGAACTCGGACTTCTCGAAGGTGCCGTGGTAGGCGATTCCGGCGTTGTTGTAGATCTGGTTGACCTTGCCGAAATGGGCGACAACCGCGTCGGCGTACTCGAGAACCGCTTCGCGCTGGGTGACGTCGAGATGGTCCGACTTCACCTCGGCGCCGATGGCTTCCACCAGACGCGTTGTCTCGGCGAGCCCGATGGTGTCCACGTCGGAGATTGCCAACTTGGCGCCCTGGCCGGCCAGGTTCAGTGCTAGTGCGCGACCGATGCCCGATCCCGCTCCGGTGATGACTACGACCTTGCCTGCAAAATCACTCATTGTGCTACTGCCTTCTCGTCGTCGAGGTCGATCTGTGAAGTGGTCGCGGTGCCGACGGCGCCAAGATCCGAGGTGGCGACGCTGCGGTATGCCGCGAGGTCGAAATGCTTGGTGGCATTGCGGAACTGGAAGGTGAAGCCAGGCCACAGGGTGGTGTTGTTTCCGTGCTTGTCCATGTACCAGCTGGCGCAACCGCCGTTGTTCCACACGCTCTTGGACATAGCTGCCTGCAGGTCCTTGTTGTACTTGTCCTGCTTGTCCTTGCGCACCTCGATGGTGCCGATGTCGTACTTGTCGATGGTGGCGATCGCGTCGACCAGGTAGTTGATCTGCGACTCGATCATGAAGACCATCGACGAATGTCCGAGGCCGGTGTTGGGTCCGACGAGGAAGAACATGTTGGGGAAGTTGGCAACTGCCGCGCCCTTGTATCCCTGCATGCCGGTCTCTTCGAAGACCTCGGCGAGCGAGCGTCCGTCCTTGCCGAAGATTCCCGCGAAGGTGGGGGAGTCGGTGACGTGGAATCCGGTCGCCACGACGATGGCATCGATCTCACGCGTGGTGCCGGTCTTCGAGACGATCCCGTTGGCGGTGACCTCCTCGATGCCTTCGGTCACCAGGTCGACATTGTCCTGGGCGAGGGTGGGGAAGTAGTTGTTCGAGATCAGCATGCGCTTGCAGCCGATCTGGAAGTTGGGCATGACCTTCTTGCGAAGATCCTTGTCCTTGATCTGGGCCTTCAGGTGACGCTCGGCGGCGAACTGCAGCGGCTTCATGAAGACCGGCGCCTTGGCCAGGCCGACGACCTGCGTCTCTCGCATCCAGTAGATACCGGTGCGGCACAACTTCTGGAAGCCGGGGAGGTACTTGAACGCGAGGTGCTCGATCTTGGTGTACTCGCGGTCTGCGCGGGGCAGGATCCACGGCGCCGTGCGCTGGTACACGTCGAGATGCGAGACCTTCTTGCCGATGGCCGGCACGATCTGGATGGCCGAGGCGCCGGTTCCGATGACGGCCACACGCTTGCCGGTCAGATCGGCGTCGTGGTTCCAACGCGAGGAGTGGAAGATCTCGCCCTTGAAGCCGTCGATGCCCTTGATGTCCGGAAGTGAAGGCTCACACAATGCGCCGACGGCCGAGACGACGATCTTTGCGACGAATTCGCCCTTGTTGGTGCTGACGTGCCACCGAGCAGACGCCTCGTCCCAGCGTGCGGAGAGAACGTCGCAGTCGAAGATGTGCTTGTCGAGCACCTTGTGGCGGTTGGCCACCGACTGGATGTACTTGTAGATCTCGGGCTGAGTGGAGAAGGAGCGCGTCCACTCCGGATTGAGTGCAAAAGAGTACGAGTACAAATGCGACGGCACGTCACACGCGGCGCCCGGGTAGCTGTTGTCACGCCAGGTCCCGCCGACGTCGTTGCCGCGCTCGAGAACGACGTAGTCGGTGATGCCGGCCTGTGCCAGTTTGATCGCCGCACCGAGACCGGCGAAACCACTGCCGATGATCAGTGTGCCGACGTGGCGAGTATCCGCGGCAGGTGCTGAGGTATCTGTAACTGGAAGACTCATGTAGGGAACGATATGCCTTTATTGAGTCACGGTCAATAGCTTATTGACGAATATTCAGTAGTCTATTGGGCATGGACGCAGTAAAGCGAACGCGGCTCGACCCTGCGCAACGCCGAGCGCAACTCATCGACCTCGGGGCGCGGATGCTGGCCGAACGGCCGCTCGAACAGATTTCCGTCGAGGACATCGCCGATCAGGCTGGTGTCTCGCGGGGGCTTCTGTTCCACTACTTCGCGTCGAAAAGCGAGTTCCATCTGGCGATCGTCCGACACAGCAGTGAACAGATGCTCCAGCGCACCGAGCCGAGCGAGTCGGACGATCCGATGCTCACCCTCCGCTCGGTGCTGGCGTCGTACGTCGACTACGTGACCGAGAACCGCAATACCTACGTCTCGCTGCTCCGGGGGACCGCCAGCGGGGATCCGCAGATGCGTGAGGTGTTCGAGCAGACTCGCGACATCATGGCCAAGAGAACCCTCGATCAGCTCCCGAAGATCGGCCTGACTCGAACACCTCAGGTGGAGTTGGCCGTTCGCGGTTGGATCGCGTTTGTCGAGGAAGCCACCATCAGTTGGCTCCGAGCGCCCGCCATCACCCGCGAGGAGCTGATCGACCTGACGGTTCAGTCGTTGCCCGCGTTGGCACTGGCCGCCGTCGGCTTCGATGCCGGGCCGGATCTGGGTCTGCTGCAATCGAATTGACGTGAACGCAGAAAGGCCGGGCCCCACACTCCTTGCGGAATGTGGGGCCCGGCCCTTGTCAAATTACTGAGATCAGTTGGTCGGCAGGAACGCCTCGTCCAAGATCTCCTGCTGCTCCACCGCGTGGACCTTGCTCGATCCCGAAGAGGGAGCGGACATCGGACGACGCGAGATGCGCTTGATACCGGTCAAGGTCTCCGGCAGAAGGTCCGGCAGAGCCAGCCCGAGGAACGGCCACGCACCCTGGTTTGCGGGCTCTTCCTGGACCCAACGGAACTGATCCGCATTCGGGTAACGGTCCAGGGTCTCCTTGAGGCGACGCTTCGGCACGGGGTAGAGCTGCTCCATGCGCACGATGGCGATGTCGTCACGCTCGTCCTTGTGCTTCTTCGCCAGGAGTTCCCAGTACAGCTTGCCGCTGACCAGCAGAACCCGCTTGACCGATTCGCGTGCGCTTTCGCCGCTCTCGTATGCCGGCTCCTCGAAGACCGAACGGAACTTGCCCGTCGTGAAGTCCTCGACGTTGCTGACGGCAGCCTTGTTACGCAGCATCGACTTGGGCGTGAAAACCACCAGCGGACGGCGGATGCCGTCGAGGTGATGGCGACGCAGCAGGTGGAAGTAGCTGGCCGGAGTCGACGGAACCGCAACGGTCATCGAGCCTTCTGCACACAGCTGAAGGAAACGCTCGATGCGACCGGAGGTGTGGTCCGGACCCTGACCCTCGTGACCGTGCGGCAGGAGCAGCACGACGTCGGAGAGCTGACCCCACTTGGCCTCACCCGAAGAGATGAACTCGTCGATGATGGTCTGCGCGCCGTTGACGAAGTCACCGAACTGCGCTTCCCACAGGACCAGAGCGTCGGGGTTACCGACCGAGTAGCCGTACTCGAAGCCCAGACCTGCGTACTCGGTGAGTGCGGAGTCGTAGACCATGAACTTGCCGCCGTTTTCGGCGTCGGCAGCGATCTTGGCGATCGGGCTGTACTCGTTGCCGGTCTTGCGGTCGATGAGGACCGAGTGACGCTGCGTGAACGTTCCTCGCTTGGAGTCCTGACCCGCGAGGCGGATCAAGGCACCCTGCTCGGCCAACGAGCCGAACGCAAGCAATTCTGCGAACGCCCAGTCGACATGTCCCTCACGGGCCATCTCGCGGCGCTTCTCGGCAACCGGCTTGACGCGCGGGTGAACGGTGAAGCCCTCGGGGACGTTGACGAACGCGTCTCCGATGCGCTCGAGAACCTCGGGAGCGACAGCCGTGGTCAGGCGAGCCGGGGGAGTCTGGTCGAGTTCGACGGACTCGGACGGTTCGGGCTGGAACTTCTCGAGTTCACGGACCTCGTTGAAGACCCGTTCGAGCTGGCCCTGGTAGTCGCGAAGTGCGTCTTCGGCTTCCTTGAGCGAGATGTCACCGCGGCCGATGAGGGACTCGGTGTAGCTCTTACGAACGCTGCGCTTGGTGTCGATGACGTCGTACATGGCCGGCTGGGTCATCGACGGGTCGTCGCCCTCGTTGTGACCGCGACGGCGGTAGCAGATGAGGTCGATGACAACGTCCTTGCCGAACTTCTCACGGAAGTCGACGGCCAGCTGAGCAACCCAGACGCAAGCCTCGGGGTCGTCGCCGTTGACGTGGAAGACCGGTGCGGCGATCATCTTCGCGACGTCGGTGCAGTACTCGGACGAGCGTGAATGTTCCGGAGCGGTGGTGAAGCCGACCTGGTTGTTCACGACGATGTGCACGGTGCCACCGGTGCGGTAACCGCGAAGCAGCGAGAGGTTGAGCGTCTCGGCGACAACACCCTGACCGGCGAATGCAGCGTCACCGTGCAGCATGAGCGGCAGGACGGTGAAGCCTTCTTCGCCCTTGTCGAGGATGTCCTGCTTGGCGCGGACCAGGCCTTCGAGAACCGGGTCGACGGCCTCGAGGTGCGACGGGTTTGCGGTCAAGGAGACAGCGATGTCGTTGTCACCGAACATCTGGATGTACGTTCCGCTGGCACCCAAGTGGTACTTCACGTCGCCGGAGCCGTGAGCGGCTGCCGGGTTCATGTTGCCCTCGAACTCCGTGAAGATCTTGGAGTACGGCTTGCCGACGATGTTGGCAAGGACGTTGAGACGGCCACGGTGCGGCATGCCGATGACGACCTCGTCGAGCTGGTGCTCGGCGGCCTGGTCGATCACGGCGTCCATCATCGGGATGACTGCTTCTGCGCCTTCGAGCGAGAAGCGCTTCTGGCCGACGTACTTGGTCTGCAGGAACGTCTCGAAGGCCTCGGCGGCGTTGAGCTTGCTCAGGATGTACTTCTGCTGAGCGACCGAAGGCTTGGCGTGATGGCCCTCGACGCGGTCCTGGATCCACTGACGCTGATCCGTCTCGAGGATGTGCGTGTACTCGACGCCGACGTGGCGGCAGTACGCGTCGCGCAGCACGCTCAACACGTCGCGCAGCTTCATCTTCTCTTGGCCGTGGAAGCCGCCGACCTTGAACTCACGGTCCAGATCCCACAGCGTCAGGCCGTGGCTGATGACGTCGAGGTCGGGGTGGCTGTGGAACTTGTCCTTGACGAACTGCAACGGGTCCGTGTCGGCCATGAGGTGGCCGCGGTCACGGTATGCAGCGATCAGTTCGAGAACGCGGGTGTTCTTGTCGACAGCGCCTTCCGGCACGTCCTTGCGCCACCGCACCGGCTCGTACGGGTTGCCGAGCGCGTGGAAGATCTCGTCGTAGAACTCGTCGCTGATCAGCAGGTTGTGGATCGTGCGCAGGAAATCGCCCGACTCGGCACCCTGGATGATGCGGTGATCGTAGGTCGAGGTGAGAGTCATCAACTTGCCGACGCCCATCTCGGCCAGCTTCTCGTCGCTGGCGCCCTGGAACTCGGCGGGGTATTCCATCGCGCCGGCACCGATGATGGCGCCCTGGCCCTTCATCAGGCGAGGAACGGAGTGAACCGTGCCGATACCGCCCGGGTTGGTCAGCGAAATGGTGACGCCGGTGAAGTCTTCGCCGGTGAGCTTGCCTTCACGGGCGCGTCGGACGATGTCCTCGTATGCCGCGTGGAACTGGACGAAGTTCATCGACTCGGTGTTCCGGATGGCGGCAACTACCAGTGAGCGGTTGCCGTCCTTTCCGGGAAGGTCGATCGCGAGTCCGAGATTGGTGTGCTCGGGCGTGACCGCGTTCGGCTTGCCGTCGATTTCGGCGAAGTGCCGGTTCATGTTGGGGAACGCGTTGACTGCCTGGACGATCGCGTAACCCAAGAGGTGGGTGAACGAGATCTTGCCGCCGCGGGTACGCGCGAGGTGGTTGTTGATGACGATGCGGTTGTCGAACATCAGCTTCGCGGGGATGGCACGCACGCTGGTTGCAGTCGGGATCTCGAGCGAGAGCGACATGTTCTTGACGACTGCGGCTGCGGCGCCGCGGAGAACCTTGGTTTCCTCGGCTCCGCCGGCAGGGGCGGGCTTGGCAGTAGCGGCCGCGGGCTTGGCTGCTGCGGGCTGGGCCGGGGCGGCCTTGGCGGCGGGCGCTGCCGTCTTCGCGGGGGCCGGAGCGCCAGCCTTGGCAGCCGGCGCAGGAGGTGCGGTCTTGGGGGCGGGAGGCGTGGCCTTGGGAGCAGCAGGCGGAGCTACAACAGCGGCGGGTGCAGCCGCGTTGCCGTTCGAGGCAGTCCCGTTTCCACCTCCCGTGTTCGCCGAGTCCGGCGAGTAATCGGTCAAGAATTCGTGCCAACTGGGATCCACGGACGACGGATCGTCCTGGAAGCGTTGGTACATCTCGTCAACCAGCCACTGGTTCTGTCCGAATTGGGATGTAGAACTGCTGCTCACGGCAGGTGTTCGCCTCGTTTCTATTTCGGTACCCGATCAGAGCGCCTATATACATGAGATTAGCCCGAGCGTGTGACGAGCAATTGTGCGGCACACAATTTGTGAGCTGTCTCACGGAAGTCCGTGATCTTGCGATCGCGCACTACCTCTCGGCGGTACAAATCCGTGCCGACTGTCACGCGACGGGGTTGCCTTCGATGACAGTTCTCGACGTCAGATTATTCCCCTCACGCGCCTGCGATGCATCCCAGAGTCCCGAGTAGTGACCACCGGCATACCGCAGAACATCGTGCGGGCCGTATTCAACGATACGTCCCCGGTCAACTACGACAACGAGGTCCGCTCGGGCAGCTGTCGCGAGGCGGTGAGCTACGACGACGGAAGTCCGTTTCCGGGTGACCGACCGACTTGCTTCGAGCACCATTCGTTCGGTCGCGGGGTCGAGCGTCGCGGTCGCCTCGTCGAGGAGCAGAAGGTCCGGGTCGACGAGTTCGGCACGGGCCAATGCGATCAGTTGGCGTTGGCCCGCCGAGAGCCTCTGGCCGCGCTCGCCGACGGGATGATTCATGCCTCCACGCATGTCGGCTATCGAATTCAGTGCGCCGACGGAACGTGCCGCTTCCTCGATCTCCGCGTGCGACGCCGACGGCCTGCCGTACGCGATGTTGTCGGCGACCGTGCCGGTGAACAGATGGGCTTCTTGTGGGACCACGCCGAGGCGACGTCGGTACTGCGAGAGGTGGAAGTTCCGGATGTCGGTTCCGTCCACGTCGACCGATCCGGACGTCGGGTCGTAGAAGCGGGCGAGCAACTTCACGACCGTCGACTTCCCGGCACCGGTTCGGCCGACCAGAGCGACGGTCGTGCCCGGCGGGATTTGCAGATCGAAATCGGAGAGGGCGTCGACGTCCGCACCCGAGTACCGGAACCCGACCCCGTCGAGATGGACGGCGCCGTCGAGTCGTCCGGAGATCGCGATCAAATCCTCGCTGTCGGCAGTCTCGATCGAACTGCGAGTGCGTAGTAGGTCGCCGATTCGTTGCAATCCGACGTTTGCCTGTTGGTAACCATCGAACACTTGTGAGAGTTGCTGAATCGGTCCGAACAGCAGACCGAGGTAGAGCACGAAAGCGATCAGTACGCCGGGCGAAGTCGATCCGTTGGCGATCTGGTGCGCACCGACGAACACGACCGCGGCCAACGCGAGGTCGGACAGGAACGAAATGAAAGGGAAGTAGATCGAAATGGCTCGCTGCGACCGCATCCGCGATCGGCGGTAGCTCTCGGAGCGTTCTGCGAACCTACGCGCAGCACCTTCTTCGCGGCGGTAGGCCTGAGCCGCTCGCAGACCGGCGATGTTCTCCTGGAAGTCGGCATTGACGAGCGAGATCCGTTCGCGGGACTGGCTGTAGGCAACCGAGGAGATCTTGCGGAAGACCACGGTCGCGACCACGAGCGGTGGGATGACGGCCAGCGCCACCAGGCCGAGCGTCACGTCGGTCGCCAGGAGGGCGATCGAAATTCCGCCGACGGTCAGGACGCTCACGATCGCCGTCGACATACCGGTTTGGATGAACGACGAGAGCGCGTCGACGTCGGTGGTCATACGCGTCATGATGCGGCCGGACAATTCCCGTTCGTAGTAGTCCAGACCCAGGCGCTGCAGGTGTGCATAGCTGCGTACGCGGAGCCCGAACAACACGCGTTCGCCGGCCCGGGCGGTGAGCACCGTCATGACCGCGACGACGACCCAGTCCGCTGCGACCAGGAGCGCGCCGAATGCCGTCGCTATCCAGAGCGTGCTGCTGTCCGCGGTCACGACTCCGTGGTCGATCGCGTATCTGACGAGGGAGGGAAATGCGATCGCCGCTGCGGAGTCCAGGGCAAGGCACACGACAACCGCCAGTAGAACCCACCGGACCGGCCTCAAGATCTGTCGGAGTGAGAACTGTGGATTCGATTCGCGCAGGCTCTCAGGAGCAATTCCGGGGTCTTCGCGTGCGGGTGGGAGAGCGTCGACTGCTGCCCGCAGGGACGGCGTCACCGCGATTCCGCTGAGCGCTCCGGCCATCGGTCCGCCCGCACCCTGCGTCGTAGCGGCTGTGCTGTCGGCTTCGGATTCCGGCGCCTGCGGCCACAACTGCTCGGTTGTCGGCTCGCTGCGGTCACGTCCGAAAGCATCGGAGTCGACGTCGTCGAGTTCGGCCGGTAGTTCCGGCGGCGAGGAGAACAGGGCACGAAAGAGCGGACATCGCGCTTCCAGTTCGTCCACGGTTCCGGAGTCGATGATCCGTCCGCCGTCGAGAACCGCGACCCGGTCTGCGAGCGTCAGGGTGGACCGCCGGTGAGCGAGGATGAGCGTGGTCTGGCGCCGTCTGGCCCGGAACGCGTCGAAGATCGCGGCTTCGGTAGCCGCATCGACTGCGGAGGTCGCGTCGTCGAGGACCAGGATCCGTGGGTCGACGAGCAGTGCCCTGGCAAGTGCGATGCGCTGACGCTGGCCGCCCGACAGCGTCAGACCTCGTTCACCGACAACGGTGTCGTATCCGTCCGGGAGTGCCTCGATGAACGAATCTGCCTGTGCCAGTGCTGCTGCGTCGCGGATGTCCTCGTCGGAGGCGTCCTCGCGACCCAGTGCGATGTTGGCGGCAATGGTGTCCGAGAACAGGAAGGGCTCGTCAAAGACGAGGCTGACGGCGGCACGAAGCTGCTCACTGCGCAGTTCGCCGATGGGGAACGTCTCGCCGGCGGTATCGACTGTCACCGCACCCGAAGTCGGTGCGTAGAACCGGGGGAGAAGCAAGGACAACGCGGTCTTGCCCGACGCGGCCGGCCCCACGACGGCGACGGTCTCGCCCGGTTCTATGCGGAGGTTCAGCCCGGTCAGGACGTCGCGTTCGGTGTCGAATCCGAATGCCACGTCGTCGAAGGTGACGCCGAGCGGACCGTCGGGCAGGTCCACCGGATGGTCAGGATCGGCGATGTCCGGCTGAGCGTTGATGACGTCGTAGACACGCTCGACAGCGGCGCGCGCAAGCTGCGCCATGACGATGACCGACGACAGAGTTCGGGTGACGCCGGTCATCGTCACGATGTAGGTGGCGAACGCGAGAAACGTTCCCACGGTGATCTTGTCGTGCAGTGCGAGATACCCGCCGAGGGCGATCACTCCCACCTGCCCCAGCTGGGGCAAGGCGGCCATGGTCGGCGCGAATTTCGCGTTCAACCACGCGGCGCGAAGACGCTCCGAATACAGCGTGCGGCTGTGCTTTTCGAGTTGGTCGACGGCTCGTTGTTCCTGCCCGAATCCCTTGACGACGCGCACGCCCGTGACGGTTTCCTCGACATGTTGGGCGAGGTCGGCGGCCCGCTGCTGCGCGGACCATGTTGCGGCGAAGAGCATCGGTCGCATCAGGAACACCACCAGCCCTACTGCGGGGATGACGGCGACAGCGACGAGAGTCAACAGCGGCGAGAGCCACGCCATGATGCCGATCGCGAGCACGAATTGCAGGAGCGCACCCGCGGACATCGGCACCATCGCGAGCAAACCCTGGACGAGTTGTAAATCGGTGATGGACCGGGATACCACCTGGCCTGTGCGGATCTGATCCTGCCCTCGTCCGTCGAGGCGTTGCAGCGAGCCGAGCAAGGCGAGCCGCAAGTCGTGTTGAACATCGAGCGAGAGTCGGCCGGCAAGCATCCGTCGGCCGTACTGGCACGCGAAGCGGACGACCGCGAGCAGCGCGATCGCCAGCGCGACGAACCCGATCACCTTGCCTGGGTTCTCCTGGCTTGCGGCGTCGAGCGCATAGCGGGTCAGAAGAGGAAACGAGATGTCGATCGCCGAAGCGATGACGGTCACCAGAAGCGCGCCGATGGCAACTCTTCGGTGCAACCAGCATGCGTGCGCCAAGCGGCGGATCCAGCCCGGAGCTCGATCGACCTCTCCAGCTACCGGACTGTCCGTGTTGATCGTGTTCATCGAGATCCACGGTAGACCCGGCCCCAGACAGCCTTTTCAGGTGATGTCGCGGGTCCTGGTCCGCAGCCAACCGAGCCCGCAGAACAGAACCACCCAAGCTGCCAGCATCATCGGGCCGCTCGGCCAGGACGCAAACGCGTCGACGTCGATCGACGGGGCCGCATTGATGATCGTGCCGATCGTGGCCGACACCGGAAGCGCGGCCCCGACCCCGCCGAGATCCATCGCGAGCAGCACTGCGCGGACGATCCATTCACCGAAGACGAACCACAGGATGACCGAGAGGGCACCGGCCATCGACGAACCGGTGAGCAGTGCCACCCCGGCGCCGAGCAGTGCCCACAGAGCGCACGCCAGAATGCCTGCGGCGCAGATGGCGAAGAGATCGGTGGTGAAGCTGAAGTCCCGGCCGAAGAGCAACATCGCGCCGATGCTGACTACTTCGACCGCCAACGCGTAGCCGACGGCGAATACCGCGACGACGGCAAGTTTTGCGCCGAGAACTCCGTCACGGCCGCGAGCTGTGAGGAACGTCGTGGTGAGAGTTTTGTAGCCGAATTCGGATCCGGCGGTGAGTGCTCCGAAGACAGCCGCGAACACCAGGACAAGCGTGTTGGAGACACCGAGGCTGACGCCGGTGGACACGACATCGACGTCGAAGGTGGTGTCTGCCGAATCGGCCACGGCTTCGACGAACGTCCTGGTGGAGGCAGCAATCAGCACGGCCACGACGACCGGTGCGATGGCCAGTGCCCACCAGTAGCGCAGGGTGAGAACTTTGAGTGTCTCCGCGCGCACGAGCGTGGTCATCGGTGTCCTCCGGAAGGTCCGTATGCGGCAGGGCCGTAATAGCCCGGTCCGGAACCGGGACCGGGTGGGCGGTGGTATCCGACCTGGGGAACCGCGTACTGCGGTGTTGTCATCGCGAGGAACAGTTGCTCGAGATCTGCGCCTTCGGTTGCGACGCCGAAGATCGTGACACCGGCGGCGGATGCCACCGGTGGGAGCACCGACGTGTCGGTGCCGCCCACGGCGAGCCGTCCGTTCTGCGTGATCTGGGCGTCGATGATTCCGCGAGCGGCCAATGCCGTGGCGAGGAGCGCTGGGTTGGAACACGAGACGAGCAGTCGACTGCGCTGCGAGCGGCGAAGTTCGTCCATGGTCCCTTGGTAGACGAGTGAGCCGGCGCTGACGATGACCACGCTGTCGACGGTCGCTTCCACTTCACGAAGCGCGTGACTCGAGATCAGAACCGTTCGGCCGGAACCGGCGAAGGTCTGCAGGAACTGACGAAGCCACGCCATGCCCTCGGGGTCGAGTCCGTTCGCGGGTTCGTCGAGCACGAGGATCTCGGGATCACCGAGCATCGCGGTGGCAAGGATCAGGCGTTGGCGCATCCCGAGCGAGAAGGTGCCGGTCTTGTGGGCTCCGACCGATCTCAGACCGACCATGTCCAGCACCTGCGCCGCGCGCTGAGTCGGCATGCCGATAGCGGCCGCGTAGATCTCGAGGTGTCCGAGCGCCGTTCGTTTCGGATGGAGACTGCCGACGTCGAGTACTGCGCCGACGGTCCGAGCCGGGTTGGGCAGCAAACGCATCGGGGTGCCGTTGATCGTGGCCGATCCCGACGTCGGTGACACCAGTCCGAGGAGCATCCGCAACGTGGTCGTCTTGCCCGAACCGTTCGGGCCGAGAAACCCGGTGATCGAGCCCGCCTGAACGTCGAAGCTCAGGTCGTTGACCGCGCGCGCCGCCTTGAACGTCTTCGTCAACCCACGAATCTCGATGGGGGCAGAGAAGGATCCCATTGCGGTGTTCGTCAATGCTGCTCCCGGGTCGGCGGCGAATACGTGATGCGAGCCTACGGCCCGGACGGCTATCTGCGGATGGCCCGGCGTGTCTCCGTCTGGGGAAGCACTGCGGCATCGTCGGCAGGCATCACGATCAGGTGGTCGGTCCACCTGGCCGGTGCCGGTCCGAAGGCTTCGCGCGCATTCTTGACGACGCCCTTGCCGATTGCACGGTTGCCCGCACCGCCGATGACCGCACCGATTCCGGCCGGAACGAGCTTGCCGAGGATCAGTGCGCTGCGCTTGGCGGCGTACTTGGTCACGAATTTCCGCACGAGGGTGCTGTTCATTCCCCTCATCGTGGGTCCGGGAATCTTGCTCGTGATTGCCGTTCCCCAGTTCTTGGCTGTGATTCCGGTGGCCTTCTGCACGATCTCCATACCGGATTCGCCGAGGGCGACTGCCAGGACCAGGGCACGTCTTTGCTGGTGATCCTGTACGGAGATTCCATGCACTGATGCAATTGCCAACGTCAGCAGCGCTGACGCCTCGAGGAAGAAAGCGGATTCCGCACCGACGGCAGCGATGGACGCGACCGTTCCGACGCCCGGCACGGCGGCGGTGGCGCCGACGGCACTGCCGCTTCCGGTCACGGCGAGAATGAACATCTTCTCCATCCGCTCGACGATCTGAGCAGGTGACTCGTCGGGGTGGGCCTTACGGACATGGTTGACGTATTTGGCCACTGCGGGCGCTTGCAGGCGGCTTCCGTTGTCGAGAACGGAAACGAGGACCTTCTCGATACGCCCGCTGTCGTTGTTCGTCGACTTGCTCATTGCTGCCCCTCCACAGTTGTCCTCCTCTGAAGCGAGGTGGACCGTATCTCGAGAATAGGTGAAGTTTTCGCTGGCGGCGGTGATCACCGGGGCCATAGGCTCGTACGAGACTCGGTTTTCTTCGTGAGTTTTCCCAGGCAGGAGTTCGAGTGTTATGACCGCCACTTCGGAATCTCGTTCGACGACCATCTGGCCGACGCTGCGCTACCTCGACGCCCGTGCGGCAATCCACTTTCTGGTGAGCACCTTCGGTTTCGTGGAGAAGGCCGTCTACGGAGAGGGAGACGTGGTGGACCACGCCCAACTCGACTGGCCGGGCGGTGGCGGCATCATGTTGGGTTCGCCGCGCACCGATTCTGCGATCGCCGGCCTGCCGCCTGGAATCGGTTCGGTGTACATCGTCGTGGACGACGCGGACGCCGCCGATGCACTCCACGAACGCGCTGTCGCGGCGGGCGCCACGATCACGCAGGGATTGCGCGACGAGGACTACGGTTCGCGGGGGTTCACCTGCCGTGATCCCGAAGGCGTGTACTGGAGTTTCGGCACGTACGCAGGGGAGTAGCCCCCCGCGACCTACCTGGTGGCCCAGTGCTCTGCCGGAACCACTTCCGACGGGATGGGCGGATGAGGTGGTGTGCCGTCCCCGAACGGTCGGCCACCCAACTGTTCGCGTCCGTGCGGTTCGAGCCAGTGTGTCAATTCCGGTCCCTTGGGCACGATTCCGGAGGGATTGATCTCGGAATGCACGATGTAGTAGTGCGCTTTGATCTGTGTGAAGTCGATGGTGTCACCGAATCCGGGGGTTTGGAACAGATCGCGCGCGTAGTCCCACAGCACCGGCATCTCGCTGAGTTTGCTTCTGTTGCACTTGAAGTGGCCGTGATAGACGGGATCGAACCGCGCCAGCGTGGTGAACAGGCGCACATCGGCTTCGGTGATGGTGTCGCCCACCAGGAAACGTTGCCGGGCAAGACGTTCGGTGAGCCAGTCGAGGCGAGCGAACAGCGTGTCGTATGCCTCGTCGTACGCCTGCTGTGAACCGGCGAAACCGCAGCGGTAGACGCCGTTGTTGACGTCGCGAAAAACGTACTCGGCCACTTCGTCGATTTCGTTTCGCAGAGGCTCCGGGTACAGATCCGGTGCGCCTTCGCGGTGGTACTTCTTCCATTGCGTCGAGAAGTCGAGGGTGATCTGTGGGTAGTCGTTCGTGATCACCTTGCCCGTGGCGATCTCCACCATGGCGGGCACCGTGATTCCCCTGGGGTAGTGGGGATCTCGGGCGAGGTATGCGTCCTGCAGTCGCGGGATCTTCAGTACGGGATCGACGCCTCCCGGGTCGAGATCGAAAGTCCAGCTTCGTTTGTCGTGAACCGGACCGCAGATGCCCATCGACAGTACGTCTTCGAGGCCGAGCAGGCGGCGTACGATGATGGCGCGGTTTGCCCACGGGCAGGCACGTGCCACGATCAACCGGTATCGCCCGGGTTCGACGGGATAACCGTCGCGGCCGTCCTCGGTGATCCGGGTCGGGATGTAGTTGGTGTCGCGTTTGAATTCACGACCCTCTTCGACGAATGTCGGTTCGCTCGCGCCGTCTTCCGTACTCATCTGCGGTCCCTCTCGTTCGAGTGTCAACTGGGCAGGTGCACGTGTACCCGAGCGTATGCCCCCAGAACGTCGAATTTGGCTTTACGTGGAAGCGTCGCTCCGATCGCACTGCCGCGACTTGTGCGTAGCTGCGGGATCAATCCGGAATCGAGAGCATCCTCCGCAGCGAGAAGCGTTACTGCGCAGCCGATTCCGTGACGGCGATGCGCTGGAGCAGTCAGGGTCGTGAGATCTGCCACGAATCCCTGAAATTCGGAGTACGCCGCGCATCCGAGCACCTCGGTGGAATCGGTGAGGGCGGTGAACCACCGCGTCCGGTTCCCGAGGTCGGCTGTGGTGCTGTCGTCGGGTGGGCACAGCGCAGCGACGGCGAGGGCGTCGTCGATGTCGTGGGAAATCAGTAGTTGCTCGTCGGGTGGCGCGTCCGTGTAGTCGCCGAGGAAAGCGAGATCGACGGGGCCGGTGATTCTGCCGCCGTGATCGCCGGCGATCTCGAGTAGACGCGCCGGTTGCAGCAGGGCGTCGACGGAGATGTCCTCGGTGCGCTCGATGAACCACTGCGGCCCGACGATTGCACCTGAGCCTGCCAGATCGAGAACGTGGATGTCGTCGCCGACGACGCGGGCCGTGTGTGCCGGCCGAAGTGCCGAGTCGCCGAGGCCCAGTTCACGTGCCCAAGCGAGTCGGATGATGTCGAGGTGATGTTCGTCCACTCGCTACAGGCTAGTCCGATTCGAACGGGTTGATCGAGATGGACAGAGGTCGTATATTCCATGTGGACTATTTCAGGTGGAATAGTCAAGAAATAGTCAATTGCGGCTTGTCAGGGAGGGGGACTCATGGGTGACGTGTCACTGACGCCTCTGGGAATCACCGTTCTGGGCCTGCTGTCCGAGCGTTCGATGCATCCGTACGAGATGTATCAACTTGCCTCGGTTCGCCGGGGCGATCAGTTGGTGAAGATCAAGCCGGGATCGCTCTATCACACGGTTTCCCGGCTGGAGAAGCAGGAACTTCTGGCTTCGATCGGGACCGATCGTGAGGGCAACCGGCCCGAACGGACGACGTACGAGATCACCGCCCGGGGCCGTGAGGCCCTCGAGCATCAACTACGTGAGATGTTGGCGGTTCCGGTGCGGGAGTATCCGCGGTTGCCGCTCGCGCTCGCTGAAATGCACAACCTCTCCGCGTCCACCGCGTGTCAGATGCTTCGAATTCGTCTCGCGCACCTCGACAAGACGATCGCGAAATTCGAGGTCGACTACGAAGCGGTGAAGGCGGCGGAAAAACCACGAATCTTCACGGTGGGCGCGGACTACGCCCACGCACTGACCGTCGCCGAAAGAGAGTGGATCGGCGCGTTGGTGACAGACATCGAGAGCGGCGAAATGCCCTGGCTCTCACAAGAACTTCTCGACCGGCTGGCCGGCTCCGCAGGCTCGTCCGCACTACCTAAGGACTGAAGATGGAAAAGCAGGTCAATCCCTGGCACGCGCTGTGGGCGCTGTGTATCGGGTTCTTCATGATTCTGGTGGACAGCACCATCGTCGCTGTCGCCAACCCTGCGATCATGGAGGACCTCGGCACCGACATCAACAAGGTCGTCTGGGTCACCAGCGCGTACCTGCTGGCGTACGCGGTGCCGCTGCTCGTCACCGGCCGGCTCGGTGACAGGTTCGGACCGAAGAACCTGTACATGATCGGCCTCGTACTGTTCACCGGCGCTTCACTGTGGTGTGGTCTGTCCGGCAGCGTCGAGATGCTCATCGTGGCAAGGGCTTTCCAAGGTCTGGGCGCCGCAATGATGACGCCTCAGACGATGGCCGTCATCACACGCACGTTCGCGCCGAACAAGCGTGGCGCCGCAATGGGCCTGTGGGGCGCGGTTGCCGGTGTTGCGACGCTGGTCGGTCCGCTTGCCGGTGGTGTGTTGGTCGACAATCTCGGCTGGGAATGGATCTTCATCGTCAACGTCCCGGTTGGTGTCATCGCCTTCCTCCTCGCGTGGAAGCTTGTTCCGTCGTTGCCGACCAGCGAGCACAAGTTCGACATTCCCGGCGTGATTCTCAGCGCCGCAGGCATGTTCCTGCTCGTGTTCGGAATCCAGGAAGGCAGTTCGTACGACTGGAACGGATTCGTCTGGAGCCTGATCGGCGCCGGTGTGGTGTTGCTCGCGGTGTTCGTGTTCTACCAGTCGCGCAACAAGAACGAGCCCTTGCTTCCACTCGAACTCTTCAAGGACCGCAACTTCTCGCTCGCCAACGTCGCCATCACCGCGATGGGCTTCGCGATCACATCGATGGTCCTTCCGCTGATGTTCTACACCCAGGCAGTTCGCGGACTCTCCCCGACGCAGTCGGCGCTCCTCCTCGTTCCGATGGCCGTGCTGACCGGCATTTTTGCGCCGATCATCGGCAAGCTCGTCGACAAGACGCATCCGCGCTACATCGCGGGCACCGGCTTCCTGCTGTTCGCGATCGCCCTGGGCTGGCTGGCATTGGTTATGTCTCCCGACGTCGCGATCTGGGAACTGCTCCTGCCGATCGGCCTGATCGGCTTCGCCAACGCATGCATCTGGTCGCCGCTCGCGGCCACCGCCACACACAACCTGCCTCCGATGCAGGCCGGCGCCGGCGCCGGCGTCTACAACACCACCCGGCAGGTGGGTGCGGTTCTCGGCAGTGCCGCGATCGGAGCACTGATCACCGCACGATTGGCGGCTCAGGGTCTGACCGGCGGCAGTTCCGAAGCCGGAGTGGGTCACCTACCCGAGTTCGTCCGTGAACCGTTCAGCACGGCGATGTCGGAGTCGATCTGGCTGCCCGCAGGCGTGCTGCTCATCGGCTTCGTCGCTTCGGTGTGCTTCGCTCGGCCTCTGCGCGGCGACGCACACGACGACGCGATGGCCGTCAGTGCCGAAGCGCGTCGGGAAACATCACTGCACGATTGAGATAGTCGCTCGGGTCCAGGGCTCGCTTGATCGCCCACATCGTGGCTATGTCCTCCGCAGAGAGGGCCAGGTTCAGATAGTTGCGTTTGAGCGAGCCCACCCCGTGTTCGGAACTGACGTTTCCGCCGTGATCGCGAACCAGTTCGAGGACGCTGCGGTACACGGTGTCGGCGTTCGGGCAGTTCAGGACGTTGAGGTGGATATTTCCCTCGGCGACGTGTCCGAAGAGGATCGGAATTGCCGCGGGGGCACGACTCGCGATCACCGCCGCGGCGTCCTCGGCGAAGGTGGCAAGCGAGTCCAGCGGCAGCGCCGCGTCGAATTTCAGTGGGGGGCCGAACAGTCCGACCACTTCGGCGAAACACTCCCGCGCCGCCCACAAACGCGTCGAGCCGGGATCGTCGACCGCCACGGCCGGGGTCTGCGGTGGGTCGATGCGTTCGAGCAGCTCGGCCAGGTCTTCCAGCGGATCGTGGGCCGCGGACACCTCGGCGAGGAGGTACCACGGTCGCCCCGTCGGAACCGCGGCGTTCAAATGGTGGGCGGCCAGTTCGAGACCGCGCCCGTCCAACAACTCCAGTGCGTCGACGCCGTCGAGAGTGCGCAACAC
Organism: Rhodococcus sp. SG20037; assembly: GCF_031763325.1. Taxonomy (NCBI): domain Bacteria; kingdom Bacillati; phylum Actinomycetota; class Actinomycetes; order Mycobacteriales; family Nocardiaceae; genus Rhodococcus; species Rhodococcus sp. SG20037. Next base: position 4,369,081 of record NZ_CP134497.1, on the reverse strand, counting down.
TCGCCCCGCCTCGACGACGTCTTGGAGTGTGTCGAAACCGGTCAGCGATGTGACGCGGTGAGTCGGTATCTTCCGTAATTTCAGGTCGACGGAAGTGACCACCCCTAGAGTTCCCTCGCTGCCCACCCACAGTGCGGGCAGGTTGTATCCGGAATTGTCGGACAACACTTTCGGTGACCGGCGCACCGTGGTCCCGTCGGGGAGCACCACCTCGAGGCCGAGCACCTGTTCGGCCATGTTCCCGTATCGAACCGTGTGCAGCCCACCGGCATTGGTGGAGACCATGCCGCCGATCGTCGCTGTATCCCGAGAAGCGATGTCCACCCCGAATTTCAGGCGGGCGGCGGCGGCCGCCGAATGTACCTGCGCGAGTGTCGCTCCCGCACCGACGGTGATCCGACCGGCGGCAACATCGACTTCGCCGATCGCCTCGAGGCGTTCGGTGGAGAGCAGGACGTCGTCGTGCTCGGGCACCGTCCCGGCGACCAGACCGGTTCGCCCGCCCTGAATGGTGACCGGTACGCCGCGCGAGCGGCACACGTTCAGCACTGCCGAGACTTCGGCGGTATTTCCGGGTCGGACCAGAGCGCTGGCGCGCCCGCTGTAGCGCCCTGTCTGGTCGGTGGAACGGGTCGCCAACACGTCGGCGTCGTCGACGACGAACCGATGTCCCACAACGTCCGCGAGTGCATTTCTCAGACCGTCCACCCGACGATCGTAGGCCGGTTCGATGTGGCAGTGTGGCGGCATGACTGCTCCCGAATCGCATCCCACCCGTCTCGAGCGCTTCACCACCGATGGTGGTGCCGAGGTGGCTGTCCTGACGTTCGCGCACGGACCACTCAATCTGTTCGATCAGGCCATGTTCGACGCCGTCATCGCCGATGTTGCAGCGCTGACCGAAAACCCACCGCGCGCTGTGCTTCTGCGCGCCGAGGGCAAGGTCAACTCGGCCGGCGTCGACGTCCATGTGTTCGACGGACTGAACCCGGAGCAGGGAGCGGAATTGTGGCGCGAACTGTTCGCCCAGATCTGCCATCCGCTCGAGGCGTTGCCGTGCCCGGTCATCTACGCGGCGCACGGGCTGACGCTGACTGCTGCCTTCGAGATCTCCTTGGCCTGCGACATCATCCTCGCGGCGCCGAAGGCGAAGTTCGGACTGGTCGAGACAGTGGTCGGTCTGACGCCGTCCATGGGTGGACCGCAGCGTTTGGCCGAGCGCGCCGGTTCTGGACGGGCTCGGGAGTTGGTCATGACCGGCGATCTCTACGACGCCGCAACTCTGCACTCGTGGGGCGTCGTCAATGCCGTTCACGACGATGTCGATGCTGCGGCGCGTGCCCTGGCGGCCCGGTTGGCGGACGGGCCCACGCGAGCCCACGACGCCACCAAGCAGATCGTGGCGGCCTGGCGTTCCGGCGGGATCGCCCACGCGGATTCGGTGACTCCCGGGGTGTCCGGTGCGCTGTTCGCCACCGATGACCTACGCGGCGCTGTCCGCAGTTTCCTCGAGGTCGGACCGGGCAAAGCGGTCTACTCCGGAAAGTAAGTTTGCGACGATTATCGCCAGAGACCTCCACGAACTGTGATCCACGTCATATAGTCGAATGGCCGGTGGGTTGTCAGTGACGTGGAGGTATCGATGCGGTCGACGCTTGTGGAATACCCGTGTTCGACTCAGCTCCTCGCCGACGCCCGTGTCACCCGTGCGGGTGACGGGGTGCTTCGGTACAGCCAACTCGACCCGTCGCTGTCCGAACTCCTCGATATCGCCGTTCATCGATTCTCCTCACGCATCGCGGTGGAGGAGGTCGACGGCGAACAGGTCACCTTCGCGGAGTTGTGGGCCGAGGCGTCGCGGGTCGCAGGCGGGCTGAAGTCGCGAGGCGTCGAGATCGGGGACCGTGTGGCCATTCGCGTCGCCGCCGGGGTGAGGTGGATGGAGGCGTGCCTCGGCGTCATTCTCGCCGGCGGTGTTCCAGTCTCCGTGGGTGTTCATCTGAGCGACGACGCGGCGGACTTCGTCATCGCGGACAGTGGCTCGGTGTTGGTGCTCGACGGGGAACTCCCACACGGTGTTCCGTTCATCGACGACGGTGCCGCCCCGGAGGAGATGGCGATCCTCGCGTACACCGCCGATTCTTCGGGCGAAATGCTGGGCGTCGAGTTGAGCAACGAGAACGTGCTCTCCGCCATCGTCGGCATTCTGCACTCGCGCGATTACGGCGTCGAAGGTGTGCGAAATCTGTTGGTGGACAATGACTTCAAGTCGGTGCGGCAGTTCGTGCACGTGCTCGCGACGTTGGTGGTCGGTGGAACGGTGGTCCTCGCCGGCGACTTCTGGCGTGAGAGTGTGCATACCGTCGACATCGTGACCGGGCGGCCCGAGGACCTGCTCGAGCCACGGTTGCTCACCCTTGGACCGGCGGCGCGTGCCGGTTCGAGGTCGGTTCAGTGGATCGATTGCAGCGGGTCGCCGATCACGGCCGAACAGGAATCCAAGCTGCTGACCCTGTTCCCGGCCGCTCGGCATGTGATCGGGTGGGGCAAAACCGAGACCTGTGGGGCTGGTCTCATTCTGCCAACCGAGTCGGCACCCACCCACCTCGGAAGCGTCGGAATCGCTTTCGGTGGAATGGAAGTGGCGTTGTACGGCCCGGATGCTCCAGGTGGTTTCGGTGAGTTGCTGTGCCGTGGACCGAGTGTCACGCGTCGGTATTGGAACTCGCCGCAAGCGACCTCGACGAGGTTCACCCAGGGGTGGTTCTGCACTCACGACACCGCGCAGATCGACCCCGATGGCTTCGTCCGTATTGTCGAACGCAACGTCGCGTAGTCACGCGAGCGTGGTCGACAAACGAGAGGGACATCATGGCGGACGAGGTTCTCACCGAGCGGCGCGGGCGGACACTGATCATCACCATCAACCGGCCCGAGGCGCGTAACGCCATCAACTCGGCGGTCAGTCACGCATTGGCCGCTGCGGTCGAAGAGCTCGATGCGGACGACGATCTGTCCTTGGCGGTGCTGACAGGAGCCGGCGGAAACTTCTGTGCCGGTATGGATCTGAAGGCATTCGTGGCCGGCGAGAACGTACTCGTGCCGGGACGCGGTCTCGGATTCACGGAAGGGCCGCCGCGTAAGCCGATCATTTCGGCGGTCGAGGGCTTCGCGTTGGCAGGCGGCACGGAACTCGTGCTTGCCACCGACCTGGTGGTCGCGTCGTCCGAAGCGAAGTTCGGTATCCCGGAGGTCAAGCGAGGGCTGGTCGCAGGTGGAGGCGGATTGTTGCGCCTGCCCAAGCGGATTCCGTACCAGAAGGCATTGGAACTGGCCCTGACCGGTGACAGTTTCACAGCCGAGGAGGCCTACCGCTACGGCTTCGTGAACACGTTGACCGAGCCAGGTAAGGCGCTCGAAGGCGCGCTGGAGCTGGCTGAGCGCATCACCCGCAACGGACCGCTCGCGGTTGCGGTCACCAAGGAGATCATCGTCAAGGCCGGCGGTTGGTCCGACGACGAAGCTTTCGCGAAGCAGTTGCAGGTCATGGCGCCGGTGTTCGCGTCCGAAGATGCACGCGAGGGCGCGACGGCGTTCGCCGAGAAGCGCGCCCCGGTCTGGAAGGGGCGGTAACACCGACATGGCTACACCTGTCGCAGAGCTGCACATGCACATCGAGGGTTCTCTGGAACCCGAACAGATTTACCGACTTGCCGAGCGCAATCGAATGGACTTGCCGTACAAGGATATCGACGATCTGAAGTCGAGGTACGAGTTCACCGATCTGCAGTCGTTCCTCGATCTCTACTTCGCCAACATGGCCGTCCTGCGCACCGCGGAGGATTTTGCCGACCTGACGCGAGCGTACTTCCGCCGCGCGGCTGCCGCCGGCGTCGCGCATGCCGAGTTCTTCTTCAATCCACAGGCGCACGTGGTCCGTGGTGTTCCGCTGACCGAGGTCCTGGACGGGATCATGGATGCGGTGGCATCGAGTGAGCGCGAGTTCGGGCTCAGCAGCGCGGCAATCGCCGCCATCCTCCGAGATCAGCCCGTCAAAGACGCCGAGGAGATCTTCTCCGAGATAATTCGCCTGCAGGCTCCGATCGTCGGGCTCGGACTCGACTCCGCGGAGGTCGGCAACCCGCCGTCACTGTTCGAGGACGTGTTCGCCCGCGCGCGTGCCGAGGGTTTGCACGTTGTGGCTCACGCCGGTGAAGAGGGACCGCCCGAGTACATCTGGCAGGCGCTCGACATTCTCGGCGCCGAGCGGATCGACCACGGAGTCCGGGCACTCGAGGATCCTGCCCTGATCGAGCGTCTGGTCGACGAGGAGATTCCACTGACGGTCTGCCCGTTGTCGAACGTTCGTCTGCGGGTGTTCGATTCGCTGTCGGATCATCCGCTTCGATCGATGCTCGAGATGGGTTTGATCGTCACGGTCAACTCCGACGACCCGGCCTACTTCGGGGGATATGTCGACGACAATTTCACCGAACTGGGCCGAGCCCTGGGTCTGACGGAGGCCGAGCGAGACACCCTCGCCCGGAACTCGATCAAGGCCTCGTTTGCGAGCGATGCGCGAAAAGCGGAACTACTGCGGTACTGACCGTCAGTCGCCGAGTACCTGACGCAAGTATTCGTTGTCGAACACACGATTCGCGTCGTACTTGTCTCGAACGGCGACAAAGTCGTCTAGTCGGTCGTACGTAGGACGCAGGTCGTCGACGGTCCGGTTGTGCATTTTTCCCCAATGCGGCCGGCCGTCGACGGCGCGCGCGATTGCCTCCACTGCGGCGAAGTATTCGGTTTCGGGGCGTCGGTGGTACTGGTGTACGGCGATGTATGCGGTGTCGCGTCCGTGAGCAGTGGAGAGCCAGAGGTCGTCGGCGGCAGCAAAACGTACTTCGACGGGGAATGCGACGTTAGTTCCGGACTTCTTCATCCAGCGGTCGATTTCGTGGAGTGTCTCGGTGACGTGTTCGCGGGGGATCGCGTATTCCATCTCCTTGAACTTCACCCGGCGCGAAGACGCGAATACTCGGTAGCTGCGATCGGTGAACTCCCGGGCGCCGAGCAATCGAGACGACACGTTGTTGATTCTCGGGATCGCGGCCGGCGCCAGGGTGGCAACGCGGTTGACGCCTTCGAAGAGTGTGTTCGAGAGGAGTTCGTCGTCGACGAACGCGCGGACCTTGCCCACTGGATCGGGTTCGGTATCTCCGGGCAGTCGCGTATTGCTCTTCGTCAGGACACGGTCGGTGTGCGGAAACCAGTAGAACTCGAAGTGGTCCAAGCCCAGACGATCGCTCTCGAGGGTGTCCAGTATGTGAGACAGCGTGTCGGGTTCCTCGATTGCGCGAAGTGTGAATCGCGGGACGCAGGCGAGAGTGATCTTCGAAATGATGCCGATTGCGCCCAATCCGAGGCGGCCTGCTTCGAACAATTCGACGTTTTCGTCGGCGCTTGCGGTAACGACGGATCCGTCGGCGAGAACGATCTCGATTCCGCGAATCTGCGTGGCGATACCGCCGAATCGTGCGCCGGTGCCGTGTGTGCCGGTGGACGTCGCGCCGGCCAGTGACTGGACGTCGATGTCACCGAGATTGGCCATCGCATATCCGCGTTGCCACAAGGCGTCGTTGAGAGCATGAAGGCGAGTGCCTGCAAAAACAGTGACCAGCGCACCGTCGTCGGTCGGTGTGATCGAGTCGATTCCGCTCAAGTTGTCCAGGCTGACGAGGACACCGTCAGTGACCGCGACACCGGTGAACGAGTGGCCGGCGCCGACGGCCTTCACACGTTGGCCACGCGAAGCGGCCTCGGCGACCAACGACGAAAGTTCACGGGTATTTGTCGGCGTCGCAAAGCGACGCGGCGCGGCGCTTTGAGTGCCCGCCCAGTTCTGCCAAGTGTCCGAAGCCATTACGCAATAATGTACTTGGACGGTCGTCCAGGCAAGTATTGCGCGAAGATTTTGTCATTTGCGTTCTACGATCATTGGATGCTGAACAGGCTCCCGGCGGACGAACGCCGCACACAATTGGTCGAGTCCGCCTTGTCTATTGCGGAACAGCGCGGTGTCAGTTCTGTGACGGTAAGGGCGGTGGCAGAGGAGGCCGGGGTATCGCTCGGCGTCGTTCATTACTGCTTCGAGAGCAAGGAAGCGCTGATCGCGGCAATGGGTGAAACGCTCATTCTGCAGCTCAGTGCGTCGATGCAGTATGCGTTCGCGCAGGTCCGCCATGCGCCGGATCTCAGTGGCGTGCAGGGGCTCAGGGAATTGCTGCACATCGGCCTGACCGGAATGTGGCCGACCATCGAGGCAACCCCGGATCGCCAGTTGTTGACCTACGAAATTACCGCGCAGGCACTGCGTAGTCGCAATCTCGGAGCCGAACGTGCTGGGGCGGTTGCATTTGAGCAGTACCGAATCATGGATGAGCTCGCGGTGTCGTTTCTCGAAGAGTGCGCCAAGATATCGGGCACGGTGTGGACGGAGCCGTTGAGTTCGATTGCGCGACTGAGTCTTGCAATGATCGACGGCCTTGTTCTGCGATGGCTGGTCGATCGTGACTCCGACGCGACTATTGCCGAGTTCGGAGAAATGGTTCAGGTAATCGCCAATAAAGCCGTGGTCGCGCCTCAGTAGAACCGCCATCCTGGACATACGTCCAGGATTGGTGATTGACTGGTCGCACGCCGCGACGATTGGATCATCTGTGACCCGGACCCTTGATCGACTCACTGCTGCCACGCGAGAACTCGACCCGCCTCTGGCTGCTCTGGATCTGACCACCCTGCGCAGTAATGCAGCCGACCTGGTGCGCCGCGCCGGTGGAACCCCGGTGCGAGTGGCGAGCAAATCGGTTCGTTGTCGGACGGTTCTGGCTGAAACTCTCGGCGACACACTGACCGCGTCCGGCGGATTCCGCGGAATCATGGCGTACTCACTGCGCGAGGCTCTGTGGCTGGTCGGGCTGGGCGCACGGGACATCCTGATGGGTTACCCGACCGCCGATCGTGGCGCCATCGCGGATCTCGCTGCCGATGACACAGCACTCGCATCGATCACCTTGATGGTCGACGACGATGCGCAGTTGGACCTCATTCGTTCGGCGTCGACGGGGGATGCGCCTGTCCGGGTGTGTCTCGACGTCGATGCGTCGCTTCGGATCGGTCCGATCCATCTGGGCGTACGACGCTCGCCGCTGCGCGAACCTGCCGCGGTCGCCGCACTCGCGGCGCGTGCGCGCCAACGCGGATTCTCCGTCGTCGGAGTGATGTTCTACGAAGCCCAGATCGCCGGCCTCCCGGACACCAGCGCTCCGATCGGTTGGGTCAAGAAGGCCTCTGCCCGCGAACTGGCGTCCAGAAGGGGCGCTGTGGTCGCGGCCGTCACCGATGCCGTGGGTGCACTCGAGATCGTCAACAGCGGCGGTACGGGGTCGCTGGAGGTCAGCTCGGCCGATCCTGTGGTGACCGAGGTAACAGCAGGCTCCGGACTGTACGTACCGACCCTGTTCGACCGCTACCGTGCCTTCCGTCCCGATCCGGCGCTGTTCTTCGCACTGTCGGCAGTGCGCAAACCGACGCCGTCCGTCACGACCCTGTTCGGTGGCGGATACATCGCGTCCGGACCTGCGGGAGCCACCCGCGTTCCGTCGCCGGTCTGGCCCGCCGGTCTCAAACTGCTCCGCAACGAAGGTGCCGGCGAAGTCCAGACGCCGGTCACCGGGAAGGAAGCCGGCAACATCGCGATCGGCGACCGTGTGTGGTTCCGTCACGCCAAAGCCGGCGAGCTGTGCGAGCGCTTCGACCGCGTGTACGTGGTCGAAGCCGACGGCACCCGAACCTCGGTTCCCACCTATCGCGGCGAAGGGCAGTGCTTCGGGTAAGGCAGTGCTTCGGGTAAGACAGGCTTCGGCTAGCTCGTCAGCCTCATGAACGCGCCCAGTTCGACCAATCCCGCAGGCGTACTGGGCATGTACTGCGTCAACGCGTGCGATCGGACGATGATCGCGCACCACTTGCCGCGTGAGACAGCAACATTGAGGCGGTTTCGCGACAGCAGGAACGACATCCCTCGCGGGACGTCCTCGACGGCAGATGCGGCCATCGACACGATTGCCACCGCAGCCTCGCGGCCCTGGAACTTGTCGACGGTCCCGACCTCGACCTCCGTGAGACCGGCCTCGGTGAGATCGCGCTCGACGGTGCCCACCTGGGCGTTGTACGCCGCGACCACGAGAATGTCCGACTGCTCCAGCGGCCTGGTTCCCTCGAACTCGCTCGGGTCGGTCCAAGGCGTACCGAGAAGGCCCTGGATCTGGCGAACGATCTCCTGCGACTCTTCCGGGGAGTACGTGGAATTGCCGCGGTGATCGACGTACACCGTGTGCACTCCGGCAGCGAGTCCGTCGAGTTTCCTTGCTGCACTGACGGTTTCCTGGGAGTGGAGTTTGCCCTCGTACGACAGTGCAGACACGGGGGCGCACAGATCGGGGTGCATCCGCCACGTTTTCTCGAGGAAGTAGCCGAGTTCGGGTGGCAGTGCACCGTGTCCCTCGGCGAGCCAACCGAGTGCCGATTCGTCGACAGGTTCGGGGTGAGTACCTTGGCTGACCTGCGGCAGTTGCTGTGGATCGCCCAGTAGCAACAGGTTTCGCGCGGAGATCGCGACGGCAATCGTGTTGGCCAGCGCGAATTGACCTGCCTCGTCGACCACGAGCAAGTCCAAACTGCCGGCGGGAACACGATCGGTGTTCGCGAAGTCCCATGCAGTGCCGCCGATGACGCAGCCGACGCCTTCCGCTTCGGCGATGAATCCGGCGTATTCTTCGGACGCGATGTCCTGCCATTCCGCGGTCTTGCTGCGGCTGCCCTTCTTTGCGACCAGTGCAGGGTCCACGCCGGCTTTCAGAATGCCGCCGAGCATGTTCTCGACCACCGAATGTGATTGTGCCACCACTCCGATTCGCCACTGATGTTGTTCGATCAGTGTCTTGACGACACGAGCGCCCGTGTAGGTCTTGCCCGTACCAGGGGGACCCTGTACTGCCACGTAGGAATCGTCGAGGTCGAGAAGTGCGGCGGTGATGGCCTCCGCGTAGTTGTTGTCGGTCCCGACGGGAGGGAGCGGTGAACCCGAGCGTGTCCTCGGGGTGCTGCGCCGGAGAATGTCGACCGCTGCGACGGATGGCAGTTCGGGCAGGATCTCGCTGGCGTCGGATGCGGCAGCGGCGATCGACTTCTCCATACGTCCCGTGGGAATCGGACGACCAGGTGCCAATGCGACTGGGGTATCGAGGTATTCGTCACCGCCGAGCAGTTCTTCCACGGTGACCACGTCGAGCCCTTCGGACTTGACCACGGCGGTGACCTTGACGCTGCTGGTGCCGCGTTGGGTGGGGTTCTCGCTGGCAACGGCATCGGGGGAGGGGGTTGCGTAGAGAGCGAACAAATCACTGCCCGGACTCAAAGATGTTCCGGTGCCGAAACTTCCGGTCAATTGGATGTGGCGACGAAACTTCTTCTGCCGCGGGGTGCTCTTGTGCCAGTCCGCTTCAATTTCGGACTGTTCGACCACCATGACGTCGCGGATGTCCACGAGGTCTTCGATCGGTGTGACCAATCGGTCGAAGTGGGCCCACCAGTACGGCTTCCGCTCGCGATTGTGGTAACCGACTGCTGCGGCCAATAGAGCAGCAGCCTGCTGATCGGGGGTGCGTGTCGAACCGGCCTTGTGGCCGGCGAAGTCGCGGAGTGCGATTTCCGATTCGGTGAGTTCTTCGAGTGGAATCTTGATCTGTCCGGTCGGCTCTCGAAGTTCGACACCATGTTCTGCGGCGCGCTCGGCGAGCCAATCACGCAGGCGGAGAGTGGATTCGCAGTCGTACTCGTTGTAGTCGGAGATGCCCTGAAGAAGTTCCCGGGCCTGGTCGGCTTGTCCGCCGTCGCGCAATTCGCAGTAGTCGGCATAGGCGACGACCGAGGCGGCGGCGTTGGTCACGTCACCGTCACGGCCGTGCTCACCCATGTAGAGCGGCTCGAGTTTCTTGATGCTGTACGAGCGTTGTCCGATCCGCAGGCACGCGCGGACGATCGGGTACAGGTCGACGAGCACGTTCTCGCTGAGCAGGGTGTCCACGGTCTGCTCGCCGACACCGTGACGTGCGGCCAAGCGCAACAGCGCCGATTTCTCGTACGCGGCGTAGTGGTAGATGTGCATGCCTGGATGAGCTTCTCGACGCGCGGTGACGTAATCGAGGAAGTCGAGGAGCGCCTGGCGCTCACCCTCGCGATCGTGTGCCCAGAACGGCTTGAACACGTAGTCGTCCGCAGGCCCTTCGACCACACCGAACAGATACTCCAACCCCCAATCGGTGGACCCGTCCTCGGCCCAGAGCGGATCGCCCTCGAAGTCGAAGAAGATGTCGCCGTCGTCGGGGATGGGGAGTCCGCCGAGCGCCGAGGGTTCGTAGACCTCGAATTCGGCGTCGCCGGACAGTTCCTGGCGTAGTTGAACCGCTGCCTGTGCACGGAGCTTGTCGAGTGTTTCCCGGCGGATTCCCTCGACTGGGCCGGTGCTCGCGGCGAGTTCGTCGATTGTCGTGATCCCCGAGACGATCAGCTGTTCACGCTGATTGCCGCGGACACCCGCAACCAGCAGCAGGTCTCGATGGCTTTCGACCTCGACGCTGCAGGTGTCGCATCGACCACAACGCAGGTACCGATCGTCGAGCCACTGTGTCGGTTTCCCCTCGGCGCGGTGCTCGTCGAGGACTCGTTCGAGTTCAGCTCTACGTGCCGCGAATACCGGCGCGATGTCTCCGATGTCGTGCGACGACGTGCTGCCGTCGCCTAGCAGTAGATGAACTTGATCGGAGGCGGCAATTGCATTGCGCTCCAACGCATCCGCGTATGCGGCGAGTTGTAGAAGTGCCGACACCTTGGCGTGCCGGGAGAGCTTGCTGTCGTAGACCGCGTAGGTGTCGCCTTCGCGGACGAGGAAATCGCAGAACCCGAGGAATCGGCCGTCGAAAAAGGTTCCCTGATAAATGACTGGCGCGCCCGATCGTGCTGCCTCGACGGTGGCCAACGTGGCAGCGGTCAGGCCTGCGCGTGAGTGTTCCGGTCGCGCCATGACGACGACGCCGTCTCCGTGCTGATCGATGAACTTCTGAAGCTGTTCGCGCTCGTGCGAGTCGCCGAGGCTCGACGTCCGCTCGAGCATCGGATCCGCCTCGGCCGCCTCGGCTGAGATCAGACCGGTTCGGGCGTCGAGTTGCCGCAACAGTGCGAACTCGCACGAGGCCGCGGCCGAGAGGTCGCTGGCGCTGTAGACGATCTGATCATCGAGTAGGAACACACGGAGATTGTGCCATCGCTCACCGACAAGGCAACCCACCAGTAATCGCCCACCGCCCGCGGATACCCGTAGGAGAGTGCAGAATGACGAGCATGCCCTTCTTCGACGGACGAACCGGTCAGGTGCACTTTCGGCATTGGCCGGCGGCAGGGGGCGCAGTGCCCACTGTGTCTTTGGTCTTTCTGCACGGCCTCGGTCAGCACAGCGGGCAGTATCACCGTTTCGCGAGCGCAATGACGGCGTCGGGGATTGACGTGTGGGCGATCGATCACACCGGGCACGGTTTGTCGGAGGGTGATCCGGGAGTCGGGGCTCCGCTCTCCGATCTTGCTGCCGATGCAGCCGCGCTGGCTGACATCGCCTTGGCGGAACTGCCCGACGTTCCGCAGGCGGTGATGGGTCATTCGTTAGGTGCTGTGACTGCGCTGACGGTGCTGGCTCATCGCGATCACGAATTCGCGTCCGCGGTGTTGTGCGGCATCCCGCGCAGTGCGGTCGAGCAACACGGGTGGGCGGAACTCTCCGACGCGGGCATCCCAGTCCTGGTCGTTCACGGTACCGACGACCGGATCGCCCCGGTCGATCCCGTCCGGGACTGGGCGCGGACGCTGCGCAACGTCGAGATGCGTGAGTTCGAGGACGCCGGTCACGACCTGCTGCACGAGAAGGTTCACGCCAGTGTCACCAACGTCAGCCGTGAATTCCTTCTCGCGCATTCCAGGTAGTCCTCTCAGGAGAGCGCGCCGAGCACCTCTTTCGACGTGACGGGGTGCGAGAACATCGGGTAGTCGTAGGTGATCGCGTTCTCGTGTTCGGCGACCGAAGTGCCTGCCACGCAATCGGTGAGTGTGATGACCCGGTAACCGTTCTCGTATCCGGTGCGCATGGTCGATTCGACGCAGCAGTTGGTCAGGAAACCGCCGAGAAGGATCGTGCGAATTCCTTTGCTGCGCAGAATGAAATCGAGGTTGGTGCTGGCAAAAGTGTCGAGTCCACGCTTGCCCTCGATGACGATGTCGCCGTCTTTCGGAGTGAGGTCGTCGACGATAGCGGCGCCCCACGAACCCTTCACGAAGGCCTTTCCGTCGACGACGCCCTTGAGGATTCCGTACGGATGCGAGGTGATTTCGTTGTACCCCTCGGCGAAGGTGATCGGTGCGTGCATCACGGTGACACCCGCCGCACGGGCCGCATCGACCAGCGCGGCGGTGTTCGCGAGGAGTCCGTTCGATTCCATGACCGGTGCGACGGCCTCGTGAAGAACACCGCCCTCGGTGGTGAAGTCGTTCTGGTACTCGATGAGCACGACGGCGGTGGTCGCGGGATCCAATTCGAGCTTGTCGGTCATGGTCGGCACCTTCTCTGTTGTGGTCCGGGTCACGAATCTCCTCAATTAAACAGTTTGTCAGACAAGCAGGCAAGGGGTGGTAGCGTCGCGGCATGGATACGACTCCGTTGTCGCGCATGCCGCTCAGCCTTGCCGTGTCGGGAAGAATCCGTGCTGCCATACTCGACGGCTCGCTTCCCGTCGGCGAGGCATTGCCCACCGAACAGGAACTTGCACAGACGTTCTCGGTGGGGCGATCGACGGTCCGTGAGGCGCTTCGTGTCCTGCAAGCGCAGGGATTGTTGACCGGCGCGGACACCACTTCTACTGCCAGGCCTCGGGTGACGCACGAGCATACGGCCGATTCCGCGGCCACAGCTCTCAGCACGGCGTTGCAGGTGGGTGCAGTTCCATTGGGCGATCTTGTCGAATTGCGAGTGCTGCTCGAAGCTGCTGCGCTGCGCACTGTCGTCGCGGTGCCGAACGGCGCCCGGGATGCGATCGAGCGGATGCGCGTCGCAACCCTTGCCGACGACTCGGTCGCATTCCACGACGCCGATGTCGACTTTCACGTTGCGCTGGCCGGAGCGGGCGGGAACAAGGCGTTCGGGTTGGTCATGACGGTTCTCCGCGACAGCATCGCCGGCTACCTGCTGAGCGAACTCGACTCGCGCGAGAACTCGGCGGCCACGCTCGGCGCACTGTTGGCCGAGCACGAGGGTATCGCCGACGCGATCGAGCGCGGTGCAGCTGACGAGGCCGCCGTTTTGGTCGAGCGCCATGTGCGCGGATTCTACGAAGGACGAACACAATGACCACGAGTATCGATCTGTTGGGTGAACGCTTGCAGAAAGCGGTGGGGGACAGGGCGACAACCGATCCCGACCGAATGGGTGCGTACGTCCGGGATCAATCACTGCTCACCGCAGCCGGAAGGCCCGCCGCGCTGGTCAAGGCGAAGACGGTCGACGACGTCGTTGCGGTCATGGCGGTGGCCCACGAACTCGCCGTTCCGGTGGTGACACGAGGGGCAGGTACCGGGTTGGCCGGCGCCGCCAACGCACTCGACGGATGCATCGTCTTGAGCGTCGCGGGCATGGATCGCATTCTCGAGATCGATCCTGCCGCGCGCACCGCCACGGTGGAGCCTGGAGTGATCAACGGTGACCTGGCGGAAGCTGCTGCACAGCAGGGACTTTGGTACGTACCGGATCCGGGAAGCCGGTCCATCTCGAGTATCGGCGGCAACCTGGCGACAAATGCAGGCGGCATCTGTTGCGCCAAGTACGGCGTCACCGGTGATCACGTTGCGGCCCTGACGGCGGTACTCGCCGACGGGCGTGTGATCCGTACCGGTGCACGGACGCGCAAAAATGTTGCGGGGCTGGACTTGACACATCTGCTCGTCGGGTCGGAGGGCACTCTCGCGGTCATCGTCGAAGCCACGATGCGGTTGCGTACGGCGCCCACTGCCGCGACCACTGTGGTCGCCTTCTTCGATTCCGCGGAGTCCGCGATCGATGCCGTCCTCGCCGTGTCGGCAGTGGCCGAACCGTGTCAGATGGAGTTGATGGACGACGTCACCATCGGCGCCGTCAATCGGCTGACCAAGATGGGGCTGGACGAATCGGCCGGGGCGATGCTGCTCATCCAGTGCGACGGTAGGTCGGCGGCCGCCGAGGCAGCGGACTGCGCCGCGGCGTGCGAAAGTGCCGGGACCCGAGAGGTTTTCCACACCGACGATCCGGTGGAAGGTGAAGAGTTCACCGCCGCGCGCCGCATGGCCTTGCCGGCTCTCGAGGCGTTGGGCACGGTACTTCTCGACGACGTCGCGGTGCCGGTGCCGGCGTTGCCGTCCATGTTGGAATGCATTCGTGAAGCGGCCGATCGCCACGGCGTCACGATCGGAACCTTCGGTCACGCCGCCGACGGCAATCTCCACCCGACCATCGTGTTCGACGCTGCCGAATCGGGTGCGCAGGATCGTGCGCGCGGAGCTTTCGACGACATCGTTGCCGGCGCACTGGCGTTGGGCGGAACGATCAGCGGTGAACACGGTATCGGGGTTCTCAAAGCGCCGTACATGGCGGACATGGTCGGCCAGACCGAACGCGAAATGATGCTTGCAGTCAAGGCCGCATTCGATCCGAAGAACGTTCTCAATCCCAGACGAGGTATCTGAGCGGTTCGTCCGTGCCTCAGTCGCCGGAAATTGCGCTACCAGACGAACGTGTTGCCGCACGACGCTTTTCAAGTGACGATGGCCCTCATGAAGCTGTTGATGCTCGGAGGAACACGGTTCCTCGGCCACGCTCTCGTCGATGACGCTTTGGCTCGGGGCTGGGAAGTGACAGTGCTCCATCGTGGGCTCACCGGAGCGCCACCACCTACAGCGGAGGTCCTGTTCGCGGATCGCACCGATCAGCGTGCGATGGTTGATGCGCTCGGTGATCGTCGATGGGATCTTGTCGTCGACACCTGGTCGGGTAGCCCCCGAGTGGTCGGTGAGAATGCACGCGTTTTGCGCGGTCACGTCGACCGGTACGCATACATCTCCAGTGGATCCGTCTACCAATGGGGCTTGCACGTAGACGAGACCTCACCAGTGGTGGCCGCATCTGCGACCTCCGATGACTACAGCGATTACGCGTCCGCCAAACGCGGGGCCGAACTCGCTGTCCTGGAATCCTTCCCGGACGCGTTACTCGCGAGGGCAGGTTTGATCCTCGGCCCGCGCGAGGACATCGGGCGGTTGCCGTGGTGGCTGCAGCGCATCGCGGCGGGCGGACGTGTCGTTGCTCCCGGAGTGCCGACCAGACCGTTGCAGTACGTCGATGCCCGCGACATCGCAACCTTTGTCCTGGCCGGACTGGCCGCCGGGATCAGCGGGGCATACGACGTCATCAGCCCGTCCGGCCACACCACTACCTCCGGGCTCCTCCAGGCGTGCGTGGATGCCACCGGTTCGGACGCTGAACTCGTGTGGATCGACGAGGACAGGCTGGCCGCTGCGGGAGTGCAGCCGTGGACACAACTTCCGTGTTGGGTTCCGCAAGAGGGCGAGTTCGCGGGCTTCCTCGAAGCCGACACCGCCAAGGCGGGGCAAGCAGGGCTGCGGTGCCGGCCCGTCGAAGACACCGTGCGCGATACCTGGGAGTGGATGCAGCGAGAAACTCTGCCGACTCAGCGGGAGGATCGTGCGGTGCACGGCCTTCCATCCGAGATCGAAGAGGAACTACTCTGCGCCGGACAGTGAAACGAGTCTGGCCCGGTTCGCATTCGAACCGGGCCAGACTCGTGAAAGACGATCGATCAGGCGTACAGGTCGCTGATCTTGGTCTTGTGAGCTTCGTGAATGATGTTGCGCTTGAGCTTGAGCGTCGGCGTCAATTCGCCGGTCTCCTGGGTGAAGTCGACCTCGAGGATCGTGTATTTCTTGATCTGCTCGGGGTTGGAGACTTTCTTGTTGGCGTCGGCAACGGCCGAGTCGATCTCGGCGATCAGGTCGGCGTTCTTCACCAGATCGGCAATCGGGGTGCCGGCGGGTAGGCCGTTGCGCTCGACCCATCCGGGCAGTGTTTCCGGATCGAGGGTGATCAGTGCACCGATGAACGGCTGACCGTCGCCGACGACGAGGCACTGGCTGATCAGAGCGTGCGCGCGCAGGGAATCTTCGAGGCCTGCCGGTGCGACGTTCTTGCCGCCCGCGGTGACGATGATTTCCTTCTTGCGTCCGGTGATGGAGACGTAGCCTTCGTTGTCGATCGATCCGAGGTCGCCGGTGTGGAACCAGCCGTCGACGATGGATTCGGCGGTGGCCTTCTCGTTGTGCCAGTAGCCGGCGAAGACGACCGGGCCCTGCAGGAGGAGTTCGCCGTCTTCGGCGATCCGTGCTGCATGGCCGTTGATCGGCTTGCCGACGGTGCCGACGCGCTGCGCGCTCGAGGTGTTGACGGTGATTGCGGCGCTGGTCTCGGTGAGTCCGTAGCCCTCGTAGATCGGGATGCCGACGCCGCGGAAGTAGTGGCCGAGGCGCGCGCCGAGGGCTGCGCCACCGGAGACTGCACGCTCGCACTCGCCACCCAGAGCTGCACGCAACTTCGAGTAGACGAGCTTGTCGAATACCGCGTGCTTGAGCTTGAGTGCCAGGCCGGGGCCACCCTTTTCGAGGGATTCGCTGTATTCGATGGCGGTGGCAGCAGCCTTGTCGAAGATGCTGCCCTTACCGCCGTCGACTGCCTTCTGGCGAGCCGAGTTGTACACCTTCTCGAACACGCGGGGCACCGAGAGGATGAAGTTGGGCTTGAAGCCGGCGAACTGCTCGAGCAGCGTCGTCAGGTCCGACGTGTGGGCGACGGTGACCTTGGCGTCGAAAGCGCCGAAGGAGATCGCCCGCGCGAATACGTGGGCAAGCGGCAGGAACATCAGAGTCTTCTTGCCGGGGACCATGGACTCCGGCATCGCCAGGCGGCAGGCGTTGGACTCGGCGTAGAAGTTGGAGTGCGTCAGCTGGACACCCTTGGGGCGTCCGGTGGTTCCGGAGGTGTAGATCAGGGTCGCGGGCGAGGCGGCGGTGACCTGGTGACGACGAGTGTGCAGTTCTTCGTCGGTGATTGCCGAACCGCGACTGGACAGCTCGTCGATCGCACCCGACTCGATGACAAGAACCTCGCGGAGGGCTTCTGCGCCGTCGGTGACTTCCTTGTGAGTCTCCGCGTGCTTGGCCGTTTCGACGACCAGAAGTGTCGTCGCTGAATCCTCGAGGATCCACTGCGCCTGATCAGGGGAGGAGGTCTCGTAGATCGCGACGGTGCATCCGCCGGCAGTCCAGATGGCGTAGTCGAGAACGACCCACTCGTAGCGAGTCGCGGACAGGATAGCGACGCGGTCGCCGAGCTCGACACCTGACGCGATCAGGCCCTTGGCAACTGCGGAGACCTGCTTCGCGAATTCAGCTGCAGTGACGTCGACCCATCCACCGTTCGACGGCCTCTTGAACGGCACGAATGTGGGGTCTTCTTCGGCGTGACGGAACACGGAGTCGGCCATGGATACGTTCTCCGGAATTGAGAACGACTGTGGAACTGAGAACTCGCGCACTATTGACCCCTCCAGTGACTACTGACATTTCTGATGTGCATTGCATCACATTAGTCGTCATTTTGCACTGTCGTTACTATTCGGTAGAAATGGTCGGGCGCTGACCTGCAGTTTAGTGTGACCGCCTGTTTACAGGTACTCAGGCGACGTGTTGGAGCGCGCGACCGTGCACGGACAGCCACCGCCGAATTGCGTAGTCCAATCGGTCCGGATCCACTCCGAGTTGCTCTGCAGTAGCTGCAAGGATCTCCGAGGTGTCTCCCGGCAACTCGGTGGTGCCGAGTGTCGCGCTGATGAAGGTGTCGGCAGCGGTCCCCAGATCGGTGTGCGGAATTCCGGCCAACATCAACAGGTGGGCCCAGGTCACTTCGGAACCGTCTCCGCACGCGTCCACCCAGGCATGGTGAACGGCTTCGAGAGCGTTGTCGGAATCAGCGGCCGACAGCAGGTCCTCGACGCTGTTGATCCGCAAGTGATGGAGTTTCTCGGCGACCTGTTGGATGTGCCGTGCCTCGATCGGGACACCCGTCGCCGTGTAGCGACGCTTGTACGAGCCGATCTTGCCTGCCCACTGGTCCGAACTGCCGGCTTCCTCGAAGGTGCGGAGTAGTTCACGTGCGCCATCCGTGACGGGTTTGTCCTCGCGGGCTTTCCGGTACGCCAGGTAGCGATCGACGACGGTCACTTCGCTGTGACCCGACGTGGACTGAACGGATTCGATGATGCACAGGGCGAGGCTCTGTCGATAAGCGTCTGACGCAACCCAGGCGGAAGGGTCGCCCAGGCGGTCACGGCACGCAGCTGCGACGGCGTCGACGGTATCGGTCGAGATGGTCACGGTTCCTCCAGAAAGCCGAATTCTTTTTGTTCCATTTGGGCTATCGGCACCGAGGAGCGAAATGTTGCACACATCACAAATTCTCAGGGATCTCTTGGACTGTGCTCAGGCTGGAGAGGTGTGCACTCAGGCGAGGAAGGACAGCACTTCGTCGTCGCTGAGTTGATGAAAGTCCTCGAATGCAGCACCGACGCCGCCTAACAGGGCAGGAACGAAGGGGCAGACGACCCGATCGGCGGAGCACGCGATCACTCTCATGGCTTCGGGGGAGGCTACTGGGACCGCGACGATCACGGCGGCAGCACCCGCGGTGCGCGCGCATCGGCAGGCAACCGCGGCACTCGCGCCCGTAGCCATTCCGTCGTCGACGATCACCGCAGTGCGTCCGTGGAGGGAAACCGGGGTCCGCCCCTCGCGCAGGAGATGCGCCCGCCGTTCCAATTCGGTTCGCTCATCGCGTTCGACGGCGACGAGTTCTCTTTTCGAGACGCGAACCGCTGCGATGACGTCGTGGTTGAGGACCCGCACGCCGCCCTCACCGATAGCGCCCATCGCCAGTTCCGGGTTGTACGGACTGCCGAGCTTGCGCACCACCACGATGTCGAGCGGAGCGTTCAGTGCCGCAGCCACCTCGGCTGCGACCGGAACTCCGCCGCGCGGGAGTCCGAGAACGACGGGCTTGTCGATACGCAAGGTCTCGAGCCGCCCGGCCAGAAATTTGCCGGCGGAAGATCGATCCCGATACTGGGTCACTGCGTTGTCCTCGAGAAGCTCGAACCCCGACCAGTTCGACGCTACTCGCTGCAGGTCACCGCGACGAGACTGTGAACCTCCGCAGCGCGAGAGCGGGATTCTTCTCGCGTACCTCGGCGATGCGAGCAGCCGAAACGAGTGCGGTGGCGACCCCGACCTGCTCGCCAAGTGAACACATCACGACGCCCATCGGGTCGACGATCATGCTGGCACCCGCGCCGCCGCGCGCGCTCTGATCTGCCGCTGCGATGTACATCGTGTTCTCGATGGCCCGGGCGCGCACGAGAGTGGTCCAGTGGTCTTCCTTGAGCGGCCCCGGCACCCACTGGGCGGGCAGGAGCAAGATGTCTGCGCCGACGTCGACGATGCGCCGGGTGACTTCCGGGAAGCGCAGGTCGTAGCAGGTCTGGAGGCCGAAGGTCAGGCCGTCGCACCCGAAAGTCTGCGGTTCGGTGATCTCGCCCGCGCGGATCACGGCCGACTCCTGGTAACCGAAAGCGTCGTAAAGATGCAGTTTCCGGTAGGTCGCCACCAGTTCGCCGTTCGGGTCCATCGCGACGAGGGTGTTGGAGATTCTGCTCACGTCGTCGATCCGCTCGTTCATTCCTGCCACGAGGAAGATTCCGAACTCCGCGGCGACCGACGCCAGCGCCGAACCGAATTCGCCGTCCAGGTCCTCCGCGGACTCGATCAAACGCTCATCCGTCTTCGGTGCGGTGAACATCGAGTATTCCGGCGCCACGACAACTTTCGCGCCGCGTGCTGCTGCATCGGAAGCCAGTGATCGCAGTGATTCGAGGTTGGCTTTCTTGTCCGTCCCCGGGGCGAATTGGGCAATCGCGACAACGGTCTGGGAGGGGGTGGCTGCGGTGGCTGCGGTCATGCTTCCTACGCTAGGCGAAACCCGCTGGGAGGGTGGATCTGTCGTAAATGCACCCCCGGTATGTCGTCGTGTCTATACTCTATCCGCTAAACTGCTGGTCAAATGAGTGATATTGAGCGTGACCCCGAACCCCCAACATTTGCCGACCTCGACATCGATGATCGGGTACTGAAGGCACTGTCAGACGTGGGCTACGAGTCGCCCTCGCCCATTCAGGCTGCCACCATTCCGCCACTGCTCGAAGGCAAGGACGTCGTCGGTCTCGCACAGACCGGTACCGGCAAGACCGCAGCCTTCGCAGTTCCCGTTCTGTCGCGGATCGACACGTCGATCAAGCAGACCCAGGCGCTGGTGCTTGCTCCCACGCGTGAGCTGGCGCTTCAGGTTGCCGAGGCCTTCGGCAAGTACTCCGCGCACATCCCCGGACTCAACGTCCTGCCGATCTACGGTGGCCAGAGCTACGGCGTCCAGCTGTCGGGCCTGCGCCGCGGCGCACACGTCGTCGTCGGTACCCCGGGTCGTGTCATCGACCATCTCGAAAAGGGCACCCTGGATCTGACCAATCTCAAGTACCTCGTTCTCGACGAGGCCGACGAGATGCTCAAGATGGGGTTCCAGGAGGACGTCGAGCGCATCCTCCGCGACACCCCCGGCGACAAGCAGGTCGCCCTGTTCTCCGCAACGATGCCCGGCTCGATTCGCCGGATCTCGAAGCAGTACCTGAACAATCCGGTCGAGATCACCGTCAAGTCCAAGACGTCGACCGCCTCGAACATCACGCAGCGCTACATTCAGGTTGCTCATCAGCGCAAGCTCGATGCACTGACCCGAGTCCTCGAGGTCGAGGCATTCGAGGCGATGATCATCTTCGTCCGTACCAAGCAGGCCACCGAAGACCTGGCGGAGAAGCTGCGCGCCCGCGGGCACTCGGCTGCCGCGATCAACGGTGACATCGTCCAGGCCCAGCGTGAGCGGACCATCGGTCAGCTCAAGAACGGCGCCCTCGACATCCTGGTCGCGACCGACGTTGCTGCTCGAGGCCTCGACGTGGATCGAATCTCCCACGTCGTCAACTACGACATCCCTCATGACACGGAGTCGTACGTCCACCGCATCGGTCGTACCGGCCGCGCCGGTCGTCAGGGTGACGCGTTGCTGTTCGTCGCCCCGCGTGAGCGTCATCTGCTCAAGTCCATCGAGAAGGCGACCCGTCAGCCGCTTGCGGAGATGCAGCTTCCCAGTGTCGACGACGTCAACGCCCAGCGCGTGGCCAAGTTCGGTGACTCCATCACCGAGAGCCTGGCCTCGGAGAATCTCGCGATGTTCCGCAAGATGATCGAGGACTACGACCAGGAACACGACGTTCCGCTCATCGACATCGCTGCCGCTCTGGCGTTGCAGTCGCGCGACGGCGAAGCATTCTTGCTTTCTCCCGAGCCGCCGGCACCGCCGCGTCGTGAGCGCGAGCCTCGTGAACCACGTCCTCCCCGTCGTTTCGACGATGGCCCGGCCCCGCGCTCGCGTGGGCCCGAGGGCCAGGAGCTGGCCGCGTACCGCATTGCAGTCGGCAAGCGTCACCGCGTCGTTCCGGGTGCCATCGTCGGTGCCATCGCCAACGAGGGTGGGCTTCGTCGAAGCGACTTCGGGCACATCAGCATTCGCCCGGATCACAGCATCGTCGAGCTGCCGGCCGACCTCTCCAACGAGACTCTCGAAGCTTTGCGTCGCACACGCATCTCCGGCGTCCTGATCCAGCTGCAGCCTGATTTCGGGCCGCCGCAGGGACGTCCGAGTGGCCGTGGCGACCGTGGTGGCCGGGACGATCGTGGTGGACGTGACGACCGCCGCGGTGGCGGACGCGATCGCTACAACGACTGACATACAGCTTCAACGACTGTCATGAAGACTGAAACAGGCGCTGCCCTCCGCGAGGAGGACAGCGCCTGTTTTCTGTGTGGGGGGGCAAGGCGCTGCGCGGTATCAGATCGGCGTCGGTGCGAGGGCGCCGTTCTTCCGGGCGTTGGTGTCGAACTGCGTGCGGTACAACTCGGCGTAGCGGCCACCGCGCGCGAGCAGTTCCTCATGGTTGCCGCGCTCGACGATCTGGCCTGCCTCGACGACAAGGATCAGGTCCGCGGAACGGATCGTCGACAATCGGTGAGCGATCACCACCGCAGTCCGCCCGGCGAGTGCTTCGCCGAGTGCTTCCTGAACCGCAGCTTCCGACGTCGAGTCGAGATGCGCGGTGGCCTCGTCCAAGATGACGACGCGAGGCTGGGCCAGGAGCAGGCGTGCGATGGTCAGGCGTTGACGCTCGCCGCCCGAGAGGCGGTAACCGCGTTCACCCACCACGGTCTCCAGTCCGTCGGGCAGCGACGCAACCAGGTCGGTGAGCCGTGCGCGCTCCAGAACCTCACGCAGATCTTCTTCGGTGGCATCCGGTCGCGCGAGGAGCAGGTTGGATCGAAGGCTCTCGTGGAACAGGTGCCCGTCCTGCGTGACCATGCCGACGGTCTCCCGGATGGAATCGGTACTGAGGTCTCGGACGTCGACACCGCCCAGTTCGACCGATCCGGAGTCGATGTCGTAGAGGCGGGGAATCATCTGCGCCACGGTCGACTTTCCGGCACCGGACGTGCCGACCAAGGCGACCATCTGTCCTGCTTCGGTGCGGAACGACAGGTTGTGCAACACGTCCTCGCTGCCGCGGGTGTCGAGGATCGCGACTTCCTCCAGAGAAGCTAGTGACACCTTGTCCGCGGATGGGTACGCAAAAGTGACGTTCTTGAACTCGACGGACACCGGGCCATCCGGCACCGTGCGTGCATCGGGCTTCTCGGTGATGAGCGGTGCCAGATCGAGAATCTCGAATACCCGCTCGAAGCTGACCAGGGCGCTCATGACATCGACCCGGGCGCTGGCCAGTGCGGTCAACGGTGAGTACAGCCGCGTCAACAACAGTGCCATCGCCACGACGGCGCCTGCGTCCAACTGTCCGCGCAGCGCGTAGAAGCCGCCGAGTCCGTAGACGAGGGCAAGAGCAAGGGCCGAGACCAGTGTCAGCGCTGTGACGAAGACGGACTGCAGCATTGCGGTCCGGACTCCGATGTTGCGCACACGCCGGGCGCGAACCGCGAACTCCGCCGACTCTTGCGACGGGCGGCCGAACAGCTTGACCAGAGTCGCGCCGGGAGCGGAGAACCGCTCCGTCATCTGGGTGCTCATGAGCGAATTATGGTTGGCTGCTTCACGATTGAGTGCTGCAAGTTTTGCGCCCATGCGCCGTGCGGGGATGACGAAGATCGGGAGAAGTAGCAGCGCGAGGACGGTGATCTGCCAGGAGATCCCGAGCATGACGATCAGCGTGATCACCAGGGTGACCAGATTGCTGACCACTCCGGACAAGGTGTCGCTGAAGGCGCGCTGAGCGCCGATGACGTCGTTGTTGAGACGGCTGACCAGTGCTCCGGTTCGAGTTCTGGTGAAGAACGCGATGGGCATCTTCTGGACGTGATCGAAGACGGTGGTGCGCAGATGCAGGATCAGGTCTTCGCCGATGCTGGCCGAGAGCCACCGGGTCAACAGGCCCAGAGCGGCTTCGAGAAGTGCTACCAGTGCGATCAGGGCGGCAAGTTTGACGACCACGTCGACGGCGTCGCCGCCGACTATCGCGTTGACCACACGCCCGGCCAGGACAGGTGTTGCCACGGCAAGCGCAGCAGTGACGACACTCAGTACGAGGTACCAGCTGAGGTTGCGTTTCTGTGGAACTGCGAACGTCGCGATCCGCTTCAGTGTCGCCTTCGAGAACGGGCGCCGATCTTCTTGCGCGTGCATCGCGTTGTACATCGCGTTCCACGCGGTGACTTCCATACTCATGACTTCGCCCCTCCGGTCGCCGGCCACGAAGATTACGTGGCCGGTACGACACGAAGGTAGAACCTCAACCAAACTTCAGGTCAAGTGCGGCCTCAGCGGGCCACGTCGACCACCACGCGAGGAGGGTCGCTGAGCGTCGTGACCGTGAACGGCTGCTTCTCGGTCACGCCGATGAACGACTGCGTGACTCCCTCGAAGACGTTGGACCCGTTGACCTCGGTCACGACTCCGCCGACGCCGGGGACCGGGTTGGGGCCGGAGTACTGCTCGACTCCGCTGTCGAAGGGATATGCGGAACCGTCGATCAGGACCTGGATCACTGCGGCACCCTTGATGTCCACGGGCTTACCGCTGCCTTCCTGCGTCGCCGCGTCGACGTACTTGACGCGCCAACCGGGTGTGCCGGTTCCGCCCATTTCGTAGACGACACGATCAAATCCGTCGTGCTCGCCCACTCGGATGTCGACGACGGTGAGCTTGGATTCGGTGCCCGCAGCCGACGTCTTGTCGGAGCTGTCCGTCGGGACTGGTTCTGTGGTCGACGCTGCTGCACTCGAGGTCGAGGTGACGGCCGAGGTGGCTGCCGTGGGAGTGGTCTCCGCGTCCTGCGAACAGGCAGTCAGGCTCACGCCCACTGCGATGGCAGCGACAGCGGCAAATGATCTCGTCCGGTTCGTTGTCATGACTCGATCGTAGGGCTCGCGTTATCGGGATCCGCGGCGGCGGTGCCCGGAGTTACCTAACCGATATCGCCGTCGACATAGAGCCACTTACCCTCTGTTCGCGCAAATCGACTGCGTTCGTGGAGCATTCCCCGCTCGCGTCCGAATGTGTAGTGAGCGCGAAATTCCACGACGCCGTCGGAATCGAACAGCCCGCCCCGTTCGGTGTCCAGGATCTCCAACCGGAGCCATTTCTGGTCGGGGTCGAGATCGAGTTGGGCTGGGCGATGGTCGGGATGCCAAGTCCGCGTGAGATATTCGTCGTCCATCACAGCGAAAGCCGTGTAACGCGAACGCATCAGGGTTTCGGCGGTCGGTGCGTGCGCTACTCCGCTGATGTACTTGCCGCAGCATTCGGCCAACGCGTTGCCGCTGCCGCACGGGCACGGATCGGTCGGATTGGGTGTGGTGGGGCGGCGCGAAGTCACCGCCCCATTACAGCACGCGAACTCAGACCAGTTTGTGTTCGCGGTTGTCCCAGTACGGTTTGCGGAGGTCGCGTTTGAGGATCTTTCCGGTGGGATTGCGGGGAAGAATCTCGACGACGTCGATACTGGTCGGGCACTTGAACTTTGCGAGGCGTTCCTGTGTATAGGTGATCAGTTCGGCTTCGTCGATCTGCGCTTCGGCAGTGAGAACCACGACAGCCTTGACGGTTTCACCCCAACGGTCGTCGGGAACGCCGATGACCGCGACCTCGGCGATTGCCGGATGCTCCACCAGTACTCGTTCGATCTCGGGGGAGTAGACGTTCTCGCCGCCGGTGATGATCATGTCCTTGAGGCGGTCCTCGATGAAGACGAAGCCGTCGGAGTCGGCGCGGCCCATGTCGCCGCTACGTAGCCACCCGTCTGCGGTAATCGTTTCGGCCGTCGCCTCAGGCTTGCCCAGGTATCCGGGTGTGCACTGTTCGGATCGCCACCACAGTTCACCGGTCGTTCCGGTGGGCACGTCCTCGAGCGTGACGGGGTCCACCACGCGCATCTCGACGCCGGGGATCGCCGTACCTGCTGATGCCATGCGCTCGACCTGCGACTCGTCGCGGTGAACGTCCGGCATCAACGCGGTAATGACGCCTGCCATTTCGGTCATGCCGTAGACCTGCACGAATTCGGTGTCCGGCCACGCTGCGAGTGCCGCGCGCAACAGTGGGAGCGGCATGGGGGCGGCGCCGTAGGTGATGCGTTTGAATGCTTTGAAGGCGGCGACCGTCTGCTCGCCTGCGGCCAGGACTCCGGCAATGACCGGTGGGACGAGAAAGGCGATGTTGGCTCCGGCGGCGAGACCGGCGAAGATCGACGGTCCGTCGGCTTCTCTCGTGAAGTAACAGCGGCCACCGGTGTGAATTGCCATGATGGCGTAGCACGTTCCGCCGACGTGGAACATCGGCATCGCGATCAAGAATCGGTGATCCTCGTGGGCCGGCAGGATTTCGAGGACATTGTTGCTGTGCGCGAACAGGTTTCGATGCGTGAGCTGGACACCCTTGGGGCGACCGGTCGTCCCGGAACTGTAGAGAACCAGAGCGGTGGCATCGGGGCTCACCTCGGGGCGGGAGTGCAGCGGTGTGACCTCGTCGATCCACGGCTCGAATTCGTCGTGTTCACCGCCGACGGCGAAGATCGATTCGACGGCCGTCAAGCGGTCTCGCATCGCGACGACCTGGGGGAGTAGTTCGCTGCCGACGAACAGAATGCGAGCGCCACAGTCCGCGAGAACGTAATCCAGCTCTTCGCTCGAAAGTCGCCAGTTGGGAACGACATTCGCGGCGCCGAGTAGTGAGGCGGCGTAGGTGACTTCGAGACAGGACAGATGATTCTTGTCGACGAACGCGACAGTGTCGCCGGCACCGATGCCTGATTCGGCGAGGGCGGCGGCGATACGCAAGATGCGGTCCCGCCACTGAGCCCACGTGAATTCGGTCCCTTGGAAGGTCATCGCTGCTTGATCAGGCTTGACCGTCGCCCAGTGCTCTAGCCGATCGAAAATGATTCCAGCGGTGGCGTCGGACATTCGGCCGCCTCTCTCGTGTGATTGGTGTCACAAGGTTAATGTGCGCCCGGTCTTCGTATCGCTGTTTCCAGTCAATGCGCACAAGCAGGAGGGGTCGCATTCCCCCGACCCTGACCGGCTCGGCCGCAGATATCAGGGTGGTCCCCGATGGCGGGCGCGCCCGCCACCCGACAGGATGGAACCAACCATTGCGGGCGTCCGTGTTTTCACGGGCGCCCGTCACGCCCGCAAAGTAGCACCGAAGTGAACAGGAAAGGCGATCATGAGTTCGCACGCCCAGGATGTCGCGGCCCGCGCAGTCGGCCTGTCCAAGACCTACGGCACCGGAGATACCCAGGTGCACGCCCTCAGTTCGGTGTCCGCAGATTTCGCCCGCGGTGAGTTCACGGCGATCATGGGGCCGTCCGGTTCCGGTAAGTCGACGCTGATGCATTGCCTCGCCGGTCTGGATTCCGCAAGTTCGGGTTCCGTTCTCATCGGTGACACGGAACTCACGACGCTTTCCGACAAACAGATGACCCAATTGCGACGCGATCGCATCGGTTTCGTTTTCCAGGCGTTCAACCTGGTGCCGACCCTGACCGCGCTCGAGAACATCACGTTGCCGCTCGACATCGCGGGACGCAAAGCGGACCCGACCTGGTTGAACAGCGTCCTGACCAAGCTGGGTCTCGGGGATCGCCTCGATCATCGGCCGGGAGAGCTCTCGGGTGGTCAGCAGCAGCGTGTGGCGTGTGCGCGTGCGCTGGCGGGTCAGCCGGAGATCATCTTCGGCGACGAGCCGACCGGAAACCTCGATTCGAAGTCCTCCGGTGAGGTGCTCTCCATCCTGCGGGCGGCCGTCGACGAGTTCAACCAGACCGTGGTGATCGTGACGCACGATCCGCGGGCAGCGGCGTATGCCGACCGGGTGGTGTTCCTCGCGGACGGCAAGATCGTCGACGAATTGCGCGAGCCTACGGCGGATTCGGTCCTCGACCGGATGAAGCGTCTGGACGCTCCGCAGGCGGTCGTGAACGTGGAAGCCGGGGCTTGAGCACATGGCTTCGGTAAGTAACTCGCCGATGCGCAAGGTTTCCCTGCGCAACTTGGCGGCACACAAGGTGCGACTTGCGCTGACGGTTCTCTCCGTGGTGCTCGGCACGGCTTTTGTCGCGGGGTCGTTCGTTTTCACCGACACCCTCCAGAAGACTTTCGATTCGATCTTCGAGAACACCGCCCAGGGCGTCGACGTCCGGGTATCGATGGAAGAGCGCAACACCAGTGGCGTTCCGGTCGAGGATGTCGACAAACTTGCCGCAGTCGACGGTGTCCGAGCGGTGGCGCCGGCTGTCAGCGGACAGATCGTCCTGATCAACGCAGACGGCGGCGCTGTTCAGACCGGCGGCGCGCCGAGTATCGGGCAGTCCTACCTACCGCCGGGCCAGGCGATTGCCGAACCCGACACCTTCGTCGAGGGCGCGCCTCCGACGCAGACCGGTCAGGTCGCGCTGAACACCAGCGCCGCCGAGCGAGCCGGACTGAAGGTGGGGGACTCCGCCAAGGTTCTGGCACCGGCCCGCGGAATCGTGGACGTGACGTTGTCCGGCATCTACGAGGGGGCGGGCAGTGACACCGGCGGGTTCATCGGCGCGCTCTTCACCGACGAGCAGGCCCGTGGACTCTTCACCGACGGCCAACACGTCGAGTACATCGACGTCGCGGGCGACGGGGTGTCGCAGACGGAACTGCAGCAACGCGTCGAGCAGGTTTTCCCCGATCTCAAGGTGCAGACCGGCGACCAGGTTCGTGAGGAGACCAAGGCCGAGGTCGACTCGGCGCTGAGCTTCATCAACTACTTCCTGTTGGCGTTCGGCGCGATTGCTCTACTCGTCGGAACGTTCATCATCTACAACACCTTCTCGATGATCGTGGCGCAGCGTCTTCGTGAGCTGGCGCTGCTGCGCGCGATCGGTGCGAGCCGAGCGCAGGTCGGCCGTTCGGTGGTCACCGAGGCGCTCGTGGTCGGACTCATCGGCAGCATCATCGGTCTGCTCGGCGGTATCGGTCTCGCCTACGGATTGCGCAGTCTGCTCAACACATTCGACGTCGGTCTGCCGGAAGGCCCGCTCCAGGTGGGTGCCCGCACGATCATCGTCGCGTTGGTGGTCGGCGTCGTCGTCACGACGCTCAGCGCTTACGCCCCGGCTCGTCGTGCGTCGAAGATCCCGCCGGTGGCGGCCATGCGTGAGGAGTTCGCCTCCACCGGCGACTCACTGCGAGTGCGGACGTTGATCGGTGCGATTCTCGGCGTGATCGGTGTGGCACTGCTCGTGTTCGGCTCTCGCGGTACCGGTGGTGGCGCGGCGCTGATCGTCGGGCTCGGTGCGTTCTCGTTGATCATCGCGGTGCTTCTCGGGGCTCCCGCGCTGTCGCGGCCGATCGTCGGCGCGCTCGGTGCCGTGTTCGCCAAGCCGTTCGGTGCCATCGGGCGATTGGCTCGTACCAATGCGGTGCGCAATCCCCGTCGCACGGCCGCAACGGCATTCGCGTTGACTCTCGGTCTGATGCTGGTGACGGTCATCGGAGTGTTCGGTTCTTCGGCCAAGGCGAGCATCAATGCTCTTGTCGACGTGGGTGTTTCGGCCGACTACATCCTGACCGGTCCCAACGCGATCGGCGTGCCGCGAGGTGCGGCCGACGCGGTCCGACAGGTGCCCGACGTGCAGAGCGCGACGTCGTTGCACGGAGTGCGTGCGAAGGTCGACGGTGAGGACGAGCAGGGCGCTTCGTTCGACGGCCCGATCGAAGGCGTGCTCGAGTACAAGATCCTCGAGGGCACGGTCGATCTGACCGGCAACAACATGCTCGTCTCGAAGTCGACTGCGGATGACAAGGGCTGGACTGTCGGCTCGACCCAGACGTTGACCGGTCCTGGCGGCGTCGAGTACCAGACCGTTGTCGCGGGAGTGTTCGAGGACAACCAGCTGATCGGCTCGTGGATCGTCTCGGACGAGGCGTACAGGAAGCTGATGCCGGCCGAGAGTCTGCCGGACTTCGTGGTGCTGGTGAAGGCGAAGCCTGGCGCGGATCTGACAACGCTGCGATCCGAGCTCGAAACGGCCACGGAGAAGTACGTCGTCGTCCAGGTGCAGGATCGTGAGGAGTTCAAGGGAACTCAGGGCCAGCAGATCAACACGTTGTTGGCGATCCTCTACGGACTGCTTGCACTCGCGGTCGTGATCGCAATCCTGGGCATCATCAACACCCTGGCACTCTCGGTGGTCGAGCGGCGACGAGAAAT
Organism: Rhodococcus sp. SG20037; assembly: GCF_031763325.1. Taxonomy (NCBI): domain Bacteria; kingdom Bacillati; phylum Actinomycetota; class Actinomycetes; order Mycobacteriales; family Nocardiaceae; genus Rhodococcus; species Rhodococcus sp. SG20037. The sequence goes on along the minus strand of NZ_CP134497.1, from coordinate 4,338,915 downwards.
CGGAATGCTGCGAGCTGTCGGCATGCAGCGAGGACAGATGCGACGCACGATCTACCTCGAGTCGGTCCTCATCGCGGTGTACGGCGCGGCGGTCGGAGTTGTTCTCGGCATCGCGTTCGGTTGGGCCTTCGTGAGCACTCTCGCGGATCAGGGCCTCGACAAGATCACGATCCCGTGGGGTCAGGTGGTCGGAATGCTGATCGGCTCGGGTGTGGTGGGTGTCTTGGCGGCGCTGTGGCCGGCCAACCGAGCGGCCAAGACAAAGCCGCTGGAGGCGATTGCAGACATGTAGGGCCTTCGGCCCCCGTGCGCACTTTTGGTAGCGGTAACAGCCGAAAGTGCGCACGGTACCGTTGCCACATGAGCACCCTTCAAGAAGTCGGCGAACGTGAATCCTGGCGCTGCTGGCTGTGTGACGAACCGGTCGATCCCGACATGTCCGTCAATGATCCGCGCGGCCCGAGTATCGACAGCATCAACACCGCAAAAAAGGGTGGCAAGACCAAAGGCGGCGTCGAACGCTTGGCGCACCGCGCATGCAACACCAAGAAGGGTGCGGTCAAACCTGTTGTGGAATGGCCGGATCGGCTGTTCGTCGTGGATCCCGCTCCGATCATCGGGGTCGTGGAGCAGCTCGAGCGAAAGGGTGGCCGCGTCGCCGTCGCTCGCTGCCCCGGCAAGGACGACGCCCAGGAAGCGTCGGATTGGTTGATCGATCGGTTGTCGCGTCTGGCTCCCGCGTTGAATGTCGAAACAAGTATCGACGCCGCGGGCGGGGGTTACCTGTTGGTCCTGAAAACCGTGTAGGGGGTCGGCCCTGAGTGCCGTCTTTTGCGGTACCTGTTCCGCCTCCATAGCTGTCGGGGTACGGTCGAACCGAACATGAATCCGGTTTCGAGTGCGAAGGAATCCCGATGAACCTGGCATTGACCGACGAGGAACTAGCGTTCCGCGACGAGATGCGGACGTTCTTCCGTACGCAAATCCCCGCGGACATCAGGGAGGCGTACGCCCACGGCGAGGAGTTGGGGCGCGACCGTATGGTCGAGGCGCAGCAGATCCTCAACGCTCACGGTCTGGCGGTACCGCACTGGCCGGTCGAGTGGGGCGGCAAGGACTGGACCCCGGTCCAGCACAACATCTGGCTCGACGAACTGCAGCTTGCGTCGGTTCCCGAACCTTTGGCGTTCAACGCCAACATGGTCGGTCCGGTCATCGCGGCCTTCGGCTCGCAGGAGCAGAAGGAGAAGTTCCTTCCGGCGACTGCGAACCTCGACATCTGGTGGTGCCAGGGATTCTCCGAACCCGAGGCCGGTTCCGATCTCGCTTCGCTCAAGACCCGTGCGGTCCGCGACGGCGACGACTGGGTCATCAATGGTCAGAAGACCTGGACGACGCTGGGACAGTACGCCGACTGGATCTTCTGCCTGGTGCGCACCAATCCCGATGCGCCCAAGCGTCAGGCCGGCATCTCGTTCATCCTTGTCGATCTGAAGACGCCTGGCGTCACGGTCCGCCCGATCAAGCTGATCGACGGCGGCTACGAGGTCAACGAAGTGTTCTTCGAGGACGTCCGCGTTCCGGGAGAGAACCTGGTCGGTGAAGAGAACCAGGGCTGGGGCTACGCCAAGTTCCTGCTCGGCAACGAGCGAACCGGTGTCACCCGCGTCGGGTTCTCGAAGGTTCGTCTGGCCCAGGCCAAGGCCCGCGCTGCCGAGGTCAAGGTCGGCAACGGAACACTGCTCGAAGATCCGCTCTTCGCTGCTCGCCTCGCCGAACTCGAAAACGAATTGCTTGCCCTCGAGCTCACTCAGCTCCGGGTGGTAGCCAGTTCCGCTGACGGCCAGCCGAACCCGGCGTCGTCGCTGCTCAAGCTTCGTGGCTCCGAATTGCAGCAGGCGAGCGTCGAACTGCTGATGGACGTGGCCGGCCCTGATTCACTGCCGTACGACGCGGGCAGCGACATCGCCTCCGCGAGCTGGGCGCAGCACACTGCCCCGACGTACCTGAACTACCGCAAGGTATCCATCTACAGCGGATCGAGCGAAGTGCAGCGCAGCATCATCGCCTCCTCGATCCTCGGATTGTGAGGCGTGGCATGGACTTCGAACTCAACGACGAACAAAAACTTCTCCGCGACACCACCAAGGATCTCCTCGCGCGTAGCTACGACGCCGAGAAGCGCAACGCGATCATCGACTCCGATCCCGGGTGGAGCCCGCAGGTCTGGAAGCAGTTGGCCGAGGTCGGCTTGCTCGGCCTGACATTCTCGGAGGACGACGGCGGCATGGACGCCGGCCCAGTGGAAATCGGCGCGGTCATGACCGAGATCGGTCGACGCTTGGCACCCGAGCCGCTACTCGACGCGGTCGTGACGCCGGGCGGGCTCATCTCCGAAGGGGGCAGCGCAGAGCAGCGCTCGTCGATTCTTCCCGGAGTGGCCGAGGGCACCACGTTCCTCGCGTTCGCCGACCAGGAACCCGGAATCCGTTGGCCGGCAACCGAACGGGCCACCGCGGCGGCCCAGGTCGACGGCGGCTGGACCATCACCGGTATCAAGAATCCCGTCGGCCACGGCGCGACGGCGGACATCTTGGTCGTGAGCGCTGCGCTCCCCAGCGGTGGCGTCGGACTGTTCCTCGTCAAGAGCGATGCCTCCGGTTTGGTACGCAAGTCCTACGCCACTCACGACGGGTTGCGCGGGGCGCAGATCGAGTTCACCGATACGCCGGCCGAAGCACTCGGTGAGGGCGGTGACGCTACTGCTCTGATCCAGGCCGCGCAGATCCGTGAGCAGGCCGCGCTGTGCGCCGAGGCTGTCGGAGCGATGGAAGAGGCGCTACGCCTGACCACCGAATACCTCAAGACGCGTAAGCAATTCGGGGTTCCCCTCGCAAAGTTCCAGACACTGACACACCGCGCCGCCGACCTGTACGTCTCGCTCGAGTTGGCACGCAGCATGAGTCTGTACGCAACGATGTCCCTTGCCGACGGCGTCGTCGATCCAGTGATCGCTTCGCGGGTGAAGTTGCAGATCGGGCGTCCGGCTCGGCTCATCGGCCAGGAGGCGATCCAGATGCATGGTGGTATCGGTATGACCGCAGAGTACCCGGTGGGGCACTACGTGAGCCGACTCGTCGCCATCGAGCACACCCTCGGCAGCACCGAAGATCACCTTCGGGTGTTGGCCGCCGGTGTGGCTGATCACGAGATGGTCAGCGTGGTCTGATCTTTCACGAACGACGAAGGGGCCGCATTCCGTTCCAAGGATGCGGCCCCTTCGTCGTTCAGCGGTGATTGCGCAGAATGTCCAAGCGGAGTCGGCGCTGCTCGATGTTGACGGCGCTGTCGGTGAATGCGTGTTGCCACCCGGGGTCACTCGTTCGGGCCGCCGCGTCCTGCAGAAGCGGTACGGCGTCGAAAGGGAAGCGCGCCTGCACGCTTCGCAGGGTGGAAAAGTGACTGTGACGCGAGTGGATGCCCAAGTCCTCACCCGTCGCAGCATGCTCCATCGCTTCGTTCTCCAAGGCATTCAACAACTTTTCGGCGACGGCCAGGGGCCATGGGCGGTCGATGCCGTCGAGTAGTGCGCTGCCGTCGACGCCCAGAAGGTACTCGTCCGCGTGGCCGGCAACGATGTACTCGACGCGCTCGCGTGGGTCCGCGATGGCGACGATTCTCCGGTCGGTCGTGCGCCCGTCCCGCTCCAGAAATGCCGACGCCCACGCGGTGTTCTTCTGGAGAACGGTTGCGGCAATCCATGATTCGATCATCACCGCGCGCCATTGCTTCTCGATGGGGATGGTGAGGGCCTCGCGTGGCGAACCGGCCATAGATTCCCACAGCGTCAGCGGAGTGGCGGTCACGACTTGCCGTAACCACCAGCGCCGGATGCCCTTGTTCTTGTAGTGGACGTCTTCGATGCCGTCACGAAATGCGAGGTCGTCGAGCGAGCCGGGCAATCGGACGGCAAGGCGCGGCCGCAAGGGCTTCGTCTCGAGCCGCACCCAGGACCGAGCCCGAGTGACCATTCGAGAGGCAAACGGAGATCGGGGGAGTTGCCGTAGTAGTTGAATTGCACGCTCACGGACCCGCACGGCTGGATCGTCGAGTGCACGCTCGAGGAGTGCGTAGTCGTGTTCACCCAGCCCGACGTCGAGATGGTCGAGGAAGTGCAGCCGGCTTGCCGTGGCCTCGTCGTCCCAAGCGATCTCGAGCTCTTCGCTCGCCAGTTCCGGGTCGACCGTACGTATGTAATCGAACCAGGCCGTACGGTCGTCCGGATCGGGCGAAAGCCACAGCTCGTCCCGGCGTGATCCGATTCGTCGTAGCTGGGCCCAATCCGGGTTCTGCTCCGCCAGGTACTGCCCGCGTCGACCGGCGAGGCGAAGTAGCGCCTCGCGGTGCTCGGGATACTTCAGCGCGGCTTCCATGAAGAGCGGAACGCTGGCAGCGGGCGCGAGGAATCCGCGTTGGTCGGCCATCGCGAACCATTCCGCGAGAGTCCAGGAACGTACTTGCAACAAGGACTGAAGTTGTTCGATCGCGAGGTCGGGAAGCAGCGGTTGAACTGCTGGATCAGTCTTCGATGCGCGCGAGTGACCTGCGTGCGCGTCTGATCGCAGGGAGGTCACCCGCCTACGGTATGGCAGGGGTGCGTCGAGCTGGGTCGCAGGGGTCCGGCGCGTGTCGGCAGATTCTGGAACAGTGGTAACCGGCACCCAGCAGGAGGCGTGAGATGACGGATGGCCGTGAGATGAGAGACGGAACTGACGACGTCTTTGTCGTGGCATCGGTGACCGAACGGCGAACGCTCATCTCCACCCGAGTGAGGGAGTGGTGTGCGGCGGGAACCGTCGAGTCGAACCGGCCGGAGTTGTCCGATGATGTCGCGCTGCTGATTGCCGGGGGGTATGGGGACGAGTCGACGCGATCGATCCTGGCGAACCGGCGCAGTGTCGGACGTTCGTTCCCGGAGATCGGCGGCTTCTCGGAGTTGCGGTATCTCACCGACGAGCTGGCCCGCACCAGACGTCGACTGCTCGCGACTCGCATCGGCCCTGTTCAGGTTGTCCTCGAACGACGGGTGCAGGCGCTCGACAAGCGCGTTCAGTCGATGCGATCGGCGATCGTGCATTCCAATCGTCACTTCGCGAGCAGTGTCCGTGCCATCCGCAAGGACCGGCGCGACGGCCTGCATCTCGACGTCGAGCAACGCGAGGCTCTCTTTGCCGGGCTCACCCGTACACCGGTTCCAGCCAAGCTGCCGGTGGGGCTCGGTGTCGTGGCCAGCAGTGGAAACGCAGCACTCGACAAACTTGCCGCCCAGTTCGGGAAGGTCCAGGGAACCGGTGTCATCGCCGATGCCGGAAGGCGCATCGCGGAAGTCCTCGACGGACTGGTCGATTCAGAACCCGAGGGACGCGCCGGTGAGTACGACGCCTTGCTTTACCTCGCCGGGAATCTGTTCGACCGGATCGAAAGCTCCAGCGCGTGGCATTCCGACCACTTCGTCATTCAACGCAACCAACTCGACCTGGCCGACGAGATCACCCAGATCGCGGTCGACACCGTCGCGCTGCGTTCGATTCTTGCGGAGTTGGACGACGCGGAAACACTGGCACGCGACGAGGGAACCCGAGCCGGAATCGCTTCGCGCAGGGAAGCGCTCGGCGCGGTCTGGGACCAGCTGGTCGAGCGCGTGGCGGCCCTCGCGCGGATCGGTGACCTGGTCGCACGGGCCGAGGATCAGTTGAGTTCGCAGCGCGCGGTTGCGCATGCAGCGAGCCTCGACAGCCGGATCGACGACCTACTTGCGCGCTCCGGCTCACGTGAACTTTCGGCTGCAAACACGCACTACGTCGGGGATCAATTCGACGGTGTGGAAGAGCTGATGTTCGCTCACCGGGCGGCGCTTTACGGGGACATTGCACTGCTGACCTCTGGGAACGAGCGTCGGGCGCCGTAGTCAGGCCGTCGCCGGAGCTGTAAGGTCGGGGGTACTGACCGGCCACACGATCGAAGTAAAGGCCGGGATTTCGCTCAATGCTCGACCCCGATGCCGATCCGGTGATGCGGGCGTACCCGCTCGAGACAGGTCGATCATGGAAGACACCGCAAGCCGCGGCATCAATGCGTTCATTTCCGAAGCTACGCAGCGTGGGGGCAAGGCTGTCCGTCTCACGCACTCACGTCGTAATCCCGTCGAGGTGACGGGCGCTGACGGTGTCAGCCGAATCGTCCGCGTGCGGTCCAAGCTCGACGGTGACTGGCAGGCCAGGCGTCAGGACGAGTCGCTCGAGAGTGACGACACCCGCTCCGAGTTCTGGGTGTTCGTCGATCTGGCAGCAGATCCGCACGAGTTCTACATGTTGCCCTCCAACGAGGTCGCCGACGACATCCGCGCCGAGGTCGACCTGTGGATCATGGACAGCCCCGGACGTAATCGCACCGGCCATCACGCGATTCCGCGTGGGCGCGTCGTGCACGGTCACGATCGTTGGGATGCGCTGGGCTTGGCCGCGGTCAAGGATCCGAGCATTTACGTCGAGACCCCGGTTGCGACCAAGCGTAAGACGTCGCCAGTTGCCGCGAAGAAGCGTCGCGCCAGCGGTGTCGAGGAGATCGAAGTCGTCGACAATCGCCTCGAGATGACAGCCGATTGCCACGGATATCGCTGGGTCGGGCGCTTCGACGAAACCACCGAGGTCGTCGAGATCATGCGCGGACCGATGGAAGGCCGCCGATTCCCAGATCCGACCGCGGCCGCAAATGCTGTCACCGGTCACATCTCAGGCGACACCGAGAGCCATGACGGTTGGTCGTTCTGGACGATCAACAACACGGCCCTCGGCGCTCATCTCAAAACTGCCTGATCTCAGGCTCCGACTGCCGCCGACACCCGTTCGAGAGTGTCCAGTTCATTCGACGAGAGCACCAGATTCGGGGCATCCAGTAGCGCCGGGAGCTGCTCGGGCCGGCTGACGCTCGCGATCGGTGCGGTGATGCCCGGTCGAGTCAGCAACCAGGCCAGCGCGACGGTCGAGATCTCGCTGTCGTGTGCCTGCGCGATTGTCGCCAGTTCCGCGACGACGTCGAGTCCGGCGTCGCTGAAGTATCCGGCGGTCAGTCGTTCGCGGGAGCTGCCTTCGATGTCCGCGCGGGTCTTGTATTTTCCGGTCAGGAAGCCGGAAGCGAGAGCGAAGTACGGGAAGACGCTGATGTTGTTGTCGGTGGCGATCTGGGCAAGTTCGGGTTCGTACGACTTGCGGTGAACCAGGTTGTAGTGCGGTTGCAGCGCGATGGGCGCGGCGTAACCGTTCTCCTCGGTGATCCGCAGCCACTCCCGGACGCGGTCGGGGCTGTAGTTGGAGATTCCGAGATAGCGAACCTTGCCGGCGACGACCAACGCGTTGAAGGCTTCGAGCGTTTCTTCGAGCGGAGTCTGCGGGTCGTCGAAATGTGCGTAGTACAGATCGATGCAGTCCGTCTGCAGTCGCTGCAGCGACGCCTCAGCTGCGGCCGCGATGTTGTCGGCCTTCAGGCCCTTGAAATCGGGATGGCTACCCACCTTGGTGGCGACGACGATGTCGTTCTGCAGTCCCCGATCGGTGATCCATTTCCCGATGATCGTTTCGGATTCCCCGCCGGAATTGCCGGGAGCCGACGCCGTGTACGAGTCGGAGGTGTCGATGAAGTTTGCACCGGCTTCGGCGAACGAGTCGAGGATCTCGAAGGACGTCTTCTCGTCTGCTGTCCATCCGAAAGGGTTGCCGCCCAAGCTAAGACGGAAGATGTCGAGGTCCGAATTTCCGATGATCGCCACTGTGTGGAACTCCCGTCGATGAAGGTGGTCGCTGCATCCCGCACCGTACCCTCTCACGGCGCTGGCGATGGCGCGCCCTCGCCAGGTTCGCCGAAAAATGTATCGGATCGTGATTGCCGCCGTCGGTGTTGGGTATGGCCTCAAATACTGAATTCTTCGATGGACTGCTGATAGGAGCGTCCGATGATGATTGTGGACGAAGCCACCCGCGTCGTTCGTGGTGTGGCAGACGCAACGACGACGGTGGCCGGAGCCGTCGGTGGTGGAGTGATCGGTGGAGTGACGGGCGGGATACGCGGATCGGCGGAGGGTGTCCGAGACGGAATTCGTGCGGGTAGTTCCTCGACGCCGACGGCGGTTCTCACGATGGCGGCCGTGGGTGCGGCGGGATTGGTGGAATGGCCGGTGCTCTTGGCAGTCGGCGGCACGGCCCTGGTACTCCACGAATGGGATCGCAAGAGCGGTCGGCCGGATCGCGAGGTCAAGGCGGTTGGCCGCACGAGCAAGCCGGAACAGGTAAAGAAGGAATCGAGCGGAAACTCCCACAAGGCGGCCGGCCGGTCACAGGATCGAACTCACAGTTCTTCGCACACTCGATCCTCTCACTGATGTTCTCAGCGATGGCCCGGCGTGCGGTGTCGGTGGCAACTTTGCCGCCGCGCCTGGCGTTGTCGGGACTCGCGTTGGTGGGCGGTTCGACGATTCCGCGAACCGCTGTCAGTGACGTGGCGTTGCGGACCGGCACCCTCGCGTTGGCGGGTGTGGGGATGATTCCTGCAGCAGCGGGATCGATATTCGGTGCCCCGCGAATCCCAGGTTCCGCCTATGTCTCGGCGGCCGCGTCGGCGATCAATTATCAACCCCGGGTGCGTCGGCGAATCGAACAGCGCCTTGGCCGTTCGCTCACCGACTTCGCATTGGAGTCGGCGACGTCGTTCGCGGATGTTCTGACCTATGCGCCTGCGTCATTGGGCGTGGATTTCGGGCTGCGGACGATGCTGCTGCGCGAAACTCTGGCGGCGCGAAACTCTCGGCGGGTGTGGTCATTCGAACCTGGCGGTCGCGGTGCTTCCACGAGGCCTGACCCGAGTGGTCCGGGGGAGCGTTATGCCGACAGGATCGCTGGGGTTCAGCTGGCGGCCGGGGCTGCACTGGCTACCGTGTCCGCCGGCGGTGACACCGTCGCGACGAGTATCAAGGTTTCGGCGCCGCGGCCGCTTCGGATGTCGCGCGAATCATTCGCTGCTGGTGTGTCATACGGTCTGTGTCGGACGCACCACACCGCCGTTTCGGACTCTGCGGCTCTACGCATGCTCGATCGTATTGACACCGTCCTCGTCGATCCGAGCGTCCTCTTCGACGACTCGCTCCGGGTTTCCGACATACGAGAGGTGGCCGAGTCGGATCGCGTCGCAGTGTGGGAACAAGCCAGGAAAGCTCTGAACGACGGAACTGTCGGAGTGGGAAGGCACCGCATCGGCGGCGCCGAAGTGGTCGTGCGACCCGTGCGAAAAGGTCTGGCGGAAAAACTGATAGGCGAAATACGTGCGGCCGGGGTCGCAGCCGTCACGATCGACGACGACGGGCTCGGATCACTGCGAAGTGGATTCGACGAGCTCTATCCGGCGCAATCGACTGCCGAAGCCGGCCTGCGCGAGGCTCTCTCGGCGTTGGTGGCCGAGGGTCGGACAGTTGCGATCGTGTCGAGTAGGGCGATAGCGGGGCAGGCAGTGCTACGCATCGGGATTTCACCACCGAGTGGCGAGCACGTGAGTGCCGACATCCACACCGACTTGGCCGGGGCGTGGCGGGTTGTCCATGCGCTCCCGGCTGCTCGAACAGCGACGAGGCGCGGTGTCGAACTCTCCTCAGGTTCTTCGGCATTGGGTGCCTTGATCATGCTTCCGGGAGTTCGAGGGGCAGGGCCGGGGCCGGTCACGGCTGGTTCGGCCGCGGGACTGTGGACCGGATACACCCTGTCCCGATCTGTGATTCAAGCGCCCGTCCCTGTCGGTACTCCGAGCGATACCTGGCATGAGATGGACGGTGATGCTGTCGTTCGCGAACTATCCGAATCCATCCGACATACACCGCACCGTGCGGAAGCTCGTGTGCGAGCGCCCGCACGGTTCAGGTTGATCCGTGACGGATTGTCGGCGTTGCGAACAGAATTGGCGGATCCACTGACGCCTGTGTTGGCGACCGGCTCCGCTGCCAGTGCAGTCCTCGGTTCACCGGTAGACGCCGTCCTGGTCGGCTCGGTCTTGGTCGGCAATGCCGCGATGTCCGCTGTTCAACGGCTTCATTCGGAGCGGGCGGTGCAGCGGCTCTTGCGGACTCAGGAACCGGTAGCTCGGCGAGTAACCAACGACGGCACGGTCGAGACAGCGGCCGACGCGCTCGAACTCGGTGACGTCGTGGCAATCGAGTCCGGGGACATCGTGCCCGCAGATTGTCGCCTGTTGAGCGTCGAATCACTGGAAGTCGACGAGTCGTCGTTGACGGGAGAGTCCCTGCCCGTCGACAAGCAGACCGACCCGACCCCTGGGATGCCACTGGCCGAGCGACGGTGCATGGCCTACGCAGGGACAACAGTGCTTGCCGGATCCGGTCGTGGCGTGGTCACGGCCATCGGAGCCCGAACGGTGACCAGGCGTGCCGATGTCGGTGTGTCCCGATCCGGACCTGCTGTGGGCCTGACCAACAGACTTCGCGAACTCACGAGGGCGACCCTGCCGGCCAGTATCGGCGGTGGGGCGTTGGTGACAGTCGCGGGTCTGCTTCGTGGTACCGGTCTGCGCCGCGCCGTCACCGGAGGTGTGGCCGTAGCTGTGGCTGCCGTGCCGGAGGGGCTGCCTCTGGTTGCCACTCTGGCTCAGCAGGCCGCAGCGCGAAGGCTCACTGCAGCAGGAGTGTTGGTTCGTGCGCCACGATCGATAGAAGCGCTCGGTCGTGTCGACGTGGTCTGCTTCGACAAGACCGGAACCCTCAGCGAGAACAAGCTACGGGTGGCCGCGGTCGAACGCGTCGACGGCTGGGACGAAAGCGAGATTCTGGAAGTTGCGGCGCGCAGTGCCTTGGGAAGTCGCGACGATCGCGTGTTTCATTCGACGGATGCCGCCGTCGTCGATGCAGCCCAGCAAGCTCTGGACGATGCTTCGGTTTTCGGTGACGTCGAGGCGAACAACCTCGTTCCGTTCAGGTCGGGGCGGCCGTACTCGGCAGCTTTGCTCGGCAGGCGGATCGCACTCAAAGGTTCGCCGGAATTCGTGACCGAAGCAGGACGAGATCCGAATGCTGTGTCGGCGAAGCACGTTCAAAGCATGGCCGGACGCGGACTGCGGGTGGTTGCCGTCGCCCAGCGCGAGTTGTCGGAACACGACGCGCGACGCGCAGGCGAAGACTCGCAATTTCTCGAACAGTGTTGCTCCGAGGGGTTGGAAGCGGTCGGCCTTCTCGGACTCTCGGACACGCTCAGACCCGAAGCAACGCAACTTGTTCGAGAACTTCGAGGCGACGGACGGCAAGTGCGCGTGCTGACCGGGGATCATCCGACAACAGCGGCCGCGGTCGCCACCGAACTGGGGTTGGACGTCGCACGCGAGGATGTTGTCACCGGTCCTGACTGGGAGAACTTCTCTCGCGCCGAAAGACGGGATGCGGTCCGCGGCAGCAGCGTCTTTGCGCGCGTGACACCCGAGCAGAAGGTCGAGATCGTGCAAGCGTTGGAGACCGACGGGCGGGTGTGCGCCATGGTCGGTGACGGCGCGAACGATGCTGCGGCGATCCGAGTTTCCAGCGTGGGAATCGGGGTGGCGTCGACCGACAGTGATCCGGCGCGCGGCGTCGCAGACATCGTGCTCCTCGACGGCCGTGTCGGCGGAGTGACCGACGCATTGGACGAGGGCAGTCAATTGTGGCGGCGGGTCAGATCAGCGGTAGGGGTTTTGCTCGGAGGCAACGCGGGTGAAGTCGCATTCGCGCTGATCGGTTCTGCGTTGTCCGGCGAATCACCGCTCAACGCAAGGCAGTTGCTACTGGTCAATCTGATGACGGACGCCTTGCCCGCTGCCGCGCTTGCGGTGAGCACCCCGTCCGAGAACGGATCCGAGAAGTCCGAACAGATGGACGCTCATGCGTTGTGGCAGACGATCGCTGTCCGCGGCGGTGCCACGGCAATCGGTGCGCTGGCAGCGTGGCTTCTGGCCCGGGCGAGCGGTAGGAGGCGGCGAGCGTCGACGGTGGCGTTGGTTGCCCTGGTGGGCACCCAACTGGGGCAGACGCTGCTCGAATCACGCAGTCCGCTGGTGGTCGCAACCGTTGCCGGATCCGCTGCGGCGCTGGCGACGCTCGTCAGCACACCCGTGGTGAGCCAATTTCTCGGTTGCACGCCGCTTGGTCCCATCGCCTGGGGCCAAGCGGTGGTCTGCGCGTCGGCGGCGACGCTGCTCGCGGCGCTGGCCCCGCGGGCGTTGGAGCGGATTGCCGCAACTGAGGAGAACGCGAACGGTCAGTCGACGATTCGCAAGATCCCGACGCGAACGAGCACTGCGTACACCTCCCGAACCGGGGGAGTCAGCGCCCGCGACAGCGTGGAAATCAGCGACGTGGAAATCAAAGAAGCGGAAACCGGTGAATCGGACACGCTTGTGAGCGTCGCTGCTGGAAGTGACACGTCGCCGAACTCCCGGGCGACCCGAGATGAATCCTGAGGAATCGTGACATGTCCCAGAACACCGTCGACCACACGAACCCCGTCGATCACCGCGCGGTAGTCGAATCCGTCCGTTCGGCACGGAGCATCGAGTTGGAGCTACCGATCGTCGGTGCCATCCCTGTTCCGAGACCCGAGCAGATCGCCTACTTTGCGGTGATGGGACTGATGGTCGCCTTCGAGATCATCGAGTGGCCCGTGGCAGTCACCATTGCAGCGGGGCATCTGCTCGCAACAGAGCAGCACAATCACGTCCTCGAAGAGATCGGAGAGGCGCTCGAGGGCGTCTGACGCAGGCGCTGCCTGGACACAAATCGAGCGGCCCCGCATTTCGCGGGACCGCTCGACGTGCGGAGAAACTTACTGCGCGAGTGCGCGCTTCATGCCGCGTTCGACTGCTGCGATGATCTGCGGACGCAGTTCTGCGGCAGGGACGATCTCATCCACCGAGCCGACCTCTCGGGCCCGCTGGATGTTGTGGATCGCTTCGAATTCGGATGCCACTTCGCCGAGCTTGTCGGAGCGGACGGCGATGCGCTGAGCGTTCAGTTCTACGCGCAGATGTGCTTTCTCCGTGTCATCCTTGGCTGCTGCCAAGTCTGCCTCCAGTTGCTGCACCTTCGGGTCGTTGTTGGTGCGGGTGTTCACCTCACGGGTGAAGACCACTGCGGCGGCGGGGGCGCCGCCGAGTACCGACGCGAACGAGCCTTCGACAGCAAGAACTTCCATGTTGTCGTTGAGCGCACCGGAGAACACGACGAACGCGCCGCCGTGGTAGCGGGAGACGACGCAGAACACGATCGGTCCGTCGAAGTTGACAATGGCGCGGCCGATCTCGGCGCCGTACTCGAGCTGGATGTTGCGCAGCGACTCCGGGGAACCGTCGAAGCCGGACAGGTTGGCCAGCACCACGATCGGACGGTTGCCGCTCGCAGCATTGATCGCGCGGGCAGTCTTCTTCGACGAGTTCGGGAACAGCGTTCCCGACGTCCAAGTGTCGGGACCGTCGGCGGGGAAGTGCCCCTTACGTGGGATCGCGCGGGATTCGATGCCCACCACTGTGACCGGATGTCCGGCGAGGTGCGCGTCCAGAACGACCGACGTGTCGGCGCCGGCCATGTCGGCCCAACGCTCGAGAACAGAGTGGTCCTGGTCGACCACCGAACGCATCACGGTGCGAATGTCGAAGGGCTTCTTGCGATCCGGGTTCTTCGCCGAGGAGAAGATGTCGCCGACCGTCTCGAAGTCGCTCGACGGGTGGGTGTGCGGGAAGCTACGCACGTCGCGATCGACGGGGTCCGTCGTCGCTGCGCGGCGCGGGAACCGTTCGCCGGGAGCGAGGTACGAGTGTGCGTAGTGACGGAACAGGATCTCGCACGCCGCAGTGAGGTCGGGTGCCCAGTACTGCGCCTGGCCGTTGGGGCCCATGACGCGGTCGTAACCACCGATACCGAAGTTGTCCTCGGCCGACACACCACCGGAGTAGTCGAGAGACTGCTTGCCGGTCAGCACCATCGCGCTGTCCGGGGTCATCACCAGAATGCCCTTGGTGTGCATCAACATGGTGGCTTCGGCGTTCCAGTAGGGCTGAGCGCCGACGTTGATTCCCGTGACGACGATATTGATTTCACCGCCGTTCTGGGTGAAGGTGATGATCCGGCGCAGGCCACGGGAGACCCAGTCCATGTTCTCGGTGCCGCTCTCCATCGAGATGGTGGCACCCGAGGACAGTGCAAACCACTCGACCGGGGCGTTCAACTTCTCGGCCAGGTCGATGGCAGCGACCACGCGTGAGCATTCGGCCTCGGCCACGGTACCGAGCGCCTTGGTGGGGTCACCGAAGAGCGCGACACGGGTCATTCCCTCGGGATGGCGCGGCGTCGGAGTGTTCACGAGGCCGACGACGATGCCGGCCTTGTTGAGCCCGTACGGACGCTCGACAGGTGAGAGGACGCCCGCTTCGTCGAAGTCGTGCTCGACGAAGGTGCCCTTGGTGCCGGTCAGGAGCGGAATCAGCTCGTACGGGTACACCGTGCCGCGTGCCCGCGAACTCTGGACCTTCTGGGCGTACGCGTCGAGGGGGAGCAGCGGTTCAGTGGGAGGCGTGGTCTTGTTGATGACCACACCGGCACCTGCGCGGTAGGAGAATCGCAGCGCAACTTCCTTCGGCGCGCCGCCCTTTCGGTCCTTCAGGCGGGTGATGAGTGTGATCTCTTCTAGCCCGGCGCCGACGGTCAGTCGGGCTGCGTTCTGAGCGATCACGGAGAAGCGTTCGCTGGGAACGTCGGCGACCGGCCACACGTACAGCACGACGCGGTTGGCTGCCAGTCGACGCTTGTCTCCGCGCTGGGACTGCGCACGGCGGATGCCGTCGAGGCACGCGGCAAGTGTGCGCTCGATGGCCGGAAGCGCAACCATCTGGCCTTCGTCGTCGAGCTGCGGTGTCACGTCACGGATTTCCGCGAGAGCGATCAGGCGCTCGTCCTTCGGGTTCTCCTTGGCGGAGAGGTGGAACAGGTAGGTGTTCTCCGGAGCCGGCAGACGCTTGCCGTTGAAGTTCTTCAGACGCCACATGTCCAGACGCTGACCCGTGAGCGGATGCATGTCGCGGATGATGTTGTCCTCGACCAGTTCACCGTCGATCGGGCGGAAGGTGACCCAGCGGACCGGCTCCCCATTCGGATTGCAGATGATCACAGTCGCGCGGCGGGACCGGGTGATCGTCTCGTTGCGCGAGAGTTCGGTGCGCAGCGTCTCGACGAGCGTGTCGCCGTCGGCGGGCTGATTCGGCCAGTCGAGGTAGATGTCGACTACCAGGCCGCGACCGGATGGAGCATCCTGCGCGATTGTTGCGACATCGTCGAGAGCCGTTCCGAGAGCGTCGAATTCGGCCACCGTCGAGACCAGATGTAGCCCGTCGCCCTTGAGGTCGAAGTTGCCGGTCACGAAACGGCGGTCGACGTGCTCGAAAACGCGGACGTCTTCGAAGGAGTGAATCTTGTAGTAGCGACGCGTGATGACCTCGAGCAGAGGGCCGCCATCGCGGTTGCCGAGGCCGATCTTTCGACCCAACAGGTCCAGGAGCGGTTCGGGAGTGGCGACGAGATTGGCGATTCGCTCGTCGAAATCTGCAGCGTCCGGCTGCTCTTCGAGGTAGGCGAGGTTGCCGCGTACTCCGTCGTAGACGTCTTCGCGAACTTTGCGGATGCGCGGCTCGTCGAAGAACCGGAAGCGAAGGTTGCGGGCGACGTCGCCGATGACGGGGTAGCGGACCTGCGTCGCGACGATGAGTCGATCGAGAACCTCGTTGAGCTCCTGCGCCGAGCAACCGGGAGCCTTGTCGCCGACGAGCCAGCCTTCGAGAAGTGCTGCAATGACGGGGATCTGGGCTTCCATGCGCTGCAGAGCCAGGAAGAGTCGGTACACCGCTTCCTCGACGGCCTGGCGATCTTCCAGATCGGTGACGTCGTAGTGGCGAAGTGCCCGTTCGAGTCTCGTGCGGAACGACGCCGGCAAACCTTCGCGCTCGGAGTCGAGTGAGTGCAGGAAGGTGTGGAAGTGCTCGCGGGGGCTGTGGACGGATTCGTCCTTCGCGGACTCACCCGAGGTGGGCTTGTTGCGCGAGAGTTCGCAGATGTCGGCGAAGGTGGTCAGCACAGCCAGTTCGGCCTGTACCAGTTCGCGGTCCTCGGATTCGAGTGCGCTGCGAAGTGCGTCGTACTCGGCCAGAACAGCATTTGCGTGCTTACCGCTGACGTCGTAGCCACTGATCATCGCGGTCAGTGCTTCCAGCTGTGCCAATGCATCTGCGCGGGTATCGGAACCGGAAGTTGCCGCCGGAAGATCGAATTGGACTCGCGGAGCCTTCTCCGTGACAGCTTCCTCGCTGACCTGGTCGACGCGCAGGAGCGGCGCGCCGGCATCGACCTGAGAGTTGACGGTAGCGAGAACTTCACGCACCTTGCCCGCGTACGGTGCGCGAACGGCGGTCTCCATCTTCATGGATTCGAGTACGACCAGGGTGGAGCCGGCTTCGACGTCGTCGCCGACCGCGACCGGTACTGCTACCACTACGGCGGGAGCCGGCGCGCGGACCACTCCGGCGTCGTCCTGGCTGATCTGGTGGCTGATGCCGTCGACCTCGACGAGATAGCGAGCCGGGCTCACGACGGAAACGACGTGGAAGCGCCGATCACCGATCACCAGCCGTGACTCGAAGTCGCCGAGACGATCGACGTCGACCTCGATGTCGCCGGCGTCTCCGTCGACGCGGTAGCGGTGCGGGCCGATACGCCCGACGGTCAGTTTGTATGCCTGACCTTGGTAGTTGAGCTCGACGGTACGGCCGATCGCGTGGTTGGCGCGGGGACGGCCGCCGCGTGCCGAGGCGAGGAAGGCCGCACGCTCGAGGGACTCCTCGGCGTCGTAAGCATCGATGGCGGTGGCGATCAGTGCGACGTCCGCGCGACGAGTGGTGCCGGTCAGGGCGCCTGTGCGGTCGAGCCAGCCGGTATCCGCGGATGCCGAGATGACCTCGTCGCGATCGAGTAGATCGAGGAGGAACGACTTGGTGGTAGTGCCGCCGTCGAGTACGACAGTGGTTTCACGAAGGGCGGTACGCAGGCGCGCAAGTGCCTCGGAGCGGTTGCGGCCCCAGGCGATGACCTTCGCGACCATCGAGTCGTAGTCGGGCGGAATGACGTCCCCGGCAGCGATACCGGTGTCGACCCGGATGCCGGAGCCGAGCGGAAACTTGAGGAGTTGAACGGTGCCGGGTGCCGGCGCGAAATCGTTGTCCGCGTCCTCGGCATTGAGGCGGGCTTCGACGGCGTGGCCGAATGCGGGCGGGCAGTCACCGACCAATTCGTCACCACTGGCGACCAGAATCTGCAGTTTGACGAGATCGATTCCGGTGGTGACCTCGGTGATCGGGTGCTCGACCTGCAGACGGGTGTTGACCTCGAGGAACGTGAAGAGCTTGTTCTCGGGCTGGTAGAGGTATTCGACCGTGCCTGCGCCCTGGTATCCGGCTGCCTTGACCAGTTCGGCCGACACCTTCTTGAGGTGGTCCGACTGTTCTTCGGTCAGGACGGGGGAGGCGGATTCTTCGATGACCTTCTGGTTGCGACGCTGAATCGAGCAGTCGCGAACGCCCGGAGCCCAGACATTGCCGTGGTTGTCGGCGATGACCTGTACCTCGACGTGGCGTGCATCGGTGACAAGGCGTTCGAGGAAGACGACGGGGTCGCCGAAGGACCGCTCTGCTTCGCCCTGCGTGCGCTCGAGTGCAACTTCGAGTTCGTCTTCGGCCCAGACCTTGCGGATACCGCGTCCGCCGCCGCCGCTTCGGGCCTTGATGATCAGGGGATATCCGATGGACTGAGCATGACGACGAGCGTCGGCGCGCGTTTCGACCGGTCCGCCGCTCCACGGGGCGACCGGTACGCCGACCTTCTCGGCCAGGATCTTGGCGGCAACCTTGTCGCCGAGCAGGCGC
Source organism: Rhodococcus sp. SG20037 (assembly GCF_031763325.1). Lineage (NCBI taxonomy): Bacteria > Bacillati > Actinomycetota > Actinomycetes > Mycobacteriales > Nocardiaceae > Rhodococcus > Rhodococcus sp. SG20037. Next base: position 4,320,879 of record NZ_CP134497.1, on the reverse strand, counting down.
ATCGCGTCGGCGCTCGGGCCGATGAACGTGATGCCCAGTTTCGCGACGATCTCCGCGAAGGCGGGATCCTCGGCCACGAAGCCCCAGCCGACCCAGACTGCGTCGGCCTTGGCTGCGAGCAGTGCTCGCTCGAGTTCGGCGTAGTCGAGGTACGGGCTACCGGTGCCGGTGCTGCGCAGGGTCACGCCCTCATCGGCCTGGCGGACGAACATGGCGCGGCGCTCGGCCTCGGTGTGCAGTGCAATGACGCGAATGCCGTAGTCGTGTTCGGCGTTCAGTTCGCGTACAGCCCTGATCAGCCGGACCGCGGCCTCACCTCGATTGACCACTGCGATTCGTTTGAACATTGTCACTGCCACCGTCCTTGATGAGATTCTTCGTCACGTACGTTGCGATATGAGCCGACCGTGTCCCACATACCCGGATTCCCCGGTTCGTGAACTACGCCGCGATGCGCTGTGTTTCCCCCGGTTGCGCGTCGGCAAGTGATTGCCCTTCCGGTTCGTCGAGTCCCCTGCGCTGAAGCACTGTGTGCACCGAGGCGCTGTGTGCGCTGAGACACTGTGTGCCTTGTGCGCCACCCTGCAGGCGTGGACTCAGAACCGCTCCAATCACGAATCAGCAACATATTGTGTCTGCTTCCAGGGAATCCCTGGTTTATCTAAGAATGCAGTATGTCGACGCTCATGTCACCTGGGCGAATTGAAGAATATTAGTCAACGTGAACCACGGTTACACATATGGCGTTAAATCATTGCGGTGCAATCGAATTCGGACTTGTGACACGGATCACGATGGTAATGAAATCGGCAAGAAAGTGAATACTCACTGGTAACAAAATCGCATATTCGGAGAATTCTCTGGGTTGCTCGATTATTACTGATCGGTACTACTGGCGAGTATTTTTTATGTCCGGTCGGACCGTATTCGAGAAATCGCCTTCGATGGTTGCGATGTGCTTTGCGATCGCGTCGAGTCCTGAGGGGGGGGAGGTGCAATCCGTTGCCGAGAGCAAGTGAAGTCCGCTTGAAGTGCTCCACGAGTGGTTCGTATTTCGTGACCAGTCTCAGCCTGTCGGTCTGGCTCAGGTACTTCACGCTTCCCGCGTTGTCGACGAAGTCACTGAACTTCACGAGGAACACTGCGGGATCCGCTATCGCGCGGATGACGTGATCCTGATATCCGGCGGTGGTGTTGTCGCATGGGTAGTCGATTGGATTGGTCACTGCCTCAACAAGTTCGGAGATTCTGTGGCCGAAGCGCGAGGCGATGAGTGTTGACGCACGTTCCTGCGCTTCGGATGCGGACATGTCGTCTGCAGTCTGGCCACCGAGGAGCGCGATGACGGCGTGTGGTCGGTCTTCGACCGTGTCGTGAAGCGCGGTTGCGCTCAGGATCTCGACATCGGAGCACCCGTACCGAAGCAGCCGCAATACATTTCGTAGGGGATGAACGATGTAGGGATCCTCGTCGGACTTGATCCCGTTCTTTCTGAACTGATCGAGGTGCGCAAGGGTCGCGACCTCCATGGCGAGCCGTAGGGTTTCACCCGAGATCGCCAGCTCGTCGACGGCGCTCTCGATGGCGAAGACCAGCGTTGCAGCGTCCATCTCCTTCAGGGGCAACTGGTCGAATGCAGACCTGATCGGGTCGGAGTTGCTCATGCCAAATAGCCTTCCGGTTGGTGAGGCGTCGCGACGAATGTCCTGGTGCAGATCTGCAATCGAGCCCTGATTGACGCCGGAAATACAGGTCGAGGTCAGAATCATCTTGATTCTATCTGGCGACTACGACAGCAAGTGTTCCTAGCGTTGTCATAGAGGTGGGCGGGGAGGTTCGTTCGCCTCCATCACAGGCAAATAGGGCAGGAAGAGGTTCGATGACCACGGAGGCGACCCTGGCGTCGTTTGTCGAGACAGTTGACACGGATGTCGACACCCATCCGCTGGACGATCCTGTGCGACAAGGACTTCGCGGACATCATGCGCAATTCGCTCGCTGGGCAGGGAGAGTTGCGCGATACGACCCGACGGTCGCGCCGTTTGTCGGTCATCCGCCCGAGTTGGACGCCGAGGACTGGGAGAACCTACTCACGCTCGTAGGTCCTGGCGGCACAGTAGGTTTGCGAGGATTTGATCACCGCCCGCCGGAAGGGTGGCGCGTTGTGGATCAGTTCGGCTCGGTGCAGATGGACGGATCCGCACTCGAAGTCTCCGTTGATCCGTCGGTCGAACTTCTCGGAACGGGCGACGTTCCCGAAATTCTGGCATTGATCGAGCGCACCAAGCCAGGACCGTTTCTTCCTCGTACCGTCGAGATGGGCAGTTACTACGGCATTCGCGTCGACGGAAGACTTGTTGCCATGGCGGGGGAGCGGTTGCACCCTCCGGGATGGACGGAAATCAGTGCGGTGTGCACTGACAGCGACTTTCGGGGGCGAGGCCTGGGTACGACGCTGATCCGTGCCGTCGCTGCCGGGATTCGCGAGCGCGGCGAGCTGCCATTTCTCCATGCAGTGCAATCGAATACGAATGCGATCAGACTCTACGAATCACTGGGGTTCGTTCTCCGGAAGAGATCCAGGTTGACTGCGGTGCAGGCGCCTGCCTGATCGAATTCTCGCCGACGCCTGTGTTTCGGGCGCTCGGCCACTAGTCTGAACAAATGACAGTCGATCAGGCGTTGGACAGTGATTTCCTCACTCTTGCCGATCCGTACCGCCGCGAGTTGCTGGCGCACTGCTATCGCATGATGGGGTCGATTCACGACGCCGAAGACCAGGTCCAGGAGACGTTCATCCGGGCTTGGCGCGGGTTCGACGGTTACAAGGGCCAGTCATCTCTCAGGACCTGGCTCTACCGCATCGCGACGAATACCTGCCTGACCGCGCTGGAGGGGAGATCGAGGCGTCCCCTCCCGACCGGCCTCGGCGCACCTAGTTCGGACCCGGCCGACGATTTGATCGAGCGCAACGAGATTGCCTGGTTGGAACCGATCGCCGATTCTGCGTTGGGCGACGTCAATGATCCGGCCGTCATGGTCGTCAATCGCGATTCGGTCAGGCTCGCGCTTGTTGCCGCTTTGCAGCACTTGTCCGCGCGCCAACGTGCGGTTCTGGTTCTACGTGACGTTCTCCAGTGGAAGGCGTCGGAAGTTGCGGAGGCGCTGGACACCACAACCACTGCGGTAAACAGCCTGCTGCAGCGGGCTCGCGCGCAGATCAATCACATCGGACCCACCGAGGACGATCTCGTGGAACCGACTACCGAGGCTGCCCGGAAGTTGCTTCGCGACTACGTGCACAGCTTCGAGAGCTACGACGTCGAGGCCATCGTCGAACTGTTCACGCGCGAAGCCATCTGGGAGATGCCTCCGTTCGAGGGTTGGTACCAGGGCCCCGAGGCAATCGGGCAACTCATCGGAACCAAATGCCCGGCCGACGGACCAGGAGCGATGCGCCTGCTTCCGACCGCTGCGAACGGACAGCCGGCGTTCGGCCTCTACATGCGCGAGCCCGATGGTGTTCACCGCGCTTTCCAGTTGCACGTTCTCGATGTCACCGAGTCCGGGATCTCGCACGTGACGTGTTTCTTCGATCTGAGTCTGTTCGCACGGTTCGGATTGCCTGCCGAGCTGTAGGGGCCCTGCCGAGTTGTAGGGGCAAGGAGTTGCGCGAGCCCCCCCAGTATGGAGGGACCCGCGCGACTGCTCGTTACTGCTGTTGCTGTGCGTTACTGCTGGGGAACAGTCGCAGCCGGGTCCATCCACATGACCTCCCAGACGTGATTGTCGAGGTCGCGGAATGCGCGTCCGTACATGAAGCCGTGATCCTGGGGCTCCATCCACTTGCTGCCGCCGGCAGCAATCGCCGCGTCGACGAAGGTGTCGACTTCCTCCCTGCTGTCGGCCGACACACACATCAGTGCTTCACGAGCTTTCGACGTGTCGCAGATGTCGTCGGCGATGAAGTCCCCGAAACGCGGTTCGTTCAGGAACATGACGGTGGCGGAATCGCTGACGATCATCGAGACAGTGTTCTCGTCACTGAACATGTCGTTGAACTCGAAGCCGAGGCCACTGAAGAATGCACGGGTAGCGACGACGTCCTTGACAGGCATGTTGACGAAGAGAAGACGAGACATTGGGTGCTCCTTGAACTCGGTTGACTGATTACTGAACGCTTCGGTTCCTGTTGGTTCCTGCTCATACAGACCGCAGTGGGCGCAGAAAGTCATCGCGAGAAGTAAAAATTCGAGAAAAGTATCGCCTGTTAACCGGCGTCAGTGCTCTGACCTGGCGATTTGGTGTTGTGTTGATCTTCGCGTAACTTTGTCCAGGTCAGAGCGACACGGACACCGACTCCCACCTGCGAGGGTGAGTGACACGAGGTTGTACGAAGTGCCTGGCGAACACAATCCAGTTTTTCTTCACGGGGTTCCGGTTTGCGCCGGTGACTTGGTTGGGATAGGCTGGAAAAGTTGCCCCGGAGCGGCGGCCATAGGGTCGTGGTGATGGTGTGTGCGTGTTCTTTGAGAACTCAACAGTGTGTCGATGAATGTCAGTGCCAAAATTTTTTTGGTACTTCACATCCGCGAATGATCAACCGCCTCTTGGGGTTTGGTTGGTTTGTGTGTGGTGTGAGTATTTTTCGTCGGTGATTGTTCATTCTTCCGTCTGAATGGTTGCCGACACATTTTTTGCTAGTTGAGTTTTTTTGCTAGTGATTTGACTCTTTTTGTCTATGACTGATTAGTGGGCTTGCCCGCGAAATCTAGAGTCTTCAACGGAGAGTTTGATCCTGGCTCAGGACGAACGCTGGCGGCGTGCTTAACACATGCAAGTCGAGCGGTAAGGCCTTTCGGGGTACACGAGCGGCGAACGGGTGAGTAACACGTGGGTGATCTGCCCTGCACTTCGGGATAAGCCTGGGAAACTGGGTCTAATACCGGATATGACCTCCTATCGCATGGTGGGTGGTGGAAAGATTTATCGGTGCAGGATGGGCCCGCGGCCTATCAGCTTGTTGGTGGGGTAATGGCCTACCAAGGCGACGACGGGTAGCCGACCTGAGAGGGTGACCGGCCACACTGGGACTGAGACACGGCCCAGACTCCTACGGGAGGCAGCAGTGGGGAATATTGCACAATGGGCGAAAGCCTGATGCAGCGACGCCGCGTGAGGGATGACGGCCTTCGGGTTGTAAACCTCTTTCAGCAGGGACGAAGCGCAAGTGACGGTACCTGCAGAAGAAGCACCGGCTAACTACGTGCCAGCAGCCGCGGTAATACGTAGGGTGCAAGCGTTGTCCGGAATTACTGGGCGTAAAGAGTTCGTAGGCGGTTTGTCGCGTCGTTTGTGAAAACCAGCAGCTCAACTGCTGGCTTGCAGGCGATACGGGCAGACTTGAGTACTGCAGGGGAGACTGGAATTCCTGGTGTAGCGGTGAAATGCGCAGATATCAGGAGGAACACCGGTGGCGAAGGCGGGTCTCTGGGCAGTAACTGACGCTGAGGAACGAAAGCGTGGGTAGCGAACAGGATTAGATACCCTGGTAGTCCACGCCGTAAACGGTGGGCGCTAGGTGTGGGTTCCTTCCACGGAATCCGTGCCGTAGCTAACGCATTAAGCGCCCCGCCTGGGGAGTACGGCCGCAAGGCTAAAACTCAAAGGAATTGACGGGGGCCCGCACAAGCGGCGGAGCATGTGGATTAATTCGATGCAACGCGAAGAACCTTACCTGGGTTTGACATATACCGGAAAGCTGCAGAGATGTGGCCCCCCTTGTGGTCGGTATACAGGTGGTGCATGGCTGTCGTCAGCTCGTGTCGTGAGATGTTGGGTTAAGTCCCGCAACGAGCGCAACCCCTATCTTATGTTGCCAGCACGTTATGGTGGGGACTCGTAAGAGACTGCCGGGGTCAACTCGGAGGAAGGTGGGGACGACGTCAAGTCATCATGCCCCTTATGTCCAGGGCTTCACACATGCTACAATGGCCAGTACAGAGGGCTGCGAGACCGTGAGGTGGAGCGAATCCCTTAAAGCTGGTCTCAGTTCGGATCGGGGTCTGCAACTCGACCCCGTGAAGTCGGAGTCGCTAGTAATCGCAGATCAGCAACGCTGCGGTGAATACGTTCCCGGGCCTTGTACACACCGCCCGTCACGTCATGAAAGTCGGTAACACCCGAAGCCGGTGGCTTAACCCCTTGTGGGAGGGAGCCGTCGAAGGTGGGATCGGCGATTGGGACGAAGTCGTAACAAGGTAGCCGTACCGGAAGGTGCGGCTGGATCACCTCCTTTCTAAGGAGCATTCTCCAATCCAATATCCACACAGGTGGATGGTTGGTTGGCAGAGCCTGTTTCGGACCCACTTGTGGTCCGGCAGGAGCTCATGGGTGGACGCTGACAAACTTCCTCGCATCACGGCAGATCACATGATCTGCCGGCGAGTGCAATATATCGACATACTGTTGGGTCCTGAGAGAACACGCGAGTGTTTCCTCTCTAGGAAGTAACGACAATGTTCAGGCGCGGTCATACCGCAAGAATTTTTTCTTGTTGGTGTCTGCTTGGAGCCTGAGTGTTGTGTGTTGTTTGAGAACTGCACAGTGGACGCGAGCATCTTTGTTGTAAGTAATGAAGAGCGTACGGTGGATGCCTTGGCACCAGGAGCCGATGAAGGACGTAGGAGGCTGCGATAAGCCTCGGGGAGCTGTCAACCGAGCTGTGATCCGAGGATGTCCGAATGGGGAAACCCAGCACGAGTGATGTCGTGTTACCCGCGCCTGAATATATAGGGCGTGTGGAGGGAACGTGGGGAAGTGAAACATCTCAGTACCCACAGGAAGAGAAAACAACCGTGATTCCGTGAGTAGTGGCGAGCGAAAGCGGAAGAGGCTAAACCATGGGTGTGTGATAGCCGGCAGGTGTTGCATTCGTGGGGTTGTGGGGTTCATTTTGTCAATACTGCCGTGTTGGCCAACAGTAAGAAATCACAGGGTTAGTGGAAGTGGTCTGGAACGGCCTGTCGTAGAGGGTGAGAATCCCGTACACGAAAACTTTGTGACTGTTGTAATGGAAACCCAAGTAGCACCGGGCCCGTGAAATCTGGTGTGAATCTGTCGGGACCACCCGATAAGCCTGAATACTCCCTGGTGACCGATAGCGGACTAGTACCGTGAGGGAAAGGTGAAAAGTACCCCGGGAGGGGAGTGAAATAGTACCTGAAACCGTGCGCTTACAATCCGTCAGAGCCTTCGAGCAGTTTACTGCTGGGGGTGATGGCGTGCCTTTTGAAGAATGAGCCTGCGAGTTAGTGGCATGTCGCGAGGTTAACCCGTGTGGGGTAGCCGTAGCGAAAGCGAGTCCGAATAGGGCGATCGTAGTGGCATGCTCTAGACCCGAAGCGGAGTGATCTACCCATGGCCAGGTTGAAGCGACGGTAAGACGTCGTGGAGGACCGAACCCACTTAGGTTGAAAACTGAGGGGATGAGTTGTGGGTAGGGGTGAAAGGCCAATCAAACTCCGTGATAGCTGGTTCTCCCCGAAATGCATTTAGGTGCAGCGTCGCGTGTTTCTCACCGGAGGTAGAGCTACTGGATGGTCTAGGGGGCCCACAAGCTTACCGAAATCAGCCAAACTCCGAATGCCGGTGAGTGAGAGCGCGGCAGTGAGACTGCGGGCGATAAGGTTCGTAGTCGAGAGGGAAACAGCCCAGATCGCCAGCTAAGGTCCCTAAGCGTGTACTAAGTGGAAAAGGATGTGGGGTCGCGAAGACAACCAGGAGGTTGGCTTAGAAGCAGCCACCCTTGAAAGAGTGCGTAATAGCTCACTGGTCAAGTGATCCTGCGCCGACAATGTAGCGGGGCTCAAGTACACCACCGAAGCTGCGGCATTCACGCAATAGCCCCCAGTTGATCCAAGGATTTTCTGGCAGGTGTGTGGATGGGTAGGGGAGCGTCGTGTGGCCATGGAAGCGGCAGGGTGACCTAGCCGTGGAGGCCACACGAGTGAGAATGCAGGCATGAGTAGCGAAAGACGAGTGAGAAACTCGTCCGCCGAATGACCAAGGGTTCCTGGGCCAGGTTAATCCGCCCAGGGTGAGTCGGGACCTAAGACGAGGCCGACAGGCGTAGCCGATGGACAACGGGTTGATATTCCCGTACCCGTGTGAACGCGCCCATGGTGAATCAGTGATACTAACCATCCTGAAGCCACGAGAAGACCTTCGGGTCTCGAGTTGGTGGATGCATGGGACCTGATCTGGTAGTAGCCAAGCGATGGGGTGACGCAGGAAGGTAGCTGAGCCAGTCAGTGGTAATACTGGTGTAAGCGTGTAGGGCGTGACCTAGGCAAATCCGGGTCGCACATAGCCTGAGACGTGATGCGTAGCCGATTGAGGCGAATTCAGTGATCCTATGCTGCCGAGAAAAGCCTCTAGCGAGCTTTCACACGGCCCGTACCCCAAACCGACACAGGTGGTCAGGTAGAGAATACTAAGGCGATCGAGATAACTATGGTTAAGGAACTCGGCAAAATGCCCCCGTAACTTCGGGAGAAGGGGGGCCCTGTCTGGTGACGACATTTACTGTCTGAGCTGGGTGGGGCCGCAGAGACCAGTGAGAAGCGACTGTTTACTAAAAACACAGGTCCGTGCGAAGTCGTAAGACGATGTATACGGACTGACGCCTGCCCGGTGCTGGAAGGTTAAGAGGACCGGTTAGTTCTTCGGAGCGAAGCTGAGAATTTAAGCCCCAGTAAACGGCGGTGGTAACTATAACCATCCTAAGGTAGCGAAATTCCTTGTCGGGTAAGTTCCGACCTGCACGAATGGCGTAACGACTTCTCAGCTGTCTCAACCGTAGACTCGGCGAAATTGCATTACGAGTAAAGATGCTCGTTACGCGCGGCAGGACGAAAAGACCCCGGGACCTTCACTACAGCTTGGTATTGGTGTTCGGTTCGGTTTGTGTAGGATAGGTGGGAGACTGTGAAGCGGTGACGCCAGTTATCGTGGAGTCGTTGTTGAAATACCACTCTGATCGAATTGGACCTCTAACCTCGGACCATGATCTGGTTCAGGGACAGTGCCTGGTGGGTAGTTTAACTGGGGCGGTTGCCTCCCAAAATGTAACGGAGGCGCCCAAAGGTTCCCTCAGCCTGGTTGGCAATCAGGTGTCGAGTGCAAGTGCACAAGGGAGCTTGACTGTGAGACTGACAGGTCGAGCAGGGACGAAAGTCGGGACTAGTGATCCGGCACCGGCAAGTGGAAGCGGTGTCGCTCAACGGATAAAAGGTACCCCGGGGATAACAGGCTGATCTTCCCCAAGAGTCCATATCGACGGGATGGTTTGGCACCTCGATGTCGGCTCGTCGCATCCTGGGGCTGGAGTAGGTCCCAAGGGTTGGGCTGTTCGCCCATTAAAGCGGCACGCGAGCTGGGTTTAGAACGTCGTGAGACAGTTCGGTCTCTATCCGCCGCGCGCGTTAGAAACTTGAGGAAGGCTGTCCCTAGTACGAGAGGACCGGGACGGACGAACCTCTGGTGTGCCAGTTGTTCCGCCAGGAGCACCGCTGGTTAGCTACGTTCGGAAGGGATAACCGCTGAAAGCATCTAAGCGGGAAGCCTGTTCCAAGATGAGGTTTCTCACCCCCTCGAGGGGGTAAGGCCCCCGGCAGACCACCGGGTTGATAGGCCAGAACTGGAAGTGCAGTAATGCATGCAGGTGACTGGTACTAATAGGCCGAGGACTTACCACAAAGAAGCTACGCGTCCACTGTGCGGTATCTGAAACAACACACAGATACTGATGAGAAACCCTGTTTTCTCCATCCCCCAACACCAGAAACTGGTGTTGACGGGTGGTGAAACCAGGTGATCAGAAGAAGGTTACTGTGACAGTTTCATAGAGTTACGGCGGTCATAGCGAAGGGGAAACGCCCGGTCCCATTCCGAACCCGGAAGCTAAGCCCTTCAGCGCCGATGGTACTGCACTCGACAGGGTGTGGGAGAGTAGGACACCGCCGAACACACATTAGAGAAGCCCCCCAACCAGTACTGGTTGGGGGGCTTTCTCGTACCCAAAACACCCCGAAACATCCCGTCGCCGGCACCCCCGGATCGAGTGAACGGCACTTTCGTCGCCTCAGATCGACCGAACGTGCCGTTCACCATCAGGGCAGGAATTGGGCCAGGAAGATGCCGTCGCCGACGCACGTAGCGACTTGTTAGCCAAGGTATAGGTTGTGAACCGTCTCATAAGTCCGAAGTACTCTCCGATTTTGTGCCTTCGTCCCTAGCACTTTGGCCTAGGCTGAGTCTCATGGTGGGGTTGAGCAGCTCGAGGGTGTCGCATTTGCGACTCGTTCCGACGGAACCTGAAGAACTGCAAAGGTTTGTACAAGAAGCTGGCGGAGGGCGTGGGGGCATTCAGATTGCGCGATCGTTGCGTTCGAAGAGGCGCGCGGTACCGGCGCAATACGCGATACGTATCAGTGTCGACAATGTTTCCACTCAGATCTGGCGACGAATCCTCGTCGCGTCGGATCTGAATCTGGATGACCTGCATTCGGTGGTTCAACGGGCAATGGGGTGGAGTGACCGTCAATCGCACGCGTGGTCCAAGTCCGGCAGCCGATTTCCCGGCGAGGTCGAAGAGTACGTAGCTTCCGGGAGCAACGCCGAGCAGCGTCGGGCCGGCCGAGCGGCGATCGTAGAGTCCGCGGTACGCCTGGACGAGGTCATGGTCTCGCCTGGCGATGAAATCAGTTATCGCTATGGACGCTTCGGGAACTGGCGCCACACGCTGACACTTGAATCTTCCGAAGTACTGCCCGACGGGTTCCAAGTTGTGTGTGCCGCGGGTCGCGGTGCTTGTCCGCCGGAGGAATGCGTCGGACCTGACGAGTACGAGCAACTCCTCGGTGTTCTCGCTTCGGAGAAGCTGCGCTCCCATGAATGGACCCTCGAATGGCCACAAACTGATTTCGAGCCGACACGATTCGAGATCGCTGAGGTCAATAATCGACTGCATAGTCCTAGACCGGACGAGATCGCTGCGTCGTACGACATTGCGAAGCTCGTCGAATGCCTGGGACCCTCGCGAGTCCCGGAACTGCATGCGGTCCTCGCCCGAGCAGGCATTGACGATCAGTCGGCAATCGGGGAGTTGGTCCACGTCGAGGCGGGCCAACGCATTCAAGCGGTTCTGGCTCTGATCGGTGTCGAAGGGATCGGTGCCGATGATTTCTTCACGACGGTCGACGCGATGCTCGACGAACCTGAACTGGGACCTGTAAACCTTCCCCAAGGGCGATCACTCTTCGCAGTGCTCAAGAAGTTCGGCCTGGTGCGAAAGCACAAAGGGCAGATTGTTCTGACGAAGCGGGGACAGTCGGCAGAGCGGGACGCGTCAATGACGTGGTCGGTGATCGTCGAGGGAGTTCCGGTTGCGCCCGGCGGCTCGCAGAGAGCGGTGGAACTCCTCGTCCTCCTTGCCGTAGCCGCCGGCATGTCGCCGGCGGATCGTCATCGTTTCGTCGCGGGAGCGCTGGAGTCGATTCGGTCGTCGAGCATCCTGATGGCTGGAGCTCAGACTTCCAGACGTGACACGTCCGGGAGCACCGTAGAGGTGCTCGGATTGATCGGCGCTACGGGGTACGAGTTGGGGAAGTTCGGCAGCAAAGCGGACTCGCCCTGGGCTGTTCACCTCGCGAGGGCGATCCTGCGGCGTTAACTCGCGCGTCGACGCAGACAACCGAAACGGGGTTCGATCCGGCAATGCCGAATCGAACCCCGTTTAGTTTACCGATAGAGATCAGATGTTCACGCCGTAGTCGCGGGCGATTCCGGCTAGTCCCGATGCGTATCCCTGTCCGACTGCACGGAACTTCCATTCGCCATTGTGGCGGTAGAGCTCACCGAAAAGCATGGCTGTCTCGGTGGATGCATCTTCGGAGAGGTCGTAGCGTGCCAGTTCGGAGCCGTTCGACAGATCTACGACGCGGATGTAGGCGTTGGTGACCTGTCCGAAGGACTGGAGTCGCGCATCGGCGTCGTGAATCGAGACGGGGAAGAAGATGTTGGTGACGTTGGGCGGTACAGCCGGGAGGTCGACGTTGATGACCTCGTCGTCGCCGTCACCTTCACCGGTGAGGTTGTCGCCGGTGTGCTCGATGGATCCGTCGGGCGAGCGAAGGTTGTTGTAGAAGACGAAGTGAAGGTCGGAAAGGACCTTGCGTTCCGGGCCGGTGACCAACGCGCTGGCGTCGAGGTCGAAGTCGGCACCACTGGTGCTGCGTGCATCCCAGCCGAGACCGACTGCGACCTTGGTCAGATTGGGTGCGGCCTTCGACAGAGATACGTTGCCGCCCTTGGCAAGTGTGACGCCCATTCAGGTTCCTCTCGTTCGAACGAAGTGGATTTCTTCGTTCGGGAGTTCTGTGTTGTCCGTTCGCGACTCACATTACCGTGAGCGGGTAGGTGCGGTTCGACCGAATAGGCACCTCACTCGAACAGCGCGCGAAGATCCTCGGCGTCGAGTCCGGTGCCCAGTGTGCCTTCGGCGTCCATGACATTCGAGAACAATGCCGACTTCTTGGCTTTGAGCGCCATGACCTTCTCTTCGATGGTGTCTTTGGCAATGAGGCGGTAGACCATGACGTTTCGTGTCTGCCCGATGCGGTGAGTACGGTCGACCGCTTGTGCCTCGGCGGCCGGGTTCCACCAGGGGTCGAGAATGAAGCAGTAGTCGGCCTCGGTGAGATTGAGGCCGAAGCCACCAGCCTTGAGGCTGATCAGGAAGACGGGGACTGCACCAGACTTGAACTCCTCCAACACTTCACCGCGATTGCGCGTCGAACCGTCGAGATAGCTGTACGGAATTCTTTCCTCGTCGAGTCGGTTGCGGACAGAACCGAGGAACCCGGTGAATTGGCTGAAGATCAACGCACGGTGTCCGCCGGCAATGACGTCGTCCAATTGCTCGACGAGAGCGTCGACCTTGGCCGATGGGACGGGTCCGCTTTCCTCGTCGACCAGCGAGACGTCGAGACTGAGTTGGCGTAGCAGCGTCAGCGATTGCAGGATCGTGAATCGGTTCTTGTCGACGTCGTCGAGCAGTCCGAGAATCTTCTGCCGTTCGCGTTGCAGGTGGGTGTCGTATATCGCGTGATGGCTCGGATGCAACTCGATCTCGAGTACCTGCTCCTGCTTGGGCGGCAAGTCTGCAGCCACCTGTTCCTTGGTGCGCCGCACCATCAGCGGTTTGACGCGTCGTCGCAGTTGCGCCAATCGTTCTGCATTACCGTCTTTTTCGATGGGAGTGCGGTAGACGTCGGTGAAGGTCGTGGGGCTGGGAAACAGTCCTGGTGCAGTGATTGCGAGGAGCGACCACAACTCCATGAGATTGTTTTCCATGGGTGTACCGGTGATCGCGAGTTTGAACGGTGCGTTCACCGCCCTCGCGCACTGGTGGACCTTGGACTTGTGGTTCTTGGCGAATTGGGCTTCGTCGAGCACCAGTCCGGACCAGCGGCCGGCGGAATACGCATCGGTGTCGAGGCGAAAGAGAGCGTACGACGTCACGACGATATCCGCCCCGTCGACGAGTGTTGCCAGGTCGGTTCTTCTGCGCCGCAGAGTATCCGTGATGACAGCGGTGTGGAGGGTCGGTGCGAACTTCGCCACTTCGGACTTCCAGTTGGAGACCACGCTGGTGGGAGCGACGATCAGAAAGGGAGGCGCGGCTGGATTCGATTGCCTTGCAGCGCAGATCATTGCGAGGGTCTGCAGTGTCTTGCCCAGGCCCATGTCGTCGGCGAGTATGCCGCCCAGGCTGTGCTGGCGCAAGAAATTGAGCCAACGGAATCCGTCGACCTGATAGGGACGTAGCGTTGCCGTCAACGTGTCCGGGACTTCGACCGGATCGATGCCCGAACTGCCGAGCAATCCTGCGATCTGCTTCTTCCATGCTGCTGCTTGATGTTCGACTCTTCCGAGCGCCGTCAATTCTTCCCACAGTCCGGCCTGAAATTTGCTGATCCCGAGTTTGCCGGTAGGCCGATCGAGTAGCGACCGCGCTTCGGTGATGAGACGGTGCAGGCCGAGTAGTTCAGGTGCGTCGAGCCGAAAGAAGGCGCCGTCCGGTAGCAGTATGTGAGTCTCGCCCTTGCTCAGAGCAGAGAACAGTGTTGTGAACGGAACGCTTTGTCCCGCAACATCGACGGTGACATCGAGGTCGAACCAGTCGGATCCGCTGTCCCCGTCGGGGGCTGATGTGCTGAGGCCGATCACGACAGCGTCGTCTGCAGGCCGGTAGTCGGCAGGGGTTCCTGCAACCTTGAGGTCGATGGCGTCGTGCGCTTCGAGTTGGGGCAGGAGGTCGAGTGTGAACTGCATGGAATCGAGGCCGGTCAAAGTTCCCGCGAGAGTGGCCTTCGCCGCGGCCGCACCGAGGCTCTTGGCAATGGCATCTTCGGCAACGTGGTTGCGGATCTCGGACTCGTCGGTGGTTGTGTCTGCGGTAGAAATGATCAGTTCGTCGGCATCGACGGTGTACTTCCATGCCGATTCGATGTCGATGCGGTGGTTGTCCGCGTAAGTGGCCATCAGTTGTAGCCGAGGACCGGACACAGTCGGTGGGTTGTAAGCACCGTCGGAAGATATGACGGGAGCGAGGTTTCCGAGTTTGAACACGAACCGCGACGTGAATGCATCCCGATGCTCGGCGGGTATGTCGACCGATTTTCCGGAGTCGATCAACTGCCTCAATTGGTGAGTTATCGGCGTGTGCAGTGGTGCGAGAGTGATCGCGTTGGCGGCGTCGAGCGCGAAGACGCCATGTGCCGGCGTGCCGACCAGTCCCCAGTCGGAATGAGTCACGATGTGCCCATCGGTCTGAATTCGGGGAGTGAGACGGAGGTTGTTGTCTTCCGCTCCGTGGACGTCGAGGCAGATGTTGGCGTCGTAGAGTAGGGAGATGTTGCCGAGGCCGGCTTTCGAGTGAACGAGTGAAACGCCGACGCTGATGGCCTCACGAAGAAGCGACCAGAGTTGCGGGCTCGCGAACCCGGCAAGATCGATTTCCGCGGCATTTTGATTTCGGTAGTAGTTGCCGGCGCTGTGGAGGAGATGTATGTCGCGTAGAACCCGGAGGTGATCTGCGGGGAACTGAAAAGTGCTTCCGAGTTTGTTCCAGGCGAGCCCGCCGGAGATCCACCCTCTCGCTCCTGGTTGTACGGGTTTGATGATGAGCCTTGTCGATGCGCCCTTGGTTCGGGTGGTGAATTGAATGCCAAGTCCACGTGTAGTGCGGCCGGCCAGGTCTGGTCGGAGCAACTCCTCGAGCGAGCTGTCCCATCCGAGGTGTTGTGGAGTCTTGTTCGCCTCGGCAACCGCTGCGAGCACCAACGCGACTACGTGCTTGCAGTTCATCCGCACGGGACACGTGCAGAGGCCACGCGTGAACGTTGCTGTACCGGCCGCGCCGCGACTTACCGAAATCGTGCAGGTGTACGGCTCTCGCGCAGTTCCCGATACAGCGCCGGTCAAGATGTCAGCGGTGTCGTTCCATCCGATGGATTCGACTGCATTCTCCCGCAGGTAGACAAGTCCGCGGTCGTAGGTGGTTGTGCCCACGACAGCGCGAATTCGGTCGAGGTCGAGGGCCCTGACTGAATCCGGTTGCACGGGGGCCAGCCTAGTAGCGGCGACCGACAGATCTTGTCGTGGTCGTTTGTCCAAGAAAGTCCGAACTGCACGGTATGTTCACGGAAACATCTTTGACTGGTTTGGGAGTTTCATGAGGACTGAGCGGCGTGCGTGGATTCGATCTGCGCGCACAGGTGCGGTGTGTTTGGCCGTCTGTGCACTTTCTTTGCAATTGGGCGGACTGTCGACGGCAGCGCCGAGTTCCGGAAGCTCGGGTAGTTCGGGAAGCTCGGGAAGTCTGGGCAGCGTCGAGGGAAGCGTGAGCTCGGGGTCGACGATCCCGGGACCACTTCAGGAGGATCCGGGCCCCAAACCGGACCTGCGCGACGACATCGTCGTCCCGGCCATCGTCGGCGAGAAGGTGACCGCACCACAGGCGGTCAGGCTGACGGTGGCGTCGCCTGCACTTCGACGCGAGGTCGGCGTCGAGATTTTGCTACCCGCTGACAATTCGGTTCCGCGCCCAGCGCTGTACATGCTCGAGGGTGTCGACGCCGGAGAGAAAAGCAGCGGATGGATGACGATCGGCGGCGCCCCGGCGTTCTTCGCCGACAAGAACGTCAACGTCGTGATGCTCAATGGCGGAATCGCGAGCCTGTACTCGGACTGGGAGAATCCGGATCCGCGGCTGGGACTGCACAAGTGGGAAACCTTCATCACCGAGGAGTTGCCACCGCTGATCGACGCGCGACTCGAGACCAACGGAATCAACGCGATTGCCGGCAATTCCATGGGCGCGATGGGTGCAATGATGCTCGCCCAACGCTTTCCGGACATGTATCGCGGCGTTGCCGTGTTCAGCGGTTGTTATTCCACGATGGATCCGCTCGGCCGAACTGCCATCCAGGCCACGATTTCTTCTCGAAGCGGAGATCCGGCCAACATCTGGGGTGTGCCAGGGGGCCCGGAGTGGGAGGCACACGATTCGTTGATCAACGCAGAGAAGTTGCGTGGCAAGGAAATCTACGTGTCGACGGCAAACGGTCGTCCCGGATCTGACGAGACGCTGCAGACTCCTGAACTGCTCGAGCGTCTGGTGATCGGCGGCGGCATCGAGGTTGCCGCCCACGCCTGCACGACGATGTTCGACGCGCGGTTGCAGGAGCTGAAGATTCCGGCGCAGGTGGATTACGAGCCGAACGGCACGCACGCGTGGGCGTATTGGCGTGAACGACTGCCGAAGGCGTGGCCGACTCTGTCCCGGGCATTGGGCGTCTGACGGTTCGACAACAGTGCTCGGGTTGTGGATGCACCACAACCCGAGCGTTGGATCACTCGCAGGCGATGCCGTCGTTGTCGCGGTCGAGATGCGGGGCGTATCCGTTCTGGCCCCGGTACAACGGAGCTGCGCCGGCATTACGAACGGCTGTGCAGTTCTGGTAGTACCGCGCTGGTGCGGGAGTGTTCTGCGGCGCCGGCTGGTTCTGGGGCGCTTGCGGAGCGGGCGGCGCCGGCGGTGCGAAGACCGGGGGAAGGAACGGCTGGACTGCGTCGGCAGAGCCAGTCGGAATCATGCGTGCGATCTCGATCGGTAGGAAATCGAAAACCGTGGATGCCTGAGCGGCGGGTGCGGCAACCAGAGTGATTGCGGCGCAACCTGCGACGCTGAATGCCAGACGGCGGAGCTTCATGTGACCTCGTGTTCAACTGGGCAGCCCTTCCACTTCTGAGGGCTGTGCCGGCTGAGCATACTTGTCATAACGACCAAATGGTTTATTTCGGTAAGGGTGAAATCTGGGGTGAAAAGCAGCGTCCCCGCAACGTATTGCTCAGGTGCGGGGACGCTGCTGTTGTCATCGAGGGTTACGCGTCGACAAGTTCCTCGGCGAAGGGATCACCGTTGCGGGGAGCGTCGAAGCGCTCCTTGTCGAGGATTCCCTCACGCTTTGCGACGATGACCGGAACCAGAGCCTGGCCGGTGACGTTGACTGCGGTGCGGCCCATGTCGACGATCGGTTCGACTGCGAGGAGCAGTCCGACGCCGGCAAGGGGAAGACCCAGGGTGGAGAGCGTGAGTGTGAGCATGACTGTCGCACCGGTGGTTCCGGCCGTTGCTGCCGAGCCGATGACCGAAACGACGACGATCAACAGGTAGTCGGTGAAGGTCAACGGAACGTCGTAGAAGCCTGCGACGAAGATCGCCGCGATCGCGGGATAGATTGCGGCGCAACCGTCCATCTTCGTGGTGGCACCGAGCGGAACGGCGAACGAGGCGTACTCACGAGGAACACCGAGGTTGCGTTCGGTGACGCGTTCGGTCAGAGGCAGAGTGCCGATCGACGAGCGCGAGACGAAGCCGAGTTGAGTTGCAGGCCAGACACCGGAGAAGAAGCTTCGGACCGAGAGGCCGTGCGCGGCAATCAGGATGGGGTAGACCACGAAGAAGACGATGGCCAGACCGATGTAGATGGCCGCGGTGAATACGCCGAGCGAGCCGATTGCATCCCAGCCGTAGGTGGCGACAGCGTTGGCGATCAGTGCGGCCGTACCGATTGGGGCGAGGCGAATGATCCACCACAGGACCTTCTGGACGATCGCGAGCAGCGAAGCGTTGAACTCGAGGAACGGCGCAGCCTTGGGGCCGATCTTCAGTGCAGCAATGCCGATTGCGCCGGCGATGACGAGCAGCTGCAGGACGTTGAAGCTCAGCGATGTAGTCGCCACGCCTTCGGCGACGGAAGTCTTTGCACCCAACCCCAGGAAGTTGTTCGGAACCAGTCCGGTGATGAACGCCCACCACGAACCGGAACTCTTGGGTTCCTTCGCGGCTTCGGCGGCGACGTCGGTCCGTGAACCGGGATCGGTGATCAGGCCGACGATGATGCCGATGATCACAGCGATGAAAGCGGTGATCGCGAACCAGAGCAAGGTCTGTACGGCCAGGCGAGCTGCATTGGCGACCTGGCGCAGGTTGGCGATGGAGCTGACAATGGCGGTGAACACCAGCGGGATCACCGCAACGGTGAGCAGCTTGACGTAACTCGAACCGATGGTCTGCACGGTGCCGACCAACCAGTTGACGTTGCCGTCGGCCGCATCAGGCATTGCCCGGGCGACGAGACCGATGATGACGCCGAGTACGAGACCGGCGACGATCTGCGGTCCGAATGCCGTCGCCCAGGACGGAAAACGGGACGTGGACTTTTCCGGCACGCCGGTGGAGGTGGAGCTGGGCATGACTATGCCTTTCGAAAATCAAGGGAGCGAAACGCAGCGCGGCACCAGAGGCCGGGCAGATTCGAAGAAATGTTTCCTGGTACGCGTCAGGTCAGAGCGAGCGCGTACACATTGCGCTCGCCTGCAGGCGAAGGTCGACGTAACGCCGACTGGTCAGGAACAACACTGTCCACACACTACTCGCAGCTTCAACTACTCGATCCCGAGGGTCGCCGCGGGAGTTCGCTTCGTGTTCGTCGGGTGTGCCCCGATCAGTCACTGTTGGTCGGTTGACTAGTCTCGACGATCAGTAGGTGCCGCACCGGCGCCTACGCGTCGGCAAGCGGAAGCGAGAGACCGATGAGCGTTCGGAATGCCGAGTACCCGCGTCCGAAGCATTTCCTGGTGCACCTCAGTGACACGCATCTGGTGGCTCAGGGGGAGTTGTACGACGCCGTGGATGCGTCGACGAGATTGCGGGAAGTTCTCAGCGGGATCGTGGCCTCGGGCGCACGCCCGGATGCACTGATATTCACCGGCGACCTGACCGACCAGGGACACCCCGACGCATACGCGGAATTGAAAGCCATCGTGGAACCCGTGGCGGCCGAGATCGATGCGCAGGTCGTCTGGGCGATGGGCAACCACGACGACCGCCCTACGTTCAGATCTCTGCTGTTGGGCGAGGACGCCACCGATCATCCCGTCGACAACGTCTACGACCTTGACGGACTGCGGGTGATCACCCTGGATTCGTCGGTTCCCGGGCATCACTACGGTGAGATAACGGATGTCCAATTGGATTGGCTACGAGCAGAATTGGCGGTGCCGGCGCCCGACGGAACAATTCTGGCGCTGCATCATCCGCCTGTTCCGTGTATTCAGGATCTCGCGGTTCTGGTGGAGTTGCGCGATCAGTCCCGGTTGGCAGACGTCTTGCGTGGCAGCGACGTCCGGGCGATTCTTGCCGGGCACCTGCACTATTCGACGACGGCGACGTTCGCCGGCATTCCGGTTTCCGTGGCGTCGTCGACGTGTTACACCCAGGACTTGAACGTGGAAGTCGGTGGTCAGCGTGGTCGTGACGGGGCTCAGGGGTGCAATCTGGTGCACGTGTACGACGAGACAATTGTTCATTCGGTCGTTCCACTCGGCGCGCACGTGACGGTCGGTGAGCCCGTCGACGCGGCCGAGGGTGCCCGGAGGCTCAGCGCTGCCGGCATTCGAATCCTCGAGAGCGAAAAGGCGGCACGTTCGATCATCTGAGGTGGCAGGCGGTTTCCGACACCCACGCGCAGTTCTGGGTGATTGCCGGGCGGTCGCGTACTCACTACCGTCGAGGTAGGTGCAGAGCTCCAGCAACAAGGACCGGCTAGCTGGACGGCAACCCTTCATGCCGATGGGGTGCCCCGGAATCACACCTGGCGATACGCGCGGTGCGTGTCGCAAGCGGCAGTCGCCACGAGAACCGTCAGTCGGGTGCTGACGGTTTCTGCGGTCGGCACTGTGCGCTCCCGAGTAGTTCTCGAACAGGAGTATGCGCCGATGACCTCCACCCCCTCCTCTCATCTTGCTCCGTTGCATCTCGCCGTAGCGCTGGACGGTGCCGGTTGGCACCCTGCAGCCTGGCGAGAGCCGCACTCGCGCCCGAGTGAGCTGTTCAGCGCGTCGTATTGGACTGACGTGGTGACGACCGCCGAGCGTGGTCTGCTCGATTTCGTCACCATCGAGGACAGTCTCTCGGTTCCTGCGGACCCACTCGCGCCCGTCGACGACGCGGTTGACCGGGTGCGCGCTCGGCTCGACGCGCATCTCGTGGCCGCCCGACTGGCACCGATCACGAGCAACATCGGATTGATCCCGACCATCACCACCATTCACACCGAGCCGTTCCACGTGTCCAAAGCCGTTGCCACGCTGGATTACACCTCGCGCGGTCGCGCCGGGTGGCAGGTGAAGGTGTCGGCGTCGGAATCCGAGGCAGCACAGTTCGGGCGTCGCGACATCCCCGCGCTCACCGATGCCGACCGTCAGTCGATCGTTTCAGGCGTCCTCCCGGACTTCGTGCGCGACCTGTTCGACGAAGCTGCGGAGGCAGCTGACGTAATCCGGCGACTCTGGGACAGCTGGGAGGACGGCGCCGAGATCCGCGACGTGGAGCAGCGCCGGTTCATCGACCGAGACAAGTTGCACTACATCGACTTCGAGGGAAAGTACCTCTCGGTCCGTGGACCGTCGGTGACTCCGCGCCCGCCGCAGGGGCATCCCGTCGTCACCGCATTGGCACATCAGCGGGTCGCGTACGAGCTGGCGGCGCGGACGGCCGATCTGGTGTTCGTGACGCCGTTCGACGACGAGCAGGTCACGGCAATCCTGGGTGAAGTGCGAGCAGCCGAAGAACACGTGCAGCGCACCGGCGAACCGCTTCGGGTCTTCACCGACATCGTCGTATTCTTCGATGCTCCGGAAGAAACCGGAAAGGAACGGCTCGCTCGCCTCGACGCGCAGGCCGGCGCCGAATACCGTTCGGACGCGCTGACCTTCACCGGCACCGCGGCTGAGTTGGCAGATCTTCTGCTCCGGTGGCAGCAGTTGGGAATCGACGGCTTCCGGTTGCGGCCGGGCGTCGTCGTGGACGACCTCGACGCGATCGCAGGTGAGCTGGTACCTGAATTGCAGCGACGCAACGTATTCCGCACCGAGTATCCGCAGACGAATCTTCGCGGACTGCTTGGCCTACCCATCGACGTTCCCAACCGCTACGCCGCCGGTACTCCGGCCGCCTGACAGACGAGGAATACATTTTCATGAGTTCTCAGAAGCGTAAGCAGGTCATCCTGGGTGCCTACCTCGGCGGCGTCAACCATCACACTGCATGGTGGGATCCGCAGGCGGGCAGCCAGATCGAGTTCGATTCCTTCGAACACACCGCTCGAACCGCCGAGCGTGGGAAGTTCGACTTCTTCTTCCTCGCCGAAGGCCTTGCCCTTCGTGAGCGTGCGGGACAGATTTTCGATCAGGACATCATCGGTAGGCCGGACACCTTCACGGTCCTTGCATCGTTGGCGGCGGTAACCGAACACCTCGGATTGGCCGGCACTATCAATGCCACGTTCAACGAGCCGTATGAACTGGCCCGCCAATTCGCGACGCTCGATCAGTTGTCCGGAGGACGTGCCGCCTGGAACGTCGTCACCTCGTTCGACGCATTCACCGGCCAGAACTTTCGCCGCGGCGGATACCTTGACCGCGCGCAACGATACGAGCGTGCGGAGGAGACCGTAGCGCTGGTGCGTGAACTCTGGGATTCGTGGCGAAGCGACGACATCGTGGCCGACAAGGCATCAGGGCGCTTTCTCGCGCGACCGGATGCCGGTGAATTCGCTTTTCATGGATCGCATTTCGACGTGAACGGCCGATTCACAGTGCCGCGTAGCCCGCAAGGGCGCCCGGTTATTCTGCAGGCCGGGGTGTCGCCGCAGGGGCGCGATTTTGCTGCCGGCAATGCCGACGCGATCTTCTCACCGTACGGTCAGTTGCCCGAGGCGGCCGATTTCTATCGCGATATCAAAGCACGTGCCGTTGCGGCCGGACGTGACCCGGGTGACATCAAGATCCTGCCGTCGGCGAGTTTTGTTCTCGGCACCTCGGAGGCAGATGCGATCGAGAAGTACCGAGAGATTCGCGACCAGCAGGTCACCGGCCAGACCGCTTTGGTTCTGCTCGAACAGATCTGGAATCTCGATCTGTCGAAGTACGACCCCGAAGGACCACTACCCGATATCGCTCCGGATCCCGAGGCTCCGCCGATCATCCAGGGCCGCGCCTTCATTCACCAAGATCGTTTCGCGACCGTCGCAAAACTGCGCGCGGTAGCGGAGAGCAAGAAGTTGAATCTGCGCGAAGTGGTGATCGATCAGTTCGAGCGTGGACCGATCGTCGGTACACCGCAGCAGGTTGCCGAGAAAATAGATTCGTTTGTCAGCAACGACGGTTCGGATGGGTTCATCCTCGGGTCGCACCTTGTGCCGACCGGCCTCGACGAGTTCGTCGACGACGTGGTGCCGCTGCTGCAGGATCGAGGTGTTCTCCGCAGTGACTACGAAGGAACGACGTTGCGTGACAATCTCGGTCTGCCCATTCCGGTGCAACGGGAGCATGTGACAGCACGCTGATCGACCGAAGTGGCGAGGGCCCAGCCGAAATCGGCTGGGCCCTTGTTTCGTCTAGGCTTCCCAGGGCGCCGGGATGGGGTAGTAGCTCTCCAGGAACTCAGTGATCTTGCGTGTCCGAAGTTCCAGATCGATCTCCGGAGCGCTGCCGTCGTTGAGGCAGAAGAAGTCCATGGAGCGCTTGGCGAGCAGTGAGTCCATGTCGCGCAAACCGGCCTTGACCGTCGTGTCGACGTATTTGACGGCGGCGGACTTCTGCACCACCGACCGTCCACTCATGAGCGTGTAGTAGTGGTACAGCGAATTGGTCACCGAGATATTGGAACTCGCGCGGAAGGTGCTTGCTGCAGTGGCCGCGAAGTCTTCGGCGAACTCGCGTTCCATCTCGGCCATCACGCTCTTGCGTAGTGGCGTCGCTGCGTGCTCCAGATGTCTGGTGGTCATCAGACCGAAGCGGTCCTGCAGCAGACGGCGGTTGACGCGGGCCGCATTCTCGAACCCGCTGCGGTCGTTGTCGTTGTGTCCCAATCCGATTCTGGTGTCGGCCTCGATGAACATGCTGATCCCACCGGGGGAGAAGAACATGTCAGGGCCGACGGGGCGACCGAAGAACATGTCGTCATTGGAGTAGAGGAAATGCTCTGCCAGACCCGGAATATGGTGCAGCTGGCACTCGACAGCTTGAGAATTGTGGGTGGGCAACACACTTGGATCGGCGAAGAACTTTTCGCTGGGCATGAACGTGACTCGCGGATCGTCGGCAAGCCAGTCCGGACGATCGGAATCGGTTGCGACGAAGATCCGCCGGATCCACGGCGCGTACATGTGGATAGATCTAAGTGCGTATTTGAGCTCGTCGATCTGACGGAAGCGCGCCTCTGATTCGTCGCCCTCGCCGACGATGTAGTTCTGCATGCGCTTGGCGCGCTGAGCCTGAAACTCTTTGGAAGAACCGTCGACCCAGGAAAAGACAAGATCGATATCGAAGCTGATATCGGAGGCATGATCGGCGAACATGTTCTCGATGGTCGGCCAGATCCGGCCGAATCGCTCGACGGTTCCTCGGACAGCTTCTTCGGGGAGGACGGTTCGTCGTGTCAGTGAGTTCTCGACGGGTAGGACGATTTCTTCGTCGGAAATCGACCACAATTCGATCTGAACGCCGATGTTCGCGCCGTAGTTCATACCGCTTGCGACGTGAACCCTCGGACGGAACAAGCGGAAGATCCGTGACTTGTTGGTTTTCGACAGGGCACCGTCCGCGACAAGGAGCGCTGGACTCTTCTTCGCGTCGACGGTTTTGGAATAGAAGGGTGCGTTTGCGCATCCCTCGACAAGTGCCTGCCGCAGGTTCTTGCGTTCCGTCCAGCTGACCGCGATGACCGGGCGCTCGTCGTTTCCGCGGACGAGTAGATACTCGATTCCTGCGGCGTCGAGGATGTCGCGGATGAAGAGGAGATCTTCGACCATCGCTTCGAGCGGCGTGGTGGTCGTGATCGCGAGGGCAAAACGATTCTTGAATCGGACGGTCTCGGGTAGCTCGCCCATCCGTGCGCGTGACGCGGCCGACGCCGGCTCCACAGGATTGGGGCTGTCCTGCTCCGGAGGTACGAAGTAGATGTCGTGCGGAGCGGGAGATTCTGTAATGGGATGCCTTCCGATTCTGATCCAGCTGTGTATCTGTCGCCCCCGACGCTGCGAGAGCGTGGTGGCGACGAGCTCAGTCTATGCCGTCGGCGCCGAAAGTCGGACATGAGTGACGGCGATGGGTAGCGCGGGGCGAGTCGGGTACCCCGAGGACCGAAGCGAGAGTGAAGGAGGAGAACCGATGCGTGTGAAAGCGATGGTCGGAACAGGCGCGATGGCGGTTGCGCTGGCCGCCGGCCCAGTTGCGACAGCGTCTGCGGAGCGAACCGAGGCAGCGGGGTCGGAGGGTTCACCGGAGATGCTGACCTGCGAGGTTGTCTTCGATGCACTCGAAGACATGAGCCCGGAATGGACGGAAGAGGGGATCGATCAGGTCGAAGACTGGTGTGAGGCGATCACCGGCGAAGAAGACTGAGCGTCAGCCGCGCGAAATCACCCGTCGCGAGAGTCGCCACCGCCCATCTTCGAGTTCGAACTCGTCCGCGTAGCTCCCGACGCCGCTGAGCTTGGGGGTTGTGGTCGTGTCGACGTAGAACGTCCACACCGCATCCGCGCGGGCTGTAGTTTCCGACGTCACGTCCACGGCGATCGCCGTGGTGACGTGACGTGTGAACGTGCCAGGCCCTTGAATGCCGGCCGCGCGACGCTCGCGAACTCCAGCAGCAATTTCTTCACGGCCACGTCGTACCTGTGCGGGGATACCGCGATCGGGATTGGCCGGCATGTTCCATTCGGCCTCGCGCGTGAACTGCTCCACGTAATCCTCGACCGAGCCGGTATCGGCAAGATGCGCGATGCGAGCGAGCGTTGAACGAATCTGTTCGGCAGGGCCCTCGGGTTGCATGCTGTCCTCCGTAGACGTGGGTGCGGCAGATCGCACGCTACAGCTCATGACGACAACGACGACGGCCTCGTCCCAGTGAGCGGCAATATTCTCTGGCGAGGGAGCGGCGAACTTTGAGATCACCTCGAGTTCAACCGTATTCGAGCCCGCAGCGTAAATGATTGAGTGTTCACAGTAGGCGGCGCCATGACGACTGCCGCGCCCGTAGGCTTGACCGACTCACAGGAGATCGCCATGTCCGTCACCGAACTCGAACGTGTCACCCAGACCCCGGAGCAGATCTACGCTGCCGGCGGAATCACTGTCCACAAGGTCGGTGAGCTGATCGGCGCCCGCATCGACGGCGTACACCTCTCTGGGGATCTGTCCGAAGAGACCGCCTACGCGATCAACTATGCGCTGGCAGCGCACAAGGTTGTGTTCTTCCGTGGGCAGCATCATCTCGACGACACGTCGCAGTACGAATTCGCCGGAACCCTCGGCACCCAGACCACCCCGCATCCGACGGTGAAGTCCAGGGGCGACAAGCTGTTGGTGCTCGACCGTGCCGCCAACAGCTGGCACACGGACGTGACGTTTGTCGACCGCATTCCGAAAGCCTCGATTCTGCGAGCGACGACCATTCCCGAGTACGGCGGAGCGACCACGTGGGCGTCGACCACCGCTGCGTACGACCAACTGCCGCCTTCGCTCAAAGTCTTGGTCGAGAATTTGCGGGCCGTTCACACCAATGCCTACGACTATGCCGAGGTTGTCGATCAGGCGAACCCGGTGGACGCGCAGCGCCAGGCCTACTACGCCGAATTCACCCGTGAGATCTACGAGACCGAACACCCGGTGGTGCGTATCCATCCGGCGACGGGGGAGAAGACCCTCCTGCTCGGTCACTTCTTCAAGGAGTTCGTCGGGCTCAAGCCGTCAGAGTCGGTCGCTCTTTACCAGATCCTGCAGGCACGAATCATCAAGTTGGAAAACACTGTTCGATGGAACTGGTCGGCCGGCGACCTGGCGATCTGGGACAACCAGGCGACTCAGCATTACGGTATCGCCGACTACGGGACTCAGGCCCGCAGTGTGCACCGTGTGACATTGGCCGGCGACGTCCCCGTCGACGTCCACGGCGAGCAGAGTCGAATCCTCCAGGGTGACGCCGCGGAGTATTCGATCATCGCGGACATCGATCGGCTTCCCGGCTTTGTCGCGAACTGATCAGTCGTGCTGCGGGTGATCCGGCGGGAACATCTGTCCCCATGAGTGATTGCATGCTCGGCACGTCCATTCCGGGGTGTCCGGTCCCACGACGCAGCCTGTTCCGGCGAGCCACGGTAGGTGATCGAATGGATGGACCGGCATCCCCGGGGAACACTGAGCGGTTCTGTGTGCACCGCAGAGTGGGCACGACGGATTCTTCGACAGCATGTAGTCGATGAAGTTGGTGTGCCCGGACGTGGCCATCCTTCCGGTGCACTTGCGGCACAGGACGGCTGGGTAGTCGTCACCAGGTTCAGCCTGCCTGAAGATCCGTGATGCGGAATGAAAGTGAAGGCGATCGCCGCTGTTGAACATTCGCAACGGTAGCGGTGAGCGGCAACCTGTGCAGTTTCCCCTCTCGTTCATCAACGTTCGGGCGTGGGCAGCTGTGGACGTCGGATCCAGCGTGTCGATGTCGCCGAAGTAGTGCGCATAGTGTGACTGGCCGGCCGTGAGAATCCGGTCGGCCAGTGCGTCGTCGACCGGCCCTGGATCCGTGGGAAACGTGATGGAGCATCGTTGTTCGAGTTCTGGAACGGTGGGCAAACCGTGGAGTTCGTACGGGCGTTCATCGACTTCCATCCGCGACGTGCCGTCGAACGGCGCAGCCACGGTTTCGATGCAGAGCAGCGTGCGAGGAGTGGTGTCGAGAACCGTGACCAGCAGGTCACCGATGACCATCTTTCCGTGCATGATCCAGGGATCGACACGGGCCCGGGGTTCGAGAAACGCGACCACGGCATCGATCCATGGCGTGCCGAGTGCGATGAATACGTGCTGACCGGAGCTCCGCGTGATCATCGAACGATTCTCGCAAGGGCTGCCGACAACGTCAGGCTTTGACCACCTTGCGCCCGAGCAGCGATGCAACCAGTCCGTCGACGAAGATCGCCTGACGGCCGAGAGGATCGGAATCCGCTGCCGCAACGCTGCCGATCGAAATCGATCTCGTCAGGCCGGTCTCGCTGATGAATTCGGCGGCGAGGTGCGCTTCTCGGAATGTGAGGCCGCCCAGATGTGTCGTGTCGTCGACTCCGAGAACACGTCCGTCGATGATGTCCATGTCGAAATGGACGTGGACGCCGTTCACACCCTGGCCCGCCGCGGCGAGAACGCGAGGCATCAAGGCCGCCATGCCATGGCGATCGATCTCGTCGATCGTCACCAGCAATACCCCGTACTCGTCGAGTGCGCGCTTGTGATCGACCGTGGCGTTCTTGACGCCCACCAAGACGGTGTTCTCCAAACTGGGGCCGTGCAGATCCGCCGCCGACGACAGCAATTGTTCGATGTCACCGTGTGAAGCGAAAATGATTGCGCCCAAATCGGTTCCAGGTTCGGTGGCGATCGGAATTCTGGTGTTCTGCCAGGCTTCGGCAGTGAGCCACAGCGGCAGCGTTGTGAGATCCGCGGCGGCATTCTCTGCTTGAATGCAGTCGAAACCGATTCCGGACATGTCCTCACGTAGACCGTGATCGAGGAGATGGCTTGCCAGGCCGGTAGTTTCGAGGTCGATCAATTCGACGGTCGCATTGGCATCGATCGGTTCGGTGCCCAGAACGTATCGCTTTTCGACGTAGGGCGATGTCATTGCCATCAAGAGCGCGCCGTAGTCGATCGTGAAGTCGACCGTGCCACCCAGTCGGTATTCGTCACCTGTTTCTCCGGCGTCGACGAGGAGGTGATCGCTGCTGGCGCTGATCACTTTCAGGCGCGGATCTATCGGGGTCAAGCCTTCCGGCGAGATGTCTTCGCGGCCGATGGACAAGATCAGGCGTCGGCTCGGCTTGTCCTCGTTGTCGAAGACGGGGCGTCGGCCGAACGCGTCTTCGCCTGAGACTCCATACGGCCGCGACGGCTTGATCTTGGCCTCGATGATGTCCGCGGTGAGAGTGAAGGCGTCGTTGTTCAGCAGTTCGTACAGTCCGGGGGGAGTCGGTGATTCGGCCAGAACGATGCTGGCACCCAAACGCAGATGGTTGATCCCCTCGGGCATCGTTCCGGTCTCGAGGAGTGGCAGAGAGAACGTATTGCCGCCGGAAACGATCGGCAGTTCGATCGAGAACCGCTTCGTGATTTCGTCGGCAATGTAGACCAGATTCGACAGGTTGTCGACGGTTGGCTGGATGCCGCCGACGCACGCGAGATTCGCGCCGATTCCGATCAGTCTGATGCCCTCGATGGGAAGGATTTCGGCGACTACATCCAACGCCTCCGCCGGCAGGATCCCTTCGCGGAGATCTCCGAGGTCGATCATCAGCACGATGTCGTGGATTACTCCTCGCGCCCGTGCTGCTCTGCCCAGAGCAACAATCGTCGTCAACTCCGAGTTGAGGCTGATGTCCGCGTAGCGGATCGTGTCGTCGATCTCGTTCAACGACGGTGCGCGGATCAGCATCAGGGGAACGGTGATGCCGTCGCGGCGGATGCGGGCCAGGTTGTCCAGGCGGGAGTCGGCGATCTGTGCGACGCCGCCGCGGACCATTGCTCGCGCCACTTTGGGGGAGCCACATGTAGATTTGCTGACGCCCGCCACCGCAATACCCTTGGCATTGGACGCTTCGACGAGGACGCGCGCATTCTGTTCGATACGACGCAGGTCGACGGTGATGGTCGGTCCGGTCATGATCTCCCCGTTTTCTCCGAAGGCGGTTTACGATCCGGGCATTCCAGACCGGACGGTTGGCGTGAGCTGGGCAACTTTGCTCCAACTGTTGTGTCGCAGGACACTTACGTGCAGTATGAGGATACAACAGTTTCCTACCAGGCACTCTAGAGGAGCGTCGATGGCTACTCTCGTCAAACACGTACTTCGGCGCAAGCCGGCTTTGCAGATAGACCAGGAGACCGGCGCAGATACCAACGGCGGTGAGCTGACCCGCAGTATCGGTTTGGCGCAGTTGTCCATGTTCGGCATCGGCGCCACGATCGGCACCGGTATTTTCTTCGTCCTCTCGCAGGCGGTCCCGGTTGCCGGTCCGGCAGTGATCATCTCCTTCGTTGTTGCCGGTGTCGTCGCGGGACTCACAGCGATTTGTTACGCGGAGTTGGCCGGAGCTGTCCCGGCGTCGGGCTCGTCGTATTCCTACGCTTACGCGACGCTCGGAGAGCTTCCGGCCATGGCCGTCGGCGCGTGTCTGCTTCTCGAGTACGGAGTCTCGGCCGCGGCGGTGTCCGTCGGATGGTCGCAATACTTGAACCAGTTACTGGGCAACCTCTTCGGGTTCCAGATTCCCGACGCGTTGTCACAAGCGCCGGAGCAGGGCGGCATCATCAATCTGCCCGCAGTGATCCTGGTGTGCCTGTGCGGTGTTCTGCTCATTCGCGGCGCCAGTGAATCGGCCAAGGCCAACGCCATCATGGTCTCGATCAAACTCGCAATTCTGCTGCTCTTCATCGTGGTCGGCATCGCCGGATGGAACAGCAATCACTTCGCCGACTTCGCACCGTTCGGATTCAGTGGCGTCATGTCCGCCGCCGGAATCATCTTCTTCTCGTACATCGGCCTCGACGCCGTGTCCACCGCCGGCGAAGAAGTGAAGAACCCACGTCGCAATCTCCCTCTTGCGATCCTCATTGCACTCGTGTCCGTCACCGCGATCTACATCGCCGTTGTCGCCGTCGCGATCGGTGCACAGGATTCCGCATCGTTCGAAGGTCAGGAAGCCGGACTGTCCGCGATCCTCGAACAGGTGACCGGATCTACCTGGCCGGGAACGCTTCTGGCCGCCGGTGCGGTGATCTCGATCTGCAGCGTCACGCTCGTGGTCATCTACGGTCAGACCCGTATTTTGTTCGCGATGTCACGCGACGGCATGATTCCGTCGATTTTCCACAAGGTGAACCCGCGGACTCTGACGCCGGTGCCCAACACCATCATCGTTTGCGTCGTCATCAGCATTCTGGCCGGTTTCATTCCCATCAACTTCCTCGCCGAAATGACCAGCATCGGAACCCTGGTGGCCTTCCTCGTGGTTTCGGTCGGGGTCATCATCCTGCGGCGCAGTGACCCGGACCTGCCGCGCAGCTTCAAAGTTCCCGGCTATCCGGTGACGCCGATCCTCTCGATCCTGGGCTGCCTGTGGATCATCAAGGACCTCCGAACCGTCACGATCTACGTGTTCCTCGTCTGGGTGACCGTCGCGATCATCTGGTACTTCGCCTACGGTATGAAGCACTCGCGCCTCGGTGCGAAGAACCGCGCCGAATTGGGATCGGAGTCCGAGTCATGACGCTGCTCGCGGGATACGCACCCGACGGTGACAGTTCCGGAACCGTCCATCTTGCAACGCTGTTGGCGCGCTCGTCCGGTGAACCGCTGGTGATCTGCGCGGTGATTCCCTCGCCGCCACCGCCCGGAATGGCGCGGGTCGACGCCGAATACCACCAGCAGTTGCGAGCCGAAGCCGAAGCGGCGCTGGCGAAAGCGCGGGCCGACATGCCCTCGGACGTCGACGTGACCTATGTCGTGCATGAGGCTCAGTCGACGTCGAGTGGCCTACTTGATCTCGTTCACGAGCACGAAGCCAAGATGATCGTCCTGGATTCGTCGACCGACGGGGTGTTCGGTCATGTGGCTCTCGGCAGTGTCACCTCACGCTTGCTGCACAGCTCCGACGTTCCGGTCGCCCTGGCGCCGAGGGGATTTCGAACCAAGCCCGGTGAGGTGGTTCGCCGCGTCACCGCCGCATACTCGGGCACACCCGATCAAGACGATCTGGTGCTCGCCGCCGCGACCGTGGCTGCGCGTGTCGATGCCGGACTCAGGCTGGCGGCGTTTGCAGTTCGTGCGAACGCGCAGTACACGACCACACTCGGGACCGAGGGGGATTCACCGATCATCTCTGAGTGGGCCGAGGTGGTCGAGCGTGAGACCAACGCTGCCTTCGAGCGCGTGCGTGCACTGCCCGAAATACCCGACGTCATGGAATCGGTTATCAGCCATGGTCGTAACTGGGCTGAGGCGCTCGAGGGCGTCGAGTGGGATCGAGGTGACGTTCTGACTGTCGGCTCGAGCAAGGCAGGTCCACTGGCGCGGGTGTTCCTCGGCAGTCGGGCGGCGAAGATCGTGCGGTACTCACCGGTTCCGGTGGTGGTGGTCCCGCGATCGGCGTCGACCCGAATAGTCGATCAGGCCGAAGCGGAATAGAGATCAGGGCCGACGAGCGGAGTGCTTGTCGGCCCTGATCTTTCAGATCGAGCGGGCGAAGAGCGCGGGCTCGGAGCCGGGAACCTGAGAGACCTGTTCTCGGGCAACCAGATGGCGAAGGTGAGCTGCACCTTCGGACAACGCCATCGTCTTTCCCATCGGGGAGATCTCGGCCCACGGCTTGTACCACTTCATCTTTGCCGCGACGTCCCACACGGTGAGCTTGTCGTCGGCGAACTCCTGGAGCAAATGATCGAGTCGCTCCTGGTGATGCTCGATCAACTCGCCGGCGCGACCTCCGACGTCGTCGATCGGAATGCCGTGAGCGCCGAGACCGCGGGTGATGTTCATGTTCTGCACCCGTGCGAGCGAGTCGAGGAAATCGGCGAGGGCGTCACGCTCGTCGAGGGGGTACACGAAATTGCCGACGTGCGGTGTCGTCTTCTGCAGGACGTGGTCGCCGGTGAACATGACGTCGGCGTCGTCGAGGTAGAAGCAGACGTGACCAGGCGTGTGGCCGGGGGTGTAGACAACGCGGAGGCCTCGGCCGGTGAGTGCGATGATCTCGTCGTCCGCGAGAAGGCGGTCGGGAGCCGACTCGGGGCCCACCGGAGACTCACCCGCGGCAGCCAGTCGGAAGGCATCACGGTCAGCTGCGGGCGCTCCGGCACGTTTCATGTTGTCGAGCTGGTACGCCATCCACTCCTCGTTACGCGCAGTGGCCATCTGATCGAACAGGTAGTGGTCGTCCTCGTGCATGGCGATCCAGGCGCCGGATGCCTCGCGGACCCGTCCGCACAGTCCGGTGTGGTCCGGATGGAAGTGCGTGACCACGACGCCCTCGATGTCGGTCACCGAATGCCCGATCTCGGCGAGCCCCGCGTTGAGGCCCTGCCAGCCGTTGTCGTCACCCCAGCCAGCGTCGACCAAGATCAGTCCGCCGGGGGATTCCATGGCGTAGACGAGCGTGTGCCCGAGCGGGTTGTCCGTGATCGGGACAGGAATCTGGAATATGCCATCACCGATGGCCGCCGCACCGTTCATAACAAGTACCTCTTAACGATAAGGGAACGCACTCTTAGTACTTCATGTTTACCGTGCGCTCGTTTGGTTGGTGACACAGGTCCTGCCTGGCGGGAGTTCGGCATGTTTTCGGGCGACTTCGGATCGGGGAGAGTTTTATTGACCGAATAGTGCCATTGATTCGAAAGTAGTTGTTGAATAGGGTTTTTCGTGATCTCGTCGTGTCAGGGGCGTCCTCGGATGGCGGATCCGTCGACGAGTCGCGCACTAGCCTCCGAGGGACAGGCGCGCTGTGCGGTTATCGAGAAAGACGGGTCATGCGTTTTCAGGTTCTGGACATCATTTTCAACCCACCCCATCCAGTGACCGGCGAGGAAGTTGCCCCGTCCGATCGGCTCAACCGCGTCGTCGAACTGGCCGTTCTCGCCGAAGAACTGGGTATCGATTCGTTCTCGGTGGGTGAGCGCCATGCCGGGCCGGTTCTTTCGTCGGCGCCAACCGTCGTTTTGGGGGCGATTGCGCAGGCCACGGACAGAATCCTGCTGTCTACAGGTGTCACCGTCCTGTCGCTACTCGACCCGATCCGAGTCGCCGAAGATTTCGGAACCATCGATCAACTCAGCCGGGGACGCCTCGAGATCGTGATCGGCAAGGGCAACGAGGTTCTTCAATACCCGCTCCTCGGTCTGGACATCACCAAGCAGTACGAGTACCTCACCGAGAACTACGAACTCCTCAAACTGCTGATCAGCGAGGAAAACGTCAAGTGGGTGGGAACGCACCGGCCTTCGCTCGAGGACGCGACGACGTTACCGCGTCCTTTCGACGGCCCGTTCCGTATCTGGCACGGATCGGCTACCTCGTTCGAGGCCGTCGAACTCGCGGCGAAGTGGGGCGACCCCATCGTCACCGCCAACGCCTTCCAGCCTCGTGAGAACTACAAAGTGCTGATCGACCACTACCGCGAGCAGTACCTGGCGTACGGGCACGACCCGTCCAAGGCGTACGTCGGATCGGGTTCGGGCGGATTGTTCCTCGCCGACACGACCGAACAAGCGATCGAAGAGTTCCGTCCGATCTACGAAGGCGCCGTTGCGCAGGCCGACAAACGCAAGCACGATCCCAAAGCTGTCGGAAAGTCGACGAGTTTCCGGACCATCGAAGAGGCCGTCGATCGCGGGCCGGCGTTGGTCGGGTCGTCTGAGCGAGTCGCCGAGAAGATCCTCGATTACCACCAGAGCTACGGCCACGATTTCCAATCGGTGTCGGTCAATCACGTGCTCGACTTCGAGCAGCAGAAGGACACTTTGCGCTGCTTTGCGGAAGAGGTCATCCCGCTGGTGAAGGCGGAACTGTCGACGACGCTGTGGACCTCGGCCGACAAAGATCGGGTGAAGGGTTTCACCGCCGTCGACTGAGCGGAGAAGTCTGACTGTCGGGTAAGCGGGTCCGGCGCTGCGACCGCTCACGAGCTGCAGTAACTTGTTACCGACATCGCGGTCGGTTTTGACCGCAATGAAGGTATCCGTGAGTGGGAGTAGTGCGTTGACGTTGGGTGTGAACTCGCTTCCCGCGAACGAGCTGAGTCAGACGCTGTGGGTCGATCTGTTTCCTTGGCTGGACGACTACGTATCCGATCGTGCTGCGCTGCTCGAGCCGCTGGCACCGTCACCTGATTGGTGGTTCAGCGAAGCGCCGTCGTTCACTGTTCTCGAGGTCGATCTCGAGAAGGTTCTCTCCGAGCTGGCGTCCCTCTACATCGCTCACCACGCGGCAGCGGTATTAAGAGCGAGCTTTCCGCTACTTGGTGAAGATCTCCCGCTGGAGGTGTTGAGTCTCGATACTCGCGCAGTGACTGCACTGTCTCGGCTCACCACCGACAAAGCAATCGGCGGACTGCTGATGCACACGACCGCTGAGATCTTCGGCGTGCGCGGAACGAGCGAACAGACGGTGCACGACATAGTGCTCAACCTGTTGGTCTGTGCGGTCATGACGACTCCGCTCGCCCGCGTCGAGGCCAATGAGGAAGCAGGTGCCCCACCCGCGATCACAGCGCTGCTCGACGATCTCGCTCAGCTTGCTATGTGGCGACGGGTCCGAGGTCAGGACAGCAGACCACTCGTCACCGTCGAGATCGACGACGAATCTCCGGCCTCGATTCAGGAAGTTGCCGCCCGGATCTCGGCTCTGACGCCGAACGACTTGCCCGACACGGACCGTACCGACGCGATGGACGAGATCGACAATCTCTTCTCGCAGCTGGATGAGCGGGAGTCGTTGGTGTTGCGTGAGCGGATCGTGGCGCGAGTTCCGCAGCGCAGGGGAGCGATCGGAGCCAAGCTCGGTGTGGGCTCGGGGCGAGTCGGGCAGATCGAGGCCGACGTGAAAGCCAAACTCAACGCGGCGTGCGGATTCGGGACGGCGGTGGGGAACCTGCTTGCCAGCCTGCGGGTCGAGATTCAGCCGGTAGCTTCGCTTGATCGCCTCCTCGACGTGCATCCGAGCATCGCGGCGGAGGTGCCTGGTTACGGAGTTCCGCTGTGGTTGGTTCTGGACCGTCTCGACGACTACTTCGAGGTGACTGACGGTTGGGCTGCCGCTCCGGGCGTCGCGGAGGCCAAGAAGCGGACTCAGACCTTGCTCGAGGACTTTGAGTCCCCGAACGGTGTGGTTGCACTCGACGACGTCGCCGAAGTGGTGTCGATGTCACGCGGCGAACTGGAGAAGTGGCTTGCGTGGTGCGGCGTTGTCGTTGTGGCGGAGTCTGCGCTGACGCGTGCGCGTCGGATCTCCGATCTGGCAGTCGGCGCGCTCGAAGCCGTCGGATCGCCGAAGTCCGTCGTCGAGCTAGTGGACTTACTGAAGTCCGATCGCAGTGAGCGGTCGATCGAGCGCGCGCTCGAGGCCGACGATCGCGTGGCGCTCGACGGCGCAGTGTGGCGGCTGCACGCCTGGGGAAGCGCGGATTCCGTTGGGGAGGAACCGGTTTCTTCGGGAGAGGCTGAAGAAGCCAGTGAGTTCAACATTGGTGGTGACGGGATAGTCCGGCGCAAGCGGACACGCAACACTGCGAAGACGCCAGAGTTGACTCGCCGCCTGTACCGGTCAGGTAGTACGTGGCGGTATCGACTGACTGTGACCGCAGATCATCTGCGGGGCTCCGGATTTGCTGTACCCGCCGGTGTTGCAGTCGCTGCCGGCTGTGTGCGCGGTGAGACCATCGAGTTGGAGAGCCACCTCGGCGTTCAAGCAGTTCGGTGGACCGGAGCGCAGCCGACGTTCGGCACTATCCGCCGATTCCTGCGTGAACTCTCCGCTGTGGAGGGCGAAGACGTGTTGCTCGAGCTGTGGCAAGACGGAACCTTCCGCGTGGTCCGACCGGCGATCGTTCACTCTGACATCGACCCACTACGTCAGGCACTTGCAGAGGTTGGCAATCGCGAGCCATTGCGAACTGCCGAGAGACATGTGGTGCGGATTCTCGCCGAAGCCGTGTGTCTGGACGGCGAAGACCGTCCACGAAAGATACTGCGCGCGTACGAAGATCGTGGTGAA
Source organism: Rhodococcus sp. SG20037 (assembly GCF_031763325.1). Classification (NCBI taxonomy): domain Bacteria; kingdom Bacillati; phylum Actinomycetota; class Actinomycetes; order Mycobacteriales; family Nocardiaceae; genus Rhodococcus; species Rhodococcus sp. SG20037. Next base: position 4,284,371 of record NZ_CP134497.1, on the reverse strand, counting down.
GACGTGGTTTTGGACTTCCTGGAGGCGGCATGGAGGCGCGGCGAAGCATCCGAAATCGACGAGGTAGAGGGTAAGGATGCATCCCATGACTGACGTCGCGGACACCCGCATAGTGGGCACCAAGATCCTTGCTGCGGACGAGTCCCTCGCCGGCGCCATCGGATTGCACCACACCATCGCGACAGCGCTCGCCGATCTGATCGACAACAGCCTCGACGCCGAGGCCTCCCACGTGCTGATCAGGTTCGTTCAGGACGGCACACGGATCGTGTCGATGATGGTGATCGACAACGGCTCCGGCATGGACAGTGACACCATTGATTCCGCGATGACCTACGGCCGCCGACGCGACTATGCCGCCGGGGACCTGGGTCATTTCGGTGTAGGGATGAAGGCGGCGTCGTTGAGTCAGGCTCGGTTGCTCCGAGTGTGGTCTCGAAAGTCCGGGCACCCGACGCAGGGCCGCGAGATCGACTCGGCCTCAGTGCAGGGGCGTCAGTCAGTTTCGGTGATCGAGGACCGGCAAGCCGAAGAATTCTTCGACGCAGTCACGCCCCGCTTTCCCTTCGACACCGGAAGTGTTGTCGAATGGCGCGGCATCACAACATTTCTCATGTCCGCGCACGCGGACGAGCAGACCAGCTGGCTCGAACAGACCATCAACGACGTGCGCAGTCACCTCGGCGTCGTATTTCACCGTCTCATCGAATCCGGCCGGATCGCTCTGACTGTGGATGTCTTCGACGTCGAAGCGGGACGCGCCGGCGCGCTGCGCACAGTCAGTGCCATCGACCCGTTCCGGTATCCGCGCACCGGCGACCCCAACTACCCTCGGACACTTACCGTGTCGATCGCCGGTGCCACAGTAACCGCCGAAGCTCACCTGTGGCCCGCCCGGAGCAATGCACCGGAATTTCGCATCCACGGCGCCCCCGGCCGCGACCAGCAGGGGCTCTACTTCTATCGGCACGATCGACTCCTGCAGATCGGCGGCTGGAACGCGATAGTGCGGGGCCGACCGGACTACGGATTGGCACGAATTGCTGTCGATCTGAACGATTCTCTGCTGCAGCACATCACCATCAATCCCGAGAAATCGGGGGTGACGCTCGACGCCACTGCGTCGGCTGCCGTCGACGGGGCCGTCTTCACGGATTGCAACGGTGGATTCCGTTCGTATCTGATCGATGCCGAGCGCGTCGTGCGGGCAGCCCGAAGTTCTGCACCTCGGCCGATCAGCGTCATCGAGCCGGCATCCGGCTTTCCGGAAGACGTGCTCGATTCCTTCAGCGACGCCTTCGAATTCAGCGTCGGTGATGATCCTGTTGCTGTGGGTTGGCGAGCCTTGGCGCGTGATCAGTTCTTCGAAGTCGACCTCAAGACTCGGACTTTGTGGATCAATGCGCGTTTTCGGCGTGATCTGCTCGGACGTCGCAGTCTCGACCCGGCTGATGCTCCGGTGCTCAAGACGCTTGTCTTCCTGTTGGTGAGTGAGATGTTCGAAGGAACGAGAATCGGCGCTCGTCAGAGGGAAAAGATGCAGGCGTGGCAGGAAGTGTTGATTTCCGCAGTGGCAGCGCACCGGGAGCAGGTAGTGCAGTGAGTGATGAAGTATTCCGTGCGGTTGCACGTGAACTCGGTGACGGGTTTCCGCCCGAGAACGTGCTGTACCCGGTGAACGCGCGCCTGCGAGCGAGCTATCCGGACGGCCTGACCATCGCGGACATCATCGATGTGTTCCTCGACGACAGTGCTGTCGGTGTACGAACGGCGCTCACCTCGCGTCTCCGGCAGTGGGATGCGGAAAGTGTTGAGACGTGGGTAGGCTCGACTGTTCCGCAGAGCCCGGAACGGCGAGCTCGGATCTACGACTTGTTGGGATTGCCGGTCGACACCCACGCCGAGATGGATGCGCACTTCCCTCGCGAAGGTGGGCCGGTTGTCATTGCTGCTCAGCAGCCGTGGGACCCCTGGTACACCTCCGAGCGCCGGCGCGAGCACGACTTCTATTGGCGCGCTTACAAGCGAGTTCTAGCCGACAAGAACTGGGACGAGGCGACAATCGGAAAGCTGGACATTGCAACCACTGAGGTTGTGCACCGGCTTGCGGATCCGACGCGGCCCGAGCCGTATCAGTCCAAAGGTTTGGTGGTCGGCTACGTCCAGAGCGGGAAGACGGCGAATTTCAGTGGCGTAGTGGCCAAGGCGATCGACGCTGGGTACCGCTTGGTCATCGTTCTGACCGGCACTATCGAGATTCTCCGGAGCCAGACTCAGCGACGCCTCGACATGGAATTGGTCGGTCGTCAAAACATCAGTGCAGGCGTGGATGACGACTACGCCAACGACGAGGACTGGCGAAACGGGAACTTTCTCGAACACGAAATCGATCCGAACAAGACCAATGAAATCCCGGCTATCCGTCGACTCACCACCTCGACCTTTGACTACAAGAGCCTGCTCGCGGGCCTGAGCGCACTGCACTTCGAAACCGTGGATCACTCCCTTCCGCTGAATGATCCGAAGAATCTGTACCCCAGCAATATTCGCATCGCGGTCGTGAAGAAGAACGTCTCCAGCCTCAAGAAGCTGGTGGCCGATCTGAAGAAAGTGCCGACCGAACTCGATCAGATTCCTGCCCTGATCATCGACGACGAAGCCGATCAGGCATCGGTGAACACGATCGATCCGAAGAAGATGAAAACCGAGCAGGTCGAGCGGACGGCGATCAACGGTCAGATTGCTGAGATCCTCGGTCGACTCGAGCGTGCCCAGTACATCGGTTACACCGCAACACCTTTTGCCAATGTGTTTGTCGATCCGGAAGACAGCGTCAACGTCTTTCCTTCGGACTTCATCGTCAGTCTCGAGCGGCCCGGCCCGTACATGGGTGGTGCGGACTTCCACGATCTAGACGATCTCGAAGACGACGACAAGACTCCGGCCAATTCGAACCAGAAAGCGTACGTACGGGATCTCCGGGCCGAGTGCGACGAGGATCGCTCAGCCGAGCAGTTGCGAGCGCTCGACTCGTTTGTCCTGACGGGGGCGATCAAGCTATTCCGGGAATCGAAGGGCGCCAAGCCGTATCGGCACCACACGATGCTGGTGCACGAATCGGTGAAGCAGGCCGAGCATGACGCCGTAGCCGACGACTTCAAGGCCTTGTGGAAGTCGGCGGGGTACAGCCAGGCTAAGAGTCTCTCGAGGCTGGAAAAGCTCTGGGCCGAGGACTTTGCTGTGGTGAGTGCTGCGCGTGGTAGCGAGTTGGCTAATCCCAGCTCGTTCGGTGAGCTGGAGGAGTTCATCGGCGCCGCCTACGACAAGATTTCCGAGGGAACCAGCCCCGTCATCGTGGTCAACGGGGCGGCCGAGAAGGACTACAAACAGGATTCCCTTGACTTCCAGGAACGGGGAGTATGGAAGATCCTTGTCGGCGGAACAAAGCTGAGTCGCGGCTTCACAGTCGAGGGCCTGACCATCACTTATTACACGCGTCGAACGGGCCAAGCTGACACGTTGATGCAGATGGGACGCTGGTTCGGATTCCGCCCCGGGTACCGAGACCTGGTGCGCCTGTTCATCGGCCGCACGGTGGGCGGACCCGCCGGCGCGGACTACGACATGTACAAGGCATTCGAGGCGATCGTTCGGGACGAGCAGGAGTTCCGGAACGAGCTCACCAGGTTCAGCGGCGTGAACGAGAAGGGCGAACCGTGGGTCACTCCACGCGATGTGCCGCCGATGGTGTTTCAGCAGTTACCGTGGCTGAGGCCAACGGCTCGAAACAAGATGTTCAACGCCGATCTGGTTTATCGCGGTATGGGCGGTGAAAGTTTCAGTTTCACGATGCAGCCCCCGCGAGGCGACGGTTCGATCAACGCCCGGCACTTCGACGCGGTTGCACCATTATTGAAGTCGTTGGGCGAAACAGGGTCCTTCAATTTCGTTGACAAGGATGATGTTTCGCGATCGTTCTCTGCGCGATACGGCATCGTCCCTGCCCATGTGGTGCTGGCCGCTGTGGACCGATTCGAGTGGGCGAACGGGTGGGATTTCGGTCCCCACCGCGAAGCGCTCTCGACCGCAATCGAATCCGGATTGCTCGAAGACTTCGCAGTTCTGCTGCCGTACCCCAAGACCCGGGAGCCGATCGAGATCAAGGGTTGGCACGAGAAACTTCCGATCGTCAATCGCAAGCGTCAGGAACGCGAGTACCGAACAGGTTTCACCGGTACGGCCGTCCGTGAGCGCGATGCGATCGAGCACATTGCGGGCAGCCCGAAGAAGAACGGTGGACCGCTTGCGCGTGCTCTTCATCGGAAGACTCGCGGTGCATTGATTCTGGTATTTGCGAACGATCCGGCTCCTCGTCAGTTGAAACGGGCACAGGCTGGTCCCGTGGACTCGCGCGATTTTGCGACGTTGTTCTCGTACGCGCTTCCGCACGCGGCGGAGCCGTTGGGGCGAATCGGTTTTCGGGTGAAGCAGTCAGGGACAGGGGCGATCGTCGATGCGAACTAGGTGTGTTGTGGTGGGAGACAGGAATGGGTTCTGATGGCTAAGACGATTGCGACGATCAACCTCAAGGGCGGCGTCGGTAAGACGACGATCACCGCGGGGTTGGCCGAGTTCATGTCGCTCGAATTCGGTCAGCGCGTGCTGCTGATCGACCTCGATGCGCAGATCAATCTGACGACGATGATGATCAGTGAGGATCACTGGCTCGAACTCAACAAGCAAGGGCTGACCAGCGCAACCATTTTCCGCGACGCCGTCGATGGCACGTCGAACTTCGATCTCGAAGCCTCGATTCAGCGCGGAGTCTCGCCGGTCAAGCGAGTGACGGGTGTGGATCTGCTTCCCTCATCTCTCGATTTGATCGAGCTGCAGGAGGAGATCAGTGCCCTTCGGGTTGCTGATCGGAACTCCACCAAGCCGGTCGAATTGTTGAGGGATGCCGTCGCACCGGTGATGCCGTACTACGACTACGTCCTGATCGATTGCCCGCCGAATCTCGGGCCGATCACACTCAACGGATTGGCCATGGCTGACGGCTACGTGATCCCCACGATCCCGGATGTGCTCTCCACGTACGGCATTCCGCAGATCCAGACGCACATCGCGAAGTTCGGCAAGGAACTTGGTCGGGAACTCTTCGAACTTGGTCTGGTGATCACCAAGTACAAGTCCAACTCAGCGGTGCACCGTACGACTGTGCGAAATCTTCGACGCGATCCCAACGTCCCTCACGTATTGCCGGAATATCTCGCGGAGTCGAATCAGATTGCCGCGTCGGCGGAGTTTCACCCGTACAGCACTTTGAAGGTGAAGTACGGCAATGCAGGTCAGTTCGATCAGATGCGTGCAATTACGCAGAACATTCTCACGGAAGCGCAGGCGAAGCTATGAGTGCGGGTATCGATGAGGCGCGTCGTCGGGTGCAGGTTCAGGAGACCGGTGCTGCGCTCTTGAAGTTGGGTGCAACTAATGCCTCGGCATCGGTGTTGCTGGCCAAGCTGGTTCAGGTAGTCGCGGAGGAAGCTGCCCGTACCCCGCGTTTCGCGAAGGCAATCGAAGAGGCTTTTGCGGTTCCGGCCGATGGATCCGCCGCTGCAGTAGCTGCCCCAGTACCGGCGCCGCGCCGTCGTGCGGCGGCTCCGAAGGTGAAGCGGGAGCCGGGGGCTTTCGACCCGTTCGAGGTCTTCAAGCTCGATGGGGAAGAGGCTCTCTTGGAGCGTCTTTCGGCACTCGACGCAGACGGTATCAAGGACATCATTGCGGAACAGGAAATGGATACGCACAAGGAGACGGGTCGCAAGCGCAAGGTGGATGTGCTTGCGATCTGGACTGTCGAGCGCGTGAAGGCACTGACCTCGAAGGGGAGTGCGTTCCGCTGATTTCACTTCAAACAGAGATGTCCTAATTTCCTCTCGTATTGGAGACCGCAGTGATCGACTTTCAGTTGAATACCGACGAATACACGCTCTACCAAGCATTGCCTGAGGACGGATCTGCCCAGGGGAATATCACTACCCGAAAAGCTCTACGTTGGAGGAAGACAAAATACTGGGAAACTCGTGAAGGGTTGATCCGGAAACAGGCCGCGATTGCGGGGCTTGGTGGTGGGGGAACTCTGCGCCGCGCGCCGGACCAAGTCGATGGAATTGAACTCGCAGGCCAGGTCATTGAATCGGTTGGTGGGGTGCGTATTCCCGCGCGGGTTAGAGAACGTCACCTGTACGGCCCACTTGTCGACACGCTTCGTGAATCATGGAGCCGCGAGACTCGCTCGAATTCGATTGTTGTCGAAGATACCTCGGACCAAGGGAGGCGCTCCACCGGCGGTCGCTGGACCCGCCCTGACATCGTCGCCATCAATCTGAAGGAGTACGACTACCTCCCAGGCAAGTACATCGAAGTGGTGTCATTCGAGGTCAAGACTGCTGATCAGATCAATGTTACGGCGGTTTACGAGGCGCTAGCGCACAGGAGGAGTGCCACCCATGCCTATGTATTGCTGCATATTCCACAGGTGCGCCGAGATTCCTTGGCCGATGACTTGTTGTCAGTGCGAAGTGTTGCAGCGGAGCATGGAGTCGGTGTCATAACTTTCGGAGAACAAGATAACTACGACACATGGTCGATCCTGGAAGTCGCGCTCCGCGTCGAAACGACGCCGGAACGGTTGAACGACTTTATCGAGACTCAACTTTCATCTGATTCCAAACGCAAGATTGCTATGAGTGTTCGCTAGATTAGTGCGGGGGCCGCTTCCGGACGGTTTTTGATCGGGCCATTTCGATAGGGCCAACAGACTGTCAGTATCTCGTAATACGATTTTGTCGGACGGTTCAGGAATGATGTCGATGTCAATCGACCACCGAGCCGATCGTTTGCATAGTGAGCAATGATCAGAACCTGTGGATGGTTCTCGGCGAGGCGGCGTGAGTGGGCGCACCTTCCCGGGAATGATCTGAAATTCCATCAGCTCTGATCAGGACCGGCGTTGGCGCGCTGGTTCGGGAAGGTACGCCCATGCTCACGGTAGTTCAGGATCAGCAATCCTCCAACGACGACAGCGGTGTTGGTCGGTCGTTGCTTGACGAGATCGTTCGCGACGGTGCCCGGCAGATGCTCGCGGCGGCGTTGGCCGCCGAAGTCGCCGCATACATCGAGCAGTTCGCCGAGCATCTCGATGAGCACGGCCGGCGGCTGGTGGTCCGCAACGGCTATCACCACGAGCGTGACGTGCTCACCGCGGCGGGGGCGGTGACGGTGACCGCACCGCGGGTCAACGACCGCCGTGTCGACGCCGAGACCGGTGAACGGCAACGGTTTTCCTCGGCGATCCTGCCGGCGTGGTCACGCAAGTCCCCGCAGATGACCGAGGTGTTGCCGCTGCTGTACCTGCACGGGCTGTCCAGCGGCGACTTCGGTGCGGCGTTGGAGCAGTTCCTCGGCACTGGTGCCGGGCTGTCGGCCTCGACGATCACCCGGCTGACCGCGCAATGGCAGGACGAGGCGAAGGCCTTCGCCGACCGGGATCTCTCGGGCACCGATTTCGTGTACCTATGGGTCGACGGCATCCATCTCAAGGTCCGCCTGGAGCAGGAGAAGCTGTGCTTGCTCGTGATGATCGGCGTCCGCGCCGACGGCCGCAAGGAGCTCGTCGCGCTCACCGATGGGTTCCGGGAGTCCACAGAGTCGTGGGCTGATCTGCTGCGCTCATGCCGACGCCGCGGGATGACCGCCCCGGTGCTGGCCGTCGGTGATGGGGCGCTGGGGTTCTGGAAGGCACTGCGGGAGGTGTTTCCGGATACCCGTGAACAGCGCTGCTGGTTTCACAAGCAGGCCAATGTGCTTGCTGCGCTGCCCAAGTCGGCTCATCCAGGTGCGACCGCGGCGATGCGGGAAATCTACAACGCCGAGGACATCGACAAGGCCCAGGTCGCGATCAAGGCCTTCGAGGTAGATTACGGCGCGAAGTACCCCAAGGCGGTCGCCAAGATCGTCGACGACGCCGACGTGCTCCTGGAGTTCTACCGGTACCCGGCCGAGCACTGGATCCACTTGCGCACTACGAATCCGATCGAATCGACGTTTGCGACCGTGCGGTTGCGAACCAAGGTCACCAAGGGCCCTGGGTCACGCGCAGCGGGGATTGCCATGGCCTACAAGCTGATCGACGCCGCACAAGCCCGCTGGCGGGCGGTCAACGCCCCCCATCTGGTCGCGCTGGTCCGTGCCGGCGCGGTGTTCCACAAAGGCAAGCTGCTCGAACGACCCATCGACATCTCACCCGCTGAGCCCGACGAATCAAGCGAAACGGAGGTCGCCTGAAACACCCTCATCCACAGGTCTTGACAATATCTCTTGCATAGTTTTCTGATGGAGGAATTTCGATGACTAGTGCGTTGAGCCACGCCGAGACGCTTTGTCTGCCTGCGGACCACCGCTGGGTCGTTCTCGATGTCGAGACGTCAGGAATGCGGTCGGCGTCGCATCGTGTGCTCAGCATCGCCGCATTAGTCCTGCGTGAGGATGGATCGGTAGAGCGCCAGTTCTCGACGCTGCTCAATCCGGGATGCGATCCGGGGCCCGTCCACGTTCACAACCTCACTCCCGACCGCTTGGCCGGTGCGCCGCGTTTCGAAGACGTCGCCGAGGAATTCGGTGAGTTGCTCTCGGGCCGGACCATGGTGGCTCACAACGCGTCATTCGACTACGGCTTCTTGGACGCAGAGTTTCAGCGAGCTGGCTTCGGAACTCCGATCGAAAAACGCCTCTGTACATTGGCACTGTCGCGCCGTCTGGAACTCGACGTGCCCAACCACAGGCTCGGAACGTTGGCCGAGTACTGGAAGATCGAGCAACTCAACGCACATGACGCGTACGACGATGCCCGCGTGCTTGTCGAGATCTTCGGGCGGAGTGCATCCCTGGCAGATTCTCTGCAGCTCCCGCTCCCTGTAGTCAGTTGCAAGGATCGCCGCGTCGCAGTTTATCCTGATCAGATCAAGCGGGTGCCGTCGTCGTTCACCAATCCTGGACGCCTGAATATGGCGTACGGCTTGGTTCAGGGTATGAAGGTCGTGATTAGCGGGTCGACGCAAACTCCTCGAATCAAATTGGCCGCTCGCCTCACGGAGGCTGGACTCGATGTCATGAATTCGGTGAGCCGCCAGACCAGCGTTGTGGTGTGCGACAACGCGGCATCGCAGAGCAGCAAGGTGCGTAAGGCCGGTGCAGACGGGATTCCCGTTATCTCGGAGCAGCAACTCGAAGAGTTGTTGGTACGTGCACTCCCTGGTGAGCTCAAGAACGGTGGCACCGTCGTCATCGATCCGGTTGAAGTGCCAGTATTCCCTGCGGCACCGGAAGTCGTTCTCGTTCCGGAGATCGTCGAGCCTGAGCGTGCAGTCGCTCTGGTTCCGGAGATCGTCGTGCCGGCACAATCGCGCCCCGCTGAGCCGAACTCCGTTGCACGTCCCGCGATGATTGCAGCCGCATCGCCTCTCGCGAATCGGAAGGCGAAGGCGTGGCAGGGTCGTCGCGTGCTCATTCTTGGTGGCAATCACCTCGACGGTGTGATCATGCGGTCGCGCATTCTCCAATTGGGTGCCAGGCCGTCTCTCAACCTGACAACCGCTGTCACCGAGGTCTTGGTGTTGGAGGGCGCAGAGTCTGACAAACGAATGGCACGGGTCATCGAACGAGGGCTTCCGCAGATCAAGGAATCCGATGTCAACGAGTCCCTGGTTTCGGGCGCTGTTCCGGCACACATGAAGCTCGAATCACGCTTGTCTGCACCGATTTTGATGCGGGGCGAGGTTGTTGATCTCCCTGTAGCTCAGCCGACGTGGTCGATCAATGTTGCTTGGCGGGCCGAGAATGTCGGCGACGAATTCGACGTTGACGTAGTTGCCTTCCTCTTGGACGGCGCGAACAAGGTTGATTCCGATCAGGATTTTGTCTTCTACAACAACACCGTGGATGAGGACGGCGCAGTGGAGCTTTCCGTCGACGGGGACAGCGAGCAGAGTATTCGTGCAGATCTCGACTCTCTGCCTGCCGAATGCAAGCGTGTTGTAATCGCGGCTGCAGTGGACGGTGAACGGACCTTCGGCGATTTGGGTGCCGTATCGGTCTGCGTTGATGGTCCCGACGGAACATTTGCCACATTTGTGCTCGATCTTGGAACTGTCGAACGAACCATGGTGCTCGCCGAGATCTACCGCCGCGGCGACGTCTGGCGTCTCCGGGCAGTAGGCCAGGGACACAACCACGACCTCGGCGTCATGGCAGTCGATTACGGCGTCGAGGTGGACGAGGACTGACCTAGATCTTGCCTAGCAGTTCAGATCTCTGGCCGCTCCACGTGACGATTAATTCGTCGCGGGCGCGGCTTGCGGCGACGTAGAGCAGTGAGCGTTCCCGCAGAAGAGCTTCCTCACGATCTTCGGGTGTTGCAGCCTTCGACGATGCCGCAGACGGGATGTTGGCGTCATCGACACTGGCGAGCACGACGCGGGAAAACTCCATACCCTTCGAGCGGTGCATAGTCAGGACCTGCACGTATCCAGGAGTTGGGGATTGCTGTCCAAGGCCCGTGTCTCCACGCTTCGCTCTTCCAACGCGTCGACGAATCGAAGTCGGTCATCATGGCTGCGAGTGAGAACTGCGATCGTCTCGGGAACGATTCCGTCTTCGATCCATTCGTAGACGTGCTGCGCCACCTGGTCGAGCTCGTCGCTCTGATTAGTGCATTCGACCATCTTCGGTATCGGTCCGCTGCGTGCCGAGCGATATTCCGCGGTTGATTCGGTGCCAGTTTCGAGGTCCTTGTACTCGGCTCCAGCCAGGATGCCGACGGCAAAATTGAGGTTTTGTGCGGTGGTCCGGTAACCGAGTGTGAGTCGGCGTGCGCGACCGACGATCTTGACGCCGAGTCGCGATAGGGCCACAGGACGTCCGTAGATCCTCTGGTGAGAATCCTCCGTAATGAAAAGATCATTGGGCCTTTCATTGACCAACGCGCGCAGCAGGGCCCAATGAGTGGCGTGCAAATCTTTTGCCTCGTCGACAATGACGTGCTCGGCCAGTCACGGCTTGTCGGCCACTCGGGATAAACGCAGTGACTGATGATCAGATCATGCGGCCCCGGTTCGGTCCAACTCCCGGGCAAGAACGTCGAATCGCGCGTGCTGAGACCACGCCGCGCGGTCCCCGATTACATACAGTCGCAGCTTCGCCCGGCTGACAGCCACATTGAGCAGATTGGGCTTCGACGACGCCCATCGTTTCGCGCCGGCCTTTGACGGGTCTCCACCCAAGACGAGAAAGACTATATCGGCCTCTTTGCCTTGCGCGGTGTGGACTGTTCCGGCCTTGATGCCCGGGTATTTCTCTGGGAGGTTGGTGAGTCTGCGTGCTACATCACGGAAGGGGCTGATAACGATCACTTCGCTCATCGGTTGGCCTTCAGCGACCAATGACTCTAGGCACCGCAGTAGAAGTATGTACTCCGCCTGCACGAAATGCCCTACTGCGGGACCCGTGACGTCGAGCCATTGAGAAGGCCGAAGAGGGTCCTGAGGCTTGGGGTTTCCACCGTGAACCATCGTTCCGGCATAGGCGATCTCGTTCACGACAGTGAACATAGGATCCTTACATCGCCTGTGTACTCGCAGTGGTGCGCCCACCCAGATCGGCCCGTCAGAACTGTTGAGGGTTGTTCCCCATCGGTTCAGGCGGTCTGCGATCGATTGCGCCGAAGCATGTGCAGGTAACCATGTTTCACTCGCGCCGAACTCCTGACGAACGGCCTGCTGAGCGCGAAACGGGATCGTGACCACGGGTTCGAGTTGCAAAGGATCACCAACTATGACGGTCCGCTGTGATCGCCAGATCGCGCCGACGGGATTCTGCGGCGTCGACTGCCCGGCTTCGTCGATGAGTAGCCAACCGAGACTTGCCGCGTCGAGTCCGCGGAATACCCGGTCGAACGACGCGAACGTTGTGGAGACCAGCGGCACCAGAAAGAACAAGGCACGCCAGGCGTCGGCAACAATATCTGGAGCGAGGTCCTTGGGCGCGGAACCTCCCACGACGTCCATGGCGCCATGAAGGCTCTGCCTCATCTGCTTCGGTACGTGGCCGAGGAACTCGCGATGCAACTCGAGTGCGGCGACGAACAACTGCGATCGAAGTTCGTTGACTTCTTGATCGGCCCATAATGCTGATTTCTCGCGGCGCTGCGGGTCCTCGAGAAGTTCTGGGTTCGGCACTGCGTCGCCCCATCGAGTGCGGTACTCCGCCATAGTGAGGTTGAGATGTGCGATGTGCGTGGTGAGTGAGTGCAGTTCCGCGGCAACGATATAGTTGTCATTTTGGGTGCCGACCAATGTCGCGGAGGCTGCTTGGTGGTCGGTCCAGGCCTGTGTGTAGGCATGTTCGTATCGACCTAGATGCGCGGTGAGTTGGCTCAGTTGAGTCAGCCACTGGCGGTGCTGGGCACGGGCGGTCTTACCGAGGCGTTGCCACCACTGCCCGCGCCGTTCGGCATGGCGGCGCAACTCTTCCTCGAAGTGTTGACGGCCGTTGAGTTCACGGCGAAGAATTTCGGCGCATTCCTGTTCGGCGGCAGCCGCCGTAGCGAGACGAGTGTTTTCGATGTCGAGCCGGCGAACAGTATTTGGGAGCTGTTTTTCCAACGTGATGAGGTCATTCCACGTCGAGTAGGCCCGGTCACGTTCATGCATGGCTTTAGTGACATTGTCGTGAACCTTCTTGAACGCGTTGGTCGCATCAAGCCATGGCCGCTCGGGTCCGCGAATCTCGAGCTCTTTCAACATGGACTGAAGTCCGAGTCGCGTGTGATCGTCGGCGGATTTTATCTTTTTGTCGAACCAGAGTGTGTCGACGAAGCGAGTACGGTTCGACTTCTTTCCGAGTCGCGCAGCCAACAGCGCCCACGCAGTCTGGGGTTCTGCTTGCGGACCTGGCGCGTTGTCGACGTTCAGTAAGTCGGTTGCGATCTCTGCGAAGTAGTCAGCATCGTCAGTGCATGCAGCGAGCTTTCCGACCAAAGGTATTTCGTTGCTGATATTCTCGACGGCACCGTTGTTCGAGGAAGCGACGACGATCTCGAATCCGTGAAATGCACTGTTCCATCGTTGGACAGTTCGCGGGTAGTCGCCGGAGTTCCAGCGATGTGGCGAGTTCGAGACAAAGGCGTCGCGGGGGTGGATGAGGGCTGCGATTCGTTGCGCGCGCTCAACAACGATTCCAGCGACCAGATCCTTGAGGAGAGTTGTTTTGCCTGTTCCAGGCGGGCCGTTCACCGCGAATATCCCCGCAGAGCTGTTTAATTCGCCCATAATCGCATTCACTGCAAACTGCTGACTCAGCGCGAGTGGTTGGTCCAACGGACTAGGCCACCGACCTGGCGGGGTTGCGGCGGGTCTGCAACCGTTGAGCGTTGCGCTGACGTTCGTACGAAGGTCGACTCGTTGCGTGTGGTTGATCGCAGCGTCCTCGGTGAGATACTGCGTGAGACCTTGGCCAGTGTTGCCAGTATTCATGTGCTCGACAACATGTGCGAGGTCGTTGGCGATAAAGCTGTTCAGGAAGTCGCCTTGTCCTTCGTCAGCGGGCGTTGCAACTTCACGTGATGCAATTCGGATTGTGTTGACGTTGATGCCGAGGCTTTCGGCTCCGAGTAACGCTGCACAACGCACTCTCAGCACTTCAAGGGTGTCGTGGTCGAAAGGTAGTTGATCGTCGACGAATTCCGTGTGGCTGAGAACATCAGCGACGGCGAGATTGAACTTTTCTGCCATTTGGTCGAATCCATCGAGCCAACCGCGGCATTTCGGGCCCGGGTTGAATGCGCGGCCGGCAGCCCATGCAAGACTGGACATCACACCGGATTCTGTTACATAGCAACCTTGTTCATCCACGACTATTGCGGCGAGTGCACACTCGCCACTCGGTCGCGGATCGAAATTCTCGGCACCAGGGTCGAGGATCCCGTCCAATGACTTCCAAACATCGTCGATCCGATATATGCCGAGGTAGATCGTGTGTCGGCGAGTGAAACCTTTTCGTGTTGGGGGCGCGTGCAGTCGATGGCCGCATTCCCACGGCAGGGGGCGGTCGTCTCGGATGAGTTCTACCGGAAAATTGGGTTCGGTGGGATCTGGTTTGGGTACCGATTGAGGACTGAATAACTCGACAGCTCTCCAGAATCGCACGACGTCAATCGCCCTATAGTCATCTCGAATCATCCCCAGCCCCCGAAATCTTGTCCTGTATCCGCGGGTGCAACCTACGCGTCGGTCGAGTACACCCCCGGGGCAACCGTACCCGCCGCAAATTTGATTGGACGCGACAGCTGGTCGTCGAATGCGCTATCAGTGCGCGATGTGCAGATCCTGGCACGCCTCGCCGACATATGGACTGCCGTTCGCCGGCGTGGTGCCAGGGATCGAGTCCGTTGCCTCGGATAACGTGAACATCACTGCGTGTGGCCAACACGTGGGGGAGAGGACGCTTAGTTGACTGACATTGTGAGTATTGCGCACGGTGCTGAGGATTTTGATACGCGGCTTCGGCGAGAAGCAATGCAGTTCCTCACAGTACGAACCAACGACGGACTCGACTCGATTAGCAAGCAGGAACTGCTGGACTTCACCATCGACGGTGAGATGTTCAGATTAATGGATCCTCAGCGAGGTATCCGCAAGCCACGTCAGCTCTCGTCAGCTCTTTCGATCAGTACAGTTTATCGCCGCCAAGGTGCCGATCGGCCGTATGAGGATGCAGTCGGAGCCGATGGCTTTCTCCGCTACAAGTGGAGTGGTGTGGATCCGGATCACCAGGACAATCGTGGGCTGCGCGCGGCGATGGAGCAGAAGGTGCCGTTGATCTGGTTCTTCGGTGTCGGGCCGGGCCAGTTTCAGCCGATATTTCCCGTGTACCTCGTTGATGAGGAGGTAGGTCTCCATCAGTTTGTTGTCGCTACCGAATTTGCTCGTGATCTCCATGTGACGGATTCTCCGATCGAGTCCCACTTGCGACGCCACTTGATTTCCGAAACGAAGAGACGTCTGCACCAGCCGGTATTTCGGGCGACGGTGATGCGAGCCTACGAAACTCGATGTGCTGTTTGCGCTTTGGGGCACAGTTCGTTGCTCGATGCAGCGCATATCGTCCCTGACTCAGATGAGGCCGGCGTTGCCTCGGTTCGAAATGGATTGGCAATGTGCAAGATTCACCATGCGGCCTTCGACGTGCACATTCTTGGAATCAGTCCCGATCTTGTAGTTGAGATCAGGCAGGATCTTCTCGAAGAGATCGATGGTCCGATGCTCGAACATGGACTCAAGGAACGGCACCGTCAGAAACTGATGGTGATACCAGCCCTACGAGCTGAGCGGCCTGATCCGGAGCTGCTCGCGTTGAGCTACAAGAAGTTTCAGTCGGCTGGCTAACAGTGGTCCTCGTGTAACAGCAGGACCTGGCGAGACGATTTGTAGTTTGTCAAACCGGTTTAGGGTCCGCGGAAGGATCAGTTCCATGGAAGCACGCGCATCAAGGACGTTCGTTGTGCTCTGGGACGGGAGCGATGGGGGCTACGACCCCGACGAGTTCGCCGAACACGTTCGGCTTACTGCCCAAGGATATACGGCGCCGATACGGTGGAGTTTCGGTCAGGGTCACGGCGATCCGGAGCCTGGTGATCAAATCTTCCTTCACAAGACCGGTATTAGAAATGGGATAATCGCCAGTGGCCAGATACTTTCCAGTGGTGTGGAATTCCACCCGCATTGGTCAGAACCCGGAAAAATGGCACCCTACATCACCGCGGAATGGGAGGTGTTGATCGATCCGTCTGATCGACTTCCGTACGACCAGATGAAAAGCACCCTTACTGATTTCAAGTTCCCGGTTCAGAGTTCGGGACGGAAAGTCTACAGCCCATCGGACCAGATGCTTGATTCGATGTGGAAGGACCATGTTGGGAAGCTGGCCCTGCGCGACGGAAATCCCTGGCTGGGTGGAAGTGTCACTCGTGCGGGTGGGCGACATTCCGGTCCATGTGCACTCGAAAGGCATAGGGTTGGGTCATACGACCTCACAGGCTTTGCGTCGACGACGGCGGTGAAGGTCGAGTCGGAACTGGTCAGCAGGTTTGCGGACTATCTAACTGCTCTGAACCACAAAGTGCAAGGCTACCGAATTCTGCCAGAGGGCACTACCCGTCCACTCTTCGTAGATATTCACGACGTCTCGAATAATCACTTGTACGAGGCGAAAGCGTCAGCGTCGCGCGAGGCGGTACGAATGGCGTTGGGGCAGTTACTTGATTATCGGAGAGGCTTTGACCTTCGTCCTGAAGTGTCGGTTCTGCTTCCTGAGCGACCTGTCGAAGATTTGTTGAAACTACTGGCGGAGAACGATGTTGGATGCACCTACGAGAAATCGGTTGGGGTATTTGAGACTGCCTAGCTCAAGGTGAGCGGACGAATTTTCGTGTCGTTTGTAGAGTGGTTGCTAGGCCGCGAGTCGATTGGATTGACGCACGAGCTTCGGTTACACGTCGTCGAGTGCCACATTGATTTGCGGTTCGGGCTGTAGCGCGATCCCGGAATAGCCCGACATTCGGCTACTTAGGATCTGAAGTTCTGCAAGGAGATACGGATACAACTCTCGGATCGCCCGAATGCAAGACTCCAGTCGCTCGTCGTCTGTCGCGCGACGACACAGAGTCGTCTACCTCAACGGTATCTGAATTGGGGGCGCCGAGCTAACCGGTAGGAGCAAGAACGCCGTCGTTAACAAGCCCGAACCAGGATGGTCGCCATTCGGGATCAACCGGGTCGTGATGCTCGAAGAGTAGCTTGCTCGGATCAACATGCCGCAGAGTGAGGTCTGACAAATTCGGGGCGTCACCGTCAATGGGCGTCGTGCCGTCGACGCCGATCTCACCCAGCCATAGCAGAGCACCTGACGAGGTAAACCCCGATAGATGTCTCTGCACACGGGACAGCGATAGCTGTCCCAACTCGATTCGGGATGTTCCCTGTTGTCGCAGGGGCCGGGCCGGGGCAGTTTAGCCGTGACGTCAGCTCGTCGAGGGTACTGTCCGTACCTGGCGTCGTGTCCCTTCCACCTGTTCGGATTGCGACTGTACAGATGGGCTACGACATGGAAGTGGTGCCGAGAAGTTCCGAACGCTTGCCGCTCCACGTCACGACAAGTTCATCTCGAGCTCGACTGGCGGCGACATAGAGAAGGGACCGCTCACGCAGGAGTGCTTCTGCTTGTTCTTCCTCCGGCACGGTCCGGAGCGTTGCTGCCGAAGGAACATGAGTGTCGTCGATACCGGCGAGCAGAACACGCGAGAATTCCATGCCCTTGGACCGGTGCATAGTCAGAACCTGAACATGGCCGATCGTGGCTGGGTTGTCTTCGAGAGCTCGGGCATCAACGCCACGCTCGCCGAGTGCGCGAACAAACTGAGTCCTGTCAGTTTTGCCTCGGGTGAGGATCGCGATCGTCGATGGATCGACATCGTCGTCGAGCCAGCTTCGCACCTTCTCGGCAACCTTGTCGAGTTCATCAGGTACAGAGTCGCATTCGAGTAGTTCAGGGTTGGGGCCGAGACGTGCGGATCGGTAGTCCTCGGTGGATTCGTTGCCCTGTTCCAAGTCTTTGTAGTCGGCACCGGACAGGATACTCACGGCGAAGTGCAGGTTCTGTGCAGTGGTCCGGTAGTTCAAGGTTAGTCTGCGTGATCGGCCGATGATCTTGATTCCGAAGCGAGACAACACGACTGGTTGCCCGTAGATCCTCTGATGTGAGTCTTCGGCGATGAACAGGTCGTTGGGACCTTCTTCGACAAGCGCACGCAACACTGCCCAGTGAGTTGCATGGAGGTCCTGGGCTTCGTCGACGATGACATGGTCTGCCAGATATCCCTTACCTTGTTCACCTCGCGATCGGAGATGCTCGGCGGCTAGCGCCAGGATTTCGGGGAAACTGAGGCTGCCATCCATTCGGCTGTAACGGCGGTATGCCTCTACCAACTTCCACACTGCAATTCGCTGTGGCCTGCTCAGGCGTACACCTCGTCCCGGCCGGGCAACTTTTGCATACTGTTCGAGGGTTGTCACGCGGTTGGCGAGAACCACTGCCACATACTCATTTTCGAGGAATGTTGGCGTTGCGAGCTTGGGATCGAGTCCACTCGCGACCGATTGCACCACCTCGCGCCATGCCTTATCGGAATTGGTTCGGTTGTTGGTGACCTCGACGCTGCGAGAACCGAGAACAGACTCGCAGGCATCCGAGATAGCACCTGACTGGCTCAATACGGCATTGCCCAGCTTGTCGATGCCCGCGACATACACGCCGGGGTCACCCGGCTTTTTGGCGATTACTACATCGGGATCGAGCGCACGCAGGTCTGCTTCGAGTCCCATCGCAAGAGTCTTGTTGTAGGTAGTCAGGATGATTTGTGCGTCCGGATTGCGCTTGGAGAGGTGACGCGCGCGATGGATCGCGACCACGGTCTTGCCGGTACCCGCTCCGCCAGAGAGCCGGAAGGCGCCGTTGTGGTCCTTTTCTGCGTACGTGCGCTGTTCCGGATGCAGGAAGGTTCGCCATGCGGCGAAGTCGCCACCTTCGATGACGCGTCGCAATTCCTCGTTGTCGTCGATGAAGGTGAACTGCATCTTCGACGCAGGGTGTTCCAGCGCCACCAGAATTTGCTCGTCTTCATCGAGCGTGCGATCGATGGGAGTTTCAGTGAATCCGTGCTTTTCCCGGATGGTATCGATGCTGGTGCCCACAGCAAGCTCGAGAAGGGCACTGCCTTGCCAACCGATCACGTCGGCAGCGATGGCCGTAATGGCATGGTCGTCTGCGGCCGTGAGTGCAAGGGTGGCAAGTTCGGGGTCGAGGCCGAGCTTCTCGGTCAAATCGTCGAACGTGAATCCAAGGGCAAGGAGGAATGGCTTCACTTCCTCGGCGACGAGTTTCCCGATATGCCCGCTGGGATCATGGACCACGGACCGCTTCTTGCGGTCGGCGTTGCCGTCGAGTTCACCGATGATGCCCTCGAGTGCGCCGTTGATCGGGTTGACGCGCAGTGTCGACCGTTCAGCAAGTGAGTTGGCCTCGTCGTGTGGCCAGGTGCCCATGTAGATGTAGGTGGTGTCGCCGAGCTTGCTGTCGACGCGGAACATGATGGCGCGGAATTGCAGATCGACGCGGCCGGTCCGAACTCGGGAGTCGACGGCGCCCTTGATCGGTTCGATGTGGAGGCCCGGGGTCGTGTCGTCGGCTCGGACCTTCTCGAAGAAGTCGTACACCTTGTGTTTGATCGACCCGTCGAGCTTGGGCATCGCCTTGGTGTTGGTCGCCAATACCAGATTTGCCACTTACAGCACCCCGTTCGTCTTCAATGCGTTCACAATTTGTGTTGCGTCCGGTGGGCACATGGTCCACCCCTGTTGGTTCATCGTATTGGCAGCCTCGGAATCCGGGTCGAGAACTACGCCGACTCGGGCGGCGCTCCAAGCAAGGTCGAGGACCTCGCCATCGTCGGTCTCGAATCCGAGGACAGGCACTGGCAGCTCGATTCCGGTCGCCGCCAATGCCAGAACGAGTGTTTTTTCCGCGTCAGAAATGGTCTCGTCGAACAACGACTGCCATTGCGGCGTCAGTTGCGCACTGGTTGCGGATGGTGCGGCTGTGGGTGCTGAGGTATCAGCGGTGAGCAAGCTGTGGGTCGTGACGCGGTGGTGGGAACTGATGCCCAACCAATTGGACAGTCGGACCCATTCTTTCCAGGCCCTCCCGTCAAGAATCTCGAGCATCTCGTCTCGGTCGTCCACTGCGAGAACTGCGTTGCTGGTGCGAGTTCCTGGTCGCATTGCCGCAACGACGGTCAGCGAACCGTCGGTGAAGGACCAGCACATGTCGGTTCCCGGTGACGAGAACGGTTGCTGACCGTTCAGCTCAGCCAAGGCGTTCTCGGCTACGGATTCGGCATCTGCTTTGGCACGATTGTTGTTGCGCACGAACATGAGCGGAAGCGAACGACTCATCGATTCCCATGCGTCGACATCCGGGTCGGTGATGAACGCCAGTAATTGCGTCACGGGGTCAGCTGTCAGCAACTTGAGGAGTGCGGGGCGTAAGTTACCCGCTTTCATGGTGTTTGACGCGGCACCTTCCGTGTACCAGGACGGCGTCACTGTCTCGTTGTTCTTGAAACGTTGCAGATCCTCGTGACCGAAAGACCATACGAGATGGCCGGTGGCTCGCAGAGTGGCGCGTTTGGTGGCGTCGTCGGCAACTCGATTGCAGCCAGGCATAGCGTGGAACCTGCGGCCGTCCACAAAGAGTGCAATTCGAGGGATCTCGGAATCGTTTGTGCTGAGCTCGAAATCAGGTTTGGATGTTGCCATCAATACCTGCGGGGTCAGCTTCCACGTACGGATCTTCGTTCCTGGCATGATGATGGTTGCAGAAGGACCGTACGTCCCGGGCTTTTCCCGGACGCTGGCACCCATCGCTCGGAGGCGTTCGACGAAAGCGACGTAGAACTCTTTCTCCAGGTGTGATTCCTCGCTGCCAACTCGTTCAGCCGGTGCCTCTTCGGTAACAGCCGCCAACCATGGCTCAAGGGTGGGTACAGATCCGTCTGAAGTGCCCAGGAGTAGGTCGAGCACCTTGGCTGCTGTCTTGCGGGACACCTTGTCCAACTCATGTGGGGGAGCAAACGGCAGCAAGCACATGTGACATGCGAGACGATCTTCTGCGGCGCAGCTGCATTCATGCACCAGCTTCCTAGCTGCCGCCAATACTGCCCAGACCTTTGCAGGGTCGGCAAACTCAGCGAGATACCCGGTGCCACCAGGAACAGTGTCGTGAATAAGCAGCGCGCGTTGATCAGGAGCATGTAGGGCGTCGGTGATGGTGGCGACGTCGAGGTGTTCGGGTGAGCCGCCGATCACCTGCCGCAGGCCCAACAGGATTGCTGCGCTCAGGCTCGGATGCGCAAACGAGTCGTATTCGAGCGAAGCGGGTAGGTGCAGGAGCACTCCCTGGGTTCGCAAAGTCCGTGCCAGCGCGATTTCACGGACGCTCTCGAGAGTGGAGTTGCGGTGACGGCACCAGCTGCGATGCTCATATCTGTTGTTGCGGCCGGCAGTGCGGTCGAGCTGACCGCACGAGGAACACACTCGGAACAGCCCAGTGGCAGTTTCCTGTCCTGCGATTGTCCGCTTACTTCCCTGAGATGTGCGTCGGCCCATGTTAATCCAGCGAATATCCATGCGGCGCAGATATTCCGCGCCGAAATCGCGACCTTCAACAAACCAGGACCGACCGACGTTGACGGGATCGATGTCCGCAGCGGTGACTACAGTGAACGATTCCTTGTGCCGCTCATCGCGACCATCGTTGATGGATGCCTCGTCGCGACGGATTTCAGCAGATACCCGTGCCATCTCCACGACCTGA
The DNA here is from genome assembly GCF_031763325.1 of Rhodococcus sp. SG20037. Taxonomy (NCBI): domain Bacteria; kingdom Bacillati; phylum Actinomycetota; class Actinomycetes; order Mycobacteriales; family Nocardiaceae; genus Rhodococcus; species Rhodococcus sp. SG20037. Next base: position 4,262,831 of record NZ_CP134497.1, on the reverse strand, counting down.
AGCTGCTGGCTGACGTCGGTGATGGCGCTGTTCTGGCATCGTGGGCACGCAGTCAGGGTCGGTGCTTCTTCGCCTGCATGGGTGATCCCGGCCCAGCCGCACTGTGGGCACAGTCGCCAGGTATGGATGTTGGACTCGCCGGCGCCGAGGTCGACGGCGTCGATCTTCGCGGCGAGACCTTGTGCGTAGAACGTGGAGCCGGGAGCCAGCTCAGTGAGTGCAACTCGGGAGCCGCGCTGATAGCTGGTGGCATCGCCCATGTATTTGTTGGTTTCAGGGTCGATCCAAGTGATACCTACGTCGAGCACTACGGAGTCATCGAGCAACGTGTAGTTGGGTAGAACGCCGTAGCGTTCGAGTGCGCTGATCCAATACACCGAATTGAGCTCGACCAGTTGCTTGCCCAGAAGTTTGATTGATCCGTAGGCAGTTCGTAAGTCTCGCTGGTCATCGTCGGTTGATGCAGGTGCGGCCGCCCGACGCTCGAACTCGGGTAGTTCCTCCTCGATGGTGGCGCGGCGGGTTGTCAGTTCCACCAGATCGCGATTCCAGCGATGAACGGCTTCCCTCAGGTCGGCCACCAATTTGCTGGGATTACCGTCGCCGGGTGTAGTCGCCCACTGGCGCAGTGCATTTACGGTGACGTCGTCGAGTTCATCGTCGAACTGCGTGAGAAATCCGTCGAGAAGAACTTCTGACTGCACATCGGCGGAATCGAGAAGTGTTGCCATCCAACTTCCCTCGTCGAAACTGCCGAGGGCGGCGCGTGCGTCTCGCGGTGCGATGGTGTTGGGATCGCGTGCCAGACGATCAACAATGTGGGCGACATACTGGCGTTGCAGGATCTCTTCGGCGGTGAGGAACGTGGCAGGTGGTCGCACGTCGCCCTGGATGACCGAAGTGGGATCGAACAGTTTGGGAAGGTGTTCACCGCGACCTCTGACAAACGCGAGAACCAGGGAGTTTCCGGTCAGGCGCCCCGCTCGGCCGACACGCTGAAGGTACGAAGTGACTGTACGGGGCAGCGATCCGAGCATGACTGTGGAGAGGTCGCCGATGTCGATACCCATTTCCAGAGTCGGTGTCGCGACCAGGACGTTTGGTGCTTGAGGGTCAGCGCCGCCGCGCTTGAACGCGGTCTCGTAGCTCAGACGGGTTTCGGTAGGGAGCAGTGAGGTGTGCTCGCGAGCAACGACGCGCTTCATCTCGGAAGAGTCGTAGAGCTTGCGGTAGAAGTTCTGCAGCTTCTTTGCTCGTCCGAGCGTTCCGGGGCAGCGGACCAAAAGGCACGGCGCACCGTCGAGCTGGTCGATGACAGTCAAGCTGCCAGGCGTGGGAGTTTGGCAAACCCCACACACCAGCAGATGCTTCTCACTCTCGAGATCATCAAGGCTGGGAGCGCTCACCTGCACTGTGGCAGGGGGCAAACCGTAGGCAGTAGGACCAGTCTCGGTGAGGACAGCGGCGAGTACGCGCTGTTCGGCGAGTACCGAGAACAGTGACTTGGCGAGGAAGCCGCCGTCGACGGGGGAGACGTTGAGGCATTGCGACGCCCACCGTGCGTACCAGGAGGATGGCGCGGTGATCGCATCGAATCCTTCGGGGACAGTGCGTGATCCGACGGCCGGAAATGCAGGTGCGGGCCGGCCTTTTGGGAAAGCCGGCATACCGCCCCCCTTGGGGCGAGCTCCCCACACCCAGCGGCGGTTGGCGTCTTTCTCGACGTAGGTGCGCAGCCACGGATGGTGGATGGCGCCTCGGGTTCGGACGCGCTCGACGGTTCCGCGAACCCAGCGGGTGATTGCGGCGGAATCCGGTGCGGTGATGGTCATCTGATGTTCGGTGGCATTCAGTGCTGCAGCGCCGAGTCTGGCGGGACGCTCGACTGATCCTAGATTGACCTCAGCAACGGCGCTGCCGGTTAGCTCGAGGGTTCGACCCAGTCTGGACTGGAGACCGAATTCCAGGTCGATGTCGAACAGTAGGCGCGTGAGCACCTTTTCGGTGGCCTTCTTGCGCGCCTGCGTGGACGAATCGGCCTTCCAGAACGGAGTGAAGTCATCATGATCGACGATGTCGGGTGCCAACAGGTGGTAACGACGAATCGGATCTTCACCTGCTCGGGCGACGACTGCCCGGCAAAGCTCGTCCAGAGCGAGGACGCCGGAACCCGAGCTGTCGGGTTCGTTCAAGGCGCTACGCAGGGTGGAACGGAGGCTCAGCGTGTGGGAGCGAGCCTGGACGAATCCGGCGCGGTGCGCGGCATCCTGCACGCTGTCGGTGAACATGAGTGCCTTCTTTTCATCAGCACTGAGGTTCTTGTCTCCGAACATGTTTGACAGTGTCACCGAGAGTTGGGTAGCTATTGCGCTACCGAGGAATCGAATGCCGTCGGCGGTGCCGCAGGCCGGGCACATGTCCTTCTTCGAGTTCTCTTCGACATCATCGCCGGTGAGTACGAGGACAGGAAGAATCTTTCCTTCGAGTTGTTCAGTCCCGTCAGGATCGGGTGCTACATCAGTGATTTCTCGGTCATCAATGCGGAACCAGCGCAATCCTTCGACCGCCTGGTCCATGGTGGTGGGGTCGAGTAACGCCTCAGCTGGGGCAGAGATCAGGGCGCGGAAGCGCGAGCCACCCGACGCGTGGTCTGCACGAATCGACTCGTCAGTAACATCGAGGGTAGTGCCGGTAGGAGCCAGCCGGGCGCCCCAGCCGGAGCGGCCGCAATGCCGGCAATAGACGGCAGGTAGGTGCATGCCGTCGGCGTCCTCGTGGGCGCCGTCATCGGACCAGCGGTACGACGTCGCGGCAGCGACAGCTCGATCGATTCGCGAAAGTTCCCGAATCCACAGGTGCACATCAACATTCAATCCCGCGCGACCAACCTCTGCTCGCAAGTGAGATAGTGCTGCGAACAAGTAGTCGAGAAACTTTTGCTGATCTGAGTGGGTGTGTCGTGTATCGCCGGCGAGTGCAGCAGTGGGGAACAGTTTTTCGGCGAGGTCAGCAAGGGAGATGGCGTTGACGGCGTGGTCGAGGAGTGAGATCACCAGCGGGTGAGCTTTGAGGAGGTTCAGTTGTTCGATGTCGGTGAGGGCACGGATATCTGCTGCGCCGAGGCGGCGATCGATATCGAGATCATCAGCGCGCTCAAACATTTCGGCCAGAACGGCCGCGGTGATGCCTGCATTACCAGCTGAAGAATCGGCGGCGTCGAAGATACTCTTGACGGCGTCGGTGAGAGCAGGGGCAATTGGTCGGTACAGGCGGTCCAGCGAGGCGTCTCGCTCAGCGAGCCATTCAGCAGCCGTGAGGCGAGTTTCACCGATAACGGCGTCGGCATCGAATCTTTCGCCGAAGACTGTACGTGCGAAGTCGAGCATCGCCGTAGGTTCGGCTTTGGACCCGAGGGTTGCCGAGGTGGCAACGGGTGTGATTCGGCCGAGCGGTCGAGCGCGGTCGTCTTCGGTGACGGGTGAGAAGTCCGTCCAGTGCGCTTTGACTGTGAGCCCGAGACGGCGCAAAAGCATCGCGACGTCAGTCCCCTGAGCGCCGTCATAGGTGTGGAACTCGTCGAGGACGACGTACTGCAGAGACTCTGCGGACAGTCGCCAGATAGTAGCGCGGTCGGGGTGCAGGAGCAGGTGGTCGAGCATCTTGTAATTGGTGAGCAAGATGTCTGGGGGAGAGTCGTGCATCAGTCGACGGTCGGTGATGAGGCCGTCTTCGGAGACTTTGGTGCGTCCGCCAGCGGATTGTTCGCCCGTGTAGAGGCCGGCGGAAATTCCTGACAGCTCAGGATGATTGGTGATGAGCCCTGCGAGACGCTCTGCCTGGTCGTTGGCCAGAGCGTTCATCGGGTAGAGGATGAGCGCCTTCATTCCGGTGATGCCGGACCGTTTGGCGCGCAAAACATGATCGAGGATCGGGTGGAGGAATGCTTCGGTCTTACCGGAGCCGGTGCCCGTCGTGACGAGGGTCGGCTGCGGGCGGGTCTGGAACTTGGAGGAGAGCCGCTCGAATGCGCTGGTCTGGTGTCCGTACGGGGTGAAGTCGTCTGGGCGCCAGTCGAGGTGCATGCCCCAGTTTCCTCGGGCTGGTGCGAAGGGGAGTCGCAGCCGCACATAAGGTCCCTTGAACATTCCCGACGCGGGGTCACCCACGAAGTCGCTCAATGACCCTTGAGCGTCGGGGTCAGTGAGCGCGAATGTGGTTGCGAGGTAGTCGGTGAGGCCCTCGCGCAGGTGCTTGGCTTGGAGGGTGGGAAGTAGGGCTCCCATGGTCGACTTCTCCTCGGTTCGTTCGGGCGGTGAAAGCAGGGCAGACGGTTCAGAGGGCTTTGTGGCCGAGAGCAATCAGGTGATCTGGATTCCAAACGACACCGGCAAGCTGCCGATACAGCTCCCCACGTTCGATGACCGCTTCGGCGTTGAAACTCTCGTACGGCTTGAACGGCAGGCCAGTTCGCTTGACGAAGGCAACGAATCCTGGATTGTTCTCGTAGCATTTGGAATTGAGTGATCGAGCGAGAAGGTTCTGGGCGTAGTAGTGCGGCAGCTTCTCTTCGTACGTTTTGTCACCAAAACTTGCGTTGAACTTCTTATTCAGCAGCAGCAAGTCACCAACTAGGTTTCTGTGATCCGCGAAATCGCTTGGGTGAGCGAACTCGTCTGTATGGCGCTCGGCGTGGTTCGCCCAGATGTGTTCGATCTCGTATTTGACGCGTGCGCCGCCAGTCATCTCCAGGTATGTCGGGCCATTGCCGGACTCGACTTCGAGGTAGTCGGTGAGTCGTGCAAGCACACGGTGAAGGGGCTTGCGATTTTGCTGGTTCAAGCGTAGACGATCCATGCTGTCGAATCGTTCGTCGAGTTCATCGAGCTGTTTGAACAGTTCCTGGCTCAGTTCAGCGATGTCGAGACCTCGAATATTCTTGGTGGCTACAAAGACTCGGTATTGCAAGGTTGAGTGATCAATCGCTTTGTGGTTCCAGATTCGACGAGCCAGGAGGATATCTGCGAATCTGGAGACGATTTCGATCTTTCTCGAGACCACAGCGTCACTGTCGGTCGGGACCAGCGGTGCGAGCAGCATCGGCACCTGCAAGGTAAATCGATGATCCGCGTTGTATCGGACGTGCTCATAGCCGGGAACGAGGCTATCGCTCTTGATGGACGACATGATCGTTCGGTAGGTGCGACTGTAAAACTCGAAGTCGCGCATGATGAATTGCTCGAAGTCATCCGACCGGGCGAGTCCGATACGATCGGTGTTTGCACGTAACCATCGATGGAACTCGGTGCCAATGCGGTCGTAGTCGAGCGGCTCCGCATCTTTGCGCCGCTCGCGGATTGTGTCGGCGTACTGGCTGCGCAGCCACGACTTGAAGAAGTCAGTGTCGGTGTCCTTGCCGATCGCCGCGAGCTCCTGTACCCGCGTCGTCCACAATGTCGTCGGGGTCTTCCGACTTGAAGCGTCGACGCTGGCTAGCAGGTAACCCTTGAGCATGTCGATCGGACGTAGTTGCAGGCCACGGTCGTTCATGGTCTCGAAGATCGTGTAGGCGTCGTCGTCGCTGAATGCGGTGATCTGAACAATCTGTACGCATTCGAGGAGCCAGTCGATGAAATAGGGCAACGCGTTGTCCTGGACCTCGTCAGGCAAAAGCTCTGCAATGTCCTCGAATCGGGCGTGGAGATTCTGAACGGATTCGCTGTCGTCATCAGACGGAGAGAATGGTTTACCTTCGAAAAGTGCTGTCATGCACGAAATCCTGTCTTCAACATCAAGATTGAATGACTTTTTTCCGTACTTCATAGACACGATGAGGTCGTCGATGTTAGGTTCCCGCGCATCACCTTGCAGGCGTCTCAGATACGTGAGAAGGAGTGTGAGAGTAGTCAACCGCTGCTGACCATCGATGATGAATTTCTGTGCACCTCGGTCGCTGATGACAATTGATCCGAGGAAGTAAAAGGGGTAGTGGGCGACCTGTTCCCGGGTGTGCGCCGGATCGTAAGCTTCCAGGAATTTCGAAGTGAGGTCGTCGATGAGCTCCTGGAGCTGCTTCTGTTCCCACTTGTAGTCGCGCTGGTAGTAGTCGATCGAGAACTTATTATCTTTCAGAATTGCGTTGAGAGACAACGCCTCTCCGTCGATTTTCTTCACTTGGCAAGTTCTCCTGGGTTCGACGCTTCGGAATCTTTCAGCAGTGCGATGAAGTGTGTATGAGCCAGTTCCATGTCTCGCTCGCGGTTGACGCCTGTGAACGGTTCCTGATATGTGACTCCGTCGACGGTGAGATCGGCGGGCTTGAGGGCGCCCTTCTTGCGGTACTCGGACGCGAGTTTTGTGGGGAGCTGGCGGCCGGTGACGTCGTAGAGAGCATCGCGCTCGTACTTCTGCAGCACTGGGAACTGAGTACGGTAGATCGTCAATAACTCCGCTGCCGTAATTCCCAGCATGACTGCGACGATTGCGTCAATTTCGATGAGGGCTTGGCGGCGGTCTGCGGCGCGTCGAAGGGGAGTGGCCCACTCCCATTCTGGTCGTATGGCACCTAGTGATTTGCGGCCTGAGTAATCGATGCAGATACCACGGACCCACGAATCCTGTTGCCAGGTTGGGCTGTACAGCTCCTCCCAGAACGGAGCGTACGGGCGGACAATGCAGTTCAGGCGAAGTGTTCGGTGAATGAGTTCGGGTTCAAGAGTATGCCCAATGGGTAGAGGGAGCTGCTTCCAGATCGAAGACTTGACGTGTGCACTTCCGATGACTTTGACCATGAAGTCGGCGATGATTGAATGGCTCACGCCTGCCATTACGGCTAGGGTCCGGTTTTGCATTGGTAGCGTGAATGAATTGACAGCGTGGACATGGGTTGGGCCTGCCGGAATTATTGCGGTCTGTAGTGTGCGAACGGTTGCTATGTCGCACATCTCACGCCAGGCAACGCGGAAGTAGGTCGACGACGGACGTTGATGCCATCTCGTGTACGCGGCCGTATATTCGGCGAATGGCTTTGCGACCTGGTAATTAGTACGGGGGATGAAAGATTCGGGAATAGTCTCAAGGTCGAGCGGAAGGTAGAGGTGACTACGCCCGATTTGGTTATCAGGCTGCTGATGCAGTGGTGTGGCGACTGTCAAATGCGGCCCTTGTAGGATCGCTTCCTCCCACCGCGACGGAATGGCCTGGTTGGATTCGAAGAAGCCCCGCTTCCGGTCGGTCGTCTCATTCCATCCTGTAGTCCACTCGAATCCGACGTCACCCAAGCGTGAAGCCACAGAAATTTTGCCGAGTACGTTGGCGCTAGCCAGGTTTACTGGATACAGCATGCGGGCTTCGTTGGGCGGGGTCCCGGGCTCGTCAATGATGGTAGCCCAAGTTTGGAGGTTGACATCGGTGATCTCCGTGACGCGATGGGCATGTGGTCGTAGGTCCCATACCCCATCTTCGTCGCGTACTCCAGGTTCCGGGCCGGAACTGTCATGGAGGAGTGAACGCTCAACTGTATCCGGGTGATATATCGATGAGGCTTGAAGGAACTGGATCTCGGAAGCCGACCCGTAGATATGTACCCCATACTCACGAGCGTGGCCGATCTCAAAAAGTCGGAGACCGTTTCGGAACTGCCAGTGTCGGCGTAGATGTTGGTAGCTCTCCCTGCGGAGGTTTTTTGCGCGCAGTTCGGAGAAATGGCTTTCTGGATGAATTAGGCCAACTATCCCGCTCGGTGCCATAACACGCCAGGTGTGTTCCATAAAGCAGCGGTATAGGTCTGTGCGGAGTCCGGTCAGCACCGGACGATCCACGCCGGACCCGAGATTCTCAATGACTCCGGTCTGCAGGGCTCGCTCGTCTAAGAGGGTGATAAGTGCACGCGACTGGGCAAGTGTCTCCTCGCGCTTACGGAGTTTGACAGATTCAGAAGGCTTTTCGGCGAGTTGCCACCACGGATCGAACTCAGCCAGTACGCCAGCTTCATCCCAATCTGGCCGCACCCACGGTGGATTACCAACCTGCAGGTCGAAGCCACCCTTCGCGAATACGGGTGCAAAGTCGAGTTCCCAATGAAAGAAGCCCTGAGTGTCGGCGATCTCAGCGGCAAGGGTCAGCCATGGGAACCCGTTGAGCGCATCATCGATTGACTGGGCCTGCGCGAAGGTTCGATCGGTGTCCTCGGCAACGTCGAGTTCCTGCCAGCTCATGTCGCCCGCGAGGCTGGTCTGGCCGTATTTTTCGAACTTCCCGACCTTGGGAGGCACGCCCAATACAGCTTCGAGTCCGCCAACCCACTGATCCCAGTCTGGCGGCTCAGTATCGGTAGTCAGCGGCCAAGACCAGATTGCGCACCACGCGTCCATGACTTGCCGTAGACGTTGGTAGGCGCCATTCGGATTGCTGAGAACATTTTCGATGTCTTCGCGCGTAACTGCTGGCGTGTGGTTGGCGGGTTCCAAACCCCAGAGGTTGATGTCGCGTCGGATCTCCGATTCGGCAATTGTCAAGCGCCGCAATGTGAATTCCCACAACGTCTCGACGCGCTTCGAGAGGGCGGCGAGCCGCTTGGTGATCTCTTTACTTGGCGACTTGCGAATCTCGTTGCGCCACAAACGTAGCTCTTCGCGCTTGTCCGGTGCGTAAGTCTTGGCCTCGGCGGTATCGATCACCGCGCCCCAACCGTCGGATGGCAACAAGAAGTGATGGATGCCTGCACCGATTTCCTCGCCGAGCGGTACGTCCTTGGCGGGAGTCTTCAACCATTGCTTCTTTGTCAGCAGAGTTGGTGCGTAGGCCGATCGCCGGGCTCCGATCAGGGAGTTGCCGCGGCGCAGGTGTAGCCCGAACCACGGGGCTTGCAACCCGGCCACCATGGTGTCGAGCCACAGAGAGATTTCCGCAAGCTCGACGGCAGTGGCGTTGAGGTCCACGCCGTAAACCTGGTGCAAAGCGATGTGCGCCTTCACCTTCTGCAATTCCATCGGATACTTATCAGCGTCGATCAGCTCGCCCAAGTCCTCCTGCTGGCGTTTGAGGTACTCGGCCGCAAGCTGGCGAACTGCCTCGATCGCGAATGCGCCTGAACCAAGGGCCGGCTCGCAGATGGTCAGCTCAAGGATCTGCTCCGGAGCGGTCCAGCTACCATCCTGATCGAGCAATTCCTCCAATGCTTGGGAGACGACAAACTTCGTCAATACTTCCGGTGTGTAGTACGAGGCTGATTGTTGGCGTTCACGACCCGCGAGTCGAAATACGAAGGTGTCCTTGCGGTGTAGAACTGGCTTTTCTTCGCCGGTGGTTTCGTCGATCACCCGGACGAAGTCGGATTCGGAAAGGTGATCGGAGCGGTCGACGGGAACAACCCACGAACCCTTCTCAGGGTCACCGTTCTTTGCGACCTCGTATAGATCTTCCTCAGCGAAGAAGCCGGTGTATGACATCAATCCCTCGTACACCGCGCCAAGTTGGTTGATGCCCAGCTCGGCGTAGCTGATGAAGCCGCGATCACTGCCCTTGCGGTTCTTGGATTCCTTGGACAGCAGCAGGTGCTCGAGTACCCGTTGGGTTACCTCATTGCCGAGGCCGACCTCGTCGATCAGCGATGTCGACTTGGGATCGAACAGGTCTGCACGGAGCGGGTTGAACAACAAGCCCGGCGCAGGATCATCGAGAATGTCTTCTCGCTCAACGGGAGTATGGCCTCGATCGACAAGTCGGAACAGCGTCGCCAGAGATTGGTACAGGTGTGTGCCTGTCCGCGCGTGAGCTGACACCAGCTCGGTGAGCGTCAGCTCACGCAACCGATCCAGGCCGTAACCTTCCTCGTATTCTGCTGCGCCAGTGGGCAGAACCCGCATCTCGGGCGATGCTTCTGCATAGAGAAGAAAGAGAATTCGGTACAGGAATCGCAACGAATGCTTCGCCAGGTCCTGGCCGTTGATGCTCTCTAGGCTCAGGGTTTTCTCTCTGCGTCGGCGCACTACCTCGTTGGCGATGATTTCGATGGAAAGCCTGATGCCTTCACGCAGATCCTTCGACACACCCACCGTGTGCTTGACCGAATCTTCCAGAACGCCAGTCCACCAGAGGTTTCCGTCAGCGTTGGGAACGAGCGCCTGCTTGCCAAAGATGGCTGCGACCCGGTCGATTTCACCGCCACGGGCTTCGTGGCGTCGTTCGGTGACAACCAGCAGATCGACGGCCATGTATCGACCCTCTGCCCAGCGCTCCGCCTCAGCGAGCAGCATCCACTGACCGGCCTGCACCACCACAAATGCAGGTGGGGTATCCGAACGGAATGCTGCGGAGATGGCCTTGGATGCCGATGCGATCGGCTTACCGTCTTCGGTAGCAGGGGTGAGCAGCAATCCGGTTGCCGGATCAAGTAGGTCTTCGATTGAATCCAGGGGAACAGCTTGTAGGAAGAGCGCACTCGCAATGCCGTCGAGTTGTGCATCGGGGATCTCAAGGTCTGATCCTGCGCGCTCGGCAGTGAAGTTCGTCAGGACAGCCGGGTAACCTAAGGCTGTGCGCACCACTGCATGTGCCTTCGGGGCTCCTTCCGGATTCTCGGCCAAACCTGCGAGAGCTACCTGGAGTTCAGCACAGGTGGCTAGCAGTTCGCTGCGGACTGTCGAGCGAGCTTCCTTTGCCTCGGCATCCCAGACCTTGCGTAGCTCCATCACTTTGCCGTGGAAAGACTCTTTCACCGAATCGGTGGTGAAGTAGTGCTCGCTAATCCAGTCTTCGCCGATGACGATGGAATCGAAAGAGGCCATGATTACAGGTCCTTACCGGGAACGATAACGAGCAGCGGGCGGACCAGTTGCTGGGTGGGCGCGAGAGATTCGGCGAGGCGTTGTTCCACTGCAATGCGGCGAGAGAGTTTGTCGACCTTCTTCTTCTGGCCCGGGAACAGCTCAAGCTGTTCTGCACCGGTGCGCCAGCGGTCGGCACGCTGACGCCAGCGCGTCAGCCGTTCGTTTGCGGCGTCCTCTTGAGCGGCTAGAACCATGGACATGGCCTTGCTGGCTTCTTCAACGGCGATAGGTATCAGCGCCTGGTACGTCTCAGGGTTCTCAATTGGCCCGGGATTGGCGGAGCCTGGTTTGAGTCCCGTCTCATCGGCGAGAAAGTCGAGGTCCTCCCGAGGTTCTACTAGGCAGAAGGAAGGGCGGTCCAGGTTCGGGAATTCGGCAGTGGAGAACACTCGTGAGATCAGCTGTCCTCGTCGATTCATCAAGGTGCCCATCAACAGCACTGTGGGAGAGTCGACGTCGCCGCGGATGACAAAGATCTGTCCTCGACCAAGTGCACTCAGAGCACGATCACTCGCCCAGTCGAGCACGGGGTGAAGGGGACCGAGGAAGTGTGCCTCAGGCCAGGTAGTGCCGGCCACGCCCTTGCCTTCCCTTGCAGCGCGGAGCTGCGCGTTGCCGACGGTGTGGGAGGTCGCGAGCGTCAGACGTTCGAGGACACGACCGTGCTGTAGGTAGTTCTGAGGCAACTGAATGAGCCGCTGGCGCAGATCTTTCGGTGGGGTTAGTTCCGCGATCGCATGATTGGCATGGATCTTCCAACCGACGCCACCGTCGTCCAATGAAGCATGCGGAACGTCGTGGAATGCAGCGCGGAGGGCTTCGTCGAGGAATGTGATGTCGTCGGTGTAGAGGCTTTGGCGCGGTGATTCGGGTAGTGCTGTGGGCTCGTCTTCTACCGCGTCGAATTGTGCGAAGAAGGCGTCGAGATCGTCGCCGTCTGCAACATCGTCGACTTCCCGGACTTGTTCGTCGAGTGTTGTGCGTCGTGCAAGAACGTCGCGGATCGCGGACTCTTCCTCTCCCACGCTGTGTTTGCCCATCAATGACGCAACGTCACCGAGGGTGGTGTGTGCTTGGTTTTCACGTTCGAGGAGGCGGGAGAGCACCCTCAGGTCGCCGGAGAAATTCGGATCGGACGGCTCAAGAATAAGCGAAGAAATGACGGGCGGGAACTTCTGCCCGTAACGGTCGATGCGGCCGTTACGCTGCTCGATCCGGATCAGCGACCACGGGATGTCGTAGTGAATCAGATGGTGGCACTGGGCATGAAGGTTCACGCCTTCCGATGCCACGTCGCCCGTGATGAGCACTCGGATCGGGGAGGTCTCCAGCTTGAAGCTGTCCACAATTTCCTGCTGCTCTACGTCGGAGAGCCCGCCGTGCAGCATGGCGATGTTTTCCGGCTTGAGTTTGAGTGCCTTGGGCAAATGTTCGCGCAACCAATGCAAGGTCGCGATGCGTTCGGCAAACACGACAGCTCGGGTGGACGATTTCGGTCCGATGCCGATCTCGGAAAGCCGTGTGACTAGCGCAGAGGACTTGCCGGCGGAGTCGTTCAAAGCGGAGTCGTTGAGGGCACCGAGAGTTTCGAGAGCATCCAATTCGATTCGCTGCTCGGGAACAAGTGGGTCAAGTTTGGAACGGCGCTGTTTGATTGACTCGGCCAGCGCAGCAGGGGAAGAGAGGAAGGCTTTTGCCAGCGTCCAGGGGAATAGTGCCTTGGTCTCGCCCGAGTATGGTGAGCGGCCTTCCTGAGGGTGCAGCCAAGTGTGTGAGAGTTCCCTCGCCACAGCATCTTCCGAAGGCGATGGTGCGATCAGTTTGTGGACGGGTTCGGCGCGCTCGGCCCAGTCGCTGCCCACCTCTGCCGCTACCTCCGGGTGGTGCCTGTGGCGTCGAATCAACAACGAGGCAACATCGTCCTTGGTGAACGTGCCATCCGCTTTGACCGCAGTGGGGTCAAGAAGGCGGAGCAGCTCCGCAAACGATTCTTCCTTGCCGTTGTGCGGTGTAGCGGAGGCGAGGATCAGTGCCTCGGTGTTGGGCGCGAGGACCCGAGCCAGCTCGTTGTTCTGCGTACCGACATTGGTGAGGTTGTGCGACTCATCGATAACCACGGCATCCCAATGCTGACGTTCGAGATGCGCCTTGTATCGGGGACTCTTGAGAGTGTCTATGGAGATGATTGCGCGCTTGAAATATGTGAACGGGTTACGGGTGGCCGGCAACTTCTGCCGAACCTTCTGGATACCAGCAGAGTCGAGGCGCACGAATGGCAACGCGAACCGGCACCACAGCTCATGCTGCATCTGCTCGAGCACATGCTTGGGCGTCACGACGAGGATGCGTTCGCCCCGGCCACGTCGAACCAGCTCCGAAAGGATCATGCCGATTTCGAGGGTCTTGCCCAGGCCCACCGCATCCGCAATGAGGATGCGCGGACGGATATGTTGCGGATCAAGGGCCTTTGCGACCGCAGCGCGCTGGTAGCCGAGCGAATCGGCCAGCATCTGCGTCGAGACCGTCAGAGTCTGGTCGCCGTAGGGGAATGGCGTTTTGCGGAGCAGTGCCTCGAGCCACAGCCGTGCATCCCGGTATCCCGAGGATCCGTCAGCAACAACCTCGGTCTTGGCTGGGTCCATAACCTCGATGTGGTCGAGACTTGAATAGAATGACGCAGTCGTGTCTGCCACCAGCTCCGATAGGCCACGGGCCCGGACGAGCCATCCGTCGGACCCCTGCTCGGCTGAGGTGACCAGCCATTCCTCGTCGCGAACGACAACTATCGAGCCAGGGGCGATGTTGAGGGCCTCACGAGATTCGGCGATGGTCATGCTGTGGTTACTCCTGAGGATTGACGGTCTGACGTATCAACTTAGCGTTCGGACGCGATTGAGTGTGTGACGCCTGGTTCGGCAGGTTTGTCGGTGACCTGTGGCACAGTCGGAGTAACTGGGACTAAGGGCGGATTGATCGTGACTAATGGGTATTTGTCAGACCAGGCGAATGACGAGGAGTTTCGCTTGGCCCGTGAGCTGGACAAGGTTGCGCTCTTCTTCGAAATGAATCTTGACGAGGATGAAATTCGTAGAACGCAAGAGCTGTACGGCCGGGTTGCTGTGCGATTTCTTCCGTTGCATGGTGCTGCCGCACTGATTAAGAAGTATCCGGCGCTGACGCTGACGACTTTGGTGGGGCACGCAGGTCTCGCGTATGAACAAGGGCGTTACTGGGAGAGTTTCTGGGCAGAGCTGGACCTAGAGCACGACGCCGAGGTCGAAAATGCTCTGAGGGGTGCGCTCGCTGGCCTACTCAAGAAGTTCGGATTGAGGGAGTTTCCCGAGATTTCGGGCAGTTACATCAGGGTGATGGCTATGCACGCGGGAATTCCAGTGCATTGTCTAGATGATGTGATCGACCTGATCGAGGAACATCTCTTACATGGGCGCGATCCCAGTGGGGCGTCACTTCTCGAGTGGCTCACTGAACCTGGAATGGGTTATCGGCTAAACAGGCTCGATTCTCCCGTACGGAACTTTCTTCAGCTAGGTGGCGAGGTTGCGATTGACATTCTGGACCGAATTATCGAATTCGTGTGCTTCACATCTGTGAAACCTGATGTGTGGAATGACCTCGACCTTGAAACATCGACAACGGGGTTACCTACTCTGATCCTCGATGGGCTGATCGAGAGATTGCAGGAGCGGCCGTTTGGGCAATCTATTGACAAGCCGATGCGACGCACTCGATCACGCAAGCCTACTCTGTCATTTTCCGTGCAAGACGACCAGATCATGATTGGTGTGCCCTACCCGGCCGACTCCGCTGAAAAGCCCTGGAAACTTTCGCTCAATGGGAATACGCGTGAGATCTATGCCGACCGTGGCTGGGGCGTCGATGCTGATGGTGAGCATCCTTTGACCCCAGTGACAGTCACGGCCCCTGCTCGGGAAATACTCCTACGTCACGAATCTACGGGGGCAAATTATCGAATACCATTGGTGGACAAGGCAGATCCACTCTTGTTGTTCACCGCAGATGGTCGATTAATTCAGCGACATACTCCTCTTCCTCGTGGGGTCGTGTGGGCGGTATTCCCGCACGACGCAACGATTATCGACGCGATGACCGGAGATAATCTTGAGCCGCTGGCCGACCCGCGGGTTCCTTCGGGTTGGCGAGGCTGGAAAGTTTGGGGCATCGA
The DNA here is from genome assembly GCF_031763325.1 of Rhodococcus sp. SG20037. NCBI lineage: Bacteria > Bacillati > Actinomycetota > Actinomycetes > Mycobacteriales > Nocardiaceae > Rhodococcus > Rhodococcus sp. SG20037. The sequence continues at coordinate 4,247,801 of NZ_CP134497.1, read as the reverse complement.
TCTAAGTGCCAAAACGTCGATAGTGGTCAAGCGAGTGGGCATCGACGCGCCGATACGTGGTGTGCGTTCGCTCGGCGCTCCACGTTACGAGCCCGCCGACCCGGTCAAGGGCCTCAAGACGACCAATGGATTGTCGGTTTACGGAGGGAGGCCGACCATTAAGCTGCCGCCGCATCTGGGGAGTCATCCCGAAGTGTGGAGCGTGAAGGTTCGGCGCTCGGGTGAGACGAATTGGATAGCCCAAGAGCAATGGGAATCGGGCAGCGTGGACACCTATCTCGATCCCTTCGACGGTGTGCCAGCGGGGTTGCTCGGACTGTATGAGATTGTGGTCAGTGGCGCGGTGGGATCAGACCTTCGCCATACGTTGTTCATTGCCGAAGGGCTACACGTCGACCATGGAATCGAATTCCGTTGTCCGGTCGTTGGTGGTTTGACGCCCAGCGCTACAAACGTGGAATGTGCGCAACCGCTTTCTGTCGACCAGGCGTCGATCAATTTTTCGACTGATGTTCGGGATAGCTATGTCCGAATTGATAGTGGCACAGCATCATTCAAGCTAGTTGTGACGCCGCCGTACTTCGAATCGCGAATCGATACAATGGGAACGCCTGCGCAATGGCGGACCACGGCCCAGATTCTCAAGCCCTCAGACCTCGAGGTGCATGCAGTAGCTGCAGCCCGGGTTCCGGGCGAGGTGACGGTCAAATTCGCCTTGACAGATGATGCTGGTTCTGTTCTCCAGGAGGAAGATTCGGAAGCGCGGGCGGACAATATCTTTCAGATATCTACGCGAACTTTCGTGGACACGGCTCGGAAAAACGGGGCTTGCCAACTGGTAGCGCGAATTGACGACCAGCGCGACTGTACCCATACGCTCACAATTGCCCAGATTCGACAAGCACGACTGTGTGGATCAGTTCGACTGAGCGGGAAAGATCTTGTATTTGAAGATCTTGCCGACGAGGAAAACCTGGCAGTGTTTCTCTGGGCCGCTACTGCGCCCTGGAAGCCAGTGGCCCGGATCGACATCTTGGGAAATCGGGCAACTTTGCCGGAAGGCCTACATGCCGCGGGCGCGTTGCTCGTGCAAGTTTTCGTCGATGATCCGTGGGTAACGATCGCCCGTCCTAGTCGCCCAGACTGGACCGCGCATCGGATCGAGCAACAGGGTTGGGTTCGGGATGATGCTGGCGGCTACGAAGCCCTCTCCCGATTCTTGTCCGGAAACGGTGCGCCACCGATGTCCGAGGACGTGGTGTCGGCTGCCGTAGCGGCATTGGTGCTGTTGCCGAAGGAACCGACTGACGCTCACAGTGAACGAGTTCGCGGTGCTCTCACCAGGATTCTGTGCCGGCATCCACGCTCCTCGCTGGAAGCATTGGGCGACAGCATAATTCCATCAGACGAGATGATGGGGCTGCTTATACGAACGTACTTAGTTGGAATGGCATTCTCCGCTAGCTTCACCCTCAATGAAGTGCATTCGCACGCGTGGGTGGGGTGCATGGTGGAGATCGCTGACTTGCCTTCGCTGTATTCCCGCAGGGACAAGGTGTTTGCCGAACGATCAGAAACGCTCGGGTATCTGGAGAATCAGGGTGGCACGACGCTAATTGAACTTCTGAGCGATGGAAAATCTTCCTTGCCCAAGCCCGGTGTATTAGACCGGGCAGCACTGGTTATCGCCGAGTGGACGCACGAAGCAAGAGACGAATTCTTTCTTACATTCGAGCTGGCACCTGGGGCATTGTTGGATGCTGATATGAGGACAGCGGCGACGGTTGACGCCTTTCATCGACGTGGTGAGTGGTCTTCTGATCCAGTGCAGACGGACTTTGCAGCTGACTCGAGGAGGGCCTTGCGAGAGATCAAAGCAGTTGCACCACAGATATTTGATGCCATCCAGGTCCGGAATGTCGCAATAGCCGGCGTTGACTTGGCCGAGTACCCATGGATGGCGCTTTCAGTACAGTCTCTGACCATGGCAGCAGTTGCGCGGTTGGACGCGCGAGGTGAGTTTGAGTGTTCACCGATGACGTCCGACATGCGCGAAGGGTGGGCGCGGATGGCTGATCTCTTCCCAGCAATGGTCGCAACGGATCTCCTAATCGCGGATGCACTTGTTACTCACACAATCTTTGGTGACCTGATCGGAGAAATCGCATGACAGACCGACTCGATCCTTTGGCGGCTGGTGTAGGGATTGAGGCTAGTTATAAGCGCTATCTGAAAACACTTCTTGCCCCTAGAGATCCGAAGCTTGCGGCCGCGTTTGACGCTGCGGTGGACGATACTTCGTTGCTCACGAAGGGGCCGATGCTCGAGCTGACGCCGCCGTACGCGCCCGGTGCGTCGCTTCGAGAATTAATTGGTGATGGTGTACTGCACCCAGATTTTGTTGAATTGGACAGCGAAGCAGTCCCGGTCGATCGTCCGCTCTATCGACATCAGGAGAGCGCAATCCGCAAGGTCGTTGCGGGTCGAAACCTAGTTGTCAGTACAGGTACTGGCTCTGGTAAGACCGAGAGTTTCCTGCTTCCCATTCTCAACTCATTGATTGAGGAGCGGGCGAATAGAACGTTGACGCCGGGTGTGCGGGCGTTGCTGCTGTATCCGATGAACGCGCTTGCCAACGACCAGCTCAAGAGGTTACGGACAATGCTCGCAACGATGCCGGACATCACCTTTGGTAGATATACGGGTGAGACTAAGGAATCAGAGAAGGACGCACGATCAATCTTTCGAACGCTCCACCCGGGGCAGGCGCCGTTGCCGAACGAGATGCTCAGTCGTGAGGAAATGCGCGAACGGCCACCGCACATATTGCTGACTAACTACGCGATGCTTGAGTACCTACTGCTGCGACCTGCCGATCTGGATCTGTTCGACGGTGAGCACGCTGGCACGTGGAAGTACATTGCACTAGACGAAGCGCATGTCTACGACGGTGCACAGGGCTCGGAAGTTGCGTTGCTGTTGCGGCGCCTGCGGGAACGGGTAGCGCGCGGGAAATCGCTGCAGTGCATTGCGACGTCCGCCTCGCTGACGGGAAAGAGCGCGGAAACTCAAGGTTCAGAGGCAACGACCTTCGCCCACAAACTTTTTGACGTACCTTTCGAGTTCGTTGGCGACGACGACAGTCGACAGGACTTAGTGACGGCGGCACGGCTACCGCGACGCGGCGCACCGACGTGGACCATCGATGACGATTCGTTGATGGATCTTGCTCGGCCTGATGCTGATCTAAGTTCACTGGGTGGGCACTCTGTTAGCGGGGATTTCGCAGACGCACTCCATGATGAACAGCGGATTGCGGATCTCAAGTCGATAGTCTCCCGAGGTCCTGCCGACGTCCGTACATTGGCATCAAAGCTGTGGCCAGACGACCCTGAAGCGATGGTAAGGCTTGAGGCGCTAGTGGCGCTCGGTTCCAAAGTGAGTGATGCAAGTGGTAATCCAGTTCTGTCTGCGCGCTATCACATGTTTGTGCGCGCAACGGAAGGAGCTTACGTCAGTTTCACCGACGAGCTACCCCGCGTTTTTCTTGGGCGTCATGAGATTGATCCCGAGACGAGGAGAGCGGTATTTGAATTCGGTACCTGTCTACGTTGCGGCGCAGTGCATTTGGCCGGGAATGTTTCTGTGCATCAGGGTCGCCAGTTCTTCCGTCCAGCGAAAAACGATTCGTCGGTACGTTGGCTCGTACTGACAGGTACCGACGACGTCGGCATGGTCGACGAGGATGAGACGACACTTGCGGAGGATCTCGATACCGGGGTGTCGACCGGTATGAGAAACCTCTGCACAGGCTGCGGCCTGTTGAGCGGTTCGTCTGAATGTGTAGACAGTGAATGCCCAGGCGGTCCAGTACTGCAAGTACGTGAACATGCTGCGGCGACTCGCGTGATGAGCAAGTGCACCGAGTGCGGAGCGCGGTCCCGCCAGGTGATTCGTAGACTTCGGACCGATACCAATGCTGCGCCTGCAGTGATTACCACGGCGCTCTATCAACATCTGCCGCGTGCAGCCGACGAAACCGTCGAACAGGTCGGCGAGGGACGCAAGCTCCTGATGTTCTCCGACTCGCGGCAAGCCGCAGCATTCGCTGCGCCGTATCTTGCGCGCACGTATGGTCGGATGCTTGAGCGTCGATACGTCACTCAAGCGCTGTCGGATCCGAAGAATATCGACGAGGAATTCTCGGTAGAGGATCTCGCCGATGAAACTCGAAGAATTGCGACGAAGGCGCAGTACTTCGACGAGCGGGCCACCCGGAAAACTACCCTTCGCGTCGTAAATCCTTGGATAATGGCGGAACTGATGAGTATGGACGAACGTCAGTCGCTCGAAGGTTTGGGACTGATGCGAGTTTCCTTGTTTCGATCGCGGAAGACTGAACTGCCTAAGGGGTTCTTGCATTTGGGGCTCACGCCGGACGAAGTATGGGGCTTGTTCGAAGAACTTCTGAAAACCATTCGATTGCAAGGCGCGATGACCTTGCTGCCCGAGGTCGATATCAAAGCGTCGATTTTCGAGCCACGGAATACTCAGATCCGTATTCGGTCGATGGATTCGGATCGAAACAAGCGCATTATCAGCTGGCTCCCGGGAGGCCACGCGGGCACAACGAACAATCGAATCCTTTTCGTACGGAAGGTGCTTGCCGCACTCGGCTCCGACGTGCCTGCAGATAAGGTTCTGAACAGTTGTTGGAAGTTTCTTCTTGACGAGGGATACGTGACTCCCAAGACTGACAACTTTGCCGGTGATGTCTATCAGGTAGATCACGAACAACTCCGTATTCGACCTGGCGTCGAGAGCAGGTGGCACCAGTGTTCCGCGTGCAGACGCCTGAGCGCGAACAACGTTCGCGATCTCTGCGCGCATGGAACCTGCGATGGGACTTTGCGTGAATTCGAAGTCCCACCAGTGGAGCACGATGCCAATCACTACCGCTCGGTCTATCGCACTCTTAACGCAGTCCCACTTGCCGCCGAGGAGCATACGGCCCAGTGGGAAGCCACAAAGGCAGCGGAGATCCAGCGCGAGTTCGTCTCTGGCGGAATCAACGTGCTCTCTTGCTCTACGACTTTTGAGCTCGGCGTCGATGTAGGTGAACTGCAGGCCGTGGTTCTTCGGAACATGCCACCAAAGACAGCGAATTACGTCCAGCGGGCTGGACGGGCAGGTCGTCGCGCCGCATCTGCGGCATTGGTCCTGACTTATGCGAAACGTAGTTCCCACGACCTGACGAAGTTCCAGAAGCCGGAGTCCATGATCGCTGGTGAGATGCGCATCCCTTGGATCCCCATCGAGAACGAACGAATCGGGCGCAGGCATGCGCATTCTGTCGCGCTTTCTGCATACTTCCGTCATCGCTTTGAACGAGATGGGCTTACGTGGAAGCATGCGGGCGCATTCTTCTCGCCAAGTGATGACGGCCAGGATTCTCCGGCGTCCCAGGTTCGAATGTTCCTCACTCCAGTTCCCAAAAGCATCCACGATGCACTCCTACAAATTCTTCCGTCGCCAGTTGCGGAGATCATCGGAGTGCACGACGAGACCTGGGTTGATCGGCTTTGTGAGCTCATGGCGACAGCTGAGCAAGAGATGTGCAACGACATTGATACCTTCAAAGCGTTGATTGAGGAAGCCAAGACATCAGACAAACTCGCATTCGGTGGACGGCTGCAGAAGACGCTCAAGACCATTGAAGAACGTCAGTTACTCGGATATCTAGCGAACAAGAACATCCTTCCTAAGTACGGCTTCCCAGTGGACACCGTCGAACTGCGAACCGCGCATTGTGAGGGTGACGTTGGTGCGCGGCTTGAGCTTTCTCGTGATCTGAGCCAAGCCATTTTCGACTACGCGCCAGGCAATCAGGTGGTAGCAGGGGGCAAGTTGTGGACCTCCCGCGGACTCCACAAGCTACCTAAACGGGAACTTGAGGAACTCAAATATCGGGTGTGTCGCAACTGCAACGAGTTTGAGTGCGGACACGAACTTGATGTCGAGACTCAGTGTCCCAGTTGTGAGCAGGAGTTTGGCAGGATCCGCACGTTCGTCGTGCCTGAGTTCGGATTTGTGGCCGACAGGAAGGTTGACGATGTGAAAACAGAACCTCCCCAGAGGCTTTGGGGTGGTGCAAGTTACGTTGAGAGCATCGGCAAAGTTACTGAGACTTTCGAGTGGCAATCGACAGGTGGAATGGAAGTGAAGGCGCGTGCAGGCACGCGCGCGCGGATGGCCGTGATATCCGAGGGCAATGGAGCCGGTTTCTACCTCTGCGGCTGGTGTGGGTGGGCCGAGGCGTCGACAGGAAAGCCAATCAAGGGCGGGCACCAGCGGCCTGCGACCGGGAGTGCGTGCGAGGGACGACCACAGGTAGTTTCACTGGCACATCGCTACGAGACTGATGTCGCAGAGTTCACGTTCGGAGACATGTCCTATGACAAGGAATCTGAATCACGTTGGCTATCGGTGCTGTACGCCCTCCTGGAAGGCGCTTCAGAGGCGCTAGAGATTAGCCGTGACGATATTGATGGCACATTGTCGTGGAGTAAGGAACGTAAACGAAGCATTGTTCTCTTTGACACTGTTCCCGCCGGTGCCGGCGCTGCAAAGAAGATTGCAGAGAATCTTGAAAAGGTTATTCAGTTTGCAGTCGATCGGGTTAGTCATTGTGATTGTGGCTCGGAAACATCGTGCTACGGATGCCTACGCTCATTCCGCAACGAACGATTTCATGAACGGCTTACGAGGGATGGAGCGTTGGCCATCTTCCAATGGCTCGAGGTCGTCGGCGTTGATGGTGCGGTAGCCGGACCATGGGGTGAAAACCTCGTGCACACACCAGAATCCGTTGTCGAACTGCTACTCGAACTGTCGTTGCGTGGCGCGGTGAAGCCAGATATCGGCATAGATCTCGGCACGCACTATTGGCCAATCGAGGCCGTCTGGCCTGACTCGCGGATTGTGCTCGTGGAAGGTGATGATCCAGATCGAGACAGCGGACTGGGTGCAGATGGGTACAAGGTAATCAATATTGTCGATGCTGACGCGGACTTGCTGCTTGGCATGATCGCCGGTGGATGATCGTGGATTTGCGTGCTCGATAATCAAGTACTTCGCGGCGCATGCACCTTGCGGAGGTGCATGCGCCTGCAGGGTCGACTTTGTCGATTCCGACTCAAGATCAGGACGGACAGTCACTACTTGCTGGGCGTCGAGGTGACGGCCCTGATGCTGAGCTCGCCGTCTGCGTCATCGCCGCACGCGCAGTCACAGTCTCCGCCGCAACCGCCGGGATTGCAGCCTCCGGCGTAGCTGTCGTCATCGGCGTCGCAGTCGAGGGACCCGCCGAAAGATTCAGCAAAATCGTCGTCGAGTTCGTGAGTGAAGTCGTGAACCTCGTCGATCAGGTTCAGCAGATGTTGTGGAGCGAAGGGGTCCGCGTCGAGCATCGTGGAGACCAGCAGGTGGTCACCGCTGAAGGCGAAACGGAGGCGCGGCCATTCCTGCGCGAGTTCGATGAGTCGAGTCGCAGCGTGCGAGGGATTGCCGAGGCCGGTAAGGACCGAGGACCAGACGTTGATCTGGGGTCCGTCGTCGGCGACGGTCACGTAGACGACAAATCCGTGAACCGGTACGACGATGTCGCCATCGTCATCGGTGGCAGGCTCACTACCCAGTAGTTCGGCGAGGGTCTGGACGCACAGGCGAACCAACTCGTCGCGCTCGTCCGTCACCAAGGCAATTGCGCCGTTGATGTGGAGGGGCTGGTCGGCGGTCGTGTCTTGGTCGCTCATGGATCCTCATGTTCTGTGCCAGTCCGAGCAGGCGCTGGGCACTGTTTTCGTACGGTAGCTGTCAGGTCTACGGTAATCGGCGCACACTATTGTCCGCGCAGTGGATGATCAAAGATGCCTGGGTAGGTCCGTGTTGATCTGGACTTGACAGCCGACCAGCGACGAGATGCGAGCCCCGACAAATCGGGCAACCTTGTGCCAGTGAGTATCTCGGCTGTCGGTAGGTAGATCTAGCCTCCATACATGACGGGTCAGCGAGTTCGGCGAGCTTCACATCTGCGTTTGGTACCTGCACATCAAGCGACGCAAAGCCAGATGAAGGTCCTTACGCCGAGGCAGATGCGGAATCAGCGTCGACGGCCGGAGGTGGCGAACTTTGTCATGCGGATCGAACTCGATTGCATCACGCCGCCTATTTGGAGACGGTTTTCGGTCCCGTCGAATATCGAACTGGACCAACTTCATTCGATTGTGCAGGCGGTGATGGGGTGGGGAGATCAACACGCTCATCAGTGGGTGAGTGTCCATCATTCAACGGACAATGGCCCAGATCGGTATATCGCGCCAGAGGTGATCGAGCGCGACGGATACCAGGAAGACGAGTTTGGTGAGGACGAAGTCCGGATCGACGAGGCAGTTACCGCGGTCGGGGAGTACGTCCGTTATGAGTACAACGCCCGCGCAAGGTGGAGTCACACGTTGGTTCTCGAGCAGATTGTCGAAGACCAGCCGATTTCTGAGCCATCCTGTCTCGACGGCGAGAGAGCGTGCCCGCCGGAGGATTCTGGCGGTCCGATCGGGTATCGCGAGTTCCTGAACGTGCAGGCGAGTACCGGACTGTTCGATCCCGAACGTTTTGTTCCCGCAGAGTCCAATGCAGCAGTCACCATTGCAGTGGCACTGCATAAGTCACCACCTGTGGGAAGCTCGGTGTTCGAGAAGTTCTTGCGCCGCCTGTCGGTTCATTCCGCGCCGAAACTGTTTGCCGCAGTTGCCAAATCGGAGCTTCGTGGCGGATATGACAACTATTTCGAGGTGATGCGTGAAGGAGTAACCCGCCAACTGCTGTGGCTGCTGAACTCCGCGCGAGGTGGTGGGATTGTTTTGACGGCGTCCGGGGCACTTCCTTCGGACCATGTTGCGGACGCCCGAGACGAACTCGATTGGGGCGGTGACTGGATCGATGTCACGGCAGGGAGTGACTCGCAATTGGCAGTACTCGTTGAAGCCGCCAAGACACTGCTATTTGTCCGGAAACTCCGAGGCACTTTGATTCTGACTCGACTCGGAGCGTCAGTGCTTGCATATGAAGGCGAGCTGTGGCGTCACATCGTGACGGCCATGCCGTTGGGAAAGGGTGAGTTGGCGCAGGAAGCCGGCCGAATTCTGTTCCTTACGTTGGCTGCCGGCTTGTCGGAGTCCGAACGTAGTGAAGTGATGATCGAAGGCCTCACGGCATTGGGTTGGTCGACAACAGACGGAACACGACTCGGGGACGACGATTGGACGTGGATGGTGCGAGACACTCTCGTGTACCTGCGAATGATCGGGGCGATTGTCTCCAATCCGCTGGACCAGCATGTTTCCGCCGATCCCGAGTGGGGTCGACGGTTTGCCAGGATGGTCCTGTCGAAGTAGCTGAGCGATCGAATCGAGCATCGATTTCAATCGATGCGGAGTTGTTATATGCGCTGGAAGCGCATGATTTTTCTGCGGCGGAATCATGAATATTTTCGGGTGGGAAAATATTGGAGTTTTTGCTCGAAATTGCCATCATGCTATGGTCGATTCTCGGTTGTTAAATTGCGTGGTCGAGCCAAAAGCTTGCGCAGAAGATTTATTTTGTGGAGGTTGGGTTTCCGAAAAGACGAAGTGCGTGTTGCTAGTCAATTGAATATGTGACCGGTGTTGGTATGGCGGTCGCTCCTAGGGCGTGCAGAAACGAAGCGCAAAGATCCTGAACAGGGGTTTTGTGCTTTGTTCTGCCGATTATGTGCGAAGGATGTGGCATGTGACGGGGTCCGACATGGTCCAGTTCAGTACCTTGGTAATTGTTTCACTGCTTGTTGCTTTTTATGGTGGAACTTTTCTGATTTCTCTTCGTATTGGTAAGAAACAGGAAAATGCCGACGGTTTTATGACCGCCGGAAATAAGTTAGGATTTGGTGTTTCGGCCGCGAGTATGACGGCCACCTGGATTTGGGCGTCGTCGATGTATGCATCTGCCACTTCTGGTTACACCTATGGAATCTCTGGCCCCATTCACTACGGTTTATGGGGTGCGTTGATGATTCTCTTCATTTATCCGTTTGGCCAGCGAATTCGCAAAGTAGCGCCGAAAGCCCACACCCTGGCTGAGGTCATGTACGCGCGGCACGGACGCTCGAGTCAGCTGATGCTCGCGGGCTCCAATATCGTCGGCAGTCTCATCAGTTTGATGTCGAACTTCCTCGCTGGTGGTCTGCTGATCGCGTTGCTTTCGCCGTTCAACTTCATCCAGGGTGTGTTCATCGTTGCGCTGGGCGTTTTGCTGTACACGTTGTGGTCGGGCTTCCGCGCTTCGGTGTTGACCGACTTCGTTCAGCTGATCGGAATGCTCGGTGCGGTAGCGGTTTTGGTGCCGTTCATCTTCTTTGCGGCAGGGTTCCCGGCAGCCTTCGAATCCGGGGCAGTCAACCTTACTGCTGAGCACGGCAACTTCTTCTCGAGCGTTGCCTTCTTCGAGCAGGGCGCGCCGTACATCGCGGCAGTTCTTGCCTACGCAATCGGCAACCAGACCATTGCCCAACGTCTGTTCGCGGTCCGCGAAGACCTGATCAAGCCCACCTTCATCACCGCAACCGTCGGATACGGCGCAACGGTCATTGGTGTCGGAATGCTGGGTGTTCTTGCGCTGTACCTCGGAATCGAGCCGATGGATGGTGACGTCAACAATCTGATTCCGCAGATGGCCGCGTCGTACCTGCCCGGAATTTTGCTGGCTGTCTTCTTTGTCATGATCATCGGCGCGCTGTCATCGACGGCGGACTCGGACCTTGCTGCGCTCTCGTCCATCGTGATGACCGACGTTTACGGCCAAGCCGTCGCAGGCAAGGCTGATGCGAACCCTCGACGGATGCTGCTCATCGGCCGAGTAACGATGATTGTTGCCACGGCGGCGGCTATCTCCTTGGCAAGTCTGCAATTGAGCATTCTGGATCTGTTGGTGTTCGTCGGCGCGCTGTGGGGCGCTTTGGTGTTCCCGGTTATTGCGAGCTTCTACTGGGGCAAGGTCACCAACAAAGCCTTCACTGTGTCGGTGCTGGTGGCTCTTGCTGCCTTCTTGCCCGTCCGATTCAGTTGGGTGCCGATGGATGGGATGTTCGGGATACTCTCCGACATCGTCGCCGTTGTCGGTATCGGAGTGGTGCTGGGGCTCATGACATTTGGATTCTTCGGTCTGAAGGTTGCGCAGATCGTCGGTGGCCTGGCGATCGTGCTGTCCGCGCCGTTCGCAATCGGCTTCCTCCACGACTACCCAACGCTCAGCGGATCTTTGGTGGCCTATGCCGTCAGTACCGTCGTGTGCTTTGCGATGTCCGTCAATCAGCGTGAGACGTTCGATTTCGAACTGATCAAGCAGCGGACGGGAGACTTCGACGATGACGAGCTTCCTGCCGTGGGAGCGTCCGGAAAGTAACCGTCGAGACAAGTGGAAGGAATACGAATGAGTACAGCTCTACTGACCATTTATGTTCTGATCTGGCCGGCGTTGGTCTTGGTCGTGCTGGGAGTCATCAGCAAGGGATTCTTCAAGGATTGGGCAACTGCTCGCCGCAACGGTGAGGATCTGGTCTAACTTTTCACGCCGCCACCGACGGACTTCTTGTCGGTGGCGGCGGTCATATTGCAATCGGGACTGGGGGCAGCGTTATAGTTGCCCAGTGCAACACGACGGAGCAATGGCGCTCACCGGTCCACCAGCCGTTCATGACGAGCTGGTGCACCTGACGCGGCAGTTGATGACGGGGGATCGGCATTCCGATGACCACCCGTCGATCGCCCAGCATTCGTTCCTCTCCTTCATCGGCCGCAATGACGGATGCAAGGCCACGGAGATCTCCGAAGTCTTCGGCGTCAACCGCTCGACCATCTCGCGCCAAGTGCGCGGGTGCATCGAGGCAGGCTGGGTATATGCCGATCCGGGATCCGTTCGTCAGGGCAATCCGCTGCACCTCACGGAGGCTGGCCGCAAATACCTCGACGCCGCCGACGCGCGTCGGCTCGACCAAGTCGCCGGCAGGCTGCACGATTGGACCGAGTCCGAGGTCGCAGACTTCGCCCGCGCACTCCACCGCTTCAGAATCAGCATCGAATCGCAGACCAACGGAGATGACACCCTGTGAGTGAGTACAGCGCCAAAGCCCAGTTCACCATCTCCGACAATGAGTCCGTGGTGCACACCGTCTTCACTCACGCCGAGCGCACGCCCGAACTGACGGTGTTCTCCCGCCCCAAGGGAGAGGGTTGGGTAGACGTCACAGCCAAAGAGTTCGCCGAGCAGGTCACCGGCGTCGCAAACGGTCTCATTGCAGCCGGGGTGCAGGCAGGCGACCGCGTCGCACTCCTCTCCGCGACCCGATACGAGTGGACGCTCTTCGACTTCGCCATCTGGGCTGCCGGCGCCGCTACCGTTCCGATCTACGACTCGTCGTCTCAGGGGCAGGTCAGCTGGATCCTCGAAGACTCCGAGGCCGTCATCGCGATCGTCGAAACCGGCGCGCACGAGCAGCTGTTCCAGGACGCGCCAAGCTCTCTCAAGGCCGTCATGCAGATCGACGACGGAGCAGTCGAAAAGCTGACCGCACAGGGCGCCGACGTTGACGATACCGAGTTGAAGAAGCGACTCGCGGGCATCAAGGCCGACGATCTGGCGTCACTCGTCTACACCTCCGGCACCACAGGCCGTCCCAAGGGATGCATCCTCACGCATCGTAACTTCCTGTCCGAGGTGCGCGGGATTCTCACGGCATCGATCGGCAAGGTGGCGGTTCCGGGAAACCGAGTCCTGACCTTCCTCCCGCTCGCGCACGTACTGGCCCGCGCGGTGTCCCTTGCGACGTTCGAAGCTGGTGCGTCGCAGGCGCACTGGTCCGACTTTGCCACCATCACAACGCAATTCGAGCGCTATAAGCCCAACACCATCCTCGGTGTTCCGCGTGTCTTCGAAAAAGTTCGTGACGGCGCAGCACGCAAGGCGGAATCCGGTGGAAAGATTCCCGGCGCGATCTTCGCCTTCGCAGAAGCCACTGCAAAGGAGTACAGCCAGGCTCTCGACAAGGGCGGTCCCTCGCTGATCCTGAAGGTGAAGCACGCAGTGGCAGACAAGCTCGTGTACTCGAAACTTCGCGCGGCTCTCGGCGGCGAGTGCTGGTTCGCGATCTCCGGCGGCGGCGCCCTCACTCCTGAGCTGGGGCACTTCTTCCGTGGGCTCGGAGTTCCGATCTACGAAGGCTATGGCCTCACCGAAACCACAGCAGCGCACTGCGTCAACGTCCCGGGTGCTCAGAAGATCGGAACCGTCGGACAGCCGATGGGCGGCAACGGGGTTCGCATCGCCGAGGATGGCGAGATCGAACTCAACGGTGGAGTCGTCTTCAAGGGATACTGGAAGAACGACAAGGCCACCGAAGAGACATTCGTCAACGGCTGGATGCGAACCGGTGATCTCGGTGAACTCGACAGCGAAGGTTACCTTTCCATCACCGGACGCAAGAAGGATCTTCTGGTGACGGCGGGCGGCAAGAACGTCTCGCCCGGCCCGATGGAAGACCGTATCCGTTCGCATTCCATCGTCTCGCAGGCAGTCGTCGTCGGCGACGGGAAGACCTACATCACGGCGTTGCTGACCGTCGACCCCGAGGTGTTCGAGAAGTGGAAGGCGGAGAACGGCAAGCCTTCTGGTGCCACCGTCGCCGAACTACGTGACGACAAGGACCTTCGAGCGGAGCTGCAGAAGGCCGTCGACGACGCCAATGCCGCTGTCTCACATGCAGAGTCGATCAAGAAGTTCGTCATTCTCGATCGCGATCTGACCGAGGAAGACGGTGAGATGACAGCGACGCTCAAGATCAAGCGCAATGTCGTCGTCGATCGGTTCTCGAAAGAGATCGAAGGAATGTACGCGAAGAGCTAGGCGCGTTTGGGGAACTGCTCGCGGTAAGCCATCACGTCGTCGAGGCGGAACCTGCGGTGGGTGCCGCGTAGTTCGATCGGGAGTTTCCCGGCGTCGGCGAGTTTGCGCACATACGTGTCCGAAACGCCGAGGATCTCTGCTGCCTGCGAGGTGGTGAGGAGCTCTGCGACTGGCCCGAGGGCGACGCTGTCCCCGGCAGCGAGGTAGGTCAGGAGCTGCACGACGGCGTCGCCGACCGACGGTGGAATCTCGATCCGGACGCCGTCGAACACCAGCGTGGTCGTGTCCGTCGAGGTTGCGGCTCTCTGGGTCAGGGCCGTTTTGATTCGCTCGGCAGCATCGCCGTCGACTGCGGAAACGATGTGGTCGATGCTCACGCGGTATATCTCCGATCGAAGGCAGTGTTTCGCAAGCATAGACAGCGACAGTGTCCGTCGGCACGCTGGCTAGCGCCGTGTGCGTTGCATTACATGAGTGCCGTGAGTGGAAAACTATTTACCCACGTAGATCGGAATTCGAAGGGTTTGGCGCCCAAAGATATTCGACTCGACGCATATGTAACTCACCAAATTTGGTGTACCCGCAAGTAACATCCTGAGCGTGGCTAGACGATCGGTAACGGTGAGATTCGACGTAGAGGAACTGAGGGCCCTAGAGACCCTCCAAGAGCTCACGGGCGCGGACATTTCCAGCGTCATTCGTGAAGCTGTGATCGAGCATGCTCGTCGATGCGTTGCACAGGGAAAGCCCCGCGACATCGCCGAGCGACGCAAATCGCTGACCTTGCAGGAAGCCTTCGCCAAGTACTCCGCGTTGTGCACCGACGAGGAGCGGGAAGCGTCGTAGCGACCGGTTGAGTTCACAGTGATTCTGACTGTGGCGCTGCGTAGTTCGTTCGAGGAATATTGCGGCAACAGAAGTGTTGCGTAGACCTCTGACAGGAGCTGGCCAGTGACGGACGTCCTCGAACTCTCCACCGATGTATTGGTGATCGGTGGTGGCCCCGCCGGCGCATGGGCAGCGTTGCGCGCGGCCAAGGCCGGTGCAGACGTCGTCCTGGTCGACAAGGGCTACTGCGGAACGAGCGGCGCAACGGCCCCCTCCGGAACAGGTGTTTGGTACGTCGAACCGGATACGACTGCCCGTGAGCGGGCGAAGGCCGGTCGTGAGGCGCTCGGCGGATATCTTGCAGACCACCATTGGATGGACCGCGTTCTCGAGCAGACCTACTCCAACATGGATCTCCTCGCGGTGGAGGGCAGATATCCGTTCCCCATCGACCCCAGCACGGGCAAGCAGATCCGTACCGGCTTGCAGGGACCTGAGTACATGCGACGGATGCGCACCTGGATTCGTCGAGCCGGGGTGCGGATCCTCGACCATTCGCCGGCACTGGAGTTGTTGGTGGACGACGCCGGGCGAGTTCGCGGAGCGGCGGGCTACCAACGCCACGAGCAACAGGATTACCGAGTCTCGGCAGGCGCGGTAGTTGTCGCCAGCGGAGGTTGTGCGTTTCTGTCCGGTGCGTTGGGTACCAACGTCGATACCGGTGACGGTGCATTGATGGCAGCCGAAGTCGGAGCGGAGTTCTCTGGGATGGAGTTCTCCAACGCGTACGGAATCGCAGCGGCCGGATCGACGATCACCAAGACGGCTTACTACGCGTACGCGACGTTCTTTCACGCAGACGGAAGCGTGCTCGAAGGGGCCGGTTCGGCGAAGGGGAGGTCCGTCATCGCCAGCACGTTGCGGAACGAGCCGGTCTTCGCGCAGATCGATCGGGCCGACGCTGATGTACAGCGTCGAATGAGGCTGGGGCAACCCAACTTCTTCCTGCAATTCGATCGCCGCGGAATCGATCCCTTCACCGACAAATTCGAGGTCGGCATGCTCGCTGAAGGCACGGTGCGCGGCACTGGGGGAATCAACGTCGTCGATGACGATTGCGCGTCATCCGTTCCAGGACTGTTTGCCGCCGGGGACGCTGCAACCCGAGAGCGAATCTGCGGAGGGTTTACCGGCGGGGGAAGTCACAACGCAGCTTGGGCGATGTCTTCTGGTTCGTGGGCGGGAACCGGTGCTGCGCGCTATGCGCTGTCGGCCGGACGCGGGTCTGCCAGTGTTCTTCGCGGAGCCGGAACCGTCGGATTGCGTAATCCTGTACGTACCGGGTTTACTGCCGACTATGTGGTGAAAGCTGCTCAGGCGCAGCTGATTCCCTTCGACAAGAACTACCTCCGCAGCGGTGATCGAGTATCCGCAGCGCTCGGTGAGCTCGAATCGCTGTGGGGTGCAGTGAGTGCGGATCTGGGCGCGGATCCAGCAGGTCGGATGGCGGCGCGGCAGGCTGCCGCGATCACGGCCGTCGGTCGCTGGATGTACCACTCGACGTTGGCGCGGACCGAGACTCGGGGAATGAGCAAGCGTGACGATTATCCCGAACTCGATGGAACGCAGCATCATCACGTTCTCACCGGAGGTTTGGATTCGGTGTGGACCCGAACGTCGGAACCTGTCGGGTCTGCATTGGTGGCGTCATGATCGAGCTGGTGTCCGCGCCTGACTGCATCGGTTGCGACAAGTGCGTAGACGTTTGTCCTACAGATGTTTTCGACCGGACGCCCTCGGGCGTCCCGGTGATTGCGCGCCAATCGGATTGCCAGACCTGCTTCATGTGCGAGGCATATTGCCCGACGGATGCGTTGTATGTGCATCCGCAATCCACACCGTTGGAAACGGCCGATGTGATCGAGGACGATCACATCGGCCGCTACCGAGAGAAGATCGGATGGGGCAAGGGGCGGGCACCAGGGTCGCTGACCGCGGTGGGTCCCGAGGTGCCCCGTCCGGTCACGACCTGACGAGAATCTTGACCGCAGTGTCGTTGTGCTCGATCAGAGTGGTGAATCCTTCGGAGATCAACTCTTCGAGCTGAATACGACCGGTGATGAATGGCGCCAGATCGACGACACCGTCCTGGACCATCTTGATGACCGCTTCATGGTCACGGACGTACGCGATGGTTCCGCGTAGATCGATCTCCTTGAGGACCAGCTTCTGCATGTCGATGGTCGCGGGCTTGCCCCAAATCGACACGTTGACAACAACTCCAGCAGGCCTGACCGTGTCGAGCATGGTGTCGAGTACTGCGTTGACGCCTGCGCACTCGAAACCGATGTCTGCGCCGATGCCTCCGCTGAGTTCGAGGACGCGCGCTTTGACGTCTTCGGTGGTGGGATCGATGACGTAGTCGGCGACTCCACTGGAGAGGGCCTTGGCTTTGCGGGCCTCGCTGAGTTCGGTGACGATCGTCGTGACACCCAGACCCTTGAGGACTGCCGCAACGAGGAGTCCGATCGGTCCGGCTCCGCCCACGATGGCGACGTTGCCGCTTTCGGCTCCACTGCGTACGACGGCGTGATGGGCGACGCTCAACGGTTCGATGAGAGCTGCCTCGTCGAGCGGGATGTTGCCGATCTTGTGGATCCAGCGACGGTCGACGACGACCTTCTCGCTGAGTCCGCCACCGCCGCCGGCCAAGCCGATGAACCCCATCTTCGTACACAGGTGGTAGTTGCCCGCCTTGCACGGGGCGCACTCGTTGCAGACGAAGTACGGCTCGACGACAACATTTTCACCGACCTCGACGTCCGTGACACCTTCGCCGACCTCTTCGACGGTGCCGGAGAACTCGTGGCCCATCGTGACCGGCGCATTCTCGTGTGAGAGTGGATGCGGGTGGCCCGGTGCGGAGATGAAGATCGGTCCCTCGAGGTACTCGTGGAGATCGGTGCCGCAGATTCCGCACCATGCGACCTTCAGCTTGACTGTTCCTGGCCGCAATTCGGGCTCAGGGATCTCTTCGATCCGGATGTCTTTCTGCCCGTGGAACCGTGCTGCCTTCATTGATCCGCACCTCACTTCGTTGTGAATCCCCTGGTAGATCGACGCTAGGCCGATTATCGGCGTGGGTGAAGGGTTGCAACGGAATGCAATGGGGTGGAACCGATCGGTGCTGGTGAGCGTCCAATACTGTGAGCGGGCCGCGAACGAGGGGGAGTGCTGTGGGAGTGAGGGGTGCAGTGGTCTTGGTCGCGGCCGCGTTGTTGGTTGGGGGGTGTTCGTCGACGGTCGAGGGCGAGGCTTTCCCTGTCGATGTGATTGGGATGTTTGATCCGTGTGAGGTTCTCGGCAATGAGGAATTGGAGAAACTCGGAGTCGACCCGGCAACAAAAGAGGTTGACATCGTTGACACGCATATCGATGGTTTCAACATTTGCTCGTGGAACGGTGAGTGGTACTTCTTGTCTCTGACATCGACCGATCATTCGCTCGTAGAGGTCGAACAGAATCCAGTCATGCGCGACCTTCATCGAGCCCAAATCGCCGGGCGCGACGTTCTGAAATACCAGGAACGCAATGACAAAACAGATTCTGCTTGCAACGTCGCCTTCGCGACCTCTCAATCCACTGCGTTGATCCGCGTCGGCGCCAAGGTCGGTGTGGCGCGCCCCGAGACGCCGTGCACGCTGGTGGAACGAATTGCCGAGACAGTGATTCCATTGCTCCCGTGACAGCGGTCCTGATTGCAGCTTCACCCTCGAACACAGGAGTTACATGTCGAATTTGTATCTCGATGCCAAAGTCGCCGGCGAGCTGATCGCGGCTTGCGCTGAACTCCGCGCGCAGTTCGAGGCAGCATTGAACTCCGCCGCACTACTCGGTCAATTGACAGGGTTTGGAACCCTAGGATCCGCACAGGCGCTACAGGCTAAGTTCGAGGAAAAGGCGGTTGGCGGCCCGGATGCGCTCGTCGATGTGTTGGCGAGTCATATCGCGGTCGTGGAGGCAATGCAGGCTCAGTTTCAAGCCTGCATCGACAACGCATTGGATCAGGAGTCGTCGAACGCCTCGACTTTGAGGTCGATCGACCAACCGAACTGAGTCAGTGGATGTGTTGCTGCCAATCGGCTGGGACACGACCCTTAGGTCCCGGCGTCGGCTGATCTACGGGATGTGAAGTGGGCGCCGCCAATTCAGGTCCGTCGTACGCCTCGTTGGTTTCGAAGCTCCAGAACCAATCCTCACCGGGTTCGTAGCTCTGCATGAACGGATGCTTTGTCGAGGCCGCATGCTTGCTCGCGTGCTGTGACGGTGACGAGTCGCAACAACCGACGTGCCCGCACTGCGCGCATCGACGCAGGTGCACCCACCAGCCGCCGCTCGCATCGCATTCAACGCATCCCGCGCCACTGGGCGGCACGCTCGGATCGATCCCCGCTGGAAGTCCGTCGGTCATGGTCCACCCTCTCGCTGACTGAAGTCGGTCATTTCATCGTGCGCTTTGCCTACCGGCCGTGCAAGGGCGACTAGTCGTCGCGCGTATCCCGCGGTGGGCCCGCGATTGGCAACAAAACTCTGAACCGGGTGTTACCGGGCTCAGACGTGACCCGCAGCTCACCACGATGCTTGCCGACCACAATTCGCCACGAAATATCAAGGCCGAGACCGGTTCCCTCACCGACAGGCTTAGTCGTGAAGAAGGGTTCGAAGATCCTGTCGATGACGTCATCGGGAATCCCGGCGCCGGTGTCGCAGATCTCGATGCACACGCGGTCGCCATCGCGGCTTGTCCGAACGGTGAGTGTTCCCGATCCGTCCATGGCAGACACCGCATTGTCGATGAGGTTGGTCCACACCTGATTGAGTTCGGCGGCGTAGGCGTCGATCGGAGGCAACGCAAGGTCGTACTCCTTGACGACTTCCATTCCGCTTCCGATCTTTTGCCCCAACATGATCAACGTGCTGTCAAGCAATTCGTGGACATCGATGGTCTGGAAGGGTGCGCGGTCCATCTGAGAATACTGTTTGGCTGCACCGACGAGAGTCGAAATCCTCGTTGTGGAGTCGGCGATCTCGTTCATCAGGAGTTCGGATTCGATGGTGTAATTCAGCCAGCGAATTGCGCCTTCGAGTACGGACTCGTCAACGGCTGCAGCAACATTCTCGAGCCAAGCGGTGTCGAGACCAGCTTGCACGAAGGTCGGAGCCAGATCCCAACCTTCTCGAATCGAATGATCCTCGAACCATTCACCCAACGAATCCTCTCGATCCGAGGCTTCGAGGGGAGTGAGCGTCGGCGCCTTGGCGACAACCTCTGCAACTTCCTCTTGAAGTCGCATGAGAGTGACGAGGGCATCGCGGTCGTAGGTGCCCGATGCAACCATTCCCAGTTTGTGACGCATACCTGCAACACGCTCACGCAACGACGCCGTCGCTCGAACCGCCGCAGCTGCAGGGTTGTTGAGCTCGTGAGTCAATCCCGCCGACAGTGATCCAAGCGCCAATAGCCGTTCTCGTTGGTCGATGATCTGCTGGGTGTTCTTCTTGCCGAAGAAAACACCTTCGAGTAGATGAACCGCCATCGGAAACCACTCGCGCATCGCATTGCCGAATTTGTCGGCGTCCAGGACGAAAAACGTCGAGGGCGTCGTCACCCGCATCGAACCGGCGTACACCTGCGGTACCCGATCGCCGAGATACGCCGTCCATCCTCCCGAGTAGACGCCGCGCTGGGTGGTCCTGTTGATCTCGATGTCTTCGCCGCCCGACAGCTTGGACAGCACCACCTCGCCCTCGATGAGGACGTAGAAGCAGGTGGCAGGCTCACCTTCGAGGTAGACCTGACCTCGATCGATCTCGGTGATATGGCCTGCCTGGCAGAGTGATTCGAGCTGATCGTCGGTGAGCTTCTCGAACAGGAACAGGGTGCGGAGCAAGTCTGGGCTGCATTCAGGAATGGACATCGAATCTCCCTATTGTTGAGCGAGATAGCGGTGGACGAACATCACGGCCATCGCGCCCTCTCCGACGGCCGACGCGACGCGCTTGGCCGATTCGGCGTGTACGTCCCCGGCGACAAATACTCCGGGGACACTGGTTTCGAGATGATGTGGTGCGCGATCAAGCGGCCACCCGTCCGGGGTGACACCTTCGGACGGAAGGTCCGGGCCGGCAAGAACGAAGCCATTCCCATCGCGGACCACCACGTCGCCGAGCCAGTCGGTGAGGGGAGCGGCTCCGATGAAGATGAACAACCACTGAGCATCGACAGCGTCTTCTTCTCCGGTGGCTCTGTTACGCAGCGTGATTCGTTCGAGGTGATCGTCACCCTCAGCGCCGACTACCTCCGTGCACGTGCGCACGGTGATCTTCGGATTCTTTTCGATCTGCTGAATCAGATAGTAGGACATCGAGGCTTCGAGCGAGTTGCCGCGAATGAGAATGGTGACGGACCTAGCTCCGCGGGAGAGATAGACCGCAGCTTGGCCGGCCGAATTGGCGCCGCCGACTATGTACACATCCTGCTCGCTGCACCGTGCAGCTTCGGTGACGGCCGATCCGTAGTAAACCCCTCGGCCGGTGTAGGTATCGAGCCCCGGCGCCGACAGTTGGCGATAGGAAACACCGGTCGCCAAGATGACCGAATGGGCGTCGACCGACGAACCGTCGTCGAAACGTACTGTGCGGGCAGAGCCGTTGATTTCCAAACCGGTGACGTCGCGAGCGGTGATGACCTCGGCGCCGAACTTGGTTGCCTGGCGTCTCGCCCGATCGGCCAACTGTGCGCCGGAAACTCCGTCGGGGAAGCCGAGGTAGTTCTCGATTCGTGAACTCTGGCCGGCCTGACCGCCGGTCGCTCGCCGTTCGATGAGGACCGTCCGAAGTCCCTCCGAAGCGCCGTACAGGGCAGCTCCCAGACCCGCAGGGCCGCCGCCGATGACAACGAGATCGTAAAAGTCTTCGGAGAGAGTAGTACTCAACCCGAGTTTGTCGGCAAGTTCGGCGTCAGTGGGCTCGACGAGGACATCCCCATTGGATGCGATGACGACGGGAAGCCGCAGTTCCTCGGTACCGGCGGCCGAGAGCAGTCGTTGGCCTTCCGGCTCGTCCGACATGTACCAGCGATAGGCAAGTTGGTTGCGTGCCAAGAATTCTCGGACGTCGGATGATCGCTCGGACCAACGATGGCCGATCACCTTTGTTTCCTCGGCGGGGTGATGACTCGAGCTTGCCCAGGCATCGAGCAGCGCATCGATGACGGGGTACAGCTTCTCCTCCGGCGGATCCCAAGGCTTGAGGAGGTAGTGGTCGAGGTCGACTACGTTGATGGCGTCGATCGCAGCATCGGTGTCGGCGTAGGCGGTCAGTAGAACGCGCCGAGCTACGGGATACAGGTCCATTGCCTGTTCGAGGAACTCGATTCCACTCAAACCAGGCATGCGGTAATCGGCGACGATGACAGCGACTGCATCGCCGCGAAGTTTCATTTCACGCAAGGTCTCGAGAGCCTGGTCGCCGGACTCCGCACGAATGATTCGGTACTTCTCTCCGTACCGTTTGCGGAGGTCTCGAACGACGGCACGCGAAACACCAGGATCGTCGTCGACGCTGAGGATCGCTGGTTTGGCCGGGGCTTTCGGTGCGCTCACTCGGTGCCTTCCCGAAGTTGTAGTCAACCTCTCCAGTATGCGACTGCTGAGCTGAGCGTCAATCGCTGAAGATGCGCTCTGAGTGAACCGGCGAACCTGAACTGGGAATTTCAAGATTGCGGGAACCGATCGAGCCTCCGGTGCATCCAATACAGTGGGTCCACATCAACAGGGGGTGTCATGCGGGGGTCGGTGGGGGTTGGGCGACTGCTCATGGCTGGGGTGTTGGTGTGGGCTGCGGCAGGATGCAGCTCAGTCGTGGAGGGGGCGGCTGAGCCTGCATCCGGCCAAGAGGGTCTGTTCGATCCGTGCAAGGACATCCCGGACTCGGTGTTGGAAGAAGTGGGGCTTGATCCGGCTACCGAGGAAGTTGATATCGCGGGCGTTGAGCAGCCAGGATGGAAGATCTGTGGGTGGAGCGGGTCCTGGTACTTCTTAACCGTGTATTCAACAGCGCGCGCCGTCGACGATGTGCGACGGAATGCTGACTACCGAGGTGTCGAGGAACTGCGCGCCGGTTCACGGCACGGTATCCAATTCCAACGCGTTGACGATGTGGACGGTAATGGTTGTTATATTGCGTTCCCAGTCGAGCAAGGCTCAATCTGGGTCAATATCGAAAGAATGCTGTCCGAAGCTCAGGAAGAGCCCAGTTGTGTTGTAGCGCAGCGAGTATCGGTCGATATTGAACATGTCCTACCAAAGTGAGGTCTCTGTGACTAGATCAGGTTGGAACAATGTGACGGCGGGTTCTCAGTTGGACCTTGCTCCAGACGTTGCGCGGGATGTCGTGTTGGCGTGTGCTGAGTTTCTCGGCGTACTAAACGAGGCGCATAGGAATCTGTTGGGGATTGAGAATGTCTCAGGTATGGGGACACTCCAGTCTGGAATCAACCTCGCCGCGAAATTCTCCAAGAAGGCGGTAGGCGGTGAGGATTCGTTGGAGAAGTCGTTGAGCAGCCACATCCAGGTGATCACCGAGATGCGGGACTTCTTCCAGCAATGCGTCGACCGCTACGGCGAAGTCGACGACTCGAATGCCTCTGCACTGGCAAGCGTCGAGACCCCTCGATAGACACAAAAAATCTCGCTGAGTCGATGGCATTCGACTCAGCGAGACTTGGGTAACGACTAGTTGGTGGGCAGGGCCTTCAACGACTTGACGGTGGCGTCGACCGCGCGCGCAGCCTCGGCGCCCTTCTTCACGAAATGCGTGCTGAAGTAGTCGACGTGCTCGGCGTGCTCGTGGAAGTGATGCGGCGTCAAGACCACGGAGAAAACCGGAACGTCGGTGTCGAGCTGCACGCGCATCAGACCGTCGATGACAGCCGTCGCCACGAAGTCATGCCGGTAGATACCGCCGTCGACGACCAGACCTGCGGCAACGATCGCCTGGTAGCGGCCGGTCTTGGCCAACCGCCGGGCGTGCAGCGGGATCTCGAAAGCTCCCGGTACCTCGAAGAAATCAACCGTGTCCTTGGGGTAGCCGAGCTCGACGATCGCGTCGGTGAATCCGTCGCGTGCACGGTCGACGATGTTGCGATGCCACGTCGCCTGAATGAACGCGATGCGCTGTCCCTGGATCTCACTCATAACCATGAAACTAGCGCACTGGGAAGCATCGACGCGACCACCCGTCCTAGTCCTGCTGACGGGGGAAGGCGGTCGAACGACCCCAGCCGGCGTCATTGGTGAGGTGCTCGAGGAGAGGCTGAATTCGATACGGAAGGGGATTGGTCAGAGCGATGGTCGTGGTCGAATGCGTGACGCCTGGAAGTGACACGATCTGCTCGGCCAACTTCTGCAGCGCCGCGTGCGTCGAGGTGGCGACGCGAACGAGCAAATCCTCGCGACCGGTCGTGGCGTGAATTTCGATCACCTCGGGCAACTCGGTCAGACTCCGAGCGACTGCGCTGATCTTGCCCTGCTCGAGTTCCAGACCGACAAATGCCTGAATCGGGATACCGACCTCGGGGAGATTGAGATTCGGCCGAAACCCGGTGAGAAGTCCGTTGGATTCCATGCGCTTCATTCGCGACTGGACGGTGTTGCGGGCGACGCCCAACGAGTTGGCCAACTCGGCCACACTCATCCTCGAGTCCTTGCTGAGCAGTCCGAGCAACTGGACGTCGAGCTTGTCGATGCTGAGCACTTTGTGAACCTCTCCTCAGTGATATGAGTCACTGGATGATCGAATTGACTAGTTCAAGAGATTTGCATTGACCAAATCGTAACTCAGGCAGAGCATTGGTTCCACGAATTGCTCAGCGGGATTCTCTTTGGGTTATTTGTCCCTAATAGTACCCAACGGCCAATTCGTCCCAATATTTCGACTGCGCCCCGTTTATCCTTCGGAAAGGTCTATCCCACAATGACTCTCACCGCCGAGCCCGTGAACTCCGTTGTTTCCCATGACGACACTGCGGGCGTGTTCGATCGCGCCGACTACCTGCGCGATTACCCCCACGAGCAGGTGAGCTTCTTCCAGGATCCCGCGAGCGGCCTCAAGGCCATCGTCGCCATCCACTCCACGACGCTCGGTCCCGCGCTCGGCGGAACGCGCTTCTACCCGTACTCCGACGAATCCGCCGCAGTCACAGACGTTTTGCGCCTCTCGCGCGGCATGACCTACAAGGCTGCGGTTGCCGGCGTCGACCTCGGCGGCGGCAAGGCTGTCATCATCGGCGACCCCGCAACGGCCAAGACCGACGAATTGCTCGGCGCCTACGCAAAATTCGTCCAGACCCTCGGCGGCCGCTACATCACCGCTGGTGACGTCGGAACCAACTCCAACGATCTCGACATCATCGGTCGTAACACCGACTTCGTCGTCGGCCGCAACGCTACGGTCGGCGGTTCCGGCGACAGCGCTCCGATGACGGCCCTCGGCGTATTCCAGTCGATGCGCGCCGCGGCACAGTCGCATTGGGGCACTCCGTCGCTCGCAGGCAAGACTGTTGGTGTCGAGGGCACAGGCAAGGTCGGCTACGAGCTGATCAAGCTCCTCCTCGCAGACGGCGCAACCGTTCTCGCGACCGACGTCAACGCCGCAGCGCTCGATCGCGTCAAGGCGGACTTCCCGCAGGTGAGCATCGTCGACAGCATCATCGACGCCGATCTGGACGTCTACGCACCCTGCGCGATGGGCGCAACCCTCACAGACACGACCGCACGCTCGATCAAGGCCGAGGTTGTCTGCGGCGCTGCCAACAACCAGCTCACCGTGCCCGAGGTCGAGAACATCCTCCGCGACCGCGGCATCACCTGGACCCCCGATTACGTCGCCAACGGCGGCGGCCTCATCCAGGTTGCCGGCGAGCTGAAGGGCAACTCGGCCGAAGAGGTCAAGCTCAAGGTCGAGAAGATCTTCGACACGGTCACCGAGATCTTCGCGAAGTCGAAGAACGACGGAATCCTCGCCGGCGAGGCTGCTGACGCGGTCGCCGAGGCTCGGATCGCCGAGGCAGCTCGCGTAGCCAAGGGCTGACATCCCTCTCGCAGTCATGTAGCGCGGCCGGTCCCGACTAGTGTGGACACCAGACGAGCAGATTTTGCAGATCTGGACCACATCAGCCGGTAGACCGGCCGCTATGCGTCGGACGCCGGAAGGGCTTACATGACTGAACAATTCGCAGTGTGGACCGAGAACGACGTCGAGCAATCGGCCCGTTGGGGTTCGACGAGCAATGCCCCGGTGCCCAAGCGCATCGTTGTCGCCGACGACACGATGAAGGCCGACGACGCCTATCGCTTGGCATGCGAAGGCACGGCGTTGTTGTGGCGCGGAGATTTTCAGAACGCTCGCCAACTGTCGAAGGCCGTCGCGTCGCGCATCGACCGCAAGCCGCGCCGAGCGTCCGACGACCCAGCCAAAGCCTTCCATCTCCACCGGCAGACCCAAGGACGCCGCGCGCAGATCCTCGGCATGCTGCTAATTCCCTTGGATGCAGATCTGTCGATTCCACTCCGGCGAGCCCCGGACGCGCAAGTCGCGTTGACCGAAGCTTTCGGGATTACCGGTGAGCCTTCGGTTCGCTCGTTGCGTGACATCCTCGGCGCGATCGGCGCTCACGAGTGGCACCGCAAAGGTGTTTTCATCGAGGCTCTCGACGCACGAGTGCATCCCGCCTTCGGAGTGTTCTCACCCGTCCGCGGGGAGTATGTCGATCTTGTCGCGTCTGCGCCACTGCCGTCGACGGAATCGGCTTTCGACATCGGCACCGGCACCGGCGTTCTTGCTGCCGTCCTGGCGCGGCGTGGAGTTCAGACGGTGACGGCCACCGACCAGGACCCCCGGGCACTGCAATGCGCTCGTAGCAACCTCTCGCGGCTTGGCTACGGCGATCAGGTGACCGTGGTGGAAGCAGACCTCTTTCCCGAAGGCACCGCTCCGTTGGTGGTCTGCAATCCTCCCTGGATTCCGGCCAAGGCCACCTCGCCCATCGAATACGCCGTCTACGACCCCGCTGGAGCGATGCTGAAGGGCTTCCTGACTGGTGTCGCAGCGCATCTGGACGACGGGGGAGAAGCGTGGCTGATCCTCTCGGACATTGCCGAACACCTCGGTCTCCGAACGCGATCCGAACTGCACGATCTGATTGCGGCCGGTGGGCTCACTGTTGTCGATCGCATGGACGTCAAACCGACGCACGCAAAGGTCAGTGACCGAACCGATGCGCTTCACGCTGCCCGGGCACGAGAGACGACCTCGCTCTGGCGGCTTCGCCGTCGCTGAATTCATTCTCAGTCAGCGGTATTTCCTTGCCATGAAATGGTAATGAACGAGTAACAAATCGGGTCTAGCTTTCTTCGCAGTCGCACATCGTCACGCACTCCGGAGGAATCTCGATGGAATACACTCTTGCCCGCAACGCAGCCGAAGACCTGACGAAAGGTCTTGGCCGACGCGGATTCATGAGGGCAGTCGCTGCCCTCGGTGCGGGCGTAGGAGTTGCCGGTGTGGCTTCGGGATGCGCGCACTCGAACGCGTCACCGGCTGGATCGTCCTCCTCTGCACTACCGTTCGCCGATGGCATTCCGATTCTGCAACCGGGCAGCGGAAACGTCAGTGGCGATCACTATCTGAGTTCGGATCCGTCGGACGTCATGTGGGGTTATGTGCCCAACATCCACACCCGCGAGGTGATGCGGATGAAGTCGGGCCAGACCGTCACGATCGACGCCCTCTCGCACGAGGGAATTCTCGAGGATCAAGGGCGCAATCCTCTCGAATACTTCGGTAGCAAAGGCGTTTCCGAGAAGGACGTGCTCGAGGATGCGATTGCCGTTGCGGCCGAATACAACCGAACCGAACGAAACTTCGACAAGGACGGACCGCACGTTGTCACCGGCCCGGTCTTCGTCGAAGGCGCCCAGCCTGGAGACGTACTCAAGATCGAGACTCTCGAAGCCATTCCCCGCGTGCCGTACGGCGTTGTGTCGAGCAGACACGGCAAGGGCGCTCTCGCCGTCACAGCAGACGGAACCGCTCCAGCGGGAATCACTCTGGACGAAGTCATGCCGCCGGTCGCCACAGACGGGCGCGCAACAAAGGACCCGTTGAAGTACGGCGGTGTTTCCACTTTCACGGCGATCGAAGACGGCAAGGGCGTGATGCCTTTCGGACAGTCGAAGGTGCGGTTTCCCCTGCGGCCCTTCATGGGAATGATGGGAGTTGCCTATTCTGCGGATGCAGACCCGACATCCCCGTCGTCGAACTCCATTCCTCCGACCCTGGGCGGCGGAAACATCGACATCAGGCATCTCGGTGTCGGATCAACCTTCTATTTGCCGGTATTCGCTGAAGGCGCCCTCTTCTACGTCGGTGACCCCCACATGGCCATGGGCGACGGCGAGGCAGCGCTGACGGCGATGGAAGGTTCGCTGCGCGGCACGTTCCGACTAAGCGTGTGCAAGAAGAACTCCGGTGAGGCTCCATCGGTGGCTTTCGGATACCCGTTCGCCGAGACCGAGGAGGCCTGGATTCCGATCGGCCTGTCCGACCCCAACGGTTCGGTCGATGGGCAGAACAGTGACCTCAACGGTGCCATGCGACGTGCGGTGGTCAACGCACTCGACTTCCTCGAGCATGATCGCGGTATGGATCGAGCGACGGCCTACGCGTATCTTTCTGCCGCAGCCGATTTCACGGTCTCACAGGTAGTCGATCGAACCGTGGGCGTCCACGGACAGATCTTCAAATCCCACTTCGAATAGCGGGAAAGCCGATCCGTGTTGTCAGGACGGATCGTCGAAGAGGCTCTGTTGCAAGGGATCGGCAAACAAGCCCATCTGCTCAGGTTGCGGCTTTGCCGGCGTCTCGGTTCGAGAATTGGGCAGGACCACCAGTCGCAAAGCCCCTCGCAGACGGTCGACCATGAGTTCCCACCCGCCGACCTGATCCTCGTATCCCGCAGCCTCTTCGGCGTCTCCGCGACTGTGGGCGTCCACAGCCTGACTACGCAGCTGAATCTGCCATTCGTTGCTGATGTGGAGGAGCTGAAGAATCAGATCGCGATCACGACCACAGACATCGGCTACCGCGTCGAGATCCTCGGCCACGTCCAGATCGAGGTGCAGCAGGGTCTCGAGTTCGGGAGGCAGGTCCTCGGCCGTCAGATCGGGCTGCAGCGAGGAGGAGTCACCGCTCTTGTTCGCGAAGAAGAGGTCTCCGCCGACGCGTGCGGCGAACTCGTCGTCCACGGTACGCAGGAACGACGTCAGGGCGGCGCACGTATCGGTGAGTTGCTTGGGAACGAATGGCGAACCCGCCACCTCGAGGAACACCGACAGACGGTCGTCGATCAAGACGAACTTGATGCGCGACCACTTGCGGTTGAGATCGGCGATGACCTCGGCTGCACGAGTGCGGTTGCTGATGTCCTGAACGAGTGGGGAGAACAACTGCACGTCCATGGACTCGGAAAGCGGACCGACGAACATGACAGTCGAACCGACACGAATGGGTATGTCGCCGTCGCTGTCTCGCTCGGGAAGAGTGCCGAGCATGGGAAGCAAAGCGAGAGTGACCAACTCCTTGAGGTGGTCGATGTCGTTGGGCATGTAGGCCGCGGTGGGGTCGAGTGTCGGAAGTTCTGTCGACTCGACGACCGACGGATCGAAATCCGGAGTCTGCTCGTTGCCGGTGAGATCGCTGGATAGAAAAGCCGGGTGGTGCACACCGAACACATCACGGAATGCAGCGACAGTCATCGCTGCGAGCTGATCGGCCCAGTTCTGCGCCTTGTCGACGCAGAAGGCGGGGGAGTTGTTCGGATCCTCCAGATTCTCGGAAGGCGGATTCCAGCCGAGTGCGATCAACTTTTGTTCGTCGGCATCTTCGAGTCGATAGCGCGGATGAAGGAAGTCGTTGGAAGGAACCTCGCAGCGGACTGTGTTCTCGTCCCACACGAGGAACTGAACGCATGGCGCTGCGCCGTCAGCTGGATCGAAGTCGCCGGTGGACGATTCCACGGCAAGAACGTCGCCGTCGACCATGATGGAAATGTGATCGCCGAGGCGACGTTGAAATTCTGCCCACGCCCGGTCGACACTGACATCGAGATCGAAGCCCATTGCGCTCATCAGCCACCTCCTTCCGCAAAAGCTCAGACCTATACGGTATCGCGAGGCTCCGACAATGCTGCTGTCCTTTTCCGGTCGACCGGATTGCAGCGGACCACGAACCGTGAGGACGAGGAAGGTAGTCGCAGGTAGATCGGTTATTCGAGAGCGGCGACTGAAGTGTGCCTGTAACCGCCGTCACGCCAGGCGGTGTGCGGGCGAAAGAGCGAGGGTTATCCGGCGAGAACGGGCGAGACCTCGACGACGGGCGGCGTGGATCCGGTCGTGACAACGGGGGTGGTGCTGGTCTTGGTGGTTGTGGCCGTCGCGGTCGGTGACGAGGTCGCGGTAGCCGACGCAGTTGTCGTGGACGAGACCGGTGTTGTCGTACTGGTGGCCGTCGTAGTCGAGGTGGCGGAGCTCGTGCTTGTCGCGGTCACCACCAGCGGCTGATTACGAGGAGCAGTCGTCTCGTCGGCGATTCGCCAGGTCGGCGTCGGCGGGATGACAACCGTGGGAACTGCAACCGAGCTGTAGAACGCGGCCGGTTCGATCCCGGCGACGGACTCCACGGAAACCGAAGAGACCAGAGCGGGAGGCTTCACCACAGGGCCGCCGGAACCGAATGCGCCGGCTGCTCCGCCGAAAACGAGGCCTGATGTCAGAGAGAGAGCGGCCACTGCGACAGCGCCGATCATGACTGTTCTGTCTTTCATGCACACCTGTCCTTCGGGAGCAGTACGGAAGTACTGTAGGCGAAAAGATGCCGCAATGGAGTATCAGGGCCTGCTGGGCGGGACGCGAATCTGTGTGGCGTAGAACACAAAAGGCCCCGGGCGTCGACGCGGACGTCGGCACCCAGGGCCAGGTCAAGCAGTGAATCAGGCGGGGATCGTCAGTACCTGACCGGCGTTGATGAGATCCGGGTTCGGGATGCCGTTTGCATCCGCGATGCGCTGGTACTGGTTGCCGTCACCGTAGAAACGCTCCGCGATTGCCCACAGGGTGTCGCCGCTTTCGACGGTGTAGCTCTGCGCTGCCGGAGCGGCGGGTGCAGGCTCGGGCTCCGGTGCCGGAGCGGGCTCCGGGGCAGCCTCGGCGGCCGGAGCCTCGATTGCAGTGTCCGAAGACCACAGAGCATTTCCACCGGCGGACAGAACGACGTTGCGATCGTCCTGAACCGAGAGGGAGGCACCGTCGTTGCCTGCGGTCTGCGATGCCCACACGGCGTCGGAGTCCTTGTAGATGACGAAGTTTCCGTCAGCCTGCACCTCGGCGCGGTTGGCGCCGGATCCGTTGGTGCCTGCGGCCCAAACAGCCTGTCCGCCCTCGGACAGAACCAGGTTGCCGTCGTCCTGCAAGGTGAGGGTGTATGCGCCGTTGTCGGACTTGAGTTCCTGGCCGACTCCGAGGCTCTGACCTGACTGCAGTGTGCTCACGCTGTCCCTTTCCAAATCTGTTGCGATGACTGTGCCTCCACGATTCCGCTTTACCGTCCAGTTACCTTCTGGCCGTTGGTCTCGTAGGCGACCGAGTGTACGTTACCGAAGAGTACAGAGAATTGTGCAGCGTTGACGGATTGCGTGTCGAGCGTTCGGATCTTGCTGATATTAAGGCGTTTTGGGCGAACGCGCCGCGACATCCTACGCGAAGTTGCACCGTTGCGATGCACTTTCTCTTGAACGGCAGGTGAAATCGGCGCGCTCTCAGCGCATTGTCAGTAACCGCTAGGGCTGTAGCGACTTGCGAGTCTCGTCGTGGAGTACGGCAAGCAGCTCACGCTCGACGTCGGCGAACTCGGGCGAGGTGATCATGTCCAGTTCGCGTGGCCTCGGCAAGGGAACGTCGACGACGCACCTGACCGTTGCCGGCCTCGCCGACAGAACGACCACGCGATCGGACAGATAGATCGCTTCACGAATATCGTGGGTGATCATCAGCACGGTCCACCGGTACTGCTGCCACACGTCTTGCAGCCAGGCCTGCATCTCGGTGCGGGTCAACGAGTCCAGTGCGCCGAACGGCTCGTCGAGCAGCAGGACAGGTTTGCCCTGAACAACGGTGCGCAGCATCGCCGCTCGCTGGCGCATGCCGCCGGACAGCTGTGACGGCCGGGCGTCCTCGAATCCGGACAGTCCGAACGCCGGGAACAACTCGCGAGCGCGCTCGCGTGCTTCCTTCTTGCCGACTCCCTGCACTTCCAAACCGAGGGCCGTGTTGTCCAGTACCGAGCGCCAAGGGAACAGAAGATCCTTCTGCGGCATGTACGCGGTGTGCACCTCGGCGGCTGCTTCGGATTCCGTTGCGCGCGTGCCCACACGGACCGAACCCGCGGTCGGGGATTCGAGCCCGGCCAGGACGTTGAAGATCGTGCTCTTGCCGCAGCCGCTCGGCCCGATCACCGACACGAATTCGCCCGCGTCGGCGCCAAAGGACACCGAATCGAGCACGAGACGCGGTTCTCCGGCCGTGTCGAACCTCTTGGTCAGGTCCTGGATTTCGACCATTGCATCCTCGACCATCGGGTCAGTCATGTCCGCGACCTTTCGTTCATCGCCCATGGTGCAACGATGCGCTCGATGGCGAACGTCAGCAAGTACAGCGTGACACTGATCAACGCGGTCACCAGTACGGCCGCCAACACCAGGTCGGTGCGGAAGGAGTTCTTCTGGGTGCTCATGTAGATACCCAAACCGGAAGTAGCGCCGACGTATTCGGAGAACACCGCACCCACGACCGCATACGTGATGCCGATGCGCAGGGCAGTGAAGAATCGCGGAATTGCCGAAGGAAGGCGAACGTATCGGAACTCCTGCCAGCGAGTGCTGCCCATACTGCGCAGGAGAGCGCCCGCTTCCCGATCGGCCGCGGCAAATCCCTCGATGAGTCCGATGGTCATGGGGAAGAACGTCGCAAGGGCGATCACCAACACCTTCGGCAACAGCCCGAAGCCGAACCAGATGATCATCAGCGGCGCGATGGCGATGATCGGCAGCGTCTGCGAGACGACGAAAAGTGGTACCAGCGCGCGTGACAACCACGGCGAAAAGTCCACGACCACAGCAAGAATCCAGGCCAACACCAATGAAACAGTGAAGCCGACCAACGTGACCTGCAATGTCGACCAGGCGTGGCCGGAGATGATCTCGCGGTTGTCCCACCCCTGGGACAGAACGCGCCCCGGAGACGGAAGTACTTGCGGCCGAATCCCACTGATCTCGACGTAGATCTGCCACGCCGCCACGAGGAGCACCACCACGGCGAGCGCGGGAAGCGCCCGCCGCATGGTCGAGACCAACCGTCCGCTCACGTCAGGACGCGTCGAGATACTCATTGGTGAAGTACTCCGACCAGTCCGGCTTCTGGGTCAACGGCTTCCCGTCGGGTCCGGCGAGCAATCCGTTCTCGAAGAGGAATCCCGAGTAGCCCGACCAGGTTTCGAGATTCTGGGCGCCCACAACACCGTTGGCGTCTTTCATGTAGTCGGCGGCGAGCATCCGCTGACTCTCACGCACGAGGTCTTCGTCGGTGAATGCTCCGGGGTTCGCGTCGATGAGATCCTGCGCGGCCTGGTCCGGGTTGTCGGCAGCAGTCTGATATCCGCGTTGAACGGCTTTGACGAACTTGCGTGCCTCGTCGGGATGGTCCTTCAACCACTGCTGGTTGCCGTTGATCACGATCGAATATGCATCGGGGAAGCCGTAATCGGTGTACTGGAAGTACCGCATCGGAGTTCCGTTTCGCTCCGCTTCGAGGCCTTCCCAAGCAAAGTAGGAGACGGTGAAGTCTGCCTGGCCCGAGTACACGGCTTCGTACGCGGAAGTTCCGAGCGTGACCGTCGTGAAGTTCCCGGTCCCGCCGTCGTTGCGGATGATCTGCTGCAGCGTTTCGACTTCGCCGGGATCGCCGAACCCGGCGTACGTCTTCCCGTCGAGATCACGTGGGCGCGTGATGTCCGCACGATCCGCCTTCACGCCGATGCCGGTGGCGCGGTGCTGAAGTGGCGCGATGACGGACTTCGTGGCGGCGCCGGCTGCACGGGCGAACGTGGCCTGACTCTGTGTGCTGATGCCGAACTCGGCATTGCCGGCATCGACCAGGGTGTCGGGCGAGGTGTTGTTGTACGGCAGGATCGAGACGTCCAGGCCGGCGTCCTCGAAGTAGCCCTCTTGGAGTGCTACGTACAAACCGGTGTGGTTCGTGTTCGGTGTCCAGTCGAGTGCGAACCGAATGGTCCCGTCGGAAGAGCCGGTGTCAGAGGCGCATCCGGTCAGAACTGTGAACGCGGCTGCGATCGCGGCAGACGTGGCAAGCGTGCGGCGCAGCGCCGCAAACGACATCACGACGCCGGCCAAGGCTGCTGGTGGAGTGCGGAATCCCAGAACATCAGCTCATAGCGGCTGGCGATGCGGAATGCTTCACTCATCGCCTCACGCTCTGTCTCGGTGGCAGCTTCGGCCGCAGCATCGACCAGTACGCGGGCCTGCGCCACCGACTCGTGGAATTCGGGTGCGTCGTAGGTCGTGACCCACTGTGCGTACGGATGCGACGGATCGGCGTCGAGTACCTCGCGCGCTGAAGCGGCAAGATCGCGGCCGACCTCGGCGTAGATCCAGAAGCAGGGGAGTACTGCCGCTGCGGAGACCGGGTAAGGCGCAGTTGCTGCAGTCGCCGTCAGATACGAGACGTATCCCAGGCAGGCCTGCGAATGCTCGAGCCTTCCCGATCCCGCTGGAAGAATTCCACCGGTGAGAAGTCCGTCGTGAAGCGCAGATTCCACTGTCGCTGCCGTGGACGCGGAATTCGACCAGAAGCCCGCGGACTGCGGATCCGGGGCATGGGCCGCGACCAGGGACAACGCTTTCGAATACCCCTCGAGATAAAGCTTGTCTTGCTCGATGTACGTGCGGAACGCGTCGAGAGGCAATGTTCCGTCGCCGAGGCGGCGGAGGAACTCCAGTGAGTCGATCGACTCGCGGAGGGCCTTCGTCTCGGCCCAGAGTCGATCTGTGAACCGATCCGTCGACGGCGCTGTGGCCACCGAGTTTTCGGCAGAATTGTATGCAGGCTGCGTAGTAGCCATGACATCCCTTCGTCAGCATTACCTGATCAGGTTCCCGGGTGTGTTCTCAGCCCCGCCCATGCGGAGCACCCCGTGTCAGAACTAGGCGACCTTAACACCGAGGGGTTGCGTACTCGGCGCACACCCGTCCGAGATTGGTAGGTTTGGTCTTGATTGCCACACGCGCGGGTCGGGAGGGGATTCAGACATGGAGACCGACGTTCGACCAAATCTCGGCGAGGACGGAACTCTGGTGATCCGGGCGCGAGGCGGAGAAGCCCGCGGGTATCCGGATGGCGGTGTATTCGCGTGGAAGGGCATGCCCTACGCAGCGGCGCCGGTGGGTGAGCGGAGGTTCCGAGCGCCACAACCCGCACAGCCGTGGGACGGGGTGCGCGACTGTCGTGAGTTCGGGCCGATCGCGCCGCAAGGCCAGAGTCCGGCGGTTCCGATCGATCGGGCCTTCAAAATCGACGAGGACTGCCTGTCGATCAACGTCTGGGCCCCGCGACCCGACGGCACGCCGCGACCGGTGATGGTGTGGATTCACGGCGGCGCCTACTGCCTCGGATCCGCCGCCCAAACGATCTACGACGGCCGTCATCTGGCTGAAACCGGTGACGTCGTTCTCGTCTCCTTCAACTATCGCGTCGGCGCACTCGGATTCCTGGACCTGTCTGCATTCTCCACCGCGGATACTGTTTTCGAATCGAACTGTGGTCTGCGAGACCAGATTGCGGCACTCGAATGGGTTCGAGACAACATCGACGCCTTCGGTGGTGACCCGAGTGCGGTGACCGTGTTCGGTGAGTCCTCCGGCGCAGGATCCATCACGACGCTCATGACCTGTCCGAGCGCCGAAGGTCTGTTCCATCGTGCGATTGCCCAGAGTCCGCCCGCGACCTCCGTCTACGGGGCCGAGCGCGCCAAGACCGTTGCAGAGCGGTTTCTCGAACTGCTCTCGATCGACCCCGAAGACGCAGGCGATCTGCTGACCACGGATCTGGAACTGCTCGTCAAGGCAAGCGATGATTTGGTCAACGAAATTCCGACCCGGATTCCGGGAACTTTGGCGATGGCACCCGTTGTCGATCGCGATCTGGTGCCGCACTACCCGGTTGCGGCTTTCCAGAAGGGTTACGCGCACCGAATCCCACTGATCATCGGTTCCAACAAGGACGAGGCGTCGATCTTCAAGTTCATGAAGTCTCCGCTGATGCCGGTGAGTGCGCAGTCCGTCGAGGCAATGCTCCAATTACTGGCCGACGATCACCCCGACATCTCCGCGACCAAACTTGCCGAGATCATGTCGGCTTACCCTGACCATGCGAAACCGAGTGGCGCGCTGGCACTGTCACGGGACGCTGCGTTTCGCATGCCGACCCTCTGGATCGCAGACGCGCACTGCAGGCATTCCCCTACATGGGTCTACCGCTTCGATCACGCGACGCCGATGCTCAAGGCGGCGCGGATCGGCGCGGGCCACGCGACCGAATTACCTTATGTATTCGGCAATTTCGGAACCCTGAACGTCGACCCCACGTTCTGGCTCGGCGGTCGGAAGGCCGCGATGGAGGTGGCCGGCCGTATCCAACGGCGATGGTTGGCCTTCGCCAGGCATGCCGTGCCGGCGGCCCTCGACGGCTCGAAGCACTGGGCGCCGTACGAGGAAGAGAAGCGGTCGACGCTGTTGATCGACTCCGCCGACACCCTCGTCAGCGACCCCGATCACGGATTGCGCGTCGCCTGGGGCAACGACGTGATGGGGTTCAACTGACGTCGGTCGAGTGCCGCGGACGATCCAGTTCGCGAAGCACCGGCAGAGAGGCACAGACTGCGGCGATCAGGATGATCGGAATCGACAGGGCCACAAAGGTCGACGCGATTCCGAGTTGATCGAGCAGCGGGCCGACCGCGAGGTAGCCGAGCGGGCCTGCGGCGTAGGCCGTCGACGTCATGACACCGACGACGCGTCCACGCATGTGCTCCGGGCTGTGCGTCTGCATGGCGTAGTTGGCGATCGGGCCGACTGGTCCGTAGACGAGGCCCTGCAGTCCGGCAAGTACGAGGATCACCCACAGTGGAGGTAGGAGCGCCATGGCCAGCATCGCTATGCCGAGAACGGCGACGGCAAAAATCATGATCAGCCGCCGGGACATGATCGGCGCCAGTGGGGCGTAGGCGAGAGAGCCGATGATGCCGCCGATCGCCAAGGCCATCAACACCGATCCGAGTTGGGCCGGTTGATCCAACTCTGTGAAGTACACCGGGAACACGACACTCTCCACAGGCATGTAGAGCGCGACGACTGCCATGTCGATCAGCGCCAGGGTGCGCAGCAGTTTGTTGTTCCAGACGAACCGAAGACCGTCGAGTGTGCCGTGCCAGATCGATTTCGGACGGTGTTCGTGTTCGGGCACTCCGGCGCCGGGAAGCCGGATGAAGGCGACCATGACTATCGAGAACACAAAACCTGCCGCCGTGACCCAGAGCGTGTTCACCGCTCCGATCGTTGCGATGAGGACACCGCCGATGCCAGGGCCGATCAGATACGCGACGTTGAAGTTGGCCTCGTACACACTGTTGGTTCGATCGAGCTTCCACTTGGCGGTCCGAGTCGCTGCAGGCAGCATGGACTCCCTCGCCGCCATTCCGGCGGGGTCGAACACGGCGCCGAGTGCGGCCAACGCCGCGATCACCGGGATCGTCAAGCCCGCGGTGGCCGCGATGATCGGAATCGCTGCAACGGACATCGCAGAGAGAGCGTCGGAAATCATCGACGTTCGACGGCGTCCGAACTTGTCGACGAATGTCCCCGAAAACAGGCTCGACACGAGTAGCGGAATGGCTGCTGCGCCGGCAACTATCGCCGCGTCGGTAGCCTTACCGGTTCGTTCGAGAACCAGCCAGGGGAGCACGACGATGGCGATACCGTTGCCGATCGCCGAGAACAGCGTCGCGAGATTGACCAGTACGAGAGGGAGATAGCTGGGGATAACTACGTCCGTGGACGCAGGTGGACGCCGATCTGCTGAGGCGACCACGTTCTTTCCTTCCCCGAGATGGTGCCGCCCAGGATTTCGACGACGGCACCATCGACGCTAGCAGCGGGGTCTGCAGGTTCGCGACTGGTTTTTCGCCGGCCGTTCTCGTTCGGTTATGCCTGGTAGGCGGGGTTCTCCGCAACAAACTTCTCGACGTACGAGCACGTCGGAAGGATCTTCAATCCCTCGTTCCGGGTCTGATCGAGCGCTTCACGCACCACGATGGCGGCAAGCCCGCGCCCACGAAACTGCGGATAGGTCACCGTGTGGTGGAAATCACGGACGCCGGAATGGTCCGAGTACTCGGCGAAACCGGCGAGTTCGCCGTCGACTCGGATCTCGAAACGCGTTTCCGCGGGATTGTGCGCCACTGTCTCGGTCATCTTCGGGCTCCGTTTCGAAAGGGCGGCCGGTTGCGCCGCGCCGCGTCTACGTTCTCTGGAGCACGCTACCTGGCAGGCCGTCCGCAATATCGGTTGCCGACGTGGGATCCGTTACTTAGCGCAACTACAACTGGACGACCGTTCAAGGGACCTTCGTCGCCATGGAGAACGAACAAAACTGGTCTGTACGTGCCGATTTGCCCGTACTTTTGTGCCCACAACGGGTGATACATATGCATCACGATCGTAACTATCCCAATATGTGGGACCGGTCACAAAGTTTTTTGTCGTCTGTTCGGATGGATTAAGTGGAGGGCCTGAAACGGGCAAATTGCAGGTCAGCGGCGCGCTGGTTGCGTGTCGATGATGGGTGCGAGTGGCCGGAAACCCCAGGGGTATTGCGTTGGTCATCAGATCGTTTCTCGGACGTGATCCCAAAGACCCGCTCGGGGGGTTAGCGTTTGAATCGTCGGGGATAGAAGAAGCGTTACAACTTCGCCAAAAAAACTTTGGCGTCGCTGCTCAACGGTTCGATTTCGAGTCTTCGTCGGACAACTTCGAGGAAGGAACGCACATGATTTTCGGGCAGCGTGAGTCGAACAGTTACTTTGCCGCAATTTTTTCGTACGACTTCCTTGACGAAGGTCTGGGATACGAGACCATCGCACGGATTCACCGAGGCGAGATCTGCGAATGGATTCGTGATCTCGAGGCTTCCGGGTTGTTCTCGGCTGCGGAAGTCCATGCCGCTGAACTGGCATGGCGCGAAAATCCACGCCTGCTCCTCGACGCCCTTCTCGAGGACGCTGACGAGGTCTCTGTCAAGCGCTGGGAGATCGCGTGGACGAGGCTCGAGCGTCAGTCGCCGGCAGCCGGAACCGCGGTGGCAGAGCACGGCTGATCCGGTCGGGCCGAGTCGACTGCTCAGTCTGCGTCAAGATCAACCGTCTGCGTTACATCAACGGTCGACGAGTATCGCCTCGTGATCTGTAAGCACGGTGAATTGCGCGCCCGCCGTGGTCAGGGCCGCAACCGTCCGCGCAGTCACCTGTGGATCTTCGAGTAGCGAATCGCCGCCGTGCGGCACTATCGCGAAGTCGATCAGCGCGAGCCCGGACCAGATCGGGTCGATACCGCACGTTGGCATGACTTCAGCGGGGTCGTCCGACGCGTCCAGCCCGATCAGAGTCGGAGTCGCCAGGCACGCTCCGGCGCTGTATCCCGCATAGGCCACGACGCCTGAACGAACCAGCATCTCGATGACCCTGTCAGCGCCACTTCGAGCTAGCTGAGCTCGCAGGACGAACGTGTTTCCGCCGCGAACCCACAGGCAGTCGAATTCGCGGAGCCGGAGTTCCAGTGCTTCCGATGCACCCAGGAAGTCTCGGACATCCACTTCCTCTGCGGTGAAGCCCGCTGCCCGTAGCGGAGTCAATTCGCTGGTGACTGCTGAACTGCGGGCATTCGCGGGCCACGAATCTGCAGCCGCGGCGATGACCGCGATGCGAGCGCCGCGGCCTACGAGATCGACAAAAGCCTCGCGGTGGTCGCCGAATCGGTAGGACGAGAGAAACAGTTTCACTTCTCAGTACCTTCGCGACCTACCCACCCAGCCCTCAAATCGTGAACGCCAGATTGTCGACGACGCGTGTGCCCACCGTGGTGTCACCGCGAAGCGAGATGTCGGTTCGGTGATCCGACGCGTGGACGCGGCCACCGGCAATTCGGGTGAAGAGCGGTGAGCTCATCGAGATGGTCGTGGTCGCCGGACCGTCCAACTCCGGGACGAGTGTTGCTCGCGCGTCGACCGAGACGTGAAGTGAACGGGCAAGTGGCCCTTCGAGTTCGAAAGTGATCCGTGCTCCCTCTGGCGCCTTTCCTCGTTTTCCGACGACGAATCCGAGCGCGCTGGTGATTTCGCCGAATGCAGTCTCCGCGCGCAATCCGCCTTCCTCACCCGGAATGCCAACTGCATCTCTGATGTCGAGTTCGTGCATCCAACAGTCGAAGGTCCGAATACGCATGAACCGGCCATAGGGCGCAAGACCGACCGGTGTTTGTGTCTCGGCGTCCCAGTCCGCGCTGGTCATCGAGCGCAGCGCTTCGGTTCGTTCGGCGGTGATCTCGCGATATCGGGTCAGCAGGTCCGAGTGCAGTGTCCGCCGCAGGCCTTCGACCCAGCGCTCGTTGAACGCCGCAATCTCGTTGTGGACGTGGGGCAATGCGTGCACGTCCAGATTGATCGACGGCGGATTGATGCCCGAGAGCAGTGATTCCGTACCGATCAGATGGGACACGATGTCGTGAACCGTCCACCCCGGAAGGTTCGACGGTGCCAACCACTGATCGCCGTCGAGTTCGGCCAGCAGTGCGTCGATGACTCTCCATTCCTCGGTCAATGCGTCGACTACTGAGTCCTGGGGCCAACCACTCATGTGGACATCTCCTGTTTCGGACGGTGCGGTTCTCCTCACTGTATGTCCCGGCGGATAAGTGAGCGGACATTCCCATGCTTCGAGTCGGTGTCACCAAACCTCCGAGGGTGGCAGAGTTCCTGTGGTAGACCAGGATTGTCGACGCCGAAGCAGGCTCACGCGGCGTTGTCGTCACCGACAGAGGAGTCTTCGTGTTTCCAGGAAATTTTGTCCAGTCCACGCCGGACAAGCCCGCCGTCATTCGCCCTGCGACGGGTGAGTCCATCACCTATCGGGAACTCGACGAACGGTCGACGCAGTTGGCGCGATACTTCCGAAGTGTCGGTGCCAAGCCTGGGGACCACGTCGCTCTCATCTCGAACAACGATCTCCGG
Organism: Rhodococcus sp. SG20037; assembly: GCF_031763325.1. Classification (NCBI taxonomy): domain Bacteria; kingdom Bacillati; phylum Actinomycetota; class Actinomycetes; order Mycobacteriales; family Nocardiaceae; genus Rhodococcus; species Rhodococcus sp. SG20037. The sequence continues at coordinate 4,206,459 of NZ_CP134497.1, read as the reverse complement.
GCGTTCGAGGTGTACTGGGCAGCGTTGAGATCCGGCCTCTACATCACCGCGGTGAACTGGCATCTCACGGCTTCGGAGGCTGCCTACATCGTCGACGACTGCGAGGCGACAATTCTGGTGGCGTCGGGGCAGGCGTCCGCAGCAGTTCCGTTGGACGAGAAGCTGATTCCACGCGTGCGACACCGATTGGTGTACGGCGGCGCCCTCGAGGGCTTCGACGACTACGAAGAAGCGGTCGATGCGCAGTCCACTGCTCCACTCGACTCGCAGCCGCGTGGGGCTGACATGCTGTATTCGTCGGGAACCACCGGCAGGCCGAAGGGGATCAAAGGAGATCTCCCGGAGGGTGAGGTGAACACCACCATGGATCCGTACACCGCGGTGTTCGCACCGATGTACGGGTTCGATTCCGACACAGTCTATTTGTGCCCGGCTCCGGTCTATCACGCGGCGCCCCTGCGTTTTTGCGGCGTGATCAATTCGGTCGGCGGAACCGTGATCTTGATGGATGCATTCGAAGCCGAAACCGCGCTGGAGTTGATCGGTAAATACGCTGTGACGCACAGTCAGTGGGTACCGACGATGTTCGTTCGAATGTTGAAACTTCCGAAGGAGACCCGTGATCGTTACGACGTCTCGACGGTGAAGGTCGCCATTCACGCTGCTGCTCCCTGCCCGCCCGAAGTGAAGACAGCAATGATCGACTGGTGGGGGCCGGTGATCTACGAGTACTACGCCTCGACCGAGGGTTCGGGCGCTACCTTCATCAACAGTGAGCAGGCCTTGTCGCATCCGGGTTCCGTCGGGCGTGACGGAGTGATGGGGATCGTGCACATCTGTGACGACGCCGGGCGCGATCTTCCGGTCGGCGAGATCGGTACCGTGTTCTGGGAGCGGGAGACTTTGCCGTTCCGGTACCACAATGATCCCGAGAAAACGGCTGCCGCGCAGCATCCGGATCATCCGACGTGGACGACGAGTGGAGATATCGGCTATATCGACTCCGAGCGTTTCCTTTATCTGACCGACCGCGCCGCGTTCACGATTATCTCCGGTGGTGTGAATATCTACCCACAGGAGTCCGAGAACATCCTTACTTTGCACCCGAAGGTGTTCGACGTGGCGGTCATCGGTGTTCCCGACGAGGAAATGGGTGAGCAGGTCAAGGCGGTTGTCCAACTAGCGGAGGGAATCGAGCCTGGTGCCCATGTCGCCGAGGAATTGCTGGAATACGTTCGCAGTCAGGTCGCACATTTCAAAGCTCCGAGAAGCATTGACTTTGCCGACGAATTGCCTAGGACCGCTACAGGAAAGCTCGTCAAGCACAAGTTGCGGTCTCAATATGTGAGCAATTGATGCTCTAGTGAAATACTAGGACATCAGAGTAATTCTGCGAGATAGTCGGCAAGGACCTGCGCGTGACTGCATGGCAGGTCCTTGCTTGCTGTCAGTAGAACAACGGGTCGAGCATCCGAGGCCGGTGCGAGGCGTACTGCAGGTTTTCACGTTTGAGGCCGCGTGGCCGGAGTCGGTCTACGCGGAGTCGGACGGCGTTACATTCGGAAGCTGGTTCGTAAACTCGCTCGAGGGTGATTATTCGGCGCGTCATTCTGATGCCTTTACGTCTTTCGGCCGTTTCAAATAGTGGAATAGTCCGCCATTCCGGTGTGATCGGCCTCACAGTAGGCTTCTTCAGGTATGTCCAAACATACTGTTCGGACTCGATTCAGATGGAGAAAGTGCGTCGTCGGTTTCCCTACGCCGCGTTAACTCTGGCTACTATCAGTCACCATTCACCCAAAAGCGGGTCATCTTCCGCTCATCACATGCTGGTTGCCGCTCGTCGCAGCAGGCGAACCACCAACCGCAGAAGGTAATGGAAAATGGAAACATCGAAGAGCGCACAAGTGCGTCCGTCGGTCGGCGTCCCTCGAGAATCGAGTGATGGTGAGCGTCGGGTCGCATTGGTGCCGAAAATTGTGTCCGCTTTGATCGGCAAGGGTGTCGACGTGGTCGTCGAGTCCGGGGCCGGTCTCGGGGCGTTGATTCCCGACGAGTTGTACACCGCTGCCGGCGCGAAGATCGGCGATCCGTGGACTGCTGACGTGGTGGTCAAGGTTGCGCCTCCGTCCACAGAAGAGATCGCCCGGATCAGTACCGGCGCGAAGCTCATCGGTTTCCTGAATCCGCGTAATGCGGACAACCGCATCGCCGAGTTGAAGGCCGCCGGCATCGAGGGATACGCCGTGGAGGCGATTCCTCGTATCTCCCGCGCGCAGGTGATGGACGCGTTGTCCTCGCAGGCGAACGTGTCCGGGTACAAGGCTGTTCTGTTGGCAGCATCGGAGTCGACGCGGTTCTTCCCGATGCTCACCACCGCTGCGGGCACGGTGAAGCCTGCGACGGTTCTGGTCCTCGGAGTGGGAGTGGCAGGTCTGCAGGCGCTGGCGACAGCCAAGCGTCTCGGTGGCCGCGCTACCGGGTACGACGTGCGTCCTGAGGTCGCCGACCAGGTGCGTTCGGTGGGTGCACAGTGGCTCGACCTGGGAATCGATGCGGCGGGCGAGGGTGGATACGCCCGCGAGTTGACCGACGACGAGCGAGCGAAGCAGCAGCAAGCACTCGAAGATGCGATCAAGGGCTTCGACGTTGTGATCACCACAGCTCTGGTTCCGGGTCGTCCCGCGCCGCGCCTGGTGACCGCTGCCGCGGTCGAAGGCATGAAGCCGGGCAGTGTCGTGGTCGACCTCGCGGGTGAAACCGGTGGTAACTGCGAGCTGACCGAGCCGGGTCAAACCGTCGTCAAGCACGGCGTGACCATCTGCTCTCCGTTGAATTTGCCGGCGTCCATGCCGGAGCATGCGTCCGAGTTGTACTCGAAGAACATTTCCGCGCTGATCGAACTCATGTTGGTGGAAGGCGCCTTGGCGCCTGATTTCTCCGACGAGGTTCTGGCCGGTGCGTGCGTCACCCGTGAAGAGAAGGGCGCCTGATGTACACATCACTGCTGGCGAACATCGCGATCCTGGTGTTGTCCGGGTTCGTCGGTTTCGCTGTGATCTCCAAAGTTCCGAACACCCTGCACACCCCGTTGATGTCCGGTACGAACGCCATCCACGGCATCGTCGTCCTGGGTGCGTTGGTTGTCCTTGGCAAGGTGCACGATCCCTCGATCGGGTTGCAGATCATCTTGTTCGTAGCGCTCGTCTTCGGAACCGTGAACGTTGTCGGTGGTTTTGTGGTCACGGACCGCATGTTGGCGATGTTCAAGGCCAAGCCGGCCGCCAAGTCTGTGTCGAAGGATGGTGACCAGTAATGGAATACCTGGTCAATGCGCTCTACATTGTCGCGTTCTCGATGTTCATCTACGGCCTCATGGGTCTTACCGGCCCGAAGACCGCAGTCCGCGGCAACCAGATCGCCGCGGTCGGCATGCTCATCGCCGTCGTTGCAACTCTGATCTCCATTCGTGATGCGGAGATGGGGAACTGGATCCTCATCGCTGCCGGCCTTGTCATCGGTGTCGTGCTCGGCGTTCCGCCGGCGCTCCGGACGAAGATGACGGCCATGCCGCAGTTGGTGGCACTGTTCAACGGTGTCGGCGGCGGCACGGTCGCGTTGATCGCGTACGCGGAGTTCCTGGACTCGGACGGTTTCACCGCATTCCAGCACGGCGAGTCGCCGACGGTACACATCGTCATCGCGTCGCTCTTTGCCGCGGTGATCGGATCGATCTCCTTCTGGGGCAGCGTGATCGCGTTCCTGAAGCTGCAGGAAACTCTGCCTGGTCGTCCGATCGGAATCGGTAAGCTCCAGCAGCCGCTCAATGCTCTGCTGCTCATTGCCGCCGTCGCGTTCTCGGTGATCATCGGTATCAAGGCGATCTCACCGGAAGGCCCGACCAGCTCACTGTGGATCGTCGGCGTGCTCGTGCTCTCGGGCATCCTCGGACTGATGGTCGTGCTGCCCATCGGCGGCGCGGACATGCCCGTCGTCATCTCGCTGCTCAACGCTCTGACCGGTTTGTCAGCTGCTGCTGCAGGTTTGGCGCTCAACAACCAGGCGATGATCGTCGCCGGCATGATCGTCGGTGCTTCGGGCACCATCTTGACCAACCTCATGGCCAAGGCCATGAACCGGTCCATCCCGGCCATCGTTGCCGGCGGCTTCGGTGGTGGTGGCGGTGAAGCCGCATCCTCCGACGGCGTCGTGCGCACGGCAAAGGCGACCTCGGCCGCCGACGCGGCTATCCAGATGGCCTACGCCAACCAGGTCATCGTCGTACCCGGATACGGACTTGCCGTCGCGCAGGCTCAGCATGCCGTCAAGGACATGGCGAAACTGCTCGAGTCGAAGGGCGTCGAGGTCAAGTACGCCATTCACCCGGTCGCCGGCCGTATGCCCGGTCACATGAACGTTCTTCTCGCAGAGGCGGATGTCTCGTACGACGCGATGAAGGAAATGGACGACATCAACGACGAGTTCTCTCGTACCGATGTCACCTTGGTGATCGGCGCGAACGACGTCACCAACCCGGCGGCGCGCAACGATCCGAGCTCACCGATTCACGGAATGCCGATCCTCAACGTCGACCAGTCGAAGTCCGTCATCGTGCTCAAGCGCTCGATGAACTCCGGTTTCGCCGGTATCGAGAACCCGCTCTTCTTCGCCGAGGGCACTTCGATGCTCTTCGGTGACGCCAAGAAGTCGGTCTCCGAAGTAACCGAGGAGCTCAAGGCGCTCTAGCGCTGGTACTCGGAAGGGGCGTCCACTCGCAGCTGCGAGTGGACGCCTTTTTTCGTGGCCGTGTGTTGCAAAGATGTCGTGTGTTGCAACGACTTCTTGTGCTGAAACGACTTCTTGTGCTGAAACGACAAAGGCGCCTGCTCCGAGACGAAACTCGGAACAGGCGCCTCTGGCGACGTTTTACGGAACCTCGGGGGTTTCGGGGTCGGAAGAGAAGCCGGAAAGTAGTTCGATCAACTTCTGGATCAGTTCGAGCGGGTTCAGATCTTCGAGGCTCACGGTAAAGACTCCTTCGCTGTGGAACTACCTGATTCGGACATTTCCGAACGTACGTCATGTCCGAGCGTGGCGGGAGAGCTATCGGCGAAAATCTCTGGATCACAAAGATTTAGGACTAAAGTCGGATGCTCCGGTGTCTGGAGAACGCGATTGCAGCCGTATCCGGGCGTAACTCTTCACGTTTCGCGGCGATGGGCGATCGTGCCATCAAAATGGCTGCGGCACAGGCCCATACCAGAGCGATCAGAACTCCAGCTATCACTCCGAAAAGGCCGCTCAACTCGGCGGCTAGTGCGCTGGCACCGATCGCAGCAACCCCGGCGAACCCGAGTCCGGCGACCACTGGACGCCACTGCGGGGCGGAGATCAAGATCGCCGAGCCGTACAGCGCGGTCGCCGCTGCGACGTGACCGCTGGGTAATAGGTCCTGGGGAACATCGGGAAGCCAGGAACCGAATGCCGCGTTCGTGAGATTGGCGCCCATTCCGAGGAGCAGGATCGCGCCGATGCCGTATGGCAGTCCGCGGACCATCGAGACGACGGCCAGAGCGGTAGTAGCTGCGAGTACAGCGGTGACGTCGAATCGGCTTACCGTCCACTCGGCAAGTGCGCGCACCTGTTCCGGGACGCTCAAACCGGGCGAGGTGGGTCGCACGAAATACAAGACGCCCAACGCTACGACGGCGATCGCAGCAAGGACGAGGAAGCGAGTGGTTGTGGAGGGAGCGGGGTGCTGGGTGGAGGTCGAGACGGTCACGAGTACCAGCATCCCTGTTGAGTCTGTGCCGATCGTGAGGATCAGCTGTGAGGTCTGTAGGCGGTCGGAGAATCGCGCCGAACGACACCCGCACAACCCGCTGCGACCAGGACGCATGCAAACGGGATCAACATCGCTGTGGTGAGAGGCACAAGCTTGGTGACCCACCCGATGGTTGCCGGCCCGGCGAGAAATCCGATATATCCCATGCCGACTACGCGAGACATGTTGGTACCGGCCGAACCTGAGCCCAGATTTCCGGCCGTGGTGAAGATCTGTGGAATACATCCCGACAGGCCTGCGCCGAACAGTGCCCAACCGAGCAGCGTCAGCGGTAGCCAGCCGGACACCACGACGGTCAGCATGCCGACCGACGAGAGCAACGCGCCGTAGCGAACCACGGCCACCGGGCCTACTGCCGCGCTGATCCGATCCGCGGTGAACCGACCGACGGTCATCATGGCGGAGAATGCGCCGAACGACAGTGCAGCAACGGCATTCGAAACACCGAGATCTTCCTTGACCTGCAGCGCGCTCCAGTCGTTTGCCACTCCCTCGGCCAGCATCAGAACAAAGGCGAGGGTTCCGAGGGCAAGTACGCGAGCCGAGAATCTGCCGTGCGTCTTTCCGGCAGTCGACGCCGTTTCGGCATGCACGTCGACGTGAGGGAGAAGGGGTCGCGAGCACAACCAGACTGCCAGCAAGCCGATTGCCGACGCGATGCTGAGCGTGACATACGGCGGAAGATCCAGTGCGAGAGTGCCGAATCCGATGACAGAGCCCAATACGCCACCGACCGAGAACATGCCGTGAAAGGCCGCCATGATCGGGCGCCGGTACAACTGTTCGGCCTCGACGGCCTGCGAGTTCATCGACACGTCCAACGCGCCGTTCGCGAAGCCGAACACGACAAGTGCAGCGCCCAGTTGCCAGGTGTTCGTGGCAAACCCCGGGCCGAGAGTGGCGAATGCCAGCCCGCTACCCGCCAGGACGACCATGCGTCTGCTGCCGTATCGATCTGCGAGCGGGCCGCTCAACTGCATGCCGGCAATGGCTCCGACTGCAAGAAGGAGAAGAAGTGAGCCGAGCGTCGAGTGACTGATCCCCACTCGGTGTTCGATGGACGGGATGTGGACGACCCACATCGCGAGGAGAAATCCGTTGATGCCGAAAATGCCGAAGATGCCGGCGCGGGCGCGCACCAGGGCGGAGGTGGGGACTGCGCGGTCGGTGGGGTTGACGCTCACTCGTTCCTTTCTACAGGTGAGTCAGCAACAGGTCCGGGTTCGCGAGCATCTCTGCGACAAATGAGAGGAATCTCGCGGCCTGCTCACCGGTCAGCACGCGGTGGTCGAACGTCAACGTCAGTGTCACGACGCTCCGCACTTCGATCTTGCGCTCGATCACCCACGGACGCTCGCTCACCGAGCCCAGGCAGAGGATGACGGCTTCTCCTGGATTGAGAAGCGGAATGCCGCCGTCGACGCCGAAGACTCCGACATTGGTGATCGTGACGGTGCCACCCGTCAGGTGACGGACGTCCGTCTTTCCCTCACGGGCAGCAACGGTCAGTTCGGTCACCGCGCGTGCGAGTTGGACCAGGCTCAGTGTCTCGGCGCTTTTGATGTTGGGCACGGACAGTCCACGTTCGGAGGCGACGGCGATGCCGAGATTCACGTCATCGTCGACGGCGGCGTCGCCGCGGGCCTCGTCCCAATGCGCGTTCACCATCGGGTGCGAGGCGATGGCGGCCACCATTGCCTTGGCAGCGAGTGTCAGCGGAGTGAGAGACAGTCCGGTGAACGCCTCCGAGGAACGGAGCCTGCCGAGCAGTTCCATCGAAGGCGTGACATCGGCGGTGAGGAAGACGCTGGCCTGCGGAGCACGGGTGCTGGCAACCATCGCCGACGCCATCTGTTTTCGTATGCCGGACGAGGCCAGGCGTGTCGCGTTATCCGAAGGCGCCTGCACGGTAAGCGCGTCTGCGACGTCAGCCGCGGTGACGGCACCGTCGAATCCGCTGCCGGTGATTTCGCTCAGATCGATGCCGGCTTCGCGGGCCGCGCGCCGCGCCGCGGGGGTTGCGGGCCGACGCTCGGCACTCGCCGCGGATTGCGAGTATGGCGTGATCCTGCTCCGTCGTCGGCTCGGTCTCTCCGCCGCGGGTCCGTATCCGACCAGCACGCTCGGAGACTGTGAATCACTTGGAGACGGTGAATCTGCAGGCTCCTCGATACGGATGATCGGAGTACCCACCGGAACGGTAGTGCCAGGTTCGACGAGGAGTTCTCTGACAACGCCGACGTAGGGCGACGGCAGTTCGACAAGAGCTTTGGCTGTCTCTACCTGGGCGAGAACTTGATTGAGTGCCACCGTGTCGCCGACGCCGACCGTCCACTCGACCAGATCGGCGGACGTCAGGCCCTCGCCGAGATCCGGCAACCGGAATTCGTGCCCTGTACTCATGCTGCCAGCGTCCGGTCGAGTGCTGCGAGGATCCGGTCGGCGTCCGGAAGGTGAAATCGCTCGAGCTTGGCGGGCGGGTAGGGGATGTCGAATCCGGTGACCCGCAGGATCGGTGACTCCAGCTGATAGAAGCAGTGTTCCGCGACGTGTGCTGCGATTTCGGCGCCGACGCCGAGAAACTTCTGCGCCTCATGGACGATGACAAGCCGGCCTGTCTTGTTCACCGACGCCTCGATCGTGTCGAAGTCGATGGGGGAGAGTGAACGCAGATCCACGACCTCCAGATCGTGGCCTTCTTCTTCGGCAATCCGCGCGGCCTCGAGTGCGGTGGCGACCATGGATCCGTACGCAACCACTGTCGCGTCGTCTCCAGGGCGAGCGACGCGGGCACGGTGGAGCGGAAGCTCGGGCGCGGCATCGGTATCCACGTCGGCGGTGTCCCAGTAGCGCCGTTTGGGTTCGAGGAATATCACCGGGTCGTCGGCCGCAATGGATTGGCGGATCATGTGAAAACCGTCGCTCGGATTGCTCGGGTACACCACCCGCAGTCCCGCGGTGTGAGCGAAGTACGCTTCCGGCGACTCCGAATGATGTTCCACCGCACCGATTCCGCCGCCACTGGGAATCCGGATCGTCAGTGCCGCAGACGCAGCGCCTCGGGTGCGGTACTGGATCTTGGCCACCTGCGAGACGATCTGATCGAAAGCCGGGTAGACGAAACCGTCGAACTGGATTTCGCAGACAGGCCGATATCCGCGCAAGGCAAGACCGAAAGCTGTTCCCACGATCCCTGATTCGGCGAGGGGCATGTCGATCACCCGAGTATCGCCGAAGTCCTTCTGCAAGGCGTCGGTAACCCGGAATACACCGCCGAGACGGCCGACGTCCTCGCCCATGATGACAACGCGACGATCGTCTTCGAGTGCGCGTCGCAGGCCGGTGTTGAGCGCTGTCACCAGATTCATGACGGTCATGACGAAGCCCCTTCCAGGCTGCCCAGATACGCGCGATGCTCTTCGCGTTCAGCGTCGATCAGTGGGTGTGCCTCGGCGTAGACGTGATCGAAGAGCGCTGACGGGGGCGGATCGGCGAGCGCGATGGTTGCGCGTCGCAGTCCAGCGGCGACGTCGTCGGCGGCTGCCGCGATGGTGCTGAGTTCGTTTTCTCCGAGAAGATCGCGACGGCCGAGGAGCAGACGCATTCGCTCGAGCGGATCGCGGCTTTTCCACTCCGACATATCCGTATCGGTGCGGTACCTGCTCGGATCGTCGGAGGTCGTGTGCGGGCCCATCCGGCAGGTGATCGCCTCGATGAACGTCGGGCCGCTGCCTTCGCGTGCGCGATTGAGCGCCGAGCGCGTCACGGCGAGCACGGCAAGGACGTCGTTACCGTCGACGCGGATCGCCGGAATACCGTAACCGATCGCCCGATGCGAGATGGGTGTACGGGACTGCAGGGATACCGGTTCACTGATGGCCCACTGGTTGTTCTGGCAGAAGAAGACAACGCCGACACGGAAACTGGCGGCAAATCCCATCGCCTCGGCGATGTCACCCTGACTTGTTGCGCCGTCACCGAAGTAGGCGATCGTTGCGATCTCGGCGCCGTCCAGGTGTGCGCCGAGTGCGTATCCGGTGGCGTGCAGACCTTGGGAGCCGACGACGATCGCCGGATTGGTGACGTTGAATTGTTCTGGATCCCAACCGGAATGGGAGATTCCGCGCCACATGGTGGTCAGCAATTCGGGTGGAACTCCGCGGCAGCACGCGACGGCATGTTCGCGATAGCTGGTGAAGGCGAAGTCGCCTGGGGCGAGCGCTCTCGCGGAACCGACCTGCGCGGCTTCCTGACCGAGCATCGGAGCCCACAACCCGATTTCGCCTTGACGCTGCAGGGCAACAGCTTCGGTGTCGATGCGGCGACTCACGACGAGATCGCGATACAACGACAGCAGTTCGTCAGGCCCGATGTCCGTTATCAGGCGGTCGAATTCGGGACGGCACACCCGTGCGCCGTTCGGTTGGATGAGTTGGACCGGATAATCGAGGTTGTCGACCATCTTCGCTCACCTCGGTTTCTGCTCATGCCCGGCGCGCCTCGTGAGTACGCCGCACAATCCCGATGTGTTGTATGCAGTTGTCGCTCTACCATCAGGATCCCCCTGATTGGGAAATCCGCAAGTATTTTCACTGCCGTATCAAGACCTGAGCTGCGAACTGACGAGTAACAAACGTGTCGGTACGGCCAACCGATCGGACTTCAACCGCTAGCATCGGTGCGGTGACTGCAGTCGGTTTGAACGAAGAAGCTGTTTCCGCGTGGATCGCCGAACTGGGGGTCGGCGCCACGACACCACTGACTTTCGAGAGGATCGGTAACGGGCAATCGAACCTGACCTACTCCGTGACGGATGCGGGCGGAGGACGGTGGGTACTGCGCAGACCTCCACTGGGAACATTGTTGGCTTCCGCGCACGACGTCGTTCGCGAGCACCGCATCCTGTCCTCGCTCCAGGGAACCAAAGTGCCGGTTCCGAAGATCCTCGGCATCACGGAAGATCCGGAGATCACGGACGCTCCGCTGGTCCTCATGAGCTACATCGACGGCGTTGTGATCGACGGCGTTCCGGTGGCTCAGAAGTTGACCGAGGACGAGCGTCGCGCGGTCGGCTTGGCGATGCCCAAAACCCTCGCCAGCATCCACGGAGTTGACCTGGAAGAGACCGGGCTGGACGACCTGGCCAGCCGCAAGCCCTTTGCCGAGCGTCAGCTCAAGCGGTGGTCGGCGCAGTGGGAGAAGTCGAAGACCCGCGATGTTCCGGATGTCGACCGATTGGCCGAGATTCTGCACCGAAACATTCCGGAACAGAACGAAGTGACGTTGGTTCACGGCGACTTCCACCTCAACAACGTCATCACCGATCCGGCCGAGGGGCGCATCGTTGCCGTCGTCGACTGGGAGCTGTGCACGTTGGGGGAGCCGCTCGCGGACCTCGGTGCGCTACTCGCGTACTGGCCGGAAGCCGGTGACAAGGTTGCCGGTCCGTTCATGGCGTCCACGCTGGAAGGCTTCCCGAACCGTGACGAGCTGGTCGCTGCCTACGTCGAGGCGACTGGCCGCGACGTGTCAGCGGTCGGATACTGGCACGTACTCGCTCTGTGGAAGCTCTCGATCATCGCGGAGGGCGTGCTGCGACGTATCCTCGACGATCCGCGCAACAAGGCCGAGCACGGTGGCCCGACGGTCGCGCTGATCGACGGAATCGTTGCACGCGCCGTCTTGACGGCAGATCAGCTCGGTCTGAGCTAGTTTTCGGTCAAGGTCCCGGCTGCAGATCTGATGGCCGCCGGGATCTCCACCGGCTTACGGGTGTCGGCGTCGACGTAGACGTGGACAAAGTGGCCGGTGGCAGCGGGTTCCCAATTGCCACCGTCGACCTCGTGGAATATCGCCAGGGCGTAGACGATGCTCTTGGTGCCCAGCTTCTCGACGGAGATACCCACCTGCAACTGCTCGGGGAACGACAGTTCGCTCAGGTACCGGCACGACGTCTCGGCGACGACGCCGATGGCAGGCAGGGTGCGGATGTCGGTTCCAGTGGAAGACATCAGCCAGGCGTTGACCGCGGTGTCGAAGTACGAGTAGTAGGTCACGTTGTTGACGTGGCCGTAGTGATCGTTGTCGTCCCACCGCGTCGGGACGGGCCAGAGAACGGGAAACTCGCTGATCGACGGGGGCGTCTGCGCTGTGCTCACGGCTTCGACTGTAGTGAGGACTTTCGAGAGAGTGGGGGCAGGGTGGTGCCCTCTAGGACTGCACGCACGATCAGCCCCACTAACAGCGCCCAGAATGCCGATCCGATTCCCAGGATACTGACCCCGGATGCGGCGATCAGAAACGTGACCACGGCGCCTTCACGTTCACTCGCCTCGCTCAGCGCCGACGTGAGGGCGCCGGCAAGCGTTGCCAGGAGCGCCAGTCCGGCAACAGTTTCCACGACTCCGGCCGGTGCGGCGGCTACCAGAGCGGCCACCGCGGCCGCGCCGGCAGCGAGAACGAGATACGCCCAGCCTGCGGTGAAGGCAGCGATCCATCGACGTTTGGGATCCGGATGTGCGGTGGGGGCGGCGGCCAGGGCTGCGCTGATCGCCGCGAGGTTGATCGCATGGCCACCGGCCGGTGCGCCGACGATGGTGCCGATACCCGTCACGATCATCGACGGCCGCCAGGGAACGGTGTAGCCGAACGAATTCATCACGGCCACACCGGGAATGTTCTGCGAAGCCATCGTGACGATGTAGAGGGGAATCGCAATGCCGATCATTGCCTGCCAGGTCCACGACGGCGCGGTGAGATCGATGCGGGGAATCATGGCGCCGGCGTCGAGCACTCGATCCGACGTGACGAGGCTGATCCCGATCACGACCGCTGCTGTGAGAAACGCGAGCGGAACCGCCCATCGCTTGGAGAAGCGCTGCGCGGCAAGCCAAACCAGGATGACGGGCGCGACCGCTGCCGGTGCGTCCCGGACGGCGATGATCGGCGCCAGGCACAACGGCATCAGAACCCCGGCGAGCATCGCCTGCGCGAGGGGCGTCGGGATTGCCGAGATGATCCTTCCGAGCGTCGGCCACAGTCCGGTCAGAACAATCGCGATTCCGACGACGATGAATGCTCCGACCGCCGCCGGCCACCCACCCTCGACGGCTCCCGCGCCGGCGAGCAGAGCGGCACCGGGCGTCGACCAGGCCAGGGTGATCGGCATCCGATACCGGCGTGAGAGCCAGAGCATTCCCAACGCTTGGGTCACACACAGAACCAGCAGTCCGGACGCCGCCTCGGTTGCGTCCGCACCGACAGCCGCGAGGCCGGTGAGCACCACCGCGAACGAACTGGTGAAGCCGACGAGGGCCGTGACGATGCCTGCGCTCATCGGTTGCGAGTTGCTGCGAACGGCTTCCGGTTCGGTGGTATCTGTGGAGTCCGACATGGTCAGTGATTCTGCCCGACCCGCCCCAGACCCGATTTACCTGTCCGGTCGGATGGGTGAGGTGACCGCTTTGCCGTAGATGAGGTGCGTTTGGGCGTGCCAGACCTCGGGATGTGCGGCGAGGTGGTCGATCAATACCCGTTGTAGATGAGCGCTGTCACGGACCGCGACGTGGAGGAAGAAGTCCTCGGGCCCCGAGACGTTAAAGAGCGCAAGCGTTTCCGGCAGCGCTAGCGCGTCGGCGGTGAACCGGTCGACGAGGTCGCGGCGGTGTGGTCGCAATTGAACGGCGATGATCGCCTGCATCGACCGGCCAACGGCTGCCGGATCGACAACCGCATGGATGCCGCTGATCGTGCCGTTGGCGCGTAGGCGTCGTACGCGCTCGTGGCACGAGGACGTCGCCAAACCGACTCGATCGGCCAACACCTTGTTGGTGATCGACGCGTCGTTCTGCAATTCGGCCAAAATCTTCCAGTCCACCGGATCCAGAGGCTCATTCTTCGTCATCTGCCGAACTATATCCGGAGTCGTTTTGAACTTCCCGGATCCAGTTGCACACTCCTGGCATGAACATGTGTCTCGAATCAGCTCGGGTGTGAGGTATTTCGGATGAGTGTCGGTCAATGGCTCGCTTTCGGCTCCCTGCTATCCATCGTCCTGTTCACGCCGGGACCGGATTTTGTCCTGATCCTGCGTCATTCTCTAGCAGATCGTCGGACCGGCGCGGTGGTGGCCGCCGGTGTGATTTCCGGGCTCTTCGTTCACACCGCTGCCGCGTCACTGGGTCTCTCCGCACTTGTGGCGACACGGCCACAGTTGCTCTCCGCGCTCACCTACGCCGGGGCGGCATATCTGACCTGGCTCGGCATCTCCGCGATTCGAAGTGCTTTCAAAGCCCGCGCCTCGGACGAGGGAATTCCGGCAGCGAAAGAACCGATCGCGGTCACCACGGCATTTCGCTACGGCTTCCTCTCGAACCTGCTGAACCCGAAGGCGTTGTTGTTCTTTCTCGGGCTACTCCCGCAATTCATCGAGCCGGGTGAAGGCGCAGGGCTGCGGACGTTGATGTTGGCGGGCGCGACGGTGGTCGCCGCGGCACTGTGGTGGGCGATCGTGGTGGTGTTGGCGGCCGGAGCCGGCAAGAAGCTGCGTCGCCCTGGCGTCGGGAAGCGAATCGACGTGGTGACGGGAGTGTTGTTGGTGGGCCTCGGTGCCTTCTTCGGGGTTGCATGAGTGGTCGTGTCAGGATGGGCTCATGACACTTCCCGTGCTGATCGACGTCGAAGAACTGTCCGCTCTCATCGAGGCCGGCGCTGCGCCGCGATTGCTCGATGTCCGATGGGCGCTGGGTGATTCGAACGGCGAGCAGCATTTTCGCGACGGCCATATTCCCGGTGCGGTATTCGTGAACCTCGACGAGGAACTTGCCTCGCCGCCGTCGCCGGACGAGGGGAGGCATCCGCTGCCGAGTCTCGAAGACCTGCAGGCCGCTGCGCGTCGTTGGGGAATCGACGACGGTGATTCGGTGGTGCTCTACGACGCCACCGGCAACACGGCCGCTGCCCGTGGTTGGTGGCTGCTGCGGTGGGCCGGGCTCTCGGATGTCCGACTGCTCGACGGCGGGCTACAGGCCTGGGAGTCCGCGGGACTGCCGTTGGCGGCCGGTATCGGTGAGTCGGTCACTCCGGGCAGCGTGACTTTCACCGGCGGCAACATGCCGACGGTCGACATCGACGGCGTCGGCGACTGGACGCGTGCGGGCGGTGTGCTTCTCGACGCCCGAGCCGGGGAGCGGTACCGCGGCGAGGTCGAGCCGATGGATCCCGTCGCAGGGCACATCCCCGGTGCGGTGAACGCGCCGACCGCCGAGAACATCACCGGCGACGGGCGATTCCTGGATACGACCCACCTGCGTGAGCGATTCGCCGGACTGGGCGTCGGAGACAAGGTGGCGGTGTACTGCGGATCCGGAGTGACTGCAGCGCACGAGATCGCGGCGCTCGCGATCGCCGGTTACGACGCGACGCTGTTCCCGGGCTCGTGGTCACAGTGGTCCAACGACAGCACTCGCGCCGTCGACACCGGAGCCTGAGTCAGCTCTTGGTGCGATCGATGAATGACGGCACGAGAAACCACAGCGCCGTGAACATGATCGCGGCGCACGCTGCCAAAACCTTTGCGGCAACTCCGCCGACGGCGACCTCGGCGATCAACAGGACCGTGCCGGTCATGGAGGCGGCCAGAAAGGCTATGCCGCACAGGGCGAATCGGTTGGCCACGGGCAATATGTTCTCGCGGTGCCCACGGCGGAAAAGCATGCGATGCCAGACCGCGGGTGCCATCAGGAACCCGAACGAGATGGCAACAAGGATCACCGTCACCAAGTGGATGCCGCGGATGTACGCCGACGCTTCCTCGTAGCGTTCGGTGAATGCCACGGCCAGCAGGAAGGCAAACAGGATCTGCACACCAGAGAGCGCGACGCGCAGTTCTTGCAACAACTCGTTGAAGTTCCGCGCGAGTTGTTGAGGTGGAGTCTCCCCGGTCTCGTTCACGGCGACGTGGTTCCTACGCCCGTGAGTATTCCGACGCTCGCTGGATCTGCTCCGCGCTCGGGCGCACACCGGTGTAGAGAACGAACTGCTCGGCGGCCTGAAGGGCAATGACCGATGCTCCTGTGATCGCCGTTTTGCCGAGTTCGGTCGCCAACGCGATCAGTGGCGTCTTCGAAGGCATCGCGACGACGTCGAAGACGACATCGGCTGCGCGCACTGCGTGCTCGGGGAACGACAGTGCATCTGCTTCTGCGCCGCCGGACATACCGATCGGGGTGGCGTTGATCAGCACACCGGGACGAAGCTCACCGAGTTCGGCCTGCCAGTCGAAGCCGTACTGCTTCGCAAGCGATGACCCCACTTGCTGGTTGCGGGCGATCACGGTGACGTCGGTGAATCCGGTGTCGCGCACCGCGGCGACGACTGCTTTTGCCATGCCACCGCTGCCGGCGACAGCGACGGACAGGCTCGTGTCGACGTTGTTGTCACGCAGTAGATCGGCCACCGCCTGATAGTCGGTGTTGTAGGCGTGCAGCACTCCGGACTCGTTGACGATCGTGTTGACGGAGTCGATGGCGCTGGCCGAATCATGCATGACGTCGATGTGCTCGATGACCTGTTCCTTGAACGGCATCGACACCCCACAGCCTCGAATCCCGAGTGCTCGTATGCCGGCGATCGCGGCTGGCACGTCTTCGGTGGTGAAGGCTTTGTAGACGAAGTTCAAGCCCAATTCTTCGTAGAGGTAATTGTGAAATCTGGTGCCGATGTTGCTCGGTCGCCCGGAGAGCGACATGCACAGGAGCGTGTCCTTGTTGAGGTCGACGGTCATCGTTCCCACTCTAATCGCGAGTTCGGAGTAGTTCTTGATGGAGGAGTGCACCCATCCGGATGGCCCGCAGCGCCGAATGTCGGGTATCCGATCGAAGCACCACTCGCACCGACAGAGCCGAGACGACATGGTCACACAGAACATCGACGAGCACCCGAGCACCGAATCTCGTCCACCGCGTCGTAGATGGGCTGCTCACGCGATCTCCGGGGTCTTGGCCGCGGCTGTCGTCCTGGGCGTCGGTGAACTGGTTGCGTTGCCGATCAACCCGGACGCGTCGCCCTTCTACGCGGTAGGTGCGACTACCGTCGACCGAACGCCGGCGTGGGCTCGCGAGTTCGCGATCGATACTTTCGGTACCAATGACAAGCCGGCGCTGTTCATCGGAATGTCGATCTTGATCGTTCTGCTCGGTGCGGTGGCCGGGCTCCTGGAACGGCGACGCCGCCCGATCGGCAGCGTCATTCTCGTTCTTCTGGGCGCGGTTGGTGTGTATGCGGCGATACAGCGCCCGACTGCCGATGCGATGTACGTGTTCCCGACGCTGGTCGGTGTGGTGGCGGGCGTCGCAACCTTGCGGTTGCTGATCACACAACTCGAAGTGCCGCTCTCGCCGGGCGTCGCCGACTCGTGGTTGCCTCGTCGTCAGTTTCTTCTGCTGGCAGGTGCGGCGTTGGCAGTGGCTGCGGCAGCGGGTGCGGCCGGGAAGTTCGTGGGGCAGAGAATCGCCGGAGCAGTAGCGAATCGTGAAGATTTTGTCGTGCCCACCGCCGCTGACCCGGCGCCGCCGATTCCGGCGGGTGCGGACATCGGGATTTCGGGTGCATCGACGTACATCACGCCCAACGACGACTTCTACCGAATCGACACGGCTCTCCTCGTTCCGCAATTGACGACGGATTCGTGGGAACTGCGGATTCACGGAATGGTGGACCGGGAGATGACGTTGTCGTTCGACGATCTGGTGGCGCGAACGCCCATCGAGCGGGTCATCACGCTGACGTGTGTCTCCAACGAGGTGGGCGGCGTTCTGGCCGGAAACGCGAAGTGGATCGGTTATCCCATGAAGGACCTGCTCGACGAAGTCGGTGTCCATCCCGACGCCGACATGCTCCTCTCGACCAGCGTCGACGGCTTCACAGTCGGCACCCCGGTCGAGATAGTCACCGACGGCCGTGACGCGATTCTCGCCGTGGCGATGAACGGTGAGCCGTTGCCGTTCGAGCACGGCTATCCCGTTCGGCAGGTCGTTCCCGGTCTGTACGGTTTCGTCTCCGCCACCAAATGGGTGACGGAGTGGGAGTTGACGCGTTTCGACAAGGTCGAGGCCTATTGGACCCAGCGCGGTTGGGGTGCGCAGGCACCGATCAAGACGTCCTCGCGTATCGAGGTGCCGGCAGCTTTGGCGCCGATCGAGCCGGGCCAGGTGCTGGTGGCGGGAACGGCCTGGGCTCAGCATCGCGGGATCGAGAAGGTCGAGGTTCGCGTCGACAACGGTGAATGGCAACCGGCGACGCTGGCCCAGGAGTACTCGATCGACACCTGGCGTCAATGGTCGTGGATGTGGGATGCAGGCTCAGGTTTACACACCGTGCAGGTCAGAGCGACGGATTTGGACGGGAACGTTCAGGTGGAAGAGCGCACTCCGCCGATCCCCGGTGGAGCCACGGGATGGCACACCAGGTCGTTCACCGTGAAGTGACGGGAAAATCCGAATGGGGTTCGGTATACAGGCGAACGACTCGCTGAGCCATCCATCCGGCGATCAGGGTTCGCAGTCCGAAGTCGAAGGTGTCGTCGGTTCGCAGTGGGGTCGTAGCCTCGCGCGTGATCTCGCTCGGATTGGAGGATTGAGTCCACGCGACATCCGGCGTCGAGAGTTTCACGACGGATCCGAGAACCAGACTGTCCAGCGTGGAGATTGCGTGACGAGTATCGGCCGAATTGAAACCCCCGTCCGAAAATGCTTGAACCAGTGCAGTATCGATATCAAAAGTCACCTCGGTGCGGACGCTGCGTGTCATGAGTAGCGGGATGAGGCGCCAATGTTCGACGGCAGCTCGGCGATAGGCCCACCCCCACGCGCTGATCCGCTCGCTCCATCCTGCGGGTGGTTCGGGGACAGAGATCGACGACATCACGCGGATGCGCATGAGTTCGACGATCTCGGATCGACCCGAAATATGTGTGTAGAGCGAAGACGGAGTCACGTTCAGTTGCTTGGCGATCCCGGGCATGGTGAAGTCGCCGGTTGCGTCGACAGCATCCAGAGCCGCGTCGGTGATGTTTCGCGTGGACAGTATCGGCTGAGTGGGACGCGGCATCGATTCTCCTGGTGAGGGATTCGTCGGCAATCTCGGACTTGATCGATTGATGACAACTCCTTGATTTCGGGAGCCGATATGCATCATACTAACCGAACCCTATTCGGTATGTCGGCGGAATCTTCCGGCGATCGGTACACGTCGGAGGAACATTCAATATGTCTGTCGTATGGCTGACCGGTGCAACGATCATCGACGGGACGGGCGCCGACCCGATCGAGAACTGCGCTGTTGCTGTGGAAAACGGGCGCATCAGTGCACTCGGTGGCACGCCACCCACGGGGGCGGAGGTGCTGGACTGCGCTGGGCTGACAATCACGCCCGGCCTCATCGACGCACACGTTCATCTCGGTGGATCGAGCGATCTCGCACCGAGCCTGCGGCGTCAGATCTCGGTAGCCGAGCTCGCTGCAGACATGTTCGCGACCTGCGCATCGACCCTCGACGGGGGATTCACCACTGTTCGTGACTGCGGCGGAATCGACGGTGGACTCGCCGGAGTTGTCGCCTCGGGCAAGATTCCGGGTCCGCGGATCATTCAGTGCGGCCCGATCCAGTGCCAGACCGGTGGACACGGACACCTGGCGGCCGAATGGGAGCCGACTTCGGACTGGTCCGATCATGACATCCCCGGATTACGGTGTATGTCTCTGCTTTCCGACGGTCCGCACGAAATGCGAAAGAACGTTCGCGAGACGTTCCGCAGGGGTGCGGACTTCCTCAAACTGTGTGTCACAGGGGGAGTGGTATCGACTCATGACAAGCTCACCGATACCCAGTTCACGGTCGACGAGATCGAAGTTGCCGTCGAGGAAGCCAATGCGCGCGGTACCTATGTCACGGTGCATGCCCACAACAACGAGGGAATCCGAAACGCTGTCACTGCCGGCGCGAAATGCGTCGAGCACGGCTCAGGTATCGACGACGAGACTGCCAAGTTGATGGCCGAGCACGACGTCGCGTTGGTGCCGACGTTGGCTGTGGTGCAGGCACTCTCGGACAGCGCGGCGTCAGCAGGTCTACCCGAATCGATTTCGGCTCGGATCGGCCAGATGATGCAGGGTCAGATCGACGGGCTTCTTGCTGCTCGAAATGCCGGCGTCAGAGTGGGCTTGGGATCGGACCTCATCGGTACCGATCAAACGGGCCGGGGAATGGAGCTGGTCCTGCGCGCCAAGGTCGAAACCCCGATGGACGCATTGGTTTCCGCTACCCGGATCAACGCCGACATTCTCGGTATCGCCGACGAGGTCGGCACCATCGAAGTCGGTAAGTTCGCCGACCTCGTTGCCTTCCGCGGCAATCCGTTGACGGATCCCTCGATCTTTGCCGATCGTGAGCGGATCGCACTCGTCATCCAGAGTGGGCGAGTGGTGAAGGACTGCCGCTAGATCAGCAGCGAGTGGCAAGGTCCGTCAGGGTCGAATGATCAGCTCGGCTGACTGGTAAGCCATAGGAAATCGCGACGGTCAGGTACTTGCCGGCGTAGAAGCATCGGTACGCAGGATCGGGCGGCAACCAGTCACTGGGCGTGCTGTCGCCTTTCGCCTGGTTGTCGGGGCCGTTGACGGCCAACAGGTTCAGAGACATGTCGTTCGCGAACCTCATCCGCAACGCAGGAGTCCAGGAGTTCGCGCCGAAGTCCCAGGCCGCGGCGAGCGGGAAGACGTGGTCGATCTGGACGGACTTGGCCTGGCTGCGTTCGAATTCGATGCGATCTCCGGAGTACGGGTCGGTCATCGCGCCGGACAGTACGACGCAGTCACGTGTTCCTGGTTTGAACACCACGTCCGAGAGATCTTGGGCCAGGACGTTGTTGCGGGTATCGCACCCGTCGTGGCCACCAGGTGCGTCCTGGTCGTCGGACCACGCGGGGCCGAAGACGCAGGCTTCTCTGAACAAGAATTCAAGCTTGGTAATCATGTGGAAGTCCTTCCCGAGATCGATCCGAATCCAGGCATTCCGAGGTCAGTTGTTGCCGATCCTCGTTTCATCGTGGCATCGACCTGTGCGATCTTGTCCCTGACTCCGGTGTAGCTGACCTGCAGTCCTTCGACTTCACCCAGCCAGCCTTCCTGTTTGGCTTCGATGATGCGGGCTTCGAGGTTGTCTCGGATTTCTTCGAGCCTGCCTCGCTGCGTTGGATCCGGCCGCAGGAGTGAGCATCTGACGCAAGCATGCTCATGGATGCAGGGTGTGCCGAACGACCGTGCGCAGGTCCCGACCGATACTTTCCGCTTCTCGAAATGAGACAAGAACGCATCCCATTCATCGTCGGTCGGTGTCCGGTATTCCTCGCTGGGCCTCATCGAACGACGACGCGCGATGAACGCTCGGTGCGCTTCTATAGTTTCCGAGGGGTAGACGGCCTTGTAGCCCATCGTCGTGTCAATTGTCTTGTGCCCGCAAATAACCTGTGCGATATGGGGTGGCAGGCCGTTCATGATCGCGTCGGTGACGAATATTCGCCGGAAGTCGTGGGGCTGAAACATCAACGGATCGCCACTGGCATCGGTGAGAGCTGCCACGGTGAGCGCATTGATGAGGAGCTTGCGGACGAAACTCGGTGGGATCGCTCGGCGTTCGTTTCCGATTCCCCGCTGAAAGAGCAGCGGCATCGGCGGATTCCACAGCTTCTCCTGCGTATCGTAGGCAGCCACGAGAGGTATCGATCCGTTGGGTTGCCGCGAACGCTGAACGACCGCACTGAGGACTTCCGCGAGCTCGGGACTGACCAAGATCAGCCGCTCGGTATCGGTCTTCGATGGAGCTATCTGCAGCAGCGGAACCAGTTCACCGGTACTGGGTAGTCGGTATTCGGTGATGCTGTGGTGACTGAGCTCGAGGAGCTCTTCATGACGGATACCGCTGAGCCGCAACACTTCGATGGTGGCGAATGCCCAGAATGCTTCCTCGTCCTCGTAGGTGAGATCGCGGCGAACACCGCTGACAGTATTGTCGGCCCATACGACGCGGCCGGTTCCCCGACGGATCAAGGATCGTCGCAGTTCTCCGTCGGTTCCCGCGATCACCTCACCTGGTTCGGTGTTCTGCGCCGCAACGAGTAGTGCCGCTGCGGCCGCGCGGCGGTCAGCGGCGGACCGAACCAACTGAGACAGGACAGGCAACCGCTCGCGGGTGCGTTGGTCCATCCGCGCTTTGCGGTGTTTGAGTTCCTTGCCTCTTTTGACCTCGCCGTCACTGATCGGGCAGGGCGCCACCCACTGCGCCCAGCGGGACGGATCTTCGACGGCCCAGTGCGCGAGGTCGAGATAGAACGCGCGCACTTGCAACAGATTGTCTTTGTAATTCTTTCGGGGCGAAGTTGTTTCGTGCTTTCGTCCCGCCGCGTCGACGGCGGTGCGTGTGATCGATCTCAGGTCGTCCTTCCATGCGCGGGCGACGTCAGGCGGCAGGTGCAGGGTGTCGATACCGGGGGCGAGTGTCTCGACGCGGCTCCAGAACAGCCCGGCAAGTCCTCGGGCACGAGAGTTGAGGCTGGTGTAGTCCAGCGCGGGTTGACGCTCGCGCAGATAGTCGATGAGCAGATCTCGGATCGGTTGGTTCTCGATCGGGTAGCGGTCGACGAGTTGTTCGATCGTCAGCTGTCCGACCGGAGCGCCGAACGCGCGGATGCTGTGTGGTGCGTCCTCGGGAAAGATGCCCATCGCACGTAGTCGCAGGTAGAAATCGATCTTCTTCTGACCGCGGCGGGAGTGCACCTGCGCCATCGTGTCGATCAGCTCCACACAATCGCCGACAGTGATCTCTGCGACAGTCCCGCCTTTGGATACCAGCAGGGTCGCGATTCTGGTCGCTGCGATTCGTGCATCGTCTCGCGAGGTATCCGGCTGAGTGGCAGCAAGCTCGTCCAACCGCGCGAATCCGTCCGGATCTCGCAGCTTTGCCATCATCGGCGCGAGAAACGGGTGCGCCCGGGAGAGCATCCACGACAGCTGTGGCCGGATCACGTCCAGGCACAGCAACATCAGCAGTCCTGCAGCCAGGTCGTTGCGATCGTGTCTGACAGGGCGCCCGTGTCCGGCAATCCATTCCACCGGGAGATCGGCCCATGAGGCTGTCGCGCCGTAACGAGATCCGCGGATGTTCTCGGCGCCGCTGGCGAGCCACCGGGCTTGCCAGGTATCGCCGGGCACCGAAGCCAACCAGGTCAGTATCTTGATCACGCCTCGGTGCCGTCCGGCTCGGGTGGTGACCGCAGCCTCGGCAAGCACCGAGCAGTTCAGTCGGGCCTCGACAGCTTCGGCAGAGGCAGCGGTGTGCGGCCACCAGAGTTCAAATTCGCGTGGTGGAAACTGTTTGTGCAGTTGGTGAATCCTCGAATGTGGCACCGGTGTGACCTCGAAGCGTTCCGGGCGGGTCATGTGCTTGACGGCAGTGCTCACAACGACCTCCCGAACAGCACGCTCAACGCTGCCGGATCGTACCCAGGTGCAGGAGGCGGTGGAGGAGTCCTCGGATGTTCCCGCTGATCAGCAGTACGAGCGTGGTGGGCCAGGACGCTGGCGATCACCTCGTCCTTGTCGGGTGTCAGATAAATTTCGGTCGTCGACAAATGTGCGTGCCCCAGCACCTCTTTGACCTCCACCAAGGACAAGTGCGGGTCGTTGGCCATCCGCCTCGCTGCACTGTGACGTAAGTCGTGCAGAGTCCAATCCGAACCGAGAGTGGCGTTCGCACGCTCGAACATCCGATGCGCCGCATGGTAATTCAACGGGCGGCGAGGTTTCCGCAGTGTCCACCACAACGGTTGCGTCCGTCCGAGTGGCACCTCGCCCCACACCTGCTCCTGATACAACCGCAACCAGACGAACGCGTCCGCCGACGCGGGTACCTGCTCCACCGCACGTGTTCCCTTGCGCACCACAGTAATCAACTGCTGCCCCGGGTCGACATCGCACTCGCGGACTCCCAACAACTCCGACGCTCGCACCCCCGACGAAATCCAGAACGCCACCAACGCCCGGTCCCGATCCGACGACAATGCCGCGAACAACTTATCGAACAGATCCTCGGGAATCGCTCGGGGAATCCGCTGCGAGACCCGAGGCCGGTAGCGTCCCACACGCTCAGGTGCCCAATGATCCATCGGATTGTGGTGCGCATGAGCCCGTCTCGACCGGCGAGAGAGATCGAGAGGGAACGGATTCAGGAGCGGGCCAGTACCTGCGTCCCGATGAAAATCGTAGAAACTTCGCAGCACCGTCTCACTGTGCGCCACTGTCGCCGGCGAGTACCCGGCCCCCAGAGCCGGTTTGCCGGTGACAGGATTCGGCGATGCCGCAGCAGTAGCAGCCGCCTCGGCGCTGGCCGGCACCACTGATCCTTGTCGTGCCTTCGCCGTCAACTGGATCCAACAACTGAAATCGCGGGCATCGACCCGATCGGCACGATCCCACGCCACGTCCACAGCGTGAAGGAACCGCCACCATCTGAGCAGATCCATACCGTATGAACGCACCGTCGCCACCGACCTCCCGGAAGCGATCAGCTCCCGGAAGAACACCTCGACGGACTCCACTCGTTCATCGTCGCTGCCCTGCAAGACGTAAGGCTCCGCCGCCTGACCTGTCGCTATCAACCGACCCACTCGGGCCACCACAAGCCCCGACAGATCTCTCGAACTTTCCCCTTCGCTCATGTCCGCAAGCTACCGACCCACATCGACCCCACCCCTTCAGACCTGCACCATTCGGCATTTAGTTCAGTCAACGGGGCCTCGCCGTTACCGCAGCCGCGCTGGTATCCACCCGGATGTGGTCGGGTGTCGACAATCGCTGTCCGGGACAGCAACTCTTCCAGTTCCGATCGCGTGGGGCTGCCAGGGGCCGACTCGAGACGCTCGTCCCCGAACCATCCGCAGGACGCGACGAGACATACGAGCGCGAGCGTCGACAGGATCGCAAATAACCGTGCAACCACCTGTGCCCCCGCCCGTCGTAGACGGTGATTCAACGCCGTCCGTCGTAGACGGTGATTCAACGCCGTCCGTCGTAGACGGTGATTGAACCATCGGGGGCCGACAGGAATCAGCCGAACTCGATCACTACTTTGCCGGCGGCATGGCCGTCTTCGACTGCAGCGAGCGCTTCCCCAGCGCGGGAGAATGGGTACCGCCCGGACACGGACGGGTCGAGGATCCCGTCGGCCACGAGCGCCGCGACCTCCGTGAATACTGCTGTAGTTCTTCGGCGTTCGACACCACCGCCGCCGAGTCGGCTCGCAGCCAGAGGATCGGCGATGCTCAGGATCGGTGCGTCCGGTCGGGCGAGCTCAGCGCCGCGAGTGAGAGTGTCCCCGCCGACCAGGTCGAAAACCGCGTCCACTCCGACTGGGGACAACGCGGACACGTCGTCTGCGAAGCCGTCCCCCGACGCAACCCAACGTGCTCCCGCTTCCTCGATCGCGGTTCTCTTGGACTCGCTCGCGACACCGATCACGTTGATACTCCGCGCCAGTGCAAGCGCGATCGTGCTGCGACCAACGCCGCCGCCGGCGCCGAGCAGCAGGAGTGTCGCCCCGGGTTTCAGACCGAGATCGTGGAGTGCGTCGTAGGCCGTTCCTGCCGCAACCGTCAGCACTGCGGCATCGGCCCAGGACACGGTAGGCGGCTTGTGTGCTGTCGAGGAGACGTTGAGCAATGTCGACGCGGCGTAGCCGCCGAAGCCGGTCGCGGTAGCGCCGAACACTTCGTCGCCGACCTCGAACTCGGTGACCCGCGGACCTACTCCGATGACAACACCGGACACTTCGCGGCCCAGAACCGCAGGCAGCGTCACCGGGACAGTATCTTTTCGAGTACCCGCGCGAACTTTCCAGTCAGCGGGGTTGACGCCCGCCGCTCGGACCGACACCAGCAGTTGGCCGGCACCCGGTGGGGGCAAGGTGACGTCGAAGTAGGACTGTGTGTCGGGTCCGCCGTACTCGGTGAAGCCGTATGCCGTCGTCATGCCTGCCAGCCTATTGCCCGGTAGGCGGGAAGTGGTGTCGGTGGCACCTGATTGGATGGTCGGATGCTGCATGGACTCTGGTCACCGGGATCGGGGCTCAAACTGTGGGTCGACGGGCACGACGGTGCCGGGACCGACGATCCCCGTGATCCGGTCAGTGCTGTCCTGCATCGCAAGTTCCGTCATCGTGTGAATGTCGCTATGCCGCCCGTACCTGGCGGGCCTTTGCAGAGTGAGTACGCAGCTGTTGCGTTGGCGCCGCCGGACGCAGTCGATCTCCTGCTGCGGTTCAAGGCCGACGATCAGCGAATTGCGGGAGACCTGCACTTTCTCGTACATGTGGCGCGAGGAATAGACCGGTGGGTGCGCGCCGGACGGGTGGTGCCGGCGCTGACGCGAGCCGAGGGTAGTTGGTGGCCGCGGTGGCAGTTGTCTGTGGGGGAACGCCAGCGCGCCTGGATCGGCGAATTGGTAGTGGCCATGCCGCCGGTGCAGCGGGCGGTCGGTTCGCCGAGGGCGACGATCGAAGACATCACGAACGAACTCACGGACCCGATCGTCCGTCGTGCTCTCGGGGACTCAAATCCGGTGGTGCAGACCCCGCTGTGGCAGGCCGTATTGTCCGGGGATGCTTTCGACGACGTGTCGGTACGAGCGGCCGAGGGACTCGCCGAATGGGGGTCGACGTTCACCGCCGGAGAGCCGGACCTGGTTCTGCGGCTGATCGAGCCTGAACTCGACGACAATTCCGATCCCGACGACGATGCGCTGTGGCGTCTGCAAGTGTGTTTGCGTCCTGAAGGTGAAGCGCCCGAACGTGTTCGACTGCACCGGGCAGATCCCAAACGTATCCAGCTCGGCAGCCGCAAACTCGAAGAGGCAATCAAGGCTTACCCACGTTTTCGCGACGTGCCGCGTGACGAGGACAGCCTCGACCTGTTGCTGCCCACACCTGTCGTGATGGACCTGGTCGGACACGGCGCGATTGTCCTGCGAGAGCGAGGGATCACGCTGCTGCTTCCTCGCGCATGGAACGTGGTGTCTCCATCCCTGCGTGTGCGCGTGACCTCGGCGGCATCTCCGATCGTTGCGGAGAATCGTACGGTCGGTATGGACCAATTGCTGGAATACGATTGGGAATTGGCGCTCGGAGACAAGGTACTCACCGCCGAGGAAATGACCCGACTCGTCGATGCGAAGTCCGATCTGGTCCAGTTGCGCGGCGAGTGGGTTCAGGCGGACAAAGACGTCCTGGCCCGCGCGGCTCGTTTTGTCAGTCAGCGGCACTCGAGCGGGGACCGAGCGATCGTCGATCTGATCAAGGACTTGATCGCCGACGACCTCAAAGACCTGCCGGTCGAGGAAGTGAAAGCAACTGGATGGGCCTCGGCACTGCTCGACCAGTCGGTGGCTCCGCGGCAGGTCGCGGTACCGTCGACGGTCAACGCGACTTTGCGTCCGTATCAACGACGCGGTCTCGACTGGTTGGCGTACATGAGTGCTCTCGGGCTCGGCGCTGTTCTGGCCGACGACATGGGTCTGGGTAAGACGCTGCAACTGTTGGCGTTACTTGCGCACGAGAAGTCCAAGACAGCAACCCTTTTGGTGTGCCCGATGTCGGTTGTGGGTAACTGGCAGCGTGAATCGGCGCGATTCGTGCCGAGCTTGCGCGTCTACGTTCATCACGGTTCGGATCGCGCTACCGGGGCGGAGTTGGAACAGGCAGTTCGTGAGAGTGATCTGGTGATCACCACCTACGCGCTCATGACCCGCGACGTCGCGGCCCTCAAGGATATCGACTGGCGGCGCGTAGTGCTCGACGAGGCTCAACACATCAAGAACGCCAAGACATCTCAGGCGAGAGCTGCTCGCAGCATCCCCGCGGATCATCGCGTTGCTCTGACCGGAACGCCGGTGGAGAACCGACTGGACGAGCTGCGGTCAATCCTCGATTTTGCCAATCGCGGTGTACTCGGCTCGGAGCAGATGTTCCGCAAAAGGTTTGTCGTGCCGATCGAGCGGGAAAAAGATCAGCTTGCCGTCTCGCGACTGCGAGCCGTCACGTCCCCCTTTGTGCTGCGGCGCGTGAAGACCGATCCCGCCGTGATCGCGGATCTCCCGGAGAAGTTGGAGATGACGGTTCGAGCGAATCTCAGCGAAGAGCAGGCCGCGTTGTACCGCGCCGTGGTGGACGAGATGATGGCGCAGATCAAGGGGACGGAAGGGATGAAGCGCAAGGGCGCCGTCCTGTCTGCGCTGACCAAACTCAAACAGGTGTGCAATCATCCCGCGCACTTCCTGCGCGACGGTTCGCCGGTGATGCGCCGCGGGCAACACCGTTCGGGAAAGCTCGGACTGGTCGAGGACATCGTCGAGTCGGTCATCGGCGACGACGAGAAGGTTCTGTTGTTCACACAGTTTCGTGAGTTCGGCGAATTGGTGGTGCCGTACCTGGCCGACCGGTTCACCACCGAAGTTCCGTTTCTCCACGGCGGAGTGTCGAAAGCCGGGCGCGACGCAATGGTCGAGGCATTTCAAGGTGAAGGCGGCCCGCCCATCATGGTGCTCTCGCTCAAGGCCGGCGGCACGGGTCTGAATCTCACGGCGGCCAACCATGTGGTTCACCTCGACAGATGGTGGAACCCGGCGGTAGAGAACCAGGCGACGGACCGTGTCTTCCGCATCGGTCAGAGAAAGAACGTTCAGGTACGCAAGATGGTGTGCGTCGGAACCTTGGAAGAGCGAATCGACACGATGATCGCGAGTAAAAGTGAACTCGCCGAACTTGCAGTCGGGACCGGTGAGAACTGGGTGACGGAGATGAGCGTCGAGCAACTGGACGAGTTGTTGCGACTCGGCGACGACGCGGTGGGCGAATGAGTCCGCGCGGTAAGGGCCCCGATTTCAGTGAGTACACCGGGTCCCGACGGCGAGCACCCGCGCCGGTCAAGCCTCGTCCAGCGTTCGGGAGAACATTCTGGGGCAAGGCTTTTGTCCGCGTCGTCGAAGAGATCGGCGACAAACCTCGTGTCACGCGTGGGCGAACGTATGCGCGTTCGGGTCAGGTTTTGGCGCTCGACATCGAACCGGGAGTGGTGACGGCCGAGGTTCAGGGCAGCCAACTTCAACCTTTCGTTTCCACGCTGTCGATCGACACTCTTGATCAATCGGATATCGACGACATCATCACCAAGATCCGCCGAGTGCCGGGAAGCCTTGCCGCGCTGGTGTCCGGCACTGTCCCGGACATGCTTGCTGCCCAACTGATACCGGACGGCCCGTCGGCTTTCCGATTCGACTGCACCTGCCCCGATGTCGGCTGGCCGTGCAAACACGCTGCGGCCGTGGCGTTCTTGACTGCCGAGCGGATCGACACCGATCCGCTCAGGTTGCTGAGACTTCGCGGGGTCGACCTGGAGCAGTTGATCGGGGGAGTGGAAGACGAGTCGACTGTTTCGGTGGACGTCGAGAATTGGTTCGGAATCGCGGCTGCCCTCCCTGCGCTACCGAAGGTGCCTTTTCGCGCGGCGATCGACGATCTGGATATCAGGCGGTTGCGCGAGGCGGTTGCGGCATTGGGATTGGACATGGCTCAGCAGAACGTCGCCTTGGACGAAATACGGTCCATCTACCGACGGTTGGACGGTTGAAATCGGACAACTCCGGACTGGTGCTAGTTTCCTGTCGTAAATTCCAGTATCGTTAATTGGACCGGTCCGGTCGGGACCTGCCTGCGATTTCAGGTCGTTGTCGTCGGCGAATAGACGACTATTCATTTCTCGGAGGGACAGTCGCTGTGATGCCCGTTCATTTGCGCGACAGCGCAATACCCAAACACGAGCAGTTGCGCACCATTCTCCTGCGCAAGTGCACCCAAGAGCTCCAGCCTGGCGACTTGATGACCAGCGAGCGAAACCTGATGCAGGACTACGGCGTCAGTCGGATCACGGTTCGCGAGGCAATCGGGCAACTGGTCAATGACGGACACCTCGTTCGCGTGCGTGGCAAGGGAACCTTCGTTGCGCACCGTGCTGTCCAATCCAAGCTGCACCTTGCATCCTTCACCGAGGAAATGCGCGCCCAGGGGCATCACCCCACGACGGTGGTCCTGGTCAGCGAACAGGGGCCGGTCCCCGAAAACACTGCTGCCGCACTGAATATGCGACCGGGTTCCGACGGTTACCACGTCAAGCGCTTGCGCCTTGCCGACGGCGAGCCGGTGAGCGTGGACGACGGCTGGTTCAATCCCGAACTGTTGCCGGGTTTACTCGACATGGACTTGACGGGTTCGATCTATCGGGCAACCGCCGACAAGTACGACAAGCCGATCGATCGGGCAGAGCAGACAGTCAGTGCAGATGGTGCCAGTACGGAGATCGCGACTCTCCTGGGCACTCGTAAAGGCGCTCCGGTTCTGTACTTCGATCGAGTGTCGTTCAGCGAGATCGCACCGGTCGAGCACACTCGCAGTTGGTACCGATCCGACCGCTACCAGTTGCAGATGGAAGTCCAGGGCCAAGCGCGGCCCAAAACGCGCGGCGACCAATAGTCATCGTTCGAAGCGAAAGGGCGAGCACACCTTCCGGTGTGCTCGCCCTTTGCGCTACGCCGACCAGTCGAACAGAGTGTCGCCAGTGGTGACGTCCCTACCGACGGAAGGGGATTCGACGGTGTCCGGTTTGGAATCCATTACGACAACCGGGCAGATCGCCGAGTAGCCGGTCGTGTCGATGTGCGCTGGATCGAAGCTGACAATGGGATCACCCGCATCGACGGTGTCACCCTCGGCGGCGATGAGCGTGAATCCGTCGCCTTCCAGCTTGACCGTGTCGATGCCGATATGGACCAGCACGCCGGTGGCCTTCTCGCCGAAGATCACAAACGCGTGGGGGTGCAGTTTCAGGATCTTTCCGCTGATCGGCGCCACGACCGTGAGCGGGCCTTGACCGCGGGCGGGTTCGATCGCGACGCCCGAGCCGACCATCTGCTGAGCGAACACCGGGTCCGGGACGTCCGCGAGTGCGACGACCCGGCCGGGCAGCGGGGCGAGGACGACCGTCACAGGATGTCCTCGATGTCCTCGGCAAGGGTGTCGGCCTCGGGCCCGACGATGACCTGGACAACCGTTCCGGCTTTGAGCACGCCGTGTGCGCCGGCAGCCTTGAGAGCGGACTCGTTCACCTTCGCTCCGTCCTTGACCTCGGTACGCAGGCGGGTGATGCAAGCCTCGATCTCGACGATGTTCTCTGCGCCGCCGAGGCCCTTGATGATTGCTTCCGCTTTCGACATTTGCTGCTCCTGATTGTCGGCTTGGTCGTGATCGTTGAACGGTCGTACAGGTGGGCTGACTAGTTGCTGGTCAAGGCTATCCCGGTTACGTATGTCACATTTGGGTGTTGACAACTCGCCTCCACCAGGTAAAACTACAACTGGTTATGACCGGACAGTACCCGTTGGAAGTCCGGCTCCACAACAGTTTCGACAAAACGGTTTCGGCCTCACTTCCGAGCAAGAACCGTGACCTGCATTTTCACGAAACCTGCACGTGTACGACACCCGAATTTCCAGAACCAGCGGCCGATCGCGACGCGGCCCGGCGAACGAAGAAGGTCCTTGATGACTCTCGAAGACACCCCGAAGAAGGAATCGAAAGTGTTCGCCGGGGTTCAACGCCTCGGCCGAAGCTTGATGCTTCCGATCGCCGTTCTGCCGGCTGCGGGAATCTTGCTCCGCCTCGGCCAGGACGACCTGCTCGGGCGATTCAGTTCGATGCACAGTGCTGCTGCAGTGATCTCTGCGGCAGGACAAGCAGTCTTCACGTGGCTGCCGCTGATCTTCGCCGTCGGTATCGCGATCGGCTGGGCCAAGAAGGCCGACGGATCGACTGCCTTGGCAGCCGTCGTCGGCTACATGGTGATCGACGGCGTGTTCAAGGCGATGTCGCCGATCGTCCTCGAAGGGAAGACGGACCCGAACGGGGATCAATCCCTGATCAACTACGGTGTGCTCGCCGGTATCGTGATGGGCTTGCTGTCGGCGATCTTGTGGCAGCGGTTCTATCGAACGAAGCTTCCCGATTATCTCGGGTTCTTCAACGGGCGCAGGCTCGTTCCCATCCTGACAGCGATCACCGGTCTTGTGGTCGGTGTCCTGATGGCATTCGTGTACCCCTTGTTCAACTCCGGCCTCAACTGGGTCGGTGAAGCAGTTGCTTCCAATACCGTTGTGGGCGGCGGCATTTACGGCGCAGCGAACCGCCTCCTGATCCCCACGGGCCTGCACCACATCTTGAACTCCGCCGTGTGGTTCCTGATCGGCGACTACCAGGACGCGAGCGGTCAGATCGTTCGCGGTGACCTCAACCGGTTCTTCGCCGGCGACCCCTCCGCTGGTACGTTCATGACCGGCTTCTTCCCGATCATGATGTTCGCCCTCCCCGCTGCAGCCTTCGCAATCTGGCGCAACGCCAAGCCTTCTCAGAAGAAGCTCGTCGGCGGCATCATGCTCTCCACCGGCCTGACCGCATTCCTCACCGGTATCACCGAGCCGCTCGAATTCTCCTTCATGTTCGTCGCGTGGCCCCTGTACGTCATCCACTCGCTCCTGACCGGAACGTCGATGGCCTTGGTCAATGCGCTCGGGATTCACGACGGATTCACGTTCTCCGCAGGCTTCTTCGACTACGTGTTGAACTTCGGCAAGGCAACCAACGCATGGATGTTGATCCCGATCGGACTCGGCTACGCCGTGATCTACTACTTCCTTTTCAGCTTCGTCATCAAGAAGTGGAATCTGCGCACGCCAGGACGAGAAGAAGAGGTCGAGGTGGCCGCAGGTGAGCCCGACCCAGCGCTGCTCGAGGCCGAACTGGCACTGGCTGCCGAAGGTGACAGCCGCACCGACGCCCCGCTCGTCGCCGAACTGGAAAACAAGCTCGACAAGGAACTGGAAGGACGCTGAACATGGCGATCGCAACCACGACAATCGGATCCCGCGTCGGACTCCACGCACGACCCGCAGCGCTCTTCGCGCGCGCCGCAGCCGATCTACCGGTAGACGTCACCATCGCGCTCGGCGACGGCGAACCCGTCGATGCCTCCAGCATGTTGTCTGTCATGACTCTCGGTGCAGCATTCGGGGATTCGGTGACCTTGCGTGCTGACGGTGACGGCGCCGACGCTGCGGTCGGTTCGCTCGCAGAGCTTCTCGCATCCGAACTGGACGAAGCTTGATGACGGCGAGTGTGGACCACCGCATCGCGGGTATCGGAGTGAGCGCGGGTTCGGTCTGCGCGCCGTGGTTGCGATTCTCCACGCCTGAGCCGACCTCGGCGTCGGACCCGATCACAGGCAGTCCCGAGGCGGAGCTGATCAGGATCCGTGAGGCACTGAACGCCGTCGCGGAGGAACTGCTCTCGCGTGCAAAGACAGTCGAGGGCGTCTCCGCGGAGATCCTGACGACGTCGGCTGCGATGGCGCGCGACGCGGGCATCGTGAAGGCGGCCAAGGCGAACCTGGAATCGGGGCTGCCGACCGCACACGCCGTCGCAGTCGCCTTCGACGCCTTCTGTGAAAAGCTCACGGCGCTCGGCGGGTACATGGCCGAACGGGCAACCGATCTGCGCGATCTCGGGCAGCGAGCCGTGGCCGTTCTTCGAGGGGAGCCGATGCCCGGAATCCCCACTCCCGGTTACCCGTACATACTGGTGGCGCGCGACCTCGCTCCGGCGGATACGGCGACGCTGGGCAGCAGTGACGTGGTCGGATTGTTGACTGCCGAAGGAGGTCCGACCAGCCATACGGCTATCTTGGCGAAGTCGCTCGGAATCCCGGCCGTGGTCAACTGCTCGGGAACCGATCTGCTGGCGGAGGGGAAACCTCTCATCCTCGACGGCACCACCGGGACGGTCACCATCGATCCCTCGGCAGAAACGCGCGAGCGCGCAGTCCTCGAAGCATCGTTCGTGGCAGAGCAGTCGGCTTCGGCACAGGGTCCAGGACGCACGCGTGACGGGTTCGCGGTGAGGTTGTCGGCCAACATCGGAACCCTCGAGGACGCGGCGCGGGCCGGAGCGGCGGATTGCGAGGGCGTCGGACTGTTCCGTACCGAATTCTCGTATCTCGGGCGTCACGACGCACCGTCGGTGGAGGAGCAAGCACAGACGTACGCGTCGGTGCTCGGGCACTTCGCCGGACAGAAGGTGGTGGTCCGCACTCTCGATTCGGGTTCGGACAAGCCGTTGCCGTTTCTCGATCTCGGGGTCGAGGAGAATCCGGCCCTTGGTATCCGCGGGCTCCGTGTCGGCACGGTTTATCCCGACACCCTCATCAGCCAGCTCGACGCCCTCGCGGCGGCCGGCAATGCGACGGGTGCCGATCTGTGGGTCATGGCGCCGATGGTAGCTACGGCCGACGAGGCGAAAGACTTTGCAGAACTTGCGCGTTCGCGGGGGATCGGCAAGGTCGGAGCAATGATCGAGGTTCCAGCTGCAGCGTTGCGGGCGAAGGATATCCTCGAGCACCTCGATTTTGTCAGTATCGGTACCAATGATCTGAGCCAGTACACCTGCGCCGTGGATCGTATGGCCGGAGGCCTGGCGCAACTGCTCGATCCGTGGCAGCCGGCGGTCCTCGATCTGATCGCGATGGTCGGTCAGGCGGGCGCCGATGCCGGAAAACCTGTTGGTGTGTGCGGAGAATCCGCGTCGGACCCGCTGTTGGCTCCGGTTCTGGTCGGTTTGGGCGTGACGAGTCTGTCGATGTCGGTCCCGGCATTGGGCGCAGTTCGCGCGCAACTGGTCTCTCTCGATCTGGCGGTGTGCAAGGACATGGCCGCGGCGGCGCGGGGCGCGCGAAACCCGATCGAGGGTAGAGCGGCCGTCGCGCGGATTCGCGAGTCGGCATGAGTACATCAGGCTCGGCTACTGTCGGCGATCCGATCGTATTGCGGGGAACTGTGATCGGATCTCCGGCCGGGAAGATTCACGACGGAGTCGTCGTCGTGGACGGCGAAAAGATCAGTTGGGTCGGCTCGGCTGCGGACTATGTGGCGTCCACACCCGTCGTCGTCATTCCGGAACGCACCGACGCGGTGATCATGCCCGGCCTGATCGATGTCCACAGCCACGGCGCCGCGGGTGCTGGTTTCCCGAACACCGACGCCGATGGAGCGAGCCGCGCGGCGGCGCATCATTGTGAGCACGGCACGACCGGAATGCTGGCCAGCCTGGTCTCCGCACCGCGCGCAGATCTGGTGCGACAAGCAACGATGCTCGCCGATCTGGTCGAACGCGGAGAACTTCTGGGTATCCACCTCGAGGGGCCGTTCATCAACGGCGTCCGCTGCGGTGCCCAGGATCCGGCGGCGATCATTCCCGGTGATCCGGATCTGCTCGAAGCCGTGTGTGACGCCGCGCGTGGGACCGTGCGGTCCATGACCTTGGCGCCCGAGACCGAGAATTTCGAAGAGTTGCTCGCGATCATGCGTCATCGCAACATCGTGCCGAGTTTCGGTCACACCGATGCCGACGCGGCAACGACGTCGGCGCGGATCGATGCTGCGGTGCAGGGGGATTGGGCCGGACAGATCAGCGCGACCCACCTCTTCAACGGGATGCCGCCCCTGCACCATCGATCTCCGGGTCCCGTCGCGGCGTGCCTGGCGGCTGCCGCGAGAGGCGAGATGGTGGTGGAACTGATCGCAGACGGTGTGCATCTTGCGCCCGAGACCGTGTCGATGGTCTTCGACGCTGTCGGACCGGACCAGATCGCCTTGGTCAGTGATTCGATGGCCGCGGCGGGAATGGACGACGGCGACTACCAACTCGGTGCGCTCGACGTCACGGTTGCCGACGGAGTGGCAAGACTCGCGACCACCGACGGCAGTTCCGGTGCCATCGCCGGAGGGACTGCAAGATTGCTCGACGTGCTTCGCAGCACTGTCTTCGACGGCGGCGTCGCGCTGGAAGACGCTGTGGCAGCGGCAACTCGGAGCCCAGCGCGTCTGCTGGGACTTGGCGACCTGATCGGATCGCTAGCCGTGGGCTGCCGAGCCGACATCCTGATCACCGATCGTCACTTGCGCCTGGGGCGTGTACTACTCGGCGGAAAAGTCGCCGGAAAGGAAAAATCATGGAAATCGTAATTCAGCCGACACCCGCGGAGGTCGACTCGACCGTCGCGGACATCGTCGAAGGCTACGTCAGAGCCGGGGCGACGACGCTCGGTCTCGCAACGGGGTCGTCGCCGATCGGAACCTATCGTGAACTGGCAGCGAGGCATCGCGACGCCGAACTCGACTTCTCGCTGGCTCGGGCATTCCTGCTCGACGAGTACCTGGGATTGCCGAAACGCCATCCGCAGTCGTACTACTCGGTGATTCGGTCGGAGTTCGTCGATCACGTCAACCTGGATCCCGCGATGGTGTCCAGTCCCAACGGTGAAGCGCCGTGCCCGGAGCAGGAGATCGCCCGGTACGACCAGAGCATCGCGGCGGCCGGGGGAGTGGACGTGCAGTTGCTCGGCATCGGTACCGACGGCCACATCGGCTTCAACGAGCCCGGATCGTCGTTGACCTCGAGAACCCGCGTGAAGACGCTGACCGAGCAGACCCGGATCGACAACGCACGCTTCTTCGACTGTGTGGACGACGTCCCACATCACGTGCTCACCCAGGGGCTCGGAACCATCAGCGATGCAAGGCATCTGGTGATGATCGCGACCGGAGAAGGCAAGGCTGACGCGATCGCCGCTGCCGTCGAAGGTCCGTTGTCTGCCTTCTGCCCGGCTTCGGTGATGCAATTGCATCGCCATGTCACCGTCGTCATCGACGAAGCTGCGGCCAGTTCACTCAAACTTGCCGACTACTACCGGTATGCGCTCGAACACAAGCCGTCGTGGCAGTCCTTCTGACATGACGGTTCTGGAGCTGGCTGTGCAGGACGTGCGGGGGGCGAGGATCGCGCGTTCGGTGGGAGCGACTCGAGTCGAGTTGTGTGCGGCACTCGGCCCGACGGGGGGATTGACGCCCAGCATCGGAGTGATCGAGGCTGTGTCGGAAGTGGGGATCGCGGTTCACCCGCTGATCCGTCCGCGCGCCGGAGGTTTTGTGTTCTCACCCGACGAAGTGTGGGTGATGGAGCACGACGTACATGCTGCTGTGGCCGGTGGAGCTTCCGGCATCGTGATCGGCGCGCTGACAGAAGACAATTCGATCGACACCGTCGTGCTGCGCCGCATCATCGGATGCGTGGACCGGGCGAGAGTCGAGGTGACAGTACATCGTGCGATGGACGTGGTGACCGACCGTCTGACCGCGCTGGACGAACTGATCGACCTGGGCGTGACCCGCGTGCTGACGTCCGGGGGTGCGGACACTTGCAATGAGGGACTCGACGAGATCGGTCGAATGGTCGAACATGCCGCGGGCCGGATCCAGATCATGGCCGGTGGCGGAATAACCGTCGACGACATCCCGGCAATCGCCGCCGTCGGCGTCGATGCGGTGCATCTCTCGGCGCGCAAGGTTGTCGCAGTTTCCGGCGGACCTGGTGGGGGATCGGACGGATACGACGTCACCGATGCAGTAGTCGCGCAGGAAGCGGCAGCCGCGCTCCGCGCTGTGCGCCTTTATTAACCCCCCGCGGTTAATAAAGGCGCACAGCCCTTGGGCTCTAGACATACATGGACATCCAACTATAGGATGGTAGACATATTCACTGCTGCCTCCTGGGCGGTCCATACGAGCAAGGAACGGGTTAGCACAATGGTTGAAAATGCGACGGTTCACGAGTTGACGCACTTCGTCGGTGGCAAGCGTGTTCCCGGGACATCTGATCGATTTGCGGACGTGTTCGATCCCAACACCGGCAAGGTGCAGGCCCGCGTCCCCCTCGCGAGCAAGGCCGAGACCGAAGCCATCATCGCCAATGCCGAAGAGGCGCAGCAGGTGTGGGCAGCGTTCAACCCGCAGAAGCGCGCCCGCGTGCTGATGAAGTTCCTGCAGCTCGCTCAGGCCGAGATGGATTCTCTGGCCCGCCTCCTCTCGTCCGAGCACGGCAAGACCGTCGCCGACGCCAAGGGTGACATCCAGCGCGGCCTCGAGGTCATCGAGTTCGCCGTCGGCGCTCCGCACCTGCTCAAGGGTGAATTCACCGAGAGTGCCGGCACCGGCATCGACGTGTACTCCATGCGTCAGCCGCTCGGCGTCGTCGCCGGCATCACGCCCTTCAACTTCCCCGCGATGATCCCGCTGTGGAAGGCCGGCCCCGCCCTCGCCGCCGGTAACGCCTTCATCCTCAAGCCCTCCGAGCGCGACCCCTCCGTGCCGCTGCGCCTGGCCGAGTTGTTCCTCGAAGCGGGACTGCCCGCGGGTGTGTTCAACGTGGTCAACGGTGACAAGGAAGTTGTCGACGTTCTGCTCACCGACGATCGCATCAAGGCCGTCGGCTTCGTCGGCTCCACGCCGATCGCTCAGTACATCTACGAGACGGCCGCAGCTCACGGCAAGCGCGCACAGTGCTTCGGTGGCGCCAAGAACCACGCGATCGTCATGCCGGACGCCGACCTCGACGAGGTTGCCGACGCCCTGATCGGTGCGGGCTACGGCAGCGCCGGCGAGCGTTGCATGGCCATCTCGGTTGCCGTTCCCGTCGGCGAGGAGACCGCGGACGCTCTTGTCGCGAAGCTGAAGGAGCGCGTCGCGAAGCTCAAGATCGGTCGCAGTGACGACGAAGGCGTCGATTTCGGACCGCTCGTTTGCCAGGATGCCCTCGACCGCGTCAACAACTACGTGCAGATCGGCATCGACGAGGGCGCAACGGCAGTCGTCGACGGCCGCGGCTTCACCCTCGAAGGCCACGAAGGTGGATTCTTCGCCGGCGCAACCCTGTTCGACAACGTCACCTCGGACATGCGCATCTACAAGGAAGAGATCTTCGGACCCGTCCTTCAGGTGGTCCGCGCTGCCGATTACGAAGAGGCACTGCGTCTTCCGACCGAACACGAGTACGGCAACGGCGTCTCCATCTTCACCCGCGACGGCGACACCGCGCGTGACTTCACCGCTCGCGTCAACGTCGGCATGGTCGGCGTGAACGTGCCGATCCCGGTCCCGATCGCGTACCACACCTTCGGTGGCTGGAAGCGCTCCGGATTCGGTGACCTGAACCAGCACGGTCCCGACTCCTTCCGCTTCTACACCAAGACCAAGACCGTGACGCAGCGCTGGCCTTCCGGCAAGAAGGAAGCAGGTCAGGAGGGTCGCTCCGTAGACTCCGCTCCTGACAACCACTTCGTCATCCCCACGATGAACTGATCGGAACACTTTCCATGTTTACTCTGACCGATGACGAGCGGGCGATTCGTGACACTGCCCGCGACTTCGCGGCCGAGCATCTGGCGCCCAACGCAGTGGAGTGGGATCAGACCAAGCATTTCCCGGTGGACGTCCTCCGTAAGGCGGCGTCCCTGGGGATGGGCGGTATCTACATTCGTGAAGACGTGGGTGGCAGTGAACTGAGCCGCGTCGACGCTGCACGGATCTTCGAAGAGCTGGCCAAGGGCGATCCGTCGATCGCCGCGTACATCTCCATCCACAACATGGTCACGTGGATGATCGACCAGTTCGGCAACGACGAACAGCGCCACAAGTGGGTTCCCGGACTCTGCTCGATGGATCAACTGGGCAGCTACTGCCTCACCGAACCCGGCGCTGGCTCCGATGCTGCGGGCCTGAGCACCAAGGCCGTTCGTGACGGCGACGACTACATCCTCAATGGCGTCAAGCAGTTCATTTCCGGCGCAGGCACTTCCGACGTGTACGTCGTGATGGCACGCACCGGATCTGCCGGTGCCAAGGGGATCTCGGCGTTCATCGTGCCCAAGGATTCGCCCGGACTGTCGTTCGGTGCCAACGAGATCAAGATGGGCTGGAACGCGCAGCCCACCCGTCAGGTGATCTTCGAAGACGTGCGAGTTCCTGCCGCCAACATGCTCGGTGAAGAGGGCAGCGGATTCCGCATCGCCATGAAAGGTCTCAACGGCGGCCGGCTGAACATCGCCGCCTGTTCGGTCGGTGGGGCCCAGGCAGCGCTGGAGAAGGCAGTCGCATATCTGGTGGACCGCAAAGCTTTCGGTTCGGCACTGATCGAGTCGCAGGCCCTGCAGTTCCAGCTCGCCGACATGCGTACCGAACTCGAAGCGGCCAGGACGTTGCTGTGGCGCGCCGCTGCCGCACTCGAAGACGGAGCGTCCGACGTCGTGGAGTTGTGTGCGATGGCCAAGCGCTTTGCCACCGACACCGGATTCGACGTAGCCAACAAGGCCCTCCAGCTTCACGGCGGGTACGGCTATCTTGCTGAGTACGGGATCGAGAAGATCGTCCGCGATCTTCGGGTTCATCAGATCCTCGAAGGCAGCAACGAGATCATGAGGGTGGTCATCGCCCGCAGCGTGGTCGCATCAGGTCAGGGAAAGCAGGGAGCAGCATGAGCGACGAGCTCGAGGTATTGATCGAAAAGCGTGACGGGCTGGGGCTCATCACTCTCAACCGTCCCAAGGCGATCAATGCCCTCAACCACTCGATGGTCAAGGCGATGGCCAAGGCCCTCGAGGAATGGAAGTCCGACGACGACGTCAAGGCAGTCGTACTCACGGGCGCCGGCGAGCGTGGTCTGTGCGCCGGCGGCGACATCGTCTCGATCTACCATGACGCCAAGGACGGCAAGACCGGTTCGCTCGACTTCTGGCGTGAGGAGTACATCCTCAACTCCGAGATCGCGAACTACCCGAAGCCGTACGTCGCGATCATGGACGGGATCGTCATGGGCGGTGGCGTCGGAGTGTCCGCACACGGCGACATTCGCATTGTGACCGAGCGCTCGATGATCGGAATGCCCGAGACCGGAATCGGTTTCATTCCAGACGTGGGCGGAACTTACCTGCTCTCGCGTGCTCCCGGTGAACTCGGGACGCACATCGCGCTCACCACGGCGCGACTGAGCGCCGGCGATGCCATCGCAGCAGGTTTCGCTGACCACTTCATCCCGTCGGAGAACATCGAGACGTTCATCGCCGCACTCGCGTCGTCTTCGGTTGCCGACGCCGTGGCGCAGTACGCGGAGCCGGCTCCGGTGTCGGAACTGTTGGCCCAGCAGAGCTGGATCGACGCCGCGTACTCCGCCGACGACGTATCCACCATCGTCGAGCGTCTTCGCGCAAGTGGAATCCCCGAAGCGGAGAAGGCAGCGGAGCAGATTCTCGGCAAGTCCCCGATTGCACTGTCGGTGACCCTGCGATCTCTGCGGCATGCCAAGGAAGCAGCAAGCTTGGAAGAAGTCCTCAACGAGGAGTTCCGGGTCTCGACCGCTGCGCTCGCCTCACACGATCTGGTCGAGGGCATTCGCGCCCAGGTCGTGGAGAAGGACCGAAACCCGAAGTGGTTGCCGGCAACTCTCGACGACGTCACGGCAGAATCCGTCGACGCCTACTTCGCCCGGCTGGGCGACAACGAGCTCGGACTCGCCCCTCAACCGCAAGGCAACTGATCACCGCCGAAGGAGCATCACTAATGAGCACCATTGGATTTATCGGACTCGGTCACATGGGTGGCCCGATGGCGGCCAATCTCGTCAAGGCCGGACACAAGGTCGTCGGTTTCGACCTGGCACCTGCGGCGCTGGAGCAGGCAGTCAAAGACGGTGCATCGGTGGCGGATTCGGCGGTCGACGCCGTTCGCGGTGCCGACGTCGTGATCACGATGCTGCCGAGCGGTAAGCACGTTCTGGGTCTGTACGAAGAGCTGCTGCCGGTGGCAACACCGGGCACGCTGTTCATCGACTGTTCCACCATCGACGTCGCCGACGCCCGCGAGGCACACGACAAGGCCGAAGCGGCCGGTCACCGCAGCGTCGACGCACCGGTCTCCGGTGGAGTCGTCGGGGCTACCGCAGGCACGCTGGCATTCATGGTCGGCGGTTCCGAGGCTGACTTCCAAGCCGCGTCACCGTTGCTGGACGTGATGGGCCGCAAGGTCGTTCACTGCGGCGACGCCGGTGTCGGCCAGGCAGCCAAGATCTGCAACAACATGATCCTCGGCATTTCGATGATCGCGATCAGCGAGGCGTTCGTGTTGGGCGAAAAGCTCGGCCTGAGCAACCAAGCGCTCTTCGACGTGGCGTCCAACGCCTCGGGGCAGTGCTGGGCACTGACTACCAACTGCCCGGTACCGGGACCTGTGCCCACCAGCCCGGCCAACAACGACTACCAGCCCGGCTTTGCTGTTGCACTGATGGACAAGGACCTGGGTCTGGCAGCAAATGCGTTGCGCAACAACGGCGTCGATGCAGAGATCGGACTCAAGGCCGCCGAACTCTACAGTCGCTTCCATGCCGCGGGCGGTGGCGGTCAGGACTTCTCTGCCATCATCAACGACATCCGTGACCGTTCGACCGAAGGACAGTAGTGACCGACTTCAACACCATCATCCTCGAGCGTAAGGGTCGCGTCGGCGTCATCACGCTCAACCGCCCGAAGGCTCTCAACGCGCTGAACTCCGAGCTGATGAACGAGGTCGTCGCCGCGGTTGCCGACCTCGAAGCGGACAACGGCATCGGAGCCATCCTGATCACCGGTTCCGAGCGCGCCTTCGCCGCCGGTGCCGACATCAAGGAAATGCAGTCCAAGACGTACATGGACGCATACGTCGAGGATTTCTTCACCCCGTGGGATCGCGTCGCAGCAGCTCGTAAGCCGCTGATCGCCGCCGTCTCCGGATACGCGCTCGGTGGTGGCTGCGAGCTTGCGATGCTCTGCGATTTCATCATCGCTTCGGATACCGCGAAGTTCGGCCAGCCCGAGATCAAGCTCGGTGTCATTCCGGGTATCGGTGGCTCGCAGCGCCTTACGCGCGCCGTGGGCAAGGCCAAGGCCATGGAGCTGTGCCTCACCGGCCGCAACATGGACGCAGAAGAAGCCGAACGTGCAGGCCTGGTTGCCCGGATCGTTCCGGCCGCCGATCTGCTCGACGATGCCTTGAAGACCGCAACCACCATCGCCGAGATGTCGCTGCCGATTGCGATGATGGCCAAGGAAGCAGTCAACCGCTCCTTCGAGACCACCCTCGCCGAGGGCGTCCGCTTCGAGCGTCGGGTGTTCCACTCGACCTTCGCGACGGAGGATCAGAAGGAAGGCATGACCGCGTTCGTGGAGAAGCGGTCGGCAGAATTCAAGCACCGCTGAATTTCAACAGCGCTGAAACTGCCCTCACACTCGTCGAGAGTGTGAGGGCAGTTTCTTTGTGTGTACGGGTGGTCGGTTCACCACTTGGTCGGTGCGCCGCCGGTGTCGAAGTCACCCGCAGTCTTGCGAAGTTCAGTGAGGATCGTCACCAATTGCTCGAGCTTGTCCTGCTGGAGTCCGGGGTGAGCGAACACCTTGCTGTTGAGCATTTCGGTCGCTTCGAGGGCCAGTGCGCGACCGGCGTCCGAGATCTCGATGAGCGTTGCACGGCGATCGCTGGGATGCGGGACCCGCCTGACCAACTCCGCTTTCTCCAAACGGTCGACGG
This sequence comes from Rhodococcus sp. SG20037, assembly GCF_031763325.1. Taxonomy (NCBI): domain Bacteria; kingdom Bacillati; phylum Actinomycetota; class Actinomycetes; order Mycobacteriales; family Nocardiaceae; genus Rhodococcus; species Rhodococcus sp. SG20037. Next base: position 4,162,971 of record NZ_CP134497.1, on the reverse strand, counting down.
CATTGGTGACGCTGGTGGGGTGAACCTGGAGTCGGGCACTTGCCTTGGCCATCGGGAGTGCGCCCGACCTGGTGAAGGTGAGAAGCGTCAGCAGTTCGTAGCGGGCGAAGGTCAGCCCGAGAGGCTTGAGTACCTCTTCGACCCGCGCCATCATGATCTGCTGCGCACGCATCACCGACGTGACCGCAGCCATACCGTCGGCGACATCGCTCCAACCGTGCTTCGTCCACTGACGATGCGCCTCTTCGATGGGGTCGAGGGGGAGCGGCGCGGGGGGAGACATAAGTTCGATCATCCCATGCTGGCAAGCGGTCGGGTGCCTTGTCTGATTGTGTGTCGCAGCCGCTTACGTCTGTAGAGTCCCACGGGTGATTTCAATCCTCGTAGCGGGTGGCGTCTCGTTGTTCGTCGCGCTCTTCCTGACTCCGTTTCTCATTCGTGTGCTTTCGCGGCAGGGGCTCGGGCACGAGATTCGGATCGAGGGTCCGCAGAGTCATCAGGGCAAGCGTGGCACCCCGTCGATGGGCGGGATCGCGATCATCGCCGGTATGTGGGCGGGCTACCTGGCGGCACACATCATCGGATTCGGCTCGCGGCTACCGCGGCTGTCTGCATCCGGTTGGCTGGTTCTCGCGCTCGCCACGTCACTGGGAATCGTCGGCTTTCTCGACGACTTCATCAAGATCCGTAAGAAGCGCAATCTCGGGCTCAACAAGACAGCGAAGACCGTCGGTCAGCTGGCGAGTGCCATCATCTTCGGCATTTTGTTCCTGCAGTTCTCCAACAACAACGGAGTCACTCCCGGAAGCCAGTACCTGTCCCATGTTCGTGACATCTCGGTGTTCTCCATGGGTGCCATCGGCTTTGTGGTCTTCTTCTGCATTCTGGTGTTCGCCTGGTCCAACGCCGTCAATTTCACCGACGGCCTCGACGGTCTCGCGGCCGGTTCGATGGGCATGATCCTGGGGACCTACGTCGTCATCGCCGGTTGGCAGTACCGGAACTCGTGTGTCCTCGAGCCTGCCGCCGGTTGCTACGACGTTCGTGACCCTCTCGATCTAGCGATCGTCGCTGCCGCAGCAGGCGGGGCGTGCCTCGGCTTCCTCTGGTGGAATGCCGCCCCGGCTCAGATCTTCATGGGCGACACCGGCTCCTTGGCACTCGGCGGCCTGGTTGTCGGCCTGTCCGTCACGACGCACACCGAGCTGCTGATGGTCATCATCGGCGCCCTGTTCGTCGCTGAGATCCTGTCGGTGATCATCCAGGTTCTGGTCTTCCGATCGTCCGGTCGACGCGTATTCAAGATGGCCCCGATCCATCATCACTTCGAGTTACTCGGTTGGCCGGAAACCGTCGTGATCGCAAGATTCTGGATCTTCGTCGCGATCTCGTGCGTCCTGGGACTTGCCACCTTCTACAGCGAGTGGTTCTCCGCTGCCGGTTAGACCGATTCACTCTTTCGGGTCGTAGCCAGAAGAGCGATCAGACCGAGCGACACACACGTCGTCATCGTGACGGCCAGGGCTGTGCTCGTGTTTCCCAGTAGGCCGACGGCGGGCGCGATGGCCGCACCGACGCCGAACTGGAATGCACCGAGCATTGCCGCGGCAGTACCGGCCGCTTCGCCGTGACGAGCGAGTGCCAGTGCCGGGGCGTTGGGCAGAACGAACCCGATGGCGCCGGCCATGACCCACAGTGCGATCACGAATCCGGCGAGCCCGCCCAGTTCCAGGACCGCGACAGCAATGACGACGGCCCCGGAGACAACGGCAGCCACGAGGGCCCACTTGGTGATCTGCTGAGGAGTCCAGCGGTCGAGCAGTCGGACGTTTACCTGCGAAGCGCCGATCAACGCAATCGCGCCCGCACTGAAGAGCAGTGCGAACTCTTGCTGATTGAGGCCGTACTGATCCTGATAGACAAACGACGCGCCCGAGACATACGCGAACAACGACGCCATACCGACGCTGGAGACGAGCGTCAGGACCATGAACGTGCGGTCGCCGAGCAGCGAACCGTAGGTGCGGAGAACCGACGTCAATCCGCTCGGGCGACGCTTTTCCTTCGGCAGTGTTTCGGACAGTCCGAACGCACCGATCATCGCCGTGCCGACGCCGATCAGTGCCAGGACGACGAAGATCCCGCGCCAGTCGAGGGCGACGAGGAGGGCGCCACCGATGCTGGGCGCCAGGATCGGCGCAACGCCGAGCACGAGCATCAGCCGGCTCATCACGACGGCAACGGTGTTACCGCTGTAGAGGTCGCGGACGATCGCCATGGTGACCACTGCCGCGGCCGCCGCGCCCATGCCCTGGAAAACCCGCAGGATGCCGAGGACAGCGATGCTCGGTGCGAAGACCGCCAGCAGCGAAGCCAGGATGTGCACACCGATCCCGGCGAGCAGCGGCTTCTTGCGGCCGAGAGTGTCCGAGAGCGGCCCGACCAACAGCTGTCCGAGTGCGAGGCCGATGAGGGTTCCGGTGATCGTCAGCTGAACCGTTGACGACGAGACTCCGAGATCGGCACCGATATCCGGCAGCGCGGGCAGGTACATGTCGATGGTGAAGGGTCCGAGTGCAGTCATGGAACCGAGGGCAAGAATCTTCCCGACGCTCGGCTTACGGTCGATACTGCTCGTTTCCAGCGGGGCTGCCTTCACAAGCGGGGCGATGGCGGTGTTCTCGGCACTCATGAAACCTTCTGGGTTGTCTGGGTCTGGCGAACTGCTCGGTCGTTCGGGCGAAATTCGGGCCGCAATCGAATGACCTGCGCCCACCGAGGGAGTCAGCATCGAGACTGACCGATTTGTTCCCGAAAGGCCCGCACTTTTCCCAGAGACTGGAACGCTTGGTGAGAATGCACTCGAATCATGCTGAGCGGAACTGTGGTTCGAGATCGTCACTCAGGGCAGAGTTACTCACTGACGCGGGTGTGGCTGAGTGGCTAGGCACCGGCCTGCAAAGCCGTTCACACGGGTTCGAGTCCCGTCATCCGCTCGTGTCGGAGACCGGCAGGCATATCGCCTGCCGGTCTCTCTTGTGTGGTCCCGGTTCGCGGGGTCGGCTGCGATAGTCTGGGCTGCCGGAGCGAGCGGACCACATGAGTGAGGCACTGAATTGATTTCGGGACAGGACCTGCGATCGCGGCGCTTGCACGTGGGAATCAGTCAGTTCCAGTTCGCCCGCCAAGCGGGAGTCTCGTCAGCAGTCGTCTCCGCGTGGGAACTCGACAAGGCATATCCGAAGCCGCTGGTTGAGCGAGCAGTCCTCACGGCCCTCTCCGCGTTGGAAGCGGCCAAGCGTGAGGGCACGTACGCGGCCCCCCGGAAGCGATCGAGCGGTAGTACCCGTGCGCGTCGAGCGACACCGGTCAACGACCCCGCCTCGGTGGCCAGGCGTGCGGTCGCGGGGGCAGGAAACGGTGGCCCCACCGTATTGACGGCGTTCTCCGGTTGTGGCGGTATGGCCGAAGGCTTTCGGATGGCGGGGTTTTCGGTGGAGGGATACATCGAAGTCGTGCCGGAGGCGCGCGCGACCTTCGATCGGAACTTCCCCGGCGCGAAGTGCCTCGGCGAGGACATTCGGGCGATCGACGAAGCCCGGGTGAAAGATCTTCTGGCACAGGTGAATATCGATGTGTTGGCCGGGGGGCCGCCGTGTCAGGGTTTCAGTCTCGCCGGCCGGCGAGACCGCGACGATCCGCGTAACCATCTCTTCCGGAACCTACTCGAGCTCGCCGATCTGGTGAGGCCGAAGGTCGTGGTGATGGAAAATGTTCGGCTGCTGCTGAGCATGAAAGACCCGGACGGTGGGATGGTCGTCGACCGGATTCTCGGCGAGATGGCTGCATGCGGTTACGACGCGTCGGTCAACACGGTCAATGCGCAGGATTACGGCGTCCCGCAGTTCCGGGAACGAGTGTTCATCGTGGCGACCCGCCGCGACAGTGGTATCGGGCCGCTGCGTTTCCCGTCGAAGACTCACGGCGTGAATGATGTTGCGCCGCTGAGGACTTTCCGCGATGCCACCGTCGATCTGGCCCCGCTGGAATCCGGGCAGGCCTGCGAGACGGACCCGCTGCACTGGGCCGTCGAACATCCCGAGCACGTCTTGCGGTGGCTGCGTGATGTACCAGAAGGAATGTCGGCTCACGACAACGAAGATCCGGCGATGCGACCGTCGTCCGGATACAACACGACGTACAAGCGCCTCCGGTGGGACGAGCCGGCGTCCACGGTCGGAACCACTTTCGGGATGATCTCGGCTTCACGCAACGTGCATCCGAAACACACGCGATCGTTGACCGTTCGAGAAGCTGCTCGCCTCCAGACCTTTCCCGACGACTACGTCTTCGAGGGTAAGTGGGGAGCGGTGCGCACGATGATCGGCAATGCGGTGCCGCCGCAGCTGGCGTCGGTACTGGCAGGAGAGATCAAGAAGGCACTCGGCTGAGATAGGGCACCTACGGAAAATGGGGCCGACGATGTCGGCCCCATTTCGAGTTACGCCCTGGCAGGGGTGTGGTCCAAGCGAATCAGCTGAGGTTGAGCTTGGCGATCAACGGCTGGACGACCTTGATGATGTCGATGACGGCGCTGAGGGTGTTGATGGAACCCATGTTTCGGTCCTCCGTGTCGTATGTACAGGTGTGTATGTACAAGGTTGTGTCTGCGTGGGGTTTCTGTACGACCTTGTGTCGCAGACACAAGTTAGCAAACTGGACGCTTGTTTGGGTCGAAACGACCGCTTTGCGCTGAAGTTGCTGAAAAGTTCACGGATTGTTCAGGAACGTAAACAAAAAACAGGCCGGACTCCCCGAAGTCCGGCCTGTCGATGACGCTTTGCGATCAGCTGAATGCCGAAAGTGCGCTGATGAGGCCGATGCCCGCAACTGCGACCTTGAGGACACTCAAGACGTCTTCGAGCTTGACACCCTCGGGCAATACGTTTTCGACAGACTCCATGTTGGATCCTTCATGTGTTGGGGTCGTGGTCCAGTGCCACTGCAAGCAAGATACCCAATCGTGACCACCTGTGAAACCCCGGCACGAAGATCACAGTTGTGTTGCGCCGGACTCACTGGCCGTCGCGACAACGGTGGCTGCCACTATTTGCTCCACGCTGATGCCCGCTGCCGGTAGGCAGTGGTAGAAGATTCGTTCGCAGAGGTCGACCATTTCGCCTCGCTCGAGCGTCGGCTCGTCGATCCAGTTGACGACGATTTCCTCCATGAATGCCTGCCACCCGGCGATTGTCGCCTCCACGGTCGCATTCGATTCGATGCCTAGATTCGTCAGCGCAGCGACGATCCACGTGGTGAAAGTGCGGCGCATGCCTCGGTAGATCGTGCGCATTCGAACGTCGCCACTGCCGGCCATACGCATCACGGCGAGGTAAATGGTGGGGTGCTCGATAACGGCGTCGACGAATGTCTCGATACCTGAGCGCAGCTGGGACGTGATGGGTAGCTCGGGATCCGGTCGCATTTGATCTTCGAGATCGGCCGAGGCGGCCTCGAGGATGGCGTTCTGGAAACCCTTCTTGTTCTTGAAGTAGTGGAACAGCAGTGGCGGCGAGACACCGGCCTCGGCTGCGACGCGATCCATCGACAGTTGGTCGAAAGGCTCGGTCCGCAACATGTGTACTGCCACCTCGAGGATTTGCCTCTGACGGTCTTCGGGGGAGCGGGGGACTGCAGCCATTCCGTCATCTTATGTATTGGTTCGAATGGTTCATTGACTTTTACTCAACGCTGTCTATAACGTGAGGTAACACATACGTGAGGCGAGGAGTCCAACAGTGTCTGCTTTCGACATCGTGGTCAACGACGGGTTGTGGTTCGACGGGACGGGGGCTCCAGGTCTGCGTCGTAATCTCGGAATTCGAGAGGGCGTGGTCGCGGAGGTGTCCACGACGCGCCTCGAGATCGGGCCGGACACAGAAGTGATCGACGCGGCCGGCAAATGGGTTCTCCCCGGCTTTGTCGACGTCCACACGCACTACGACGCCGAAGCCTTGGTCAGTCCAGGGCTTCCGGAATCGGTTCGCCACGGCGTCACGACGGTCGTGCTCGGCAATTGCTCGCTGTCGACGGTGTATTCGACGCCGCGCGAGATCGCGGATCTGTTCAGCCGGGTCGAAGCAGTTCCCCACGACGCGGTGCTGCGCATCCTCGAAGCGAACAAGACCTGGACCGGTCCCGCGGCGTACACCGCCGCCCTCGAAGCCCTTCCCCTCGGACCCAATGTCGCGGCCTTCATCGGTCATTCCGATATCCGCACGCACGTACTCGGACTGGGGCGCGGTACCGACAAGAAGGTCAAGCCGACTCGCTCGGAACTCGGCCGGATGGGCTCGATGCTCGAGGACGCCATCGACGCTGGGATGCTCGGCCTGTCGTCGATGACCAATGCCCTCGACAAGATCGACGGCGACGAATATCGTTCTCGCTCTTTGCCGTCTACGTATGCACGGTGGAAAGAGTTCCGATTCCTCAACCGCATCCTTCGCGATCGCGGCAAGATCTTGCAGAGCGCTCCGACCATCAACCTGCATCCGAACGTCGCGGCGTTCTTCGCCGAAAGCTCGGCGATCGGACGCAAGAAGCCGCTCAAGACGTCGCTGCTCTCCGGTGCGGATTCGAAGGCCTACCCGGTGATCGTGTACTTCATGCTCGCTGTGGCCCCACTGCTCAATCGCTTCGCCAAGACCGATTTCAAGTGGCAGCACCTTCCGGTTCCCTTCACCGTCTACGCGGATGGAATCGACCTGGTCGTGTTCGAGGAGTTCGGTGCCGGCGCCGCCGCTTTGCACCTCAAGGACCAGGTGGAGCGCAACGAACTGCTCCAGGACGAGTCGTACCGTCGCGCATTCCGTAAGGACTACGACAACAAGTTCTCACCCCGCATCTGGCATCGCAATTTCTACGATGCGGTCATCGTGGGATGCCCGGACGAGACGTTGATCGGCAAGAACTTCGGTCAGGTCGGTGACATCCGCGGAGTGCACCCGGTGGACGCGTACCTCGACCTGGTCGTGAAGTACGGGCGAGATCTTCGCTGGCGCACCACCATTGCCAATCACCGGCCCAAGTTCGCGAAGAAACTCGCCGCGAGTTCCGGTGTGCAGATGGGCTTCGGCGATGCCGGCGCACATCTGCGCAACATGGCGTTCTACAACTACCCCGTGCGACTCCTCAAGCGCGTCAAGGACGCTCAGAGTGACCGCAAGCCGTTCCTCACCATCGAGCGCGCAATCCACCGCCTGACCGGCGAACTGGCGGACTGGTACGGCATCGACGCCGGACATCTGCGCCAGGGTGACCGCGCGGACTTCGTTGTCATCGACCCGGCCGGCCTCGACGAGTCGGTGGACGGGTTGTTCGAGGCAAAGGTTCCCGAGTACGGCGGGATCAGCCGGATGGTCAACCGCAGCGACGACGCAGCCGTCGCTACGGTGATCAACGGCCGACTCGTCTACCGCGACGGCGAATTCGCCCCCGGATTCGGCATCGAAAAGACAGGCCAGTTCCTGCGCGCCGGTGAAAAGGCTCCGATTACGCGGGCCGCGAAGACTAGCGTGGCGCTATGACTACACCGGCGGATCGCCTCTCCTCGTACTCCCGGTCCGGGCTGACCTTCGACGTACGCGACGAAGGACCCGCCGACGGTCCGGTCGTGGTTCTCCTGCACGGATTTCCGCAGGATTCGAGCTCGTGGGATCAGCTCGCACCGCTACTGCACGACCGCGGCTTCCGGACCGTCGCACCGGATCAGCGAGGGTACTCACCCGGCGCGCGGCCGAAAGCGCGCTGGGCGTACCGCGGGTCCGAACTAGCTGCTGACACTGTCGCACTGATCGACGCACTCGGGGTGGGCAAAGTGCACCTGGTCGGCCACGACTGGGGTGCCGCAGTCGCATGGCAGGTGGCCGCCGAACGGCCGGACTTGCTCGATACCGTGACCGCGGTGTCGGTTCCGCACCCACTGGCGTTCATCAAGGCGATGGTGACCAGCACACAAGGACTGAAGTCGTGGTACATGGGGGCGTTCCAATTGCCGTTCGTTCCCGAGAAGGTTCTGTCCTCCACCTCGGCGGGTGAGAAGTTCCTGATCTCGAGCGGGCAGACGCCGGAGAACGCACGGCGCGATCTGAATGCCATGCTGGCTCCCGGCCGGCTGCGGGGTGGTCTGAACTGGTATCGCGCGATGTGGATGACCAAGCCGAACCCGGAAGCTGCCCGGGTCACCGTGCCGACCCTGCACGTCTGGAGTGACGGCGACGCCGCCATCGGACCCAAAGGGTCTGCGCTCACCCCCGCGTTTGTCGACGGTCCGTACCGGTTCGAAGTTCTCCGGGGTGTGAGCCACTGGATCCCCGACGAGGCGCCGACGGAGTTGGATCGGTTGCTCGGTGAGCATTTCAGCAGCTGACCGAGTTTCGTACTGAAGCCCCCGCCGTTCGGCGGGGGCTTCAGTCGTCAGCAAGGTCGTCGACCAACCGTGGTCAGCGAGCTCCGAATCGCTCTTCCACCTGCTCCTTCGTCAGGCCGAACTCCTCGAGCGTGTACTTGTGCGACGGTTTGCGAGCACCCGAGCGGCTTTCCTCGTGCATGGCCTCCATCGACTGCTGGGCGGTAGATGTCAACGGGATGTCGAAATGCGTGTAGATGTTCTCGACGGTTCCCAGCGGATCGGTGACGAAGTCCTGATAGTCGACGTCGATGAACTGCGCGGGATTATGGTGTGCGCGTGCACTGTCGAACTGCTCGAGCCCCCTGGCCCACAATTCGAGCTGACTTTCGCCGATCACCTTGTCGGTGAACGTGTTCGACCAACCCTCTGTCGCCTGGGCGGCCAGGCTGCATACCGACGGAATGATCGTCGAAGGGGAGCGGTGAGTCTGGATGACAAGCGCGTCGGGGTACGCCTCCATCAATTCGTCGAGCGCGAACAGGTGGCTCGGGTTCTTGAGGACCCACCGTCGATCCTGATCGGGCAGACCGATCAGCTGCAGGTTCTTCTTGTGTCGTGCATAGGCGTTCGACCACTCCTGGTCCTTCAGCCATGCGGAGTACGTGGGTAGATTGGCCAGACACTCGTACGACACGGACTTGAACGTCTGACGCAAGAGTTGCCAACATTCTTCGACTTCGCTGGCCGACATGTAGTGCACGCCCATGAATTCGGGATGCTCGACGTGGTGTTGACCGAATGTCTCCTCGATCTTGGCGAAGACCGGGTTCGATTCCCACGTATCGCGAGGCGGGCGAGGCTGAGGGAACTCGGTCAGCCACATCTCGAGGCCCTGGTGAGCCGGGTCGACCGTGAGGAGGCGGTGCAAGGCAGTGGTGCCCGTGCGTGGCAATCCGGTGACGAAGATCGGCCGCTCGATCTTGACGTCGGCGTGTTCCGGATGCTCCTTCCACGCCGATTCGCTGAGGAGACGGGCCACCAGGGCGCCGCGAAGGAATACCCGAGAGATCTTGCTGCCGAAGGGCGTCAGATCCTCGTCGCGGTCGTAAGACTCGAGGAGGACCGACAGAGCCTCGGTGTAATCGTCGACGCCGAAGTCCGTCAGGCCGGTCATCCGCGTCGCCGAGGCGTGGAGATCCTCGACGGTGCCGACGTGAGTGCGTTCAGTCATGGTGCTCCTAGTGATGGAATTCGCCGCAGTTGACGTCGATGCATTGGCCGGTGATCGCGCTGGCCATCGGGGACGCCAGGAAGATCGCCGCATCGGATACTTCATCCGTCGTCGGCAGGCGCTTGAGGTCGGTGTTCGACGCAGTGTGCTCGTAGATCTGCTCGACGGTCATGCCGAACTTCTCCGCCTGGTGCGCGAAGTATCCCTTGAGGGTGTCGCCCCAGATATAGCCGGGTGCAATCGAATTGACACGAATTCCCTGCGGGCCGAGTTCGGTGGCCAGGGACTGCGACATGGCGAGCAGGGCCGACTTCGCCATCTTGTAGCTGCCGTAACGCTCTTGCGAATGCCGCAACACCATCGAATTGATGTTCACCACGGAGCCGTCCGACTCGGCAAGTGCCGGCGTGAACAGCTGAGTCAGGCGCAACGCCCCGAGAACGGTCAGTTCGATGCTGTCGCGGATGTGCTGGTAATCGGTGCGAGCCAACGGTTTCATCGACGGAATCGAGAATGCATTGTTGATCAGAGTGTCCACTTTGCCGTAGGTGGCAATGGACTCGGCCACCAGATTCTCGGCGGAAGCCTGGTCGGTGATGTCGGTGGCAACGGTGACGGCGCGCCCACCGGCATCGACTATTTCTTTCGCAACGTCGTCGAGTCGCGATTGCGTACGTGCTGCGAGAACAAGACTCGCGCCGGCCGACGCACATCGAAGGGCCAGAGCGCGGCCGAGTGCCGGGCCGACTCCGGAGATGACTACTACACGGTCTTCGAGCAAGGCGGTCATGATTACCCCAGCATTCGGTTGTCGATGGCGGCCTGGCGCTGGGCAATGCGTGCTGCCCAGTCCTCGGCGGTGATGGCGTTGGTGTCGAAATGCGGCAGGTGCTTCGCAATATCTGCGACGGCGACGATTTCGACGGTGGGACCGTCCTGCGGCGTCAGCTCGCGGGACACGCGCTGCCAACGGAACTGCAGAATGCCGCGCGGATGTCCGACGGTTTCGATCCAGTTGGTGACACCGGGGTTCTTCTCGCTGACCACCATTCGAACCATCCCGTCCGGATCGACCTGTGCCTGGCCGTTGTTGAGGGAGGTCTGATGATTGACGTAGTCCAGTGAGATGTACCAGAGGCTCCCCAGTTGGAAGCCGAGATACGGTGCGTCGGAGGCGGGAACGGTGATGATCATCGCCTGCTCGTCGGTGAGTTCGTAATGTCCCACCGACGAGTACTGCGTTGCCAGCCCGCCCGGTGTCAGGCGTGGTTCGGTCATGGTGTTGACCGTGAGCTTGAGGTAGAACCACTCCGGGAACTGGAGCCACGTCTTGACCCGCGTGACCAGTGCCTTCCCAGCCCGGGCGTAACGCTTCTCGGTCTCTTCGGCGGTGAGAGGTGGCGGCGCGATCCCGATCGAATCGGTGCGCTCGATGCGGATCACACCGCGCTGCTGACTCCAGTCGCTGTAGACCTCGCGAACGACCAGCTGCGAGGATCCGGGCGCCAGGGTGTAGTAGTTGGCTCGGCCGTCGGCAGGGCCGGGGCCGAACCAAGCGACGAAGTTACCGTCGTCATCTATCTCCAGCTCGCGGTCGTCGAAGGCGATTTCGCTGCCGGGAACGTTCGAGTTGGTGTAGTTCCCACTCAACACCTGGAAGCTGAGATCGGCTGTGGTGCCGCGCTTTCCGGTGACCTTGTATTCCTTGTCGTCGTTGATTCGGGCGCCGAAGTACAGAGTGTCGGGGTTGTCGAGGCCCATCTTGGTGAATGGTCCGGTGCCCTGGATGAAACTCGGATGGGTCTTTTCGCCGGCCCAGGCGGCATGCGTCGTCGCGATGATTCCGCCGGCCAGATATTGGTATCCCTCCAGTAGATCCTGTTCGGATCTGATGTGCGGCGCAGTCTCGATCAATTTCTCGGCTTCGGCGATCGCCTCGGCAAACGGGTCCGTCAGCACGCTGGCTCCTCACAGTTCCGACTATGTCGCCGGTCCAGAGCGTCGTGGTACAAATATGTACCTATTTGGTAGATGTTGGGTATTTCGACAATAGAACGCGTTCTAGGGAGTGGTCAATGGGTGGACCGGAGAAGACGCCTGAAGAGGGACGCCCGAGGGGGAGACAATCGCCTCCCACCGAACGGGTGGTTCAGGTGCTCGACTACCTCGTCGGCCGCCCTGATCAGCGGTTCGGGCTGTCGGAACTGGCCCGCGCGCTCGAGATCAGCAAGCCCACCTGCTTGGGAATCCTCACGGCGCTGGCTGATCGTGGATACCTGACTCGGGACGAGGTGTCGAAGACCTATGGGCTCGGTCCGGCCTTGATCGCGGCCGGACGTGCAGCTCAGCGAGGATTTGCCGTCGGACCCATTGCCCGCACCCATCTGGAGAAAGTGAGCACGGAGTTCGGGACGACGTGCACGGCGTCCGGTGTGATCGGTGATCAGATCAGCGTTCTCGAAGTGACCGGACCGATCGGCGCGCGTCGCGCTGCCAAGGTCGGTCAGGTGTACCCGTTCGCTCCGCCGGTCGGGCTGATGTACGTCCTCTGGGGTTCGGATCACGACATGGATAGTTGGCTGGGCAAGGAACCCAGTTTGCCGGTGCGCTTGGATCGCGAGCGTCTGTGGAACGTGGTCCGGGAGTGTCGCGCCGCGGGGTACCTGGTCGAGAGTCTGGATCCCGTCGGGCAGCGACTGCACACGCTGATGGCGGGCGTTGCGACGCACGATCTTCCGCCGGAGGTGCGTGAACTGCTCGGTGAGATGGTGTCGAGCCTGGGCGAGAGGGTGTATCTCGGACGCGACATCAGCTCTGACGACGAGCATCCCGTCAGTCTCATCGCGGCCCCGACCTACGACGCCGAGGGGCATCAGGCCCTTGTGCTGACACTTTATGTGGGTGGGGCGATCACGGGCGCCGAGATCGAGCGCCGCGCCGCGGTGCTGGTTGCGGCGGCGGATGCGGTGACGGCGGAAGTTGGTGGCAGGAGTCCGGTTCGCGGTCTGTGACGTCTTATTGCCGGTCATTGACCTTTGGGTAGAACGAGTTCTATTCTGTGATTGCGTTCAATTTAGAACCAGTCCGGTACATAAATGTACCGATGCGGAAATGGTGTTCCGCACGGAGTACGTGATGCTCAGGAGCGAAAGACATGGCAACACTCCAGACCCCGCCCGCCTACGAGTTGTCGCATCTGCGAGCACTCGAAGCGGAGGCGGTCCATATTTTCCGCGAAGTCGCAGCGACTTTCGAAAAGCCGGTCCTCCTGTTCTCCGGAGGTAAGGATTCCGTCGTGATGCTGCACGTAGCGGCCAAGGCATTCTGGCCTGCCCCACTGCCGTTCGCTGTGATGCACGTCGACACCGGTCACAATTTCGACGAGGTGATCGAATTCCGCGACCAGACGGTCGATCGCTTCAACCTGCGTCTTGTCGTCTCCAGCGTGCAGGACGACATCGACGCCGGACGCGTCATCGAGGACACCGGAGTCGGTTCCAGTCGCAATCGCCTGCAGACGCACGCGTTGCTGCGCGGAATTCGCGACAACAAGTTCGACGCCGTGTTCGGTGGTGCTCGCCGAGACGAGGAGAAGGCGCGCGCCAAAGAGAGGGTGTTCAGCTTCCGGGACGAGTTCGGGCAATGGGATCCGAAGGTGCAGCGACCTGAACTGTGGAACCTGTACAACGGCAAACACCGTAAGGGCGAACATATTCGGATCTTCCCGCTCTCCAACTGGACAGAGCTCGACATCTGGCAGTACATCGAGAGCGAGCAGATCGACCTCCCCGGCATCTACTACGCCCATCGTCGCGAGGTGGTTCCACGCGACGGAATGTTGTTGGCACGCACCCGTTTCCTCGAGCTTCGCGCCGGCGAAGAGTCCTACGAGGCGTTGGTGCGCTTCCGTACGGTCGGCGACGCAACGTGTACCGGATGTGTCGAATCGTCGGCCGAAACACCGGGCGCTGTCGTGGAAGAAGTTGCGGCGAGCCGTATCACGGAGCGTGGCGCAACCAGAGCTGATGACCGGATTTCCGAAGCTGGCATGGAAGATCGTAAGAAAGAGGGGTACTTCTGATGCCGCAACTGCTGAGAGTCGCTACAGCGGGCAGTGTCGACGACGGAAAATCGACACTCATCGGCCGCTTGCTCTACGACTCCAAGTCGATCTTCGAGGACCAACTCGAGGCCGTGGAACGGAGCAGTCGAGAACGCGGCGACGAGTACGCCAACCTCGCGCTACTGACCGACGGATTGCGCGCCGAGCGTGAACAGGGCATCACGATCGACGTGGCCCACCGGTATTTCGCGACCCCTCATCGGAAGTTCATCATCGCGGACACTCCCGGGCACGAGCAGTACACCCGCAACATGGTGACCGGCGCGTCGACGGCCGACCTTGCCCTGATCCTGGTGGATGCTCGCAAAGGGGTGCTCGAACAGACGCGGCGGCACGCCTTCTTGTCCACTCTCCTGGGGATACCCCACCTCGTGCTGTGTGTGAACAAAATGGACCTGGTGGGCTGGTCTCAGGAACGGTTCGAGGAGATCAAGGAAGAATTCCGACAGTTCGCGATCAAGTTGGACGTCCACGACCTGACGTTCATTCCGGTCTCGGCGCTGTTGGGGGACAACATCGTTGCCCGGACCGAGAACATGTCCTGGTACGACGGGCCTTCTCTGCTGCACCATCTCGAGCAGGTGCACATCGCGTCGGATCGCAATTTGATCGACGCGCGTTTCCCGGTGCAGTACGTGATCCGTCCGCAGAAACAGACCGACGCCGACCTCCACGATTTCCGTGGATACGCCGGAACGGTGGCCAGTGGCGTCTTCAAGCCCGGCGACGAAATCGTGGCTTTGCCTTCAGGATTCACCTCGACGGTGAAGGCAGTCCACGGGCCGGGCGGTGACGTGATCGACGAAGCGTTTGCGCCCTCGGCCGTATGCATCGAGCTGACCGACGACCTCGACGTCAGCCGCGGGGACCAATTGTGTCGGCTCAACAACCGGCCGCAGGTCGGGCAGGAAATCGATGCGATGGTCTGTTGGTTGACCGAACAGACAACTCTGTCGGAGAACAATCGCTACTCGTTGCTGCACACCACGCGCTCCACGAAAGCGCAGATCGTCAAGCTCGACTACCGGCTGGACGTCAATTCTCTGCACCGCGACGAGAAGGCAGAATCTCTGTCCCTCAACGAGATCGGCCGCATCTCGATCAAGACGCAGCAGCCGTTGATGTTCGATCCCTACCGCCGCAACCGCGTGACGGGCAGCTTCATTCTCGTGGACGAGACCACGGGCAATACCGTCGCCGCCGGAATGATCAATGGTCCGACACTCAAGGAATCGCGCGTCGTCTGGCACAGTTCGGAGGTTTCTCGCGAGGAACGTGCGACTGCCGGCGCCACCGTCTGGCTCACCGGTCTCTCGGCCTCGGGTAAGTCGACGATCGCGGTGGAACTGGAGCGGCGGTTGGTGGCCGCGGGTATCCCGGCGTACCGCCTCGACGGCGACAACCTCCGGCACGGATTGAACGCGGATCTGGGATTCAGTGCCGATGACCGCGCCGAGAACGTCCGCCGAGTCGGCTCGGTGGCGCAGTTGTTCGCTGATTCAGGTGCAGTGGCAGTGGCCTGCCTGATAAGCCCGTACCGCGAAGATCGTGATCGAGTGCGGGCGGCGCACGAGGCCGCCGGGCTGAAGTTCGTCGAGGTCTACGTCGACACCCCGATCGAGCAATGTGAAGCCCGAGACCCCAAGGGCATGTACGCCAAGGCCAGGGCCGGGGAAATCACGGGATTCACCGGAGTCGACGATCCCTACGAAGCTCCGAAAAGTCCCGAGCTGGTGATCAGACCCGAAGACGGAACGCCTACCGAACTTGCGCTGCAAATTATGGAAGTGTTGGACCGGTGAGCGAATCCACACACAGCAGAATCGCCGACGAGGCACTCGCGGCGGAATTGGCGCAGGCCGCCGGTGCGATCCTCCTGGGGATCCGAGCCGAGGGTCTGGGTGTCGACGACGGTCGTGAACTGGGTCGCCGGGGCGACAAGGCCGCCGATTCCTACATCCTCGACCGGTTGGCTGCCGAGCGGCCGGGCGATGCCGTGCTCTCTGAGGAATCTGCCGACGATCGCAGTCGTCTGGATGCAGCTCGGGTCTGGATCATCGATCCGCTGGACGGCTCCAAGGAATACGGCTTGCCGAATCATGCGGATTGGGCAGTGCACGTGGCGCTTTGGGAGCGCGGTAGCGGAATTACCGCAGCCGCGGTTGCTCAGCCGGCGCTCGGAGCGGTGTACTCCAGTGGCGACGAGGCAGCTTCGGTTGCCGCCAACTCGCCGCTCCGCGTAGTAGTCAGCGGATCGCGACCACCCGCATTCACCGAAGCGGTGGCAGCCGAACTCGGCGCCGACGTGGTGCACATGGGATCGGCCGGCGCCAAGGCGATGGCGGTGGTGCGCGGCGAGGTCGACGCGTACCTGCACGCCGGTGGGCAGTGGGAATGGGATTCGGCTGCACCCGTCGGCGTCGCACAGGCGGCGGGACTGCATTGCAGCCGCATCGACGGTTCGCCGCTGCTCTACAACGAATCTCATCCGTACCTGCCGGATCTCGTGATCTGCCGACCTGAGTTGTCGGAGTCGATCCTGGGCGCAATTGCCAAGCACTCCACGGAGTCTGCGGTCAGCGGACGCGTCGCCATGGCGCGTGAATACGTGAACGCATTGCTCACTCATGACGCAACGAAGGTCCGCTTCGCCGCCGACGCCTGGCGGGTCGAGAACGGTCAGCGAACCGGTGACAGCGGCGCATTCATCAGCAACGAGCTCGAACAAGGCCAGCAATATCGCGGAATCGTGGCGATACGTGAACTCGCGCTGCGTGAGTGGGGCGAGAGCGTCGTAGCCCGGTATCTGCTCGACCTCGGAACACCTGGCCAGGCACGGGCCGTCACGGTTTTCGTGACCGAGTACTTCGGGATACCGGCAGGTGAGATCGAAAGCATCATGGCAATCATCGAACCCCACGGAGACGATTCGAAAGAGGCTGGCACACAATGACACCGGACAAGCTGGTCGCCGAATTCTGCGCACTGTGGGCAAATGCCGATGTCGCGAAAATCGTCGAGTACTTCACCGATGACGTCGTTTATCACAACATCCCGATGGAGCCCGTGGTCGGTCGCGAGGCCGTCCGGGCGTTCATCGAGCAGTTTGTCGGTGCCTTCGGCAACATCGACTTTCAGATCAAGCGTCAGGTCGCGGACGGCAACACCGTCATGAACGAGCGCGTCGACGTCTTCACCATCAACGGCGCCGACGTAGCGCTCCCGGTCATGGGGGTGTTCGAAGTCGAGGACGGAAAGATCAAAGCCTGGCGCGACTATTTCGACATGGCACCGATCAATGCGGCAGCCGGCCAGGCCTGATCGGGGCGCCTACTCCGCGATGAAAGCGTGCGGGTAGTCCGACGAGCGGTGCTGGAAACGTGTGATGGCGGGATTCACGATGACGCCGTCTCGGATTTCGATGGCCCGATCGACGGTCTCGTCTGCCTTCCAGGCCGTCTCTCCTGCCATCACAGTGGGCAGGTAGGGAAGAAGTGATTCGCTGATCTCCCACGACGCGGAGTTCCACAGGTACGACGGGCTGTGATCGACGCCGTAGTAAGTGATGTTGTCGCCGACGATGAAGGTCGGATCCGCGAACGAGGTGGGACGAGCCCAGCTGAACCCCATGCCTTCGTCGCACGAGACGTCGACGATGAGGCTGCCGGGTTGGAAGTCCATGAGGTCTTCCTCGGTCAAGAACGTCAGTGGGGCGTCCGTGTTCTGCAGTACGCAGTTGACGACGATGTCGTGCTCGGCCAAGAAGCCGGGCACCGGCACGCTGTGGTTGTCGAGCATGACGTGGCTGCCACGGACGTCACCGTTGTTGTTGTCGAACGAGACCATGCGCGCCGAGTGGATGGGGGAGCTGACGGCGGTGACTCCACGCTGGGTGAGGACGTCCACTTCGTGGATACCGTGCGCCTTGAGTGCTGTGACCGCGCCGCGTGCAGTGGCTCCGAAACCGATCACGGCAGCGGTGAGACGCCGGCCGTAGTCACCGGTGGAACCGATCAACTGCAGGGCGTGCAGTACCGAGCAATAACCGGCGAGCTCGTTGTTCTTGTGGAACACATGCAGATTGAACGATCCGTCGCTGTGCCAGAAGTTCATGGCCTCGAAGGCGATGAGAGTCAGTTTCTTGTCGATCGCGATCTGTGTCAGTTCGGTGTCCTGGACACAGTGCGGCCAGCCCCAGAGAACCTGACCTGATCGTAGCTCGGCGAGGTCACGCACCAACGGCTTCGGTAGCAGAACCACATCGGTTTCCGCCAAAATCTGCTTGCGCGTGCGGATTCCGGCAACGAGGCGCGAGAGGTAGTCGTCGGAGTAGCCGAAGGGGTGACCGTAGCCTTCTTCGAGGTAGATCCGAGAACGTAGTTCGGCATCGATGCGATCGAAATGCGCAGGATGGATCGGCAACCGGCGTTCTGCCGGTTTGCTCGACTGTCCGATGACTCCAAGGGTGCGTGCGTTGTTCAATTGTGTATCTCTCGATAGGAGCAGGTAGAGATGTCAGGCAGGAGCCTGAGGGACTAGCAGAAGCCGCAGGAACGCTGGCAGATTGCCTCGGCCAGGACCGCGTGAAAGCGTGCTGGCTGCGCTGCTGTCGATCGCCGACGGCAACAGAAAGGCGCGTCGGTATGTGCTCAGTCTAGTCCGGAACGGCCCTCGCCCGGTGGCCGGGCGCTGTGTTGTGCTCCGCTGACGTGTGGCTACTGCTCGCGCAGGCGTGAATCCAGTACGGCCAGTTGAATTTTGCTGGCGTCCGCGTGTACCTGACGTCCTTTGTCGGTGACGTCGACGAAGACTCCGCGCCGGTCGGCCTCGCACAGTGCTCGCTGAACCAGTCCGGCCTTCTCGAGACGGGCCACGCTACGGGAGAGCGCGCTGGGACTCAGGTACATCTCCGAGGCAAGCTCCTGCATGCGTGGACGTTCGCACGTGGCGTCCATGAGTCGGTCGAGAGCCTCGAAGTCGCTCATGCTCAGCCCATGCGCCGACTGCATCTGGCGATCGAGTTCGCACGCGATGTCGTTGTAGCTGGTCGACAGCGAGCGCCAGGTGTTGCGCAATTCGGATTCCGACGTCACGACCGCATTCTAGTTGAAGACTCGATTACGTGCAATTGCATTAAATGCTTGTGCATTATGTGCATGTGCATCTATTCTCGCTGACGTGACTTGCACAGACTCGACACTCAAACCATTCGATTCGCCGGACGCCCCGGTTTCTACGGAATCCTCGGATCCGGCCACAGGGGAGGGCTGGTCCCTCAAGCTGTGGGGCATCCTCGCGGTGCTCTGCCTCGTGTTGTTCCTCGACGGTCTCGATGTGTCGATGGTGGGCGTCGCGCTTCCGTCCATCGGCAATGAACTGGGCCTGTCCACTACCTCGCTGCAGTGGATCATCAACGGCTACGTCCTCGGATTCGGCGGCCTGTTGCTACTCGGTGGACGTACCGCCGATCTTCTCGGGCGCAGGAAGGTCTTCCTGATCGCACTGACCGTGTTCGCAATCGCCTCGCTGGTCGGTGGCCTTGTCGACAACGGAACACTGCTGATCGCATCACGATTCGTGAAGGGATTGGCCGCGGCCTTCACCGCTCCGACCGCAATGTCCATTCTCACCACGACGTTCAAGGAAGGTCCGGCCCGTAACCGTGCGCTGTCGGTGTTCTCCGTGTTCGGCGCCAGTGGTTACTCGTCCGGTCTGATCCTCGGTGGGCTGTTGACCAGTGCCGGTTGGCGATTCACGTTCCTGATGCCGGTTCCGTTTGCCGTCATCGCGCTGATCGGTGGGTACTTCCTCATTCCGCGGGACCGTCCCGCAGATACCGGGGGACACGATCTCGTCGGCGCCGTCACCCTGGTGACGGGAATGCTTCTCACGGTGTACACGATGGTTTCGGCTCCGACCCGTGGATGGGCACACCCGATGACGCTGGGTTCGTTCGCCGTCGCAGCCGTGCTTCTGGCGACGTTCTTCTTCGTGGAGAAGAAGGTGGCGCATCCGCTTGTGCGACTTGGGCTTCTGCGCGTCGGCACTATCGTTCGTGCAAATCTGGCCATCATCGCGCTCTTCGGTTCCTACCTGAGCTTCCAGTTCATGATGACGATCTTCCTGCAGTCGGCCCTCGGCTGGTCGCCCCTGAAGATGGCGATGGCACTGCTCCCCGCGGGCATCATCGTCGCCTTCGGATCACCGTTCGTCGGACGGCTGGTCGACCTGTACGGCAGTGCCAAGCTCATCATCGCGGCACTGACGTCGCTCAGCGTCGGGTACCTCTGGTTCCTCTTCGCGGGCAGCGATTCACCGTCGTACGTCGTGGCGATTCTGCCGAGCGTCATCCTGCTCGGACTCGGATTCGCGCTGGGGTACACCTCGATCATGGCCCAGGCCACCTCGGGTGTCGACGACTCGGAGCAGGGTTTGGCGTCCGGGCTGGTGAACACCTCCGCTCAGGTCGGTGCGGCGCTCGTGCTCGCTCTCACCACTGCCCTCGTAACCGCTGGATCGCACGCCGCGTCCGGCGCCGGTACCGCCGGATTCGAGCAGTTCCATCCCGGACTGATCCTGGTTACCGGAGTCGCGCTGGTGGGCTTGGCGATCACCGTCTCGCCGCTGTTACGTGGAAGGTCGCAGCGGGGAAGATCCGTGCGTGAAATGCGCGCTGAGGAAGAAAAGGAATTGGCCGAGGTCAACTGAATACTCGCTTCATCCGCGAATGCGCTCGGCCGCGTAGGGGACAATCCTGCGCGGCCGAGTTGCTGTGTCTGAACTATCGCGTGGCAGATTTCAGGGCAGCGTCTTTCAGTGCTACGTCGAAGGTCGTCGACGTAGCTTGCGAACCGAGAATCAAGGCAAGGCGCGCCAACATGGCTTCGCGGTCGGACGGATCAGCCTGATCCAGTGCATTCGACAGTGCCAACCAGACGTGTTCGCGGTGGCCCTCGTCGTCGACCACCGCAGTTGTCGCCGACTGTGCCGTATCGAAGTGCGTCGGCGCAGTGCCGGCGGTGAGGTGTTTGGCCACGTCGTTCAATTGCGTGGGATCGCTGATGCGGCACAGCACCAATCCGTCGGGCCGAATCACGAAGATTTCGCCGACACGAGCGCCGAGGGCAGATGCGAGATTGCCTTCGGCATCGGGAACCGTGGAGTCGGTAGTTCCCACGGTGATCACGCGTACGGTTTCCGGTGCAAGGGCCTGAGCAAGGATTTCGGCTTGCGTGTCGAGTTCGGATACCAGCTCAGCTGACAGTCCGAAAGCCAGCAGGCCGAATCCAGTACCGCGCAGACTGTTCAAGGAGGTAGATGAACCGTCCGCCGAGACCTGGACGACCCTGTCTTCCAACGGATCGCCGGGTAGTACGCCCTCGGCGCCCGCAGCTGTCGGCCACGTCAGCGGGGAGAGCCGGGCGTGCGTCGCACTCGACTGGCGCGGGTTGATGAGGTGCGCGAATTCGCTTCGCTTGGTGGCGATTTCGAGTACGGCATCGCGGGTGGTCCGGTAGCCGTGACTTCCCGGCGACATGATGAGCGTCGACTTGCCTGCGTTGTCGACGTTCTGCTGCCACGCGCTGCGACGTTCCTTCGAATACGCGTCGAGGATGGTGGAATCGGCAGCTCCGTTGATGACGGCGGCTAGTTGCCACACCAAGGTCTCGGCGTCTTCCATGCCCGAGTTCAGGCCGCGAACACCGAAGATCGGAACGAGATGCGCGGCGTCGCCGGCAAAAAGCACACGGCCGTGAGTGAAATCTTCCAGAGCGAGTGCGTGGGCGCGGTAGAAGCCGAACCATTCCAGGGTCCAGGGGATGTCGCTCTGGAGCCATTCGAGGTGACGCGTGATGCGGTCACGGATGCGATCTTCTTGCGTCTCCGCTTCCGGATCGTCCGAGGCGTCGAGCTGGTAGTCGATGCGCCAGATGTCCCGTGGTTGGCGATGCATGATGATCGTGGACCCCGGGTTGCTGGGTGCGTCGAACCACACCAGGCGCTCGGCCGGGAGTTCCGATTCCCAATGAATGTCGGCAATGACGTAGTTGCCCTCGTAGCTGTTGCCCTGCAAGCGGATTCCGCTGAGTTCGCGCATCTTGCTGCGTCCACCATCGGCGGCAACGACCCACGCCGCGCGCAGTTCGCGGGTTCCGAACGCGGTGTCGACGGTCAGAGTCACCTCGTCGTCACCGACGGAGATGCCGGCGATCGACGACGACCAGTGGAAGTTCACCAGTGGGTGAGCGAGCAGCTTGTCGGTCATGATCTGCTCGAACTCTGATTGCGAGACGTTGACCATGGGTCCACGCGCGTCGTGCTCGGCGGATGCCATGCGGAACTGCAGTACTTCCTGATCGCGGTAGTAACTCCGACCACCCACCCACGGCAGAACGATGTCTTCGAGCTCGGCACCGAAGCCGAGGCGTTCGGCAACTTCGAGGCTGTGGCGTGACACGCAGATCGCGCGACTGCCGAACGAGACCTGATCGGCCGCTTCGAGAATCGTGACGGCAATGCCGCGCTGCGCCAAGCCCATGGCTACGCCCATGCCGACTGGGCCGGCTCCGACGATCACGACGGGAAGTGCGTCGGCCGAAGGCGCCAGGGAGGCGAAGTCCTCGGGTGCGTACTTCTTCGGATGAAAGTAGGTCGACATGGTCACGAGGCTTTCTGTGCGGCAGTGTTTTTCGGGATCAATTGAGGTTCCGGGAGCAGCAGGATGGAAACCAGGCTGATCACGGCAATGATCACGAAGTAGGCGGTGATGGCGAACGAGGTGCCGAAGGCGGCGTAGAGCGCGGTGGCGATCATCGGGGCCAGACCGCCGCCGAGGATTGCGCCGATCTGGTAGCCGAGTGACGCTCCGCTGTAGCGGATGTGTGCGGGAAACAATTCGGCGAACAGTGCCGCTTGTGGGCCGGCGCAGCAGCCGAGCGTGAAGCCGAGGGCGATCATCGATACGAGCATCACCGGAACGATCGCTGTGTCGATCAGCGGAAAGAACACCGCTGCCGCCACTACCAGGGTGATCGAACTGCGGATGTAGACGGTCCGGCGTCCGAGAGTGTCCGACTTGTGAGCGCTGAAAGCCATTCCCGCCATCCAGAACGGGCAGGATGCGATGAGAAGAAAGAGCATCGTGGTCTTGCTGAAGCCGAGTTCGGTCTCGCCGTACTTGAGGACGTAAACCATGTACGCGTACGCGATTCCGTTGGTGGCTATGAAGGTTCCACCGGCGAGGAGCACAGTCTTCCAGTGTCTGGTGAGAACCTCGAGAATCGGCATGGACTCCGCCGGTGCCTCGGACTTGGACGCGGTGAACTCGTCACTTTCCTCGAGGCCGAGACGGATCCACATCGCAACGCCCACCAGAACTGCGCTGAGCAGGAACGGGATTCGCCATCCCCAGGAGTTGAATGCATCGTCGTCCATGAAGGCGGCGAGGGGGAGATAGACGAGATTGGCCACCAGTACTCCTGCGGGAACACCGATTTGTGGTGCGCTGCCGTACAGCCCCTTCCTGCCCTCCGGTGCGTTTTCGGTGGCGACCAGAACTGCGCCGCCCCACTCGCCGCCGACACCGAGTCCCTGAACGAATCGCAAGGTCACCAGGAGTATGGGGGCAAAGACGCCGATAGCGGCGTAGTTGGGTAGCAGCCCGATGGCAACGGTGGCGCAGCCCATCAGCATCAACGAGGTGACCAACATGGATTTGCGTCCGATGCGGTCGCCGAAGTGGCCCATCACGATTCCGCCGATGGGACGCGCGACGAATCCGACGGCGAGGGTGGCGAAGGCGGCGAGGGTGCCGGCCAGATCGGACGTGCCGGGGAAGAACTGCTTGCCGAGCACGAGTGCGGCGGCGGTGCCGTAGATGAAGAAGTCGTACCACTCGATGGCGGTGCCGACAAAGCTGCCGAGGGCGGCCTTACGCGCCTTGACCGTCGCGGCGGCGCGCGTTGCGGTCGGTGAGGCGATGGAGGTCATGAAGTGCCTTTCGAGATGAATGTGGCTTGAAGAAACAATGACGTGCGCCACAACAATTGAAAAGCGAAAGAAATGGAGGTTCTTGCACGGAAAATACGTGGAACCAGCTCCGCTGCCTGGTAGCGGGACTATTGGGCAGGTTCTGAGGGTGAAACGAATTCTATGAAAGCGCGTGCGACGCGGCTGAGGCGAGTGTTCTGGTGCCAAGCGAGAACTACGTGCACCGACGGCACGGCGGGGGAAGCGATGGTCTTGACGACCACCTCGAGCCCCTCGTACGTGACGTCGATCTTGGGCCGCTGGAGTAGCAGCGTCCAGCCGAGGCCACGGCCGACAAATGCCCGCGCCGTCTCGAAGTTCGCAGTTCTGTAGGCAACCTTCGGGGCGAATCCGCCTGCGCGACAGACGTCGAGCGCGTGTTTGGTGCTCGGCGGCGCGTCGAGGAGAACCATCGGGTGTTCCGCGAGGTCCGGAAGATGGATCGGTCGCTCGGACCGCGCGAGTGGGTGTTCTGCACCCAGGACGATCAAGGGTTCGCGGATGGCCAACGGAACTGTGCGCAATTGTGGAGACAGGTCCAGGTCGTAAGCGATTGCGAGGTCCAACTCGCCGTTCTCGAGATGTGTCTGGAGCCGATTCTGAGTGTCCTCGCGGAACTCCACCTGCGCGTCAGGATTCTCACGGGTGAACCCGGCGATCATCGACGGCAACACCGTCGGCCCCAGAGCGGGATAACAGCCGATCGCGATGGGCCCCGATACGCTTCCGCCGGTTCCGAGCGCATCGGATTCGAGTTCCCCGGCTTGCTGAAGTAGCGCCCGGGCGCGCACCAGAACGGATTCACCGGTGCGGGTCAGTTGAATGCCGAATGAGCGACGGCGAACGCACAGTTGAACTTTGAGCGCGCGTTCGAGTTCGGTGAGCGCCGCGGACAGGGCGGAAGGAGAGAGGTGCAGGCGCTCGGCCGCGGCACTGATCGTTCCGGTCTCGGCTACCGCGACAAACGCAGCAAGCTGACGCATCGTGTACGTGGGAGCAGGATCGATGCGAGGCATGAGATCGACAGTAGTCGGGTAGATTGCCCTGAATATTTTGGTGTGGCACCGTGAAGAGGTCGACGATCAATCGCTGACCTGCGTCTTCGTGGTGCCCCCGGCAGGATTCGAACCTGCGACCTTTCGCTCCGGAGGCGAACGCTCTATCCCCTGAGCTACGGGGGCGCACCGAACTTTCGGTGTGCCGATTGGGCTGCGTTAGCGTAGCGCATCACGGGGGGACAAGACCAAACCGGCACCCGTCTCGGCATGGCGTCCTCGCGTGAGGTAGTCGAGGATGCGGCCGGGGACCATGGTCGTCGAATCATCTGTACCGACTGACTCGGATGCTTTTTACGCCTAGGCTCGGCTCTGAGCACAGGCTCGGGCGGACTGCTCGGGCACCCTCGTGAGGTACGGGAGTCGTTGATGACCGATCACCACTATTCCGAAGACCAGCTCGCGCTCGACCTGAAGTGGTGGGCAGCGGCCAACTACCTGACCGTCGCGCAGATCTATCTGAAGGACAACACGCTTCTGCGGGAACCGTTGCGTGCCGAGCACATCAAGCCCCGACTGCTCGGGCACTGGGGGACCAGCCCCGGCTTGTCGATGATCTACACGCTCCTCAATCGGCACATCGTCGCCACCGGCGCAGACTGGCTTTACGTGACCGGTCCCGGGCACGGCGGTCCGGCGCTGGTCGCGTCGACGTATCTCGAGGGAACGTACTCGGAGATCTATCCGGAAGTCTCGGACGACGCCGAGGGCATCCACCGGATGTGTCGGCGATTCTCCGCTCCCGGCGGAGTGCCCAGCCATGTGAGTGTGCAGACACCCGGAAGCATCCACGAAGGCGGCGAACTCGGCTACGCCCTTGCCCATGCGGCCGGCGCTGCCTTCGATCATCCGAACCTCGTGGTGGCCTGTGTGATCGGCGACGGCGAAGCGGAGACCGGGCCGTTGTCCGGTTCGTGGAAGCTCCCGGCGTTCCTGAATCCACGACGCGACGGCGCGGTGTTGCCGATCCTGCACGTGAACGGTGCCAAGATCGCCGGGCCGACGGTCTACGGACGCAGCAGCGACGAAGACATCCAGGCCTATCTTGGTGGACAGGGGTGGGCGCCGATCGTCGTCTCCGGTGACGACCCCGACGCGGTGTTTCCTCAGCTGTATCAAGCGATCTCGCAGGCGCACGAGAAGATCCGCGAGATGCAGGGTGCCGCACGCCGCGGAGAGGAGTGGACGGGTTCGTGGCCGGCAATCGTGTTGCGGACGCCAAAAGGATGGACCGGTCCACACACCGTCGACGGAATTTTGGTCGAGGGCACACATCGTGCGCACCAGGTGCCGTTGTCCGGCGTGCGAACCACCGAATCGCATCTGCGGCAACTCGAAGAGTGGATGCGGTCGTACCGTCCGGACGAGTTGTTCGACGCCAACGGATCACTGGCCGCGGAACTGGCGGCGCTCTCGCCGACGGGGGACAAGCGCATGGGGAGCACTCCCTACGCGAACGGTGGACGACTTCGCGTCGATCTCCCGATGCCGCCGCTCGAAAAGTACGCGCTTCCCATCCAATCGCCGGGTTCGACCTTCCACGAGACGACGCGAGTGCTCGGCGAGCTTCTGCGCGACATCTACGCCGCCACGGAAACCGAGGACAGCGGCGGGATCTTCCGACTCTTCTGTCCGGACGAGACGGCTAGCAATCGCCTCGGCGCCGTATTCGAGACAACCGATCGCTGCTGGCAACTGCCGATCACCGACTACGACGACGGGCTGTCCGCGGACGGTCGTGTCATGGAGGTCCTCAGCGAGCACCTCTGCGAGGGTTGGCTCGAGGGCTATCTGCTGTCGGGCCGACACGGGATGTTCGCGAGCTACGAAGCATTTGCGATGGTGAGCGTGTCGATGCTCATCCAGCACGCCAAGTGGCTCCAACATGCCGTCGACCTGCCGTGGCGGGCGTCTGTTGCTTCGCTCAACGTGCTGTTGACCAGTACGTGCTGGCGCAACGACCACAACGGATTCAGTCATCAGGGCCCCGGCATGATCGACGCCGTTATTCCCTTGGCACCCAGTGTGATCCGCGTGTGGCTGCCGCCGGATTCCAACACGTTGCTCTCGATCTCGGATCACTGCCTGCGTAGTACCGACCACGTCAACCTGATAGTCGTGGACAAGCAACCGCACCTGCAGTACCTCACGCTCGAGCAAGCGCACGAGCACTGCGCGGCGGGCGCTTCGGTCTGGGAATGGGCCGGAACCGAGGCTCGCGGACAGGAACCGGACGTGGTCCTGGCCGCCGCGGGAGATGTGCCGACGCAGGAGATCCTGGCTGCTGCACAGTTGCTGCGCGATCACACACCCGAACTGATCACCCGCGTCGTCAACGTCGTCGATCTGATGGCCTTGCTGACGCCAACCGAGCATCCCCACGGATTCGGGGAGCGGGTCTTCCTCGATCTGTTCTCCGCGCAGACCGACGTCGTGTTCGCATTCCACGGATACTCGCGTGCCGTGCACGAACTGATTCACGGGCGTCCGAGTCCCGAGCGCTTCCACGTTCGCGGATTCAGTGAACAGGGAACAACCACAACACCGTTCGACATGGTCGTCCTCAACAAGATGAGCCGCTACCACCTGGTGATCGAGGCGCTACGACGCTCCAAGCGTCGGCCGGCCGGGGCGTCCGAGTTGGCGGAGTTCTGCCGCACACAACTCGAAAAGCACTCGCGTTACATCGTCGAGCACCTCGAAGACATGCCGGAAGTAGAAAACTGGACCTGGTCCTGAAATTCAGGACCAGGCCCAGTTGGGTCTGAACATTCTCGGCTCAGTTCAGTTCTGCTCAGTTCATGGGCAGTGGCACTGCGCCGCGAGCTGCCAACATGTCGGTCATCAGCTTGGACTCGCTCTGCTGCGTGTTGACCATCGTCTGCGCCAGGCTGCGCACCGGCCCCTCGGTGGCGTCGGCTGCTGCGTACTCCATCATCGGAAGCCCACCTTCGTGGTGACGAAGCATCAGCTGCAGGAACAAAGTGTCGAGTTGCAGACCTTCCGCTGCGCGGAGAGCCGCAAGGTCCTCGGGGGACGCCATGCCGGGCATGGTGTGGACCGGCCCGGAATGACTCATGTCCATCGTGGCCGAAGTCCCGTGCGATCCATGGCCGGAGCCCGAATCCGACGACATCCACTCCATGTACGGGCCCACCTTGGACAGCGGCTGATCCCACATGGTCAGCCACGCCTGCATCTGACCGAGCTGGTTCTGCTGCGTGGTCAAGATGTCGAACGCCAGCGTGCGTACGTCGTTGTCCGTGGACTTCGTCAGGGCGATGGACGCCATGTCGACGGCCTGGCTGTGATGCACGCTCATGTCCTGCGCGAAGCCCACGTCCACCGAATCCGAAGCCGGAACGGTCAGTGACGACTTCGCATCGGGTCCGAGGAGGTTGGTCAGTGCGCCGAGCGCAAAACCGACGGCGATCGCGCCGATCAGACCGATGATCAGCAGTGCGGTGCGCTGACTCGGCTTCGAAGACTGATCGGTGTTCGTCGAACTATCCACCGGCGGGAATCTGTTCGTCGGTGGCCGGGGTAGCGCCCGTGCCGTCCATCTGGATGGCGTCGGCGCCCGGAGGTGTCGGATCGAACGGCGACGTCGACGGAGTGAACAGCGGGTTGGTGCAGCTCGCGCCGACCTCGGGGTAGACGTTCGGGTTCTGGTTCAGCGCAGTGATGAACTGATCGATGCGATCGTCGTCGGCCTTGTCGATCTCGAGGCGATGGCCCCACGACTGCAGAGAAATGGGGCTGCTCTGACCGGGGTACGGCGACATCAGCATGTAGGACTTGCCGTTCACGCGTCCGGCGAGACTGTCGATCTGGTCCTGGTCGACGAGATCGGGGTTGTACGTGATCCAGATGGCGCCGTGCTCGAGCGAGTGGACGGCGTTCTCGGTGCGAATCGGGTCGGCGTACACGGTTCCGGTGCAGTTAGCCCAGGTGGCGTCGTGCGGGCCACCGAACGGCGGGGTCTGGTCGTACGCCACGCGCTGAGTGGAATCGACGTGCTGGCCGGCCGGGTACTCGATCTTGAGGACGCCGTCGATCTTGTCGGACGGATCCTTGTTCTCGGAGCTGTACTTGTACGGCTCAAGGGCCTGCCGCTCCTCGACCTTGGGCCACAGATTGATACCGAGCACGGCGATGAGTGCGAGCACAGCCACACCGGCGCCGATCGACAGCCAGGGGATCTGGCGGGGAGCGGGGACGCCGCCCTTGCCCTTCTTGGCCGGCCGACTGTTCTTGTTGGCGGCCTTGATGGCCTTGGCTGATTTGGCCCCGGAGTTCTTGTTGGGACCGCGACTATCGGAACCGCTTGGCATCGATTGGGCTCTTTCGGTGTGTGGGCTTGAGGTGTGGCGCGCCCGCGCATGAAGGTACGCGGTGGTAGCTCGGGCATTACCACTGTACTTTCCGAGTCTGAGGGCAAACTTTGAGAGTGGCGTGCGACACGCCACAGCGGCCCCGCGCACGTTCACGGAGAGCGAGGCGTGAGGCGAGTCTCCACTTCCGGTGTGCAGGCAATAGGATGAATACCTGTGACTCCAGCTGACCTTGCCGAACTGCTCCGCGGAACCGCAGCGAGCGTCCTTGCCGATCGTGGCCTCGACGTATCCGTGCTACCCGAAACCCTCACCGTCGAGCGACCACGCAACCCCGAGCACGGCGATTACGCCACCAACATTGCCATGCAGGTAGCCAAGAAGGTCGGCACGAATCCCCGCGAGCTGGCGGGCTGGATCGCCGAAGCCCTCACCGCTGCCGACGGAATCGAATCCGCCGAGATCGCCGGGCCCGGCTTCCTCAACATTCGGTTGGACAAGGACGCCCAGGGCGCGATCGTCGTGTCGGTTCTCGAAGCCGGTGCGTCGTACGGCTCGGGTGACTCCCTCGCCGGCAAGAAGATCAACCTCGAATTCGTCTCCGCCAACCCCACCGGACCGATTCACCTCGGTGGAACCCGTTGGGCCGCAGTCGGAGACGCGCTCGGACGCATTCTGTCCGCGCAGGGTGGTTTGGTAACACGTGAGTACTACTTCAACGATCACGGTGCCCAGATCGACCGCTTCTCGCGTTCGCTGATCGCTGCAGCGAAGGGTGAACCTGCTCCCGAAGACGGTTACGCCGGTGCATACATCGCCGACATCGCCGCCTCGGTTCTGAAGCAGCGTCCCGACGTCATGGATCTGCCTGCCGACGAGCAGCAGGAAACCTTCCGCGCCATCGGCGTCGAATTGATGTTCACGCACATCAAGCAGACCCTGCACGACTTCGGCGTCGACTTCGACGTCTACTTCCACGAGAACTCGCTCTTCGAATCCGGTGCGGTCGAGAAGGCCGTCGAATCCCTCAAGGGTTCGGGCAACCTCTTCCACGAAGACGGTGCGTGGTGGCTCAAGAGCACCGACTACGGCGACGACAAGGACCGCGTCGTCATCAAGAGCGATGGCAACGCCGCCTACATCGCCGGTGACATCGCCTACTTCCAGAACAAGCGCGCCCGTGGGTTCGACCTCTGTATCTACATGCTCGGCGCCGACCATCACGGTTACATCGGCCGTCTCAAGGCTGCCGCTGCCGCATTCGGCGACGATCCGGACACCGTCGAGGTGCTGATCGGCCAGATGGTCAACCTCGTCAAGGACGGCACTGCCGTCAAGATGAGCAAGCGTGCAGGCACCGTCATCACCCTCGACGACCTGGTCGAGGCAATCGGCGTCGACGCCTCGCGTTACGTCATGATCCGCTCGTCGGTCGACTCGAGCATCGACATCGACCTCGACCTGTGGACCAAGACCAGCAGCGAGAACCCCGTCTACTACGTGCAGTACGCGCACGCACGCCTCTCGGCGATCGCTCGCAACGCCGCAGACCTCGGTCTGTCCGCCGACGCGAGCAACCTCGCCCTGCTCACCGTCGAGCAGGAGGGTGACCTCATCCGCACGATCGGCGAGTACCCACGCGTCGTGTCGAGCGCTGCGAATCTGCGTGAGCCGCACCGTATTGCCCGCTACCTCGAAGAACTCGCGGGTGCGTACCACCGCTTCTACGGCGCGTGCCGCATCCTTCCGCAAGGCGACGAAGACGCCACCGACGTGCACCGCGCGCGTCTGGCTCTCTGCGCCGCCACCCGACAGGTCCTGGCCAACGGTCTCGAACTGCTCGGCGTCACCGCACCGGAGCAAATGTGAACGCGCACCCCGCCGGCCCCAAGCACGCCGAGCAGTTGCAGGCCCCCGGCTTGCCCGACCGTCCGACCAGCCCCGAAGCCTTCGGCGAACTCTCACCGCAGGTGTGGCCGCGCAACGCTTCTCGTGGCGACGACGGTGAAGTGACCCTCGCGGGTGTCAAGGTCGGTGAACTTGCCGAGAAGTACGGCACCCCGCTGTTCGTCATCGACGAGGACGACTTCCGCTCGCGCTGCCGTGACATGGCCCGCGCCTTCGGCCCGGATGCCAAGGTGCACTACGCATCCAAGGCATTCCTCTGTGGCGAGATCGCACGCTGGGTCGCCGACGAAGGCCTCTCGCTCGACGTCTGCTCCGGCGGCGAACTGGCGATCGCGTTGCACGCGGACTTCCCGGCCGAGCGAATTGCCATGCACGGCAACAACAAGTCAGTCGCCGAACTGGCCGCTGGTGTCGCCGCGGGCGTCGGACACGTCGTGCTCGACTCGTCGATCGAGATCGACCGACTCGATCGTGTCGCCGGTGAGGCCGGTGTCGTTCAGGACGTGTTGATCCGACTGACCGTCGGCGTCGAAGCGCATACCCACGAATTCATCTCCACCGCACACGAGGACCAGAAGTTCGGTTTCTCGCTGGCCGGGGGAGCGGCGATCGACGCAGTCCGTCGCGTCTTCGCTGCCGACAACTTGCGACTGGTCGGCCTGCACAGCCACATCGGTTCGCAGATCTTCGACGTCGACGGTTTCGAGGTGGCAGCGCACCGCGTGATCGGTTTGCTCCGCGACGTCGTCACCGAGTTCGGAGTCGAGAAGACCAAGCAGATTTCGATCATCGATCTCGGCGGCGGCATGGGGATCTCGTATATCCCCTCCGACGACCCGCCGCCCGTCGACGAACTGGCAGCAAAGCTCGGCCACATCGTGCGCAACGAGTCCGCACTGGCCGGATTGCCGGAGCCGACGCTTGCCGTCGAACCCGGCCGCGCCATCGCCGGACCTGGCACGGTGACGCTCTACGAGGTCGGCACCATCAAGGACGTCACGGTGGGTAGCTCGCTGACACGCCGCTACATCAGCGTCGACGGCGGGATGAGCGACAACATCCGCACGTCCCTCTACGGTGCGGAGTACGAAGCCAAGTTGGTTTCGCGAACTTCCGAGGCTGATCCCGTCGTTGCACGTATCGTCGGTAAGCACTGCGAGTCCGGTGACGTGGTCATTCGGGACACCTGGATGCCCGAGGACGTCGGGCCCGGTGATTTACTAGCGGTAGCAGCGACCGGTGCATACTGCTATTCGATGTCGAGCAGGTACAACCTGCTCACCCGCCCAGCCGTGGTGGCGGTGCGTGACGGAGTCTCACGCGTGATTCTGCGGAGGGAAACAGTGGAAGATCTGCTCAGCTTGGAGGTATCGCAGTGACGAGCGAATCGGCGCATCGCGCTATCGGTGTGGCCGTTCTCGGCCTCGGCAACGTCGGGAGCGAGGTCGTCCGGATCATTCGTGAGCAGGCCGAGGAACTCGAAGCTCGCGTCGGCGCCCCGTTGGAACTGCGGGGGGTTGCCGTCCGCCGTATCGGCTCGGACCGCGGAATTCCCGAGGAACTGCAGACGACGGACGCCGAGTCCCTGGTCGGTCGTGACGACGTCGACATCGTGGTCGAGGTGATCGGCGGAATCGAGCTCCCTCGCAAGCTGATTCTCTCTTCGCTCAACTCCGGCAAGTCGGTCGTGACCGCCAACAAGGCGCTGCTCGCGGACCACACCGGTGAATTGGCGGAGGCTGCAGAGGCCAACTCTGTCGACCTGTACTTCGAGGCCGCTGTTGCCGGCGCGATCCCCGTGATCCGCCCGCTCACACAGTCGTTAGCCGGAGACCGTGTCAACAAGGTCGCCGGAATCGTGAACGGCACCACCAACTTCATCCTCTCCGCGATGGACGAGACCGGCGCCGACTACGAAGAGACCCTCGCCGAAGCCGGACGCCTCGGATACGCGGAAGCCGACCCGACCGCGGACGTCGAAGGCTACGACGCCGCGGCGAAGGCAGCGATCCTCGCGTCGATCGCGTTCCACACCCGCGTCACTGCCGCGGACGTGTACCGCGAAGGAATCTCCACGATCACCTCCGCCGACCTGGCGTCGGCGAAGGCACTCGACTGCACGATCAAGTTGCTCTCGATCTGCGAGCGCATCGTCACGCCCAAGGGCAAGGAGCGGATTTCCGCTCGCGTGTACCCGGCGCTGGTTCCGCTCAGCCATCCGCTGGCCTCGGTCAACGGCGCGTTCAACGCCGTTGTCGTGGAAGCAGAGAACGCCGGCCGGCTCATGTTCTACGGCCAGGGCGCAGGCGGCGCCCCCACCGCTTCCGCGGTGATGGGTGACCTGGTGATGGCTGCGCGCAACAAGGTTCACGGCGGCCGCGGCCCCCGCGAGTCCAAGTACGCCAAGCTCAAGGTCGCCCCGATGGGCGACATCCTCACGCGCTACTACGTGAACATGGAGGTCGCGGACAAGGAAGGTGTGCTGTCCGCAGTCGCCGCCGAGTTCGCCAAGCACGGCGTGAGCATCTCCGTAGTCCGCCAGGAGGGCGCCGGCGCCGGCGCGCGTCTGGTGGTCGTCACTCATGTAGCAACCGACGCGGCTCTCTCCGAGACCGTGGCGGCCCTCAACGAACTCGAATTCGTCACCGCTGTGACCAGCGTGCTGCGACTGGAAGGCACTGAACAATGACCGGCATCGTCAACCCCGTCCACAAGGCATGGCCGGGTCTCATCGAGGCATACCGGGACCGTCTCGCGATCGGTGACAACTGGAAGACCGTCACCCTGCGCGAAGGCGGCACCCCGCTCCTGCCGGCCGGCCACCTCTCCGAGATCACCGGCTGCGACGTCTACCTCAAGGTCGAGGGCCTCAACCCCACCGGTTCCTTCAAGGACCGCGGCATGACGATGGCCGTCACCGACGCCTTGGCCCGTGGCCAGCGCGCAGTTCTGTGCGCGTCCACCGGCAACACCTCCGCCTCGGCCGCTGCGTATGCAGCCAAGGCCGGCATGACCTGCGCCGTGCTCATCCCGCAGGGCAAGATCGCCATGGGCAAGCTTGCGCAGGCAGTCATGCACGGCGCCAAGATCATTCAGGTCCAGGGCAACTTCGACGACTGCCTCGAGCTGGCACGCAAGACCACGGCCGAATTCCCCACCATCGGTCTCGTCAACTCGGTCAACCCGGTGCGGATCGAAGGCCAGAAGACCGCGGCATTCGAGATCATGGATGTCCTCGGCAAGGCTCCCGACGTGCACGCACTCCCGGTCGGAAACGCCGGTAACATCACCGCGTACTGGCGCGGATACTCCGAGTACTACGCGGACGGTCTGACCACGGTCAAGCCCCGCATGCTCGGCGTCCAGGCAGCCGGAGCGGCTCCGCTGGTCAACGGTGCACCCGTCAAGGATCCCGAAACCATCGCCACGGCAATCCGAATCGGTTCTCCCGCTTCCTGGAACGGCGCTGTCGCCGCGAAGGAAGAGTCGAACGGTGCATTCCGTGCCGCCACCGACGAGAAGATCCTCGAGGCTTACCGTCTGATCGCCGCCACCGAGGGCGTCTTCGTCGAACCGGCGTCGGCAGCCAGCGTCGCCGGCCTGCTCGCCGCACGTGCAGAGGGCTGGCTCGAGCCGGGCCTGACCGTCGTGTGCACGGTGACCGGTAACGGTCTCAAGGATCCTGACACGGCTTTGAAGGGTATGCCGAACGTCGAGCCGATCGGTGTCGATCCCGTTGCCGTCGCGGCTGCCCTCGAGCTTGCATAGTGTCCGTGGATTCATCGACCACTCCGCGGAATCCGGTGTCTGACATGACTATAACCCTGCCTATCGGCCTTTCGGTGACTGCTCGCGTCCCGGCCTCGAGTGCAAACTTGGGGCCGGGGTTCGACACCCTCGGTCTGGCGTTGGGGTTGTACGACGAAATCGTGGTCACCACAACGGATTCAGGCCTTCAGATTCGCGTCGAAGGTGAAGGCGCTGCCGACGTGCCCTGGGGTCCTTCGCATCTCGTGGTCCGCGCCATCGAGCGTGGTCTCGAGGCGGCCGGAGTGTGGGCCAGTGGCCTGGACGTGTTGTGCCGCAACGCGATTCCACATTCGCGCGGGTTGGGATCCTCGGCTTCCGCGGCTGTCGGTGGATTGGCAGCAGCCAACGGTCTGGCGCGCGCTCTCGATGCCGAGATCGGCTTGACGGAAGAGCAGTTGGTTCAACTCTCGTCCGAGTTCGAAGGTCACCCGGACAACGCGTCTGCCAGTGTTCTCGGTGGCGCAGTCGTCTCGTGGAGTTGCCCACCGGCCGTCGAAGGCGACGAGCCGATCTACTCCGCGGCCAAACTCGACGTCCATCCCGACATCCGTGCTGTGGCACTGGTTCCCGAGGAGCGGTCGTCCACCGCACACACTCGCGGGCTCCTGCCCGAATTGGTTCCGCACCAGGATGCCTCGTTCAACGCGAGCCGCAGCGCGCTCGCCGTCGTTGCGCTCACTGCTCGGCCCGATCTGTTGATGGCGGCCACCGAGGATCGCCTGCATCAGGCACAGCGCGCACCCGCGCTTCCGCTCACGACGCGATGGATCGGGATCCTGCGCGAGGCGGGTATTGCTGCGACCGTTTCGGGAGCCGGCCCCACCGTGTTGGCGCTCAGCACAGAACCTTTCCCCGTCGAACTCGCGGAAGCGGCGCGGGCAGACGGACTACGTGTGCTCGAATTGGACATCGCCGACGGCGTCGAAGTATCCACGACGACGGTCTGATCCCTGCCTTGGTCCTGGTGATCGCCCACTACCGATCGGTAGTGAACTGACACACCCAGTCGTCCAAATTCTTGCCGGACTCAGGTTTGGGCGCTATCCTGGGCTATGTCCGTACATCGTGCGCGTCAGTCGCCGGTGCATCACCAGGGGGCAAAACTCCTTCCCAATCGGGGTCCACAGTCCTTGGCATGATTCTCGCAGGCATGATCCTCACGCTTGTACCTTCTCCGAAGGTTTGAATCCTCCGCGGATCGAACACTCAGAGGTTCCATCACTCTGGGGTTCAACACACGGGGGAGTGAATCGTCGACGAAGGCGCGTTGGGCAGGTTTGCGAGCGCATGAAAAGTTTGAGGCGAGAGTTTCCGACAATCATGTGACGGCGGACAAGCCGGCAGTTCTGGACAGCAACCACGTACGGCACCACCGAGTTCGGTATTCAATCGAACTGCGGGACGAACCCTCGACTTTGCGCAGTGCGAGTGAGGGAAGGAAAGGACCTCCGTGACCGATACGGACCTCATCGCCACTTCTGCACCCGCCGGGTCGGAATCAGGCGACAATTCTCAGGCGTCATCTTCAGCATCGAACGGTGCGGTGGCGACCTCCACGAAGCGTGCCGAAACGCGCCGTGGTGCCGGACTCTCCGGCATGGTGCTCACCGAACTCCGCACTCTTGCGGGTGAACTGGGCATCAAAGGCACTTCCGGCATGCGCAAGGGTGATCTGATCGCAGCCATCAAGGAGCGCCAGGGCGGCAGCGCAAAGGCTGCACCCGCACAGAGTGAACTCACTCTCGACGACGCACCCGTTGCGCGCACTCGTGCCAAGAGCACTCGCGCCGCACGCACCGAAACCCCCGCAGCCGAAACAGCTCCGGCAGCCGAGTCGGCTCCTGCCGAGGCCGCGCCTGCGCGTACGGAATCCGCCGAGGATTCCGATCAGAGCGCACCCCGTCGCGGACGTCAGCGTCGTGGCGCCGCTCGTCGTGCAGGTTCACCCGACCAGGGCGAACTGAGCATCGAGCAGGAAGCTCCTTCGGTGAAGTCCGACGCGGACACCGCGAAGGCCGCCGATTCTTCGAAGGTCGCCGAGACCGCCAAGGCCGAGGCTCCGGCCGAGCGTCCTGCGCGCACCGAGGGCAAGTCCGACGCTGATCAGGCTCCCGCCGAGCAGGGCAACGAGCGTCCCCGCCGCGAGCGAAACCGGGACAACCAGGGCCAGCGGGACAACCAGGGCCAGCGCGAGAACCAGGGCAACCGGGGCAACCAGGATCGCCAGGATCGCCAGGACCGTCAGGATCGCGGCAATCAGAACAACGCCGGCCAGAACAACGCCGGTCCTCGCACGGACAACCGCAACAACGGGCCGGACGACGACGAAGAGGGTGGACGCGGACGCCGCGGACGCCGTTTCCGCGAGCGCCGTGGCCGTGGTCGTGACCGCGGTGAGGGTGGCGCACCCAACGATTCACGCGAGACCGAGATTCGTGAGGACGACGTCCTGCAGCCGGTCGCCGGCATCCTCGACGTCCTCGACAATTACGCCTTCGTGCGTACGTCCGGGTACCTCGCCGGTCCCAACGACGTCTACGTCTCCATGAACCTGATCCGCAAGAACGGCCTTCGCCGTGGCGACGCCATCACCGGTGCCGTCCGCGTCTCGCGTGACGGTGAGCAGGGCAGCCAGCGTCAGAAGTTCAACCCGCTGGTCCGTATCGACACGGTCAACGGCGGCGACGTCGAGGCCGCGAAGAAGCGCCCCGAGTTCAACAAGCTCACGCCGCTGTACCCGAACCAGCGTCTGCGCCTCGAGACCGAGCAGCACATTCTCACCACGCGTGTCATCGACCTGGTGATGCCCATCGGTAAGGGCCAGCGCGCCCTCATCGTGAGCCCGCCCAAGGCCGGTAAGACCAGCGTGTTGCAGGCGATCGCGAATGCCGTCGCCACCAACAATCCTGAGTGCTACCTGATGGTCATCCTCGTGGACGAGCGTCCCGAGGAAGTGACCGACATGCAGCGCAGCGTGAAGGGTGAGGTCATTTCCTCCACCTTCGACCGCCCGCCGGGAGATCACACCGCAGTTGCCGAGCTGGCAATCGAGCGTGCGAAGCGCCTGGTCGAGATGGGTAAGGACGTCGTCGTACTGCTCGACTCCATCACGCGTCTGGGTCGTGCGTACAACAACTCCTCGCCGGCGTCGGGACGCATCCTCTCCGGTGGTGTCGACTCGACGGCGCTCTACCCGCCGAAGCGTTTCCTCGGTGCTGCCCGCAACATCGAGAACGGTGGATCGCTCACCATCATCGCTACCGCAATGGTCGAGACCGGATCCACCGGCGACACCGTGATCTTCGAAGAGTTCAAGGGCACCGGCAACGCCGAGCTCAAGCTCGATCGCAAGATCGCCGAACGCCGCGTGTTCCCGGCCGTGGACGTCAACCCGTCCAGCACGCGTAAGGACGAGTTGCTCCTGAGCCCGGACGAAGCTGCGGTGCTGCACAAGCTCCGTCGCGTCCTGTCCGGTCTGGACTCGCATCAGGCCATCGATCTGCTGATCGATCGACTGAAGAAGAGCAAGAACAACCTCGAGTTCCTGATGCAGGTCTCCAAGACCGCACCGGGTGCGATCGACGACTGATCGATTCGACGTCAAAAGGCCCACAACCAGCTGGTTGTGGGCCTTTTGCGTGGGCGGAACAAAACCGAGGGGCAGTGCGTTGACAACTTCGTACAGCCACCCCGAGGCGTGCGAGACGCGGATTATCCGGTGAGGTACCGCATCTGGCATACTGAACGGCCGAGTCCGGTTCCGGTTCACGATGTCGATTGGCGACGTCGACCCGGCGACCATTGAAAGGGACACCATGAAGGCAGGAATCCACCCAACCTACGTAGCGACCACCGTCGTCTGCGGTTGCGGTAACACGTTCGAGACCCACAGCACCAAGGAGTCCGGACGCATCAACGTCGAGGTTTGCTCGCAGTGCCACCCGTTCTACACGGGCAAGCAGAAGATTCTCGACACCGGTGGACGCGTCGCTCGCTTCGAGGCTCGCTACGGCAAGCGCGCAGACAGCAAGGTCCCGGCCACCGAGTCCTAGCTGTTCCGCCGACGCCCGATCTGCCATGCGCAGATCGGGCGTCGGCTTTTTTGTGCCTGCACTCGGTTTGCGCGTTTCCCGGGTCCCGGCGTCGAAATACCTTCAAGCGCGCACCGTAGGAATCGAAACTCAGAGCGGAGCGAACCATGGCAGGCGCAACCCAGCCCTCGGCCATCGACGACATCTTGGCGGAGCACGCCGGTCTCGAAGCACAGATGTCCGATCCGGCGCTGCACAACGACCCTGCCGCTGCCAGGCGCGTCGGTAAGCGGTTCTCCGAGCTCTCGCCGATCATGTCGACGTACAACAAGCTCACCGCTGCGCAGGACGATCTGGAAGCCGCGCGCGAACTAGCCGCCGACGATTCCAGCTTCGCCGCCGAGATCCCCGATCTCGAAGCCGAGGTCGCGCAGCTCGAGCAGACGCTTACCGATCAGTTGGCGCCGCGTGATCCGCATGACGGCGACGACATCGTCCTCGAAGTGAAGTCCGGTGAGGGCGGCGAAGAATCCGCGCTCTTCGCCTCGGACCTGGCCCGCATGTACGTCCGCTACGCGGAACGGCATGGCTGGCGCGTCGAGATTCTCGACGCGACGGTCTCCGATCTCGGCGGATACAAGGAAGCCACGCTGTCGATCAAGAGCAAGTCGGACACCCCGGACGGAGTGTGGGCGCGGCTGAAGTTCGAGGGCGGCGTTCACCGCGTCCAGCGAGTGCCCGTCACCGAATCCCAGGGGCGCGTTCACACTTCGGCTGCCGGCGTTCTGGTCTACCCGGAGCCCGAAGAGGTCGAGCAGGTCCAGATCGACGAAAGTGACCTGCGTATCGACGTCTACCGTTCGTCCGGCAAGGGCGGTCAGGGCGTCAACACGACCGACTCTGCTGTCCGAATCACGCACCTTCCGACCGGCATCGTCGTCACCTGCCAGAACGAGCGTTCGCAGCTCCAGAACAAGGCGCGCGCCATGCAGGTCCTTGCAGCCCGTTTGCAGGTAGTCGCCGAGGAAGCCGCGGACGCTGAAGCGTCGGCAGGTCGCCAGAGTCAGGTTCGGACGGTGGACCGTTCGGAGCGCATCCGCACCTACAACTTCCCCGAGAACCGCATCACCGATCACCGCATCGGATTCAAGTCGCACAACCTCGACGCGGTGCTCGACGGTGAGCTCGACGCACTTCTCGATGCATTGGGCAAGGCGGACCGAGAGGCGCGTCTCGCGGCCGAGTAGATGCAGACCATGACTGACCTCCATCCCGCCGGGAACTCGGTGAACCGCGTGTCGGTCGAGCGTGGCAGGCTGTACCCGTGAGTCGACTTCCACTTCGTTTGGCGCTGATCGAAGCTGCAAAACAGCTCGACGCCGCAGGTGTGCCCAGCCCACGCACCGACGCCGAGTTGTTGGCATCCCACCTGCTCGGGGTCGAACGCACGCGTCTCGGGCTGATTCCGTTGGTCGATCCCGAGGTCATCGCGGCGTTCGACGAGTTGGTTGCGCAACGGGTGAAGCGGATTCCGTTGCAGCACATCATCGGAGTCGCGTCGATGGGCAACATCGACGTCGCTGTCGGGCCGGGTGTCTTCATTCCGCGGCCGGAAACCGAACTGCTCATGGGTTGGGCACTCTCGTTCCTCGAAGGTTGCGGAAGCAAGCCGCCGGTAGTTCTGGACCTGTGCACGGGATCGGGTGTACTCGCGCTGTCCATCGCCGAGGCCCGTCCGGACGCCGTCGTTCACGCCGTGGAGAAGGAGCCCGCCGCGTTGGCGTGGGCGCGTCGTAATGCTGCCGACCGCGAGGCCGCCGGTGATACACCGATCCATCTGCATCAGGGCGATGTCACCGATCGGAACCTGTTGCCAGGACTCGAGGGCGGCGTCGATCTGGTCGTTTCCAATCCGCCGTACATCCCCGAAGGCGCGCAATTGCAGCCTGAGGTCATGGATTACGACCCGCACACCGCGTTGTTCGGTGGCGTCGACGGTCTGTCCGTCATCAAACCCATGATCAGCAACATCGCGCGGTGGCTTCGAATCGGCGGCGCGGCAGGCATCGAGCACGACGACACCAACGGGGACGGCGTCGCTGCGCTGTTCTCTGCGCGCCGGGTATTCGGCGAGGTCGCGCAGCATCCAGATCTTGCCGGTCGTCCGCGATTCGTCGTCGCCAGACGTGTCGCCACCGACGTCGAAGCACAGCGGAATCGAACGCCCGAAGCGCAGAGTGAAAGGATGGCTGAGTGAGTACCGTGTACGACTGCAGTCAGACAGATTCCCGAACCGCAGGCTTGGCCGCCGCGAAGAACGCGCTCAAGGCCGGC
The DNA here is from genome assembly GCF_031763325.1 of Rhodococcus sp. SG20037. NCBI lineage: Bacteria > Bacillati > Actinomycetota > Actinomycetes > Mycobacteriales > Nocardiaceae > Rhodococcus > Rhodococcus sp. SG20037. Next base: position 4,121,703 of record NZ_CP134497.1, on the reverse strand, counting down.
CGACTCGTAGTTCTCCCTACCGACACCCTTTACGGACTCGCCGCCGACGCGTTCGACAGCGAAGCTGTCACGAGTCTGTTGCGCGCCAAGGGACGCGGGCGAGACATGCCCGTCCCGGTACTGGTCGGATCGTGGAACACCATCGACGGGCTCGTCTACAGCGTGCGCCCGCAGGCACGGGATCTGATCCGCGCATTCTGGCCCGGCGGACTGAGCCTGGTCGTCGAGCAGGCGCCTTCACTTGCCTGGGACCTCGGTGATACCCGCGGAACCGTCATGCTCCGCATGCCCCTCCACCCGGTTGCCCTCGAACTGTTGCGCGATGTCGGACCGCTTGCCGTCTCGAGCGCCAACATTTCGGGGCGTCCGCCGGCAACTACCGTCGAGGAAGCCCGAGATCAGCTCGGCGGATCTGCCAGCGTGTATCTCGACGGGGGCAAGGCCGAACATGCCGTTGCTTCGACGATCGTCGACCTGACCGGCAATTCACCGCGTATCTTGCGAGTGGGTGCCGTCTCGGCAGAATCCATCGCCGAGGTATTGGGCACCAGTCCGGAAAGTCTCGTAGAGGGAGTTTCGTAACGATGGTCGGCGCCGGCGGCGAGCGCGCGGGGGAATCCACGTATTGGGGACCGGATTTCGGTGAGCTTGCCACGGCAGACCCCGAGATCGCGGCTGTTGCGCTGGCCGAACTCGAGCGTCAGCGCGACGGACTTCAACTCATCGCGAGCGAGAACTTCACCAGCTCCTCGGTACTGGCTGCCTTGGGTTCGACCCTGAGCAACAAGTACGCCGAGGGTTATCCGGGTCGGCGTTATTACGGCGGGTGCGAGTACGTCGACGTAGCCGAGAATCTGGCGATCGACCGGGCAAAGGCACTGTTCGGCGCCGAGCACGTCAACGTCCAACCGCATTCGGGGGCCACCGCGAATCTCGCGGTGTACGCCGCATTCGCCAAGCCCGGCGACACCGTATTGGCGATGAGTCTGCCGCACGGTGGGCATCTGACTCACGGGTCTCGCGTCAGCTTTTCTGGGCAGTGGTTCACCACCGTTCCCTATCACGTCGATTCGGCCACCGAATTGATCGACTACGACGAGGTTCGCACCCTGGCTCTGGCGCACAAGCCGAAAATCATCGTCGCCGGCGCGACCGCGTACTCCCGCACCATCGACTTCGCAGCCTTCCGCTCGATCGCAGACGAGGTCGGTGCGATCCTGTGGGTCGACGCCGCCCACTTCATCGGACTCGTGGCAGGCCGGGCGATACCGTCGTGCGTTCCGTACGCCGACGTCGTCTCCGCGACGACGCACAAAGTCCTCAGAGGCCCGCGCGGCGGAATGATCCTGTGCCGCAGCGAGCACGCCTCGGCTGTAGATCGCGCGGTGTTCCCCTTCATTCAAGGCGGCCCGATGATGCATGCGATCGCTGCGAAGGCGGTTGCCTTCAAGGAAGCGTCGACGCCGGAATATCGTTGGTATGCACAGGAAGTGGTTGCCAACGCATCGGCGCTCGCGCTGTCGTTGGAAGCTCGCGGTCTGCGCACCGTGTCCGGTGGAACCGACACACATCTGGCGCTTCTCGACCTGCGCGCAAGCGGTGTCACCGGCGTCGACGCCGAGCGTAGGTGCGGACTGGCTTCGATCACGCTCAACAAGAACGCGATTCCGTTCGATCCGCAGTCGCCCGCCGTCACGTCCGGAATCCGCGTCGGGTCCGCGGCCGTGACGACCCAGGGTTTCAACCTCTCCGACATGAGCGTGGTGGGGGAGTTGATCGCGCGCGCAGTTGTCGCGGACCCCGCCACCACGTCAGGAGAGGCCGAGTTGGCAGCAGTTGCCGACGGCGTTCGCGAACTGGTCCGGGCAAAGCCTGCCTATGCCCGCCAGACGGGTGATCTCGAGCAGTGATCACTTCCTACGAGGCGACCACGTATCTGGCACAGGGTGGCGGGGGAGCGGGTGTTCCCATCCGTGAACTTTTGCTCGTGCTGTGTACGGCGGCGGTGGTGACCTACCTGGCGACTGGCGCAGTCCGGTTGTTGGCGCTGAGGTTCGGCGCTGTCGCGATTCCTCGTGATCGGGACGTTCACGTCGAGCCGATTCCGCGCCTCGGTGGCGTCGGAATGTATGTCGGCATGGCTGTCGGTCTGCTGTTCGCGCAGCAATTACCCGCGCTCACAAGAGGTTTCGGCTTCGGCAGTCCTGACGTACACGCTGCGCTCGTAGCTGGCGCCGTCATCGTCCTCGTGGGTGTGATCGACGACAGGTGGGGCCTCGATGCCCTCACCAAATTTGTCGGTCAGGTGACTGCTGCCGGCGTTCTCGTGGTGATGGGCGTCAGCTGGTTCATCATCTACAACCCGTTCGGCGGTGACGGTGGGTCCACCATCATCCTCGATCAGATTCAATCCGGACTGTTCACCGTTGCTGTTGCCGTCGCGACCATCAACGCCATGAATTTTGTCGACGGTCTCGACGGATTGGCCGCCGGGTTGGGTCTGATTGCGGCGCTCGCCATCCTCATCTTCTCGATCGGTCTTCTCCACGATCAGGGCGGCGACGCGAGTGTCTACCCGCCGGCGATGATCGCGGCGGCTTTGGCAGGCGCTTGTCTCGGTTTTCTTCCACACAACTTCAATCCAGCGCGCATTTTCATGGGCGATTCCGGGTCGATGTTGATCGGTCTCATGCTGGCCGCGATCTCCACCAGTGCATCCGGTCGTATTCCGCTCGCTGCTTACGGAACCCGCGACCTCGTCGGCCTCCTCGCGCCGTTGTTGCTGGTCGGGGCTGTGATGTTCATCCCGATGCTGGACATGCTCCTGGCCGTGATCCGCCGGACGAAAGCGGGCGTCAGTCCGTTCAGTCCGGACAAGATGCACCTGCATCATCGCCTCTTGCAGATCGGACACACGCACCGACGAGTTGTGCTGGTCATCTACCTGTGGGTCAGCGTCCTGGCGTTCGGTGCCGTCGGATCCTCGCTGCTCAATCGTCAGCTGGTTGTTGTACTCGTCGCGGCCGGTTTGGTTCTTGCGTTGTTCTTCACTGCGGTGCCTTCGCTGATCGATCGCAAGCAGCAGCGTCGCTAGCCAAGTTTTCCGATCCATTACCCTTGGGCATCGTGACGAACACGCCGCAGCCTGTACCTGCCTCGCAACCCATCCCTGATTCGACCGCCGCCATGAAGTCGGCCGTGAAGTGGGGTGTGATGGGGCTGATCGCGCTGGCCGTGGTCGGCGCGCTCCTGGGCGGGCTCTTCGCCGGTAAGGAAGGCGTCTACGGCGCTCTGATCGGCGCAGCCGTCGGCGGCGGGTTCATCTTGTTCACGGCGTTGGGCGTGCTGCTCACAGCGAAGCTGCCTGCGCTCACGGCCGGTGCCGTTCTGCTCGGTACCTGGCTGCTGAAGATGATTCTCGCGATGGTGGTTCTCTTTGTCCTCTCGGACATGGATTTCTACAACAAGACCGCTCTCGTCCTGGTCATCATCATGTCGCTGGTCGTGGTGCTCGGTGCGGAGACTTACGGCGTCCTGGGAACCAAAACTCCGTACGTCGATCCCGCTCCCAGCAGCAACGTCGACGACGACGAGTAGTACTACAAGAGGTAACTAATCGGACTTCCAGGTACCCCATCTACACAATGTCGTAGATGACTTGATAAGGTTCGGTTCAAGCGAGAGCAATGGTGGGCCGAGTAACACTCAGCCGACGATGCCATGTGCTCGCAGGTGGTCGAAATTCTGACCACTGAGTCGACGAGAGTCGCCGACACCGACAGACGCCAGGCCCCTCTAGGGTTCTCCAGCTGCTGACGAATGCGCGAGTCGAACTTGTCGACTTGTAGATCGTCAATGTCCGATCGAACCGCAGTCAATGATGGCTGCGGACCGACTACGGGAGAGAACGCTGAGCGTCACCACCCTGGCCGCGGATGAATTCCATGCGCCGTCACTAGACGATTTTTTCCCGCCCTCCGTGTTGATTCACGCGGGCCCCTTCGAGCTCGACCGTCTGATGCTGATTCGTCTGCTGATGTCGGTGCTGGTCGCAGCCTTCTTCGTGATCGCAATGCGCAGCCCTCGACTGGTTCCCCGTGGACTGCAGAACGCAGCTGAGCTCGCGCTCGACTTCGTTCGTATCAACATCGCCGAGGAGATCCTGGGCAAGGAACAGGGCAAGCGCTTCCTGCCGGTCATCACGACGATCTTCTTCATCGTGGTCGCCAGCAACCTGGCCAGCGTCATTCCCTTCCTGAACATCTCGCCGAACGCACGAATCGGTATGCCGCTGGTACTCGCAGCGCTCGCCTACATCGTGTTCAACTACGTGGGAATCAAGAAGTACGGCTTCTTCAAGTACGTCAAGAGCAGCATCGTCGTTCCCGGCGTCCCGCTGCCCCTGCACTTCCTGTTGGTGCCCATCGAGTTCATCTCGACCTTCATCCTGCGCCCGTTCACGCTGATGGTTCGTCTCATGGCCAACATGTTGGCCGGCCACATCCTGCTGGTGCTGTTCTTCAGCGCGACGAACTACTTCTTCTTCGTGTCCGGCGGATTCCAGGCGATCTTCGGTGTTCCGTCGATCATTGCCGGTATCGCATTCACGTTCTTCGAGCTGCTGGTCATCTTCCTGCAGGCTTACGTGTTCGCGCTGCTGACCGCGGTGTACATCGATCTGGCGCTCCACGCCGACGAGCACTGACCTTTTACCTCCTCACCAGCTACACCAAGAACTGAGCCTCTTGCCGAATCCGGCGGAGGTCAACAGAAAGGGAATGGAACACCATGAGCATCGCTTACCTCGCTCAGGAAGTTGTCGAGACCAAGTCGCGCGGCTACGGAGCCATCGGCTACGGCCTCGCAGCAATCGGCCCCGGCATCGGCGTGGGCATCGTTGTGGGCAAGGCAATCGAAGGCATGGTCCGCCAGCCCGAGATGGCCGGCCAGGTTCGTACCACCATGTTCCTCGGTATTGCATTCACCGAGGCCCTCGCGCTGATCGGCCTCGTCGCCGGCTTCATCTTCTAAGACCGACATGGCAGCCACCATCGCAATTCTCGCGGCGGAGGGGACGACTGAACACAATCCCCTCATCCCCGAGACATACGACATCGTGTGGTCCGCGGTCGCGCTCGTAGTAGTTGGTTTCGTCTTCTGGAAGCTCGTTCTTCCGAAGTTCCAGAAGGTCTTGGCCGAACGCACCGAGCAGATCGAGGGCGGCATCAAGAAAGCCGAAGACGCACAGGCGGAGGCAGCAGCAGCGCTCGAGCAGTACCGCGCGCAGCTCGCCGAAGCTCGTACCGAGGCAGCGCAGATCCGTGAGGAAGCGCGTACCCAGGGTCAGCAGATCATCGCTGACATGAAGGTTCAGGCGCAGGACGAGAGCGACCGCATCGTGGCCGCAGGCCACAGCCAGCTCGTCGCCCAGCGTCAGCAGATTGTCGCTGAGCTCCGCTCGGATCTCGGCAAGACCGCTGTAGACCTGGCCGAGAAGGTCATCGGGGAGTCCCTCGCCGACGACGTGAAGCGCGCCGGAACGGTTGATCGTTTCCTCAACGAGCTCGACACCGTCAGCGCTGATTCAGCCAGGAAGTGAGCAACATGTACGCAGCGAGCCGTGAAGCCTTGGCGCAGACTCGTTCTGCGCTGAGCAGTGCCCTGGGCGCCGTCTCTGCAGGAGCCGCAACTGCTGCTTCTGCTCAGGCTGGGTCCGAGCTCTTCTCGGTGGTCGAGGTACTCGACGGCCAGCGCGCTCTTCGCAGCGCGCTGGCTGACGCTTCGGCACCGGCCGCTGGTCGCCAGGCTTTGGCAGAGCAGTTGTTCTCCGGAAAGGTCGGCGCCGAGGCGCTCGCCACCGTGAAGGCAGCTGCAGGCCAGGACTGGTCTGCGGCCCGCGACTTGGTCAACTCGCTCGAACTGCTCGGACGCGAAGCTCTGCTCCGCGCCGCAGCCGATCAGAGCCAGTTGGACACCGTTGAGGACGAGCTCTTCCGTCTCGGTCGCATCGTGGCAGGGGATCCCAGCCTGGAGCAGACGCTCTCGGATCTGTCGGTTCCCGCAGCCCGCAAGCGTGAGTTCCTCTCCCGCTTGCTCTACGGCAAGGTCACCGCGGTCACCGAGGCACTCGCCGGACAGGCCGTCGGCCGGTTGAAGTCTGCACCCGCAGACACTTTCGATCAGCTGTCGAATCTTGCCGCAGCGCAGCGCGATACCACCGTTGCTCACGTTCGCAGCGCCTCGGCGTTGAGCTCGGAGCAGTCGGATCGCTTGGCGAGCACTCTTACCCGCACCTACGGGAAGCCGGTAGCAGTGCACGTCGAGGTCGATCCAGAACTCCTCAGCGGCTTGGTCGTCCGGGTGGGCGACGAGGTTATCGACGGCAGCGCAGCGGGTCGACTCGCAGCACTGCGGAAGAACCTCAAGTAGTCCTTCAGCCGAACACATACTCCAGATCTTTTCGAAGACCAGACACCGAGAGCAGGAAAAACATGGCGGAGCTGACGATCTCCTCCGACGAGATCCGTAGCGCGATCGACAACTACACCGCGAGCTACTCCCCGGAGGCCTCCCGTGAGGAGGTCGGCACAGTGACCGACACCAGTGACGGCATTGCGCACGTCTCTGGCCTGCCTTCGGCTATGTCCAACGAGCTGTTGGAGTTCCCCGGTGGAATCGTCGGCGTCGCGCTCAACCTGGATGCCACCGAAATCGGTGCCGTCATCCTTGGCGATTACCAGAACATTCAAGAAGGCCAGGAAGTAAAGCGCACGGGCGACGTTCTGTCGGTTCCCGTCGGCGATGCTTTCCTCGGCCGCGTCATCGACCCGCTGGGTGCGCCCATCGACGGCCTCGGCGAGATCGAGAGCACCGAGAACCGTGCACTCGAGCTCCAGGCTGCTTCGGTGCTCGAGCGCCAGCCGGTCGAAGAGCCGCTCCAGACCGGTATCAAGGCTATCGACGCCATGACCCCGATCGGCCGCGGCCAGCGCCAGCTCATCATCGGCGACCGCAAGACCGGCAAGACCGCGGTCTGCATCGACGCCATCCTGAACCAGAAGGCCAACTGGGATTCCGGCGATGTCAACAAGCAGGTGCGCTGCATCTACGTTGCCATCGGTCAGAAGGGTTCCACCATCGCGGGCGTCAAGGCTGCCCTCGAGGAGAAGGGCGCGATGGAGTACACCACCATCGTTGCTGCTCCGGCATCTGATTCCGCAGGCTTCAAGTGGCTCGCACCATACACCGGCTCGGCCATCGGCCAGCACTGGATGTACCAGGGCAAGCACGTTCTGGTCGTGTTCGACGACCTGACCAAGCAGGCAGAGGCGTACCGCGCCATCTCGCTGCTGCTGCGTCGCCCGCCGGGACGCGAGGCTTACCCCGGTGACGTCTTCTACTTGCACTCCCGTCTGCTGGAGCGTTCGGCGAAGCTGTCCGACGCACTCGGCGGTGGCTCGCTGACGGCTCTGCCGATCATCGAGACCAAGGCGAACGACGTCTCGGCTTACATCCCGACCAACGTCATCTCCATCACCGACGGTCAGGTGTTCCTCGAGTCCGACCTGTTCAACAAGGGCGTTCGCCCCGCGATCAACGTCGGTATCTCGGTCTCCCGCGTCGGCGGCGCTGCACAGACCAAGGGCATGAAGAAGGTTTCCGGTTCGCTGCGTCTGGAACTGGCTCAGTTCCGTGAGCTCGAAGCGTTCTCCGCCTTCGCATCCGACCTCGACGCTGCCTCCAAGGCTCAGCTCGAGCGCGGCGCCCGTCTGGTCGAGTTGCTCAAGCAGGATCAGTACAGCCCGATCCCCGTCGAGGACCAGATCGTCTCGATCTACCTGGCCGGCGAAGGCATCTTCGACAGCGTTCCGATCGGCGATGTCCGTCGCTTCGAGAAGGAACTGCTCGAAGACCTCAAGCACTCGGCTGCTGGCGTCTACTCCAGCATCAACGGCGGTAAGGCACTTGATGCCGACAACGCTGCTGAGCTGATCGCCGCGACGAACAAGTTCAAGGAAGGCTTCATCGCATCCGACGGAAGCCGGGTCGTGAACGAAGCCGAGGCTGACGCTTTGGGCGCCGACGAGGTCGCGAACGAGCAGATCAACGTCAAGCGCAAGACCGTCAGCAAGTGACGTACGCGCCCATGACACTGCGAATTCCGAAGGGAGAGTGATTGATCGATGGCGAGCATTCTCGAATTGCGGTCTCGTATCAAGTCGGTCAACTCGACCAAGAAGATCACCAAGGCACAGGAACTGATCGCGACTTCGCGTATCACCAAGGCTCAGATTCGCGTCGCCGCGTCCAAGCCGTATGCCGAGGAGATCACGAAGGTACTCACCGAATTGGCGAGTGCGTCTGCTTCGCTCGATCACCCGTTGCTCAACGAGCGTCCGGAGCCCAAGCGGGCAGCGGTCCTCGTTGTCACCAGTGACCGCGGCATGTGTGGTGGCTACAACTCCAACGTTCTCAAGCAGGCAGAAGAGCTCATGGCTCTCCTCCGCAGCGAGGGCAAGGAGCCGGTCGTGTACGTGCTCGGTTCCAAGGGGCTCGGCTACTACACGTTCCGCGGCCGCGACATCGGTGCTGCGTGGACGGGCTTCTCGCAGGATCCGGGTTACTCGGATGCAGCGAAGGCCAGCCGCCACCTGGTGGAGCTGTTCATGGCTGGTTCGGGTAACCAGGTTGCGGCTCCGAACGGTGAAGGCACGATCGAGGGCGTCGACGAACTCCATATCGTCTACACCCGCTTCGTGTCGATGCTGACGCAGACTCCCGAGGTTCGCCGTATGGCTCCTCTCGAGGTCTTCGTGTCGGAAGAGCGCATCGAACTCGGTGACGACATGCTGACCAACGGCCACGACGACGACCATGACAATGGCCCCGTCGCGGACTTCAGCTTCGAGCCCGAGCCCGAGAAGCTTCTCGGCGCTCTTCTCCCGAAGTACGTCAGCACTCGTATCTTCTCGTCGCTTCTCGATGCTGCGGCATCGGAGTCGGCAGCCCGTCGTACTGCCATGAAGGCCGCGACGGACAACGCAAACGAACTGGTGAACACGTTGAGCCGTCAGGCCAACCAGGCTCGCCAGGCCCAGATCACCCAGGAAATCAGCGAGATCGTCGGCGGCGCCAACGCGCTCGCCTCGAGCGCAGGAAGTGACTAGCACATGACCGCAGCAGTAACCGAAAACAACGGGGCAGGTTCGGCTTCGGCCGTAGCCGGCCGCGTCGTGCGGGTCATCGGTCCCGTCGTGGACGTTGAATTCCCGCGTGGCGCTGTTCCTGAACTGTTCAACGCCCTGAACGCCGAGATCACGCTTCCCTCGGTCGCCAAGACGCTGACGCTCGAGGTTGCACAGCACCTCGGTGACAACCTGGTCCGCACCGTCTCCATGCAGCCCACCGACGGCCTCGTCCGCGGCACTGCAGTGACCGACTCGGGCAAGCCGATCTCGGTTCCCGTCGGTGACGTCGTCAAGGGCCACGTGTTCAACGCCCTGGGCGATTGCCTCGACACCCCCGGCCTCGGCCGCGACGGCGAGCAGTGGGGCATCCACCGCAAGCCACCAGCCTTCGATCAGCTCGAAGGTAAGACCGAGATCCTCGAGACCGGCATCAAGGTCATCGACCTTCTCACCCCGTACGTCAAGGGTGGAAAGATCGGCCTGTTCGGTGGCGCCGGCGTCGGCAAGACCGTTCTGATCCAGGAAATGATCACGCGTATCGCTCGCGAGTTCTCGGGCACCTCGGTGTTCGCAGGCGTCGGTGAGCGTACCCGTGAGGGCACCGACCTCCACCTGGAAATGGAAGAGATGGGCGTCCTCCAGGACACCGCCCTTGTCTTCGGCCAGATGGACGAGCCGCCCGGAACGCGTATGCGCGTCGCCCTGTCCGCACTGACGATGGCGGAGTACTTCCGCGACGTCCAGGGCCAGGACGTTCTGCTGTTCATCGACAACATCTTCCGCTTCACGCAGGCAGGCTCCGAGGTTTCCACCCTCCTCGGCCGTATGCCTTCGGCAGTGGGCTACCAGCCCACGCTGGCGGACGAGATGGGTGAGCTCCAGGAGCGCATCACCTCGACTCGCGGTCGCTCGATCACCTCGCTGCAGGCTATTTACGTGCCCGCCGACGACTACACCGACCCCGCGCCGGCTACGACGTTCGCGCACCTCGATGCCACCACCGAGCTTTCGCGCCCGATTTCGCAGATGGGTATCTACCCCGCTGTGGATCCGCTGAGCTCGACCTCCCGCATCCTGGAGCCCGGCATCGTCGGTGCCGAGCACTTCCGCGTTGCCAACGAGGTCAAGCGCATTCTGCAGAAGTACAAGGAACTGCAGGACATCATCGCCATCCTCGGTATGGACGAGCTTCAGGAAGAGGACAAGGTCCTCGTCGGCCGCGCCCGTCGTATCCAGAAGTTCCTCGGCCAGAACTTCATCGTTGCCGAGAAGTTCACCGGTGAGCCCGGCTCCGTCGTGCCGCTCCGCGACACGATCGAAGCCTTCGACCGCGTCTGCAAGGGCGAGTTCGATCACCTGCCCGAGCAGGCATTCAACAGCTGCGGTGGACTCGACGACGTCGAGGCTGCAGCCAAGAAGATGGCCGGGAAGTAGTCCACGATGGCTGAGATGACCGTAGAACTCGTTGCCGTCGAGCAGCGCTTGTGGTCTGGTTCGGCGACGCTGGTCAGCGCTCAGACCACCGAGGGTGAAATCGGAATCATGCCTGGGCATGAGCCGGTCCTCGGCCAGCTGATCGAGGGCGGAACCGTGTCGATCACCTCGGTCGACGGCGAGCGTATCGTTGCTGCGGTACACGGAGGATTTCTCTCCGTCACTGCGACGACGGTGACGATCCTTGCCGAGTCCGCGGACATGGCACAGGACATCGACGTCGAGGCAGCCAAGGCTGTCTTGGCCGAGAACTCGGGCGACCTCGAAGCGATTGCGGTCGCCAAGGGTCAGCTCCGGGCCGTCGAGCGCGCGTAAGTTACTCGAGTAAAGCCGCGACGGGAGCCGACGAACAGTGACATTCGGAATGACTGTGTTGATCATTCTGGTTGTGCTGCTCGCGGTTCTCGTCGCGGCTTTTCTGTATCGTCTGCTGGTTCTGCGTCGCGGCGGTACCGCTGCACTGCTTCGTGTTCTGCCATCTCCGGGGGACAGCGGGTGGCGTCACGGAATCATTCGCTACGGCGAAAGCACCTTTGTCTTTTTCAAACTGTCGAGTCTGCGGCCGGGCCCGGACTCCAGGATCGATCGTCAAGGTATCGAGGTCGAGAGCCGTCGTTCTCCCTCGGGTACCGAATTCGACATCATGAGCGACGACATCGTCGTGGTCAAGGTCAATGACGGCTCGTCGGCCTACGAAATCGCTTTGGACAGTGGAGCATTGACAGCGTTCCTGTCCTGGGTGGAATCGCGGCCGGACGGGCGCGCCCGTAGGCGACGCACCGCCTGACCGGTCCCGCTCAAGCCCCGGCGCCGGGCTTCCAGAGCACGTCACCTTCAGGATTTGCCACTCTTCCCATGATGAAGAGCAGATCCGACAATCTGTTGAGGTATTTCGCGGGGAGCATGCTCGTGTCTTCCGGGTTCGCATCGATGGCGGACCAAGCCGCACGCTCCGCACGCCGCGAGACGGTTCTTGCTACGTGAAGCAGGGCCCCCAAGGCGGTACCGCCCGGCAGAATGAACGAATTCAACGGTGCCAGTTGCTCATTGAGCTCATCGCACCATCCTTCGAGTCGATCGATGTAGGACTGAGTCACTCGTAGCGGCGGGTACTTCGGGTTCTCGACCACGGGGGTGGACAAGTCGGCCCCTGCGTCGAAAAGGTCGTTCTGGATCTGGCGCAGCATTGCGAGGAGATTCTCCGGGGGAGTGCCGAGGGCAACGGCCACACCGATCGCTGCATTGGTCTCGTCGCAATCCGCGTATGCGATCAGACGCGGATCGTTCTTGGACACGCGGGAAAAATCGCTGAGGCCCGTGGTCCCGTCGTCGCCGGTCCGGGTGTAGATCTTCGTCAGGTGAACAGACATAGGGCTACGGTACCGGCGCGGTGCCGACGAGGTTGTGGCTCTAGGCTGTGAACCGTGAGTGAGCACTTTCTTGTGACCGGGGGTAACCGCCTCGAAGGTGAAGTACTGGTGGGAGGGGCCAAGAACAGTGTGCTGAAGCTGATGGCCGCGGCGCTGTTGGCCGAAGGCACCACTGTCGTGACCAACTGCCCGGACATTCTCGACGTACCGCTGATGGCGGACGTTCTGCGAGGTCTGGGCTGCGAAGTCGAACTCGAAGATTCCGAAGTGCGGATCACGACGCCGGCCGAGCCGAAGTATCACGCTGACTTCGATGCGGTGAAACAGTTCCGAGCGTCAGTGTGTGTTCTCGGTCCGCTGGTCGCGCGTTGTCGACGCGCTGTTGTTGCCTTGCCTGGCGGTGACGCCATCGGTTCGAGGCCCCTCGACATGCACCAATCCGGGCTCCGCCTGTTGGGTGCGCGCAGCGAGATCGAACACGGATGTGTAGTTGCCGAGGCAGACGACCTGCATGGAGCGAACATCCGCCTGGTCTTCCCGTCTGTGGGTGCAACCGAGAACATCTTGATGGCAGCGGTCCTCGCCCGTGGTGAGACAGTGATCGACAACGCTGCACGTGAGCCCGAGATCGTGGATCTGTGCAACATGCTCAACGAGATGGGCGCCAAGGTATCTGGCGGCGGAAGTTCGACGCTCACCATTCAAGGCGTCCGCAAGTTGGAACCGACTACGCACCGTGTCATCGGCGATCGGATCGTCGCTGCAACGTGGGGTGTCGCGGCATCCATGACCAGGGGTGACGTCCGCGTTCGTGGGGTGAACCACAAGCATCTCGGACTGGTCCTCGACAAGCTTCGGACGGCCGGCGCGGAGGTGACTCCCGAGGTTGACGGTTTCCGCGTCATTCAGCGTGAACGGCCTAAAGCGGTCAATTTCGCAACATTGCCGTACCCCGGATTCCCGACCGACCTGCAGCCGATGGCAATCGGTTTGGCTGCGGTTGCCGAAGGCACGTCGATGATCACCGAGAACGTATTCGAATCGCGTTTCCGATTTGTCGAGGAAATGATCCGACTCGGCGCCGACGCTCGTACTGACGGTCACCATGCGGTGATCCGCGGAGTTCCGGTGTTGTCGAGTGCACCGGTGTGGTCTTCGGACATTCGGGCCGGCGCCGGGCTCGTGCTTGCGGGGTTGGTTGCGGACGGAACCACCGAAGTTCACGATATTTTCCACATCGACCGTGGGTACCCGCGATTCGTCGAGAATCTCCGTGGACTCGGGGGAGTGATCGAGCGGGTGGGCACCGACTAGGTATCGGTGCTCGGCGTCACACTCGGGCCTATTCGCAGTTGGCGGAAAGGCTCAACGGTCTGACCTGGCCTTAATCGGCCAATTCGGTGTAGTGACCAGGCGATTTGTGAATTGATTGAAGGTTCGCGTAACTTATTCCAAGTCAGAGCGACACGGACACCGACTCCCGCTTCACGGCGAGTGACACGAGGTTGTACGAAGTGCCTGACCAAATTTCGAAGTAGTTTCCATCGTGTATGGTTGTTCTTCACCTCCAGTTCTTCCCCAAATGTTCAGCGGTTTGCGCCGATGATCATGATGGGATAGGCTGGAAAAGTTGCCCCGGAGCGGCGGCCATAGGGTCGTGGTGATGGTGTGTGCGTGTTCTTTGAGAACTCAACAGTGTGTCGATGAATGTCAGTGCCAAAATTTTTTTGGTACTTCACATCCGCGAATGATCAACCGCCTCTTGGGGTTTGGTTGGTTTGTGTGTGGTGTGAGTATTTTTCGTCGGTGATTGTTCATTCTTCCGTCTGAATGGTTGCCGACACATTTTTTGCTAGTTGAGTTTTTTGCTAGTGATTTGACTCTTTTTGTCTATGACTGATTAGTGGGCTTGCCCGCGAAATCTAGAGTCTTCAACGGAGAGTTTGATCCTGGCTCAGGACGAACGCTGGCGGCGTGCTTAACACATGCAAGTCGAGCGGTAAGGCCTTTCGGGGTACACGAGCGGCGAACGGGTGAGTAACACGTGGGTGATCTGCCCTGCACTTCGGGATAAGCCTGGGAAACTGGGTCTAATACCGGATATGACCTCCTATCGCATGGTGGGTGGTGGAAAGATTTATCGGTGCAGGATGGGCCCGCGGCCTATCAGCTTGTTGGTGGGGTAATGGCCTACCAAGGCGACGACGGGTAGCCGACCTGAGAGGGTGACCGGCCACACTGGGACTGAGACACGGCCCAGACTCCTACGGGAGGCAGCAGTGGGGAATATTGCACAATGGGCGAAAGCCTGATGCAGCGACGCCGCGTGAGGGATGACGGCCTTCGGGTTGTAAACCTCTTTCAGCAGGGACGAAGCGCAAGTGACGGTACCTGCAGAAGAAGCACCGGCTAACTACGTGCCAGCAGCCGCGGTAATACGTAGGGTGCAAGCGTTGTCCGGAATTACTGGGCGTAAAGAGTTCGTAGGCGGTTTGTCGCGTCGTTTGTGAAAACCAGCAGCTCAACTGCTGGCTTGCAGGCGATACGGGCAGACTTGAGTACTGCAGGGGAGACTGGAATTCCTGGTGTAGCGGTGAAATGCGCAGATATCAGGAGGAACACCGGTGGCGAAGGCGGGTCTCTGGGCAGTAACTGACGCTGAGGAACGAAAGCGTGGGTAGCGAACAGGATTAGATACCCTGGTAGTCCACGCCGTAAACGGTGGGCGCTAGGTGTGGGTTCCTTCCACGGAATCCGTGCCGTAGCTAACGCATTAAGCGCCCCGCCTGGGGAGTACGGCCGCAAGGCTAAAACTCAAAGGAATTGACGGGGGCCCGCACAAGCGGCGGAGCATGTGGATTAATTCGATGCAACGCGAAGAACCTTACCTGGGTTTGACATATACCGGAAAGCTGCAGAGATGTGGCCCCCCTTGTGGTCGGTATACAGGTGGTGCATGGCTGTCGTCAGCTCGTGTCGTGAGATGTTGGGTTAAGTCCCGCAACGAGCGCAACCCCTATCTTATGTTGCCAGCACGTTATGGTGGGGACTCGTAAGAGACTGCCGGGGTCAACTCGGAGGAAGGTGGGGACGACGTCAAGTCATCATGCCCCTTATGTCCAGGGCTTCACACATGCTACAATGGCCAGTACAGAGGGCTGCGAGACCGTGAGGTGGAGCGAATCCCTTAAAGCTGGTCTCAGTTCGGATCGGGGTCTGCAACTCGACCCCGTGAAGTCGGAGTCGCTAGTAATCGCAGATCAGCAACGCTGCGGTGAATACGTTCCCGGGCCTTGTACACACCGCCCGTCACGTCATGAAAGTCGGTAACACCCGAAGCCGGTGGCTTAACCCCTTGTGGGAGGGAGCCGTCGAAGGTGGGATCGGCGATTGGGACGAAGTCGTAACAAGGTAGCCGTACCGGAAGGTGCGGCTGGATCACCTCCTTTCTAAGGAGCATTCTCCAATCCAATATCCACACAGGTGGATGGTTGGTTGGCAGAGCCTGTTTCGGACCCACTTGTGGTCCGGCAGGAGCTCATGGGTGGACGCTGACAAACTTCCTCGCATCACGGCAGATCACATGATCTGCCGGCGAGTGCAATATATCGACATACTGTTGGGTCCTGAGAGAACACGCGAGTGTTTCCTCTCTAGGAAGTAACGACAATGTTCAGGCGCGGTCATACCGCAAGAATTTTTTCTTGTTGGTGTCTGCTTGGAGCCTGAGTGTTGTGTGTTGTTTGAGAACTGCACAGTGGACGCGAGCATCTTTGTTGTAAGTAATGAAGAGCGTACGGTGGATGCCTTGGCACCAGGAGCCGATGAAGGACGTAGGAGGCTGCGATAAGCCTCGGGGAGCTGTCAACCGAGCTGTGATCCGAGGATGTCCGAATGGGGAAACCCAGCACGAGTGATGTCGTGTTACCCGCGCCTGAATATATAGGGCGTGTGGAGGGAACGTGGGGAAGTGAAACATCTCAGTACCCACAGGAAGAGAAAACAACCGTGATTCCGTGAGTAGTGGCGAGCGAAAGCGGAAGAGGCTAAACCATGGGTGTGTGATAGCCGGCAGGTGTTGCATTCGTGGGGTTGTGGGGTTCATTTTGTCAATACTGCCGTGTTGGCCAACAGTAAGAAATCACAGGGTTAGTGGAAGTGGTCTGGAACGGCCTGTCGTAGAGGGTGAGAATCCCGTACACGAAAACTTTGTGACTGTTGTAATGGAAACCCAAGTAGCACCGGGCCCGTGAAATCTGGTGTGAATCTGTCGGGACCACCCGATAAGCCTGAATACTCCCTGGTGACCGATAGCGGACTAGTACCGTGAGGGAAAGGTGAAAAGTACCCCGGGAGGGGAGTGAAATAGTACCTGAAACCGTGCGCTTACAATCCGTCAGAGCCTTCGAGCAGTTTACTGCTGGGGGTGATGGCGTGCCTTTTGAAGAATGAGCCTGCGAGTTAGTGGCATGTCGCGAGGTTAACCCGTGTGGGGTAGCCGTAGCGAAAGCGAGTCCGAATAGGGCGATCGTAGTGGCATGCTCTAGACCCGAAGCGGAGTGATCTACCCATGGCCAGGTTGAAGCGACGGTAAGACGTCGTGGAGGACCGAACCCACTTAGGTTGAAAACTGAGGGGATGAGTTGTGGGTAGGGGTGAAAGGCCAATCAAACTCCGTGATAGCTGGTTCTCCCCGAAATGCATTTAGGTGCAGCGTCGCGTGTTTCTCACCGGAGGTAGAGCTACTGGATGGTCTAGGGGGCCCACAAGCTTACCGAAATCAGCCAAACTCCGAATGCCGGTGAGTGAGAGCGCGGCAGTGAGACTGCGGGCGATAAGGTTCGTAGTCGAGAGGGAAACAGCCCAGATCGCCAGCTAAGGTCCCTAAGCGTGTACTAAGTGGAAAAGGATGTGGGGTCGCGAAGACAACCAGGAGGTTGGCTTAGAAGCAGCCACCCTTGAAAGAGTGCGTAATAGCTCACTGGTCAAGTGATCCTGCGCCGACAATGTAGCGGGGCTCAAGTACACCACCGAAGCTGCGGCATTCACGCAATAGCCCCCAGTTGATCCAAGGATTTTCTGGCAGGTGTGTGGATGGGTAGGGGAGCGTCGTGTGGCCATGGAAGCGGCAGGGTGACCTAGCCGTGGAGGCCACACGAGTGAGAATGCAGGCATGAGTAGCGAAAGACGAGTGAGAAACTCGTCCGCCGAATGACCAAGGGTTCCTGGGCCAGGTTAATCCGCCCAGGGTGAGTCGGGACCTAAGACGAGGCCGACAGGCGTAGCCGATGGACAACGGGTTGATATTCCCGTACCCGTGTGAACGCGCCCATGGTGAATCAGTGATACTAACCATCCTGAAGCCACGAGAAGACCTTCGGGTCTCGAGTTGGTGGATGCATGGGACCTGATCTGGTAGTAGCCAAGCGATGGGGTGACGCAGGAAGGTAGCTGAGCCAGTCAGTGGTAATACTGGTGTAAGCGTGTAGGGCGTGACCTAGGCAAATCCGGGTCGCACATAGCCTGAGACGTGATGCGTAGCCGATTGAGGCGAATTCAGTGATCCTATGCTGCCGAGAAAAGCCTCTAGCGAGCTTTCACACGGCCCGTACCCCAAACCGACACAGGTGGTCAGGTAGAGAATACTAAGGCGATCGAGATAACTATGGTTAAGGAACTCGGCAAAATGCCCCCGTAACTTCGGGAGAAGGGGGGCCCTGTCTGGTGACGACATTTACTGTCTGAGCTGGGTGGGGCCGCAGAGACCAGTGAGAAGCGACTGTTTACTAAAAACACAGGTCCGTGCGAAGTCGTAAGACGATGTATACGGACTGACGCCTGCCCGGTGCTGGAAGGTTAAGAGGACCGGTTAGTTCTTCGGAGCGAAGCTGAGAATTTAAGCCCCAGTAAACGGCGGTGGTAACTATAACCATCCTAAGGTAGCGAAATTCCTTGTCGGGTAAGTTCCGACCTGCACGAATGGCGTAACGACTTCTCAGCTGTCTCAACCGTAGACTCGGCGAAATTGCATTACGAGTAAAGATGCTCGTTACGCGCGGCAGGACGAAAAGACCCCGGGACCTTCACTACAGCTTGGTATTGGTGTTCGGTTCGGTTTGTGTAGGATAGGTGGGAGACTGTGAAGCGGTGACGCCAGTTATCGTGGAGTCGTTGTTGAAATACCACTCTGATCGAATTGGACCTCTAACCTCGGACCATGATCTGGTTCAGGGACAGTGCCTGGTGGGTAGTTTAACTGGGGCGGTTGCCTCCCAAAATGTAACGGAGGCGCCCAAAGGTTCCCTCAGCCTGGTTGGCAATCAGGTGTCGAGTGCAAGTGCACAAGGGAGCTTGACTGTGAGACTGACAGGTCGAGCAGGGACGAAAGTCGGGACTAGTGATCCGGCACCGGCAAGTGGAAGCGGTGTCGCTCAACGGATAAAAGGTACCCCGGGGATAACAGGCTGATCTTCCCCAAGAGTCCATATCGACGGGATGGTTTGGCACCTCGATGTCGGCTCGTCGCATCCTGGGGCTGGAGTAGGTCCCAAGGGTTGGGCTGTTCGCCCATTAAAGCGGCACGCGAGCTGGGTTTAGAACGTCGTGAGACAGTTCGGTCTCTATCCGCCGCGCGCGTTAGAAACTTGAGGAAGGCTGTCCCTAGTACGAGAGGACCGGGACGGACGAACCTCTGGTGTGCCAGTTGTTCCGCCAGGAGCACCGCTGGTTAGCTACGTTCGGAAGGGATAACCGCTGAAAGCATCTAAGCGGGAAGCCTGTTCCAAGATGAGGTTTCTCACCCCCTCGAGGGGGTAAGGCCCCCGGCAGACCACCGGGTTGATAGGCCAGAACTGGAAGTGCAGTAATGCATGCAGGTGACTGGTACTAATAGGCCGAGGACTTACCACAAAGAAGCTACGCGTCCACTGTGCGGTATCTGAAACAACACACAGATACTGATGAGAAACCCTGTTTTCTCCATCCCCCAACACCAGAAACTGGTGTTGACGGGTGGTGAAACCAGGTGATCAGAAGAAGGTTACTGTGACAGTTTCATAGAGTTACGGCGGTCATAGCGAAGGGGAAACGCCCGGTCCCATTCCGAACCCGGAAGCTAAGCCCTTCAGCGCCGATGGTACTGCACTCGACAGGGTGTGGGAGAGTAGGACACCGCCGAACACACATTAGAGAAGCCCCCCAACCAGTACTGGTTGGGGGGCTTTCTCGTACCCAAAACACCCCACCAAAACACCCCCGCCGGCCCCCGACTTCGAGCGAACGGTACGTTCGTCGCCTCAGATCGACCGAACGTACCGTTCACACCATCAAAGGGGCGGGCACTCCGCCGACTCACCACCCCGTCCGGGATCGAGTGAACGACACGCTCACCCTCTTAGACGAGGGGAACGGTACGTTCACACCATCAGGGGCGGGAACACGCCTGAGGACGACAGGCGCTTTGCCCGGATCAGTCGATGCCGTCGGCGGTGGCAGTCGCATACTTCGGCCGGCCGGCCGGCAGATACCTCTGAATCGTCACGCCCTTTGATGTGGCTCGCGATTCGGCCAGCTCGAGTGCGATGTCCGGTCCGGAGTCGGAAAACAGTCGCGTGCCCTGGCCTACCACCACCGGAACGATCAGCAGGATCATCTCGTCGACAAGATCGTTCGCGAGAAGCCAGCGGCACAGGTTGCCACTGCCGTGCACCTGAAGCTCACCGCCGGGTCTGGCTTTCAGTTCGCCGAGAGCGATGGCGGTGTCACCTGAAAGGGCTGTCGTGTTCTTCCATTGCGGATCGGTGAGCGTCGTCGACGCAAGGTACTTGGGCCGCGAATTCAGTGCGCTTGCAATGGGGTTGACGTCGGGATTCTCGAACGCGCCCCAATAGCCGGCGAAGATCTCGTACGTGTGTCGCCCGAACAGGAACGCGTCAGCTCGCTGGTAGACCTGGACGAGATAATCCATGGCTTCGGTGTCCACCAATGGCGCGGACCAGCCGCCCCGCTCGAATCCGCCACGGCGATCTTCGTCCGGACCACCGAGTCCTTGCATCACCCCGTCGAGGGTGACGATGGTAAAGGTTGTCAGTTTCATAGTCGTACCCATCTCCCAGGCGTCGTCGGATTTTCGCTGTGCCGATATAGACCGTCGAGAAGCGGGAAAGTCATCGAGCGAACGTGGCGTTGATCGCCTTGGACCGACCGAACGTGCCGTTCGCTCAGGGGGGGAGGTGGGGTCAGGGCTGAACGGGCACGGAGTCTGACGGGCTGGTCTCGGACTCCAGAGCGTCGCACGGAATCGCGAGCTCGGTCTGTTCGAGGCGGCCGCGAAGGGTGATGTTCTCGGTGATCGACCACTGTGCAGCCTCGGCGCTGTCAGCGGCAGCCACAGCCCGACCGGATGCGGCGACGTTACCCGGAACCGTCTTGGCAACTTCGGACAGTCGCGCCGCTTCGTTGACGGGATCACCGATGACGGTGTACTCGAATCTTTCTCGCGCACCGACGTTCCCGGCTACGGCAACACCTGCGGCGACGCCGATTCCCGCGCTCACTTCCGGAACCTCGGCACGCAGGCGCTGCTGAATCTTGCGGGCAGCGGCGAGTGCGCTGCCGGCGTGATCGTCGAGTGTCGTCGGCGCTCCGAAGATCGCCAGCGCTGCGTCGCCCTCGAACTTGTTGACGAATCCGCCGTGTGCGTCGACCTCGTCGACTATGACGTCGAAGAAACGGTTGAGTAGAGCGACCACCGCCGTAGGGGAGTTGGTGGCCGCGATCGTGGTCGATCCGATGACGTCGACGAAGAGTACGGCAACGTCACGTTCTTCACCGCCGAGTTCCGGGTTTCGGCGAACCGCGTTTGCGGCAACCTCGTGTCCGACGTGGCGCCCGAAGAGGTCGCGTATTCGCTCTCGCTCGCGCAGACCCTCGGCCATGCGATTGAAGCCGGCCTGCAGTAGTCCCAGTTCCGTTCCGTCGTACACGACGACGGACGCGGTGAGGTCGCCACGGGTGACTTGTTCCATTCCTCGTCGCACGGACCGAATGGGGGCCGCGGCGGACCGAATGTTGATGTATGTCAGCCCGAGTCCGACGCACAGAGTGATCCCGCCGATGACGAGGATCGCGGTCGCGAGGGCTTGCCACGAAGCAGGCCGGATGAAGCTGAAGACCGCTACGAGCATCAAACCGGTGACGGGGACTCCGCTTCCGAGCAGCCAGACGAGGATTGTCCGGCCGGTCAGTCCGAGAACGGCAGCCTTGCGGGGTGCTCCGGATTCGAGTGCACGCGCAGCAATCGGGCGGAGTGCGAACTCGCTGAGCAGGTAGCAGAAAGCGCACGTGGTGATACCGCTGAAAGCCACGGTGAACAGAACTTTCGGAATGGTGTCGGGGTCGACGATTCCGTACATGGTCGTGAAGGTGATGAGCGCGGCCGTCCACAGGACGGCTTGCACTCGGGTCAGTCGCCACGGCCCGCGCAGCGCCGCGCGTTGATTCTGCTCTGTCGGTGGGTGATCCTCGGTGGCCCATCGAAGATCCCGCATCAGCCGTTTGGTGCCCCACAGAAGTCCGATGAGAAAGACACACCCGATGAAGACGGGCACGGCAATGAAGTTGATCCATGCGAATTCGGGGTGGATGATCTCGGGTCCGGGAACCACGAATCCGATGAGCACGATCGCCAGTACCGCTCCGATCAGGTTTGTGACCAGGAGGGGCGCGGTGAGTAGTGCCTGGACGCGGATTCGGCGGCGCCTGGGGCTTTCGTCGGTGGATCCGAGCAGCCACGACCCCAGGGGCGCACTCGGGACACGGCTTCGCTGCATAGTGTGTCGAGAGTAGTCGTAAAGATCGCTTAGGGTGGTCCGGTGCGCCTAGTTATTGCTCGTTGCCGTGTCGACTATGTGGGACGCCTGACCTCCCACCTCCCTACCGCAAGACGACTGCTGTTGGTCAAAGCCGACGGCTCGGTCAGTATCCATGCCGACGATCGGGCGTACAAGCCGCTCAACTGGATGAGTCCGCCGTGCTGGTTGGTCGAGACCACCGGGGACGGCGACGACATCCTGTGGGTCGTCACCAACAAGGCGGGCGAGGAACTGCGGATCACTCTCGAAGAGGTCGAGCACGATTCGTCGTATGAACTCGGTCTCGATCCGGGATTGATCAAGGACGGTGTCGAGGCACACCTTCAAGAACTTCTGGCGGAGCATGTCGAGACACTCGGCCCC
This sequence comes from Rhodococcus sp. SG20037, assembly GCF_031763325.1. Lineage (NCBI taxonomy): Bacteria > Bacillati > Actinomycetota > Actinomycetes > Mycobacteriales > Nocardiaceae > Rhodococcus > Rhodococcus sp. SG20037. The sequence continues at coordinate 4,099,416 of NZ_CP134497.1, read as the reverse complement.
GGCTACACGTTGGTGCGGCGTGAGTACATGACGGCCATCGGGCCGGTCGATCTTCTGGTCCGAGACGCGGACGGTGCATCGGTGGCGGTGGAGATCAAGCGTCGCGGCGAGATCGACGGCGTCGAGCAGTTGACGCGCTACCTCGAATTGCTCAACCGCGATCCGCTGCTCGCGCCGGTCACGGGAGTTTTTGCAGCGCAACAGATCAAGCCGCAGGCAAAGACTTTGGCCAACGACCGTGGGATCCGTTGCCTGGTCCTTGACTACGAGGCCTTGCGGGGCACCGAAAGCACCGAGTTCCGCCTCTTCTGACGCTGTTTAGACTCGAACCATGCCGCGCCGCAAACCTTCGCCGAAGCAAACCCGTCGAACGGATACTCGGCGTGCTCGGGATTCGAGCGCGGAGTCGGCGTCACCAAGCGGCGTGTTGTTCGGCGGAGCGCTGGTCCGGGAGGAACCCGGGCCGGGCGGTGAAATGTACATGGTCAGGCCGATACCCGGCTCCAACGCGACGAAGTTCTATCGATGCCCCGGTTGTGATCACGACATCAGACCCGGCGTCGCTCACGTGGTGACGTGGCCTTCGGAACCGGGCGGCGCGAACGAGCGTCGACACTGGCACACCGGATGCTGGTCAGGCCGCGGTACGCGCAGCCTGACCAGACGGTGGTCCTGAGCGTCGATCAGTTCCTGGACTGGGCTCGCTGCTCGACGGCGCGGGTGTCGATCTCGGCGGTGTTCGTCTCGTCCGAGTCCTCGAGAACGTCGTCTTCGTCGATACTCGGTTCTGATTTGACCTTATCTGAGTCGACCGGATCTGCGTCGGCCTTCTTGTCTTCGATCTCGAGATCTTCCTCGGCTTCGACGATGACCGGAGCGGGCGGTGCATCGAGGAGTTCGCTCTCCCGGTTGACCGATGCGAGCATGGCCGGAACCGAATCGAGTTGTCCGCGAATGCCCAAGAGCTGAGCCAGGATTCGGCCTCGGAGAACGCGCAGTTCTTCGGTGAGTTCCTTCGCGTGAGCGATCTTGCGCTCGGACTGATCAGTGGCGGCCTGCAGCCTGCGCTGAGCCTCGTGCGACGCATCGGCGAGTCGACGCTCGGCCTCTGCTTTGCTCGACGACTCCAGCTCGTTGACGGCGGCGACGACCTTGGCGCGGCGCTCCGACATCGAGATGTCGAAGTCTTCGCGGATCTGAGTGCGCTTGGCCTCGGACTCGGCAGCCAGTCGATCCCGCTCGGCCTGCGCGGCTTCGACGATCCGGGCGGCTTCGGTACGGGCCTGTGCCATGGTCTGCTCGTGCATGGTTTCCATCGCGTTGCGACGGTCCTCGAGTTCGGCGATCAGCGACTCGTAGTGACCACGAAGGCGGGCGCCGTCCTGTTCGGCGATGGAGGTCATCTCGGCTGCGTCGGCCTCGGCCTTCGCGCGCACCTCCGAGGCCTCGTCGGAGGCAAGGCGCAGCATGCGGCTGATGCGATCGCTCATGCCCTCCGCAGTGGTGGGCGGTACCGAGAGGCGGTCTACGTCCTTGCGGAGGTCGTCGATGTCGTCGCGTGCATCGTCGAGCTGCTTGGCGAGGTCACGGGCCTGCGCAGCGGCAGCATCACGATCAGCCGCGGTAACTCGCAGCTCCGCGTCGAATCGCTCGAAGTAGTTACGTACCTCGTCGCGGTCGTATCCCTTCCGTGCGATCTGGAACGGAAGTTGGATCGAACCGCGGTCCTGCTCGTATGCCATGGCGACAATCTACCTGGCATACGAGCTGGAGTCGGGTCTGCTAGTGGCTCGCGTCGGGTTCGACCAGTTCCACCAGGACGCCGCCGGCGTCCTTCGGGTGGATGAAGTTGATGCGCGAGTTGGCCGTACCGCGTCGGGGAGCGTCGTACAGCAACCGAACCCCGCGGTCGCGAAGCTCGGCGGAGATGGCGTCGATGTCGGTGACCCGGTAGGCGAGCTGCTGGAGGCCGGGGCCGCTTCGGTCGATGAACTTGGCGATGGTCGAGTTCTCGTCCAGAGGCGCGAGCAGCTGAACGGCAGTGGATCCGGCGGGGGAGCCGACGACGGAGAGCATGGCCTCACGCACGCCCTGCGATTCGTTGATTTCCTCGTGGGTCGACACCATGCCCAGGTGCTGCGTGTACCACTCGATTGCCACGTCGAGATCGGGCACCGCGATCCCGACGTGATCGATCGCGACGACGAGGTCGGACGACAAAGGTGCGAGTGCAGAACTGGGGGAGGTCTGTGTCATACCTTTCACGGTAGCGCTACCGTTTGAGGAGTACACGTCGGGATGTGACTTGGCTCTTAGGCCGCACGGAACCGACGACTATCTCTCTTTTGCAGCCGGAGGAAATCGTGACCAGTTCTGTGATTGTTGCGGGAGCTCGTACCCCGATGGGTCGACTCCTCGGATCGTTGAAAGACCTCTCCGGGTCCGACCTCGGCGGCATCGCCATCAAAGGCGCCCTCGACAAGTCCTCAGTCGCACCCGGACAGGTCGACTACGTCATCATGGGACAGGTCCTCACCGCCGGCGCCGGCCAGATGCCCGCCCGCCAAGCCGCCGTCGCCGCCGGCATCCCCATGAACGTCCCCGCCCTGAGCATCAACAAAGTGTGCCTCTCCGGCATCGACGCCATCGCCCTCGCCGACCAACTCATCCGCGCCGGCGAATTCGACATCGTCGTCGCCGGCGGGCAGGAATCGATGTCCCGCGCACCCCACATGCTCGAAAAAAGCCGCGAAGGCTTCAAATACGGCGACGTCACCCTCCGCGACCACATGGCCTACGACGGCCTCCACGACATCTTCACCGACCAGGCCATGGGCCTGCTCACCGAACAAGTCAACCAACAAGAAACCGCCCACATCACCCGCGCCGAGCAGGACGCCTTCGCCGCCGCCTCACACCAGAACGCGGCCCGCGCCTGGAAAGACGGCCTCTTCGACAACGAAGTCGTCCCCGTCTCCATCCCCCAACGCAAGGGCGAGCCCATCGTCTTCGCCCAGGACGAAGGCATCCGCGCCGACACCACCACCGAATCCCTCGGCAAACTGCGTCCCGCGTTCAGCAAGGACGGCACCATCACCGCCGGCTCCGCCTCCCCGATCTCCGACGGCGCCGCCGCCGTGATCGTGATGAGCAAAACCAAAGCCGAAGAACTCGGCCTGACCTGGATCGCGGAAATCGGCGCCCACGGCGTCGTCGCCGGACCCGACTCCACCCTCCAGTCCCAACCCGCCCGGGCCATCGCCAAAGCCTGCGCGAAGGAAGGCATCGACCCCACCGACCTCGACCTCGTCGAAATCAACGAAGCATTCGCCGCCGTCGGGATCGCCTCCACCCGCGAACTCGGCCTCGACCCCGCCAAGGTCAACGTCAACGGCGGCGCCATCGCCGTCGGCCACCCCCTCGGCATGTCCGGCGCCCGCATCGCCCTGCACCTCGCCCTCGAACTGCAACGCCGCGGCGGCGGCATCGGCGCAGCCGCACTCTGCGGCGGCGGCGGACAAGGCGACGCACTCATCGTCCGCGTCCCCAAGGCGTGAGTGTCTAAATACACCTGAACGAGCGCTCTCGCTCTGCGACGCCCCGTGGTTTTCCTCACACAACTACGGGGCGTCGTAGTTGTTCGGGCACAATGGCCTCATGGCGAACATCTTTGACGTATCCACTCCCGCGAAACGCTTCCGTCTGGTGGCGTGGTGGGAAGCTGTGACCTGGGCGGCCTTGCTGGTTGCCATGTTCTTCAAGTGGGTCCTCGGACACGAAGAAGCGATTCGCATCCCCGGAATGGTCCACGGAACCGCCGGCTTCCTGGTGTTCATCGTTGTTGCACTCCTGACCGCGTGGTCGCTCAAGTGGGACGTCAAGACCACGATCCTTGCGCTGATCTCGAGCGTTCCGCCCTTCGGCACCGTCATCTTCGAACGCTGGGCAGTGCGAAACGGCAAGCTCGGTGAGCTGTCCACGGAGTTCGAGGCGTCCAAGGGCAACGCGGCGCTCGTCTGAGTGCTGCATCCCTCTACGTAGCTTCTCGCAACTCGTGACAAACTGGGAGCCGTGACTCGACCAGGTTCCAGGCCCCCCGCGCGTTCGTCCGCAGTTGCTGCCGCCATGAGCGGCGCAGTCGACTTGTCCGCCTTCAAAGAGCGGGCCACGGCCCTACCACCGCCGCGTAACACCAGCGGCGACGGGGCCGTTTCTGCTGTCTCCGGGGCAGTGATCGAGGTGACCGAGGAGAACTTCGAAAGCGAAGTCCTGCTGAAGTCGAGCCAGGTGCCGGTGATCGTCAACATCGGTGGCCGCGCATACGAGCCCTCGGTCGTATTCACCGAAGTTCTCGAATCATTTGCAGCGCGAGCCGGCGGCAAGTGGATTCTTGCCAACGTCGACGTCGACGTGAGCCCTCGTATCGCGCAGGCATTCGGTGTCCAGTCGGTTCCGACGGTTGTTGCTGTCGCGGCTGGTCAGCCGTTGGCCGATTTTCAGGGCGCTCAGCCAGAGGCGCAGCTCAGCCAGTGGTTCGACGCAGTCCTCCAAGCTGTCGAGGGCAAGTTGAGTGGGCCGGTCTCCGACGCGGACGAACCGGTGGAGGAGGTCGAGGATCCTCGCTTCGTGGCCGCTGAAACCGCGCTGGACGAGGGCGATCTCGACGCCGCCATCGCTGCGTACCAGGAAATTCTCGACGCCGAACCCAACAATGCGGAGGCCAAGAGCGCTGTCCGCCAGGTGAAGTTCATGGCTCGGGTTCAGGGTGTCGATCCCGAGTCGATTGCGGCCGCGGATGCTGATCCGTCCGATCTCGAACTGCAGTTCGCTGCGGCCGACCTGGAAATGTTCGCCCAGCAACCCGAGGCGTCGTTCGCCCGCTTGATCTCGGTGGTCTCGCGAACTGCCGGCGACGACAAGGCTGCCGCTCGGACGCGCTTGCTCGAACTGTTCGAACTGTTCGACCCGGCAGAACCGATCGTCATCGCGGCCCGTCGTAAGTTGGCTTCCGCTCTCTACTGACGTGTGGACCGGCAGTCGCTACTCCGTGTAGCGGCTGTCGCACACTTCCCGGCCACCGAGAACGCCGGTCCGGAACGCGTCGACACGTGCGAACCCGCTCGGGACCGTCTCACCGTTGACGTCACTGGCAGCCAGGCCGTCGGTCAGCAGCCCCGATACGGCTTCGTCGAGGTCGCCGGGGGAGAGTGTGACCTGTGCTCCGGACGCCGCGGCGTTGGTGGGACTGAGTGCTGCGGTGATGACGCCGGACAAGCAGGCCGCGCGCAGGGCAGTCTGCGGAGTGTCGAGCGATTGGCCGTTCTCCTTCTGCATCGCGAGGGTGTACCTCGACGCGAGCAGGACATAAGCGTTGTAGTCACCGGTGATGTTGGTCTGGATCAACTCGCGTCGCCCGACGCGACCCGGCGTGCCGCGCTCGGCAAGGTCGTCGACGCTGATTCCGATGGTGTTCGTCGACGGGCAGTACGAGACGGGTTCGGTCGCAACGGCATCGCTGCACCCGGTGTCTGCGCCGGTGAACACGACCTTCGGTGGCTGAGGTAGATCGAAGATCGCTTGGAAGGTCTTCACGAACTCGTCGAGAGTTGCCTCGGTGACGGGCAGTTCTCCGGAATCGTTGCCCTCGGCGAACTGCTGCGGGAGGTCTGCACGTCGTGACTCGATTTCGTCGGCGTCCATCTTCGCGCACGCACCGGCGCCGTCGGTGAAGCCGATCTGAGTGGCGGTGACGCGCTCGAACGCCGAACCATGGTGGCTCTCAGGATCATTAGGGTCTTCGTCGCGGATGGCGACCGCCGACGCCAACACCTTGTTGAGTCCGTCGGAGGTGTTCATCGTGAAGTGCGCGGCCTTGTCCTCGGCGACGTGCCGCAAGAAGGCGCCACCGAAACAGTCGGCTTGCTGTTCGCGCACCAGGGCTGCGTCTCGTTTACCGCCGACGATCCCGGCCTTGCGTTGAACGGCATGGCCGTACTCGTGCGCAAAGATGAACGCGACGGCCACTTCACCGAACTTCTCCCGCACCTCGGGCAGCAGCAATTCACGATCCCAACCGATGGTGTGATCGATGCTGCAGTACCCGGCGTTGATGAGTTCTTCGGTGGTCTCCTCACAGAAGTCCGGGCCGTTCGATTCGGTGGGGTCCCACGAGATCAGCTCGTCGACCGGTTCGAAGGGCTTGTCGAACAGAGCCGGGTACTCGGCGGCCCAGTAGGTTTCGATGTCTGTGATGGCGTTGGCTGCCAGCGCGTCGATGTCCCCGCCGTCGGTGCCGGTGATTGCTCGGTCGGCGTTGGGGGCTCCCGGACGCAACCCACTTGGTCCTGCCGTTGCGTCGAGTCCGGCGACGCGGAAGGGATCGTGATAAATCGAGACGGCGTGGCCACTCGTTCCCTGGGCACAACCGGCGAGCAGTGCTGCCACTGCCAACAGTGACGACGTGACAATGACTACTCGCCGGCCGACCATCAACGCTCCAGACTTATCCAAATCGCTCCAGCAGCTGGCAGCGCCACCTGTGCGGAGGCTGGCCGACCGTGCCACGAATGCGACGTTGCTGTGACCGCTCCGAGGTTCCCGACTCCGGAGCCGCCGTACACCTCGGCATCGGTGTTGAGAATTTCCACCCATCGGCCGGGCTCTGGTAGCCCGACGCGGTAGCTCGAGTGCTCACTGCCCGAGAAGTTGAACAGGCAGGCGACAATCGAACCGTCAGTACCGTAACGCAGAAAACTGAGGACGTTGTTCTCGGTGTCGTTGGCGTCGATCCAGGAGTATCCACCGGGCGAGGTGTCGAGGGTCCACATGGCCGGATGACGTCGGTACGCGGAGTTGAGATCGCCGACCAGTCGCTGGACGCCGCGATGGAGAGTGCCGGTGTACTGATCGTCGAGCTGCCACCAGTCGAGGCCGCGTTCTTCCGACCATTCCGCACTCTGACCGAATTCCTGTCCCATGAACAGCAGTTGCTTGCCTGGATGCGCCCACATGTATGCAAGCAGTGAGCGCAGGCCGGACGCCTTGGCGAAGTCGTTCCCGGGCATCCGGGTCCACAGAGTTCCTTTGCCGTGCACCACTTCGTCATGGCTGATCGGTAGCAGGTAGTTCTCACTCCACGCGTACATCAGTGAGAACGTGATCTCGTGATGGTGGTAGGTCCGGTGTACCGGGTCGTGACCGAGGAACCCGAGGGTGTCGTGCATCCACCCCATGTTCCACTTCATGTTGAATCCGAGGCCGCCGACATTGGTCGCCCGAGTGACTCCGGGCCACGCCGTCGACTCCTCGGCGACGGTGACGACTCCTCGATGGTTCTTGTGGACGGTGGCGTTCATCTCCTGCAGGAACGCAACAGCTTCGAGATTCTCGCGGCCGCCGTGAATGTTGGGAGTCCATCCACCTTCCGGGCGTGAGTAATCCAGGTACAGCATCGATGCGACAGCGTCGACGCGAAGTCCGTCGATGTGGAACTCCTCGAGCCAGAAGAGTGCATTGGCGACGAGGAAGTTGCGCACCTCGCGGCGACCGAAGTCGAATACGTATGTGCCCCAGTCCAACTGCTCGCCGCGACGCGGATCGGCGTGCTCGTACAGGGGAGTTCCGTCGAAACGAGCCAGGGCCCACTCGTCTTTGGGGAAGTGTGCAGGCACCCAGTCGACGATGACACCTATCCCTGCGGCGTGCAGGTGGTCGACGAACCAGCGGAAGTCGTCCGGGGTGCCGAAGCGGGAGGTCGGTGCGTAGTACGAGGTGACCTGGTATCCCCACGATCCACCGAACGGATGCTCGGAGACGGGCAGCAGTTCGACGTGGGTGAATCCGGTTTCGGTGACGTAGACGGCGAGTTGCTCGGCCATCTGCCGGTAGTCGAGCCCGGGACGCCACGATCCGAGGTGCACCTCGTACACGCTCATCGGGGACTGCGAAGGATCGACACCGGCGCGGGTTTCGAGCCAGGCCGCGTCGTTCCACTCATGCGAACTGGTGGTCACTCGCGATGCAGTCGCCGGCGGGACCTCGGTACCGAATGCCATGGGATCGGCCTTGTCGCGAACGGAGCCGTCGTGGCCGTGGACCCGGAACTTGTACAGCGAACCGACTGCGATGTCGGGCAGGAAGAGTTCCCAGACCCCAGTGGATCCGAGGACTCGCATGGGGGCGAATTGCCCACTCCACCCGTCGAAGTCGCCGACGACGGTCACGCCGCGGGCGGCCGGAGCCCAGACGGCGAACGAGGTGCCGTCGACGGGGCCGTCCGGTGTCTCGTAAGAACGCGGATGTGCACCGAGGATGTCCCACAGTCGTTCGTGCCGACCTTCGCCGAACAGGTGTAGGTCGAGTTCACCGAGAGTAGGCAGGAACCGGTAAGGGTCGGCTGCGAGAACCGTGTGTCCACCCGGGTACGTCACGGAATAGCGATAGTCGATCAGGTCGGGGTAGGGGACCAGAGCCGCGAAGATTCCGTTCGAAACATGTTCGAGAGGAAAGTTTTTGCCGCCGATGACGGCGCTGACGGACTCGGCGTTGGGACGCAACGCTCTCAGAACGGTGCCGTCGGCGTGGGGATGGGCGCCGAGGACACTGTGCGGATCGTGATGTTCACCGCGCGCCAACAGCTCCAGATCGTGATTGTCCGGTGCGATACCCGAAGGGAACTTCTCGGTTGACATCACTTGCCTCCACCTGCGCGGTGCGCATTGCGTGCTTGGTAGGCCAGAGAGATCCGGGCCGGATACGGAACGGGTGGGAGCGCGAGGATGTGCGCCACCGAACGCCAGGGCTCGAGGCGGACGAAATTGGCTTGGCCCCAATTGAACTGCTCACCGGTTACCTCGTCGAGCACGGTCATGTGGTCGTGCCATTCGCGTCCGAGCGCCGGCATGTCCAACCAGACGGTGCCCTCTTCTGCAGCGAACGGGTTGAGGTTGATCACCGTCAGGACGGCGTCACCGGTCGAGGCGTCGAACTTCGAGTAGGCGATCAACGCGTCGTTGTCGATGTGGTGAAAGTGCAGGTTCCGCAACTGCTGCAGGGCCGGGTGTGCACGCCGGATGCGATTGAGTGCGGTGATCCACGGCTCGAGAGATTCGCCTCGCGCTGCTGCTTCGGCGAAACGGCGCGGCCGAAGTTCGTACTTCTCGGAGTCGAGGTATTCCTCGCTGCCGGGGCGAACGGCTTGGTGTTCGTAGAGTTCGTAACCGGAGTAGACGCCCCACGTCGGCGCCAGGGTGGCGGCGAGAGCTGCTCGTAGAGCGAACATTCCGGGCCCACCGTGCTGGAGGGACTCGTGCAGGATGTCCGGCGTGTTCACGAAGAGGTTCGGTCGGGCTTCGTCGGCCTTCGCCGCCAGCTCGTTACCGAATTCGGTGAGTTCCCACTTCGCAACTCGCCAGGTGAAGTACGTGTACGACTGCGTGAACCCGCGCCGGGCAAGGCCGTACATGCGCGCCGGACGAGTGAATGCCTCGGCGAGGAACAGGACGTCGGGGTCGGTCTTCTTGACCTCAGAGATGAGCGTCTCCCAGAAGTTCGGCGGCTTGGTGTGTGGGTTGTCGACCCGGAAGATCTTGACTCCGGCACTGATCCAGTGTCGGACGACTCGCAGGATTTCCTTGTCCAGACCGCGAGGATCGGTGTCGAAGTTGATCGGGTAGATGTCCTGATACTTCTTGGGCGGGTTCTCGGCGTAGGCGATGGTGCCGTCGGGAAGGACGTTGAACCACTCCGGATGCTTCTTGGCCCATGGATGATCCGGGGCGCACTGCAGCGCGAGATCCAGTGCCACTTCGAGATCGAGCTTGCGGGCCGCCGCGACGAAGGCCTTGAAGTCCTTGAGCGTGCCGAGTTGCGGGTGAACAGCGTCGTGCCCGCCGTCGACCGAGCCGATGGCCCACGGCGAGCCGACGTCACCGGGTTCGGGAGTGAGAGTGTTGTTGCGTCCCTTGCGGTTGATCTCGCCGATGGGATGGATCGGCGGAAGGTAGACGACGTCGAAACCCATTGCGGCGATGCGGGGTAGGTCTTCGGCCGAGGTTCGGAAAGTACCGTGTTGCGGCACCCCGTTCTCGTCCCAACCGCCCGTCGAGCGGGGGAAGAACTCGTACCACGATCCGAACAGTGCACGGTTGCGATCGACGACGACGGGGTGGGACTCGCCCTTGGTGACCAGTTCACGGAGCGGAGTGGCGCGGAGCAGTTCGGCGACGTCGGAGGCGAAGGCCGGCGCGACGCGAGCAGTCAGCGCCTGATCGCTGCGCAGCGACGCCGTGACGGCCTCGAGCCTGGACCTGTTGCCCCGCGGTACCTCGTGCGCGGCCTGTTCGAACAGGCGCGCACCGATTTCCAGGTCGTTGGCCAACTCGGCCGCCCCCTGCCCGACGGCGAGCTTTGCTTCCACGGCGTGCTTCCAGGTGGCGATGGGATCGCTCCACGCCTCGATCCGAAATGACCACATGCCTTCGGCGGACGGTGTGAACACCGCGTCGACGGTGTCCGGTTCGGTGCCGGGGTCCATCGGAATGCGCAGCGGCTTGGTACCGCGCGGACCACGCACGACAAGAGTGGCGGAAATGGCGTCGTGGCCTTCTCGCCACACGGTGGCGTGCACTGGGAAGACTTCACCGACCACGGCCTTTGCCGGATAGTTACCCGAGATCTCGGGTACCACGTCGTCGATACCGAGGCGTCCTGACACGGGAAGCTCCATTTCTGGTGATGGATCGCGGTAAAACTTTCTTTCGCCGGGTTCAACCGTAGTGGGTGCGGCGCTGGAGTGCTGATAACGACGAATTCGGGTCTGTCGGTGGTCAGGTCGGCTCGGGCGTTCGGTTCCACCGGACAGAGTGCAAGGAACTCGACTAGGGTTCGCGGGGTGAAAGCCTTGCGTCGGTTCACTGTCCGAGCCCACCTTCCGGAGCGCCTCGCCGCGCTCGGCCCCCTGTCCACCAACCTTCGGTGGTCGTGGCATCCCGAGACACAGGATCTGTTCTCGCGACTCGACCCCGAACTCTGGCAAGCAGTCCAGTTCGATCCGGTCCGCATGCTCGGGGAAGTCGACCCCACCCGTCTCGACGAACTCAGCAGTGACGAGGCATTTCTCGGTGACCTCGACACTGCAGCAGCCGATCTCGACGCTTATCTGAGCACCCCGCGCTGGTACCAATCCCAGCAGGCCAAGGGCACATCGTTAGCCAGCGGAATTGCGTACTTCTCCATGGAGTTCGGAGTCAGCGAAGTTCTGCCCAACTACTCCGGTGGATTGGGCATCCTGGCGGGCGATCACCTCAAGGCCGCGTCCGACCTCGGGCTGCCGCTCATCGGCGTCGGACTGCTCTACCGATCCGGCTACTTCCGCCAGTCGCTGACCGCCGACGGTTGGCAGGCCGAGCACTACCCGCCGCACGACCCTCAAGGGTTGCCTCTTCGTTTGCTGACGGACGCAGGCCCGGCTTCCGAAGACGGATCGCCGGTCGTCATTCACGTCGCCATGCCCGGTGGCCGGGTGCTGCGTGCGCGAGTGTGGATCGCTCAGGTCGGACGAGTGCCGTTGCTGCTGCTCGATTCCGACATCGCCGAGAACGACGCGGATCTGCGCGGCGTCACGGACCGTCTCTACGGCGGGGACCAGGATCACCGCATCAAGCAGGAGATCCTCGCGGGTATCGGCGGCGTCCGCGCGGTGCGCGCCTACACCGCGGCGTACGGATTGCCCGATCCCGAGGTGTTCCACATGAACGAGGGGCATGCCGGATTCCTCGGCATCGAACGGATTCGGGAACTTGTCACCACCAGCGGTCTGGACTTCGATTCGGCTCTGGCCGCGGTCCGTGCCGGAACGGTCTTCACGACGCACACTCCGGTTCCCGCCGGAATCGACCGCTTCCCGGCGGATCTGGTCCGTCACTACTTCGGCGGAGCGAACGGCGAGAACGAATCGAGTTTGCTTCCCGGCCTGACCGTCGACCGCATCGTCGGGATGGGGCGTGAAGCCGATCCGTCGATCTTCAACATGGCGCACATGGGTCTTCGCCTGGGCCAGCGAGCCAACGGCGTCTCGAAGTTGCACGGCATCGTCAGCCGCGACATGTTCAACGGTCTCTGGCCGGGCTTCGACGCCGACGAGGTGCCGATCGGTTCGGTCACCAACGGTGTTCACGCGCCGACGTGGGCGGCGCCGGAGTGGATGGACGTGGCCAGGCGGATCGTCGGTCAGGAGCAACTCGAAGAAGCACGCGGGTGGGAGCGCCTGCACGAGTTGTCGGCAACCGAACTGTGGGAAACACGTAATGCGTTGCGCGGCAAGTTGGTCGACGAAGTTCGTCGTCGCGTCCGAGCGTCCTGGCTCGAACGCGGCGCGACCGAGGCCGAACTCGGCTGGACCACTGGAGTATTCGATCCCAACGTCTTGACAGTCGGATTCGCGAGGCGCGTTCCGACGTACAAGCGGTTGACGCTGATGCTGCGTGATCCCGAGCGTCTGCGTGCGATGTTGCTCGACGAGAAACGTCCGGTGCAGTTGGTGGTGGCCGGCAAGTCGCACCCCGCCGACGACGGCGGTAAGGCACTCATCCAGCAGGTCGTGCGGTTCGCCGACGAAGCGGATGTGCGTCACCGCATCGTCTTCCTGCCTGATTACGACATGTCGATGGCCCGCTACCTGTACTGGGGCTGCGACGTGTGGCTCAACAACCCGCTTCGCCCCCTCGAGGCGTGCGGTACTTCCGGCATGAAATCCGCGCTCAACGGCGGCCTCAACCTCTCCATTCGCGACGGATGGTGGGACGAGATGTACGACGGCGAGAACGGGTGGGCCATTCCGACGGCCGACGGTGTTCTCGACGACGTGCGGCGTGACGATCTGGAAGCCAGCGCCCTCTACGAACTTCTCGAGCACGCGGTACTGCCGACGTTCTACGACCGTGATGCAGCCGATCTGCCGACGCGCTGGGTCGAGAGGGTTCGCCACACCCTCGAGAATCTGGGCCCGAAGGTGTTGGCATCACGCATGGTTCGTGACTACGCCGTCGACTACTACGCCCCTTCGGCGGAATCAGCTCGAGCGGTAGTGGCGGATGATTTTGCCGGCGCGCGTGAGGTGGCCGAGTTCCGTCGCCGTATCGAGTCGCAGTGGCCGTCGGTCGCCGTCGAGCAGGTGGACGGTTCTGGCTTGCCGGACACTCCGGAGATCGGTGCGACCATCTCTTTGAAGGCCAAGGTCCGCCTCGGCGGCTTGTCGGTCTCGGATGTGGAGGTTCAGGCAGTCCTGGGACGCGTCAGCCCAGGCGAGGAACTCACCGACGTGGTGACGTTCCCGATGACGCACTTCGGCGCCGAGGACGGAACCGAGATCTTCGAAGCCGAGGTTGCGCTTCCGGTCTCCGGCTCCGTGGGTTACACCGTGCGGGTGTTGCCGCATCACCGGTTGTTGGTCGATGCGTCCGAACTCGGGTTGGTGACCACTCCGAGCGTCTGACGTATTGCATTCTGCCCCGGTCCGTTCGGTCGGTACCGGGGCAGAATTGTGCCCGCGTGAGAACCGGCTCAGGGACGTGAGTCGCGGATGCGGGTGAGTGCCTTGCGGACGACTTCGGGGTTGGTCGTCTCCCAGAACGGAGGCAGTGATGCGCGAAGGTAACCCGCGTATCTCGCCGTGGCCAGACGCGGATCGAGCACGGCCACCACACCTTTGTCGTCGGTGCTACGAAGCAGGCGACCCACGCCCTGTGCCAGGAGCAGCGCCGCGTGATTGGCCGAGACGCTGAGAAAGCCGTTACCGCCATGGGATTCGATAGCCTGCTGGCGAGCCATCAACAGTGGATCGTCCGGGCGCGGGAACGGAATCCGGTCCAATATGACGAGGCTCAGTGACGGACCCGGAACATCGACGCCCTGCCACAGGGACAACGTGCCGAACAGTGACGTGGGTTCGTCCTTGGCGAAGGCCTTGACGAGGGTGCCGGTGGCGTCGTCGCCCTGGCACAGGATGGGGGTGTCGAGGCGTTCACGCATCGCCTCCGAGGCGGCTTTGGCGGCGCGCATCGACGAGAACAGGCCGAGGGTGCGTCCGCCCGCAGCCTCGACGAGTTCGGCGATCTCGTCGAGATAGACCGGGGAGAGGCCGTCGCGGCCGGGCGTGGGCAGGTGGCGGGCAATGTAGATGATGCCGGCCTTTGCATGGTCGAAGGGCGACCCGACGTCGAGTGAGTTCCAGCGGAAAGCCGAAGCGTCAGAAGGTGCTTCGGTGCCGATGGCGGTACCCGAGTCGGGGCGCGCGGACGATTCCGCAGGAAGACCCCAGTTGACGGCGAGACCGTCGAACGATCCGCCGACGGTCAGTGTCGCGGAAGTGAGAACGACGGTGGATTCGGCGAACAGTCGCGAGCGCAGCAATCCGCCGACCGAGAGCGGAGCCATCCGGACGGAGCGCCGCACCGATCCGCGGAACTCGTCCGAGGACAGCCAGACGACGTCCTTGCGCTTGGCCGGGTCGGGTTCGTCGAAAGCGGTGAGAATACGCACGGCACTGTCGTGGACGTCGTCGACGGACGAGAGTGCGGCGTTGCGGGCCGCAGCGGCTTCGGGATCTGCAGCAGCCATTCCCGGTTTGGCCGGACCGATAGCGGTGCGCAGCGACCAGGCCGCGTCGCGGATCGCAGCCAGTGCGGGTGCCGCCCCGTCCGGGAGGCCTTCCCAGCGACCTGGGCGCAATTCCTCGAGGAGTCCAGCCCACCCCTCGCCGGCAGCTTCGAGGCGATCGGCATCCTGCTCTTCGGCGATCTTGCCGCAACGCCGGGCCGCGGCACTGATCGAGGCGGCAGTGAGATCGGCCGTGGCGACGCCGGTGACGCGGTCGACCAACTCGTGGGCCTCGTCGATCACCACGACGTCGTGGTCAGGCAGGATCTGGATGCCGGTGATGGCGTCGATCGCGAGCAGTGCGTGGTTGGTGACCACTACGTCGGCCTTCGACGCCTCGACTCGGGCGCGCTCGGCGAAGCAGTCCTCACCGACCGGGCACTGGTTCTTACCGATGCATTCGCGGGAGGTGACACTGACCTGCCGCCACGCCTGATCGGATACGCCCGGCACCAATTCGTCCCGATCACCGGTTTCGGTGTCTGAGGACCATTCGGTGAGGCGGACGACCTCCCGGCCGAGACGCGAGACCGTGAACGGATCGAACAACTCGTCCTCGGGTGGCTGCTCGGACGCGCCGGTATGGATCTTGTTCATGCACAGGTAGTTGTTGCGGCCCTTGAGGATTGCGAACTCTGCGCGTCGGCCGAGTGGCTTCTTCAGGGCATCGGCGAGTCGAGGCAGATCTCGGTCGACGAGCTGACGCTGCAGCGCGATGGTGGCGGTGGACACGACCACGGTGCGTCCCGATTCGACCGCGTGGCGCAGGCTCGGAACGAGGTAGGCGAGCGACTTACCGGTACCGGTGCCGGCCTGGACGGCCAGATGCTCGCCGGTGTCGATCGAGTGCGCCACGGCGGACGCCATCGTCAGCTGACTGGTTCGTTCGGCACCGCCGAGCGACCGCACCGCTGTCTGGAGCAGTTCGGGAACGTTCGGGAGTTGATCGGCCACCCACGAAGGTTAATGGATCCCTACGTCAGAAACGTCCACGGATGATTCCCGGGGTAGTTCCCCGGCATTCGAGTCTTCTTCCGGCGACGCCTCGTCTCGCCCGATCAGCTGCACTCCCGCCTCCCGCATCTGCACCAATGCCGACTCGATCGTGGCGGTCGACACACCAGCGGTGAAGGGGAGAAGGACAGTCGTGGCGAACCCCGCGCGCGCGGCATCGACGGCCGTGGCCTTGACACAGTGATCCGTGGCAATTCCGATCACGTCGACGTCGGTGATCTCGTGGGCGCGGAGCCAGTCCTCGAGCGTCGTGCCGTCCTCGGCTGCTCCTTCGAAACCGGAGTAGGCCGCGCTGTAGGCGCCCTTGGAGAAGATCGCCGACCCGGCGACGGAAGCGTCGAACGCCGGATGGAACTCGGCGCCGGCTGTCCCGACGACGCAGTGAACCGGCCAGCTGTCGATGAAGTCGGGATTCTCGGAGAAGTGCGCCCCAGGGTCGATGTGGAAATCGCGAGTCGCGACTACGGCGTCGTACTCGTGGGAGTTGACGAAATCGTTGACGGCTCCCGCAACCGCAGCACCGCCGTCGACTGCAAGAGCGCCACCTTCACAGAAATCGTTCTGAACGTCGACAATTATCAGTGCTTTTGCGCTCACTGGTGCTCACCTCCGGTGAATCGAACGGGCACAGCCGAGTCTCCGCGCGAGAGCTTGAGGCCTTCCCACGGCAGGCTCACGAGCCCTGCCTTCAGAACCGCTCTGCTCTCTTCGAGCGTCGGCGCGCTGTCGACGACCTTGCCTTCGCGAACCAGCGGGATCAGCAGTTCGGTCGCTCCGTCCGCCTCGGAGACAGGTGACGGTGATCCGGCGGGGTAGATGACTTCTTCGACGATCGTGCCGGTCGGACGCACTACGCGCAGTGCCTTCTTGGCGCCGCCGCGAGATGCCTTGTTGGTGCTTCTCTTCTCGACCGCGATTCCGTCGACCTCGACCAGCTTGTAAACCATGCCTGCGGTGGGGGCGCCTGATCCGGTGACCAGGGAAGTACCGACGCCGTACGAGTCGACGGGTTCGGCGCGCAGAGCCGCGATCGCGTACTCGTCCAGGTCGCCGGAGACGACGATGCGTGTCTTGGTAGCACCGAGATCGTCGAGTTGTTGGCGTACCTGACGAGCAAGAACGCCGAGATCGCCGGAGTCGATGCGAACCCCGCCCAGCTCGGGACCGGCAACGGCGACAGCCGTTTTCACACCCTCGGTGATGTCGTAGGTATCGACGAGCAAGGTGGTGGATACGCCCAGAGCGGCGACCTGACCGCGGAATGCCGCTGCCTCGTCCGGACCGTGCTCGGTGGTGTGCAGGAGCGTGAAGGCGTGCGCGCTGGTACCTGCGCTGGGTACGTCGTGACGCCGCGCGGCTTCGAGGTTGGAGGTGGCGTCGAAGCCGGCGAGATAGGCGGCACGTGAAGCGGCGACGGCGGCCTGTTCGTGTGTACGACGCGAGCCCATCTCGATCATCCGTCGACCGCCCGCTGCGCTCACCATGCGGGCAGCGGCCGAAGCGATCGCGCTGTCGTGGTTGAGGATCGAGAGAATCAAGGTTTCGAGGATGACGCACTCGGCGAACGTTCCGCGGACCGAGAGGATCGGTGATCCGGGGAAGTAGAAATCTCCCTCGCGGTAGCCGTCGATGTCACCGGAGAATCGATAGTTGCGCAGCCACTCGACGGTCGTGTCGTCGAGAAATTTTGCAACGATCGCCAGTTCAGGTTCACCGAACCGGAACTGCTCGAGTGCGTCGAGAAGGCGCTCGGTACCGGCGACGACGCCGTAGCGACGGCCGTCTGGCAGCCGCCGTGCAAATACCTCGAAACTGCAGTTGCGGAAGGCAGATCCGTCGGCGAGAGCCGCCGAGAGCATGGTCAGTTCGTACTGATCGGTGAGCAGTGCGGTGCTGGCACCGGCGTCGCGGATGTCGGAAATTTGCGTAGGCACGCACACAACTCTATGCGCGAGACGACGTGGGTGGGTGTTGTCGCCTCTCGTCGCGCCGTACCCTGGATACATGGTTTTCGGCGGCGCGACCGTGTCCGGCACTTACTCGGCGAACGTAACGATGAGAGGCGCTACGGCTTCCTCTCCTCAAGCCACGCCCGAGCAGTCGGAGGCTGTTTCGACCATCGAAGCCGCAGATCGGCCCTGGGTGACCATCGTCTGGGACGACCCGGTCAATCTCATGCATTACGTGACTTACGTGTTCCAGAAGTTGTTCGGCTACAGCAAAGCCAAGGCCACCGACCTGATGATGCAGGTCCATTCGGAGGGCAAGGCCGTGGTCTCGAGCGGTTCGCGCGACAAGATGGAGGCCGATGTTCGTCGCCTCCACGCTGCCGGTCTCTGGGCCACGATGCAACGCGACGACACCTGAGAAAAGCACTTTTTCGACCGATTTGTTCGCCTAACTCGTAGACGGGAGTCCGACGCGTGCGGACGTGGAGTAGGAAGAGTTCACTCGGCGGAGTGAAGTTCAAGTCCGAGATGGACGGCCACGAGGCGGCGGTTCTGCGCTCGCTCGTGGAGTCGGTGACCGGGCTTCTCGACGAGCGTGCGTCTTCGGCGCCGCAAGACGAGCTCGCCGCCCTGACGGGCCTTCGTACCGGAAATTCGGAGACACCCGACAATCCGGTATTGGCGCGTTTGCTGCCCGACTTCCAGCGCACCGATCCGGACAAGGTCGCTCCGGACAGTGACGATCTCGACGACGCCGGCGCCAATGTCAACGGCGCGCTGCGCAGTTTGCACGAACCCGAGATCATCGACGCCAAGCGTGAGTCCGCTCGCATGTTGTTGGCTTCGCTTCCGGAGGCCGGCGGCAAGGTCGTTCTCACGCAGGAACAGGCCGACGCCTGGCTGTCCTCGCTCAACGACGTCCGTCTCGCGCTCGGAACCAATCTCGGCATCGACGCCGACACACCGGAGAGCCTCGAACCCGACGACCCGCGAGCCCCGCATCTCGACGTCTATCACTGGTTGACGTGGATGCAGGACTCCCTCGTCCAGGCGCTCATGCCATGACCACAACGCGGACCGGGCCCACTGATTCACTGACAGATGTCGCCGGCCTCGCCGTCGGTCATCACCACAAGCTCGACGAGGGAGCCACTCTCGGAAGCGGCGCAGCCACCGGCTGCACGGTCGTGCTCGCGTCGGCCGGTGTGGTCGCCGGAGTCGACGTCCGGGGCGGCGGTCCGGGTACCCGCGAGACAGACCTGCTCGACCCGAGCCATTCGGTTCAGCAGGTCAATGCCGTGCTGTTGACCGGTGGTAGTGCCTACGGACTTGCCGCGGCCGACGGAGTGATGCGCTGGCTCGAGGAACACGATCACGGGATCGCGATGGGCGCTCCCGGCCAGGTGGTACCGATCGTGCCCGGCGCCGTGATCTTCGATCTGCCGGTGGGGGACTGGACCGTTCGTCCGACCGGCGATTTCGGATTCCTCGCTGCCGACACTGCTTCGCGCGAATTCGCCACCGGCACGGTCGGCGCGGGGGTAGGTGCCAGAGCCGGGGCGCTCAAGGGTGGGGTGGGAACGGCCAGCGTCGTGATCGTCGACGGCCCCGCCGAGGGGGCGACGGTCTCCGCCTTGATCGTGGCGAATCCGGTGGGTTCGGTCTTCGACCCCAGAACAGGCCTGCCGTGGGGCGTCGGCTCGGACGGCGCGGAGTCGTTCGGCCTCAGGCTCCCCGACGCGTCCGAACTCGCGGCGGCCAACGCCGTTGCAGCCAAGGGAACCGTCCTCAACACCACGATCGGTGTGGTCGCCACTGACGCCGCCTTGACGAAAGCCGGGTGCCGACGCGTCGCCGTCGCAGGTCATGACGGCCTGGCCCGAGCGATTCGGCCCGCACATTCGCCGCTCGACGGCGACACGATCTTTGCGCTCGCCACCTGTGATCACACTCCGAATTCGGAGATCACGGTTCCGGACGCTTTCCCGAACGATCTGCCGATACTCGACGCGGTGTGCGCGGCTTCGGCCCAGGTGGTCGAACGTGCGATCGTCACAGCGATTCTCGACGCCACGTCGGTAGCCGGAATCCCGAGCTACCGCGAACTCTTCCCGTCCGCATTTCTCTAGGCAGCACTCCTGGAATCGGCGGTAATCTCGAATTGAGCCTGGTCGCGAGTGACCGGATCAGAAGACCGGATCGACGGTGGAGGACGCACACGATGACGATGGATTTCAACAGTCCGGACTTCGGCACCCGGACGCCGGCACCGAAATCCGGTCCGCCCTCGGTGTGGAAGCAGTCGGCCGTGTTGGTGGGCGGCTTCGCGATCCTGCTCTACGTGATCGAGATCGTGGATGTCATCTCCGGTCAGAATGTCCAGAACGCCGGCGTCACCCCGCGCACGCTCGACGGCCTGTGGGGAATCCTGTTCGCCCCGGTGCTGCACGACGACTGGGGTCATCTGATCGCCAACACCATTCCGGTGCTGATCCTCGGATACCTCGTGCTGGTGTCGGGAATTGCGCGAGGACTCGCGGCGACCGGCATCATCTGGGTGATCGGCGGCGTCGGGACCTGGTTGTTCGCCGGCTCGAACTCGAATCACGTCGGTGCGTCCGTGCTGATCTTCGGCTGGGTCACCTACCTGTTGGTGCGCGGGTTCTTCACGCGGAGCTTCACACAGATCCTGATCGGCGTTGCCGTCTTCGTCGTGTACGGCGGAGTGCTGTGGGGCGTTCTGCCGAGCGATCCACGGGTTTCCTGGCAAGGACATCTGTTCGGAGCGATCGGCGGCGTGGTGGCCGCCTGGGCGCTCACGTCGGGGGAGAGGGCCAAGCGCGCCGGGTCGGCGCCGGCCGTTCGACCACCGAGTTTCTGAACGGACGTGGGTCACACCCTCACTGCGGTGTGACTTCGACGCGCCAAAACCACCAAGAGCTTTTTCCCAGACGGGTAGACGTGGCAGCATGACCGGTATGCGCATGACCGTCCTGGGGTGTTCCGGCAGCGTCACGGGTCCGGATTCACCGGCTTCGGGATACCTGCTCACGGCACCGGGAACTCCGCCGCTCGTGATCGACTTCGGCCCGGGAGTTCTTGGGGCGTTGCAGCGATACGCCGATCCGGGCGAGGTGACGATCCTGCTTTCGCACCTTCATGCGGACCACTGTCTCGACATGCCCGGCCTGCTCGTCTGGCGTCGCTATCACCCCAACCCGCCGGTCGGCCGTGCTCTGGTTTACGGCCCCACCGACACCGCGTGCCGCATCGGAGTGTCCTCCGCCGAGTGCGCCGGCGAGATGGACGACATCTCCGACACCATCGACGTCCGGCTCTGGGCCGAGAACGAGCCGGTGACGTTCGGTGAACTGAGCGTCGTCGCCCGCCGGATGAATCATCCACCCGAGGCTTACGGTTTCCGGATCACCGGCGCCGACGGCCGCGTCCTCGTCTATACAGGCGACACCGGAATGTGCGACAACGTCGTCGAACTCGCGCGTGGTGCAGACGTGTTGCTCTCCGAAGCGTCGTGGCCCGACAGTCCGGATCGCCCCGAGGGAGTTCACCTCTCCGGTAAGGAAGCCGGCCGTGTGGCTGCGCTCGCCGGCGTCAAGGAACTTCTCCTAACGCACATCCCGCCGTGGACATCGCGTGAAGACGTGATCGCCGAAGCGAAATCCGAATTCTCCGGACCGGTCCATGCCGTCTCCGCCGGAAGTGTCTACGACATCTGATTCCCCTCACATTCGGTGCAGCGCTCACCGGGCGACCGCTAGGCTCACGAAGGTGACTACACGAGAAGACGGTAGGGCGGACGACGAGCTCCGCACGGTCAAGATCACCCGCGGGTTCACCAGTCACCCGGCCGGATCCGTTCTGGTCGAGTTCGGGAACACTCGCGTCATGTGCACGGCCAGCGTCGAAGAGGGTGTACCCCGCTGGCGCAAGGGCTCCGGCTTGGGTTGGCTGACAGCCGAATACGCGATGCTTCCCGCCGCCACGCACACACGCAGTGGCCGCGAATCGGTCAAGGGCAAGGTCGGCGGCCGCACGCAGGAGATCAGTCGACTCATCGGCCGATCACTTCGAGCGTGCATCGATCTCGCGGCAATCGGTGAGAACACCATCGCCCTCGACTGTGATGTCCTCCAAGCCGACGGCGGCACCCGCACCGCGGCAGTGACGGGGGCATACGTAGCCCTGGTCGACGCCGTGACGTACCTGCGCGCAGCCGACCTGCTCTCCGACCCGCAGCCCATCTCGTGTGGCATAGCGGCCGTCAGCGTCGGCGTCGTGGACGGACGAGTGCGCCTCGATCTTCCGTACGAAGAGGATTCGCGCGCCGAGGTCGACATGAATGTCGTGGCCACCGATACCGGCACGCTGGTGGAAATCCAGGGAACCGGTGAGGGCGCCACGTTCCCACGCTCGACGCTGGACAAGCTGCTCGACTCCGCTCTGGCTGGTTGTGAGCAACTTTTCGAGATCCAGCGTCAAGCGCTGGCCGAGCCGTATCCCGGGGTGCTACCCGAACCGAAGAATCCGGAACCCAAGAAGAAGTTCGGTGCCTGAGCTGTGAGCGTACGAGTACTGGTTGCCAGCCGAAATGCCAAGAAGCTGAAGGAACTTCACCGGGTGCTCGACGCCGCTGGAGTGAACGGAATCGAACTGGTCGGGCTCGACGAGGTCCCGCCGTTCCCCGAAGCCCCCGAGACCGGAGCGACGTTCGAGGAGAATGCGCTCGCCAAAGCGCGTGACGGAGCAGCTGCAACCGGAATGCCTTGCATCGCAGACGATTCCGGTGTCGAGATCGACGCACTCAACGGTATGCCCGGTGTGCTGTCCGCGCGATGGTCGGGCACTCACGGAAACGACGGCGCCAACACGGCTCTGGTCCTGGCTCAGCTGGGAGACGTGCCGGACGAGCGTCGAGGCGCGGCATTCGTCTCCGCCTGTGCACTGGTGATCCCCGGCGGCGACGAGACCGTCGTGCGCGGCGAATGGCGCGGGGTGATCGGCCGCGAACCAGCCGGCGACGGCGGCTTCGGATACGACCCCATCTTCCGTCCGGACGGCGACACCCGCTCGGCCGCAGAACTCACCCCGGCCGAGAAGGATGCGGCGTCACATCGAGGGCGCGCGCTCGTACAGCTCGTTCCCGCGCTGGCGGCACTGGCCGGCTGAACCGAATCCGAAAAGTAGAGCCCTGAACGCGTCTGCGTTCAGGGCTCCACTTTTTGAAACTCTCAGAGCTGGTAAGCCTGCTTCACCTGGGCAGTTCGCTTGTGCTCGAACACGAACGACAGGAACGGGATCGTGCCGGCGAGCGCGGTGGCAACCGTCGTACCGGGCTTCCACCGAGCCTTGATCGCCAAGTCGATCGTGAACACGAGATAGAGCATGTAGAACAGGCCGTGGATCTGGCCGATGTAGAACAACCACGACGGTGCGTCCGCCGAATTGTCGAGAATCAGGTACTTGTAGACCATCTCACCGGTCAGGAACAGCAGCCAGAGGCCGGTGATCCAGGCGAGAACGCGGTATCGGACCAGCGCCGACGCAACCTTCTTCTGCTTTTCTGCGTTGACTGCGGGGGTAGCGATGCTCGCTTCCGAACCGGTACTCACGTCGTGCTCCTATCGGACTCGCGAGCGGCGAGCTGCGCAAGGTAGTCGTTGTATTCCAGCATTTGGCGGGCTTCAGGGTCGTCGACGTCGAGGTTCACATCGTCGAACTCGGCCCGCGGGCGTTGCGGCAAGAGGTCGGCGGGAATCTCACGCGGCTCCGCGGCGGCTTCCTCGGCTTCGGCCTCTTCGGGGTCCACGTCTTCGAGCTGAACGAACTTGCGATACGCGTACACGACAAACGCCGCGAACAGCGGCCACTGGAACGCGTACCCGAGATTCTGTCCCGAGCCTCCGACGGCTTCGAAGCGCTCCCACTGCCACCAGCCGAGCGCGAGGCAGCCGGCAGCTGACACGATGACCAGCAGAATCAGCGCAGGTCGGCGTTTAGTAGCGTTCTTGGACACACTAAGACGGTACCTGAGAGCTATAGTGCCTCGCCCTGCGATCTCCGACACGGTGTCGTAGAAGCCGTGCCACGGCGTGTCGTAGGAGCCGTGCCACGGCGTGTCGTAGGAGCCGTGCCACGGCGTGTCGTAGAGGCCGTGCCACGGCGTGTCGTAGAGGCCGTCCCGCAGCACCTGTGCGCTATGCCCATCCTCACCCGCAACGCCAGGGCACTGAACACATTCTCCCGGCTGTGCTGCATCGATAACCTCGGCGCGTATCCGAAAGCAGGGGAGTGTTTCATGCACATCAGAGTGATTCGCCCGGTCATCGACACCACACTGACTCCGGCGGTGACAGCCGATGTGGAGCACTGGGCGGCGCCCGGTACGACGGTCGACGTCGTGTCACTGCTCTCTGGCACGGCGAGCATCGAGTCCGAGTACGACGAGGCACTTGCCGGCCCCGGGATCGTGCAGCGGGTCGAGGAGGCGGCAGCCGACGGCGTCGACGGTGTGTTCATCACGTGTTTCGCCGATCCCGGAGTGCATGCCGCCCGAGAGATCATCGACGCTCCGGTGGTCGGCGGCTTCGAGCCGTCATTTCTGACAGCGATGAGTCTGGGCGATCGCGTCGGTGTCGTGACCATCCTGCCGAATGTCGTGCCGATGCTCCGATCGCTCACTCGGCGGTATGGGCTGGACAATCGGCTGGGCAGTATTCGGGTCGTGGACATGCCGGTGCTGGGCCTCACCGATCGGGAGGAACTGATCGATCGACTGGCCGCTCAGGCGTCTGCGGCAGTGGAGAACGGCGAGGCCGACACCGTCGTTCTCGGTTGCACCGGGATGCTCGGTGTGACCAGTGCGGTCCGAGACAAACTGCATGGCAAAGGGATTCACGTTCCGGTTGTGGATCCGACGGCCTCGGCGATCACCTGGTTGGAGAGCTCGGTCCGTCTGGGGCTGACACCGAGTCGGACGACGTACATGACTCCACCGGTCAAGGATCGAAAGCGCTGACCTTGCTCACGAGAACCGAAAAAGCCCCGCCGGATCAGATCCGGCGGGGCTCTTCGTTGTGCGCGAGGGGGGACTTGAACCCCCACGTCCTGAGACACTGGAACCTAAATCCAGCGCGTCTGCCAATTCCGCCACTCGCGCGCGGAATTCAAAGGATACGCGAGTGGAATCGCTCGCGGGCACACCACCCTGGTCGGGATGCGCCCGCCCGCTCTCAGGCCGTTTCGGCGAGTGGATCCGCTGCGGGCGGCATGGTGGATTTCTTCGACCGGCGAGGTTGCTCGGCCGTGCGTTGATACCGCCACGCAGCGTGGGTGAGCGTTTGAACATCGACATCGAGATGTTCGGCAACCGCAACGAGCAACTCGGCTGCGTCGGTGCTCGACAACAATTTCTCGCTACTGCTTGCTTCGGTGGCGAACCGTGCAAGCAGGTCGATCGAAGTTACCGTCAACCTCCCGGACAGGAACATCAGTGTCTCGAAGGTCCTGGGGCCGAGCCCCGGAACGGAGACGACTGCCGAACGGAGGCTTTCGGTGTCCTCGACGTCGGCACTGGACCGGCAACCGGATTCGACGAGCGCCTTGGCCGCACGAGCCGCACCCTCGGCCTTGGTGAAGTAGTTGCCCGGCACGCGCTGGCGATTGCCGAGAATCGTTGCGAGCTCGTCGCCACGGTCGGTGAAGGCGGCGAGAGCGGGCAAGCTGTCGAGGCGATCGTCGGCGGCTACCGAGCGGTGTGTGCGCCAACGGTCGACGACGGCGCGGACTCCGGTCTTCGGTGTTCCATAGGCGGCGCGCGACGAGAAGATCGCATCGAGAAGGGCGGCTTCGGACTCGCGCGGCCATCCCTGGTTCCAATGCGGCCACGCCTCGCACGGAAGCTCGGCGCCGATGAATTCGGCCGCTCTGACTACGTCTGTGTCTTTCATGATTTCTCCCCCCGAGAAGTTGTCCGGTGTGGACGCGCTGAACGTAGCGAGGGGGTCCGACAGATTGTGGCCCGGAACGCACGGGATCGACCGTCCGTCAAGGAGGTCACGAATTGGTAACAATAAATATGAGGGGTTCCTCAGGTTTCTGAAAATCCCGGTAACAGTCCCAGGCAGGGCGTTCGCGACCTACTCGCGAGTCACTTTCTCGAAGTCTCGTGAGGAAGATCACGGCCCCGAAAGTCCAGATTTCCAGGGTGCCGACAAACGTGAGGAAATCCTCATGATTCTGTGTAAACCTTGTCTTGCACGAACGCCCTGACTCCGTCGATTCTCTCGACGAATTCGCGAGCACTTCAGCCGGGCAGCACACCGCAAATCCCACCTCGCCGCAGAGGTGACCAGGAGAGGACGTACGCGTGACGATCGATGACACGACACCTACAGGAAACGGACGCGACTCGAAGGGTGGACGCCGTTTCGGCGTCGATGGGGGACAGTCCCGCACGACCAGCAAAGGTGCCCTCGTCGATTCGCTGAACAACGGCGTTTCCTACGCAATCGCTTTCGGTGGACAGGGCGCTCCCTGGCTCACCTCGCTCGAGGAGCTCAGCCGTGACAACGGACTGGAGCCCGTTCTGACCGATCTGGTCAATGACGCAGCCGCACGCCTCGCGCCCGTCGCACAGGATCTCCTCGTGGTTCGCCCGGTCGGATTCGATCCGATCGCGTGGATGCTCGAAGCCGAGATCGTCGACGAAGAAGAAGGTGAGAAGTCGGCCGGGCCTTCGGCTGCCGCGCTCACCGCAGCTCCGGTGTCACTCCCCGGCGTCTTCCTCACGCAGCTTGCGGCGTTGCGTGCACTCTCCGCTCAGGGTCTGGATGTAGCCGGTAACCCGCCGGCTGCCGTCATCGGCCACTCGCAGGGCCTTCTGGCCACGGCTGCCGTAGCCGCGCAGGGCAACGACGACGGTGAACTCCTCGCCGTCGCACAGCTCGTCGGTGCTGCTGCCAGCTTGGTCGGCCGTCGCCGCGGCGTCATCGCCGGCGCCTCCGCGAAGCCGATGGTTGCGGTCTCGGGCGTCGATCCCGAGCGTCTCGCCGCCATCGTCGCCGAGCTTGCCGAGGGTGTGGCGCCTGAGCGCGCGGCTGTCCTCGCCATCCGCAACGGCCGTCGCCGCGTCGTTCTCGCCGGGCCGCCCGCTCAGCTGGCACGCGTGCAAGAGCGTTGTGAACAGATCGAAGCCGAGGAAGCCCGCGAGCGTGAGGGCAAGAAGCGTGGCGGTTCCGTCTTCGCGCCGTCCTTCGATCCGCTCGACACCGAAATCGGCTTCCATCACCCCGCATTGACCGAGGCCGTCGAACTCGTCGGCAGCTGGGCGACCCGTTGCGGTCTCGACGCGGACCGTGCGCGCGAACTTGCGCAGGGTGTCCTCGTCGATCCGGTCGACTGGGTCGAGGCTGTCGACGGCGCAATCTCCGCCGGCGCCAAGTGGATTCTCGATCTCGGACCCAGCGATCAGCTGACCCGTATGACGTCCTCTTCGCTGCGTGGACGGGGCATCGGCATCATTGCCGCAGCCACCCGCGGCGGACACCGCAATCTGCTCACCCCCGGTGCAGCACCTGAGGTCTCACGTTCGTGGTCCGAGTTCGCGCCGAAGCCCGTTGCGCTTCCCGGCGGCCGTATCGGCGTCGAGACCGCGTTCACGAAGCTGACCGGTCGTTCACCCATCCTGCTAGCAGGTATGACGCCGACGACGGTCGACGCCAAGATCGTTGCCGCGGCAGCCAATGCCGGTCACTGGGCCGAGCTTGCCGGTGGCGGGCAGGTCACCGAAGAAATCTTCGAAGACCGTGTCGCAGAGCTGAAGATGCTGCTCGAGCCGGGCCGCGCGGTCCAGTTCAACTCCCTGTTCCTCGACCCGTACCTGTGGAAGCTGCAACTCGGTGGCAAGCGCCTCGTGCAGCGTGCCCGTACCGCCGGTGCTCCCATCGACGGCGTCATCGTCACCGCCGGTATCCCGGAACTCGAAGAGGCTGTTGCTCTCATCGACGAGTTGTCCGAGATCGGCATCACCAACATTGCATTCAAGCCCGGCACCGTGGCGCAGATCCGCTCCGTGATCCGCATCGCCAACGAGGTTCCGAACTTCCCGGTCATCGTCCACATCGAAGGCGGCCGCGCCGGCGGACACCACTCGTGGGAAGACCTCGACGACCTGCTCCTCGACACGTACGCCGAGCTGCGTACACGCCCGAACCTGGTCATCTGCGTCGGTGGCGGCATCGGAACACCCGAGCGCGCAGCCGATTACCTGACCGGTCGCTGGTCCGCCGCAGCCGGTTTCCCGGCCATGCCCGTCGACGGCATCCTGGTCGGCACCGCAGCCATGGCGACTCTCGAGGCCACCACCTCTCCCGAGGTCAAGCAGCTCCTCGTCGACACACCCGGTACGCCGGACTGGGTCGGTGCAGGTACCGCTGAAGGCGGAATGGCCTCCGGCCGTAGCCAGCTCGGTGCCGACATCCACGAGATCGACAACGCGGCTTCGCGTACCGGGCGCCTCCTCGACGAGGTTGCCGGCGATTCCGAGGCAGTGGCCGAGCGCCGCGACGAGATCATCGCCGCCCTCGACGTCACCGCCAAGCCGTACTTCGGCGACGTCGAGACCATGACGTACGCACAGTGGCTGCGCCGCTACCTCGAGCTGACCGTCGGCATCGACGCGGCGAAGGAATTCGACTGCGGCGCCGATCTTCAGGACGCCATCGTCGAGGCGACGTCGAGCCCGTGGCTCGACATCACCTGGCGTGCTCGCTTCGGCGAGATGCTCCAGCGCACCGAGGCGCGTCTGCACCCGGTCGACCGCGGCCCGATCCCCACGCTGTTCGCTGACGCCGAGACCCTCGAGCGCCCCGAGGCTGCAATCTGCGCACTGCAGGCGTCGTACCCGGACTACTCGACCACCGTTCTGCATCCCGCAGACGTCTCGTTCTTCATCTCGTTGTGCAAGACGCCGGGCAAGCCGGTCAACTTCGTTCCCGTCGTCGACGGTGACGTGCGTCGTTGGTGGCGCAGCGACTCCCTGTGGCAGGCACACGACCCCCGCTACACCGCCGATCAGGTTTGCGTCATCCCCGGCACCGTTGCCGTCGCCGGCATCACCCGTGTCGACGAGCCGGTCGGTGACCTGCTCGATCGCTTCGAGAAGGCGACCTACGACGAATTGGTTGCTGCCGGAACCACTCCGGTTGCACTCGCGAGCCGTCGCCACCAGGATTCCGCACCCGGACTTCTCGACGCCGTTCTCTCGGCTCCTGACCTCCAGTGGGCCGGCCGCCTGACCCAGAACCCCGTCCGTCGTCTCGGCGACCTCGACGAGTGGAGTGCAGAGTCTGCCGACAAGGCAGTTCACGGCACCACCGGTTCCAGTCTGACCGTCGTCGATTCCTCGCACGTGCTGCTTTCGGTTCCGTTGGTGGCAGGCAAGTCCGTCGACATCACGATCACGATCCCCGAGTCCGTCGTCGACGGCGGCGCTCCGGTTGTCACCGAAGCCGATGCCGAAGGTGCGATGTCCGCGCTCCTGGCAGTTGCTGCCGGACAGGAACTTCCGACAGTCAAGAACGGCAAGGCTCGCCTCAACGTCGCGTGGGTTCCCGATCGCATCGCCGATCACGCCGGTGTCACCGGTTCGGGTCTGCCCGCCACGCTCAGTGTCAGCGGCAAGGCTGTTCCGGACGTCGTCGTCGGAGCATGCTGGCCTGCAGTGTTCGCAGTCCTCGGCGCAGCCAAGCTCGACAGTCTTTCCGTTATCGAAGGCATGCTCGACCTGGTCCACCTCGACCACACCGTCGACTTCGTCGGTGAACTTCCCTCCGAGACAAGCATTCTCGTGGTCAATGCCGAGGTCGCCTCGGTTCTCGACACCGACCTCGGTCGTGTCGTCGAGGTCAAGGTCGAGGTCGGTGCCATGCTCGGCGAGGGCCTCGACGCCCCCGCAGTCGTCACCATGACCGAGCGTTTCGCGATCCGCGGACGCACCGGTGCAGGCGAACTCGCCGACCCGGCTCGCGCCGGTGGATCGATCAGCGATGCGGCTGTCGACACCTCGCGTCGTCGTCGCCGTGACGCGAAGATCCTCGCTCCGGTCAGCATGGGCGCGTTCGCTCAGGTTTCCGGTGACCACAACCCGATTCACACCTCCGACAACGCCGCTCTGCTGGCCGGCCTCGGAACGCCGATCGTGCACGGCATGTGGCTCTCCGCCGCAGCGCAGCAGGTAGTCACCGCAGTCGACCCGGCCGAGACCCGCGTCCCGCCGCGCCGCCTGACCGCCTGGACCGCCCGCTTCCTCGGGATGGTTCGCCCCGGCGCCGAGATCGACGTCCGCGTCGACCGTGTCGGCATCGACCAGGGCGCAGAAATCGTCGAGGTCGGCTGCCGCATCGACGGCGAACTGGTCATGGTCGCCACCGGCCGCACTGCCGCACCGAAGACCGTCTACGCCTTCCCCGGCCAGGGCATTCAGCGCCCGGGCATGGGCCTCGACGCTCGCGCACGCTCCAAGGCCGCCCGCGACGTCTGGGAGCGCGCGGACAAGCACACTCGTAAGGCGCTCGGATTCTCGATTCTCGCTGTCGTGCGCGACAACCCGGTGACCGTCAAGGCCCGTGGTGTCGAGCACAGGCATCCCGACGGTGTCCTGCACCTGACCCAGTTCACCCAGGTGGCCATGGCCGTTCTCGGTGTTGCCCAGGTTGCCGAGCTGCGCGAGTCCGGAACCTTCATCGAGGATTCGCTTCTGGCCGGTCACTCTGTCGGTGAGTACAACGCACTCGCCGCTGTCGCCGAGGTCTTCCCGCTCGAAGCGCTTCTCGAGGTCGTCTTCCAGCGTGGCTCGGCCATGCACCAGCTCGTTCCCCGCGACGAAGCCGGACGCTCCGACTACCGCATGGCCGCTATCCGCCCGTCGCAGATCGGTGTTTCCGACGACGACGTGCAGGGCTTCGTCGCCGGTGTCGCCGAGTCTTCCGGTGAGTTCCTCGAAATCGTCAACCTGAACCTGCGCGGCAGCCAGTACGCCATTGCCGGTTCGGTAGCCGGTCTCGACGCACTCGAGGTCGAAATCGATCGTCGCCGAGCAGAATTCGGTGGCAAGCGGGCATACATCCAGGTTCCCGGCATCGACGTGCCGTTCCACTCCACCGTCCTTCGCGGTGGCGTGGCGGACTTCCGCGTGTGCCTGCAGGACTTGCTCCCGCACGACATCGATCCGGACATCCTGATCGGCCGCTACATCCCGAACCTGGTTCCGAAGCCGTTCTCGCTGCGTCGTGACTTCGTTCAGGAAATCGCCGACCTGGTGCCGTCCGAGCCGCTTCAGGAAGTCCTCGCAGACTTCGACAGCTACGCAACGCGCACTCACGAGTTGTCCCGCATCATCCTGATCGAGCTGCTGGCTTGGCAGTTCGCCAGCCCGGTCCGTTGGATCGAGACGCAGGACCTGCTCTTCGGTGACGAGTCCGAAGGTAGACTCGGGGTCGAACGCTTCGTCGAGATCGGTCTCGGCGCTGCCCCGACCGTTGCAAACCTCGCGTCGCAGACCCTCAAGCTGCCGGGCCGCTTCGGCTACCCGGTCGAGGTTCTCAACGTCGAGCGCGAAGCCGCGATCGTCTACGGCACCGACGTCGACCCCGCTGTCGATGACGACGACGAGATCGAAGCGCCTGCCGCGCAGGCTGCTCCGGCCGCCGCGGCCGCTGCTCCGGTTGCCGCTGCCGCGCCGGCTGCACCTTCGGGTGGACCGCGTCCGGACGACCTCACCTTCAAGGCGCCCGACGCCACGAAGGTCCTGATCAGCCTGTGGACCAAGCTCCGTCCCGATCAGGTCGGCCCCGCGGACACGATCGAGGCACTGTGCGACGGCGTTTCCTCGCGTCGCAACCAGCTTCTGGTCGACCTCGGCTCCGAGCTCTCCCTCGGTGCCATCGACGGGGCCGCAGACGCCGACATGGGCTCCCTGGGGGCAACCGTCGACAAGCTCGCCCGTACGTACAAGCCGTTCGGACCGGTGCTCTCCGATTCGATCAACGATCACCTGCGTAAGGTCTTCGGCCCCTCGGGCAAGCGTCCCGGCTACATCGCCGACCGCGTCAAGAAGGTCTGGGAACTGGGCGACGGCTGGGCACACCACGTCACCGCAGCAGTGGCTCTCGGTACCCGTGACGGCGCCAGCATCCGCGGCGGCGACCTCGGTGGCCTGAGCTCCGGCGCACTGGCCGACGCGGCAGCAGTGGACGCAGTCATCGACAGCGCAGTTGCCTCGGTCGGGTCTGCTCGTGGAGTTAGTGTCTCGTTGCCCGCTACCGGCGGCGGAAGCGGCGGAACTGTCGACGCAGCTGCTCTGGGTGAGTTCACCGAGAACATCACCGGTCGCAACGGCGTTCTGGCCTCGGCCGCACGCCTGGTACTCGAGCAGCTCGGACTGAACGAAGAAACGGCAGTCGCGACGGTCGAGGACACCGAACTGGTCGACCTGGTCTCGGCTGAACTCGGCTCCGACTGGCCGCGTCTGGTTGCTCCGGCATTCGACGCGCAGAAGGCCGTGCTGCTCGACGACCGCTGGGCAAGTGCGCGTGAGGATCTCGCTCGCATTTGGCTCGGTGACACCGCGTTGTCGGTCGAGAACTTCATCGGTGCCGGCTCCACCGTCGCCGCACAGGCGAAGTGGTGGGCCACCCGTGCAACCGACGAAGGCCGCACCGCACTCGCCGAGGTCTACACCCGCATCGCTGATGCGGCTGCTGCGGCAGAATCCGACGCACCCGAGTGGGCAGGCGAGGTCGCAGTAGTGACGGGCGCCAGCAAGGGTTCCATCGCGGCAGCGGTCACGGGCAAGCTCCTTGCCGGTGGCGCAACGGTATTCGTGACCACCTCGCGACTCGACGGTCAGCGTCTGGGCTTCTACCGCGACCTGTACCGCGAGAACGCTCGCGCCGGTGCCGCCCTCTGGGTGGTTCCCGCGAACATGGCGTCGTACACCGACGTCGACGCACTGATCGACTGGATCGGCAACGAGGCCACCGAGAACGCAGGCGGCGCCAAGAAGCTCATCAAGCCGGCCATGACGCCGACGATGCTCTTCCCGTTCGCAGCTCCCCGTGTCGGCGGCGAACTCTCCGACGCCGGCGCTCGCGCCGAAATGGAAATGCGCGTGCTGCTCTGGTCGGTGGAGCGCCTCATCGGCGGTCTGTCGAAGATCGGTTACGACAGCGATGTCGACACGCACCTGCACGTAGTGCTGCCCGGTTCGCCGAACCGCGGAACGTTCGGCGGCGACGGTGCTTACGGTGAGGCCAAGGCTTCGCTGATCGCCGTGGTCAACCGCTGGAAGGCCGAGCGCAACTGGGCCGAGCGGGTCACGTTGGCACATGCAATCATCGGTTGGGTTCGCGGAACCGGACTCATGGGTCACAACGATCCGATCGTCGACGCAGTCGAAGCTGCGGGCGTCCGCACCTGGTCCACCCAGGAGATGGCGACCCAACTGCTGAAGACGGCAACCCGCGAGTCGCGGCGCGCTGCAGCAGAGGCCCCGCTCGAGGTCGACCTGACCGGCGGACTGTCCGAGGCCAACCTGGATCTGGGTGCTTTGGCCAAGGAAGCTGCCGAGGTTGCCGAGATCGCCGAAGCTGTCGACGAAGCAGTGGACGAGTCCAGCATCCTGGCGCTGCCCGCGCCGGCTCGCATCGACGACTCGGTCAAGGCTCCGAGCTGGCCCGAACTGGACGTCACCCCCGCGGACCTCGTGGTCATCGTGGGTGCCGGAGAGCTCGGACCCTACGGTTCCTCGCGTACCCGCTTCGAGATGGAGGTCGACGAGCAGCTCTCTGCCGCAGGCGTTCTCGAATTGGCGTGGAACACCGGACTCATCGTCTGGGAGAACGACCCCAAGCCGGGCTGGTACGACGTCGAATCCGGTGACCTGGTACCCGAGGCGGAAATCGCCGACAAGTACCACGACGCAGTCGTCGAGCGTTGCGGCATCCGTCGTTACGTCGACGAGGGCGCGATGATCGACAACACCGCTCCGCTGCTCACCTCCGTGTTCCTGGACAAGGATCTGAGCTTCGTGGTCGGCAGTGAGGCAGAGGCTCAGGCCTTCGTCGAATCCGATCCGGAGAACACGACGGCGACGGTTTCCGCCGAGTCCGGCGACTGGACGGTCACCCGCCGCGCAGGCACCGAGATCCGCGTCCCGCGCAAGATGAAGCTGACTCGTAGTGTGGGCGGTCAGATTCCGACCAACTTCGACGTCACCAAGTGGGGCATCCCCGCCGACATGGCAGATTCGGTCGACCGCGTCGGCCTCTGGAACATCGTCGCAACGGTGGACGCCTTCCTCACCGGCGGCTTCACTCCGAGCGAACTGCTCCGCTGGGTACACCCGAGCCTGGTCGCCAACACGCAGGGCACCGGCATGGGCGGCATGACCTCCATGAGGAGCTTGTACATCGACACGCTGCTCGGCGAGAACCGTCCGAACGACATCCTGCAGGAAGCGCTGCCGAACGTCATTGCAGCGCACGTCGTTCAGTCGTACGTCGGCGGTTACGGCGCGATGGTTCACCCCGTCGCCGCCTGCGCCACGGCAGCGGTATCCGTCGAAGAAGGCGTCGACAAGATCCGACTCGGCAAGGCGCAGTTGGTTGTTGCCGGCGGGTTCGACGATCTGAGCACGGAAGGCATCATCGGCTTCGGCGACATGTCGGCCACTGCCAAGACCGAGGACATGCATGCCAAGGGCATCGAGGATCGCCGCTTCTCGCGGGCCAACGATCGTCGCCGCGGCGGATTCGTCGAGTCGGCCGGCGGCGGAACGATTCTCCTCGCTCGCGGTGACCTGGCACTCGAGATGGGTCTTCCCGTCCTCGGTGTGGTCGCCTGGGCCGGATCGTTCGCCGACGGTGTCCACACCTCGATCCCGGCACCGGGACTCGGAGCACTGGGCGCCGGACGTGGGGGAGCGGATTCACAGCTTGCACTCTCGCTCAACGCTCTCGGCGTGAGCGCCGACGACATCGCCGTGATCTCCAAGCACGACACCTCCACTGCCGCCAACGATCCCAACGAGGCAGAGCTGCACGAGCGCCTCGCCGGGGCATTGGGACGCAGTGAAGGCGCGCCGATGTTCGTGGTCTCGCAGAAGAGCCTGACCGGTCACGCCAAGGGTGGTGCCGCAGCCTTCCAGCTGATCGGGCTCTGCCAGGTACTGAGCCAGGGCATCGTCCCGCCGAACCGCAGCCTCGACTGCGTCGACGACAAGATGGCCGAATTCGAGCACCTCGTGTGGGCACGTCAGCCGCTCAAGTTCGGTGAGCATCTTCCGCTGCGCGCGGGCCTGCTGACCAGCCTCGGCTTCGGTCACGTCTCCGGACTGATCGCAGTCGTGCACCCGCAGGCATTCGTCGAGTCGGTTCCGGCCGACAAGCGTGACGCCTATGTTGCTGCGGCCCAGCAGCGGACGATCGACGGTCAGCGTCGCCTCGCGAAGGCGATGTGCGGTGGCGACAGCCTCTACGAGCGCCCGGCGGATCGTCGCCTCGGTGCCGACGGAACGCCGGCCAAGGCGTCGCGTCAGCTCGAAGCGGACATGCTGCTGAGCGAGGACGCACGACTCGGCGCAGACCAGGTGTACCGCTCGAATCTGCCCGGCTGCAAGTAGTAGTCACGGTATGGGAGTTCTGGGTATCGGTTTCGACCTCGTGACGGTGTCGGAGTTCGCCGAGCAATTGAACAGGCCGGGAACGGCAATGCTCGACAACTTCACACCGGGCGAGCGTCGAGACGCCGCTACCCGGAGCTCCGAACCGGCACGACATTTCGCCGCCCGGTGGGCTGCGAAGGAAGCAGTGATCAAGGCATGGTCCACTGCTCTCTTCGCCGGCCCACCGGTGCTGGGGGAAATGATCCACAATCAGATCGAGGTCGTCTCGGACGCCTGGGGGCGCCCCGGCATCCGGCTTCGCGGTGACGTGGCCAAACACCTGACCGGAGTGAAGATTCATATTTCGCTCACGCACGACGGGGACATGGCGGGCGCTTTCGCGGTCATCGAATCCGACCCGGAGTAGCACTGCCGGACACGAAAGAGCCGGTCTCCCAAGGGGAGACCGGCTCTTTGTCGTTCGACTAGTCCTTCGTGCGGGATTCCTTCTCGGCGACGAGGAGATACGCGATCATCAACCTTTTCAGTTCGGCGACGGCGTCGGCATGCGACTGACCGTCCTGAACCGAGAAATTGAGCATCGAATACACCACGTGGACAAGAACTTCCGCCATCATCAGGCGACGATCTCGCCGCGTACGAGGCGTCAACGGGCCGAGCATTTTCGCTACGGTCTCGGCGAACTGCTTTTCGTGAATGACTCCGGTTGCCCGCGTGGACGGCGTCGACTGCATCGCCAGCCAGACCTCGCGGCGCGACGGATCAGACGTCCACAGCCCGGCCATGTGATCGACGAAACTGTTCAGGAACCGCAACCAGTCGAGCGAGGGTACTTCGCCGCCGAACTGAGCAAGCTCGTGCTGGACCCCGACGAGGTCCTGGCGGTTCAATTCGCACACGATGACGTACTTGTTTGCGAAGAACTGGTAAAGCGTCCCAATCGGGACGTCAGCACGTGCCGCGACTTCTTCACAGGTGAACGATTCGAAACCGACATCGGTGAGGAGTTCCCGTGACGCAGCCAGGAGTGCGTCGAATTTACGCTGGCTGCGCTCTTGCGTCGGACGCTTGCGCGGCAGCAGTTCCTGCGGTTCTTCGAGGCTCTGGGGATTCTCCAGTGCTGGGTCGACTCGTCGCCGCGCGCGGTGACGAGTCGTGGGCTGCACGTCTTCCAGGCTATCGGTGTTTTCTGTCGAATTTGGGACTTGTGCATTATCCGGTGTCATCGGCCACCTACTTCGGCGGTCGTGATCGGTCGAAACGCACCGCGCAGGTGCGCGCACACGAGTCCCGATGCTGTTGCCACACCTCGATACTAGGTGACCAACTGTCCAGTAGCCGAAGAGGTTGCTGCGCGGTGTGGCGCAACGGCGATCCTGGCGCCTGCCTACGTCCGATTCGGGCAGACTGAGATTCTTCGGGCACACCGAGATTCGATGCCGAGGAGAGGGAGACGATGACGGAAGAACTGCGAACCGCGGTACGTGAACTCATGCCGCGTGCCCGTGAGGATCTGAGTGCACTTGTGGCGATGAAGTCCGTCGCCGATGCGCGGCAGTACCCGCCGGAAGAATGCGCGGCCGCTGCGCATTGGGTCCTGGAGGCATTCCGGGCTCAGGGTTTCGCCGATATCGAGGCGATCGAGACCTCCGACGGTTCGGCCGCGGTTGTCGGGCGTCGACCAGGCCCGGGCGGTGCTCCGACCGTTCTGCTGTACTGCCACTACGACGTTCAGCCGCCCGGAAACGAAGAGCTCTGGGGCTCCCCGCCTTTCACGCTCACCGAGCGCGACGGACGGTGGTACGGACGGGGCGCTTCCGACTGCAAGGGCAACGTCGTCATGCATCTGACAGCTCTGCGAGCGCTCGCCGCAGCCGGTGTGGATCCGAGCGTCCACCTGACGCTCGTCGCCGAAGGATCCGAGGAGATGGGCACTGGCGGTCTCGAGGATCTGGTGCGAGAGCGGCCCGAACTTTTTGCAGCCGACATGATCCTGATCGCCGATACCGGCAACACCGAAGTCGGGGAGCCGACGATCACGACGTCATTGCGCGGGATCGCGAACGTTGTGGTCCACGTGTCGACGCTCGAGGGTGAGATTCACTCCGGTGTCTTCGGTGGACCGGCGCCCGATGCGATCACCGCGCTGGTGCACATACTCTCGACGCTGCACGACAGCGCCGGAAACACCACTGTCGAAGGCTTGACCAACGACCAGGAATGGGCGGGTGTCAGTTATGACGGCGATCAGTTCCGCTCCGACGCCGGGGTGCTCGAAGGGGTGCAGCTGACTGGTTCCGGTTCGGTCGCCGAGCAGGTGTGGGCTCGTCCGGCGCTGACCATCCTGGGTATCGACTGCCCGCCGGTCGTGGGTTCGGCGGCGGCGATCACGCCCCGCGCGTCGGCACGCCTGAATCTTCGTGTCCCGCCTGGCACGGATCCGGCGCAGGCACAGAAGTTGTTGACGGACCACCTCCGCGCGGCGGCGCCGTGGGGCGTCCACATCGAGGTCGTTCCGGAATCGACGGGATCGCCGTTCTCGTCCTCGACGGAGGGTGCAGGTTTCGCGCAGCTGAAGTCCGCGCTCACCGATGCCTACGGCCGCGAAGTCGGATTTGCCGGCCAAGGGGGATCGATACCGCTGTGCAGTGCACTGGCCGAGCAGTTCCCCGACGCGGAGATCGCGTTGATCGGCGTCGAGGAACCGCAATGCCGCATTCATGCGCCCGACGAAAGCGTCGACCCGTCGGAGATCGAGAATCTCGCTTTCGCGGAGGCTCTGTTCTTGAGCCGGTACGGGAGTTAGACCGACAGATCGCGTCGTAGCTTGGCGACGTGACCGGTGGCCCGGACGTTGTACTGGGCCACCTCGATCTTGCCTTCCTCGTCGACGAGGAACGTCGAGCGGATGACGCCCTGGACGGTCTTGCCGTACATCTTCTTCTCACCGAACGCGCCCCAGGCTTCGAGCGTCGCCTTCTCGGGATCGGAGAGCAGCGGGAAGGTCAACTCTTCGGTATCGCGGAACTTCGCGAGTTTTGCGGGCTTGTCCGGCGAGATTCCGATGACTTCGAGGCCGGCGCCGTTCAGCTCGGCGAGGCTGTCACGGAAGTCGCAGGCCTGCTTGGTGCACCCCGGGGTGCTGGCCGCCGGGTAGAAGTACACGATGACCTTGCGGCCGCGGTAATCGTGAAGGGAAACCTCGTTGCCATCGGCGTCTGGGAGCGTGAAATCCGGCGCGACGTCGCCGGCGGACAATCTACTGTTCTCGGTCACGGGAATCGAGGTTAGTCGAGAAATTGCGCGGCAGGTGGGCGCGAGGGCATTCTGCTCCTCTACGGTAGAGCGAAGTGTCGGCGCGCTGCGTCCGCACAGCAGACCCGCACACAGAGCAGCAGAACACAGACAAGTTGGAGGACACGTGCCCAGGGACACCGAGAGCATCGAACGCGAGATCGAGAAGGCGCGTAACCAGCTCGCGAGCACACTCGACGAACTGACGGTCCGCACCAACCCGAAGCGGCTGGTCGAGAACACCAAGAAGACGGTGCTCGCCAAGCTCAACGAGCCGGCAGTGAAGTACGCGCTGATCGCAGTCGGTTCAGTGGTGGGACTACTCGTGGTCCGGAAGATCATTCGCTGACCCGAGTTGTCGAAGACAGAACATGAAGAAGGCCCCCACCTGGTGAGGTGGGGGCCTTCTTGCAAGTGCGCCCACAGGGACTCGAACCCCGGACCCAGTGATTAAGAGTCACTTGCTCTACCAACTGAGCTATAGGCGCTCGCTCTTGCGAGACAGAACATTAGCCGACAGGCTCAGGAGTTTGCAAAACGCGTGTTCATCGTGGTGACGATGGTTACATCGCTTCCGGAATTCACGAGTGTGGAGGGTGCGAATCCGGCCAGCGGACGGTGCTTTCCAACTGCTGTGCGACGGCGAGAATCGTCGGTTCACCACCGCTGCGCCCGACCAGTTGGACGCTCAGGGGGAGTCCGCGTTCGGAGAACCCGGCGGGCACAGCGGCCGCCGGGTTGCCGCAGACATTCCAGATCGAACAGTAGGCGGCGATCGGCAACGCCTTGCGGACTGCTGACAGAAGGCCGGTTCCTTCGAGTTGTCCGATCGGGCGTGGCAGCGCGGGCGTGGTCGGCATCAGGACCAGGTCGAAGGTGTCGAAGACCTGGTTGACCGTCGCTGCGATTCGCTCACCTTTGCGGTAAGCGAATTTCCCGACGCGCGCGGGAGCGGCTATCCGGCCGATCGACGCGAGTGCTCGTGTGCGCTTCTCGAGGAGCGCCGGATGATCGACGCGCAGTGCTTCGTCGCGGACGCCGCCGAGCACCTGGGGGAGAAATGCTGCAGTTGCGTCCGGGTACTCGGGATCGTGCTCTTCGACGTGATGTCCCAACGCGCTCAACATCTCTGCGATCGAATGCACCGCGGCAACGACCTCCGGGGACGGGCGGACGCCCCGGACCGGACTCCGGGTGGACACTGCAATGCGAAGCGGCCCGGGCGCCGACGCGGCTGACTGGGCAAAGCTGGTGCGGAGCGTTTCGGCTGTGTAGTCGTCGATCCCGGTGGTACCGGTTATCACGTCGTACACGAGCGCGCTGTCCTCGACGGAACGAGTGAGAGGCCCTAGTGTGCCGAGTCCGCGCCAGAGGTTTCGGTTCGGCGCGGTGCTCACCCGACCGCGCTGCGGTTTGAGTCCGAACAACCCGCAGAACGCCGAAGGCAGTCGGATGGAACCGCCGCCGTCGCCGCCGATTGCCGCTGCGACCATGCCCGACGCGACGGCCGACGCAGATCCTCCGCTCGATCCGCCCGTGGATACGCCGGTGTCCCAAGGGTTTCTGGTGTAGCCGTTTGCAGCAGTCTCCGTGAAGGGCCAGATGCCGAACTCGGGCATCGTCGTCTTGCCGACGATCACCGCGCCGGCCTCGCGCAACCGCCGGACGACCTCTGAATCGGCCGATGCGATGCGAGTTGCTGCCGCACCGCCGTACGTCGTCGGCGTTCCGGCGACGTCGTTCTCGTCTTTGATCGCGATCGGGACTCCGTGCAGTGGGCCCAGGCTGTGGCCGTCGGCCTGGCGCTGATCGAGACGTGTCGCTTCGTCGAGCGCTTCGTCTGCGAGAACCCGCACAAAAGCATTGAGCGTCGAATCGAGGCGTTCGATACGGCGAAGTGTGTTCTCGGTGAGCTCGCGGGCCGATAATTCTCCGGACCGGATCAGAGCGGCCTGACCCGCAACCCCGGCAAATGCCAGCTCGCTGCCCGGTGTGGTTTCGCGCTCGGTCATCAATCCTCCAGGCCGTGGTTCCGATAACTGTGAAGTCTATTCACCACAACCTGTCCACCACGACACAAAGAAAAATCCCCACCTTCCGAAGAAGGTGGGGACCTTTGCAAGTGCGCCCACAGGGACTCGAACCCCGGACCCAGTGATTAAGAGTCACTTGCTCTACCAACTGAGCTATAGGCGCTCGCTCTTGCGAGACAGAACATTAGCCGAATCGCCGGTTCGGGAGCAAATCGCCAGGTGGAGGCGTCACCGCTGTAGTCCGATCGGAGGAAATCCGCTGAAAGCGGTAACAAAACGGACGGTTCGGAGCGATTGATACTTGAACGTTACTGACGGCGTGGCCTTTCATGACCGTTGGTAACGAGCGCGCCTGGCATCATTGGTGCAGCGCAGTCATACCGCAAGTCCCACTTGCCTTCCGGTAAGTGGGATTCGCATGTGACGCGGAAGTTAGTCGGAGAAATTGTGAAGCGGAGTCGAACGATGAGTCGTCAAAGGTGGGGTCTGTCCGTGCGCGGGGGGAACGGTCGAGCGTCGAAGGGCGCGGCGATGATCGCGGCGTCTCTCGGTGCTCTCGTTCTGATGACCGCGTGCACGTCGGGCGGCAAGGACGTCAGTACCGAAGGGTCGGCGCCGATCGATTCCAATCCGCTCACCGAACTCATCAAGCCGAAACTCACCTCGACCGCTGCCGACGGCGCTGTCGGCTTCTCGCCGGGCGACCCGGTCAAGATCAACGTCGCTGACGGCGCTCTGTCCGACGTGACGATGGTCAATCAGGACGGCAAGGCAGTTGCCGGCGCGATTGCTGCCGACGGTGCGTCGTGGACCACCACCGAGCCACTCGGCTACAACCGCAAGTACAAAATCGAGGCCCGCGCATTCGGATTGGGTGGCGCCAGTACGACGGTCACGTCCTTCACCACCAGCGCACCCGGCAACGTCACCAAGCCGTACGTCTTGCCCAACGAGGGTGACGTGGTCGGCATCGGTCAGCCCATCGCGGTGCAGTTCGACGAGAACATCCCCGATCGCAAGGCTGCCGAAGCCGCGATCACCGTCACCACGACTCCGGCCGTCGAAGGTGCGTTCTACTGGGTCAACAATCGTGAGGTCCGTTGGCGTCCGGAGAACTACTGGGCACCGGGCACCAAGGTCGACGTGAGCGTCAACGTGTACGGGCGCAATCTCGGCAAGGGAGTCTTC
This sequence comes from Rhodococcus sp. SG20037, assembly GCF_031763325.1. NCBI lineage: Bacteria > Bacillati > Actinomycetota > Actinomycetes > Mycobacteriales > Nocardiaceae > Rhodococcus > Rhodococcus sp. SG20037. The sequence goes on along the minus strand of NZ_CP134497.1, from coordinate 4,057,582 downwards.
GGGCAGGAAGACGCGAAGAGTTCCTTCACCATCGGTGATGCCGTCATCGCCACGGCGGACGACAACACCAAGCAGGTCACTTTCCAGGTCAACGGTGAGACCGTCATGACCATGCCCACCTCCATGGGCAAGGACAGCACTCCTACCGACAACGGCGTCTACATCATCGGTGACCGCTTCGCGAACATGATCATGGACTCGTCCACGTACGGCGTCCCGGTCACCTCGGCGCAGGGTTACAAGACCCCCGTCGACTGGGCGACCCGAATGTCCTACAGCGGTATCTTCTTCCACTCGGCGCCGTGGTCGGTCGGGCAGCAGGGCTACTCCAACACCAGTCACGGCTGCCTCAACCTGAGCCCGTCCAACGCCAAGTGGGTCTACGACAACACCAAGCGTGGGGACATCGTCGTCGTCAAGAACACCGTCGGCGGCACTCTCTCCGGCACCGACGGCCTCGGTGACTGGAACATCCCCTGGAGCGTCTGGAAGACCGGCAACGCGGACGTCTGAGTGCGTCCCTGAAGCCTTGAACGGCAGAATGCCCCCGACCGTCCGGTTGGGGGCATTCTGCATCTGCACACCTTTTGTGGGCGAAAGTGCCTCTCGGTCTATCTGAGGCGACGGGAGGTACGTTCGCTCGGTGTCAGCGTCGACCGAACGCGTCCACTCCGGTCATCTCAGCGGACAGTGTCCACAATCTGCGTGCGTCGGCGGGATCGGTAGCCCAAGGTTTCACTCCGCCGACGCTCATGTCATCAGTCTGCGCGACGTCCGCGATGTTGCAGTCCTGGAGGTACGCGCCGGAGTGATCGGCGAGTATCGGTGCCGTCGCTGCCCACACCGTTGTAGCGGCGCCCTGGGAGGGAGTCTTGAACCCCGGCACGGCGTCGCCATTCGACGTCGTCCATCCGAGATCGTGTTTCTCCGATGCCGAGAAGTGACGTTGAAGGGGAGTGAGGATGCTCCCGGGATGGACGGAGAACGCACTGATACCGCGTGAAGCACCGGAGCTCGCCAGCTGTACAGCGAATAGAGCATTTGCAGTCTTGGCTTGACCGTACGCAAGCCAGCGGTCGTAACCGTTGCGGAAATGTATGTCATCCCAACGCACTCCCGACAGAAAATGTCCCGCCGACGAGACAGCGACTACGCGAGAACCGTTTGCGGGCATGGCTGGCACAAGCAGGTTCACCACTACAAAGTGCCCGAGGTGATTGATCGCGAATTGTGATTCCCATCCGGAGCCGACACGGAGTTCCGGGCAGGCCATGACCCCCGCATTGCAGATGATGATGTCCGGAGTGATCCGGGATTCGAGAATTTCTCGCGCACACGATCTGACACTGCTCGGGTCCGACAGGTCGCACGCTCGCACTTCGATACCCGGAAGGTCGGCCACCGCCCTCCGTGCCTGTTCTGGTCGGCGGGCAAGAACTACAACTCGCGCGCCGACCGAAGAAAGTGACTGCGAAATCTCATATCCGAGTCCGGAGTACCCGCCAGTGACCAAAACCGTAGTGCCCGTTAAATCTTGTCCGGCAAGTACGTCGTCGGCAGTGGAGACTCGGGAGAATCCGGTGTTGATTTTGCGCTGGATGGAATTCATGACTGCGACCGTAAAATCTGGAGTGCACTCCAGGTCAAGGAAAGGTCGCCAGGCAATGCGCGAACTGTCAATCGGTGACGTCGCTGTCCGGACCGGAATCAGTATCGATTCCCTTCGATACTTCGAACGTGAGGAATTGCTCGTTCACGAGGTGGCGCGCTCGGCAGGTGGGCGTCGGGTGTACTCCGAAAGCGATGTCGCTTGGTTGAAGCTGTGCAATCGCTTCCGAGACTCGGGTATGCCGATCGCCACGATCCGCGAATTCGCCGCTCTCGTCAGGTCAGGTCCAGGACACGAGAAGGAGCGGCTTTCACTTTTGCAGTCGCATGAGGAGTTGATTCGATCCAGGATCTCTGCGCTGCAGGACAACCTGACCGTCATCCACGACAAGGTCTCGGCATACGAGCGACACGTTCGCGAGGGGACCGTCGCAGGTGTCTGGGAGCCGCAACCGTCGCCCGAGTGATCGACGGCTGGGGCTATTTGCGGCGAATTCCAGCTACCCCGACGTGAGCGAAAGTGGCTTTCGGTCTGTCTGAGGCGACGAGAGGTACGTTCGCTCGGCCCGGGCACGGGTTGCTCGGGAGCGCGCGATTTGTCGCGGTCGCCACCCCACCCGGCTGTGGAAGGGGAGATTGGGGCTGGCGCACAAACCAAAAGAACCCCCGAAAATGTCTTCCGACATTCTCGGGGGTTCCGCTTGGGTGAGCGACGGGACTCGAACCCGCGACAGCCAGGATCACAACCTGGTGCTCTACCAACTGAACTACGCCCACCATTGCCTCGGCCACCGGTTCGACCCGGCTGCTTTGACGAAAGAGATACTAGCGCGAAAGTCGGTCAGGAAGCCAATCGGCAGGTCAGGCGGGACCCAAGCCCTCTACGACGGCTGCAATCTCCGCGCTCGACGGTCCGGGCGCCGCGACGAATGCAGTGCCGCGGTAGTACTTGAGTTCGCGGATGGATTCCTTGATGTCGGCGAGTGCCCGGTGGGCGAGACCTTTTTCGGGCTGGCCGAAGTAGATTCGCGGGTACCAGCGGCGGGAGAGTTCTTTGATGGAGCTGACGTCGATCATCCGGTAGTGCAGGTATGTGTCCAGTGCCGTCATGTCCCGTGAGATGAATCCGCGGTCGGTGGCGATTGAATTGCCTGCCAAGGGAGCCGTACCGGCGACGGGAACGTGCTTGCGGATGTACGCGAGCACCTCTTTCTCCGCCTCGGCGAGGGTGACCGTCGACTTACGAACCTCTTCGGTCAGTCCCGACTTTGCGTGCATCTTCTTCACGACGTCGGGCATTGCAGCCAACGCGTCGTCGTCGGCGTGGATGACGATGTCCACACCTTCGCCCAAGATGTTCAAGTCGCTGTCGGTCACCAGAGCCGCAATCTCGATGAGTTTGTCCGACTCAAGTCGCAGCCCGGTCATTTCACAATCGATCCATACCAATTTGTCCTGCACCAGGAACACAGTAGTGCGCGCGGGAGCGGGATAAGGTCTGCGGTGGAAACTCGACGTGTGTAAGACGGCGTTCGGGTGATGACAAGAACTTCGCCGCATTGCAACGAGGAGGGCTTTTCGATGACCGTGGATCCGAAGGACGGAGCCGCGCCGCCGACGCCGGCGGAGAAGGCGAAAGCTGCCAAGGCTGCCGCTGCCGAAGCCGCTCGGATTGCAGCTGAAGCCGCTGCAGCAGCTGAGGAAGCAGAGAAGGAAGCGGCTGCCGCCGAGGCCGAAGCATCGGCCGGAGCCACCCCCGCTGCTCAGGTGCCCTCGGGTGCTGCCGCTGAAATCGCGGCGGGCTATTCATCCGAGGGGCGGGCACTCGAGCTCGGCTCGGTGGTGATCGACGGTGTGGCAGATCCCACCGCACGGGTGCGGATTCCGTTGGCGACGATCAACCGTCACGGTCTGATCGCCGGTGCGACGGGTACCGGCAAGACCAAGACGTTGCAGGGCATCGCCGAGCAGCTGTCCGCCGCGGGTGTGCCGGTTGTGATGGCCGACGTCAAGGGCGATCTCTCGGGTCTGTCGAAGGCGGGGGATCCGAGCGAGAAGATGAAGGCTCGCGCAGTCGAGACGGGCGACGATTCGTGGACTCCCGCTGGGATGCCAGTCGAGTTCTTGTCGTTGGGAACGGACGGAACCGGTATCCCGGTGCGCGCGACCATCACCAGTTTCGGGCCGATCCTGCTCAGTAAAGTGTTGGGCCTCAACGAGACCCAGGAGTCGACTCTAGGGCTGATCTTCCACTGGGCCGACACTCAGGGCCTGGCCCTGCTGGACCTCAAGGATCTGCGTTCGGTCATCGCGCACCTGACGAGCGCTGAGGGCAAGGCCGATCTGAAGGGTATCGGCGGAGTTTCCTCGGCGACGGCGGGAGTGATTCTGCGCGCGTTGGTCAACCTCGAAGCAGATGGTGGTGACACCTTCTTCGGTGAACCGGAACTCGAAACCGAGGATCTGCTGCGTGTCGTCGGCGGTGCCGGTGTGATCACGCTGTTCGAACTCGGTGCCCAGGCGGCGCGCCCGGCAATGTTCTCCACCTTCCTGATGTGGGTGCTCGCGGACCTGTTCCAGACGCTGCCCGAAGAGGGAGATCTGGACAAGCCGAAGCTCGTGTTCATCTTCGACGAGGCGCACCTTCTGTTCGCGGACGCGTCGAAGGCCTTCCTTCAGCAGGTGGAACAGACGGTCAAGCTCATTCGTTCCAAGGGCGTCGGTGTGTTCTTCTGCACGCAACTTCCGACCGACATTCCGAATTCGGTGCTGTCACAGTTGGGTGCGCGGGTTCAGCACGCCCTGCGTGCCTTCACGCCCGACGATCAGAAAGCCCTCAACAAGACCGTCCGCACGTACCCGAAAACCGAGCACTACGACCTGGAAAAGGCACTGACTTCACTCGGCATCGGTGAAGCCATCGTGACCGTACTCTCGGAAAAGGGTGCGCCGACGCCGGTGGCCTGGACCAAGATTCGTCCTCCGAGGTCGCTGATGGACACCATCGGCAACGACGCGATCAAGGCGGCCGCGTCGTCGAGTCCGCTGAATCAGAAGTACGGCCAGACCATCGACCGCGAGTCGGCGTACGAGAAGCTGACGGCCAAGGTGGCCGGTGCTCCGACGGCGGATCAGTCTCTGGATCTTCCGTCGCTGCCCGATCTGCCGCCACCGCCGCCGGCCGAGCCGGAGGGCCCCAACATCGCCGAGCAGATCTTGGGCAACTCGGCTGTCAAGAGTTTCCTGCGCTCGGCGGCTTCGGCTGCGGGACGCGAGATTTCGCGAAACATCTTCGGCACCGGTAGTCGCCGCAGGCGCTGAGGCTCAGGCGCCCGCGAGGTCAGATGCCGACCTCGCGGGCCAGCAGGTCGTTGATCGATTCGCGCCTGATCAACGGCCGCGCAATCCCGCCCAGCACGGCGACGACCGGCGGCCGGCCGTCGCTGTTGTAGGTGGAGGCCATGCTGTGGTGGTATGCGCCCGTACACGGCACTGCCAACAGGTCACCTTCATGTAGGTCGGCGGGAAGCCTTGCTCCGACGGCAATTTCGTCGCCCGATTCGCAGTGGCGCCCGGCGACGGTGACTTCCTGGAGCGGTGCGCGCGAATGTCGGTTCACCAGTTCGACGTCGTAGTGGCTGTCGTACAACGACACCCGAGGGTTATCGCTCATCCCGCCGTCGACGGAGACGAAGGTTCGTCCCCCGCTGATCGACTTGATGTTCTGTACGCGATAGAGCGTGACTCCGGCCCGCGCAGCGATCGCTCGGCCAGGCTCGAGCACGATTTCGGGGCGAGGGAAGCGGTTTCGGGTGCACGCGTCGTCGAGAGTTTCGTCGATGACGTGAGCGAGGCGGGTCAGATCCAATTGGGCATCTCCCGGCACGTAGGCGATCCCATGGCCACCGCCGAGATCGAGTTCGGTGAGGATGATTCGATGCGTGCGTCGTATGTCGTCCATCTGTGCGATCATCGTCTCGATCGCGGGGCGGAAGAGTTCGGGATCGGTGATCTGGGAGCCGAGATGGCAATGCAGGCCGATGAGCTGCAGGTGCGTCGCGTTGGCGACGACGGATACCGTATGTTCCAGTTCTTCGGAAAACGCTGGTAGGCCAAACTTTTGGTCCACGATGCCCGTGGACACTGCCCTGTGTCCGTGTATGTCGATGCCGGGTGTGACTCTGACCAACACCTTCTGTCGGTGGGTGCACACCGACGCGAGCCGTACCGCTTCGCTGGGGGAGTCGAGGACGATCCGGCCGACACCCGCGTTGACCGCCGCCCTCAGTTCGGAAACCGATTTGGCATTGCCGTGCAGGATGATTCGGTGGGGGTCCACGCCCGCGGCAAGCGCGACGGCGAGTTCACCGGCGGAACAGACATCCACCCCGAGTCCCTCGTCGGAGACCCAGGTAGCCATCGCTCGAATCATCAGTGCCTTGCCGGCGTACACGATCTCCGAGTCGGGGAAGATCTCTCGATACGTGCGGCAGCGGTGCCGCACGTCCGCCTCGTCGACGACGTACGTCGGTGTGCCGTACTGGTCCGCGATCTCTTCGAGGGAGACGTCGCCGATGCAGACACGCCCGCTGTGGTCGTGGCGAGTACTGATGGGCCACAACGCAGGATCCATACGCGGTGTCATTGCGCCGCGTAGGGAGGGGAAGATTTCGAGTAGCGTCACGTCGATCTCCTGAAGGTGACCCGCCGTGTTGCGGGCTACCTTCAGATCTACTCCCGAAGATCACCGGTGGGGTGGTTCTTGACGCTTACTTGACGCGCCGCCGAACGAGGTTGACGCGGCCCTGACGGGCTCGACTCACTGTGCCTGTCGACTCACTGTGCTCGCCGCCGCTTCCATCCGAACCAACCGAGCACCGCGAGCAATGCCACCGCGGCGCCTCCGCCGATGACCGTCGATCGGTCGGCGGACACACCAACGGACGGAGTTCCGCCGGGGCTCGGGGCGTAACCGGCGCCGTACACGGACTCGACCGCCGCTTGGATGTCGAACCCGGTTTCGGTAGCCGGCCCGCAGCTGTGCCCCTCGTGCTCGGCGTCGACGTCGTACGGCGCAGAAACGAACATCAGCTGCTCGGTGCCGAGCACGTAGCTTGTGCCACAACCGTTCCCGTTCGCGAGTGTCCCCACCGACGTCACCGATGCCAGATCGCCTTTGTAGACCCGGCTGACGTCGAACAGGTAGGTGTCCTCGAATCCGTCCGAAGTTTTCTCCGTCGGAGTCCCGAGGAAAACGGTGCTGGAGACGCTCACGGCTTCTTCCGGGGTAGCCGATGATGCGCACGAACATGCCTTCGCTGCCGTGGGCAGCAGTAAGGGCAACCCTCCGGTCAAAAGAAGGATTGCCCCGACTGCCAGTGTTCTTCGCATCGCCATTAACCGACTATACGGTCTGCTATGGCCTGCTCTGAGAAGTTTGCGTGAATCAGCCGCCGAGCTTCTTGTAGAACGTGCCCACGATCGGCGCAACGACCGCACGCGGGCTGTAACCGCCCGCGACGGACATCGCCTTGCTCAAGATGCCCGGTACGACGCGCATTTTGTTCTCGGCCAGGCCGTCGAGCGAGACCTTGGCGGTGTACTCGCTCGAGATCCAGAAGAAGTCCGGGACGAGCTTGTCGACGATCGACGCTTCGGCCGGGTCCGGGGTTTCGGTGCGTACGGGGCCTGGGGCGAGCAGGGTGACGTTCACTCCGGTGCCCTTGAGTTCACCTCGCAACGATTCCGCAAAGGTGTTCACGAACGCCTTGGTGGCTGCGTACGTCGCGTTGTTGGGGATCGGCATGTTGCCGGCCGCGGACCCGACCATCAGGATGGCTCCGGACTTGCGCGCGAGCATGCCGGGCAGCACGGCCAGCGTGAGATCGTGCACTGCAACGGCGTTGAGCTCGACCTGGTCGCGCTCGTAGGCCGGGTCCAGCTCGGCGATCGGCCCGAAGGTGGCGATACCGGCGTTGTTGCACAGGATGCTGATGTCGCGGCCACCGAGTTCCTCGACCAGAACGGCACGCGCCGCGCTGTCGGAGAGGTCCGATGCACGGACCTCCACCTCGACGCCGTGCGCGGCGCGAAGCTTCTCGGCGAGGGCCTCCATGACCTCGCCACGACGGGCAACGAGGATCAGGGAGTGTCCGCGTGATGCCAGATCAGCGGCCAGTGCCTCTCCGATGCCGGAGGAGGCGCCGGTCACTACGGCGCGGGCTGTGGTTGTGGGTGTCGGCAGGCTCACGATCAGTCAGCGTAGCCGGTCAGATCTTCGCGGCCAGTCGTGTGCCCTGTTCGATGGCACGCTTGGCGTCGAGTTCGCCAGCGACATCCGCGCCGCCGATGATGTGGGTCACCACACCCGCGACGGTCAGTTCGTCCACCAGATCGCGAACCGACTCCTGCCCGGCGCAGATGACGATGGTGTCGACCTCGAGAAGTCGGGGCTTCTCGTGCTTCTCACCGAAGGTGATATGCAGGCCGGCGTCGTCGATGCGCTCGTAGTTGACGCCCGAGAGCTCGTGGACGCCCTTGTTCTTGAGGGCCGCCCGGTGGACCCAGCCGGTGGTCTTCGCGAGGCCGGCGCCGATGCGTCCTGGCTTGCGTTGGAGGAGATAGACCTCCCGCTCGGAGAGCTCTGGTACCGGAGTGGTGAGAGCGCCCGGGGCCATTTCGGGTTCGGTGACGCCCCATTCCTGCTTCCACTCCTTGAGATGAAGAGTGGGGGAAGTGGGGTGCGTGAGGAATTCGCTCACGTCGACGCCGATGCCGCCGGCACCGATGACGGCGACGGACTTGCCGACGGGCTTGCCCTCTCGGACGACCTCGGCGTAGGTCAGCACCTTCGGGTTCTCGATGCCGGGGATCTTGGGAACGCGCGGCGTCACGCCGGTGGCAACCACGACTTCGTCGAAGGATCCGATGAGATCTGCTGGTGCGACGCGGGTTTCGAGCTTGACTGTCACTCCGGCCACGTCCAGCATGCGGGTGTAGTAGCGAATGGTTTCGGCGAACTCTTCCTTACCCGGAATGAGCTGTGCGATCCCGAACTGTCCGCCGATCTTGTCCGAGGCCTCGAACAACGTGACCGAATGACCACGCTGAGCAAGATTGAGTGCTGCGGAAAGTCCGGCAGGACCGGCGCCGACGACGGCGAGATTCTTGGTCCGCCGAGTGGGGGAGAGGATCAGCGTGGTCTCACGGCCCGCGCGCGGATTGAGCAGGCAGGAGACCTGCTTGTGAACGAAGGCGTGGTCGAGGCAGGCTTGGTTGCAGGCGATGCACGTGTTGATCTCGTCGGACGCTCCGCGCTCGGCCTTGTTCACCCAGTCGGGATCGGCGAGCATCGGCCTGGCCATCGAAATCAACTGCGCGTCACCGCGGTTGAGGATCTCTTCGGCAGTCTCGGGCATGTTGATCCGATTCGAGGCGGCTACCGGAATGTCGACGTGCTTCTCGAGTTTGCCGGTGATGTCGACGAAGGCTGCTCGGGGAACCGAGGTGACGATGGTGGGCACCCGTGACTCGTGCCATCCGATGTCGGTGTTGATGATCGTGGCGCCGGCAGCTTCGACTTCCTTTGCCAATGAGACGATTTCATCCCAGGTCTGACCGCCCTCGACCAGGTCTGCCATCGACAACCGGAACACGATGATGAAGTTCGGGCCGACGGTCTTGCGTGTGCGTCGCACGATTTCGACTGCCATGCGTCGACGGTTCTCGGAACTGCCGCCCCACTGGTCGGTGCGCTTGTTCGTGCGCTCGCAGAGGAACTGGTTGATGAAGTAGCCCTCACCGCCCATGATTTCGACGCCGTCGTAACCCGCGGACTTGGCCAGACGCGCGCAGCGAACGTAGTTGCGGATCTGCCAACGCACCCCACGGCCGGTCAGCTTGCGCGGACGGAACGGATTGATGGGGGCCTTGATCGACGACGCGGAGACACTGAACGGCTGGTAGCTGTAGCGGCCGGCGTGCAGGATCTGCATGGCGATCTTTCCACCCGCGTCGTGAACCGCCTTGGTGATCCGGCGGTGACGGCGCGCTTCGATGCGGTTGGTCAGCTTGGCGCCGAAGGGTAAGAGCCAACCGGTGCGGTTGGGCGCGTAGCCGCCGGTGATGATCAAGCCGACTCCGCCACGGGCACGTTCGGCGAAGTACTCGGCCAAGCGGTCGGTGTCCTTCGCGCGATCTTCGAGGCCGGTGTGGATCGATCCCATGACGACGCGGTTCTTCAGCGTCGTGAATCCGAGGTCGAGCGGTTCGAGCAGGCGGGGAAACTGTGTATCCGTCATGACTGAAGATGTCCTTCCGTGGCGTACTCGCCAGTGTCTTCGGTGGCGTACTCGCCAGTGGGCAGTGCGTCCAGAACTTCCTGGCACCAGTCGGTGAATCCTTCCTCGACGCGGATGCCGCCGCGAAGTACGAGGTACTGGTGCAGTGAAGAGCCGGAAAGCGCTGCTGGATTGGGGAAGTCACGCTTTTCGATGAGTCGGTAGACGTCGAGGCGGGCGGCGTGGCCGTCGCGGTGGCGAGCGACTTCGCGTCGTAGAGCGGGGAGATCGGCGTGCGCAGCGGCCCTGATCTTGATGGCCAACTCGTTGCGCAGGTGGTTCGGTTCGGACGGCTCTGCGATCCATCGGGTCAGTTCGGCGCGGCCGGAATCGCTGACGCGGTACATCTTCTTGTCCGGTCGGCCGTCCTGCGCGATGGCCTCCACCTCCACCCAGCCTGCCTCGTCCATTCGCTTGAGGACTCGGTAGATCTGCTGGTGCGTCGCGCTGTGGAAGAAGCCGATCGACTTGTCGAACCGGCGTGTGAGGTCGTATCCCGACGCATCCTGTTCGGAAAGGGAGACGAGCAACGCATGTTCGAGTGCCATGGAAAAAGTATCTATGCACTCAGGTGCGTATGCAACTAAGTGCGTACTAACTCGGGTGCATAGAGCGTCTTGTATGTCGACTTCGGAGAGAGGCGCCGAGTCGCCCGCGCGCAGTTAGGCTTCGCCGTATGAGCGCCGAGTCCACGAGCACGCAGGCAGAGCCACCCGCAGGCATCGGCGGTGCGGCCACGAAGAGTCAAGTGTTCGCATGGGGGCTGTGGGATTGGGGATCGGCCGCATTCAACGCAGTGATCCTCACGTTCGTCTTCTCGGTTTATCTCACCGACGCGGTCGGTGACGACCTTCCCGGCACGATTTCGGCAACTACGTGGCTCAGCTGGGCACTCGGAATCGCCGGCTTCTTCATCGCGATTCTCGCTCCGATCACCGGACAACGTTTCGATGCGTCGGGTAAACGTAAACTCTCGCTCGCGATACTGACCGGCATCACCGTGCTCTCGATGGCGGGCCTTTACTTCGTCGAAGACAACTACCGCTATCTGTGGCTCGGATTGGTTCTGCTCGCAATCGGTTCGGTGATCTTCGAACTGGCCGGCGTTCCCTACAACGCCATGATGCGGCAGGTGTCGACACCGGAGAATCTGGGTAGAGTCTCCGGCTTCGGCTGGGCCATGGGATATTTCGGCGGAATCGTGCTGCTGTTGCTGTGCTACTTCGGGTTCATCGTCGGCGACGGCGACACTCGGGGATTCCTCGGATTGACCACCGACGGCGGCATGAACATCCGGATGGTGGCACTGCTGGCTGCAGTGTGGTTCGCGGTCTTCGCGATTCCGGTGTTCTTCAAGGTTCCCGAGTTGCCCAGCCCCGCGGTCGATCCGGGAGCGTCCAAGGCCGGGTTCCTCGACTCCTATCGGGTGTTGTGGCGCGATCTGCGCGAACTCTGGAACGTCGACAGGCGCACGATCTGGTACCTGATCGCGAGCGCGCTCTTTCGTGACGGTCTCGCGGGCGTGTTCACCTTCGGAGCCGTGCTGGCTGTCAACGTCTACGGAATCAGTGCGGCCGACGTGCTGTTGTTCGGTGTTGCGGCCAACGTGATTTCCGCAATCGGTGCATTGGTGGCCGGACGTTTCGACGATCGGATCGGACCGAAACAGGTCATCACCGTCTCGCTGGCGTCGATGATCGTGGTCGGCGCGATCCTGATCGCGGTGTCAGGGTCGGTGATGTTCTGGATCTTCGGTCTCGCGCTCTGCCTCTTCGTCGGGCCCGCTCAGTCTTCGGCACGAACCTTCCTGGCGCGCATCACCCCGCCTGGTCGTGAAGGTCAGATGTTCGGCCTGTATGCGACCACAGGCCGAGCAGTGTCGTTTTTGGCACCGACACTGTTCGGCCTGTTCGCATGGCTCTTCGGTGCAGACCGTGCCGGCATCATCGGACTGCTGGTGGTTCTCGGCGTCGGTCTTGCCGCATTGTCGATGGTGAAGGCGCCGGAAGGGGACAGTGCGCTTCCCGTCAATCCTTGAAGTAGACCAACTGGTGTGTCGTAGCGAGCAATGCGCCGTCACTGCCCCAAATTTCGGCCGACTGATCGAAGTACCCGTTGCCGAACCGTTGGGTCCGCGCGGTTCCCAGCACGGAATTGTCTGCCTGTTCGGTCAGCGTCTGAGCGTCGGCGTGGAAGTAGATGGTCATCGAGACCGTCCCAGCCGGTGCCATCTTGCCTCGGCGCAAGAAAACTCGTGGGAAGAAGACATCGCACAGTGCAGTCAGCGACGTGAAGTCGAGAGCGCGAGCCGGCCGATCGCGCACCCAGAGCGTCGTGGTCGAGTCGGGATGCTCGCCCGACTCCAGGTCGGGGATTGCACCTTCGACAAAGCGCATCTCGTAGTTCTGTGCCCAGGCGATGAACTCGGGGAACGGCAGCAGCGCAACGTCTTCGGCCGACGAAACCTCCGGCATCGTGATTTCGGTCGACGACCAGGTTTCACGCCTGGTACCGAACACTGCCGTCGCGGTAGTGGCGACGGTTCCGTCCTGAGAAAGTTCGATGGACCAGTGTTGCGTCGAGCGGTTGGTGCGCACCGGCCGGGCGGAGATCTCGAAGGCGCCCTCGGTGATCGGACCGGCAAAGTTGACGGTCAACGACAGCGGATCGCCGAGGCGTTCGGGGTGCTTCAGTACAGATTCGAGCAACGTGGCAGCGGTGACGCCGCCGAACGGCCCGACCATGTTGTTGTACGCCGGATTGGTCTCGCCGGTCGACAGGCCGGCGGTGAGTGGCGTCAATCCGACAGCAGCGTCGAAAGGATGGGGTGGTGCAACGGTCTCGGTCATCGCAGAACTCCTGGTGATGGAATCAATTCGGCTCTATGTATGACAACATACATAGAGCCGAATTCGTCGCGGCGATCAGGATCCTGCACGTGCGAGGATCGTCTCGGCCAACTCTTCGGCTCGCTCTTCCGGAATCCAGTGACTTCCGCCGTCGAGCACGACGAACTCGTAGGGGGCGTCCACGAATTCGCCACAGCGTTCTGCGCCTGCGCGGCCGAGCGCTGTGTCGCCGGTGCTCCAGACGTACGTAGTCGGCACAGTGGTGCGATCGATGTCGCCGAAGTCGCGGGTCATCGCGCGGTACCAGTTCAAGGCGCCGGTCAGCGCGCCCTCCCCGCTCAGGACACGAATGTGCTCGTCGGCGAATTCAGGATCGATCTGGCCGTCGAACATGGCACGCAGCCGGCGAAAGTTGTCCTCCGACAACACTTCCTCGGCTTTTCCCTCCTGTCGGAGAAGTCCGATGTAGGACGAGCGTTGCTTCTGGTCCTCGTCCTCGCGGAGTGCCCAACCGAAGGCGGTGGGGTGGGGGACCGAGATCGCCGTCAGGCTGCGGATCCGGTTCGGATGGCGACCGGCGACCTGCCAGGCGACCGCCGAACCCCAGTCGTGACCGACAAGATGCGCGTCGGACAGGCCGAGCGCGTCGAGCAATCCGACGACGTCGGCTACCAGGTGCTCGATCTTGTAGGCATCCACCCCTTCGGGGCGTGCGCCGGCGGAGTAACCGCGCTGATTCGGTGCGATTACGCGGTAGCCCGCTGCGGTGAGCAGTGGTGTGACCTTGCCCCAGGATGCGGCGCTCTCCGGGAAGCCATGCAGCGCTACCAGCGGAATGCCGTCGTCCGGGCCCGAGATCAGTACGTCGAAGGTGAGGTCGCCAACGGGGATTTCGTATGTACTCGTGGAAGACATGACTCTCACCGTACGTCGAAAAGGTGAACCCGAGGTCAGTTTCGAGGTGGATTCCAGGTGGCCATTCCGAGCATGATGACTCGCAGTTGCTTCTCGGCTCGTGTGATGACGGCGGCTTCGTCGCGATACCCGGCGGTCCCGGCGTCCAGCAGTTCGACGACAGCACTGAACATCGTCGAGACGATCAGGTCGGCAGCCATTTCCAGATCGTCCGACGACCAGCTTTCCAGTCCGGCAATTCTGGAGAGGTCGATGGTCAGTTCGCTGACGAACAACCGCATTTCAGTGGCTATCGCACGTCGTACCTCACTGACGCCGCTGTAGCGTTCGCGGCAGAGGAAGCGAAACTGTCGCTCGTGTGTATGCACTTGTCGCACAAGGATGCCCAGTGACGTAGCGGCGTCCTTGGTGCTGGGATTACGCCTTGCGTCGCGCAGCATCTGGCGCAACATGCGCATGCTCTCTTCGACGAGGACGACACCGACGTCCTCCAGTGAAGCGAAGTGGCGGTAGAACGCCGTCGGAACGATCCCGGCTTCCCTGGCTACCTCTCGCAAGCTGATTCCGGCGAAGCCGCGATCGGCCGAGAGGTCCATGGCAGTGTCCAGGAGTGCTTGGCGTGTGCGTTCCTTCTTGGCGGCACGACTTTCCGGCTCCCTGTTGTCGGGTTCCCTGCGCTCTGGGTTCACCGGTCCGGCCTTCGTCACGACGTCGAGTGTAGGTACAGGCATTCCGGCTCCTTTCGGCAACTCGTGTAACTCGGATCACATTCTTGTTGACATGTACTTGTGTGCACCTGTCACACTATCTTCGGTGAACATTTGTACACTGAATTCACGCAGTCGGGGGAAGCTAGCCCAGCAATCGATACACCCGGCAATCGAAGTACGAGGAGGGTCATGACAATCGCATCTGCTCCTGAGAACACGACACCGAAGTCCGCACCTCGGCGCGGACTGTCCTTGGTGGGACTGATCGAAGCCATGGCTGCTCCACATCAGATCGATCGGTACCTCGAGTTGGTCAACCCGATGGCGACCGTTCGTGACATCCGCGCGCAGGTTGTCGCCGTCGACCATCCGACGGCTGACTCAGTCACTCTCACGCTGCGCCCGACTCGCCAGTGGCGCGGTTTTCAGGCGGGCCAGTTCGTGCAGTTGGGCGTGGTGATCGACGGTGTTCGTCACACTCGCTGCTACTCGCCGGCCGGGGGTGCGTCTACGCGCAGCGGGCTGATCGAGCTCACCGTGAAAGCGCATCCGGGTGGCCTGGTGTCGCAGTATCTGTACGCCAACGCGGCACCCGGACTCGTTGTCAGCCTCTCGCAGGCAGACGGTGTGTTCTCCCTTCCCGTCGACCGCCCGCGTCGGGTGTTGTTGATCAGTGGCGGCAGTGGAATCACCCCGGTCATGTCGATGCTTCGGACGCTGGTGGAGGAGGATCACTCGGGCGAGATCGTGTTCGTGCATTACGCGAACACCGATGCCGACGTGGCATACACGCGCGCGCTGAAGACCATCGCCGAGCAGAACCCGAACGTGAAACTGGTACTCGTGTACACCGAAAGCGGTGGAGGTGACCTCGAAGGTTTCTTCGATCGCGGGCACCTCGACGCCGTGGCTCCGTGGATCGCCGATCCGGACACGATCGACGCCCAGGCTTATCTCTGCGGACCTCCCGGTCTGATGCGGGGAGTGCGTGAGGTGTTCCGTGAGGTCGACGTCGAGCACTTGCTCAACACCGAGGAGTTCGCGCCGGCGGTGGCCGAGCCGGGGGAGGCCGGCGGCGAGGTGTCATTCACCAAAAGTGGGGTGGCGGCCGAGAACTCCGGCGAAACACTTCTCGAACAAGCAGAAGCTGCGGGCCTCAATCCCGAGTACGGATGCCGGATGGGAATCTGCTTCTCCTGCACCTCCGTCAAGAAGGCGGGCCGTACCCGAAACGTGCGCACCGGTGAGACAGACGACGAGCCGGACAAGAAGATCCAGCTGTGCGTCAGTGCTCCCGTCGGCGACGTCACCGTCGACATCTGAAGTCCCATTTTCCACACGACTGTCTGGAGACCGACATGTTTGGACTTTCACTTCCCACCCTCCCGTTCCTCGGCAACGGTTCCGATGCGAAGGACGACGCTCCCGTCGTCCTGACGTACGAGCAGGTCGAGGAGATCGGCCGCGAGTTGGACGCATTGCGCGATCGCACCGTCGCCTCGCTCGGGGCGGAGGATCGGGAGTACATCTACAAGATCATCAAGGCGCAGCGCGGGTTCGAGGTCGCAGGTCGCGGCTTGATGTATCTCGGCTTCCTGCCTCCGGTGTGGCTCGCGGCAGTCGGTGCATTGAGCGTGTCCAAGATCCTCGACAACATGGAGATCGGCCACAACGTCATGCACGGTCAGTACGACTGGATGCGTGAACCAGGGCTCAATTCCGAAGTCTTCGAATGGGATACGGTGTGCCCGGCCGACCAGTGGCGTCACTCGCACAACTACATGCATCACACGTACACCAATATTCTCGGCAAAGACCGTGACATCGGATACGGCATCCTGCGTATCGACGACGCGCAGAAGTGGAACCCCTATTACCTCGGTAATCCGGTCTGGGCCTTTGCCTTGATGATGCTCTTCGAGTGGGGCGTGATGATGCACGACCTCGAGATCGAGAACGTCATCCAGGGCAAACGCAAGTGGCACGACGTCAAGCCGCTTCTGAAGGGCTGGTGGAACAAGGCGGGCAAGCAGGTCCTCAAGGACTACGTCATCTTCCCGGTTCTCACGGGGCCGCTGTTCGTGACCACTCTCGCGGGGAATGTCACCGCCAACCTGGTCCGGAACGTGTGGACGTACTCGATCATCTTCTGTGGCCATTTCCCCACCGGTGTCCAGAGTTTCACCGAGGACGAGACGGCCGACGAGACTCGCGGGCAGTGGTACGTGCGTCAGATGCTCGGCAGCGCCAACATCGAGGGAAGCCCGCTCTTCCACATCATGTCCGGCAACCTCTCGCACCAGATCGAGCACCACCTGTTCCCGGACCTGCCTGCGCATCGTTATCCGGAACTCGCTCCCCAGGTGAAAGAATTGTGTGGGAAGTACGGTTTGCCGTACAACACCGGTGGGTTCTTCAAGCAGATCGGTTCGGTATGGGGCAAGATCTTCAAGCTCGCTCTTCCGCCCGGTTTGGTCAAGTCGACGACCCCTCCCGGTGTTATCGTCGAGCGCCAGCGAACTGCAGCCTGAGAGGCACACACTGATGGTCGGGAAATTCGAACGCCGCAAGGACACGGTCCAGGAACTGACCGAAAGTGCAGCCAACCACGTGGGCTCGATCGCGATGATCATCGCCGGGGCCGTTCGAGACGTGACGCGCGAGATCGGCGACTGGGTGTCCGACGGAATCGAGATGCGTGAAGCAGCGAAAAAGGCTGCAGCTGACGATCGTTCGGAGTCCGTGACCATCGAGCACGACGACAGCGATCCACCTGAAGACTGGCGTTGATTCATCGCGGCGGACGGCCTGATCGCGCAACCGCGAGCCGTCTCGCCTGAACGACCACGTTGCCCTCCGTCACAGATGACGGAGGGCAACGTGGGTTTCGTGGACTGTTTCGGCGGCCGAAGACGCGGATCGAACACCGATCACAAGTGAGGTCCTAAGCAGCGCTGCCGAGGCTCGCCGAGTCGAAGCTGCCGAGCCCGGTGCTACCGAGACCGCTGCTCCCGACTCCGCCCAGTGCGAGTGCATTGCTGCTGCCCGCGCTCAGTAGCTGGACGATGATGTTGATGACGATGGGGTCGCCGGTGAGCGGAATTGTAGGCACAGGGGGACCTGCTTTCTGTTTCGAGATGTGGTGAGAAGGTGAGCGGCGACGGGATCGTCGACGTGGTCAGGCGGGCTGTTTCAGCCACTTCCGGTGCTGCCGAGCGACACGATGGAACCGTTGCCGAAGCCGAGTGCTCGGGAGAGTGAGCCGAAGTCGATGACCAGGCTGCCCAGGGTGTGCTGGTTTATCACGGTGGTTCCTGTCTGTGCCGCGACTGTGTGATGCGAGCGGGTAAGTCGATCAGGGAGCAGGCGTCGTGGGAGTTCCGCCGCCGCCGCCAATCGGAGAGTTGTCGGTGTAGAGGAAACTGCTGCCGGCGTTGAACATCTGTAGGACGGTGTTCAAGACGACGGCCAAAGCGCCTGTGGTTGGTGCGGCGATCATGTGCTTGCTCCTGGTTTCAGCGGTGGCGACGTGGTGGTCACCGTGGTCACCGCCATCACAGTGTCAGGCGGCTTGGAGCGGGCCCTGCGCGAGAAATTCTCTCGCACAGGGCCCGAGATTCGTCCTAGGAGACGCCGCCGCCATCCGTCGAGCCCGTGCCGGTGCTGCCCGCGTTGAAGAGCTGCAGGATGGTGTCGAAGAAGGCACCGAGGAGAGCGTTATCCTGGCCGTTGATCATGTGTTTCCCCTTAATTGTTACTGGTTTGCGCGGTGATTCGCACCACACTTTTATAGCCCGGTTCGGAGCGGAAAAGTGGGGTCCAGGCGCCACACGTGGACAGCTAATAGCGAGGATGTGAGTGTTCACATTTTCGCTGGACGATTGTCCACATCAGTGCTTGCGAAGGTCAGCGAGATCATGGCAGCGCGCAGTTTGAGCAGTTCAGAGGGCAGGGCCGGATCCAATCCGGTCAGGGTTGCGATGCGCTTGATTCGATTGTCGACGGTGTTGGTGTGCAGGCCGAGCGCCGACGCGGTGCGCTGACGATGCTGGCCGTTGGCGAGATGTATGGACAATGTCTGCAGCAGTTCCGGATTGCCGTCGAGTGGCTTGAGAAGATTGATCAAGCTGTCGCGGCCTGCGCCACCCCGAGTGAGTTGATACTCGAGCGCGAGGTCTTCCATTCGGTAGGACCGCGCCGGCAGTCTCAGGCGCCGCACGAGTTGCGCCAATTCGTGAGTGGTTGCTTGGGCGGCGGCGATATCTCGTACCGCGGCGTTCTCGGCGATTGCTGTGATCTCCACCCCGACCGTTGCGCGTGCGCGTTGGATGACCTCGCACACTGTTCCCCAGTCGGGTGTGCCCTCGATCAGCACCAGACCACGTTGCGGTGCAGGAGCTTCGAGCAGTGCCGACCCGAAGTGGGCCGCGATTTTCGATTGAGCGACGGAGAGGTCACGGTAGGCCTGTATGCGCTGGTGGTTGCCGTTGCGTGCTCCCGGGCGGATGGGCGGCAGGTTCACCAGGAGCCGCAGGACGAGATAGCGGGGTGCGAGTTCAACGCCCATCTGCAACGCAAGCTGGGTGGGATCGTCGCCGTCCAGCATGGCTTTCACGAGAGCGCCGGCGGAGTATTCCCCGAGTTGGGAACCGGCAGGAAGAGCCGAAAGATAGCTGATCGAGATGAACGAGTGAAGCCGCTGCGCAAGTGCGAACAAGAACTCGTTGAGATCCCCGAGATTGGCGGAGTCCTCGGCGTCGGCCCGGCTGAGGATGAGGGTGCGAAAAGTGCTGATGCCCTCGTTGGTCAAGTTGAGGATCGCGCTGAGTGGCACGCCTTTCAATGCTTGTTGGACGGTCATCGTGTGAATGCCGTCCAACTCTTGGTCGGTGGGAAGTTTGCGGTGATCCAATAGCTGGATCCCCACTTGGAGCCCCTGCACGATCACCGCAATCAGTTCCCGACGTACTGCCTCCGTTTGGAGGGAAGTCAACGTCGGGTTGGCACGGGACAGGTGATCTACGAGATCGCTTGCCAGTGGGATGACGTCGTTGACCGCTGTGGAGGCGGGCTTGCCTCCCAACATGAGCGGTCCCGGGTTGTTCAGCAGCGCTGGGGACATGGGTGGCCTCCTCTAGACAGGTGCGTCGCCTGGCACAGGCACCCGGAGGCTCGGCGCGTTACGAAGCGGGGTACACGCTGAGGCCTTGTTCGGGGGCATACTCGCCGCTGAAATTTGCGGATCGAATTGCGCCAGGCGTTGTGATTTCTACCACATGAACGATCGTCCAACTGTGAAATGGACAAATGTGAAGATAAGTCCATATGCCCCACGCGCTGCGGACCTAAACAATCGTCCACTTACGGTGTTTTTCGACGTCAGAGCGGAAAACGGTTTCGGAGGACACCACGAGTTCGGTCTGGGATCATTGCCGCGCCTACGGTGCTCGTCGCGGGCGATTTGCTCGGAGCAAGCTCGAGGGCCCTGGGTCCTCGCGGACCCAGGGCCCTCGAGGCCTAGGTATTGATTCGACCAGTCCGATGTACGGGAACCGGTTCAGGATGAAATCACCCTTTTTGTACTGCTGTCTGTGGTGCGGAAATCTCTAGATGACGCCCAGTGAAATCATGGCGTCGGCCACCTTCACGAAGCCGGCAATGTTCGCGCCGTGCACGTAGTCGCCGGGCTTTCCGTACTCGGCAGCGGTGTTGATGGTGCGCTTGTGGATGCCGCGCATGATTCCGGCGAGACGCTCGTCGGTGTACTCGAAGCTCCAGGAATCACGCGAAGCATTCTGCTGCATTTCGAGAGCGGAGGTTGCAACGCCACCGGCGTTGGCCGCCTTGCCGGGTGCGAAGGCTACGTTCGCGTCACGGAAGAGCTGGATGCCACCGGGGGTGGTGGGCATGTTCGCGCCTTCGGCAACGGCCTGAACGCCGTTGGCGATCAAGGTCTTTGCGGCATCTTCGTCGAGCTCGTTCTGAGTCGCGCAGGGGAGTGCGACGTCGCACGGCACGTCCCAGATGGAACCGTCGGCGATGAACTCGGCATGCGGAACTGCGTCGGCGTACTCGCTGATGCGGCCGCGGCGAACTTCCTTGATCTCCTTGAGGAGGTCGAGATCGATGCCCTTCTTGTCCACGATGTATCCCGAGGAATCCGAGCAGGCGATCGCGACGCCGCCGAGCTGGTGGATCTTCTGGATTGCGTAGATGGCGACATTGCCGGATCCGGAGATCACGACGTTCTTGCCTTCGAGGCCTTCACCCTTCGCCTTGAGCATTTCGGCGACGAAGTACGCGACGCCGTATCCGGTGGCCTCGGTGCGAACCTGCGATCCGCCCCAGGTGATGCCCTTGCCGGTGAGGACGCCCGACTCGTACGTGTTGGTCAGCCGCTTGTACTGACCGAACAGGTAGCCGATCTCGCGACCGCCGACGCCGATGTCGCCGGCCGGAACGTCGGTGTATTCACCGATGTGACGCTGCAGTTCGGTCATGAAGGACTGACAGAAGCGCATGACCTCTGCGTCGGAGCGGCCCTTGGGATCGAAGTCCGAGCCACCCTTGCCGCCGCCGATGGGCAGGCCGGTCAGTGAGTTCTTGAAGATCTGCTCGAAGCCGAGGAACTTCACGATGCCCAGGTTGACGCTGGGGTGGAAGCGCAGGCCGCCCTTGTAGGGGCCGAGTGCACTGTTGTACTGAACGCGGAAGCCACGGTTGACGTGAACGTTGCCCTGGTCGTCGGTCCACGGCACGCGGAAGATGATCTGGCGTTCCGGCTCGCAGAGCCGCTCGATGAGTCCGGCGTCGGCGTAGCGGGGGTGGCGTTCGAGCACTACGTGAAGAGACTCGAAGACCTCTGCGGCGGCCTGATGGAACTCGGGCTCTCCTGCATTGCGAACCAAAACCTGATCGTAAATCTGCGCTACGCGGTCACGTACGGACACCGCTCACCTACCTCGTTGTGAGAACTCTTTTACATTTCCGTTACATACTAGGCGCCTTTATTGCTGTATCGGACAACTGTCCTGTGAAGGTGAAATCGGACACAGCTGTCACTTGTGTCAGTTGAACGGGCGATTTATAACAATTTGCTCAGCTTTCACTCTCTTAACACAGTCCAAATGGTTTGCTTCTGCGGTCGGGGATCACTGTGCCTGTGGTCCGAACGAGTCGAAATGATCAGAGGGGCTGCACGTGCGTAATAAACACTCCATGTCGGCGATGTTGTCGATAGGCGTCGTCACGATTGCCGCGACGATTGCCGCAGCACCGTCTGCGTCGGCGATCGGTGGACCGTGCGGTTCGGGAGGAAGTGGTTCCGCCGGATCGATGACGGGTTCGCTCGGCTCGCTGACCGGATCGCTCGGCAGTGGTTCCGCCGGTACCGGCTCCCTCGCCAACGCGCTGCCTTGGATCACCGGCGCCCCCAACGGTGCTCTGCCGGTGCTGACCGGCCGGACCAAGGCGATCGAAATGGTCACTGGCCCAGGCAGTCCCAACAACACCATCGAGCGGTTCAACGTGTCGGGTACCGACCTCGGAATCATGTGGGACAACGGTCTTTCGGGGCCGGATCACGACGTGCTGATGGCATTCGGCGACACGGTGGGCGACTGCGACACCCCGGGTGACGACTGGCGCAGCAACGTATTGTTCCGCAGCAACGACACCGCCATTGCCGACGGGATGAAGATCGACAGTTCTCCTTTGGACGGCCCCAATCATTCCAAGGAGATCATTCCGGGATTCGGCATTCCGGGTGAGTTCACCACCATCCCGACCGCTGGAATCTCTTACGGTGGTGTGCAGTACATCAGATTCATGTCCGTTCGGTCGTGGGACGAACCCGGAGCCTGGACCACCAACTACTCGGCTCTGGCTTTCTCCACGGACAACGGTGAGAACTGGGAACTCGATCCGGCGACAGTTCGCGCCAATACCGAAGGACTTGGCATTCCGGGGATTCCGGCAGTATCGCCGATCAATTCCAACTTCCAGCAGAGCGCCTTCCTCGACGGTCGGGACGGCTACATTTACGAATACGGAACTCCCTCAGGTCGTTTCGGTAAGGCGATCCTGGCGCGAGTGGCCGGCGCCGACATCAGAAACCTCGGCGCCTACGAATACTGGGACGGCTCCGGTTGGAGTCCGCGAGATACCGATGCCGTTCAGGTCATCAAGGCACCGGTCAGTGAACTCGCAGTGCAGTGGAACGACTACCTGAACAAGTACGTTGCCATGTACACCAGTGCCGAGGGCAACCTGGTGATCCGTCAGGCCGACCAACCGCAAGGCCCGTGGAGTGGTACGCAGACCCTGTTGAGTGGAATCACGTTGCCCGCGTTGTACGGCGGATTCATGCACCCGTGGGCGAGCGGACAGTTCCTCGAATTCGTCGCCACCACGTGGGACCGTTACAACGTCATCTACATGCGGACCGATTTGAACGGACTCCAGATGGCGTCGTCGGATTCGCGCGATCGTCCTGACCCCGCGACCACCGGTGAGGCTCGCGTCCTCGAAGTCACGATGCCGGAAGACCGCTAGCCGAGCAAGATTCGACAACTATGGCCTGCAACTCGATCGAGTTGCAGGCCATAGTTCTGTGGGTAGTGATATTCGGGTGATGCTCAGAGAATGAAGAGCATTTCCTGATACGTCGGGAGTGGCCAGTGATCGTCGGCGACGATGGTTTCGAGGAAGTCGGCCGCTGCACGTACCTCTGCCATGGCGGGCAGGAGTGCGTCCTGTGCGTGCTTGGCCTGATCGAATGGCGACTCGCCGGCGTCGGTGTCGATTGCTGCGCGCAGGGCCGCGAGCGCTGTGCGCAGAGCCGCAACGGGCGCCGACACTTCTTCGAGCGGTGCTGAATCCGGTTCGAGGCCGGCGGACTTCAGTGCGACGAAGTTCTGCGCAACTTCCGTCTGGTGGCGCACTGCGGCCGGAAGGATCAGCGTCGTACCGATTTCGGCGGCCAGGCGTGCCTCGACGCCGATGCTCAGTGCGTACTGTTCGAGTCCGACCTCGTAGCGACTGTGCATCTCCCGGTGGTTGAAGACCTTGTACTTCTCGAAGAGTTCCATCGAGGACTCGGTGATCAGTTCAGGAAGGGCGTCCAGCGTCGTGCGAAGGTTCGGCAGGCCGCGAGACTCGGCCTCGATCTGCCAGTTCTCCGAGTACCCGTCGCCGTTGAAGACAACCGCACCGTGGTTGGTGATGATCTCGGTGAGCAGATTCTGGACGGCGGTGTCGAAATCGGCGCCGTCGGCGACCGCGGCCTCCAGTTCGGTGGCCATGTAGTCCAAGGCCTCGGCCATGATCGTGTTGATGGTGACCATCGGGCCGTTGACTGTTTGCAGCGATCCTGGCGCGCGGAACTCGAAACGGTTGCCGGTGAAGGCAAATGGGCTCGTGCGGTTGCGGTCGCCCGGGTCGGTCGGTAGGACGGGAAGGGTGTCGGCTCCGATCATCATGGTGCCCTTGTCCTTCGACGATGTCGCTGCGCCCTTGGCGATCTGCTCGAAGACGTCGGCCAGCTGATCGCCGAGGAAGATCGAGATGATGGCCGGGGGAGCCTCGTTGGCACCGAGACGGTGATCGTTGGTTGCCGATGCGACCGACGCGCGCAGGAGGCCGGCGTATTTGTGGACGGCCCGGATGACTGCGGCGCAGAATACGAGGAACTGGGCGTTGTCATGCGGATTGTCGCCGGGGACAAGCAAACTGCCGAGTTCGGAGTTGCCCAGCGAGAAGTTGACGTGCTTGCCGGAGCCATTGACACCGTCGAACGGCTTCTCGTGGAACAGACATTCCATGCCGTGCTTCTTGGCGATGGTTTTGAAGGTGGTCATCAGCAACTGCTGGTGGTCCGCGGCGATGTTGCCTCGCTCGAACATCGGGGCGATTTCGAACTGGCCGGGCGCAACCTCGTTGTGCCGTGTCTTGGCGGGGATACCGAGTTTGAAAAGTTCCCGCTCGGTGTCCATCATGAATCCGAGCACACGTTCCGGGATCGCCCCGAAGTAGTGGTCGTCGAACTCCTGGCCCTTGGGCGGCTTTGCGCCGAAGAGTGTTCGGCCGGCGTTGAGGAGGTCGGGGCGGGCGAGGAAGAAGTGTCGATCGATCAGGAAGTACTCCTGCTCGGGACCGCAGAACGATACGATGTGCTCGGGGTCGTCGTGGCCGAACAACTTCAGGATTCTTTCGGCGTGGAAACCCATTGCCTGTTGTGAACGCAGCAGGGGAGTCTTGTGGTCGAGCGCTTCGCCGGTCATCGAAACGAACACGGTCGGGATACACAGTGTGTTGCCGTTGGGGTTTTCGAGAACGTAGGCCGGGCTCGTGACATCCCAGCCGGTGTATCCGCGAGCCTCGAATGTGTTGCGCAGCCCGCCGTTCGGGAAACTCGAAGCGTCGGGTTCACCTTGGATCAAGA
Organism: Rhodococcus sp. SG20037; assembly: GCF_031763325.1. Taxonomy (NCBI): domain Bacteria; kingdom Bacillati; phylum Actinomycetota; class Actinomycetes; order Mycobacteriales; family Nocardiaceae; genus Rhodococcus; species Rhodococcus sp. SG20037. The sequence continues at coordinate 4,032,720 of NZ_CP134497.1, read as the reverse complement.
TCTTGCCGGCGAACTCCGCCAGTGCACTGCCGTCGCCGACCGGCTCGAGGAAGCTGTCGTGCTTCTCGGCCGTCAACCCGGTCAGTGGATAGAAGACGTGGGCGTAGTGGGTTGCGCCCTTCTCCAACGCCCAGTCCTTCATCGCCGACGCGACCGCATCGGCGACCATGGGATCAAGCGGTTTGCCTTGCTCGATCGTCGCCATCACCGATTTGTAGACAAGCTTGGGCAGTCGCTTCTGCATGACCACCTTGTTGAAGACGTTGGCTCCGAACACCTCTCCGGGTGTCTCGTCGGTCGTGAAACTGACCACCGGAGGTGTGTAGGCCTCGACGTCCTTGATCGCTTGCAAGCGAACTGCATTTCCACTCATGTGCTTACCCCTCGCCCGGGCCCAGGGCTGCGCTGCTGATTGCGAGCCCGACTTCGGCAAACCCTACGAACCTCCGGTATCGGGGGTGTTTCGTAGGTATTGCGCCTGTCCGCAAACTTCGAGTCACAACGGAAATGTCGATCTGTCGGAGGTCTACGGCAGACTTCGAGCGGAGGGTTCAACGCGGGTCAGACGAATCGGAGAGTCTTTGTGATCAGGGTTTTGGTGCCAACCACAGTGGAGCAGGGCGATCTCGCGGAAGTGCTTCGGTTGTACGACGAACTTGTCACCGAGACCCGAAAAGAGGACGGCTGCATCAATTACGAGTTACTGCAGCGCACCGACAATCCCTGCGAGCTCGTGTTGGTGGAGGAATGGGAATCTCAGGAGCACCTCGACGCCCACACCCATACCGAGCACTTCGTCAGGTTGGTTGAGGCGCTGGCCAAGCTCGAGACGGCAGCGCCGGCGCAGATCTTCACGAAGGTTCTGTAGCGGCGGAGTCAGGTCTCAGTGCTCGCTCAGGCGTCGAACGAACATTCCGGAGAGCCTCGAGTGTCAACTAGGCGACCCGTTCCGACACACGCGGAAACTGGTTTGCATCGACACGCCAGAATCATCGTAGGTCCGTCGAGTCCGCTGTAGGACAGCGCCTTCGGGCGCCAGCCGGGCCTCGTGCCGGTGTCGGCCGACCTGCACGGGCGCTCTATACGGTGACGTCGGAGTAGGGCATATGCTCTGACACCCAAGGAAATACGAATTCCATGAGTAGCAGCACCACCGCGACCACGAGAACGATCGCCAGCAGGGCCTTCACTGGTCGGGGGCCGGGGAGCGCTCCCCAGAGGTATCCGTACATTCATTGCTCCTGGAATGCCGCGGGAATGGTGCCCGAAGTCTTCGAGATTGTTTCGACGAGAACCGCGTGGACGATCAAGCGTTCGCTGTTCGAGTAGAGCGGATGGCACGTGGTCAGTGTCAACATACTTTCCAGCGTGGCGTCGGGCTCGGCCCAAGGGTTTCCGGGCAGCGGGTTGACGACCGCAACATCCCCGGGCACGGTGATGTGCCGCCCGAGGAGATGGACGTAGTCGCCTTCGGAAACACGATCGGCTTGCTCGGGATTCAAGCAGGCTTTCGCCGCAGCGCGACGTTCGGGCGAGGCCTGGTCGAGTGGGAGCAACCGGTACGTCATCCATTGGAACTCGGTCTCCACGACGACGGCATCGCATGCATCGAGTCGATCCAGGTGTTGGAAGACTGCGCCGGAACCATTGCGGTGCCCGGCGAGCGCGAAGTTTCCGGCTTCGCCGGGCATCTGCGAGTCCGGGTAGTGGCCGGGGCCGGCCCGCAGGTCCTCGTTGCGTGTGCCCTCGACGATTGCGTACGCGGCGCCGAGTGTGGGGAAATGCACGCGCGCGAATCCCTCGCCGAGCACAGGGATCAGCGGGGACACCGGCTGACCATCGATCGCTCCTGAGGCTTCGGGGACTTCGGCCCAGGATTCCTCCAGACTGTTGTTGAGCTCGTCCTGCAGCCGCCCTGAGACGATATTGGTCCAGAACGCCTCATAGATGACGAACAGCAGGATGACGACCCCGGCCGTGAGGAGCAGTTCGCCGATTACCTGGCCTGCGCCCGGCCGACGACGCCCTGGAACTTCGGTATCGCTCACGGACCGGGGTCTCCTCTTCACAGATTTACCGAGCTAACTGATGTGTCGAATTGGTGCCGTATCGAACTAGCTGCCCGCGTTGATCGTGGCGCTTCCGGTACCGCCGAGGAGATCGTAAAGGAGTACGGACAGGCGACCGAGGCCGTCGATCGCGGCAGAACCAGTGGTCTCGATGCCTTCGATGACGATCGGGAACGGGAGGAATGACATGGTGTTTCTCCTTCGAAGGGTGGGCCACGGGGGCGGCCGCGAGATGAATACGTCGTGACGGTGACAGGGCGGGTGCGACCAGGCGTATGTCGCACCCGCCCTGTTTCGGTATTCCTGGTTGGGAGTTACTCCTGGCCGGGTCCACGCTTGCGGTTACGCAGGGTGAGCCATGCGCCACCGCCGATCAGTGCCAGCGCCAGACCGGCGAGCCAGATGACGTTCGCGCCGGTTACCGGCAGGGACGAGGACTGGTCCGGTTTGGCCTGAGCAGGATTTCCCGGAGCAGGTGTGCCCGGAGCACCGTTGTGTCCACCACCGTTGTTGCCGGGAGCGTTGTTGCCGGGAGTCGACACGTCAGTGCCTGGTCCTCCGGGTACTTCAGAGCCCGGCCATGTCGGGATTTCCCACGGCGGCAGCGGGATCGGGATCGGGATGATGATCAGCCCATTGCTGCTGGTTTTGTTCTCGAGTCCCAGAACCACCGACTTGCTTGCTTCGCCGGTGAGCTCGACGGAAGTTGCGGTCGGTTCGCCGTCGATCGTCGAGACGTCCGCCTTGCCTTCCTTGACGCCCCAGATCACGTCACCCCACTTGACGTTGGTGACGTCGGTGTGAGCACCGGTTTCTGTGAAAGTGATGTCGGTGTTCAGCGGGAACTGGACTCGGCCGTCGATGACGGCTGCGTCGCACTGGGCGGTCGGAGTGACCGAAGCGCCCGGCTTGACATCGAGGACACAAGACCGCGCCTCATTGTCGATGTCCGTCCACGTAGCCGTGACCTGGAAGATCGTGGATCCGTCCTTGGCCACCTGGCTGCCCTTGGGGCCGGTCACGATCTTGTCGATATCCACCTCGGTGGTCGGGATCGGGCGGTTGTGGATCTCCACCACAGCCTTCTCACCGGCCACCGCCTTGACGGTGTCGCGGTAATCGGCGTCACCGGCATCCGCGGAGACGTAGTAGTACGGCCGCGCCCAGTCGATACCGGCCAGTGGCTTGGGGTCGACCTCGGAGAAGGTGATCACGGTGTTCCGCGGCACAACCTCGTCGGACGTCCAGCTCCAGTCGTTTCCGGCATCGAGGGTGATGCTCTGGCCCACTGCCGGGAAATCAGTTCCAGCGGGGAGTGCCGGATCGATTCCGTCGATGCGGACCTCGAACGTCGCGCTGTCAGGCAGGTCGGCCTCGGGTGCGCGGACGGGGTTGCCGTCAGCGTCGAGGATGAACTTCGTGAATTCGACCGATCCGAATTTCCACAGCGCCTCGTTCGACAGCGTGATCAGCCGACCGTCGGTCGGGTCGTCGGAGACTATGCCCGTCGCGGTGCCGTCGAGGTTCGAGTGCAGCCACGATTCGCCTTCCGGGCTGGTGCCCCAGGAGATCGTGCCCCACTCGACTCCGTCGACATCGGGACGGCCGGTCTCGGTGAAGGTCACCTCGGTGCCGACAGGGAGGTCGACGCCGAGCGGTGTGGTCTGTCCCTGCTTGACGCTCAGCACCTGGGTGCGGTACTCCACACCGTCGCGCCAACGCGCCTCGACCGTGAACTCCACGTCGTCGCCGACGGCCTCGGCGGCCTCACCGCCGACCTGCTTTGCAATGCGCAGAGTGCCGTCGTTGACGTCGACGAAGTTCGACACCTCGATCTTGCGCAGATCCTTGCCGATGGTCACCACGGCCTCGTTGTCCGGACTGATCCTGACATTCCCGGAGTATGCGGGCACGCCATAGGCGAGACCATCACCGTTTGCCGGAACCAGCTCTGTCAGTGTGACTTCGGTGCCGCCCGGCAGGTTCTCGCCGAACGGAACCGTGGTGCCGTCGGACGGAAGAGACAGCGTCTTGCTCTGCGGGTTGTCGTCCGTATCGAGCCAGGTGGCAATCACGTCGAAGCTGGCCGGTACGGCCTTGTCGGAAGCCTTCGGGCCCGTGAGCTTTTTGCTCACTTCGAAGGTGCCTTGCGTGATCGTGGCCTCGTTGGTGACGGAGACCGTGTTCGCCGACGCGTCGGTGCCGATGGTGAGCGTCTTCGGGCTGATCACCGGCAGCGACCACGTCACGAGGTCGGTGTTCGTCGGTTGGACCTCGGTGAAGGTGACTTTCGCTCCGATGGGCAATTTGCCCAGGTCGTAGTGCTGACCGTCCTTCAGGGTGAATTGACGCAGCTCGTTGCCGGCGGCGTCGTCACCAAAGGCGATCTCTGCGTTGACGACGAAAGCCTCGAGCCCCGTGCGCGCTCCGTCACCGATGACGGATTTGGTGATCCTCGCCGATCCCAGGCTCGCTTTGTTGAGCAGTGTGACACCGACATTGCTCTTCGGCGTGATGGTCACCAGCGCCTCGGTGCGGTCCCCGTTGAGCGTCACACCCTCCGACGGGCGGAACGTCCCTCTCTCGAAGTACACACCGTCAACGGTCGGGAGGTTGATCTCGGACAGGCGGATCTGCCAGCCGGTTCCGCGGGGGTTGATCCCACTGACGGGTGTCCCGTCAGCCTTCACCTTGATCTCGTAGGAGCTCACCGGGGCGTCGGTCGCTGGATCTTGCCCGGGGGCGAACTCCTCGACTTTCACAGTGAACTCGGTGTCTTCCGGGAATTTCTCGGAGAAGGGAGCGATCTCCTTCAGAAGCGAGAACGAGCCCCGCGACACACCTTGGCCGGTGCCGCCGCCGCCCCATTCCTGCTTGACGCTCTTCGACAGCGTCTGCTTGCCGGCATAGGTGAGGGTGTTGGAGTATTCCGTGTCGCGCTGGTCCAGTCCGCCGCTGCTGGTGCACAGGGTGTAGCTGACGAGGTACTTCGTCTGACGGCTGTAACCGTCCGCGTCCCGAGGGAGGGTGAGATCGAAACCGCCGTCGGCGCGCGCCACCGAGGTGGCGTCGGTTATATCGCGTTTCTTGTTGCCGTCGAAGAAGTCTTGCGCGACGACCTTGAGATTGAGGTTGCTCTTGAGATCGCCGCCGATTTCACACACCGTCATGTTCGGTGAGAACCTGTCGTTGATGACCGCCGGTTCCGTAAGGCCCTCGAGATCGTGTCCGGAGATTTCCACGGTCCAATTGAGGGTGGTGCCTGCCGGCTGCTCCACACCGCCGATCGTCTGCGACGTGGTGTTGATCGCGCCGTTCTTGCCGCTCGTGAACCCAGGTCCCTCAGTCTTTCCCGTGATCGACGTCTTGTTGACGACCGCCGAGTTGGTGAGATGGTCCTCGGAGTCCGGCACCTCGGTGGTGGTCAGGCAGGTCCGGTACGTGAAGTAGTAATACTGTTCTTCGTTGAATGTGTCCGGGTTATCCACAGTGATCGCCGCGGTGAAGGTACTCGCGCCGGCTACTGCGCCGATGGGAGCAATGGTGAATCCTGCGGCAGGAGTGCGGTAGTTGGGTTCGTTCTCCCGCCCTGGGAGGTAGTCAGACTTCTCGATGACTACCTGCACGCCCGAGGCACAGACCGCATGGGGGCCGCCGAAGGTGTCGGTGATGTCGATCTTGTGGTTGTTGGCGGCAATGTCGGTGCCCGGAACCACAATCGTCCAGACGGCTTCCATATTGCGCTTACCACCGTCGAGGTAGCCGCCCTTCCAGGGCTCGGTCTGCGGCGCGTAGTCCTGTCCCACGCCATCCGAAGCCACCGTGTTGTCACCGATCGTCACGGAGTTGGTGTACTGAGTCCCCTTGAGATCCACAACGCCGCTGGTCGTGCATGAGGTGTACTCGATGCGGTAGAGCTTGCTGCCCTCGAAGGGCCCGCCGTTGTTGATGTTGATCGTGACCTGATCACCCGCGTCGGGTTGGGTGACGGTGACGCCGCCAGGGGTCTCTTTGAGATCGCCCGGGCGACCGGACCACAGCTTCGCGTTGAGCAGGCTGCCCGCACACACCTTCATGTTGTCGGAGAGCTCGTCGCTCAGGGTCACCGAACCGGTGTTGCCTGTGTCCAACTTGGCCAGATCTGCGCCGGGGATGTCGATGGTCCACCGCACTGACTGCTTGTTGTCCTGGAGTTTGCCGGACTTCGTCGACTCGCCGATTACGCGGCCGTCGGTGATGCCGCCCGTGCCGGGCAGGTCGACCTGCGTGACCTTGTTGTTGATCGTGAAATCCACAGTCTCTGACGTGGTGTACTCGACTGCCTTCGTGTAGACGAAGAAATCGCCCTTCACCTCGTCCGGCCGATCCGCCACAGCGTCGGAGAGCACGCAGGTCATGAGATTGGTGGAAGCAGCCAGATCGCATGTGCCCCAAACCGTCCCATCGTCGCCCTCCAGCGCGATCGTCGGGTTGGACTGAAGCTTCAGCTCGCCAGGGAATTCAATGGTGAACTGGTCGCCCGGCTGCGGACTCGCGCTTGACGCGTCCCAAATGCCCTTCACCGTGACGGAGTCCCCGACCGTGATCTGCTGGTCGTTCTTTCCTTCGACCTGGATGTCGGTGATTTTCACATCGATGCCGGGATTGACTCCGCGTGCGGCCAGTCGCTGCGCCGCCACAGGAGTCGTCGACGAGGACGCCGTCGTGATCGGCGGTTTCGCAGAAGTGGGTGACTCCGACGTGGAAGTAGGCGGTGCCGTCGTCTTCAGTGGCGCCTCCGTCGTAGTCGCGGGCGGCTTCGGTGTGGTCGGAACTATTGTGGTCGGAACTATGGTGGTCGAGGTCCCGACGTCATCGGCCGAGGCAACCTGGACGAAAGAGAACGACGATACGACCAGCGCCAGGACCGCAACGATCATCCCCAAAGCTGCCCACCGAGACACCACCCCCTCCCCGGCACGGCGTGGGAAGACACGGTTACGCATGACGAACACCTTTCGTTCAGAACACATGATTTAGGCCCCGTTTCCGGGGCCGTCGAATAGGGAAACGGGACCTTTGAGCCGCTCTGGAGCCTGGTTGCGAGCGTTGGTGATTCTCAGGCGACCTACTGCGGAGCCGAACAGTTGGTAATCGGACCTGGTTGGCGCCAGCGCAGACCGACGGCCGGCTCTGGGTAGGCCAGGAAATTCCAAGAAAAATCGACCGCCGGTATTACCTAACGCGACGACCTTCGAGGTACTAAAGGCTGCGGCCGAGGATCTTTCCTGCGCGATTCATTGCAGTTCGAGCATGAGCACCATCCCGGATAGCAAAAGCAACAGTGCGATGGCTCCGAGGGGGGAGTCTTCGTGCTACGTGCTTCGCTGCCGTGACGGTTTTCATGAAATTCCTTTCTTTGGCACAACGTAAAGAAATGTGCGCGGGGCCGTTCGCGAGAAGATGCAAATTCCGCGCAAACAACGCAGAAGGCGCAAACCGGGCGATGCGCAATCAGGAATCTAACACGAGCAAATCGCATAGCTGGACACGCCATGGACGTGCGTCCATGCAAGAAAAACTGCGCTTACCTGGGTATATCTATCTTCCGTTGATTTCTTTCAAGTTAACTGGCTGGTTCATCACAATTCGATCTCGACCATCAGTTGCATGCCTGCCTTGGCACTTGTCGACAATCGGTGAGCGGCCGAGCCGAGTCGGCGCTGCTGTACCGAATGAGCCTTTATGCAGTTCACTGCCCCTTATTTGCTGTCGGAACGACAAGGTGTGGAGCGAATTATCTGTGTACACACGCTCGACATAAATGCAAATCATTTTTCTGTGTATAGGAGGAGGGTGAATTAGGGGGTGAATTCAGTCGCGGGTCATCGAAACCCCTGTTCTGAAATGATCCAGAGATAGGGGTCACATTAGATTCGTTTTTCTTAGCAGATTGGATTCCGGCCTCAGTTAACTGTCGATAATGCTTCGGGGGCCGACATGGCATTTCGAGACGAAGAATCGCCCAGCTTTTCGTAGAAGGCCTTCGGTACGGTTACGTCAGTCCAGCTGATCACGCGCCGCAGCGACTTTGGGCGACGCTCTTGTGCGCACGGATGAGGCACTGTCTGGGATGTGTGTGGATCTCGGAAAATGCCACGTCGGAGGCTTCTTCGAAGATCTCGAGACCTCGCAAGTTCAGGTCGTTCTCGCGCGCCTCGGCACGATGAACTGGCTTACTTTTCAAGCGCTTTCGATGCCCGGAGTCAAATGGTGACGGTCGTTGCGTAGTTGCTGACGGTGGATGCGACCGGTTCGATCGGCGTGCAGTCGCCACATCCGAGCAACCGCACCGAGTGGCCGCGAGGTCCCTCAGCCGGTACTTTTCGCAGCTCTCTGGACACTTCGCGAAATCGGACCTTCGAATCGAGTTCTCGCGCAACCATTCTGACGCAGCTTGTGTCAATGGCGCTACACCCGCGGCTGCCCGCAAGGTTTGACTGCCCCGGCTGCTGTGACGCCTTGGGATCCGGAGCGCAGAGATTCTGTGACAGTCGCGGCCGCTCCGCGCAGCGTGTTGCATGCGACTCAGCCGCCATTGGTGGACTCTTGCCTACCGACTCGTCGTCGTAGAACTTCGTGAGACGACCTTGTCGCAGGGAAGGGCTACAACGAGTCGCAGGGAAGGGCTACAACGATTGGTCGGGTCCGGTCAACGAGGCGGGACCGGTAGTCGGTTGGTGTGCGCCGGTGAACCGCTCGACGACGGATACAACGACGATCGCGAGTGCCAGGATTCCAACGGTCCGGGCGAGTGACTTCAGGGTCTTCGGAAGCGCCTTCTTCATGCGAGGCAGATTACTGCGGACGGTACGCAATTTGTGGGCTAGGTTTCGGTCCGGATCGGATCGGTCTGAAGAGAGATCGCTTTATCCACGCAGCGTGACTATTCGTGATGCAAATCTTGTGGTGCCCCGGCAGGATTCGAACCTGCGGCCACACAACTAAGTGCACCACAGCACCGACAAGACACCTCTCGCGAACTGGCGGGCTGTGGTGCAGCGGGCGCCGCAATCTAGACCGATTTCGACCGTGCAGTGTGCCATGACTGGCGACATGTCGGAGAGTCGCGGTGACGCAAGATTCTCCTACGTGGGATTCTGTGCGAAATCCCCAACCAAATGGCTAGGGCCCGCGTCCGACGAAGGATATGGCTGAGGCTTACTCTTCACTCGGCGGTGCTCCGCGATGGACCAACACGCGAGCACTGCCGAGGTCGCGAAAAGGATTGGGCGGTTGTAGCCCCAGGGTGAAAATACTACATCCCAAAGGCCTTGTATCGACACGAGGATCACCAACGCGGCGTATTGCCCTCGCGCTCGGATGGCTGCAGCGGAAAATAGGAAGATTAGCAAGGCAGGGAATCCGGCGGCCAAGATTCCACCAGCGGCCCACGATTCGAAGAATACCGAATGCAGGGAGACTTGCCCCCCGTCTCGAATCCAGATCTTTCGGTACGAGTCGGGGTTTGCCATTCCGAGGTCTTTGGCGATTTGGACGCCCGACGCTTCGGTGGCGCGGTCAATCTTGTTCAGATTGCCCCACCCTATTAGCGGCTTCTCTGAGATGGCCGCGATTGAGAATGGGGGCTCGACCCGGCCTGCGAGAAAGGATGGCGCGTCGGAAACTTGTTCCTGAGCAATGGTCCGAGCCTGTACGTCAGCTCCGAAAGTGCCAGACGAAATAGCATTCGGCAGGAGCACCGCCAAAGCATAGATGCCGACTAGTGCGACCCCAATCTTAGCCCATCTGGGACGGCTTGATGGACCCTTCGCTATCAGCATGACCACAGAAATCAGGCAGACGAGTGCGTGGGACCGGAACCCTAGAGACATGCTGGTGACGCCCAGGGTTGCGAGCAGTACAACTGACACCCATGTTTTACCAGTCGACACGGCCATGTAAATCAGAATTATCGTCACGGGTGTGGCGATCCCATACTTCCACAAGTGTTCAAATGAGTCTGATGTATTGCTAGTGCCGATCAAGATGAAAAACAAGGCATGGCCAGCAGCGGTCCAAGCGATCAATTGCCCTGCATCTCGTTCGCCGGCCGTCAACTTAACCGCCGATGATGCGAACAGTGCCGCAGCGAGAAGCGATACGACCGCTGTCACGGGAAGCGGCACTCCTTGAAGGAAAGCGCTGACGGCGATCATAGATGCAGCCCCGATGGCCGCCCCAATGAGCGCCTTACTCCATCGGGGCCATCCATTCAGGGGCTTTATCGGAATCAGAAATATTCCAGGTACTGATGCTGCGCAGAACGCGGAGCGAAACCACGGCATAGGCACGGCGGCAAGCAATCCGAAAACTCGTCGGTAATTGTCATATGTCGTCGACTTGGTTCGTGGCACCCTTCCGAATGCCCATGGCATGACGCTCGCAGTGACTGCCGAAATGGCCGTTCCGATGAAGATGGCGAGGATCGCGGTGTCTACTGTTTCAGGTTCAAGCATCGACACGGTCCTGCGCAAGGTGAGCCATCGTTTCATTGTCCGGTAAACCGGTGTGTTGGCCTATGGATTTTGGTGCGCGGATTGTGCGACGAAAGTCCTGTCTTTCCTTGCGATGTCTCGATAGGGAAGCCCCCCAACCTCGCAATGAGGGTGGGGGGCTTTCGTCATCCGCAGTAGAACTGTTGCTGCTAGCTGCCGAAGATGTCGCCGAGTGAACCGAGTGAACCGGTGCCTGTCTCGGGCTTCGGATCCTTCTTGGCGAAGTTGGTGGTGCAGCCGTTGAACTTCACCGCGTCGACGAAGACGCTCGAGGCCGCCGAGCCGGTGCCGACGCTCACACCGTAGTGCTCGACCTTCGCGCCGGGGTTGGCTGCCACGATGGCATCGAGTGAGGTGGGCTCGCCCTTTACTGCACCGCCGATGGTACGGGTGCTCCACCAGAGTCCGTCCTGGATGTTCTCGTGCTTGACCGCAATGTCCGTGACAGGTGCGTCGTTCTGGCTCGGCACCCACACCAGAGTGGTGAAACCGTTGTCTTTCGGATTCGTGGTACCGGTCAAACGCAGCTGGAACGCGGCGCTGGTGGTTACGGCGCGCTCGGAGAACCCGATTTCCTTGGCAGCCGCGTCGGCGAGCTTGATGCTTCCAGCCGCGTGGTACGACACCGAGCGGTCGTTGACGTCGGTGACTTCGAGTTTGAGTGAGCCGTCCTTGTCGAAGACATTATCGGCCGCGTAGGAGGCGATCTGGTCCTTCTCGTCGGTGAACGGGATTCCCCAGCCGTTCGCGGTGGTTTCGGTAGACGTTGTGGAGCAGGTGAAGCCCGCTTCCGGCTCTGCGGAACCGAGTGAACCAGTGGGTGCTGCGCCCGCGAAAGCCGGTGCAATCAATGCAGCGGAGCCGACAAGTGCGGCAACGATTCCGGCGCGGCGGGTGGCTTTAGACATGCGTGATGAACCTCTCGGAGGGTAAAACGGGGGTGAAGGTCTGTAAAAATTAGCACAGACTGTTCGGTTTGTGAATGTTGAGGATGGGGAACGATTGCCCAAGGTTGTCCAAGGAAAAAGGCTGGCAAGTAACGTATTTCGGTTTCCCGCGCGAATTACGATCAAGGTTTGTGTGAATCGGCACTTGTGATTTCTCAGCGAGTGAGAACGAGCTGCCTTGTGGCTGCCCCTTGTAGTGGGGTCGCCTGCCGGGGTGGCCCCCGCGTGCACACCGGCAGGTCGGCGCACCTGAGCTGTCGGGAACACGTGCACCCAGGATGACCCACTGGGCGACCGGCCAGGTCGAGGCCGGTGGATCAATGCAGGGCGAAATGACGAATCGCGACGTGCGTTTGATCGGCCACCGCAGCGTCCGACTCAACGAAAGTAATTCGCGATCTACCGATTAGCGTGCGGATCGTACAGAGTTCCACCATTCGAACGAACGCTGCGCCCAAACTTCAGGGGAGGGTCGGGTGCCGCGCTTGACACCACGGGGGTTCCTGTTCGGCGCCCACGCGAGTACGACACTCTTGCGCCAGACGTGCTGGCGCCCGAGCTTGAATCTGAGAGGCCCATTACTGATGTGGGCCCAAATAGCCTGGTTCCCTTTGGAGTTCCGGGTGTGACAGAAGCATTGCAGGGCTTTCCAGAACTCGTCTTCCGTACCAATTCGCTCCGCCGCTGGACAGCAAGATTGTCGATGACAAGCCGGGATTCGGCGCCCAACTTATGGTGTATCCACTGGACTCACCTGAGAACCGCACAACAACACTTACTCAACACTTTGGCCGGGATTGAGTGGGATAACGCAGGAATGCCGCGTCGGTCATGGCTTCGTACGTGCAGGTGTAGAGGGTATTCGTTCCTGGGAAAACGATACAAAAGTGCCCCCGGCAGGATTCGAACCTGCGACCAAGAGATTAGAAGGCTCTTGCTCTATCCCCTGAGCTACGGAGGCGCGTGGAACATCATACTCGAGGGTTCGGGATGTGACGCGCGCCGCCCAACTCCGACGCGTTGTCGTAGTCGGTTCGCGAAGGTCCTACCCTTGAGGTATGGCTACACCCGACCTCGCGCCGACAGATTCCCCACCGGAGTCCACACAGCACAGCGGTGCACCCGCTTCTTCGACCGCGATATTCGTGGTCAGTGGACTCATCGCAGGGCTCACCGCAGCCATCGTGGTGGGATTCTCCGCGTCGCAGGCACTGACTCTTCTGGGTATCCCGGATCCAGGCCCGATCACCACGTACGGCCTGCCCGCGATGCGGGCACTGGGGGAGATCGCCGCGGTTATTGCGATCGGGTCACTGCTGCTGGCCGCGTTCTTCGTGCCGCCGCAGAAGTCGGGTGTCCTCGACGTCGACGGCTATCGGGCAGTCCGAACTGCATCGCACGCCGCGATCGTGTGGGCGATCTGTTCGTTCATGATGGTGCCTCTGACGCTCTCTGACACGTCGGGTCAGCCGTTTGCCGAAGCGATCAAACCGGCGAACCTGTGGTCGGGACTCGATCAGGTCGAGATCGCCGGCGCTTGGCGTTGGACGGCGATCATCGCGGTTGTTCTGGCGATCCTGGCCCGACTGACACTGCGCTGGTGGTGGACTCCGCTCCTGCTGCTGGTCGGTCTCCTCGGACTGATGCCGCTTGCTCTCACCGGTCACTCGTCTTCGGGCGGCTCGCATGACATCGCTACCAATAGTCTGATCCTGCACCTCGTGGCGGCTTCGCTCTGGGCCGGCGGGTTGTTCGCGCTACTGGCACACGCGCGCCGCGGCGGCGATTACACCGACGTAGCAGCCCGACGCTTTTCGACGGTCGCATCCATCTGCTTCGTCGTCATGGGATTCAGCGGCGTCATCAATGCGATTGTCCGTCTGCCTCTCGACGACGTATTCACCACGACGTATGGACGATTGATCGTCGCGAAAACCGTTGCACTGATCATCCTCGGGTTCTTCGGTTGGGCTCAGCGGAGTCGGGCGCTACCGGCGCTGGCGGAGAACCCCAAGAGTCGCTCTGCCCTGGTTCGATTTGCCGGCGCTGAAGGCATCGTGATGGCGGCAACCATCGGTCTCGCGATCGGCCTCGGTCGTACCCCGCCGCCCCCGCCGCTGTCGATTCCCTCGATCCCCGAGGTCGAACTCGGTTACAACCTTCCGGACCCGCCGTCGTTCATGGCCTTCGTGACGGACTGGCGATTCGACCTTATGTTCGGCACCGCCGCGATCGCCGCGGCGATTCTGTACGGAATCGGCCTGCGCAAGCTGGCCAAGCGTGGGGATTCCTGGCCTGTCGGCCGAACCATCGCCTGGATGAGCGGTTGTGCGGTGCTCTTGATCGCCACGTCTTCGGGCGTCGGCAAGTACGCGCCGGCAGTATTCAGCGTTCACATGGGTGCGCACATGGCGCTGTCGATGTTGGGCCCAGTCCTGCTGGTTCTGGGTGCGCCGATCACTTTGGCTCTGCGGGCCCTGGATCCGGCAGGCAAGGACGGCGTGCCCGGCATTCGCGAGTGGATTCTGACCGCTCTGCACAGCCCGTTCTCGCGATTCATCACCCACCCGATCGTGGCGGCAGTTCTCTTCGTCGGCGGTTTCTACGCGCTGTATCTCGGCGGAATCTACGGTGCGACGGTCGACTCGCACAGCGCTCACCTGCTGATGAACCTGCACTTCATCCTCAGCGGCTATCTCTTCTATTGGGTGGCGATCGGAATCGACCCGTCACCACGTCAATTGCAGCCAGTGACCAAGCTGGCAATGGTCTTCGGCTCACTTCCGTTCCACGCCTTCTTCGGCGTGGCATTGATGAGCACCACCGCCGTCATGGGCGGCGCGTACTTCCGTTCGCTCGGCCTCGGCTGGAACAACGACCTGATCGGCGATCAGCAGCTGGGCGGCAGCATCGCGTGGGCGACCGGCGAGATCCCGCTCATGGTGGTCATGCTCGCGCTACTGGTTCAGTGGTCGCGCAGCGATGGCAGGACAGCGCGCCGAACCGACCGTGCGGCCGAGCGCGACCACGACGCCGACCTCGCCGCGCACAACGCGATGTTCGCCGAATTGGCCAGGCGAGACCGCGAAGGGTGGAAACCCCGTGAGGCTGCTGACGCGGAGACTGCAAGCGAGGACTCTGCGGACGAGACACCCAGCGAGAAGAAATCCGACGAATCCTCCACTAGCACTTAGCTCCGACACTGCCCGGGCCGTTTGGCTCGGGCAGTGCTGTTTCTCCACAGCTGTTCCACCGATGCACAGGTGGAAATCGAAGATCCCGAGCCACGCGTTTGTCGTTCCACAATCGAAACTGCCGACGCAGTGATCGGCCCCGCGGCAGTTGGCGGGTTCTGGAGTTCGAAGGGGGATCGGACATGTACGAAACGCATGCAACGGTTGTCGGAACCGTCATCACCAATCCGGTGAAGCGGCAGACCACCAATGGCGAAGAGGTGCTGAGCTTTCGGATGGCGAGCAACACGCGTCGCAAAGACGCGGTGACCGGAGAGTGGACGGACGGAGCGACCCTCTATCTCACGGTCAGCTGCTGGCGGCGGTTGGTCACCGGCGTCGGCGCATCCATCATGAAGGGTGATCCGGTCATGGTGGCGGGGGAGTTGCGCACCAACGAGTACACGACCAAAGAGGGTGTGCCTCGTTCCGATCTCGAGCTACGGGCGACTGCGGTAGGCGCGGACCTTGCTCGTTGCATCTCGAAGATCGAGCGTCAGAGCAAGCCGACGTCGGCGGAGAATGTCGAGGACGCAGTCGACACCGTCGCTGCGTGAGGAATCAGACCGAAGGTTTCGGGCAGTCGCGGGGCCGCGAGTCGTGCCCCGCGTCCACTCGCTCGAGAAGTTCGGTGAGAGTTGCTCGCTCCGATTCGTCGAGGTCGTCGAACACATCCGAAGATTCGCGTCGTTGAGCTTTTGCGACGTCGGCAGCGAGGGTAGCGCCGGCGTCGGTGAGCTCGAGTAACACGGCTCGCCGATCGTTCGGATCGGGAGTGCGGCGCACCCATCCGGCCTCTTCGAGGGAATCCACGACGTCGGTCGCCGACCGCGGAACGATGCGCAATCGCTCGGCAAGAAACCCGAGTCGAACCGGCTCGCCCACTCGGGTCAGTACTCGCAGCGCTCGGCTTTGCGACGGCGAGAGACCGAATGGTTCCAGCGCTGCCACCTGACGTCGGCGGATGAGCCGTGCCACGGACATCACGACGTCGGTGAGTTCGCGCTCTCGGGAATGCATGGCGTCAGTCTAGCGTTGTTGGTGTCAGCCTCATAGTGAGGTAACCTCATCAATATGAAACTAGGGTGAGAAAGCCTCCAGGAGGTAGAACGTGAAACCAGATCACATGCGAAACATCGAACGATCCGCTGTCGAGATCACTCCGGCGGAATCCGTACCGGCAAAGCGCGTACTCGGACTGTTCGCGCCGTATCGAACTCAGATCGCCATCGTCACCGCGGTCATCACACTCAGCGCGATCGTGGCGCTGGGCAGCCCGCTGCTCCTACGCGAAATGCTCGACAAGGCGATCCCGGACAAGAACCTCGGACTCGTGAGCGTTCTGGCCATCGGCATGATCGCCATTGCCGTGATCACGAGCTGTCTCGGCGTGGCCCAGACATGGATGTCCAACAGCATCGGCCAGAAACTGATGCACCAACTGCGCGTGCGGGTCTACTCGCATCTGCAGAATCAGTCGCTCGGATTCTTCGCTCGAACCCGAACCGGAGAAGTTCAGTCGCGTATTGCCAACGACATCGGCGGTATGCAGTCGGTGGTCACCAACACGGCAACGTCCATCGCGCAGAATGCAACGACCGTGGCAGCCACCATTGTTGCTCTGTTCCTTCTGGATTGGCGGCTTGCCATCTTCTCGCTGGCGATCTTGCCGGTGTTCATCCGTATCGCACGCAAGATCGGTGACGAGCGCCGCAAGATCTCTGGTAAGCGGCAGAAGCTACTCAGTGATCTGTCGGTCCAGGTGGAGGAATCTCTCTCCGTCAGTGGCATTCTCCTCGGCAAGACGACCGGCGCGAAGTCGGCTCTGACGGATCGATTCACCGAGCGTTCAGCGGAAGTCGCAGACGTCGAACTCCGAGCCATGATGGCCGGCAAGTGGCGCATGGCGACCATGTCGATCACCTTCGCAGCCATGCCTGCACTGGTCTACTGGTTTGCCGGTTTCACTCTCGATCACGGCAACACCATCACCGTCGGCACCCTCGTCGCATTCACCACGCTGCAAACACAATTGTTCCGCCCCACCATGATGCTGCTCAACACGGGCGTCGAGGTGCAGAGCTCGATGGCACTGTTCAGTCGCGTGTTCGAGTACCTGGATCTGCCGATCGACATCGCGGATCCGGAAGAGTCGAAGAGCTTCGACCGCACCAAGATGTCCGGCGAACTTCGGTTCGACCACGTCGACTTCTCGTATCCAGGAACCGACAGCAAGACCCTCGACAACATCGACCTCACGGTCCCGGCCGGCGGAACCTTGGCGCTTGTCGGCTCCACGGGTTCGGGCAAGACCACTCTCGGATACTTGGCCGCACGTCTGTACGACCCGACTGCGGGATCGGTGAGAATCGACGACGTCGATCTGCGGGACCTCGATCTGGCGACGGTCTCCGACCTGGTAGGTGTGGTGTCGCAGGAGACGTATCTCTTCCACACGACGATTCGTGAGAACCTTCGGTTCGCGAAACCCGACGCCACGGACGCCGAGATCGAGCAGGCAGCGCGCATCGCGCAGATCCACGAGTTCATTTCCGGTCTCGACGACGGGTACGACACCATGGTCGGCGAGCGCGGCTACCGATTCTCCGGCGGTGAGAAACAGCGCATAGCGATCGCGCGCACAGTCCTGCGGAATCCGCCGATCCTCGTCCTCGACGAGGCGACGAGCGCCTTGGACAATCGCACTGAACGTGCGTTGCAGGACGCGCTCGACGAGCTGATGGTCGGACGCACCACTCTTGTTGTAGCGCACCGACTCTCCACGGTTCGAGATGCGGATCTCATCGCGGTCCTCGACCAGGGCGTGGTTGTGGAAAAGGGCACCCACGACGAACTTGTGCAACAAGGTGGGCGATACGCACAGTTGCTTGCGGCCTCGGGTAGCGACGCCGTCGAACTCCCGTCGGAACTGCAGACCGTGTGAGTGTAAGAAATGTCGGCCATTTCACTTCCGCAAGTTTCTAGAACGTGTTCTACTTTAATGGTCGTTGATCGACTATCAGTGGAGGCGGAAAGATCATGGGTCAGGTTCTGGACAACATCTCACAGTTCGCCGACGAGATCCGCGCTGACGGGGTCGAGGGCGACAAGCTGATGCGCTTGACGGACGGCAGCGCGAAGCGTTTGCGCGACTCCGGCGTCATCCGGATGTTGCAGCCGAAGGAGTTCGGTGGCCTCGAGGCGCATCCGCGTGAATTCGCCGAGACGGCAATGGCTATCGGTGCGATGGATGGTGCCACGGGCTGGGTCAGCGGCATCGTCGGTGTGCATCCGTGGGAGCTTGCGTTCTTCGACCGCAAGGCTCAGGAAGAGGTGTGGGGAACCGATCCTGATACGTGGATGGCGTCGCCGTATGCGCCGATGGGTGTGGCGAGGCCGGTCGAGGGTGGGTACATCCTCAACGGTCGTTGGTCGTTCTCCTCCGGCACCGATCACTGTGACTGGATCATGATCGGTGCGATGGTCGGTGACGAGTCCGGTAAGCCGTTGATGCCGCCGAAGATTCTGCACGTGTTGTTGCCGCGTTCGGATTACGACATCGACCAGGACAGCTGGAATGTCGTGGGTCTGCGCGGTACGGGGTCGAAGGATCTGATCGTCAAGGATGCGTTCTTGCCGACGTACCGCACGATCGACGCCGGAAAGGTTTTCGACGGGACGGCGTGGAAGGAAGCGGGTCGTACGGAGACGTTGTACAAGTTCCCGTTCTCGTGCATTTTCCCGTTGGGGATCACCTCGTCGTTGATCGGTATCGCCGAAGGTGCGTTGGCGTGCAACATGGCGGCGCAGCGTGAGCGGGTGACGGTCAGTGGTGTTCCGATCAAGGAAGATCCGTACGTGCTGTTCGCGATCGGTGAGGCGGCGGCCGAGATCGCTGCTTCTCGGGCTGCGATCTTGGAGACGGTGGATCGTTTCTGGGACATGACGGAGAAGGGGCAGGAAGTTTCGTTCGAGCTTCGTGCGATCGGTCGGCGTACGCAGACTGCTGCGGCGTGGCGGGCGGTGCGGGCGGTGGACGAGATCTTTGCTCGTTCCGGTGGTGGGGCTTTGCAGTTGAACACGCCGATGCAGCGGTTCTGGCGTGATGCTCATGCCGGTTTGGCACATGCGATCCACGTACCTGGCTCCATTTTCCATGCGTCGACGCTCTCGCAGCTCGGTGGCGAGCCGAAGGGCATCCACAGGGCAATGATCTGAGCCGTCCTGGGGACACCCGGAGGTGTCCCCATCGCGGTTTTCGTGGGGGTCGATGAGCATGTCGGTGAATCTGGTCGATGACCTCGGACTGTCCGCAGAACCCGCATCGGAGTGACGGCCAACGCGCAATGTGGGTTATAGGGCAAACACCGATAGGCTGGCGGTCATGGCTGAGTTCATTTACACGATGAAGAAGGTGCGCAAGGCGCACGGTGACAAGGTCATCCTCGATGACGTCACGATGAGCTTTTACCCCGGCGCGAAGATCGGTGTCGTCGGACCGAACGGCGCTGGTAAATCCAGCATCCTCAAGATCATGGCCGGACTGGACCAGCCGGGCAACGGCGAGGCATTCCTGGCTCCGGGCGCGACCGTCGGCATCCTCATGCAGGAGCCGGAGCTCGACGAGACCAAGACTGTTCGCGAGAACGTCGAGGACGGTCTCGGAGAGACGATGGTCCAGCTCAAGCGGTACAACGAGATCGCCGAGCTGATGGCCACGGATTACTCCGACGAGCTCATGGAAGAGATGGGCGAGCTGCAGGAGAAGCTCGATCACGCAGATGCGTGGGAGATCGACTCGCAGCTCGAGCAGGCTATGGACGCCCTGCGCTGCCCCCCGCCGGAAGAGATGGTCACCCACCTCTCCGGTGGTGAGAAGCGACGCGTTGCGCTCTGCAAGCTGCTGCTGAGCAAGCCCGACCTGCTGCTCCTCGATGAGCCCACCAACCACCTCGACGCCGAATCTGTCCTGTGGCTCGAGCAGCACCTCGCTGCTTACCCCGGCGCAATCCTCGCCGTGACTCACGATCGTTACTTCCTCGATCACGTCGCGCAGTGGATCTGTGAAGTCGACCGCGGACGCCTGTACCCGTACGAGGGCAACTACTCCACCTACCTGGAGCAGAAGGCTGCACGCCTCGAAGTTGCCGGCAAGAAGGATCAGAAGCTGCAGAAGCGCCTCAAGGACGAGCTCGCATGGGTTCGTTCCGGCGCCAAGGCCCGCCAGGCCAAGAACAAGGCTCGTCTCGATCGCTACGAGGAAATGGCGAACGAAGCAGAGAAGACGCGCAAGCTCGACTTCGACGAGATCCAGATCCCGGCACCGCCGCGCCTGGGTGACGTGGTCGTGGAGGTCTCGAACCTCGACAAGGGCTTCGACGGTCGCGTTCTGATCAAGGATCTCTCGTTCACGTTGCCGCGCAACGGAATTGTCGGCGTCATCGGCCCCAACGGCGTCGGTAAGACGACGCTGTTCAAGACCATCGTCGGTCTCGAGGAGCCTGACGCCGGTGAGGTCAAGATCGGTCAGACGGTCAAGCTGAGCTACGTCGACCAGAACCGTTCCGGAATCGACCCCAAGAAGACGGTCTGGGAGACCGTGTCCGACGGGCTCGATTTCATCGTCGTCGGCCAGACTGAGTTCCCCTCGCGCGCGTACATCAGCTCGTTCGGTTTCAAGGGCCACGATCAGCAGAAGCCGGCCGGCGTCCTCTCCGGTGGTGAGCGCAACCGCCTGAACCTGGCGATGACGCTCAAGCAGGGCGGCAACCTGATCCTGCTCGATGAGCCCACCAACGACCTCGACGTCGAAACCCTCGGCTCGCTGGAGAACGCTCTCGAAGAGTTCCCCGGCTGCGCCGTCGTGATCTCGCACGATCGCTGGTTCCTGGACCGGACCTGTACCCACATCCTCGCGTGGGAAGGTGGCTTCGGCGACAACGAGGCAGCTTGGTACTGGTACGAGGGCAACTTCGAGGGCTACGAGGCGAACAAGGTCGAGCGACTCGGCCCCGACGCCGCACGCCCGCACCGCGTGACTCACCGCAAGCTCACCAGGGACTGATCCGGTGTCCGACGTATACACGGCGCAGATCCAGGTCCGGTGGGGCGATTCCGACCGGTTGGGTCACGTCAACAACACGCGTTACGTCGAGTACATGCAGGAAGCGCGCATCCAGTTCCTGGAAGCGAAACTGGCGCCGCTCGGCGGCCGGCCGGGATACCTCGTGGTTCGAAAGATGACCGTCGAGTTCCTCAAGCCGGTCACCGATCGGTCCGGTCCCTTGAACGTGGAGATCTTCACGACTCACGTCGGGACTTCCTCGTTCACGGTTCGGCACGTCATCCGTGACAACGCGGGTGTCGAATGCGCTTTCGGCGACGCGTTGATGGTCGGATTCGACACGGTGTCCGAAAAGTCCAGACCGCTGGCGGACAGCGAACGCGCGGTGCTCGAAGCATCGCTTGTTCAGATGACGACATCGTAGATTTCGTTTCTCAGTTCACCCTAGGTACTGGTTGCCGCGGCTAGTCTCGAGTCAGAGATTGGTCGCGGCGATCAGAACCCACAAGGATGTGAGCCAGGAATGACAGACCGTGTACGGCAGCAGGGCACAGGCCTCGACGAAGCGACGTTGTTGACGCGTCTTCGCGAGGCCTTTTTCACGCATATCGACGAGGGTGACAGCGACGACGTCATCAACGGTCGATCGGATCGAGTCCTGCTCGCGCATCTTGCGCTCGGGAGGCAGCGGACCCCGGGCACGGCCGTATGGCGTGTGTACCGCCCGTCAGGATCCGAGGGTCTCGGCGCTGCCGTCCAGATCGTCACCGACGACATGTCGTTGCTCGTCGAGTCCGTTACCGCGATGCTCAACCGACAAGGTGTGGGAATCAGTCAATTCGCCCATCCGATCCTGACGGTTGAACGCGATGACTCGGGCAATCTGATGTCCTTGGGCGACAGCGGTATCCAAGAATCCTGGATGCACGTCCAGTTGGACTCCGAAGTCGAGGATTCCGCTCTCGACGCGATCGAAGCACACCTCGGCAAGGTGCTCGCGGACGTCCGCCAGGTGGTTGGTGACACCCCGGACATGAAGGCATTGCAACTGCGCGTTGCCGACGAGTTGGAGAGTGCCGCAGAAACTGCCTCCGGGAGGATCACCCCCGAAGAATTCTCCGACACCGCCCGGCTGCTGCGGTGGATGGCGGACGGAAACTATGCCGTGCTCGGATACCGGCGGTTCGAGGGCACGAAGGACGGTTCACGCACGGTAGCCGGCAGTGGACTCGGCGTGCTGCGCTCCGACGCGGTCACCGAAGGCCCGATGAGTTTGCCTCCCGTCGCAGATCTCCCGGATCGACCGCTTCTGGTCCTGACGCAGGGATCGTTCCCCGCCACGGTGCACCGCGCTGTCTACCCGTACTTCGTGGGTGTCTCGATCCTCGACGACGAGGGAAACATCGTGGGGGAACACAGATTCCTGGGTGTGTTCACCGTGGTCGCACTCCACGAGAACGTCCTCGCGATTCCTCTGATCGAGCGCCGCGTCCGCGAGGTCATCGCGCGTGCCGGTGTCGACCTGCATTCGTACTCCGGTCAGGCGATGCTCGAGGTCGTCCAGTCGTTCCCACGCACCGAGTTGTTCTCGAGCGACGCCGAGACCTTGTTCGAGACTGTGCACGCCGTGCACAGCATCGGGCTGCGTCGACAGGTGCGACTCTTTGTCCGCGAGGACACGTTCGGACGGTTCGTATCCTGCTTGGTGTATCTACCCCGCGACCGGTACACGACGCGGGTGCGACTTGCGATGCAAAACCTGTTGTGGCGCGAATTCGGACCAGGCACAGTCGATTACACCGCCCGGGTTACCGAGAACGATCTTGCGCTGTTGCACGTGACGATCCGGCGCGATCCGGACAGTGAGCCGGTTCATCTGGATGTCTCCGAGGCCAACCGCGAGCGAGTTCAGGCTCTGTTGACCGAAGTCAGTCGTAGCTGGGACGACCGCATCAACGACCTTGTTCGTGAAAGTCCGGGTGTGGATCCGGAACTGGTGCAGCGGTATTCGCGGGTGCTTCCCGATGGATACAAGGAGGACTTCGAACCGTCACGTGCGCTGGCCGACATCGCCAGGCTCGAGGCGTTGGCGCCAGGCGCGATCGACGTGCTGCTCTATCGTGCCGTGGACTCCGCGCCCGGTGCCTGGCGCTTCACGCTCTTCGTCGGCGGCTACGGTATCTCGTTGAGCCAGGTGCTGCCGGTGCTGCAGTCACTCGGCGTCGAAGTTCTCGACGAGCGGCCGCACGTCGTGCAGCGCCTCGACGGCGTTCAGTGCTGGATCTACGATTTCGGATTGTCGGTACCGGCGGATCTTCGGGCGTCGGTCGAGATCGACCTCGATGCGCAGGTGCCGCTCGAGACCAGTTCCGCCCCGCTGACCGAGGTCCAGAAGCGATTCACGGCTGCATTCGGTGCAGTCTGGTTCGGCCGGGCAGAAGCTGACCGATTCAACGAGTTGGTGCTGCGGGCCGGAATGTCCTGGCGGCAAGCCGTGGTGCTGCGTGCTTACGCAAAGTATCTGCGCCAGGCCACATTTCCGTACAGTCAGTTCCACATCGAAGGAATCGCGCTTACACACCCGCAGACCGCGTTTGCATTGGTGCAGTTGTTCGAGGCCATGTTCGACCCCGAGAAGCAGGACGACATCCGAGTCGCCGAATTGGACGAGCAGTTGCGTGCGTCCATCGACGAGGTACTCAGCTTGGATGCCGATCGCATTCTGCGTGGAATGTTCTCCTTGGTGAAGGCGACCTTGCGTACCAATTTCTACGTCGTCGACGCCGATGGCCGCTCTCGCGACTACCTGTCGGTCAAGCTCGATCCCTCACGGATCAGCGAGTTGCCCAAGCCGCGGCCGGCTTTCGAGATCTACGTGTACTCACCCGAGGTCGAAGGCGTCCACCTGCGATTCGGCGCAGTCGCGCGCGGCGGGCTCCGTTGGTCCGACCGGCGCGAAGATTTCCGCACCGAGGTGCTCGGCTTGGTGAAGGCTCAGGCCGTCAAGAACGCGGTGATCGTGCCGGTCGGCGCCAAGGGCGGCTTCGTCGTGAAGAATCCGCCCCTGCCGACGGGTGATCCGGCCGTTGATCGAATGGCGACGCTGGAAACCGGCAAGGCCTGCTACACCACGTTCATCTCCGGATTGCTCGACATCACCGACAACGTGCACGCGGCTACCGGCGAAGTTGTGACGCCGGATCGAGTGGTGTGCAAGGACGATCAGGATCGCTACCTGGTGGTCGCCGCGGACAAGGGCACGGCGACGTTCTCGGATCTCGCCAATTCGGTTGCCGCCAAGTACGACTTCTGGCTCGGCGACGCGTTTGCCTCCGGTGGCTCCGTGGGATACGACCACAAGGGCATGGGTATCACCGCTCGCGGCGCCTGGGAAAGCGTCAAGCGGCACTTCCGCGAACTCGGGGTCGACACGCAGACGCAGGATTTCACGACGGTAGGCGTCGGCGACATGAGCGGAGACGTGTTCGGCAACGGAATGCTCCTCAGTCGGCACATCCGTCTGGTGGGCGCGTTCGATCATCGACACATCTTCCTCGATCCGAACCCGGATGCAGCGAGCTCGTTCGTCGAACGTCAACGACTTTTCGAGTTGCCACGGTCGTCATGGGCCGACTACGACAAGAGCCTGATCAGTGAAGGTGGCGGCGTATGGGACCGCACGGTCAAGTCGGTTCCGATCGCCGAAAGCGTCCGGATCGCACTGGGTCTGGCCGAGGGGGTCACGAAGCTCTCGCCGCCGGAATTGATGCAGGCGATTCTGTCGGCACCGGTGGATCTGCTGTGGAACGGCGGAATCGGTACATACGTCAAAGCGTCGACCGAGACCAATGCGCAGGTTGGCGACAAGAGCAACGACGCCGTGCGTGTCGACGGTCAAGATCTGCGGGTCAAGGTGATCGGGGAGGGCGGCAACCTCGGCGTCACTGCTCTGGGAAGAATCGAGTTCAGCGCCAGCGGCGGTCACATCAACACCGACGCCATCGACAACTCGGCCGGCGTCGACTGCTCCGATCACGAAGTGAACATCAAGATTCTTCTCGATTCGCTCGTGCGTTCGCAGTTACTGCCCACGCAGGAACGGAATCCGTTGCTGGCGTCGATGACCGACGACGTGGCGGCGCTGGTGTTGGCGGACAACATTGCTCAGAACGCGCTGCTCGGAATCTCCCGCGTGACCGCTTCTCAGATGCTCGGTGTTCACCGCCGTCAGTTGACGGATCTGACCAAGGCACGTGGCCTTGACCGCAAACTCGAGGCGTTGCCGACCGACAAGGAGATCGAGCGTCGACTCGAGGCCGGTGTGGGTCTGACGTCGCCGGAATTGGCGACGCTGACGGCGCACGTGAAGCTTTCACTCAAGGACGATCTGCTCGCAACCGAGTTGCCGGACAACGATTTCTTCGCCCAGCAGATCCCGCAGTACTTCCCGACCGCTGTTCGCGATCGGTTCGAAACGGAGATCAAGGCACACCCGTTGCGGCGGCAGATCGTCGCGACGATGCTCGTGAACGAAGTGATCGACAACGGCGGAATCACGTACGCCTACCGCTTGGCCGAGGAGACCGGAGCGAGCAGTACGGACTCGATCCGTGCCTACGCCGCTGTGCGAGAGGTGTTTGCGCTCGACGAGGTGTGGTCGCGAATCCGCTCGGCGGGCGTCAGTGCAGAGATCGAAAACGAGTTGATCGTTGAGTCGTGCCGCTTGCTCGACCGCGCGTCGCGGTGGTTCCTGGCCAATCGGCCCCAGCCGATCGCCGTCGGTGCCGAGGTTGCGCGTTACTCGGCGGCGTATCGGGCTACGGCACCTCTGGTCCCGGGGCTGCTTGCGGGCCATCAACTCGACGATCTGCTGGTGCGGGCTCAATCGGTGATCGATCGCGGGGCTCCGGAAGCGTTGGCGCTGGACGTGTTCCGACTGCTGGATGTCTACTGCCTGCTCGACATCGCGGATATCGCCGACATCGCAGATCACGACATCGCCGAAGTTGCGGAGCTGTACTACGCCTTGGACGCGCATCTGGGAATCGACTGGTTGCTGAGCGCGGTCTCGGGACTCGAGCGCGGCGATCGATGGCACTCGCTCGCGAGGCTCGCGTTGCGAGACGACCTCTACAGTTCGCTTCGGCAGCTGACGATGGAGGTTCTGGCCGGCGGCGAACCGGGGGAGTCGCCGCAGGAGAAGATCGACGAATGGGAGTCGACCAATGCCTCGCGTCTGAGCCGGGCGAGGGCAGCTCTCGTCGAGATCTTCGAGTCTGGGACGCTTGACCTCGCGACGCTCTCGGTGGCGGCGCGTCAGGTTCGTAGCATGGTGCGCAGCATGGGCACCCGATCGGAGGTAGGACGTTGAGCGAAGGATTCCACGCCGAAGTTGTGGTTCGGTGGTCCGACATGGATGCCTTCCAGCACATCAACCACGCACGGATGGTGACGTTGCTCGAAGAGGCGCGGATTCCTTGGTTGTTCGAAGACTCGCGCCCGACGGTCACCCTGCGCGACGGGGCCGTGATTGCCGATCTCCATGTGCGGTACCGCGGCCAACTGCGGCACGACGATTCGCCGCTCGACGTCTTCATGTGGGTGGAAAAGGTGCGCGCGGTGGACTTCACCATCGCGTACGAGGTTCGCCCCCGCGGTGCGGATCTCAGTGTCCCGCCGTCCATCGTGGCGTCGACTCAGATCGCGGCCTTCGATATCGACACTCAACGTTTGCGTCGCCTCAGCGGGCCCGAGCGCGAGTACTTGGAGAGCTGGCAACGTGCATGAACGTGTACTGACCGTGCCCGAGGAGGCCGAGCGAAAGAACTTGGCCGGCTTCATCGGTCATGCCTTGCGTTTGGACGAGTCCACGGTCATCCGGATGCGTCGACGCGGAGATGCTCACCTGAGCGTTTGGGCGTCAACGGGTTTCGACGCTCTCGCTACGCGAACCGTGGCGGGCACCATCAACCCTGACGACACCTCGGCTGCCGGCGATCAGTTGCTCTCGGCGGTGGAGCAGGCGACAAGTGAGCTGATCGATCCGGGGTTCGCCATGGATTCGGCGTGGCGTGGGGCGTTGCCGCCGATGGACGGCTTCGAGCACCTGGACGACGTACCCGCCCGGGTGCTGATCGAACTGGCGCAGCGGGGCAACGCCTTGGCACTGGAGCATGGAAGTAGTCACGGTCCGCCGGCGTCGTTGCTCGATCAGGACGTGCTCGAGGTCAGTGGTCCGTCCGGCACGGTCGGGATCTCGATGCGGGTTATTTTTGCCTTGACCGCAATGGGATTCGTTCCGCACGCCGGGTCCGAGGCGATGACCGCCGACATCGACCTCGAGCAGATCGACGCCTCGGAACTGGTTCGGGTGCGGGCGAGCAAATCCTGGGTGCGGCTCGATGCACGGTTCGGTTCGATCTACCGTCACCGCGGTGGTTCGATACCGCTGATGGTCGCACGATAGGAGTTCAGGTGGCGGGTGCGTGTTCTCTCAGATCAGCCACGCCGCAGCGTTGACGGGTAGTTGACCGTCGACGAGTGGTGCGCTGCTCAACAGCAGCTGCCCGCTCGGCAGTGCGATCGGCACCTCCGTGGTGTTGAGAGCACAGATCAGACCACCGCGTCGACGGAAAGCGAGGCAGCCGGGGGGACTGCCGTACCAATCGATGTCGGCGCCGGAGAACTCCGGCCTGGCGCTACGAAGTTCGAGGGCGGCGCGATAAAGCGAGAGCATCGAGTCGACGTCCTCGATCTGCGCCTCCACCGTGAGTGTCGACCACTCGCGTGGCATCGGCAACCAGGTGCTCGCGCCGGTGGTGAATCCGAACGGGGGTTCGCTTCCTTCCCACGGAAGGGGCACTCGGCAGCCGTCGCGTCCTCGCTCGGCATGTCCGGATCGTTCCCAGACCGGGTCCTGTAGTGCCTCGTCGGGCAGGTCGACGTTCGGCAGGCCGAGTTCGGCTCCGTTGTAGATGAAGCTCGCGCCCGGAAGCGCCAGTTCGACGAGGATCATCGCCCGTGCGCGTTGCGTTCCGATCTCACCCCCGCCGTAGCGCGTGACTTCACGTTCGACGTCGTGATTCGACAGCGTCCACGTGGGCACACCCCCGACCTCGGCGACGGCCGCAAGAGAGTTCTCCACGGCCTCCCGGACGGACTCGGCGGAGAATTCGGTTTCTGCAAGTCGGAAGTTGAATCCGAGATGCAGTTCGTCTGGCCGGATGTATTCGCCGAACTTCTGGTTGTCCTTCACCCAGATCTCGCCGACGGTCATCGCCTCCGGGAACTCGTCCATGACCTTGCGGATGCCGCGGTGGATTTCGTGAACTGCCGGGTTGTTGAACCGCGGGTCGTCGTCGGAATTGCGCATGAGCTCGTTGAGCTCCCAGTCGTGGTCCGGCAAACCGTCGGGCTTTGCCATTCCGTGGGCCACGTCGATGCGGAATCCGTCGATTCCGCGCTCGAGCCAGAACCGCAGAGTCTTGGCGAGGTCGTCGAAGACCTCGGGGTTGTCCCAGTTCAGGTCGGGCTGTTCCTTGGCGAAGATGTGCAGGTACCACTGGCCGGGTGTTCCGTCGGCTTCGGTGACGCGGGTCCACGCCGGGCCGCCGAAGATGCTCGGCCAGTTGTTCGGCGGTTCGTTGCCGTTCTCACCTTTGCCGTCTCGGAAGATGTAACGGGATCGCTCCGCAGAACCGGGCGCCGACGCCAGGGCTGCCTTGAACCACTCGTGCTGATCACTCGTGTGGTTCGGGACCAGGTCCATCGTGACCTTGATTCCGCGTTCGTGGGCTGACGTGATCAGTGAATCCATCGTCGCCAGATCGCCGAACAAGGGATCGATGTCGCGAGGATCCGAGACGTCGTAGCCGTGGTCTGCCATCGGTGACTTCATCACCGGGCTCAACCAGATTGCATCGATGCCGAGCAGTTCGAGGTAGCCGAGTTTCTCCTCGACTCCGCCGAGGTCGCCGATACCGTCGCTGCCCGAATCGGCAAAAGAACGCGGATAGATCTGATAGAAGACCGCCTCGTTCCACCACGGGGCTTCGGGCCGGCTTACAGAGGACGAATCCGCGGGGGTGCTCACAGCAGTTCATAGTGCCAAACGTCTGGCACTCTCACGACTTGGACACGGCAAAAGCGTGACTCTTTACCTAGCCTTGGTGTACTTTGCATTCACGCGGTGACACCATGTGGCAACTTTGGTGTTACTGCCGGGGGAGAAGTATTCGGGAATTCAACCAAGGGGGCTTGGCCTTGACTTTGTCGGCAATCGAAGCGGTCAGTTTGGATCATGTACTGCTCGAAGATGATCCGATCAACCGCGACTGGATAATCTTCGGCACACCGGTTGCACGGTCGGCGCAATGGTCGGCGAGTAAAGACGGGACCACGACTACACACGTCTGGGATTGCACGAAGGGGCGCTTCCGCTGGTACTTCCACGCGGACGAAATCGTGCACATCATCGAAGGGTCGGTCACCGTTCAGGCCGACGGAATCGCCGAGCGAACCCTGAGTGTCGGCGATGCCGCACTCTTCCGTGCGGGCAGTTGGTCGGAGTGGGAGGTCGAAGAGTACGTGCGCAAGCATGCAATCTTGAGTTCGCCCCTGCATCCCACGGTGTCGTTCGGGGTACGAGCAGTCCGCCGGGTCGCGCGCGTGTTCAGGCCGAAGGCTAAGTAGACGGTCAGATAGCGGAGTTCACCATGGACGCGGCAGCCATCTCCATGTAGTCGATCAACTGCTTGCGGTGCACCGGGCTCAGAGTCTTCTCGTCGATGGACGCGATGGCGACGTGCATGCACCGCAGCCACGCATCACGCTCGATCGGGCCGATCACGAATGGATTGTGGCGCATCCGCAGACGCGGGTGTCCACGCTCCTCCGAGTACGTGTGCGGTCCGCCCCAGTACTGCTCGAGGAACATCCGCATCCGCCGCTCGGCCGGGCCGAGATCGGCCTCGGGGTAGAGCGGGCGCACAACCTCGTCCTTCGCGACCTCTTCGTAAAATCGCGCGGTGAGCTTGTGAAACGTCTCGGCTCCGCCGACGGCGTCGTAGAAGGTCTGCTGCACGTCGTGCTGTACGTCATTCATGGCAAGTTCCATTGTGCCTGACGGCCGTAGTGGTCGGTTTCCGGGTCGACGACGGTTGTATCGAGTCGGAGTGCGTACCCATTCACCGGAAATTCACCGGCCGTCCTGGCAATTTTGTTCGAAATGGGAGTGCGTAACGCGATCATCCGTGGTCAACTTGGGGGCAGTCTCCCGGAGGTCGTATGAAGAACCGACATGCTGCACGCAATCACCGACAACTCCAGCCCACTAGCGCGCGGAACGACCACGCGTTAGGGGCTGTTCTGGAAGTTGTTCCTGACGGGTTCGCGCACACTGCCGACCCACTCTTTTCAGACGAGCATTCTCACCTCGAGATGTTCCCTCCCGATCGCGTAGTCCCCGAGTGGGTGAAACGTCGGGTGCTACTGCTCAACGTCACGTACGAACCGCTGACCGCCCTTCCTGCCAGGCGCGCGGTCGTACTGATGGCCTGCGGCAAGGCCGATACCGTCCACGAGGACGAACAGGGCCCGGTAGTCCATTCCGCGGACTGGTCGGTGCAGGTTCCCTCGGTCATTCGATTGCGCACCTACGTGCGTGTTCCGTATCGCGCCCGCATCCCCATGACTCGTGCCGCGCTGATGCATCGTGACCACTTCCGATGTGCGTACTGCGGAGCCAAAGCCGAAACCATCGACCACGTCGTTCCTCGCAGCAGAGGTGGCGGGCATTCGTGGGAGAACTGCGTCGCGTGCTGTGCCCCCTGCAATCACCGCAAGGCCGACAAGATGCTCAGCGAACTCGGATGGACCCTCCGTGCGGAATTGGTCCCGCCGTCCGGACCTCACTGGCGTCTGCTCGCGGCGACCAAGGAATTGCATCCGGCGTGGATGCCTTATCTCGGCGTGGGCGCAGCCTGAGCTATGTGTCGGCGTGGGCGCAGCCTGAGCAATGTGTCGGCGTGGGCGCAGCCTGAATTGAGTTCTAGCGTCACCGAAACGAAATTGCCCGAGAATTTGTGGCCCTGACGCTTTCCTTCCTGGCGTTCTGGGCTACGTTATCTGGTGTGAGCATTCTCGAGGTAGTACTGATATACGTTGGGATTCCGGCCTTGATCACCGCGTTCTTCGCGGCTGCGTCCTTCCTCGGGAAGAAGACGCCGGGACCGGTTCCGCCGGCGTTCCATCTCGGTGAGTCGTGGGATCACGCTCCCGTGCTGTGGAGTGCTGTCGACGAGGTCACCGTTCGCGGTGGCCATCACGGCAGTGCACACGCAATCGAAGCCGGTTCGGCTGATCTGATCGGAGGGTCCGCAAGTGGCAAGTGGTGATCATTCGACCGCGCTCGCAGTAGCGCCCGAGGACCTGCCCGTCGGCAGCGTCGTCACGTCCAGTGGACGCGTATCCGGTGTGCATCGC
The DNA here is from genome assembly GCF_031763325.1 of Rhodococcus sp. SG20037. Lineage (NCBI taxonomy): Bacteria > Bacillati > Actinomycetota > Actinomycetes > Mycobacteriales > Nocardiaceae > Rhodococcus > Rhodococcus sp. SG20037. The sequence goes on along the minus strand of NZ_CP134497.1, from coordinate 4,001,388 downwards.
ATCGGCGAGCCGTTCACCGACGATCTTCCGTTCGAGACCATGGATCTGGTCGCGCTCGACGTCGCGATGACCGAAGCGACGCGGGCCACCAAGGTGCGGTTCAACGCGTACGTCGGTGATCTCGGTTCTGATCCGGCAGCGGGTGCCGACGCATTGTTCCCGACCACGCCCGAAGCCGAGCGTTCCGTCCTGATCGCCGTTTCGCCCAACCAGCGCACCGTCGAGGTTCGCAGCGGTCGGGCAATCGCCGATCGGGTCACCGATCGTGTTACCCAGCTCGGAGCAACGGCAGCTGTTGCATCCTTCAGTGAAGGCAACCTGATCGACGGACTGATCAGCGCTATCCGCGTTATGGCAGCCGCGATTTCAGCGCCCTGACTTGTAAGACACTGGCCGGTGCTCGCTTCGATTCGTGAGAATCGACGCGGGCACCGGCCTTTCGCATGTCAGCTCGCGTCGAACTTTCGTGCTGCGAGTGAACGAACCACGCCGGCCTGGCCTTCGACGACCAGGCGACGCAACGCGGGAGGGATGTCGCCTTCGAGGAACCGGTCTGCTGCCGCTGCGGATTCGTCCGAGATCGACCACGACGGGTACAGCCCGATGACGACCGTCTGTGCCACTTCGCTCGAGCGTCGTTCCCACACCGCCGCGATATCGGCGAAGTAGCGGGAGACGAAGGGCTCGAGCAATTCGTCCTGGCCTTCGCGAGCGAACCCGCCGATGATCGATCGCGCGGTGATGTTGGGCACGGAGTCGTCGCCGACGACCTTTGCCCAGACCTCTTCCTTGACAGCGACCTGCGGACGTCCGGCCGCGGCCGCCGCGGCTTGACGAGCGCCCGCAGCGGTCGGGTCACGCTGAGCTTCGGCGTCGATGAATGGAGTTGCGGTTGCTTCGGCGTCGATCTCACCGGCGGCCGCGAGTGCCCCGACGATGCGCCAGCGCAGGTCCGTGTCGACGATCAGGCCGTCGAGCCCAACGGTGGAGGGATCGGCGTCGAGCAATTCGCGCAGTACCTCGGTGTGCCACGGGGAGAGTGCTGCGCCGGTGAGTGCGTTGACGAATGCCAGCTGGTGGTCGGACCCGGCCTCTGCCTCACGTGCGAGTTCGAGCAACCGATTGGCGAAGCTCGCCGCGCCTTCGGCCTCGGCCCAGGCCGGATCTGCGTAGGAGCCGATGGCGGTTTGGGCTTGGAGCAAGAGACGTTGCACCACACCGACTTCGGTCTCCGAACTGATGCCGCGCTCGACCAGCGCGACGAAGTCGCGTGCCTTCAGTTCGGCTTGACGGGTCATTTCCCACGCCGCCGACCAGACCAGGGTGCGGGGGAGTGAGTCGGTGATGTCGCCGACCCGCTCGATCGCCGTCGCCAACGATTCGGGATCGAGTCGCACGGAGCCGTAGGTGAGATCGTCGTCGTTGACCAACACGAGTGCACCGCGGGCGACGCCGACAAGTTCGGGGACATCCGTGCTTTCCACAGCATCGAGGTCGAGTTCGACGCGATGGCTTCGTACCAACTTGCCGTCGACGTCGTCGTAGATGCCGATGGCGATCCGGTGGATTCGCCGCTCGCCGGCGCCTGGTGCAGCACCGTCCTGCAGGACGGCGAAGCGGGTGAACTTTCCGTCTGCGTCGACATCGAAGTCGGGGCGCAGGATGTTCAAACCGGTGGTCTTGAGCCACTGCCGACCCCAGTCGGAAAGGTCACGGCCCGAGGACTTTTCGAGTGAGCCCAGCAGATCGTCGAAGGTTGCGTTTCCGAATGCGTGCTCACGGAAGTACTCACGCAGTCCGGCGAGGAACGGCTCGAGTCCGACGTATGCCACCAACTGCTTGAGGACGCTGGCGCCCTTCGCGTACGTGATGCCGTCGAAGTTCACCTCGACGGCGGCCAGGTCCGGAATGTCCGCGGCAATCGGGTGCGTCGACGGCAACTGGTCCTGGCGGTACGCCCACGACTTCTCGACGTTGGCGAACGTCGTCCAGGCGTTCGTGTACTCCGTGGCCTCGGTCTGGCACAGGACCGAAGCGAAGGTCGCGAACGACTCGTTGAGCCACAGGTCGTCCCACCACGCCATCGTGACGAGGTCGCCGAACCACATGTGCGCCATTTCGTGCAGGACCGTTTCGGCACGACGTTCGTACGAGTAGCGGGTCACCTTGGAACGGAAGACGTAGTCCTCGAGGAATGTCACGGCGCCGGCATTCTCCATCGCGCCCGCATTGAATTCGGGGACGAAGAGCTGGTCGTACTTGCCGAAAGCATAGGGAACACCGAAGTTGCGGTGGTAGAAGTCGAATCCCTGCTTGGTCTCGGTGAACAGTCGCTCCTCGTCCATGAACTCGGCCAGCGAAGCGCGGCAGAAGATTCCGAGCGGGATGTCGCCGTGCTCGTCGGAGTAGTTGTCGGTCCACTGCGCGTAGGGACCGGCGATGAGTGCCACCAGGTACGTGCTCATCTTCGGGGTGGTCCGGAAAACGTGCTTGCCGGGATCGGCGGCAAGGGTCTCGACGACCGCGGAGTTGGAGATGACCTTCCACGACGTGGGAGCGGTGACGCGGACGTCGAACGTGGCCTTGAGATCAGGCTGATCGAAGCACGCGAACATGCGCTTGGCGTCGGCCGTCTCGAACTGTGAATAGAGGTAGACGGAGTCATCGGTCGGGTCGACGAATCGGTGCAGTCCCTCGCCGGTGTGGGAGTAGATGCAATCGGCCTCGATGACCAACTCGTTGTCGGTAGCGAGATCAGGCAGGCTGATGCCCGTCGACTCGTCGTAGCCGGAGACGTCGAGCGCGGTGCCGTTGAGGACCGCGGAATGGACTCTGGCCGCGACGATGTCGATGAAGCTGCTTGCTCCGGCCGTGGCGGTGAACGTGACGGTGGTCTTCGAGGAGAACGTCTCCTCTCCGGGTGCGTCTTTGCCGTCGGTGAGATCGAGTTCGATCAGGTAGTTCTCGACGGTCAGGATTGCTGACCGTTGCGCTGCGGTTTCGCGTGTCAGGTTCGGTGCGACCACAAAGATCTCCTCGTAGATGGTGCGGATCTATTACGTCCATCCCATCACGAAGAGAACGACTTCACTCAAGCGGACACTTCTGCCAGCGGAATCTCCGGATCGGCCAACCGCTCCGGATCGACGGGACGCGAAGACGCGACCAATTCCTTGATGGCGTCACCGGCATCCCAGATATTCACGTTCATGCCGGCGAGCACCTTGTTCGCGGAATCGAGCCAGAATGCCAGAAACTCGCGCTTGTCGACGTCGCCGCGAGTGACGACACTCGAGTAGCCGCCGTGCGGTGCGTGACCTACGTATTCCATTCCGAGGTCGTACTGATCGGTGAAGAAATACGGCATGCGGACGTACTCGGCGGGCCGTCCCAACATGGTCTCTGCGGCCGTCTCGGGTTGGTTGAGTGCGTTTGCCCAGTGCTCCACCCGAATTCGTGCATTCAGAATTGGATGCTGTGCGGCCGCGATGTCACCCACTGCGACCACGTCGGGGTCGCTGCTCTGCAGACCGGCGTCGACGAGAACCCCGTTCTCGACGTCGATACCCGCCTCCGATGCCAACTCGGTGTTCGGCAATGCGCCGACAGCGATCAACACGGCGTCGGCCGGAATCACGGTTCCATCGCTCAAAGTGACGCCCGAGGCGTGACCGCCGTCGACAGAGATTGCGGTGACGTCCGTGCCGGTGCGTAAGTCCACCCCGTTCTGGCGGTGCAGTGCGGCGAAGACCTCACCCATTTCCGGGCCGAGGGTCGATTCGAGCGGAAGTCCGGCATGCTCGAGCACGGTGACGTCGACGTCGAAACCGCGAGCCGACGCGGCAATTTCGAGGCCGATCCAGCCGGCACCGACCACGACGAGCTTCTTGTCGGCGGCCAGGGTGCGCAGCAGCGCGGCGGCCTGATCGACTGTTCGCACGTAGTGAACACCCTCGGCGTCGGACCCCGGGATGTCGAGGCGCCGCGACCGCGAACCGGTGGCCAAGGCGAGCTTGTCGTAGCTGATCGTTGAACCGTCCGGAAGTGACACGGTGTGCGCAGCGGGGTCGATGGCCGTTGCCGTCGTTCCCGGGCGAAGATCGACGCGATGGTCGCGAAACCACTCGCCGTCGTGGACGGTGAATTCGGGGAGTGTCTTCTTGCCTGCGAAGAACTCTTTCGACAGCGGCGGACGCTCGTACGGGAGGTGGTCTTCTTCACTCAATACGGTGATCTCACCGTCGAAATCTCTGTCACGCAGGGCTTCTGCGATCTTTGCGCCCGCGAGCCCGCCGCCGACGATCACGAATCTCCGGTTGGTGCTCATTACTGAACCACTCCTTCGTACTCGTTTCTTTTCGACACTACTGCGATCGGGAGGTGGTTCGGGGGAAAGCGCGGGAAGGATTGCGGGTTCATGATTGTTGGCAGAACGGGAGTATGTCCCCGAACTGATATGACCTGACCGACATGAACTGATAGGGAGTTTCTTCGTGAGCGCAACCTCGAGCAAGACCACGGACACTGCTGACTTCTGGTTCGATCCGCTCTGCCCGTGGTGCTGGATCACCTCACGCTGGATTCTCGAGGCCCAGCAGGTACGCGACATCGAGGCCAAGTTCCACGTGATGAGCCTTGCGGTTCTCAACGAGGGCCGTGACCTTCCCGACGAGTACCGGGAGATGATGACCAAGGCCTGGGGCCCGGTCCGTGTCGCCATCGCTGCAGCGCAGCTGAAGGGTGACGAGATCCTGCTGCCGCTGTACACGGCTATGGGGACGAAGATTCACAACGAGGGCAACAAGGACTTCGCCGACGTCATCAAGTCGTCCCTCGCCGAGGTCGGCCTGCCACCTGAACTGGCCGAGGCCGCCGACACCGACAAGTACGACGAGGCTCTGCGCGAGAGCCACCACAAGGGCATGGACGCCGTCGGACCCGACGTCGGAACCCCGACGATCCATGTCAACGGTGTGGCGTTCTTCGGCCCCGTGCTCTCACGCATCCCGCGCGGCGAGGACGCAGGCAAGGTGTGGGACGGCGCAGTCGCGCTGGCCGGCTACCCCCACTTCTTCGAGCTCAAGCGGACCCGCAACGAGGATCCTCAGTTCGACTGAGCGGCAGTGAGCGCCGGATTTCGGTAGAGCTGACCCGGCCGGAAGAACAGATGCCCTGAGTGCGTGCGGTTGCGAAGCGCAGCCGCACGCCAGGTCAGCACCGGATGCGACGACAAGATGTTGACGAACCACGGGAAGAACCCGGATTCGAGTGTCGCCCGATCGGCCAGTTCGTCGAACCCGACCAGACCCACCAGATACTTTCCCGCGCCGAGGACGCCCATCGCGCCCGGTGCACCCTGCGGACGCATGTGAAAGCCGAAGTTGTCCGCCGTGTACTCCATGGAACGCGACAGCGAAGACCCGATCACCGGAATGTAGTTCGACGCGAACTGTCCCCACTGGCGCCAGTACGACGCATGCCCGGCAGCGATGTGGCCGACCTCGTGGCCGATGATGAATGCGAGCGCATCGGGCTCGCGTGCCTGCCCACCGACTTCGAACAGGTCGCTGTAGACGACGACGAAACGGCGAAATCCGTGCCCCGACGCGAACGCGTTGATCCGTCCGTTCCCCAGCACGACGTAGGCATCCGGCGGAGTTTTCATGCCGAACCGTGCCGCAGCCTCGGCAACCAGCTGATACCCCTCCGGAAACTGTGAAGGCGTCATCTTGATTCCGTTGACCTGTTGCGATCCGTACAGCTGACCTCGCGCGAGGAACAGCAGGATCGGAGCCGCGAGCACCACGAGGATCCACGTCGACAGATCACCCGCAGCGATCAGAACGATCGCCACCACATAAGTGACGACCGTCGTCAGCACCGCGAGCACGAGTAGCGGGATTTCCCACGGGTGGCGAACGGCGTCACTGCCCGGTGACACACGAACGGCGGGTGCAGCGGCCTGGCCGTTGACGGGGTACATGGGCACCACGATAGGTGTGCTCGCGCGGCGATGCGTGTTCCTGAAAGTGTGACGTCGACCCGGGTGCGCCCGGCTGGTCGGGCCTGAGAGAATTGTCGCCATGCGCGTATACCTGGGTGCCGACCATGCCGGATTCGAACGTAAGAACGAGATCATCGAACACCTGAAAGCGAACGGCCACGAGGCCATCGACTGTGGTGCTCACGAGTACGACGCCGTGGACGACTACCCGGCTTTCTGCATCGAAGCCGCAAAGCGCGTCGTCGCCGACGAGGGCAGCCTGGGAATCGTCCTGGGTGGCAGTGGCAACGGCGAGCAGATCGCCGCGAACAAGGTTCCCGGCGCACGGTGCGCCCTCGCTTGGAGCGTCGAAACGGCGAAGCTGGCACGTGAGCACAACAACGCTCAGCTGATCGGCATCGGCGGACGTATGCATTCCCTCGAGGAATCGCTTGCCATCGTCGACGCTTTCCTCGCCACCGCATGGTCGGGTGAAGAGCGCCACCAGCGTCGTATCGACATCCTGTCCGAGTACGAGAAGACCGGCGTCGCACCGGCTCTGCCGCAAGCCTGATCCGAAAGTTGTTCCGTGCCTGAAGGTCATACCCTGCACCGGCTGGCACGGTTGCATGCCCGCAAGTTCGTCGGTTCACCGGTCCGCGTCCTCAGTCCGCAAGGCAGATTCGCCGAGGATGCGCGCCTGGTGGACGGACACGTACTCACGTCCTCGGATGCCTGGGGAAAGCACCTCTGGCACACGTACGACAACGGTCTGACAGTTCACGTACACCTCGGGTTGTACGGAAAGTTCACCGACGCCACCCTGCCGATGGAAGAACCGGTAGGCCAGGTCCGGATGCGAATGGTCGGTGCCGACTTCGGCACCGACCTTCGTGGTCCCACCGCCTGCGAAGTCCTGCTACCTCCTCAGGTCGCCGCGATCGAGGCCAGACTCGGGCCGGACCCACTGCGCCGCGACGCGGATCCAGAGAAGGCCTGGTTGCGAATCTCCAAGTCCAAGACGGCAATCGGCGCCCTGCTGATGGACCAGGCGGTCCTGGCGGGTGTCGGCAACGTCTATCGCGCCGAACTTCTCTTTCGTCACGGAATCAACCCTGAACGACCGGGGAATCTCGTCTCTCACGGCGAGTGGACCGCCATGTGGGCAGACCTAGTCGAATTGATGAAAGTCGGCGTCAGACGGGGGAAGATGCACGTCGTTCGCGCCGAGCACGACAACGGAGATCCGGCGTACGCGAAGGATCGTCCGCGTACCTATGTCTACAGAAGAGCAGGATCGCCGTGCCGCGTGTGCGGCACACCGATCCTGCATTCCGTCATGAAGGCACGAAACCTGTTCTGGTGCCCGGTGTGTCAGTCGGCTTAGAAGTCGAAGCCTCCGAAGTCGCCGCCACCGAAATCGCCGCCTCCGAAGTCCCCGTAGTCGCTTCCGCCGTCAGCGGTGTAGTCCGTGTTGTCGATACTTCCTTGGTCGGCGCCGGGATCACCGGCGTCCATACCCTGATCTCCCGAGTCACCGGAGCCTGTGTCGGCGCCGGGATCGCCACCCTGGGCGAAAGCCTCTGCGCCGTAAGGAACCCCGGCCATGCCGGAGAACATGGTCGAGAACAGCATCATCGAACCCAGACCCCAGGCGCCGGCGACGAGTGCAGGCTTCCACCAGGGTTCGGAGTACCAGCCGGCCGGGACCGGGCGTCCGGCGACTCGGCCACCGGGGTAGTAGTTGGGTGTGTGCGACGACGGATTGGGTGATGCCGCGACCTTGCGGCCCTCGAATTCGACCTCACGGTCTTCGGTGACCGAACCGGCAGCCTTCTGTCCGTCGATGGAAGGAACTTCCGGTCCCGGATCCATGCCCATCGCCACCCGTGCCGCGCGGATGTAGTAAAGCCCTTCCAGTGCAGTCTGTTTCGCGAGACGTGCTTGGACCGGCGTTGCGGCCTGATCGATCTGCGAGCCTGCGGCGTTGTACCGTTCGGCCGCGTCGGCGAGGGCTTGGCGCGACGCGTCGTCACTGCCGGTCAGGTTGTAGACCTGACCGCCGAGGCGTTCGATCGCCTGCCGGGCATCGGCTTTCGCATCGTCGAGTTGTGTTGCGCTGTGGCCGGAACCGCGTTGCTGGCTTTTCATGACCAGAAATACGACTACGGCCAGAACGACGAGTATGAGAAGAATCGTGGTCACGAGTGGCCTCCCGAGCAGAATCGATCCGGACAACTCCAGGATACGGACCGCAGGGGGGTGGTCTGAGTGGACAAAGTCGGAATACAAAAAATCCGCACCGGCTGGGCCGATGCGGATCTTTTGTGGAGTTTCCCTCCTGATGGAGGGGATGACGGGAATCGAACCCGCGTGATCAGTTTGGAAGACTGAGGCTCTACCATTGAGCTACATCCCCGTGCATACGACAACTCGGGATCGCCGTGTTCGTCGTCTGCGATACGAAACTGTACCCAATGCCCCACCGGATTTCATAATCGGGGGGTCGGAGAAGTTCGAGATCGTCGTTCACCTGGGGAATTGGCGAATTGCTCGGCGAGTCGGGGTGTCTCGGCCGCAGGCGCGGCTTCTGATTCCGGCTCTGAATGGCAATTGAGGCAAGGCTGTATGTGGCTGCCGTCGGATGACATACTGACGGGGTCGACAGCCGGGCCGTGTACAAATGGCGGTCGGGTTCGTGAGAGAGTAGTGAGCGCGATAGGGTTGTGCGCGGTCACCGATGGTGGCTGCCTTTGTGGCCCGCTGTCTTAGTGGCCTCGGATGGCCGTATCGTGTGTTTCATGTGATCGGAAACGGGATGTAGCGCAGCTTGGTAGCGCATCCGCTTTGGGAGCGGAGGGTCGCAGGTTCAAATCCTGTCATCCCGACAAGTACGTACATGGCACTTCACCTCCAGTAAGTCCGGGAGTGAAGTGCCGCGCCAGGCAGCAGTACCGAACACACAGCAGTACCGATTCAACACAAGTTGTGAGCAAGACCAGACGAAGGAGCGAAGTTTCGTGAAGAGCACCGTCGAGCAGCTCAGCCCGACGCGAGTCCGTATCAACGTTGAGGTGCCCTTCGCGGAACTCAAGTCTGATTTCGACAAGGCCTACAAGGCCCTCGCGCAGCAGATTCGTCTCCCCGGCTTCCGTCCCGGCAAGGCTCCGGCCCGCCTCCTCGAAGCGCGTGTCGGTCGCGGCGCTGTGCTCGAGCAGGTCGTCAACGACGCTCTGCCGTCGCGTTACTCCGAGGCTGTCACCAGCGCCGGCGTGAAGGCCATCGGCCAGCCCGAGATCGAGGTCACCAAGATCGAAGACGGCGAGCTCCTCGAGTTCACCGCCGAGGTCGACGTGCGCCCCGAGATCGAGCTCCCTGACTTCAGCTCCATCAACGTCGAGGTCGATCCGATCGAGATCACCGACGAAGCCATCGAAGAGCAGCTGCTTTCGCTGCGTCAGCGTTTCGGCACCCTCACCGGCGTCGACCGCGCAGTCGAGGACGGCGACTTCGTCTCCATCGATCTGTCGGCCACCGTCGACGGCGAGAACGTTGCCGAGGCAACCGCGAGCGGACTGTCGCACGAGGTCGGTTCGGGCCAGCTCATCGAGGGCCTCGACGAAGCCATCATCGGCCTCAAGGCGGGGGAGTCCAAGGACTTCACGTCGACGCTGGTCGCCGGCGAGTACGCAGGCAAGGAAGCTGTTGTCACCGTGACCGTGCAGACGGTCAAGGAGCGCGAGCTTCCGGCTGAGGACGACGAGTTCGCTCAGCTCGCCAGCGAGTTCGACACCCTGGAAGAACTGAAGGCTGACCTCCGTGAGCGCGTCGCACGCGTCCGCAAGGTCGAGCAGGCCGGTCAGATCCGCGACAAGGTTCTCGAGCAGCTGCTCGAGACCGTCGAGGTTCCGTTGCCGGAGGCTGTCGTCAAGGCTGAGGTCGACGCTGCACTGCACGACGCCGTTCACGGTCTCGATCACGACGAAGAGGCACTGAACAAGCTTCTCGAAGAGCAGGGCAGCAGCCGCGAAGAGTTCGACAAGGATGCACAGGAAGCCGCTGAGCGCTCCGTCAAGACGCAGCTCTTGCTCGACTCGATTGCCGATGCGGGCAACGTCACCGTCGGTCAGGACGAGCTCACCGAGCGCATCCTGTTCCAGGCGCAGCGTTACGGTATGGCTCCTGAGCAGTTCATCCAGCAGATCCAGCAGGCCAACCAGCTCGGCGCCGTCTTCGCAGACGTCCGTCGTGGCAAGGCTCTCGCGTCCGTCGTCGAGTCGGCCGGTGTCAAGGACACCTCCGGCGCAGTTGTCGACACCGCGGAGCTGTTCGGCAGCAGTGAGGCCGAAACCGAAGCGGACGAGTCTGATTCCGCCGAGAGCGAAGACAAGTAAAAACGCAGGCGGACGGGTGTTTTCACCACGATCGACTGCACTGAGTTTTCCGCTTTGAGCGAAGTAGGGCGGCACCGGGACTCCGGTGCCGCCCTACTTCGTTACTGTCTGTGTCAGTAGAAGTGTTTCGCATAGACGATCCACCGCACAAGTAGATCCACATAGAAGGCAGGTACCGTGACTTCCAATCACCTGGAGACTTTGCAGAGTCCCGCCATGACTTCAGCGACCGCTGGGTTGAACCTCAGCGACTCGGTGTACGAGCGCTTGCTGCGAGAGCGCATCATTTTCCTCGGTACCCAGGTCGACGACGACATCGCCAACAAGCTGTGCGCACAGATCCTGTTGCTCTCGGCCGAGGACCCGACGCGAGACATCTCGCTCTACATCAACTCGCCCGGTGGATCCGTGACCGCAGGTATGGCGATCTTCGACACGATGCAGTTCGCCGAGTGCGACATCGCCACCTTCGGCATGGGCCTTGCGGCGTCGATGGGTCAGTTCCTGCTCTCGGCAGGCACCAAGGGCAAGCGCTACGCGCTGCCTCACGCCCGCATCATGATGCACCAGCCGTCCGCCGGTATCGGTGGTTCCGCCAGTGACATCGCGATCATGGCCGAGCAGTTCAAGCACACCAAGCGCGAAATGGCCGAGCTGATTGCTCAGCACACCGGCCAGACGGTCGAGCAGATCACCGCGGACTCCGATCGTGACCGTTGGTTCACGGCGAAGGAAGCTCTCGAGTACGGCTTCGTCGACCACGTCGTCTCCCGTGCGAATCAGGCCGGCGGCACCGGCAACTGAGCCGGTTCGCCCATCCTTTCGCTGCCCAATTCATACTTTGGAGAACTGATGACCAATCTTTTCGGAGCTAACTCGCTGGGCGGCCAGGCGCCGTCGGGCCCCCAATCGCGTTACATCCTGCCCCAGTTCACGGAGCAGACCAGCTACGGCGTCAAGACGTCCGACCCGTACAACAAGCTGTTCGAGGAGCGCATCATCTTCCTCGGCTCGCAGGTCGACGACGTGTCCGCCAACGACCTCATGGCGCAGTTGCTGGTTCTCGAATCGCAGGATCCGGACCGCGACATCACGATGTACATCAACTCGCCCGGTGGTTCTTTCACCGCGCTGATGGCGATCTACGACACGATGCAGTACGTCCGTGCCGACATTTCCACCGTCTGCCTCGGTCAGGCTGCTTCGGCAGCTGCCGTGCTTCTGGCCGGCGGTACGCCGGGCAAGCGCTTCGCGCTCCCCAACTCGCGCATTCTGATCCACCAGCCGGCTACGGGCGGCATCCAGGGTCAGGTTTCCGATCTGGAGATCCAGGCTGCGGAGATCGAGCGTATGCGTCGGCTCATGGAGAGCACGCTGTCGCTGCACACGGGTAAGGATCCGGAGACCATCCGCGTCGACACCGATCGCGACAAGATCCTCACGGCCGAGCAGGCCAAGGAGTACGGCATCATCGACGACGTGCTGGCTTACCGGAAGCTCAGCGCACAGAAGTAGTCGATTTCCGCCTCGTGTCGAGGATCTGTTACCCGATTCCCGACACGAGGCGGACACGTCGAGAAGTGCCTGGTGGAGCGCTTGCCAGGCTGAAATCTCGACTCTTTTCTTTTTTATCCGCAGACGAAACGCCGAGAACAGGTCGACCCCGTTCGGGATCTGCGGGTACCGTCACTTCACGGGCTGGTTCTCGACCGGCGTTCTGCGATTGTTCGACCAGATTTGTTCGATCAGTTTGTCTGATCTGACAACTACCGAAGTACTGCGGAGCGTCTCGACCGATCGAGTGGCGGCGAGTGCACGTACATGATGGAAAGTAGGGACCTCACGAGATGGCACGCATCGGCGACGGCGGGGATCTGCTCAAGTGCTCTTTCTGCGGTAAGAGTCAGAAGCAGGTCAAAAAGCTCATTGCAGGACCCGGGGTGTACATCTGCGACGAGTGCATCGACCTCTGCAACGAGATCATCGAAGAGGAATTGGCCGAATCGAGCGAGGTCAAGCTCGACGAGCTTCCCAAGCCTGCGGAGATCCGAGAATTCCTCGAGAACTACGTCATCGGTCAGGACTCCGCCAAGCGGACGTTGGCCGTGGCCGTCTACAACCACTACAAGCGCATTCAGGCCGGCGACAAGGGCCGTGACGCGCGGGGTGAGACGGTTGAGCTCGCGAAATCCAACATCTTGATGCTCGGCCCCACCGGCTGTGGCAAGACGTATCTCGCTCAGACTCTCGCGAAGATGCTCAACGTCCCGTTCGCCATCGCTGACGCGACGGCGTTGACCGAGGCCGGTTACGTCGGTGAGGACGTCGAGAACATTCTGCTCAAGCTGATTCAGGCTGCCGACTACGACGTCAAGCGCGCCGAGACCGGAATCATCTACATCGACGAGGTCGACAAGATCGCCCGTAAGAGCGAGAACCCGTCGATCACGCGTGACGTGTCCGGCGAAGGTGTTCAGCAGGCGTTGCTGAAGATCCTCGAAGGTACGCAGGCAAGCGTCCCGCCGCAGGGTGGCCGTAAGCATCCACACCAGGAATTCATTCAGATCGACACCACGAACGTGCTGTTCATCGTCGCGGGCGCTTTCGCAGGTCTCGAGCGGATCGTCTCCGATCGTGTCGGTAAGCGCGGTATCGGATTCGGTGCCGAGGTTCGGTCGAAGGCCGAACTGGATACGGTCGATCGTTTCGCCGAGGTCATGCCGGAGGATTTGATCAAGTTCGGTCTGATTCCGGAGTTCATCGGCCGACTGCCGATGATCGCGTCGGTGACCAACCTCGACAAGGAATCGCTCGTTCAGATCTTGTCGGAGCCCAAGAACGCTCTCGTCAAGCAGTATCGTCGCCTGTTCGACATGGACGGCGTCGAACTCGAGTTCACCGAAGAAGCGCTCGACGCTATCGCCGATCAGGCGATCTTGCGTGGAACCGGCGCTCGTGGCCTGCGCGCCATCATGGAAGAGGTTCTTCTTCCCGTGATGTACGACATTCCCAGCCGTGACGACGTCGAAAAGGTGGTCGTCACCGCGGAGACCGTCAACGACAACGTACTTCCGACCATCGTTCCGCGTAAGCCGGAACGTGGCGAGCGTCGCGACAAGACGGCGTAGAACTTCAAAACGACTGTGGCCCGGTATCTCTCGCGAGATGCCGGGCCACAGTCGTTCGCGCAACACAGTGGTTCGTGCAACACAGTGGTTCGTGCAGGGTGTCTGTGGGGTATTCGGCTAGATCGGGTTGCCGAGCTCCTTGAGGGGGGTGCGGAACGTCTCCTTGGCGGTGAACGCCGAGATCGCGCAGATGACGCAGGCCACCGAAGTCAGAATGGCAACGGGCATCCAGTGTGTCTTGTCGCCGCCCATGAGGGCGTTGCCGATGGCGGGGGCAAAGCCTGCGAGGGCGAAGCCGACCTGGGTGCCGATCGCAATGCCCGAGTAGCGGACCTTGGTGTTGAACATCTCGGAGTAGAACGACGGCCAGATGGCATTCGGGGCAGCGTAGAAGACGGACATCAATCCGATTGCGGCGAGGAAGATCAGGGGAACGTTGCCGCTGGCGATTGCGCCGAAGTACACGTAGATGAACACCGCGCTACCGAGGGCGCCACCGATGAACAACGGCCTGCGACCGATCCGGTCGGAGAGCATCGCCCAGGCGGGCTGACTGAGCAGGGCTACGGCGTTGGCTGCGATGGCAACCCAGAGCATGGTCGACTTCGGAATCCCCACTTCTTCGGTGGTGGCGAAAGCGAGACCGAAGACGGAGAAGATGGTCGAGACGACGGCGATGAAAGCGCAGCAGATCACGCGAATCAGATTTGCGCTGTGGGTGCGAAGAAGATCGGCAACAGGCAATTTGGCGACGGTCTTGGATTCCTGCTGCTCGGTGAACTCTTCGGGCTCTTCGAGCTTGAGACGCATGATGTATGCCGCGACCAGAACGATCAGGCTGCCCCAGAACGGGATTCGCCAACCCCACGTGTAAAGGATGTCGTCGGGGAGCGCGGCGATGGGCAGGAATACGAGGCTGGCGAGGATGAAGCCGGCCTGGGTGCCGTTGAGGGTCCAACTGCAGAAGAACGCGCGTCGGCCTTCGGGGGCGTGTTCGAGCGTCAGTGAGCTGGCACCGCTCTGTTCACCCGCGGCGGAGATGCCCTGGGCGATTCTCATCAGGACAAGAAGGATCGGTGCAAGAACTCCGATCGAATCGGCGCTGGGAATACATCCGATGAGGAAGGTGGCTGCGCCCATCAGAATGAGCGTGAGCAGCATGATCTTCTTGCGGCCGACGCGGTCACCGAAATGGCCGAGGACTACAGCGCCGAGGGGACGCGCGACGTACGCGACACCGAAGGTGGCCAGCGAAAGTAGAGCCGCATGCCCGCTGTCCGGGAAGAACACCGTGGGGAAGATGAGCGCAGCGGCGGAGGCGTAGATGTAGAAGTCGTAGTACTCGAGCATGCTGCCGAGAAACGACGACGTTGCGGCGCGCTTGACCTTGGTCGTATCCGGCCTTGCCAAGGATCCCGCCTCGGGCCCGGACGGTGTAACCGTGCTAGCTGACATGCTCATCTCCTGGGTGGAAGCGTCGTGGAGGCTCTACATCCGCCGATTGTGTTCGTATCAAGAACGTCTGTGCGGAGAGCGATACAAGGAATGTAACCGACGCCACAGCAACTACACAAGATTATTAACCAAATAGTTCATAAAAATCTACTGGCGGTCACGCTGCTCGTCGAAACCGCAGTTCAGAGAGTTAGGAGGCCGGCTGTGCTGCGGCCGCCACCAACTGCTCCACCTGTTCCTCGGTGATCCCGAGGCCGAAGGTGGCGAGTTTTCCGAGCGGCATCGAGCCTGCGAGTGCCATCATCTCGGGGCTGACCGCCTGTGCACCGTCGTCCGCTGCGGCAGCCATGGCGGCGCCGAGAACTGCGCTGCCGACGGGATGGGCGAGCCATTCGCCGATGGTCGACATGGCGTCGAGCGTGCCGACGCCGACGTTCCCGGCCAGGGTGATCGTGTCGGTGGTTGCGATGTCCCGAGACGAGAAGCCGACGCGGATCTCGTAGTCGCCAGGTTCGATCGCCCAGTCCTGCGCCGCGACGGACCAATAGGCAAATGCCCTGGTGTCGAGCGTGATGGTCACACTCGCGGATTCGTCGGGGTCGAGGTGGACCTTGGCGAAGCCCTTCAATTCCTGCGCGGGTCGATCAATGCTTGCCGAGGCGTCGTGGACGTAGACCTGAACGACGCTGCTGCCCGATCGGTCGCCGCTGTTGCGCACGGTGACGGTCACTTCGGCGGAGTTCTCACCGGCCTCGACGGAGGTATCGGTGATGTCGAAGGTGGTGTAGCTCAGCCCGAACCCGAACGGGTACGCCACTTCACGCAGTGCGGAGTCGTAGTAGCGGTATCCCACGTACAGTCCTTCGCCGTAGCGGACGTGCTGCTGTGATCCCGGGAAATGCAGATACGACGGATTGTCTTGGAGGCGAAGCGGAATGGTCTCCGTCAGGCGGCCGGACGGATTCGTGATGCCGAACAGAAGATCGGCAATCGCCGAGCCGCCCGCCTGGCCGAGTAGCCAGCCCTCGAGGATTGCGGCGGCATGATCCTTCCAAGGCTCGATCGAAACCACACCGCCGTTGGCGAGCACGACGACCGTGTTCGGGTTCGCGCCGTGGACCGCTTCCAGCAGGGCGATCTGGTCAGCCGGCAGTTCGATGTCGGTTCGGTCGAATCCTTCGGATTCCGTGGCGGACGGTAGTCCGAGGAACAGCACCGCGACGTCGGCGCGGCGTGCGGCGTCGACAGCCTCGGTGACCATGTCGTCGTCCAGAGTGCCGTCGAAGGTGAAGCCCGGTGCGAAAGTGACGCGGTCGGCGCCTTCGCGGTCGAGGATCGCGTCCAAGGCATTGTCGAGCTTGGTCGGGACCACCTGTGAACTGCCGGCTCCCTGGTACCGCGGGCTGCACGCGAATTCGCCGATCACCGCGACGGTTTGCCCGCCGGGGGTCAGCGGCAGTAGTTCTCCGTCGTTGGCCAGCAAGACAGCGGACTCCGCTGCAGCGGTCCGTGCCAGTTCGTGGTGACGCTCGACGTCGTACGTGTGGCCTTCGGTGCGCGCGGCGGCGGTGCGTGCCACCAGCGTCGCCAGGCGCTCGGCGGCAGTGGTGAGCACTGATTCGTCCAGGTCGCCGCCGCGCACGGCGTCGACGATCTGGGTATCGGTTCCGGTCGGCGGCATTTCCAGGTCGAGGCCCGCGGCGAGTGCCGCCACGCGGTCGTTGACCGCTCCCCAGTCCGAAACGACGAGGCCGTCGAAGCCCCACTGTTCGCGGAGTACCTCGGTGAGCAGCCAATGGTTCTGGCTCGAGTACACACCGTTGATCTTGTTGTACGAGCACATGACCGTCGTCGGGGCCGCGGTCTTGACGGCGTATTCGAAGCCGGCCAGAAAGATCTCGCGCAGTGTCCGTTCGTCGACGTCGGCACTGACTCTCATCCGGTCGTGTTCTTGGTTGTTGGCAGCGAAGTGCTTGAGCGAGGTTCCGACGCCGCGAGACTGGATGCCGGTGATCAGGGCTGCCGCGACGCGGCCGGAGAGGAATGGGTCCTCGGAGACGTATTCGAAGTTCCTGCCACACAAGGGTGATCGTTTGATGTTGATGCCTGGGCCGAGGAGGACCGAGACCTGTTCGGCTTTGGCCTCGTCGCCCAGAGCCTCACCGACCTGGCGGATGAGGTCGAGGTTCCACGACGAGCCCAACCCGACCGCCGGTGGGAAACATGTCGCTGGAATGCTGTGGCCGAGTCCGAGTGCGTCGCCGCCCTCGGGTTGTTTCCGGACTCCGTGCGGACCGTCGGTCAGGAGTATCGATTCGATTCCGGGAACGGACTGGCTGTGCCAGAAATCCGAGCCCGACGTCAACGACGCCTTCTCCTCGAGTGAAAGCCCGTCTACGTAATTCTCGGTCACGTCATTCCTCCCGGTGGCAGCTGTGAGTTCCACTCACCACCGTAGGGGGATTTTTCGGACTTCGGGGTGGGTCAGGACGGCGCCTTCGAGGTCAAGAACGCAACAACCATGTCGCCGAGCATGGTTCGAAGATGCTCACGATGCGTCGAGTCGGTCAGGTCGCGGTCGAAGAGCGCTTTGAAGGTGTAACGATTGGCGATACGAAAGACGCAGTAACTGCTGATCAACATGTGAATATCGAGAGCATCTACGTCGGAGCGGAATGCTCCCGACTGCTGTCCGTCGTGGAGGATCTGCGAGACCAGGTCGGCGGCGGGGGCGCCGAGACCGCTGAGTAGCTCGGATTTCTCGATGTGCTCACCGCGGAGCATGTTCTCGTTGGCTACCAGCCGAATGAAGTTCGGGTGTTGTTCGTGGTGGTCGAAGGTGAGTTCGGCCAAGGCGCGGACTGCTGCCGTGGGGTTCAACCCCTCGAGGTCGAGTTCACGTTCCTGCGCACGAATGACGCTGTACGCGTGTTCGAGGACGGACTTGTACAGCCCTTCCTTGTCGGTGAAGTAGTAGTAGATCATGCGCTTGGTGGTGTGAGTCTTGGTTGCGATCTCGTCCACTCGGGCGCCGGCAAAGCCTTTGTCGGCAAACTCCTCGGTGGCGACGGCGATGATGTTCACCCTGGTCAGATCGCTGTTTCGGCGTCGTTTCTCCGGCTTCGACACCACGGAGTTCACTGACTGCTCGGAAACCATGTGCTCACTCTATCTGTCAGCAGTTTGTCGACTTTGCTTGTCGAGTCCGCGTCGGGGGAGTAACGTCCAGTGAACTAACTCACTAGTTCGTACATTAGTTTCGAGCGTCAACCCCGAGGTGCCCCTGATGACTTCATCTCTACCGGTCCTGGTCCTCAACGGGCCCAACTTGAATTTGTTGGGCCAGCGCCAACCGGAGTTCTACGGGAGAGACACGCTGGACGACGTCGTTTCCCGCTGTGAAGCGGCGGCCGCGAAGTTCGGAGCGGTGGTCGAGGCAAGGCAGTCGAACCACGAGGGCCAACTGATCGATTGGATCCACGAGGCCAGGGGAAGAGTCGCGGGCATCGTCATCAATCCCGGTGGGTACTCGCATACCTCCGTTGCGTTGCGTGACGCTCTGGTCACACTCGATGCCCCCGTCGTGGAGGTGCACATCAGCAACATCCACAGTCGCGAAGAATTCCGTCACCACTCGTATGTCTCCGGCATCGCCGACGCCGTCATCTGTGGATTGGGAATCGACGGATACAGCGCCGCAGTCGAATTCGTCTGCATCCGAGAAGGGAAGAACTGATGAGCGATTCGATGCTCTGCGGTCTGATCGGCACCGGAATCGGAGCCTCTTTGACTCCGATCATGCACGAGGAAGAAGGGCGCAGACAGGGTCTTCCGTACGTCTACCGCATCCTCGATCTCGACGTGATGGGCATGGCGCCGTCGGACATCGGTGAACTTCTCACCTATG
The DNA here is from genome assembly GCF_031763325.1 of Rhodococcus sp. SG20037. NCBI lineage: Bacteria > Bacillati > Actinomycetota > Actinomycetes > Mycobacteriales > Nocardiaceae > Rhodococcus > Rhodococcus sp. SG20037. The sequence continues at coordinate 3,982,521 of NZ_CP134497.1, read as the reverse complement.
CACGACGTTTCGGGTTCCGCGGCCTCAACATCACTCACCCGTGCAAGCAGTTGGTGATCGAGCACCTCGACGAGCTCTCGCCCGATGCGAGCCGGCTCGGCGCGGTGAACACGGTCCTCTTCGACTCCGGCAAGGCGATCGGACACAACACCGATTGGTCGGGCTTCGGCCGAAATTTCGACGACGGACTTCCCGGAGCACAGCTCGATCGTGTCGTGCAGCTCGGTGCCGGCGGAGCCGGTGCGGCGGTTGCCTATGCCGCGCTCACCCGTGGCGTCGGGACACTGACGTTGGTCGATTCGAGCCTGCCTCGCGCGCAGGAACTTGCACAAACCTTCGCGCAGCAGTTTCCGGCGCAGGTTGTCGAGGCGCGGCATACGAGCGACCTCGCCGAAGTGCTCGGCAAGGCAAACGGATTGATCCACGCGACGCCGATGGGAATGGCGGCTCATCCCGGAATGGCGTTCTCGCCAGATCTGCTTCGCCCTGATCTGTGGGTGGCCGAAATCGTCTACCGTCCACTCGAAACCGAACTGTTGCGTCAGGCAAGGTTGATCGGAGCCCCGACGCTCAGCGGAGGCGGAATGACTGTCTTCCAGGCCGTCGACGCGTTCCGGATCTTCACGGGCATCGAGCCCGACAGTAAGCGCATGCTCGCGCACATGACGGAACTTGTACACGGCGAACAGACTGCGGCAGCGCTGTGAGTGCCCCGGTCCGGACGTCGATCGCGACGGTATCGCTCAGTGGCACTCTCGAGGAGAAGCTCGACGCCATCGCTGCTGCCGGCTTCGACGGCTTCGAGGTGTTCGAGCCGGATTTTGTTGCTTCGCCGTGGTCCCCGAAGGAATTACGAACGAGGGCTGCGGATCTGGGCTTGACCCTCGATCTGTATCAGCCGTTCCGTGACTTCGACACGGTGGACGAGGCCCAATTTGCTCGGAATCTTGTTCGAGTGCAACGCAAATTCGAGCTCATGGATCAACTGGGGTGCGAGACGCTCCTGGTGTGCTCCTCGCCCCTGCCGACCGCAAGTCACGATGACGGTCAGTTGACAGGGCAATTCGGAGCTCTCGCCGAACTGGCGTCCGAGCACGGCAAGAAGGTTGCCTATGAGGCGCTCGCGTGGGGTGCCCACGTCAACACGTACGGCCATGCGTGGCAGATCGTCGAGGGCGTCGACCATCCTTCGCTCGGTACCTGTCTGGACAGCTTTCACATCCTCTCGCGCGGTGACGATCCCGCCGGAATTCGCGAGATTCCCGGCGAGAAGATCTTCTTCCTCCAGTTGGCGGACGCTCCGTTCTTGGCGATGGACATCCTCCAGTGGAGCCGGCATCACCGAAACTTCCCGGGGCAGGGCAGCTTCGATCTCAATGCGTTCGCTCAGCATGTCTACGCCACCGGTTACGACGGACCGTGGTCGCTCGAGATCTTCAACGACGTATTCCGCCGCGCCGACACCCAGCGGACGGCAATCGACGCTCATCGGTCGCTCCTGCATCTGGAAGAACAGGTCGCCGCCGCGAACCCTGCCGCCGGTGGACCCACGCTGTTCACCGCCCCGGAGCGCACACCGCTCGAAGGAATCGTGTCTCTGCGAATCGCGGCGGGTCCGGCGAAACAGGACCAGGTACACTCGATGCTCTTTCGCGTCGGTTTTCATCTGGTCGGACGGCACCACGATCACGATTTGCAGTTGTGGCGGCACGGACCGCTCACCGTTGCCGTGGATGCGACTGCGGGCACGGTGTGGACGGCGCCCGGGCTGCCTGCGGATCTACCGGTTCTCACTCAGATCGGCATCCGGGCAACCGAACCCGAGGTGTGGGGAGAGCGCGCTCTGGCTCTCGAAGTGCCGGCGACGCGCGTGCAGTTGCCGGGGTCGAGCGACGAGAACTCCGAGGTACCGGACGTCGTACGCCTGAAGGTCACCGATGCGACATCGATCGACCTTCGTGGCCCCGGCAGCGCTGCAGCGTGGGAATCGGCATTCGAGATCTACCCGCTGCCCGCCGAGCGCAATCGTGAACAGGGCGCAGTGTTCACCGGGATCGACCACGTGGCACTGGCGGTTCCGGCCGAGAGCTGGGACGGCATCATGCTGCTCCTACGGTCCGTGTTCGAGATGCAACCACACGAGGGGCAGGACGTCACCGATTCTGTCGGCCTCATGCGAAGCCAGGCGCTCACGCTCGTTCAAGGCGGTGACGGACATACCCTGCGCATCTCGCTGAACATGGTGGAGGGAAGTCGAAGTGGGCTGCCGACGGTCCGTCGCGGCGGCGTCAGCCACGTCGCCTTCGCGTGTGAGAACATCTTCGGTGCCGCTGCGTCCATGCAGGACTGGGGATTTGCTCCGCTACCCATTTCCCCGAACTACTACGACGATCTGGACGCGCGTTTCGGACTGAATCCGGAACTGCTCGACCGGATGCGCAGCACCGGAATTCTTTACGACGCGGACGCTCACGGCGAGTTCTTCCACCTGTTCACCCCGACCGTCGGGGGAGACCTGTTCTTCGAGGTCGTGCAGCGGGTGGGTGGATACGAGGGCTACGGGGAAGTCAACTCCGCTGTGCGACTGTCGGCTCAGTTGCGTGCGAGTTCGACGTGACCTCGACTCGGTGCGGGTGCGAGTAGACGTTCATCGAATCGCCGCGGATGAAACCGGCGAGAGTCAGCCCGGACTCCTGCGCTAGTTCCACTGCCAGCGACGACGGCGCGGAGACAGCACCGAGGATCGGAATGCCGGCCATGACGGCCTTCTGGACGAGTTCGAACGACGCCCGCCCGCTGACGATCAAGATCGTGTCGTAGAGGGGCACTCGGCCGTCGGTGATGGCCCAACCGATCACCTTGTCGACGGCGTTGTGACGGCCGACATCCTCGCGCAGTGCCAGGAGTTCGCCGGTGGCGGTGAACAATCCGGCCGCGTGCAGGCCACCGGTGCGCTCGAAGATCCGTTGGCTCTCCCGCAGTGTGACCGGCATGGCCGACAGGATGGTCGAGGTGACGGAAGTCGTGTCACCGACCAGCGGATGTCGCGTCGTGGTTCGGACGGCGTCGAGCGAGGTCTTGCCGCACACTCCGCACGCGGAACTGACGACGGTGTTGCGGTCGGTGGTGTGGTCGGGCAACGGCACTCCGGGAGCGAGAGCGATGTCGAGGACGTTGTACGTGTTCGCACCGGATTCGTCGACGCCGTCGCAGTAGCGGACGACGCTCACGTCGTCGCGGGTGGCGATGACACCTTCGCTGAGAAGGAATCCGTGCACGAGATCGACGTCGTTGCCGGGGGTCCGCATCGTCACTGCCAGCACCTGACCGCCAACTCTCATTTCGAGTGGTTCCTCGACGGCCAGCGTGTCGGGGCGCGTGACGACCCGATCACCCGAGATTCGAACGACCGGTGTTCGTGCGGTGACTCGTCCCATCTCAGGCGCCCGATGCTTCGAGTCGAACGGTGACGGCCTTCGACACCGGCGTGTTCGACTTGGCTGCAACGTGTTCGAGGGGAACGAGCGGATTTGTCTCGGGGTAGTACGCCGCAGCATTGCCGCGCGGGGTGTCGTAGGAGACGATGCGGAATTCCGTGACCCGACGCTCTTCGAGTGTGCCGTCGGGTGTTGTCCACTCGGACACGATGTCGACGAGATCGCCGTCACGGAATCCGAGCGCGGTGATGTCTTCGGCGTTGACGAGGATGACTTTGCGTCCGCCCTTGATGCCGCGGTATCTGTCGTCGAGGCCGTAGATCGTGGTGTTGTACTGGTCGTGGCTGCGCATCGTCTGCAGAATCAGGCGCCCACTCGGAGTGGGTATCCAGTGCAGGTCGTTCACGCCGAAGTTGGCTTTGCCGGTGTGCGTGCGGAACTCACGCGAGTCACGCGGCGGGTGGGGGAGTTGGAATCCGTCTGGCTCTCGAACGCGGGAGTTGTAGTTTTCGCAGCCTGGCACTACCCGTGAGATGGAATCGCGGATCAGATCGTAGTTGCCCTCGAAGGCCGACCAGCGGACGGAGTGATCGTTGCCGAGTAGTTCGCGGGCGAGTTGGCAGATGATGGCGACTTCGCTACGCAGGTAGGGGCTGACCGGTGTGAGGCGTCCGCGCGACAGGTGCACCATGGACATCGAATCCTCCACGGAGACAAGCTGCTTTCCGCCGGCTTGGACGTCGAGGTCGGTGCGTCCGAGGGTGGGGAGGATGATCGCGGTCTGCCCGTGGACGACGTGACTGCGGTTCAGCTTGGTGGACACCTGCACGGTGAGTTCGCATTGACGCAACGCTGTTTCGGTCGCTGCGGTGTCCGGGCTTGCCTGGATGAAGTTGCCGCCCATCGCCATGAAGAAGCTTGCCTTGCCTGCGTTCATGGCGCGGATCGCGTCGACGGTGTCCCATCCGTGCTTGCGGGGACTCGAGATCGAGAACTCGGTATCGAGCGCGGCCAGGAACTCTTCCGGCATCTTTTCCCAGATGCCCATCGTGCGGTCACCCTGGACATTGGAGTGTCCTCGCACCGGACAAACGCCGGCACCGGGTTTGCCCATCATTCCACGCATGAGCAGCAGGTTGACTGCTTCTTCGATGGTGGCGACTCCGTGTGTGTGCTGAGTGATCCCCATGGCCCAGCAGGTGACGGTTCGCTCGGATCGGGCAAGTGCGGCAGCCGTTTCCTCGAGCTGTGCCATCGACAGACCCGTTGCCTCGAGTACCGTGTCGAGATCGACCGCGCGGATGTGCTTCTCGTATTCGTCCCAACCGGCGCAGTACCGGTCGACGAAAGCGCGGTCGACGACCGTCCCGGGAGCGCGATCTTCCTGCTCGAGCAGCAGCTTCCCCAGGCCTTGGAACAGCGCCATGTCGCCGCCCAGCCGGATCTGCAGGAACTCGTCCGCGATGTCGACTCCGTGCCCGATCACGCCGGACACCTTCTGTGGATCCTTGAACCTGCGCAATCCCGCCTCGGGTAGAGGATTGATGGCAATGATCTTGGCGCCGTTGCTCTTTGCCTTCTCCAGCGTCGAGAGCATTCGAGGGTGGTTGGTGCCGGGGTTCTGTCCGGCGATGAGGATGAGATCGGCGTTCTCGAGGTCGGGAACCGTCACCGAGCCTTTGCCGATGCCGATGGATTCGGTCAGTGCGCTTCCGGACGACTCGTGACACATGTTGGAACAGTCGGGCATGTTGTTGGTGCCGTAGCTGCGAATCATCAACTGGTAGAGAAACGCGGCTTCGTTGGACGTGCGACCGGAGGTGTAGAACACCGCTTCGTCCGGCGATGCGAGGCCGTTCAGATGTTCGGCGATCAGTGCGTACGCGCCGTCCCAGTCGATCGGCCGGTAATGGGTTGCTCCCGGCGTCAGGACCATCGGGTGCGTCAGTCGCCCCTGCTGTCCGAGCCAGTAGTCGGTCTTGCCTTCGAGATCGGCGATCGAGTGCTCCGCGAAGAATTCGGGTGTGACGGTGCGAAGCGTTGCTTCCTCGGCAACAGCCTTCGCTCCGTTCTCGCAGAATTCGGCGGGCTTGCGATGTCCGGGAGTCTCCGGCCACGCACACCCCGGGCAGTCGAAGCCGTGTCGCTGGTTGAGTCTGGTGAGCGTTCGGGCGGTCCGCAAGGCTCCCATCTGCTCGATTCCTCGTTGCAGCGACACCAGAACGGCCGGAACTCCGGCGGCGTAGTCCTTGGGGTGCGTGACTTCGAGATCCGATTCGTCGATGTCCTTCGAGGGGCCCTGGCGCGTCATGTCTCCATAGTGGCCCGAACGGCGCGGTACTGCCATCGAATGGGCCGGTCGAACTAGCCGGAATGAAGCTTTCATCGGCTAGCCTTACCTACCGAACCAGCAGACTTTAAGGGGTAGGAACATGGATCGAACGGACGCAGGTCGGCTGACCCGGCGCGGATTTCTGATCGGCACGTCGGGAGCGTTGCTGGCATTCGCCGCAGCCTGCTCCAGTTCGAACGACGAGGACACACCTCCCAGCGGTGACTCTGCGGAATCGATCACCCACAAGTTCGGGGCTACGGAGTTGCCCAAGGATCCGCAGCGGATCGTCAGTGTCGGATACAACGATCAAGATGCGATCCTGGCGCTCGGTGGGACCTTGGTCGGAACCTTCGACTGGTACGGCGATTACCCCTACGGAGTGTGGCCCTGGGCGCAGCCGCTGCTGAACGGGGCGACTCCCGAGATCATCGGAACTGCGGGCACCACCATTCAGATGGAGAAGGTCGCGGCCACGACACCCGACCTCATTGTCGGCACCTACTCCGGGCTCACTCAGGCGCAATACGACAAACTCAGTGCCATTGCGCCGACGGTGGCGCAGCCCAAGGAGTTCGCGGATTACGGAATCCCCTGGCAGAACCAGACGACCATCATCGGCGAAGCGTTGGGGCAGCAGGGTAAGGCCACCGAGCTGATCGCCGGCGTCGACCAGAAGTTCGCCGACGTGAAGACGGCCAATCCGGCGTTTGCCGGCAAGACCGTTCTGGTCGGCGCGTTGAAGGGGCCGGGGCAGTTCGGGGTCTACGGACCGGAAGACCCGAAGGTGCGGTTCTTCACCGAACTCGGATTCGTGAATCCGCCTGTCACCGATCAGATCACGGGTAACTTCGCCGAGATCAGCACCGAGCAACTCTCGCTCGCGGACGTCGACGTACTCGTCTGGTACGCCGGTGGCGGCTACGGCGACAAGCTTCGCGCGGAGCTGGACAAGACCCCGATCTACCAGGAACTCGACGTCGTGAAGGACGGCCGCGCGATCATTCTGGAAGACGCTGCTGCCGAAGCCATGACGTGGAGCACCGTACTGAGCTTGCCGTACGCGCTCGAACAGATTCCGCCGCGGATTGCGGGCTTGCTCGTCTGATCGGTTCAAGGACAGCGCTGTTCAAAGTCCAGTGATTCGGACAGTCGGCGGTACTCTCGCCTCATGGGTGTACACGTACGGCCGGCTGTCCGATCCGATATTCCGGCACTGTCGGCAGTGTTGGCCGAGGCGTTCGAAGATGATCCCTTGATGGCGTGGATGTTGCCGGACGAGGCCACCAGGGCTGATCGCCTGACGAAACTGTTTGCCGCAGAAGCTCGTTACCACCACCTCGCCGGGGGCGGCGTCGAGGTGGCCACCGACGACAACGGCCTGATCGGCGGGGCAACTCTGTGGGATCCGCCGGGGCGGTGGAAGCAGTCGTGGATTTCCGGGCTCGTGAGCCTGCCCGCAATGGTGCGTGTCTTCGGCAGGGGGCTACGACACGCGGCCGAGGTCAGCTCCGTTCTCGAAGGAGCACACCCGAATTCGCCGCACTGGTATCTCGCGACCGTCGGGACCGGCAGCGCGGCGCGCGGTGGGGGATACGGCAAAGCGCTGCTGAACTCTCGGTTGGAGCGTTGTGACCGTGAACATGTCGACGCTTACCTCGAGAGCAGCAAGGAATCGAACATCCCGTACTACAACCGCTTCGGTTTCGAAGTGACCCGTGACATCGTCATGCCAGGCGGCGGGCCGACGATCTACGCAATGATGCGTCAACCGCGGGGCGCGTGATACGAACTAGTGGTGACCCAGATTCCCGAGCTCCACGCAGGCACACCGTTCGACGAACTCGACGACTACATCGCTCTGGCCAGGTTGTCCGGCCTGGTGTTGTCACCTGACGGCTCGCTGCTGATCTGCGCGCGCGCCGTTCTCGACGACAAGAGCGCCGAATACGTGTCCTCGTTGTGGGAGATCGACCCGGAAGGCCGGCGTCCTGCGCGTCGGTTGACCTGGGGTTCGACCAGCGAGTCCGGTGCTGCCTTCGCGTTCGACGGCGACGTGCTCTTCACTGCCACGCGAGCCGTGCTGGGCGAGAGTGATCCGCAACCAGCACTCTGGCGCCTACCAGCGGCGGGCGGAGAAGCTCAGCTGCTGATCTCGCGTCCCGGTGGTGTCTCGTCGGTATCAGCGGCGAAGGCGGCGCCGACGTTCGTGGCCCAGACGTCGGTCATGGCTTCGGCGATCAGCCTCGACCAGGACGATCAGGTGCGATCGGCGCGCAAGGACAAGAAAGTCACGGCGATGCTGCACACCGGTTATCCGGTGCGCCACTGGGACCACGACCTGGGCCCCGATCATCCGCATCTGGTTGTGGCCGAGACGGATTCGAAGGAATCCGTCGAGTTGCGGGACATCACATCGACGGCAGGCGCAGCGCTGCGGGAGACGTCGACCACGATTTCCGACGACGGTCTCTTCGTCGTGACCACGTGGACTGTCGGCGATGCGAGTGCCGCCCGCCGATCGACGTTGGTTCGGATCGACACGGTGACCGGTGACCGAGTCACGCTTGTCGACGAGGCCGACGCGGACGTCTACAACCCGGTGCTCTCGCCGGACGGAACCAAGCTCGCGTTCATCCGGGAGACACTCACCACACCGGAGTCCGCACCACGAATGACTCTGCAGCTCTACGACTTCGGATCCGGTGCCGTGACCGGCGTCGCCGACGGCTGGGATCGCTGGCCTACCTCACTTGCCTGGCTACCCGACGGATCCGGGCTGGTCGTCACCGCTGACGACGGCGGCCGCGGTCCGATCTTCACCATCGACCTGTGGGGCCAACCAGTGCGCCTGACAGCCGACGACGCGGCGTACACCGACCTTCGAGTGGCGCCGGACGGTGAGTCGATCTACGCGTTGCGAGCCTCGTACGAAGCGCCCCCGCACGTGGTGCGGGTCGATCTGCGATCAGGTGAGATCACCGCACTTCGTGGGCCCGACACTTTGCCGGAGCTGCCGGGAACACTGACCGAGATCACCGCGCGTGCCGAGGACGGTTCGACGGTGCGTAGCTGGTTGGCGCTGCCGACGGGCGCCGCGCCGCATGCACCGGTGCCATTGCTTCTCTGGGTCCACGGCGGCCCACTCGGTTCGTGGAACACCTGGTCCTGGCGGTGGAATCCGTGGCTGCTCGTCGCCAAGGGCTATGCAGTACTGCTACCAGATCCCGCGCTCTCGACCGGATACGGCCAGGACTTCGTCCAGCGGGGGTGGGGTCAGTGGGGCAAGGCGCCCTTCACCGATCTGATGGCGATCACCGATGCTGCTGTCGCCCAGCCCGAGATCGACCCCAAGCGAACCGGCGCGATGGGTGGTTCGTTCGGTGGTTACATGGCCAACTGGATTGCCGGACATACCAACCGTTTCGACGCCATCGTCACCCACGCGAGTCTGTGGGCACTCGATCAATTCGGCCCGACGACGGACGCTGCCTGGTACTGGCAGCGCGAGATGTCGCCTGAGATGGCCGTCGAGAATTCGCCGCATCTGTACGTCGCGGACATCACGACTCCGATGCTGGTCATCCATGGCGACAAGGACTACCGGGTTCCGATCGGTGAGGGCTTGCGACTCTGGTACGAACTGCTTGCCGAGTCAGGTCTGCCCGCCGACGACGACGGGAAAACGGACCATCGCTTCCTCTACTTCCCCGACGAGAATCATTGGGTGCTCAAGCCGCAGCACACCAAGATCTGGTACGAGGTGGTCACCGCGTTCCTCTCCGAGCACGTTCTCGGCGAAGATGTCGCGCTACCGGAGATTCTGGGCTGAACCCGCGCGTGCCTCGTTCGGATGAAACACCGAACGAGGCACGAGCGTCTTCGCGTGGATCCGGACCGGAATCAGGCGCCGGGGCAACGAACGGTGTACGACCACTCGGTGTGGTCAGGGCCCGTGACGCGAACCAGAACGGACGACGCCCCACCGGCGGGCACGTTGACGACAGCTGAACCAGTTCCCTCGTTGATGTTGTCGCCGATGTATCCGGTGCTGTGGATCAACCGACCTTCGTAGTACACCTCGATCAGGTCCGGGACGTTTTCGGTCTCGTAGCCGAGCACGAACGAGGTCGGGCCACCGCGGCCGAGTTCGTGCTTGGTGCTGGTGATTCCTGCGCCGCCCGAGACGGTCGAGGCGTCGCAGCGCTGCGTGGGCGCAAACGATCCGCCGCCGCCGCTGCCGCTGGCCAGGCCACTGAGAATGTCCCTGACGTTGCCACTGGCCAGGCCGTTGACGATGTCCGTCGCGCTGGTCGAGCCGGCGTTCAGGCCGCCGAGGACGTCGTTGAGGTTCCCGGTGGCGATCCCGCCGACGATGTCACCCACGCTGCCGCTGGCGATGCCGTTTGCGATGTCGTTCCCGATATCGCCGACGCTTCCGTTGATCGTGGCGCTGCCACTGTCGATGCTTCCTTGCACACTTTCTTCGATGCCGGGGGCAGCGGACGCAGTCGCCGGAAGCACGAGGGCAACCGCCGCTCCGATCGTCGCGGCCGCCGCCAAGGTTCGAACGCCGGGACGGCGAGAACTCCAGTTGTTCAACATATTTGCTCCACGGGTAGTTGGTCGGTCGTCCTTCAGAGCGATCCTGTCAGCGGAGCGGATCGGTGAATATCGTTTGTTCGGCTGACCCCGGACCGCGGGGCAGTCGTTCGTGTGCGCTGCGGCGGCCGACGGGCGAATTCGTTCACGACGGGGGAGTCATTAGGATCAAGTGGTGACCAGTGCAGCTCCAGAGAACCCCCAGACCCCCGCCGACGCCCTACCCAAGAGCTGGGACCCCAGCGCGGTAGAGGCCGATCTGTATCAAGGCTGGGTAGACGCCGGGTACTTCCAGGCCGACGCGACCAGCGACAAGCCCGGCTACTCCATCGTGCTGCCGCCCCCGAACGTCACCGGCAGCCTGCACATGGGCCATGCCCTGGATCACACCCTCATGGACGTGCTCAGCCGTCGCAAGCGGATGCAGGGCTACGAGGTGCTGTGGCTGCCAGGCATGGACCACGCCGGTATCGCCACGCAGTCCGTCGTCGAGAAGCAACTCGCTGCCGACGGAAAGACCAAGGAAGATTTCGGCCGCGAGCTGTTCATCGACAAGGTCTGGGACTGGAAGCGCGAATCCGGTGGAACCATCGGTGGCCAGATGCGGCGCATCGGTGACGGCGTCGACTGGAGTCGTGATCGTTTCACGATGGACGAGGGCCTCTCCCGCGCCGTCCAGACCGTCTTCAAGCGCATGTTCGACGAGGGCCTGATCTACCGCGCCGAGCGTCTCGTGAACTGGTCGCCGGTGCTGCAGACCGCGATCTCCGACATCGAGGTGAAGTTCGAGGACGTCGAGGGTGAGCTGGTTTCCCTGCGCTACGGCTCGCTCGACGACAACGAGCCGCACGTCATCGTCGCGACCACTCGCGTCGAGACAATGCTCGGTGACACCGCAGTAGCGGTCCATCCCGAGGACGAGCGCTACAAGCACCTCATCGGCACCACTCTCGATCATCCGTTCACCGGGCGTCAGATCCCGATCATCGCCGACGACTACGTCGACCCCGAGTTCGGAACCGGCGCTGTGAAGATCACGCCGGCTCACGATCCCAACGACTTCGAGATGGGCCTGCGGCACAACCTGCCGATGCCCACCATCATGGACAAGACCGGCAAGATTGCCGACACCGGAACCGAATTCGACGGAATGGACCGCTTCGAGGCTCGCGTCAAGGTTCGCGAAGCTCTCGCCGAGCAGGGACGCGTCGTCGCCGAGAAGCGCCCGTACCTGCACAGCGTCGGGCACTCCGAGCGCAGTGGCGAGGCCATCGAGCCTCGTCTCTCGTTGCAGTGGTGGGTCAAGGTCGAGACGCTCGCCAAGGCTGCGGGTGACGCGGTTCGCAACGGGGACACCGTCATTCACCCGGCGAGCCAGGAGCCACGCTGGTTCGACTGGGTCGACAACATGCATGACTGGTGCATTTCCCGTCAACTCTGGTGGGGTCACCGCATTCCGGTCTGGTACGGCCCCGAGGGTGAAGTTGCGTGCTTCGGTCCTGACGAAACGGCGCCGGAAGGCTGGGTCCAGGATCCCGACGTCCTCGATACCTGGTTCTCCTCCGGACTGTGGCCCTTCTCGACGATGGGCTGGCCGGACAACACGCCCGAACTCGAAAAGTTCTATCCCACCAGTGTTCTCGTCACCGGCTACGACATCCTGTTCTTCTGGGTCGCCCGCATGATGATGTTCGGCACTTACGTGTCCGAGGACGAGTCGATCACCGCCGGTCCGGGTAAGTCCGGCGCGCAGATGCCGTTCAAGGACGTGTTCCTGCACGGACTGGTCCGCGATCAGTACGGCAAGAAGATGTCGAAGTCTCGCGGCAACGGTATCGACCCACTCGACTGGGTCGATCGTTTCGGCGCCGACGCCCTGCGATTCACACTTGCACGCGGCGCCAACCCGGGCAGCGACCTGTCCGTCGGTGAGGATTCGGCGCAGTCCTCGCGCAACTTCGCGACCAAGTTGTTCAACGCGACCAAGTTCGCTCTGATGAACGGCGCTGCTCCCGCGCCGCTGCCCGCTCGAAGCGAACTGACCGACGCCGATCGTTGGATCCTCGACCGTCTCGACACGGTCCAGGCCGAGGCGGACGCCGCATTCGATCGCTACGAGTTCAGCAAGGCGTGCGAAGGCCTGTTCCACTTCGCGTGGGACGAGGTCTGTGACTGGTACCTCGAACTCGCCAAGGTGCAGTTCGCCGCCGACGAGGCCGTCGCCGCGAACACCCGCGCCGTGCTCGGCAACGTTCTCGATGCACTGCTCCGCCTCCTGCACCCGGTCATTCCGTTCGTGACCGAAACCCTGTGGAAGGTGCTCACCGGCGGCGAGTCCGTGGTCGTCGCCGAATGGCCCGTGTTGTCCGGTGAGGCAGTCGACGCCCAGGCCGCAACCAGGATCGAAGACACGCAGAAGCTGATCACCGAGGTGCGACGATTCCGAAACGATCAGGGACTCAAGCCTTCCCAGAAGGTCCCGGCTCGTGCGTCCGGGCTCTCGGAGGCCGGCATGGACGGCCAGTTCGCCTACGTGGCGGCGCTGGCCAAGCTGACCGAACCCGAAGAGGGATTCACCGCGTCGATCTCCGTCGAGGTGCGCCTGAGCCAGGGCACCGTCACTGTCGACATCGACACCTCGGGCACCATCGACCTCGGCGCGGAGAAGAAGCGGCTCGAAAAGGACCTCGCGGCAGCGCAGAAGGAGCTCGTCACCGCTGACAACAAGCTGGCGAACGAGGCCTTCCTGGCGAAGGCGCCCGACGCCGTCGTCGACAAGATCAAGACACGTCGCCAGATCGCCGTCGAAGAGATCGAGCGCATCACGGGACGTCTGAAGGAGCTGGCCGACAAGTGAGTTCGTACGAGCCGTCCCAATTCGACGCTCAGAGTTCGGTTCCGACTCCGGTCGACATCGCCGAACTGGCGCTGGTGGAAGCAGAACTCGACAAGCGTTGGCCCGAGACCAAGATCGAGCCGTCACTGACTCGTATCGAGGCGCTCATGGATGTCCTGGGCTCGCCTCAGCACAACTATCCGTCGGTGCACGTCACGGGAACCAACGGTAAGACGTCGGTGACGCGCATGATCGATTCGTTGATGACGGCTCTGCATCGTCGCACCGGGCGAACCACCAGCCCTCATCTGCAAATCGCGACCGAGCGGATCAGCATCGACGGTCATCCGATCTCGCCGCGGCTCTACGTGGACACGTTCCGCGAGATCGAGCCGTACGTGCAGATGATCGACGCACAGTCGGAGGAAGCCGGGGGACCGGCGATGAGCAAGTTCGAAGTGCTCACCGCCATGGCCTATGCGGCCTTCGCGGAGGCGCCGGTCGACGTCGCCGTGGTCGAGGTCGGCCTCGGCGGACGCTGGGACGCCACCAACGTGATCGACGGGCAGGTTGCGGTGATCACCCCGATCAGCCTCGATCACGCCGAGTACCTGGGCACCGACCTGGCCGGGATCGCGGAGGAGAAGGCCGGGATCATCAAGAAGGGCCGCGAGGACCTGGTTCCGGTGGACACCGTCGCGATCATCGCCGAGCAGACTCCCGAAGTCATGGAGGTATTGCTGCGGCGTGCTGTCGAGGTGGAGGCCGCGGTCGCTCGTGAAGGCTCGGAGTTCAAGGTGCTTGCTCGCCAGATCGCGGTGGGCGGACAGCAGCTCGAACTTCAAGGCTTGAGCGGTGTGTACACCGACATCTTCCTCCCCCTTCACGGTGAGCATCAGGCGCGCAACGCCGCGCTCGCGCTCGCTGCCGTAGAAGCGTTCTTCGGTGCCGGTCCGGATCGACAACTGGATCAGGATGCAATCCGCAACGGGTTCGCCTCGGTCGTCAATCCCGGTCGCCTCGAACGTGTTCGGAGTGCGCCGACGGTCTTTCTCGACGCCGCCCACAATCCAGACGGTGCCCGCGCTCTCGCGGCCGCACTGGCCGCCGAGTTCGACTTCCGCAAGCTCGTGGGAGTGGTCAGCGTCATGGCGGACAAGGACGTCGACGCCATCCTGACTGCATTCGAATCCGTCTTCGACGAGATCGTCGTCACCCACAACGGGTCACCCCGGGCGATGGACGTCGAAGAACTGGCGAACATCGCCGTCGCGAAGTTCGGCGACGAGCGGGTCGTCGTTGCGCCGGTGCTTGCCGACGCCTTGGAAGTCGCGATCGAAATCGCCGAGCAGGTCGCCGAACCCGGTGAGGCCGTATCAGGGGCGGGTGTGGTGGTGACGGGATCCGTCGTGACCGCAGGCGCCGCCCGCACGCTGTTCGGAAAGGACCCCGCGTGAGTACCCCGTCAGATGCCAATCCCGAGTCCGGAGACCACGAGCCCGGAGACACTGCCGGCGAGTTCGGGCCGCCGACCAAGGACCCGTGGAAAAGCTTCCGCGGAGTGATGGCCGGAACCCTGATCCTCGAGGCGATCGTCGTGCTGCTGGCTTTGCCGGTTGTCGCGGTCGTCGGCGGAGGCCTCACCGCGGCCTCCGCGGGATTCATCATCGGGTTGGCGGTACTGATGATTCTGGGTGCGGGCATCCAGGGCAAGCCGTGGGCGATGGGGTTCAACGTCGCGCTGCAGGTGATCCTTCTGTTCGGTTTCTTCGTCCACCCGTCGATCGCCGGTGTGGCGATCACCTTCGGGATCGTCTGGGGATACCTCGTCTACCTGCAGAGAGACATCAAGCGCCGGATGGACAAGGGCCTGCTTCCCGGTCAGCGGGACTGACCATTTAGGCTGTCCGCTGTGACTGAGCGCACCCTCGTACTGATCAAGCCCGACGCCGTTGCCCGTGGATACGTAGGAGAAATCCTCAGCCGTATCGAGCGCAAAGGCCTGACAATTGCAGCACTCGACCTCCGCGTAGCTTCCGAAGAGGTGGCTGGTAGCCACTACGCAGAACACGCCGAGCGTCCGTTCTACCCGAGCTTGTTGGAGTTCATCACCTCCGGTCCGCTGGTGGCCGCAGTGCTCGAAGGCCCCCGAGCCATCGCTGCTTTCCGTCAGTTGGCCGGCGGAACCGACCCGGTCGACAAGGCTCTTCCGGGTACGATCCGCGGCGACTTCGGACTCGAAGCGCAGCAGAACCTCGTTCACGGCAGCGACTCCGTGGAGTCGGCAGAGCGTGAAATCGCTCTGTGGTTCCCGGCGCTGTCGTCCATCTGAATCTCCGATCGGGCCTCTGGCCCACATGAACGGGCCTTCGGCCCACATCTCCACAGCGAATTCTCGGCACGTATCCCACATCGGTGCGCCCTTTGCAGTTGCAGGCGCGTTGGTGTGGGATACTGCTTTCAGTTGAACCGCAATTTGTTTTACGCACGTTCAACCGGATGACACCTAGGTTCGATGCCCTTTCATCGCTGCTCCAGGTCAACAGGAAATCCCTGGACCTCTGCACGCTGGATGATCAGGCGCTCGCGCACAGGACAACGGCCATCCAGCCAGGCACTTCATGTGCTCGCAGTGAATAACGGGCATTGCGGACCATGCGGAGCGAGACCTTACAATCTCGTACTCACTTCTGAGTGCGAGTACACACAGCACGCTCCCGCGTGGCCGCGTGACAACTCGACTTCTGGGTTGGACGCGCCCGGGGGCTGAGGAGACTTACGTGGCCGATCAATCCCCAACCGAATCAGATTCCAGCACCACCCCGGAATTTCCCGACAAGATGCGCGTACACGCGCTGGCGAAGTTGCTCGGCGTCACCAGCAAGCAGGTCCTTGCCGAAGCCGCAGCGCTCGGTACCGAATTGCGCAGCGCGCAGTCGAGTCTCCACCGTGACGTCGCTCAGCGGATTCATGCCTCGTTGACTTCCGCGGCCGAGGCCATCGAGCCCGTCGTCGCCGAGCTCGACACCCTCATCGACCCGGTTGTCGAGGCGCCGGTTGCCGAGGAGCCTGCTGCAGAAGCTCCCGTGGAGGCTCCTGTTGCAGAGGCTCCGGCCGAGAAGCCTGTCAGGGCTCGTCGCACCCGCAAAAAGGTCGTCGTCGAAGAACCTGCAGCAGAAGAAGCAGTGGATCCGGCTGTCGCCGAGATCAGCGCTGGACTCGACGCCGCTGCTGCGCTGCAGAGCAAGGAAGCCGAGCAGTCCGATCTGTTCACTTCCTTCGAGGCGCCGCAGACCCATCAGCCCGAGGTGGCTCCCGCCGCGCCGCAGGTCCCGCTGTTCCTGCAGCCGGATCTCGAAGCCGCCGAGGTAGCTCCGCGTCGCCGTCGCGCACGCCGCGAGCCTGCTGCACCGGCGGTCGTCGAAGAGAAGCAGACAACCGCGGAAGCCGAAACCGTCGTTCCCGAGGCAGCGCCGGTTGCAGTTCCTGCCGTCGAAGAGCCGGCTGTGACCGCACCGCAAACCGAGGGCGAGAGCGCCGAGTCCGAGGACGAGGACGACGATCAGCCGCGTCGCCGTCGTCGTGGACGCCGTGGACGTGGACGTGGTCGCGGTGAACAGGGTGGCGAGCAGGGTTCGGACGAAGAGTCGGATACCGCTACCGAATCGGAGCAGGAATCTGCCCCTGCGGCAGTCGAGAAGCAAACCGACGACGCTGCCGGCGAAGAATCCGGTGATAAGTCCGAGTCCACCGCTGATGCGGATTCCGAGAACGCCGACGATTCCGATCTCGATGCCGACGGATCGAGCCGCCGTCGCCGTCGTCGTCGTCGTCGCAAGACCGGCACCGACGGCGCCACCGACGCGGCTGCGACGTCCGAGGACGATCCGCCGAACACCGTCGTTCACGAGCGCGAGCCGCGCAACAAGACCCGCGTCAAGGACGAGGTCCAGGGCATCAGTGGTTCGACACGTCTGGAAGCGAAGCGCCAGCGTCGCCGCGACGGTCGTGACGCGGGCCGACGTCGCCCACCGATCCTGACCGAGTCGGAGTTCCTCGCGCGTCGTGAGGCCGTCGATCGCGTCATGGTTGTGCGCGATCGGGCAGACAGCGGTCAGCCGCATGCGACTACACAGGTAGCAGTCCTCGAAGACGGAGTGCTGGTCGAGCACTTCGTCACCAACTCGGCGTCCGCGTCGATGGTCGGCAACGTGTACCTCGGACGTGTCCAGAACGTGCTCCCCAGCATGGAAGCTGCGTTCATCGACATCGGACGTGGCCGCAACGGTGTTCTCTACGCCGGTGAGGTCAACTGGGAGGCTGCCGGTCTCGGTGGCAACTCGCGCAAGATCGAGCAGGCTCTCAAGCCTGGCGATCAGGTGCTCGTTCAGGTCAGCAAGGATCCGGTCGGCCACAAGGGTGCTCGACTGACGACACAGATTTCGCTTGCCGGTCGTTTCCTCGTCTACGTGCCCGGTGGTACGTCCACGGGTATCAGCCGCAAGCTTCCGGACACCGAGCGCAAGCGTCTCAAGGAAATCTTGCGCGACATCGTGCCCGCCGACGCGGGCGTGATCATTCGCACGGCGTCCGAGGGCGTCAGCGAAGAAGAGTTGGCGCGCGACGTGACTCGTCTGCAGGCTCAGTGGGCCGGCATCGAGGAGCAGGCTGCGGCTGCGGACACCGGTAAGTCCGGCAACCCGCAGGCGCTGTACGAAGAGCCTGACATGCTGGTCAAGGTCATTCGTGATCTGTTCAACGAGGACTTCTCCAAGCTGGTCATCGAGGGCGAGAAGGCGCACACGACGGTCGAGAACTACATCAACTCCGTTGCGCCCGACCTGCTTCCGCGGCTCGAGAAGTACACGCCGAACAACGGTATCGACGTCTTCGCGGCTCGCCGTATCGACGAGCAGTTGGCCAAGGCACTCGATCGCAAGGTGTGGCTGCCGTCCGGCGGCACCCTGGTGATCGACCGCACCGAGGCCATGACCGTCGTCGACGTCAACACCGGCAAGTTCACCGGAGCCGGCGGAAACCTCGAAGAGACCGTCACCCGTAACAACCTCGAAGCGGCCGAGGAGATCGTTCGCCAGATGCGCCTGCGGGACATCGGCGGAATGATCGTCGTCGACTTCATCGACATGGTTCTCGAATCGAACCGGGACCTGGTCCTGCGTCGGCTCACCGAATGCCTGGGTCGCGATCGCACGCGCCATCAGGTGTCGGAGGTCACGTCACTCGGGCTCGTGCAGATGACGCGCAAGAAGTTGGGCACCGGATTGGTCGAGGCCTTCTCGACCACCTGTGAGCACTGCCACGGCCGCGGCATCATCGTCCATTCCGAGCCCGTCGAGGTGAAGTCCTCGGACGACGGAGGATCGCGTTCGGGCTCGCAGCGCAGTGATTCCGGTACCTCGCGCAAGAACAAGCGTGGCCGCGGAGACAAGTCGGCTTCGACCGAGTCCAACGGACAGGAAGCTCCGGCGCCGGAGGTTCCGGCCGTCGACGCGACGGTCAAGCGGGCTCATCCGGTGGCATTGGCGATGGCCTCGCATCACCACGACGACGACGAGACCGTCGCGGCCGACTCGACCGAGTCTGATTCCGCCGGTGTGTCTTCGGGGGACGATGCATCCAAAAGTGCCGATCGGCAACAAGATCGGCCGATCGATACTCCTGCTGCTGCTGAGCACCATGACGTTCCTGTTGTGGACTCTGCTGCGGAAGAAGTATCCGCAGTGGACAACGAGTCGGCCGCAGCTTCGACCGAAGCAGCTCCGCGCGGTCGTCGGCGTAGTCGCCGGGCGTCGCGGGCAGCGTCGGCACCGGTTGCCGAGGCAGCTCCCGAGGTGGGCACGGTCTTCGTGATTCCGACTCCGGAACCCGTGGTGGACGCGGTCGCGGAAAACGTTCCGGCTCCGGCCACCGAAGTTCCGGCCGAGGAAGAAGTTGTCGTCGTCAAGAGACCCCGTCGCAGGCGTGCAGCAGCACGTCCCGCAGGTCCTCCGGTAGACGGAGAGTAAGAACTACTGGCTTTCGGTCGGTTGGATGACTTCGCGATGAGCGAGGACATCCAACCGCTATCCGAAGTTTCAGCTGGTAGAAGCAGTACAGAGTAGTAAGCACCACCCCTCGGCGGGGCGGTTTGACCCTGACGGTTGCTTTCCCGTAACCTTGGAGGGTCGCCACCCGGCGGTAGAGATTCCGTGTGCCTAGAGTGCGCGTGAATGTCCCGGTACGTCAGTGCCGAGCCGAGGTGACATAAACCAGACCAGTCGCGATGCATTTGAAGCCTCAGGCAGCAGCGCGAGCAAGTTCGAAGAAGCAAGGGGTAGCCCTCCGATGGCAACGTACGCGATCGTCAAGACCGGCGGAAAGCAGTACAAGGTCGCTGTTGGTGACCTCGTCAAGGTCGAGAAGATCGAGGGTGAGCCCGGCACTGCTGTCTCGCTTGCTCCCGTTCTCGTGGTCGACGGATCTGACCTGACCACCGACGCGGCCAAGCTGGCCAAGGTCGCAGTCACCAGTGAGATCGTCGAGCACACCAAGGGCCCGAAGATCCGCATCCACAAGTTCAAGAACAAGACCGGTTACCACAAGCGTCAGGGCCACAGGCAGCCGATCACGGTGCTCAAGGTCACGGGCATCAAGTAACCAGTTCTTTCTAGCTAATTTCACCCGAGGAGGGTCAATAGCATGGCACATAAGAAGGGTGCATCCAGCTCCCGTAACGGTCGCGATTCAAACGCCCAGCGCCTCGGCGTGAAGCGCTTCGGCGGCCAGTCGGTCAGCGCAGGCGAAATCCTGGTTCGCCAGCGCGGCACGCACTTCCACCCCGGCGTCAACGTCGGCCGTGGCGGCGACGACACCCTGTTCGCTCTCGCTGCCGGTGCAGTCGAGTTCGGCCAGAAGCGTGGACGCAAGACCGTGAACATCGTTCCGGCCGTCGTTGCGGCTGAGGTCTAGTCTTTCTCGCTAGTTGTGCGTCATCGGTTCTACTTCGGTAAGCCGGTTCTGCTTTCGGTAAGAGAGTGACGCGTTCCAAGCTCCCGATAGGGGCGGACCAGGGTTGAAATAACCCGGTCCGCCCCTATCGTTTGTTTAAGCAGTACCCGTTTTGCCCCGAGCAACCCTGCTCACCAGAAGTTCAGCTCATCGCGTGAGACCCGCAATTGACTGAGGAAGGATCCGGCAGTCATGTCCCGATTCATTGACCGTGTTGTGCTGCACGTCAGCGCTGGAAAAGGCGGCAATGGTTGCGCCTCCGTACACCGCGAGAAGTTCAAACCGCTCGGCGGTCCGGACGGTGCCAACGGAGGTCGCGGTGGCGACGTCATCCTTGTGGTCGACGAGAACATCCACACCCTCCTCGACTTTCACTTCCATCCCAACGCGAAGGCGACCAACGGCAAGCAGGGCGCCGGCAGCAACCGCGAGGGTGCAAACGGTGAAGACCTCATCCTCAAGGTTCCGGATGGAACTGTGGTTCTCGATACCGACGGCAACGTGCTTGCCGACCTCGTGGGAGTCGGTTCACGCTTCGACGCCGCTCAGGGCGGCCGCGGCGGACTCGGCAACGCAGCACTCGCCTCGAAAGCCCGCAAAGCTCCCGGTTTCGCACTCCTCGGTGAGGACGGTGTCGAGCGTGACCTGGTTCTCGAACTCAAGTCGGTAGCCGACGTCGGTCTGCTCGGATTCCCCTCCGCCGGTAAGTCTTCGCTTGTGTCCGTTCTCTCTGCGGCCAAGCCGAAGATCGCCGACTACCCCTTCACCACTCTGGTCCCCAACCTCGGCGTCGTCTCGAGCGGCGACACCACCTTCACCGTCGCCGACGTGCCCGGGCTGATCCCCGGTGCCAGCGAAGGCCGCGGTTTGGGCCTGGACTTCCTGCGCCACATCGAACGCTGCGCCGTATTGGCGCACGTGATCGACTGCGCCACCCTCGATCCGGGACGTGACCCGATCTCCGACATCGACGCCTTGGAAGCAGAGCTGGCTGCGTACACGCCTGCGCTCTCCGGCGATTCGGGACTCGGCGACCTCGACAAGCGCCCGCGCGTCGTCATCCTCAACAAGACCGACGTTCCCGAGGCCGCCGAATTGGCCGAAATGGTCACGCCTGAGATCGAAGCTCGCGGATGGCCGGTCTTCACCATCTCGGCGGTGAGCCGAGAAGGATTGCGACCGTTGACATTCGCGCTGGCGAAGATGGTCCGCGACTACCGCGAAGCTCATCCGAAGCCCGAGCCGAAGCGCCAGGTCATTCGCCCGGTCAAGGTCAAGGATTCCAGCTTCACCATCGAGAAGGATCCCGATATTCCCGGTGGGTTCGTCGTCCGAGGCACCCGCCCGGAGCGGTGGATTCGTCAGACCGCCTTCGACAACGACGAGGCCGTTGGTTACCTCGCCGACCGTCTTGCTCGATTGGGCGTCGAGGACGCATTGGTCAAGAAGGGCGCTCAGCCAGGAGCTTCCGTCACCATCGGCGACGTCAGCTTCGAGTGGGAGCCGATGACGCCGGCCGGTATCGATCTGACCCGCACGGGCCGTGGAACCGACCCGCGTCTCGATCAGGTGGAGCGCATCGGCGCCGACGAGCGCAAGCACGCGCGTCGTGTCCGCCGCGGCTTGCTCGACGAAGACGCCTGACCCACGCGATTTCAGGACGAAAACCGAAGAGAGGGAACGGGACTGTGCTCGGGTCCACCAGGGAGTCGATAGCGTCGGCTCACAGTATCGTCGTGAAGATCGGGTCGTCTGCGCTCACCAGTCTGGTGGCGGGACTCGATACTCACCGACTCGATCTGTTGGCCGACGCCATCGAGGCTCGCATGCGTGCGGGTTCCGATGTCGTCGTCGTCTCGTCCGGTGCCGTCGGCGCCGGACTGGCGCCGCTGGGACTGACCAAGCGGCCTCGCGATCTCGCGACCAAGCAGGCTGCGGCCAGCGTCGGTCAGTTGGCTCTGGCTCACGCCTGGGGTACGTCGTTCGCCCGTTACGGCCGTACCGTCGGGCAGGTTCTACTCACGGCTGACGACATCGCTCGACGGACGCAGCACCGCAACGCCCAACGGACACTCGATCGTCTACGGGCATTGCACGCGGTGGCGATCGTGAACGAGAACGACACCGTTGCCACCACCGAACTTCGATTCGGTGACAACGATCGGCTGGCTGCACTGGTTGCTCATCTGGTCGGCGCCGACGCGTTGATCCTGCTGTCGGATGTGGACGGACTGTACGACGGGGATCCCCGAAAGGGCGATGCCACACTGATTCCCGAGGTCAACAGTCCCGAGGATCTCGACGGTGTGGTTGCCGGTTCGGGTGGCGCCCTCGGTACCGGAGGCATGGCGTCGAAGCTCTCAGCAGCACGCCTGGCCGCTGATTCCGGCGTGCCGGTTCTGCTCGCGGCAGCATCGGACGCTGCGCAGGCACTCAGTGGTGCCGATGTCGGAACGGCATTTGCGCCCCGGCCGACGCGATTGTCGGCCCGCCGATTCTGGGTTCGTCACGCCGCTGACACATCGGGTGACCTCCACCTCGACGAAGGCGCCGTCCGCGCGGTCGTGTCCAAGCGTCGAAGCCTTCTGTCCGCTGGCATCGTCGGTGTATCCGGTGACTTCCACGCCGGCGACGTAGTGTCCCTGATGGGGCCGGGGGAGAAGCCCGTCGCCCGGGGTGTCGTTGCGTTCGACGCTGCGGAGATCGAGGAGATCCTGGGGCGCTCCACCACCGATCTACCGGCCGACATGCAGCGTCCTGTGGTTCACGCGGACGACTTGGTGGCGCTGTAGCTTTCGTGTTCGACGAGGGCGGAAAGTGCTTCAGCGCAACCGACTTCGAGCTTGAGGTCGGCGAATTCGTCGCCGCGAGTCGTGCCTCGATTGACGATGGCGATCGGCTTCCCGGTCTTGGCGGCATACCGGACGAAACGTAGGCCGGACATCACGGTCAACGACGACCCGGCTACCAACAGAGCGTCGGATTGGTCGACAAGGCTGTATGCACGGGCGACGCGTTCCTTGGGGACGGATTCGCCGAAGTAGACGATGTCCGGTTTGAGTAAGCCACCGCACACGGCGCAATCCACGACGCGAAAGTGTGCGGTGGATTCGATCACGGCATCTGCGTCGGGTGCGATTTCGACTCCTGTTGCAGCAGCGACTGTTTCGGCGAATCCAGGATTGGCTTCTTCCAGTCTCTCCGCGAGAGTGGTACGGGAGATCAGCCGCTGGCAGCTCAGGCATCGAACCTGCGCGTAGGTGCCGTGGAGGTCGATGACGTTTCGCGCGCCGGCCTTGGTGTGCAGGAGGTCGACGTTCTGGGTGATCACGCCGACGGCTCGCCCTGTTCGTTCCAGTGCCGCGACGGCCCGGTGGCCCTGGTTGGGGCGGGAGCTGTCCATGTATCGCCAGCCGATGTGGTTGCGCGCCCAGTAGTGCCGCCGAAACGCCGGATCGCCGATGAACTGCTGGAACGTCATCGGATTGCGCGGGGGTGAATCAGGTCCGCGGTAGTCCGGGATTCCGGAGTCGGTGGAGATGCCGGCGCCCGTCAGAACTGCCAGGCGACGGCCGGCCAGGAGCTCGGGAAGGGCGTCGAGGCGGCTGTTGTCGGTAGGCACCGTTCCAGGATAGGCGCGTGTGCGAGACGGAGGCGCGGAGGAAGTCCGAAATGTTCAATAGAACACGTGTGCGATCGCCAATACTCGTACACATGAACACAGTGAACCCGATCCCCGCTGGTTACCGCACGATCACTCCCTACCTTGCGGTGCCGGACGGCCACGCCGCACTCGACTACTACAAACGAGCACTTGGAGCTGAGATAGTCGATGCGATGAATGCACCTGACGGCTCCCTCATGCATGCGGAGATCCGGATCGGCGATTCGATGCTGCAGCTTTCGCAGGAGATGCCGAACTTCGGTCTCAAATCACCGCAGGACGGCTGGGTGCATTCGTCGATCGTCGTCTACACCGAGGACACGGACGAGTTTGTCGCTCGGGCAGTCGCCGAGGGGGGCACGCTGGTCACGGCTGTGGCCGATACATTTTCGGGCGACCGGCATGGAGTGTTTCTCGATCCGTTCGGCCACAGGTGGGCAGTATGCACGAAGGTCGAGGATGTACCTGCCGAAGAGGTCGCTCGCCGGGCGCGGGCGCTCTTCTTTCCGGAGACGCAGTCGCCACAGTAATTTGTGGCAACCGTGGTCCGAGAATTCGAGCTTCGGCGGCGTTCTCAGTATCCGGCTACGGGGTCCACGAGGGCAGCCAGCGCCTCACCCTTCGCGAAGCGGGTCACGTTCTTGGAGACGTGATCCGCGAACGCGGCGGGGCGAACGCCTGGCGGATTGGAATCGTGGGGTGTGATGATCGCATTCGTCAGATCCCACAGTGGGTGACCGTCCGGGAGGGGTTCGGGATCGGTGACGTCGAGACCGGCGCCGCCGATCTGTTCCGACTCGATGGCCTCGACCAGTGCGTCGGTGTCGACCAGTGATCCGCGCGCGACATTGATCACCCAGGAATGGGGTTGCATCGCCGCCAACTGCGCACGGCCCACGAGGTGACGGGTGGCCGGGGTGGCGGGCGCAGCAATCACGAAGTGATCTGCGCGAGAATAGATTTCATCCATTCTGGATGCGGGGTACGTGGAGATCGCCCCGGGGACCGGGCTACCGGAACGATTGACTGCGATGCTGTCCGCCCCCTGCGCGGCCAGCATCGGAATCAGCGCGCGGCCGATACCGCCCGCGCCGATGATCGCAACCGTCGAGCCACGAAGGGTGCCGATCTTGGGAAAGAACTCGAACTGACGCCACGTTCGAGCCTCGATGTGTGCAGGCAAGTGACGAACTCCGGCCAAGAGAAGCATGAGTGCATGCTCGGCCACCGACGCCGAAAACGCACCGGCCGCCGAGGTCCACGTGATTTCTGTGTCCTTCGGAATCACACCGGAGTCGAACCAATCCTCGATTCCCGCCGACGGAAGCTGCACCCACCTGACCGACGCCGGTAACTCCGACGGAAAGGTCTCGGGTGAGCCCGCCCAGATCAGGGCGTCCGCAGTGTCGATCGGACTGATCAGACCACCGCCCCGAAGCACCGCGCTGTCGAGCAGTGCATCGGGGACGGGGCCGATCGCTACGCGTGGAGAGGTGTCAGTCGCCATGACTAGACGCTACGCGGGGACCTCCACCAGTGGGTAGACACCGTTCTCGTCGTGCACCTCACGCCCGGTGACCGGCGGATTGAACACGCACAGCATGCGCATCTGCGTGTCCGGCTCGACGCGGTGACGCTCGTGGCCGTTGAGCAGGTACATCGACCCCGGTGCGAGATCGTATTCCTTGTTGTTGTCGAGGTCGATCAGCTTGCCGGTGCCCTCGACGAGCCAGACAGCCTCGACGTGGTTGGCGTAATGGAACTCGTTGACCGAACCCGCCTTGATGGTGGTCTCGTGGAACGAGAACCCGACGCGGTCGCCGCCGAGGACGATGCGCTTGCTGCGCCAGTTTCCGTCCTCACTCGTGATGTCGCGGTCGGTGTCGGTGATCTCGGTGGTGGTGCGAACGATCATGGGAGAGTCCTTCCTCTAGCTGCAGACCTTGAGTGTCGCCTCGGCCAGGATGGAGAGGCCGTGCTCGAGCTCGTCGTCGGTAATCGTCAGTGCGGGAAGCAGTTTCACAACCTGGTCGGAGGGTCCGGAGGTCTCGGCGAGCAATCCCTCGTCGAATGCCAACTGGCAGACCTTGCCGGCGCGCTCGGGCTGTTCGAAGACGAGGCCCTGAACCAAGCCACGCCCGCGGTGCGAGACCTCGCCGGGGAACTGATCGGAGAGGTTGGCGAAGCATTCGCTGATGCGTGCGCCCTTCTTCAACGTCGTCTTGGTGAGTGCGTCGTCGGACCAGTAGTGGTCGAGTGCCACCTTGGAGGTGACGAACGCCGGGTTGTTGCCGCGGAAGGTGCCGTTGTGCTCGCCCGGTCCCCAGACGTCGAGTTCACGCTTGAACAGCGTGAGCGCCATCGGCATTCCGTAGCCGCTGATCGACTTGGACAACGTGACGATGTCGGGAACGATTCCGGCCTCTTCGAAGGAGAAGAACGGGCCGGTACGGCCGCAACCCATCTGGACGTCGTCGACGATCAACAGGATTCCGCGATCCGAGCACAGTGTTGCCAGCGCCCGAAGCCATTCGGGGCGAGCGACATTGACGCCACCTTCACCCTGCACGGTTTCGACGATCACTGCCGCGGGGCGGTTGATTCCACTGCCGGAATCATCGAGAACGCGGGAGAACCACTGGAAGTCCTCGGTGACGCCGTCGAAGTAGTTGTCGAAGGGCATCGGTGTCGTGTGCACGAGGGGGACACCGGCGCCCGCGCGCTTCATCGAGTTGCCGGTCACGGAGAGTGCACCAAGTGTCATTCCGTGAAATGCGTTGGTGAAGTTGATGACTGCCGAACGTCCGGTGACCTTGCGGGCCAGCTTCAGTGCAGCCTCGACGGTGTTCGATCCGGTCGGGCCGGGGAACTGGACCTTGTAGTCCAGGCCGCGCGGCTCGAGGATGTTGCGCTGAAAGGTCTCGAGGAATTCGCGTTTGGCGACTGTCGACATGTCAAGGCCGTGCGTGATGCCGTCGCTCATGATGTAGTCGACCAGTGCGGACTTGAGCACCGGGTTGTTGTGGCCGTAGTTGAGGGCGCCGGCACCGGCGAAGAAATCGAGGTAGTCGCGTCCGTTCTCGTCACGAATCCAGGATCCGGATGCGCTGGTGAACACTGCGGGCCAGTCACGGCAGTAGCTGCGAACCTCGGACTCGAGGGTTTCAAAAATGCTTGCTTCGTTGATATTCATATCTTCTTTGTTCCTCCGGGGCATGCTGTATGCCGAGCGCGAAGTGCGCTAGGCGCCGATCGTGTAAAGATCTTCGGCTTCGTGTCCATCGGGAAAATCGTTGGGCGAGAACAAGGTCTGCCTGGTTATCGGTACTTCGCGTCGACGTGCGAGCGCGGTGAAGAGTGCGATCGAAGCCTCGTTGTCGGGGCTGATCGTGGTCTCCAGATGTGTAACACCCAGTGGGGCAGTGCGATCCATCAAGTCGGACAGCATGCGGGCAGCAATTGCCTTGCCGCGCTGGTCTTCGTCGACCGCAACTTGCCACACGAACAGGGTTTCCTGCGCGCTGGGACGGGTATAACCGGAAACGAATCCGACTACGCGGCCGTCTACCTCCGCGACGATGGACGTCGCGCTGAAATCCCTGCACCACAACAGGTATGCATAACTCGAATTGAGGTCGAGCACCTTCGAATCACGTGCGATCTCCCAGAGCCGGACTCCGTCATCGATCTGTGGGCTTCTGAACAACACCGCGTCCGGCGCGGTGGTCGGGATAGCTCTCGTATCAACAGGCTTCATCGGTCATCTGAACGTAACAATCATTGCTGTCGAAGTCATGCAGATGTCCGTTTCGGGCCGTGTGGAACCCGTTGCGCCCCAGGTGAGGACATGAATGTGATGGTGCTCACATTATGTAACTTTTGCCGTTGTCGGAGCGACTATTTCGGGCAAAAACTCGCTATTTCGGGCTTGCGAGCGCCAACGGAAGTACAGAGTGAGCACCAGCCTGTCGAAGTGCGCGCGCGGCCATCGTGAAAGTCCAACCGGTATCGGCGATTGCGTCGACAAGAAGTATCGGTCCCTGGTGGATGCTCATGTCCGGGACTTCCCAAACATCGACCAGTCCGGACACGCGGTAGGCGGAGTTCGCTGCCGACACCGGAGGGTGGTCGGGGCGCAAGCGAAGAGTGCCCAGGTCGGTCAATCGCCCGACCTCGGCCAACTTGGCAGCCAGGCTCGACACCAACAAAGGATGCGTTGTGGATTCGAGGGCCATGACACCGGTGGGTCGCTCGGCCCAATTCCAGGCGGCCAGAACGCTGATACACGCGCTGACCACCGCATCGGGTACCTCGGCGTCGGGACCGTCGAAAAGCGCGCGGAGACGTTGACCCCAGCCCAGGTCCGACATCCGTCCGAGAATGCGCCCGGTTTCGGGCCCCTCGGTGATCTTCCCGGACAGCTTGACGCCCAGCTTGCTCAGGCCGGTCGGCCACATCTTGCGCGGCTCCAGGTCGAATCCGGGGCGCTGCAAGCGCGCCCGAGTCTCGTCGAGGGCGGCGGTGTCGACAGTGGTGTCGTAGCGATTGCCTGTGCAGTTGTCACAGCGACCGCACTGTGAGTTCTCCGAGGTCAGACCAGGATCGTCGAGTTGTTCACGCAGGAAGGTCATTCGACACGTCGTGATGCTCTGGTACTCGACCATTGCGGCCTGCTCGGCCTGGCGAGCGTCGTCGAGTCGGCCGTAGCGCTCGGCGTCGTACACCCAGGGTTCGCCGGTGCTGATCCACCCGCCCTTGACGCGTTTGACCGCGCCGTCGACGTCGAGGACTTTGAGGACCATCTCGAGACGCGTGCGATTGAGCTCCACCAGAGGTTCGAGTGCCGGTGTCGACGTGGCCTTTTCGGTGTCGAGGTGTTCGATGACGCTGCGGACCAGGTGCTCGCGGGGGAAGGCGACCGAGGCGAAGTAACTCCAGATCTGCTTGTCCTCGGCGCCAGGCAGGAGGATCACGTCTGCCCTGTCGGTGGAACGACCGGCGCGGCCCACCTGCTGGTAGTACGAGATCGGCGACGACGGTGCGCCGAGGTGGACGACGAACCCGAGATCAGGCTTGTCGAAGCCCATCCCGAGTGCCGAGGTGGCCACCAGAGCCTTGACGCGATTACCCAACAAGTCCTGCTCGAGAGATTCACGTTCAGTGGGATCGGTCTGGCCCGTGTAGGCGGCGACGGTATGGCCGCGCTCGGAGAGCAGGCTTGCGAGGTCGCGCGCGGCCGAAACCGTCAGCGTGTAGATGATGCCCGAACCCGGCAGCGTCTCGAGCATGTCGGCAAGCCAGGCAGCGCGCGCCGTCGCCTCCGGAATGTGGACTACAGAGAGGTGAAGCGACTCGCGTTCGAGCCCGCCGCGAAGGACGAGGGTTTCCTCACCGCCGACGCCGAGTTGGGCGGACACGTCCTCGACGACGCGGTTGTTGGCCGTCGCCGTGGTTGCGAGGACGGGAATGCCCTCGCCGAGTTCGGCGATCAAGGTCCTGATGCGGCGGTAGTCGGGACGGAAGTCGTGGCCCCAGTCGGAAACGCAGTGAGCCTCGTCGACTACGACCAGGCCGGCATCAGCTGCCAGGGCCGGGAGCACCTGATCGCGGAAGTCAGGGTTGTTCAGGCGCTCGGGGCTGACCAGAAGGACGTCGAGATCATTGGCTGCGACGCGGGCATGGATGTCGTCCCATTCGGTGACGTTGCCCGAATTGATGGTTGCGGCGCGCACTCCGGCACGTTCGGCAGAACTGACCTGGTTTCGCATCAGGGCCAACAACGGAGAGACGATGACGGTGGGGCCGTGGCCCGTTGCCCGGAGCAGCTTCGCCGAGATGAAGTAGACCGCAGATTTGCCCCAGCCGGTCCGCTGTACGACGAGCGCGCGTTTGCGCTGCACCACCAGCGCCTCGATGGCCGTCCACTGGTCCTCGCGTAGGCGGGCATCCGGCCCCGCGAGTTCGCGGAGCAGTCGCTCGGCTTCGTCGCGCATGGCTGGGGCAGTGGCGGTGGTCATGGACCCCATGGTGCACGACCCTGCCGACACGTGCGGGCTTCAGGCCTTGGCAACAGGTTCCTGCAGTTCGGTGACCCAGCCGTCGACATCCTCCGGGCACGCCAGCGTCACCTCACGGCTGGGGCCGGCATTGCGGTATCCCGCTGCGTCGATCCATTGGGCCAACGCCTGATAAGCGGGCAGGCAGTTGTCCATCGAACCCTTGTGCAGCAGCGAGGCCACGTGCTCTTCGGCCCGCAGGTCCACCACAGCGAACTCGTAGTCGCCATCGGGATTCGCGTCTACCGGTAGCGCCGCATGGACGACGACGTTCTCGTCGTCACCGGCATCCTCGTAGTAAGCGACAGCGGGTCCGATCGCGGCGATACCGGCACGATCCAAACCGGTACAAAGGCGCTCGTACAACCCGCGAACCACCGGGCCGATCGACGACGGATCCATCGTCTTGGCGGTACCGGCCAACTCCGCGACCCGCAGCGCCGGAACTGACTTGATCACAACCTCGTATGCGGACATCTGTCCCTCACTTTCGATGATCCGTAGGCGCGCCTGTACATGCGCCAGTCGCGCGGTGTCTTCCTGGATTCGGGTTTCGAGTTCTGCTCGGCGAAGCGTGAGCATCCCGCGGATCTCGTCGACGGTGACCGCTGACTCCACCACTTGCTGGACCTGGGCCAGAGTCAGGCCCAACTCCTTGAGAGCGACGATGCGGTTGAGCAGCGCCAACTGGCCCGCGGTGTACGAGCGATACCCGGTGGATGCGTCGACCCTCGCGGGTCTGAGCAGACCGATGGCGTCGTAGTGGCGGAGCATGCGCACCGACACACGACCTGCTCTCGCGAAGTCTCCGATGCTCAACAACCTTGCTCGCCCCGTTTCTCTCTCACAAACCCGATACCTACAGGTTTACGACCTCACACGGTGTCAGAGTCAAGCTGTCGGTTCAGGACTTTTTCGATCGCAGCGCGAGTGGGTGACGACACCGACGCGCCGCGGACCGTCGTCGCCAGACTTCCCGCCGTGGCAGCGAACTGCAGGGCGCGGTCCTGGCCCTGCACCCACTCCACGGCGAAGGCGCCGGTGAAAGCATCGCCTGCGCCAGTTGTATCCACGGGTGTCACGGCCGGGGAGTCGGCGTGGATTGTCTCCTCGCCCGACCGGAGATCCGCGCCGCCGGCCCCGAGCGTCGTGACGAGGTATCGGACGCGACCGGTGACCGCGGACAACTGCTCCGACTCGGTCTGGTTGACGATCAGGATGTCGACAGACTCGATCAGGGCGCCCGGAAGGTCTTGTACCGGTGAAGGATTGAGGATGACAGTTGTTCCGTTGGCACGCGCGTGCCGGGCCGCTGTGGTGACCGTGTCGAGGGGTATTTCGAGTTGGCACAGGAGAACGTCGGCGTGTGCGATCGCGTCGAGGTCTACTTCGGACAACGAGGTGACCGAGGAATTGGCGCCCGGGACGACGATGATGTTGTTCTCCGCGTCCTCGCTCACGGTGATGGCGGCAACGCCGCTCGGGCCGTCGACACTACGAAGCAACGCGGTGTCGACCCCGGCGTCTTGCAGGGTCTCGCGCAATTGGGTGCCGAAACCGTCGTCGCCGACCGCGCCGACGAACGACACGTCCCCACCGGCCTTCGCGGCGGCGATGGCCTGGTTGCTGCCTTTGCCTCCCGCCGCGGTGGCAAAGGCAGTGCCGAGCAGCGTTTCCCCCGGAGCTGGGAATCTGGACACAGACGTGGTCAGATCCATGTTGATACTGCCGACGACGACGATTCGAGGCGTGCTCATACCTCGAGGTTATCGGCCTTCATTCTCTTTCGACGAACCTTGCGGATGATCCGACGTGCTTCCTCGTCGGTGGCGACGGAGGGCGGAGAGCCGTCGAGTGGCTTGCGTGCGGTCTCGGGGATCATCAGGACTGCGATACCGCCGATCACGGCGGCGATCATCATGTACATCGGTGCGACCAAGTTGCTGCCCGTTGCACTTTCGAGGGCGGTGAGCACCAGGGGAGTGGTCCCGCCGAAGATGGAGACCGCGAGGTTGTATCCGATTGCCAAGCCGCCGTACCTGATTCCGGTCGGAAAGAGTGCGGGAAGCACGGACGGGAACACACCGACGAACAGCAGGAGCAAGCCGCCGAGAATTGCGAGTCCCAGGAAGACCGTCACGTAGTTGCCGACGCCGATCAGAAGGTAGGCAGGCAGGGACAGGACGAAGAATCCGATGAAACCGCTGAGCAGCAAGGGTTTACGCCCGACGCGGTCCGAGAACTTTCCGACGTAGCTGATTCCCATCATCATCACGATCATGACGATGATCATCAGAACGAGTCCGTGGGATTCGTCGTAACCCAACGTGTTGGTCAGATGCGTCGGCATGTAGCTGAGCAGTCCGTAGTGAGCGATGTTGTACGTGGCCACCAGGACGATGCACAGAACAAGCGGACGCCAGTTGTCGACGAGAGTTTCGCGTAGTTTCTTGCCTGTGGATTCATCTGCGAGGGAGCGCTCTTCGGCCTGCTCCATCATCTGGAATGCGGGGGTTTCCTCCAAACGCAGACGGAGGTACAGGCCGATGAGACCCAGAGGTCCGGCAATGAGGAAGGGGATGCGCCAGCCCCACTGGAGTAGGTCCTCGGCACTGACGACGGTCTGGATGATCGTCACGATGCCCGCTGCCGCCACATATCCTGCCAGAGTCCCGAATTCGAGGAAGCTGGCGAAGAAACCGCGGCGCTTGTCCGGTGCGTATTCGGCGACGAACGTACTGGCTCCGCCGTATTCGCCGCCGGTGGAAAAGCCCTGCAGTAGGCGTAGGAGTACCAGCAGGATCGGGGCGGCGATACCGATGGATTCGTAGCTCGGGATGAGGCCGATGGCGAAGGTGCTGCCCGCCATCAGAATGATGGTGGTGGCCAGGACTTTCTTGCGTCCGATGCGGTCACCGAGTGGACCGAAGAACAATCCGCCGAGTGGGCGGACGATGAAGGCTGCCGCAAAAATTGCAAAGGTAGAGAGGAGTTGAGCGCTGCCGCTCGCGTCCGGGAAGAACACTTTTCCTATAGTGGTAGCTAGATATGCGTAAACGCCGAAATCGAACCACTCCATGGCATTTCCGAGCATCGTTGCCTTGACAGCGCGCTTGACGGACGCATTGTCGGTGACGCAGACATCGGGTGATTCGGCCACTTCGAGAGCGCTGATCGAGTTCTCTGGTGTAGTCATGACATGCGCTCCCCAGCGCAATCATCGAACCGAGCGGGGCACGTACCTGATGCACGCATCTTTTCGTTGCCCACTCGCCGATGAGCCGGTCGGGAAATCGAGCGTCCGCGTGCCCTGTGGCTCGTTGCGACCCCCGTCGCACGGCTCTGGCCCGCGGCAGTGTCCGGAGCCCTCAGGGCTCCGGACTACCGGCAAGTAAGACGCTTACGCTATCAAAGTTGTGCGCGGGAGCCGATTTTCGGGCTAGAAGGCGCGGGCGTACTGCGACGGGATATGCGGTCCTACCTCGGCGTTCAGTTCACGGGCCGCCCGGCGCGCCCAGTAGGGATCTCGCAACAGTTCGCGGCCGAGGAGCACCGCCACTGCGCTTTCGTCTTCGACGATCTTCTCGGCCTGCTCGGGTTCGGTGATGAGGCCGACGGCGGCGGCCGGTAGCAGGCTCTCGTTCTGCAGGCGACGGGCGAACGGAACCTGGTATCCCGGCTCCACCGGAATCTCGGCCGCCGGTGAATTACCGCCGGTGGACACGTCGACGAGATCGACGCCGTAGTCGGAGAGGATGTTGGCGAGGGCAACGGTCTGATCCGCGGTCCAGCTGTCGACCTCGAGCCCACGTTCTTCCGTGAGCCAATCGGTCGCCGAGACCCGGACGAAGAGCGGTAGCTCGGCCGGCCACACCTCGCGGACTGCGCTCAGGATTTCGAGGAGCAATCGGATGCGGTTCTCGAAGCTGCCTCCGTAGCGGTCCGTTCGCTTGTTGCTCTCGGGGGAGAGGAACTGATGGATCAGGTATCCGTGGGCCGCGTGAATTTCCACGACCTTGAATTCGGCCTTCAATGCGCGGGTAGCCGCCGCTGCGAAGTCCGCGACGACCTTCTCGATGCCCTCCGTGGTGAGCTCGACCGGATCGGCAAGGTGACCGAACGGAACCGCGCTCGGGGCAACCGTCTGCCACGAGAGTCGGTCGTCGGCGGGCAGACTCTTGCCGCCGCGCCACGGAACCTGCGTCGACGCTTTGCGTCCGGCGTGCGCCAGCTGAATTCCGGGCACTGCGCCGAAGTACGCGAGTTGCGCGTTGATCTCGGCGAAGGCTTGCGCCTGCGTGTCGTTCCAGATCCCCAGATCAGCTGCCGATATGCGGCCTTCGGGATTGACGGCCGTCGCCTCGGTGAGAATCAGGCCGGTGCCGCCGATTGCACGGCTCACCAGATGCGTGCGATGCCACTCGTTGGGCACTCCGACCTGGTCGCCGATGACGTCAGCGGAGTACTGGCACATCGGTGCCATCCAGACGCGGTTCGGGATGGTGACGCCGCGCAGGGTCAAAGGCTCGAACAACACACTCACGGATGGCTCCTGACTCGAAGAAGAAGGTCGGTGGGTGCAACAGTGTCGCGCGCCGGAATTGTTCCCCGGCGGTCCGCCGAAATGTTCGCAGGCGGTCCGCCGGAATGGTCCCGGGTGGTCACAGCCTCGTTCCGCCGAGCAGGCCGTCACGGTGGGTGGTTAATGTGTATTCATGACCGCTGTGACTTCCAACGCAGAAACCGTCGACTCGAACGCGTCCGACACCAAGTCCGTCGTGCACGACGCCGCACGCCGAGCCCGTAAGGCTTCGCGCGTCCTGGCTCTGCTGACCACCGCGCAGAAGGATGCTGCGCTCAACGCCGCAGCCGACGCGGTACTCGCGGCAAGTGATCGGATTCTCGCGGCCAACGCTCTCGATATCGACACCGCGAAGGCGGGCGGCACCGAGGAATCGCTGCTCGACCGTCTTCGTCTGACCGCTGAGCGGATCGAGGGCATCGCGTCGGGTTTGCGTCAGGTTGCCGGACTACCCGATCCGATCGGTGAAGTGCTTCGTGGATCTACTTTGCCGAACGGTTTGGAGCTACGCCAGCAGCGCGTTCCGCTCGGTGTCGTCGGCATGGTGTACGAGGCTCGCCCCAACGTTACCGTCGACGCTTTCGGGCTCACTCTCAAGTCGGGAAATGCTGCGCTGCTTCGTGGTTCGTCCTCGGCGGTCAAGTCCAACGAAGCGTTAGTGGCGGCTCTGCGCGCGTCGTTGATTGACCAGGGACTGCCCGAGGATTCCGTTCAACTTCTGCCGAGTGCGGATCGGTCGACGGTCACGCACCTCATCCAGGCCCGCGGCCTCGTCGACGTCGTCATCCCGCGCGGCGGTGCCGGCTTGATCAGCGCCGTCGTGCGTGATGCCACCGTGCCCACCATCGAGACCGGTGTCGGTAACTGCCACGTCTATGTTCACTCGGCCGCCGATCTACTGATGGCCGAGAAGATTCTTCTCAACTCCAAAACCCGTCGGCCCAGTGTGTGCAACACGGCAGAGACGGTGCTGGTCGACGCCGCTATTGCCGAGACGGCCGTGCCGAAGCTGCTCCAAGCGCTTCAGATGCACGACGTCGTCGTGCACGGTGATCTGCCGGGACTGGTTCCCGCGACCGAGGACGACTGGTCGAAGGAATACCTCACCCTCGACGTCGCCCTCAAGGTCGTCAAGGACCTGGACGCTGCCGTCGAGCACATCGACCAGTACGGGACCGGCCACACCGAAGCCATCGTGACGTCCGATCTCTCGGCTGCCCGCGAGTTCACCGCTCGAGTCGACGCTGCGGCAGTGATGGTCAATGCGTCGACTGCCTTCACCGACGGTGAGCAGTTCGGGTTCGGCGCCGAGATCGGCATCTCCACCCAGAAACTGCATGCGCGTGGCCCCATGGGGTTGCCGGAACTGACGTCCACCAAGTGGATCGTCTGGGGCGACGGGCATACCCGACCCGCCTGAAAAGTTCACCAGACTTGCCCCACCTCTCAAGGAGTTAACCGTGGACCGAGCACTTCCCGACACGACGCCGTTCTTCTCGACCGTCGACGACGTGATCGAACGGCTGGCCGAAACCGGCTATCTGTCCGACAAGGCCACCGCGACGGCAGTCTTCCTGGCCGATCGTCTGGGCAAGCCGCTGCTCATCGAGGGCCCGGCCGGTGTCGGAAAGACGGAACTCGCCCGCGCAGTCGCCCAGACCACGGGCGCAGAACTGGTGCGTCTGCAGTGCTACGAGGGCGTCGACGAGGCTCGTGCACTCTACGAGTGGAACCACGCGAAGCAGATTCTTCGGATTCAGTCGGGCGGGGCGAGCGGAGCGAGGGGTGATGTCGCGGTCGACCACAGCTGGGATTCGACGAAGGCGGATGTCTTCTCGGAGGAGTTCCTGCTCGCACGTCCACTGCTCAAGGCCATTCGCCGCGAGGACCCGACGGTGCTGTTGATCGACGAGACGGACAAGGCAGACGTCGAGATCGAAGGTCTGCTCCTCGAAGTGCTCAGCGACTTCGCGGTCACGATCCCCGAGCTCGGAACGATCACCGCCACCCGCAAGCCGTTCACGGTGTTGACCTCGAATGCCACTCGTGAACTCTCGGAGGCTCTGAAGCGTCGTTGCCTCTTCCTGCATCTCGATTTCCCGGACGCCGACCTCGAGCGTCGCATCCTCGCAAGCCGTGTGCCGGAGCTTCCTGAAGCGATTGCCGAGCAGCTGGTCAACACCATTCGTGTTCTTCGCGGAATGCAGCTCAAGAAGGTCCCTTCGGTATCCGAGACCATCGACTGGGGACGCACCCTTCTTGCTCTGGGCATGGACACTCTCGACGACGATGCCGTTCGCGCCACGCTCGGCGTGATCCTCAAGCACCAGTCGGACCAGGTGCGTGCCGCCGCTGAACTTCGGCTGAACTGAGGTCTGACATGGCTCCCGCAGGATCGACGTCGCCGCTCTCACCTGGCGGCCTGGCAGCGCCGCACGGGATTCCCGGTCACCTCGTCGATTTTGTCGAGGCTCTGCGACGACGCGGAATCATGGTCGGCCCGTCCGAGACAGTCGACGCAGGTCAGGTCATGTCTGTTCTCGACCTGCTCGATCGTGAAGCGCTTCGTGAAGGGCTGGCATGCTCGCTCCTGCGCAGGCCGACCCACCGGGCGACGTTCGACGCCGTCTTCGACCTGTGGTTCCCCAAGGCGATCGGTGACCGTGCGGTCGGCGACGTCGACGTCACACTGCCGCGCAAGCCAGACGGCTCGATCGACCTGCAGGCCTTGCGTGAGCTCATTGCCGAACTGCTGACAGACGGCAGTGACGAGGCGATGGAGATGACCGAACTCCTGACCGCCGCGATGGTCGAGGAACTCGGGCAGTACCAGTCGAGTAACGGCCCGTCGTTCTCCGCCTATCAGGCGCTGCGTGACGTCGCCCCGGAGACGTTGCTCAACAAGATCCTGCAGGGCCTGCTCGGCAACCAGGAGGGTTCCGGGTCAGAGGGCAAGGACAACTCCGACTATCAATCCGAGGTCGCCAAGCGCACGGCAGCGCAGCGCATCGCGGACTTCCGCAAGATGGTCGAGAAGGAAACGCGTCGACGCACAGCCGAGAATTTGGGCAAGGAGCGGGTCGCCACGTACGGCGTTCCGAAACTCGCCGAGGAAGTCGACTTCTTGCGAGCGTCCGATGCCGAACTCACCACGCTGAAGAAGAACGTCGCACCCCTGGCTCGCTTGTTGGCCAGTCGTCTCGCCGTGCGTCGTAGCCGCTCTCGCGCGGGTTCGATCGACCTACGTCGTACGTTGCGCAAGTCCATGTCGACGGGCGGAGTGCCGATCGATCTGGTGCAGCGCAAGCCGAAGCGGGCGCGGCCCGAACTTGTGGTGATGTGCGACGTGTCCGGCTCGGTGGCGGGGTTCAGCCATTTCACTCTGCTGCTCGTGAACGCTTTGCGTGAGCAGTTCTCGCGCGTGCGGGTGTTCGCGTTCATCGACACGACCGACGAGGTCACGCGGTTCTTCGACTCGAACGCAGACCTCGGATCAGCGATGTCACGGATGGTGCGTGAGGCCGAACTGATCACCTACGACGGCCACTCAGACTACGGACACGCCTTCGCAGTGTTCCAGGAGAAGTTCGCGCAGTCGATCACCAGTCGCACGTCGCTACTGGTACTCGGCGACGGTCGCAACAACTACCGCGATCCCAACCTTCAGTCGCTGTCGCAGATGGTGGCAGTAGCCAAGCACGCGCACTGGCTCAACCCCGAGCCGAAGGGGCAATGGGGAACGGGTGACTCCGCGGCGAAGGTCTACAACGAGGTCATCAGCATGCACGAGTGCCGCTCGGCCCAGCAGCTTGCCGACGTCGTGTCCCGTCTGCTGCCGGTCTGACCCGTAAGCTCGACACTCGTGCAGAAGGGACTATCGGTGGAACGTGCTCGACGCCTAGGAGTGATGGGTGGCACCTTCGACCCCATTCACCATGGCCACCTCGTTGCGGCCAGTGAGGTCGCCGACCGGTTCGGACTCGACGAAGTGATCTTCGTCCCCACCGGGCGGCCCTGGCAGAAGCAGGGGAAGGGCGTCAGTCCTGCCGAGGACCGGTACCTCATGACGGTCATCGCCACCGCTTCCAACCCGCGGTTTTCCGTCTCTCGGGTCGACGTCGACCGTGAAAAAGTGACGTACACCGTGGACACGCTGCGAGACCTCCGGGCCTACCACCCTGACGCCGAACTCTTCTTCATCACCGGTGCCGATGCGCTGGCCAGCATCCTTTCCTGGCAAGATTGGGAAGAGTTGTTCGCATTGGCGAAGTTCGTCGGGGTATCGCGACCGGGTTTCGATCTCAATGCAGAGCACCTGGCCGGTCACCTCGACACCATGCCCGCCGACGCGGTCACGTTGATAGAGATTCCGGCACTTGCCATTTCGTCGACCGAATGTCGGCGTCGGGCAAGTGAAGACCGCCCCGTCTGGTACTTGGTGCCGGACGGAGTGGTGCAGTACATCTCGAAGCGGAACCTGTATCGACCTGTCGACGCGGAGCGCCGCGACGGAGCTACAACGATGTCGGAGCCCGCACCGGGGAAGTCGGAAGCCGTCCCGGGCGCCGAATCGAGCTAGCCGAGCACAACAAGTACTTTCTGAAGACGAAACTGGAGAACATCGAGTGAGCGCAAACACCGAAGCCATCGACATGGCACGCATCGCGGCCTTGGCAGCCGACGAGAAGCTGGCCACCGAAGTGGTGGTGCTCGATGTGTCCGAACAGCTGGTCATCACGGACTGCTTCGTCATCGCATCTGCGACGAACGAGCGTCAGGTCAACTCGATTGTCGAGAACATCGAAGACCGTCTCCGCGAAGCGGGACACAAGCCGGTCCGCCGTGAAGGCACCCGCGAGGGCCGCTGGGCACTGCTCGACTACGCCGACATCGTCGTCCACGTCCAGCATGACGAGGAGCGCAACTTCTACGCTCTCGATCGACTGTGGAAGGACTGCCCGACGGTCGAGGTCGAAGGCCTCGGACAGAACCGTCCCGGCCCCGCCGACGCCAACACGGTGTTCGAGACCGACACGGTTTCCGAGCCGGACGCGCAGGATCCCTCGCTGTGACTTCGTCGGCGCCCAGTGCGGCGTCGAACCCTGTCCGCCGGCTCATCCTGCTGCGTCACGGACAGACCGAATACAACGCCGACTCTCGGATGCAGGGGCAACTCGACACCGACCTGTCGGAGTTGGGACGCACGCAGGCCAAGAGTGCAGGTCCGGTGATCGCCGACCGCAGGCCGTTGACGATCGTGTCCTCGGATCTGCGTCGGGCGTACTTCACGGCCGTCGCAGTCGGTGATGCCGCCGGACTTCCGGTCCTCACCGACACGCGTCTGCGTGAGACACACCTGGGGGAATGGCAGGGCCTGACTCATCATGACGTCGACGAGCGCACTCCCGGTGTGCGATCTGCGTGGCGAGCGGATGCCACGTTGGCGCCGCCCGGCGGCGAAAGCCGAATCGACGTCGCGAATCGCAGCCTCCCCGTAGTTCACGAATTGCTCGACACGCACCCGGACTGGGCCGAGCGGCCCGTGGTTCTGGTGGCGCACGGAGGCTTGATCGCGGCACTGACAGCGGCATTGCTCGACCTACCCGTCGATCGCTGGGCCGTCCTCGGCGGATTGGGAAACACCAGTTGGGTGCAACTCAGTGGACATGGTGACGTCAAGTCGATCGAGTGGCGACTCGACGTATGGAATGCTTCTGCGAGTGTCGCAAATGACGTCCTCTGAAAGTGCCGACGGGCAGCGCCCCGTCCTCCTCGTACTCGCGGATTCGCTGTCGTATTTCGGCCCCAAAGGCGGCCTCGCGGCAGATCATCCACGCATCTGGCCCAACATCGTGGCCGACGAACTCGGCTGGGACGTCGAGTTGGTCGCCCGTATCGGATGGACGTGTCGCGACGCGTGGTGGGCACTGACTCAGGATCCTCGTGTGTGGGCGGCGGTGCCGCGGGCCGGCGCCGTCGTGTTCGCGGTCGGCGGGATGGACTCGCTACCGTCTCCGCTGCCTACCGCGCTCCGCGAGACCATTCGCTACGTTCGGCCACCCGCGCTTCGACGCGTGGTGCGCGAGGGTTATCAATGGCTGCAGCCGCGGCTTGCACCTCTGGGCCGCCCGGTCGCACTTCCTCCCAAGCTGAGCGTCGAGTATCTGGAAAGCTCGCGAAATGCGTTGGAGTACATGCGGCCGGAACTGCCGATGATCGCGACCTTGCCGTCAGTGCACCGCAGTGATGCCTACGCCAGCGTGCATGCCGGACGACCTGCCGCGGTGTCCGCGATCACCGAGTGGGCTACGGAGAAAGACGTTCCCGTAGTCGACCTTGCAGATGCAGTGCGTGACAACGTCTTTTCCGAGAACGGCAATCCTGACGGCATTCACTGGGGTTGGGACGGTCACGTCGGTGTAGCCCGCGCGATGATCGCTGCGATTCGCGGGGTCGAGTCGCAGAAAACGGTTTCGCCGGAACTGGTTTCGCCGGAACTGGTATCACCGCCGAGCGAAGTCGGGTAGCAGAATGCCGGTCGTCGTCGTCACGGATTCCTCCGCCTGCATCCCGCAGGAGTCGGCCGACGCATGTGGCATTCAGGTTGTTCCGCTCCACGTGCTCCGTGACGGTTGCGACTTGCGAGAGGGCGTCGACGCAATGCCGAGCGACCTGTCGGGAGTGACAACGGCCGGAGCGTCGCCCGCCGAGTTGTCCGAAGCGTATGCACGCGCCCTGGACATGAGCGACGGTGACGGCGTTCTCGCCGTTCACATTTCACGTCAACTGTCGGGAACGTGGGAAGCCGGACGAGTCGCAGCCCAGGAATTCGGTGGCGCCGTCCGGATCGTCGATTCACAGTCCGCCGGTATGGGTTTGGGCTATCCGGCTCTCGAAGCTGCACGCTTGGCCGAGAAGGGCGCTTCACTCGAAGAGGCGTACGGCCGGGCGGTCGACGTCGCCAGCCGTGGGCGCTGCTACATCGTCGTCGACAAACTTGATCAATTGCGTCGGGGCGGACGAATCGGAACCGCCGCTGCGTTGCTGGGTACTGCATTGGCGATGAAGCCGATCCTGCATCTGGTGGACGGCAAACTCGTGCTCGGCGAAAAAACGCGCACCACCACCAAAGCGCTTGCACGCTTGGTTGATTCGGCAGTCGAGCGCGCCGGTCTCGGCCGCGTGGCGATAGCCGTGCATCACATGCGAGCACGAGAGCGTGCCGACGGGATAGCGGAACAGTTGGCCGAGCGCATTCCCGATGTAGCGGAATCCGTGGTCACCGACTTCAGCGCGGTCATCGGAGCGCACGTTGGTGTCGGCGCGATCGGTGTTGTGGTATGCCCGTTGCCGGAGATCGACACGAGCGCCTGATCGTTTCTCCACAATCCGCGAGTTCTCCACAGACAGAAATTGTTCGTCGTTGGCGGCGAGGTCTCTCGTTAGCGTCCAGTCATGAGGATCAGCGAGGAGCGCGAGCGGGCGCGTGATCGCCTCGCGGCGATGGACGGCAACTACAGGCGGCGACACGAGGACGTCGACGAATTCGAGGATTCAGCGTCTTTCGCGAGATCCCCGCAGCCATTCGAGAGATCCCCCGAGTGGCTTCAGGACTTCGACGAGGACGACTACGAAGCTCAGCCCGACTCGTCACGGTTCGACCGATTGCCCGAACATTGGCGCGGTACACGTTGGCGCCCGAGTCGGTCGGCGACCTGGGTGTTGGCGATCATTGCAGTTCTGGCTACGGCAATCGGCTTGTTCGCCGTATGGTGGGATTCTCCGAGTATGCAGGCGGTCCCACCGCTGCCCTCGCCCCAGAATGTCACGGCGGAGAATGTGACTGCCGGCGATGGTGAATCAGCCAGTCCTGTACCGACCGGCGTCGTAACAGAGCAGCCGCCTGAGGCTGTGGTGGTCAGTGTCGTCGGATTGGTGCGTACGCCTGGGCTTGTCAATCTACATTCGGGCTCGCGCATCGCCGACGCGCTTGCTGCGGCAGGTGGCGTGCTCGACGGAGCGGAGACGGTGGGCCTGAATCTGGCTCAGAAACTTGTCGACGGCGATCAGATCGTGGTTGGTGCGGCCGATCAGTCCGGTGGTGTTTCTTCGAGTACCACTGCAGGAGGGACCAGCCCCGCAGCTACGGGGGAATCCGGCGGGGCTGGGCTGGTGAACCTCAATACCGCCACCGAGGCCGAACTGGACGAGCTTCCCGGGGTAGGGCCGGTAACGGCTGCGGCGATCATCTCCTGGCGCACATCCAACGGAAAATTCACGGACATAGAACAATTGGGGGAAGTCGACGGGATCGGCCCGGCAAGGTTGGCCAAATTGCGAGTGCTGGTGTCGGTGTGAACGAACCGGAAGCCTCGCCGGTCCTCGACGCTCGACTGCTTCTGTCGGCGGTCGCGGTGTGGGGGAGCAGTGCGGTGGGGATCCTGTTCGGCCCGGTCGCCGCGTGGGTACTGGCGGTGGCGTGTGCGGTTCCAGCGGCACTCCTCACTTACGTGGTTGTGCGCCGGACATCAGCGGGGTGGGTACGAATCATGTTGGTTGCATTGCTGTTCGGTGCCGGGTGTAGTGCCGTCGGCGGGTGGCGGGCGTCCGAGGCGGAGAGGCACCCACTGACCCGAGCTTCTCTCGAGGGAGCTTGGGTGAGTGTCGAAGTGGAACCCTCGGAGGATCCGCACGCGGTCTCCGGCGCGGTGGGTCAAGGTCAGGTCGTCTTCAGGGCAACCGTCAATTCGGTGACTGCCCAGAACCGCAGGTACTCCGGAGGCGGCTTGGTCACCATCCGGGCGCCCAGTTCGTCGTGGCTCGAAGTTGTTCCAGGGCAGAGCCTCACGGTTCGTGGCCGGGCGAGTCAGCCATGGCGTAGCGATTCCACGCTCGCCGTGATCACGTCCGAAGGGCCTCCCGTCGCGGTGGG
The DNA here is from genome assembly GCF_031763325.1 of Rhodococcus sp. SG20037. Lineage (NCBI taxonomy): Bacteria > Bacillati > Actinomycetota > Actinomycetes > Mycobacteriales > Nocardiaceae > Rhodococcus > Rhodococcus sp. SG20037. Next base: position 3,939,072 of record NZ_CP134497.1, on the reverse strand, counting down.
AGAAGTGCCCTGGTATCAGCGGTGGGCAAGTGTGGTGCGCATTCGTTTCGCCGCTGCGTGCTCGGCTGCACTCCCGCCGGATCAGGCGGGTCTGCTGCCTGGCCTCGTCGTCGGAGACACGTCGGCGCTGTCGCCGGTGGTGAAGGACAACTTCACCGTTGCCGGACTTTCCCATCTCACCGCGGTGTCCGGCGCCAACATCAGCATTCTGCTCGGGGCCGTTCTGCTGTTGGTCAGAGCCGCGGCGCTCAGTCCACGGGTCGGCGCCGCTTTGGCGGTGGTAGCCCTCGTTGCCTTTGTTGTCGTCGCGAGGCCGTCGCCGAGTGTTCTACGCGCGTCGGTGATGGGCTTGGTAGGCCTGCTCAGTCTGGTCACTGGTCGGCGCAAACAGGCGCTGCCTGCGCTTGCCGCCGCCGTCATCGTTCTGGTAGTCGTGAGGCCCGAGCTGGCCGTCGACTGGGGATTTGCGCTGTCGACTACTGCCACGGGCGCGCTGGTGATCATTGCTCCGGTGTGGGTGGACGTGCTTCGCCGAAGAGGCTGGCCCCGTTGGTTTTCGGAGATGACAGCTGTCTCGGGTGCTGCGTTTGTCGTGACTGCACCGTTGGTGGGCGCCATGGCGGGAACCTTCAGCGTGGTCACGATTGCCGCGAACATGGCGGTGGCGCCGGTGATCGGAATCATCACGGTGTTCGGTGCGGTGATTGCCTTGTGTGCGCTGATCTGTCCACCGATCGCGGTGTTCGTCGCGCCATTGGTGCGGCCGCCGATGGGGTGGCTGCTGTGCGTGTCCGAGCGGGCGGCGGCGCTTCCCGGAGCGTCGGTGGTAGTGCCGTCAGGACTCATCGGTGCTCTCGTCGTCGTGGGAGTCCTACTGGCAGCGGCCCTGACGCTGTGGAATCGGATTTCGAGATGGGTGCTCGGCGTTCTCGTTCTGGGAGTTGTTCTGGCCCTGATCTTTCAACACGTGTTCGGGGGTGGCCGCATTGCTCCGGGGTGGGCACTGGTGATGTGCGACGTCGGTCAGGGGGACGGTCTTGTGCTCTCGACTGGAGACGGCAGGGTGATCGTGATCGATGTCGGTCCTGATCCCACGTCGATGGATCGTTGCCTGAACATGTTGGACGTCAACGACATCGCGTTGCTGATGATCAGTCATTTTCATGCCGATCACATCGGTGGATTGGAAGCAGTCCTGAGTGGGCGTTCGGTCGCTGCGATCGGAGTCGGGTCGATGTTGTTGCCGGAGTCAGGTTTTCGGGCGGTGAAGGATGCCGCCGACTCGCAGGCCGTTCCGGTTGTCTCGTTGCTCGCAGGTATGGAGTTGACGTTGGGATCGGTGAACGTGGAGGTTCTCGGTCCGTTGGTTCCAGCTCCCCGCGATTCCGTCGGTGCCGCAGATGCAGCCAACGATCAGTCGCTGGTGGTGATGGCGCACACGGGCGCGGGTCGAATTCTGTTGACGGGCGACGCCGAAGTTGCGGGGGAGGAGGCGATCCTCCGATCGGGAGCGGACGTGAAGGCCGATGTGTTGAAGCTGCCCCATCACGGTTCTCGGACCACGTCGTCGGCATTTCTGGAAGCGGTGCGTCCGAGGTTGACGATGATCAGCGTCGGCGTCGGCAACAGTTTCGGGCACCCGAATGCGGAGGTTCTCGATGAACTGGATTCATTGGGCGGGGCGGTGGTTCGGACCGACGTCGACGGCACCGTCGCTGTGTACGGCGGGGGCGGCGGGTCTGTGTCGATCGTGTCGGTTCCTCGTGGGACCATCTTCGGGTGAGTAATCCGTCTGGAGTCGATCCGCTGCATCTTGTTCTCGGGGACGACGAGTTCCTGATCGACCGCACGGTATCGCAGCTCATCAGAGCTGTCCGCGGTGACCGCGGCCAGGGTATTTCGGATCTCCCGGTGACCAAGATGCGTGCGGGCGACACCAATGCTCCCGAGTTGGCCGAGTTGCTCAGCCCTTCTCTTTTTGCCGAAGACCGTGTGATCGTCTTGGAATCGGCTGCAGAAGCAGGCAAAGATGCCGTAGCGCTTGTCCTGGAGGCTGCACGCGAGCCGGCAGAAGGTGTGGTTCTGATCGTCGTGCACTCGGGCGGCGGTCGCGCGAAAGCGTTGGCGCCGGCCCTCGAGAAGCTCGGCGCGACGGTTCACAACTGCGGAAAACTGAACAAGAGTCAGCTTGTCGACTTCGTCCGGGGTGAGTTTCGGACCGCAGACGTCAGGGTTGCGCCAGATGCGATCGCTGCGATGATCGAAAGCGTCGGCTCCAACCTCCGCGAACTAGCGTCGGCCTGCTCGCAATTGGCGGCAGATACGGGCGGCAAGATCGACGTCGATGCGGTCCACAAGTATTACTCGGGCAAGGCCGAGGTTTCCGGATTCGACGTGGCCGACAAAGTCATCGTCGGCGATACCCGGGGTGCGCTCGAGGCGCTCCGATGGGCAGATCAGATCGGAACAGCCCATGTTCTGCTCGCCGACGCCCTCGCTGACGCAGTCCACACCATCGCGAAGGTCGGCCCGTTTGCACGGGGCGGTGACCCGTTCCGGTTGGCGTCGGATCTCGGAATGCCGCCGTGGAAGGTCAAGAAGGCGATCAAGGAGGTCGGCGGCTGGGATCCCACGTCGATCGGCGCTGCGATGCAGATCGTCGCCGCCCTCAATGCCGACGTGAAGGGTGCCGCAGTCGACTCGTCCTTCGCCCTGGAGATGGCAGTGCGGAAAGTGTGCGCGTTGCGGAAGAACTGAGTACAACGTGGCCTACTGCGCGTCCGGTCAGAAGTAGTCCGACGACAGTGGCGGCCGTGGCCTCACCCGCCCGGTAGTCGAGGCGTTTCACGCAGGCTTGCTCCAACTGAGTATGCGGAATGGCCTGAGGCCGTGTCGTTGGTTCACCTGTTCTGATGTCGGTCACCCGTAGTGAGTCGTGCGACACCGGATTCACCACACTGCCGCAGACAATGGTTTCTTGGCCGATGCTGTCCACCGGCACCTTCACGGTGGTGAGTAGCGCTCGTCCAACGGCGAGAAACGCCAGAATCGCAACGAGTGAACACATCACGCCGAAGAAGATCCGGAATTCGCTACGTTGCCTGCGCTTACACCATCCGTAGCTTGCGGCACCTCCGACGACTGCAACCGTCAATGATTCCCACCAACGAGGGATTCCCAGGGCGGCCACTACGCCGAAAGCGACGACCGCCCAGAAGACAGTCGTGAACAACCAGCTGCGAGGGCGCTTCCCGTGCCCGTTGATCGCCATCATCAGATGGTTGCAGCTTGCTCCACATATTCGCTGCAAGACATGGATGGCGGGTCTTCGCACTGACCCGATTGAATACGCAAAATAGCCGCCTGGTCTTTCGACCTGGCGGCTATCGAGACGAACCAGTGTGACGGCGAACCGTCACAGTGGAAACGTCAGAGCTTGTTGGCAGCCTGCGAGAGTGCAGACTTCTTGTTGGCAGCCTGGTTGGCGTGAATGACGCCCTTGCTGGCTGCCTTGTCGAGCTTGCGGCTGGTGGAGACGAGGAGCTCGTTGGCCTTGTCCTTGTCACCGGCTGCCGCAGCCTCGCGGAATGAACGGATCGCGGTACGCAGCGAGGACTTCACCGACTGGTTACGGAGTCGGGCCGCCTCGTTGGTACGGATTCGCTTCACCTGGGACTTGATGTTGGCCACGCGTAAAATCCTTGTCGTCTTTAGCTGGTTACGGTCGAGAAAGCTGTGGGCGCACTGATGCACCGACTGGCAAGATTACCAGCCGAGGGCCCAAGAACCCAAACCGTCGCACGTTGCGTCTGTCGAGAAGGGTACACCGAGCGCCCGATTTCTCGCCGCGCTGCCGAATAGCCCCACTTGTAGCAGCATGTTGCCCTATGACGCCGCCGCCTTCGAAAAGTTCGAGTAAAACAGGTTCGACCACCACCCGAGCGCGTCCTGCCGCAGTGTTCGACGGATATTCAGACATCGGTCGCTACGAGTTGGCTTTCGACGAGATGTTCGAGCCCGACGGCTCGGTGCGTGGTCCGTACAAGGGTGTGTACAAAGCCCTGGCGCCGACGAGCAGCGCCGACCTTGCCGCGCGTGCCGACGCACTCGGACGCGCATTCATCGACCAGGGCGTGACGTTCTCGCTGTCCGGGCAGGAGCGACCGTTTCCGTTGGATCTGGTGCCGCGCGTCATCGCCGCGCAGGAGTGGTCGCGGCTTGAAAAGGGCATCAAGCAGCGAGTGAAGGCGCTCGAGTTGTTCCTCGCGGACATTTACGGCGAGCAGCGAATCCTGCGCGATCACGTGTTGCCGCGCCGCTTGGTGACCTCGTGCGAGCACTTCCACCGTGAAGCAGCCGGCATCGTGCCGCCCAACGGTGTGCGAATTCACGTCGCGGGTATCGACCTGGTCCGAGACGAGGCGGGAGAGTTCCGAGTCCTCGAGGACAATCTGCGATCTCCGTCCGGTGTCTCCTATGTGATGGAAAACCGTCGCACCATGACTCGGGTGTTCCCGGATCTGTTCATGTCCCACAAGGTGCGGGCGGTCGGTGATTACGCAACACACCTGCTGAGGGCGCTGCGTGCGGGTGCTGCACTCAACGAAGCGGACCCGACAGTGGTTGTTCTCACACCGGGTATCGCCAATTCCGCCTATTTCGAGCATTCGTTGCTCGCTCGTCAGATGGGTGTGGAACTCGTCGAAGGTCGCGACCTGTTCTGCCGCGACAACATGGTGTACATGCGCACTACGGAAGGCGAGCGCCAGGTCGATGTCATCTATCGCCGCATCGACGACGAGTATCTCGACCCGATGCACTTCCGTCCGGATTCGATTCTCGGCGTCGCAGGCCTACTGAATGCGGCGCGGGCGGGCAACGTGGTGATCTCGAGCGCCGTCGGCAACGGAGTCGGTGACGACAAACTCGTCTATACCTACGTTCCGCAGATCATCGACTACTACCTCGGTGAGAAGCCGCTCTTGCAGAACGTCGACACGTTCCGCTGTTGGTTGGACGAGGAGTGCGAGCAAGTCCTCGACCGCGTCGCCGAACTGGTCATCAAGCCGGTGGAAGGGTCCGGCGGCTACGGAATCGTCTTCGGACCCGACGCGAGCCCCAAGGAACTCGCCGCGATAACCCGCAAGATCAAGGCAGACCCGCGCGGGTGGATTGCGCAGCCACTCGTGCAGTTGTCCACGGTGCCGACCAAGATCGACGATGTTCTCTCGCCGCGCCACGTGGACTTGCGGCCCTTTGCCGTCAACGACGGTGAGGACGTGTGGGTGTTGCCCGGCGGCCTGACCCGGGTGGCACTTCCGGAAGGTTCGCTGGTGGTCAACTCCAGCCAGGGCGGCGGAAGCAAGGACACGTGGGTGCTTGCGAGTCGCACCTCTGACGAAGACCCAGAGTTGTCAGGCGAGGAACTGGTGTCCGAGCCCCCGGAATCCGCGGAGCCGGTGCAGGGTCCCGAACTGAGCACCTCGCAGCAACAACAGCAGCAGCAACAGTGAACACCTCGGAAGTGCCCAGCTACCAAGAACTATCAGTGAACGGAGCGTGGTGACCGATGCTTGCTCGCAACGCAGAGTCCCTCTACTGGATCGGCCGCTACGTCGAGCGCGCCGACGACACTGCTCGGATCCTCGACGTCGCCGTCCATCAATTGCTCGACGACGCCACCGTCGACCCGGACCGCACGTCGCGTCTGCTCCTGCGTGTCCTCGGCATCGAGGCGCCGGAGGGCAAGCTCGACGTGCGCTCGCTCACCGATCTGGTTGCGTTCAGCCGCAACCAGGTTGGTTCGATCGTGGACTCGCTGGCAAGTGCTCGTGAGAATGCTCGCGGGGCGCGTGAGGTCACGTCGAGTGAGATGTGGGAGTGCCTGAACACCACGTACAACGGACTGGCCGAGCGTGAACGTGCCTCACGCAGGCTGGGGCCACACGAGTTCTTCCGCTATGTGGAGGAACGCGCAGCGATGTTCGCGGGCCTGGCGGATTCCACGCTCAGTCGCGACGACGGCTATCGGTTCCTTCTGCTGGGCAGGTCGATCGAACGTGTCGACATGATCGTGCGGATGCTTCTGGCGCGCGCCGGTGACCGCCCGTCGTCGCCGGCATGGGTCAGCGTTCTTCGCTCGGCGGGCGCACATGACACGTATCTGCGTACGTATCGCGGAGCACTCGACGCCAATCGCGTCGTCGAGTTCATCTTGTTGGACAGGCTCTTTCCGCGCTCGGTGTTCCACTCGATCAGGCAGGCCGAGAAGTGCCTGCAGGAGCTCGACCCGCAGCCGGGCAGTCGCGTCGGAATCCGGGCGGAGGCGCCGCGGCTTCTGGGCCGCGCACGCAGCGAACTCGAGTTCCTGCCGCAGGGCGTGTTGCTCGAGGATCTGCAGGGACGGTTGCTCGGTTGGCAGGAGACCTGCCGCGAACTGGGTGAGGCAATTGCATTGCAGTACTTCCACGCTGCGCCGTGGGTCGCGTGGACGGATGCCGGCGCCGCGTATGCGGAGTCGACGGTGGAGGGAGAGCTGTGAGCTGGCGGATGAGGGTCGTGCACACCACGGGATATGCGTACGACGCCCCGGTGACGTCGTCGTACAACGAAGCGCGATTGACACCTCGCGGCGACACCAGGCAGACGGTGATACTCACGCGCGTCGAAACCCAGCCGGCAACGCGTTCCTACCGATACACCGATTACTGGGGCACCGCGGTGACCGCCTTCGACTTGCACGCCCCGCATACGGAACTCGAAGTGACCGGACTGTCGGTGGTGGAGACGGAACCGTTCGTTCAGCCCGAGGAAACCGTCGACTGGGATGAATTGTCGGGAAACGCGATTAAAGATCGATTCAACGAACAACTGAGTTTCACGAGATATGTTCCGCGTGATCGTAAGCTGGCGACAATTGCCAAGGAATTGCGCAAAGATAAATCACCTGAAGATGCAGTAGTGGCTGCGTCGCAATGGGTTTACGGTGAAATGTCATATGTGCCGGGTACGACCGGAGTGCATACGTCGGCGGTCGAGGCGTGGTCGGCCAGGAAAGGTGTCTGCCAGGACTATGCGCATCTGACCTTGGTGTTGCTTCGAACGATGGGGATACCGTGTCGATACGTTTCCGGCTATCTCCACCCCAAACGTGATGCGGCAGTCGGGGACACGGTGGTCGGGGAATCGCACGCGTGGATCGAAGCGTGGACCGGCGCGTGGTGGGGATACGACCCGACCAATGCGATAGCTGTGAATGAACAGCATGTCTCGGTCGGAATAGGAAGGGACTATTCGGATGTGCCGCCTTTGAAGGGAATCTTTTCCGGTGGACGCTCCACAGATCTCGAAGTTGTTGTGGAGATCACCAGGCTTGCGTAAAGTCCGGCAAATCTAGGCGCGTGAGCATTACTACCGTTCGATGAGAAGAAGGTGGGAATATGTCTCCAACTGCACAGGAATTGACTGAGATCGAACCGATCTCGGATGTGAAGAAGTATGCGGCCGAAGCGGTGGGAACATTTGTGCTCGTGTTCTCCGCAGTCGGAACTGCCGTCTTTGCAGGTGCGAAAGTCGGCAACCTCGGAGTTGCCTTCGCATTCGGCCTGACCCTGCTGTTCCTCGTATATGCGATCGGCCCGATTTCCGGTTGCCACGTCAACCCAGCCGTGACTCTCGGCCAATTCGTGATCGGGCGAATCTCAGCCGTCAATGCGGCGATTTACGTTGTCGCGCAAGTGATCGGCGGCTTGGTCGCAGGCGTCGTGATCTACACGGTGGCCAACAGTCTCCCGGCGTACAACCGGGCCGCAGACGGCCTCGGCGCAAACGGTTGGGGCGCACACAGTCCGTCGGCCGAGAAGAATCTTCTCGGACAGGTGGTTTCCGACGGCTACGGCATCGGTGCCGCGATGATCATCGAGATTCTCCTGACCGCTCTGCTCGTGTTCGTCGTTCTCGCGTCGACCGACCAGATCTCCGACGTGCCGCTCGCCGGGGTGTCCATCGGCTTCACCCTGGCCGTCATTCACCTGATCTCGATCCCGATCGACAACACCTCCGTCAACCCTGCTCGAAGCCTCGCTGTCGCGCCGTTCCAGGACGGTGCACTCGGTCAGGTGTGGTTGTTCATCGTGTTCCCGCTCATCGGCGGTGCGCTCGGTGCACTCATCTATCGAGCACTCTTCGGACGGTTCAACCGTATGGACAGCTGATCGACACTGTTTCCATCGTCCGGGTCGGCTTCAGCTCCAGCTGAAGTCGGCCCGAAGTTTTGCCGCGACCGCGTCGAACTTTTTGTGATCCATGACGGCGCCCTCGCGCCGGATCCCGCTCTCGGGAACGTCGAGCACCCGGTCGAGCCGGACCCAGCTGGGCCTTCCCTCGCCGTCCCATGGACCCGAACCGATTGCGAGCCAATCGCGCTCACCCTCGCGTTTACTCTGCGAAGACAACATCAGGCCGAGCAGCGTGTCGCCGTCGCGGCCGACAACCAGCACTGGGCGGTCTTTGCCCTGGGTCGGATCCTCCTCGTAGGCAACCCAGGTCCAGACGATCTCGCCCGGATCGGCCTTGCCGTCGAGGTCGGGGGAGTACTCGACCTTGCGGGCGCGATGTGCGGTCGGAGACGTTCGCGCGGCGATCGGGCGGCCGGTCGGACCCGGCTTCGAGGCAGACGACTGGGACGTGGACGACTGCAGCTGGCGCAGCAACGCAGGGCCCTTCTCCACCGCGAGGGCGCCGAGGGTTCTGCCGATCTGCTTCCACATGCTTGCCATAGCGTTCGAGCATAATCACCCACCCGTGGGAACCCCTGGTACGGCGGCGCCGAGACTTGGATATCCTGAGGGTTGACAGTGGCCCGGATCCGGGCCGGTGCCGGTCCGACTAAGGGGTCTCCCATCAGCAGCTTCGCCGACAAGACGTTCACGGATCCTGCGCAGATCCGGAACTTCTGCATCATCGCGCACATCGACCACGGTAAGTCGACGCTGGCAGATCGCATGCTTCAGCTCACCGGTGTGGTCGAAGAGCGGGCGATGCGTGCGCAGTACCTGGACCGCATGGACATCGAGCGTGAACGCGGCATCACCATCAAGGCTCAGAACGTTCGTCTGCCCTGGACCGTCGACGGCGAAGAGTTCGTCCTCCACCTCATCGACACTCCCGGCCACGTCGACTTCACGTACGAGGTCTCCCGTGCGCTCGAAGCATGCGAGGGCGCAATTCTGCTGGTCGACGCTGCTCAGGGCATCGAAGCTCAGACGCTGGCGAACCTCTACCTGGCGATGGAGAAGGATCTCAAGATCATTCCCGTCCTCAACAAGATCGACCTCCCGGCCGCGGATCCCGACCGCTATGCCGAAGAGATCGCGCACATCACGGGCTGCGAGCCCGGTGATGTCCTGCGCGTCTCGGGTAAGACCGGTATGGGCGTCAAGGAACTGCTCGACGAGGTGATCAAGCAGGTACCTGCGCCTGTCGGCGATGCTGACGGTCCCGCCCGCGCGATGATCTTCGACTCCGTCTACGACGCCTACCGCGGCGTGGTCACCTACGTGCGTGTGGTCGACGGTCGGATCCGTCCCCGCGAGAAGATCACGATGATGTCCACGGGCACTACACACGAACTGCTCGAGGTCGGCATCATTTCCCCCGAGCCGAAGGCCAGTATCGGTCTGGGCGTCGGCGAGGTGGGCTACCTCATCACCGGTGTGAAGGATGTCCGTCAGTCGCGCGTCGGTGACACCGTCACCACCACCCGCAACGGCGCGACCGAACCGCTGGTCGGCTACCGCGATCCCAAGCCGATGGTCTACTCGGGCCTCTACCCGATGGACGGCTCGGACTACCCCGTGCTGCGCGATGCCCTCGACAAGCTCCGTCTCAACGACGCGGCGCTGGCGTATGAACCCGAGACGTCGGTTGCCCTCGGATTCGGCTTCCGCTGCGGCTTCCTCGGCCTGCTCCACATGGAGATCACCCGCGACCGCCTCGAACGTGAGTTCGGCCTCGAACTGATTTCCACTGCGCCCAACGTCGTCTACCGCGTCGTGATGGAGGACGGGGCCGAGGTCATCGTCACCAACCCGTCGTACTGGCCGGAAGGCAAGGTGCGCGAGGTCTACGAGCCGGTCGCCAAGTGCACCGTCATTGCCCCGAGCGAGTACGTCGGCGCCATCATGGAGCTGTGCCAGTCCCGTCGCGGTGAGCTCGGCGGCATGGACTACCTCTCCGAGACTCGCGTCGAACTGCGCTACGAACTGCCCATGGGCGAGATCATGTTCGACTTCTTCGACGCCCTCAAGTCCCGCACCAAGGGATACGCCAGCCTCGATTACGAGGAGGCCGGTGAGCAGCAGGCCGACCTGGTGAAGGTCGACATCCTTCTGCAGGGCGAGGCCGTCGACGCGTTCTCCTCGATCGTGCACCGCTCCAACGCTGGTGCTTACGGCGGACGCATGACGTCGAAGCTTCGCGAGCTGATTCCTCGCCAGCAGTTCGAGGTTCCGATTCAGGCCGCGATCGGCGCGAAGATCATCTCGCGCGAGAACATTCGCGCAATCCGCAAGGACGTTCTTGCCAAGTGCTACGGCGGCGACATCAGCCGTAAGCGCAAGCTGCTCGAGAAGCAGAAGGAAGGCAAGAAGCGCATGAAGACCATCGGTCGCGTCGAGGTGCCGCAGGAAGCATTCGTGGCGGCCCTGACATCGGAATCGGTCGGCGAGAAGCCCAAGAAGTAGGAGCGCATGGTCACCACCTGGTTGTCCCGAGAGTTCGGAATCGAAATCCCGGTTCTCGGGGCGCCCATGGGTGGTCGCGCGGGCGGCGCGCTCGCCGGAGCTGTATCGGCGGCCGGCGGGTTGGGGCTGCTCGGCGCGGCTCGGTACAACACACCGGAGTGGATCGAGGCCGAAGCTGAAGTGGCCCGCTCGATCGGCGGAAAGTTCGGCGTCGGCCTGATGACGTGGTCGCTGCCCGAGAACGAGTTGATGCTCGACGCCGCGATTGCCGTCGAGCCGACCATGATCACCTTGTCGTTCGGTGATCCCGCCTCGTATGTCGGACGAATCCACGATGCGGGCATTCCCGTTGTGTCACAGATCAATACGCTCGAAGACCTTCGCATTGTCGAGGCCGCGGGTGTCGACGGCGTGATCGCGCAAGGCGGTGAGGCAGGCGGTCACACGGGCCGAATCGGAACCTTGCCGCTGCTGCAGGAGATCCTCGAAACGACATCACTTCCAGTACTGGCGGCCGGCGGAATCGGGACCGGCCGCGGTTTGGCCGCAGTCCTGGCAGCCGGCGGGGAAGGCGTGATGATCGGAACGGCGCTGCTCGCCAGCCCGGAGACGGTCGGGCCGGACTATGCCCGCGACCGCGTCGTCGAAGCCGGAAGTGCCGACACGATTTACACCTCGGTGTTCGACCGAGCGCGCAGTCAACCGTGGCCGCAGCGGTGGGGTGGCCGCGCGGTGGCCAACGAGTTCACTGCCGCCTGGCACGGAGTCGACGCCGATGAGGAAATGCTGGCAAAGGCGTACGACCCGTCGGATCCCCACAGCGGAGTCGTCTACGCCGGAGAAGCTGTCGGACTCGTACACGGAACCCATCCGGCCGGCGACGTGGTTCGACGCATCGGCGCCGATGCGGAGCGTCTGCTCTCTCGTTTCGCCTGAAAGCAAGGTCGGACACAACCGGGTCCCATATGAGAAGGTAAGCCTCTGCTAACTAGTGGAGGAGTATTTTCGTGCGTGCGATGAAGTTTTCGGCGGTGGCTCTCTTGGGAGCGCTGGTCGTAGGTATCAGCGGATGTTCGTCCTCGGACGCCGACGAGATCGCGGGCGGTCGGGTCACCACGATCGACCACAAGTTCGGCGCCACCACGATCACCGGGACGCCGACGCGCATCGTCGCGGCCGACACCCAGTGGCTCGACGCTCTGCTCGAACTCGGAATCCAGCCGGTGGGGTACCTGGCTGCCGGCCCGATGGGCGACGAGCGTGGTCTGTTCCCGTGGGAGAGTGGCGTGGACGCGTCGGCGAAGGAACTCGATCGCTCGGCGATCCAGCAGTTCGGTGTCCCGCTCAAAGCTGAAGAAATTGCAGCCTTGGATCCCGATCTGATTCTCGGCGGGTTCTCCGTCGCCGATCAGGACGATTTCGACCAGTTGAGCAAGATCGCTCCGACCATTGCCGGTCTGTCCGACGTCCAGGTCGATCCGTGGCAGGACCAGGTGGAGATTCTCGGCCGGGTTCTCGACAAGGAGTCGCGAGCCGACGAGATCGTCGAGGCGACAAACGGGCAGATCGATGCGCTCGCACAGCGGTTGCCGGGGCTGAAGGGTAAGACCGCTCTTTTGTCGCAGTACGTCTTCCCGACGTCGCAGTTGGTGATCGTCGCTGATCCCAAGGACGGTGCTTCGGGACTGTTCACGCGTCTGGGAATGTCGTTGCCGCCCAAGCTGGTCGACGAGGCCGGTGTGACCGGTGGCCGGCTGATACTCAGCCCGGAACGGGTCGACGCTCTCAGCGCCGACGTCGTGGTGCTGCTGCCCAACGGCGGGTCGCTCGACGACATGATGAAGCTGCCGGGGTTTGCCGACCTGCCTGCAGTCAAGGGTGGCGGATTGGCCATCGTCGACTATCCGACTGTTGCCGGCCTGAACACTCCGTCGTCGCTGTCGCTGAAGTACTCGCTCGAATCGATCACGCCGCAGCTCGAAGCGGTGGCCGGCTAGACCTGCTGTGCGCCTTTATTAACCGCGGGCGGTTAATAAAGGCCACAGCAGGGGGTCTAGGTCGCGTTGTGCGCGGGCTGGAAAGCTCCGGCTTCGGCAGCTTCCTCGGCGCGGATCACGTGGACCACGGCGTTGATCAGCGCCAGGTGTGTGAACGCTTGCGGGAAGTTACCCAGATGGCGACCGGTGTGCGCGTCGATCTCCTCCGCGTACAGCTTGAGCGGGCTCGCGAACCCGAGCAGACGCTCGCAGAGATGCTTCGCGCGATCCAGTTCGCCGATCTCGACGAGGGCGGACACCAACCAGAAGGAACAGATGGTGAATGTTCCTTCTTCACCGCTCAAACCGTCGTCGGTGGTGTCGACGCGATAGCGCAGGACCAACCCCTCCTCGGTGAGCTCGTCGGCGATCGCCAGCACCGTCGCCCGGATGCGCGGATCGTCGGCCGGCAGGAAGCGCAGCAGCGGTGCCAACAAGAGCGACGCGTCGAGTGAATCGTGGCCGTACCGCTGCGTCAGAACTCCACGCGAGTCGACTCCGTGCGCGAGGATGTCGGCCTTGATCTCGTCCGCGATGGCCGTCCATTGCTGCGCAAAGCTCTTCTCGCCCTGCATCTCCGCCAGCTTGGCGCCGCGATCGAGTGCGACCCAGCACATGATCTTCGACGACGTGAAGTGCTGTGGTTCACCGCGCACCTCCCAGATCCCACGGTCGGGTTGGCGCCAGTGCTTGATCGCTTCTTCGACCTGCTTCTTGAGTAGCGGCCACAGCGCTTCGGGGACACGCTCGCGGGTACGGATGTGGAGGTACACCGAGTCGAGCATGGTGCCCCAGATGTCGTGCTGCTGTTGATCGAACGCCCCGTTGCCGATACGCACCGGACGGGCGCCGTCATAGCCGGACAGATGGTTGAGTTCGGATTCCTCGAGCGTGCGCTCGCCGCCGATGCCGTACATCACCTGCAAGGGATGCGGCTGACCGTTGTCCGAACTCGACACGTCGTAGATGAAGTTGAAGAAGTCGTTGGCCTCACGGTCCAACCCGAGCGTGTAGAGGCCCCACAGCGCGAAGGTGGAATCGCGAACCCACGCGTAGCGGTAGTCCCAGTTACGTTCTCCGCCTGGTGTTTCCGGTAGCGAGGTCGTCGAAGCCGCAAGCAGGGCTCCGGTCGGTGCGTAGGTGAGCCCCTTGAGTGTGAGCGCACTGCGCTGCAGGTATCCGCGCCACGGGTGATCGGGGAACTTGCCGATCGTCACCCACTCACGCCAGGACTTCGACGTCTGCCACATCTTGTCGGCGGCCTCGTCGAACGTCTGCGGCGCGGGAAGATCCGACCACGAGAGCGCGACGTACACGTTGTCGCCTTCGACCAGTCGCGTCCGGGCCCGTGCCTCACGACCTTCCAGACCCAGTCGGAGATCGGTGGTCAAGCGCAGAGTGGGATGGTCGCCGGGCTTGGCGGAGCGACACGTTGCCGTTGCTTCCTCGTAGACCTTTCCGGTGTACTCCCAATTCGCCGTGCCACGGTGATAGTCGAACGCGGGCTCACAGCTCATCTCGAGTTCGACGGTGCCGCTGACGCATTTGACCGTACGGAGAAGGGTGTGTTCGGCATCCCAGTCGGTCGGTGTGCGCTTGTGCGTGTTCGATCGCTTGTCGACGTTGTGCCAGGGACCGAGAACCAGGGCGTCGCGGACGACGAGCCAGCCGGTCTCGGTCTGCCAGGTGGTCTCGAGAATGAGTCCACCCGGCAGATAGCGCCGAGCGGCCGGCACGTTCTGGCCGTAGGGGCCGATACGGAAATGGCCTGCGCTGCGGTCGAGGATGGCACCGAACACGCTGGGGGAGTCCGGGCGGGGAACGCACATCCACTCGACAGATCCGTTACGGGCAATCAGGCACGAGGTTTCGCAATCGGAAAGAAACGCATAGTCGTCGATCGGGGGAAAGTTGCTTCGATGGTGACCCGTGGAGGCGGGAGGAATCGTCTGCACCACTTCGTCGTCAGCACTCATTCGGCCATCATCCGGCCAGAATCGGCACACGTCCAATCCACACGCTGTCGGGACCGTATCGTCCGAAGGATAGGGTGTTGGCGTGGATCGGATTGCGGATTGGTGGGACAGCTTCGAGCTGTGGATGGCGGGGCTCCCGTTCATCCCGCAGGTCGCGTTGGTCCTGGTCGTCGTCGTTCCGCTGTGCCGCCTGGTGGCCATCGGTCTGGATCGCGCGTTGGCCGCCGTTCTCGCTCTGCCGCTCTTCGGCTGGTTGCGTAGGAATTCTCGAGAAGTAGAGGAAAGCTGATGCCCCGCTCACGGGTCACTCTCGCCCTGATAGCCCTGATTCTCCTCGTGATCGTCGCGTGGCTTCTCACCCGTTAGTTCTCCCGATTAGAGCGGGCGCCGGTGCTCTGCTAAAGTCCACCGCGTGTCCGAAGCAACAGCTCCCGTAATCCGCCACCAGTTGGCGTTGATTGCTGTCGGCATGCTCGACGTCGCTGACGTCGCCTGTTGTTGATTTCCTGAGTTCGACCTCTCCGGTGGTGCTGCGCACCCCACTCGAACTTCTCTGCGCGTAACTCGCGCCCCCGATTCAGGGCTCATCGCCCGTCGGCTCTCCATGTCTGAACATCCCGATGGAATCAGCCCCAGAGGTCTCGGACTTGTCGTTTGACCAACCCTCGTTTGTCAGTCCTTTCAGGAAGGTATCTGCAATGAAACGCCGTTCCCGCACACTTCTCACTGCTATCGCGACCATGGGGGCCGTGGTACTCACAGCGTGCAGTGGTGGCTCGAGCGACACCGTGGGTGGTGACAGCGCCGCCAGCGACGGTAGCGCCGGCACGATCAACCTGTTCGCCTACGCCGTGCCGAAGCCTGGCTTCGACAAGCTCACCGCAGCCTTCCAGGCGACCGACGAGGGCAAGAACGTCAACTTCAATCCTTCCTACGGCGCCTCGGGCGACCAGTCGCGCAAGGTGAAGGACGGCGCCGAGGCAGACTTCGTCAACTTCTCCGTCGAGCCCGACATCACCCGCCTGGTCGATGCCGGTCTGGTCGATCAGAACTGGAACCAGGACGCCTACAACGGAATTCCGTTCGGATCGGTAGTCACCATCGTGACGCGTCCGGGGAACCCGAAGGGCATCAAGGACTGGGACGACCTGCTTCAGCCCGGCCTCGAGGTCGTCACGCCGAACCCGTTCAGCTCCGGCTCGGCCAAGTGGAACCTCTTGGCGCCGTACGCCGCCAAGAGCGACGGTGGCAAGAACCCGCAGGCGGGGCTCGACTACGTCACCGCCTTGGTCAACGATCACGTCAAGATCCAGCCCAAGTCGGGACGCGAGGCTTCGGAAGCCTTCCTGCAGGGCAGCGGTGACGTTCTGATCAGCTACGAGAATGAAGCACTGTTCATCGAAGGCAACGGCGACCCGGTCGAGCACGTCACCCCGCCCACGACCTTCAAGATCGAGAACCCCGTTGCCGTGATCTCGAACAGCAAGGTCCTCGACAAGGCGACCGCGTTCAAGGACTACCTGTACACGACCGAGGGTCAGACGCTCTGGGCCGAAGCAGGATTCCGTCCCGTTGATCCCGCCGTCGCTGCCAAGTTCACCGACAAGTTCCCCGAGCCGACCAAGCTGTGGACCATTGCAGACCTCGGCGGATGGAAGGCCGTGGACAGTGCTCTGTTCACCAAGGACACCGGTTCGATCGCAGTGATCTACGACAACGCGACCAAGTAAGACTGACGTGACTGACACTATTGACCCCACCCCCGTGGCTCGTCGGCGAAAACTCGCGCGGGTCACGGGGAGTGTGGGGCCGCTCGGAATCGGAGTGGCCACCCTGTGGCTCTCCGTCATCGTTCTGCTTCCGCTCGCCGCGTTGACCGCCACCGCGTTCGACGAGGGGATCTCCGGATTCTGGGACGCCGTCACCGCACCCGTCGCCTTGGCGTCGTTGCGCGTGACGTTGTTGGTCTCGGTGATCGTGGCATTGATCAACGTCGTAATGGGCACGATCATCGCGTGGGTGCTGGTCCGGGACTACTTCCCGGGCAAGCGCATCGTCAACTCGATGATCGATCTGCCGTTCGCGCTACCGACCATCGTGGCATCGATCGTGCTGCTGTCCCTCTACGGCCCGCAGTCACCGATCGACATCCATCTCAATGCAACTCAGCCCGGACTGATCGTGGCATTGGCCTTCGTGACCTTGCCGTTCGTCGTCCGTTCCGTGCAGCCGGTGCTGATGGAGGTCGACCGCGAAGTCGAGGAAGCCGCTGCGTCGTTGGGAGCTTCCAACTGGACGATCTTTCGCTCGGTTGTTCTCCCGACGTTGGCGCCTGCCGTCATCTCCGGTGCGGGCCTCGCGTTCGCCAGAGCGATCGGTGAATACGGCTCGGTCGTTCTGATCGGCGGCAACATCCCACGCGTGACACAGATGACGTCGCAGTACATTCAGCAGCAGATCGAGATCGATCGTCCGACCAACGCCGCTGCCGTCTCGGTAGCGTTGCTGGCCATCGCATTCGTGACGCTGTTCGTCCTGCGAATCTTCGCATCGCGGGGACAGCGACGTGAGGAGAGTTCCCGATGAACGTGTCCAGAGGATCGAAGATCGGTCTGCGGACCATCGCTCTCGTCTACCTGTTCGTGTTGCTGGTCGTGCCGATCGGTGTGATCCTGACGCGAACGTTCGAGAACGGAATCGGCCCGTTTCTCGAATCGATCACGACACCGGCAGCGATCTCCGCGTTGAATCTTTCGCTGATCATCGTGGCGATCGTGGTCCCGATCAACGTCGTGTTCGGTGTGGTCACCGCTCTGGCACTCGTGCGTGGTCGGTTCCCGGGCCGCGGAGTTCTGCAGTCGGTGGTCGACCTGCCCTTCGCAGTCTCGCCCGTCGTCGTCGGTGTGTCGTTGATTCTTCTGTGGGGTGCCAACGGTTGGTTCGGAGGCATCGAATCGTTGGGGTTCAAGGTCATCTTCGGGTTGCCAGGCATGGTGATCGCGACGATTTTCGTGACGCTGCCCTTCGTCGTCCGGGAAGTCGAACCCGTACTTCACGAGATCGGCGACGAGCAGGAACAAGCGGCCGCGACGCTCGGTGCCTCGGGCTGGCAGACGTTCTGGCGGATCACCTTGCCCGCGATCCGTTGGGGCCTGACGTACGGAATCGTGTTGACGGTGGCGCGTTCGCTCGGTGAATTCGGCGCAGTCATCATGGTCTCTTCCGGCTTCCCGGGGGTATCCCAGACACTGACGTTGCTGGTGCACTCGCGATACATCGACGACCACAACACCTTTGGTGCGTATTCGGCGGCAACGCTGCTGATGGGCATCGCCATCATTGTCCTGTTGCTGATGACGCTGCTGGACCGTAAGAGGAGCACCACATGATCACAGTGACCGGGGCCCGCAAGAACTACGGTGATTTCGCGGCGCTCGACGACGTGACGGTCAACATTCCCTCGGGTTCGTTGACGGCATTGCTCGGGCCCAGTGGCTCGGGAAAGTCGACGTTGCTGCGTTCGATCGCAGGGCTCGAAGAACTCGATTCGGGAACCATCACTATCGCAGGCAAGGACGTCACCGGCGTGTCGCCGCAGAAGCGTGACATCGGTTTCGTGTTCCAGCACTACGCAGCGTTCAAGCACATGACGGTGCGAGACAACGTGGCGTTCGGGCTCAAGATCCGCAAGCGCCCGAAGCCGGAGATCGAGAAGAAGGTCAACGAACTACTGGGGATCGTCGGCCTCGACGGCTTTCAGCATCGGTACCCCGCGCAGCTGTCCGGTGGTCAACGCCAGCGCATGGCGTTGGCGCGCGCTCTGGCGGTGGATCCGCAGGTGCTCCTGCTCGACGAGCCCTTCGGCGCCCTCGACGCGAAGGTCCGTGCCGACCTGCGCACGTGGTTGCGTCGCCTGCATGACGAGGTGCACGTCACCACCGTCCTGGTCACACACGACCAGGAAGAGGCTCTCGACGTCGCCGACCGCATCGCGGTGCTGAACAAGGGGCGGATCGAGCAGATCGGTGAACCTGCCGACCTGTACGACCGCCCGTCCAACGACTTCGTGATGTCCTTCCTCGGATCCGTCGCGAAGCTCAACGGGCAGTTGGTCCGTCCGCACGACATCCGCCTCGGCCGCGATCCGAGCATGGCTCTCGCGCAGGAATCCGGAACGGCCGAGTCGCTCGGCGTCACACGCGCAACAGTCGAGCGCGTCGTGTACCTCGGCTTCGAGGTTCGAGTGGACCTGCGCAACGAGGCAACCGGCGAGCTCTTCTCGGCTCAGGTCACGCGCGGTGACAGTGCAGCGCTGCACCTCGAGGCGGGGGAGACGGTGTACGCGCGTGCTACCCGGGTGCCGGATCTGCCGGAGACCCCGGTGTCGACGCCGGTGCAGGAGCCGGTCACGGTGAGCGTGGTCGGCCAGGTATGACCCGCTCGCCCTGTTTGACCTGTTGTACCCCCACTCCTGTTTGAGCGAACGGCACTTTCGGCCTCCTGATGGCGCCGAAAGTGCCGTTCGCTCAGAGCAGGTGGTCGGGCAACAGCGAGACGAGTTCAGCCCTCTCGGCAGACGAGGACCGGGCACTGGGCGTGGTGGATGAGGCTCTGACTGGTCGATCCGACTATCGACGCCATGAACGGGCTGCGGCCGTGGCTACCGACGACTACGAGTTGCGCTTCCGCCGAGTGCTCGAGCAGTGCCTTCATCGGTCCGCTGCGCTGGACACTGCGGGTGACTTCGACATCGGGGTACTTCTCCGTCCAGCCGGCGAGGCACTCGGACAGCAGTGCATGCTCATGCTGTTCGTACGGTCCCCAGTCGACGAAGCGCCTGGCTTCGGAGTACCCGCCCAGCGAGGCGTGCTCGTTCCACGTGTGGACCGCAACTAAAGGTGCGCCGAGGAACGCGGCAAATTCGAAGGCATGCGCGACGGCGAGTTCGCTGAGCTTGCTCCCGTCGACGCCGACGACGACGGGCCTGGTGTCGGCCATCGCGTGATCACCCGTACCGCGGAATACGGCCACGGGACAGTGCGCACGGTTGACCACCCGAATGGTGTCGGATCCGAGAAACACGGACTGCATTTCGCTGGTACCGGCCTGACCCAGTGCAACGATGCGAGCCGACTTCGAGAGTTCGACGAGTGTGGTTGCGGGAGTACCGGTCACGAGGCCACGTTCGACGGTGACGTCGGTGTGATCATCGCGGATGGCGTCCTCGGCCTCGTCGAGCAGTTTTGCACCCTCGACGCGAAGGTGGTGGTCGAACATCTCTTCGTCGGTGACGTTGGTACCGCCACCGGACTCGGGTTGTCCTGGCAGCACGTGGGTCAGGCGAAGTGGTTCGTCGAATCTCTTTGCAGCCGAAGCTGCCCACCTCGCGGCGTTGACCGCGCTTGCCGAGCCGTCGATACCGGCCACGATTCCGTGTCGAACAGATGCACTGGTCATGGAAGTCTCCTCGCGTCGCCTCCTTACCAGTGTGTCCCTGCTCACCCCCGGTTCGCTACAAACCGGTCAGCTCCCGTGGTGCGAGAACGTCGGTGGGCACTGCCGCGCGAGATCGACGCGGGCGCAACGACAACAGAGCGGTGATGAATCCGTTACCGGACAGTGTCAGTTCCACGTTCTTCAACACGGTTCGGCGCATCAACGCGAGCAGGGCCGCGACGCCGGTGACGGCCATCCACATAGGCAGCGGGTACAGCGTCAGGCGTTCACCAAGGCCGAAAGTGAGGGTTCGTCCGAGAAGCAGTACGGCACCGACGATTCCGGTAGCCGCGCACAGCCCTGACCACACTGCGATCCATTTGCTGTGCTTCCAGAATTGAATTGCCATGAGGACGAGAACGGCATGACGTGCGACGAAGCCGGGAAGTACGGCGGTCCAATGAACGAAGGTCCCGTCGTTCGCCGGGAAGAGGCCGGTGGCCGCGGTGCTCAATGCAACGACGACGGCAAGACCGAGAATCCACTTCTTCGCACGACCGTCCGGAATGTACTTGTGCAGCAAGGCCGCACCGAGGATGGTGAGCGCACCGAGGATCATGAAGGCCGCGTTCATCACGTCGTGCATCGGCGAACATGAATCCACGCTGCATGTCGTCACGCCCAGCGAACTGATGGAGTCGCGCGCGAAGCTGTACGGCGTCTTCCATGCTCCGGCTGTGAAGATTTCGACAAGCAGGTAGAGCACCGACAGGACCCATGCGATGCCGGCTGTGCCGAGGCGAAGATTGTGAGTGATGGTGTTCCCTCTCGCGGCGCTCTGAGGGGATTGCACCCAAAGATCTGTTTCGCAGGCGAAGGAGGTACCTTCGCGAGCTGGACAGATCCAACACTACGGTAACAATCTGATAACGGCCTGTGAAACCGAATCAGGCGGAGCGGACCAGACGGCCGGGTAGTGCATCAGCGACTTGTCGGTAACGGTCGATCATCGTTTCGATCAGTAGAGAGTGCCCACCGATCGTGTCGGCGAAACGCGCGCGCGGACATGCAGTTGCTGCGGCAGCGCTGAGTCGATCGGTCAGTAGGCCGGGAGCCAAGAACCACGGCGCGACGACAACACGTTCGGCGCCGTCCTGCTCGAGTGCGGAGATCGCCTGGGCAACTGTCGGTTCCGCGGATGTCGCGAAACAGATTCGAACGCCCGACCAGTTGGTTCCGCCGAGGAGAGTGGACGCCAATTCTGCGGTCGCGGCATTGGCGCGCGCATCGGACGAGCCGACTGCCGCAAGAGCGACACCGACCGACGGATCGTCCGGCCGGGCACCCGCTTCGAGAATTCGCTCGCGTACTGCCTCGATCAGCCGAGCATCGCGACCCAGTACGTCTGCTTGGAACACGGTCAACTGGGGGTGGCGTGTCGCGGCAGCGGCCAAGAGTCCGGGCAGATCTACCCGGGCGTGGAAGGCATTGCCCAGCAGCATCGGAACAACAACGGCGTGAGTGTGGCCGTCGTGTGCAACCCCGTCCAGGACCTGATCGATGGACGGTGCATTGAGGTCGAGAAACGCCAGCCGGACATCGAGGTCTGGCCGGACTTCACGAAGAGCTGCCACAGCAGCCGCGATCACCCGAGCAGAACGGGGATCACGGCTACCGTGCGCAACAGCGATGAGCGGAACCATCGACTTAGACGCGCTCGCCCAATTCGACAGCGGAAATGACGTCGCCCACCAGGCCGGCTGCGAGAGTGTTTCCACCAGCGGGATCGATCAGCAGGAAGCTGCCGGTGTGGCGGTTGACGGCGTAGTCGTCAGCCACGATCGGCTCGGCCACCCGGATGGAGATCTTGCCGATCTCGTTGAGCTCGAGAGTGTCCGGGCCCTGATCCGTGGTGAGGTCCTGCTCGTTGAAGCGTTCCACCAAACTGCCCACGATGGCCTGCGTCGTTCGCGTGCCGTGCTTGAGCAGCAGACGTGCACCGGGGCGCAGCGACTTCTCGGCCAGCCAGCAGACAGTGGCGTCGAATTCGCCGATCGGCTCGGGTGCGTCGGACGGCGATGCGATGGTGTCGCCGCGAGAGACGTCGACGTCGTCGGCCAGGATCAGCGTGACGCTGCGTCCGGCGTGGGCGACGTCCAGTTCGCCGTCGGCCGTGTCGATACGTGTGACGGTGGTGCGCGTACCCGAGGGCAGGATCACCACTTCGTCGCCGGGCACGACGGAACCTGCAGCGACCTGACCGGCGTAGCCGCGGTAGTCGAGGAACTCTGCGGTGCGGGGGCGGATCACGTACTGCACCGGGAAACGCAGACCGACGCGATGTGGCTCGGCGTCGACCGGAATTGACTCGAGGTGCTCGATCAGTGTGGGGCCGGTGTAGTACGGGGTCTTGTCGGAGCGGATGGCGACGTTGTCACCGTGCAGTGCCGACACCGGGATCTCGACGACGTCTTCGCTTGCCCAGCCAAGTGAGCTGGTGAGTTCGTTGAACTCGGCGGAGATCGAGGTGAAGACCTCTTCGGGGTTCTCGACGAGGTCGATCTTGTTCACGGCGAGAACGAGCTTCGGGACACCGAGCAACGCGAGAACCGCTGCGTGCCTGCGAGTCTGCGCGATGACGCCCTTGCGAGCATCGACCAGCAGGATCACGAGCTGAGCCGTCGAGGCACCGGAGACAGTGTTGCGGGTGTACTGCACGTGGCCCGGTGTATCGGCGAGCACGAAGGTGCGCTTGGGGGTCGCGAAGTAGCGGTACGCCACGTCGATCGTGATGCCCTGCTCACGCTCGGCGCGCAGTCCGTCCACCAGGAGCGAGAGGTCAGGGGTGTCGAGACCGCGGTCCACCGACGCACGGGTCACGGCGTCGATCTGGTCGGCGAGAACGGATTTCGTGTCGTACAACAGGCGGCCCACGAGGGTGGACTTTCCGTCGTCGACGCTGCCGGCAGTTGCCAGTCTGAGCAGATCGCTCATCAGAAGTAGCCCTCTCGCTTGCGGTCTTCCATGGCCGCTTCGGAAACTCGGTCGTCGCCACGGGTCGCGCCGCGCTCGGTCAAACGTGATGCCGCAACCTCGGCCAGGATGGCCTCGTTGTCAGCGGCATCGGAGAGAACAGCACCGGTGGTCGAACCGTCGCCGACGGTGCGGTAACGCACCGAAAGGGTCTGCAGCTCTTCGCCGTCAGCCGGTCCACCCCAGACGCCGGGCGTCATCCACATGCCGTCGCGCTGGTACACCGGACGCTGGTGGGCGTAGTAGATGCTGGCGAGTTCGACGTTGTCGCGGGCGATGTAACGCCAGATGTCCAGCTCGGTGAAGTTGCTGAGCGGGAAGACGCGCACTTGCTCGCCGGGGGAGTGGCGACCGTTGTACAGGTTCCACAGTTCCGGGCGCTGCTTCTTGGGGTCCCACTGACCGAAAGCGTTGCGCAGCGAGAAGATCCGCTCCTTGGCGCGGGCCCGCTCCTCGTCGCGGCGAGCGCCACCGAAGACGGCGTCGAAGCGGTTCTCGGAGATCGCGTCCAGCAACGGCACGGTCTGCAGAGGATTGCGGATACCGTCGGGACGCTCGGTGAGGCGGCCGTCCGCGATGTACTCCTCGACGCTGGCCACGTGCAGGCGCAGGTTGTACTTGGCCACCACGTGGTCGCGGAAGTCGAGGACTTCCTGCAGGTTGTGGCCGGTGTCGACATGCAGCAGGGTGAACGGCAACGGCGCAGGCCAGAATGCCTTGATCGCCAGGTGCAGCAGCACGGTGGAGTCCTTACCGCCCGAGAAGAGAATGACCGGGCGTTCGAACTCGCCGGCCACCTCTCGGAAGATGTGGATCGCTTCGGACTCGAGGGCATCGAGAGTATCGAACTGTGTGCCGTCGAGCTGAGGCCGCGAAGGTGTCAAGTCAACTGTCATGATGCGTGCAACCCGCATTCTGTCTTGGAGGCACCGGCCCAACGACCGCTACGCGGATCGCTGCCGGGGGCTGGCTTGCTGGTGCAGGGTGCGCAGCCGATGGA
The DNA here is from genome assembly GCF_031763325.1 of Rhodococcus sp. SG20037. Taxonomy (NCBI): domain Bacteria; kingdom Bacillati; phylum Actinomycetota; class Actinomycetes; order Mycobacteriales; family Nocardiaceae; genus Rhodococcus; species Rhodococcus sp. SG20037. The sequence goes on along the minus strand of NZ_CP134497.1, from coordinate 3,914,849 downwards.
CGGATATCCCTCGTCGACAAGGGGATTGACGAGGATGGAATTGGTATCGATGTAGTTCTGCATCTCCTCGTCCGACCAGGGAGCGATCGGGTTGATCTTCACGAGTCCGAAGGCTTCGTCGAAGGAGATCAGGGGAGCGTTGGCGCGGGTGGGCGCTTCGACGCGGCGGATGCCGGTCACCCACGCGCTGTACCCGGACAGTGTCTGCTTGAGCGGCGCGACTTTGCGTAGTGCGCAGCAGCGGTTGGGATCACGGGCGAACAGATCCTTGCCCTCGGCGACATCCTGCTCGGCGACGCTTGCCAGCGCACGAGCGTTGATGACGTTGACGCCGTACACCTGCTCGACCGCGTCACGCGTGCCGATGGTTTCGGGGAAGTGGTAGCCGGTGTCGAGGAAGAGTACGTCGACGCCCGGATGCACCTGTGCGGCAAGGTGAACCAACACCCCGTCCTGCATGTTCGACGCCACGATGTACGAGTCACCGAACGTGTCCTCGGTCCACTGCAACAGTTCCTGTGCGCTGGCTCCGTCGAGTTCTATTGCACCGCGCTCGGCGATGGACCGAAGCTCGTCGGCAGTTGCTCGCGAAATGTCCACTGTCATCGCAAATCTCCTTCGTCTGCGCGCACTGCCCATTCGGCGAACCGTTCACCTTCGTTGCGGTTCTTGACGAACTGACGTACGACGCGGTCGATGTAGTCACCCATCTCGACGCTGGTGACCTTGTGCTGGCGCAGCTTGCGTCCGAAGGCGCTGTCGAATCCGAGGCTGCCTCCCAGGTGAACCTGGAAACCCTCGACTTGATTCCCCTCACCGTCGTCGACGAGCTGGCCCTTGAAGCCGATGTCGGCGATCTGCGAGCGAGCGCAGGAGTTGGGGCAACCGTTGATGTTGATGGTGATCGGCACGTCGAGCTGGCTGTTGATGTCGGCAAGACGCTGTTCGAGTTCGGGCACGAGCACCTGCGAACGCTTGCGGGTCTCGGCGAACGAGAGCTTGCAGAACTCGATGCCGGAGCAGGCCATCAGGTTCTTGCGCCAGTGCGACGGACGGGCGGGAAGACCCAGCGCGTCGAGATCGGCGATGAGCGGCTCGAGCGTCTCGTCGGCGACGTCGAGGATGATCAGCTTCTGGTACGGAGTGAAGCGGATCCGGTCGCTGCCGGCCTTCTCGGCGGCGTCGGCGACCTGAGCCAGGATGTCTCCCGAGACGCGGCCGGCGATCGGAGCGAAACCGACTGCGTTGTGGCCGTTGCGGGTCTTCTGGATACCGACGTGATCGATCGGGCGCTTGGGCTTCTCGGGCGCGGGGCCGTCGATGAGCGGACGCTTCAGGTACTCGGTCTCGAGAACCTCGCGGAACTTCTCGATACCCCAGTCCTTGACGAGGAACTTGAGCCTGGCCTTCGCGCGCAGACGGCGGTAGCCGTAGTCACGGAAGATCGAGACGACGCCCTCCCAGACATCGGGGACCTCGTCGAGCGGAATCCAGGCGCCGACGCGCTGCGCCAGCATCGGGTTGGTGGACAGTCCGCCGCCGACCCAGAGGTCGAGGCCCGGGCCGTGCTCGGGGTGGTTCACGCCGATGAAGGCGATGTCGTTGATCTCGTGAACAACATCCTGCTGACCGGAGATAGCGGTCTTGAACTTGCGCGGCAGGTTGGAGTACTTGGGGTCGCCGATGTAGCGGCGCACGATCTCGTCGATCGCCGGGGTGGGATCGAGGACCTCGTCGAGCGATTCGCCGGCCAGGGGAGAACCGAGGACGACGCGAGGGCAGTCACCGCACGCTTCGGTGGTCTTGAGTCCGACGGCTTCGAGGCGCTTCCAGATCTCCGGAACGTTCTCGACCTCGATCCAGTGGAACTGGACGTTTTCGCGGTCGGACAGGTCGGCGGTGTTCCGGCCGAATTCCTTCGAGATACCGGCGATGGTGCGCAACTGCTCGACGTTGAGAGCGCCGGCGTCGCAACGCACGCGCATCATGAAGTACTTGGCCTCGAGCAGGTCGATGTTCTCGTCGCCGGTGAAGGTGCCGTCGTAGCCTTCTTCGCGCTGGGTGTAGAGACCCCACCAGCGGAAGCGGCCGCGAAGGTCGCCCTTGTCGATGCTGTCGAATCCCTGCTTGGAGTAGATGTTCTCGATGCGGGCCCGAACGTTGAGCGGGTTGTCGTCCTTCTTGGCCTGCTCGTTGGCGTTGAGCGGCTCGCGGTAACCGAGGGCCCACTGACCTTCGGCGCGACGCTTGGCGGGACGCGCAGCGCGTGCAGGCCGGGCTTCGGCAGCTGCTGCCGAATCGGCGGGTGTGGCGGCGTCGGTGGTCGACGTCATCGATGAACTCCTGGATCTGGGCGGTTGATCGGCACGCGGCACGCACTATCGATGAACTGTGGCGGTGTCTGATCGGGACGCACCGGTCCGTGTCGGAAATCGAGGGGGCTGTCCTCGGTCTCGGAAAGCTCGCGGCCGGCAGGTGTGCTCACGAAAACGAACAGCTGGAGAAGCTGCGTCCCTGAAAAGGCATGTCTCTGCAGAGAGTGTTTCGGTGAAGCAGATGGAGATGAGCGGGAAAGGCTGGAAGATCAGTGAAAGATCAACAGCTACACAGGTGCAGACACGACGAGCTGCACACACGCTTGAAGTCGACATGGCGACGCGCCACAAGTCGCACTCCGAGTCCGGTCATGCGGACCATTGTGCCACGTCAACTCGATAATTCCGACTCGGGTGCGTATTTCCACGAAAAACGGGGGAAATATCGAGTTCAAGCCGTACGCCGACCTGCATCGCAGGCTGAATAGGTGTGCGTTCCGGATGCTGGGACACTGGAGGCGTGAATGCCACCAGCACGACTCCCACTCGACAGAGCGAGGCGACGCCCTTCGCCCTGCCCGCGCGATCGCTCGAGGGTGTCGGGAAACGGCCGTTCGGGATCTACATCCACGTCCCGTTCTGTGCCACCAGGTGTGGGTACTGCGATTTCAACACCTACACGGCCGGAGAGCTCGGAACTTCCGCCTCGCCGCAATCGTGGTTGGAAGGTCTGCGGCGCGAACTCGATCTCGCGGCCGAGATGACGGGCGCCCCGGCGGCGGAGACCGTGTTCGTGGGCGGTGGAACGCCGTCGCTGCTCGGTGGTGACGGATTGTCCGACGTGCTGTCGGCGGTGCGGAGCAGCTTCGGCCTGGCGTCCGGCGCCGAAGTGACCACGGAATCGAACCCCGAATCGACGTCGCCGGAGTTCTTCGGTGCTCTCCGCAGCGCTGGATTCACCCGGATTTCCCTCGGCATGCAGTCGGCCGCCCAGCACGTTCTGAAGATCCTCGACCGCACGCACACCCCCGGTCGCGCCGTCGCTGCCGCGAAAGAGGCTCGCGCAGCTGGTTTTTCGCACGTGAATCTCGATTTGATCTATGGAACCCCGGGGGAGCGCGATCAAGACCTGGACGCCTCACTCGATGCGGTCCTTTCCGCCGATGTCGATCACGTCTCGGCCTACGCGTTGATCGTCGAGGACGGCACCGCCATGGCTCGCAAGGTCAGGCGCGGCGAGCTGCCCGCCCCGGACGACGACGTGCTGGCCTCGCGGTACGAACGAATCGATTCACGCCTGTCCGAGGCAGGCTTGCGGTGGTACGAGGTCTCCAACTGGGCAAAGGCGGAAACCGCGGACTCCGGTGACACCCGGTGTCGTCACAACCTCGGCTACTGGGACGGCGGTGACTGGTGGGGTGCCGGTCCGGGCGCGCACAGCCACGTCGGCGGAGTGCGGTGGTGGAACGTCAAGCACCCGGCGCGGTACGCGGAACAGTTGGCGCTCGGCGAACTTCCCGTCGGCGGCAGCGAAGAACTGACCGCCGAGGACGAACACATGGAGCGAGTCATGCTGACCGCACGGTTGCGTACGGGACTTCCGTTGTCGGAACTGTCTGCATCCGAACGTCTTTCGGCCGAACAGGTGGTAGTCGACGGGTTGGCCGTGATCGAGAACGATCACGTGGTTCTCACCGACCGTGGTCGCCTGCTCGCCGATGCGGTGATTCGCACGATCCTGACCTGACGCGCAACCATCCTTCGCCGCGTAATGTGGCCGTGGTGGCCATCATTCATCGTGCGCAGCTGAATCCGTCCAAGAACGACCTGCTCCGAGCGTGGGTGCCCAAGCAGCCGTGGCTCGGGTCGGTCGACTGTTCGACGCTCGAACGCGTCGACGCCTATCGTTTCGACGACCCGGACGGCGAGGTCGGAATCGAGACGCACCTGATGCGCTCTGCCGACGGTCGAATTCTTCAGGTCCCGCTCACTTATCGTGGTGCTCCGCTGGACGTGGCGGACGCCGCACTGATCGCGACCATGGATCATTCGGTACTCGGCGAACGGTGGGTGTACGACGCATGCTGTGATCCGGTCTACGTCAGCGCGGTGGCGACCGCGATTCTGACCGGTGGGGCCGGAGTCGAACTGGTCTTCGCGGACACCGCCGATCGCATCCCCGTGACGGCTCACGTAGTAGGCAGCGGTACGGCCGGCGCTTCCGTACCGGCAGTCGAATCCGTGACCTGCTCGACAGTCGGCACCGACACGATCATCAGCGCGGGAGATCTGGAATTGACCGTGGTGAGAGTGATCGACGCAGATCGAGTGTCAGGCTCGGCGACGCTCACCGGAACCTGGCCGGGGCAAACGACACCTGCGTTGCTCGTGACTATCGCCTGAGCGTCAGCGGACTCCCTCGATGACACCGGGCATCGCGTCGAAGTCGAAGACACGCGCGTGCAGCACGACGCGGTTTCGCAGGGCCGAACGAACCGCTCGGTGCAGACCGTCCTCGAGGTAGAGAGTGCCGCGCCACTGCACTGCGTGCGGGAACAGATCGCCGTAGAAGGTCGAGTCCTCCGACAGCAGGCGATCGAGTTCGAGGACCTTCGTGGTGGTCACGATCTCGTCGAGTCGAACCTGACGTGGAGGGAACTTCGACCAGTCGCGTAGAGACAGTCCGTGATCGGGATACGGTTTGCCGTCCATCACGCCTTTGAAGATCATGTGCCGCCTTGTCCATGGTTGTGCGATCGACCTTTCGCCGATCTCACTCCACAGTAAGGGCAACAGCCGTCTCTGGCGCTCGGGCGATTAGACTGCCAGTGGAAACCGATGTGTAAATGTCGGTGTTCGTTCTTTTCAGGAAACGGAGGTGGCAACGATGTCGAGTACCGACGACAGGCGTTTCGAGGTCTTACGTGCAATCGTGGCCGATTACGTCTCCACCCAGGACCCGGTGGGATCCAAGGCACTGGTCGAGCGTCACAACCTCGGAGTGTCGAGCGCCACTGTGCGCAACGACATGGCATTCCTCGAGGCCGAGGGCTACATCGCCCAACCGCACACCAGTTCCGGCCGCGTCCCCACCGACAAGGGATACCGCGAATTCGTCGATCGCATCGCCGACGTCAAGCCCATGTCCGGGCCCGAGCGTCGAGCGATCCTCGAGTTCTTGGAGTCGGGTGTCGATCTCGACGACGTTCTGCGCCGCGGTGTGCGACTGCTCGCGCAACTGACCCGTCAGGTCGCGGTTGTCCAGTACCCGTCGCTGTCCGCGTCGTCGGTTCGCCACCTCGAGGTGGTCGCGTTGACGCCGGCGCGCCTGCTTCTCGTTCTCATCACCGATTCCGGCCGCGTCGATCAGCGAATCGTCGAACTCGGAGACGTCCTCGAAGACGAAGACCTTTCCCGGTTGCGCACGCTTCTCGGCGGAGCACTGGAAGGCAAGCGCCTGGCCGCCGCGTCGATTGCCGTGGCGGAACTGGCCGACGAGTCTCCGGCCGACCTTCGCGACGCCGTGATCCGCTCGGCAACGGTTCTGGTCGAGACCCTGGTCGAACATCCGGAAGATCGTCTCGTTCTGGGCGGAACCTCGAATCTCACGCGCAACGCCGCCGATTTCTCCGGTCTGGCCGGCTTCCCCGGTTCGCTGCGCGCTGTGCTCGAAGCACTGGAAGAGCAGGTAGTGGTCCTCAAACTGCTCGCTGCGACGCAGAACTCCGGCACGGTCACCGTTCAGATCGGTGAAGAGACGCAGGTCGAACAGATGCGCGGAACCTCTGTGATTTCGACTGGCTACGGCGCGGCCGGTACCGTTTTCGGTGGTGTCGGTGTGCTCGGACCCACTCGGATGGACTATCCGGGAACAATTGCATCGGTTGCCGCCGTTGCCAGATACATCGGCGAAGTTCTCTCCGAGCGATGAAGGACGTCGACATTCGTCGGCACGCCTCCTCGCGAGGACTGAGGAAAACCTAGAAGTAAGAGAAGGACGAGAGACTCAACGTGGCACGGGATTACTACGGATTGCTCGGCGTCGACAAGAACGCGACAGACCAGGAGCTCAAGCGCGCTTACCGCAAGCTGGCACGCGAACTGCACCCGGACGTCAACCCTGACGAGGCGGCGCAGGCCAAGTTCAAGGAGATCTCGACGGCCTACGAGGTCCTGACCGACCCGGAGAAGCGTCGCATCGTCGATCTCGGCGGAGACCCGCTCGAGTCCGGTGGTGGCGGCGGTGGTGGCTTCGGCGGCGGATTCGGTGGCGGCGGCCTCGGCGACGTCTTCGAAGCATTCTTCGGCGGCGGTGGCGGCGCAGGTCGTGGGCCGCGCGGTCGCGTTCAGCCCGGAGCCGACTCGTTGCTTCGCACCAAGCTGACCCTCGCAGAATGTGCGACGGGAGTCAGCAAGCACGTGACCGTCGAGACGGCCATTCTGTGCGACAGCTGCACCGGAGCCGGAACCAACGGCGACTCCAAGCCTGTCCGCTGTGAGACCTGCAACGGTGCCGGCGAAGTTCAATCCATCCAGCGCTCGTTCCTCGGTCAGGTCATGACCTCGCGTCCCTGCCCGACGTGCCGCGGTGCCGGTGAGACCATCCCGGATCCCTGCCACAAGTGTGGCGGCGACGGCCGAGTTCGGGCCAAGCGTGACATCACCGTGAAGGTTCCCGCGGGCGTCGCCGGTGGCATGCGCATCCGTTTGACCGCGCAGGGTGAAGTGGGCCCGGGTGGCGGACACCCCGGCGACCTCTACGTCGAGATCGTCGAGCAGCAGCACGATGTCTTCGTTCGAGACGGTGAAGACCTGCACTGCACGATCCGCGTTCCGATGGTCGACGCAGCGCTCGGTACGACTGTCACCGTCGACACCATCATCGACGGACCCAAGGAAATCACCATCGAGCCAGGCACCCAGCCCGGACACGTTGCTGTTCTTCGCGGTCATGGCATGCCGAAACTGCGGTCGGGAGTGCGCGGCGACGTGCACGCTCACCTCGAGGTGGTCATCCCGAGCCGTCTCGATCACAAGCAGTCCAAGCTGCTCAAGGAATTCAAGCTGCTCCGCGATCGCGACGAGGCCGAGGTTGTCTCGACGGCCTCGCAGAACAGCGGTGGATTGTTCTCGCGTCTTCGCGAAGCATTCAGCGGCCGCTGACGGTGGCCGCAACGGTCTTCTTTCTCGACCCGGTTCCCGGCGTCGGTGAAATCGCAGTTCTGGACGGACAGGAGGGTCGCCACGCGGCCACTGTCCGCCGGATCGGCGTCGGCGAGCGATTGGTGTTGGCCGACGGCCGTGGCCGGGTAGCCGACGCCGAGGTGACGAGCGTCGGCAAGGACCGCCTGGAACTGTTGGTCAGTGACGTTCAGGTTCTCGAGCAGCCCAAGCCGTTGGTGACCCTCGTTCAGGCACTTCCCAAGGCCGAGCGTTCCGAGTTGGCCGTCGAACTGGCGACCGAGGCGGGGATCGACGCGGTGATCCCGTGGCAGTCCTTGCGTTGTGTCGCCAAGTGGGAGGGCCCCAAGCTCGCCAAGGGCGTCGCACGCTGGCGAAGTGCGGCAGTGTCTGCGGCAAAGCAGTCCAGACGCGCGTTCGTCCCGGAAATTGCGGAACTGCACAAGACGCCGGCGGTGATCGCGTTGGTTCGTGACGCCGTTGCCCGTGGCGCTGTGGTTGCGGTGCTTCACGAATCGGCGACGACGCCGTTGGCCGGTTTGCCGCTGGCGAGCGCGGACGAGGTATTTCTGGTTGTCGGTCCCGAAGGTGGGCTGGACGATTCGGAGATCAGCGCGTTGTCGGAGGCCGGGGCCACTCCGGTGCTTCTCGGCCCGACGGTCCTGCGCACGTCGACCGCCGGGGCTGTTGCTCTGGGCGCGATCGGAGTGCTGACCGATCGCTGGGGACCACGGCCACTGCACTGATCTTGTTGTGATCCCGAGCTGAATCGGATCCGGCGCTCAGCGAAGTGTCAGATTTGCGCACTATCGTAAAGACGTCGGGGGTCGCCTTCGGCGTGAGTTGGTTCGGGGATTTCAGGAGGCCAGATGTTGTCACGTGCGCATATGCGAATCGTTGGAGCGGTGTGTGCCGCGGCGGCGTTGATGCTCGTCGCGGGGTGCACGGTCTCCACCGGAGACAACACGGGTTCCTCCAGCAGCGCCGTCACCACTACTCCGACCAGCGAGGCGCTCGTCACCGTCACACCGGCGGACGGCGGAACTCCGGTGAGTCCACTCGACCCCATCGAGGTCCAGGTCGCGAAGGGAACACTGACGACCGTCGCGCTGACCAATCCCGAGGGTAAGGAAGTCGCCGGTATCACCACGCCGGACAAGACGTCCTGGAAACCGAGCGAACCACTCGGATACGGCAAGACTTACAAGCTGGTCGTCGACGCCGTCGACGCGAACGGTGTTGCCACGACCAAGAACACGACGCTGACCACCGTCGCGCCGAGTAACCAGACCCGGGCGTACATCAACACCACCGGTGGCGCCTCGATATCGGACGGTGGCACGTACGGTGTCGGCACCGTCGTCGCCGTTCATTTCGACGAGTTGATCGGTGACAAGGCCGCGGCCGAGAAGTCTCTGCTGGTCACAACCAATCCGCCCGTACAGGGATCGTGGTACTGGGTCGACGGTCAGAACGTTCACTGGCGACCGCAGAACTACTACGCACCAGGCACGACGGTCTCGGTGAACGCGAACATCTACGGCAAGCAGCTCGGCAACGGACTGTACGGCCAGCAGGACGACACCGTGTCCTTCAAGATCGGCGACTCCCACGTCTCGGTCGCCGACGACAACACCAAGATGGTGACCGTCTACGAAAACGGTCAGGTGATCAAGGAAATGCCGACCTCGATGGGAATGGGCGGCACCGAGACGATCGGCGGCACGACGCTCTCGTTCTGGACCCAGCCCGGCACGTACACCGTGATGGACAAGGCAAATCCCGTCATCATGGATTCGTCGACCTACGGTCTGCCGATCAACTCGCGCCTGGGCTACAAGGAATCCATCAACTGGGCCACCCGCATCAGCACGGACGGTATCTATCTTCACGAGTTGGAGAGCACCGTCTGGGCGCAGGGAAACACCGACACCTCGCACGGTTGCCTCAATCTCAGTGCGGCCAATGCCAAATGGTTCTTCGATTTCTCGCAGCCGGGAGATGTCGTCGAGATCAAGAACACCGGCGGCGCTCCGCTGGAGGTGTGGCAGAACGGCGACTGGACCCTTTCCTGGGCAGACTGGGCCGCAGGCAGCGCCCTCGCCTGAGATAGATTTCCTCGGTGCCTCGATTCAAGATTCCGTACGGCCGACACGAGCAGCAGTTCGGGCATCTCTACGTTCCCGACGGAGTCGTTGACGGCCCGATCCCGGTCGTCATGCAGATCCACGGCGGCTTCTGGAGCGGGCAGTACGGATTGACTCTGGGCACCGCATTTGCTGTCGAACTCGCGCGGCACGGCGTCGCGGTGTGGAACATCGAATACCGCCGTCTCGGGGCGGGCGGTGGTTGGCCGGAGATGTCCGCCGACGTGAAAACGGCATACGACGAAATCCCCGGACTGGTTGCCGCGAAGTCCTCGGCCGAATTGGATCTGAATCAGATTCGCTTGCTCGGGCATTCGGCCGGAGGACATCTTGCAGTGTGGCTGGCGGGGGAGAAGGACACGTTCACCCGGCCTGAACGGGTCATCGCCCAGGCGGCCGCACTCGATCTGGCGTCGGCAGGCGAGCGTGGACGACGGATCAGCTTCATCGAGGATCTGTTCGGCGTTCCGTTCGACGCGGACCCGGATCTGTATCGCAGTGCGTCGCCGCAGCATCGATTGCCGATCGGCGTCCCCGTTGTGTGCGTTACGGGTGCGGAGGACCTGCAGGTGCCGGCCAAGGTGAGCTCCCGGTACGCGAAAGCCGCGGAAGCGGCTGGTGATCCCGTGTCACTGCGTGTGATCGAGGGCGAAGGACACGACGCATTTCTCTCACCCTCGACCGAGTCGTGGCGGGTCTCCCGCGAGTTGGTTCTCGCCGAAGACCCGCTGGCTCCGAGCACGTCAGACTGACGCGGGGTCCACTTCCACAGGGGCCTTCTTGCCCGGCAGGATGAACGCCACGACAACTGCCCCCACGAACAGTGCAAGACCGCCCGCCCAACTGGCCGCCGAAATCGCGTCGGCGTAGGCACTGCCTGCGGCGTCGAGCAGCGGCCCTGCCTGAGCTGCAGCCAACGGGTTGCCTGCCATCTCTTCGGCGACCAACGAAGCGCCGCCGACGGATTCGCCCGACACCTCCATCGCGTACGCAGCCTGTTGTGCAAGTTCGCCCGTCAACTGCGGAACCTGCATTCCATTGATGAATCCGGCAATCGAATCCTTGTAGCTCGCAGCGAGGATCGAGCCGAGGATCGCGATACCCAGCGAGCCGCCGAGTTCGATGGCGGTGTCGTTGAGGCCACCCGCAGCACCGAGATCGTCCTCGGAGAAGTTGTCCATGATGGCGTCGGTGGCCGGCGGTTCGCTGAGACCGATGCCCAGGCCGAGCAGGATCAGTGGGACTGCGAACATCCAGTAGCCCGAATCGCCGTCGACCTGCGTGAGAATCAGAACGCCGATCGCGGCGACCACCATGCCGCCGACGATGGATGCCCGGACGCCGATCAGCGGAGTGATCCGCCCACTGACAACGGCGCCGATCGAGACGGCAATTGCCAAGGGCAGCAGACGAACACCGGTTTCGAGTGCGCCGTAGCCGAGGATGAACTGGAACTGCTGTGAGATGAAGTAGATGGCGCCGAAGGCGGCCAGGAACAGCAGAAGTACGGCGAGCGTCGCGCCGCCGACCATGCGCTGGCCGAGCTTACGGACGTCGAGCAGTGGCTGCGGGTGACGCAGTTCCCAGACGACGAACGAGACGAGGCCGATCGCAGCGAGTACGGCGGCACCGATGGGTCCGCCGGTCCACCCGAAGTGGAATCCGTTGATGATCGAGTACACGAGCGAGCCAATGGTGACCACCGAGAGTGCGCCGCCGATCCAGTCGATCCGGCCCAGGTGCTCGGCCTTGCTCGGCGGCACCAGAATTACGGCGGCGACGGCAGCGACTGCGGCGATCGGGACGTTGATCAGGAAAGTGATGCTCCAGGAATGACTGTCGAGAATCCATCCGGCCAACAGCGGACCGAGTGCAATCGCGAGACCCGATGTCGCCGCCCACGCCGCGATGGCGCGTGATCGCTCCGCTTTGGGAAAGGTAGCGACCAGAAGCGAAAGCGTCGCGGGCATGATGATCGCGGCGCCGACGCCCATGATCATTCGTGCCGCGATGACGGCGTTGGTGGTGTCCGCGATGCTGCCGAAGACGGCGCCGCCGGCGAACACGGCGAGTCCGGCGAGAAGTGCGCCGCGGCGACTGTACTTGTCACCGATCACGCCGAACAGCAGCATCAATGCGGCGTAGGGAACGGTGTAGCCGTCGATGACCCATTGAAGTTGCGTGCTGGTGAGGCCGAGGTCTCTGGTCATGTCCGGCGCCGCGACGATCAGCGCGGTATTCGCCATCACGACGATCAGCAGACTCAGGCACAACACCCCGAGCGCGGCCCACCGCCGTGAGTACGGCTGGTCCATCTCCGAGACAGGTTTGCTCATGAGTGTCGTCATGACGCGACTCCGTTCCTGATGATCGAAGACACTCCTCGATCTATTTGCACACTGATGTGTAAGTTAATAACTTGCACACCGATGTGCAACTATGATTGACCTAGATCACAGTTGGGCAGTCGAAAGAGGTGGAACGCGCATTGACGCATTCGGGCACAGTCGTTTCGGGAACTGCCGAATCGGGCGGACGGCAGCGTCGTAGTCAGGCCGCGGCCAATCGCAATCGCATCATCGAGGCGGCGATCACGGCGTTCGCTGCTGATCCGGATGCGAGCATGGACGACGTCGCAAAGGCCGCCGGTGTGGTCAGGCGAACCGTGTACGCGCATTTCGACAGCCGAGAGGCGCTGATCAACGGCATCGTGGACGAGGCGTCGACCGATCTCGTAGCTGCGCTGAGCCAAGCCGGCGAGCCGCCCGAGCGCCCGGATCTGGCGACTGCCGTACTGGCATTGCTGTCATGGCCGGTCGGTGATCGCTTCCGGATGCTGCTCAGCTTTGCTCGCAAAGAGTTGGGGGAGCAGCGGATTCTCGATCTGATGGAGCCCGCGCGCGCCGTGAGTATCAGCGTCGTCGAGCGCGGTCAGCGTGACGGAACCTTCTCGAAATACCTGCCGGCCGAGACTCTGGTAGCGATGACCGAGGCGATCACGATCACTTTGTTCGATCAGGCCAACAGTGGGCTGATCACGGACTCGGGCGAATCCTTTGCCGCCGTGTGCCTGGTCATCGCGGGTATCAGTCCGGACAGAAGCTCCGAGATCGTCGCCGAAGCGTCGGAATGGATCCGCGAATCGCTGCCGTCCGGTCGCCGCGAGGATTAGGCCGGGACGATTAACAAGTGGGCCGTGTCCGACTCTGGCGCTAGACTTCGAAGTATCGAGGCTCACGAGTCGAGTGGGCTGATCGGACCAGAAAGCAGGCCATATTCACCACGTGAGTGAACACAGTGAACTCGACGGGAACCGTGTAACCACCATCACCGAGCGCGCTCTGCCCGCAGAGCGCACCGTCCGTTCGAGTATGGATCTGGCGCCGGAGACCGTGCGTCAAATCCTGGGGGCGACGGACGAGAATCTCACCGCGATCGAACGTGAGCTTCGTGCCGACATTCATGTACGTGGCGGAACCATCTCCTTGTCGGGGACGGCTGCAGACGTGGCGCTGGCAGAACGTGTGTTCAGTGAATTGGCGTCGCTGGCCGGTCGAGGGCAGCCCATTGCCCCGGACGCTGTTCGACGAACCATCGGCATGCTCACCAACGAGGTCGGCGAGTCTCCGGCCGAGGTGCTCTCCCTCGACATTCTTTCGCGTCGGGGCAAGACGATTCGGCCGAAGACCCTCAACCAGAAACGCTACGTCGACGCCATCGACGAGAACACCATCGTGTTCGGAGTCGGCCCGGCCGGTACCGGCAAGACCTACCTCGCCATGGCCAAGGCCGTTCAGGCGTTGCAGGCCAAGCAGGTCTCTCGGATCATCTTGACCAGGCCGGCAGTCGAGGCCGGGGAGCGACTGGGCTTTCTGCCCGGCACGCTGCACGAGAAGATCGATCCGTATCTCCGCCCGCTGCACGACGCATTGCACGACATGATGGATCCCGAGGCGATTCCGAAGTTGATGCAGGCCGGAGTCATCGAGGTCGCTCCGCTCGCCTACATGCGTGGCCGGACGCTCAACGACGCCTTCATCATCTTGGACGAAGCGCAGAACACCACGGCCGAGCAGATGAAGATGTTCCTGACCCGCCTCGGGTTCGGTTCCAAGATCGTGGTCACCGGAGACGTGACCCAGGTCGATCTGCCGGGCGGGGCCCGTTCGGGTCTGCGCGCGGCATCCGAAATCCTCACCGGGATCGACGATATTCATTTCGCCACTCTCGACAGCAGCGACGTCGTACGTCATCGGCTGGTCTCTCACATCGTCGACGCTTACGAGCGTCACGAATCGGATCGGTCCGGCGAGTTGGCGGTCGGAAACCGGGCGCAGCGCCGCGCTGCACATGCTCATTCACCGCGACGGTAGGCTGAGCGACGCATCAACCCCTACTTTTCCCAGGAAAGAGCGTCGCACATGAGCATCGAGGTCTCGAACGAATCGGGCATGGACATCTCCGAACCGGAGTTGATCAGCGTTGCCCGTTTCGTGATCGCTCGGATGGATGTCCATCCGGCGGCCGAGCTGTCGATGGTTCTCGTCGACTCCGCGACGATGGCGGATCTGCACGTTCGCTGGATGGACCTGCCGGGTCCGACCGACGTCATGTCGTTCCCGATGGATGAACTCGAGCCGGGTGGCCGTCCCGATTCCCCCGAGCCGGGGCCGTCGATGCTCGGCGACATCGTGCTGTGTCCGTCTTTTGCCGCGGATCAGGCTGACAAGGCCGGGCATTCACTGGCTCACGAACTTGCCCTCCTGACCGTCCACGGTGTGTTGCACCTTCTCGGCTACGACCATGCGGAGCCGGAAGAGGAGAAGGAGATGTTCGGCTTGCAGAACAGCCTCCTCGAAGAGTGGTACGAAGACCTTCGCCGTATCGACCGCGAAGCAGCACTGGCCGAACGCGATCAGAAGCTGCTCGGTAAGACCGGTTTCGTCGACGGAGTGGACCGATAACAGTTATCCGGGGGTTCTGTAGTGAGTAGCGCCATAGCGCTCTTTGTTCTGGCGATTGCTCTTGTCCCGGTCGGTGGTGTGTTCGCGGCCGTCGACTCGGCGCTCAACACCATTTCGTCGGCGCGGATCGACGAGATGGCAAAGGAAGAGCGAGCCGGCGCCGCGCGAGTGCAACGCATCCTGACCGATCGTCCGCGATACGTGAATCTGATGGTCCTGCTTCGCATTTTGTGCGAGATCACGGCCACCGTCGTACTCGTGGGCGGCCTGATCGACGTCCTCTCGCTGGGCTGGGCACTGACCGTCACCGCGGTGATCATGGTTCTCGTCTCGTACGTGGTCATCGGCGTCGGACCGAGAACGCTTGGGCGCCAACATGCGTACTCCATCGCGATGGCCGCGTCGCTGCCACTGCTGTGGATCGGGGTTCTGCTCGGGCCGATCAGTCGCGTCCTGATCCTCGTGGGTAACGCATTGACCCCGGGTAAGGGCTTCCGCAACGGCCCGTTCGCGTCGGAAATCGAGTTGCGTGAACTCGTGGACATGGCGCAGGAACGCGGCGTCGTGGCCGACGAAGAACGCCGAATGATCCAGTCCGTCTTCGAACTGGGAGACACGTCGGCGCGCGAGGTGATGGTGCCGCGCACCGACATGGTGTGGATCGAGAACGACAAGAATGCCGGGCAGGCAACGTCGTTGGCCGTCCGCAGTGGTCACTCGCGCCTGCCGGTCATCGGGGAGAACGTCGACGACGTGCTCGGTGTCGTCTACCTCAAGGATCTGGTCAAGCAGACCTACCACCTGCCCGACGGCGGCCGGAACGTCAACGTCTGCGACGTCATGCGGCCCGCCGTCTTCGTTCCCGACTCGAAGCCGCTCGACAGCTTGCTGGCCGAGATGCAGCGCGACCGCAACCACATGGCGATACTCGTCGACGAGTACGGCGGAATCGCCGGGCTCGTCACGATCGAGGACGTCATCGAAGAGATCGTCGGTGAGATCGCCGACGAGTACGACGAGGACGAGACGCCGCCCATCGAGGATCTCGGAGACGGAATGTTCCGCGTATCCGCGAGACTTCCCATCGAAGACCTCGGTGAATTGTTCGATCTCGAACTCGAACTCGACGAGGTGGAGACCGTCGGCGGGCTGATCGGATACGTACTCGGCCGAGTGCCACTTCCCGGTTCCGAAGTGGAGTACGACGGTTTGATCCTGCGCGGCGAGGGAACCAATACGGGCCGAGGCCGGGTACGCATCAGCACGGTGTTCGTGCAGCGCATCCCGCCGTCCGAAGACGAAGAGACAGAAGACACCGATGACTGAGCGAGAGTTCAGCGAGGAGCAGTTATGAGCAAGAACGAATTCCGGTCAGGCTTCGTGTGTTTCGTGGGTCGACCCAATACGGGCAAGTCCACGCTGACCAACGCGTTGGTCGGCAGCAAGATCGCGATCACGTCCTCGCGCCCGCAGACGACGCGCCACACGATTCGCGGCATCGTTCACCGCGAGCATGCGCAGCTGATCCTGGTCGACACCCCTGGACTGCACAAGCCCCGCACTTTGCTCGGGCAGCGCCTCAATGACCTGGTTCGCGACACGTACTCCGAGGTCGACGTCATCTGCCTGTGCATCCCGGCCGACGAGGCCATCGGGCCCGGAGACCGCTGGATCGTGCAGCAGGTCCGTCAGATGGCGCCCAAGACCAAGCTTGTCGGCATCGTGACCAAGATCGACAAGGTCAGCCGCGACGCCGTCGGAAAGCAGTTGCTCGCGCTGTCCACCCTGCTCGGCCCCGAATCCGAGGTCGTTCCGGTGTCCGCGAAGTCGGGTGAACAGGTCGAGATCCTGGTCGACGTCCTCGCCGGTCTGATGGACGAGGGCCCGGCCTTCTACCCGGACGGCGAATTGACGGACGAGCCCGAAGAGGTGCTCATGGCCGAACTGATCCGTGAGGCTGCGCTCGAGGGGCTCGGCGAAGAATTGCCGCACTCTCTGGCTGTGGTGATCGAGGAGGTCATCCCGCGTGAGGGTCGCACCGAGAAGCAGGGCGAGATGCTCGACGTGCATGCGTTGCTCTACGTCGAGCGGCCCAGTCAGAAGGGCATCGTCATCGGTAAGGGCGGGGCGCGTCTGCGGGAAGTCGGTACCAGTGCGCGCCTGCAGATCGAGAAGCTGCTCGGTGTGCGGATCTTCCTGGAGCTGCACGTCAAGGTCGCCAAGGACTGGCAGCGCGACCCGAAGCAGCTCGGCCGGCTGGGCTTCTAGGGCCGGAGGACCCTGAGGATCGCCGCGCCGATGTCCTGCTCGTCGACGCCGGTGGCCAGGCGTCGGAGTTGGAGCCCGGTGATGACGGCGACGAGCGTCGATGCAATCGACTCCGGATCAGGTACACCGAGTGCCGTCAGAATCGTGACGGTCAAATCGTCGTAGGCGGCGAAGCATTCGACGGCGACTTCGTGGAGTTCGTGGTCGCGCCCGGCGGCGATGTACATCTCGAACGGCGCGATCCGCTCGGCCGAGAACGAAAGATCTCGCGTCACCTTTTCGGCTATTGCCGCGGCGTCCTCGACGCTCAGACCTTTGTCGCGGTACTCCTCGGCCAAGGCGCGCAGGCGCGTCGTCTCGTCGGTCACGAAACGAGACAGAGCAGCGCGGAGCATGTCCGACTGGCTGGCGAAGTGATACGTGATCGATCCGAGTGAGAC
Source organism: Rhodococcus sp. SG20037 (assembly GCF_031763325.1). Taxonomy (NCBI): domain Bacteria; kingdom Bacillati; phylum Actinomycetota; class Actinomycetes; order Mycobacteriales; family Nocardiaceae; genus Rhodococcus; species Rhodococcus sp. SG20037. The sequence continues at coordinate 3,897,534 of NZ_CP134497.1, read as the reverse complement.
GCCGGCCTGCGCGGCGATGCGCCGGTTGCTCACACCCGGGATGCCGTCGGTACCGACGACGTGCAGAACGGCGTCGAGTATTCGCTCGCGGACGTCCCGGTTACTCATCGGGTCACCACCACGGCTCGGGTCGGATCTGATCCCAACGCAGGACCGATTCCAATTGTGAAGCGAGGGAGACCAACAGAGGTTCGGTGTTCTCGTTGCCCATCAACTGCGCACCGATGGGAAGGCCGGTGTTGCTGAATCCGGCCGGCACGTTGACCGAGGGCCAGCCGAGGACGTTCCACGGCCACGCGTAGGGGCAGGCGCCGGTCATGACCTTGTCGGTGTCCCAGCCACCGATGCCGTCGATCGCGGTCGCCATGATCGGTGGAGTTGCCGTCGTGGGTGCCAGGACGACGTCGTAGGTGTCGAAGATCGCTCCGATCCGCTTTCGCATCCGCGGCTCGGCCGCGCGGGCCGCGCGCAGAGGTGCGCCGCGAAGTAGCTTGCCGTTCTGGGCATTTCCGCGTGTTCTGGTATCGACCAGTTTCGGGTCGGGAACGCGTCCGAGCCAGTCGTGGACCCCGACGAGTGAGCGGGGCAGAAAGTTCAGGCCGAAGATCAGGCCGTATGCGGGATCGTCGACGACGACGTGGTGTCCGAGTTCCCGCAGCGTGTCGGCGATCGAATGCACGGCCAGGCGCACTTCCGGGTCCAGCTTCACGGGAGTGGCGGTGAACGGATTGCGAAGGGAAAGCGCGATTTTCAGTTTTCCGGGGTCGCGTCCCACCGCGTCGCTGACCGTTACCGGTGTCGGCTTGTGGAGATCGCCGTCATGGTTGCCGGCAGCGACGTCGAGCAGCAGTGCCGCGTCGGCGACGGTGCGAGCGAGCGGGCCGTTGACCGTCAGGCCGTAGAACGCTTCGGCGTCGGGCCAGGTGGAGATGCGCCCGCGCTGCGGTTTGATTCCGACGAGGTTGGTCCAGGCCGCAGGGATTCGGATGGAACCGGCACCGTCGGAACCGATTCCGGCGCTGACCAATCCGGCGGCGACGGCCGCGGCGGTGCCGCCCGACGATCCGCCTGGAGTGTGGTGACGCGACCACGGATTGCGCGTGTAACCGAAGGCTGAACCGCTCGTGAGGGGCCACTGGCCCAATTCCGGGCTGTTAGTCTTGCCCACGATCACTGCGCCGGCGTCGCGAAGGCGTCGAATCATCTCCGAGTCCTCGGTCTTGGCCGGGAAATCGCCAGGGCAACCGAAGGCCGTGGGTTCGCCAGTGATGTCGACGTCGTCCTTCACTGCGATCGGCACACCGAGCAGCGGCAGACGCTCGCCGCGTGCGAGACGTCTGTCGGCCTCGGCAGCTTCCTCGAGTGCCTTCTCTCGCCGCACGATCTTGAACGCATTGAGGTGAGGCTGAGTGGCCTCGATCCGGCTCAGCGTTGCCTCCGTGGCCGCGACGGACGAGGTGGCGCCCGAGGCCAGACTCGCAACCTGGTCGACAAGACCGGGGGCGAGATCGTGGTCGGTTCGAGAAGTCATCAGGTTCCCTTCGCAAAACTGTTCGTTCGAACGAACAGTAACTTGTTTCAGTATTAGTGAACTTCGGTTTCGCGTCAAGATCGCGTCAAGACGCCAGGTCAGTGCGTAAGCGGATCGTCAGAGACGCGGAATCGGCCTTTCCGGAGGTCGAAGCTGAGAGAGCGCATCCGGTCGAGGGCGACCGCGCGTCATGGCTGCGATGCACAGCAGCACGGCAAAAGATTTCGAAGAGGGAAGCTCATGGCCGATCTGGCCTACGTTGCTCTGATTCTCGGCGGTTTTCTCGTGTGCGCGCTGGTACTGCGCGCCCTACAGGCGAGCGCTCCCAAATGACGGTTGCCGGTGTGGTCAGCGTGGTTCTGATCGCCGTCGCCGCGGCATTGGTCATTTACCTGCTCGTTGCACTCGTAGATCCTGAGAGGTTCTGATGTCGCCCGCTCTTGCAGCCGGCCTGCAGATCGCTTTTGTCCTCGTCGTTCTGGCAATCGCCTACGTCCCGGTGGGCGACTACATGGCGCGTGTTTACTCGTCGACGCGAGATCTTCGGGTCGAGAGTGTGATCTACCGCGTCGGTCGGATCGACTCCAGGGCCGAGCAGACGTGGTACGGCTACGCCGCAAGCGTTCTCGGATTCTCGCTGGCCAGCGCATTGTTCCTGTACTTCCTGCAACGGATTCAGGGAGTACTGCCGCTCAGTGACGGTCTGTCCGGGGTCAGTCCCGCCGTAGCGTTCAACACCGCGATTTCGTTTGTGGCGAACACCAACTGGCAGTCGTACACGCCGGAAACGACGATGAGCAACTTCGTTCAGCCCGTCGGTCTGGCGGTGCAGAACTTCGTCTCGGCAGCGGTCGGCATGGCGGTGGCCATCGCATTGGTTCGCGGCTTCATTCGGGTGGCCAGGGGCGGCGAGATCGGCAACTTCTGGGTCGATCTGACGCGTGGTTCTCTGCGCATCCTCCTCCCGTTCGCCTTCGTGATCGCCCTGATCCTGTTGAGCCAGGGTGTGATCCAGTCGTTCCACAGCGGTTTCGCCTCCACCGGCCTCGACGGCAATGCGGTGACCAATGCACTGGCCCCCGTCGCGTCCCAGGAAGCGATCAAGGAACTCGGCACCAACGGTGGCGGGATCTTGGCTGCCAACTCGGCGCACCCGTTCGAGAACCCCACCCCGTTGAGCAATGTCGTCGAGATCCTGGCGATCCTGTTGATTCCGGTCTGCCTCACCCGAACGTTCGGAACTCTCGTCGGGGATCGTAGGCAAGGCCTCACCTTGCTGGCAGTGATGGGAATCCTGTGGAGCGGGCTGCTCGCAGTCACGCTCGCTGCCGAATCCGGCGCACGCGGTGTTGCCGCCACAGCAGCTGGTTCGATGATGGAGGGCAAGGAAGTTCGCTTCGGAATCCCCGGATCGGCGTTGTTCGCGGTGGCGACCACGGGAACGTCGACGGGCGCGGTGAACTCGGCCCACGACAGCATGTCACCCCTCGGCGGCGGCGCGGTCCTGCTCAACATGTTGCTCGGCGAAATTGCGCCAGGTGGAGTCGGAACCGGCCTCTACGGGATTCTTGTGCTGGCATTGATCGCAGTGTTCGTCGGCGGACTGCTGGTCGGTCGCACGCCCGAATATCTCGGCAAGAAGTTGGGTCGACGCGAGATCACCCTTGCGGCGCTGTCGATTCTGGTCATGCCCGCGCTGGTCTTGATCGGTACCGCCATCACCGTCATCCTCGGTTCGACCACCGGTTATCAAGGCAATGGGGGAGATCCGGGCACGCCGGGATCGATCCACGGGTTCAGTGAGGTGCTTTACGCCTTCGCCTCCGCCTCCAACAACAACGGCAGCGCCTTCGGCGGTCTGACGGTCACCAGCGACTGGTTCCAGTCGTCTCTCGGAATCTGCATGCTTCTCGGCCGATTCCTGCCGATCATCTTCGTTCTCGCTTTGGCCGGTGCTCTTGCCTCGCAGAAGAAGGTGGCGCCGACGGCCGGCACCCTCCCGACGTCCGGACCGATGTTCACCGGTTTGTTGACCGGCACCGTCGTTCTTGTTGCTGCACTTACATTCTTCCCGGCCCTCGCGCTGGGCCCGCTAGCGGAGGCTCTTCAATGACCGTGCGTATCAGTGAGAAACCCGTGGTAGCGCAAGACGCCGCCGACAAGGCTGATCCAGGGCAGTCCCGTCAAGTACACGCAGGCATTTTCAACCCGCGGCAGATGATCACCGCGTTGCCGGGGGCCGTGCGCAAACTCGACCCACGCCACCTCGCCCGCAACCCGGTCATGTTCGTGGTGTTCGTCGGTTCCGTCATCACCACTGTCATGGCGATCGCCGATCCCTCGGTGTTCTCCTGGGTGATCACCCTGTGGCTCTGGTTCACGGTGATCTTCGCGAACCTCGCCGAATCCGTGGCCGAAGGGCGCGGCAAGGCGCAGGCGGCGAGCCTGCGAAAGGTGAAGCAGGACACCACAGCACATCGGATCACGATGAGCGGTGCGATCGAATCGGTTTCCGGCACCGAACTGGTGGTCGGCGATCGGGTGATAGTGGTTGCCGGCGAGGTCATCCCCGGCGACGGCGACGTGGTCGAAGGTATTGCCTCCGTAGACGAATCGGCGATCACCGGTGAATCCGCGCCGGTGGTCCGTGAATCCGGTGGTGACCGGTGCGCCGTCACCGGTGGTACGACGGTTCTCTCGGACCGCATCGTCGTGGAAATCACCGCAGCACCGGGCAGTTCGTTCGTGGACCGGATGATCGCGCTCGTCGAGGGTGCTTCACGTCAGAAGACACCCAACGAGATTGCGCTCAACATCCTGCTCGCGTCGTTGACCGTCATCTTCCTCCTCGCCGTCGTAGCCATCGGCCCGATGGGCTTGTACGCGGGGCACGAGCAGGATCCGATCAAGCTGATCGCACTTCTCGTCTGCCTGATCCCGACGACCATCGGAGCGCTGCTCTCGGCGATCGGTATCGCGGGCATGGACCGCCTCGTCCAGCGCAACGTTCTCGCGATGTCGGGACGCGCGGTGGAAGCTGCGGGCGACATCGACACCCTGTTGATGGACAAGACCGGAACCATCACTTTCGGTAACCGCCGGGCCACCGCACTCCATCCGGCGCCCGGTGTATCCGCCGACGATCTTGCTGCGGCAGCTCGCTTGTCGAGCCTGGCCGACGGAACTCCCGAGGGACGGAGCATCGTCGAGCTGTGCGCAGCGGATTTCGGTCTCGCTGCCGAGCCGACGCTGGACGAGGAACGCGCAGAGTTCGTTCCGTTCACGGCACAAACCCGGATGAGCGGACTCGACCATTCCGGACGCCAAATCCGAAAGGGTGCAGCAGATGCGGTGATGAACTGGGTCGTCAGTGGCGGTGGACACGCGGAGAGCGCGGTGACCGACACCGTGAACGACATCGCCCAAGCGGGCGGAACGCCGCTGGTAGTTGCCGTCAAGCATGGTGAGAGTACCTCGATCCTCGGCGTGATCGCGTTGTCCGACGTCGTAAAGCCGGGAATGGCTGACAGGTTCGCCGAACTCCGGGCGATGGGTATTCGCACGATCATGATCACCGGCGACAATCCGTTGACTGCGAAGGCGATTGCCGACGAGGCGGGCGTCGACGACTTCATGGCGGAGGCCACCCCGGAAGACAAACTGGCCCTGATCCGGAAGGAACAGGAAGGCGGACGTCTCGTCGCGATGACCGGTGACGGGACCAATGATGCTCCCGCCCTTGCCCAGGCCGATGTCGGGGTCGCGATGAACACGGGAACCTCGGCAGCCAAAGAGGCCGGGAACATGGTCGATCTCGACTCCGATCCCACCAAGCTGATCGAGGTGGTGGAAATCGGCAAGCAATTGCTGATCACCCGCGGCGCGTTGACCACATTCTCGTTGGCGAACGACCTGGCGAAGTATTTCGCAATCCTGCCGGCCTTGTTCAGCGGCATCTACCCGCAGCTGGACGCGTTGAACATCATGCGTCTCGCCACCCCCGAATCGGCGATCGTCTCGGCCGTGATCTTCAACGCCTTGGTGATCATCGGTTTGATTCCGTTGGCACTCAAGGGTGTTCGATACCGACCGTCGACGGCATCGCAGTTGCTCGGACGTAACTTGCTCGTCTACGGTCTCGGCGGTGTGATCACACCGTTCGTCGGTATCTGGTTGATCGATCTCGTCGTACGTTTGATTCCTGGAATTGGGTGACCTGACATGCGTTTCACTATCGGTTTTGCCAAACAGGTGTGGGCGGGTTTGCTCGTATTGCTCGCGCTCACCGTCGTTCTCGGTGTGGTCTATCCCGCCGCGGTGTGGGGTGTCAGCCGGATCAGCTCCGGATCTGCCGAAGGCTCACCGGTCACCGATGCCGCCGGTTGCGTGGTCGGCAGTGCCTGGGTGGGTGTCGATCCGCAGGTCGCCGAAGGGCAGCAGGACCCGTTCTTCCACAATCGTGTTGTCGGATCCGTTTCGGACGAGGATCCGTTTGCCACCGGTGATCCCGCTGCGGCACTGCCGTCCAACCAGGGGCCGAGCAGCGAGATTCTGGCCGGATTCGTCATCGAGCGCCGGGCAGCCATCGCGGCACGTGAGGGTGTCGACCCGGCATCGGTTCCCGTCGACGCAGTCACCGGTTCGGGCTCGGGTATCGATCCCCACATCAGTCCGGCGTACGCCGAACTGCAGGTCGCGAGGGTGGCGGCCAACAACGGCATCTCGGAAGACCAGGTGCGGGACTTGGTGGCCGAGCACACCGACGGTCGGCAACTCGGATTTCTCGGAGCCGAGCGAGTCAACGTACTGGAATTGAACCTGGCACTCGGATTGACGGCACCTACGTGTGCTGCACCGACGACTGGTGGATGATTGTCACGTGAGTTCTTCGGAGAAGGTCGGTCAATCTTTCGGTAGGGCACGCAAACGTGGTGAATTGCGTATCTACCTCGGCGCTGCGCCTGGCGTCGGAAAGACCTTCGCGATGCTCGGTGAGGCTCATCGGCGTCGAGATCGTGGCTGTGACGTGGTCGCGGCCGTCGTGGAGACACACGGCCGCGCCCGCACCGCGGCGCAGATCGGAGACCTCGAAATAGTGCCGCCCAAGCTGGTGGATTATCGCGGAACACGGATGCCGGAACTGGACGTCGAGGCCGTGTTGGCTCGGCGTCCGGCCCTTGTCCTGGTGGACGAGTTGGCACATACCAACACGCCAGGGAGCAAGAATCACAAGCGCTGGCAGGACGTACAGGAACTGCTCGAAGCCGGGATCGACGTTCTGTCCACGGTCAACGTGCAACACCTCGAAAGCCTCAACGACGTTGTCGCGCACATCACCGGCGTGGTTCAGCAGGAGACGGTTCCGGACGCGGTAGTACGTAGTGCGGCGCAGGTCGAGCTGGTCGACATCACCCCGGAGGCGCTGCGCCGCAGACTTTCTCACGGAAACGTGTATTCACCGGAACGGGTCGATGCGGCCTTGGGCAATTACTTCAGACGCGGAAACCTCACGGCGCTACGCGAACTGGCACTGCTGTGGGTGGCCGATCAGGTGGACGCCGCACTGGCGAAATACCGGGCCGAGAACAAGATCACCGATACCTGGGAGGCGCGCGAGCGTGTCGTCGTTGCCGTGACCGGGGGACCGGAGTCGGAAACCCTGGTACGACGCGCATCTCGAATCGCGTCGAAGTCGAGCGCCGAGCTGATGGTGGTCCACGTCGTACGCGGTGACGGACTCACCGGTGTCTCAGCCCCCGAGATGGGCAAGGTGCGCGCGTTGGCTGTCGGAGTCGGCGCCACGCTTCACACTGTTGTCGGTGACGACGTACCGTCGACGCTCCTCGAGTTCGCGCGTGAGGAGAACGCCACACAGTTGGTGCTGGGAACGTCGCGGCGTTCCCGCCTGGCTCGCATCCTCGACGAGGGGATCGGCGCTGCGGTGGTTCAGCAGTCCGGTGGTATCGACGTTCACATGGTCACGCACGAGGAAGCGACGGCGCGACGACGCATTTCGGTGCTGGGGCGCTCGGAGCGCCGGGTCCTGTCGTGGATTGCGGCGATCGTCGTGCCTTCGCTCGCGGCCGCGATCATGGGTCTCGTCGACCGAATCTCCGGGGTCAACGGCGAGAACGCGCTGTTCTTCGTCGTGGTCGTTCTGGTTGCCCTCCTCGGCGGCGTCGGCCCGGCGATATTGTCGGCACTGATCTCGGGACTGCTGCTCAATTACTTCTTCACCGATCCGCGGTACAGCTTCACCATCGCCGAACCTGACAACTTCATCACTACTGTCGTGCTGTTGATCGTGGCTGTGGCAGTTGCCGTTCTGGTCGACGCCGCAGCAAAGCGCGCCCGCGAGGCGAAGCGCGCATCCGAGGAAGCCGAACTGCTCACACTGTTCGCGGGATCAGTTCTCCGCGGAGCGGATCTGTCGACACTTCTGGCGAAGGCACTCGAAATCTATCGCCAGCGAGGGGTTTCCGTCATTCATCACGACGACGGAGTCATCGCTGCCGTCGGTACGCAGCCGCCGACCACGGACGACGAAGCGGATACGGTCTGTGAGGTCAACGACGGGGAATACGCGCTGTTGTTGGCTGGGCCCGACCTGAGCGCGCGGGACCGACGAGTGCTGACGGTGGTCGCTCACCAAGCAGTTGGGATGATCCGCCAGGAGAAACTGACAGTCGAGGCGAGCAAGGCTGCCGCGCTCACCGAGGCTGATCAACTGCGTCGAGCCCTGCTGTCAGCGGTAAGCCATGACCTGCGAACGCCTCTCGCCGGAGTGAAGGCGGCGGTGTCGAGTCTGCGCAGCGACGACATCGAGTTCTCGCCCGAAGACACCGCTGAATTGTTGGCAACCATCGAGGAGTCGGCGGATCAGTTGACGGCGCTGGTCGGGAACTTGCTCGACTCGTCCCGACTTGCCGCCGGGGTGGTGAAACCCACGCTGCGGCCGGTGTATCTGGACGAGGTGGTTCACCGCGCGTTGCTGGGCCTCGGCATCGGTGGACGCTCGGATTCGCGGGCTCGAAGTGTAGTCGTCGACGTGGGTACCGTTGCAGTGCAAGCAGATCAAGGTCTGCTCGAGCGGGTGATTGCGAACATCGTCGACAACGCTCTGCGCTACGGGGGAGAAACCCCGGTGCGCGTCGGGGCGGCGCAACTCGGTGATCGTGTGGTGATCAGTGTTGCCGATACGGGCCCAGGTGTTCCGCGAGGTGAGGCCGAAACGATGTTCCAGCCGTTCCAACGGATGGGAGATCGCGACAACACCGGCGGAGTGGGCCTCGGACTTTCCGTGGTGCGCGGGTTTGTCGATGCGATGGGCGGAACGGTCAGCGCCACAGACACACCTGGTGGGGGATTGACGATGATCGTGGAGTTGGCTGCGGCCGGTACGAATGGGAATGGATCATGAGTCGAATCCTGGTAGTGGACGACGAACCGCAGATTCTGCGAGCTCTGCGTATCAATCTTTCGGTGCGCGGGTACGAGGTGGTGACCGCGTCGACGGGCGCCGGTGCCTTGCGGGCTGCTGCCGAGCGTCCACCGGACGTCGTGGTACTCGATCTCGGACTGCCCGACATGGACGGCACCGAAGTGCTTGCCGGCCTGCGTGGCTGGTGCACGGCGCCGGTCATCGTGCTGTCGGCGCGCACGGATTCCGCGGACAAGGTCGAGGCTCTCGACGCCGGTGCGGACGACTACGTCACCAAACCCTTCGGGATGGACGAGTTTCTGGCCCGCGTGCGCGCTGCGGCGAGGCGGGGAACCTCCGCGGCGGACACTTCGGAACCGTCGGTCGAGACCGCGTCCTTCACGGTGGACTTGGCTGCGAAAACAGTGAGTCGGCGCGGTGAACAGGTGCACCTGACTCCGACCGAGTGGGGCATGCTCGAGATGCTTGTGCGCAACCGCGGAAAGCTGGTCGGGCAGAAGGAGTTGCTTCGGGAAGTGTGGGGACCGGCGTACGACACCGAGACCCACTATCTGCGTGTCTACCTGGCTCAACTTCGTCGGAAGCTCGAGGATGACCCGGCGAACCCCAAGCATCTGATCACCGAGGCAGGAATGGGTTATCGATTCGTGGTGTGAGAAGCCAGGTCAGAGCACAACTACCAATTTGCCACGTGCCGTACCGGCTTCCATCTTGGCATGTGCTCGCGCGATGTCCTCGAACGCGAACACCTCGTCGATCGGTGCCACCGCCTCGCCTGACGCCACAGCGGAGAGGAAGTCTTGCAGTACGCCGGCAGGCAGGTCGGACGCGTCCCCACCGTACGAGGTCAATCGCACTCCGCGTGGAATGTAGTCGATCGGATAAAAGTCTTTGACTGTCCACTCGTTGGACAGCATTCCCGTGAAACACACGGTGCCGTGGACGCGGGTCGCGCGCAACGTGTCGGGAAGTGTTGGTGTTCCGACCAATTCGAGGGCCAGATCAACACCGCCCGGGAGGATGTCTCGAACCTGGCCGGCCACAGCACCGTCGTCGACGATAACGTGGTCAACCCCGATCGCGGTCAACGACGACGCTTTGTTCGCATCTCGGGTGGTCGCAAGGACAGTGAGTCCCCACTGCTTCGCCAGGACTGCGGTTGCCATGCCGACCGAGGAGGTTCCTCCCCGGATCAACAGGGATTGACCGGATTTCGCGTCCAGTCCTACCGTCAGCGAGCCGTAGGACGTCTGCAGCATCTCGGGAACAGCTCCCACTGTCGACCAGTCCAGTTCGCTCGAGAAGGGAACGACCTGACTGACGGGAACGCACGTGTACTCGGCATAACCGCCGTCGAACGTCCTCCCCATCCCACCCATCATGGCGGCGACTTGCCGGCCTTCGGTGAGCTCCCCGCCGGGGCAGTTCACCACTTCGCCGACGGCCTCGATGCCCAGCACCCTCGGGAATGTCACGCCTTCGGCGAGGCCGAGGCGGGTGTGAAGTTCGGATCGATTGAGGCCGAAAGCCTTCACCCGGACCAGTACCCAGCCCGCAATCGGCACGGGTATCGGAATCACTTTGATAGTCAATGCTTCTGGCGGGCCGGGGGCGTCGAGCACGATTGCGCGCATTGTGTCGGTCATGCTTTTTCCTTCGTGGTCGGTGTCAGGTTTCGATTGGCTTCACGCAGCGTGGCCAGTGTGGCGCCGAATCGATCGAGAGCGTCGGGCGTCAGCACGGAACCGAGACGGCGCTCCAATTCGTCGTCGAACGTTGCCTTCGCCCGCCGCAACAGCTCATTGCCCTCGGGAGTCAACTCGATGAGTGAGGATCGTTTGTCGGTGGGATTGGATTTTCGACGGCAGTGTCCAGCCGCTTCGATTCGATCCACCAGCTTGCTCGTGCCACCGACGGTGATCGCGAGGGCCTCGGCGATGTCGAAGACCCGACAGGAGCCGAGCCTGTCGATGATCTGCATCGGCTCGAATCGACTCAGTGGCAGGTCGTGCTCGATTCGGAGTCGCTGGTCGACGGCCGTCCACAGTTCGGTTTCGAAGCGGACGAGGTTGTCGAAGTGCCTGCTCAGGGCTGATCTGGTCAAGAGCAGACTCCGAACCGATATGCATTCCGTGGAATCATTTTCTCACCGTACGCCCGATTCGTGATTAATTCCATGGAATCTATTTGCGGCCTTTCATTGTGTCGGTGGCGCATGGGAACATATGTTCGTGTCGCATGAACCGCTGGATCAAGAAACGCCAGGTAATCACCCTGGCGGTGCTCGTTCCGGCGGTAATCATTCTGGCGGTAGTCGGTCCACAGGTGACGCAACAATCCTGCATGCGGACCTCGATTCGTTCTACGCATCAGTCGAGCAACGCGACGACCCGACTCTGGCCGGCAGGCCGGTCATCGTCGGTGGTGGGGTGGTCTTGGCGGCAAGCTACGAGGCCAAGGCGTTCGGGGTTCGCACAGCCATGAGCGGTGGTCAGGCCCGATCACTGTGTCCTCAGGCGATAGTCGTCCCTCCGCGAATGTCGGCGTACTCGCAGGCGAGCAAAGACGTGTTCGACGTCTTTCACGACACGTCGCCGCTGGTCGAAGGAATCTCCATAGACGAGGCCTTTCTCGAGGTCGGCGGGCTCGCCAAGATCGTGGGAAACCCGCTGCAGATCGGAGCCAACCTCAGACGCGATGTGGCCGAGCAGGTCGGACTACCGATCACGGTCGGAATCGCACGCACCAAGTTCCTGGCCAAGGTCGCCAGTGCATTCGCGAAACCCGACGGATTGCTGCGAGTGCCGCCGGAGGGCGAGACCGAGTTCCTGCATCCCTTGCCGGTCGAGAAGCTGTGGGGCGTCGGCAAGATCACGGCCCAGAAGCTGCGAAACTTCGACATCGTGACGGTGGGTGACATCGCTCGGCACGACGAATCCTCGATCGTCTCGATTCTCGGGGGCGGCGCCGGTCGCCATCTCTACGCACTCTCACACAATCGAGATCCGCGCCCCGTCCGCGCCTATCGTGGCCGCAGTTCGATGGGTGCTCAGCATGCGCTGGGTCGCGGATCCCATCCCCGCGCAGAACTCGATGCGTCGTTGATGTCCCTTGTCGACCGTGTCAGTCGACGCATGCGTTCGGCGCAGCGGACGGGGCGCACGGTCACGCTCCGGCTCCGCTTCGCGGATTTCACGCGGGCAACTCGATCTCACACGCTGCGCCGGTCCACCGCCGACACAGCGGAATTGCTGAACGCCTCGATGGTGCTGCTGGACGAAGCGATACCGATGATCGCGGACAAGGGCATCACGTTGATCGGCGTCGCTGTCTCCAACCTGGATCGGGACGGCGCCGAACAACTCGAATTGCCCTTCGACGGTCCAGGATTCGCGGGTCCGGACACTGCCGCCCTCGACTCGGCAATGGACAGTGTCCGGAAGAAGTTCGGCTCCGCGGCCCTCACGAGGGGAGTGCTCCTGGGACGCGATCCGGATCTGTCGGTGCCGCTACTGCCGGACTAGGTGAGGTTTTCTCGCAGAGTCGCTCCCTCGTATTCGCGACGGAACAACCCACGCGCCTGCAGCACTGGAATCACGTGATCGACAAAATCTTCCAGGCCCTGCGGATAGGTCGGCGGCATCAGATTGAAACCGTCGGCACCGCGGCCGTTCAACCAGGATCCCATCTCGTCGGCAATCGACTCCGGTGTTCCGATCATCGTTGCGTGACCACCACCCGCAGCGAGCGTCCCGAGGAGTTCCCGCACAGTCGGTGCGTCCTTCTCGACGATCCGCAAAATAGTGGCGTAGCGTCCCTGCGGCCCGGTGAACGCTTCGAGTGAAGGCAACGGGGGCACGGGCCCGTCGAGATCCCAGTTCTCGCAATCCTGTCCGGTGAACAACGAGAGTTGGCGTATCGACTGTTCGGTGGGCAGCAGGAGATCGAGTTCGGCCTTCTTCGCCCTGGCCTCGGCGACGGTGCTGCCGACGTAGGTGACCAGTCCCGGCATCACGGCGACAGAGTTCGAATCCCGGCCGGCTCGCTCGATTCTCGATTTCACGTCCGCGTAGTAGGCCTGTGCGCTGGGTAAGTCGTAGGCAACCGAATAGATTGCCTCGGCGCGACGCGCCGCCAGATCGCGGCCCTGCTCGGACGCCCCGGCCTGGAACAACACCGGCCGGCCTTGCGGGGAGCGCGGAACCGTCAACGGCCCGTCCACCCGAAAATGTTTGCCGTCGTGATCGATTCGAGAAATCCTGTTTGCGTCGGCAAAACGCCCCGACCGGTCGAGAATCAGCGCGTCTTCCGACCATGAATCCCACAATGCGAGGGCCACTTCGACAAATTCGTCGGCTCGTTCGTATCGGGATGCGTGATCGGGCATCGCCTCGAGTCCGTGGTTGCGCGCCTCCTGGTCGAACATCGAGGTCACGACGTTCCAGCCGGCCCGTCCGCCGCTGATGTGGTCGAGCGAGGCCAACAGTCGCGCCGCGTGAAACGGCGTGTAGAAAGTGGTGGAAATGGTGGTCACCAGGCCGATGTCCGCTGTCGCTCGTGCCATGGCAGTCAATGCGGTGATCGGCTCGAGAAACCACGACGCACCCGACTCGGGTTCGCGAACACTGTGACCGTCAGCGAAGAAGACGGCGTCCAGCTTGCCGCGTTCGGCGATCTGGGCGAGCGACTCGTAATACGTTATGTCGCCGAGACTTTCGACCGGTGAGTCGCGATGACGCCATGCCGCACTGTGATGTCCGCAACCGAGCAGGAACGCACCTATCCGCAGCTGTGCGCCCATCAGTTCTTGACGAGTCCGCCGTCGACAACCAGGTTCTGGCCGGTCACGGCCCGCGACCATGGGGAGGCGAAAAAGAGTGCAGCGTCGGCAAATTCGTCCGGCGTGGTGACTCGGCGCAGGGGAGTGCTTGCCGCGATCATGTCGAACACGGCTTCCGGTGTTGCGGCGCTCGCATCGGTGGTGCGGAGCAAGCCGCCCGAGACCATGTTGACTGTGATCCCGTCCGGACCGAGGTCGGCGGACAGCGTCCGTGTCAGTGCCAACAGTGCGGCCTTGGCAGCGGTGTAGTCGTGGTACGGAACTACCGGATTCTGGACCAGATTGGTTCCGACAGTGATGATTCGGCCGAAGCCGAGTTCGCGCATGCCTGGTAGCGCTGCCTGGGTGGTATTGAGTGTTCCGGCAACAGCTCCGCGTAGTTGAGAGTCGAAGTCGGCCCAGGTGATCGTGTCCGCGTTCGGCCGTGCATCGCCGTTGAACGAGAAGTCGACCAGTGCATTGTCGACCACGGTCGAGATCGGTGCGTCGAATCTCTCGCGTGCAGCGGAGAACAACTGGTCGACGGAACTGCGGTCCGTCACGTCCGCCTGGACTGCGAAGGTGCGATCCTCACCCAGTTCGGCGACCAGGGCCTCGGCGGCATCGCGGCTCTTGTTGTAGTTCACGATTACGCGGGCGCCCGAGCGGGAGAATGCTCGGCTCAGTGCGGCGCCGAGCCCGCGGGCGCCACCGGTGATCAGAACGATCTGCTCGTCGAGGTTCAATGCGCGCTGAAATTGCTGTTCGGTCACGTCGACATCCCTCCGCCAGTGCTAACTGGTCAGGTTCATCGGGTCTGATCTCAGCCGACTTTTTCGGCACCCCGTGTCACCGTCCATCAGACCACGTGAGGTGAATCGTCCTGAACGCCGGGTGCGTTGTAACGGCCGGCGCGATGAGTTTTCGATCGCGCGGGAGTCGTAATTGCAAGCGAAGTGGCAACCGGCCGCTCGCCTTCGCCCCAGGAGATTCCGATGACCACCCAGCCCGTCCACACTGTTTCCGGTAACGCCACGACGACGACACCTTCGGCCACGGCTCGCAAGCTCGGATACGTCCTGAGTGGGCTGTTCGTCGTTTTCATGCTCTTCGACGGCATCATCCACATTCTCAACCTTCAGACAGTCAAGGATGCGTCGGCTGAACTTGGGTTGCCGGACTCGCTGGCATTGACGGCTGGGGTGGTGCAACTGATCTGCCTTGCGCTGTACGTGATTCCGCGAACGTCGATACTCGGCGCGATTCTGCTCACCGGTTACCTGGGGGGAGCGGTGTTGACCAACCTTCGAGCTGAACAGCCTCTGCTGAGCACGACCCTGTTTGCCGTCTACACCGGAATCGTCATGTGGGCGGGACTGTATCTCCGGGACGAGAAGGTTCGCGAGATCATCCCGCTGCGTCGGGCCTGAAATAGGCCCCGAGGGGGTTGCGTGGGACGCGGTGTCCCATTATGTTTGACCTCATTCAAGTCCGTCGACTGCAATCGACGGACTGGCCGTGAGGAGACACCGATGGCTCGGTCAGCGTCGATCGAAGTGGAAAAGCCGTACCACCAGGTACTGCAGACTTTGTCCGAGGGCTCAGTTGCCCGCAGTTTCGATCCCTATCTCGACATCGACTGGGATTCACCAGAGTTCGCGATCGATCCGCATGATCCGAGATGGGTGCTCTCGTCCGTGTCGGACCCCCTCGGGGCGACGCAGTGGTACCAGGATCAGTCGTTGGAGCGTCGAATCGCCATGGGAATGTGGCGTCAGGCGAACGTGACCAAGGTGGGTTCGGCCTTCGAGAGCATCTTGATCCGGGGAATGCTGCAATACATCATGGCGCTACCCAACCAGTCGCCTGAGTTTCGGTACTGCCTGCACGAGATGACCGAAGAGTGCAATCACATCCAGATGTTCCAGGAACTCGTCAATCGCATGGACATCGACGTGCCGGGTATGCGTCCGATGTTCCGGCGACTGTCGCCGATCATCGGAGTGCTGGGAGCAAAGTTCCCGGTCATCTTCTTCATCGGCATTCTGGCTGGTGAAGAACCGATCGACCACTTCCAGAAGGATCTCATCCGTGAGGGTAAGGACACGCCGCCGGCGATGCTCCGCACCATGGAGATCCACATCGCCGAAGAAGCGAGACACATCTCGTTTGCTCACGAGTTCCTGCGCAATCACGTCCCCAGACTCAGTCGTACGAGTCGAGCCATCACATCGGTCGCCTTCCCCGGCGCGATGCGTTGGCTTGCGGGTGAAATCATGTCACCGCCAAAGGAATTCGCCGAAGAATTCGGAATCCCGGACGAGGTGATGAAGAGCGCCTTCTGGGGGAGCCCGCATTCACGCCGCATCCTGGGTAACTACTTCGGCGAAATGCGAGCCCTGGCAGACGAACTCGGATTGATGAATCCGGTGTCGAAGCGTGCGTGGCGAAAGCTGCGCATCGACGGCGACTACGCCCGCTACCGCGGCGAGCCGAAGCGTTCCGACAAGACCCGGATCTAGTCCGGCCGCGAAGTTCCTCCGTCGGAGGACACCAGCTCGGCTATGAGCGTGGACAATTCGACATGGGGATCGATCTGTAGTCCGCTCGAGCGGGCAACGCCGTCGAACATGTACCAGGTGTATTTCGCGAGGTCGGCGACGATCTCTTCGCGGCTCGGTTTCGGATCGGTGCTTCGGACCCAGTGGGTGAGCGTGCCCTCGACCATTGTCACCACTGCGAACGGTAGTGAATCGAAGGGTGAGGAGTCGATCCCCACGGATCGACCGACTTCGGTGATAGTGGTGCGGGCGGAGTCGGCGATTGTGGCCTTCAGACTGCTGATCGCGTCGATGCTCTCGTCGTCGTAGTCGGTGGGGCCGGTACCCATGAACTCGTGAATCCGCGGATGCTCGGTGATCCACTCGGCGACGGCGCTGATGGTTCGGGTCAGGATCTGGTCGAGAGTGCCTACCGAAATGCTCATCGAAGCATCCAGGGCCGCCGCAAATTGGCCGAGCACAAACGCTCGCACTCGTCGATCGAGGTCGTCTCGGCCGCTGAATTGGCGGTACACCACCGACTTGGCGAGGCCGGCACGATCGGCGATCTGCTGGACGGACACCTCGGCACCTGCCGCACGCTCTTCGATCAGTTCGACCGCCGAGGTGAGTATCCGTTTCTGACGCTCGGAGTTGTGTCGCTCCCACCGCGCTTCGCGACCGGTCAACTCTGCAGTGACAGGTTGCACAATTGCGTCGCTCGGCATCGCGCCAGTCTATCCGGACGGACCTGCCGTGTTTCCGACTTGTCATCGGGCGCGGCATCGGGATCGGTCGTCGGTACAACGTGGGACACTGGTCGAGTGAGGTTGTATCGAGACACGGCGGTGGTGCTGCGCCTGCACAAACTGGGCGAAGCCGACCACATCGTCACGTTGCTCACCCGTCAGTTCGGGTTGGTACGTGCCGTGGCCAAAGGTGTCCGCCGAACCACCTCCAAATTCGGTGCCAGACTCGAACCGTTTGCTCACATCGACGTGCAACTACTTCCGGGCAAGAATCTCGACATCATCACTCAGGTGCAGACGGTCGACGCATTCGCCACCGACATCGTCGACGACTACAGCCGGTACACCACGGCCTGCGCCGTACTCGAAACTGCCGAGCGGTTGGCCGGCGAGGAACGCGCGCCGGCCCCGCAGCTTCAGCGATTGACGGTGGGAGCACTGCGTGCGATCGCCGAGCAGGCACGACCGGTCGAGTTCGTGCTCGACGCGTTCTTGTTGAGAGCCATGGGCTATGCGGGTTGGGCGCCTGCCCTCGAAGAGTGCGCCCGCTGCAGTGCTCCTGGACCGCACCGGGCCTTTCATGTCGCCGCAGGCGGAGCCGTGTGTACCTATTGCCGCCCGGCGGGTGCTGCGACGCCGTCGCCCGGAGTGCTCGACTTGATGGAAGCCCTGCTCCGAGGGGAGTGGGAGGGTACCGATTCGGCGCCCGCGACGCTGCGGACGCAAGCCAGCGGACTGGTCGCGGCACACCTGCAGTGGCATCTCGAGCGCCAATTGCGGACGTTGCCGCTGATCGAGCGTTCGAGGCCGCATGCAGCCGTCGAGGTCGACTTGCCCGTGAGGCAGGATGGAACACGTGATTCGACGACGCGAACCGCGAACTCCGCTTGATTCTGCTGCTGACCGGGTGATCCGACCACCGGACCCACATCCGTCCGGGGCGACCCCGCCGATCCTGCAGACCGAACTGATCCCGCGCCACGTCGCTTTGGTGATGGACGGCAACGGACGATGGGCGCAGGAGCGCGGTCTGCCCCGAACCGCCGGGCACGAACGCGGCGAAGCTGTCCTGATGGACACCGTCTGCGGGTGCATCGAGATGGGTGTCGAGTGGCTCTCCGCTTACGCCTTCTCCACCGAGAACTGGAAGCGCAGTCCCGACGAGGTTCGATTCCTGATGGGCTTCAACCGTGATGTCATCCGCCGTCGACGCGACGAGATGAACGAAATGGGTGTGCGTGTTCGCTGGGCCGGTCGTAAGCCACGCCTGTGGGCCAGCGTGATCAAGGAACTCGAGATCGCCGAAGAACTGACCAAGAACAACACCGTCATGAACTTGACCATGTGTGTGAACTACGGCGGCCGGGCCGAAATTGCCGATGCGGTAAAGGAAATCGCGAAGCGTGTCGCGGCCGGTGAGATCAATCCGGACAAGATCACCGAGGCGACGGTTGCCAAGTACCTCGACGAACCCGACATGCCCGACGTCGATCTCTTCCTGCGTCCGTCGGGGGAACAGCGGACGTCCAATTTCTTGATCTGGCAATCCGCCTACGCCGAAATGGTGTACCAGGAGAAGCTGTTTCCCGATTTCGACCGCCGCGACCTTTGGGCCGCCTGCGTCGAGTACGCCTCACGTGACCGTAGATTCGGTGGCGTCAAATGACAGGGGAGAACATGACCGACACCACCGACGAAGCAGCCCGCCTACAAGAACGCGCGGCCGCCTCGCTGGCGCATTTCGTGACGGTCGATGTGGCTGCCGACGGATCACTGGGTTTCCAGTACTCCGGCGCGCTGTGTTCCATCCAGGCGATGAATCTGTCCGAGGGTCTGGACGTGCTGTCCATGACGTGCGTTCTCGCATGGGACCGACCGGTCAGCGCGGCACTGCATCGCAAGGTGGCCGAGCGAAATCGCACCATCCAATTCGGCTCCATCGCGGTGTTCGGCCACGGCAGTCTGGCGGACGTCATCCTGCGTTACACGTTCCCTGCCGCCGGACTGGACGACGAGGCACTGACCACGATGTTGCTACTGGCGCTCACCGGTGCCGATACCGCCCGGCAGGGTTTGATTCCCTGACGCTCTCAGGCGGCGGCGCAGTCGCGGCAGGTGCCGAAGATCTCGACGGTGTGACTCACTTCGGTGAAACCGTTGTCCTCGGCGATGGTCTGTGACCACTGCTCGACCGTCGGGCCCTCGACCTCGACGGTGAATCCGCAGTTGCGGCACACCAGGTGATGGTGGTGCCCGGAGGAGCAGCGTCGGTAGACGGACTCACCTGTGTCGGTGCGTAGGACGTCGATGGTTCCGGCGTCGGAGAGTGCCTGCAGCGTGCGGTAGACGGTGGTCAGGCCGATGCCTTCACCTCGCTTGCGCAGTTCGTCGTGCAATTCCTGTGCCGACTTGAATTCGTCGATGTCGTCGAGCAGGGCGGAGATGGCGCTGCGCTGTTTCGTGGAACGAACGCCGACTGTGGCCGGTCCACGTTTCGAGGTCGTACTGCCCGGGGTGTTCATGCGGTGGAATCTCATCCTTCTTCGGCGTGGGCGACAGCGTCGACGACGATGTGTGCAAGGTGATCGTCGACGAGTCGATAGAGAACTTCTCGTCCGTTGCGCTCGCCGCGGACGACGCCCGCTGCTTTGAGTACGCGCAGATGCTGGCTGATGAGTGGCTGAGTGACACCGAGAGCTCCGACGAGTTCGTGAACGCAACGCTCCGACTCGTGCAACTGAAGCACGATCGCGATCCGAACGGGTGCAGCGAGCGCCCGCAGAATTTCGCCGGCGGCCGCCAGGGTTTCCTTGGGCGGCACGGGCGCGGGCGGTGCGGCTTCGAACGGGTCGTGCGCGTGTCCGAGGTCGGAATGATCATGGCTTTTGTGGAGATCGCCGGTATCCGCAATGCTCACAGCGAGGCTCCTTCGAGGGGTAGATCATGATGTCCGGGCATAGCCATCTCACCACATTATTGCAAATCACTTTCATTTTGATATGCACAAGTATGCATGTCAACCTTGGACGGAAGTGCGTGGCAGCCGCCAGATAGGCTGATGGTGCGAAAAGCGCACGAAAATCATGCATCTATTACCCAGATGGAGAGCAATCGAGTGGCACCCAAGTCCAAGATCGAAGCCGTTGTCAATCTCGCCAAGCGGCGAGGCCTGGTCTACCCGTGCGGTGAGATCTACGGCGGTACCAAGTCCGCATGGGACTACGGCCCATTGGGTGTCGAGCTCAAGGAGAACATCAAGCGCCAGTGGTGGCGCAACATGGTCACCAGCCGCGAGGACGTCGTCGGCCTCGACTCGTCGGTGATCCTGCCCCGCGAGGTGTGGGTCGCGTCCGGTCACGTCGGTGTCTTCAACGACCCGCTCGTCGAGTGCCTCAACTGTCACAAGCGTCACCGTCAGGATCACCTGCAGGAGGCGTACGCGGAGAAGAAGAAGCTCGACAACCCGGACGACGTCTCGATGGATGTCATCGGTTGCCCCGACTGCGGCACCGTCGGCCAGTGGACCGAGCCGCGCGACTTCAACATGATGCTCAAGACGTACCTCGGCCCCGTCGAGAGCGAAGAGGGTATGCACTACCTTCGCCCCGAGACCGCTCAGGGCATCTTCGTGAACTTCGCCAACGTGCTGACCACCTCGCGTAAGAAGCCGCCGTTCGGCATCGGCCAGATCGGCAAGAGCTTCCGCAACGAGATCACCCCCGGCAACTTCATCTTCCGCACCCGTGAGTTCGAGCAGATGGAGATGGAATTCTTCGTCAAGCCGGGCGAGGACGAGCAGTGGCATCAGTACTGGATCGACTACCGCCTTGACTGGTACACCGGCCTCGGTATCAACAAGGACAACCTGCGTCTGTACGAGCATGCGCCGGAAAAGCTTTCGCACTACTCGAAGGGCACGACCGACATCGAGTACCGCTTCCACTTCCAGGGCAGCGAATGGGGCGAGCTCGAGGGCATCGCGAACCGTACCGACTTCGATCTCTCGACGCACTCCAAGCATTCGGGCACCGAGCTGAACTACTACGACCAGACGACGGGCGAGCGGTACACGCCGTACGTCATCGAGCCGGCGGCCGGTCTCACGCGTTCGCTGATGGCCTTCCTGGTCGACGCCTACACCGAGGACGAGGCGCCCAACTCCAAGGGCGGCGTCGACAAGCGCACAGTGCTCCGCCTGGATCGTCGACTCGCTCCCGTCAAGGCTGCCGTTCTGCCGCTCTCGCGTAACGCGGACCTGACGCCGAAGGCCAAAGATCTTGCAGCGCAGCTGCGTCAGAATTGGAACGTCGAGTTCGACGACGCCGGCGCCATCGGTCGTCGTTACCGTCGCCAGGACGAGATCGGCACACCGTTCTGCATCACGGTCGACTTCGACACTCTCGAAGACCAGGCTGTGACGGTGCGTGAGCGTGACTCCATGGCGCAGGAACGCGTCGCCCTCGATCAGGTGGAAAGCTACCTGGCCGCACGGCTGATCGGCTCCTGATTCTCGTTCGAAGCTGACGGGCGGTCCTTCTCAATCGAGAAGGACCGCCCGTTTTCTCTTTCCCCGATGGTCCTTCAGGCGCAGGATCGAAGTTATGAGAAAACTCAGCGTGACCAACAGCGTGACTCTCGACGGTGTCATGCAGGCACCTGGTGGGCCGGACGAGGACCGTCGTGGCGGATTCGAGCACGGTGGGTGGGCAGCACCCTTCAACGATTCCGTCATGGCGCAGAAGATGGGGGAGGGGATGGCGAAGAAATCGGCGTTGCTGTTCGGTCGCAGAACTTACGAAAACTTCGCCTCGTACTGGCCGTTTCAGACCGACAATCCGTTCACCGAGGTGCTCGACAACACGCAGAAGTACGTAGCGTCAAGGACTTTGGG
This sequence comes from Rhodococcus sp. SG20037, assembly GCF_031763325.1. Taxonomy (NCBI): domain Bacteria; kingdom Bacillati; phylum Actinomycetota; class Actinomycetes; order Mycobacteriales; family Nocardiaceae; genus Rhodococcus; species Rhodococcus sp. SG20037. The sequence goes on along the minus strand of NZ_CP134497.1, from coordinate 3,875,563 downwards.
TGAACCGCTGCCGTGGAAGAACTCGACCTTGTTGAAAGGTGATGCCGCCGACGCGGTCGCCACGCTCAAGGAAAGTGAGGGCCCGGATCTGGTGATTCTGGGCAGCGGCGACTTGATCACGTCCTTGGCCGAGCGACGTCTCGTCGACACCTACACTCTGCTGATACATCCGCTGGTTCTCGGAACCGGGCGCAGATTGTTCCCCGACGGAGCTGCGCTCGCTCAGTTCACCCTCACCGACAGCGTCCCCACGACAACAGGCGTCATCATCGCGACGTATCAGTTGAGCTGAACACAGTTGAGCTGAACACAGTCGAGCTGAGTACATCAGGGAACTCGCCGAAATGCCGGATCTGCCAGCGCTGAGTTCTGACTGCTTGCGCGCTGGTCGGCGTAACCCAGGGTGCATAGACCCGGACAGCGCGCTTACCGCCGGAGAAGTTCGTCGAGACGATGTCGTGTTCGACGAGGGTTTCGACGGGAAAGACGAAGTGCCCCGAATGCTCTTCGTCGTATACCTTCACCACGAACAGCATCACGCGGTCGCTGGCGTCGAATGGGCGGATGGGCCCGGCCTCTGAACGGCGCCACAGTGTGACGAACTGACCGAGCTTGGTCGGCGTCGTCTTGGCGGTTCGATAGACGGTGGGAAGGCCGTTGACGGTCAGCGTGTGAGCGTCGTACTCAGCACCCTCGGACTCGGGAATCGGTGTGGACCAGGTAAATCCGTCGGCGTTCATCGGCACCGATGATGCCACGAACCACCGACAACCTTCGTGACGAACGCTGTCGGTGGTAGTCCCGATTCAGGCCGAAGGCACCTTGTCGAGAAACCCGAGGACAAGCGTCACCCGGCCGTCGTCGTCGCGTTCGAGTACGTCGAATCCGTCGATCAGTGACTCGGCCCCCGACGGGCCGAGAGCCCAACCGAATCGGGCCTGTCGGTGATGCGCGTCCACCGGTCCGACGAGGGTGAAGTGCATGCCCGGAAATTGTTGCTGCACAGCGTTGATCATCGCGTCGATCTGATCGTGTCCGGTGACGTCCGCGAGCGGATCGGTGTAGCGACCGCCGGGTGCGAACAATTGCTCGACCCGTGCTTTACGGGCGGTGGTATCGGTTTCGTTCCACATGTCGATGTAGGCGTCGGCGATTGCGTCGAAGTCGCTCATGGTCGCTCCCTTGATCAGTTTCCGGTGGTGAATGTCCGGCGGCCTCGCCGGCTGAGACCACTGTTCCTCCGAAACTGCTTCGGGTCGATTACCTCTGAGGTCATGGCCTCGGCTACCTCGGGTCGCTAACTTGAAAGAATGACCTTCGAGACGATGGACGTGGGCTCCGAACTCAAGCGGTGGCGGGAGCGGCGAAGGCTCACTCAGTTGGGTCTCTCGGCGGCGGCAGGAGTGTCGACCAGGCATCTGAGCTTCATCGAAACCGGCCGCTCCAAGCCGAGCCGGGACATGATTCTTCACCTGTCCGAATGTCTGGATGTTCCTCTACGACAACAGAACACGCTTCTGCTGGCAAGTGGCCACGCGCCGGAGTACTCGCAGAAGTCGTTGGCAGAAGCGCCGATGTCAGCGGTGAGTGAGGCCATCGATCGCATCATCGACGCGCATGACCCGTATCCGGCCGTGGTGGTCGATCAGCAGTGGGAGATGGTCGCCGGGAACCAGGCCGTGGGAATTTTGACCGCGGGCGCCGCTGATTTCCTCCTGGAACCACCGGTGAACGTATTGCGTCTGAGCTTGCATCCCGAGGGCATGGCGCCGCGGATCGTGAACCTCGCGCAGTGGCGGGCCCACCTGCTCACAAGGCTGGCTCGGGAAGTGGAGGTCAGTGCGGATGCGCAGCTGTCGTCGTTGCTCGACGAGCTGCGCGCCTATCCCAGCGGCGGAGACTGGCACGACGACCGCGCGAATTCCCTGCTGGTTCCGTTGCGTCTACGCGTCGGCGATACCGAACTGGCGATGTTCAGCACCACCACAGTGTTCGGTACGCCGCGCGACGTCACGCTCGCAGAGATTGCGATCGAATCGTTCTACCCGTCGGACACGCAGACGGCCGACTACTTTCGATCGGCCGCCGAGGTCACAGGGACTTCTTGCCGAACTTGAGCTTCCACGGCACCAGTGCAGACTCCAACTGAACCGAGAGACTCATCTTGGAGACGCCTTCGGTGCGCTCCTCGAAGCGGATGGGCGTTTCGGCGATCTTCATGCCGCGCTGAACAACTCGGTAGTTCATCTCGACCTGGAACGCGTAGCCGTTGCTCTGCACCGATTCGACGTCGATGTCGCGCAAGGTCTTTGCATGCCACGCCTTGAAGCCGGCGGTCGCATCCTTGACGTGCAGTCGCAGAATGGCGTTGACGTAGAAGTTCGCCCAGGCGGACAAAGCCTTGCGGTGCCACGGCCAGTCGCCGGCGACTGCGCCGCCTTCGACATAGCGGGAGCCGAGAACGACTGCCGCATCGGTAGTGGTGAGGATCTCGATCATGGCGGGGATCGCCTCGGACGGGTGCGAGAGATCTGCGTCCATCTGAATGACGATGTCTGCGTTCTCCGCCAGAGCCCGGCTCATGCCCGCGACGTAAGCACGGCCGAGTCCGTCCTTGACCGTGCGGTGAAGCACTCCGACCGGGATGGGACCGTCGATACCCAACTTGTCCGCAACCTCACCCGTGCCGTCGGGGGAGTTGTCATCCACCACGAGGACGTGCAGGTTCGGGATCTTCAACGCGGCGAGGCGATCGACGAGCTTTGGCAGGTTCTCACGCTCGTTGTATGTAGGTACAACGACGGTTATCTGCGGGGCGACGCTTTCCATAACACCTTCGTATGATCTGTGATCCCGACTTGCCGGATGAAGCGTACGACGAGTGCGGTCGTGAACAAAGTAGGGATTTTACTACCTCGACGGGATCCGTCAGAACCGGCCGCCGCCGCCTCGACTGGTTCGGCCGCCGCCCCCGCCGCCGAAACCACCGCCGCCGCCACCGCGACCGGAGCGTCCGCTGCTGCTCGGTCCGCCGTACGAGCGGGGCCCTCCGCCACCTCGCAGAATGCTGTTGATCAGGATGCCGCCGAGGATCGCTCCCGTCGCATCGCCGCCGCCACCGCGGGGTCGTTGGTTTGCTTCCCAGGTGTTGACGTCGTTCTGCGCGGCGCGAAGTGAGTGCGTCGCCAAGGTGGTCGCGGCCTGGGCGTGTTGCAGTGCCTTCGACGGATCCGAGGCCTGCAATTGCTGGGCCGCCTGCAGGTGCCGCTGAGCCTCGGCGTAGCGAGTGCGCGCCTCCGCCCCGATCGCGCCGCGCCTGGTTCCGAGGAAGTCGCCTGCAGCGGTCACCTGAGCCTGTGCGGCCAGGATGTCCTGGGCGAGGCGCTGCTGTGCACGTTCGAGCTGCTGCTTCTGCTCCTGAGCGTCGGCAAGAAGCGCGTCGAGTTGGGCGTCGGCTGCGACGATCTGGTTGAAGGCTGTCAGCGGATCGCTGTCCTTCGACGTCTGAGCATTCGCCAACGCTGCCTGGGCTGCGGCCTTCGCGTCCGCCAACTTCTGCCCGCCTTGCGCCAGGTAAGCGTCCGCAGCGGTGATGCCCTGCTGGACGTCGTCCATCGCGGACGGAAGTGTCGCGATGGCGTTTCGGATGTCGTCGGCGGCGTGATCGACGCCGTCGAGTAGCTTGCGTGCCTGATCGAGGGCGGCTTCGGCGGTGCGAATCGCAGTGACGGCAGCGCCTTGCTTACCGGCCGGCAGTGCCGTCGCGTCTCGTCCTTCCTCGATCGACTTCTCGGCGAGCGTCAGGCGCTCACTCGCCATCGTGACGTTGTTCACGACAGATGCCAGCGTCGGCGCGGGGAATTGATCCTTCAATTTGGTCAGAATCGCCTCGGATTCGGGCAAGCGCACGCTGAGAGAAACAACACTCTGCGTCAACGCATCGAGACGTGCGGGGGCGTTGATGAGAAGGTCGCGAAGCCCGTCGAACTCCTCGACGCGAGCTTCGAGTTCTTGGTCGGCTCGACCGCACGAGGAAATGATGTCGATCAGCATCTGTCGGCGTTGATCGGGAGTTTCCGGGATGGCGTCGTCGAGTCGCTGCCTGATCGCGAAGGCTTCGGCGAGGGTGGCCTTGGCCTTGTCGAATGCTGCCGAGAAGGGTGCGACGGCGGAATCTCCGAACTCGCTGCGGGCCAGATCGAGCTCCTCCTGGCTGCCGGCGATCGCGTTGTCCGTCTCGACGAGGATCTCCTTCGCGCGTTCGTCGAGCGTCGGCAGCGGGAGTGCGTTGAGGCTGGCGATGTCGTCGGGGGAGATGTTCTTCGCGGCTTCGACGCTTGCCTTGTTCTTGTCGTTCTTGCGCTTGCGTGAGTACAGGACCACGCCGCCCGTCCCGACCACCACAGCGCCGCCCGCGATGAGGAGTGTTCCGACTCCCATTCCGCCGCTCGTGTTGTTCGCGTCGCCGAGTGCGCCGGCCGCGGCAATCGCCGCGCCGGTCCAATCATCCTCGGCGAGAGCCGGTTCCACCGCGTCGGTATTGATCGATTCGATGTCGGAATCCGTGATGTTGCGCAGCTCGGCCGGGACGTCGAGGTAGTAAGCACGCTCTGCCGTGGCAACTGCAAGCAGGACGGACTTGGTACTCAGCGTCGACTTCGTGGCTGTCTGCTGTGCCCACGCCTGGCCACCCAGGTTGTTGAAATCGGGGACGAACGCGACCCACAGATCGATCTGGTGGTCCTCGCCGAGTTGATCGATCGCGGCTTGTATGTCGCTGCGTTGCCCGGAATCGAGGACCCCGGAGGTGTCGGTGATGTGATTCGGCAACACCATCGGGGCGTCCGCCGAGGCGAGCGCAGGACTGAAGACGAGCGCCAGCAAAGCGAAAATCGCAGCGACGGCGGCGGCGCTTCCCCGACGCCGAACGGGTCGGGTGGTTGTCCGACTCTGCTCTACCGAGGACAACTGCGCGAAGTGTGGTGCGAGGGCCATGACGCAAATCTATCCGTTGTGGCGCGTCGGCATCGGAGGTGATCGCTGCGAACTGGCAGAATTGCGGGAGTGAAACCTGCTTTCGGTAACCGCCCCCACGACCCATCACCCTCGCGGGCGGGCGGCTTCGGGGCAGGATTGGCTCGCTGGACGCGCCGTCTGATCGCCGGTGCGGTGTTGATGGCCGTGGTTCTGGTCGGGGGTACTGCGTTCCGGGTGTGGCAGGTGGCGCGCATCGACGACACGCGGCCGGCCGACGCGATAGTCGTTCTGGGCGCGGCTCAGTATTCCGGCACTCCGTCGTCCGTCTTCGAGGCCCGACTCGAGCAGGCGTACAAGCTGTACAAGCGCGGAGTGGCTCCGCAGATCATCACTGTCGGCGGTAAACAAGAAGGCGACGAGTACACCGAAGCGGCGTCGGGAAAGATGTATCTGACCGATCGCGGAATTCCTTCGAGTGCGATCACCGCGGTGGAGACCGGTTCGGACACACTGCTCAGCATCGACGCAGTCAGTGCCGAGATGTCTTCGCAGGGAATCAATTCCGCCGTCCTGGTCAGTGATCCGTGGCACTCCTTGCGAACACGGACGATGGCCCGCGACACGGGCCTTCAAGCGTGGACCGCACCTACTCGTCAAGGCCCGGCTGTGTTCACCCGTGAATCCCAGTTACACGGAATCGCTCGCGAAACCGGCGCACTGCTCTGGTATCAGCTCACGCACTTCTCGGCAGACTTCCCCTACACGGCAGGGCAATAGAGACCATGACAGCTCACACCACCTACGGAGGCGGCACCTACTCCGAACACGACCTCGAACGTCGTGTCGTCGAGGCGCCGAAGCGAGCGGGGTTGCCGGGTTCGCAGATCGCAGCGGCGCAGCATCGTTCGGACTTCTCGCGAGATCGGGCCCGCGTCCAACACTCCGCGGCTTTGCGGCGGCTGGCCGACAAGACCCAGGTTGTCGGCCCGCGCGACGGTGACACGCCTCGTACGCGGTTGACACACTCGATGGAGGTCGCACAGATCGGGCGAGGGATTGCCGACGGACTCGGTTGCGATCCGGACCTGGTGGACCTCGCCGGTCTCGCGCACGACATCGGGCACCCACCGTACGGTCACAACGGCGAGAAGGCCCTCGACGAAGTCGCCAAGGACTGCGGAGGTTTCGAGGGCAATGCGCAGAATCTGCGGATCTTGACCAGCCTCGAACCCAAGATCCTGCGCCCCGACGGTCTGAGCGCAGGCCTCAATCTCACCAGGGCGTCACTCGACGCAGCTATCAAGTATCCCTGGACCCGCCCTGAGCCCGGCGCGAAGTTCGGGGCATACGACGACGACGCAGAGGTGCTCGCCTGGGTTCGCGAGGGAGCGCCCGAGCGACGGCAATGCCTGGAAGCTCAGGTCATGGACTGGGCCGACGACATCGCCTATTCCGTGCACGACGTGGAGGACGGGGTGATCGCAGGCCGGATCGACCTTCGCTCGCTTGCTGATCCGTCCGAGCAGCGCGCACTGGCAGAACTGGGGGCCTCCGAGTTCCGCGGCTTGGTAGTCGACGATCTGATCGAAGCCGCTCAGCGGTTGTCCGAACTCCCCGTCGTACGCGGAGTCGGAAGTTTCGACGGGACGCTGGGAAGTTCCGTCGCGTTGAAGAACCTGACAAGTGAATTGGTGGGACGCTTCGCCACGGCCGCGATCGCCAGCACTCGGCTCACAAACGGCAACCGACCCCTCTCGCGCTATCAAGCCGACCTCGACATACCCGAGGCCGTCGCATCCGAGGTCGCGTTGCTCAAGACCGTGGCGCTCTACTACGTGATGTCCGACGCCGGGCACAAGGCGCGTCAGGATCGGCAACGTGATCGTGTTCATCGCGTCGCGGAATGGTTGTTGGCCACGGCGCCCGCCGGGCTCGATCCGATCTTGCTGCCCGCATGGGAGCGCGCCGCGGACGACGGTGCTCGGGTCCGCGTGGTGGTGGATCAGATCGCGTCGTACACGGAAAGTCGGCTGGAGCGGGTGGACAAGGCAAGCCTGGGCGCGCAGGCCAGTTGGGGCTGAGCCGGCCGCGCTCTCAGCAGGTCATTCGCGTCGACGGATCGGTAGTGGTGTCGAGCCACTTGCCGTAAGCGTCGCCTCCTGCTGCGCGGACGTCCTTGCAGATCTTCGACTCGCTGTTTCCGGATTCGCGATACACGGTGTAGATCGCAGTCCCGGAATCCGAGACTTGACGCAGTGACGGGCAGGACTGGTCTGTGCGTAGGTATTTCGAGCCCGGGAACGCGTCAAGGTAGTTCTGAATCTCACTGGCATACGTGGCCGGATCGGTGGCATTGGCCAACACCACGATTCCGGTTCCCTTGCACGAGGGGACGGTGATCGGCTTGCTCACCCCGAGATCGCCGTTCTTCGTGGACGGGGTGGACGCCTGCGTGGTCGTGGTTGCCTGCAGTCCGGCGGTGGGTAGCGGCTCCAGGTTTGGCGTTCTGACCGGCTCCTGGATGGGTGCCGGTTCCGTCGTGGCGGTGGAAGCTGTTACAGCGGTTGGTGATTCGGGCCCCGAGCTTCCCTGTATCGCCCAAGCCGCCGCGCCTCCTGCGGCCAGAACGAGTGCAACTCCAGCCGCTCCGATCGCGATCGGGGCTCGGTTTCGCTTGGTCTTTGTCGCGATGTGCGTGTAGTTCCCGTAAGCGGGATTCACTGTGGTGTAGGCGGGCGGCCCGACGATTGTGGATTGCAGTCCGCCGGCCGCACTGGTGGCGTTGTCGGCCGAGAGTGCTTGCCGCGCTTCGAGTGCGAGCGCTCCGGTGGTCGGATAGCGGTGTGCGGGATCCTTTGCCATACCGCGGGCCACGACAGTGTCGAAACGTTGCGGGAGCGACGGAACCGTCAGGGTGGGGCGCGGCGGCGGAGCGTTCAGGTGCGAATTGACGAGATGGCCGATGCTTGTGGTGTTGAAAGGCGTTGTTCCGGTGAGGGACTGGTAGAGAACACAAGCCAGGGAGTAGACATCCGCTGCGGCCGTCGGTGTTTCGATACCGAATCGCTCCGGCGCCATGTACGCATACGAACCGACCGCGCTTCCCTCGGTGGTGATTTTCGTGTCTGTCTGTGAATATGCGATTCCGAAGTCCACGAGGTACGCGAAGCCGGTCTTCGTGATAATGATGTTGTCTGGTTTGACGTCGCGATGGATGAGTCCGCGCGCGTGCGCTGCGTCCAGCGCTGACGCTATCTGCGAGACGATGTCGACGGCTCGCGCCGGGGTGAGTCGGCCGAATTCGGTCAACTCGGCTCGCAATGTGTGGCCTTCGACCAAACGCATGTCGATGAAGAGGACTCCGTCGATTTCGCCCCAGTCATGCACCGGGATCACGTGCGGTTCGTTCAGGGCGGCGGTGGCGCGAGATTCTCGGCGGAAACGAGCTTGGAATGACGGGTCGGCCGCAAGCTCTCGATGGAGCAACTTGAGTGCGACCAGGCGATCCTTCGAGGTGTCGTACGCCTCGTACACTTCACCCATTCCGCCTCGGCCGAGGAGGCTACGCAACTCGTACACGCCGAATCGGGTTCCTGATCGCCCTTCGTGCGCGCTCGAGGCGTTTTCAGTCATCGTCGGTCCCATCGCTGCGGTGCAGAGTCGGCCATCAACATATCGTTGTCAGGAGGTGCCGGGGGACCGCCTAGACTGATGTACGTGGCGGGCCGAATTTCTGACAGAGACATCGCGGCCATTCGCGAACGCACTCGCATCGAGGACATCGTCGGTGAATACGTTTCACTCAAGCGTGCCGGTGGCGATTCGATCAAAGGTCTGTGTCCCTTTCACGACGAGAAGTCGCCGTCGTTCCACGTGCGACCCAACCACGGCCTCTACCACTGCTTCGGCTGCGGTGAGGGTGGTGACGTGTACTCGTTCCTGCAGAAGATGGATCACATCAGCTTCGTAGAGGCCGTCGAGCAGTTGGCGGATCGACTCAGCTACACGATTTCGTACGAGGGCGGCGGACCGTCCGTTCAGCGCGATCGCGGCACCCGTGCACGCTTGATCGCAGCAAACGCGGCGGCTCAGGAGTTCTACGCCGCTCGTCTGCGCGAACCCGATGCCCAGGCGGCTCGCGACTACCTCACCGAGAGAAACTTCGACGGTGCAGCGGCCCTGCAGTTCGGGTGTGGATACGCGCCAGAAGGTTGGGACACTCTCACAAAACACTTGATGTCCAAAGGTTTCGAGTTCAAAGAACTAGAAGCAGCCGGGCTGTCCAAAGAAGGCCGGCGAGGTCCGATCGACCGGTTCCATCGCCGACTTCTGTGGCCGATCCGCAGCGTCGCCGGTGACGTCATCGGCTTCGGTGCCCGCAAGCTCTTCGACGACGACACCATGCCGGGTAAGTACGTCAACACGCCGGAAACGATTCTCTACAAGAAGTCTCAGGTCCTGTTCGGCTTGGACCTCGCCAAGCGCGACATCGCCAAGGGACACCAGGCGGTAGTCGTCGAGGGTTACACCGACGTCATGGCGATGCATTTGGCCGGCGTCAAGACCGCCGTCGCTTCGTGCGGGACCGCCTTCGGTGAGGAGCACCTTGCGATGCTCCGTCGACTCCTGATGGACGACAGCTACTTTCGCGGTGAAATCATCTACACCTTCGACGGTGATGCCGCGGGGCAGGCCGCTGCGATGAAGGCGTTCGAGGGTGATCAAAAGATGGCCGGGCAGACGTTCGTCGCCGTCGCGCCCGACGGAATGGACCCGTGCGATCTGCGTCTGAAGTCTGGTGACGCCGCCGTTCGCGACCTCGTGGCACGGCGCACTCCGATGTTCGAGTTCGTGGTGAAGTCCATCCTCACCGAACACGATCTGGAGACCGCTGAAGGTCGTGTCGAGGCACTGCGTCGTACCGTGCCCGTCGTTGCGCAGATCAAGGAATCAACTCTGCGCGACAGCTACGCGAATCTGTTGTGCGGATGGGTCGGTTGGGACGATCTTCCGTCGGTTCGACGACGCGTGCGTGACGAAGCTCGCAAACGGGCGTCGACGCGCGGATCGTCACCGGCGCCCAAGCGTCGTCAGGTTGTCGACCAACCTGCTGCCGATGCGCTTGCGCTGCCGATCGGAATCTCCAGGCCCCGGCCCAACGATCCCGCGCTCTCGACGCAGCGAGCTGTCCTCAAGGCCGCATTGCAGCACCCTGGCATCGCCGGCAGTGTCTTCGACTCGTTGCCGCCCGAGACGTTCACCCACCCCGCCTACGTTGTCATCAGACAGGCAATGGCTGACGCCGGTGGAACGAGCAAGGGACTCGGCGGCGCCGAGTGGATCGAAGTCGTCACCAAGGGCGTCGAAGACATGACGGTGGCCTCGGTTGTATCTGAGCTGGCCGTCGAACCGATGCCGTGTGACGAAGACACGGTTCCGCGCTACATCAACGGAGTGCTCGCACGACTGCAGGAAGCGTGGGTGGGCGAGCAGGTTGCCGACCTCAAATCCAAGCTTCAGCGCGTTTCACCTGCTGCAGCCCCCGAGGAGTACAACTCACTGTTCGGCGACCTCGTGGCGCTGGAGCAGTATCGCCGACAGCTGCGTGAGCAGGCTGTCGGCGACCAAAGCGTCTGACCTAGCGGTTTTTCTTCAACTGGTCGTGGGGGACCAGAATCGTAGTCTCCTCGTTGATCGGCTTCATCGGCTCGAGCTTGGGCTGAGTACTCAGTGAGTCGGCCAGCTTCTGCCGTGACGCGTCCAACACCTTCTTGGTGGCCGGACTGGTGGCCACCGCCTTCGCGGCCCGGCTGATCTGCTCGTATCGTGCGCGGCCCGCTTTGGTTCCCAGGACGTACCCAGCTGCAACACCGATCAACAAACGCATCATTCCTGCTTCCCTCCAGCACCGATCGTCCTGACTCCATCCTGCCTGATGACTCGCTGGGCAGGCGATTTGGTACTTCGGTGAAGGATTCGCTACAGTTTCTCAGGCAACGCCGGAACGGGCGAAGCGAGCAAGACAATCCCCTGTAGCTCAATTGGCAGAGCTTCCGACTGTTAATCGGACGGTTGCTGGTTCGAGTCCAGCCGGGGGAGCAGCAAAGCCCCTCACCTGAGAAATCGGGTGGGGGGCTTTCTTGTTGTGGTCTGACCTTGTTTTTGTCTGACCTAGTGCGCTCGCAGCAGACCCACCGATCGAAGTGCCGATTCGACGTCTGCCGCCTTGTTTGCTTGTTCGCCGCGAATTCCCAGCCGTCGAGCGCTGAGGACGTTCACCGGGTTGTCGTCGACGAAGAAGGTCTGCTGTGGACGCGCATCGAGCAACTCCAGCGCAGCCAGGAAGGCCGCAGGTTCGGGTTTGGTAGCTCCGAGCATGCAGGAGAAAACATGCTCGTCGATTGCCGATGGAGTTACGACACTCTCGATGGCGGCCAAGAGAACAGGTCCGTTGTCGGAGAGTGTGGCGACCACGACCCCCTCGCTTCGAAGCGCGATTGCGAGATCGATGACCGCGCGGTCCGGGATGAAGGCCTTGGCCCAGGCTCGGCGTAGCTCGTCGCGGTCACCAGGAAACCCGAGTCGTCGAAAGCGTTCCAGGATCGCGGTTTCGGAGTGAATGCCGAGATCGCATTCCTGGTCGAACCCGGACGCGAACACGAGGGCATGAATCTCGTCTTCCGTGACGCCGATGGCCGCAGCCAGTTCTGCGGCGCGACGGTCAGGCTCGAATCGACACAGCACACCGCCCAAGTCGAACAACACGAGTTCAGGTGGTCCGCTGTCGTTCGCCATGTCGGAGAGGATAGGCGGCATCAGCACCCGTGAACGCGACGCGAAGATATTGGCGACAGATACACCAAAGCCCGACGCAAGTGTCTGCGTCGGGCTTTCGGTGGAACCGTCGAACTGTTTGACCGGTGCGCCTACTTCGCTGCGCGATCCGACGGCTCGAACAGCCGGATGATGTGGCTGGGGTTGATGTAGTAGACACCATTCGGAGAATTGAGAACGAGAGTGTCTTCGGTGAAATCGGTGACGGTGCCGTTCAGTTTCGCGCCGTCGGACATGATGATCCGGATCGTGGCCTTCGAGTTCTTGAATTCGGTCAGTGCAAGCTTCATGTGGTGATCCTGTTCCGTGGGGTGTGCACTCCCACGGTATCGGCTCATCGCGCCTGTGCCGACCAACCTTGGAAGACTCGACTCGAAAGAGTGCAACGCGTCACCGCCTGCCCGATTGTGATCCGCGTCGGATGTGCCGGTAACATTCGGATTCGCCGCGATGCATCGCATCCGGATGGGGCGGTAGCTCAGTCGGTTAGAGCCGTGGACTCATAATCCATTGGTCGCGGGTTCGAGCCCCGCCCGCCCCACGTTCAGTTGCCGTGAGCCCGCAGGTCAGACCCAATGACGTTTGTCGAAAGTCATGCTGCCGACGATCGCAACGGCGACAAGTGCGCAGAGTGCAATCAACAGGGCAGTTGCCCACAGGTAGTTGGTGCAGTTGCCCACACGTAGTTGGTATTGAATCGCACGCAACGCGCATGCGGGTACGGCTGAGTTGATCCTTCGTGGCTACACAAGTAAATGTCGTACCGCGATCGTCGATCTCGGACGAGGTGAAAGTCTCGGATCCGGATACCCAATCCTCGACAAGTATCGGGAGCGCAGTGCAATTGGGCGCAACCGAGCGAGCGACGTGCCGGACGTGAAGGAAAAGTAGGTACCTATCCGGGTATTTCAGCGTATGTGCTCGACGTACAGAAGTGTCACGCTTTAGACGTGCCTACCGGTGTAGGTACAAGGCAGTCGAGCCGTCCCCCCCGCGGCTCGGCTGCACCCAAATGTTGACGCGCTGACCGGCAGCCGACTGTCGGAAACGACTCTACGCAAGGAACGGCAACGATAGTGGGCCCCGCAACTGCGGGGCCCTTTCCCTGTCTGAAAAGCGCTGTCGGACTTGGGTCATCACCATTGAGGACTTCGTGCTCGATCACTGGAAATGAGAGCCAACGAGGGCTGTCTCGCCGTCCTTGTCTGCGTCGGATCCATTTTGCCGAGCTTCGTGAATTGCAGAATCCGCAGCCCGTGAGAGCTCAGTAGTTGCCTCGATCGGGTGCAAAACCGGGCAATCGGAACAAAACACTTGTCGATGCGTTACAAATATTGTTAAAGTGTAACGACGAACTGCAAGTGAACAGCAACTTCAAGGTCTCGCTACCGGAAGCCGATGGGCGCCGGGGGAGATTCGTCTGCTGTCGATGGACGCGACGCCGTTGGGCGGCACGGATAAAGGCTCTGTGAATTGCGCCGGGTCGCACCCCTGATCAACCTGACAGACCAACGTAACGGAGAACATACTGTGACAATCAAGAACTCGATCGGGCCTGGTGTCGAAGCCGATCATGGAAACAGGCTGTTTGGCAACACTATTCGATCAGCTGAAGGTGAGGAACTGGTCCAGCGGCTGAATGCCATGTTCGAGCGAGCGAACAGCGCAGGTCAGGTGGTGAATCAACGAGAACTCTCGACCGTGCTTTCTGTGCGGAGATCCGAGGGTTCGCCGGTCGACCGGTCGATTCCGGCGCCTGACAGGCTGATGCATGCGATCGAGGGACTCTCGTACGAATCCCTTTCCCTGTTGATTTGTGCGGCCGAGCATTTACTGCGTTCGGAAGGGGTACATGTCGACTCGACGCCCTTCACTTGAGGGGCGACGAGACCCGTCGAGGAAATCGAAGTGATCGGTCCGTCGCCGACGAACGAGTATTTTGTCACGATCGGAATGACGTAGTTACGTCGTCGTTTGTAATTCTGTTGTGCGACCGGCGAATCAGGCCTCCGGCGTTGCTCAGTCGCACGATCCCGATTCCGCTGCTTCGAAGGCTTCTTGGTGCGCTCACGCGCCTCAGCGTCGAATCCTCTCCAGTCGTCGTGCGGCCCGCTCATGTCATCGCGGACTTGATCGATCGGCGACGTGGAATCAGTCGGAGTATGTCCAGTTCTTCGGCCGATCCGAGTATCGACCGGCAAATCTTGTCGACGGAGTCAGATGCCGGATACCGGCACCGAAATACGGATCAACATTCACCTCGGGAAGCCGAATGAAGTGAATTGACTATCGCAGTCTGCTGTTGTGGTGTGAACGCTGCCCAGGCGCTGGCGGAACCCGCGAGTTCAGGGACATCGTTCCATCCAGGGCTCTGTAGCCGGGCCAACGCCGCCTCGACCGTCCCGAAAACTTCGAGGTACGCATGTGCGTCGTCGCATGTGAAGGCGAGTTCGTGTGGTTCGGCGTCGCCCCCGTCCCCGCCACACGAAGTAAGCATCAGCACGAATGGAATCGCAATACCGACCATGATGCGCTTCATCGGCCAATCGAAGCAGACCGACTCCGCTCCCGCGGACTATTCTCGATGCATGCCGATCACCCCGGATACAAAGAACTGGACCTGGGTCCTCGAACGCCCATGCGGCGAGTGCGGGTTTGATTCGTCCGCTGTTGCGTTCGCGGATGTTCCAGATCTTGTGCGTAGCAATGCCGTCTCGTGGGCCGAGGTACTGGAGGGCGAGAATGTGACGGAGCGACCGGACAGCGAAACATGGTCAGCGCTGGAGTATTCCGCCCACGTACGCGACGTGTTCAGGATCTTCAAGGTGAGGTTGGAACAGATGCTCGAATTCGACGATCCGCTATTCGAGAACTGGGATCAAGACGCAACAGCTGAGGCCGAGCGGTACAACGACCAAGATCCGGCAAAGGTGGCATCGGAATTGTCCGACGCCGCGGCGGAGGTCGCGAATGCCTTCGAAACCGTGCCAGAGGGTAGCCGCCAACGACGGGGTCTCCGCAGTGACGGATCGGCGTTCACCGTCGAATCGTTGGCGGCCTACTTCATTCACGATCCGATCCATCACCTGCACGACGTCTCGGTGTAGTCAGAGCCCGCGCACCTCCTCGAGGGTTCTTCTGGCTCCGACGGAGTGCAATGAGTCGAGGGTCTTTCGGAAGCTAGCGACAAATCGGCGATCGTCCACGAGATCGCCGAACACTTGGCGGTACCCGATGAAGGCCAACGGGTCGCTCGACTGTTTCTGGGCGAGCGGCACCAGAGTGTCCGACAGCTGATCGACGACGGTGATGGGATCTCCGTTCTCGTCTGTGCCCTCGGCGTAGCGGGCCCAGCTAGCGACAATTGCGGTGGACAGGTTGATCGACCCACCGGTGTCGAGTTGGTTCCGGATGACGGGCAACAGCCACTTGGGAATTCGATCGGACGACTCGGCGCACAGACGTGCAATCGTGTCGCGGATCTGGGGGTTCGAGAATCTTTCGATGAGGGTCTTCTTGTACTGATCGAGGTCGACGCCGGGTACCGGGTCAAGGGTCGGCGTCGCTTCGAGATTCATGTAGTCGAGCAGGAACCCCGACAAGAGTTCGTCCTGGCATGCCTCGTGGACCAGGCGGTATCCGGCAAGGTAGCCGAAGTACGCGATGCCTTGATGGCCGGCATTGAGAAGGCGCAGTTTCATCAGTTCGTACGGGCGAACATCCGGCACGAGATTGACGCCGACATTCTCCAGAGGTGGCCTGCCTGAGGTGAACTCGTCCTCGAGGAACCACGCGGTGAACGGCTCAGCCGCGACCGGCCACTGATCTTCCACGCCAAACGTCTCGGCGATCTCGGTGGTCACCTCGGCTGTCGTGACGGGTGTGATCCGGTCGACCATGGAGTTGGGGAAGGCGCCGTTCTCGTCGATCCACTCCGCAAGTTCGGGATCCTTCAGGGCGGCGAACGCTCCGACTGCCGTCCTGGCGACCGATCCGTTGCCTTCGATGTTGTCGCAACTCATGATCGTGAACGGGGCGAGGCCCCGGTCGCGACGGAGTGCGAGTGCCGCACAAATCAGACCGAAGGTGGTGTGGGGGAGTGTTCCCGGCTCGAGATCGTGCATTACATCGGGATCGGACGCGTCGAACTCACCCGTAGTGTGCGAGATGTTGTATCCGCCCTCGGTGATGGTGAGAGATACGATTTTCGTCGATTCGGATGCCATCTTTTCGATCACCGCCTCCGGATCCTCCGGAGCGAACAGGTACTCGACGATCGACCCGATGACCCGGGCCTCGAGGGTTCCGTCAGAATGCTTGAGCGCCAGCGTGTAGAGGCAGTCCTGCGCGCGGAGAGCGTCTTTCATCCGCTTGTCCGACGGCATCACTCCCACTCCGCAGATTCCCCAGTCGAAGCCCTCACCGCGTCGCAGGAGATCATCGATGTACATGGCCTGGTGTGCACGGTGAAAGCCTCCGACACCGAAATGCACTATGCCAGTAGTGACTTTGCTCCGGTCGTAGTTCGGCACTTCGAGTGCAGCATCGAAGTCGAACAGGGTCTTCGTATTGAGTTCCATGAAAGTACTAGTCTCCTTCGGCGACGATGACTACGGCTTTGATGCTGCCGAGAATGCGATCGGCCACCAGGGCCTCTTGCGACTGTTCGAGTGAAAAGCGTGCTGTGACCATCGAGTCCAGATCGACGCGCCCGGCAGCGACCAATGCGGCGGCGATCGGCCACGTGTTGGCGTACCGGAACACTCCGGTCAGCATCAGTTCGCGATTCTGAATGATCGGGACCGGCAACGGTATCTCGTCGGCACCCATTCCGACCAGAACGACGGTTCCAGCGGGCCGAACTGCGTGAATCCCGTCGATCACTGCGGCCGTGGCACCCGACGCGTCGATGAATGCGTCGACGGCCAGCGAGCGTACGTCGCTCTCACGTGGATCAACGACGGTTGTTGCGCCGAATTTCAGTGCCACATCACGCCGGGCCGCGTCGATGTCCGAGACGATGACTTCCGTCGCGCCGAATGCCTTGGCCACCTGCGTCGTCACGATTCCTACCGGGCCGGCGCCGGCGATCAACACCCGAGAGCCGGCAGTGATCCCCGCCTTCTGGGCTGAGGCGATCCCTACGGAAAGTGGCTCGAACAGCGCAGCTGCCTCGTAGGACACGGAATCTGCGATGGGATGGGCGAAGTCGGCACCGATCGTGACGTAGTCGGTCAGCGCACCGTCGATCGGCGGCGTCGCGAAGAACTCCATATGAGGGCAGAGGTTGTATCTGCCTGCCTTGGATTCGGGACTTGTCGGATCGGGCTTCTGAGGCTCGATGGAGACACGCTGCCCGATGCGTCTTGGGTCGACGCCGTCACCGACCGCAGCGATGCGTCCCGATGCTTCGTGTCCGAGAACGAGCGGTGAGTTGACTACGTAAGGGCCGATGCGACCTTCGTGAAAGTAGTGCGCGTCCGACCCGCACACGCCCACGGCATGGATGCGAACGAGGACTTCACCCGCCTTCGGGGACGGTCGTGGTCTCTCGACCATCTGCATCTTTCCGGTCTCGACGAGGACATTTGCCCGAATTGTCGCAGGTAGATCGACGGATTCTCCGGAAACTGTTGTGTGGGTCACAACGTAGATGTTAGCTTAATGAGCATAAGAACATCTAGTGAGCATTTGCTCACGATCCAGAAACTTTGAACCTGATACACAAGGAGACCGTGTGAACCAGTCGGCTCAGCCCACAGGACTCAAGTCGTCGAAGTTGCCCGCTTCCGAGGATGTGCGGCTCGCCTTGCGGGCGGCGACGATGTATCACCTCGAAGGCGCCACTCAGGCGGAGATTGCAGCGAAATTGGGCGTCTCGCGGCCGACAGCCGGGCGACTGTTGGCCAGGGCGCGGACGCAAGGTTTGGTCAGGGTCGAGATTTTGGTACCGCCGGAGCTCGAAGGTTCGGTGAACACGGAGTTGGAATCGAAGCTGGAGAAGCACTTCGGGTTGGCCGAAGTGTTGATCGTCCCCGAAGCGATTTCGGATGCGGACGACCCGGACTTCGACGCACTCGGTCGACGAGCAGCGGAAGTTCTGGTTCGTCGTCTGCAGCCTTCGAGCGTTCTCGGGTTTACCTGGGGTCCGGAAACCGTTGCGGTAGCAGGATCTTTGCCGGACAAGGCCGCGAAGTGCTCGGCTGTGGTACAACTTGACGGCTCCATGACGGTGACCGACTACCAAACCGGTGTCGACTTCACCATCGGCCGATGTGCACAACAGTTGCAGGCCAATCCTATTCGTCTCAACGCTCCGCTGTATGCCGACCCGGCGACCGTGGAGTCGATGCGAAACGACTCGGTGATCTCGAAGGCGCTGCAAGCCGGAACTGATTCCGACATCATGGTTTTCGGAGTCGGTGCCGTCTCGACCGCGACGACCTTGTTTGCCGGTAGCTTCGTCGACTCGACCATGCTGGACGAGTTGGAAAGTCGAGGCGCTGTCGGTGAAATCGGCGGCCGTTTCTACTCGGTCGACGGCAATCCAGTGGAGGGGCCACTACCTGAGCGAACGGTCTCCGTCTCGCTCGACGCAGTGAAATCCTGCGATCAGACGATTCTGATTTCGGGAGGAACACACAAACGCCAGGCCGTTCTGGGCGCATTGCGCGGAGGTTTGGCAAACGTACTCGTCACCGACGTCGAGTGCGCCCAGTGGCTGCTCGAAGGCTAGCGATCTCACGAGTTTCGCGGTCCGAGCGCGCGACTGACACGCAAGTGTGAAGGAAGGTAATCCGTGAAAACAGGAAGACGAGTGTGGGGCGCTGCCGCGGCGGCGCTCTGCCTCCTGGTGTCGGGATGTGCGGGCGCTGGTGCGCTCGGTGGTTCCGGCGAACGAACAGTCACCATCGCGATGGTGTCGAACTCGCAGATGCAGGACGCCATCAAACTGGCGCCGGCTTTCGAAGCCGAGAACCCTGGCATCGACCTCAAATTCGTCAGCCTTTCCGAGAACCAGGCGCGCGCCAAGATCACGGCGTCGACGGCAACCGGCGGCGGTGAGTTCGACGTCGTGATGATCAGCAACTACGAGACACCTCAGTGGGCCGCCAACGGTTGGCTCACGAACCTGTCCGACTATGCAGACACGACGCCCGGTTACGACGAGGACGACTTCGTACCGTCGATCAAGACTTCTCTGTCGTACGAGGACAGTATGTACGCGGTCCCCTTCTACGGGGAGTCGTCGTTCCTGATGTACCGCAAGGATCTGTTCGATCAGGCGGGGATTACAGTTCCCGAAGACCCGACGTGGCAAGAAGTTGCAGGTTGGGCAGCACAGTTCGACAACCCGGACGCCAAGATGGCGGGAATCTGCTTGCGCGGAAAGCCTGGCTGGGGTGAGGTACTCGCACCGCTGAACACCGTGATCAACACCTTCGGTGGACGCTGGTACGACGAGAATTGGAATGCGCAGCTGACCAGTCCGCAGGTCGAGGATGCGGTTCAGTTCTACGTGGACACGGTCAAGGAGCACGGTCAGCCGGGTCCTGCCACAAGCGGATTCGGTGAATGTGCAACACAATTCGCGCAAGGCAACACGGCGATGTGGTACGACGCGACGTCGGCTGTGTCGGTTCTCGAGGACCCTGCGTCGTCGAAGGTAGTCGGCAACATCGGATATGCGAAGGCCCCGAAGGTCGAGAAGTCCGATCCTGGTTGGCTCTACACGTGGGCGCTCGGAATCCCGGAGTCGGCACAGAACAAATATGACGCCTGGAAGTTCATTTCCTGGATGACGAACAAGGACTACATCCAGAAGGTCGGAACCGAACTCGGCTGGTCGAGAGTTCCTCCGGGAAGTCGCCTATCGACCTACGAGATTCCGGAATATCAAGAGGCCGCACAGGCATTCGGTCCGATCACCCTCGAATCGATCAATAATGCAGATCCGAAAAACCCGACAGTGCAACCGGTTCCGTACACCGGCGTCCAGTTCCTCACCATCCCTGAGTTTCAGGACCTGGGCACTCGCGTCAGCCAGCAGATCAGTGCGGCCATCGCGGGTCAGAAGAGCGTGAAAGAAGCACTCGAACAATCCCAGCAGTATGCCGAGGTGGTCGGCAAGACCTATCAGGAGAACCGATGACTACGGTTGCCGAGCCCAGAACTACGGTGGACGACGCGCCACCGGTCCGTGTCGAAAAGAAGATCTCCCGCGCCGAGGGTTGGCGTCGTAGAGGTCCCCTGATGCCGGCGTTGATCTTCTCGATCGTCGTCACTCAGATTCCGTTTCTGTTCACCCTCTACTACTCGACGCAGTCGTGGAACCTTGTCCGGCCGGGATCGCGGCACTTCAACGGGTTCGATAACTACATAGAGGTTTTCAAGGACAGTCAGTTTCGGGAAGTCGCGGTCAACACGGTCATCATGATCGTGGGTACGGTCATCGTTTCGGTGATCCTCGGACTCGCGCTGGCGCTGCTGCTCGACCGCGCATTCCTTGGTCGGGGCATCGTCCGGACACTGCTGATCACGCCGTTTCTCATCACTCCCGTCGCCGGCGCATTGCTTTGGAAGACAACAATGTTCGACCCGGTGTTCGGTATCGTGAACTTCGTACTCCAGCCTTTCGGCGTCGGCCAGGTCGACTGGGTCAGCAAGTTTCCGCTCGCCGCCGTCATGATCAATCTGATCTGGCAGTGGACGCCCTTCATGATGCTGCTCATTCTGGCCGGTTTGCAGTCCATGCCCCGAGACATTCTCGAAGCCGCACGAGTGGACGGAGCCAAGCCGTTTGCGATGTTCCGCGAACTGACGTTGCCGCACCTGCGCCGCTTCATCGAACTCGGTGCAGTTCTGGGTGCGATCTACCTCGTGAACACCTTTGACGCGGTGTACATGATGACGTCGGGCGGGCCCGGCGTGGCCAGCTCGAACCTGCCGTTCTACATCTACCAGCGCGCGTTCCTCGGCTTCGACGTAGGTCAAGCTGCGGCGATGGGTGTCGTGACAGTGATCGCGACGATCATCGTGTCGACACTTGCGCTCCGATTGATCTTCAAGAGCTTCACCGGCAACGAGGAGGCGGCGTGATGACTGCCGTAGAGACGACAAGCGCGACGACCGACAAACCCGTCGTCAAGAAAAAGAAGAGCAGTAAGTTCAGTCCGTGGTCGGTCGTGGCGTGGATCGCCGCTCTCGGATTCTTCTTCCCGGTCTTCTGGATGGTCCTGACCGCGTTCAAGACCGAGGCAGACGCCTACACGGATCCGCCGAAGCTGTTCTTCACTCCCACCCTCGAACAGTTCCGTGCCGTCCTCGACTCCGGTCTCGGCACGACGCTGGCAAACTCCGCATTTGCGACGGCCATGTCGACGATTCTTGTT
Source organism: Rhodococcus sp. SG20037 (assembly GCF_031763325.1). Classification (NCBI taxonomy): domain Bacteria; kingdom Bacillati; phylum Actinomycetota; class Actinomycetes; order Mycobacteriales; family Nocardiaceae; genus Rhodococcus; species Rhodococcus sp. SG20037. Next base: position 3,854,360 of record NZ_CP134497.1, on the reverse strand, counting down.
CTGCTACTGGGTGTTCCGGCTGCGTTTGCATTGTCGCTTCGCCCGGTAGCCAAGACTCAGGACGTTCTGTTCTTTTTCATCAGTACCAAGATGCTCCCAGTCGTCGCTGCAATCGTGCCGCTGTACGTGATCGTCAACGACATCGGATTGCTTGACAACATCTGGGCGCTGGTCATCTTGTACACATCGATGAATCTGCCGATCGCAGTGTGGATGATGCGTTCGTTCTTTCTCGAAGTCCCCGGCGAACTTCTCGAAGCTGCCAGCATGGACGGCGCGAGTTTGTGGACCTCGGTTCGCGAGGTGATCCTCCCGCTGATCTCGCCCGGAATTGCTGCGACTGCGCTGATCTGCGTGATCTTCTCGTGGAACGAATTCTTCTTCGCCGTCAACCTGACAGCTGTTCAAGCACAGACGATTCCGGTCTTCCTGGTCGGGTTCATCACCGGCGAGGGCCTGTACTGGGCTCGGCTCTCCGCGGCAGCGACCATGGCGGCATTGCCCGTCATCCTGGCCGGTTGGTTCGCCCAGAACAAACTGGTGCGCGGCCTGTCCTTCGGTGCAATCAAATAATTCTCCTCACCCTCTCAGGAGTTCGTCATGGCTGAAATCTCTTACCAGAAAGCGTCTTGCATCTACGAAGGTGCCGGGACCCTCGCTGTCGATTCACTCGATCTCGACATCAACGACGGGGAGTTCATCGTGCTCGTCGGTCCGTCAGGTTCCGGAAAGTCCACGGCCCTGCGCATGTTGGCAGGGCTCGAGGACATCGATTCCGGCGCGATCACCATCAACGGCAAGGACATGACCGATGTCCCGTCCAAGGATCGCGACATCGCAATGGTCTTCCAGAATTACGCGCTGTACCCCAACAAAACCGTCGGGGAAAATATGGGGTTCGCGTTGAAGATGCGCGGTGTGCCCGTCGAGGAGCGTAAGAAGAAAGTGGCCGAAGCGGCCAAACTGCTTGACCTGACTGACTATCTCGACCGCAAGCCGGCCAAGCTTTCCGGTGGTCAACGGCAGCGAGTTGCCATGGGCCGAGCTATCGTTCGTGAACCGCAAGTGTTCTGCATGGACGAGCCGCTCTCCAACCTCGACGCAAAGCTACGCGTCCAGACCCGCACGCAGATCGCGGCGTTGCAGCGTCGTCTCGGAACCACCACCGTCTACGTCACGCACGATCAGGTGGAAGCGATGACGATGGGTGATCGCGTGGCAGTGCTCAAGGGCGGCAAGTTGCAACAATTCGCTTCTCCGACCGAACTTTACGATCGGCCGGCCAATGCGTTTGTTGCCGGCTTCATCGGATCTCCAGGTATGAACTTGGTAACGGCGCCGGTCAGTTCGGGTGGGGTGCGTTTCGGCGACGTCGAGGTTCCGCTGGACCGCGAGCAGATGGCGGCAATCGCCGCGGCCGGTCTGGCTTCGGTCACAGTGGGAATTCGGCCCGAGCAATTCCAGGTGGTTGCTGCCGGAGACGGAATCGCAGCTCAGATCGACCTGGTAGAGGAACTGGGCAACGAGTCGTACATCTACGCACACGTGCCTGGTACCGAAGCCGACCCGATCTCGCTCGTTGCACGCACCGGCGGTCGATCGAAGCTGCAGTACGGCCAGACGCTGGGCTTCGAGCGGGTGGACGGCCTCGTTCACCTCTTCGACCCGGCTACGGGCGAGCGTGTGGGTAGCTGAATCCCATCACATCTATCTTCGACTGGTGAGAAGGTTAGGGTCTACCGATGAGTGATACACGCGAACGATCCGTCGTGGTGTGTGGTGAGGGACTGGTTGATCTGGTTCCGGTGGGGGAGAACTTCTCACCCAAGTTGGGCGGTGGACCGTTCAACGTTGCGATTGCACTGGGTCGACTCGGATCCGACGTGGGATTCGTCTCTCGCTTGTCCACCGACGCTTTCGGAGATCGGATGATCGACTCGCTGGCCGCGTCCAATGTCGACACAACTGGGGTCGAACGTGGGCCCGAGCCGACAACTCTGGCCGTCGTGAACCTTGCAGCGGACGGAGGTGCGCGGTATTCCTTCTACCTCGAGGGAACGGCGGATCGACAGTTCGCGCTGCCGAAACTTCCCTCTGCCCGGGCATTCTCGTTCGGAACGCTGTCGCTGGTGCTCGAGCCCGGGGCCTCTGCCTACGAAGCTTTGCTGCACGAAGCACACGCCCGCGGTCGACTCACCATGGTCGACCCCAACATTCGTCCGGCGGTGATCTCCGACCCGGACGCGTATCGACGACGGTTTCGTTCGTGGTTGCCCGCCATCGATATTCTCAAAGTGAGCGACGACGACGCGAAGTGGTTGGGTTCGGTCGACGGCGCCGAGTGGCTCCACGAAGGCGTCGGCGCCGTCCTGCTCACCCGTGGTGGTGACGGGTTGCGGTTGATCACCGAGGAACTCGATGTTTCGGTGCCGGCGCCCGCGGTCGACGTCGCGGACACGATCGGTGCGGGCGATACCGTTCACGGAGCCCTGTTGGCCTACCTTGATCGTCACGACGCACTCGACGTCGCTGTTGTGCGTGCGTTCACCGAGGCAGATTGGTCGGCCGCGTTGACCTTTGCCGCACGCGCGGCAGCCGTCACCGTGTCACGTCCCGGGGCGGATCCGCCGTGGTCAAGGGAGTTGGGCCTGCCCGTCTAGCACTGGGGACCACCGCCCTACTGCGAGCGCAGTACGTCGAACTGCCTACCTGTGCACGATGTGCGACGGGGTCGTGTATCGGCACAGTGACACGCATGTCGATATTCCTGTACAAACTCTCGCGACTCGCGTTTCGGCGCCGTTGGGCAATGGTGGGCTTCTGGGTCGTCCTGCTGGTGGCGGGCGGAGTAGGCGCAGCAACGCTGTCCGGTCCGACCGTCAATACGTTGTCGATTCCGGGCACCGAATCACAAGCGGCGCAAGATCTTCTGGCTGAAAGATTTCCGCAATCGTCCACCGACGGAGCCAGTGCTCGCATCGTCTTCGAATCTCCGGCGGGCACGACGCTCACCGATCCGGCGATTCGACAATCCGTCAGTGACTTGGTCTCTGCGCTCGGGAAGGATCCTGAGATTGCAGCGGTATCGGATCCGTATGCCTCCGGCGGAGTGTCGCCGACTGGGACGATCGGATACATGCAGGTCTCCTATACCGCCGACTCGATGGACTTACCGGACAGTTCGAAAGAACTGCTCGAGTCCGCCGTCCACGACGCCGCGGATTCAGGGCTGGCAGTCGATGTTGCCGGCAACGTGCTGATGGAAAGCAGCGCCGAATCGATGGGAGAGGTGATCGGAGTCGCGATCGCCGCGGTGGTGCTGACCGTCACCTTCGGTTCCTTGGTTGCGGCGGGGCTTCCCTTGATCAGCGCGTTGATCGGCATCGGCATCGCGATCTGCACGATCACAATCGCAACTGGTTTCATCGAATTAGGTTCGAGCACAACCGTCCTGGCAATGATGCTGGGGCTCGCCGTGGCGATCGACTATTCGCTCTTCATCGTCTCGCGCTACCGCTCCGAACTACGTGACGGACATGATCCAGAAATTGCTGCGGGCCGCGCAGCGGGGACTGCGGGTTCGGCCGTAGTGTTCGCGGGGTTGACGGTGCTCATCGCATTGGCAGGACTGTTCGTCGTGAACATCCCGTTCCTGACGAGCATGGGTCTGGCTGCAGCATTCGCAGTTGCTGTTGCAGTGGTGATTTCACTGACGCTGCTGCCCGCCACACTCGGATTTGCAGGGTCGCGCGTCATGAGTCGGTCTGATCGTCGACTGCTGGCGTCCGGCGGTGAACTGACACACCGGAAACAGTCGGAGGGGGCGGGCTCGCGATGGGCCAAGTTCGTGATCCGGCGTCGAGTTCCGGTTTTGCTCGCGTCAGTCCTCGGGCTGGGATTGCTGGCGATCCCCACATTCGGAATCAACCTGAGTTTGGCGAGCCCACCAGTGCCCGACACAACTGCCGCCAGGGCTACCGACCGACTATCCGAGGGGTTCGGTGCCGGGTTCAGCGGTCCGCTCATGGTGGTCGTCGACGTTGCCGACGCCGCAGATCCGGCAGCGGCATTGAGCGGCGCCCAGGAAAAGCTCGGTGCTCTGCCCGACGTAGCGGCAGTGACGCCGCCAGCACTCAATCAGGCCGGCGATACAGCAGTCATCACGGTGGTTCCCTCGAGTGGCCCGGAAACCGAGGCAACAAAGGCGCTCGTCGCAGATATACGTGAGGTCGCCGGATCACTGACCGACGAGACCGGAGCCACGATGTCGGTCACCGGTCAGACAGCGTTGACGATCGACGTTTCGGATCGCCTGGCCGACGCCCTGGTTCCCTACCTCGCATTGGTCGTCGGCCTCGCCTTCATCCTCCTGATGTTGGTGTTCCGCTCGATCTTGGTACCACTCAAGGCAACTCTCGGATTTCTGCTCTCGATCGGTGCGACGTTCGGTGTGCTGGTCGCGATCTTCCAGTGGGGTTGGTTCGCCGGCATTCTCGGAATCGAAGGTCAAACCGGATCAGTTGTGGCGATGTTGCCCATCTTCATGATTGGCATCGTCTTCGGGTTGGCGATGGACTACCAGGTGTTCCTGGTGACCAGAATGCGTGAAGCGTTCGTCCACGGTGACGGACCGGATGAAGCAGTCGTGAAGGGCTTCGACCAGGGTGCCCGAGTGGTCACGGCCGCGGCGCTGATCATGATCGCCGTTTTCGCGGGCTTCATCTTCGGCGGCGACGCCTTCATCATGCAGATCGGACTCGGACTCTCGTTCGCGGTTCTGTTCGACGCCTTCGTGATTCGTATGACCGTCGTACCGGCCGTCATGTCCCTGTTGGGCTCGAAGGCATGGTGGTTCCCCTCATGGCTGGACCGGTTGGTCCCGAACGTCGATGTCGAGGGGGAGCAGTTGACTGCGCTGCTCGCAGATTCGAAGGAATCCAGTGAACCCACGAGCGACAAGTTGTCGGTGTGACCCGGATACGGTAGATCGATGACTTCGACATCGACGTGGGGTCGATGGTGTGCGGAACACCCGCGCACCATCGACCTGGCACTGGCGATTCTCGTGCTCCTTGCCACGTGGACGGCGCACCGCATCGCGCTCGACGGCAATGACACCCGCGAGGTCACGGTTGTGGGAGTGCTTGTAACAGCGATCGCAGCGGCAACCATCGTGTTCCGAAGGCGCTATCCGTTCTCGGCACTGGCGGTGGCAGTACTCCTCGGCGTATTGATGATTGCACTGTCAGCGCCGCCGAATGCCGGCACAGGTTCCGCAGCGATGGTGTGCCTCTACTACGTTGCCAGCACGAGTGACCGCCGGAGGACCTTCTTCGCAGCGGCGAGCACAGTCAGCCCGCTGATGCTCGTCACAATCTTCCTGGGAGTGGGGAACAATCTCCTGCAGGAGGCACTGGGGTTGTTGGCTTGGTTGCTGATGGCAAGTTTTGCCGGCGCCGAGGTCCGTTCTCGCCGAGCCTATCTGGAGTCCGTCGAGGCGCGCGCGGTGCAAGCGGAAAGAATGCGCGAGGACGAGGCCCGACACCGCGTCGTCGAAGAAAGGATGCGGATTGCGCGAGACCTGCACGACGTTGTCGCGCACCACATTGCCTTGGTCAACCTGCAAGTCGGGGTCGCGTCGCACTTGATCGGGAAAGACCCCGAGAAGGCGACGACTGCACTACGCGGAGTGGAGGAAACGTCCAAGGCGGCACTCGATGAAATTCGGGCCACGGTCGGAGTTCTCCGTGACGCTCAGGACGGTGATCGCTCGATGAAACCGGCTCCGGGGCTTTCGGATCTACCGGCACTGGTGGATCAATTCGTCAGTGCGGGAATGGAAATCGAAGTGCGCGCTGTGGGTTCGCTGCGCCCTCTCGGGCCAGCAGTAGACCTCACGGCGTACCGAATTGTCCAGGAAGCACTCGTGAATGCGAGCAAGCATGCGTTGCCAGGGGCCGTCACCGTGTCGTTGTCGTACGAAGCCGAGGTTCTGGTGCTGTCGGTCGAAAACTCCGGAACAGCAGTGCCTTCGACGTCGCCACCCGGGTACGGACTGCTCGGAATGAAAGAGAGGGCTCAGGCAATGGGAGGCGAAGTGTCAGCAGGATTCCGCGCGGACGGGGGATTTCGTGTGGACGCCCAACTGCCGCTTGTCTCGGTGTCCAGGGGTTCGGAGAGTGGGGAGTCGTGAGTATTCGGGTGGTAGTGGCAGACGATCAGGCGCTCTTCCGTCAAACGCTTGCGCTGCTGATCGGTTCGGAAGAGGACATGGAGGTGGTCGCCGAGGCTGCAGACGGAGAGCAGGCATTCCAGGCGGCGCTCGAGCACCGACCCGACGTTGTATTGATGGACATTCGAATGCCAGGCACCAGCGGAGTCGAAGCGACCGCCATGATTGCCGATCATCCGGATTTGACCGACGTGCACGTGTTGATCCTTACCACCTTCGAAGTGGATGAGCATGTGGCACAGGCGATCCGGGCTGGAGCCAGCGGCTTCATCGGCAAAGGAATCCGAGCCGAGGATCTACTCGATGCTGTTCGGACGGTCGCAGGTGGGAACTCTTTGCTGTCGCCGATTGCGACCAGCGCGTTGATTTCTCGGTTCCTTTCCACTCCGTCGCGGGCCGACTCGACTTCTGGGATTTTCGGTCAGTTGACCCCACGCGAACTCGAAGTGGTAACCCTCGTTGCCCTCGGGATGTCCAACGACGAAATCGCCGCGGAATTGGTGATCAGCGCGGTCACGGCAAAAACCCATGTGAATCGTGCGATGACAAAACTGGATGTTCCCGACCGTGCGCAACTGGTGGTTCTCGCATATCAATGCGGTGTGGTGATTCCGGGACGCTCGGTGGATTGACTCGAGAAACTCTTGACTCGAACGGGTGTTCGAGTACGATATGGGGAGGGGATCGGGGGATTCAATGAGTGTCTATCTGTCGGACGTGGTTTCGGGTTCTGCGGTGGGGTTACGCGGACGCCTGTGGCAGTTGTCTGCTTCTGAGTTGCGTGAGGCTGCTGTCGAGGCGTGTGCGGAGATTCTGCGCCTGGAAGCCGTTCGAGTGGCGGTGGTCGACGAACTCTCGTTGCGCCCGGATGATCAGGTGATCGCCAGTCGCGGGGTGGGTGCGTGGTTGGCGGCTAACACGATGCTGCAGGTTCGGGACGGGAAGAAGATCGCCGCGTTAGGTGCAGCTTTGCGGCCGTTTCCGGCGGTGGCTGCTCGGTTCGATGGCGGGGATTGCTCGTTCGAGCATGCCGTGTTGATCGTGGCGTTCTGCGAGTCACCGCCGAAAGGCATGCCGGAGGAGGCATTACCGAAGTGCATCGATTTGTTGTTGGCGGCTGCGTCGGGTGTGGAGGCGACGACGACGAAGGTGCGGAACGTGATCGCGACATTGGAGAGGTTGTTCGAATCGGATGAGATTCCACCCGCCGAGGATACCGACCTCAACGAGCTGCGGATCGCGTCGACATTGAACGGTCGAGTGGTGGTGCGCGGTGATTTCGACGCCCTCACCGGTGAAATGTTGTTGTCGGCGTTGTCGAATCTGACGATGCCGACCCAGGCACCGGATGGGACGCCGGATTCTCGGTCGGCGGCGAAGCGGACCGCGGACGGGTTCACGGAACTGATCCGGCGGTATCTCGATTGCGCTAAGACCGGCACCGATGGTGGTCAGCGGCCGCACGTGAACGTGCACATCAACGCTCGGGATCTGGCGGAGCATCGGGACTGCGCCGCCGCACCCGCTGCTTCTGATGACGGAATGGCTGTGTCGGATCTCGATGTCGGGCACATGCCCTGGCTGGGCCCGCTGTCGGTGTCGCAGACCAGGCTCCTCGGGTGTGATTGTTTCCTGTCGACCGTTCTGCTCGACGATCACGGCGCGCCCTTGGATGCGAAACCAGGAAAGAGGTTGGTCACCGCCGAACAACGGACTGCGTTGATTGCCCGCGACAGAGGCTGCGCGTTCCCGGGTTGCACATGCGTGCCGGCCTGGACTGATGCGCACCACATCCGGCACTGGGCGAACGGTGGCCCGACGGTGATGAACAACCTGGTCCTGCTGTGCCGTTCACATCACCGACTGATGCACCGCAAATCCGGGTTCGTCGGCAAATGGGCGATCCGAATCGGTGTCGACAACAAACCGTGGTTCATCCCGCCGCCCTCGATCGACCCCGGGCAGCACCCGCGGCCGGCGAACACCACCTTCAAAACCTGAGGACGAACCTCAGATGCACCAGAACATGCCCAGGTCTGTTTCAGACCCGCTGCTCTGTGTCCGACCGATTGGTGGGAGGTGGAGTCGAATGGTTGCGTGCTTTCGGGGCGGCTCTACTTTCGGGTGCCCGTGTGGCCTGTCCCACTCAGTGGGTCATTATTCCGTTGTTGCCGCGCCGGTTGTGCCAGGTCATTTGGACGGCTGACCTGCACCGCAAAATCTTTTGTTAGAACACGTTCCAATTTCGCAGATTTGTGGCTATGGTCACAGAGTTAGATGCGGGTGTGCGAATGAAAGGGTGAAGTGACGTGAAGACCAAGGGTGCAATCCTGTGGGGCCTCAATGAAAAGTGGTCCGTCGAGGAGATCGAGATCGGCGAGCCGGTAGCCGGCGAAGTTCAGATTCGCATGGAAGCGGCCGGAATGTGCCACTCCGATCACCACATCGTCACCGGCGCGACCCCGATGCCGTCGTTCCCCGTCATGGGTGGGCACGAGGGTTCGGGCGTCATCACCAAGCTCGGCCCGGAGGTCAAGGGTCTGGAGGTCGGCGACCACGTCGTTCTGTCCTTCATTCCGGCTTGTGGAACCTGTCCGGCGTGTTCGGCCGGTCATCAGAACCTGTGTGACCTCGGGATGGGCCTCCTCAGCGGCCAGGCCATCAGTGACGGCACGTACCGGATCCAGGCTCGCGGCGAAAACGTGATCCCGATGTGCCTGCTAGGGACGTTCTCGCCCTACATGGTCGTGAACCAGTCGTCAGTGGTGAAGATCGACAAGGACATTCCGTTCGAGGTTGCCGCACTCGTCGGTTGCGGCGTCCCGACCGGTTGGGGATCGGCAACCCACATCGCCGATGTGAAGCCCGGCGAAGACGTTGTGATCATGGGTGTCGGCGGCGTCGGTATCAGTGCGCTACAGGGTGCAGTTGCATCGGGCGCCCGGTACATCTTTGCCATCGACCCCGTGCCGTGGAAGCGTGAGCAGGCTCTGAAGTTCGGCGCAACGCACGCTTTCGAAAGCGCTGCCGCTGCCATTCAGCCGATCATCGACGCTACGTATGGCCGCATGGCACAGAAGACGATCATCACCGTCGGCGAAATGAGGGGTGAGTACGTCGAAGAAGCGATGATTCTGACGGCAAAGGCCGGCCGTTGTGTCGTCACCGCAATGGGGCACCTGACGGACATGGATGTGAAGCTGAACCTGTTCCTGATGGCGATGCTTCAGAAGGACCTTCAGGGCAACATTTTCGGCGGTGGCAACGCTCGCCAGGACGTGCCGAACCTCCTCGCGATGTACAAGGCAGGCAAGCTGAACCTCGACGACATGGTCACTCGGACCTACACGCTCGAAGGCGTGAACGACGGCTACCAGGACATGTTGGATGGCAAGAACATCCGCGGCGTCATCCGCTACACCGAAGCTGACTGGTGATCGGAAGCGCAACTCTTGTGCCAGTAGTCTGATCGGGTGCCCAGTACTCACAGTCTCGACGTAATCCAGCAGTGGCCGGTCGACAATGCGGCAGCGGTCGTCCTCTCCGGGAAGAATCCCGGTGAGGGCGACCGCATTCGTGGTTTCAGTGGCGACCAGGCGCATGTTTTCCCCCTGGCTTCGGTGACAAAACTGTTGTGCGCCTACGCGATTCTCGTGGCAGTGGAGGAGGGGGCGGTCGAGTTGGATGGGCCGGCCGGGCCTGAGGGGTCGACCGTTCGTCATCTCCTCGCACATGCTTCGGGATTGGCATTCGCCGAACGTGTTGTTCAGGCGCCGGTGGCGTCGAAGCGGATCTACTCGAGTGCGGGGTTCGAGGTGCTTGCCGAGTTGGTTTCCCGGGAGACCGAGATCGAATTTGCCGACTATCTGGCCGAGGCGGTGTTCGCGCCGTTGGCGATGACCAGCGCGGCTCTTGTCGGTCCGGCCGGTCACGGTGCGCAGGCATCGGCAGACGACTTGGCCAAGTTCGCGGCTGAACTGCTCTCGCCGACTCTGGTCTCGGCGCAGACGTTCGCAGAGGCGACAACTGTGCAGTTCCCGGGGCTCAACGGAATTCTTCCGGGTTACGGCTCTCAGCGCCCCAACGACTGGGGGCTCGGATTCGAAATTCGGGGCGACAAGCGTCCGCATTGGACGGGTCTCGAGAACTCGGCCGCTACCTTCGGTCATTTCGGCCAGTCCGGGACGTTCCTGTGGGTCGATCCCACGATCGATACTGCGTGCGTCGTGCTTACCGATCGCGATTTCGGTGATTGGGCCAAGCCTTTGTGGACCGAATTGTCGGATGGCGTGGTCGGTGAAGTTTCGCGGTAGAGCACAAATTTCTCTCCTTCCACTGGCGCAACACGGGTAACACAAGGCACACTGTTCAATCGAGCGTGCTGCACGAACTCGACAGAGGTCGTTGGGGAAGACGTCCCTCGTCGAAGCAGGAGGCTCGAGTGCGCGAAATGAATCAATTCGCGGACGTGACGACTGGTGTGGTTTACATCCACTCGTCGCCCGCGGCGCTGTGCCCGCACGTGGATTGGGCTTTGTCCGCCACGTTGGACAGCCCTGCCAAGCTCAGATGGACCTCACAGCCTGCCTACGACGGGCTTCTGCGTGCGACGACGGACTGGACGGGTCCCGTCGGAACCTGTGCCCGCCTGGTCGACTCGCTACGCGCGTGGCCGATGTTGCGGTTCGAGGTCACCGAGGACCCGAGTCACGGCGTCGACGGCGAACGGTACAGCCATGTGCCCGGTCTGGGCCTGTGGCGCGGATCCACCAGTGCGAACGGTGATGTCGTCGTAGGGGAGATGAAACTGCGGTCCATCATGAATTCCGGTGGAGACATCGCCGCGGAAATCGATCGGGCGATAGGCGCACCGTGGGACGAGGAACTCGAACCCTTCCGGAGTTCAGGCGAAGGTGCCGAAGTGACATGGCTGCGAAGGCGTGTCAGCTGACCGAGGTCCATCCTGAACCCTGAGCGCTCTCGCGGCTTGAACGACAAAGACTCGAATGACAAAGGTGGGCCCCGCCGTATCGGCGAGGCCCACCTTGCTGTCCAGGGTTGTCAGAGCGGAATGTTCTTGTGCCGCGCGCGGACAGATGGTGCAGACGCGAGGGCAGCGGTCACGATGCTGCGAGTCTTCGCCGGGTCGATTTCCTCGTCGACGACGCCGATTTCGACCGCGCGGTCGACGCCGCCCGCGATTGCCTCGTGCTCGGCAGCGAGTCGGTCGTGCAATGCTTCACGCTCGTCGTCCGGTGCAGCTGCGAGGGCCCGCTTGTGCAGGATGCCGACAGCAGCCTTCGCACCCATCACGGCTACTTCGGAGTTGGGCCAAGCGAATACGGCCGTGGCTCCCAGTGCTCGCGAGTTCATCGCGATGTAGGCGCCGCCGTAGATCTTTCGAGTGACGACGGTGACGCGGGGGACCGTTGCCTCGGCGAAGGCGTGAAGTAACTTCGCTCCGCGTCGGACAACGCCTTCCCACTCCATCGAGACGCCCGGCAAATACCCGGGAACATCGACGACGACCACGAGCGGCACGCCAAATGCGTTGCACAGTCGCACGAATCGAGCGGCCTTCTCTGCACTTTCGGAGTTCAGGCACCCCCCGAGTCGCAGTGGGTTGTTCGCAATGACGCCAACGGTGCGTCCGGCCATCCGGCCGAAACCGGTGACGATGCTCCGAGCGTAATTGCCTTGCAGTTCTTCGAAACTCGACTCGCCTTCGACGTTGTCGAGCATTTCGTGAACGATCGGACGAACGTCGTACGCGCGTTTCGCGGAGGCAGGCATCATGGCGCGCAGATCGCTGTCGCCGAGTTCCGCTGCCCGCTGATCGAATTCGCCCTGCTCGCACATCATCGAGACCAGGCGGCGCGCGCGGTGCAATGCGTCGGCCTCGTCGTGTGCGGCGATGTGCGCGACACCCGACTTCTTGGTGTGTGTGTCCGGACCGCCGAGTGACACCATGTCGACCTGTTCGCCGGTGACACTACGAACTACGTCTGGGCCGGTGACGAACACTCGGCCTTCCGGCGCCATGATCACGACATCGGTGAGGGCTGGACCGTATGCGGCTCCACCAGCCGCGAAGCCGAGCACGACGGAAATTTGAGGTATGAGACCCGACGCGCGGACCATGGCCTCGAAGACCAGTCCGACGGCGTGGAGCGCCTCGACGCCTTCAGCCAGACGCGCGCCACCGGAGTGCCAGAGGCCCACGATCGGGGACTCTTCCTCGATGGCGGTATCGATGGCTTTGACGAGGTGTTTGCAACCGTCGACGCCCATGGCGCCACCCATGACAGTGGCGTCGGAGCAGTATGCGATGGTGCGGACGCCGTCGATGTTTCCGGACGCAGCGAGCACACCGGACTTGTCACGGGCGTGGAGCGGCACTGTTGTGCCGGGGTCGAACAGATTTTCCAGGCGCGCAAGAGGATCGCGCGGGTCTGTCGATGATTCGGACTTTGTCACGGGGGCCAGGATGGTCATCGCGTCCTCCTTCAGTACGAGCCTTGGGTGGAACGAAAGGTCGGTGTTGTCCGCGGGTGGCGTTGTGTTGCAACGACACCCGCGGACAGGTGCAAACCGCGGTTCGGGCTAGGCCCGACCGAAGGCGAGCGCGACATTGTGCCCACCGAAACCGAACGAGTTGTTCAGTGCGAAATCGAAAGAGCCGGTTCGGGGTTCACCCTTGACGACATCGAGATCGATTTCTGGATCCTGGCTGTCAACATTGAGCGTGGGCGGGATGATCCCGTCACGCACTGCCAGAACCGTGAGGACTGATTCGAGGGCGCCGACAGCGCCGATCGAGTGTCCCAGCGCGGATTTCGGGCCGTACACCGCAGCGTGATTGCCGACCGCTGCGTTGATTGCCTTTGCCTCTGCGATGTCACCGATCGGCGTCGCAGTGGCGTGGGCGTTGATGTGCTTGATGTCGGACTTCGTCAGTCCGGCCATCTCGATTGCTCGGGTCATGGCTCGCGCCGCGCCCAGGCCTTCCGGATGCGGTGCCACGATGTGGTACCCGTCCGAAGTGATTCCGGAACCAAGCAGGCGGGCGTGAATCGTTGCCCCGCGTGCCTTGGCGTGCTCCTCGGTTTCGAGGATCATCAGGGCGCCGGCTTCGCCGAAGACAAATCCGTCGCGGTCCTTGTCGAAAGGACGTGAAGCTGCGGCCGGATTGTCGTTGTTGGTGCTCATCGCACGCATCATGGCGAAGCTCGCGATCGGAACGGCGTCGATGAAGCTCTCGACTCCACCAGCCACAACCATGTCCGCGTCACCCATGACAAGCATGCGGTGAGCGTGAGCAATTGCCTCGGAACCTGATGAACATGCCGACACCGGAGTGATGACGCCACCGCGGGCCCCGAGTTCGAGCCCGACTGTTGCGGCCGGTCCGTTGGGCATGACCATCTGCACCGAGAACGGGGACACCTTGCGGTATCCGCCGCCACGGAGCTTGTCGACGGCGTCGATGAGCGTGTCGCCGCCGCCGAGTCCGGTGCCGATGACAACGGCCAGGCGGTCCTGATCGACTTCAGGGCTGCCGGCGTTGCTCCAGACCGTGCGACTCAACGTGAGGGCAAGGCGTTCCACCCAGCTCATCCGTCGAATTTCGACGCGGGACAAGCCCTCGTCCGGTGAAACCTTCAGGTGCCCGCCGATGCGAATGGGAAGGTCGAACTCGTCGATGAACGGGTCATCGAGGATTCCGATGCCGCTTTCGCCGGCGAGTAGCGCCTTCCACGTGCCATCCACATCACCAGCCACCGAGGTCGACGTCGCGAGGCTCGTGACGACGATGTCGGGGAATTTCCCTTTGCGGGTAGAAGCGGAAGTCACGGTCGGCTCACTCTGCGTTCTTGGCTTCGGCGCCTTCGGCTTCGAGCTTCTGGATGTACGCGACGATGTCGCCGACGGTGCGCAGACCTGCAAGATCCTCGTCGGGGACCTTCACGCCGTACTTGTCTTCGGTCTGAACGGCGATCTCGACCATGGACAGGGAGTCGATATCGAGGTCGTCCACGAAGGACTTGTCAACGGTGACCTCGGAAGGCTCGATACCGGTGACCTCCTCCACGATCTGGCCGAGTTCCGCGATGATTTCTTCCTGAGTGTGGGCCACTGGTGTGGCTCCCTTCTTGATCGATTGAGGTGGGGTGAAACGTCCGGCCGCCGTTCGGGCTGATCGGCCGGGTGGGCGTCCGAGCTAGGTCAGCTCGGACAGTGCGGAGATATCCTCCGGGTTCTTGAGGGCCACCGTCGGTGTGCCACGCATTTCACGCTTGGCAATTCCGACGAGGGTTCCGGCCGGCGGGAGTTCCACGATCGCGCTGACTTCTGCTGTCCGCAACGACGCGGAGCAGAGGTCCCAACGAACGGGGCGGGTTACCTGCGCGGCAAGCTTGGTGAGGGCGTCGGCGCCCGAGGAGACGGGTGCGCCATCCGAGTTGGAAAGCAGCGTGCGCGTCGGATCGGAAGGGGTGATCTTGGCGGCAGCAGCTGCGACGGCGTCCTGCGCAGGCGCCATGAAGCGGGTGTGGAAAGCTCCGGCGACGGGTAGTGCGCGGACTCGGGCCTTTTCGGGTGCGTTTGCTGCGAGTTCTTCGAGCGCGGTGAGCAGTCCGGCCGCCACGATCTGGCCGGCCGCATTGCGGTTGGCTGCTTCCAGCCCGAGTTCTTCGATTCGTGCGAGCACTTCGGCTTCGTCTCCACCGAGAACGGCTGACATGCCCGTGGGCTCGAGCGCACAAGCCTTGGCCATCTCGGCGCCACGGAGGGCGGCAAGCGCGACCGCGTCGTCAGCGGAGATAACACCGGCGACCGCAGCAGCGGCAAGTTCACCCACCGAATGGCCGGCAGCGATGACGTCGGCGCCGAGGAGCCCACGTGATTCGATTTCCTCGTATGCCAGCAGAGCAGCGGCAACGACGAGGGGCTGGGTTACCGAGGTGTCGGTGATTTCTTCGGCGGTCGCGGTCGTGCCGAGTCGGACGAGGTCCAGGCCGGCTGCCTTCGACCACACTTCGAGGCGGTCTTGTGCTCCGGGCAGTGCCAGCCAGGGGCTGAGCATGCCGGGTGTCTGAGAGCCCTGTCCCGGGGCGAGCAACGAAATCACTTATTAAGAGAACACCGCCGCGAGCGACCTGCGAGATGTCGGTCGCGATGAACTCTGGCGAAGTGTTTTGTAGGGTTCCCACAAAATCCCACGTCGCGCTCGGCCATCGAAATTGGACGCTCAGGGGTTACAGGTTTGTTTGTCCGGATGTTAAAGATGTGACTGAAGTAACCGAATTGTTCGATTTGAGATCGATTTGTGTCAATCGGCCCACGGTAGCGGCGATCCGTAGTACATACGCGTCGCGTGGATTCGTTGGATCCCGGCCGGTAACTTCGGCGATTCGCTTCAAGCGGTACCGAACGGTATTTGGATGAACAAACAGAAGACGTGCACAAGTCTCAACCGCACCTCCACAGTCGAGATAACTGTCTAAAGTATCGGTCAAGACTGTGCCGGATTCAGCTAAAGGTGCGACGAGGAAATCGCGAAGAGCCTTCACGGCAGCGGCGTCTCCCAGTAGTGCCCGTTCCGGGAGCAGTTCAGTCGCGAAAACGGGACGAGGTGCGCCGCGCCACCCGGCAACAGCCTTGATTCCCGCCAGAGCTTCGGACGCACTGAAGTGCGCTGCGCTCAACGAGGGTGTCGTCGGGCCGATCACCACCGGCTCGTCGGCGAAACTCATGAGCAGGTCTTGAAGGAATTGGCTGCCTTCCGTCTTACTGCTCAGCTCGCCGCTGACGATCATCACCAGTCGCGGACCCTGCACCACGGCGAGAACAGCGCGCCCGTGCGCGGCGGCAGTCGCGTGGACGGTGCCGGCAACCGAGACCCGCTCGTCCGGCGGGGGAGACCCGACGATGACGGTGGCCGGAGCCGTGGCATCCCAGTTCAAGGTGGCGGCGCGAGAGAGCATGTCCGAGCCGGTGTCTCCCTGCACGACGGCGTCGACGACGAGCGCTTCCAGTCGCGTGTCCAGGGCACCCCGCGACTCGGCAGCGCTTGCGTACACCGTCGCTGCTGCGAAACCGAGTTCACGCCCGTAGCGCAGGACGGCTTCTGTCAGCGCGATCAGCTGCTGATCGTTGCGGGCGAGAGCCGGCAGCCATTTCTCGAAGAACTCCATCGCCACCCGGACCATGTCGACGGTCTGGCGCAGCGTGAGCTGTCGAGCAAGATCCTGAGGGATGACCGGAAACGACTCGTATCCGAAGCTGATCTCCGAGTCGAGTTGCCGCAGCCATTCCAGGAAATTCACCACCGACGTCTGCACCAACAGTTGAACGTCGGCGCGTTGCGAAGCGTCGAGACTGTCGAAGAACGGAAGCTGCTCCTCCATCACGGTCACGGCCTCGGTGGAGAGCCGGCCGGAGAACTGTTTGACGCGGCGGAGCAAGGCTTCTGGAAGTGGATCGCGAACCTGACGACGGCGGGCGAGTACAGCCTGCAACCCGGACGACTGTGGTCGAGTGCGGCGTACGCCCTCTTCGGGTTTCTCGGGATCAGGTTCGGGCATGAGAAAAACCTACGCCCATCGCCGCAGCGGATGTCGAGATGACACCCGCGGCGATGGGCGTAGGTCTGTTTTCGATCGCTGGGACTGTTGCCCTACGACTTAGGCGCTACCGGTGTCCCCGGTCTGCTCGGGAGCAGCATTCACGTCGTCGATGCGGTATCGGCTCGCTGCTTCGACGGCCTTCGACCGCTCGATCGATCCTTCCTTCGCCAAACCGATCAGCACGGCAACGACGATGGACTCGGCATCGACGTTGAAGTAGCGACGCGCTGCAGTGCGGGTGTCGGAGAACCCGAACCCGTCCGTGCCGAGCGTGGTGTAGTCGCCGGGAACCCACTGACGGATTTGATCCGAGACCGCCCGCATCCAGTCCGAAGCCGCGACGACGGGGCCTTGGGCCGAGGACAACGCCGTGGTGACGAAGGGAACCGGAGCATCCTCGGACGGATTGAGCAGCGCCTGACGTTCGCACTCGACGCCTTCGCGGCGCAGCTCACCCCAGGACGTGACCGACCAGACGTCGGCCGAGACGCCCCATTCGTCGGCGAGCAGCTTCTGCGCGCGCAGCCCCTCGGGCATCGCGACACCGGATACGAGGATCTGTGCCTTCGGGCCGGATGCTTCGGACGTCTTGTAGAGGTAGATGCCCTTGAGCAAGCCCTCGACGTCGAGACCTTCGGGCTCGGCCGGCTGAACGTACGGCTCGTTGTAGATGGTCAGGTAGTAGAAGATGTTCTCGCCACCGAAACCGTCGACGCCCTCGGTGCCGCCGTACATGCGGCGCAAGCCGTCCTTGACGATGTGCGCCAACTCGTACGAGAACGCGGCGTCGTAGGTGACAGCTGCGGGGTTGGTGGATGCCAGGAGCAGGGAGTGTCCGTCGGCGTGCTGGAGACCTTCACCGGTCAGAGTTGTACGACCGGCGGTGGCGCCGAGAACGAATCCGCGAGCCATCTGGTCGGCGGCCGCCCACAGGCCGTCGCCGGTGCGCTGGAAACCGAACATCGAGTAGAAGATGTACAGCGGAATCATCGGTTCACCGTGGGTGGCGTACGACGTGCCGACTGCGGTGAACGATGCCGTCGAGCCGGCCTCGTTGATGCCCTCGTGCAGGATCTGGCCGATCGGGCTCTCCTTGTAGGCGAGCATGAGTTCGGCGTCGACGGAGGTGTAGAGCTGCCCGTTGCGGTTGTAGATCTTCAGCGACGGGAACCACGAGTCCATACCGAACGTGCGAGCCTCGTCCGGGATGATCGGCACGATGCGCTTGCCGATTTCCTTGTCGCGCAACAGTTCCTTGAGGATGCGCACGATCGCCATGGTGGTGGCGACTTCCTGCTTGCCCGAACCCTTGCGGATGACGTCGTACGTCTTGTCCTCGGGGAGCTTGAGCGGAGCAGCGTCGGTGTTGCGGGAAGGCAGGAACCCGCCGAGTGCTTTACGACGGTCGAGCATGTACTTGATCTCGGGAGCGTCCGCGCCCGGGTGGTAGTACGGAGGCAGGTACGGATCCTTCTCGAGCTCGGCATCCGAGATCGGGATGTGCTGCATGTCGCGGAACGCCTTGAGATCGTCCAGCGTCAGCTTCTTCATCTGGTGCGTGGCGTTGCGGCCCTCGAAGTGCTTACCGAGGGTGTAGCCCTTGATGGTGTGCGCCAGGATGACCGTCGGCTGGCCCTTGTGTGCCATGGCCGCTGCGTAGGCGGCGTGGACCTTGCGGTAGTCGTGGCCACCGCGCTTGAGGTTCCAGATTTCCTGGTCTGTGAGGTCCTTGACCAGTTCCTTGGTGCGGGGGTCACGTCCGAAGAAGTGATCGCGTACGAACGCGCCGTCGTTGGCCTTGTACGTCTGGTAGTCACCGTCCGGCGTCACGTTCATCAGGTTGACGAGTGCGCCGTCGCGATCGGCGTGCAGCAGCGCATCCCACTCGCGACCCCAGACGACCTTGATGACGTTCCAGCCGGCACCGCGGAAGAACGATTCCAGTTCCTGGATGATCTTTCCGTTGCCGCGGACCGGGCCGTCGAGGCGCTGGAGGTTGCAGTTCACGACGAACGTGAGGTTGTCGAGGCCTTCGGTTGCCGCGACGTGAGCGAGGCCGCGTGATTCGGGCTCGTCCATTTCGCCGTCGCCGAGGAACGCCCACACGTGCTGATCGGTGGTGTCCTTGATGCCGCGGTCGTTGAGGTAGTGGTTGAACCGGGCCTGGTAGATGGCGTTCATCGGGCCGAGGCCCATCGAGACCGTCGGGAACTCCCAGAAGTCGGGAAGCAGCCGTGGGTGCGGGTAGGACGGCAGTGCGCCGCCGAAGTCGGCGTGGGACTTCTCCTGGCGGAATCCGTCGAGCTGTTCCGCGGGGATCCGGCCCTCGAGGAAGGCGCGGGCGTAGATGCCGGGGGAGGCGTGACCCTGGATGAAGATGTGGTCGCCGCCGCCGGGATGGTCCTTGCCGCGGAAGAAGTGGTTGAAGCCGACCTCGTACAACGCTGCCGAGGATGCATAGGTCGAGATGTGACCGCCGACGCCGACGCCCGGTCGCTGAGCGCGGTGGACCATGATCGCGGCGTTCCAACGGATCCAGGCGCGATAGCGGCGCTCGACCTCTTCGTCACCGGGGAACCACGGCTCGTTTTCGGTCGGAATCGTGTTGACGTAGTCGGTCGAAGTGAGCGCGGGGAGTGCGACATGCTTCTCACCGGCGCGTTCGAGCATGCGGAGCATGAGGTAGCGGGCACGCGTGGGTCCGGATCGATCCAGAAGTCCGTCGAATGATTCGAGCCATTCGGTGGTCTCGTCCGGATCGATGTCCGGCAGGTACGACGCAACACCTTCGCGAATGACGCGAACGCGACCGTCGGTTCCCCCCGGCGTATTCGACGCGGGCGAACCCGACTCGCCGGCGGCGCCGGAATCGGCGTTCTGCCCGGACGCGGGACCCTGGATCAGGTCAGACAACGTGTGCTCCTCATTGGTTTGGGGACGCGTGGTGGGGCGTCCTTACATAGGTGATCGAGGCCTTGTTAGGTCCGACGCACTTCCATCGTGAATATGGCGCGTACCTCATCTTTCACCATCCCGGTCGGTCCGGCACACCTCGCCTCTGGTTACTCTCGGGTAGCGTTTTTCGGCGTGACGCAGGGGTGTGATGGTTCCCCGTAGTCACAGGCTTGGGGGATCGATCGGAACGTATGAAGGGGTGGGAAAAAATAAACAAAGAAATCAATTACGGCAGGGTCGGGGCGTGGGTCTCGGTCGGATCGATCGCAGTGGGACTGTCGGTGATCGTGGGATGTTCGGCGGCGGTGACCGGATCGGCAGTACCCAATGAAGCGCACGTGGCTGCATACCAATCCGAGGTGAGTATTTCGATGGCCGCCGCGTCCTCGTCGAAAGCGGCGGCAGATGCGGCAGAGGCGGCGTTCGCGATCTGTGAGGAAGCGGTCTCTCGATCGAAAAACGACGTGGTTGCGTTCAATGCCTACGTCGACGCCGGAAATCATGGTGAGACCGACCTGAGAGCCGAAGCAAGCGCTGCTGCTTCCTCGGCAAGGGAGACGGCCTCGTGGTTCGACTCGGTCTCGAGTGAACTTCCGACGCAACTTTCCGGGCTGTTCGCCGAATTGGCCGCGAACCTACGTTCATCTGCTGTCGTGATCGAGAGTGATCATTCGGCCGATGAAATCAATTCGATCAGCGATACGAGCAATTCGATTCGCAAGTCGATCTTCGATGAATGTGGATCCCTGTGACCTGCGGTAATCCGCAGGCGTAAGGTTCGCCGAGTGTCAGAAGACGATCTTTGGTGAAAGTTTTCGGCGTGGTCGGCTTGCGCTAACGCCTCAGACCATGTTCGCTTTCCCTAATTGATCGTCAAACGGTAGGTGTGCGGGGTCGCCACACACCATCAACAAAAGGAGGACCCCACCGTGGTCGCCGCGGCGGATGCCCAGAACTACGCTCAGAAACTCGGGATTACCACTGACATGGTGGTGCAGGAACTGGGCTGGGATGAGGATACCGACGACGGCATTCGTGCCGCGGTTGAGGAAACCATCGGCGGGGAAATGCTCGACGAGGATTCCGACGAGGTCATCGACGTCGTGCTGCTGTGGTGGCGCGACGAGGACGGTGACCTGGTAGATGCTTTGATGGATGCCATCGGGCCCCTCGCCGACGAAGGCTTCGTGTGGGTTCTCACTCCCAAGACCGGTCTCGACGGACATGTCGAGCCCAGCGAGATCGCCGAATCGGCGCCGACTGCCGGCCTGACGCAGACATCGGCAGCCAACCTCGGTGACTGGTCGGGAAGTCGACTGGTTCAGCCGAAGGCTCGTCCGGCCAACAAGCGCTGACCCGGTCCTTTCCGCACTTTCCCAAGGAATCGCACATGCCTCTCGAAGTTGGTGCCCAGGCACCGGATTTCACCTTGAAGGACCAGAACAACCAGGAAGTCTCGCTCGCAGATTTCCGCGGTAAGAAGAACGTTCTGCTGGTCTTCTATCCGTTGGCCTTCACCGGGACTTGTCAGGGGGAACTCTGCAAGGTCCGTGACGAGCTTCCGAAGTTCGAGAACGACGACACCGCCATTCTCGCGATTTCTGTCGGTGCTTCGCCGACTCACAAGATCTGGTCAGCTGAGCAGGGATACACATTTCCCTTGCTGTCGGACTTCTGGCCGCACGGTGAGGTCGCTCAGAAGTACGAGGTGTTCAACGACAAGTTGGGCTTCGCGAATCGTGGCACCTTTGTCATCGACAAAGACGGAATCATTCGTTTTGCCGAGATGAATGGCCCCGGAGAAGCCCGTGACCACGGACTTTGGGCAAACGCGCTTGCCGCGCTAGAGTCTTAGAGCACTCCCGGTGAGGGTCTCACCGGGAGTTCGGGCGTGTAGCTCAGTGGTAGAGCTCTGGTTTTACACACCAGCGGTCGGGGGTTCGAAACCCTCCGCGCCCACCATGTTTCACCTGCGGTTTCACCGCGAGAAGCTCCGGCGGATCGCCCCCGAGAATCCCCGTCGGGCAATCCATCGGGTTAGACACCCCCGGAACGGCCCGCATCGCTGCCTCGCCCTGCTAGGGCTGTCGCTCGGCGCGCTCGTTCGCGCACCGCTGACAGCGAACCTGTTTGCCACGGTTCGGACCAAGTACGAAATCGTGGCCGAACAGCTTTTGATGGCCTCTGTTTCGCTCACACGCCCGACAGTTGCGCCACCCTTGTTTGAGCCTCGTGTTCTCCGGGGTGAACTCGTGACCGTGCGGACAGAACTGAGGCGTCGACCGCCTCGACTCAACGCAGACCAGACACCGGCGGGAAGTCGCCGGGCTGTCGGGGTCGATGACGTACTCGTGACCGTGTGTCGGGACGTGCTTGTAGTTGAGGCTGCAGATCGCGCAGTTGCGCTGTCCCTTCGCCGTGTACTCGGTCGTCAGGTCGGTGTACTCGTGCCCGTTCACGCAGTGGGTCCGTTCCGGCTTGGACCGGTGGCAGGTGAGGCACCTCTTCCGCTTGTCGGAGCCGCCGTCCGGGTCGGGCACGAACGAGTGTCCGAACTGGGGGATATGGCTTCGGTCCCAGATGCACTGCTGGCAGAACCGCTTTCCCTGGTTGTCGACTCGCTTGTTCTCCGGGGTGTACTCGTGGCCGTGTGGGCAGAACTGCGGCGTCGGCTCGTCCCTCTGTCGGCAGATCAGGCAGCGCCTGCGTACCGTGCTTGTGTTCTCCGGGTCATTCACGAATTCATGACCGTGCGTGGCGACGTGGTAGCGGTCCGTGAGGCACTGGCGGCACCTGCGATGCCCATCAGGGGTGTAGTCGGTGTTCTCGTCGTCGTAAGGGTGTCCCTCTGGGCAGGCGACGATGACGACGGCGGCCCTCCGAAGGTTCTCGGCGATCGTCACCGCCTCCAGGTGGTTCGGGTTGCAACACAATGGCACTCCGCACAAGTGGTCGATGGTGAGGTTGTGCGCCGACCCCTCGCCGTTCGCCAGCTCGTAGGCAAGACGGTGGGTCTGGACGACCCGGCCACGTCGTTTCTGTCCCGGCACGCGTATGTAGATGCGTCCGTATCCCGCTGGGTGTTTGGAGCCGGTCCACACCAGGCAATCATCGGTCAACCCGTGAAACGATTGGCCGCGCTCCGACACCGGCTCGGGTACGAGGTTCTTCCTCAGCTTCACGTCCGGGGGATCCGCGATGCCCGTGACGCCGTGGCCGTCGATGTAAACCAGTCCCCGGATATGACCTGCCACGGTGATCAGTTCACCGCAGCCGCAGCCGCACCTGACCCTGTTTGCATCGCCGTACTTCCTCAACCGGTGGTAGTGCCCTTGGCACAGCGCTCGCGCGAAGCGTGGACGCTCACACCCTTCTAGTTCACACGGACTGCTCGTCGGCGTGAAGGGGGGTATCGCTAACACCGGCGGCGGCTCCACCTCCGCATCCGGCTCGTCGCCGGACAGAGTGTTGAATTTGCTGGCGTTGCACGTCCAGTGGGCGGCGCGGCAGTTCTCCATCGTGTGCGGCCCGCCCTTGGACAGCGGGATGACGTGATCGACGACCGGGGAAAGCGGGTCATGGGTGCCGCCGAGAATCCGGGGCGTTCCACGCAGTGGCTCGGGGATCGGCTCCCCGCACAGATGGCACATCCAGCCATCCCGCTCGAACACCTCGCGGGCGATGACGAGTTCGGTCTGGACGCCCCATGTTGTGGCACGGGCGACCATGTCC
The DNA here is from genome assembly GCF_031763325.1 of Rhodococcus sp. SG20037. NCBI lineage: Bacteria > Bacillati > Actinomycetota > Actinomycetes > Mycobacteriales > Nocardiaceae > Rhodococcus > Rhodococcus sp. SG20037. Next base: position 3,830,813 of record NZ_CP134497.1, on the reverse strand, counting down.
CGTGCCCGCATCAGTTCTCGTTTGCGCAGCTTGACGTGCTCCGGGCAGCGCTGCCGGCTCGGCCCTCGCCCAGTCGGGCGCGGGTCGAACATCACGTCGCAATCGGCACACTTCACCAGCAAGGGGCACCTCCGGTGCTCATTGCACCATCGGGGACCGACAGATCGCGGCAACGGCCACTCTGGCGTCAGTCGGCGGCGGGTGTCGCCGATCCACCATGACCCACCGGAAATGGCCCGCATCGCCCGCCGCCATTGCCTCCGAGCTGATGGCCGTGTACCGGTCGGTGTTGACCTTGTCGTCGTGGCCGAGCAACGCGGACCGGACCTCCACCGGCACCCCGGCCTCGGCCATGACCGACGACAGGGTGCCGCGTAGATCGTGCAGCCTGACCTTCGGCCGACCCGCCTCGGTGACCAGATAGCGGAACGTGGCGGTGAACCACTCGGGTCGCACCCGCCTCCCGTCTTCGTGCACCGCGATCAGACCGTCCTCGTCCACCCAGGCGGCACCCACGGCCAGCCGATCCTCAGCCTGCTGTCGCTTCATCCGCCGCAGCGCCGCGACCTCACGCGGGTCGAGGGGGACCACCCGCCGCGAGCGCTCGCTCTTCGGGATGTCGATGCGGTCCTCACGCGGGCCGAGGGCGGTGCGCGCCTGGCGGATGTGGACGGCACCGGCATCGAGGTCGACGGCGGACCACACCACGCCCAGCACCTCGCTACGCCGGAGCCCGGACAGCGAGAGCCACCAGGCACCCGCGAGCCGGTCGCCGTCGATGTGGTCGATGAAGCACTCGCGCTGCGGTCCAGACCACCAACTCGTGCTTCGTGGTGCGGGGTCGTGTCGCCAGCTTGGCGACGTTGCGGACCAGCAGCCCCTCGGCGACGGCGGCGTCCAGCACGGAGGTCGCGATCACGAGCATGTGCGTCGCGGTCACGGCGGACACCCCGCCCCGCCCTGGGTGGGTCGTGGGCGCACCGCTGGCGGCGTGGGTGCCCCTGGCGACCTTCTCGATCAACCCCGCCTCGTACAGCAACGCGAGGCGGCGACCGCCCGGCTTGCCGAACTGGTCTTCGACCTCGCGGTACCTGACCTCCTCGCGCTCGGTCACCCAGTCGAGCAACGCCTGCTGTTCCTCGGTCAGCTCGGTTCGCCCCCGGCGACCGCCCAGCCCGAGCCGGTCGGCCACCAGCTGGTCGAAGTCCGCCTTCGTGAGCGACTGGAGGGACCGGTCGCCCAGCGCCTCCACGACCGGGCGCAGGTGCTGCCTGTAGCCCGCGAGGGTGCCGGGTCGGACATCCCGCTCCCGCTCGCCGGGTACACGCGCGCCCGGTCGATGGAGGCCACCGCGACCGAGAAGGCCACCGCGACCTCGTGGACCTGGACGTCGTGGGCGACCGGCGAGCGGCCCGAGCTGCTGGAGGTCGAATCCCCGTCTGGCACGCCGTCTGGTTGAAACGGCCCGGTACACGCACCGGACGGGGGAGTGCGGCGAGGTACAACAGGCATCCCGACCTGTCCCCGAATCCGGTGTCACACAAGGAAATATCCCCGTCGGGGAGGTACAACCGAGTACGTTCGGGTACGCCCCCGGAGCCCATTTACACACCAGCGGTCGGGGGTTCGAAACCCTCCGCGCCCACCGAAGAATTCAAACCCCGATCTGCATGTCGATGCAGATCGGGGTTTTTCATTTCCGACAACGAATTGTCTTCAATACGCCATTCTGGACGCATGTCCAGTTCTGTGATCGAAGTAGCCGTCGACCCGAGGCGTGTGCATCCCACCCGTCCGCACATACATATCGCCGAGATGCCCAGTCTGAGTGTTGCGTTGTTCCCGGGGCAGACGATCCGGGTTCGCTCCCACGGTGACGCACCGGCGACCGGGGTTGCCCGTGTCTGGGAAATCAATCGCATGCACCGCTTGATCTATCTCACGATCGACTGGGACGGGTAGAGATCAGCTAGCGCAGACACGTGACGGTTCGCCAGAGAACGAGCGTCGCTGCTACAACTACGCTCGTGCAAATTTCGGTTCGTTCGTCCCAATCTCGATTCAGTGCGCGAGCCGCCGGCCTTCTCCTCGGCTTCGCTGCGGATCGGGTGTTCGCCGATCCGGGGCGGTTCCATCCGGTTGCCGGCTTCGGTACCGCAGCTATCGCGCTGCAGAAGATTTCCTACCGAGACTCGCGGACGGCCGGAACGCTTCATGTCGCCGTGCTCGTGGCAGGGACCGCGGGGCTCGGCCTCGCGGCCGAAACAGCGTCGCGCCGGGCAGGTTGGGTGGCCGTGACGAGTACGACGGCGTTAGCCACCTGGGCCGTGCTCGGCGGGACGTCGCTCGCACGCACCGGCGACGACATGGCCGCGCGGTTGGAGGCCTCCCGCGTCGATGGCGACCTGACGGAAGCGCGTGAGCTTCTTCCTTCACTGTGTGGACGTGATCCCTCGGTGCTTGGCGAGGAGGGCCTCACACGAGCTGCACTGGAGTCGGTCGCCGAGAACACATCCGATGCGAGCGTCGGCGCATTGTTCTGGGGCGCAATTGCGGGCGTGCCGGGTCTGTTCGCCTACCGCGCCGCCAACACACTCGACGCGATGATCGGCTACCGCTCCGAGAAGTACCTTAGATTCGGGTGGGCCGCGGCGAGGTTCGACGACTTGGTCAACATCGTCCCCGCTCGGCTGACAGGTGCGCTGACGGCTGCGTGTGCACCGGTGGTAGGCGGCTCGGTTCAGGAATCACTGGCGGCGTGGAAACGCGACGCAGCGGCTCATCCAAGCCCCAATGCGGGCGTCGCGGAAGCGTCGGCGGCAGGGGCGTTGGGCATTTCGTTGGGTGGTCGGACCGAGTACGCGCACGGGGTGGAGATGCGTCCCGTCCTCGGCCGCGGGCCTGTCCCGACGCCGAACGATCTGCGCCGCGCGTCGAGGCTTTCGTCGGCGGTGCAGATCAGTGCAGTTGTGGTGTCAGCGGGTATTTCAGCGGGTATTGCCGTATCGATCGGCAAGTTTGGCTTCCTGCGCCGTCAGCGGCACTGATTCCGGCTCCGGCTTCTTGCGACGGCTGAAGGTACGAGCCGGTTCGGCGGGGGGTGCGGCAGGCGCGGACACCGGCGCTTCCGGGGTCGTCTCGGCAGCGGCGTCGTCGGCTGCGAAACCGTCCACAGCTGCTTGAGCTGCCTTTTCCTTGCGACGTTCGCGCCACTCGGCGCGAATGAAGTAAGCCAGTCCGAGCGGCGCCATGATGCCGAACGCCAGCCATTGGAACCCGTACGAGAGGTAGGGGCCCGCGTCGAGTTGGGGGAGAGGGATCGTCCCCAGGCCGCCGGGCTGGTCGGGTTCGAGTTGGATGTACGCGTCGATCAGGTCCGTTCCGATGAACTCGCCGATAGGTTGTGCGTCGATCGAGTAGACCTGTTTCGCGCCGTCCTCGAACATCGGAACTCGGCCGGGCGCGGTGCCTTCCGACAGACGCACGCGACCGTTGAGAGTGACCGGATCGGTCGGCGGCGCGGCGATGGGCGGTGCCTCGGCGCCGTTGATCGGCCGAACGTATCCGCGATTGACGAGGATCGTGCGACCGTCGTCCAGGCGGAAAGGCGTCAGGATCTCGTACGACGGTGCGCCCTCGATGGACTGCAGTCGAACGAGGATGTCGGCGTCCGGCAGATAGGTGCCTGCCGCGGTGATGTTTCGCCATTCGTCGTCCGGTGCGATCGTCGAATCGGCGATGACATCACCGATCGGCACGGTCTCCGCGTTGATCGAGTTCGAGATCAGATCATTGCGGTGCTCGGTCTTCGTGTTCTTGCCGAGCTGCCACGGAGCGAGCACGGTGAAGCACAGGTAGGCGAAGAGCCCGACCACAGCTGCCAGTACCAACCAACCGGGCCGCAACAGGAATTTCAGTCTTCGCACACGTCCACGGTATCCGTTGCCCGAACGGGAGTGAATTTTGCTCCGGGTTCAGGCTCGCTCGCGGATCCAGTCGAGTATGTCGGGAATGGCTGCTTCGATCTGGTCTCGCACCAGTTCGAAGTCCTCCTGATCCCCGTAGTACGGGTCCGGAACCGATTCTCCGTCAGCCTCGGGGTCGAACGATCGCAGTAGGCGCCGACGCTCGGTTGGCACGCCGAGATGAGCAAGCTCACGTTCATGGCCGGTGTCGAGGGCGACGACCAGATCGGCCGCGAGATGATCTGCATTGACCTGCGCGGCACTGTGGCCCGTCGGATATCCGGCCGCTCGGAGCACGACGTTGGTCCGCTCGTCGGCCTCGCTACCGGTGTGAAACCCCTCGGTACCTGCACTGCTGACACGGACTCGGTCGGCGAGGCCTTCACGGTCCAGATGCGCGAGCAAGATCTTTTCGGCCATCGGTGACCGGCAGATATTGCCGGTGCACACAAACGTCACATGAAGTGATTCAGTCACGTGGAGTGGTTCAGTGGCGGCCATCGAGAAGTCCTCCCAGTTCGGATGCCGACGATACGGAGCGAAACGCTTGCCGCGCTTCCTCGGCGGAACCGTAGCCCCATTCGACGACGACGGTGGGGATGCCGTACTTCGCGGCGCCGAGCACGTCGTGATCACGGTCGCCGATCATGAGAACGTCGGGGGTTCCGCCGTCGGATGCGAGGACGGGAGTGATCCCGAGTGAGGTCAGCGAATGCGCGATCACATCGGGTTTAGCCCGACGAGTTCCGTCGTCACTCGCGCCGCCGATGAACTCGAAGTGCTCGGCCAGGCCGAAATGCTCGAGGATGCGAATGGCGAATCGCTCCGACTTGGAGGTGGCGACGGCCAGTCGGGTGCCGCTCGCGCGAGCCTTACCCAGGACGACGTCCATGCCTTCGTACACCGAGTTCTCCTGCCACCCGGTCGCGTCGTAACGCTCGATGTACGCGGCGATCGCCCGATCCACGTCCGCCGGGGCCATACCGAGTGACCTGAAGGTGTCGACCATCGGCGGGCCGATCACCGATGCCAACATCGCTTCCGTCGGCTCCGGATGGCCGACAGTTGCCAACGCGTGTCGGAAGCCGCCGTGAATGCCGGGAGCGGAATCGGTGATGGTGCCGTCCAGATCGAACAGAACTACGGGAAAGCGGTCGAGCGGTGGTGTCGTCACGGCACTCATTGTCCCGGACGGCAGGGGTGATGTCCGCGCACGGTGCTCGACCGTAGGCTGACCGGGTGAGTACCGGAACGGTTGACCTGGAGAGCTTGCGACATCACGGCGATGTCGAAGCGGAGCCCGGGTTACTCGATTTTGCCGTCAACGTTCAAGGCTCCGGCCCGCCGAAGTGGTTGCGGGATCGGCTGGCCGCAGGGCTGGCGACACTCGGTTCGTACCCGTCGGCCGCGGCGGAACTGAAGGCACGCGAAACGGTCGCGCAGCGGCACAGGCGCCGGCCCGAAGAGGTGTTGTTGCTCTCGGGCGGTGCCGAGGGATTCGCGATGCTGCCGCGCCTGGGCGCTCGTTCGGCAGCGCTGATCCATCCGTCGTTCACCGAGCCGGAACTGGCACTGCGAGAGGCCGGTGTGCCGGTGACTCAAGTGATTCTGGAGCCGCCTTTCGAGCTTCGGACCGCGCAGGTACCCGAATCCGCGGACCTTGTCGTTCTGGGCAATCCGACCAACCCGACGTCCGTGCTTCACCCCAAGGCCGATGTGTTGGCATTGCGTCAGCCGGGCCGGATCCTGGTGGTGGACGAGGCCTTCGGCGACGCGGTCCCCGGCGAAACGGAGAGCATCGCCGGTGTCGAGTCGGCGGATGTACTGGTCCTTCGGAGCCTGACCAAGACGTGGGCGCTCGCCGGATTGCGGTGTGGATACGCGATCGGCTCTCCCGATCTTCTGGCTCGACTCAGTCACGGCCGAGCCCACTGGCCGTTGGGCAGTCTGCAGATCGAGGCCATCACGGCGTGCTGCGAACCGTTCGCCGTCGAGCAGTCGAGGATCAAAGCCGACGCGATTGCCGTGGACCGCCGAGACATGTCGCGGCGACTGACCGAGATCGGGATTGCCGTGCACGAACCCGCTGCGGGGCCGTTCGTGCTCATCGACCTCCGTGACGGCGCCACGATGCGAGAGCACCTGCGTGCCCGCGGAATCGCCGTCCGCAGGTGCGACACCTTTCCCGGACTCGGCCCGGATCGGCTGCGCGTGGCCGTCCGTCCAGCCGAGCAGGTTGCGGTACTGATCGAAGCGATGAAGGAGATCTTGTGAGTGGCCCAACCCTTGCGGACGTCATAGCCGTGCTGGAATCCGCTTATCCGCCGGCCCTGGCGGAATCGTGGGACTCGGTCGGCCTGGTCTGCGGCGATCCGGCCGACGCTGTGACGAGAGTGGTTTTCGCGGTGGATCCGACCGAGGCAGTGGTCGACGACGCCATCGCCTCCGGTGCCGACCTTCTGGTCGTTCACCATCCACTTCTGCTGCGTGGGGTGGACACCGTCGGTGCTCACACACCCAAAGGTGCGTTGGTTCACAAGCTCATCAAGGCGGGGTGCGCGCTGTTCTCGGCGCACACCAATGCGGACTCGGCCGACCCCGGAGTGTCCGACGCGTTGGCGCAGGCTCTGGGCCTGACCGTGCTGCGTCCGATCGAACCCAAGCCGACGCAGCCGCTCGACAAGTGGGTCGTCCTGGTTCCGGTGGAGAATGCATCGGCCGTGCAGGATGCACTTTTCGAGGCCGGGGCTGGGCGGATCGGTGACTACAGCCAGTGCAGTTGGACCGTCACGGGTACGGGTCAGTTCCTGCCCGCCGACGGAGCGAATCCGACGATCGGGACCGTCGGCGCTGTGGAGCAGGTTCGCGAGAATCGTGTGGAAGTGATTGCCCCTCGCGGAAAGCGAAGCGCAGTGCTGGGCGCATTGCGTGCCTCCCATCCGTACGAGGAACCGGCCTTCGATGTCTTCGAACTCGCAGCGTTCCCCAGTTCACTCGGACTGGGGCGGTTGGGTGAGCTCGACCACCCCGAAACCTTGCGGGAATTCACCGCGCGAGTGGCGCGCTCACTGCCCTCGACCGAGTGGGGTGTTCGCGCGGCCGGAGATCCAGACGCGACCGTTCGTACCGTGGCGGTGTGCGGCGGTTCCGGCGACTCGTATCTCGACGTGGTGGCGGCACTGGGCGCCGACGTCTACGTCACTGCGGACCTGCGGCATCATCCCGCGGACGAGCATCTACGCGCCGGTGGCCCGGCTCTGGTCGACGTCGCGCACTGGGCGAGTGAATACCCGTGGTGCGCGCAGGCGAAATCGGTGCTCGACGCCGCGTTTGCCGACAATCCGGAGTGGGAAAGCCGGGTTTCGACAATTCGCACCGATCCATGGTGTTTGAGTGCGCATTAGTGCAGCGCTCTGCAAGGTACGGTTGCACGAACAATTCAAGAGCAGTTCTTCGAGAGCCGTCCTTCGCGAGCACTGCCGACATCGGACTTACAGCAGGAGTTATACAGCGTGAACGTCGAACCACAGGTGCAATCCAAGCTTCTCGACCTCGCCGGGGTGGATGCTGAGCTCACTCGGATCACCCACCGACGCGGAGCGCTTCCCGAGCAGCAGGAAGTCGAACGTCTCGAGGCCGAGCGAATCAGCCGTAAAGACGCGTCCGTAGCCGTCGAAATCCAGATCGACGACATCGATCGCGACATTCGCAAGCTCGAAGGCGAGGTCGACGCGGTTCGTCAGCGCGAGGATCGTGACCGCACACTCTTGCAGAGCGGGTCGGTCGGGGCGAAGCAGCTCACCGAACTCGAACACGAACTCGGCAGCCTGGTCCGGCGTCAGGGGCTCCTCGAAGACGAGTTGCTCGAAGTGATGGAGCAGCGTGAGGCGTTGCAGGCCGATCACGATCACGCCGGTGCCCAGCTGTCCCAGGCCGAAGAAGAGCTGATCGACGCCAAGCGTCGCCGCGACGATGCCGTCGCTGATCTGGACAAGGCGCAGGAGCGTTGCGCTGCCGATCGTGAACGACTCGTCGGTGAATTTCCCGCCGATTTCCTTGCTGTCTACGAGAAGCAGCGCAGCCTGGGCGGACCGGGCGCGGCGCTTCTGCAGGCACGCCGATGCGGCGCTTGCCGGATCGAGATCGACCGCGGCGAGATCTCCCGAATCGCCGCGACACCGGCCGACGTCGTAGTTCGTTGCCCAGAGTGCAATGCAATCATGGTGCGTACCAAGGAGTCCGGTCTGTGACTCTCTCGCAAGTCATCGTCGAGGCCGACGGTGGATCGCGGGGCAACCCCGGTCCGGCCGGCTACGGAGCGGTGGTGTTCGACGCCTCGCGCTCGGTGTTGGCCGAACGCAAGGAAAGCATCGGTATCGCGACCAACAACGTCGCCGAGTACCGCGGACTGATCGCCGGGTTGACCGCTGCCGGTGAACTCGGCGCGTCGACGGTCGACGTCCGCATGGATTCCAAGTTGGTCGTCGAGCAGATGTCCGGGCGCTGGAAGGTCAAGCACCCGGACATGATTCCGCTGCAGCGGCGCGCTGCCGAGCTGGCGACGCAGTTCTCGCGAGTGACCTACACGTGGATTCCTCGCGGCGAGAACTCTCATGCCGATCGCCTTGCCAACGAGGCGATGGACGCGGCTGCCGGCATCGAAACCGGCCCAGTCGCACCTTCGGCCCCCGCACCTGCTGCACCTGCCGCGCCGTCCGAAGAGACGTCGGAGCCGCAGATCGCCGGCTCTCCGGGATGGATCGCCACCACCGGCAAGCCGACACGAATGTTGTTGCTACGTCACGGACAGACAGCGATGTCGGTCGATCGCCGGTACTCCGGACGCGGGAATCCGGAGCTCACGGAACTGGGCCGCGCGCAGGCTGCCGGCGCAGCCGGACGCTTCGGGAACCGAGGCGGTATCGACGCCATCGTCTGCTCACCCCTCGGCAGAACCCGTGAGACGGCAGAGGCATCGGCCCGCGTGCTCGGTTTACCCGTCGTCGAGCACAAGGGTTTGATCGAAACCGATTTCGGCGACTGGGACGGACTCACGTTCCGCGAGGCAGCCGAGCGTGACCCGGACCTGCATCGCGAATGGCTCTCGGACACTTCGGTGCGTCCACCGGGCGGCGAGAGTTTCGACGAGGTACGCGAACGAGTCGTCGCCGCGCGTGACGACCTGATCTCGACCTACGGCGGCGCGACGCTGTTGGTCGTCTCTCACGTCACCCCGATCAAGACTTTGGTGCAGCTGGCCCTCGATGCCGGGCCGTCGTTGCTGTACCGGTTGCATCTGGATCTGGCGTCGCTGAGTATCACCGAGTTCTATCCCGACGGGGGAGCCTCGGTCCGGTTGGTCAACGACACGTCACACCTTCGCTGAAAGAGCCCCGACGGCTGATCAGCCTCTGATCAGATCACCAACCACAGGGCACTCACGGCGGCGAGCAATGTCAGTGGCGTCGTGATGACCCCGAGCAGAGTGAATGTCGCCAGCGTGGGCGGTGCGCCCGCGCTGGTGGCGACTCGTCGCCAGAGCATCGTTGCCAGTGAGCCCACGTAGGTGAGGTTGGGGCCGAGGTTGACGCCGATCAACATCGCAAGCACCAGCGCTGGAGGTGCCGCCGTTCCGAGCGCTGCGATCATCAGCAAGGTTGCCGGCAGGTTGTTGACGAGATTGGACGCAACCGCCGCTACCGCGGCGACAAAGAGCAGTGAGCCGTAGCTGGTGTCGCCTGGCAGGATCTGCGCAATCCATTCGCCCACCGGCCCGTTCGCGACTCCGGCGACGATGATTCCGAGAACCAGGACGAACGCGCAGAACCAGAGGTCGGCAGCGTAGAGCATCTTGGCGGCGGTCGTACGGTGCCGAGCCAGAGCGATCGCTCCCAGGACACTCGCACCCACCACCGCGATCCAGGCGGGCTCGATCCCGAAGAAACCCGAAACCGCGAAACCGAGCAGCGTCATTCCGATCACCGTCAGCGGCAGAATCGGCGCAGGCGCAGATCTGGCTGCCACCGGCGGTTCGGCGCTGTCGCCCCGCGCGAGTTCCGAACGGAAGAACAGTCGAAAAATCAGGTACTCGACAGCGATCGTCACGACCCACGGCAACGCCATCAATGCGGTGAAGTGCAAGAACGTCAAACCTGTTGCGGCAAACGCGATGAGGTTGGTCAGGTTGGACACCGGCAGCAGGGTCGACGCCGAATTCGACAGGTGCGCACTGGCATAGGAATGCGGCCGGGGACTTGCTCCGATGGATCGTGCGGCCGCGATCACCGCGGGTGTCAGCAGCACGACGGTGGCGTCGAGGCTCAGGACCGCCGTGGTCAGGGCGGCGGCGCCGAACACATAGATCAGCAACCGGTGTGGATCGGCGAGGGATTTTTGCTGCAGGATCTGGCTGACCCAGCGAAAGACGCCGAGAGCATCGGCGGCATGAGCGAGAACCAGCACGGCAACCAGGAAGACGACGGTGGGTGCCATGCTCGCCAGTTCGTCGCGGGCTTCGTCGAGAGTTACGACGCCGGTCAGGAGAACGACGACAGCTGCCGGCCCGGCGATGACGATCTCGGGAAGCCCGCGTGGACGCACTATCGCGAAGACGAGGACGAGGGCGACGAGCAGGATCGGTAGAAGAGTCACGCGATGGTGCTCCGTGTCGGGGCGAGCGTCATTTGAGCAGTTTGTAGAGCGTGTTCAGGTTTCGGGTTGTGGTGAACGCCTTGAACTTCGGTTTTCCGGTGTTCCTGCCGAACGCGCTCTTGACGGTCTGCCCCTTCTCGACCTCCCAGTACAGGACTCCGTCGCCTGCCGCCACACGCTCGACCGAGGCATCGAGTTGCGCTGCTGCAGTGCTCAATTCCTCCAGGATTTCCGGCTCGGAGGCAACCATCGCATAAGCATGCCAACCCTCGCGTTCGCGCTCGAACGGGTAGTTGTCCACGATCGCCTGCAGTGTCGGAAGGTCGAGGACGAACACCCAAGCCTCGTAGCCGAACTCGCGGGCAAGGGCGGATTCGATCTGTTTCTTCAGCGTCGGGATGTCGGTGCTCGGACTGTCGAACAGAACGTTGCCTGAGGCCAACACGGTTTTCACCCCTTGGAATCCGAGGTCACCGAAGACTCTCGCCAGGTCCGCCATCTTGATGTTGATGCCGCCCACGTTGATACCGCGTAGTAGGGCCACGTACCGAGTCATACGGTGACCATAGTGCCGGCCACCGACAGGCGCCCGGTAGCATACGGGGGCGGACGAGTTGGCCGGGCGGCCGCGGCTTCTGGAACCAGCGCGTATCGCGCACAGGCCTGGGGCCGAGGAAAGTCCGGACTCCACAGAGCAGGGCGGTTGTTAACGGCAACCCGAGGCAACTCGCGGGACAGTGCCACAGAAAACAGACCGCCTGCCTTTCGAGGCAGGTAAGGGTGAAACGGTGCGGTAAGAGCGCACCAGCACCTCGGGTGACCGGGGTGGCTAGGTAAACCCCGCCCGGAGCAAGGTTGAAGGTCGCATCGCTCGCGGTGCGGCTGCGCAGGTGTTCGAGGGCTGCTCGCCCGAGCCTGCGGGTGAACCGCTCGAGGCACCCGGCGACGGTGTGCCCAGATGGATGGTCGCCACTCGGCACTTCGGTGCCGCAGGACAGGATCCGGCTTACACGCCGACTCGTCCGCCCGCGATCTGCACAGTGAGAAAAAGAAGACCCCCACCGGATCGGTGGGGGTCTTCTTTGTTCGAAAAGCTGTCAGACAGGCTTGATGACCAGCAGCGTAGCCCAGTACGTTGCCGCGTCATGGCCCATGAGCGGGAGGAGGTAATCGTAAAGAATTGCGGACATGCGCACTCCATTTTCTGTTCGTAGCTTGTGTTGGGCATTCAAGCAGAACTCACCGTTCGAATGTCCGGTTCTCACCTGCCAGGCCAAGTAGAAAGAATATCAGTCTCACAGCGATCTACAAGCTTCTATCTCACTCTGATGTCACACTGTGGATATGACTGATGAAGATCGACTCTGGTACTTCGACGTGTCCGACGGTTCCGTCACGCAGGGAAAGGGTGCGTCCTCGCTGACGAGGATGGGGCCGTACCCTGATCGGGACTCTGCCGAGCATGCATTGAAGATCGCTGCCGAACGCAACAAAGCCGCCGATCGGGCAGACGAAGACTGGAACAACTGAGCCTTGGAATAACTGAGCCTTGGAACAGCCGGGACTCGAACAACTGGGACCGGTACTGCTGCTACACCGGCCCGAACCGATCATGGAGGATGCGTGCCCGCAAGTCGAATGATGGTGCAGGGAATCGACTTCGGAGTGGTTCGGGCGGAGTTCGACTTGCCAGGAGCATTCTCGGCTGCGGCGCAGGCCGAGGCCGAGAATGCCGTGGATCGTTTCGGCGCCGGGCGTGTCGACGAAACGGGTATCGCCTTCGTGACCATCGACCCTCCCGGATCGATGGACCTCGACCAGGCAGTGCACATCGAGAAGACCTCGACCGGGTACGTCGTGCACTACGCGATCGCCGACGTCGCGGCGGTGGTGACGCCGGGTGGCGCTCTCGACATCGAAACTCGCAAGCGGGGCCAAACCTTCTATCTCCCGGACGGTTCCGTCCCGCTGCATCCTCGCGCGTTGTCGGAGGGATCGGCGAGTCTGCTGCCGGACGTGGTTCGCCCCGCCGCGCTGTGGCGGATCGAACTCGACGCGCAGGCCGAGCCGACGTCGTGGCAGGTGAGACGCGCTCTGGTGAAATCCGTGGCACGTCTGGACTATTCGACCGTGCAGCGCGATGCCGACGCGGGAACCTTGCATCCGTCCATCGCCGCACTACCGGAGTTCGGACGATTGCGCAGTGCCTCGGCGGTTGCCAGGGGCGCCATCGAGCTGAAACTGCCCGAGCAGTCAGTGGTTCGGGATCAGCCGGAGGACGAGTCCTCGGCTCGCTGGCGGATCGAACTGGAGCCACGCACCGAAGCGGACGACTGGAACGCAGAAGTGTCGCTGCTGACCGGGATGTGTGCCGGCCGCATGATGATCGACGCAGGTATCGGGTTGCTTCGCACGCTGCCGCCGGCCGAGGAGTCCGCGGTTCGGACCTTGCGGAGAACTGCAGTGGCGCTGGGTATCACGTGGCCGGAGGGGCAAAGCGTCGGGCAGATTCTTGCCGGACTCGATTCCAACGAGCCGTCGACGATGGCGCTGATGTCGGTTGCGCCGTCGTTGCTGCGCGGGGCAGACTACGCGGCCTTCGACGGCCGACTACCGGAGTTGACGGTGCATGCGGGGATCGGAGCGCCCTACGCTCACGTGACTGCTCCGCTGCGCCGGCTGTCCGATCGTTTCAGCACCGAGGTGTGTCTGGCGATCACAGCTGGTACGCCGGTACCGGAATGGGCGCGCACTGCACTTCCCGAGCTGCCCGACATCATGAGTGGGTCCGACTCGCTGGCGAACAAGGTCGACCGTGCGTGCATCGATCTGACCGAGTCCACGCTGCTCGACGGCCGGGTCGGCGAGGTCTTCGACGCAGTGGTGATGCGCGCCAAGGACGGAAAGCGCTCGGCGGAAGTGTTTGTCCCGTCGGTCGCAGTGATTGCGAAATGCGTCGGAACGCCCGACGACGGTGAGCGCGCAAAGGTGCGACTCACCGCCGTCGACACCGTCAAACGGACGGTGGAGTTCACGTTCCCGGCGTAGCGAGCTACCGGTAAGAATCGGTGGCTTCCACCAAGTGATGTGCGATGCCGGGCTCCATCGCGGAGTGTCCGGCGTCGTCGACGATCACGAGCTTGGATTCGGGCCACGCCTTGTGCAGCGCCCACGCGCTGGTGGCGGGGCAGACGACGTCGTAGCGGCCCTGGACGATCGTCCCCGGAATGCCGTGCAGTGCGGAGCTTTCGCGTAGGAGTTGACCCTCGTCGAAGAATCCGCCGTTGACGAAGTAGTGGTTCTCGATACGAGCGAAGGCCAAGGCGAACCTGGTCTCGGAGTTCTGTTCGATCTTGTCCGCCTGTGGGTACAGGTAGCTCGTCGATCCTTCCCAGGCCGACCAGGCGATCGCTGCCCGGGCTGCGACGGCGGGGTCTTCGGAATGGAGCAGTTGGTGATAGACCGCGACGAGGTCTTCGCCGCGCTGCGCCTCGGGTACCGGTTCGAGGAATTTGTCCCAGCGCTCCGGGAAGATGTTTCCCGCGCCGCCGTTGTAGTACCAGTCGATCTCGCTACGACGCAGGAGGAAGATCCCGCGCAGGACCAGCTCAGTGACGCGCGTAGGAAACGTTTCGGCGTAGGCGATGGACAGCGTGGAACCCCAGGACCCGCCGAAAACCATCCACTTGTCGATCGAAAGATGTTCGCGCAGGGCTTCGATGTCGGCCAGCAGCTTGTCCGTCGTGTTCACCGACAGGTCGGCGCCGTCGGCAACGTGAGGGGTGGACCGCCCGCAGCCGCGCTGGTCGAGTAGAACGATGCGGTATGCGGCCGGATCGAAGAACTGGCGTACCGCCGGTTGCGCACCACCGCCGGGGCCACCGTGCAGGAACACCACCGGCTTGCCGTCCGGATTTCCGCTGACTTCCCAGTACATGCTCTGGCCGTCACCGACATCGAGGAAGCCGGTGACGAAAGGCTCGATCGGGGGATACAGACTCCGGAGAGTCGACGGCTGCGCGGAAGTGTCGGTCATCAGAAGCCCACCAGGCCGGAGGCGAGATCGGGGATCTCGAGTGCGGAAATCGCGCCGCTCCGGACGTCCGGGCACGCGGCCGAGGTTGCCGCGTCGATGCTTTCGCGGTTCTGAGCGAGATCGAGCAGGTTGATGCCGTTCTGCGTCGCCCACGTGATGACGATCGTGTTCAGTCCGCCCTTGCCGAGCGTCGGGGTGACGGTCCGCCAGTTCTGCAGCTGCCCTTCCATATCCGAGCACAACTGCTGGACTTGAGCGTCGGTGAACGTCGAACCGGACGCGGTTGTTGCCGGCGCCGTCGTGGTGGAACTCGCGGGCGTAGTGCTGCTGGGCGCGGGAGAGTTGGTGGACCCTCCCGCGCATCCGCTCAGCACCGTGACGAGAGCTGCCGCGCCGACTACAGCTGCGGCAGTAGAACTTCGACGGTTACCGATCATTGAACGCACCCCTGGCTGGTTGAGAGACAGGCGGCGTTCGCCGGTCTCGGATCAGAAACTGTGTTCTGCGGCCGGGAAAGCGCCAGTGCGAACTTCTGATGCATAGGCTGCGGCTGCGGAACGCAGTTCGTCACCGACGTTACCGAAACGCTTGACGAACTTGGCTGTCTTACCACTCGTGTAACCCGCCATGTCCTGCCAGACGAGTACCTGAGCGTCGCATTCGGAACCGGCCCCGATGCCGACGGTGGGGATGGTGAGTTTGCGGCTGACCTGGCCCGCAATCTCGGCCGGAACCATTTCCATGACGACGGAGAACGCCCCGGCTTCCTGGACTGCAATGGCGTCCGCCACAAGTTGCTCGGCCGCGTCGCCACGACCCTGGACGCGGAATCCGCCGAGCGAGTTCACGCTCTGCGGGGTGAATCCGACGTGTGCCATGACGGGGATGCCGGCCGAGGTGATTGCCGCGATCTGCTTGCTCATCCGCTCACCGCCCTCGAGTTTGACGGCGTGCGCGAGGCCTTCCTTCATGAACCGTGTGGCAGTCGCCAGGGCCTGCTCGGCGGAACCCTCGTAGGTGCCGAAGGGGAGGTCGGCGACGACGAGTGCGTGCGGCGCGCCGCGAACGACGCCACGCACGAGCGGGAGCAGTTCGTCGACGGTGATCGGCACGGTGGTGTCGTAGCCGTAGACGACGTTGGCGGCAGAGTCGCCGACGAGCAGCACCGGGATGCCTGCGTCTTCGAAGATGCGTGCCGTGGAGTAGTCGTAAGCGGTGAGCATCGACCAGCGTTCGCCGTTCTGCTTCATCTCGGCGAGGTGGTGAATGCGCGTCTTACGCTTCGGTGCATCGGTAGAGCTTGCAGTGGGTACAGAAACTGCACTGGGTACAGAACCGTAGAGAGGTGTTTCGGACATCGTTGTCCCTTTCTGGCCTCGAGGCCCTGAGCGTTGATCGCCTTCGGGTCCCCGGGTGTGGGTGATGACGTGTTCAGTCTGCCACCGGACATCGCCGACACGAATAGTTGACGGGGTGCAATGGGTCACATCACCGCGCGCGTATCAGGTAGGTGCCGAGACGAGGCGAACCGCTGGCTATCGCGGTTTCCTGGCACCATCGATGGCATGTCGAAGTTCGTTCGCCTCTCCGGTGCCCTCGCCGGAAGCGCAGCAGTGCTCGTGTTGGTTGTCGGTTGCACCAGTTCGGAAGGCACGCCCGAATCAGTGGAACCTGCTGGTTCTGCCGCGTCCGCGGTGCCGTCCGGCCTCGAGAAATTCTACGAGCAGACGCTCGACTGGGGTTCGTGCGACCAATTTGTCGAAGAAGGAACTGCGCCGCTGGGGCGTGGGGTCGACTGCGCCGAGGTGAGCGTTCCCGTCGACTACGCGAATCCGAACGGCGACACCGCGAAGGTGGTGATCTCGCGTTCGAAGGCAACCGGCGACCGCATCGGCTCACTGTTGCTGAACCCCGGCGGGCCGGGTGGGTCCGGGCTGTCGATGGCGACCTCGGGTTCGGGCACCGAATTGCAGGAACGTTTCGACATGATCGGCTTCGATCCGCGGGGGATCGGGGCGTCGACCCCGCAGGTTCGGTGTTTGACGCCGGAGGAGACCGACGCGGAGCGTGCGGAGGTCAACGTCGACATGACGCCGGAGGGCATCGCTCTCGCCGAGGCGGACAGCAAGGACTACGCCGCCAAGTGCGCTGAGCGGACCGGTACGGAGTTCCTCGCTCATGTCGGTACCTACGAGGTGGTGCGAGATATGGACGTCATTCGGGGCGTTCTCGGCGATCCGAAGATGAACTACCTCGGGTTCTCGTACGGGACCCGGCTCGGATCCACGTACGCGGAAACCTTTCCGCAGAACGTCCGAGCGATGGTCCTCGACGGCGCGCTCGACCCCGAGCAGGATCCGGTCGACGAAGTGGTCTTGCAGGGGCAGGGCTTCCAAGGCGCGTTCGACGCCTTTGTCGCCGACTGTGTCTCGCGAACGGATTGCCCGCTGGGTGATGATCCGGCGCAGGCGCAGGCACGCTTTCAGGCACTCGTCGATCCGTTGATCGAGAAGCCGGCACAGACCACCGATCCGCGCGGGCTGAGTTATTCCGACGCGATCACCGGCGTGCAGCAGGCTCTGTATTCGCCACAGTTGTGGACGCCGCTGCGTGGGGGTCTGTCGAGTCTGGCCGACGGACGCGGCGACTCGCTGCTCAATCTCGCCGACATGTACGAAGGCCGTGAGGATGACGGCAGCTACTCCAACATCAACGACGCGTTCAACGCCATTCGCTGCGTGGACGATCCGGCAACCACCGACCGCGCCGAGGCCGGCGAATCCGACACTCGGTACCGCGAGGCGGCGCCGTTCCTCGACGACGGCCGCGGGACGGGTCAAGCGCCGCTCGACCTGTGCGCGTTCTGGCCCGTTCCGGCTACCGGCAGCCCTCACGCGCTCGACCCCCAGGCACTCGCTGACGCCGGTCTGCCGCAGCTGGTCGTCGTGTCCACGACGCAGGATCCGGCGACCCCGTATCAGGCCGGAGTGGATCTCGCGAAGCAGTTGGGCGCTGCTCTGATCACGTTCGACGGAACCCAACACACGGTGGTTCTGGACGGAAACTCCTGCGTCGACGATGCCGTCGTCGACTACTTCGTTTACTTGAAGGCTCCGGAAGAGGGTCTGACATGTTAGCCGGCGCGACGCCGTACGCTGCGCCTATTCGATGGTGACCAATCACTCTGTTAACCGGGACCACTGATGTAACACAGATTTAACGTGGCTTGCTTAGTCTCGCGTGCATGGATCGCCAAAAAGAATTCGTGCTTCGTACCCTGGAAGAGCGCGACATTCGGTTTGTCCGCTTGTGGTTCACCGATGTTCTCGGGTACCTCAAATCGGTGGCGATCGCCCCCGCCGAACTCGAAGGCGCCTTCGAGGAGGGAATCGGATTCGACGGTTCCGCCATCGAGGGATTCTCTCGAGTCTCCGAAGCCGACACCGTCGCTCGGCCCGACGCCTCGACATTCCAGATCCTGCCGTGGGCCCACAAGGACGGTGCGCAGCATTCCGCTCGCATGTTCTGTGACATCACGATGCCCGACGGTTCGCCGTCGTGGGCCGATCCGCGCCACGTACTGCGTCGCCAGTTGAGCAAGGCCAGCGACTTGGGCTTCAGCTGCTACGTCCACCCGGAAATCGAGTTCTTCCTTCTGGAGAACGGCCCGATCGACGGCACTCCACCGATCCCGGCGGACTCGGGCGGATACTTCGACCAGGCTGTGCACGATTCGGCTCCGAATTTCCGCCGCCACGCCATCGACGCACTCGAGTCGATGGGCATCTCGGTCGAGTTCAGCCACCACGAGGCCGCGCCGGGTCAGCAGGAGATCGATCTGCGCTACGCCGACGCACTCTCGATGGCCGACAACGTGATGACGTTCCGGTACGTCGTCAAGGAGGTCGCGATCGGTGAAGGCGTCCGGGCGAGCTTCATGCCCAAGCCGTTCAGCGATCAGGCCGGCTCCGCGATGCACACCCACATGAGCCTGTTCGAGGGCGACACCAACGCCTTCCACAATCCGGACGATCCGATGCAGCTCTCCGAGACCGGCAAGGCGTTCATCGCCGGCATCCTTGAGCACGCCAACGAGATCAGTGCGGTCACGAACCAGTGGGTCAATTCGTATAAGCGACTCGTCCACGGGGGAGAGGCACCCACTGCTGCGTCGTGGGGCCCGTCCAACCGATCGGCTCTCATTCGCGTCCCGATGTACACGCCCAACAAGGCGTCGTCACGTCGCGTCGAGATCCGTAGCCCAGACTCGGCTTGCAACCCGTACCTGACTTTCGCGGTCCTGCTTGCTGCCGGTCTTCGCGGCATCGAGAAGGGCTACACCTTGCCGCCCGAGGCAGAAGACGACGTGTGGTCGTTGACCTCCGCCGAGCGTCGCGCCATGGGTTACAAGGAACTGCCGAGCAACTTGGACAGCGCTCTGCGCGAGATGGAGAAGTCGGAGCTCGTGGCCGAAGCACTCGGCGAGCACGTCTTCGATTTCTTCCTGCGCAACAAGCGTCGTGAGTGGGAGGAATACCGCAGCCACGTGACGCCGTTCGAGCTCAAGACCTACCTCGGTCTGTGACGGTGAAACCGCCCGCTGCGAGATCAGCAGTTCCAGGACCGGGTCGACTCGGGCTGGTCGAGCCCACCGCTGCCGACGAGTTGCGTCAGCTCGGTTGGGTCGACGCCGAGAGCATCGAACTCTTGTGGTCGCTGTCGCGTGCCGCGAATGCCGACCTCGCTCTGCGCACCCTTGTGCGGATCAAGGACGGGCTCGGCGACGGGTGGCGCGAACTCGATCAGGTCCTGCGCAAGGACAAGAGCCTGCGCGGCCGTTTGTTCGCACTGGTGGGTGCGTCGTCGGCCTTCGGCGACCACCTGGCCGCGGATCCGATCGGCTGGAAACTGCTCGACGGCACCGCTCTGCCGACCAAGGACGAGGCGACTGCAGCGTTGCTCGAGGTCGTGGGTGCAACTGTCGACGAGGGTGCCACCGAAGGTTCATTGACCTACCGCGCCACGGTAACCGGGCCGGAAGCTGTTGTTGCTCTGCGTAAGAGCTACAAGGACCAGTTGATGCTGCTGGCTGCGGCTGATCTTGCGGCGACCGTCGAGAACGAACCCGTAGTTCCGTATCAGACTGTGGGGCACCAGCTTTCCGATCTGGCCGACGCCGCGCTGACCGCTGCACTTGCGGTGGCCATCGCAACGGTGTGTCCCGAGGGCAGCTGTCCGATCCGGCTCGCCGTGATCGCCATGGGCAAATGTGGTGCGCGCGAGCTGAACTACGTCTCCGACGTCGACGTGGTGTTCGTCGCCGAACCGGCCGATGCGACGGCCAGTCGCGTTGCCGGTGAGATGATGCGTATCGGTACCTCCGCATTCTTCGAGGTCGATGCTGCGCTGCGGCCCGAAGGCAAGCGCGGAGAATTGGTTCGCTCCCTCGAATCCCACATCACGTACTACAAGCGCTGGGCCAAGACCTGGGAGTTCCAGGCACTGCTCAAGGCTCGTCCGATGACCGGCGACATGGAGCTCGGTCGCCAGTACTCCGAGGCGATGAGCCCGATGGTGTGGATCGCCTCCGAGCGCGAGGACTTCGTCCCCGAAGTCCAGGCCATGCGTCGACGCGTCGAGGAAATGGTTCCCCCCGAACTGCGTGAGCGCGAACTCAAACTCGGCCGCGGAAGTTTGCGCGACGTCGAATTCGCCGTCCAACTCCTGCAATTGGTGCACGGGCGCGCTGACAGTTCGTTGCATGTCCAGAGCACCGTCGATGCACTGACTGCATTGGCGGCGGGTGGATACGTCGGCCGCGACGACGCCGCCAACCTGACTGCGTCGTACGAATTCCTGCGTCTGCTCGAGCACCGTCTGCAGTTACAGAAGCTCAAGCGCACACACACCCTGCCGCCGCCGGACGACGAGGAAGCGCTGCGTTGGCTGGCCCGCGCCGCGCACATGCGACCCGACGGTCGTCTGGATTCCCTGGGAGTCCTGCGCGCCGAGATCAAGCGGAATTCGCATCGGATTCGCCGCCTGCACGCCAAGTTGTTCTACCGCCCGCTTCTCGAATCGGTGGCGCGGATGGACAAGGAAGCACTGGTCCTGGGGCCAGAAGCCGCGGTTCGCCAGTTGGCCGCTCTCGGTTACACGGCACCCGAGCATGCTCTCGGGCATCTGACTGCACTGACGAGTGGCGCTTCACGCAAGGGTCGCATTCAAGCGCTCCTGTTGCCGACTCTGCTCGAATCACTCGCGGACACACCGGATCCCGATGCCGGGCTGCTCGCTTACCGCAGGCTCTCGGACGCGCTCGTCGACCAGACGTGGTTCCTGCGCCTGCTCCGCGACGAGGCTGCGGTGGCCGAGCGTCTGATGACCGTGCTGGGCTCGTCGGCGTACCTACCCGACCTGCTCATCAAGGCTCCCGACGTGATTCGCTTGTTCGCGGATTCGCCGAGTGGACCGCGCCTGGTCGAGCCGAAGCCCGAGGACGTCGCTCGCGGAATCCTCACCGCCTCCGGTCGACACAGCGATCCGAATCGTGCTGTTGCCGCGGCCCGCTCGCTGCGCCGACACGAACTTGCGCGAATCGCGTCGGCCGACATCCTCGGCATGCTCGATGTTCCCGCAGTCTGCAAGGCGCTGTCCTCGGTGTGGGCCGCGGTGCTCAATGCATCGCTCTCCGCTGTGATCAAGGCCAGCGTCACCGAACTCGGGACCGAGGCGCCGGCCAGTTTCTCCGTCATCGGCATGGGCCGATTGGGCGGCGGGGAACTCGGCTACGGATCCGATGCGGACGTTCTGTTCGTGTGCGAACCCCGCGAGGGCGTCGACGAGACCGTTGCGGTCAAGTGGGCCAACAGCATTGCCGACAAGGTGCGCAAGCTTCTCGGGGCACCGAGTACAGATCCACCGCTCGAGGTCGACACCGGACTGCGCCCGGAAGGTCGCAACGGACCGATGGTACGAACCCTGGAGTCTTACGACGCGTACTACGCGAAGTGGGCTCAGGCGTGGGAGATTCAAGCACTCCTTCGTGCGCACCCGGTGGCCGGTGATCCTGAATTGGGACTGCGGTTCCTGCACATGATCGACAAGACCCGCTACCCCGAAGGCGGCGTCAGTGACGCGGCGGTGCGCGAGATCCGGCGCATCAAGGCGCGCGTCGATTCCGAAAGGCTTCCTCGCGGAGCCGATCCGGCGACGCACACCAAACTGGGTCGCGGCGGCTTGGCCGACATCGAGTGGACTGTGCAGTTGCTGCAGCTGCGCCACGCCGACAAGATCGAGTCGCTGCACAACACGTCGACGCTGGAGACTCTCGACGCCATCGGCGCCGCGGAACTGCTCAGCGAAGGTGACGTCGAACTGCTACGTGACGCCTGGATCACCGCGACGAAGGCACGCAACTGCCTCGTTCTGGTGCGAGGCAAGCCGACCGATCAGCTTCCCGGCCCGGGCCGTGTTCTCGCGGCGGTGGCGCAGGTCGCTGGATACGGCGACGACGCAGGGGAGTTCCTCGACAACTACCTGCGCATCACGCGTCGGGCAAAAGCAGTGGTGGAGAGGGTCTTCGGCGGGGAGTAGCGTTTTTGCTCAGTCTTGGCGAACCGGCGCATTCGCGGCGAACTTGCGGACTTCGGCGTCCTGCCACACGTGGGCGGGAACTCCGCCGCCGAGTAGCTCGCGCGCGAGCGCGGGTTGCCCGCCGATCGGTACGTCGCTGCCCGCGATGATCATGTTGCCGTAGCGGCGGCCCTTGAGCATCGCGGGATCGGCGATGATCGCCATGTGTTCGAACTGTGCGCCGATGGTTGCGGCCTCGCTGCGCGCGCCCTGGAGATCCGGGGTGTCGCCGCAGTTGACGATGTAGATGCCGCCCGGTGCGAGCACGCGTCGTACGTGGGTGGTGAATTGCGCCGTCGTCAGTGGTGTCGGAGTTGTGCTGCCGGCGAAGACATCTCGAATCACGATGTCCCGGGTGGACTCGGTGAGAGTTTCGGTGACGGCGCGGGCTTCTCCGACGCGGATGCGCAGAAGAGGCGCGCGCGGGAGGTCGAACCAATCGCGTACAAGTTCCGCCAGAGCACCGTCGATTTCGACCACCACTTGACGCGCGTCAGGGTAGGTGGCGGCGAAGTATCTGGCCATGGAGCAGGCGCCACCGCCGAGATGAAGCACCCGCAGGCGCTCGGCCTTGTCACGTTCGGAATCGACCAGATGCGCGATCCACCGCATGTACTCGAAATCGAGCACCGTGGGATCCGCGACGTTCACGTGGGAACTGGGCACTCCGTTGATCTGGATGATCCAACTGTCATCGGAGTACTGATCGCGGACTAGTTCGCACGTCCCGGTATCGATCGGAAAAGTGCCGGCGACGGGACCGGACCCGCCTCGCTCGGGAGTACTGCTGCGAGTTCTGGTCTTGCGAGTTCCCTTGGCCACTGTGTCCATGTTAGCCGTGCGCCTTTCTGGTAAAGGCGGCTACCAAAAAGGCACACGGACCGACGGTATTCTCGGGCTACTTCAGGCACACTCGTACATGGAGTGTGATCGGCGACACAAATGCCGGCGCGTTCTTTCGTCGTCCGTGCATCACGAAGAATTTCGAGGAGTGCAGGTGAAGGTCAAGGCAGCGGTAGTCAAGGCGCCAGGTCAGGCGTGGGAGATCGAAGAGGTCGAGCTGGGGGACCCGGTCTCGGGTGAGGTGCAGGTCCGACTCGCCGCATCGGGGCTGTGCCATTCGGACGAACATTTGCGTACGGGCGCCAGCCCGCTGCCCTTCTACCCGGCCCTGGGCGGGCACGAAGGCGCCGGAGTGGTGACGAAGGTCGGCCCGGGTGTCGCGAGCGTCGAAGAAGGCGACCACGTGGTTCTCGCCTTCATCCCGGCGTGCGGACGTTGTCCGTCCTGTGCGAAGGGTCTGCAGAACATCTGCGACGAGGGAGCCGGCCTGTTGACCGGGCAGGCGATCTCCGACAAGACGTACCGCGTCACCCTCGACGACGAGCCGGTCATCCAGATGTGCCTGCTCGGAACATTTTCGCCGTACGTGACCGTCAACGAGGCGTCGGTGATCAAGATCGAGAAGGACATCCCGCTCGACAAGGCGGCCTTGCTCGGCTGCGGTGTTGCCACCGGTTGGGGATCGGCCACCGCAATCGGTGGAGCCAAGGTCGGCGACACGGTGGTGGTCGTCGGCGTCGGCGGCGTCGGAATCAACTCGGTGCAGGGTGCGGCGTCCGCCGGAGCACGATTTGTGATCGCGATCGATCCCGTCGAGTTCAAGCGCGACAAGGCAAAGGAATTCGGCGCCACACACACTTTTGCCTCCCTCGAGGAAGCGCTACCGGTGATCGGCGAGATCACCTGGGGCAAGATGGCCGACGTCACCGTGATCACCGTGGGCGAGATTCACGGCGACATCATTCAGCCCGCGCTCAGCGCGACGGGCAAGGGTGGCCAGGTCGTGGTCGTCGGAATGGGGCATTACGCAGATTCGCAGGTGACGCTCAGCCTCTTCGAGCTGACCCTTCTGCAGAAGCGTTTGCAGGGAGCCATCTTCGGCGGGGTAGGGCCACGGTCCCAGATTCCCAAGTTGCTCGATCACTACCGAAGCGGCGCACTCAAACTCGACGAGTTGGTGACCAAGACTTACAAGCTCGAGGAGATCAACGAGGGGTACGCCGACATGCTCGAAGGAAAGAATCTGCGCGGGATGATCGTCTACACGGAGGACGATTACTGATCGTTTCCCTTTGACTGAAGGCTCCGGCCCGGCACCACGCTTCGTGGTGTCGGGCCGGAGTCTTCTGCCCCCACGCACATTTCTGTCGATCGATGAGTCGACTGCCCCCGTAGTGGGCACTCGCAGAGTGAGGAAACCGGGCACCGTGTCCGGATCTCAGTCCACGACTCGACAGAGAAGAGCAGAGCATGCCCTACATCACCACCTCCGACGGAACCGAGATCTACTACACCGAGCACGGCGTCGGCCGGCCGATCGTCCTCAGCCACGGGTGGCCGCTGAGTTCTGACGCGTGGCAGGTCGAGATGAAGTTGTTCGCCGACGCCGGATACCGGACCATCGCGCACGATCGTCGAGGACACGGTCGCTCGTCGAAGACGTACACCGGCAACGACATGGATACATATGCCAAGGACCTGGCTGAGCTGATCGACACACTCGACCTGAAAGACCTGGTCCTGGTTGGCCATTCGACCGGCGGCGGGGAAGTGGTCCGGTACGCGGCGCAGCACGGCAAAGGGCGCGTGGCGAAGGTGATCACCGCCGGCGCCGTACCGCCGATCATGGTCAAGTCGGACGGCAACCCCGAAGGCACACCGATCGAGGTCTTCGACGGCATCCGTGAGGGAGTTCTGCGAGACCGATCGCAGTTCTACAAGGATCTCAGCGAGAGCTTTTACGGCGCGAACCGCGAAGGTGCCGACGTCTCGCAAGGGGCGAAGGACGACTTCTGGCGGCAAGGTATGTTGGTCAACCTCGCCGCGGCCTACGACTGCGTCAAGGCATTCTCGGAGACGGACCAGACCTCCGATCTCGAAGCCATCGACGTTCCGTTCCTCATCGCTCAGGGCGACGACGATCAGATCGTGCCGATCGGCGCAGCGGCCGAGAAGGCGATCAAGCTGGTGAAGAAGGGCACGCTGAAGGTGTATCCGGGCGCACCTCACGGCATCTACGGCTCATATCAGAAGACACTGGACCAGGACATTCTCGCGTTCATCGAGGACTGACGTCAGCGAGGCGGAAGGGAGCGGAGTCGAAAGGACCAGAGTGGGAAGGATAAAATTGCCATGTCTACACACGTTGCCTCACTACGCAATGGCCCCAGTGTCTTCGAGAACGAACTCGGGTCGATCTCGCAGCTCGACACGAGTTCGTTGCCGATCCTGTCCGGTCTGTCGATCAAACGAATTGTTCTCGGTCCCGGCGCGATCCGTGAACCACAATGGAACGTCAACGCGAACCAGATCGCCTACGTCACCAGCGGAACCGTGCTCGTCTCGATGTTGGGCAATGCTGACGAGTTCGCCAGTTTCGTGGTGCGAGCGGGGCAGATGTATCACGTCGAATCCGGCGCGATTTATCACATCGAGAATGTCGGAGAGGAGGAGGCGGAGATCATCGCCGCCCTGCGTACTTCTCTGCCGCAGCACTTTTCGTTGCAGAGTAGCGTCAGCGCAATGTCGAACGCGGTGCTCGGCAATACGTACGATCTCGCCGCATCGGCCTTCGACGTCTTCGGTAGAGCCGATGCGTCCCAGATAGTTCGGCGGGACGGCGCCGCCGTCGTTCCCGATACCGCCGGCCTTCCCAACGCGCATCTCTTCGATCTCGAAGGCCAGATCGCGCCTCTCGCATATCCGTACGGACAGGCGAAAGTGGCGCGAAAGCAGTATTGGGCGGCGCTGGAGGATCTTTCGATGTACTCGTTGACTATTCGCGAGAGTGGAATGCGTGAGCCACACTGGCATCCCGTCACTGCCGAAATGGGATACGTGCATCGTGGTCACGGGCGGATGACGGTCCTCGATCCGGACGGTTCGCTCGACACCTACCTACTGGAGCCCGGTCAGGTGTATTTCGTTCCGCGTGCCTATCCCCATCATATCGAGGTTCTAGGTGACGAGGACATCAATTTCCTCATCTTCTTCGACCAGCCGACACCGGGCGACATAGGCTACCGTGCAACGGCTTCCGCGTTCTCGCGCAGCGTTCTCTCGGCCTCGTTCGGCGTTCCGGAGCGGGAGCTGCCGCACTTCCCTTTCACTCCGATCGATCCGCTCATCGTCTCGCGGATCAATCCGATCGACCGCCAGCACTGACCGGCAAGGACGCCCATCATGGCCACCACGCTCACCGTGACCGATCACGGGACGATGCTCGACTTCACGTACGAGGACGCCCTCCGCTATCACGGTCCGCAGGCCCCGGGCGGCGTGGCGCATGCCTACAAGGTTCTCGAGCGCGCTCTCGGTGTGCTCGGCGGGGAAGGCTCCGTCGAGCGTCGCGAGCTGGTCGTCACCACCGCACACGGCGGACCAGGAGTGCGCGATGCGTTCGAGTTGGTCACGCGCGCGGTGACCGAAGGGCGGTACACCGTTGACAGTTCCTTGGCCAGGCGTGAACGTGGAAATACGCTCGCGCTGTATGTATTTCGGATCACCTATCGCGGCGCGAGCGTCACGCTGACTGTTCGGGAGGGGTTCGTCGTCGACGAGTTCATCACTCTGTCCCGTAAGTCCGACCGGACGGCCGAAGACGAGTCACGGCTGACAGAGCTCAAGCAGGAGATGGCGGATCGAGTGATGTCGAGCCCGGCCGAGAGCGTGTACGACGTCGACACCGGCACGCTCCCCGTCTGAGCGACGGCGGCGCAGGCGTCAGTGTGCAGAAATCTGGGCTGTCTGAAGTCAGCGGCTGGCGAACATCCTTATTCGTTGGTCGCGGCTGCGCTCGAGATGGTTGCGCATGTGACCACGTGCGGACGATTCGTCCCGGGCGCGGATGGCGTTCAGGATCTCTTGATGCTCCGAATTGAGCAGGTCAGGTTCGCCGTAGTTCGACGGCGGGCCGCTGTCGTAGATTCGCAATTGGGTGGTGAGGCGGATCAGCAATGAGGTGATCGTGGAATTGTGGGCGGCCTGCCAGAGGGCCTCGTGAAACTTGAAGTTTCCGGCACGAACCTCGGTGCCTTCTGTTGCAGTGCAGCAGAACTCGTGCAATCCGTCCAGGCGGGCAAGGTCGAGATCGCTGTGGCGGAGTGCGGCGGCGCCGGCGGCTTCCGATTCGAGGGCAACCCGCGCTGCGTAGATTTCGATGACGTCCTCGGGTGTGCCGGAACGGACACGAAAACCGCGGGCGGCTCGTTCGAGTAGACCGTCGTGCGCGAGCCAGTTGAGTGCCTCGCGGATCGGGGTACGCGATGCGCCGTACGATTCGCACAATTGAGTCTCGTGCAGCGGAGAGCCCTGGGGGAACTTGCCGGCCAGGATGTCGGCTCGCAGGCGCAGGTACTGCCGCGAGGTCTGATCGGACCGGCCCAGCGCAGCCTCCGGCACCAGCAGATCGGTGGTGCTCGTATCGGCGTCGAGATCCATGTGTCCTCATTCCTGTGCATGCAAGTAGAGCGCGTTCGATTATGCCATCGGCGACGAGTGAGTACTTGCGTATACGCTAGTACTCATTTAGGTTCGTGCTTGTTCGTTTCCGAGGGAGAGGGTCTGAAGTGGCTGGAGAGACCGCGTCGCCGCTGGTGAGTGCTGCTGAACTCGACGCGATGCTGCGCGAGGGAGGCGTCGCTGTGCTCGACGCGACGGTTCATTTTCCTCCCGCTCGATTCGACGGCGACTATCGCCCGGAGTCCGGGTACGACGGCTGGGTTTCCTCGCACATCCCGGGTTCCCGACACGTCGACCTCATGGACGTCTTTTCCGAAAGGGAAGCGGCGCTGCATTTCACACGCCCGTCAACGGAGCAGTTGATGTCCGATCTCCAATCCAGTGGTATCGAACCGGGTGCGACAATCGTGATCTACGACCAGGGTTCGACCACTTGGGCATCACGGCTCTGGTGGGTGTTTCGCAACGCCGGCATCGAAGCAAGGGTCCTCGACGGTGGCCTCGCCGAATGGACTCGATGCGGCTTCGCCCTCGCGAGCGGCGACGACGTCACCCACACGTCGGCGTCGAAGCGTTGGAGTGTGACGGACCTTGGCCTGTGGGTCGATCTACCTCGCGTTGCCTCACTGTCCGCAGGAGAAGAAGCCGGAACGCTGGTGTGCGCGCTGGCGCCTGAGCAGTACGAGGGAACGGAGAAGACGCGATATTCGCGACGCGGACATATTCCGTCAAGTGTGAATCTGTCTGCGAAGGGTCTTCTCGACGCCGATGCCCGGATGCTTCCGGCGGACGATGTTCGGTCGAAATCTGCTGACGTTCTACCACCCGTCGCTGAACCTGTCGTGATCTATTGCGGCGGTGGAGTTTCGGCGTGCCTGACAGCACTCGCACTGATCCGCGGCGGCTATGAGGACGTCAAGGTCTACGACGGTTCATTGGAGGAATGGACTGCAGATCCGACTTTGCCGATGGTTGTCGGCGGTGAGCCCGGCGGCGCGCTTGCGGATGTTCGATGTCCGCGGTCCTGAATCGCCGCAGTCCTCAATTACCTCCCGTTCTGAAGGAATTCTCATGTCTGACACTGTCTCTGTCGAAACCGTCGCGTCGGCGATCGACGCACTCCGCGATCAGGTACCGCTCGTCCAGTCGCTGACCAACATCGTTTCTGCGAACTTCTTGACCAATGTTCTGCTCGCCGCCGGCGCAAGCAACGCTCACATCGACAACGTCCACGAAGCGGGTGGGTTCGCTGCCATCGCCGGGGGAGTGCTCGTCAACCTCGGAACGCCGGACGACGGGACAGCCGAAGCTTTCCTGATAGCAGCAGAAGCGGCCCGAACTGCCGGTACGCCATGGGTTTTGGATCCCGTCGGTGTCGGCGGACTACCCTGGCGGAGCGGTATCGCTGTGGATCTGCTGCGCTTTCACCCCAGCGCCATCCGCGGGAACGCATCGGAGATCATCGCTCTGGCCGGACTCGGCGGTGACACCCGCGGCGTCGACAGTGCCTCCGATTCCGCCGACGCAGTGCCCGCCGCTCTGTCACTCCTGAAGCGTGCGGATGCCGTGTCGGCATCCGGACCGGTCGACTACATCGTCGGCCGCGATGGTGGCGGCGACGTTCGGGGCATCCGAGTCTCCGGTGGCAGCGCTCTGTTGCCGCGCGTGACCAGTACCGGTTGCTCTCTGGGAGGCCTGGTCGCTGCCTACCTCGCCGTCACGTCGACCGCGCTGGACGGATTGGTTGCCGCGCATACGCATGTTGCCGTGGCATCGGAGATCGCCGAGGAAAATGCCTCAGGTCCTGGTTCTTTCGCGGTCGCATACCTCGACGCGCTCTACAGCGTGAATGCGGACACCATCCGTTCGCGTGCCCGAATCGAATCGTTCGACCTGCCGGCTGGAGTGCAGAACTGATGGGCATCAAGACATTCTGGTATCTCACCCAGGCAGACGGGGACTACCCGTGGAGCCCCGGTGGGCTGTTCCCCGTGGACGGGGCCAGGCAGATCGAGCTCGCGAAGACCATCGACGACGGCGGATTCGAAGGTGCGCTTGTTGCCACCTGGCCGAACGATCCGTTCATCTCGGCGACGTGGGCGGCAGCGCACACCACGCGCATGAAGTTCCTCGTCGCCGTCTACGCGAACATGACGCCGGTGCGACTGCTGGCGGAGAAGGCATTGACTTTCGACGCCTTCAGCGGCGGCCGACTGTTGATCAACTCGGTCAACGGACGCGAGAACATCCTGACCAAGTACGACATGAACGTGCCCCACGACGAGCGTTACGAGTTGGGGGAACAGTACTGGGCGGACTTCCGCCGCATCTACGCCGAAGGCACGGAGTCGAACTTTCCCAACACACCACTGCGTATCGATGCGCCCGCTGGGCATCAGGTTCCGCTGTGGGGTACCGGTGATTCGCCTGCAGGCCTGGCGAATTCAGGCAAGGTGCTCGACACCTACTTGGCGATGCTGCGCGAGACTTCGTTCATCGAAGACAAATTCTCTGCCGCACGGGCGGCGGCGGAGGCAGCCGGGCGCGAGTTCACCGACTTCGGTGCGCTCACCGGTGTGATCGTTCGCCCCACCAAGGCGCAGGCGCACGACCGGTTCCGTTCGTTGTTCGAGAAGACGGGCGTCGAGCAGATCGCTCATGTCTTGGACAACGCAGTGCGTCGTCGTACTCAGGGGAAGCAAGACCTCAAGACCTTCACCGCCCGCGACGCTCAGCGACAGGGTTGGGCGGACAAGATTGCCTCCGGCCGACTTCCGGAACCGGAGGAGTTGTACGTCGGTGACGGGCTGTACGCGGGTATCACGGCGTGGTCACCCCTCGACATCTTCGGCACCGGGTCATCGGCCGTGTACTACGTCGGCGATCCGGATTCGATCACGGACTCGGTACGCACGCTTCGCAGCCGAACCGGTTTGACTGCACTGATCCTGGCAGGTTGGCCTCTGATCGAGGAGGCGAAGTGGGTTGCGGAGCATCTTGTTCCGCGATTCGACGAACTCAGCTGACGGCGCGCCGCAAGACAGTGGCACCGAGACCTAGAACGTCGCGGAGAAATGCTGTGGCAGTGTCGATTTCAGACGCAGTACATTCGAGAAGGATCTTGACTTCCACGTCCTTCTTGACGATGTCGGCAACAACGGCCACGGCGACAACACCGTTGCCGACGGCCGAGCCTCGGAACAGATCGATCCCGTCGCCGTCCGCGCTGACCGTGCCGTCGAGATAGCCGTAGTCGAGCGGATAGATCGCATCGGGGTACCGCGGGTGTGCCGACCCTCGGGGGCGATCGATCACGACAGCTGACGTGGCAGCCAGGTGATCGAGGGCGGCGAACAGTTCTTCACTCATCGTTACCGGTGCTCGCGCAGTAGCTGAGTCGGTGTCAGGCCTGCCAGTGCACGCGTATCGCGTGCGAGGTGGGCTTGGTCGGCGTAGCCGGCGCGACCGGCCAGCGACGACAGCGTGAGATTTGCGCCGCGGCTGAGAGTCAACACGTCCTGCATTCGTTGCACCTTCTGAATCAGTTTGGGGGACAGCCCGACCGCCGATGTGATCGATCGTCTGAAATGACGTTCGGAAACACCGAGGTCTGCAGCAATCTCTCGTATCGGCGTGGAAGGGGAGGAGATGAGCGCGGAGTAACCACGCTCGATTCCGTGGTCGGGTTCCAGTCCGCGCCACAACTGGCCCAGTAGGTGAGCGTCGACTGCCTCGTGGCTCAGGGCGTCGGCAAGTACCCGCGCTTGTCTGGAAGTGAGGATGTCGTCGAAGGCGATCTTCGAATCCTGCACCGCGTCGGCAGCTGTGCCGAGCAGGCTCCGCAGAGCCGGTGGATTGATCCGGATGCCCCACATGGTTGTACCGGCGGCGACCGAAACCAGATCGGCACCGGTGGCAGGTCCGACGAGCCACGACTTTCCGGTGCTGTCGACGATGAAGTCGGCGCAGAGATCGGGAAGAATCCGCTTTGCTTCCGTGGGCGTATGGGCTTCGCTGGTGCTTTTCCACGTGCAACTGAAGACGCCGGCCGAATCGGTGATCTGAGTCTCGATATAGGTGTGGCCGTTTTGTTCAAGACTCGACGCTACCGTCCGACTACCGTCGAGAGCGAGGGTGTCAGCGCCGGTCATCAGATCATCGTCACACACTCGCCGATCACTTCTCGACCTGAAACAGGAGAAATACCGTGTCCGTCTCTCCGAGACTCGATCTCGTCGGAATCGTCACCAACGATCTCGCTCGTTCCCTCGCGTTCTACCGAACCCTCGGGCTCGGCATTCCGGAAACACCCGCTGACGCTCCGCATGTGGAGTTCACTTTCGACGGTGGGCTTCGGCTGGCCTGGGACGCGCTGTCCACCATCGCGAGCTTCGATCCTGACTTCGCCGTCGGGGAAGGTCGACACCCCGTCGCCTTGGCCTTCGATTTCGGGACTCCCGCCGCAGTCGACGAGGCGTATCAGCGCATAACAGCAGAGTTCCCCGGGCACAAGGCGCCCTTCGACGCCGTGTGGGGCCAGCGTTACGCCGTTCTTCTCGATCCGGACGGCAACACCGTGGATCTCTTTGCCACGCTCTGATTTTCGAACGGCGCAGGCCCCGAACGAATATCGGTCGGGGCCTGCGATTGTCGTTGATCCAGTTGTCAGTTCACCAAGCGTCGAGGGTGTCGAGGATCTGGCCTCGGGCCTTCCACAATTCCGCACCCCAGTACGGCCACGAATGCGTGCCGTTGGCCGGGAAGCTGTACGTTGCCGGAATTCCCAGCGAGTTCATGCGCAACTGGAATGCGCGTGAGTTCATCAAGGCCAGTGCTTCGAGGCCGATTGCACTACCGGTGTTTACGAAGTCGACGGGACGACGCGGTTGATCGAACTGCCCGGGTAGGCCGCTCGCAGCGGATATGTACAGCGAGAGCCCAGCCAGTTCGGGTGCAAACACGAAGGGATCGTTGCGGAGCCAAGCGGGGTTCCACGGCGGTCCCCACATTGCATCGACATTGAAGGACCCGGCGCTGACCATGGCCACCCGGATCGCCTCACGCATGCCTGGAGCTGAGATGTTGAGGTATCCCGAGAGCGAACCGGCGAACTTGAACTGATCGCGGTGGTAGGCGGCTAGCGTCAGTGCCGCGCTGCCACCCATGGACAGTCCGAGCACGCCGTTGTTGGTTCGGGAGACGCCGCGCGATTCCAGATAGGCGGGAAGTTCCTGGGTGAGGAAGGTTTCCCATTTGTACGTGACCGGCTGGCGATTCAAATTGCTGTTCGCATACCAGTCGGAGTAAAAGCTGGACTGCCCGCCGACCGGCATGACCAGCGTGACGTTGTCGCCGCGATACTGCTCGAGAGCGTTGGTCTCGAAACTCCATGCGTTTCGGTCGTCGCGTGCTCGTAGGCCATCGAGAAGATAGAGCGCCGCGTTGCCGCCGCGCGAAGCCCACTGGATCTGAACCTTGATCGGTCCCATCGACGAGTCTACGAACACTTCCTCGTAGCCACCGGCCGGGGCGGTACGCGCGGGCGCTGCGGTCGCTACCGATCCGCTGATCAGGCCTGCGGTCAGGGGGAGTGCGAGTGCTGTCGCTGCGAGGCCCAGGATCCGACGCTTGATTCGTTTCGAAATACGGTTTCTCGAAAGATCCGGGTTCGAAATATCTGGGTTCTTCGCCAAATCTGTGTGAGCCTCGTGCATGTATCACTCCCGCCCCAAAGGTGCTTGCACACCGAAATCCGACCGAGCCCCCCGAGGCGCGGAATTCCTTATGACACTAAGTGGTCTGTATTGACCTCGACGGCACCGTTACCGGTTCGTTATCAAACTGGTCCGATTTACCGTAATGCCGTCAGGCGTCGTCGACCGGAGGTTGTGCCACGATTTGCCAACCTCCACGAATCAGGTGTTCACGTACCCGAGCGACGTCCGATTCGTGCGGAATATCGTCGGTGACCTTGGTGATGAGGACGCCGATGTCGATCGGATCGACCGAACCGGGAAAGTCGATCGGATCGACCGGAAGCGGAAAGCCGGCGACGAGATCGTCAGCAAGAACGGCGATCTCGTCGTCGGACAGTTGTCGCCGGAG
This sequence comes from Rhodococcus sp. SG20037, assembly GCF_031763325.1. Taxonomy (NCBI): domain Bacteria; kingdom Bacillati; phylum Actinomycetota; class Actinomycetes; order Mycobacteriales; family Nocardiaceae; genus Rhodococcus; species Rhodococcus sp. SG20037. The sequence continues at coordinate 3,796,898 of NZ_CP134497.1, read as the reverse complement.
CAGGGCCATCAAAGGGACGTAGTCCTGCTCCGGCACACCGTTCGGATACCCGGCACGCAGCCAGCCGAGTATCGAAGCCAGAAGTGGTGGAAGACTCAACGAATCGAGCTTCAGTGGTTGTCGAGATCAGCGAGGGGCCACCCGGCGGCAGCAAGGACGGAGGCAACGCGCGCGATGTCCTCGTCCGAGGGAGTCTGGCTCGTCAGATCGGCGATCTGAGCGCTGATCTCGTCGCTCGAGATCACCTGGTCGCTGTTGACGTCGCTCAGTTCTGCGAGTGCAGCGCCGATGGCAATGTCTCGAATTTGCGCGTCCGAGAGTTTGCGTCGTAGCAATGCGACCAGCGGAATGCGGTCCTTGGGCGGTATGCCTTCGGGGTAGCCGGCGCGAAGCCAGTCAAGAATGGATTGAGGAAGGGATGGAGTCGGTGCAGTCACGGTGATGTCTTTCCGCTCGTGAGGGCGCACGGGATCAGAAGATCTCGATGCCGAATGTGTGGCTGAGGAAGCCCTGCATGATGAAGAGGATTCCGGTGACGATCGCGATGAGCACGACCGCGAAGCACACCACTGCGCCTGCCACGGCCAACGGACTGCGAGCCGCGACGGCAGTGCTCCCGCCGCCACTGCCACGTTGTCCGGCGTCGAGCGACTTCAGGCCGATTGCGAAGATCGCCGGTAGTCCGGCGCCCAGCAGGAGGCCGACCAGTACGACCTGCCAGAGCGAGTCGACGGTGTTTTTCAAGATATCCATGTCGATTCCCTCTTTCAGGCTTTGGCGTCGGTGGTGACGCGGGCGTCCGGACCGGGGACCTCTGCAGGCACCAGGCCGCCGTCCCACTCGGCGTTGACGTTGCTCGGATCGATGGGCTCCTTGCGGGAGCGCAGGTACATCCAGCCGGCCAACGCGATGAGCACGGCGAAGACGACCAGGACACCGGGCAGGCCGCCGACGATGTCGGCCAGTCCCCAGCACAGAGCGCCGACGATTGCAGCGGACGGAAGAGTGATCAACCAGGCGACCGCCATACGTCCGGCTACGCCCCAACGAACTTCGGCGCCCTTGCGTCCCAGACCGGTTCCCATGATGGAACCCGTCGCCACATGGGTGGTGGAGAGCGGAAGGCCGAGGTGGCTGGAGGTGAGAATGATTGCAGCAGAGGATGCTTCGGCTGCCATGCCTTGTGGTGCGGCAATCTCGACAAGTCCCTTGCCGAGAGTGCGGATGACTCGCCAACCGCCGAGGTAGGTTCCGGCAGCGATCGCGAGCGCACAGGTGAGCTTGACCCAGAACGGCATGTCCGCGTCGGCGGAAATGGTTCCGTGGGCGACCAGGGCGAGGAAGATGACGCCCATGGTCTTCTGAGCGTCGTTGGTGCCGTGTGCGAGGGAAACGAGTGAAGCCGAACCGATCTGGCCGAGTCGGAAACCTTTGTCCTTGGTTTCTTCTCCGACGTTGGAGGTGATGCGGTAGATGAGCCAGGTGCCGGCCGCGGCAACCAAGCCGGCCACGACGGGCGCGAGAACTGCGGGGATGACAACCTTGCTGAGGACGCCGCTCCAGGCGACACCGCTCATTCCGAGGGACGCGATTGCGGCGCCGATCAGTCCGCCGAACAGCGCGTGTGAGGAACTCGAGGGGATGCCGAGCAACCACGTTGCCAGGTTCCAGATGATGCCGCCGACAAGGCCGGCGAAGACGATGGTGAGCAGCGCTTGGCCACCCACATTTCCGAGGTTCACCACACCCTTGGCCACAGTGGCAGCAACCTCTACCGAGAGGAAAGCTCCGACCAGGTTCAAGGAAGCAGACAGAGCGACTGCCACCTTGGGCTTGAGGGCGCCGGTTGCAATCGACGTGGCCATAGCGTTGCCAGTGTCATGAAAACCGTTGGTGAAGTCGAACCCCAGAGCGGTTACGACGACGACGAGGAGAACGATGAGTTCCGCATTCACGAGAAGTCATGTTCCAACACCTCCGGGCCTCAAATCGACCTCAGACGTGGTCGTTCCGCGACATTTCCACCACTCGGCACCTGTTGTTCACCTTCGTCCGGATAATTGTCCGTTTTGAAACGCCTGAGGCAGAGAAAATTCATTCGTGTGCATGGTCGTGGAGTTCGTGGAGGCATACGCTCGTCTCATGTCCCTGGGCGAAGAGAAGACGATCTCGGTCACCACATTCCGTAAGAGCGGTGACGGCGTAGCCACGCCGACGTGGGTCGTGCCTCTGCCTGACGGACGTATCGGCTTCTGGACTTCCTCGAAGTCGGGTAAGGCCAAGCGTCTGCGAAACAACCCACGCGTCACCGTAGTGCCGTGCAACAACCGCGGAAAGGTTGCCGACGGTGCGTCGCCGGTCACCGGGACCGCTCAGTTGGTGAGCGGTGGAGCTGAATTCGACGAGATCCGCAGCAAAGTCAAAGCGAAATACGGTGTGATGGTGCCTATTTCGAAATTCTTCAACACCCTCGGTCACATCGGTAATGGTCCGTTCCCGTACGGCGACACCGGCGTGATCATTTCCGTCGATGCATAGTCGGGATTGCGTAGCGGAGTAGTCTGAAGGTATGGAACCCACGACCGGGCACCTCTGCCTGACGGTTCCACGAATCCTCCGTCAAGGAGCCTCGTCATGGCGCACATCAGCACTCTCGACTATGCAATGGAAGCGCCGCAGCGCCATGTCGGGCAACCTTTCCCGTCGCCGACGCGGACTCCGCGATTCCTGCTTCGTGGGCAAGGTGCCGTCAAGGCATCGGTTGACGGCGCGTGGTTCCCGTGGACCACGAACGTCACGGCGGAGCTTCACGATCTGATATCCGCACTTTCGCTGAGGTTGGGGCCGATCGCGCGGGTTGCGTTCGACTGGAACACGATCAGCAGCGCGCAGCGTCGTATCGACGAGGTCGACGGACTGGAAGTGCGGGGTCCGTACCCTGGCCAGCCCCACGATTTGATGTATCTCGACGACATCTATGGTCGTCAACTCGTTTTGATGATGATTCCGCCGTACACGGATCCGGACCGCGCGTACGAGGTCATGCGGCGGTTGGTGGATCCTGTCCGCAGCGAAACCTATCGGGTGCAGTGAGATCTTTCTGACGTGCGGGGGTCGAATCTCGCGATTCCTGAACATGCGTCCAGTTTGTCTGGTTTGATGGTTCTCGTAACCACGATCTCAGGCGCATTCCTTCAGGTCAGCGCTTGGGCGCGGCAGCTTGACTCCCTGCCGTGTCGTCGGTCCGGCATGTCCACCACCCTCCCACTGTGCGTGAGCGCCGGACCGAAGGAAGCCCCACCCTCCCCACGGGGGTGGGGCTTCTACTCTGTTCGGGCTGAGCGGCGTTCGCATCGCCGAATCCGCCCGCTTGTTCGGCAGTTCGGGACGCCCTGGCCCGTAGCATCGCCACCGTGAACATTTCCCTACTCGGTGCGGCTGGGCTTCAGGACTGCGCCGACAGTGGAATGGACTGCATGGACGGATTCGAAGCATTCTTTCTTCTGTACGGCGGCGGATTCATTCTCGCCTTGATTTGGCTTTCCCTGTGTCTTGTCGGAACGGCCGATGTGGTTTCTGTGTCCGGGCGAGTCGGTGTGTGGCGCGCTGTCGCCTTCTCTGTCGGGATTTGGCTTGTGCCCATCGTCGGGTTGAGTGCATGGTTTGTTTACCGCCGCTCTCGCCAAATCTCGAAGACGGTCGGTCCGGATCAAGCCCCCTACTGGACTTGAATGAGACTGACATTTTCACTGAGACCGCACCTAGCCTTGAAACTATGTGGCATCCTGCCGTTCCAGCCAGTTCAAGATCGCTTGGTTGGTCTCTTCGGGTCTTTCTTGTTGGATCCAGTGACCGCAATCGAGATTGACTACTTCCACATTGGGCACGAACTCTGTCAGGTTCTCAGCTCTCGCGATCGCGTCACGGTCGCCGTAGATCATGAGTGTGGGCTGTTGGATGATCGGGTCCACCTCCGCCAGCAGATGCCAGTTGCGGTCAAGGTTCCTGTACCAGTTCACACTGCCCGTGAATCCTGTCGATTCGAAGGCGGAGACGAAAATGGCCAATTCTCTATCGCTCATCAGGGGCTCACCGAGTGGTGTCTCTGCTTTGGCGAGATCGATCAGAGCCATACCCGGCTGAGGTTCCCTGAGGGGTTCGTTCTTCCGGTACAGGTTGCGGAGGAACCGGAAGGTGTTGTCTTCGAACACCGCGTCCGCGACGCCCGGCTGTCGATTGAAATGGACGAAGTAGAAATCACCGCCAAGCACGGCTTCCATGAACTCAATCCACGGCTGCTCTCCGCGATCCTGGTAGGGCAGGCTCAGGTTGATCACTTTGTTAACCCGGTCCGGGTGCAACAGGGTAAGGCCCCACACGACAAAGGCGCCCCAATCGTGACCGACAAGGGTGGCATCGTCGTAGCCGTAGTGATCGAGAAGTGCGATGAGATCACCCGCCAAATGTTCGATGTCATAGTCCGTCACTTCGGTCGGACGTGACGAATTGCCGTAGCCGCGTTGGTTCGGGACGATGACGTGGTAGCCCGCCTCGACAAGGGCGGGCACCTGGTATCGCCAGGAATAGGCGTGCTCTGGCCATCCGTGACACAACACGATGGGTTTCCCGGCATTGTGTCGCCCTGCTTCGAAGACTTCGAGTTCCACGCCGTTCACTGGGATGAGGACGGGCCTGGGGAAGTCGGATGGATTCACGGATGCTCCTTTGAGTCGAGTACCGATCTCGTGTCTGGATCGACCGGTTGCTCCGACGATAGGGAGCATCGTGGACACATAAAGTCCTAGATCGCTGGCAATCTGAAGAAATGCGGAACGATCCCACAGGCCGAGCACTGCAACTGCTCTCGCTCCTTCAGACTCATCGCTTCTGGCACTGTGCCGAACTTGCCGCACGACTCGATGTCACGCAGCGGACGGTGCGCCGCGACATCGATCGCCTACGCGACCTCGGCTATCCGGTCGATTCCACGTCCGGAAAATACGGGGGCTACCGACTTGCAACGGGGGCGCACGTGCCGCCCCTGATCCTCGACGATGACGAGTCCGTGGCGGTAGCCGTCGGACTGCGCTACGCCGCCGAGGCCGCCATCGGAGGCATCGAAGAAACGGCGCTGCGCGCGCTGACGAAGATCGAAACACTCCTGCCCCATCGACTACGCCGACGTGTGTCGGCACTGCATTCGAGCGTCAGTTCCATGCGGCGGGCAAATGACGACATCGTCGATCCCGAAGCACTCAGTGTGCTCGCTGCGGCATGTCGCGACCACGAGCACGTTCGTTTCGACTATCGGCGAGGTGATGGCGAGAGCAGCAGACGACTCGTCGAGTCGCACCGCCTTGTCACGGCGGGGCGTCGTTGGTATCTCGTAGCATGGGACCACCATCGTTCGGATTGGCGAACATTTCGACTGGACCGGCTCTCGGAGCCCTGGCTGGCAGGCAGTCATTTCACGCCACGCGAGATCCCGGGCGGTGACGCGGCAGGCTTCGTCGCGAGATCAGTTGGCTCGCCACCCCGTCACCACGATGCAAAACTCGCCATCGAAGCTACGTTCGCCGACCTCGAGGGCGTACTCAGATGGATTGACCACACACCGATCGAGGTGGCAGCGGACCGCTGCCTTGTCGAGATCCGCAGCGAAGATCTCGGCAGGCTCGCCATGACGGTTGCGCGCATTGCGCTCACCGCCCCAGTGGTCGTCATCGAACCAACCGAGCTTGCCGACACCGTCAGTCGGCTCGCCCTTCACCTCAGGGTCTCGCCACCATGACAGTCAGAAGAGGATTGCGCGACAAGACCATTCACGTCCAAGTTGCCGCGGGGACGTGTTCCCTGCGCAGGCCCCTCGTCTATCGAGACACGTATCCGATTCCCTCTAGGCTGGAGAGTAAGTGACCGATTCGAAATCATCGCCGCCGGCTTCCGTCCACCCTCAGACGTGGAAGTTCGACTACCCGATCATCCACGCCGAGACTCGCGAACAGTGGCGAACTTGGTTGACGGACAATCACACGTCAGGCCGCGGAGTGTGGTTGTGCTCCTGGCGCACCACCACCAGCCGACCACGCTGCCCCTACCCTCAGGCCGTTGAGGAAGCGATCTGCTTTGGGTGGATCGATTCCACCAACACCGTCTTCGACGAAGAGCGCAATTTGCAACTGTTCACACCGCGGAGACGCAAGAGTTCCTGGACCCGACTCAACCGCGAACGCGCAGCTGATATGGAGGCGCGTGGCCTCATGACCGCTGCTGGTCGTGGTGCCATTGCTGCCGCGAAATCCACTGGTTGGTGGACGATTCTCGACCAAGTCGAAGACCTCGAGGAACCATCTGACTTGCAGGCGGCGCTGGACCTGGACACGCAAGCGCGAAGTAACTGGGACAGTTTTCCGCCCAGCGCCCGCAAACAGATGCTGTGGTGGATCGTCAGTGCCGCTCGAGACGCAACACGGGCAGGTCGAATCGCCCATATCGTCAACAATGCGGCCATCGGTCAACGTGCCCGCGGCTGATCCGCGATTCGACCGCGTCCGGTATGAAGGCCGGTCATCATCTGTCCGAGGGGTTTCCCTCGGACCGAAACAAGTCCACCCGCCCCGCAGAAGCGGGACGGGTGGACTCGGTACTCGCAGGTCTGACTTACGTCAGGATGCGGATCACACGTCGTAGTAGAGCTCGAACTCGTACGGGTGCGGACGCAGGTTGACCGGAGCGATTTCCTGCTCGCGCTTGAGCGAGATCCAGGTCTCGATAAGGTCGGTGGTGAAGACGCCACCCTCGGTCAGGTACTCGTGATCGGCTTCGAGGCGGTTGATGACCGTCTCGAGGCTGGTCGGAGCCTGCGGGATGTTGCGAGCCTCCTCCGGGGGAAGCTCGTAGAGGTCCTTGTCGACCGGAGCCATCGGCTCGATCTTGTTCTTGATGCCGTCCAGGCCGGCCATCATCTGTGCAGCGAAGTTGAGGTACGGGTTACCCGAGGAGTCGGGTGCGCGGAACTCTAGACGCTTTGCCTTCGGGTTGTTGCCCGTGATCGGGATACGGACAGCTGCCGAGCGGTTGCGCTGGCTGTACACGAGGTTGATGGGGGCTTCGTAGCCCGGCACCAGACGGTGGTACGAGTTGATCGTCGGGTTGGTGAAGGCCAACAGCGACGGAGCGTGGTGCAGGATGCCGCCGATGTAGTGGCGAGCCATGTCCGAGAGGCCCGCGTAGCCGGACTCGTCGTGGAAGAGGGGCTTGCCGTCCTTCCACAGGGACTGGTGGACGTGCATGCCCGAGCCGTTGTCACCGAAGAGCGGCTTCGGCATGAAGGTCGCGGACTTGCCGTGCTGCCAGCAGGTGTTCTTGACGATGTACTTGAACAGCTGCAGGTCGTCAGCAGCTGCGAGCAGCGTGTTGAACTTGTAGTTGATCTCCTGCTGTCCGCCGGTACCGACCTCGTGGTGGCCGCGCTCGAGCTCGAAGCCCGCGTTGGTCAGGTTGGTGGAGATTTCGTCGCGCAGGTCCACGTAGTGGTCGTACGGAGCGACGGGGAAGTAGCCGCCCTTGGCGCGAACCTTGTAGCCGAGGTTCGGGGAGCCGTCGGCGTTGGTCTCTGCGCCGGTGTTCCAGGAACCGGAGATGGAATCCAGCTCGTAGAACGCGGAGTTCATGCCGGAGTCGTAGCGAACCGAGTCGAAGATGTAGAACTCGGCCTCGGCGCCGAAGAATGCGGTGTCCGCGATGCCGGTGCTGACCAAGTACTCCTCGGCCTTGCGGGCAACGTTGCGCGGGTCGCGGCTGTAGGACTCACGGGTGAACGGGTCGTGCACGAAGAAGTTGATGTTGAGGGTCTTCGCCTTGCGGAAGGGGTCGATCTGCGCCGTGGTGACGTCGGGAAGCAACATCATGTCGGACTCGTGGATCGACTGGAATCCGCGGACCGAAGATCCGTCGAATGCGAGGCCGTCCTCGAACACGTCCTGGTTGAAAGCAGACGCCGGGATCGAGAAGTGCTGCTGGACGCCGGGCAGGTCGCTGAACCGAATGTCGACGTACTCGATGTTCTCGTCCGCGATGTACTTGATGACCTCTTCGGCCGTGGTGAACGCCACGCTTGTGCTCCTTAAGTCGCTTCAGCCAAGTGATGTCGGTTGAATCCGTCGAGGCAGACGGTAGGGAGCTGGTGTTGCCCGCTCGTCAACCCTTTGTTTCGGCAGTGTTACGCGTCGCAGCATCCTGGGGATTTCCGAAGTCCATGTGACCGGCCACACAGTTAAAACCCGGCAAATCTGGACTACGGTGCTGCGACGCCTATCCTGGACAGCATGGCACGTATCACCGGAACTTGGCTCTCTGGGCCGCAAGCAGCTTTGCCGAAGAGCGCGGACGGCCGTGAGCAGTCGTACCGTGGCGAGCTCCTCGGTTTCCCTCAGGAGGGTCCGGGTTCGCTGGTCGGTTCGGGCCGTCGTATCGCGGCACTGTTGGTGGATTGGGTGATGGCTGTGGGAGTGGCCTCGCTCATCACCGGCGACTTCTTCGACGGTATGACCTCGACTGTCACGCTGATGGTGTGGTTCGCAGTCGGCGTCGTCACGGTGGCGCTGTTCAACTTCACACCGGGGCAGTTCGTCCTCGGACTTCAGGTTGCACGAATCGAAGGCCCGATTCGAGTGGGCTTCGTGCGCGCGCTCGGACGTCAGGCACTGCTTGTGTTCGTGATTCCCGCGACCATCACCGACATCGACGGTCGCGGTATGCAGGACCGCGCGACCGGCACTTTGCTCGTGAAATCGCGCTGACACAAATTTCTCGAAGTAAAGAAAGACCCGGGTCCGTGTGGGCCCGGGTCTTTCGTTTTGCTGTGGGGGAGTGTCAGCGACGACGAATGGTTCGCTGCATTCCCTTCATCTTCGCGCCTCCGGGCATCGGGCCCTTGGGAAGCGCTGCTCCGCCGCCGCGTGCGCTTAGTGCAGCGAGGCGACCTTCGATGTTGTCCATGCGCTTGGTGTCGATGTTGCGGGGCAACTTGTTCAAGTAGCGCTGGAGCTGCGAGAGCGGAACCTGGCCCTCGTCGTTGCCGATGATGATGTCGTAGATCGGGGTGTCGCCGATGAGGCGGGCGGTCTTCTTCTTCTCCTGCGCGAGGAGGCCCTTGACGCGTTGCGGCGAACCTTCGGCGACGAGGATGACACCCGGCCGTCCGACGACGCGGTGAACAGCATCGAGTTGGGTAGTGCCGGCGACGGCATTCGTGACGCGCCACGCACCCTGCATGTTGTCGAGCGCCCACGCAGCGGCACCGGCCTGACCTTCAGCCTTCTTGTACACCGATTTCTGGACGCGACGACCGAAGATGATGAAGGCGCCGAGGAGACCGAGAACGATGCCGATCGGCAGCAGGAACCACTGAAGGCCCCAGATGAGGCCGACCAGGAAGAAGACCAGAGCCGCACCGACGAGGGTGCCGATCATCAGCGGCAGGAGGAGCTTGTCGTCCTTGCGCTGCATCTGGAATGCCTGCCAGAGCTGTGTTCTACGTTCCTTGGAAGCCTGCTTGCGGGCAGCCTTCGCTGCAGCCTTTGCCTCTTTGGTGGGTTTGCCCTTACCGGATTTGCTGCCGTTCGCCATGTACCCAGGATACGTCCATTGCTGTGCGCCTTTACTAACCGCCCGCGGTTAATAAAGGCGCACAGCAAAAAGTGGATCAGCGATTCAGGCGCGCCATGAGTGAGCTGGCTTCCTGGGAAGCGTCGCCGCCCTCGGTCAGATGACGCTGCGCCTCGGGAAGTTCACGGCCGTGATGTGCCATGGCCTGCGCATACAGGCGGCCGGCGCGGTACGACGAGCGAACCAACGGACCGGCCATGACGCCGGCGAAGCCCATCTCTTCTGCAGCCTTCGAGTGTGCGACGAACTCCTCGGGCTTGACCCACCGCTCGACGGGGTGGTGCCGGGGCGAGGGGCGCAGGTACTGGGTGATGGTGAGGATGTCGCAACCGGCGGCGTGGAGATCTGCCATCGCCTCGGTGACCTCTTCAGGGGTTTCGCCCATGCCGAGGATCAGGTTGGACTTGGTGACCAGTCCGTAGTCGCGTGCTGCGGTGATGACGTCGAGGCTGCGCTGGTACCGGAATGCCGGACGGATCCGCTTGAAGATGCGGGGGACGGTCTCGAGGTTGTGTGCGAGTACCTCGGGGCGTGAGGCGAAGACCTCGTCGAGCAGTTCGGGCTTGCCGTTGAAGTCCGGAACCAGGTTCTCGACGCCGGTGCCCGGGTTGAGTTCGTGGATCTTGCGGACGGTCTCGGCGTAGAGCCAGGCGCCGCCGTCGGGGAGGTCGTCGCGGGCGACGCCGGTGATCGTGGAGTACCGAAGGCCCATGGCCTGAACGCTTTCCGCGACGCGACGGGGCTCGTCGCGGTCGAGGGCTTCGGGCTTGCCGGTGTCGATCTGGCAGAAGTCGCAGCGGCGTGTGCACTGCTCACCGCCGATCAGGAACGTGGCTTCGCGGTCTTCCCAGCACTCGTAGATGTTGGGGCAGCCCGCTTCCTCGCAGACGGTGTGCAAACCTTCACGCTTGACCAGGCCCTTGAGCTCCGTGTACTCGGGGCCCATCTTTGCTCGGGTCTTGATCCAGTTGGGTTTGCGTTCGATGGGCGTCTCCGCGTTTCGGATCTCGAGACGGAGCAGCTTACGTCCTTCTGGGGCGATAGTCACGACAGTGATCCTACGCCCGGTGATTACTGCAACGGGGTTCGGGCGAGCCCGTCAGCTGTACTGAACGGTAGTAAAAGTCGGAGTAGGCGAGGCGCTTTCGAAGGTGACGCGCTCGACGTTCCGTTCGGTGACGGGCATGGTTCCGTCGAGAGCAGCGATCACTGCCTCGGTCACAGCGGGAGTGACTTCGTCCACGGTGACGTCGCGACCGAGTTCATGCGACAGCGTCGTGACCCCGGCGTCACGGATGCCGCAGGGAATGATGTTGTCGAATCCGGTCAGGACCGAATTGCAGTTCAGGGAGAAGCCGTGCAGTGCCACGCCCCGTTGGACGCGCACGCCGATGGCAGAAACCTTGCGCTCGGGCTTCCATTGCCCGTTTGCGAGTTCGGCAGGCAGCCAGACGCCGGAGCGGCCGTCGATGCGCCCGCAGTTCAGGCCGAGGTCCGTGCACACCGTGATCAGTGCTTCCTCGATGCGTCGGACATACCGCACCACGTCGATGGGCTCGGCCAGTTTCACGATCGGATATCCCACCAGCTGGCCGGGGCCGTGCCAGGTGATCTTCCCGCCGCGGTCGACGTCGATGACAGGCGTGCCGTCGACGGGACGATCTTCGGGTTCCGTGCGTCGTCCTGCTGTGTACACCGGCGGGTGTTCGAGGAGCAGTAGCGTGTCCGGTCCGATGTCGTCCGCCCGCACTGCCGCGAGCTCACGCTGGCGGTCCCACGCGGCGTTGTAGTCGATCGAACCGAGTTGCTCGACGGCGATCGGCAGTTTCGAGAACCGGGCGGAAACGGCAGCGCTGCTCATGGACGTAGAGATTACGCCCGACTTCGGAATCAACCGAGTGCGGCCGCCAGCGCTTCGCCGATCGTGTTGTGGCGGAAAGAGAATCCCGCCTTTTCCAAAGCTGCGGGAATGGCGCGCTGGCCACCGAGGATGCCGCTCTTGGCGAATTCTCCGATCAACGCTTCGAGTGCGAACCCGGGAACGATCCAGGGAGCCGGGCGGTGGACCGCACGGGACATGGCGTCATTGAACTGGGCATTGGTGACAGGGGCCGGACCGGTCAGGTTGACGGGACCGGAGAGTTCGGAATTCGTGAGCGCGAACTTGATCGCGTCGCACTCGTCCTCGAGTGAGATCCACGGAAAGTACTGGCGACCGTTGCCCAGTCGCCCGCCGAGGCCGAACGAATAAAGGCGCCGAAGCCGACCGAGCATGCCCCCATGAGGTGAAATCACGACGCCGGACCGCAGATTGACGACGCGGGCACCCGCCGCACGCGCCGGTTCGGTGGCAAGTTCCCAATCGCGACACGTCGTGGCGAGAAAGTCTGTGCCTGCCGGCGAATCCTCGTCGACGATCTTGTCGCCGGTGTCGCCGTAATAGCCGACGGCGCTCGCGTTGGCGAGGACGGGAACCTTCTGACTCGCGACCGCTTCGGCCAAGACGTCGGTCGCGACGATGCGGCTGTCACGGATCGCTTGCTTGTAGGAACCCGACCACCGTTTGTCGCCGATGCCGACGCCGCAGAGGTTCACGACGGCGTCGGCGCCCTGCAGGATGGAGAGGTCCAGACGGTCGTGGTCCGGGTCCCAACGCGATTCGTCGGGGCCGGCGGTCGAGCGTCGCACCAGACGCACCACGTCGTGGTTGTCGGAGCGCAACGATGACACCAAGGCCGTTCCGATCAAACCGGACGAGCCGGCGATGACTACTCGCATTCGGAAAGCCTCCTTCGATTCAGCGTGCTTCGATATCCGAACGTATATCTCCGACCGTACTGAAAAAGCCGGGGCGCCACCTCCTGATGGAGATGACGCCCCGGCCGGCCGAGCAGTTGCTTACAGGCCCAGATCAGCTTCGAACGAGGCTTCTTCCAACCGCTGCTTAACAGTGGTGAGGAATCGGCCGGCGTCGGCGCCGTCGACCAGACGGTGATCGTAGGTCAGCGGCAAGTAGATCATCGAGCGAACGCCGATGGACTCGTTGCCGTTCTCGTCGGTGACCACCATCGGGCGCTTGACGATCGCGCCGGTTCCGAGCATGGCCGCCTGCGGCGGTACCAGGATCGGGGTGTCGAACAGCGCGCCCTGGCTGCCGATGTTGGTGATGGTGAAGGTGCCACCCGAGAGCTCGTCCGGCTTCAGGCCACCCGAGCGTGCACGCTTGGCGATGTCGGCGATGGCTCGGGCCAGGCCGGCCAGGCCGAGATCGCCGGCGTTGTGGATGACGGGGGAGAGCAAGCCCTGATCGGTGTCCACTGCGATGCCGAGGTGCTCAGCGTCGTAGTAGGTGATCTGCTTGGCAGCCTCGTCGTAGCTTGCGTTGATGTTCGGGTGCGACTTCAGCGCCTCGACGACTGCCTTGGCGAAGAACGGAAGGAACGTCAGGTTGACGCCTTCGCGCTCGATGAAGCCGGCCTTGGCACGGGCCCGCAGGGCGACGATCTTGGTGACGTCCACCTCGAAGGTCTGCGTGAGCTGAGCGGTGTTCTGCAGCGACTCACGTGTCTTGGTGGCCGTGATCTGCCGAATACGGTTGGCCTTCTGCGTGGTTCCACGCAGGTGTGCCAGTTCGGGTCGGACGCCTGCGGCTGCGGTGGCGGCCGGTGCGGCCGCGGGTGCTGCAGCAGGAGCAGCGGCGGCGGGAGCCTTCTTGGCCTCCGCAGCGGCGAGCACATCCTGCTTGCGGATGCGGCCGCCGACGCCGGTGCCGGTGACGGTCGCGAGGTCGACGCCGTTGTCCGTGGCGAGCTTGCGCACGAGCGGGGTGACGTACGGGCTGCTGTCGCCGGAAGCTGCGGGGGCAGCCGCCGGTGCGGGAGCCGCAGCAGGCTTCGGAGCGGGGGCGGCCGGTGCGGCAGCAGGCTTGGGTGCCTCGGCCTTGGGTGCCTCAGCCTTCGGTGCTTCAGCCTTGGGGGCAGGGGGTGCGGCCGGTGCTGCGGGAGCGGCCTTGGGTGCCGGAGCCGCGGCGGGTGTGCCGGAGCCGACGACGGCCAGCTGGCCACCGATCTCGACGGTGTCGTCTTCCTGCGCATTGATCTCGAGCAGGATTCCGGCGACGGGGGACGGGATCTCTGTGTCGACCTTGTCGGTCGAGACTTCGAGCAGCGCCTCGTCGACGGCAACCTCGTCGCCGACAGCCTTGAGCCAACGGGTGACGGTGCCTTCGGTGACGGACTCGCCGAGGGCGGGCATCGTCACGGCGGTACCTTCAGCGGAACCGCTCGAAGCGGCGGGTGCCTCGGCAGCGGGAGCTTCTTCAGCGGGAGCTTCGGCAGCCGGCGCTTCCTCGGCGGGAGCTTCCTCGGCGGCGGGGGCGGGTGCCTCTGCCGCGGGTGCTGCGGCTTCGCCGGCTTCACCGATCTGGGCGAGCTCGCCACCGATTTCCACGGTGTCGTCTTCCTGCGCGACGATCTTGGTCAGGACGCCGGCGACGGGAGACGGAATCTCGGTGTCGACCTTGTCCGTGGAGACTTCGAGCAAGGGTTCGTCGACTTCGACCGTGTCTCCTTCCTGCTTGAGCCACCGTGTGACAGTTCCCTCGGTGACGCTCTCACCTAGGGCTGGCATCTGGACGGAGAAGGCCATGTCTTTTGACTCCTCGACAGTTGTGTTCGGGTTGTTGAATTTTGTCGACTTGTGGTCGTAATGCATTGTGCTCGAGTGGCGCGCGACGTGCGGCTACTTGTAGCTATTTTGCCGATGTCGACGCGCGGGCGCGGCGTCACCGTCGTTCATCTTTCCATTGATACGCCGGGCGTGTCCGATGAGGGGGATGCCGTCCGTTTCGGGTGTGTCGGCTACTGGCGAGTAGGTATGCGTCGGGGGTCCGGCTGTAACGTCGTAAGCGGACCAAACGGTATGTCGTGCGCAGGCACAACGGACATCGCCTGGCAAACTTGACATATCGCCGGGGTGCATCCGCGGCGTCGGTACCGAGGAGGGTACGACCGTGGGACTGTTCGATCGTTTCAAGCGTCCGCCAAGTGCGGCTCAGGCCGCAGCGCAAAGTGATGCGGATCATCTGGCGAATTGGGCGCACTCGCACGAAGGCGTCGAGGCCTATGTGGAACCGCAGACGACGGTGACCGAGGTGACCGTCGTCCTGGTTGCGAAGGACGGGGAGTGGACTCGTCGTCGTGTCGGCGGCGAACGTGGTGCCCGCAAATTGGGACAGGACCTGAAGATCCCGGTCTACGACGTCCGCAAGACGGGATATCCGCAGCGTATGCGCGATCACGACGAACGTAAGCGAATCGAACGCAAGCGGGCCCGAGAGCAGGAATTGCGCGACGGCGCCTGAACTGCTGTGCGCCTTTATTAACCGCGGGGGGTCAATAAAGGCGCACAGCAAGGGGTCAGCCGTTTACCGCGATGTCCTCCAGGACCGAGATCATCGTGCGAACGGGAACGCCGGTGCCGCCCTTGCCGGTGTAACCCCACGGCCCTGACGTGTTGTAGGCCGGCCCCGCGACGTCGATGTGCGCCCACTGGACACCCTCGGGAACGAATTCCTTGAGGTAGTGAGCTGCGACCAGCATGCCGCCCCAGCGGTGTGGGGTGACATTGGCCATGTCGGCGACCTTGGAGTCGAGATCTCCGCGCAATTCCTCCGGCAGCGGCATGGCCCAGCCGTTCTCGCCGACGCTCTGCGAGATGGAGGCGACGCGGTCACGGAACTCGTCGGTTCCCATGACTCCGGGGGTGCGGTTGCCGAGCGCGACCATCTGCGCACCGGTGAGGGTGGCGGTGTCGATCATGTAGTCGGGGTTGTCCTCACCCGCGCGAACCATCGCGTCGGCAAGAATCAAACGGCCCTCGGCGTCGGTGTTGACGACCTCGATGGTGATTCCGCCGTACTGGGTCAGCACGTCGCCGGGACGCTGGGCGGTCGCGGACGGCATGTTCTCGGCCATCGGTACGTATGCGACGACGTTGACGGGCAGGCCGAGCTTGGCGGCAAGCACAACGGTGGAGATGACGGCTGCGGCGCCGCCCATGTCCGAGGTCATGTTCTCCATACCGGCGGCGGGCTTGATGGAGATTCCGCCGGTGTCGAAGGTGATGCCCTTACCCACCAGTGCGACCTTGCGGGCACCACGCTTCTTCGACGCGTATTCGAGGCGGACGAGACGCGGCTGGCGTGACGAGCCCTTGCCGACGCCGATGATTCCGCCGTAGCCACCCTTCTCGAGTGCCTTCTCGTCGAGAACCTGGACGGTGAGCCCGGCCTCGACGCCCAGTGCCTTCGCGCGCGCGGCGAACTCGGCGGGGTAGAGGTGGCTCGGGGGAGTGTTGACGAACTCGCGTGCGGTGGCGACGGCCTCGGCGATGGCAGCCGACCGTGCCAGCGTCGCTTTGGTCTCCTTCGTGCGCGGCGACGGCACCAGAAGTTCGACGCGGGCCAGTGGCTGCGAATCGGGACCGGGAGCCGTCATGGACGACTTGAATTCGGTGAAGCTGTACGCGCCCAACGCAAATCCCTCGGCGGCTGCACCGAGGTCGAGGATCGAGAGCGTGGTTGCGACGGTGTCGATGCCGGACAACGAGCGAGCTGCGGCGCCGGCGGACTTACGGATCTGCTCGCTGCCGAGCTTGTCGGCAGAGCCGAGTCCGACGGCGAGAACGCTGGTGACCGACAGTTCGCTCGGTGCCGGGACACGAGTGAGCTGCTCGGGCTTGCCGGTGGCGCCGACGGCGATGAGGCTGTCGAGGATCTCGGCGAGTACGTCTTCGGCGACGATGCCTTCGCTGAGTGCGATTTCGGGGCCGTCCGGACCCGACGTCAGGCCGACGACCAGTATCTCTGCGCGCTTGGCGACTGTGCCGGCGAGAACGAGGTCGGGTCCCAACGATCGGGCTGTGCGAGTGCTCAAGGTGTCTCCTGTGAGGTGAGTGTGCGATGCGTCCGGTTCTGGCGGATGCCTGAGTCGATGTTAGGCCCTTTGCAGTTTGCGGACGGGCGATCGTCACGGCCGGGTGAGCTCTCGCTGCGGACATGTTTCGATCGGCGAAGTCCGATAGGTTGTGGGCCATGACCGACGAACAACTGTTGCAGGGCCCGATCCACCCCGTCCACGTCGAACTCGGCGCGACGTTCGCGCCGTTCGGGGGGTGGCAGATGCCGGTTTCGTACGCCGGCGTCGTGGCCGAACACACCTCTGTGCGTGAGAATGTCGGACTCTTCGACGTCAGTCACCTCGGCAAGGCCGTCGTGCGTGGCGCGGGCGCCGCGGAATTCGTGAACTCCGCACTGACCAACGACCTGAACAAGATCGGGCCGGGTAAGGCTCAGTACACGTTGTGCTGCAACGAGTCCGGTGGTGTCATCGACGACCTCATTGCGTACTACGTCAGCGACGACGAGATCTTCCTCGTCCCGAACGCAGCCAATACCGCGGACGTCGTTGCGGCTCTGGTCGCTGTGGCACCGGACGGAATCACCGTCGAGGATCAGCATCGTGCCTACGGTGTGCTGGCTGTGCAGGGTCCGAAATCGGTGGCGGTTCTGACCGCTCTGGGACTTCCCACCGAGATCGAGTACATGGCGTACGAAGATGCGGAATGGAACGGCGTGCCTGTTCGTGTGTGCCGCAGCGGTTACACCGGTGAGGTCGGCTACGAACTCCTGCCGCGGTGGGAGGACAGCGAGCCGTTGTTCCGCGCGCTTCTCGAGGCAGTGCGCGCCGAGGGTGGGCAGGCCGCCGGACTCGGCGCCCGTGACACTCTTCGTACCGAGATGGGGTATCCGCTGCACGGGCATGAGCTTTCGCTCGAGATTTCTCCGCTCGAAGCGCGCTGCGGATGGGCGATCGGTTGGAAGAAGCCGACATTCTGGGGCAAAGAGACCTTGACCGACGAGAAGGCTGCCGGCCCGGCTCGCAAACTCTGGGGGATCAAGGCTCTCGATCGCGGCGTGCTTCGTGCCGGCCTCGGTGTTCTGCGTGACGGCGAGGCAATCGGCGAGACCACCTCGGGGACGTTTTCGCCCTCGCTCAAAGTGGGAATTGCGTTGGCGCTCCTCGATTCCGGTGCCAATGTCTCGGCCGGCGACGAGATCGAAGTCGACGTCCGTGGTCGTGCACTTCGGTGCGTCGTGGTGTCTCCTCCGTTCGTGGAGACCAACACCAAGTAGAGAGCTTTTTCACGTTCGATAGGATTGCGCCCATGACAGGTGCCGCCGATTTCGTTCGTGTTCAGAGCTCGTCCCCGAAGTCCGACGCCGAGCGCCGTGACATTTTGGCGGCGCCCGGCTTCGGGCGGCACTTCACCGACCACATGGTCTCGATCGACTACACCGCGGGCAAGGGCTGGCACGACGCCCAGGTGTTGCCGTACGGAAACATCGAGCTCGATCCGGCCGCAATGGTTTTGCACTACGGACAGGCCATCTTCGAGGGCCTCAAGGCATACCGTCAGCCGGGTGGCGAGATCAGCTCGTTCCGCGTCGAGGCCAACGCCGAGCGTTTCGCGGCATCTGCGCGCCGTCTGGCCATGCCGGAGCTCCCGTCGCAGATGTTCATCGATTCCATCACCGAACTGATCGACGTCGATCTCGACTGGGTTCCCGCAGCCGGTGGCGAGGACGCGCTCTACCTCCGTCCGTTCATGTTCTCCACCGAAGCCGGACTCGGTGTCCGTCCCGCCGACGAGTACCGCTACCTGCTGATCGCCTCGCCTGCTGGTGCGTACTTCCCGCGCGGCGTCAAGCCGGTCAGTGTGTGGCTGTCCACCGAATACGTTCGCGCGGCCCCCGGTGGTACCGGCGCGGCCAAGTTCGCCGGCAACTACGCCGCTTCACTCCTCGCCCAGGCGCAAGCCGCCGACGAGGGTTGCGACCAGGTGGTCTGGCTCGACGCCATCGAGCGCACGTACGTCGAGGAAATGGGTGGAATGAACCTGTTCTTCGTCTTCGGCTCGGGCCCCGACGCTCGCCTCGTGACGCCGTCGCTGTCCGGTTCGTTGTTGCCAGGCATCACGCGCAACTCGTTGCTCGCCCTTGCCGCCGATTCCGGTTTCGCCGTCGAGGAGCGCAAGATCAGCACCGACGAATGGCGCACCAAGTGCAAGAGCGGTGAAATCACCGAGGTCTTCGCTTGCGGCACAGCAGCAGTCATCACCCCCGTCGGACGCGTCAAGTCCGCCGAGGGCGAGTTCACCATCGCCGACGGCGAGCCGGGTGAGGTGACGATGGCACTGCGCGACACCCTCACGGGTATCCAGCGCGGAACCTTCGCCGACACCCACGGCTGGATGACGAAACTTCACTGATCGCTGGTTCGTTCCGCGAGCAATCGCTCCCGGAAGAACTGCAGAATCTCGTCTCGTGCGACGGTGGTGGGCGATCCCGCCTCGTCGACGAGATGAGCCGTCACCACGCTGTGTGGATTGGCAATGACGTGTTCGAAGAACGGCGACGTTGTCGCGTTGGCCGCTTCGTCGGGTAGTACCTTCCCGACGAAGCGCTCGCCCAAGGCCTTCGAATAGGCGGCGAATCGTTGTGCGCGGCAGAACGAGTCACCTCGAAAGCGGTATGCAAGCACCGTGAGGTCTTCGGCCTCGAGTCTCGAGCGCACGGCTTCGAGTTCTTCGGGCCCGCTGTCGGTTTCGTCCGGTCGATCGAGCGGTAACGACGGTTGGGCGAGAACCGGCGCGATGACCGAGGGTTCGAGCATCATCGACAACGCGAAGTTACCGGTGAAGCACATTCCGATCACGCCGACGCCAGGTCCGCCGCTCTCCTCATGGGCGGAAGCGGCGAGTGAACGCAGCCAACGGACCGCCGGACTCGGTTCGTCGGCAGCGAGGGCGCGGAATTCTGCACTGACGCAGGCTCTCTTGAATACCGTCAGCCCCTCGTTCACTGTGGGGACCGCGCCGTCGTGCCCGAACAGTGACGGAACGAAGACAGTGAAACCGGCGTCGCGCACCCAGCGGGCGAATCGCGCTACATGCGGGCTGATGCCCGGCATCTCCGGCATGACGATTACTGCGGGACCGGTGCCGGCCACGTACACGGACTTCGCCACTGCGTCGATGGTGATCGTTCGACGGTCGAAGTCTTCGAGCGGATCGTCTTCGGTCATGCTCCGGTTCGGCACGGTGAGCCCTCTCAGTAGTCGAAACAATTCCTCTGCACAGTCTTTCGGCGCGGGATCGACTACAGAAGAGGGCGGTTCGCCATGTTTTCGGGCGGGCTCGCCTCGCACCTATCCGGCGCCGCCGTTGCGGAATCGCTTTCGGTAGTCGGCCGGGCTGATGCCGACGCGGTCGGTGAACAGGCGACGGAAGGTTCCAGGATCCTGATAGCCGATGTGCTCCAGGATCTTTCCGAGAGGCCAGTCGGTCGATTCCAACAACCGTTTCGCTTTTCGGATCCGTGCACGCTGCAGATAACTGCGCGGCGATTCCCCGGTCTCGTCCTTGAACTTCCGAAGCATGGTTCGGGTGCTGAGGTGAAAAGCACTCGACAGCAGATCCAAGTCGTAAGGTTCCGCCATCCGTTCGACCAGCCACCTTCCGACGTCGTCGGCAAACTGTGTGTGTTTGGCGGGCAGCATCGAGTCGAGGATGTACGGAGCTTGACTGGTTCGGTTTTCGGGCGCCAGCGTAATTCTTGCGGTCGTACGCGCAATCTTGTCGCCGAGATGCTCGCGCACGAGTGCTGTTGCGAGGTCGAGCGCGGCGGTGAACGCAGCAGTGGTGGTGACGCCGTCGTCCTGGACGATCAACGAGTCGGTTCGAACCGTCGCACCGGGGTAACGACTCGCGAGGTCCGCACCGTACAGCCACGACGTCGTACATCGGCGTCCGTCGAGCAGTCCCGCCTCGCCCAGCAGATACGCGCCGACGCAGACCGACGACACCCGAACGCCGCGCGCCTCGCACGCACGGATGAACTCGATTTCTCCCTCCCACAGCGACAAACGCGTCGCAGGGTCTTCGGACGGCACGAGTTCGAACCCCGGCACAACCAGGTGATCGATGTCGTGATGCCCCTCCTGCACGCCGAGCGAAAATCCACCTGCCGCAACGACGGGCGTGCCGGACGCTGCGATGACCGATACCTCGAAGGGGTCGGCGGGCGCTCCATCAGCGACCCGATTCGCGATCAGGAGAAGGTCGGTGAAAACGAAGATCTCGGCCGCGAGGCAACCTTCGTACGCAAGGACACCTACTCGCACGACGTCGGATCACAGTCCGAGAGTGAGGCCGACGGCCGTAAGCGTCACAGTGAGTTCGAGTGCGAATCCGAGAACGTCTCCGTTGAGTCCGCCGAATCTACGGACGCAGTGACGCACGCACAGCACACTGATCACCAGCGCCGACGCGGTCACGAGAGGGCCGAGCCACCACCGGTCGGTGGCAAAGCCGGAAGCGGCGATCAGCGGAACCGACCACACGATTGCGGCCCACAGCGGTTGTGAATCGGCGACGAGCGCACCGAATCCGCTCGGGCTCGACGCGAGAATACCTCGGCGGCAGGCAAAAACGACGGCCACACGACCCGCAGCGACAGATACGAGAACGGCGATCCACTGCGTGGGGGAGTCGGCAACAGCGAGGACGCCGAAGGAGACCGATTGCAGCCCGAGGAAGATGAACAGCGCCGCGACCCCGAACGGTCCGGCACCGCCGCTGTGCATGACTTCGCGGGCGCGCTCCGGTGGACCGTAACAACCCAGTCCGTCGACGGAGTCTGCCAGTCCGTCCACGTGCATCCCGCGTGTCCCGAGAGCGAGCGCACCGACCGTCAGCAAGCCTGCGAGATAGGGATTCAGGCCGATACTGGTTGTGCCCCAGAGCAGAAACGTCGCGGCAATGCCGAGAGCGATCCCGGTGAGCGGAGCTGCCGCGATGGCGCGACGGCCGGCAGTTCGATCGATGTCGGAGGGACCACGAACCGGAAGGACCGTCAGCCACGAGAAGGCCAGCGGCACTCCGGACAGCGGGCCCGCCACGCTCACTCCGCCGTATCGGTCTTGGTCAGGTCGATCGACTCCGGTTCGTCGGCAGGTGCGCTGCCCTGAGTGCTGACACCGGCTTCGGAGAATGTCGCCATCTTGCTCAGGATCGCCACTGCGCCCTGAAGAATCGGGAGAGCTGTGACTGCACCTGAACCTTCACCGAGACGCATGTCGAACTCGACGATCGGGTCGAGACCCATTCGGGTCAATGCGATGGTGTGGGCGGGTTCGGTGGAGCGGTGTCCGGCGACCCACCATTCACGTGCGCCGAAAGCCAGTTCGTCGGCAACCATGGCGGCTGCGGTGACCACAACGCCGTCGAGGATCACCGGCGTACGACGCGAAGCTGCCTGGGCCAGAAAGCCGGCCATCGCGGCGAGGTCGGCACCCGAAGACGTGCGCAGCAGCGCGACTGTGTCGCGAACGTGCGGACGGGCACGCCGGAGAGCGTCGCGAATCGCTGCGGTCTTGCGGATCCATCCGGCGTCGTCGATACCGGTACCTCGACCCACGACCGCGACGGGTTCACTGTCCGTGAGTGCGGCGATGAGTACGGTTGCGGGCGTCGTATTGCCGATGCCCATGTCGCCGGCGATGAGAAGATCTGCGCCCCCGTCGATTTCCTCGTCCGCGATCGCTCGGCCGGCGGCGATGGCCTGAAGGGTTTCCTCGTTCGACATGGCGTCTTCGCGGTCGATGGACCCGGAAGACCTGCGTACCTTGTGGTTCGAGACGGACGGATCGGTATCGCCGTCCACTGCGATGTCGACGACGCGTACCGTGGCGCCGGCAACCTCGGCGAGGACGTTGACCGCCGCGCCGCCCCCGAGGAAGTTGGCGACCATCTGTGCGGTCACTTCCGGCGGATAGGCGGAGACGCCGTTGCGGGCGATTCCGTGATCACCCGCGAACACGACGACGCGAGGCCGAGCGAAAGCGTGTGGGGGACAAACTCCTTGGCAGGCTGATGCCCAGCCGGCGAGAGCCTCCAGTCGGCCCAGCGAACCGGCCGGCTTGGTCAGATCACGCTGACGCGCATCGGCCTGCGCTCGCACCTCGCGGTCGGGCGGGGTGACGGGTTCGAAGTCGGCGCTACTGACTGGCGCGACGTCAGGGTTGGCATCTGGATTCGCCCCTGAAATGGCCCCTGGATTGGCCTCGGTACTCACATCGTGCCTTCCGGTTGTGCAGCAGTATCTTTCAAGATGAGCGGTAACCCTGCAACCACTAGTACGACACGATCGCACACCCCGGCGATACGAGCGTTGAGAGTGCCGATCTCGTCGCGGAACAATCGTCCGGACCGCGTCTCGGGGATGACGGCCAAACCCACTTCGGGGCTGACCAGCACCAGGTGTCCGCGATAGTTCTCGACACTGGCGACCAGGCTGTCCGCAGCGGGAGTGACGGTGCCGCGCGGAGCGTCCCAGGCGCCTTGCCGATCGAGTTCCGCGGTCAGCCACGTTCCCAGATCGTCGACCAACGTCGCTGTGTGTGAATCGCTTTCGAGCTGCGCCGCGAGATCGCCGGCATCTGCGGTTTCGACCGTCGACCAATGGGAGGGCCGTCTGTTGCGGTGCTGGTCGATCCGGCTCTCCCAGTCTGCGTCGGAGACATCACGTCTGGCTGTCGCCAGGTACCGGACCGGTGCCGAACTTTCGGGTAAGTGGCCTGCACAAACCAAATCCTCGGCGTGCGCGGACTTACCAGACCGCGCGCCGCCGAGGACCAAAGTTCTATACGTGTTCGTCACGCTCAGATTGCGTCGCCCGGCCCCACACGAGGCTTCGGTGCGCGCAGCTTACGGATCTGCGACGCGCGAACGAACGCGTACCAGCCGAGCTTGAATCCGCCGTCGGTGCTGTCGGGGAAGCGCTCGGCGACGCGGTTGTTGATCATGCGACCGAGCCAGATGCCTTCACCGACCATGAAGAGCATCATCACGAGCATTGCCAGCGTGACGATCTGCTGGAGTGCGGGCGTGACGAACATCGTCATGATGAGGATCAATGCGAGCGGCATGAACAGCCCGACGAGGTTGCGGCGAGCGTCGATGAAGTCACGGACGTAGGCGCGAACCGGTCCCTTGTCGCGGGGGAGCAGGTACTTGTCCTCGCCGGCGAGCATGCGGGCGCGGCGGTCTGCCGACGATGCACGACGCTCGGCGGCTTCGGCCTTGCGGTCCTCCTTGGAGCCGCGGGTCGCCTTACGGCGGGCGCGGGCTTCCTTCGCGGTCAGCGGGGCAGGGGCAACGGGGCCACGCCTCTTCGCCTCGGCGTCACGACGCTTGGGTGTGGGGCGGCCCTTGCCCACCTGCTCGATGGGCGCCTCTTCGGAGGCCGAGGATGCCTCAGTGCCCTCGACGTCACGTTTGTCGGAGTTGTCTGAGTCACCGCGGCGTAGCAATTTCACACCTCCAGGCTATTGGATAAGTGCACGGTCTGGGAAACCGACCTCGGTCTTTCTGAAAAACCCGATCGCCCGAGGCACTGAAACGCGCGAGATCGTGAAACATCGGGGTCATTCGGGACTCTTAGACTTCGGCTATGCGGGTAATAGTTGCTCCAGATTCGTTTGGTGAGACGTTGACGGCCGTCGAGGCGGCTGAGTCCATTTCTGCCGGTTGGCGACGTGGCCGACCCGAAGACGACGTTGTCACCGCGCCACAATCCGACGGTGGGCCGGGTTTCGTCGACGTCTTGGCCACGGCTGGGGGCGACATCCGGACTGCACGGGTGTCCGGGCCTTTGACCGCCGCCGTCGACGCCACGTGGCTGTTCGATTCGGACACGGCGTACATCGAGTCCGCCGAGGCCGTCGGGCTCGGCCTGCTCGGAGGTCCGCCGACGCGGGACACTGCACTCGCCGCGCACAGTCTCGGTGTGGGAGAGCTGATCGCTGTCGCGCTCGAGGCAGGCGTGAAGACGGTTGTCGTCGGACTCGGTGGGAGTTGCTGCACCGACGGGGGACGTGGACTGGTGGAGGCGCTGGGCGGCCTGGAGGTTGCAGCGGCGGCTACGGCAGGCACTCAGTTGTTCGCCGCCACCGACGTCGAACACGTACTTCTCGGCGAGCACGGTGCGGCAGCGGTGTTCGGCCCGCAAAAGGGCGCCGACGCCGAAGCCGTCGCAGTCCTCGAAGCGAGCAACGCGAGATGGGCCGAACAGTTGGAGTCCGTCACCGGAAAACGAGTGTCGAATTTTCCGGGTGCCGGCGCCGCGGGTGGTATCGGTGCCGCGCTCTTTGCGCTCGGTGCACAGCGGCGATCCGGGGCCGACGTCGTCGCGGATCGCACCGGACAGGCCGCGCTACTGGCTTCCGCTGACCTGGTGATCACGGGCGAAGGCAAGTTCGACCACCAATCTCTGCGCGGCAAACTCGTCACAACGCTCGCTTCGGCGGGGGCAGCACACGGCGTTCCGACGCTCGTCTTTGCCGGCCAGGTGACGCTCGACGAGGCGGACTATGCGTCGACCTCGATAGTCGCGGCGAAGTCGGTGACGGATTTCGCCGGGTCGGTGGAACGTGCGATGGAGGAAGCGTCGGCGTGTCTCGAGGGACTCGCCGAACACACGGCACGCGAGTGGAACTTCTGGCGCGGCGTCCGGAGGTGAGGATCCACAAGCGTCGATGCGCCGTTGCCGTGTCTGGAAGACCGGATAGGATGAAGACGAATCGCACCCGGTAAAGGACTGGCGGGAATAAGTCGGCAGCGGCGTACCGTTGAAGCGTTCACGGGTTGGTACGAACATTAGGGAGAGCCCATGACTGTGCAGAACGAGACCGCCACCCACGGCGTCAAGATGACCGAGGCCGCGTCCGCCAAGGCGAAGGCACTCTTCGATCAGGAGGGTCGCGACGACCTCGCGCTGCGTATTGCAGTGCAGCCCGGCGGCTGTGCCGGACTGAAGTACCAGCTGTTCTTCGACGACCGCACGCTCGACGGTGACCTCACTGTCGACTTCAACGGCGTCAACCTGGTTGTCGACCGGATGAGCGCGCCGTACGTCGAAGGTGCGTCCATCGACTTCCTCGACACCATCGAGCAGCAGGGCTTCTCGATCGACAACCCCAATGCAACAGGCTCCTGCGCCTGCGGTGACTCGTTCAACTGAGTCTGTCGATCACAACTCAATTCACGAACAACTGACGCGGAACCGACATTCGGTTTCGCGTCAGTTGTTTGTGGTGACTCGTACGTAGACCGTTCCGATCCGACAGCTCGGGCGCCGATGACGGCGCTACGGGCGGTAACGTGAACTTTTGCTCCTCTTTCATTCTTGTACTCACTTCGCTGAAAGGCCACGATCCGTGACTATTGCGGTAACCGGTTCCATCGCCACCGACCACTTGATGCGCTTCCCCGGCCGCTTCGCCGATCAGCTCCTCGCCGATCAGCTCGCCCACGTTTCGCTGAGTTTCCTGGTCGACGATCTCGTGATTCGCCGCGGTGGTGTCGGCGGCAACATCGCTTACGCCATGGGCGTGCTCGGTGGGTCCCCGCTACTCGTCGGCGCAGTCGGTGCCGACTTCGCCGAGTACCGCACGTGGCTCGAGGACAACGGCGTCGACTGCAGCGCGGTCCGTATCTCGGACAAGGCACATACGGCGCGTTTCGTGTGCACCACCGACGAGGACATGGCGCAGATCGCGTCGTTCTACCCCGGTGCGATGAGCGAGGCTCGCGAGATCGAACTCGCGGCAGTGGCCAAGACTGCGGGCGCAGTCGAGTTGGTGCTGATCGGCGCCAACGACCCCGAGGCCATGGTTCGCCATACCGACGAATGCCGTCTGCTCGGGATTCCGTTCGCAGCGGATCCGTCGCAGCAGCTTGCCCGCCTGTCCGGTGACGAGGCCAAGGCGCTCATTCACGGCGCGAAGTACTTGTTCACCAACGAGTACGAGTGGGGTCTGCTTCAGCAGAAGACTGGTCTGAGCGAGGAAGAGATCCGCGCGCAGGTCGGCATCCGTGTCACCACCCTCGGCTCCAAGGGTGTGGAAATTGTTGACGCCGAAGGCAATTGGGTGCGCGTCGATGTAGTGCCCGAGACCGGCAAGGTGGATCCGACGGGCGTTGGTGACGGCTTCCGCGCCGGGTTCCTGCTCGCACACGGCGCCGGTCTGAGCTTCGAGCGTGCTGCACAGTTGGGATCTTTGGTCGCTGTGTTGATTCTCGAGACCGTGGGAACGCAGGAGTGGGTGTTCAATCGCGACGAGGCACTCAAGCGCCTTACCGACGCATACGGCAGCGCGGCAGCGGACGAGATCGCGACGATCCTGCCGAAGTAGGGCTCCGCCCCGTGAGTGGTTGAGGAGTTCGGAGACTCCCTAACCGCTCACGGGGCCGAAGGCCTAGATATTGACCGGGTACACCGGCTCCTGGATCTGCGGCACGATGCGCTTCTCCACGAAGATTCCGTGCCAGACCATGAAGGTCAGGACGGTCCACAGGCGTCGGCTGTGGTCGGACACGCCCTCGCGGTGATCGTTGAGCATCTTCACGACGGCCTGCTTGTCGAAGATGTGGTCGGTACCCGACTCCTCGATCTGCAGATGTGCCCAGTCGAAGAGTTCGGTGCCGCGCAGCCAATGGCGCAGGGGAACCGGGAATCCGAGCTTCGCACGGTGCAGAACATGGTGCGGCACAATGCCTTCCAGGGCCTGGCGCAGTGCGTACTTGGTCGTGTCCTTCGTGATCTTCTGATCGAGCGGTACGCGTGACGCGACGTCGAAGACCTCGGGATCGAGGAACGGCACACGCAGTTCCAGCGAGTTGGCCATCGTCATCTTGTCTGCCTTGACGAGGATGTCGCCGCGCAGCCAGGTGAACAGGTCGAGATGCTGCATCCGCGCAACCGGATCCCAGTCCAGTGACTGCGCGTAGATCGGCGCAGTGACGTCCTGGTGCGTCCACTCCGGACGGAAATCGCGCAGGACGGCGCGGAGCTGAGCGTCGTTGAAGCTACGAGCATTTCCGTAGTAGCGCTCCTCGAGGGTCAACGAACCGCGATTGAGCAGGCTCTTGCCGCGAGTGCCGTCCGGGATGCGTTCGGACAACTTGCCCGCGGCCCGACGCAGCCCCTTGGGGAGGTACTCGAAAGGCTTGAGCGACAACGGCTCACGGTAGATCGTGTAGCCGCCGAACAACTCGTCGGCACCCTCGCCGGACAGCACGACCTTGACGTGCTTGCGCGCTTCCTTCGCGATGAACCACAGCGGAATCAATGCCGGATCGGCTACCGGGTCGTCGAGGTACCAGACGATCTCGGGAATGGCAGCGGCGAACTCGGCGGGGGAGACCACCTTGACGACGTGCTTCGCGCCGATCGCTGCGGCAGATTCTGCAGCGACGTCGACCTCGGAATAGCCCTCACGTTCGAAACCGGTCGTGAAGGTGATCAGGTTGGGGTTGTGGCGCATCGCCAGCGCCGCGATCGCCGTGGAGTCGATACCGCCGGACAGGAACGAACCGACGGTGACGTCGGCACGCATGTGCTTGGCGACCGAATCCTCGAGTGCCTCGGCGATTTCCTGGTAGCGCGCCTTCTCGGTGCCAGGTGCAAAAGGCTTGGCCGGGAACTTCGGCGTGAAATACCGCGTGAACGTGGGCTCCTCGCCCGGACGCACCCGAGCGAAGCTGCCCGACTCCAGGCGGCGGATCTGCTTGTGCAGTGTTTCCGGCTCCGGTACGTACTGCAGAACGGTGTAGTGCTCGATGGCACGCGGATCCAGCTCGGTACCGATGCCGATCAGATCGGTGAGTTCGAGCAGGCTCTTCTTCTCGCTGCCGAACGCGGTGCCGCCGGCGCCGGTCGCGATGAACAGCGGCTTGATCCCGAACGGATCGCGCGCGATGAACAGCTCGCGTGTGTCGGTGTCCCAGATCGCGAACGCGAACATTCCGCGCAGGCGCCGGACCGCGTCCTCACCCCAGTAGTGGAATGCAGCGACGATGGCCTCGGAGTCGCCCTCGGTGAAGAACTCGGCGTCGTGGTCCTTGACCAGTTCGGCGCGGATCTCCAAGTAGTTGTAGATCTCGCCGTTGAACGTGAGCGCATAACGCTCCGGGTTCTCCGGTGGGCCCCAACGCAGCGGCTGGTGGGAATGAGCGATGTCGATGATCGCCAGGCGGTTGAACCCGAAGACGAGGTGATCGTCGTTCCACGTCCCGTGTTCGTCCGGCCCGCGGTGACGAAGGCAATGCATCGCCTGGTCGACCCGCGAGACGGCGTCCTCGCTGGTTCCGCCAGATGTCAGTAGCCCGAGCAGTCCACACACAGCGTCCGGTTCCTCGATTCAGAATTTTTGTACAGAAGGCTCCCGGACACGAGTGTCGGGGAGAGGTCAACGAACTCTTGACGAAAGTATGCCGCAGATCGACGTCCCTGCCGATCGCGGCGGAACGAATCGACGTGATGTGCGTCGCCGAAACGACCTGAGCCGTTCCTGAGCAGCACCTGAGAGAGCTGTGTGACGTCCGCCGCGACACGGGCGAGGACCCGAGGATGGATAGCGCCCGGCTTTGGTCTACGCTGCGTAGTAATTGGGCCTTCCCTCCGGGCATGCCCTAGTTGAATTTTGTGGCGATCAGGAAGGCGTGAACGTGGCGCAAGGTCGGATCCTTCGGCGAGCGGGGCTGGCAGTATCTCTGGGCATTGCTGCCTTGCTGCTGTCGGGTTGCTCCATCGACAACGAAGTGCTTCGTTTCGGGTGGCCTTCGGGCATCACCCCGGAGGCGACGCGCATGCGTGAGCTGTGGACGTGGTCGGTTGTAGCCGCCCTCGTCATGGGTGTGCTGGTGTGGGGGTTGGTCTTCTGGGCCGTCATCTTCCACCGTAAGAAGAAGGACTCGCCGGAATTCCCGCGTCAGACGGCATACAACGTGCCGCTCGAACTCGGTTACACGGCAGTTCCCTTCGTCATCATCGCGGTTCTCTTCTACTTCACCGTCATCGTTCAGAACCATGTTCTGGACAAGACGGACAACCCTGACGTCGTTGTAGACGTCACGGCCTTCCAGTGGAACTGGAAGTTCGGCTACCGCTCCATCGAGTTCGGTGACGGCTCCGCCAAGTACAACGGAATCGACGTCGAGGCCGAAGAGGCTGCAAAGACCGAGGGTTCCACCGTGAACGAACACGGGGAAGAAGTCCCCGGCCCGATCCACGGCAACAGCACCGAGGACCTGAGCTACCTGCACTACGACAAGATCGAGACCGTCGGCTCCAGCCAGGAGATCCCAATCCTCGTTCTGCCCACCGGCAAGCGGATCCAGTTCGAACTTGCTTCCTCGGACGTCATCCACGCTTTCTGGGTGCCTGAGTTCCTGTTCAAGCGCGACGTTCTCCCGAACCCCAAGGAGAACCACTCGGACAACATCTTCCAGATCAGTGAGATCGAGAAGGAAGGCGCGTTCGTCGGGCGTTGTGCAGAAATGTGTGGCACGTTCCACGCGATGATGAACTTCGAGGTTCGTGCGGTTTCGCCCGAGGACTTCGCCAAGTACATCGAACTGCGCAAGGGTGACGCGGAGGGCAAGGGTGGTCTGACGACCGCTGAGGCTCTGCAGGCAATCGGTCAGTCGCCGGTGGCTACGTCGACCACGCCGTTCAACACCGACCGCGAGTACCGTCAGGCAACCGTCGCCACTGCAGGCAACTGAGCCGGCCAGCCTCTTCACTGAACAAGGACAAGTGCTGATATGAAGATCGAAGCCAAGCTCTTCGAGATCCTGACGATGTTCTTCATTCTCGTCGCGATCATCTACGGAGTGTTCACCGCTCTGTCACGCACAGGTATCGAGTGGGCCGGACTGACGGCCATCGTCCTGTCTGCAGGTCTGACGCTCATCGTGGGTACCTACTTCCGCTTCGTCGCCCGTCGTCTGGACACCCGTCCCGAGGACTACGACGACGCTGAAATCTCGGATGGTGCAGGAGAACTGGGCTTCTTCAGCCCGGGTAGCTTCTGGCCGATCCTGCTTGCCGCTGCTGCTGCACTCGCGGCAGTGTCGCTGGCGTACTTCCAGCCGTGGCTCATCGCAGTCGCAGTTGTCTGTGTGCTCGCCGCAGCCGCAGGCCTGGTGTTCGAGTACTACACCGGACCCGAGAAGCACTAGTTTCACCCGCACTCGAACAGAGGCGCCGCACCCACCCGGGTACGGCGCCTCTGTTGTCGTTTATGTGAGTTTCGGTGGTAGGAGGGTGCCTGTCAACAACCGCTCTCTGTCAATCGTGGAGCGAGTATTCGAGGTCGTAGCGGTGCAGACCGTCGACGACCTCCAGCTCGAGAGTGCCTGCGATGCCCTTCAACTCGCCGGTTCCGGACCCCGGCACGATCTCGTACAGAAGCTTCTGCGTTCCGTCGATCATCTGACCGAACTGCTGCAGGGCGAACGATCCCACAGCTTCGTCGACCTGCCCCGTGACAAACTCCAAAGCGACATAGCCCGCTGCACCGGCTGTCGGATCGCCCGCGGACAGCATCAGGCCGGACGACGTGCCCTCGACGCCGCCGATGAACGTCTTGTCGAACTCGAAGCGTCCGACGCGTCCGGAGAGCTCAGGATCGGCGGGGCGAAGATCGATCTCGAAGGTGCCGCGTGCATGGGATGTCATGGTCCGAGTATCTCACCAGGCGACAACGCCTCGAGGGGACTCCCGAGAACGTGCAACACTCGGTAGATGATTCTCGAACATGCCGTCCTGCAGGTCGATCCGTCGCAGTCAGCGCGTTTCGAGGCCGCATTCGACGTGGCCCGAACCATCATCTCCGAGGTTCCCGGATTCATCAGGCTGCGGCTCTCGCACTGCCTGGAATCACCGGAGCGATATCTCCTGCTGGTCGAGTGGGAAGACGTGGAGTCACACACCATCGGGTTCCGTAAGTCGCCAGGATACGAGAAGTGGCGAGAACTTCTCCATCACTTCTACGAGCCGTTCCCGACGGTGGAGCACTATTCGACTGTGCTCGAGGTCTAGCAAAGCGTAGTGCCTGCTGTTGTCGGCGCTCAGACGACGAGCCGGGGGAGTGGTGCCCACTTGGAGGTTGTCCATACTGAATCGCTCAGAGAACGAGTGAGGCCCCGAACCGGAATCCGGTTCGGGGCCTCACTGGTCAACTGACGTTCTTAGTGGAGTTCTCCACTGGAACCATCGGACTTGCCGTTGGTTCGGTTCTGGTAGTCCAGAAGGATCTGAAGCTGCTCGTGCTCAGCTTCGTGATGAGCGGCTTCGAGAGCCTCGCTCTCCTCGACTGGGTCAGCGGTGATCAGGCTACCGCTACCGGGCTTGCCGGCGAGGCCGAGCTTGTTCATCTTCTTCGGGACAGCAGCACCCTGGTACTCGAGCGGGATCGGGTGTCCGTGCTCGTCGACGGGGCCGAGCGGCTGGTGGATCTCGATGTACTGGCCGTTCGGCATCCGCTTGATGATGCCGGTCTCGATGCCGTGTTCGAGGACTGCACGGTCACTGCGCTGCAGGCCGATGCAGAACCGGTACGTCACGAAGTACGCGATGGGCGGAAGGATGACCATGCCGATACGGCCGATCCACGTCATTGCGTTCAGCGAGATGTGCAGGTGGTACGCGATGATGTCGTTGATGCAGGAGATCGTGAGCACCAGGTAGAACGCGATGGACATCGCACCGATAGCGGTACGGACCGGCACGTCGCGCGGGCGCTGCAGGATGTTGTGGTGAGCGTCGTCTCCGGTGAGACGCTTCTCGATCCACGGGTACGCGATCAACAGTGCGAAGACGAGGCCCATGATCAGGGCGACGGCGAACACTGCAGGGATCGTGTACCGGTTGAACAGGTAGATCTCCCACGCCGGCCACAGTCGAGCAAGGCCGTCCGTCCACATCATGTAGATATCGGGCTGGGAACCTGCCGAGACCTGTGACGGGTTGTACGGACCGATGTTCCACACGGGGTTGATCTGGAACAGACCACCGAGCAGTGCGAGCACGCCGAAGGTCATGGCGAAGAACGCGCCACCCTTCATCGCGAAGACCGGGAGGATGCGGACGCCGACGACGTTCTGTTCCGTACGGCCGGGGCCGGGGAACTGCGTGTGCTTCTGGTACCAGACCAACGCGAGGTGGCCGGCGATCAGAGCCAGGATGATGCCCGGGAACAGCAGCACGTGAGCGACGTAGAGACGCGGGATGATGAGGTCGCCGGGGAAGTCGCCGTCGAAGATCAGCCAGTGCATCCAGGTACCGACGATCGGGATACTCATCGTGATACCACCGAAGGCGGCGCGGAGGCCGGTGCCCGAGAGCAGGTCGTCGGGGATGGTGTAACCGAAGAAGCCTTCGAACATCGCCAGGATGAGCAGCAGGCAGCCGATGACCCAGTTCGCTTCACGTGGGCGACGGAAGGCGCCGGTGAAGAAGATGCGAGCGAGGTGAACGATGATCGACGCCGCGAACATCAGTGCAGCCCAGTGGTGAATCTGGCGAACGAAGAGACCGCCGCGCACCTCGAAGGAGATGTTCAGGGTCGTCTCGTAGGCGCGAGACATCGTGACACCGCGAAGCGGCTGGTATGCGCCCTGGTAGACGACGTGTGCCATCGACGGATCGAAGAACAGCGTCAGGAACACACCGGAGATCAGCAGGATCACGAAGCTGTAGAGCGCGATCTCGCCGAGCATGAAGGACCAGTGCGTCGGGAAGACCTTGTTGATCTGCCGGCGCATGCCTGCGGCGAGGTGGTAGCGGGAGTCCATAGCCTCCGCTTGTCCAGCCGCTGCCGCGCTGATCTTGGACGGTTTGGTTGTTGTTGTGGTCACGGTCGACGCTCCCAAAATGCCGGGCCGAGTGCTTCGATGAAGTCACCGTCGGCGACCAGGAAGCCCTCTTCGTTCACTGTAATAGGCAACTGCGGAAGTGCGCGAGCAGCGGGACCGAAGATCGGCTTGCCGTAGGTCAGTGCGTCGAACTGCGACTGGTGGCAGGGGCACAGAATACGGTTGCTCTGCTGTTCGTAGAGCGAGGTGGGGCAACCCAGGTGGGTGCAGATCTTCGAGTAGGCGAAGTAATCGCCGTAGTTGAAGCTTTCCTGGCCCTTACGCTTGGTGACACGCGCGGTGTCTTCCGTGCGGAGGCGGATGAGCATCACCGAGTTACGAATGCCGCGCAGTGCTGCGAGCAGAGCGTGCTCGTCGCCACGGTCGGACTCGCGGAACGGGAAGACCGTTTCCATCGAACCGGCATCGAGATCTTCCGGGCGAACGAGGACGATGTCCTCGGGACGGCCGGTGTCACGACGCAGGTAGATGGTCTCGCCCGGGTAGTTCGGGGTCCAGCCGGACACCCACAGAGGTGAGTCGTCGCCCTTGGCCCACGGGTTCTTGATGAGTCCGCCGAGGGGCATGACCATCATGACGCCGAGTGCGCCGCCGCCGAACATCAAGCTGCGCTTGATGGCCTTGCGGCGGGGGAGGGTGGACGTCTCGAGGGTGTCGCCGAGCTCGGCGACGATCGTGCGACGATCGACCTCGGTGGAACCACCGTCGTGGCGGTCCTGGATCGAGACCTCTTCGGGGATGAACTTCTTCGTGAACTGAACGGCACCGATGCCGACGCCGAGGATCGCCAGACCCATGGTCAAGCCGATCAGCGGGGTGTACAGGCTGTACTTGCCGTAGTTCTCGTCACCGGCGCCTGCGTACTCCCAGGGCCAGAACAGGTAGATCGCGATGAACGCGATCGCCGAAACGCCGGCGAGGCCGAACCAGAAGGCGACGTTGCGCTCGGCGCGCTTTTCCGCCCTGGTGCCCTTTACCGACCAACGATCACGGCGGTAGACGACATCGACGCCATCGAGATTGGTACCCAGCTTGACCAGGTCGTCGCGTGACATCGCGTCGAGCTCTTCATCTGTGTACTTCTTAGGCGTATCGCCGCCATGCTGGCCAGCGTCGCTCATGACCTTGCTCCGATCCACAATGCTGCACCGACGACAGCGATGATTCCGACGGCCCACATGGCGAGACCCTCAGAGGCCGGACCGAGGCCACCGAGCCCGTACCCACCGGGGTCCTTCGACTCGCCCGACGACTTGACGTAGGCGATGATGTCCTTCTTCTCCTCGATCGTCAGCTGACGATCCGAGAACTTCGGCATGTTCTGGGGACCGGTAACCATGGCAGCGTAGATCTGCTGCTCGCTGGCCGGATCCAGGACCGGGGCGTACTTGCCCGAGGACAGTGCGCCACCGCGGCCGGTGAAGTTGTGGCACGACGCGCAGTTGAGCCGGAAGAGCTCACTGCCGCGTCCGACGTCGCCACCGCGCAGCGAGGACTGGGCGATTTCGCCGTTCTCGTCGCGGATGAGCGTCGGGCCGCCGCCGTTGGCCTGGATGAAAGCGCCGAGGGCGTCGGTCTGCGCAGCATCGAACTTGGGGTCCTTGCGTGCAGCCTGGGCCTCGTTGCGAGCTGCCGGCATACGACCAGAGGAGACCTGGAAGTACACGGCTGCTTCGCCGACGCCGATGAGGCTGGGACCGCGGTCCTGCACGCCCTGCAAGTTCGCGCCGTGGCACGTGATGCATGACGTGTCGTACAGCTGCTTGCCTTCACGAATCAGGGCTGCTGAGTCGTCACTGGCGGTCGCAACCTGCGGAGCTGGTGTCAACGCCGAAGCGAGGAAACCTGCGCTGATCAATCCCATCATCAATACGAGCGCGCCAGTGACGCGCCGGCGGATTTTCCGCTGGCGACGCGACTTCGCGGCATTCGCTGAGTTATCGGATGCGGGAGGGGGGGATGAACTCATCTG
Source organism: Rhodococcus sp. SG20037 (assembly GCF_031763325.1). Lineage (NCBI taxonomy): Bacteria > Bacillati > Actinomycetota > Actinomycetes > Mycobacteriales > Nocardiaceae > Rhodococcus > Rhodococcus sp. SG20037. The sequence goes on along the minus strand of NZ_CP134497.1, from coordinate 3,761,416 downwards.
TATCCCTTTGGTATGTCGGGACGGAACTGGACGTCAGGGGCTGCCTGGGGCGTACAGCTGATTAACGGATGAAATAAATCGTGGCAAACAGCGCGATCCACACGATGTCGACAAAGTGCCAGTAGTACGAAACAACGATCGCGGCGGTGGCCTGGGCGGGCGTGAACTTGCTGACCCGGGTACGTGCGATCAAGAAGACGAAGGCGATGAGACCGCCGATGACGTGCAGACCGTGGAAGCCGGTGGTCATGTAGAACACCGAGCCGTACACGCTGCTCGAAATCGTGGTGCCCTCGTGCACGAGGTGGTAGTACTCGTAACCCTGGCCGGCGACGAAGAACGCCCCCATGACCAAGGTGATGGTGTACCAGCGACGAAGTCCGAAGACGTCGCCACGCTCAGCCGCGAAGACACCCATCTGGCAGGTGAACGAAGATGCGATAAGCACCAAGGTCACCGGCACGGCCAGATAAAGGTTCAATTCGGTTGGCTCCGGCGGCCAATTTCCGTTCGCCTGAGCTCGTGCCACGAAGTACATGGCAAAGAGCCCTGCGAAGAACATGAGCTCACTTGACAACCACACGATGGTGCCAACGCTGACCATATTCGGCCGGTTCAGCGAGTGCACGCGTTGGGTGATTGCCGATCCTGAAGTCCCTACTGCGCTCGTCACAGACAGAAGTATGACGCTTCGTCGTAAGAGACGACCACTCGGGTCCACCATCGGCGCGTCGCTCGGCTCGAGTTCGCGGGATCGAGCGGCGAACGCGCTGGTGGCGTGGTCGGAATATGCTGGCGCGATGGCAGCTACACACAAGAGTAGACCGTGGTTCCTGAGAATTTTCGGCACGAAGATTCCGACACCGCTCGATGCAGGGCGGTCGGATCTGGTCGTCGTTGCCGAAGGCTTCGACGACGCCGAGGCGAGCTCGACGGCTCTCGAACGTGCCGCCTCCACCGAGCCGGAGTTCAGGGCGGAGTCCGAAGTGGTTCTGCGGCATCATCTCGACCTCCCGGAGGGCTCGGTAGCCGATGCCGAGAGCATCGTCGCCCAGGACGGATATGTGCGAGGCTCGAGTCGGCCCGAGGACGTGACTCCGGTGGTCGAGAATTCGGTTCGCGTCGTCTTCGAGCGTGTCCAGGTGCTTGACGCCCTGCATTGCTCCCAGGAGCGGTCACGAATGGCTGGTCTGGCGCAGCGACTCGGTGGTTCGGTCGCCGGGTGGGACGCGCTCCAGCCCCCGATACTTGCGGAGGCGCCGCCCAAACGCGGTCGCAGAAAGTCCTGAGCGGCCCTATTCGGTTTCCTCGTTACCTCACTGACTAGGCTGCGAGGGTCATCGGCAGCACAAAATGGCAGCGCGAAACGACAGCTCGAAACGACAGCTCGAAATCCAGCCCACTTGAACGACAGGGGACCAAGGCACTATGGCCGGCACCGACGCATCCAACGCCGTGAACGTCGATTCGAGTGCAGTGGTGCGGTCCTGGCCGATGATTCTCGGTTTGCTCACGGACGGCAGTGACTTGTCGGAAGCCGACAGTCGCTGGGCTATGGGCGAGATCATGTCGGACAACGCCACCTCCGCTCAGATCGCTGCTTTCGGGGTCGGTCTGAAGATGAAGGGAGAAACCCCCGCGGAGTTGGAAGGGCTCGCCGCCGCGATGCTCGAACACTCCAGGCGCGTGCCGGTCGATTCCGACGTCGTCGACATCGTCGGCACGGGTGGTGACCGCTCCAACACGGTGAACATCTCGACGATGGCCTCGATCGTGGTTGCCGCGTCCGGTGTGCGAGTTGTCAAGCACGGCAACCGCGCTGCTTCGTCCAAGAGCGGTGGCGCCGACGTGCTCGAGGCGCTCGGCGTTCGCATCAACCTCGGGCCGGAGCAGGTTGCGAGGTGCGTCGAAGAGGTCGGCATCGGCTTTTGTTTCGCGCCGGTCTTCCATCCCGCACTGCGCTTTGCGGCGGTGCCTCGCAAGGAAATCGGCATTCCGACGGCATTCAACGTGCTCGGTCCACTGACCAATCCGGCTCGTCCGCGTGCCGGGCTGATCGGGTGCGCATTTCCGAAACTGATCTCGGTCGTCGCGGGAGTCCTTGCGCAGCGCGGCAATTCGGCGTTGGTGGTACGGGGAGACGACGGACTGGACGAACTGACCACATCGACGACGTCGACGGTTCACATCGTCGGCGGTGGAAGTGTGCGAACTGTCACGCTGGATCCGCGTGACCTCGGAATCGACCGCGTTCCTCTCGAAGAGTTGCGTGGAGGCGACGCCGAAATCAACGCCACCGTCGCCAGAACGCTGCTTTCCGGGCAGAAGGGGCCGGTCCGGGACGCGGTCCTGCTGAACGCGGGAGCAGCCATCGCGGCATTCAACGGTGTCGGCGACGATCTCGAGAGTGCGATCTCTGCCGGGATGACTGCAGCCGCTGCCGCGATCGACAGCGGCGCGGGCGCTGAACTGCTTCACAAGTGGGCGGCGCTCACCGCCGAGCTGGCCGACCAAGCCTGATCGAGGGGCTATTCACCCAGCGAGAAACCGGCCTCGACGTCTGCGCTGGAGAATGACTGGAACGCAATGTGTGTGGCGGTTCGGAGAACGCCGGGCACCTTGTTGATTCCTCCGGTGACCACGTCGGCGATCTGGGCGTGGTCACGCACTTTCACGATGGCGATCAAATCGACGTCACCTGCGCACGAGTAGACCTCGGTCACTCCGGACAGGTCGGCGACGGCCTGCGCGGTTTCCGGGATCCGAGCGGACTCGGCGTGAATCATGACGATGGCGTTGATCATTTCTCTCCTCGATTTCCCTGCGGGTTGTGATGACCCGGTGGTTTCGATCGAGCTTAGGGGTGCCGCCCCGCCGTTACGTCATCGATGTTCGGATTCGGTTCCGGCTCGGGCGAGTCGGCACCAGGCTTCCCACTTGCCGGCGCCGCTCACAGGTTCGACGTATCCGGACGTCGCCGACACGATTCGGACACCGTCCGACGAGAGCCACCTTGCGATCAGTCCCAGTTCTTCGGGTGACGCGCCGCGGAACGGGGCGTCGTCCGGTAGGACGGTTTCGGCCGCCGCGGTGATGGCGTCGACGACGGGCATCGGGTGAGTCCCACGTCTGGCGAGCCCGGCGGACGCGAGACGCCCGGACCGGATCACCGACAGCTCCCAGCCGCCGTCTCCGGTGGGGCGGGCGAGAACGAGTTGTTCGATCGCCGCGACTGCAGCGAGTCGCTGAGTGCGCCGCACTGCGGTGGCGACTGCGACCGTTCGGTCACGCAGACGAGCAGCATTCTCGAACAACGCGTGTGCGGACAGCTCGTCGATCCGGGCCTGCATCTGTTGGAGGGGAGCGTCGTTGGTTCCTCGGAAGAATCCACGCACGGCCTCAGGGGCGGCCGCGTAGTCCTCTGCGTTGATTTCCGGGGTCCAGGAGGCTGGACACGCCCCCAGTTCGCGAGCGGGGCAGTCAGGGCCGTGAACGGCGCCGCGTCCGAGACGCTTGGTACACGTGCGCAGACGACTGAACTCTGCGACGGTGTCGGCGACGTCGACTGCGTCGGCGCGAGAGGTGAACGGGCCGATCGAATCGGCCGTGGGCGTGCGAACCACGGACAGTCTCGGAAACGCCTCGTCGGTGAGGGTGATCCACCAACCTCGCTTGGGAAACTTGGAGCGACGGTTGTACGGCGGCGCATGCGCGCTCAGCAGTCGTAGTTCACGCACCCCGGCCTCGAGAGCGTGCGCGCACTCGACATGGTCCACACGGGTGGCCAGCGCGACCATTTCCTTCATCCGGCCGCGGGTCTCCGAACCGGTGAAGTAGTTGCGGACGCGGCGTCGAAGGTCGGTAGCAGTTCCTATGTAGAGGGCTTCGTCGGAAGGACCGCGGAAAAGGTAGACACCGGGGCTTCGCGGCAGGTTTGCGGCGAAGGACCGTTTGGCCCGTTGATGCGAGGAAATGTTGGGCAGGTAGTCGACTAGTTCGCTGTAACTGTGGACACCCTGGTTTCCGACCCTGTCGATCAGTCCGTGGAGGACGTCGACGGTCGCACGCGCGTCGTCGAGAGCCCGGTGCGTCGGCTGGGTGGTCACTTGGAAGAGATGGGCGAGTGCGGAGAGCTTCACCGAAGGTGCTTCGTCGCGTGTGAGTACGCGCCGGGCGAGTTTGACGGTGCACAGGACACGGAACGCAGGCCACGGGCGCGCGCTGCGTGACGCCGCTGCTTTGAGGAAACCGATGTCGAACGGCGCGTTGTGTGCCACCAGCACCGCGCCCTCGGCGAACTCGAGAAAAGCAGGCAGGACACGTTCGATGGGAGGTGCACCGATCAGCATGGCTGTGGTGATTCCGGTCAGTTCGACTATGTACGGCGGAATCGACCGGCCGGGGTCGACGAGTGTTGCCATTTCGCCCAGTACCTCGCCGCCGCGGATCTTGACGGCGCCGATCTCGGTGATGGAGTCCTGGTCGGCGCTGCCCCCTGTGGTCTCGAGGTCGACGACGACAAATGTTGTCTCGCTCAGCGGTGTGTCCAGTTCGTCGAAGCTCAGTTGCCGCCCGACGTCGAACTTCTCCCCGTCGGAGAACGGGGGCGGAGACGGAGATTCTCGGGCCGAGGCGGGACTCACACCGCAGACAGTAGAAGTACCCCCCGACACGAATTCGAGAGTGCAGACACGGAATCCGACCCGCACGGACTTCCGTTGCGAAATCGGTCGATGAACGCCCGACAAAAGTAGGAGAGACGAGGATCACACTTGCGGTGGGAACTCGCGAATGTGGACGCGCGCCTACTTGTGAGTAGGGCGAGTCGAGGGGGTCTTCGGTGCGTCTGTCGACGGCTGAAACCGCGTCCGTGACCGGAACAAGTTCTAGTTTCAAGTAATCATCGTTGAACTGCATGGAAGATCGGATTGTCGGGTTTGGTGAGCCTTGGCAGTGGGTAGCGGGCGCGGGTTTGACGGCCTGGAGTGGGTCGCCGAACCGACCTGTTGTTATCTCCCCGTGACCCGCCGGGCGTATCGCGGGCGCGGCACCACGATTTCCGGCGAATCGGGCACGATTGTCACGAAGCGGTCGACATCGTCGCGATCATTTCGTAACCTTCCTGAGACCTAACGAAGTCTTGCCGGACCAAACAGGACCGGCATCGTCAGGAACCGCCTAATCGGGATCTCCGCGAGGAACCCGAACCGGGAACCCAAGTTTCCACTGGGGTGAATCCCGCCTGGGGTGCAGCACGCAGGATCGCTGCAGACCACGCGGGTAGGGCTGATCTTCCCAGCCCGAACCCGTCAGCTAACTCGGTCGGCGGATGAATGGAAGAAATGGAGCACCCCTTAAGTGGCGTCACAGAGTTTCAAGCGTTCAGCGCAGTTGGCAGTAGCCGGCGCGCTCGCAGTCGGAGCATTCGCTGCAACCGCTGCACCTGCCTCGGCAGACCCCATCACCATCCCCGGCGTCGGCACGTTCGAGGTTCCGGGCGTTTCTATTCCTCAGTTGCCGGTCATTCCGGGCATCACCGACATCGCACCGGCTGCACCGGCCGCTCCCATCTCCAGTGTTGGTGAGCAGGCAGTTCGCGCCGCAGAGAGCAAGCTGGGCTCCCCGTACGTGTACGGCGCAGCCGGCCCGGACGCATTCGACTGCTCCGGTCTCGTTCAGTGGGCATACAAGCAGGCCGGTCTCAACCTGCCTCGCACGAGCTACGACCAGGCTGCAGCCGGCGTTGCCGTCGCACAGTCCGATCTTCAGGTCGGCGACGTGATCTCCTTCTACGGCGGATCGCATTCGGGCATCTACGCCGGTAACGGCAATGTCATCCACGCGTCGACCGCTGGTCAGCCCGTGAAGCTCGCTCCGGTGTCCTCGATGCCGTACGACGGCGCTCGCCGTTACTGATTTCTGAACACGCTCGACGGCTGTCTCCGGTAGGCAGTCGGAACGATCCGCCGCTGTGATGCGGCGGAGCTCGGGGGAGCTCCGGATCTTCGAATGTGGGCCTCGAATCTTCGATTCGGGGCCCACATTTTCGTTTCGCGACAATTCGCCCGGTACTTCACCCCGACACGCCTACCGGCGAGTAGACACAAACGTATGCCGTTCCGTAACCTTATCGAGACATTGCGCGGCCGAGACAGGTACTGTGGATAGTTGACAGCCAGCTAACAGATCGTCGACCGGCCCCGGTCGGCGTCGCTTCACCGAGACGGAGAGTTGCATTCCGTGGTTTCATCGAAAAACAACAGTCGAGTACGGGCCGCATTAACAGTGGGAGTGCTGGCGTTCGGACTCGTTGCAGGGCCTTCGATGCAGGCCGGTGCCGACCCCGTCATCACCAACCCCACCGAGGCGCTCGACAAGCTCGGTGAACTCTCCCGGGTTTCCGAGCAGACCAACGAAGCGCTGCACAACGCGCAGATCGACCTCGACGCGAAGCTGGCAGTCGCGAATGATGCGGACGTGCGATCGGCAGCCGATCAGGGTCTTCTCGACGCGGCTTCGGCGCGCGTCGCCGAGTTCGCTCCGGCGGTAAACCGTATTGCCACAGCGAATTACCAGGGTGCGCGAACCAATCGCCTCTTTGCGTTGATGGTGAGCGACTCGCCGCAGCAGTTGCTCGACCAGATGTCTGCGCTCGACGTGATTTCCAACGACGCGGCAGTACAGGTCTCTCAGTTCAACCAAGCCACTGCCGATGCGCGTGCCGCCTCGGAAGCGTCGAAGCGATCGGCCGAAGAAGCGCGAACCGCCGCCGATCAAGCCCGCGCGCTCAGTGACGATTTGCAGCGCAAGCAGAGTGAACTGCAGACGCAGATCGCCGACGTGACCAAAGCCTTCCAGAATCTCACCGACGACGAACGTAACCAACTGAGCGGTACGCCTTTCCCGCCGGACGTCGATCTCAGCAAAATTCTGGCTAACTTGACCCCTGGCTCGGGTGCTGCTGCTCTGCAGGCAGGCCTCACGCGGATCGGTGACCCGTACGTCTGGGGCGCGACCGGCCCGAACGAGTTCGACTGCTCAGGTCTGGTGGTGTGGGCCTACAAGCAGATCGGAAAGACTCTGCCGCGATCGAGCCAAGCGCAGGCGCAGGGCGGTGTACCGGTGTCGAGGGACCAACTACAGCCCGGCGACGTCGTGACTTTCTACAGCGACAACTCGCATGTCGGCATCTACGCCGGCGACGGAAACATTCTGCATGCGTCGACGTTCGGCGTACCGGTGAAGGTCCAGTCGATGGCAGGCATGGAGTTCTCCACTGCGCGTCGTTACTGACGGCTTGCTGCGCCTGAGTGGCGTGTGGCCAGCCGCCGTGAAGCGTCGAGTCGAGTTCTCCTACACTCGGCACCGTGCCGACTGAACCGATGACGACGCCCGACGTCGGCGCAGATCGACCACGCCGTTGGGAGTATCCGGCCCTCGTGGCGCTCGGTGTAGCCGTGGTGCTCGTTCTGGGCCTGACGATCTTCCTGACGAACAGGTCCGATTCCGACGAAAATGCCGCCGCCGAACAGGACGCGGAACGCAGCGCTCAAGTCCAGAGCTTTCTCGATGCATGGGCCGCGGCTCAGATGTCCGACGATCCGTCGGGGCTGGCGAAGTTCGTCGACAGTGCCGCCGCACCCGGTGTGCTCGAGGCGGAAGTTCGACGAGCCACTGCTGCGGGAGCGCTCGAATTCTCCGACTGGGGATACGAGATTCCCAGCGGCGGCCTGACTCCGGCGCCGCGAACCGGTGCGCCGGGCGGAGACGTCGAAGTATGGAATGCGCAAGTTCTGTTGCGGTACGCCCTCGACGGCGTCGACGCATTGCCCACGCGCAAGGCAGTGTCCATGACGCTCGCGAAACGCGGCGATCAGTGGTCGGTTCTTGCGGACGGGTCGATCGTCGGACTGGACGGCGCCCGAACGGCGGGCGAATCCTGGAACGGCCCCTGGGACTTCGGCCCGCTTGCCGTCGCCGAGAATTCTGCGGGTAACGCGCTGGTGATCGGCCACCCGGGTCAGCAGGCGTTCGTCGACGCTTTGGCTGCCGATGTGGACTCAGCCATCGAGAACACGACGCAGTTGTGGGGGCCGTGGTGGTCCGAGCGCGCGGTGCTCATGGTGGCGGGGTCCGCTGAGGAATTCACCGCACTGGTCGGCTCCCATCACGACGGCGCTTCGATTGCTGCAGTGTCGGTCGCGGATGCGACGGCGGACGGGTCTTCCGACGTGAGCGGCCAGCGGGTGGTCTTCTCGCCTGCCGCGGCTTCGAGGTTGACCGACATCACCAGGCGAACGGTGTTGCGCCACGAACTGATGCACATAGCCGCCCGATCGAAAACCCGTGACGGGTCGCCGATGTGGGTATTGGAAGGGTTTGCCGAATACGCGGGAAACCGTGGATCCTCGCGGGCCTGGGGTGAGATCGCGCCGACTCTGGCAGCAGCGGTACGCTCCGGCGATACTCCGACCGAGTTTCCGGACGACACGCAGTTCAGCGGTGTACCGGTCGTGAGTTCACTGGCGTACGAATCGGCGTGGTCGATCAACGCGTATATCGCCGATCGATTCGGAGAAGCAAAGCTGACCGACCTCTTTCGCGCTCTCGCCTCCGGAAAGATGACGGCCGAAGACCTCGATTCGCGGATCCGAGCGGTCGTTGGCGTCGGAACCGAGGAACTGCGAGCCGGATGGGTCGACTGGACCAACAGCCATCTGGGCTGAGCGGTTCGCGGCTGGGTCGATTGCAGCGGCGAGGTGCCCTTCGCACGTTTGAAGCACCGAGTGCCCTACGGTGGACGGATGCGCCGGACCCTCTTGGTGACCAACGATTTTCCTCCTCGCCCCGGAGGTATCCAGTCCTATCTCCACACGTTCGCCGGGCATCTGCCGCCGGACAAGTTGGTGGTGTACGCACCGCGGTGGCGGGGCGACTCACACAAGAAGTTCGATGCGGCACAGCCTTTCGAGGTCGTTCGGCACCCGACGACGCTGATGCTGCCGTCGCCTTTTGTTGCTCGTCGAGCCGCGAAGTTGGTCAAGAAGCACGACTGCGAGTCGGTCTGGTTCGGTGCGGCAGCGCCGTTGGCGTTGTTGGCACCGGTTGTTCGACGCGCCGGAGCGAGCCGAGTGATCGCGAGTACTCACGGCCACGAGGTCGGATGGTCGATGATTCCCGGTGCGCGGCAGTCGTTGCGTGTGATCGGTGACCACACCGATGCGGTGACGTTCGTCAGCAAATACACCCGTGGGCGGTTCTCGGCGGCCTTCGGCCCGCAAGCGGCGCTCGAGCACCTTCCTTCCGGAGTGGACACGTCAGTGTTCCACCCGGACTCGGTCGCCCGCGCGGAACTGCGTAAGCGATACGGGCTGGGCGAGCGGCCCACGATCCTGTGCCTGTCGCGGCTCGTGCCACGCAAGGGGCAGGACATGCTCATCAAGGCGCTGCCGACCGTACGCAAGAGCATTGACGGGGCGGTACTGGTGATCGTCGGAGGTGGGCCGTACGAGGACCATCTCCGCCAATTGGCGCGTAAGACCGGGATGGACGATCACGTCGTCTTCACGGGCACGGTGCCCGCCGCAGAGTTGGCGGCGCACCACACGATCGCCGACGTGTTCGCCATGCCGTGCCGTACCCGAGGCGCCGGATTGGACGTCGAAGGACTGGGAATCGTCTACCTCGAGGCCTCGGCTACCGGTGTGCCGGTCATCGCCGGGCGCAGTGGTGGCGCTCCGGAAACGGTGCAGCAGAACAAGACCGGGCTCGTGGTCGACGGCACCTCGGTTCGCGACGTCGCCGAATCCGTGATCGAGGTGCTGTCCGATCGTGATCGCGCGGCCGCGATGGGAGCAGCCGGCCGGGCATGGGTTGCCGAAGACTGGAAGTGGGACACGCTCGCTTCCAAACTGCGTAATCTCCTCGGCTGAGCAAACGGGACTCGAACGCGAACGGCCCGCACCGAATTCGGTGCGGGCCGTTCATGTCGGCACGTTCGTGTCGGCAGAGGACTGATCGGCGAAAGACTACTTGGCGTAGATCTTTTCGATGTCGGCGGCAAAGCTCTCGTGCACGACGTTGCGCTTGAGCTTCATCGTGGGCGTGAGTTCGCCTGTGTCCTCGGAGAAGTCGACCGGAAGAATGCGGAACTTCTTGATCGCCTCGGCGTGTGAGACGAGCTTGTTGGCCTCGTCGATGGCGTCCTGGATTTCGCCGACCAGTTCGCCGTCCGAAACCAGGTCGGCCGCTGTGGTTCCTGCGGCCTTGTTGTTGCGCTCGTTCCAGGCGGGAAGAGCTTCGGCGTCGATGGTGATGAGGGCGCCGATGAAAGGCTTCTGGTCGCCGACCACGATGGCCTGGCTGATCAGCGGGTGCGCGCGAAGGGAATCTTCGAGCTGAGCGGGGGAGACGTTCTTGCCGCCTGCCGTGACGATGATTTCCTTCTTGCGGCCGGTGATGGTGATGTAGCCGTCCTTGTCGACGGTGCCGAGGTCGCCGGTGTGGAACCAGCCGTTCTCGATCGACTCGGCGGTGGCCTTCTCGTTGCGCCAGTAGCCGGTGAAGACCACCGGTCCCGAGAGGAGGATTTCGCCGTCTTCTGCGATACGAACGGAGTTGCCGGCCAACGGCTTTCCGACAGAACCGACCTTCTGTGCGCCGATGGTGTTGACGGCGAAGGCCGCGGTGGTTTCGGTCAGTCCGTAGCCCTCGTAGATCGTGACGCCGATACCGCGGAAGAAGTGGCCGAGTCGAGCGCCCAGAGGTGCACCACCGGAAATGGCCAGCTGGCACTGCCCGCCGAGCGCTGCGCGCAGCTTCGAGTACACGAGCTTGTCGAAGAGAGCGTGGTTGGCCTTGAGAACGATGCCGGCGCCGCCCTTGTCCTGCGCCTCGCTCCACGCGACGGCGGTGTCTGCGGCCGCGTCGAAGATCTTTCCCTTGCCGTCGCCGTGCGCCTTGGCGCGTGCGCTGTTGTAGACCTTCTCGAACACGCGCGGCACCGAGAGGATGAAGTCGGGCTTGAACTCGCCGAACGTCGGAACGAGGTTCGGGATGTCACTCGTGTGCCCCAGCGCTGCACCGGCGTCGAACGACGCGATGCTGACTGCGCGAGCGAGAACGTGCGCGAGCGGCAAGAACATCAGCGTGCGGACGCCAGGAGTCTTGAGCAGCGTGCCGAGGTTGGAGTCGAGGATGCCCTTCGACTCGGCAATCAGGTTGGAGTGCGTCAGCTGGCAGCCCTTGGGTCGGCCCGTGGTGCCCGACGTGTAGATCAGGGTCGCGGGATCGGATGCCTTCAGTGCCGCGACGCGGGCGTGGACGTCCTCGTCGGAGATGTCGGCGCCCAGTGCGGTCAATTCCTCGACGACACCCTTACCGCCCGCCGCGGCATCGATCTGGTAGACCGTGCGCAGCGCGGGGGCGGCTGCAGCGACGTCCTTCACGGTCGCGGCGTGAGTGTCGTTCTCGACGATGAGGTCGATTGCTTCGGAGTCCTCGAGAATCCAACGAACCTGCTCGGCTGCGGAGGTTTCGTAGATCGGAACCGTCACGCCACCGGCTGCCCAGATGGCGTAGTCGACGAGCGGCCATTCGAAACGCGTCGCCGACATGAGGCCGACGCGGTCGCCCTGCTTGACGCCGATCGCGATGAGGCCCTTGGCGACGGCAGTCACCTGAGCGGCGAAATCGCCTGCAGTGACATCGACCCATGCATTTCCGACTTTGCGCTTGTAGACAACCGCCGCCGGCTTCGTCTTCGCGAAGGCGAAGACCGAGTCGACCGCGGAGGCATCCTCGGGAATGGTGAACGTCTGGGGTGCGCTGAACTCAGGCACGAAATACCTCCGACACTGCGAAATACTGACGAGTAGGGTTTTCGTCTCCTACTGTAGTCGCATGTCCGACGCAGTTGTGGCCAGGCTTACAGTCTGTCCGGTATGTAGTGTTGCGACACCCCTCGACGCTTCGCGGACGCGATATGTGAAGCTACTTCGGTGAGCAGCATTCAGGTCGCAGACCAGACTTTCATCGCCGCCCCGCCCGAGCGGGTCGCCGAACTGTTGTCCTCGCGCGCGCAGTGGCGTCGCTGGTTCAGTGATCTCGAGCTCGAAGTCCGGGAAGATCGCGGTCCCGCAGGATTCCGTTGGGGAGTGTCCGGTCAGCTGGTCGGCACCATGGAGGTGTGGCTCGAACCGGTCATGGACGGGACGATCGCGCACTACTTCCTGCACTGTGAGCCGGTCGGCGTATCGCCGTCCGATCTGGCGACCCTCGACCTCGCCGGGATGAACCGCAAGCGTCGGGTCGATGGCAAGGTCATGTCGTTCCAGCTCAAACGCGAACTCGAAGCGGGACGTGCCGCCGGAGTAGCACCGGACTGATAATCGAAGCACTGCACGTTGTGCAGGTTCTGGACTTTTGACGAAGGAAGGTAGCGCAGTCGTATGGCCGAGAAGACCAAGGGGTTGATCAGCATCGACGCTCCTGCCGACGCCGTGATGGACGTCATCGCCGATTTCGAGCGGTACCCCGAGTGGGTGGCCGCGGCGAAGTCCGTCGAGGTGACGGCGCCGGGACAGGGCGGCCGCGCGGACCGAGTACGTTTCGTCCTCGACGCGGGGATGGTGAAGGACACCTACGAACTGCAGTATTCGTGGGCACCGGACGGTATGGCGGTGAGTTGGGAGCTGATCTCGGGCGAGATTCAGAAGTCCCAATTCGGTTCGTACACACTCGAGCCCGGCCCGAACGGCACCACGTCGGTCACCTACGAGTTGACGGTCGACCTGACGATTCCGATGATCGGACTGTTCAAGCGCAAGGCCGAGAAGATCATCACCGACACAGCTCTGAAGGAACTGAAGAAGCGAGTCGAGGGCTGAGTGCCGGAGCAACGATCGCGCGTCCAACTGTTCGTCGGTAAAGGCGGAGTAGGCACGACGACGCTTGCCGCAGCGACTGCTGTGTCGGCTGCGACCGATGGGGCGAGAGTGCTGCTCGTGTCGATCGATCAGGCAGGTTCTCTTGCAGACGTCCTGGGCGTGCCGAATCCGCGAACGACCACATCTCTCACCGAGCGTCTCGACGTCCGGCAACTCGACACGTCAGCGCTCCTCGAGGACAAGTTCCGAGGATTGTCGGGGTTGATCGACGCTGCAGGAACTTTCGGAGCGGGAGATCACGAACACGGTTCGTCGTTCGAGGGCTTGGAACCGGAAGAGTTGACGGGATCCCTGGGCATCCAAGACATGCTCGGGCTCGCCGAGATCGTCGACCTCTCGGACAGCGGCGACTACGACCTCGTGATCGTGGACTGTCCGGCCGCCGCCGAAGCGCTGCGGATACTCGGCTCGCCGTCGATGGTGTCGGAGTATCTCGAGCGATTGTGGCCGCGGCACAGGCGGATGGTCGCTGTGACAGGTACGGACATGCGGCTGCTCCTGCTCGTGTCCGTCGTCGAACGCGTGCTCGCGTCGGTGGATCGGATCGCGGTTCACCTCTCGGATCGGGAGAACACCGGCGTGCGTGTGGTGACGTCGGCCGACGGCGTGTCGGTCGCGGCGACTCGTCGGACGTTGTCCGGGCTGGCTCTGGCCGGGTTGCGAGTTGACGGGATTGTGGTCAACAACCTTGTCCCGCAGTTCAACTCGTCCGCCGGGAAGGGTGTCGACGATTCACCGGCGGCGCAGTGGCTCGCGTCGATCCGGGCGGCTCAGGCACTCGTCGTGGACGAACTGCGTGGATCAACCGATGGAATGTCCGTCACAACGGTCGAACGCGCTTGCGCCGAACCGGTAGGGTTGGCCGCTCTGGGCGAGATCGCGGCCACGTTCGAGGGTGGAACGGGCACGGATTCGGGCACCGTCGGTACCGCGGACAACATCGTGGTGTCGTTGGAGTCCGGGACCGGAGTCGATTCGGTGTACGTGATGCGGATGTACCTTCCGCTCGTGGATCCGTCGTCGTTGTCGTTGGGCCGGGTGGAGGACGATGTGCTGGTGGGAGCAGACGGCGTACGACGCAGAGTTCGTTTGGCGTCGGTGCTGCGTCGTTGTGTCGTGAACGGGGCGGAGTTGGACGGCAGTTACCTGATCATCCGGTTCAGCCCGGATCCCGCGGTGTGGCCGGTATGAGCGAAGAGCACGAGCGCCTCGTCGCGGAGTTTCGCGCGCTGGCGGAAACCGTTCTGACGCGCCTGGAACCGGTGCTGCAGAAGGCCGCAGCAGCGACGGCCGACGTTGCGAGCGACTCGGCGTCCACGGACACGCAGCCGGTGTTCACCGGCTGCAGCTGGTGTCCGGTGTGCGCCCTCGCCGCACTGGTTCGCGGTGAGCACCACGAACTGTTGGCATTCCTCGCGGGTCAAGCAGCAGCATTCCTTGCGTTGCTTCGTGAGATTCTCGACGAGTTTCTCGGGGGGCCGTCAGGCCCCGATCGTGGACCCGAAGGCGGTCCGACGACGCCAGGTGCGGAGCGAACTCGCACGGCGGCATTTGTCCCGATCAACGTGACGGTCAAGGACTGACTCAGTACCCCGGGTAGAGCGAACGGCCCGAGATGAGCACAATCGACACAATGGTCACCGACGCACGAGGCACCGATTCAGGGTGCGCACTCCAGCGGACGCCGCTCGCGCGGGAATCGTCGCGATGAGCGCGCGCCGCTTGAAAGCGGTCTCCGACTCCACCATGGACGACATCTTGACGGTCGGCATCGACGTCGGCGGGACGAGTATCAGGGCCTCCGTCGTGGACGTCGACGGACAAGTGCTCGAGATGATTCAAGCCCCGACCCCGCAGTCGGCCAGGGCACTCGAAGACGGTCTCGATCGCGTCGTGCGCGAATTGGTCACCAGGCACGAGGTATCGGCCGTGGGGTTGGCGGTCGCCGGCTTCATCACCTCCGATCGAAGCTCGGTTCGGTTCGCTCCGCACTTGCCATGGGTGGACGCGCCGGTCGGAAGTGACTTGAGCAAGCGGCTCGGCTTGCCGGTCGTTCTCGAACACGACGCCAATGCAGCGGCGTTCGCGGAGCACCGATTCGGCGCGGCCGCAGGTGGCCGCAATGTCGTGATGGTGGCGATCGGGACCGGAATCGGTGGAGCGCTGCTGATCAACGGTGAGCTGTACCGGGGGAGTCACGGCGTCGCTCCCGAACTGGGCCACATCCAGGTCGTTCCGGGCGGGCGTCAGTGCGCGTGTGGCAAACGTGGGTGTTGGGAGCGCTATTGCAGCGGAACGGCGCTCGTCGACACGGCAATCGAACTGCTTGCCGCCGACCCGGCCGCGTCGACGGTCCTGGCGCGTGAGGTAGCGGTGGATCCTGGTTCGCTCACCGGTCGCCGGATCGCCAACGCCGCGCAGGACGGTGACCCACTCGCGCTGGCAACGATCGCCGAGTTCACCCGTTGGCTGGCCGTGGGTCTGGCCATGGTCGGTGACGTCTACGATCCCGATCTGGTCGTGATCGCCGGCGGCGTCGCGAGTTCTGCCCCACTGTTTCTCGACGACGCCCGCGAGCAATACGCGACATTGTTGACCGGGGCGAAGCACCGCCCACTGGCCCGCATCCGTTCCGCTCAGCTGGGCGAAGCTGCGGGCATGGTCGGCGCCGCCGCTTTGGCCCGATCGGTAGTGCCTCAGGATCTCGGTGGGGTCGACGGCGCTGGAACCACGTCTGCCGGACTGTGATCGGGTCGATCCTGCAGGGGCGTGTGTAGCGGGGGTTACCGGTCGGCAGTAAGGTCGTACTCAGCGAAATTCAGCTGTGAATGGGAGGGACGCCGTGTGGTATTGGCTCTTCAAGTATGTGTTGCTGGGGCCGATTCTCTGGCTGCTCGGGCGTCCGACGGTCAAGGGTCACGAGAACATTCCGACTGACGGGGCGGCCATTCTGGCCAGCAATCACCAGGCGGTTCTGGACTCGTTCTACCTTCCGCTTCGCGTCAACCGCCGCATCACGTTCCTTGCCAAGAGTGAGTACTTCACCGGTTCCGGTCTGAAGGGCGCTTTCCAGAAGTGGTTCTTCACCGCGGTCGGTCAGGTCCCTATCGACCGAACCGGTGCAGACGCGGCGCAGGATGCACTCAACGCCGGTCTCAAGGTCCTCGGTTCGGGCAGCCTGCTGGGTATCTACCCCGAGGGGACGCGCTCGCCTGACGGTCGCCTCTACAAGGGCAAGACCGGAATGGCGCGCCTCGCACTTGAATCGGGCGTCAAGGTGATCCCGGTAGCGATGGTCGGCACCGACAAGATGAATCCGATCGGCTCACGGATGTGGCGTCCCGCCAAGGTCACCGTGATCGTCGGCGAACCCATCGATTTCTCCCGCTTCGAAGGCATGGGCGGAAACCGCTTCGTCGAGCGCGCTGTGACCGACGAGGTGATGTACAAGTTGATGAAACTCTCCGGCCAGGAGTACGTGGACATCTACGCGGCAAGCCTCAAGAACCAGGCGCCCACGAAACCCGAAGCTGCCGTCGACGTTCCGGCGGAAGGCGGCGAGTCGGTTGTCGATCTCGTGGCCTCGGCCGAGTCGAAGGAATCCGCGAAGTCCGACAAGGATTCGCTCCCGGACGCACAAGCCAGCTAGAGATTTCCCACACCGGCCGCACGCGCATTGGCTCCAGAGCCTGCGCGTGCGGCATAGTTTTCGGACGTGCGCTACTTCTACGACTGTGAATTCATCGAAGACGGTCGAACCATCGATCTCGTGTCCATCGGCGTTGTCTGTGAGGACGGCCGAGAGTACTACGCGGTTTCGACGGAGTTCGATCCCGCCCGTGCCGGTAGTTGGGTGCGCAAGAACGTGCTGCCGAAGTTGCCGCAGCCTTCGTCGCCGCTGTGGAAATCACGCGAGAAGATCCGCGACGATCTTCTGAAATTCTTCGTTCCGCGGCCGATGGTGGTTCCGGAGCTCTGGGCGTGGGTCGCCGCCTACGACCACGTCGCGCTGTGCCAGTTGTGGGGCGACATGACGGAACTACCGCAGTCGATGCCGCGGTACACCCGCGAACTCCGACAGTTCTGGGAAGACAACGGCAGTCCTGCCCTCCCGTCGGCGCCCGCCGACGCACACGACGCACTTGCCGACGCCAGGCACAACCTCGTGAAGTTCGACGCCATTTCGGCTGCACGGTCACTTCGCTGACCCAGGTTTCGGTGCGCGGGAAGTGTTCCGATTGGGCTGCGATCGAGAGCCTGTGTGACGCGCCGACGAGCGAGCGAATATCCTGTAGAGGTGAACTGGACTGTCGACGTGCCGATCGACCGCTTGCCCGAACTCCCGCCGCTGCCTGCCGGACTGCGTAAGCAGCTCGACGAGGCGCTCGCGAAGCCCGCTGCTCAGCAGCCCTCGTGGCCCGCTGACCAGGCGGCCGCCATGCGGACTGTGCTCGAGAGCGTGCCTCCCATCACGGTGGCCAGCGAAGTCGAGGCGCTGCAAGAGCGTCTCGCGCAGGTCGCGCGTGGTGAGGCATTTCTGCTCCAGGGCGGTGACTGCGCCGAGACCTTCGCGGACAACACCGAGCCGCACATCAAGGGAAACATCCGCACGTTGCTGCAGATGGCCGTCGTGCTCACCTACGGTTCCTCGATGCCGGTCGTCAAGGTCGCTCGCATCGCCGGCCAGTACGCCAAACCGCGCTCTGCCGACATCGACTCGTTGGGTCTGAAGTCCTACCGCGGCGACATGATCAACTCGCTCGTCGCCGACGAGGCAGTCCGCGCCCACGATCCTTCGCGACTGGTGCGTGCATACGCCAACGCCAGCGCCGCGATGAACCTGGTTCGCGCACTCACCGGCGCCGGCATGGCCGACCTGCACAAGGTGCACGATTGGAACCGCGAATTCGTCGCAGCGTCTCCCGCGGGCGCACGCTACGAGCAACTGGCAGCCGAGATCGACCGCGGCCTGCAGTTCATGAACGCGTGTGGCGTCACCGATCCGAGCCTGCACCAGGCACAGATCTTTGCCAGCCACGAGGCCCTGGTGCTCGACTACGAGCGCGCGATGCTGCGTCTCGACAACGACAGCGATCACCCCAAGCTCTACGACCTGTCGGCTCACTTCCTCTGGATCGGTGACCGCACTCGTCAGCTCGACGGCGCGCACATCGCCTTCGCCGAGTTGGTGTCCAACCCGATCGGCCTCAAGATCGGCCCGAGCACGACGCCGGAAATGGCGGTGGAATACGTCGAGCGTCTCGACCCCACCAACAAGCCGGGTCGTCTGACTCTGATCTCGCGCATGGGCAACGGCAAGGTCCGCGACCTGCTGCCGGCGATCATCGAGAAGGTCCAAGCCACCGGTCACCAGGTCATCTGGCAGTGCGATCCGATGCACGGCAACACCCACGAAGCCTCCACCGGGTACAAGACGCGCCACTTCGACCGCATCGTCGACGAGGTTCAGGGATTCTTCGAGGTCCACAACGGTCTCGGCACGCATCCGGGTGGCATCCACGTCGAGCTGACCGGTGAGAACGTCACCGAGTGCCTCGGCGGCGCGCAGGACATCTCCGACCTCGATCTCGGCGGTCGCTACGAGACGGCGTGCGACCCCCGATTGAACACCCAACAGTCGTTGGAGCTCGCGTTCCTCGTGGCCGAGATGCTGCGAGGCTGAAACCCTGCTTCGCCGAAGCTGATTCGCGCCGGCATTGATTTTCGGCAAACGCCCTCACCCGCTCGCGCAGGTGGGGGCGTTCGCTATTGCGTGAATCGTGTGACGAATCGGCGCTGCCAGGGCATTTCGACGGCGCGAGGTGAGTAACGTGCGCGAACGTACGCGGTGGCGTCCTTACTGGGCACTCCGTCCATGACGGCAAGAGCGGCCAACGCTGTTCCGGTGCGGCCGTATCCACCACCACAAGCGATCTCGACTCTTTCGGTTTCCGAGCGCACCCACACTTCGTGCAAGGCCCTGCGCAGCGCATCGGGATCGCTCGGCAACCAGAAATCTCGCCAGCGGACCCACTCCGACTCCCACTCGGTGTCGGGAGGTTCTTTACCGGTCAGATAGACGCCGAAGGTGGGGAGAGGTCCGGAAGGAAGTGGATTGCGGAGTCCTCGACCCCGAATCGATCTCCCCGACGGCAAGTCGAGTATCCCAATGCTCTCGGGTTCCCACGTGGCCATGAATTCAGATTAGGCCGAAGCGGACTGTCAGGGAATTGCGACGACGCTGATGTCGGTGCCCTTGGCAACGAGATCGTTCTTGACGCTCTGGCTGATGATGACCGAGCTGTCGTTCTGGGTGAGCTGACGCACGGTGATCTCGAGGCCGAGGCGGCCGAGTTCTTCGCGTGCTGAGGAGACGGAGCGGCCGATCAGCGAGGGAACCTTGACGGAGTCGGAGATGAGGAGAACCACGGAGGTGCCGGCGTTGACGGAGGACCCGACTGCGGGATCGGTGCCGATCACGCTACCGCCCTCGACGGCGTCGTCGAACGTTGTTCTGGTGGTGCTGACGGAGATACCTACCTTGTCGAGGGCGGCGCGCGCAGCGTTCTCGGACATGCCCTTCACATCGGGAATGTCCACGGGCGGTGACCCTTTGGATGTGATGACCTTGACCGAGGAGCCCACGGCAACTTCGGTTCCCGGTGCCGGGTCGAGCGCGGCCACGCCGCCGATCGGGATCTTGGAGCTGAATGTGTCCCCGCCGTCGACCGCGACGAGAGTGCGATCGGCGAGTTGTGCGCCCAGGGCCGAGACGTCGCCGCCGGCCGGAATGGGCGGGACAGTCGGACGCCCGAGCGAAGTCAGCAGCGCGACGGTCGAGCCTTTGGTAACCCTGGAGCCGGAGGCCGGGTCTGTCCCGATCACCGTGTCGATGGGTTGGGCGTCGGAGTACTGACCCTGGACGTCGGGGGAGAGCCCGGCGTCCTGCAGAGCGGTGACCGCAGTGTCCTTTGTCAGCCCGTCGATCGAGGGAACGGCTGTATAGCGGCCCGATCCCATCCACCATCCGCCGAAGCCCAACGCGAGCGCGAGGACCGCGATGACGAGCAGCCAGATCAGGGTGGCTCGTCGCGATTTGCGTCGTGCCTCGACAAAATGAGCATGCGGATCGTCGTGCCCCGGGTGGTCGTCGCCGAAATCGGAACCGTCGTCGAAATCCGAGTCGCCGTCGACCGTCGCCGGACGAGCAGTTTGTGCGGTGACCGCGCGAGTGTGCTGGATACCGCCAGGGGGAGGAGAGCCCGTGCCGAGCGCCGTGGTGGCTGCCACAGCCGGGGCCACGCCGGACGCCAATACCGTCGTGGCAGCAGGGTTCGGGCGCGCAGCAGAGTTCGGGTGTACCTCCGTGGGAGGCGCAGGCGCCGGTTGTGGCCGGGCCGGGGCAACTTGCGCGCTCTGGTGCTGGGCGCTTCGACGCGGAGCGGGAACGCGGTATGACGGAAGTTCCAGTTGCTCGCTCACACTGCGAAGTGCAGCTGCCATCTCACCGGCGTCGGCGAAACGATGTGCGGGCTCGCGGTGAGTGGCTTCGGCAACCAGACGATCGAACTGCGCCGGTACACCGGGGATACGTGAACCTGGGCGCGGGACATCGTCGTGGATGCGTTGGTAGGCGATGGAGAGTGACGTATCGCCGGTGAACGGTGTTGTACCGGTGAGAAGTTCGAACATCAACACGCCGGTGGAATAGACGTCGCTTCGAGTGTCGGCAATTCCTGACGTCACCTGTTCCGGCGACAGATAGGCCGCGGTGCCGAGGATCACGCTGTTGGAGGTGGTGGTTGCTGCCGCAGCTGCACGCACCAATCCGAAGTCGGCGATCTTCACTTCGCCGGTGTCCGAGATCAAGATGTTCTCGGGTTTGACGTCACGGTGCACCAGTCCCGCTCGATGCGCCACCGCCAACGCGTCCAGGACAGGTGCCACGACTGCAGCGACTGCGTGTGGCGGCATCGGTCCGCGCTCACGAAGGAGTTCACGCAAGGTTCCACCGTCGACGAGTTCCATCACGAGGAACACGTGATTGCGATCGCTGCCTTGGTCGTAGACGGCCACAAGGGCCGGATGCTTGAGTCGGGCCACGGCCCGGGCCTCGAACTCGAAACGAGTCAGGAACGCTGGATCGCCGGCGAATTGCGGGTCCATCACCTTGATCGCGACAGGTCGATCCAACCGTGTATCGAGGCCTCGATACACGGTCGACATACCGCCGCGCGCGATCGGTGCGTCCACTCGATAGCGGCGCTCGAGCATTTCGCCGATCAACCCTCGACCTCCGTAATGACTGTTCCTCCGTGCTTGCGATCTGTCTGCTTGCGGTCTAGGTGGTAGCTGTCGGCATGTGGGTGGTTGTTTACCGCGTACTGGCTCCCGCAGTGAGGGCACCCATTTACATCCACCGCGAAATCCCGGTTACTGATACGCCGCATCCCGTCCATCGTAGCCAGCGATACCGACGCGGAAGTCTCGAGAACGTCACAGAGCGCTGTGACCTGAGCGGAGCGGCAGTTTCGAGCACTGCACCGGGCGGTACACAGCGGGCTCGCCGGACCGGATAAACTTCTCGCGGTGAGCGCGATTCCTTATTGTGATGATGTCCTGGATTCTTCGGTTTCCCTGTTCCAGCTGGTGGATGTGGCGAAGAACGTCGGGTTGCCGGTGAGCAAGGTTCACCAGTTGCTTCGCGATCACAAGATCATCGCAGTCAAGCGGCATGGCGTTCTCGGTGTCCCCGAAGTGTTCTTCGGCGAGGACGGCCAGATCGTCAAGTGGCTGCCCGGTCTGCTGGCGGTGCTGCACGACGGCGGCTACACCGATGTCGAAATCCTCCGCTGGTTGTTCCTGGCCGACGATTCCCTGCCGGGGCGCCCGGTGGACGCACTGCATGGTGATCTCGCGCGTGAGGTCATCCGCCGCGCACAGGCCATGGCTTTCTGAGCTGCCGGCCTTCTGACAACTCACCGCATGCGGTTTTTCGCCGCGTAGGTTGCCGACCGGACCAGACCCGGCGCAGCGACTCGAAGTCGCGTGCGTCCGGGAACGGACACACGTCGATGCAGTATCCGGAAGTCGGCGCGCTCGACCTGGTCGAGAATTGCTCCGTACAACACGAAAGCCGTGCGGATCGACGGCTGGACCCGCCGATCGAGCATCGGGATGCCAGATTCGGCAGACCGATACCTCCCCCGCGTCACGGCAATGAAGTGTGCCAGCGCGCGCTTGACCCGAACGTCCACCGTTCCGGTTCTGCGCCCGTGCTCGAGCATCTCGATGTCGACCCCGAATGCGGCGAACTCGCCCGCCGGTAGATACAGACGTCCCCGGTCGAGGTCTTCACCGACGTCGCGGATGAAGTTGGTCAGCTGAAACGCCTCACCGAGATTCGACGCGGGCACTACAGCTTCCTGCTGCGGAACGCTCACTCCGAGAATCGGGAGCATCTGCAAACCGATGACGACGGCAGAGCCGTACATGTACTCGCTGAGTTCGTCCATCGTGTTGTAAACGGGTCGAAACTTCGCCGTGTCGGGGGCGTCCATCCGCATGGACTCGAAGAAGGCGTCGAAATATGCGCGCGGGATGTCGAACGTCTTCACAGCATCCGCGAAGGCCGGGAGTACGCGTGTCAGGTCGAGGGGAACCGTCGACGGGAAGCCACCTGTCGCAGTGGGGTTGTCGAGTGCGTTGACGGCTGCACGTTCGACGTCGGCGAGCACCGTGCCTCGTTCATGCGGACCCGAGGGTTCGTCCACGATGTCGTCGACGACGCGAGCAAATGCGTAGAGCGCGTGAACTGCGCGGCGTCGAGGTACGGGCAACAACCGGGTGGCCAGAAAGTACGTTCGGCCGTGTTCCCTCGTCACGTCCTCGCAGAATTCATAGGACGCAGGCAGTGCGTTCATGACACGCGGATCACGCAGATCCTGACGTCGAGGGCGCCGAGGCGGCTGACGTCATTTCGATCGGTTTCTCGTGTTTGCGTCCACGAAGTCGCAGTGGGTCTTCCGTCTGCAAGGACATCGCCGCGATCACGGCAGCGACGATGGCCAGAGCCACGTGCGGGAACGTGTAGAGGCCGATCGATCCGTCCGGCTGGAACACCAGCATCAGCCAGGTGGACAGCCCGGTCAGTACGGCGAGAGTCGTCGGCGACATTGCGAAACCGGCAGCTACTGCCAGCGGCCAGGAGTAGTACCAGGGGAGTGCTGCGGGGGACAGAACGACGATGGCGACCATCACGATCACGATGCCCATGACGGCGTCGCGCTCGGTCTTGCGGTAGCGCCACCACACGACGGCGATGATCGCGATCAACACAACCGCCGAGATGGTCCGGGAGACTTCGAGGATGTCGTTGAAATGGTCGCCGGCGAACCAGGAGGTTGCCATGGTTCCGATGTGCGCCACGATCGTGGGCAGCGAGAGCCAGTTGATGATCTTTGCCGAACCGGAGAGTGCCGTCGTCCAGCCGAGGCCGACTCCGGCGATCAGTGAGGTGGATCCGAGTACCGCCACGAACACCGCGAAACCTGCGCCGGCCGTTTTGACGAACGATCGGATCGGTGACGCCGGTTCTCGCCCGGCGGCTGCGGCGTCCTCCCGCTCGTGGATCATCCAGATCCAGACTATGAAGGGAAGTGCGACGCCTGCGGTTGCCTTGATCGCGACGGCGAGCGCGATCAGCCCGATCCCGAAGAGGTGCTTGCGTTCGAGAGCGAGCGCAATGCCTGCGGCCATGAGGCCGACCATGAGCATCTCGTTGTGAACGCCGCCGATCAGGTGGATCAGGACGAGGGGATTGAGTACTGCGAGCCACAGGGCGATCGAGGTGTTTCCGCCGAGCTTCGTCGCGAGATGGGGAACGGCCCACATCATCAGGGCGAGTCCGGGGAGCATCGTGATCCGCAACAGCATCGTGCCGGCGATGACGTTCTCACCGGTCAGCCGAACGATGGCGTCGGCAAGGAGAAGGTGAACCGGACCGTACGGGGTAGTTGTCGTCGTCCACACGTTGGAGACGTTGTCGAGCAGGATTCCCGGATTGACGACGGGGCCGACGGCATACGGGTCGAAGCCGTTGCGCAACAACGCGCCTTGCGCCAGGTAGGAGTAGGCGTCACGGCTGAACATGGGCACCGCGAACAGCAGCGGAAACGTCCAGACCGGGACGACGTAGCGCAATCCGCGCAACGAGACGTCACCGCGCAGAGTCGAGCGGCCCAGTCGAACCCAGGCGGCGATCATGCACAGGACACCGATCCAGACGATGGCCGCCGACAGAATCGATCCGTGGCCGAAACGGAGCCAGGACAGATGCATCGACTCGAGCAGCGGATCTTGGCGCCGGACGCTACCGGCACCGAATCCGCCGAAAGTGACCATGACTGCGCCGAAGAAACCGAGCAGTGCACTGTGACCTTCGGGAGTCCGAAGGAAATTGGCGGCCCTTAGGTGCCACGGTCTTTCAGTGGCTGCGGCAGAGGACGTCATCGGTGCAGGTTCCTCCCCCGAGGAGATCGGTGTCGATCGGCGCATGCAGCGCCCGAGTCGGTGAATCGTGGATGAATGGTCGGTTACGAGGGGCTAGTTTAGTTGCTCGCACGAGTGCCCACCGCGCTGGCTCGCTCGCGTGTACCGGTAATACGTTCGGCGGCGAGCCGTCCGGACAGCAGAACGGTCGGTACTCCCACCCCCGGAACGGTTCCCGATCCGGCGAGAACGACGTTGTCGAAGCCGCGGGCGAGGTTCTTGCGTCGGAACGGCCCCGTCTGGGTGAAGGTGTGTGCCGCTGCGAACGGGCTACCCGCGGCCATGCCCTTCTCGAGCCAGGTCTGCGGGGTGTCGACGTGATCGATCTCGAACCCTTCGACCAGTCCCGTATAGCCACGTTCTTGCAGCGTGAGGATGATTTCACGCACGTAGGCCGGGCCGAGAACTTCCCAGTCGAGCGGCGCACTGTCCAGATTCGGGCACGGCGCGAGGACTGACAGCGGTTCACGGATCCGGCCGTCTCGCGAGAAGACCAGGCTCGGGTCGGTCTGCGCCGGTCGGGTGACGAGCAGTGACGGATCACTCATCAGCCGCCCGCGGCCGCGGCGTGCCGTGATCTCGGCGAAGGTGCGCTTCCACGCCTCGCCGAAGTCGATCATGTGGTGTCGCTGCGCGGGCCATTCGTCGGCGACCGCGGAGGAAACAGTGCCGTGAATCACGACGGCGGACGGCGATGTACGCACCGGGCGCGGACGCAATCGCGTATGCGGGCGCAAGAGCGAGTCCGTGACGGCCATGTCGGGAGTGAGGACGGCGGCGTCACAGTCGAAGCGCTCGCCGTCGCGTGTGTGAACGGTGTGCACGCGCCGATCGCTTACCTCGAGGCGTTCGACAGTGCGGCCGAGATGCAGAATTCCGCCGGCCTCGGTGAAGGCGTCGGCCATCGACTCGGCGATCGTGCGCATCCCGCCCTCGGGGAAGTAGACGCCGAGTGAGGTGTCCATGTGAGCGATCGCCCCGTACACCGCGAGGGCCCGAGACGGAGCAACGCCCGCATACAGCGCTTGGAAGGTGAAGATCCGCCGGAGGCGAGGGTCGCGGATCTTGCGATCCACCTGCCCGCCCAGTTTCCCGAATCCTCCCAGTGCGACGAGCCGGCTCAGATCTTTGACTGCGTCACGCGAATTGACCAGTCCGAGGGGAGAATCGAAGTCGGCGTCCATGAAGCGGTCGAATTCCGCGTCGAAGATCCGGTTCAGCCATCGCCGCAACGCACGGTATCGCTGCGCTTCTTCCGGCCCGCAGACACGGGAGATTTCGGCAGCCATGTCTTCTGGGTCGGCGTGGACATCGAGAGCGGTGCCGTCTGCGAATCGCGCGTGGTACGTCGGATCGAGCTTGTGCACAACGAATTTGGGGTTTGTCGAGGCTGGGTCGGCGCCGACGGCCGCAAGGGCGTCTTCGACGAGTTCGGGCATCGTGAGCACCGTTGCGCCGTTGTCGATGCTGTAGTCATTGCCCTGGTAGACACCGACTCGCCCACCGACCGAGCTGTTGCTCTCGAGAATCGTGACGTCGCGGCCGGCGCCACGCAGATACAACCCCGCAGACAGTCCGGCAAGTCCCGCGCCGACGATCACGACTCGATCGGTCGGCGAGCTGACGGTTCGAGTGCGGTGCACGTGTGCCACGGTCAGTAGCTTCGCTTCGTGGCCGCGATCGCCATGTCGGTCAGGCGAGCCTTGGACTCTGCCGTTGCCGTGCTCGAGTCGAGGGCGTTCGCAGCTGCCTCGACGAGGGTGTCGATCTGCGTTTCGACGTCGGTGACGGCGCCCAGATCGGTGATCACCTGGCGCAGAGTGTCGACCTCGGTGTCGGTCAGCTGCGTGCCGATTCCGTTGCGGAGCAGTTCTGCTGCCGCCGGATCTGCGGCGTCGGCGCGGGCAAGCGCCATCGCGAACAGGACAGTTCGCTTACCGGCGATGAGATCGTCGCCCGACGGTTTGCCCGTGACGGACGGATCTCCGAAGACACCGAGCAGGTCGTCGCGAAGTTGGAAGGCGATACCGATGTCCGTGCCGAAGGTCCGGTAGGCATCGACCAACTCGGCGTCCGCACCGAACAGCGCGGCGCCGAGGTGCAGTGGGCGTTCGATCGTGTACGCGGCGGTCTTGTAGCGGTTGACCCGCATGGCTGCCTCGACGGTCTCGTCGCCTCGGGCTTCATTGCTGATGTCGAGGAATTGGCCACCGAGCACCTCGGTGCGCATTGCCGACCAGACCGGGCTCACTCGTGCGGCCGCCTCGGGGCTGATCCCGGATTCTCGGATCATGTCGTCCGCCCAGGCCAAGGCCAGGTCGCCGAGAAGAATGGCGACGGCCTCGCCGAAGTGCGCGGAATCGCCGCTCCACTCCTCGTCTCGGTGCTGGTCCTCGAATTCGACGTGAACGGTCGGGAAGCCGCGCCTGGTCGTGGATGCGTCGATGATGTCGTCGTGGACGAGCGCGCAGGCCTGCACCAGTTCGAGGGCGGCGCACGCACGAATCACCGCGTCTGCGTCCTTACCGTTCGGGTCGCCTCCGGCGCCGAGCCATCCCGTCCAGGCGAACGACGGTCGGACGCGCTTTCCTCCGCGCAGGACGAAGGCCTCGAGGGTGCTGACGGCCTCCTCGTATCCACCGCCGATGTTCGAGACGAGTTCGCGGCGTGAAGCGAAGAAGTCGCGGAGCGCTGCTTCGAACAGACCTGGCAGTTCGAGTGAGGTCGGATGCGGTGCGGTGTTGGTCGAACTCTGTCCAACGCGCGCGGTTCCTGCGGACAGGGTGGCCTCCAAGATCGGTATGTTCTCGCGCCGGATGGTTACACGGAAGCGAGCTTGGAGCCCAGCTTAGTGGGGGTTGGAATCAACGGCGGGTCGGGCCGTGAACTGCGTGATCCTGACATTCGGGATACGCAGTCCTGGGCGATGAGCTTGTTTGCAGCTGGAAAACATATGCTTGACCGGTGACATTCGATCCAGTCAGGGGCCGCTCCAGCGAGGGGTGGGCCACCCGAACACCGTCGATCGTCGATCGGATCGCTTCCTCGACAGGTAGCCGTATTCCGTTCTCGGTCGAGTTTTCGCCGCCGCGTGACGCGGACGCCGAAGCGCGCCTGTGGCGTGCGGTGCGTACCTTCGAGCGGCTCGGACCGGCGTTCGTCTCGATGACCTACGGCGCAGGTGGCTCGACGCGCGATCGTACGGTGCGTGTCACCGGCGAACTTGCCGAAGAGACGACCCTGCTGCCGGTTGCTCACCTGACTGCTGTCTCACACAGCACCGAAGAGCTTCGCGCCATGGTCGGTGCCTACGCCGATCGTGGGATCAGCAACATCCTCGTATTGCGCGGCGATCCGCCCGGCGATCCGCTCGGCGAGTGGAAGAAGCATCCCGAAGGCGTCGAGTACGCCGAGGAACTCGTGCGGATGGTCCGTGACCTGGGCGACTTCCACGTCGGCGTCGCGTCGTTCCCCGAGGGGCACTACCGCGCTCCGGACTTGGCATACGACACGAAGTACCTGGTGTCGAAGTTGCGTGCCGGCGCCGAGTACTCGATCACTCAGATGTTCTTCGACGTGGAGGACTACCTGCGTCTTCGTGACCGGGTGAGTGCGTACGACGCAGAACAGGGCGCCAAGCCGATCATCCCGGAGATCATGCCGGTGACGTCGCTACGCTCGGTGCGGCGCATGCTCGAGCTCTCGGGCTCGTCATTGCCCCCCGCTCTCGAGCGTCGATTCGACGCCGCGGCCGGAAGCGGTCCGGACGAGAACCGTGCAGCGGTCCGCGAACTCGGCATCGATCTGGCCACCGAGATGGGTGAGCGGTTGATCGCCGAAGGCGCTCCGTGCCTGCACTTCATCACGTTGAACTTCGCGCGCGCCACCAGTGAGGTCCTCGAGCGACTCGGTCTCACCCCCGACACTTCTGTCGGGACAGCGCAAGCCGTCTGATCCCGGTTGCCCCGCTCGACACCAATCGAGGGGGGCAATCGCCAGGCGCTACTTCGTGGTGTTTTTCGGATTCCTGGTGTCAGCTTGCTTGCTGGCAGGTGATTTCGTGACAGGCGTCTTCATAGCCGGTGCTTTCGCGGCGGGCGCGCGCTTGATCGGTGCTCGATTGCGCGCCATCCAGGCCATCGCACCGACGACAATCGCGACACCGAGCGCCAGCCCGGCCATGATTCCTGCCCACCCGGCGAAGCTTCGGGTGCTTGGGTCCGCGTAGTTGACCTCGGCGCGCATCGTGGACACCTCGCCGGCGGGCAAGGTCCACGACACCCGGGAATCGCCGTCTCGTGTTCCGTTGGTCGTGCCGACCCGTGCCGGGAAGGCGATGCTGACCTGGACGTCGGCGCCCTGAGTTGGAACCGTCTTCAGGTCTGCCTTGCCGTCGAGCGTGACGGTGTCCCCGGATCGCTTGAGGGTGATCTGGAACGACCCGGACCCCTCGGCGTACATGGAGCCCAGTTGGGCGACGTCACCGAAGGACAAGTCGCTGAAGAACGCCTGGCTGCCGACGTACCCGTCCTTCTTGTACTCCTGAACCCGTATCTTGTCCTCCAGCGACGAAGGTGGGGTCAGCTGCGGACCCTTGTCCGCCTCGTTCGCCGGAATAGCGGCAGCTACCACCTGTCCGGTCACACGATCGTTCGCGGACACTCCCATCGACACCTGCACGCGGATGCACCCGGCAAGCAAGGGAACAAGCATGAGGGCGAGCGCGGCAACCGTCAGGAAACGTTTCCGACTGGTCGGCTTGGCGGCGGGATCGGTGGACTGTTGCACAGTGGTCATCGTGCCAGCCGTGGCGTAGCCAGTCATCGAGGCGGGGGCGTGTCGGCGGGTGAAGTTCGGCGGGTGACCTTCACGACCTGCTCGAACGACGCATCCAACGACGAGTCGCGCCCCGGCGGCTGTCCGACAGTGCGATTCGAGCCGCACTGCGACCGCTGGCTCCGGACACACCGCCACCGGGATGAGTCGATGCTCCGGTCAGATACAACCCGTCTGCTCCCGGAACGCGATGGCCGGACAGTTCCGGAAGCGGTCGCCACAACATCATCTGATCGAGTGACATCTCGACGTGCATGACATTTCCGCCGATCATCCCCAATTCCGACTCGATGTCCCGGGGGGTCTGAATGAACCGGTCGAGGACGGAATCGGCGAACCCGGGTGCGAAAGCCTCCATCTCGCCGACGATCCGGTCGGCCTCCGCCTCGGCGACCGATGCCCAATAGCGATGTCCACTGAGGCGATACGGTTGCCACTGCGACCACAGTGTCACCTGATGCCGACCGGCCGGGGCGATCGTGGGATCGATTCCGCTGAAACTCATTCCGAGAACCGCAGGGCGAGGAGGAAGTTCCCCCGCCAGTGCTGCGCCGTGTGCAGTGCGCAAGTGTGCGCGATCGGAGACGAGTAATTGCAATCCCGAGGTACTTTCCCGTGTCGTGGCGTCGCCGCGGTACGACGGAAGCGCGGATGTCGCCAGTCGAAGTACCGCGCCGATGCCGGGGCCGACCCTGATTTTCCGCCGCCAGTGATCGAGCGTGGTTCGGTCGAAGCCCCCTCGGCCCAGGAGGTCGAGCGTGGTCAGGATGTGGCACCCGGCGATTACCTTGCGAGCGTGAACTTCTCGACCGCTCTCGGTTGTGGCGGTCCAGTGACTCGAGTTTCGACGGATCGACGTCACGCCGTCACCGAGCGCGACCGTGGCGCCGTCGACAGCCATCCGGGAGGCCAACGCAGCACTCAGTGCGCCGCTTCCACCGACTGCTCGCCCTGGCGGCAAGACGTGCATGAGGGCCGCGAAGCCGACCATCGGAGCGGTTCCCGGTTCCGACATCGCAGGCCCGGACTGGGCGCCGAACCACGCAAGCGCTGCTTTGAGTGCCTCACTGTCGAAATACTCGTCGAGCAGTGCGTCGCCAGGCGCGAGGAACTGCCGAGACAGTTCGCTGTTGCCGCGTGCGGTGGCGAGACCTCCGAACGCACCGATCAGGTTCGATCCGGTGGGCGGTGCGGAAAACGCTTTCATGACATGTCGACTGCGCTCCGACCAGACCGCGACGAATCGCCGGTAGGAGTCGGCGTCCTTTGTCCCGCATGCTCGTTCGATGGACCAGCAGGTTGCGTCGAGGTCGCGGTGAAACACGATGCCCGGCCCGTCGGTGCCCGGGGCGGGCGGCGCGAACGCCCACGGGTCACAGTCGATGTAGCGCAGTCCGTGCGCGCCGAGTCCGAGTTCCTCGATGATGCCGCTGTGTCGGATCATGAGGTGTGCCGACGACCCCCGGTCCACCTTGTATCCGGGAAATCGCTCGACGGTCGAGACGGCGCCGCCGAGAACCGTGTCCTTCTCCAGAACCTCGACCGACCAACCCTCGCGTGCGAGGTAGGCGGCCGATACGAGCGCGTTGTGTCCGGAGCCGACGACGACGGCGTCGAGAAGCGCGCTCACAGCGGGAGTCCACGGCCGAGGACTGCGAACGGCCGGTTGTCGCCGGCAAAACGAAATCTGCGGAGCACGTCACGAAAGCCGAGGCGACGGTACAGCCGCCAGGCTCGGTTGTCCTCGTCGTACACCTCGGGTGTCGACAACAGAACACTGCGTTCGGGTCGATCGACGAGGAGGTGACGCAAGAGCGATTCGCCCAACCGGTGACCTTGTCCGTTCGGATGCACGTGGAGTTCGGTGAGTTCGAAGTAGTCGCTCAGAATCGTGTCGATCTCGCTCTGGGGACGACCCGAGCGCCGAAGCCCGTGCAGTACCTGTTGATGCCACCACTGGTCCGGGCTCCCGCGATACCCGTAAGCGATCCCCACCAGCGGCAGATTTTCGTGTGACGGTTGCTGAGGAACCGCCAAAGCGCCGACTGCCTTCCAGCCAGGCCGGTTCGCGTGCTCCTGCCACATCGGTGCGCGATGGAACTCGGTTCCTCGCGGATAGTCCATCGCGGTGACGTACACGGCCAGTGCCTCGTGGAGTCGACTCGCGAATTCTGCGCGATCGAGGTCGACCGTATGTGGTGTCCAGGCGATCTGCGGGTCGACCGGTCTCACCTCTTCTCTTGACGGCGTGTCGGTGGGTGCAGTTATATTGAATAGGTCGAACAGATGTTCGATGTGGGTGATCCGGAGATGCCCGAAGGGAAGCGGGCATCTCCGGCCCACCTGGTCTTGGATCCTCACGGTGCAGGAGGTGCCCCGATGTCCGAGCGTGTGAAGCCTGAACGTGTGAAGTGCCAACGAACTCTTCCTGCCGAGTTGTCGAGTCCGTCGGATGCCGCAATTTCTCGATTGCCGATGTCGGCGAGGCGGTCCTTCGGCGCGAGGGACGCCAGCGACCGCACTGCTCGAGTGGGAAAGTCCGGTGTGGCGTGGGGGCTGCTCCGGAAGGCGGATGCGCTTCTCGAGGAAGCGATTGGGGCGGGCGATCCTGCCGACCGGTTCCGGTGTGCCTACCTGGCGGCCCTACGTGGTGCCGGGGCAGTGTTGGCCGCAGCTCCTGCCGGTGCCGGCTCGAAGCGCAAGCGAAGCGGAAACGCGTGGGTTCTGATGGACGCCGCAGCGCCCGCGTTCGGAGCGTGGTCGAAGTTCTTCGCAGGGTGGTCCTCTACGCGTGCGGCCGTGGAAACCGGCGTGTCGATCGTGATCACGGACTCCGATTCCGACGCATTCTTCGCCGAGGTCGGCCGTTTTCTCACGGCGGTCGAAGATTTCATCGGTCAGGACGCGTCCGAGCATTTGCGAGCGTCGTGAACAAATGGTCCGTGTCGGCAGTTGTTTCCGGGGAATTTCCTGGTCCGCACAGGCAAATGGAGCCGAATCGGGGCCCTTCGGCACGAATACGTACGCTTGTGGCGGAACTCGTACCCGGAGTTGGTGGTCCGAGACCTAAACTGCTCGTATTATGAAAACAGGTAATCGTCCAACTTGATTACCCGCCGCCTCACACCGTGGGGTGGTTGCCAAACTTCCAGTGCCGGGGGAGGTACCGTGCCACTCTCCGAGCACGAGCAGCGCATGCTCGATCAGATCGAGAGCGCTCTCTATGCCGAAGACCCCAAGTTCGCCTCCAATGTGAGGGGCGGCCGTATGCGGGCGCCGTCGAGTAGACGGCGGTTCCAAGCAGCGGCTCTATTCGTGCTGGGTCTGGTCCTGCTGATCGCGGGGGTTGCACTCCCGCTCAAGCCGGGCGGTTTTCCGATCATCAGCCTGTTCGGTTTCTTGTTCATGTTCGGCGCAGGGGTGTTGTTCCTCTGGGGTGGTGGACGTAAGTCTGCGCCGGCCGCCGACTCCGCTTCCGAAGGTGGCAATCATCCCTCCGGTCCGCCGGGTAGGGGTAGTGCCGGCGGATCCGGGCGGGGACGCGGCCGGAAGTCCGGCGGCGGATTCTCGTCGCGGATGGAAGATCGATTCAAACGCAGGTTCGAGCAGGACTAGCTCTCCCGCCCTTCTTCGGGCGTACTTCGAGAGTGATGCAGTTCGGACGTGACGCCCTCTTCAGGGCACGGACGACCACACGTGTGGCGGTCGGCAACCAAGGTTGCCGACCGCCACACGCCGTTGCTGTGGGTGTTGTACGTGTGCGCCGGCAATCCATCGAGTGAATCAGTGACGTGCGAGCGAATCACTCGCCACTCCTGCTGCCTCAGGGCATGCCCGCGGGCTTCCTCCACTTCGCTCCACTCGGCCCTCCACTTTCCTCCACCCTGGTCGAACTGCAGCGCACGACCAGACCTCGTCCCGCTCACGTCTATTCGAAAACCGCGCTTGTACTGCGATTTTGTGTGGGGGAGCAACAGATCGTGGCGTAAAGGGTCGATCTGACGGCGGTGTGGGGCGGGACACGGTTACAAATTTCCCCCACGTCTCCCCACCTGCGCTGACCTGCTATTTATCAGCAAATGATGCTGAATAGGGACCATGTGCTCCTTGTTTGTGGGGGAAAGTGGGGTACTGTGGGTTCGGGCGGAGAGCTGAAGCACGATCCGCTCGATAGGGAGGGTTTCAGCGCAAGCTCGCAGGAGGTGTCGAGTGTTCCTCGGTACCTTCACGCCGAAGCTCGACGACAAAGGTCGGCTCACGTTGCCGGCAAAGTTCCGAGACGAACTGGCAGGAGGATTGATGATCACCAAGAGTCAGGATCACAGCCTCGCCATCTACCCCCGGGACGAGTTCGTCAAGCTTGCTCGAAAGGCAGCGGCAGCTCCACGCAATGATCCGGCAGCTCGGGCGTATGTCCGTGCCCTGGCCGCCGGCACAGATGAACAGCACGCCGATGCCCAGGGGCGAATCACCCTCTCGGCTGATCATCGGCGTTACGCAAACCTGTCCAAGGAATGCGTAGTGACCGGCTCCGTCGATTACCTCGAGATCTGGGATCTAGCAGCCTGGGAGAGGTATCTCGGAGACAACGAAGAGGACTATTCGCAGGCAACAGGCGAATCTCTCAGCGAGATCGTCTAGGCGAAGAGCCCCCGGCGAATGCCGCGAGGCCTCTGCCCGGAAAGACCCTGACGCACTTCCCCAGCGCCAGGTTCTCCTTCGGGCAGGGACCTCGAAGCATTCGCCTTCTCGAACAGTCATCGCCTTCTCGGAAAGTCAGCACCTTTTCGAAAAGTCATCGGAAATCATGAAAGTAGGAGCCGGAGCAATCATGGTGGATCACGAGGTGAACGAACCCTCGGATGCCGATGGCTTCGCGCACGTCCCTGTACTTCTGCACCGCGCCGACGATCTTCTCGGCCCTGCCATCACCGCCGTCGGTGACGGTGGAGCGGGCGCATACATGATCGATGCGACGTTGGGGCTCGGTGGCCACTCCGAATTCTTCCTGGGCAAGTACCCGGGCCTTCACCTCATCGGTCTCGATCGCGACACCAACGCACTCCGGATCGCTTCCGAGCGTCTGGCGCCATTCGCGGACCGAACGACGTTCGTGCACACCACGTATGACGGGATCGAGGACGCGCTCGAACAGGCAGGTCTGCCGTCGACGGAGTCGGTTCACGCGATCCTTTTCGATCTGGGTGTGTCGTCGATGCAGTTGGACGAAGCCGACCGAGGTTTTGCGTACTCGATCGACGCTCCTCTCGACATGCGGATGGATCAGACGGTCGGGCTGACCGCGGCAGAGGTCCTGAACACCTACAGTCACGGCGACCTTGCTCGCATTCTGAGCACGTACGGCGAAGAACGGTTCGCGGGAAAGATTGCGTCCGAGATCCTTCGGCAGCGTGAGCGTGAACCCTTCACCACCAGTGCAGCTCTGGTCGAATTGCTGTACCGAACAATCCCGGCAGCCACGCGGCGTACGGGGGGACACCCGGCCAAGCGCACCTTCCAAGCGCTGCGGATCGAAGTCAATGCCGAGTTGGATTCGCTTCGTGCAGCCGTTCCTGCCGGGCTCGACGCACTGGCAGTCGGTGGGCGAGTGGTGTTCATGTCCTACCAGTCGCTCGAGGATCGAGTTGTGAAGGCGGAGTTGGTTCCCCGCTCGAAGTCCACCAGTCCTGAAGGACTACCGGTCGAGTTGCCGGGTATGGGACCGGAGTTCCGCATTCTCACCCGTGGCGCAGAACGTGCGTCAGAGCAGGAAATCGAAGAGAACCCACGATCAGCTCCGGTGCGTTTGCGTGCCGCAGAACGCATTTCCAGGAGGCGGGCATGAGTCGTCAGGGCAAATCCGGTGCAGCGCAACGTGCATACGACAAGCGCACCGCACGGGCGGCAGGCCGGACCGGAACTGTCGCTGCTGCCGGCCCGTCTATCTCTCCTCGGGCGATGCTCAAGGGGAGAGTGCCGTTCGTCGCCTCCGTCATCGGACTTCTGTCCATCGGTCTCGCGGTGACTCTGCTGCTGACCACTCGCGCTGCCGAGGATTCGTACCAACTCAGTGATGCACGTGCATACAACCAGTCTTTGGTCGAGCAGAAAGCAGCGCTCGAACGTGACTTCCAGTCGCGTAACTCGGCTCCGGAGTTGGCAAATCAGGCAAGCGCTCTCGGCATGGTCCCCGCCAAGGACCCTGCACGACTGGTAGTTCATCCGGACGGTTCGGTCGAGGTCGTCGGAACGCCGACTCCCGCGACTGCCGGAGCTATGCCTCCGCTCGATGCGCCCACATCGGTGCCCGCACCGACTGCGACACCCCCGCGCACCACAACGCCGGTTGCTCCCGGAGCCACGCCGAGCGTTCCGAATAACACGCGAAACCTCGCGCAGAGTGAACAATTGGTTCCTGTGATCCCCACGACGACAGCACCCGCCACCACGACGGCGGTGCCTGCTCCGCCTGAGGAACGTCGGTGAGTCAGAACTCCCGTAACAACCCCGGTCGGCGTCCGCGCCGCTCGGCCACCGCCTCATTTCCGTTTCGTCAGCGAGTCGGTCGTATCACCATGTGTGGTGCGCTCGCCGTTGCGGCATTGCAGCTCTTGTGGATTCAGGGAATCGACGCGCCGAGTCTGGCTGCGGAATCTGCCAATCAACGAACCACGACCCAGGTCGATCCGGCTGTACGTGGCTCGATAACCGATCGCAACGGAAACCCCCTCGCCTTCACCATGGAAGCCAAGGCGCTGACTTTCCAGCCGGTGCGGGTACGCAAGGAACTCGAGGAAGCGCGCGCCAAGAGCATCGAGCAGGGCGCCGAGGGTGACAAGCAGGCGCCGGAAGTGAGCGATCGCCTCGCCGAGATCGCCGCCGGAATCCACGCCAAGCTCGGCGATACCGTTCCGGAAAAAGATCTGCTTCAGAAGATGAACAGCAACGAGACTTTCACGTACCTCGCGCGCAGCGTGGATCCGGCGGTTGCTGCCGAGATCTCGGACAAGTTCCGGGAGGTCGGCCTCGAGCGTCAGGACATCCGCGAGTACCCCGGTGGCTCTCTGGCCGCGAATCTCGTCGGCGCGACCGGCTGGGACGGGCACGGTTTGCTCGGTCTCGAAGATTCGATGGACTCCACGCTCGCCGGAACCGATGGATCCGAAACGTACGACCGCGGTTCCGACGGCGCTGTGATCCCCGGCAGCTGGCGTGACAAGCAACCGGCAGTCAACGGTTCGGGTGTCGAGCTGACCATCGATTCGGACCTCCAGTTCTACGTTCAGCAGCAGGTCCAGATCGCCAAGGACAAGTCGGGCGCAAAGAACGCTTCGGTTGTGGTCATGGACTCCAAGACGGGACAGGTGTTGGCCATGTCCAACGACAGCACCTTCAACCCCGCAATCGGCATCGACAAGAACGCGCCGACAGCCGAAACGGGCAATCCGTCGGTCAGTACGCCGTTCGAGCCCGGATCGGTGAACAAGATCGTCACCGCAGCAGCGGCCATCGAGGACGGTAAGACAACTCCGGACGAAGTTCTGCAGGTCCCGGGCAGCATCACGATGTCCGGTGCCACAGTCAAGGACGCGTGGGATCACGGTGTGGCCCCGTACACCTCTACCGGTGTATTCGGAAAGTCCTCGAACGTCGGCACCTTGATGCTCGCTCAGCGAGTGGGCGAGGATCGCTACGCAGACATGCTGAACAGGTTCGGCCTCGGACAACGCACCGACGTCGGACTTCCCGGCGAGAGCGCGGGCAGCGTTCCGAGTCGCGACCAGTGGTCCGGCGGAACCTTCGCGAACCTGCCGATCGGGCAGGGTCTCTCGATGACAACCCTGCAGATGACCGGGATGTACCAGGCCATTGCCAACGACGGCGTGCGAATTCCTCCGCGGATCGTGAAGTCGACTGTCGACTCTTCCGGCACGCGGACCGAGACGCCGCAGCCCGAGGGCGTCGAGGTGGTCAGCGCCCAGACAGCGGCGACTGTTCGGGACATGTTCCGGTCGGTCACTCAGGAAGACACCGGCAACCAACGAGGAACCGGTGTTGCCGCGGGCGTCGAGGGATACCAGGTCAGTGGAAAGACCGGGACCGCGCAGCAGGTGGATCCCGCGTGCAAGTGCTACTCCAACTCCAACTACTGGATCACCTTCGCGGGAATCGCGCCTGCGGACAATCCTCGATTCGTGATCGGAATCATGCTCGACGCACCGGTTCGCGGCGTGGACGGCGGCGGCGGTCAGTCGGCGGCACCGTTGTTCCACAACATCGCGTCGTGGATGCTCCAGCGTGACAGTGTCCCGATGTCGCCGGACCCCGGTCGCAAGTTGGTGTTGCAGGCGGACTGATTGCGGTGTGTCGGTTTCGACACGGTCTTCGGGTGAATCCCGGACACGGTAATCTCAAACGTCGCAGTAACCTCATTCATCGCAGTGCGCCGAACTTTGCTTGCGTTGCGACCGCCATAGACAACGACCGCCATAGACAACGACCGCGATAGAACAACGACAATTGCCAGGAGTCGAGTGACAGTGCCGAATCGTTTGCAATCGTCGAACTCGGACGGCGCTCCCGGAACGCGTCCGACACAACCGGTTGCTACCGCGATCACGGCGCTCTCCGAACTGTCCGGGGCTCGCCTCGAATGGGTGGGGCAACCGGGATCACAGTCCTCGGAGGTCGTCGTCAAGGGCGTCGACCTGCGTGCGCAGGGAATCGTGACCGATGACCTCTTCGCCGCTCTGCCCGGTGCACGGACCCATGGCGCTCAGTTCGCCGTCGACGCTCTGGGGCGCGGTGCGACCGCGATCTTGACCGACGAGGCCGGCCTCGAACTGATCGAGGCCGCGGACAAGGCGCCTGACCGGTCCGTCCCAGTTCTCGTTCATCCGAACCCGCGGGATGTGCTCGGTGAGATCTCCGCGGAAATCTACGGCCGGCCCTCGGAGAAGATGCAGGTCGTCGGCATTACCGGTACATCGGGCAAGACCACGACGTCGTACTTGCTCGAAGCTGCGATTGCCGGAGCCGGCCGCAAGCCCGGCCTGGTCGGGACCATCGAGACTCGAATCGACGGCCGCCGGGTGCCCAGCGCTCTGACCACGCCGGAAGCTCCGCAACTGCATGCTCTGTTCGCCGTGATGGCAGAGCAGGGGATCGATACCGTCGTCATGGAGGTCTCCAGTCACGCTCTTGCTCTCGGACGCGTCGACGGCATCCGCTTCGACATCGGCGCGTTCACCAATCTTTCGCAGGACCACCTGGATTTCCATCGGGACTTCGAGGAGTACTTCCAGGCCAAGGCTCGGTTGTTCGATCCTGAGTCGACGGTGCGAGCCGAGCATGCCGTCGTCTGCGTCGACGACGTGTGGGGTCGACGGATGGCCGAGTTGGCCGCGACCGACGAGAGCGACGCGGTGACCACGGTCTCGACCTCGACGGCCGAGGCCGAGTGGACGGTCGGCGCAGTCGAGGTTGCCGAGGACGGCTCGCAGACCTTCGAGTTGGTCGGGCCGGACGGACAATCGTGGCCGGTCTCACTTCGGCTCCCCGGGCGATACAACGTGGCCAACGCTGCACTGGCGTTGACCGTCAGTTTTGCTGCGGGCCTCGACCCGGACGCGGCTGTTCGAGCGCTCGGGACCGTGGACGTCCCCGGGCGAGTTCAGCGGATCGACCGGGGGCAGAGCTTTCTCGCCGTGGTCGACTACGCGCACAAACCGGCAGCGCTCGAAGCTGTGATCGCCACGCTGCGCAACCAGGTTCCCGGTCGCGTTGCCGTGGTGGTCGGCGCAGGCGGGGATCGCGACGCCGGCAAACGGGCACTCATGGGTGAAGCGGGTGCGCGAGGCGCAGACCTGCTGATCGTCACCGACGACAACCCACGCACCGAGGATCCGGCGAAGATTCGCGCTTCGGTGATGCAAGGCGCCATGGACGTGCCCGAATCCGAACGCGGCGAGGTTCGCGAAGTGGGGGACCGGGCCGCCGCGATCGAGCAAGCAGTCCGGTGGGCACAGCCAGGAGATGTCGTCCTGGTGGCAGGCAAAGGCCACGAAGTAGGTCAAGAAATCGACGGGGTCAAACACCCGTTCGACGACCGCGAGGTGTTGGGCGAAATGATCGGCCGATTCGCGATCAACACAGCACATGGAGGCAAGCAATGATCCCGATGACGCTCTCTCGGATCGCCGAGATCGTCGGAGGAACCCTGCACGACGTCGACGATTCGTCGACGCAGGTGACTGGAACCGTCGAATTCGATTCGCGCAAAGTAGCTCCAGGTGGGCTCTTCCTCGCCCTACCCGGAGCGCGTGTCGACGGTCATGATCACGCGGAAGCGGCGGTGGCAGCGGGCGCTGTGGCGGTGCTCGCGGCGCGACCGGTCGGAGTTCCGGCAATCGTCGTTCCATCGGTGCCGAACGACGGTCCCAGTGCAGTGATGCTGCTCGAACACGACACCGACGGGTCCGGAGCCGCGGTCCTGCATGCCCTCGGCCTTCTGGCCAGGGCCGTGGTCGACGAACTGGCAACTGATGGCACACCGGCCGATGGTGGACTGACGCTGGTCGGTGTCACCGGTTCTGCCGGCAAGACCTCGACCAAGGATCTGATAGCAGCGCTGCTGCGCGAGTGCGGCGAGGTGGTTGCGCCCCCCGGGTCGTTCAACAACGAATTGGGTCTGCCGTGGACAGTGCTCCGCGCCGACGAGAGGACCCGCTTCCTCGTTCTCGAGATGTCGGCCCGTGGGGTCGGTCATGTCGGCGAACTGACGAAGATCGCGCCGCCGAAGATCGGCGTAGTTCTCAATGTGGGCACTGCCCATCTCGGTGAGTTCGGTTCGCGTGAAGCGATCGCGGTCGCCAAAGGTGAACTGGTGGAAGCACTCCCGTCGGCAGCCGACGGTGGAGTTGCGGTCCTCAACGCCGACGACCGCATGGTCGCCGCAATGGCGAGTCGAACCAAGGCCCGGATCGTATTCGTCGGTCAGTCGGAAGACTGCGACGTTCGGGCGACCGACGTGGTTGTCGACGACCAGGCCAGGGCTTCCTTCACACTGAACTGTTCACAGGGTTCTGCACGTATTCGCCTGGCCGTTCACGGCGAACACCACGTGAGCAACGCCCTGGCCGCGGCGGCCGTCGCACTCGAGAACGGCCTCGCGGTTGCAGACATCGCACGTGTCCTCGAGGGCACGAAGGCAGCGTCCGCGAGGCGGATGGAAGTCACCGAGCGCGCCGACGGCGTCACCGTCGTCAACGACAGTTACAACGCCAATCCCGATTCCATGCGCGCTGCGCTCAAAGCGTTGGTGTCCATGGCGCGATCGGATCGGCACTTCGGTCGCCGTAGCTGGGCTGTGCTCGGAGAGATGGGTGAGCTCGGACCGGAATCAGTTGTCGAGCACGACGCGATCGGTCGCCTGGCCGTCAGACTCGATGTCAGCAAGTTGATCGTCGTCGGGACGGGCCGCACCTCGCGTGCGATGCATCAAGGAGCAGTGATGGAGGGGTCGTGGGGTGACGAGTCCGTCGTCGTGCCCGACGCAGCTGCGGCAATCGCCATTCTCGAAGCGGAACTCGAACCGGGCGATCTCGTCCTGGTGAAGGCGTCCAAGTCGGTGGAACTGTGGACGGTCGCCGAAGCGATACTGGCCGCAACGCCCAGCGACAACACCGGTGACGCGAACACCGATGGCGAGAACGGCGGGGATTCGCAGTGATCCAGATTCTTCTCGCCGCAGGCATCGCGCTGGCGGTCTCCATCATGCTCACGCCGATCCTGATCAAGGCGTTCTCGAAACAAGGTTTCGGGCAGGAGATCCGAACCGAAGGTCCAGCCAGTCACCAGGCCAAGCGCGGCACTCCCACGATGGGCGGCGTCGCGATCCTGACCGGAATCTGGGCCGGCTATCTCGGCTCACACCTCATCGGTCTCGGCATGGACAACGCGGAGGGACCGTCGGCGTCCGGCCTACTCGTTCTCGGTCTGACCACCGCGCTCGGTGGAGTCGGTTTCCTCGACGACTTCATCAAGATCCGCAAGCAGCGCAATCTGGGACTGAACAAGACAGCGAAGCTGGTCGGCCAGTTCGTCGCTGCCATTGCCTTCGGAATTTTGGCCCTTCAGTTCCGCGGTGACGACGGGCTGACTCCGGGCAGTGTTCATCTGTCGTACGTCCGCGACATCGCCACCGTCTCACTCGGGTCCGTGGTCTTCATCGCCTTCTGCTACCTACTGGTCAGCGCCTGGTCCAATGCCGTCAACCTGACCGACGGCCTCGACGGATTGGCCGCCGGTGCGATGAGTTTCGTTCTCGGCGCCTACGTCATCATCACGTTCTGGCAGTTCCGCTACTCGTGCGAGACGAATCCCGGTAAGGGTTGCTACGACGTCCGAGACCCGCTCGATCTCGCGGTGCTCTGCGCGGCCGGCGCCGGCGCGTGCATCGGTTTCCTCTGGTGGAATGCCGCACCCGCCAAGATCTTCATGGGCGACACTGGTTCACTTGCCCTCGGCGGCATGCTCGCCGGATTGTCGATCACCACCAGCACGGAACTGTTGATGGTGGTCATCGGTGCACTGTTCGTCGCGGAGGCCGCGTCGGTGGTGATCCAGGTAGCGGTGTTCCGGTCCAGCCGACGGCGGGTCTTCCGAATGGCGCCGTTCCATCACCACTTCGAACTCGCCGGGTGGGCTGAAACCACGGTCATCATCAGATTCTGGTTGCTGGCGGCTATTGCGTCGGCTATCGGATTGGCACTCTTCTACAGCGAATACCTCGCAGCGCTCGGAGGCTGAAAACCATGACCAGCTCAGCGGATTCCGAGAACGACCTGTCCTGGCTCCGCGGTACGCGAGTGCTGGTCGCCGGTGGGCGGGTGTCCGGTCAAGCGACCATCGAACCTCTCGTCGCCCTCGGTGCTGTCGTGACGGTTGCCGATTCGACCTTGGACTTCGCGGAGCGCTGCGCGGAGCTCGGCGCGGACATGGTGACCACCACCTCGATCGAGGATGCTCCGGATTCGATCACCGAGTACGGGCTCGTAGTCACCAGTCCGGGCTTTCGGCCGGATGCACCGATCCTTGCAGCCGCCGCCGGTCACGGGATTCCCATCTGGGGAGACGTCGAGTTCTCCTGGCGCGTCGACCACAGCGGGCACTTCGGCACACCCCGTAAATGGCTCGTCGTGACGGGGACGAACGGAAAGACCACGACGACGTCGATGCTGGCCTCGATTCTCGACGCCGCCGGAGTTGTCGGCCGAGCCTGCGGAAACATCGGGCTGCCGATACTCGACGCACTCGCCGAGACGTCGCCGCGCGTGGAGTACCTCGCTGTCGAACTGTCGTCCTTCCAATTGCACTGGGCGCCTTCGGTGCGTCCGGATGCCGGCGTGGTCCTCAACGTCGCCGAGGATCACCTCGACTGGCACGGCGGAATGAGCGCGTACGCCGAGGCCAAGTCGCGGGCGCTGAGCGGAAAGGTCGCGGTGGTCGGCCTCGATGACGCGATCGCTTCCGAACTGGGAACTCGCGCAACTGCAGACATTGTCACCGGGTTCAGATTGGGTGAACCGGGCGAAGGAGAACTGGGTGTCGAAGCGGGACACCTCGTGGACAACGCATTCGGCGATCACGTCCGCTTGGCCGAAGCAGCGTCGATAGATCCCGCCGGCCCGGCAGGCGTCATGGACGCGCTGGCCGCCGCCGCGTTGGCGCGGGCACTCGGATTCGAGGCAGACGTCGTCGAACGCGGTCTGGCCGCACACAAGGTCGGCCCACACCGAGGGGCGCTGGTCGGCCGTGTCGGGTCCGTTGTGTACATCGACGACTCCAAGGCCACCAATCCGCACGCAGCCCGACCGTCGATACTCGCGCACGATCGCGTCGTCTGGGTTGCAGGCGGTCTGCTCAAGGGAGCCAGCGTCGACCAATTGGTGAGCGAAGTCGGCCCTCGACTCTCCGGCGCTGTCCTTCTCGGGCGTGACGCTGGTGTGATCGAGGACGCGCTCGCGCGACACGCGCCCGATGTTCCCGTGGTGCACGTGATGTCGGGGGACGATGCAGTGGTGAGCGAAAACAGCAGCAACTCGACTCTCACCATCCGGCTGCCGTCGGGTGCCGACGCGGATGCCGTCATGGCCGCAGTGGTAGTCGAAGCTGCCGAGTTGGCGTCCCCCGGTGATGCAGTTGTACTCGCCCCGGCCGCCGCGTCCTTGGACATGTTCGCCAGCTACGGACATCGTGGTGACAGCTTCGCCGCCGCCGTCGCCGCATTACCCGATCCGTTCACGGATTCGCCTGGCCAAGCCGGGAACTTGCTATGACCAA
Source organism: Rhodococcus sp. SG20037 (assembly GCF_031763325.1). NCBI lineage: Bacteria > Bacillati > Actinomycetota > Actinomycetes > Mycobacteriales > Nocardiaceae > Rhodococcus > Rhodococcus sp. SG20037. Next base: position 3,717,740 of record NZ_CP134497.1, on the reverse strand, counting down.
GGGTCCCAAGACCCGAATCGGTGCCTGGTTGGCGCGGCCGTTGGCGTCGTTCCACCTGGTGGTGACGATTGCCACGATGTTGACTGTCTTGGGGCTCGTGATGGTTCTGTCGGCGTCGAGCGTCGAGCAGTACGTGTCCGGTGGCTCGGCGTATTCGTTGTTCACCCAGCAGTTGATCTTCGCGATTCTCGGAGCTGTGCTCTTCTACGTCGCGCTGCGGATCCCGGCGAGAGTGCTCCGGCAGTATTCGTTTCCGCTGTTCGTCGTCGTGCTGATCATGCTGGTACTCGTCCTGATTCCGGGAATCGGCACAGAAGCGCAGGGCGCGCGTCGCTGGTTCAACGTCGGCGGGTTCTCGGTGCAGCCCTCGGAAATCATGAAGGTCGCGTTGGCGATCTGGGGCGCCCATCTGTTGGCTTCGCGGCGGCCGGACGACCGATCCGTGAAGTCGATCCTGATTCCGCTCGTGCCCGCAGCAATGCTGGTCTTCGCGCTGGTCGTCGCGCAACCGAACCTCAGTACGACCATCGCATTGGGAATCATCGTCGGGGCCCTGCTGTGGTTCGGTGGGCTGCCACTGAAGCTCTTCGGCTCGATCGCGGTGACGGGCGTCGTCGTGGCGGGCGTGCTGGCGATGACGGCCGGTTATCGTTCCGATCGAGTTCAAGCCTTCTTCAACAAAAGCGACGACCTGCAGGGCAACAACTATCAGGCCAAGCAGGCTTTGTATTCGCTCGCCGACGGGGGCCTTTTCGGACGCGGACTCGGTCAGAGCGTCGCCAAGTGGAACTACCTACCCAACGCGCACAACGACTTCATCTTCGCGATCATCGGCGAAGAGTTGGGATTTGTCGGCTGCGCAGTGGTGATCGGTTTGTTCGCTGTATTCGTCTACACGGGATTGCGGATCGCAGCCCGCAGCATCGATCCGTTCTGGCGGCTCCTGTCGGCCACTGCAACTACCTGGATCGTCGGCCAGGCAATGATCAACATCGGTTACGTCATCGGACTGCTGCCGGTGACCGGACTCCAGTTGCCCTTGGTCTCCGCCGGCGGTTCGTCCTTGGCGATCACATTGTTCATGTTCGGTGTCATCGCCAATGCAGCGCGCCACGAGCCCGAAGCAGTTGCCGCTCTGAACTCCGGGCAGGACGGCAAGATCTCGAAGTTGCTCAGACTGCCGAAGCCCGTGCTGTACCACCCGCCGTCAGGGGGCCGGCCGATCCGTCGACCGAAGCCCGCACGGCAGATCGAACCGGCACGCGGACGCGACGGCCGGCGCGCGATCGAGACGGGCGATCGACGCAAGCGGGCAGATCAAGGTGCTCGCCCTTCCTCGGATTCCAACCGAGGTGCGGCCGCTGGGTCACGGAAGCGCACCGCGGGAGGGCAGAATGGTCAGCGTCGGCAGGCGCCGACACGTAGGGCACAAGATCCACGAGAAGTTCGAGAGCGAGGAATTCGTAGGTGAGCGGCAACAAATCGGCTCTGTCGGTAGTGGTGGCAGGGGGAGGCACGGCTGGTCACATCGAACCCGCACTTGCTGTCGCGGACGCGGTCAAGGCCGCTGCGCCCGACACCAGAATCACTGCGCTCGGGACGGCGCGTGGTCTCGAAACCACCTTGGTGCCGGCTCGCGGGTACACGCTCGAGCTCATTCCCCCGGTTCCGCTTCCTCGTAAGCCCACGATGGATCTCGTCAAACTGCCGACACGCATCCTCGCCTCGGTGCGCAAGACCCGTGAGGTACTCGATTCCGTCGACGCCGACGTGATCGTCGGTTTCGGTGGTTACGTCGCGCTTCCGGCGTATCTTGCCGCACGTGGCGGTGTTCTTCGGCGCCGCCGCAAGATTCCGATCGTCATCCACGAGGCGAACGCCAGTGCCGGCATCGCGAACAAGATCGGTGCTCGCCTGGCGACGCGGGTGCTTGCTGCTGTTCCGGGTTCCGGAGTGAAGAACCGCGGCGATCAGGACGCCGAGATCGTTGGCATCCCGGTTCGCGCGTCGATCGCCAATTTCGATCGAGCGGGACTCCGCTCGCAAGCTCGCGAGTACTTCGGACTACCTCAGGACGGTCCCGTTCTGCTCGTCTTCGGCGGATCGCAAGGCGCGAAGTCGCTCAACGACGCGGTGTCCGGAGCAGCGGAAGAACTGGCGAAGGCCGGGATCTCGGTCCTTCACGCACACGGACCCAAGAACTCTCTCGAAGTCACGCAGTACTCGGAGACGGCACCGTATGTGGCTGTTCCCTATCTTTCGCGGATGGATCTCGCGTATGCCGCAGCCGACGCGACGATCTGTCGTTCGGGCGCGATGACGGTCGCCGAGGTCTCGGCGGTCGGGCTTCCGGCCGTCTACGTTCCGTTGCCGCACGGCAATGGTGAGCAGGAACTCAACGCGAAACCCGTTGTCGCAGCGGGCGGTGCGATCATCGTCTCCGACAACGAGCTCACGCCGACGTTCGTCGCCGGTACCGTCGTCCCGATGCTGAGCGACAGCGCGCGCCTCGACAAGATGAGCAGTGGTGCTGCCAACGTCGGGCACCGCACCGCGGCAACCGAGATCGCACGGATCGTGCTCGACATCGCGGCAAAGGAAAACGCCGTCCAGGAAAACGCAAGGGGAAACCGATGACCGCGCTGCCCGCCCACCTCGAGCGAGTACACATGGTCGGAATCGGCGGTGCCGGTATGTCCGGCATCGCTCGAATTCTGCTTTCCCGCGGGGGCCTTGTCTCGGGTTCGGACGCCAAGGAGAGCCGAGGAGTCCTGGCGCTTCGTGCACGCGGGGCACAGGTCCGGATCGGCCACGACGCCGATGCTCTCGACCTGCTGCCGGGTGGTCCGACCGTCGTCGTCACGACGCACGCGGCTATCCCGAAGGACAACCCGGAACTCGTCGAGGCCGCTCGCCGTGGAATCCCGGTGATTCTTCGTCCGGCTGTCCTTGCATCACTGATGCAGGGCAATCGCACGTTCCTGGTTTCGGGTACACACGGCAAGACGTCGACAACGTCGATGCTCGTGGTCGCCCTGCAGCACTGTGGTTTCGACCCTTCGTTCGCCGTTGGCGGCGAACTCAACGAAGCGGGAACGAATGCCCATCACGGCAGCGGTGACGTCTTTGTCGCGGAGGCGGACGAGAGTGACGGGTCGCTGCTGCAGTACGACCCCAACGTGATCGTCGTGACCAACATCGAGGCCGATCACCTCGACTATTTCGGGAGTGTCGAAGCGTATGTGAAGGTGTTCGACGATTTTGTCGACAAGTTGCGTCCGGGTGGGCTCTTGATTGCTTGCCTCGACGACCCGGGATCGGCGGATCTCGCGAAGCGAATCGTGGCCTCGGGCCGTTCGGACATCCGGGTACTCGGTTACGGATCGGCAGACGCGCAGGAAGTGGAGGCGGGCACCGCCTTCGAGCCTGTCGACGGTGTCGAGGTCGGAGTCCGACTACTGGGCTTCCATGCGCACGACGTCGGGGGAGTCCTGCAGTTCCACCTGGCGGGCGAGAGCGCCGCGCGAACCGTGCGGATGGCAGTGCCGGGTCGTCACATGGCGCTCAACGCACTTGCGGCTCTACTGGCTGCCCGTGACGCCGGCGCCGAGACGGAGGAGATCGTCGAGGGGCTCGCCGGATTCGGTGGCGTACACCGCCGGTTCCAGTTCACCGGCCGCGAGCGTGGTGTCCGGGTGTTCGACGACTACGCCCACCATCCGACCGAAGTTCGTGCGGTTCTCGGCGCGGCGGCGGATCTGGTTCGACCGGAGGACGATTCGTCGTCGACCAATTCGGCAGCCGGACGCGTGATCGTGGTCTTCCAACCTCATCTCTATTCACGCACCGCCGCGTTTGCCGAGGAGTTCGCGCAGGCGCTGGACTTGGCCGACGAGGTTGTCGTTCTCGATGTCTACGGCGCTCGCGAAGAGCCGATGCCGGGCGTCAGTGGTGCGCTGGTCGCTCAGTCGGTCACGAAACCTGTTCACTATCAACCGGATCTGTCACAGGCGCCGAAGCAGGTGGCGGCGTTGGCTCACCCCGGCGACATCGTCATCACGATGGGTGCCGGTGACGTGACCATGCTCGGCAAACAGATCCTCGATGCTTTGCGTTCGGCGCCGCATCCCGCGCCGCGATGACACCCGACGCACGAAGTCGGCGCGGGCGTCGAGATCCTCGAGCCAGACAAGCCACCAGTACGCGTCGGCGCAGTACTCGCACCGAATCGCGATACTCGACGCGGTCGACGGAGCCGGCTCCCGAACCCACACCGACTCGTAAGTGGTTCAAGCGACCGCTGATCGTGGCACCGCTGGCAATCGTGCTGGTGGTGGGAATTGCGTTGACGGCTTGGTTGTCTCCGGTGCTCTCGGTCCGGGGCACCGAAGTTCTCGGTGCGACGACCGTCAGTGAGGAACAGATCCTTTCGCTCCTGGCCGTACCGACCGGTCAGCCGTTGATGCGGGTAGACACCGGCGCCGCCGCCGCACGTGTGGCGACGATTCCGAAGGTGGCCTCGGCTCGTGTGCAGCGGATGTATCCGTCGACTATCCGCGTCACCGTCACCGAACGGGTACCGGTCGTCTTCGTCGACTCACCTGAGGGTGCACACCTGCTGGACGAGAAGGGCGTCGACTTCGAGATGGGCGTCCCGCCGCCCGGGGTTCCGCGTCTGGTGACACCGACGCCCGGGTGGAACGACGAGCCGACGCTTGCCGCGCTCGAGGTGTTGTCGGTGTTGCCGCCGGATCTGAGATTTCAGGTGGGAGAGGTTGCCGCTCGGTCGATTTCGAGTGTCACGCTGACTCTGCTCGACGGTCGCGTCGTAAACTGGGGCGGTGTCGAGCACTCGGATCGTAAGGCTGCTGTGACGCTTCCGCTGTTGACCCAACCGGGGCAGACGTACGACGTGTCCAGTCCTGATCTGCCGACGGTGCGATAGCGCCCGGTGCAGCCGTGCGTCAGTGCGCAGCAAATACTTCGGTGTGTCTCGGCGCGCCTAATGGCGGAACGCGACGACGGTGCATAGCGTTTCGTTTCAGATCGAATACTTGACATAACTCTAACCCTGTGGTTGAGGTTTAGGGTTGTTCTCGAAGAGCATGAAGCTACAAAAACAGCAGTAACAAAGACAGCAGCACTGACAAGCAGCGTGAAACACGACACGGAAGGCGAGAGCCGATGACGCCCCCGCACAACTACCTCGCCGTAATCAAGGTCGTCGGCATCGGCGGCGGCGGCGTGAACGCAGTCAACCGCATGATCGAACAGGGACTCAAGGGAGTCGAGTTCATCGCGGTCAACACGGACGCGCAAGCCCTTCTGATGAGTGACGCCGACGTCAAGCTCGACGTCGGTCGTGAATTGACCCGTGGCCTCGGCGCCGGTGCCGACCCGGAAGTGGGTCGCAAGGCAGCCGAAGATCACAAGGACGAGATCGAAGAGGTCATCAAGGGCGCCGACATGGTGTTCGTGACCGCAGGCGAGGGTGGTGGCACCGGAACCGGTGGTGCCCCTGTCGTGGCAAGCATCGCCCGGAAGCTGGGCGCACTCACCGTCGGTGTCGTGACGCGACCGTTCTCTTTCGAGGGCAAGCGTCGTGGGGGACAGGCGGATACCGGAATCCAGGCGCTCCGCGAGTCCTGCGACACGCTGATCGTCATTCCCAACGATCGCCTGCTCCAGCTCGGTGACGCGGCCGTCAGCCTGATGGACGCGTTCCGCAGCGCGGACGAGGTTCTCCTCAACGGCGTCCAGGGCATCACCGACCTCATCACCACTCCGGGTCTGATCAACGTCGACTTCGCGGACGTCAAGGGTGTCATGTCCGGTGCCGGTAGTGCGTTGATGGGAATCGGTTCCTCGCGGGGTGAGGGACGCGCGATCAAGGCGGCGGAATCCGCGATCAATTCCCCGCTCCTCGAAGCTTCGATGGAAGGCGCCCGCGGCGTGCTCCTGTCGATCGCCGGCGGTAGCGATCTGGGTCTGTTCGAGATCAACGAGGCGGCTTCGCTGGTGCAGGAAGCTGCCCACATCGACGCCAACATCATCTTCGGAACGGTCATCGACGATTCACTCGGTGACGAGGTTCGTGTGACGGTCATCGCTGCGGGATTCGACGGAGGAGCTCCGGCTCGTCGTCCCGTGGAGTCGACCGCGCAGGGACGTGGAGCTATCGGCGCCGGGCGCGCGGGTGAGGTCGGCCGGTCGCCGGTGGCCGCCGAACCTGCTGGCGAGCAGCCGATTTCCGCAGCGCGCGAGACCACCGGTTCGGGCAGCTTGCCTCCGATCGGTGGCCCCCGCCATGCGCCGGTCCAGGAAGACGAGGGCGACGACGACGTCGACGTGCCGGTCTTCATGCGTCGCTGACGTAGGGCTACAAACAGTTTCGAGAACAGGGTGCCCGGAATTTCTGGGTACCCTGTTCTTGACTGGATGTCCGGTCACGTCTGAGCCGGACGACAACTTTCGACGTTTGTGAGCACACTTATCTTGAGTACCGAGAAGTCGACCACCCGCACCCGCATTCGCCGCGTCGTGACCAGCCGAGCCGGTGGTGTTTCCGCGTCACCGTACGAGTCGTTCAATCTGGGCGATCACGTCGGAGACGATCCGGCAGCCGTCGATGCGAATCGCCGACGTCTGGCACGCGAAATAGGCGTCGAGCCTGACCATCTCGTGTGGATGGAACAAATCCATTCGCGCAACGTCACTGTCGTGACGGAACCGACCGACGAAGTGATTCCGGCGACGGATGCTCTGGTCACCACTGTTCCCGGCCTGGCGCTCGCCACCCTCAGTGCAGATTGTGTTCCCGTTCTGCTCTCCGACGAGGAGGCCGGTGTGATCGCGGCCGTTCATGCCGGACGGATCGGTGCCCGCATCGGTATCGTCCCGCGCGTCCTCGCGGAGATGGTGCGTCAGGGCGCGGACGTTTCGCGTATCGGCGCCTTCCTCGGTCCGGCTGCGAGCGGACGCCAGTACGAGGTTCCCGCTGCGATGCGCGCGGACGTGGAAAAGCACTTGCCGGGCAGTGCAACTCGCACCGAGAAGGGCACGCCGGGGCTCGATCTGCGTGCGGGACTGCGTAAGCAGTTGCTCGCCGCGGGTGTGTCCGGTGTCGCCGAGGACCCGCGGTGCACGATCGAGGATCGCGCGTTGTTCAGTCATCGCCGAGAATCTCTGACCGGGCGTCAAGCTGCAGTGATCTGGATGGAAGCGCCCGCAGCGCAGGAAACCGTCTAGGCAGAAATGCGCGAGACGGAAATGCGGCTGACAGAAATATCGACGGCACTCGACTCGGTGAGGGCGCGATTGGCGGCCGCCTGCCTTGCCGCCGGTCGCGAGGTTTCCGACGTAGCACTGCTGCCGGTGACCAAATTCTTTCCGGCGTCCGACGCTCGAATTCTGTACGAACTGGGTTGCCGTGAATTCGGTGAGTCGCGTGAGCAGGAAGCAGTGGAGAAGGTCGCGGACTTCGACGGCGCTGCACAGACGGGCGCGATCGATGATCCGGTTCGCTGGCACATGATCGGACAGTTGCAGCGCAACAAAGCTCGATCGGTAGCGAAGTGGGCCTATGCAATTCACTCGGTGGACAGTGCGCGACTGGTCGATGCACTCGATCGGGCTGCGCTGAGTGCTTTGTCGGACGGTGAGCGCACGAAGCCGCTCCGGGCGCTCATCCAGGTAAGTCTCGACGGAGACCCCGCGCGTGGCGGAGTTCCGACGGGCGAGCTAACGCCTCTCGCCGAGCGGATCGAATCAGCCGAAGGTCTCGAATTCGCGGGACTGATGGCCGTCCCGCCGCTTGGATCAGATCCGGACGAGCAGTTCGAAATCCTCCGCAGGGCACATCTTTTGATCCTCGAATCGCATCCCCGGGCAACCGAACTCTCGGCCGGTATGACCGGCGATCTGGAGGCTGCAGTGCGCCACGGATCAACCTGCGTGCGTGTCGGAACCGCACTGCTCGGCTCACGACCAGTAATCTCGAGGTGATCGCTCAGGTGATCGCCCAACCCGTCCACACCGCTGCGACCGGTCGCAGTCGGATTGATTCCGCCGCGCCAAGGAAGGTCGATCAATGAGCAACCTGCATAAGTTCAAGGCTTACTTCGGCATGGTTCCCCTCGATGACTACGAGGACGAATACGTGGAGGAGCCCGATCAGGCTCGCCGCGCACCCCGTCGTAGTCACGACGGCTATGCCGAGCGCGACGACCGCGAGTTCGTCGAACCTGCCTTCTCGAAGGCGAGCTATGCGCCCAGTCGTCGTGACGAAGAGGACGCGGAGTTCGATCGCTACGACTCCCGGCCCCGCGTCGACACCGTTCCCAGCCGCAGCAGCCGCCCGGCGATGGCGCCGCGCCCGGCAAGCCGTGGCAACCTCGCGGTCGACGCGCGCGCAGAGCGACCCGAAGCGCGACGTGCGCCGGTTGTCGACGACGGCGGCCCGCTCGCCAAGATCACGACACTGCGTCCGCAGAGCTACGCAGAGGCCCGCACCATCGGTGAGCGGTTCCGGGACGGCACTCCCGTCATCATGGATCTGGTCGACATGAGCAACGCCGACGCGAAGCGTCTGGTCGATTTCGCGGCCGGCCTGGCGTTCGCATTGCGTGGTTCTTTCGACAAGGTAGCCACCAAAGTGTTTCTTCTCTCACCGGCCGACATCGACGTTTCCGCCGAGGAGCGCCGTCGGATCGCCGAGACGGGTTTCTACAGCCAGAAATGATGGTCTCGACCGCAGTCCGGCCCCTGAGCAGGGGTGACGTGAGCACATTCGAACGGCGGCCCGTCTCGGCGGACGCCGCATTCGGACCCATCGCCGGCCGTTACAAGACGGACTCGATGCGGACCGGTTCCGGAATTGCTGCGGTGTGTCTGTTTTGGACACACCGCAGAAGTCAGGCAGAGTGAGGGTGTGGACGCGCTTCTCTCTGTGATCTATCTGGTGCTGGTTGTCTTCTGGCTGTTGCTGATCGGCAGAGTGATCGTCGAGTTCGTTCGTTCGTTTGCCAGAGATTGGCGACCGACCGGATTGGTCGCAGTCATTCTCGAAACCATTTTTACGATCACCGATCCTCCGGTGAAACTGCTCCGCAGGTTGATCCCCCCGATCAACCTCGGTGGAGTTCGCTTGGATCTATCCATCATGGTCTTGCTTTTCATCGTCATCATCCTGATGTCGGTTGTTCGCTGAGCGCAGTCCGAGTGAGTGGTGTGCCAGAATGGATGCCATAACTCATCCAGTGGTTCGCCACTACGTAGTTCGCCACTACGTAGACTGTGTTGCAACTGAATGCTTGCTAGACCGCCAAATGACGCGTGAAGGGATCCTTCCATGCCGCAACTGACTCCAGCTGACGTGCACAACGTTGCGTTCAGCAAGCCGCCTATCGGCAAGCGTGGCTACAACGAGGACGAGGTCGACGCATTCCTCGACCTCGTCGAGCAGGCGCTGTCGCAGCTCATCGAAGAGAATGCGGACCTGCGCCAGCGCGTAGGTGAGCTGGATCAGGAGCTCGCGGCTGCCAAGAAGTCGCCGGCACCTGCTCAGCAGGCAGCACCCGTCGCAGCGCAGCCCAAGCCGGAGCCCGCTCGGGTCGTCGAACCGCCCAAGCCTGCACCTGTTGCAGCGCCGGTTCCCGCCGCCGCTGCCGTTGCAGCGCCGCAGAGCGGCGACACCCACATGCAGGCCGCAAAGGTCCTCGGACTGGCTCAGGAGATGGCGGATCGCCTCACCAACGATGCCAAGACCGAGTCCGAGCAGCTGCTCGGCAGTGCCCGCACCAACTCCGAGCAGCTCATGAGCGAGGCTCGCAGCAAGGCTGACGGCATGATCGCGGATGCGCGCAACAAGTCGGAGGCGATGCTCACCGACGCTCAGACTCGCTCCGAGACCCAGCTTCGCCAGGCTCAGGAGAAGGCAGACGCTCTCAAGGCGGACGCCGAGAAGAAGCACACCGAAATCATGGCGACCATCAACCAGCAGCGTTCGGTCCTCGAGGGCCGTATCGAGCAGCTCAAGACGTTCGAACGCGAGTACCGGGTGCGCCTGAAGTCCTACCTGGAATCGCAGCTCGAAGAGCTCGAACAGCGCGGCTCGGCCGTTCCGGTCGACGGTGGACAGGATTCCTACAGCCCGTCCTTCGCCAAGGGAAACAGCTGACCGAGAGCGCCCCGTCGGCTCAGCTATCGGACCGGACAAAGGTTGATACGTGCTGGTCGTGACGTTGGTTCTCGCGGGAGTTGGTTTCGCTCTCCTGATCGTCGCCCTGACCACAGGGTCGTTGATCTGGGCGTGGGCATGTATCGCGATTTGTGTAGCAGGTGCCGTCCTCCTGCTGGTCAGTGCGCTGACCAGCAGGAAGGCGGTTCCTTCGTTGGATGACCCGGCATCGGGCAGCGGAATGTCGTCGCCTTACGGTCGAGTCGAGAGTTCCTCGAATTCGTCGATCGACGATGCAGCCACCGCCAACGATGACAATCAGAGAAATCATGGCGAGTCGCCGGGTGGCCCCGACAAGTCCTAGGGCGAGTTCCGACAAGGTCCAGGACGAGTATTAGACTGTCCAACACGAATACCAGGCTGTGATCCGGCAATCACCGGGGAGCTTTCGGAAGAACGGTTCTTGTCGCTTCAGGCGCCCAGAACTCAGTAGAACCGAACGGGTGAGCCCGTCACAGCTCGATCGAGTGGCACCTCGGGATCCAAGCGCGGATCTACGGGGTGCAAACGGGGTGGTACCGCGGTGTCGGCGCACAAGCGCCACGTCGTCCCCGTGCCGAGTCCGACTGGCACGAGGAGATCGCCATGGCGAGTAACGGGTATCCCAAAGTCGACTACGGTGTCCCCGCCGACACCGGAGTCAAGTTCCCCGAACTGGAACAGAAAGTCCTGAAACAGTGGGACGACGACGACACCTTCCGTGCGTCGGTTTCCAATCGGGACGGCAGCGAAGAGTTCGTTTTCTACGACGGACCGCCCTTCGCAAACGGTTTGCCGCATTACGGTCACCTGCTGACGGGGTACGTCAAGGACCTGGTGCCGCGCTTCCAGACCATGCGTGGACGCAAGGTCGAGCGACGCTTCGGCTGGGACTGCCACGGACTGCCCGCAGAACTCGAAGCGGAGAAGCAACTCGGCATCAAGGACAAGGCCGAGATCGAAGTCATGGGTCTGGCCAAGTTCAACGAGTACTGCAAGGCCTCGGTGCTCAAGTACACCGACGAGTGGCGCGACTACGTCACCCGCCAGGCACGTTGGGTCGACTTCGACAACGACTACAAGACCCTGGACGTCGACTTCATGGAGTCCGTCATGTGGGCCTTCAAGGAGCTGCACGACAAGGGCCTGATCTATCAGGGCTTCCGCGTGCTGCCCTACAGCTGGTACGAGCAGACTCCGCTGTCCAATCAAGAGACTCGTCTCGACGACGCGTACAAGATGCGTCAGGATCCTGCAGTCACGGTCGACATGCCGCTGGTCGCTCCGGGTTCACCATTGGACGGCGCAAACGCGATCATCTGGACCACGACTCCGTGGACACTGCCGTCCAACTTGGCCACTGCGGTTCATCCCGAGGTCGACTACGTCCAGGTGCTCGGCGAGGACGGAAAGCGGTACGTGCTCGCGGAAGCACGGGTTGCTCATTACGCACGTGAGCTGGGGGAGGACCCCGAGGTCGTTTCCCGTCACAAGGGCGCCGAGCTGGTCGGACTGTCGTACACACCGCCGTTCGACTTCTTCCTCGGACATCCGAACGCGCACGTCGTGCTTTCGGCCGACTACGTGACAACCGATTCCGGAACCGGAATCGTCCACCTCGCACCGGCTTTCGGTGAGGAGGATATGGATGTCGCCACGGCCAACGGTATCGAGGTCGTGCAGCCGCTCGATCCGGGTGGAAAGTTCACCTCGATGGTTCCGCCGTACGAGGGCTTGATGGTCTTCGACGCCAACCCGGTCATCATCAAGGACCTCAAGGCCGCTGGAAAGCTGCTGCGGCACGAGACGATCGAGCACTCGTACCCGCACAGTTGGCGCAGTGGGCAGCCGCTCATCTACATGGCGGTTCCCTCGTGGTTCGTCGCGGTCACCAAGTTCCGCGATCGCATGGTCGAGCTGAACAAGGACATCACGTGGGTGCCCGAGCACATCCGTGACGGCCAGTTCGGCAAGTGGCTCGAAGGTGCACGCGACTGGAACATCAGCCGAAACCGCTACTGGGGCAGCCCGATCCCGGTGTGGGTGTCGGACGATCCGCAGTACCCGCGTACGGACGTCTACGGATCGCTCGATCAGTTGGAGGCAGACTTCGGTGTGCGTCCGACCGATCTGCATCGCCCGATGATCGACGACCTGGTCCGCCCGAACCCCGATGACCCGACCGGGAAGTCGATGATGCGCCGCGTTCCCGAGGTGCTCGACTGCTGGTTCGAATCCGGTTCGATGCCGTACGCGCAGGTGCACTACCCATTCGAGAACCGTGAATGGTTCGAGGGCCATTTCCCGGGCGATTTCATCGTCGAGTACAACGGGCAGACTCGCGGCTGGTTCTACACGCTGCACGTGCTGGCCACCGCACTCTTCGATCGTCCGGCGTTCAAAACCGTTGCTGCGCACGGCATCGTGCTCGGCGACGACGGACTCAAGATGAGCAAGTCCAAGGGCAACTACCCGGACGTGAAGGAGGTGTTCAACCGCGACGGCAGCGATGCGATGCGATGGTTCCTGATGTCTTCGCCGATCTTGCGCGGCGGAAACCTCATCGTGACCGAGCAGGGCATCCGCGAAGGTGTGCGTCAGGCATTGCTCCCGCTGTGGAACGCCTGGAGCTTCCTGCAGTTGTACGCCCCGGAATCCGGGGTGTGGCGTACCGATTCGGAGAACATCCTCGATCAGTACATCCTGGCCAAGCTCGCTACCACCCGCGACGTGATCACCGAGGCCCTCGAGGTCAACGACATCGCCGGTGCGTGCGACGAGCTTCGGTTGTTCTGTGATGCGCTCACCAACTGGTATGTGCGACGGTCTCGTTCGCGGTTCTGGGACGAGGATCGCGACGCGATCGACACCCTGCACACCGTGCTCGAGGTCGTGACGCGTCTCGCTGCGCCGCTGTTGCCGTTGGTGTCCGAGGTGATCTGGCGAGGGTTGACCGGGGAGCGCTCGGTTCACCTGGCTGATTGGCCCGAGGCGTCGGAGCTCCCCGCGAACCCCGACCTGGTAGCGGCGATGGACGACGTCCGGACCGTGTGCTCCACGGTGCTGAGCCTGCGCAAGGCACAGAATCTGCGTGTTCGTCTTCCGCTGCCCGAGGTCACGGTTGCGGCGCCGGATGCCGAGCGTCTGCGTCCGTTCCTCGGACTGATCGCCGACGAGGTCAACGTCAAGAAGGTCGATCTGACCGATGACGTCGACGTGCACGGGCGCTTCGAGATCGCGGTCAACGCGCGTGCTGCAGGACCGCGTCTGGGCAAGTCCGTTCAGACTGTCATCAAGGCGGTCAAGGCGGGCGACTGGACCGAGAACGCGGACGGCGTCGTGGTTGCGGCGGGCATCGAACTGCTGCCCGAGGAGTACACGCAGAAACTGGTTGCGGCCGAGCCGGATTCGACGGCTGCTCTGCCGGACGGTGCGGGACTGGTCGTACTCGATTCCGCTGTGACGGAGGAACTCGAAGCCGAGGGATGGGCCAAGGACCGTATCCGTCAGTTGCAGGATGCGCGCCGTGCCGCCGGTTTGGACGTCTCGGACCGGATCAACGTCGTGCTCGAGGTTCCGCAGGACTGCAAGGAGTGGGCAGAGCGTCATCGCGAATTGATCGCCGGTGAGGTTCTGGCCACCTCCTTCTCGGTGGGTGAAGCGGGAGACGACGCCGTCGATCTCGGTGAGGGTATCCGCGCCGCAATCACGAAGGTCTAGTACCGACGCGACTACTCCGGCTCTCCGATGAATGTCTGTATGTCGGGGTGCCGGAGTAGTTTGCTCTCATGAGTACGAGCAAGGAAACCGTGGCGCGCATTCTCGAGCAGTTGGAACCGCTCGACGTGCGGGCAAGGGCGATGTTCGGCGAGTACGGAGTGTATTGCGACGAGAAGATCGTGGGCTTGATCTGCGGAGACGTTCTGTTCGTCAAACCCACCGAGGTCAGTACGGAGTTCGGATCAGAGGCCGATCTGGCTCCGCCGTACCCGGGAGCGAAGGATTATTACCGGGTGACGGAGGAACGGTTGCAGGACCTCGATCACCTGCACGCCTTCATTCAACGGACTGCCGACGTATTGCCCCTGCCGAAGAAGAAGTCGCCGAAGAAGAAGGCGCGGACGTAAATTCTGCACCTACTTTTGAGAGAACCGTAACGCCCGATGAATCAAGGTGATCCCACACGAAGTCGTAGGTGGGTGCTGCATCTCGACATGGATGCGTTTTTCGCTTCCGCCGAGCAGTTGACGCGTCCCACTCTGCGAGGTCGCCCGGTGCTGGTCGGCGGCTTGGGCGGGCGCGGGGTGGTGGCCGGGGCAAGTTACGAAGCGAGAGTTTTTGGTGCGCGATCGGCAATGCCGATGCATCAAGCACGCCGGATGGTCGGTGGTGGAGCGGTGGTATTGCCGCCACGGATGTCCCTGTACTCGGTTCTCAGTAAACGCACGTTCGACGCGTTGCGCCTTCGTATGCCGATCCTCGAGCAACTGTCGGTGGACGAGGCTTTCGGGGAACCGGTGGAGTTGGCCGGTGCCGGAGCTGACGAGGTCCGCGCGTTTTGCGAGGACCTGCGGGCGTTGATCAAAGCCGAGACCGGGTTGGTCGCTTCGATCGGGGCCGGCGCAGGTAAGCAGGTGGCCAAGATCGCGTCGGGACTGGCAAAGCCCGACGGCGTCGCAGTGATTCCTCCCGGGATGCAGCACGAGTTGCTCGATCCACTGCCGGTGCGAAAGCTCTGGGGGATCGGCCCTGTTGCCGAGGAAAAGCTCAAGCGTCTCGGCATCGAAACCATCGGAGGGTTTGCCCGCACTCCCATAGCGGAGGTGGCGTCGATACTGGGAACCACTGTCGGACCGGGGTTGCATCGGCTCGCACAGGGGATCGACGATCGGCCGGTCGCCGAGCGTGCCGAATCCAAGCAGATCAGCGCGGAATCCACGTTCGCCGCAGACATCGTCACGATGGCGCAACTGCGCGCCGCCGTCGAAAGTAGTGGTCGTGCAGCATTTTCCAGGCTGGAGAAGGACGGAAGAGCTGCTCGCACCGTCGTACTGAAGCTCAAGAAGTCCGATATGAGTATCTTGACTCGATCCGTGACGCTGCCGTTTGCCACCATCGACCGCCAAATCCTCATCGCGACTGCGCAGAAACAGGTCATCGATCCACAGGAATTGGGGCCGATTCGCCTGGTCGGTGTGGGATTCGCCGGTTTGTCCACCGTTCGGCAAGGATCACTTTTTCCCGAGTTGGATCAGGATGTTCCCGGCTATCCGGTCGAGACTCTCACGGGCGCCCTCGATGAGGCCGAACTCGACGTTCCGGTGGCCGCACGCGTCCCTCAGCGCTACTGGCACCCTGGTTTGGACGTGAAGCATCCAGAATACGGACACGGTTGGGTGCAGGGCGCCGGGCACGGTGTGGTCACCGTTCGCTTCGAAACCCGTTCCAGCGGAACGGGAATCGCCAAAACCTTCGCCGAATCGGATGAGGTGCTCGAGGTAGCAGATGCGGTCGACAGCCTTCTCTGAGGATGTCCTTAGACTTTTTCCGCTTACCGTTGGGTAATGTTGTCGACGATCCTCGAGCAAGCACGATGTTCGACTGACGCTCGAATGTGAACACCCGAATGGATAGGACTGAGAAGTTGAAGCTTCAGAAGATGACCGTTGCAGCAGTGGCGATCGCAGCAGCCCTCACGATGACCGCTTGTAGCTCGGGTGAAAAGGAAGCATCACCCACCACGTCATCGAAGACCACGACGGCTACCACCACGCCCTCCGGCGATCCCGCTCCCGAGCTCCCGACCTCTGCTGAGCTCAACGCCAAGGTCGCTCAGGCACTCGACGAGAGCGTTCCGGCCGCAGACAAGGTCAACCTCGTCCAGGGCGCCGAGCAGGATCCCGAGCTGATCAACCAGGTCGCCGCTGCCGCCAAGGCTGCCGGCGCCCAGGTCGAGATCCTCGACCCGGTCACCGACACGGGCAGCGAGACGGCAGCAGCTTCGCTGAACATCGTCGTCAACGGCCAGCCGCTGCAGCAGGGCCTGCAGGCGTCGTTCGTCTACGAAGACGGCGTCTGGAAGCTCTCGAAGACCACCGCTTGCCAGATCGTCGGCGTTGCAGGTCTGACCTCGCCGGCTTGCGCTGCTTGATCTCTCGGTAACACCTGAAACACCAGAGCGGCCGCCGACTCCCGAAGTGGAGTGGGCGGCCGCTCTTCACGTGGTAAGCGACGTCAGTGATGGAATCCCTCGGTGACGCGCGGCCGCGGCATCGGGCTGTCCAGTTCGTCGAGGAACGCGGTTTCCTCTTCGATGATGCGCAGCAGATTGGCCGCCAGGTCCATGCTCAGTCCGTTACGAACCACGATGCGCTGCACTGTCAGATCCGCGAGATCGTCCGGCATGGGGTAGGCCGGCACCAACCAGCCCTTGCCTCGCAACCGGTCCGAGAGGTCGTACAGCGTCCAGTTGGACGTGTGGCCCTCGGCGAGGCGCCACGCGAAGACCGGGATGTCGGAACCGTCGTTCCACAATTCGAAGGCGTCGAGCTTCCCGATTCCTTCGGCGAGGAATTTCGCCACGTCCTGTGAGGACTGCTGGATCGCGCGATAGCCGTCGTGGCCGAGACGCAGGAACAAGTAGAACTGCAGGATCACCTGAGCGCCGGGACGCGAGAAGTTCAGTGCGAAGGTCGGCATACTGCCGCCGAGGTAGCTCACCTTGAAGACGAGGTCGTCGGGAAGTAGATCCTGCGATCGCCAGACCACCCAGCCGAGGCCGGGGTAGACGAGCCCGTACTTGTGCGCCGAGGTGTTGATGGAGTGGACGCGCGGTAGTCGGAAATCCCATTCGAGTTCGGGCTGAAGGAACGGTGCGATCATCGCACCGGAAGCGCCGTCGACGTGGATGGGGACGTCGAGTCCCGTCTTCGCCTGGATCGCATCGAGTGCCTTCGAGATTTCCAGGACCGGCTCGTACATCCCGGTGTACGTGACGCCCATGATCGCGACGACGCCGATGGTGTTCTCGTCGACATACTTGTCCAGATCGTGACCGTCGAGGGTGCGGTGTTCCTCGCTGATCGGCACGTAACGCGCTTCGACGTCCCAGTAGTTGCAGAACTTCTCCCAGCACACCTGGACCGCGGAACTCATGATGAGATTTGGCTTTTCGGTGGACTTGCCCGCGGCTTTTCGTGCGTGCTGCCAGCGTCGTTTCATCGCCAGGCCGCCGAGCATGCAGGCTTCGGACGAACCGATCGTCGAGGTGCCGATTGCGTCCTTGGGGGAGGGCGAGTGCCAGAGGTCGGCAAGGATGCGCCAGCAATAGGTTTCGATCGCGGCGGTCTGCGGATACTCGTCCTTGTCGATCATGTTCTTGTCGAACGACTCGGCATACAGTTTGGTGGCGTGATCGTCCATCCACGTGCTGACGAACGTCGCGAGATTGAGCCGCGCATTGCCGTCGAGCATCGTTTCGTCGTGGACGATCTGATACGCGGTCTCGGGAAGCATGCCGTCGGGTTCGAGTGTGTACTTCGATGCAACCGAATCCTCGCCAGGCCTCGAGAAGATCGGATTGACGGCTACGTAATCGGTGTGATCTGACCTTCTGGGTTCCGGCATGAACTCTGGCTCCTCACATCAGTGTGTCGCGTTGGTCTGTTTCGTACCTACTCTCACCGTTCAGTGTGGACGGGCAGTTGTCAAAGGGTCTGTGGTCCCGAATCATTCGCGAAAGGCCGAGACGCGACCAATCCGCTCGTTGTCAGGGCGTTTGTGCGCGCAGGCGATCGGCGGCGGCCGATGCCATCGAGTGCAGCACGTCGGGGGCGATCGGACTCGGCGCAGTTGCGGACACCTGGGTCAACGTGGTCCCGACTGCGGCCACGATCGCATCGGCGACCAAGGTGAAACCGCCACTCTCCGTGATGATTCGGAAAGCGAAAGACGCGTCGCCGACGTTCGGGTCCGACGCTCCGCCGACGCGATAGGTGATTGTCGTTCCGTCGGCATCGGTTCCTGAATATTCCGCGCACCCGGCCAGCGTGGTCTGAAGTTTCTCGAAAGCTGCTGCTGCCGCGGTGCCGTCGGCGTACGAAGCAGAGTCCTGATCGATGCTCGTGAAATCGGGGCCGGTGAACATGTCGGAGAGGTCGGCGACCGATCCGGGAGCCTGGGTGGCTATCGGCGCCAGAACCTGGGCGCAGACGGCGGGGTCGGTGCTCGACTTGTCCGCCTCCGAACTCTCCGGCGCCGGTGCGAGGCCGAGGTCGTCGACCGGGTCGGGAACTATGTCGAAGTCGGCAGGTAGCTCGGACAGGGTGAGCGCGGCTCGTTGCAGGCCGTCACGGTCGAGAGGCGCCCCGCTCAGCGGTGCGGCCGGAGCAGCCGTGAACGGCGCCAAGCCGACCTGTGGGGCGGAAACCTGCGTAGTCGTGTCGGCACCAGGCGAGTCGTCCGAGCCGCAACCGGTCACGACGAACAGTGCCGCCGTTGCGGTCAGACCAAGTGCGAGAAGCGACCGGCGTGTCACGATTCCCACCGAATGCTGTTGGAGATGGTCTGCCGGATCACCGAGGAGCTGTCCGGGTCGCCGTATGCCTGGTCGCCGCCGACGGTCATCTGTCCGTCGATCGGCAAGGGGAGTGAGAGGTCGACGGTGAGGTTTCCGGAGCCGGCCATGACGTACTGATCGATGTTCAGCGTTCCGGCGTCACCAGCCAGGTTCCAGACCGGGCTCTGCGGGGTCTGCGATACGTCCACCGCGAGCGAAAGCCGATTGCCCTCGCGCGCGGTGAGCGTGACGGTGGTTGTCTGATCGAGCAGGATTTCGCTGCTGACTTGCTGCCGAACCACCCAACGTGCGCCGACACCGACCGGAGCGTCGGGGAGTGCAACGGTCCGGTAGACCGCTTGGCCCAGCGCTTGTTCGATTGCAGCGCGGGCAGCATTGGCCGAGTTGGCGGAGGGCTTCAACCGTAGGGCGGTGATGGCGCCCGAATCCGTGACCGACAATCCGGCCGCAGACCCGTCGGCCCCGCTCAGCGCAGCCTGCAGCGTTGCATCGGGCGAGGTCATCGACGACAGCGTGAGGTCAACGACTGCGGTGGGATCGTCAGCGGTCACGTTTGCCGAGAGCGGGATCGTGATCTCCGGCGAAGAGAAATCCTGCGCCGGTTGTTGATCGATCTGCTGACTCACGACGGCCTGGGTGACGAGCGTCGCCGTCTGCGTGGTGCCGACAGGCAAGTTCGTACGCAAAACCTCGCGCGGCTCGCTTCCCGCCTCGAGAACTTCGACCGTCGCGGCGGTCACCGGAACAGTCACCTCACTCGGCGAGGAGGTCGGGGTGTTCGGAGGTTGATCCGAGTCGCCGCAAGCGGTGAGAACGGTGGTGAGAGCGAGGGCAGCGAGGGCGAACGGAACGCGTCGGCCGGTCGTGGACAGCAGTGGCACGCGCTCCAGGCTAGCCGCAGTTGCAGAGTGCGTGACCCGGTGCGGTGAACATGAGGGATGATGGTTGCGTGAGTACAGACCACCCAGACCGAGATGTCAACGCGGAGGATCAGCCGATTACCGAAATCTCGAAGGCCGACGAGCCCGAAACCGTGAAACCGGAAGCCGTGAAATCGGAAGACGGTGACCTGGCGGTTGCGCCGGTCGAAAAGCCCCGCCGGCTGACCATGCTCATTGCCATCGCCGCTGTCATCCTGCTCTCGGACATTCTCACGAAGGTGTGGGCAGTCGCCGCGGTCAAACCGGGGCAGCCGATCGAAATCATCGGTGACGTGGTCACATTCACGATGGTGCGCAATCCGGGGGCAGCGTTCTCGATGGCGACGTCGATGACGTGGATCCTCACTCTCGTCGCAATCGGTGTGGTCATCGGTGTGATCAAGATCGGTCGCACGCTCCGATCACCGTGGTGGGCGCTCGGTCTCGGCCTCGTTCTCGGCGGCGCGCTGGGTAACCTCGTCGACCGATTCTTCCGCTCTCCCGGAATCATGCGCGGACATGTGGTGGATTTCGTCTCCGTCGGCTGGTGGCCGGTGTTCAACATCGCGGATTCCGCGATCGTCTGTGGCGCGATTCTGCTCGTCGTCCTGACACTGTTCGGCTTCGAACCCAACGGTGAACGCCTGCGTGATCACAAGGCGGACGACAAGAAGCTCACCGAATCGAAGGCTGCAGCCGAGGGAGAAACCAAGTGAGGGAATCCCGTTCGATGCCAGTGCCCGACGGTCTCGATGCCATGCGCGTCGATGCCGGCCTCGCGCGCCTTCTCGGACTCTCGCGCACCGTGGTCGCGACACTCGCGGAAGAAGGCTCGGTACTCGTCGACGGTGTGGCCGTCGGCAAGTCCGATCGTCTGACCGCAGGGTCGTGGCTCGAGGTAGTCCTGCCCGAACCGCCGCGGCCCCTGACCATCGAAGCGACACCGGTCGAGGGAATGGAGATCCTCTACGCCGACGACGACGTCGTGGCAGTCGACAAGCCCGTCGGAGTTGCCGCGCACGCCAGCGTCGGGTGGACGGGACCGACCGTCATCGGCGGACTTGCCGCGGCCGGTTTCCGCATCTCGACGTCCGGTGCCCACGAGCGTCAGGGCATCGTCCACCGCCTGGACGTCGGAACGTCGGGTGTCATGGTGGTTGCCACATCCGAGCGCGCGTACACGTTGCTCAAGCGCGCTTTCAAGCAGCGGACCATCGACAAGCGCTACCACGCTCTCGTGCAGGGACACCCCGACCCGAGCAGCGGAACGATCGACGCGCCCATCGGACGCCATCACGGGAACGACTGGCGATTCACGGTCACGGCCGACGGCAAGCCCAGCGTCACGCACTACGACACCATCGAGGCGTTCCAGGCAGCGAGTCTGCTGGACGTGCACCTCGAAACCGGTCGCACACACCAGATCCGTGTCCACTTTTCGGCGTTGCGCCATCCGTGCTGCGGCGACCTGACTTACGGCGCGGACCCTCGACTTGCCGAAAGGCTCGGCCTCGAGCGCCAGTGGTTGCACGCCGTGTCTCTTGGATTCGCACATCCGGCGGACGGGCGCTGGGTCGAGATCAAGAGCAAGTACCCGAAGGATCTCGAACACGCACTCGAAGTTCTCCGGTCCTCATGACACCGCGCGGGCTTACCCCCGCGCCGGCCGTCGTCGCGGTGGTGGTCGGTGTGGCGGCGGTGGTGGGCGTGGGGTTCGCGAATCCCGTGCCGACCCCGCCGATCCGGACGGACACTCTGGGTCCGGACAGCGGGGAAGCTGTCCCGGACTACCTCGACCGAGCGCGAGATTCTGTTGCGTCGGTCGACGGGCCGGTGTGGGCGTTGGTCTCGTTCACGAAGGCACTCACCGTCGGCGAGGTCATCACGTCGACCAGCAGTGTTCAGGTGCCGGGCGCTGAGGTCTCGGGCGTTCGCGTGTCCAGGGTCATGTTCCGAGTTCCGATCGAACGCGTCCAGACGCCGCTCATGTCGGTGCCCGTGCCCGACAACGACGAAGCAGTGCGCAGATCGCCCGGGGTTGCAGCCACGCGACTGGTCTCGCTCGGCGGCGACACCGATCGTCAGCAACAGGTGGCGCTCGCGTCGGCGAAGCGATTGTCCGCCGGGTGCGCCTGCGCGGTGGGCGTGCTGGTGCGAGCTACTCCCGAAGGACTCGAAGCGATCGAACATGACTCGAACGTCCGTGCAGTGGAAGCGTTGCCGTCCGACGCCTCGCCGTGGCTGGCAGCCGTCCGTCCCTTGCTGCCGGAGTACGTGGACGTCGTTGCTCCCGGCCCCGACGACGGCCCGGTCCCGTGAACTCCGGTTCTGTGAACAAGGACGAACGCGCTAGGTCTGGTTCGTCCTCGGGGATCCTCTACGGTGTGGCGGCGTTCCTGTTGTGGGGAACGTTCCCGGCATTCTTCGGACTACTCGACTTCGCCGATCCGGTCGAGATCCTGGCGCACCGGGTGGTGTGGACCCTTCTGTTGATGCTGATCGTGTTGGCCTTTGCCGGCCGCCTCGGATCGCTTCGCGGAATCAGCGCACGCACCTGGCTGCTGGTGACCGCGGCGTCAGCGGCGATCGCCGTGAACTGGGGGACGTACATCTATGCCGTGGTGTCAGGCCGCGTCGTGGAGGCGGCTCTCGGGTACTTCATCAACCCGCTGGTCACCGTTCTGCTCGGCGTCGTGATCTTCCGCGAACGACTGCGTCCCGCCCAGATCGCCGCGCTCGTTCTCGCTGCCACGGCAGTTGTGGTGATCACGGTCGACTTCGGGAAACCTCCGATCGTCGCTTTGCTGCTCGCCGGCTCGTTTGCCACCTATGGGTTGGTCAAGAAGGTGGTTCCGCTCGATCCTCGAACCAGTTTGACTGCCGAGGGAGTCGTTGCCGCACCGTTCGCGGTCGGCTACCTCGTGTTTCTCGGCCTGACCGGGGCCGGTGCATTCATCAGCAGCGGTACCGGGCACAGCCTGTTGCTGCTTGCCGCCGGCCCGGTCACCGCGCTGCCGCTGCTCCTGTTCGGCGTCGCCGCTCAGAGAGTTCCGTTGGCGACGATGGGCATGCTGCAGTACCTCACCCCGGCGCTCCAGATGGCGTGGGGTGTGGCCGTCATGCACGAGGACATGCCGGCCTCACGCTGGATCGGCTTCGTTCTGATCTGGGCTGCACTGGTGATCTTCACGACAGACACCTTCGTCGCCGGTCGACGTTCGCGGCGTTCGGTGAGGTCGAGCGCCGAACCCGAGGTTCCGGTCACGTGACCGGAGGCGGCGCACGGCGACTCCGCTACGTCGGTCGCCGGTCGTGTCGGCAGCGCGGCATACACTCGATCTCGCTCCCAGACCTTCAGAGAGGCGCACGTGGCTGACTCGTTCGTACATCTTCACAATCACACCGAGTACTCGATGCTCGACGGTGCGGCCAAGGTCGGCGCCATGTTCGAGGAGGCCGCTCGTCTCGAAATGACCGCAGTCGGCATGACCGACCACGGAAACATGTACGGCGCCAGCCAGTTCTACAACGAGGCAAAGAGCGCCGGCATCAAGCCGATCATCGGCATCGAGGCCTACATCGCACCCGAGTCTCGCTTCAACACCAAGCGAGTTCTGTGGGGCGATCGCAGCCAGAAGTCCGACGACGTCTCCGGTAGCGGTGCGTACACCCATATGACGATGGTGGCCGAGAACGCGACCGGACTCCGCAACCTCTTCAAGCTGTCGTCGCTCGCGTCCATCGAGGGCCAGCTCGGTAAATGGCCACGCATGGACGAGGAGCTCATCGCCGCGCACGCCGAGGGCATCATCGCGACCACGGGTTGCCCGTCCGGTGAGATCCAGACCCGCCTTCGTCTCGGTCACGATCGCGAGGCTCTCGAAGCTGCCGCGAAGTGGCAGGAGATCTGGGGCCCGGACAACTTCTTCCTCGAACTGATGGATCACGGTCTCTCGATCGAGCGCCGTGTGCGAGAGGGTCTGCTCGACATCGGCAAGCAACTCGGTATTCCGCCACTTGCCACCAACGACTGCCATTACGTCACCAAGGACGCCGCTGAGAATCACGAGGCGCTGCTCTGCATTCAGACCGGCAAGACGCTCTCCGACCCCACTCGCTTCAAGTTCGACGGCGACGGCTACTACCTCAAGTCCGCTGCCGAGATGCGCGCCATCTGGGACAACGAGGTACCGGGGGCATGCGACAACACCGTTGCCATCGGCGAGCGTGTGCAGTCGTACGAGGACGTGTGGGCGTTCCACGACCGCATGCCGATCTTCCCGGTCCCGGAGGGACACACGCAGCAGACCTTCCTGCGCGCCGAGGTGATGCGCGGACTCGATCGCCGATTCCCGAGCGGACCGCCGCAGGAGTACCTCGCCCGCGCCGACTACGAGATCGGCGTCATCAACGAAATGGGCTTCCCGGCCTACTTCCTCGTGGTCGGCGACCTGATCAACCACGCCAAGGACGTCGGGATCCGTGTCGGGCCCGGCCGTGGATCGGCTGCCGGCTCGTTGGTGGCCTACGCGATGGGTATCACCAACATCGACCCCATCCCGTACGGGTTGCTGTTCGAGCGATTCCTCAACCCCGAGCGTGTGTCCATGCCCGATATCGATATCGACTTCGATGATCGCCGTCGCGGCGAGATGGTTCGCTACGCGACGGACAAGTGGGGCAACGACAAGGTCGCCCAGGTCATCACCTTCGGCACCATCAAGACCAAGGCTGCCATCAAGGACTCGGCTCGCGTCCAGTTCGGCAAGCCGGGCTTCGCCATCGCCGATCAGATCACCAAGGCACTCCCGCCGCCCATCATGGCCAAGGACATCTCTGTTTCCGGAATCACCGATCCGAAGCACGAGCGGTACAAGGAGGCAGTCGAGGTTCGAGCACTCATCGACTCCAGCCCGGACGTCGCGAAGATCTACAAGACCGCGGTGGGTCTGGAGGGGCTGATCCGTAACGCCGGTGTGCACGCCTGCGCGGTCATCATGTCGTCCGAACCGCTCACCGACGCAATCCCGGTCTGGAAGCGCGCCCAGGACGGCGCCATCATCACCGGGTGGGACTACCCCTCGTGTGAAGCCATCGGTCTGCTCAAGATGGACTTCCTCGGTCTGCGAAACCTCACGGTTATCGGCGACACGCTCGAGAACATCAAAGCCAACCGCGGCATCGACCTCGACCTCGACACGTTGCCGATGGACGATGCGGCAACATACGAACTGCTCGCCCGCGGCGACACTCTCGGTGTGTTCCAGCTCGACGGCGGCGGTATGCGCGAGTTGCTGAAACTGATGCAGCCCACCGGATTCGGCGACATCGTCGCCGCATTGGCGCTGTATCGACCGGGACCGATGGGTGTGGACGCCCACATCTCGTACGCCAAGCGCAAGAACGCCTTGGAAGACGTCAAGCCGATTCACCCCGAGCTGGAGGAGCCGCTAGCGGAGATCCTCTCGGAGACATACGGCCTGATCATCTACCAGGAGCAGATCATGCAACTGGCGCAGAAGGTGGCCGGTTACACCCTGGGTCAGGCCGACTTGCTGCGTCGCGCCATGGGTAAGAAGAAGCTGTCCGAGCTGGAAAAGGCCTACGCCGGCTTCCGGCAGGGCATGTTGGACAACAACTTCAGCGAAGCCGCCATCAAGGCGCTGTGGGACACGGTCCTTCCCTTCGCCGGGTACGCGTTCAACAAGTCGCACTCCGCCGGCTACGGACTCGTGTCGTACTGGACTGCGTACCTCAAGGCGAACTACCCGGCCGAGTACATGGCGGGTCTGCTGACCTCCGTCGGTGACGACAAGGACAAGTCCGCGATCTACCTCGCCGACTGCCGCAAGTTGGGCATCACCGTTCTCCCACCGGACGTCAACGAGTCACGCGTCGACTTCGCGACCGTCGGCGACGACATCCGTTTCGGTATGGGGTCGGTGCGCAACGTCGGCGCCAACGTCGTCGCTTCGATCATCAAGGCGCGCACCGAGAAATCGAAGTTCACCGATTTCTCCGACTATCTCGGCAAGATCGACGCGATGGCTTGCAACAAGAAGGTCACCGAATCTCTCATCAAGGCCGGTGCTTTCGACTCGTTGGGTCACCCGCGCAAGGGCCTGATGTTGGTTCATGCCGACGCCATCGATTCCGTGATGAGCACCAAGAAGGCAGAGGCGATCGGACAGTTCGACCTCTTCGGCGGTGCCGAGGCGGACGAGTCGATCACCTCGGTGTTCGACGTCAAGATTCCCGAGGAGGAGTGGGACTCCAAGCATCGCCTGGCACTCGAACGAGAGATGCTGGGGCTGTACGTTTCCGGTCACCCGCTCAACGGTGTCGAGCACATTCTTCGCCAGCAGTCCGACACGTCCATCGCTGCGATACTCGAAGGCGGCGTTCAGGACGGTGCCCAGGTAACTCTCGGCGGCATCATTGCCTCGGTGGACCGCCGGGTCAACAAGAACGGTCTGACCTGGTGCATCGTGCAGCTCGAAGATCTCGTGGGTGGAATCGAGGTGCTGTTCTTCCCGCAGGCGTACGCCGTTTACGGGATGGACATCGCCGAGGATGCCATCGTGTTGGTCAAGGCTCGCGTTTCGATCCGAGACGATCGGATGTCGCTGATCGGCAACGACCTTGCGGTGCCTGATATTTCGGCGATCGGGGTCGCGCGTCCCCTGTCGGTCTCGCTGCCGCTTCGCCAATGCACCAAGGACAAGCTCAGTGCTCTCAAGCAGGTGCTGACCAGGCACCCCGGAACATCCGACGTTCACGTTCGGCTGATCGGTGGAACCGAAATCAGCTTGTGGAAGGTCGACGACGTCCTTCGGGTCGAACCGTCCTCGGCACTGATGGGCGACCTGAAGGCATTGCTCGGACCGAGTTGCCTGACGGTCTGACCGCCGAGCGGACCTGAACCGAACGAAGGGACCTTGCTGCTGATGCAGCAAGGTCCCTTCGTGGTTCGCGGGAGTTCGGGGGAGTGCGGTGATCAGGTGGTGCGTGAGTAGTGCACGCGCCGTACCCACCACGTGACTACAGCGGCCGTTGCGGCAGTCAGTACGGCCACCTGCATCGACTGCGTGACGGCACCGGCGACGACGAACAGCACGAACCCGACCACGAGAGCTTCGATCTTGTACAGCGGCCACCGAGTTCCGGCCAGATCGACGCAATAGTCGGGGGAGGGGCGTGATTCGCGAGTGGAGATATCTGCGGTGGTCATCTCGTCCCTTTCCGATACGGCTGTTCGAAGCTGTGGTTTCAGAGTAGCCAGAGATGAGAGTTCGGGCAAGCGAACTTTATTGATCGGCAGCTCACTTAATCGATCAACCAGGGGAGTGCGCGGGCGACAGGCCTGGTCGGCGTGGTTCGGTGGCCAAGGTGCTCGAGTGGGTGTTCACTGGTACACATGCCAATCACAGGTGAGTACGAACCCAGTCCAGCGTCGTGGGCCGCCGATCAGGTCGCACGCATCGAGAACTCCGGTGGCACCGAGGGAAACGACATGAACGGCATGCCCGTCGTCGTTCTCACGACCATCGGGGCAAAGTCCGGCAAGGTCAGGAAGACGCCGCTGATGCGGGTCGAGCACGACGGTTCGTATGCCGTTGTGGCTTCGCTCGGTGGCGCCCCGAAGAATCCGGTCTGGTACTACAACGTCAAAGCCGACCCGCACGTCACGCTGCGTGACGCGACGCAGGTCTTCGACCTGGTTGCTCGAGAAGTCACCGGCGACGAGAAGGCGGTCTGGTGGGAGCGCGCTGTCGCTGCGTACCCCGACTACGCCGATTATCAGACGAAGACCGATCGTGAGATTCCGGTGTTCGTGCTCGAACCCAAGTAACCCCGCATTCCACAAGAAGCGCTGCATCAATCACAAGTAAATCGTCACTCCCGGGGGTCGGCGATCCCGACTCCCGTGAGTGTGTCATGGAGGTCTGATGAGTCCGAAAACCGTTGCAGATCAATTGGTTCAGCAGCTCGTTGACGCGGGTGTCAGTCGGATCTACGGCATTGTCGGTGACAGTCTCAATCCCATCGTCGATGCGGTTCGTCGCACCGGTGGTTCCGAGAAGGGCGGAATCGATTGGATACACGTCCGGCATGAGGAAGCAGCCGCCTTTGCGGCCGCAGCGGATGCCCAGATCACCGGAAAACTCGCAGTGTGTGCCGGATCCTGCGGTCCCGGAAACCTTCACCTGATCAACGGCCTGTACGACGCTCATCGTTCGGGCGCGCCGGTCCTCGCGATCGCCTCGCACATCCCCAGCGCCCAGATCGGAATGGGTTACTTTCAGGAAACGCATCCCGAGCGGATCTTCATCGAATGTTCGAGTTACACCGAACTCGTCAGCACGGCAGTCCAATCACCACGCGTGGTGCAGTCGGCGATTCAGCATTCGGTGGCTCGAAACGGCGTCTCGGTGATCGTGCTTCCCGGGGACATCGCCGATTGTCCGGCAGAAGGCACCCCGCCGACACTCGTCGAAACTCGAAGGCCGACAGTCGTTCCGGATGCCGGTGACGTCAAGGCGTTGGCAGACGTGATCAACGGCGCACGCAAAGTTGCGATCTTCGCCGGCGCGGGCGTGCGAGATGCGCGCGCGGAGGTTCTGGCGTTGGCCGAAACCGTCGGCGCTCCCATCGGGCATTCACTGCGTGGCAAGGAATGGATCCAGTACGACAATCCATACGACGTCGGGATGACCGGATTGCTCGGTTACGGTGCGGCGCACGACGGTATCCACGGCGCCGATCTCCTGCTCCTGATCGGTACGGACTTTCCCTACGATCAGTTCTTGCCCGACGACGTTCGTACCGCTCAGATCGACATCGCGGCCGAGCGGTTGGGGCGTCGAACCAGCCTGGACCTGGCTGTGCACGGCGACGTCGCGAGCACCTTGAGCGCACTGATTCCGCAGCTCGATCGAAAGACCGACCGCGGGTTCCTGGAGGACACGCTCGCCAAGCACAACACTCTGATGACCAAAGTGGTTGGTGCATACACGGATCCGGTCAAGCAGCGCACGCCGATTCACCCCGAGTATGCGGCCTCGATCTTGGACGATCTGGCAGCCGACGACGCAATCTTCACCGCCGACACCGGGATGTGCAACGTGTGGACGGCGCGCTATCTCAATCCGAACGGATCGAGACGCTTCATCTCCTCGGCGCTGCACGGATCGATGTCCAATGCGCTCCCACATGCGATGGGTGCTGCATGGTCGAGTCCGGGGCGTCAGGTCATCTCGGTGTCGGGCGACGGTGGATTGTCGATGCTGCTCGGTGAGTTGGTCACCGTCGCGATGTACAAGTTGCCGGTCAAGATCGTGGTGTTCAACAACTCGACGCTCGGAATGGTCAAGCTCGAGATGCTGGTCGACGGCCTTCCGGATTTCGGGGTCGACGTGCCCGCGGTCGACTACGCGGCGGTTGCTGCTGCGCTCGGTATCTTCTCGCGCCGAATCGAGAATCCTGCGGACATCGAAGCGGGCCTACGCGCCGCGCTCGATCATGACGGTCCGGCCTTGGTGGATCTGGTGACCGATCCGTTGGCATTGTCGTTGCCGCCCACCATCACCGGTGGTCAGATGAAGGGCTTCGCTTTGGCGATGTCGAAGATGGTGATGAACGGCGGCGTCGGCGAGGCAGTACAGATGGCCAAGTCGAATCTGCGGAACGTGCCACGTCCCTCACAGTTGGATCCGCGCGGCTGACCTACCGCCACCCTGCCTCGCAGACCATGCGGGGCGGGGTGGTGGGAAGGTTGATCTCCGACGTGCGAAAATGGCGGGGTGTCTAACTCGCCCGATGTCGTAGTAACGAAGTCCACCGTCCCCGCGCTCGACGCGCAGGAGATCGACGCGGCCATCGAGCGAATTCAGCACGTCATTGCGGCGACGCCCCTGCAGTACAGCGATCGTCTTTCGGCGTTGACCGGGGCACACGTGTATCTCAAGCGTGAGGACCTCCAGGGCGTTCGTTCGTACAAGATTCGTGGCGCGTACAACCTGATCGCTCAGCTCAACGAGGCCGAACGCGGTGCCGGCGTAGTGACTGCCAGTGCCGGTAACCATGCGCAGGGTGTTGCTTTCGCGTGCCGAACGATGCAGATCAAGGGTCGGATCTACGTTCCGGCCAATACCCCCAAGCAGAAGCGTGATCGCATCCGCGCGCACGGTGGAGCGTTTGTCGAACTGTTCATGATCGGTGAGACCTATGACGCCGCCGCTGCTGCGGCCGCGGAGGACGTAGCCGAAACCGGCGCAACCATGGTTCCGCCGTTCGACGACGTGCGCACCGCTGCGGGGCAAGGAACCATTGCAGCGGAGATTCTCACGCAATTGGACGCCCCTCTCGACACGATCGTCGTGCCGGTCGGCGGCGGCGGTTGCATTGCGGGCATCGCCACCTACCTGCACGAACGGTCGCCGAAGACGTCGATCGTCGGGATCGAGCCGTCCGGTGCGGCGTCAATGACGGCCGCTCTTGTTGCCGGGGGCCCGGTGACTCTTCCCGACGTCGATCCATTTGTCGACGGAGCAGCGGTCAAGAGGATCGGCGATGTTCCCTACGAGGTCGTCTCACGTCTGGGTGCCGCCGTGGTGTCGCACGCGTCGTTGCCGCTCGTGGCTCGTCAACTTCAGACACGGTCCGGTTCGGGATCCTTTGTCGTCAATCAGATCGACGAGGGCGCTATCTGCACGGCGATGCTCGAGCTGTATCAGAGCGAGGGCATCATCGCCGAACCTGCGGGTGCGCTTTCCGTTGCGGCACTTCAGAATTTGACGTTCGAGCCGGGTTCGACCGTCGTGTGCCTGATCTCCGGTGGCAACAACGACGTCTCCCGTTACGGCGAAATTCTCGAGCGTTCGCTCGTTCACCTCGGGCTCAAGCACTACTTCCTGGTGGACTTTCCGCAGGAACCGGGAGCGTTGCGTCGCTTCCTTTCGGACGTGCTGGGGCCGGACGACGACATCGCGCTGTTCGAGTACGTCAAGCGAAACAATCGCGAGACGGGTGCCGCGTTGGTGGGTATCGAACTCGGTTCCGCCGACGGGTTGGCGGCGTTACTCGAGCGGATGGAGCGCGCGCCGATGCAGTCCGAGAGGCTCGAGCCGGGAAGCCCGGCGTACCGCTATCTGACGTAAGAGACGCCCCCGGTCAGGGCCGCAGTCGCTCGACCACCTGTCGATGCAATTCGGGATCCGGCTGGGGGAGCCCGAGCATAGCCGCCAGATACAGGCCGTCGCCGACGAGTCGGATGATCTCGGCCTGCACAGGGTCGGCGATCTCGGTCTGAAGGCCCTTGTCCCAGCTCCGCATCACATGTGTGACGGCTTTCTGGATTTCGTCGTGTTGTCCGTCGACTGTTCTCAGTGCCGCGATGATCGACCGGAAGAGTGAGAGTTCTTCGCTTTCGTTCGCATCGGGGATCTGCAGATAGAACTCGGTGACCGTCGTACCGCCTGCTACGGCGTCTTCGAGTTGCTGATCCGAGCGTTCTCCGAGTCTGCGGACCATCGCCGCGAGCAGTGCTTCCTTGCTGGGGAAGTGATAGAGAAGTCCGCCCTTGGAAACCCCGGCTTCGGCGGCAACGCCTTCGAGCGTGACTTGGGCAACGCCGCTGACCAGCAGCAGCTTCTCCAGTGCGTCGAGAATTCGATCGCGAGTGTCGGCAGCCATGTGATGTGACCCTACCCGGAAATAACTTTACCGCTCGGACGGTTCACTGTTACCGTAGACCTACTGTACCGGCTGGACGGTGCAGTGAAGTCTTTTCGAAAGAACTCAGAGAAAGTCGCAGGGGAGCAATGTCAGTGTCGGCAGATCACACGTCTGCAATCAATCCCGACGAGGTTCGGGCGACAAAGCGTGACTGGGCGGGCTTGATAGTCCTTGCCTTTGCTGTGTTGCTCATCGCAGTCGACGGCACGGTGCTCGATCTTGCGCTTCCGTTCATCAGCGCCGACCTCGAACCGAGCAGCACGCAGTTGCTGTGGATCATCGACGTCTATTCGTTCGTGCTCGCCGGTCTGCTCATCACCATGGGTACGCTCGGTGACCGGATCGGTAGGCGAAAACTGCTCCTGATCGGCGCAGTCGGCTTCGGTCTCGCCTCGATCATCGCCGCTCTCGCTGTCAGTCCCGAGATGCTCATTGCCGCCCGCGTGCTGCAGGGTATTTCCGGCGCAACGCTGATGCCTGCCACCCTCGGTCTGATCCGCACGATCTTCGTCAACCCGCGTCAGCGCACCGAGGCAATCGGTGTCTGGGGCGCGATGGCCGGTGGCGGTACAGCGGCAGGCCCTTTGGTCGGTGGTTGGTTGCTCGAGCACTTCTGGTGGGGTTCGGTCTTCTTGATCAACATTCCGGTCATGATCGCGCTGGTTGTACTCGGCCCGATCCTGATCCCGGAGTCGAAAGACCCCAATCCGGGTCGATTCGACCTCATCAGCGCTGGTCTGTCGATGGCGACCATGTTGCCGCTGGTGTACGCGGTCAAGGAATCCGTGGTGCACGGCGTCAGCATCACGTTGCTGGTGATCGGCCTTGTTGGTCTCGCGGCGGGTTACGTGTTCGTGCGTCGTCAGCGGATGCTGAAGGATCCGATGTTGGATCTGAAGCTGTTTGCCAACGCGTCGTTCTCCACCGCCGTCATCACCAACCTGCTCTCGATCTTCGCGCTGGCAGGTGTCCTGTTCTTCGGCTCGCAGTACCTGCAGTTGGTGCTCGGTAACTCGGCGCTCGACGCCGGCCTGCTGATGCTCCCGGGTATGTTGCTCAGCGCATTCACCGCGGTTGCGGCGGCCTGGTTGATTCGCCGATGGTCGGTGTCTCACGTGCTCAGCGCGGGCCTCGCGGTTGCCGGTATCGGTGCTGCGATGCTGCTCGCGCTCGGCGTCGACAGCGGCCCGTTGATGTTCGTGATCGGCTTCGGTCTGGCCGGTGCTGGTGTCGGTGTCGCGTTGACGTTGACATCGGATCTCGTGGTCAGCTCGGTGGAACCCGAACGCGCCGGCGCTGCGTCCGCTGTGTCGGAGACCGCGTACGAACTCGGCATCGCGCTCGGCGTGGCGATCCTGGGCAGCGTGGTGATGGCGATCTTCCGCAAGGGAATCGACACCTCGATGCTCGAAGCAGATCAGGTGCACGCTGCACAGGGCACACTCGGCGGTGCCCTGCAGGAAGCAACGTACCTACCTGGTGAACTCGGTTCGGTGCTTGCCGATTCCGCGAAGTCGGCGTTTGTCGACGGTATGCACGTTGCTGCCGGTGCAACAGCTTTGGTTCTGTTCGTCAGTGCCGCATTGGTGTTGAGGATGCTGCGGAGTACACCAGAGAACGCGAAGCGTTAATACCGGAATCTCGAGAGTTAGTCAGCTTTCGAGTACGACGAACGAGTGCCCCGGCACCACTGTTGCGGACGCGGTCTCGTCCTGTGTCGGCGGATCCCACCAGAGGATGGGGGTTCCGCCGGCCGGGACCGAGGCCGCGTCCGTTCCCAGATTGCACACGATCTGTAATGCGCCGCGGCGCAGGGTGATCCACTGGTCGTCCTCGTCGTAGTCGACGTGCAGGTGCCCCAGCCAAGGGTCGGTGATCTCGATTCGCTTCCTGCGCAGGGCAAGTAGATCGCGATAGCAGGCCAGGACGCGAGCGCGTGTCTCGTCGTCTCGCTCGTCCCAGTCCAGTTTCGATCGCAGAAATGTCTGTGGGTCTTGCGGATCCGGAATGTCGTCACTGTTCCAGCCGTGCGCCGCGAACTCCGCTTTGCGGCCTTTGGCAGTGGCCTCGCCGAGTTCCGGTTCCGGATGCGAGGTGAAGAACTGGAACGGCGTGGTCGCTCCCCATTCCTCGCCCATGAACAGCATCGGCGTGTACGGCGATAGCAGGACCAGCGCCGCCTTGATCGCCAATTGTCCTGGCGTCAGATAGGCGCTCGGGCGGTCCCCGATCGCGCGGTTGCCGATCTGATCGTGGGTGCACGTGTACGCGAGCAGGGCGCTGGCGGGCTGATGCGTGATGTCGATCGGCCGGCCGTGAACCCGTCCACGGAACGAGGAATACGTTCCGGCGTGGAAGAAACCGCGCCGCAATGTATTTGCAAGGGATTCCAAGGATCCGAAGTCGGCGTAATAACCCTGGCGTTCGCCGGACACGGCCGTGTGAATCGTGTGGTGGATGTCGTCGTCCCACTGCGCGTCCAAGCCGAACCCGCCGGCCGCTCGTGGCGTGATCAGAGTGGCGTCGTTGAGATCACTTTCGGCAATCAACGTGAGCGGTCGGCCCAGATGGGCCGACAGTGTTTCCGTTCGGACGGCGAGTTCCTCGAGGATGTGCGTTCCGGTGTGATCGACCAACGCGTGGACGGCGTCGAGGCGTAGACCGTCGATGTGGAAATCGCGCATCCATCGCAGGGCATTCCCGATGATGTACTCGCGAACCTCGCCCGACTGCGGACCGCCGATGTTGATCGTTCGGCCCCAGGTGTTCGCTCCATCGGCAATGTAGGGGCCGAACTTTTCGAGGTAGTTGCCCGACGGGCCCAGGTGGTTGTAGACCACGTCAAGAATCACGCCGAGTCCGCGTTCGTGGGCCGCATTCACCAAGCGTTGCAATCCGTCCGGGCCACCGTAGATCTCGTGGACCGTGTACCAGAGCACACCGTCGTAGCCCCAGTTGTGAGTTCCGTTGAAGCCGTTGACCGGCATGATTTCCACGAAGCCGACGCCGAGGTCTACCAGGTGATCGAGACGTTCGATCGCGGCGTCGAATGTTCCTTCGGGGGTGAACGTTCCGATGTGCAGTTCGTAGACCGATGATCCTGGGAGTTGTCGTCCGGTCCACTGAGAGTCGGTCCAGGACGCCTCGTCGAGCTGATGCAACTGGGAGCGAAGGTGCACGCCTTCGGGCTGGCGTGGTGAACGCGGATCCGGGAGTATTTGACCGTCGACGACAAAGCCGTAGCGAGCGCGGTTGTCGCAGTCGACCTCGGCGCGCCACCACCCGTCGTCGGTCCGGTCCATCTCGTGCGTGATGCCGTCGACTTCGACCCGGACCGATTCCGGTGTGGGCGCCCAGACCTCGAAAGTATGCACACGATCAGCATGCCTTGTTCGGCCGGATGTGGCAGCCCGGCGGGCTGGTTCCGTCGTCAAGGACTGTTTCTATCCGCAGGTGTTGCCGGACGGTGCAGACAGCGTGATCAGTTTCGGAGCGGGGGCGCTGCAGCATCCGCCCTCGGCTTTCCCTGTGTCGGTTTCTGCTGTGTCAGGTTCGTCGAAAATACCTGCGCCGCCGCAGACTCCGGTCTCCGGAAGGATCAACTCGACGCGGGCCGCTGCTTCGTGATCGCCGGCGAGCTCGGCCGCGATGCTGCGAACCTGCTCGTAGCCGGTCATCGCCAGGAAGGTGGGTGCTCGGCCGTAGCTTTTCATTCCTGCCAAGTACACCCCCGGCTCCGGATGGCGAAGCTCCTTCGCGCCATGCGGGTAAACGGTGCCGCACGAGTGGACGTTCGGATCGATCAGCGGAGCAAGCTCGACCGGTGCTTGTAAGACCGGGTCGAGGCCGAGTCGAATTTCCGAGAGCCAGGACAGATCGGGGCGGAAGCCGGTCAGCGCTATGACGTTGTCCACGTTCTCGATGCGATCACCCGCATCGGAGGCAAGTATGAGTTGTCCCGAAGGGGTAGTTGTCACGTCTGCGGTGCGGAAGCCGGTGACGACTCTCAACAGGCCATCCTCGACGGCCTTCTTTGCGCGCAATCCCAGGGCGCCGCGCGCGGGCAGTTCGTCAGCGTCGCCGCCTCCGAATGCAGAGCCGATGTTTCCTCGGCGGACCGCCCAGGTGATGCGGGTGCTCGGAGCCTGCTCCGCCAACCCTGACAGCGCAACGATCGCCGTCAGCGCGGAGTGGCCACTACCTGCGATGACCGTGTGTTTTCCGGCGAACTGTGCCCGCACAGCCGGATCGTCGAGATCAGGAACCCGGTACCGGATCGCAGTACCCACAGCGCCTTCGCCGAGTGCAGGAAGACCTTCACCACCGAGCGGGTTGGGGGTGCCCCAGGTGCCGGACGCATCCACAACGGCCTGGGCGAACATCCGATCCTCGGTTCCGTCCCGGCGCCGCAGGTGAATCGAGAGGGGTTCGCTGTCGCGTCCGGCGTCGACGACCAGGTCACGTCCGCGTCGAGCTACGCCGATCACCTCGGTGTCGAACTGGACCAGGTCGGCGAGGGCCGAGGCGAGTGGTTCGAGGTAGAGCTCGCGCCATTGCCGGCCGGTCGGATAGGTCTGCCCGTCGGGTGAGCTCCATCCATTCTGGTCGAGGAGCCGCCGCGCGGCGGGGGAGACGAGTTCGGACCACCGGGAGAACAGTCGAACGTGATTCCACTCGGAGATCGCAGCACCGGCTGTGGTTCCGCGCTCGAATACAAGGGGTGTGAGTCCGCGCTCGCGCAGTTCTGCCGCGGCTGCCAGGCCGATCGGGCCGGCCCCGATCACGACAACGGGTAGGGGGTTCATTTTCGCGCCTTTCATCGACGATTATCGATCTACGGGGAACTGTATCGACGATCATCAATGTAGGCAACCATCGACAGCTGTCGATATAGTGGAGAGATGACTTCGCTGCAGACTCCGACGGTGCGAGTCGGAGATTCGGACTCGGATCAGATCCGTTCTTCCGTCCTCGCGCAGGGCGATGCCGATACCTACGCGCAGTGGTTCGCCTGCCTTGCCGAGCCGATGCGCGTCCGATTGCTTCACCGGGTAGCGAGCGCGGTCGGTGGTATTACCGTCG
The DNA here is from genome assembly GCF_031763325.1 of Rhodococcus sp. SG20037. Classification (NCBI taxonomy): domain Bacteria; kingdom Bacillati; phylum Actinomycetota; class Actinomycetes; order Mycobacteriales; family Nocardiaceae; genus Rhodococcus; species Rhodococcus sp. SG20037. The sequence goes on along the minus strand of NZ_CP134497.1, from coordinate 3,681,208 downwards.
GAGCGCTCGCCGAGGCGTTGGGGATCGGGCAACCGACGGTGTCGCACCACCTGCGCAAGCTCGCCGATGTGGGTTTTGTGACCATGCGTAAGGAAGGGACGAGCACGGTCGTCGCGATGAGTCCGACGTGTTGCGTTGCCTTGCCGCAGGCGGCGGATGTGGTGATGGGAGTCCTTGCTCCGCGTCCGTGCTGCCCGAGTGATCTGCCCGACGATGTCTCTGTCCGGGCCATGATCGACGATGACTGGGATGCGGTTCGCCGTATTTACGGCGAGGGTATCGACACCCGAAATGCCACCTTTGCCGCTGAGGTCCCCTCGCGTGAGCATCTCCACGAACGGTGGCTGCCGCAGCATCGATGGGTGGCGACTATCGGGGGTGTTGTTGTCGGATGGGCTGCGTTGAGTCCGGTTTCCGAGCGTGACTGCTACCGCGGGGTTGCCGAGAACTCCGTGTACGTTGCGGACGGCATGCGTGGTCGTGGCGTCGGAAAGGCGTTGTTGCGCAAGCAAGTCATGGCCGCCGACGCCGACGGACTCTGGACTCTGCAGACGTCGATGTTCCCGGAGAACCGTGCCTCCATCTCGCTCCATCATTCGGCCGGGTTTCGAACGGTCGGCCTTCGCGAGAAGATTGCCGAACTCGACGGCGTGTGGCGCGACACTGTTCTGCTCGAGCGTCGAACGGCGATCGCCGAGGGATGAGTCCGGGATCCGGCTGACCGGATGCCCGATTGCGCGTTGATTCGATATCTGTCAATATCGAAGAATGTCGAATCAAGAGCTGCCGGGCTCCGAGGCTTGCTGCACCCCGCTCGTTCGTGAACCGTTGACCGAGGATTGGGCCGGCGACTTGTCTCGGATGTTCAAGGCCCTCGGCGATCCGGTTCGTCTCCGCTTGCTCAGCTTGGTGGCAAGTCACGAGGGTGGTGAAGCCTGCGTCTGCGACATCTCCGACTCGTTCGACTTGTCTCAGCCGACTATCTCGCATCACCTGAAGGTGTTGCGCCAGGCCGGGCTGCTCGATTGTGAACGACGCGGGACCTGGGTGTACTACTGGGTTATTCCGGCTGCGCTGCAACAGCTTTCCGCCGTTCTGCTGGTAGAAGGTGCGAGCGTGAGTGCCGCGGACGCTTGCGCTGAGGTCACCGCATGAGCAACACCGCTGCCACCACCGAACACCCCGAAGTCGTCGGAAAACTCTCCACCCTCGACCGCTATCTGGCGGTCTGGATCGGCGTGGCCATGGTCGTCGGCCTGCTGGTCGGACGCTGGATCCCCGGTGTGAACACTGCCCTGGACAAGGTGCAGATCGACGGCATCTCGCTACCGATCGCCCTCGGTCTGCTGATCACGATGTACCCGGTCCTGGCGAAGGTCCGCTACGACCGCCTCGACACAGTCACCGGGGACAAGAAACTCCTCGCCGGCTCCCTGTTCCTGAACTGGGTTCTCGGCCCGGCGCTGATGTTCGCCCTCGCCTGGCTGTTTCTGCCTGACCTGCCGGAATACCGAACCGGTTTGATCATCGTCGGTCTCGCTCGGTGCATCGCGATGGTGATCATCTGGAACGACCTGGCCTGCGGAGACCGCGAAGCCGCCGCGGTGCTGGTCGCCATCAATTCGGTGTTCCAGGTGATCATGTTCGCCGTGCTCGGTTGGTTCTACCTCTCGGTCCTGCCCGGGTGGCTCGGCCTCGAACAGACCACCATCGACACCTCGCCCTGGCAGATCGCCAAATCCGTTCTGATCTTCCTCGGTATCCCGCTGCTGGCAGGTTTTCTGTCCCGCTTCTTCGGCGAACGCGCCAAAGGCCGCGACTGGTACGACAACAAGTTCATCCCCAAGATCAGCCCCTGGGCGCTCTACGGTCTGCTGTTCACCATCGTCGTGCTCTTCTCGATGCAGGGCGAACAGATCACCTCCCAGCCTTGGGATGTCGTCCGGATCGCGCTGCCCTTGCTCGCGTACTTCGCGCTCATGTGGGGCGGAGGCTACATCCTCGGCGCCGCAATCGGATTGGGCTATGAACGCACCACGACCCTGGCGTTCACCGCCGCGGGCAACAACTTCGAACTCGCGATCGCGGTAGCCATCGCCACCTACGGCGCCACCTCGGGGCAAGCTCTTGCCGGTGTCGTCGGCCCACTGATCGAGGTACCGGTGCTCGTCGGGCTGGTCTATGTCTCCCTTGCTCTACGCAAACGCTTTGCAGTCGAAGAGGTTTCATCCAGTCGAGAAAGAGCGAGGTCATGAGCAAACCATCGGTGTTGTTCGTCTGCGTCCACAATGCCGGTCGATCTCAGATGGCCGCGGGATTTCTGAGCCATCTCGCAGGCGACGCCATCGAGGTCCGTTCCGCCGGATCCGCACCCGCCGAGACCGTCAATTCGGCAGCGGTCGAGGCGATGGCAGAGCGCGGTATCGACATCTCAGCGCAGTCTCCGAAGATCCTCACTGTCGACGCCGTCCAGGATTCGGATGTCGTCATCACCATGGGCTGCGGCGACACGTGCCCGATCTTCCCCGGCAAGAGTTACCGAGACTGGGTTCTCGACGACCCGGCCGGACAGGGCCTTGAAGCAGTTCGCCCGATCCGTGACGAAATCGAGCGGCGCGTTCAAGCCTTGATCGCTGAACTCACCACTGCAGCGAAGTCTCCCTGACCGATCCGGGAATCGACAGGATCATTCGCCGGTGGGCTCGATGTGTTCGGCACCGAGGACGGAGAGTCGGTATTCCTGTGCGTCCTGCTCGGTTTCGAAATCTTTCTCTTCGAGGAGATTCCGGTCGGCGTCGAGGTATCGGTAAGTAGTCATTCCTCCACCGTGTCACTGATGAACGATTCGTGCTCGGATACCGGTTCGATTTCGTCGACGGCTATTTGAATCAGCCTTCCGTAGCGCCGGATCAGATCCTCCGACGACAGTGAATCCTCACCGAGGAGTTCGAGCGTCCGCATGCCGGTGGCCAGTCCGAGCAGCAGTGAGACGACGATCTGGCTGCGTACCAAACCGGGCTCCGTGTCGCCGATGCGGCGCGCGATCCCGTGAACGTATCGTTGCTTGATCTCGGCCCGAGCGGCGGCCGGATCTGGCGCCTCGTGAACGTGTACTGCGAGCATTGCCCACGGATCGGTTTCATCGGATTCTCTACGAGCGACAAGTTTCTCGACCAGTTGACAGCCGATGTCTCCGGTGGCGTCGGCATTCGGATCCTCGTCCATCGGAGGTGCGGACGGGATCGCAGCCGAGTACAGCCGAGCTTTGCTGCCGTAGATCTTCATGACCAGGGCAGGGGAGTAGCCGGCTGCGACCGCGATGTCCTTGATGGTCGTCGATGCGTAACCTCGTTCCGCGAACAAGGCTTTCGCTGCTGTGAGGATGCTGGCTTCGCCGCTGCTCATGTCGCTCGCCTCCACCTCGATACCCGATCGCCATGCGTTCGGTTGCTCATACTGGCGTTCATACTGTCGTCAACGGCTCGGCATCGACGGGTACGTCGAAATCGACGACGGTGGACTGCGCGATGACCGCTATCTGACGAGCCAATGTGCCGTGTCCGCTCTCGGTCAGCGCGGTCAGGATGTACCGGCCGGATGTGGGAAGTGCGATTCCGTAGTGCCCGGTTCCGTCGGTGACCGTGGATGCGACGAATTCGCCGGTCGGTTTCGTGAGTGTGACGACGGTTCCCGAGGTTGTTCGGCCGCCGACTCCGACCTTGCCGGAGATGGTGAGGCGGTCACCGAGTTCGACGGTGTGCGTCGATTGCGCGCTGTCGAAGCTGATTACCTGTGATCTCGGGGACCAACCGTCGGCGCTCGTGACCACCAGGTACCGGCCGGGCCGGGGTAGGGCGAGGGAGAAGTTGCCTTCGTTGTCGGCGCGACTCCAGTCAATCGGTCGACCCTCCATGTCCATCACGGTGACAACGGCCTGCCGGATCGGTCGGCTGTCGGCCCGGATCACACGACCGGCAACCACAATTTCCGTTTCGGACACGGCGGCGTCGGGAAGCTCGAACCCTTCCGGGGTCACCGGGCGAAGTGCCGCTTCCGGTTTTGCGCCGCGGCGAGGAATGAACGCAGCGGCAGCGGCAGCAGCCACGGCGGCGAGGGCGGCCAGCCAGAAGATGTTCTTGAAGGCGTCGATCGACGGAAGGCCCTCGCCCGGCCCGGACGGGATGACCATCGAAGTGAGCATGGCGGCAACCACCGCGCTGGACGTGGAAGTACCGACTGAGCGGAGCAGCGAATTGAGGCCGTTTGCCGACGCGGTTTCAGTAATCGGAACCGATCGCATGATCAGCATCGGCATCGCGGAGTAGGCGATTGCGGTTCCGATGCTGACCACCGCCGCGCTGATGATGATCAGTGCTATCGAACCGGTCAGGAACACTCGCGCGATGTAGGCGAGCGCGAGCACCGTGCCGCCGACGATCAGGGTGATCTTGGCTCCGAATCGCTTCGTGATGTTCGCGGAGACGGGCGCGAAGAAGACCATCGCGAGGCCTGCCGGAATCATGCACAGTCCGGCCGCCATCACGCCCAGTTCGAAGCCGTAGCCGGAGATCTTCGGCATCTGAAGTTGTTGGGTGGTGGAGAGGTTGTTCGCGTACATCGAGAAGCCGACGAGGATCGAGGCGACGTTGGTCAGCAGAACAGGCCGCTTGGCCGACGTTCGTAGATCGACCATCGGCTGGGTGACGCGGAGTTCGTAAGGGAACCACAATGCGAGAGTCACGATTCCGATGACGAACATCAGCAATGTCAGTTCGCTCGTCCATCCCCAACGGGCGCCCTTGGAGATGGCGAGGAGGATCGCCGTGAGTGCTGTCGAGAGCATGACCGCGCCCAGGAAGTCGAATTTGCCGCGGGTACGAACACTCGATTCCGGGACGACGACGGCTACCGCGATGATCAGCAGGACGCCCACGATCGCCGAGAGCCAGAAGATGGCGGGCCAGCCCAGATGCTCGAAGATCAACCCGGACAGCGGGAGCCCGAGTGCGCTGCCGATTCCGAGAGTGGCACTCATCAACGCTGTTGCCGACGCCACCTTCTCCTTGGGCAGTTCGTCCCGCATGATGCTGATTCCGACGGGGATCATCGAGATCGCGAAGCCCTGGAGACCACGTCCGATCAGCAGGGCGACAAAGTTGCCGCCGATCGCCGCGACCAGTGATCCGACCACGATCATCGTCATCGAGATCAGCATCATGCGTCGTTTTCCGAACATGTCTGCCAGGCGGGAGACGATCGGAGTGGCGACGGCACTCGTGAGGAGCGTGACGGTGACGAGCCAGGAGGCGTCGTCAGCGCTGACGCCGAGGATCTTCGGGAAATCGGGCAACAACGGAATGACCATCGTTTGTTGCAGCGCGACCACGGTGCCGGAAAGACAGAGAATTGCGGTAATGAGCCGACTTGAATGGCGAGTGGTCGGAGACGAGTGCAATGCCAAGAGACGGTCCTTCACGCGGCGATGGTGAACAGGAATTCACCCATGAGTGAACCACTGTTCACCCGTCGCTGTCACCTTCGGTGAATATGCGATTTCTCACGACGGCAACTCGCCCCAGGGTTTCCGAGTCGGCATGGCGGGAACAACGTCAGTGGTTGGTCTGCGCCTGCGCGAGCGGGCAGCGAGGAGGAGTGATGCATGCCGAAGTGGGTGACCGTCTCCACGTCCAGGGGCGCGTGGTGGGGCAGGCGGAGGTAACTGCCGAGGTTCTCGAGGTGCACGGCGAGGACGGCGGTCCTCCGTATCTGGTCAGGTACGACAATGGCCACGAGGCGTTGGTGTTTCCCGGTAGCGACGGCTGGATAGATCACCCCGGAAAAGGCTCCTGAGCTGCACGATTCTTTCCATGCATGGTCGTTGCATCGAATGCGGCTAAAGTGTGCGCAATGGAGGGCAGACGCCAGTACCACTCCCGCGTGCGTGAAGCTTCCGCGCAGCGAACGCGTGAACTCATTCGTGATGCGGCGACGGCCTTGTTTATTCGAGACGGGTATGTCAAAGCCACCGTCAAGCAGATTGCCGCCTCGGCCGGCGTCGCCGATCGGACGGTGTTCACAGCCTTCCCTGGCGGGAAACTCGAGATCTTCGAAGCGGCCCTCGCTGCGGCGCTCGATGCCGAAGAGGTTCCACTCGGCGCGCCGAACCTGGCCTCGGACCCCGATGACGTTCGCCGGATCGTCTCCCAGATCGTGGCTCAGGGCATCGGACTGCTCGAACGTGCAGGCGCTCTGATGATGGTCGCGGTCGAATCCTCGGGTGCGGATGCCGACATGCGTCGACTATCCGAGGAGTCGTCGGATCAGTCGGCCGTCAATGCGATGTCGATAGCCGAGGGTCTCTCCGAGCATGGCTTGTTGAGGCCTGAGATTTCGCTCGAGAAAGCTGCGGGCATACTTGCCGCTTTCGTCTCGCCTCAGCTTCATCAGCAATTGCGTCGGGTCTGTGGATGGGACGTCGATGCGTACCGAGGATGGCTCGAGTTCAACATTCGCCAGAATCTAATGTACTAATTGGTCTGTTTTCGTTAGCATGGCGAGGGTTTTTTATTCTCGGGAGGAATCGCCAGCGTGCCCTATGCCTTGTTCGGCCTCATCACGATGTTGCTGTGGATTTTCTGCATCGTCGACGCCATCACGAGAGATGACGCCTACATCCAGTACCTACCCAAGGTCGTCTGGATTCTGATCATCATCTTCCTTCCTACTTTGGGATCGGTTCTGTGGCTGGTGGTCGGGCGCGGACAGAACGCGCCCCGCGGTTACGTCGGCCCAACCGGTTACGGCGAATACGAGCGCCCGGGACGTGCCGTTGCGCAGGATCCGGCGGCGGACGAAGCCTTCTTGCGTCAGTGCCGCGAGCGGGCGGAAGAGCAGCGTCGAATTGCCAAGCAGCAGCGCCGCGACGGCGACGCTGATCGGATGTGAGTTATCGGTAGGCCGTGAGTCGGTCCAACACGAGCCGAAGCGGCGGCCAGGACGATCGGCCGCGACGCGTCACCGCATAGGCAGTGAGGATGACGGGCGGATCGACGAGTGGTTCGACGCGCACGCCTTCGCGAGTCTTGCGTTCGAGCGGCATCAGCCCCACGCCGTAACCACTGAGGATCAAGAGTTCGACCAAGTCGAGACTGTCGATCTGGTGAGTGATCCGAGGGGTGAACCCGGCCAGCGACGCGAGGGTTCGCACAGCGCGCTCGTCTGCCGTGTTGCGTGAGTTCACTATCCATGACGTGTCGGCGAAGGCGCGGAGATCGATTCCGGATTCTGTGGACTTGTCGGGAGCTTTGGCGTCGTCGGGAACACACAGTCCCCAGGGCGTCGACCAGAGCGGAATTGCTTCGAGTAGTGGGCTCGGCGACGCGGGGGCAAGGTTGTAGTCGTACGTCAGTGCGAGGTCTAGATCGTCGCGTTCGAGGAGTGCAAAAGCCTCGACGGGTTCGTATTCGTAGATCATCACGTCCACCTGCGGGTGACTGCGTTGCAGGCTTCGAGCGACGGGGAGCATCGCGGTTCTGATCGCAGTTGCGAATCCGCCGACTCGCAGGGTCCCCACCGGTTCCGCGTCCGGATCGAGGTCCAGGCGAGCTGCATCGACGGCTGCCAGGATGGTGACGGCATGATCGGCCAGTCGTTGACCGGCCGGCGTCAGCCGCACCCGGCGACCGTCGGGCTCGATCAGTGCGGTACCGGTCTCCGCGGTCAAGGCCGCGAGTTGTTGGGACACTGTCGACGTCGTGAGGTTGTGCGCTTCGGCGACCGCACGCATCGAACCCAAGCGGGAGAGTTCGAGGAGGAGATGGAGTCGACGGGTTTCCATCCTTCGATCATTCACTAATCGTGAACATAATGTAGGTCAAAATCGCGTGGACACGAACGGTTGGCCTCCCGTTCAATTCAGCTATGGATACGAAAGCGCGGGCCGGAGTGGGCCTGGCTGTTTTGGCGATGTTGTGCGTGCAGCTCGGGCTCGCCGTGTCGGTGGGCCTGATCGATCAGCTCGGCGCAGACGGAGCGGCGTGGCTACGACTCGCCTGGGCAGGCATCATTCTTCTGATCATCGTCAGGCCCCGCCCTTCGGCGTTCACTCGCAAGGCGTTTCTGGCTTGCGTGGTTCTGGGTGTGGTCACCGCAGGCATGACGCTCCTGTTCATGGCAGCGGTGGAGCGCCTTCCGCTGGGAACAGCAAGCGCATTGGAATTCTTGGGTCCGCTGACGGTTGCTTTGCTCCGGGGGCGTGGCCGCGTTCTGTGGCCGATTCTGGCAGGCGTGGGCGTCGTGCTTCTCACCGAACCGTGGGCCGGGACAGTCGATCTGGTCGGTGTGGCGTACGCACTCGGTGCGGCGCTCTGCTGGGCGATGTACATTTTGCTCACCCAGCGCGTCGGCGACGAGGTTGCCGGTATCAACGGGCTGGCGGTGTCGATGGCGGTAGCCGGGTTGGCCGCGACAATTGCCGTAGGCCACTCGGCTATCGGGCGGCTGACTCCGCATCTGATTCTCGTGGGCCTCGGACTCGCGATCTTGCTGCCCGTCGTGCCGTTCGTTCTGGAGATGGTCTCGTTGCGAAGGCTGTCCACGGCGGCGTTCGGCACGCTGATGAGTCTCGAGCCTGCTTTCGCGCAGCTTATCGGTCTGGTTGTGCTGCAACAGGTTCCGAGTGTTCTGGCCGTGGCAGGTATCGCGTGCGTCGTCGTCGCAGGAATCGGCGCGGCCCGCGGTGGTGCTCGGGATGGTGCTCGGGATGGCGCCCGGAAGCCGACTGAGCCACCCTCCGATTCCGAGCGAACGTACCTTTCGGCGCCTTCATGAGACCGAGAGTGCCGTTCGCTCAGGTCGCGTTCGCTCAGTGCGAGTGCGCCGCGGCGATTGCTCCGTCGAACACGTCGGCGACCTCGCCGAGGGAATCGAGAATCGGCTGACCGGATCGTTCGACGCGAGCCCGCACCAGCGAGCCCTCGAGCGCGGACACTGCCAGGACGGCAAGCCGTTCCGCTCGCGCACGTCCGACCCCGGACGCGATCAGTGTGTCGCGCAGTAGCGAAGTCCACTGTCGATACACCGCCTGTCCGGCGGCTGTCACGCTCTCCGAATCGGGGGCAAGTTCCAACAACACCGTCGTGATCGGCGAGCCTTCGTGGAAATCCGAATCGCTCACCCATCCGGCGAGCAACCGCGCGTACTCGCGCAGCAGCGACCCGGCGTCCGATTGGCTGTCGGCGAGTTCGGTCAGGGTGTCGGTGACCAACTGCCCGCCGACGCGGACGACCTCTTCGCCGATCTGCTCTTTGCCGCCGGGAAAGTAGTGGTACAGCGAACCTTTCGGCGCCCCGCTCGACTTGAGGATCTCGTTGAGGCCCGTTGCCGCATACCCCTGGCGGCGAAACAGATCGGCCGCAGCTCGTACGAGTGCTTCGCGGTGTTTCGGGGGAGTCGCCACGAGTTGGAGCTTAAACACCCCAGCGATCCACCACAATCTATGTAGACTGGTCTACATGGGAAATTCTGAAATGCTCGAACAGTTGCGCGCGGTCAACGCCTCGGCGGCCTTCAACCGGTGGGCCGGATTCGAAGTCACGGAGGCCGAACCGGGTCGCGTTTGTCTGCGGCTCGAATGGCGTGAGGATCTGGGCCAGTACTCGGGACACCTGCACGCTGCGCTCGTGGCGGGACTCGTCGACACCGCGTGCGGATTTGCTGCCTTCACCCAGGTAGGTGTCGTGGCGGCGTCCAACTGCGCGGTCAATTTCGTGAGTCCGGGCGTCGGAACCGCATTTGTCGCTACGGCGCGCTCGGTCAAGGCCGGGCGCAAGCAGGTGTTCGTCACTGCCGAGGTACATGCCGAACGCGAAGGCGAATCGGTGCTCGTCGCGTTCGGCACCACCCTGTTGGTTCCACTCGCCCCTAAGGCCTAGGCAAGACAGAGCTGAAGGTCACGGAACGAGGATGAACTTTCCCGCGGGGTGCGAACTCTGCAACTCGGTGTGAGCGAGCGCGACGTCCGTTAGTGGGAAAGTCTTGGCGATCTTCACGGTGAGATGTCCGGAACCGGCTTGTTCGACCAGTTCGGATCGAGCCTTCAAACGCGCTTCCGCACTTGCCGGATTGCCTCCGCCGACGGACGCGAAGCCGTCGGTCTGGGCGCGTCCGAACGCGACGATGGTGACGATGCGACTCTTGTCGGAGACCAAAGCCAGCGAAGTATCGACGGCTTCATCTGTTCCGGCGGTGTCGAAGGCGGCGTCGACGCCGTTCGGCGCGAGTTCACGAACACGCGCTTCGAGGCCGTGGCCGTAGAGCACAGGCGTGGCGCCGAGCGAGCGCACGTAATCCTGATTCGAGGCTCCCGCGGTGCCGATCACCGTAGCTCCGCGACCAACTGCCAGCTGAACAGCGATCGCGCCGACGCCGCCGGACGCGCCGTGGATGAGAACGGTGTCGCCGGAGCCGACCCGAATGGTGTCGAGGGCGTCGACTGCAGTTCCGCCGACCAGAAGGAGGCCGGCTGCCTGTTCCCAGCTGATGCCTGCGGGCTTCGCGGTGACAGAGGAGACCGGCACGACTACTTGTTCGGAGTAGAGGCCGTTGCCGGGGCTGACGATCACTTCGTCGCCGACGTTCACATTTGTGACGCCGTCGCCGACGGCCGAGACGACGCCCGCTGCCTCGCCGCCGAGGCGGATGGGAAGTTTCTCGGGGTCGGTGCCGAAAGCGCCGCTGTAGAGCTTGAAGTCGAAGGGATTGACGCCGATCGCCTTCACGTCGACCAGGACTTCACCTGATTTCGGTGCCGGTAAATCGACGTCCACCAGCTTCAGGACCTCGGGCGTGCCGTACGTCTGCGCTACAACAGTTTTGGTCATGTCTCGCGCAACCGTCCTCGGGGAAGCGATATTCCCCGAGGACGGGAAAAACTCGAGAAGATTCGATCAGCGGATCAGGGTGCCCAGATCGAGCGGCATCGCGATGCCGGTGATGTGATGGGCCTCGTCGGAACCGAGGAACGCGACGGCGGCGGCGATGTCCTCCGGCTGGCTGACCGGGTCGGGCAAGGTCTGCATGAAGATCGGACCGAGTGTGTGGGCGTTGGCGTCGATGAGCGGCCGCATGTCCGTCATCTGCATTCCGGTTTCCACGCCGTGTGGGTGGATGGTGTTGACCCGAATGTTGTACTGCCCCAACTCCGAGGCCATCGTCTTGGCCAGACCGGTGATGCCGTGTTTGCTCGCGACGTAATGGCCGAGGAAGGGGAGGCCGCGCAGGCCGGCGACGGAGCTGGTGAAGATGATCGAGCCACCGGTGCCTTGCTTGATCAGGTGCGGGATCGCTGCCTTGGCGGTGTGGAAGACGCCGGTCAGGTTGACGTCGAGCGTTTCCTGCCACTGCTCGGGCGTGATTTCCCAGGACATGTTGGCAGAACAGATTCCGGCGTTCGCGACGACGACGTCAAGTCGCCCCAATTCGTCGATGCCGGCCGCGAGCGCCGCGGACAGCGCAGAGAAGTCGCGAACGTCGGTCTTGGTAGCGACAATTCGACGGTCCAGGGCCTTGACCAGTTCGACTGTCTCGGCCAGGTCGTCGTCGGTGGCGCCGGCATACGAGGTGGATTCGAATTGAACACACGCGTCGACGGCGATGATGTCTGCGCCCTCTTCTGCCAGCCGGACAGCTTCGGCGCGCCCCTGACCACGGGCGGCTCCGGTGATGAAGGCAACTTTTCCGGTGAATCGACTGGCGGCCATGCTCAAACCTCCGACTAGTGGTGATGATCTGCTCTTCGGAAGTTAGCGCGACGAAGTTCTTTTCGGGGGTGAATGCCCAGTCAGCGGAAACCGCTCAGCGCACCCTGGTCAACAGGGCACATGGCCCGGCAGTGAAGATGTCCCGCGCATCCGAAGACAAGACGGGTTGTCCGCTCAGTGCGTCGACCCATTCGCCATCTGGCAGGTCCACTCGCGTATCTCTCCAACCGTGCGACGAGAGTCTGAGCGAATGTCGCGTCGCCAGAGCAACGACCATAGGCGGATCACCTGCCGGGCCGCGCGAGAAGCCGACCAGATGACCGGATCCGGAACCTGAAGCGAAGACCGGCCGGTACTCACCGTGATCGAACCACGAGGGGTTCTCCCGCCGCAGTGTCAGTGCCGTGCGAACGAGGTGCAACTTTGCGGTTCCTGTTGCGTCGATCGGCGCGGCGCCGGAATCGAGCAGTGATCGCCTCGTTCCGTAGTCGACAAGCCGCCGGTTGTCCGGATCGACCAACGAGTCCTCCCACAGCTCAGTGCCCTGGTAGACGTCGGGAACGCCGGGCCCGAGAAGTTGGAGCAGCTTTTGGCCCAGAGAGTCCGACCAGCCGTGACGCGCGATCCGGCCGACGAATTCGCTGACCGAATCACCGACCGGGCCGTCGATCACCTCGTCGATCCAGCGGTGCACTGCCGACTCGAAGTCGACGTCCGGATCGTTCCAGGAAGTTCTGGCGCCGGACTCGCGGACGGCTTTCTCCGCATAGGCGTGCAAACGCTCGCGCAGCTCTGGAGCCGAGGCTGCCGAGCGGCCGTCCGCCGGCCACACACCGATGATGTTCTGCCACAAGAACAATCCGGTAAGCGGATCAGGGCTGGGGCACACGTCTTCCCACTCGCGAATCAGCCGGGCCCACAGCGTCGGCACCTGAGACACAACACCGATCCGTGCCCGCACGTCCTCGCCGCGTTTGGTGTCGTGAGTGGACAGACTCGTCATCGCGCGCGGCCACCGCTTCGCTCGGTCCGCGTTATGGAGATGGAATTCGGCGACGGAGACGGCAAGCGATGCCGGGTTGCCGCCGACTTCCTGACGTGAGACCAGGCGCGCCGTCCGATAGAAGAGTCGATCTTCGACGGACTTGGCCATGACAGCGCCACACACCTGCTGGAAGCGAACTGAGGCTTCACCGCTGTTCACCAGGGATTGCGCCAACACGTTGAACGATGGTTCATGTCCGGGAGCCAATTCGTGCATGTCGCCGACGATCCGAGCGGCCAAACCGGCGAGGGGACTGTAGTCGGATCGGTACACCGGCATCCGAGCGATCGCGACGACAACTGCGTCGTTCAGTTCGGTCTCACTGCAACGACTTCCGGTTTCGCGTCGGATTGCACGTACGAGCCTGCGAACCTCCGGTGCCAGGTCACCGCGCCCGGTGTCGCGTTTGAACTGACGTTCGGTGTGATGCAACCACGTACTGTCCCCGTCGTCGCCGGTCAGATCTGCCGAGAGTTCGGTCAATTCGAGTTCGGCGGCGGGATCGACGAAAATGCCGCCCAGCTGATTGAGGGCGTCGTATCCGGTGGTGCCGTCGATCGGGAGCATCGGATCGAGTGGTTCCGTATGGCCGAGGATCTTTTCGATCACGAGCCACTGATCTGGTCCGATCAGTTCTCGCAGGCGCCCGAGATATTCCGCCGGATTCGCGAGTCCGTCCGGATGATCGATGCGAACGCCGTCGATCAGTCCTTCGTCGACCCACGACTTCACTTGCCGATGGCAGAGTTCGAAGACTTGGGGGTCCTCCTGGCGCAGCGCAGCGAGTTCGTTGACGGCAAAGAACCGTCGGTAGTTGACGATCCCGGCGTTCCACGGTACGAGTCGGTACGACTGCCTGGAGTGCACCTCCTGTGGAGATCCGAATTCAGTACCGGCAGCGATGGGGAAGCGGTGCTCGTAGAACGCGAGAAGTGTTTCCTCGCCATCTTTCTCGACAGTCAGTGCGTCGAGATCGTCCGGGCTGCCCAGTACCGGGAGTGAGAGTTTGCCGTCGGCGCCGTTGGCTCCGTTGTCCTCGGCCCAATCGATGTCGAAGAAATGCGCGTACTCCGACGACTGCCCGTGCGTGAGAACGTCCCACCACCAAGCATTTTCGCGAGGTTTGGCGACACCGACATGGTTGGGGACCAGATCGACGATCAGGCCCATCCCACGTGATCGAACGGCGCGCGAGAGCTCCACCAGGGCCTCGCGGCCACCAAGTCCTTCGGACACGGTTGTCGGATCGGTGACGTCGTAGCCGTGCGTCGATCCGGACGTTGCCGTGAGGATGGGGGAGAGATAGAGATGTGAGACCCCCAATGCCTCGAAGTAGTCCACCTGTGCGGCCGCATCACGAAGAGTGAATGCATCCGGTCGCAACTGCAGTCGGTAGGTGCTGGTTATCGGGGCCATGTGCACGTCTCCCTCAAGCGGTTCTGCGAAGTACCGTCAATGCTCGCGCTTTTACATCCAATGTTGTTCCGGCTTTGATCACGGTATCGCTCTCACCGGTGGGGACCGAGGTGTCGAGTACGACGGTCCACTCCGACGCGTAGTCCGCGTTGGGGGTGGAGAATTCGAGATCTTCGTAGTGGGCGTTGAAGCAGAGAAGGAACGAATCTCCGGTGACGCGCTCGCCACGGTAGTTCGGTTCCGGGATCGCGTCACCGTTGAGAAAGACAGCCAACGACTTGCCGAAACCGCTGTCCCAGTCGGCCGGAGTCATCTCTTCGCCAGACGGCGTGAGCCAGGCGATGTCGCGACTCTGATCGCCGCTTCGAATAGGTCGCCCCTCGAAGAATCGACGACGCCGGAAGACCGGGTTCTTGGCGCGCAAGGCAATTGCGCGCTTGGTGAACTCGACGAGGTCGGCGTTGGTTTCCGCGAGAGTCCAATCCATCCATGACAGTTCCGAATCCTGGCAGTAAACGTTGTTGTTACCCTGCTGAGTTCGGCCCATCTCGTCGCCGTGAGCAAGCATCGGGGTGCCCTGGCTGAGCATCAGCGTAGCCAGTATGTTCCGGCTCTGACGGCCACGCAGTTCGAGGATTTCCGGGTCGTCGGTGGGGCCTTCGACCCCGCAGTTCCACGATCGGTTGTGCGATTCGCCGTCGTTGTTGTTCTCGCCGTTGGCTTCGTTGTGCTTCTCGTTGTACGAGACTAGGTCGTGGAGGGTGAAACCGTCGTGAGCGATGACGAAGTTGATGCTCGCGCCAGGGCGACGTCCGGTGGCCTCGTAGAGATCAGAGGATCCGGTGAGACGGGAGGCGAACTCCCCCAGCGTTGCCGGCTCACCACGCCAGTAGTCGCGGACGGTGTCGCGGTATTTGCCGTTCCATTCGGTCCACAGGCCGGGGAAGTTGCCGACCTGGTAACCGCCTTCGCCGACGTCCCACGGTTCGGCGATCAGCTTCACCTGACTGACGATCGGATCCTGTTGCACGAGATCGAAGAAGGCCGAAAGGCGGTCCACGTCGTGCAGTTCACGGGCGAGTGTCGAGGCGAGGTCGAAGCGGAAACCGTCGACGTGCATCTCCGTGACCCAGTACCGCAGAGAGTCCATGATCAATTGCAGCGTATGCGGATGACGGGCGTTGAGGCTGTTGCCCGTTCCGGTGTAGTCCATGTAGTGCTCTTCGTCGCCGTCGACCAGGCGGTAGTAGGCGGCATTGTCGATACCGCGGAAGCTGATGGTCGGCCCCATGTGATTGCCCTCGGCGGTGTGGTTGTAGACCACGTCGAGGATCACTTCGATACCCGCCTGGTGGAAGCTGCGCACCATGGCTTTGAATTCCGCTACGGCCGCATCGGGTTTCGTGGCCGAGGAGTAGTCGGTGTGCGGAGCGAGAAAGCCGAAGGTGTTGTAACCCCAGTAGTTTCGCAGACCTTGGTCGAGAAGCACCTGATCGTGCATGAACTGGTGGACCGGCATCAGTTCGATCGCCGTGACACCCAGATCGGTGAGGTGCTCGATGATCACCGGATGAGCGAGCCCCGCGTACGTGCCGCGCAATTCCTCCGGAACTCCGGGATGCGTCGCGGTCATACCCTTGACGTGCGCTTCGTAGATGACCGTCTCGTGATACGGACGCTTCGGCGAGTGGTCGGACGCCCAATCGAAGAACGGGTTGATGACGACGGTCGACATCGTATGGCCGAGCGAATCATGTTGGGGGAAAGGGATGGTGGCGGGTTCGTCGACGAGTGGTTCCGGCTCGAAGGGTTCGGGCTCGAGGATCTCGTCCGATTCCTGATCGCCCGTGGGCGAGTCGTCTTCGAGGCCCACCTCGTCCGATTCGGCTTCCGAACTCGTTTCGTCGGTAGCCTCTTGCGGCTCCACGGCGGGAGATTCGTCGTCTCCTGAAGGTTCGGGGTCCGCCGCCGATTCGACGTCGTACGAGAACAGCGAACGGTCTCCGTCGAAGTCTCCGTCGAACGCTTTTCCGTACGGGTCCAGCAGGAGTTTGCTCGGATCGCATCGCAGACCTGCAGCCGGATCGTACGGCCCGTGTACGCGGTAGCCGTATCGCTGGCCGGGGGATACCGACGGAAGGTACGCATGCCAGACGTAACCGTCGACCTCGTCCATCCGAATGCGGGTTTCGGTTCCGTCCTTGGCGATCAGGCACAGCTCGACGGCCTCGGCGACCTCGGAGAAGAGCGAGAAATTGGTCCCCGCGCCGTCGTAGGTGGCACCGAGTGGGTACGCACTGCCAGGCCATACCGGGATGGGAGTGGCTGAGGTCTCGCTCGGCGGTTGATCCATGAATCAGACCCTATCGGGTGCAGCCGATCGAATCTCGTCGACTGTCTACGGTGCCGATCACCGTTTCGCCTGGCTGCGGGCGGTTGCAAGCATTCCGGCTGTGATCTGTTCCACCTCTGCCTCCGAACACAGGTACGGAGGCATCGCGTATACGAGGTTGCGGAACGGCCGGAGCCAGACGCCGGCGTCGACGGCTGCATCGGTCGCGCTCTGCATGTCGACCGGCTGTTCGAGTTCGATCACTCCGATTCCGCCTTTGACGCGGACGTCGACGACCCCGGGAATTGTGACGGCTTCGGCGAGGCCTCGAGCGAGGCCACGTTCGAGGGTTGCGACGTCACGCCGCCAGTCCATCGCAAGCAGAAGTTCGGTCGACGCCACCGCGACGGCGCACGCGAGTGGATTGCCCATGAAGGTGGGGCCGTGCATCAGCCCGCCGCCCTCACCGGCAGTGATGGTCTCCGCGATCTCCGTGGTGCACAGCGTTGCCGCCAGACTCATGTACCCGCCGGTCAGTGCCTTGCCGACGCACATGACGTCGGGACTGACGCCGGCGTGATCGGCGGCGAACAATTCTCCGGTGCGTCCGAATCCGGTCGCGATTTCGTCGAAGACCAGGAGGACTTGGTACTTGTCGCAGAGGTTACGCAGGTCGATCAGGTACGCGGGATCGTGGAAACGCATTCCGCCGGCGCCTTGGACTACCGGTTCGACGATCACCGCGGCGAGGTCCTCGTGATGCTCGGCCAAGAGCGATTCCAACTCCTGCACGTATTCGGGGAGATAGTCCGCCGAGGGAGTCTGCGCGAAGACCTGAGGGCGAAGGACGTCGGTCCAGAGAGAGTGCATGCCGCCGTCGGGGTCGCAGACGCTCATGGGGGTGAAGGTGTCGCCGTGATATCCGCCGCGCCAGGTCATCAAACGATTTTTCGACGGTTTTCCGAGGCTCCGCCAGTACTGCAGGCACATCTTGACTGCTACTTCGACGGCCACCGAACCGGAGTCGGAGAGGAACACCTTGTCGAGGTGAGGCGGTGTGATGTCGACGAGTAGTCGCCCGAGGCGAGCGGCGGGTTCGTGCGTCAGTCCGCCGAACATGACATGACTCATCTTGCCCAGCTGCCGTGCAGCAGCAGTGTCGAGCACGGGATTGCGGTATCCGTGAATGGCGGCCCACCACGAGCTCATTCCGTCGACCAATCGGCGGCCGTCGGAGAGCGTGAGTGTAGCCCCCTGCGCAGAGTCGACGATCAGCGGACGAGTCGACGCGGGAAATGATCCGTACGGATGCCAGAGGACATCGGCATCGATGGCGGAGACGTCATGGGGATCAAGTCCGGTTGTGAGCACGGATGCACCCTAACCATTGAGTTGAACGGTGTTCAAGTATGGTCGGAAAAGTGAACACCTCGCTGAATTGGCTGACGGCCGTCGAAGCGGACCGCAGGGCCGCCGGACTGCGTCGCGAACTCCGTCCTCGCACGGTCGACTCCCCGTTGATCGACCTGGCGTCGAACGATTACCTCGGACTCGTGCGGCACCCCGATGTGATCGAGGGTGCCGCGGCGGCTCTGCGCCGTTGGGGCGCGGGCGCCACGGGCTCGCGTCTGGTCACCGGCACCACCACCGAACACGAACTGCTCGAAGTCGAACTGGCCGAGTTCGTCGGGGCGGACTCCGGACTTGTCTTCTCCTCCGGTTACACAGCCAATCTCGGCGCGGTGACGGCGCTCTCGGGTCCAGGGTCGTTGATCGTCTCCGATGCGGGATCGCATGCCTCGCTGGTGGATGCCTGCCGCCTGTCACGTGCTCGGGTTGCCGTTGCTCCGCATTCGGACGTGGGCTTTCTCGCCGACACGTTGCGCAGCAGAGTGGAAGAGCGAGCGCTGGTCGTCACCGATTCGGTCTTCAGTGCCGACGGAGACCTCGCGCCACTGCGGCAGATGCATCAGGTGTGCCGCGAGTACGGGGCGATCCTGTTGGTCGACGAGGCGCATGGCATCGGTGTGCGCGGTGCCGGTGGACGTGGACTCGTCCACGAGTCGGGCCTGGCCGGTGAACCCGACGTCGTCGTGACGGCAACACTGTCCAAGTCGCTCGCCAGCCAGGGCGGAGTTGTGCTCGGTGACAACAAGATCCGCGCGCATCTCATCGACGCGGCAAGAACGTTCATCTTCGACACCGGGCTCGCACCGGCCGCCGTAGGCGCGGCCAGGGCTGCACTCGCCGTACTCCAGCGTGAGCCGACGCGAGCGCTCGACGTTCTGGCCCGGGCATCCGAACTGGCGGACGTCACCGGTGCTCCGTCGCCTGAATCTGCTGTCGTCTCAGTCGTTCTCGGTGATCCGCAGCGGGCGTTCGATGCCGCGTCCGCGTGCCGGGACCAGGGACTGCACGTCGGATGCTTCCGCCCGCCGTCGGTTCCGGAAGGAACGTCACGGCTGCGTCTGACAGCACGAGCGACGCTGTCCGCATCCGAGATGGAGCAGATCGCTCTCGTACTGCGCGAAGTATTGGCCGGAGCCCGAGCATGAGCATTTTCCTGGTGACCGGAACGTCGACCGACGTCGGAAAAACAGTGGTGACAGCCGCATTGGCATCGGTGGCCTTGCAGTCGGGAAAGTCGGTTGCAGTGCTCAAACCGGCCCAGACCGGCGTCGACGTGGACGGTGCGGGTGATCTGGCCGAGATCGAGCGTCTGACCGGCGGCGGCGTGACGCTGGTCGAGTTGGCGCGGTATCCCGAACCTTTGGCGCCGGATACTGCTGCCCGTCGAAGTGGTCTGCCGTTGTTGGCGCTCGACGAAGTAGTCCGAGTTGCTCGCGACCTGGACACCACCCACGACTTGACCCTGATCGAAGGCGCCGGCGGCTTGCTGGTCCGCTTGGGCGTCGACGGGTTCACCGCTCGCGATCTTGCCGCGGCTCTGGCAGTGCCAGTGGTGCTGGTGGTTGCGTCCGGCCTGGGCACGCTCAATCACACCGCACTGACCGTGGAAGCCCTACGTGCATCCGGCGTGGACTGCGCCGGGTTGGTGATCGGTTCGTGGCCGCAGGAACCGGACCTCGCCGAGAGATGCAATCGCGAGGATCTGGTTTCAGTCAGCGGTGTTCCCCTTCTCGGGGTAATGCCTGCCGGAAGTGGAGGCGCGAGTGTCCGAGAGTTTGCTCGCACCGCTTCGATCACGCTCGGTGAACTTCATTTGACCAACTGACGACGTAACATCCGATTTGTCCGCATCGATAGCCAAGGCACAGTGGGGCGCCTTGGGTTTCGACGTCCCTCGCGTACGATTCCGGTCGGTATATTTCGACGGGTGTCTTGCGGCGACCCTGCATCCGGGGCGCCTTGGTCACCGACAGTGGTTGTCGAATTGTGAGTAGGTCAGTCGAATGTAGGTGGTGAGCACGGTCGAAAAGTCGTTGTCGTCATCGGCCGTACGTCGCGCACTGCTTATCGGCGTAGTCGTCTTCGTCTCGTGCCTGGTCGGAATTCTGAGCCGTCTGCCGGGCACGCTTGCAGTCTTCTGGCCGGCGAACGCGCTGCTACTCGGGATCCTCTTTCGGTCGCCGCGTTCCGCCACACTGCTCACCTGGATCTGCGTCGTAGTCGGTTATGTCGGAGCCGACCTGATCACCGGTGGGGCATGGGAGTCCACGGTGTGGCTCAACGCGGCCAACATCGTCGGGGTTGCGAGCGGCTTCTACGCCTTTCGCTGGGTCGACAGTGAGGACCGTCGACTGACCAGTATTCAGTCCGTCGGCTATCTCGTGTCGATGACTGTCGCCGCCGCGTCGATGGCGGCGCTCGTGGGCGGAATCGCGAACCGCGTGCTGTTCGGCGGGCAGTGGTGGGAAGGCTGGTTGCTCTGGTTCTCGAGTGAGTTCGTCAACTACATGACCATCGTCCCCTTGGTGCTGACATTCCCTTCGCTTCGACGAGTGGATCGAGAACCGAAAGCTGTTGCCACGCTTGTGCGTCGATCAGTCGTTCCGACGGCGCTGCTGGCCGTCTGCATCATCTTGGAGTGGGTGATAGGCGGTGCCGGAGCGATCGCGTTTGCCATGCCGGCGCTGGTGACTGCAGCCTTGCTCACCAATGTATTTGTCACGTCGATGCTCACCGCTGTGTCAACTGCCTGGACGTTGGTACTGACGGCCGACGGCCATCTCGGATTGTCCAGCGAGGGCGTCTCGCCGGTCAGCGCGTCGGTCCAGATCGGATTGTCGCTGCTGGCGGTAGCGCCGATCGCGGTGGCCTGCGTGATCCTCGAGCGTCGCCGCGCGCTCGAGGCACTCACCCAGGCCGTCACCCACGACGATCTCACCGGTGCGTTGCGCCGGGACGAATTCTTGCGGCGAGGCGGCAGCGTGACGGGTGCGACCGATCCGCGTCGCCACTCTGGGCGTCCGGTCAGCGTCCTGATGATGGATCTGGATCACTTCAAGATGGTGAACGACAACCTCGGTCATCGTGCCGGCGATACAGCGTTGGTGAGTTTTGCCGATCAGGTGCGGCGGCACCTCGATGACAAGCATCTCTTCGCCCGATTGGGCGGCGAGGAGTTCGTCGTACTGATGGCCGGTGTCGATCTCGAGGGTGCGACCGAAACAGCCGAGATGATTCGACGCGCGCAAGCGGAGAATTCGTCGGCAGTATTGGGTGAATTCGGGCCGACGGTCAGCATCGGTGTCGCGTGTTCACCCCACGGCGACGCAGACCTGACGCAATTGGTCGATTGCGCTGACGAGGCGTTGTATCGAGCGAAGAAGTTGGACCGCAATCGAACCGTGGCGCTCACGGTCGGTAGCTGAAGAAATACGTGCGGACCCGCAGTTTGTTGCGGGTCCGCACGTGGTGGTGGAGTCGACCGATTCAGAACAGATTGATCAGGGCAGGAACACTGAACAGCGCTACGTAGTAACCCATGAACAGAACTCCGCCGTGAATCTTGAACAGGCGCCCGAGAAGGCCACCGACCAGGCCGACCGTCACGGTGATCAGAAGCCCGAGGACGCCGCCCTCCCAGATGCTGATGACGACGACGAGTCCCGTGAACACCGCGATCACAGCTTCGTGACTGATGTGCTTGACCACCGCTGACGCAGCGCGGTACGCGTAGTTCATGGCAAACGGGTATGCGATGACCGTTGCCGTGACCACTGCGAGCAGTCCGTAGAGCAGGAACTCCCACTGCGTCAGGTACGTGGAGAGATTGTTGATCACTCCGGTTTCCTGATTGGTCTCGAACACCGGTGGAGCGTTGAACAGAGGGGCTGCGGGGCCTGCCGCGAGCGGGCTGAGCGGAAGGCCGAAAGCGACGAGTGGGATGAGGGTTTCCGCGATGTAGGTGGATTCCGTCGTACCGTTCTTCGCCGAGACCATTGTGGTCAGTCGGTGATAGCCGTTCTTGATCCGCGCACCTACCAGCTCACCCATCAGAACAGTCATGGCGACCGGGCTGAAGACGAATGTTGCGCTCGACACCGTGGAAGCGGCGGCGGTGTAACCGATCTGCTTGCGATCGAGGACCTTCAGAGGATTGGGGAAGTATCCCTTCCATCCTTTGATGTCCGGGGCCAATGCAACGGTTTTGGGTTCACTGCGTTCCATGTCCTTACGGCTCGACGGGCCCAAGGTCAATGCGAGGTCCGCGATCAGCGGCCCGACTGCGATCGCAAGGAAGTAGCTGATGTTCAGCGACACATCGTAATTCGACGTCAACGCGCGGGCGCCGAGGATCAAGATGACGAAGGGAACGAGGGCGACAACCCCGGCCCAGCGGCCTGGTGAGGCGTAGGCGATGCCGATGGCGGCGACCAGGAACAGCCACGGTGCTATCGACTGAACGGTGTCCGCGAACGGCGCGAGGATGGTCGCGAACAAAACGGCAACCGGCACAGCGACGAACGCCGAGATCACTGCTCCCGAGATCGCCTTGCGGAGTGCGATGTGCGGGATGCCGAGTGAGCGCATCATCTGCGCTTCCGGCAAGAGTGGAATCGCCATCGTGTCGCCGGGAATGCCCAGCAGCATCGTCGGCACCGCGTGCGTCATGTGTTTGGCGATCGCACCGGAGAGGAAGAACGTGAAGACCGCCGCCGGGGGAGCGCCGAGCAGAATCACGAGCAGAGTCAGCGGTGCGATCGTGGCGGTCTCGTCCGTGCCGGAGATCAATCCGATGAACGTGAACGCGACCGCACCGATGATGCCGAAGAGAACGGCAATCAGAATTTCGTTGGTCAGAACCGAACTCATGCGCGCCCACCGTCCTTCGGTGTGTTCGAGACCCGTGCGTGCTCGGCCTCGGCAGCGGCGAAGTGGTCGTACAGACCCAGCTCGCGAAGTTCCTGTCGGCTCTGCTCCGGAATGTCGGCGAGAGTGCCCAGACCCTGGCGCTGTTCACTCATCGTCGTGATGACACCGTCGATCGACTCCGCGTCGGCGGCGGCCAAGGCGACTATCCGCTTCGGCTTGATGAAGATTCCGCAGACCACGCCGGCGAGCAGGCAGGCCGCGATGCCGACCAGAAGGCTGTACGCCTGGGCCAACGACGGTTCGCTGACGACCCGTTCGAACAGTGCCTGGGCCGCGAGAAGGGCCGAGGCGCCGACGACACTGCCGACTGCAACGGAGATCGCGAGGTGTCGACCGTTGACGGTGTCACCCCAGACTTCGAGGTATGTCTGCTGCTCGGTCGGCTCGGTCGTGGTGGTCGGCGTCGTTGCCGGCTGAGGTGGTGACATCAGTCTTCTCCAGTGTCATGCATGGCGGGGTCGTACAGGGAGGGGCTTGCGAGATGAGGGGCTTGCGTTGCGGGTGTCAGGTGCGTGCTGCGCGGAGGGCGGTGACAACTCGGGACGGGCTCGAGTGGCCGACCTGTTCGGCCATCCAGCTGCTTGTGTCGGTGAGCGAATCCAGGTCGATGCCGGTGTCGATCCCGAGGCCGTGGAGCATCCACACCAGATCCTCGGTGGCGAGATTTCCGGTCGCGCCCTTGGCATATGGGCACCGTCCGAGACCACCTGCGGAACTGTCGAATTCGGATACCCCAGCGGTCAACGACGCATAGACGTTCGACAGCGCCTGGCCGTAGGTGTCGTGAAAGTGCATGGCGATCTGCGATGTGGGGATGCCACGTTCTCGGAGGGCGCCGAGCAAAGCGAGTACATGGCCAGGTGTGCCGACGCCGATGGTGTCGCCGAGTGAGAGTGACGTGACACCGCTGTCGATCAGGGTCTTTGCGATGTCGGCGACACGCTCGACGGGCACGGAGCCTTCCCAGGGGTCGCCGAAGCACATGGAGATGTAGCCGCGGACGGGAAGTCCCAGGGCTCGGGCGGCCGTAGTGACCTCGGCAGCCGCGGCGATCGCGCCGTCCACCGTGGAATTGAGGTTGCGTTTCGCGAATTCCTTTGTGGCGCTGACGAATACTGCAACCTCGCTTGCTCCGGCGGCGACGGCCCGCTCGAGACCCTTGCGGTTCGGGACAAGAACGACCGTACGTACCGAGTCCGGCAGGTGCAGCCGACCCATCAATTCTTCCGCGTCCGCAAGTTGCGGGATCCATCGAGGTGAGACGAAACTCGTCAATTCGACAGTGCGGGAGCCGGCCGCGACCAGGCGTTCGATGAACTGGGCTTTCGTCTCGGTCGGGATCACCGCTGTTTCCGCTTGAAGTCCGTCGCGTGGCCCGACTTCGTAGATCCGGACCGAGGTCGGCAGCCCCGGCGCCGGCACTCGATGAGGCGCCGGCTTCCACACCGGTGATCCTGCAACTGTTTCGGTCATTGTCGTCAGTTTCCGCCGCGGATCTCGGCGAGAACCTTCTCGGCATGCTCGACGCGAATGCTCTTGTCCGCGATCAGGCGTGCCACCACGGCGTCGATCTCGTTCTTCTGCGCTCCGGCGGTGGCAGCGATGTTGCGGGCGTGCAGCCCCATGTGTCCGCGCTGGACACCCTCACTGGCCAGAACGCGGACCGCAGCCAGGTTCTGCGCCAGGCCGACTGCCAGGATGATGCCGGCGAGTTCCTCGGCGCTCTCGACGCCGAGCATCTTGATTGCGGCCTGCGCTACGGGGTGCACTTTGGTGGCCCCGCCGACGAGGCCGACCGGCATGGGCAGTTCGAGGGTGCCGACGATGTTTCCGTCGGCATTCTTCTCGAAATGCGAGAGCGACGAGTAGATTCCGTCGGCGTTGACTGCATGGGAATGGCACCCGGCTTCGACTGCGCGCGTGTCGTTTCCGGTTGCCAACACCACGGCGCTGATGCCGTTCATGATGCCCTTGTTGTGTGTCGCGGCGCGGTAGGGATCCAGCTCCGCCAAGCGTGCGGCATGGATCAGGTTGTCCACTACCTCTGCACCGCCGATCAATTGGGCGTCGAACACGGCACGAACGCGCGTCAGCCGCAGATCTGCCTTGTTGGTGAGAATGCGAAGAACGACGTGCCCGCCGCCGATCTCGGCTACTCGATCCGCGATTGCCTCTGCCATCGTGTTGACTGCGTTGGCGCCCATGGCATCTCGTACGTCGACATGAAGGTGGAGGACGACGTAGGCGGCCTTGTCCGAGGACACGATGCGAACCGAAATGTCCTTCACGCCACCCCCGACGCTGACCAGCTTCGGGTCCTGCTCGTTGGCGAGTGCAATGATTTCTTCACGTGCCTCGAGGAGTCGGATGCGGGCAGCTGCCGGATCCACGACGTCGACGAGTTGAATCTGGGCTTGCATGATCGGCTGCGTGCTCGAGACGTGAAAGCCCCCGAGTCCGCGTGCGATGCGAGCAGCGTTACTCGCGGCTGCGACTACCGACGGCTCCTCGGTGGCGAGGGGGATCAGGTAGTCCGTGCCGTTGATCGTGAAGTTGGTGGCCACGCCGACCGGGATGCCGATGACGCCGAGGACGTTCTCGACCATGCGATCGGCCTGATCGATGGTGAGGCCGTCGGCAGCGTCGTAGACCGCGATGTCTGCTTCGGTCAGGTCGGTCTGGCGAACGATCTCGGCGCGCCGTGCGGCGACGTCGTAGGACCGGAAATCGGCGATGCGGCTGTTGGTTGATCGGCTGCTGGTTGATGACACGGGGGGTCGTCCTCCTGAAGTGGTTCTGTGCTCCGCTTCACAGTAGGGAGGTCGATGCTTGCCAGGCCACGTGCTCACGACACATCGATCGGTCGAAATTGTAGTGTCATGCACCATCGGTGCTGTCGGTGATGCCGCTTCCGGCCTCTTCGGTTCCCACGTCCCGAAGTTCGTCGAGCCTCGTCGCCATGGACACCCGGAAAAAGTTCTCGTCTTCCCGCCACGATTGACCGAGGAGCGTACGGATGCGGTCGAGACGCTGAACGACGGTGTTGGGGTGATAGTTGAGTGCGCGGGCAGCCTTGGTCGGGCTCCCGTCGTTGCGTACCAGGGCACGAAGGGTCGCGGTGAGATCGGTGTCCTTGTCGCGGTCGTACGCGAGTACCGGGCCGATTACTTCGTCGATGAACTGATGAAGTGATTCCGGATTTTCGCCGAACAGAACGGTGTACGGCAGATATGACGCCGTCGTGACCGCGCCGTCGGTCTTGCCCAATGCCGTGAGTAGGCGGGCCGTGCGCAGCGCCGAGGTGAAGCGCGCCGGGAGCTCTTCGGGGCGTTCCGCCGTCGCCGGCGCAATGACTACTGCGTGCGGTCCTACCGAACCGGTGATCTGACGGTGAATGACCGTCGCCGCGGCTGCCGGGTTTCCCGAGCGCGAGACCACCGCGATCAATCCGGCATGCTGCGCCGCCAACCCCGCTACCGGCAGAGACTGCCCGATTGCGCGGAGCGCGGCGGTGCGGAGTTCCGGAGCGACCGACACCACGAGGACGGTGTCCAGTTCGCCGAGTGAGATGCCGAGGTTTCGGGTCCTACGTTCGAGATCGCGCCTGCGCTCGGGGGCAGTGCTCAGCAAGTCGGCGACCAGTTCGTCACGTGCACGCCGGTCCGCTGCTGCCGCCGCCGAGTGTTGCAACACGAGGATGGCAGTGACCTGAGCTGCCCGTTCCACGGTCCGGAGTTCGACGGGGCCGATCGGCGCGTCCGAACGATTCAGCAAGATGGCCCCGAGGAACGATTCTCCGGCGGTGACGGCGCTGACGAGTTGGATCACGGTCTCACTGTCATCGGCGACAAACGTGCATCGGCCGCTTCGGCGACTCTGGTCGATGGCCTCGGACACGGCGGGAGGAAGAGACATCGGCACCGTCGTGATCTGCTCGCCAGAGGATTTCACGAGAGGGCGTAGCTCACTGTCGACGACGACGGTGCTGCGCTCGAGAGAGCTGCTGAGAGTTCGTGCAACCTGGGCGTATCCGCCGCCGCGGAGAACGGCGTGGATCAGATCCTGGTGGACGACGTTCGATTTGTCCCGCGCGGACACGTGTTCGCGCAGCTCGTCGAGTGCTCGCCCGGTCTCGGCAGCGGATTCCTCGGCGCGGTCGAGTGCCCGCGCGGTTTGCAGGACCACCGAGGCGTGATCAGCCAGCGCCGAGAGCAGGGCGATCTGATCTGCGGTAAAACGCCGTTCCCGACGGTCGGCGGCAAACAGGACTCCGAGGATCTGGCCGTCGGAGAGCATCGGCACGCCGAGAATCGCCACCAGACCCTCGGCGACGATCGCGGCATCGACCACTTCGTCATGGCGCGACTGCGTGTAGTCGCTGTAGTTCTGAACCCATTGGGCTGCTCGAGATTCGGCAATCGCGCTGACCAGTCCCGCGCCGGCAGGAACTTGCAGATGCTGGAGTTCCGGCGAGACCGCGCCGGCCGTCTTTCGAACATTCAGGTCACGAGTGATCACGTCGAACTCGGACAGGTATGTGACGTCGGTGCCCATGATGTCGTGTGCGCGGTTGACCAGCCTCTGCAGCAGTGTGTCCACGTCGCGAACCTGCGCGAGCTCACGTGCACTCGAATAGAGAACCGCCAATTCGTTCTCGCGACGGCGAAGTCGCCGAAATTCCGACCGACTGGCCCGGATGCGGGCCGCGGTCTCCGCGACCTCCATTGCGCCAAAGCCGAATTCGGCAAGTACCTGTTCGACATGTTCGTCGCCGACTGCATCGGACGTCACGTCGAACAGCGCGGCAATCACGTTGGGCGCCGAGTCGGAGTCTGAATCAGGGGCGGTCACACCGAACAAACTACAGACCGGTGGATCCACCGAATTCGTCGAGCGGTGTGGATATGTGATTGTTGTTTGTTTCCAATGCATTCCGAGTCGTGCTCGTGTCTCCCGTTTCCCGTCTCAGTCTGTTCACGTCCTTCTCGAGCGCGCTGACTTCTGTCTCGAGGGCACTGATTTTGCGGTTCAACGCTTGGATGCTCGCCATGCAGACGCCGTTCGCGTCGACGGCGGAGATCCGGCGGGCGTTGGATCCCAAGCCGAAAATCGCCGCAAAGTCTTGCGCCATCGGACCCAGGTGACGGACCGACTTGTGGTCGAATCCGTAACTCCACGTACTTATTCGGAGTGCCGTCAACCGGTCGAGCACGTCCTGCACGCTCGTCGGAACATCTACGCCGGTATGCACGCCACGTCGATGCGCGGCCCGTGCGAACACCCACTGCGCGGGGTGTCGCATCGCGGCGTTCACCCGAACACCGACCCGAGTGCCCAAAAATTCAGTGCGCTCGCCCTCGTCAGGCGGTGAGTTCACGTCGTGCGGTTTTGACGGTCTTGTCGCTCAGCAGAATTCCCGCTCCTGCGCCGAGCAGTCCGAGGCCGATTCCGACAGCGGCGCTGCCGAGGCCCAAAGCAATTCCCAACATGATTCCTCCAAAAATTGTGCGGTGAATTGAGGGGCCAGGTGTCCGACGAAAGTGCTGCCGACCTGCTCCGCGCTCATCTTTCACATTGCTCCGCCGTGCGGGCGATGACAACCCGTCTGGACCGAATTTCTCGTGGAAAACACAGGCGTGCAACACTGGGTGAAGAACTGCTGAGTCATCGGCGTCTTGTCGGCGCCGTACGGGCGGCAGTAATTGAGTAGCCATCGACCGATCTCTAACGCAGGTTTATCTGCGCGCGGCAACGATGACCAGGCAAAAGGGTGGCATGTGAACGAATCGAGCAGTGGCTTGTTTTCCGACCTCAGCGCGTCGGAGCCCGTTGTCGACGCAAAAAGCGCCGAGCAACTGGCTGCCGAGCGCGAAACTGCGGCAGCAGAACGCTCCAACACCGACACCGCTGAACAGCGGCAGTCGCAGCTGTTCAGCGGTTAAGCGCGTCAGGACTCCTTGATCACCGACAGAACATTGCCGGCGGGATCGGTGAACCAGGCGATGTCGGGGCCGTTGCCACGCATGATGCCTCGCGCATCCTGGGGGAATCCGTCGTATTTGAGAAACTCCACGCCACGCGCGGTCAGTTGGTCGACGGTTGTGTCGATGTCGTCGACGACGAAGTTGAGAATCGTGTAGGTCGCCGCTTCGTGATTCGGCTTCGGATAAACGAGGATCTCGGTTCCGCCGGCAAGATGTAGGCGAATCAGTCCCATGTCTCCGTCGGTTACCTTCAACCCGAGTGTTTCGCCGTAGAACTTCTTTGCAGAGTCGATGTCTGTCACCGAAAATCCGCTGAATGCTTTCGTGTCTGTAAGCATGACTATCTCCGTTCCCAGCGGTTGCCGGACTAGGTGGTTTGGGAATCCGTCATTCCGGATTCCATCTCGGCCCTGGCTTCCTCGCTGAACTCGATGATCTGAACGTAGTTTCCGTCGGGGTCGATCGCGGTGGCGAACAAACTGCCCCCGCGGTCTTCGAGTGGAGCGTGCCAGTTTCCGCCGAGCGCATCGATGCGCTGTGCGATCGACCGGGCGTCGTCGGTCTCGACGTTGAGGAACATGCGACCCGGCTGGGGGTTGGTCTCGCCGACGTCGTCGCGTCTGTCGAGCATCACGTAGAAACCGTTGAAGTCGAGCACGTCGTAGCCGGGTTCGCCGGGAGTCCGGTCGACCTTCGGGGCGAACGCCTCGGCGTACCAGTCGCGCAAGCGTTCGGGGTCGGTGCTCGAGAGCAAAATGCTGCTGATGCTGGATCCGGACATGGGTCCTCCTGCTGTCGGTCGTTACTGTCGTCGGCAATCGAGGCTCTGGCCACGTCACCTCCCAGATACAGACTTCCCGCAGCGGCGAAACTCATCGCGGCTCAGGTGTGTTCCGATACCAAGATCGCTGTCGTCCCTGGTTCGAGCGCCCGAAAGATGTGCTCCTCGTCGCCGGGATAAGCAAGATAGTCGCCCGGTCCGAGTTCGATCGGATTTGCAGTGGGCCCGACCTGCGCCCGTCCGGTGCCGATCACGACGTGTTCGGTGGTGCCGCGTGCATGCGGAGTCGAAATACGCGGCTCGCCCGGTTCGGCGACTATCCGATACAGATCGCGTCGTGCGTTCGGTGGGCTCGGCGCCAAGAGTGTCGCGATGTACGACGCGTTTGCCGACGCAATCGCCGGACCTTCTCCGGCTCGAATCAACTGAACGGTCTGTGCCTGAGAGTCGACGAGTTGTGAGAACGGCACGCCCAATGCGTTTCCGAGTGCCCACAGTGTTTCGAGGCTCGGATTTCCGAGTCCGGATTCGAGTTGGGAGAGTGTGGACTTGGCGATATCGGCGCGCCGGGCGACCTCCGAAAGGCTCAAGCCTGCTCGGGCACGTTCGCGTTTGAGTGCGACGGCGACCAGTTTCTGAGGAGTCTCCGCTGTATCCGTTTCATTACTGGGCATCGTTCGATTCTCCGATCGATCGTTCTACTTGACGAACGGTGTGACTTCGTTCAACATAGAATACATGCGTTCTTTATGGCGAACAGTTGATCGAGACACGGTTCGGGTGAGCGTGCTGATCTGTCTCTCCGTGGCCATCGTCGGTGTGTCCTACGGTGTGACGGCAGGATCGGCTGGATTCTCGTTGTGGCAGCTTTTGGCGTTGGCTGTACTCGTTCTGGGAGCGTCTTCGGAGTTCTTGTTCATCGGAATCATCGCAGCCGGAGGCAGTGCCACCGCTGCTGTTGTGGCGGGCTTGTTGATCAACTCCCGTAACTTCGCCTATGGGATGTCGGCAGGATCATTCCTCGGCAGGGATCGCTACAAAGATTCAGGCTGGCGCAGGGGCTCGGGCTGGCGCAAGTTGGTCGGCGCGCACCTGGTCAACGACGAAAGCGTCGCGGTCGCCATGGCGCAGGAATCGGTGGAGCGCAAGCGTGCGGCTTTTTGGTTCTGTGGAATCGGGATCGCGGTGTCGTGGCCGATCGGAGCTCTCCTGGGCGGACTGCTCGGCAGAGTCGTCCGAGACCCCGGCGCGTTGGGATTGGATGCCGCGTTTCCGGTTGTCATTCTGGCCCTTGTCTTTCCTGCGCTGAAGGAGAAGGTGACGCTGCTTGCCGCCCTGATCGGTGCAGCAGTCGCGGTGGCCACGTCGCCGTTCCTGCCGTCGGGTACCGCTCCGCTCGTTGCGCTGCTGAGTATCGCGGTGACGATACCGTTCCGGGAGAAGGTTCGATGAATACCGCGTCGGTCTGGATCGGTATCGTCGTGTTCGCTTGCGGTTCTTACGCTTTGCGGGCAAGTGGCGTTCTGCTCCGCGCTCGGGTGAAGCTCTCCGGCTTCGCCGAGAAAACCCTCGATCGTGCTGTCGTGGTGCTGCTGCTCGCAGTGGTTGTGACATCGACGGTCTTCACCGGGCATGACGTTGCGGGGCCGGCGCGGATGCTCGGCGTGGTGGCCGGAGGCATCTGCGCCTGGTTCAAGGCGCCGTTGGTGGTCGTGGTGATTGTCGCGGCCGGCACTACTGCAGTACTCCGACTGTCAGGAGTGTCGTAGAGCCGATTCGATGGGCGTTGAATCGGGGATCGAATTCAGGCGAGTGCGAATGCCGTCGATGAACAGGTCCAGGCCGAACTGGAAGCGCACTGTCGGATCGCCGTCGAGGAGGTCCTCGTCGGAACCGCCGCCGATCACCTCGGGGGAGTCGGGGGAAATGGGCGCTCGGGTCAGTGCCCCCATTTCTTCCATCTGCGCTCGGGACTGCTCGTCCACGGTATGGCCGAGTACGTAATACAGCAGGGCGTACGCCGCGAGTTGGGCGTGCTCGCGTGAGAGACCGGATTCTTGCCCGGCTTGTACGAAATGCTCGCGCACCTTGCTGTTCGTCATCCGCGAAGCGAAGGTGGCGCTGACCAACTCGGCGCCATCGCGGTGCGCCAGTAGGGCAGACCGAAGTCTGTGTGCCAGTTCGGAATACGCTTCTTGCCACGTGTCTGCGTCGACGGGGGCGTCGAGGTCTTCGAGGATCTTGTCGACGACCGCGCCCAGCAAGGTCTGCTTGTTCGGGAAGTGCCAGTAGAGAGCGCCGGGTTGGACACCCAGTGACGTTGCGAGCCTGCGCATCGTGAGGTCGGCAAGTCCGAACTCGTCGAGTATCGCCATGGCGCCGTCCAGCACGTCGCCGCGTCGCAACTGCACTTGTTGTTCCCCTCGTTTCGTCCCGCTGTGGAGCGCTTTCGATCGAATGTCGATCGGACCCGCCTTTGACAGTATTCCACCACGTCTCTAACGTGAACACCGTTCAACTTGTACGGTGTTCAATTTTGCTGGTTTCGAAGGAGACGTCTGTGACCCCGCCCCCGATTAGCACGGCCCCTGCGACGGTCGACATCCTCGACCAGGCGCGCGAGCAAGTTCTCGAAAGAGGAGTTGGCCTGACCGAAAGCCAGGTGCTCGACGTACTCCGACTCGACGACGACAGGCTCGAAGACCTGCTGGCTCTCGCCCACGATGTGCGTATGAAGTGGTGTGGACCGGAGGTCGAGGTCGAGGGCATCATCAGCCTGAAGACGGGCGGCTGCCCTGAGGACTGCCATTTCTGCTCGCAGTCCGGGCTCTTCCAGTCGCCGGTTCGCGCGGCGTGGTTGGACATCCCGAGCTTGGTGGAAGCTGCCAAGCAGACTGCGAAGTCGGGCGCTACCGAGTTCTGCATCGTGGCCGCCGTCCGCGGACCCGACGCCCGGTTGCTCGCTCAGGTTGCCGCAGGCATCGAGGCGATCCGCAACGAGGTCGACATCCAGATCGCCTGCTCGCTCGGCATGCTGACTCAGGAACAGGTCGACCAACTGGCCGCCATGGGTGTGCACCGGTACAACCACAACTTGGAGACCTCGAAGTCGCATTTCCCGAACGTCGTCACCACGCACTCGTGGGAAGAACGCTGGAACACCCTGCGGATGGTTCGCGAAGCAGGCATGGAAGTGTGCTGCGGCGGAATCCTCGGCATGGGCGAATCGCTGGAGCAGCGTGCAGAATTTGCGGCCAATCTGGCTGAACTGGAGCCGGACGAGGTCCCGCTCAACTTCCTCAACCCGCGTCCGGGTACCCCGTTCGGTGATCTGGACGTGCTGCCCGCCAGCGAGGCGCTCAAGTCCGTGGCGGCATTCCGACTCGCGCTGCCTCGCACGATCCTGCGCTTCGCGGGTGGACGCGAAATCACTCTCGGCGACCTGGGTGCCAAGCAGGGCATCCTCGGCGGAATCAACGCCGTGATCGTCGGCAACTATCTGACGACCCTCGGACGTCCCACCGAGAAGGATCTGGATTTGTTGGTGGATCTGCAGATGCCGATCAAAGCACTGAACGACACTCTGTGAGCATTCCGGTGACCGAGGAGCGGTACAACCCGTTCACCGGGCGTCGGATCGTCGACGGCGTCGACGATCCGACGCCGACTGCGGCGTCGATGGGGCTCGAGCCTCCTCGCTTCTGCGAGCAGTGCGGGCGCCGCATGATCGTTCAGGTCAGCCCTGACGGATGGTGGGCGAAATGCTCCCGACACGGTGTCGTCGACTCGATCGACGTCGCCCGCAGGTAGCGTCACTCTGTGTGATCTCTCTTCGGCAGACTCGTCTGCGCACCGCGATCGTGATCGCCGCAACCATTGCGGGCGTGAGCGTGCTCGTCGGTGTGCTGTGGGCGTTCTTGGCTCCGGCCGAGCACCTGTTGGTGGTGTCCGAGGGGCGCGGCGTCGCGTTGACGGGTGAGAGCCTTCATCAGTTCGACGCGAGCGCCGTGTTCATCTGGCTGGCACTGATCGTCGGTGTGCTGTCGGCGGTGGCGGCCTGGTTGGCACGCCTGAGTCGAGGTCCTTATGCCCTGGGCGGGTTGATAGTCGGTTCAGTGGCAGGTACCGGACTGATGGCACTCGTGGGTTCGGGCGTGACAAAACTGCGTTTCCCCACGGCCGACAATCCGGCGGTCGGGGAGATCATTGCGCGGGCCCCGAACGTCGGAACTTTGCTCGTGCTTCTGTTTCAGCCGCTCGCGGCGTGCGTCGTGACATTGGTTCTTGCAGTGCTCAATCCGTACGACGACCTCGGGGTGGGGGACCACCCGGAATCCGGGGATCCGGAATCTGGGGATCCGGCCACCGACACCGAACAGGCCGAAGTCGAAAGCCAGCCGAAACTTCCGTAACTGTTGCGTCGCTACGCCGCAGAGGTCGACGAGCGCTTGGTTTCGGCTTTCATTCGCACGTCACCCAACAGTCGCCCGGAAATCAGCGCGCCCAACCGGCGGGTTGCGAAGCGAGTGCTGATCGAGGACACCCAGTTCGGCAGTCCCGATACGACGGTCGGCGGCGCGTAGCGTCGATCCAGTGCTCGGAAAGCGGTGTCCACCACCTGAGTTGCCGTCTGCATTCGCCCGACCGCCGCGTCTTCGGAGCCGACTACGTCGAAGAACTCGGTGCGCGTCGGACCGGGGCACACCGCCAATACAGTCAATTCGCTGCCGCGAGCTTCGGCCCAGAGTGCTTCGGTGAAGTTGAGTACGAACGCCTTGGACGCGCCGTAGACGGCCATGCCCGGTGTCGGCTGGAACGACGCTGTGCTGGCGATGTTGACCAGTGCTCCGCGGCCGGTGAGAAGGTCGGGCAGGAATGTGTGTGTCAGCTCGACCAGCGTGGCGATGTTGAGCTGAATCTCGGACGTGACGCGCTCGAGATCTTCGTCCACGAATGCCCCGTGTGTTCCGAATCCGGCGTTGTTGATCAGCGAGTCGACGGTGATGCCACGGTTTGTCAGCTCCTGGTGCAGCGATGCACCGACGCCGGGTGCGGCCAGGTCGGCGGGCAGGACTGTCACGATGATGCCGTGGGCGCCACGGAGTTCGGTGGCGAGTGCCTCGAGGCGGTCGGCCCGCCTGGCGACCAGAACCAGGTTTGCGCCGCGAGCGGCAAAGCGATGAGCGAATTCCACTCCGAGCCCAGCGCTGGCTCCGGTGATGAGGACGGTGGTTCCGGCTACGTCGATGGCCATGGTGGCTCCTTCGGTTCGGGTGATCCCAAATGTAGGCACTGACACCATAGTTGTCAATGACAACATTTTGATATGGTGCCACCATGCCCGCCCACGAACAGCCGTATCATCACGGCAGCCTGCGACAGGAACTCCTGGCGTCGGCCGAAGCAACACTCGAACGAGATGGCGTCGACAAGTTGTCGCTGAGGCAACTCGCGCGTGAGGCGGGCGTGAGCCACGCGGCTCCGGGCAAGCACTTTCGTGATCGCCAGGCTTTGCTCGATGCCTTGGCCGAAAGTGGATTCCATCGGATGACCGGTGAGCTCGAGCGGGCAGTCGCGGATGCTCCACCGACCGCGAGGGCCCGGTTCTCCTCGCTCGCCAATGCCTACGTGGATTTTGCGCTGGAGCATCCGGGCCTGCTCTCTCTGATGTACAGCAACAAGCATGCGCCGGGCGCCGCCGAAACTGTCGTCAACGCGGGGCACGCGACGATGGACCTGACCGTCCGGCTCGTTTCGGAAGCTCAGGCCGCAGGTGACATTGCCGCCGGTGATCCGGAAAGTATTGCGCTGGTTGCCTTTGCGACGTTCCACGGCGTCGCGACGCTTGCTGCGGGCGGAATGTTGGGCGACGTGCCGGTGGGCGAGGTCGTGAACGCGGCCTCGACGGTCTTCTGGGCGGGCCTTTCCAGGGCAGTCTGAGGTGGGGCGCGCAATTCCCCAGAGTTCTCACAGAACCAGCACAAGGGAAGCACAAGATTGCGGACTTACATAGGAGTCAAGAAGTTTGATTCCGAGTGGAGGTTCGGCAATGAGTGTTTCAGAGATCGCCCCCAACAGGGGAGTTGTACTTGTCACGGACATCGGATTCGAGCACGGTGCGCGCACGGCCGCCGAGTTTCTCGACGCTGGTTGGAGCGTGGCAGTCACGGCGCGGACGGTCACCGAATTGGTTCGCGTCATGGCGGGAAAACCTGCCCATCGCTTCTTTGCGATTGTCGCCGATCCGACGGATCGTTGGCAGGCCGATCGGATTCTCGATCGGGTGACGACTCGGTTCGGTGTAATCAACCGGGTCATCGATCCGGCCGGCGCCGTGACCTCGGTGTGGTTGCAGCGCGGAAGTCTCGAAGCTGTTGCCTGACAGTGCGATCGGTGTCAGCTTGGCGGCCGTAGTGCGGCGAATTCGTCGGTGACCCGCAAGGTGGAGTCGGTGAAACGGTACAGGGCGGGTGGACGTCCACCCGACTTGCCGGACGGTGCGGTGTTGCCGGTGGGAGTCAGAACGCCTCGACGCCCCAGCACGCGTTGCAAGTTGGTGGCATCGACCTGGTAACCGAGGGCAGCGCAGTAGATTTCGCGCAGTGTCGACATCGCGAACTCTTCCGGGGCCAGCCCGAATGCGATGTTGGTGTACGAGAGTTTCGCGGCAAGTCGATTGCGCGCGTGCCGTACGACGGTTCCGTGGTCGAACGACATCTCCGGCAACTTCGAAACGGGGTGCCAGGCTGTGTCCGGTGGCAGTTGTGGGTCGGCGCTGAGGGGAACGAGTCCGAGGAAGGTCGACGCGATGCGGCGCGGACCCGGCACGCGCTGTGGATCACTGAAGACGGAGAGCTGTTCGAGGTGGGCGACCTTTCGTAGGTCGACCTTCTCGGCGAGGAGTCGTCGAGCGGAGGTCGTCAGGTCCTCGTCGTCGCGCAAAGTGCCCCCGGGCAGGGACCACGTGCCCTTCTGTGGGTTGAGTGCACGCTGCCACAGCAGTACGGCCAACTCTTCACGCCCTTGCGGGCAGTGATCGCCGTCACCTGCGGCGATGCTTGCGGGGAAGGTGCGAACTTGGAACACCGCTGCAAGCACTTCGTGGGTGGTGTTACTATTGGGCACGTTTTCGATCCTAAGTCGAAAACCTCGAATACGGAAATCCGGGCCAGCCCGTCCGGATTTGAACTGGGTGACGAGCCCGGGTTCACGGTGAAGGAGAACGCCATGACGACCACGACGTTATGGGAGGGATCGGCCTCGCAGATTCACGACGGCCCCGGCGGATACAACGGAGTCGAAGCGACCCCCGAGTGGGCCGCTGAGATCAAACGTCTGGCTCGCGAACGCGGCGCGACGATTCTTGCGCACAACTACCAGCTGCCTGCGATTCAGGACGTCGCCGATCATGTCGGTGACTCCCTGGCGCTGTCGCGAATCGCTGCCGAGGCGCCCGAGGACACGATTGTCTTCTGCGGTGTGCACTTCATGGCCGAGACCGCGAAGATCCTGTCGCCGTCCAAGACCGTGCTGATCCCGGACGAGAGAGCCGGCTGCTCTCTGGCCGACTCGATCAATGCCGAGCAGCTTCGTGAGTGGAAGGCCGACAACCCGAACGCGCTGGTGGTGTCGTACGTGAACACAACCGCAGAGGTGAAGGGTCTCACCGACATCTGCTGCACCTCGTCCAATGCCGTCGACGTGGTCAACTCGATCGATCCCGACCGCGAGGTTCTGTTCCTGCCGGACCAGTTCCTGGGAGCTCACGTCAAGCGCGTGACGGGCCGTACCAACATGCAGATCTGGGCCGGTGAGTGCCACGTGCACGCCGGCATCAACGGTGACGAGCTGACGGCCAAGTCCAAGTCGCACCCAGACGCCGAGCTGTTCGTGCACCCTGAATGTGGTTGCGCTACTTCGGCTCTGTACCTAGCCGGTGAAGGCGCGGTCCCCGCGGACAAGGTCAAGATTCTCTCCACCGGCGGAATGCTCGACGCTGCCCGCGTCACCAAGAGCAAGCAGGTTCTGGTCGCGACCGAGATCGGGATGCTGCACCAGTTGCGCAAGGCAGCGCCCGACGTCGATTTCCAGGCCGTCAACGACCGCGCGTCGTGCCCGTACATGAAGATGATCACGCCTGCCGCGTTGCTTCGCTGCCTTCTCGAGGGCAAGGACGAGGTCCACGTCGATCTCGAGATGGCCAAGCGTGCACAGAAGTCGGTGCAGCGCATGATCGAGATCGGTAATCCGGGCGGCGGCGAGTGACCAGCCCTGCCGGGCGTTTCGCCTGGGAGGCTCATGCCGACCTGGTCGTCGTGGGAGGCGGTGTCGCGGGCCTCACCGCTGCGCGCACCGCTTCCCTGCGGGGACTGAAAGTACTCACGGTCAGCAAGGGCGGTCCGACGGACACCGCGAC
This sequence comes from Rhodococcus sp. SG20037, assembly GCF_031763325.1. Classification (NCBI taxonomy): domain Bacteria; kingdom Bacillati; phylum Actinomycetota; class Actinomycetes; order Mycobacteriales; family Nocardiaceae; genus Rhodococcus; species Rhodococcus sp. SG20037. The sequence goes on along the minus strand of NZ_CP134497.1, from coordinate 3,643,136 downwards.
TCAGTACGCGCAGGGCGGCATCGCGGTCGTCGACGATCTGAATACGGATTCCGTCGAGTCGCACGTTTCGGATACGTGTGAGGCCGGCGTCGGTTTGTGCGACGAGGAAGCCGTCGATTCCATCGTCGAAGCTGGTCACGACGCTGTTGCTGCGCTGGCCGCGTTGGGAGCGGTCTTCGATCGCGGGCGAGACGGCGAGGTGTCGCGCACCCGCGAGGGTGGGCACAGCACGCGTCGGATCATCCATGCCGGCGGCGACGCCACTGGCGCGGAAGTGCAGCGGGCTCTCAATGCTGCCGGGCTCCCCGTTCTGTTCGGTGCAGCGGCAGTCCAGGTGGTGACCAACCGGCGTGGGGTGTGCGGACTCATCGTCTCCTCGCCGGAAGGCCTCGGAGTGATCCATGCGCCCGCGGTGCTGCTCGCTACCGGCGGACTCGGTCAGCTGTATGCCTGCAGCACAAATCCGCCCGGAGCGACTGCCGACGGAATCGCGTTGGCACTCGAAGCCGGTGCGGCGATTGCGGACCTGGAGTTCGTTCAGTTCCATCCGACGGTGCTCTTCACTCCGGGCGGGGTAGGCCGCCGACCCCTGATCAGTGAGGCGGTCCGCGGCGAGGGCGCGATTCTTGTCGACACCAACGGTGATTCGGTCACCGCAGGTGTTCATCCGCTGGGTGATCTCGCCCCGCGTGACGTGGTCTCGAGGGCAATCGCAGCACGCCTACGCGATCTCGGCACTGATCACGTCTATCTCGACGCTCGCAAGCTCGACGGTTTCGATTCGAGATTCCCGACCATCACGGCGTCCTGCCTCGAAGCGGGCATCGATCCACGCACCCAATTAATTCCGGTCGCCCCGGCCGCGCACTATTCGTGCGGCGGAGTCGCCACCGACGTCCATGGACGAACGGGAGTGCCTGGTCTCTACGCAGCAGGCGAAGTGGCTCGCACGGGATTGCACGGCGCGAATCGTCTTGCGTCCAACAGCCTTCTCGAGGGTTTGGTAGTCGGGGAGCGTGCAGGAATCGCAGCTGCCGAGCGTCGCGAGGTTCATGCCGAAGTGGTCAACGTGGTGCGCAAGCCGATGCCGATCCTGCCGCGAGAGACCGTGCAGTCCGTCATGACGGCACACGCGTCAGTGGTTCGCGACGGAGGCGGTCTCCAGATTGCGCGAGCCGCGCTTGCCGACGCCGAACAGACAGTGGCGGTGGCTGCTCCGGACCTCGAAGACGCGGCGCTCACGTTGACCGCGACTGCATTGGTCGACGTGGCCGTGGCGCGAACCGAGAGCCGTGGCTGCCATACCCGCACCGACTATCCTGAAACAGATCCGAATCAGCGTCGCAGCACTCGGATCAAGATGGGTGCCGACGGAGCGCTCGAAATACCCGACATGTTGTTGACAGGAGTTCATTGATGACCGAGCAGAAGATCCTGCCCGCGCCGCTCGACCGTGACGAGCTGCTCACATTGGTCAGGCTCGCTCTGGACGAGGATCTGCGCTATGGACCCGACATCACTTCTACCGCAACGGTTCCCGCCGATGCGGTCGCGAAGGCGTCGGTCGTCTCACGCTCCTCGGGTACTGTCGCCGGCATCGACGTCGGACTGCTTGTTCTCGACGAGGTGATCGGCGCGGGTAACTACGAGGTCGTTGATCGGGTGGCCGACGGAACTCGGGTTGCGCCAGGTCAATCGGTGCTCACCGTTGTCGCACCCACCCGCGGACTTCTCACGGCAGAGCGCACGATGCTCAACCTCGTCTGCCATCTCTCGGGAATCGCCACGGCGACATCACAGTGGGTCGACGCCATTGCCGGCACTCATGCCAAAGTGCGGGACAGCCGAAAGACGCTGCCCGGACTGCGTTCTCTGCAGAAATATGCAGTCCACGTGGGCGGAGGCGTCAACCACCGTATGGGATTGGGCGACGCGGCGTTGATCAAGGACAACCATGTTGCTGCTGCCGGTTCGGTGGTCGCAGCACTTCGTGCGGTCCGTGAGCTCGCCCCGGACATCGAGTGCGAAGTTGAGGTCGACAACCTCACTCAGCTCGATCAGGTGCTGGCGGAGAACGTGGAACTTGTTCTGCTGGACAACTTCCCGCTGTGGCAGACGCAGATCGCGGTCCAGCGCCGAGACGCTGTTGCTCCAGAAACCAAACTCGAGTCATCCGGTGGTCTCACCATCGACGTTGCCGCAGAGTACGCCCGAACCGGCGTCGACTACCTCGCTGTCGGTGCCTTGACGCACTCGGTGACGGTCCTCGACCTCGGGCTCGACATGTAGGTGTCGCTATTGCTCGGCGTCCAGCAGTTGCGGGACGGCCGAGCGAAGCGCGTTTGTCACGGTTGCGACCGCCGGGTGAGCGTCGGAGCCCGCTCGGTGTGCAATCTTCGTCCTTCGTCGAATGTGCATCGGCGTCAGGCGCACACCTAGCGGCGGATGGATTGCTCCGAGTTCAGGAACCAGCGAAACACCCTGTCCCGCAGCGACGAGGGCGAGAACGGTGGCGAATTCGTCGATGTGGTGTCGCACTTTCGGGGTGAATCCAGCTGCCTGGCATGCGCGAATAGTCATTGCATGACAAGCAGTTCCGGGAATTGCGGTAATCCAGGGACGTTCTACGCAGTCGGTCAGTGATGCGACAGCGTCGTGGGGATCTGACTCGATGTCACTCGAAGCGAGGTACACGGCTTCGCTGCACAGCGGCAATGTCGTCAGGCCCGGTTCGGTGGGGCGAGGGACGAAGTCGTAGTCGTGAATCAACGCCAAGTCCAGAGTCCCAGCTCGTAGGTCGTCGGCGACGTCCGCCGGGTCGATCTCCGAAACCATCGGTTCCAACCCGGGATGCTCGCGAGACAGGGCGATCAATGCCGCCGGGAGGATCGCCCGTGCCGCGGTCGGGAACGTTCCAATGCGCAGCGGCCCCGCCAGTCCACGACGTGCGTCGACCAATTCACCTGACGCCTGCTCCAGGCGTTGCAGGATGGCTTCGGCATGACGTGCGAGGTTCTCACCGGCGGGTGTGAGTCGGACGCGACGGCCTGTTCGTTCCAGCAGCGGCACGCCGGCTTCACGTTCGAGGACGGCCAACTGCTGCGACACCGCGGAGGGACTGAACGACAGCGCCTCGGCAACGGCAACGATGGTTCCGCGCAGCGCTAGTTCGCGCAAGAGCTTCAGTCGGCGAACATCGAGCATCAGCTCAGCTTACGCTCGACGATGGAAATGCGAACTAGACCTACAAGGTTTGTTCGGTGAGGCTGAGTTCTATGACTACGACTCGAGTTGACCTGGCCGGAATCCATGTTCCACTGATCACGCCCTTCGAGAGCGACGGTCGTATTGCAATCGGTGCACTCGAACAGCTTGCGCACCAGGTCCTCTCCGAGGGTGCGGTCGGACTCGTTGCGCTGGGGACTACAGCGGAAGCCGCAACACTCACCGAACAGGAGAGAGTGACCGTTCTGGATATCTGTGCGAATGTGTGCCGTGCGAGAGGCGCGACGTTGATCGTCGGCGCGGGCAGTAACGACACGGCGGCCAGTGCGCAGGCGCTCGGGAGGCTGGCTCGGTGGCCTGAGGTCTCGGCGGCGTTGGTGCCGGTTCCCTCCTTCACGAGGCCGTCGAAAGCCGGTGTGGTGGCGCATTTCGCGCATCTGCAGTCGTCGAGCCCAGTGCCGCTGATCGTCTATCACGTGCCGTACCGGACTGCGTGCGATCTGGACAGCGGCACTTTGCAGGAGGTGGGTACTTTGCCCGGGGTTGTTGGTGTGAAGTATGCCGCGGGCGGTATCGACGCAGCTGCCGTCGAACTCTTCGCGGATCTTCCAGGCGACTTCGCCGTACTGGCGGGGGATGATCTATTTCTCGCGCCTCTTCTGGCCTTGGGTGCGGCCGGTGGCATCTTGGCGTCCGCTCATGTGTCGACCGCTGAGTTCGTCCGCTTGGTAAAAGCTTGGGACAGTAGCGATGTGGACGGCGCCCGTGACCTCGGGCGGAGTTTGTCGAAGCTGTCCGGAGCTCTGTTTTCCGAACCGAACCCGACTGTGATCAAGGGCGTATTGCATGCGTTGGGACAGATTCCGACTCCCCATGTGCGACTGCCGTTGCTACCTGCGGGTGACGAATCGGTAGCGCGGGCGCTCGAGGTCTACCACTCTTGACTCGAACGCATGTTCGAGTATTGTGTGGGGAGGGGATCGGGGGATTCAATGAGTGTCTTGTTGTCGGATGTGGTGTCTGGTTCTGCGGTGGGGTTGCGCGGACGGTTGTGGCGGTTGTCTGCTTCTGAGTTGCGTGCTGCTGCTGTCGAGGCTAGTGCGGAGATTCTGCGTCTCGAGGCTGTGCGGGTGGCGGTGGTGGACGAGTTGTCGTTGCGCCCGGATGATCAGGTGATTGCCAGCCGCGGTGTGGGTGCGTGGTTGGCGGCTAACACGATGCTGCAGGTTCGGGACGGGAAGAAGATCGCCGCGTTGGGTGCTGCTTTGCGGCCGTTTCCGGCGGTGGCGGCTCGGTTCGATGGCGGGGATTGTTCGTTCGAGCATGCTGTGTTGATCGTGGCGTTCTGTGAATCACCACCGAAGGGCATGCCGGAGGAGGCGCTCCCTCGCTGTATCGACCTACTGCTTGCGGCTGCGTCGGGCGTGGAAGCGACGACGACGAAGGTGCGGAACGTGATCGCGACCTTGGAGCGGTTGTTCGAATCGGATGAGATTCCACCCGCCGAAGACGTCGACCGGAATGAGCTGCGGATCGCGTCGACATTGAACGGTCGAGTGGTGGTGCGTGGTGATTTCGATGCTCTCACCGGGGAAATGTTGTTGTCGGCGTTGTCGAATCTGACGATGCCGACCCCGGCACCCGATGGAACCCCGGATGCTCGGTCGGCGGCGAAGCGGACTGCGGATGGGTTCACGGAACTGATCCGGCGTTATCTCGATTGCGCCAAGACCGGAATCGATGGTGGTCAGCGTCCGCATGTGAACGTGCACATCAATGCTCGTGATTTGGCGGAGCATCGGGATTGCGCCGCGTCGCCTTCTGATGTGGACGACGAAGGCTCACCCGATCTGGACTTGTCGGATCTCGATGTCGGGCACATGCCCTGGCTCGGACCACTGTCCGTATCGCAGACCAGGCTTCTCGGGTGTGATTGTTTCCTGTCGACCGTTCTGCTCGACGATCACGGCGCGCCCTTGGATGCGCAACCAGGAAAACGATTGGTCACCGCCGAACAGCGAGTGGCGTTGATCGCCCGGGACAAGGGTTGCGCGTTCCCGGGCTGCACATGCGTGCCCGCCTGGACGGATGCGCACCATATCCGGCACTGGGCGAACGGCGGGCCGACGGTGATGAACAACCTGGTCCTGCTGTGCCGTTCACATCATCGGTTGATGCACCGCAAATCAGAGTTCGTCGGGAAGTGGGTGATCCGGATCGGGGTCGACAACAAACCGTGGTTCATCCCGCCGCCCTCGATCGACCCCGGCCAGCACCCGCGACCGGCCAACACCACATTCAAAACCTGACTGAGTGGTGACACCCGTTCAGGCGCACAACTTCACGCCGATAGGCTTCAACTCGGAGATACACCCGGGTTGGGGCCTGGAGGCCGTGTTGTTGTGAACGGCCGCAGATATGGGGGAGGTCATATGGTTGTGGACGTTGTGCAAGCGGTCGAGACCGATGGGCCGGAGATTCTGGCGCTGCGGCATGCGGCAGAAGACTGGTTGGCAGAACGCGGAATCATCCAGTGGCGCCCGCGTGAAGTGTCTGTCGAGCAGGTCGAGCAGCAGATTTCGAGAGGGGAGTTCTTTGTTGCGCGAGACCGGGAGCAGTCGAGGATTGTCGGCGCCCTGCGGTTGATCTGGTCGGACCCTGTGGTCTGGCCCGATTCGAACGATCCTGCCGGCTACGTGCACGGTTTGGTCATCGATCGAGAATTCTCGGGCACCTCGTTGGGCGAACGCTTACTCGTCTGGGCCCATCGACGGTCCGCGGACGAGGGCGCGCAGTACCTGCGGCTCGATTGTGTAGAAACCAACGTGCGGTTGCGCCGCTATTACCGAGACGCGGGTTTCGCCGAGGTAGGGCGTCGTGACTTCGGAGACGATGCCGACAACGGTTGGTTCAGCGTCGTGCTATTCGAGCGCTCCCTGACCTGAGCCATTCACAGCAACTTTCCAGCCGGCTCCCAGTGCCGCCAGGGTTGGAGACGCGATCGTTGGCAGGACAGTAACTCGTGAAGGGACTTCCTGATGACCGCCGTTCTGCATCCGGCCCCGCGTCAGCGGCCGGCACCAACTGCCCATCGCGCGGAGCCCTCGCCGTCGTGGTTCCGCACGCGCAGTACAGGATTGGCGCTGACGATCCTGTTGGCAGCAACGGCAGTCCTGTATTTGTGGAATCTGACCGCGAGTGGCTACGCCAACACCTTCTACGCTGCAGCGGCGCAGGCCGGCTCCCAGAATTGGAAAGCGTGGTTCTTCGGGTCCCTCGATACCTCGAATTTCATCACGGTCGACAAACCGCCCGCTTCATTGTGGGTCATGGGTGTGTCCGGACGAATCTTCGGATTCTCGAGTGCCAGTCTTCTAGTTCCGCAGGCGTTGATGGGCGTCGGATCAGTTGCGCTCGTGTATGCGGCCGTCAAACGAGTGGCGTCGCCCGCTGCGGGTTTGGTGGCGGGAGCTGTTTTGGCAGCTACGCCCGCTGCCGCCCTGATGTTCAAGTTCGACAATCCTGATGCACTGTTGGTTCTGCTCATGACTCTTGCCGGCTACTTCGTGATTCGGGCTATGGGCACGGCGATCGGTCGTCGAGCCGCGATGTGGGTGGCGCTCGCAGGAGTAGCGCTGGGGTTTGCCTTTCTCACCAAGATGCTGCAAGGGCTGATGGTGTTGCCTGCATTCGGTGCCGCGTATTTGATCGCCGGACAGGTGCGCTTGCGGACTCGCCTGGTCCACCTGGTGATCGGTGCTGCGTCCGTTGTCATATCGGCTGGGTGGTGGGTGTTGGCAGTGTGGCTGTGGCCCGCTGATTCTCGCCCGTACATCGGCGGATCGACCAACAACAGCGTCATGGACTTGGTACTGGGATACAACGGATTGGGTCGACTTTTCGGGAGCACCGGTGGCGGTGGCGGAATGGCCGGTGGCAGTGCAGGTTCGAGCTTCGGGGGAAGTGCCGGACTCGAACGGCTGTTCGGCAGCGAGATGGGTATCCAGATTTCCTGGCTTATTCCTGCGGCTTTGATTGCGTTGGTGTTCGGCTTACTCGCCTGTGGGCGCGCACCGCGCACAGATCTTGTCCGTGCGTCGCTGATCCTTTGGGGTGGCTGGTTTCTCGTTACCGGCCTGATCTTCAGCTACATGTCCGGCACGATCCACCCCTATTACACAGTTGCGCTGGCGCCCGCCGTCGCGGGGATGATCGGGACCGGTGGATACGCTCTGTGGTTGGTCCGTGCCCGTTGGATCGGACGTTGCGGGTTGGCTGCGACGATGCTGGCCGCAGGAATCTGGAGCTGGGTGTTGTTGCACCGCAATGCCGACTGGCTGCCGATGCTGAAGTGGATTCTGTTGGCGGGCACTGTCGTCGGCGCGATCCTGGTTCTCGTGGGAGCTAAGGATCGATTTCGCAAGCTCGCTGTCGCTGGATTGATTCTTGGATCGTTGGCAGGGATAACCGGTTCTGCGTCTTACGCGATTGCCACTGCCGCAACAGCGCACGGTGGGTCCATCCCGACGGCCGGACCGACCGGCGCCGTGTCCGACTCCGGAATGGGCGGGGGAGGAGGTATGGGTGGGGGTCCAGAGTTGCAAAACGGCGACGCTCCACCGAATTCTTCTGACGCGACTGTAAATCCGACGTCGAACGGGCAAGAACTGAGTAGCGGTAGCGAAAATGCTTCCGAGCTGACGGCAATGCTGGTCAATGCGGGCACCACGTGGACGGCCGCGACCAACGGCTCGCAAAGCGCAGCAACCTACGAATTGGCCAGCAACACCGCGGTCATGGCGATCGGCGGTTGGAGTTCCGATCCCGCACCGACATTGGATCAATTCATCCAGTACGTGGCAGACGGAAAAGTTCACTACTACATTGCCGGTGGCCAGGGCGGAAGCCAGCGAGAGGGCCAAAGCGGGGACAGCACGTCGAGTGCCATCCAGGAATGGGTCGAAGCCAATTTCGCATCGACGACCGTGGGAAATTCCACGGTTTACGACCTCACTGGGTATGTCGGATAGTGACGTAGTTGTTGCCGTAGGCAATGATCGAGAAATGTCTGGGCGCACCGCACACGAGTCGAACCGTCGCCGCGAGCAATGGACCTGGCGCGACGGGTTGGTGATCGTCTCGATCGTCGCCTTGGGAACTGTTGTCGCGGCGGTGACGAACGAGGACACGGGCGCGTCGATTCCCGGATGCGAGTCTGTGGAATCGCCGGGTCCGCCGGTGCGATTCAACTACGGTTTTGCCGGTGAGCCCGGTTATGGCGACCCGGACTATCCGTGGTTCTCGGGTCCGAAGGCCACCGCCATGAGCGATGCACTACTCGAATCGTTGCCTTCCGATGTGGAGGTTGTATTTGCGAGTCCGTCGCAATCGCTCGAGTTTGCGCCGATCCAGAATTACCGGGGGGCTTCGTTTCCTGACGGGGTCGACCCGATCGAGTTCAGCGGTTCTACGTCGGCGAAGGGAACCTTGACTCGCGTCGGGCGGACTGCGGATATCTCGGTTCAGGTGCGTGCATGGGATCAGCCGGTGCCGCCGTGCTTGGAGGGTCTGGTGGATCGGCGGGAGCATCTCGAAAACGGAACAGTGCTCGACATCGCCGATTTCGAGGACAGAGCCGATTTCGAAGACAAAGACGGTTCGGAAGTCGGGGGCGAGCGCGGAGTCGTCGCGTATCTCGGTGATGGATCCCGGGTTGTTGCCAGCGTCGACACGTCGACCGGAACTTCGTCGGATGCTTCCCCGCTCTTGACGATGGACGAACTGATCGCGTTAGCGACCGCGCCGGGGCTTGCGGTGACTGCGCCGGTTCCAGACTCGACGCCGCCGCCGATGGCATCCTGCTACACCGATTCTGTGAATGCCGGTCCACCTGCGTCGCGCATGGATATCGACCGACTGAATCAATTGCTCGATGCACGTTGGAAGGATCTCGGCGCGGCAGGCGTCACTTTGGAGCGCCCGCTCGGTTCGTTGGTTCCAGATGATTACGGACAGGGAGGAGTGTGCGAGCGGATCGTCGCCTCGACAGCGGACGGCAGCAGCGATGTCGAAATATCAGTTGGTACCGCTGTGCCGGAACCGGGTGAGACACTGACGTTGCCAGGCTCCACGACCGTGACTCGCCTGGTCGATCCCGATGGCTCGGGCGATGACACGGTCCGGGTTGTCCAGCCCTCCGGCGAAACCGTGGTGATTACCCAGTTCGTGAAATCGGCCGACACCACTACAGCGCCACCCTTGACGATCGAACAGCTCGAGTTCATTGCAACCACTCCAGGCTTGGTGATTTCGGCTCGGTGACGGTGGTGCTGGCACAATAGTGGCGAATTGTTCGTACCTAGAGACGTCGGAGGCTCAACGAATGGGCGATGCCAGCCCTGCTCGCGGTGACGATTTCTCCACCTGGTTCATCGATCAGTTCTCCGTGTACTGGCAGTCCGGCGGTGGGGCCCGCATCGAAGGACGTATTGCGGGCTATCTGTTGATCAGCGAGTCGCCAGGGGTCAGCGCCGAAGAGTTGGCGCAGGCACTCGGAGCAAGTCGCGGATCGGTGTCCACCTACATTCGTCGGTTGATCGACCGGGGGTTCGTCAAGCTCACGCGCAAGCCTCGGGATCGGACTCACTACTACGTCATGGATTCCGACGTGTGGGGCGGATTCCTCGAAACAGAGCACGTGTATCTCGAGAATCAACGCAAGCTTGCGACCGAGGCCCTGCAGTACGCAAATCCCAACGGTCCCGCGTACATTCGTGTGCTCAACATGCGCGATTACATGGGGTGGATCATCGACAATCGCATGCTGAGCAGTGAGTGGATGCGATTCAAAGCTGAACGCGACGGCAAGAAACCCGCGTCCGAATAGGACGCGGGTTTCTCGATCGCACGATGCTGATCTACATCACTTGTTCAGCTTCGCGATTGCCTTGTCGATCATCGGCACGTAGCGCTCGAGCGACCAGGGCACGGTCAGAGGGTTGATCATCGAGGAACCGGTGACGAAGGGCTGTTCGGTCGGAGCGATGACAGTTCCCCGAGCCACAGCGGGGATTGCCTGGTAAGCGGGCTGCGCTTCGATCTCGGCCCGGTTGGCCGGGTCCGAGTAGAAGGTGAAGAGCAGGTCGGACTTGTCGAGGAGGTTTGCGTTCTCGAGGCCGATGACGGCGGAGTCTGTTCCTTCAGATTCCGTCAAGGTGTAGACGACGGGATCCACCTGCAGGCCAAGTGCGCGGACCATGGCCACACGCTGCTCTTCGGCGAAAAAGACGCCGAGGGTTCCTGGGCCCGTGTTGTAGATGAAGGAGAAGCTGACGTCGGCGTAGTTCGGATGTGCTGCAGTCGATTCCGCGAACTGCGACTTGATCTTGTCGATTTCGGCTGTCGCCTTCTCGGATTCGCCCATGGCTTTGCCGATGACGTTGATCTGGTCTTCCCACGTGATGGTCCAGGGGCTCTCGGCGTAGGCGACGGTCGGCGCGAACGCGTTGAGTGAGTCGAACTGCTGCTGTGTGATGCCGGACCAGGGGGCGAGGATCAGGTCGGGTTCGAGAGCGATGATCGCCTCGATGTTGAGATCGGTTCCGCCGGTGAACTGCTCTGGCAGTTCGCCACCTTGCTTCGTGACCGCTTCGTGCACCCACGGCAGATACCCGGTGTCGTCGCTGCCCCATGCGTACTTTTCGACGCCGACGGGGATCGTGCCGAGCGCGATTACGGTCTCCGCCGACCCCATGCCGAGAGTCACGATTCGCTCGGGCTTTTCGGTGATGACGGCGTTTCCGAGCGCACTTTCGATGGTGACGGTTTCGAAGTCGCTGCTGCTCGATTGGGTTGCGGTGTCGTTGTTACTGCATCCGCCGATTACCAGGGCAGCAATGACCAATCCACTCAGCGCCACAGTTCGGCGAAGTGAGCGCACACGGGCGTATCGCATGGGGAACCTTCCGTTGTCGATGCGCCGAGGAGTGAGACTCCGACGGATCGCAGCCGACGGCCGGTTCCAGGCGCGTCAGGAAGCATAGGCTAGCCTTCGCCAAAGTTTCAAATCTGCTGAAAGTTCACGAGCCCGACAAACGGCGACATGCCAGGGGCCTCGTCGACGTTTGCCGGTCAAGCTCAGCAGGTAGGCACGTCGACGGTAATCTTCGGGTCGTCGACCAGCGGCTGGACCGGTACGCGAGCTTCGCCCTCGGCTGTGGGCTCGGTCAGATCGAACTTCAGCTCAACCGTCTGGCCTCGCGGAATGACGGCCCTGGTCATGTAGGCCGGGTGACCCTGTTCAGTTCCGTTGACGGCAAACGAAATCTGTCCACCCACGGAGACGGCATCGAGTTTGGCGCCGGCTGTCGCAAGCAGAGTGACTGCAGCCACATTGGTGCCATTGGGCAGTCGTCCGGGGTTGTCGACGATCCCGCTGACATATTCGGTCAGGTCGGCGTCGGGCGCGTTGTTGGTCAGTCGAACGGTGACCGTTGTCTTTCGGGTGTCGCCGGTGCACGTCTGGGCTGTGTAGTCGATTTCTCGTGTGAGGTAGTAGTCGAGCTTGTTACCGGCTTGGTTGTTGATCACCACACCGGCATACGGAGCCGCATCATCGGGAATGGTGTGCCCGAGGACGGTGTCGGCAAGAACCGATTGTTCGTCGGGGTGAGAGCTCCACACTGCGATTCTGCCCTCGCTGACACCTCTGCCCAGAGCCTCCAGTAATGCGCTCGGCGACTTGATGTTCCCGGTCATCTTCGCCACGACACGGGCCGCGATTGTCTGCAGATACTGCTTTCGTGCCTTGTTGTCGGAGGGAAAGCGTGCGTACGCGGTCGACTCGGTCAACTCAACGACGTTGTCGGCGGTGACCGACTCTCCGTCCGGCATCTCTACTGGTCCCACCGCCTCGAGGAGGTAACTCAGTGCTATCGGATCGGTCGCTATCGCGCCGTCGACCAGCTCACCCCCGGACTCCTGTGACCACAGGGACTGCCAGATCTGCGCTGCGTAGGGAAAGTGCGAGCTGAGGTTGCTGTTGCGAAAATCGGTGGTCGGTCGACTGTTTCCGTACAGCTGGTTGAAGTCAGGACCAAGGTCTATCGGTTGATTGTCCAGTGTTAGTTCGGAGTTGGGGGAGAGTGTGTCCACCCGAGTGGCGCCGTCGTCGACTCGGACGATGCCGTATCCACCCAACAGGCCGCCGGTTCCTCGCGCTTCCGCATTGGTCTGGAAACCGATGAAGTAGTTGCGCGGTCCGTCGGTGCCGAGCATCGCCGGTGCGATGCGCGCCGCGGTGGCGGTGTTCGTCAGGAGGGTAGCCAGTTCGCTTGTCTGCGACTGTAATTCTGCTCTGGCATCGTTAACTCGGCCCAGGTACTTCGATTCGGGAACTTCCTGTGCCTGCGACGACAGCAATTCCGCGGCGATAGCTGTTTCGGCCAGTTTCGGTTCCGCTTCGCGTAACGGTGCGAGTGCCAAGCGCCCACCGGGCTGCACCAATTCCGTTGGTGCGAGTGAAGTTCCGGTAGTCACGGCAGGACCGAGAACGTCACGCGTAAGCCCCTGAACGACCTCGGTCATCCGGCGCGTCGACTCGAACGGCGACCCGATGACGGGAATTGCGGCGGTGATGTTCCAGGGGAGTGAATGGGTGTTGTCGTATGCGGCCGATGCTTCGCGATCGGCTTCCGCCGCGGCAGACTCTGCGACTCCCGTATCTCCGGCCAGGAGAGCGCTCTTCGCCGACTGTGCGTGGTCGCGAGCCGCCTCCAGGTTGTCTTTCGCCTCGTATGCCGTGTACCCGAGCCATGCCACGAAACCGCCCACTACCAGCGTCGTTGCGGTGATCGCGACTGCCGTTCTACGGCTTCGGAGAAAAGCGGCCGCCCCCTTGGTTTCGCGCTCCGGGCCCCTCGGTGGGATGGTGTTGGAGCCGCTCGGTTCAGCCCCGGAATCGTCGTCGGACTTTGGTCCCACCGTGTCGTTGTTCATCCGCTGAAGCTCCTGACGTTTGAGTGCGTGAAAGCTGCGTCGACATGTCTAGCAGTGTTGGCCCAGTGGTGAAAACTTAGACGAGACAGTAGGGTTCGGTTCGGCCGTTCGTGGTGTTCGCTCCCATGGATTCACGTGATCAGCCACCGAACGTTCGTGAAAAACAAGGCTGGTGAAATGTGAGGTGACGGGTTGAGTGCTTTTCCGTTGTCTCGGGCTCAGCTCGCGCTGTGGTTCGCGCAGCAATTGAGTCCGTCAACTCCGTTCGTGGTGGCTCAGTACGTGGAACTACGCGGACCGGTTGACGTCGACGCGCTGATCGAGGCAACGAATACGGCATGTCATGAATTGGAGTCGCCGTTCGTTCGCCTCGTCGCTACCGATGCCGAGCCGGCGCAGGTCGTCGATCATTCGATCGTCGACGATCTCGCATACCTCGACTTACGCAGCGATGGCGACCCGGTTCGGCGCGCGAACGAGTGGATGACAGCGGAATACTCACGGCCACTTGACGTGATGTCTGACCGCCTGATCTCGGCGACCTTGCTTCACCTGGCAGATGAGCACTACTACTGGTACTCGCACGCCCATCACCTCGTGCTCGACGGACATGCGGCGATGACACTCACCGCTCGGGTGGCCGAGCGCTATTCGCATCTGGTTCATGGCAAGACGCTGACTCCTTTCGGTTGTCTCGGGGTACGTGCACTGCATGACCTCGACGTCGATTACCGATCCTCGTCGCGGTATCGATCGGACGAGCAGTACTGGACGGAGATGTCCGAAGGCCTGCCCCGCCCGGTTCGCCTCGCCGACGGCGCCGGGCTGACGTCCATGCCGCAGCGCATGATGGTGCGGACACTGAATCCAACTCTTGCAAAACAGCTTTCGGATGTCGCGACCGAGTGGACTACCTCCGAGGTGGCGGTCCTCGTCGGTGCATTCGCGTCCTATCTCGGTCGCATGACGGATTCCGATGACGTAGTCCTCAGCTTGCCGGTGTCCGGCCGCACCACGGCGACGTCGAGACGTTCAGGTGGGATGCTGTCCAACATCGTGCCTGTTCGTGCGCAACTCGAACGGGATCTGTCGCCACGAGAACTGGTGCGTCAGATCTCGGTTCAGATGACCGGTGCACTACGCCACCAGCGATTCCGCTACGAGGACATGGGCTTCCAGGAGGGGCAGGGCGGATCCCGTGAGGCGGCGGGCCCGGCCGTGAACGTCATGATGTTTCACGAAGCGATTCGGCTCGGTGACGTCGTCGGCGAATTTCACGTCCTCACATCCGGACCCACCGAAGACCTGTTCTTCAGCATCTATCCGTCGATCGCGGGGGAGAACGTTCGCCTGTCCTTCGAAGCCAATCCGCACCTCTACAGCGAACGTGACCTGGCGATGCATCATCGTCAGTTCGTTCGGCTACTCGAAGGGTTCCTCGACTCGGCTACCCGTGCGCTCGGTGACCTCCGCATCCTCTCGACGGATGAAGTGAAGGATCTGGTCCCCGCGCTGGGTCCGCGGACGGACGGATTCGCGACGCTCGATTCGGTCATCAGAGGCGGCGCAGGGCAGGGGAGTGCTGTCGCGATCCGCGAGCAAGGTGTGGACGTCACTTACGACCAGCTCGGCGCTCGCGCGGATGCACTCTGCGCCTTGCTCGTGGAGAACGGAGTCGGACGAGGCGACGTCGTCGGGATCCTCACCGAGCGCTCGACCGATTCCGTAGTTGCATTCCACGCGGTAGTGCGGGCTGGTGCTGTCCTTCTTTACGTGGATCCTCAAACACCCTCCGAGCGTGTCGCTTTCATTCTCGACGACGCCGACGTGTCGGTTGTGGTCGGTGGCGAACTCGTGGACGTGCCGGCTTGGGTGTGCGTCGTTGATCCCAGTGGCGACGAGACCGTCGAAGGGCCGGTGGATCGACGCGTGGGGGCGGGTTCATCTATCGCCGATCTGTCTCTCGACGACACCGCCTACGTGGTCTACACCTCTGGTTCTACCGGGCGACCGAAGGGTGTCGCGGTCACGCACCGAGGCATTGTGCCGTTGCTGCGTTCTCACGCACGGCGTCTGAACATCGATAGTTCCTCCCGCGTCGCGCTCCTTGCAAACACATCGTTCGACGTGGCGATCCTCGAGATTCTGCTTGCACACGGCTGCGGCGCGACCGCAGTGATCGTTCCTCCCGGATTGATCGGCGGAGTGGACCTCGAAGACTATTTGCGGCTCGAAGGTGTCACGCACCTGAACTCGACGCCATCGGTTCCGTTGACGATGGATCCTCGGGCTTTGCCGGAACTTCGAGTCTTGAACGTCGGCGGCGAGCGACCGCCGGGAGCGCTAGTGGATGCGTGGTCGAGTCACGTCGACATCGTGAATTCGTACGGGCCCAGTGAAGCAACCGTCGCGGCATTCATGAGCGAGCCGCTCGAGCCTGGTGGTGATACTCCGATCGGGCGCCCGATCGACGGCGTTTCCGCTGTGGTGTTGGATTCGTCGTTGCGGCTAACTCCGGTCGGCGCCGCGGGGGAGCTGTACGTGATGGGACACGGACTGGCGCGAGGGTACCTTTCTCCGACGCTCACCGCGGAGCGTTTTGTCGCTGCGCCCTTCGGTGCTGCCGGCGCTGGTGAGCGTATGTACCGCACCGGGGACATGGTGCGATGGAACGCTGCCGGTCAACTCGAGTTCTTGGGCCGCTCTGATCAACAAGTGAAGATCCGTGGAGTACGCGTCGAACTGGGCGAGATCGAGGCTGTGCTCCTGTCGACTCCCGGCGTTGCGCAAGCAGCGGTGGTCGAGCGATCCGGGTCGCTTGCGGCGTATGTGACCGTGGCCGAAGGCGCAGCTCATCCGTTGAGCCAGACGATGGTGCTCGATCATCTGGCTTCCCGACTTCCTCGTTCCATGCTGCCGAGTTCGGTGACCATTTTGGCAGCATTGCCCGTCACGAGCCATGGAAAGACTGACCGTTCGGCGCTCCCCGAACCGGCGTCGTCCGCGCCGGCCGAGCAGCGCGCGGCGGTCAACCACCCGATCGGGTACGACGAGGAATTGATTGCCTCGGTGATGGCCGAGGTCCTCGGCGTCGGAGTTCTCGGACCGCACTCCGACTTGTTCGCCTGGGGCGGTAGTTCACTCGACGCCGTGTATGTCGCCGCGCGAGTGAGTTCCGCCCTCGGAAGACGGGTTGGTGTGAGGGATGTGTTCGGTGCCCCGACGCCGGCGCGCCTGGCCCGGGTGATCCGTGCGGGGCGGGCGGAGTGGGTGGAGGAACCCCAGCGCATTTCGGAAGACCTCGTCGTGGAAATCGCACCGGCGCAACAACGCCTGTGGTTACTGAACCGTCTGGATCCCCAGTCGTCGGCGTACAACATTGCGTTCGAGGTCGCGTTCAGTGGTGCTCTGGATATCGAGGCGATGAGGGTGGCGGTAGGTGACCTGACCGATCGCCATCTCGTCTTGCGTACTGTTTTCTCGTTCGACCAGAATCACGACGCGTGGCCGATCCAGGTTGCGACCGAGACTCCGGTGACTCTGATCGAGGTTGCGTCCGAGGATTACGAGGCTGCGTCAGCGGATTTGGTTGCGGCGGGTTTCGACCTGGCGACCGATACGCCTCTTCGCTTGATCCTCGCCTCCGGCAGCGACGCCGACCACCGCATGACCGTGGTTGCCCATCACATCGCCCTGGACGGCCTTTCGTTCGCGACGATCGTCTCGGACCTCATCGCGGCGTACGACGCTCGCGCCGCTGGGAGTTCGCCGATCTGGCCTTCGCCCGCTCTCGACTACCGCGACTATTCCGCTTGGCACAGAACCATTCTCGGTGATCCCGCGGATCCACAGAGCTTGGCAGGACGCCAGCTGGAATTCTGGTCCGACACACTCGCCGGTGTTGATCCGACTCTGGCGCTTCCCGTGGACAGATCCCGCCGGCCGGACCAACCGTCGTCGGCGCGGGACGTGGCGTTCGAGTTGCCCTCACCTATCCATGCGGCGCTGAACGAGATCGCTCGCGCGCACGACTGCACAACCTTCATGGTGTTGCACGCCTGCCTTGCGATCGCACTGAGCAAGATCACCGGTGCGTCCGATGTGGTCATCGGGACCCCGACCTCCGGACGAACGCATCCTTCGTTCGACGGCGTCGTCGGTATGTTCGTCGGGACCGTCGCGCTGCGAACGCTCCTTCGCGGCGGAGACACGTTCGGTGAGTTCTTGACTCGGGTGCGCGAGGTTGATGTGGCGGCCCTGTCCAATGCCGACGTTCCGTTCGACTGGGTGGTCGACCGTGCGGTCGGCGGGGGCGTAGGTGAGAAGAATTCTTTCCTCCGAGTTGTTCTCGCTGTCGATCCGGTAGCGCCCGACTCCGAGATCGCGATGGGAACTCTGACGGCGCACGGCACTCCGCTACCCCCCGTGCACCCTCGCTTCGACCTCGAAGTGACGGTGCGCGAGGATCGTACGATTGACGGCGACGCGAGCGGTATTCGCGGCACTTTCCGATATGCCGCCGATCTGTTCGATGCAGGCACCGTGCAGAGCTGGGTCGAGCGGCTTCGTCGAGTATGTGACTCGATTACCGAGAACTCGTCAATCATGCTGCGTGACATCGATGTTCTCAGTGTTGCGGAACGCGAAGAATTGTCGACTCGGGTGCCGGCGCCGTCGATTGTCGCGCAGTCGCTGCCTGACCTCTTCGGGGCCGTCGCAGCCCGGCATCCGAATGCAATCGCGGTGTCGAGTGGCGATACTCGCGTCACCTATGAAGAGGTGCGAGTTCGTTCGGAGGGCCTTGCCGCTGTCTTGATCGATCGAGGAATTCGAGTCGGTGATCGCGTGGCGGTCGCCCTGCCTCGATCGGTCGACCTCGTCGTAGCCATCATCGCTGTCATTCGCGCGGGCGCGACGTACGTACCGATCGACTTGCAGTATCCCGACGCTCGTATCCACTACGTACTTGCCGATGCAGGCCCGAAAGCGATTCTGTCGACGGACGAATCTGCTGGGCGGTTCGTTGGGTACGAGCAACTTGTCATCTTCGTGGACGAGACGACTGACGCTACGGCCGACTGGCCCGTTGCACAGTCGGAGTCCGCCGCCTACGTGATCTACACTTCCGGATCGACCGGAGCTCCCAAAGGCGTAGTGGTGTCTCAGGACAACGTGTTGGCGCTGCTCGCCTCGACCCGAGAGATCTTCGACTTCAACGCCGAAGATGTGTGGACGATGT
Organism: Rhodococcus sp. SG20037; assembly: GCF_031763325.1. Taxonomy (NCBI): domain Bacteria; kingdom Bacillati; phylum Actinomycetota; class Actinomycetes; order Mycobacteriales; family Nocardiaceae; genus Rhodococcus; species Rhodococcus sp. SG20037. The sequence goes on along the minus strand of NZ_CP134497.1, from coordinate 3,624,676 downwards.
TTCATTCGTACGCATTCGACTTCTCGGTCTGGGAGATGTGGGGCTCGTTGACCACTGGCGGATCCCTCGTGATCGTGGACGGTGATGTCGCGCGCTCACCCGAAAGATTCGCGGATCTGATTGTGCGGGAACGAGTGACCGTTCTCAATCAGACCCCGGCCGCCTTCTATGCGTTGGCGGAAGTCACGCAGGAAATGCTGCTTCCGCTCCGGACGATTGTTTTCGGCGGTGATCGCCTCGACGCCGGGCGCGTGGAGGCTTGGTTCGATCGGCACCCGGACGTGCGGGGCGTCAACATGTTCGGAATCACCGAAACCACAGTCCATGTCACCAGTTTCGATCTTGTCCCCGGTGACGAGACTGTCTCGCCGATCGGGTCCCCACTACCAGGGTTGCGCAGCTACGTACTGGACGCGTCGTTGAAGCCCGTCCCTCCGGGATCTGTCGGCGAACTGTATGTTGCGGGTCCGCAGGTGGCCGAAGGCTACTTGGGTCGACCCGCGATGACGTCTTCGCGATTCGTGCCTGAACCCGGATTCGATGGATCACGGATGTACCGCAGCGGCGATCTGGTCCGTTGGCGAGCCGGCCGACTCGAATATGTTCGCCGCGCCGACGGTCAGATGGCACTGCGCGGTTACCGCATCGAACCGGGCGAGGTCGAATCCGCGCTGTTGGCTCACACGTCGGTGGAGCAGGCCGCGGTAGTGGTGAGAGAACTCGGCAGCGGGCCGACTTTGGTCGGTTACATCACCCCAGGGAGCGGACACGACCTCGACGGCGTCTTGCGGACTGCTCGTTCGTTGCTGCCCGCGCACATGGTTCCGTCGGCTTTGATGGCGCTCGCGTCATTACCGGTCACGATCAACGGCAAAATCGACCGAGCATCGTTGCCGACCCCGGTGTCTCTCACGCAGCCGACTCGGCAGTCGCGAGACTTCTTCGAGCAGACAGTCGCAGCTATTCTGAGCGATTTGATGGAAGTTCCGCATGTCGATCCGGTCCGGAACCTCTTCGATCAAGGCGCCAATTCCTTGATCGCCACTCGTCTTTCGTCGCGTCTGAACTCCGCCCTGGGCTGCAACCTCGACGTCCGCGATGTGTTCGAGCACCCATCCGTCGATCAGCTCGCAGACATCGCTGCTGCGCGGATAGGTGTAGGGCGAACCGGCGCGGAGCACGCGTCTGACGTGTCCTTGGGGCCTCGTTCGGACAACACGGAAGTGCACCTGTCAGCTTCCCAGCATCGAATGTGGATTCTGAATCAGTTGGATACAGACTCCGCCGGATACAACATCCCGATCGTGCTGCGCTTGGCAGGCGAGCTGGACGTGGTTGCGGCCGAACTGGCAATTCGTGACGTGATCAATCGCCATCGCACTCTGCGGACCGTGTACCCGGTTGTCGGCGGCGGCCCGGTTCAGACGGTGCTCGACGCCGAGGATGCGCTTCCGGCCTTTCAGCTCGAGGCACTCGACGGCGGCGACGCCGAGAATTGTGTAGCAGAACTGGTGGGTTCGGGCTTCGATGTCACCGTTGATCCGCCCGTACGTGCGGCACTTCTCCAGGTTTCACCTGTCGAGCACATCCTGGCTGTCGTCGTCCATCACATTGCCGCCGACGCTCGATCACTCGAATTGTTGGTCCGCGACTTCACTGCGGCGTACATCGCCCGCTCGGCGCAGCACGCTCCGCAGTGGTCGCCGCTCGCGCTCGAATACTCCGATTACAGTGCATGGCAAAGGGAATCGGGGATTCCCGAGACGGTACGCAGCTACTGGATGCAGGCTCTCGAAGGACTTCCCGAGCAGGTGACGCTTCCCCTCGATCGTCCACGTTCGACGTTCGCCCGTGCGTCGAGCTGTCGGGTGGAGATCTCAGGTTCGGTACGAACGGGCCTTCAGACACTCGCACGATCGAACAACGCGACCATGTTCATGGTTGTACACGCCGCTCTCGCGGCGCTGTTGGCGAGGTACAACGGTATCGATGACGTAGCTGTCGGCACTGTTGTGTCCGGACGCGTCACACCTGAACTCGACGAGCTGGTCGGCATGTTTGCCGGCACGATTGTTCTTCGAACCGAAGTCGATCCGTCGAACTCGTTCGGCCGGTTGGTCGAGCAGGTTCGTCAGCGTGACGTAGCGGCGTTCGCGCACGCAGAGATGCCCTTCGAATCGCTGGTCGATCTGATCGACCCACCGCGATCGCGTTCGCGACATCCGTTGTTCCAGGTGGCGCTCTCGTTCCGAACTGCTGAGACCGCCGCGTGGTCGATACCAGGGCTGGACATCACACAGATTGCTCCTGAAGTCAGGCACGCAAATTTCGATCTGCAGGTCAACGTCACGGACGAGGGGGTCGGGGGCGAACTCGGTCTCGAATTCGTCTACAACGCTGATCTATTCGATGATCTGACGGTATCGAGCTTTGCGGGCCGGTTCGAGCGCTTCCTGAATCAAGTGTCTGTCGACCCGAATGTCGCCGTAGGGCAAATCGACCTGTTGGACAGTGCGGAACGAGCTCTTCTCGTCCCCGCACACGGCGCGGTCGACCGGCCTGATCGATCTCGACTTTCCGGTACGACACTTGCCTCCATGCTGCGCTTCGGCGTCGAATCCGCCCCGGACGCTGTGGCGGTCGAGGGTGAGGGCAACACACTGACTTACCGGGAACTCGATGCCCAGTCGGATGTCGCAGCCGACGAGTTGCGCTCCCGGGGAGTTGGAGTCGACCAGGTCGCTGCTTGGACTGCAGATCGGTCGATTGCGTCGATCGTGCAACTGTGGGCAATCGCGAAGGTCGGTGCAGCTCCGGCATTGACGGACCCGGAACAGCCGCAGGCGCGAGTACGCGATGTCCTCGAAACACTGGGCACCGGAGCGATCGGCGGCCGCAACGCTGGTGGTGAAGACGCTGGTGCTGAAGACGCTGGTGGTGAGAAAGTCACCGACTCGGTGCGCGAATATTCCGAGAACCTGGCGGCCTACGTAGTTTTCACGTCAGGAACGACCGGAACCCCCAAGGCTGTGGTCGTGACCAACGGCGGGCTCGGTGTGATCGCCGAAGACCTGCCCGGTCGATTCTCGGCTGGGCCAGGTTCTCGCGTATTCCATCGCGGAGCGCCAGGATTCGACATGACGTTGCTCGAGGTGCTCATCGCGAGTGCGTCCGGGGCCACGCTCGTTCTGGCGAAGAACGAAGAACTGTTCGGCTCGGGACTCGCATCAGCACTGAGGCGCGAGCGAATTACTCATCTGTGCGCCACACCTACTGTCGTCGCCTCGATCGGCGATCCTTCGCTGCCGGACCTTTCCACGGTGATGTTCGGGGGCGAGCGACTCGGCGGCGCGTTGGCGAAGCGCTGGCAAGCCGGACGCCGAGTCATCAACGGATACGGACCTGCCGAGTCGACGATGTATTCGCTTGCTACCGAACCACTGTCGATCGAACAACTGTCGATCGAACAACTGTCGGCTGACACTCACGACGGATCGATCGGGTATCCACTGGCCGGGGTCGACGCCGTCGTACTCGATGATCGACTCGAACCGGTGCCGCCGGGAGTCGTCGGCGAACTGTATCTCTCAGGTCGAATGCTCGCTCGCGGTTACGCCGGCCAACCGGCCCGAACTGCGGAACGATTCGTGGCAACCGGTTCAGGCGCCCGGATGTACCGGACGGGCGATCTGGTGAGGTGGAAGCCGGAAAGCCCCAAATCCGAGGGAAATACGTATCGCCTGCATTATCTCGGGCGAACCGACGTGCAGGTGAAGGTCAACGGTGTCCGGATCGAACCGGGTGAGATCGAGGCAGTCATTCAGTCTGTCGCGAACGTCGACTTCTGTGTCGTCGGGGTTCGGTCGGCCGAAGGTGGAAGTCCTCTGTTGGTCGCCTACGTGAGAAGTTCAGGTGCCGAAAGAGTTGACACTGGTCAACTTCGCGCTGCCGCCGCAGAAGTCCTTCCGACGTACATGGTTCCGCATGCCATCGTCGACATCGAGGGCGAGCTTCCGATGCGGAACGGCAAGGTCGACTTCGCCCGTCTCCCGTCGCCGACACTGGATGCTTCCCGTGCAGAGGGGCCGGCCACCGCCACCGAACGTGTTGTAGCCGGAGCTTTTGGTTCCGTCCTCGGTGGGAATGAGGACGACCGCGACGCAGACTTCTTCTCGCTCGGGGGCAACTCGCTGTCGGCCGCGGAGGTTACCTCGCTCTTGAGTAGTACTCTGGGGCTGGTTGTTCCGCTCAGGACCGTATTCGAGCATCCAACAGTTGCGGCATTGGCAGCCCGGCTCGATTCGCTCGAGCAGAACGACTCGGTGACCGATCTTGTCCGACTGGAACCGCGCCGCGACCCCACGCCCGCACCCCTGTCACGAAACCAGCGTGCGATGTGGGTACTGAATCAGCGAAACACGGCGAGCGGCGCGTACAACCTGCCGATCTGCATCGAGATCGACGGTGAACTCGACGCGGCCGCGCTGCGTCAGGCAGCAACTGATCTTGTCGGTCGTCATGATGTCCTCAGAACCCGGTATCCGGGCACTCCACCGGTTCAGGTCGTGGATCCTCCGACCTCCGTGACAATGGAAACGCGGCTGGTCGCCGACATCGAGGTCGAGGTGCTGCTGCGAGAGTTCGGCTCGCGTGGTTTCGATGTAGCGGCAGACCTGCCGGTGCGCTGGATGCTGCTCCAGGTGTCACCGGTCAGGCACGTTCTGGCAGTGAGCTTTCATCACATCGCAGTCGACGGGGTGTCGATGCGAACGGTGGTCGGCGACCTGCTGACCGCGTACGGCAAGCGACGAGCTGGACTGGATTCGCAATGGTCTCCGTTGCCGATCCAGTACGGGGATTTTGCCGCGTGGGAGGCAGCACGTGACGTTTCCCCTGTCGTCGAGCAGTTCTGGCGCCGAACGCTGGACGGTGTGACATCTGTGTCTCCGCTGACGGTGGATCACTCCGATGGCGGGCCGGATACCTTAGCGCAGCGAGTGAACTTCGTGATACCAGCCGTCATCACCTCGGCACTGCAGGCGCGAGCCGACCGATTGAAGGTCTCGCTGTTCGCGGTGGTTCATGCGGCGTTGTCGGTGGTGCTTGCCAAGCTGAGTGGAAATCCCGATGTCGTGATCGCGACAGCTGTCGACGGACGGCGGGCGCCTCAGCTCGACGGCGTGGTCGGCATGTTCGTGGATACGGTGCCTCTTCGCCTTCGGATCGACGGGGACGTGCCGATCGATCTTCTGTTGGGTGCAGCTTTCGATGCTGATGTGGCAGCGTTCGAAAACAGCTCTGTTCCTGCCGAGTTGGTTGGTGAGCTGCTCGGTGGACGAACTCCCCAGATTGCGCTGGGTCTGCAGAACTTCGCGATCCCTGCCGTGGAGGTTTCCGGCCTCACGATCGAGGCTCGCGAAATCGAGACCGCGACAACGAAGTTCCCCATGCATGTCTCGCTCGCACCCGCTGACGACGGTTCATTGACCGGAGCGCTCATCTATGCCGCGAGCGCATTCGATCCTTCGAGCGCCGACGCGGTTACCCGACAGCTGTCGATCGTGCTCACCTCGATTGCCGAGGATGTACCAGTACTCGTTTCGGATCTCGTGGTGGGCGCGGCGCCCAGTTGGACTGCTGCCGAGGTCGATTCGTCCCGCACACTGACCGAGATCTTCGCCGCCACCGCGGCGCGATTCCCGAACAACATTGCTCTCGACGACGGACACCGCACGGTGACGTATGCCGAACTCGACTCTGCCTCGGATGCCCAAGCCTGGGAACTGGTGGCTCGGGGAGCAGGACCGGGTGCTGTGTACGAGATTCCGGCGGTGCGGACTATCGCGTACCTGGTCCGAATGTTGGCGATCTCGAAAACGGGAGCGGCATTCGTGCCGATCGACCCCGACCTGCCACCGGCACGTCTGAAGCAGCTGCGCACAGTCCTCTCCGATCGCAGCCCTGTTCCCGGTCGGCAGTATCCGGATTCAGTCGCGTACGTTGTTCACACGTCCGGGTCGACCGGTGAACCGAAAGGCGTTGCAGTCACCCACCGAGGACTGGGCCTGCTGACCGACGATGCTGTCCGCAAGTACGGCGTGACCTCGGACTCGGTTGTGCTGCACGGTTACAAACCGACGTTCGATGCAGCAATCCTCGAGATGATGTTGGCGATCGGCGCCGGGGCTACCTTGGCGGTCGCTCCTCGGGAGGCTTTCGGCGGAAGGGCACTCGAAGAATTCGTCGCAGAACGCGGCGTCACTCACATGTTGTCCACTCCAGCCGTACTCGACACGATGGCTCCAGAGCGGTTCGATTCGCTCGAGGTGGTGGCAGTCGGTGGCGATGTGCTCTCACCTTCCACCGCGCGTGCGTGGAGTCGCCGCGCGCGAATGCTCAATGCGTACGGACCGACGGAATGCACGGTGGTCACCACTGTCGCCGAGGTGGATCATCGGGTCACCATCGGAGTCCCGCTCGCCGGAATCGGTGCAGAGGTGCTCGATACGCGACTGCGTCCGGTGCCGTGGGCCGGGATCGGTGAGTTGTACGTCAGCGGGCCCGGGCTTGCGATGGGCTATGCCGGAGATCCTGCCGGCACCGCCACGTCGTTCATCGCAGCACCCGGTGGGCACCGCCGTTATCGGACCGGTGATCTGGTTCATCGCCGCACGGATGACAGGCTCGGATTCGTCGGACGCTCCGACCGTCAGATGAGCGTGCGAGGAATCCGCGTCGAGCCCGCCGAAATCGAATCAGCTCTGCGTCGGTGCACGGGCGTCGAGGCTGCGGCGGTTGTCCTCGTCGACGACATCGCCGTTGCGTGCGCGGTCGGCGATGGTGTGGAGGCGGATCAGCTGACAATCGAGTTGGCCGCGATGTTGCCTGCGTATCTGATGCCCGGCCGCGTGGTCGTATTGGAGTCGATCCCGCTCACGACGAACGGAAAACTGGACGCAGATGCGTTGCGGCGCCATGTGTTCGAGAGCCAGGCGCCCGATGCAGCAGTGACGGTTTCGGAGGAACTCGTCACCGCTGTCATGTCGGAACACGTGTCCGGAAGTTTCGGCGCTCTGCACAACCTGTTCGAATCAGGTGGTGATTCGTTGGCCGCGGCAGCGGTGGCAGGTCGACTCGCCTCGATCTTCGCGCGAGATGTGCCTGTTCGCGCCGTCTTCGACAATCCGTCGCCGCGAGCGATGTCTCAGTGGCTGTCGGCGAGCGCGTCCGATGGCAAACGCCGCGAACTGACTCGACGTGATCCCGGCAAGCCGGCCCCGCTGGCGCCCTCGCAACAACGACTCTGGCTGATCAATCAGCTTCAGCCGGAATCGACTGCGTACAACCTGACGTTTGCAGCGGTCCTTGCAGACGACGTCGATCGTTCGGTCTTGAGCAGCGCGCTCGGCGACGTCGTCGATCACCATGCCGTATTGCGAACTGTCTGTGTTCCGGGTGAATTCGGTCCGCAACAACTTGAAATGGACTCTGTTGCATTCGATCTCACTGCGGTACACGTCGGCGATATCCGTGCGAGCGCTTCGGCATTCGCGACTGTGCCGTTCGATCTCGAACGAGATGTTCCGTTCCGTGTGCGTGTGTTCGCCGAAAAGGCAGGAGTCGACTCTGCAGGACTGACGGTCCTGGTCATCGTTGTTCACCACATCGCGATCGACGGAGCGTCGATGGGCCCGATCCTGACCGATTTCGTGGCAGCATTCGAGGCCAGGTCGGCAGGTCTTCCCTGGGATCGCTCGTCGGGGGAGATCAGCTACGGCGACTACAGTTTCTGGGCGAGAGAGAGCTTGGGTGACCCCGAGGATTCTCTCAGCATGGCTCACCGGCAACTCGACTATTGGTCGGACGCACTTTGTGGCGTCGAGGATGTGTTGGCTCTACCCGTCGACAACCCCCGGAGTCCCGTGTCTTCACGATCCGAGGAGATGGTGACGGAAGTCCTCGACGGCGCCACCTACGACGCGTTGTCGGCGTTGGCTCGTTCGCATGGCGTCACGGTATTCATGGTCGTCCACAGCGTGATTGCCGTGCTGCTCGCTCGCGAGTGCGTCACGGACGACGTCGTGGTGGGAGCAGCTGTGAGTCTGCGGAACGATCCGGCGCTGCTGAGCGTCGCCGGAATGATGGTGGGTACTGTCGCATTGCGCACGAGGATCAACTCCACCGATCGCTTCGCTGCTGTTCTGGACGAGGTTCGCCGTGTCGATCTGGAAGCAATGGCGAACGCGGACGTCTCGTTCGACGACGTCGTTGCGAAGGTCGATCCGCCGCGCAGGATGAACGAGCATCCGCTGTTCACGGTCATGCTGGCGTACCGGCGAGCGCTGGAGTTGCCGCAGATCGACGGCATTACCGTCTTCGACATCGAGAATTCAGGGGCGTCGACCGGTTACGACTTGACGTGGGACCTGGTCGACACCGGTGACAGTCTGACTATTCGATTGCTGTATGCGACGGACAAGTTCCGCGAGTCGACCGCGGAACTGTTCATGCAGCGGGTGAGACGTATCGCCGAATCAGTGACCGCGGAACCCGAGATTGTGATCGGGGAGATCGAACTGCTGTCCGGACTCGAACGCTCGGCGCTGACTGCTGCGAATCCTCGCCACGTCGAACCTCTGACGATTGCCGACATTTTCGAACGCGCTCTGCGTCAGGCGCCCGACGGCGTAGCGCTGGAAGAGAACGGCAGACGCTGGACTTACCGCGACCTGTACGAGGAGTCGTCGCACTGGACACGCGAGTTGGTGGTCCGAGGAATCGGACCCGACGACGTGGTGGCCGTTGCGCTCGGGCGCGGGCATCTGTGGATCGTTGCGTTGTGGGCAGTAGCGCGTGCAGGCGCAGCGTGGCTGTCGCTCGATCCGGCGCTGCCGACAGCGCGCCGGCAGACGATGGTCGAGGAATGCGGTTCGGTTGTCGGTTTGACAGCTGGAGGTGCATCCGAGAGTTTGCCCGAGTGCGTCGAGTGGGTGGCGATGGACGAATCCCGCACTGCTGGTGGCGCTGCCGAGGTATCGGCAACGCCGGCTCACCCCGACAACCTCGCCTACGTCATCTACACGTCGGGTTCCACGGGAAGACCCAAGGGCGTGGAGGTTTCACATCGCGGAATCATGAACGTCTGCACCGCCCACGCCGAGATCGCCGAGCTCGAGCGTGGCCCCCGAGTCCTGCAATTGGCGTCGTCGACCTTCGACGCGTCGGTGATCGAGATCCTTCTCGCGGCTGCAGGGTGTGGAACGCTGATTCTGACTCCCGACTTCGTCTACGGGGGAGAAGAACTCACGAATCTGCTGATAGCCGCTGACGTAACACATCTGATCGTGACGCCGACGGTCCTGGCGACAGTCGATCCGGATGCAGTGCAACCGTTGATCGTCGAATCGATGGGGGAGCCGCTTCCTGCGCGCCTTGCGTCGGCGTGGTCACCCCGACATCGCATCGTCAACGGATACGGACCGACCGAATCAACGATCGCGGCATCGATTTCCGCACGGATCACTGACGCGGACGTCACTGTCGGCACTCCAGTCCCTGGTACGACAGCATTTGTTCTCGATCAGAGGCTCCGACCGGTTCCGGATGGCGTTGCGGGAGAACTGTTCCTCGCCGGTGAGAATGTGGCACGGGGGTACGTCGCTTCCCCGGCTCTGACGTCCGAGCGCTTTGTTGCCAATCCTCATGCGGTGGGGACCCGGATGTATCGCACGGGTGACCTCGTGCGTCGTAGGCGTCACGACCGAGCGCTCGAGTACCTGGGTCGCAACGACGCGCAGGTGAAGGTGCGGGGTGTCCGCGTGGAACCGGCGGAGGTCGACGCGGCTCTGTCAAGCCATGGAGCAGTGGCCTTCTCGGTAACCGTTGTCTGTGACGACGGGCACGGATCCGCTGAGCTCCGTTCGTATGTGACGTTGGCGGAAAACGGTTCGGCGACGGAATCGGAGCTTCGCGGGTTCGTCTCCGGCCTGCTGCCGAAGCACCTGCTGCCTTCGTCGGTGACGATAGTGGGCGAGGTACCGTTGCTCGCTTCGGGGAAGATAGACGCAGCGGCACTTCCTGCTCCTTCACCGCAGCCGGGGTCGAGTGTGGATCGACCCATCTCGGATACCGAACGTCACGTGGCACAGGCATTCGAGGGCGTGACAGGCGCGAAATCGGTCGGCCGCTACGACGACTTCTTCGAGCTCGGCGGGACATCGATGGGTGCAGTTCGAGTGGCTACGCGCTTGCGTGAGAGCCTTAACAGGGAATTCCCGGTTCAATGGATTTTCACCGACCGAACTGTGGCGGAGCTTGCCTCTCGGATGGATCTCGTTCATGCCGATGTCTTCGAGGGTGATTCGCTTCGTTCGGATCCGCTGGACACGGTCGTCATGCTCGGCGGCGACCCCGATGACCAACGGCCGCCGTTGTTCTGTGTGCATCCGGTCAGCGGAATCGCCTGGTGCTACGCCGGACTCGTCGGTCAGCTGCGGGGTCGACGGGTGTACGGCATCCAGGCAACGGGAGCAGGTGAATTGCCAGGCACGGTGGCGGAGTTGGCGTCGGGGTACGTCGATGCCGTACGGACGGTGCAGCCGTCGGGTGAATACCATCTACTGGGTTGGTCTGCCGGCGGAACGATCGCGCTCGAGATGGCGAGCCAGCTCGAAGAGGCCGGCGATCTGGTCGGTTCGGTTGTCATGCTCGACGCGCTGTTACCGGAGATGATGCCATCGGTACAAGCGGCTCCGAAACCTTCCGAACTGTTCGCGCAGATCGGGCTATCCGAGGTTGAAACTGAAACTGCAGCACTGACTTTCACAGACGTTGCGACAGAGATCCGAAGGCAGACCGGTATGGATTTCCTTTCCGATACGGTACTCGAATCCGTAGTGGGTCGGGTGGAAAAACTGTCGCGAATCGTTCGGGACCACACGCCGAGGCACTATTTCGGGTCAGTGGAACTGTTTGTGGCGCAGCATGATCTGCCTGAACATCGTCACCTGGTCGAAAGGTGGTCCGAACTGGTGGGGCCGTTGCGGGCGTACCTGGTCGACTGCTCCCACTCGGAAATGTCGAGCACTGAGGTGTTGGCGGAGGTCGCCCAAGTTCTCGTCGGCTATCTCGAAGGTGTCGATTCGGATTCGAAGGATCGCAATCATACTGGGGTGCAGTAGATCTAACGGGCCGGGACTTTGGTCCGGAATTGTCACTCCCGTGGTCCCCTTGCTTCAGTTCCGCAAGTGGAATCGGTAGCATTTCCCTTGTGGCAGTAAGCCATTCAGAAACTATCTCCGGAGGATCGTATGTTGGGTTCCCTTTTTTCCATCAGCTCTGAAATCGGTGTTCCGTCCGTCGACGCGCTCTTCGAGGCTGCTCGGACCATCATCGGCGCGCTCTTCGGCCTGAGCTGACACGTCGCAGCGACCTTCCCCCGCGGTGAAGAAAGTCCCTGTTCTCCGACAAGGAGAACAGGGACTTTCGTGCAGCCTGCCGGTGAGCGTTTGCGTGGCGGTGAGTGAGTGACCTACCGGCCGTTCTGTTGATACGCGATCGCTGTCAGCAATCCGACTTCGTCGTTCACGTCTGCGGTGCTGGTGAGCCCGATCTTGTGGGTCGACTGCCCGGGAGCTTTGGCCGGGACAAGAAGTTCGGATTCGGGGGCCTCGACAAAACGTAGTCCGAGGTCGACTCGGGCCTTGGTGGCCGCTGCGATGGCGGCGAATTGGCGAGCGCGAACGAAGGGCGTGTAGGTTCCGCGGCCTTCGACCCGAACATCGGTTCCGAGTTCTTCGATCAGACGTCGGGCTTCATCGAAGATCGGCCGCAGTGCTGCCTTCGGGCCGCTGTACTGCTGGTCGATGTATTGCTCGACGGTCGGCTCCACCCATCCGGACTGTTCGGCAGTCTCGAATGCAATTGCCCACTGCGAATTCTGCGGCACACCGTGCTCTGCTTTCAGCCACTTGCGCACTTCGTTCTGATCGAGCGGGTCGACCCCGGACGTCCGTACGGCCTCAACCCATTCTTCGAGGGTGCGCCCGGTACGGTCGCGCATGGACGAGGTGACTGCGGCCATCATGTCGGAGGGTTCCATGTGTCTGTTCTACCGGTTGTCGCTGGTCTTTCGGTTGTCACTGGTCTTCCGGTTGTCGCTGCTCTCTCGGTTCTCACGGTGCACGGGTAGCTCGCTCAGTCGATGCCGAGCATCGTCTTGAACGCGCGCACGCCGGTCACTTCGACGGGATACGGCGGTGCGACAAAATCTTCGCGGCTGAGGGTGAAGAGACGACGCACGGTCATGCGACCGTCGGCAGCCAACTCCTCTACTGTGCCGTCTGCGCGGTACCCGACTTTGGTGGACACCGTGATCGAGTCGGGGTTGTCCGTGAATGCCGATGACACCACGCTTCGTGCACCCAAAGAGTCGAATGCGAATGCGCAGATTGCCTGTCGGGCGAGAGTGCCGACACCCCGGCCTTGGAACCCGCGTCCGATCCACGAGCCGGTTTCACCGGTACGACTGGTAGGAAAGTCCGTCGCGGCGAACGCCTGGCAGCCGACGATTTCTCCGTCGACGACAATGGCTGTTTCGAATTTCCAGTCGGTCATGGTCATCGCTCCGCGGACCGACCAGTGGTATTGGATGAATCTTCGCGACACTTCGTCGGGAGTGCCCACCGTCCAGGGGACGAGAAACGGCATCTGTTCGGCAGGGTGAATGCCGGCTCGGACCAGCGCAGTGAGTTCGGGGAAATGATCGTCGCGCACAGGGAGCAAGGTGATGGGCCCACACGTGATCGTGACTCCGTACGGAGGCCAGATCTCTCGCAGTGGGTCAACCATCGTCTTCAGACCTTCGTTTCGTGTGCGAATCGGGTCACAGTCTGGCATGCCAGGCACGTCCGAGTGAGCGACTTCTGGTCATCGGGATTCTTTTGCCCTCGCGGTACGAAGTCGTGACATTAGTGTGTGGACGGTGACTACAGACAAACCGGTACGTCTTCGTGAAGGTAGATCGCCTGACAGGCTTTCGCGTGGTGTGGTGGCCGGATACGCAGCGGGAAGTGTCGGTACGGGTGGATTCGGTGTTCTGCCAGGTCTGGTACTGGCGTACTACCTGACCGACACGCTCGGCGTTGCCGCGGCGCTCGCGTCGCTTGTGGTCATTGTCCCGAAAATCGCCGACGTCCTGATCGATCCGCTGATCGGGTCGATCAGCGACCGAAGCTCTCATCGAACTGGTACGCGAGTGCCACTCATGCTCGCAGGCGCTCTGGGACTGCCGTTGCTCTTCATTCTCACGTTCTCGGCCCCGGTGTCGGCCGGCCCCGGAGTCGGGGCGATGTGGGTGCTCGTCTTCTTCCTGCTCGCGGCGAGTGCCTACAGCCTCTTTCAGGTGCCGTACATCGCGTTGCCGACCGAGTTGACCGGCGATTACCACGAGCGCACCCGGTTGGTATCGGTTCGAATTGCGGTGTTGGCCCTGACAATTCTGGTCATCGGCGCCGGCGGACCCGAGCTACGCGACGCTGCCGGGGGCGGAGCACGCGGTTATCTGGTCATGGCGATCGGGGTGTCGGCGCTGATGTGCGGGGCAATGATCTGGGCAGTTCGCGGAGCCGCGCGCCACACGGTGACTCACGCGGACGCGCCGGTCGGCTCGTTGCTCTCGCAGTACCGGGACGGGTTCGACGCGATACGACGTACCCGCGCGTTCCGATTGCTGGTCATCGTCTTTGTGCTCCAAGCTCTTGCCACCGCCGTGATGTTGGCGGGTGCGCAATATCTGGCGACCTATGTGATGGGCAACGAAGGTGCGCTCACCGGTCTGTTCGTTGCACTCGTCGGACCAGCTCTCGTCGTCATGCCGCTGTGGTACTGGTTCTCGCATCGGTACGGAAAGCTTCGCGGTTACGTGGTGTCTTCGGTTCTGTTCGTCGTCGCCACGGCGTTGTTGACGCTTGCGGCTGTCGACGCGGGTTCGTGGATCTACGGTGCCGTCGCGCTTGCCGGCGTCGGCTACGCCGGCATGCAGGTGTTCCCGCTGGCGATGCTTCCGGACGTCATCGAGGACGACGCGCGAATCGGTGGGCGCCAACGCGGTGGTTCGCTCAGTGGTATCTGGACCGCCGCGGAAACCGCAGGCCTTGCCCTGGGACCCGCGGTGTTCTTGGGTGTACTCGCGGTGACCGGCTTCGTTTCGAAAACTGCGGGCGAGACTGTCGTGCAACCGGAATCGGCGCTGACCGGAATTGCCCTTGGCTTCTCGGTCGTGCCGGCGATCCTGGTTGCGATCAGCCTGGTCGTATTGCGGAACTACCGCACCGAACAAGAATCCACTCACGAGAACGAAAGGTGAACGATGAGTTCCACTCGGGCCGAGGAACTTCAGGGCAAGATCGTCGAGAGCGCAAACCTCGAGAAGAGGGCGGCCGACATCTTGAGTCGGTTGCGTTCGCTTCGCGAGCAGGACGCTCCGACGCACGGAGGCCGGGTTCTGTCGTACGTGTACGACAGCGGCCTCGCAGCGCTCGACGAGTTGGCAGCGGACGCAGCTCGATTGGTTCAGCCGGTCAACGGTCTCGACCCGACGGTGTTCCCGTCCACCGCGGTGATGGAGCGTGAGTTGGTTGCGTTCGCACGCGAGTTCCTCCATGGAGCTTCAGACCCAGCCTCAGATACAGACGCCGGAGGCGTAGTCGTCGGCAATGTCACCAGCGGCGGAACGGAGAGTTGTGTGTTGGCCGTCAAGGCAGCTCGCGACTTCCGTGGGCTCCCGCCGGGTGAGGGTTCGCTGGTTCTTCCGACCACCGCGCATGCCGCTTTCCACAAGGCAGCTCACCTGCTCGGACTGGAACTGATCCTGGTACCAGTAGATCCCACGTCGGGGCGCGTCGGCGCACAAGATATTGCGACGGCAGTTCGGAAAGACACGGTCTTGATCGTCGTCTCCGCGCCCAGCTACCCGTTCGCGGCGCTCGACCCGATCGCCGATGTCGCGGAAGTTGCTCGTGCACATTCGATTCCACTGCATGTCGACGCCTGCATCGGTGGGCTTGCGTTGCCGTGGTGGGGTGATCTGCCACCCTGGGATTTCCGGGTGCCCGGGGTCACCAGCATGTCCGTCGACTTCCACAAGTACGGATACTCGCCCAAAGGCGTTTCGGTCCTGCTGCACCGAGGGCGAGATCTGCATCGCAAGCAGTATTTCGGACTCACGGACTGGCCGGGGTACCCGGTGGTCAATCCCACGCTTCTCGGTTCCAAATCCGTTGCTGCTCTTGCCGGTGCTTGGGCGATTTCGCAAGTCCTCGGGCAATCCGGGTACGCCGAATTGGTGTCCCGGGCGCAGCGGGCCACTCGTGCACTGATCGGCACGGTCGAGGCAATCGAGGGTCTTCGCGTCGTGGGCTCGCCGGTGGGACCACTGTTCGCGGTCGCTACCGACGATTCCGTGCCGCTCGAACGGCGAGTGGATCCGCATCGCTGGGTGAGCGCTGTCGGTGCTCGCGGCTTCGTCCTTCAAGGGCAGCCGGCGTCGACGCAACCTGACGGGACGACGTTGCCTCGAACAACCCACCTCACCGTCACCCCGGTGACGGAATCTGTGCTCGGCGAGTTGACCAGCGCACTCGTCCTCGGTGCCGACGACGTTCGCGGCTCGGCGGCAGCCGAGGCGCCGCCGGCCCTGGCAGAGTTGGCCGGAGCATTCGAACGTGGCGATGTCACCGTCGCCGATGTTCTTGCGTTGCCCAGTGACGCCGTCGCGGCAGCGTTGACGTCGGCGGGGCTGGATCCTCGGGGCTCTTCCGATTCTCCCTTGGACATGGCGGCCGTCCTCGCGGCAGTGGAATCGCTGCCACGTGAGGTCACGAAGAGACTGCTGGTGGAATTCCTCGCCGGAATGGTGGAGCCCTGAACTCGGCGATGAATACCGAAACCGCGATGAACACTGTCCAAAACTCGGACAAATGGCGCGAAAGATTCGCGAATCGGGCGTAAGTTTTCTGTCATCGGCTAACCATCTTTTGTCGGAGGGTTGATCAGTGACTGGTGCCGCGGCCAAGATTTTGACGGTGTTCGAGGAAGTGATCGGGGTTCCGCTTCCGGTTCGCGTGCGATGTTGGGACGGTTCGGAGGCAGGGCCACCGGACGCCGCTGCGCAGGTTCACTTCCGGAATCGGCGTGCCCTACGGCGGGTCCTTTACTCTCCCAACGAATTAGGGCTGGCGAGGGCGTACGTTTCCGGCGATCTGGACGTAGACGGCGATATCTTCGCGCTCCTCGACGTTCCGGAACTGGTCACGCGGCTCGGTGAGAATCGTTTGTCGACGTTGCCGCTGCGCTCGATTGTTCGCGCCGCCGGTACTTTCGCCGGCTTGGGAGCGGTGGGTCCACCACCGTCACCCCCGGCGATCGAGATGCGTAGTAAGCGAGGCAAGCGGCACAGTAGATCACGCGATTCGGCGACTGTCTCCCATCACTACGACGTCGGGAATCGCTTCTACGAACTGTTCCTCGGGCCGAGCATGGTTTATTCGTGCGGATACTGGCCGGAAGGTGTCGAATCCCTCGAAGCTGCTCAGTACGCGAAGCTGGACTTGATTTGCCGCAAGCTCGATCTGAAGCCGGGAATGCGACTGCTCGACGTCGGCTGCGGTTGGGGATCGATGGCATTACACGCCGCCCAGAACTACGGCGTCGACGTCGTCGGAGTCTCGCTGAGCAACGAGCAGGTCGAATACGCCAAGGGGCGAGTTGCCGACGCGGGTTTGACCGATCGCATCGAGATTCGGGTGCAGGACTACCGCGACGTCGACGACGGCCCTTACGACGCGATTTCGAGCATCGGCATGTCCGAGCACGTGGGCCTGGTCAATTTGCCGGTGTACACGGCAAAACTCTACGACCTGCTCGTGCCGCAGGGTCGTCTGCTCAATCATGCCATCGCCGCGGTGAAGTCGTTGTCGGACAACGTCGATGACGGTCCCAGCTTCATCGACAGGTACATCTTCCCGGACGGTGAGATCCTTCCGTTGAGTAAAACCATTGATGCGCTGGAACTTTCGGGTTTCGAGACGCGTGACAGCGAAGCGTTGCGCGAGCATTACGCACTGACACTGCGCGCATGGGTGCAGAACCTCCGCGAGAACTGGGACGCATCGGTCTTACAGGTCGGTGCTCCCCGGGTGCGTACCTGGTTGCTGTATCTCGCTGCCAGTGCCCTGGGTTTCGAGGAGCCGCACAGGCTTACGATTCATCAGGTTCTGGCCGTGAAACCAGGGGATCGGGGGGCCAGCGGCATGGCCCGCTCGCGTGACAGTTGGTATCGATCGATTGAAGTCCCGCAGATCGAAACCGGTCCGCGCGTCGACTGAGGCCTATACGTTGGATTTCCATGAGCACCCGGAAGGTTGTCCTCGCGGCACTGAAGGTTTCGGCCGTTGCGGTATCGGCGCTGTTGCCGACCTCGCTGCTGTTCACACCGATGTCGAACGCCGAACCCGTGAACGATTTCTACGACGCGATTCCGGGCGACGTCGGTGATCCGGGTTCGGTGATTCGGACGGAACCGCTGGCTCTGGCCGGTGCCGTCGGCGGAGTGCCTGGTGTGGGGACCCGGATCCTGTATTCGAGTACCGACACCCACGGATCCAAGGTTGCTGTGTCGGGCTCGTACCTGGAGCCGGCTGCCCCGTGGTCAGGAGCGGGCCCCCGCCCGACGGTGGTGATCGGTCCGGGTACGCAGGGCCAAGGTGATCAGTGCGCGCCGTCGAGGATGTTTCCCACTGCCGGTCAGCTCCGCCTGGCGGAACCCGGGAATCCGTCGAACTACGGTGCCGGTGTGGACAGTGTCGGTGTCAACTACGAGTCAGCTTTTGCTTTTGCTTTCCTCGCCCAGGGCGTTCGTGTATTCGTCACCGACTACATCGGACTCGGAACACCCGGCGTCCATACCTACGTCAATCGCGCCGAGGAAGCCCATGCGATGTTGGACGGTGCACGCGCTGCCCGAGCCCTCGCGCAGGCAGGAGAGGACGATCCGATAGCGCTGTGGGGCCATTCGCAGGGCGGCGGCGCCACTGCCGCTGCAACCGAACTGGCACCCGAATACGCGCCTGAGTTGAATCTGGTCGGGAGTTACGCGAGCGCGCCCCCGGCAGACCTGGCAAGCGTTCTGCGTCATATCGACGGTACCGGCCTGATGGCCGCGATCGGTTACACGATCAACGGCGTCCTCGACCGCTATCCCGCCGCCCGAGAGCCGATCGAATCTCGACTCAACGACTACGGCCGGTCCGTGCTCGCCGACGTCGCCGGGCAATGCCTCATCGATTCCCGAACCAAGTACGGGAAGCAGTCGACGGCGTCGTGGACCACAGACGGACGACCACTCGCCGACGTGGTGGAATCGGTACCGGAGATCCAACAGGTGATCGAGGAACAACGCATCGGGTGGCGAACCCCGGCCTCGCCGATTCTGGTCAACGGAGCGCTCAACGACGATTTCATCCCGTACGAGCAAACCCGGCGCCTGGTTCAGGACTGGTGCGCGCGCGGGGCCGAGGCGACGTTGTTCACCGACACTTTGCCTGCGGTGAATCCGGGGAGCGGCAACAACCACCTCGCGCCGGCCGTAGCGGATTTCGGCGTCGGATTGCAGTACGTGCTGGACAGATTCAACGGCAAGCCGATAGTCGGTGCGTGCAACGCCTGAGTCGCCGTGTCACGTAACCACCGTCTCACTTCTAACAGTGGTTGACTGAGCCCGTGAACGATCGACCGCACGACCTTCCGATCAACCCGGTTCCACGGAGCGCCCTGGGTGCCGGGCCGGCGCTGAGAGTGTCGACGGGTCTGCTGCTCGGTGTGGCCGCCGGTGTCGTCACGGCGTTGGTCGGCTATCCCCGATTCGCGTTTCTGATCGGCTGGGATGTGGCGGCGATGGTGTTCACGGTGTGGACGTGGATTCTGGTCTGGCCCTTCGACGCGACGCTCACCGCAAGCCACGCAACGCGCGAAGAGCCGGCCCGAAACGTCGCGCACCTGCTGATTCTCGGTGCCGCCGTCGCGAGCCTGGTCGGTATCGCGTTCTTGCTCCTGGCGGCACCCGACGGACATCACTACCAAGTAGTGGCGGCATCGGTTGCAGTCGGCAGCGTCGTGATCTCGTGGCTGGCGGTCCACACGCTCTTCGCCCTCGGATATGCACGGCTGTACTACTCCGGCCCCGACGGCGGAATCGATTTCAATCAGGAAGAACCGCCGAGGTACAGCGATTTCGCCTACGTGGCGTACACGGTCGGGATGAGCTTCGCGATTTCCGACACCAACTTGAAGTCGTCGGACATGCGCGCGATGGCACTCGGCCACGCATTGCTGTCGTACCTGTTCGGTTCGGTGATCGTGGCGTCCGTCGTCAACTTGATTGCGGGCCTGTGATCTCTCGAGCCGTGTGACCGATCAAGCCGCTGCACGCCCGATGCTCGAGAGGAAGCCGGCGGCTCCGAAGAACAGACCGGCGAACACTCGATTGGTGGTTCGCTGCTGTTTGGGGGAGCGCATCAAGGTGAGCACCCGGGCGGCCAGGCCGGTGTATCCGGTCATCACGATCACGTCGACTGCGCACATCGTGGCGGCGATGATCAGATACTGCGGCAGCAGCGGCGCCGACGGGTCCAGGAACTGCGGGAGCACTGCGAGCATGAAAACGACGGCCTTCGGATTGCTCGCGTTCACGAGAAATCCGCGAAGCATCATCATCGGACCGGAGCTGCTCGCGGCTGCCTCGTCGGTCTCCACCTCGGTGGGCGCCGATCGCCACTGCCTGATCCCCAGGTAGACGAGGTATGCGACACCGAACCACTTGATCAAGGAAAAGGCCACGGTCGAACTGGCGAGAATTGCACCGACCCCCGCCGCGACAATTCCGATCTGCAGCAACAATCCCAACTGCAGCCCGAAGATGTTCCAGTATCCGCGTCGCAAGCCGTAGGCAAGTCCCGACGACATCGACGCAATGGCGCCGGCCCCCGGCGACAGGCTGATCACCCAACTTGCTCCGAAGAACGCCAACCAGACGTGCCAACTCATGTCGAAAGTCCTTTGATCGGGAAATACTCCCGACAACGAGCACGCACGGGATCAGAAAAGTGTAGACGGACAGTCCTGCTCACTGCTCGCGACAGTGCAATGATCGGGAGATGACGTCGTATCCCGTACTGGACCTGACACCCGACGAATTGCTGACCACAACGCGGACCGTTCGAAAGCGTCTGGATCTGACCCGTCCCGTGCCGTTGGACCTGGTGAAGGAATGCCTCCAGATCGCCCTGCAAGCGCCCTCCGGTTCGAATCGCCAGGGCTGGCAGTGGATGGTGGTGACCGATCCGGCACTGCGTGCAGCAGTCGGGCAGATCTACAAGGAAGTCACCGACGAGTACCTTGCCTCTCACGGTTCGGCGGCAAAACTCTTCGCCGATGATCCCGATCGCGCGCCGATTCAACAACGCGTGGGCACCAGCGTCGCGTGGCTCGGTGAGCACATGGGTGAGGTGCCGGTCCTTCTCATTCCGTGTATCAAGGCGGGCAAGACGCTGCCGGAGGGGAACCAAGCCGGCCTGTGGGGTTCGCTACTCCCGGCTGCGTGGAGTTACGCGCTGGCCGCGCGGGCACGTGGGCTCGGTACGGCGTGGACGACATTGCATTTGCAGCGTGAAGCGGAAGTTGCCGAGCTGCTGGGCATTCCGGCCGGATTCCATCAGGCTGCGCTCATCCCGACGGCGTACTTCACCGGCGAGACGTTCAAACCCGCCGCCCGTGAACCGGTCGACAACGTGCTGCACGTGGACCGATGGTGAGCCTGATCTACTCGGCGATCTGCTCGATCGACGGGTATGTGGCCGATGAGCAGGGGAACTTCGACTGGGCGGTTCCCGACGCGCAGGTCCACGCGTTCGTCAACGAGCTAGAGAGGGGAGTCGGCACGTACCTGCTCGGGCGCCGGATGTACGAGACGATGATTCCCTGGGAAACAATGGCGTCCGAGGATCTCGAGCGTTCTTCGGTGGCAGGAGGACCTTCGGCTCCGGGCGAGTTTGCCGGTATCGAGGCGGCGACCGCCGAGTTCGCTCAGATCTGGCGTGGAATCGACAAGATCGTGTACTCCACGACGCTGAACGAGGTGTCGACCGCACGTACCAGGATTGTCCCGAGCTTCGATGAAGACTTCATCCGTTTGCTCGAGAGTGAAGCGGTACAAGATATCTCGATCGGTGGACCGACGGTTGCGGTTAGTGCTTTCGCGGCGGGTTTGGTCGATGAAGTCAGACTGTTCCTGTGTCCGGTCAATATCGGTGGCGGATTGCGAGCTCTCCCGGAAAGCCGGCTTGATCTGCAACTGCTCGAGGAGAAAACCTTCGACGGCGGCGTCATCTATCTGCGATACGCCGTTCGCTAAGCAATCACCATCACTGCCGTGACGACGCCGAGTAGAGCGATGTAGGCGGCGGCATGGACTCGGTCCGGTATGGCACCGACGATTCGTCGGCTCAGCGCGATCGCCGGTAGGGAACCGGCGAGTAGTGCACAGACGGCCAGAAGGTCGACAGCGCCGACTCTGCCCGCCGACAGATCCGAGGCTGAACTGTGCCCTGATGAGACCGCATACACCGCAGTCGCGACGACGGCGACAGGCAAGCTCAACGGGTTGGCGCTCGCGGCGGCGTCGGCCATCGGAACTCCGCGGCGTCGCATCATCGGAACCGTCATGACGCTCCCGCCGACTCCGAGGAAACTTGCGACGGCACCGATGCCTATCCCGACAGCGCGGACGCCGTGACGGTCAAGATGTTCGCGAGGTTCAGATGGTGTCAGAAACCCTTGTCGCAGAAGACTGTCCAAGATTGTCACCAGCAGGTAGAGCACAAACAGAATCCGGACGACGCCGTCGTCTACGTGGCCCGCCGCAACCGCTCCGAGCCCGGCTCCGAGTGCGACGGGGCCGATCAGAGGTCCGATGTACTCCGTCCGAAGCCGTCCTGACTTCCTGAATGCGACTGTGGCACCGAGTGAATTGACCACCATCACGGCCGCCGAGGATGCTACGGCGACATGCATCGGATCGATGACGTCCGGCCTCAGCGTCGATGCAGCGTAAACGACTGGGACAGTGACAAACCCGCCACCGAATCCGAACAGAACGGTGGTGACTCCGGTCAAGGCGCCGAAAGCGAGAAGGATGAGGGCGTAGTGAAGCACTCGATGAACGGTAGCGATTTCTCCGCTGGCGCACATTCGAAGGTTCGCCAGGTTCCATTGTCAATCAGACACGGACTCGGTAGGTTCCTCCGGTGCGCAACATCTCGATCAACGACGTCGATCACTCACCCCGCGGTGTTCTCGCACTCGGAACCGACTACCCACCCGGTCACGTGCTGGCCGCCCACGAACATCGACGAGCCCAGTTTCTCTTCGCTGTGAACGGTGCGATGAACGTCGAAACCGAAGACGGTGAGTGGACTGTTCTGCCGTCCAATGCGGTCATGATTCCCGCCGGTGTCGCTCATGCCGTGACAATGGACGGCGTCAGCACTCGAAGCCTCTACATCGAACCGTCCGCAGCGCCGTGGTTCCCGGTCAGGTGCCGAGTCGTCGCAGTATCGTCGCTCCTGCGTGAGTTACTTGTCGCTGCAGTCGACGTGGATGTCGAGCTGAATGTGGAGGACGACTTCCCCGCACACGGACGCAGCGCCGCGGTATTTCAGCTGATCCTGCACGAACTTCGCGATCTTGCGCCCCTACCTGTGGAACTCCCGCTGCCTCGGCACCCGGGATTGCGGGCGTTGTGCGCGCAGTATCTCGCAGCCCCGTCGATCCATGACTCGCCCACGCGGTGGGCTGACCGACTCCACGTCAGTGAACGGACACTGCACCGCTTGCTGATCTCGGAAACGGGGATGAGCGCGTCGTCGTGGATGCAGCGTGCCTGCATTCTTCACGCGCTTCCGAAACTTTCTGCCGGGGCCAGTGTGACGGCCGTTGCGTCTGAACTCGGATACTCGACGCCGGCTGCATTCGCGGCGATGTGCACCCGAGTCTCGGGTGCACCGCCCAGTAGCTATCGGGCGCGCGTCACGACACAGACACAGGGATGATGTCGGCGACGACGTCGTGGATGAGACCGTCATGGACTTCGAAGGTTTCACGAATCTCCACGGTCATGAGGCGAGTGCCGCCGATTCCCGCGTCCAGCAGGTAGGTGGTCGAGACGATGTCCCCGGCTTCCGACATCTCGAGGTCTCGGACGCCCTGGATAACGCGGTATTGAATACCGTTTTCGAGGTCGGCGGACATCTGTGGTCCGGAGAAACCCGTCTTGAGTCCGGCTTCGACGCGCGTCGCATCCGGGGCGAAATGGACATCGGAAACGTCATGGGAGACGAGGGCGTCGATGTAGGCACGCGCCTGCGCCTCGCGGGGTGAATCGGCCGGGTTGGGGGCTGCTGTCGCAGCGCCTCCGGCAACCAGGATCAGGGCAGCCGTGGCAGCGGCAGTTCCGGCGATATTTCGCAGTGTTCGCATGGGACATCCTAACGACGAGGAGTGGAGGAATTTCGGAAAACGGCCGTCATCGAGTAGCCGTACAGCTGCGGGGAGGATCGACGAGCGAGCAGAAAGCCGGGGCCATGACGGGCACGTAGTCGGCCCCGACGCCGTTCTCGTGAATGATCCGGCGGTAGGCGTCGACGCCGTCGGTCGGGATTCGGGCCGCAGTGGGATCGCCGAGAACATCGACCGTGTAGAGGCCGAATCGAGGTCGGTACGAACCCCATTCGTAGTTGTCGGTGATGGACCAGTAGTTGTAGCCGATCACGTCGGCACCGTCTTCTCGGGCGCGTTCCATCCAATAGATGTGATCGCGTAAGTGATTCGCGCGTGTGTATCCGTCGGCGCGCGGCGCTCCGTTGTCGGTGGGCATGCCGTTCTCGACGATGTAGAGGGGGAGTTCCGGATACTTGCCCGAGTACCGCATCAATGCGTCGTACAGGCCTTCGGGCTGCGGCGTGACGTTGTAGAACTCGTCGAGTGCGGCGTACGCGGCAGTCGGATTGTTCAGGGCCACACCGTAGTAGTAGTCGATGCCGAGAAAGTCGAGCTTGTCGCGCACTCGATCCGTGAATACCGAATCGATCGCCTCGGACACGCCGGGAATGAAGGAGAAATTACTGCTTACGCGGGCACCGGGATCGAGAACATGGATGCGGTCGTAGATCGCCCGGTGGACTCGGACCAATGAGTCGAACATCGACGGCGCCTGGGTGAGTGCGATTCCGCCGTAGGTCAATTCGCGCTGAACGTACACAGTCGGCTCGTTGATCGTGATCCAGAGCGCCCCGATTCCGGAGTACCGCTCGACTACCTTCTCTGCGTTGACCAGCCAATCGGCTTCCGTCTTCGGATTTGTCCAGCCGCCTTGATCGACAACCCATCCCGGATACACCCAGTGGTCGAGTGTGATCATCGGAGTCATGCCCCGCGCGCGGATGTGAGCTACCACGTCGTCGTAGTAGGCGAATTCGGTCTCGTTCCAGCTCCCGGCGGCGGGCTGAACTCGCGCCCACTCGACGCCGAATCGGAAAACCTTCGATCCCAGATCGGCCGCCCGGTCGATGTCCTCGGCGTAGCGATGACGGAAGTCGACCGAGTCACCGATCTTGTCGTGGGTTCGTCCGGAATCGGAGTATCGAGACCAGTTGCTGTCCGGCGACGAACCTTCCGATTGGAACCCGGAGGTGGCAACGCCCCAGAGGAAGTCATCCGGTACCTCAGCCGAGGCGTGAGCGGGAAGGGCCAGCACCCCGAACAGGCACGTCAGTGCCATCAGCGCAGGCGCAATAGACCGTGACAGGGCTCCCATGCCTGGGAGACTAAGTCATACAAGTGTCCAGTCGCAGGCGTTTCGTCCGATCCGCCCGCGGCTGGACCGTGTCACTCAGTGACCCAGCCGCTCAGAAATTCCGCTCAGAAAACCATGGTCATCGATCCCGGGTTCCACGTCCCGGAGCGCTGAACGGTCGTTTCGTCGACCTGGGCAGGTACTGCACTCGGATCGATCGGTGTGTACTTCTCGATCGAACCCCAGTCGCGAGCCCAGTCGTTGTCGAGATACGACGGAATGGTCTGCGCGGTCAGGAGCAGATCGATCCACCCCAACGGTCCACCACCGTAGTGGTCCTGCCAGGCACTGGTCACGAGCGCACCGGAATGGTCGGGAAGGATCCGATACTCGGGGACCTCGGCGATACCGACCCGATGATCGAAGGGGCGTTGGCATGGGAATGCCAGTCCGACAGCCCAATCCAGCATGACGGGCGCCTGTGAACCGACGACGTCGTTGAGCTTCTGGGTCTTCGGAACCCGCGGCGGGGTGACGGCCACCCATTGGTCGGGCTTGCTGTCGTAGTCGCTGACGACCAGTCGAATGCTGTTGGCTTCGACGGGAATCTGATCCAACGGCACACGCAGGTTCCGCCATGACGGCGCCGGGCCGATGTCGAGGGGCGCGATCTTTCCGAGTGTTTCGACAGCGTCTGTTTCGGCATCGTCGACGCCACGCGCTGTGCCGTACTCGACCTCGACGTTCTGGCCGTAGGTGACGATTCCGTCCTTGTCGACGGACCGAACACGACCAGCCGCGGCAATCGAGATGATGTCGCCACGCGTGGCGTTCTCGCCCACGTCGGGGAGTTGGTACCAGTCACTGGTCAGAGTGCCGGGGGAGGGCTGACCGTAACTACCCATGACGGGTGTTGTCGCCGGGTCGAGACCGAACGGCAACGCGACCGAACTGCCGTTGACTCCGGTCTGTCCGGCGCCACCGCCGGTTCCGGCCGAGTTGCCGGCGGTGTCCTCGGAGGTGTCGACGGTGTTCGCGCCGCCGGTAGCCGTGGCTTCCTTGTCTGCTCGAAGGTCGGAGGCGACGCCATTCGGATCGAATCCCGTAGCCCCACCGGCGGACAGTCCTGTGGCGACGCTGCCCGAGAGGGGCGTCAGCATCGAGGCGTTCGGATCGGTCTCGAGCAGAACGTCGTTGGCGAGACCGCAATGTTGGCCGAGAACGGCGTCGACGTTTGCACGGCCCACCGAATAGGCCGGGTACTGGGTGACCGCGCCCTTGGCCATGGACAGCACCTCGAAGAGGACCATGGCACCTGCGGCAACCGTCAGTGGCGAGATGGCAAGCAGTCGAGCGTGCTTCGCGGACGGTTCCTTCCCCGCGGTGTACGGCTCACGGAAGAAGTACCACGCGGCGACGCCGAGCATCAGCACCGTCAGCCCGAGGAGGACGGTGCTCGCGCCGAGTCCGCTGATGGACACAGGCTTGTCCCACCACGGAACGCTGTAGCTGGACACGTAGTAGTAGCTGTTGCTGCCGGTGAATGCCACCGCGAGGAGGAACAGGACGGCCGCCGCGAAGAGGGCCCGATTGCGCGGCGAGCGCAGGAGTTTCGTTCCTACGGCGACGGCCGTCATCATCGCCAGAACGGCGGTGAGTCCGGCAAAGATTCCGAAGTGGTGCGTCCACTTGGTCGGCGAGAACATCAGCAGTGGCAGTGCGCCGATCGTCAGCCCCACGACGCGGCGTGACGGGCCGGCGGCCAAACCGGGAATCCGGCCCCCCTTGCGCAGCATCATCGCGGTGCAGACGCCAAGGCACAGAACCATGACGAACACACCGAATCTGCGAGTCAGGGAACCGTCGACGGAGATGTTGAAGAGGTACTGATAGCGGAGGTACTCGTCGAACCAGGGCTGATTCGGTGAGATCGAGTGAACGCGTTGCATCTCGATGACGGCGGCCAGACTTTGATCGCCGAACGCGGGGATGAGAATCGAGAGTCCGGCAGCTAGCAGTGGCCCGACAGCCGCGACGTAACCGGTGGTGCGCGCACGTTCGATGATGATGCGCATGATCGGGCGTATTCCGGCGATGAGTGCGGCAAAGCAGATGAGGCCGGAAGGGCCGGCAGTCAAGGTGAATCCGGCGATCAGGATCGCGACTGCGACCGGCAGAAGTCGTCTCGTCGCGACGGCGCGTTCGATCGAGCACCAGGTCAGCAGTACGCCGAGGGCAACGATCGGTTCGGGGCGCAGTCCGTTGTTGAACGGAAGCCAGAAAGCGAGGAAGACAAGCGCGCCGGTCCAGAGGGCGAGTCGATTTCCGCGAATGGCGGCGCCCAGCCGAGGCGCAACCTCCCGGCTGATGACGAGCCAGGTGATGATGCCTGCCAACAGAGCAGGCAGACGGACCCAGGGGCTTGCGGTGCTGACGTGGGCCAGGAGTCCGAGGATGTTGTAATACGGCGTTCCGAACGGGGTTTCGGGGACCGCGAACCACCGGAAGTAGTTGGACATGTAGCCCGATTGCTCGGAGGCTCTTGCCATCGTGAACTGGTAGCCGTCGTCGGTGGTGGTAGCGCCGATGAAGTGCCACAGCACCAGAGTTCCGACGACGACCCCGTCGAGGACGGTGAACTTCCACCATCGGGCGGGCAGAAATTTGCGTGTGCCCCGGCCGTCGCGGTTGTCGAGGCGGTGCAGCGCGAAGAGGGACACGACAGCCGTGAGTGCCCCGAGAATCATGGCGAGAGTCTTGATCACCGACGGGCTCGACGTGAAGCGAGAGTCCGCCTCGATCGAGACGTTCAAACCGGCTGCCGCCGAATCGAGGTCGCTGAAGACGCCGACTACCTGTGGTCGGCTGTCGCCCTCGATGACGCGCGGTTCGGAACCGGTGGCGCTGAAGGTGGTTCGGGTCGGCTCGGCGGCGAGCGTGAGCGCGCATCCAGTCTGCAGATCAGCAACGGGTGTCGAGAGCAACACTTGATCACGCAGGACAACGTCGACCCGAGCGGGAGCGTCGGCGGATTCGGGGGAGACGGTGGCAACAAATCCGTAGCGGCGCGCATCGGGGGCACCCGGAGGTGCAGTCGAGACGAGTGTTCCGCCGGTGGCGGCCAACTCGCTGATCGACGCGCACGGAATCGATGCCTCCATGCGCAACGGTGTGTACGAGACCAATGGCGCCTCGACGCTTGTCGTCGACCCGGCCTGCGGCCAGTTGACGGCGGCGGTGTCCTGCTCGATCGGCAGGAACGGCACTGATCCGCACAAAACTATGCCGAGGATCGATGCGACAATCGCAACGATCCGTGCTCGGTTCGGTCCGCTGGATCGCTGAGGGGTCGGCAAGGCCGGAGGTGCGGTCGTGGCCACGTCACTGTCTGTCACGACTTTGGACCCTAGCTGTGCGTGACGTGTTTGTTATAAAAGCGCGAGTAATGGGATGGTCGTGTTCCCGGTGTCATTCCTCGGGGTGGGGTTGTCGGCGATCGAGGCGGGGGTGCTGTGCGCGAATTTCACGAGTCCATTCCCCTGAGCCCACTACTGCGGCGGTCGGCGGTCGCATTGTGCGTCGTCCTCGGAATTGTCCTGGTAATTGTCTGCGGGTTCGCGGCAATCGTGGATCGCGACTCGGCGGGCTACGTCGGCGCCGTGTTGTCCGCGGTCCTGTCCTTCGGGTTGGCCGCGTACATGTGGAAGGTGCGCGTGATCATCACCACAGACGTCGAACGAGTGTCGATCGCGCTGTCTCCGGGGCTGCGTCAGGTATTTCGGTGGGACGAAGTTGTGTCTGCCACTGCAGTACATATCGGGATGGGCTCCGGAATCGGTTATCGAATGACCGGCCCAGGTATGCGGGTAATTCTCGCATCTCCCGGCGACGGCGTCCGCTTTCGTCTGCATGACGGCCGTGAAATCTCGGTGGCAACACCTCGAAGGGACGAGCTGATCGAACTCGCCCGGCGGCGGGCGCCGGACCTGCAGTGAGCGTTGCAGGTGGACCGGTGAAAAACGGGGTGCGCCTATCCTGGATAATTGACATCAGTTCTGTGTTTCAGGCGCGCTGTTCAGGGCCTGTGATGCCGGACCGGTTTGCTGCCGCTTGCACAGGCACCCCGTTTGCGTACGAGAGGAACTCTCATGCTTGCCCGCACCGACCTGCGTGGTCGTACCCCATCCACGGCCGAACTTCGCGCCGCGCTTCCCCGAGGTGGAGTGGATGTGGACGCGGTACTGCATCAGGTTCGCCCGATGGTCGAAGCCGTCCGTGATCGCGGGGCAGAAGCCGCCCTCGAATTCGGCGAGAAGTTCGACGGCGTTCGTCCGGCTTCGGTTCGTGTACCCGCGGCCGAGCTCGAGCGCGCACTTCGTGAACTCGACCCCGCAGTCAAGGAAGCCCTCGAGGTTGCGATCGAGCGCACCCGCAAGGTGCACGCCGATCAGCGTCGCAAGGACACCGTCACCGAGGTCGTTCCGGGTGGCACGGTCACCGAGCGTTGGGTTCCGGTCGAGCGCGTCGGGCTGTACGTGCCCGGCGGCAATGCCGTGTACCCGTCCAGCGTTGTCATGAACGTCGTGCCGGCTCAGACGGCCGGCGTCGGATCACTTGTTGTCGCCTCGCCGCCCCAAGCCGACTTCGGCGGATTGCCGCACCCGACCATCCTTGCCGCAGCAGCCATGCTCGGCGTCGACGAGGTGTGGGCCGTCGGCGGCGGGCAGGGCGTCGCCCTCCTTACCTACGGCGGAACCGACACCGATGGAACCGAGCTTGTCCCGGTCGACCTCATCACCGGTCCCGGCAACATCTACGTCACTGCCGCCAAGCGTCTGTGCCGCGGACTGGTCGGCATCGACGCGGAAGCCGGTCCCACCGAGATCGCGATCCTCGCCGACCACACCGCTGACCCGGTCCACGTTGCCGCCGATCTCATCAGCCAGGCCGAGCACGACGTGATGGCCGCCAGCGTTCTTGTCACGACCAGCGTCGACTTGGCCGACGCGGTCGACAAGGCTCTGGCTGCGCAGCTCGAGATCACCAAGCATCGCGAGCGCGTCACCACGGCACTGACCGGTAGCCAGTCGGGCACGGTGCTCGTTTCTGATGTTTCCGCTGGTCTGCGTGTCGTCAATGCGTATGCGGCAGAGCACCTCGAGATCCAGACCGAGGATGCAACCGGGGTGGCAGCTCAGGTCACCAGCGCTGGTGCCGTGTTCGTCGGCCCGTGGGCGCCGGTCAGTCTCGGCGACTACTGCGCCGGCTCCAACCACGTTCTGCCGACGGCCGGGTGTGCACGCCACTCCTCCGGTCTGAGTGTGCAGACGTTCCTTCGTGGAATCCACGTGATCGACTACTCCGAGTCTGCACTGAAAGACGTTGCCGGACACGTCATCACGCTGGCCAATGCGGAGGATCTGCCGGCTCATGGCGAGGCTGTGCGTCTGCGATTCGAGGCTCTGCGATGAGTAGTGCTCCTGGAGAGTCGATTTCGGTCGACGCCCTGCCGATTCGCGAGAACCTGCGTGGAAAGTCGGCGTACGGCGCACCGCAGTTGACGGTTCCGGTTCAGCTCAACACGAACGAGAACCCGCATCCGCCGACCCAGGCGCTCATCGACGATGTGGCCGAATCCGTGCGCGAAGCCGCGAAGGAACTGCACCGCTACCCCGACCGTGACGCTGTGGCGTTGCGGACGGACCTGGCTGCGTACCTGGCGAAGCAGACAGGTGTACCGGTCACCGTCGACAATCTGTGGGCGGCAAACGGATCGAACGAGATTCTGCAGCAACTTCTTCAGGCGTTCGCAGGTCCGGGACGTAGCGCGATGGGTTTTGTGCCTTCGTACTCGATGCACCCGATCATCGCCGACGGTACCGATACCGAGTGGGTCGAGGTCTTCCGTCGGGACGACTTCGCACTCGACGTGGATGCTGCCGTCACCGTGATTGCGGAACGCCGACCCGACGTCGTGTTCGTGACCAGCCCCAACAACCCGACCGGACACAGCGTCGGCATTGCGGAACTGCAACGCATCCTCGACGTGGCGCCGGGCATCGTGATCGTCGACGAGGCGTACGCGGAGTTCTCCGCTGCCCCCAGCGCGATGACGCTGATCGACGAGTTCCCGGCCAAGCTGGTTGTGACCCGCACCATGAGCAAGGCTTTCGCGTTTGCCGGTGGCCGACTCGGCTACCTCGCCGCCGCTCCCGCGTTCATCGACGCACTGTTGTTGGTGCGCTTGCCGTATCACCTCTCGGTGGTCACGCAAGCGGCGGCACGTGCCGCCCTGCGTCACGCCGACGAGACCCTCGGCAGTGTGCACGCCTTGTCCGCCGAGCGCGATCGAGTGTCGAAGGCGCTGACGGACACCGGTTTCCGAGTGATTCCCAGTGACGCGAACTTCATCTTGTTCGGTCAGTTCACCGACAGTGCACAGGCGTGGAAGGAATACCTCGACCGCGGGGTTCTCATCCGCGACATCGGCATCCCCGGATATCTGCGGGCCACCGTGGGACTCGAAGCCGAGAACGACGCGTTCATCAAGGCCAGTGACGAAATCGCAGGCACCCAGCTGGTCGACACGAACTCAGGAGAGACGGCATGAGCGATCGCATCGCGCGGATCGAACGAACAACTCGGGAATCAAGCATCGTCGTCGAACTGAATCTGGACGGGACCGGCATCGTCGACATCTCCACCGGCGTTCCGTTCTTCGACCACATGCTCAACGCGTTGGGTACTCACGCCAGCTTCGATCTCGACGTCAAGGCGAAGGGCGACGTCGAGATCGACGCTCACCACACCGTCGAGGACACCGCGATCGTTTTCGGCCAGGCACTCGGCCAGGCTCTCGGCGACAAGAAGGGCATCCGTCGTTTCGGTGACGCCTTCATCCCGATGGACGAAACGCTGGCGCACGCGTCGGTCGACGTCTCCGGTCGCCCGTACTGCGTGCACACCGGTGAGCCCGACTACATGGTGCATTCCGTCATCGGCGGGTACCCGGGCGTTCCGTATCACGCGGTGATCAACCGCCACGTGTTCGAGTCGATCGCATTGAATGCACGTATCGCACTGCACGTTCGGGTTCTGTACGGCCGCGATCAGCACCACATCACCGAGGCGGAGTACAAGGCCGTTGCGCGAGCTCTGCGTGAGGCGGTCGAGCCGGATCCGCGCGTGAGCGGCGTGCCGTCGACGAAGGGCACACTGTGAGCGTCCTCTTCACCTACTTGCTGTTCATCGGCGCGGGTATTGCCGTGGGCGGCGCCTACTCGATGTTCAAGGTCAACAAGCTTGCGTCGGGAATCCTTCTGGCGTTGGCGGTTCTGGCGGCGGTAGCGGGCGCACTGCGTCTGTGACGCGAAAAGTGACTGTGTCTGAGACGCGAAAAGTGACTGTATCTGAGACGCAAGATCCTGCTCCATCGCCGGGGTTGCTTCGCACACCGGGCATGATCGGTGTCCTGATCATGGCGGCAGCAGCTTTCGGTGGCTGGTCGTTGCTGTTGCCGGTGGTGCCGTTGCTGGTTGCGCAGTCCGGCGGATCGGATGCGCTTGCCGGATCGGTGACCGGTGTCTTCATGGCGGCCACGGTCTTGACGCAACTGCTCGTGCCTCGGTTGTTGCGGACGCAGGGCTACCGGCGCGTGCTGGCGGTCGGGTGTCTGCTCCTCGGCCCACCGTCGTTGGTGCTGTTGATCTCGGCCGACGCCGGCCCTGTCCTGGCGGTTTCCGCGGTGCGTGGCATCGGTTTCGGCATGCTGACGGTGGCCGGCAGTGCACTGGTGGCGGAGTTGGCGCCCAAACGAATTCTGGGCCGTGCCACCGGTGCTCAGGGAATCGCGATCGCAGCGTCACAAATGGCGGGGCTTCCGCTGGGGCTTGCGATCATGGAACGGTGGTCGGCGACACCGGTGTTCGTCCTCGGTGCGCTGATCCCGGCGCTCGCGCTGGTGGCCATTGCCGGGTTGCCGAAGATCTTCGCCCAGCCGACCGGGGAATCCGTTCGACTGAGTGTGTTCGCCGTCTTGGTTCCGGTGCTCGCTCTGGCGTGTGTGTCCGCCTCGTTCGGCGGATTGTCGTCTCTACTGCCGATCGCAATCTCGGAGCGTGCGGCCGTTGCTGGAGTGGTGTTGGCGACCGCCAGTGGGTCGATGTTGGTCGGCCGGTACTCGGCGGGCCTGATCGCCGATCGTCTCGGCAGTGGTCGGACACTCGCGCCGGCATTGGCGTCGTCGACCATCGGATTGGTGCTGTTCGCGATCAACGTCGACGGCGGGTCGACGCCGGTCTTGTTCTGCGCGGCGGTCCTTTTCGGGCTGGGGTTCGGGGCGGTGCAGAACGAGTCCTTGGTCATGGCGTTTCAGGCTGCCGGCCCGAGGCAACTCGGATCCGCCAGCGCGATCTGGAACATCGGCTACGACGCCGGCACCGGAATCGGTGCACTGGCGTTGGGATTCGTGGCCACGACTGCCGGCTACGCATGGGTGTTCGCGGTCTCCGCGGTAGTTGTCGCGCTCCTCCCGGCACTGGCCGCGGGCGGCAAAGTGATCGGCAGCAGGGTTGCCCGATAGAGTTGGGGCATGAGCGCTTCCACGATTGCTGTACTCGATTACGGCTCCGGCAACCTGCATTCGGCCACTCGCGCACTGGCGCGCACCGGGGCGCAGGTGGAGGTGACCAACGACATGAAGGTTGCACTGGCGGCCGACGGTCTCGTGGTGCCCGGCGTCGGCGCGTTCGCGGCCTGCATGGAAGGTCTGCGTGCAGTGCAGGGTGACCGAATCATCGGCAGACGCCTGGCCGGTGGCCGACCGGTGCTGGGCATCTGCGTCGGCATGCAGATTCTGTTCGACCGGGGAGTCGAATTCGGTGTCGAGGCGGAGGGCTGTGGCGAATGGCCCGGCACCGTCGAGAGGCTGCAAGCAGAGGTTTTGCCGCACATGGGCTGGAACACCGTGGAGGCGCCGGAGTCCAGCACCCTGTTCAAGGGCATAGACGCCGATACCCGCTTCTACTTCGTCCACTCCTACGGTGTGCAGAGTTGGGAGCTCGCGCCGTCCGAGCACATTGCACCCCCGAAGCTGACATGGGCCGATCACGGCGGAAAGTTCCTCGCTGCCGTCGAGAACGGTGCGTTGTCGGCAACGCAGTTCCACCCCGAGAAATCCGGTGACGCAGGCGCCGAGTTGCTGAGCAACTGGGTGCAGAGTTTGTGACCGGGGGATCCGGACCGAACCGCGGTGACGATTTCTCCCTCGCCCGTCTGGCGTTGTTCTCGCTCGGCGCCGCTGTGGCTGCGCTGGCGGTCGCAACCGTCGTCATCGTTGTTCTCAAACCATCGCCGGGCGTCGGCCTCGTGATCGGTCTCGTGGGGGTCGTCGCTGCGATTGCGGCAATGGGCGTCGTATCCAAGCGGATGACCCGAAAAGCGTTCGGTGACCCGGAAGACGGTTCGAGGTCCTGACCTACTAGGGTTACCGCACGTGAGCCTGGTCCTTTTGCCTGCTGTAGATGTCGTCAACGGTGAAGCTGTTCGCCTCGTGCAAGGAGAGGCGGGAAGTGAGACCGGTTACGGGTCGCCCCGCGACGCTGCTCTTGCGTGGCAGAACGACGGTGCCGAATGGGTGCATCTTGTCGACCTCGACGCTGCTTTCGGGCGTGGGTCCAACAGTGAACTGTTGGCCGGCGTCATCGGCGACCTGACGGTCAAGGTGGAACTGTCCGGTGGAATCCGCGACGACGCTTCCCTGGAAGCCGCACTGGCCACCGGCTGTGCTCGCGTGAATCTCGGTACTGCCGCTATCGAGGATCCCGAGTGGTGCGCGCGTGCATTGGCCAAGTACGGCGACAAGATCGCTGTCGGCCTCGATGTTCGTCTCGTCGACGGTCAGTACCGCACCCGTGGTCGCGGCTGGGTCACCGACGGCGGCGATCTGTGGGAGACCCTCGCGCGTCTGGACCGTGACGGCTGCACTCGTTACGTCGTCACCGACGTCTCCAAGGACGGCACCCTGACCGGTCCCAATCTCGAACTTCTCAGCCAGGTCTGCGCGGTCACCGACGCGCACGTCGTCGCCTCCGGTGGTGTGTCGACCATCGAGGATCTACTCGCCATTTCCAGCCTGGTTGATCAGGGTGTCGAGGGCGCGATCGTGGGCAAGGCATTGTATGCCGGTCGCTTCACTCTCCCCGAAGCACTGGCAGCAGTTTCCGGATAGATTTTCCAGATGACTCCGACGCGTGACCTCGACGAACTTCTCGCGATTGCGGGTCGGCTTCTCGACGGCGTCCACGATCAGTTCGTCTCCGGTGTCGGCGCCCCGAGTGCGGTCCGCAAGGGCTGGGGTGATTTTGCCACCGAGGTCGATCTTGCGCTCGAGAAGCGGTTGACCGCGGAGTTGTTCGAGCAGACCGGCATCGAGGTGCACGGCGAGGAATTCGGCGGTCCCGACGTCGGTTCCGGGCTCGTCTGGGTTCTCGACCCCGTTGACGGTACTTTCAACTACTCGGCCGGATTGCCCACTGCCGGAACGTTGTTGGCGCTTCTCGACGACGGTGTCCCGGTGCTCGGATTGACCTGGCTTCCATTGATCGGTCACACGTACGCGACTCGCGCCGGCGGTCCGTTGTTGGTCAATGGAATCGCCGTACCGCCGCTGGAGCCAACCGATCTGGCGTCGTCGATCGTCGGCTTGGGTGCGCTCAACGTCAACAGTCGAGGGCGGATCCCCGGCAGTTTCCGTCTCGACCTCCTCGCCGAGATCAGCAAGGTGTCCTCGCGGATCCGGATACACGGTTCAACCGGAGTCGATCTGGCCTTCACCGCGGCCGGCATCCTGGGCGGTGCGATCGTCTACGGCCGCAACGCGTGGGACAACGCGGCCGGGGTCGCGCTCGTTCGCGGTGCGGGCGGGGTGGTCACCGACCTGGCCGGCCGCCCGTGGACCGTAGAATCGGAGTCGGTGCTCGCTGCCGCTCCGGGCATCCACGGTGAGATTCTCGATATCCTCAACGCGCTCGGTGATCCGCGCGCTTCGTCCTCAGGAGGACCACAGTCATGACCCTCGCAGTTCGTGTGATTCCGTGCCTCGACGTCGACGCCGGGCGAGTGGTCAAGGGTGTCAATTTCGAGAATCTTCGCGACGCCGGAGATCCGGTGGAACTCGCGGCAGCGTACGACGCTCAGGGCGCCGACGAACTGACCTTCCTGGACGTGACCGCCTCCACGTCGGATCGCGGCACGATGCTCGACGTCGTAAGTCGCACTGCCGAGCAGGTTTTCATTCCTCTGACCGTCGGCGGTGGAGTGCGCACGGTCGCGGATGTCGATCGTCTGCTGCGTGCCGGTGCCGACAAGGTCAGCGTGAACACCGCGGCGATTGCGCGCCCGGAACTGCTGAAGGAACTGAGTGAGCGTTTCGGCTCGCAGTGCATCGTCCTCTCGGTCGATGCCCGCACCGTTCCCCAGGGGCAGCCGGACACACCGTCGGGGTGGGAGGTCACGACGCACGGGGGCAAGCGCGGCACCGGGATCGACGCTGTCGAGTGGGCCGAGCGTGGTGCAGAGTTGGGAGTGGGGGAGATCCTGCTCAACTCGATGGATGCCGACGGCACCAAAGCGGGCTTCGACCTTCTGATGATCCGCGCTGTCCGGGCGGCAGTCCACGTACCGGTGATCGCCAGTGGCGGTGCCGGCCTGGTCGAGCACTTTGCCCCTGCAGTCGAAGCGGGCGCAGACGCAGTTCTCGCAGCAAGTGTCTTCCACTTCGGCGATCTGAGCATCCCGGAGGTCAAGGATGCGATGCGTGCCGAGGGAATCGTCGTTCGCTAGGCGTTCTCGGCGCGGATTCCGTCGAACATGAGGCGGCTGATGGCTTGGTTCAACGCCGTGCAGTCGACGGACGAACCGGCTCGCAATCCTTGAATCGCACTTGCCAGCATCATGCCGTTGACGGCGTGGGCAGTGTTGTCGACATCGAGGTCGGCGCGTAGATAGCCGCATTCGACTCCGTGGTGCAGGTACGCCGCGGTCAACGATGCCGACTGGTCGAGTAGATCGAGCATCCGGCCCGTCAGATCGGCGTCGACGCCCGTCGTCTCGAACAGCAGAACCCGCGGGATGCGGGGGTCGTCGAAGAAGATGCGGGGGAGCGCCTCGGCGATCCGTCCCACTTGGGCGCGGTACTCGTCCAGTGTGCTGGCGGCGTCGGGAGCATTCTCGGTGGCCAGTGCGCTGATGATCTTTGCGACGAGGTCGTCGATGACGTGATCGATGATGTCGCGCTTGTTCTCGAAGTACCGGTAGAAGGTCCCATGGCCGATTCCGAGAGTTGTTGCGATGTCGGCAATTCCGGTTGCGTGATAGCCGCGCTGGGCGAAGCACTCGAATGATGCGTCGATGATCTCGCGGCGCAATTCCGCCTTTTTTCGTTCCGCTCTGGTCATGGCCTTCGTCACATCAGGAATGATACCGTTCTCAATAACGGAATGACGTGTCAGTTTCTGATGTGCAGTTTTTCTGATGTGCAGTTCACGAGAGGGATTCTCCGATGGCAGTGCAGTACGACGCAGTAGTAGTGGGGGCGGGCTTCGGCGGAATGGGTGCGGCCATTCAACTCAAGCGGCTGGGCCTGAACAACCTGGCGATCCTCGAGCGCGAGGACGATCTGGGTGGAACCTGGCACGTCAACCGCTATCCCGGTCTGGCTGTCGACATCGCGTCGGTCACCTACTCGTATTCGTTCGAGCCCAATCCGAACTGGTCCAGGCTTTTCGCACCGGGCGCGGAACTGAAGAAGTACGCCGATCACGTCGCGGACAAGTACGATCTGCGGAAGCACATGACGTTCGGTGCCGTGGTCAACGGAGCCCGCTGGGACGAGGATTGCTCGCACTGGGTCGTATCCGTCGAAGGCGCGCCGGACATCACTGCCAAGTACCTCCTGACTGCGACGGGTTTCCTCTCGCAACCGCATCGGCCCGACATCTCCGGTATCGACGACTTCGCCGGCAAGATCATCCACACCACGGCCTGGGACGATTCCTACGATCTGTCCGGCACCAAGACCGCAATCATCGGAACCGGCGCCACCGCTGTGCAGTTGATCCCCGAGGTGGCGCGTCAGGCCGCAGAGTTGACCGTCTACCAACGCACCCCGATCTGGGTGGTTCCCAAGATCGACGTCCCCATTCCGAATGCAGTGCAGAAGCTGTTCTCGCGTATTCCGCTCACCCAGCGAATCGCGCGCGCTGTCAGTTCGTCGATCCTAGAAATGATCATGGTCAGCGCGGTCCTGCACTACAAGCAGGTCAAACTGTTGAACAAGGGTGCGGCGGCCGCATCACGTGCGTTTCTGCGGTCCCAGGTCAGCGACGCCAGCCTTCGCAAACAACTCACACCGGACTACGACTTCGGGTGCAAGCGTCCCACATTTTCCAACAGCTACTTCCGTACGTTCACCAAGGACAACGTGCATCTCGAAACGACGCCGATCGACCACATCGCTGCCGACGGAATCGTCACCGCCGACGGTCGCAAGACCGAGATCGACACCTTGGTGCTGGCAACGGGATTCAACCTCTGGGATGTGAACTTTCCAGCCATCGAGGTTATCGGTCGCGAGGGACGAAACCTCGGTAAGTGGTGGCGCGACAACCGTTTCCAGGCCTACGAAGGGGTCGCGGTTCCGTATTTCCCCAACTTCCTCACGCTCGCCAGTCCGTACTCGTACAGCGGGTTGTCCTACTTCACGACGATCGAATCCCAGATGCAGCACATGGATCGACTGTTCGGCGAGGTGAAACGGCGCGGCGCGGAAACATTCGAGGTCACCGAAACTGCCAACGCCGAGTTCCTCGACCGGATGACCGAGAACCTGGCGGACTCCGTCTTCTACGGCGGTAGTTGCCAGACTGCACGAAGCTATTACTTCAATCAGCACGGCGAGGCTGCGATTCTGCGGCCCACGTCTACACGGAATGCGTTCGTCGAAGCGAAACGCTTTCCGCTCGAGGACTATTCGATCATCTAGGCGGGCTTGTCCCGCGTTCGGCTATCTTGCCGAGCTGACTCCGGTCGGAACCGATATCACGGGATAACGGTTCTGCCGGTTCAGTCGGGAAGTGACCGAGATGTGCATCAGTCGGCTCACCGCGGAGGCAGCGCCTTTTCGCGGAGATCCGATCACGATGGTAAATGCGTCGTATTTGTCCGCGGTTGCGA
Organism: Rhodococcus sp. SG20037; assembly: GCF_031763325.1. NCBI lineage: Bacteria > Bacillati > Actinomycetota > Actinomycetes > Mycobacteriales > Nocardiaceae > Rhodococcus > Rhodococcus sp. SG20037. The sequence continues at coordinate 3,585,540 of NZ_CP134497.1, read as the reverse complement.
GAATGACACCGGCCGGGTCTCCATAGGTGCAGTCGTACGTCCAGGTGTCGGCGTGCGAGGCAAGTGCCGAGGTTGTCTGCTCGCGTTGCGACACCATCTCGTCGTGCAGACGCGTTTCGAATTCTGGTGAGTCGGTTTCGACAGGTAGGTCCTCTGACGTGATGCAGTGAACGACGTGGAGGGCTGAATCCCCTTGGCGGCAAGCGTCAGTGCGTAGCTGAGTACATTCTTGCTGGTAGCACCTGGGCCGATGCCGAGAACGACGTGGCGGGTTCGGACGCGATCGGTACTCGGGTTCGCGAGATGGCAGATGTACTCCGGGTGCGGACCGTCATGATGCTGATGGTTCATGTCGGATCTTCTTCCAGAGCGAGAAGCGAAGGAACTTCCATTCTAGGGCGGCCGTGCAGGGGAATTCCACGGAAGTCACAGGTGGAAGGTATAAACGTCATATGAGTCTTGATCCCGCAATCGCGGCGAAGCTGAAGCGAAACGACGCCGGACTGTTCAGCGCGGTTGCGCAGGAGAAGTCGACCGGTGATGTGCTGATGGTCGCGTGGATGGACGACGAAGCGCTCGCGCGAACACTGGAAACCCGTAAGGGGACGTACTATTCGCGCTCGCGGCAGCAGTACTGGGTCAAGGGTGAGACGTCGGGGCACACCCAGTACGTGCACGAGGTGCGCCTCGACTGTGACGGCGATTCCGTCTTGCTGATCGTCGATCAGGAGGGCGCCGCGTGCCACACCGGCACTCACACGTGTTTCGACACCGACGTCCTGCTCGCTGCTGAGCAGTGACGCGAGATGGCCACTGACAAGACTCCACAACCGCTCGATTACTCGTTCACCGCTCCCATCGAGAAAGACGGTGCGTTCGCAACATTCTTGACCGTGCCCGGCTCGGCGGAACTTCTGGGAACCAGACGCGCTGTGAAGGTGCTCGGAACCCTCGATGGTGAGCATCCCTTCGAGGCGACGCTGATGCCCTCCGGCGACGGACCGCACTGGCTTCCGCTGCGCGTGGCGCTGTGCAAGGCGATCGGCAAGAGCGCCGCTGGAGAAGAGGTAGCGGTACATCTACAGCAGCGCCTGAGCTGAAGTTTTCCCGAACCAAGGAGCGCCGTCGTGCAATTCTGTTCGACTTCGCACACGCCGCGGACGTGGCGCCGGATCGGTGGGCCGAGTACGGTCCAGGTGCCGTCGGTGTCGGGTGGGACATGGGACTGCTCGGGTTGGCTCGACACGTGGAACTGGGGATCGCGACGCCACTCGAGACACCCGAGTGGTCGGCGAGCGACGAGGCCAAGGCATTCATCGCGGGAAGCAGTGAACTGTGGGCCGAAGCTGCGATCGCATCGGGCGACGACCCGGATGCGGCTGCAGCCGCCGCTGCTCGCACGACCGCTGCATACACCGGGTAGATCACCTCTACGAGGACTAACATCGGATTAGTCTGGTTGTTGCGGGACTTCCGCGCCACGAGCGGAGACGACGATGGTGTATCGGCTCATCGAAGTAGTAACGGTGTTCGTTCACTTCGGGTTCGTCCTCTATGTGGTGCTGGGTGGGTTCGTGGCGTGGAAGTGGCGTCGTACCATCGGTTTCCACCTACTTGCAGTCGTCTGGGGAGCCGGTTCGATAGCGGTCGGATATGACTGCCCGCTGACCAATCTCGAGAACTGGGCCCGCCGGATGGCCGGGATCGCGGAGTTGCCGTCCACCGGATTCATCTCGCACTACATCACCGGCGTGTTCTATCCGGCGAGTATCGAAGGCCTTGTACAGGCGCTCGCGGCGACAGTGGTTGTCGGATCCTGGGTCGGATACGTGCTGCTCGGACGGCATGCGAAGGGTGAGGTCAAAGCCTCTTCAGCGACCTGATTCCGTACAAACGATCCCAGCCGTTTCTGAATGGAAACGACTGGGAGGTGCTACCAGGATTTACGCGCGAGTCAGGGCTACCACCGGGATTGTGCGGATCCCAGCGGTCTTCTCCGCGTATTCGGCAAATCCCGGGTATCGACTGGCCTGCTCGTCGTAGATGCGGTCACGCTTCTCGCCGGTTACTTCGCTGACGGAGACCGGGTATGTTTCGGTGCCGATCTCGACCTCTGCCTGGTCGGTGGCAACGAGGTTGTAGTACCAGTCGGGATTGGTCGGGGCACCGGCCTTGGATGCAAAAACGTAGATGGTCTTCGGATCCTGCTCGTCTGCCAGATACATCATGGGACTCACGAAATCGCGTCCGGATTTGCGTCCTGTGTGGTGGACCAACACCATGGGCGCACCTTCGAAGGGGCCACCTACCTTGCCCTCGTTCTCCCGAAATTCCGCAATGATTCCTGCGTTCCAATCGTCGGTACTCATCGTTGTCTCCCGGTCTACGAGTGGCGAAGGGCTCTGCCGCCAAGCTTTGCACAACTGGTGAATCGACGAGAGGTCATCTTCGGCGTCCAGCATGATCTACTATCTACGTATGAACGCAGATAGTGGTGTTTGTCGCCGCAAGCTTCCCGATGATCAAGTCGACCTCGTCGTCGAGGTGTTCCGCATGCTGGCCGACGCAACCCGTGTGCAGGTCTTGTGGGCATTGGTCGACCGCGAGTGCTCGGTGAACGAACTGGCGGAACGCGTCGGCAAGCCGGCGCCCTCGGTGTCGCAGCACCTGGCGAAATTGCGCATGGCAAGGTTGGTACGAACCCGCCGCGATGGTACGACGGTGTTCTATCGCCTGGAGAACGACCATGTGCGCCAACTGGTTACGGACGCGGTCTTCAATGCGGAGCATGCCGGACCCGGATTGCCGGGGCATCACCGTAGTGAAGGTGAGCTTCGGGAGATACACCCGGAGCGCTCGGCGAACGTCGATCGGACCGATCAAGAAGAAGGTGCGTCGTGACGCACGAACCCAAGACGTCCCACGGCCACGGCCACACCCATGGCCACGGGCCGAAGGGATTTCGATCGGCAGTCCGCGAAGTGTTCTCGCCGCACAGTCACGACGCTGCCGACAGTGTCGACGACGCATTGGAATCGAGCGCAATCGGCATCCGGGCGGTCAAGATCAGTCTTGTCGCGCTCGGAGTCACCGCAGTTGCTCAGGTTGCGATCGTGGCGATCTCGGGTTCGGTGGCGCTGCTGGCGGACACCATTCACAACTTCTCCGACGCGCTCACGGCAGTCCCACTCTGGATTGCCTTCGCGCTCGGTCGGCGCGCTGCGACCAGGCGCTATACCTATGGTTTCGGGCGTGCGGAGGATTTGGCCGGACTGTTCGTGCTCGCCATGATCGCACTGTCGGCAGTGATCGCCGGTGTCGAGGCGGTGAGGCGATTGATCAACCCGGTCGAGATCGAGCACCTCGGTTGGGTAGCGGCGGCAGGTTTGATCGGTTTCATCGGAAACGAATTGGTGGCGTTGTATCGGATCAGGGTCGGCAGGCAAATCGGTTCAGCGGCCCTGGTGGCCGATGGATTGCATGCTCGGACCGACGGATTCACTTCGCTCGCAGTCCTTCTGGGGGCGGGGGGAGTTGCGCTGGGTTTCCCGTTGGCAGATCCGATCATCGGCCTTGTCATCACCGTTGCCATCGTGGCGGTGCTCAGGACTGCAGCGCGAGACGTCTTCCGGAGGTTGATGGACGGCGTCGAACCTGAGTTGGTGGACGACGCAGAGCATGCATTGATGCACGAACCTGGAGTCCTCGGTGTTCGTGATCTGAAGATGCGGTGGATCGGACACCGACTGCATGCCGATGCAGAACTCGACATCGATCCCCGGGCAACACTTGCCGAAGCTCATGCGATTGCACACAGCGCCGAGCATTCGCTCACTCACGCGGTGCCCAAACTCGCTACTGCCTTGGTGCATGCGTACCCGGCGCATGACGCGGCCAACTCCGAAGTCTGATACCGGCCGCCTTCCCGGTGATCTGTGCTTGATGTCAAGCGCAGGCGGCTTCCCAGGCGAAACCGTCTGGGTCTGTGAAGGTTTCAGACGCGCCGGCAACGGTCAGACGGTGTGATCCGGTGCCTTCCGGAGCAACCCCGGCATCCTTCGCCAAAGCGCGGCGACCATACAGTGCGAGTGTCACATTGTTTGCTGCACTGGTGAATTCGACGTACTTGCGACCGAAGCTCTTGGACACCTCGAGTCCGCGGTCGAGGTAGAACTGCTTGCTGGCCTTGACGTCTTCGGCGCCGAGCAGCAGCACGAGGCTGTCGATCGTGCGGGTGGCCGGCCCGTCGTTCTTCTTCGACGACGTGGCGATCTTCCAGATCGAACCGTCTGGAGCCTGGACGACTCCGCCGTATCCCCAGAGGGATTTCTTGACAGGCTTCAAGGCGGTGGCACCGGCTGCGAGTGCTGCGCCGACGAAGGCGTCGACGATGTTCGGTTGGGAGACGACGAGCGAAAGGGTGTACCCACGAAACCCTGTTGTCGGTTCGTTCGATTCGCGTAGCTGGATTCGATCTCCGACGCCGAGAGCGTTGTAGAAGGCTTCGGCTGCCGCGAGGTCGGGAACGTCGAGTATCACGGATTTCGCGGTGGTCATCTGGGCGTTCCCTGCTGATGTGTGGATTGGCGACGTGTGGTCGGAAGTGGACTTCTGTGGTGTGTTCATGTGTTTCAACGTAATTGCGGGTCTCGTGGCTGTGCTTCTCGATTTCTGATCGGTTTGCTGAGACTGCTTGCAAGGTGCAGCACTCACGCAGGCCTTAGGTGGGCGATTTGTCGTGAATATCCTGTTCAGCCGATGTTTTCTCGATAGGCTGGTGAGCGCTGATCGGACGTACCTCACGCCACCATGGAACGGGGAAACCAGTGATCACACTGCGAGGAAAGTCGTTAGCCGCAGCAGTAGTGGTGTCCATGACTATGGCGTTGGCCGCGTGTACCTCCGGTGAATCGGCGCCCGAGGTGGGCGGCAATTACGGCTCTGGCGGAACCGCCGTCGACTATCGGGAGCCGGTGAAACTGAGTAGCCGAGATGGTGTTCTCGAGGTGCGCTTGTCCGCTCATCAGGGAGTGATTCCGCTCGATACCGCTTCGGCGCCCGTGTCGAATTTTCTGCTCTTCGGGTACGAGGTCATCCGCGGTACGGCGTCGGACGGATCGACCTCGGCGAGTGACGTCTATCCGGCGCCGACTCTCCGCGTCAATCCCGGAGAGCGATTGATCATTCATTACGACAACGATTTGCAAGATCTCACGATCCAGGACTTCTACGATCCGGCATTCACACCGGCGGGCGGGGACGTGCCGATCTATCCGCCGGCGCTGACGTCGGCTCCGCTGAATCTGCACACGCACGGAGTGCACGTGAGTCCGGACGGCAATGCGGACAACGTGTTGCTCAACATTCCCGCCGGCCAGGGAAACGTGTACGACTACGCGATTCCGGGGACGATGCCGAACGGTCTGTACTGGTATCACAGTCACCGGCACACCCTCACCGCCCAGCAGACGTACATGGGCCTGGCCGGGCTACTGGAAATCGGCCGGCCGGACGGCAATCTGCCTGTCGTGACGGCAAACGACGTTCCGATTCGCGATATGGCACTGCAGTACAACTTCGTATTCGACCGCAAAGGAAAGGGCCGACAGCTCAACGACGCGAACTGGCCCCAATTCGTCAGTACGTTGACGCCACCCGCCGGTACGGAACTAGCCGACGGGACGTACCGTCCGAGCCTTGCTCCGGTGAATTTCTCGGACACCACCGAGGGCGCGCAGTATTTCACCAACTGGTATACCGGACCGTTGTCCCCGGCCAATCATCGTGGACAGAATCAATTCGTTCCAGGCAATCTGCAGAGCTTTGTGGGTGAATCGACGACTGTACCGGCCGATCCCTCACTGCCGGACAACCAACGCGATGTGCAGTACACCGTGAACGGTCAGTTCCAGCCGTCGCTGAAACTGAAGCCGGGGCAGACCGAGATCTGGGTGCTTGCCAACATCAGCGACTTTGCCTACATGCCGGTCACGTTGACGGAAACCGCAACCGGCGCCCATCCGAAGTTCGCCATCGTAGGGCAGGACGGAAACCCGTTCGACGAGGTCAGGCCACCCGTGGATGGGGACGGAACCAGGCTGGTGATTCCGCCGGCCTCGCGATACGCAATCGCAGTGACGATGCCGGAGTCCGGCGATCTGGTGCTGGAGATGCCACCGCTCGAAGGTGCAAAGCCGGTGAGCAATCCAGGCATTCTCTACACCAACAACGGTACCGACAATCCGCCCGCCGAACTCGGAACCGTCACCGTCGACCCGTCGGTGATCAGTTACGCGGACGGATTCTTCACGTTCCCGACTCAGCAGTTGATCCGTGCGACGCCAGACGAGGGTGAAGGAAAGACGACTCCCTTCGAGTTCGGACAGAAGCTCGATACCTACACCTCGTTCGTGGATACCGCAGCGATGACGCCCGACGTGACCCGCAATCTCACAGTGTCCGGTGGGTTCGGAAACGAGAAGGCCAGCAACAGCGATCCGAAGGCCTTCACCTACGAATTCGCCGACAACACGTTCCCCAACATTCCGCTGATTCAACCGCGACTGAATTCCGTTGAGGAATGGAAGATCACGAACCTCAACAACGACGAACACCCGATGCATATTCACGTCAACGACTTCCAGGTAACGGAAGTTGTGGATCCCGTCGCAGGTACCACGACGGGCGTTCAGCCCTGGGGAATCGACAACGTGAACGTGCCCGCTCCGGTGACTGACGAGAATGAGAATGCTCTCGAGCCTGCGTCAGTGACGTTGCGAACGAAGTTCACCGAGTACACCGGAACCTTTGTGATTCACTGCCACCGACTCAATCACGAGGACAACGGTTTGATGGCGACTGTCAACGTGATTCCCGAGGTATCGACATATGCCGTCGCGATACCTGGTTCGGCCGGCGTGCCCGCCAAGGTGCAGATATTCGATGCCAACGGCGACAAACTGATCACTGCTGTGACGCCCTTCCCGTCGTTCGAAGGCACCCCGAGTGTTGCGATGGCGGACGTGAACGGAGACATGGTGCTTGATCTGGTCGCTGGAACAGGTGCAGGCTCGGCTCCGGAAGTGGTGGCGTACAACGCAGTCGGCGGCGTGCCGTTCACCGACGAGTTGGCAAGATTTGCCCCCTTCGATGTGGGTTTTCGTGGCGGAGTGAACATCGGCGGCGTCGATATCGACGGAAACGCACTGGCGGACAACATCATCGTTGCCTCGGGCCCAGGGATGGAGTCGCAGGTCAAGATTTACTCCACCGACCTTCCGGCGGACAAGAGGTCCGCACCCGCAGAATTCGGTTCGTTCTCGCCGTACCCGGGATCGAGTAGCGGAGTCACGTTCGCAACCGGAATGGTTGACAGTCACTCCGGTCGAGCGAGCATCGTGACCGCACCGGGTGCGGGCGAGGAGCCGTTGATCAAGACGTTCCGCTACGACCTGTACGAACCGACGGCGGCTGCGCAGGGCGGCTCCGATGAACACGCAGGTCATACGGCTGGTCCTGTAATGACGTCGCAGTTCTTGGCATTCGATCAGGGCTACCGCGACGGGGTGTCTCTGTCGACGGGTTGGGTGGCCGGCGCCGAGGGCGGCGCAAAGTCGATAGTGGCAGGCATGCTCGGAGGAGAAGGATCAATCCGCGTCTTCTCGAGTGGATCCAGGCTCGACGGTGCACCCGAGATGTACCTCGAGAGTCCAGATCACCATTCGACGGACGTGGCATTTCGGGAGGTTGCAGCTTTCGACCCGTTCACCGCTCTAGAGTCGGGTGTGGGAGTGGCCACGACGAGCACGACTACCGGCGCGGATCTCCTCGTCAGCGGCAGCAACGGAACGGGTGCCGAAGTTCGGAAATTCACTCTCGGTCGTGCCGATCCGTCTGCGACCACATTGACACCGACGCTTGTGGGAACGCTGCCGCCCTATCCCGTCGGCGGGGGAGTTCTGCCGCTCGGCGGCCGATGATCCGGTTTTGAGAGTTGCTGAAAGTAGTTTCATATCAACGTGTCTCGAGCCTTCCTGTTCTCGAAGTTGTCCGGTTTGTCTCTGGTTATCGAAAGTGTGTTCGATTAAACTTTCGGTATGGACAGTCGGGGAGCGTGGCAGCTGGATGGTGAGGGCCTCAAGGGTGAGGTTCTGGGTCTGGTGCGTGTCCGGCACGAGTTGCAGTCGCGGATGGTGTTGTTGATCGTGGAGATGTTTTCCCGTGAGGTTCTCGGTGGGAAGGGTTTTCGGGCGATCGCGCTGTGGTTGCATGGTTCGACGAATTTGGAGATCGGTGAGTGCAGTCTGCTGGTCGGGTTGGCGCGGTTGTTGATGCTCGAACCTGTTGTCGCGGATGCGTTTCATCGTGGTGATGTGGATGCGTTGAAAGCCCGTCAGGTGGCGTCGTTTTGTCAGCATCCGCCGAAGAACATGACCCTGGCGGATGTGGACAAGGCTCGCGGGATTCTGTTGGGGTTGGCGTCGCAGAATATTGCGGATTGTGATGCGGTGCGGGCGGCGATCCGGCGGATCGAGAAGCAGTACGGCAAGCGCGAGGACGGCGTTCCGGTCGGCGAGGATTCGGAGCGTAACGAGTTCTACGCCTCGAAAGGTTTGTACGGGCGCGTGTCGGTGAAGGGTGACTTGGATGCTGTGAACGGGGCGCGTCTGATCACGTTGTTGTCGAGCCTGTCGGCGCCGACGCCGGAGAAGGACGGGGTCAAGGACACGCGTACGCCGGCGCTGCGGCGGGCGGATGGGTTTTGTGAGTTGTTGCGCCGGTACGAGCGGGCGGGGTTGGGTCCGTTCGAGGGCGGGGTGAAACCGCACATCACGGTCACCGCCAGTGCAAAAGACATGACAGACCTCAAGGCGTTGAAAGATCTACTGCCGTCCACTGAGGAGTTGGGTTTCGCGTGGGCGGATTGGGTGGGCCCGATCAGTATCGATACCGCGCGGATGTTGGCGTGCGACTGCACGGTCACGCGGATTTTGTTGGATGAGAGTGGTGTTCCGCTCGACTGCGGTAAGGAAGCGCGAACAGCGACGGTGTCGCAGCGGCGGGCGTTGGCGGTTCGTGATGGTGGGTGTGCGTTTCCGGGGTGCGGGACTCCGTCGGGGTGGTGCGATGCTCATCATATTGTTCACTGGGGTGATGGTGGCCCAACGGATCTCGACAACCTGGTTCTGTTGTGTGGTCATCATCATCGGACGCTGCATCACACGGAGTGGCGGGTGGAGATCGGTCCGGATCGGAAATCGGTGTTCTATCCACCGATGTCGATCGATCCGTTCCAGCAGCCGATCGGCGGGAACAGCCCACCAACGGCCGCGTGAACGGACATAACTGAAAATGCCAGCGTACGCACCGGGGAAGAATCATGCCCCGTTACATGCGCTGGCTTTTCGTGTTCCGGAGAGTTCAGGGCAGCGACCAGAACTGAGTAGTCACGAGGTAGAAGACGATAACCCAGAACAAGGTCACAGCGGCGACGATTGCCACCCCTTGTGCGTTGGTTTTTGCGACAGGAATCCCCGGAGGCGGACGCAGCCAACGGCGCAGGAGTCGATTCACGTAGTACGGCATCGTGAAGAAACTCATGATGAAGCTCGACAGCAGATTGCCGATCAACAATCCGAGCCAGAGTGGCAGCTTCAGCGGTGACAGCGCCAAAGTAAGCAAGACGACAGTCGGGTAGAGACCGACCCAGACCGCGATCGAGGTTTTTGGCTCCGAAGGTGGAGGGGCCTCGTTTCCGTTCTCGTCGAAGGCAAACCAACTGCCGAACGAATTGTCCACGGTTCGCAGTTCGAAGTCGTGAAACTTGCGGCCCTCGGCGAGGAGTTGTTGTCGCTCAGGGGAAGTCAGCCACGTATCGAGATGGGCAGCATTGTCGAAGCGGTACAGCAGGGTCCACTCATCCTGCACACCGTCGACGGGGCGAAACAGTTCGGTGCCGCGGAATCCGTCGAAAGCACTCTCCACCTCGCGAAGGCGGTCCTGCCAGGCAAGGAACTCGTCGATGCTGTCGTCACCGACTCGGTGCGTCACTACGACGGTCAGCAGTGGGTCCGGAGGCCTGATCCCGCCGCTCACTACCTGCTGCGTGGCCGGGCCGTCGAAGAACTGACGACCGCTGTCGAGGTAGTCCTGCCTCGTCGCGCTGTTGATCCACGCTTGAACATGAGCGATGGAGTCGAATCGGTACACGATCACCCAATCAGGTTGGGTGGGCGTCGGAGCCGCGATTTCTGCCCCGAGGAAGCCTGCATAATCTGCGGCCGCCCGGTTGAGATCTTTCTGCCATACCTCGAATTCTTTCTCCAGTCCGGCACGCACTCGCTGGCCGATGATGACCGTCGCGGCGCTGTCCGCCGACGTGTGCGCGGTCATCGGTTCAGGCCTGTGTAGATGCGTTCCGGGGTGAGCGGTAGCGACCGGAATCGTGACCCGGTTGCATCCTGCAGTGCGTTCGCCAATGCAGGGGCAACCGGATTGATGCAGCACTCCGCCATGCCCTTGGAGCGGAGAGGACCGACGGAGTCTGATGACTCGACGAGGATCACCTCCGTGCGTGGGATATCTGCATATGTCGGGATCCGGTAGTTACGTAGATTCGGGTTCATCATCGCGCCGTTTGCGTCTACGTGGAAGTTCTCGGTGAGTGCGAAGCCGATGCCCTGGGCGACGCCACCTTCGATCTGTCCCCGCACCTGCGCCGGATTGATGATCACCCCAGCGTCGGTGGCTTGGACGCTGTAGAGAATGCGGATCTCGCCGGTGATGCGATGGACGGCAATCCGGAAGCCATGAGTGTTGGACACCACGCTGCGCGGAGATCCGTATGCCTTCCGCGCCTCGGTGAATCGGATCCCGCGCGGGCGTGCGGCCTCGAGTATCTCTTGCAGTGTTAATCGAGTACTACCGCAGACGATCTTGTCGTCGTCCATCGAGCACTGGTCAATCGACACGCCGGTGTGGTGCGCGGCGAAGGCAAGTAGGCGATCGCGGAGCGCATTCGACGCGCGAAGTACCGCGTTCCCAGCGACAAACAGGCCGGCGCTGGCGAAAGCGCCTGTGTCGAAACCGGTTCGGTCGGTGTCCGACTGAATGATTCGTACACGCGACGGAGTTGTGCCCAGCTGATTTGCGGCGATCTGCACGTGGGCCGTAGAAGTTCCCTCACCGAATTCGACTGTGCCGATGGCAAGTTCGTATACACAGTCTTCGCCGAGGGTGAGCCAAGCCTCGGAAATGTGCTCGGTGGGTGGCGCGGTCTCATGTAGTGAACTGGCGGTACCGGTGCCGATCAGCCAATCGTCTCCGAGCGAGGGAACCTGTTGCCGCTTCAACGCGGTGTCGATCAGATCGATGCATTGCCCCAGTCCGTCTTCGGTGAAGATCACGTCGTCTGGGCCGTCTTCGAGTGCGATCAGCGAATCGCCCGGTCGGACGATATTGCGTCGACGCAGTTCGAGCGGATCCATGTTCAGCGCGACGGCCAATTCGGTCATGGCCGATTCCACGGCAAAGGCCGGTTGCGTCATCCCGTACCCACGCAGAGCGCCGCTCGGGACGTTATTGGTGTACACGGAATACGCATCGAACTTCTTGTTGGCGCAGCGGTAGAGCGATACTGCCGCGCCGCCGGCAAAGAGTGTCTCTCCACCGTGGTTTCCGTACGCACCGGTGTTCGATACGTTGCGATACTGAAAGGCTGTGAGGGTTCCGTCCGACTTGGCACCGAGCTTGATCGTGAGCTTCATCGGATGACGCGGCGACGCGGTGGTGAACTCTTCTTCTCGGGTGAACTCGAGGCAGACGGGACGACCGGTGTCGAGGGTGGCGAGCGCCACCAGATCCTCGCTGATCACTTCCTGTTTTCCTCCGAACCCGCCGCCCACGCGTTTGCAGAACACGCGTAGCTGATCCGGGCGGAGGTCGAAGAGATGGGCGAGTTTGACCTTGGCGATGGAGGGGGACTGCGAACTTGTGCGAACGTGAAGGCGTCCGTCTTCCATCCAGGAGATCGAACCGTGCGTCTCGAGGTGCGCGTGCTGAACCCGCGGCGAGAAGTAGGTGCCTTCGTGGATGACGTCGGCCTCGGCGAACCCTGCCTCGACGTCGCCCACATGACCGTGAAGTTCGAGCAGGATGTTGTGCTCGGGATCTCGAACAAAGGGATCGTCGGATCCGTGCAGGGCTGGAGCGCCGTCGGCCATGGCCTCTTCCGGATCGAACACGGAAGGCAGGATCTCGTAATCGACCTTCACCTTCCGACGGCCTTCTTCCGCAGCGACGACGGAGTCGGCGAGGACGGCCACTACACGCTGACCCACGAACCGCACGACGTTGTCGAGAATGTAGGTGTCGTCCGGATCGACAAGGTGGTCGGTATGTATTGCCGTGGTGAAGAGCTTGCGCGGCACGTCTTTCCAGGTGTAGACGCGATGGACACCGGGGACGGCGAGCGCCTCGGTGGTGTCGATGGAGGTGATGCGGGCATGTGCGTGAGGCGAGTGCAGCACTTTCAGGTGCAGCATGCCGTCGATCGCGGTGTCCATAGTGTATTCGGCTCGGCCGGTCACCACGTCGGTGGCCGCCGGCGCCCCGACGCTGGTTCCGACGGCCTGTCCCGGGAGGGCAACTTCGACAGCACCGACACCGTTGACCGCGTCTTCGATGGATCGGTAACCGGTGCAGCGGCACAGGTTTCCCTTGAGCGCTCGCGGCAAGTCTTCTTTCTGCGCGTCGGTGAGCGCCGCCGAGGTCATGATCATCCCGGCGGTGCAGAACCCACACTGAAAGCCGGGTGCATCCCGGAACTGCTGCTGAATCGGATGGAGATCTTCGGGCGTGCCGAGTCCCTCGATCGTGGTTACCGCGCGACCGTCGGCGCGAAAGGCGGGCGTGATGCAGCTGTGTATCGGTGTTCCGTCGAGCCACACTGTGCACGCCCCGCAGTCCCCGCCGTCGCATCCCTTCTTCACTCCGTGGTGTCCGAGGTGCCGAAGAAACGTCCGGAGACACTGTCCCGGGAACGGCTCCTCGTGGAACTGCCGGTCGTTCACCGTGTAGCTCATGACTGGCTCCCCGTGAGTTCGTTTCGGAGCTCGTCGGCGTAGTGGCGGGCGAGGTGGAGGCGGTGGTCGGGGGTTCCGTTGGGATCGTCGAACCAACTGTCGGCCGAAATGGAGTCGACGGCTCGTCGCAGAGAGTGCTCGTCCGGCATCGCGTCGAACGTCAGCCGGATCGGATGGGTGGTGCCGGCGGTGATGGTGAGGTGAAAGTCGTCGGCGCCAGGAGTCTGCGTCGCGATCATGAAGATCGTCGAACGGCCGAGGTGCGTGAGACTGAAGCGGCGGTGGGCGTGCCGTTTGGTGAGTGAGTGCACCGGGAACTCGATGCTCCGAAGGACTTCGCCCGGCTCCAGGACATTCTGATGGTCACCGGTCACGAAGTCGCACGCGTCGACGGTCCTCACTGTTCCGTCGGTAGCCCATAGTGTGAACGAAGCCTCGAGTGCAACTGCCAGGGTGATCATCGGTCCGGCTGGAAGTGACATACAGATGTTGCCGCCTACGGTTGCCGAATTCCACACCTTGAAGGAAGAGAGGAAGTACTCGCAGCTGACGCGAATAAGTGGGCTCGCACGCCAATTGTTCGGCGGGACAAACGCATACAGTTCGGCAACGGTGCACGTGGCCCCGACACCGAAATGAGTCGCGCCGACCTCCAGTGATGTCCAGCCGAGCGCGTTGAGGTCGACGAGTCGACGGGTGTCGGGTTGTTCCGCTGAGAACAGCCACGTTCCTCCCGCGAGCCAGGCGTCGCCGGGACGCCACACGTCCCCTGGGCGATCCGGTGGTCGGCGTATCACGTCGGTAATGGTGGTGATGTCCATGCGCCTGCTCCCCTCGGGGATGTGTCTTCTCGGAGTGGGACATTACCGAGGTGACGAGTCACATTCACACTTTTAGTACATATCGGGCACGCGAAACATGAGCGATACGTACGTGACATCGACTGGTGGGGCGGTGCATGCGCTTGCCGATTCTGGGTACGACTGCTTGAGAGGCGCGATCAGCCTCTTGCTTTCGCGCTGTTGATTCGGACGCGGCTACGCACTCGGCGGCCGCGGAGATCATGCGGGGCGGGGCGCTGTGAAACCCTTCGAGGTAAGTCGGACCGACCCTTCTGATGAGACGCTCTTTCCGCTCTCGGCCGCCCAACGGGCAACCTGGTTCGCTCAGCAATTCGATCCCGAAGTCCCGATTCTGATAGCGCACTACGTGGAGCTGCGCGGCGAACTCGACGTCGAACTGCTGGATCGCGAAACGCGAGCGGTGGCATACGAGTTTCAATCTCCTTTGCTCAAAGTGATCGAGATCGACGGTCAACCGATGCAGTACGTGGATGAGAAGGCCGAAATCTCGGTCGGTTTGGTCGACCTCCGTGGGTCCCCCGATCCGATCGAGGATGCCCTCGGGTGGATGCGCCGAGATTGCCGGACGCAGCTCGACCTGGCAGTCGACGGAATCGTCGCGACCGCTGTGCTGCGCGTGGGTGACGCGCACTATCTGTGGTACAGCCGCATCCATCATGTTGCGCTCGACGGTTTCGGCGCCATGACCATGATGAACCGCATTGCGCATCGGTACTCGGCCTCGGCGGCGAGAAAGGACTCGCAGCCGAGTCGTGCCGCGACACTGCGCACGCTGTACGACATCGACAAGCGGTACAGAATGTCGGATCGATTCGCCGCCGACCGGGAGTACTGGGCTGAGCGCAATACCACCCTCGCCGGATCCAGCCTGGCGGAGGCTTCTGGGCCCGCGCAAACCGAGAGCCGACTCGAAAGCACACTGATGTCGGACCGAAGTTGTGCCCTTCTCTACGAATCCGAGAACCACGCTGCACCGGTCATCGCTGCGCTCGCGTTGTACCTCGCGCGGATGACGGCGAAAGAGACTGTCCAGATTCATGTTCCGATGTCCGGACGTACTACGGCGGTGCTGCGGGACTCGGGCGGCATGATGGTGAACGTCACGCCACTGCTCATCCGTGTCGCAGCGGTCGACACCGTCGGTGAACTCTTCGCCCAGGTCCAGCATGAGCTCATGGGTGCATTGCGGCACCAGCGCTGCAGCCTCGACGACATCCGTCGGGACGCAGGCGTGACGAGCGGTCTGGAAGGCGAAGACTCATATGCCGGGCCCATGGTCAACGTCATGCTGTTTCGCCAGGAGGTGCAGTTGGGCGAGGTGGTTGGGGAGTATCACATCGTCACCTCCGGGCCGGTGGACGACCTTCTGGTCAACGTGTATCCGAGCGGCGACAGGCTGCGTGTCGACTTCCGGGCAAACCCGATCCGATACGAGGAGGTGGGTTTACGCGAGCACCACCGGAATTTTGTCGGCTTGCTGGAAGAGTTGATCGCGTCTGATTCCGGTGCCGAGCTCGCAGACATTCACAGCCCGACGGCCCGGGAGGGCGAGCGACGACAACGCGAAGTGCGGCACCTCGAATATTGGACACACGAGCTCACCGGCGCGCCCGAACTGTTGCAACTTCCCTTCGATCGACCCAGGCCTGCAACGCAATCGCTGGAGAACGGACGGGTTGAGGTCGTGATCGCCGCCGACACCCACGCGCGGATCACGGCGATGGCGAGTGATCTCGGGACGGACACTCGTGCGGTCTTACATGCAAGCTTTGCTCTCCTGGTGAGCCGGTTGTCCGGTGCTTCGGATGTTGTGATCGGTACGCCCGCGGGATCCGACGCGAACATCGTCGCCATCCGGAGTCGCATCGATCTGGAGACGCCGTTCACGGCACTCTTGGGCAGTGTCGTCGAGGTCCGAAGTAATGCGCTGCCGCACAGTGGGATACGGCTCGAGCAGGTGGCGGAGTCGCTCGAGGTGGAGGATGTACCTGCGTATGCGCCGGTAATACAGGTGACGTTCGAGTCCGTCGCCAGCGCTGACGAGCACCCTCGCGACATCGGCCGCTTCGATCTCGGAGTGTCTGCAGTCGAGACTTT
Source organism: Rhodococcus sp. SG20037 (assembly GCF_031763325.1). Classification (NCBI taxonomy): domain Bacteria; kingdom Bacillati; phylum Actinomycetota; class Actinomycetes; order Mycobacteriales; family Nocardiaceae; genus Rhodococcus; species Rhodococcus sp. SG20037. Next base: position 3,569,498 of record NZ_CP134497.1, on the reverse strand, counting down.
CGACGAGGTGGGTACGCCGTCCGGAATCACGGTGACGCTCGCGTTTGCCACCGACCTGTTCGACGCCGAGACGGTACGTGGCCTCGGTTTGCGGTTCGCGCGCGTCCTGGAATCCGTCACCACAGATCCGACAATGATGGTCGGCGACATCGACATCTTGTCCGACGACGAGCGATCCGCGATGCAGCCTGTACGCAGTGACCCTCGCGCTTCGCACCGCACCCTGGCCGAACTGTTCGACGGTGCGGCGCGCACACACCCCGACGGCGTGGCCCTGTCGTATCTCGATGCCGAGTTGACGTATCGAGAACTCGACGAGCGTTCGTCGAAGTTGGCCCGAGTCTTGATCGACCGCGGCATCGGTCCGGAAAACAGTGTGGCGCTGGGTTTGACGCGTTCGATCGAATCGGTTGTCGCGATGTTGGCGGTGACCAAAGCCGGCGCGGCATTCGTGCCGGTGGATCCGACCTATCCGGGTCAACGTGTTCGCTTCATGCTGACCGATTCCGGCGCCGTACTGGGGCTCACGGTCGTTTCCGAACTTCATCGTTTGCCGGATTCGATTTCCTGGATAGCAATCGACGACGCTGAGTTCCGTGGCCGACTTGCACGGTTGTCCGTGCGCTCCATCTCCGATGTCGATCGGGTGCACCCGATCCGGCCCGACAATCCTGCATACGTGATCTACACTTCGGGTTCCACCGGACTCCCCAAGGGGGTGACGGTCTCGCATCGTGGACTGGAAGCGCTTGCTGCCGAACAGCGTTCGCGGTTCGGTGCGACCCAGGGTGCGCGAACATTGCACTTCTCGACCCCGAGTTTCGACGCCTCGATTTTCGAATACCTGCTGGCTTTCGGTGCCGGAGCGACCATGGTGATTGCACCGAGCACGATCTACGGCGGTGACGAGCTGTCTCACCTCCTCGAATCCCAGCGTGTCACGCATGGTTTTGTCACTACTGCGGCGCTCGGAACAGTTTCTCCCGAGGGCCTTTCGGACTTCGGCGACGTGGTGGTCGGTGGTGAGGCCTGTCCGCCGGATCTTGTGCAGCGGTGGGCTCCCGGCCGACGGCTGTGCAATGCCTACGGGCCGACCGAGACCACCGTCATGTCGAACATCGGAGAGCCGATGGTCTCGTCGGAGAACATCACAGTGGGCGGTCTGCTCCGCGGTTTCGAGGAGATCGTGCTCGATCAGCGGCTGCACCCCGTCCCCGACGGTGTTGTGGGCGAGCTGTACATCTCGGGAGACGCGCTCGCACGCGGCTACCACCGAAAGTATGCGTTGACGGCAGAACGATTCGTGGCAGACCCCTTCGGCCTCCCCGGGCAGCGGATGTATCGAACGGGGGATTTGGTGCGGTGGCGCCGTGGCCGTGGACTCGAGTACGTCGGTCGTAGTGACTTCCAGGTGAAAGTTCGCGGATTTCGTATCGAACTCGGGGAAATCGACAGCATCGTGCGGGCGTGTCCGCAGGTCGAGAATGCAGTCACCGTGGCGCGGGCGGCTCCCTCCGGGACAGCGATGATTACCACGTACGTCGTGCCTGCCGGCGGAAGTGCGCTCTCGACGGCCGAGCTGACGCGGTACGTCGCGAGCCGTGTTCCGTCGTACATGGTTCCTGCGGCATTTGTTCTACTCGACGAGTTGCCGGTTACTCCGGCGGGAAAGGTCGATCGCGCTGCCTTACCTGCACCTCGGTTCGATGCTCGGTCGGACGACTTTCGACCGCCCGAGGGCGCTGAGGAACTAGTGCTCGCCGAGATTTTTGCCGACGTTCTAGGCGTCGAGACGGTGGGTGCGGGGGACGACTTCTTCGAGCTGGGTGGGAACTCACTGATCGCCACAAAGCTGATCGCACTAGTCAATGCCGCTGAAGCAATCGATTTCGGGGTGCGGACTTTGTTCGAAGCACCGACGATCGAATCACTGGCCCTCCACGTGCGTGACGCGAAGTCCTCCGGCGTCGATCCCTCGCGTTCGAAGCGTCCAATCCTGCAGGCACATTCGTACAGGGACAAGATTCCGGTGTCTGTGGCGCAACAACGCCTGTGGTTTGTCAATCAGTTCGACACTTCGTCCCCGGCTTACAACATCCCGATGGTGGTCCGACTGTCAGGGGCGTTGGATGTGGCTGCGCTGAAACTCGCGATGGGAGATGTTGTCGATCGACATGAATCGCTTCGCACCGTCTACCCGGCGTCGGTCGACGGTCCACATCAGGTCGTGGTTCCTTCGGAACGTGTGACGTCGGAGATGGCGTGGGAAGTATCCGTTGACGAGGAAGCCTTGGACAGGCGCGTCGCCGATCTCGCTCGCGAGGGGTTCGATGTGAGCGCGAACGTGCCCGTGCGCGGCTCTCTTTTTCGAATCACTCCGGAAGTTCATGTCCTCGCGTTGGTGGTTCACCATATTTCGGCGGATGGAGCATCTCTCGAGCCGCTGGCCCGCGACCTGACCCGCGCCTACGCGGCGCGGGCTGCCGGTCGGGCACCGGACTGGCCGCCTTTGCCTGTGCAGTACGCCGACTACAGCCAATGGCAGATCGAACTGCTCGGCAGTGACGCCGATCCGGACACGCTCCAGGCGAAGCAGTTGGACTACTGGACGTCCACCCTGTCCGGTCTACCTGACGTGATCGACCTTCCGCTGGATCGACCGAGGCCGGCGGAACGATCCATGCGCGGTGAATCGGTCCTATTCTCGGTGCCCGCAGACGTGCACAGTGACCTCCTCGAACTCGCTCGGAATCACAACGCGACACCGTTCATGGTGATGCACGCAGTGCTGGCGGTTCTGTTGGCACGGCTGAGCGCCTCGCCGGACATAGCGATCGGCACTCCGGTGGGAGGGCGCGCGGAGCAAGTCCTCGACGACCTGGTCGGGATGTTCGTCAACACGGTCGTCCTGCGAACCGCCGTTGACACCGCCGCGACTTTCGAGGAAATCCTTTCACGAACTCGCGAAGTTGATCTGGCAGCGTTCGGGCAAACCGAGGTGCCGTTCGAGCGAATCGTCGATGCAGTTGCTCCGGAGCGTTCACCATCTCGTTCACCGCTCTTCCAGGTTCTGTTGGAATTTCAGAACACCGCAGATCCCCACCTCGAACTACCAGGACTCGGTGTCGATGTTGTTTCAGTCGACATCGGTGTCGCCAAATTCGACTTGCAATTGTCGCTCTCCGAAAAGCGTGGCAAGGACGGAATCCCGGTGGGTTTCGACGCCGCCTTTACCTACGCCTCCGATATCTTCGAGCGCACCACAGTCGCCGAGTTCGGCGAGCGTTTCGTCCGCCTCCTGCGGTCGGTCGTGTCGGATCCAACAGTGCCAGTAGGGGATACGGAAATTTTGGGCGTGCCCGAGCGTGGGTTGGTGGTGGGTGGTTGGGATGGTGTGGGGGTTGTGGTGGGGGGTTTGACGTTGGTGGATGTGTTGGATGGGCGGTTTGCTGGTGTGGGTGGTGGGGGGTTGGTGTGTGGTGGGGTGGTGTTGTCGTGGGGTGAGTTCGATGTTCGGGTGAATCGTTTTGCGCGGTTGTTGATTTCGTTGGGGGTGGGTCCGGAGTCGCGGGTGTGTGTGGCGTTGTCGCGGTCGGTGGAGTTGTTGGTGGCGGTGTTTGCGGTGGTGCGGGCTGGTGGGGTGTTTGTTCCGGTGGATGTGGGTGCGCCGGTGGAGCGGGTGGGGTTTGTGGTGGGTGTGGTGGATCCGGTGGTGGTGTTGTCGCGGGTTGGTGATGGTGGGTGTTTGCCGGTGGGGGTGGGGTTTGTTGATGTGGGTTGTGTTGATGTTTCGGGGTTTTCGGGTGGTCCGGTGGGGGTGGGGGATCGGTTGGGGGTGTTGTTGCCTGAGCATGCGGTGTATGTGATGTTCACGTCGGGGTCGACGGGTCGTCCGAAGGGGGTGGTGGTGTCGCATGCGGGGGTGGTGAATCGGTTGTTGTGGATGCAGGGGGAGTTTCCGTTGGGTGTGGGGGATGTGGTGTTGCAGAAGACGCCGGTGTCGTTCGATGTGTCGGTGTGGGAGTTGTTTTGGCCGTTGATGGTGGGTGCGCGGTTGGTGGTGGCGGATCCGGGTGGGCATCGTGATCCGGTGTATTTGGTGGGTGTGATCGAGCGGTGGGGGGTGTCGGTGGTGCATTTTGTGCCGTCGATGTTGGAGGTGTTCGTGGGGGAGTTGAGCGTGGGGGAGTTGGGGGTGGGGTGTTCGGGTTTGCGTCGGGTGTTTGTGTCGGGTGAGGGGTTGTCGTCGGTGTTGGCGGGGCGGTTTGCGGGGGTGTGTGGTGCGGAGTTGGTGAATTTGTACGGGCCGACGGAGGCGTCGGTGGATGTGACGTTTCATGTGGTGGAGGGTGTTGTGGGGGTGGGTGTTCCGATTGGTCGGCCGGTGTGGAATACGCGGGTGTTGGTGTTGGATTCGCGGTTGCGGCCGGTTCCGGTGGGTGTGGTGGGGGAGTTGTATGTGGGTGGGGTGCAGGTGGCTCGGGGGTATGAGGGTCGTGTGGATTTGACGGTGGGTCGGTTTGTGGCGGATCCGGTGTCGGGGGTGGTGGGTGCTCGGGTGTATCGGACGGGTGATGTGGTGCGGTGGGGGTGTGGTGGGGTGTTGGAGTTTGTGGGGCGCACGGATTTTCAGGTGAAGGTGCGGGGGCAGCGGGTGGAGTTGGGTGAGGTGGAGGCGGTGTTGGCTGCTCAGGTGGGGGTGGCTGGTGCGGTGGTGGTGTTGCGGTCGGGTGTGGGTGGGGATTTTTTGGTGGGGTTTGTGGTGGGTGAGGTGGGGGTGGTGGTCGATGAGGTGGTGGTGTTGGAGGGGGTGCGGAGGTCTCTTCCGGGGTTCATGGTGCCGTCTGTGGTGGTGGTGTTGGGGGAGTTTCCGGTGACGGTGCATGGGAAGTTGGACCGTAAAGCCCTCCCGGACGTCACCTTCGAACCTCAAGCGCTGCAGTATGTTGCGCCACGAACGCCGGTCGAGGAGACGGTTGCCGCAATCTTCGATGATCTGCTGGGAACGTCGACGGTGGGCGTGAACGACGACTTTTTTGCCCTGGGTGGGAACTCTCTCAGTGCGGCCAGGTTGGTTGCGCGAGTGAATTCTGTTCTCGGCGAACGGATCAACATTCGTGACGTCTTCGATGCTTCTACCGTTGCAGCGCTGGCCGAATTGGCGCAGTGTCGCGGAGGAGAGGGGGCCAAGCCGGCGTTGACGCCGCGGGGTATGACGACAGATATCCCACTTTCACCGGCGCAGGAGCGAATGTGGTTTGCGAATCGGTTCGCCCCCGAGTCCGCCGCCTACAACGTCGCGTGCGCGTTGAGGCTCGACGGCACAGTGAATCTGAGTGCACTTCACGCGGCATTTGTCGACGTCGTCGAGCGGCACGAGTCCTTGCGCACTGTTTTTCCTCTCACTGACGACGGCCCGCGTCAAGTGATCATGTCTACCTCACAGGTGGTATCGGATCTTGCACCGATACTTGTGCAGGGAGAGGAAGAGCTGCGCGAGCGTTGCCGGCAGATCGTTTCGGATGGTTTCGACGTCATGCAGCAGGTCCCGATGCGCGCCACCTTGTTGCGGCGAGACGACCAGGTCCACTCGCATGTCCTGGTGATCGTGATTCACCACATCGCCGCCGACGGATTCTCGACGGTACCGCTGGCCCGAGATCTCATGAGCGCATACACCTCCCGTGTGAACGGTGAGGCACCGCAGTGGGCGCCGCTCGGGATCCAGTATGCCGACTACGCGTTGTGGCAACTTGGTTGGTTGGGCTCGGAATCGGACTCTCGGTCTCTGATCTCGAAACAGCTCGGCTATTGGGCCGAGAATCTTGCGGGCGCACCGGAGGTTCTCGACATTCCGACCGATCGACCGCGCGGTGATGTGCGTTCGCTTCGACGCGGACGGATCAGGTTCGTGTTCGGTCCGAAGCTGCATGCCGGTGTGGTTGCCCTGTCGCGCAAACACAACGCCACGGTCTTCATGGTTGTGCACGCAGCCTTGGCAGTGCTGCTGGCGAGGCTCAGTGATGAGGACGACGTAGCCGTCGGAACTCCCATCGCCGGGCGTGGGGAGCGCGAACTCGACGACCTGGTGGGCATGTTCGTCAACACTTTGGTGTTGCGCACTGCAGTGGACCGCGGCGCAACTTTCGGAGACTTCCTCGACCAGGTCCGAAACGTAGATCTGAGCGCCTTCATTCACGCGGACGTGCCGTTCGAAAGAGTCGTCGAGATCGTGAATCCTTCACGTTCGACGGCGTACTCGCCCCTGTTTCAAGTCATGTTGGAGTTCCAAGACATCGAACGGCCTGCACTCGAACTCCCCGACCTGCAGGTGACCGACGTGGGCGTCGAGATCGACACCATCAACTTCGATCTTCAGTTGACGGTGACGCAGAACGCCGGCGCAGCCGGCGAATCGGACGGTCTTCGCGCCGAATTCGGATATGCCACAGATATTTTCGACGAGGAAACGGTAGCGGGCTTCGCCGACCGCCTGCAACGGATTCTCGAGCGCGTTATCACGGATCCGCAATCACGGATCGGAGATATCGAGATCCTCGACGCCTATGAGTCAGCCGAACTGGTACCCGTGCGAGGTGAGATTTCCGCCGCTGTTCAGACCCTTCCGGATTTGCTGACTGCAGCAACAGATATGGCGACTGCCCAGGATCCCGGCGCCGTTGCGCTGGTGTTCGAGGAATGTGAAGTGACCTATCTCGAACTCGACGCGCAGTCGAACCGATTGGCCCGCATGCTGATCGAATCCGGAGTGGGTCCCGAATCGGTGGTGGCGTTGTGTCTCCCACGCTCCATCGAGTCCGTTCTGGCGGTGTGGTCCATTGCCAAGACAGGTGCGGCATTCCTTCCCGTGGACCCGGGACATCCTGCTGCTCGTATCGAGCACATGCTGGGCGACTCCGGTGCAGGGTGGGGGATAACGTCTCGAGCTCACAACGCGGCATTGTCCGGCCTCGTGCCGTGGCTAGTCCTCGACGATGCCGGTTTCGAGGAACGGCTGCGGGCGTACTCGCCATCGAAAGTCACCGACGCGGATCGGAAGGCACCGATTCGCATCGACAATCCGGTCTATCTGATCTACACGTCGGGGTCGACAGGAACACCCAAGGGCGTGACGGTCACACATCGCGGGTTGAGCGACTTCGCGCTCCAGGAGCGTGAGACCTTCGCCGCCACGACCCGATCCAGAACTCTGCACTTCGCTTCGCCGAGTTTCGACGCGTCGGTTCTCGAGCTCGTGATGGCCGTTGGTGCTGGAGCCACGATGGTGATCGTGCCACCGACCGTCTACGGCGGGTCGGAACTGGCGGCGTTACTGGAGCGCGAGCGCGTCACCCATTGTTTTGTGACTCCGGCGGCCTTAACGTCCGTCGACCCAGACGGTCTCACCACTGTCGGTTGTGTCGTGACAGGTGGGGAAGCGTGTCCGCCGGAATTGGTGGCCCGCTGGGCTCCGGGCAGAAAGATGTTCAACGCCTACGGTCCTACCGAGGCAACTGTCGTGTCGAGCATCAGTGCGGCACTGGCTCCGAACGACCCGGTCACTATCGGCACACCTACTCGCGGATTCAGCGAGGTAGTGCTGGACTCGCGTCTGCGAGCGGTACCGGTAGGTGTCGCCGGAGAGTTGTATCTTGCCGGACCGGCTCTCGCTCGCGGCTATCACCGGCGATCCCCGTTGACCTCCACGCAGTTTGTCGCAGATCCCTTCGGTGCGCCGGGAACGCGGATCTATCGCACGGGTGATCGCGTGCGGTGGACGCCCGACCGACAGCTGGAGTATCTCGGGCGCTCCGATGCCCAAGTCAAAGTCCGTGGGTTCCGCATCGAACTCGGGGAAGTCGAGGTGGCACTGCAGACGCACCCGCGCGTGGCCCAGGCGGTGACGGGCGTCTGGAACGGCGATGGCAGGGATCGGTTGATCGGATACGTGGTTCCCGATCGCGGAGCGAGTGTCGATCCGCGAGACGTCCTCGCGCATGCAGGCAAGCGTCTGCCGTCGTACATGGTGCCGGCGGCGGTGGTGGTGCTCGACGCACTTCCGCTGACGGTTCACGGAAAACTGGACCGCGCAGCGCTTCCCGCACCCGATTTCTCGTCCACGGCCACACCCGACCGGACACCGCGAACGGAAACCGAGAATCTTCTTGCCGCTCTTTTCGCGCAGGTTCTCGGTCTCGATGCGGTAGGAGTGCACGATTCCTTCTTCGAGCTCGGCGGAGACAGCATCATGTCCATCCAATTGGTGGCCCGCGCTCGCGATGCGGGTGTGATCGTCTCACCCCGAGATGTTTTCGACCACAAATCCGTCGCCGCGCTTGCCGAGTCGGCGCACCTTGAGCAGGACAGGCCTGATGTACTCGCGGAGCTACCGGGATCCGCTGTCGGAACTGTTCCACTGAGCCCGGTGGCGCAGTGGATGCTCGACCGCAGCAGTGGCGGGCTACGTGGCGGCGGAGTGAAACGGTTCTCCCAGGCGCTCTTGCTGACAGCTCCCGCTGATCTCACCCAGGACCTCCTTGTCCGTGGTCTCCAGGTGTTGCTGGACCGCCACGGAATGCTTCGAGCTCGCTTGGTTGAGAGTGACCGGGTCATGGAAGTCTTACCACCCGGCTCGATCTCGGCCGAAGGACTGATCCACCGCGTAGCTGTCGATTCGGTGGACGACGAAGGTTTCAGGGACTTGGCGTCGGGAGAACTCGAGGCCGCGGCCGACAGCTTGGATCCCGCCGCGGCTGACATGGTGCGCGTGATCTGGTTCGACCTGGCCGACAAACCTGACGTGTCGACCGGGCGGGGCCGACTACTTGTGGTGATTCATCACCTGGTTGTCGACGGCGTCTCGTGGCGCATTCTGGTCACCGACCTGGCGTCCGTGACAGCACAACTCCAGGCCGGTGTCACGCCCGAACTGCCACAGATCGGAACGTCGTTCCGGCGATGGGCGCATGGGCTTGTCGAGCACGTGGGCGACCGGAGCGTCGAACTGGACATGTGGATAACGATCCTGGACGGCGATGACCCGTTGATCGGTTCGCGCCCACTCGATCCCACGATCGACGTCGACGACACGGTCGACACCGTTACAGTGGACATCTCGCCTTCGGTGACCAGAAACCTTCTCACCACGGTTCCTGCGGCATTCCACGCCGGCGTGAACGACGGACTCGTCACCGCTGTTGCGTTGGCCTCGATCGGGTGGCGACGACGCCGCGGTTCGGACACCGCTGCCGCCCTGATCACTCTCGAAGGACACGGCCGCGAGGAAGGGGTGGTTCCTGGCGCAGACCTCGGTCGCACCGTTGGTTGGTTCACCACGCTCTACCCGGTGCGCGTGGACCTCGGCGCAATCGACGTCGACGACGCACTGGCCGGTGGCGCCGACGCCGGGCGGGCTCTCAAAGCTGTCAAAGAGTACGTGCGTGCGATCCCCGATCATGGAATCGGATTCGGGATGTTGCGGTACCTGTCGGGCGAGAGCGACCCACTCGGCCGATTCCGTTCTCCTCAGATCAGTTTCAACTATCTGGGCCGGATCAGCTCCTCTGACGGAACACAGGACTGGCTGCCGGTGGAGGGCAATCGAAGGCTTGGCGGAACCCAGAACCCGTCCATGCCTGTGGCGTCCGTGATCGACATCAACGCGGCGGTTGAGGACCATGTCGACGGGCCCTGCCTGACAGCATCTTTCACCTTTCCCCGCGGAGTGCTCGACAGGTCTGACGTCGCGGAGTTCGCGGAACTGTGGCGTCGTGCGCTCGACGGACTCACCGCGCACGCGTCGCGACCTGATGCGGGCGGTCTGACGCCGTCGGACATTCCCCTGGTCTCGGTCGACCAACAACAGATCGAACGCTGGGAGAACGACTTCCCCGGATTGCACGATGTCTGGTCGGTGTCGCCCCTTCAGGCCGGGCTGATGTTCCATGCCTCACTGGCGGCCACGTCGACGGACGTCTACACAGCGCAGTTGTTCGTCGAGCTCGAAGGAGAGGTTGATTCCGAGCGTTTGCGCGGCGCTGCTGCCGGACTATTGGCAAACCACCCGAATCTGTGTGCAGCGTTCGTCTACGACGTGAACGGCCTACCGGTGCAGTTGATTGTCGACGATGCCGTGATTCCCTGGACCGAGGTCGACCTGAGTGATCGCGGATCGGCAACCGACGCAGATCTGGAGCGCCGCCTCGCCGAGGATCGCAGTGCACCCTTCGACCTCGCTTCGCCGCCACTGCTTCGGCTGACGTTGCTGCGAACCTCGCCGACGAGGTGTGTGTTGGTGGTGACGAACCATCACATCGTTCTCGACGGTTGGTCGATGCCGTTGCTGGTTCGCGAACTGTTGATGCGATACGCGGACGACAGTCTCTCGGTCGAGAGGGCCCCGGCCGATCTTCCCGAGACTCCGTCGTACCGCACCTATCTGGAATGGTTGATGCACCGCGATATGGAGACCTCGCTCGCGGCGTGGGAGGACGCCTTGGAAGGCGTCGACGAGCCGACGTTGTTGGCGCCTTCGACGCCGATCGCGGAGCAGCTGGTGCCCGAAGAGGTTGCCGTCGATCTACCCGATTCGGTGCGCGACGGACTCGGTGCGCTGGTCCAACGGAGCGGGATCACGATGAACACGGTGATCCAGGCGGCGTGGGGTGTCCTACTGTCTCGGATGCTTTCCCGTGACGACGTAGTCTTCGGCGTCACGGTTTCGGGCCGCTCACCCGAGTTGCCTGGTGTGGAAAACATGATGGGGCTGCTGATCAACACGTTGCCTGTCCGAGTGCAACTGGATCCGGACGAGACGTGTACGCAGCTGCTCGCTCGACTGCAAAGCGAGCAGACAGCTCTGCTCGATCATCACTATGTCGGACTCGGCGCGATTCAATCTGTCGTAGGGACAGGCAATTTGTTCGACACACTGTCGGTCTTCGAGTCGTATCCGATCGATATCTCGGGGATGGGCGGGAACACCGACATTGCCGGTATGCGCGTCACCGCTGTGAATGCCCGCGACGCCACGCATTACCCGCTCACCGTGCTGTCGGTCGCGGAACCGACGCTGCAGGTCAGCCTGCGGTACCAGCCGGCGGCATTTGACCGCGCCGCGGTCGACACCATTGCACAGCGAATGTCGCGGATTCTTGCCGCCTTCGCAGCGAACGCGGATACACCGGTCGGTGAGGTCGACGTGTTTGTCGCCGGTGAGCGTGGGTTGGTGGTGGGTGGTTGGGATGGTGTGGGGGTTGTGGTGGGGGGTTTGACGTTGGTGGATGTGTTGGATGGGCGGTTTGCTGGTGTGGGTGGTGGGGGGTTGGTGTGTGGTGGGGTGGTGTTGTCGTGGGGTGAGTTCGATGTTCGGGTGAATCGTTTTGCGCGGTTGTTGATTTCGTTGGGGGTGGGTCCGGAGTCGCGGGTGTGTGTGGCGTTGTCGCGGTCGGTGGAGTTGTTGGTGGCGGTGTTTGCGGTGGTGCGGGCTGGTGGGGTGTTTGTTCCGGTGGATGTGGGTGCGCCGGTGGAGCGGGTGGGGTTTGTGGTGGGTGTGGTGGATCCGGTGGTGGTGTTGTCGCGGGTTGGTGATGGTGGGTGTTTGCCGGTGGGGGTGGGGTTTGTTGATGTGGGTTGTGTTGATGTTTCGGGGTTTTCGGGTGGTCCGGTGGGGGTGGGGGATCGGTTGGGGGTGTTGTTGCCTGAGCATGCGGTGTATGTGATGTTCACGTCGGGGTCGACGGGTCGTCCGAAGGGGGTGGTGGTGTCGCATGCGGGGGTGGTGAATCGGTTGTTGTGGATGCAGGGGGAGTTTCCGTTGGGTGTGGGGGATGTGGTGTTGCAGAAGACGCCGGTGTCGTTCGATGTGTCGGTGTGGGAGTTGTTTTGGCCGTTGATGGTGGGTGCGCGGTTGGTGGTGGCGGATCCGGGTGGGCATCGTGATCCGGTGTATTTGGTGGGTGTGATCGAGCGGTGGGGGGTGTCGGTGGTGCATTTTGTGCCGTCGATGTTGGAGGTGTTCGTGGGGGAGTTGAGCGTGGGGGAGTTGGGGGTGGGGTGTTCGGGTTTGCGTCGGGTGTTTGTGTCGGGTGAGGGGTTGTCGTCGGTGTTGGCGGGGCGGTTTGCGGGGGTGTGTGGTGCGGAGTTGGTGAATTTGTACGGGCCGACGGAGGCGTCGGTGGATGTGACGTTTCATGTGGTGGAGGGTGTTGTGGGGGTGGGTGTTCCGATTGGTCGGCCGGTGTGGAATACGCGGGTGTTGGTGTTGGATTCGCGGTTGCGGCCGGTTCCGGTGGGTGTGGTGGGGGAGTTGTATGTGGGTGGGGTGCAGGTGGCTCGGGGGTATGAGGGTCGTGTGGATTTGACGGTGGGTCGGTTTGTGGCGGATCCGGTGTCGGGGGTGGTGGGTGCTCGGGTGTATCGGACGGGTGATGTGGTGCGGTGGGGGTGTGGTGGGGTGTTGGAGTTTGTGGGGCGCACGGATTTTCAGGTGAAGGTGCGGGGGCAGCGGGTGGAGTTGGGTGAGGTGGAGGCGGTGTTGGCTGCTCAGGTGGGGGTGGCTGGTGCGGTGGTGGTGTTGCGGTCGGGTGTGGGTGGGGATTTTTTGGTGGGGTTTGTGGTGGGTGAGGTGGGGGTGGTGGTCGATGAGGTGGTGGTGTTGGAGGGGGTGCGGAGGTCTCTTCCGGGGTTCATGGTGCCGTCGGTGGTGGTGGTGTTGGGGGAGTTTCCGGTGACGGTGCATGGGAAGTTGGACCGTAAAGCCCTCCCGGACACTGATTTTGCGAGCGCTGCGTTTCGGACTCCCGCCACTCCTGCCGAAATCGGAATCGCCCGTGCTGTTGCCGACGTTCTCGGTCTCGACCAGGTGGGTGCCGACGACAGTTTCTTCGAACTCGGCGGGGATTCCCTCAGCGCCACTCGAGTCATCGCCCGCATCAACGCCGCATTGCACACCAATATGGGGGTCAATGCACTGTTCGACGCCCCCGTGGTCGCGGACCTGGCGGCCTCGATAGATCCAATCGACTCCGCGCCGGGCGAGCCTGGACTCGAGGAAGCTACTCGTGTGCCCCTCACGAGTAGGGCACGGCCAGAACGTATTCCGCTGTCGTTCGCGCAATCGCGGATGTGGTTCGTCAACCAGTTCGACACGTCGTCTCCGCTCTACAACATCCCCGTCGCACTACAACTGGACGGGTTCCTGGATTCGGGTGCGCTCCAAGCCGCGCTGGGTGATGTGGTGGAACGGCACGAATCCCTTCGAACGATCTTTCCTGCGTCCGCAGACGGGCCCTACCAGGTGATCGCCGAACCCGCGGTCGCTGCTCCTCGAATCCACCCCGTGCCGATTCCCGGCGAGGGGCTTTTCACGGACTTGCGCGCGTTCTTCGACATCGGATTCGATGTGTCCGAAGAGTTCCCGCTGCACGTGAGGTTACTCCGAACCGGACCGGAGCAGCATGTACTCGCGATCGTTGTTCACCACATCGCCGCAGACGGCTTCTCGATGGCACCACTGGCACGCGACCTGATGAGTGCATATACCGCGCACACGCAAGGTCGGAGCCCGGACTGGGTGCCGCTGCCGATTCAGTACGCCGACTACACCCTCTGGCAGCGTGAGATCGTCGACGCAGACGTTGGTCCGGAAACTTCGCCCTCGGCCGAATTCGATTATTGGACAGCGAAGCTGTCGGGTATTCCGGACGTCTTGCCGCTCCCTCTCGATAGACCACGAACCTCGAAACGGTCTGCCGAGGGCGCGGTGGTTTCGATGGACTTCTCGCCCGAGATCCATCGAGCTTTGAACGAACTCGCACACCAGAACGGTTCGTCTCTGTTCATGGTGATGCATGCGGCTCTGGCGGTATTGCTGGCACGGCTCACTACAGCGGACGACGTAGTGATCGGGACTCCGGTCGCAGGTCGCGGTGCATCGGTGTTCGACGATGTGGTCGGGATGTTCGTCAACACGCTCGTCCTTCGCACACCTGTCTCACCCGGAGCAACCTTTGCCGAGGTGTTGGCCGCGGTGCGGTCAACGGATCTCGGTGCTCTGGACCATGCAGACATCCCCTTCGAGAGGTTGGTGGATTACCTCTCGCCCGACCGTTCCACCGAGCATTCACCTCTGTTTCAGGTTCTCCTCGAATTCCAGACCGATACGGGACTGCGCTTCGACTTGCCGGAACTGACGGTTCGCTCGCTCGACGTCGATCTCGCGGTTGCGAAATTCGATCTGCAACTGAGTGTGATGGAGCACGTCGACGAGCACGGTGAGCCCGCTGGTATCAGCGCCGGTTTCCGTTATGCAACAGATATTTTCGATCGAATGTCGGTGGCGCGCATCGCGGCGCGCTTCGAAAGAGTGATCGGCGCCGTGACCGAGAACCAGTCGGTGGTCGTCGGTGATATCGACATGATTCTGGCCGGCGAACTCAGCGGGTTGCTGGTTGCGCCCACGCCCTCTGGCGCCGGAACAGACGAGGATTCGTTGTCGGATCTCTTCGATCGCACGGCGCGGACGTCCGGTGCTGCCGTGGCGGTGCGCTGCGGCGGATTGTCGGTTACGTACCGCGAACTCGACGAGCGAGCAAACCGCCTTGCTCGACTGTTGGTGGCGCAGGGGGTGGGGCCGGAAACCTTGGTGGCAGTCGCGATGGCCCGCTCGATCGACCTGATGGTGGCATTGCTGGCGGTGGTGAAGGCGGGTGGCGGATACGTACCGGTGGACTCGACTTCTCCGGTAAACCGGGTGGACTTCGTGCTGCGTGACGCCCGGCCGAAGTGTGTGTTGACCACCCGGGCCGACGGCGACTACATACGAGACAGTGACGCAATCGCAGACAGCGAGATTCCAGTGATTGCGGTAGACGACCCGGTGATTCTCGATGCACTGCACAGGTTTTCTCCGCTTGCGGTGACCGACCGAGATCGGCTGCTACCGCTCCGACCCGAATCGGTGGCCTACGTGATCTACACCTCGGGGTCCACCGGGCGCCCGAAGGGGGTGCAGGTTTCTCACCGCAGCGTAGTGACGTTGCTGGCAAACACCAGAGCGCTCTTCGGCTTCGGCAGCGGCGATGTGTGGACGATGTTCCATTCGGAGGCATTCGACTTCTCGGTCTGGGAAATGTGGGGCGCACTCGCACACGGTGGCCGACTGGTACTGGTCGACTACTTCACGGCCCGTTCACCAGAGGCATTCCTCGAATTGCTACGGCACGAACGTGTCACGGTGCTCAATCAAACTCCCACCGCCTTCTATCAATTGGCGGAAGCCGACCGGCTTACCGGGGGTGCGGCCCTGTCATTGCGCTACGTGATCTTCGGCGGAGAAGCGCTCGACTTCGGACAGTTAACGCGCTGGTACGCCCGTCGCGGGACTTCGTCACCAGATCTGGTCAACATGTACGGCATCACGGAGACCACTGTGCACGTCAGCCATTTACCGCTCGATCGTGTGCTGGTGCGTCAACGATCGGCCTCGGTGATTGGTCGGGCGTTACCCGGATTGCGTGTGTATGTGTTGGATCAGCGGTTGCACCCGGTGCCGCCCGGTGTGGTGGGTGAACTGTATGTCTCCGGTGATCAGGTTTCACGCGGATACCTCGGCCGGTTCGGTCTGACGTCCGCGCGGTTCATTCCCGACCTCGCGGTCAGTGGTGCGCGTATGTATCGATCCGGTGACCTGGGGCGCTGGAACGACAGCGGGCAGCTGGAGTACCTCGGACGAAACGATCTGCAGGTGCAGGTGAAGGGGTACCGAATCGAACTCGGCGAGGTGGAGGCTGCACTGCTCTCCGGAGTGGGCGTGTCTCAGTCGGCGGTGGTAGCCCGCAGAGACCGGTTGGTGGGCTACGTGGTGCCGGAGTCCGGTGCCACTATCTCTCCGGCGGCGTTGCTCGAGTATGTCTCACAGAGGTTGGCGCCCCACATGGTCCCCGCTGTCGTGACGGTTCTCGAGGGTTTGCCGCTGACGGTGAACGGAAAGCTCGACCGGAATGCATTGCCTGAACCTGACTTCGGGCGACGGGCAACCGTAAGTCGTGGCCCCGCGTCCGCGACGGAAAACATCCTTGCGAGTCTGTTCGCCGAAGTTCTGGGACTCGAGGAGGTGGGGGTCGACGATTCGTTCTTCACTCTAGGCGGTGACTCGATCATGTCCATCCAGTTGGTGACGCGCGCCAGGTCTGCCGGAGTTCTGATCACACCGCGCGAGGTGTTCGAACGCAAAACTGTTGCGGCGCTGTCCGAGACGGCCGGAACGGCTGGCAACCGTGTCGTCGTCGACGAATTACCTGGCGGCGGCGTCGGTGAGATCGAATTGACGCCGATCGTCGAATGGATGCTTGACCGTGGTGGAGATTTTCGCCGGTACTCCCAATCTGTTCTGCTCTCGGTTCCTGCCACGCTCGACGAGGTCACGCTGACACTGGCCATGCAGGCTGTGCTGGACCACCACGACATCCTCCGCGCAGGCATCCGGGCGACGCATCATCCTGAATCCGCTCGGCGGATGGACGTTGCGCCTGTAGGTACGGTGCGGGCGGAGACCGTCGTACGCCACGGGAGCCTCGGGGGTTCTGCCGCGGAGACGGTCTCGACAGAACTCGACGCAGCTCTGGGGCGGCTCGACCCGGAGGCAGGTGTGATGGTGCAGGCAGTCCTGCTCGACACCGACGGACAGATTCAAAAGGACCGGCAGAGCCGGAAACAGTTGCTAATCGTGGCGCACCACCTCGTGACGGACGGCGTTTCCTGGCGAATCCTGATCCCCGATCTTGCACTTGCCTGTGCGCAGGTGCAGACAGGCGTCGACCCGTCACTTGCTCCGGTCGGAACCTCGATGCGTCGATGGGCACATGGCCTCGTCGACGCCGCGCGCGAGCCGGATCGGGTCGCTGAAATCGACTATTGGCGAGAGGTGCTCGAGGGCCCGGATCCGACTCTGGGTGTGCGCGCCCTGACGAAGAGGGACACCGCCTCGGCCACCATTGACATCGAAGTACGAGTTCCCACGGGATTGACCGAGGCCGTGTCGACGACAGTTCCGCAGGCGATTCACGGGAGCGTCGAGGACGGATTGTTGACGGCTTTGGCACTTGCGATGGTCCGCTGGCGCATGGACCGCGGCATCGACAATCCGGAGACATTGATCAGTCTCGAGGGGCACGGACGCGAGGAACAGGTGGTTCCCGGGGCAGATCTCGCTCGCACGGTGGGATGGTTCACGTCGATCTTCCCGGTGCGGATCGATCTGAGCAGAGTGGATCCGAGCGACGCCTTCGCCGGCGGCCCGGCTGCGGGCGTCGCTGCCAAGGCCGTCAAGGAACAACTCCGGGCGGTGCCGGACCGCGGCATCGGCTTCGGGTTGCTGCGCTATCTGAACCGCGAAACGGCACACACTCTTTCGCAACTTCCGGAGCCCCAGATCAGTTTCAACTACCTCGGACGCGTCGGTGGATCCGAGGCCGACGCTACAGCGGGATGGGTACCGATCCGTGACGAGGACCTGCGGACGGTTGCGGCCGTCGATCTTCCACTCGCCAGCGTCCTCGAGGTCAACGTGATGACGGTCGACAGCGATACCGAGGACGGTCCGCAGCTCGTTGCCGGCTGGACGTTCCCACCGGACATTCTGGGTGCGGACGACGTTCGGCAACTGGGGCAGTGGTGGCTCGACGCACTGGCCGGGCTCGCAGAGTTCGCGGCGGGCGGCGGCGGATTCACACCCTCGGACTTCGATCTGGTCGATCTTAGACAGGAGGCGATCGACGACCTCGAAAGTCGGTGTCCCGACCTGAGCGATGTCTGGCCACTCTCTCCACTGCAAGCGGGGTTGTTGTTCCACGCCGAATTGGCCGAACGATCGGTCGACGCATACCTCGTACAAGTGGCTCTCGATCTAGCCGGCGCAGTCGATTCGGAGCGCCTGCGCCGCGCCGCCGACGCGCTGCTCGGCCGGCATGAGAACCTGCGTACCGCCTTCCTTCACAGCGCCGACGGCCGTGCCGTCCAGGTGGTCCGAAGCAACGTGGCAGCGCCGTGGCAGGAAATCGACCTCACTGGTGCACCAGATCAGGAAATTGATCGAGCGCTGGCCGAGGACCGAGCGCGCCCGTTCGACATGGCACGGGCGCCGTTGATCCGATTCACCCTGATCGCTCTCGCCCCCGAAAAGTTCACGCTCGTGCTCACCAATCATCACATCCTTCTGGACGGCTGGTCCATGCCCCTGCTGATCCGGGAATTGGCGACGCTCTATGCCGCCGACGGTCAAGTGGCGGCCTTGCCTCACGCGCGCGCGTATCGCGACTATCTGACCTGGATGAGCCGCCGCGATCAGCAAGCTTCCCGAGCAGTGTGGGCGAGGACGCTGAGCGGAGTCGAAGGACCGACGCTGTTGGCTCCAGCGGTTCGATCGCGTCGACTCTCGACCATGGCGGCCGAGTGGGTGTTCGATCTGGACGAGGAATTCACAACCTCACTTCGCGGAATGGCGCGTGAACTCGGGCTGACGATCAACACGATTGTTCAGGCATCGTGGGGGATCGTCCTTGCTGCACTGACCGGGAGAGACGATGTGGTGTTCGGAGCGACGGTGTCGGGTCGACCTCCCGAGCTGACCGGGATCGAAACCATGGTCGGGCTGTTCATCAACACAATTCCGGTCCGAATCACGCTGCGCCCGAGTGAAAGTATCGGCACACTCCTCGCGCGGATCCAGGCCGAGCAAGCAGAGCTGTCGGATCACCACTGTCTCGGGCTTTCCGAGATCCACGTAGGCGCGGGGCCGGAGATCGGATTCGACACGTTGACTGTCTTCGAATCGTATCCCGTTGACCGTCAGGGGCTTTCGTCCGATGCCGATCTTGCGGGGGTCCGGATCACCGATGTCGAAGCCAAGGACGCTGCCCACTACCCGCTCAGCCTCGTAGCATCGGTCGACACCAGGCTCCGCCTGAAATTCGAGTACATACCCGAGGTTTTCGGTGCCGCCGACATCGAAGAGATCGCCGGACGACTGCGGCGCGTACTCGAAGCGTGTACCCAGCCGGATCGCCCCTTGGCTATGGTGTCGGTGCTCGCAGTCTCCGAACATGCTGAATTGGTGCCAGTCCGTGGCACGGCCGGCGGGTCGTCGCGCGTCTTCCCAGAGATCTTCGACGAGGCAGCCCAGCGTGATCCGAACGCACCGGCCGTGGAATCGGCGGACGGCAGCATGAACTACGGCGAGCTGGACATCCTCTCCAATCGCATTGCTCGCATGCTCGTCTCGCACGGCCTGGGAACCGAGGACTATGTAGCGGTCGGTATCCCACGTTCTCTCGCGTCCGTGGTGTCGATACTTGCCGTCGCCAAGACAGGCGCTGCGTTCGTGCCGATCGATCCCGACTATCCGGACGAGCGGATCAATCACATGCTCATCGATTCGAAGGTCAGCTTCGGATTGACCACCACCGCGGGCCGAGATCGATTGCCCGATATCGCGGAGTGGCTGATTATCGACGATCCGCATTTCACGAAGAAGTGCGAGGGATTCTCGGGGAGCCCGTTGACCGACAACGACCGACTCCGTCCGATCGGGTTGGATTCAGCTGCCTACGTGGTCTACACCTCGGGGTCGACCGGCGTGCCCAAGGGCGTCGTGGTCACGCAGCGAGGGCTCGACAACTTCGCCCGAGACCAGCTCGAACGCTACGGCGCAACTCCACAATCACGCATGCTGCACTTCTCCACTCCGAGTTTCGACGGGTCGCTCTTCGAATATCTGCAGGCTTTCGGAGCCGGGGCGACGATGGTTATCGCTCCACCCGGGATCTACGGGGGCGAGGACCTGGCGCAACTTCTGGCAGAGCACGCCGTCACGCACGCGTTCGTCACCACGGCGGCATTGGCATCGGTGGACCCGGCTGGGCTGGAACAACTTTCGGAAGTCGTATTCGGGGGCGAGGCGTGCCCGCCCGACCTCGTCGCTCGCTGGGCACCTGGCCGCCGCCTGTACAACGCGTACGGACCGACCGAAGCAACGATCATGTCCAACGTCAGCCCGCCGATGACCGCCGGAGAACCAATCACCATCGGTGGACCCGTCAGGGGCGTCAGCGAACTGGTGCTCGACACTCGACTTCAAGCGGTTCCCGTCGGGGTCCCCGGCGAGCTGTACCTGGCCGGACCAGGCGTGGCACGGGGATATCACCGAAGGGCGGGGTTGACGGCAGAACGCTTTGTTGCCAACCCGGCTGACCCAGGAACGCGGATGTACCGCACCGGCGACATCGTGCGATGGACGGCGGACATGTGTGTCGAGTACGTCGGGCGAAGCGACTTCCAGGTCAAGGTTCGAGGCTTCCGTGTCGAACTCGGTGAGATCGACAGTGTGCTCATGTCGGAGCCCAACGTCGGTTTTGCCGTTACGGTTGCCGATTCCGCCCCCACCGGAGACACCCGACTCGTGTCGTACGTCGTGCCCACGGCGGGTCGACTGGACACCAGGATCCTGAGTCGCGCCGTGGCCCGGCGCTTGCCTTCGCACATGGTGCCTGCCGTTCTCACGGTGCTGGAGAACATTCCGTTGACCGCTGTCGGAAAAGTCGACCGTTCGGCGTTGCCAAGACCCGAAATCGAGACGACCACAGGGGATTTCCGTCCCCCGGTCGGCCCGGTCGAACAGGCAGTGTCGGACGTGTTCGGCGAGGTGCTCGGCCTCGAACGAGTCGGTACCGACATCAGTTTCTTCGAGCTCGGTGGAAATTCTCTGAGCGCCACTTCGGTCGCGGCGAGGCTACGGGCGGTGCTCGGAGCTACCGTAGGCGTGCGGGATCTGTTCGAGACGCCGACGGTGGCCGAGTTGGCTACGGTGATCGGCCAGTCGGTTGCCGAAGGGGCGGAGCGACTGGGACCGCGCCCCCGACCCGACAACATCCCCTTGTCGTTTGCTCAGCAGCGGATGTGGTTCGTCAATCAACTCGACACCAGTTCTCCTGCATACAACATTCCGCTCGTGGTGCGGTTGAGCGGTGAACTCGACAAACCGGCCTTGAGATCAGCGATGTCCGATGTCATCGCCCGCCACGAATCGCTGCGAACGATGTTCCCGGTCCACGGTGACGGACCGGTCCAGCACATCCTGCCCACCGAGAGCGCCGAGCTGCCGCAACTGACCGAGACATCGGTGACCGACGAACATCATCTCCGTGACGAGCTTGCCCGGATGGTCTCGGCCGGTTTCGACGTCGCCGCACGAATTCCCCTGCGGGCAGCGTTGTTCACCATCGATGAGCGCGAACACGTGCTTGCCGTAGTGGTGCACCACATCTCGGCTGACGGCTTCTCGATGTCTCCGTTGACCCGAGACGTGATGATTGCATACGAGGCCCACGCGTACGGCGGGGATCCCCAGTGGACGCCGCTTCCAGTCCAGTACGCCGACTTTGCGCTCTGGCAACGGGAGATTCTGGGCTCAGTCGACGACCCCGGGTCGGTGATCAGTGAGCAGTTGGCTTACTGGCGACGTGCATTGTCAGGTGCTCCCGACCTCTTGGAACTTCCGCTCGATCGAGACCGGCCGACGCAACAGAGTTTTCACGGCTCGCGGATTCACTTCTCGATCAGCAGTGATCTTCACCGCCGTATTCTGAACGTGTCGCGGCAGCACGAGTCCACTGCATTCATGACTGTGCATGCAGCGCTCGCGCTCTTGCTGGCACGTTTGGGCAGCACCGACGACATCGTGATCGGCACGCCGATCGCCGGCCGGGGAGATCGTGCCCTCGATGATCTGGTCGGCATGTTCGTCGGCACGCTCGCACTGCGCACACAGGTGGATCCGGCTCGATCGTTCCGCGAGTTGGTTGAGCATTGCCGCGAAGTCGACCTCGCCGCGTTCGCTTATTCCGACGTGCCCTTCGAGCGGGTAGTGGACGCGGTCGGGCCGAAACGGTCGAGCGCTTATGCACCGATTTCCTCGGTGTCGCTGGAATTCCAGAACAACAAACGACCGATTCTGAAGCTACCGGGACTGGAAGTCCGCGGGATCGACCCTGAACTCGAGGTAGTGAAGGTAGACCTGGAATTCCTTCTGGCCGAGGAGTACGACGATCGCGGTGAACCGGGAGGGATGAGCGGAGCCGTCGACTTTGCCACTGATCTCTTCGACCCCGGTACGGTCGGCGGTTTTGCCGACATGTTCGTTCGTGTGCTCGAGGCCGTGACCCGGAATCCGCAGGTACCGATCGGTGACATCGACCTACTCGGCGATCTCGAACGTCGCGAGTTGACGCCGGCGCATGGGCTCCCCGAAGTACCTCCGAAATTGTGGCCTGAGTTGTTGGCGGACGCCGTGGCGATCGATCCTGACTCGGTGGCCCTGTCGCTCGAGAACCGGCAGCTCAGTTATCGCGACCTGGACGAGTGGTCGAATCGTGTTGCCCGGGAGTTGTGCGGTCGCGGTGTGGGCCCGGAGACCTTCGTGGCACTGGGAATGCCTCGCTCGATCGAATCGGTGGTGGCGATCTGGTCGGTGACCAAAGCCGGAGCGGCTTTTGTGCCTGTCGATCCGGCCTATCCGCGCGAGCGCGTCGAATACATGCTCGCCGATTGCCGAGCCTCGCTCGGTTTGACTGTTCAGACCAGCCGAACTCACCTACCCGACGTTGTTCCCTGGCTGGAACTCGACGACCCACACTTCGCCCGGCGGGTAGCCGCGCTGTCGCCGGAACCGATCACCGATGACGATCGAACCGGTGAACTGAACCTCGATCATCCGGCCTACCTGATCTACACCTCGGGATCTACCGGGAAACCCAAGGGAGTGAACATTACTCATCGAGGTTTGGCGAGCTTCACGGCCGAAACTCGTGAGAGGTTCGAGGTCACTCACGACTCTCATGTCTCTCAGTTGGCATCGCCGAGTTTCGACGCTTCCATCTTCGAGTTGACGATGGCATTCAGCGCCTCGGCGCAAGTCGTGATCGTTCCGCCTGCTGTGTACGGTGGCGCCGAATTGGCCGATGTTTTCCGGCGCGAGCAGGTCACTCATGCCACCATTACACCGACCGCGCTGGCGGCGTTGGGTGACAACGGTTTCGAGGCGCTCCGTGTTCTCGATCTGGTGGGCGAGGCCTGCCCGCCGGAGGTCGTCGCGCAATGGGCGCCGGGTCGGAGGCTGCACAACGGCTACGGCCCGACTGAAACCACCGTGCAGGCGAGCGTCAGCGATTCGATGAAACCCGGTGCGGGAGTGAATATCGGCTCGCCGGCAGTGGGCTTCGGCTTCCTGGTGCTGGACGAGCGTTTGCAGCCCGTCCCGGTGGGCGTGCCGGGGGAGTTGTACATCATCGGTCCAGGTATGGCACGTGGGTACCATAATCGGGCGTCGCTCACGTCGGAACGATTTGTCGCGTGCTCGTACGGGTCGCCGGGGCGCCGGATGTACCGCACCGGAGATGTCGTGCGTTGGCGTGAATCCGGCGGTGACAGTGCCAAAATCGTTGGCTCCGGCGATGGAGTGCATCACACGCTCGAATACATCGGGCGCAGCGACTTCCAGGTCAAGGTCCGTGGTTTTCGGATCGAACTCGGGGAAATCGATGCAGTTCTCTCACGCCATCCGTCGGTGGACTTCGCCGCGACTGTCGGCCACACGGGACCGTCGGGTGAAACGGTCCTGGTGTCGTACGTGCGTGCGTCAGCTGCCGACGCCACCGGCACTGACGAGATACGGGCGTACGCAGCCGACCGACTACCCTCGCACATGGTTCCGTCGGCAGTGGTGCTTCTCGAGCGGATTCCGATGACACCGGTGGGCAAGCTCGACCGAAAGGCCTTACCGGAACCCGAATTCGGTTCGGCTGCAGCCGAGTTCCGCGAGCCGGTCACCGACACCGAGCGTGCCGTGGTCGACTCGTTCGTCGAGGTTCTGGGTGTCAGCCGGGTGAGCACTACCGACAGCTTCTTCGACCTGGGCGGGTCCTCCCTGGTGGCCACCCGAATCGTCAGCGCACTGCACTCTCGTTTCCAACGGAGAATCCCGCTTCAGTGGATGTTCCTCGACCCGACACCCGCTGGAATCGCTCGACGCCTCGACATGCCGACAGCCGACGCCGGTATGGAAGAGCTTCTCGCCGTGGTTGTTCCACTGCGGACGAAAGGGACTGGGCGACCGCTGTTCTGTGTGCACCCCGGTATCGGCCTGTCCTGGGGGTACGCCGGCTTGGTGCGGTATCTGCCCGAGGACCGACCGGTGTACGGACTTCAGCTCCCCGCACTCAGCGACGACGGTGACTATCAGTCGATCGAACAGTTAGCCCATCGCTACGTCGAAGAGATGGAGGCCGTTTCGCCGGACGGGCCGTACGACTTGCTCGGTTGGTCCCTCGGCGGAGTCATCGCGCACGCCATGGCCGTCGAATTGCAATCGTCCGGCCGCGACGTCGCCACACTGGCGATGATGGACAGCTACCCCGACAACGGCGATGCCCCTGCGTCAGCCGAACTCGACGTCCGAGACCTACTGCGAGGACTCGGCCTCGAACCCCAGACCGACCGAGATCTGACCTTCGACGAGGCGGCGGCCGTGTTGGCCCGGAGGCTCGGGCCCGAGACGGGAGTCGACGGTCGGGACCTCGAACGGATTGCCCGAGGGTACGAGACTTCACAGAGAATCACGCACCAGTTCGTTCCCCAGGTCTACGAAGGAGATCTGCTGATCTTCCTGGCATCCGGAGAAGACGACACAATTCCGCGCGACAGGTCGCCGCAGGAATGGAGCCCACTCGTGACGGGCCGGATCGTGGAGGTGCCCGTGCGCTGCGAACACAACGAGATGATCGAACCTCCGGCCATGGCGGTCATCGGACCGGAGTTCGCCCGGGTGCTCTCGATGTTTTCCGGATACCCCGAACGGGCATGACAACTTCAAGCCACCAAGCCGCACGCCCGCGAAGCGAGCGCCACCGAGCTGTTGCCGGGCACCGCAATCGAGCACGAGGAGCGGCAATGAGAAGAATCGGACGTACTCGGGCAATGCTTGTCGTCGCCCTCGTCGCGTGGACGGGACTGTTCGGCGAATCAGCGTTGGCCTCGGCTGACCCGGCCCCGACATCCCCTTCAGGCGGTTCAGCTCTCGATCACGTCGAGGAGATCAACGCCCGTCAGCTGACTATGTACGTCTACTCGGCTGCGATGGACAAGGTGATTCCGCTCGAGGTGATTCGGCCGGCAGACACAAGTGCGCCCCGGCCGACCCTCTATCTACTCAATGGCGCCGGCGGAGGCGAGGACACGGCGACGTGGCAGACACGGACAGACGTCGTCGACTTCTTCGGCGACAAGAACGTCAACGTCGTCAACCCGATCGGCGGTGCCTACAGCTACTACACCGACTGGGAGAAGCCCGATCCTGTTCTCGGACTGAACAAGTGGACCACATTTCTCACCCAGGAGTTGCCACCGATCGTCGATGCCACGCTCGGGACTACGGGTACGAATGCCGTTGCCGGATTGTCGATGGCAGGTACCTCGGTTCTGAGCCTGGCCGAGGCGGCGCCATCCGTTTACCGTGCCGTCGGTGCTTTCAGCGGGTGTGCCGAGACGAGTACTCAACCCGGTCAGGACTACGTGAGATTCGTGGTCGGATTCCGCGGCGGCAACGTGGACAACATGTGGGGTCCTCCCGGCGGTCCGGGCTGGGTAGCCAACGATCCTGTGGTCAACGCCGAGAGATTGCGGGGGGTCGACCTCTACATCAGCAATGGATCGGGCCTGCCCGGCCCACACGAGAATCTGGGCGGACCGATGGTCGACGGCGACCTCGGCGTTCTGGCGAACCAGGTGATCGTGGGTGGAGTCATCGAGGCTGGGACGAACCAGTGCACCCAGCGTTTGGCCGAGCGGCTCGACTCCTTGGGCATCCCGGCCACCTATGATTTCCGGGCAACTGGCACTCACTCTTGGGGTTACTGGCAGGACGATCTTCACAACTCGTGGTCGATGATTGCCGCGTCGATCGGTGCGCGTTAGCCGGCGAACCCTGGGGTCGGTGGCTGAGTTGTTTCTCACTCCGGGACACTCTTGCCGAACCTAGCCGACCGAACTGCAGGTCAGCGGCGTTATAGTCGCCTCATGAGTTCAGAAACACTCGCTCCCCTCGACACCGACGTACTTGCGCGCAGGTTTGCGTGCCTGGGTGATCCGACGCGGCTGCGAGTGCTCCGACTTGCTGCCGGCGGTCCGATCGACGTCGACACGATTGCACACGCCGCATCACTCGAGCCGTCGGCGTTGCGTGCCCACCTCGAGGCCTTGATCGAGGTCGGTTTTGTCGAGGCTTCGGTGCGTGAAGGCACTTCGGTTGTCAGTGTTGCCGGAACGGCATACTCCGATCTGATGGCAGCGGCCGCCGTCGTGGCTGCTCGTGGTCCGGTCGAAGACACACTGGGAGTTCTTCCCGATGACGTGGTGGTGCGCCGCATGGAATCCGGCGACTGGGATGCCGTCCGCTCGATCTACCGCGAAGGAATCGACACCGGAACCGCGACGTTCACCACCTCGGTGCCATCCGCCGAGAAGCTCGACGCGCAATGGTTACCCGATCATCGATGGGTGGCCGAGATCGACGGCCGCGTCGAAGGCTGGGCGAGCCTCAGCCCGGTGTCCTCGCGAGACTGCTACCGCGGGGTCGCCGAGAACTCCATCTACATCGGTAGCGGCGCTCGCGGGCGCGGCGTGGGCAAGCTGCTGCTTCGCCGACAGGTGCAAGCCGCCGACGCCAGTGAGATCTGGACAGTGCAGTCGTCGATTTTCCCGGAGAACCGGGCAAGCGTCGCCTTGCACCAGGCCGTCGGATTCCGAGTCGTCGGCACTCGCTCGCGCATCGCTCAACTGGGTGGGCGGTGGCGTGACACGTTGTTCCTCGAACGTCGCAGCGAGGACGCTGACATCTGAGAAGAGACGCTCAGCCCTTGGCAGCGCTGATTCCGGCGCGTCGCCCGTAGAAGCTGCCGTCTCCGAGGGACGTTCCGGAGGCATACCCTCCAGCGCAGACACCGGCGGTGCATCGTCCAGCGGCAAACAGACCCGGGATCGGTTCGCCGGAGACGTGCATGACCTCCGAGTTGATCGACGTGCGCAGACCGCCGAGCGTGAATCCGGCGGTGAAATTGCGAAGATCGAGCGCAGCGACGGGTGAGCCGATCGGCTTGACCCACTCCTTCTTCTTTCCCAGTACCGGGTCCTCACCACGGGCGGCGTGGCGGTTGTAGACCTCTACGGTCGACTGGAGGGTGCCTTCCGGCAGACCCATGTCGGATTCGAGTTCCTCGACGGTCTCGGCCACCCACTTGGGCTGGAATCTGAAGAACGGTGTGGAACTGTCGGCGGCGCAGCCCTCTTCGTAGGAAGCTTCGTCGATGATCAGGTAGGCCTGATTCTCGTTGCGCAGCAGCGTCTCCTGGCCGATTCTTCCCGGGTACGTGTCCTCGTTGACGTAGCGCTGGCCGCGTCCGTTGACGAGAATGCCGCGGATCATCAACTGGGGGTCGCCGAAGAATGCGACCTCGGTGGCGTCCATGTGCGCGAGGTCGGCCCCGAGAGCCTGCGCCATCTGGATGGACTTTCCGTCGTGCTCTTCGATAGCCGCACCGGGGCGCCCGATCAGCCGTGGGGCGTACGACTGGATCATCGCTTCGTTGTAGGCGAAGCTTCCCGTCGCCAGTACGACACCCGTGCGTGCTCGAACTGCCACTTCCTTGCCGTACTGCTTGGCGATGATGCCGACCACTCGATCTCCGTCGACGACCAGGCGCTGGACTCGCATGTCGTATTCTGCTCGTACGCCGAGGCTTTCGGCCGTCTCGATCAGTGGCTTCATCAACATGAAACCACCGCCCTTCTCCCCGGTGCGCTTGCCGCTCATCTGTGGAACGTGCCCGCGAGGGGCCGGTGTCGCGATCGTGTTGAACGGTGCCGAGTTCTCGCCGCCGGAATACATGAGTCCGTCGTCGAAGGGTGTTTCCCAGCCGGGTTGGCCGTAGAAACTCTCCTTGAACGGCACACCGTTGTCGACGAGCCAGTTGTAGTGCTCGACGCTGCCTTCGCAGTAGTCGGTGATCTTCTCCTCGTCGGCGCCGGGACCGAGTGCGGCCATCATGAACGATTTCATGTTGGCGGGGGAGTCCTCGAACCCGAGTGCCTGCTGCAACGGGGTCCCGCCGCCCAGATAGATGAATCCGCCTGCCAGCGCCGCAGCGCCGCCCCAGCCGCTCGTGCGCTCGAGCACCAACACGTCGGCGCCCGCTCGCGCGGCCTCGATCGAAGCACTCACTCCGGCAATGCCGTAGCCGGCGACGACGACGTCAGCCTCGAAGTGCCACTGCTCGATGTTTGCGGAGGACTGCGGACGGATTGAGCTGGCCTCGGCCATGGATTCGGATCCTTCGTTCTTCTGGTTGGTTGGTGGGGGAATCGGTGGGTGTGATCGATGCCCTGATGGCAGTATCTCGACCGAAAGTCAGTCGGTGTCCGTTTTCGCGGAATCGGCCGCGGCCTTCTCCTTGGCGCGCGCGGCCTTACGTCTGTCGGCCTTCACGGCGATCAGCGCATTGTTGAGCCCGGTGGCCAGCGGCCAGCCGACGTAGTGGCACAGGAAGATTGCGGCCTCTTCGAACTGCTGCTCGGTCAACTCCTCGTTGTGGAGAGCAGCGTTGATCTGGATCTTCGCCACATCGTTCTGCCCCTGGGCGGTGATGGCACCGATCAGGAGTAGTCGTCGATCACGTACCGACAGTCCCGGTCGCGTCCAGATGTCGGCAAAGAGGTGGTCGGCGGTGACCGCGAAGAAGTCGCCGGGAACGTCGGCGGGAAGCTCCCAGCCGTACACCTCGTTCATCTTCGCGACGCCACGAGCACGGGCCTCGGAGATGCGGCTTTCGTCGGTTCCACCGGCATCGGTCATGTGAGTGGTGTCGGTCATGCGTGCTCCCGAGTAGTAGATGCCGTTGAAGGTTCGGCCGGCCTGTCTTCGCTGTCATTCCCGACGCCCAGACCGGCACCGAGTCCGGCGAGCGCAAGGTGCGCGAGCGGCAGGTCGAGATTCAGCCGATCACCGAGGTCGATGGCCAAGGCCAAGTCCTTCTCCCCGAGATTGCGAACATGCCGCAGTATCGAGAACCACGGGTCGTCCTCCGAGACCGGTGCGGTGGTGTCGCGGAGCATGATCGCGCCCGCGCCACCAGTGATCGCATCGGTGTGCCTGACGACCTTTCCGAGCGTGCGGAGATCGAGTCCTGCTGCTTCGGCGAGTCGCGCGGCCTCGGTCGTGGCGGTGAACGAGACGAAGTGAAGAAGGTTGCGTGCGAGCTTCATTCGCGTTCCAGCGCCGACGTCACCGGCGTGAACCACCAGCTCGGCCCAGGATCCGAAGGGCTCGCGGACGGCTTCGAACGCCTCGTCGGAGCCGCCGATCATCACTGCCAGCCTGCCCTGCGCTGCGCCGCCGGCACCGCCACTGATCGGCGCGTCGACCAGCAGAACACCACGCTGTTGACAGATGTCAGCGAGTTCCACCGCCGTGGTGTCCGAGATAGTGGAGTGAATCGCGACGACAGTGCCTGGCTGTGCGGTCGACAGAATCCCGTGCGGCCCGCACACAACCTCGCGTACCTGCGCGTCGTCGAGCACCGTGACGGAGATGATGCTCGCCTGCGCTGCAACGTCGGCGGGCGTCGATGCTGCGCTCGCGCCCGCAGCGGTGAACGGTTCGAGCGCTTCTGCGCGGGCATCACACACCACCAGTCCGCCCGGCCAGTCCAGGAGGCGCTGCGCCATCGGCGCGCCCATGTTGCCTAGGCCGATGTATCCCAGTCTGGTTTTCGAAGCGCTGGCTTTCGGCGCCGATTGCGTCATGACCGGTACACCTGGCCTCCGTCGACGTTGAAGATCTGCCCGGTCACCCAGCCTGCGTCGTCGGAGAGAAGGAACAGGCACATGCCGACGAGATCCTCCGGCGTTCCCATGCGCTGCAACGGGATTCGCTTCACCATGTCCTTGACGATGTTGCCGGGGGTGACGGTTCGAGTCGCCTCCGTGTCGATGGGACCGGGAGCGATGGCGTTGATCCGGATGTTCGACCAGCCGAGTTCGGTCGCGAGTTGTTGTGTCAGGCTGTTGACACCGGCTTTCGCGAGTCCGTAGTAGTTCGAGTACAGCCAGGCTGCTGTGGAGGACTGGTTGACGATTGAACCGCCCTTCGCTCGCATATGAGGTACGACCGCCCGGCACACGTGCAGTGCGCCGTCCATGTTGACGCTCATGAACTTTCGGTAGTAGTCCCAGTCCACCGTCAACAGGGAATCGATCTTCATTCCGCCGTAGATGGCAGCGTTGTTCACCAGATGCTCGATGCTGCCGAACTGCTCGATCGTGAAGTCGGCAAGTGCCGCAGTCGACTCCCCGTCGGCGACGTCGACGTCCTTGAACACGGCACTTCCACCGTCTGCCGTGATCTGCTTGGCGACAGCTTCACCGAGTTCGCGATTGAGGTCCGCCACGACCACGTTGGCCCCCTCCGCGGCCAGAGCGCGGGCATACGCCTCTCCGATACCCTGCGCTGCTCCGGTGACTATCGCGGTGCGACCGTCGAAACGTCCCATGTCGACCTACTTTCGTGGTGATCATTCTGTGGTGAGGGTGTGGGGTGAGGGTGTGGAATGTCAGGAAGGTGAAGCGACGAGCTTGGTTTCGAGGTATTCCTCGAAACCCGCGAGGCCCATTTCGCGGCCGATCCCGGATTGTTTGTAGCCGCCGAACGGTGCGTCGGCCGAATACCAGACGCCGCCGTTGACGCTCAGCGTTCCGGTTCTGACACCGGCAACGACGTGCGCGACGCGATCGGGATCGGTGCCCCACACCGACCCGGACAGGCCGTAGGGGGAATCGTTGGCAATCCGGATAGCGTCGTCGTCGTTGTCGTACGGAAGGATCACGAGGACGGGCCCGAAAATCTCCTCCTGCGCTACGCGAGACGAGTTGTCCAGCCCGGCAATGAGAGTGGGTTCGACGAAGAAACCCCTCTCGCGATCGTCGGGACGGCCCCCACCCGTCACGATCGTGCCGCCCTCTTCGACCGCGAGGGCGAGGTAGCTCTCCACCCTGGCGCGCTGGCGCGCCGAGATGACCGGGCCACACACCGTTCCGCGCGCGCTGGGGTCGCCGGCTCGGATACCCGCCATCGCGGCAGATGCCGCGGCCAGAGCATCGTCGTACCGAGCGCGCGGCACCAGAAGTCTGGTACTGAGCGCGCATCCCTGACCGGCATGAACGCAGACGGAGAACGCGGCAACCGAGCATGCACCTTTGATGTCCGCATCGTCGAGGACGATGAATGCGGACTTACCCCCGAGTTCGAGGAAGACCTTCTTGAGAGTTTGCGCGGCCGTGGCCATCACTGTGCGTCCGGTGGCGGTGGAACCGGTGAAGGACACGAGATCGACGCGCGGATCGCTGCACAGCTGCGCGCCTAGGGAGTGATCCGTCGACGTCACGACGTTGACTACGCCGGCCGGGATCTCGGTCTCTTCTGCAATCACCTTGGCGACCAGCGCGGCGCACCAGGGCGTGTCCGGCGCGGGTTTGAGAACGATGGTGTTGCCGGCTGCGAGGGCGGGACCGAGCTTGGCGAAATTGATCTGGTGCGGAAAGTTCCACGGTGTGATTGCGCCGACGACGCCGACGGCTTCCTTGAGAAGTCGGCGATGGGTCGGAATCCCCATGGGAGACGCGTGCCCGAGATCTTGTTCCCACGAATAGGTTTCGATCAGATCGGCCCAGTAGCGAAGATCTTCGATCGGGCCTTCGAGCTGCGGACCGCTCGTCAGCATGACCGGTGCGCCGACCTCGGCGACGGTGATCTCACGCAACTCCTCGATGTGGGACTGGAGTGCATCGCACAGTTGGCGCAGGCAGTGAGCGCGAAACCCGTGATCGCGTGCCCATTCGGTGTCGTCGAACGCACGGCGCGCAGCGGCGATGGCCGCGTCCATGTCCGCGGCGGTGCCTTCGGCCGCACGGCCGATCAGTTCCTCGGTCGCCGGGTTGAAAACTTCGAAGGTTCCGCCGGATCCGGGAACCAGTTTTCCGTCGACGAGAAGTGCAGAACTGTCTGCGGGTCGAAGCGTCATAGCGCAAACCCTCTCTTTCTGGACATGTGTCTGGACTCTAGTTCACACTTGTGGTTGAGGCAATGGTTTTTGGGGCATAAGAGATTTCGAGAGCCCAGCGGTCTCGAGAGGGTCTCGGATCTGCTTCGACGAAAAGCGCCTCGTGTCCGGTGCGGCGCCGCTACGGTTCACCGCACATTCACAACCACGTCTTCACATCCACAGGAGAGAGGTCGAAATGAACAGAGTTGACGGAAAAGTGGTGTTGGTGACCGGCGCTGCTCGAGGTCAGGGGCGCAGCCACGCCGTCCGTCTCGCGCAGGAGGGCGCGCACATCATCGCCTTCGATCTGTGCGCAGACATCGCCAGCAACGAATACCCGCTCGCCAGTCCAGCCGATCTGGAGGAAACCGCTCGCCTGGTAAAGGAGGCCGGGCAGCAGGTGGTGACGGCGCGTGTCGACGTCCGTGATCGCGCCGGACTTGAAACAGCACTTGCCGAGGCGGTAGGGCAGTTGGGCGGATTGCATGTCGTCGTGGCGAACGCCGGTATCTGTCCGCTGGGCAAACACGTGTCGACCGCCGGTTTCGTCGACGCCTTCGATGTGAACTTTCTCGGTGTCGTCAATACAGTGCACGCGTCGATGGAATACCTCGGCGAAGGGGGTTCGATCATCGCGATCGGCTCTGTTGCCGGTCTGGTGCCGCAGACCGGATTCAACGGGCAACAGGCGCTCCAGGGTCCGGGTGGCGACGGATACGGCCTGGCCAAGAAGCTGATTCAGGCCTACACCAGTTCGTTGGCGCTGACCCTCGGGCCGAGTTCCATTCGCGTCAACGCGATTCATCCGACCAATGTGAACACCGACATGTTGCAGAGCATGCCGATGTACCGGACGTTCCGTCCCGACCTCGAGAATCCGACCGCCGAGGATGCGGCTGTGACGTTCCCGTTCATGCAGGCGATGCCGATCCCGTGGGTCGAACCCGCGGACATCTCGCATGCAGTCGTGTACCTGTCCTCGGACGAGTCGCGATTCGTCACCGGCCAGCAACTGCGCGTGGACGCTGGTGCCGGGATGAAGATCGGTCTGTAGTAGAACTTTTCGCGTCGCTGCTGCCTGTTCGTGGTGAATTTTCCAAGTTTCCCCATTTCGTTGCCCTGGACAGGACGCTGTAGTAACGTCCAGACACGTGTCCAGAAAACGGGGCGATTCAAGTGGCGGGGGATCGATTGTCTACGAATCCACTCGCAGGCGCCTCACGGGCAAACAGGCGGAAACTGTGGCCAGGCTTGCCGAAGCAACAGTGAAAGTTCTACGCAAACAAGAGTTTTCCGGACTGACTGTCCGTTCGGTTGCGGCCGAAGCGGGCGTAGGAACTGCGACCGCCTACACGTATTTCGCGTCCAAGGAGCATCTCGTCGCAGAGGTTTTCTGGCGAAGACTTCAGAACTCGTCGGCGCCTGATGGCTCAGGGTTGGATCGCACCGCGCACGTGCTGTCTGTACTTCGAAATATCGCGCTGCTTCTCGCGGACGAACCGGAGGTATCGGCCGCCGTGACCAATGCACTGCTCGGATCCGACCCTGAAGTGGAACATCTTCGCGGCCGGATCGGGCTCGAGATCCATCAACGACTCGCCTCGGCGTTGGATCCGAGTGGCGAACCCGAAGTGTTGGAAGCGCTCGAAATGCTTTATGCCGGGGCGCTTCTGCGGGCAGGGATCGGCTACGGAACCTACGCGCAAATCGCTGGACGCCTCGAGGCCTCAGCTCTACTGATCCTGGAGAAATCATGACAGAAGCTTTGATCGATCCGGTGGTCTTCAATCCGTACGACTACCACTTTCACGACGATCCGTATCCGACGTACAAGCGTCTGCGCGAAGAATCACCCCTGTATCACAATCCGGACGTGGGCTTTTGGGCATTGTCGCGATATGCGGACGTGGTCGACGGATTCAAGGACAACAAGCGTCTGTCGAGCGCAAACGGAGTATCACTCGACCCCGCTGCATACGGTCCACACGCGCATTATGTGATGTCGTTTCTCGCTATGGATGATCCCCGCCATATGCGGTTGCGCCAGTTGGTTTCTCGCGGATTCACACCGCGGCGTGTTGCGGAGCTCGACGGCCGGATACTCGAACTGACGAAGCAACATCTGATACCCGCGCTGGGCGCGGGGGAGTTCGACTGGATTACGGAGGTGGCGGGAAAGCTGCCGATGGACGTCATCTCCGAACTCATGGGTGTCCCCGAACCCGACCGAGCCGAACTGCGGCGCAAGGCGGATCTGGTGGTGCATCGAGAGGCGGGTGTTCTCGACGTGCCGCAACCTGCGGTGGAGGCTTCGATCAGTTTGATGGGCTACTACAAGGAGATGATCGCGCAGCGTCGCCGATCGCGGACGGACGATCTGACCTCGGCCTTGCTCGACGCCGAGATCGACGGAGACAAGCTTTCGGACCAGGAGATCCTCGGATTCATGTTTCTGATGGTCGTGGCCGGAAACGAGACCACGACCAAGCTTCTCGGAAACGCTCTGTACTGGGGTTCGCACCACCGGGAGCAGATCGCACCGGTCCTCGACGATCCCGAACGAGCCTCGGAATGGGTGGAAGAGACTCTTCGCTACGACACGTCGAGTCAGATCGTGGCTCGGACTTCGGTTGTCGACCTCGAATACCACGGGCGCACCATTCCAGCGGGGGAGAAGGTCCTGCTCCTGATCGGATCGGCCAACCGAGACGCCGACGTCTTCGACGATGCCGACAGCTTCCAGATCGGCCGGAGTTCGTCGGGAAAACTCGCGAGTTTCGGTGGTGGCGTGCACTTCTGCCTCGGTGCCCACCTTGCCAAGCTCGAAGCCAAGATCGCCCTGGCGGAGTTCGGGCGTCGGGTCAGCGACTACGAAGTCGTCGAGTCCGGAATCGAGCGTGTTCATTCGACAAATGTCCGGGGCTTTGCGGCCCTGCCGGTGAAAGTGCAGGTGCGCTGATGCCTCGTTTCGAACCCAATCCTGTTCGCCGGCCGGCACTGATCAGTGGTGCGTCGTCGGGAATCGGCACAGCCACCGCGTATGCCCTGGCCGAACTCGGGCATCCGGTTGCACTCGGTGCGCGTCGAGTCGCCGAATGCGAAGCCATCGCCGAGAAGATCCGCAGCAACGGTGGTGAAGCGTTCGCCCACTTCCTCGACGTCACGGACGGTGATTCGGTCGACGGGTTCGTCTCGGCCGCAGAGGCAGTCCACGGCCCCGCGGAAATCGTCGTCTCCGGTGCCGGAGACCTCGAATTCGGGGCTGCAGACGAGATGAATCCTGAGGCGTTTCTACGGCAGATCCAAGTTCACCTCGTCGGTGCGCAGCGATTGGCGCATCGCGTACTCCCCGGCATGAGGCAACGACAGCGCGGTGACTTCGTACTGATCGGCTCGGATTGTGCCGAGCGCCAGCGTCCACTCATGGGTGCGTACGACGCGGCGAAGGCCGGGCTCGAGGCAATGGGGCGTCAGATGCGAATGGAGCTCGAGGGAACAGGCATTCGCGCGTCGATCGTGCGACCCGGGCCGACACTGACCGGCATGGGGATGGACACGACGCCGGAGATCATCGGACCGGTCGGGGAATCGTGGAGCAAGTGGGGGTTCGCCCGCCATGGTTACTTTCTGCGCGCCTCGGACATCGCCAATGCCATCGTCGCCGTTGTGTCGGCGCCGCGAGGAGCACACATCGTGCTCGTCGAAGTTCAGCCCGAGGCGCCACTGGACAAACTTCCCACTGCGAACTCACAGGAGACGACATGACGCACGGAGTGCAAGAGACGTCGCGAACACTGCCAGAGCCGCCGCGGGTGTCCGGCGGGGATCTCCCGCACGGGCATCTCGAGGAACTGCGAACCGACCCGATAGCGCTCATGCGCCGGGTGCGTGAGGAATGTGGTGACGTCGGCGCCTTTCAACTTGCCGACCGCACAGTGATCTTGCTGTCCGGAGCCGAGGCAAACGAGTTCTTCTTCCGCTCCACCGACGAGGATCTCGACCAACAAGCGGCTTACCCCTTCATGAAGCCGATATTCGGTGAAGGCGTCGTCTTCGACGCCAGCCCGGAGCGGCGTAAAGAGATGCTGCACAACTCGGCTCTGCGCGGCGAACAGATGCGCGGGCACGCCGCCACGATCGGCCGCGAAGTCGAGGCGATGGTCGCGCAGTGGGGAGACGAAGGCGAGATCGATCTGCTCGACTTCTTCGCCGAGCTGACCATCTATACCTCGTCGGCGTGCCTGATCGGCAAGAAGTTCCGCGACGAACTGGATGATAGCTTCGCCAAGCTGTATCACGAGCTCGAACAGGGAACGGATGCATTGGCTTTCGTGGATCCGTACGCGCCGATCGATAGTTTCCGCCGCCGCGACGAGGCCCGGTTGGCGTTGGTCGCTCTGGTACAGGACATCATGAACGGGCGCATCGCGAATCCTCCGCATGGCAAGGATGACCGCGACATGTTGGACGTGTTGGTCTCGGTCAAGGACGAGAACGGCGACCTCCGGTTCAGTGCCGACGAGATCACCGGAATCTTCATCTCGATGATGTTCGCCGGCCACCATACGACTTCCGGCACGGCAGCGTGGTCGCTGATCGAGATGTTGCGGCATCCCGACACCATGACGGACGTCGTCGACGAACTCGACAATCTGTACTCCGACGGCGCCGACATCAGTTTTCATGCCCTGCGCCAGATTCCGGTTCTCGAGGCTGTGGTCAAGGAAACCCTTCGACTGCATCCGCCGTTGATCATCCTGTTGCGGGTGGCACGTGGAGATTTCGAAGTGGGCGGCTTCGAGATCCGAGAGGGCCATCTTGTCGCCGCGACACCCGCGATCTCCAATCGAATCGCCGAGGACTTTCCCCGGCCGGACACCTTCGATCCCGGGAGGTACATCGACCCGAATCAAGAGGACATCGTCAACCGCTGGACGTGGATTCCGTTCGGAGCCGGCCGGCATCGCTGCGTCGGCGCTGCGTTCGCCCAGATGCAGCTCAAAGCGATCTTCTCGATCCTGCTGCGGGACTTCGAGTTCGAGATGGCGCAGCCGTCGGAATCCTACCGAAACGACCACAGCAAGATGGTCGTCCAGTTGCAGCAGCCGTGCGCGGTGAGGTACCGGCGCCGAACACGTCCCGGGCGTGAGGGGTGATCATGCACGTCGAAGTCGACCTCGACCTGTGCCAAGGCCATGCGGCGTGTGAGCTGGAGGCACCGGAGATCTTTGTCGTCCCGAAGCGGGGGAAGGTCAGTCTTCTGGACTCGGACCCACCCGAGTCGCTCCGCGGTGAAGCCGAGATGGCGGTCAGGTACTGCCCGACCGGCGCCCTGAGAATTGTCGATTGATTGCAGCGAATTCATGTGCTCGAGGGAGGAAGTTCAGATGACGGGTTTCGACCGCGCAGAGCTCGACGAGATGGTCCAACGCTGGATCGAGGCGAACAAAAAGGCCGAAGCCGCCGGCGATTGGAAACCGTTGGCGGACATGTATACCGAGGACGCCACGTACGGGTGGAACTACGGCCCCAAGCAGGATTTCATGGCGGTGGGGCGCGAGGAGATTCGCGAAGTCGCGCTCGGTCTCGAGATGAAGGGCCTCGAAGGCTGGGAGTATCCGTATCAAGACTTTGTGATCGACGACCGTAGCGGAAACGTGATCGGCTTGTGGAAGCAGATTTCCGATGCCAAGCGTGAGGACGGTAGCAACTACTCCGTCTACGGTATCGGTGGTAGTTGGTTCCGCTACGGCGGGGATTTCCAATGGTCGTGGCAGCGTGACTTCTTCGACTTCGGGAACGTGTCGGCACTGTTCATGGAGATGATCGGCAACAACGCTCTCTCGAAGGGGATGCAGGGCCGGATCCAGCGATCGATCTCGGGCGACCCGCTACCGGGCTGGTATCCGGTGGGCACCGCGCCGGTTTCGCTGTGGTGAGTCCGATGTCGGTGCGCGATTCCTTCGAGGCACTCTCGCAGCGCGACCTTGCCGTGCTGGTGCCCGAGTTGCTCCTGTGCGGGCAGCTGATCGATCGCTCGGGCATGGCGCATCTGATCGTCGAATTCGGACGCGAGGGTATGGCACAGGTGGCCGTCGAGGAGTGGGAGTCGGCCAGCCCCTGGTACACCCGCCGCATGCAGAAGGCTCTCGGATACGAGGGCGACGACGTCGTGACGATCTTCAAAGGATTACAACTCGACATCGGCGCTCCTCCACAGTTCATGGACTTCCGATACCGGGTCGACGATCCGCTGCACGGTGAATTCTGGCTCGACCATTGCGGAGCACTCATGGACGTCGAGCCGTTGGGCGATGAGTTCGTGACCTCGATGTGTCACGACATCGAGGATCCGACTTTCGATGCAACGGCCATCGCGACCAACCCGCGCGCCCAGATCCGGCCGATTCACCGACCACCGCGCAGGCCCGCCGACCGACATCCGCACTGCGCCTGGACCGTGTCCATCGACCCGTCGCACACGCCTCCCGTGATGACCGCGCACACCGAGCAGATCGGAAGCACCGCCGCGGTGACGGTCGAGCTGAGCCCGATCGATCACGGTGGGGACGGTAGGGCGGACTACTCGGGTCCGTTGTTGTCCGACCTGAGGTTTTCCGACTTCTCGCGATCAGCCTTGGTTCGTATCGCAGAGGAGATCTGCGTGCAGCATCATCTGTTGGCGTTGGGCTTTCTGGCAGCGGTTCGCCGCCGTGCCGACGAAGACAAGGCTCGCGAGATCACGCGAAAGCAATTGACCGGAATCGCGGGAGTTGCGGCACAGCGTATTCGAGATGCGCTCGGGCTTCCTTCGACGCTGGAATCGTTGGCATTGGTCCTGTCCGTGCATCCCTTGCTGAATCCGAAGCAGTATGTGGAGAGCGAGATTCGACAGGACGGCGGTGCTCTGGAGCTGCGGATCTCGCGAGAAGCTCTTGTCGACCGCGACGGCGGTTGGCCGACCTTGCTCGGCAGCGAGCACCTCGATCCTCTCCAAGCTTTGGTCCGCGGCGTGAATCCGCACTTCACCGTGAGAGTGGTGGCCGAAGATGCCGCGGGGCTTCTTCTGGCCGTCGACATCACCGAAGCTCCCGCTCCGGAATGCGTCGAAGTCGCCATCACGAAGGTCAGTACCGGCGCGGCATTCGTATTCGAAGATCGCGGAATCCCCTTGCCTCTCTTCGTCGTCTGACCGGCCGAACCCGAAGGACTCAACCTATGGCGTACACGTTTGCAGACCTGTTCGAGCATTCCGTCGATGTGATGCCCGATCGCCTCGCGCTGATCGTTTCCGGCGAGGAGGTGACATACCGTGAGCTCGACGAGCGGGCCAACCGATTGGCGCATTACTTCCAGTCCGTCGGGTTGGGTGTCGGTTCGCACATCGGTATTCAGCTGCACAACTCGATCGAGGCGATGGTTGCTGTCCTCGCGGCCTTCAAGATCCGCGGCGTTCCCATCACGGTGAACTACCGCTACACGAGCGACGAATTGGTTTATCTGTACGAGAACGCGGATCTCACGGCGTTGGTTTTCCATCGTGGTTTCGCTGAGCGGGTCGCCGAGGCCTTGGTGGCCACGCCGCGGGTCAAGTACGTGATCGAGGCGGCGGACGAACTCGCTCTCGGGAACGAACCGTCGATTCCGGGGGCAGTGGCGTACGAGGATGCGCTCGGCAACCAATCCTCGCTTCGCACAGGTGAACATGCATTTCCCGAGCGTTCCGGCGATGACGTCTACGTTCTCTACACCGGCGGAACAACCGGACGACCGAAAGGCGTCGTCTGGCGGCAGGAAGACATCTGGCGCGTATTGGCCGGCGGTTACGACTTCTATTCGGGTGAGCCGATCGCCGACGAGTACCAGCAGTCGCGCGGTGGCGCCGCGGCAGCCGAACCGATGCGGTGGTGCATGCTTCCACCGCTGATCCACACCTCGGCACTGATGCCGACGTTCAACGCTCTGTTCTCCGGAAACACCGTCATCTTCGAACCGAAGTTCGATGCGGCACAGGTCTGGAAAGTCGTCGCCGAGTATCGGCCGCAGGTCATGGTCATCACCGGCGACGCCATGGGCCGTCCACTGGTCGAAGCCCATCACGAATTGCAACCGGATGGGTCGAGCCTGGCTGTGCTCGCCTCTGGCGCTGCGCTCTTCTCCGGATCGGTCAAAGATGCGTTCTTCGACGTCTTTCCGAATCTGATGATCTCCGATTCGGTTGGATCGTCCGAAACAGGCTTCGGCGGAATCGGATTCGCAACCAAAGGGCTCGAGCAGCGTGGCGGACCCAAAGTGGGTGCCAACAGATTCACGGTCGTCGTCGACGACGACAACCGTGTGTTGGAGCCGGGCTCGGGCGCCGAAGGATGGCTGGCGAAACTCGGAAACGTTCCACTCGGCTACTACAAGGATCCGGTGAAGTCGGCCGAGATATTCCGCGAGGTGAACGGCGCACGGGCAGTGGTGACCGGAGACCGGGCGCGGATCGAGGACGACGGCTCGGTCACCCTCCTCGGACGGGGAAACATGGTGGTCAACACCGGCGGCGAGAAGGTCTTCGTGGAAGAAGTCGAAGCCGTGGTGAAGGCCCATCCCGACATCTACGACGCGACAGTGATCGGTGTTCCGGACGAGCGGTGGGGCAATCGGGTGGCGGCAGTGCTTCGCATCCGCGACGGTGTGGAACCGGATTTCGAATCCATCGAGAAGCACGCCCGCAGTCACCTCGCCGGCTACAAGATTCCGCGTTCCTTCTGGATCGCCGACGAGGTCGTTCGAGCGCCGAGCGGCAAGCCGGACTACCGCTGGGCCAAGGAGTTCTCACAGAACAGCGACCCGGTCCACCGGATCGACTAGCGCTCACACGCAACACCCGGCACCCGGCACCCATCCGTAAAGGAGCATCTGCAATGCCTGAGATCGACCTTCCCGACGGGTTCGACGTGACCGACCCACATCTGTACGGCGAGCGCGTCCCGCTTGCCGAGTTCGCCGAACTACGACGATGCGCTCCGGTCTGGTGGAACGCCCAGGAACCGGGTACCGGCGGATTTCACGACGGTGGTTGTTGGGTTGTCTCCCGCCACGCAGACGTCCGCGACGTCTCGTTGCGCAGCGAGGAGTTCTCGAGCAACGTCAACGGCTGCATTCCGCGGCATGAAGACAACATCTCGGCGGAGGAGTTGGAGGCGACAAAACACGTCCTCATCAACAAGGACGCCCCTGAGCACACACAGCTGCGCAAGTTGGTGGCACGCTTGTTCACTCCGCGGTCGGTGGAAGCGATGCGGGCCGGGTTGGAAGCGCGGGCAGAAGACATAGCGTCGGCTGCCGTGGCGGAAGGTAGCGGTGATTTTGTCAGCCAGGTCGCCAGCGAGTTACCCATGCAGGCGATCTCGGAGCTGATCGGTGTACCGCAGGACGGGCGCCGTCAGCTGTACGAATGGTCGAATCAGATGACGGGATACGACGACGAGTCACTCGCCGGCGAGTCTCGGATGGCGTCGGCGCAGATATTGGGCTACGCCTATCAACTGGCTGAGGCGAGACGGGAGGAACCGCTCGACGACATCATCTCGCGCTTGGTGCATGCCGACATCGACGGGCAGAAACTCACCCCGGAACAGTTCGGTTTCTTCGTCATCATGTTGGCTGTCGCGGGCAACGAAACGACGCGAAACGCAACGACACTCGGCATGATGGCATTTCTCGAGCATCCGGATCAGTGGGAACTGTACAAGCGCGAGCGTCCGCGCACCGCCGCGGACGAGATCATCCGCTGGGCTTCGCCACTGACGTCGATGCAACGAACAGCAGTGGTGGACACACAGATTGCCGGCACTGCGATTGCGAAGGGGCAGCGCGTCGTACTGCTCTACGGCTCGGCGAACTTCGACGAAACCGTCTTCGGGAACCCCGACGTCTTCGACATCACCCGAGACCCGAACCCGCACCTCGCGTTCGGAGGAACCGGGCCGCACTACTGCGTCGGCGCCAACCTGGCCAGAATGGAGGTCGATCTGATCTTCGGCAAGATCGCCGATCACATGCCCGACATCAGCAAGCTCGGCGATCCGAGCAGGCTCTCGTCCGGTTGGCTCAACGGGATCAAGGAATTCAAGGTCGACTACGGCAACTCCACGTCATGTCCTTCGGGGCATTGACGTGTACAGCGGAAGAGTTGCACTTGCGGGCCCGATGCGCGAACTCGGCCAGTTCTACCGGATGGGCGCCGATGTCGCAGTGGGCTTGTTCCGCACCCGCTTTCAGGTGCAGGAGTTTCTCGAGCAGAGTTGGATGATCGCCCGGGTGTCGATCGTGCCGACCGTATTGGTGGCCGTGCCGTTCACGGTCCTGGTGAGTTTCACGCTCAACATCCTGCTCCGTGAGATCGGTGCCGCCGACCTCAGCGGCGCCGGGGCCGCGCTCGGCGCCGTGACTCAGGTCGGTCCGGTGGTGACGGTGCTGATCGTGGCAGGTGCGGGCGCGACTGCCATCGCCGCCGATCTGGGATCGAGAACGATTCGTGAAGAGATCGACGCCATGGAGGTGCTCGGGATCGATCCGATCACTCGGCTGGTGATTCCTCGGGTGGTCGCGTCGACCGTGGTGGCTTTGCTGCTCAACGGACTCGTCTGCGTCATCGGCATCGCCGGCGGTTACGCCTTCTCGGTGTTTCTCCAGGGCGTGAACCCTGGCGCCTTCGTCGAGGGAATCACGTTGCTGACCGGCCTGCCCGAGGTGGCGTTGTCGATGGTCAAAGCTGCACTGTTCGGGATGCTGGCGGGATTGGTGGCCTGCTATCGCGGACTGTCGGTACGGGGTGGGCCGAAAGGCGTGGGGGAGGCCGTCAACGAAACGGTGGTGTACGCATTCATGGCGTTGTTCGTCGTCAACACCATCGTCACCGCGGTCGGCATCCGATTGACGGCGGGGTGATCGAGGTGACGCTGTCGGATTCGCTGGCACAAATCGGCAAGTTCGGACGCACGCGGGCGCGGGTGGCTCGAACGTCACGCTCGATCGACGACGTCGGGCGACAAGCTGTCTTCTTCGCGCGCGCCATCGCTCACATCCCGTGGGCAATTCGCAAACACCCGAAAGAAGTGTTGAGGCTGGTAGCCGAGATCAGCATGGGCACCGGAGCTTTGGCAGTGATCGGCGGCACGGTTGCGGTCGTAGGATTTTTGACTCTCGCCTCGGGCGGCACCATTGCGATCCAAGGTTTCAGCTCACTGGGAAATATCGGAGTCGAAGCGCTCACCGGATT
Source organism: Rhodococcus sp. SG20037 (assembly GCF_031763325.1). NCBI lineage: Bacteria > Bacillati > Actinomycetota > Actinomycetes > Mycobacteriales > Nocardiaceae > Rhodococcus > Rhodococcus sp. SG20037. The sequence continues at coordinate 3,526,031 of NZ_CP134497.1, read as the reverse complement.
CTTCTCCGCCTTCATCAATGTTCGTATCGCTGCGCCGGTCATCGCGGGAATCGGCCTGTCGGCCACGATCGGCGCAGGTTCGACCGCGCAGATCGGTGCCATGCGCATCAGTGAGGAAATCGACGCCCTCGAATCGATGGCGATCAGTTCGGTCCCGTACGTCGTCAGCACCCGCGTCACCGCAGGGATGATCGCGATCTTGCCGCTGTACTCATTGGCGCTCGTAGGATCTTTTCTGGCCGGACGATTCACCACGGTCGTGCTGTTCGGTCAGTCCTCCGGTCTTTACGACCACTACTTCACGACGTTCCTCGATCCGGTCGACGTCGCATGGTCCTTCGTTCAAGTGCTCGTGATGGCACTACTGGTGATGCTGATCCACACGTACTACGGATACAACGCGTCCGGGGGACCGTCGGGCGTGGGAACTGCAGTGGGCCGCGGGGTTCGGCTCTCGCTGATCTGCGTCGTGGCGGTGACCCTGCTCGTCTCACTCGCGCTCTACGGCGGTTCCGGCAACTTCAATCTGTCCGGTTAGGGGGACTGCGTGCACAGATACGGCTACAAGTTGGCTGCTCTGGGCTTGGCTGCGGCGATCGTCGGGGTCATCGCTTTGTCGGTCGCGTCTTTCAACCAGGTGTTTGTCGCTCGCGTCCCGATCACGGTGATCGCGGAGCGCGTGGGGCTCGTGATGGATCCGGGCGCGCGGGTGAAGATGGCCGGGGTGACCGTGGGCTCGGTGGAGTCCATCACGCCGACTGACGACGCCACCGCACAACTGTCGTTGTCGATCGATCCCGAAGCGCTCGAATCGATTCCGTCAAACGTGGATGTGGCGATCACGTCGAACACGGCCTTCGGCGCGAAGGTCGTCAGCCTGTCCTCGCCGGAGCAGCCGAGCAGCGCGCGACTTGCCGCCGGGGCGACGATCGACGCATCCCGGGTTACTGTCGAGCTGAACACGGTGTTCGAGAAACTCACCGCCGTGCTCCGGACGGTGGACCCGGGCAAACTCGATTCGACATTGGGTGCCCTCTCGACTGCTCTGCAAGGACGCGGCGAACGGCTCGGGGTCGCACTCGAACAAGCAGATTCCTCCTTGCTCGAATTCAACACTGCACGTGAGGCTCTCGATCACGTGTTGACTGACCTGCCAGCCGTCACGCAGACCTACCGCGACGCTGTTCTCGACTTGATGGACACCCTCGACTCGCTCACGACTACGGGAACCACTGTTCTCGACGAGCAGCAGAATCTTGATCTCCTCTTGCTCAACGTGATCGGGGTCGCCCGCACCGGAGAAGACGTACTGGGAGAAAACGCCGACGGTATCGACACCGTTCTGTCGTTACTGCGGCCGACCACCGCACTGCTCGAGGAATACTCCCCGGTGATTCCCTGCATGTTCCACGGACTTCAGGAGAGCAAGAAGATCGGCGACGGCGCCTACAACGGACAACCAGGAATCAAGATGTCGATCGGTCTGATCGCCGGAACCGAACCGTACCGATATCCCGACGACCTCCCGAAGGTCGCGGCAACCGGTGGCCCGCAGTGTATGGGCCTTCCACTGCGCGACCCGAACATCAATGCGCCGTACCTGGTGACCGATACCGGGGTGAATCCGTTTGCGCCCGAGCGTCAGCCGAATGGTGGGCAACCGATGAACACGGTTCCGGATCTGATGAGCTACCTGTTCGGGACGGAGATCCGATGAAAGTTCGTGGGTACACCGTCAAGTTCGGAATTTTTGTTCTGGTGATGATCCTCGTCAACGCCGGGCTGATCCTCGTGTTCGGCCAGATGCGAGGTGGCGAGGCGAGGTCGTACTCGGCGGAGTTCGTCAACGCCTCCGGGCTCAGAGCCGGCGACAAGGTGCGCATCGCCGGTGTGCCGGTCGGTTCTGTCGGCTCCGTCGAATTCGGTGGGAATCACCGTGCCCACGTGAGTTTCAGTGTGGATACGGGTGACACCGTGACCGTATCGACCAGAGCCGCTGTTCGATATCAGGATCTGGTGGGTAATCGATACCTCGAATTGCTCGACGATCCGGGGATCGCGGAACCGCAACCGGAGGGCGAGAGCATCCCTGTCGATCGCACCGCACCGGCACTCGACCTCGATGCGCTACTCGGTGGTTTCAAGCCGCTGTTTCAAGCCCTGCACCCGGAGCAGGTCAACGCGTTGTCGATGTCCTTGCTCGAGGTGTTTCAAGGCCAGTCCGGAACTGTGGCATCGGTGCTGGCGCACACCGGATCGATTACGAACACTCTCGCAGACCGCGACCAACTGATCGGTCGAGTGATCGGCAACCTCGACGGTGTGCTCAGCGAATTGCGCAGCCGCGGTGGTCAGTTCAGTGACACTCTCGATCACCTACAACAGCTGGTCAGCGGGCTCGCGGCGGACCGGGAGATGATCGGGACTGCCGTCGAGAGTGTGAACGCCGCATCAGGCACCTTCGCCGATCTCCTCGCCGGAGTTCGCCCGGACATCGCGGGAAACCTGTCGAAGCTGGACGCAAGCCTGAATCCGCTGATCGAGCAACAAAGTGAGCTCGATCGGATTCTCGCGTCCATGCCCTCGAACTACAAGCAGCTGATCCGAGTCGGCTCGTACGGGTCGTTCTTCAACTTCTATCTGTGCGGAATCGCACTGAAGGTCGACGGTGCCGACGGTACGCCGCTCACTGTCGACCTGGTGGATCAGACGACCGGAAGGTGCGCACCACGATGAGAGAGATGGCACAGAGCCAGGCCGTACGCGTGGGGGTCGTGGGATTGGTCGTCACGGCCGCCGTCGTATTGGCATCGCTCCAGTATCAGAATCTGCAGTTCCTGAAATCGGGTGTCGGGTACAGCGCGGTGTTCGCCGACGCCAGCGGTCTCGCGCCGGGAGACGAAGTCAACGCCGCCGGAGTGAAGATCGGAACGGTGGATCGGATCGAGGTCGAGCACGGACTCGCGCGCGTGGATTTCACACTGGAAGGCTCGATCGGTTTGGGAGAAAGCACATCGGCGGCCGTCACCACGATGTCGTTGCTCGGCAAGCGAGCGGTATCGCTCGATCTGGACGGTCCGGGAAGGATCGCGGTCGGCGGCGAGATCCCGGTCGAGCGAACAAGATCGGCGTACTCGCTGCCCGACGTGCTCGGTGACCTCACCACGACGGTCGAGGACATCGATCTCGACCAACTCTCCGAATCGCTCGACGCAGTGGGGCAGGTGATGTCCGACAGTGCGCCGAACCTGAGGCCGGCGCTGGACGGTGTCGCACGGATCTCCGACAGCGTCAATAGACGCGACGACATGTTGCGCACCTTGCTGTCCGATGCAAACGACGTCGCCGGGACGCTGGCCGAGCGTGGACCACAGGTCAACGCGCTACTCGTCGACGGCAACGCCTTGTTGGGAGAACTGGATCGGCGACAGGCGGCGCTGGGGGAAGTGATCACGAACATCTCGGCGTTGTCGACCCAGCTGAGCGGACTCGTCCACGACAACGAGGCGCAATTGCAGCCGGTCCTCGGCAAACTCGACACGGTTGTCGGAATTCTGCAGAACAACAAGGACAACCTTTCTCAGGGAATCGACGGTCTCGGTACGTACGTGGGCACGCTCGGTGACACCGTGGCCAGCGGCCCCTTCTACTACGCCTACGTCCAGAACCTGGTGCCAGCGCAATACACCCAACCGTTGATCAACGCGATGTTCGGGCTACCACCTGCGCCGCTACCGATTCCGGAGGTTCGATGATGGGTGCCTTACGAGTTCGCAAACCGGTGAACTGGCGTCGAATCGCCGTCGTTGGTGGAAGCGTCATCGGTGCGGCGATCGTCGTCGTGTCGGGATACCTTGCGGTGCAACATCTGCGCTACTACAACGTGACGGCCTACTTCACCTCGACGACCGGTCTGTATGTCGGTGACGACGTTCGTGTCGTGGGAGTCGACGTCGGCCGCGTCACCGCGATCGCCCCACAGGGAGATCGAATGCGCGTCGAACTGAAATTGGCGCGCGAGGTTCCCGTCGCCGAGGACGCGAAAGCGGTGATCGTTGCCCAGTCGCTGGTCTCGGCCCGCTTCGTGCAGTTGACGCCGGCGGTGACGGACGGCGCCGACGCACTGAATGACGGTGCGGAGATCCCACTCGACAGAACGGCCGTCCCGGTCGAGTGGGACCAGATCAAGGAACAGCTGGGCCGGGCTGCCGACGCTTTGGGCCCCGTCGGGGACGATCGCGGTCCCGCCGCCAACTTCCTCGACGGTGCCGGATCCGCACTGGCTGGCAACGGGGAAGCGCTGGGGCGCTCGGTGACCGAACTCTCGGAGGCTATGAGCACACTCGACGAAGGCGGAGCCGATCTGTTCGGCACCATCCGCGGCCTGCAGACCTTCACGACCGCACTCGCCGCAAGCGACGAACAGATCGTTCAGTTCCAAGGACGACTGGCAAATGTCTCGAGTGTGCTCGCCGAGAGCCGGACGCAATTGGCTCCGGCTCTCGCCGATCTGGACGCCGCCGTCGTCGACGTACAGCGGTTCGTCGAACAGAACCGAACCGGCTTGACGGAGCAGATCGCGAAGTTGGCCGACGTGTCCCAGGTATTGGTCGACAAGCGCGCAGGTCTCGAGAAGGTACTGCATCTGGCTCCGACAGCGTTGTCGAACTACTACAACGTCTACCGGCCGGCCCAAGGAGCGATGGTGGGTGTGCCCGCATTCCAGAACGTCGGCAACCCGATCGACTTGATCTGCGGCGGAATCGCCGGCCTGGCCAACGACACCTCGAAGAAGGGCGCGGATTTGTGCATCGAATACCTCGGCCCGTTGCTCAACACGATCAAGGCCAACTACCCGGACCTGAGCATCAATCCGACCCGGGCGCTCGGCGCTCTTCCGGACCAACTGGTGTACAGCGAGCCTGATCTGGAACCGACTGGCGCCTTGGGCTTTCCGACGGTACCGGTTGCGTCGAGTCTGACCGGACTGATCATGCCGTCGACAGGATCACGATGACTGCCCGCTGGTGGGGCACAGTGTGTGTGGCGGCGAGCGCCGTGCTCGTTCTGACGGGTTGTCAATGGAGCGGGCTGAATTCGGTGTCGCTGCCAGGCGCGGCCGGCCGCGGTGAGGGAAGTTTCTCGGTCGTGATCGAGATGCCGGACGTCACGTCGATCAGTCCGAACTCTCCGGTCATGGTCAACGACGTGACAGTCGGGAGTATCAGTGCGATCGAGACCGACAACTGGCACGCACGAGTGACGGTTGCGCTCGACGGCTCGGTGTCGCTGCCCGCCAACGCGACTGCCAAGATCGGCCAAACCAGTCTGCTCGGGTCCAAACACGTTGCGCTTGCGCCGCCTACCGATGTTGCGCCGGAAGGGCGGTTGTCGGAGGGATCGGTGATCCCCCTCGCGTCGGCCGGCGTCTATCCCACCACCGAGGAAGCGTTGACGGCACTGTCATTGGTCCTCAACGGCGGCGGGCTCGCTCAGATTCACAGCATCACCACGGAGCTGAACACGGCGCTCGGCGGACGGACCGACGCGGCGCGCGACCTGCTGAGTCAGATGGATACCGTGACCGAAACACTCGACCGCCAACGTGATGCGATGGTCACGACCATGGAGAATCTCGACGTCTTCGCCGGTGAAATCACGGCCCAGAGAGATGTTCTCGGTCAGGCCTTGGAGATGCTCGATCCTGCCTTGGCGGAACTGAGCGCCCAGCGCGTGAGCCTGACCACCGCGCTCGATGCGGTCGGTAGGTTCGGGGACATCGGGACCGATCTGGTCGATCGGACCCGCGACGATCTGAAAGCCAATTTGAGCTCCTTGGAATCGACGCTGCAGAAGGTGGTCGAAACGGGGCCGGACCTGATCAACAATTTGGGCAACCTGAGTACCTTTCCCTTCCCTCAGACGACCATCGACGACGGAATGCGCGGCGATTACACCAATCTGTGGGCGCTGATCGACCTCACGAGTAATCGTCTCCAGTCGGGGCTCGGCTTCGGCACTCCGTTCGGGGCGCCGCAAACCCCCGTGGAGAACGGAGTACTGGTCGATCCCTTGACCGCCCCACTCGGCACAGGGCAGCCCGGCCCACCTGGCACAGCGCAACCCGCCCAGGGAGGTGGACGATGATTCTCACGAAGTTGGTGCGAAGGCAATTGACGATCTTCGCGATCCTGGCGGTGATAGGCATGAGCGCAGCGGCTATCTCGTACCTGAGAGTTCCGACCGTGCTCGGCATCGGGCGCTACTCGGTGACAGTCGAACTGCCGGACGCCGGCGGCCTGTATCGGAACGCGAACGTGACCTATCGCGGCGACACCATCGGTCAGGTCAGGTCGGTGCGTCTGTCTCCGGGAGTGGTACGCGCCGAATTATCTTTGGAGAGTGCGGTTCCCGTTCCCTCCAGCGGGCTCGCAGTAGCGGTGCGAAGCGTGTCGGCCATTGGCGAGCAATACGTCGACATGCAACCGAGCACCGCGGACGGACCGTTTCTGACCGACGGAGACGTGATCGGCCCCGACGCTGTCACGATCCCGACCGAGATCGGACCGGTCCTCGATCAGGCGCAGGCGATGCTCGCATCCGTACCGCAGGACAAGTTGCGATCGGTGATCGACGAGTCCGCGGCAGCTTTCGGAGGCAGGGGAGAGGATCTGGCTCGTCTGCTGGATTCGACCACTTCGTTCGTCGATCAGATGTCCGCTGCCACAACGCCGGCTACGACGCTCGTACAGCAGTTGGATCCGCTCCTGCAGACACAGGTGGTGACGGGCGATCAGATTCGCCGGTGGGCGTCCAGTGTCGCTCAACTCAGTGGACAGTTGGAGGTCGCCGACGGGTCCGTGCGCAATATCCTCGAGACCGGACCGGGCCTTGCGACCGAGGCCGACTTGCTGTTTCAAGGCCTCAAACCCACTTTGCCTGTGCTGCTTGCCAATTTCACCAGCACCGCTCAGGTGGCTTTGACGTACAACGCCGGGTTGGAGCAGGTGCTCGTCATCTTGCCGCCACTGGTCGCGGCACAGGAAACCGTCGTACAACGCGGGCAGGTGGACGGCGCCGCGAATGTCAATTTCCATCTCCAAGCGCAGGACCCTGCGGCGTGCTCGACCGGTTACCTTCCGGCCGATCAGCGACGGGACCCGACCCAGATGAGTGTGCCGGACACCCCGGCTGATCTGTACTGCAAAGTGCCACAGAACTCGGTCTTCGCCGTTCGTGGATCTCGGAACATTCCCTGCATGGAGGTACCGGGCAAACGAGCACCGAGCCCGGAGATCTGCCGGAGCCCCGAAGCGTACGTGCCGTCGGGGACCAATGCGCCCGGCGAGTTGTACACCGGGCCTGACGGAGTCGACTATCAACACACGGAGTTGGCTCCGGCTGACTCCGGTCCGGGGGAGGGTGAGCCGTGGCAACAGTTGCTGACGCCGACGAATCGCTGAGAGGTGAGGTGCTGGATCCGGTCGGAGGGAAGCGCGGTGTACTCACTGCCCTGGTCTGGATTGCACTCGCGGCTCTGAGCGTCGTTGTGGTCTTCGGTGCTCTGGCAGTTCGATCCGACCGGGCGCGCGAGACCCAGCGTCAAGACTTCGTCGACGGTGCTGTCGCAGGAACCCTTGCTCTGATCGACGTTCACTCTGCCACGCTCGACGAGGATCTCGCGGCGCTGAAGTCGCTGACTACGGGGACTTTTGCAGACGAACTGAAGTCCGGTGAATCTGCGTTCGTCGCATCGATCCGTGATTTCGCCGTCGATTCCGACGGTCGTGTCGACACCGCAGCCCTGGCATCGGAATCCGGAACCTCGGGGGTGGTACTGATCGCGGCATCGGCTCAGGTCGGCAATTCGGCGGGAGAGTCTTCGGCGCGAACCTACCGTCTTCGCGTCGGTGTCGATGAAGTTGGCGGGCGGATACTGATGTCGAGTGTGGAGTTCGTCCCGTGAAGCGCGTGGTCTTGGCGTTTGCAGTGCTGATCTTGGTGGGAGCCGGCGGGACTCTGCTCTGGAGTCACCACCGTTCGGCAGCCGCCGAAACCGCACGTGCCGAGGTGATCGGTGTGGCGCCGATGCTCGTCGAGAATCTCTTGAGCTACAACAGCGACACGGTGGACGAGGATCTTGCACATGCTGCCGAGGGCGCAAGTGGAACATTTCAGGACCGCTTCGCTGAATTCGGATCGAAAACCGTTGCGCCCCAGTCGAAGGAGCAAGGAATCAGCACGAAGGCGCGAGTAGTCGATGTCGGAGTGCTCTCCGCTGCTGCAGACCGAGCGGAATTGGTCCTGTTCGTCGATCAGATCACGACGAGTATCGCGCGGCCGGCACCAGCGTCGACGTCGAGCCGAGTCGAGGTGACACTCGATCGAGTCGACGGCACATGGCTGGTGAGTGCCATGACCCCCATCTAGTGAAGGTTGTCGCGGCCCGCCATGATCAGCCTGGCAGTGACTTCGAGCCGGTCTGCGATCTGCGAATAGGACTCGTAACCCATGCCGGCTCGGACAAGCGCTCCGGACCAGGAGATTTCGAGTGCTTCGAGTACGTCGGGATCGTATGACGGCCCCAGCGCCTCGATGAGCCGCTCGCGGATGTTCTTGCCGATACGTCCCCGAAGGTGTTCGACGTCGGGATCGTTGCCCATCATCGCCGTGGTCACGGCCGCGGCCAGCTCCGGTTCGTCGGAAACGAGGAGTGCGACGCTTCGAAGGACCGAGCAGACCTGCGCTTCTCGTTCCGCCTCGGGGGAGGGCTCGTGCGGTACCGCGTCGAGTCGGCGCCAGAACAGTTCTGCCACAAGGTGACTCTTGGACGAGAAATAGGTGTACGCCGTAGCCGCGGCGACACCGGCTTCCGCTGCCACCATCCGCACGGTCAGATCCGCAAACCCTTTGTCGCGCAGGACCGTGATCGCTGCCGCGGTCAATCGATCGACGGTTTCGGCTTGCTGCTGTGTGAGCCGTCGACGAGTGGACTCGAACTTGGTCTTACCAGACATGTGTCCAGACACTACGGGATCGGACCCGTGCGAGCAAAGTGTGCGCTATCGCTGCTCGTTCTCGTTCTCGTTCTCGCTCCCGCTCGGCGTCATGTCTCGCTCCCGCTCGGTGGGACAGAATTTCGAACCCCCGCGATCGCTAAGTCCATGTGTTAGAACGATTTCTAGAACATGTTCGGAAACTGTGCCCAGAATCAGAGAGGCTGACGATGACGAAGTGGGACGAGACGTGCGACGTACTCGCTGTGGGATCAGGCGGCGGACTCACCGGCGCGTACACGGCAGCCCGCGAAGGCCTCGACGTCATTGCGATCGAAGCAACCGACAAGTACGGCGGAACAACGGCGTACTCGGGCGGCGGCGGAATGTGGTTCCCGTGCAACGCCGTTCTTCGTCGGGGCGGGGACGACGACACCATCGAGGATGCGCTGGAGTACTACCGATCAGTGGTGGGTGATCGTACGCCCGCCGACGTTCAGGAAGCCTACGTTCGAGGTGGCGCCGGGTTGATCGACTACCTCGAAGAGGACTCGAACTTCGAGTTTCAGATACTGCCGTGGCCCGACTACTTCGGTGAAGAGCCCAAGGCTCGAGCGAGTGGACGGCACATTGTTCCCAAGCCGATGAACGCGAACAAGCTGGGTGCCCTTCGTGATTCGCTTCGTCCGCCGCTGGCGACGGAACGGCTGGGGGAGGAGTTGCCGAAGTACCTCGTCGGCGGCCAGTCGTTGATCGGTCGATTCCTGTTGGCTCTTGCGGAACTCCCGAACGCCACCATGCACCTGAAGACCACTCTCGAGGAACTGGTTGTCGAGGACGGAGTGGTGGTCGGAGCCGTCGTCGACCGAGATGGTCGGCGTCGAACCATTCAGGCACGCAGAGGAGTGATCCTCGCCGCCGGTGGATTCGAGCAGAACGAGACCATGCGTGCCGAATTCGGTGTCCCCGGATCCGCTCTCGACACGATGGGCTGCCCCGGCAACCTCGGGAAGGCGCACCAGGCGGCGGTCGCCGCGGGTGCCGACACCGACCTGATGGGCGAGGCCTGGTGGTCGCCGGGACTCACCCATCCAGATGGGCGCTCCGCGTTTGCGCTGTGGTTCACCGGCGGAATCTTCGTGGACGACGACGGTCGTCGATTCGTCAACGAATCAGCGCCGTACGACCGCTTGGGTCGCGCTGTCATCGAACACATGCGGGCAGGGAAAGTAACCACGCCGTACTGGATGATCTACGACAACAGAGAAGGCGCAGTGCCGCCGGTGAAGGCACCCAACGTACCCATGGCACAGACGGAGCAGTATGTGGCTGCGGGGTTGTGGAAGAGTGCACAGACACTCGAAGACCTCGCTGCCCAGATCGATGTTCCCGCAGCGGAACTGGTGGAGACCGTGAAGCGATTCAACGCGTTTGCGGCGACTGGCGTCGACACGGACTTCGGTCGAGGAGACACTGCGTACGACCGCGCCTTCTCTGAGGGGGCTTCGCCGCTCGTACCGATCGATCAAGGGCCGTTTCACGCTGCCGCTTTCGGCATCTCCGACCTCGGGACCAAAGGTGGTCTACGGACCGACGCGACCGGGAGGGTGCTCAAAGCCGACGGTACGGCGATTGCCGGGTTGTACGCGGCGGGGAACACGATGGCAGCGGCCAGCGGGACTACGTACCCCGGCGGTGGAAACCCGATCGGAGCGAGCATGCTGTTCAGTCACTTGGCTGCACTCGACCTCGCGAAGCTGCCGTCTTGATCATCAGTCGCTCGTCTCGGGGATGTGGTCAGGCCTTGCCGAGTCCGGCGGCGATTCCCTTGTCCAGTTGGGTGAGCATTGCTGTACCCAACGACGAAAGCTGGGCGACCTGGCGATCGTCGAGGCCCTCGAAGAGGAGACCTTGAACTGAGGCGACGTGCGGCGGTGCGGCCGCGACCACCTTTGCCATTCCCTCATCGGTGAGCACTGCGTTGGAGCCGCGGCTGCCACGAATGACTTCCCGTTTCACCCAGCCGGCCTTCTCCATCTTCGTGATCACGTGCGAGAGGCGGGACAGGGACGCGTTCGCGCGCTGGGCCAGTACCGACAACTGGAGCTTGTGGTCGGGGGCGTCCGAGAGTGCCGCGAGTACGAAGTATTCGAAGTGTGTGAGTGCCGAATCGCGTTGTAGTTGAGTGTCGAGTGCGGCAGGCAACCGTGTCACGAGAGCGATCAGTGTCAGCCATGCTTCTTGCTGCTCGGCTGTGAGCCACTTCGTCTGAGACTGCGCGTCGGGCTGCGCGGTCGGTTCACTCATCGGTGACTTCTCCTTCGGGTCGAGCATTCTTCGTGCACGGAGCGTGCTTGTGTACAGCGTCTCAGACGCATGTCCAGAAGAATCCTGCGGGGAATAGTTGCGGGACGCAAGTGTTGAGTTCTATATTAGGTTGAATCTTCAACTTGCGACGAATGTCTATCCCGAGGAGTCCGTATGTCCACCACAACCATGCCTGCGCTGTATCTCAGCCACGGTGCTCCGCCGCTGGTGGACAGCGCGTTGTGGGTCGACCAGTTGGGGGCGTGGGCCGGCGACCTTCCGCGGCCGACGGCAATCCTCGTCGTATCGGCGCACTGGGAATCAGCACCGCTGACGATCGGATCGACGACCACGGGCACCCCGCTCATCTACGACTTCGGTGGTTTTCCCGAGAGGTTCTACCGCGCGAAGTACAACTCTCCCGGCGCTCCGGAACTCGCCGCCCAGGTTGCCGCGTTGATGCCGGACAACGAACGCGTGGTTCAGCAGCCGAATCGAGGCCTGGATCACGGTGCCTACGTGCCGCTCACGGTGATGTACCCGGACGCAGATATCCCGGTACTGCAAATTTCGCTGCCCACCCTCGATCCCGAGCGTTTGCTCCATCTCGGACAGCGCCTACGGCCACTCCGTGAGCAAGGTGTACTGATCGTGGGATCCGGATTCACCACGCACGGGCTACCGTTCCTGCGCGATCCGTCACCGGAGGCGCAGGCCCCGGGATGGTCGGCGGAATTCGACGCGTGGGCAGGGGAGAGGTTCGCTGCCGGTGACGTCGATTCCTTGATCGACTTCCGCGCTCAAGCTCCCGGGATGCCGTACGCGCATCCGACCATCGAGCACTTCGCCCCGTTGTTCGTCACGCTCGGTGCGTCATCCGATCCGGAACAGGTGCCCACCCAGGTGATCGACGGATTCTGGATGGGGCTTGCGAAGCGCTCGATTCAGGTCGCCTAGAGATTTCAAATCGCGCAGAGAATCAGGTCGCCCAGGTGGGTCAGCTTCGATTGCGAAGGAACTCGAGCGCCTGGTCGCCGTGGGTGTTGGCGCGTAGTTCACTCGAGATGACTTTGAGGACGGTGCGGTCGGTGTCGATCACGAAGGTCGAGCGTTTGACCGGAGCCAACTTGCCCAGGAGTCCGCGCTTGACGCCGAACTGTTCGGCTACCTTGCCGTCGGTGTCGGCGAGTAGGGGGTAGTCGAAGGATTGTGCGGTGGCAAAGGTGGACTGAGCTTCGACCGTATCGGTGCTGATGCCCGCTCGCGAAGCGCCCACCGCGGCGAATTCGCTGCCGAGGTCACGGAAGTGGCACGCCTCGGCGGTGCACACCGGCGTCGAGGCTGCCGGGTAGAAGAAGAGGACCAGGGGTCCGTTCTCGAGCAGGCTCGTCAGCGAGCGCGGAGTCCCGTCCTGGTCGGGCAGTGAGAAATCGGGAGCGAGTTGGCCTGGTTTCATTCGGCCGAGGTTACCCGCGCACGACGACCGTGTGGGGGAGCCTGGGATGATGGAGGCATGCACGGCGAGCCCACCTCCATGTCCGCACGGTCGTCCGACACCGCGATCGTCGGTGACGCGTCCGATTCCACCACGACCCGGGAGCAGTTCCGAGCTCTCGCAGCTGAGCACCGGGTCGTTCCGGTCACTCGGAAAGTGTTGGCGGACTCCGAAACTCCGCTCTCGGCGTACGAGAAGTTGGCCGGCAATCGTCCCGGCACCTTCTTGCTCGAGTCGGCCGAGAACGGTCGTTCGTGGTCGCGGTGGTCGTTCATCGGCGTCGGGAGTCCGGCTGCACTGACCGTCGTGGACGGAGAGGCGGCCTGGTACGGCAACGTTCCGGCCGGCGCTCCGGCCGGCGGCGACCCGATCGACGCGCTCGGTGCCACCCTCGAGCTGCTTCGTTCGGAGCGGCTGCCCGACCTGCCCCCGCTGACCGGCGGAATGGTCGGATTCCTCGGCTACGACGCGGTGCGGCGCCTCGAGAGATTGGGTGACTCCGCGGTCGACGACCTGCAGATCCCCGAAATGGTCATGCTGCTTGCCGCCGACATCGCCGCAGTCGATCACCACGAAGGGGCGATCACCCTCATCGCCAATGCCGTCAACTGGGACGGCACGGACGAGCGCGTCGACACGGCGTACGACGACGCAGTCGCCAGGTTGGACGCGATGACTCGTGCTCTCGCGGCGCCGGCGAAATCGACGGTGTCGACATTTTCGAAAGCGACTCCGAACTACCGTCGTCAGCGCACCACCGAGAGCTTCGGTGTCGATGTCGACAAGTTGATCGGCGACATCGAAGCGGGCGAGGCATTCCAGGTAGTTCTCTCGCAGCGATTCGAGATCGATTGCACTGCAGCACCGATCGACGTGTACCGGATGCTGCGAGCGTCGAACCCCAGCCCGTACATGTATCTGCTCAACGTGCCGAACGGTGATGGAGAGACGGCGTTTTCGATCGTCGGTTCGAGCCCTGAGGCACTGGTAACCGTCGCCGAGGGCGTCGCGACAACACACCCGATCGCTGGAACCAGATGGCGCGGTGCCACAGAGGAGGACGACATCCTGCTCGAGAAGGACCTCCTCGCCGACGAGAAGGAAAACTCCGAGCACCTCATGCTCGTCGATCTGGGGCGAAACGATCTGGGTCGTGTCTGTCGCCCGGGCACGGTGAAGGTGCACGACTACCGGCACATCGAGCGGTACAGCCACGTGATGCATCTCGTATCGACGGTCACCGGACATCTGGCCGAGGGAAAGCACGCTCTCGACGCCGTCACCGCATGCTTCCCCGCTGGAACCCTCTCGGGGGCACCCAAGGTCCGAGCGATGCAGCTGATCGAAGAACTGGAACCGACCAGGCGCGGTATCTACGGCGGCATCGTCGGCTACCTCGACTTCGCCGGCGACGCCGACACCGCGATCGCGATCCGAACGGCATTGATCAAGGACGGGATCGGATACGTCCAGGCGGGCGCCGGCGTCGTCGCCGACTCGGATCCGGTCTACGAGGACACCGAGGCCCGCAACAAGGCGATGGCAGTGCTGAGCGCGATTGCGTCGGCGCACACCCTGCGCACCATCGGAGGTGACGATCAGTGAGTGAGAACGAGTCGAGTGCAGCGGAGCCTACAAGCGTTTCTCGTGGCACCGCCGTGCCGAGAACGCTTCTGCTGGCGTTGTCGGCAGCAGCTCTGTGGGGCAGCTCACGAATGACGTGGGTTCATCTGACCTCGAGCGACGGCAAGACGCTGGAGAGGACGACGGATCTCGACGGCAGCACCTGGGCGGCGGCGATGACTCCGCTCGCGCTCGCGCTTCTGGCGGCGATCGCGGCGTCGTTTGCGGTGCGAGGTTGGGCACTTCGGGTAGTCGGACTGTTGGTTGCCCTCGTCGCCATCGCGGTAGCGGTTCCGGCAGTGCAGTTGTTGGTGTCCGGAGCCTCTGCGGACCGAGCGGTGGACTTGGCCGAGTTGTCCGGTCACCCGGAAGATCTCTCGACGACTGTTTCGGTATTGCCTGCCTTGCTTGCGTTGGTCGGAGCGGTGGCGGCGCTCGGCGCGGCGGTACTTCTGATGCGCAAACCTCCAGTGCGAGGCGGGTTGTCGTCGAAATACGACAACCCTGCCGCGCGCCGCGAGGCCGCAGCCAAGCTCGGTCAGGGAGACAAACCCGCATCGGACGAGCCTGTGACACAACGGATGTTGTGGGATGCGCTCGACGCCGGAGAGGACCCGACAGCGACTGACGGGGACGACGGAGTTGGGGGAGACAACGGCGCGAAACCGGGGTCGTCCCACTGAGTAAGACTGAACCCTCACCTGCGTGGGTACCCCGACGGAGTAGCAAAATTTCGTCCCACTAGGCTGAGACCACCCTGATGACGTATCTCACATCGGGCTCTTGCCCAGAAAGGATTCGGGCCACGATGACCGTACTCGACTCGATTCTCGACGGGGTGCGCGCTGATGTCGCCGCCCGCGAAGCCGTACTCGACTTCGCTGCAGTCAAGGCTGCTGCGGCCGCTGCACCGCCTGCACTCGATGCTGCAGCAGCACTTCTGGAATCGAGCATCGGCGTCATCGCCGAGGTCAAGCGAGCGAGCCCGTCAAAGGGTGCGTTGGCCGACATTGCCGATCCCGCTGAGCTTGCCGCGGCGTACCAAGCCGGTGGCGCACGCATCATCAGTGTTCTCACCGAAGAGCGCCGTTTTCACGGCTCGTTGGCCGACCTGGACGCAGTCCGTAAAGCGGTCACCATTCCGGTGCTCCGCAAGGACTTCATCGTGGGGCCGTACCAGATTCACGAGGCTCGCGCTCACGGCGCCGACGTCATCTTGCTGATCGTCGCGGCACTCGAGCAGCAGGCGCTCGCCTCGTTGATCGATCGCACCGAATCTCTGGGAATGACTGCCCTCGTCGAGGTGCACACGGAGGAAGAAGCCAACCGCGCGCTCGAAGCCGGCGCCAAGGTGATCGGTGTGAACGCCCGCAATCTCAAGACTCTCGAGGTGGACAAGAACACCTTCGGTCGCATCGCTCCCGGTCTTCCGACCGAGACGATCAAGATTGCCGAGTCCGGTGTTCGCGGAACTGCCGATCTGTTGGCGTACGCCGGGGCGGGCGCCGACGCAGTGCTCGTCGGTGAAGGCCTCGTGACCAGCGGCGACCCTCGCAAGGCCGTCGCAGATCTGGTCAATGCAGGTGCGCACCCGTCCTGCCCCAAACCGTCTCGATAAATCGCTTCACCCGCCCGGCGTGCTTTGATGCACCCGGGCGGTGACCAGCGACACCGTTGGGGCAGACTGGTGGGGTGACTTCACGTACTCAGGAACCAGGCTCCGGTGCAATATTCAAGGGCGGCAATCTGCCGCCGGCCAGCGCGGGACTCACCGAGCGCTCCCACGATCCCGACGCCGGAGGCCATTTCGGCGTCTACGGCGGACGGCATGTGCCGGAAGCCCTCATGGCGGTTATCGACGAAGTCACTGCGGAGTACGAAAAGGCTCGAGCGGACGACACGTTCTTGAACGAACTCGACCGCTTGCAGCGCGATTACACCGGGCGCCCGTCGCCGATTTTCGAGGCAACGCGAATGAGCGAGTTCGCCGGCGGTGCGCGCATCCTTCTCAAGCGTGAAGATCTGAACCACACCGGTTCTCACAAGATCAACAACGTTCTCGGTCAGGTTCTGCTGGCAAAGCGTATGGGCAAGACCCGCATCATCGCCGAGACCGGAGCGGGCCAGCACGGTGTGGCATCGGCAACCGCCTGTGCACTGCTCGGTCTCGAGTGCGTCATCTACATGGGTGCTGTCGACACCGAACGTCAAGCACTGAACGTCGCACGCATGCGCCTGCTCGGCGCGGAGGTCGTTTCGGTCGAGACCGGTTCGCGCACGCTCAAGGACGCGATCAACGAAGCCTTGCGCGACTGGGTTTCCCACGCGGACAACACCTATTACTGCTTCGGTACCGCGGCAGGCCCGCACCCGTTCCCCACCATCGTTCGGGACTTCCAGCGAGTGGTCGGCCTCGAAACACGCGTCCAGGTTCAGGCACTGACCGGCCGCCTGCCCGATGCAGTCACAGCCTGCGTCGGAGGCGGCTCCAACGCAATCGGAATCTTCCACCCGTTCATCGACGATCTGTCGGTACGGCTGGTTGGCTACGAAGCGGCCGGCGACGGTGTCGAAACCGGAAGGCATGCAGCAACGTTCGCCGGCGGTACCCCTGGTGCATTCCAGGGTGCCTACTCCTACCTCCTCCAGGACGAAGACGGTCAGACCATCGAATCGCACTCGATCTCTGCTGGTCTGGACTACCCGGGCGTCGGACCCGAGCACGCTTACCTGAGCGATATCGGGCGTGCGACCTACGAACCCGTCACCGACAGTGAAGCCATGGATGCGCTGCTGCTGCTCTCGCGCCGCGAGGGCATCATCCCGGCCATCGAATCGGCCCACGCCGTCGCCGGCGCACTCCGACTGGGCAAAGAACTCGGTGAGGGCGCGATCATCGTCGTCAATCTCTCCGGTCGCGGTGACAAGGACATGGACACCGCCGCAAGCTGGTTCGGTCTTTTCGACGGCGCCTCAGGTCAGGCAGCCGCTCCGGATGATGCAGCAGACGAGAACGACAACACGGAAGGCTCGGACAAGTGAGCGAACGACCATCACGCCTCGCACCCACCTTTGCCGCCTGCAAGGCTGACAAGCGTGCCGCCCTCGTCGGTTACCTGCCTGCCGGTTATCCGACCGTTCCCGAATCGATCGACGTGTTCAAGGCGATGGTCGACGGTGGCTGCGACATCATCGAAGTCGGTGTCGCGTATTCCGATCCGGTCATGGACGGTCCGACCATCCAGCGTGCAGCCGAAACTGCACTCACCAACGGCGTTCGCCTTCGCGACATCTTCACCGTGATCGAGCAGATCAGTTCGGTCGGCGGCAAGGCCGTCGTGATGACGTACTGGAACCCGGTACTGCAGTACGGCGTCGACAAGTTCGCACGAGACCTCGCTTCCGCCGGCGGGCTCGGACTGATCACCCCCAACCTCATTCCGGAAGAAGCTGGCGCCTGGATGGAAGCATCCGAGGAGCACCACCTCGACCGGATCTTCCTTGTCGCTCCGTCCTCGACGGAAGAACGACTCGCGATGACACTCGATGCGAGTAGTGGATTCATCTACGCGGCCTCGACGATGGGTGTCACCGGCGCTCGCGACGCCGTGTCTTCGATGGCTCCGGAACTGACCGCACGAATCCGCGCGCATTCCGACATTCCCGTCGGCGTCGGATTGGGAGTTCGCTCCGGCGCACAGGCTGCCGAAATCGCGGCATACGCCGATGCCGTCATCGTCGGCTCGGCTCTGGTCTCCGCGGTCGAGAACGGCCTGGGAGCGGTTCGCTCGCTCACCGAAGAACTCGCCGAGGGCGTCCGCTCGGCTACCGTGGCGTCGTGACCTCAACTGTGGACCTGCTGGCCTATATCCCCAGCCCGCCCCAAGGCGTCTGGTACGTCGGACCGGTGGCGCTTCGCGCCTACGCGCTCTTCATCATCCTCGGCATCATCGTCGCGATCGTGTGGGGAGATCGTCGTTGGGTCGCCCGCGGCGGCGAGAAGGGGACCGTTCTCGACATCGCGATCTGGGCCGTTCCCTTCGGTCTGATCGGTGGCAGGCTCTACCACGTTTTGACCGACTGGCCCGCCTATTTCGGCGAGAACGGTCAGCCACTCGACGCACTCAAGGTGTGGCAGGGAGGCCTCGGAATCTGGGGAGCAGTGTTCCTCGGCGGCATCGGTGCGTGGATCGGCTGCCGTCGACGCGGCATTCCGGTGTCCGCGCTCGGTGATGCGATTGCGCCCGGAATCTTGCTCGCGCAGGCCATCGGTCGTATCGGCAACTACTTCAACCAGGAGTTGTACGGTCGCGAGACCACCGTCCCATGGGGCCTCGAGATCTTCGAGCGTGTGAACTCTTCCGGCCAGCTCGATCAACTGGCAGGTGTCTCCAACGGAGAAGTCATTCGGGTCGTTCACCCGACGTTCCTCTACGAAGCTGTGTGGAACGTCCTGATCGTGATCCTGCTGGTCCTCGTCGACCGCCGATTCAAGATCGGCCACGGACGCCTGTTTGCTCTGTACGTCGCGGGCTATTGCCTGGGCCGGTTCGTCGTCGAACTGATGCGCGACGATTTCGCCTACGAGATCGCCGGCATTCGCGTCAACACATTCACTTCGGGGATCGTGTTCTTCGCCGCACTGGCTTACTTCTTCCTGGCGAAGAAGGGTCGTGAGGATCCGGCTGATTTGAAGTCGAAGGACTACGTCGCTGCGGTAGCTGCCGGCGAAGCAGGAGTCGCGGCGCCAGTTACCGAAACTGATTCGGCGAAGGCCGACGCGAAAGTCGCCGACGCTGAAGATTCTGAATCCGATGCTGCTGAATCCGCTTCCAGTGAGGCAAGCGCCTCCACGGCAGCGTCGGATGAGTCGTCGGACGCGGTGAAGCTGTCGAAGAAAGACAAGCCGTGACAGGTCCCTATTCGCAGGGGGGATTCCCCGAGGATCAGGGACCGGTCTACGGCGCGCCCAATCCGTACGGATATCAGCAGCCATTGCCGCCTCCATCGATGTACGGGTTCGGAGATCCCTACGCCCCGTACGGTCGGCACCCGGTAACCGGGGAACCGTATTCCGACAAGTCGAAGGCCACCGCTGGACTGTTGCAGATCTTGCTGGGCTTCTTCGGAATCTGTGGAGTCGGGCGCCTCTATATCGGAAGTGTCGGCATCGGATTGTGCCAACTGCTCGGCATGTTCTTCGCGCTGTTCATGTCGGCGTTCCTCATCGGAATTCCATTTGCGATCGGAATCTGGATCTGGGCGTTCGTCGACGGCATCGTGATACTTTCGGGCAATGCGCGGGACGGTGCTCGCCGGCCATTGCGAGGATGAGTCGCGAGCGCGAACCGAGGAAACATGTGTGGGGGACTGGCCTCGAGAAGGTCGAACCTTCTCGAAGTCCGATACAAAAGCTATTACGTACCGTCGTCGAATCGAAGGAAAGTACGTTGCCTAACTTGAACAAGAATCCGGAACCTTCCGAGTCGGGGGACTCGTCTGGATCACAGCCGCCGGTTCCACCGCAGTTCGGGTCGCCGTTCGACTACGACGCGACGGCGGATGCGTCGTTGACGGAAACCTCGGCACCCACCGAAAAGACGCCGTCGACGGAGACCACCGGCACCGGTCCAGGCTGGGACACGTATTCGGGAGTCGGAAACGGTCCGGGGTGGGGAAACCACCCCATCTACCCGCCGCCGACCGGAACCGAATCGACCACAGCGTTTCCCGCTGCCGATTCTGATTCCACCCCGAATCAGCCGACAGCGCCGTACACGTCGCAGGAAAGCTACGCCGCCCAGAACTATCCGGCGACCGACTATCCGGCGCCTGACTACTCGAGCCCGACCCAAACCCCGACGGACGGTCCCGTCTACGGTGCACCGGCAGATCAGACTCCGAATCCCTACGCGGCTCCGCCGCAGGGCTACCCCCAGCCGGGATACTCACAGCCGGGTTACGGTCAGCCTCAGGGGTACCCACAAGCTCAGGGTTATCCTCAGCCTGGCTACGGCCTGGTCGACCCGTCCGCACCATACGGACGTGACCCGATGACCGGTGAACCGTACTCGGACAAGTCGAAGACGACTGCCGGATTGCTGGGCATTCTGCTCGGCGGATTCGGTGCAGGACGTTTTTATCTCAACCAGCCCGGCATGGCTGTCGCACAGATCGCGGTCACTTGGTTGACGTGTGGAATCGGTGGCATCTGGCCGCTCATCGACGGAATCATGATGTTGACCGGCAGTGTGCGCGATCAGTACAACCGCCCTTTGCGTAGCTGATCGAAACGACCGTCGGCAAGTGTGACCCCCTGATGCCTCGGTATCAGGGGGTCACCGTTTTGCTCTCGCGACCTGCGGTTATGGGCTGATAAACTAGCGCACGTCGGCTGCATGTCCGCGTGGAGGTCGCCGAGTGCTGTTTTCTCGAATACCTGAACCTCGGGGCCTGTACGACCCCGATCAGGAAACCGATTCGTGTGGTGTAGCCGTGGTAGCAGACACCTCTGGACGCCACCTGCATTCCATTGTCGACGATGCGCTCGCGGTCCTGGGCAATCTCTCCCATCGCGGCGCAGTTGGGCGCGAATCCAACAGCGGAGACGGCGCGGGCATTCTGATTCAGCTGCCGACGGAGTTCTTCGACGCGGTGACCGGGTTCGAGCTTCCACCACCCAACGCGATGGGTGAGAACACCTACGCGGCCGGAAACTGCTTTCTCCCGGTGGATCAGGAAGCACGTTGGCGCGCGGTAGTTCGGATACACCGGTACGCAGCGGCAGAAGGACTGCGGATTATCGGGTGGCGAGAGGTGCCGGTCGACCGAGACTGCGTCGGAACCGTTGCCGCGCAGTGCGCTCCGCACGTCAGTCAGTGTTTTGTGACGTGCGCCGAGTCGCGAGATCGTAGTGTGGGCGGAATTGCCTTGGACAGACGAGTGTTTGCGCTCAGGAGACAGGTCGAGCGGATTCACTGTGCCAACACTGCAGTGTATTTCCCCTCGTTGTCCGCCCGAACCATCGTGTACAAGGGCATGCTGACGCCGACGCAGTTATCCGGTTACTTCACCGACCTACGCGACGACCGAATGCGAACTGCGTTGGCAGTCGTGCACAGTCGATACTCCACGAACACATTTCCGTCGTGGCCACTCGCTCAGCCGTATCGCTGCATCGCCCACAACGGCGAGATCAATACGATTGTGGGAAACAGGAATTGGATGCGCGCTCGCGAGCCGATGCTGCGGAGCACACTTTTAGGTGGGGACATCGATCGCCTGTTTCCGATCTGCACCCCGGGAGGATCCGACTCTTCGTCGTTCGA
The DNA here is from genome assembly GCF_031763325.1 of Rhodococcus sp. SG20037. Classification (NCBI taxonomy): domain Bacteria; kingdom Bacillati; phylum Actinomycetota; class Actinomycetes; order Mycobacteriales; family Nocardiaceae; genus Rhodococcus; species Rhodococcus sp. SG20037. Next base: position 3,504,282 of record NZ_CP134497.1, on the reverse strand, counting down.
CGAAGTACTGGAGTTTTTGACGCTCGGGGGCCGCAGTGTGCAACACGCCATCGCGATGATGATTCCCGGAGCCTGGGAGAACGATTCTTCGATGCCCGACGAGATAAAGGCCTTCTACCAATTTCACGGTTGTCTGATGGAACCGTGGGACGGTCCGGCGTCCGTGACGTTCAGCGACGGCATTGTTGTCGGGGCCGTGTTGGATCGCAACGGTCTTCGCCCAGGGCGATGGTGGCGGATGAAGAACGACCGTATCGTGTTGGCCAGTGAGAGCGGTGTGTTCGACGCTCCCACGTCCGAGGTGTTGGAGAAGGGGCGCCTCGAACCGGGACGCATGTTTCTCGTGGACACCGCTCGCCATCGGATCGTTTCCGATGCGGAGATCAAGTCCGAACTCGCGAGCACAGCCCCCTACCGGGACTGGGTCGACGGGGGATTGGTCGACCTCGAGGAAATCCCCGAGACTGCGCCTGCCCGAGGCGATCCGGCTCCGCTGTTGCAACGGCAGTTGCTCTTCGGATACCACGCCGAGGACGTGCGGGACATTCTTGTCCCGATGGCAAGCTCAGGATCGGAGCCGTTGGGATCGATGGGTGTCGACACGCCTCTCGCCGTTCTTTCGGATCGGCCGAAGCTGTTGTACGACTACTTTATTCAGCTCTTTGCTCAGGTGACCAACCCGCCTTTGGACGCGATTCGCGAGGAAGTCGTCACTACGCTTGGTGTCACCCTCGGCGCTGAGCAGAACTTGTTCGAAGCGTCGGCGCTGTCGTGCCGAAGGATTGTTCTCGACAAACCGGTGATCGGACCGGGGAAGATGGCGAAGGTTGCCGAACTATACGGCGCAAGAACTCCGAGAAGCGCTGTCCTTCGCGCAGGTTTCGATCCGAGGGGCAGTCTCACCGAAGGCGTCGAGAGGCTTCGTGAGTCCGCCCGAACAGCCGCCGCAGCCGGAATCGAGATTCTGGTGATCTCCGACCGTGGATCAGGCCCTGAGCAGGCTCCCATTCCGTCATTGCTCGCAGTATCAGCCGTGCACCACGATCTGGTTCGTCATGGCCTGCGGACCAAGGTTTCCCTTGTCGTCGACTCGGGTGACGCGCGCGAAGTTCATCACATCGCGCTGCTGATCGGCTACGGTGCGGCGGCTGTCCACCCGTATCTTGCTCTCGAATCTGTCCAAGCCCTCAGCGAGCAGGACGAACTTCCCGGGATAGATCCGAAGACTGCGTCGGACAACTACCTGAGAGCAACAAATTTCGGCGTGCTCAAAGTGATGTCGAAGATGGGAATCGCTACGGTTCACTCCTACACGGGCGCACAGGTATTCGAGGCCGTGGGCTTGGGTCGAGAGTTGGTCGACGAATACTTCTGCAACACACGGAGCCGGATCGGCGGGATCGGTATCACCGAAGTCGCGCGCGAAGTTCTGATGCGCCACACGGCTGCGTTCTCGTCGTCCGCAGTGCAGCATCGTCAGTTCGACAATCGTCAGTTGACCGACAGCGGACAGTACCGGTATCGCCGCGATGGTGAATTGCATGTGTTCACACCCGAATCCGTGTTCTTCCTTCAGCATGCGACCCGGACGGGGCGAAGTGAAATCTTTCGCCGCTACAGCGATGAAGTCGATCGACTGAGCGCGCAGGGCGGAACACCGCGGGGATTGTTTCGATTTCGGTGTGAGGTTCGTCCGCCGATTCCGCTCGATCAGGTCGAACCCATCGAGATGATTCTCGCTCGATTCAACACCGGTGCGATGAGCTACGGTTCCCTCTCTGCGGAGGCGCACGAGACGATGGCGGTTGCGATGAATGCTCTCGGCGGGCGTTCCAACACCGGTGAGGGCGGAGAGTCGCCGGAGCGGTTGCGTGACGACAAGCGTCGAAGCGCAGTCAAGCAGGTCGCGAGTGGGCGCTTCGGGGTGACCAGCGATTACCTGGTCAATGCCACCGACATTCAGATCAAGATGGCCCAAGGTGCCAAGCCCGGTGAAGGAGGGCAGCTTCCGGGGTCCAAGGTGTACCCGTGGATCGCGGAAACCCGGTACTCGACGCCTGGGGTCGGGCTCATTTCTCCGCCCCCGCACCACGACATCTATTCGATCGAGGATCTCGCCCAATTGATCTATGACCTCAGATGCGCAAACGATCGTGCGCGGATACACGTGAAATTGGTCAGCGCAGTCGGAGTCGGGACTGTTGCGGCAGGTGTGGCCAAAGCGCACGCCGACGTGGTGCTGATCTCCGGTCACGACGGTGGGACGGGTGCTGCGGCACTCTCGTCCATCCACCACGCGGGTACGCCGTGGGAGATCGGGCTGGCCGAAACTCAGCAGACCCTGGTGCTCAACGGGTTACGCGATCGGATCGTCGTCCAGTGTGACGGGGGTGTGCGCACGGCGCGGGACGTCGTCGTCGCCGCGTTGCTGGGGGCGCAGGAGTACGGGTTTTCCACGGCGCCACTCATCGCGGCCGGGTGCGTCATGATGCGGGTATGTCACCTCGACACCTGCCCCGTCGGAGTAGCGACGCAGAATCCCGAACTGCGCGAGCGATTCACCGGCCGGCCCGAGTACGTCGAGAACTTCTTTCGCTTCATCGCCGCCGACGTACGACGGTTGTTGGCAGAACTGGGGTTTCGAAGTATCGACGATGCGCTGGGGCACGCAGACGTATTGGAAATGTCTCCGGCGGTGGCGCATTGGAAGAGCCGCACGTTGGACCTCTCACCACTCTTCGACGTTCCGGCCGCGCCGACCGGCGCGGCCTACCCGCCGTGTGTACCTGTTTCGAGCGAACTCGAACGCACCCTGATCGAGTGCGCCGCGAACTCACTCGAGGACGCTCGACCCGTGCATATCGAACTGCCAGTACACAATACGGATCGGGCGGTGGGGACGAGGCTGGGCGCAGAGGTGACCAGACGCTACGGCGCCGTCGGGCTACCTCAAGGCACCATCGACGTCGTGCTCCGTGGAACGGCAGGCCAGTCACTCGGTGCGTTCCTGCCGCCCGGCATCTCGCTGGTCGTCGTCGGCGATGCAAACGATTACGTGGGGAAGGGGCTCTCCGGTGGACGAATTGTGCTTCGGCCGAGTGAGGACGCGCCCTTCGTGGCGGAGGATCAGGTGATTGCCGGCAATACGCTGCTGTACGGCGCTACGAGCGGTGCGCTCTATGCCAGGGGGCGTGTCGGGGAACGATTCGCGGTGCGCAACTCGGGCGCGGTCGCTGTGGTGGAAGGCGTCGGCGACCATGCGTGCGAGTACATGACCGGGGGTCGCGTCGTCATCATCGGCCCAACTGGTAGGAACCTTGCTGCGGGAATGTCGGGCGGAATTGCCTTCGTACTCGACGTGAAGGCAGAGAAGGTCAACGGCGACATGGTCGTTCTGGAGCGGCCTTCGGCGGAAGACTGCAGTCAGCTGGTCGAAATTCTCGGCGAGCATTTGGCTGCGACCGGCTCGCCGGTGGCGGCAAAACTTCTCGACGACTGGGTTGGCCAGAGTCCGAGATTCACCAAAGTTTTGCCTGTCGACTACCGGAAGGTCGTGGAAGAGAACGAACTGGTGGAGCCGGCTCATGCCTGACGCACGCGGGTTCCTCAACGTGAAACGATCCGGCTCACCGACCAGATCGACCGATGTGCGTGTCGGCGACTGGGCGTCGGTATACGAGTCGCTGGATCCCGTCGTGCGAAATCGAGACGTATCTGCACAGGCCTCGCGTTGCATGGACTGCGCTGTGCCGTACTGCCATTCGGCCGACGTGGGGTGTCCGCTCGGCAATCTCATTCCGGAATGGAACGACCTGGTTCGGCGTGGACGGTGGTCCGAAGCCTCGGAGAATTTGCATTCCACCAACAATTTCCCCGAGTTCACCGGACATCTGTGCCCCGCACCGTGCGAAACGGCCTGCGTTCTCGCACTCGACGACGAGCACACGTCGGGGGGTGTCACCATCAAGCGCATCGAACAGGCGATCGTCGACAACGCCTGGGAATCGGGTTGGTTGGGGCCGCAGGCACCGGTAGTTCACAGCGGAAACCGTGTTGCGGTTGTCGGTTCGGGACCGGCGGGGCTGGCCGCGGCTCAACAACTGACACGAGCCGGACACAGTGTCACGGTGTTCGAGCGGAGCGATCGGATCGGGGGACTGCTTCGCTACGGAATTCCGGAATTCAAGTTGCCCAAGGCCCTCATCAACCGGCGGCTGGACCAACTGACCGCCGAGGGGACCAGATTCGTCACTGACTGCGCCGTCGGAGTGAACGTGAGCGCGCACGACCTCTCGACGGATTTCGAGGCGGTAGTCCTGGCGGTCGGGGCTGATCGTGCCAGAGACACCGACGTACCGGGTCGTAGTCTTCGCGGAATCCATCGTGCGATGACGTACCTGCGTGCGGCCAACCACGAATGCGAGGGTGATGGTGCGTCGAGCATCTCGGCGCGAGGTAAGAACGTCGTGATCATCGGTGGCGGCGACACGGCCGCCGACTGCCTCGGCACGGTGCATCGCCAGGGTGCGCACGCAGTGACGGAGTTGGATTACCACGTCCCACCTCCGGCACACCGCGATCGAGATCGCGACCCATGGCCGTTGTGGCCGCGGGTCCTACGCAGCTCGCCGGCGGATGAGGAGGGCAGTGACAAACGGTTCCGATGGGCTGCGCAGGAATTTCTCGACGACGGTAAGGGTGCGGTCCGTGCAATCCGGATGGTTCCGGTAGCCGTGTCACGAGCGAAGAACGGACAACGAACCTTGGTGGAGACTGGAGACACGATCGATCTCGTGTGCGAGATGGTCCTGCTCGCTCTGGGTTTCGACGGCGTCGAAACCGCCCCGCTGCTCACCGACCTTGATGTCGGCACCGATCCACTCGGCAGAATCGAGTGTGATGTCGGGTGGCAGACCCGGACACCCGGCGTATTCGTCTGCGGCGACGCGCATCGCGGGGCGTCGCTGGTCGTGTGGGCGATTGCCGAGGGACGGTCGGCCGCACGTGCCGTCGACATGTTTCTCACAGGCGAGTCGGCGCTTCCGGCTCCGGTTCATCCAAAGGCATTTCCGCTGTTCGTGAGCTGACCAACTGAATCGAGTAAGTACAGAAAGTGCAGGTCGCAAATGCCGGATAGAAGTGCGGTGGGGTAGCGACTAGGCTCGAGCCGTGAACCGACGGACAAAAATTGTATGCACACTTGGACCTGCGACAGCTTCTGGCGACCGCATCCGTGAGCTCGTGGAGAGCGGCATGGACGTGGCGCGCCTCAACTTCAGCCACGGCGAGCATGCCGATCACGAAGAAAACTACATTCGCGTCCGCGCCGCGTCGGACGCCACCGGAAAGGCCGTCGGTGTTCTCGCCGACCTTCAGGGGCCCAAGATTCGCCTCGGCCGATTCAAGGACGAGCGGACCACCTGGGCCAACGGTGAAGAGGTTCGTATCACCGTCGACGACGTCGAGGGAACGCACGATCGCGTCGGGACCACGTACAAGGAATTGGCGCGCGACGCCAAGGCCGGCGATCGACTGCTGGTCGACGACGGAAAGGTCGGCCTGGTCGTCACGTCCATCGACGGCAACGACGTCGTCTGTCGGGTCACCGAAGGCGGTCCGGTCAGCAACAACAAGGGCCTCTCACTGCCCGGTATGAACGTCTCCGTTCCAGCCCTGTCGGGCAAGGACATCGCCGACCTCGAGTTCGCTCTCAAGCTGGGTGTCGACTTCATTGCACTCTCCTTCGTTCGCTCACCGGCGGACGTCGAATTGGTTCACGCCATCATGGATCGAGTCGGGCGCCGCGTTCCCGTCATCGCGAAGCTCGAGAAGCCCGAGGCCATCGACAATCTCGAAGCCATCGTGCTCGCGTTCGACGCCGTCATGGTCGCCCGCGGTGACCTCGGTGTCGAGTTGCCGCTCGAGCAGGTCCCGCTCGTTCAGAAGCGCGCAATCCAGATTGCTCGTGAGAACGCGAAGCCGGTCATCGTCGCGACGCAGATGCTCGAGTCGATGATCGAGAACTCACGTCCCACTCGCGCAGAGGCATCCGATGTCGCCAACGCCGTTCTCGACGGCGCCGACGCAGTCATGCTCTCGGGCGAGACTTCGGTGGGCAAGTACGTCATGGAAACCGTTCGCACCATGGCCCGCATCGTCGAGGCCGTCGAGAACGAATCGACCCGTGTCCCACCGTTGACCCACGTCCCGCGCACCAAGCGCGGTGTCATCTCGTACGCAGCACGCGACATCGGCGAACGTCTCGACGCCAAGGCCTTGGTTGCGTTCACTCAGTCCGGTGACACGGTGCGTCGACTGGCTCGTCTGCACACGCCGCTGCCGTTGCTCGCCTTCACACCGCTGCCCGCGGTGCGCAGTCAGCTGACGCTGACGTGGGGAACCGAGACGTTCCTGGTCGATGCGGTGGCCACCACCGACGAGATGGTGCGTCAGGTGGACAGTGCGTTGCTCTCCCTCGGGCGGTACGTCAAGGGCGACCTCGTGGTCATCGTTGCCGGGTCCCCTCCGGGAACTGTCGGTTCCACCAACCTCATTCACGTCCACCGCATCGGTGAAGAGGACCACTGAGTGACCCACGCGAACGCGTCCACCGACCTCGGTACTCTCCTCGGTTTGTTGGATCTGGAGCAGATCGGTGAAGACGCGTTCCGTGGATACCACCCGAAACAGGTAGGTTCGCGGACGTTCGGCGGTCAGTTGGTGTCTCAGGCACTGATGGCCGCCGGGCGGACCGTCGACGGTGATCGCCCCATCCATGCGGTGAATGCCCATTTCATTCGCGGCGGAGATGTCAAGGCGCCCATCGAGTATCGGGTGGATCGTCATCGCGACGGGCGGGCGTTCGCCAACCGTCAGGTGACTGCCTATCAGGGTGAGAACGAATTGTTCGTGATGCTCGCGGCGTTCCAGGACTCCGGCAAGGGGCTCGACCATGCTGTCGAGATCCCGGATGTTCCACTTCCGGAGTCGTTGCCTCCCATCGGCGATCATCTGGTGGGGTACGAGGAAAAACTGCCGCATTTCAGTGCGGCGCTCAAGCCGATCGACATGCGGTACGCCAACGATCCGGCGTGGATCCTCAAGGGCACCGGCGAGAAACTCAACCACAATCGGGTGTGGATGCGCCCCGACGGTGATCTGCCGGACGATTCGCTCATTCACGCTGCGACGCTGGCATATTCGTCCGACACCACCGTGCTCGATTCGATTCTGACCACTCATGGTTTGTCCTGGGGTCATGATCGTATCGTCGCGGCGACGGTCAATCATTCGATCTGGTTCCATCGCCCGTTCCGGTTCACCGACTGGGTCCTGTACGCCACCGAATCGCCGGTCGCCGCAGGTTCGCGCGGTCTGGCAACCGGACGGTACTTCTCGGTGGAAGGACTGCTGTTGGCGACGGTGGTCCAAGAAGGAATGATCAGGCATTTCCCGCGTAAAGGGGAATGAGATGCGGGCCCGAGACCGAACTCGGGCCCAGAATCAAGCAGACTTGCGATATTGCGGTGAGAGTTCGTCGGCGCGGTCCCACGGAGACCAGTCGACTTCGCGTCCATCGAGTTGGGCCGCAACAACTTCCAAGCCCGCGTGCCAACCGGCGGCGTGCGCGTACGCGGACTCCTCGTCCTCCATCGTGTGGGTGAGAGTCAGCCAACAGCCGCCGGTGCCGTCCGGTGCCAGTTCCCAATGAAGAGTGTCTGCGTCCCAGAGGAATTCGAGAATTCGGTGCGGGTGGACGCTGATGACCGTCCCGCGCGTCACGTGATCTGCGGGCAGTCCGAAACGCTCGACTTGTTCCGGTGTCACCTTGAACAGTAGATCCGCGCCGGGAGTGAGATCGAAATCGACGTCCGCCGGAAACCAGGCGTCGAGGTACTCGCGTTCCGTTATCACTTTCCAGACCTTGTCCGGTGCGTGCGGAATCGCCAGTTGGAAGCTCAGTGACACCCGACCGTCATAGGTCAGGTTTATCTTGCCGTTGTCCATCGGTGCCTCCAATGCTTGGTGCCCGTGCGGTTGCCCCCATCGTGCCATCTAATTGCACAGGATGGAATAACTGCAGGTCAGATCGTTACCTATTGATAGGTTATGTCGATTTGTCTCGTTTTGTGAGTGGCGTTCTCGACGCGTTTCGTGGCGGTGAAGCAACCGCGCGGTACGCTGACCACGCACGACTGGCGCGGGTGGGAATTACCACCGGGGAGTGCACATCGCGAGGCATCGACCGCCTGGGTGCTTCACACATCTTGTGTGAAGGGGATCCATGTCTATCGAGAATCGGCCCACCGAAAATCTGTCTACCGAAAATCTGCCCAGCCAGAACGTGGCCGCTCGAATAATCGACGGACGCGCAATTGCCGATGCTGCGCTCGCGGACCTGTCGGTGCGCACCAGGCAGTTTCGTGATGAGGCGGGGCACGTTCCTTGCCTGGCCGCCGTCATCGTGGGAGCGGACCCGGCCTCGAAGGCGTATGTACAGATGAAGGCCAAACGATCTGTCGCCGTCGGAATGACGTCGCGGACGGTCGAACTCCCGGTGAGTACAACCACCGAAGAACTGGTCGACGTGCTGAGAGCGTTGTCGGCGGACCCTTCGATCGACGGCATACTGCTGCAACACCCGGTGCCAGGCCACATCGACGAACGGGCCGCGTTCGATGCCATCTCGGCCGACAAAGACGTTGACGGCGTTACCTCGGCAGCGTTCGCGGCAATGGCGTTGACCGGTGGGGGATTCGAATCATGTACACCGAGTGGCATCCTGCGCCTCCTCGACGCCACAGGCGTCGAACTCTCCGGAAAGCATGCCGTCGTGGTCGGCCGAAGCCCGATACTCGGATTGCCGATGGGAATGCTCCTCCTGCGTCGAGGCGCAACGGTGACATACTGCCATTCGCGCACCGTCGACCTGGCCGCACACGTCGCCTCGGCAGACGTCGTCATCGCGGCCGTCGGTGTTCCGGAACTGATCAAAGGGACGTGGATCAAGCCTGGGGCAGTGGTGATCGATGCGGGGTACAACGAGGGCAACGTCGGAGATGTGGAGTACGCCGCTGCGCTCCCACATGCCGGTGCGATCACACCGGTGCCGGGTGGCGTCGGCCCCATGACGGTGGCAGTCCTGCTGGAACAAACACTGGCAGCAGCAGTTCGAGCAGCGGACGTTCGGGCATGCAGTGAGAATCATGACAGTCGTGTTGAACCGGACCCCGCAATCGCCTCGGATCGATTGTGAGACCTCGGTTTCGAGACGGAGTATTCATCCGCCCCGCGATAACCGAATTACCGCGTCGAGCACCGCTGCGCTGGAATGGCTGAGCTGAGCGCGCAATTGGGTATTCGACAGTCAGCTGTCTGCCTTGGGGATGTCGATCGTCAACTGGGACGGTGAATCGGATGTCGATACGGTGTATGCCGGACGGATGTCGACCGTGCCGACAAACGACTGCAGGATCGCACTGTTCCTGGCTGCACTGTCTATGCGCGTGATGTTTTCGCCCTCGTGAGATACGGAGTTGAGCGACGAATCCGATTGGACTCCCATCAGGTCGACTTGAAGTATCGATCGACTTCCGACGTCCACGACTGTGCTGTCACCCGCTCGGATTGCTTCACTGACGTATTCGGTTTTCCAGAACACAGATCCGCTTCCGTCGAAGCGATAGGTGATGCGGGTGAAACCATCGTGATCGATCACGTCGATCTCGGTCACATCGACGCGCGGAGTCGGTGAAGGGACCTCCGTGTCGTTCGGGAACGGGGGAGGCATGGAGATCTCGGTGGATGGGGCATCGACAGGGGGAGAGCCGACCTGAAGGGTGCCGGTCTGTGTTGCAGCATCGAGCGCGGCCTGGGTGGAAGATTCGCCGGCAGTGCTGGATTCGCCGGCAGTATTGGATTGGCCGTCTGTTTGACACCCGGTGAGCAGCGCGAGAATCGATATGGCTCCGAGCAGAGCAATCAGCCGGTGACCGTTCATGGATCGAATCTAACGGCGGTCGATCTGGGGTACAGCCGAATGCCGAAACCTTGCGGTGCGGCCAGCTGCGGCAGGTGGTGCCCTCGGTGAGACTCGAACTCACACTGGACGGGTTTTGAATCCGTTTCCTCTGCCAATTGGGATACGAGGGCTTGTTGCGATGACTACATTAGAAGATGCGATTTCAATGTCAAACACCGGTACCCTCTAATCGTTCGCGTCTCGTGTCGGGGCGGTTCGATGGAGGAGGATGGTGGCCATGAATTCGCCGCAGCCGCAAGGCAATCAGCTCGCACCCCGTCGTGTTGTCGTCGCTGAAGACGAGGCGTTGATCCGCATGGATCTGGTCGAGATGCTCCGCGAAGAGGGCTACGACGTCGTCGGTGAGGCCGGTGACGGGCAGGTCGCGGTGGAGTTGGCCGAGTCGCTCAAGCCTGATCTGGTCATCATGGACGTGAAAATGCCCAGGAGAGACGGCATCGACGCCGCTTCGGAGATTGCCGCCAAACGCATCGCTCCTGTTGTCATTCTCACAGCGTTCAGTCAGCGCGAGTTGGTCGAGCGCGCACGCGATGCCGGCGCCATGGCTTACTTGGTCAAGCCGTTCTCGATCAGTGACCTCGTTCCCGCTGTCGAATTGGCGGTCAGTCGTTTCCGCGAGGTGACGGCGCTCGAGCGTGAGGTCGCTGATCTTTCGGACCGGCTCGAAGCACGCAAGCTGATCGAGCGAGCCAAGAGTGTTCTGATGGTTCGCCAAGCGCTCACCGAACCTGAGGCGTTCAAGTGGATTCAGCGCGCCGCGATGGATCGGCGCTCCACGATGAAGGCGGTCGCACAGGTCGTACTGGAAACTCTGGGCGGTGAACCGGACGCTTGAGCAAAGTGTCCGGGTTACCCGGTTGCTGCGTCGACCGTCGAAACGTCGCGCAGCGCTACAGCCGTGTAAACACTGTGCACCTTCAGATAACAGTCAGGTCACAGGGCTTTCTTGAAGGATCGCGAAACGGTTCCAAGGTCTAGCGTCTGATCCCACAGCGAGCGCCAGTTCGGGTGGCGCGAGCACCGGCTGATCTTAGGAGCGTGGGATGGCTAGACGAACACTTGTGCGTACTGCTGCAGTTCTCGGCGCGGCATCACTGGCACTTGCAGGCTGTAGCTCGGACAAGTCGGATGACTCGTCTTCGAGTGGCTCTACGTCCGGCGCTTCTGCCGCGACGACATCCGTCACGACTGATTGCACCCCGGAGCAGGCCAAGGCCGGCGCCACCCCGTCCACGGAAGCGCTGCGCATCGGCACGCTTCTTCCCGATACAGGCAGCTTGTCGTTCCTCGGGCCGCCGATGGTCGCGGGCACCCAGCTGGGAGTCAACGACGTCAATGCAGCCGGAGGTGTTCTCGGCCAACCGGTCCAGCTGATTCCCGGCGATTCGGGTGACACCACAACGGACACCGCCAATACCACCGTCGACCGCGAATTGGCTGCAGGCACTCAGGTCATCGTCGGCGCCGCGTCGTCTTCGGTCTCGCTCAAGGTGATCGACAAGATCGCCAGCGCAGGCGTCGTGATGTTCTCGCCTGCCAACACCTCGGACCAATTCGTCTGCTACCCAGACAAGGGCATGTACTTCCGCACCGCTCCGACGGACGTACTGCAGGCTCAGGCCGTCGCACAGCTCATTTCGGACGACGGTGGTCAGCGCGTAGCGATCATGGCCCTCAACGACCCGTACGGGACGGGTCTGGCGGACAACATCGAAAAGAATCTGATCGATTCGGGTGTCCCCTCCGATCAGATCGAGAAGATCATCTACGACCCGAACGCGCAGTCGTTCAACTCCGAAGTCGATCAAGTCAAGAACTTCAATCCGGATGCAGTGGCACTGGTGGGCTTCGAAGAGTCGGCGAAGATCATCACGCGCATGCACGAAGTGGGCATCGGCCCGTCGGACGGAATGGCGATGTACGGCGTCGACGGCAACATGGGTAACGCTCTCGGCGAATCCGTGGCGAAGCCGTTGCTCGACACCATGCAGGGAACGACGCCCCTGACGGACGTCGGAGCTGCCTTCCAGGATCGTCTGAAGGCTGTGAACCCCTCTCTGATCGACTTCAACTACGCCGGAGAGTCATACGACGCGGTGGTGATCTCAGCGCTCGCTGCCGAGCAGGCGAAGTCGACGGCCGGTACCGACATCGCGGCCAACATCAACAGCGTCACCGAAGGCGGCACCAAGTGCACGTCCTACGTCGAGTGCCTGCCGTTGGTGAAGGCGGGAACCGACATTGACTACGACGGCATCACCGGTGAGTTGGACTTCAACGATTCGGGGGAGCCGTCCATCGGTTCGTACGGAAAGCTCAAGTTCGGCCCTGAGAACACCCTGACCACAGAAGGATTCGTGGTGGTGGGCAAGTAAGTCGTGGGCAGGTAAGCAGCCAACGAGAATGGGCCAGGGTCTCGCGACCCTGGCCCATTCTCGTGTCTGTCCTACTTCTCTTTGCTTCCAGCGAGCGTTCCCAAGTACAACTCGATCACCTTGGGGTCGTTCATCAGATTGGCGCCGGTGTCGGTGTACGCGTTCTTACCCTGATCGAGTACGTAACCGCGGTCGCAGATCTGAAGGCAGCGGCGCGCGTTCTGCTCGACCATGATGACCGAGACACCGGCAGCATTGATCTTCTTGCAGCGGATGAACACCTCGTCCTGGAACATGGGGGACAGGCCCGCGGACGGTTCGTCGAGCAGCAGCACCGACGGATCCATCATCAGGGCCCGGCCCATCGCGACCATCTGGCGTTCGCCGCCGGAGAGTGCGCCGGCCTTCACCTTTCGTCGTTCACTCAGAAGAGGGAACAGTTCACTCACGAAGGCGAATCGTTCCGCGAATGCCTTGGGCCGCAGATAAATGCCCATTTCGAGGTTTTCTTCGATGGTCAGAGTCTGAAAGACGTTCTGTGTCTGAGGGACGTACCCGACTCCCTTCTGAACGAGGACGTGAGCGGGCGCAGACGTGATGTTGTCCTCGCGTAGGGTGACCGACCCTTCGCGTACCGGTATCAGTCCGAACAGTGATTTCAGGAGTGTCGATTTGCCTGCGCCGTTCGGTCCGATGATCCCGACGATTTCCCCTTCCTTCAGGAAGAAGTTGCATTCACGCAGGATGTTGACGCCGGGAATGTAGCCCGCGACGAGGCTGTCGGCGCGGAGCAGGGCACCTGCCGACAGTCGCTGATGCTCCTCGGCCGTCGCGGCGAACTCTGCAGGCGTGAGTGAACGTGCGTGGTTCTCGCTCATGGCTTCTCGTGCCTTCCGCGCGGTTCCTCGGGACTCGATTCCAGCGTCGCGGCGAGATCGGCCGGAAGGTTGTCGATGTCGGGTTCCGACAGGTCCCCGCCCGTCTCGAGGGTTTCGACCTCGGCTTCAGCCAGGGCGGCGGCCAGAACGGCCGTCTCGCCCACCGGATTTCCGTTGTCGTCGAACTCGAGGGCCTGGTCATGGTGGCTGCCCAGATATGCGTCGACGACGGCTGTATTGGACGAGAGTTCGTCCGGGGTGGATTCGGCGATGACGCTGCCCTGCGCCATGACCACCACCCAATCGCTGATGTCTCGGATCACGTCCATGTCGTGCTCGACGAACACGACGGTCATTCCGTCGTCGCGCAATGACTTGATGTGTCCGAGCAGGCTTTGCGTCAGAGCAGGATTGACCCCCGCCATCGGTTCGTCCAGCATCACCACCGAGGGCGAGGTCATGAGTGCGCGAGCCATTTCGAGCAGTTTGCGCTGCCCACCGGAGAGTGAACCGGCGAGGTCGTCGGCCTTGGTGTCGAGTTTGAATCGTGCGAGGAGTTCGTTGGCGCGTTCGGTGATCTCGCGTTCCTGGCCTTTCCAGATCCACGGGACGAGAGATGCAAAAATGCGTTCACCACGTTGGCCGGTGGCACCGAGACGTACGTTGTCCAGCACGGTGAGTTTGGAGAGCGCCTTGGTCAACTGGAACGTCCGTACCACTCCTTTCCTGGCTACCTGGTGGGGATACATGCGGCCCAGCGATTGACCGTCCATCGACCACGTACCGGTGTCCGGCCGGTCGAATCCGGTAAGGAGGTTGAAGAGCGTCGTTTTTCCGGCACCGTTTGGACCGATCAGACCCGTGATGCACCCTCGTTGAATCTCGAGGTGATCGACGTCGACGGCCTTGAGACCGCCGAACGTCCGCGAGACGTTGTCAGCGACCAACACCGGGTCGGGTTTCGCCGATCCGGGAAGGTGAGGAACGTCGGCAAAGATCTGTGCTCTGGTATCGGCGTCAAGCATTGAGTTGCACCTCCCGCTTGTTACCCAGTATTCCCTGCGGTCTGAAGACCATCAGGAGAGCAATCATCAATCCGAGCAGGACGTACCTGGTGGCCCCGACCTGTTGTTCGGTCAGCGAGAGCAGCGGATTCTCGCCGGAGATCGCCTGACGCAGCAAGGCATCAGGGATGGCGAGGAGGAACCAGAACAACATTGCGCCGACCACCGGGCCGAATACCGTTGCCGCCCCGCCCAGAATCAGTGCGCCGAACGCGAAGAACGTCTGCGCGGTCGAGTAGAAGTCCGGGTTGATGGACTTGGTCTGCAAAGCGTTGAACACCCCGGCCAGACCACCGATCACGCCGCCGAGAACCAGCGCCTGCATCTTGTACACGAACACGTTCTTGCCCAACGATCGCGCTGCGTCCTCGTCTTCGCGAACCGCCTTGAGGACGCGCCCCCACGGACTATGCGTCAACAGGTAGACAAATCCGCACAAGATCAAGACCAGCGTCCACCCCACGACCATCGACCAGAGGTCGTCTCCGTAGAACTTCACGCCGAGAAATGAGTACTGCTTGGCCGAGTCGAAGGGGCTCAGTGCGGTGAACGGGTCTGCGAAACCGAACAGGCCATTAGTGGAACCGGTCACCGAATCCGACGCGGTCGAGCGGAAGATCAGACGCAAGATCTCCGAAGCGGCGATGGTCACGATGGCGAGATAGTCGGCGCGCAGACGCAGCGTCGGGATACCGAGCACGAGCGCGAGGAGCCCGGCTGCGGCGAGTCCGACGAGGATGCCGAGCCAGAGCGGCTGGTCGTAGGTCACGGTCATGATGCCGACGCCGTAGCCGCCGAGAAGGGCAAAACCGATCTGACCGAAATTGAGCAGTCCGGCGTAGCCGAAGTGCAGGTTCAACCCGATTGCCAACAGTGCGTAGAAGATTGCCGACGGCCCGATCAGCTGGGCGAAGGAAACCTGGAAAGCTCCCATGATGTCCATGTTCGTCACCCGATCCTTTGTCTGGATCCGAGGATGCCCTGGGGGCGAACCACGAGGATCACGATCAAGACGAGAAGTCCGCCGATGTATTTGAGGTCTGGGTTGATGATGAGCGTCGAGAGTTGGACCAGAAGTCCGACGATGACGCAGCCGAGTAGCGCCCCGTACGCGGTTCCCAGACCACCGAGGGTGATTCCGGCGAACATGAGCAGCAACAGTTTGAAGCCCATTTCCCACTGGACGCGTCCGCCGAGCTCGGAGATACCGAACAGCACACCGCCGAGGGCGGCCAATCCGCCGCCGAGACCCCAGACGAACATGATCACGCGCTCGACGTTGATACCGGACGAAGCGGCGAGGTCACGATTGTCGGAGACGGCACGCATGGCCTTTCCGATGCGAGTCTTCTGCAGAAGCAGTGCGACGCCGACCAGGACGACCAGACTGACGATCATGACTATCGCGTTGGCGTCGGTCAGTGCGATCGGGCCCCAGTTCTTCTCGACCTGGCCCTGGTAGTCGTCGAACGGTTCGGCGCGGTCGGAGAAGAAGATCAGGATCAAGTAGCGCAATGAAATCGCGAGACCGATCGAGACCACCAATTGCGCGATCAACCCGGTCTTGCGCTTACGCAGTGGTTTCCAGACGATTCCGTTGGTCAGCAGGCCGATGCCGATGCCGACGAAGATCGCGAGGATCGTGGCGGGAATCAGCGGAACGCCGAAGGACGTGTTGATCACCCAGGCAGCAACGGCTCCCAACGTCACCATCTCGCCGTGAGCGAAGTTGGTCAGGCCAGTGGTGCCGTAGATCAGGCTCAAACCCACACCGGCGATCGCGATCACGAGGCCGAACCGCAGACCGTCGACCGTCGTGCGGATCAGCTTCTCGCCGAAGCTGACATTCGAGGCGGTACGTACCTCGCCGAACGAGAAGATCACGGTGTTCGCGCGGCCGGCCACCACCTCGCGTTCGACAGCGGCTTGCACACTGACCCCGTCGGGAAGTGTGTCGGCAACGATCTCGAAGGTGTAGGTGCCCGGTGCCACGGCCAGTTCCCAACGGCCGTTCGATGCCGATTCTCCGGTGGCGACTTCCGTGCCGGAAGAATCGAGTGCACGGACGGTGACGCCCTCGAGGCGTGTGCCGCCGTTGTTGAGATTGCCGCTGACGGGGACAGCGTTGTCGGGAACCGGTGCTGTCGGTGTTGCGGATGCTGTCGGGGTCGGCGGTGTAGGGGAAGTGGTCGGTTCCTGAGCCGAAGCAATTCCGGCCAGGCTGAGTAATGCGAAGAACGTCAGTAATGCAAAGGCCAGTAGTCGGCTGAGTGTCGCGAGGGTCTGCCGTTTCACTACGGGTGGGGCCACGTACGTCCTCCGAGCGGGTCGGGAATAGCGCGTCTGGACAAAGGTGCCGCGCAGCACAGGGATTGTTTCGTTGCTGCGATTTCCGGACTCTAACGGCTCCGTTCGCTTCAGATGGGGTTCTGAGATTTCCGGGATGTTTCGGTTCCGTATCGAAGGCCGAAGGCTGCATCAATTGTCCGATTCTTGTGTCTGTTCCTGCGTAAACAACGGCGAAGGCGTCGATGTCGGTCGCGATCCCTAGACTGATGAACCGTGAGCCCCGCAACCACAACTCGGTCCAGCACGTCCACCGCTTCAGCCGGCACCACCGGCAAGGCGGACGATCGCCCTCTTCTGATGCTTCTCGACGGGCATTCGTTGGCATTTCGCGCCTTCTATGCGCTGCCTGCAGAGAACTTCAAGACACACAGTGGGCAGGCCACCAACGCGGTGTACGGCTTCACGTCGATGTTGATCAACCTTCTTCGTGACGAGCAGCCCACCCACCTGGCCGCGGCCTTCGACGTGTCGCGTCAGACGTTTCGCGCCGACCTGTTCCCCGAATACAAGGCGCAGCGCGCGAAGGCTCCGGACGAATTCAAGGGCCAGATCGACATCACCAAGGACGTTCTCGGCGCGCTGGGCATCCCGGTCATGGCCGAGGAAGGTTTCGAAGCCGACGACGTGATCGCCACCTTGACCACGCAGGCGGAGGCACTCGGATACCGGGTTCTCGTCGTGACCGGTGACCGTGACTCGCTGCAACTGGTGACCGACAACGTCACTGTGCTCTACCCGAAGAAGGGTGTCTCGGAGCTCACCCGATTCACGCCGACGGCCGTAGAGGAGAAGTACAGCCTCAGCCCGGCGCAGTATCCCGATTTTGCTGCCCTGCGCGGCGACCCGAGTGACAACCTCCCCGGCATCCCCGGCGTCGGCGAGAAGACCGCCACCAAGTGGATCCGTGAGTACGGCGACCTGCAGGGACTGGTCGACAACGTGGACAAGGTCCGCGGCAAGGTGGGCGACTCACTGCGGGAGAACCTCGCGAACGTCCTGCTCAATCGTCAGCTCACCGAAATGGTTCGCGACGTTCCCTTGCCGTACACGCCCGAGCAGTTGGTGTTGGCCCCGTGGGACCGCGAGAAGATTCATGCGTTGTTCGACGATCTCGAGTTCAAGGTTCTCCGCGATCGACTGTTCGCGACCCTGTCGTCGTCCGAGCCCGAAGCAGAGGAAGGGTTCGAGGTCAGCGGCGACGCACTCGCCCCGGGTGCGGTTGCCGCGTGGCTCGACGCCCACGCACGAACCGGTGAGCGTCACGGCGTGACGGTGCTCGGAACCAGAACTCCGTTCGCCGGCGACGTCACTGCACTCGCGATCGCGGCCTCCGACGGTGAATGTGCATACATCGCGGCGTCGACGGCAACACCGGAAGACGAAGCAGCTCTCGGTGATTGGCTCGCCGACGCATCGCAGCCGAAGGCGCTGCACGAAGCCAAGTGGGCGATCCATGCTCTGCGTGGGCGTGGTTGGACGCTCGGTGGACTGACCAGCGACACTGCTCTGGCCGCGTACCTCGTCCGGCCGGGCCAGCGCAGCTTCAATCTCGACGACCTCTCGCTCCGCTACCTCAAGCGTGAACTGCGCGCCGAAACATCCGGCCAGGAACAGCTTTCACTGCTCGACGACACCGAGCAGCTCGATGCCGAAGCGGCCGAGACCGCGATGCTCAGCGCTCAGGCCGTTCTCGACTTGGCAGCTGCACTGGACACCGAGTTGGAGTCGATCGAATCCAAGTCGCTCCTCTCCGACATGGAACTGCCGTTGACGATCGAGCTCGCTCAGATCGAGGCCACCGGCATCGCCGTCGACAGCGCGCATCTGCACGATCTTCAGAGCCGTTTCGCCTCCCAGGTCGCCGACGCAGCAAACTCGGCCTACGAGGTGATCGACAAGCAGATCAACCTGGGTTCGCCGAAGCAGCTGCAGGTGGTCTTGTTCGAAGAACTCGACATGCCCAAGACAAAGAAGACGAAGACGGGCTACACCACCGACGCCGAGGCGTTGCAGGGTCTGTTCGACAAGACAGGACACCCGTTCCTCGAACACCTTCTCGCGCACCGTGATGCGACGCGTATGAAGGTGACCGTCGACGGTCTTCTCAAGGCCGTAGCCGAAGACGGACGCATTCACACGACGTTCAACCAGACGGTTGCCGCGACCGGACGTCTGTCGTCGACCGATCCGAACTTGCAGAACATCCCGGTGCGAAACGACGCGGGGCGCGAGATTCGCGACGGATTCGTAGTCGGGCAAGGGTTCGACGTTCTACTCACTGCCGACTACAGCCAGATCGAAATGCGCATCATGGCGCACGTATCAGGCGACGAGGGACTGATCGAGGCATTCAACACCGGTGAGGACCTGCACAGCTTTGTCGGCTCGCGCGCATTCGGTGTACCGATCGAAGAGGTGACTCCAGAACTGCGGCGCCGGGTCAAGGCGATGTCCTACGGTCTGGCCTACGGGCTCAGTGCCTACGGATTGGCGTCGCAGCTGAAGATTTCGACCGAAGAAGCGAAGCAGCAGATGGATGCGTACTTCGCTCGTTTCGGCGGCGTGCGGGATTACCTCCACGCGGTGGTCGAGCAGGCACGTAAGGACGGCTACACCTCGACGCTCTACGGTCGTCGTCGCTACCTGCCGGACCTCAACAGCGACAACCGTCAGCGTCGTGAGGTTGCCGAACGTGCTGCCCTCAATGCGCCGATCCAGGGCACTGCGGCCGACATCATCAAGGTGGCGATGATCAACGTGCAGAAGGCTCTCGCCGACGCCGGATTGAAGTCGCGCATGCTGTTGCAGGTGCACGACGAATTGGTGCTCGAAGTGGTTGCCTCCGAGTTGGAGGAGGTCACCGCGCTGGTCAAGGACAAGATGGCCACAGCCATCGAGCTGTCGGTACCTCTGGATGTTTCGGTGGGAACCGGTCGAAGCTGGGACAGCGCGGCTCACTAGGCAGCAACGAAAAAGGCTGGGCCGGAATCGACTTCGATTCCGGCCCAGCCTTTTCACGCTATTCAGCAGATGCGGTCTGCTCTGCGATCTGCTTGCGGACCTCGTCCATGTCGAGTGCCTTGACCTGAGTGACGAGCTCCTCGAGCTGAGCGGCGGGAAGCGCGCCGGCCTGGTTGAACACGAGTACGCCTTCGCGGAAGGCCATGATCGTGGGGATGGAGCGGATGTTGGCGGCCGCTGCGATTCCCTGCTCGGCCTCGGTGTCGACCTTGGCGTGAACGACGTCGGCATGCTTCTCCGAAGAGGCTTCGAACGTCGGTGCGAACTGGCGGCACGGGCCGCACCAGGAGGCCCAGAAGTCCACGACGACGACGTCGCTGCCGTTGATCGTTTCGTCGAAGTTCTGCTGGGTGAGTGTCTGGGTGGCCACAGGGGTCCTTTCCATTGTGCGGGCTGTTGGTGTGTGCAACGCCCCGGAACCGCTGATTCTTCCCTGAGCCGATTTCAGCTTGCGTTCTCGGTCGCCCGAAACGTCCGGCGGTAGGCCTGCGGCGTGGTGCAACGCAGACGAATGAAGTGCTGGCGAAGCACGGCACCGCCGCCGAATCCGACGCGTTCTGCGATGACGTCGACGGAGAGGTCGGAATTCTCGAGGAGATGTTGGGCGGCCAGTACTCGCTGATCGCTGAGCCAGCGGGCGGGGGTTGTTCCCGTTTCCGCTTGGAAACGGCGCGCGAACGTGCGCGCGGACATGTTCGCGCGGGCCGCGACCATGCCCACAGTGAGGTCGAGGGCGAGGTTCTCCGTCATCCAGTCGAGGAGCGGGGCAAGGGTTGCACTCGGCGTCGAGGCGAGGGGAGTGGCAACGTACTGGGCTTGCCCACCGTCACGATGGGGCGGCACCACCATCCTTCTCGCGATGCCATTGGCAACGCGAGAACCCTGTTCTTTTCGGACGATGTGCAGGCACAGGTCAATTCCTGCCGCGGTGCCTGCGCTGGTGAACACCGGATCTTCGTCCACGTACAACACGTCCGGATCGACCTTGGCTTCCGGATACGTCTGGGCAAGCCTCTCTGCATGCCGCCAATGCGTCGTGCATCGCCTTCCGTCCAGTAGTCCAGCCGCCCCGAGGACAAACGCTCCGGTGCACAGACTCGCCACCTTGGCGCCCCGGGCTACGGCCTCGTTGAGTTTGACCAACAGGGGATCGACACTCGAGTCGGGACTCGGTGAGCACATGTACGCGTCGCCGGCGTCGTAGGTTCCGCCGGCGGACACGACGATGAGATCGGCGTCGTCGAGAGAATCGAGGTTGTACGGAACATCGATGTTGTACCCGAACCGCGTTCGGATCGGATCCGGAACTGCGGCGATCAGAGAGAAGTCGTACGTGGGGAGGCCTTCGTCGGATCGGTCGAAGCCGAAGACTTCACATGCGACGCCGAGTTCGAACGCCTCGGTCATCGGCATCAGTGGGACCACCACTTTCGCGAGCATCTTTCGAGTGTGACAGAAAAACAGGAAAGTGGCAGAAAATCGTCCAAGTCTGGCTTTTCTGCCACTACTGCCACGTGGGACATTCCGTCAGGCTGGACACATGGCAATCATCGTCGTCAGCGTCTTGGTCCTACTGGTCCTGAACGTACTAGCTCTTGCCGGCCGAACGCCCGACACTCGTCACGACGTCAGTCCGCACGGAGACTTCACCCTTTGAGGGCAAGTCTGGCCTTTCAATACACCGCAGCTGCGGTGGTGTGGGGAGCCAGTTTCCTCTTCATGAAGATCGGGCTCGAAGGTCTGTCCTTCACGCAAGTAGTTCTGTGGCGCTTGGTCTTCGGTGCGCTCGCGCTGGTTCTCGTGTCAGCGGTCAGCCGGATCGGCCTACCGAGGGACTTTCGCGTCTGGAAACACATGGCTTTTCTCGCAGCGACACAATGCATCGTGCCGTGGCTGCTGTTCAGTTGGGCGGAGCAAAACATGTCTTCGGGACTCGCGAGCATCTACAACGCCACCACGCCACTGATGACTATGGCTGTCTCCCTTGCCTTTCTGCCGGGGGAGACGCTGACGCGATACAAATCGCTGGGGTTGCTTCTCGGATTCGGTGGGGTGCTGATCGTATTGGCGCCGTGGAATCTCGGCGTCGGCGGAAGTGTCAGTTCTCAGGTCGCTTGCCTGGGAGCGACTGCGTCGTACGGGATTTCGTTTGTCTACCTCAGACGTTTCGTGCTTCCTCTCGGCGTCGACACCCGCACAGTCGCGCTATTACAGATCAGTATCGGAGCTTTCGTGATGGTTCTGGCCTCACCGGTCATCGCGAATACACCGATGCACCTGACGCCGGCAATTGTCCTGTCGATGATCGCTCTGGGCGCACTGGGGACCGGGCTCGCATTCATCTGGAACACCAATGTCGTTCAGGGGTGGGGGCCGACTGCGGCGTCCACCGTCACTTATCTCAGTCCAGTGGTGGGCGTCGCTCTCGGCGCAATAGTCTTGAACGAAAGCGTTGGCTGGAATCAGCCGGTTGGTGCACTCGCGGTGATCGCGGGAATCCTGGTGACCCGACGTGCAACCCGCTCTGTCACAGCGGCGGCGTCAGTAACCATTCCGTCTTCTGTTCGCCGTCCCAGCGCCTGATCGCGCCGCAGCGCCCGTGAATCACGTCGGTGCCCAGCAGGGCGATGGCTTCACCCAGACGTGCAGGTTCGACGCGTCGGGCGAGCGTTACATGAGGCGTCCACGCGCCGGGCTCGACGTGGGCGGGAAGTGCCGTCGAGCCAACTGTTGACTCGGCTATTTCTCGGTGCAGGTGAAGGAGTGCGCGCGAAGGAATGACCGAGCGCGCCAAGACCATCTGCTTGCCGCCGAACACGACGTAGCCACCGAGTCGGACCTCGAAGTCCGGGGCCGAGAAGCGCCGCTTCAACAGTTCGTCGATCTCCGCGGGGATCTCACGGGCGACGAACAGCGTGATGTGCGGACGGTTGGACGGGCTGTGATGAGAGGCCTGACTCGGTAAACCGGCGTCGGCGAGTAGCTGCCATTGTGCTCGCACTGCCGACTCACTCACTGGATCGAGGAGCAATTCCACCGACTGGACCATGGTGAGCAATGATTGCCTGATGACAGGTGCGAGCGCAATCGGTACTTCGGCCATGCGGCTGGGGCTCATGCACGGCGACGGAATCGGCCACGAAATCGTCCCGGCGACACGGCAGATCGTGGATGCGGCGTTGGCAGCGGTTCATGCTCCGCCCGTCGAGTGGGTCGAGCTTCCGCTCGGGAGTACGGCCATCGACAGCCACGGCACGCCGATTCCCGACGAGACCATCGATGGGTTGGGGCAGCTGCAGGGTTGGATTCTCGGACCCCACGACAGTGCGTCCTATCCGGAGAGGTTTCGCGGACAACTCACACCCGGCGGCGTCATCCGGAAGAAGTTCGAGCTGTTCGCGAACATCCGACCGGCAGCGGCGTTCCCCGGTGTCAAGGCAATGGTCCCCGACATGGATCTGGTGATCGTCCGCGAGAACACCGAGGGGTTGTACGCGGATCGGAACATGGCAGTCGGCAGCGGCGAGTTCATGCCGACGCCCGACATCGCGCTGGCCGTCGGTGTGTTCACCCGCGCTGCGTGTGAACGGATCGCACGCACTGCCTTCGCGTTGGCGTCGCGACGGCGCAATCACGTCACGATCGTCCACAAAGCCAACGTCCTCACACTGACCACCGGCCTGTTCCGTGACGCCTGCCGAACCGTCGCTGCGGAGTACCCACACGTAGTCGTCGACGACGAGCACGTCGACGCGATGGCGGCGCACCTGGTTCGACGCGGCGGCGACTTCGATGTCGTGGTGACCGAAAACATGTTCGGCGACATCTTGTCGGATCTGGCGGGCGAGCTGTCCGGTTCACTCGGAACCGCGCCGTCGATCAACGCTTCCGAGACGCAGGTCATGGCTCAGGCTGCGCACGGTGCAGCACCCGACATCGCCGGGAAGAATCGGGCGAACCCGACGGCACTGTTCCTCTCGAGTGCAATGATGCTCGACTGGCTCGGTGATGCGCGTGGCGATCGGTTGTTGTCTGCGGCAGCACGCCGCATTTCAGACGCGGTTCGCACGACCATCGCGTCGGGCATCGCGACCGCCGACCTCGGCGGTTTGGCATCGACCAGCGAATTTTCCGAAGTCGTGTACGCACACACTCTGCGTCGCTGATTCTTGTACGACAGGCCGGAATCTTGCGAAGTCGGCGACGGTGGAACTCCTGCCGTAACCTACCGTTCGACTGAATTTCGGATGGACGTTGCAAGTGCGGCGATCGACGAGTGGAGAGCAGAGTCGTGGTCGATGAAAACGCACGGGCACCAAGGCCACGTGGCGTGAGTTATGGCTCGAGCAGTGGCGGGCGTATCCGCGCCAACGTGGTGCGAGTCCTGTTGGTGGGCTTGATCGTCGCATTGTGCGGCGGATGTGTCACCAACAACGAGGGCCTCGTTCCGGAGGGGCCGCCACTTGATGTCCAGAAGGTGCCCGAGATCGCCGCACTTCTGCCGTCCAAGGTCACGGATTCGGGCAAACTGCAGGTCGGGGTCAACATTCCTTACGCGCCAAACGAATTCAAGGACGCGGACGGCAACATCGTCGGTTTCGACGTCGACCTGATGAATGCCGTTGCCGCCGTGCTCGGGGTCGAAGCTGTCTTCAACCAAGCCGACTTTGACAAGATCATCCCCGCTATTCAGTCGGGAAGCTACGACCTCGGCATGTCTTCGTTCACCGACTCCAAGGAGCGCGAGAAGACGGTCGACTTTGTCACGTACTACAGCGCGGGTATCCAGTGGGCCCAGCGGCCGGACAAGCCAGTCGATCCGAACAATGCGTGCGGGCTTCGGGTGGCGGTGCAGACCACGACCACCGAGGACATCGACGAGGTGCCGGCCAAGAGCGAGGCCTGCGTGGCCGAGGGCAAACCCCCGATCGACAAGATCAAGTACGACAGCCAGGACGACGCGGCCAACGCGCTCATTCTCGGTCGAGTCGACGCGCTGTCCGCTGATTCACCAGTGACCGGCTATGCGATCAAACGGAGCAAGGGCCGGATGGAAGCTGCGGGAGAACCCTTCGATTCGGCGCCTTACGGCTGGCCGATCGTGAAGGGCTCCGCCCTCGGTCCCGCCCTGCAGCAGGCAATGCAGTACCTGATCGACAACGGTGTCTATCAACAGATCGCGCAGACCTGGAGTGTCGAGGCCGGCGTCATCGAAGTATCCAAGATCAACGGCGCGGAAAGCTGATGAACATGACAACAACTGAGACCGGCGATCCGGTGCCGATCAAGGCGATTCCACTACGCAGACCTGGTCGTTGGATTGCCGCGGTCGTCGTCGTGGTCCTCTTCGGACTGTTCGTTTACGGCGCGGCGACCAACGAAGCCTTTGCATGGGGGACTTACGGTCAGTATCTGTTCGACAAACGCATCTCCGCTGGTGCGTGGACAACGATCCAGCTGACGGTGCTGGCAATGGTGATCGCGATCGTCCTCGGTGTGATTCTGGCAGTCATGCGACTCTCTCCCAACCCGGTGCTTCGCGCCGCGGCTTGGGGCTATCTGTGGATCTTTCGAGGAACACCTGTCTACGTGCAGTTGGTCTTCTGGGGCCTGTTCCCGTCGATTTACAAGAGCATCGATCTCGGTATTCCCTTCGTACATCAGTTTGCGCACATCAATCTCCAGGACTTGCAGGCAGCGTTTCTGTTTGCCGTGATCGGTTTGGCATTGAACGAGGCCGCCTACATGGCCGAGATCGTCCGCGCCGGCGTGAGTTCGGTCAACGAGGGCCAGACCGAAGCATCTGTTGCATTGGGTATGACGTGGAGTCAGACGATGCGACGAACCGTTCTACCGCAGGCGATGCGCGTCATCATTCCGCCGACCGGTAACGAGGTCATCAGCATGCTCAAGACCACCTCGCTCGTGACGGCGGTCCCTTACAGCTTCGAGTTGTACGGTCGAGCGCGCGATATCTCGGGCGCCAACTTCGAGCCGATTCCCCTGTTGATGGTGGCGGCGACGTGGTACCTCGCAATCACGAGTCTGCTCATGATCGGGCAGTACTACGTCGAGCGTCACTATTCGAAGGGCGCAACCCGAGCACTGACCACACGCCAACTTCAGGCACTGGCCGACGCGCAAGGAAAAGCTACGGTAGTGGAAACGCTTCCGGATACCCCCGGAGGAGAACGCAAATGACCCCCATGGTGAAAGCAGACCGAGTTTGTAAGAACTTCGGCGCATTGGAGGTCCTGAAAGGGATTTCGCTCGAAATCGACCCCGGTCAGGTCCTGTGTCTCGTCGGGCCGTCAGGGTCGGGCAAGTCGACGTTCTTGCGCTGCATCAATCACCTCGAGCAGGTCAACGCCGGCCGACTGTACGTCGACGGCGACCTGGTGGGCTACTCGGAGAAGAACGGAAAACTGTACGAACTTCACCCGCGAGCAGCGGCCAAACAACGCCGCGACATCGGGATGGTGTTTCAGCACTTCAATCTGTTCCCGCACCGCACCGCTCTCGAGAACATCATCGAAGCGCCGACGCAGGTGAAGCGCGTCAGTAAGAAGAAGGCTGTCGAACGAGCGAAGGACCTCCTCGATCAGGTCGGGTTGAGCGCCAAAGCCAACGCCTACCCGGCCCAGTTGTCGGGTGGTCAGCAGCAAAGAGTTGCCATCGCCCGCGCCCTCGCGATGGACCCGAAGCTCATGCTGTTCGACGAGCCGACGTCCGCGCTCGACCCCGAACTGGTCGGTGAAGTTCTCACCGTGATGAAGCAGTTGGCCAAAGAAGGCATGACGATGGTGGTCGTCACCCACGAGATGGGATTCGCCCGCGAGGTCGCCGACCAGTTGGTGTTCATGGACGGGGGAGTTGTGGTCGAGGCAGGCGAGCCGCGGGAACTCCTGGCCAATCCTCAGCACGACCGGACCAAGGCTTTCCTGTCGAAGCTGCTGTAGCCGTCAGGGTTTGACGGCGCTGAAAATTGCAGTGCCCGGAAAGAGTTGGCCGCGCAGGGGACTCCACTGTCCCCATTCGCGGTCCAACCACTCCGGCCATTCGGGCTCGATGATGTCGCGCACCTGAAGTCCGGCGGCGACGATCTCACGAACCCGGTCGCCGATGGTGCGGTGATGCTCGACGTAGGTGGGGACTCCGTTGTCATCGACCTCGACATACGGGGTGCGGTCGAAGTAGGGGAGGGTCGCGGTCAAGCCCTTCGGCCCGGGATCGTCGGGGAAGATCCATCGAATCGGATGGTTGACGGCAAAGACCCACGATCCGCCGGGACGCAGAACCCGGGCGACTTCGTTCATCACTCGCTGCGAATCGGCAACGAACGGGACGGCGCCGAACGCGGAACAGACGATGTCGAAACTCCCGTCGGCAAACGGCAGGAGTTCCGCACTTGCCTGAATCAACGGGACTGCCGGTCCGCCGGCATTCATCGCGTCCTGCCCGCGGGCGAGCATCCCCATCGAGATGTCGAGACCGACGGCCCGAGCACCATGTCCGGCGAGCCATCGGGCACACGGTGCCGAGCCGCAACCCACTTCCAATATGTCTTTGTCGACTATGTCGCCGAGCAAGTGGTGATCGCCCTCGTGCAGCCCTTCGGGGCACCAGACGAATTCACCTTCCGCGCTGTTCACGCCCAGAAACTCGCCGTGGGTTCGGTGGTAATCGTCGGCGTCGGCGTCCCACCACGCACGGCTGGCGCAGTCGCTGGCACTCGAATCGACACGGACTCGGCCGACGCCGCTGGTACCGAGAATGGAATTGGCAGCGGCATGGCGCTCGTCAGACATGAACAACACAGTAGAACGGGTGATGCGGGCGCAGGGTACCCGGGTTTGCCCGGCAAGATAGCCGACGCGTAGTCTTACTCACGCGAGTGTCTGTCATCCGACCGATTGTCTATACGAGATCTTTACCAAGGTCTCGGAATCGGTCGGACCGAGGGAGCTCGCGGTGCGCTTCCGCGGTGTGGAATGTGATCCGGTATTCGGTTGTTCGTTATTGATGCAGCTGGGTACTTCGATCTAGTACTTCACAAAGTACTTCCAACATTTGTACGCCACAGTTGCGCATCTCGTCCGACAAAATCCATCAACCGACCACAACTCGTCCGGAGCAATTCAACATATGCCCTCCACAACCGTCACCTCGCCGCAGGTTGCCATTAACGACATTGGCTCCGCCGAGGACTTCCTCGCCGCCATCGATGCCACGATCAAGTACTTCAACGATGGCGACATCGTCGAAGGAACCATCGTCAAGGTCGACCGCGACGAGGTTCTGCTCGACATCGGTTACAAGACCGAAGGCGTCATCCCTTCTCGTGAGCTCTCCATCAAGCACGACGTCGACCCCAATGAGGTCGTCTCCGTGGGAGATGCGGTCGAGGCTCTCGTCCTCACCAAGGAGGACAAAGAAGGTCGACTGATCCTGTCGAAGAAGCGCGCTCAGTACGAGCGTGCCTGGGGCACCATCGAGGAGCTCAAGGAGAAGGACGAGGCCGTCAAGGGCACCGTCATCGAGGTCGTCAAGGGCGGCCTCATCCTTGACATCGGTCTTCGTGGCTTCCTCCCCGCTTCGCTCGTCGAAATGCGTCGCGTCCGCGACCTCCAGCCGTACGTCGGCAAGGAGATCGAGGCCAAGATCATCGAGCTCGACAAGAACCGCAACAACGTGGTCCTGTCGCGCCGCGCATGGCTCGAGCAGACTCAGTCCGAGGTTCGCAGCGAATTCCTGCACCAGCTCCAGAAGGGCCAGGTCCGCAAGGGCGTCGTGTCCTCCATCGTCAACTTCGGTGCATTCGTGGACCTGGGCGGCGTAGACGGTCTGGTTCACGTTTCCGAGCTGTCTTGGAAGCACATCGATCACCCGTCCGAGGTTGTCGAGGTCGGCACCGAGGTCACCGTCGAGGTTCTCGACGTCGACCTGGACCGCGAGCGCGTCTCCCTGTCGCTCAAGGCAACGCAGGAAGATCCGTGGCGTCAGTTCGCCCGCACGCACGCCATCGGCCAGATCGTGCCCGGCAAGGTCACGAAGCTGGTTCCGTTCGGTGCATTCGTGCGCGTCGAAGAGGGAATCGAAGGCCTCGTTCACATCTCGGAGCTCGCTGAGCGCCACGTCGAGGTTCCGGACCAGGTTGTCGGCGTCGGCGACGATGCACTCGTCAAGGTCATCGACATCGACCTCGAGCGTCGTCGTATCTCGCTGTCGCTGAAGCAGGCCAACGAGGATTACAACGCCGAGTTCGATCCGTCCAAGTACGGCATGGCCGACTCGTACGACGAGCAGGGCAACTACATCTTCCCCGAGGGCTTCGATCCCGAGACCAACGAATGGCTCGAGGGCTTCGACAAGCAGCGTGAAGAGTGGGAGAACCGCTACGCCGAGGCTGAGCGTCGCCACAAGATGCACACCGCTCAGATGGAGAAGACCGCTGCAGACGAGGCCGCTGAGGCTGCCACCGCTGCTGCCGGCTACTCCTCGGAGACGGCTGCTGCAGACGACGCCGAGGCTCCGGCTGCTGCCGGCTCCGCTCCGGCCGAGTCCGCTGGCGGATCGCTTGCCAGCGATGCACAACTCGCCGCACTTCGCGAGAAGCTGTCGGGCAACGCATAAGGATTACCGCTTGATCTGATCAGGCGAGATCTGTGAAGAACCCCGCCCCTGCACGTGCAGGGGCGGGGTTCTTTTCTCTGCCAGGTGTCACTTGCGAGCGAAGAATCAATTCAGTGAGTGAACACAAAAATGACCGGCACCGAAGGGTTGCCGGTCATTTTGTACTTCGTGAAGAGAACTCAGTTTGCGGGAGCAGGCACCCAGTAGGTGGCGGTCGCTTCGGCTGTGCGCTTACGCATCGACGCGAAGCTGTGTCGGCCTTGGCTCACGAGCATCGTGAACCACGTACGACGGTGCTCTGCCAGGGCAAAAGCAACTTCGGGAAACTCTATGCAGTGCACGCCGTTCGGCATTCCGAGGCGGTGCTGACCGTGATGGTCGCGATCTGCTCGCATGGCGTCCACTTTCTCGAGAAGGTGCAGGTACAGGTGCGTTCGCTAGAACATAACCGCACGGTCACCGAAATTGTGGTATTTGAGCCTCGAACGCCCCGGCGTGTTCGATCAGTAGGCGTGTCTGAATCTCTCGGGCGCGGAGATGAGAGACTGTCGAGTGTGTTGAGAGTTGGCCTCACTGGAGGCATCGGAGCCGGTAAGTCGACAGTGTCGAAAATCCTCAGCGAACTGGGAGCCGTCATCGTCGACGCCGACCTGATCGCCCGAGAAGTGGTCGAGCCCGGTACTCCGGGACTTGCCGCTCTGGTCGATGCATTCGGCGACGGGATTCTGTCCGAGGACGGCAGCCTCAACCGACCCGCGCTAGCGTCGTTGGCGTTTGCCGACGACACGTCACGCGGAACTCTCAACGGCATCCTCCACCCACTGATCGGTGCGCGGACGATGGAGCAGATTTCGTCTGCGCCGTCGGATGCAGTGCTCGTTCAAGATATTCCGCTGTTGGTCGAGGGTTCGATGGCGCCGGCATTCAATCTGGTCGTCATCGTTTACGTCGACGAGGAGGAACGAGTTCGGCGCTTGGTGGGCTCGCGCGGCATGCCTGAATCCGACGCTCGTGCGCGCATCGCAGCGCAGGCAAATGACGATCAGCGTCGTGCTGTTGCCGACGTGTGGCTCGACAACAGCGGAGAGCCGGGTTCACTCGACGACGTGGTCCGCGACTTGTGGGCGAATCGACTTGTTCCCTTCGAGAAGAACCTCCGCGAGGGCACGGTAGTGCGCGCACTGCCCGAGCTGACTCCAGCCGACCCGTCGTGGCCGGCGCAGGCCGAACGAATCATCGGCCGGTTGTCGTTGGCGTCCGGTGACCGTGCGCGCCGTATCGATCACATCGGATCGACCGCAGTGCCTGGTCTCGATGCCAAGGACGTGATCGACATTCAGATCACTGTCGAGCACCTCGGCGTTGCCGACGATCTCGCGGAAGATCTGGCCGCTGCCGGGTTCCCCCGGATCGAGCACATCGTCGCCGACGACCCGAAACCGTCGTACCTCGGTGGCGAGACCGATCCGGCGGTGTGGGCGAAGCGAATTCACGGAAGCGCCGATCCAGGGCGCCGCGCGAACATCCACATTCGGGTGGATGGTTGGCCGGGTCAGCAGTTCGCGATCCTCTTCCGTGACTGGCTTCGCGCCGACGCAGCGGCGCGTGCCGAATATGCCGAACTCAAGGTCAAGGCAGCCGAGAGTGCCGCCGGCATCGACGACTACGCCGCTGCGATCGATGCCTACCTGGGAGTCAAGACGCCGTGGTTCGACGCCGCTTTCCACCGGGCATGGGAGTGGGCCGAGAAATCAGGCTGGTCCCTCTAACCACTCAGCGCCACGTGACCGGCATGCCCACCGAGGTGAGCCAGGCGTCGAGATCGTGACCGTGGGCGGCGATGCCCTCGATAGCGCGGGCCGCGTTCAGCATCGCACGCTCTGACGTCTTCGGGTCGAGAATCCCGGCGGTGTTCGCCTCGAGCAATTCGTCGACGTCGAGCAATTCGACGCTGCGTCCGGTCTGCACGATCAGGTCGAGGTAGTGGTCCTCGGACGTCCAGACCTGGTCGCCGCGGATGAAGTCGCCGATGTCGACATAGAAATCCCAGTCTCGGATGTGTTCCGGGGTGAAGTGCAGGATCGACGCCCGAATTCCGAGTTCGGGAATGATCCAGGACTCCAGGTAGTGAAACCGGGGATGGTCGGCGTGGCGCGCCATGTACAGCCCCCACGGTTCTTCGCGGTAGTGCTCGACCGGGCGAACGAAGCCCTTGGGATCGACGTTGGTGCGAGCTGCGATGTCGAAGGTTTCGACCTTCGGCCGGTGAATGTGGGGACGTTCCTCGCTCATGGTCGAAGAACCTACCGCCGAACTGCATTTTCGGCTGAACGCGGACGAGCGGGCATTGTGTCGGTAGGTGCGCTTACCCTGGTTTCATGGCGTTTGCTTCCGAACATCCCGTGGTTGCGCATTCCGAGTTTCGGCCGGTTGGTGACATCGAGCGCTCAGACGCGCGCTTCGAGGTCGTCAGCCCGTACGAACCGGCAGGCGATCAGCCGGCAGCTATCGCCGAGCTGGAGAAACGGATCAACGAGGGGGAGAAGGACGTAGTCCTCCTCGGTGCGACCGGTACCGGCAAGTCGGCCACGACTGCGTGGTTGATCGAGAAGCTGCAGCGCCCGGCTCTGGTGATGGCTCCGAACAAGACTTTGGCGGCTCAGCTCGCGAACGAGCTTCGGGAAATGCTACCCAACAACGCGGTCGAGTACTTCGTCTCGTACTACGACTACTACCAACCCGAGGCGTACATCGCCCAGACGGACACCTACATCGAGAAGGATTCGTCCGTCAACGACGATGTCGAGCGGCTGCGCCACTCGGCGACGTCCAGCCTTCTGTCACGACGGGACGTGGTCGTGGTGGCATCGGTGTCGTGCATCTACGGCCTCGGTACACCGCAGTCGTACCTCGATCGCTCGATTCAGCTGGACGTCGGTGTGGAGGTGCCGCGGGATGCGTTCCTGCGTCTGCTCGTCGACGTTCAGTACAACCGCAACGACATGGCGTTCACGCGAGGTTCGTTCCGCGTGCGCGGCGACACGGTCGAGATCATTCCGTCGTACGAAGAGCTGGCGGTCCGCATCGAATTCTTCGGTGACGAGATCGAGGCACTGTACTACCTCCATCCACTGACTGGTGACATCGTTCGCCAGGTCGACACGGTTCGTATCTTCCCGGCGACGCACTACGTCGCCGGCCCTGAACGCATGGAGCGCGCCGCCAAGGACATCGAGGCGGAACTCGAAGAGCGACTCGCCGAGCTCGAAGGCAAGGGCAAGCTCCTCGAGGCTCAGCGTCTGCGCATGCGTACGCAGTACGACCTCGAGATGATCAAACAGGTCGGATTCTGCTCCGGCATCGAGAACTACTCGCGCCACATCGACGGCCGTGGCCCTGGAACTGCCCCCGCAACCTTGATCGACTACTTCCCGGAAGATTTCCTTCTGGTCATCGACGAGTCGCACGTGACGGTTCCTCAGATCGGCGCCATGTACGAGGGCGATATGTCGCGCAAGCGAAACCTGGTCGAGTTCGGATTCCGGCTACCGTCGGCAACAGACAACCGCCCTCTGACTTGGGAAGAATTCAGTCAGCGGATCGGTCAGACCGTCTACTTGTCGGCGACACCAGGTAAGTACGAGTTGGGTCAGTCCGGCGGTGAGTTCGTCGAGCAGGTGATCCGCCCGACCGGATTGATCGATCCCGAGGTCATCGTCAAACCCACCAAGGGACAGATCGACGATCTCGTTCACGAAATCCGCGAGCGAGCGGAACGTGACGAGCGTGTGCTGGTCACGACGTTGACCAAGAAGATGTCGGAAGATCTGACCGATTACCTGCTCGAACTCGGTATTCGCGTCCGCTACCTGCACTCGGATATCGATACGCTCCGGCGAGTCGAGTTGCTCCGTCAGCTCCGCCTGGGGGAGTACGACGTGCTGGTCGGCATCAACCTCCTGCGTGAGGGACTCGACCTTCCCGAGGTGTCGCTGGTCGCGATTCTCGATGCCGACAAAGAAGGTTTCCTACGTAGCTCCACCAGCCTCATTCAGACGATCGGCCGAGCGGCTCGAAATGTATCCGGTCAAGTGCACATGTATGCGGACAAGATCACCGCTTCCATGGCGCAGGCCATCGAGGAAACCGAGCGACGACGCGAGAAGCAGGTCGCCTACAACGAGAAGATGGGCGTCGACCCACAACCTCTACGCAAGAAGATCGCGGACATTCTCGATCAGGTGTACGAGGAGGCAGAGGACACTGCGGCGTCCGTGGACGTCGGTGGTTCGGGTCGCAATGCGACGCGTGGTCGGCGTGCGCAGGGTGAGGCCGGTCGTGCGGTCAGTGCGGGTGTGTACGAGGGGCGCGACACCAAATCGATGCCTCGGGCCGAATTGGCAGATCTGGTCAAGGAACTCACCGATCAGATGATGAACGCTGCACGTGACCTTCAGTTCGAGTTGGCTGGGCGATTGCGAGACGAAATCTCGGATTTGAAGAAGGAGCTTCGAGGAATGGACGCCGCGGGTCTCAAGTAGGTCGCCTCGCGTGCGTTCGTGCTTTCGACCGCTACGGTTTCAGGTATGGATGCACAGACTGCAGGCAAGACCGCGCGGACTCTCGAACTTCTCCATTCCTTGGCGTACTTCGTCCCGGAGACGGAGAAGGAACTTGTCGGCGTCGGGTTGGAGCCTGGCCGAATGGTGTA
This sequence comes from Rhodococcus sp. SG20037, assembly GCF_031763325.1. Classification (NCBI taxonomy): domain Bacteria; kingdom Bacillati; phylum Actinomycetota; class Actinomycetes; order Mycobacteriales; family Nocardiaceae; genus Rhodococcus; species Rhodococcus sp. SG20037. The sequence continues at coordinate 3,470,209 of NZ_CP134497.1, read as the reverse complement.
CTTTGCCGGGCGATCAGCTCCGCTCGGCGCTCCACCCGCGACTGTCGTCACGGCCACCTTCTTCAACTTCAATCCTGAATTGATCGCCAGTGTCATCCCACGTGCCTGGGAATTGGCAAGGCCCACAGAGGTTGTCGCCGCGCGGTATCGGGCAATCGACGCGGCGTACGTCCGCCTGTTCGGTGCAGACGTGACAGGATCGGCGGACATGGCCGAGGCCGCCGAACTCGTGTCGATCGCTGCCCAGAACATTCCTGGAGTGGACGGCCGCCCTCTGTACGCGGGTTGGGCGTCGCTCGACTGGCCGGCCGAGCCGCACCTGCGTTTCTGGCACGCGCTGACACTGCTGCGTGAGTATCGCGGTGACGGCCACATTGCGGCCCTTCAGACCGCGGGATTGAACGGCCTGGACGCGTTGATCACGCACACCGCGACGGGAATCGGGTTTCAGCGCAAATTCGCGCAGACTCGTCGCGGATGGTCGCAGGAACAGTGGGACGAGGCCGTCGAGAGTTTGAAGGACCGCGAACTGCTGGATCGTTCGTCCGGTGCGCTGACCGAGGACGGGCAGGACTTGCGTGACGTCGTCGAAGACCTGACGGACGACCTCGCTTTGGCTCCGTGGGATGCGCTGGGTGAGGAGGGTGCCAAGCGGTTGCTGGAATTGGCGACGCCGTGGCGTACCGCCCTGGTCGAGCAGGAAGTATTTCCGGCGGCGCTGTTCGGGCCCCGCTTTGGCAAACTTCGCTGAGTGGTCACCACCGAACAAATGTGTCTGTGACGAAGAATCACATTCACTGTGGGCTTGTGGCGTGTACTGCAAATAACACTATCCGCGGCACAATCCCGCTAATGTCAGCGCAGCGGTTGTCGAGCGGGCGCAACAGCGTTGCGCCCGGTGCCGGCCGTACCGTCCGTCCCGTAACCATGGAGGAATGAATGAGTGCCTACCGGACCGTTGTCGTAGGAACCGATGGCTCCGAGTCGTCACTGAAGGCAGTCGACAGAGCTGCCGCCATTGCCAGTGGCTCGGACGCTCAGCTCGTCATCGCGTGTGCGTACTACCCGGCTGATCCCAAGGACGTGAGCGCTGCCGCTGATGCGTTGGGTAACGAGGCCTACCAGGTCACCGGTTCCGCTCCGACCTACGAGATCCTTCGCACCGCTCGTGAGCGCGCACATGCCCAGGGGGCAAAGGATGTTGTCGAGCGCGCCGTCGTCGGCGCTCCCGTCGAATCGCTTCTCGCTTTGCTCGACGAGGTGAAGGGCGACTTGCTGGTCGTCGGAAATCGCGGATTGAACACGTTGACCGGGCGTCTACTCGGATCGGTGCCTTCCGATGCCGCTCGCAAGGCGACGTCCGATGTCCTGATCGTGCACACCGTTCGCTGAACTACCGGCAGTAGTCGGCCTCGGCCGCATCGACGAACACTTCAGCCAGCTGATCGGCGCTGGGGGGTGTTGTCGATGCGGCCGAGCCGTTTCCGGAGGTGACCATTGGTTCGCTTGCTCCGTTCAGCGATACCGCCCGCAGATTCGCGATGATCATCGCTCGATCCGTTCCGGCCGCGAGCTGCTGGCAGACGCCGTCACCGAGCGCCTGCAACATGTCGTCGGAAAAGGCGGGCGTGACCCCGGTAGACGCAAGCGCCGCCCGCAGCCGATCTGCCTCGTCTACCGGTTTTTCTGTCGGTGCGGCAGCAACAGCAGCGATGTCGTCGCTGCCGGCAGCAGCCGTCGAACTCGAATCATCCTCTGAGCAACCGGCTGTCACCGCCGCAAGCATCCCGACGCCGATCACCACGCGAGCGATCTTGCGGATGGGTGCGGCGGAACTTGCGGGCAGGCCAAGCACGAGGGGTCATTCCTTCAGTCGTCGACACAAATTGGAGTGACACCACCATTCGTGGTGTCACGCACGAACCTACTCCGTGATGCTCACGAATCGAAGGCCAACTCTGCTGCTTCGACGCCGTCGAGAACCGAGGGGAGCGACTCGACGTGAATGATGCCGAGCCTCTGGGTAGCGCGGGTCAATGCGACGTAGAGGTCGTTCATTCCGCGTGGTGACTCGTCGAGAATGTCGGCAGGTTCGACGATCAACACTGTGTCGAACTCGAGTCCCTTGACGTCCTTGACGGACAGGACGCTTACGGTGTCACTCGCAATGCCCGCCAGATCGGCAACGACCTCGGAACCGGCGATCACTGCGGTGATACCGGGATGCGACTCGGACTCGATGCAACGGCGCACGGTCGATTCCAATTCTTCGGCCGTGGTCTTGAGCGCCCACGGCGCGAATCCGCTGTCGCGTACCGACCGGGGCACGGATTGCTCCGGGTCGATCTCTTCGAGCACACGGTGCGCGACATCCATGATCTCCGAGGGAGTTCGGTAGTTGACGGTCAGTTCGGTGAGCTTCCAGCGCTTGGCGACGTAAGGCTCGAGAATCTTCTGCCAGGACGAAGTTCCCGCGGGATCACCGGTCTGAGCTGTATCGCCGACCAACGTCATCCAGCGATTCGGTATGCGCCGCATCAGCATTCGCCACGCCATTTCGGAGAGCTCTTGGGCTTCGTCGACGATCACGTGACCGTAGGTCCAGGTTCGGTCGCCGGCAGCGCGTTCTGCCGTGGTCTGGCGCTGGCCCTGATCGTGGCGTTGGGCGAGTTGGCTGGCGTCGATCAAGTCGTACGCCATCAAGATCTCGGGATCCATCTCGTCTTCGAGATCCTGTGGTGCAGACCCGGTGAGGATGTCGAGGGCGCCCTGGGCGTCGGCGATCTGCGCGCGCCATTCACGTTGTGCGCGTTCGCGTTCGGCGGCGTCGTCGACGCCGAGAATCTCGGCCAGTTCGTCGAGCAGGGGAGCATCGGCCGCACTGAAACCCGGTCCGACGCTCTGCAGAAGCTCGTCGCGTTGGGCGTCGTCGAGTTGCGGCGCTGCCTTGGCCAACCTCGCCGGCGACGTCCACAGTTCCGCGAGGATTTGCTGCGGCGACAATTCGGGCCACAGCTTTCCGATGGCGGACATGATGTCAGGGTCCTCACGCATCTCGTCGCGAATGTCGGCGATGTCGTCCCGACTGAGGAGTGACCCACCGTCGACGAGGTTTCCGCCGATGAGTTCGGCCATCTGCAGTGCCAACGCCTCGATGACTGCTGCCACGAAGATCGGGCGCGCCAGGTTGTGTGGGCGACGCGACGACCGAGCACGCCCGCGCGCCTTCGTGACAGTCTTTCGATCCAGCTTCAAGTCGTACGTGTCGAATCGAAGGGTAATCGGCTTCGACGGAACTTCCTGCCGATCCCGGACGGCGTTCTTGAGCACGTCGAGGATCGCGAGGGAACCCTTGATCTCACCGGCGGCGAGGGAATCCGTACGAGTCGCACGCACTCCGGGGTACAGGTCCCCGATCGTCGAGAGTAGAACTCCGGTCTCACCGAGTGAAGGAAGGACCTGGCTGATGTAGTCGAGGAACGTCGCGTTCGGCCCGATGATGAGAACACCGGCCTTGGCCAGTTGCTGGCGGTAGGTGTAGAGCAAGAAGGCGGCACGGTGAAGGGCGACTGCGGTTTTGCCGGTACCCGGACCGCCCTGGACGACCAAAACGCTCTTGTGCTCGGAGCGGATGATGGCATCCTGCTCACTCTGAATGGTCTCGACGATGTCGTTCATCTGACCCGTACGCGCTGCGTTCAGAGCGTCCAGGAGAGCGCTCTCACCGGCGACGCCGCCGGCTTCGGTCACCACGCCTGCGGCGCGGGCCGCGTCGAGGTCCAGGTATTCGTCGTTGATGCCGGTGACTGTGCGGCTCCGACTGCGAATATGGCGTCGCCGCTTCACGCCCTCAGGTGCCGCGGGCGTCGCCAGATAGAACGGGCGTGCCATCGGAGCTCGCCAGTCGAGGAGCAGCGTTTCGTAGTCGTTGTCGGTGTCCAGGATTCCCAGTCGGCCGACGTAGCGTCGCTCGTCGTCGAAGTCGATGCGTCCGAAACACATTCCGTTCTCGGCTGCGTCGTACTTGGCGAGATCCTCGGTGTACATGGCGTTGAAGGATTCGCGTTCGCTGCGTGCTTGCGGGGTTCCGCCGGTCTCGAGGAGGACCGTGCTCAAGCGAGTTTGGGCATACTTTCGAAGATCGTCGAGACGGGAGTACAACATCGTCACGTACTGCTGCTCGAGCTCTTGCTCGTTCAGTGACGGGTCCGCGTCGGGCAAAGGATCTCCTAGGCTTGATGAGAAATTCACGCGCTGCAAAAGCGCCAAGACAGTCTAGTTCCCCCAGATGAACTGCCGCATAGATACAGGTCAGGCCACCCGAAGGTGGCCTGACCGTGTTTTTCGGTGCACTCAGTGCGCCAATTCGTCCTTCTTGGCGCGAGCCTTTTCGAGCGCCTTCTCGGCGCGCTTGCGAGCACGCTTACCCAGCACCTCGGTTTGCTCCGACGCCGTTTCGGCCCACTCGTTGCTCTTCTCGAGGGCGAGTTCGGCGAACTCGGAGCTGCGCTTGCTCGCCAGCTCTGCCAGTTCGGCGCTGCGCTCGCGTGCGGTCTCGGCCAGTTCGGAGCCGCGCTTCTGCGCGACTTCGAGGATGTCCGGGCCGCGTTCTTTGGCGACCTCTCCGAATTCCGCGGCTCGCTTGCTCGCGATCTCCGCGAACTCGGAGCTGCGCTCCTTGGCAAGTTCGAGCCAATCCGTGCCGTGTGCCTTCGCGGTTTCGGCAAGTTCGGAACCGCGTTCGGACGCCACCGACAGAGCGTGTTCGACGCGATCGCTCGTGTGATCGGTCTGCGATGCGACCAATGGAAGTGCTGCGGCGATAGACGCCTGGGCCTTCTTCGCGGCGCGGCGGCCACGCCAGCCGAGCGACGGCTTGCCCTCGGTGTCGACGGAGGCGATCATCAGTCCGCCGAGCAAGCTGACGTTCTTGATGAAGTTTGTGCGCTGCATCGCTCGCAGTGACGGATCGGTTTCGTTCCAGAAGTCGTGACCGGCAAGCGTGGTCGGTACCAGGCTCCCCGCGAGCACCAACGACGCGAGCCGCGGCGCCTTGCCGGTGGCCAGCAGGGCACCGCCGCCGATCTGGACGGCGGCGTTGATCTTGACGAGTGTTTCCGGATCAGCAGGCACCTTCTGCGTCACTGCTCCTGGCAGCGTCTCGACGGATTTGTCGATCAGCGGTGACGCTTTGGCTGCTCGCTGAGCGGGGTTGCGCAAAGCATCGATTCCCCCGGCGATGAAGATCGTGGAAAGCAGTGGACGAGCAATTCGACGTACCAGCATGTTTCAAGCCTCCCGATGTAGGTTCGTTTTCCACCCTAGCGATCTCACAAGGAATTGGTCCGGTTCGGCGATCCCGGCACGCCTGACCCGGTCGCCGGATTCCTGGTCGCCGAAGCGCGCTGTACTGCGACGATGACTTCTCCACTGATCCGGACGCACCGTTCTGAAGTATCCGTTACCGCGTATCCGCATACGGCGTGTTCGAAGGTGTCACAGTATGCTCACCGTTCGAGCACGATGGTGTTGTGACCACCAAGATGACTCAGAATTTCGGCTCGACCCTTCCCACCGGCTGGGGACAGCTGTCGGACGAGGAGAACGAGAGAAACTGGGCGGTCTTTCGTGACCGCTTTGGGTTCACGCCCGGCATCGACGCACGATCTTGGCCCGCCATCGCCGAGCCCATCCCGTCCGTGGTCTTCGATTTGGGTGCGGCGCCAGCTGCGACTCCCGGGGCGTGGGCCGCTCGCGTGGATGCGATCAACGCCGAAGCGTTGCGCTGTTTTGTCACCGATTGGAACGACGATCCCAACTTCGTCGTTCTGGATTGGCAGCATCCGGGCTACACCTTCGACGCGGAGGCACATGCTGCTGCGAAGGAGCTTGCGGAGTGGCGTGTCCCGGTCTATCCGAACGGTGACTACTACATATTCAGTCGGGACGACTTCACGGAAGGGACCTTCGGCCATCCGTGGGAACGCACGCTGTGTGTGTTCGGGGAACGGATGGTCGAAGGACTGGGCCGGACTCTGTCGACCTGGCTTCCGCGACTTCGAGTCAACGGTGAACAGGTCGACAGCCAAGTCGGTTAGCGGGGTCCAGTACGGAACAGGTGAAACGTCACCAACCGCGTTCGCGCCACTCCGCCAGGTGCGGGCGCTCGGCGCCGAGCGTCGTGTCCTTGCCATGCCCGGGGTAGACGACGGTCGCGTCGTCGTACCTTCCGAACAGCTTGTTTTCCACGTCGTCGAGTAGAGAAGTGAACTTCTCGGGGTCGGCGGTCTTGCCTACTCCGCCGGGGAAGAGTGAGTCGCCGGTGAAGAGGTGAACCTGTCCGCTCGGTTCGGTGAGAGCCAGCGCGATGGAGCCGGGCGTGTGGCCGGACAGGTGAATAACGTCGAGGCTCAAGTTGCCAACGGTCACCTTGTCGCCGTCTTCGAGGAGTACGTCCGGGGTGACGGGAAGGACCTCTGCGTCGAGGGGGTGCGCGGCGGTCGGCACCTTGGTTGCGGCGTGAACGTCTTCGAGGGCCAACCAGTGATCGCCGTGCTGGTGGGTGGTGACGATGGAATCGAAAACAGGTGCTTCCTGTGCGATGAGCGCGATGATCTTCTCGGCTTCGTTGGCCGCATCGATCAGGAGAGATTTCCCGGTCGTGGAACAGACGACGAGGTAAGTGTTGTTGTCCATGGGGCCGACCGACATCTTCGTGATGACGGCGCCTTCGACCGTGCGCCGCTGAGGGGCAGAATCGGGGGAGAGCTGACCGGTGTAGGAGTCGTCGATCACGATGGGCTGATTCGTCATGAAACGCAGGCTACCTTCGAATAGGGGCAGGTAGAGCGATGGGCTCGCCTGGTGAGAAAAACGTGTCGGTGGCTCGGCCTACGATGACGATCGCTCGAGGACTCGCGTTTGCGAGGCCACTCGAGACTTCTCCGGGGGGACGGCCCCGGACGATTGACAATGAAGGGAATTGGTGTGGCGGATCGCCTGATCGTGCGGGGTGCGCGTGAGCACAATCTGCGAGGAGTCGATCTCGACCTCCCGCGAGACAGCCTGATCGTCTTCACCGGGTTGTCCGGCTCCGGCAAGTCCAGCCTCGCGTTCGACACGATCTTCGCCGAAGGTCAGCGCCGCTACGTCGAGTCGCTCTCGGCATACGCGCGTCAGTTCCTCGGTCAGATGGACAAGCCGGATGTGGACTTCATCGAGGGATTGTCTCCTGCGGTGTCGATCGACCAGAAGTCGACCAACCGCAACCCCCGTTCGACGGTGGGCACCATTACCGAGGTCTACGACTACCTCCGACTTCTCTATGCCCGCGCAGGTTCGGCGCACTGCCCGGTGTGTGGTGAGAAGATCGCACGTCAGACGCCCCAGCAGATCGTCGACCAGGTGCTCGAGATGGAGGAGGGCATCAAGTTCCAGGTCCTCGCACCAGTGGTCCGTACTCGTAAGGGCGAGTTCGTCGATCTCTTCGATCAGCTCAACACCCAGGGCTACTCGCGAGTGCGCGTCGACGGTGTCGTCCATTCGCTGGCCGATCCGCCGAAGCTCAAGAAGCAGGAAAAGCACGACATCGAAGTAGTGGTCGACCGATTGCAGGTCAAGGCGAGTTCGAAGCAGCGCCTGACCGACTCGGTCGAGACCGCACTTCGCTTGGCTGAAGGCATCGTGGTCCTCGACTTCGTCGACCGTGAAGAAAATGCACCTGATCGTGAGCGTCGTTTCTCCGAGAAGTTGGCCTGCCCGAATGGCCACGCACTCGCGATCGACGATCTCGAACCGCGCTCGTTCTCCTTCAACTCGCCCTACGGCGCCTGCCCGGAATGCACCGGCCTCGGTATCCGCAAGGAGGTCGACCCGGATCTGGTGGTTCCCGATCCCGACCTGAGTCTCGAAGACGGAGCAATCGCGCCGTGGTCGATGGGCCAGAGTTCGGAGTACTTCGGACGTTTGCTGTCCGGCCTCGGCGACATTCTCGGATTCGACATGAAGACGCCGTGGAACAAGTTGCCGGCGAAGGCCCGTAAAGCAATCCTCGAAGGCAGCGAGGAGCAGGTTCACGTCCGGTACAAGAACCGGTACGGCCGTACCCGTTCCTACTACGCGGAGTTCGAAGGTGTGATGCCGTTCCTGCATCGCCGGCTCGAGCAGACCGAATCGGATCAGATGAAGGAACGGTACGACGGGTACATGCGCGACACCCCGTGCCCGGCGTGTGGTGGTGCTCGCCTGCGCCCGGAAATCCTGTCGGTAACTATCGCGGCTGGGGACTTCGGCAGTAAGTCCATCGCCGAGGTCTGTGAACTGTCGATCTCCGATTGCGCGGACTTCTTGAACAGCCTCACTCTCGGCTCGCGCGAAGAGGCGATTGCGGGTCAGGTCCTCAAGGAAGTTCAGGCACGACTCGGGTTCCTGCTCGACGTCGGCTTGGAATACCTTTCCCTCTCGCGTGCCGCTGGCACGTTGTCCGGTGGCGAGGCCCAGCGAATCCGCTTGGCAACGCAGATCGGTTCCGGACTCGTCGGCGTGCTGTATGTACTCGACGAGCCGTCCATCGGCCTGCATCAGCGTGACAATCGACGACTGATCGAAACCCTGACGCGCTTGCGCGACCTCGGCAACACGCTGATCGTCGTCGAGCACGACGAAGACACGATCCGCACGTCCGACTGGGTAGTCGACATCGGACCGTACGCCGGCGAGCACGGCGGCAAGGTCGTCCACAGCGGGCCATACGAAGAACTGCTGACGTGTGAAGAATCTCTGACCGGCGCCTACCTGTCAGGTCGTAGCTTCATCGAGGTTCCGGCCATTCGTCGACCGGTGGACCGCAAACGCCAGGTCACGGTCGTCGGAGCTCGCGAGCACAATCTCGACGGCATCGACGTGAGTTTCCCGCTGGGTGTTCTCACCGCTGTCACCGGTGTCTCCGGTTCGGGCAAGTCGACGTTGGTCAACGACATTCTCGCGACCGTCATGGCGAACAAGCTCAACGGTGCACGCCAGGTACCTGGGCGTCACACACGAATCAACGGTCTCGATCAGCTGGACAAGCTCGTGCAGGTCGATCAGTCTCCGATCGGCCGGACTCCACGATCGAACGCGGCGACGTACACCGGCGTGTTCGACAAGATCCGAACCCTGTTCGCGGCCACCACGGAAGCGAAAGTCCGCGGTTACCAGCCCGGCCGATTCTCGTTCAACGTCAAGGGCGGACGCTGCGAGGCGTGCTCCGGCGACGGAACGCTGAAGATCGAGATGAACTTCCTGCCGGATGTGTACGTGCCCTGCGAGGTGTGCCACGGCGCCCGGTACAACCGCGAAACGCTCGAGGTCCACTACAAGGGCAAGTCGATCGCCGAGGTACTCGACATGCCTATCGAGGAAGCAGCCGAGTTCTTCCAGCCGGTCACCTCAATTCACCGGTACCTCAAGACGCTGGTCGACGTCGGCCTGGGCTATGTCCGACTGGGTCAGCCGGCTCCGACTCTGTCCGGTGGTGAAGCGCAGCGCGTCAAGCTCGCCGCCGAATTGCAGAAGCGGTCCACCGGTCGCACGGTGTACATCCTCGACGAGCCCACCACGGGTCTGCATTTCGAGGACATCCGCAAGCTCCTGATCGTGATCAACGGTCTGGTGGACAAGGGCAACAGCGTGATCGTGATCGAGCACAATCTCGACGTGATCAAGACGTCGGACTGGGTCGTCGACATGGGACCCGAGGGTGGATCCGGCGGCGGAACCGTTGTGGCGCAAGGTACGCCGGAAGACGTTGCCGCGGTCCCCGAGAGCTACACGGGCAAGTTCCTCAGTGAGGTTCTCACCGCACAGCACGCGCCGGTCAAGGCCAAGCCGATCACCAAGAAGCGTGCGACGAAGGCAGTTGCCGCAAAGAAGGCCGCGCCACGGAAGAAAGCCGCTTCCGTGAGCTAGTAGAACGTGAGCAAGTAGAAATCGGTCAGTGATGCCGGGTCGGAATCGACCCGGCATCACTGCTTTGTCGATCAGGAAGTGCTGGTCTCGAGAATTACGTTGGCGACCTCTTCGGGGCGCGACCACATCGGCCAATGGCCGGTCGGGAGGTCGACGTACGTCACGGGGAGTTTCGCCAGTTCGGCGGCCATCGGATGACCTCCGTCGGCCATCTGGGCGATCACCGCGGAGGGGAACGTGCTGCAAACGACGGTTGACGGCACCTGGTAGCGCTTTTCGTTCGTCAGGACAATCGGCTCACGCGCGGGCCCAGCCGGTTCGGGTACCGCGTTGGCGCGGAACGTCTCCAGAGCTTTCTCGTCGAGTCCTTCGAGGCTGCTGCCGTCCGCTTCGAGCTCTGCCCACGTGGGGAGCGGAATCTCGATGACATCGGAGGCCAGATCCGGTCGCAGCGCTGCGCCGTCGGGCATGGGGCCCGAGTCGACGTAGACGATCCGAGCGACGCGATCCGGGATGCGATCGGTGACGGCGTACCCCACCGGGCCGGCGCCGCTGTGTACGACCAAGACCGTGCGCTCGTCGGAGTCCGATACGGCGTCGACGACTGCACGGACGTGAGCGTCGAAGGTGACCGCTGATCGATCTGTGTCTACTGCGTCGAGCCCGGGCAGTGTCAGGCTGGTCACGCGGGTGTCGGAACGCTCGAGGTGGGGGAGTACTGCATCCCAAGCCCATGAACCGAGCCAGAATCCGGGAACAAGAACGATGTGAGTTTTCATGTACTTACAGTGCACCCGAGTTGGTGACAACAGAGTGTCACCAATTATGTCACCGTTTGGTATCGGAATCTGAGACACTGGTGAACGTGAATCGAGCTGCGAGATTGCATGCTCTCGTCGAGGAACTTCGGCGACAGGGCGATCGAGGGACTACGTGCTCCCGATTGTCCGAGGAATTCGGTGTCACCACCCGGACGATCAAGAGGGATATCGAGACGCTGATGATGTCGGGTGCGGCGATCGAAGCGCGCTCAGGTCCCGGAGGTGGATACCGACTCGTGGGTCGCGCCACGCTGCCGCCGGTGAATTTCACTGTTCCGCAGGCAGTTTCGATCGCGTTGGCCTTGACGGCGATGGGTGATGCTCCGTTTGCGCCGGATGGGCGAGCAGCGCTGGCGAAACTGCTCGATGTGATGGACGAGGAGAGTCGTCGCAAGGTCGCCGAGCTCGGTGGCCGCGTGTGGATTCGCGGTGACGGCGGGGCTCTGACGGATTCGCGCGCGAACCGGCAGGCCGTCGAGCAGGGTCTCGAACAGAGTCGAGTCGTGTCGTTGCACTACGTGGATGGGGACGGTGCGGAGACGGTGCGGGCAGTTGAGCCGCACATTCTGGCGCAGGACCGTGGTCAGTGGTTTCTCATCGGCTGGTGTCGCGAGCGCGACGCCGTGCGGTGGTTTCGACTCGATCGAATGCGTCGGGCCACGCTGACGAACGATCACTTCACACCACGCGATTCGACCGTCTTCGGGCAACCGCCCGAAGACGCTCGGCCTGTTTCTCCCCGTGGGTGAGTGACTCAGTCGATCATGTTGCGGGCTGCGGCAACGGAATCCGTGATCAGTTCGGTCAGGGTCGTCATATCGACGTCGCTCAGCCGTTTGACGTACAGGCAGCCCTTGCCGATTTTGTGCTTGCCGAGGCGAGCGAGCGTGTCGGTGTAGTCGTCGAAGTTCAGCGACAAGTACAACGTGAGCGCGGTGGCCCTGGGGGAGAACCCGATCAGTGGGGTGTCACCTTCGTGGCCACTCGCATATCGGTAGTGCCGTGCCCCGAATCCGATGATGCTCGAGCCCCACATGACAGCAGGCTCGCCGGTTGCGGCCGACAGCAGGGAGATCAGCTCCACGGCGTCGGCGCGTTTGCGGTCGTCGACGCGTGAAATGAATGCGTCGACGTCCTCGGGCGTCGGTTGAGTCTTGTTGGCGGTTGCCAACTCAGTAGACCGGACCGGTGAACTTCTCGCCCGGTCCCTTTCCTGGCTCGTCCGGGTGCGAGGACGCCTCACGGAATGCGCGCTGCAGGGCTTGGAGGCCTTCACGGATGGGTCCGGCATGAGGGCCGAGGTATTCGACCGACGCAGTCACGAGTCCGGCAAGTGCCGTGATGACGCGACGCGCTTCGTCGAGGTCCAGGTAGGGGCTGGAAGACGGATCGGCGTCGGAGAGGCCGAGTTTTTCGGCAGCCGAACTCATCAGCATCACTGCAGCGCGGCTGATGACCTCGACCGCGGGAACTTCGGAGAGTTCGCGGACGTCGGGGTTCGCGCCGTCGGTGTTCTGTTCTGCCTCGAAGTTCTCACTCATGGATGTAAGGATTCCATCAGGCCGTGACGGTGTTGAATCGGGCCTCTCCCGGCAGCACTGGGAGCGGCACCGATTTCTTTCATCTGTGGCGACCTGTTACTCTTGTTGCAACGACCGCCTCCGACTTGTTCGGGGGCAGCAAGTGGAGTCCGACTCCCACCTCTGCACGGCAGGTGAAACTGCAGTTCAGTGGTTCCGGTCACCTGTTATCGGAGATCATTCTTCGTCAGGTTCCTCGCTCAGTCGAGGAGATAGGTTTCGGCGTGAGCTGGATCCTATGTGATCGGTCGACATCGGGCCCCGCGGATGAGCAATCATCACAGCGGGGCTTTTTTGTTGGGGTGCGGGCGGTACGGGCTGCGTGCGGTCATGAAGACCGCACCGTTCAACCTAGGAGGCCCCATCAGCACTGAGACCCGCATCAACGATCGTATCCGCGTTCCCGAGGTTCGTTTGGTCGGACCTGGCGGCGAACAGGTAGGCATCGTGCGTGTTGAAGATGCACTCCGCTTGGCCCTTGAGGCCGACCTCGACCTGGTCGAGGTAGCTCCTGACGCCCGTCCACCGGTCTGCAAGATCATGGACTACGGCAAGTTCAAGTACGAGGCTGCACAGAAGGCACGTGAGTCACGTAAGAACCAGCAGCTGACGGTCATCAAGGAGCAGAAGCTCCGACCCAAGATCGACGACCACGACTACGAGACCAAGAAGCGCAACGTCGTTCGCTTCCTCGAAGCCGGTTCCAAGGTCAAGGTCACGATCATGTTCCGCGGACGTGAGCAGTCACGCCCCGAACTCGGCTACCGCCTTCTGCAGCGTCTGGGAGCAGACGTCGCAGATCTCGGATTCGTCGAAACCTCGGCAAAGCAGGACGGCCGAAACATGACGATGGTCCTGGCACCGCACAAGGGCGCCAAGACTCGTGTCAAGGCGCAGGAGAGCGCTCAGGCGCCAGTGGCTCAGGCTGCTCCGCGTCCGGCTCCGGCCGCACCGGCTTCCAGTGAAGCAGCTCCGGAAGCACCGGCGACCGGCGATGCCGCTCCCGAGGCTCCGGCCAGCTAGTCGATTTCCCAAGATCCACCACGTAACAAGAACTGAGGACTCCATGCCCAAGATGAAGAGCCACAGCGGCGCCTCGAAGCGATTCAAGGTGTCCGGCAGCGGAAAGCTCATGCGCCAGAAGGCCGGCCGTCGCCACCTTCTCGAGCACAAGTCCAGCAGGGTTACCCGTCGTCTCGACGGTGTCGCTGTTGTCAGCCCTGACGACGCTCCGCGCATCAAGCGCATGCTCGGCATCTGAGTCGCCCCCTTACTGACCACCCGGGGCCGTACTTTCAGCCCCTAGATTGACAGGATTTTTCAAGTGGCACGCGTAAAGAGGGCGGTCAACGCCCAGAAGAAGCGTCGTTCAATTCTTGCTGCATCCAGCGGCTACCGTGGACAGCGTTCGCGTCTGTACACCAAGGCCAAGGAGCAGCAGCTCCACTCGCTCACCTACGCGTACCGCGACCGTCGTGCGCGCAAGGGCGAGTTCCGCAAGCTGTGGATCACGCGTATCAACGCTGCAGCTCGTGCAAACGACATCACGTACAACCGCCTCATCCAGGGCCTGCGTCTGGCAGAGGTCGACGTCGACCGCAAGATCCTGGCCGAGCTCGCTGTCTCCGATGCCGAGGCCTTTGCCGGCCTGGTCGCACTCGCGAAGGCCGCTCTGCCGGCTGACGTGAACGCTCCTGCCGGAGAAGCAGCCTGATTCACGCATCACAGCAACGGCCCGTGGACCCGCTCACCGAGCGGACTCCGCGGGTCGTTTCTGCTGTCAAGCTCCTGCGCACAGCAGAACGACGCAAAGCAGGACGTTTCCTCGTCGAGGGCGAGAACTCGGTCACCGAACTGTTGAACGGTGCACTCTCGAATGGCGAGGCCCGCCCGGTACACGACCTCTTCTACACCGAGGACGCAGCCGAGCGCTATCAGCACGTCATCGATCGGGCGCTGACCGCTGGAGTTCGTGTTGCTCGTGTGACCGATCGAGCAATCAAAGCTCTCAGCGATACCGTCACGCCGCCCGGACTCGTTGCCGTCAGCGATCTACTGGACGTACCGCTGAGCGCAGCCGTCCATCAGGAGACCCGCCTGCTCGCAGTGCCGGTCGAGGTCAACGAACCAGGTAACGCGGGCACCGTCATTCGCATCGCCGACGCAGTGGGTGCCGATGCGGCAATCCTCGCCGGCGACAGCGTCGATCCGCATAACGGCAAGGTCGTTCGTTCGTCGGCGGGCAGCCTGTTTCACCTGCCAGTCGTCCGCGATCGAGACACAGTGTCGGTGATCGAGCAGATTCGCGCAGCCGGCATTCAGATTCTCGCGACTGCAGCTGACGGCGAGGTCGATCTCGACGAGGCCGACGAGTTGCTGAGCAAGCCGACGGCCTGGCTGTTCGGTAACGAAGCGCACGGTCTCGATCCGGCGATCGCCGCGCAGGCTGATCATCGGGTCAGGATTCCGATCCATGGCCGCGCCGAAAGCTTGAACCTCGCGACAGCGGCGGCAATTTGCCTGTACGCAAGCGCGCGGGTGCAAAATCGCGCCACCGATCACGGCTGAAAACGCACGCGAAGACCTCACGGAATCCCATTTGCGGAAGCCTGAGACAATACAAGAGCAGAGACAATGCTCGAGCGAGTTCGAAAGCTCGCTCGCAGTACAAGAAGTAAGCAGTACAAGAAGCACGCAGTACGAGAAGTAAACCGAGAAGCGACAGGAGCGTCACAGCCGTGGCCAAAAATGAGGGCGCGACACCGCCGGAGGTCGACGCGAGTGTACTCACCGAAGAGGCGTTGACCGCTGCGGCTGAGAACGCCGAGAAGGCGCTGGCGGACGCCGCTGACCTGGATGCGCTGGCGCACGTCAAGGTGGAGCACCTGGGGGACAAGTCCCCGATCGCCCTCGCTCGCCGGGGACTCGGCAGCCTTCCGGGCAAGGAAAAGGCGGACGCCGGTAAGCGCGTCAACATCTTCCGCACTCGGATCAACAACGCGTACGACGCTCGTCGTGAGGTCCTCCTCGCCGAGCGTGACGCCGCGGTGTTGGTTGCCGAGGCAATCGACGTCACTCTGCCTTCCGATCGTCACCCCGTCGGGGCGCGTCACCCGATCAGCCTGATTTCCGAGCAGGTCGCCGACGTATTCGTCGCGATGGGTTGGGAAGTTGCCGAGGGTCCGGAGGTGGAGACCGAGCACTTCAACTTCGACGCGCTCAACTTCTTGCCGGATCACCCTGCCCGCACGATGCAGGACACCTTCCACCTGGCACCCGAGAACTCGCGCCAGGTGCTGCGTACCCACACCTCGCCGGTGCAGGTCCGCACCATGCTCTCGCGTGAGGTACCGATCTACGTGGTGTGCCCGGGCCGCACGTTCCGCACCGATGAACTCGATGCGACCCACACGCCTGTCTTCTCGCAGGTCGAAGGCCTGGCCGTCGACAAGGGCCTGACCATGGCCAACCTGCGCGGGACTCTCGACGCGTTCGCTCGTGCCCTTTTCGGCCCCGAGACGCGTACCCGTATGCGCCCCAACTACTTCCCGTTCACGGAACCGTCGGCCGAGGTCGATGTCTGGTTCGCGAACAAGAAGGGCGGCGCAGGCTGGGTCGAGTGGGGCGGCTGCGGCATGGTCAACCCGAACGTTCTGCGCGCCAGCGGTATCGATCCCGACGAGTACTCGGGTTTCGCATTCGGCATGGGCCTCGAGCGGACCCTGCAGTTCCGCAACGGTATCCCGGACATGCGCGACATCGTCGAGGGTGACGTGCGTTTCACGCTGCCCTTCGGTGTCGCAGGCTGACCGATCCGGTCCGCGGAACCTTCACAAAGACTTATCGACAAACGAGAGAGCTGAGCAGACGTGCGAGTAGCGCAATCCTGGCTGACCGAGATCCTGCAGCGGGCAACTCCGGACTGGGAGGTGACCCCGGAAGAGCTGGACGCCGGGTTCGTCCGGGTGGGACTCGAAGTCGAGGAACTCGACACACTCGAGGCGATCGACGGCCCGTTGGTCGTCGGCAAGGTCGTCTCCATCACCGAACTGACCGAGTTCAAGAAGCCGATCCGCTTCTGCCAGGTCGAGGTCGGCGAACCCGAGCCTCGCGGCATCGTCTGTGGCGCGCGTAATTTCAACGAGGGTGACCTCGTCGTCGTTGCGTTGCCCGGCGCGGTGCTGCCCGGCGGATTCGAAATCGCCACTCGCAAGACGTACGGCCAGGTGTCCGACGGCATGATCTGCTCCGTCTCGGAACTCGGTATCGGCAAAGACCATTCGGGCATCTTGGTGCTCGAGCCCGGTACCGCCGAACCCGGCGCGGACGGCAACGAGTTGCTCGGTCTCGGTGACACGATCATCGAACTGAACATCACCCCGGACCGTGGCTACTGCTTCTCGGTCCGCGGTCTCACGCGAGAACTCGCGTGCGGCTTCGATCTCGAATACGCCGATCCCGCTTCGGTTCCCGCTCACCCGGCTGAGGGTGAAGCCTGGCCGGTGCGCCTCGAACCGGAGTCCAAGGCTTCGCGTTTCGTGATGCGGAAGATCACGGGTATCGATCCGCAGGCAGTGAGCCCGTGGTGGCTGCAGCGTCGACTTCTGCTCTCGGGTGTTCGCCCGATCTCGCCGGCCGTCGACGTCACCAACTACGTGATGCTCGAACTCGGTCAGCCTCTGCACGCGTTCGATGCGACCTCGGTGCAGGGCGACCTGGTGGTCCGTCGCGCCAAGGCGGGGGAGAAGCTGACGACGCTCGACGACGTCGAACGCACGCTCGATCCCGAAGACGTTGTCATCGCCGACGATTCCGGAGTCATCTCGCTGGCTGCCGTCATGGGCGGCGCAACCACCGAGGTGGGAACGGCAACGACGGACATCCTCCTCGAAGGAGCTACTTGGGATCCGCTCGCAGTCTTCAAGACGGCGCGCCGGCACAAGCTGCCGAGTGAGGCGAGCAAGCGTTTCGAGCGCGTCGTCGATCCGGCAATTCCGCTCGCGGCCGTCGACCGCGCAGCCGCTCTGCTGGTCGAGATTGCCGGCGGACGGATCGAACCGGTCCTGACCGACGTGGGCGATGTCGCCCCTCGCGCTGCCATTCGCATGGATATCGACCTGCCCGACCGTGTCGCCGGAGTCACGTACCCCAACGGCACCGCAGCTCGCCGCCTCACCCAGGTTGGCTGCAACGTCGAGGTCGGCGTCAGCGAAGAAGGACACGGCCAGTTGGTCGCGACGCCGCCGTCGTGGCGTCCGGACCTGGTGCAGCCTGCGGACCTCGTCGAGGAAGTTCTTCGCCTCGAAGGTCTCGAGCAGATCCCGTCTGTGCTTCCCGCCGCTCCGGCCGGACGTGGGTTGACTCCGTCGCAGCGGCGAAAGCGCACGGTCTCGAAGGCCGTGGCTCACGCCGGTTACGTCGAGGTCCTTCCTCCGGTCTTCCTGCCGACGAACGTCTTCGACGTCTGGGGCCTCGACGCGGATGATCCGCGCCGCAACACCAGCAAGGTGCTCAACCCGCTCGAAGCCGATCGTCCGGAGTTGGCGACCACGCTGCTCCCGGGTCTGCTGGAGATCCTGGCTCGCAACGCTTCTCGCGGTCAGCGTGATCTGTCGCTGTACGGCATCGCGCAGGTCGTCCTGCCGGGCCCCGACACCAAGCCGGTGGATGCATTGCCGGTGGATCGTCGTCCGACGGACGAGCAGATCGCGAACCTGATCGCGTCGTTGCCGGCTCAGCCCGTGCACATCGCTGCAGTGTTGAGTGGTTTGCGTGAGCCGAGCGGCCCCTGGGGTCCTGGCCGTCAGGCCGAGGCTTCGGACACTTTTGCAGCCGTGCGGGTCATTTCAGCTGCAGCAGGCGTCGAGGTGGAACTGCGTGCGGCGCAGTACCTGCCGTGGCATCCCGGCCGTTGCGCCGAGGTTGTCGTTGACGGCAACGTAGTCGGTCATGCGGGCGAACTGCATCCGGCTGTTCTCGAGCGCGCGGGACTGCCCGCGCGCACCTGCGCACTGGAAATCGATCTCGACGCTTTGCCATTGGTCGAGAATCTGCCCGCTCCGCGCATTTCGCCGTTCCCCGCAGTGCTCCAGGACGTGGCAGTTGTTGTCGATCGCGACATTCCGGCAGCCAAGGTGCAGGAAGCTCTGCGTTCCGGCGGCGGCGAACTTCTCGAAGACATTCGCCTCTTCGACGTCTTCGAGGGCGAGCAGGTCGGTGAAGGCCGCAAGTCGCTCGCGTTCGCGTTGCGATTCCGTGGTGTCGACCGGACGCTGACCGAGGACGAGGCCAGTGCCGCGCGTGATGCGGCAGTGGAGGCGGCGTCCAAGGCCGTCGGTGCGCAGATGCGCGGCTGATTTCCTCAACTGATCACAGAGCCCACGACCGTTGCCGGTGGTCGTGGGCTCTGTCGTGTTATCGGCTTTTCGACTGAGGTGAATCGGAAAGCCACACATCTGGCGCAACGGTGTCCGTCCGTCGCCCTTGCTGGTCGAGCACGTGGCCGAGCAGTTTGCGCAAATACAGCACGATGGATCGTTCCGTGACGCAAAGACCCGGAATCTCCTTGCGCAGACGAGTTTCGAATGCATCGAGTTCTGCAGGAGAATGCAGCCACAACTGAACCACCAGGTTGTCGGCGCCCACCACCGCGAAACAGTTTCGGACTTCCGGCGCTCGGCTCAGCACTCGTCCCGCCGTATCGAGAAGCTCGGGTTCGACGCGGCACCACAAAGTGGCGAGCACGGGAAGCCCGGCCAGCGGCCGCGCGAATTCACACCGCAGCGCCACCAACCCCGAAGACGTGAGCCGGTCGATCTGGCGTTTGCACGCAGCGGGACTGACACCGATCGCGTCGGCCAACTCCTTCATGGGAGTGCGCCCGTCGTAAGCGAGCTTCGTCAGAACCTTGCGATCCTGTTCGGATATCCCGGTCGGCCGAGCGCGCACGGCAGTACGGTTTTCGCTGGTGGTCAGCACACCCTTCTCGGACGGTGCCAGCGCATTGAGTCTCCATCGCCCACCTTCGGTGAACCAGCGTGTGATGATCGAGGTTCGTGTCGCCAGTACACCGTCGATCGTTGCGACGTCTTCCGAGATGAAGCGCGACATCGACGCCAGATCCGCGGTACCGGCTGTGACGAGCAGATCTGCTCTGCCCGTTGATGCTTCGATGGTCACGGCGTGGGCCGAGCGAGTCAGCCGTGCCGCGATGGTGTCGAGAAGAGCAGGTGAGCAATCGATTTCGATGATCGCTGTGACGATGCTGCCCAGGACCTGTGGCCCTGGAGTGACCGTGACCCAGGCCAACGACGATTCGGAGAGTCGATTCCAACGACGGGCGAGAGTCGCGGCGTCGAGTTCGAGTGGTTCGGCCAACGAAAGCCACTTCGATCGCGGTGCGAGCTGGAGCGCATTGATTATCCTCAGATCGATTTCATCTATCCTGCGACCGTTGCCGGCATCTGGTGCACTCATAACGTCATTATCCGGCATATTGCTGCAAGATTCGGACTATCTGCGACGCTCGACGGATGATCACAGAGGAGAAGTACGCGCTGATCGGAGCGGGCCCGTCTGGATTGGCCGGCGCGCGAAACCTCGATCGGGCCGGGATAGCGTTCGACGGCTTCGAGAGCCACGACGACGTCGGTGGGCTCTGGGACATCGACAACCCGCACAGCACCGTCTACGAGTCGGCGCACCTCATCTCTTCGAAGGGCACCACCGCATTCGCGGAGTTCCCGATGGCCGATTCGGTGGCCGACTACCCGAGCCACGTCGAACTTGCCGATTATTTCCGCGACTACGCCGATACTCACGATCTTCGCAGGCACTTTGCCTTCGGCATTACCGTCGTCGAAGTTTCGCCGGTCGATTCGCTATGGCAGGTCACCACGCGCAGTCGCAGCGGTGAGACAACAGTCGCGCGGTATCGAGGCGTGATCATCGCGAACGGAACGCTGTCGAAGCCGAACATGCCGACTTTCCGGGGCGACTTCACCGGCACGTTGATGCACACGAGCCAGTACCGCAGCGCCGAGATCTTCCGCGGGAAGAAGGTACTGGTCATCGGAGCGGGCAACAGTGGATGCGACATCGCCGTCGATGCCGTCCACCAGGCCGAGTGCGTCGACCTGAGCGTTCGGCGAGGCTACTACTTCGTCCCCAAGTATCTGTTCGGCCGACCCTCGGACACCTTGAATCAGGGAAAGCCGTTGCCGCCGTGGATCAAACAACGCGTCGACACCTTGGTACTCAAGCAGTTCACGGGTGATCCGGTGCGGTTCGGATTTCCGGCACCGGACTACAAGATCTACGAATCGCATCCGGTCGTGAACTCGTTGATCCTGCACCACATCGGGCACGGTGATGTGCACGTGCGCGCCGACGTCGACCGGTTCGAGGGGAAGACGGTGCGGTTTGTCGACGGATCGTCTGCCGACTACGACCTCGTTCTCTGCGCCACGGGGTATCACCTCGACTATCCCTTCATCGCGCGCGAGGACTTGGACTGGTCGGGCGCTGCCCCGGACCTGTTCCTCAACGTCGCGAGTCGCCGCCACGACAATCTCTTTGTTCTCGGCATGGTCGAAGCATCCGGTCTCGGGTGGCAGGGCCGTTTCGAGCAGGCCGAGTTGGTGGCCAAATTGATCACCGCACGTACCGAAGCCCCCGCCGCGGCGCGGGAATTCTCGGCGGCGGCGGCCGGTCCTCCTCCCGATCTGTCCGGGGGATACAAGTACCTGAAGTTGGGACGAATGGCCTACTACGTGAACAAGGACGCCTACCGCTCGGCGATCAAGCGGCACATCGGACTGCTTGATGCCGCTCTGACGAAGGGAGGACAGTGATGCCGATCGACGACGTGGTGCTCAACTTCAACCCGGGATCGTTGATGATCCTCAACGCGGTGCTGGCCGCGATCATGCTGGGGATCGCCCTCGACACCTCGGTCGACGACTTTCGTCGTGCGCTCACCAAACCCAAGGCGATGGCGGTGGGTATTGCTGCGCAGTTCCTGCTGTTGCCGGCAGTGACTTTTCTCCTGACGCTGATTCTCTCGCCGGCTCCGTCGGTAGCACTCGGCATGATCCTGGTGGCGTGCTGCCCGCCAGGGAACATCTCGAACGTCCTGACTCACCGGGCGGGCGGCGACGTCGCACTCTCGGTGTCCATGACGGCGGTGTCGAACGTCCTCGCGATCTTCCTCATGCCGCTCAATCTTGCGTTCTGGGGGAGCCGACGCCCGGAGACCGACGCTCTGTTGCAGTCCGTGAACCTGAATGCGCTCGAGATGGTCGCGCAAATCGCCCTGATCATCGGTGTGCCGTTCGTTCTCGGCATCTGGGCGGCACGAAGGTTTCCGGAGATCGCCGCGAAAGCGCAGCCTTGGGTGAAAAACGGTTCGTTGGTGGCGTTGTTGATCTTCATCGTCGCGGGGGTGTCGGGGAACGCGTCGTACTTCGTCGACTACATCGGGGTGGTACTGCTCGCGGTCTTCCTGCACGACACGGTTGCCCTAGCACTGGGATACTTCTGCGGCGCCGTCACCGGGTTGAACGAATACAGCCGTCGCGCCGTCTCTTTCGAGGTCGGCATCCGCAATGCCGGGCTGGGGCTTGGCCTGGTGTTCACGTTCTTCGACGGGCTCGGTGGCATGGCCGTCGTGGCCGGCTGGTGGGGGATCTGGGACATCATCGCCGGGTTGGCTCTGGCGACGATCTGGTCCAAGCGACGCGCCCGAAAGGCGGTACCGGCATGACCGTCGCACTCGTCACGGGCGGAAACGGGTTCCTGGGTACCGCTGTCATCGACGCACTGATCGCGCAGGGCATCACCGTCGTCTGTGTCGACCTCACGGTCAAGGACACGCCGGACGATCGCATCCGCCGCGTCAGGGCGGACGTCTGCGACCCCACAGAATTGGGGCGGGTGTTCGGTCAGTACCGACCGAACGTCGTGATCCACCTTGCGTCCATCGTGAATCCCGGCAAGAAAACGACAGCAGAGCAGGAGTACCGCGTCGACGTCGACGGGACACGAAACGTGCTCGCGGCCTGCGTCGAACACGGGGTTGGACGGGTCGTCGTGTCTTCGTCCGGAGCGGCGTACGGCTACCACTCCGACAACCCACCGTGGATCACCGAGGACGTACCTGTCCGAGGCAACGACGAATTCACATACAGTCGCCACAAACGCCTGGTCGAGGAGATGCTCGCCGAATATCGCGTCGAACACCCGGAGTTGGAACAAGTTGTCTTCCGGATCGGCACGATCTTGGGCGAGAGCGTCGACAATCAGATCACCGCGTTGTTCGATCGCCGCAAGCTGCTCAAGGTTGCCGGGAGCGACAGCCCCTTCGTCTTCGTCTGGCACACCGATGTCGCGGGCGCTTTTGCGGAGGCCGTGACCGGAAACCAAGTGGGCATCTTCAATGTCGCGGGCGACGGCGTGCTGACCGTCGACGAGTTGGCTTCCCGGATGGGCAAGAGCACGGTGACGCTTCCTGCATGGTTGTTGCGAGGCGTTCTACGCGTCGGACGGCGATTGGGCGTAACGGAACACGGTCCGGAGCGCGTCGGATTTCTCCAGTACCGACCGGTTCTCGACAATCGGCGGCTCAAGGAACAGTTCGGATACGTCCCCGAATATTCGAGCGAGGAAGCGTTTGCCGCGTATCTCGCGTCACGCTGACCCCTTCGACGGACGGTCGTGGAAGGATCGGAATTGTCCGTCGGCGTTTTCGAGAAGGGACTGACAGTGTCACGAAATGATGGGTCCGAACATGATGGGTCCGTGCACCAGGTAGTCGAGGCCGCCAGTGCACTCGACGACAAGGACTTCCTCGCGGTCGTCCGCGCAGTGGTCGAGCGTCGTCCGAGTTTGTCGGTCCTTCTTTCCGTGGTGGACACCGCTGCCGCGAGCCTCGAGCCGAACCGCGTCGAGGACGAGAACGAGATCACCGACGCCGAAGAAGTCGAACTGCCCGACACCGTTGTGGAGGTCGACGAGATCATCGACGTCCCGGTGGTACTTGCGACCGATCCGAGAATTCCCGAACCCGACTACACCGAAGGGGGAGTGCCCACTTTCGACCGCGTTCGGGAGAAGATAGAGGGGCGCTTCGGTACTTCAATAGGTTCGTCCGAACTGGCGCACGAGAGTCCTGCCGGAAAGTCCGTCGACGAGCAGTGGGACGAGCGCCAGAAGGCCGCAAAGGCCAAGCTCGAGGAGATCCGGCGATCCATGGGTAAGTAATTATGCATTCCGATGCACAATGATGCATACTGTGTGACATGACTGAAGGTGGTACGACCGAGAACGCACGCAAGCCGATCAGAGTCGCCGTTGCCGGCGCCAGTGGGTACGCCGGTGGTGAGGTTCTGCGTCTGCTTCTCGGGCACCCCTCCTATGTCGACGGCAGCCTGGTGATCGGTTCGCTGACCGCCGGTGGCAACGCCGGTTCGACGCTCGGTGAGCATCATCCGCACTTGCTTCCACTCTCGTCGCGGGTACTCGAAGAGACCACTGTCGAGATCCTCTCGGGTCACGACGTCGTCTTCCTCGGTCTCCCGCACGGAAATTCGGCTCAGTACGCCAAGTTGCTACCCGAATCGACGGTCATCATCGACTGCGGCGCGGACTTCCGGCTGCAGGATTCCGCAGCCTGGGAGAAGTACTACAAGAGCACTCATGCCGGTACCTGGCCATACGGGCTTCCTGAATTGCCCGGTGCCCGTGAGAAATTGGTAGGCGCAACCCGCATTGCCGTTCCGGGCTGCTACCCGACGGCTGCGAGCCTCGCGCTGGCCCCCGCCGTTGCCGCGGGGATCGTGGAGTCGCACGTGAACGTGGTTGCGGTCAGTGGCACTTCGGGCGCCGGCCGGGCGCCGAAGGCCGATCTGCTGGGTTCCGAGGTCATGGGCTCCGTCCGTGCGTACGGTGTCGGAGGTGTCCATCGCCACACCCCTGAGATCATTCAGAATCTTTCGGCCGCAGGCGGCAAGGACATCAGTGTTTCCTTCACTCCAGTCCTCGCGCCCATGCCGCGCGGCATCCTCGCGACCTGCACGGCAGCCACCACGGCCACCGAAGAGCAAGCGCGTGAAATCTACGAAAAGGCATACAACGACGAGCCGTTCATCCACGTACTGCCTGCCGGAGTCTTCCCGCAGACCGGTGCCGTGATCGGATCCAATGCCGTACAGATCGGGGTCACCGTTGACGCCGACGCCGGTCAGCTCGTTGTCATCTCGGCAATCGACAATCTCACCAAGGGCACCGCCGGTGGCGCGGTGCAATCGATGAATCTCGCCCTTGGCCTACCCGAGACCGCAGGTCTCTCTACCGTGGGAGTAGCTCCGTGAGCACCGACAATCCGCAGCAGATCGACAACGCAACCGAGCCTGACGCGACCGTTGCAGACGTGGTTCACGTCGCCGGGGGACGTCTGCTCCGCACGCAGGGCGTCACCGCACCTGCCGGATTCCGCGGTGCCGGAATTGCTGCCGGTATCAAGAAGAGTGGCAAGTCGGACCTCGCATTGGTGCTCAACGAGGGACCCGATCTGGCCGCTGCCGGCGTCTTCACCCTGAACAAGGTCAAGGCAGCTCCGGTGCTCTGGTCTCAGCAGGTCCTGACGACGGGCAAGCTGCGCGCGGTGGTGCTCAACTCGGGCGGCGCGAACGCCTGCACGGGCGCGGGTGGATTCCAGGATGCACACAAGACTGCCGAGGAAGTTGCTTCGGCACTGAGTAATTGGGGCACCGAGACGGGCGCGATCGAGGTCGCTGTCTGTTCGACCGGACTTATCGGTGACCGCTTGCCCATGGACAAGCTGATCCCCGGTGTCACCGAGGTAGTGCACGAACTGGCCGGCGGAATCTCCGGCGGCACCGACGCGGCATACGCGATCATGACCACCGATACCGTGCCGAAGCAGGCGTCGCTGCACCACGCGAACAAATGGAACGTCGGCGGAATGGCCAAGGGCGCAGGCATGCTCGCGCCTGCGCTGGCCACGATGCTGTGCGTCGTCACGACCGATGCTGTCGCAACGGCCGAGCAGCTCGATATTGCTCTGCGCGCCGCCACCCACCTGAGCTTCGATCGCCTCGACGTCGACGGCGCCACGTCCACCAACGACACAGTGCTCCTGTTGGCCTCCGGCGCCAGCGGTGTCACGCCGACGCAGGACGAACTGAACGCCGCAGTGCTGGCCGTGTGTGATGATCTCGCGGATCAGTTGATGGCAGACGCCGAGGGTGTCACCAAGCGGGTCAAGGTGACGGTTCGCGGCGCGGCGTCCGAGTCCGATGCGTTGATCGGCGCCCGGACCATCGCCCGCGACAGCCTGGTCAAGACAGCGCTTTTCGGTTCCGATCCCAATTGGGGTCGCGTTCTCGCCGCAGTGGGTATCGCTCCCATCGAGCTCGATCCCGATCGAATCAGTGTGTCCTTCAACGGGAGTCCCGTCTGCATCGACGGCGTCGGTGCTCCGGGGGCGCGTGAGGTGGACCTGAGTGGGATCGACATCGAACTCGACATCGATCTGGGAATCGGCAACGAGTCCGTGAGCATTCGCACCACGGACCTCTCGCATGCTTACGTCGAAGAGAACTCGGCGTATTCGTCATGACCGAGACGTATCCCGTGATCAGCGAGCATCAGAAAGCGCATGTCCTTGCCGACGCGCTGCCGTGGCTGCAGCGATTCCGCGACAAGGTGGTCGTGGTCAAGTACGGCGGAAACGCCATGATCGACGAGACGCTCAAAACGGCATTTGCCGCCGACATGGCGTTCCTGAGGACTGTCGGCATCCATCCCGTCGTCGTGCACGGCGGTGGCCCGCAGATCAACGCGATGCTGGCACGCCTTGGCATGAAGGGTGAGTTCCGCGGTGGTTTCCGGGTCACGACGCCCGAGGTGATGGACGTCGTGCGGATGGTGCTTTTCGGTCAGGTCGGCCGTGAACTCGTCGGCTTGATCAACGCGCACGGTCCTTACGCGGTCGGTATCTCCGGTGAAGATGCGCACCTGTTCACCGCTACTCGACGCACTGTTGCGGTCGAGGGGGAGCAGACCGACATCGGGCTGGTCGGGGACGTCACCACCGTGAACCCAGACGCGGTACTCGATCTCATTGCGGCAGGACGTATTCCGGTCGTCTCGACCATCGCACCCGACGCCGACGGTGTCGTCCACAACATCAACGCCGATACCGCTGCTGCAGCACTGGCCGAGGCGATCGGTGCCGAGAAGCTCGTTGTCCTCACCGACGTCGAGGGCCTGTACACCGATTGGCCGGACCGAGCCTCACTGGCCACCGAAATCGACACCGACGCCCTGGCCCAGTTGTTGCCGAGTCTCGACGCCGGCATGGTGCCCAAGATGGAGGCCTGCCTTCGCGCGGTGCGCGGAGGTGTGCCGTCGGCGCACGTGATCGACGGTCGGCTCGAACATTCAGTCCTACTCGAACTTTTCACCGGTGAAGGAATCGGCACGATGGTCGTGCCGGGTTCCTCGGTCGCCGGTCCCCAGCAGGGAGCTATCTCATGAGCACGATCGATCTGCAGCAGCGGTGGTCCGCTTCGCTGATGAACAATTACGGCGTACCCCGGGTTGCTCTCGTCCGCGGTGACGGCGCCGTACTCACCGACGCCGACGGCAAGCAGTACGTCGACTTCCTGGCCGGAATCGCGGTCAACATCCTCGGACACGGACATCCGGCCGTCGTCGAAGCCGTCACTACTCAGTTGTCGACACTCGGCCATGTTTCCAACCTGTACGCCAGCGAGCCGGTCGTCGAGTTGGCGGAGCAGTTGCTCGCTCATCTCGGCAACGTCACCGGGCGCGCGTTCTTCTGCAACTCCGGTACCGAGGCGAACGAGGCTGCCTTCAAGCTCGCTCGCGCCACCGGCCGGAAGAAGATCATCGCAGCCGAAGGCTCCTTCCACGGTCGCACGATGGGGGCACTCGCTCTGACGGGTCAGCCGGCCAAGCGGGCGCCGTTCGAACCGATGCCCGCCGGTGTCGAGTTCGTGCCGTACGGCGACGTCGAGGCACTCGAGCAGGCCGTCGATTCCGACACCGCCGCTGTGTTCCTCGAACCGATCATGGGTGAGGGCGGCGTCGTGGTGCCACCCGAGGGATACCTCGTCGAGGCTCGGCGGATCACCGCCGAGCGCGGTGCACTTCTCGTGCTCGACGAAGTGCAGACCGGCATCGGCCGGACCGGCTGGTTCTACGCCCATCAGGCAGTCGGCATCGTCCCGGACGTCATCACCCTCGCGAAGGGACTCGGTGGCGGAATGCCGATCGGCGCCTGCATCGCGACCGGGGCAACGGCCGAGTTGTTCGGACCGGGTAAGCACGGTACGACGTTCGGTGGCAATCCGGTGTGTGCTGCGGCGGCACTTGCCGTGCTGAAAACCATTGCAGCGGAAGACCTGATCTCACGCGCCGACAGCTTGGGTAAGTCGATCTCGGCGGGCATCGAAGATCTGGGACATCCGTTGGTCGACCACGTACGGGGATCAGGACTGTTGCTGGGTGTCGTGCTGACCGAGGACGTCGCGCCGGCGGTGGAAAACGCAGCGCGCGAAGCCGGGTACCTTGTGAATGCAGCGCAACCCGGAGTGATCCGGTTGGCGCCGCCGCTCATCCTCACGGACGAGCAGGCCGAAACCTTCGTGGCAGCACTACCTGCCATCTTCGACAGCGCACTATCGGCTGACCAGCCGGGGGAGAAGTGACTACCGTGGTGAAACACTTTCTCAGGGACGACGATCTGACTCCTGCGCAGCAGGCCGAAGTTCTCGAACTCGCAGCGATTCTCAAGAAGGACCCGTTCGCTCGGCGTCCGCTCGAGGGTCCCCGCGGAGTCGGTGTCATCTTCGAGAAGAACTCGACGCGTACACGTTTCTCGTTCGAGATGGGCATCGCACAGATGGGCGGCCACGCTGTCGTCGTAGACGGGCGCAGCACTCAACTCGGTCGTGAAGAGACCTTGGCGGACACCGGACGCGTTCTCTCCCGCTACGTCGATGCCGTCGTGTGGCGCACGTTCGGCCAGAAGCGACTGGAGCAAATGGCTACGGGCGCAACGATTCCCATCGTCAACGCATTGTCCGACGAATTTCATCCCTGTCAGGTTCTGGCCGATCTGCAAACGCTGATCGAACAGAAGGGTGAGCTCAAGGGGCTGAAGCTGACCTACCTGGGCGACGGCGCCAACAACATGGCTCACTCGCTGATGCTCGGCGGAGTGACCGCAGGCATCGACGTCACCATCGCAAGCCCCGCCGGCTTCGAACCGGCGGACTGGGTCGTGGCAGCAGCACGCAAACGCGCCGAGGAAACCGGCGCGACCATCACCCTGACGCAGGACCCACAGGCCGGCGTCGTCGGCGCCGACGCGTTGGTCACCGACACCTGGACCTCGATGGGTCAGGAGAACGACGGGCTCGATCGGGTCGGACCTTTCCGTCCGTTCCAGATCAACAAGGAACTGCTCGCAAAAGCAGATCCGAAGGCTGTCGTCCTGCACTGCCTGCCGGCCCATCGCGGCGAAGAGGTCACCGACGAGGTTCTCGACGGACCCCAGAGCGTCGTCTGGGACGAGGCGGAGAACCGTCTGCACGCCCAGAAGGCGTTGCTCGTGTGGCTGTTGGAACAGCGAACCCAACTGGACCAGGCGTGAGCGTCGCTCCCACTCGGGCCGGTCGCCAGTCGCGCATCATCGCGCTGCTGGCGGCGCACCCCGTCCGAAGTCAGACGGAGTTGGCGGCGTTGCTCGGTGCCGAGGGCATCGAAGCGACGCAAGCCACTCTCTCTCGTGACCTCGAAGAGTTGGGAGCGGTGAAACTGCGAGCCGCCGACGGCGGCGCCGGTGTTTACGTGGTGCCGGAGGACGGGAACCCGGTACGCGGTGTGGCCGGCGGTACCGACCGCCTCTCACGGCTGTTGGGTGAGTTGTTGGTCTCCACCGATTTCAGCGGCAACATGGCGATCCTCCGGACACCGCCGGGAGCCGCGCACTACCTCGCGAGCGCACTGGATCGGTCCTCGATGCCGGACATCGTGGGCACGATCGCCGGAGATGACACCATCTTCGTAGTGGCCCGGGAACCGCTTTCCGGAGCGGAACTCGCGGCCATGATCGAATCGCTCGCCTGACCCCTTATTCTTTGATAGAGATTTTCAACCGAAGGAGCACAAAAACCATGGCCGATCGCGTCGTACTCGCCTACTCGGGCGGGCTGGACACTTCTGTTGCCATCAGTTGGATCGGTAAGGAGACCGGCGCTGAAGTTGTCGCCGTCGCCATCGATCTGGGGCAGGGTGGCGAGGACATGGAGGTCGTGCGTCAGCGCGCGATCGACTGCGGCGCAGTCGAATCCGTTGTCGTCGACGCCCGCGACGAGTTCGCGGACGAGTACTGCTTGCCGACCATCGCGGCCAACGCCCTGTACATGGACCGCTACCCGCTGGTCTCGGCCATCAGCCGTCCGCTGATCGTCAAGCACATCGTCGAAGCTGCACGCTCGCACGGCGGCACCATCGTCTCGCACGGTTGCACCGGTAAGGGCAACGACCAGGTTCGCTTCGAGGTCGGATTCGGCGCCCTCGCACCCGACCTTCAGGTCATCGCACCGGTCCGCGACTACGCCTGGACCCGCGAGAAGGCCATCGCCTTCGCCGAAGAGAACAACATCCCGATCAACGTCTCCAAGAAGTCGCCGTTCTCGATCGACCAGAACGTCTGGGGCCGCGCCGTCGAAACCGGATTCCTCGAGGATCTGTGGAACGCGCCGACGAAGGACGTCTACGACTACACCCAGGACCCGACGGTCAACTGGAACGCACCCGACGAGCTCATCATCAGCTTCGACAAGGGCCGCCCGGTCGCCATCGACGGCCGCCCGGTGTCGGTTCTCGAAGCCATCCAGGAACTGAACAAGCGCGCAGGCGCTCAGGGCGTCGGCCGTCTCGACGTCGTCGAGGACCGTCTCGTGGGCATCAAGAGCCGTGAGATCTACGAAGCTCCCGGCGCCATGGTTCTCATCACCGCACACCAGGAACTCGAGCACGTCACCCTCGAACGCGAACTCGGTCGCTACAAGCGTCAGATGGAGCAGCGTTGGTCCGAGCTTGTCTACGACGGCCTCTGGTTCTCGCCCCTCAAGGACGCGCTGGACACGTTCGTCAACAAGACGCAGGAACGCGTTACCGGCGACATCCGTCTCTTCCTGCACGGTGGAGCCATCACCGTCAACGGTCGTCGCAGCCCGGAGTCGCTCTACGACTTCAACCTCGCGACGTACGACGAGGGCGACAGCTTCGACCAGTCCGCATCGAAGGGCTTCGTCGAGATCCACGGTCTGTCGTCGAAGGTCGCCGCGAAGCGCGATCTGGGACTCTGAGCCATGACGGCTCGCGGTGACGGAGACGCTCAAAAACACGGCACCAACGAAGGTGCGCTGTGGGGCGGGCGGTTCGAGTCCGGACCGGCCGCTGCCATGGCGGCGCTGAGCAAGTCGACTCACTTCGACTGGGTCCTCGCTCCGTACGACGTGCGGGCGTCGCAGGCGCATGCGCGTGTGCTGAACAAGGCCGGTCTGCTCAGCGAAGCCGATCTCGTGACAATGCTCGACGGTCTCGACCGTCTGGCGGCAGATGTCGCCAGTGGCGCCTTCGGGCCCAGTGATTCGGACGAGGACGTACACGGCGCACTCGAGCGTGGTCTGATCGAGCGTGTCGGGCCTGAGGTCGGTGGACGCCTGCGTGCTGGACGTTCACGAAACGACCAGGTGGCCACGCTGTTCCGCATGTGGCTTCGCGATGCGGTCCGCCGCATCTCCACCGGAGTTCTCGACGTGGTCGATGCTTTGGCGACTCAGGCCGGGGCGCATCCGGATGCCGTGATGCCGGGCAAGACGCACCTGCAGGCGGCTCAGCCGGTCCTGTTGGCGCATCACCTGCTCGCTCACGCACATCCACTGTTGCGGGACGTGCAGCGCCTTCGCGACTTCGACGTGCGAGCTGCGGTGTCCCCGTACGGTTCCGGTGCACTGGCCGGTTCCTCGCTCGGTCTCGACCCCGAAGCCATTGCAGCGGAATTGAAGTTCGACAGCTCGGCCGAGAACTCGATCGACGCAACGGCTTCGCGTGATTTTGCGGCCGAGGCAGCGTTCGTGCTTGCGATGATCGGTGTCGATCTCTCCCGTATGGCGGAAGAGATCATCATCTGGAGCACACCGGAGTTCGGCTACATCACGCTTGCCGACGCATGGTCGACGGGATCGTCGATCATGCCGCAGAAGAAGAATCCGGATGTCTCGGAACTGACGCGCGGTAAGTCGGGTCGTTTGATCGGCAACCTGACCGGATTGTTGGCGACGCTCAAGGCTCAGCCGCTGGCGTACAACCGCGATCTGCAAGAGGACAAGGAACCGGTTTTCGACTCGGTTGCGCAGCTCGAGATGCTGCTCCCGGCCATCACCGGTCTGGTGCAGACGCTCGAGTTCCACACCGAGCACATGGCGGAACTAGCTCCGGCAGGGTTCACGTTGGCCACCGACATCGCGGAGTGGATGGTGCGTCAGGGCGTGCCGTTCCGGGTTGCCCACGAGGCTGCCGGAGCGTGTGTGCGTGTCGCCGAAGCACGAGGGGTCGGACTCGAAGATCTCACGGACGAGGAGCTGGCCGGCGTCGACAGCGCGCTGACACCCGCTGTTCGTGAGGTGCTGACAGTCGAGGGTTCCATTGCTTCGCGCAACGCGCGAGGCGGCACTGCGGGGGTGCGGGTTGCCGAGCAGCTGGACGGAGTCAAAGCAGTGGCGCAGTCACTGCGGGAATGGACCCTGTGACCTCGCGGTCACGAGTGTTGTCGCTCTCTTTTCGGCAGTAGTCCTTCGGTCGTACGCGGTCAGGTAGCAGAATTTGCTCCCTGACCGCGTACGCGTATTCGTCGTCAGTAGGCTTGTCGCGCGCGGGAAAAATGAGACTGACGTCACATGGTGAGTAACTTGGGAGTGAAATGGTGGGATTGAATTCCAAGTCTGTGCTGGGCCCGATTCGTCGGGTGGTTGCGACAGCACAAAACGGCCTCGAGGTCGTCCGGTTGGGTGGGCTGGAAACGGATGCGACCACGTCGCCGTTCGAGATCGTCGAACGCGCAGCGATGTATCGGCTACGGCGCTACTTCCCGGACAGTGACCCGGAAACCGTCGGCGCACCGATCTTGCTGATCCCGCCGATGATGATGTCGGCGAACGTGTACGACGTGACCCGTGACCAGGGCGCTGTGGGAATTCTGCACGAGATGGGCCTTGATCCCTGGGTCGTCGATTTCGGTTCGCCCGACTCCGAAGAGGGCGGTTGGGATCGTAACCTCGCCGATCACATCATCGCTCTCAGCGACATCGTCGATCACATCCACCGTCACACCGGAAAAGATGTTCACATCTCCGGTTATTCGCAGGGTGGCATGTTCGCCTATCAGGCTGCCGCGTATCGGCGTAGTCGAAACATCGCCAGCGTCATCACCTTCGGCAGTCCGGTCGACACACTCGCCGCGCTACCCTTCGGCATCCCGGCGGGATTGGCAACCAAGGGTGCAGATTTCCTCGCCGATCACGTCTTCAATCGCCTGGCGGTCACCGGGTGGATGGCCCGTACCGGGTTCCAGTTGCTCGATCCCGTGAAGACGCTGAAGATGCGCGTCGACTTTCTGCTTCAACTGCACGACCGTGAGGCGTTGCTTCCGCGGGAGCAGCAACGCCGCTTCCTCGCGACCGAGGGTTGGGTCGCGTGGTCGGGGCCCGCGGTAGCCGAACTGCTCAAGCAGTTCATCGTGCACAACCGAATGATGACCGGTGGGTTCGTCATCAAGGATCAATTGGTCTCGCTCGCCGAGATCACCTGCCCCATCCTGGCATTCGTCGGTGAGGTCGACGACATCGGCCAGCCGCAAGCGGTTCGAGGCATCAGTCAAGCCGCTCCGCGGGCGAAGGTCTACGAATCTACCTTGCGTGCAGGCCATTTCGGTTTGGTTGTCGGTTCCACCGCGGCCAATCACACCTGGCCGACCACCGGTGAATTCGTACAGTGGACCGAGACGGGTGGACCCCTCCCGGACCGTATCGCGAACATGGTCTACGGCGCCGACCTCGAAGACCAGACCGGTGTGTCGATCAGCAATCGGATCATCCACACCGTCGCCTCGGTCGCTGAAGTAGGTGCAGGAGTCACCAAGGGAATCAGTGACCTTGCCGCCGGTGCGTTGCGCGGCACTTTCGAATTGTCGGGAGAAGCGGCACGAGCGTTGCCACGTCTGGCTCGACTCAACCAGATTCAGCCGCACACCAAGATCTCGCTGAGCCAGTTGCTGGCGGAGCAGCGTCGAAAGGCGCCGAACGGCGAGTGCTTCCTCTTCGACAATCGCGTGCACACCTATGAAGCGGTCAACGCGCGTATCGACAATGTCGTGCGTGGATTGATCTCCGTGGGAGTGCGTCCGGCAGCGCATGTCGGTGTCCTGATGGAGACCCGCCCCAGCGCACTCGCGGCCATCGCGGCCCTGTCGCGACTTGGTGCCGTCGCGGTCATGCTTCCGCCAGGCTCCGACATCACGGCGGCGGTCAAGCTGGGGTCGGTCGATCGGATCATCACCGATCCGGAAAACGTCGATGCTGCAGTGGTTACCGGTCGGCCGGTACTGGTGCTCGGCGGCGGCGATGCCCGTGGCCTCGAGGTGGATCCGTCACACGACGTGATCGATCTCGAACAAATCGATCCGACGAAGGTCAATCTGCCCGGGTGGTACCGACCGGATCCCGGTGTCGCCCGCGAACTCGCCTTCATCATCTTTGCGGAATCCGGCGGTGTGCTCGAGGCCAAGCAGATCACCAACTACCGGTGGGCACTGTCGGCCTTCGGCACGGCCACGGCGGCAGATCTCGATCGCGGTGACACCGTGTACTGCCTTGCACCACTCCATCATTCGTCGAGTCTGCTCGCGACCATCGGTGGTGCCATGGCCGGTGGCTCACGCATTGCGCTCTCACGTGGACTGAACCCCGCGAGGTTCGTCGAGGAAATCCACCGCTACGGCGTGACGGTCGTGAGTTACACGTGGTCGATGATGCGCGAGATACTCGACGAGGATCTTCTTCTCATCGACGGTAGTCATCCGGTCCGCCTGTTCATCGGTTCGGGCATGCCCCATGGTCTGTGGAAGCGGACAACGGAGGCGTTCGACCCCGCGCAGGTACTCGAGTTCTATGCGTCGACCGAAGGCGACGTGATTCTTGCCAATGTTGCAGGCTCCAAAGTTGGTTCCAAGGGGCGCCCACTGCCGGGTAGCGCGCAGGTGCGGTTGGCGGCATACGACCCGCTGAGTGGTCGGCTCCTCGAGAACGGAAACGGATTTGTCCGTGAGTGCGCCGAAGACGAGGTCGGATTGCTGCTCGGGCGCGCGGGATTCACCGCCGATCTCTCGGGCGGAGCCATGCGAGGTCTCTTCCAAGCCGGCGATTCGTGGATTCCCACCGAAAATCTCTTCCGCCGGGACGCCGACGGCGACTACTGGCTGATCGACCACAAGAACACGGTCATTTCCACGGTCCGCGGTCCCGTCTTCACCCAGCCGATCGTCGACGCGTTGTCGAGTGTGGCGCGGGTGGATCTTGCCGTCGCATACGGAGTCGGTGACGCGCCGCATCAGCTCGCGGTCGCTGCCGTGACATGGCGTCCGGGGCGGCAGTTCCGTTCTGCCGAGCTTGCAGAGGCCCTCTCGCGCATCGCTTTCGACGCTCGTCCGGATATCGTGCACGTGGTTGACGAGATCCCGGTGGGTTCGTCGTACCGTCCGAGCTCCACTGCGTTGGCTGCGGCCGGATTGCCGGCGCCGGGGCCACGGACCTGGTTCCTCGATTCCGAGTCGCAGTCGTACAAGCGGCTGACCAAGGCAATTGCCGCGCAGTTGATGCCGACGAGGGTGAGCACCGGAGCACGGTAGCCTGAGGACATTCTGTTTGATCGGTTCGAGAGGACACACGTGGCTATTGATTCGACGTTGCTCAGCATTTTGGCCTGCCCCCAGGACAAAGGCCCGCTGCTGCTGGTCGGGGACGAGTTGCTCTACAACCCGCGCCTGCGACGTGCCTACCCGATCGAGAACGGCATTCCCGTTCTGTTGATCGACGAGGCACGCGATGTAGCGGACGACGAACACGAGAAGTTGCTCGCGCGGGCTGAAGGCTAGATCGGTAATTCACCGATCAGGTACCGCTGGAGGTTCGGCGCCACCAGCGGTACCAACGCGTCAACGCTCAATGATGCGAGTGGTTCGAGTCCGAGCACATATCGCGTGACAAGCAGTCCGGCCATCTGAGATGCCACCAATTCCGCTCTGATCAAGCCGGTACCAGGTGGTGTGTCCACCCGCGGAATGATGTCGCGCAATACGACATCGAGCAGAAAGCTCTGGATCAACTGCGATCCGTCGCCGGAAATGGCTGATCGAAAAGCCGCCAGAATCGCCGGCTGGTGTTCCGAATCCCATAGCCCGATCACCGCCCGGAGAAGGCTTTCGCCGAGGTTTTCGGTCGGGGAGGTGTGAACCGGTCCCAGTACCTTTGCTGGATCGATCGGTAGCGCGATCGCAGCGGTGAACAACTGCTCCTTGCTCCCGAAATGGTGATGAATCATAGCCGGATCGACGTCAGCGGCCGCAGCTATCGATCGAACGGTTGTTCGTCGAAAACCGTTCTGGGAGAACGCCCGTCGCGCCGAATCGAGGATCTGCGCGCGAGTCTCCGACTTGCCCGGTCGTCGCCCCGAACGAATCGGTGCAGGACTCGTGTCCTTGTCGGTCATGGAGTGCGGCGATCGAGTGTGGCCGCGGCCAGCGAGAGTGCGGCGGCGGCGAAGCCCGCCATGACGGCGAGATCACGCCACATCTGACCCGTCGCGTCGGCATGCATCGACACTTGCTGAAGTGCGTCGACGGCGTAGCTCAAGGGGAGGACGTTGCTGATCCATTCGAGCCAGGTCGGCAATTGGTCGCGCGGTACCAGGAGTCCGCAGAGGAAGAGCTGTGGAACCACAACTACCGGCATGAATTGCACCGCTTGGAACTCGGTCTTCGCGAATGCGCTGGCCAACAGGCCTAGCGCAACGCCCAGTATTGCGCCGAGAACTGCAATGACGATGACCCAGGCAAGACTGCCGGCGATGGTGAGTCCGAGGAATCCGAAAGCAACCGCGCACGCGAGGGCTGCCTGAGCGGCGGCGGAGAGCGAAAATGCCGCCCCGTATCCGGCGAGAAGGTCGAGTTTGCCCATCGGTGTGGTGAGCAGGCGTTCGAGGGTTCCTGAACTGCGTTCGCGTTGCATCGCGATGGACGTGACCAGGAACATGACGACAAACGGCAAGATTCCCAACATCGTGATCGCCACTCGTTGGAAGAGCGAAACCTGGCCGGGTGGCGTCGGGACGTCTTGGTAGAGGAAATAGAGCAGAATCATCAGTAACGACGGGACCAACAAGATCATGGCCACCGTGCGGTGATCTTGGCGGAGCTGAAGCAGAATGCGTACGGTCGTAGCACCGAAGATCCTGATGCTCATGATATTTCGCCTCCGACGGGTGAAGTCCGAATCAGCTCGAGAAAGGCGTCCTCGAGCCGTTCACATCTGGTTTTGGCGCGCAATTCATCGGGTGTGAGTTGAGCGAGGAGGTGCCCGTCTCGCATCAGGATCAGCTCAGCGCAGTGGTCGGCCTCATCCATGACGTGGCTGGAGACCAACAGGGTGGTTCCGCTGCGAGCAAGGTCAGCGAATCGTTCCCACAATTCGACGCGAAGCACCGGATCGAGGCCGACGGTCGGTTCGTCGAGGATCAACACATCAGGTGACGCCACCAACGCGCAAGCCAGCGAGACTCGCCCGCGTTGACCACCAGACAGATCGGCGGCGGTCTGGTCGGCGTATCGGCTCAATCCGACGGCGTCGACCGCTGCTGCGACGTCGGCGCCGGACTTGCCGTAAAGAGCGCCGAAGTACTG
Organism: Rhodococcus sp. SG20037; assembly: GCF_031763325.1. NCBI lineage: Bacteria > Bacillati > Actinomycetota > Actinomycetes > Mycobacteriales > Nocardiaceae > Rhodococcus > Rhodococcus sp. SG20037. Next base: position 3,432,788 of record NZ_CP134497.1, on the reverse strand, counting down.
GACGTTTCGAGTGACCGTCAGGTCGCCGTACACGCTGGGGGATTGGGTGACATATCCGACCCGGTGGCGAAGAGCAACGGAACCGGCGAGATCGCCCAGCACTCTGACCTCACCACTTTCGACGATCTGTGTTCCGACAATCGCGCGCATCAGGGTTGTCTTGCCGCAGCCGGACGGGCCGAGCAGTCCGGTGATCGATCCTGCTGATACCTGCAGGTCAAGCGAGTGAAGAACTTCGTGCTTGCCGCGAACGACTCGTAGTCCGCGGATATCTATTGCCGGCGTTGTGGTCACGGTTCGCCTCGTTTCAATAATTCATCACTTGTTGAATTATGCGACTCGGCCGACCGATGAGTCAACGGCGTGGGCACAATCGAAGGGTGAGCATCGAGACCTTGGAAAATGTGGAGAACCCGTTGGAAGCGGGCCTGACAATTCTCGGCTCGACCCTGACCGTCGACGACATCTCGCTGAGGATCGTCGAGGTCGAGGCGTACGGAGGGGAGAAGGACGGGCCATGGCCGGATCCGGCAGCACATTCGTATCGGGGGAGAACGCCGCGGAACAGCGTGATGTTCGGGCGGGCGGGGCGTCTCTACGTCTACCGCAGCTATGGAATGCACTTTTGTATGAACATCTCGTACGGCCCGGATGGTGTCGCGGGCGGTGTTCTGCTCCGAGCCGCCGAAATCGAAGCCGGCCACGATGTGGTGTCCGCAAGGAGATCGCCGGACCGGCCGTCTCACCAATGGGCCAGAGGGCCGGGTAATCTCGGCGCTTCCGCCGCAATCACGCTGGGGGACAACGGAACAGACGTGTTCGACCCGGCGTCGCGGATTCGGCTCGAATTGGGGGAGTCGAAGGAATGGGTGAGCGGACCGCGGGTGGGTGTCAGCACCGCGGCGGAGGTCCCGTGGCGCCTCTGGATTCCGGACTCCCCGGCGGTGTCCGCGTATCGCCGAAGCCCGCGAGCGCCGGTCATTTCGTGAAGATGGGATGATCGAGTCCGTGACTGAGAATATTCTCGACGAACTGACCTGGCGCGGGCTGATCGCCCAATCAACCGATCTCGACGCTTTGCGTAAAGATCTCGAGGCCGGACCGGTCACGTTGTATGCGGGCTTCGACCCGACAGGACCGAGCCTGCACGCAGGTCACCTGGTTCCGCTCCTCGCGCTCAAGCGGTTTCAGCGCGCCGGCAACCGCCCGATCGTTCTTGCCGGCGGTGCAACGGGCCTGATCGGAGACCCCCGTGACGTCGGGGAACGGACGATGAACTCCGCCGATACCGTCGCGGACTGGGCAGGTCGCATCCGTGGTCAGCTCGAAAGATTCGTGGATTTCGACGATTCGCCGACGAGCGCGGTCATCGAGAACAACATGAACTGGACCGGCAAGATGTCGGCCATCGACTTCCTGCGTGATGTCGGTAAACACTTCTCCGTGAACGTCATGCTTGCGCGTGACACCGTGAAGCGTCGTCTCGAGTCGGACGGGATGTCGTACACCGAGTTCAGCTACATGCTGCTCCAGGCCAACGACTACCTGCACTTGCGACGCGATCTCGGCTGCACTCTGCAGGTCGGCGGGTCCGATCAGTGGGGCAACATCATTGCCGGCGTCGAACTCAACCGTCGTGTCGACGGTGAGAGCGTTCATGCAATGACGGTTCCGCTGGTGACCTCGGCCGATGGCAAAAAGTTCGGAAAGTCGACCGGTGGCGGAAGTTTGTGGCTCGACCCCGAGATGACCAGCCCGTACGCCTGGTACCAGTACTTCGTGAACACTGGCGACGCCGACGTGATCAAGTACCTGCGCTGGTTCACCTTCCTGACTGCGGACGAACTCGCGGAGCTGGAGACTGCAACAGCGGAGCGGCCGCATGCGCGAGAAGCGCAGAAGCGACTTGCCGCGGAGATGACGACCTTGGTTCACGGGGAACACAACACCCGTGCTGTCGAGCTCGCCAGTCAGGCGTTGTTCGGCAAGGCGGAGCTGGCGGAACTCGACGAGTCGACGCTAGCCGCGGCGCTGAAAGAAGCATCGGTCAGCGAATTGGCGCCGGGGGAGCCGCGCACGATCATCGATCTGCTCGTGACGAGCGGCTTGTGCGAGAGCAAGGGGGCCGCTCGACGCGCCGTGAAAGAGGGCGGTGCTTCGGTGAACAACCAGAAGGTGTCGGCCGACGACTGGGAGCCCACCGCATCCGATCTGCTTCACGGCAGCTGGTTGGTCGTCCGGCGCGGAAAGCGCAACTTCGCCGGCGTGAGAATCCTTCCAAACTGACGTGTGTGGGGTCACAGTTGTCTTGCGGGGCTCCTGTGGCCGCTGGTGGCCCGCCTCCGGGCGGGCTACCAGCGGATTTAACCTGTCGAACATCTGCGACCTGCACGTTTGACGCTCAGTTTTCATTCGCGTAACTTTGTCCAAGTCAGAGCGACACGGACACCAACCCCGACCGACAGGCCGGGGAAACGCGGTTGGACGAAGTCGGAGACAATCACGCTCAGCGGGAACTTGCTTCCCTGGAGCGAACAAGCTAAGATTGTAACCCTTGCCCCGGAGCTTTCAACCTGGTTGAAGTGATGGTGTGTGCGTGTTCTTTGAGAACTCAACAGTGTGTCGATGAATGTCAGTGCCAAATTTTTTTGGTACTTCGCATGTCGGATTATGTTCCGGGCCTTCGGGTTTCGGTTCTGATGTTTGGGGTGTGAGTATTTTTCGTCGGTGATTGTTCATTCTTCCGTCTGAATGGTTGCCGACACATTTTTTGCTAGTTGAGTTTTTT
>NZ_CP134497.1:630000-3427500 GCF_031763325.1 Rhodococcus sp. SG20037 | reverse complement strand
AAGTACCCCGGGAGGGGAGTGAAATAGTACCTGAAACCGTGCGCTTACAATCCGTCAGAGCCTTCGAGCAGTTTACTGCTGGGGGTGATGGCGTGCCTTTTGAAGAATGAGCCTGCGAGTTAGTGGCATGTCGCGAGGTTAACCCGTGTGGGGTAGCCGTAGCGAAAGCGAGTCCGAATAGGGCGATCGTAGTGGCATGCTCTAGACCCGAAGCGGAGTGATCTACCCATGGCCAGGTTGAAGCGACGGTAAGACGTCGTGGAGGACCGAACCCACTTAGGTTGAAAACTGAGGGGATGAGTTGTGGGTAGGGGTGAAAGGCCAATCAAACTCCGTGATAGCTGGTTCTCCCCGAAATGCATTTAGGTGCAGCGTCGCGTGTTTCTCACCGGAGGTAGAGCTACTGGATGGTCTAGGGGGCCCACAAGCTTACCGAAATCAGCCAAACTCCGAATGCCGGTGAGTGAGAGCGCGGCAGTGAGACTGCGGGCGATAAGGTTCGTAGTCGAGAGGGAAACAGCCCAGATCGCCAGCTAAGGTCCCTAAGCGTGTACTAAGTGGAAAAGGATGTGGGGTCGCGAAGACAACCAGGAGGTTGGCTTAGAAGCAGCCACCCTTGAAAGAGTGCGTAATAGCTCACTGGTCAAGTGATCCTGCGCCGACAATGTAGCGGGGCTCAAGTACACCACCGAAGCTGCGGCATTCACGCAATAGCCCCCAGTTGATCCAAGGATTTTCTGGCAGGTGTGTGGATGGGTAGGGGAGCGTCGTGTGGCCATGGAAGCGGCAGGGTGACCTAGCCGTGGAGGCCACACGAGTGAGAATGCAGGCATGAGTAGCGAAAGACGAGTGAGAAACTCGTCCGCCGAATGACCAAGGGTTCCTGGGCCAGGTTAATCCGCCCAGGGTGAGTCGGGACCTAAGACGAGGCCGACAGGCGTAGCCGATGGACAACGGGTTGATATTCCCGTACCCGTGTGAACGCGCCCATGGTGAATCAGTGATACTAACCATCCTGAAGCCACGAGAAGACCTTCGGGTCTCGAGTTGGTGGATGCATGGGACCTGATCTGGTAGTAGCCAAGCGATGGGGTGACGCAGGAAGGTAGCTGAGCCAGTCAGTGGTAATACTGGTGTAAGCGTGTAGGGCGTGACCTAGGCAAATCCGGGTCGCACATAGCCTGAGACGTGATGCGTAGCCGATTGAGGCGAATTCAGTGATCCTATGCTGCCGAGAAAAGCCTCTAGCGAGCTTTCACACGGCCCGTACCCCAAACCGACACAGGTGGTCAGGTAGAGAATACTAAGGCGATCGAGATAACTATGGTTAAGGAACTCGGCAAAATGCCCCCGTAACTTCGGGAGAAGGGGGGCCCTGTCTGGTGACGACATTTACTGTCTGAGCTGGGTGGGGCCGCAGAGACCAGTGAGAAGCGACTGTTTACTAAAAACACAGGTCCGTGCGAAGTCGTAAGACGATGTATACGGACTGACGCCTGCCCGGTGCTGGAAGGTTAAGAGGACCGGTTAGTTCTTCGGAGCGAAGCTGAGAATTTAAGCCCCAGTAAACGGCGGTGGTAACTATAACCATCCTAAGGTAGCGAAATTCCTTGTCGGGTAAGTTCCGACCTGCACGAATGGCGTAACGACTTCTCAGCTGTCTCAACCGTAGACTCGGCGAAATTGCATTACGAGTAAAGATGCTCGTTACGCGCGGCAGGACGAAAAGACCCCGGGACCTTCACTACAGCTTGGTATTGGTGTTCGGTTCGGTTTGTGTAGGATAGGTGGGAGACTGTGAAGCGGTGACGCCAGTTATCGTGGAGTCGTTGTTGAAATACCACTCTGATCGAATTGGACCTCTAACCTCGGACCATGATCTGGTTCAGGGACAGTGCCTGGTGGGTAGTTTAACTGGGGCGGTTGCCTCCCAAAATGTAACGGAGGCGCCCAAAGGTTCCCTCAGCCTGGTTGGCAATCAGGTGTCGAGTGCAAGTGCACAAGGGAGCTTGACTGTGAGACTGACAGGTCGAGCAGGGACGAAAGTCGGGACTAGTGATCCGGCACCGGCAAGTGGAAGCGGTGTCGCTCAACGGATAAAAGGTACCCCGGGGATAACAGGCTGATCTTCCCCAAGAGTCCATATCGACGGGATGGTTTGGCACCTCGATGTCGGCTCGTCGCATCCTGGGGCTGGAGTAGGTCCCAAGGGTTGGGCTGTTCGCCCATTAAAGCGGCACGCGAGCTGGGTTTAGAACGTCGTGAGACAGTTCGGTCTCTATCCGCCGCGCGCGTTAGAAACTTGAGGAAGGCTGTCCCTAGTACGAGAGGACCGGGACGGACGAACCTCTGGTGTGCCAGTTGTTCCGCCAGGAGCACCGCTGGTTAGCTACGTTCGGAAGGGATAACCGCTGAAAGCATCTAAGCGGGAAGCCTGTTCCAAGATGAGGTTTCTCACCCCCTCGAGGGGGTAAGGCCCCCGGCAGACCACCGGGTTGATAGGCCAGAACTGGAAGTGCAGTAATGCATGCAGGTGACTGGTACTAATAGGCCGAGGACTTACCACAAAGAAGCTACGCGTCCACTGTGCGGTATCTGAAACAACACACAGATACTGATGAGAAACCCTGTTTTCTCCATCCCCCAACACCAGAAACTGGTGTTGACGGGTGGTGAAACCAGGTGATCAGAAGAAGGTTACTGTGACAGTTTCATAGAGTTACGGCGGTCATAGCGAAGGGGAAACGCCCGGTCCCATTCCGAACCCGGAAGCTAAGCCCTTCAGCGCCGATGGTACTGCACTCGACAGGGTGTGGGAGAGTAGGACACCGCCGAACACCCGTTAACCGAAAGGGGACCCAACATATTGGGTCCCCTTTCGTGCGTTGTATGAGAGGAATGACTGTGTCGGAGAATGGCGACGAGCGTCGGTCCTTCCGTGGGGGAGGAGCGCCTCGATCAGGTGGCCCCCGTCGTGACAACGACGGGCGTGGATCACGCGGCGCTGCAGGCGGAGACCGCCGCGGTGGTGCCGGAGACAACAACCGTGGCGGTGCTGGAAACAGTAACCGCGGCGGCGGATTCAACGGCGGACAGCGTCGCGGCGGCGAGGGTGGGTTCACCCCTCGTGGACGCGACGGCGACCGCAACCGTCAGCAAGCACGACCTGACGAACCGGATTTGCCCGACAACGTAGAGCCCACGGAGTTGGACCCGGCCGTTCGTCGGGATCTGCTCAGCCTCGACAAGGACAACGCCAACACAGTTGCGCGTCACCTCGTCATGGCGGGCAAGCTCGTCGACGAAGATCCGGAACTCGCACTGCTCCACGCTCGCGCTGCCCGTCAGCGCGCCGGCCGAATTGCGGTCGTTCGTGAAGCTGCCGGAATCACCGCGTACCACGCCGGTGAATGGGCTGAAGCTCTCTCCGAGCTTCGTGCTGCCCGTCGAATGGCTGGCGGACCGGGTCTGATCGCTGTCATGGCCGACTGCGAACGCGGTTTGGGTCGACCAGAACGCGCGATCGAGCTCGGCCGTAGCGACGAGGCTGCCCTGCTTTCGGGCGACGAGGCGTCTGAGTTGAGGATCGTCGTCGCGGGCGCCCGCATGGATCTCGGTCAGTTCGATCAGGCAGTTGTCACACTGCAGACCAAGGATCTGGACGCAGCGCGTACCGGTGAAGCTGCGGCTCGGCTGTTCTACGCCTACGCCGATGCCCTCGTTTCAGCTGGTCGTGTCGAAGACGGACTGAAGTGGTTCCTCAACGCTGCAGCTGCTGACCTCGAGGGTGACACGGATGCTGAAGAACGGGTGGCCGAGTTGACCGGAGAAGATCAGTGACCGTGCTTCGTACTCAGTACGACGTACTTTTGCTCGATCTCGACGGCACGCTGTACGCCGGAGCTCATGCGATTCCCGGCACCCAGGCAGCTCTCGGTCAGGGCACGCAGGCCTTGTACTACGTGACCAACAATGCGAGTCGCTCGCCTTCGGCAGTGTCGGCGCATCTGACCGAACTCGGTTTCGATTCCGAAGACGATCGTGTCGTCACCAGTTCTCAGACGGCAGTGCGTCTGCTGTCGGAGCGTCTCGAACCCGGTGCCGCTGTGCTCGTCGTCGGTACCGACGCATTGGCCGACGAGGTGACGCGCGTCGGGTTGCTTCCGGTGCGCGAATTCGCGGATTCTCCGGTTGCTGTCGTTCAAGGACATTCGACGGAGACCAACTGGTCGATCCTTGCCGAGGCGTGCTTGGCGATCCGGGCCGGTGCGCTGTGGGTAGCGGCAAACCTGGACACAACACTGCCGTCGGAGCGGGGTTTGGTGCTGGGCAACGGCTCGATGGTGGCAGCTCTGCGCGCTGCGACCAAGCAGGAACCGTTGGTGGCAGGGAAGCCTGCTGCACCGCTGATGGAGGATGCGCTCGCTCGCAGCGGGTGTTCGCGTCCTCTGGTGGTCGGTGATCGTTTGGACACCGATATCGAAGGCGCACAAGCTGTTTCGATCGACTCGTTGTTGGTTCTCACCGGTGTGAGCACGCCGGGTGACGTACTGCGGGCTCCGGTTGAGCAGCGCCCCACCTACATTGCAGCAACTCTGGATTCGCTCAATCAGCCGGCCGTCGAATCGCTGGTCGGTGCGGACTCCAAGTGGTCTGTCTCCGTGAACGGGTCGGCGCTGGTTGTCGACGGCCCGGTTGTCGGGGACGAGATGTCGCTTCTACGCGCAGTTGCGCCTGTCGCATGGGCTAATCCGTCGTTCCGGACCCTGGAAGCGTCGGATGCCGGCGTGGCGGATCTGTTTGGATCCTGGCTCGTCTGATCTCTCGCAAATGTGTTCGACTCGCGGGGGTGCGGGTGTATGCGTAACCGAGAGTCATGCACTAACGTTGTGCCCGATGAGCACGCCGACACCGCACCCCGGAAACACGAGTAACGGATCTCCGTTGCCCGGGCCACGCCCTTCCGTCGATCCGGAACGCATACGTTCTGACGTCGACGGTTTGCTGGCGCGCCTCGGTGGCATCGAACAGGATCCGAACGATCAGCACGGAGCAGGTGTGATTCCGCAGAAGGCACATATTTTGGAACAGGCACACGAGGTGCTCGTCCAGGCACTCGCCTCTGTGGACAGGGCTTGACGTGGCACGTAGAGCACGGGTGGACGCCGAACTTGTCCGTCGCGGACTCGCACGGTCACGAGATCATGCGCAAGAACTGATTTCCGCCGGGCGAGTTCTCATCTCGGGAGCCGTTGCGACCAAGCCTGCGACGGCGATCGAGGCCGGAACGCCACTTCGGGTCGTCGAGGTGGAGCAGGAAGTTTCGTGGGCGTCGCGAGGTGCTCACAAACTGATCGGCGCACTCGACGCCTTCGGTGCCGAAGGATTGACGGTCGAAGGTCGCCGTTGCCTCGACGCCGGCGCATCCACCGGTGGGTTCACCGATGTTCTGCTGACGCGTGGTGCGAAGGAAGTTGTCGCAGTCGACGTCGGCTACGGACAACTGGTGTGGCGCCTGCAGTCCGATGACCGGGTGCACGTCATCGACCGAACCAATGTTCGTGCAATTGATGCAGAGACCATCGGCGGAACTGTCGATCTCGTTGTCGCGGACTTGTCGTTCATTTCTCTCAAACTTGTACTCGGGGCGTTTGTCGCCTGTACTGCTGACGGCGCGGACCTGGTTCCGATGGTCAAGCCTCAGTTCGAGGTGGGCAAGGACCGCGTCGGTGCCGGTGGCGTCGTACGAGATCCGGAATTGCGAATCTCGGCTGTGCTCGACGTGTCGGAGGCTGCTGCAAAGGTAGGTCTGCGGACGTTAGGTGTCGTGGCCAGCCCATTGCCCGGTCCGTCGGGAAATGTCGAGTATTTCCTGTGGCTTCGAAAGACAGGTTCGCCCGGTGATCACGAGCCGGACACCGAGGGAATTCCTTCGGTGGAGGACATGATTCGCAAGGCTGTAGAGGAAGGGCCCCAGTGAACGCGGTCACGAACGGCGAGTCGCGCGAGATCCTTCTTGTCGCACACCCTGGTCGACGTGACATCACGGAAACCGCCAAACGAGTCGGGAAGATTTTCGAACGGGCGGGAATCGGGCTGCGAGTCCTCGTCGACGAAGCAGACAGCTCGCGCATCGAAGCAATGACGGAACCCGCGGGCTTCTCTGCGCCGGGTCTCGACGTCACGGTTGTTCATCCCGGCCCTGATGCTGCCGTCGGATGCGAGTTGGTTCTGGTTCTCGGTGGTGACGGCACATTTCTGCGCGCCGCCGAACTCGCTCAAGAAGCGTCCATTCCGGTACTGGGCATCAACCTCGGACGGATCGGATTTCTGGCAGAGACCGAGGCCGAGCATCTCGACGAGGCTCTCGCACAGGTAGTTCGCAAGGAATATCGCGTCGAGTCCCGTATGACACTCGACGTTGTGATTCGGGTGGACGACGAGATCATCGACCGCGGGTGGGCGCTCAACGAGGCCAGCATCGAGAACCGTTCGCGTTTGGGAGTTCTCGAAGTTGTCCTCGAGGTCGACGGCAGACCGGTATCTGCCTTCGGTTGCGACGGTGTTCTCGTGTCCACTCCCACCGGCTCGACCGCTTATGCCTTTTCCGCAGGCGGCCCCGTCGTGTGGCCAGAACTCGAAGCATTGCTCGTCGTACCCAGCAACGCGCACGCGCTGTTCGCGCGGCCGTTGGTCACCAGCCCGAATTCGATCATCGCGGTGGAGACCGTCGCCGGTAGCCACGACGGCCTGGTCTTCTGCGACGGTCGTCGTACGTTGGAACTGCCTGCCGGCGCTCGCGTCGAGATCGTTCGCGGCGCCACTCCCGTCAAGTGGGTCCGGTTGGACTCTGCGCCCTTCGCTGATCGGATGGTTCGCAAGTTCGAGCTTCCGGTTACCGGATGGCGAGGAAGGAAGCCTTAATCGTGCTCGCAGAGATCCGTATCGACAGTCTTGGTGTGATCTCCGAGGCCAGCGCCCAGTTCCACGAGGGCCTGACCGTCCTGACCGGTGAAACCGGCGCAGGTAAAACGATGGTCGTCACCAGCTTGCACCTCCTCAGCGGAGCGCGAGCCGATGCCGGGCGGGTGCGGTTGGGCGCGTCGCGAGCCGTCGTCGAAGGACGATTCATCGCCGACGACGTCTCACCGGCCACCGAGCGTGAGATCGTCCGAATCCTGGAATCGTCCGGCGCCGAGCGCGACGAGGACGGGACCATCATCGCCGTCCGGACAGTCGGCAGCGACGGCCGCTCACGGGCTCATCTCGGCGGACGAAGCGTGCCGGCGGGAGTTCTCTCCGAATTCACGGATCCACTTCTGACTGTCCACGGACAGAACGATCAGCTGCGATTGCTTCGTCCCGACCAGCAACGCAATGCGCTGGACCGCTTCGGGGACAAGGCAATCGGAACGCTGCTGACGAGGTACCGCAAACACCGTCGTGAATGGCTCGATGCTCGTTCGGAGTTGATCGAACGCACGTCGAAGGCTCGTGAACTGGCGCAAGAAGCAGATCAGTTGACCTTCGCGCTCAACGAAATCGACGGCGTGGCACCCGAGCCAGGCGAGGACACGGCAATCGTTGCCGAAGTTCGTCGACTCAGTGAACTCGATTCGCTCCGCTCGGCTGCGGAAGAGGCGCACGCTGCGCTCGCCGGTAGTGACGACATGGCAAGCGGCGACGTCGGGGTCATGCCGGCGCTAGACCTGATGTCCGAAGCGCGGGCGCGTATCGAGTCGGTCACCGACGCAGATCTGGACGGCCTCGGTTCCCGGTTGGCCGACGCTATTGCCGTCGTCACCGATGTTGCCGGTGATCTGAACACCTATCTGTCCGGGCTGCCCGCAGACCCGGGTGCTCTGGACTCGCTGCTGTCGCGGCAATCGGAACTGAAGACTCTGACTCGCAAGTACGCCGCCGATGTCGACGGTGTTCTCGAATGGGCAGATACCGCTCGCGCTCGTCTGTCCAAACTCGACGTGTCGTCGGATGCGTTGTCGCTGTTGGCCAAGCAGGTCGAGGAGACGGCTGGCCTCACCGCGGAAGCCGCCACAAAGCTGAGCGCCGCCAGAGTCAAGGCAGCGGCAAAGCTCGCCAAAGCCGTCAGCGCGGAACTCGCCGGTCTGGCGATGGGACGTGCGGGTCTCGAGGTGACTGTGCGCTCGCAGCCTGCCGGCCCGCAGGACTCGGCGCCGCTCAGCGTCGGGGGAGTAGACCTTCATGCCGGGTCTGCCGGCGTCGACGAGGTGGAATTCCGTCTGTCCGCGCACAGCGGGGCACCGTCACTTCCGATCAGCAAGAGCGCTTCCGGTGGCGAGCTGTCACGCGTCATGCTGGCGCTCGAGGTTGTTCTCGCTGGTAGCGACACCGGCGCGACGATGGTTTTCGACGAAGTGGACGCGGGGGTCGGTGGTCGCGCTGCTGTCGAGATCGGCCGCCGATTGGCGAAACTTGCTCGTACGCATCAGGTTATCGTCGTCACCCACCTTCCGCAGGTTGCTGCGTTTGCCGACACCCACCTCGTGGTCGACAAGGTCGACGACAAAGGCGGAGTGGTGAGCAGTGGCGTGCGGACCTTGTCGGATTCGGATCGGGTGGTCGAATTGGCCCGTATGTTGGCAGGGCTGGACGACACCGAGACCGGTCGTGCGCACGCCGAAGAACTGCTCGAGATCGCGAATGCGGCCCGCGTCACAGATTGAAGGTTCTGTGGTGTTGGTGTGACTGATGTGGTAGTTGTCGGCGCGCCTCCACCGGTCAACGCGGTTTCAGGTTCATCATCGAAGCCATGAAGATGCCCGGATTGCTCTCACGTAACACCGAATCCTTGCCTGGGATCAGTGGCATCGCCAGGGCCGATCGGAACACGGCGAAGCTTCTACGCCGCGTCGGTCCTGGAGACATCGTGATCCTCGACGAAGTCGACATCGATCGCCGGACCGCCGATGCTCTGGTGAAAGCCGGAGTCATGGCCGTGGTCAACGCGTCGCCGTCGATTTCGGGGCGGTACCCCAACCTCGGACCGGAAGTGATCGTCGCCAACGACATCGTTCTGATCGATGCCGTAGACGGAGACGTCTTCAAGAACGTCAAGGACGGCAGCAAGATCCGCCTGCACGAGGGCGAGATCTTCAACGGCGAGAAGAGCCTCGTCAAGGGCGAAGAGCAGACCGAGGCCGAGATCTCCGATCGGATGATCGAGGCCAAGACCGGCCTGGTCGATCACCTGGAAGCGTTCTCGGGTAACACCATCGAGTTCATCCGCACCGAAAGTCCTTTGCTGATCGACGGAATCGGTGTTCCGGACATCGACATCGACTTGAAGGATCGCCACGTCGTGGTCGTCTCCGACGGACCCGAACACGAGGCCGATCTGAAGAACCTCAAGCCCTTCATCAAGGAGTATTCGCCGATCCTGATCGGTGTCGGCGCAGGTGCGGACGTGTTGAGCAAGGCCGGATACCGCCCCGATCTGATCGTGGGCGACCCGGAAGAGATCACCAGTTCCACCCTCAAGTCCGGCGCGGAAGTTGTTCTGCCCGCAGACCAGGACGGTCATGCGGCGGGGCTTTCCCGAATCCAGGATCTCGGGATCGGGGCGATGACGTTCCCGGCGACCTGCTCACCGACCGACCTTGCGCTGCTGCTCGCCGATCACCACGGAGCTTCACTGATCGTGACGGTCGGCAACGTGGTGTCCTTGGACGAGTTCTTCGACCGTGGGCGTCGTGAAAGCAATCCGTCGGCGTTCATGACACGGCTCAAGGTGGGACCGAAACTGGTCGACGCCAAGGCTGTGGCAACGCTGTATCGAAGTCGAGTGTCCGGCGGCGCGATCGCGCTCCTGGTGCTCGCCGCCCTGGTGGCAGTGATCGTCGCCCTGGTCGTGTCCAATGCCGGTAGTGAAGTTCTCGACTGGGCAATCGCAACGTGGAACAGCTTCGCGCTGTGGGTTCAGGGGCTCTTCAAGTGATTTCGATGCGTCAACATGCAATTTCCATAGCGGCAATCTTCCTGGCACTCGCGATCGGCGTGGTGCTCGGTTCCGGAATGCTGTCCAGTGGATTGCTTTCGGGTCTGCGCGACGACAAGGCGGACCTGCAGAACGAGATCGAAGACCTCAATCAACAGTCCAATCAGCTTCAGCAGCAACTCAATTCCGCGGACGGCTTCGATGCCGCTGTCGGCGGTCGCGTCGTGCGTGACAGTCTCGCTGGTCGCACCGTCATCGTCATCACGGCACCGGACGCCGATCCCGGTGATCTCGACGGTGTCAACCGACTCGTCACTGCCGCCGGCGGTGCCGTGACCGGACGCGTCTCGCTCACCGATTCGTTTGTCGACGCCACCGGTGGTGACCGCTTGCGGACCGTCGTCACCAATGTCATCCCTGCGGGGATCACCCTCAAGACCGGTGCGGTCGATCAGGGCAGTCTCGCGGGTGATCTGCTCGGTTCGGTTCTGCTTCTCAACGGGCAGAACAGCGAGCCGCAGAGCACTCCGGACGAGATGAATCTCGCGCTCGACTCGCTGCGTAGCGCCGGTTTCATCAGCTACGACGACGGAGCGGTCAAGCCGGCTCAGCTCGCCGTGGTTCTCACCGGCGACAACAAGAGTGAATCCGACGCAGCCACGGGTAACCGCGGCGCCGTCATCGCGCGGTTTGCCGGTGCTCTCGACGGACGCGGCGCAGGAACGATTCTCGCGGGCCGGCCTGGCTCGGCCGAGGGCAGTGGTCCGGTTGCCGTCGCGCGTGCGGACGCGGCGCTCTCAGCGGGCTTGACGACCATCGACAACATCGATCGGGAGTCGGGCAAGATCACCACGCCGTTGGCGCTGCAGGAACAGTTGAACGGCGGCGCCGGCCGCTACGGCACGGGACCGGGAGCGGCGGCGGTCACCGTCGGCGCACCCACCAACTGAACACCCCGGTATTGATACGCCGGTCACATCGGGGGCGGAAAGTCGGCGCGTTGTAGGCACCGACCCCCGATAGGTGTTACCGTGAAATCCCGTGGGTCGGCAGGCCCCAGCATGCTTCATCAGACCAAGCCCTGCACAGTCGTCACGGGAGCCCCTTTGCCACAGTCACGCACTAACACGCGTACCGCCACCAAGCACATCTTCGTCAGCGGAGGTGTAGCTTCCTCGCTCGGCAAAGGTTTGACCGCCTCGAGCCTGGGACAGTTGTTGACCGCGCGGGGAATGCGCGTGACCATGCAGAAGCTCGATCCATATCTCAATGTGGATCCGGGCACCATGAACCCCTTCCAGCACGGCGAGGTCTTCGTTACCGAAGACGGTGCCGAGACCGACCTCGACGTCGGACACTACGAGCGGTTCCTCGACCGTGACCTCTCCGGCCAGGCGAACGTCACCACCGGCCAGGTGTACTCGACGGTCATCGCCAAGGAACGCCGCGGCGAGTACCTCGGCGACACCGTTCAGGTCATCCCGCACATCACCGACGAGATCAAGCGTCGCATCCTCGAGATGAGCGGTCCGGATCTGCAGGGACACCGCCCGGACGTCGTGATCACCGAAATCGGTGGCACCGTCGGCGACATCGAATCGCAGCCCTTCCTCGAAGCCGCTCGCCAGGTCCGCCACGACGTCGGCCGCGACAACGTCTTCTTCCTGCACGTCTCCCTCGTGCCGTACCTCGGCCCCTCCGGAGAACTCAAGACCAAGCCCACGCAGCACTCGGTTGCGTCGTTGCGCAGCATCGGCATTCAGCCCGACGCGCTGATCCTTCGTTGCGATCGTGACGTTCCGCAGGGCCTCAAGAACAAGATCGCCCTGATGTGCGACGTGGACGTCGACGCCTGCATCTCGACGCCCGACGCTCCCTCGATCTACGACATCCCGAAGGTTCTGCACCGTGAGGGCCTCGACGCTTACGTCGTTCGCCAGCTCGGTCTCCCGTTCCGCGACGTCGACTGGACCGTGTGGGGCAACCTCCTCGATCGTGTTCACCAGCCGCGTGAGACCGTGCGGGTCGCGTTGGTCGGCAAGTACGTCGACCTGCCCGACGCATACCTATCCGTCACCGAGGCACTGCGCGCCGGTGGATTCGCGAACCGGTCCAAGGTCGAGATCTCCTGGGTCCCGTCGGACGCCTGTGAGACCGAAGCCGGAGCGCAGGCCGCTCTCGGTGACGTCGACGGTGTTCTGATCCCCGGCGGCTTCGGCATCCGCGGCATCGAAGGCAAGCTCGGCGCGATCCGTTTCGCACGTTCGCGCAAGCTGCCGCTGCTGGGTCTGTGCCTGGGTCTGCAGTGCGTCGTCATCGAAGCTGCTCGTAGCGTCGGCCTCGACGATGCCAACTCGGCCGAGTTCGAGCCGGACACCAAGCACCCGGTCATCTCCACGATGGCTGATCAGGAAGACGTCATCGCCGGTGACGCCGACCTCGGTGGCACCATGCGTCTGGGTGCTTACCCGGCCGTGCTGACCAAGGGTTCCGTCGTCGCTCAGGCCTACGGAACCGAGGACGTCTCCGAGCGTCACCGTCACCGCTACGAGGTCAACAACACCTACCGCGATCGGATTGCCAAGTCCGGCTTGCAGTTCAGCGGAACCTCGCCGGACGGCCACCTGGTCGAGTTCGTCGAGTACCCGCGTGAGCAGCATCCGTTCTTCGTTGCCACCCAGGCACACCCGGAGCTCAAGAGCCGTCCGACGCGCCCGCACCCGCTGTTCGCGGCCTTCGTCGAAGCAGCGTTGACGTACAAGCTCGAAGAGCGCCTGCCCGTCGACGTCCACGGTGACGAGAAGATCGACACCGCTGCCACCGAGACAGCGCTCGACGCTGCAGTCGAGAACGTGGAAAAGGTCTAGCCACACATGAGCGATCCCGGTCGGCACGAATTCGACACCCTCGGCTCCAAGACGGTCTACACCGGCGCGATCATCGCGTTGCGCGTCGACACCGTTGCGATGCCTGGTGGTCAGCGTGCCGATCGGGAAGTCGTCGAGCATCACGGCGCCGTTGCCGTCGTGGCACTGGACGAGCACGACAACCTGGTGCTGATTCACCAGTACCGTCACCCGCTCGGGCACCGGTTGTGGGAAATTCCTGCCGGTCTGCTCGACGCTCCGGGGGAGAGCCCGGTCGAGGCTGCAGCGCGCGAGCTGGGCGAAGAAACCGGACTCGGCGCCGATCGATGGTCGGTGCTGGTCGATGTCGCTCTCTCACCCGGGTTCACGGACGAGGCGGTTCGCGTCTTCCTCGCCGAGGGGCTGCACGAGGTGGAGCGCGACGATCCCGAACACGAAGAAGCCGATCTCGAGATTTCGCGGGTTCCGCTCGCCGACGCCGTCGACATGGCGCTACGTGGCGACATCGTCAATGCCACAGCGGTATCGGGCATACTCGCGATCGCCACCGCACGCGCGACGGGCAAGCCGCTGCGCCCCGCCGACGCACCGTGGCCCGATCGTCCTCGCGCATTCGGAGAACGCAAGTCGCGAGCCTGAAGTGCTTGCCCGACAGGTGGACTCGTATCTCGACCATCTAGCGGTCGAGCGAGGATCTGCGCGCAATACTCTACTTTCCTATCGCCGCGACCTGAATCGGTACGCGGAGTACCTGCACGGACGCGGCATCGACGACGTCGCGGGCGTGACGGAGAACGACGTCACCGAATTCGTGACACATCTGCGCCTGGGTGACAAAGATGCCGGCGTCGTACCATTGGCGGCCAGTTCGGCAGCACGCACCCTGATCGCGGTTCGCGGATTCCACAAGTTTTCCGCCGCCGAAGGTCTGGTCAGCGTCGACGTGGCCCGAACGGTCAAGCCGCCGACGCCCGGACGCAAGCTGCCCAAGGCCCTGCCTCTCGACGACGTGATCGCCCTGCTCGACGCTTCGGGTGGCGGTGCTGCCGGTGACGGGCCCCGCGATCTGCGGGATCGCGCTCTGCTCGAGCTCCTGTACTCGACCGGAGCGCGAATCACCGAGGCGATCGATCTGGACGTCGACGACATCGACACCGAAACCCGTTCCGTGCTGCTCAAGGGCAAGGGCGGCAAGCAGCGGATCGTCCCCGTCGGCAGGCCGGCGATCGCCGCGGTGGACGCGTATCTCGTCCGGGGGCGCCCCAGCTTGGCGACGCGCGGTGTTCCTGCCCTGTTTCTCAACGCTCGCGGTGGACGCCTCTCGCGTCAAAGCGCGTGGCAGATACTTCAGGATGCGGCGGCGTCGGCCGGGATCAAGGCGGACGTCTCACCCCACACGCTCAGGCACTCGTTTGCCACACACCTGCTCGACGGCGGCGCGGACGTACGCGTCGTGCAGGAACTTCTCGGTCACGCTTCGGTAACCACGACGCAGATCTACACACTGGTCACCGTCACCGCGTTGCGCGAAGTGTGGGCTCAGGCACACCCGCGTGCCCGTTAGGGGTTGGTTGGCTCATGCGTGTCTGCGAGACCATTCGGTGATGTAAGCGGTAGCGTTCAAGGAGCGCGAGCGGCCTCCACCGCAGTTTCGGGGGTTTGCCGGCGCCGAGAGCAACCGCCGAAAGAGTAGGGGAGCATCGGACCGTGTCGACATCGCAGCCACCAGCGGCGGAGTCCGCGCCGCCGCATGTCAATGCCCAACTCTTCGAGCGCGTGAACGAATCAGCACCAGCTGTACCCTCCGAATCAGAGGCGATGTTCGAAATAGATACGACGCCAGTAGCCTCTCCACCTGCGGAAACCCTCGCCGTTTCCGCGGAAGAACTCGGCCCGACAGGTCGACCGGTCCGCGAGGTACCCCAACCGACACCGTTGGCGCACCACGGACCCGCGATGATCATCGCGATGTGCAACCAGAAGGGCGGCGTCGGCAAGACGACGTCGACCATCAACCTGGGTGCGTCGTTGGCCGAATACGGTCGCCGAGTGCTCCTGGTGGATCTCGATCCCCAAGGCGCGTTGTCTGCTGGACTGGGCGTCCAGCATCACGACCTGGAACTGACCGTCCATAACCTTCTGGTCGAACCGCGTGTGTCCATCGACGATGTGTTGATGCGAACTCGGGTCGACGGCCTCGACCTGCTGCCCAGCAACATCGACCTTTCGGCCGCCGAGATCCAATTGGTCACCGAGGTCGGACGTGAGCAGACCTTGGGACGCGTGTTGCACCCTGTTCTCGATCGGTACGACTACGTGCTCATCGACTGCCAGCCGTCGCTTGGCCTCCTCACGGTGAATGCACTGGCCTGCGCCGATTCGGTCATCATTCCGATGGAATGCGAGTACTTCAGCCTGCGCGGCCTGGCACTCCTCAACGACACCGTCGAAAAGGTGCACGATCGTCTCAATCCCAAGCTCGAGTTGGCCGGTATCGTCGTCACGATGTTCGACGCCCGGACTCTGCACGCTCGTGAGGTGATGGCGCGAGTCGTCGAGGTGTTCGGCGACGTCGTCTACGACACGGTGATCAACCGCACCGTCCGATTCCCCGAAACCAGCGTCGCCGGTGAGCCGATCACGACGTGGGCGCCGAAATCGGCTGGGGCCGAGGCATATCGAGCATTGGCCCGCGAGGTCATTCACCGGTCTGGTCGTTAGTGGAACTGATTGCATCGCAAGAAGATTCGGTCGAAGTCGAGCCGGATTCGATCGACCCGAACGTGCCGACCGACGCTCAGACCGCAGCCAAGGCTGCCGGTTTCCGAGTCACTCTCCGGAACTTCGAAGGCCCGTTCGATCTGCTGTTGAACCTGATCAATCAACGACAGCTCGATGTCACCGAAGTCGCCCTGCACACCGTCACTGACGATTTCATCGCATACACCAAGGAACTCGGCAGTGCGATGGGCCTCGATCAGACAACAGAGTTTCTGGTCGTCGCGGCCACGCTTCTGGATCTGAAAGCCGCAAGGCTGTTGCCCGCCGGGCAGGTCGAGGACGCCGAGGATCTAGCGCTACTCGAAGCCCGCGACCTTCTCTTCGCGCGACTGCTGCAGTACCGGGCGTACAAACAAGTTGCGGCGCTGTTCGGTGAGTTGGAGGAAGCAGCGCTGCGGCGCTATCCGCGCTCGGTTGCCGTCGAGGATCAGTTCACCGAACTCCTGCCCGAGGTGTTGTTGGGCGTCGATCCTCAGCGTTTTGCGGAGATCGCGGCGACGGTGTTCACACCGCGTCCGGTGCCGACAGTGGGCCTCGATCACCTCCATGTGTCCAATATCTCGATACCCGAACAAGCCGAGCGAATTCTCGAGTTGCTGCGCGAGCGAGGCATAGGGGAGTGGACACCCTTCGGGGACCTCGTTGCCGAGTGTGAGATCACCGTCGAGATAGTCGCAAGATTTCTCGCGTTGCTCGAGTTGTATCGCCGGCAGGTCATTGTGTTCGAGCAACCCGAAGCACTCGGACCGCTGATGGTGAGTTGGACCGGAGACGACCCGGCCGCGCCGGTCACAGAGGAGGACTACGGATGAACGCCGAGCCGACGGAATCGGAATCTTCGCAGCTAGACGAGATGATCGAGCCTACCGACCCGGCCGCGGATTCCGAAGATTCCGCCCCCGATTTCGAACTCGACGACGACAAACTCGACGCCGTGCTGGAGTCGCTTCTGCTCGTCGTGGATTCGCCGGCCGAAGTGAACCAACTCGCATCTGTCACCGGAACCGCGCCGGAGCGCGTCGAAGAACGCCTGACGTCGATGTCGGCCGCATTGACCGCTCGCGGCAGCGGAATGGACCTTCGCTACGCGGGCGACGGATGGCGTCTGTACACGCGACAAGAGTTTGCCCCGTACGTGGAAAAGCTGCTATTGGACGGCGCACGCACCAAATTGACCAGGGCGGCATTGGAAACTTTGGCCGTAGTCGCATACCGTCAACCGTTGACTCGTGCGCGGATCAGTGCGGTACGAGGCGTCAACGTGGACGGGGTGGTACGCACCCTCCTTGCCCGCGGACTGATCGCGGAAGCCGGGCCTGACCCGGACACCAACGCGACACGGTACTCCACGACCGAACTGTTCCTCGAACGGCTCGGCCTGGCCTCGCTCAGCGAGCTCCCGGAGTTGGCCCCGCTCTTGCCTGATGTCGATCTCATCGACGACATCAGCGAAAGCCTGGAATCCGATCCGCGATTTGCGAGAATGAACAAGGCAGAGGTGCCCGCTGACGTAGTGGACACCGAAGTCGACGACTGACCGGAATTCCGGCCGCCGTCAGCACCGAGAAAGACCCGACCACGCTCGGGAAACAGTAGAAAACTGACAGGAAAAAAGTGAACAATCCCGCTCGCCGAGATGGCACACCGGACCGTAACAACTCCCGCGACAACCGCGGCGCACGCAGCGATGCCCCCCGTGGTGGTCGCAGCGACGCCCCCCGCGGCGCACGTAGCGAAGCGCCCCGTGGTGGACGCAGCAACACTTCCCGCAGTACCTCTGGATACGACCGCAACGCCGGATCCGACCGTCCCCGCACGGACGACCGTCGCGGTGGATTCAATGATGACCGTCGCCCGCCGCGCAGTGATGACCGTCGCCCGCCGCGCAGCGATGACCGTCGCCCCGCACGTACCGACGACCGTCGTGGTGGCTACAACGACGACCGTCGCGGACCGCGCACTGACGACCGCCGCGGACCCCGCAGCGATGACCGCCGTACCCCCCACGTCGACGCCCGTCGCGCACCGCGTGGCGGCGCTGACCGTCGTAGTGACGATCAGCGCGGCGCACGCCCCGACGCTCCTCGCGGCGGCGCATGGTCGAACGCACCTCGTGGGTCCAAGTTCGACGGACCTCCGCGCAAGCGCCCGGCAGCCCCGACACCGCCGGCGACCAACAAGCGTGGCAAGCCGAAGACCGAGAAGCCGCAGCGCGTCGTCTCTCAGAACCCGTTGGTCTCCAACGCCAAGCCGGCGCGTCATCAGCATGCCGAGATCACCAAGCACGACGGCCCGCCGAAGGGCGACGGCGTCCGCTTGCAGAAGGTGCTGGCTCAGGCCGGCGTCGCATCACGCCGTGCAGCTGAAGAGCTGATCGACCAGGGTCGCGTCGAGGTCGACGGCCGCATCGTGGTCGAACAGGGTCTGCGTGTCGACCCCGAGAACGCAGTGGTTCGTGTCGACGGCGTCCGCGTCGTCGTGCAGAAGGACCTCGTCTACCTCGCGATGAACAAGCCGCGTGGCTGGCAGTGCACCATGTCCGACGATCTCGGTCGTCCGTGCGTCGGCGACATCGTCTCCGAGCGCGTTCAGTCGGGTCAGCGACTCTTCCACGTCGGCCGCCTCGACGCCGACACCGAAGGCTTGCTTCTCTTCACCAACGACGGTGACTTGGCTCACCGCCTGATGCACCCGTCGTTCGAGGTTCCGAAGACGTACCTCGCCACGGTTCACGGCGTTGTCGAGCGCAGCACCGGCAAGCAGCTGCGTGACGGTGTCACTCTCGATGACGGTCCGGCCAAGGTGGACGCGTTCACCGTGCTCGAGATCAACGAGGGCAAGACGCTCGTCAAGCTCGTACTGCACGAGGGCCGTAAGCACATCGTGCGTCGCCTCCTCGATGCCGTCGGTCACCCCGTTGTCCGCCTGGTACGCACCAACGTCGGAGTTGTCGCTCTCGGCGATCAGCGTCCGGGAACGCAGCGCGTCCTCGGACGTAGCGAGGTCGGTGGACTGTACGAGGCGGTCGGCCTGTGACCGATTCGTCCATGCCGCTGGTAGTCGCTATGGACGGACCGTCCGGAACCGGCAAGTCCAGCGTCTCTCGCGCGTTGGCGCAGCGTTTGGGCGCTCGCTACCTCGACACCGGAGCCATCTACCGGATCGCGACCCTGCACGTGCTGCGTCAGGGAATCGATCTGGCGGATTCCGCCGCGATCACGGCCGCCGTTGCGGCGTTGCCATGGTCCATCGGTACCGATCCGAGCAGCGAGCAGGTGCATCTCGACGGCGCGGACGTCAGCGAGGAGATCCGCGGCGACGCGGTAACCAAGGCTGTCTCCGCGGTGTCGGCTGTACCCGAGGTTCGTGACCTGCTGGTCGCCACTCAGCGTGAGTTGGCGGCCGGTGCGGAGCGGATCGTCGTGGAAGGTCGCGACATCGGAACCGTCGTACTCCCCGATGCAGACGTCAAGATCTTCTTGACCGCATCGGCGGAAACCCGTGCGGCACGGCGCAATACGCAGAACATCGGCCAAGGCCGTGAAGACAATTACGAAGCGGTGCTGGCTGATGTGCAGCGCCGTGACCATCTCGATTCGACTCGGGCAGTGTCGCCGTTGCGCCCTGCCGACGACTCCATTCTGGTGGATACGAGCGAATTGGGAATTGAAGATGTGATCGCCAAGTTGCTGTTGGTGGTCAGCGACAGAACTGGAGCAGTGCAGTGAGCGACGATCTGGTAACCGAATATGCCGGTGACGGAACTTGGTCCGAGGAATCGGAGTGGGACTACGCCGATCTCGAAGCGGACGGCGAAGGCGAAGCGCACATTGCCGTCCCGACCTTGGCGGTTGTCGGTCGACCGAACGTCGGCAAGTCGACGCTCGTCAACCGCATCATCGGCCGTCGTGAAGCGGTAGTCGAAGACATCCCCGGCGTCACTCGTGACCGCGTCTCGTACGAGGCGAACTGGGCCGGACGACGCTTCCTCGTCCAGGACACCGGCGGATGGGAGCCCGACGCAAAGGGTCTTCAGCAGGCGGTCGCACGTCAGGCGGAGTTGGCCATGGGAACGGCTGACGCCATTCTCCTGGTCGTCGACGCTGTTGTCGGCGCTACCGCGACGGACGAAGCTGTTGCTCGCGTGCTTCGCCGCTCGAAGACTCCGGTCATCCTCGTTGCCAACAAGGTGGACGACGGACGCACCGAGTCCGAGGTTGCAGCGCTGTGGTCTTTGGGCCTCGGTCAGCCGTACTCCGTGAGTGCGACGCACGGCCGCGGTACCGGCGACCTGCTCGACGAGGTTCTCGAGAAGCTGCCGGAAACCCCGCGTGAAGGTATCCCCGGCGGCGGTCCGCGTCGTGTTGCTCTCGTCGGAAAGCCGAATGTCGGAAAGTCCAGCTTGCTCAACAAGCTGTCCGGTGACGAGCGGTCCGTCGTGCACAATGTTGCCGGCACCACCGTCGACCCCGTCGACTCCATTGTCGAACTCGGCGGGCGCCCTTGGCGTTTCGTCGACACGGCTGGTCTGCGCAAGCGCGTCAGCCATGCCAGCGGGGCGGAGTTCTATGCGTCGCTGCGTACGAAGAGTGCAATCGAGGCCGCTGAGGTCGCGATCCTGCTCATCGACGCACACGAGCCGATCACCGAGCAGGACCTCCGTGTTCTGAGCATGGTGGCCGACACGGGTCGTGCATTGGTGATCGCATTCAACAAGTGGGACCTCGTGGACGAGGACCGTCGACTCATGCTGGACAAGGAAGTGGACCGCGATCTGGTCCGCGTTCCGTGGGCTCAGCGAGTCAACATCTCCGCCCACACCGGTCGCGCCGTGGCGAAGCTCGTGCCGGCGCTCGACACGGCTCTCGAGTCCTGGGACAAGCGCATCCCCACGGGTCGCCTGAACACCTGGCTCAAGGAAGTTGTGGCGGCCACACCGCCGCCGATGCGTGGTGGCCGCCTGCCTCGCATCATGTTCGCGACTCAGGCAAGCACACGCCCGCCGACATTCGTTCTCTTCACCACGGGCTTCCTCGAGGCCGGCTACCGCCGCTTCATCGAGCGGCGTCTGCGTGAAGAGTTCAACTTCGACGGCAGCCCGATCCGCGTATCCGTTCGAGTGCGCGAGAAGCGTGACCGTAAGGGCCGCTGATTCTGCGTCCAATTCGGTACTGAAACGGCTCTGACCAGCCGATTGGTACTTCGGCCCGTCCCTGATGTAATCTTTCCAAGCGCCGGAAACAAGGGCGTGGGACGGGCTGTGGCGCAGCTTGGTAGCGCACTTGACTGGGGGTCAAGTGGTCGCAGGTTCAAATCCTGTCAGCCCGACCGAAGTTAGATCAAAAAGGCAGTTTCTCAGAGATGAGAAACTGCCTTTTTGTTTGTGCCTTCAAAGGTTCGGCAACGGATCATGCGGGAAGTCCTGCGGTGACGTGATCTCCGCGTCGGCAGCGTTCACGACTGCAACATATTCTTCGTCGGTTTCGCGCTCATCAGAACGTCTGCTGGAAATACGTACCGGATCTCGTCATCTGGATGCAAGTGGGAGCGAAGGCGCGCACGGACACTCGCGGAAACCGGCATGCGCGGAAGGCTAGCTCAGGTTCGCTGACTGAGGCGAATATTGTGAACGGCAACGGTTACTCCGAAGAGCGCGATCAGAATGGCGGTAAAGATTGCTGCCAACCACCACGGCGCCGAACCTGCTGTATTCAGCCAGATGGTCAGTGCACCGAAAATTGTAGTGGGAATGCCGACAGCACGAGACAGGTCGACGTTCCTCGGATTGACCGGCGGTGTTCTCCACCAATGAAGGCGATGTCCTCGATTCTCACGCAGCATTCGCAGGATGGACCAGACAGTAAGCGGCCGACCAATCGCGAGGATGACCATCCCGCCAATGATCGCCAAAGTGCACCCGTCTCGGAAGTACGTCACGGCAGCGCCGACAACACCTGCAAAACCGATGGCCGTGAATACTTTCCACGCCGGGGTTATGGACTGGCCATGCGGTTGTGTTGCCATGCAAGCACCCTTCCGCAAAACATAATCGAAAACTTCAACCCTGTTGCGGCCGTCGATTGTGCATCAGGGTGACAATCAAACTCGGTAAGCCGTTAACTACTCCGAGTACAGCGACTGCGATACCCGCACTCAAGAGAGGTGCTGTCTCCCAATAGTTGTCGACGATGGCAGATGCTCCGATCAAGCTCGATACCCAGCCCGTGAGTTGAGCACGTCGGACATGTTGTGCCGCTCGCGAGGAGGTCGGTCCTACCGAGAGAGGTAATCTCCGCCCCTTTCGAGTTGTAATCGCTTTCTCCTCCGGAGCGCAATTTCGCCTACTGGCATGATCTCTTCGTATGATTGGGATTCGGATCGCGTGGGTTGTATTGGCGGTCGCCACCGGGATTCTGGGATCCGCGACGGCACAGTGGCCGCTGTACGAGATCACCGATTGCGAAATAGGCCTCGGCCCGCTCAGTTCTGCCGATTGTTACCGCTCGATTCACGACTATTTCGGGCGGGAGCTCTTCTTGGTGCTGGCGTTGCCGGTGGCTCTGTGCGTTATTCCAGCCGTGATCCCACGACCATTAGTTTCCTGGATCGTCTCGGCGACAATGCTTTGCGCTGCAGTACTGGGTTTCTTTACCGCTTTCAGCTCTGGTATGCCTTCTCTGCTGTCGATGGTGGGGAGCCTCCCTGCTGCAGTGCTGGCATTGGTACTTGCTGCGGTGCATCAGGGGATCGCATTGCGCAACAAGGGCGCCATTGCGCGTGCGCGCAGTGGGGTTCGCGATACGCAGCCGAGTGAGTGATCAGTCGGGGCTGAAGAACAGTTCCATCGAGATCCAGAACCACGCCACCATTGCTGCCACAGAAAGGAACGCGAGCACCAATGGCAACGCGAATTGCCTGCCGGTGCGGCTGGGAATAGTCATAAGTCCGAGAATGACGAACACGGCGGCAGGCGCCGCCCAACTTATCCAGTAGGTGAGTGGTGGTGGGTTGGGCCCGAACGACGTGAACGAACGGTTCGGATACAGCTGCGGCTGCGGGACATCGGCGAAATGTTGCCACAGGAGTACCAATGGCAGGTAGCCGAACAGTCCCAGTAGGAGGCCGACGACGAGTCCCGCGAAGATTCGTTCGCCCCTCATCTCGATGCACCCGTCCGAATCAATCGTCCCACTGCCTATGCGACTTCTGGTAAGTCACGAGGCTGAATCCGTAGAGCCCACGCCCGGGCCGCAACGAACGTCATGGCCAATACGAGAACGACCAGCAGTACGACCGCGATCCAGGTGGGAGTGGTGGTGGAAAAGCCCAGCCTCCACGCAGTACCGACACCTACAGTCGTCGCCGCCAACGCCCCGACCGGAAGCATCGCCGCCACCGCTCGCGTCGTGCGAACAGTAAGTCGATCCCCGGCAGCGCGAAGGACTCCGAACACGGCGGCGACCGAAATGCCATACGCCAGGAGACCGCTGACGGCATAGACCAGGAGCGGGGACCATCCGATATCAACCGACCCGGTGAATGCCATGCCGATCAAGACCAACAGGGGCGTCAACCCAAGCGTGACGCCTGCGAGGCCTGCCACCACAGTTGGAACCATTCGATTGTCCTGGCCTCCGGAGATTCGCACGCCCGCGAGGCGGAGCACGAACCCGGTCAGCGCGCCCAGAAGGGCGCCGATCACCGCAGCCTCGATGGGCCAGGTCCATTGCGATTCACCCGCGAAGCCCGAGATTGTGGTGCCACCCGAAAAGAGGGTGATCGTGGCGGACGCCTGTGCCGATCCCTGTGTCAGCGCCGCCGTGACGATGGCAACGGTCGCACCGAACAAAGCAAACCCAAGTGCCTGTTTCCACATCTAGCCATCTTGACCCATCCCGCCGGAGAATTCGGCACAACGGCAGTCTCATCCGGATGCCTTCTCACTGTGCAGATTGGGGGCGCAGCCGACTTCGGCGATAATTGTGTGAAGGGGCTGGTGGTGACACCCTCGTCGTATCACCACCAGCCACGTTCGACACTCACGACCTGCTGTCACGCACGCAATCGGCGACGTGCTGCCAGTGCTGCCGGAAATCCGAGATCTGCATCGATCACTTCACCGGAGAGACGTTCCGAGATTTCGATCAGTCGACTGCATCCGGTCTCTCCGATCGCCTCGTACGGGTACGACCCCAGCACATCGGTCTGATGCTCAACCCGCTTCCGGCGATCGCGACCCACCTCGTTCAGGTGAAGCTCGGGGCCGTCTTCGAGCCATCCACGCGCCCGCACACCTTCGACGCCTTCCGCCCACTGATCGTTGTCCCATGCCCGGCTCATTTGCAGAGCAGCAGCAGGAACATCACCGGTTGCGGCGTGGACTACCAACGCTTCGACACCGTTGAGTCCCTCGGCGTGAAGAAGTGCGACATGAGAATCTCCGCGAAACTCCCGGAGCAAGGATTGGGCATGCCACAACACGAGATGAGGCTCCTCAGGCCACGGCAATGATGCGTGCCCACCGAACAGGGGTCGCCCTTGTGGTCTGTTGCAGGCGCGTTCCGCGGCTCGACGTGCGAGTTCGGCAGCTTCGCGAACTTCGGTGCCGTCGACATGTTCTCCCCAGGCCTTGCGCAGCGAACGGTCGACAGCGTCGAGTCGAGCGGTGAGGATCTGTTCGGGGGTGGCGATTGTCCAGGCTTCCGGCAGCACCGCGTGTACCAGTTCGGGGTTGAAGTTGAAGAACGTAGCGATGGTGACTTCAGCCGCTACTGCGCCCATGGGCGCAGACCGCGAAGCGAAGTAGCCCATTCGAGGGTGTGTAAAGCCCAGTGCGGCATATGCTTCCGCGCCGAAAGGGGTGAAGTAGATCATGCCGTGTATCGGTTCGGCTCCACGGAAGACGCGGCGCGCGGTTTCTGGTGCGATCGAGGTCATCGATAGTCCTTCATGCTGGTGGTGTGGTCTTCGAACAGTCGAGTCGGATGGTTGTTCTACGCCGGCTATCTCCCTCTGACATACATGCGGTCCCGGACGGCATCACCCACTCGGTAGACGGCCAGGACGACCAATGAAATCAGAATGCCGGAGGGGAGAATCTGTTGTGGTGCACTCAAGATGTGCAGGTACGCATCGGATAGGTCACCGCCCCAACTCGGAGTGGGGGGCTGTATTCCCAACCCCAGGAATGAGAGTGCCGCCTGCGCGAGAAAAGTCAGGCCGGTGAGCACGGTCACCTGAACGACAACCGGCCCGATTGCGTGCGGAAGAAGATGACGCAGGAGCACTACGTGCGGCGGGCATCCTGAGAGTCGCGCGCTCAGAACGAAGTCTCGGTTCCTCGTTTCGCTGACCCCGGCAGCCAGAATTCTTGCAATTGTGGGTGCATAGACGACTCCGAGCGCTGACATCGACGTGATCAGGCTCGGCCCCAGAACACCGGTAATAGCCACTGCGAGAACCAAACCTGGGAATGCCAGCAATGCGTCCGCCACCCGGAGGAGTGACGCGCCGATCCAGCGTGGCCAATATCCGGCGATCAACCCCCACGGAATTCCCAACAGCAGACTGACAGCGACAGCGATCGCGACGCCGAAGAAGGCGGAGCGTCCTCCCCAGATCAATCGACTGAGCACGTCACGACCGAAGCCGTCAGTGCCAAGCAGGTGCTGTGCACTCGGACCGGCGAACGTGTTGGTCAGGTTCTGATCGGTCGGACTGTGCGGAGCCACGAACGAGGCCAAGACGGACGCCGCTATCAGCGTTCCGAGAAAGCAGTAGCTGAGCCATAATCCGGGGTGCAGTCGAGGGAGAGCCCACTTGGAGCGGGTCTCGCCTGCGGTGGTCAGCGCGAGTTGGCTCACGAGATCGTTCCCTTCCTCAATTGTGGGCTGATCATGTTGTTGACGACGTCGACCAGGATGTTCACGAGAAGCACGATCACGACGAACAGCAACACAATGCCTTGAAGCATCGGATAATCTCGCGTGTCGATCGCAATGACGAGAGCGCTCCCGAGGCCCGGCAGTACGAAGATCTGCTCGAGAATGACCGTCGCACCCAGCATCGCCACGGCAAGCAATCCATAGACAGTGACAATCGTGGGAACGATGTTTCGTAGCGCGTAGCGCCACACGATCTTCCGCTCGTCGATACCCATCGCACGCGCAGTTCGTACGTAGTCACTTGACAGTGTCTCGATCATCGCAGCCCTGGTCTGCCGAACCGCAATCGATGCTGCGCCGGCAGCGAGCGCCGTTGCTGGTAGGACCAAATGGCTCAGGTTGTCGATCACACTGTTCTCGAGAGGAACCCAGCCGAGCACCGGTAGAACTCCCAAACCGAGGGCGAAGACATCGACCAGCACGATAGCGAGGAAGAAGTCCGGTACCGCGAGTCCGATCCCCGAAACCGTGCGGGTCAGACCATCGCTGCGTCGTCCCTGCCGCGTCGCGGTCCACACACCGAGCGGTATAGCGACGACGGCGGACAGTAACAGTGCGAGTACAACGAGCTCGGCGCTCGCCGGCAGGCGCGCAAGGATCTGTGGGCCGACGGGGGCGCTGTTCTGTAGCGACGTTCCCAGATCTCCGTGCAGAGCCGACACCACCCAGTTCCAGTACTGGACCAGCAGAGGTTGATTCAATCCGAGGCGCTCGTTGAGTGCCGCGATCGCTTCATCGCTGCCGTTCGGACCGAGAAGTGCCTCGGCTGGTCCACCGGGGATTATCCGGATAAGGGCAAAGGTTATGAAACTAGCGATAATCGCGGTAGGAATTATCTGTGCGAACCGGACGCCGATCATCCGTATGTAAGGATTCACCGGCGATCGGTGAGGGTTTCGGGTCGGAACGCTCTCAGGCTCGGGGGCCAACGAATTCTCTTGCGATACAACGGTCGTCGTCATGACTTCGAGAGGTACGTCAGATTGGGGGAGCCGTTCAGTGCAGGAACGGCCCCGTGGACGTTCTTCGTGTAGGCGACCACGTCGGGAGTGAAGTACAACGGTACGTACTCAGCGGACTTGATCACGACTTGATTGATCTGTTTGACGATGTCGAGCTGAGCGGTTTCGTCATACGTGTTGTTCAACAGTGCGATCAACTTCTCCAACTCCTCGTTGGGGACGGAATTCTGCCGGAAGTACGATCGCGAACCCAGAGAGGCTTCGAAATTGAGCGGTGCGGATGCTCGCGTGGGCCATCCCACGCTGAAGACGTCCGCGCTGTTGTGTGCGACGAACTCCGTAATCGCCTGAGGTCCACTCATTTCGACGAAGTCGACCTTGATGCCGACTTTCTCCCATTGTTCTCCGACAAGGACCGCGTTGGTCGAGTACGGCGGTAGGTTGCCTGCTAGTCCGCGCACGGTGACCCCATTCGGATACCCCGCCTCCGCTAGCAGCGATTTGGCCTTCTCCGGGTCGTACGGCCATGCATCTTCGGTTTCCTCGTCGTAGAACTGCGAACCGGGAGGATATTGACCGAACGCCGCAGTTCCTTCCGAGCTGTCCAGCGTGGCTCGCGCAATTGCCTTGCGGTCGAGCGCATACTGCATCGCCAGACGAACCCGGACGTCGTTAACCACAGGGTTCTTGTTGTTGATCACGACGAGCGCAACTCCGAGTCTCGGGTCGTGACTGACGTTCAGGTTGGGATTCCGTTCGAGGATCGGAGCACTCGACGGTGTGAGCCCGTATGCAAAATCCGCAGCGTTCGATGTCAGGGCATTTGTCAGCGCTGTGGGATTGGAGATCACCTGGATCTGGATCTTGGCGAGCTGGGGGCTGGGTGGACCTGCCGGTTTGTAATCGTCGAATCGACTGAATGTGTATGAACTGTTCGGGACTGCGCTGGTGAATGTGTACGGCCCTGCGCCTACAGGCTTGTTGGCGAAGTCTGCCCCTGCTGCTGCCAGCGCAGTGGGGGAGACCACCATTCCCAATCTGCCGTTGAGCCACCCTGGTAAGCCGGAGGTAGGTGAACTCAACGAGATCGTGATGTGATCTGGGGACGTTGCTTCGATGCTCTTGATCGTCGGGACGGAAACGATTCCGAGACTCAAGCAGTGTTCCATGCTTGCCTTGACTGCTGCTGCATCGAGAGTTGTACCGTCGTGAAAGGTCAAGCCGTTCTGCAACGTCATCTCGAACGTCAGGTTGTCCGGTCCGGAGAAGCCCCACTCGCTGGCGATTCCGGGCCGCAACTTCTGGGTGGCAGGTTCCGCATCGATCAGTGGTGCATACATCAACTGTAAGTAGTCGATGTCGTATCCGATGTTTCCCGCACACGGGTCGAGCGAGGCGGGCACGTGCGATGTCGCGACCTTGAGTTCGGCGTTCGGATCGGCAGGTCCGGTATCGCCGGCGGTACCGGTGGCGCTGCTCGAACAGCCGCTGAGCACGAGAGCAGAAAGTGCAAACGCAGCTACCAGCACACGTGGGCCACTTTTCCCATGATTCTGGAAGCGTGTGATCGGATATCGGGATCGCAAAGACAGACGCGGATTCATATGGTGGACTTTCGCTTTGGTCTTCTCGGAAGGGGGAGACTGACGCGGCACGCATTTACTGCGGCGGGTTGGAGATTCCGATCGATGTGGCCGGGGACGATAGATGGCAGGCGGAGCTGTGTGCGGAATTCGAGGCCGCGCGAAGTGACGGCGCTTCCGACGCACAGCGATCCATCGCAAACGGGCAGCGGGTGCGGAATCGACAGCCCGAGGGTGGATTCCGTGGGTCGGGTAACTCGCCCCGCACCAATGCTTTCCGACGACTGCGCCGCTCGAGTTCGATGTGCGGGGCCGCGGCGAGAAGTGCCTGCGTGTAGGGGTGCGATGGAGTCCTCAGGACCGTGGCAACCGGTCCGATCTCGACGATTCGGCCGAGGTACATCACCGCGACGCGATCGGCGATCCGTGCCACCGAACCCAAATCGTGCGAAATGAAGATGTACGTGAGGTCATGTTCTTCTCGGAGATCGGCAAGAAGTTGCAACACCTCTTCCTGAAGCGAAACATCCAGGGAGGCAACAGGTTCGTCGCAGAGAATCAGTGGCGCCTTGGAGGCAAGTGCACGAGCGATGGTCACGCGTTGGCGTTGGCCACCGGAGAGCTGGGTCGGGAGGCGGTCGGCAAGCTCAGCGCCGAGACCGACCCGACGCAACAGCTCGACGGCTTTCGGCCGCAAGGACTGTGGGATGCGCAGACGCCCTGGCGCCATCGGCTCGGCTACGCAAGCCCATGAGGCCATCCGATTGTTCAAGGCCGACGTAGGGTTTTGAAAAATGAGATGGGAAGATCCACCCTTGCCGAACGCCGGGTCGTCGAGATTCATAGTGATGGAGCCTGCGGCCGTAGCCACCAGACCCGCGAGAGCGTGAGCCGTCGAGGATTTTCCCGATCCTGATTCACCGATTATCGCAAGGGTTTCGCCCCTCTGTACGGAGAAGCTGACGTCGTCGACCGCGCGAAGAGCTTTGCGTCCGCGTCCGTACTCGACTGCCAGATTCCTAACGTCGACGATGACGTCGGTGTTGCTCATCAGCTCACCAGTCCGAGCAACTCGAGTTCGTCGCTGCGGTGACATCTTGTTGCCGATTCCGGTGATCCGATCAGAAGTGGATGATCGGATATGCAGAGCTCCTCGGAGTAGTTGCACCGGGCGACGTATCGGCAACCCACGCCGTCAGCAGGGGCTTTGGTGGTGAAATCGCCTCGCGCCTTGGGCGATTGGGAGGAGACTTCTTCGAATGTCGAGCGTGCCGCCTCGAGAAGGCTGAACGTGTAGGGATGCGCGGGCCGCCGAAGCAGCACGTCTCGTGGCGCGACGTCGACGATCTCGCCGCGAAACATGGTGATGACTCGATCCGCGACCTCGGCGACAACCGCGAGGTCGTGACTGATCAACAACACGGCAAGATCGCGCTGTTCGGCCAGTTCTCGAAGGAGATCGACAATCTGAGCTTGGATGGTGACGTCGAGCGCTGTTGTCGGTTCGTCCGCGATCAGCAACTTCGGACCGCATGCCAGGGCCATCGCGATCATCACCCGCTGACACATCCCGCCGGAAAGCTCGTACCCGAACGACTTCAAGGTTCTGCTCGGGTCGGCCAGACCGACCTGGTGGAGAAGATCTGTAGCCACGTCCTCCGCATCGACTTTCGTGATGTCGCGGTGGGCCTTCAACACATCGACGATCTGGCGACCGATGCTGACGGAGGGGTTGAGAGCCGAACTCGGGTCCTGGAAGACCATACTGACGTCGCGACCGCGTATTTTCCTCAACTCGGCGGCGGGCAGACCCACAAGTTCCTGTCCTTCCAAACGGATGCTTCCGCTGGTTGTTGCCGTACGGGGCAAGAGACCGAGCAGAGCGAGTCCGGTCAGTGTCTTTCCGCTCCCGCTCTCTCCTACGAGGCCGGTGATTTCGCCCGACCCCAACTCGAAGCTCACGCGGTCGAGGAGTCTGTTCGAAATCGATTCTGTCCCAATGTCAACCGTGAGGTCTCGTACTTGCAGAAGTGGGCTCATCGTCGGGTCGTCCACGTGTGATCGTTCATCGCATTCCTCCGTAAACAACTGAATTGTTGTGACTGGAATCACGTACCGGGGAACAATAAACACTCACCTGCAACAAAGTCAATGAATGTTGCAACGATTGCCGTCGATGGCGCCGTCTGATCGCCTCCGGCTACCGACCAGCACGTCGTCAGCGATACATTCACTCCATGGCCGAGACACGTGACATCCGCGCGGAAGCGTTGAGTGCCGCCCGACGACAGTTCGCAGCCGGAAAACCGCTCGATGTGAACGCTTTGGCCACCGAGTTGGGGGTGGATCGGACCACCTTGTTCCGGCGTGCAGGGAATCGCGACACAATTACCGGTGACGTGCTCGATTCGCTGGCGCGCCGAACGTGGCGAATGGGCCTCGAGGAGTGCGGTGGAAGCGGAGCGTCAAGGGTTGTCGACGTCCTCACTTACCATGCACGGGCGACAATCGAGACCGAATTCTTCCGGACGTATTTGACTCGGGAACCGCAAAAGGCGTTGTGCATACTCACAACTGGACTGGGGCCGATTCAGGGCACGATGGTCGAATCCGTGCGAAGGCTGATCGAAGCTGAAATACCGGAGCAGATTCGGCCAGACCTGCCCGTCGAGGACATGGCATATCTGCTGGTTCGCGTGGGTGAGTCGTTCATCTACAACGATTTGCTCACTGGTGGCACTCCGGATACGGAGAAGGCTCGCTTGGCGTTCCGGCTCATCCTCTCGCGTGACTAGTGTGCCGAGTTTCCGTTGTCTCAGTTTTCGTGAAAGCGCTTCGAATGCAAGCTATTTCATAGCTATGACTGGTTGTATGACCCAATCAGGCTGGTGGGATCGGCACAAAGCTCCGCATCTCGTCCCGTCCGGGCCGGATGACGCCTGCGGCGGATTCGGGAACCTCGTTCCAGGCGCCGGGAAGGTCACGTAGAGGCTCGGAGACGACGATTCGGGTCTCCTCACTCAGATGGTGCAGGGCATCCACCTCAGGATGGAGCTTGCGCAACATGGAAATCTCGGTGGAGAAGAACAACGACCTCGACTGGTGCTCGCTGGAATAGCGAAAGATCCAGGTGGAGATGCCATCCGACGTGGCGACGGTCATCTGAACCGGATTGTCGATTCCCTGCGAGCGGGCCGTGTGCTCGACGAATCCGACGGCCCTCGCGACACCTTCGAACGGATCGTCGGTCAGGCCGAACGTCAGCGCGAGGAAGAACAAGGTTTCCGAGTCCGTCGATCCTTCGAGATCCGGAAAGAGCGACGGATCAATGGCAGTCACCAATTCCCGTTTCATGTCGTGGAATCCGTGTAGTGAACCGTTGTGCATCCACAACCATTGCCGGTGCCGGAACGGGTGACAGTTGCTGCGCTGCACTGCAGTTCCCGTCGAGGCGCGGATGTGAGCGAACAGCAGAGGGGTGCGCAATTGGGAGGTGACTTCGCGCAGGTTCGAGTCGTTCCACGCGGGTTCGATGCTCTTGAAAACTGCCGGTTGGGGGCCTTCCCCGTACCAGCCGATTCCGAAGCCGTCGCCATTTGTCGTCGTGGCCCCGAGTTGAGAATGCAGGCTCTGGTCGATCAGCGAGTGCTGTGGCCTGAACAGCAAGTCATGGGCCAGTATCGGCTCTCCGGAATACGCCATCCACCTACACATACTTTCAACTCAAGCAGATCGAGTCGGCGTTGACGGTGCATGCGCAGCGGCGTGCGTCGTCTGGGTGGGCTTCCATGTCGACACAGCCCAGATCACGACGATGTTCAGCGCGATGATGAGAGTCGACCACCAGGGGTAGTACGGCAGCCACAAGAAGTTCGCGATGATCGAGATCGCGCAGATCACCACTGCCGACACCCGCGCCCAGGCCGCTCCGGTGAACAGTGCGAGCCCGACGAGAGCGACGAGCGCGCCCAGCACGAGATGGATCCAACCCCACGTCGTCAGGTCGAACTGATAGACGTAGTCGATCCCGACTACGAACACTTCGTTTTCGGCGACGGCAGCGAGTCCTTGGAAGAACTGCGCGATGCCGACCGTCACCAAGATGACGGCTGCCCCGATCGATGTTCCTACCGCGAAACCCTGCTTGACTGATGTTGTATCCGACATGACGGTTTCCCTTGATTCGGTGGGGGGGCGACCGGACACGTGCCCGGCACGCTCGTTGTAGTGATCGTTGTTCCACCGGCTGACCGCTATGAAACGGAAATACCTGTCCAATGCGGTGAGAAATCAGTGCGATCTGCTCCGATGTGCGGGCGAAATGTAACTTCTGACCCCTGTTGATCCGATGTACCCCTTGCCGGAACGCGTGTGCGGAGAAATTGCTCGTAACCGAAGTTCACAGAAAACAAGAGGAATTCGGCACGGAATTCGACCTATTTGTCCAGCTGTACTGGTATTTTGACTGAATTGACCGGAAGCTACGGTCCGCGGAAAAAGGTAGCGAGAGAATGACGATCTTCGGCAGGCGTACCGCGGGCATCACCGCGACGGCCTTCGTCTTGGCGACCGTTGTGTCGACAGCACTCCCCGCAGTGGGATCGGCTGCCCCCGTTTCGCTCACCCGCGCGTGCAACTCGGAAATCAACGAAAATTCGATGTCACTCGATCCGGCCGTGATCGACGGTTGGTACGACATCTCGACTGGATCGCCTGGAACGAAAATCAACTCGATCGAGGCGTGGCGGACAGTGCCGGGAGACATCCTCGAGTTTCGCGCATCGGTGACGATCAGAGCCCACGGAAGTCCCGTCCGAGGGACCCTTCGGATCGACGGCGCCGGCTTGACCGGAGATCAGGATTTGATCTCCAGAATGACGTTGACCCAAGATCTCGGCCGGTCAGGGGCAACGGTCACCGACGCTGACGACGGTTCGGTCATCCCCGTACGTGCCAAGCTCGCATTCGACGTCACAACTCCTGGACAAGTCGCGCAGAACCAGACGGTCAACCTCTCGGCAGTCAAGATTGTCTTGGCAGGCGACACCACCGATCCGGGAGGTGAGTGCCCCGGCCCCGGCCCCGGCGGCGGGGGCGGGGGGAATGGAAGCGGTGGCGGAAACGGCAGCGGTGGTGACGGTTCCGGTGGGAACGGTGGGGATTCCGGTGACGCACTTCCCGGTCGTGACGTAGGAAACCGAGTACCAATTGCCCAGATTCCGTCCGGCCCGACTTCTCGTCCGTGACAGCGGCACCTGGATCCACGGCCAGCCGAACGTGGGCCGCTGCAGTAGTGGCGACAATGCTCTTGATCGGCGGATGTTCCGACGACGGTGACTCGCC
Organism: Rhodococcus sp. SG20037; assembly: GCF_031763325.1. Taxonomy (NCBI): domain Bacteria; kingdom Bacillati; phylum Actinomycetota; class Actinomycetes; order Mycobacteriales; family Nocardiaceae; genus Rhodococcus; species Rhodococcus sp. SG20037. Next base: position 3,394,044 of record NZ_CP134497.1, on the reverse strand, counting down.
GACCCGCGTCCTCGCGACCGGCCAACAAGATTTGCCGCCAGAGATTCGCGCGGTGGTCGACGGTCCGGATGTCCCGACCACGCTGCGCACAGGCAACAGCACCGCTGACATCCTGCCGATCAAGACGACGACGGACGGCTCGCTCATTCCGCCCGAGGATGTCAGTGAGATCGGATGGTGGGCAGATTCGGCATTTCCCGGCTCCGGCGCGGGCACTGTGGTGATCACCGGACACATCAACGACATCTATCAGGGTGACGGTTTCGGAAAGAAGTTCTCGACACTGGAAATCGGCTCGGTCGTGACCGTGGCGGGCGCCGGGGGACAGACCTGGAACTACCGTATCGATGCGGTCGATCACTACAGCAAGGACGGCGAGCTGCCGGTCGGGCGATTGAACAGCCTCGACGGACCCGAAACCCTCGCGCTGATCACCTGCGGCGGCGAGTTCGTCGGTCCGCCGTTCGGATACGAGGACAACGACGTCGCGTGGGGAACTCCGGTGCCCGCATAGCCGAAAACCAGACGTCGGAACGGTTGATAAACTGGGTCCCGCGTTCGTGGCCATCCACGCACGTTTCGAAAGTCCGAAGAAGGAGATTGTGCTGTGGTTGACCTCGCCTATGTCATCGCTGGGTCCGAAGCGACTGGCGGTGCCGGCCTGCAGGTCGACCTGAAGACGTTCCAGGCATTGGACGTCTACGGCGTAGCGACCACCACATGTATCGTCTCGTTCGATCCCAAGAACAACTGGGGTCATCGCTTCGTACCGATCGCTCCTGACGTGATCGCTGATCAGATCGAGGCTGCCACTGCGGCTCACGATCTGGACGTCGTCAAGATCGGCATGTTGGGCACGCCCGCCACCATCGAGGTTGTGGCAGAGGGCCTGCGTCGGCAGTCCTGGCGCCACGTCGTCCTCGACCCGGTCCTGATCTGCAAGGGCCAGGAGCCCGGCGCGGCTCTCGATACTGATACAGCACTTCGTGATTCGATCCTCCCGCTCGCCACCGTCGTCACACCCAACCTGTTCGAGGCACGCACCCTCGCCGGAATGGACAGCATCGAAAGCGTCGACGACCTCATCGAGGCCGCACGTCGTATCCATGATCTCGGACCCAAGTACGTGCTCGCAAAGGGCGGTGTCGAACTCGCCGGTGGCGACGCCGTCGACGTGTTGTTCGACGGGACCGACGTGACTGTTCTCTCCGCCCCCAAGGTCGGCGAAGAGCGCGTCTCGGGTGCCGGTTGCACGCTGGCCGCCGCAGTGACCGCGGAGCTGGCAAAAGGCGCCGACGTGGGAGAAGCCGTCGCTCTGGCAAAGAAGTTCGTCACGGCGGGCATCGAAGGCCGCGTCTCGGCGCACACGCCGTTCGACACCGTCTGGCAGGGCGCGTTCAAGGGATAGGCGCACGGCGGCTCACATCGCCGCGCGCGGCCTGGCAGGATCGAGTGCGTGAGTACTGCGAACCTGAATCGAAGCGAAGTCGCCGAACGATCTCGAGCCATCTCCGTCGCCGGTTACCGGGTGGAGTTGGATCTGCGATCGGCGGTCGACTCCGCCGTGAAGACCTTTTCGACGGTCACGACAATTGATCTGACGTCCTCGGTGGAGTCCACGTGGCTCGATTTCATCGGTGCTGCAGTCGATTCCGTGGACGTCGACGGTGCGTCGATTCCGGTGGAGTACGACGGATCCCGGATCGTGCTGCGCGGACTCGGCGGATCGAACGTCGTTCGGGTGGCAGCTCACGGCAACTATAGCCGTTCCGGTGAAGGGCTGCACCGATTTGTCGACGACGCTGACGATCAGACGTATCTGTACACGCAATACGAGCCCGCCGATGCCAGGCGTGTTTTCGCCTGCTTCGAGCAGCCGGACCTCAAGGCGCCCTTCACATTCGAGGTGACAGCACCTGACGGCTGGGAAGTCCTGTCGAATCAGCCCGCGACCCAGACTCTCTCCGTGGACGGTGCACAACGCGTCACTTTCGCCCCGTCGCTGCCGATCTCGACCTACATCACCGCGATCGCGGCCGGGCCGTATCACCGCGTGGCGTCGTCGTGGAGTCGCGGCGAACTCACTGTCGAGTTGGGTGCGCTGTGCCGGGCGTCGTTGGCTCCACACCTCGATGCAGACAACGTTTTCGACATCACCCGTCAGGGGTTGGACTTCTACGCCGAGTACTTCGACTATCCGTATCCGTTCGGCAAGTACGACCAGATCTTTGTCCCCGAGTACAACCTCGGCGCCATGGAGAACCCGGGACTGGTGACCTTCACCGAGGCATACGTGTTCCGCGGCTCCGCAACCGACGAGCAGCATCAGCGCCGCGCCAACACGATCCTGCACGAAATGGCGCACATGTGGTTCGGCGATCTCGTGACCATGGTCTGGTGGGACGACCTGTGGCTCAAGGAATCTTTTGCCGATTTCATGGGATCGCTGGTCAGCGCCGAAGCCACTCGCTTCACCGATGCCTGGGTGGCATTCGCCATCAAGCGAAAAGCGTGGGCGTACCTCCAAGATCAGCTGCCGACGACTCATCCCATCGTCGCCGACATCGTCGATCTCGAAGCTGCGAAGCTGAACTTCGACGGAATCACCTACGCCAAGGGCGCCAGTGTCCTCAAACAACTTGTGGCGTTCGTCGGCCGTGACGCGTTCTTCGAAGCGGCACGACGGTACTTCAAGGCCCACGCCTTCGGGAACACCACGCTGGTTGATCTGCTCGACGTGCTCACGGAGACTTCCGGACGTGATGTGCGCGAATGGGCCCGAATCTGGTTGCAGACCACCGGAGTGTCCACGCTGTCGCTCGACGGAACAGACCTGGTCCAGACGGACCCGAGGCCGCATCGGCTCGCAGTCGGAATCTACGACTACAACGAGTCCGGAGACCTTGTTCGCACCGAACGCGTCGAACTCGACATGACCGAATCACGCACGTCGGTCGACCTTCCGCCCGGAGCACTCACACTGCTCAACGACGAAGACCTCACCTACGCCAAGGTGCGATTGGACGCGGAATCTCTGTCCACTGTCGAGGCATCCCTGGACCGCGTGAGCGATCCGCTTGCGCGCGGGGTGATCTGGTCGTCGCTGTGGAACTCGGTGCGTGATGCGCAGCTCTCGGTGTTCCGGTACCTCGACATGGTGGAACGATTCGCTCCCGCGGAGACAGATCTTGCGATTCTCAGCTCGATCCTGACCGATGCCCAATACGCGGTTCTTCACTACGTTCCGAAAAGCTTGCGGCCCAATGTAAGTGCAGGCTGGTTGGAAACGACCTGGAAGGCGGTGTTCGAAGCCGAACCGGAGTCCGGAAGACAGCTGGCATGGGCACGGGCTCTGTCGGCCGCTGCAGCGGTCAACGATGCTCGCGCCGACGAGGTGCGGTCGATACTCGACGGCACCTGCCCGGGGCCGGTCGGACTGGCTCTCGATCCTGATCTGCGGTGGGCATTGTGGATCGCCCTGTCGGCGACCGGCCATGCGAGTGTGAGCGACTTCGACGGTGAGCTGAGCAAGGACAGCACGTCAGCGGGTCGAACGGCGTACGTCCGCGCCGCGGCGTCGATTCCCGATGCCGAGACCAAGGCGGCTGCCTGGGCGTCGGCGACCACTGACGGCTCACTCTCGAACGACCGCCTGGATGCGACGATCGCCGGATTCCGTTCGGGCACGGACCCGTCGTTGATCGAGGGATATGCGGCAGAGTACTTCTCGTCCCTGGGGAAGTGGTGGTCCGAACGCAGCATCGAGATCGCCCGACGGTTGGTGAACGGACTCTTCCCGGCAGCTGAAGACACCTCTGCTGTCGATTCCTGGATCCAGGCCAATGCTGAGGCGCCCGCGTCGCTGCGGAGGCTTGTTCTCGAGCGTCGGGATCACCTGGCCCGAGACCTACGTGCCCAGGCGTCGAACGCGGTGATCTGACGCCATCAGCTCCGAAATGTCCTGTTCTTGGATATTGTCTAAACAGGGCTGCGACAGGAGACGACGTGCACACGATCACGGATCTGTCGCTGGTCACGGGCCCGGTTCCGCCCGTGGTGACGGTGCTCGGAATTCTGGCACTTCTCTGGCTGATCTTCTCGAGATCGAGGCGTCACGTGCTGATCTCGATTCCGGTCTGCATCGTCGCGGCAATCGCGATCACTCTCGTGCTGTACTGGCTGATCGAGAAGGTGTGGCACCCGTTCCCCGATCCGATTGCCCGTCCGGTCTACGTGTGGATCGGGTTGGGCATTCTCGGCGTGCTGCTGGGTGGCTCGCGGGTATTTGCGGCGACGCGGATCGACGGTCGCGTGCTCACCGTGGTCTCGGTGCTCCTGGTGGTCGTGTCGAGCGCGGCTCACGTGAATCTGCAGTTCCAGTCGTATCCGACGTTGGGAACAGCGCTGGGACTCTCGGACGCGGAGAAGGTTTCACTCGCCGACCTGGACGACGGCAAGGACGGGGCGGTACCGGTTTCGCAATGGAAGGCTCCCGCGGACATGCCGTCGGCGGGCAAGGTCAGCACGGTCACGATTGCGGGGACGGTCTCCGGATTCAGCGCCCGCGACGCCGAGATCTACCTACCGCCCGCGTATTTCACCAACCCGCGACCGGAGTTGCCCGTGTTGGTCCTGCTTGCCGGCCAACCAGGCGCGCCCGAGGACTGGCTACAGGGCGGACGTCTCGTCCAGACCATGGACACCTACGCCGCTGCGCATTCGGGCTTGGCTCCCGTTGTCGTCGTTGCTGACGGGACCGGGTCGGAACTGGCGAATCCGCTCTGCGTCGATTCTCAACTCGGGAACGTCGCAACGTACCTTTCGCGCGATGTTCCCGACTGGGTGCGCGGGAACCTCCAGGTGGATCCCGACCCGAGGAAGTGGGCGATCGGGGGACTTTCCTACGGCGGTACCTGCGCGTTCCAGATGGCAACGAACTTCCCCGCGGTGTATCCGACGTTCCTGGATCTGTCCGGTCAGATCGAACCCACACTCGGCGATCGCAAGCAGACGGTCGATGCAGCGTTCGGCGGCAATGACGCCGCGTTCGTGGCAGTGAATCCGCAGGATCTGCTCCGGGAGAAGAAGTTCCCCGACAGCGCCGGGGTGTTCGTGGTCGGCAAACAGGACAACGACTACCGCCCAGGTCTTCAAACGCTCTACGAAGCCGCAAAAGCCGCAGGGATGGACGTCCAATACGCCGAGGTCGACGGAGGACACAGCTTCCAAGTGTGGTCGGCTGGATTGGCGAGTCAATTAGGTTGGCTGGGAACGCGACTCGGCCTGCCCGGATGAACGATCGTCCGGAAGTTCCGAAGACCCGATGATCAGCGGGTGAATTCTTCCGGTCGCCCCGGCTTCGGAGCCCAATCCCTGCGGATCCGCCACACTCGCGAGCCGAAGGTCGAGTGCGCCGGTCCATTCTCGGTTCAATTGCGCATCGAGTGCGTCGACGCGCTCGAGTAGCGGAGGGTGCTGGTCCGGCGGGCAGGCTTCGAGCAAGGTCGCGAATACCGCGCGTAGACGGCGCTGGACCTGCGCGGAATTGGTACTGAAGTGCCGGATCTCGTCGGTGGCGACGGACACGTAATCGGTCCAGGTGCGTTGCTGCCCTCGGATCAGCGTGAGATCCGAGGTTGATGTGTCGAATCGGACCCGCGGGGCGAGAAGTACCAGAAGATCTTCGATGTGGTCGAGAGCCTGGACGGCTCGGCCCGGGTCGTTGATGGCGGGTGACAGTGCCTTGAGCGCGATGTCCACGATCGACTGAAGCGCTGCACCGGGGCTGACGACCGGGCTGTGCGTGTCACCGAAGATCAAGCACGACATCAAGGTGTCCGGGCGTACCTTCAGCGAGGGTCCGCGTACCTCGAAGAGGGGCGCGTTCTGGGCGACGAACTCGCCGATGCTGGGGACGACTTCGACCGAGACGTCCCAGCGGCCGGCCAACCGCTGCAGTCGTGCGAGATCGATCGCCAGCAGAATCCGGCCGTCGGGTGAGAGGTGGCGCAGGCGAATCACCAGTGCGTCGGCGCTCTCGGAGTTCTCGGACTCGCGCGGTTGGGGTAGGGGGAGCGGCTGACTGGGTTTCGGTGCGCCAGAGGGCAGGTCCTCGTACAGCGGATAGGCACGAATCGTCGCGCTCCGGCCCTGGGCCGCTATCCAACGCAGCAACCGACTGGAATTGAGAATCGACCCGACCTTCGCCACCAACGCGATGAACAGGATCGCACTGGCCAATGCCAGAAGCAGTGCGATCGCCGTGGAGATGGTCGGTGAGGAATTCTCCGAATCGAGCGCCAGATCGAGCGCAATGATCAAGGAGAAGACGAACGTGGCCAGAAACATGCCGATCGACCACCGCATCACCCGCTGTTGCGCAAGCATCGGGACCACCCGCACCGAAATCTGCGATGCGCCGAACTGCATTGCGAGGGTGATGGCGGTGAACACCAGACCGGTGAGAGTGATCATCCCGCCGGCGATGACGCTGAGCAGCGTCGCGGTGGCCCCGGCGTCCACGCCCTCGGAAATGGTACCGACGTCGCCGTCGCTGACGAGATCTCCGTCGATCCCGACGAGGATGTTCGCGGTGACGACGGACAGGACGACGAGGATCACGGGGAGACGCCAGACGGGGACTGTTCGTAGTCGTCGGCGAGTTCGACGCCAGCGAATTCTGTCCGAGAGCCGCCGCGACAATCCGACCTTCGACGTGGGGGTTGTGGTGTCGACGACGGGGAGCGGTGGTGGGGGCGGGGGAGCGGAACCGAAACTTCCCGACACCGTTTCCTGCACGTAGATCTTCGCGTGGATCATCGGCTCGCGATAACGCTGTTCACGGGCCACTGCCCGGCTCATCTTCGCCGGCTTGTCGCGGTAACGCGAGCGCGCCCACGGCGCACCCGGGCGACTCAACCGAATTGCTCCGATCAACAGAAGTGGGGTGAAGAACAGCCCGATCAAGCCGGTCCAGAGTTTGCCCTTCATCAACGTGATCACGGCTAGTCCGAGTTGGATCACGATCGCGACGACAACGCCGATCAACGTCGCCAGGCTCCGGTCCTGCTCGTACGGGTCGAACTCTCCCGCGAACCCGATCGGGTGGACCCCGAGAAGGAAAAGGAACGAGATCGCGATGGCAACGAACACCGCGTCGATGGACGAGCGACCTTCCTCGGCCCAGTAGACATCGCGCAGATGCAACACGAGCGCGTACTCGTCGAGGACCAACGCGCTGCCGATGCCGAACACCGACGCGAGAACACAATTGGCGATCGGGGTGTGATAGTCGGCCAGAGCGATGAAGGCGAAGCCGGACACGAGCATCATCATCAAACCGAAAACCATGTGGTGGATGTGCATTCCACCGGGCGTGACATTGCCTGGCCACCACGAGACCTCGGCCCGGATCATCCGGACGCTGAAGCGGATGAACAGGAACGTCAGGACAAAGGCGAGTAGGAGGAAGAACAGCGGGAGCCTGCCGGTGTCGACGACCGTGTGCTCGAACCAGGACCGCACGGCGTCAACTCTTGCTGGTGGCGAGCTTGATCAGCTGAGGAGCCGTCGCGTCGGGCAGGTAGGCACGCGTCAGTGCGATTCCGATCCGAGGCAGGTCGGCCTCGTCGCGGAAACACAGGAAAACGGGTTCGTACCTCGGCTTGAACTTCTTCTTGAACGCGTGAAGAGACCGGAAGCCGTACAGCGGTTCCATCGCGGCTCCGAGCATGTCGAGCAGGCGGTCCATCGATGCGGCGTCGGCGCCGTCGTCGCTGCGTGCGAGCGGTGCTCCGGACAGTGAGACGAATTGGGCACCTTGTTCTTTGAACTCGAGGGCCGACGATGCGATGAGGAACTCGACCACCGGACGGAACCCGTCGGGACGTCGACGCATGACGTCGAGTGTCCAACCCTGAACCACGCCGCCTTCGCCGTACACCGGCAACCACGAGGTGACGCCGTGAATGCTTCCGGTCGGGTCGACGGCCAAGCCGACCCGGACGTCGCGGTCGAGCGCCTCCTCGACGCTTCCGAGGGTGAACCCCATCTCGGGTAGCCCCTTGTCGCCCACCCATTCCTCGGAGATGGCGCGCACCTGAGCCAATACGGAGAACGGCTCGTCGGCCAATGTTGTCATCCGGAAGGTGATGTCGTCCTTCTTGGCCTTGTTGAGCGCCGAGCGGATGTCCTGCCAGGATTTACCGGTGAACTGCAGTTCTGGTAGGTCGACGATCGTGTCTTCGGCGACCTGAACGGTGCGCCAGCCACGCCGGGCGGCGGCATCGGCTGTCTCCTTCCCCACGGAGAACAAGCAGGGAGTGAGGCCGTTGGCTTCGGACATCGTCGTGAATTCGTCGACCGCTGCGGCAAGTCGGTCGGGGCTCGCTATCGGATCCGCCAGGACCACGACGACACCGACATGCCGTTGGAATGCAACGACGCTCTCACCCGACTCGCCGAAGTAGTAACTGTTGCCGTCCCACGTCGTCATCCACGACATGGTTCCGCCGCCGTGTCGTTTGAGCAGTTCCCGAGCGGCGGCGCGCGGATCGTTCCCGGACAACGGCCCGCCTCGAATCTTGCGCCGCATCGGTACATGAAAAGCGTGGCGGCCCTTGATCAACAAGATGAGTTCGAGAAGCCAGAGCAGCGCGGTACCGACCGTGACGGCGCCGGCGCTCTCGTAGTCGAAGAAGATGACCGAGACGAGGACGAGGGCGGTGGCCAAAACCGTCAGTGAACCGAACACCACGGCAACCCACCAGGCCCAGCGGCGACCTCGTCGCAACTGGTCCGCGATGAGGGCAACGATGACCACGTCGATCAATGCCGTCCAGCCCGAACCGGTTTCGGCTTCCGTCGGCCCGAACGGTCCGCTTCCGGGGAACAGCCAGACGGCGATCTCGACCACGCCAATCAGGAGCAGGCCGATGAATCCGAGCAGGCGGATCTCGCGTCGCGTTCGGGGGATGAACCCGCGCTCTCCGTCGCCGAAGAACTTCTCGCCCACCGGCAGGAATATCGCGACCGCGATGAGGTGCTGCACGTCGGCGAGGCGGCCTTCGAAGAGGAACGCGATCGCAATGTACGCACACAGAATGGCGCGGACTCGCATTCGCCAGGGCGAGCGGAGTGTTGCTGTGGTCGCGGCGAGTGCGGCGATGATTGCAGTGGTCACGCCGACGTCGCGGTGGGTGGCGAGGTTGCGAGCCCAATCCCAGTCGGTGTGGCTGCCCGCCCAGAGGAGGAGCGATGCACCGAGTTCGCCCGCCAACTGACCGCTGATCGTGACGATGGCCGCGTTCTTGGTTCCCAGGCGCCATTCGCACCAGCCGACCGCGAAGGCAAAAACGACGATGATCGAAACATACTGACCCGGCGTCAATCCGAAGAACCACCCCGTGACGAGAGTCCACCACTTGCCTTCCTGCAAGGCAGGAACTCCGTAGGCGATGTCGTTGAACCACGAGTAGGTACGGACGTGATTCCACAGGGCGCCGGTCGCGATCCCGACGACGGTGATGGTGAGGACGACGATCGAAGTGAACGGCACGCGCCGCAGGACGCTCAGCGTGTCGGAAGCAAAGCGAGAGGCCCGATTCGACGCGCCCGGCGCGCTCTGGTCGGTCTGCGGGGTGGGGGTCTGGGACTGCTCAGCCATCGAGGTTCTCTTCTCGCCATGCCGCACGGTGGATTCTGCCTGTTCAGCATGACAGGAATACAGACCGATAATCAGGCGAAGCGGCCAAAATGGACCAGACTGGCTGAGGGTCTCAGTCTCGTGGCGCTACTGTCGAGCCATGGTGAACGGAGATTTACTGAATCGGGACCACGTGGTCGCCTCACTTGCCGCTTTCGAACCTCGGTCGGTCGAATTGGACGGAAGGCGCTCGGCGTCGGTGGTCATCGTCGTCATGCGGACAGCGGACGGAACACCAGTGTTCCCGGTGACGAAGCGGCCGAGCAAGATGCGCGCCCACCCCGGTCAATTCGCGTTGCCGGGCGGAAGCGTCGACCCGGGCGAGTCGTCCGAACAGGCAGCGGTTCGGGAACTTTCCGAGGAGCTGGGTGTCGACGTTCCCGAGTCGAAGATCATCGGCCGGCTCGACGACTACGTCACTCGTTCGGGATTCGTGATCCGGCCGTTCGTCATGTGGTCGGGCGAGGACATCGGGGGACTGGTACCCAATCCCGACGAGGTGGCCCAGGTGTATGCCGTCACGTCGGAGGAGCTCGACGTGGACTCGCGCTTCGTCACCATCGCGGAGTCACCGAACCCGGTGATCCAATGGCCGTTCCGAACGAGCCTGATCCATGCGCCGACCGGAGCCGTCATCTATCAGTTCCGCGAAGTGCTGAACGGACGGCACACGCGCATCGACAAGCTCGAGCAGCCGGTGTTCGCCTGGAGATAAGGGCAGCTCGACACGCTCGGGACAGTTCAGGCTACGGCGCCTCGGCGAATAGTCCGTCGTGCTGTGGAAAGCTGGCCGCACGGCAATCGAACGACGCGAGGTGTGTGCAGTGAACTCTGGCGAACAAGAACCGATCCCCACGGATCGGATTCTCACTGTTCCCAACGTGCTCAGTATCGTGCGTCTACTCGCTCTGCCACTGTTCGCCTACCTGCTGCTCGTCACGCACTCGGACGGCTGGGCATTGGCGCTGCTGATGCTCAGCGGGTTCACCGACTGGCTCGACGGCAAGCTGGCCAGAGTGCTCGGACAGACCTCGCGTCTGGGAGCGCTTCTCGACCCGCTGGTCGATCGTCTGTACGTCGTGACGACACTGGTCACCTTCGTCGCCCGCGATTTCATTCCCTGGTGGGTCGCAGCGATACTCATCGGCCGTGATCTTCTGCTTGCGTTGACGCTGCCGATCTACCGCAGGCGTGGCCTGCCACCGCCCGAGGTGGTTTATCTCGGCAAGGCTGCGACCTTCCTACTGATGTTCGCGCTGCCGTTGATTCTTGCCGGGCACGGAGACTGGGCCATCGGACCGTTCACCCATGCCTTCGGTTTCGCTTTCCTGATCTGGGGAACCGTCCTGTACGTGTGGACTGCCGCGATCTACGTGCTCAAGGCCGTTGACGTTGCGCGAACCCACGAGGTCGTGCCCCGATGAAGTCGACCGGGGAGGACGTCCGTCGTAACCCGGTACCGTCGCTGCTTCGGTCACTCATGACCGAACATCTCGACCCGGGCTACGAGGCAACTGCATTCGAACGCCAGCACGAGCACACCAAGAACAGATCCTCGAAGACGGGGCCGTGGCTGGCCCTCGGCGCACTGTTGATCGGGTTCATCGTCACGGTCTCGGCGGTTCAAGCGACGAAGCAGGTGACCGGCACCGAAGAGGTTCGAAGCGAGTTGGTGGCGAAGGTCCGTGATGCGGAGGATCGAATCGATTCACTGGCCGCGTCCCGCGATTCACTCGGCGGCGCCGTCGACGCCGCGCGCGGCGTGGCGCTCGAAGGCGATGCACGCGGCAGCGCCGTCCTCGACCAACTGCGAGCGGTCGAATCCGGCGCAGGAGCCGAAGCTGTTCACGGGGAGGGACTGGTGGTGACGTTGACGGACCCGGCCGGACGCCCGAACCTCTCGGATGCGTCGCAACGGAGTGTCGGCGGTAAGACAGTTGTCCTCGATCGCGATCTGCAGACCGTCGTAAACGCCCTGTGGGCTGGGGGAGCGGAGGCGATCGCCGTCGGCGGCGTGCGAATCGGGCCGACGGTGACCATCCGTCAGGCGGGCGGCGCGATGCTCGTCGACAACCAACCTGTTTTCTCCCCGTACCTCGTCGAGGCGATCGGAGACACGCGAGCACTGCAGCGGAAATTCGTCGTCAGCGACGCCTACGTGAGAATGTCTAGCGTCTCGCAACTGTACGGAGTCGGTTTCGTGGTGGCCGAAGACGATTCGTTGACTCTGCCGCCTGCGGCGCCTCGCGCCGTCCGAGTGGCAACAGAACCCACAGAACCCAAGTGACAGAAGGAGTTCGATGAAGGCCGGTTCCGCCCTGTACGGACTCGCAGCACTGGTCGTCGGCATCGTCCTGGGCGTAGTTTTCAGCCCGCAGGTGCCCGACGTGATCCAGCCCTATCTTCCGATCGCTGTCGTTGCGGCGCTCGACGCCGTCTTCGGTGGACTACGCGCGTATCTGGACGAAATCTTCGACGCGAAGGTGTTCGTGGTTTCCTTCGTCTTCAACGTGCTCGTCGCGTCGTTGATCGTCTGGCTCGGTGATCAGTTGGGTGTCGGTACTCAACTCTCGACGGCGATCGTCGTCGTGTTGGGTATCCGGATCTTCGGCAACGCAGCGGCATTGCGACGCCGACTGTTCGGAGCGTGAGTCATGGCGGAACATTCCACGACCGAACCGGAAGAAGAACCTCCCGTCACCACTGCGGGTGAAGGTCGTCACGAGTTGCGTTCACCGTCCAAACACCGCACCAACGTCGTCTTCGCAATCCTCGCTGCTGTGCTGTTGGGCGTGCTCGGCGTTGCGATTGCCACACAGGTACGCAGCACAGTGGCCGGAGATTCACTCGACGCCGCGCGCCCTGCCGACCTCCTGGTGGTTCTCGACAATTTGAATCGGCGCGAAGCCGCGCTGAGGCAGGAAGTCGCGAATCTTCAGGAATCGCTTGCCACTTTGGAAGCCGGTGGCAACACGGGAGCAGCGCTGGACGAGGCGCGGGCGCGGCTGACCTCACTCTCCATTCAAGTGGGGACCGCTCCGGCCACTGGACCGGGTGTGACGATGACCCTGACAGATCCGGCGGGCGGCGTCGGATCGGAAGTGATTCTCGATCTCATCCAGGAACTGCGTGCTGCCGGTGCCGAAGCCATCTCGATCGCAGGTGCGAACGGCGAACCCATTCGTATCGGCGTGAACTCGTGGGTGAGTGGGCGCGGCGGCGAGATCGAATTGGACGGAACCCGGATCGAGCAGCCGTACACTGTGACCGCGATCGGAGATCCGCCGACATTGGCGGCAGCGTTGAACATTCCCGGAGGCGTCTTCGACAATGTCGCACGCAATGGCGGAACGTCGTCCGTCGAGCAATCGCAGCAGGTCACGATCTCCGTCTTGCGACAATTGAATCCGCGCCAATACGCTCAACCCGGAAATTGATCTTTTTGCGTCCGACTTTCGGACGGCCTGTGAAAGGAAGCCACTGTGAGTGAGCTCGATACACCTACCGATCTGCGCTACACCGCGGAGCACGAGTGGGTGAAGCGAACCGGCCCGACCTCAGTTCGAGTCGGTATCACCGACTTTGCTCAGTCGCAGCTCGGTGACGTCGTGTTCGTCCAGCTTCCCGCTGTCGACGAAGACGTGACCGCCGGTGAATCGCTCGGTGAGGTCGAGTCGACCAAGAGCGTCTCCGACATCTTTGCTCCGTTCACTGCGAAAGTTCTTGCAGCGAACGGTGAATTGGACGGACAGCCCGACCTCGTCAACACCGACCCGTACGACACGGGTTGGTTGGTCGAACTCGAGGTTGCCGACGAGGCCACACTCGACGCCGCACTCGCGGCAACTCTGGACGCGGAGGCATACAAGGGACTCACGTCCGAGTAGAAAACCTGCGCGTGGACCGGCCAACTCGTGTTGTGTCGCGGCCTGTCTCGCTGCACACGGCGGTCTGCGCAGGGTACGGTCGTTAGGTACGCATGTGCCGAGTCGGGGCGCAGGGCCGTATCGAACGTGACTGTGAAAGATGCTCGTGAAGAAAGTGCACTGCGTAGTCCAGTGATTCATGATCTGGATGATTGACCCAGGAGGAGAAACAGTGAGCGAGAACGGTAACGACGCGGGCTATGGGGAGTCGCCGGCGGAGACCACTTCGGTTTTCCGCGCGGACTTCCTCAATGAGCTCGACAACACCTCCTCTGCAGCACCGGCCGCCGAGCAGCCGGTTTCGGGCGTGGAAGGCCTTCCCGCCGGAGCCGCACTTCTGGTGGTCAAGCGGGGACCGAATGCAGGATCCCGCTTCTTGCTCGATCAGCCGACGACGTCGGCAGGTCGGCACCCGGACAGCGACATCTTCCTGGACGACGTGACCGTCAGCCGTCGTCACGCCGAGTTCCGTCAGGAAGATGCAGATTTCCACGTCGTCGACGTCGGAAGCCTCAACGGCACCTACGTCAACCGTGAGCCTGTCGATTCGGCAGTTCTCGCGAATGGTGACGAGGTTCAGATCGGCAAGTTCCGTCTGGTGTTCCTCACCGGCCCTCGTGCCGGCGGTTCGCAGGTCGGCGAGTCGTCAGCAGGTGCGGGTAGCTAATGACGGCAGTGCGGCAGCAGAGCCAGCCCGGAATGTCGATTGGTTCCGTGCTGGATCGGTTGCGTCCAGATTTTCCCGACGTGACGATTTCGAAGATCCGTTTCCTCGAGTCCGAGGGCTTGATCAGCCCGCAACGGACACCGTCGGGATACCGCAGATTCTCTGTCGAGGACTGCGAGCGTCTTCGCTTCGTGCTGACCGCTCAACGCGATCAGTACCTGCCGCTCAAAGTGATCAAAGAACAACTCGAAGCGATCGACAGTGGCGCAGCGACGGTGAGTGCAGAAGTTCCTGCGCCTCGTCGTGCTCGCGTCCTGTCGATCGCTACGGGCGATGTCTCACCCGAGGCGTTCCGGGTCGATCGCGAAGTTCGAGTCGGTCGTCAGGATCTTCTCGCGCGCGCTGACATCGACGATCGGTTTCTGACCGATCTGATCCGCACCGGTTTGGTCGTTCCCGGCGCGGCGGGCTTCTTCGACGAGGATGCCGTGACGTTGGCGCGCACCGCTAAGGCGATGTCCGAGTACGGCTTGGAGGTTCGCCATCTGCGCGCGTTCAAGTTGGCTGCTGATCGCGAAGCGGGGCTGGTGACTCAGATCGCCGGACCGGTTGCCAAGGGTCGTGATGCCGGAGCACGTGATCGTGCCGAGGAAATGGTGCGGGAGCTGGCCGCTCTGTCACTGACTTTGCACACGTGTCTGGTCAAATCGGCAGTTCGGGGAAGTCTCGATCGCTGAGTTCCTCGATCAGCGGGGCACACTCGAATAGAATTTCAGTACGACCGCATCGGAGTCGGTCGGCTGGATCACGTCAGGTTGGAGGCAAGCTCGATGGGCGAAATGCGTGTGATCGGAGTTCGTGTCGAGCAGCCTCAGAATCAGCCGGTCCTGTTGCTGCGAGAGTCCGACGGCGATCGGTACCTGCCGATCTGGATCGGGCAAACCGAAGCTACCGCGATTGTTCTCGAACAACAGGGAGTCGAGCCGGCGCGGCCGCTGACTCACGACCTGATCAAGATCTTGATCGAATCTTTCGGTCGGAGCCTCAAGGAAGTTCGGATCGTGGACCTGCAAGAGGGCACTTTCTACGCGGATCTCGTCTTCGACGAGCAGACCACTGTCTCGGCACGTCCGTCGGACTCGATTGCATTGGCCCTGCGCATCGGCGTTCCGATCTTCGCGTCGGAGGCTGTTCTCGCCGAGGCCGGTCTGGTCATTCCCGACGAGCGCGAAGACGAGGTCGAGAAGTTCAAGGAATTCCTCGACACCATCTCTCCGGACGATTTCAAAGCCACTGATGGTTAGCCTGAATTGACTGGTTGCGGACTTTAGTCTTCAACTCTCAAGTAGAGGTTGAGTCTCGGTCGGCGTGTTGCGTTGACCATGCACCCTCCTGGACTTACCGTTGCGTGCGGTGGAGATCTTCTCGCCTTGTCGATCGAGGCGTACTCTGGGTAAGTCCACTCATGGAATTACCTGCCTTGGATTCACATCTGAAAGTTCGGTCGGCACGGGATTCTCGTGACTGCTGATAGCACAGGTTGGTTACATGATGGCGAAGCGAGAGGGAGACGGCAGTGGAAGAACAGTCGAATGAGCGCGGGACGGGCATAGCCGGTAGTGCCGCGACTGCAGAAATGTCTTCCGAAGAGCTGCAGCCGGGCTTGTTCCCGGACGATTCCATCCCCGACGACCTCGTCGGATATCGAGTACCCAGTGCGTGCCAGATCGCCGGGATCACGTACCGCCAACTCGACTACTGGGCACGGACGTCGTTGGTTGTTCCGTCGATCCGTGGCGCTGCCGGATCCGGAAGCCAACGTCTGTACTCCTTCAAGGACATTCTCGTTCTGAAGATCGTGAAGCGTCTGCTCGATACCGGCATCTCACTGCAGAACATCCGCGTTGCCGTCGATCACCTCCGTAAGCGTGGCGTCCGCGATCTTGCCAACATCACTCTGTTCTCCGACGGCACCACCGTGTACGAATGCACGTCCCCCGAAGAGGTCGTCGACCTCCTCCAGGGTGGGCAGGGCGTATTCGGCATCGCAGTCAGTGGCGCGATGCGTGAACTCACCGGAACGATCGCCGACTTCCCCGCCGAGCGGGCCGACGGCGGCGAAAGTGATCCCAACCCGGAAGACGAGTTGGCTTCGCGACGCAAGAATCGCGCCAGCCGCAAAACCGGATAACGTACGTCACATCTCTTTGGAGGATGCCACGGTGCAGGTAGGCGTTTCGGTCAACTAGACTGAGCCTGCGTCGCCGGCGTACGGGAGAGCCTCGGATACCGATTCACCGAACTTGTCTTTGTTTCAGTCTTTGTCTCAAAGGTCAGTCGTGAGCGGGATCAGGGCGCCGAAGGAGCAATACCTCCCCGTCAATCTCTCAGGCACCAAGGACCGTACGGGCTCCGACGCCTCTGGAAAGCGGTGGGACAACCCACCCGCCGACGGGGAAAGGCTGTGGCTTCCGCCTTCGGCGGATCACTACCGAATCTCTCAGGCGCTCGGGAATCGAGCATGCGACAGAGGGGGAGGAACACACCGCAGTTCGGTGTGTGTCCTGATCCTCCGATCTGTCTGGGAGTTGTCGTGATCGACGCTGCAAGCCGTATATTTGCCGACCGCCATGTCGGTCCGAACGCCGCGGAACTCGCGCGCATCCTCGAACTCGTCGGGGTCGATTCACTCGACGAACTGGCAACCAAGGCCGTTCCCTCCGTCATCCTCGACGCTGCCCCGAACGGCATCGCTGCCGGACTCGACGCTCTGCCGCTTCCGGTCGGAGAGCACGAGGCACTTGCCGAACTGACTGCACTCGCAGCCCAGAACACCGTCGCGACGTCGATGATCGGTCTCGGCTACTTCGACACGTTGACGCCGCCGGTGTTGTTGCGCAACATCATCGAGAACCCGGCCTGGTACACCGCGTACACCCCGTATCAGCCGGAGATCAGCCAGGGCCGTCTCGAAGCCCTCCTCAACTTCCAGACCATGGTCGCCGATCTCTCCGGCATGGAACTGGCAAACTCATCGATGCTCGACGAGGCCACCGCCGCTGCCGAAGCCATGACGCTCCTGCGCCGCGCGAACCGCAGCAAGTCCCCACGATTTGTCGTCGACGCCGATCTCTACCCGCAGACCCTCGCCGTCATCGAGACTCGCGCCGAGCCGCTCGGGATCGAGATCGTCTCCGCGGACCTCACCGCTGGTCTTCCGGAAGGTGAGTTCTTCGGCGTCATCGCCCAGATCCCAGGTGCCTCGGGACGAGTCGTCGATTACACCTCGATCATCGCGGAAGCTCACGAGCGCGGCGCACTGGTTGCCGTCGGCGCCGACCTCCTCGCGATGACGCTCATCACCTCACCCGGTGAGCTCGGCGCGGATGCGTGCTTCGGAACCACCCAGCGTTTCGGTGTTCCCATGGGATACGGCGGACCGCACGCCGGTTACCTGGCCGTGCACTCCAAGCATGCGCGTCAGCTGCCCGGCCGCTTGGTCGGCGTCTCCATCGACGCAGACGGAGACAAGGCGTACCGCCTGGCGCTGCAGACACGTGAGCAGCACATTCGCCGCGAGAAGGCGACGTCCAACATCTGTACCGCTCAGGTGCTCCTCGCCATCCTCGCTGCGATGTACGCGAGCTACCACGGCGCCGAGGGACTCAAGGCGATTGCGTTGCGAGTCGCTGCCCGCGCACACGCGTTGGCAAACGGCCTGCGCGAAGGCGGCGTGACCGTCGTCCACGATTCGTTCTTCGACACCGTGCTCGCTCAGGTTCCGGGCAAGGCGGCCGACGTCGTCGCTGCGGCCAAGGAATCCGGGATCAACCTGCGTCTGGTCGATGCCGATCATGTCGGTATCTCCTGCGACGAGGCCACGACCGCCGACCACGTCCTTGCCGTGCTCGACGCGTTCGGGATCGAGGATGCTGTTGTCGCCATCGAAGCCGAGGGCAATTCGGTTCCGGCTGCTCAGGAGCGCACCTCCGACTACCTGCAGCACGAAGCCTTCACCCGTTACCGTACGGAAACGGCAATGCTTCGCTACCTGCGCGCGCTGTCCGACAAGGACATCGCCCTCGATCGCAGCATGATCCCGCTGGGTTCGTGCACCATGAAGCTCAATGCGACCGCCGAGATGGAATCCATCACCTGGCCCGCGTTCAACGCGATCCATCCGTTCGCGCCGACATCGGATGCGCCCGGTCTGCTGAAGATCATCAAGGATCTCGAAGACTGGCTGGTCGCGGTCACCGGCTACGACAACGTCAGCCTGCAACCCAACGCCGGCAGCCAGGGGGAATACGCGGGCCTGCTCGCGATCCGCAACTACCACCTCAGCCGGGGCGACGACCACCGCGACACCTGCCTCATTCCGTCGAGTGCTCACGGCACCAACGCGGCTTCTGCCGTCATGGCCGGGATGCGCGTCGAGGTTGTCGCCTGCCGTCCCAACGGTGACGTCGACGTCGACGATCTGCGCGCGAAGATCGCCGATCACGCCGAGCGTCTCGCCGCGATCATGATCACCTACCCTTCAACGCACGGTGTCTACGAGCACGAGATCGCCGACATCTGCGCAGCGGTACACGACGCCGGTGGCCAGGTGTACGTCGACGGCGCCAACCTCAATGCGCTTGTCGGCCTTGCCCGTCCGGGCCGATTCGGCGGCGACGTCAGCCACCTGAATCTGCACAAGACCTTCTGCATCCCGCACGGCGGCGGCGGACCCGGCGTCGGCCCGATCGGTGTGCGCTCACACTTGACGCCGTTTTTGCCCGGACACCCGATGGCCCCCGAACTCGGTGGTGGAGGAACGATCTCGGCAGCGCCGTACGGCAGTGCGTCCATTCTGCCCATCACCTGGACCTACATCCGGATGATGGGTGCTGCGGGCCTGCGCCGCGCCAGCCTGACCGCCATCGCGTCGGCCAACTACATCGCGCGTCGACTCGACGAGTACTTCCCGGTTCTCTACACCGGCGAGAACGGCATGGTCGCGCACGAGTGCATCCTCGACCTCCGTGGGTTGACCAAGGACACCGGCGTCACCGTCGACGACGTCGCAAAGCGTCTGGCCGACTACGGTTTCCATGCACCGACCATGAGCTTCCCCGTGGTCGGCACACTGATGGTCGAGCCCACCGAGAGCGAGAACCTCGAAGAGATCGACGAGTTCTGCGAGGCGATGATCGCCATTCGCGGCGAAATCGATCGCGTCGGCGCCGGCGAGTGGACGGTCGAGGACAACCCGCTACGCGGTGCTCCCCACACTGCCGGAAGCATTGCAGCGCAGTGGGATCACCCGTACTCGCGTGAGATCGCCGTCTTCCCGCGTGGCAAGGCCCGCCCGAAGGTGTGGCCGTCCGTGCGTCGTATCGACGGTGCACATGGCGACCGCAACCTGGTCTGCTCCTGCCCGCCGATCGAAGCGTTCGCAGGCAACTAAGGCGTGTGCCCGCCGGAGATCATCACCTCTCGTGTACGAGTTCGAGAACAGTGATCTCCGGCGGGGCGCCGACGCGTACCGGCGGACCCCAAGCCCTGGCGCCGCGCGTCGTGTACAGCACTGTGTTTCCGACCCTGTCCAAGCCTTGCACCGAAGGCTGCTGCAGCGGAACAAGATACCGCAGCGGCCACATCTGACCGCCGTGAGTGTGCCCGGACAGTTGCAGATCGATACCCATCTCGGACGCCTCGATCGCTTGACGCGGTTCGTGCGCGAGAAGCAAGGCGAAAGTATTCGGATCGCGACCTGCGAGCGCGGCAGTCAGGTTCGGCTCGTACGGGGCCGGCGACGTGTAGTCGTGGATGCCCACGATGTCGATGGTATCGCCGCCATGCTGGATCGAGGTGCGGCTGTTGCGAAGTGTGGTGATCCCCAATGTCTCCCACACGTCGAGCCATTTGCCGCCGTCGTCGGCGTAGAACTCGTGGTTTCCGCTGACTCCGAAGATTCCGTCGGGCGCCCGAAGATCGGCGAGCGGAGCAAGATCGGGAGCAACTTTCGCGACGGTTCCGTCCACGAGGTCGCCGCCGATCGCGATCAGATCGACATTCTGCGAGTTCACGATATCGACCACCTTGCGGGTGAAGTCGACCCCGCGGGCCGGTCCCACGTGCAGGTCGGTGATCAAGGCGATCCGGTATCCGTTGAAGCCCTCAGGTAGACGAGCGAGCGGCACGCGGACGCGGGAAATCTTGGGGCCCGACGCCTCGTAGACGCCGTAGCCGGCGGTGCCGATCGCCGCGAGAGTGACTGCTGCTGTAGCCAACTGCAACGTACGACGCTTGGCTGGGTCGACTTCGGTCGTGGTATCCGTGTGGCGTGCACGTAGTCGACCGATCCCGGCGAACAGGCCGATCACGAGCAGTCCGGGAATCAGATACAGCCACGAAGCCAGCCAGACCCATCCGACAAATCCGATCGGTCGCGCCCAGGACGTCGAGAAGACTTCGCCGCTGCCGACCCCGATGAGCGTCGAGACCGCCAAGACGACAAGCGCAGTGTCGGCGAGACGAGCCCATCGCCTCGGGATGCCGGTGGCGCGAACGAGTCGGCGATGCAGGAACCAGGTCAGAAGGGCGAGAAGGACTGCAAAAACCGCGACGCGCCCCATCAGGACAGCATCTTGGTCACTGCGGCCGCGAGAGCGGGGTCGGACGTCGAATCGACCCGAACCAATGTTCCGCCCGTCCGATCCGAGACGTCTTGGAGTGTGGAGACGTCGTCGCCCGCACCGACGACGATCACGTCGACCTGTACCGGACGCGACGGATTGCCCGTAGCGGCGATCGCGCTGAGCAGTTCGGCTCGCGTCGTGGCGGATTCGTCAGGCGTACTCGAGGTGATCAGCAGCACCGAGTTGACTCGCCCCGCGTCGAAACCGTCCACGGCGGCTTTGTAGGAGCTGGCAAGCGCCGGGTACTTGGAGGTCTTTCCGCCGGCCCGAAGCCCGTTGAGGAAATCGGTGATCGTGGCACGCCGATTCGGCTCGGACAGTGAACCGCCCGGAACCAGGATGCGCTCGGACGGTTTTCCGTCGGTGCCCGTGCTGAACTCGCGAAGGCCGATGTCCGAAGCGTCAGGGCTGCGACCCAATTGGGTATTCACCGCCGAGGCAACGTTCGCCAAGCGGGTAGTGCCACCGTCGTCGGTACCCATCGACGCCGACGTGTCCATCAGGATGGTGGCACTGCGCGGCGAGACCGGGTTGGCGACTATGTCACCGAGCGCCGCTGCGGTCTCCGCCGAAGCCGGTTTCAACGTGGACGAGATCTTGGCCGGGGACACCGCCCCGAGATCGGGAAGGTCTTGGCCCTCGACCCGGAAACCGGCGCCGACGAACAACTGTGACTGATTCGGCTCACGCATGAAATCGGCAAACTGTGCCGCTGCGCGCGACGCGGTTTCGTCGATCCCGCTGCCCGAGACGATGACCGCCGGATAGTCCGCGACTGGCGTTGCGCCGGCGGGGGAGTACGTCGTCATCGCCGCGTTCGCGCTCTGCGCTATCGACTGTTCCGTGGCCGGAACGGCTTTCACCGAATCCGGTGTTCCGGCGCTCAGTGCTCCGAGGGCTTCGGCGGTGGACGAGGGGGGAGTCGGCAAGGATTGGAACTGCAACGCCCGTGCACTGAGCGCAGCGTTGACCTGAGCGGACTTCGCCTGATCCGTCGTGACCGGACCGGCACCCGCATCGGCGACGCCGGCAGCGATCGCCTGTGCAGCCATCGAGGTTTCGGTACTTCCGACCGGCAGGGCGACCGTCAGATCGGAAGGCAAAGACTTCCAACTCGATGCTGCGCCGGCCAATGCTGCCGCGGTCTCGGGACCGGCTGCCAGAACGATCGGGGAACTCGCGAGCGAGCGAGGATCACCGTTGATCACGGCCTTGCCCGACAGTGGCGCGAGTTCGAACGAACTCGTCGGGATCCACAGGGAGGGACGTGGTCCCAATGCTGCGTCGTCCCAGGGGGCCGCCGGACCGGCTTCGAGTGCCGTCGAGACCGACGCGGACGGCGCACCGTGCACCACGACGGCGATGCAGTGATCACGCACCACCGGCGAGGTCTGGGTGTACCGCTTCGCCAGTTCCTCGACCTGTGGGGCTATGGACGGATCCGCGGTGACGTCGAGTGTCTTGTTGCCCTCGACGCACGTACCGGCTGCCTGCTGTCCCTGATCGTCGATCCGGTTGCTGAGGGCCTTCCATCCGAAGAAGCCTGCCACGATCAAGACGATCAGCACGACGACGAGAATCGGCCCCTTACTGATACCTCTGGCGCCTGACCCGCCGCGATGTTCGCCCACGTACCTTGCCCTACCTTGGTCACTCGAAGAATGTCTGTTGAACGGACTGTGTCCTCGGCCAGTCTAGTGACGAAACTTCGGGGCCTACGCGAACAGCCTCGACACCGGGAGCGGTGCCGAGGCTGTTCGGGTTCAGCTTCGAGTTCGAAGAAGGTGAAATCAGGCGTTGGCGGCCTTGTACTCGCGGCGGCGGCGATGCAGGATCGGCTCCGTGTATCCGCTGGGCTGCTTCGCGCCTTCGAGGATGAGTTCCTTGGCAGCCTGGAACGCGATGTTGGAATCGAAATCAGGTGCCATGTTGCGGTACTCGGCGTCGCCCTCGTTCTGACGGTCGACAACCGGGGCCATGCGCTCGAGTGCACTGACAACGTCGCTCTCGCTGACGATGCCGTGACGCAGCCAGTTGGCGAGCAGCTGGCTCGAGATGCGCAGCGTGGCGCGATCCTCCATGAGCGCGACATCGTGGATGTCGGGAACCTTGGAGCAGCCGACGCCCGCGTCGATCCAACGGACCACGTAGCCGAGGATGGACTGGCAGTTGTTGTCGAGCTCTTCCTTCTTCTCCGCGTCCGTCCAGTCGGTGCTGGGAGCGAGCGGGATGGTCAGGATGTCGTCGACGCTCGCGCGAGGCTTGCCCTTCAGGCTGTCCTGAACTGCGAATACGTCGACGCGGTGGTAGTGCGTCGCGTGCAGCGTTGCGCCGGTCGGCGAAG
This sequence comes from Rhodococcus sp. SG20037, assembly GCF_031763325.1. NCBI lineage: Bacteria > Bacillati > Actinomycetota > Actinomycetes > Mycobacteriales > Nocardiaceae > Rhodococcus > Rhodococcus sp. SG20037. The sequence continues at coordinate 3,370,718 of NZ_CP134497.1, read as the reverse complement.
GTACCCATGCAGTGTTGGCGCCGGCCTTGGGGTGACCGATCTTCTGCTCGAGCATGTCTGCCATCAACTCGGTCATGGCCCACATGCCCTTGCCGATCTGGGCCTTGCCCTGCAGACCGCAGGCCAGACCGGTGTCGACGTTCCAGTCCTCGTAGGCGCCGATCCACTTCTGCTTCTTCATCTCGGCCTTGCGCACCATCGCGCCGGCTTCCATGGAGGTGTGGATCTCGTCGCCGGTGCGGTCGAGGAAGCCGGTGTTGATGAACACGACGCGGTCGCTGGCTTCCTTGATGCAGGCGGCGAGGTTGACCGTCGTACGACGCTCCTCGTCCATGATGCCGACCTTGAGCGTGTTCTCCGGAAGCCCGAGAACCTGCTCGACACGGCCGAACAGTTCGGTGGTGAAGGCAACCTCCTCGGGACCGTGCTGCTTGGGCTTGACGATGTAGATCGAGCCGGTGCGGCTGTTGTCGAGCGGTCCGTTGGCGTCACTGATCGAGAGGCCGTGCACTGCACAGGCACTGGTGATCAAGGCGTCGAGGATGCCCTCGGGGACCTCGTTGCCGTCGGCGTCGAGGATCGCGGGGTTGGTCATGAGGTGACCGACGTTGCGGACGAACAGGAGCGAACGACCGTGCAGGCTGAGTTCGCTGCCGTCGACTGCGGTGTACTTACGGTCGCCGTTGAGCGTGCGGGTGAAGGACTTGGCGCCCTTCTTGATCTCCTCGGACAGGTCACCACGGTTGAGACCCAACCAGTTTCGGTAGCCGACAACCTTGTCGTCGGCGTCGACAGCGGCGACAGAATCCTCGAAGTCCATGATCGTGGTGACGGCGGATTCGAGAACGACGTCCTTGACGCCGGCGGCGTCGGTGCTGCCGATCGGGGACGAGGCGTCGATCTGGATCTCGGCGTGCAATCCGTTGTTCAGCAGCAGGATGCTCGTCGGTGCGTCCTTCTCGCCGAGGTAGCCGACGAACTTCTCCGGCTGGGCGAGCGTGGTGACAGTACCGTCTGCCAACGTGATCTTCAGTTCACTGCCGTCGACAACGTACTTGGTTGAATCTGCATGCGATCCCGACGCGAGAGGTGCTGCCGCATCGAGGAATTCACGCGCCCAGGCGATGACCTTGTCGCCGCGGACCTTGTTGTAGCCGGAACCCTTCTCGGCGCCGTTCTCCTCGGAGATGGCGTTGGTGCCGTACAGCGCGTCGTACAACGAACCCCAGCGGGCGTTGGACGCGTTGAGTGCGAAGCGCGCGTTGAGGATCGGCACGACCAACTGCGGGCCGGCCGTCGAGGTGATCTCGGTGTCGACGTTCGCGGTGGTGACCGAGAACTCGGCAGGCGTCGGCAGGAGGTAGCCGATTTCCTGCAGGAACGCCTTGTACGCGGCGGCGTCGATGGGAGCGCCGGCGTGATCGCGATGCCACTGATCGATCTGAGCCTGCAGATCGTCACGCTTGGCAAGCAAGTCGCGGTTCTTCGGTGCGAGCTCGGTGATGACCTTGTCGGCGCCGGCCCAGAACGTTTCGGCGTCTACACCGGTGCCGGGAAGAGCCTCCTCGACCACGAAGTCGTAGAGAACCTTGGCAACCTGAAGACTGCCGACCTGAACGCGCTCAGTCATGAATAGCCTCACTTTTCCGAAAGCGGAGCATCACATATGGATGCCATGAACCAACATCAATGTTACCTGGGAGTATTCCCACCGCTGTCCGCGCCCTGAGCTGCGATAATCGGGCGCGAAGAGCTGAAACGATCAAGTGAAATTCGTTCTGTCTAGAGTTTGCGCGCGGAAATCTCGAAACCAGCCGCGCGTAGACGCTCGACCAGGACGTCGCCGAGCGCTGTCGCTGGAGTCAAAACGCCGGTGGCCGGGGGAAGAGCCTTTTGGTCCTTCGCCAACGACAACGCAGATTCGCCGAGCATTACCGCCGTCGCGCTGTATCCCGGGTCGCCCTTCGCCTTCACTCGTGATGTGTATCGGGCGCCGGTCGTGGTCGTGGTGAACACGTCGAGCGTGAAGTGGCCCTTCTTCTGGGTGCTCTCGCTCGGACCTTCACCGGGAGCCGGCAATACCTTGTCGAGAAGGAAACGTGTCGGAGGTAGAGCGAGTCCGGCGACCAGCGCGCCGAGGCCGACCGCCACGCCGCCCGCAATCACCGGTGACACCACCGATGAGCCGACGCTCATCACCTCGCTGTACTTGAACTTCTTGCCGTACGCCCACTCTCGGAGCGCATTGCTGCGACGGACGACTCGTGTGTTGTACGACGCCATCACGAACGGCGCTTTCCACCCCTTCAACGACGGATCGATCTTCTTGCCGTCGACCACGCTCACGTCGCTCTGGCGTCCGAGTTCGGGCTCCCGATCACGATCGGGGCTCAGCGAGTACGGCGAGGCAGCAAGTTTCCGCAGGCGCGCATCGTCTTTCGACACGTCGATTTGGTTGCGAAGCGAATCGATGGTGCCACCGCTCACGCCGCCGCGCAGGGCCGTGACCACCAGGGTGGTGTCGGTGAGCTCGCCGGCGCCGTCGGCGGCGACCTTCTCGTGCAGGACGTGAACTCCGAGATCGGAAGGGATGGAATCGAATCCGCAGGAATGGACGATCTTGGCGCCGGTCGAGACCGCCAGCTCATGGTTGTCGTCGATGCTCTCGCGGTGGAACAGCACCTCACCGGTCAGGTCGACGTAATGAGTTCCGGCGGAGGCGCATTCGTGAACAAGGGCGTGGCCGTACTTGGCATACGGGCCGACCGTGGTGGCGACGACCCGGGTTCGCTGGGCGAGTGCCTTCAGTGCGGTTGCGTCGTCGGCGTCGGCGATGATCAAGGGGAGATCGGCAGCGGCAGTACCCAGATCGGCGCGAGTGGCTGCCAACTTTTCGAGGGAGCGGCCACCGAGGCCGATCTTCGTGCCTTCGGGAGCATGTTTGACGAGGTAGTCGGCGAGAAGCTTACCGACGAAGCCGCTCGCTCCGTAGACGATGATGTCGAGTTCTCGGGCGGGCGAGGTTCCAGTCATGGAGCCAGCCTACAAACGAGTAGTCGAAAGTGATGTGACCGCGGTCACTCGGCGGGGAGGGGCTCCTTGACGACGAGGATCGGAGCCTCGACTTCGAGCAACAGGCGTTGCAGCGGGCGTTCGAGGAGGAACTTGCCGATGGGGGACATCCGGCGTGTTCCGACGATCAGGAGATCGACACCCGCGTCGTGGACCAGGTCGACGAGCGCGGTAACCGGATCGCCGTCGTGCTCGGTGGTGCGCAGATCCCACTTCGTCTCCGAGAATCCACCGGCGTCGAGCGCTGACTGGATCTCGCCGCGAAGAGCGGCCCGATCGTCCTCGGTGTCTCCGAGGTTGACCGTGCCTCCGATGTTGACGTCGTCCAGGACGTGCAGAACCAGCAGTTCCTCGCTTCGACCCACGGATTCCCGTGCAGCGGCCACGATTGCGGCACGGCCTTCCGGGCTGTCCTTGTGTACGACGGCGATCGTCATGGTTCCTCCGAGTCGGTGAGCAGTGTCGGCTCCATTATCGCCTGCAATGCTGTGCTCTACCTGAAATGAGCTACTCGACACGGGGGTTTGGGGGTGACGAGATCGCCACATCGGGGCGGCTAGGTGCTGCCTGTCACCACCGCGGCGGTGCCGCCCATCACCACGGCGAGGGTTTGTAGTCCTTGAGGAAGCAGCCGTGCAGGTCGACGCCCAGTTCACCCTGAACGATGGGGTCGTAGACGCGGGCGGCACCGTCGACGAGGTCGAGTGGTGCGTGAAAACCTTCGTCGGCCAACCGCATCTTGGTGAAGTGTGGGCGTTCGTCGGTGATCCAGCCGGTGTCGACGGCGGTCATGAGGATGCCGTCGTCGAGCATTTCCTTGGAGCTGGTGCGGGTCAGCATGTTCAGTGCTGCCTTGGCCATGTTGGTGTGCGGGTGGCCAGGGCCCTTGTACGCGCGGCTGAACTGGCCTTCCATGGCGGAAACGTTCACGACGTACTTGCGTCGCGCAGCGGCCGCAGCCATCGACGGGCGCAAGCGCGAAACGAGGATGAAGGGCGCGACCGAGTTGCAGAGCTGGACTTCGAGAAGCTCGATTGGATCGACCTCTTCGACGGTCTGAACCCAGCTGTTGGTGTGCGCGAGGTCGGGCAGCAGCCCGCCCGCGTCGATGGCGATGCCCTGCTCGATGCGATCGGGTGACGCCGACTTGGCGACGAGGGCGAGTGAACTGACCGCGTCGGCGGACAGATTTCCGGAGGTGATGCTTGCGACGTCCGACAGCGATCCGGCCAGAGCCGCGGGGTGGGCGTCGCTCGTCTTGCCGAAAGTCAGGACATCAGGCAGTTCACCGGCGGGAAGCGCACCGGACTCGGCGTCGACCAGAGCGCCGTAGGCACCGGGGGAGCGTCGGACGGTTTGCGCGGCGTTGTTGATGAGGATGTCGAGTGGACCCTGTGCGGCAACGGAATCCGCGAGTGCAACAACCTGGGCGGGGTCGCGGAGGTCGATGCCGACGATGCGCAGACGGTGAATCCAGTCGTTGCTGTCTTCCATCGCTTTGAATCGGCGGATCGCGTCGTTGGGGAATCGCGTCGTGATGGTCAGATGTGCGCCGTCACGCAGCAGGCGCAACGCGATGTACATGCCGATCTTCGCGCGGCCGCCGGTCAGAAGTGCGCGTCGGCCGGTGAGATCAGTGCTGGCATCACGTTTGCTGCGGCTGGTGGCAGCGCAATCGGGGCACAGTTGGTGGTAGAAGGCGTCGACTGCGGTGTAGCGCTGCTTGCAGATGTAGCACGGCCGCGCCTTGATGAGCGTGCCGGCGGAAGCGCCCGCGGTGTTCGACTTGATCGGAATGCCTGCGGTCTCGTCGTCGATGCGATCGGGTGAACCGGTGGCAGTCGCAGCGACCACTTGGCGGTCGGCTTCGTTGACGGCTGCGCGCGAGGCGAGGCGACGCTTCTTCTTGAGTCGCTTGAACAGATGGCCGACAGCGCGCTGCATGGTGATCGAATCGGGATGCTCGTCGTCGAGTTCGGCGGCTTCGGAAAGGACCTTCAGGCAGATTTCGAGTTCTGCGGGGTCGAGTCCGGTGAGTTCGGCTCGAGCAGATTCTGAATCGGCTGTTTCCAGCGAATCTGCCTGCAGTGCATCCGACTTCTTGGTGTCTGTATCCACTTCGAACTTCTGTTCCATCTCGATCGCCGCTCGCGCGGACTGTTCCCTGGTGCGGGAACTTCGCCAATTACGAGAAAAGCTCCGGTTCGATGAACCGGAGCTTTTCCTGTCTGTCTCAACACAGAGTGTCCGAGGGGGGACTTGAACCCCCACGTCCGTTAATAGGACACTAGCACCTCAAGCTAGCGCGTCTGCCATTCCGCCACTCGGACTCGGCCCCGATTTCTCGGTGCTGGGAAAGAGTATCCGATTAGGTGAGCTGCCCCAAATCGCCAGGTTGCGGGGCATTCCGGTCGCCCGCGTCGTTTGATTCGATGGTAGGAAAGTGGAATGACCACAACCCCGAATAATCCGAATCCGAGCAGAGCCGAAGCAGAAGTAGTCGAACTGGTCAGTTCCCTCATCCGCTTCGACACCTCGAACACGGGAGAACTCGAAACCACCAAAGGCGAGCGTGCGTGCGCGGAGTGGGTTGCCGCGCAGCTTCAAGAAGTCGGTTACGAGACGGAATACGTCGAGTCCGGAGCACCCGGCCGAGGAAATGTCTTTGCTCGTTTGAAGGGAGCCGAGTCTGGTCGTGGTGCGTTGATGCTTCACGGTCACCTCGACGTAGTTCCGGCCGAGCCCGCCGACTGGAGCGTCCATCCCTTTGCCGGCACCGTCCAGGACGGTTACGTCTGGGGGCGCGGCGCCGTGGACATGAAGGACATGGTCGGGATGATCCTGGCCCTCGCCAGACAGTTCAAGGCGGAAGGCGTCGTACCGCCGCGTGATCTGGTGTTCGCCTTCGTGGCGGACGAGGAAGCTGGCGGAAAGTACGGATGCCAGTGGCTGGTCGAGCACCGCCCGGATCTGTTCGAGGGAGTGACCGAGGCCGTGGGTGAGGTCGGCGGTTTCTCGCTGACGGTTCCGCGGCCTGACGGAACCGACCGCCGGCTCTACCTCGTGGAGACTGCGGAAAAGGGCCTAGGTTGGATGCGTCTGACTGCCAAGGGACGCGCCGGGCACGGCTCCTTCCTCCACGACGACAACGCGGTCGCGACACTCGCCGGCGCGGTCTCGAGGCTTGCTGCCCACCAGTTCCCGATCGTGATCTCTGATTCGGTCGCGGAGTTCCTGACCGCCGTCGGCGAGGAGACCGGATTGGACTTCGATCCGGGATCACCCGACATCGACGGGACTCTCGCGAAGTTGGGGACGATCGCCAACATCATCGGGGCGACGTTCCGTGACACGGCGAACCCGACGATGCTCAAGGCCGGATACAAGGCGAACGTCATTCCGCAGACTGCCGAGGCGGTCTTCGACTGCCGCGTGCTGCCGGGACGGCAGGCCGAATTCGAGCGCACGGTGGACCAACTGATCGGTCCCGACGTGACCCGCGAGTGGATCACCAAGCTGGATTCGTACGAAACAACGTTCGACGGCCACCTCGTAGACGCCATGAACGAGGCGATCCTCGCCCACGATCCGGAGGCTCGCACAGTTCCGTACATGCTCTCCGGCGGAACCGACGCGAAGGCATTCGCGAAACTGGGCATTCGCTGCTTCGGCTTCGCGCCGTTGCAGTTGCCGCCCGAGCTGGATTTCAGCGCGCTGTTCCACGGCGTCGACGAGCGAGTTCCGGTGGACGCACTACTGTTCGGGACACGTGTTCTGGAACATTTCCTGCTCAATTCCTGACGAGCACGTAGATAGATCCGTGAGCTCGACGCACATCGAGCTCTCTTGTCACAGAAAGGATTCGCATGGCGCACGATCCGTACGAACCATTGCCGAAGTTGCCGAGTTTCGAGCTGACCAGTGACGACATCACTGCGGGCCAGCCGCTGAAGCTTGCTCAGGCCAGTGGAGCCTTCGGTGTCCCCGGTGGCGAAGACATCTCACCGCAGCTCTCGTGGTCCGGCTTTCCGGCCGAGACGAAGAGCTTCGTCGTGACGGTGTTCGATCCGGACGCACCGACTGCGTCGGGGTTCTGGCACTGGGCCGTGGCGAACATCCCCGCTTCCGTCACCGAGCTCCCCGCCGGTGCCGGCGCGGCGGACAGCGATGTCCTGCCCGCCGGAACCGTCACCCTCCGCCACGACGGTGGTGGGTTCGGTTTCATCGGTGCAGGCCCGCCTCCCGGGCACGGTCCGCATCGCTACATCGTCGCGGTGCATGCCCTCGACGTGGAGGCGCTCGACGGAGTCACCCCTGATTCGTCGCCGGCGTTCCTCGGTTTCAACGTGTTCCATCACGCGATTGCGCGTGCAACCCTGACCGGGACGTTCGAGGTCGAATAGTCACTATGCTGTGCGCCTTTATTAACCGCGGGCGGTTAATAAAGGCGCACAGCACTCTCTAGCGAGGGTTCTCAGCTCCCACAGCCTGGGCGATCGACGAGAAACCCGCTGCGCGGACCCGCTTGGCTATCCCCTTGTGGATGCTGCGAGCCCAGAACGGTCCGCCGTAGATGAAGCCGGTGTATCCCTGCACCAGCGTCGCGCCGGCGAGGATCCGTTCCCACGCCTGATCGGCCGTCTCGATACCGCCGACCGAGATGATGGTCATCTTGTCGCCCACTCGGGCGTACAGGCGCCGAAGTACTTCGAGTGAGCGCTCGGCGACCGGTGCACCGGACAGCCCGCCTGCGCCGAGTGCAGCTACCTCGGCGTCCGGGGTCTTCAAACCGTCGCGACGGATCGTGGTGTTGGTCGCGACGATTCCGGCAAGTCCGAGTTCGATTGCCAGATCGGCGACCGCGTCGACGTCCTCGTCCGAGAGGTCGGGCGCGATCTTCACCAGTACCGGCACGCTGACGGTGTCGAGCACGGCCTGCAGGATCGGGCGCAGTGATAAGACGGCCTGCAGATCACGGAGTCCAGGTGTGTTCGGCGAGCTGACATTCACGACCATGAAGTCGGCCAGCGGACCCAGAAGCTGCGCGCTGGCGGTGTAGTCGGCAGCGGCGTCGGCGGCTTCGACGATCTTGGTCTTGCCGATGTTGGCACCGATCGGCACCGTGACGCGGCGCTGTCGCAGGAAATTCGCCGCGTGACCAGCGCCGTGGTTGTTGAAGCCCATCCGGTTGATCAGAGCGCGGTCGGCCGGAAGACGGAAGAGACGCGGCGCGGGGTTACCGGGCTGAGCCTGGGCCGTCACTGTTCCGACCTCAGCGAAACCGAATCCCAACGGGCCCCAGGCGTCGACTCCGGTGGCGTCCTTGTCGAATCCTGCGGCCAGGCCGAGAGGTGCCGGGAACGTCAGACCGAATGCCTGACTCCGCAGAACCGGGTCGTCGACGACAAGGACTTTTGCGACCAGCCAGCGAAGGGGAGCGAACCGTGTCACCAGTTTCATCGCGGTGAAGGCAATGTGGTGGATGCGTTCCGGTGGGACCCGGAACATCAGGCTCAGCAGCAGTTGGTACACGATTCTCCAGCTCTTCGATGGTGTGATTTTGTCAGCGGTTTCGACAGCGGCGGGCCCTGGTCGTCTGTTGGACGATCAGTGCTGAATGCCGTCCGGATCGGTCACGTGCAGCGGCGTCTTCTTTCGCTTGAGGAGCACGCGACGACTGCCGTCGGGGTAGAGACGGACTCGGGAGAGTTCCCATCCGCCGAACTCGGCGGAGATCGCCAGACGCATCGACGCCGTGACCCGCGAAACGTTCGGCGGTAGTCGAAGGGGCACATAGTCGAACTTGTCGTCCGACGTCTCCCACTGCGCGGGGATCCCGCGCGTACGCTTTTCCATCAGTTCTCCCGTGACGGGATGACCTGCAGCCCGTCACCGGTTGCCGATCCGACGATCAGATTGCCGTTGGAAGAGTCTACGGCCAACGAATTCGGCTGTCGCACCGTCTTGAACCGTCCGGTCTCCACGGGGATGCCGGACGACAGATCGAAGCCGACCACTTCATTGGTCGCGGTCAGTGTCACCCACACCCGATCCGCGGTCTCGTCGTAGGCAACGGCGTACGGCGACTCGCCGACGGGGTAGCGCTGGTGCATCAGGAGCGGATCGGCAGTGAAGACGAGCAGTTCGTTGCCGGTGGTGTCGGTGACCAGAATGCGTCCGAAGCGATCGGTGGCCAGATGAGTTGCGCCCTCACCGGCGCGGAGAGCGACGCCGAGTTTGCCGTCTCCGAGGTTGATCGCCGTCAGCGAGGTCTGACGGTGATCGAGGGCGCTCAGGTTGTCGCCGGTGACCGCGAGTTCGTCGACGGATGCGAATCCCGAAACCGTCTGTGACTGATCGGTCTTCGGGTCGACGATGTGAACTGAACCATTGTCCGTGCCGATCGCGATGCGGCCGTCGTTGAGTTCGACCGCTGAATTCGCCTGCCCGTCTACCGGGATGGACGTCTGTTCGCCCGAAGTCAGATTCAGCTTCACTACCTGGCGATCCATCGACAGAAGAGCGCTACCGTCAGAGCCGATCGAAACGTCGCGTACGTCGGAATCCAGGGCTGTTGGACGACCTGCAGAGGCGGGGTCGGCGCCGGCCAAACTGTCCGAAGGAACGACCAGCACCGAACGGGGGTCGTTGGCAACCACTACAGCCCTGCGCGTGATCGGGTCGAATGTGATGGAATCGATCAGACCTGAATACGGGTGAACCACGCCGTCCGGGGTACTGGTGGTGGCCGGTGAGACCGCTGCCGTTGCGGGATCGATCGTGATGAGGTCGTCTCCGCCATCTCCGGAAGAACATCCTGTGACCAGCAGAACCGCCGCCCCCATTGCTGCTGCAGTGGTGCGGATCCCTAGGCGAGCCATGTGTAGTTCCTCTTTTTCTTGTCATCTGTTCTTCACGCAGTGCGACTGTCATCGATCATCCCTGATCGCAGTCGGGCGCCGTTCATCGCGTCGAGGAACTACCGACCATTCCGCTCACACCCCTGACGCGATACCGTACGAACAGCGGTTGCGGTTGACGCTGCAATCACCGAGGAGATCATTGTGATTCCCACAGAACCCACCGATTCCGGCGCGCAGTCGCCCGAACCGGCGCGGCCGGGCTTCGAGATCGAGGACCTCACCGTCGGCGCTCACGCACACGGTTTCGGCAGGTCCGACGGTCGAACTTTCGCGTTCCGCGTACGAAAGAGCATGCTGTTCGTCGAGGTATACGGCGAATACTGCGAGCACAGTGTGCCGACCCCTGCAGACGTTGTCGCCACCGCGGAGCGATCGGTGACCGACATCGATCTGACCGACGAGCGAAGCATCGCCGGTGTGGTCCGCGACGCAGTTCTGTCCACGGAGGCTGATTGGTCACAGCCCGGTCCCGGTGACGGAGTTCGTGAGGGCGACGGCCGCAGCCTGCCGACGGTGAGAGCCGTCCTGAACAGGCTGGGATCGATCATCGATTCTGTTCGGTGAATTCTCGGCGCGGGATGACCAGCGTTGCTCCGGTTGTCGGATGCGGGAACACCTCGACCGGATAACCGTAGACGCGGGTCAGAAGCTCTTCGTGCAACACCGATTCCGGGGGACCGTCAGCGGCGATGCGGCCGTTTTCGAGCACGACGATCCGATCCGCGTACGCCGCTGCCAACGCGAGGTCGTGCAAAACGACGACGACGGCATCGCCGTCCGCAGCGCGAGCGCGCGCCACGGACATCACCGCCTCCTGGTGTCCGAGGTCGAGAGCTGCAGTCGGCTCGTCCAGCAGGATGGTCGACGTTTCCTGTGCCAGTACCCGGGCCAGCGCGACCCGCGCTTGCTCGCCGCCGGACAGCACGGCGAACGGCCGATTGGCGAACCCCTCGACATCGCAGGTCTTCATCGCCGCGGTGATAGCAGCGCCGTCGCGGTCTTCTCGGCGAGTTCCGGTCCATGGCGCACGTCCCATACGAACCACCTGGCGAGCGCTGAACGAAAATCCGATGGTGTGTTTCTGGGGGAGCACCGCGCGTCGGCGCGCCATGTCGATCGGCGACCACTGAGTGAGGTCGGTGCCGTCAACGTCCACCCGCCCAGCGATGACGGGCTGATCACCGGCCAACGCCGCAAGAAGAGTCGACTTACCGGCGCCGTTCGGTCCGACGAGAACGACTAGCTCGCCTGCCCGGACTTCGATGGACACGCCTTCCAGAATCTGCCGACCACCGCGTTCGACTGTGATGTCGCGCGCCTCGAGGGTGACATCACCGACGGCTGGGCTCTTCGGTTCGGGGGTGACGCGGCCGAACAGTTCGCGCCAGTTTCTTACGAGGCTGCTCATGCCCACCCGCCCTGTTGCGCGCGCGTGCGTCGGAGAAGCCAGAAGAAGAAGGGGCCGCCCACCAGAGCGGTCAGCATTCCGAGGGGCAGGTCTGCGTTGTCGATCAGCGACCGCGAGCCCAGATCTGCGACAAGCAGAACCAGTGCGCCGGCGAGGGCGCTCGCCGGAATCAGCGCGCGGTGGCCAGGTCCGACGAGAATGCGCATCAGGTGCGGAACGACCAGGCCGACGAAGAGGATGATTCCCGTGAAGGCAACACTTGCGGAGACGAGGAGAGCGACGATCAGTACCGCGAACTGGCGCAGCCGTTCGACGTTGACGCCCAGGTGACGGGCCGCGTGTTCACCGAGCGCCAGCAGGTCGAGACGTGGGGCGATCATCATGGTCGCGGCGATCCCGACGACGGTCATCGGCGCCACGATCAGGACTGCGTTCCAGGAAGCGCCGTTGAGTGAGCCGAGTTGCCAGAACACGATCTGATCGCGAGCGGACGGGCTGGCGACGAAGGTGAAGAACGCGATGAGCCCGCCGGCGAACGCGTTGATCGCGACGCCCGTCAGCACCAACGTCACTACTTCGGTTCGGCCTTCGTGCCGAGCCAGCAGGTAGACCGCCGCGGTGGTGACCAGCCCGGCGACGAACGCAGCCGCAGCAACGGCCCAGCCGGCCACGAACGTTCCCCCGACGACGATGACAGCACTCGCGCCAACTGCCGCGCCCGCAGACACTCCGATCACTCCGGGTTCTGCGAGCGGATTGGAAAACACACCCTGCAGGAGCGCACCGGAACATCCCAGCGCCGCGCCGACACAGATGGCGAGCACGACGCGGGGGAAACGAACCTCCCACAAAGTCACTTCACCGCTGGGATGGGCGGGCATCGGACCGAGGTCGAGCCCGATGCGATGCAGGATGCTGCCCAAAACCTCGAGAGGCGACGTCGGAACTTGGCCGATGCACGCCGACAGTACCGCGACGATCACCAGGGCGAGAGTCAAGCTGACCAGAACCGCACTCACCCGCGACCGTGACGCGGGGCCAGACGCCGACTTGTCGGCGCCCCCGACGTCGTGTGAATCCTCGGCTGCGGACACAGTCTTACCTGCTTCGGAACTACCTGTCTCTGTACTCACGAATCAGCACTCACGAATCTTTGCTCACGATCCACCGGGCTCGTAGATCGCTTCGGCGAGTGCCGCCATGACGCGTCCGGTGTTCGGCCCGAAGCTGAGCAGTACACCGTCCGCCATGTCGACTACTCGTTTGTTCTTTCCAGCCGGCGTCTGAGCGATGCCAGGGACCTTTTCGAGGCCGTCGATTCCGCCGATCGATGCCAATCCGTCCGTCATCATCAGCAGGGCGTCAGGCGCTGCGGCGATGAGCGCTTCGCTGGTGATGGGCACGAACTGTTGTGTGATGCCCGAGGCGGTTCCTGCATCGGTGGCGCCGAGTGCCTCGATCAAAGAATCTGCTCCGGACCCTTCACCGCCGATCATGGTGATGGCCGATCCGCGCATGTAGAGGAACGCGATTTTCAGTGGATCGCCCTCGGTGGGGACCAGATCGCGAGCTCCAGCGATTTCCGATTCGGTCCGATCGACCAGCGCTGCGCCCTGGGCGGGGACGCCGAGCGCGTCGGCGACGGCCTGGAGTTGTCCCGGCACACCCTCGAGTGTTCGGGTCGGATCGAAGAAGACGACGGGAACACCGGCGGCGCGCAACTGATCCTGGACGCTCTTGGGCCCGATACTGGTGTCGGTGAGAACAACGGTGGGATTGAGGTCGAGAATTGCCTCGGTATTGAGCGATTGGCCGCCGACCGTGACAACCGGCACGTCCGCGACTGCGGGGAACTTGGCGGCGGTGTCGCGGCCGACGAGATTGTCACCGAGGCCGAGCGCCACCGTCGTCGTCGCGAGCGTCCCGTAGCGGTCGGCCGCAACGATCCGGCTGTTGTCGGTGATGGTCACGTCGACGCCGTCGAAGCTCTTCACCGTCACGGGCAGTGTCGCGGTCGGGTTGTCGGACACGGGAACCGGGCTGGAATCTTCGAGTACCGCGGTCCTGGCACCCTGAGATGTCGTCGAAGTGTCGCTGGACCCGCAAGCCACCAGACCGAAACCGGCTGCTGCGACCAGAGCCGCCGCGGCCAAGCGCTTCATCATTTGACGAGGTAGCTCTCGATGTCGACTTCGAGGTCGGCGAACAAGTCGCCGTTGAGGCGGTACGCCAGATTCACCTCGTCGATGAAACGCTGCTGTTCCTCGGCAGGAATCTGCAGTGCATCCAGATTCGAGCGGTAGTCGTCCTTGAAAGGCTTCGGCTTGGGGATGCCTTCGAAGATGTAGAAGCGAAGTCCGTCGGTCTCGAATCCGTAGGCGCGTTCGAGCATCCGGCGGATGATCTGTCCGCCCGAGAGATCGCCCATGTACCGAAGGTAGTGATGTGCGACGAAGCCGGCAGGCCAGTCGAACGCCACCTCCTTCAGGCGGGCGATGTAGCGCTCGGTTGCCGGCAGTGCCACGAGTTCGTCGCGCCAGTTCGGTCCGCCGAGGAACTCGAGATCGGCTTCGAGTGAAGCCACGCGCAACAGATCCTCGGACAGGAACGGGGCGACCAACTCGTTGTCGGCGTGTGTGCGGCCGGCCTCTTCGAGGCTCGTGTAGACGAGGTACGTCTGTCCCAGAAGTGCGGCGTAGCCAGCCGTGGTCAGCTCACCGCCGAGTAGTGCGCCTACGAATCGCGACTGCTCCGTCTCGCGGTGTGCTGCGTCCGTCTCGGTCTTGATTCGTTCGGAGAACGCTGGGCCTGCGTCTGCGGAAAGGCTGTCTACGTCGAGCGTGGTCATTGATTCTCCTGAGGCTGTAGTCAAGCGTTGCCTACTAGGTTAGCCTGCCCTCGCCAACACGATACCTCCGGTATTTCGATCAGCGGGACAGATCAAGCGCTCACATCGTCGAGAGCCGCGGCAATCGCTTTCGGAAGTTCCAATTCTTCGGTTGCCAGTACTCCTGTCAACTGGGCGAGATCACGCGTGCCGACGACGGCGCTGGCCACCCCGGCGCGATCGCGCGCCCAGGCCAGTGCCACCGCCAGTGGGGAAGTACCCAGACCGTCGGCAGCGGTAACGACTGCGTCGACCACCCGGATCGAGGAATCGGTCAGATAGCTCTGCACATCCTGCGAATGTGCTTCGTCGGCGCCGCGGGAATCGACGGGAATGCCGTCGCGGTACTTGCCGGTCAGCACACCGCCAGCGAGGGGTACTGCGGCGAACACTCCGACGCCGTGATGGGCCGCCGCTGCGAACAATTCTTCCTCGACGCCGCGTGCGAGCAACGAGTACTCGGCCTGCGTCGCGGCGAGTGTTGTTGCGCCACCGGCTCCTACGGCCGTCGCGAGCTGCCAGCCGAGGTAGCCGCGCACTCCGACGTACCGCACCTTGCCGCTCGAGACGGCATAGTCGAGGGTTGCTGCAACCTCGTCGACGGGCGTGAGCGGATCCCAGGTTGCGACCTGCCACATGTCGAGGAAGTCGGTTCCGAGTTCACGAAGAGTCGCGTCGAGCTGGCGGAGCAATCCGCGCCGCGAGCAGTCGACGCGGTCGGTGCCGATCGGTGTGGGGTCGATGCCGGCGCTCGAGCTGATGATGAGTTCGTCACGTGGAACGACGTCGTCGAGCAACTCGGCGAGGATTCGTTGCGCCGCACCGGCGCCGTAGGCGGGCGAGGTGTCGACCAGGGTTCCGCCGGCCTCGGCGAACGCGAGTAGCTGCGCAGCAGCCTCGTCGCCGTCCGTGTCGCGTCCCCATGTCAGTGTGCCGAGCCCAAGTCGCGAGACCCGAAGTCCGCTCGTTCCGACAGATCTGTGCTTCATAACCGCCTGCATCTCGCGCCCGACTCGTGTGCGCAAGTGCGGCACCCGAGAGATCTCACCACGTGCAGACTAGTAGGCGCTCGCCTCGAGTCGGGGTATTCGGACACGGACGTGCCGGGCGCGGCGCGGCGCCGTGGGCCCCGGTAGCGTGGCGCCGGTGAAACGTGAACCCGACACACGAAACCTGTGTGCAGTAACCCCATTCGAATCAGCCGGGATCGGTGAGTGATGGGCGAAGCGATGACCTGGCTCCAGGCCGTGATCCTGGGCCTCGTGCAGGGCTTGACCGAGTTCCTGCCCATCTCGTCTTCCGGACATTTGCGAATCGTGTCGGAGATATTCTTCGGCAGTGACGCCGGCGCGTCGTTCACCGCGGTGACGCAGCTCGGCACCGAGTTGGCGGTCCTGATCTACTTCGCACGCGACATCGTGAGGATCATCACTGCCTGGTTCCGAGGTGTGTTCAATGCCGAGCACCGGGGCGATCTCGATTACCGGATGGGCTGGTATGTCATCATCGGCACCATCCCGGTCGGCATCCTCGGGTTCTTCTTCAAAGACCAGATCCGTACCGGCGCACGCAATCTGTGGCTGATTGCCACGATGCTGATCGTGTTCGCGCTCGTCATCGCTGCTGCCGAGTACTACGGACGCAAGACGCGCCCGATCGAATCGCTCACAGCGCGCGACGGCATCATCATGGGTTCGGCTCAGGCACTCGCGCTCATCCCGGGTGTCTCACGTTCGGGTGGCACGATCAGTGCCGGCCTTTTCCTCGGACTCACCCGTGAGGCCGCAGCCCGTTACTCGTTCCTGTTGGCGATTCCGGCAGTTCTCGCCTCCGGTTTGTTCAGCCTCCCCGATGCCTTCGAGCCGGCCGGTGAGGGTCTGAACGCGAGCGGTCCGCAGTTGCTGGTGGCAACCGTCATCGCCTTCGCAGTCGGTTACGCAGCGATCGCCTGGCTGCTTCGATTTGTTGTCGATCACTCCATGTACTGGTTCGTCGGATACAGAATCGCTCTCGGCGTAGTCGTCCTTGCGTTGCTGGCCACAGGGGTCGTGTCCGCGACATAGGGCCCGTTTCGACGTCGACCACCCGTCCGTGCGGCCACCGCCCCATTAGGGTTGTGGAATGACAGTTGTCCTACTGCGGCACGGGCGGTCGACGTCCAACACTGCCCATACCCTGGCCGGTCGAACGCCGGGTGTGGAACTCGACGACCACGGCCGGAAACAGGCCGAAGGCGTCGTCGATCGGCTGGTCGGTCTGGACATCGCGGAGATCGTCCGCTCGCCGCTGTTGCGGTGTGAGCAGACGGTCGGCCCCATTGCCGTCGACCGTGGTCTGACGCCGGTGGTCGAGGATCGCCTCATCGAGGTCGATTACGGCGACTGGACGGGTCGCCCGCTCAAGGAACTCTTGGAAGAACCGCTCTGGAAAGTGGTGCAGCGCCACGCTTCCGGTGCAGTGTTTCCCGGCGGTGAAGGGCTGGCCCAGGTACAGGCGCGAGCCGTTGCCGCGATCCGAGAGCACGACGCACGGCTGGCCGAAGAACACGGCAAGGACGTCGTCTGGATCGCGTGCACGCACGGTGACGTCATCAAATCGGTTCTCGCCGACGCGTTTGCGATGCATCTCGATTCGTTCCAGCGCATCGTCGCCGAGCCCGCCTCGGTCAGTGTGATTCGCTACACGGCGACACTGCCGTTCGTTCTTCGCGTCAACGACACCGGAGACGTGCTCGCCGCGATCGGTGCGGCGAAGGCCGCGACCAACGGTTCGGCTCCCGCGCAGGAGTCCGTCCCCGGCGGAGAGGTCGGTGCGTGAGCTGTGACGGATAATGGGTATTCAGTGATGTTCTGCTCGAACTCGAGGAGGTGCAATGTCGCGCGCGATTCACGTATTTCGCACTCCTGACCGATTTGTCGCAGGAACGGTGGGCGAACCCGGTGACAGGTCTTTCTATCTCCAGGCCGTGCACGAATCACGGGTGGTGAGTGTGCTGCTCGAGAAGCAGCAGGTTCAGGTTCTCGCCGATCGCATGGGCTTACTCCTCGAAGAGGTGCATCGACGCTTCGGAACCGAGGTTCCGCCACAAGCCGACGACGTCTCCGACCTCAGCCCGCTGGTCACACCACTCGACGCGGAGTTCCGGGTCGGCACGATGGGGCTCGGTTGGGACGCCGATGCCGGGGCGGTCGTCGTGGAGCTGCTTGCCGTCAGCGAGACGGAGTTCGACGAATCGGTTGTCCTCGACGACGCCGACGACGGTCCGGACGCGGTCCGTGTGTTCCTGACTCCGGAGCAAGCGCGCGAGTTTTCGCTGCGGTCCGAACGCGTCATCGCGGCGGGACGCGCGCCGTGCCCGCTGTGTGGTGAACCGTTGGCGCCCGAGGGACACGTCTGCATCCGCACCAATGGGTACCGACGCGGCGAGTCCTTCGGTTTTGCGATCGACGACGCAGACGACGACGAGGTCTGACGTCGTGTCCGAACCTGGTGTGCCGGACGTGCTGCTCGAGGGTGATCTGACTCTGATCGGTCAGATCACCACGGCGAGCAACGCCACGCTGGTATGTGAGTCGACTCTGGGGGAGAAGTCCACCCGCGTGGTCTACAAGCCGGTCCGGGGTGAACGCCCACTGTGGGATTTCCCGGACGGCACTCTGGCGGGGCGTGAGGTCGCGTCGTACCGCGTGTCCGAGGCGCTGGGTTGGGGAGTGATTCCGCGAACAGTGTTGCGGGACGGCCCCTTCGGTCCAGGCATGGTGCAGCGATGGATCGACACCGTCGATCGCCGCGCGGATGGATCTGGCGGACTCGAGATGGTGGACCTGTGCAGTCCCGGCAACGTTCCGCCGGGGTGGTTCGAGGTCCTGCAGGCCTTCGACTCGGAGGGTGAACCAGTCTCCCTGATCCATGCGGACGATCCACGGCTGCAGCGAATGGCCGTTCTGGACGTCCTCATCAACAACGCCGACCGCAAAGGTGGTCACGCCCTCGAAGGCGTCGACGGCTCGGTGTACGGCGTTGATCACGGAATCTGTCTTCACTCGGAGAACAAGCTGCGGACCGTGTTGTGGGGGTGGGCCGGGCAGCCCGTACCCGGTGCTTTGATCGCCGACGTCGCCGAATTCGCGACAACTCTCGACGGGGATCTCGGCGACGAGTTGTCCGAACTGATCACCGAGGAAGAGATCGTGGCTTTGGCGGTGCGGGCGATGCAGTTCGCCGAGTCCGCGGTGATGCCTGAGCCGAACGGCCATCGAACGATTCCCTGGCCGGCCTTCTAGTCGCGAGACGTTTCCTGCTGTTCGCGAGTTGCCGTCTTCAATCCGGGTGAGCGAACCAATCGCAGTAGTTGTTCGCGCAGCGCGGCGACATCCCCGAC
Source organism: Rhodococcus sp. SG20037 (assembly GCF_031763325.1). Taxonomy (NCBI): domain Bacteria; kingdom Bacillati; phylum Actinomycetota; class Actinomycetes; order Mycobacteriales; family Nocardiaceae; genus Rhodococcus; species Rhodococcus sp. SG20037. The sequence continues at coordinate 3,352,047 of NZ_CP134497.1, read as the reverse complement.
GCCGACGGTCAACGCCGCATCTTCCTTCTCGAGCGTCAGTAGTCGCTCGTACGTCAGTCTTCCGGCGTCGGTTATCGCGATCACGCGCCGACGCTCGTCCCTCGGATCGGTGTCACGAGTGACGTAACCCGCTCGTTCGAGACGGTCGATCGTGCGGCTCATCGTCTGATCGGTGACGCGGGCGTTCTTCGCGATGTCGCGTTGAGACGCCGCCCCACCGGCGATCGAGTGGAGCACGATCAGGCCCGCGTGCGTCATGTCCTGAGACCGCAAGACCTTCTCCCACGAGTGCTCCACCAGGCGTGCAGCGGTGGACAACAGCCGGCCGGTGGGCCAGTCGTCCAGGCCGTCGCTGCTCATTTTTCTGCCTTCCGTTTGCAATTACTCAGCATGCTGAACAAAATAGTCGGCAAGTCCTCTGCTGCCGATCCCTGGAGACCCAGTGAGCACACCAGTACAAAATCGTCCTGTTCGTCGCCTTCGATGGATTGTGCCAGCTCTCCTCGTGATCGGCTGGCTGGCAATCGGAGGATTCGGCGGTCCGTTCGCCGGAAAGCTCAGCACGGTGCAGCAGAACGACAACACGTCGTTCCTGCCCGCGTCGGCCGAAGCGACCGAGGTGGCAAAGCTTCAAGAGAGCTTCACGGACACGCGCTTCGTGCCGGCCATCATCGTGGCGGAACGACCGGGTGGCCTCGAGCCCGCCGACTCCACCTTCCTTTCCCAGACCGTCGATTCGTTTGTCGGTACCGAAGGATTCGGCGACGCCTCATCGCCGCCGATCCCGTCGGCCGACGGCCAGGCACTCCAGATGTTCCTGCCGGTCGACAGCACCCTCGAAGTCAAGGACAGCGTGAAAGCGCTGCGCGCGGCGCTGGAGTCGAGCCCTGACGGACTGACAGTCAAGGTCACCGGCCCCGCTGGGCAGGTTGCGGATCTGTCGGCAGCATTCGCCGGTATCGACGGATTGCTGTTGTTGGTAGCCGGATCCGTCGTGATCGTGATCCTGATCATCGTCTACCGAAGCCCGATCCTGCCGTTCGTGGTGATCTTCTCGGCGATCTTCGCACTCGGATTGTCGAGCTTGCTCGTGTATCTGCTCGCGGACGCGGACGTCATCGCACTGAACGGTCAGAGCCAGGGCATCCTGTTCATCCTCGTGTTCGGTGCCGCCACCGACTACGCGCTACTGCTGGTCTCTCGCTACCGGGAAGAATTGCGGATCGAGAAGGACAAGTACGCAGCAATGCGCACTGCGTGGCGCGCGACGCTCGAACCTGTCGCAGCGTCTGCAGGAACGGTCATCGCGGGCGTTCTGTGCCTGTTGCTCTCCGACCTGAACTCGAACCGCGGACTCGGTCCGGTGGCCGCCATCGGTATCGCCGCGTCCTTCCTCGCATCGATGACCTTCCTACCTGCTGTCCTGGTTCTGTTCGGGAGGACGGCGTACTGGCCGACCAAGCCGAAGTTCGATGCCGACCGCGAGCACCACGACGAGGCGAACGATCACCGGTTCTGGGCCGGGCTCGCTGCTCGAATCGGTAGGCATCCGCGCCGCTTCTGGGTGGCGTCGACGCTGGTGCTGGTGATCTTCGCGATGATGATGCCGCAGTTCAAAGCCAGCGGTGTCTCGTCGTCCGACATCTTCTTGCTCGATGTCGATTCGGTTGCAGGCCAGGAGATTCTCGGCGAGCACTTCGACGCGGGTTCGGGTTCACCGGCCGTGGTCATCGCGAATGCAGACCAAGTGGATGCCGTTGCGGCAGCCAGTCGCGTGGAGGGTGTCAGCGACGTAAGCGTCGTGCAGAACGGGGGAGCGCCTCTGGTTGTCGACGGGCGAGTCTCCCTGCAGGCGACGTTGACTGACGCTGCCGACTCGCTCGAGGCCGAAGACACCATCGTGCGACTGCGTGATGCAGTTCACTCAGTGGAGGGCGCCGACGCATTGGTCGGTGGCGTCACTGCGACCGACCTCGACACGAAGACCACCTCGACACGGGACCGGACACTCATCATTCCCGTGGTGATCATCGTGGTGTTCGTGATTCTCTCGCTCTTGCTGCGTTCGCTTCTCGCACCGCTGCTTCTCATGGGCACCGTTGTGCTCTCGTTTGCTGCGACACTGGGCATTTCGTCGCTGGTGTTCGACCACATCTTCGGTTTCCCCGGCGCGGATCCGGTGGTCCCGCTCTTTGCGTTCGTGTTCCTCGTGGCTCTGGGAATCGACTACAACATCTTCCTCATGACGAGGGTGCGTGAGGAAGCGCTGAAGATCGGCACCAGGGCGGGCGCTCTGCGGGGACTCACGGTGACCGGCGGGGTGATCACATCTGCCGGAGTTGTTCTGGCAGCAACCTTCTCGGCGTTGGCGGTGATCCCGCTGTTGTTCCTCGCCCAGATCGCGTTCATCGTGGCGTTCGGTGTCCTGCTCGACGCTCTGATCGTCCGATCCTTGCTGGTACCGGCCTTGACCTACGACATCGGTCAGAAGATCTGGTGGCCGAGCAAGCTCGCGTCGACGCCCGAACCGGAGCAGGATCAGCCAGCACCTTCCCAGCCTCAGAGCAGTCTCCACTAGGCTCGGCAGCATGCAGTCTTGGTCCGATACCGCACTCCCGTCCGTTCCCGGTCAGGGGCCGCCGTTGCGGCTGTACGACACAGCCGACCGTCAGGTTCGCCCCGTCACCCCGGGCGAGAAGGCGACGATGTACGTCTGCGGCATCACCCCGTACGACGCCACCCACCTCGGCCACGCGGCCACGTACCTCACGTTCGACCTCGTGAACCGCATCTGGCGCGACGCCGGACACGATGTCCACTACGTCCAGAACGTGACCGACGTGGACGACCCGCTGTTCGAGCGAGCCAATCGCGACGGCGAGGACTGGATCGTCCTCGGCATGCGTGAGACGGCTCTCTTCCGCGAGGACATGGAAGCGCTGCGTGTGCTTCCGCCGAAGGACTACATCGGCGCCGTCGAATCGGTGAACGAAGTAGTCGAGTTGGTGGAGAAGTTCGTGGCGTCCGGCGCCGCGTACATCGTCGACGACGCGGAGTTCCCCGACGTCTACTTCCGTGCCGACGCGACCGAGCAGTTCGGCTACGAGTCGGGCTACGACCGCGCGACGATGGAGAAGTTCTTTGCCGAACGCGGCGGAGATCCCGAACGCGTCGGAAAGCGCAATCCGCTCGACGCTCTCGTCTGGCGTGCGGAGCGTCCGGGCGAGCCCTCGTGGCCCTCGCCCTTCGGACCGGGGCGCCCCGGCTGGCACATCGAATGCGCGGCCATTGCACTCAACCGCATCGGCTCCGGCTTCGACGTCCAGGGCGGTGGCAGCGATCTGATCTTCCCGCACCACGAGTTCTCGGCGGCGCATGCCGAATCGGCAACGGGTGATCGCCGTTTCGCGCGGCACTACGTGCACACCGGCATGATCGGTCTCGACGGCGAGAAGATGTCGAAGAGTCGCGGAAACCTGGTCTTCGTCTCCAAGCTGCGCGGTGAGGGGGTGGACCCAGCGGCAATCCGTCTCGGACTGCTGTCCGGCCACTACCGCCAGGATCGCGCGTGGACTGATCAGGTCCTCGCGGATGCTCAGTCGCGCCTGAAGGTGTGGCGCGAGGCCGCGGCTCTCGGTTCTGCGCCGTCAGCCACTGACACTGTTGCGCGTTTGCGTCAGCACCTGGCCGACGATCTCGACACCCCGAAGGCGCTCGACGCGCTCGACGGTTGGGCCCGCCGCGCCATCGAGGGCGGCGGATCCGACACGCAGGCACCCGGCGAGTTCGCCGATGCCGTCGACGCCCTACTGGGTATTTCGCTTCGCTGAACCCCTGCTGTGCGCCTTTATTAACCGCCCGCGGTTAATAAAGGCGCACAGCAGTTTCTAGGCGTAGTCCAACGCACCTTCGGCTGGTGTCGGTACCCGGCGCCGTAGCGGCGAGCCCAATGCCCTCGCCAGATCCGTTCCGTCGTGCTCGGCGAGCAGCTCACCGTTCGACCAGACCAGCAGCGCGGCGCTGACAGCCTGTTCGGCCGTGGAGTGCGCGAGGTCGTAGTGCGCACACCCGGGGACGTCTGCGTATGTGATCCACAGGTCGTAGCCGGTCATGAAGAGGTCCAGGTCGAACTGAACGCTCAAGCCGAGAAGCTCGCTGCGACCGTTGTCGTCGACACCGGCGAAAGCCTCGTCGAGTGCCAGCAGACGCGGGGCGTGCGGGTCGGCCGAGTCCAACATGACGTGCGCCGCCGCGAAGAGCGGAAGGTGCAGCGAGACGGACTGCTCGCCACCGGACAGCGCGCTGTGCCGCGCGACGGTAAGACGGTCTTCCTTGCCCTCACCGCTGATGAGGGTGAACGAGAACACGCGCCATTGACGGTAGTCGAGCGCCGAGGACAGAATCTCCGGGTACGAGCGTTCGGGGTGCGCCGCGCGGGCGGTACGGATCTGCGTCGCGAAATGTGCTCGCAGAGTTGCCAGTTCATCGACGCCGAGGGCCGACGCGTCTCGATCCAGCAGCTTGGAGATCGCCCGCGAGCTGTCGTCGAGGTTGTCGGCGAGCACCCAGTGAACGCCGATGGTATTGCCTGAGGACATCCGACGCTCACGCATCTCGGTGCCCATCTGTGCGATCAACTCGCGTGCGTCGACCGTGCGCTCGTGGATCTGCTGAGCCAATCCCGTCAACAGGGCATCTTCGAGAATGCGACGCTCGGATTCGGTGAGCAACTGCTCCTGATCGCCGCGAGCGTCGTGGATCCGCGTTGCGAACTCGCCGATCGACGAATAGCCCTGATCGTCCTGGACTCGTACGACGGTCAGCCCATCCGGTGCATCCCACTGCAGACGGTAGTCCTGTCCGGCTGCTGCGAGTTGCGCGTCGAAGTCCTGCAGCGCCGAGGTCAGTGCCGTGCGGGTTGCCTTTCGGGCGCCGTCGGTGACTCGGACTGCCGAGGTCGCAGCCTCGAGCGCTCGGTACAACTTGTCGACGTCTTCGGGGAGGACAGGCGGGTGGGCCGCGTCCTCGCTGCGATCTTCGTTCTGGATGCGGTAGACCAACTGATCGGGGCTCATCCACGCCGCTGAACTGGCCGGCCAGCTCAGGTGATCCTTGACGCCCAACAACTCGAGAAGGTCCGGGCGCGCGTAGGGTGCGAGTCGCTCTGCATCACTGCGGGTTTCGGTCAGGGTGTGACGCAAGGTCTCCACGGCGGTGTTGTACGCACCCTCCGCCGTGCCGATCTGGAGGACGGCGGCGTCGTATGCCTTTCGCGCCGCACGCTGTTCGACCTTGCATTCTTCGATCTTCGCGCGGGCTTTTGCCAGGTCCAGGTCGATCTGCTCGGCGCTGGCACCGAGGGTGTCGCGCAGCGTCTCGAGACGCTGCACCTGCTGGAGCAGACTCTCCTCGGCGATGGCGGCTTCCTCGGCGAATTCCTCCGCATTGGCGCGTGATTCGTCGAGACGGTCGCGAGACTCGCGTTCGAGTTCGACTTCCTTGGCATGCTCCCGTCGGCAGCGCAGCGCCAGTTCGCCCTGCTTCTCGAAATGACGGATCGCCGCCGCGAGGGAATCGAGTTCACGGCCGATATGCGGCGTCCGGTGCTGCGACGCCGTCGCTCGGAGTTGCTTTTCCTTCGCCGCGAGATCAGCGATCGCCGCATCGAGTTCGCGTTGTGCCGTTTCCGTGGCCTCCGAGCGAGTACGGAGTGCGCCGGCAGATTCGGTGACCGTCTTGAGTGCGCGCAGGATCGAACCTGTCTTCGGCAATTCCTTTGCCGCAGAGTTGATCCGGCTCAGTTGCTCGTTGGTCTGCGCCACCAGTGCCTTGGCCGTATCGACTGCCGCGGCAAGTTCTTCCAGAGCCGCATCGATCTCGGTGATCCGAGCCTCGCGTCGACGCGCCCGTGCTGTGGTGCCGATGTACTCGGCATCGGCCTTGACGTGCCGGCCACGCGCGACGCCCTGCCAGAAGCGGCCGTCGACGCCGATCGCGACGCTTGCATCGGAGTCGCCTGGCGCCTCGACGAGACTGATCGACGCGAGAATGTCCTGTACCCGAGCGTCGGGTACGTCGGCATTGCCTTCGACCTCGAGGACGTCGGCCAGCGTTCGTCCCTTCGGACGCTGCTTGACGGGCAGAGCCGTCAGGAACTGCTCGCTGACGTGCTCGGGAATCTTCTCGTCCGGGCAGACCCAGCCGTCGAGCAGATTTGCCGCCTGGAGTGCGGATTCGATTCCCGTGGCCACCTCTGGTTCGACGGAATCGGCGAAGCGCACCAACTGCCACAGCGGTGCACCACCCAGTTCACTGCGGTTGTCGGAGCGTGCGTGGAAGGCAGGCGGAGCGTCGTCGTGTTCCGCCGAGACGGCCTTGCGCTCGGATTTGAGAGCCGCGATGGAGGCGTGTGATGCAGATATTTCAGCTTCGGCCTCACGTCGACGCTCGCGCAGCGTCTCGGTGCCGGCCACGGTGTGCTCGGCGAGAACTGCGGACAGCGCCGGAGCGTCTTCGTCGCCGACCTCGGCGAGCGCCGCGTCGAGAGCTTCGAACAGCGACGTGTCGGCGCCGACAGCCGAAAACAGGGAGGAGTGATCGGTCCACCACGCGCGCAGCCCGCTGGCGCACTGACTGCGTGCGAGTTCCACGGCAGCTTCGCCCTCGAGTACCGCGGCCTTGGACGCTTCGAGCAGCTCTTGTCCACGGCGAGAGCTGTTTTCGGCCCGGGTTCGTTCGGTCGCCGCCTTCTCGACGGTCGCCAGTGCGGTGCGGACGACGCGTACGTCACCGTCACGCTCCTCGGCATGGCCACGGACGGCTGCCGTGATCTGGTCACTGCGTGAGCCGTCGGGCAGGGGAGTCCAGACGATGCCGGCGTCCTCGGCTGCTGCCTGAAGTTCGTCCTCGGCGCGCGAGAGTGCTTCGGCCGCACGCTTGACCGACGATGCAGCCTTGTCGGCTTCGTCGCCGCGTTGAGCGAGTGCGGCCTGCGCTTTCCGGGACTTGTCTGCCTGCTGCTCGGTCGAGAGCTTGAGCGTCGCGACGGCCTGGGCGAGGTCGTCGAGTTGCTGTTTGCCTTCGTACGCGCTCGAGCGTTGCAGTGCTTCGACATTGGCGCGCGCGTTCTCGAGTGCCTGCTCGGCCTGGTTGAAGCGCTCCTCGGCTGCTGCCCGCGCCTCACGGCTGCGGGTCTGGGCGAGCGACGACTCGTCCATGGCGGCAACACCTCTGGTGACCGCTGCGAGGCGGGTGCTGACCTGTTCGATCTCTCCGCGAGACTGCTGACGCAGGTACTTGGTGTAGACCCCGATGAAACTCTGGGCTGCCTGATCGGCGGCCGCGAGCCCCTCGAGCGCGCGGCCGACTTCCTCCATGTCGCTGAACGAACGCGCAGCTTCGAGGACCAACTGATCGTCGAGTGGACGGAGACCGTCGGTGAGTGCCTGCGAAAGGCCCTTCGGGTCGAGGTTCTTCGCGAGCTGGGGGCGGCGAAGCGTGAGAATGAGATTGATCAGCTGGTCGTAGCGCTGCACACCGAGACCGAACATTCGCGCGTCGATGGCTGTGCGGTAGTCGAGGGGACGGTCGGTGATGGAATCGCTGCCGAGTTGTTCGGCCAACTGCTTCTTGGTGAGAGGACGATCGTCGTTGCCGATCAGCGAGAAGTCGACTCCGACGCGGCCGTCGGCGACGAAGTACCAGCGGGTGACCTTGTCGTTGGTGCGTGTTGCGCGCATGCCGATGCCCACGGTCACCGACTCGGGATCTTCGAGGGAGCCGCGGCAGAACTCCATCCACACGTAGGAGTGCGCGCTGTCCTGACCCCGGTAGAGCAGGTTGGACTTCATCGTGCGCTCTTCACCGGCGAACGGGTTGAGGCGCCGCGGTTCGATGCGGCCGTCGAAGACGAACGGGAACAGGACCTCGAGGGCCTTGGTCTTGCCGGATCCGTTGGGTCCCCGCAGAACCAGTCGACCGTCGGCGAACGAGAACTCTTGGTCTCGGTAATCCCAGAGGTTGATGATTCCAGCCCGAGTAGGTCGGAAGCGGGCGTTGCTCATACGTTCTCTACCTCTGATAGTTCGCCGTTGGGGGAAGGTTCGGGGCCGAATTCGTCGACCGGATCCGGTGCGGAGTTGTCCACCGCGAAGTCGATCTGAGGATCGCGTTCGCGCACGGAGACCACGACGTCGCGGTACCGGGCAAGGACGGGCAACACCAGTACGCCGCCGTCGACCGCATGCGTCAGGCGCAGACGTTGCAGCAACCCGAGCGCCTGCTTGCGCAGCCCGTTGTGATCGGCCTGCCACTGCGCCGCGAAAGTTCGCCCGAACTGGTCCACCAACTCGGTGACCTTGTCAGCGAGCCAGTCGTCGTCGATTTTCGGGTACGTGACGGGTGGGGGTGGCTCGGCCGGTTCGCCGGCGGGCAGCACGAAGTCGTCGTCCTCGTCGGCGAGGTCCTCGAAGATCCCGGCCTCGGGGATGGCGGCATCGAGTTGTTCGATCAGGTGATCGTCCGACACGTGCGGGATCGGAAGTATCGGCAGTTCGGGAGCGTCGACGTCGAGTACGCGGTCGGCAATCTCGCCGGCCAGGAGAAGTGCCACCTGAGCGATCGTTCCGGTGCTCGGGAAGCGGACGTCGGAGAGTCGGCCGGTGGGATCGATCATCGCGATTCCCTCGGCGCGACGCTCGGCCACCAACCCCGTCAGTAGTTCGACTTCCGACGCGGTCTTGGGCTGCGCCAACGCGATCAATTCGTGCTGATCGAGTTCACCGGCCAGTACGACCGGGCGCTCGACGAGTGCCCGACGTACTCGGCGTCCGATCTCTTTCGCGTCCACGGGAATTCCGTCGTCCTCGGAGGCGCTCGAGGTCTCGGCGGCCAGGAGTCCGCGGATGGAGTGAAGGTGCTGCAGGGCGCGCGGTGGACGGAACAGCGCTACGACGACGGAACGATCGATGTCGTAGAGCGCTTCTCCCGCTTCGGGATTGGACGCCCAGCCGTTTGCGTCACCGTCGGCGAGGGCGATGGCGCCTCTGACTCCGAGCCAGCCCACTGCGTCGACGAAGGCGTCGCGGTCGGACGCACGATCGGTGGAGAGTTCGACGCCGTCGACCTGCGCGGCGTCGGCCGCCACGTGATCGGCCAACTCTGACAACGTGATCTGGTTTCCGGCGCGGCCCAATGCGGCCAGGCACAACGCCAGGTACGCGTAGCGCGTGCGATCGAAGGTTCGCTCGGAGGCAGTTCTGGCCGGTGCCGACGGGTTGAGCCGATCCGACACCGTGAACAGGCGCGCGGTGGTCTCCGTCACCTCGAGGCGGTAGCCGAACAGTTCGAGAAGGTCGTCACGCAGTTCGGTGGCCCAACGGCGCAAGAGCGGCAACGCAATTCGATCCGGGTACGTCGAGGTGATCAGGTGGTTGGACAGGATCACTCGCGCCGCGCGTTGATACGAGTCGAGGGCAAGGGGCGTGATCTCGCGAGCTCTCATCGAACACTGACCTCGATGCCGTCGAGATGCATTCGTCCGCGAGCAGTCTTGATGGTGGTCGAACCGTCCGAGGGACTGAGTGTCAGCTTCACCCCGTTCTCGCTACCGGTGGAGCTCTTGACGCGTCCCACCACCGGAACGCGCGCGGTCAGTGCTGCATTGAGCAGACTCAGCAAAACTTCGGTCTCCTGCTCGTTGAGTTCGCGCTGATAAACACCGTTCGACGCGAGTGATTGCGCCGCGGCGCTGCGCGTACGTTGCGCCGCCAACTGCTCTTCGCGCAGGCGGCGGATGCTGCCGTCGTTGCGGGCGACTTTGCTCGGCAAGCCGGGTGAGGGCGGGCGGCCGGTTTCGGCGAGTGTTCGCGCGATCTCGACCGGCGGTGCCTCCCACCACGAGCGCGAGTGCGAAATGATGTCGGCGTCCGGATGCACCATCGAGAGATGGCGTGGACGACCGAGGTCGAACACTGCCTGGAACAGAGCATGAGCTGCGTCTTCGGACGGCGTGGCGGCGAACCAGCCGGCGAGGTGCCGGAGCTGGCTCTCACGGCTGACGCCGCCGCGACGGGTTTCCGTGACGCGGCGAAGTAGCGCCAGAACCGCGGCGATCGCGCTCATCGTGCCCTCACGTAGACGCTCGGACTCGCTGATCCCCGATTCCGCGGAGACGAACCAGGCGGTCAATCCTCGCCAACGCGCAGCCCAGTCGTCTTCGCGTTCGGTGATCGGGACGAACACCCGTTCGTCACTGGCGGCGGCGAGGCGGATCATGCGATCGACCCCGGTGGATTCGACGTGCTCGATCGCTTCCTTGAGCTTGGGGGCGTAGCGCGCCAGATCGGAGCTGAACTCCCGCATGTGCGTGAGCAGAGCGTCCTTGTGCGTGAGGAAAGCCTGCGGAGTGATCTCCGTGGTCCGTACGAGGTCCCCGAGGGTCAGATAGAAGTGCGCGGCTCGATCGGCCATGTCGGAGAGTGTCGAGTCGAGGCGCTTGAGCTTGCGGAAGATCAGATCGCCGTCGGAGCTTCGGTTGGCCTCGGCGAGTTCGGACATGTCTGCGAGCAGGTCCGGCAGAGCGAGACGCGAGAGCGACGCCGAGTCCAGGCGTGCGGCGAGAACGTCTTCGACTGATCGATAGACCTGGTATCCGGCCTGACCGAACTGGTAGACGAAGTGGCGATTGCGGTACTCGGCCAGCGTGGCCGCGCGGGTGCCGTCGTAGCTGCGCTCGAGGATCTCCCACACGTGGAGCTGATCCAACAGGGGAGTGACCTCTGCTGCCGACAGATCGGCCGCCGGATCCGATCCACCGATCTTCTCGAGGATGTGCGCGACGGCTCCGGCATGCAGCAGGACGGTGTAGTTGGCGCGAGCATGGTCGAAGGCACGAAGTACCCAGAGGTACTCGGCCCGTTTTTCCGCGATCGTGAACGAAAACAGCTTCAGTCGATTGGTGTCGGCGTACGCGGCGTAATCGGGCGCACTCGTTTCTTCCACCATGACAGGGTAGGCGAGAGACGCCCCCTCTTTTTCCTACGGGCGATCCGTAGCAGGGGATGCGGCGCGTCGCCACTGCGATTCGTTCTCGATCATCCATGTGAGCAGGTGCTCGGCCGCCGCCTCGTCGGAGTCCGGGCCGACCAGCAGATCGGCGAACGCTTGGCTGGGGGCGACGATGCGGATGCCGTCGCGGGTGAGCAATCGGTCGAAGGCAGACGGTGAGAGGGGAGCGGTGATCCACACGTCACCGCCGGATTCCACCCGCCGTAGTCCGAGAGCGTCGGCGAACTGATCGACGTTGTCGGCATGGAAGTGGGCACGTCGAGTGGGCGCGTACCGAGCAAAGGGTGCGGCGGCCACCGAGGCGGTACCGGCGTAGATGTGACCGCTGAGCTGACGCAGTTGATCGAAGAGTGCTTCCAACCCGTCCGGCGCGTGAAAGCCGTGAGGCGTCGGCGCTTTGGCCCCGGCCTCAGCCGCCCATTCACGAAGCATCTTCGGCCAGCGGACGTCACCGATCCCACCGCGGGGGAGCCTGGTCACCAGTTCACGATCCGACAGTGTCTGAACCACCCGATAGGTTGCTCCCGTCGACGCACCGGCCAGGCGCACCAAGGCAGTGATCGCCAGTGGCGCCGCGAAATCGGCAAGCGCACGCACGACGCGAGCTGACGGATCGCCCGTCAGCTGTCCGGAAGGACGTCCGGGCCCCCGCCACGGATCGGCGTCGGCTCCGCGTCCACGCACCCAGACGGCGGGTCGATCAGCGGTCAACGACACGTTGCCCGTGGCGTCTGCGTACGAGATCGCGTGGGAATCGAGCTGCCGGCGGACCGGCTCGGACAGATATTTTGCGCACACGAAGCCGGGTTGACCGGTGGGGAAGCGATCGGCGATACCGGGAACGTCGCTGCTCAGGACACCGTGCGCGGCGTAGACGCCGAATTTGGCCACCGCACCGTCAGGGGAGCGGAGGTCGAGTCGGAGTGGCGCCTCGGACAGGTCGGGGGAGCGCTGTGTCGACAAAGACCAGGTAGGAGGCAAATTTTCTTCGATGACGGCAACCGATCGCCGAAAAATGTCGATCGGCCGTTCCGGTTCCGACTCAGAATCGCTCATGTTCCAATGGTATCAATATCTGTCGACGACGGAAACACAAGATTTTCCGAATAATGTTCGCCCCGACAGCCTCGCGACAACGGTGGTCGCTTTCGCCGAGAAACTCACTACCTACACAACTTCGAATTCGAAATTGCCGAGACCGATCAGCGTTGCTTCGGCATGATCAGGGGAGCGACGACGGCGAGCAGTAGTGCGGGGATCAGGAAGCTCGCGGCAGGCGAAGAGTCGTAAATCGGTGTCAGGGCCAGGGGAGCAAGAGCGGCGCCGCCGAAGCGCATCGCTTGGACGACGGACACGGCGCCGCCACGGTTCGGCCCCGCGGATCCGAGGACCGCTGCGTTGACGCCGACCAGCACGAACTGGCTCGCGACGCCTGCGGCAAACCATGCGATCGCGATCACCGGCACCAAGCCGGCAAGGCCGACTACGGAGACCAGAACTGCTCCGCCCAGGGCGCCGATCATCACGGAGGAGCGTGCGCCGATGCGATCGATGAGGATTCCGATGCGCCGGGCCGAGAGGATGCCGGCCACGCCGAAGACGGTGAGCAGTAGGCCGCGGACGGTGGGGGACAGCCCGAACTCGTCTTCGAAGCGGAAGGCGAGCAGGAAGCTCAGTCCACCGAGGGCGCCCCAGCCGAGCAATGCAGCGATACCGATGCGGAGCACTTCGGGGCGTAATGCATCGCGGAGACGGGCGGGAGTGGTCGCTGCCGGTGCTTCGGACTTCGGAAGTCCGACGGCTCCCAGAATGCCCGCGGCCACTGCGATGACGAGAAAGGCCAGACGCCAGTCGAATTCGGCCGCCAGTCCACCGATCAACGGAGCCGACGACTGCCCTGCGGCCTGGAAAGCGCCGAAGGCTCCGAGGGCTCGACCCAGCCGTGCCTGCGGTGTTGCGGCCGCCAACGAGGCAAGCAGTAGCGGCGTGGTGAATGCGTTCGCGGAGCCCTGCAGTACCCGGGCGGCAAGGAAGATCTCGAGTGTCGGGGCGAGGAAGCATGCCAACGACGCGAGGACGTAGACGCCGTAAGCGATGCGCACCGTCCGAACCTTGCCCCACCGCGTCCCGAGTGTCCCCGACACCAACATCAGAGCGGCGAAGGGGAGCAGGTACGCGGTGAGGGAAGAGGCGGCCGCCGACGGACCGACCCCTAGATCGTCACCGATCTCGGGAAGGATCGAAGCAACCACGCCGCCGCCGAACGGGCCGAGGAACCCGCCGGCGTACAGCGCGATCAGCTGAAGCCGGAGGCGCAGTGGGCGCTGTGTACTTCCGCCTCCTTCTGGAGTGTTCTTGCTCACAGTCCGAAGCTGCCGGGGCCTCGCCGTCTGAGGTAGCGCTCGAATTCCGCGGCGATGGCATCGCCGTCGATCTTGGAGATTGCTTCGCTGATGTCGGTTTCGGCGTCTCCCCGTTCTTCCAGGGTGCGCACGTATTCGCCGATTTCCTCGTCGTCCGCGGTCATTTCGTTGACCGCTTCCTCCCAATCCTCCGACTGAGCCGGGAGCTCCCCGAGTGGGACCTCGATGTCGAGAACATCCTCGACTCGTTGAAGGAGGGCCACTGTGGCCTTCGGGTTGGGTGGCTGCGAGACGTAGTGCGGAACCGCCGCCCAGAACGAAATGGCGGGTACACCAGCACGAACGCACTCGTCCTGAAGAACCCCGGTGATGCCCGTCGGGCCTTCGTACCGCGTCTGTTCCAGGTTGAATCGGGCGGCGGATTCACTGCTGTAGGCCGTGCCCGTCACCGGGACCGGTCGGGTGTGCGGAGTATCGGCGAGCAGGGCGCCGAGGATGACGACCGTCTTGACGTTCAGTTGGTCGATCAGCTCGAGCAGATCCTCGCAGAAACTGCGCCACCGCATGTTGGGTTCGATCCCGCGAAGCAGGACGATGTCGCTCTCGCTGCCAGGAGGCGAACAGACCGACAAACGTGTTGCCGGCCAAACGATTTCGCGAGTGACACCGTCGACCTGCCGGACTGTGGGGCGGTTGACCTGATAGTCGTAGTAGTCCTCTGAATCGAGTTCGGCGAGCGGCTGGGCATCCCAGATCAGCTCGAGATGTTCGACCGCACCGCTGGCTGCGTCACCGGCGTCGTTCCAGCCCTCGAAAGCTGCAACGAGGATGGGATCACGTAGGACAGGGATGTCGCCCTCGAGGCGGTCGCTGCTGTCGACGGCAAAGCCGTCAGGGCTCTCGAAGGCCGCGGAATCATCGAAATCGACCGGGCCGTCGGGAGTGACGGGGAACTCACTTGGACTCACCCACCCAGCCTACGGCCAGAGCTTGTCGGTGCGCCCACTACTCTGGACGGCATGTCTGCCCCATTTAACTCTGCCCTGCTTGATGCGCTGAAACAGCGCGTTGTCATCGGCGACGGAGCGATGGGCACCATGTTGCAGGCCGCGGACCTCACCCTGGACGACTTCCTCGGCCTCGAGGGGTGCAATGAGATCCTCAACGACACCCGTCCCGACGTGCTCAAAGACATCCACCGTGCGTACTTCGCCGCTGGTGCCGATGCCGTCGAGACCAACACCTTCGGTTGCAACCTGCCCAACCTCGCCGACTACGACATCTCTCACCGGATCCGCGAACTCGCGGAAAAAGGCACTGCTCTCGCCCGTGAAGTAGCGGACGAGATGGGACCAGGCCGCGACGGCATGGCCCGATTCGTACTCGGCTCGATGGGACCGGGAACCAAGCTCCCCAGCCTGGGACACGCACCGTACGCAGTCCTGCGTGACGCGTACACCGAAGCTGCGCTCGGCATGATCGACGGTGGCGCCGACGCCATCCTCGTCGAAACCTGCCAGGACCTGCTTCAGGTGAAAGCTGCAATCCTCGGCAGCCAGCGTGCGATGGAGCAACTCGGACTGCGGTTGCCGATCATCACGCACGTGACGGTCGAGACAACCGGAACGATGCTCCTGGGCAGTGAGATCGGTGCGGCGCTGACGGCACTCGAGCCACTCGGTATCGACATGATCGGTCTGAACTGTGCCACCGGGCCGGCCGAGATGAGTGAACATCTCCGTCATCTGTCCAAGTACTCCACGCTGCCGGTGTCGGTCATGCCCAATGCCGGCCTGCCGCAGCTCGGCCCCAAGGGTGCCGAGTATCCGCTGACTGCCGACGAATTGGCCGAAGCCCTCAGTGGTTTCGTCTCCGAGTTCGGACTCGGCCTCGTCGGTGGCTGCTGCGGTACGACGCCCGAGCACATCAGCGCGGTCGCCGACGCGGTTCGTCAGGTCGAGAAGGCCCAGCGCACGCCGATCCACGAGCCGAGCACCTCTTCGCTGTACTCGGCAGTGCCGTTCGAGCAGGACGCCAGCATCCTGATGATCGGCGAACGCACGAACTCCAACGGCTCCAAGGCTTTCCGCGAGGCGATGCTCTCCGCGGACTACCAGAAGTGCCTGGACATCGCCAAGGACCAGACCCGCGACGGCGCACACATGCTCGACCTCAACGTCGACTACGTGGGCCGCGACGGTGCCGCCGACATGTCGGAACTTGCCAGCCGCCTGGCGACGTCCTCGACGCTGCCGATCATGCTCGACTCCACCGAGCCTGCCGTGCTGCAGGCCGGCCTCGAGCACCTCGGTGGCCGCTGCGCCGTCAACTCCGTCAACTACGAAGACGGCGCCGGCCCCGAATCGCGTTTCCACAAGATCATGACTCTGGTCAAGGAGCACGGCGCGGCGGTCGTCGCCCTGACCATCGACGAAGAGGGCCAGGCTCGCACCGCCGAGACGAAGGTCGCCATCGCCAAGCGTCTGATCGAGGACATCAAGGGAAACTGGGGACTCGCCGAGTCCGACATCATCGTCGACGCCTTGACCTTCCCCATCTCCACCGGTCAGGAAGAGGTGCGACGCGACGGCATCGAGACCATCGAAGCCATCCGTCAGCTCAAGGCTGCGTACCCGGAACTCCACTTCACCCTGGGTATCTCGAACATCTCGTTCGGTTTGAACCCGGCCGCACGGCAGGTCCTCAACTCGGTGTTCCTGCACGAGTGCACCGAGGCAGGTCTGGACACGGCGATCGTTCACGCGTCCAAGATTCTGCCGATGGCCCGAATTCCTGACGAGCAGCGTGAAACCGCACTCGACCTCGTCTACGACCGTCGTAGCGAGGGGTACGACCCGCTGCAGAAGCTGATGGCTCTGTTCGAGGGCGTTTCGGCAGCGTCGGCGCGTGAGTCCCGTGCGCAGGAACTGGCGGGACTTCCGTTGTTCGACCGGCTCGAACGCCGCATAGTCGACGGCGAGCGCAACGGCCTCGACGACGACCTCACCGAGGCGATGACGATCAAGCCTCCGCTGGCCATCATCAACGAGACCTTGCTCTCGGGCATGAAAACCGTCGGCGAGCTGTTCGGCTCCGGACAGATGCAGTTGCCGTTCGTGTTGCAGTCGGCCGAGGTCATGAAGGCTGCCGTGGCATTCCTCGAACCGCACATGGAAGCGAGCGACGAGGACGGCAAGGGTCGCATCGTGATCGCGACCGTCAAGGGCGACGTTCACGACATCGGCAAGAACCTGGTCGACATCATCTTGAGCAACAACGGCTACGAGGTCGTCAACATCGGTATCAAGCAGCCGATCGCGACCATCCTCGACGTCGCGTTGGACAAGAAAGCCGACGTGATCGGCATGTCCGGACTGCTCGTGAAGTCCACTGTCGTGATGAAGGAAAACCTCCAGGAACTCAACGCACGCGGAGTCGCCGAGAAGTTCCCGGTTCTGCTCGGTGGTGCGGCGCTCACGCGCTCCTACGTCGAGAACGACCTGCAGGAGGTGTACGAGGGCGACGTCAGCTATGCCCGCGACGCCTTCGAGGGTCTGAACTTGATGGACCAGATCATGACGACCAAGCGTGGTGGCGGCCCGGCGCCGGACAGCCCGGAGGCCATCGCTGCTCGCGAGAAGGCTGCCGAGCGTAAGGCACGTCACGAGCGTTCCAAGCGCATCGCCGAAAAGCGTAAGGCTGCAGCGGTTCCCGTGGTCCTGCCGGAGCGTTCCGATGTCGCAACCGACATCGCGGTGCCGACACCTCCCTTCTGGGGCTCGCGCATCGTCAAGGGAATCTCGCTGTCCGAGTACTCGGGGCTGCTCGACGAGCGCGCTCTTTTCCTCGGCCAGTGGGGCCTTCGCGGTCAGCGCAAGGGCGACGGTCCGACGTACGAGGAACTGGTCGAGTCGGAAGGCCGTCCGCGACTTCGGTACTGGCTCGATCGGCTGACGTCCGAGGGCATCCTCGCGCATGCCGCGGTCGTGTACGGGTACTTCCCGGCGATCTCGGAGGGCGACGACGTCATCGTGCTCACCGAGCCGAAACCGGATGCACCCGAAAGGTTCCGATTCACCTACCCGCGCCAGCACCGCGACCGCTTCCTGTGCATCGCGGACTTCGTTCGCTCGCGCAAGGACGCCGAGGCCACCGGGCAGGTCGACGTACTCCCGTTCCAGTTGGTGACGATGGGTCAGCCGATCGCGGACTTCGCCAACGAGTTGTTCGCATCGAACTCGTACCGCGATTACCTCGAGGTTCACGGAATCGGTGTCCAGCTCACGGAGTCTCTGGCCGAGTACTGGCATCGACGCGTCCGTGAAGAGCTAGTGCTTCCCGAGGGTCACACCGTCGCGGAGCAGGATCCCACCGAGGTTGCCGGTTACTTCGATCTCGAGTACCGCGGCGCTCGTTATTCGTTCGGATACGGCGCGTGCCCGGATCTCGAGGATCGAGCCAAGTTGGTTGCGTTGCTCGAACCCGAACGAATCGGCGTCGAATTGTCCGAGGAGCTGCAGCTGCATCCCGAGCAGTCCACGGACGCTTTTGTCCTGCACCACCCGGAAGCAAAGTATTTCAATGTCTGAGTTGTTGACCGAAGTATCCGAATCAACGCTCGGTGGTGTCCTGTGGGACATGGACGGCACCCTGCTCGATTCGGAGAAGCTGTGGGACATCGCGCTTCGTGAGCTGTCCCTACGCCTGGGCGGACCGATGACGGAAGCGACACGCGTTGCCGTCATCGGTGCGTCGAGTCCCTTCGCCCTTGCGACGGTGTTCGACGCGCTCGGCCTGGAGAAGCATCCCGATGCCATCGCCGAGGCGAAGGACTGGATGTACACCCGCGTCGGTGATCTGTTCGAGGACGGCGTGACCTGGCGGCCGGGTGCTCGCGACGCACTGTCGACCGTGCGTGACGGTGGTTTGCGTTCTGCACTGGTCACCAACACCGAGCGAGTTCTGGTCGATCGGGCACTCGGCATGCTCGGCCGTGAGTTCTTCGACCATTCGGTGTGTGGCGACGAGGTCCCCAACGGGAAACCGGCAGCGGATCCGTACCTGCGCGGCGCGCATCTGCTCGGACTCGAGCCTGCGCAGTGCCTTGCGATCGAGGACTCGCCGACCGGCACGGCGTCGGCCAGCGCTGCGGGTTGCGCGGTGCTCGTCGTTCCGTGTGAGGTCGACGTCCCGGCCGGCCCTGGACGTGTGTTTCGAGAGTCTCTGGTGGACTTGTCCATTCACGATCTTCACGACGTTCACTCGAGCGCGGCACGTTAGGCTGGATTTGCTGTGGCTATTCCGAAAATTGTTCTCTTCTACCAGTTCACGCCGTTGGCGGACCCGGAAGCGATCAAGCTGTGGCAGCACAGCCTGGCCGAGTCCAACAACCTGACGGGCCGGATCATCGTCTCGCCGCACGGGATCAACGCGACGGTCGGCGGAGACATCGAGGATGTCAAGCGATATGTCCGTGGTACGCGTGGTTACGAACCCTTCCGTACCGCTGACATCAAGTGGTCGGACGGCCTCGGGAACGATTTCCCTCGTCTGAGTGTCAAGGCGCGCTCGGAGATCGTGACGTTCGGTGCCCCCGACGAGCTGAAAGTCGACGAGAACGGTGTGGTCGGCGGAGGAGTTCACCTGGTGCCCAAGGAACTACACGAACTCGTCGACACTCGCGGTGACGACGTCGTGTTCTTCGACGGGCGCAATGCCTTCGAAGCCGAGATCGGCCGTTTCCGAGATGCGATAGTTCCGGACGTCGCCACCACTCGGGATTTCGTCGACGAACTCGACAGTGGCAAATACGACCATCTCAAGGGCAAAGCCGTGGTCACGTACTGCACCGGCGGAGTGCGCTGTGAGGTGTTGTCTTCGCTGATGCGCTCACGTGGCTTCGACGAGGTCTATCAGTTGGACGGCGGAATCGTCCGTTACGGCGAGACTTTCGGCGACCGCGGCCTCTGGGACGGTTCCCTGTACGTGTTCGACAAGCGGATGAACATCGAGTTCTCATCCGAAGCCAAGACACTCGGCGTGTGTGTCGATTGTGGTACTGCGACCCCGCGGTACCGCAACCGGATCGACGGCGACGGCCGAACCCTCGAATTGCTCTGCGAGAGTTGTTCACCAGACCTCGAGCAGGACTGAGCTGTGCCCAAGGCTCCGTTGCCGATCCGAAACGGTCTCGGACCTGACCGGCTGCGGATGCCGGCGGAGTCGTCGGCGCGGACCGTCCTCGAGCACCTGGTCGGCGAGCATCCCGGGGAGCGGGACCTGTGGGCGGACCTCGTCAGCGCCGGGGACGTCGTCGACGAGCACGGGCGGAAGATCACGAGCCGAACGCCCTATCAGCCGACCCGGTTCGTGTACTTCTACCGCGAGCCGGCCCCCGAGATTCCGGTTCCGCACGAGATCGAGATCTTGTACCGCGACGACTCGATTCTCGTGATCGACAAACCGCACTTCCTGGCGACCATTCCACGGGGAGCGCACATCGTCGAAAGCGCAGTCGTGCGCCTGCGTCGTGACCTGGACCTTCCGGATCTTGCGCCAGTTCACCGCCTCGACCGGATGACGGCGGGTGTCATCGTGTTCACCGTGACACCGGACCTACGACGGCCGTACCAGGAACTTTTTGCCGAGCAGCGGATCGTCAAGGAGTACGAGGCGATTGCGGGCTTCGATCCGGAACTGACTTTCCCTCGCACGGTGCGCAGCCGCATCAACAAAGTTCACGGCGAGATGACGGCTACCGAAATCGCGGGCGAGCCGAACAGTGAGACGTCGATCGAACTGATCGAGGTGATCACCGACTCGGCCGGCCGGACGCTCGGGCGATACAGGTTGCTCCCACGGACCGGCCGGACCCATCAGCTTCGGCTGCACCTCAACTCGCTGGGCGTCCCGATCGTCGGTGACAACTACTATCCGGAGTATCTGCCCGCAGTGCCCGGTGACTTCTCGACTCCGTTGCGATTGTTGGCGCGAGCGTTGGAGTACCCGGATCCGATCACCGGGCAGACCCGCAGGTTCGTGAGTTCGCGCAGCCTCGACGCAGGCCTGTGAACACCGCTGTTCGTGGGCGTGTGAAAACCGCTTCCGTCCTCGTGAAAGAATAGCTACCCGTGAAGACCTTCGAATCCTTGTTCGCCGAATTGACCGAGCGCGCTGCTACTCGCCCCGAGGGGTCCGGCACTGTCGCCGCCCTCGACGCCGGTGTGCATGCTCAGGGCAAAAAGGTCATCGAGGAAGCCGGTGAAGTGTGGATCGCTGCGGAATACCAGAGCGATGAGCAGCTAGCCGAGGAAATTTCCCAGCTGCTGTACTGGACGCAGGTGTTGATGGTCGGTCGCGGACTGACCCTCGAGGACGTGTACCGACATCTGTGATCGGAGCTGACCAGCGAGATGTACTCCGTCTCGCTCGTCCAGGGCTTCCGATTCATGTCGTCTCACGTCACCCACACCTTCCGAAAGGACATCCACCATGCTGCGCGTAGCAGTTCCCAACAAAGGCTCACTGTCCGAGTCCGCCGCCGAGATTCTCAGCGAGGCCGGCTACCGTCGACGCACCGATTCCCGTGATCTGACAGTCCTCGATCCGGCCAATCAGGTCGAGTTCTTCTTCTTGCGCCCCAAGGACATTGCGATCTACGTCGGCTCCGGTGAGCTGGATCTCGGCATCACCGGTCGTGATCTCGCCGGCGACTCGGGTGCTCCCGTATCCGAGCGTCTGTCACTGGGCTTCGGCCGTTCGTCGTTCCGTTACGCAGCACCTGCCGGCAAGGACTGGGCCGTCGAGGATCTGTCCGGCCTGCGCATTGCAACGTCGTACCCGAACCTGGTCCGTAAGGACCTCACAGATCGCGGACTCGACGCCACCGTCATCCGTCTCGACGGAGCAGTGGAAATCTCGATTCAGCTCGGCGTCGCCGACGCGATCGCCGACGTGGTCGGATCGGGTCGTACTCTCCGCCAACACAACCTCGTGGCTTTCGGTGAATCGCTCTGCGATTCCGAAGGTGTCCTGATCGAGCGCACCGGCGCTCCGCAGGACGATCCCGCCCGCAACCAGCTCATCGAACGCGTACGCGGAATTGTCTTCGCGCAGCAGAATCTGATGATCGACTACGACTGCCCGCGCACCATCCTCGACGACGCCATCAAGATGACTCCCGGTATGGAATCGCCGACCCTCTCACCGTTGGCCGATCCCGACTGGGTCGCGGTTCGCGCGATGGTCCCGATCAAGGGACACAACCAGGTGATGGATGCCTTGGCCGAACTCGGTGCCAAGGCCATCCTCGCGTCGAACATCCGCTCGGTACGCGCTTTCTGATCACTGCCTGAATAGATTTACGCGCATTCGCGCCCGTTCCTGGAAATCAGGAACGGGCGCGAATCTGCAAAGTCTGGGCGATACGGCCCACGGCACCCTGCTCGTCGTAGAGCACGCCCGCACACATGCCGACGCCGTCCGGACCCGTTGTGGTTTCGGCGGCGACACCGACCCACTCTCCCTCGGGCACACGGAAGATATGCACCGTGAGATCTGTGTTGAGAAACGTCCAGTGCTCCGGGTCGAGCTTGGCGCCGACCCCGTTTGAGATGTCGGCCACCGCGAACAAACGCTCGAGAGCAGACATCTTCTCACCCTCGACCAGCTCTGGCTTGGGGCGCGCCCATACCTTGCCGGTTCCCACGCACCCGATCGGAGCAATCCAGGACCAGTCGAGGGTCTTGAGATAGCCGACGCTCCACAGACCCTCGAGAACGCCCGGGGTGCCGCTGTCGCGGGGTTCGAGCGGGGGATCGACTACGTGGACGACGTCGCCGGTATCCACCGTCTCCATCCGCCACGCCGTACCGCGCGCAACCGCGCGTGCAGATCCGTCGGCGGTGGTTGCCCACAGTTCGGCGACGATCAATTCGATTCGGCGACCGGGTCGTTCGATCCAGGACCGGACTTCGAGGTCGGCAATCGGAATCGGTCCGAGAATCTCGACGACGACGCGCGTCAGACGGGTTTCGTCGCGCGCACCGCACCGCTCGAGGGCTCGTACCAACAGCGCCGACGGGGGAGCGCCGTGCTGCAGTGTCGGGCCCCAGATGCTGACAGTTGCCTGCGTGCTCGCGAACCGCTCGTGCCCTTCCTCCGTCGTTCCGAGGTAGCGGTAGTACGAACTGTCCGTCATGTTATGAATTCTCCTTTGCGGCAACAGGTTCGGTGCTCAGCAGGTCCGGCCAACCTGGATAGGGCGGAGGTGTTCCGCCGAACGAGGGGCACAGCGACTTGTGATCGCACCAGTCGCACAGTTTGCCAGGCTTGGGTCTGAAGTCTCCGGTCGCACCTGCTGCGAGGATCGCTTTCCAGATGGTGGAGAGGGTTCGCTCGAATCGGATGAGCTCGTCGTGATCCGGGGCGTACGTGAGAATCGAGCCGGAGGCCAGATAGATCAGGCGCAGTTGTGCGGGAACGATTCCGCGAGTGCGCAGCAGTACGAGCGCGTAGAACTTCATCTGGAAGAGCGCCTTGGATTCGGTGAACTCGCGAGGCGCTTTTCCGGTCTTGTAGTCGACCACCCGCACCTCACCCGTCGGTGCAACGTCTATCCGGTCGACGAAGCCGCGGAGTCGAACGCCGTTCTCCAATTCGGTCTCGACGTAGACCTCGCACGCCTCGGCATCGAATCGAGTGGGATCTTCGAGCGTGTAGTACGTCGCGACGAGCTTGCCGACTTCGTCGAGGAACGAATCCAGCTCGCCCTCCGGAACAAGGTCAGCGGCCTCGGGAGACTCGGCACTGACACGTTCCCACGCGGGACGGACGAGTTCGGCTGCGCGATCGGGAACCCGGTGACCGGTCGGGAGTGCAAACAGTGCTTCCAGTGCCGCGTGTACGACGGTGCCTCTGACCTGGGCTCTGGTTGGCGTTTCCGGAATTCTGTCGACTGCTCGGAGGCGATAGAGCAGGGGGCATTGTTTGTAGTCACCCGCCCGAGACGGAGAGAGCGCCGGCCGACTACGCGGGCGCTCGTGTGATGTTGCACCCGTTGGAGTGGGGGTTGGCAATTCGACAGAGCTCACACCTGGCAGGCTATGCGGTTGGTCCGACAACTCCGTCGGAGCCGGTGGCGAGGACACCGGAAACAAGCGAACAGGGATCATCTGCGCATGGCGAACGAGCTGCAACCAGAAGAAGGCACGACCGAAGTGGATGAGGTTGTGCAGTCCGCTGTCGCCGAGATTCCCGAACAAGAGCTTCCAGAAGCTGATCTCACTGCGCCGGGCAAGCGGCCGTCAGGTCCGTTCCGCGTCGGCGACCGAGTACAGCTGACCGACGGCAAGGGACGCCACTACACGATCGTTCTCGAGGCGAACCGCGAATACCACACCCACAAGGGCGGAATCGTTCACAACGATCTGATCGGTGCCGACGAGGGCAGCGTCGTCAAGTCGGTCAACGGCACGCCCTATCTAGCACTGCGCCCCCTGCTGGTGGACTACGTGCTGTCCATGCCGCGCGGTGCCCAGGTCATCTACCCGAAGGACGCAGCTCAGATCGTCCACGAAGGCGACGTGTTCCCAGGAGCACGCGTGCTCGAGGCCGGAGCCGGCTCCGGCGCACTGACATGTTCGCTGCTGCGTGCCGTCGGACCCGAGGGCAAGGTCATCTCCTACGAGGTCCGCGACGATCATGCCGAACATGCGGTTCGCAACGTCGAGACCTTCTTCGGGGAACGTCCGCCGAACTGGGAACTGACCATCGCCGATCTCGCCGAGTTCGATCCGGAAGCGCACGGAGGCAAGGTCGATCGCGTCGTCCTCGACATGCTGGCCCCGTGGGACGTCCTGCCCGCCGTCTCGAAGGCACTCGTGCCGGGCGGCGTGTTGATCGTCTACGTCGCGACCGTTACTCAGCTCTCGAAGGTCGTCGAGGCGATGCGGGAGCAGGAATGCTGGACCGAGCCCCGCTCGTGGGAATCGATCGTGCGCGGTTGGCACGTCGTCGGTTTGGCGGTGCGGCCCGAACATCGGATGCAAGGCCACACCGCGTTCCTCGTGAGCGCTCGTCGTCTCGCCGAAGGAACTGTCACCCCGAAGCCGCAGCGGCGTGCGGGCAAGGGCTCGAACACCGCGGCGAAGTAGTCACACGAAAACAACAAGAGCGGCGATCCGGTATCCGGATCGCCGCTCTTGTAGTAGCTGGAAGTTATGCGGTGCAGGAAGCGCGGCCCATTTCCAGGAGCACGCATGCCGAGGTGTCGGACAGCTTCCAGGAGCCGTCTTCGAGCTCCCAGGTCCACGGGGTGGCCGGGGCGGCGCCGTGCGGGCTGACGACGGCGACGTCTGCGGTTGCGGTCTGACCGTCGACCTTGACGTTGTCCACGTTGAACGTGATCGCGTAGGCAGGGTTACCGCCCAGCGCAGCACTCATCGTCTCGATGTTGGCCTGACGCTTGGTTCCGTCGACCACCAGAGCGGTCTTCTCCTCGATCGGCTTGGCCGGATCGATCAGAGCGACGAGCGAAGCGTTGAGCTCCTCGGCCGTCGGAGCCGCTGCGGCAGCGGCAGCTGACGTCGTGGCGGAAGCCGAGGCCTTCGCCGTGGTGCTCGAGGCGGCGGCGGAAGTCGAACTTGCAGCCGTCGAATCCTTGTTGTCGTCCGAGCTGCATGCACCCATGGTCAGGACGGCAGCGACAGCACAAGCGCTGATGAGAGTCTTGCGGATGATCACAGCGTTACCTTTCGTTGTAAAGAGAGACAGGCGCTGTCTCCATCTTGTAGGCAAGGCTAACATGACCAAATTCTGGCTCGAGACCAGTCGGCACGGTCCGCGCGCAGGTGTGAATTCGCACTCGCGCACCGTGTCTGGCGACAGTTGGGGCCTTATGCCGGTAGCGTTGATGGATCGCACTGGGAGGAGACGCACATGAGCTCGACAGAGAACCCGGATTCGGTTGCGGCAGCAGAAGAACTCCACGCGCTACGAGTGGAAGCACAAGTACTGCGCCGACAACTTGCACAATCGCCGGAGCAGGTGCGTGAGCTGGAGTCGAAGGTGGACTCGTTGTCCATCCGAAACAGCAAGTTGATGGACACCCTCAAAGAGGCCCGTCAGCAGCTCATCGCGCTTCGTGAAGAAGTCGACAGACTCGGTCAACCGCCGAGCGGTTACGGAGTCCTTCTCTCGGTACACGAGGACAAGACCGTCGACGTGTTCACGTCGGGTCGCAAGATGCGGTTGACGTGCTCACCGAACATCGACACGGACACCCTCGCCCTCGGGCAGACGGTTCGCCTCAACGAGGCACTCACCATCGTCGAGGCCGGCACCTACGAGCAGGTCGGTGAGATCAGCACGCTCCGTGAGGTACTCGACGACGGCTTGCGCGCACTGGTGGTCGGTCATGCCGACGAAGAGCGCATCGTCTGGCTCGCAGCGCCGTTGGCAGCCGTCTTCGCCGACCCCGAAGCCGACATCATCGCGTACGACGCCGATTCTCCGACCAGGAAACTGCGTCCGGGCGACTCGTTGCTCGTCGACACCAAGGCCGGGTACGCCTTCGAGCGCATCCCGAAGGCCGAGGTCGAAGATCTGGTTCTCGAAGAAGTTCCGGACGTTCACTACGACGACATCGGTGGTCTCGGGCGTCAGATCGAGCAGATCCGTGATGCCGTCGAACTCCCGTTCCTCCACAAGGATCTGTTCCACGAGTATTCGCTGAGGCCGCCGAAGGGTGTACTGCTCTACGGTCCGCCTGGTTGCGGCAAGACGCTCATCGCCAAGGCCGTCGCCAACTCGTTGGCCAAGAAGATCGCCGAAGCCCGCGGTCAGGACAGCAAGGACGCCAAGTCCTACTTCCTGAACATCAAGGGCCCGGAACTTCTGAACAAGTTCGTCGGCGAAACCGAGCGTCACATCCGGATGATCTTCCAGCGTGCTCGTGAGAAGGCGTCCGAGGGCACTCCGGTGATCGTCTTCTTCGACGAGATGGACTCGATCTTCCGTACCCGTGGTTCGGGAGTCTCCTCCGACGTCGAGACAACGGTTGTTCCGCAGCTGCTCAGCGAGATCGACGGTGTGGAAGGGCTCGAGAACGTCATCGTCATCGGCGCTTCCAACCGTGAGGACATGATCGACCCGGCCATCCTGCGTCCGGGCCGACTGGACGTGAAGATCAAGATCGAGCGCCCCGACGCGGAATCCGCTCAGGACATCTTCTCGAAGTACCTGGTGGACGGTCTGCCGATCAATGCAGACGACCTGGCAGAGTTCGGTGGAGATCGCACTGCCTGCTTGAAGGCGATGATCGTTCGCGTCGTCGATCGCATGTACGCGGAGAGCGAAGAGAATCGTTTCCTCGAGGTCACGTACGCCAACGGCGACAAGGAAGTTCTGTTCTTCAAGGACTTCAACTCGGGGGCGATGATCCAGAACATCGTCGACCGCGCCAAGAAGTACGCGATCAAGTCTGTGCTCGACACCGGTGCTCCGGGCTTGCGTGTGCAGCACCTCTTCGATTCCATCGTCGACGAGTTCGCCGAGAACGAGGATCTGCCCAACACCACCAATCCTGATGACTGGGCACGTATTTCGGGCAAGAAGGGGGAGCGGATCGTCTACATCCGCACTCTCGTCACGGGCAAGAACGCCAGTGCAAGCCGCGCGATCGACACGGAGTCGAACACGGGCCAGTACCTGTAGCGAAACGAACATCGATCGGGCCGGCCACTCCGCGAGAGTTGTCGGCCCGATCTCTGCGTCGCTGCCGTTGACTTCGTTGCGATTGGACCGGTCGGTCGCGCTGGTTTAGAGTCCCGCCGTGCAGATACATCTTCGACACAATCCGTCGTCCACAGTCGCTCGCTGCTACCTCGCGCCCGGCGAACCGCTGCGCGTGGAGAGCGGGGCGATGCTCGCGCATTCTGCCGGCGTAGTACTCGAAGCGAAGGCGCAGGGCGGCGTCCTGCAGGGACTCAAGCGGTCGATGCTGAGCGGCGAATCATTTTTCGTCACGACGTATACCGCTCCGCCGCAAGGTGGTTGAGTCGACGTGACTGGCGTGCTTCCCGGAGATCTGATCCCGCTGACCATCACCTCTGATCGCCCGTTCTTCCTCAACCGTGGAACCTGGTTGGCCAACTCCTACGGTGTGACGGTCGAGTCCAAGTGGGGCGGCATGTCCAACCTCTTCGGCGGTGAGGGCGGCTTCGGCCTGCGGGCAAGTGGCGACGGTGAAGTAGTGCTGGCCGTCTACGGCGCGATCGACGTCATCGACTTGCAGCCAGGCGAGACGGTCACGATCGATACCGGTCACGTGGTCGCCTACGACCTCGGGATGAACTTCAACATGCGGCGCGCCGTTCAGGGGCGCACCATTCAGTCGATGAAGTCCGGTGAAGGATTTGTCTTCGACTTCACCGGCCCAGGACGCGTTCTCGCGCAGACCCGCAACCCCAGCGCGTTCGCTGCGTGGCTCTCGGCGATCACCCCGGGCTGATCACAGGTCCCACCAGTGTTCAGTCCCAGCGGTGTTCAGTCCCAGCGGTGTTCAGCTCCAGCAATAGTCGGCCAGCAGCGCGCGTGAGTCCGGAACGAACGGCCACGACGGGTCCTGCAGGTGGGCGCCGAGTTCTTTCGGCGTCCACCACCAACCTTCGGCGATCTCGCTGGGCTGATGTGCCATCGGCCCGTCGTATCTGAGTTCGAACGCAAACAGGTGACAGCGCAACGGAGAGTTGTTCCACTCGCCGTCCCAGGATTTTCGAGCGATCTCCGTCAGTTGGAGTGGCTGGTCTGCCGTTCCGAAGATTCCGAGTTCTTCACCGACTTCACGGATCGCAGTTTCCTGCGGCGTCTCACCTGGATCGACGACACCTCCGGCCAGACAGTCGTGATAGCCCCCGAACACCGCTTTCGTGTCGGTTCGGCGATGGACGTAGATGCGGGAGCCGTCCCCGGTACGAACCAGGACGCCCGCACTCGCGTGCCAGAGCCCACCCGAGTAGACGACGGAACGTGGTGCTCGGCCGATCGGATTACCCGTCCGGTCGTACACGGCGACTACCTCGTCCGCGGGATTCAGGTCTGCGGTGAGAGGTTGGTGCATTCCTCCAACTGTGCCACGCCTGTGGGTGCCGCGCCGCAATCACATAGGCTCTTGTGTCATGCAGCGGATCATCGGTGTCGAGGTCGAATACGGAATATCTTCACCCAGTGAGCCGTCGGCGAATCCGATTCTCACTTCAACCCAGGCGGTGCTTGCCTACGCCGCCGCAGCGGGCGTGCCACGGGCCAAGCGCACACGCTGGGATTACGAGGTCGAATCTCCGCTGCGAGATGCCCGAGGCTTCGATCTGGGGCGAATGAGCGGTCCCGCGCCGGTGATCGACGCGGACGAGATCGGCGCCGCGAACATGATTCTCACCAACGGGGCACGGTTGTACGTCGATCACGCCCATCCGGAGTATTCGGCGCCCGAGGTCGCCGACCCGCTCGACGCCGTGATCTGGGACAAGGCCGGCGAACGCGTCATGGAAGCGGCTGCGCGGCACGCATCCAGCGTGCCGGGTGCGCCACGGCTGCAGCTGTACAAGAACAACGTCGACGGCAAGGGTGCCTCGTACGGCACGCACGAGAACTACCTCTGCTCACGTGAGACCCCGTTCGCCTCGATCGTGACCGGATTGACGCCGTTTTTCGCGTCCCGGCAGGTGATCTGCGGTTCCGGTCGTGTGGGTCTCGGTCAGTCCGGCGACGAGGCCGGATTCCAGCTTTCGCAGCGATCCGACTACATCGAGGTCGAAGTAGGCCTCGAGACCACTCTCAAGCGCGGAATCATCAACACCCGCGACGAACCGCACGCGGATGCGGACAAGTATCGCCGCCTGCACGTCATCATCGGTGACGCGAACCTCGCGGAGATGTCGACGTACCTCAAGGTTGGAACAACGGCGCTGGTACTCGACCTGATCGAGGCAGGTGTCGACCTCACCGATCTGCAACTGGCGCGTCCGGTCACGGCCGTCCACCACATCAGTCACGACCCCACTCTGCGCAAGACCGTTGCGCTGGCCGACGGACGTGAACTGACAGGGCTTGCGCTGCAACGCATTTACCTCGAACGTGTCTCGAAGTTCCTCGACCGTGAGACCGATCGTGATCCGCGAGCGGACGATATCGTCGCCAAGTGGGCGATGGTTCTCGATCTCCTCGAGCGCGATCCCATGGAGTGCGCGAACATCCTCGACTGGCCGGCCAAACTGCGTCTGCTCGAAGGGTTCCGCAATCGTGAGGGACTCGCGTGGTCGGCGCCGCGATTGCATCTGGTGGATCTGCAGTACTCCGACGTGCGACTCGACAAGGGCCTGTACAACCGCCTGGTTGCTCGCGGCTCCATGGAGCGGCTTGTCACCGAACAGCAGGTTCTCGACGCGGTCACGAACCCTCCCACCGACACTCGCGCATACTTCCGGGGCGAGTGCCTACGCCGATTCGGGGCCGATATCGCGGCCGCGAGCTGGGATTCGGTCATCTTCGATCTCGGCGGTGAATCGTTGATCCGTATCCCCACCCTCGAGCCGCTTCGAGGTACCAAAGCGCACGTCGGAGCGTTGCTCGACTCCGTGGACAGCGCCGCGGAACTGGTTGATCAGCTCACTCACTGAAATCAGCCGATGCGGCTCGCCGTCGCGTCTCTCCACACCTGACGGTGCCGCTCGGTAGGGTGAAGGTCCGAGCGGGATCAGTTACCGACTCTGCTGGGCCGAACAGGATGCTCGCGAGAGCTCCCTTCACACAAGGAGGTCGACGGCGATGGCTCAAGAACAGACGCAGCGTGCCGGTGGCGGCGAAGACGACGAAACCACTGGTGGCGACGGCAGTGCCGGCCAGGAACGTCGCGAGAAGCTCGCTGCAGAAACCGACGACCTGCTCGACGAGATCGACGACGTGTTGGAAGAGAACGCCGAGGACTTCGTCCGTGCCTACGTCCAGAAGGGCGGCCAGTGACGGTGGATCGCGCGCCCCGGATCACAGACGGGGACACACGGTTGAGCTTCGGCTCGAATCTGTCGTCATTCTCGGAATACCTTCGGGTGCATGCACCGGAGCATCTTCCGCAGAACCGCTTCGCCGACACAGGAGGTGTTGTCATGGGCGGGGGAGACGTAGCTCCGCACGGCACCACCATCGTCGCGATCAGCTATGCGGGTGGTGTTCTGCTCGCGGGTGATCGCCGAGCGACGATGGGCAATCTCATCGCCAGCCGTGACGTGCAGAAGGTGTACGTCACGGACGACTACTCGGCTGCGGGTATTGCCGGTACGGCCGGGATCGCAATCGAACTGGTCCGGCTCTTCGCGGTCGAGCTCGAACATTACGAGAAGATCGAAGGCGTCCCACTCACGTTCGACGGCAAGGCCAATCGACTTTCGTCGATGGTTCGAGGAAATCTCGGAGCAGCGATGCAAGGTTTGGCGGTTGTGCCACTGCTCGTGGGTTACGACCTGGACGCGGTCGATCCGTCCACCGCCGGTCGCATCGTCTCCTACGACGTCGTCGGTGGGCGATACGAGGAGCGCGCGGGCTATCACGCAGTCGGATCCGGCTCCCTGTTCGCGAAATCGGCGCTCAAGAAGCTGTATTCACCGGGAATCGACGAGGACACCGCGCTTCGATTCGCCGTCGAGGCGCTCTACGACGCGGCAGATGACGATTCGGCTACCGGTGGTCCTGATCTGACACGAGGGATCTATCCGACGGCGGTCACCATCACCTCGGCCGGCGCTGTGGAGTTGTCGCCCAGCAGGGCTGCCGAGATCGCCCGGGAGATCGTCGCGGCTCGCACGGCGACCGCGAGTCCGGAAGGGGAGTCTGCGCTATGACGATGCCGTACTACGCATCAGCCGAACAGATCATGCGCGATCGTTCGGAATTGGCGCGCAAGGGAATTGCCCGCGGGCGCAGCGTCGTCGTTCTCACCTACCGCGACGGAGTGCTCTTTGTCGCCGAGAACCCGTCGCGTGCTCTGCACAAGGTCAGCGAACTGTACGACCGTCTCGGATTCGCGGCAGTGGGCAAGTACAACGAGTTCGAGAATCTGCGCCGCGCGGGCATCGTCCACGCAGACATGCGTGGGTACTCGTACGACCGTCGGGACGTAACCGGGCGTTCTCTCGCCAATGCGTACGCACAAACCCTGGGAACGATCTTCACCGAGCAGCCCAAGCCGTACGAGGTCGAGATCTGTGTTGCCGAGATCGGTCGCTTCGGAAGCAGTACGCCGGCTCAGCTCTACCGGATCACGTACGACGGATCCATCGCGGACGAGCAGGAATTCGTGGTCATGGGCGGCACGACCGAACCGATCGTGACGGCGATGCGCGAGTCGTACCAGCGAGACCTCGACCTCGAATCCGCAGTGCGGATTGCAGTCGGGGCGCTCCAAAAGGGCGGCCCGGCACCGGCCGGAACCACTGAGGCGGAACCACGAACTCTCGATGTGAGTGCACTCGAGGTTGCCGTACTCGACAGCAATCGTCCACGCCGTGCGTTCAAACGGATCGCTGGAACGGTTTTGGAAGAGATGCTTCCAGCTCCGGCAGCAGTCGAGGATGCGCCGCCGGCAAACGGCGACGCACCCTCGTAGATACTCCGTAGGTCTGGGAGTTACTGCAGGTCTGGAGTTACTGAGTGACTCGGTAGACGGCCACCGCGCCCGGTTCGGTGTCGAAATCGAACCGGCGCGCGTCTGCCACCACTTCACCGTCGGTGGCGATGGCTACCGGTGAATCGGCGACTCGAACCGACATCGACGAGACGAGTTCGCGAACGTAGACCCGCGAGCTGCCCAATGTTCCTGTGGCAGCCGCAAACAGCAGACGTGAGCGCGAGAATTTCTTGTCCGCGCGCAGATAGCGGACGTCGAGTAGTCCACGGTTCATCTCCGGACGCGACATCGGCACCTGATCGGCGGGGGAGTATCGCCCGTTTCCGACGAACAGCATCCAGATTGTGGTCCGCTTCCCGTCGATGGTCACCGTCATCGGCTCCGCCGCTGCGAGAACCCGGATCATCGCGGCTCCTGCGGCCGGCCACTTACCGAATCGTGGTTCCCATTTTTCCCTCAGGCGCACAGCATCCGGGTATCCACCGAGGCTGGCTGTGTTGAGAAACCGTGCAGTCACTCCGGAATCCGTGCGCACCACCGCGTGGTCGACGAATGCCGCCTGACCGGACTCGACTGCCTGTGCGGTCTCCTCGACATTCACCGCCCCGACGTCGCGGGCGAAATGGTTCAATGTTCCGCCGGGAAAAACCGCAAGTGGTAGCTCGTGCTTTGTCGCCGCGGTCGCGACCGTGACCACTGTTCCGTCGCCGCCGCATACACCCAACGCTTTCGGCGAGAGCTCGGGGATCTTGGCATCGATCTGCATGTCGAAGTCGATGTCCGCGTCGAACTCGTAGACGATCGCTTCCGGTAGTAGTTCTCGAATCGATTCCACGATCCCGTCGTCCTCGGAGCCTGAACCAGGATTGGTGAAGACCAACAAGCCTTCTCCGCGCGGGAGCGCGGGAACCACGCACTCGGGTCCGAGTTCGGCGGGCTCTTCGTCGCGTACCGCCCACCAACGACGCGTGCCGGCAGCGATAGCACCGCCGACCGCGAGGCCTGCGAAGACGTCGGACGGCCAGTGGACTCCGTTGTGGACGCGTGAGTACGCCACTGCTGCGGCCAGTGGTGCGAGAGCAGCTCCAGCAACCGGGGACTCCATGGCCACTGCCGCGGTGAATGCCGCGGCCGAAGACGAATGTCCGGAGGGGAACGAGGACGACGTCGGTATGTCGACGCCTCGCTTCGGGCTCAGCCAGACGCGTGCCGGTGGGCGTCGGCGGGGAAAGAGGGGCTTGAGTATGCCGTTGGCCAGCGCGCTGGAACCGGCCAGTGCGAGCAGCCCGCGTGCTGCTGCCCTACGGGGCCGCCCGCCGATCATCGCGAGCAAGGCGGCGACAACCATCCACAAAACGCCGTGATCGGCGGCTCTGGAGAGAAACCGCATGGTCGGGTCGAGCACGGAAGGGCGCAGTGCTCCAGTGCTTTCCATGACTTTGACGTCGCTTCGGACAACTTTTCGGCGAATAAGGCTCACACCGTCACACTATGCTGCCGCCCGACGTTGTCGAGTCGTGACTTACGACGCGATCGAAGTACACGGGTGAACCTCGCATTCTGGTTGTACTGTCGAAGTGTGCAGAGACGAATCATGGGTATCGAGACGGAATTCGGCGTTACCTGCACCTTTCACGGGCACAGGAGACTGAGCCCCGACGAGGTTGCTCGTTACCTCTTCCGTCGTGTCGTGTCGTGGGGTCGCAGCTCCAACGTCTTCCTCCGTAACGGAGCTCGCTTGTACCTGGATGTGGGTTCGCACCCGGAGTACGCGACGGCCGAGTGCGACAGCCTCATCCAGCTGGTCAATCACGACCGTGCCGGTGAGCGTGTGCTCGAAGAACTGCTGATCGACGCCGAGGCGAGACTCGCCGAGGAGGGTATTGGTGGCGACATCTATCTCTTCAAGAACAACACCGACTCGGCCGGAAACTCGTACGGCTGCCACGAGAACTTTCTCGTCGCGCGCGCCGGTGAGTTCTCCCGCATTTCGGATGTCTTGTTGCCGTTCCTCGTCACGCGCCAGTTGATCTGCGGCGCCGGAAAGGTACTGCAGACTCCGAAGGCCGCGACGTTCTGCCTCTCGCAGCGCGCGGAACACATCTGGGAGGGCGTCTCGTCGGCTACCACTCGCTCGCGTCCGATCATCAACACCCGCGACGAACCGCACGCGGACGCCGAGAAGTACCGCCGCCTGCACGTGATCGTCGGCGATTCGAACATGGCCGAAACGACGACGATGCTCAAGGTCGGTTCTGCCGCACTGGTGCTCGAGATGATCGAAGCCGGGGTGTCGTTCCGCGATTTCGCGCTGGACAACCCGATTCGTGCCATCCGCGAGGTCAGTCACGACGTGACCGGTAAAAAGCCGGTTCGCCTTGCTGGTGGACGTCAGGCCAGTGCCCTCGATATTCAACGCGAATACCACGCCAAGGCAGTCGAACATCTGCGTAACCGCGAACCGGACCCGCAGGTGGAGCAGGTTGTCGACCTGTGGGGTCGCACCCTCGATGCCGTCGAAGCTCAGGATTTTGCGAAGGTCGACACGGAGATCGACTGGGTCATCAAGCGCAAGCTGTTCCAGCGCTACCAGGACCGTCACGGTTTCGATCTGTCCGATCCCAAGATCGCGCAGCTCGACTTGGCGTACCACGACATCAAACGCGGCCGGGGTGTCTTCGACGTTCTCCAGCGCAAGGGCTTGGTCAAGCGGGTCACCGAGGACGAAACGATCGACGACGCCGTCGAGAATCCGCCGCAGACCACGCGCGCCAAATTGCGGGGCGACTTCATCACCGCAGCCCAGGCAGCAGGCCGGGACTTCACAGTCGACTGGGTTCACCTCAAGCTCAACGATCAGGCGCAGAGAACGGTGCTGTGCAAGGACCCGTTCCGCTCCGTCGACGAGCGTGTCGAGCGTTTGATCGCTTCGATGTAGGTCACTCAATTTCGAGATGTACAAGACGGCAGGTCTGTTTTGCGGCGACGCGCCGGGCACGAAAGTGTCCGGCGCGCGTTCGGTTATCGGATAGCCACTAGGATTTCGGCGTGGCGACATCAAAAATCGAGCGGTTGATGAACCTGGTGATCGCATTGCTGTCCACCAGACAGTTCCTCACGGCGGAGAAAATCCGTGACAGTGTGGCCGGGTACAACGATTCCGCGAACTACGAAGCGTTCAGTCGCATGTTCGAGCGCGACAAGAACGAACTTCGTGACCTGGGTGTCCCGTTGGAAACCGGTCTGGCAGGACGGTTCTCGACCGTCGAGGGGTATCGGATCAATCGCAATGCCTACGAGCTTCCGGACGTGGACCTCACCAGCGAGGAATCTGCTGCAGTCGCCGTCGCGGTGCAGTTGTGGGAGTCGCCGGAACTGATTTCGGCAGCCCAGAGTGCACTACTCAAACTCCGAGCGGCCGGCGTCCAGGTCGACTCAGAAGTCAGTGCCGCCCCGGTCACCGCGATTCCCGCGCGCACCCGCGGTTCGGAGCCCGCGCTCGGCAAGCTTCTTGCAGCGGTCGACGCCGGCCGAGCAGTTCATTTTCAGCACCGCGGCGCATTGAACGAACCGTTCACCGAGCGCACCGTCGAGCCGTGGGGCGTCGTCACGCACAACGGCAAGTGGTACCTGGTCGGGCACGACGTCGACCGTGATGCGGTGAGGACCTTCCGGCTCTCACGGATCGGTGACGACGTCAGGGAGTTCGGCCCGGCCGGTTCGGTTCACAAACCTGAAGGTGTCGACCTTCGCGAGGTCGTCGATCGCGTGACCGGTTCGGGCGTCGTGACCGGGACGGCTACGGTATGGGTCGCAGACGGCCGCGCCCATGAGCTTCGGCGGCTTGCGACGTCGTCGTCCGAACGGCGGTTGACCGATCGCGACGGCAGCGTGCTGGCCATCCCCGTTCGATCCTGGGAATGGACCGCTCGGTTGATCGCCGGTCACGGGTTGGACGCATTGGTGCTGGACCCACCGGATTTGCGTGCTGAGGTCGTCGCGAAGCTGCGCGCCGCCGCGGCGAGCCCGATCACCGGCCATGGACAGGGGGACCACTGATGAGCAATCGACTGTCGTCGCGGTTGGCACGGCTGCTCAACCTCGTGCCGTACTTCATCGCGAATCCTGGCATCAGTCCCGCCGAGGCCGCCGAGGAGCTCGGTGTCAGCACCACTCAACTGATGACCGACCTCAATCAACTGTGGGTGTGCGGACTGCCCGGTTACGGTCCCGGTGATCTCATCGACCTGTCCTTCTCCGAGGAAAGTATCGAGGTCACGTTCTCGGCCGGGATCGATCGCCCGTTGCGCCTCACCTCGACGGAGGCGACGGCGTTGCTGATCGCCCTGCGGTCCTTGGTGGAAATGCCGGGCATGGTCGATCCGTCCTCGGCGCAGCGTGCCATCGCGAAGATCGAGGACGCAGCAGGCTCGGCCGCGGCACGAGCCATCGGTCAGGACCGGGACACATCGCCTGCGCCGGACATCGCCGAAGACCCGATAGCCGCGACGGTCAGAGCCGCGCTCGCAGACAAGACCGCCCTGCGATTGACGTATTACTCCGCCTCGCGCGACGCGGTCTCCGAGCGCATCGTCGACCCCGTTCGTATCGTGTTGGTCGACAACTACAGCTACCTCCAGGCGTGGTGCCGTCAAGCCGAGGGCGTGCGGTTGTTCAGATTCGATCGGATCGACGCCGCCGTCCAACTCGACGAGCCCGCCGACCCGCCGCCGCAGGCCCTCGAGGAGGATTCGAATCTCGAATTGTTCAGCGGCGACGGTTCCCTTCCGGAAGCGCGGTTGTTCATCACCAAAGAGTGGGTGTGGATGCTCGACTACTACCCGTTGGACGTCGAGCACGTGAACGACGACGGGTCGGTCGAGGCGACGATGAGTTTCGGAACACTTGAATGGATGGCAAGGCTGGTGTTGGGATTCGGTGAGGGCGTTCGGGTCCTTCATCCGCCGGAACTGGTCTCCGAAGTCCATGATCGAGCCGTTGCGGCGCTCGACGCCTATGACGTAATCGGTTCGTAAAACTTCGGGAAACTTCACGTTCAGTGAGTTCGCAGGAAACAAACAGGTAAAAGGTAGCTGAAGTAAGTGCTTTGGCACCTCCGAGCGCCGGTTGTGTCCGGTAGCATCGAGGAATCTGATCATGGGAGGTCGTTATGGGTGCAATGCAGCCGATGCATTGGCTGATTGTCGCTGTTGTCGTCGTAATTCTGTTCGGGTCGAAGAAGCTTCCCGATGCAGCACGCGGTCTGGGTCGTTCCCTCCGCATCTTCAAGAGCGAAGTCAAGGAAATGCAGAACGACGATGCGGCGCCCGCAAGCGCGCCGGTCGCACAGCCTGCTCCAGCACAGTTGCCGACGGCCAACACCGCGGTGGTCGCAAACGGTGCAGCAGCACCTGTTGCGCAGCCGACCGAAGTCAAGCCGCTCTAGTACACACTGCGTTCTAGCCGGGGTGAAATATTCGTTCACCCCGGTTGTCTGCTGACCAAGACCAGGATGCACAGTGCGTATTCCGTTAGACCCGCGTAACCGCAAGCGGAAGGTCAACCCAGACGGCACCATGTCGTTGGTCGACCACCTGTACGAATTGCGGACTCGTTTGTTGTTCGCATTCCTCGGCGTGATCATCACCACGGCGTTCGGCTTCTTCTGGTATTCACACTCGATACTCGGTCTCGAAAGTCTGGGCGATCTGCTTCGCGGACCGTACTGTGAGCTTCCGTCCGAGAGTCGCGCCAACCTCAGCACCGACGACGCGTGCCGATTGCTGGCGACCGGGCCGTTCGAGCAGTTCATGCTGCGATTCAAAGTGGCGCTCACCGCCGGCATCGTTCTTGCCTGCCCGGTGTGGCTTTACCAATTGTGGGCATTCATCACCCCGGGCCTATACGCCAAAGAGCGTCGCTACGCGGTCGGATTCGTCACCGCAGGTGCCGCTCTCTTCATTCTCGGCGCAATCCTGGCGTACCTCGTCGTGGCGAAGGCTTTGCACTTCCTCCTGACCATCGGTGACAACGTCCAGATCACCGCGCTCAGTGGTTCGGAGTACTTCGGCTTCATCATCAATCTGCTGCTCATCTTCGGCGTCAGCTTCGAAATCCCACTGCTCGTCGTCGTGTTGAACTTTGCCGGCATTCTGACGTACGAGCGTTTGAAGGCCTGGCGTCGAGGATTGATCTTCGGGCTCTTCGTATTCGCTGCAGTTGCCACGCCAGGGTCGGATCCGTTCTCGATGTTGGCGCTCGCGCTGGCTCTGACGCTTCTCTTCGAGGTCGCGGTCCAGATCGCTCGCCTCAACGACAAACGTAAGGCCAAGCGAGCCGGTGAAGACTGGGGCGCACTGTCCGACGAGGAAGCTTCCTCCATCTCGGCTCCGTCCGATCTGAACGAGGCTTTCGACAATCCGACCAAACCCAAGGCCGAATCGAGTGGATTGTTCGGACGTAAGTCCAAGTCCAAGGCTCCGGTCGCGGAGAAATCCGACACCGCCGGCGACAACGCGCCCGGCCAGGATTTCACTGACACTCTCTGAGCGCCGTGCCACCACGTCGGCGGCGTGTGAAACCCTGACGAGGTGGTTATGAACAAGAGTGAACTGAGCACGTTCGCGTCCAGCCTGAAGTTCGAACTCGATCCATTCCAGGTGAAGGCATGCGTTGCGCTCGAAGCGGGCCACGGCGTCCTTGTCTGCGCGCCGACCGGTGCAGGCAAGACCGTGGTCGGCGAGTTCGCTGTCCACCTGGCTCTCGCGGCGGGCCGCAAGTGTTTCTACACGACGCCGATCAAGGCGTTGAGCAATCAGAAGTACGCCGAACTCGTCGAGCGGTACGGCCCCGGCGAAGTCGGTCTGCTGACGGGTGATTCGAGTATCAACTCCGACGCACCGGTGGTCGTCATGACCACCGAAGTCCTGCGGAACATGCTCTACGCCAACTCCGAGGCACTGCGCGGGCTTTCGCACGTCGTCATGGACGAAGTGCATTACCTTGCCGACCGGTTCCGCGGGGCGGTGTGGGAGGAAGTGATCCTGCACCTGTCCGAGGACGTACGCCTGGTGAGTTTGTCGGCGACCGTGAGCAATGCCGAAGAATTCGGTGCCTGGATGGAAACCGTCCGCGGCGACACCACTGTGGTCGTGGACGAGACTCGGCCGATCCCGCTGTGGCAG
Source organism: Rhodococcus sp. SG20037 (assembly GCF_031763325.1). Classification (NCBI taxonomy): domain Bacteria; kingdom Bacillati; phylum Actinomycetota; class Actinomycetes; order Mycobacteriales; family Nocardiaceae; genus Rhodococcus; species Rhodococcus sp. SG20037. Next base: position 3,312,754 of record NZ_CP134497.1, on the reverse strand, counting down.
CACATCATGGTCGGTAGGCGAATCTTCGATCTCTTCGACAGTCGTAGTCATCCTGCTGCCGGGCCGAAGACCGTGCTCGTCGACCAGGATCTGGTTCGCCACGTCAAGCAGCGTCAGGCTCTCGAACGCGTCGAGAGCTGGCAGCCGCGTGGCCGCGGACGACGCGGCAGCTACCAGAGCTCCAACGATTTCCGGCCCTTGCCACGACCTGACGTCATCGCTCAGCTCGATCAGTCCGGACTGCTCCCGGCCATCACTTTCATCTTCAGCCGCGCCGGTTGTGATGCGGCTCTTGCACAGTGCCTGCGGTCCAGACTGGATCTCACTTCGCCGGAGCAGGTCCGCGAGATCGACACCATCATCGAGAAACACACCGGGGAACTACCCGAAGAGGATCTCGAAGTTCTCGGATATCGGGACTGGTGCAAGGCACTACGACGCGGACTGGCATCTCACCATGCCGGCATGCTGCCGGCATTCCGCCAGACAGTCGAGGAACTGTTCGTCAAGGGGCTCGTGCGGGCGGTCTTCGCGACCGAGACGCTGGCCCTCGGCATCAACATGCCGGCACGCACGGTGGTGCTCGAACGTCTGGTCAAGTACAACGGTGAATCGCACGCCGAACTGACGCCGGGGGAGTACACGCAGCTGACGGGTCGGGCCGGCCGACGCGGCATCGACGTCGAAGGCCACGCTGTGGTCCTGTGGCAGCCCGGGGTCGAGCCGACGGATGTCGCCGGCTTGGCGTCGACACGGACGTTCCCGCTCCGCAGTTCGTTCCGCCCCTCGTACAACATGTCGATCAATCTCGTCGAACGCATGGGCGCGGCGGATTCACGGAAGCTGCTCGAGCGTTCCTTCGCGCAGTTCCAAGCGGATCGCTCGGTGGTCGGCCTGGTGCGTGGCATCGAGCGGAACGAAGAAGCACTGAAGGGTTTGCAGGAGAAACTCGGCGGTGCGGACGGTGAGTACTTCGAATACGCGTCGTTGCGTGAGCGGCTCAGTGCGCGCGAGCGCGCGCTCGAACGTAAGGGCCGCGAAGACCGACGCGGAGATGCGGTGGAGTCCCTCCGTGCACTCGCCCGCGGTGACGTGATCGCAATTCCCATCGGTCGTCATTCAGGGGTGGCAGTGGTCCTCGTCCCGGACAACGATCCGAAGGACCCGCGTCCGCTGGTTCTGACGGCCGATCAGTGGGCCGGCCGACTCTCCTCGGGTGATTTCCCGGAAGCAGCCGACGTTCTGGGAAAGATGCGACTGCCCAAGCATGTCGATCACCACACCGCCCGGATCCGGCGCGATCTGGCCTCGGCGTTGCGTAGTACCGGGATCAGTGCCCCCCGGCGAAAGAAGCGCCACAAGGCGGGCGCATCCGAAGATGCCGAGGTCGCTACTTTGCGACGTGCTATTCGCTCGCATCCGTGCCACAGCTGGCCCGATCGTGAACATCTGAGCCGGATCGGTGAGCGCTACAACCGGCTGGCCAGGGAAACGCAGTCGATGAGGGAAAAGGCTGCGGCCACCACCAACTCGTTGGCGCGGACGTTCGACCGCATCATTGCGCTACTCAAAGAGCGTGAGTACATGACTGCCGAAGCAGCGCCCGAAGTCACCGAATCCGGACGACGACTCAGCCGCATCTACTCGGAAAGCGACCTTCTGGTCGCCGAATGCCTGCGGACCGGGGCGTGGACAGGACTCAGCCCGGCTGAGTTGGCGGCCGTCGTGTCCTCGGTGGTCTACGAATCACGTCGGGACGGGGACACCGTCGATCGGGTGCCGACAGCGGCGCTTCGTCACGCCCTCAACGACACTCAACGATTGTGGAGCGAACTGCGGTCGGACGAGATTCGCCACAAGCTGCCGCCGACGCGGGAACCGGATCTCGGATTCGTCACTGCCGTTTATCACTGGGCGAGCGAGAACTCGCTTGTCGACGCACTGATCGCGGCTGGAGTGCAGGGTCGTGCGCTGTCTGCGGGTGACTTTGTACGTTGGTGTCGTCAGGTGATCGATCTCCTCGATCAGGTCCGCCTGACTTCGACGGATGCCGACGTCGCGAAGACTGCGGCGCGGGCGGTAGCTGCAATTCGTCGCGGGGTAGTTGCTGTCGACGCAGCATGACCGCAACTATGTGGTTTGATTCGCAGACTGGTATTTCGAGTGGGAGGCGAACATGAGCGGGCCTTACGGACCGAACGATCCGAATCGGCAATGGGGTCCTGGTGATCAGCAGCAGCCGAACGAGCAGCAGTGGGGGCAGAATCCTCAGCAGCCGGGCGGACAACAGCAGCCTGGTCAGCAGCCCGGCCAGCAACAGCCGTGGGGTCAGCCTGGTCAAACACCGCAGCCCGGTCAGCAGCCCGGCCAGCAACAGCCGTGGGGACAACCTGCCTACGGCCAGCCGGGTGGTCAGCCTGCGTACGGTCAGCCGCAACAGCCTGGACAAGGACAACCCGGCCAGCAACAGCCGTGGGGACAACCCCAGCAACAACCTCCCGCACAGCCGTGGGGTCAGCCCGGGCAACAGCAGTCACCTGACGCAACCCAGGCGTGGGGTCAGCCTCCGGCTGCCGCACCGCAGCAGGCGTGGGGCGCCACGGCCCCCGGGCAGACTCCGGGACAGCAGAACCAGTGGAACCAGGCTCAGCCGTTCCCGAGTCCCGGTGCGCCCGGAAACCAGTCGGGTAAGTCGAAGAAGCCCCTGATCTTCGGTGCGATCGGCGTTCTCGTCGTTCTTGCCGCTGTCGTGGTGGCCCTGGTGTTCGGAGTCTTCGGCAAGAACACACTCGATCAGAGCGCGGCTCAGGCCGGCGTCGAGAAGATCGTCACCGAGTCCTACGGGGCGAAGAACGTGAGCAACGTTCAGTGCCCCGCGGACCAGGAAGTCAAGTCAGGCAACAAGTTCACCTGCACGCTTTCGATCGCGGGTGTGAAGTCGAACGTGACCGTGACGTTTGTCGACGACAACGGCACGTACGAGGTCAGCCGCCCGAGCTGACGCCCTATTGGTCGGAACGGCCTGCCGCCGCAGCCTCGAGCGCGGCGGCAAGCCGGCCGGCCGAGCGCTCGATGTTCAGCGAGGCCGCCACTTCCTCGAGGCGTGCGGGATCGACGGGGGTCGCCGGGAGTCGGTCGTCCTTCGAGAACTGAACGTCCGCGTCGCGAACCACTCGTACGACCGGCAACGCAGCATCAAGGTAAGCCATTGCCTCAGGTGAGGTCAGTTTTGCGCGAATCCCCTTGGCCATATCCGATTCAGGATCAGCTGCGGCCGCCCGAAGTCCGGCCAACGAGCCGTAACGGAGCATCAGTGTCGACGCAGTCTTCTCACCGACACCTTTGATGCCGGGTAGACCGTCGGAGGCGTCTCCGCGCAGTACCGCGAGTTCGGCGTAAGCCTCGCCCGCACGGTCACCGGGTACTCCGTACTTCTCCGCAACCTCGACCGGTCCGAAGAGTTCCGCCTTGGACAGGCCACGGCCCACGTACAGGACACGGACGGGCACGTACTCGTCGGTGACGACCTGCAGTAGGTCTCGGTCACCACTGACGACGACGGTGAGATCTTCGCGCTCGGTGGCGGCAAGCGTTCCCAGTACGTCGTCGGCTTCGAGTCCGACTGCACCCGCCGTCGCGATACCCGCTGCAGCGAGCACGTCCATGATCATGTCGACCTGAGGCGTCAACGTGTCCGGAACTTCTTCGGACGCACCGTCAGAGCCTTCCTCGACGCGATGCGCTTTGTACGTCGGGACTGCATCGACGCGGAACTGCGGTCGCCAGTCCAAGTCCAGGCACACGGCGAGACGACTCGGCTGGTGTTTGGTGATCAGGGAAGCAACCATGTCGGTGAAACCGCGCACCGCGTTGACAGGTCTTCCGTCGGGGTCGACGAATGATTCGGGCAGCGCGTAGAACGCACGAAACCACAGGCTGGCACCGTCGAGGAGAAGCAATGGCCCACTCATGGTCACCATCCTGCCAGTCGGCACTAACCTGTAAGCCATGACGTCTCCAGCCGAACAGGATTCCCGATTCTCCAGCGCCGTGTACGGCGCACGTATCGCTCGTGCCGCCGAGTTGGCTCGATCAGCAGGTCTCGACGGTCTGGTGGTGACTCCAGGTCCGGATCTGCGGTACCTGACGGGTTCTCGGGCTGACTCGTTCGAGCGCTTGACCGCGTTGGTCATCGCCGCGGACACGGCGAAGGCGTCCGTCGTACTTCCTCGGCTGGAGTTGGCGTCGCTGAAGGAATCGGCAGTGGGCGATCTCGGGTTGACCGTCCTCGACTGGGTCGACGGTGTCGACCCGTATGCGATTGTGGCGGCGCAACTCCCGACCGGCGCGAAGGTTGCGGTGACGGATGCGATGCCTGCGCTGCATCTGATCCCGCTCGCAGACACCTTGGGCGCGTTGCCGATTCTCGCCACCGGCGTCTTGCGCGAATTGCGGATGGTCAAGGACGGCGCCGAGATCGAGGCGTTGCGGCGAGCCGGTGCGGCCATCGACCGTGTCCACGCCCGCATGGCCGAGTTCTTGGTCGTCGGACGTACGGAAGCTGAAGTAGGCGAAGCGATTTCGGCGGCGATTCTCGAAGAGGGGCATACCGAGGCCGCGTTCGTGATTGTCGGTTCGGGCCCGCACGGCGCCGATCCGCATCACGAGGTTTCGGACCGGGTGATCGAGAGGGGCGATATCGTGGTCATCGATATCGGCGGACCGGTCGAGCCCGGATACAACTCGGACTCCACTCGCACGTACAGCATGGGGCAGCCGTCCGCGGAGGTTGCCGCACAGTTCGCGGTACTCGAGGCGGCGCAGCAGGCTGCGGTCGATTCGGTGCGGCCAGGAGTCTCCGCAGAATCCGTGGACGTTGCAGCCCGCGAAGTGCTTGCCGCACAAGGGCTTGCAGAGGTATTCGTTCACCGCACCGGTCACGGTATCGGGCTGTCCGTGCACGAGGAGCCGTACATCGTCGAGGGCAACGCCATCGAACTCGTCGAAGGTATGGCCTTCAGCATCGAACCGGGAATCTACTTCCGCGGCAGTTGGGGTGCCCGTATCGAGGACATCGTCGTCGTGACCGCCGACGGTTGCGAGTCGTTCAACAACCGTCCGCACGGCCTGACTGTCCTCGCCTGATCAGCTTTCCTTGAACGCAGCGGACCCGAGTATGCGTGTGACGTCGATTTCGATGACCACGCGCGCGGGATTGACCCGTGGCTGGCGGTACCGCTCGGCATAGCGCCGAACGGCGTCGGCCACGGAGTCCGCGTCGGTGAGCACGCGTGCCGGCCCCTCGAGCGTGAGCCAACGGCCACCGTCGACCGAACTGACGGCGGCGTATCCGCCACGCGCTGCGTTGATCGCCTTCTGTGAGCCACCGCTGGTGATCACGCGCGCCTTTCCGGCTTCCTGGTCCCAGGTGAACCCGACGGCAACGACGTGTGGGGTGCCGTTCGGACGCAACGTCGTGAGTGTCGCGAGGTGGTATTCACCGACGAACTTCAGCCCGTCTTCGGTGAGAGTCTGCTGTGACGATGGCGTGGTGGAGGGGGTGAGCGTCATGCCACGACGGTAATCCAGGACACTGGAGCGGTGACTGCGGGTGCGAACGTGAATGACATCGAGACGGTACTGCTCCTCGGCGGACGAAGTGAGATCGGCCTCGAGATCGCGGTCAGGCTCGCGCCGGGCCGCAACATCGTTCTGGCTGCCAGACGCAGCGGAGAGCTGTCGGAGCAGGAGCAGATGCTCAAAAACGCCGGCGCTGTCGACGTCTCCACCGTCGAGTTCGACGCCGACGCCGTGGACACTCACGGAGAGCTCCTGGGCGCCGTCGTCGCCGAGCACGGTCGGATTTCGGTTGCAGTGCTGGCCTTCGGAATTCTCGGCGATCAGGCGCGTGCCGAAACCGACTCGGCGCACGCGGTCGCGGTGGTGCACACCGACTACGTGGCACAGGTCAGCATCCTCACCCACCTCGCAGAGATCATGCGCCGACAGGGAACCGGAAAGATCGTGGTGTTCTCGTCCGTCGCCGGCGTCCGGGTTCGCCGCGCCAACTACGTCTACGGGAGCGCAAAGGCCGGCTTGGACGGTTTTGCCAGCGGTCTCGGCGACGCGCTGCACGGTTCGGGCGTCCAGTTGATGCTGGTACGGCCAGGGTTCGTCATCGGGAAGATGACCGAGGGAATGTCGCCTGCCCCGATGTCGAGCACTCCGTCGCAGGTCGCCGACGCCGTCGTACGGGGACTGAAATCCGGGGCGACGCGTGTGTGGGTTCCGCGAATTCTGCAGCCGGTGTTCTTCGTCATGCGGCTTCTGCCTCAGACGATCTGGCGCCGGATGCCGCGATGACCGCACACCCGGTGGTGATCGTCGGCATCGGCGCCGACGGCTGGGACGGGCTGTCCGAGAGCGCAAAGGGCGCAATCCTCGGTGCGGAGGTCCTGATGGGGTCGCCGCGCCAGCTGGACTTGGTCCCGGCGACACATCTCGGGGCACGGCGTGCGCCCACCAGGCTCACCTGGCCGTCTCCGATGATTCCGGCGTTGCCGTCGATGTTCGCCGAGAACGCGGACCGCAGAGTATGTGTTCTCGCCAGTGGTGACCCGATGTTCCACGGCCTAGGCGTCACGTTGGTCCGGCTGCTCGGCGCGGACAACGTGCGAGTGATCTCGCACCCGTCGTCGGTGGCGTTGGCGAGCGCGCGAATGGGATGGGCATCGGCCGAGGTCGACGTCGTGAGCCTGGTGAACCGAGACTCGGCGACCGTCTTGGCGGCAGTGGTCGATGGCGCGCGCCTGTTGGTTCTGAGCAACGGGCGCTCGACACCGGGGGAGGTGGCACGTCTGTTGTCCGGCGCGGGCTTCGGACGATCGATCGTGACCGTGCTGGCCCAGCTGGGCGGGGCCGAGGAATCGCGGACCGTCACGGTCGCAGACGAGTGGGATCACGCGGACGAGGACGTGGACGCGTTGAACGTTCTGGCCGTCGAGTGCATCGCGGCCGATCCTCTCTTGCGGCTGACTCGAATCCCGGGGCTACCGGATGCTGCGTTTGTCGGCGACGGTCAGATGACCAAGCAGGAGATCCGCGCATTGACGTTGTGTGCACTCGCACCGGCGCCGGGAGAACACCTCTGGGACGTGGGCGGTGGGTCGGGAACCGTCGCCATCGAGTGGATGCGAACTCACCCACGTTGCACTGCAACAACATTCGAGAAGATGGCGAGCCGCGTGTCGCAGATCGGTGCCAATGCACTCAATCTCGGCGTGCCCGCGTTGAACGTGAAAGGGGCCGCGCCGGAGGCGTTTGCGGACGAAGTCCGACGTCCCGATGCGGTGTTTGTCGGCGGCGGCGTCACGCAACTGGGAATGCTCGAAGCATGCTGGGAGCAGTTGAGCGTGGGTGGTCGTCTGGTCGCGAACGCCGTGACCGCCGAGTCCGAATCGTTGCTGCTCGGCTGGATGAGTCGCCATGGTGGGACGCTGCGACGCTTTCAGGTGCAGCGCGCCGAGCCGTTGGGAACGTTCAACGTTTGGCGACCGCAACTTCCGGTGGTCCAATGGTCCGTCACAAAACGTCAGCCGTCTGCAGGCGCAGACACAGATACGCCGGAGGAATCCACACAATGACCGTTCATTTCATCGGTGCGGGTCCCGGTGCGGCAGATTTGATCACTGTCCGCGCGCAACGGATCATCGCTGCGAGCCCTGTGTGCTTGTACGCAGGCAGCCTTGTTCCAGCGGAGTTGCTCGAGTGGTGCCCGGTCGGAGCTCAGGTCGTGGACACTGCTCGGCTGAGCCTGGACGAGATCACCGCGATTCTTGTCGAAGCGGATTCCGCTGGGCTGGACGTCGCGCGTTTGCATTCCGGTGATCCGTCGATCTTCAGTGCAGTGGCAGAGCAAGCTCGTCGCCTGGACGCCGCAGGAGTCGATTTCGACATGATTCCCGGTGTTCCTGCATTTACCGCGGCTGCAGCCGCGCTGGGGCGCGAGCTGACTGTCCCAGGCGTCTCGCAGACCATTGTTCTCACCCGAGTCTCCACCTTGTCGACGGCGATGCCGGAGGGCGAGGATCTGCGGTCCCTCGGCCGCAGCGGCGCGACGATGGTGATTCACCTCGGCGCTCATCGCATCGAACAGATCGCATCCGAGTTGGCCGACAATTACGGCGAGGACTGCCCGGTCGCGGTGGTCGCCTTCGCCTCACGGCCCGAGGAGATCGTTGTTCGAGGCACTTTGAAGACGATCGTCGAACTTGTTCATGCGGCCGGCATCACGAAGACGGCCGTCGTGATCGTCGGCCGAGTGTTGACTGCGGAGGGGTTTCCGGACAGCTACCTCTACTCGGCAGCGCGCGAGAGAAGCACACACTGACCTCGACAGGTACTCGTCGTCGCGTGCTCCTGCTCGGCGGCACAGGCGAAGGTCGAGTGATCGCTTCTCGCTTGGCCGGTTCAGCCGACCTCGAGGTTGTCACATCGCTGGCCGGCCGGGTTCGTGATCCTCGATGGCCGGAGGGGGAAGTGCGTATCGGCGGGTTCGGGGGAGCCGAAGGGCTGTCGGAGTGGTTGTCGGCCAATGATATTCGTGCAGTGCTCGACGCCACGCATCCGTTTGCCGCTCGCATCACCCAGAATGCGTTCGAAGCGTGCCTTGCGAATTCCGTGCCGTACGCCATGTACCGACGCCCGCCCTGGCGCGAGCAACTCGGTGACACTTGGCTTCCGGCACACGATCTCGATCACGCCGCAGAGTTGGTGCCGACGGTCGGCTCACGCGCTTTTCTGACGATCGGGAGGCAAGGAGTTTCGGCGTTCGACCGCGTGAAGAGCGTCTCGTTTCTCGTGCGCTCGATCGATCCGCCTTCAGGGACATTGCCGCCTCACTCGCAATTGCTGCTCGCACGTGGTCCATTCGACATCGAAGCGGAAGTCGATCTGATGCGAACTCACAGCATCGACGTCGTGATCACCAAGAACAGTGGCGGCGAGCAGACGTACGCAAAGATCGCCGCAGCCAGGCAATTGTCGATCCCGGTGATCGTCGTCGAACGACCACCGATCCCGGCGACCGTCCCGGCATTCGATACCGAAGCCGAGGCGATGGACTGGCTCACGGCTTTCGGTCGTGGAACGGCGCTGTGAGGCCGACATCGCGTTCGCTTCAGGTTCGTCTAAGGTTCCGTGACCATACTGGAGGGATGTTGGGATTTTTCGACGCCGCACTGCGGGACCGCGCATGAGAGTGTCGGTTCCCGGAATGAGCCGTCGAAAACCATCGGGAATTCACGTGCGGACGCTCCATGCTCGCGTGAAATTGCTGACTGCAGGCCTGGTGGCGATCGCGGTGATCGTGTCGGCGTCGGCGGTGTACATAGTGTTCAACGCGTATTTGCAAGGCAACGTCGATCGACAACTCGAGCGCACGAGTGACGCGATCACCGACACCGTCAATTTCGGCGGTGTCACACCGGTTCTGGGATTGACGGCCGGCGCGGATACAGCGGTCATCCAGGCGGTGGGGCTTCTCACTGCCGACGGCGCCTTGGTGACGGCGACTCCCGGTCTGCCGCCGTTCAGCACGAGCGCAGACGCCATCAGGTCGATCGCAGACGGCAATTCGTCGCAGACAATCGCGACGGTTGATGCGTATCGAATTCTTGTCGAGCCCTCGGTTGCGGGCCAGACTTTGGTTGTCGCGCAATCCCTGGGGCCGACGCGTTCGGTACTCAAGCGACTGGCAGTGGTGTTGGCGGCACTCGGGGCGGCCGGAATCGCCCTAGCTTACGCGGCCGGAGATGCTGTGGCACGCACAGGATTACGGCCGATTGCGCGACTTACTGCGGCGACGCGGCGGGTCGCCGAAACGGATGATCTTGCGCCGATCCCGGTGACCGGTGACGACGAGTTGGCGTCGTTGACAGTCAGTTTCAATCGGATGCTCGGGACGTTGTCGGAATCGCGGGCACGCCAGAGAAGTCTGATCACCGAAGCGGGCCAGGACCTTCTGGCTCCTTTGACTGCACTTCGCACCAATATCGAGTTGTTGATGTCTTTCGATACCAAGTCCAGCGCGATTTCCGAGGCGGATGCAACGCAGCTGCGTGAGGAAATCACCGACCAGATGATGGAGTTGACGCTCCTCGTCGGAGAGTTGGTGGACCGTGCGCGGGTTGACGAAAGCACGTTGGGGAGAGGAGATTCCCTCTAAATCGGACGTCTGACCAGCGACTTTGTTGCATTCGTAATTGAAGCAATGGAAGGAGCGCTGGTAATGTGGGGCAATTGTGAAGTTTTTGGGTATAGCTGGAATGTGGCGCGAACCGTGGGGTTTGCTGGGCGGGGGCCTTTGGAGGACGAGAGGGATTCAGTGGTCAAGCAAGCACGCGCCGAGCTGACTCGGCAGCAAATCGTTGCCGGCGCGGCCGCGCAGTTCGAGAAGACTGGTTACGGCAGCACCAGCATGGCCGACATAGTCTCGGGGGCCGGTACTACCAAGGGCGCGTTGTATTTCCATTTCGCGTCGAAGGACGAGCTCGCGCAATTCATCATTGCCGAACAGCATCGGCTCTCGATCGAGTCGGTGCAGGCGATTTCCGCGACGGGCAAGGACCCGTTGGAACAGATGATCATGCTCACGCACGAAATGGCACGCCAGATTGTCGACGAGCCGATCGTTCGCGCGGGCATTCGCCTCACGCTGGAACTGAGCACGTACGAGGGGCCGGTGGAACCGTACGCCGAATGGATCTCGGCAATCACCGATCTCACCGCCAGAGCTCAGGCGGAAGGTGAAATCCGAAAATCGGTCAGCGCAGAATCGTTCGGCAGGTTCATGCCCTCGGCATTCACGGGGGTACAGCTGGTTTCGAACGTCCTCACCCGACGCTCGGATCTTCCGGATCGTGTCGACGAGATGTGGCAGATCCTGCTTCCGGGAATCGTCAGCGACGAACTTTCCGGTGACATCGAGCGCCTCGTCAAGTCGCGGTGGACTCCGGCGGCGGCGTAGCCTGCGGGACATGGCCGTCACGCGGATAGTTTCGGATCTGTCGAGTAGCTCGCTCGAGGCCGCGCAGCGCTTCTACACCGAAGTGCTGGGCCTCGAAGTTGTCATGGATCACGGGTGGATCGTGACGTTGGCTTCGCCGACGGATCCGTCATTGCAGATCAGCGTCATGACGCACGACGCTCATGCGCCCGTAGTACCGGACGTCTCCGTCGAGGTGGACGATCTCGACGCGGCGTACGAGGCCGCGGTGCAGCGCGGCGACACCATCGTCTATCCCGTCACCGAGGAGCCGTGGGGTATCCGCAGGTTCTTCGCTGCCGACCCCGACGGCCACGTGATCAACATCCTCAGCCACCGACGCGAGCAATGATGGCGTCCCGCCCGGGCGGGCTGACGTACCTCGAGGTGGGCGCAACGTCAGGCGTTCTCCCCGCCGGCTATCACCACGTTCACGAGAGCGCGACGGTCGGATCCGGACGGGAGGATTTCGAGGTTGCCGCTCGAACCGTCGCGAATTGGGGAATGCACCGCGGAGCCGGACTGGCCGTACGGACGGCAGCCCCGACCGCCGTGGCGGGTCAGGATGCGACCTTCGGACTCGGTCCGGTAACTATCCCCGTTCGGATCGTCTATGTCGTAGACGAACCCAATCGCAAGGGCTTCGCGTACGGAACCCGCGCGGGCCACCCCGAATGCGGGGAGGAATTGTTTGTCGTCCAGTTCGACGAGGCCAGCCAAGCGGTTCGTATCGAGATCGTTGCGTTCTCCAAGCCCGGAACGTGGTGGGTGCGTCTCGGCGCTCCGATCGGACGTCGAGTACAGGCGTTTGTCACGCGCCGCTACATCCGTGCCGTCCGCCAGAGCGTCGCCCGATCGCGGGTCTGACCGCTGCCGGGCGCGCTGGAAAAATGATTGGACGAGCTTCGGTTCGGGTTGATAGCTTGTGCGAGACCGTGACAACACGCCAGGAGGTGAGACCCATGAACGCAGTAACCATGTGGGTGCTCCCACTCGTGTTCACGGATCGGCGATCGACGTAGGTGTCGCCGGGAGCGCCTCGAGTAGGCAATCCCGAAAGGTAACACCATGCAATCCAATTCTCCGACCATCGAATTCACTTCCGAGACAACGTCGAACGGTGTCATCGAACGCCATTTCGTTGTAGACGACATCACCGGCGTGCTCTGGTCACCGCCATCGGGATCCGTCGGATCACCACTTCTGCTGTCCGGGCACTCCGGCGGCATGCACAAGAAGGCGCCGGGACTGGTTGCCAGCGCACTCCACAGCGTGAGCTCCCACGGGTTCACAGTCGCCGCGATCGACGCGCCCGGACACGGTGACCGGCCGCGGAACACACAGGACGAACAGTGGGTCGAGGCGATCCACCAGGCTAGGGCGGCCCACGAGCCGATCGCCCCGATCGTCGTCGAGTACAACCGATCGCTGGCGGAGCGTGCAGTGCCGGAATGGCAGGCGACCATCGACGCTCTGCAAACGCTGCCCGCCGTCGACGCCGACGCTCCGATCGGCTTCGGCGGCGTGTCGCTAGGGGTCGTGACCGGGCTCATGTTGGCCCCGGTCGAATCCAGGATCGCTGCCGTGAGCTTCGGGGGAGTTTTTGTGGACGACTCCCTCATCGAGGCAGCGCGAAAGCTCACGGTCCCGGTCGAGTACCGGGTCCCTTGGGACGACAAGGATTACGACCGCACGTCGGGGATAGCGTTGTTCGATGCCTTCGGCTCGAAGGAGAAGACGCTGCACGCCTACTCGGGCAGGCACTATCCGGTGCCCGACTACGAGCGCGACAGTTCGGCTCGGTTCTTCGCCCGCCACCTCGGCGGGAGCGGTGGCGCTCCTGTGAGCTGACGTGAACACGTATCGGCGTCCGGCGCCGCCGGACGCCGATACGTGGACTGCTTCGGTACTCTGCTGCCCGACATCTACGCGAAACCCGGATTCGTCCCTGTCGCGCGCCTTCGATGGAACGACAACTGCGCCCTCGACGGTTGGAACTACAGCAAGTACAGACCGTTCAACAGTGGACGTCCTGACGTGGTTTTCATGGTCCAGATCCGATTGCGGTACTCGGAACTCACGATGCGGCTTCCGGACGCCGGCATCGAGCGCGCTCAGGCCCGCGGGCCGATGTCAAGGACGACGATAACCTCGATGTGCATGTTAGGGAGATGATTCCACGCCTGCTCGCGCAATTCTTCGGTCAGAATGCCCGCGTCGACCTGGAGTGCTTCGTCGACAGCGTCGACGGAGCCGGTGGATCCGGGGTGTTTTCCAGGCGAGGACTCGCCTGGAGAAAAGGAGTTGAGTAGCTCGGTGAGGGATCGTTGTAGCCGCAGGTCAAACGAAATACTGTCGGGTTCGCGACGCTTCAGTTCATTGACCAGCGTGGCCTTGCCAGCTCCGCCCGGCGTGAGCAGTACATAGGGGCCGCCGTCACCGATCGAATCCTCGGCCCACCAGGGTTGGTCACCTGCGTACCAGTCGCGGTTCAAGCTTGCCGAGTCGAGGAGTCCATACTTGGCCCTGTTCCCGGCGTCAGACCTTCTACATTCTCGATTGTCGTGTGCGGGTACAAATGCACTGTGGAGAACCGAGGCGGACAAGCGAACGAGGCTGGTAGTACCTACCGGGGTGGCGTGGCGACAGTAGTGGCAGTCCTTGGTCTAATTGGACGCCCCGTCCTGGCACTCGAGTATGGCGCCGGTCAGGAGCCGACGAAGATTGAATTCGAGTCGATCGACCCGGTCGACGATCTTGTTGTTACAAATCGCGACGGATCCAGAGCGTACTTCCAATGCAAGCGCACATGTGGCCGCAACAAGCATCTACGTGACTCGCTGAAGCAAGTTGCCAATCACTGCAGGGTAAATGGGTATGACGATCAGCTGGTGATCGCGGCGGCCGAGTTTGTCGGCGAAGTCCGTGAACTCAATACTGCGCTGCGGAAACGCCGAACGGGTGGAACTCTTAGTGCGGACGAGAGTGGTGCACTACAAGCTATCCGGGAAGAGTTACAAGAGTTCGACGGCATCGAGCGGGAGTTATTGCTCGACACGCTGCATGCTTGGCGGATCGATTGCACCGACGTCACTTCCCCTGGATACGAGTCAACTACTGCATGGATCAGTACGATTCTGAAGGCAAACACTCAAGTCGAGTCCGCAATAGGGATACTCAAGACCTTTACCCATCATCTTGCTGGCACCGCGTCAGCGTGCACCATCCCCGACCTATGGCGGCAACTGTCGAACGGGGGAATCGACATCATCTCAGATACTTCAGGCGCACCTGCTCAACGGTTCACCGCTCAACGTCAGTTAATTGACGACTACAGGGAGGCGGTCTCTGCAGTTCGCGACACAATTCAACCGCCGATAGGCTGCGAACTTCCGACTCTGCGCATAGAAGGGTTGATGCGTCAGATTAAAGGAACGATGGACGCCCCTGAGAGTGACCAGCGCAGCCGCTCTTATCCGCTGATGGATGTCACTCGGCGACTAAAGCGCTACGTCCTGTATGGAGGGCCCGGTGCTGGGAAATCGACAGCGATCGATCAGCTCGCAGCGTCATTGGCTTCCGATCGCAATGCGCCGGTTCCGGTCGTCATTAGACTCCGGAAACTCGCGAAGAAAGTCGAGCACGAATCAGATGTCAACCTCCGACTAGTCCTGTCGTGCGCCGATCATCTCGCCAATGACGAGGACCTCATCTCAATCATCGAGGAACACGCGTCCGACGGAGCACTTTTTGTGGTTCTCGACGGGGTCGACGAATGCCGAACTGCAACTCGACATGTGCTAGCTGGCCTGAAGAAACTGCTCGACGGGCACCTCCGCGGCAACGGTGTGGTGGTGACGACGCGACCTAGCATTCTCGTCCAGGTGAAGCACCTAGGGCTGCCCTCGGTTGAGTTGGCCCCTCCGGAGTCACCGCAGACGATTCCGATCGCACTGATTCACGCGCTGTCCGCTCAGGATCTGGTGAACTGCCGAGAAAGATGGCAGGCAGCTAAGATCCGCGCACTTGAGAACGTCCTCACGGACTCCGAGCAGATATCGAAGGTCCCCCTACTTGCGATGACGATTGCGAGTCTGATCGCCGCAGAACATGTTTCGGTAGCATCCTCACCCGCATCTATCCTCGAAGATGCCGTTCGACTTGGAATCGAGACCTGGGAGCGTCAACGTTCTGCCGGCATTCTTATCGACTATGACAACGGATTACTCACTCCACGAATGCTCCTAGACGCCTTCACCGTGATAGGACACTCCCTCGCCCGGTCAGGGCCTGTGAGTGTGCAAAATGCTATCGAATCTGTGGGGAGGATGTATGTAGAGTTTTGGGAACTAGGTGCGCGTGAAGCGGACGAGATTGCCACGCACGCAGTAGAATTCTGGGACGAACGTATGAGTGTCTTCGTCATATCTGAATCCAATCTGATCGAACCTCGCAGTCGTCAATTCGCAGAACTGGCTGATGCACTGTGGGTCACCAAAGCTAGCGCAGATGCAAAGAAGGGCTGGGTCGCTCACGCACTCGCCGACGAATCAATGGTTGACACCGCCTTGCTCGCAATCGGTAAGGACCAAGAGCTCGCTGAACTATTTCTAAACGACGGAACGAGACCCGAGCGCGCGCTGGATTGGGTCTCGACCTTCGGCACCAAGAATGACCTGCCGACCTCGACTGTCCAACGGTGCCTGGCGAAACTTTGCGACGCGGCGACTGCTGAAACCCGTGAGCGAGACCATATCAGGGTGGACTGGGAACTGATCGACAGCAATGCGGCGCGACAATTACGCGACGGCCCTCGTTGGCCCTTCGTGCTGTCGGCAGCGCGGCTCCGTTGTCCACTGGAACTTCGCACTCGACGAGATGCCGTAACGGCGCAAGCTGAACGCGCCGATGAACGCGCTGTCGCAACGTCTTTCGCAGTCATCACAGATGCACGTGTCGATGGTAGGACATTGACTGACAGAGAACTCGATAAGCTGCGTTCGGCCTTTGAACTGGAGTTTCCGGCATACCCGAAACCAATTATAGATAAAGGACGACGCGGTCATGTCTTCAAAATCCGTTCCGGTGAGCCATTACTGAGCGGCCGAATCGAACTGACGGTAGATGCGATTCATTTTGTCAACCAGTTCACACCCGACATGGCGAAACATGCTGAAGAGTGCGCGAGCCGTGCATCGATGAGTTCCAGACTACGCCAACGCATACTCAGTTCACTCGAAAGCGCGGGCTTTTCGATAGCTCGCGAGACGCCCCTGAGATCGCTTCCGAAGCACATTCTCGAAGCCCCAGATGGAAGACGCTGGTCAGCACACGAGATGGAATCACTGGGTCGCGTCGCAACTACGGGATCTGCACTCTCCACATCCGAAAAATGGTGGTCCACTGATGTCTTGGACCTCGTGGACGTCTTGGAGCTCGGGTCAGAGTCGGCTTCGCGCATGGGTGTTCAAGCCCACAACGAGATCGGTAAAGACCTCACAGAGCTGGCAGTGCTGTACTGCGAAGCCGCTGATATCAACCCAGCTAACGTGGCAACGATCGTTAACCATGCCCGCGACACAAGTGGCGATACGGGCCTTGAAGACCTCATGCGCCTCGGCTTCATCAAGCGCCTACCACCTCATCAAGCACCACTAGCTAGCGGCAAAATCGACTTGCAGGCGGCGCACGAGAAGATGGTGCACCTGCTTTGTTCCCCAGCGGACTTCATCGCACGGTCCGCGTGTGAACTCGTTTGGGACGAAAAGTCCGATGCCCTCAGCGATGATCTCTTAGAGCACATCGAGAATGATCGTGCGCCATGCCATTTTTGGGTTTGCGCAGCAGCTTCCCAACTTTCATCCGATCCGGCGGCTATCTTCGACAAGTTTCTTTCGATGGATCGGCCCGAAGTGACGCACACGACAGCAATCCTTGTCGAGTTGGCCGACAAGAGTGGAGAACTAGCGGCAACCCGGCGTCTTCGCAACCATTGCGACTTGACAATACGCATTGCAGCTGGAGGGTCAGCGGAAAGCGACAGCGAGGCAACGCACTGGCGTTGTACGGACTGCTGGCACACGAACGACCTCGAGGAAGAAGACTGCGTACACTGCGACACAGGAACGCGACCGGAACGGAAATCAACGTAGATCGCAGCCCTAAATCTGCGCCAGGTCAGACTGTGTGGTCCACCCTGCGAGCGCGGCGCGTTCGTCGACTTGTTGGTACATGCTGATGTGTTGGCGATAACGGGCGCTCAGATATGGGGCCTTGAAGACTGGACACTGGCTTCTTCAACCGGTTACCAACCAGCCTGACGTGCAGTGCGCACGGAGCTAGGCCGGCCGGAATGACCGCTGGCGGCCGATGCTCCTTTCTGTCCGCCGGGCGGAACGAACTTGTTCGTGATCCAGTTCGATGCTTCGATCTCGTCGAGGGTTGTCCGGAGACTTCGGTGGCTAATGCTCGTGCTGTGCCGAGTGTCCGGTCAATACCGAACATCGAACAAGACTGGAAACTTTCTCGTGTCCGACCTGAGGCGACGACATGTCTTTCAACCGCGCATGTCCAGCCATGCGTCGACTAACCGTCCGATACCTGACCCGGGGGCGGTACTGAAGTGGGCCGATATCGCACGGCGACTGCACCCGACTGGAACTCGTGGCGATCGACGAGTTCGAGTTGGATGCGCTTGCGCAGACCGGCGAGCAACGTCGGTCCGTGTCCGGCGAGGACCGGTTGCACAACGAACTCGTACTCGTCGATCAGTCCCAGGTCTGCCAATGCCAGGGGGAGTGTCACGCCGCCAACCCACAGACCCTCGCCGGGCTGCTCCTTGAGCCGTTGAATCGCTGACCCCAAGTCGCCTTGCACTAGTTCGGCATTCCAATCGACCCCGCTCAGCGTGCTCGACACGACGTACTTCTTAGCCCGGTCCATTGCCTCGGCGAACGGGATCTCCCACTCGTCCATCCAGTCAGGCCACGCCCCCGTTGCGGGCCGCCGCCACGCCGACTCCATCATCTCGTAGGTCACCCGGCCGAACAGCAAAGCATCGGCTCGTTCCATCTGAGCGGTCCAGTAGCGCATCGACTCCTCGTCGGGTGGAAGCCCCGCCTCGTGATGGCAGCAGCCGTCGAGGGTGACGTTGATCGAGTATCGAAGTGGTCTCATCTCGTTGTTCTCCCCTGATACGCGCAGAGTGACAGCACCGGACCGTACTCAGACTACTGCCGGGCCGTCGGTGTAGATCAGGTTCGGGACCTGGAGTCACGCGGGGGTCGACCGAACAGTAACCAGACGAGCGCACCGAGTACAGGCACGGCGATCACCAGTGCCGACCACCAGAATTTGCTCCCCAAGCGGTCGAAATCGGTGCGCACGATCGCCACGAGCGCGCTAATCGTGATGAAGATCCAGGCAAGAACGAAGACGGTGAGGGTGATGTCCATCCAAAGCGGAATGGTGGGGTTGGGGGTCGATTCGTTCACGCTTCCAGACCACTTTCGACGACTGTGCCTTGATGAAACAACACGCTCCATCGATTCTCGGTGAACCGCCAGATGGATGATCGCTCGGTAACTCGTTGCGCTTGCGCCAGCCGGTAAGTCACCAGATACGTGTCAGGCGCAATCCGGCTCAGCGCTGGCCGGTCAGCCGTCCACCCGAGTTCGGCGGCGTCGTTCACCTCGCCGCGGAGGCGTCGGCGCTCAACTACCGACTGCACGTAGTCGCGGGTGTATCGAGCGCCGGAGGCTCCGATCTCCCGGAACTGCGGGTCGACGACCGCATCGAACTCGTCTCGTGACATCGCTACTCGAGTTCGGTGAAACAGAGGTTCGAACTCCATCAACTCGTCGAGGATCGGGCGAAACTCGTGTGGGGTCGTCACGACTGCTCCGAGAACTGCGCCCTCATCTCGATCCCTATCTCCGCGTGTCGCAGGAGGAAGGCCTTCTCGTCATACCCCTTGCGCCGCAACCAGAGAGTGACCTCGCTGTTGCATTTGCTTGCATTGCACGAGCGGCACGCCGGTGCGATGTTGTCGAGTGTGTAGCGCCCACCGCGGGAGATCGCCAGCACGCAGTCACGTTGCGGCGACTCGTCCGACTCGCCGCAGTACGCGCAGCCACCCCAGGCCGCTTTGAGCGCGGACCACTGCTCGACGGACAGATCGTGCTCCACCAAATCCATCCGGCGTTTCCGTTTACGCGCGTATCTTGCTTTCCGGGTCCGGTTGACGGGCATGACGCCATGCTATCGCCGTGCGGCGTTCACTCCGGGTAGCGCCGCGGGGTGAACACCTGACGGCCCGAACCGGTTTCGACGACGGTTGTCATCGACGAACCGACGATGAGCAGCGTCCGCATGTCGATCTCGGAAGGCTCGAGCTCGCCGAGGGTCACGACGCGAACTGATTCCTCGGCACCGGCAACATCGCGGCCGATGACGACGGGAGTCTCGGGGGAGCGGTGCTCGAGCACGAGGTCCTTCATGGCTTGGACCTGCCACGTCCGGGACTTCGACGCCGGGTTGTAGACCGCAAACGCCATGTCCGCGGCTGCAACTGCCGAGATACGGCGCGCGACGACATCCCACGGCTTGAGGCGATCAGACAACGAGAGCACCGCGTAGTCGTGCCCGAGGGGAGCACCGACGCGACTGGCGACAGCGTTTGCCGCCGTCATGCCGGGAAGGATGCGGACCGGCACGCCGCGCCACTGGTCTTCGGCGGCAACTTCGAGAACTGCTGCAGCCATGGCGAATACGCCGGGATCTCCCGACGAGACGACAGCTACACGGGCGCCGTTCTTCGCCAGGTCCAACGCCATCGCGGCGCGTTCCGCTTCGACGCGGTTGTCGCTGGAATGGCGACGCTGGCCCGGACGCGTCGGCACGCGATCGACGTACGGGCCGTAGCCGACGAGGTCGGTTGCCAACGAAAGCTCATGCGCCACTTCGGGTGTGGTCCAGGCGGTGTCGCCCGGCCCGAGTCCGACCACGACCACCTCGCCGCGAGACTCGGTCGCAGGTCGAGGGTTGTTCGACGGGCTCGGAACGATGGCGATCGAAAAGTACGGAACTCCGTCCGGGTCGACCTCGGCAGCGGATTCGACGCGTTGACGTGTGGTGCTCGCGCGCTCGACGTAGTGGGCCTCGCCGAGGCGACCGGAATCCTCGAGCGATTGGAGGACCGGCGGGAAGGTACGTCCGAGCTTGAGGATGGCCGCGGCGTCGGTTTCCTTGAGCCGCCTGGTCAGCTCGGCCTGCGGCAACGTTCCGGGCAGGATCGTGAGGATCTCTTCACCCTCGACCAGCGGCTTTCCGAGTGCAGCAGATGCCGCGCTGACGGAGGTGACGCCGGGAATCACTTCGGCGTCGAAGCGATCGGCCAGTCTCTTGTGCATGTGCATGTAGGAGCTGTAGAAGAGCGGATCGCCGGCGGCGAGCAACGCGACGGTTCGACCGGCCGCGAGGTGAACTGCCAGCCGTTCGGCAGCTGCTTCGTAGAACTCGTCCATCGCGCCCTGGTATCCGCCGGGATGATCAACGGTCTCGGTGGTCACGGGGTAGACGAGGTGTTCTTCGATCTGTCCTTCGCGCATGTACGGCGCTGCAACTCCGCGGGAGATGCTCTTGCCGTGCCGCGCGGAGTGGAACGCAACCACATCGGCCTCGCCGATGACGCGGGCGGCCTTGACGGTCACCAATTCGGGATCGCCGGGGCCGATACCGACACCCCAGAGCTTGCCTGCACTCATTCGACTTCGCTCGCAATCGCATTGACGACGGCGGCGGTGATCGCGCTGCCGCCGCGTCGGCCGCGGAGAACGAGATGATCGATCCCGCTGGCGTGTTCGATGAGGGCTTCCTTCGACTCGGCAGCGCCGATGAAGCCGACCGGACCTCCGACGATGGCGGCCGGACGGGGTGCGCCGGCTTCGATGAGGTTCAGGAGATGGAACAGTGCGGTGGGTGCGTTTCCGATCGCGACAACAGCGCCCTCGAGCTTGGCTCCCCACAGTTCGAGAGCAGCCGCCGAGCGAGTGTTGTCGATGGTCGACGCCAGCACGGGAACCCGCGGATCGCCGAGGGTGCAGATGACGTCGTTGCCGGCGGGCAGACGCTTGCGCGTGATGCCGGCAGCCACCATCTGGGCGTCGCAGAAAATCGGCGCGCCGTCGCGCAGAGCTGCGCGCGCAGCCGAGACGACACCGGGTGTGAAGGCGACGTCGTCGACGAGATCGACCTGGCCACTTGCATGAATCATGCGCACTACAGCTTGCGAGACATCCGCCGGGAAACGGCTCAGGTCGGCTTCGGCCCGAATGGTGGCAAAGGACTGGCGATAGATTTCCGCGCCGTCACGGATGTACTCGATCATGTGCCACACGATAGAGGCATCACCGATCGGGCGGATTCACCCGGTAACCGTCACCCGTCGCGATCACATCCGCTACGTCCCCGCGGGGACGTCCGCAGCTGCGGTCGCACCCGGCCCAGTGCTGGCGCCCGACAACCGGAAGTTCTGCCTGCTCGACGGCGGTGATCGCGTCGGCGCGCACGTCGGCGAGCGACTTCTCGCATCCCGGACTTCCGGTGCAGGCGGTGACCTCGAGCCACGGTGAGTTCTCGTCGAAGATCAACCCCATGGGTGCCAGCACCCGGACTACCTGCTCGGCTGCCCATTCGTCGAGGTCGAAGATATGCACCGATCGCCACGGTGTCACGACGACGGGCTTGTCGACGGCGGCGAGGAACTCGGCCAGCCGAGCGTCGAGCAGCCCGAATCGCAGGCCGCCGCCCAGAGCTACGGTCCCGTCGCGCTGCTCGAGCCAGCCGATAGTGGGCCGCGCATCCGGCGTGAGGTCCGCCGCAACGGTGGACTCGGCGGTCAGACCCAGCTGCTCGAGGGTGCGTTCGATTCCGTCCGGAACCTCGGCCAGGCGCCAGTGCTTGTCGCGAACGTCGAGGAATGATCGAGCCGCCTCGAGGAGCAATTCGACGGCGTCGTCCGCCTGGACGAGATGAGTGGTGTGGTGACCGGCGAGCACCAGTGAATGCTCGGTGGCGCTGCGCGCATGGAGTCCGAAATCGCCCCGTAGCCCGGTGATGTCTCCGCGGCCGTCGTCGAGGGTGAACAGGGTTCGCCCTGGCAGATCCGCCAATGCTTGATCTGCTTGGATCGCCGAATCGAGACGGTGGACCAGTTCACGAATGTCGGCGACGCCCCCGATACGGCCGGACAGTGGGGACGCGAGGATGTTGCGCACTCGCTCGTGCGTCGCTGACGGCAGCAGACCGGCCGACGCGATTCGCGCTGCGAAGGCTTCGGGGTCCGAGACCGAGCGCAGTTGTACGTTGCCCCTCGAGGTGAGTTCCATCTGCCCGTTGCCGAGATCGCGCGCCGCGTCGGCGAGCGTCTGCAATTGGACCGGGGTGAGGAGTCCGCCGGGTAGGCGCACGCGTGCCAGTGCGCCGTCGGCGGCGTGGTGAACTTGCAGTGCACCCGGGCACGCGTCTGGCTGTGAACGGTCCGTGGGCATGGCTCCAGGGTACGACCTGTCATGAGTGCCTTCTGCGGACCGGTAGCATCACCACCACCAGTGACGGCAGTTGAGGAAACCGGTGAAAGTCCGGTGCGGTCGCGCCACTGTGAGTGTTGCTCGAGCGGGACGTGTTTCCGCCCGGAAACACGAGTCAGACCCTCAACCGCCGTCGATGACAGATCTGTGCCACGGGGCGCGAAACCCCAGGAAGGCTTCACCCGTGATTCTTCTGCTCTCCACGTCCGACACCGATCTGCTGAGCGCCCGCGCCAGCCAGGAAGCCGGCGACGGAGTTTCCTACCGCTGGGCCAACCCCTCACGCTTGCTGGTCTCGGAGGACTTGCCGCCCTTGCTCGACGGCGTCGACCTCGTGATCGTTCGTATCCTCGGCAGCCGTCGCAGCTGGGAAGACGGCTTGGACATGGTCCTCGCCTCCGGACTCCCCGTAGTCGTTCTCGGCGGCGAGCACGCGCCGGACGCCGACCTCATGGAGTGCTCGACGGTCTCCGCCGGCGTTGCTGCCGAGGCGCACAACTACCTGGCCGAGGGTGGCGCACAGAATCTGGCACAGCTGCACCACTTCCTGTCCGACACGGTCCTGCTCACCGGCCACGGTTTCGAGCCGCCGGCTCACCTGCCTTCCTGGGGCATCGCTGATTTCGCGCCCGATCTCGACTCGGCGAGCGGTCCGGTCATCGCAGTTCTGTACTACCGTGCTCAGCATTTGGCCGGCAACACCCAGTACATCCAGGCGTTGTGCGACGCGGTCGCCGAGGCCGGTGGCACCGCGCTGCCGATCTACTGCGCATCTCTGCGAACCGCTGAAGCCGAACTTCTGAGCACGCTCCGCCGCGCCGACGCCATGGTCGTGACAGTTCTCGCTGCCGGTGGCACGAAGCCCGCTACCGCGTCCGCCGGTGGGGACGACGAAGCCTGGGATGTCGCCGCACTCGCTGCACTCGACGTCCCGATCCTGCAGGGGCTGTGCCTGACCAGTAGCCGCGCCACCTGGGACGAGAACGACGACGGACTGTCGCCTCTCGACGTCGCGACCCAGGTCGCGGTGCCGGAATTCGACGGCCGCATCATTACCGTCCCGTTCTCCTTCAAGGAAATCGACTCCGACGGACTGCCCACGTACGTCCCCGACGTCGAGCGCGCTGCCCGTGTCGCCGGGATCGCGGTCCGTCACGGCAAGCTGCGCCACATTCCCACCACCGAGCGTCGCGTTGCTCTGATGCTCTCGGCGTACCCGACCAAGCATGCCCGCATCGGCAACGCCGTCGGTCTCGATACTCCGGCGAGCGCAATCGACCTGCTCACCGAAATGCGTTCTGCCGGTTACGATCTCGGTCCGGTCGACGGCCCGGACGCAGTTCCCGGCCTGGCGGCGAAGGACGGCGACGCGCTGATCCATGCCCTGATCGCGGCCGGCGGACAGGATCCCGACTGGCTCACTGCCGAGCAGCTCGAGGGCAATCCGATCCGCATCTCGGCAGCAAAGTACCGCGAATGGTTCGCCACCCTGCCCGAGGAACTGCGCAGCGGTGTCGAAGAGCACTGGGGCGCAGCGCCCGGAGAGCTGTACGTCGACCGCTCGCAGGATCCCGACGGCGAAATCGTCATCGCGGCACTGCGATTCAACAACATCGTCCTCATGGTCCAGCCGCCGCGGGGATTCGGTGAAAAGCCCGTCGCGATCTACCACGACCCGGATCTGCCGCCGAGCCACCACTACCTCGCGGCCTACCGCTGGATCGCTGCAACACCGGACAACGGCGGATTCGGCGCCGACGCCGTTGTGCACCTCGGCAAGCACGGAAACCTCGAATGGTTGCCCGGCAAGACGCTCGGCATGTCCAGCAACTGCGGCACCGACGCAGCCCTGGGCGACCTGCCGCTGATCTACCCCTTCCTGGTCAACGACCCGGGTGAAGGAACACAGGCAAAGCGTCGTGCCCACGCGACGCTCGTCGATCACCTGATCCCACCGATGGCCCGCGCCGAAAGCTACGGCGACATCTCCCGTCTCGAGCAACTGCTCGACGAGCACTCCAACATCTCCGCACTGGACCCGTCCAAGCTGCCGGCCATTCGCCAGCAGATCTGGACGCTGATGCGGGCAGCCAAGATGGACCACGACCTCGGCCTCGCGGAGCGTCCCGAAGAAGACGTGTTCGACGACATGCTCCTGCACGTCGACGGGTGGCTGTGTGAGATCAAGGACGTCCAGATCCGCGACGGCCTGCACATTCTCGGCCGCGCACCCGAGGGCGACGCCGAAATCGAACTGGTCCTGGCTATGCTCCGTGCCCGTCAGATGTGGGGCGGCGAACAGAGCGTCCCTGGTCTGCGCGAAGCTCTCGGGCTCAGCGAAGACGGCGACGAGTCCCGCAACCGTGTCGACGACGTCGAGGAAAAGGCGCACGCACTGGTTCGCGGCATGTACGACGCCGATTGGAACCCCGCTGCGGCAGAACAACTCAGCGACGACGAGACCGTCGTGAAGATCCTGCAGTTCGCGGCCACCGAAGTGGTTCCGCGTCTTCGGCAGACCGACAACGAGATCAAGCAGGTCCTGCACGCGCTCGACGGCGGATTCATCGCCGCGGGTCCGAGCGGTTCGCCGCTGCGCGGCCTGATCAACGTTCTTCCCACTGGTCGTAACTTCTACTCCGTCGACCCCAAGGCAGTTCCTTCACGCCTGGCGTGGGAGACCGGTCAGGCGATGGCCGAGTCGCTCGCCGCTCGCTATCTCGCCGATCACGGCGAATACCCGCGCTCGGTGGGTCTGTCGGTGTGGGGAACCGCCGCCATGCGTACCTCCGGCGACGACATCGCCGAAGTGTTCGCGCTCCTCGGTGTTCGCCCCGTCTGGGACGAAGCGAGCCGACGCGTCGTCAACCTCGAAGTGATCGATCTCGAAGAACTCGGCCGCCCGCGCATCGACGTCACCGTCCGCATCTCCGGATTCTTCCGTGATGCGTTCCCGCACGTGCTCGCACTGCTCGACGACGCCGTTCAGCTGGTCGCGGCACTGGACGAGACGGACGAGCAGAACTACGTGCGCGCCCACGCACAGGCCGACCTTGCCGAGCACGGCGACGCCAGGCGTGCGACCACCCGTATCTTCGGTTCGAAGCCCGGAACATACGGCGCCGGCCTGCTGCAACTCATCGACTCCAAGACCTGGCGCGGTGACGACGACCTCGCCGAGGTGTACACCAACTGGGGCGGCTTCGCGTACGGCCGTGGGCTCGACGGAATCCCGGCAGCTGACGACATGCGCAGTGCTTACCGTCGAATCAACGTGGCGGCCAAGAACACCGACACGCGTGAGCACGACATCGCCGATTCGGACGACTACTTCCAGTACCACGGCGGCATGGTTGCCACCGTGCGCGCGCTGACCGGAAAGTCGCCCGAGGCATATATCGGCGACAGCACTCGACCGGAATCGGTTCGCACACGCACACTTTCGGAAGAGACCGCACGTGTCTTCCGGGCGCGCGTGGTCAATCCCCGCTGGCTCGACGCGATGCGCCGTCACGGGTACAAGGGTGCCTTCGAGATGGCAGCCACGGTCGACTACCTCTTCGGGTACGACGCCACCACCAACGTGGTCGCGGACTGGATGTACGAAAAGCTCGCCGAGACCTACGTTCTGGACGAGCAGAACCAGAAGTTCATGACGCAATCCAACCCGTGGGCACTACACGGAATCGCCGAGCGGCTCCTCGAAGCCGCCGAGCGCAACATGTGGGAGCACCCCGAGCAGAAGACACTCGACGGCTTGCGTCAGGTGTACCTCGAAACCGAAGGCGAGCTCGAGGGGGAGTAGACCTCGAGCATCACCGGCAGATCCGGGCGCTGAAGTGAGTCAGCGTCCGGACTTGATGATCTGAGCGATGTTCCGCTCCGCCAGGGCAGTGATGGTCAGTGACGGATTGACGGTGCCGGTGCTGCCCGGAATGGCAGCGCCGTCCATCACGTACAGGCCGTCGTAGCCCTTGACTCGCCCGTAACCGTCGGTGGCCTTGCCCAGAACCGCACCGCCGAGGGGATGCGCGGTGAACGAGGAATTGACGTCCTTCGCGAACGGCAATGCCGACGGCAGCGTGGTGCCGGCGAAGGCCATCTTGTTCTGGACGGCGCGTAGTGCCTCGACGGTGGCGTCGTTGCCGTTCTTCGGCCAGTTCAGCACCACCCGATCGGAGCCGCCGTCGTAGGCGAAGTCGGCGCGCTGCGAGTCGAGGGTCATCCCCAATGTTCCGAGCATGCCGATGTTGACGGGTAGGCCGGGGACGTACCAATTTTCCAGGGAGAGTGGCATTCCCGACTCGTCGACGATGCGTGATGCCGACGGTGCGGCTTGCGCAGTGCCGTCACTGAAGCCGAACGAGCGCACCATCCCGGCGTCGCCGTTCGTTCCCCAGCCCTTACCGACGTGTTCGTTGAGGTTGGGCAGCGCGCCCGTCGCCTGGGCGCGTACCAGCAGTTCGGAGGTGCCGATCGAGCCGGCGCCGAGGAACAGACGGTCACAGGTAAGAGTCTTCCGGGCCAGAACGCCACCCGTCGGATCCGTCGATTCGACGTCGACGACGTAGCGTCCATCACGTTCGCGACTGATCGCGAGCACCTGATGTCCGTAACAGACGGTGGCTCGTCCGGTGGCTTCGGCGGCGGGAATGTAGTTCTGTGTGAGGTCGAACTTCGCGCCGTTGGAGTTACCCATGTTGCTGTCACCGACAGTGGCCGAGGCTCGGGTTCGGCCGTCGAGTTCTGAGCGCACCACGTCCCAGTTCCAGATCCCGTCGATCCGCTGCGGATCGAATCCGGCACGACGAGCGTCCTGATCCCAACGACGCGAGTGACCGAAGTTCGGGGTTTGGTAAATGTCTTCGGGCAACGGGCTCAGACGCAGCATCTGGCGCACTTTGGGGTACCAGGTGGACGCCATCTCGTCGTAGTCGAGGGAGTTGCCGAAGACTGCGTCGAAGAATCGGCGCTCGGGCGCGATCATCACGCCGGTGAAGATGATGGAACCACCGCCGACTGCAGCGCCGCGCCATACCGAGATGTGTTGGTAGTCGGTGGCATCGAGGACGCCGCTGAAGTAGTCGCACGCCACGGGGAGTCCGGTGAGGTTGGTGAACGATGTTCGCCGGAAGACTCCGCGGCCGTCGGCCAGCATGTCGGACGTGTGAATCTCCCGTTGCGGATCGTGGGGCCACCGAAGTCCGCGTTCGAGGATGGTGATCTGGGTGCCGCTCTGCGCCAGTCTGAGGGCGGTGGCGCTTGCGCCGAATCCGGACCCGATGACGATGGCTTCGGAATGCTCCGGGGGAGTAGGAGAGGGTGCGAACAACTCGGGGACGAGCGCGCGGTAGTGATCAGCACCCATCGGGAGCGCCCGCAGTGGTGCGGGGGTGGCGTGGCTGGTCGACGTCGAGATGAGCGGTGTCGCGGCGGCAACTGCTGCCCCCGCCCCGGCGGCTTTGAAAAAGTCACGACGCTGCATGTCACGGCGCTGCATGTGTAAGTTCGACTCCCCAGTTCGACGGTTTGCCTCAGAATAACTCGAGATGGAGTTCGGGGACGAAACGGCGTGTCCGACGTCAAGAAGAACCGGATAAAACGTGCATAAGTGGCACTTCCTGGGTGGTACTGATCGGTCGCCAGATAGTCGCGGAAACCTGTCGATGTTCAGCGAGAGGCGCTCGCACCTATCCTCGAGGAGTGAACTCCGACTTCAAGCGCGTCTCCGAGGCCAAGTACGTCCTACTCACGACCTTCCGCAAGGACGGAACGCCGGTGGCGACTCCGCTCTGGGCCGCGCCGGACGGCGACAAGCTCCTGATGTGGACCGTCACCGATTCCTACAAGGTCAAGCGGATCAGGCGAAACCCGTCGGTCACCGTCGCTGCGTGTGACGCTCGGGGAAATCCCAAGGGTGAACCGGTGGCCGCCGTCGCCGAGATCCTCGACGGACCGGGCACCGATCATGCTCGCGACGCGATAGCACGTCGGTACGGAATCCTCGGCTGGATCACCATGAAGGGCAGTCTCCTTCGCCGCGGCAAGACCGGAACGATCGGACTTGCCGTCACTGCAGCCTGACCGCGCGTCAGTTGCCGAGCAGATCGTCCAACGCTGAGTCGAAGCGCGGATAGGTGAATGTGAAGCCTTTGTCCGCCAACACTTTCGATACGGCTTGACGACCCGTCAGGCCCAGGGCAGCGTCGCTGCGAAGAAGGAACGCGCCGATTCTGACCATGAAAGCGGGCGTCGGCGGCGCAGGTGGCCGGTGAAGGTGCTTGCGCAGCCCGGCCATCAGTTCTGAATTGCGGACGGGATCCGGAGCCGTCGCGATGACCACGCCCGAGGCAGCCGAATCGGGTTCGAGTGCCCAACGAACGATCGACAGCCAGTCCTCGATATGAATCCAACTGGTCCACTGCCTACCCGAGGCGACGCGTCCGCCCAGACCGAGACGCACGAGCAACAGCAGTCGCTCGAGCGCCGGTGTGCCCTTCTCCAACACGACACTGGTTCGCAGGATCACCACTCGTGACGCGTTTGCACCCTCGACCGCTGCCTCCCAGTCCTTTGCGACGTCGGTCATCTGAGGTGGCCCGTCAGCGAGGGGAGAATCCTCGTCCAATCGTGCCTCACCCGCATCGCCGTAGATCGCGAGCGTGCTCGCCTGGATCCACACCGGAACAGGGTTCGCCAGTAGTTTCGACGCTTCAACCAGCGCGCGGGTCGGATCGACTCGGGAACTGGTGAGTAGTGCGATGTTTGCCGGGGTGGGTCGGCGATCGACCAACTCGCCGGCCAGATTGATCACCGCGGCGCCGTCGAGTTCTCCTGCCCAGTCTCCGACCGTGACACCGTCCCACTGAACCTGCCTGTGCCTGCCGGGTTTCGGTGAGCGAGTCAGGACCACGACGTCATACCCACGGTCGGCGAGATCGTCGCTGATCCGGCGGCCGAGAGCGCCGGTGCCGCCGGCGATCACGACCTTCGTCATCACTGCGCCTGGCTGACCGAGGACATGTGGAAGTCGGGAATCCGCATGGGCGGCATGGCCGTGCGGGTGAACCAGTCTTTCCACTCCCGGGGAAGCGTGATCTCGGTACGTCCAGCCTCGGTGACCCGCCGCAGGAGATCGAGAGGGCTCTCGTTGAAACGGAAGTTGTTGACGGCGCCGACGATCTTGCCGTCCTCGATCAAATACACCCCGTCACGGGTGAGTCCGGTCAACAGCAGCGTCGTCGGATCCACCTCACGGATGTACCAGAGGGTTGTGAGCAGTAGACCCTTCTCGGTACCTGCGATCATGTCCTCGATCGAGGTGTCGTCACCACCGGTCAGGATGAGATTGTCGCCGGGAACTGCGACAGGTCGACCGAATTCTCGTGCAGCGTGGCGCGGGTACGCCAGCGCATTGACGACGCCGTCTCGGACCCAGTCGACGGGTTCGATCTCCATACCGTTGTCGAACAGTGAGACGGATTCACTCGACGACGTCGTGATCACGAACGGCGCGGATTGCAAGCCCTCGGCGCCGGGGTCGGAGGTGAGTGTCAGTGGCAATCCGAGCTTCTCGCCGATCCGGGTACCACCGGTGGTGGACAGTGCGGTGTGGCCCTCTTCGGCGCCGCGACCCTCCATGGTCCACATCAGATAGATCATCAGGTCCGCCACAGCCGACGGCGGAAGAATTGTCTCGTAGCGGCCGGCAGGCAGACTGACGGAGTTACCCGCCCAGTCGAGTCGAGTGGTCAACTGCGACAAGAGCTTCGGTATCGAGATATCGCTGAAATCGACAGTTCCGGATCCGACCCAGGCGCTGGCGTCGCCGCGCTTGCCGTTGATTTCCACGGAGCCGGTGGCCTGAGCCGTTCTACGTCGCACGCCCGTCGAAGTGCCGAGCCAGGTGGTGTGCAACTGGTGGTGAGCGAAGCCGAATAACTGGTCGCCGCCGTCGAAGGCCGTGGACAGGTCGGCAGCCAACGGCGCAAAGACACCGATGTCGGTCAGGGCGGCCGGCAGGTCCCAGTCGGTCTCCGCCGCCGACTGCGTGATCAGGTCGGACGCGTCGTCAGCCGGAGTGGCTGTGCGCGCAGCTTCTTCGCTTGCCTGTACGAGTGCGGAAATCTGCTCCGGATCGACACTGCTGGAACTGACAGTGCCCACCTTCGCGATGTCACCCTCGCGCACGATCGAGATCACCGTCCACGTCCGGGACAGCGAAACTCCGTTGGTGGTCATCGAATTGTTGGCCCACCGCAGCGACGCCTCACTCGCATCGGTCACGATCACCAACGATTCGTCTACCGTCCTCGCGGCCAGTGCACGCTCGACGACCTGCTGCGGATCGATCACTGCTGAGCCTCCGAACGAGTGTTGAGGATGTTGACTCCGCGGAAGAGTGCGGACGGGCAGCCGTGGCTGACCGCCGCAACCTGACCGGGTTGCGCCTTGCCGCAGTTGAATGCGCCTTGCAGACGCCAGGTCGACTCACCGCCGACGGCTTCCATCGAGCCCCAGAAATCCGTCGTCGTCGCCTGATACGCCACGTCGCGCACCTGACCGTCGAGCTTTCCGTCACGGATCTTGAAGAACCGCTGACCGGTGAACTGAAAGTTGTAGCGCTGCATGTCGATCGACCAGGACTTGTCACCGACGACGTAGATGCCGTTCTCGACTCGCGAGATCAGGTCTGCGGTCGAGGTGTCCGTAGAAGGGTCGGGGGAGAGCGAGACGTTGGCCATTCGCTGGATGGGAACGTGATGTGCGGAGTCGGCGTACGAGCAACCGTTGGAACGCGTCAGCCCCAGCCTCGGCGCGAACACGCGGTCTAGTTGATACCCGACCAGTGTTCCCTCTGCCACCAGATCCCACCGTTGAGAGGCGACGCCGTCGTCGTCGAATCCGACGCTGGCCAGGCCGTGCTCTTCGTTACGATCGGCGGTCACGTGCATGAGTGGCGTTCCGTATTTCAGCGTTCCCAGCTTGTCCGGCGTCGCGAACGACGTACCGGCGTAGGCCGCTTCGTAGCCGATCGCCCGGTCGTATTCGGTGGCGTGTCCGATGGATTCGTGGATCGTGAGCCACAGATTGGTCGGATCGATCACGAGGTCGGTCGGACCCGCTCCGACGGTCGGTGCCTTGGTCTTCTCGGCCAGCCACTCCGGGATCTGCGCGAGCTCATCGCCCCAGTTCCATATGCTCTCCGCCCCGAGGTACTCCCATCCGCGGCCTACCGGCGGCGCCAAGGTGCGCATCGATTCGAAGCTGCCGGCCGACTTGTCGACGGCGGTCGCCTCGAACTCGGGGTGCAGACGCACCCGTTGCTGGTTGATCGACGAACCGGCCAGATCCGCGTAGAAGGTCTGCTCCTTGACCTGGAGGACACTCGCCGTGACGTGATCCACGCCGTCGGCGGCTTGAAGCCGTCCGGAGTAGTCGACCAGCAGGCCTACCTTCTCGGCCGTCGGTGTCGCGAAGGGATCTTCGAGGTACGGCGACACCCACGTCGCGTCGGCGTAGACGGGCTCGTCGGCGAGGGTGACCGGATCCCGATTGAGCGAGCGCAATGCCTTCGCGACCTCGACCGCTTGGCGTGCCAGCGCAGCAGCGACATCGGGGGACACCTCGGCGTGCGAGGCGAATCCCCACGTGCCGTCGACGATCACACGGACGGCGACCCCGATCTCGTCTCCGTCGGACACCGCCTGAACTACGCCGTCGCGCAACCTGATCGACTGTGTGAGCACGCGGTGGACACGAACATCGGCGTGCTGGGCGCCGGCCGTTCTCGCTGCCGACAGCGCCGCATCAGCGACAGCTCGCAGCGGGAGGGCGAGGAAATCTGCATCGACATCTCGGGTGACGGTCACGCACACGACGCTAGCCGACGACCGCCGATCTCAGCCGAACTGCTGCCATCCGAGGCGAATCACCATGGCGATCACGACCACCAACAGCGTGATCCGCACGAATCCGGATCCCTTGCTCAGCGCCATCCGCGAACCGATGACCGCGCCGAGAACGTTGCACACCGCCATCGCCAAACCCAAACTCCACCAGACATGCCCGGTGACGGCGAAGTAGGCGAGCGCGCCGAAATTGGAACCGAGATTGATCACCTTCGCCATCGCTGCGCTCCGAACGAATTCGGTTCCGAGGAAGGTCGCGAAGCTGATGATGAGGAAGGTGCCGGTGCCGGGTCCGAGCAGACCGTCGTAGAGGCCGATGAGTCCGGCGGAGAGCAGCAGGACGAGGACGGTCTTGCGCTGCGTCGGACGATGGGTCGCGATCGTGGTGCCCAGCGTCGGACGCATGGTCACGAAGACGGCGACGGCGACGAGGACGACCATCACGATCGGAATGAAGTACTTCTTGTCGATCAGCGAAACGGCCGCCGCCCCGCACGCGGCCGTCACCGCAGCCAACGCGGCTGCCGGCGCCATCTGCCGCCACTCCATCGGGATTCGACGGGAGAACGTGTACACCGCAGCACTCGTCCCGGTGAATGCCGTCAATTTATTGGTGGCCAGTGCCGCCTGTGGGGTCAATTGGGGGGCGACCAGAAAGAGCGCCGGCAACAGAATCAATCCACCGCCGCCGACCACGGCGTCGACCCAACCCGCCGCCGTCGCTGCCGTCATCAGCAGTCCCCAATCAGCAATATCCACGGCGGTGACTCTTTCACAGCTGTGACACTCTTGAGCACATGCGGAGGTTCAGCCTGTGGCTGCGAGGAAAGCCGATGATCGCGGACAGCGCGCTGGCGCTCGTGTTCTTCGCGCTCGAGGTAGTCACGTTCGTCAGTTCGCCGCGTGAGGAGCGGTGGCCTCAGCTCGTCGTCGGATTTCTGATCTGCCTTCCCGTCGTGTGGCGTCGCAAATATCCGCGTGTATCCGCTGCGTCCATTTTGTCGATGTCGTACTTCGCAACCTTGATGATGTGGGCGACCGGGGATCCGGCTGCGGAACATCCAGGCCTGTTGGCGCTCGGGGTCTCGCTCTACACACTCGTTGCGTATGTCGATCGACGCACCGGGGCGATTTTCGCGTGCTTCCTTGCCCTGGACATGACACTCTCGTTGCTCGTCATCCGCGAAGACGTGATCCTCACGATCATCATCGCGACCCTGCTCTATGCACTGGCCTGGATCACCGCCGAGTTCTTGAGCGCCCGCCGCGCCTACGACGAGGAAGTGGCCGCCAGACTCGAAGTGGCCGAATACGAACGGGATCGACGTGCCGAGGATGCGGTGGCCACGGAAAGAACCCGAATCGCCCGCGAACTCCACGATGTCGTCGCCCACGCGGTCAGCGTGATGATCGTCCAGGCGGACGGCGCGTCGTATGCGGTCGATTCCAATCCCGCGTTGGCCAAGAAGGCGCTCGGCAACATCTCCAGCACCGGACGCGACGCCCTTGCCGAGCTTCGCCGTACTGTCTCGCTGCTGCGCACCGAGGTCAGTAGTGATGCGATGCCGCAACACGGAACTGCCGGCATCGCCAAGGTCGTCGAGATGATGCGGGCCGCTGGTCTCGGCGTGCGCCTCGAGCTGACCGGCGAGCTCGACGACGTCAGTCCATCGGTCAGCCTGGGAATTCATCGCCTCGTTCAGGAATCACTGACCAATGTCCTCCGCCACGCCGGCGCAAACCCGAAGGCACGAGTCACCGTGCGCCGCACCGACACCGCGGTACTACTCGAGGTCGTCGACAACGGAACGTCGAGTTCGACCTTCTCCCACGGTTCGGGGAATGGACTGGTCGGAATGCGTGAGCGGGTGGCGGTACTGCACGGGACGCTCGAGACCGGACGACGCCCCGACGGCAGTTGGCGTGTGTACGCAGAGCTGCCGCTCGAGATCCACGATTGATACCGGCTCGCCGCAATCGCATTGGCACCGACGTCTCAGGCCCGATAGGTTTACGCCGTGCCCATCACCGTGCTGCTAGTCGACGACCAGGAACTCATGCGGATGGGCCTGAACATGGTGCTCGAAGCACATGAAGACATCTCGGTTATCGGTGAGGCCGGCGACGGGGCCGCGGCGGTCGCAGCGGCGGTGGCGCTGAAGCCTGACGTCGTGTTGATGGATGTGCGGATGCCGATTGTCGACGGGGTGAAAGCGACCGAGCAGATTCTTGCCTCCGGGATCGAATCCAGGGTCCTGGTGATGACGACCTTCGACCTGGACGAACACGCTCTCGGTGCCTTGCGCGCCGGAGCCAGCGGCTTCCTTCTCAAGGACACCCCGCCCGAGGATCTCGTGTCGGCAATCCGCAGCGTGGCAGCCGGTGACGCGGTTGTTTCCCCGAAGGTGACACGTCGTCTGCTGTCGAGGTTCATCGTGGACGGTCCGGCGCCCCGGCGCGATCCGGTAGTTCTCGACGTCCTGACCGAACGCGAACGCGAAGTCCTCGGACACGTGGCCACGGGGCTGTCGAACATCGAGATCGCACAGCAGCTGTACCTGTCCGAATCGACGATCAAGTCGCACGTCGGACGCATTCTGACCAAACTCGATCTGCGTGATCGTGTGCAGGCTGTGGTGCTGGCCTACGAGACCGGACTGGTGACTCCGGGCGCGTAGGCCAGCCGCCTGTCAGGCAGCGAGCGTTTCGCTCTGCTCAAGCATCAAAAGCGCCCACTGTTGGCAGCACGATGCAGGTCTTCCCGTCTGCGTAATCGACATTGCCGAACAGAGCGGCAAACACCTTGCCGTCACCGGTGTCGACGACCTTCGAGAGCAACGGCGTATCGAGTACGGGCAACTTCTCGTCCAACGGGACGATGCCGCCCTTGAACGTGCCGACGTTGATCCAGGCAACACTCAACCCGGAGGTCTTGGGTATGCCGACGTAACCCGGGATTGCCTGGAACCGGAGATGGTCGGCCTCGACCCACGGCGGCAACGGGAAGTTCGGACCGGCCTGTGCGGAGCTGAGGGTGACGGTGACGGGTTCACCGGCCACGCCACACCCGACCGTCGGTGCGGGGTACATGAACGACTGCGGCTTGGTGACGCCGATGTCCGGGAGATCGAGAGCGGTCGTGATCTGATCAGCGCCTGCCGTGCCGATCAACTGCTGAACAGCAGCAGAGGCTTCGGGGGAGATGGCTGCGGCCTGCGCGATCAGTGCGGCAATTCCTTCGGGTACCACCGGTTCTGCGGCCGCGGTTCCCGCGCTGATCATCGCGCTGCCGGCGGTGAGTGCCACGACGGCGGCAGTGCCGGCGATGGCAGCGGGAATGCGTCGGGCGAGTGTCTTGCCGGGGAGTCGGCTCATGTCGGGCTCCTTCATTTCATGAGGCCGGGAAATGCGGCCCGAAGTGACTTGACCATGCGCAGAGTCTCAACGTCAACTTGAGGTTTAGAATCGTTAGCGGAGCGTTAGTTAACGCCAGGCAAGTCGCACGTGCGTGAGAGAAGGCCCGTGTGACTCACGGCACCCACCTGTTTTGCACCTCTGCGTCGTTGTCGGGAGAAAAACCGGCCCCTCGAGCGTTGAAC
The DNA here is from genome assembly GCF_031763325.1 of Rhodococcus sp. SG20037. Classification (NCBI taxonomy): domain Bacteria; kingdom Bacillati; phylum Actinomycetota; class Actinomycetes; order Mycobacteriales; family Nocardiaceae; genus Rhodococcus; species Rhodococcus sp. SG20037. Next base: position 3,276,612 of record NZ_CP134497.1, on the reverse strand, counting down.
GAATAGACCGTCTGAAAGGGGACGTCATGATCGCCGCCGTATTTCTCCTCTACGTGATCGTCGAGATCGCAGCCTTGGTCATCGTGGGCAACGCCATCGGTGTCGCCTGGACAGTGCTGCTGTTTCTCGCCGGATCGCTCGTCGGATTGATCCTCATGCGCTCGCAGTGGCGACGGGTCATGGACGGGTTCCGTAAGGCCACGCGGGGTGAGGGATCGCCGTCACTGGCGGTCGCCGACGGCGCCCTGGTCGCGGCGGGCTCCGCGTTGATGTTCGTACCCGGACTCGTGACTTCGGTTCTGGGCCTGCTGCTTCTGATTCCGCCGACCCGCTGGGCGCTGCGCCCGCTTGCAGTGCTCCTGGCAGGTAAGCGCGCAGCAGCATTTGCCGCCGGTGGTGACGCCTTCGCCGGAACCGTCGGCTACGCGGCGCGGATGCGCGGAAACGGCGAGGTGATCGACGGCGAGATCATCGTCAAGACACCCGAAACCACCGAGTACGTCGCCAGCAACGGCAAGGAACTCGTCCTCGAGGGTGAGATTCTGGACACGGATACACCCACCCGTTCGCGGGGGCCGCAGTACTAACAGGCAGACTGGGTGCTCGTGACTACTCGTCTGCTGGTCAACGGCCGGATCTACAGTTCATTTGCACCTGACGCGACCTCGATCGCCATCACCGACGGCACCGTCGTGTGGGTCGGCGACGAGCGCGCCGGACGGGCGTTGCACCCCGCCGCGGAGATCGAAGACCTGGGTGGTGCGTTCGTCACTCCCGGGTTCGTCGACACCCACGTCCACATCACCGCACTGGGACTCAATCTCGTCGGCCTCGATCTCGTGGGCGCGAACTCTCTGGACGAATGTCTCTCGCGAGTACGAACATTCGCAGCCGCGAACCCCGAAACTGCCCATCCCGACGCAGTCATCTGGGGACACGGTTGGGACGACACCGAGTGGGCCGAGCAGACCCCGCCGTCGACCGCAGATCTCGACGCGGCCGCCCCTGGCCGCAAGGTGTATCTCTCGCGGATCGACGTTCACTCGGCCGCGTGCTCGAGCGCATTGCGCGACGGGATCTCCGGCCTCGCCGACACCGCTGGATACTCAGCCGAAGGCCCGTTGACGTTCGACGCACACCACCTGGCGCGCAATGCCGCTCGGAATCTGCTGACGGAAACTCAGCGCGCGTCTGCTCGTACCGCTGCGCTCGATCTCTGCGCCTCACGCGGAATCGTGGCCGTTCACGAGTGCGGGGGACCGGACATCTCGGGATTGACCGATTTCCAGGAACTGTTGGCCCACGATCACGGCGTGGAGGTTCGGGGCTACTGGGGTGAGCGTGTCGACAGCGAAGAGGATGCTCGCGCGCTCCTCGACAAAACCGGAGCAGACGGACTCGGCGGGGATCTCTTCATCGACGGCTCGCTCGGTTCGCATACCGCGTGGTTGCTCGAACCCTATGCAGACCAACCTGATTCGACGGGCAATGCCTACCTCGACGTCGACGCGATCGCCGCACACATCCGGGCCTGTACCCTCGCGGGCGTCCAGGCCGGGTTCCATGCCATCGGTGACGGCGCCGTCTCGTCGGCAGCTGCCGCGTTCCGCAGGGTCGCCGACGAACTGGGTGGCCCCAAGGTCGCCGCGTTGGGTCACCGCCTCGAGCACGCGGAAATGATGTCTATGGCCGACGCGGAAACCTTTGCCGCCTTGGGTGTCATCGCTAGCGTCCAACCGGTGTTCGACGCACTGTGGGGTGGCACCGACGGTCTTTACGCCACGCGCCTGGGAGTAGAGCGCGCAGCAGCGTTGAATCCGTTTGCACCTGCTGCCGGTAAGGGTGTCTCGCTCGCATTCAGCTCCGACGCCCCGGTCACCCCCATCGAGCCGTGGGCGATGCTGCGCGCCGCTGTCCAGCACCGCACCGACGGAAGTGGAATCTCGCCGCGTGCGGCCTTCTCCGCGGCAACTCGCGGCGCCTGGCGCGCGGGCGGAGTGCGGGACGGCGCCGCGGGAACCCTCAATCCGGGCGCACCGGCCTCCTACGTGTTGTGGGAGGCAGGCGAACTCGAAGTGAGCGCACCCGCCGACTCGGTTCAGCGATGGTCTACCGATCCGCGCTCGCGCGTACCCGCTCTGCCGAGGCTGGCGGAAGATGCGCCGATTCCGGTCTGCATCAAGTCGGTGCATCGCGGACGCGTCGTCTATCAGCGCGGCTCGTCGAGTGAGTGAGGCCGGCGCAGAGGCGTCTGTCGGTGATCGCTCCCGTGTGAGCGCTGTGCTCACCGGTTCCGCATGGCTACGTTCGCTGTACGCGGCCGCAGGTGGATTCCTGATCTTCGCAGGGTTCCCACCCCGCCCGCTGTGGTTCTTGGCGCCCGTCGGGATCGCTCTTCTGACGTGTGTGTTGACGAACTTCGGGCGCGGCGGACTGCGCCTTCGTGCCGGCTTCGGTTACGGATACTTGGCCGGTCTCGGATTTCTGGTGCCGTTGCTTCCGTGGATCGGTGTGTTCGTAGGTGCGGTCCCGTGGATCGCGTTGGCCGCGGTGGAGTCGTTGTTCATCGGACTGTTCGGGCTGCTTGCGGTTCTGGTGGCGAGGTTGCCATGGGCACCCTTGTGGATTGCCGCGACCTGGACGCTCACCGAGTGGCTTCGTTCCAGCGTTCCTTTCGGCGGATTTCCTTGGGGCAGGCTCGCATTCGGTCAATCCGAAGGGTGGCTCCTCCCACTTGCGAGTGTCGGCGGTGCGCCGCTGCTCAGCTTCGCGGTGGCCCTGACCGGTACCGGCTTGGCAGCAGTTGCAGTCGCTGTCGCGGCCAAACGATGGGACCGAGGATTCTTCGGAGCTGTTGCCGCTGCCCTCGTGCCCGTGATCATTGCTCTCGCGGTGTCGCCGTTCTTGTCCACCATGGATTCCGGTGATCGAACGATCACCGTCGCCGCCATTCAGGGAAGCGTTCCGAGGTTGGGCTTGGACTTCAACTCGCAACGCAAGCAGGTCCTCGACAACCATGTCGCCGAAACCGTGAAACTTGCTGCCGAGGTGGACGCGGGCCGCGTCGATCAGCCTGACGTCGTGATCTGGCCGGAGAACGCCTCGGACATCGACCCCCTGCGAAACGCCGATGCCGCTGCCGACATCACCCGGGCCTCCGAAGCGATCGGAGCGCCGATTCTTGTCGGCACCGTACTCGTGAACGCCGATCGTACGACCACCAATTCGGTGATCGTGTGGGACGGCGCCAACGGTCCTCAGGAACAGCACGACAAGAAGATCATTCAGCCGTTCGGCGAATACCTGCCCTACCGAAGCTTCTTCCGGAACTTCTCCTCGTACGCCGATCGCGCGGGCAATTTCGTTCCCGGCGAGGGCAACGGCGTTGTCCATGCAGCGGGGGTGCCCATCGGTGTCGCGACTTGTTACGAGGTGGCGTTCGACCGGGCGTTCCAGGAATCGGTGCGCAACGATGCACAGTTGCTGGCGGTACCGACCAACAACGCCACTTTCGGGGACACCGAGATGACCTATCAGCAGCTGGCAATGTCGCGTGTGCGGGCAGTCGAGCACGGCCGCGCCGTCGTTGTCGCCGCAACCAGTGGTGTCAGCGCCATCATCGCTCCCGACGGTGCGGTGACTTCGCAAACCGACCTGTTCGTGCCGGCGGCCCTGGTGGCGAAGGTGCCGCTCTCGACCAGCTCCACCCTTGCCAGCCGAGTAGGTCCGGTGCCGGAGATCGTGCTCAGCATCATCGCGGTCGGCGCGATTGCCATGGCAGTGCTGGCCCGGCGCCGAGATCAGGCTGAGCACTCACCCGAGGAGACTGCGGCAATCTGAGCCGAGCATCGGATATTAGGGCTGCCGATGTTCCGAGGAGCGCCTACGCGGGTACTCGCTGTGCCACCCGTTCCTGCGTAAGGCGGCTTCTTGTGACCGAGCCTGAGAAAACCGAGCCAGACAAGTCCGAGACCCGGGATGCAGTTCACAAAACCAGTGTCGTCGACGCGGTTCTGCAGTCACCGCTCGCCGGCCTGTCGCCGTGGATCTTGCTGTCCTTGCTCTCCGGGCCGGGAAGGTTCGAGGAATCCGCGGCCGCAGCCCTCGGGTTGTCGCTGCTGATCTTGGCGGCCAGTCACCGGCGCGGCGGCACCGTGAAGCTGTTGGAGGTCTTCGACGTCGTGTTCTTCGGCGTTCTGGCGGCCATCGGCCTCCTCGCGTCGGCGAACACGATTCGGTGGTTCGAACTCTGGGGAGGCGAACTGACCAACATCGCGCTGGTGGTCTTTGCCTTCGGATCGATCCTGCTCCGCAATCCTTTCACTTTGCAGTACGCGAAAGAGTCGACGCCTGAAGAGTATTGGACGACGCCACTGTTTCTGCGCATCAACTACGTCATTACGGCGGTGTGGGCTCTCGCCTTCACCTGGTCGGCCGTAGTGGGCCTGTTCGGAGACGCACTGCTGCACGACGGTGACAACTTCTGGACCGGATGGATTCTGCAGTTGCTCGGAACCTTCTTCGCGATCTCCTTCACCGAGTGGTACCCCGAGTATGCGCCGAACAAGGCCGCTCAGGCTCAGGGCCTCGAAACCGAACCACCGCAGTCGATTTTCAGGCTGTTCGACTTTTTGCCGGTGTTCGTAGCCGTGACCGGCATCGCGGGGTTGGTGACCGACTCCGTTTCCGTGACCGCAGGCGTCACGTTGATTCTGGTCGGCGTGTTCGGACATCTGGCGATGCGACGGTTCACCGTCGACTAGGAGCTCTCGGTGATCTCGCGCCTACGGGAACTTGGTGCACGATCGTCTCGATGACCGGCAGGTGCCGGCTGATGCACGGAATTTGTCCGTTTCTGCGATAGTCAGTGCACCTGCCGTGCAATGGAAACGAGGGAAATTGAGCGTTATTTCGAGTACTGCACACAAGCACGAGCCCCTACACGGAAGACGTCCACCAGCGGATCACCGCTTCCTCGGATTCGACACACGAGTCTTTCCACACGCCCTCGCGATCTTGGCGGTGTGGATGCTCTGGACCGTGATCGTGCCCGCCATCGATTCCGCTGTCTCCTCCGAAGATCCAACCGGCGCCGGAGACCGGATGGCCGTGACCGAAACGGTCTCCTTCGCCGCACCTGCGGGCTGGAATGTCGACAGTGGTTTCCGAACCGACCAACATGGCGCGTCCGATTCGCTCCCACGTGTGACGTTGACCGATGGCACCGTCACCGTGAGCGTCGACGCCGACACATTCAGTGGAACTGCCGACGAACTCCTCTCCCAAACAGATGCCGTGAGTCTTGCGACGAACGGCAGTTCCGTGCTTGCGGTCTCCGGTGCGCGCCAGCCGATCAGCACCGCCGGGGGTCTGAGCGGCGTCCAGGTCAGCTTTGACACTCCGCGGTCCGCCGGATCGGTGACCACATTCGTCGTCGACGGCAAGGGAATTCGGGTACAGGTAGTCGGCCCACCCGGTCAGATCGCCGCCCGCAGTCGAGAAATCACCGACATGATCGCCTCTATCGGCACACACGAGGGAGACACCAAGTGAGCACCGATCTCCTCGAAACCCGCTCCCGCGCATTCGATACGACGGCCTGGGGCGAGAAATTTCACTTCTTCCAGCCACGCAACGTCGTGTTCTGGATATACCTGTGGATGTGCGGATTCGGCCTCGTCAAAGGCTGGCAGATGTTTGCTCCCTTCGCCGGATACTTCGGGCGCGCACTCCTCGTTGCCGGCATCGTCGGCGTCATCAGCGCCGCGGTCTGGACATGGTGGTTCCGGCACATCGACCGCTACGAACGCCAACCCGTAGGACTAGTGGTCACCGGCTTCATCTGGGGCGCCACCGCAGCAACGTTCACTATCGCAGTACCCGCGAACGGAGCAGTCGGTTCGCTCTAATCGAAGATTTTCGGGCAGTTATGGGCTCAGGACTGGCATGCGGGCCTCTCTGCACCCTTCGTGGAGGAAACCGCCAAAGGCATCGGCATCGTAGTCCTCCTCGCGCTTGCACCACGCCTGGTGCGCACCGCAACCGACGGCCTGCTCCTCGGTGCTTTCATCGGCTTGGGATTTCAGACCAGCGAAGACTTTCTGTACTCGATTGCCGGCGCAACACAGGGCTTCGGCGCCCACCAAACCGACGGCCTGCTCGGTTCCATCGCCACCCGCACCTACTCCGACATCGTCTCTCATCCCCTCTTCACCGCCCTTTTCTGCGCCGGCGTGATCTATCTGATCGGCACCCCGGCCCAGCCCCGGCGGATCGGACGCGGATTGGCGTTGATCGTGGCACCCATCCTGATCCACGGCGTGTGGGATTCCATGCTCGCGATCGCCGGCGGCAGCAGTTCGCTCGTGTTCGTCATCATGATCGGCGACATCGTCTTCGCGTTCACTGCCTTGTGGATCGCGTTCGTCTGGGCGCACCCACGTGAATCCCACTTCGTCCGTGACATTCTCGCCCCGGAAATCGAGTCCGGCGTCCTGACCGACGCCGAGGTGACAGCCGCCGGCGGATGGCGACAACAACGCACTTACGCGAAAGCCGCACCCACTCGCACCGAACGTCGCCAACGACGACATATCGTTCGTGCCGCGCTGGATCTGTGCAGCGACCTAGCTGTCAGCAAGGGCGACGACAGCCCCCAGGTCGTCGAATCACGCAACGAAATCACCCGCCTCCGCCAAGGAACCGCGGCACAGAGCATCACTCGGTGACCGGGAAGTAGCGGAAGAACCGTTCAGCACCGCAAATCATTCACCCGCACCCCAGTCGGGGGTTGCTTGCCATCGTCACTTGGCAAGCAACCCGGCCGAGTGACTGGGCTACCAGTTCACTCCGTATCGAAGTTTGGTGTACCGAAGTTTGGTGTGTCGCGGGGTGGGGGATACAGCTCACACTGGTGCACGAAGCAGTGCCGATGGTTCTCCAGCGCAAGTCCAGGATGTGCGCACTGTCGGCCCGCGAGTGCGCCTGGATGCTGAATGACGTTGCCCTGAAGCGTCTTTGAGGACCGCGAAGCATCCTGAAGTTGCCACGTCGAAGAAGGGCCGAAGTATGACGTCGACTTGTGAACGATCACTCCCCGAAGAACGAGAAAGACCGCCCGGTGTAGAACCGGACGGTCTTGATCGAAGTGCTAGTTCATGCGCCGCGACGCTTGGCCTTCAGCAAATCGAGACGCTCTTTGAGGAGCTCTTCGAGTTCCTCGACCGAGCGACGCTCGAGCAGCATGTCCCAGTGGGTGCGGGGAGGCTTGACCTTCTTGGCTTCGGGAGCAGTCCCCTCCATGAGGGTGCCTTCGAGGCCGTTTCGGCACAACCAGGTGCCGGGGATCTCGGCTTCGTCCGCGAACGGGATGTCGAAGATCTCGCCGTTCTCGCACTTGTACTTGGCCATACGACGGGGCGCGAGGTCATGGTCACGGTCGGTCTCGTAGCTCACAGCTCCGAGTCGGCTACCTCGAAGTACGCGATCTGCCATGGTGGTGTCCTCTCTTCGTTCGTCACCGCTGGTGGGCGCCCTGACTTGGGGAGTAGACGCTCACACTCATCTACAACGCCACGAGCACCCGATTGGTTCCCGTGTGGCGAGAAGACGCAACCTCTCCATCTTACCGGGTACCGTGCGCGTTCATCGAAGGCGTCCGAATCTCGAGTACAGTGTCGATTCATGGCTGAGAGCACACGCGTCGGATCACCGCAGTCTGCGCGTTCGGGAAACCCGTGTGTGTGGTGTGGTCGAGAGGTCGCGGTGACCGGTGTCGGTCGTCGACGCCGGTACTGCAGCCAGTCTTGTCGACAGCGTGCGTACGAGCAGCGCAATGCCGTCAAGGGCACGTCGATCCCGGCTGACGCCGTCATCTTGACCGCAGTCGAAGCGGTCGAACTCGTGGATCGGATGTTCGAGGTCCGATGCGCTGCCGAAGATGTGGCGACAGCAGTTGCCGAGGGCGCAGAGAGTTCAGAGCTCACACAGTTGTGTGAACGGTTGACCGAGCTTGCCCGCGAAGCCGAACGTTTCCGGTAGAGCAGGTGTGGGCAACCGGTTTCTAGCCTTGCGTCGAGCACTGCAACACTGCGGTGCTCCTGACGCCTGACGACGACAAATTTTGATCCTGAGTTCGGACCTTCGGGGAGGTTCGGACTTCGAAGCGGCCCTTCGTCGAGGTCGATGACCTTCGGCTGCGCTCTCGCAGGATCGCCACATGGTTTCCACTCGATATCGAGGCGGTGCGATGTTTCTCTTCATTCCCCGAGCCACACTTCCCGGCGCTGATCGTGGCAACGCTGATCGTCACAACGCTGTGTGGGGGTGGTCGTGATGGATACCGACAAGAGGATCGACCCGCTCACCGGATCGCGAAGCCTGCCGGCAGGAGCGTTCCCCCTGTCAGCGGTGCAGCGCAGCATGTGGTTTGCGCAGCAACTTCACCCGACGGTCCCGTACTTCATCGCGCAGTACATCGAGTTCCACGGCGATTTGGACATGCAACTGCTCAGTCGCGCCGCGGTGGAGGCTGCCCACGAGTTCGAATCACCGTTTCTACGGTTGATGTACCCGGATGGGGAGCCCTGCCAGATCGTGGACTTCACGATCGACCCGGGCATCGACTACTTCGACTTCCGCGAGCGTGAGAACCCTCGGCAGGCTGCCTCGGAGTGGATGGACAACGATTACGCGACGACGCTCGATCTGACTCGCGATCGTCTCGTCGAGATGACAATTCTTCAAACTGGTGATCGGGATTACCTGTGGTACACCAGGATTCATCACGTCGCTCTCGACGGATACAGCGGTATGACGATCGTCAATCGGATTGCGGCGATCTACACCGCAGCCGTCGAAGGTCGAGAGCCTGCGGTGAACAAGGCGCTCGACGTCACGACGCTGTCCGAGCTCGACCAGAAGTACCGCGAATCGAGTCGATTCGAAGCCGACCGCGAGTACTGGGCCCAGCGTGTGTCGGGCGTCGAACACGGTTCGACGTTGGCCACCCGTGAGGGACCCCCGACTGCACGCAGTGAACTTGTCAGTGCCGCGATGTCGACGAACAGCCTTGCTGCCTTGGACGAGTGGAATTCACGTTCCGGTGCAACTCCGGCCGCAGTGTTGATTTCGGCACTGGCGTGCTACCTGTCCCGCAGTACCGGCTACGACGACGTGCTGATCAACCTGCCGGTTTCCGCGAGGACGACGGCACCGCTGCAGCGGTCCGGCGGAATGCTGGTCAACGTCGCGCCGCTACACATCCACGTAAACCCGGACGAAAGTGTCGACGATCTGGTCGGGCGCGTGCAACTCGAACTTCTCGGTGCGCTTCGTCATCAGCGATGCAGCCTCGAGGACATCCGGCGTGATGCCGGTCTGACCGTCGGCGACGCGCGTCTGTCCGGCCCGATGATGAATGTGATGCTCTTCCGGCAGGAGATAACCCTCGGGCCACTGACCGGTGAGTATCACATCGTCACGTCGGGTCCGGTCGAGGATCTGCTGGTCAACGTGTACCAGAGCGGCGATCCGGCGCAGACGTTGATCGACTTTCGCGGAAACCCCAATCGCTACGGACACGACGAACTGGCCGAGCACCACCGGGCGTTCACCGAGTTGGTCGCAGAACTGACAGCAGCACCGGCCGGTACGCCGATGAACCGGATTCATCCGGCAAGTGCCGAGGTAGGGGCGCGCAGTGCACAGCGCAGGGAACTCGAGCGGTTCTGGGCGAGATACCTGGGGGACTCCGACGAGGGCCCCACACTGGACCTCGAGACACTGGGCCTCGAGCGAATCGACGCCGAATCGGAGCCCACCGGTACGAATCGGCTGAGCGTCCCACTCGATCCCGCGGTCGCCGAACTTGCGCGCACGGAAGGCGTCTCCCTCTTTGCCGTTGTCCATGCCGCATTTGCTGCGTTGCTGTCGAGATCGACCGAGCGCCGGGACGTGCTGATCGGAACGAGGACCGAGTGGGGAACTCTGCCCCTGCGCTGCGAGGTCGATCCGGCGGCGCCGTTCGACGAGTTCGTGAGTTCTCTTGCTCGAGAACGCGATACGTTGTCGATTCGATCGGCGGCAGGTGTCCCCGCACTGCCCGAGTTGCACGTCCACCTCAACGACGGCTCGCAGGAGACCACGATTGCCGGCCTCGACGTGGCGATCGACGTCCACGCAGATACCGGCGCCCTCGAGGTTGCGTACTCCACGCAGCACTACGCCGAATCCACGGTCCGAGCCTTCCTCTCGCGACTGGTGCGGATCCTTGCAGGCGCAGCAGCAGCCCCGCGAACGCCGGTCGGAGACCTCGATCTCCTCGACGACTTCGAGCGTGAGTCCCTGGTACCGGCGCGGGGAGCGACCGCGTCCTCCCCGTTGACCCTCCCCGATATTCTCCGCCGGGCCTCGGCTGTGAACCCCGATGCCCCAGCGCTCGTTTTCGGTGATCGTGAGGTGAGCTACCGGGATCTCGACGCCGAGTCGAACACACTCGCCCGTGAACTGATCAACAGGGGAGTCGGCCCCGGCACCTATGTCGCCCTTGCGCTGTCGAGGTCTCTCGAATCGGTGACCGCGACGTGGGCGGTGGCCAAGACCGGCGGTGCCTTCCTCCCGATCGATCCGCACTACCCCGAGGATCGTATTCGGTACATGCTCACCGATTCGGGAGCTGTAGTCGGAATCAGTGTGGGGGAGCACCACGGCGGGCTCGCCGATTCGGTGGATTGGCTGCTCCTCGACGAACTGGACACCTCGCACCATTCCGATGCACCGGTCGACGACGCCGAGCGGCGTACGCGCCTGAGCTACGACGATCCGGCATACCTCATCTACACGTCCGGCTCCACTGGTGTCCCCAAAGGCGTCGTGGTCAGTCACCGCGGGCTGAGCAGCTTCGCCGACGAAGAACGAGTCAGGTTCGGAGTCGAACCTGGAGACCGCACCCTGCATTTCTCTTCGCCGAGCTTCGACGCTTCGGTCCTCGAACTCCTCCTTGCCTTCGGGGGCGCGGCAACGATGGTGATCGCGCCGCCCACCGTGTACGGCGGCGACGAACTGGCACAGGTGATGCGTATCGGACGGGTCACCCACGCCTTCGTCACCCCGGCCGCGCTGGCAACAGTCGATCCCGCCGGCCTACCGGATCTACGAGTGGTCGTGACCGGCGGCGACGCATGCTCACCCGCGCTGGTGGATCAGTGGTCACACGGACGCTCGATGTTCAACGCGTACGGACCGACCGAAACCACCGTCGTCGCCACTCTGACCGGACCGCTGAGCAGCGATGTTCCCGTCACCATCGGGAAGCCGATGCGCGGAGCCGCAACCGTCCTCCTGGACTCGCGGCTTCAACCGGTGCCGATCGGTGTCGCCGGCGAGCTCTATGTGAGCGGTGTCGGTTTGGCGCGCGGGTACCACGCGCGTGCCACGATTACGGCCGAACGATTTGTTGCCGACCCCAACGGTGTTGCGGGAGAGCGCATGTACCGCACGGGTGACCTCGCGCGGTGGAACGGCGAGGGTGAGCTGGAGTACCTCGGCCGGAGCGACTTCCAGATCAAGATCCGCGGTTTCCGCGTCGAGCTCGGCGAGATCGACGACGTGCTGCGCCGCCACCCGAGCGTCGCACAGGCAGTCACCGCCGGAGTTGCGGGCCCGAGTGGGGAAACACTGTTGGCGGCGTACGTCACGGCGGCTGCGGGCACACACATCGACAACTCCGAGCTGGTCGCCCACGCGAGATCTTCGTTGGCAGCCCACATGGTTCCGGCGCGGATCGTCGTCCTCGACTCCATTCCGTTGACTCCGGCAGGAAAGATCGACAGGAAAGCGTTACCGGACATCGATTCTGTGGGCGGGTCGGCTGAATACCGTGCCCCTGAGACCTCGACCGAGAAGCGAATTTCGGCGGTGTTCTGCGATCTGCTCGGTATCACCCGGGCGGGAGCAGACGACAGTTTCTTCGACCTCGGCGGTGACTCGTTGATCGCGACCCGCGTCGTGTCGCGAGTCAACGGAGCTCTCGGAACGACGCTGAGCGTTCTCGACCTCTTCGAGGCGCCGACCGTCTCCGCTCTGGCAGCACGTGCCGACCTCGCGGACTCGCGGAACACACGTGCCCCGGCACTGACGCGTATCGATCGCCCTGACCGGATACCGGTATCTCTGGCGCAGCAACGAATGTGGCTGACCAATCAACTCGATCCGAGTTCGCCGGCGTACAACATTCCGATCGCGGTTTCGATGACCGGCGATCTCGACGTCGATGCACTGTTCACCGCGCTGCGGGACGTGATCGTTCGACACGAGATCTTGCGGACCGTTTTCCCCGAGAGTGCGCGTGGCCCCGTCCAGCACGTTCTCGGTGTGGACGAGATGTTCGATCATCTCGAGGTGGAAACGGTGCCTGCCGCAGCGACCTCGGCGCGGGCGAGTGAGCTCGCGCGAGAGGGATTCGACGTCAGCGAATCGGTGCCGATCCGCGCGACTCTGCTCGAGGTGAACGAACGCGAGCACACCTTGGTCCTCGTCGTGCACCACATTGCAGCAGACGGCCTGTCGATGGCGCCGCTGGCTCGTGACGTGATGGTGGCGTACGCCTCGCGGGCGAGCGGACGCGTGCCGGCGTGGCTGCCACTCGAAGTGCAGTACGGCGATTTCAGCGAGTGGCAACGCGGAGCGCTCGGTGAAGCGTCCGACCCGGATTCGATTCTTGCCGAGCAGTTGCGGTTCTGGTCGCACACGCTCACCGAACGCGGTGAGCTCGCGGAACTGCCGATGGATCACCCGCGGCCTGCGGGTGTCTCGCTGCGCGGTGACGATCTCGATTTCCGGATCGACTCCGCGACGTACCGCCGGGTCGGCGAGATCGCGGCGCGCAGCGACGTCAGCGTGTTCATGGTGATCCACGCCGCGCTGGCCGTCCTGCTCAGCCGAGAATCCGGAGCGAACGACATCACGATCGGCACTCCGGTGGCCGGGCGGAGCGAGCGCGCTCTCGACGACGTCGTCGGAATGTTCGTCAACACGGTGGTGCTGAGGACGGTTCTCGAGGGGGGACTCACCTTCGGTGAAGTTCTCACCCGCGTCCGCGACGTCGACGTGGCGGCCTTGCAGCACACCGAAGTGCCGTACGACGTACTCGTCGAATGCCTCGCAGACAACCAGGCGCCGCTGTTCCAGGTGATGCTGGTGATGCAGGGCGCCGCTCCCACCGAGGTCACTTTGCCCGAACTCGAGGTCACGGTCGACGAACTGTCGACGGGCGCGGCAAAGTTCGACCTTCAGGTCATTCTCACCGACCGCGGCGACCATCTCGACGGCCAGTTGAACTACGCCAGCCAGCTTTTCGACTCGGACACCATGTCCGGCCTCGCTGATCGCTTCACGATGCTCCTCGACGCGGTAGCTGCCTACCCGGAATCCGTCGTCGGCGACGTCGATCTCACAGCTCCGGGCGAGGCGGAACTGGTCCTCGAGCGTTGGAATGCCACCGAACACGCCGTACCGATCACCACCCTCTCGGACCTGGTGGCGGAGCAGGCAGCCCGGACACCCGAGGGGGCCGCGCTGGTCTACGGCGAGCGGACACTGACCTATGCGGAGTTCGACGCGAGGGTCGGTGAACTTGCCAGAACCCTCATCGCCCGCGGGGTCGGCCCGGACATGCGCGTCGCGGTGTCGATTCGACGGTCACCGGAACTACTCGTCGCGGTCCACGCCGTGATCCGTGCCGGTGCGGCATACGTCCCGGTGGATCCCGATCATCCCGCCGAGCGCATCGCGTACGTCTTCGACATCGCGGAACCGATCTGCGTGCTGAGCCGGCCCCAGGACCACGGCGCTTTTCCCGCGCGAGTCCCGATCGTGGACGTCGATCTCGATCGTCAGGTGTCCAAGACGGCGCCGATCACCGACGCTGATCGGCTCGGACCCCTGCGCCCGGACAATGCTGCTTACGTGATCTTCACGTCCGGATCGACGGGTCGACCGAAAGGTGTTGCAGTATCACACCGTTCGATCGTCAATCGCCTGCTGTGGATGCAGGACACGTACCCCCTTCACGCGTCGGACGTGGTGCTGCACAAGACCCCGGTGACCTTCGACGTCTCGGTGTGGGAACTGTTCTGGCCCCTGCAGACCGGCGCGCAGTTGGTGATCGCGGAACCGGACGGGCACCGTGATCCCGGGTACCTGTCGGCGTTGATTGCCGACAGAGGCGTCACGACGGCGCACTTCGTTCCGTCGATGCTCGCGGAATTCGTCGCTGCCGCGACTGCCGGGCAGTGTGCGAGCCTGCGTCAGGTGTTCTGCAGCGGTGAAGCCCTCGCGCCTACCACTGCGGAGGCGTTCACCCGTCTGAGTTCTGCGGGACTGTTCAACCTGTACGGACCCACAGAGGCTGCCGTCGACGTCAGCGCCGCCGAATTCACCCCCGACATGACCGTCACCGTTCCCATCGGTGCGCCCGTGTGGAACACCCAGCTCTATGTCCTCGACGGGCGGCTGCATCCGGTTCCGGTCGGCGTTCACGGCGAGCTGTATCTGGCGGGAGTGCAACTGGCGCGTGGATACCTCGGGCGCAGCGATCTCACCGCCGACAGGTTCGTGGCCGACCCGTACGGCCCGTCTGGCACCCGGATGTACCGAACCGGTGATGTCGTCCGGTGGCGCGCCGACGGGCTGCTCGACTATGTCGGTCGACGCGATTTCCAGGTCAAGATCCGCGGGCAGCGCATCGAACTCGCCGAGGTCGAAGCAGCGTTGCTCAGGCTGCCCGGTGTCACGCAAGCTGCTGCTCTCGTCCATCACGACGACGTGGTCGGTGACAGTTTGGTCGGCTACGTCATCGCCGAGACCGGCACTTCGATCGACACGGACGGTCTACGCACCGAGTTGAGAGGTCTCCTTCCGGCCTACATGGTTCCCGCGGTGGTCATCGCCCTCGACGTGTTCCCTCTCGGTTCGACCGGCAAGCTTGATCGGAAGGCTCTGCCCGCGCCCAGCTTCGACAGTTCGCAGACGTATCTGGCGCCGCGAACACCGCTCGAAGCGCAGTTGGCGGCGATCTTCGAGGAACTTCTCGAATCCGGGGCAGTCGGTGTTCACGACAACTTCTTCGAGATCGGCGGAAACAGCCTCGTCGCTGCACGCGCTGTGGCGCGCGTGAACGATTCGCTGTCGTTGAACTTGTCGATCAGAGAGTTGTTCGACGCGCCGACCGTTGCGCAGTTGGCGGTCGAGTGCGCCACGGCTCGAGGGGGAGCGGCAGTCCTTCCGCTCGAGGCATTGCCGCGGCCACAGACGATCCCGCTGTCGCTGGCACAAAAGCGCATGTGGTTCGTCAATCAATTCGACGTCACGTCCGCGGCGTACAACGTCGCCATAGCGATCAGGCTGAGAGGCCGGTTGGACGTTGCCGTGTTGGAGGGCGCGATCACCGACGTGCTTACTCGCCACGAATCGCTGCGCACGCTGTTTCCCATGATCGAGGGAGTGCCGGCGCAGGTGATCGTCGAACCCGGTGAAGCGTTGGGCGCGCTGCCGATTGTCGCCGCGAACGCCGAAGCGGTACTCGGGGAGATCGAACGTCTCACCTCGAGGGGCTTCGACGTCACGCAGGCTCCACCGATCAGGGCGGAACTGATCGAGGTCGACGAAGAAGATCACGTCCTGACCGTGGTCGTCCATCACATCTGCGCCGACGGATTCTCGATGGCACCGTTGGCGTTCGACGTGATGAGCGCGTACTCGGCAAGGCATCGAGGTGAGGCGCCCGACTGGTCTCCTCTTCCGGTCCAGTACGCGGACTTCGCCATCTGGCAGGAAAGGGCTCTCGGTCGGATCGACGAAGCGGACAGCACTCTTGCCGGTCAGCTCGAGTACTGGACACGTCAACTGGCGAGTGTTCCCGAACTTCTTGCGCTCCCCGCAGATCGACCGCGTCCGCGTGTGCAGGATCTCTCGGGCGGCGTCGTTCGATTCGACATCGATGCCGGCATCCACCGTCGTCTGAGCGAAACCGCGATCGAACACCGAAGCAGTATGTTCATGGCGGTACACGCCGCATACGCAGTGCTCGTGGCGAGATTGTCCGGCATGGAAGACATCACGATCGGCTCACCGATCGCCGGGCGCGGAAATGCCCTGCTGGATCCGATGGTCGGTATGTTCGTCGGCACGTTGGTCCTGCGCGCCGACGTCGACCCCGCCGCCTCGTTCACCGATCTGTTGGCCAGAGTTCGCAGCACCGACCTCGACGCCTTCGCTCACGCAGACGTCCCCTTCGAGCGCGTCGTCGATGCGCTGGCTCCGGAGCGGTCGACGTCGCATTCACCGTTGTTCCAGGTGATGCTGGAGTTCAAGAACACCACTCGGCCAGCAGTTCGTCTGACGGATTTGGACGTCGAGGTCCTCGAACTCGAATCCGCCGTCTCGAATTTCGATCTGCAACTCACGCTTGCCGAGACCTTCGACGACGACGGCCGGCCGGCGGGAATCGAGGCCGGGTTCACCTACGCCAGCGCCCTGTTCGACGAGTCGACCGTCGAAGGTTTCGCTCGACACCTGGTTCGGATTCTCGGTGCTGTCACCGAATCACCGCACACGCCGGTCGGCGACATCGATCTCGTGAGTGATCTCGACACGATTCGCGCCGTCGCACCGGAACTTCCCGAGCAGGTTCACTTCTCGACGTTGCTCGAGCGGAAGTACGTCGACGAACCGCAGAGGACTGCACTGATTTTCGGCGACCGCCATCTGACCTACTCCGATCTGGACCGCCGCGCCAACCGGCTTGCACGACTGTTGATCAGCCGCGGGGTCGGTCCGGAATCCGTTGTCGCCCTGGCATTACCACGCTCACTGGAATCCGTGGTCGCGATCTGGGCGGTTGCCCGGTCCGGCGCTGCATTCGTACCCGTCGACCCGGCGTATCCCGTCGACCGCGTGCACCACATGATCAACGACTCGGGAGCGGGCGTCGTTCTCACCACCGCCGAGCATGTGGGTGTCGTCCCCGACGAGGCAGACGCCGTTCTGCTCGATCAGGCAAAGACACTCGCAACCCTCGAACAGATCGGTGATCAGCGGATAGATGCCTCGGAGCTGCTGGCTGCGGTGTCCCTGGACAACCCGGCCTATGTCATCTACACCTCCGGTTCCACCGGCGTCCCCAAAGGCGTCATGGTCACTCACCGTGGGCTTTCGGCACTCGCCGAGCAGGAACGCAGTCGCTTCCGCGTCGAGTCGACCTCGCGCACGCTGCATTTCAGCTCACCGAGCTTCGACGCCTCGATTCTCGAACTCCTGATGGCTGTTGGTGCCGGGGCCACGATGGTCATCGCCCCACCGAGCATCATCGGCGGAACCGAACTGACGAGTCTGATCGCCGACCAGCACGTCACGCACGCCTTCATCACACCAGCCGCACTGGCCACGGTCGATCCGAGCGGACTGAACGAGCTGGTGTGCATCGGAACCGGCGGCGACGTCTGCCCACCGGACCTCGTCGCCGCCTGGGTCAGCGATCACCGGATCATGATCAATGCCTACGGACCAACCGAATCGACGGTCGTCGCCAGCATCACCGAGCCGATGTCCCCGACCGATCGAGTGACGATCGGTCGCCCGTCGACCGGCATCACCGCGTGGGTCCTCGACAATCGCCTGCACCGCGTCCCGGTCGGAGTGACGGGAGAGCTGTACGTCAGCGGCGACGGACTCGCCCGCGGTTACCGAAACCGCGCCGGCACGACCGCCGAACGATTCGTGCCCAATCCCGCGGGCAGTGCGGGCACACGGATGTACCGAACCGGCGACCTCGCCAGGTGGAACAAGAACGGCGAACTCGAGTACCAGGGTCGAGGCGATTTCCAGGTCAAGATTCGCGGATTCCGCATCGAACTCGGCGAGATCGAGGCAGTTCTGGCTCGCTATCCCGGCGTTGCACATTCCGTGGTGACCACGCTCGAACGTGACGGAGGCGCCGCACGGATCGTCGGATACGTCGTGCCTGCCAACGACGCTCAGACTGTGGATCCCGAGGCCGTCATCGCGTTCGCGGGCTCGGCTCTGGCCCCGTACATGGTTCCTGCGGTCGTGGTCGTTCTCGACGAACTGCCGATGACTGCCAACGGAAAGCTCGACCGCCGAGCCCTGCCGGTTCCCGACTTGCGAGCAACCCAGGCACGCTCGCGGGCCGCCGAATCCGATACCGAACGCACGCTGGCCGCCTTGTTCGTCGATGTCCTCGGTGTCGAATCGGTGGGCGTCGACGACTCGTTCTTCTCGATGGGCGGCGATTCGATCATGTCGATTCAGCTCGTCGCCCGTGCCCGCGATGCCGGGCTCGTCTTCACCCCGCGTGACGTCTTCGAGGTGAAATCGGTCGCCGGTCTTGCGGTTTTGCTGGCATCGACCAAGGACGACGAACCCGAGGTGCTCGAGGAACTTCCCGGAGACGGCGTGGGCCACGTGCCGTTGATGCCGGTGGCTCAGTGGTGGCTCGACCGGCTCGGCTCCGATCTCCGAGGTCTCGATTCGTTCTCCCAAGCGACTCTTCTCAACGCGCCGCACGGGCTTCACAGTGTGGAGCAGTTGACCGCGGCTCTTCAAGTTGTTCTCGATCGTCACGACATCCTTCGCGCACGCCTCGAGCTCGACGGCGAGCGCAGGCTTGTTGTCGGCGAGCCGGGATCTGTTGCAGCCGAGAATATTTGCCGGGTGATCGAGGTAGAGGCCGAGCCGGGCACCGCGGTGTTCGACGCGGCGATCGTCGACGCACTGGGCGGTGCGCGTCGAGAACTCGACCCCGGCCGGGGCGTGATGGTGCGGGTCGTCTGGTTGTCCGGCGTGCGCAACACCGGCCGGCTGCTCCTGGTGATCCACCACCTCGCCGTCGACGGTGTCTCCTGGCGCGTCCTCGTGCCGGAACTTGCGTCGGCTTTCCACCGCATCGATGCAGGCGAGGAACCGGAGCCGTCGTACTCGGGCACGTCGGTTCGTCGTTGGTCGCATGCGCTCCGCGACATCGCGCCCGATCGAAGAGTCGAATTGCCCCGGTGGCGTTCGATACTCGAAGGTGCCGACCCGCTGATCGGAACCCGGCCGCTGGACCCGCGGCTCGACACGTTCGATTCGGTCGGCCGAGTTGTCGCCGACGTACCCGTCGAACTGTCCGACACAGTCCTGACCACGCTTCCGGCGCTTTTCGGTGGATCAGTCAACGACGGTCTCGTTGCTGCTCTCGCACTGGCACTGACGCAGTGGAGGCAGGCACAGGGCATACGAACCGACAACGTGCTCATCTCGATGGAGGGCCACGGACGCGAAGCTCACGTGGTGCCCGGTGCGGACGTCCTGCACACGGTCGGCTGGTTCACCAGCGTCTTCCCGATGCGGATCGACCTGGCCGGCATCGACATCGCGGAAGTGATGAGCAGCGCCCCAGAGGCAGCGGTGGTGCTCAAGCGTGTCAAGGAAGAACTCTTGGGTGTTCCGGACAGCGGCATCGGCTACGGAGTTCTGCGTTACCTCGACGAGGTGGGTCGAGCGGAACTCGAAGACCTCCGCCAACCGCAGATCTCGTTCAACTATCTGGGCCGTTTCTCCGGCACCGAAGCAGGAGAGTCACTGGGGGACTGGGCACTGGCCCGGGACGTCGATCTGGAAGCGGCAGCGCGGTCCGAGATGCCAGTGGGTTCGGTCCTGGACGTCAACGTCGTCACCACCGAGATCTCGGGCGCACCGCACATCGGTGCCACTATCGCCTATCCCACCGGCGTGCTGGCAGAGCGCGATGCTCGCGCCATCGCCGACCTCTGGGTGCAGGCGTTGCGCGCGCTGGCCACCTATGCCGAACACAGCGAACGCGGGGGACTCACCCCGTCGGACATCGACCTGATCGACCTCGACCAGGATTCCATCGACCACCTCGAGCGCGAGTTCCCGACACTGACCGACGTCTGGTCCCTCTCACCACTGCAATCCGGACTGCTCTTCCACGCCCGCTACGCCGAACACACTGTGGACGCGTACACCGTCCAACTCGCACTCGAACTCGACGGCGTCGACGCGTCCCGGTTGCACCGCGCCGCACAGGCACTGCTCGACAGACACGAGAACCTACGCGCGGCGTTCACGACCGACACCGGTGGACGATCGGTGCAGGTGATCAGCGCCGACGTTGACGTGCCGTGGACCGAGATCGACATCTCTCCGTTGGCCCCCACCGAACAGGCGACCGAGATACGCGAGCTTCTCCATGCGGATCGGGTCCGCGGCTTCGACATGGCCACTCCGCCCCTGCTGCGGTTCCTGCTTCTGCGAACCGGTGACGACGCTTATCGGTTGATCCTGACCAACCACCACATCCTCCTCGACGGATGGTCGATGCCGCTGCTGGTCCGCGACCTACTGACGCTCTACGCGACAGACAGTGATCACAGTGCCATCCCACGCGTACACCCCTACCGGGACTATCTGAGCTGGATCAGCACTCGCGACGACAGCGTGTCGATCGAGGCCTGGGGCGAAGCACTCCGCGGACTCGACGACCCGACGCTGCTCACCGGAACTCACGCCGTCGACGAGGACGGCGCTACCTCACGCTCGACGACCACAGCGCTCGGAGAACGTGAGACGGAACTTCTGCGTGGATTCGTCCGCTCCCGTGGCCTGACGACAGCATCCTTGATCCAGGTGGCCTGGGGAATCGTGCTCGCCGAACTCCTCGGCCGCGACGACGTCGTCTTCGGTGGAACCGTCTCCGGCCGTCCACCCCAGGTGTCCGGCGTCGAGTCGATGGTGGGTTTGTTCATCAACACCGTCCCCGTCCGAGTTCGCCTCGATCCAAGAGAGTCCCTGGCGGCGCTGTGCGTTCGCGTCCAAGCGGAACAGGCGCGGTTGTCCGATCACCATCATGTCGGGCTTTCGCACATCACTTCGGCTGTGGGGTCCGCTGCATCGTTCGACACGCTGACTGTGTTCGAGTCGTATCCCGTCGACCGCGGTGGACTCTCCTCCGGCACCGACATAGCCGGAATGCACGTTCTCGACGTCCACGACGCCGAGGATGCCGCGCACTATCCACTCGCGATCGTTGCCTCTGCGGCAGACGGGCGACTGCGGCTCAAATTCGAGTATTTCCCGGGAGTCCTGGGCGATCACGACATCGACGCGATCGCCGACCGGCTGCTCCGCACCCTCGAGCTGATCACCGCGCAACCGGATCTCCCGCTGGCGAAACTGCGCCTGATGCCGGATTCGCAAGTGCAGCAATTGGTTCCCGCGCGCGGCCGGCAGGGCCGCTCGGTCAGGACACTCGATCGCATCTTTTCGGACACCGCGAGCAGATTCCCCGAACGGGTCGCACTGTCCTGTGGTGAGAGAAAGATGACCTATCGAGAGCTGGACGAGGCGTCGAACCAGTGGGCGCGCGTGCTCATCTCGGAAGGCGCCGGCCCGGACTCACGGGTGGCGATCTGTGTGGAACGGTCCTTCGAATCCGTCGCAGCGGTCTGGGCGATCACCAAGACCGGCGCCGCCTTCGTGCCGATCGATCCTCGCTACCCGAGTGACCGGATCTCGTTCATGCTCGAGGACTCGGCATCCTCGCTCGGATTGACCACGGCTGCCCACAGACCCGGCGACGGCGGTGTGACGAAGTGGCTCGAACTCGACGACCCGACGAGCATCGCTCGGCTCTCCGGAGTATCCGCGGCGCCGCTACGCGAGGACGAGCGCCGGGGAACCCCGCGGTTGGAGAACACTGCCTATCTCATCTACACCTCGGGCTCGACCGGCCGACCCAAGGGCGTCGTCGTCACGCACACCGGTCTCGAGAACTTCGCCGACGAACAGCGTCATCGCTACGGTCTCACCGAGAATTCACGCGCACTGCATTTCGCCTCTCCGAGCTTCGACGCCTCCGTTCTCGAGTACCTGCTCGCCTTCGCCGTCGGCGGTGAACTGGCCGTAGCTCCCACCACCGTCTACGGAGGAACCGAACTGGCCGACGTTCTCCGCGAGGGACATGTCACCCACGCGTTCATCACGCCTGCAGCGCTGACGTCGGTGGATCCCGAGGGAATCGACGAACTGACCACCATCACGGTGGGCGGCGAGGCGCCCTCGGCGGACCTGGTGCGCACCTGGGCGCCGGGAAGATCGTTCGTCAACGTCTACGGACCCACCGAAACCACCATCTCCTGCAACCTCAGCGACCCCATCCCGGCCGGCGAGAAGGTCTATCTCGGACCGCCGAACCGCGGATTCAGCGAGGTCGTCCTCGATCGCAGACTTCAACCGGTGTCCGTCGGAGTTCCCGGCGAACTGTATGTCGCCGGACTCGGACTCGCGCGCGGCTATCACGGGCGCTCACCACTGACGAGCGAACGATTTGTCGCCAACCCGTACGGCGAGCCGGGGGAGCGGATGTACCGCACGGGCGACGTGGTGCGCTGGCGCAGCGACCGCACCATCGAGTACCTCGGACGCAGCGACTTCCAGGTCAAGATCCGCGGCTTCCGCATCGAACTCGGCGAGGTCGACACGGCGTTGGGTCAGCTGCCCGGCGTGGAGTACGCGGTCACGTTGGCGGTGCGCGGACCCTCCGACGAGCAGGCCTTGGCGGCATATGTCGTCTGCGACGACGAACGCCGGGTGAGCGCCGAGGACATCCGGGCGGCGGCACGGGAGCTACTGCCGGCACACATGGTGCCCGCAAGCGTCGTCGTGCTCGACGAACTACCGCTGACCGGCGTCGGCAAGGTCGATCGGGCTGCTCTTCCGGCGCCTCGTTTCGACACCGATTCCGAAACACTCACTGCACCGGCCACCGAGTTGGAACGGCTGGTGGTGGGCGTTTTCGAGGACGTGCTCGGAGTGTCTCCGATCGGTATCGACACTCACTTCTTCGACGTCGGCGGAAACTCACTGACCGCGACCCGCGTCATCGCCCGCGTCAACGCACTTCTCGGCACCGACATCGGCGTTCGAGGATTGTTCGAGTCTCCGACAGTTCGGCAGCTGTCTCGTCTGGCGGAGAGCGTCGGCCGCGGCGAGAACCCCAGACCACCGTTGACTCGGCGATCCCGCCCGGACCCACTGCCCGTGTCACTGGCACAGAAGCGGATGTGGTTCCTCAACCAGTTCGACGTGACGTCCCCCGCCTACAACGTTCCCCTGGCAGTGCGCCTCGACGGCGATCTGGACTTCGCCGCATTGCAGGCCGCGGTAGCGGACGTACTGGGGCGCCACGAGAGCTTGCGGACGAAGTTCCCCTCGATCGACGGACAGCCGGTTCAGCAGGTGATGTCCAGCGACGAGGTCATGCCGATCCTGGAGCCGGAAATCGTCACTGCTGCCAGAGTGTCCGATCGCATCCTCGAGCTGGCCTCGGCAGGCTTCGACGCCTCGGCCGAAGTTCCGATCCGCTGCGCGGTCCTGCGCGTCGACGGGGACGAGCGCAGGCACGTACTCGTGATCGTCGTCCACCACATCGTCGCCGACGGGTTCTCGATGAACCCCCTGGCAGCGGACGTGGCAGCGGCCTATGCGGCCCGCAGTGCCGGCAGTGCGCCGAACTGGTCGGAACTGGCCGTGCAGTACGGCGACTTCGCTGTGTGGCAGCACGAAGTGCTCGGCTCCGAGGAAGATCCGGACTCGGCTCTGACCCGTCAGCTCGATTACTGGAAGGACCGACTCGCGGGACTGGGCGAGCCGATCGCGTTGCCGACGTCGTTCCCACGTCCGGCAAAGCCGTCCATGGTCGGCTCGGTCCACCGGTTCGCGGTATCGCCGCAGACCCATCGGGCGCTGACCGACCTGGCACGTGAGCACGGCACCACCATGTTCATGCTCATGCACGCAGCACTGGCGGTACTTGCGGCGCGCCTGGCCGGTACCGAGGACATCGCCATCGGAACACCCGTCGCCGGCCGCGGCGAGGCCGAACTCGATCACCTGGTCGGTATGTTCGTCAACACTCTCGTGCTGCGAACACAGATCACGCCCGACGCGTCGTTCGAGGACGTCCTCGCCCAGGTTCGCGAAGGCGACCTCGGCGCGTTCCAGCACACCGATTTGCCCTTCGAAAGGTTGGTCGACGCACTCGACCCGGAACGCTCGACTTCGCACACTCCGTTGTTCCAGATCCTCATCGAGTTCCGCAACAATGCACTCCCACAACTCGAATTGCCGGGGCTGTCGGTCTCGGGAGTCGAGTTCGACCTACCCGTCGCCAAGTTCGATCTGCAACTCTCGGTCACCGAGCGTTACGACGCGGATGGCGGAACGGATGGAATCGACGCCGAATTCATCTACGCCACAGACCTGTTCGACGGTGACTTGATCGATTCGTTCTCACGCAGACTGCTCACCATCCTCGAGGCGGTCTCGCGAGAGCCGTCGACTCCTACCGGTGACATCGACGTCGTGGGCGCCGTCGAGCGTCGACAGATGCTGACCGAGTGGAACACTCACGCCGAACCGGCTCCAGCGGACAACATCGCGGACCGATTCTTCGAGGCTGTTGCAGCACATCCGTCGTCGACCGCGGTCAACGACAGCGACGGCGCCATGACGTACGCCGAACTGGACGGGCGCGCTAACCGCCTGGCGCGGCTCCTGATCGGCCGCGGTATCGGTCCGGAATCCGTGGTGGCTGTTGCGATGCCCAGAACCACCGATCTCGTGCTGGCCCTCGTCGCCGTCATCAAAACCGGAGCGGCATACCTGCCGGTCGACATCACCTACCCGGCCGAGCGCATGCGGTTCCTCTTCGACGACGCGCGGCCGGTATGCCTGGTCACGACCGGAGACTTCCGAAGTGACCTACCTTCGGAGATCATCGAATCCGGCATAGACGTCGTCGAACTCGGATCGCCGGAGATCGCGGTACGCCTCGATCACTCCGCGCCCCGTCGCATCACCGACGCGGACCGGACGACACCACTTCTGCCCGACGCGATCGCGTACATCATCTACACCTCCGGATCCACAGGGCGCCCCAAAGGTGTCCAGGTCAGCCACCGCAACGTGCTGACTCTGATGGACAACACCGCCCCGACGTTCGGGTTCGACGACACGGACGTGTGGACGATGTTCCACTCGTACGCATTCGACTTCTCCGTCTGGGAGTTGTGGGGGCCGCTGCTACACGGCGGCCGGCTGGTCGTCGTCGACTACTACACGACCAGATCACCGGACATGTTCCACGAACTGCTCCGCCGTGAGCGAGTGACGGTCCTGAACCAAACGCCCACCGCCTTCTACCAACTCGCCGAAGCCGACCGTGCGTACTCACCGAACGGCACCGGTCCCGACCTTGCACTGCGCTACGTCGTCTTCGGTGGCGAAGCGCTCGACCTCGGGCAGTTGCGCAAGTGGTACGACAGGCGGGCCGACACGGCTCCGACGTTGGTCAACATGTACGGGATCACCGAGACGACAGTGCACGTCAGTCGAATCGCACTCGACCGCAACGACAGCGAGCACGCGTCGGCGAGCATCATCGGGCGAGCAGTACCGGGATTGTCCGTCTACGTACTCGATCGGCGACTGAACTTGGTACCACCAGGTGTCGTCGGCGAAATGTACGTCGCCGGTGATCAGGTGACTCGGGGATACCTCGGGAAACCCGCATTGACTTCGGTGCGGTTCCTTCCCGATCCATTCGGTAGTTCGGGGGATCGAATGTATCGGAGCGGGGACCTGGCGAGGTGGAACGACGCGGGGCAGTTGGAGTACGTGGGCCGCAGTGATTTCCAGGTGAAGGTGCGTGGTTTCCGCATCGAACTCGGCGAGATCGAAGCCGCAATGCTCCGCTGCCCCGGCGTCGCTGCCTCGGTAGCACTTGTTCGAACGGAGGGAGCGTCACCGCGGATCGTCGGGTACGTGGTCGCCGAAACAGGCAGTACCGTCGATTCAGCGACGGTGACCGACTTCGTCGCCGCCGAACTCGCGGAGTACATGGTGCCCACCGCGATCGTCGTCCTCGAATCGCTTCCACTGACGGTCAACGGAAAGCTCGACCGACGCAGCCTCCCGGCTCCGGACTTCACCGTCACGGGAACAACCGAGGCGACGCGGGCGCCGGCCACCGCTACCGAAGCGGTCCTCGCGGACCTCTTCGCGGAGGTGCTGGGTCGGGGCAGTATCGGAGTGGACGATTCCTTCTTCGGTCTCGGCGGCGATTCGATCATGTCGATCCAACTCGTCTCACGGGCGAAGTCCGCAGGCCTCGTCTTCACTCCGCGGGACGTCTTCGAAGCGAAGACCGTGGCCGGCCTCACCAAAGTGCTCCTCATCAAATCATCGGAAACGGCACCGGTTCTCACGGAGCTACCCGGCGGGGGAGCCGGCCCGCTACCGCTCACGCCGATCATGGAGTGGCTCGTCGAACGCAGTCGCGGTGACCTGAGCACGATCCGCAGTTACAGCCAGAGCGCGCTGATCGCACTGCCCGCGGATGTCTCCGGCCCCGCGCTGGAACGAGCATTGCAAACGATCCTCGATCGTCACGACGTGCTGCGGGCGCGCCTGGACGCCGCGACTCACCAACTCGAGATCCGCGAGCCAGGGAGCATCACCGCCCCCGACATCCTGCGCCGAACCTCCATCGTGTCCACCAGCGGCGAAGAATTCGTCGCCGCTGCGGAAACCGCGATGCAGGACGCATCCAGCCGCCTCGATCCCGAACACGGGAAGATGATCAGCGCAGTCTGGTTGGATCCCGTCAGCTCGAACGGCAACCGGGCCGAAGCCGGACGGTTGCTCCTGGTCCTTCATCACCTCGCGGTCGACGGTGTGTCCTGGCGCATGCTCGTCCCGGGCCTGGTCACTGCTTATGCCTCGGCGTTCGACGGAGAAACACCCATACTTCCGCCGGGCGGAACGTCGATACGTCGCTGGGCGACAGCGCTCGCCGAGACCGCTGCGCTGCGACGCGACGAGATCGACCTGTGGTCGAGAATGCGGACCGACGAGCCATTGCTCGGGGCACGCGGGCTCGACCCAGCCGTCGATGTCGGAGCCACCGTCGACCGAGTCAGCGTCGACGTTCCGACCTCCGTGACCGAGAACGTCATCTCGACGGTGCCTCAGCATTTCGGAGGCTCGGTGAACGACGGGCTGCTCGCTGCTCTCGCGATTGCCGTTACCGCCTGGCGTCGATCGCGCGGACAGCGCAGCGGGGACGTGCTCGTCAACCTCGAAGGGCACGGCCGGGAGGAGAACGCCGTACCGGGCGCCGACCTCTCGCGCACGGTCGGTTGGTTCACCACCTTGTTCCCCGTCCGGATCGATCTCACCGGACTCGATGTCGTCGATGCACTGGCCGGGGGATCAACCGCCGCCTCCGCCGTGAAACTCGTCAAGGAAACGCTGCTCGGCCTGCCCGACAACGGAATCGGGTTCGGCATCCTGAAGTACCTCGATCGAAACGAGGAACTTCGTGAGCTGCCCACGCCGCAGATCTCGTTCAACTACCTCGGACGATTTGCCGGCTCGGATCCCGAGCACGGCGAAGTGCCGTGGCTGCCGATCTCGGAAGTGACCCTCGACGAAGCGCACAGCGGCGAATTGGCCGCCGCGTCGGTGCTCGACATCAACGCCGTCACGACCGATACCGCACACGGTCCGATTCTGCGCGCTACGTGGTCCTTCCCCCGCGGCATTCTCAGCGAGGCCGAAGTCACCGAACTGGCGGAGCTCTGGACCCGAGCACTGGGCGCACTGAGTGAATACGTGGAGGAACACTCCGAGCGCGAGCTCACGCCCACCGATCTCGATCTCGTCACCGCGGATCAACAGAGCATCGAACAGCTCGAGCGCAGATTCCCCGACCTGACCGACATCTGGTCACTGTCACCTCTGCAGTCGGGCATGCTCTTCCACGCCCAGTTCGACGAAACCGAAATCGACCCGTACATGGTGCAACTGACCCTCGAGCTCGGGGGTCGGGTGGAGGCGCCGCGCCTGCGCCGCGCCGCGCAGGCCTTGGTTGATCGTCATCCGAGCCTGCGCGCGGGATTTGTCTCCGCACCGGGAGGGCGGGCACTGCAGGTGATCCGTTCCGGTGCCGACATCGGCTGGGCCGAGATCGACCTGTCCGGGGCCGAAGACAGTGAAGTCGCGTTCGGTCAACTGCTCGAACGCGATCGCGCTCATCGTTTCGACATGGAAACAGCCCCGCTGATCCGCTTCATGCTCGTGCGAATCGGACCGGACACAGCACGCCTCGTCGTGACGAACCACCACATCCTGCTCGACGGCTGGTCCACCCCGCTGTTGCTTCGAGACCTGCTCACTCTCTACGCAACCGACGGTGACCCCGAGATTCTGCCCCGAGTTCAGTCGTATCGCGACTATCTCTCCTGGATCTCGAAGCAAGAACCCGAGACTTCGCTACGGGCGTGGCAAGAAGCGCTACGGGGCGTCGACACGTCCACCCACCTCTCGAG
Source organism: Rhodococcus sp. SG20037 (assembly GCF_031763325.1). NCBI lineage: Bacteria > Bacillati > Actinomycetota > Actinomycetes > Mycobacteriales > Nocardiaceae > Rhodococcus > Rhodococcus sp. SG20037. The sequence continues at coordinate 3,248,143 of NZ_CP134497.1, read as the reverse complement.
GGCAGACACCGCCGCCGAAACCGTGGCAAGTGAAATCCACTCGTACTCGCTGCCGACCGAACGAGCCGAGACTCTTCGGGCGTTCGCGCGAAGCCGCGGCCTGACCATGGCGACCCTGGTACAGGTGGCATGGGGAATCGTGCTCGCCGAACTTCTCGGACGCGACGACGTCGTCTTCGGCGGAACGGTCTCAGGACGCCCACCACAGGTGCCCGGCGTGGAATCGATAGTCGGCCTGTTCATCAACACGGTGCCTGTCCGAGTCCGCCTCGACGCCCGAGAAACCCTCGCCGAAATGGCCATTCGCGTCCAATCCGAGCAAGCGTCATTGCTCGACCACCACCACATCGGACTGTCGGACATCGCCGGAGCAGTCGGCGCCGCCGGCTCCTTCGACACCCTGACGGTATTCGAGTCGTATCCCGTCGACGAGACAGCCCTGACCGCCGAAACCGACATCGCGGGAATGCACGTTCTCGGCATCGACGGACGCGACTCGGCGCACTATCCGATTGCCGTGGTGGCGTCCGAAAGTGACACGCTGAATCTGAAGATGGAGTACTTGCCGACGCACTTCTCCGCCCGCGAAGTCGCCAAGATCACCGAGCGCGTGGGCATCGTCCTCGGGCAACTCGCCTCGGCACCGGATCAGCCGCTGGCCCGTCTGCAGGTTCTCACGGAGTTCGAGAGCCGTGATCTTGCGCCGGTCTTCGGCTCCCCGGGGCGCTCCGCGCGAACGCTCCCAGAGATTCTCGCCGACGTCTCTGCCACCTATCCCGACCGCATCGCGCTCTCGGCCGGCAGCCGTTCCATGACCTACGCCGAACTGGACCGGCGCTCGAACCAGTTGGCCAGAGCCATGATTCGCCGCGGCGCCGGGCCCGAGACGTCGGTTGCCATCGGCATCGAAAGGTCCGTCGAATCCGTACTCGCGGTGTGGGCGGTGGCCAAGACCGGCGCAGCGTTCGTCCCCGTCGACCCCACCTATCCGGCTGACCGAATCGAACACATGCTCAGCGACTCCGAGGTGCTGTTCGGGTTGACCGTCGTCGACGCCATCGACACACTTCCACCCATCGTGTCCTGGTTGGTGCTCGGAGAAGAGGCATTCGACGACGACGTCGCCACCAGTTGCACGCTGCCGATCACCCAGGACGAACGGCGTGCACCGGTGGTCATGGACAACGCCGCCTACGTGGTCTACACCTCGGGATCCACCGGCCGACCCAAGGGAGTTGTCGTCACCCACACCGGACTCGACAGCTTCGCACTCGACCAGCAGCGTCGATTCCACGCAGATCACCACTCTCGAACCCTGCACTTCGCCACCCCCAGCTTCGACGGAGCCGTCTTCGAGTACCTGCAGGCATTCGGTGTCGGAGCCACCATGGTGATCGTCCCGACCGACATCTACGGCGGCGCCGAACTGGCAAGTCTCATCCGCCGCGAACACGTCACTCACGCGTTCGTCACCACGGCAGCGCTCGCCACCGTCGACCCGGCCGGCCTGGACGAGTTCCGGCACGTCGTCGTCGGGGGAGAGACACTACCGCCGCATCTCGTCGGCCTCTGGGCTCCCGGACGAGAATTCGTCAACGCCTACGGCCCGACCGAGACAACCGTCATGGCAGACATCAGCGAACCCATGACAGTGGGCGCACCCATCACGATCGGTGGACCGATCCGCGGCGTGCACGAGATGATCCTCGATTCGCGCCTGCAACCCGTACCCGTCGGAGCTCCCGGTGAGCTGTACATCGCCGGCATCGGCCTGGCTCGCGGATACCACCGGCGTCCCGGCCTGACCAGCGAGCGATTTGTCGCCGACCCCTTCGGCAAGCCAGGCGACCGGATGTACCGCACGGGCGACATCGTCTCCTGGCGAAGCAATCACACCATCGAATACGTCGGGCGCAGCGACTTCCAGGTCAAGATTCGCGGATTCCGCATCGAGCTCGGCGAGGTCGACGCCCAGATCACCGCAATGGCGAGTGTCACGAATTGCGTGACACTCGGCGTCGACGGACCGGCCGGCGCCACAGTTCTCGCGTCCTACCTCACCGTCGAGGAAGGATCGACGCTGACCGGGGCAGAGATCACCGCGCACCTCGCCGGACGTGTTCCCTCGCACATGGTTCCGGCCAGCATCATGATCGTCGACGAGCTACCGCGCACCGCGGTCGGCAAGCTCGATCGAAAAGCGTTGCCGACGCCGGAGTTCACCGGAACCGGTGTGGAATTCCGGGCGCCCGGCACCAGCCTCGAACGTCGGATCGCCGATGCGTTCATCGACGTACTCGGCGTCGAACGGGTCGGCGTCGACGACAATTTCTTCGAGCTCGGCGGCAACTCGCTGATCGCCACTCGCGTGGTCTCGCGGCTCAACTCCGCACTGAACATCGACGTCGGGGTGCGCGTGCTGTTCGAGGCACCGACGACGGCTCAGCTCGCCGAACGGCTCTCCAGCGCTGTCACTGCCGTCGGCGCTGTGCCGCTCACTCCCATGGAGCGCAGTGGCAGCGTCCCGCTCTCGTTGGCGCAGAAGCGCATGTGGTTCCTGAACCAATTCGACACACGCTCAGCCGCGTACAACATCCCACTAGCTGTTCGCCTTACCGGTGACCTCGACGTCACGGCCATGCAACAGGCCATCGCCGACGTCGTCGAGCGGCACGAAACACTGCGGACGGTGTTCCCCGCCGTCGGCGGCGATCCGATTCAGCAAGTGCTCACCGTCGACGAGGCAGTACCGCCGGTCCGTGAAATGACGTTGGGGGAGGACGAGCTCGCGGAGCGCATGCAACGACTCGCCACGACCGGCTTCGACGTGTCGGTGGACCTGCCGCTGCGCGTGGCACTGTTCCGACTCGACACCGCTGAACCCGTTCACATTCTGTTTGTCGTGGTCCATCACATCTGCGCCGACGGATCGTCGATGGCGCCGCTCGCACGCGACGTGATGACGGCCTACCTGGCGCGTACGGCAGGGACCGAGCCCACGTGGGCGCCACTCGAGGTGCAGTACGCAGACTTCACGTTGTGGCAGCATCGCGTCCTCGGATCGGAAGACGACCCGGAATCCGTCATCAGTCGCCAATTGCACTACTGGAGTGAGCAACTCGCCGGACTCGACGACGTCATCGCACTGCCCGCCGACCACCCGCGACCCGTGCAACAGACCTTCCACGGTGACCGATTCACCTTCGACATCGACGCGAACACCCACCGCGCCCTCGCGGACCTCACCAGGGCAAACGGTGTCACGATGTTCATGGCGCTGCACGGCGCGCTCGCAGTGCTGATGTCCAAGTTGTCGGGCGCCGACGAAGTCACCATCGGCACACCGATCGCGGGCCGAGGTCAGGCAGCGCTCGACCATCTCGTCGGAATGTTCGTCAACACACTGGTCCTGCGAACCAGCGTCGATCCCGACATCACGTTTGCCGACCTGTTGGAGCACGTCCGGGAAATCGACCTGGCCGCATTCCAGAACTCGGACCTGCCATTCGAACGGCTCGTCGACGTCATCAACCCAACCAGATCCACGTCGTACTCACCGTTGTTCCAGGTCGCCCTCGAACTTCAGAACAACGAACCCGCACATTTCCACCTACCCGGCCTCGACATCGACGGACTGACCGTGGAAACCAAATTCGCGAAGGAGGACCTGGAGCTGATCGTCGACGAGAAGTTCGACGAGTTCGGCATCCCGGCTGGGATGTCCGCAGCCTTCGACTTCGCAACCGATCTCTTCGAACCCGCCACCATTCGTCGGTTTGCCGACCGACTGCGCCTGATCCTGGACGCTGTCGGACGCGAACCCGCAACACGTATCGCCGACATCGGCATCCTCGGCGCCGATGAAACAGCTGCCCTGGTGCCGGCATCCGGTGCCGCCGCGACTCGAGCGCGGGTGTGGCCGGAGATCCTCGCCGAAGCAGTCGCCTCGAACCCGGATGCCCCAGCCCTCTCGAGTCGCGAGAGGTCGATGACCTACCGCGAGCTCGACGAGGAATCGACGAAGCTGGCGCGCGCGCTGTGTCGGCGCGGCGTCGGTCCCGAAGATTTTGTGGCGCTGGGTCTGCCGCGGTCCACTGCGGAGATCGTCGCGATCTGGGCGGTCACGAAAACCGGTGCAGCGTTCTTGCCGGTCGACCCGAACTATCCCGACGATCGCATCAACCACATGCTCGACGATTCGCGGGCCGTACTCGGCATCACCGACGACGCTCACCGCAGTCAACTTCCCGACACGGTCGAGTGGATGGTCCTCGATGAAGCCGAGACCGTCGACGAGATCGACGCCCAGAGCGCAGCCGCGATCACCGATCGCGACCGCACGATCCCCTTGCATCACGGGCATCCCGCGTACCTGATCTACACCTCGGGTTCAACCGGGAAGCCGAAGGGCGTCATCGTCACCCACCTCGGGTTGTCAAACCTCAACGCCGAGGAACATCAGAGATTCAACGTCCAGCCCTATTCGCGGATCTCTCACCTGGCATCACCGAGCTTCGACGCCTCGGTCTTCGAACTCATGATGGCGTTCGGCAGCGGAGCGTGCCTGGTCGTCATCCCACCGACGGTCTTCGGCGGATCCGAGTTGGCCGAAATCTTTGCCGACGAACACGTCTCACACGCGTTCATCACTCCGACCGCGCTCAGCTCGATCGAAAGCTCCGCGCTACCCGAACTCCGCGTACTCGCAGTCGGTGGCGAGGCCTGCCCACCCGAACTCGTGGACATCTGGGGCCGCGACCGTCGCATGTTCAACGGATACGGACCCACCGAATCCACCATCCAGGCCAGCGTCAGTGAACCCATGCGGCCGGGCAAGGACATCAACATCGGACGACCGGCCATCGGCTTTGCCGGACTGGTCCTCGACGGGCACCTCAAGCCCGTGCCGGTGGGAGTCATCGGGGAGCTGTACGTGACCGGCCCCGGACTCGCCCGGGGATACCACAATCGTCCCGACCTCACCGCCGACCGATTTGTCGCCGATCCGTTCGGCGAACCAGGCCAGCGGATGTACCGCACGGGCGACCTGGTGCGCTGGCGCTCCGACAGCACCCTCGAATACCTGGGCCGCAGCGACTTCCAGATCAAAGTCCGCGGATTCCGCATCGAGCTCGGCGAAATCGACTCTGTTCTGATGGCACACCCATCCGTCTACTTCGCCGCCACACTCGGGCACGAAGCGCCGTCGGGGGAGACGATGATCGCCTCCTACATCCAGCCCGTGGAAGGACAGACCGTCGACGACTGGGAGCTTCGCCGCCATCTGTCTTCTCGCCTGCCCGCGCACATGGTTCCCGGCGCGATCGTCGTCGTCGACCGCATTCCGGTGACACCGGTCGGCAAGCTGGACCGCAAGGCACTGCCGACCCCGAGCTTCGAGCGACGCACGGTCCCGTACGCACCGCCGACAAACAACACCGAACGAACGGTCGTCGACATCTTCGAGACCGTGCTCGGGCACGAGCACATCGGCGTCGACGACGACTTCTTCGAACTGGGCGGAACGTCGATCGTGGCCACTCGCATCACCATCGAACTCGAGAAGCGTCTCGGGATGCGAGTGCCGTTGCAATCGCTTTTCCTGGACCCGACACCTGCCGGAGTCGCCCGGGCTGCCGACGGAATGGACGCACACTCGCCGGACGATTCGTCGGATCTTCTCGCCCCGATGATCACGCTGCGCGCCGGATCCGATCGTGCACCACTGTTCTTCGTCCATCCGGGTATCGGATTGTCCTGGGGTTACGCAGAATTCGTCAAGCATCTCGAGCTGGATCAACCCGTCTACGGTCTTCAGCTACCGTCCCTGAGCGGCGGGCCCAGCTTCGACTCGCTGACCGAACTCGCCGACGACTACGCGAATCGCATTGCAGCCGTGGCATCGACCGGCCCGATCCATCTGGCCGGCTGGTCGCTCGGCGGCGTGATCGCACACGCCGTGGCACACAGCCTCACTCGGAGCGGACGTGACGTGACTCTGTCGATACTCGACAGCTATCCGTCGTCGGATTCCGATCAGCCCGCAGAACTCTCGGTCTCCGAACTACTGGCCGGGCTCGCGATGCCGGCGGGATCCAAGACGGTCGAGACCTTCGAAGAAGCGGCGGAATTGCTGGAGCAGACCCTGGGTGCCGGAATCGGAATCGAAGCGGAGCATCTGGCGGGGATCAGTCGCGGTTACTCCCACTCCGTCGAATTGACGAATCGGCACCAACCGCCTGTCCACGTTGGAGCCATCGAGTTCTTCGTAGCCGGAAGATCTACGGAGAACGGACACGATGTCGCCGAATGGCGAAGGTTTGTGGAAGGGGACATCCGAGTCACCGTAGTCGATTGCGAACACAACCAGATGATCGAACCGGGTCCGGCGGCAACCATAGCTGTACGATTGCGAGAAGTTATCGCTCAGTGGGGTGTCTGAACCAGGTTCGACATGGGTATGAGTGAAACACACAGGGTGATGGACCCCGGGTGGGTCCGGACGAGGGGAAAACGTTGAAACTGCGAACCACACGCGTGTTTACCGGATCGATGCTGACTGCCGCTGCACTGACTGCCGCATTGCTCTCCGGGGGGACTGCACAGGCCGATCCCGCATATCCGGCACCGGACCCGGACCCGTTCTATTCGCAAGCAGCGGCCGAGGGGACCGCCGGCACGCCGATCTCCGTGCGCCGGGCCCCTGACCTGATGACCTTTCCCGGCGTCGCGATCTGGCAGGTCAGTTACAGGTCCACGAACTCCGAGAACAAGCCTATTGCCGCGGTCAGCACGATCCTGGTCCCGCCGAATCAAGCACAAGACGGCCCGTTGCTCTCGTATCAGCACATCGTCAATGCACTCGGTACGGGATGTGCGCCGTCTCGCGCGCTTTACGCATCGGATCCCAACATCGTCATCCGTGAAGCGCCCATCCTCAACGTCGCGCTGCAACGTGGATGGACCATTGCCCTTCCCGACCATCTCGGACCCAACAGTGCGTACGGCGCCGCGCGCCTGGGCGGACAGATCACGCTCGACGGTATCCGCGCCGTTCAGAAAGTCCCCGAATTGCGTAGTGGCGCCAGCCCTGTCGGTATTGCCGGCTACTCCGGCGGCGGCATGGCCACCGCGTGGGCGGCCGCACTGGCCCCGAGCTACGCACCCGAGGTCAACCTTGTCGGTGTAGCCGAGGGCGGCGTCCCGATGAATCTGTCCAAGATGGCAAACGGCCTCGGACAGGATCCGCACCCGGCATTCGGCCTCGCCTTCGCCGCAGCCATGGGCCTCGAACGCGAGTATCCCGACCTACTGCCGCTGAGCAACCAACTCAACGACCTCGGACGGTCGATGCGGGCCGAACTCACCAACGCGTGCACCAACGACATCCTCAGGGTCGGTGCCGGGCGCAGTGCCTCTCAGGTGTCGACGTCGACATCCTTGCTGTCCAGCCCTGAAGTGCGAAAGGTGATGGACGACAACAGCGTCGAACTCTATCCGGGTGTGCCGACTGCCCCGGTGTTCGAATGGCACACGCCCGACGACGTTCTAATCCCCATCGATTCGGTGGTCAACACGATTTCGCGGTACTGCGCCGCCGGAGCCACGATTCAATCCCAACTGTTCCCCAGCCCGGACCACCTCACCACTGCGGTCCTCGGTCTGCCCACCGCATTCGAGTACCTACAGGACCGATTCGACGGAGTGCCGGCCCCGCGTTCGTGCTGAATGTCTCCGGAGTGACGTATCGAGCAGGCGCGGCACATGGCCAACTCGGTGTGCCCGTGGCATCGTTGATCGTATGAGCGACACGGATGACACCGGCGCGGCCGGCAATGGCGATTACAGTCTCGATCCCGACGACCAGCTTCAACCTGAAGACACTCTGATCGATCGAGGCGTCGACGACATTCTCGACGAGGGAATCTCACCACCGGAACGCCCACTGGGACTTGATGCCCACGGGTTGACCGGCAGCGAGGAATCAGCGGGGGAGACCCTCGACGAGCGCCTGGCCGAAGAAGAACCCGATCCGTACGCGTCGCTCGGAGATCCTTTGAAGGATCCCGCCGATGCCGACGAATTCGAACGGGAAGAAGAATTCCCGAACGGTGACGAAGTGGGTAACCGTCGGGTCGGGCGTCTCGTTGCCGAAGACGAGGGCAGATACGAGGACGAGGAAAGTGAACTCATTGCCGGAGACGTCGGAATCGACGGCGGCGCAGCGTCGGCAGAGGAAGCCGCGATGCATCTGATCGACGATTCAGAGGACTGAACGACCGCCTGACTGTTGTGGCTGTTGTAGCTGTTGATCGGTGAGAACGATGGAGTGGACGTGATTTCCACCCATTCTCTTGCTTTCGTACATCGCCGAATCGGCGAGGCGATGTAGATCGTGAACGCCACTTTCTGCTGCTTGTACGTCCGGCCAGGCGCCGTTGTGGATGGCTATGCCGATGCTTGTCGTCGAGATTGGTTCGCCTGTAGGGGAGTTCATGATGGGCGCGATCCGGGCCAGTAGATCGCCGACGTACGGCAACGGCATCATCTGAACGACGACGAACTCGTCACCGCCGATGCGCGCTATCGCCGCGTCCGATCTGGCCCAGTCGTGTAGTCGATAGGCCGTGCGCAGTATGACTCGGTCGCCGACGTCGTGACCGTAGGTGTCGTTGAAGTGTTTGAAATTGTCGATGTCGATCACCACCACCAGCAAGGACTGGTCGAGGCTGGATTTCGCTTGTAGTAATTCGGAAGTCCGCCGTGCGAGTCCGCGCCGATTCAGCAGGTCCGTCAACGGATCGAGTTCTGAGCTTTGAGCGTCGTTGCTCAGGAGCGCCAGAGCAATCTGCGTGACCACCGGTATGACAGTGATGACAGGAATGGCAAAGGCAATGCGTCCCAGGACGTCTGGAAGGCCAGAAGGTACATCGGTGAACACGCCGATGCTGGCAACAACGATGACCGCCCCGGAAAACAGCAGGTGCCACAGCTGAGTTCGAAGATTGTGAAAGAAGGCTATGTACGAGCCGACGAGCCCGAAGACGAGACATCCAAGCAATCTCTGATCCGGATTCGCCTCGGCCAGCACGATCACCGCAACAGCGAAGTCCCCGGCAACGACGAAGAAATACGACCTTTCACGGGTGGTCGCTATGACAGGCAAGGCAATTCCGCCGATCATCACAAGCACTGCGACGACGACGTCCAACGGAAATCCGATGGTCTGTACCGAATGAGTGCCCAGTCGCTTCAGCAGAATCGTGATACCCAGGAGGAAAACCAATACGCCGATGCCTATCCGAGTCGGCATGAGAATTCCGTTGTCGCGCAAGAATCGCGTGAATCGGTCAAACTGGTCTGGCACTGCGAGCCAGCGATGCACGACCTTGGGTGTGTCGCTCATCGCGGCCACTGACCATGAGAAGCGGCCGGTCGAATACAACACATGCGGCGATAGTAGTCCGTGGCGATGACAATGGAACTGAACTCGCCTCCAGCCTGTCAACCATAATACGTCACAGTGACGAATTGAGGTGGGGTAGCCGGAAGTCGGTGAGACGTGTTTATTGGCATCAATCCACATCAGAGCACTTATTGGTCGTTCCTGATGTCCAGGTCGCGCGGCGTAGCCGCAGTCGCCGGCGAGGCCAGGCGGTGATCGGCAGCAATTCAGCCGGCGATCGCGGAGTCGCAATAGTCGAGTCGCGCAAGCCGGTCGCAGATCTCGGACGGAAACGCAGGAAAGCCGGCAAATGTACCGGCAGACAGACATAGGTGGGCGGAAACAAGGAAGGTTGCACGAACAAGGCGTGAGCCGGATATCGCCAGGTCGAGAATTTGCCGATAATCTACATTATGTCAAGTAAAGGATATTCGAACGTCCCCCGTCAGCTTGTCCGCTAGCTTTACCCACATGGATTCCGTTGCACTCGTCCTCGGTTCACCACGTGGCCGTCGCTTCTGTGCGAACGTCGGTTACGCATGCCAGCAGAAATGTCCGAGCTCGAGATTCTGCACTGTCTTGCGTATGCCGTAGATTTTGCACGCTACTGGGAGCCGCCGGACGAAGAAGACCTGATCTTCGTCCGGCCGGATGTCGCAGCGGCGCTGCGACCGGTTGCCGAAGCACTACTCGACTCCCCACACACTGCCTGGTGGACCGAGCCGATCGACCGTCTGAACCAGAATCTGGTTGAAAAGCGAAACCCTATTTACGGCTGGTCGGACCTACCCTTGCGGATTTACCGTGCAGAGGACGGCCTCGAACAGTGGCGTGCTGAGGCACTCGACAACGAACGTCAGTTTCTGGAATACCAGATCGAAGATCCGGACCGTCACATCGGAGGCGAATGGTGGTCTATCCCGTTTGCCAACGGTACAACCGAAACAACCAGGGCCCGCGACGGTATCGGGGCGCTCGGGGTGTTTCTCGAAGAAGACAGCTCCTCGAACGAGGCGCGGGTGCAGCCGGTAAGGATCTACGGCGCGCCCCGGATCTACGAGATCACCGGTCCGCAGGACTGGGCGAATCTGGTCGATACCTATCCCCTGCCAGTGCCCGCTTCACGTCGCTCCGTGTGGTACGACACGACCGGTGAATACCGTGACTGGTTCATTCCGGACTGGGTTTCGGTCGCTGCAGATTACGACGCCGTGCACCTGACCATGATGGCTTATCTGACCACGCCAGGCATCGCGATCCCGTTGTCGGCCAACGCGGGGGCCACCGTGCTCGCCGGGTGGGATCCGGACGCCACCTTCTGGCTACGTAGCAACAACATCACCGTTGACGACGACCCGACGGGCTGACGTTCGGCTACACCGAGTTGAGCAGGTGCGGCCGCACTGCCAGCCACCGCGCGGTGTCCTCGATCCCCTGTTCCAGGGTGAATGTCGGAACCCACCCGAGTAGTCGCAACGCACGATCGTTCGACGCATAAGCGCCGGCAGTGTCACCGGTGCGTCGGCCGGCAGCGACCACGTCGATATCTTCGCCGAGCACGTTCTCGAATGTGTGTACCAGCTCCCACACCGTCGTCCCCCGCCCGCTGCCCAGATTGACCACAGTCATGCGTGATGAATCAGCGGTGACCCGGTCGAACCTTTCGAGTGCTCGAACATGAGCGTCTGCAAGGTCCCAGACATGAACGTAATCACGCACTCCGGATCCGTCGCGCGTCGGCCAATCCGTTCCCGTAACCCTGAAAGGCGTTCCTGTCGAATATGATTCGAACAGCTTTCCGAGTGCGTGGGTCGGGCGTGCCGATGGTGTACCACTTCGCAGATCCGGATCTGCCCCGACCGGGTTGAAGTAGCGTAGAGATATCGCCGATAATTCAGTGGCCGCCGCAATGTCGTCGAGCATCGTTTCGAACTGAGCCTTGCTGTGCGCATAGGGACTCTGCGGTGCGATCCCCCAACGTTCGTCGACACACCCACCGTCGCTCGGCGCATACACCGCCGCAGAGGAACTGAACAAGAAGCGCTCACACCCGTTCCGAAGGACACTCGATACCAGCGTCAGCGACTTGGATACGTTGTTCTCGTAGTACCGCGCCGGGCTACTCACGGAATCTCCGACCACGATCAAGGCCGCACAGTGAACTGTCGCATCGATATCGGAATGATCTGCGAATACCTTGTCGAGCAGTTTCTCGTCCGCGATGTCGCCGCAGTAGAACGGGAATCTGTGCGCAAATTCGGCGCGGCCGGTCAGCAGGTTGTCGAGAATCACGACATCGATCCCGGCGTCGACGCACTTCGACGCTACGGTGCTTCCGATGAATCCCGCTCCGCCCGTGATCAGTACTTTCACGCCGCTCCCCCGGCATCTTCGACGGCAGTCCTCGCACGACGGACGAAGTGGGACACGCGTGAGCGCGCCAAGTCCCATCCACGTAGGTCGCGCCCGTCCCGGATGGAAAGCCGATCACGGTCGAGAAAGAGCGGCACCATGACCAGATCGCGGTAGAGCGAGTGCAGGCGTGGGCGATCCGCCAACCACAGCGTCCATCGCCACCACCAATGCGCCGGGAAGGTCGTCATTCCGGTACTGACGCCGAAGATCGATTCCACCGCCGCCCAGTGGACGTTCACCGCCCGACGGACATCGCGTGGCAACTGGCGTCTGGAGAGCGTCACAGCGAGTTCCGGTTCGGAAGTGAGCAGGTACCCCACGTCGAAGACACTGTTCAACGACAAATCGGCTCGAATCAAGGCCCGATCGGCAAGCCGCGCGTGAGCGATGACGTGCAGCGTCACGTCGGCCATCGCAAGGCGGGATCCTTCCGCCTCCGAGCTGATTCCTCGGACCGCGGCCTCCCGGGTCAGCGCGTGACGGGCGAACCTCGGAAGTAAGTGCGAATGGATTTCGACGGAGCCATGACGGTCGTCGCGAAGGAGTGCCGGTTCCTGGTGATCGTCGTGATCGATGGAGTCGGAGTCCACTTCGTCGGGGCGGACCATTCGGTAGCCGAAATCGAGGATCGCGTCGTTGGCCGGAACGGCATGTGCAGGGTCGACGACCAAAAGGTCGATGTCCGTCATCCGTCGAGCTGCCGGGTTCGGCCAGATTCTTCGCTCGAGAAGGGCGGCACCCTTCAGTGCAACCGTCGGAAAGCCGTTGCTGTGTAACAACTCTTGCAGTTCCACTCGTTGCGCGTCGAGGTCCGAGATCCTTATGGTGTTTCGGTGATGGACAAGGCTCAGCGTCAATTCCGGACTCGATGCGGTGGCCGAGGATTCCGACAGCATTTCCGCGAAGCTCGCAGGTAGGACCGATGCGAAGCCGGCCTCGACCGCTCGGGAGGCGAGCAATGGCAATACCTTGTGCCTTACAGCGGCGTCGATGACTCTGGGCCAATCCTGCTGCGAACACAAGCGGATGACGTCGGCCCCACACTCGGGTTTCAACATGGAAATCAGGTACCGGGTGTCACGCATGACGCCACCAGTTCCTCCACGGTGTCGGCGCCGGTATCGCCGTGATGTCGAATCAGTCTGTAGCACGGGGCATTCGAGAGTAGAGCAGCGATGTTTCTCAGGGTCACTCCGTGATTGTCGGACCACAGTGCGGATTGCCCGGCCAGCGACTGTATCGCTTGGGATACGGGCATCGGAGCGAGTCGAGTCGGCGCCTCGTCCCATCCATCGAGGATCAGCACCAGATCGATTCCGCGAACCGCCGAGCTGACGTTTCGTTCAGCAGGCAAGGTTGACGGGTCCAACGCCCACACCGGCGGGGCGTACGGAAGATACAGCGAATCGTGCGCTTTGATCTCCGGGAGGACGTCGAACGTACCGGCTTTGAGGTGAACCCGCCGTGGTAAGCCCACAGCTTCGGTACCACGAATGAAGACGCCTTCGTCAGCACGCAGTTGTGCACCCCGCAGGGCAAGGGCGAGCGCCAAGGTGGTCTTGCCCGCCCCGGAATGCCCGGCGATCGCCACTCTCACACCGTTGCAGTCGACCAGAGCGGCGTGCAGGCGTGTCCACTGTCGGGCGTGCGCGGCCGTCATGACATCCCGGTGCACCGTGCGGTACACGCTCTCCGCGAGCTGGAGACCGTCCAGACCGATCAGCGTTTCAAGGCTGCCGCCGATGGTCGATTCGATGGTGACGTCCCAGCGACCGAATGTCGCTCGATTCCGCTGAATCCGAACTTCGACGTTGTTGTCCGCAGGCCACGGGCTGGCAATCCGATGCTCGACGACACCGACCTCGGGTATGCGGAAACCGCGCACAATCGCGTCAACCCAAAGGTAGTGCGCCCGGAATTGTGGTACGTGGTTGCCTGTCACGGAATTCTCACACCAGCAGACGAGAGGTGCTCAGCTGTCCGTACGTCTCGTTGACTACCGACTTCGCCTCGTCGTCAGGGATCTCGAGCACTTCTGCCACGGCCTGGACAATTTCGCTGACGGTCCGGCCGTCACACAGTTCCCACACCAACGTCGCGACCGGGTTGAGGTGATGGGCAACCTCGCTGGAGCTGTCGTACAGCACAACACCGTCGGTGAGATCGTTGCTCTCCACCGTCTGAGAGCGTTGCGGTCTCACACCTTCGAGTAGTTCGGTCAAGATATCTCCTTGATTCAGCGAATCCGATTTCGTTTCGGTGGTGGTCTCACAGTGCGAAGCGTCGTGAGTATTCGGATTCGATTGCGCCCGAACGAATCAGGCTGCGTGTGGAGGCGATGCCGGGCGACAGCGTCAGGCACGTGAGCGCTCCCCCGGCACTCGCATCCACCAGGTAGTCGCCCAGAGTTCGGTAGTGACCCGCCCATTGTCCGAATGCTTCGGGATCTGACTCCGGATCCGCAATCTCGTCGAGAATTCGCTCGAAGGCGCGCGAATGTACGAGAACGGCGTGGACTCCACGGTTCTCAGGACTGGTGCGCAAGAGTGCCGAACCGTCGAGCAGAGCTCCGTCCCTCGATTTCGGGTCGTGTCCGAGGTGGACGACATCCCAATCGCCGTGATCCAACTCTTCGCGGGCATGGCCAAGGATCGATGCGGCGGCATCCAGCAAACTGACGTCGTCAGCAGCGATGAGGACCGAATCCCAGCCCTTCTCAGTCGCCCGAGCGAGCGCACGACGCCACGAGACGGCAAAGGCCGCGTCCTGATTCATCGCGTCCTCGAAAGCCGACACTCTTTCCACCGCTGTTACGCGCGGTAAGCGAATGAATCTATGCCAGGATGCTTTCCATCTGTCGATGTCAAGATCGAGATTCACGACGGCAACACCGAGGTCCGACTCAGAATCCTCGACAACGGGGTTGGGTTCTCCCCCTACGCGGACAGGCGACAGTGGGCGATCGAGCACAACGTCGACTGCGCCTCGCTCGAGCAGATAAGCCGCCAGTGAGAAGTCGGACGGCACGGGTCCGTTGATCCTTCGTGAGAGTTCGTCTCGCAAAGTTCCGTATGTCGCCGCGCGAACAATCAGTGCAACTCCGACCAGATCTTCGCCGTGTGCGTGGATGACAGCCGTATCGGCCTCGGCCGGGAGGTCGTCGACGATGTTCCGTAGCTTGTACATAACCGCGGGTTCGATCACGCGAGCCTCGTCCAGAAAAACTACCGATTTCCAGGCCAACAGAATGGCCTTGTCGATTCCGGCGACGAACGCAGACGCAGTCCTCCACACATCCGGAGCGTCGTCCTGCGACGGAATGGCACGGTGAACGGTCAGTTCGATCGACTCGGCCTCCGCCAGGCATGAACGCCACGGAGCGACTCGGCCGTCGTCGCCGAGAACGATCACTCCACCAAAGGCCAACTCGGGTTTCTGGACGCTCAGCTCCGCACGGAGACGGATCTCGGGATACGAATCACCGAGGTATTCGGAGAACTGACGATGGAGTGAATCGATGTCCCAACCGACCTCAGTCCAACCGAGCAGGTAGTTGTGAACACGATCTTCCCAGTTTATTCGATATGGGACGCCTGCCGGGCGCTCGAACCGATGGTGCCAGCCGAAAGCCGGAAGGCAGACGACCTTGCCGCCGTTGATCCGGAACTTCTCGTGGATGTACCCCTCTTCACCTCCGAATCCGGTGAAGTGCGAGTTCAATCCCGGCCACGCCTCACGCCTGCAGGCAAATGAGCCGAGGCCCTGCATGACGATCTCGAAAGGCACGTCCGGGTGTTGCTTCGCTCGCGGATCAACTCCCCACGAGCCGAACATCCCGTTGCGCCACTTGGGGTCCATGTGGGTGGCCGCGATGTGCGAGGAATCCTGGGAGAGCATCGGTCCCTGGATCAAATCGTCGGTTTCCGGGTCCGCATCGAAATACGCCAGCAACGCCGACAACGATCCCGGTGCCAAGATCACGTGAGAGTCGAGGACAAGGACATACTTTCCGGTGGCCTTGCGGAACAGGACGTCCCGCACCGCAGTCGATCGAACGTCGGTGAACGGGATGTAGCGGAACCGATCGATGTAACCGGCAAACGATTCGAGCATCGGCGCCGGCAACCCCTCGGGGTTGTTGTCCAACAAGACGAATTCGACTCTGTCCAGAACCTCGCGATGATGGACCAAGATCGAGTGGATCGTGAAGTACGCGCCGTCGAAATCGTCGTAGGTCGCGATCGCGACAGTCAGATCGGCCGGTTCTCCGTGTGGCGGAGTCTCCTTCACCTGAACTGACCCCGCGCTCTGAAACTTCTTCAGCGCGCGGTGTAGCGCGACGTCGAACTCTGTCATCGTCGGTGTTCCCCCTCGGAACCAGTCGCGTCGTGTCGGCTACGTAGGTTCCGTGGGATTTGTCGGCTGGGTCGGAGGGGTCGGGAAGGTCGGCTCGGTGCGAGTGGTCGGCACCGTCGGTACGGTTGGCACAGTCGGGACGGTCGGCTCCGTCGGCGCTGTCGGCCCGGTGGGTTTGGCGGTCGTCGTTCCACCCGAACCTGACGAGCTACCGGTTGATCCGGAACCTGTGGAACTTCCGGACGGTCCCGAACTCCCGGAACTACCCGAACTTCCTGACGATCCCGAACTTCCCGATGATCCGGGATTGCCCGGCTCGTTTCCGCCCGGCTGATTCCCTCCCGGAGTATTACCACCGGGTTGATTCCCGCCTGGTTGCTCGCCGCCTGGTTGATTCGGATTCTGCTGGCCACGACTTGGCGCTCCGGAAAGATTCGGCGTGTCACCGGCTGCGAAGGCCGGCGCCGCACCACCGAGGCTGATCGACGTCACGACTGGCACAGTTACCGCCGAGGCCGCTAGAACTGTCTTGACGAACTTGCGTCGATCAACTGGAACATTCTGAAAAGCGTCGCCGCCCATAGCGTTTCTCCCATGCGTCCGAGACGAGGTCGTCCTCACTCGATGTCGGGCAAAACGCTAGCATCCTTCTGGCAACTTTACAGACTGAACGCGCCGATATTTGACGGTTATGCGAATTTGAGTCCGGACTGGGCCGACTGTTCGGACAAACGTACGGCGATCTCCTCCTGTTCAGGGGACTCGTTTGTCCCGGTCGACAACCGTCAACCGACCGGCATCTCCCACGGCGCCACCGGAAGAGTGCTTCCGGTTTCGAGGTAGGACTTCAGGTTCGACAACACCGCCGACCATCCACCGGCCACCTCCATGCGAGCCGATTCGTCCGCCAAATCGGTGTGCTTGACGGTCAGTCGCACGATCGCGCCGAAGGCTTCGATGTCGAAACTCACCCGAGAGATGTCGACGCCCGGTTCGCCGTTCGGATCAGCCCAGGTGGTGACCAACCTCGACGGAGGGTTGCTCTCGACTACGGTGCCGACTACATCGGCAATGTTCGAACCGTCGATCCGGCGGTGCTCCCAGGTCGATCCCGGCTGCCAGTCGGAGACGTTGCTGTGTCCCCAATACTCTGCGGTGGCCTGTGCGTCGGTGAGCGCTTTCCAGACGTTGTCCGCCGTGCTCGCAATGTAGGTGACGTACACAAAACTGGGCTTGTCGGTCATGGCTTCCTCCGCGATTTTTTTGACGGTACTGAGCGCACGAAGGCGCGGTACCTCGAACTTGTTGATCCACCGCTCTCGAATCTCCTCGAGCGCAACGGGATTGAGATAGTGAAGCTTCGCCCTCCCCTGTCGGACCGTGCTGATCAGATTGGCGTCCTCGAGCATGGTGAGGTGTTGAGTGACAGCTTGCCGACTCATGTCGAGGCTGTCGCACAGCTCGCCGAGCGACTGACCGTTGGCTACGAACAAGCGGTCCAGGAGAAGCCTTCGTGTGGGATCGGCCAGTGCTTTGAAGGCTGCATTCATCCGGTCGTTCACAACTTCACAATATGCAAGCATTTACTTGCATGTCAACGGTTGGGCGTGCCGGGTTTCGAAAGTTGGGACAGATGAGGTGTGATGTCTCTAGGCAGATGTGATCTGAATCCCGGATTACACCGTAAGAGAGGTTGGGCACATGGACTGGGCAGCAATTGGAGTGGGTGTCGGGTATGCCTCGGTGGCCCTGTCGATCCTGGTTTTCGTCGGCGGGTGCATCGCACTGTTCATCTTGTCCGTCCGCCAGTAGCTGACACCTCGACAAAGTGGTGATCACCCCGGGGTCCGGCCAAGCCGATCACCTCGGGAGTGATCACCCTCGAGGCCGCTTGATCGATTCGGACACACCGGCGCGCGTCGGACTGCTCGCAGAGAAGCTCGGCCGCGGTGGGACTACCGTAGGACTGTCGCCTAAAACTCGAGGAGTACGGAATGAGCATCCAGTCGGTTGAACCGCACCGCCACCGCGTAGTGGTGATCGGTTCCGGCTTCGGAGGATTGTTCGGCACTCAGGCTCTCAAAAAAGCCGATGCCGACATCACGATGATCGCGCGTACAACCCACCATCTGTTTCAGCCGCTCCTCTATCAGGTTGCGACCGGCATCCTCTCGGTCGGTGACATCGCTCCCGCCACGAGACTGGTGCTGCGCAAGCAGAAGAACGCACAGGTACTGCTCGGTGAGGTCGAGACCATTGATCTCGAGAATCAGACCGTGACCTCGCGCCTGCTCGAACGCGTCACTGTTACGCCGTTCGACAGTCTGATCGTGGCAGCCGGTGCCGGTCAGTCGTACTTCGGCAACGACCAGTTCGCGGAGTTCGCCCCCGGAATGAAAACGATCGACGACGCCCTCGAACTGCGCGGACGAATCCTTGGGGCCTTCGAACAGGCCGAACTGTCGGACGATCCCGCCGAGCGTGCGCGCTTGCTCACCTTCGTCGTTGTCGGCGCCGGCCCCACCGGCGTGGAGTTGGCCGGGCAGATCGCCGAGCTTTCCCGTCGAACGCTGGACGGCGCGTTCCGCAAGATCGATCCTCGTGAAGCACGCGTCGTGCTCCTCGACGGCGCCCCTGCCGTGTTGCCCGTGTACGGCGGGAAGCTCAGCCGCAAGGCTGCCGAGACGCTCGAGAAGCTCGGCGTCGAGATCCAGCTCGACGCGATGGTCACCGACGTGGACAACGACGGTCTGATCATCAAGGAGAAGGACGGCACGCTTCGCCGTATCGAGTCGCAGTGCAAGGTGTGGTCCGCCGGCGTGCAGGCCAGCCCCCTCGGCAAGCAGCTCGCAGAACAGAGCGGCGGAGAAACCGACCGCGCCGGCCGCGTCATGGTCAATCCCGACTTGTCTCTGCCCGGGCACCCCAACGTCTTTGTCATCGGCGACATGATGTCGCTCGACAAGCTGCCCGGATTGGCTCAGGTTGCCATGCAGGGTGGCAAGTACGCGGCCAAGCAGATCAAAGCGTCACTGGACGGCAAGTCCCCGTCGGAACGAGTTCCGTTCAAGTACTTCGACAAGGGCAGTATGGCAACGATCTCGCGCTTCAGCGCGGTAGCCAAGGTGGGCAAGCTCGAGATCAGCGGCTTCATCGGGTGGGTTGCCTGGCTGGCAATTCACCTCCTCTACCTCGTCGGATTCCGTTCCCGTGCCTCGACGCTGTTGTCATGGGCGGTGACGTTCTTCGGGCGTGGCCGTGCTCAGATGGCGTCCACCGAGCAGCAGGTCTTCGCGCGAAACGCGATGGGCGAGTTGGAGAAGAAGAACAAGGAAGCGACGGAGTCCGGCAGCGCTTCGAATGGCGAAGCCAAGAAGGCTGCCGACAAGCAGCAGAAGGCCGCCGGCTGATCAACACCTGAGTGACCGGCGGAGGGCGGCTGTGGAGTTCAACTCCGCAGCCGCCCTCCGTCATTCGATCGACTGCCGCGTGGTCAGTTTCCGATCTTCGCCACCTCGGTGATGTTCGCGAGGCGAACCTGTCCCTTGGAAACGAGTCGGTCGTTCTCGTCGGTGATGCGAACTTCCCAGAGTTGCTGGGTGCGTCCGCGATGAATCGGGGTGGCTTCAGCGGTGAGAGTGCCCTCCCGCGTTGCGCGCAGGAAGTCGGTGTTGTTGTTGACTCCGACCACGTGTCCTCGCTCGCCCAGCCACACGGTGCCACCGACGCTGGCGAGAGACTCCACCACCGAGCAGTACACACCCCCGTGCTGTATCCCGGCGGGCTGGTGCAGCGTGGGCTTGACGGTCCATTGCGCCCGCACGCGATCTGGGCTCAGTTCGGTGTATTCCAGGCCGATGGTGGCGTCGAAGCCCGTTCCGAGCCGTTTCATCATCTCTGCGGTCTCAGCAGTGTCGACCATGCCATCTCCATCTGTGATTCTCTGGCGCCGGTGTGGCTGCCACTCCCTACCTGATTACACGAGAGGTAACTCGAGCTTGGAATCAGGTCTGGAAAAAGAACCGGCGGGTTTCACATCATTCGATGTGAAACCCGCCGTGGGAAGGACCGGGAGTCTCTGCAGCCCTCAGGACTCCGGCGCGGTCCGGCAGTTTCGTCACTCTCGCGGGGTGTAACTCTCCGCGTGGTGTTCCACAATCATAGGCAAGGCTGACCTAATTTAGCAAGCCCTTCGTCGAACTGGTTCCAACGAGGACGCAGCGAGACCTTGCGGCGTGCACGCACGGGCAGCCCTGCGGCGACAAAAGCGTCCAGCAGCCCCTGCCCGCGGCGCTGAGCGGCTGATTCGCCCCCGCCGGCCAAGATGGGGACATATGCCGCTGCGCCCAGGATCGACTCCCCTACCAAGCCCCAGAATCTGAACTGGTCGACGGGCGCACACCTGGAGACGGCGTCGTAGATCGCCCGTAGCGAGGTCAGGCAACGGTGCGCGGTCCAGACGAGGAGCGCTTCTTCGCACGGCATGTCGACGACGCCGTCACTGCCGGACTCCCGTCCGTTCGGCGCAACTCGCAGAGTTTCGTCGATCACCCCGGCCCAGTCGATACCGCCGTCGCTGTCCATGTGGATGAACAGGTTCTCGAGGCCTGGATCCCAAGCGGCACCTTCGGAGACGATCGATGCGGCAACCCTGCCGACCACAGCGTGAATCAGTGATGTTGCGACCTGTATCGCCGCAGCTTCGGCACTGTCGAGATCCTGGAGCGAGCGGGCGAACATCTGATGCACCCGATCCCCGCACAAGCCTTCACTCAACTGCCACCAACGCCGTTTGCCTTCACCTGACATGGCGGCAACCGCGTAGACGCGCGGGTAGTCAGGGTTGAGTGCTCGTAGGCGAACGCTGGTGCGGCTCAATGCGTTCGACCGGAGTTCGAATTCACGAACATCCGCATGCTGGGTGGTCAAGGTGATTGTCACCGTGCACTCCAATCGGCCGAAGTTGTCTTGTGGTTCTTAATGTAGGTTAGCCTCACCATAATTCAAGAGTAAAGAACTGTGACGCTGGGCACCGCATATTCACAGGAACTTGCCCCGCAGGGAGCACACCCACATAGGGTTCCGTAACCTAAGATGCGAATTCCCTGCGCACAAAGACCAGGAGCTCGAACCGCCAGTGACGATGATCAAACCGCTCGGGAACGGACATCCCCGAGGACCCAGCGAGACGTACGGACGGCGCATAGTGCCGCGCGGCCCGGCTCCTGTCCGAATGCGTGTTCTAGCTGGGATTTTCGACGCGGGGGTGTTCCTGCTTCCGTTGCTCGTCGGCTGGTACGTCGTTCAGTCGCTCCGAGACGAGAACGGTGGCGGCGAAGCCGACCGCGCAGTGTTCGGTGGGACGGCAATAGCCATTGCCGTTGGTCTCCTCGTGTGGAACCTGGGATTCCGCGAAGGTGCCACAGGCCGGACCTCGGGAAAGGGATGGGTAGGTCTGGTCACGCGTGACGCGAAGACAAAGCAGCCCATCGGTGTTCGCCGGGCTCTGCGCAGGCCGTTCGATCGAACCGGTATCGAGGTGGTCCGTGAAAGCACGGCGCGCGAAGAAGGGTTCGAGGAACTCGCGCGCGACAACAGCGTCGGGGCAACTCGTCGACGCCGGCTGATCGGTCTCGCGGTGCTCACGGTTCTTCTCGCGCTCGTCATGCTCGCGAGCATCGCGGTGGGCGCACGTCCGCTGACGTTTGCCGAGATCTTCCACGCCATCTTCAGTTCGGACGGCACCCAGACGGACATCATCGTGCGAACATTGCGCGCTCCGCGGACCATCCTGGGTCTTGTCGTCGGCATCGCACTCGGTATCGCCGGCGCCCTGATTCAGGGACACACGCGTAACCCGTTGGCAGATGCCGGACTACTCGGCCTCAACGCCGGCGCGGCTTTCTTCGTAGTCATGGCGATCTATCTCTTCGGCTTCACCGCCCCGAGTCAGTACCTCTGGTTCGCGTTTGCAGGATCGTTCGTCGCCAGCATCGTCGTCTTCGGCTTGTCCTCCATCGGAAACGGCGGCGCGAGTCCTCTGAGTTTGGCTCTGGCGGGCGCAGCCGTCGCGTTCTTCCTGCAAGCCATGACCAATGCCGTGATCATCCTCGACCAGACCAGTCTGGACGCCTACCGTTTCTGGGTAGTCGGGTCGGTGTCCGGTCGCGGGTTCGACGTTCTCTGGCAGGTCCTCCCCTTCCTGATACTCGGTTTGGTCATCGCCCTGGCGAGTACGCCTGGTCTCAATGTCCTCAGCCTGGGTGAAGACGTCGCAAAAGCGTTGGGAACGAACATCGCGTTCAGTCGCACACTCGGCATCATCGCGATCACCCTGCTGACCGGCGCCGCGACCGCAGCGTGTGGACCTATCGCGTTCATCGGATTGGTGGTCCCCCACGTGGCCCGGGCCATCACCGGACCCGACTACCGCTGGCTGGTCCCGTACGCGGGCTTGCTCGGTGCGGTCATGCTGATCACCGCGGACATCATCGGTCGCGTAGTCGTGCGCCCCGGCGAGTTGCAGGTCGGAATCATCCTGGCCCTGTTCGGCGCCCCGTTCTTCATCGCTCTCGTACGCCGCAGGAAGTTGGCAAGTCTGTGACGCTCAAGCAAGAACTCCGGGTACTCCCCCGGACCGTCCCCTCACGTAAGTCGATTCGTATCGGTGGATTCTCGCTGGTCTACCGTCCACTCGCGGTGTCGGTGTGCATTGCGCTCGCGGTCGCACTCTTCCTTCTGCTCTGCATCAACATCGGACGGGGCGACTATCCGATCTCGATCCCCGATGTCATTTCGGTCCTGCTCGGCAATGGCAGCAAGACACAGAACCTGATCGTCTTCGACCTTCGACTTCCTCGGTCGCTCACCGCGCTCTTCATCGGTATGGCACTCGGCATTGCCGGTGCGGTCACCCAGACGATCGCTCGCAACGCCCTCGCCAGCCCCGACATCCTCGGAATCACGGCTGGATCGAGTGCCGCCGCAGTGGCACTCATCGTACTCGGCGGGGGTGGCTCGTTCGTGGGACTGCTTGCCACACTGGGGATTCCGTTGGCTGCACTCTGCGGCGGCCTACTGACAGCAGTGGTGATCTACGCCTTGGCGTGGCGCAAGGGCGTCGAGGGGTTCCGCCTCATCCTGATCGGCATCGGCATCAACGCCATGCTCGTGGCAGCGACGGGATGGCTTCTCATCTCGGCGGACATCAACGATGCTTCCCGCGCACAGGTGTGGCTCAACGGTTCGCTCAACGGTGCCACCTGGAATCAGATGTGGCCGGTAGCCATCGCTGTCGCGGTAGTCGGCGGCTACGCGGTGATCGCTTCGTTCACCATGGGAGCGCTGCGGTTGGGCGACGACAACGCCACCTCTCTCGGTGTTCGCTTGCAATCATCGCAGGCCAAACTGTTGCTCTCCGCCGTGGCGCTGGCCGCCATCGCAACCGCCGCAGCAGGTCCGGTCGGCTTTGTCGCCCTGGCTGCGCCACAGGTCGCTATGCGTCTGGTGCGCTCTGCCGGCCCGCCCATCGTGGCGTCCGCGCTGACCGGTGCTGTACTGGTGGTCGGCAGCGACGTCATCGCTCGAACAATTCTGCCTGTGGAACTCCCCGTCGGAATCGTGACTTCCGCACTTGGTGGTCCGTTCCTGCTCTACCTGTTGGTTCGTAACAATCGGAAGGTCACAGCATGACCACCATCGCCCAGTCCACCGATACTCCTTCGCGTCTCGTCGCCAAGAACCTGACGCTCGGGTACGGGGACCGCATCATCGTCGACGGACTCGATCTCGAGATCCCCACCGGCGTGATCACGACGGTCATCGGCCCCAACGGTTGCGGCAAGTCGACGCTCCTGCGTGCGCTCGGTCGTCTGCTCAAGCCCAAGGGCGGATCGGTTGTCCTGGACGGCAAGGCGATCAGTTCGATGAAGACCAAGGAAGTCGCACGGGTGCTCGGAATGCTCCCCCAGACTCCGGTTGCGCCCGAAGGACTCACGGTCGCCGATCTGGTCTCACGTGGGCGCCACCCGCACCAGTCGTGGATCAGGCAGTGGTCCGCGGACGACGAGGGCGAGGTCGCCGAAGCGCTGGAGCTGACCGGTGTCTCGGATCTCGCCGATCGACCCGTCGATCAATTGTCCGGCGGTCAGCGCCAGCGAGCCTGGATCTCGATGGCTCTCGCCCAGGGAACCGACATTCTGCTTCTCGACGAACCGACTACCTATCTGGACCTCGCGCACTCGATGGAAGTCCTCGACCTGGTGGATCAACTCCACGAGGAAATGGGGCGCACCGTGGTGATGGTGCTGCACGACCTCAATCTCGCGGTCAGATACAGCGATCATCTGATCGTGATGCGCGACGGCGCCGTCGTCGCTTCTGGTGTCCCCAAGGACATCATTTCCGCGGAACTTCTGCTCGAGGTGTTCGGTCTCGAAGCTGCGGTCATCGACGATCCTGTCTCGGATCGGCCGCTGATCGTTCCGATCGGTACCCGGCACGTGTTCGGCGCCGTCGGCGGGCCGGCAAAGCCTGCGTGACGATCGCGAATCAGCGACCCAGAATCGTCCGAACAAGTTTGAATCCTTGACCGATCGTCACGGTCGGCAGGTACGCCCGTCCGACCGCGTTCCCGATGCTCGGCAACGCGGCTGGATCGGCGAAAGTCATGTGCATCGGCACGTACCGAGGCTGGAACTTCGATTTGAAGGCCAACAGCGAACGAAATCCGTACACCGGTTCCAGGGTGCGACCGAGTAGGTCG
Source organism: Rhodococcus sp. SG20037 (assembly GCF_031763325.1). NCBI lineage: Bacteria > Bacillati > Actinomycetota > Actinomycetes > Mycobacteriales > Nocardiaceae > Rhodococcus > Rhodococcus sp. SG20037. The sequence continues at coordinate 3,223,163 of NZ_CP134497.1, read as the reverse complement.
AGCACGCTGTCCATCATCGCCGAGAAAGTCGTGGCCTCCGGTTCGTTCGCATTCCTCTCGGAGTCACCGGCGATTGTTGCCAACGGTGCACCGGACAGACTGAGGAACTCGACGCCCTCCTCCTCCAATTTCAGTGCAGCGGAGGCGATGAGGAACTCCATCGCGGGACGGAATCCTTCGGAGCGTCGCCTCATGAAGTCGAGTGTCCACCCGACGACTTTGCCGTCGCGGTACACCGGTAGCCACGACGTGACACCGTGCACGGTGCGATCCTCGTCGACGGCGATCAGGCACCGCACTTGTTCGTCGTCGACCTCGTCGAGTCCGCCGAGGGTGAATCCCATCTCGGGCATCCCCTTGTCCGCCACCCATTCCTCCGAGATCGCAACTATCTGATCCTTGATCGCGAGAGGTGCATGAGGGAAGGAAATCCACTCGGCCGTGATCCCGGACTTCTTCGCCCGGTTCAGTGCTGTTCGCACATCCTGGAACCGCTTTCCTGTGAACGCGACCTGTCCGAGGTCGAGCACGGTTTCCTCGGCGACCTGCAGGCCGCTCCAGCCCATGGAATCAGTGATGCTTCGGGCGTCGTCGGTCACTGAATAGAAGCAGGGAATCCAACCGTTCGACGACGCGAACTCGGCAAACTCCTCGATCGCCGTGCGCATGCGATCTGGAGGACCGACCGGATCACCGGTTGTGAGAGCAACACCGGCGATGACGCGATACGCGACGTAACTCGAACCGTCCGCGCTGAACCAGTATGTGTTTCCCTTCCACGTCGTCATCCAGGACAACGGGCTGCCGGTACCGGCGATCAACATGGATCGCGCTCGTTCGGCGGCTTTGGGATCGGCGGTCTTGACCGGCTTGAGGAAACTCACGAACACCAACACGGCGGCGACGCCCCAGAACACGACGCCGGTCCACTCGAAGAGCAACGTCGACTCGATGTCCACGGGAAGCAGACGCGGATCGATCAACTGCAGGTACACGGGCGGTACAAGGCGCTGAGGGAAGTCCGCGAGCAACATCGTTACGGTTGGCTCGCGATCGAACCCGTGCCTGGCGAGCATTCCGCCGCCGACGTAGATCACGGCGAGGACCGCGAGCAAGGTCACGATCGCAGCACCGAGACGTCGGTATGTCTTGGCCGGGGCCGCGACGTCGAAGTATCGACGTGTCGCGATCAGCAGGATCAGTACGAAGAGCGGTGTCAGGAACGGCACCAGAGTTCGGTACACGTTCGGATCGCTGATTCCGTAGAACAAGCTGTCACTGTCGACGGCGTCGACGAACCTGATGACGAAGTTCCCGATCGAGAGGACGAGTAGGACTACCTGAGCACACACTGTCGCAATCCAGGCGAATCTGCGGCCACGACGGAGCCCGTCACTCAACACGAGAACGAAGATCGACGGCATCAGCGAGAGCAGAGTCGGGCCGATACCGGAGAGTCTGAGCTCGAGGAGTCCTCGTCGGCAGTCCGGATCCGACGAGGACTCCTCGCACAGTTCTCGAACCTCGGCGACAGTCCAGGGAACTCCGCGGAAGAGGTCACGGAGGACCGCGAGTGGGCCGACCGCCTGCGGGGACAATGCGGCGATCATCGGGCCGATCGCACTCGCCGCGACGACGATGGCGACCAGGACGCGACCCTCTCGCTGTGTCCCGGCGATGCGCTCACCGCGCGCCGATCGTCCGACGATCCACTGACCGATCACCAAACCCACCACAGCGGCAAAGAATCGGATGACGTCTTGCAGCTGACCACTGAACAAGGCCAAAGTGATCGTCAACGCCAAAGTTCCGACGCGAATGCGACGGCGCCACAGGGTGCCCATGTTCGAGCTGGCGGCCATCGCAGCGCCGACGATCCATGCACTGGCTCCGACCGCGGAGCCCACGTGGAGGCGGAATCCCCAACTGGAATCGAACACCTTCGCAAACGACGCCCAGCCGAGCCCGAGCAGGACTCCCAAGATTTGAGTGCTTGCGCCGGCGATCGCAAGCTTGATCGTTCCCATTCGGCGTTCGAGGGGTGCGGCGACTGCGATCAGGAGCACGGTCGCGCCGAGGTACCCGAGCAGGTTTCCTGCCCACAGCACGGACGTGAGCGGAGTCCAGATGCGGCCGTGCTGGATCGAGCCCATTCCGGCACCGATCGTGTGCTCGAGATCGCGGGACGGTCCGTGAACGAGGCTGCCGGTTGCGGCACCCACGATCCACATGGTGAGAAGTAGAACGACCGTCAACGGTGCGTCGCGAATGCCGAAACGGATGATGCCGGCAGCTTTCTGCGTGACTACCCGCGCCCGTGATGTCGATTCTTCGGTGCCCGGCGAACTGTCGATCGTCATCTACGTGCGGCTACTTTCTGCGGATCGACTGTTGGCTTGCAATTATCGGGCATCGTCATTGTCGGGACTTTCGTCGTCTCACACCACCGTAACCGTCACGCAGATCACTATGGCCAATACCACACCCCCACCGAGGTGGTTACTACTACCAGTAGTACGTATTTCGTCGTGGAAGTCCGTAGAATCGAAGAATGGCAGGTCTAGGTGAACTCGAACGCGCGGTGATGGATCATTTGTGGTCCACATCGGAACCGCAAACTGTGCGACAGGTGCATGAAGCACTCGCGACGCATCGCGAATTGGCGTACACGACGGTGATGACCGTTCTGCAGCGCCTGGCGAAGAAGCATCTGGTGATTCAGCAGCGTGACGATCGCGCACATCGCTATCTTCCCGTCAACAAGCGCGAAGAACTGGTCGCGAGTCTGATGGTCGACGCGCTGGCCCAGGCTCCGGAGTCCGGCGGTCGCGCTGCGGCGCTCGTCCACTTCGTGGGACAGGTCAATGCTGACGAAGCCGATGCTCTCCGCGAGGCGCTCGCTGCCCTCGAGGTGCGCGAGTCCGCGAAAAAGGCTGCGCAGCCCGGAATTTCTAGGCCGAACTGATTTCGTCGTGCATGATGTGTAGGACATGAACGCCACTACTGCACTGGTTTTCGGACTGCTTGCCTTGTTGCTGGCCGGTCCGGTTCCCGCACTCCTGAGCCGCTCCACGTGGCCTTACCGCGCTCCACGCGCGGCGTTGGTTCTGTGGCAAGCCGTCGCAATTGCTGCGGTGTTGTCGGCATTCAGCTCGGGGCTGGCCATTGCCAGCCAGCTGCTCGTTCCCGGCGCTGACGGTAGGCCGACGACGGCCCCGACCGCCGAAATCGATGCACTTGGGCTCCCGCTGTGGATTCTGTACGTGGTTGTTTTTGCCCTGACGCTCCTGATCGGCGCGAAGCTGATCTTCTCGATCATCCAGGTCGCTGTGAGAACCCGACGTCGCCGTGCACGTCACCGTGTGTTGGTGGACCTTCTCGACGACTGCGCCATGCCTGCGTCAGTGGAACGCACACCCGATCTGCGGGTACTGGACGTCGACGAACCGATCGCATACTGCCTGCCAGGTCTGCGTCAACGCGTGGTTCTCAGTCAAGGCACTCTGCAGAACCTCGATCATGCCGAGGTCAAAGCCATCCTGACGCACGAGCGTTCCCACCTGCGAGCTCGTCACGATCTGGTCCTCGAGGCTTTCACTGCCGTCAACCACGCGTTCCCCCGTTTCGTTCGTAGCAAGTCGGCCCTGGGATCGGTGCAGCTACTGGTGGAGTTGCTCGCCGACGATTCAGCCGTGCGGGCTACCGGTCCCACTCCCCTCGCGCGGGCGCTTGTCGCGTGTGCCGGATCGACGGCACCCCGCGGGGCAATGGCAGCGGGCGGGCCGTCGACGCTCATCCGAGTGCAACGCCTCTCGGCCGACGACGCAGATCCCCGCATCGCAGTTTTTGCGTATCTCGGGGCGGTCGCGATTCTCGTTGTTCCCACGGTTGCGGTGGCTGTGCCCTGGCTCACCGAACTTCGACTGCTTTTCAACGCATACTGAGTCTTGACCTGCGTAACCCCGTGTAGTAGTGCAGGTCACAGGCGGGGCTACCTGACTTCGGTGTCCCCGGTGGCGTAGAGTGGATCACGGCCACCATCGTGGTCCGTCAACATATAACGGCACACAGCCCAATTCCCCGCAGTATGCGTTCGGATTGCCAGGTGACATGTGCCCTGGCTCGTCCCTTTGCGAACTGTGTCGTGTATTTCAGCATGGCTTCTTCCGCTCCGCGACGTGCCCGTAGTCCGGAGAGGTTTCCGCGTGACCAACGCTGTCCAAATGTCGTCTTCCGAGAACATCGAAGACCCCACCGTCAACACCCCCGCTGCCGAAGAAGCAGTCGCCACCGAGCCGGGTATCACCTTCGCCGAGATCGGCCTGCCCGAGCAGCTTGTTGCCGCATTGGCGCGCAACTCCATCACCGTCCCGTCCCCCATCCAGGCGCAGTCCATCCCGGACGCGCTCGCCGGAACCAACGTTCTCGGCCGCGCACAGACCGGATCGGGCAAGACCCTCGCCTTCGGCCTGCCGATGCTGACCCGCCTCTCACGCCACGAAGATCGCCCGGCCGCCAAGCGTCCCCGCGCACTCGTGCTCGTCCCCACCCGTGAGCTTGCTTTCCAGGTGGTCGACTCCCTCAACTCCTACGCCGGAGCACTCGGACTCACGGTTCGCCCCGCTGTCGGTGGAACGCCGTTCGCCAAGCAGGTCGATCAGCTTCGCCGCGGCGTAGACGTCCTCGTCGCAACGCCGGGTCGTCTCGGCGACCACCTGCGTCAGGGCACCTGCATCCTCGACTCGGTGGAAATCACCGCACTCGACGAAGCCGATCAGATGGCGGACATGGGCTTTCTGCCCGAGGTTCGCTCGATCCTCGGTGAGACCCCCGCAGACGGACAGCGTCTGCTGTTCTCGGCAACCCTCGACCGTGAGGTCCAGTCGCTGGTTCGTCAGTTCCTGGCCAACCACGTCACCCACTCCACCGAAGACGGCCGCGCAAGCGTCGACACGATGGAGCACTACGTTCTCCTCGTCGATCGTGGACAGAAGGATTCCGTTCTCGCCGAGATCGGTGCCCGCGACGGACGCACCATCATGTTCGCCCGCACCAAGCTCGGTTGCGAGGGAATCACCGACCGCCTCCGCGCAGTCGGCATCGCTGCCGAGTCGCTTCACGGCGGCAAGGCACAGAACCAGCGCACCCGCGTCCTCGAGCGTTTCAAGAACGGCCGCACCCCGGTCCTCGTCGCAACGGACGTCGCAGCACGCGGCATCCACGTCGACGGCATCGACCTCGTCGTTCACGTCGATCCCCCGGCCGACCACAAGGACTACCTGCACCGCGCTGGTCGTACCGCTCGCGCCGGCGAGAAGGGCACCGTTGTCGCCATCGTGCTGCCCAACCAGAAGCGTCAGTTCAAGCGTCTGACCGGTATGGCCGGCGTCAATGCCGCAGCCGTTGCCGTCACCCCGGGTTCTGCTGAACTTGCTCGCATCACCGGCGCCAAGAAGCCGACCGGAGAACCGTTGCGCGAGAGCTCTTCTCGTGGCGAGCGTTCCTTCGGTGATCGTGGTGGAAGCCGTGGCGGCTACCAGGGCAACCGCTCGTCCGGTGGATACCAGGGCAATCGTTCTTCGGGTGGATACCAGGGTGATCGCTCCAGCGGTGGTTACCAGGGCAACCGCGACGGCGAGAGCCGCGGCGGATACCAGGGTGATCGCTCCAGTGGTGGTTACCAGGGCAACCGCGACAGCCGCCCCTCGACCGGATACCAAGGAAACCGCTCCTCGGGTGGCTACCAGGGCAACCGCGACGGCGAGAGCCGCGGCGGATACCAGGGCAACCGCTCGTCCGGTGGTGGATACCAGGGTGATCGCTCCAGCGGTGGTTACCAGGGCAACCGTGACAGCCGTCCGTCCTACGGAGACCGCGACAGCCGCCCGTCGACGGGTTACCAGGGCAACCGCTCTTCGGGCGGATACCAGGGAAGCCGCGACGGCGAGAGCCGCGGCGGATACCAGGGCAACCGCTCGTCCGGTGGTGGATACCAGGGCAACCGCGACAACAACCGCTCGTACGGCGATCGCGACAGCCGCCCCTCGACCGGCTACCAGGGCAACCGCTCCTCCGGTGGATACCAGGGAAACCGCGAAGGCGGCGACAACCGTGCAGCCTCGACCAGCGGTGGCGGCTTCCGCAGCCGCACCGACCGTCGTAGCTATGACGGATTCGACGGCCCGAAGCGCGATCAGCGGTAATACCTGCGCTGAGCTGCGGCTCGACAACTGAACACTGAGAACCTTCCGGCTGTGCCGGAAGCTGTATCGAGACGGATGCAGGTCACTGCAATTAAAGTGATCTGCATCCGTGTTTTGTATGCACGGTCTGATGTTCACGCGCGTCGCGGCCGCACCGTTTTCGGCTGCGCACAGCGCAGGATTTCACAGCCGCGGACCGAGAGGGAAAGCTGTAAGCATGTCAACCACTAGCACCGAATCACCCCGAGCTCAGATCGGCGTCACCGGCCTGGCCGTCATGGGTTCGAATATTGCCCGCAATTTCGCCCGCCACGGTCACACCGTTGCCCTGCACAACCGCAGCATCGCGAAGACCGATGCCCTGATCGCCGAGCATGGTTCCGAGGGCGATTTCGTGCGCACCGAGACCGTCGAGGAGTTTGTTGCCGCACTTCAGAAGCCGCGACGCGTCCTGATCATGGTCAAGGCCGGCGCCCCGACCGATGCTGTCATCGAAGAGCTCGCAAACGCCATGGAGCCCGGCGACATCATCATCGACGGTGGCAACTCGCTCTACACCGACACGATCCGTCGTGAAGCGGCGATCCGCGCCCGCGGACTGCACTTCGTCGGCGCCGGTATCTCCGGTGGCGAAGAAGGCGCACTCAACGGTCCGTCGATCATGCCGGGCGGCCCGAAGGAGTCCTACGAGGCTCTCGGCCCGCTTCTCGAGTCCATCTCCGCTCACGTCGACGGCACCCCGTGCTGCACGCACATCGGCCCCGACGGCAGCGGTCACTTCGTCAAGATGGTGCACAACGGCATCGAGTACGCCGACATGCAGCTCATCGGCGAGGCGTACAACCTCTTCCGCGACGCTCTGGGCTACGACGCCGGTCAGGTTGCCGACGTCTTCACCGAGTGGAACAAGGGCACCCTCGAGTCCTACCTGATCGAGATCACCGCCGAGGTGCTCCGCCAGGTCGACGCCGAGACCGGCAAGCCTTTGGTCGACGTCATCGTCGACGCTGCCGAGCAGAAGGGCACGGGCCGCTGGACGGTCAAGTCCGCTCTGGATCTGGGCGTGCCGGTCACCGGCATCGCCGAGGCCGTGTTTGCTCGCGCACTGTCCGGTAGCCGCAATCAGCGCGCCGCAGCTCAGGCGCAGGGTCTGGCTGCCGGCTCTCTCGGCGACAAGCCTGCTGACGCCGAGCAGTTTGCCGCCGACATCCAGGCCGCGCTGTACGCGTCGAAGATCGTGGCGTACGCGCAGGGCTTCGATCAGATCGCTGCCGGCAGCGCCGAGTACGACTGGAACCTCAAGCCTGCCGACCTGGCGACGATCTGGCGCGGTGGCTGCATCATCCGTGCGCAGTTCCTCAACCGCATCAAGGACGCGTTCGACGCCGATCCGAGCCTGCCGAGTTTGATTCTGGCGCCGTACTTCCGCGAGGCCATCGAGGCAGGCATCGACAGCTGGCGCCGCGTGGTCGCCACCGCGACGATGCTCGGCATTCCGGTACCTGCGTTCGCGTCCTCGCTGTCGTACTACGACGGTCTCCGCGCGGAGCGTCTGCCGGCCGCCCTGACTCAGGGTCAGCGCGACTTCTTCGGCGCGCACACCTACGAGCGCATCGACAAGCCGGGCAAGTTCCACACACTGTGGAGCGGTGACCGCAGCGAAATCGAGGCCTGATTCACAGCGGGTATCGGTAGATGCGGTCATCTGCGTCTACCGATACCCGGTAGCCTGGACAAATGCAGGAATCGACGATCGACTCGCCCACCTCGACCGAAGGGCGTTCGTTCGTCGACCTCGGAATCCCCGCCGTGATGGTGCACGCGTTGCGCCGAAGCGGCATCGATGCCCCCTTCCCCATTCAGTCGGCAACCATCCCCGATGTTCTTGCCGGTCGGGATGTACTCGGGCGCGGTGCGACGGGTTCCGGAAAGACTCTGGCCTTCGGGCTTCCGATGCTGGTGCGCCTCAAGGGTGGGGCGAGCAAGCGGAATCGTCCGCGCGGTTTGGTGCTCGCTCCCACCCGTGAGCTGGCGATCCAGATCCACAAGGCACTCGACGACGCCGCTACCGAGATCGGTTTGCGTGTGGCAAATGCGGTCGGGGGCGTTCCGATCAAGCGTCAGGCCGACATCCTTGCCCGCGGCGTCGATCTGCTGATCGCGACCCCCGGGCGCCTACTCGACCTACTCGACCAGAAGTCGGTGATTCTCGACGACGTCGTGATCACGACCATCGACGAAGCCGACCACATGGCAGACATGGGTTTCATCGACGAGGTTGCGAAGATTCTCGACACGACTCCGAAAGACGGTCAGCGTCTTCTCTTTTCGGCGACACTCGACGGCAAGGTCGACGATCTGGTCGCGGGTTACCTGCGCAATCCGGCGTCGCACTCGACTGCTCCCCCGGTTGCGACCGTCTCGACCATGGAGCATCACCTGCTTTTCGTCGACCACGACGACAAGAGATCCGTTGTCGCACATATCGCTTCGCGCGCGGGGCGGACCATCATGTTCGTCAAGACCAAGCACGGTGTGGATCGTCTTGCGCAGCAACTGCATTTGATCGGCGTCTCGGCCGGGGCTCTGCACGGCGGCAAGACGCAGAACAATCGGACCAAGACCCTCGCGTCGTTCTCCGACGGGACAACACCGGTCCTGGTCGCCACCGATGTCGCCGCGCGCGGAATCCATGTCGACGACGTGACGCTCGTCGTTCACGTCGATCCCCCGGCCGAGGCGAAGGACTACCTGCACCGGGCCGGCCGGACGGCACGCGCCGGGGAATCAGGCGTCGTCGTCACCATCGTCACCGACGAAGAACGTGATTCGGTCGAGAAGTTGACCAAGCAGGCAGGCATCAAGGTTCACGGTGTGCGGGTTCGTCCTGACGATCTTGAACTCACGCGCATCACCGGTGCGATGGAGCCGACGGGAATTCCGGTCGAGGCTCCCGATACGACGGTTGCCGTCAAGCACACCGCCAAGCGTGGCCGTCAGGAACACGACACTGCAGGCCGGACCGCTGCCGGAGGCCGGATGAAGAAGGACGGCGACAAGCGCGCCGCCTCCTCGCGGCGCGTCACCGATCCGAAGAGTGTGAAGAAGATCCGTGCGGACGGCACTCCGGTCCCGACCCGTTCGGAGCGTCTGGCGTCCAAGGGCTTGACCCCGCGTCACGGCGCACCCGGCGCAGGAAAGCCGTCTGCCGGAAATCGGGCGGGCAAGCGCGCACACTGAGGGAATGGGTGATCTTCCACTGATCTCGGTTCTCTGCGCACTTCTCGCTGCACTGCTCTTCGCGTGCGCTTCGGTCGCTCAGCAACGGGCGGCGTCCGCGGTTCCTGAGGGCGAGGCGTTGGTGGCGTCGTTGATTCGCAGTCCTCGGTGGTGGGCCGGGCTGATCGGTGACGGCGGCGGGTACGTCATGCAGGCCGTTGCACTGTCGTTGGGTTCGGTGTTGGTGGTGCAGCCGCTGATCGTGACCTCGTTGCTGTTCGCGCTGCCTCTCTCGGCCAAATTCTCGGGAATCCGCATCACCCGTTCCGCGTGGTCACTGGCGATCATGCTCGCGATTTCCTTGGCGATCTTCCTCGTCGTCGGCGATCCCACCGAGGGAGACAGCAATGCTCCATGGTCGGATTGGGCTGTGCCCCTGACGATTACGGTCGCAGTGGCCGTGGCCGCAACTGTCGGCGGCTTGTCCAAACTCGACGGCGGCTGGCGCGCACTGCTTCTCGGCTCTGCGGCAGGCATCTTCTACGGCGTCGCCGTCGCATTCACCAAGTACGTCACCGACCTACTCGGCCACGGCGTCATCGGGGTGATTTCGGCATGGCAGACGTGGGCGCTGATCGCCTCGGGCGCAATCGGGGTCTACCTGCAACAGCGCGCGTTCCAGGTCGGGCCGCTGTCGGCGTCGCTACCCGCCCTGACGATCGGCGAGCCGATCGCGGCCATATTCCTGGGGATGACAGTGCTCGACGAACGCCTCCGCGTCGACGGTCCCGGAATTGCTCTCATCGGGTGCGCCGTCGCCGTCATGATCATGACCACGATCGCCCTCTCCCGCTCACAAGCGCGCGATACCGAGGGCGCTACGGCGGAATCGACGGTAGGCTCGTGAAACGTGCAGTTCCTCGAAGGGCAACGCCCCCCATACGACCTGACCTACGACGACGTCTTCCTTGTCCCTAACCGGACCGAGGTCACCTCTCGGTTCGACGTCGATCTCAATTCTTCCGACGGATCCGGAACGACCATTCCCGTCGTGGTCGCCAATATGACCGCAGTCGCCGGCCGCCGCATGGCGGAGACTGTCGCCCGCCGCGGCGGACTGGTCATCATTCCGCAGGACGTCCCCACCGAAGCTGTCGCCGAGACCGTGGCGTTCGTCAAGAGCCGCCACCTCGTCGCCGATACGCCGGTCACGCTGAGTCCGGACGACGCCGTCTCCGATGCGCTGGCGCTGCTTCCCAAGCGCGCTCACGGCGCGGTCGTGGTGGTCGAGGACGGTAAGCCTCTCGGTGTCGTCACCGAGGCTGCCTGCGCGGATGTCGATCGGTTCACTCGCCTCCGTACCGTCGCGATCACCGACTTCGTCACGGCCCCGGTCACCGCCACACCGCGTGAGGTCTTCGAACTGCTCGAAACCAAGCACGATCCGCTGGCGGTCATCGTCAACGAAGACGGGACTCTTGCCGGCGTCCTCACCCGCACCGGCGCGATTCGTGCCGGCATCTACGACCCCGCAGTCGACGAGCGCGGCGCACTCCGGGTCGCTGCGGCGGTCGGTGTGAACGGTGACGTGGGCGCCAAGGCCAAGGCACTCGTCGACGCCGGTGCCGACGTAATCGTCGTGGACACGGCTCACGGTCACCAGCAGAGAATGATCGATGCGCTCACCACCCTCAAGGCGCTCGATCTCGGCGTCCCGTTGGTCGCAGGCAACGTGGTCTCCGCACAGGGAACCCGTGATCTGATCGCCGCAGGCGCGGACATCGTCAAGGTCGGCGTCGGACCCGGAGCCATGTGCACGACTCGCATGATGACCGGCGTCGGACGCCCGCAGTTCTCGGCCGTCGCGGAATGTGCTGCAGCGGCACGTGAGCTCGGCAAGCACGTCTGGGCCGACGGCGGCGTTCGACACCCCCGCGACGTTGCACTCGCCCTCGCGGCGGGCGCGTCGAACGTCATGATCGGCTCGTGGTTCGCCGGCACATACGAGTCCCCCGGCGATCTCAAAGTCGATCAGGCGGGCAACGCGTACAAGGAGAGCTTCGGTATGGCCTCCAAGCGCGCTGTTGCCGCTCGCACAGCCACCGAAACGGCTTTCGATCGCGCCCGTAAGGGATTGTTCGAGGAAGGCATCTCCAGTTCGCGGATGCGTCTCGATCCCGAGCGCCCTGGAGTCGAGGACCTGATCGATCAGATCTGTTCCGGCGTGCGCAGTACCTGCACGTACGCTGGTGCGCGCTCTCTCGAGGAGCTGCACGAGAAGGCCGTTCTGGGCGTGCAGTCCGCCGCCGGATTTGCCGAAGGACGGCCGCTTCCGTCTGGTTGGTGAACCACGTTCTGTGACTGTCGGCGGGTGCTCGGGTCCCTACTCCCGGGCACCCGCCGGTATCATTGGATCCGTAAACAGAAAACAAAACTCGGTCGGGTGCCCTTCGGCGACCCGACCGAGCCCGCTACAGCCGAGAACTACTCGGCTCTGACGAAAGGAACCCGGTGCCCGAGGCACCCACACACTTACCCGGCGCTACACCCGTCGTTTTATCCGAGGAATCTTCTGATTCCGCCGGTTCGGAGGGCTCCTCTAGCGAGCCGGGAGACAAACCCGGCGGCCCCCGTGCACATCTCAGGTGGCGATGACACATGGACATCGTTTTCACCATTCTCAGCCTGGTCGGCTTCATCGCGCTGACTGCAGGCACCGCCCTCTTCGTGGCGGCCGAATTCTCACTGACCGCGCTCGAACGCAGCACCGTCGACGAAGCTGCTCGTGGCGGCGACCGACGCTCGCGGCAGGTTCAACACGCGCACAAGACTCTTTCGTTCCAGCTCTCCGGCGCTCAGCTGGGCATCACGATCACAACCCTGATCACCGGTTACCTGGCCGAGCCGGTCCTGGCACGGTTCATCACACCGGTCACGAAGGCCGTCGGGCTCAGTGAATCCGCTGCCTCGACAACGTCTTTGATCCTGGCGCTCGTGATCGCGACCTCGTTCTCCATGATCTTCGGTGAGCTCGTACCGAAGAACCTCGCAATCTCCAAGCCGATGCCCACCGCCCGCGCGACTGCGGGCCTGCAAGCAGGGTTCTCGCTGATCTTCCGGTGGGCCATCAACGGCCTCAACGGAACCGCCAACTGGATCGTGCGACGCCTGGGCATCGAACCCGCGGAGGAATTGCGCTCCGCGCGATCACCGCAGGAACTCGGGTCCCTCGTGCGGACGTCCGCGCAGCGCGGGTCCATCGACAAGGGCACGGCGATGCTCGTCGACCGTTCACTGCAGTTCGGTGACCGCACGGCAGAAGAGCTGATGACTCCGCGAGTGAAGATCGAATCGCTGGAACTCTCGGACACCGTCGCAGACCTGATCGTGACGGCGTCGCGGACCGGCTATTCGCGCTTCCCGGTCGTTCGCGGCGATCTCGACGACACGGTCGGCGTCGTACACATCAAGCACGCGTTCACCGTTCCGGCCGAACGTCGGCGCACGACGCGCGTCGACAGTCTGGCTCAACGTGTTCCCGTCGTGCCGTCGAGCCTGGACGGAGACACCGTCATGGAGCGAATCCGCTCGGACGGTATGCAGGTTGCGCTCGTCGTCGACGAGTACGGCGGAACTGCCGGCATCGTCACGATGGAAGACCTCATCGAGGAAATCGTCGGCGATGTGCGCGACGAACACGACGAACCCGAACTCGACGTGCAGCGCGTCGGCGACGGATGGTCGTGCTCCGGTCTCCTGCGCATCGACGAGGTCACTTCGGCTACCGGGTACACCGCTCCCGAAGGCGACTACGACACGCTCGGTGGGTTGGTGCTCACCGAACTGGGCCGCATCCCCGACGAGGGTGACGAGGTGGAATTGCCCGACGTCGACTCGTCCGGTGATTCGCGCGGAAAGTGGATTGCACGAGTGACCGGCATGGACGGCCGCCGTATCGACCGGGTGACCATCACGCCGGTCCCCGCTTACGTCGAACCCGAATCCGCAGACGACAGCAAGAAGGAGTCCGACGATGAATAACCTCTTCGGTGTACTCCTCACCGTCGTGCTGCTCGCCGGCAATGCATTCTTCGTCGGTGCGGAGTTCGCACTGATCTCCGCACGACGTGACCGCCTCGAAGCACTGGTCGCGCAAGGCAAGAAGCGGGCGCTCACAGTCATCAAGGCCGGTGAGAACCTCTCGCTCATGCTTGCGGCGGCTCAGCTGGGCATCACGATCTGCTCGATCCTCCTCGGTAAGGTCGCCGAGCCCGCCATTGCGCACCTCCTCGAGGTGCCGATGGAAGCCGTCGGTCTGCCCGACGGATTGCTGCACCCGATCTCGTTTGCCATCGCGCTGTCGCTCGTCGTCGTGCTGCACATCCTGCTCGGCGAGATGGTGCCCAAGAACATCGCGTTGGCCGGCCCCGAGAAGACGGCCATGCTGCTCGTTCCCGTGCATCTGGCGTTCATCAAGATCGCTCGCCCGATCATCGCGTTCTACAACCTGTGCGCGAACGGAGTGCTCAAGCTCCTGCGCGTCGAACCCAAGGACGAACTCGACGTCACGGTCTCGGCGGTGGAGTTGTCCGCGATGATCGGTGAATCGCGATCCGAAGGTCTGATCGACGCCGAAGAACACCGGCGGTTGAAGCAGGCACTCGAATCGACCGATCGGACCGTCTCCGAGGTCCTGATCACTCTCGACAAGGTGCGGACCATTCCCCTCACACCGTCGGGAACAACACTGGGTGAGATCGAGCGTGCGGTCATCGAGACCGGATACTCGCGTTACCCGGTGCGAGCGAGCGACGGATCGCTGGCTGGGTACGTGCACCTCAAGGACGTGCTCGACGAGGTGCTCGACGAGGCCGCTGGACCGGACACCGTCGTTCCGACGTCGGATATCCGGCCGCTGCCCATCGTTCCGCTCAGCACACCGCTGGCCGAAGCGTTGGCCGGCCTTCGTCGGGCCAGCTCGCACCTCGGCGCTGTCACGGACGCTGACGGAGTGGTGATCGGTATCGTCGCGCTCGAGGATCTCCTCGAGGAGTACGTCGGAACGGTCCGCGACGGCACGCACCGCGGCACGGATGCTGTTCCCGGACAAAGAAACAGCTGATCGATGACACGTTCGGTGCATTCACTCGCACTCGCGCAGAGCGAGTGGACGGCTCGGCGGGCGCTTCACCTCGAGGAGGTGGAGAAGCTCGTCGAGCCGCACCGAGCGCGTCGTAGCGCCGGTATCTCTCACCCGGTGCACGACTTCCTCTTCACGTACTACAACTTCAAACCCGCTCAACTGCGCCGCTGGCACCCCGGGTACGGAGTCGCGCTCGAGAACGCCGCCGAATACGCAGCCTTCTCCGGCTACCGCGTCGACGATTCGGGTACCGCGACGGTCGAGGCCTCAGTGCTGGAGCGTCGGCGTCACACAGTCGAATTCGTGTGGAATCTGTTGAATCAGACGTCTGCGCGGCCCGCTGTGCTGGGTTGCTTCGGCCTCCACGAATGGGCGATGGTCTATCGCGGCGGCGAGGACGCAATCCGTCACCAGTCGGTGCCGCTGCGACTCGGGTTCGCCGGTACCGACGCGGTCGTCGAATCCCTGCCACTCAAATGCACGCACTACGACGCGTTCCGGTTCTTCACACCGGACGCGGCCCCCAAGAACTCGCTCCCGCTTGCACGCGAAACTCAGATCGATCACGAACAGCCGGGCTGCCTGCACGCCGGTATGGATCTGTACAAGTGGAGCTTCAAGTTGTTGCCACTCGTCGATTCCGACCTGGTGATGCGGTGCTTCGAACACGCGCTCCTGGCCCGTGAACTCGACATGCGCGCGAGCCCATACGACCTTGCCGAGTACGGGTACTCCCCCATTCGTATCGAAACTCCCGCGGGCCGCGCCGAATACGTGCGTCAGCAACAACAGTTGGCGGATCGTGCTGCGCCGCTCCGCGATACGCTGGCAGAGAAGTGCCGGGAGCTTCTCGGCCACTGAACTGCCGAAAGGCGTCGCATGGATCACGGGTACGGGTTCTATCTCGACGAATACCAGCGTGGCGTCGGGGTGCACACCGACGACCGACGCGGGCACATCGAATGCCCGGACTCGGCGGGTTTCCTTGCGGCGCACTTGCCGGTGTTCGACCTCGCTGCGGGCTCGGTAGCGGCGTTCGCCTCGGCGATTCATCGGTCAACCGGCCCGGGCGACGGACACTGGACCCTCGATCCCGAGCGCATCGCCGCGTCCTTCTCGAGCGATCGACTGTTCCGGATCGGCGGCGAGCCGATCAACGGGTTCTCCGAGCACTCGGGGTTCTTTGCCGCCCGCGACGGTTGGGTCCGCACGCACGGCAACTATCCGCACCATCGCGACCGCCTGCTCGCCGTCCTCGAGCTCGATCACGGATCACCCAAAGATGCAGTGGCGCAACGGATATCCGAACTCAGCGCCATCGAGATCGAGCAGCAGGCCGCCGAGATCGGAGCCATCGCGGTCCGTGTTCGTACCGAGACCGAGTGGCGCCTGAGTGAGCAGTGCGCAGCTGCGAGGTCTGCGCCTCTGGTATCCATCCGAGCACGCGACGAGGGAAAACCCCGCACGCATCCGACGCGCCCACGCGTTCTCGACCTGACCCGCGTCATCGCCGGTCCGGTCGCGACGCGCGCCCTGGCGTTGGTCGGCGCTGACGTTCTGCGGATCGATCCCCCGGCGATCCCTGAGATCGGATGGCAGCACCTCGACAGTGGACAGGGCAAGCGGTCGGCGCTTCTCGACCTGAAGTCCTCGGCGGGAGCGACAGCGTTCCGAGAACTCCTCGAAACCGCAGACGTACTGGTCACCGGCTACCGGCCGGGTGCACTCGAAGCGCTCATCGGGCAGGATCTTCCCGCCCACCTGATTCACGGGCGCGTCAGCGCATGGGGATGGGAAGGTCCGTGGGCGAATCGCCGTGGCTTCGACAGCATCGTGCAGGCCGCGTCCGGCATTTCGTTTCTCGAGGGCGGTGAGAACCCTGGTGCACTTCCGGCGCAGGCACTCGACCACTCGACCGGATACTTCCTGGCAGCGGGGATCCTCGACGCGTTGACACTGCGCTCGCACGACGGCCGTGGCCGCGACGTCGACGTGTCGCTGGCAAGCACAGGCGCTCGTCTTCTCGACGCACCCGGCCGAACCGCCCATCCCGGTCTACCGACCGCTCCCGGCCTGAATGTTGTTGTCAACCATGCCGACGTGACCACCGCACGACCCGCGCTGGCAGAGTTCGAGGACTACCCCGAACCGGCGCATCCGTGGGGATCGGATCGCGCGGAGTGGGCACACTGAGGGACCGGCACATTCAGGGCAAGATGGACCTGTGAAGTCACATACCTACACACTCGACCTTCAGTGGACGGGCGATCTGGGAACCGGAACGTCCAGCACGCAGGGATATTCGCGCAATCATGCAATATCCGCGGTCGGAAAGCCGGAACTTCTCGGCAGCTCCGATCCCTCGTTCCGCGGCGACGCGCAGCGATGGAACCCCGAGGAACTGCTCGTTGCCTCCCTCGCCCAGTGCCACATGCTCTGGTACCTCGGGCTGGCAGCTGCCGCTGGGGTCGTCGTTCTCGACTACAGCGATCAGCCGGTCGGCAGCATGATCGAGGAATCCGATGGCGGCGGCCAGTTCATCGAAGTGACGTTGAATCCGACGGTGTTGGTCGCGGAGGCGTCGATGGTCGAGAAGGCCCAGGAGCTTCACGGCCCCGCACACACGAAGTGCTTCATCGCTCGGTCGGTGAACTTCCCCGTCCTGCATTCCCCGACGATCCTGGTGGCCACCGATGAGTGACATGCACAAGCTCATCGTCGACGTCGACACCGGTATCGACGACTCGTTGGCGCTTCTCTATCTCCTTGCCAGCCCCGAAGCCGAGATACTGGGGATTGCGAGCACCGCCGGCAACGTTCCGGTGGAACAGGTCGCGGCCAACAACTTGAACTGGCTTGCGCTCTGCGGCGCCCCGGACATCGAGGTTGCACTCGGCGCCCGCGAGCCATTGGTCATACCGTTGCGCACCACCGAGGAGACTCACGGTCCGCAAGGAATCGGCCATGCGGTCCTCCCCGATTCGGGTCGCAAGCGCTCGGTCCGAACCGCCACCGACCTCTGGGTGGATCTCGTCCGGGAGTACCCCGGACAACTCACCGGGCTGGTGACGGGGCCGCTCACCAACCTGGCCTTGGCGATCAGACGTGAACCCGATCTGCCGTCTCTGCTGAAGCGACTGGTAGTGATGGGTGGGTCGTTCAACTATCCGGGCAACACGACGCCGACCGCGGAGTGGAACGTCTCGGTGGATCCGCACGCCGCCAAGGAGGTGTTCGACGCGTTCTCCGTCGTACCCGCGCACCGGCGCCCGATCATCTGCGGCCTCAACGTCACCGAATCCATCGAGATGTTCCCCGAACATGTGCGTCGGCTCGCCGAAGCTGCCGGGAGCACCCCGGAAGAGATCATCTCGCCTGACGACGGTCCCGACGTCCGCAGTTCCGCGTCCAACAGCGTGATCAGGCATATGTCCGACGCAATCCGGTTCTACATGGAATTCCACCGTGAATACGACCAGGGATTTCTTGCTCACATGCATGATCCCTTCGCTGCTGCCGTCGCGCTCGATCCGAGCCTGGCGACGCTGAAACCGGCAACGGTAGATGTCGAAACCGAGAGTCCACTGCTGATCGGAACGACGGTCGCGGACTGGGTCGGGCACTGGCAGCGTGAGCCCAACGCGGATATCGCGGTCAGAACCGATCCGGCGGAATTCTTCGATCGACTTGTCCACCGAGTGGGAAATTACGCCCGCGTCGTGGGTTGACCGAGCCGGTCACCGGCTATGCTCGCATGGACAGAACACCAACGAACGAGAACAAAGGACCTGACGTGCAGATTTCCAGCCACGATGCCTCCCCGGCATTTGCGCTCGGATTGATGGCGTTCTGGCCCACTCGTCGTAGCGCATGCTTCGATCAGGCGTGTTGCTGAGCGGCGATTCTCGCTGCCTGCACCCCTGACTTTGTCGCTTCTTCGCTCGGAGTCTGTCTTCTCATGTTCAACCTTCTTTTGTTCACCCTTGTCGGCGTCGGCGCCCAGCTCGTCGACGGCGCCCTCGGTATGGCCTTCGGTGTCACCGCAACCACTCTGTTGATGATCGGTGGCCTCGGTCCGGCTCAGGCCAGCGCCGCTGTTCACCTGGCCGAGGTCGGCACCACCCTCGCTTCGGGTGTGTCGCATTGGAAGTTCAAGAACATCGACTGGAAGCTCGTCGCCAAGCTCGGTGTGCCCGGCGCAGTCGGTGCATTCATCGGCGCAACTGTGCTCTCGGGTCTGTCCACCGAAGCGGCAGTCCCCATCACGGCGACGATCCTGCTGGCCATCGGTATCTATGTGGCACTACGCTTTTCGGTCCGCCCACCGGCCGTCGCGGACGCTCGTACCACCCCGCACACTGCACGTTTCCTGTCCCCACTCGGCCTGTTCGGTGGTTTCATCGATGCATCCGGCGGTGGTGGTTGGGGTCCGATCACCACCAGCACGCTGCTCTCACGAGGAAAGACCGCGCCGCGCACCGTGATCGGCTCGGTCAGCGCCTCGGAGTTTCTGGTCGCGTCAGCCGCGTCGCTGGGATTCCTTGTCGGATTGGGACGTGAGTCGGCGGGAAACCTCCTCGTTGTCGCCGGTCTCGCGCTCGGCGGTGTCATCGCAGCTCCGTTCGCGGCGTGGCTGGTCAGCCGCGTACCTGCAACCTTGCTCGGAACGGCGGTGGGCGGCGTCATCGTGTTGACCAACGCACAGAAGCTGTTCAAATCCTTCGACATCACCGGGGCGGTCACAGTGGCCGGTTACCTGACCATTCTCGGCGCGTGGGCAGCGCTGCTGTTCTACGCGTGGAAGCGGTCCACGCTCACCCCGGCCGAGGCAGAAGGCGATTTCACGGGAGTCGAACTCGCTGTCGAGACCGAACTCACCGAGCCTGCAGTCAAACGCGAACGATAACTCGTCACAGAAGAAATCCCGGGTATCCGCGCTCGGATACCCGGGATTTCGTTCTTTCCGCGCTAGTTGCTTCCGTCGAACGCGTCGAGAATTCGCCCCGCCGCCAACGCTGCTGTCAGCGAACCGTCACGCACGCTCTGCTCGACGTCGGCCCGGATCGCACGCACCCGATCGTTGCTCGAGAGCCTGCGTAGCAGCTGATCGTTGACCATCGTCCAGGTCCAATCGACCTGTTGCTTGCGACGCTTCTCCTCGAACTGTCCCGCTTCGGTGAGCACCTCACGGTGTTTGGTGACAGTTCCCCAGAACTCGTCCAGCCCGACACCTTCGAGGCCGCTCATCGTGATGACGGGCGGCTTCCAGATGGCGTCGTGCGGGTAGATCAGGCGAAGCGCTCCGGCCAATTCGCGGGCAGCACCCTTTGCCTCGCGCTCATGCTTGCCATCGGCCTTGTTGACCGCCACCAGATCTGCGAGCTCGAGGACACCCTTCTTGATGCCCTGGAGCTGATCACCGGTACGAGCGAGGGTCAGGAACGTGAAGCAGTCCACCATGTTGGCAACAGTGACTTCGGACTGGCCGACACCCACCGTTTCCACCAGGATGACGTCGAAACCGGCAGCTTCGAGAAGCACGATGGTCTCGCGGGTTGCCTTGGCTACACCACCGAGCGTGCCGGACGTCGGTGACGGCCGGATGTACGCATTCGGTTCGACGGTGAGCCGAGCCATGCGTGTCTTGTCGCCGAGAATCGAGCCGCCGGTGCGGGTGGACGACGGATCGACCGCCAACACCGCAACCCGATGTCCCTTGCTCAGCAAGTACATTCCGAGCGCGTCGATGAAGGTCGACTTGCCGACGCCGGGAACTCCGGTGATGCCGATCCGGTGCGCTCCCCCGGCCTCCGGCAGCAACTTCAGTAGAAGTTGCTGCGCGAGGGCCCGGTGGTCGTCGCGAGTGGACTCGACGAGGGTGATCGCCCGAGCGAGGCCGGCACGCTGATTTCCGCGCACCGCCTCGGCGAGGGAATCAATGTCGATGGGCTGACGTGCCATCTTCAGTGACCCCCTTCTCAGCTGTTGTCGTGACCCAGTTGGGCGGAGAGCTTCTCCAACAATCCGCTGGCAGCGTCGGCGATGACGGTGCCGGGCGGGAAGATGGCAGCAGCGCCGGCCTCGTAGAGTTCGTCGAAGTCACCGGGCGGAATGACGCCGCCGACGACGATCATGATGTCGGGACGACCGGCCGCAGCCAGAGCCTCCCGCAGCGCCGGCACCAAGGTGAGGTGACCGGCGGCCAACGACGACACACCGACTACGTGGACGTCGTTGTCGGCCGCCTGATTGGCGACCTCTTCGGGGGTCTGGAACAGCGGTCCGACGTCGACGTCGAATCCGATGTCCGCGAAGGCCGTGGAGATGACCTTCTGGCCACGGTCGTGACCGTCCTGGCCCATCTTCGCGACGAGGATGCGGGGACGACGTCCCTCGTCATCGGCGAACTTCTCGACCAGTTCCATCGCTTTGCTGATGTTGCTCACCGTTCCTGCCTCGTCGCGGTACACACCACTGATGGTGCGGATCTCGGCCTGGTGGCGTCCGTACACCTTTTCGAGGGCGTCGGAAATCTCGCCGACGGTAGCCATCGCGCGGGCGGCGACGACAGCGAGGGCGAGGAGGTTGTTCTCCATGCCGCCTTCGGTGGATGCGGCAGCTCGAGTAAGGTTCGCCAGTGCGGCCTCGACGGCTTCCGGATCACGTTCCGCGCGAAGACGAACCAACTTCTCGAGCTGTTCCTTCCGGACCTTGGAGTTCTCGACCTTGAGAACTTCGATGGTGTCGACCTCGTCGGGAACGTACTTGTTGACGCCGACGAGCGGCTGCCGACCGGAGTCGATGCGTGCCTGGGTGCGGGCGGCAGCCTCCTCGATGCGCAGCTTCGGGATGCCTTCGTTGATGGCCTGAGCCATTCCGCCGGCTTCCTCGACCTCTTCGATGTGCTTACGAGCCCGGTTGGCGAGTTCGTTGGTGAGCCACTCGACGTAGTACGAGCCACCCCACGGGTCGATGGGACGCACGGTGCCGGATTCCTGCTGCAGCAGCAACTGGGTGTTACGGGCGATGCGGGCGGAGAAGTCCGTCGGCAATGCGATCGCTTCGTCGAGTGCGTTGGTGTGCAAGGACTGAGTGTGGCCCTGGGTGGCAGCCATGGCTTCGACGCAGGTACGCGGAACGTTGTTGAAGACGTCCTGCGCGGTCAGGGACCAGCCGGAGGTCTGCGAGTGGGTACGCAGCGAGAGAGACTTCGCGCTCTTGGGATCGAACTTGGCGACAAGCTCGGCCCACAGGAGGCGTCCGGCGCGGAGCTTGGCGACCTCCATGAAGAAGTTCATGCCGATGGCCCAGAAGAAGGACAGGCGAGGTGCGAACTTGTCGATGTCCATACCGGCGTCGAGGCCGGCGCGGATGTACTCGACGCCGTCGGCGAGGGTGTACGCCAGTTCCAGATCGGCCGTCGCTCCGGCTTCCTGGATGTGGTAGCCCGAGATGGAGATGGAGTTGTACTTCGGCATTTCCGCGCTGGAGTACGCGAAGATGTCCGAGATGATCCGCATCGAGGGCTTCGGCGGATAGATGTAGGTGTTACGAACCATGAACTCTTTGAGGATGTCGTTCTGGATCGTTCCGGCCAGCTTGTCCGGAGTGACACCTTGCTCGCCTGCCGCAGCGACGTACAGCGCGAGAATCGGCAGCACGGCGCCGTTCATCGTCATCGAGACCGAGACCTGCGAGAGGTCGATTCCGTCGAAGAGCTGACGCATGTCGAGGATGGAATCGATTGCGACACCGGCCATTCCGACGTCACCGGCAACGCGAGGATGATCGGAGTCGTAGCCGCGGTGTGTGGCGAGGTCGAAGGCGACCGAGAGACCCTTCTGACCGGCCGCGAGGTTACGACGGTAGAACGCATTCGACTCCGCGGCAGTGGAGAATCCGGCGTACTGGCGAATGGTCCACGGCTGGTTCACGTACATGGTCGGGTACGGACCACGCAGGAACGGCGCTGCGCCCGGGAAGCTGTCGAGCGGGTAACCCGACTCGGCGGCGGCCGTGCGGTCCGCACCGGTGTACACCGGCTTGACGTCGATGCCTTCGGGGGTGGACCAGACAACCTGCTCGGCGGCGTAGTTGTGGGCGTTGGCGCCCTCTTCGATGAGCGCCTGGGCCTGCTCGACTGACGGCGGTGTGGGTGCCGGAGACTGCGGGTCCTCGAGTGGGACCTCGGCGAAACTGCCGATCACGTGCTTGACCTCTCGTGTCGTCACTTGGAGCTTCCCGTCTCGATGAAGTCGAGCAGTTCGGTCAGAGCCGACACTGCGTCGATGCGGGCGGTGAGGAATCCGTCCGGGCGAGAATCGCCGGTCGCGTCGGCGACTGCCTTCTCCGGTCCTGCGAGCAGCACCTTGGTGATGCCGGCGGCGCGAAGTTCGGCGACGGCCGCTGCGGCGCTCTCGCCGTAGCGCTTGTCCGTGCCGCACAGCACGGCGACGGTGGCACCGGAAGCCTTGACTGCAGCGGAGATGGCCTCGGCGCCCACCTCGAGCGGGCCGGGGTTGACTGCGTCGATACCACCCGAAGCGAGCAGGTTGGACGCAAACGTGGTGCGCACGTTGTGTTCTGCAACCGAGCCCAGCGGCGCGAGAAGCGCAGTGGGACGGGCGCCGCCGGCGGCGAGGAACGCGTCCGAACGGTCACGAAGCGCTTCGAATGCAGCTGCGTAGCGGGCGACGGACTGGCCGGGCTCGACGGCTTCGGCGGACAGCGGCGTTTCGCCGAGGTTCGGGAACTCGTTGACACCGGTGACCGTGGTCTTGCGGTGTGCGATGTCGGAGTCGCGCTTGGCCTTGGTAGCGGCGATGCGACCGGAGACGATTCCCGCTTCGAGTGCCGCCAGATATCCGCCGGCTGCTTCGATTTCCTGGAAGAACTCCCACGCGGTGGCGGCGATCTGCTGTGTCAGGTCCTCGACGTACCAAGACCCGGCCGACGGATCGAGGACACGGCCCAGGTGCGACTCCTCGAGCAGGAGCAGCTGTGTGTTGCGCGCGATGCGCGAGGAGAAGGACTTGCTGACACCGAGGGTGCCGTCGGCCAGGGCGACGTCGAACGGAAGAACTGTCACTGCATCTGCTCCGCCGACGCCGGCGCCGAATGCGGCGAGGGTCGTGCGCAGCATGTTCACCCAGGGATCACGCTGAGCCATCATCGCGGCGGAGGTGACTGCGTGCTGCGGCGCTCCACCGAAATCGGAAGCTCCGCAGACCTGGGCGATGCGTGCCCATACGAGACGTGCGGCGCGGAACTTCGCGATGGTCTGGAACTGATCGTCGGTTGCCGCGTAGCGGAAAGCCAACTGCGACAACGCAGCACCGATGGTCAGGCCGCTCTGGGCGGTGAGTGCACGGAGGTACTCGAGGCCGGCGGCGATTGCGGCTCCGAGTTCTTCGGCATCCCCGGCACCCGCGTTGTGAAAGGCCGTGCCGTCGACGGTGATCGCGTGCACGGTTTCCGCACGAGCTGCGGCGAGGGCGGCCAACTCGACTGCGCCTGCAAGTTCGACGTCGGCTGCGCCGGAGAACGAACTGGTCAGCGGCGCTGCACCGAGGTGAACTCGGATACTGCTGCGATCGCTGACACCGTCGCCGGCTTCGCCGCGAGCATCGAGGAGAGAGAAGAGTGCTCGGGCTGCATCGTTTGTCGCTGCGCCTGCATCGAGCGTGAGCGGTGCGAGGTCGAGAAGCACGCCCTCGAGCGCAGCGGCGAGGTCGGTGACCGGAACGCCGTCGGCGCCCACCTTCAACCAGAGTGCGCTGACTCCGTTTTCGAGGGCGTCCAGGATGGCGCGATTGGTCTCGGCCGCCGAAGCGGTTCCGAAAGCAGCGGAAACCAACCAACCGGCATTGACATCACGGTGAGCGTCGACGCCACGCACGTACGGAAAAGTGCCCGGCAAGCTCTGCTCGGGACGCTCGTCGCGTGGGCTGTAGAGCGGTGCGACAGTGACACCGTCGTAGGTGACGGTTTCGAGCAGTTTCTGTGGCTCGGGGCCCAGTTCTGCCGCGTCGACTCTGCGGGACTTGGCGAGCACACCGGCTACGGAGCGCTGCCACTCCGCGTACGCCTGCTCGACAGCCTCGGCTTCTGAAGCTAATGACACTGTGTCCGCTCCCTCTCATTTTTTGCGTGAGCGCTTTACCGATAATCGGATTTGTTCGTTAGTTCTGTGATGCTAACCCGCGGTTGAGCCCAGATATCGTGAGGATCACGTCATGTTCTTCACAGGGCTGTTCGTGGCCACTTTCCGACCGGCCGGGCGACGTGCGGATTCGGTCGTTCGTGCACGTGTAACCGGCCCTTACCTAGCGATTGTTCAGCATGTTTGCGGGTTACCCGCGAGTTCGTTTCACTGGCCGGGACTGCAGGTGAAGGCCACTCCGAAAGCCTAGTGGTTTTCGTCACAGCGCCGTTTCATTGTCGCCTGGAGCACGTCGCTTTCCCGCCCCCGTGGCGATGTTCGACTCACGATTGCGGGTCGGCAGTCGGCCCGGTTCACCGT
Organism: Rhodococcus sp. SG20037; assembly: GCF_031763325.1. Classification (NCBI taxonomy): domain Bacteria; kingdom Bacillati; phylum Actinomycetota; class Actinomycetes; order Mycobacteriales; family Nocardiaceae; genus Rhodococcus; species Rhodococcus sp. SG20037. The sequence continues at coordinate 3,198,076 of NZ_CP134497.1, read as the reverse complement.
TCGCAGGTAGCCTTGTGACCTGTGATGGGACGCCTGCTGGACCGAAGATTGATCGCAATAGTCCTGGTAGTGCTCGCTTTGTTCCTCGCAGCCCTCCTCGCCCCACATCCCACGGTGTCCCAGGTGCGAGAGTGGGCGGACTCGGTTGGCCCGGCGTTTCCCCTCGTGTTCTTCCTGGTTCATTCGATAGTCACCGTCGCGCCGTTCCCGCGCACCGTCTTCACGCTCAGCGCGGGGGTTCTTTTCGGCTCGGTGACCGGCATCGCTCTTACCGTGGCGGCAACGACTGTGAGCGCCGTTCTGGCCCTCTACCTGGTCCGCGCCATCGGCCGCGACGTCGTGTGGCAACGGATTTCGAGTCCGACGATCCGGCGGGTGGACGAGCGGATCGAAAAGCGGGGGTGGCTGGCCGTCGGCTCTCTGCGCTTGATCGCGTTTGTCCCCTTCTCGGTGGTGAACTACTGCTGCGGCATTTCGTCGATCCGGATCGTGCCCTACATCCTTGCCACCGTCGTCGGCATCTTGCCCGGCACTGTTGGGATTGTCGTTCTGGGCGATGCGCTCTCCGGCGAAGCCGATCCTCGTCTCCTGATTCTGTCCGGGATCTGCATTGCGATCGGCATCGCCGGTCTGGTGTTCGACGCTCGCCGTCAGCCTTCACCGGGCGAAACCATCGTTGACAACGGTCAACCCCAAGAGGTTGATTTGATTGAGTCAACCCAAAACGATTGACTATTGAAAGTCAACTATCTAGCATTGACTAATGTTTGTACTGACGGTGGATCAGCGAGGTAGCCGACGGGATGTCGACCGCGTCGGGGACATCATCGACGACATGGCCGATCGCAGGCTCCTGCGGCTGTTCGAGCGCACAGCGGGCGACGAGATTCAAGCGGTGACCGACGATCCGGCGCTACTCGTCCTCGTCGCACTCGAGCTGATTCGGCGCGAGCACTGGAGTGTCGGGATCGGGATCGGTCCCGTCGAGCAGCCTCTCCCACGGCAGACCCGGGCCGGACGCGGACCGGCATTCGAAGCTGCTCGGATCGCCGTCGAGCGAGCCAAGCGAGCTCCGGCCAGAATTGCCGTCGAACAGGCGCCGGCGGATAGCTCACGCGACGAACTCGCCGCAGATGTCGATGCCGCGTTCACCTTGCTCGGAACGATCGTCACGAGACAGACGAAGGACGGACGCGAAGCCATCGCCCTGATGGACAGCGGACTCACTCAGGTCAGCGCAGCGGCCCACCTCGGAATCACCAAACAGGCCATGTCCAAGCGACTCCTGACAGCCGGGTGGCACGCAGAACTCGCCGGGCGCAGACTCGCAGAACGACTTTTGGTCAGACTCCAGCCCTAGACTGCTCACGCTCGCACCGGTACAAACTCGTCGACACAGCAGGGGGCTCGAATACATGGTCGTTCTGGCGTTGATCGCGCTCGCCGTCGCCGCCGCGGCACCAGCAGTTGCAGCGGCACTGGGACCGCTCAGTCGTGGTCGACTGGAAGTCCCCGAATGGGCGTCGTCCGTGGTGGCTCTTCCGGCGCTGGGTGTTGCCGCACTGGCATCGACCCGAACGACCCCGGTCACCGGTTTCGCTCTCGGGGCGACGCTTGTCCTGTGCGTACTTGCCGCCGCCACGGCCGGTGCACCGTTGGTACTTGCCACCTTCAAGATCGCTCGTCGCCAACCGGACGGGAGCCCGGCACCGGACGCCGGACCTCTTCGCGGCGGACGTGTGATCGGCATCCTCGAACGGCTCGCGGTGGCGGCATCGATTCTCGCAACCTGGCCGGAAGGCATCGCGATCGTCTTGGCAGTCAAGGGGCTCGCGCGGTACCCGGAACTTCGCGAACCTCATGCGTCCGAGCAGTTCATCATGGGAACCTTCGTCAGTGTCCTCTGGGCGATCGCCGTATGCGGAACGGGACGGGCACTCATCACGTAGGTGATGAGTGCCCGTCCCGATCAACGTTCGCTACGAGAGGCGTCTACTGGCGCTGGCCACCCTCGGGCGGCTGCCCCTGGTACGGGTACTTCTGCTGGAAATCTTCACGCTCGGGCGGCAGCGGCAACTGACCCGGCCAAGGATTTTCGCCCTGCTGTGGCAACGCGGGATCTACGAATCCAGGCTGCTCGGGCGCACTCTCACGGCGGTGCCTGACCGCAGCTGCCGGGTCTTCGACCGGTGTGCGTGCAGCAACTTCAGCAGCGCGCACTGCTTCCGCGATAGCCGGATCGGATTTGGTCTCGAACCACTCCGCCACCTCGGCTGAATCGTCCTCAGGATTGGGAAGATTCTCTTCGGCGGCCGGCGGCTCGTACCGGAAAACGCCATCCTGCCCTTGCGCGCCAAGCGTTTTGGCAAATCCCTTCAGCGCGTCACCGAAGTCGCTGGGTACGAGCCACACCTTGTTCGCATCGCCTTGCGCCATCTGCGGCAACGTCTGAAGATACTGGTATGCAAGCAATTCCGGAGTCGGCTTACCGGACTTGATTGCAGCGAAAACCTTCTCGATGGCCTTGGCCTCGCCTTGAGCCTGCAAGTACTTGGCCGCGCGGTCACCTTGAGCGCGAAGGATCTGGGACTGACGCTCACCCTCGGCGTTCAGGATCGAGGCCTGCTTGTTTCCCTCGGCAGAAAGAATCTGGCTCTGCTTGGCACCCTCGGCGGTCTTGATAGCGGATTCGCGGTGACCTTCAGCCGTCAGAATCATCGCGCGCTTCTCGCGGTCCGCCTTCATCTGCTTTTCCATCGACTCCTGGATCGAGGGCGGCGGATCGATGCTCTTGAGCTCGACGCGGGCCACTCGCAGGCCCCAGCGACCAGTCGCCTCGTCGAGGACACCACGAAGCTGACCGTTGATGGAATCACGCGAGGTAAGCGTCTCTTCGAGGGTCATTCCGCCGACGACGTTTCGCAGCGTGGTGGTTGCCAACTGCTCGACGGCAGCGATGTAGTTGCTGATCTCGTACACCGCAGCTTGCGGATTGGTGACCTGGAAGTACACCACCGTGTCGATGGACAGTGTCAGGTTGTCCTGGGTGATCACCGGCTGCGGTGGGAAGGAGACCACCCGCTCACGAAGATCCACCTTGGCGCGCACACGATCGGCGAACGGGATCAAGAACGTGAGCTGCCCGGACACCGTCTTCGAATACCTACCGAGCCGCTCGATCACCGCGGCTTCTGCCTGCGGTACCAGTGCTACCGACTTCGCGACCACCAAGATCACGAATAGCACCAACACACCGAGCACTATGAGTGCTGCCATTAAGGTCCCCTCCAGACGACTGCTGTTGCGCCGTTGATTTCCATCACCGTCACCTTGGTACCCGGCGGGTACACCTCGGTGGTGTCGTACGGCCTGGCAGTCCACACCTCGCCGTCCAACTTGACCTGCCCGGAATGCTCGCCCACTTCTTCCAGAACCAGAGCGTGCTTACCTTCGAGTGCCTGTATTCCGGTCGGGGTCGGCGGCGGACTACCGAAGCGACGCAACATGATCGGTCGCACGCCCAGGACGAGGGCGGCGGAGAACACTCCGAACATGACGGCGTCGACCCACACCGGGAAGTCGGTGACAGCACTGACACCGGCAGTAGCGAGCGCCCCACCGGCGAGCATCAGCAGGAAGAAATCCCCCACCAGCGCTTCGGCCCCGGCGAGCACCAGTGCTCCGATCAGCCAAATAAGTGCAGCCACAACACCATCTAACCAGAATGTGTGACCCAGGCCGCCGCTACGTCAGTTCGGCTCGGTAACGAAATCGACAAGTTGTTCGACTGCACCGATCAAAGGAGCTTCCAGATCGCGGAAGCTCTCGACCGAGTTGTAGACCCGCCGCCAGCCCTCCTGAGGTGTCCCCCAGCCCAGTTCGCGGCAGATTCCCGTCTTCCAATCCTCGCCGCGTGGAATCTTCGGCCAGGAGGCGATTCCGACAGATTTGGGACGAACGGCCTCCCACACGTCGATGTACGGGTGCCCGGTCACCAACACGTCCGGGCCGAGGCCCTGAGTCAGTTGGGTTTCCTTGGAACCGGTGACCAGGTGGTCGACCAGGACCCCGACGCGGCGGCCGGGACCAGGCCCGAATTCGGCAAGCCGCTCCCCCAGATTGTCGAGTCCTTCGAGATGTTCGACGACAACACCTTCGACGCGAAGATCGTGACCCCACACCCGCTCGACGAGGGCAGCATCGTGTACTCCCTCCACCCAGATCCGGCTGGGCAGTGCCGTGCGGGCGCGTAAGCCTTCGACTCGCGTCGAACCCGAAGCCGACCGTGCGGGTCTGGTGGACACGGGCTTGGGGGCCGGGCGTACGAGGGTGACCGGTGAGCCGTCGATGAGGAAGGCCGCCTCGCGCATCGCGAACAACCGCGTCCGGGAACGACCGTCCTCGAGCCGCACGAAATCGCCGTCGTACGTGCGCTCGAAACCGACTACCGCACCGCAGAATCCCGTCGCCGCATCCTCGACGACAAGATCACGCTCGGCCGCCACTTCAGGCGTCACGCGCTTCTGTTTGCGGGTATGACCCGCAAAAATGTCACCGTATCCGTTGCCACCGCTCACGCCGGATCACGCTAGGTCACAACGCCGGGGCCGCGCATGTCGCCACGCCGAACTAAACTTCACGGTCATGAGTTCTCCCAGCGCAACCCTCACCGTGTGGGCAGCGTCATGGCTCGCCGGCGACGCTGCGCCGGACGACGTCATCGACGCCCTTGCCGCGTGGGCACCGATGCACCTGATCGGCGCCGCCGATGCGGAAACCGCGGTCCGCCACGATCTCGAATGGCCGGGAGTCACGGCTTCCGGTGTGCCCACCCTGCTCAGAATCGCACGCTCGGAGGCTGCCGAGGTCCGCCTGGTCCTTCCTACGGCTGGTGATGTACGTGGTCTGCCCACCGGGACCGAGTTCGCGCGCGCTGCGATCGCAACGGGTGAAGGGATACAGATCGGCGCCGTCGGCAAGCCTGGAGTCGGACTCGTGCCATCGAAGGAAGGCCCGGACGTCTTGCGATGGACGGTCTTCTCCATTCCCACTGTGGCGGGCAGCGCCGAATCGATCGGACTCCGCGAAGCCGAATACGAACTGCGCCAAGCTGTTCGGGACGCAGCCGAGGTGCTCGGCGGGCTTCCGGCCGTAGCCACCGGAATACCTGGAAACGACGCTCGTACGCTGGTCGCCGAAGCCCTGCAGGCACAGGCCGGACACCGCTGGCCGTCGACACTGTCACCTCGGCATTTGCAGGTGATCGACACCGCCGACAACGTGGCAGCCATTCTCACCGTGGCTGCGTCGGTATCGACCAATCAGGCCCCGAGCGTGTCTACTGCGCAGAGGCGTGACGACCTGCTGCGACGACTGTGGGACGTTGTTCGCACTGCCCGTGTCGCGTCGGCGAACAGCGTGTCGATCAGAGCTTGAGCACGAAGTTCCGGCGTTTCTCGGCAAACCCGTTGCGGTCACCGAACATGTCGATCTTCATCTCTTCGAGCTCACGCTCCTCGTAGGGCTCCACCGGATCACGTTCCAGTCGAAGACGTTTGCGCTCCAGCATCGATTCCAGCCGATCTCCTTCGAGCAAGTCGGTGGCGACCTCGCGCAACCACGCCTCGAACAGATCCGGCCGCCTGGGGCCGATCGCGTCGACAAGTCCGATGTCCAAGGCTCGACGGATGCCGATCGCACTGCACTCGGCCAGCAGACTGCGGGCCTGCTGCTCGCCGACCCGAGCCGGAAGTGTGTACGTGTGCAGTTCCGAGCCGAACAGGCCCATCGTGGCGTAATGAGGATTGAGAACCACACCGTCCCTGGCCACGACTACGTCGGCTCCAAGCGGGAGCATGACCCCGCCGGCACCGGCGTTGCCTGTGAATGCCGCCACCACAACCTGTTCCGTACAGGTGACGATCGCTTTCGCGATCTCGTTGATGGCTTTGATGTTGGCCCACGCTTCTCCGGCTTGATCCGACGCGGCCTCGATGACGTTGAGGTGGATACCGTTGCTGAATCTGTCGTAGTCACCCGTCAGGACAAGGATCTTGGTGTCCTGCGTGATCGCCCAGCGGAGCCTGGAGGTCAGTCGCGCGCATTGCTTCGTACTCATCGCACCGTTGTAGAAGCGGAACGAGAGATATCCGATTTCGCCGTCGCGGTGATAGTCGGTCTCGGGGTAACGACTCTCCCAGACCTGTGGAACGAACACGTCCGGACGTACGACCGCGGTCGACGGAAGTTTGACATTGCCGGCGCCGACGAGCCGCGCATGTCCGATCCATACGGAGCCCGCACCGGTGGCAACACGTATTGCCTGGTGGAAGTACTCGACGATGGTGCCGGGCGCTGCATCGACGTGGGTATCGAGGTGAGCGTCGTAGACGTAGACCCGGTCGAGCCCCAACTGAACGGCGACGCCGGGAAAGCCGTCGGCGGCGTTGACGGCGCGGACGATGCTCGACGCGTCTTGCTCCCAGCTGAAAACGCGATCGGCCTGTTTCATGCTGGGCCTCGATCGGGTCGAAGCCACGGGCCGCGCAACTCGGTCCGATGGGATCGCCTGGAAGTCAGGAGTACGGAAATGTTCGACGACCTCCGTAATGCACTCCATCGCCGCGTCGGTGACTTCCTCGTTGTATACCGAGGATTTGGTTGCCCCGTTCCGGAGTTCGAACGTCCGCCAGGCCCACACCGCTCCGGCATCGAGTTCCTCAGCGGCCTGCAATGCCGTGACACCCCAGATCGGTTCGCCATCCGTTATCGCCCAGTCCAGCGACGACGGCCCGCGATCTCCGGGCGGGCCGGGATGGATGATGATCGTTGTCCACCGCTGCCAAACAGATTCCGGGACATAGGCTTTCAAGAACGGGCAGATGACGAGGTCAAAATCTCCCGAAGAAGTCGCGGCCAGCACTGCGTCCGCGTCGGCGACGACGGCTGTACGGACTTGGTGTCCCGCCTCGCGAAGAACAAGACCGGCCCGCTGCGAGAGACCGTTGTCGGAGGTGACGAGAAGAAGCACGCTCAACGGTGGCGCGAAGGTCGTACGTGGGCGTGAGCGCCGGAACAGCGCCGCCGTCGCCGCTCGCAGACGGCCCCTGCCCGATACACCTTCACGTAGCTTAGCCGTTGCTCCATCGCTGGAAATAGCCACAGAAGTCGTGAGCGCGGCCGATTTGGGCATCGATCGTACTTCGGGGGTCGAAACCATGAATTCCTGCTCGCATGCTCGGGTATCTGCAGCGCAGACCAGACTCCCCCCAGAGCAGGACCGACGCACCGATAGATTGATTGAGGTATTTAGGGACTTTATACCTACCGTCGGTTTGTTTCAATAGCTATTTTCAAGCAAACCTTTTGATCGATCAACCCACAGTCTTGTGATTGATCGCGATATGGCGGTCGATGCGAATATGTTCATCCAGCGTCGGGTAGCGCAAACCGGTGTCCTGGCTGTACCCCTGACGGCGCAACCAATCCAGGACGTCGCCCCAGAACCAGATCCCCCCGGCAACCGAGTTGTACGGAATCGGGAAAGGCGTAGCCGCCTGCCGGACCCCTCGCACCCACTGCCCGACAGCTTGCCGCGTCACCCCCGCACGGTCGGCAATGTCCTGACGTGACACCAGATCGGGATGTGTCCGCTGGGGACGCACGCCTGCAGCCACCAACTGGTCCACCACTGTGATAGCCGTTGTCGCCGCTCGCATACCTTCCGAGGTGAGCGTCAGCAGCTGCAGCCCGCGTCGGTCCTCGACCCTTCCGCCCAAGCTCTCTTCGATCGCCTGCTCTTGCGAGACTGTCAGCATCTGAACGATGAATGTGAATTCGTAACGGTGATAGAGGTCTTCGGCCACGCAATGAACATAGCCGTAAGCTGCACTGTTTCCACATGGACACACCCGGATCCCGCCCCCGCACGCACAATGGGCAAATGATCGACGTGGACGACAGCCAGTTCGAGGACATGGTCAAGCGGGCGCTCGACAGCCTGCCACCGAAATTGGGTGCGGAGATGGCCAATGTCGCAGTGACCGTTCAACTCGAAGGTGGACGACCGGGGCTACTCGGGCTGTATCAGGGCATCCCACTGACCAAGAGAACCACCACGTACGCCGGCGTCCTTCCCGACCGCATCACGATCTACCGCAGGGCCATCTGTGCGATCTGCAGCACCGAAGACGAGGTGATCGAGCAAGTTCGCCGAACAGTGATCCACGAAATCGGCCACCACTTCGGGATCGGAGATCCCCGGTTGCGTGAACTCGGATGGTGACAACCGACTCATCTACAAGTCGGAAATCAGCTAGAGGTTGATAATCGGCGAATTGTCATGTCAGCTGTACCAAACCCGCAACAATTGAACACTTACAGGAGTTCGCATGGTCAATTTGATCCAGATCGCCCCGAAGAATGCCCCGACGTTCGCGATGAGCCGACAGAAGGCCGCAGAACTGCTGGGCATCTCGGTCGACAGCGTCGCGTTTCTCCTCAAGTCTCGCTATCTCCCGGATCTGGACGCCGGTCGGTTGATCAAGATGGCCAACCAGCCCTGGTTGTACTCGGACGGCGACTTTCCCGTCCTTCAGCAGGGCGCATCCGAACTTGCACCCAAGAAGATGCTGCCCGCACGTAAGTACATCGGCGAGAGCGCAATTCACTCCGACGCCGAATGCGTGGAGGCCAACCAGGGGCAGTGGGCGGGATTCAACGTCGACCATGTGCTCGGCGCCCGCTTCCTGCCTGTGACGCTGCGTAAGTTTCCGGTGTCGGTGCTGCAGATCCACGACGTCAACGACGACGACGAAGAACGCGTCTCGTTTGTCGCGACCCTCGCCGGGCGAGTCCGCGAACTGGGCGCGCCCGAACTCAACTACATAGACCCGTCACTGAGCCCCGAGGATCGACAGATCGTCGAGACGCTCCTCACCTCGCGCAGCACGTCCACCGTTCCCGGGCCCTGCGGAAAGCTCAAGCATCCGAACACCTGAGCGCCGGACCGTCAGCGGGGACGCTGAACGGCCGCGCAGCAATTGACCGCACACGAGAGACCGTTGGTGGTCGAGCCGAGCAGCGGCTCGACCCCCAGTCGCAGTGGCTGCTCGGCCTCGGCCAGTTCCCGAACGAGCGTGGGCACCAGCTGCGCAAAACGCTGATCGCGGCCGGGCGTTGCTGCCCGAACGAAATCCATCCCGAGTTCGGCTGCCTTGTCCTTGGCCTCGGTGTCCAGGTCCCACACCACTTCGAGGTGATCGGAGACGAAACCGACGGGGCACACGATCACGGCGCGAACATCCTTGGCGGACAACGTATCCAGGTGATCACAGATGTCGGGGTCCAGCCACGGAACCTGCGGCGGGCCTGATCGCGACTGCCACACCAGATCGAAATCCTCGGCGCCGACGGCCTCAGCAACCAACTTCGCGGCCTCGGCGACCTGTCGACTGTAGAGGTTTCCGCCCTCTGCCGGCGGCCCTGCATTGCGGTCTGCGGCACTCGGTACCGAATGCGCGGTGAACACCAGGCGCGCAGTATCGCGAGTCGCTTCGGGCAACTCTGCGCGGGCCGCGCGCACACCGTCGGCGAACGCGCCGACGACCAGCGGATGGTCGTAGTACTGGCGAAGTTTTGTCAGCGTCGGTGCGCCGTCACCGACCGCCTCACGGGCGCGAGCGATGTCCTCGTGGTACTGCCGACATCCGGAGTAACCACCCCACGCCGACGTGGCGAACACGGCGGCGTTGCGGACACCGTCCTCGCGCATCTTGGCAACGGTGTCTTCGACCATCGGGTGCCAGTTGCGGTTGCCGAAGTACACGGGCAAATCCACGCCGGCTGCTGCCAGCTCACCTTCGACCCGTTCGATCAGGTCTCGGTTGAGCGCGTTGATGGGCGAAACTCCACCGAAATGCATGTAGTGCTCGACGACGGCGTCGAGCCGCTCCGGTGGCACTCCCCTACCGCGGGTGACGTTTTCGAGGAACGGCCGTACGTCTTCGGGTTTCTCGGGACCGCCGAACGACAAAACGAGAAGAGCATCGAACTGCATGTCCATACTTGCGGTCATGAGTTCAATCTTGCGCGATGCCGTTCGGCGGGAGTCACCCGGGTACTCACCTGCGTAGTAGAAGGGGTGCTACTAGCCGACCATCGCGTGGAAGCCGCCGTCGACGTAGATGATCGACGCGGTCGTGCCGGGCAACCAATCCGAGAGAACGGTGCAGACCGTTTTGGCGACCGGCTCGCGATCGTCGACGTCCCAGCCGATGGGCGCAGCACCGTCCCATGCGGTGTTCAGCTTGTCCAACTCCGCGCCCGGACCGGTGCTGTCACCGGCAATGGCCTTGGCGGCCAAGGTCTTGATCGGGCCGGAGGACACCAGGTTCGAGCGGATGCCGCGGACGCCGACCTCTTTGGCCACGTACCGATTGACGGCCTCGAGGGTCGCCTTGGAGACACCCATCCAGTTGTAGAACGGCATCGCGCGCGCCGGATCGAAGTCCATACCGACGATGGACGCGTTGTCGTTGAGCACCGGCAGCAAGGCCTTGGCCAGTGCGCTGTACGAGTAGGCGGACACCTCGAGTGCGACCGCCACGTCTTCCCACGGCGCGTCCATGAACGGGCTTCCCAGGCAGGAGCGGGGAGCGAAGCCGATCGAGTGGACGACGCCGTCGATACCCTCGGGAGCCAGCTCGCGCACACGCTCGGCGAGAGATGCGAGATCCTCCGAGCTCTGGACGTTGAGCGAGATTGCCGGCGGCACGGGCTGCGGCAGTCGCTGGGCGATGCGATCGATGAGGCGCAGACGATCGAATCCGGTGATCAGTACCTTCGCGCCCTGCTCCTGCGCGACCTTGGCCACGTGGAACGCGATCGACGAATCGGTGATGATGCCGGTGACAAGAATGGTCTTACCCTCGAGCAAGCCGCCCATGAGATGTCCTCCTGATTTCAGACGTACGAGAAAGGTGTGTGTGCGAAAAGCGGGTCAGTGCCCCATGCCGAGTCCGCCGTCGACGGGGATGACCGCACCCGAGACGTAGGCCGAATCGTCGGAGGCGAGGAAACTGACAACTGCTGCAACATCTTCCGGCTTTCCGGTCCGCTGCAACGGGATGAACTCGGTGGCCTTGTCCTTGACGTCGTCGCCCAGTGCTGCCGTCATGTCGGTCTCGATGAACCCGGGAGCGACGACGTTGGCGGTGATCGAACGTGAGCCGAGTTCCCTTGTCAGGGAACGAGCGATACCGACGATGCCTGCTTTGGACGCGGCGTAGTTGACCTGGCCGGCTTGACCTGCCAGACCCACCACAGAGCCGAGGAAGATGAACCGTCCGAAACGCGCGCGCAGCATCGACCGGGTCGCACGCTTCGAGAGGCGGAACGTACCGGTGAGGTTCGCGTCGACGACGCTCGTGAACTGCTCTTCGCTCATTCGCATGATCAGTGTGTCGTCGGTGACGCCGGCATTGGCGACGATGACCTCGACCGGCCCCTGGTGCGCTTCGACCTCTTTGAATGCACGGTCGATCGACTCGGTGTCGGTGACGTCGCACACGACGCCGAACAACCCTTCGGGGACACCGGAACCGCGGTGCGTGACGGCTACCTTGTGGCCGTCTGCGGCGAGCCGCTGAGCGACGGCCAAGCCGATTCCGCGGTTACCGCCGGTGACGAGCACCGAGCGCGGTGTGGTGACGGTCCGTTCGGAAACCACTGTCGTGGGAGGGGTAGACATGGCGATCAACCTATCAATTCTCTGCGGGCCGCGTACCAGCGGTATTTGGACAATTCGGAACTGCTCTCGATCAGGGCAGACGCTGCCTGCGTACCAGGGCAATCGTCAGACCAGCGGTCGCGAACACGACGCCGAGAACCAACCACGGTCGACTCGCATCGCCTCGTGTCGTCTCGAAACCGATCTGCTCTTCGAGCGTGTCGTACACCTGGCGCAGTTCTTCGAGGCTCGATGCCGTGAAGAAACTTCCGCCGGAAAGGTTGGCGATCTCCTTCAATGACGCGTCGTCGACCGGGACGGGGATTCGGTCTCCTTCGATCTCGACTCGCCCGTATGTCGTTCCGAAGGAAATGGTCGAGATCGGAACGCCCTTGTCCTTGGCCTGACGGGCAGCGGTGAATCCGCCCCGCGGATCGTCCGAGTTTTCGGGAACGGTCTGCTTACCGTCGGACAGCAACACGATGCGCGCCGGTGGCGCCTGATCGCTGCCGCCGAGAACAGCCGACAGCGTGTCGATCGACTGCAACGAGGTGAAGATCGCTTCGCCCGTCGCCGTTCGCTCACTGAGCTTGAGGTTGTCGATGGCGACCTTCGTCGCGTCACGATTCGTGGTGGGCGACACCAGAACCGAAGCCGTTCCGGCAAATGCGACCAACCCGAGGTTGATGCCGGGAGTCAGACCGTCGGCGAACGACTTCGCAGCTTCCTGCGCTGCTGCCAATCGCGTCGGCTCGACGTCGGTGGCCTGCATCGACAGCGACACGTCGATCACGAGGATCACCGTGGCGCGGTTTCGCGGGACCTTCTTGTCTGCCGTCGGACCGGCAAGGGCGACGGTGAAGAACACCAATGCGATGACCATCAGAATCGCCGGAATATGACGCCACCGCCCGGGCCGCGAAGGCGCGACCTTCTCCAACAGTGCGAAGTTCGTGAACCGAAGTGTGTGCTTGGCTCGCTGCTTCTGCACGAGTACGTAACCGACCACCAACGCGGCGATGACAGCGAGGAACAGCAGCCACCACGGTGCGGTGAATTGAGAAAGACTCACGAACGAACGCCCCCAGTTCCGGCGCCGGCACCATAACTGTGTCGGCGTGCCGAGATGAATCTCACGACGTCGGCGATCCAGTCCCGATCGGTGTGCAGGGACATGAGCGGTGCGCCGCAACGACGTAGAGCTTGCCTGACCTCGACGCGGTGCTCGGCGGCGACTCTGGCGAAGTCGGCGCGCAATTGCGGCGTCGTGGTGAATTCTCTGGTCCGGCCGGACTCGGGATCGTGGAGCACCACGTCGCCCACGTCGGGCAGTTCGAGGTCTCGCGGATCGACCACTTCGACACCGAGCATGTCGTGCCGTCCTGAAATGGCGCGCAGCGAGCGTTCCCAGTCGATCGGTCCGAGGAAGTCACTGATGACCACCGCCAGTCCGCGCCGACGCTGTGGGCGTCTGAGCGCTTCGATCGCGCCGACCAGATCACCGCGTACCCCGTCCGGCGCGTGCGGAGTCGTCGCGATCTTGCGGAGCATCGCCTGTGCGTGAATTCGCCCACCGCGGGCCGGAATTCGAGTTGTCTGTGCGCCGGTCGAGATGATGGCGCCGACGCGGTTACCGCCCGAACTGGTCAGGTGAGTGATCGCCGCGGCTGCGGCGACGACCAGGTCGCGCTTCTCGCATCCGGCGGTCCCGAAGTCGAGACTTGCGGACAAGTCGATGACGAGCCACGTCTCGAGCTCACGATCTGCGACCGACTGACGCACGTGTGGGTGCGTCGTCCGTGCGGTGACGGACCAGTCCATCTGCCGCACGTCGTCGCCCGGCTGATACTCGCGGGCATCTCCCGGCTCCGAACCCGGACCGGGAATCAGGCCGAGATGATCGCCGTGCAGCACACCGTCGAGGCGGCGGCGAACCGTCAGCTCGAGGGTGCGCAGCGCAGCGGTGAGTTTGGGGTCGCTGAGCTCGCCGGATCGGAACGACGGCGGAGAACCGGTGGATCCGGCGGGTGTCGCCTGGCCACCGTCGCGGCCTTCGGTCACTGCGGGCGACTCATCGTCTCAGCGGTCGCGATCGGCGCGCCGTTGCCCTGCGGATTAGCTGTGCCCTGCGGATTAGCTGTGCCCGGTGCGTTGAACTGCGGTGCTTGCGGTGCGCCCTGCTGGGGCGGTCCGGGAACGGTAGGAACCGGCCGCGCGGCGATCTGCGGCAGTCCGACGGTCTGCAGCACCCGGGCGATGACGGCGTCGGGAGTCACCTCGTCGGCCATGGCGTCGTAGGAAAGAACGAGGCGGTGGCGCAGCACGTCCGGGATCACCTCGATGACGTCCTGCGGCACTACGTAGTCGCGCCCGCGGACGAGAGCGAGAGCTCGCGACGCGGCGATGATGCCGAGCGTCGCACGGGGTGAGGCACCGTACGCGATCCAGCCCGCGACGTCCTCGAGTCCGACCTCACGCGGCGTACGCGTAGCGGCGATGACCCGGACAACGTAATCGACGAGCGCGTGGTGAACGAAGACGTTGCTGGCGACACGTTGGAGCCTGACCAACTCCTCCGGACCGAGGATCTGGTGCGGCTCCGGGGCCGCGACGCCCATCCGGTAGACGATTTCGCGTTCTTCCTCCACTGTCGGGTAATCGACGAGGATCTTGAACAGGAAGCGGTCGCGCTGCGCTTCGGGGAGCGGGTAGACGCCCTCGTTCTCGATGGGGTTCTGCGTCGCCATCACCAGGAACGGATCGGGCATGTGGTACCGCTTGCCACCGATCGAGACGTGGCGTTCTGCCATCACCTCGAGGAGCGCGGACTGCACCTTGGCCGGGGCACGGTTGATCTCGTCGGCCAACACGAAGTTGGCGACGACGGGGCCGAGTTCGGTGTCGAACTCCTCGCGGCCCTGACGGTAGATGCGCGTGCCGATCAGGTCGGTGGGCACCAAGTCCGGGGTGAACTGGACGCGGGAGAACGAACCGCCGACGACCTTCGCGAAAGTCTCGACAGCCAGCGTCTTGGCGACACCGGGTACGCCTTCGAGGAGGACGTGCCCCTTGGCGAGAAGTCCGACGAGAATGCGCTCGACAAGCCGGTCCTGCCCGACGATGACTCGCTTGACCTCGTAAATCGCTCGTTCCAAGGTCTGAACGTCGGCTGCCAGGGAAGGTGCTGCTCCGTCCGCACTTCCACTCGCCTTGCTTACGTCGACCGTTCCGACCGAATCTTCACGTGAGGTCACCAAGAATCCATCGCTTTCACCTAGAAAAGTACCGACAGTAACGTGTTCCTCGTCAACTATTCCAGGTAGTTGCGCTCGATGCCGTAACACCACGTCGGGAACTTGATACTTCCCTGACAATGCGGGTGTCAGCGGCATTTCCTCTGACGGTCAGGACACCAGTCGGACGGCGTACGGCGTCATTCCGCCCCACCGAACCGGTGAGACCATGACACTCGAACCGGATTGTGGTGCCTCGAGCATCTGACCGTTACCGAGGTAGAGCGCCACGTGTTGGCTGGCGTTGGGGCCGTAGAAGATCATGTCGCCGCGCTTCATCTCCGAAGACGGAACCTGAGTGCCTGCGGTGTACTGATAGCCGGTGTAGTGCGGCAGCGAGATCCCGATGCCGGCAAAGGCATAAATCATCAAGCCGGAGCAGTCGAACCCGACCTTGTTGAAGTCGCCGTAACTGTCAGCGACGCCGCCGTCACGGATGCCTCGCGTCGGACCGTTCTCGTCGCCGCCGCCCCAGGCATACTGCACGCCTAGCTGAGACATTCCGCGGTCGATGACGGATTCGATTGCAGCGCTTCCGGTGACGGAAGGCTTCGGAGTGGTGGGTTTCGGCGTCGTCGGCTTCGGGGTGGTGGGCTTGGGCGTCGTGACCGTTTCCTCGTCGGTGCCGGTCTCTTCGTCCGTGCCTGTTTCCTCGTCGGTCCCTGTTTCTTCGTCAGTCCAGGTGTCGTCGTCGTCGGGGATGACGGTCGGAGTCGGGTCTTCGACCGCGGTGTGCGGACGCTGGGCTGCTGCCAGTGCGGCAGCTCGATCCTTGGCTGCCTGGTCGGCTGCGGCACGGGCGGCGGCCTGAGCGGCCGCTTCCTTGGCAGCGGCTTCGAGAGCCTTCTGATGCGCTTCCTCGGCACGGCGCTGTTCGTCCCAGGTCGCGTATGCCTGGCGTTGACCCTGCAAGCCGGCGACGGCGTTGCGGGCGGCGTCGAGCTGAGCCTGGGCAGAGTTGCGCTCGGCTTCGATCGCGGCCTTCTTGGCTACCTGCTGATCGAGAGCGTTGCGCGCGATCTGAATCGCCTGCTCCGCCAGATCCTTCAGTTGTGCCGCGACCTCGGCGGCGGCATCGGCCTGCTGCTTGGCCTGGCGGGTCGCGGAATCCTTGTTCGCCTGCTCGGTGCGTGCTCGCTGGAGACCGTCGAGCACTGCACTCTGCGTATTGGCGAGAAGCTTGAGGACCTGGGCGCGGTCGAGAACGTCGCCAGGACCCTTGGCGTCGAGGAACGACGAGATCGACGCAGTATTGGTGCCCTTGACGTAGCTCGAGCGTGCGTACTTGTCGAAGTCCGTCTGAGCGACCTCGATCTGCGCCGACGCGTCCTTCAGAGCTTGTTTCGTGACTCCGACGGCCTGCGCTGCGGAGTCTGCGGCGCCGCGAGCGTTCTGCAGATCCACGAGAGTCTTGTTGACGTCTTCACGCTTGATCGCAACTTCGTTGTCGAGTGCCGACAACTGTTCGTTTGCCGATGCGACTTGATTGATGAGCGCGCTGACGGTGCCGACGCTCGACGAGACCTGCGAATCTGCCGCGGCGATATCCGAGTCACTCGGATTCGGCGGCGGTGGCGGTACGGCCGAGGACATGGCCGGCGTCCCGACGATCAGGGATCCGACGACGCCGAATCCGATGACCAGTTGCGCCAGGCGCATCGATTTACGGGAAGGACCACGACGGGACTCGCCGCCACGTGTTACTTGCCTCACAAATAACTCTCCCTCGCGTGTAACGCCACGGCCCGCTGGGTCGCCGATCCGTGCGGGGAGGGAATGCGCAGACCAAGCACCGGTCGCCCACAGCCCGAGAGCTGCTCGTCGACCTGGACGTGCCGTACGAACGCCACCGTCGACACCTCGAGAACGAGGCAACCGACAAGTACGCGTCGAACAACATCAGCCTGTCTGCGACACTTCTTCCCCAAAAAGTGCCAGTTGTACCGTACGACACTCAAGCGCTCTTTGGAAACTTTAGCCACAAATAACACAAACGGTATTTGAGCTGGTCGAATGGCATGCAGGCACCAAAAAGGGCAGGTACTCACCGCAAACAGCGGTGAGTACCTGTTTTCGACGAGTTACTGAAAATCTCGCAAGAGGACCAAGGTCAGACGGAATCGGCCCGGTGGTCGGATGGTGCTGGTGTTTCCGAAGGCGAAGCGATATGTCTGGTTTGCGCGTTTTCTGGCTCTCGCCGCCACTTGACGGCAAAGGTAATTCCGGCAATAACCGCCACCACTGCGATGACAAGGACCGTGTAAAGCGTCCACGGCGGACCTGGCGCCACGATCTCGTGCGAGAAGCGGTCCGCGGTCACGCTTGCGCTTTCGCCGAAAGATCGGTCCTGTGCAGTTTCGAGCTGCACTCGACTGATCGAATCGCTGTAGCTACCCATCCAGTCAGGGCTCAGAACGAGAACCGTTCCGCCTTCTGTTTTGCCGACCGTCGTGGCCAGGTCTCGAAGATCGGACGGCCGGCCCGGATTTGCGTCGACTACTACGACGCTCAAGTCGACACCACGTTCACGAGCGTCGGTCACCACCGCGGTCAGCCCCGCAACATCATCCGCGGGGGCGGAGACGCCGTCCGTCGAAATGTCCGCGAGCACGTCGTCGAGATCGACGTCCGACGGAACAGCGACGTGCAACGGGGACTTCACGTGCACAGGCGCAAAAGCGTGATTTGTAGGAGCAGACATCTCTCATCCGGGTGCTGTTCGGATTCCGTCCACCGCTGAGATGCGGGGAGTTCTTCCGAGGTCGTTTTTCGGCGGCCGACCCGCGACGGGCCTGCATGCACCCTACTTCAGGTCGACTGCCACCAGGCGTCACACACAACCGCCGCGCGTGCCGCCCGAGCGGTAGCTGTGGGTGCGGTCACCCAGCCAAGCCTGCGTTGCGCAGGCCCGCAGTCTGCATGAAGATTGTTTCGGTCAACTTGCCCTGAATTCTCACAGGACAAGCGTACTGTTAGACTTGGACCAAGAGGTACCACCGGTCAGGACAGGTTCTACTGCAGCTCCGATGTTCGGACAGTTCTCACGCGAACTGTGCGATTGGCGTGAGCTACGGAGGATCTTCCCGGCCGAAGTACCTCGCTTCAGCTGCCGACACAGCCCCGTCGGTAGCGACCCTCATAGACGAGTGGAGCAGACGTGAGCACCAGTATCGATTCATTCGGAGCCAAGGGAACCCTCGAGGTCGGTGAGAACTCTTACGAGATCTTCCGCCTCTCGGCCGTCCCCGGCACCGAGAAATTGCCCTATTCCTTGAAGGTTCTCGCCGAGAACCTTCTCCGCACCGAAGACGGCGCCAACATCACCGCGGATCACATCCGCGCAATCGCAAGCTGGGATCCCTCAGCCGAGCCGAGCATCGAAATCCAGTTCACGCCTGCCCGCGTGATCATGCAGGACTTCACCGGCGTTCCTTGCATCGTCGACCTCGCCACCATGCGTGAGGCCGTCACCACCCTCGGCGGCGACCCGAACAAGGTCAACCCGCTCTCCCCCGCCGACATGGTCATCGACCACTCGGTCATCCTCGACGTCTTCGGCCAGGCCGACGCACTCGAGCGCAACGTCGACCTCGAATACGAGCGCAACGGCGAGCGTTACCAGTTCCTCCGTTGGGGCCAGGGCGCATTCGACGACTTCAAGGTCGTCCCCCCGGGAATGGGCATCGTTCACCAGGTCAACATCGAGTACCTGGCACCCACCGTCATGTCGCGTAACGGACAGGCATACCCCGACACCTGTGTCGGCACCGACTCGCACACCACGATGGTCAACGGCCTCGGCGTGCTCGGCTGGGGCGTCGGCGGCATCGAGGCCGAGGCAGCAATGCTCGGCCAGCCCGTCTCCATGCTGATCCCCCGCGTCGTCGGCTTCAAGCTCTCCGGTGAGATCAAGCCCGGCGTCACCGCAACCGACGTCGTGCTCACCGCCACCGAGATGCTCCGTAAGCACGGCGTCGTCGGCAAGTTCGTCGAGTTCTACGGCAACGGTGTTGCCGAGGTTCCGCTCGCGAACCGCGCGACGCTGGGCAACATGAGCCCCGAATTCGGTTCCACCGCAGCGATCTTCCCGATCGACGCCGAGACCATCGAATACCTGCGCCTCACCGGCCGCAGCGACGAGCAGCTCGCTCTCGTCGAGGCGTACGCCAAGGAACAGGGCCTGTGGCACAACCCCGACAAGGAACCCGTCTTCTCGGAGTACATCGAGCTGGATCTGGGAACCGTTGTTCCCTCGATCGCCGGCCCGAAGCGCCCGCAGGACCGAATCCTGTTGTCGGAGTCCAAGACTGCGTTCCGCAAGGACATCCACAACTACGTGGAAGAGAACCACCCGACCGAGCACACCCAGCTCGACGAGGCCGTCGAAGAGTCCTTCCCGGCTTCCGATCCCGCGGTTCTGTCGTTTGCCGACGACGGAGCGGTCGACGTTCTCTCTGCTGCCAACGGTGCAGAAGGCCGTCCGAGCAAGCCGGTCGTCGTCAAGTCCGACGCCGGTGAGTTCGTTCTCGACCACGGCGCCGTCGTCGTTGCAGGTATCACCTCCTGCACCAACACGTCCAACCCGTCGGTCATGCTCGGCGCTGCACTGCTCGCACGCAACGCCGTCGAAAAGGGCCTCGCCACCAAGCCGTGGGTCAAGACCAACATGGCTCCCGGTTCGCAGGTCGTCACCGACTACTACGAGAAGGCCGGCCTGTGGCCGTACCTCGAGAAGCTCGGTTACTACCTCGGTGGTTACGGCTGCACCACGTGCATCGGTAACACCGGACCGCTGCCCGAGGCAGTCTCGAAGGCGATCAACGACAACGACCTCTCGGTCACCGCGGTGCTCTCGGGTAACCGTAACTTCGAGGGACGTATCTCCCCCGACGTCAAGATGAACTACCTGGCTTCCCCGCCGCTCGTGATTGCCTACGGCCTCGCCGGAACCATGGACTTCGACTTCGAGACCGATTCGCTCGGTAACGACACCGACGGAAACCCCGTCTACCTCAAGGACATCTGGCCGTCCACGCAGGAAATCGAAGAGACCATCAAGTCCTCGATCGACCAGGACATGTTCCGCAAGTCGTACGCAACCATCTTTGCGGGCGACAGCCGCTGGCAGAACCTCGAAACCCCGAAGGGTGACACCTTCGAGTGGGACGAGAACTCCACCTACGTGCGGAAGCCACCTTACTTCGACGGCATGACGATGGATCCGGCTCCGGTCAAGGACATCAAGGGCGCTCGCGTCCTCGCACTGCTCGGCGACTCGGTCACCACCGACCACATCAGCCCGGCAGGTCCGATCAAGGTCGGCACCCCCGCTGCGCAGTACCTCGACTCCCATGGCGTCGAGCGTGCGGATTACAACTCGCTCGGCTCGCGTCGCGGTAACCACGAGGTCATGATTCGCGGAACGTTCGCGAACATCCGTCTGCGCAACCAGCTCCTCGACGACGTCTCGGGTGGTTACACCCGCGACTTCACGCAGGAAGGCGCACCGCAGGCATTCATCTACGACGCGTCGCAGAACTACCAGGCAGCCGGCATCCCGCTGGTCGTCCTGGGCGGCAAGGAGTACGGCTCCGGATCCTCGCGTGACTGGGCAGCCAAGGGCACGAGCCTGCTCGGCGTCAAGGCCGTCATCACCGAGTCGTTCGAGCGCATCCACCGCTCCAACCTGATCGGCATGGGCGTTGTCCCGCTGCAGTTCCCGGTCGGCGAGTCCGCAGGTTCGCTCAAGCTCGACGGCACCGAGACCTTCGACATCGAAGGTGTCGAGAAGCTCAACGAGGGCGTCACCCCGAAGACCATGAAGGTCACGGCGACGCGCGAGAACGGCGAGAAGGTCGTGTTCGACGCAGTCGTACGCATCGATACCCCCGGCGAAGCGGATTACTACCGCAACGGCGGCATCCTGCAGTACGTGCTTCGCAACATGATCCGCGGCTAGTAGGCACTACGTGCCTGTGAGCACTTTCGGCCCCTGACGGGTCACAAAGCGCTCACGACCACTTTCGCCGGAAGGCGAACCAGGTTTCATCGGTGGTCGTGAGCGCTTTGTGCACTGAGTCGACATTCAGCGCCTACGGCCGAAAGTGTTCACAGGCAACCCGACAAAGGAGGGATGCCCGTGCCCAAGGTCAGTGAAGACCATCTCGCGGCACGGCGCAGTCAGATCCTTGACGGCGCCCGCCGCTGCTTTGCGGAATACGGCTACGACGGCGCCACAGTTCGCCGTCTCGAAGAAGTCACCGGTTTGTCCCGCGGAGCGATCTTCCATCACTTCAAGGACAAGGACGGCCTGTTCCTCGCTCTCGCAAGCGAGGATGCGAGCCGGATGGCAGATGTCGTCGCCGAAGAGGGCCTCGTCCAGGTCATGCGGGACATGCTCGCGCAGCCCGACCAATTCGATTGGCTGGGAACGCGACTGGAGATAGCGCGTCGACTGCGCAACGACGCCGATTTCCGCGAGAAGTGGTCACAGCGCTCCGTAGAACTGACGGAAGCGACCAGTGCGCGTCTCGCCAGACAGAAATCGGCAGGCAGACTCCGTGACGACGTCCCCACCGAAATTCTGATCGGATACCTGGATCTGGTGATGGACGGCCTGGTCGCGAGAATCGCCTCCGGCCACGGCGTCGACAACCTGTCAGCGGTTCTCGATCTGGTCGAGGAATCGGTGCGGCGGAGAGATTGAGGGGCTTCGCCCCTGTGCGCCTTTTTGGTAGTTCCCACTACCAAAAAGGCGCACAGGGGGTTAGGCGAGCTGGATCAGCTCGAGGTACTCCTGCGACCAGTGGTCCTCGTTGCCGTCGGGCAGGAGGATGACCCGCTCGGGGTTGAGTGCCTCGGCAGCACCCGGATCGTGGGTGACCAGGACGACGGCACCGGTGTAGCTGCGGAGCGCGTCGAGCACCTGCTCGCGTGAGATCGGGTCCAGGTTGTTGGTGGGCTCGTCGAGAAGCAGAACGTTGGCAGCGGACGACACCAGACCGGCCAGAGCCAGACGCGTCTTTTCACCACCCGAGAGCGTTCCGGCCGGCTGTTCGAGCTGCGGGCCGGTGAACATGAAGGCACCGAGCAGCGAACGCAGTTCCTGCTCCCCTGTGTCCGGCGCGGCGTGGCGGATGTTCTCCCACACGGACGCGTCGTCGTCGAGGGTGTCGTGCTCCTGAGCGAAGTAGCCGACCTTGAGTCCGTGACCGGCGATCAGCTCACCAGCGTCCGCTTTCTCCGCGCCCGCGAGGATGCGGAGCAGTGTGGTCTTACCTGCACCGTTGAGTCCGAGGATCACCACACGAGACCCACGATCGATCGCGAGATCGACACCGGTGAAGATCTCGAGCGAGCCGTACACCTTGGTGAGGTTCTTGCCCATCAGAGGAGTCTTGCCACAAGCGGCGGGTTCGGGGAAACGAATCCGCGCAACCTTGTCCGAGACACGTTCGGCATCGAGGTTCGCCATCAATTTGTCGGCTCGCTTGGCCATGTTCTGAGCCGCGACGGCCTTGGTTGCCTTTGCGCCCATCTTGGCGGCCTGAATCCGCAGCGCACCGGCCTTCTTCTCGGCATTGGCGCGCTCGCGGCGACGACGCTGCTCGTCCGTGGCACGAGCGTCGAGGTACTTCTTCCAGTTCATGTTGTAGACGTCGGCCTCACCGCGGACGGCATCGAGGAACCACACGCGGTTGACGACGTCGTTGAGCAGGTCGACGTCGTGGCTGATGACCACCAGTCCACCCTCGTGGTTCTGGAGGAAGCCACGTAGCCAGGTGATGGAGTCGGCGTCGAGGTGGTTGGTGGGCTCGTCGAGCAGCAGAGTCGTGTCCGAGCGGGCACCGCTGCCGTCGGAGGCGGCGAAGAGGATGCGCGCCAATTCGACGCGACGACGCTGACCGCCGGACAGCGTGCTGAGCGGCTGCCCGAGAATGCGGTCTTCGAGACCGAGGCTGCTGGTGATGCGTGCGGCTTCACTCTCGGCTTCGTATCCGCCGAGGGCCGAGAACCGATCCTCGAGCTGACCGTACTTCTTGACCGCGCGGTCCTGCGATTCCTGATCGAGCACCTCGCCCATCAGAATCTGCTGCTTCTCCATCTCGCGGAGCATCGTGTCGAGGCCACGTGCGGAGAGAACCCGGTCCTTGGCGAGGACGCTCAGGTCGCCCTCTTTGGGGTCCTGCGGGAGGTATCCGAGTTCACCGGTACGTACGACGCTTCCCGCATATGCCTCACCTTCGCCGGCGAGGATGCGCAGTGTGGTCGTCTTTCCGGCTCCGTTACGTCCGACGAGTCCGATCCGGTCGCCCGGCTGGATGCGCAACGAAGGCCCGGGAGCCGTGAGAAGGGTGCGGACACCGGCACGAACTTCGAGGTCAGTGGCGGTAATCAAGCAAACTCCTCAGGAAAAACGACGAATACGGGTAAACAATGCCTGACTACAGACACAAGAACTATCGATTTTACCGTGACCTGACGGTCGTTCCGACCAGCAGCGTGTGAGTCCGCTAACGTTCGGGACATGACTAGCGAAAACAGCACTCGTCCTCGCGACCTCGAAGGCCGTGCCGCCATCGTCACCGGCGCAAGTCGCGGAATCGGCAAAGCTGTCGCCGCCGAACTCCTCGCTCGCGGTGCCGACGTCTTGATCACAGCCCGCAAGCCGGAGCCTCTCGAGGCCGCCGCATCCGAGCTGTCCGCTCTGGGGCACGGCGGAAAGGTCGTCGCATTCGCGGGCAACGCAGCCGATGCCGAAGCCCGCTCCGGTGCCGTCGACCGCGCCGTGTCCGAATTCGGTTCACTCGACATTCTGGTCAACAACACCGGAATCAACCCCGTCTTCGGTTCGCTCATGGAAGCGGACCTCGACGCCGTGCGCAAGATCTTCGACGTGAATGTGGTTGCCGCCCTCGGTTACGTCCAGCAAGCACATCGGGCATGGATGGGCGAACACGGTGGAGCCGTCGTGAACCTGGCAAGTGTGGCCGGGATCCGGTCGACGGGCGTCATCGCGGCGTACGGCGCGTCGAAGGCTGCGCTCATCCGCCTGACGGAAGAACTGGCCTGGCAACTGGGACCGAAGATTCGTGTCAACGCCGTAGCTCCCGGGATCGTCAAGACGCAGTTCGCGGCAGCCCTGGTCGCTGCCGGCGAGGACAAGGCGTCGGCGGGCTACCCGATGAAGCGGCTCGGCACCCCCGAGGACGTTGCCGGTCTGGTCGGCTTCCTCGTCTCCGACGCGGCGGCGTGGATCACGGGCGAAACGGTCCGGGTCGACGGCGGTCTGCTCGCAACGGGATCGATGTAGTGCGCCGGTCGTGAGCACAGACAACTCCTCCGCCGACGTGGTGATCGTCGGTGGCGGCCCGGCCGGGCGGGCACTCGCCACCCGCTGTATCGCCCGGCAACTCACCGTCGTCGTTGTCGATCCGCATCCCCATCGGGTGTGGACGCCGACCTATTCGGCGTGGGCTGACGAGCTGCCGTCGTGGCTGCCGGTCGATGTGATCGCAAGCCGGATCGAACGCCCGAGCGTGTGGACCCGCAGACAGAAAACGCTTGATCGCACATATTGCGTATTGAATACATCTTTACTGCAATCATTTCTCTCAGGCACATCCGTACAGTTCAGAGCCTTGCGTGCTCAAACACTGTCACCTACCGCCGTCCTGTGCGTGGACGGATCGCAGCTGACAGGTTCCGTCGTCATCGACGCCCGGGGTACCGAACTGACGGTGACAATCGCCCAGCAGACCGCCTTCGGAGTGATCGTCGACCGCGCTCTGGCCGATCCGATTCTGGGTGGTGGCGAAGCCTGGTTCATGGACTGGCGAACAGACAACGGCGCCTCCGACGCCGACACTCCGTCGTTTCTCTATGCGGTCCCACTCGATGACGAGCGAGTTCTCCTCGAGGAGACCTGCCTCGTCGGCCGGCCGGCGTTGGGGCTCCGCGAACTCGAAGCGCGTCTGCGCACCCGGCTTCGCAATCGGGGCTGCGAAGTCCCCGACGACGCACCGGTCGAGCGAGTCCGTTTTGCAGTCGAAGGCCCGAAGGAATCGTTCCCCGACGGTGTCCTCCGTTTCGGCGGGCGAGGCGGTCTGATGCATCCGGGAACCGGATACAGCGTTGCCTCGTCACTCGCCGAGGCAGACGCTGTCGCCAAAGCAATCGCCGACGGTGGAGATCCCAACGCGGCGCTCTGGCCGCGGTCGGCCAAGGCGGTGTCTGCCCTTCGCCGCGTTGGCCTGAACACACTTCTCACCCTCGGCTCGGGAGAGGTCGCGACATTCTTCGACACGTTCTTCGATCTACCGGTCGAGGCTCAGCGGTCCTACCTGTCCGATCGGCGGGACGCGTCCGCGACGGCGAAGGTGATGGCAACCCTGTTCCGATCGTCACCGTGGCACGTCCGAAAGACGTTGATGCGCGCGCCGTTTCTGAGGTGAGCACTCCGGACCGACTACTGCGCTCCCATCGAGCCGGCGATCATCGGCCAGGAATTGTGTAGGTCGTCCTGCCAGTAGCCCCACGAGTGGGTTCCGGTCGGCTTGAAGTCGAACGTCGCGGGGATGCCCAGTGCGTTCAGTCGGTCCGCCAAGCCGTGCGTGCACCCGTTGACCGCGGATTCGATGATGCCGCCGACGACGATCTGATTAAGGAGGGCTCCGGGATTTCCGTTCACATCGGGTGCCTGAAGGTTGTCGTGCGGACCTGGCAGCCCGGATCCGGTGGAAACGTACAGTGCGGTCCCCCGCAACTTCTCCGCGTTCACGACCGGATCGTTCTCGCGCCACCCCGGACCGTCGAACGGTCCCCACATGTTTGTCGGATCAGCGCCACCCCGCGCGCCGACCACCAACCGCACATAGTCCTGACCCGGCTGGGTGGAAGTCTCCGCGCACCCGCTGTAGGCCCCGACACTCCGATAGAGCCCTGGTGCCGAGATCGCGAGATTGAGTACCGACGTCGCCGTCATCGAAATCGCCGCGATGGAGTTGACCCCGTTGGTACCGAACTGCGCATCGATGACGGGCGGCAGTTCGCGAGTGAGGAACGTCTGCCACTTGTTGCGCCCGAGTACGGGATCGTCTTTCTGCCAGTCGGTGTAGTAGCTGAACGCTCCTTCCAGCGGCGTCACGACGTTGACGTTCTTGTCGGCGAAGAAGTCCAGGACATCGGTCCGTCCTTCCCACGTTGCACTGTCCTCGCCACCACCGGCGCCGTTGAGCAGATACAACGTGGGCCGTGGGGCGCTCGTGTCGGCGGGGAGGATCATCTCGAGTGGAATGTCGCGGCCCATCGCATCGGAGTGGACGCTGATGGTTACGGTTCGTGCCGGATCTGCGTTCGCGGGCAAAGGCGCAAACAGCAGTGGAACCAGTGAAATCGCCAGCGCCGCGGTGACGCGTCGACGGTAGGTTCGGATTCTCATCGGAGCGTCCCCCAGGTGTGCGAGTCGGGTTCTCGAAGCGGATACCCGCTCGATACGCCCCGAACCGACCCATCCACACGCAACGGTTCGGGATCAACCGTGATCGTTTGCCTCGCGCAAACGGCCGGCGGCGACCATCATGGGAGGCATGCGCTCGATTTGGAAAGGCTCGATAGCCTTCGGTCTGGTCAACGTCCCGGTCAAGGTGTACTCGGCGACCGAGGACCACGACATCCGATTTCACCAGGTCCATGCAAAAGACGGTGGCCGCATCAAGTACAACCGTGTGTGTTCCGAGTGCGGAAACACGGTTCAGTTCGCGGACATCGACAAGGCGTACGACTCGGAAGACGGATCGCGCGTCATCTTGAGCGACGAGGACTTCAACAAACTCCCGGCTGCGGAGAAGCACGAGATTCCGGTGCTGGAATTCGTGCCGAACGATCAGATCGATCCGATCTTGTTCGAGAAGAGTTACTTCCTCGAACCCGATTCGGCGTCGCCGAAGGCGTACGTCCTGCTTTCGACTGTGCTCACCGAGAGTGATCGAACGGCACTGGTGCATTTCACGCTGCGACAGAAGACGCGCCTGGCCGCGATGCGCGCTCGCGACGGCGTCCTGGTGATCCAGACGTTGCTGTGGCCCGACGAAGTTCGCGCAGCAGAGTTCCCTTCGCTCGACGACGTGGAGAAGCCGAAGGCCAAGGAACTGAAGATGGCGCAGACGCTCGTCGAGAGCATGGCGGGCGACTTCGATCCGACCGAGTTCACCGACGACTACCAGCTCCAACTGCGGCAGTTGCTCGACGAGATGATCGAGAACGGCGGCAAGAAGGTCATCCCCGCCGCCGAGGTCGACCAAGAGGGCACCGATGCGGAGGTGGTCGACCTGGTTGCCGCACTGCAGCGCAGTGTGGACGAAGCGAAGTCGAACGCCTCCAAGGCCGGCTCGTCGAAGTCGACCACACCGAGGAAGAAACGAGCCTGAGTCAGCCGCGCACGTCTTGGACCTCGATCAGAGCGTCCAACTCAGCGTCGACGTCCGGGGCCGCGTGACGACCCGTTCCGACCGCAAGGTTGATCACGGGTCCGATCGCCTCCAGACCTGCCTCGGTGAACATTTCGGCGTGTGACGTGGGCACCGGACGGTCGATGATCACCCCGGAGACGAACGGTCGCCACGCCGACGCGGTTCGCAGCGGGTCGAAGGTGTCGGCGTGTGCCGAGAAGAACAGCAGATCGCCCACGAACTTGCCCGGGCGGTATCGGTGAGCCAGTTCGGCGCCGGCGGAGTATTCCTCGAACAGTCGCTCGATCCGATCGCTCGAGACCAAGGGGTGATCGCCGATGGTTTCACGCAAGAGTGCTTCGGCGTCCTCGGATGTCAGATCACGCTCGCCGGTGTCCGGGACCGAGATCCCCAACCCGCCGATCAGTTCGGCGAGAGAAGGCTGCGCGCCTGCCATCGTCGGGTCTTCGAGAACGAAGCTGTCGAGCAGAATCAGGTCGGCGACGCTCTCACCCGCGGCTTGCAACTGCACCGCCGCCGCGTGAGCGATCAATCCGCCGATCGACCACCCCAGCAGGTGATACGGACCGTGCGGCTGAACTCCTCGAATTTCCTCGACGTACCGCGCCGCGAAGTCCTCGATCAGCTCCGCCCGAAATTCGGAGTCCGTCAGGACCGGCGACTGCAGGCCGTAGAGCGGCCGGCTGGAGTCGACGTAGCGATCGAGCGCTCCGTAGCACCAGGCCAATCCGATGGCCGGATGGATGCAGAACAGTGGCTCGGCGCGGCCTTCCGGACGTAGTGGCAGGACTACCGCAAGTGCGGAGGTATCCGCGTCACTTGTCACAACTGTTGCCTCGAGTTCGAAGAGTCTGCGCGCCAATGCCTCCGGAGTCGGGTCGGAGAATATCCACGCGACGGGGACGGTCATGCTGGTGCGTTCTTTGATGGCAGCGACCAAACGCGTTGCCATGAGTGAGTTGCCGCCGAGTTCGAAGAAACTCGAATCGGCGTACGTGTCTACGTCGGCCAGATCGAGTACCTCTGCGAAAGCAGCGCAGATCGCGATCTCGTCGCTGCCTTCCGGACTGCGTCCACTCGGCGACTCCCAGTTGGGAGCAGGCAGAGCGCTGCGATCGAGCTTGCCCGCCGGTGTGGTCGGGACTGCGCCGATCACGACAACAGCGGACGGGTTCATGTGCGCAGGCAGCGATATACCTGCGTGACGGCGCAGCGCGGCGGCGTCGAAGTCCGCATGTGCCGGGACGACGTACGCGACGATCCGAGCGTCGACGCCCTCCCCGACGACGACGCTGACAGCCGAATGCACGGACGCTTCCGCTGCCAGCACCGCGTCGATTTCTCCGAGTTCGATTCGGAACCCTCGGATCTTGACCTGGTGGTCTGCGCGTCCGAGGTAGATCAGTGCCCCTGAGCGATCTTCGCGCACAAGATCCCCGGTGCGGTACATGCGAGCGCCTTCGGGTCCATGCGGGTCGGCGACGAAGCGCGCGGCTGTGAGTGCGGGGTTGCCGAGGTACCCGCGGGCGAGACCGTCGCCGCTGACGTAGAGCTCACCGACGACCTGGCCGGGAACCGAGTGCAGTCGGGAATCGAGAATCATCGCGTCCACGCCGCGGATCGGGCCGCCGATCGTCACGGGCTCCCCCGCGACCAGCGAATCACTGATGGTGACGGCGACGGTGGCCTCGGTCGGGCCGTACGCGTTGAACATTCGGCGCCCCGGTGCCCACCGAGATACGAGGTCGGCGGAACAGGCGTCGCCGCCGACGACGACGGCTTCGAGATGGTCGAGCCCGGCGGGATCGACAGTCGCCAAGGCGGCTGGAGTCACGAAAGCATGGGTGATCGTCTGCTCGTCGAGCAGTTCGTGCAATTCGACACCGCCGAGAACTGTCGGCGGCGCTATCACCATCGTTGCGCCGGCGCCGAGAGCCAGAAGGAGCTCGAGAACCGACGCGTCGAAGCTCGTCGAGGCGAAGCTCAGAGCACGAGAGTGCGCGGTGACGCCGAAACGCTCCCGCTGTTCGTCGGCAAACGCTGCCAGTCCCGCGTGAGTGACCAACACGCCCTTGGGTTTTCCTGTCGAGCCCGAGGTGTAGATCAAGTAGGCCGGGTTGTCGAACTCGAGTGGCGCGTCCGGCAGTGTCTCGGAATGGACTGCCTCGATTTCGGTGGTGAATTCGATCGCATCCAACTCGATCCACGATGTGACGCCAGGAAGGTCGGCCGCATACTCGCCCCTGGTGATACCGAGTACCGCTCCACTGTCGGTGAGCATGTGCTCGATCCGCTCGGCGGGGTACGCCGGATCCACGGGAAGAAACACTCCGCCGGCTTTCGCTACGGCCCAGAGCGCGATCACATAGTCGGCCGACCTCGGAAGCGCCAGTGCCACAATCATTTCCGGCGCTATTCCGCGAGCGATCAACGCAAACGCCATAGCGTCGGAGCGTCGGTCGAGTTCGCCGTACGTGAGCGTGACGGATGTGGCGACGTCGACGATTGCCGGAGCGTGCGGATCGGCAGCGCCGCGAAGCAGCAACTCCGGCAAGGTCAAAGCATCGCCGGCCGGACGTCCGGGCAACGCACGCAGGCGACGTCCCGCAAGATCCACGTCACCGACGACGGCGGAGGGCTGGGCAGTCAGTGTCTCGACGATCGTTTCCAGCATCACTGCAAACGACGCCGCCGTATCGGTGTCGAAGAGATCCTTCGCGTAGGTGAGGGAGGCCTCGTAGCCGCCGCCTTCCTCCGCGGTCTGTTCGACAACGGTGAACTGCAGGTCGTACTTGGCGATGTCCGGTGTGATCTCGTGGGCACGAACGGCAAGTCCAGGCAGGTCCCACGTCGTCGGGTGGGCGCCGTGGAACGAGATCATCGTCTGGAACACCGGATGACGGTCGGTGCTCCGGGTCGGCGCCACCACGTCCACGACCTGCTCGAACGGAATGTCCGCGTGGGCGAAGGCGTCGAGATCGACGGAGCGGACAGTACGCAGAACGTCGACGAACGTCGACCCGGGGTCGACCGTCGTGCGCAGTCCGACCGTGCCCACGAACATTCCCACGAGGTCGTCGAGAACTCGGTGTCCTCGCCCGGCGACCGGAGATCCGATCACGATGTCGGTGCTTCGACTCAGCCTGGACAGCAGGACGGCATAGGCAGCGTGCAGCACCATGAACGGCGTCGCCGCATTGGCTCCGGCAACCGCCTCGACCGCGATCCGGGTGTGCGCCGGAAGCGAGACCGCGGTGTGGGCACCGCTCAACGACTGGGTGAGCGGACGCGCTCGATCGCTCGGAAGGTCGATCAATTCAGGTGCGCCCCGCAACGTCTCCCGCCAATACGACGCCTGTGCCCCGAGCACGCTCGCGGATTCGTTCACCGCGCCCAGCGCTTCCCGCTGCCAGATCGCGAAGTCCGCGTAATGCACCTCGAGCGCGGTGAACTCGGGAGCGTGTCCCGAACTTCTCGCGACGTAGGCGGTGAGCACGTCCTTCATCAACGGCGCGATCGACCATCCGTCCGCCGCGATGTGGTGGATCACGATGACAAGTGTGTGGTGCTGCGGCGTCGATTCGAGCAGGAGCGCGCGAACGGGAGCTTGGGTCGTGATGTCGAATCCACGCGACGCGAATTCTCTGGCGAGCTCTGCCGGTTCACGGGTGTCCGCATTTCCGTACTCGAGCGAGGTGAATGCATCCTGGATCACCTGGTGTGGACCGGTGCCGGAGTCGGGGAACACCGTGCGCAGGATTTCGTGCCTTTCGATCACGTCGAGGACCGCAGCTTCGAGGGCCGGCACGTCGAGTGCACCGTCGAGGGAGATCGCAGCAGGGACGTTGTACGCGGGTGAGCCGGGATCCATCTGGTTGAGGAACCAGATGCGTGCTTGCGCGTAGGACAGCGGAATTCGCTCGGGGCGGTCTACGGCGGTGATCGGTGGAAGCGCCTTCGCCCCGGCGGATGTGTCGAGCGCGGTGGCAAGTTCCCGAATTTCGGGGTGCTCGAACAGCATTCGGACAGGCACCTGCCTGCCCAACGACTCGCCGAGTCGCTGGGCCAGTCTGGTGGCGAGCAGTGAGTTGCCGCCGAGTTCGAAGAAACTGTCCGACGCACTGATCTGTTCGATACCCAGCAGTTCCGCCACGACGCCGGCAACCTGGAGTTCGGTCGCGGTCGTCAGCGGCTCGACACTTCGCTCGGACGAACGCAGTGTCGGCGCCGGCAGCGCCGATCGGTCGAGCTTCCCGACGGGGGTCAGCGGTACGTGATCGATCGGGGTGATCGCCGACGGCACCATGAAGGCGGGCAGTGAGCGGCGCGTATGGCTCAGCAACTCGTCCATCTCGACCGCATCGGCGCCGAGCACTACGTACGACGCCAACATCGTCTCACCGGAAGCTGCGTCGACGCCCACGGTGACCGCGAACTCGACGCCGGGGTAAGTGCTGAGGACGGAGTCGATCTCGCCCAGTTCGATGCGGAATCCGCGCACTTTCACCTGGTGATCGGAGCGTCCGACGTATTCGATCGTCCCGAGCGGCGTCCACCGAACCAAGTCACCGGTCCGGTACATGCGGGTGCCGGCCGGGCCGAACGGCGCTGCCACGAATCGCGTCGCCGTCAAGGCGGGTTGGTCGAGGTAGCCGCGGGCAAGTCCCAGGCCGGCGATGTAGAGCTCACCGGTGACCCCGACGGGTACCGGCTGAGCCGAGCCGTCGAGAATTACCGCGGACACGCCGCGGACGGGCCCGCCGATGGTCACGGTCTCCCCCACGCTCAAGGCATCACTGATGCAGACCATGACGGTGGTTTCCGTCGGCCCGTAGCCGTTGAACAATCGGCGACCCGGTGCCCACTTACGGACCAGTTCGGGTGGGCATGCCTCGCCACCGACAACGATCGACTGCAAGACGTCCAGCCCGGTGGGATCGACCGAGGCCAGCGCTGCCGGTGTGATGAACGCGTGGGTCACCTGGTGATCGGTGACCAATTCGGCGAGGTCCTGGCCGCCGTAGACGTCGGGAGAGGCGATCACCATCGTCGCGCCTTCACCGACTGCGAGCAGCAGTTCGAGGATGGATGCGTCGAAGCTCGGTGAGGAGAAGTGCAGCGTCCGCGACTGCGCCGAGATGCCGTAACGCGCCGTCTGCTCGGCCGCCAACGCGCTCAGGCCACGATGAGTGATGCTGACGCCCTTGGGCTTTCCCGTCGATCCGGAGGTGTAGATGATGTAGGCGAGGTTGTCGATTCGGATCGGCGCGGCCGGAACCGGCTGCCCGACACCGTCGCCGTGGATGTCGTCCATTGTCATCCACGGAACCGGGCGGGGCAGTGATTCGATCACCGCTTCCGTCGTCACTCCGCGAGTGGCTCCGGAGTCGGTGAGCATGTGCAGAATGCGATCGGCGGGGTATCGCGGATCGACCGGAACAAACGCGGCGCCGGTCAAGGAAACGCCCCACAAGGCGACGATCGAGTCGATCGAGCGCGGAATCGCGATCGCCACAATGTCTTCGGCACCGATCCCTTCCGTGGTCAGACGGCGGGAAAGCGCCGATGCACGGGCGAAGAGATCTCGGTAGAGCACGGTGGTGTCACCGGATCGAAGGGCCACCGAATCGCCTGAACGGGTGGCGGTCCGCGTCAATATTTCGGCCAAGGTGCGCGAACTGGTCCACGCCGGACCTCGTACCGGCATCAGCGACGCCCGCTCGAGGGTGCTGAGGAAATCTAGGTCGTCGATCGCGGCGTCCGGATCTGCGGCGACGGCGCGGGCCACCGACTGCACACGCGCGGCGATCGTTTCCGCGGTGGCAATGTCGAAGAGCGCCTCGGCGAACCTGAGCGACCCGGTGATCTCGGTCTTCTCGGAATCGCCTGCCAGCAGGGTGAACTCGAGGTCGAACTTCGCGACGGACGGTTCGAGTGCTTGCGCTTCGAGATGCGCGTCGTGGACCGTGACCTGCGGCGAGACCACATTCTGGTGGTACGACAGCATGACCTGAAACAGGGGGTGTCGCGTCGTCGACCGGTCGAGATCGAGGGCGTCGACCAGCACCTCGAAGGGCAGCTCGGGGTGCGCAAAGGCGGCAAGGTCGCGTTCACGGACGACCTCGAGCAGGGAGGTGAACGGCGCTCGGTGATCGACCGGCGTGCGAAGCGGTACCGAATTGACGAACATCCCGATCAGGGAATCCAGCTCGGGTCGCCCGCGGCCTGCCACCGGGGTGCCGACCACCACGTCGTCGGTTGCACCGAGACGCGCGAGAACAACCGCCAGGATCGCGTGTACGACCATGAACTGCGTCGAGCCACTGCGCCTCGCCACGGCGGCGAGACGCTCCCCGGTCGCCGCGTCGATGACGATCGGCACCGATCCGACGGCGGTCGTGGAGACAGATCCGCGTGGGCGATCGACCGGTAGCAGTACCTCGTCCGGGGCACCAGCCATGGCAGTGGTCCAGAAGGTCAGTTCGCGGGCAACCAGAGACTCCTGGTCGCCGACCTGTCCGAGCGAGTCTTGCTGCCACACCGCGTAGTCGGCGTACTGCACGTCGAGCGGTGTGAAAACCGGGGCGTCTCCGACGACGCGTGCGGAGTACGCCGCGACGAAATCTGTCGCAAAGGGAGTCAGGGACCAGCCGTCGAAGGCGATGTGGTGGATGACGACGACCAGTACGTGAGCGCCGGCGTCCTCGCGCACCAGCATGGCCCGAATCGGCAGATCCGAACCGAGATCGAACCCACGCGCCGCGAACTCCGTCGTCGCCGCGTCCACACCTTCGGATCCGCGGTAGCGCTCGACGGAGAACTGCACGTCGGAGAGCGCTCGGATGACCTGGCTCGGGCCGTCGGGGCTGTCGACGTAGATCGTTCGAAGCACCTCATGGCGTGCAATGACGTCCGCAAGCGCCTCCTCGAGTGCATCGCCGTGGATGTCTCCGGTGATGCGGATCGCGAACGGAATGTTGTAGACCGCGGAATGGGGGTCGAAGCGATTGACGAACCACAGGCGCTGTTGCGCGGCGGAGAGCGGTAGGCGGTCCGGGCGAGCACCGGCGCTCAGGGCAGGTCGATCGTCTGATTCTTCGGCGCTCGCCGCCAGACGTGCAGCGAGCGCTTCGACGGTCGGTGCTTCGAAGATCGAGCGCACGTCCACGGTGAGTCCCGTCGCTGCGCTCAACCGCGCGGACACCTGCGTCGCGACGAGCGAGTTGCCCCCGAGATCGAAGAAGCTGTCTCCTGCTCGGACCTCGGGTACGTCGAGCAGTGAAGCGAACACGTCGGCAACGGTTCGTTCGAGTCCGGCCTCGGGTTCACGGCCCGTTCCGAGGATTTCGCGCGGTATCGGCGTCGGCAACGCTCTGCGATCGAGTTTGCCGACCGGAGTCAACGGAATGGCGTCGATCGGGGTGATCGACGACGGAATCATGTAGCGCGGCAGCGTGTCGGCGAGTCCCACGAACAGCGACTCGATATCAGCGTCGCCGCTCAGCAACACGTACGACGCCAGAGTGGTACCCGCGGCGGATTCGACGGGAATCGTCGTGGCGAACTGGACGAGAGGGGAATCCATCAGAGCAGCGTCGATCTCGCCGAGTTCGATGCGGAACCCGCGGATCTTGAGCTGATGATCGCTGCGGCCCACGTAGCGAAGGGTCAGGTCCTTGGTCCAGCGGACCAGGTCACCGGTTCGGTACATCCGGGCACCGGGCGTCGAGTACGGATGCGCGACAAACCGATCCGACGTCAGCGCGGGACGAAGGTGGTAACCACGTGCAAGGCCCGGCCCACCGATGTACAGCTCGCCGACGCCGCCGATCGGGACCGGTTGCAGCCGAGAGTCGAGCACCACGGCGTCGATTCCGCGGATGGGACCGCCGATGGTGATCGGCTCCCCCGGTGAGAGTGGGTCACTGATGGCAACCATGACAGTGGTTTCGGTCGGACCGTATCCATTGTGCAGTCTGCGCCCGTTGCCCCAGCTCGAGACCAATTCCGGCGTGCACACGTCGCCGCCGACGACTACGCATTCCAGTGCCGTCACGCCCGCCGGATCGACGGTCGCCAGCGCAGCCGGAGTGATGAAGGCATGAGTGACCTCGTGGCTTCGGAGGAACTCGCTCAACGCCTCCCCTCCGTAGATGTCGGGAGGGGCGATCACCATCGTCGCGCCGGTCGAACCGGCGAGCAGTAGCTCGAGTACGGCGCCGTCGAAGCTCGGTGACGCAAAATGCAGAGTTCGCGACCCGGCGGTGATCCGGTACCGATCCTGTTGTTCGCGAGCAAGATTGGCCAAACCCGCGTGAGTGACGACGGTGCCCTTCGGCACTCCGGTCGAGCCGGACGTGTAGATGACGTACGCGGCCGACGCCGCAGTGATCGACGCTGTTCTGTCAGCGTCGTCGATGGCAGCGTCGGAGTAGGCGGCACATTCTGCAACCGTGTCCGCGTCGCCGAGGTCGATCCAGGCTGCGACGTTCCCACCGGCTGCCGGACCGGCCGCAACCTCGGCGGACCGAATTCCGATCCGCACACCCGAATCCTCGAGCATGTGCGCAACTCGATCTGCGGGATAACGGGGATCGACCGGGACGAAAACGCCACCGGCTTTGGTGACCGACCAGACTGCGAGCACGGAGTCGACCGATCGGGCGACGGCCAGTGCGACCGGTGTCTCGGGGCCGACTCCCAGGTCCATGAGGTATCGAGCGATCCGATTCGATCGACGCTCCAGCTCCCCGTACGAGAGTGAGCGCTCGGAGTCTTCGAGGGCGATCGCGTCGGGATACGTCCTCGCGGTGTCTCCGAGGATCTGCGCCAGCGTCGATTCGCCCACCGAAGCCACACCGCGTCGCGGCAACGTCGCGGCACTCTCCCGCGATCCGAGTACACGAAGGTCACCAACCGATGCAGTCGGTTCCGACACTGCCGATTCCACGAGTGTCACGAAGTTTCGCGCCAACGCTTCGACGGTCGCGCTGTCGAACAGGTCGGTGGAATAGGTGAACGTGGCATCGATTCCTGCTGCGGCCCCGGCCTCGTGACGTTCGGTGACGGTGAGCTCGAGGTCGAACTTGGTCAGCCCCGTCTCGACTGCCCGCGCCGTCATCGACACCCCTGCCAGTTCGGCTGTGTGGGTGGTGGCTATCCGCGAGGTGATGGCCGCTTGAAAGACCGGGTGGTGTGCGGGCGAGCGGTCCAGTTCGAGCGCGTCCACGACGACGTCGAAAGGCACGTCCGCATTGTCGAAGGCATCCACGTCGACGGCCCTGACCTGTGACAGGTGTGCGGCGAACGTTGCGTCCCGATCGACGACGGTCCGCAGGGCAAGAGTGTTGACGAACATGCCGACGAGCAGATCGAGAGATCTGTCCCCTCGTCCGGCCACCGGTGTTCCGATGACGATGTCGTCCGTGCCGCTGTACCTGGCCAGAAGCAGGGCGAAGCACGCGTGCAGGGCGATGAACGGCGTGGCGTCGTGATCGGCGGCAAGTACAACGAGCTTCTGATGCGTGGAAGCGCCGATTCTGATGTCGACTCCGGCTCCGCGCATGGTCGGGTCGAGTGCGCGCGGACGGTCCGTCGGCAGGTGGAGCTGCTCGGGCGCTCCCGCCAGCTGCTGCTTCCAGAACGCGATCTGTGAGTGGGCAAGTGAATCGGTGGATGACGCGTCGCCGAGGTGTTCTCGGTGCCAGAGCGTGTAGTCGGCGTACTGCACCGGAAGGGGTGCCCACTGCGGGCTGTTGCCGCCGACGCGGGCGGCGTAGGCGCCGGTGAGATCAGCAGCCAACGGCGCGAGCGACCAACCGTCGGCCACCATGTGGTGCAGAACCACTACGAGGACAGCTTCCTCGTCATCGCCTTCCTTCTCGGCGGCGACAGTGATCAGCAGGTAGCGCACCGGACGTTCGCGGACCAGATCGAAACCGGCCGAAGAGAATTCGAAGATCACTCTCTCGAGGCTTCCGCGTTCCACGTCGATCGACTCGAGCCCTGCGATCCCCTCGCCCAGGCCCAGAACCTTCTGCGTCGCGTTGTCCCCGATCTGAGGAAACACGGTGCGTAGTGACTCGTGACGTGTCACGACGTCCACGATCGCGGCACTGAGTGCGTCGGGATCGACGGCGCCGCGCAACGACACCGCCAGTGGAATGTTGTACGCACCTGATTCCGGTGCCACGCGGTTCAGGAACCACAGTCGCTGCTGCGCGGGAGCGAGAGGCAGTGCAGCCGGCCGGGCCACGACCTGAATACCGTCGGCGTCCGGGGTCTGTGCCGCACGCTCGATCGTCGCCGCGATCCCGGACACCGTGGGATGGTCGAAGAGTGCACGCAGCGGCATTTTAACCCCGGTGGCTTCGGTCAAGCGCGCTACCGCCGTCGTCGCTACCAGCGAGTTTCCGCCCAGATGGAAGAAATTATCGTCGAGTCCGAGCGGTCCACTACTCAGGATGTCAGCCAGAACCGCCGCAACCTTGCCCTCGGTCGGGGTCGTCGGGGGTCGGAAGACCTTGGTGGAGGCCAGGATAGGCGAAGGCAGCGCACGCCGGTCCAGTTTTCCGTTGGTGGTCAACGGAATCGAATCGAGGACCATGAAGGCATCGGGAACCATGTAGGTCGGGAGGGCTTCGGCGGCGTGAGCTCGGAGGGCTTCGGCGTCCACGACGTCGGAAGCGGTCACATAGGTCACGAGAGCGCCGCCCGCCGGCGTCGGAGCCACGACGGTCACGGCATCGTCGATTCCCGGCGCGCTGAGGATGACGGAGTCGATTTCGCCGAGTTCGATCCGGAATCCGCGGATCTTGACCTGCGCGTCGCCGCGTCCGAGGTACTCGAGTTGTCCGGGCGCAATCCATCGTGCGCGGTCGCCGGACCGGTACAACCGTCGTCCGCCGGCATTGAAAGGATCGGCGACGAACCGGCCCGCGGTGAGGTCTGGACGGCCCAGATAGCCACGGGCGAGTTGACCGCCCGCGACATAGATCTCCCCCGCGATCCCCACCGGGACCGGGGAGAGATGCTCGTCGAGCAGGTACACACGAAGTCCGTCGATCGCGTCACCGATCCGGCTGCCGGTAACCGCACTCGCGCTCGCCCGGTCGAGTTCGAGATGGGTGACGTGCACCGTCGTCTCGGTGATGCCGTACATGTTGACGAGTGCAGGCGCGGATTCCGTGTGACTTTCGTACCCCGGGTGATTGTCGTACCAGCGCCCGAGTCGACGCAGGTCCAAGGCTTCGCCACCGAAGATCACGTACCGGAGCCGGGTCTCCGAATCGGCCCGAAGGTCGGCTTCGATGTACTGGTAGAAGGCCGAGGGCGTCTGATTGAGCACGGTGACGCCTTCTGCGGCGACCAGCGCCCGGAAGGCGTCAGGGTCGCGTGATACCTCGTGATCGACCAGGACCAGCGTTCCGCCGTGGAGCAGCGCGCCCCACAGTTCCCAGACCGAGAAGTCGAAGGCGAACGAGTGGAACATCGTCCACACGTCGTTGCCGTCGAATCCGAATTCGACGTGCGTGTTCTCGAACAATCGCACCACAGCGGCGTGGGTGACGGAGACACCTTTGGGTCGGCCCGTCGACCCCGAGGTGTAGATCACGTACGCCAGATTGTCGGCTCCGTGTCCGCGCGGGCGCTCATCGGTTTCCAGACTCTCACCGGAGTATTCGTCGGATTCGACGCCGACGACCACCACGTCAGAGTTCGGGAAGGCGGAGTTCGGGAAAGTGGAATCGGAGATGACGCACACCGGTTGCGCATCCTCGACCACGTATGCCAAACGCTCGGCGGGGTGTGCACGATCGAGTGGGAGGTATCCGCCGCCGGCCTTCACTACCGCGACAGCGGCAACGATCATGTCCACGGATTTCGGCAGCATGATTCCGACCAACGACTCGGATTGCACGCCATGATCGACGAGCTTGCGCGCCAACTGATTCGATCGTCGATCGAGTTCGCGGTACGACACGCGCTCGCTACCTGCGACAACGGCGATCGCTTCCGGGGTCGCCCGAATGCGGTCGGAAAGGATCTCGGAGAGCGTTCGGACCGGGGTAATCGGCAGAACGGGCGGCACCAGCGCCTGGCGCGCGTCCGGGCGCAGTAGATCCACTGAGCCGAGCGCCGAGTGCGGAGCACCGACCATCGCGGTCAAGATTCGTAGATAACGGTCGGCGAGGTCCTCGGCTTGCTCCTTCGTGCCGAGCCAATCCAGAACACCGGAGATCGGCTGATCGAAATCGGCATGCTCACCAGTCGGAATCGCCAGGGAGACAAACAGTTCCGGCACGGTGGCCAGATCCGATCCGATAGGCGCACCGACCATGAGCCCCGGAAATCTCGGGTGAGCATCCAGCGGCTCCTCGAAGCAGACCATCGCCCGGAACAACGGGCCCGTCTCGACCCAGCGGCCGTCACCGAGTGCGGCGGTCACCGAAGACAGAAGAATGTCTGCGTGTTCGAGAGCTTCGATTGCGACGGTGTCCACCGCACCGACCAGGTCGGTGAGCGTCATGGTGTTCGACACCGTCGAGCGAAGCACCAACTGGTTGGCGAACATCGAGACGAAATCGTCCGGATTGGAGGCGCCGTATCCTCGGACCGAGACGCCGATCGACACCTCGTCAGCCGAACCGACGCGGCGCAGCAGTCCGGCCATCGCAGACTGGAACAGCACGAACAGACTCGTGTTCATCGTCGTCGCCATCGTCTCGAGGCTCCGGCAGAGGCCTGCCTCGATCTCGAGGGGCGTGGACGTTCGACCGGTTCCGGCGACGACCGGCAAACCCAGTTCCTCGGCGGGGTTCGACAAGGTCGCAGACCAGTACTCGACGTTGCGGGCGTGTTGAACTTCGGCGATCCATTTACCCGCGGCGTCGGGGTCGATATCCATCAATCGAGTTCCCGATTCCGCAGCGCAGAACAAGTCGAGGAACTCGAGGAAACGCCGGTGGTGACGCGAGATGTCCTCGTTGGTGTACAGGTCTGGATTCGCGGCGAAGTCGATCTGGATCTCTTCGGCTGCGGAAGTCTGATAGACGTTGACGGAGAGGTCTTCGATCGGCCCGGTCGAGATCACGTTCAGTTCGCCGTGCGCGTCCCCGAGAGTGATTCCGGAATGGAACAGCATGAGGTTGATCAACGGCCCGTGGAAGCCTCGTCCGTCGGCGATGCTGTGATCACCGGCGTTGAGGTCGCGTCGTAGGTCCTCGTGGCGGTATTTCTGATGACGCAGTGCGCCGGTGAGTTCGATCTTCACCTCGTGCAGCAAGTCCCCGACCGCGAAATGCGGATCGACGCTCGCACGTATCGGAACGACGTTCGACATCATTCCGCCGGACCGGCGAGCAGCTTTTGTCGTCCGCCCCGAGACCGGCAGGCTGAGGACCACGTCGCGGGTCCCGGTGGCCCGGGCGAGGTAAGCCGCCAGTGCACCGATCACCACTGACGACGTCGTCACATCGTGGGCGGCGGCCAGCCGTTCGAGGGAGCTCCGCATTTCCGTAGGTACCGTCGCCGACCGTAGGCGAGACCATGCCTGCGACGGAGCAGTCGAGGACGCGAGCGAGGTTCCGCCCGGTTTGTCGGCCATCTTGGTGTTCCAGTAGTCGCGATCGCGCTCCCACCGCGTGGAGCCCAGATAGTCGGCCTCTGCCTTCACCAACGATTGGAGGGGGGCAGTTACCGCTGGGGGAACTGGTAGATCGCGCACCGCGGCGGTGTAGATCTCGGCTGTGCGGTTCATCATCGACATCGCGCCGAAACCGTCGAGCGCTACGTGATGAATACGGCTGTACCAGTAGTAATGGTCGTCGCGCAGCACCAGGACTGCCAGCCTGACCAGGCGATCGGTGAACGGATCGATGGCAGCAGTGTGCTCTCTGCGCATCCATTCCTGCGCTGCAGATTCCGGATCCGATTCGGCGCGAAGATCGACCACGTCGAGGGAGTCGTCCATGTCGAGATCGAGCCACTGACGCGCAACCCCGTCCACCTCGACCAGGCGCAGATATCCGGAGCCGATCTCACGGCCGGTCTGTTTGCTGGCAGCGGTCAGCAGCTCGATGTCGAGTGGGCCGTCCACGTCCACGTACTGAGCGATGCTGACGGGAATCTCGGGTCGAAGCTGTTGTGCGACAAGCAGGGAAAGTTGCGCGGCAGAAAGAGGGAAGGTGAGTTCGTCGTCCGGACGAGCTGCGGAAACGATTCCTCGGTCGGGACTGCCATCCACACGAATCTCCCTCTTACAACTTGATCATGATGCAAACAGGTTTATGCGTCCGCTGGACGCTTCGAACTGATCGGGGCACTTCGAAAATGAGACGAATACTTTGGAAAGCTCGGGTGGAAACTGGCAAATCGCCCGCCGGAGATCACATCGTGACAATCAGCTGCGATGTTACCGATCAGTCAGCTTCCAGCAAATATTCATCAAACAACCATTTGGGACTATTGTCCTGAATATCATGGCTAAAACGGCCCTATATAACAAACCGAAGCGCCGGTACCCGACGAACGGGCACCGACGCTCCGGTGAAATGTATTCAGTTGATCGTGCCGAGGTTGCTTGTCAGACCGTGAAGCCGAGTGCGCGCAGTTGCTCGCGTCCGTCTTCGGTGATCTTGTCCGGTCCCCACGGCGGCAACCACACCCAGTTGATCTTCATGTCGGTACACAGATCGCTACGCACAAGTGCGCCGCGCGCCTGGTCCTCGATCACGTCGGTCAACGGGCACGCCGCCGACGTCAAAGTCATGTCGATAGTGACGACACCGTCGTCTTCGAAGAGTCCGTAGACCAAGCCGAGATCGACGACGTTGATTCCCAGTTCGGGATCGACGACGTCGCGCATCGCTTCTTCGAGTTCGTCGAGTCGCTCAGGCGACGGGACAGTGCCACTGCCCTGTGCGCCACCGAATTCCGCAGTGGAATCGGGATTCGGATTCACCGGAGCGCCGACCTCGGCGTCCTGCACTGGTTGTGTCTCGGTCATGATCCCTGTCCTTCAGTCGTGTCGACCAATTCACTGCTGCTGTCCGCCGTCGTCACAGCACTGCCGTCGACAATCTGGAC
Source organism: Rhodococcus sp. SG20037 (assembly GCF_031763325.1). Taxonomy (NCBI): domain Bacteria; kingdom Bacillati; phylum Actinomycetota; class Actinomycetes; order Mycobacteriales; family Nocardiaceae; genus Rhodococcus; species Rhodococcus sp. SG20037. Next base: position 3,155,498 of record NZ_CP134497.1, on the reverse strand, counting down.
TACAGCATCCTTGAATGCCATCCATCCGAGCAAGGCGCACTTCACGCGTGCCGGATACTTCGAGACTCCGACGAACGCGATACCGTCGCCGAGAACGTCCTCGTCCCCCTCGACGGTGCCCCGACTGCTCACCATCTCGTTGAACGCCGTCACCGTCTTCAGTGCGTCGGTGACCTGCATCCCGATGACGAGGTCGTTGAGCACCGACGTCGACGCCTGGCTGATCGAACAACCCTGACCGTCGTACGAGACGTCGGAGACCGTTCCGTCCTCGGATATCTGGACGCGCAACGTCACCTCGTCGCCACACGTCGGGTTGACGTGGTGCACCTCGGCGCCGAACGGCTCACGGAGTCCGCGGCCGTGCGGATGTTTGTAGTGATCGAGGATCACTTCCTGATACATCTGCTCCATGCGCATGATTCAGTTCAACTCCCCTGCGACACCGAAAAATTCCTGCGCACGCTTGATCGCGGCAACGAGAACATCGATTTCCGCGGTGGTGTTGTAGAGCGCAAACGACGCACGGGCCGTCGCAGCGACACCGAACTTACGATGCAGCGGCCACGCACAATGGTGTCCGACGCGAATCGCGACGCCCTCGTCGTCGAGGATCTGTCCGAGGTCGTGGGCGTGAATACCGTCCACGACAAAGGAAATCGCGCCGCCGCGGTTCTCGGACGTCTGTGGTCCGATGATGCGCAGACCTTCGATCGCCGACAACTTTTCGAGAGCAGCCTCCACCAACACGTGCTCGTGCGCGGCGACTGCGTCCATCCCGAAGGTGTTCAGGTAATCCACGGCAGCGCCCAACCCGACCACCTGTGAGGTCATCGGGACGCCGGCCTCGAAACGCTGAGGCGGCGGCGCGTAAGTGCTGACCTCCATGGTGACCGTCTCGATCATCGATCCGCCGGTGATGAACGGAGGCATCGCTGCCAGCAGTTCACGACGGCCGTAGAGAACTCCGACCCCCGAAGGGCCGAGCATCTTGTGACCGGAGAACGCCGCGTAGTCCACTCCCAGTTCGTGGAAGTCGACCGCCATGTGAGGCACCGACTGGCACGCGTCGAGCACGACGAGTGCACCGACGGCGCGTGCTCGTCGCACCAATTCCTCGACGGGCGCGATCGCGCCGGTCACGTTGGACTGGTGGGTGAACGAAACGACCTTCACCGCGTCCGTCAGCTCCAGCGAATCGAGATCGATCCGGCCGTCGTCGGTGACGCCGTACCACTTGAGCGTCGCACCGGTTCGGCGCGCAAGTTCCTGCCAGGGAACGAGGTTGGCGTGGTGTTCGAGTTCGGTGATGACGATTTCGTCGCCAGGACCGACATGGCGGTCGAAGCGATCGTCACCGAGAACGTAGGTCACCAGATTGAGAGCCTCGGTGGCGTTCTTGGTGAACACCAACTCGTCCGAATCCGCACCCACGAAGGAAGCGATGGTGGCGCGAGCATTCTCGTACGCGTCAGTCGCCTCTTCTGCGAGCTGATGAGCACCCCGGTGTACTGCCGCGTTACACGTGGTCAGGAAGTCCCGTTCGGCATCGAGAACCTGGACCGGACGCTGTGAGGTAGCGCCCGAATCCAAGTACACCAAAGGTTTTCCGTCGCGCACGGTTCGCGCCAGGATCGGGAAGTCGGCCCGAACCGCTGTGACGTCGAGCTCGCGCACCGAGGTGGTCATCGTGATTACGCTCCCTGGGTAGCTGCGGTGTCCGCGGTGAAACGAACGTAGCCGTTGGTCTCGAGCTCGTCGGCCAGCTCCGGTCCACCGGACTCGACGATGCGGCCACCGACGAACACGTGAACGAAGTCGGGGTTGATGTAGCGCAGAATGCGCGTGTAGTGCGTGATCAGCAGAACGCCGCCGTTCTCGCGCTCCTTGTAGCGGTTGACGCCTTCGGAGACGGTGCGCAGAGCGTCGACGTCGAGGCCGGAGTCGGTCTCGTCGAGGATCGCGATCTTCGGCTTGAGCATGCCCAACTGCAGGATCTCGTGCCGCTTCTTCTCGCCACCGGAGAAGCCTTCGTTGACCGAGCGCTCGATGAACGAGGGATCGATCTCGAGCTCGCTGAGGGCTTCCTTGACTTCCTTGACCCAGTGGCGCAGCTTGGGAGCCTCGCCTCGCACGGCCGTAGCGGCGGTGCGCAGGAAGTTGGACATGGAAACGCCGGGAACCTCGACGGGGTACTGCATGGCCAGGAAGAGCCCGGCACGTGCACGCTCGTCGACGCTCATTGCGAGGACGTCTTCACCGTTGAGGGTGATGGAGCCCGACGTGACCTGGTACTTGGGGTGACCGGCGATGGCGTACGACAGAGTCGACTTGCCGGAGCCGTTGGGGCCCATGATCGCGTGGGTCTCCCCCGAGCGGACCGTCAGGTCGACGCCTTTGAGGATCTGGATGGGCTCGGCGTTGGCATCGGAGTTGGCGACCTCGACGTGCAGGTCACGAACCTCGAGGACCGAGGTGGTGGTGTTGTCACTGGTAGACATGAAATTCCTTCAAGATGAGGCGGGCGAGCGTAGCGACGGGGTGGTGTCGCAGGCGGGGCGGTCAGGAGCCGACGGCTGCGAGTTCGGCTTCGACTGCGGCTTCGAGGCGATCGCGCACCTCGGGAACAGCGATCTTGTTGATGATTTCGTGGAAGAACCCACGTACGACCAGACGACGAGCCTGATCCTCCGGGATACCACGAGCACGCAGGTAGAACAGCTGCTCGTCGTCGAAACGTCCCGTTGCACTTGCGTGGCCGGCCCCGACGATCTCACCGGTTTCGATTTCGAGGTTCGGAACCGAGTCGGCGCGGGCGCCGTCGGTCAGCACCAGGTTGCGGTTGAGCTCGAACGTGTCGGTGCCCTCCGCTGCGGCGCGGATGAGAACGTCGCCGATCCACACGGTGTGCGCGTCGGGCTTACCGGATCCGGGATCGCCCTGAAGCGCACCCTTGTAGACCACGTTGGACTTGCAGTTGGGCTGCGAATGATCCACCAGCAGACGCTGTTCCAGATGCTGGCCGGCGTCGGCGAAGTACAGGCCGAGCAGTTCGGCGTCGCCGCCCGGTCCGTCGTACTTGACGGTGGCGGACAGGCGAACCAGGTCGCCGCCCAGGCTGATCGAGGTGTATCGAAGCACTGCGTCGCGGTTCAGGCGAGCGTGGTGTGACGTCACGTGAACTGCGTCGTCCGCCCAGTCCTGGATGGCCACCACGGTCAGCTGCGAACTGTCACCGAGAACGAATTCGATGTTCTCCGCGAAGGTTCCGCTGCCGCGCTGGTCGATCACGAACGTCGCCTTGGCGAACTGCGCCAGACGAATCTGGGTGTGTCCGTAGGCGACGTTGTCGACTCCGGGGCCGGTCATGGTGACCACAACGGGCTTCTCGACCTCGACCTCGGCACCAACCGAGATGACCGTTGCCGTCTCGAAGCTCGAATACGCCTGCGCTGCAATGCGATCAGCGGGAACGCCGGCTTTGCCCAGACGTGCGTCGTCACGGCCGACGGTCTCGACGGTGATGTCGCTGCCGCCGTCGACCTCGACGGTGACCTGTCCGTTGGCGACGGCGCTGCCGTCGTGCAATCCCCGGAGGCGACGCAGCGGGGTGAACCGCCAGATCTCGTCACGTCCGCCGGGAACCTCGAAAGCATTGACGTCGAACGAGGAGAACTGCTCACCCTTGTTCGTGATGGGTGAGCCTGTGGCTGCACCCTTTACAGGAGCGGTCGGGTTCTCCCCGGCAACAGCTCCGATGACTCCGGTCTCTGGCGTGGTCACTAACCCACAGCCCCTTCCATCTGAAGTTCGATAAGGCGGTTGAGCTCGAGCGCGTACTCCATCGGGAGTTCCTTCGCGATGGGCTCGACGAATCCACGCACGATGGTGGCCATCGCCTCGTCCTCGGTCAGTCCGCGGCTCATCAGGTAGAAGAGCTGATCGTCACTGACCTTCGAAACGGTGGCCTCGTGACCCATGGTGACGTCGTCCTCGCGGATGTCGACGTACGGGTAGGTGTCGCTTCGGCTGATCTGGTCGACCAGCAGAGCGTCACACTTGACGGTCGATTTGGAGCCGTGGGCACCCTTGTTGACCTGCACCAGACCGCGGTACGACGCACGTCCACCGCCGCGGGCGACAGACTTGCTGATGATGGTCGAGGACGTGTGCGGCGCGAGGTGGAGCATCTTGGCGCCGGTGTCCTGGTGCTGGCCCTCGCCGGAGAACGCAACGGAGAGAACCTCACCGCGGGCGTACTCGCCCATCAGCCACACGGCCGGGTACTTCATGGTGACCTTGGAGCCGATGTTGCCGTCGACCCACTCCATGGATCCGCCGGCCTCGACCTTGGTGCGCTTGGTCACCAGGTTGTAGACGTTGTTGGACCAGTTCTGGATGGTCGTGTAGCGGCAGTGGCCGCCCTTCTTCACGATGATCTCGACGACGGCCGAGTGCAGTGAATCGGACTTGTAGATCGGCGCGGTGCAACCCTCGACGTAGTGCACGGAGGCATCTTCGTCGACGATGATCAGGGTGCGCTCGAACTGACCCATGTTCTCGGTGTTGATGCGGAAGTACGCCTGCAACGGGATGTCCACGTGGACTCCCGGCGGAACGTAGATGAACGAGCCGCCCGACCACACGGCGGTGTTCAGCGCGGAGAACTTGTTGTCGCCGGCCGGGATGACCGATCCGAAGTACTCCTTGAACAGCTCCGGGTGCTGCTTGAGACCGGTGTCCGTGTCGAGGAAGATGACGCCCTGCTCCTCGAGGTCCTCACGGATCGAGTGGTAGACGACCTCGGACTCGTACTGAGCTGCGACGCCGGCAACGAGGCGCTGCTTCTCCGCCTCGGGGATGCCGAGCTTGTCGTACGTGTTCTTGATGTCCTCGGGCAGGTCTTCCCACGACTCGGCCTGCTTCTCGCTGGACCGGACGAAGTACTTGATGTTGTCGAAGTGAATACCTTCGAGGTCGCTGCCCCAGTTCGGCATCGGCTTCTTGTCGAAGGTGCGCAGCGCCTTCAGGCGGATGTCGAGCATCCACTCGGGCTCGCTCTTCTTGGCGGAGATGTCCCGCACGACAGCCTCGGACAACCCGCGCTGCGCGCTGGCTCCGGCTTCGTCGGAATCGGACCAGCCGTAGCCGTAATGACCGAGGGACGCGATGGTCTCTTCCTGCGTGAGCGGCTCGGTGCCTGCTGCCGCAGTGGTAGTCGCCTGGTCTGATGTGACGGTCATGCGAGCTCCTTCCGGAGTCTTGTTTCTTGACGGCTGCTCGGGTTCAGCGAGGGCTGGTCGCTGTGGTCGAGCAGTTCTGACTTTGAAGAACTAGCTGAAAAATCTCTATTCGAACGCTGCACGGTGGCAACGCTCTGTAGAACACTCTGGTCCGGTCATCTACTCCCGGTGGACACGAGGGGCACGTGCGTCGTGCAGGCGCAGTCACCGTTGGCGATGGTCGCCAGACGCTGAACATGAGTCCCGAGCAATTGCCGGAATGCTTGCTGCTCTGCCTCGCACAGTTCCGGAAACTCTTCTGCCACATGGGAAACCGGGCAATGGTGTTGGCAGATCTGCACGCCGTTGCCGACCGGCCGGGTCGACGCTGCGAACCCCACCGCGTTGAAGGCTTCGGCGATTGCGTCCGCTGTCGCCTCGACGTTGTCGACATCTGTCGGATCAGCCGGTTCGACGTCGCCGACGATCGCCTGAACCCGACGCTTGGCGAACTCCTCGATTGCCGCGTCTCCGCCGATTTCACGGAGTTGCCGCATCGCGGCTCCCGCCAGATCGTCGTAGGTGTGGCCGAGGCGGCCGCGGCCGGTCGCGGTGATCTGGAACTGCTTGGCGGGACGACCTCGTCCGCGCTGACGCAGCGACGCCGCCGAAGCGGTACGGGCTTCGCCGGACTCGATCAACGCATCCAAGTGACGTCGGACACCTGCGGCACTCAAACCGAGGCGCGTGCCGATTTCGGAGGCGGTAATGGGGCCTTCTTCGAGTAGCAGCTTGACCACTGCGGCCCGGGTCTGGCCTTCGACGCTCACCGTCACCGGATTTGCGGCAGCACTAGGCGAGGTCGCTACAGTGGGCTGACCTGCAACTTCCTTGCTTCGAGGGTCTGACGCATTTCTTTTCACAACACAAGTGTGACGGAATTCTTTTCGCAGGTCTACTAAGGGCAACCTGCATTACATTCGGGAATATCCGGACAACGTACGTTGTTTGTGCTTGTCTGTCCGGCTGGATGGAGCCGCTACGCTGCCTGGTGTGCCGCAGACCCCCGAGAAGACGACGACCGCGCGATCGGCGCGCGCGATCCTGCTGGAAAAACCCAAGGCACTCGCGCTTTCCACAATCGGCGTTCGACCTTTCGGATCCGCTCCCCGGCAGAGTATGGCCGCGGTGCTGCACGGCGACGAGGACGAGCGCCCTGGCCTGAACGCGAAGGAAACCGCACAACTGCGAGGGATTCGCCGATTCGGCGCAACCGGCGCGGTCTTGATGGCAGTCGGAGCGCTCGGCGCCGGCGCACAACCCGTCCTGCAGAATCCGACCGCAGGACTTCGAGTCCTCAGCCTTCCCGGACGTATGCCGACGGTCTCACTCACCATGACGATGACCGGAACCGTGCTCGTCGTTCTGGCCTGGCTGATGATGGGCCGATTTGCAGTCGGGGACATACGCAGCCGTTCCGGCGCACCGCGGCGCATGACCCGTTCCCAGTTGGACCGCACACTCCTGCTGTGGATCCTGCCGCTCTCGGTCGCACCGCCGATGTTCAGCCGCGACGTCTACTCGTATCTGGCTCAAAGCGAAATCGCGGCCCGTGGACTCGATCCGTACGCCATCGGCCCCAAGGCGGCACTGGGCGTCGACCACGTTCTCACCCGCACGGTTCCGACGATCTGGCGCGACACCCCAGCTCCGTACGGTCCGTTCTTCCTGTGGCTGGGACGCGGGATCAGCTCACTGACCGGCGACAACATCGTGGCCGGAATCTTCTTGCACCGCTTGCTCGCATTGGCCGGCGTCGCGCTCATCGTGTGGGCGATACCGCGACTGGCCAAGCGATGCGGTGTCTCTGCCGTCAGTTCGCTCTGGCTCGGTGCCGCGAACCCGCTGTTGCTCTTCCACTTGGTGGCCGGCATCCACAACGAAGCGCTCATGCTCGGGTTGATGCTCGCCGGAATCGAGATCGCTCTCCGCGCAGTCGAAGGGTCCGGGCCCATCCGTGGGCGAGCGCTGTTCTATCTCGTTGCGGGATCAGGTTTGATCGCCTTGTCGTCGACCGTCAAAATTCCGTCCTTGCTTGCCTTGGGATTTGTCGGCATGGCCTTGGCTCGGCGTTGGGGTGGAACCTGGAAAGCCCTGGCGGGAGCCGCGATTCTCCTGGGCATCGTTGCCGCTGTCGTCACGTTTGTCATCAGCGTGGCCAGTGGGCTCGGTATGGGTTGGATCAACACCCTCGACACCGCCACGGCAGTCCGGAGTTGGATGTCCATCCCGACGCTCCTGGGCGTCGGCACGGGATTGGCCGGTGTACTACTCGGACTCGGCGATCACACGACGGCGATCCTCACGATCACGCGGCCCATCGCAACTCTCGTCGCCATGCTCGTCACCGCACGGATGATGATCTCGGTGTACATGGGCCGCATACACCCGGTCGGTGGACTCGGCATCGCACTCGGAGCGATCGTTCTCCTGTTCCCCGTCGTTCAGCCGTGGTACCTGCTGTGGGCGATCCTTCCGTTGGCGGCGTGGGCCACCGCGCCGATTTTCCGCATCCCTGCCGTCGTCTTCACCTCGATCGTCAGCGTCATGTTGATGTCCAACGGCGCCGAATACCTTCCGTTCATGATCGTGCAGGCCGTCATCGCGACCATCCTCACCGCCGGAACGCTCATCGTCTTCACCCGCAATTCACTCCCCTGGCGTAGCGACAAGCCAGTAGCGGAGATCACGAAAGGCGGACCGGTAGACGAAGACAACTCGGCGGGGGCTTACGCTGATTCCCCGTGACCTCGAGAGCCTCCAGATCGTCGACGCCGGCGGTACAGATCCAGGGTGTCGTCAAGTCCTTCGACGGTGTTCGAGCCGTCGACGGTATCGATCTCACTGTCGAGACGGCCCAGGTAGTTGCCCTGCTCGGCCCCAACGGAGCCGGTAAGACAACCACCGTCGAGATGTGCGAAGGGTTTGTCACCCCCGATGCCGGCACGGTTCGAGTGCTCGGTCTCGATCCCATCGCCGACTCCGGTGAAGTCCGCTCGCGAATCGGTGTCATGCTGCAGGGCGGCGGCGCGTACCCCGGGTCCAAGGCCGGGGAAATGCTCGACCTCGTGGCCGCATACTCGGCCGACCCGCTCGATCCCGCCTGGCTCCTTTCCAAACTCGGCCTCACCGATGCGCGCAAGACCCCGTACCGCCGCCTCTCCGGAGGCCAGCAGCAACGACTGTCCCTGGCGTGCGCGCTGGTCGGCCGTCCCGAATTGGTATTTCTGGACGAACCCACCGCCGGCCTCGACGCTCAGGCACGTCTACTCGTGTGGGAACTCATCGACGCTCTGCGACGCGACGGCGTGAGCGTCCTGCTCACCACACACCTCATGGACGAGGCCGAAGCGCTCGCCGACGAACTGGTCATCATCGACCACGGCAAGATCGTCGCGTCGGGAACGCCGGCGGAGGTCACCAGCAAGGGCGCCGAAGGACAACTCCGTCTGACGACGGTTCCCGGTTTGAGCCTCGATTCGCTGGCCGGTTCACTCGCCGGGTTCCGCATCGAGGAATCCAACCCCGGCACCTACGTCGTCGAAGGTGCAATCGATCCGGCAACCGTGGCGACTGTCGCAACGTGGTGTGCCGATCAGGACGTGCTGATCAACGACATTCGCGTCGATCAACGGAGTCTGGAAGACGTCTTCCTCGAATTGACGGGCCGGGAACTGAGGGGATGACGGAGATCAAGGTCATGAACGAAACAGCGTCGAACGGCCAGAGCAGTCCCATCAGCGTTGCCAGAGACCGGCGACTCGCCGAGAACCGCTTCGAGCCAGGCACCTTCTCGCCGGATCCCCGCCCCAATTCGGCGGCCAAGATGCTGGCGGCGCAGACCAAACTGGAGTTGACTCTTCTGCTCCGCAACGGTGAGCAATTGCTGCTCACCATGTTCATCCCGATCACCCTGCTCATCGGACTGTGTCTACTTCCGATCGGCGATTTGGGCGATTCTCGGGTCGATACCGTGCTCCCTGGTGTCATGATGGTTGCCGTGATGTCGACGGCGTTCACCGGACAGGCCATCGCCGTCGGATTCGACCGCCGATACGGCGCGCTCAAGCGACTCGGTGCAACGCCGCTACCGCGGTGGGGAATCATCGCAGGCAAGAGCGCTGCCGTCATCATCGTCGTGGCGCTGCAGTCACTCTTGCTCGGCGCTATCGGTTTGGCGTTGGGATGGCGTCCGTCATTCGTCGAACTTGTACTCGGCGCAGTGGTCATTGCCATCGGTACTGTCACATTTGCAGCGCTTGGCCTACTGCTCGGCGGTACTTTGCGAGCAGAGATCGTTCTCGCTCTCGCCAACATCCTGTGGTTCATCATGGTGGGCATCGGCAGTGTGGTCTTCGCCAGTGGTGAACTTCCGACCGCCGTCCACACGCTGGTCCGCATTGTTCCGTCCGGCGCTCTCGCACACGCACTCGAAGCGGCCCTCGACACCTCGATGGACTGGTTCTCGATTCTCGTACTTCTCATCTGGGCCGCAGTGGCCGGAGTCTGCGCAGCAAGGTGGTTCAAGTTCACGTGAGTACACGACGGACAGCTCAGATCGTCGGCTGTGTGGCCGCAACAGTCATGTTGTGTGCCGGACCCGCAACGGCGACCCCTTCGGTGTCCGGTCCACTCGCACCTGCAAATCCGCACCTCGGTCCCGTCGGTACTTCCACCATGCACGGTGACGCGGGCTCGTCCGACGTCACTCCGCTGCCTGGTCCAGGAACCGGCCCACACGAGGTGACTGCTTTCCCGATGATGGCCGCCTGCCCGACGGTCCTCCAGGGTTCCGACGGCATGGTCGTCTCGCTCTGCACGACGATGATCGGCCAGATCCCGACCATCCATTTGATCGATCCGAAGGCCGACGCCACGCCGTTGGGTAGATCCGTAGCACAACTGCCGCTCGCGAAGGGCAGTCTGCTCGGCGGCGTCTACGCCTACCTCGACAACGAGAACCGTCTCGTAGCCGTCGACGGAAACCGTCAACTGGTCCGCATTTCCCATGCGCAGAATCCGGACGGCAGTTGGCGGCTGGAACTCGCGGATGTAGTCGATCTCAGTGGTGCGGTTGCCGCCGACGACAACGTCAACGGACTCGCTCCGGACTGGGAAGGCAATGTCTGGTTCGCCACCGGGCACGGCACCGTCGGGTATGTCGGCGCGGATCGAATCGCGCACAGCATTGCGCTCCCCGAAGGTGAACAGGTGCAGAACAGCATCTCCACCTCCCCGACGGGCACTGCTGTCGCAACGACCCACGCGCTCTACCAACTGAAGCGAAATGGCGACGAGGTCGTCATCGACTGGCGTCAGCCGTACGACCGCGGGCCGGCCCGCAATCCGGGTCAGCTCAGCTGGGGAACCGGATCGACGCCGACATACTTCGGCCCGTCGACGGGCAGCGATTTCTTGACCATCGTCGACAACGCCCACCCGACAGTGAGCTTGCATGTCTATCGCGCTGACACGGGCGCCGAGGTGTGCACGCAGCCGGTGTTGTCCGCTGCCAGCCAGGACGGCTCACCGAGCGGCAGCGAGAACTCCCCCGTCGGCATCGGTCATTCCGTCTACGTCGCCGGCACTTACGGATACCCGTACCCCACGACTCCTGAAGGTGCCGGTCCAGCGGTCCCCGCCACGGCACCCTTCAACGGCGGAATGACCCGCGTCGACATCGATCCGGTCGGCTGCCATGTCGTGTGGGACAACACGATTCGTAGCTCCGCGGTACCTCACCTCTCGACGGCTGACGGCTCGATTTACACGGTGACACGGGACGGTGCTCCGAACACCTCTCCGCTGGACGGTTACTCCTTCGCGGTGATCGACTCGAAGGACGGGTCGCAGATCGGTTCGACTCCGCTGCCGTCGACGATCCTCAACGACACCCTTCAGATGTCTGCACTCATCACCGAGTCGGGCGAGTACTTCCAGGGAACGATCTCGGGAATCGTGCGAGTTCGCGCGAACTGACGCGAGCTGGCCCCACGGCTGCGCAGTTCTGGTCTCGTCGAGTCGGGGCAGGCGCGGAGCGAGCTGGCCCCAACGACGCGGGGCAGGCGCGGAGCGAGCTGGCCCCAACGACACTGTGTAGTTGATGGGGAACTACGATCGTTGGCGTGGTGAATCGTGTGTATGCCGGATTTTTACGCTTGGTGGATCGACTACCTCTCCCCTCGCTGAAAACGCAGAAGATCATCGCGTTCATCGTGATCCTGACGCAGGGCGGCATCGCTGTCACCGGCGCGGTGGTGCGCGTGACGGACTCGGGACTCGGTTGCCCGACGTGGCCGCAGTGCTTCCCCGGTAGCTTCGTCCCGGTCGGCCACGGACAGGTCGCGGTGATTCACCAAGCCGTCGAGTTCGGCAACCGCCTGCTGACCTTCCTGGTCGTCATCGTCGCCGCTGCGATCGTGCTTGCGGTGACTCGCGCTCGCCGACGCAAAGAGGTGCTTGTCTACGCCTGGATGATGCCGCTCGGCACTGTCGTTCAGGCAGTGATCGGCGGTATCACCGTCCTCACAGGCTTGCTGTGGTGGACGGTCGCCATTCACCTGGTTGCGTCGATGCTGATGGTCTGGGTTGCCACGGTGATGTACGCGAAGATCGCGGAACCCGACGAAGCAACAACTCTGGTCGTGATGCCGAGGCCGCTGCGCTGGCTTACCGCGCTGTCAGGTGTCGCGCTCGCCGGCGTTTTGGTCGCTGGAACTCTCGTAACGGGCGCAGGCCCGCACGCCGGCGACAAGGGGCTGGACCGGACGGTGCCTCGCCTGGAGATCGAGATCGTGACGCTCGTCCATCTGCACTCACAGCTTCTGGTCGGATATCTCGCGCTGGTCGTGGGTCTGACCTTCGGCCTGTATGCGGTCGGGACATCCGCAGCCGTGAAGATCCGTCTGAAGGTCCTGCTGGGACTGATCCTCGCGCAGTCGCTCATCGGTGTCGTGCAGTACTTCACCGATGTGCCGGAAGTTCTGGTGATCATGCACGTCGCCGGTGCAGGACTGTGCACGGCTGCGACCGCAGCAGTTTGGGCTGCGGGTAAGACCCGCCAGTACACGCCGACCAATTCGCCGATACCAGCTGTCTGACGCTTCAAGACACGTGTGGGGCGTAGGAACACCAAAAGGTGTTCCTACGCCCCACACGTCATTTCAGGATTCGTTGCGAGCTTTCGGGAACCGAGTCTGGTTGGCGACCCAACCGGCCATCTTCTTGAAATGGCCTTCCTGCGGGGTGACGATGCTCGTCAGTTCGCGCTCCCACTCGGCGACGGTGACGTTGTCGAAGGACGCGACGACCGCGTTTGCCGTGGCGAGGTCCTCGACGACCTGATCACCGAGGATGCCGTCGGCACCTACGAGGGTGATGCGAACGCCGGCCAGGCCGACCGGCTGGATGACGGCGCTGGCGGAGCCGCCGTGCTCGGCGACGAACTTGGTGATGGCGTTCACCGTGGACTTCGGCAGTTCCGGCGCGGACGGGGTGGCGTCCGACTTCTCGGTATCGGTGCTCATGACTCGACAATACTGGTCGGTAGCCCGGAAGCGACACCAGGCATGGACTGAGCGTCGGCCGCCTCGGGTGTAGAACAGAAACCATGCGAGCCATCTACGTGACCGAGACCGGCGGACCAGAGGTTCTGACTCTGACCGAACAACCCGAACCGACACCGGGCCCAGGCGATCTACTCGTCAAGACCGAAGCGATCGGCATCAATTTCATCGACACGTACTTCCGAATGGGCCAGTACAAGCGTCCGCTCCCCTACATTCCCGGCGACGAGGGCAGCGGTGTCGTCGAAGCTGTCGGTTCCGAGGTCAACGAATTCGCCGTGGGCGACCGGGTCGCGTGGGCCGCTGCCACTGGCAGCTATGCCGAGAAGGTGGCTGTTCCCGCCGCAGTCGCCGTGAAAGTGCCTGACGGTGTCCCGGCATCGGCCGCGGCGTCGGCGCTCCTGCAGGGGATGACAGCGCACTACCTCGCGAAGTCGACGTATCCGATCCAGAGCGGCGACACCGTGCTCGTGCACGCAGGCGCGGGCGGCGTCGGGTTGATCCTGACGCAGATGGCCGTCAGCCTCGGGGCGAAGGTCATCACGACTGTGTCATCGGATGCAAAGGAAGAACTCTCGCGTGGCGCGGGCGCCGCGGAGGTCCTGCGGTACGACGAGGACATCGCAGCGCGAGTCCGGGAGTTGACCGGCGGCGAAGGAGTAGCGGCGGCATACGACGGCGTCGGTGCGACAACTTTTGATTCGAGCTTGGCTTCCGTGCGCATCCGCGGCACGGTCGCTTTGTTCGGTGCGGCCAGTGGACCGGTTCCGCCTGTCGATCCGCAGCGGCTCAATTCGTCGGGTTCGCTGTTCCTGACGCGTCCGACGCTCGCGCATCACATTCGCACTCGAGAGGAACTGACCTGGCGTGCCGGCGATGTCTTCGACGCCATTGCGGACGGGAAACTCGATATTCGCGTCGGCGCCGAGTATCCCCTCGCCGATGCGGCAACAGCGCATCGGGATCTGGAAGGTCGAGCAACGACCGGGTCGATCGTTCTGATCCCCTAGCGAAGTGCTGTGCGCCTTTATTAACCGCCCGCGGTTAATAAAGGCGCACAGCAGAATCAGCTCAGCATGTCGCTGATCGTCTGGAGTCCGAGAACCGAGTCGACGGCGAGGCCGACGAACACGATCGCAAGATAGTTGTTGGACTGCAGGAACAAGCGTAGCGGTTTGACCTGAGCACCACCGCGAACGCTGCGGTACAGCTGATGTGCCATGAGCAGGAACCACGCACCGGCAACGATGGTGATGGCGGCGTAGATGACTCCCGATGCGGGCACGAGGACAAGCGTCGTGACGACCATTGCCCAGCTGTAGAACAGAATCTGCTTGGTGACGTGCTCTTCGGTGGCGATCACCGGAAGCATGGGAACACCGGCAGCTTTGTAGTCCTCTTTGTATCGCATCGCCAGCGCCCAGGTATGCGGCGGCGTCCAGAAGAAGATGATCAGGAACAGCACGACGGGCTGCCAGCTCAGCGACCCGGTGACAGCGGCCCAGCCCACGAGGACGGGCATACATCCGGCTGCGCCACCCCAGATGACGTTCTGCCAGGTACGACGCTTGAGAACCATCGTGTAGATGAGGACGTAGAACGCGATCGTGATCACGACGAGGATGCCGGCCAAGAGGTTGGCTCGCCACCACAGCCACAGGAACGACGCGAGTCCGAGAAGGAGCCCGAAGACGAGCGCGTTGCGCGTCGGCACCGCCTCGCGGGCCAGCGGACGCTTCGCCGTGCGCTTCATGACCTTGTCGATGTCGGCGTCGACAACGCAGTTGAGCGAGTTCGCACTCGCCGCGCCCATCCAGCCACCGAAGAGGGTGCTGAGGATCAGAACGATGTCGACCGTTCCGCGATCGGCCAGCAGCATTGCCGGAATGGTTGCCACCAACAGCAATTCGATCACTCGCGGCTTCGTGAGCGCGATATAAGCCAGAACCTTGCCCGTTGCGCGACCCCACACCGTATCGGTATTGGTCGCCCGCGGGGCGGCACCTGGGCTGCCGAAGCCATGTCCGCTCGGCTGTTGCCCTGTCCGCACGTTCTCTCCTTGCACCACGCGTTACCGCACTAACTCTTCACGACACACTGCTGACACTGTTCTCTACTACGAACGATGGTAGACCGCAGCCATTGAGGAACCGAATCGACCCGGACAGCCAGGACCATTAGGCTGGGTTACGCAGTGGAGGGACACCCCACCCTCGCAATCCACGTACACCATGTCAGGAGACATCTGCCAGTGTCGATCACAGACGAGATCCACGTCCTCACGCAACCCGTCCACCCCTCGGACTGGACCGACCTGGACACCAAGGCTGTCGATACCGCCCGCGTGCTCGCCGCCGACGCGGTTCAGAAGGTCGGCAACGGCCATCCCGGAACTGCAATGAGCTTGGCGCCGTTGGCATACACCCTCTTCCAGCGCGTCATGCGCCACGATCCTTCGGATGCAGAATGGGTCGGCCGTGACCGCTTCGTTCTCTCCTGTGGCCATTCATCCTTGACGCTGTACACCCAGCTCTACCTGTCGGGCTACGGCCTCGAGCTCGCTGACCTCGAAGCTCTCCGCACGTGGGGCGCACTGACCCCCGGCCACCCCGAGGTCGGCCACACCGTCGGCGTCGAGATGACCACCGGTCCGCTGGGCCAGGGCCTTGCGTCCGCAGTCGGTATGGCGATGGCTGCGCGTCGTGAGCGCGGACTGTTCGATCCGGAGACCCCGGTCGGCTCCTCCCCCTTCGACCATCACATCTACGTGATCGCGTCCGACGGTGACATCGAAGAAGGCGTCACGTCCGAGGCCTCGTCCCTCGCCGGGGTCCAGGAACTGGGCAACCTCATCGTCTTCTACGACGACAACAAGATCTCCATCGAGCACGACACCACCATCGCTCTCGGCGAAGACGTCGGAAAGCGATACGAGGCGTACGGCTGGCACGTTCAGCACGTCGAAGGTGGCGAGAACGTCTCCGGCATCCTCGACGCGGTTGCCGCGGCCAAGGCCGTCGTCGATCGTCCGTCCATCATCTTGCTCCGCACCATCATCGGTTTCCCGGCTCCGAAGAAGATGAACACCGGCGACGTCCACGGCTCCGCTCTCGGTGCCGACGAAGTTGCAGCGGTCAAGGAAGCCCTCGGCTTCGATCCGGCCAAGTCCTTCGACGTCGACGCCGACGCTCTGGCTCACGCCCGTGAGGTCGTCTCCCGCGGCGCCGACGCACGCAAGGCATGGCAGGTCGAGTTCGACGCGTGGGCTGCACGTGAGACCGAGCGCAAGGAACTCTTCGACCGCCTGTTCGCCGGTGAGTTCCCCGCCGGCTGGGCCGACGCTCTCCCGACCTACGAGGCCGACGCCAAGGGCGTTGCGACTCGCAAGGCCTCCGGTTCGGCGCTCAACGCGCTCGGACCGATCCTGCCCGAGCTGTGGGGCGGCTCCGCCGACCTCGCCGGTAGCAACAACACCACCATCAAGGGCGCAGATTCGTTCGGCCCGTTCTCCATCTCCACAAACGACTGGAATGCGCAGCCTTACGGCCGCACGCTCCACTTCGGCATCCGCGAGCACGCGATGGGCTCGATCCTCAACGGCATCGCGCTTCACGGACCCACCCGCCCGTACGGCGGAACCTTCATGGTCTTCTCCGACTACATGCGTCCGGCGGTTCGCCTGGCCGCACTGATGAAGACTGCCGTCACCTACGTCTGGACCCACGACTCCATCGGTCTGGGCGAAGACGGCCCGACCCACCAGCCGGTCGAGCACCTCGCTGCTCTTCGTGCGATCCCGAACCTCGCCGTCGTCCGCCCGGGTGACGCCAACGAGACCTCTTTCGCATGGCAGGCAGCACTCGAGAACAAGACGGGCCCGACGGCTCTGGCACTCACGCGCCAGGACATCCCGGTTCTCGAAGGCACCAAGGAGAAGGCTGCCGAGGGTGTCAAGCGCGGCGCTTACGTCCTCGTCGACGCAGCCAACGGTTCGCCGGAGGTCATCTTGCTGGCGACCGGTTCCGAACTGCATCTGGCCACCGAGGCTCGCGAAACCCTCGAAGCTCAGGGCGTCGCAACCCGCGTTGTTTCCGTGCCGTGCCTCGATTGGTTCCTCGAGCAGGATCAGGCGTACCGCGACGAGGTCATTCCGCCCGCCGTGCGCGCGCGTGTGTCCGTCGAAGCCGGCATCGCGATGCCGTGGTGGCGCATCCTCGGCGACGCCGGTCAGGCCGTCTCGCTCGAGCACTACGGCGCTTCCGCCGATTACAAGACCTTGTTCCGGGAGTTCGGCATCACTGCCGACGCGACTGTCGAAGCCGCGCAGCGCTCCCTCGCAGCTGTGAAGGGATGATCTCGATGACACAGAACGTGAATACCGAAAAGCTCTCCGCTGCAGGCGTTTCCATCTGGCTCGACGACCTCTCGCGGGATCGCATCCAGTCCGGCAACCTGCAGAACCTCATCGACACGAAGTCGATCGTGGGTGTCACGACCAACCCGTCAATCTTCCAGGCGGCACTGTCCAAGGGATCGGCGTACGACGCTCAGGTCCGTGAGCTCGCACAGCGCGGCGCCGATGTCGACGCCACCATCACCGCGGTGACCACCGACGACGTGCGTGCTGCGTGCGACATCCTGGCTCCGCAGTTCGAGGCGTCGAACGGCGTCGACGGCCGCGTGTCCATCGAAGTCGATCCTCGCCTGGCACACGACACCGACGCCACCGTCGCGCAGGCGATCGAGCTGCACAAGATCGTCGATCGCCCGAACGTCCTGATCAAGATTCCCGCGACGCTGGCAGGCATTCCCGCCATCGCCAAGGTGATCGGTGAGGGCATCAGCGTCAACGTCACCTTGATCTTCTCGGTCGAGCGCTACGAGGCAGTCATGGGCGCATACCTGGAAGGTCTGGACACCGCCAAGGCTGCCGGCCGCGACATCTCGTCCATCGAGTCGGTCGCCTCGTTCTTCGTCTCCCGCGTGGATTCCGAGATCGACAACCGCCTCACGGCAATCGGCACGCCGGAAGCCCTCGAGCTTCGTGGCAAGGCTGCACTCGCAAACGCACGTCTGGCGTACAACGCGTACCAGCAGATCTTCGAGGTGCAGCCGCGCTTCCAGGCTCTTCTGGCCGACGGCGCCAAGGCTCAGCGTCCGCTGTGGGCGTCGACCGGCGTGAAGAACCCGGATTACCCCGACACTCTCTACGTCACCGAGTTGGTTGCGCCGAACACGGTCAACACCATGCCGGAGAAGACGCTCGACGCTCTCGCCGACCATGGCGAGATCACCGGCGACACGATCTCGGGCACAGCTCAGGAGTCACAGGCGGTCTTCGATCAGCTCGCTGCAGTCGGCATCGATCTTGCGGACGTGTTCAAGGTCCTCGAGACAGAGGGCGTCGACAAGTTCGAGGTGTCCTGGAACGAGTTGCTCGACGCAACCGCCGAGCAGCTCCGCGCAGCAACCCAGAAGAGCTGAGCCTGTGAGCGATTCCGCGGCGGCATCAGATTGGGTGAATCCCCTTCGGGACAGCACCGACAAACGGCTTCCGCACATTGCGGGGCCCTGCGCCCTGGTGATTTTCGGTGTTACCGGCGACCTTGCCAGGCGCAAGCTCATGCCCGCCATCTACGACCTCGCCAACCGTGGACTGTTGCCGCCCGGATTCGCTTTGGTCGGGTTCGCCCGGCGTGACTGGACGGACGAGGACTTCACGAACGTCGTCCTCGAAGCAGTCAAGGACGGCGCTCGCACCAAGTTCCGTCAGGACGTCTGGGAGAGGCTCGCCGAAGGTATCCGGTTCGTGGAGGGCAGTTTCGACGAGGCCGAGGCCTTCCAGAACCTGTCCGACACGTTGGCCACGCTCGACAACGAACGTGGTATCGGCGGCAATCACGGTTTCTACCTTGCGATTCCGCCCAACGCGTTTCCTCAGGTGCTCGAGCAACTGTCGGCGTCGGGCCTCGCGCAGGCCGAGGACGGTCAGTGGCGACGAGTCGTCATCGAGAAGCCGTTCGGCCACGACCTCGAGAGCGCTCGCGAACTGAACGCCGTCGTCAACAAGGTGTTCCCCGAGGACACGGTCTTCCGTATCGACCACTACCTCGGTAAGGAAACCGTCCAGAACATTCTGGCTCTGCGCTTCGCGAACCAGTTGTTCGATCCGATCTGGAACGCGCACTACGTCGACCACGTTCAGATCACGATGGCCGAGGACATCGGCCTCGGTGGACGCGCGGGGTACTACGACGGCATCGGCGCGGCCCGTGACGTGATCCAGAACCACCTGCTGCAGTTGCTCGCGTTCACGGCGATGGAAGAACCCATCAGCTTCGAGCCGCTCAATCTGCAGGCGGAGAAGATCAAGGTCCTCTCGGCTACTCGCCTTGCCGAGCCCCTCGACGAGACCACCGCCCGCGGCCAGTACGCGGGCGGCTGGCAGGGTGGGCTGCCGGTGGTCGGGCTCCTCGAAGAAGACGGCTTCGCAGCGGACTCCATCACGGAGACCTTTGCCGCCATCACCCTCGAGGTCGACACCCGCCGCTGGGCGGGTGTGCCGTTCTACCTGCGCACGGGCAAACGACTCGGACGCCGTGTCACCGAGATCGCGGTGGTGTTCAAACGTGCACCGCACCTACCGTTCGACAAGACGATGACCGAAGACCTCGGCCAGAACGCTCTGGTCATCCGCGTGCAGCCCGACGAGGGCGTCACCATGCGGTTCGGCTCGAAGGTTCCCGGATCGAGCATGGAAGTCCGTGACGTCAACATGGACTTCTCGTACGGCCAGGCTTTCACCGAGTCGTCTCCGGAGGCGTACGAGCGGCTCATTCTCGACGTGTTGCTCGGCGAGCCGTCTCTGTTCCCGGTGAATGCCGAAGTCGAATTGTCTTGGGAGATCCTCGATCCCGTCCTCGAGCACTGGGCTGCCGGCGGTAAGCCGGAACCCTACGAGGCCGGAACGTGGGGACCACCGTCTGCGGACGAAATGATGCAACGCACCGGACGCGAATGGAGGCGACCCTAGTGATTCTCGATTTGCCGTCCACCACCACGGTCCAGGTCAGCAAGAAACTGGTCGAGGTACGTAAGACCGGCGGCGCTGTCACCTTGGGACGAGTGTTGACGCTCGTCGTCTGCACCAGGGACACCGGGAATGCCGAGGAAGCCATCGAGGCCGCCAACGAAGCAAGCCGCGAGCACCCTTGCCGCGTCATCGTGCTTCTGCGTGGCGACGAGCAGAGTGAGCCCAGGCTCGATGCTCAGATCCGTGTCGGCGGGGACGCCGGCGCCTCGGAGGTTGTCGTGTTGCGTCTCTACGGTCCGCTTGCGGATCACGAGAGCAGCGTCGTCATCCCGTTCCTGCTCCCCGACACCCCGGTAGTCGCGTGGTGGCCCCTCGAGGCACCCGAGATTCCGGCGAAGGACCCCGTCGGGAAGCTCGCGATACGGCGCATCACCGATGCCACCGGCGCCCCCGATCCGACCGCCACCATCAAGGGGCGACTCGCGTCGTACACCGCCGGCGATACCGATCTCGCCTGGAGTCGCGTCACCTACTGGCGCGCGCTCCTCGCATCGGCTCTCGATCAGCCGCCGCACGAGAAGATCACCTCAGCGGTGGTCTCCGGTCTCAAAACCGAACCGGCACTGGATATTCTCGCCGGTTGGTTGGCGGCCAAGATCGACGGTCCGGTCATTCGGCGTACGGGTGAGCTGACGGTCGAGTTGAAGCTCGAGACTCGCAGCATCTCCATCAGTCGTCCTCAGGAGGGCACGACCGCTACGTTGATCCGCACCGGTCAGCCTGACGCGCTGGTTTCTCTGGGTCGTCGAGAGACACGCGATTGCCTCGCCGAGGAATTGCGTCGGCTCGATCCGGACGAGATCTACGAGGAAGCTCTGGCCGGATTGGAGAAGGTGACCTATGAGTGATGTTGTCGTAGAGAAGTTTTCCGACGCCGGCCAACTTGTCGACGCTGCCGCCGCACGCCTGGTCACGACCATCGTCGATGCCCAGAAGGCTCGAGGGTTTGCGTCCATCGTGCTGACTGGCGGTGGAACCGGCATCGCACTTCTGGAGAAGTTGCGTGAAGCTCCCGGCGACATCGACTGGTCGCAGATCGATCTGTACTGGGGCGACGAACGGTTCCTGCCGTCCGGCGATCCCGAGCGAAACGAAGTCCAGGCTCGTGAGGCGCTTCTCGATCATGTGCCGGTCGATCCCGACAGGGTACATGCGATGGCCGCATCCGACGGTATCTACGACGGTGATCCACACGGGGCGGCGACGGCGTACGAACAACTGCTGGGCGCTCAGGCACACGGGAATCAGGTTCCGACGTTCGACGTGCACCTGCTCGGTATGGGCGGCGAAGGACACGTCAACTCGTTGTTCCCGCATACCGACGCTGTTCGCGAAGAAGCGCGTTTCGTAGTCGCGGTGACGGACTCCCCCAAGCCGCCACCGGTGCGGATCACCCTCACGTTGCCTGCTGTTCGGCGAGCCAAAGAGGTCTGGCTGCTCGTCTCGGGTGCTGCAAAGGCCGAGGCCGTTGCCAAAGCCGTCGGAGGTGCTTCGGCCGACGACTGGCCGTCTGCCGGCGCCACCGGTTTGGTTGCGACACGTTGGTTCCTCGATTCGGACGCTGCCTCGCAGCTTCCCTGATCTGATTTCACAGATCTGATTTCACAGATCTGATTTCACACCGGTCGGGAATCGTCTTCGGGCGATTCCCGGCTTGGTGGTACGTCGACGACTTCCTCACCGTGGCGACTTTCGATTACCCGCCGAGTCCGGATCCGATGCGAATTTCCTTTTGACGGAACGGAACTCAATCCCGAGATCCCGTTTCTCCAACCAGCACTGCGCCCCACACAACGATCCATCTCTCCCCTACCTCCTTCATCCGAGTGATTACTACCTTGGACGCCGCGAAGTAAGGTTCGGTTCCGCAGATCGCGTTCACTCTTGAACGAAGCAATCCAGGCGAGAACAATCGAACAATGTCGTGGACACCGAATCCGGACGCACTTCGCGGGCGAGTGGCTGTAGTTGCCGGGGCGACGAGGGGCGCCGGACGCGGAATCGCCGCGGCCTTGGGCGAGGCCGGTGCAACCGTCATCTGCACTGGCCGGAGCACATCTGCCGGAATTCTTCAGTCGGACTATCCGCGCGGAGAGACCATCGAAGAGACGGCAGAGCTGGTCACCGAGCTGGGCGGCGTCGGCGTGCCGATTGCCGTCGATCATCTCAAGAGCAAACAAGTGGCTGATCTCGCCGAACGCTTGCGAATCGACTATCACCATATCGACATCTTGGTCAACGACATCTGGGGCGCGGAATTACTCAAGGGTGGGCCGGCGGAGTGGAACACGCCGGTATGGGAACACGATCTGGACAAGGGGTTTCACATCTTGCGTCTGGCGATCGACACCCACATCACCACGTCGCACCACCTCCTGCCGCTCATGACTGATCGGCCAGGCGGACTGGTCGCCGAAATAACCGATGGCACTACCGAATACAACGCATCGAACTATCGCATCTCGGTGTTCTACGACTTGGCCAAGGTGTCCGTGAACAGGCTCGCATTTTCGCAAGGCCACGAACTTGCCCCGTTCGGCTGTACTGCCGTCGCCATCACTCCCGGGTTCCTGCGATCGGAGATGATGCTCGAGAATTTTGGTGTCGGCGAATCGAATTGGCGTGACGCTTTGTTGCCGGAGCGGGATGGTCCGACTGCGCCCGCGGATTTCGCACGCTCCGAGTCACCGAGATTCATCGGACGTGCGATCGCGGCCATCGCTGCCGATCCGAATCGACAGCGATGGAATCAGCGATCGGTCAGTTCAGGCGAACTCGGAACGGAATACGGGTTCACCGACGCGGACGGCAGCCGCCCCGATTTCTGGCGGACCAAATGAATCCGGCTGCGATTATGATCCGCGCATGGCCGAATTCGCGACGATCAACGAATACATCGCTTCGTTTCCCACCGACGTGCAACCAGCCCTCGAGAGTATCCGCGAGACGATTCACAACACGGTTCCAGGCCTCGATGAGACCATCAGCTATCAGATGCCGACCATGACGGTGCACGGAAAGAACCTGATTCACTTCGCAGGCTGGAAAAACCACATCTCGATGTACCCGCTCCCGGCGGGTGACGCCGAGTTCGAGAAGTCCGTCGACCCTTACCGGGCTGCGAAATCAACGGTGAAGTTCCCGCTGAACAAACCGATCCCTCTCGATCTCGTGGCTCAGATCGTCGAATTGCTCGCGCAGCGCCACTAACGTCCGTTCTCGTCGGAGCCTTGTGAGAACGTATGGCCGTGCAGAGACAACCCATCCGCCGCATCAAGGCCGGGCCATCGTCGGGCGCCGACGTAGGCAGCTGGCCGATGACGGTGCCTGCAGTCGCGCAGATCGTTCAGCACGGTCTCGAGCTACCACCGGGTGTCACCATTCTGGTCGGCGAAAACGGAGCGGGAAAGTCGACCGTCATCGAAATTATTGCCGCCGTTCTCGGTCTCAACGCCGAAGGCGGGTCGACCAATACGCGGCATCAGACTCGATCGAGTGAACCGGGCGGCCTCGACCTTGTGCTCGAGCGGAGTCCCGGAGCATCGAAGTGGGCGTACTACCTCCGAGACGAAACCCTGCACGGTTTGTACACGTACTTGGAGGACAACCCCAATCCCAAGCGACCTGAACCGCTTTACCATCACCTCTCCCACGGTGAGGCGCTGCTCGAGATCCTGTCGTCGAGGACCTCCGACGGCGGCTTCTATCTCATCGACGAACCCGATGCCGCACTCTCCTTCCAGGGGACCCTGACACTGGCCGCGCTGCTCGGCGAGCTGGTGGAATCCGGCGCGCAGGCGGTGATCGCGACGCACTCGCCGATCATCGCGGCGCTGCCGAACGCCAACCTGCTCGAGATCGGCGAATGGGGAATCCGAGCCTCGAGCTGGGAGGACCTCGATCTGGTTTCGAACTGGCAGCGGTTCCTTCACGACCCGCACACGTACCTGCGCCATCTGATCTAACCTGGAACTCCACCCCAGGAGGCCTCCATGGCATACGACAAAGCGCTGGCTGAGCGTATCCGCGATGCGCTCTCGGGCGAGGACGACGTCGAGGAAGTAAAGATGTTCGGTGGGCTGAGCTTCATGGTGAACGGGAAGCTGGCCGCCAGTGCGAACTCACACGGCAACATCATGGTTCGGTGTGACCCCGATCGAGTCGACGAGCTTCTGACGCACAAGGGTGCAAGCTGGCCCGAGATGCGGGGTAAGCCGATGAGCAAGGGATGGATCGTCGTCGACCGAACCGGGACGAGTTCGAACGTCGAATTCAACGCGTGGATCAAGGAAGCTCTGGACTTCGTTCACTGACAGCTGGGGTGCGTTGCCGAAGATATCTGACGAGACTGGTGTGGCCGCGGGCTCTCGCGTCGATGAGAGACTGAACCGTGCCCGATCGACCTGAGATTGTCTGTATCTGCGGCTCTGCGCGATTCGCTGAAGAGATGCGGGAGGCGAACCGCGACCTGACGTTCGCGGGCGTGATCGTCGTCGCGCCGGTTGAAGCAGACGAGGCGGTCTCTGTCGAGCAGAAGAACCTGCTCGACGCGCTCCATCTGCGCAAGATCGACCTCGCCGATCGGGTTCTGGTCGTCAACCCTCGCGGATACATCGGTGAGTCCACGCGCCGAGAGATCGCGTACGCGCGCGCCGCCGGCAAACCAGTGTCGTTCACGACGCCGTTTGATCAGTAAGCGCCTCGTCGGTGCGGGCCGCAACGAATATTCTCACGCCGAGTTGCTCGAGCCCTAGCGCCGGTTCGATCAATTTCGCTCGATTCGGCAAAAGTGAACTGGGCGGCCCTTAGACTCCGGAAAAGCATTGGATTGGGCGGCTCGACGCCGCGGAGGAAAGGTGGTCCGTCGCGTGACGTTCACACCCAATCAGCCGGATCACCAACGCGCCTTCGGGTTTCAGACGCCGTCGACCCGCGCAATTCCCTCCCTCATGCCCGACCGTTTCGGACCTAGCCTCATCGGATCGCTCTGGGCGTGCGCCGGGATCGTCGCCGGAAGCCTCGGCCCGTGGACGTCATCCTCTGCGCTGGACCACAGTGGTGTCGACGAATGCGGAGCGATCACTCTCGTCCTCGCTCTGTGCGCGGTGACCGCGTTGATCACCCTCATGGTTCGAGACGTCACGCCCGAGATCAAGAATCACTGCACCGGCCCTTTGGTCGGAATCGCGGTATTGATCGTTGCCGTCGGAAACGCCGCGTCCATCGTGCGACGTAGTACCGAGTTCGCAGGGCACACTGCCGGACCGTCCATCGGGTGGGGACTGTGGGTGGTCATCGCGTCCGCAGTGATCCTGTGCATCACGTCGTCGACCGTCGCGCACATGATCAGGTTTCAGGCAGCAATGATCACAAGGTCTTGATCAGACCGCCGTCGATCACGAAATCCGCGCCTGTCACGTTCCCCGCACGATCGCTGGCGAGGAACAACACCAGGTCGGCAACCTCTTCGGGGAAGGTAAACCGCCCAGTCTCGGCTCCGGCCGCGGCGCTTTCGACGATGTCGTCGGCGGCTGATCCACTCGCCTTCGCCAGCGTCGAGGCCACTCCGTGCTTGCCGAGCCACAACTCCGTTTGCACCGGGCCAGGGCTGACGGTATTGACGCGGATCCCCTGCCCGCCCAGTTCTTTCGACAACGACTTCGAGAAGTTGGTCAATGCCGCTTTGGCGGCGCTGTAGTCGATCACCGTGGGGTCAG
Source organism: Rhodococcus sp. SG20037 (assembly GCF_031763325.1). Classification (NCBI taxonomy): domain Bacteria; kingdom Bacillati; phylum Actinomycetota; class Actinomycetes; order Mycobacteriales; family Nocardiaceae; genus Rhodococcus; species Rhodococcus sp. SG20037. The sequence goes on along the minus strand of NZ_CP134497.1, from coordinate 3,129,841 downwards.
GTAAGAATGCGTTGACCGAACTGATCGTCACGATGCTCCCTCCACCTCGGCGGATCAACTCCGGCAGCGCAGCGCGAACAGTGCGTACAGCAGACAAGAACGTCAGATTGAACGACGCCGCCCACTCTTCGTCCGTGATGGCCGCGAAACCGCTCGTTCTCGGGGTGACGGCGCCGACGTTGTTGACCAGGATGTCGACGCCGCCCCTCGCTGCTGCAACCTCGAGCAGTCGGGTTGATCCTTCGACACTCGCGAGGTCGACGCCGACAAAGGTGACGGCGCCGCCGGACTGCAGCGATTCGAGTTCCGGCGAGAGCGTCCGCGAGCCCGCGACGACGTGGACTCCCTCGGCCACCAGGGCCCGAGTGATCGCCAACCCGATACCTTTTCCCGCGCCGGTAACGACGGCAGTTCGTCCGTCCAATTGCAGATCCACTGCGGTCCCCGTTCGGTCCGGTGCGCAGCGTTGGGTGTGCGTGCGACAGCTCTAGAGTCGCCGCACGCACACCCTGGTAAACCTGCAGAACCAGCCGCTGTTACCTAGCCACTGTTACGAAGCGCAGTGGCCAGGCCGTTCATCGTCAGCTGGATACCCCGACGCACCTGATCGCTCTCGTCGCCGGAACGGTACCGACGGATCAGCTCGACCTGTAGATGGTTGAGAGGTTCGAGGTACGGGAACCGGTTGTGGACCGAACGCTCGAGGCCCGAGTTGTCGGCAAAGAGGTTCTCGTTGCCCGTGATTGCCTTGTACATGCGAATTGTGCGTTCGTGCTCGTCGGTGATCATTCCGAAGACTCGATCGCGCAGTTCGGCGTCGGGCACGAGGTCCGCGTACCGGGCCGCCAAACCGAGATCCGACTTCGACATCACCATGGCCATGTTCGAGAGCACGGTTCGGAAGAACGGCCACTTCTCGTACAGGGCCGTCAACGTGGCAAGCCGAGTATCGTCTCCGTCTATCCATCTTTCGAACGCGGTGCCGGTTCCGTACCAACCCGGAAGCATCACGCGAGACTGACTCCACGAGAGCACCCAGGGAATCGCTCGCAGGTCGGAGATCGCCTTGGTCTGCTTGCGAGAGGCCGGACGAGAGCCGATGTTGAGTGCCCCGATCTCGGCGACCGGTGTCGACGCTTCGAAGTACTGCACGAATCCTGGTGTGTCGTGCACCAATTCGCTGTACGCGGTGCGGGCGAGGGCCGCGAGCTCGTCCAGTACCGCGTAGGCAGCGTCGGCATCGCTGCCGAGTCCTTCGACGTCGAGCAACGTCGACTCGATAGTCGCGGCGATGAGTGTTTCGAGGTTGCGATGTGCCAGACGCGGTTCGGCGTACTTGGCCGCAATCACCTCACCCTGCTCGGTGATTCGCAGAGAACCCGCGACTGCACCGGGAGGCTGAGCCAGAATCGCTTCGTAACTCGGTCCGCCGCCACGTCCGACGGTTCCGCCGCGGCCGTGGAAGAGCCTCAACCTGATTCCGCTCTTACGCGCGGCATCGACGAGGTCGAGTTCGGCACGGTACAGCGCCCAGTTGGCTGCCAGGTACCCGCCGTCCTTGTTCGAGTCGGAGTACCCGAGCATCACTTCTTGACTGTCACCACGGGAACGGACGATCGCACGATAGATCGGGATGTCGAGCGTCGCCAGCAATGTGTCGGCGCCGCCCTGCAGATCCTCGATCGTCTCGAACAACGGCACGATGCCGATCGGGCACGAGGGCTCGCTACCGACGCCCGGATCGAGCACCCCGACCTCTTTGAGCAGCACTGCAGCCTCGAGCATGTCACTGACCGAGGTACACATGCTGATGATGTAGTTGGGTACCGCACCCGCTCCGAGAACCCGCACTGCCTTGGCACCGGCCGCCATGATGGCCAGTTCCTTGGTGGTCAATTCGCTGAACTCGGCGTCCGGCGAAGTCAGTGGTCGCCGCGTCGTCAACTCGGCCGACAGCAATTCGACTCGATCGGCTTCCGGCAAGGACGCGTAGTCCGGGTGAACTCCGGCCCACGCCAGAAGTTCTGCGACGACGCTTTCGTGTACCTCGGAGTTCTGCCGCATGTCCAGACCGGACAGGTGAAAGCCGAACACCTCCACCGCTTCTCGGAGCCGATCGAGTCGATCGTCGGCGATGGTCTCGTCACCGAAACGACGCAACGAGGTGTCGATGATTCCGAGATCCCGCTGCAACTGTGCCGGGTCGGTGTACGCCTCGAGTCCGTCGTCGGAGCCGTGGGCGGGCAACTCCCCCAGTACCGTCAGTGCTGTGGCGCTCAAGCGCCCGCGGATACCGCGAATCGCGCGACGGTACGGCTCGTCGGCCCGGAAGGCAGAGTCGTCGCCGGAGGTAGACGCCAGCAGATCGAGTTCGGGCGTGACGGAAACCAGCCGCGCCGACATCGACAGTTCACGCTCGAGATGTTCGAGTTCCTCGAGGTGATGCTCGAGAGCAGTCGCCGCAGCGCGCGACGTGGCGCGCTGGACGATTTCGCCGGTCACGTACGGATTGCCGTCTCGGTCACCGCCGATCCACGAACCCGGCCTCAGGATCGGTTCCGGCAGGAGCCCGGCGTCCGGCCAACGCGCGCGCAGAGCTTTGCGAACCTCGGCGTTGATCTTCGGAATCACCTCGAACAACGCTGCGTCGTAGTAGCGCAGGCCTACCTCGATTTCATCCTGGATGCGGAGGCGGCTGAGCCGGATCAGAGCCGTCTGCCACAGGGTCAGGATCTGACGGCGCAATTGCAGATCGACATCAGCGGTTTCTGCGACGGTCAGCGCCGTGCGCTCGCGGTATCGCATCAACTCGGTGATCCGACTCTGCGTCTCGAACACCGTACGGCGTCGAGTCTCCGTCGGGTGAGCGGTGATGACGGGTGAGACCAGGGCGCCCCGAAGCGCTTCTTCGACGGTGGCCGAATCGATATCGGCTGCATCAAGTTTGGTGTACGTGGCCGCGAGAGTGCTGTCGCGGGGCGGTTCCCCCGCGTTGACGTGGATGGCCCGTCGACGCTCGCGATGGATGTCCTCGGCCAGGTTGGCGAGCAGTGCGAAGTGACTGAACGCCCGGATGACGGGAATGGCGTCGTCCGTACTGATTTCGGCGAACAGCGACACCAGTTCGGCGCGATCGATCTCCGAACGACGGACTCGGAACGACTCGACACGGGCTCGCTCGACCAGATCGAACACATTGTCGCCGGCTTGCTCTCGCACTATTTGTCCGAGTATTCCGCCGAGAAGCCGGATGTCTTCGCGTAGCGGCTCGGTGGCTTCTCGCGGTGTTTCTCGATGCGACGCGGTTTCAGTCATCACACAATTATCGACCGAAACAAAGAACCCCGCTCGATAGGCGGGGTTCCGTGTCTGAAATTCGTGTGTGAAAAACTACCGGCTGTAAGTCATGAGCCGAGAATCAGGCGAACTTGATCTCCAGGCCGATGCCGACGATCGAAATGAGCCAGATCAACGCGGTGAAGACCGTCAACCGGTCGAGGTTCTTCTCGACAACAGTCGATCCGGACAGGCTGGACTGGACACCGCCACCGAACAGACTCGACAAACCGCCGCCCTTACCGCGATGCAGGAGCACCAAGGCGATGAGGAGCAAGCTGGTGATGACCAGCAGGATATCCAGGAACAGTTTCATGTCTGTCTACGTCCACCAATCCAATAGGGACAACTACAACCGATAACACCATACAGGCGCGCGCAGATAGCCTGACCACATACCCGCCTCGCACATAACTTTGCACCCGGCCAGGCACGACTCTTGGTCAGTGGCATCGATCACACTGTCGAGATACCGATTCAGTAGTTTTTCAGTTGACGCGACTCTACCTCCGAAAGGCCGGCTCCATGCTTTCCGACACTGCCCTGCCCGACACACCACGTCTGGCTTCGATTCACAACTTCCGCGACGTGGCCGGCCCCGGGTACGTCACGACCAGCGGACAGGCGATGAGCCGCGGAGTCTTCTACCGTGCAAACGTACTGACGCCCTCGCCCGAGGATCTTGCAATCGTGGAATCGCTGGGGCTGACCGCCGTCTATGACGTGCGCTCCGAAACCGAGGCGAACGAAACTCCCGACATCGTGCCGGCGCCGGCGATGTACGCCCACATTCCCATCCTGTCCGGAAACATCCACGCCGAAGCGATGGCTCTCCGAACAGCGGACGCTGCAACAGCTTTCATGCAGAACATCAATCGCAGCTTTGTCGCAGACCCCGTCACTCGGAACGGATTTTCGCAGTTGTTCGCCGCCCTGGCGACCACCGAGGGGCCGCAACTCTTCCACTGCACGGCGGGCAAGGACCGAACAGGTTGGGCGGCAGCACTACTGCAGACACTCGCTGGTGTACCGAGCGAAACGATCACGGCGGACTACCTGCTCACGAACACGTACTCGGCCGAGTACATCGATGCAACAGTCGCGAAGATCGCCGCTGCCACAGATGCAGACAAGGGCGAGGTGATCCGGTTGCTGCTTTCCGTCGACGCGAGTTACCTGGGCGCTGCCTTCGAGCAGGTCGAGCACCAGTACGGGACCGTCGAGAACTATCTGACCGCCGGGTTGGAGCTTGCTCCCGAACTCGTCGGCGCTCTGGAAACCAAACTGGTGAGCTGACTCGCGAACAAAAAACTGCGGGTGTGTGACCTACTCGGTCACACACCCGCAGTCTTAGTCTCGAGCAGTTTCAGCTCACTACCCGATCATCACGGGAGCGGACCGCCTGCAGCGATCGCAGACAGTGTCGCGAACTCGTCAGCCTTGAGTGACGCGCCGCCGACAAGAGCGCCGTCGACGTCGGTCTGGCCGACGATCTCTCCGACGTTCTTCGAGCTGACGCTACCGCCGTACAGAACGCGAACGCCGGCCGCGACCTCGGCGTCGGCAAGTTCGGCCACTGTTGCTCGTACCGCAGCACACACTTCCTGTGCATCGGCGGCAGAAGCGACACGGCCGGTGCCGATGGCCCAGACAGGTTCGTACGCGATGACGATCTTGGAGATCTCCTCCGCGCTCAGGCCCGCCAACGAACCCTTGAGCTGGTCGACGTTGTAGGCGACATGCTCGCCCGCTTCGCGGATCTCGAGGCCTTCGCCGATGCACACGATCGGCGTGAGGCCGTTCTTGAGAGCAGCCTTCGTCTTCGCGAGGACGGTCTCGTTGGTCTCACCGTGAAGGGTGCGACGCTCGGAGTGACCGACCACGACGAAGGTGCAACCGAGCTTGGCCAGCATGGAGCCGCTGATCTCGCCCGTGAACGCACCCGAGTCATGAGCCGAGACATCTTGCGCGCCGTACGTGAGGAGGAGCTTGTCGCCCTCGATCAGCGTCTGGACGCTTCGGATGTCGGTGAACGGCGGGATGACCGTGACGTCCACTTTGTCGAAGTACTTCGCAGGCAAGGAGAAAGCGATCTTCTGCACCAGGGCGATAGCCTCGAGGTGGTTCAGGTTCATCTTCCAGTTGCCGGCGATCAACGGCTTACGTGCCATGTCGGATCAGCCTTCCAGTACTGCGATGCCAGGCAGCTCTTTGCCCTCGAGGTACTCGAGGGAAGCGCCACCACCGGTGGAAATGTGCGAGAAGCCCTCGTCCGGGATACCGAGCTGACGAACGGCTGCTGCGGAGTCGCCGCCGCCGACGACGCTGAAGGCGCCCTTCTCGGTTGCCTCCACGATTGCCTCGGCGACACCGCGGGTGCCTGCCTCGAACTTCGGGAACTCGAACACGCCCATCGGGCCGTTCCAGAACACCGTCTTGGCGCCGGTCAGGATCGCGGCAAAGCGCTTGACCGACTCCGGTCCGATGTCCAGACCCATCCAGCCGTCGGGAATCTTGTCGAACGGAACGATCTTCGACTCGGCATCGGCCGAGAAGGAGTCCGCGACGACAACATCCTGAGGGATGTGGATGACGTCGGCGTACCGGTCGAGGAGATCCTTGCAGGTCTCGATCATGGACTCTTCGCACAGCGAATTGCCCACGGACACACCCTGAGCCGCGAGGAACGTGTAGAACATTCCGCCGCCGATCACCAGAGTGTCGACCTTCGGTGCCAGTGCCTCGATGACGGCCAGCTTGTCCGAGACCTTGGAGCCACCGAGCACCACCGCGTACGGACGCGCTGCGTCCTGCGTGAGCTTGGCGAGCACCTCGACCTCGGCGCCGACCAGGTATCCGGCGTAATGCGGGAGCAGCTTCGCGACGTCGAAGACCGACGCCTGCTTACGGTGAACAACACCGAATCCGTCGGAGACGAATGCGCCGTCGTCACCGACCAGCTCGACGAGAGCCTTGGCGAGCTTGACCCGCTCGGCTTCGTCCTTGCTGGTCTCGCGAGGGTCGAAACGGATGTTCTCGAGCATCAGGACGTCACCGTCGGTGAGTCCTTCGGAACGAGCCAGCGCGTCCTGTCCCACGACGTCACCGGCGAGTTGCACGTTACGACCGAGGATTTCGGCCAACTTCGCGGCAACCGGTGCGAGGGAGAACTTGGGATCGGGCTGACCGTCGGGGCGCCCGAGGTGCGCGGTCACGATGACCTTCGCTCCACCCTCGGCGAGTGCCCGCAGGGTGGGAGCGGACGCGACGATGCGACCCGGGTCCGTGATTTCTCCGCCATCCAACGGGACGTTGAGGTCGGAACGCACCAGTACGGTGCGCCCCTCGACCCCAGCGTCCAGCAGATCCTTCAGCGTCTGAACTGCCACTGTTATCGAAACTCCGCTCAGAGAGACTTGGCGACGAGGCCGATGAGGTCGGCGAGGCGGTTGGAGTAGCCCCACTCGTTGTCGTACCAGGAGACGATCTTGACCTGGTCGTCGATGACCTTCGTCAGACCCGAGTCGAAGATCGACGAGTGCGGGTCGGTGACGATGTCCGAGGAGACGATCGGTGCGTCGGTGTACTTCAGGATGCCCTTGAGGGGTCCCTCGGCAGCAGCCTTCATCGCAGCGTTGATCTCGTCGGCGGTGGCCGACTTCTTCAGGTTCGCGGTGAGGTCGGTGACCGAGCCCGTGGGGATCGGCACGCGCAGTGCGTAGCCGTCGAGCTTGCCGAGCAGCTGCGGAAGAACCAGGCCGATTGCCTTGGCTGCACCGGTACCGGTGGGAACGATGTTGAGGGCAGCTGCGCGGGCGCGACGGAGGTCTGCGTGCGGAGCGTCCTGCAGGTTCTGATCCTGGGTGTACGCGTGGATCGTGGTCATCAGACCCTTGACGATGCCGAACTCGTCGTCGAGAACCTTGGCGATGGGGCCGAGGCAGTTGGTGGTGCACGACGCGTTGGAGATGATGTTCTGGCTGCCGTCGTACTTGTCGTCGTTGACGCCCATCACGATGGTGATGTCTTCACCCTTGGCCGGAGCCGAGATGATGACCTTCTTGGCGCCGGCTTCGAGGTGTCCCTTGGCCTTTGCGGCGTCGGTGAAGATGCCGGTGGACTCGACGACGACGTCGACGCCCAGCTCGCCCCAGGGAAGTTCGTTCAACGGGCCACGGTGTGCGAGGGCCTTGATGCGCTGATCGCCGACGACGATCGTGTCGTCACCGTCGAGCGACACGTCGTACGGCAAACGGCCGAGGATGGAGTCGTACTTCAGCAGGTGAGCGAGCGTCGCGTTGTCAGTCAGGTCGTTGACTGCCACGATCTCGATATCGGTGGTTCCGAGCGCCTTCTGCGCATCCACCGCCCTGAAGAAGTTACGTCCGATACGGCCGAAACCGTTTACGCCAACCCGGACAGTCACAATTCGCTCCTTTGACCATGATTCTGGTGTGCAACTTGACCCACGCATACTCCGAATCCGTGTGTGCACGACGCGGACGTGGGGTTCATCGGTCGATGTGACTCATACCCTAATGCGCGTGGCCCGAACGTGCGCAGCCCACCCTGACGGAGGGCAGGTCACCCCTCTTCGAGTAGCTCCACATTCACTGCGGATTCGGTGTCGGGTATGCCCGTTTCCTTGGCCTTGCGATCAGCCATGGACAGCAGGCGACGGATACGTCCGGCAACGGCGTCCTTGGTCATCGGCGGGTCGGCCAACTGGCCGAGTTCTTCGAGGGACGCCTGCCGATGCTCGACGCGCAGAGCACCCGCCGCCGCGAGGTGATCGGGCACGTCCTCACCGAGGATCTCCAACGCACGCTCGACGCGCGCAGCAGCCGCAACGGCAGCGCGAGCAGAGCGTCGCAGGTTTGCGTCGTCGAAATTGGCGAGACGATTGGCGGTGGCGCGGACCTCGCGTCGCATCCGCCTCTCCTCCCACACCAGACGTGTGTCCTGGGCTCCCATTCGGGTCAGGAGATCGCCGATGGCCTCACCGTCGCGGATCACCACACGATCCGTTCCGCGAACCTCACGTGCCTTCGCCGAGATCCCCAGACGCCGCGCAGCTCCAACCAGAGCAAGTGCAGCTTCCGGGCCGGGGCAGCTCACTTCGAGCGCCGACGAACGGCCGGGTTCGGTCAGGGAACCGTGCGCGAGGAACGCACCGCGCCACGCTGCTTCGGCGTCGCCGACACTTCCGCCGACGACCTGCGCAGGCAAGCCGCGAACCGGGCGCCCGCGAAGATCGAGCAGTCCCGTCTGGCGCGCGAGGGCCTCACCCTCCTTCGCTACACGCACGATGTAGCGAGCGGACTTTCGAAGCCCGCCCGCACTGAGTACGTGCACATCGGCACTGTAGGTGAACAGGTCGAATATCTCCCGGCGCAGACGTCGCGCCGTGGAGCCCAGATCCACCTCTGCTTCGACGACCACCCGGCCGCCGACGATGTGGAGCCCACCGGCAAAGCGCAGCAACGCGGAGACCTCTGCCTTGCGGCAGCTGACCTGAGTCACCACTAACCGGCTCAGTTCGTCCTTGACCTCCGCTGTCATTGCCACGAAGCGTTCTCCCTCTGTTCTTCGGATTGCTGTTCTTGCAGGGAAGACTGTGTCGAATCCCCTACTGCCGCACTGCTCGACAGTTCAGCCAGTACATCGGCCAGTTTTGCCGGATCGTGTACATGCGCTGCGCCCGGTGAGGTGTCCGCGACATCCGCGTACCTGACTTCGGCTGAAAATTGATCCGCCGCACGCTGCAGATGTTCACGTTCACGCCCGGCCGGTACCGACGCCGAGTCGACCACCACGTAGTCGACCCGGAAATCGGGCACGTGTTGGGAGAGTACGTGCAGGTGACGCTCCGCGGAGAATCCGGCGGTCTCCCCCGGCTCGGGTGCGAGATTGAGCACCAGTACCTTTCGAGCCTTCGTCGACGACAGTGATTCGACGAGTTCGGGTACCAGGACGTGTGGGATCACGCTCGAGAACCACGATCCCGGGCCGAGAACCACGAGATCGGCACGATCGATCGCAGTCACGGCATCGGGGCACGCGGGCGGATTGGACGGGAGCAGTCTCACACGCCGAACCTTGCCCGGGGTGGTCGCGACGGCAACCTGTCCACGAATGCAGCGGCTGACGCGGGGGTCCTCTTCGAGTCCCTGAACGTCGGCTTCGATCTCGAGCGCGATCGGCGACATCGGCAGCACACGGCCACGGATTCGCAGCAGTCGCGCCATCTCGTCGAGCGCGACGACCGGATCGCCGAGCACCTCGGTCAGTCCGGCCAGGATGAGATTGCCCACCGAATGCCCGGCAAGTGCGCCGACACCGCCGAAGCGATGCTGAATGGTCCGAGTCCAGTCGACTATCTCGGGTTCGTCCGACGCGAGAGCAGCCAGCGCCATCCGGAGGTCTCCAGGCGGGATGACGCCGAGTTCGGCGCGCAGCCGGCCCGACGAACCACCGTCGTCGGCGACCGTGACCACGGCGGTGACGTCGAACGTCAAGCGTCTGACGGCCTGGAGCGTGGCGAACAATCCGTGCCCGCCGCCGAGCGCGACGATGGCCGGCCCTTCGGGTGTCTCCCGCGAGCGATGTGTCGGTTCACTCATTCGCGCCCCAGATCCCGGTGCACGATGCTGACCGAGATGTCGTCCTCGGAACCCAAACGCCTCGCGAGAGCTTCGGACATTGCCACGCTTCGGTGCTTACCGCCGGTGCATCCGACCGCAATTGTCATGTAGCGCTTTCCTTCTCGTCGATATCCGGCGATCGTCAAATCCACCAGATGTCGGTAGGTGTCGAGATAGTCTTCCGCGCCCTCGCGGGACAACACGTAGTCGCGGACGTCGGCATCCTGACCGGTGTGCGGGCGAAGTTCAGGGATCCAGTGGGGATTGGGCAGGAATCGAACGTCACAGACGAGATCGGCGTCCATCGGCAGGCCGTACTTGAATCCGAACGACTGGACCGTCACCTTCATCGTGCGGTTGGCATCGTTCCCGAACGCCGTTTCGATCTTCTGACGCAGCTGATGCGCCTTCAGCGCCGACGTGTCGATGACCAGATCGGCGGCCGCCTTCACCACGGCCAACTGCCGACGCTCGGCTGCGATCCCTTCGGACAACGTGCCGTCGATGCCGTCGTTCTGCAACGGATGACTGCGGCGCACCTGTTCGAACCGTCGGATCAACACGTCGTCCGACGCTTCGAGGTACAGCACCCGAGTATGGATCGGTTCCGCCTCGAGTTCGGTGAGCACCCACCCGAGATCGCCGGTGAAGAGTCGACTCCGCACGTCGATCACGACGGCCAGACGATCGACCGGCGGATCGGAGGTCAGGCTCAGACCGACCATTCGGGAAATGAGCTCAGGTGGCAAATTGTCCGCGACATACCAGCCGAGGTCTTCGAGCACCTTGGCAGCGGTACTCAAACCTGCTCCGGACAATCCCGTCACTAGCAGGAAATCCATCGTTCGACTGTCTTTGGCGCTGTCGGTAGTCACTGTGCACTCGGCCCCGTCGTCGGCATGGACAATTCTCGCGACTCGGAGCCCTCGTCATCGCTACCGGATTCGGCACTGGGCGCGTCAGCAGACGTAACAGACGATTCGGATTCCGTGTCCAGCTCATCATCCCCTACCGCGGCTGGCAGCGCTCGAGCTTCAGCACCCGCGTCGGCTGCAGCCGAATCCGTGCCGAGTGCGGCCAGAACTGCTGTGGCGGTGGTCTCACCGATACCGGGGACCTGCATGATCTCCTCGGCCGTTGCCGTTTTCAGCTTCGCCACGGAACCGAAGTGAGCCACCAGAGCGGTTCGACGAGTTTCACCGAGCCCCTTGACCGAATCCAGAGCCGAAGCCGTCATCCGCCTCGAGCGTTTGCTGCGATGGAACGTGATCGCGAAGCGGTGGGCTTCGTCTCGGATGCGCTGCAGTAGGTACAACGACTCGCTCGTCCGAGGGAGGATGACCGGATCTTCTTCCCCCGGCACCCATACCTCTTCGAGTCTTTTGGCCAACCCGACTACCGCGACGTCAGTGACCCCCAGCTCGTCGAGGACCGCCGCTGCCGCCGTGACCTGAGGGGCGCCGCCGTCCACGACGAACAGATTGGGCGGATAGGCGAACCGCCGAGGCCGGCCCGTCGCCGGGTCGATCGCCGCTTCGGGAGCCAGATCCCCACCGTCCGAGTCCATGGTCGACGCCGACGCCGCGAGGACGCCCAGGTCGCGGTTGTGGCGCAGGAACCGCCGACGCGTGATCTCGGCGATACTCGCGACGTCGTCGGAATGACCGTCGCCGGCAGCTTCCTTGATCGCGTAATGGCGGTAGTCCGACTTACGCGGGAGCCCGTCCTCGAACACGACCAGTGACGCCACGACGTCGGTTCCCTGGACGTGACTGATGTCGATGCATTCGATTCGTAGCGGAGCCGAGTCCAGGTCCAGTGCTTCCTGGATGCCCTGCAGCGCCGCGGAACGCGAAGTGAAATCGCCGGCGCGCTTGAGCTTGTGCTGCGCCAGAGCCTCTTTCGCGTTTCGCTGGACTGTTTCGGCGAGGTCTTTCTTGTCGCCGCGTTGCGGAACCCGCAGTTGCACTTGCGATCCCCGAAGCTTGCTCAGCCACGCCTGGATCTCGGTCGCGTTTGCCGGCAGAACCGGCACCAGAACTTCCTTGGGAACTGCGCTGATCCCGGCCTCGGAACCCGCTCCCGGGTCGAGGGCCGCCTGCTCCCCGTAGAACTGGGTGAGGAACTGCTCGACCAGGATCGGCAGGTCGGACTCGGCGTCGAGTGCGGCCCAGTCGATGGCGTCGCCTGCCTTCTCCACGACCCATCCACGCTGGCCCCGCACGCGTCCGCCCCGCACGTGGAACACCTGAACGGCGGCTTCGAGATCATCGGTGGCAAAGGCGACGAGATCGGCGTCGGTGCCGTCACCGAGTACGACGGCCTGCTTCTCGAGCGCCTTGCGCAAAGCCCCGATATCGTCACGCAGACGGGCTGCGGTCTCGAAGTCGAGGTCCTCGGAAGCCTGCTGCATGCGCTTTTCGAGATCTTTGACCAACTTGTCCGTGCGGCCGGCGAGGAAGTCGCAGAAATCTTCGACGATCTGACGATGCTCCTCGGCGCTGACTCGCCCGACGCAGGGCGCCGAGCACTTGTCGATGTAGCCGAGCAGACACGGCCGGCCGATCTGGTTGTGTCGTTTGAAGACTCCGGACGAGCACGTTCGTGCGGGAAACACTCGTAGCAGCAGATCGAGTGTTTCGCGGATGGCCCAGGCATGGGAGTAGGGACCGAAGTACCGGACACCCTTGCGCCGCGGACCGCGGTAGACGAACAAGCGCGGGAACTCTTCGTTGAGCGTCACAGCGAGAACCGGATACGTCTTGTCGTCGCGGTACCGGACGTTGAACCGCGGATCGAATTCCTTGATCCAGTTGTACTCGAGCTGAAGCGCTTCGACTTCGGTACTGACGACGGTCCACTCGACGCTGCCGGCGGTGGTCACCATCTGCCGAGTACGGGGATGAAGTGTCGTGACGTCCGCGAAGTACGAGTTCAAACGTGAACGGAGGCTTTTCGCCTTTCCGACGTAAATGACCCGACCATGCGGATCGCGAAATTTATAGACGCCCGGCGCAGCCGGAATGGTTCCGGTAGCGGGGCGGTAAGTCGAGGGATCCGGCACGGTTTCAGGTTAGTCGCCGCCACCGACCGACTCGGAAACGCGCAGGATGCGGGCACCGAACCGGTCGGAAGACGTCAGTTGCTCTTGTGCGCGACCGGTGCGTAGCGGTCGGCCAGTTCGCGGAACTTACCGACCGTGTCGACGGCGTACTCGCGGTCGTTGGACTGGATCGCCATCACTGCCATGTACTCGTCGTCGGGCAATTCGATGCGTGCCCAGGCGGCACCGTCGGGGAACGAGAGTCCCTCGAACAGATCCCAGTCGACGATCTTCTCGCCCAAGATGTTTCGTACGGCGATACCCTGCTTGCCCACCTTGACCCGGGGCCGCGTCAACATCAGTACACCGAGAGCCAGAATGGTGCCGATGCCTGCCATCGCAAGTTGGTCCGCGGCGCGGAAGTACACGCCGGTGGACCCCTGGCGGAGCAGGAGTGCAAGTGTGACGTGAACGATCACCAGGAGGACGGCAACTCCGATCGCGTATCGCGTCGACTTACGCGGTGACGCAATCAGTTCCCAGTTCTCGTTGTCGCCGGGTGTACTCATCGAAACGAATCCTCGGTCCATGGTGCTCGGAGATGACGCAGGGTCACTGCGGTGTCCAGTGCGGCGGCGCAGGCCTGTGCGCCCTTGTCCTCGACGCTACCCGGCAGACCCGAACGGTCAAGAGCCTGCTGCTCGGTGTCGGTGGTCAGCACACCGTTCCCCACGGGGGTGCTTTCGTCGAGCGAGACGCGTGTGAGGCCCGCGGTGACCGCGTCGCACACGTACTCGAAGTGCGGCGTGCCACCGCGGATGACAACACCGAGAGCGACGACGGCGTCGTGCGTGCGCGCCAATGCCTGCGCAACGACCGGCAGTTCGATCGCGCCGGCGACACGGACCAGTGTCACGTCCTTGATCTGTGCTTCCTGCGCGACGCGCTGCGCGCCGGCGATCAGGGCCTCGGAGATCGTCGCGTGCCACTGCCCGGCAACGATCGCCAGCTTCAGATCCTTGGCCTCGGCGATCGCGAGCTGCGGCTGACCTTCGCCGCTCACAGTGCGGTTCCCGGCTGTGCGGTGTTCTGGTTCGCCTCGTACTCGTCCAGTCCGATCAGATCGTGCCCCATCCGATCGCGCTTGGTGCGCAGGTAGGTGAGGTTCTCCGCATTCGCGCGCAGCGGCATCGGAACACGATCGGTGATCTGCAGGCCGTAGCCGTCCAGACCCACACGCTTGGCCGGGTTGTTGGTCAGCAGACGCATCGACGAGATCCCCAGATCGACGAGGATCTGGGCACCGATGCCGTAGTCACGGGCGTCCGCCGGTAGGCCGAGTTCGAGATTGGCGTCGACGGTGTCGGAACCGGCGTCCTGGAGCTGGTAGGCCTGCAGCTTGTGCATGAGACCGATGCCACGACCCTCGTGCCCGCGCATGTACAGAACAACGCCGCGGCCCTCCTGGGCGACCATGTCCAGTGCGGCGTCGAGCTGCGGGCCGCAATCGCACCGCAGCGAACCGAAGACGTCGCCGGTGAGGCACTCGGAGTGAACGCGGACGAGCACGTCGCTACCGTCTCCGTCGGGGCCTGCGATGTCGCCGCGCACCAGCGCAACGTGCTCGACCTCGTCGTAGATGCTCGTGTAGCCGACAGCGGTGAACTCACCGTGGCGGGTGGGGATGCGGGCCTCGGCGATACGCAGCACGTGCTTCTCGTGCTTGCGACGCCACGCGATGAGGTCGGCGATCGAGATCAGAGCAAGGTTGTGTTCGTCGGCGAAGACTCGCAACTCGTCGGTCTGAGCCATCGCGCCTTCGTCCTTCTGGCTGACGATTTCGCAGATGACGCCGGCAGGACGCAGGTCCGCCATGCGGGCGAGGTCGACTGCAGCTTCCGTGTGGCCAGGACGACGCAGTACTCCGCCTTCCTTCGCGCGGAGCGGAACGACGTGACCGGGGCGAGTGAAATCGTTGGCACCGGATTCGGGGTTGGCGAGCAGACGCATCGTCGCAGCGCGGTCCGACGCCGAGATGCCGGTACCGATTCCCTCACGGGCGTCGACCGTGACGGTGTACGCCGTGCCGTGCTTGTCCTGGTTGGTGGCGTACATCGGGGGCAGGCCCAACCGATCACAATCGTCACCGTCGAGCGGCACGCACAGGTAGCCGGAGGTGTACCTGACCATGAACGCCACCAGTTCCGGGGTGGCCTTCTCGGCGGCGAAGATGAGGTCGCCCTCGTTCTCGCGATCCTCGTCGTCCACGACGACAACAGCTTTACCTGCAGCGATATCTGCTACTGCGCGCTCGATACTGTCGAACCTGGTCACGTGCTCGCACTCCAAAGTCTTGACTTTTCACATCATCGAATACAACAAGTGCATCCGACGGATGCACTGACAACCCTACGACCAATCGGACGGGTCCGATCAGCCTGGTCCTACCGACCGGCAGAGTGAAGCCGCTCGACGTACTTGGCGATCACGTCCACCTCGAGGTTGACCGGCGTACCGACCACAGCGGTTCCGAGCGTCGTCAACTCGAGCGTTGTCGGGATCAGCGAGATCTCGAAGTACTCGAACCCGCGGTCTCCGCCCAGCGCGGAGACCGTCAGCGAGACTCCGTCGACGGTGATCGAACCCTTCTCCACGACGTAACGGGAAATGGAGTCGGGCAGTGCGATCCGCACTACCTCCCAGTTCTCGGACGGCGAGCGGGAAATGACGTGGCCTGTTCCATCGACATGCCCTTGAACCAGGTGGCCGCCGAGTCGGCTGTTCAGCGCCGCGGCACGCTCGAGGTTGACGCGAGAGCCGACATCCAATTTCGCCAGGCTCGAGCGGTTCAGGGTTTCCTGCATGACATCTGCGGTGAACGAACCGTCGGCAAGCACGTCGACCACCGTCAGGCACACTCCGTTGACCGCGATCGAATCACCGTGACCGGCGTCGGAGGTGACCAGTGGCCCGCGCACCGTGAAACGTGCAGCATCGACCAGTTCTTCCTTGGCGACAATTTCGCCGAGTTCTTCCACAATTCCTGTGAACACGCGCCCTACTCCTCGTTCCCCGGAGCAGAACTCTCCGGAACCAGACTCAACAAAATATCGGGGCCGATCGTTACCGCAGACTCCAAACGGAATCGGTGGGCGTCGGTGATGGTGTGCACTCCGGCATCGACGAGTGCGGAGGCGCCCGCGCCGAGCAGGATCGGAGCGATGTATGCCTCTATGACGTCGACATATCCGGCGGCAAGGAATGCTCCGGCCAGACGGGGCCCACCCTCGAGAAGTACGTCCGTGTACTCCCCCAACGCCTCGACTACTTCGTCGATGTTGTCGGTGTTGAGCACCAAAGTCGGTGCGGTGTCGTCGAGAATGCTTGCCGTCGAGGGTATTTCGCGCTTTCCGACGACGACCCGAACGGGCTGATGCGCCGCGAGCTCACCGGTGGGCTGACGCGCCGTCAGCCACGGATCGTCGGCAAACACGGTGCCGGTACCGACCACGATCGCATCGATCTGCGCTCGCTGCGCATGCACGCGCGCCCTCGCCTGCGGACCGGTGATCCACTGACTCGTTCCGTCCTCGGCGGCGCTGCGTCCGTCCAGACTGGCCGCGTACTTCCACGTGATGTGCGGGCGACCGGTGCGCTGTTTGTGCAGCCAGGCCCGCAGTGGACCAGCTTCCACCTCGGGTGCTCTCAGTCCGGCCGTGACGCTGATTCCAGCGCGCATGAGCGTCGCTGCGCCGCCGGAAGCCTCGGGATTGGGATCACCGACGGCGTAGACAACCGCCGAGACTCCGGCATCGATCAATGCCTGTGAGCAAGGGCCGGTTCGTCCCTGGTGATTGCACGGTTCCAGTGTCACCACTGCCGTACCGCCACGCGCTGCATCGCCGGCCTCGTCGAGAGCCACGACCTCCGCGTGCGGTCCACCGGGCGGTTGCGTCATACCGACGCCCGCGATGGTTCCGTCGGCAGCGAGGATGACCGCGCCGACCGGTGGGTTGGGGCTGGTGAATCCGCGCGCGGAATCAGCTGCGGCCAGCGCGATCTGCATCGCGGCGTCGAGATCAGCCGTCGACGCCTGTCCACCCTTTGCCATCGAGCGGCTCAGACCGACAGCGTCAGGTGCGGCGACGCCGAGGCGGCCTGCGCGCGCAGCTTGCGCACCGCCTCACCGGGATCACTCGCTCCGTACACCGCCGAACCGGCGACGAAGCAGTCGATCCCTGCTTCAGCGGCCTGCTCGATCGTGGAAGCGTTGATGCCGCCGTCGATTTCGACAAGGAGCGTCAGCTCACCCGAGTCGACGAGCTTTCGAACTGCGCGTGCCTTGTCGAGCACCTGAGGCATGAAGGACTGACCACCGAATCCGGGTTCGACGCTCATGATCAAGAGGGTGTCGAAGTCCTCGAGGATTTCCAGGTAGTCGTCGATCGGGGTTCCAGGCTTGATGCTCAGCCCCGCCTTGGCACCAGCTGCACGAATATCGCGGGCAACCGAACGCGGATCGTCGGTGGCCTCGGCGTGAAACGTGACGTTGTACGCACCGGCCTCGGCGTACGGCGGCGCCCAGCGCTCCGGATTCTCGATCATGAGATGGCAGTCGAGCGGAATATCCGTCGCCTTCAGCAGACTCTCGACCACCGGCAGACCCAGCGTGAGATTGGGAACGAAATGCGCGTCCATCACGTCGACGTGAAGCCAGTCGGAGCCGGACACGGCAGTCGCTTCATCAGCGAGTCGAGCAAAATCTGCGGACAGAATGGACGGTGCAATCATCGGGGAAGCCACGACGCCGAGTTTAGCTGTGTCTCATTGCCGACCGTGCATGCACATCGGAGCCGGTGAAATCCGATCAGTTCTTGACGACGGTGTGGAGCTTTCGCACCTTGGCCGGTGCCTTGATCCGCCACGCGTCTTCGAGCATCTCACCCAACTGCACCTCGTCGATCAGTTCGAGGTGCACGAGGATCGAGCCGTGCCCGTGATAGTGATCGGTGGTGAAGAAAGCCGCCTCGCCACTGGCGAGTAGCGCCTCCTTCTCGTCCAGACCGCACATCACGACCAAAGCGCCCTCCGCTTCGGTGCGGAGCCGTGCAAAAGTTTTACCTGCCACCTTGAGTGCCGGGGTGTTGTACGAGGTCGACTCTTCCACGGAGGGAAGAGCCGAACCCAGTACTACAACCTGTTCCCACGTAACCATGTAGGCACCATACGACTACCGATGCCCAGAAGTCATCCGATCAGGCCAGCGGCTTGCGCAAAGCGGCCATGAACATAGCGTCCGTGCCGTGTCGATGCGGCCACAACTGAACCGACGATCCGTCTCCGACGTCCGGGACACCTGGCACCAATGCCTTGGTGTCGAGTTCCACGACGCCATGACGCCGCACCGCATCGGCGACCACAGCCAGCGTTTCCGACAAGTGCGGCGAGCACGTGGAGTACAGCACCACTCCGCCGGGGCGAACCAGTTCGATTGCGGCAGCAAGCAATTCACGCTGCAACTTCACGAGCGGGGCCACATCGGACGGCTGCCGACGCCAACGTGCCTCCGGGCGCCGACGCAGCGCACCCAACCCGGTGCAGGGAGCGTCGACGAGGATGCGGTCGTATCCGGGTTCGAGCCCGGATTCGCGGCCGTCCGCCACGTGTACGTCCACGGGAAGCTCGCGAGTGGTCTTGCGGATCAGTTCGGCGCGATGTTCGACGGGCTCGACGGCGTCGAGTCGCCCGCCTTCGATACCGGCGAGAGCGCCGAGAAGCGCTGCCTTACCGCCCGGACCTGCGCAGAGATCGAGCCAGCGTCCGGAGTCTTCACCTTCGAGAGGAGCAATGCTGAGGGCGCGGGCCACCAGCTGACTGCCCTCGTCCTGCACGCCCGCCAAGCCTTGGCGGACCGCCTCGAGCTGTCCGGGGTCACCGCCGTCGAGATGCACGGCGTACGGCGAGTACGGCCCGATCTCGCCGCCGGTCACCAGTGCTAGCTCCTCGGCGGAGATCTCGCCGGGGCGGGCGACGAGGTGTACTGCAGGGCGGGCGTCGTCGGCGATCAGGACGTCTTCGAGTTCACCGGCAGCAGCGCCGAGCGAGTCGGCAAATACCTGCGCGATCCACAGGGGGTGAGCGTGCTCGAAGGCGAGCCGGCCGACCGGGTCCTTCGGGGCCAGCAGCTCGACCCACTCCTCCTGGGTGCGTTCGGAAACACGGCGCAGGACCGCATTGACGAATCCTGCTCGGCCCTGGCCGTTTTCGGCGCGGACCAGATCGACCGAGGTTGCGACGGCAGCGTGCGGTGCGACACGAGTGCGCAGCAATTGGTACGAGCCGAGTCGGAGTACATCGAGCAGCGTTCCGTCGATCTCTTCGATCGGCCGACCCGCTGCATGGGCGATCACCGCATCCAGCAGTCCCTGAGCACGTGCCGCGCCGTACGCCAGTTCGGTTGCCAGCGCAGCGTCGCGTGCGTAGAGTTTGCGGTCACGCAGGAGCCCTGGCAGAACCAGGTTCGCGTACGCGTCACGCTCACGGACCGCGCGCAGGACGTCACGCGCCGCCAGACGCGGTTGATCGAGCCCGGCGGTTGCCGGATCAGGCCGCTTGGCCTGCTTCGGCTTGGTGTTCTTGGCGCCGCCGCCGTTCTTGGCTCCGGGACCCTGTGCCCGTCGTGCCGGTCGTCGTGATTCGGTCACTGTGCTCGTACCTCCGCGTCGAGTCGGGCACCGCGTGCCCAGTCCCCTGCCGACATCAATTTCTTGCCCGGGGGCTGAATCTGCCCGAGTCGCACCGCGGTGGTCGCGGTACCGATGTACAGACCATCCTTGCGTACCGAGATCTCACCGACTGCCAGGGTCTCGTCCGTGACGGTGATCGGGCCGACCTTGACTCGAAGATCACCGATCATCGTCCATGCCCCGGGTGCGGGTGTGACGGCTCGGATATGCCGGTCCACTGTGCGAGCGGGCAGTTCCCACCGCACGCGGGCCGCGTCCACCGTCACCTTGGGGGCATACGAGACGCCGTCGGCAGACTGCGGAACCGCGTTGATCTCGCCGGCCTCGAGTCCGTCGAGTACCGATTCGAGGAGGGCAGCGCCGTTTTCCGCGAGACGTCCGAGCAGGTCGCCCGCCGTATCGGTGTCGCGAATCCGCTCGGTCATCACTCCGTACACGGGGCCGGTATCCATCCCGGCTTCCAAACGGAACGCGCTCGCACCCGTCACCTCGTCACCGGCACTGATCGCGGCCTGCACCGGCGCGGCGCCGCGCCACGCGGGAAGCAACGAGAAATGCAGATTGACCCAACCGTATTTCGGAATGTCGAGGACGTTCTGTGGCAACAGGTTTCCGTAGGCGACGACGGGTGCACAGTCCGGTTCGAGGCGGGCGAGTTCGGCCGCGAAGTCGGGATCGGACGCCTTGGCCGGCGTCAGCACCGGGATGCCGTGCTCGTCGGCAAGCAGACCGATCGGCGATCGGGTGACTTTTCGACCGCGGCCCGCCACAGCGTCCGGACGCGTGACGACGGCTACCACTTCGTGGTTGGCGGATTCGATGAGCCGACGCAGTGAAGGAACCGCGGGTTCGGGTGTTCCGGCGAACACGACGCGCATGTCAGCTCTCCCGTTTCGTTGGGCTCTTCGGACTCTGATCAGCCGATCGGCCTGTCGAACGCGGTGGACTGCAACTCACGAAAATGCTCCCGGATGTGTCGGTGGGTGGAACTGTCAGTCTAAGGACTGCGAGAGCTACGACCTACCTCGCGCCACACCGAACCACTTTCTCAGCAATTTCTTTGATCAGAACCCTGCACATTCACCGGTCCTCGGTATTGACTGTTTCTGTCGTCGCCACTCGGCGGAGGCTGATACGGGATACACCGATCACACGGAGGAACTTAGATGGCAGGCATCGACAGTAAGTTCGACAAGGCCTACGCAGGAAAGTCCGTCGAAGAATTGGCGGACGCCCCGGTCGCGGCACTCAACGGCGTAAGCGATTCGGACGCAGAACATTTGAAGGCAGCGTTCAACATCAAGACCGTCCGCGACCTCGGAACGAACAAGTTCTTCCTGTGGGCGCAGGCCACTGCCAAGCTCGCCGAGTAAACATCCCGACCCACGTGATCTCGGTGCTCACGAGTTAGCAGCTCACGAATTTGCAGCTCACGAATTTGCGTCGATGACCACTTGCGGAATATCCGTGCCGAGCGGCACCACGCTGCACGAAGCGTGCCGCTCGGCATCGGGGTCGAGGACCGTCCGGATGACGTCGATCACGTAGGGGTCGTACGGCATGCGGAAGTGGCCGGTCAGGTTAGACGGGCACAGATCCTGGAGGACGATGTTTTCTGCACCGGCACCGCGGAGCGCGATGTTCGAGGACGGCTGGATCATCTCGTCGACAGTGGACCCGATGGTCGTGTAGCGCACTCCGGGTACGGTGTCACCGCCGGCGTTGAGGGTGTTCAACATATCCGACCCTTGCATCTGCTCGCGGACAGCTCGCGAAAAGACGTCTTCGACAAAGTCTTCTCCGCCGGGGATCGCACGGACAATGGGAACCAACCCGAACATCACCCCACCGTAGGTCGGCGAAGCCAAACCGACCCAATGATCGACGTAGGCGTCGCCGCCCATCTTGTTGACGTAGTACCGCGTCACCGTCGCGCCTTGGGAATAGCCGATCACGTCGACCTTGTCCGCTCCGGTCGCGGTCAGCACCTGATCGACGAAAGAACCGAACGCGGTGGCACTACCGACTATGTCGCCGACGCCGTAGGTCTCGTGTGCGACGTCCCCGTCTTCTTCTTTGATCGCACCGCCGTAATTGAGAGCGAAGACGCAGTAGCCGTCAGCTGCCAGTGCCGGCGACAGGGCCGCCCAATCCGCGTACGCCTCGGTGTCGGTTCCGTGGGCGAGTACAACCGGTCGGGGATGCGTGGCGGAAGGCTCACAGCCGAAATCGTTCGATCCGGCAGGTGCGGATCCTGGATGAGCATGAGCGAATGCGGTGGCTACCGAACGCGACACCTGGCCTGGGCCGATGACGAGGGGAACATCCATCGCGTCGGCACTCGCAGACGGGAGCGTCGGTGCTGCAGCCGATATCGCCGGCGGTGCTCCGATCAGCAGCGCCACTGCTACCGAAAATGTCAGTCCCACAGACCGTTTGACGCCAGACATTGTTCCTGCTCCTGCTCTGATCCTACGAGGGAGCTGACCGTAACACCAGAAACTTCGAGGCGCATACCCTACCGAACAGTAGGTATCCGACGTCTCAATTGCCACCTTCATCGGCGTCATCACCGGCAAGCACTCGGTAGAGCGATTTGCGCGCCTCGACAAGCACGTCGGCTGCGGCCTTGACCTGCGCTGGTGTGCCTACAGCAGCCACTTGACCGGCCGCGCCCATCAGCTGGCCGATCAGTTCTCGAAGGTCCTGCTCCGGCTCCCCTACGCTGAGACGAACGTCATCCCACGGCGCCCCGAGATCGGCGCGATGTTCCTCGACGTACGCGACGCCTTCTTCTGTCAGCTTGGCGGTTTTGCGGCCGGCAACCTTTTCGATGATCACCAGTCCTTCGTCCTCGAGTTGGGACAGCGCGGGATAAATGGAGCCCGGACTCGGCTTCCAGACGCCGCCGCTGCGCTCGACGATCTGCTGAATCAATTCGTAGCCGTGCATCGGCTCTTCCGCGATCAACAGCAGAATCGCAGCGCGCACATCTCCTCGACGACCTCGTCCGCCACGTCCTCGCCCGCGACCGAACTGAGCGCCCGGACCGAAGCCGGGGCCGGGTCCGCCGTCTGGACCGAAACGCCCCCGCCGATGGCCTCTGCGTGGCATGTCACCGAAGCCCGGCCGCTCGTGCGGTCGACCGCGTCGTCCACCGTCTCGATCGCCGGGACCATCGCCCGACGCGCCGTCGTCCGTCGGCACCCACATCACAAATGGTGGCCGTTGCTCACGGCCGAAACCGCCGAAGAAACCGCGCCGGCCGAACATCCCCTCGTTCGGGAAACTTGCATCCATCGTCGAACCTCCATCACTATCGTTGATAGTTCGACGATATATCGTCATATCGGGTAGCGCAAGGATTCCTCCGACAACTCGAAACTCAGCCGATGCGGCGTGGGTCGATCTGAATGCGGACCGGACCCGAAGACTTCCGCGCACTGCGCGCGGCCCTCGCATGTGCCAGAGCGTCCGCAAGGCCGCGACCGTCCTTGCGTGGAACGCGGACCAGCATTCGCTCCGGCGCGACACCGCTCTCGTCCTCACCGGAATACGGAAGCCTCTCCCCCGCAGGCAATTCCACTGGTCCGAGCAGTACAGCACTTGCCGGCAGATCAGCTGAATTCACCAACTCCGCAATTGCCGCGGATCCACCGTCGATCGCAGCCATGTGAACGGCCGGAGGAAAGCCGACCTCGTCCCGTTCCTCGAATTGAGACTGTGCGTGCCCCACTGGATCCCATCGGACCAACGCCTGCACCGTCGGGATACCCGAGTCTGCGACAACCACAACTTCACCGCCTTCGGACAGCGGAATCACCATGGCAGCAGCCGACATCCAGCGTCTGAGTGTTTCCTCGGCGGCGCGAAGATCGGGCCGGCCGAGCAGTGCCCAACCGTCGAGCAAGAGCGCGGCGCCGTAGCCGCCGGTCATCACCGGCTCCGCACCCACTGTCGAGACCACCAACGCGGGCCCGTGTGGCAGTTCCTTGACCACATCACTGCCCCCGGACAGAACAACTTTCACACCGGGAAACGCCCGCCCGAGTTCTTCGGCGGTCCGGCCGGCACCGACCACCACCGCGCGCAACGCTTTCGCCCCGCACGCGTGACATCGGTAGGCGGCATCGGCAACCCCGCACCAGCGGCACGCCGGTGTCCCGGCGCCGTCGGGACCTGCCGCAGCGGGAAGAGCCAGTGGGCCGTTGCACCGACGGCACCGTGCCGGGGCACGGCACTTTCCGCAGGCCAGGGTCGGTACGTACCCCCGCCGAGGCACCTGTACCAGGACTCCGTTGCCCTCACCCAGAGCGCGCCGGGCGGCCGCGAATGCAATAGCGGGCAAACGAGCCGCTCTGGCTCCCGGATCGCGGGCCAAGGCTTGATCGCTGTCGGCAAGCGCGGTGATCTTGGGTGCGTGGGCACGAACGACGTCCCGCGTAGCGACCAGATCGTGCGCCCATCCCGAGTCGACGAGTACCTGCGCTTCTGCCGTACGGGAGAACCCACCGATCACGACGGCGCACCCGGCGACGTAGCCACGCAGGACGGCAACTTCGCGGGCATGTGGATACGGCGACCGCGGCTCGGACAAGTTGTCGTCGCCGTCGTCCCAGACGACGACAAGACCGGTCTCGGGCGTCGGCGCAAAAACAGCACTCCGCGTGCCGACGACGATCCGGGCGGTCCCGCGCAGTGCAGCGAGCCACCTCCGATATCGCATGGCCGGCCCCAGGCCCGCGGACAGACCTACCACCGCATCCGCTCCGGAGAGTTCGGTACAAGCGGCGACGACGCGGTCCAGGTCGCGTTGATCGGGCACAACCAGGATCGCGGATTTACCACTTGCCGCTACGGCCCCGGCCAGTTCGGCCAGGCGCAGTGGCCAGTTTTCACCAGGCAACGCCTGCCAGACCGCACGTGGGCTTTTCGACTCGCGAATCGCGGACAGGAAGGCGTCACCGAATCTGTAGAGATGCCAACCATTTTCGATCGGTTCAGGAGCGGACGGCGGCTCGGCGGGCCCCCACGGTTCCGCCTCGACCTTCGCGTGCCGCGGCGGTACCGCCAAACGGAGAACATCGGCACGGGTTCCGGCATAACGCTCCGCCACACGATCGACGACTTGCGCGATTTCGGCCGTCAGGACCCGCTCGGACGAGATGACGCGTTCGAGCCAGCCGAACTTCCCCTGATGGTCACTGGTCGCCTCGCGCGAGACGATGAAACCGTCCACCAGACGACCAGCGAAGCGGATGCGCACCCGGACTCCGGGCTGCGCATCCGCTTCGAGTTCACGAGGAACGAGGTAGTCGAATTCACGGTCGAGGTGAGCGAGCGGGAGCATCGGCAGCACCCGGGCGACCGGATCGACTTCTGCCGCTACTCTTTCCGCGCCCACCCGCGCCCCGTCTGTACGTCAGTGATCAGAGACCAGCTGCGCTACGCAGCTTGTCGGCGCGATCGGTGCTCTCCCACGGGAGGTCGATATCGGTGCGACCGAAGTGACCGTATGCCGCCGTCTGCGCGTAGATCGGGCGCAGCAGGTCGAGGTCGCGGATGATCGCTCCCGGACGCAGGTCGAAGATCTCGGTGATCGCCTTCTGGATCCGTGCCGGATCGGTCTTCTCGGTGCCGAAGGTTTCGACGAAGAGTCCGACCGGAGCTGCCTTGCCGATGGCGTAGGCGACCTGAACCTCGATGCGGTCGGCCAGACCTGCGGCAACAGCGTTCTTGGCCACCCAGCGCATGGCGTAGGCAGCGCTGCGGTCGACCTTTGACGGGTCCTTGCCGGAGAACGCGCCGCCACCGTGGCGAGCCATTCCGCCGTAGGTGTCGACGATGATCTTGCGGCCGGTCAAACCGGCGTCACCCATCGGGCCACCGAGGACGAACTTGCCCGTCGGGTTCACCAACAGACGAACATCGGAGGTGTCGAGATCGGTGAGGTTGACGTCGGTCAGCACCGAGTGAAGCACCTTCTCGCGAAGATCGGGCGTCAACAGGTTGTCGAGGTCGATGTCAGCGGCATGCTGGGTGGAGATGACCACGGTGTCGAGACGGACAGCCTTGTCACCGTCGTACTCGATGGTGACCTGGGTCTTGCCGTCCGGGCGCAGGTACGGCAGCACGCCGGACTTACGGACCTCGGTCAACCGGCGAGAGAGACGATGAGCCAGCGCGATGGGCAGCGGCATCAGTTCCGGCGTGTCGGTGGTGGCGTAGCCGAACATCAGGCCTTGGTCGCCCGCACCCTGACGGTCGATCTCGTCGTCGCTGATTCCGTCGACGCGAGCCTCGTGCGAGTGATCGACACCCTGCGCGATCTCGGGCGACTGGGCGCCGATCGCGACGTTGACGCCGCAGGAGTTACCGTCGAAGCCCTTTGCGGAGCTGTCGTAGCCGATTTCGAGGACCGTGTCGCGCACGATCTTCGGAATGTCCGCGTACGCAGTGGTCGTGACCTCACCGGCTACGTGAACCTGGCCGGTGGTGACCAGTGTCTCGACGGCCACGCGGGCGCGCGGGTCCTGGGTGAGCAGCGCGTCGAGGATCGAGTCGCTGATCGCGTCACAGATCTTGTCCGGGTGCCCCTCGGTGACGGACTCGCTGGTGAATAGCCGACTGCCGGACTTGCTCACAGATCTCCCTCTCGACGACTGAGTTCTTGACTACAGCTTATTGAAGTATCCGAATCACCGTTCGGTGACCGTTTTGTCATGCTTTGTTAGCTGGGGGCTGAGCCGACGATAACGGTTGGACCGCCTGCGCAACACCCTTGTACTCACCCGATTATCGTGGGGTAACTCTCACCACCGGCCGCGTGTCGCTACTCGGGAAAGAGCTTGACCAGGGCGTCGAGTACTCGACTGGCCATCAAAGCCTTGGATCCGTGTTCGAGAGCGGACTCCGAGCCGTCGGAACCGAGCAACCAACCGTCGTTGTGATCGACCTCGAACGCCTTGCCCTCGCCGACCGCATTGACCACGAGGAGATCGCAACCTTTGCGGGCAAGCTTGGAGCGGGCATAGGTGAGAACGTCACCATGGGCGTCACCGGTCTCAGCGGCGAATCCGACGATCACCGTTCGAGCATCCAAGTCGCCGTCACGACGCGCTTCGACGAGACCGGCGAGGATGTCGGCATTTCTGGTGAGGCTGATCGAGTCGGGTTCGTTTGCGCCCTTCTTGATCTTGCTGCCTTCGACGGTGGTGGGGCGGAAGTCCGCGACAGCCGCAGCCATGACGACTCCGTCGTGTCCCGGTGCGTGCTTTTCCACTGCCAACCGGAGATCTTCGGCCGTCTTGATGTGCACGACGTCGACAGCGGCGGGGTCGGCGAGATCAGCCGTGTACCCGGCGATCAGTGTCACGTGCGCGCCGCGTTGCGCGGCAAGACGGGCGAGCGCGTAGCCCTGCTTGCCCGAGCTGCGATTACCGAGAAAGCGCACGGGATCGAGCGGCTCGCGAGTACCGCCGGCGGTGACCAGAATGCGGCGACCCTCCAGGTCGCGCGGCAACGCGTCCGAGCGCTCGAGGAGCAACGATGCCAACCCGACGATCTCGTCGGGTTCGGGAAGTCGACCGGCTCCGGTGTCTTTCCCTGTCAAACGCCCGGAGGCAGGTTCGATCACGTGGACGCCGCGCGAACGCAGTGTCGCCACGTTCGAGACCGTTGCGGGGTGCTCCCACATCTCGGTGTGCATTGCTGGGGCGAAGACAACCGGACAGCGCGCGGTCAACAAAGTGGCCGTCAACAGGTCGTCTGCGCGACCCATGACCGCTCGCGCCATCAGATCAGCGGTTGCCGGCGCGATGACGACCAGATCGGCTTCCTGTCCGAGACGGACATGCGGAACCTGCGGGACGTCGTTGAAGACGCCGGTGTGAACCGGGTTGCCGGAGAGTGCTTCGAACGTCGCGCGCCCGACGAACTCCAGAGCGGATTCGGTCGGAATCACGCGGACGTGATGACCGCTCTCGGTGAAGCTGCGGATGATCGAGCACGCCTTGTACGCGGCGATACCCCCACCGACACCGACGACAATGCGCTTACGTATCGATGTGGGCGCGTCGGACACTCCCCCGACACCCGAACGAGGTTCGGGTGCGGCAGATGTGGTGCTCACTCGCCTTCGGTGTGCTCGAGGAGATCAGCGTGGATTTCACGCAACGCGATGGACAGCGGCTTTTCCTGCAGACCGGGCTCGACCAGAGGTCCGACGTATTCGAGGATGCCGTCACCGAGCTGGTTGTAGTAGTCGTTGATCTGGCGCGCGCGCTTGGCCGAGTAGATGACCAGGGCGTACTTGGAAGAGGTGCGTTCGAGCAACTCGTCGATCGGCGGGTTGGTGATGCCGAGCGGGGTGTCGTAGGCAGGCAGAGCGCCCTGACCTGCTGCGGACGCGGCTGAAGTGCTGCTCACTCTTGTGTCTCCTGAATTAGATCTTCATTGAAGAACTAGTTTTATCGATCCGGATATCTGAGAAACGGGGTGGAAATCGGTTCCCGAAGGGTGCGGAATCAGTTCCCAACCAACAAGGATACCAACTCATCGCAAGCACGGCTTACATCCTCATTCACGATGACCGTGTCGAACTCGTCCTGTGCGGCCAATTCCACTCGGGCCGTCTCGAGTCGGCGCGCCACGACGTCTTCCGTTTCGGTTCCACGTCCGGTCAGCCGTTGCACCAGAACGTCCCAGCTCGGTGGAGCCATGAACACCAACAGAGCCTCGGGCATCGCCTTGCGGACAGCTCGTGCTCCGGCGAGATCGACCTCGACGAGAACGGGCTTTCCAGCTTCGAGCGCTTCTTCGACCGGAGCTGCGGGGGTGCCGGAGCGCTGCAGGCCGCCGTGGATTTCCGCCCATTCGAGAAGTTCACCGGAGTCGATCATCCGTTGAAATTCTTCACGGGAGGTGAATCGGTAGTCCTTGCCGTCCACTTCACCTGGACGGGGATCGCGAGTGGTCGCCGAAACACTGAAAACGAGTTCAGGCAACCGAGTTCTCAGCTCGCGAACGACGCTGGACTTACCGACAGCCGAAGGGCCGGCCAGTACAACCAGCCGACCCCTCCGCACTGCGGTCTTGCTCTCTGACACTGTTGCGTCAGCAATCATCAGACACTGCCGCGTCAGCAATCATCACTTGTCGGCTCAGGCCTCGAAGTCAAACTTGGTGAGCAGAGCCTTGCGCTGCCGATCACCGAGGCCACGAAGGCGACGGGTCGGTGCAATCTCCAGCTCGGTCATGATCTCCTGAGCCTTGACCTTGCCCACCTTGGGCAGCGCCTCGAGCAGTGCCGAAACCTTCATCTTGCCCAAGATTTCGTTGTCTTCGGCGTCCTTGAGGACCTGCTTGAGGTCGGTGCCGCCACGCTTCAGGCGCTCCTTGAGCTCAGCCCTGGCCTTGCGGGCAGCAGCTGCCTTCTCCAAAGCAGCAGCGCGCTGCTCATCAGTCAACTGGGGAAGGGCCACGGTTCCTCCGTCTCGTCGTGTGCAAATTTTGTCTATTCCGCTGATAACCAGCAGCGATAGCGACCGTACTCACGCCTGGCGCGAATTGCTAACCCACCCCCCGCGGTCCGATGCAGATCGCGGTGGGTTATGCGCGTCGAATCGATGTCACGGATCGTCACCGTTTTCGGCTGGATCGAGACGAATTCGACGCCACACGAACGTGCGTACAGTACCGAAATAGACTGTAACACAATGTATTTCGACCCATAGCGTGCGACACCCCCGTGCGAGTGTGCGAAATCGTTACCTGCGGGAATGAACGTGGTCGCCGACACATCCAAAATTTTCGAGCATTTTCGACGCCTATGCGCGTGTCGCGGCCCGTTTTCAGGTCTGCAGCGACGATTTCGGATCGCCGGCGTCGACCGTCTCGGGTTCGATGCGACTCACGCCGGGGGCGGCCAGAGCGAGCACTACCGCGAGGCTCGCCCAGAGCAATGAATTCTCCAGCACGAAGCCGACTACCGGGATATCCATGTCCGCGCCGACTCGAGGAAGCCGAAACAGCACTACGACAGCGGTGAGACCGATCGCGATCCAGGACCACACAGGGACCGATCGAGTGCCCTCCCCCACGCCCGACTTGATCGGAACGAGGAGTACACCCACCGCCGGCACCAACCACACGAAGTGGTGCGTCCAGGCAATGGGAGTCACGATTGCCGCCAGCAGAGCCACCACCGTGAAACCGGCGAGATCGCCCCGCAGGCGCTGAGCGCGCCGCGTCGCGACAATTCCGAGGACACCCAACACCGCACAGGCGACGAGCCATGCCGGACCCACCAGGCCCTCGGGAAGTAGCCGCAAGGCCATTCCACGCACGGACTGGTTACCGAACACGGACGGGTCACCGACGGCGACGCGCCCCGAGAGTGAGGCGATGTCGCCGAAGTAGTCGATCGTCTGGCGCGGGAGAACCGCAAAGCCCAGAGCCGTGGCGCCGAGGAAGCCGGCGAGGCCGCCCGCAACTGCTTTCCAGCGCCCGGTGATCACGTAGTAACCGATGTAGACGAGTGGCACCAGTTTGACCGCGCCGGCGATCCCCACCAGCACACCCTCGGGAATCCACCGTGGTCGAGCCAGCACGTCGATCAAGCACAGGAGAGTCAGAAGCAACCCGACCTGGCCGTACCCGAGGTGATCGGAGATCGGCGATGCCGCCGTCCACAGGACCAGGAAACCCACGTAGACGACGACTGGCCGCTTACGTGTGAACGGGACTTCGCGATAGCTGAGCACGATGATCGCGGCCAGCATCAGGAGGCTGACGAAACTCCATCCCCACTGGACCGCACCCCAGGAACCCAGGGCGACTGGAACGGCGACGAGCGCAGCGAAGGGCGGATACGTGAACGGCAGTCTCGCGTTGAACGACTCGTCGTACAGGTTCGAGCCGTCGAGGACGGCCTGACCCGCCGTCCGGTACACGGCGAGATCGTCGCCGTGTACGCCGGTGACGGATTGGAACCCGGTGGCCAGCAGCGCGCACGCCGCGACGAGAAGTCCGATCTGCCACCAACGATTCACCGACGGACGGTACCACCGGGTTCCACCGCTCGAACGAGCCTCGAGGTCACTCACGGATCAGTTCGCCAATGCGGCTTCGATCTCGTCTCGGTCACGCATTGCTGCCTCCCGAAGTGCCGATACCGAAGGACCATGCTTGAGCACCCCACGGGAAGTGTTCGGCAGCAGGAGCTCGGTCGATCCCGCGAAGATGTCTGCGAGATCCGCTGCCGTCGCACCCTGCGCGCCGAGTCCCGGAGCGAGAATCGGGCCGTTGAACTGCGACAGGTCCAGACCGTGGTCCCGAGTTGCACCGACCACCAGTCCGACGGTGTCACGGCCGTCGCCGTTCGCATCGACCGCAGCGTCGACGATCGACTGAGCCACGCTCACACCGTCAGCCGACGACTGTTGAAGTACGCCGCCTTCCGGATTGGAGGTTCGTGCCAGGACGAAGATCCCGCGGGCGTTCTGCCTTGCCAGTTCGAGTGTCGGAGTCAGCGCCCCGAATCCCAGGTACGGCGAAACGGTGACCGAGTCGGAGGCCAACGGCGAATCACCCAACCAGGCTTGCGCGTACGCGTCCATCGTCGAACCGATGTCACCGCGCTTGGCATCCGCGACGACCAGCGTTCCCGCATCGCGAAGAACCGAGATGGTCCGCTCCAACACGGCGAAGCCGGCGCTGCCGTAAGCCTCGAAGAACGCGACCTGCGGTTTGACCAGTCCGACCTCACCGGTGAACGCCTCGACGCAGATCTCGGCGAAAGTCTCGAGACCTTCGGCCGTACGCGGCAGTCCCCACGCGTCGAGAAGCGCGGGATGCGGGTCGATACCGACGCACAGCCGCCCCCGGTCCGCGATCGCGGACCGGAGACGCTGCCCCCAACTGTGACTCACGACTGCTGTGCCGGCTGACGAAGACCTGCGTGCAATTCCTGCAGGGAGTGAACTCCGATGTCGCCGCGAATGGCTGCTTCGATGCCCTGCACGGCAGCCGAGGCGCCCTGCACCGTCGTGATGCACGGGATGTTCGACGCAACCGCTGCGCTTCGGATCTCGTAGCCGTCGACACGCGGGCCGTTGTTGCCGTACGGCGTGTTGATGACCATGGCGACCTCGCCGCTGCGGATCTGGTCGACGATGGTCTCGGCACCGGCCGGAACATCTTCACCCGACTGCTTGTACACCTGCTTGCACTCGATACCGTTGCGCCGCAAAACATCTGCGGTTCCTTCGGTGGCAAGAATGGTGAATCCGAGGTCTGCCAGGCGCTTGACCGGGAAGATCAGCGAACGCTTGTCCTTGTTGGCGACCGAGACGAACACCGCGCCCGTGGTGGGCAACGAACCGTAGGCGGCAGTCTGCGACTTGGCAAAAGCCGTACCGAAGTCGAAGTCGATTCCCATGACTTCACCGGTGGACTTCATTTCCGGGCTGAGCAAGGTATCCACGCCGGTACCGTCGGCGCGGCGGAAGCGGTTGAACGGCAACACAGCTTCCTTGACCGCGATCGGTGCACCGGCCGGGGTGTTTCCGCCGTCGCCCTTCGCCGGCAGAATGCCGCTCGCACGCAGTTCCGCGATGGATTCGCCGAGCATGACGCGGGCGCATGCCTTGGCCAGCTGGACGGCCGTCGCCTTGGACACGAACGGAACCGTGCGGCTGGCGCGGGGATTTGCTTCCAGCACGTAGAGGATGTCGTCCTTGAGGGCGTACTGGACGTTGAGCAGGCCCTTGACGCCGATGCCCTTTGCGAGAGCCTCGGTGGAGCGGCGGACGTTCTCGAGATCCGCCCGGCCCAGAGTGATGGGCGGGAGCGCACACGCCGAGTCACCGGAGTGAATGCCGGCTTCCTCGATGTGCTCCATGACGCCGCCGAGGTACACCTCGGTG
Organism: Rhodococcus sp. SG20037; assembly: GCF_031763325.1. NCBI lineage: Bacteria > Bacillati > Actinomycetota > Actinomycetes > Mycobacteriales > Nocardiaceae > Rhodococcus > Rhodococcus sp. SG20037. Next base: position 3,097,146 of record NZ_CP134497.1, on the reverse strand, counting down.
CCGTCGCACAGAGCGTCGACGTCGATCTCGACCGCGTCTTCGAGGAAGCGGTCGACCAGGACCGGACGATCGTCGGAGATCTCCGTGGCGCGCGAGATGTAGTCGGCGAGGGAAGCCTCGTCGTAGACGATCTCCATGCCGCGACCACCGAGCACGTACGACGGACGCACCAGCACCGGGTAGCCGATACCTGCCGCGATCTCGCGGGCGCCGTCGAACGTGGTGGCGGTACCGAACTTCGGTGCGGGCAGACCGGCTTCGGTCAGTACGCGGCCGAATTCGCCGCGGTCCTCCGCCAGGTCGATGGCTGCGGGGCTGGTTCCCACGATGGGGACGCCGGCAGCTTCGAGACGCTTCGCCAGTCCGAGCGGGGTCTGGCCGCCGAGCTGGACGATGACGCCGGCAACGGTGCCCGACTGCGCCTCCGCGCGGTAGACCTCGAAGACATCCTCGAACGTCAGCGGCTCGAAGTACAGGCGATCAGCGGTGTCGTAGTCCGTGGAGACGGTCTCGGGGTTGCAGTTGACCATGACGGTCTCGTACCCGGCCTCGGACAGCGTCTGCGCCGCGTGGACACACGAGTAGTCGAACTCGATGCCCTGACCGATGCGGTTGGGGCCGGATCCGAGGATCAGAACCTTGGGTCGCTCGGTCTGCGGAGCAACTTCGGACTCGGCCTCGGGATCGAGCTCGTAGGTCGAGTAGTGGTACGGCGTCTTGGCCTCGAACTCTGCGGCGCAGGTGTCGACGGTCTTGTAGACGGGGCGCACGCCCAGCTGATCACGCAGAGCGCGAACGGCGTCCTCACCTGCGTGAGTGTCACCACCGAGCTCGGGGCGCAGAGCCGCGATCTGGCGGTCCGAGATGCCGTGGTACTTGGCCTGACGCAGGGAAGCCTCGTCGAAAGACTCTGCAGCGCGCAGCTTTTCACCGAGCTCGTGAATCTGCTGGAACTGGTCGAGGAACCACGGATCGATCTTGGTGGCGTCGAAGAGCTGCTCGACAGTTGCGCCGAGCGCGAATGCCTTCTCGATGCCGTACATGCGGCCGTCCTGCGGAACGCTCAGATCGGCGAGTAGTGCATCCAGGCTCTCCGTCTCGATGTCGGCGCCGGTCCAGTAACCCGCACGCTTGGTCTCGAGCGAACGCATGACCTTGCCGAAAGCCTCGGTGAAGTTGCGGCCGATGCTCATGGCCTCGCCCACCGACTTCATCGTGGTGGTCAGAGTTCCGTCGGCACCGGGGAACTTCTCGAAAGCGAACCGCGGAGCCTTGACGACGACGTAGTCGAGCGTCGGCTCGAAGCAAGCCGGGGTTTCCTTGGTGATGTCGTTGACGATCTCGTCGAGCGTGTAGCCGATGGCAAGCTTGGCCGCCATCTTCGCGATCGGGTAACCGGTCGCCTTCGACGCCAGAGCCGACGAGCGGGAGACACGCGGGTTCATCTCGATGACAACCAGGCGGCCGTCCTTCGGGTCCATCGCGAACTGGATGTTGCAGCCGCCGGTGTCGACGCCCACCTCACGCAGAATGTCGATGGAAAGGTCGCGCATCGCCTGGTACTCGCGGTCGGTCAGCGTCATCGCCGGGGCGACGGTGACCGAGTCTCCGGTGTGGACACCGACCGGGTCGACGTTCTCGATGGAGCAGACGATCACGACGTTGTCGCGACTGTCACGCATGAGCTCGAGTTCGTATTCCTTCCAACCGAGGATGGATTCCTCGATCAGGACGTTCGCCGTCGGCGACGCGGCCAGACCGCCACCGGCGATGCGGTTGAGATCGTCGACGTCGTACGCCATGCCGGAACCGAGGCCGCCCATGGTGAAGGACGGACGCACGACAACCGGGTAACCGAGTTCGGCGACCGTGGCGTGTACTTCGTCCATCGTGTAGCAAACTGCGGACTTCGCGGATTCGCCACCGACCTTGGCGACGATGTCCTTGAACTTCTGGCGATCCTCGCCGCGCTGGATGGCGTCGAAGTCTGCGCCGATCAGTTCGACGTCGTACTTCTCGAGGATGCCCTGCTCGTGCAGCGCCACTGCGGCGTTGAGCGCAGTCTGACCGCCGAGCGTCGCGAGGACGGCGTCGATCTTGTTGCCCTGCAAGGCTTCCTTGGCGATGACCTTCTCGAGGAACTCGGCCGTGATCGGCTCGACGTACGTGGCGTCGGCGAACTCGGGGTCCGTCATGATGGTGGCCGGGTTGGAGTTGACCAGGCTGACGCGCAGGCCCTCCTCCTGGAGGACGCGGCAGGCCTGGGTGCCCGAGTAGTCGAACTCGCAGGCCTGACCGATGACGATCGGACCGGAGCCGATTACCAGGATGTGCTTGAGATCTGTACGGCGTGGCATTAGTTCTTGACTCCGGTTTCTTTCCGTGCGGAGAGCAGGCTGGTGAAGCGGTCGAAGAGGTACGCGGCGTCGTGCGGGCCGGCTGCCGCCTCGGGGTGGTACTGCACCGAGAAGGCCGAATCGTCCAGCAGGCGAACACCTTCGACGGCTCCGTCGTTGGCGCAGGTGTGGCTGACCACCGCGCGGCCGAACGGGGTGTCGAATTCCTGACCGGCTTCGCCTTCGAGCGCGAAGCCGTGGTTCTGAGCGGTGATCGCGATGCGACCGGTCTGATGCTCGATCACCGGGATGTTGATTCCGCGGTGGCCGAACTTCATCTTGTAGGTGCTCAGGCCCAGGGCGCGGCCCAGGATCTGGTTGCCGAAGCAGATACCGAACAGCGGCAAGCCCTGTCCGATGACCTCTTTCGTGAGGTGGACTGCGCCGTCGGCGGTGGCTGGGTCACCGGGACCGTTGGAGAGGAACACTCCGTCGGCCTTCAGGTCGAGGATCTGTTCGAGACTCGCGTTGGACGGCAACACGTGGACGCGGATACCGCGCTCGGCGAACATGCGCGGGGTGTTGGTCTTGATACCGAGGTCGATGGCGGCAACCGTGTACAGCGCCTCCCCGCCCTTCGGCTCGACGACGTAGCCGCTGGTGGTGCTGACCTCACCGGCAAGATCGGCGCCGAGCATGGTCGGCTGATCCTGAACCCGTCGGACCAGTTCGTCATCGGCGGCGATGGCTTCACCGGAAAAAATTCCGGCCTTCATCGAGCCGCGAGTACGCAGGTGGCGAACCAGGGCGCGGGTGTCGATCCCGGCGATTCCGACGATGCCCTGCTCTTCGAGCTTGGCCTGCAGCGAACCAGTTGCACGCCAGCTCGAGGTGACGCGCGAGGGGTCACGAACGACGTACCCGGCAACCCAGATCTTCGCGCCGGCACGCTCGCCGGTCGGTCCGACCGACTCGTCGTCTTCGTCGTTCCAGCCGGTGTTGCCGATCTGCGGTGCGGTGGAGACGACGATCTGGCGGTGGTAGCTGGGATCGGTGAGCGTTTCCTGGTAGCCGGTCATTCCGGTGCTGAACACCGCTTCGCCCAGGGTCTGTCCAACCGCACCGAAGGTGGTTCCGCGGAACACCCGTCCGTCTTCGAGGACCAGTACTGCGGGGCTGTTGTCAAAGCCGCTCATGCGTTCTTTCCGTTCTGCTCGATGTCGCCAGAGCTTGCGTCTTCGTTGTCATTCGTCTTGTTCGAAGCGGTCTTGTTCGAAGCAGTCACCGGCTTGACCCAGTCCGGATAAACCGTCTTGTCGTCACCGCGCACGCCCGTGTCGATCTCGGTTCCGCTCGGCAATTCCCAGCGAATCACCAGGACGCCGTCCTTGCTCATGACCTTGCCGGCAAGACCGTTCTCCGTGCGGATCGCGCGGATCGACTTCTCCGGAATCCAGATCGCCGACGCGCCGTCACGCTCGACCAGAATTCCGCCGCTGTAGCGGCTGATCTCGCAGGTGGCGCGGAAACCGAGGTCGCCGACGGCGATCCGGTCCTGCCAACTGGGTGCGATGGTGCTGCCGACGTACAGGCCGGTGGTCGGCAGGACGAGCAGTTCACCCAGGGTTGCCGGTACCGTCGGCAGTTCGCCGATCTTGTCTTTCTGGCGTCGAGCGCGTCCACGCCAGCCGACGTACATCAGGCCGATCATCGCGACCCAGAAGATCGCCAGACCGATGATCCACAGTGCTCTGTCCATGACGCGCTACTCCTCGCTACTCCGCAGCCGCACATTCCCGTCGTGTGCGGTGATGCGGCCACGTAACAGTGTGGTCGTGACCCGAGCGGGCAATGTCATCGACTCGTACGGAGTGTTATGCGCGACACTCGCCAGGTCGGGACCGTGGACCGTCCACTCGGCCGACGGATCGACCAATGTCAGGTTCGCGGGCTCCCCCACCTCGATGGGACGGCCCTGATCGTCGAGGCCGACGATTGCCGCGGGGCGCTCGCTCATGACCCGGGCAACACCGCGCCAGTCCAACAGGCCGGCCTGGACCATCGTCTGCACGATGATCGAGAGTGCGGTCTCGAGGCCGAGCATTCCAGGGCGAGCGGCTGCGAACTCGCAGCACTTGTCCTGCTCGGCGTGCGGAGCATGGTCGGTCGCGACGCAGTCGATGATTCCCTCGGCCAGACCCTTGCGCAGCGCGGCAACGTCACTGGCCTCACGCAAGGGCGGGTTGACCTTGTTGATCGCGTCGTACGTCTCGAGCCGTGAATCGTCGAGGAGCAGGTGATGCGGGGTGACCTCGGCGGTGATCGAAATCCCTTGGCTGCGAGCCCACTTCACGAGTTCGACGGTTCCGGCGGTGGAGGCGTGGCAGATGTGAACGCGGGCGCCGGCGTCACGCGCGAGCAGTGCGTCGCGGGCCACGATCGATTCTTCGGCTGCTCGCGGCCACCCGGCCAGGCCGAGACGCGCGGCCGTGGGGCCCTCGTGGGCGACCGCACCGACGGTCAAACGCGGCTCTTCCGCGTGCTGAGCGATCAGGACGCCCAGTGAGCTGGAGTATTCGAGCGCGCGACGCATGATCAGTGGGTCGTAGACGCAGTGGCCGTCGTCGGAGAACATCTTGACCTTGCCGACGCCTGCGGCCATGGTCGCCATCTCGGCGAGTTGCTTGCCTTCCAGGCCCGCTGTGACTGCGCCGACGGGGTGGACGTCGACGAGGCCGACTTCCTGCCCGCGTCGCCAGACGTGATCGGTGATGACCACCGAATCGGCGACGGGACTCGTGTTGGCCATCGCGAAGACCGCGGTGTATCCACCCAGAGCCGCTGCCGAGCTTCCGGTTTCGATGGTCTCGGTGTCTTCGCGGCCGGGCTCACGCAGATGTGTGTGCAGGTCCACGAAGCCGGGAAGCAGGATCTGCCCGCCGGCATCGATCACCTCGGATGCCGTGGCCGGATCGAGGTCCACGCCGATCTCGAGGATCGTGCCGTCGCCGACGAGTACGTCGGTGGGCTCACCTTCTCCGTAGATCAGGACTCCGCGGAGCAGGACACTCACGGGTGATTCTCCGTTCTCGTTTCTGGTCACAGCGCACCGTCCTCCGACCCGACCAGCAGTCGGAACAAGACAGCCATGCGCATGTGTACGCCGTTGGTAACCTGTTGCAGTACAGCAGTTTTGGAGGAATCGGCAACGGCGGATGCAATCTCCATGCCGCGCAGCATCGGGCCGGGGTGCAGGACCACCGCGTGATCGGCCAGCATCGCCAGCCGCTTCTCGGACAGGCCGTAGTTGACCGAGTACTCGCGCTGCGACGGGAAGAAGCCACCGTTCATGCGTTCGGCCTGAACCCGCAGCATCAGCACCGCGTCGAGTCCGGGCAGTTCCGCGTCGAGCGAATGCGAAACCGTGACCGGCCACGTGTGCGCACCGACCGGCAGCAGTGTCGGCGGCGCAACAAGAACGACCTCGGCACCGAGCATCGAGAGCAGCAGTGCGTTGGAGCGGGCGACACGGCTGTGCAGGATGTCGCCGACGATGGCGATCCGCTTGCCCTCGATGTCGCCGAGACGCTGGCGAAGGGTCAAAGCGTCGAGAAGCGCCTGAGTGGGGTGCTCGTGCGTGCCGTCACCTGCGTTGATGACTGCCGGGCCACCGTCGTCGGCCGCTCCGGTCCACTTTGCGATCTGGTGGGCGGCGCCCGAAGCCGGGTGGCGCACGATGAGTGCGTCGGCACCGGCCGCGCGCAGGGTCATCGCGGTATCGCGCAGGGATTCACCTTTGGACACCGAGGAACTGGATGCGCTGACATTGATGACGTCGGCACTCATCCATTTGCCTGCCACCTCGAAAGACACCCGGGTGCGCGTCGAGTTCTCGAAGAACACCGTCATGACCGTGCGTCCGCGCAGCGTCGGGAGCTTGCGTACCTCTCGTCCCAGAAGTGCCTGCTCGAACCGTTCTGCCTCGTCGAGAAGTTCTACCGCGGACTCACGATCGAGGTCCGCGATGGAAAGTAGGTGCTTCACGCGCTCTTACCCCCGGAGATGACTACCGCTTCCCTGCCGTCGTGCTCCTGGAGGAGAACCTTGACGTCCTCGGACCTCGCGGTCGGGACGTTCTTGCCGACGTAGTCGGCGCGCAGCGGGAGTTCGCGGTGACCACGATCCACGAGCACTGCGAGTTGGACCGCGCGGGGGCGGCCCAGATCGCGCAACGCGTCAAGTGCCGAGCGCACGGTGCGACCGGAGAAGAGGACGTCGTCCACGAGAACGACCAGCGCATTGTCGACGCCACCTTCGGGGACGGACGTGCGCTCGAGCGGGCGGTGCGGCTTGTTCCGGAGATCGTCGCGGTAGAGGGTGATGTCGAGAGATCCGATGGGAAGACGCACACCGGAGAATTCTTCGATCTTGGCGCGCAGTCGCGTGGCGAGGGTGGTTCCACGCGTCGGGATCCCGATCAGGACCACACGAGGGGCAGTTCCCTCGGGTCCGTCGAGTGCGGTCTTCTCGATGATCTCGTGAGCGATCCGCGCGATGGTCCGGCCCACATCCTGGGCGGACAACAATTCGCGGGTTTCGCTACCTGCCTCGGCACCGACCGGCGCCTTCGAGTTACCTGGACCTGCAAGATCGGATGGGCGAGACCCTTCGGGCACGCTCATGCAGCGACCTCCTTCTCCGCCTCACTGGACGGATCGTTAAAGGATGTCTGACGGTCCCCACCCTATCAGCCGACAGACCTGATCCCGCCGTGCGAGCAGCGACTCCGACCGGTTGTGTGCAGACACACAACGCGCACGGTGACACTCGCACGGCGGTGGTGGAACAAAACTTGCTACTCGGTACCCGAATCCGATTCCTGCGCGCGCTGGGAGGTCGCGGCCGCAGCCGATCGAACCTGCGGCGCAACGAGAACGACCTGGCCGAGGATTCCGTTGACGAATCCCGGAGAGTCGTCCGTCGAGAGCTGCTTCGCGAGTTCGACGGCCTCGTCCACGGCGACAACCGGCGGAACGTCCGTCGCGTGGAAGAGCTCCCACACGGCGATACGCAGAATCGCACGGTCGACGGCGGGCAGACGCTCGAGCGTCCAGTCCTGCAGATGCGAGGAGATGACCTGATCGATCCGGTCCAGATTCTCCGCAACGCCGGACACCAACGTGACGGTGTAGGCCGCGACGGGTGCTACCGCGTCGTCCTTGACGGACAGATCGGAACGCTCCGACGCCAGTGCGACCGGATCGAGGTCACGTGCCTCGGCTTCGAAGAGGAAGTCGACGGCACGCTTGCGCGCCTTGTGGCGTGCACCGAGTTTCTTATGTGTGCCGGACACTCAGGAATTCACACGCCCGAGGTAGTTGCCGTCACGAGAATCGACCTTGAGCTTGTCACCGGTGTTGATGAAGAGCGGGACGTTGATCTCGGCACCGGTCTCGAGGGTGGCAGGCTTGGTGCCGCCGGTGGAGCGGTCGCCCTGCAGGCCCGGATCGGTGTGCTTGACGACGAGCTCGACGGTGACCGGAAGCTCGACGAAGAGGGGAACGTCTTCGTGGGTCGCGACCTGGACTGCCATGTTCTCGAGCAGGAAACGCGACTGGTCGCCGACGGTGGACTCGCTGATCGACACCTGGTCGTAGGTGTCGCCGTCCATGAAGATGTAGTCGCTGCCGTCGTGGTACAGGTACGTCATGTCACGACGGTCGACCGTGGCGGTCTCGACCTTCACACCGGCGTTGAACGTCTTGTCCACTACCTTGCCCGAGAGCACGTTCTTGAGCTTGGTGCGCACGAAGGCAGGGCCCTTGCCGGGCTTGACGTGCTGGAACTCGATGATCGTCCACAGCTGGCCTTCGATCTGCAGAACCAGACCATTCTTGAAATCACTGGTGGAAGCCACTTGCTTCGCGTCTCCTAGGGGTCGGGAAACCGTCTCAGACGACGGTAAGGTCTTTTGCGGTCAGTGTGAGCAGCTCTGGCCCCTGCTCACGAACAACGAGCGTGTCCTCGATCCGTACACCTCCGCGCCCGGAGAAGTACACGCCCGGCTCGACGGTCACCGCCGCGCCGGAAAGAAGTGTACCGGTGCCGAGCTTGCCGATCCCCGGTGCTTCGTGGATTTCGAGCCCCACACCGTGGCCGAGGCCGTGCAGGAACAACTCGCCGTAGCCTGCATCGTCGATCACCGCACGGGCGACGGCGTCGACTGCCGCACATTCGACACCCGGCGCGAGCGCGTCGCAACCGGCAGCTTGCGAACGCGCGACGAGCTCGTAGATCTCCCGTTGCCAATCGGAAACGGACTCGAGCACGTAGGTCCGTGTCATGTCCGAGTGGTACCCACCGACCTGGGCTCCGAAGTCGAGTTTCACGAAGTCACCCGACGCCAGGATCGCATCGGTCGGTCGGTGATGCGGAATCGCCGAGTTGGCGCCGGCCGCCACGATCGTCTCGAAGGAAATACCGTCCGCCCCGTTGTCGAGCATCAGATTTTCCAGCTCGCGGCCGACCTCTCGTTCCGTTCGGCCAGGTCGCAGACCGCCGCGAGCGATCAACTGCGCCAACGCGACATCGGCTGCGGTGCACGCGGCTCGCAACAACTCCACCTCGTACTCGTCCTTGACCATGCGCAATTGTTCGACGAGTCCGCTCACCGGTTCGAACCGGATCTTCGGCGCTGCTTCGGTCCAAGCCCGATGTTCGGCGAACGTCGCCACATGTGACTCGAACGCGAGAACGGGCGCCGTGGACTTCTCGATCAAGTGCGCAGCACTCGAACGGGCGATTTCGGCCCGAAGGTCCGGCACCTGCTCTGACACCTGCGTCACGTAGCGGCCGTCGGTGCAAATCACCGTCTCACGCTCGTCGGACGCTGAATCCGATGCACTGACGACGAGCGCCGCATTGGAACCGGTGAAACCGGTGAGGTATCTGATGTTGAGGAGATCTGTGACGAGAATCGCGTCGAGTTCGCGCTCCGAGAGGAGGCGTCTGAGGGATTCACGGCGTGTTCTGAAGTCGACCGGCATCCCTCGAACCTACCGCCCGCGCAGACCTGCCGATCAACTCGAAACTCGCGGTTACAGCAATAAGTGTGGGTTAGGCCACAAGGTGTAATGGGTTCTAGTTAGGCTGTACCCATGAATGCGTGGTTGGTACGTGGCCTCGGCATGGCCCTGATACATGTTGTGTTTCGTGCGTTGCTCGGTGCAGCGATCGCACAGTGGCCACTTCAGGGGTCCACCCTGCGCTGGCTGTCCCTGTTGATCGTCATCGTCTTCGCCGCGATCTGGGGTGGTATCGACGGCATTCGTGACCGCCGGAATTTCCCCGAACCCGAGGACGGCGCCGATCTGACCATGCTGTGGCTCAAGGCCGCATTGGTCGGCGGGTTCGTCGCCGGCGCTGCCAGCTGGGCACTCAGCCTGGTCCCCTCCCTCGAACTCACCCAGCAGGGCTTGTTTTTCGAGGTGACCTCCGGTGCGGCGTTCACGATCCTTCTCATCTTCGTCCCCGCCATGATCGCCATCACCGTCGGACGCTTCTTCGTCAGCCGTGAACAGCGCAAGAACGGAACAGCTCCGCAGACCCCGTCCCACGAGCGTCACCACGAACCGGTGCCCGTCAGCGAGGGCTACGACTCCCCCACCGAGCAGCACGCATACAGCGGAGCCGCGATGTCCGTCGAGGAATCCGACGCCGATACCGCGGTCTTCCCGGCGATCGATCTGGGCAAGCGCGAGCAGTAACGCCCACCGTCCACACAACCGAATGCGGCCCCGAGGATATTTTCCTCGGGGCCGCATTCGTGTGGCTGTTTTTTCGACTTCCCTCGTTCAGCCTCGCTCGGCGAGGAACCTGATCGCCAGCGGATACGCGGCGACGCCGAGTCCGACGATCACTCCGGTCGCAATCGGACTCAGGTAGGAGTGGTGCCGAAACTCTTCTCGCGCATGAACATTCGAGATGTGTACCTCGACGAGACCTGCGGTCAGTTCGGCGCATGCATCTCGCAGGACCACCGACGTGTGCGTCAAGCCACCGGCATTGAGGATCACCGGTTCCCCCGCGTCCGCCGCGTCGTGGATCCAACCGAGCAGATCGCCTTCGTGATCGCTCTGACGGACGATCACCTCGACGCCGAGCTCCTTGCCTGCCGCGACGCACAATTCGATCAGATCGTCGTGTGTGGTCGCGCCGTAGACCTCGGGCTGACGCTTACCCAGACGCCCCAGATTGGGTCCGTTGACGACGTTGATCCTCACAACAGGACCGTTCCGCCGGCCGGCCGCGCATCGCGGGCAATCGCGGAGTACGCCGCAACCAGCAGACTCGGATCCGGCCCCTCGAGGCGACCCGGCTTGGCCAGTCCGTCGAGGACCACGAAACGCAGCAGCCCGGCACGGTTCTTCTTGTCGGTCTGCATTCCCTTCATCAGATCGCCGAACGCATCACCGTCGTACGACGTCGGCAGCCCGACGAGATCGAGGATCGACTTGTGACGATCCGCGGTGGCGTCGTCGAGTCGGCCCGCGAGCCGTCCGAGTTCGGCAGCGAAGACCAGGCCGACGGAGACAGCGGCACCGTGGCGCCACTTGTAGCGCTCACGACGTTCGATCGCGTGGCCGAGGGTGTGGCCGTAGTTGAGGATTTCGCGCAGATCCGACTCGCGCAGATCCGCGGCCACGACCTTGGCCTTGACCTCTACGGAGCGCCGAATCAACTCGGGCAGAACAGTTCCCGACGGATCGAGAGCTGCCTTGGGATCGGCTTCGATGAGATCCAGGATCACCGGGTCGGCGATGAATCCGGTCTTGATGACCTCGGCCATGCCGGCAACGATCTCGTTGTGCGGCACAGTCTCGAGCGTCGCGAGATCGATGAACACCGCTCCCGGCTCGTGGAACGAACCGACGAGGTTCTTGCCCGCTTCGGTGTTGATACCGGTCTTGCCACCCACTGCTGCGTCGACCATCGCGAGCAAGGTGGTGGGGACGTGAACTACCTTGACACCGCGCATCCACGTAGCCGCGACGAAGCCGGTGAGGTCGGTCGCCGCTCCCCCGCCCAAGCTCATGATCGCGTCGCTGCGAGTCAGGCCGATCCGGCCGAGCACGTCCCAGCAGAAACCCGCGACAGCAAGATCCTTGCCGTCCTCGGCATCGGGGATCTCGATACGGTGGGCGTCGATTCCCTTCTCCGCCAACGCAGCCCGTACGGCCTCCGCGGTCTCTGCCAGCGGCGGCTGATGGAAGATCGCGACAGTGCGCGCGCCGTCGAACTCGGCAACGAGATCACCGAGCAGGCCGCGGCCGATCACGACCGGGTAAGGACTTGCGGTCTTCACCTCTACACGTACGGGTTCGGTCACTGCTCCACTACTCCGCTCCGGTTGTTCATTTGTCTTGAAGTTTCGACACCAGTTGCCCGACGACACGCGCCGGACTTCGGCCGTCGGTCCGAATCCGAATCGTGGCCGAACGCCGGTACAGCGGACGACGACGCCTCATCAACTCCTGGTACTTGACCTTGGGATCTCCGCCGGCCAGCAGCGGGCGATGATTGTTCGCCCCCGTGCGGCGAAGCCCTTCGGCGACACTGATCTCGAGGTAGATGACCGTGTGCCCCTGGAGCAGTTCGCGCGTGCGATCGGAGAGGATCGCACCACCGCCGAGCGAGACGATTCCGTCGGTGGCCTGCAACGCTTCGCGAACCACCGATTCCTCGATCTCACGAAACCGAGGCTCTCCGTCATGGGTGAAGATCTCCGGGATCGTCCTACCCGTGGTCCGTTCGATCTCGGCGTCGGTATCGACCAATTCGAGTTCGAGTGCCTGCGCGAGACGTCGACCGATGGTCGATTTGCCGGCACCGGGCGGACCGATGAGTACAGCCTTCGGCTTCATCGATACGTGAGTCCTATCGAGGCGGTCGGGCTGCGATGCCCTCGGCGTAACGACGGTAGTTGGCAGTGGTTTCAGCAATGGAATCACCACCGAACTTTTCGAGTGCGGCCTGAGCCACGACGAGCGCGACCATCGACTCGGCGACGACGCCGGCGGCCGGAACCGCGCACACGTCGCTGCGCTGGTGGATGGCAACCGCTTCCTCGCCGCTCTCCATGTCGACCGTCGCCAGAGCGCGCGGAACCGTCGAGATCGGCTTCATCGCGGCGCGAACTCGAAGAGCCTCACCATTGGTCATGCCACCTTCGATTCCGCCTGCGCGGTTCGTGGAGCGCACGATGCCGTCCGGGCCCGGACGGATCTCGTCGTGAGCTTCGCTGCCACGACGGCGCGCGGTCTCGAAGCCGTCGCCGACCTCGACACCCTTGATGGCCTGAATTCCCATGAGAGCAGCAGCAAGTCGTGAATCGAGACGCTCGGCGCCGCTGACGAAAGTGCCGAGTCCGACCGGCAGGCCGTGGATGACGACCTCCACGACGCCACCGAGGGTGTCGCCGTCCTTCTTCGCCGATTCGATTTCGGCGATCATCGACTCTTCTGCAGCCTTGTCGAATGCGCGGACCGGGCTCGCGTCGATCGCGTCGAGATCCTTGCCCTCCGGCACGGGTCCGACGTACGGCTCGGAAGCACCGATGGAAATAACGTGTGAAACGACCTCGGCACCGAATACCTGACGCAGGAAGGACCGTGCGACGGTTCCAGCGGCCACGCGGGCTGCGGTCTCGCGAGCGCTGGCGCGCTCGAGGACGGGACGCGCGTCGTTGAAGCCGTACTTGAGCATGCCGCTGTAATCGGCGTGTCCGGGACGCGGGCGCGTCAACGGGGCATTGCGAGCCTGATCGGCGAGCAGGTCCGGGTCGACCGGGTCGGCGGACATGATGGTTTCCCACTTGGGCCACTCGGTGTTGCCGACCTCGATGGCCACGGGGCCACCGAGCGTAAATCCGTGGCGGACACCGCCGATGATGGTGACCTTGTCGGCCTCGAACTTCATCCGTGCGCCACGGCCGTAACCGAGTCGACGACGGGCAAGTTCGGACGAGATGGCCTCAGAGGTCACTTCGACCCCCGCGACCATGCCCTCGAGCATCGCGACGAGGGCGGGACCATGGGATTCTCCGGCAGTTATCCAACGCAGCACGCCGACCATCTTTCCACGTCGCAGACCTCAGTTGTCACAGTGGTCCTCCCGGTGAACACAGATGGCCCACACGCACGAGGCGTGTGGGCCATCTCAGAGGTACCTGTGGGTCTAGAACAGGCGGAATCCTCCACCGTTTGCGTTGATGTCAGCCAAACCGATGTTGATGTCCGCCGAGTTGTCGGGAGCGTGGAACGGCGGCGGAAGCGGCTCGAAGCAGTACGGCGGGTAGCCGTTGCTGATCAAGCCCACCAGGCGGTCACCGACGACGAGCGGTCCACCGGAATCACCGGGAATCGAGCACGTGTGCTCGACGATCTCACCGTAGACGGAGTCGTAACCCCAGGTGATACCGCACGTGTTGCCGGTCGAACGGCCTTCCTTGCACACGATCGTGCCCGGTGCCGGCGGGGCGCCGATTCCGTTGATCGTCGTGCCGCCGACGGTACGCAGCGGAGCTACCTTGGCGTCGTCGAGATCGATCACGGCGATGTCCGAGACCGGACTCGAGTAAGAGAACCGACCGATGGGTCCGGCCTCGGGCAGGTACTCGGCGAACACCCGGTCCCCGACAACTCCGCAGTGTCCGGCGGTGAGTGCCACGAGAGAACCGGCGTTGTCGTAGCCGACCGCAGTCAACGTGCATGCTGCAACTCGGTCAGGATCGGAGTGATCCACGTCCGGCAGCAGGATTCCTGAGCCCCCGCCCAGTGCCACCGATGAAGGTGCAGGCGCGGCGCCGGCGACGCCCGCTCCTGCAGCCACAGCCGCCAAACAGGCTGCCGCAGCGACGAAAAGCCTTGTGCGCATAGGTTCCCCCGATAATCGAGTGCGAAACGAGATTCGTTTTGTCCCATTTCCGAAACCTCAGTGAACGTCAGGATGTGGACATTCGGCAAGTCCGACTCGCCGCATACTGGGACCGCGCGCTGGCAATACCCGCATTTATGAAACCGACGGTTACGTCTTTCCTGCAGTTCACCGTCCGTCGTTGAACGGTCAATAACGCCAGACTTCTCGCGGATGTTGCACTCGTCACGTCAGCCAGGCAAACGCAATCGAACCGCAGGCTGCCAGGCACATCGAGGGTCCGTGCGCAATGGGCGAATTGTGGGCTACCAGCCCTCGTCTTCGCAGTTCCAGCGCGGTGCCCAGCGTTGCGGTGAGCACCGAGGCAGACACCAACGACCACAGCCAGGCGTCCGCTCCCACCAATCCGGTCACGGCGCCCAGAGGAAGCGAGAGCTTCACATCGCCGACGCCCATGGAACCAGGCGACATCACGTGCGCCAGGAGGTGGATTCCGGCGAGCAGTGCCGACCCCACCACCGCCACCCACACCGTTCCCGACACCGTCGCGTAGACCATCACGACGGCGTAGCCCGGCAGCGTGAAACTGTTGGGCAGCCGACGCACAGCCAGGTCGACAGTCGAGATCGCGACGCACCACCACACCACGGCGAGACCGGAAAATAACTGCACCACCGAGGTATTCAGCGCACCGACGACAACCCAGCCTGTTGCGACGGCGCACTGCGGCACACAACAGAAAGTCACGACTGGTCGATAACCGTGTCGCCGCAACCAATTGTCGACGATCGCCCGAGCTCCGAAGCCAGCGACTACCCCCGAGCCTGCCAAGACCATCAATGTCCACATGGTTTCGAGCTTGGCGTCTGCCGTTCGCCAGCGGCAGACTACGAATCGTCTTGTGGACTACCTCGACACTGTGAACAGACCTAAGCGATAGCGGCTGCCATCGCCTCTCGCGGAGCGGGCTTGCCCGTGAACTGCTCTACCTGCCCGAAGGCCTGATTGAGCAACATCTCGAGGCCACCGATCACCGTGCCACCGGCCGCCTCGACAACCGAAGCAAGTGGCGTCGGCCAGGGGTTGTAGATCGCGTCGAGGACAAATCGCGCCTTCCCCAATTGCTGGGCAAAGGGCGCTGCCGCTTCCGCGGGAACGGTACTGACCAAAACCGAGGATTCGGCACAGATCCCGCCTAGCTGTGCGTCGTCGAAGGCGACCAGATCAATGTCCAACCCGACCGCGCCGCCGCATTCGATGGCACCGGATGCGCGCCCCGGATCACGCGCGACCACGGTGACTGTCCGAACTCCCATGTCGGCCAACGCGACCAATGCCGGCCGCGCGGTGCCGCCCGCGCCGACAACTACCGCCGAAGTGCCGCTGAGATCGCCGACACCGCCGGCGATCAACGCACCGCTGACTCCGTCGACGTCCGTGCAGTCGGCACGCCAACCGCCGTCGATGCGAACCAGGGTGTTGGCCGAGCCGATGGTCACCGCTCGCGGTGTGCGTTCGGTGGCATATTCGAGTGCTGCGATCTTGCCCGGCATCGTCACCGAGAGGCCGATCCATTCGGGGCCGAGTGAGTCGACGAGGGCAGGCAACTGCTCGCCGGTGCATTCGATCCGCTCGTAGGTCCAATCGCTCAGCCCCAAAGCCGCGTACGCCGCAAGATGCAGCAACGGGGACTTCGAGTGAGCGATCGGGCTTCCGAGAACTGCCGCCTTACGTGGCGTCGCGAGCGAAGTCGCGGTACTACCGTCCACTGTCGAGAATCCCACTTTGCTGTGCCAGTTCGATGTTGGCCAAATGCTCCTCGTAGCTCTTGGTGAAGAGCGTCTGGCCTTCCTTGTTGATCGTGACGAAGTACAACCAGTCACCGGCCGCCGGCGATTCCACGGCCTTCAGTGCGTCGATGCTCGGCGAAGCGATGGGCGTTGCAGGCAGACCCGGCATTGCGTACGTGTTCCACGGCGTGACGCGCTCACGGTCGGCATCCGTGGTTGCGACCTCGGTGGTGTCGAGTGAATAGTTGACCGTGGAGTCGAACTGCAGAGGCTGATCGACTGCGAGTCGGTTGACGATCACCCGCGCGACCTTGGCCATGTCAGCGGGCAACGCCTCACGCTCAACCAGCGACGCTGCCACCAACAACTGGTACGGAGACATTCCGACCCCGCTGCCGGCTGTCAGAATTCCCGTGGCCTCGTACTTGGCGGCGCTACCCTCGACCAACGACCGCAGGATCTCGGTCGGTGTCGCAGTGGGATCGAAATCCCAACTGCTGGCGGCGATCAGGCCTTCGAGCTGACGGTCCTTGTCCGGCACGCTCTTGACCGACGACATCGCCCATTCGGGCACGCCGAGCGAAGCCAGATCGGAAGATGCTCCCGCAGTGTTCAATTCGTCTGTCGAGACACATTTCTGAGCGGAAACCGGGCCGACACAACTCGCCTCGGAAATGAGGTTGTAGATGCCCTTCTTGAGCGAGCCGGTCTGCGCGTCCGAACTGTCGTGCAGCTGACGCCCTTCGGCGATGACAACACTGCCGACTCGGGAGTCCGGGGCAACCAAGGTGTCGAGTGCGCTCGCGGCGCTACTCTGCACCGGCACCTGGTAGAAGCCGGGTTGCACCTTCTGGATCTCAGACGGATTGGCGATCGCCGCGTTGTAGAAAGCAGCGGAACTCGCGACGACGTTCTTCGCCTCGAGCGTCGCACCGATCTCCGATGCAGTTTCTCCACTGTTGATCTGGATGACCACGGGTGCGCCGCCGGGGCCGGCAAAATCCTCCGCGGTCTTGTTGCGATCCATGTACCAGAGAGCGCCGTATGCACCGACACCGAGGACTGCGATCACCAACACCAGCAGGGCGAGAACGCCGACCTTCTTGCCACGCTTGGCGCGCTTGTTGCGCGCTTCGCGTTGCTTGCGTGCCTCGGCTCGCGACATATGCGGCGGATCGATGTTCTGCGGCAGTGCACGCATGACCATGGTCTCGTCGTTGTCGAAGTCGAACGAACTGGTGGGCCGGCTTCCGCCGCCCTCATCCCACCGCGCGTTCACAGATCGCCCTCCAGTGCAGCGTCCTTCGACGACTCCCCTGGTTTCACAGCTCTACTCCGCTCGTCCAGCCAGCCTTGCAGGATTTCCACCGCCGCAGCCTGATCGATCATCGGTCGCTGGCCGCGTGCCTTGACTCCACTTTCGCGGAGATTGCGCGCAGCCGTGACGGTCGTCAGTCGTTCGTCGGACAGTCTCACCGGGATCGGTTCGACGGCCCGCTGCAGTCGTTTGGCGAATGCAGTCGCGATACCGGCGGCTTTACCTTGCTCACCGCGCAGCGTCTGTGGCAGTCCGACGATAACCTCAACGGCCTCGTATTCGGACACGATGGCGATAATGCGCCGGATATCCGGCGCGTCGGGCCCACGCTCCTTCGAGCGTGGAACCGTTTCCACCGGTGTCGCGAGGATGCCGTCGGGGTCGCTGGACGCGACGCCGATGCGAACACTGCCCACGTCGATGGCGATGCGCCGCCCGCGACCAGGGTCGTCGATGCCGGGGCGATCGGGACCCTGCTGCGTAGCCACCACCGTCAGCTGCCGCCCGCCAGCTCTCCGACTCTGTCCCGGATCGCATCGAGCGCCGCCGGGATTCCTGCGGAGTCCGAACCCGAACCCTGGGCCATGTCGGGCTTTCCGCCGCCGCGGCCGCCGATCTTGGGACCGAACGACGCGACCAGCTCACCGGCCTTCACACCGAGACCTTGAGCTGCCTTGCTCGAGGCGACCACGAACGGAACCTTGCCGTCGACGTCACCGAGCAGAGCTACGACGGCAGGTTCGGAGCCGAGGCGACCCTTGATGTCCGTGACGAGGCTGCGCAGGTCGTTTCCGCCGACTCCGGCGGGAGCAGGCTCGGCGATGACGAGGACACTGCCGATGCGCTTGGCCTTGGCGACGTACTCGCCTGCTGACGCCAGCACTGCCTTGGCCTTTGTCTGTTCGAGTTCCTTCTCGGCCACCTTGAGTCGCTCGACGAGCGCCTCGACGCGGGCGGGCACCTCTTCCGAAGGAACCTTCAGCGAGGAGGAGAGTCCGGCCAGGAGCGCGCGTTCCTTGGCGAGGTAGCGGTAGGAGTCCAAACCGACGTACGCCTCGACGCGTCGGATTCCGGAGCCGACCGACTGTTCACCGAGCAGCGTTACCTGACCGATCTGTGCGGAGCTTCCGACGTGAGTGCCACCGCACAGTTCCATCGAGAACGGGCCGCCGATTTCGACGACGCGAACCTCGTCGCCGTAGTTCTCACCGAAGAGTGCCATCGCACCCATCGCCTTGGCCTTGTCGAGATCCGTGACAAATGTGTTGACCGCGTAGTTCGACGCCACGGCTTCGTTGGTGAGTGCCTCGATGTCCTGCTTCTGGGAGTCGGACAGCGCGCCCTGCCAGGAGAAGTCGAAGCGGAGGTAACCCGGCTTGTTGAGCGAGCCTGCCTGCACCGCGTTGGGGCCGAGCACCTGACGCAGCGCCGCGTGCACCATGTGGGTGCCGGAGTGCCCCTGGGTTGCACCCTTGCGCCACTCGGCGTCGACGTGCGCGAGTACGACGTCGCCCTCGGTGATCTCGCCCTTCTGCACCGTCACCTTGTGCGTCCAGACCTTCTTGGCGATCTTCTGTACGTCGTTGACCTTGGCTTCGAGGCCCGGAGCGGTGAGCGAACCGATGTCGGCGATCTGTCCACCGGACTCTGCGTAAAGCGGGCTGCGGTCGAGGATGACCTCGACGTCCTGACCGGCCTTCGCGACCGGCACGCGGACACCGTCGACGATCAGTGCGAGGACGTGCGCCTCGGAGACGAGCTCGTCGAAACCGGTGAACTCGGTGGCACCTCGGTCGAGCAGTTCCTTGTAGACCGTGAGGTCGGCATGGGCGTGCTTGCGCGCTTGAGCGTCGTCCTTGGCGCGCTTGCGCTGCTCGGCCATGAGCGCGCGGAAGCCGTCCTCGTCCACGGTGAGACCGGCCTCGGACGCCATCTCGAGCGTGAGATCGATCGGGAAGCCGTAGGTGTCGTGCAGTGCAAATGCCTGATCGCCGGCGATGACCGACTTTCCGGACGACTTGACCGTCTCGGCAGCATTCTCGAACAGAGCAGAACCCGAAGCCAGCGTCTTGAGGAACGCGGTCTCCTCGCCGACGGCGACGTTCTCGATGCGCGTGAAGTCGGTTTCCAAAACCGGGTACGACGGCGCCATCGTGTCGCGGACGACGACCATGAACTCGCGCATGGTGGGCTGCTCGCTGCCGAGCAGTTTGGCCGAACGCACGATGCGACGCAGCAACCGGCGCAGGACGTAGCCGCGGCCGTAGTTGCCGGGGTTCACACCGTCGGCGATCAACATCGCTGCGGTGCGTGCGTGGTCGGCGATGACGCGGAAACGGACGTCTGAAGTGTGGTCGGTCCCGTAGACACTGCCGGTCAGTTCGGCGGCCTTGTCGATGACGGGGCGGAGAAGATCTGTCTCGTAGACGTTTTCGACGCCCTGCAGGAGGAACGCAACGCGCTCGACGCCCATGCCGGTGTCGATGTTCTTCTTCGGCAACGGTCCGAGGATCGGGTAGTCGCCCTTGTTGGTGCCCTCGCCGCGCTCGTTCTGCATGAACACGAGGTTCCAGATCTCGATGTAGCGATCCTCGTCGGCTTCGGGGCCACCCTCGACGCCGTATTCGGCGCCGCGGTCGTAGAAGATCTCCGAGCAGGGACCGCACGGCCCGGGAATGCCCATGGACCAGTAGTTGTCCTTCATGCCGCGGCGCTGGATGCGCTCTTCGGGCACTCCTACCTCGTCGCGCCAGATCGAGAACGCTTCGTCGTCGTCGAGGTAGACGGTGGCCCACAGGCGCGTGGGATCGATGCCGTATCCGCCGTCCTCGACCGAACCTGTCAGCAACTGCCAGGCGTGGGAGATGGCTTCCTTCTTGAAGTAGTCACCGAAGGAGAAGTTGCCCGCCATCTGGAAGAAGGTGTTGTGGCGGGTGGTGATGCCGACCTCTTCGATGTCCAGGGTGCGGACGCACTTCTGCACGGACGTCGCCCGTGAGTAGGACGGCGTCTGCTGCCCGAGGAAGAACGGCACGAACGGAACCATGCCCGCGTTGACGAACAGAAGGTTCGGGTCGTCGAGAATCAGCGAGGCGCTGGGCACCTCGGTGTGGCCGGCCTTGACGAAGTGGTCGAGGAATCGCCTGCGGATCTCGTGGGTTTGCACTAACCGGTCCTTACCTTCAAGAGCGTCGAGCTATGGGTGTCCAGACTAACGCGTCGGCCGGTGGAACCTGGCAGGCGTCAGCCACGAACTATTCGGCGAAGTTTGCTCACCCGATCGGCGATCTCCCGCTCGTTGCCGTGCGCGGTGGGCTGGTAATAGTCGACACCCACCAGATCGTCCGGTGGATACTGTTGCCGCAGAACACCATCACGTGTGTCGTGCGGGTACTTGTATCCGACTGCGTTGCCCAATTGCTCGGCGCCCTTGTAGTGCCCGTCACGCAGGTGCGGCGGTACCAGTCCGGATTTTCCGGCGGCCACGTCGGCCATGGCCGCGCCGAGTGCGGCGATGACCGCACCCGATTTGGGAGCCGTCGCCAGATGAATGGTGGCCTGTGCCAGCGCCAGACGAGCCTCCGGCATACCGATCAGCTGCACTGCCTGCGCCGCGGCGGTGGCAGTCTGCAGCGCCATCGGATCAGCCATGCCGATGTCTTCGCTGGCGTGAACCACCAGACGCCGTGCGATGAAGCGAGGGTCTTCGCCCGCGGTCAGCATCCGTGCGAGGTAGTGCAGGGCGGCGTCGACGTCTGATCCACGAATGCTCTTGATGAATGCACTGATGACGTCGTAGTGCTGATCTCCGGCACGGTCGTACCGAACCGCGGCCTTGTCGACACTGGCCTCGACGGTCGCGAGGTCGAGCACCACCGGGCCCGAAGCGTCACCGGCCGTGTCCAGTGCAGCTCCGGCGGCAGCCTCGAGTGCCGTCAGGGCTCGGCGGGCGTCGCCGGCCGCCAGACGAACGAGGTGTTCCATCGCGTCGTCGTCGATCGTGATCGCTCCGCCGAACCCGCGTTCGTCGGCGACAGCGCGCTCGAGCAGTTCCTGGACATCCGCAGCGGTGAGCGATTGCAGTTGCAGGACCAACGAGCGCGACAACAGAGCGGAGACGACCGAGAACGACGGGTTCTCGGTGGTCGCGCCGACCAAGAGCACGATGCGGTTCTCGACCGCGGCGAGCAAGGCGTCCTGCTGGGTCTTGGAGAAGCGATGAACTTCGTCGATGAACAAGACGGTTTGTTCGCCGTTCAGCAGGCGGCGGCGCGCGAGTTCGATGACACCGCGGACTTCTTTGACTCCGGCGGACAGAGCCGACAGAGCCTCGAACCGGCGGCCGGTAGCACCCGAGATCAACGATGCGAGCGTGGTCTTGCCGGTGCCGGGAGGTCCGTACAGAAGTACCGATGCGGCGCCGGACCCCTCGACCATTCTGCGGAGTGGCGCGCCGGGCCCGAGTAAGTGCTGTTGGCCGACAACTTCACCAAGAGTGAGCGGACGCATGCGGACAGCCAGAGGAGCACCGGGCGGCACCGAGGACAGGGCGCGCTCGGCTACAGACACGACATCTGGTTCGTCGACGATCGCGGATTCCTCCGGAGTTGCCTCGAACAGGCCGTCTTCCGCCACCACGCCGTCTTTCGCCCCCACACTGTCTTCCGCTTGCCAATCGCTCACGAAT
Organism: Rhodococcus sp. SG20037; assembly: GCF_031763325.1. Taxonomy (NCBI): domain Bacteria; kingdom Bacillati; phylum Actinomycetota; class Actinomycetes; order Mycobacteriales; family Nocardiaceae; genus Rhodococcus; species Rhodococcus sp. SG20037. The sequence continues at coordinate 3,075,081 of NZ_CP134497.1, read as the reverse complement.
CGACGCTACTAGAGACCACCGACGCCCGACACAATCCGCTGTTCCGCCAGCCCTCACCCAGTCGTGAATCCGCATTGGATAGCGTTGTCGCCATGAGCACCTCCGAGATCGCCACCGTCCTCGCGTGGCACGATGCACTCAACTCCCAAGACGTCGACACTCTGCTGCAGTTGTCGAGTGACGACATCGAGGTAGGCGGCCCCAAGGGCGCGAGCCAGGGACTCGCTGCCCTGCGCGAGTGGGCCACCAACGCCGGCATCACGCTCGTCCCCGGAAAGATGTACGTCCACCACGGCGTGGTCGTCGTCGAACAGACCGCAACGTGGGCGGCCGAACCGGACAAGTCCGCGACCCTGGCCTCTGCTTTCCGAGTCGTGGCCGACCAGGTGACGTCGACGTTCCGGCATCCCGATCTGGCGACAGCGCTCGCGGCGACGGACCTGTCCGAGAACGATCTGGTCTCCGACAACTGAGCGGACTCGACCGAGAAAGGGCGCTCGTGCTTCGTGCACGGGCGCCCTTCTGCATATGGTCAGTCAGAAACTCAACTGAACTCGGTGCGCAGAGCCGCCACGACGTCGCGGGCGTGTGCCTCGACGGCGGCGTTGCCGGCGAGCTGAGCCGAGCGTGCGAGCCTGGCCCAGCGTCCGACCAGTGCGTCGGCGCGTGGAATCGAGAGATAATGTTCGCGGACGGCGGCGATACGCGAATGATCCTCGGGCAGGTACAGATAGGTACTGAGCCAGACCCAGATGAGTTGGGCCTCGACGATCCGGCGGCCCAATTCGGCCTCGTCGGCCAGGGCGGGCCACATCCCCACTACCTCGGCCCGCCAGGCATCGACCATCGCCGACGCCCGCTCTTCGGTCAGGTCGATGTTGCACAGGCAACCGGGGAAAGACACCAACGCGTAGGTGATGTCGAGGAGGGCATCGCGGTAGCCACCCCACTCGTAGTCGAGGAACTGCACGCCGTCGTCGTTGACAATGATGTTGTCGGGGCACAGGTCCGACGGACTGAAGGCACGGAACCGGCCACCGCTGAACAGTGTCTGCGCATGCTGAACCTGCTCGAGAATGTCCGAACTCACATCGATGCCGAGACTTTCCACCAGCATCGCGGGAACACCGGCCACTGCGCGTCCCACCTGATCCGCAACTTCATCGGAGCAATGGGCAACCTCGGCTCGACGCAGCAGTGCGGTGAAGTCGTCCTCCCGGCCGACGGTCGCGGCGTGCATGCGTCCCATTGCCTGAGCCATGGCCATCAACGTGTAAGTGACGGTGTCCGGGTCGGAGTCTTCGAGTCGGACGCTGATTGCGGTGGCGTCGCCGAGATCACTCAGGATCAGGAGGCGAGCATCGAGGTCGGACGCCAACAGTTCGGCGCCGGGGCGTGCGTCCTTGGCAAGCGCGTTGGCGAACTGATACGACACCGCTTCACGAAGGAATGCGGTCTCGACGTCGAAGTCACCTTCGGACGCGGCCGGGAGCGCAATCGCTGTTTTGGTAGCTCCCTGGAAGTTGTCGCGGACCTGCTTGATCACCAAAGTTCGGGGCAGGGAGAACGGGTTCTCGGCGACACGAACGCGCAGCACGACGGTGCGGCCACTCCCCCCGAGATCTACGGGATCCACCAGGGTTACGGGTGCCCCTGTGCGGCGTGTCAGCAACTGCTCAGCAGCTGCGACGACTTCGGAAACGGGGTCTGCCAGTAATGCGGTCATCACCGACCAACTTACCCGTTAGTGACTCCGATCATGCCCAGCTCGTCCGCTCGCAGCGGAGAATTCAAGGCCTCACAGCATCAGAAATTGCCGACTACCTGCGGTGATGACAAAAGTCCCCAATCGCCACACCGGCACACAGTTCTCTCGAGAATTTTGCTGTCGGTGAGCAGAACTCCGAACCGGCGACGTCATGGAGTTTTGTCCTCGTCGACAAATCGAGAAATGCCTTTCAACGCTGCTTCGAATTCCTCGTCGGCCCGGGTTCTGAGCCAGAGAACAAGCACGCAGGCAGTGACGATCCCAAGCAGGTTGACAGCCAGTTGCAGAGACGACAACCCGGCGATCCGCCATTCTCCGTTTGCTGCCGCAACCACCGCGAAACCGGCGGCAGGAACCGTGGTGACAGAGATGAACACCCCGACCAAGGCAGCGGACTTCGACGAGACGAGTGCCAGCATCCCAGCCGCACCGGCAAGAAGCGCGACGACAAACGAAATGGGCCCGACCTTGTATACGAAATCGACCTCGTGGAGTGACTCGAGACTGACGACGTCCATCCATCCGAAGAACTTCACCACGAACGTTGCGGCAAGCGTCACGCCCATCGCGATGGGGAATCCGACGGCAAGCGCGAGAATCGAACGTCGACGCAACCGTCGATCTCGCCGTACGAGTGCGACTGCCAAAGCAGCCAGCGGACCGAACTCCGGACCGACGACCATGGCGCCGACGATCGTGATCTGAGAGTCGGTGACGACGCCGATCGCGGCCAGCAGACACGCAATGGTCAGGAACGCGACGAACAATCCGTTGAGAGTCGACTCTTCGCGAGTGCGGGACAGCAATTCCTCCCACACGACGGAATCCGCGGGATCACCAGGCACGTCACGCTCGGCTTTGCGCGCCGACGCCGACAACACCGTCTCGACCGGTACGAGCGTCATTCCGCCGTCCTCGGCGACGCCGAGTTCGTTCAGGGCATCGACGACGTCGTTCGCCGCCTCACGGGCGACGTCGGCCTCCACCATGTCGCCGGCAGGATGAACCGCGACGTCGCGCATCACGACGATGTGTGTCGCGCCCCGCTGCGACGCGAGCGCACCGAGAACTTGCTCGGTGCGCTCGGTCGGGCAGATCACCCGCAAATGCAGCATGGCGATCCGGTGTCGGCTCTACTTGGCTTCGCCGGTGTCGCCTTCGGACTTCTTGTCCTCTGACTTCTTCTCGGGCTTCGCGTCGATACCCGATTCCTTGCGCTGCTGAGCCGAGATCGGTGCCGGAGCATCCGTCAGCGGGTCGACGCCGCCGCCGGACTTCGGGAACGCGATGACCTCACGGATGGAATCCATGCCGGCGAGGAGCGCGGTGATGCGGTCCCAGCCGAATGCGATTCCGCCGTGCGGCGGCGCACCGAAGGCGAAGGCGTCGAGGAGGAAGCCGAACTGCTCCTGAGCCTCGTCCTCGGAGATACCCATCACCTTGAACACTCGTTCCTGAATGTCCTTGCGGTGGATACGAATACTGCCGCCGCCGATCTCGTTGCCGTTGCAGACGATGTCGTACGCGTAGGCGAGAGCGGAATCCGGATCGGTGTCGAACGTGTCGAAGAACTCCGGCTTCGGCGACGTGAACGCGTGGTGCACGGCGGTCCACGCGGAGTGGCCGAGAGCGACGTCACCGGATGCAGTGGCGTCGGCGGTCGGCTCGAACATCGGAGCGTCGACGATCCACACGAAGGCCCACGCGTCAGGATCGATGAGGTCCTTCTTGCGGGCGATCTCACCACGGGCAGCGCCGAGGAGGGCGCGCATCGGCTTCGTTGCACCAGCTGCGAAGAAGACGCAGTCTCCCGGCTGAGCTCCGACGTGGGCGGCCAGGCCCTCACGCTCGGCGTCGGTCAGGTTCTTGGCAACAGGTCCACCGAGAGTGCCGTCTTCACCGACCAACACGTACGCCAGACCCTTGGCCCCACGCTGCTTGGCCCATTCCTGCCAGGCGTCGAGTTGCTTGCGCGGCTGGCTTGCACCGCCTGGCATCACGACGGCGCCGACGTACTCCGCCTGGAACACGCGGAACGTCGTGTCCTTGAAGAAGTCCATGCACTCGACGAGTTCGATGTCGAAACGCAGGTCCGGCTTGTCGCTGCCGTAACGACGCATTGCCTCGGTGTAGGTCATGCGGTCGATCGGCGTCTTGATCTCGTGGCCGACGAGCTTCCAGAGCGCCGTCAGGATTTCCTCGGCGAGCAGGATGATGTCGTCCTGGTTGACGAAAGCCATCTCGATGTCGAGCTGAGTGAACTCGGGCTGGCGATCGGCGCGGAAATCCTCGTCGCGGTAGCAACGTGCGATCTGGTAGTAGCGCTCGATGCCGCCGACCATGAGGAGCTGCTTGAACAGCTGCGGGCTCTGCGGCAGTGCGTAGAAGCTACCGGGCTGAAGGCGCGACGGCACCAGGAAGTCACGGGCACCCTCGGGCGTCGAGCGCGTGAGCGTCGGAGTCTCGACCTCGACGAACTCGTGATGCGCGAGAACGCCGCGCGCTGCAGCACTTACCTTGGAGCGCAAGCGAATTGCGGAGCCGGGGCCTTCACGACGCAGGTCGAGGTAGCGGTACTTGAGGCGCGCTTCTTCGCCGACCTGATCGTCGAGCTGGAACGGCAGCGGTGCGCTTTCGTTGAGAACCTCGAGTTCTGTGGCGTTGACCTCGATCGCTCCGGTGGGGATCTCGAAGTTCTGGTTGCCCTCGGGGCGAACCTCGACCGTTCCGGTCACGCGAACGCAGTATTCCGCGCGCAGACGGTGCGCCTGCTCGGCCACGTCACCTGCCCGGAAAACTACCTGCGCAACTCCGGATGCATCACGGAGATCGATGAAGATCACTCCGCCGTGATCACGACGCCTGGCTACCCAACCGGTGAGCGTTACGGTCTGCTCTGCCTGCTCGGGTCGCAATGAACCGGCGAGATGTGTGCGCAGCACGGGATTCCTTTCGAACTACTTCCAATAACCGACGACCGACTACTTTGCCTGCGATCCTACGGAGCGAACTGCACAGAGCGGAAACGCGGACCCGCATCGCATGCGAAGCTATCTCCAGAAGTGACGGCAAGCACTTGTTCACGACAGCAGAAAGCGGACATAGATGACCTTCAACGAGGGGGCCCGCGGCGAAGCGGGACGCGTTCAGGTTCAAGGCGGCGGGGGTGGCGGTGGCCGCGGCGGCAAAATCGCGATCGGCGGTGGCGCGGGCGGCATTATCGTTCTGATCCTGGCGCTGTTGTTCGGCGGTGACCCCGGCTCACTCCTGGGTACGTCTACCGAGACTTCGAGTTCGTCGACCGGACTGTCGTCGGTCGACGAGTGCACCGGCGCTCAGGCAAACGCCGATGTGAACTGCCGCGTCACACTGACCGTCGGAAGCCTCGACGACGTTTGGGAACAGCAGTTGGTCAAGCAGACCGGCACGGCGTACGTGCGACCCGAAGTCATTCTGTTCAGCGGTTCGGTCAACACCGGTTGCGGCCAGGCGTCTAGTGACGTCGGTCCGTTCTACTGCCCGGCCGACCAGACTGCGTACTTCGACACGAGTTTCTTCCAACTACTCGTCGACCGTTTCGGTTCCAGCGCCGGACCGCTCGCACAGGAGTACGTGGTCGCGCACGAGTTCGGACATCACATCCAGAATCAGCTCGGCGACATCGGCCGCGCGCAGGCCGACCCGCAGGGTGAGCAGTCGGGTGCGGTTCGCACCGAACTCCAGGCCGATTGCTACGCAGGCGTCTGGGCACATTTTGCGGACACGATTCCCGATCAGGCGACCGGTCAACCGTTCCTGAAGCCCTTGTCAAAAGACGACATTCGCGACGCGTTGTCCGCCGCCTCGTCGGTGGGCGACGACCGTATCCAAAAGTCCACGACCGGTCGGGTCAACCCTGAAGGTTGGACACACGGCTCCTCCGCACAGCGTCAGGCGTGGTTCATGACCGGATACCAGACCGGCCAGATTTCGTCGTGTGACACGTACTCGGCGCGGGATCTGAACAACCCGCCCGACCTCAAGCGATAGCGAATCTCCGAAACCATCCCACCGACAATTTTTTCTGTCTTGACAGATTTAGTTGTCGGTGGGATGGTTTTCTCATGTTGGACGTAGCAGTCATCGATCGCCCCGGAGCTGCCGAGGCGTCGCTCGATCCGATTCGGCAACGGATTCTGGCCGAATTGGCGGTGCCGGGATCGGCATCCTCGCTGGCGCCCCGGATCGGGCTGACACGCCAGAAGGTGAACTACCACCTGCGCACTCTCGAAGACCACGGACTTGTCGAGCTCGTCGAGGAACGCAAGCGAGGCAACATGACCGAGCGAATCATGCAGGCCAGTGCCGCGTCGTACGTCATATCCCCTGCCGCCATGTCGGCGCTCGCCCCGGACCCGGGCCGGTTCCCCGATCAACTCTCGGCGCGCTGGCTCGTCAGTCTCGCAGCGCGGATCGTCCGAGAGGTCGGCGAACTGATCGCCGGAGCAACTGCAGCCGGAAAACCGTTGGCGTCCTTTGCCATCGACAGCGACATCACCTTTGCCACGGCGGCCGACCGTGCCGCCTTCGCCGGCGAACTCGGCGAGTCGATCAACTCACTCGTCGCCAAGTATCACGACGGCAATTCCGAAGGCGGACGCAAACACCGCCTCGTTGTCGCCCTGCATCCCAGCCTCACCACACCCCAAACCATCACAACCCAAGCGATCGACGCGCCCGAAACGGAGAAGTAGCAATGTCCGAGAAATTCGAAATCCGCCGCGAGGTGGTCGTCCCAGGAACCCCCGAGCAGATCTGGGCCGCCATCTCGGCCGAAACGGCCGGCTGGATGTTCCCCTCCCCTCTCGAGATCCCCGCCGACGGCAGCCGCCCGGACAGCCCGATCATCGCGACCTGGGAGCCACCCCGCGAACTCGCCATCCACATGCAAGGCCCCGACGGCTGGTTCAACAACCTCGAATACGTCGTCGAGGCCCGCGACGAGAGCACCGCCGTTGTCCGCTACGTCCACGCCGGAGTGTTTGCCGATGACTGGGACAACCAGTACGACGGCGCGAGCAAGCACACGGACTTCTACCTGCACAGTCTCGGCCAGTACGTGCGGTACTTCGCCGGCAGGCCCACCACCTATGTCTCGGCTGAAGGCCCGGAATCCTCTTCCGCGCCGCAAGCGATGGGAACGCTTCGCAGCGCCCTCGGAATCACCTCGGGCGCCGCTGTCGGTGACTCCGCGTCGGTGGAAGTCCCCGGAATCGGAACCGTCGACGCGATTGTCGACTACATCAACGACTGGTTCATCGGCTTGCGCACCCAGGACGCATTGCTGCGGTTCTACGGCCGAAATGCTTTCGGCGGCACCGTCGACGCGGCCCATCACCTCTTCGCAGAGGGTGCTGACGGTGGATCAGCAACGGCAGCGTGGCAGGGCTGGCTCGACGGCGCGTTCGCCTGAGTCGTCACACTCCCCGCTCTGCTGACACGCGACCGTCGTCGATCGCGGTCAGCAGAGCGGCGTGATCGCGAGCATTGCGCTTGGCGTAGGCAGCCGCGAACTCCCCGATCGCGAAATCGAATTCGGTTCCGTCACCGAGATATTCGGCGATCGCTATCCGATCGGACGAGCGAGCGTGTGCGTAGGCAAGGACCCTGGCGCACAGGCGCCCGTAGAGTTCCAGCCCCTGCGGCACCATCTCTTCGATGACTGCCGACCCTTTACCGTCACGCAGTTGACGAATGTAGAAATCGTGCTCACCCTCGTCGAGCCCCGGCCCTCGTTCCCAGCCGAGAAAGATGTCGCTTGTCGCTTGCATCAAGCGTTGCCCGTTGACGACGCGTTCCCCTTCGTTCTTGAAGGTCGGACCATCGACGTAGCCGGACAATACCGAGGGTTGAGCTTCCTTGACCTGCAGGATCAACGGATCGTCGTCGTCGACTCCTTTCATGAGGATCATCCATGCGCGTGTTCCGACGCTCCCGACACCGACAACCTTCCGCGCAATGTGCGTCATCTCGAAGCTTTCGAGCAACACCCGACGGTCCCACTGCAGCGTGCTCCGATACGACCGAACGCGCTGACGTAGCAACTCCTCGATCTGCGTGAGATCGGTCCCTGCGAACAACTCGTTTGCGGGCACGATCAGCGGCGGATCACTGATGAATTGCCGCCGGCCGTCGACGATTTCGGTGAACTTGCCTGCCGCCTGCACACTGTCGCGGCGACGAGCCTTGTCCAGCGTCGCTTGTGTGCGAGCAAGCATGCGCTTCTTCAGGTCGATCTGGAGAGCCTCGAGCCCGTCCTCGGGTGCGATGTGTGAGTACCAGACTGCAAGATTTCCCAATCCTGCCTGGGTGATCATGGTTTCCCGATACTCGGCCGCGCATCCGCGAACGATCTTCTTCCGCTCCTTGCCCGAAAATCCGTTGTCCTTTGCGGCGATCACCAAACTTGCGGCCAGTCGTTTCACGTCCCATTCGAACGGTCCCGGGTACGTTTCGTCGAAGTCGTTGATGTCGAACGCGAGCTTTCGCTCGGGCGTCGCATAGATACCGAAGTTGCTCAGGTGCGCGTCGCCGCAGAGTTGGCTGGCAAGACCCGAATCCGGACTGCGTGACAAATCGTCGGCCATCACCAGAGCAGCGCCGCGGAAGAACGAGAACCGCGATGCCGACATCCGCCCGTATCGGATGGGCACCAGGTCCTGTACCCGCGACTTCGCCTGCAATTCGAGCAGTGATATCGGATCACGGTCACTCTCTGCCAGATCCGCGAGCGCGGCCAATGGCGTATCTCTACGCGCCTGACGGCCGCGCGCCCGCCTTTCGTCGACCGTGAGATGCTCGGTACGCACTGCTGTCATCTGCCCGACCTTTCACTCGCAACGGCTATCGCTACGAACTCGACGCGTCGGGCGTCGTGCGGCCTCCTGATCCGCGCGCTGCGCGTACCAGGAGTTCCGGACTTGACACCAACGCCTTGCGCCACGGAAGTACCCCGTCGATCTCAATCTGAATCGACAGGCTCAGCACGGTCCTAATAAGAACGATCATGCCCAGAACTGCGGCGTCTGTCAGCGACGGCGACGACGTCACCGTCTTCACCAGATCAGCGGCGACAAGGATCTCGAGGCCGAGAAGGATGACCGCGCCCATGGTCTCGCGCAGAGTACGAAACGCCGAACTACCGTCCCGCGTTCGACTCCATGCGCGCCCCGCGATCACGAATGCGAACACGAACCCGAGAACCATGGCGACAACACCGAGTACCTCGAACCATTCGGTGACCAGCTCGAAGAACCTGATTTTGTCCATGGTCATGATTCTCGAGGTAATGCACCGATAAGTCGAGGTGACACGACGGCGTCAGCTGAAGATCCGCTCGATGTCGTCGAGTCGCAGCTCGGTCGCGCGGGGAGAATAGCCCGAGCCCCACAGGCTGTCGTCGACGTAATGGACGTTCCCCGAGCGGACAGCGGGAAGACGCTCCCAGAGCGGGTTCATCGCCAACTGCGCGCGGACGTCCTGCTGGTCCTGGAATGCGCCCACGATGATCACGTCGCTGGTCACCTGATCGAGTTGCTCCGCTGTGAGTGTGCGCGTGAACTCCTCCGATGTAGCTCGTTCGCCGGGGAAACCGAGGGCGTCGAGAAGAGCGTCGACCTGGTTGTAGACGACACCGTTCTCGCCGGTGCGGAGGAGGGTCACCGACGGCAACGAACCGAGGGCGGAGAGTCGATCCTTGATTGTGAGGAGGCGCTCTTCCGTTCTCGCGTTCAATTCCGCAGCAGCGTCTTCGCGTCGGACCGCGACGCCCATCGAGGTGACCAACTTCTTCATCTCGGCCCACGTGAGGTACCCGTTGAAGCCGGCGAATACTGGAACACCGGTCGCGGAGAGTTCGTCGTAGGACTTTGCCGCATAAGCATTTCCGGCGGTCAGGAGCATGACGATCAGATCCGGCGACGCGCCGATGATCGCTTCCTTGTTCCACGTCCCCGCCGTGCCGAGGTTCGGGATGTTCGCAGCCTCCGGCATCGTACGCAACACCGCGTCACCGCTCACACCCTCGAGACCGAAGAAGCCGCCGACGATCTTCTCCGGCGGCACACCGAGGTCGAGCACCGTCGCCATGGCGCTGACATGGGCGATGACCATTCGCTGCGGGTCCGACGGAATCTCGACACTGCCCGTCTCATCCTGCACTGTGACGAGACCACTTGGCGCCGAGCCGTTTTCGTCGCTGCTGCACGCTGCAAGCAAGGTCGCGGCCGCGGCACCGAGCCCGGCGCCGAGGAAACCCCTGCGCGTCAGCGCATCGACGATGCGTTTCCACTGCTCGTCTGTATCGAGTGCGGTGTTATCGAGTGCGGGCGCCAGGCAGATCGAGTTCGGCACAGTTCGGTCCATTCGTTCGAGCGGTCGAGAATCACCTCGATTGTGGCTATCGAACCGTCGAAACTGAACAGGATTTCGAGCCGACAACTATCGCTGTCCGGTCACACCTTCTTGACGACGCTCGACTTCAATTGCATCGGTCCGATGCCGTCGACCTTGCAGTCGATGTCGTGGTCACCAACACCCTGAACAAGGCGGATGTTGCGAACTTTCGTACCTGACTTGATGCCGGTCGGACTGCCCTTCACCTTGAGCGTCTTGACGACCGTCACCGTGTCGCCGTCCGCAAGAATGTTGCCTACGGCATCTTTCACCACACCCAGGTCCTCGCCGGCACTATCGGTCGGCGCCCACTCGTGCGCGCAGGACGGGCAGACCATCAACGCGCCCATCTCGTAGGTGTATTCGCCGGCGCATTCAGGGCAAGGGGGCAAGGTGTCTTCCACGCGGTTCATCCTATCCACCAGGCACCCGATCCCCATTTTTGCATTTCATGAGGCATTCTTGGGCGAAATATTGCATTCGATGAAACTTTGCACTCTGTGCAATTATGGATGAAATGGGAACCGAAACTCTCGGATTGCGCGAACGAAAACGAATTGCGACGAGGCAGCTGATCGAGCACACCGCCGTCGAACTCGTTCTCGACCTGGGCTATGACGAAGTGACCGTCGAGAAAATCTGCGAAGCCTGCAATCTGTCGACCCGCACGTTCTTCAACTACTTCCCCACCAAGGACGCAGCGATCGGCGGGCTCATGCTCGTCGTGCCAAGTGAGACGACCATGCTCACGCTCATCGGCGAGCACCCGGACGATCCGCTGCGCGGCGCTCTCGCGGTATTCGAGGCGGCGATGCAAATCGTCGACGAGCGACCCGATCTGCTCGCGCATCGACGCGAATTGTTCGAGCGTCATCCCACGCTGTTGCAACAACATCTGGCCACCTTCCACGATCTTGAAGACACGCTCACCCGGATCCTCACGCGGGAGTTGTCGAACAGAACCGAGTATCGCCGCCTGCACTCGGACACAGCCGCTGCCGACGAAGCCACAGCAACGGTCATCACCGCAGGCGCCGCGATGCGTTACGTCTTCCGAAAATGGCAGAACAGTGAACGGGCAAGCCCCAGAACAGATTTGCTCGATCCGGCACTACTCCTGATGGCTCGAATACTGAGGTCCGAGACCTGATCCACACTCTCGCACCCGCCGTCACTCAACTAAGGAACTACATGTCCACTCGAGAAGCTGCGACCGTCGAGCCCGACGGCACGCATACCGACACCGAGGCCTCGCCGGACAAACGGTCGATCATCCTCGTTTTTGTCGGGCTGATGATCACGATGCTTCTGGCTTCGCTCGACCAGATGATCTTCAGTACCGCTTTGCCCACCATCGTGGGCGAATTGAACGGCGTCAACCACATGGTCTGGGTGACGACGGCATACATCCTCGCCTCGACCGTCATGATGCCGGTGTACGGAAAACTCGGTGACCTGATCGGCCGCAAGGGCCTCTTCATCGGCGCCATCAGCATTTTCATCGTCGGTTCGGTGATCGGCGGTCTGTCCCACGACATGACCACACTCATCGCTGGTCGAGCCGTGCAGGGACTCGGCGGCGGCGGATTGATCCTGCTGTCCCAGGCGATCATCGCCGACGTCGTCCCCGCCAGGCAACGCGGCCGGTACATGGGTGCGATGGGCGGCGTGTTCGCACTGGCTTCGGTTGCCGGTCCCCTACTCGGCGGCTGGTTCACCGAAGGCATCGGTTGGCGTTGGGCCTTCTGGATCAACATCCCCCTAGGCCTACTCGCCATCGCGAGCGCGATGGCATTTCTGCACCTGCGGAAGCCGAACCTCGGCAAGCCTCGCATCGACTATCTGGGCATGGTTCTCGTCGCGACGGCAGCGACGTGTCTGATCCTGTTCACGACCTGGGGTGGAAACACCTACGCCTGGGGATCGGCCGTCATCATCGGGTTGATCGTCGGCTGCGTCGTGACGGCAGTGGCTTTTGTCTTCGTCGAGAAGCGTGCCGACGAACCGGTGATTCCGATGCACCTGTTCGCTCAGCGCAACTTCGTGTTGACCACCGTCGCCGGCCTGATCATCGGAATCGCCATGTTCGGTGCGCTCGCCTACCTGCCGACCTACATCCAAATGGTGACAGGCAAGAACGCCACCGAAGCTGGATTGATGATGATTCCCATGATGGCGGGCCTGCTCGTCGCCTCCATCGGGTCCGGCCAGCTGGTCAGCAAGACCGGCCGCTACAAGATCTTCCCCATCGTCGGAACATCCATCGTCGCTGTTGCTCTGGTCCTGCTCTCACGTCTGACGCCGTCGACCTCACTGCTGGTCTTCGGTTGCTACATCGCACTCATGGGTATCGGACTCGGCCTCGTCATGCAGATCTTGATCTTGATCGTGCAGAACACCTTCCCCGCGGCCGAAGTGGGAACGGCCACCGCGTCGAACAACTTCTTCCGCCAGATCGGTGCGTCGTTGGGCAGCGCGATCGTGGGCAGCCTGTTCGCCTCGCGTCTGACCAATCTCCTGGCCGAGCGACTCCCGGCGAATGGCGGCGCGGTCGGTGGTGACGAGAACTCCTTGACCCCGGGAATCCTCTGGAAGTTGCCGAGCCAGGTTCGCGAGATCATCGTCGGTGCATACAACGACGCGCTGGCGCCGATCTTCCTGTACCTCGTCCCCTTGGTCATCGCGGCGGTTGTCCTGTTGCTCTTCGTCAAGGAGAAGCCCCTCGCGACGACGATCGATCGCTCGGCGCCCCCGCTCGAGTAATTGACTATCGTGGCGTGATGTCGCACGCACCGAATACGCCCAGACGCACTCTCGCTGTTCTGGGCGTATTCGGCGTTGTGGTGGTCGTAGTTGTCGCCGGCGCACTGTGGTGGTTCGCGCGCGGCGACGACGCTCTTGCCGGCGAGAATCTCGATTCGTTCCCGGCCGTCGACCACAGCATTCTCAGCGCTCAGCAGAGTGCGCTACTGGGCGTCCTCGAGCAGGAGTGGGAGTCAGGGAGTCCCGGCACCAAATACGCCGAGGGTGTCGAAGAATCGTGGTGTGCCGATTTCGTGAGCTGGTCGATGAACCAGATCGGCACGCCGTTCTCGAACCCCAACTCAGGGTCGTGGCGCATCCCCGGGGTGTACACGCTGCAGGAGTATTACGAGTCCGTCGACGCGTTTGTCCCCTACGGTCAGGACTACCAACCCAAGGTCGGCGACACGATCCTGTACGGCGACTCGAGCCCCTTCGGCCAACACGTCAACGTCGTTCTGGTCAACGACGCCGGCACTCTGACGACCGTCGGCGGCAACGAGAACAACAAGGTCATGCTCCATCGCATCGTCCCGTCGGAAGTCCCGGGGATCGTCGGGTTCGGCGTCATCTGAGCCCGAGCCCCACCGTCGTTGCTTGATGGTTCCTGCGAAGTGCAGAGGTGAGGCTACAGATTCGGGGTTGTCGTTGGATGGCACTTGCTATTGACCAATATTCGGCTAATTCCGTGTTTCCGTCATTGACAGATATTAGACATCTGTGAAGAAGTCTCCCTGCCAACTAGATTCGTATCCAGCTGTCCCCCACCCAGAACAGGAATTCGATGCGCCCTGGTGAGCTCACCACTCTCGAGCAGATACAACTCATGGCCCGCGCGGCTGCTGCGCAGGCCATGAGTGCTCCGTCGATGCTCCGACTGCGGCTCGGCCGCTACCCCACTCGCACACCCGAGCTGCGCAAACGCCCACTCCCCGACACCAAGCTGTGCAGCGAAGCGCTCGATCACGCCAGAGGAACCCTGTCCCCCGCGGTCTTGAACCACAGCCTGCGCTGCTGGATCTGGGCCGACGCCTTCGCGCAGATCGATGCGATCGAGTACGACCCCGAAGATCTCTTCACTGCGTGCGCCCTTCACGATGTCGGACTGGGCGCAGAAGGATCGGCCGAGCACGGGTGTTTCACCTACATCAGTGCCGCAGACGCAGAAGAACTCGCGACCAGAGTGGGAACTTCGGAGAGGTCGGTACAGCGAATCGGCGAAGCGATCCGTCTGCACATGGATCTGACCGTCGACCGCGGCGCGGGCGCTGACGCCTACCTACTGCATGCCGCAGCGCATTTCGACGTTGCCGGTCGGCGTGCGCCCGAAATTCCGCGAGCAACTGTTGATGCAACAATCGCGGAGTACCCGCGAACAGGGTTCACCGACGAGTTCGCGCAGTCGATGCGGCGCGAGGTCGAGCTCCGTCCTCACTCTCGCGCGGCGACGCTCTCAAGATCGGGAATGGCCTTGCCGTTGCGTACCAATCCCCTGGATTGGAAGAGCCGGTAACTACGAAAAGTCCTCGAGCACTGCGGTTCGCGCCCCTCCGACGTTCCCGGTATTCACCACGCCAACGGGTTCGATCAACATCACCTCCGCTTCGTCCTCGGCGATCGGGCAATGTTCGACTCCGCGAGGTACCACGAACAGTTCACCGGGCCCCAGTGGAACATCTCCGTTTCGGAGTTGGATTCGAATCTGCCCCTTCGTCACCAGGAACATTTCGTCGGTGTCGGTGTGGGAGTGCCAGACGAATTCACCTTTGATCTTGACGATCTTGATCTCGTAATCATTGAGGGCTGCAATCTTCTTGGGCGACCAGTGCTCGGTGAACTGACCGAACTTCTCGCGGAGCGATACCGCTGTTGCCGAACTGTTCATGTTGTTCCTCCCTCGGGCGCGCCACCACCGCGATGACGACCCCGCCACTCTTCGTCACCCGAGGCAGCTGCGTCTTGTACGTTTCTGACATGGATCCCCGCGGCGCACAGATCACCGCGTGGGCACCGGGCCTCGCGGGAATCACCGAGGTCTTCCATGCCGATTTCGTCGGACACGCCTATCCCAAACACACGCACGATCAGTGGTCTCTGATGCTCGTCGACCGCGGCACGATTGCATACGACCTCGATCATCGCTCTCATGGCGCGGCACCCGAGATCGTGACTCTGTTGCCGCCAGGCATCGCACACGACGGAGTTCCGGTCACCGAGGCTGGATTTCGTCAACGAATCCTTTACCTCGACACGTCAGTTCTCGGTGAGGTCCTCATAGGCCCGGCGGTGGACAGCCCCGAGATTCGAGACCCTCTGCTGCGCCACCGCATTGATCAACTGCACTCTGCACTCGGCCCGGACGGCGAATCACTCGAGGCCGAAAGTCGCCTGGGGTTCCTCTCTGAAAGATTGAACGAGATCCTCACACCGGCCACAGGTCGATCCCGTCACACGCCGACCGTTGACGAACGCGTTGCCGATCAACTTCGGGACCTGCTCGATGCGCGACTCACAACGGGAATCACGATGCGGGAAGCGTCGAACATCCTGCAGCGGAACCCCACGTATCTGATCAAGAACTTCGCGAAGCATTTCGGGCTTCCGCCTCACAAGTACGTGACGGGACGTCGAATCGATCTGGCGCGACGCGCAATCCTCGCCGGGCGCGAATTGGCGGACGTGGCCGTCGACGTCGGATTCCACGATCAATCCCACCTGTCGCGGCACTTCGTCAAGCATGTCGGGGCGCCGCCCGGCAAATACTCACTGAACGTGGCCGGTGGAGCGCGCTAGTCGCAGCACCTGGCACCGGTTGCGTCGAGCAGACACTGGTTCCGGTCAGCTGGAGTCTGTGTGCACTGAATGAAAACGGTGTCAGGTCCCAACGATCAAGCAGCCGTCTCGAGGTCGACCAGGAGGAAGTCCTCGCGCCGCGGCCCGTATTCACGATCGGTCAGCTGGTACGAGCGCAACGCACGAGGTGCACGCGCCAACTCGTAGAAGCGCTCGGAGCCCGGCACGAATTGCGTCGTAGCCCAACCCCAATCTGCGCCGTGCGGAATCTTCGGGTCGGGAAGCATGTCGGACTCGATCGACATGAGCCGCAGGCGCCGAACTACTCCGGTCGTGGCGGCATCTGCGCCGAAGTCTATCCACGCCTGACGCGCGTTTGGGTCGTCACGAGGAGTTCCGGCAAGTAGGTGCAATGCACCCGCGACTTCGGCAACCGCCCACCGGCGCGGGTTGTCGGCATTCCACGAGAGCCCCCAACGGACGGTCTCCCCCAATTCTGGAGGAACAAACCACCGAAAACGCAGACCGTCGATGACTACCGGCGTGATCATCGCGTCGAGGTTCGCCGACGCACCGACCATTCGACCGGCTCGACCGCATCGTCCAGCCCGAGAACCACGCGAGCTGCATTGCGCCCTTGATCGAACAGGGACTGGCGAACCGTTGTCAGGCCGGCGTCCGATGCGGCTGTTGTGTCGTCCCATCCGACGACTGCGACATCGTCGGGCAGCGCGAGGCCGAGTTCACGGATCGCGTCCAGAACCCCCAGAGCCAGTTCGTCACTCATCGCCAAGATGACATCGGGCCTTCGGCTCTCGGGAACGTCGAGCAGGGACCGAGCCATCCGCGCACCCTCGCTCCGCTCGTTGACGGTGACCACCCCCACCCGCACCGAGGGCCAATCGAGGCCCGCGTCGCGGACGGCGCGCTCGTAGCCCTCGAGCCGATGGCGGGACACCGGAAAGAACGCTTCACCTGGATCCACGTCCATCCGAATCTCGGACCGACGCTCACGATCCCACGGAAGGCTGATCACCGCGGGCCGCTGCGCCCCCGACAACCCGACTGCCCCGATCGCAACGGCGCCGGCAACATCGTCCATCCCGACGAGATCCACACCCTCGTGCAACGGACCACCCTGGATGCATGCGGGTTTTCCGGTGCCGACAATCGCGTCGAGGATGGGATCGTTGAAGACGGTGGTCCAGACGACAAAACCGTCTACTGCCGCGTCGCGAACTCTGTCGACGTCTCCGGCTTTCCCCGAGTTCGGCAGCATCATCAGCCCGGCGTTCGCATCCAGGCACGCTTCGGCGACTCCCGAGAGGAATCGCCGAGCTACTGCGTCTTCGAAGGCGTACGTCAGCTTCTCGCTGAAGACGACCGCGATGTTGTTGAATTTCCCGCTCCGCAAGGACTGCGCCGCCCGGTTCGGGCCCGCGTACTCGAGCTCTTCGGCGGCGGCGAACACCTTGGCCCGCGTTGATTCAGACACGCGCTCGGGCTGCGCGAAGGAGTACGACACCGACATCACCGACACGCCTGCGGCCTTGGCGACGTCGGCCATCGTCGGACGACTCGAACGCTGCGCACGTATGGCCATGAGCATCAGCATAGCGAGTGAAAAATATCCATTGCGCAGGTGTGTATCGATACATGTATCGTTACACAACATGAGTGCTCGACTGCCGAAGGCAACCACGCTACGGCTGATGACACTGGCCGGAGCAGCCTTCGCCTACGTGACGGCCGAAATGCTCCCCGTCGGACTGCTCAGCGAAATCTCGACGGACCTCGACGTCACCGAAGGGCGTGTCGGCCTACTGCTGACCTTCTACGCATACGGTGTCGCGGTCTTGACGCTTCCGCTGATTGGAGCGGTCAAAACCTGGCCGCGACGACGCGTCGTCGTTCTGACGGTGGCCACCCTCGCGGTGTCGCAACTGGTCGCAGCATTGGCCGTCAACTATCCGATGCTGGTGATCGGACGATTGCTCTGCGCTGCGACGCACGGAGTGTTCTGGGCTGTCGTTGCACCGGTCGCAGCCACCCTCGTTCCGCGCGGACAACAGGGCAAGGCCATCGCGATGGTGTATGCCGGAACGTCTCTCGCTTTTGTTCTCGGAGGGCCACTGTCTTCGGCGATCGGCCAGTCCTGGGGTTGGCGGACCGCGTCGGCGGCAATCGGTGTGGTGGCAGTGGTCATTGCTTTCTCACTGCATCGTGCGTTGCCCGAAATGCCGGTCGATCAACACCATCGGAGCAAGCGAGACAAACCGAAGCCGACACCGGCGATGAAACGGGCACTCGCCGTCATCTGCGCGGCAACGCTGTTTGCCGCCCTGGGGCAATTCGCTTCGTACACGTTCTTCACACTTCTGGTGGAGGAAAGCCTCAGCTCGTCCGGTGGCATCCGTACCGCGATGCTTCTGGTCTACGGCGCCGCCGGCGCCGTCGGAGTGTGGGTCGCCGGCGAGTACTACGACCGCCGACCGCGTCTCTTCACGCTCATCTCGATCGCGACAGTGGCAGGCGCGCTGGCCATGTTCTGGCTCTTGGCGCCGTCGATGGGAGCGTTCGCAGTTGTCGCCACGATCTTGTGGGGTGCGGCGTTCACCACCGTTCCGATCTGCCTCCAGTCCTCGGTTCTGCGCGCCGTTCCGATCGGGACCGACCGTGCCTCGGCCATCTACGTTGTCGTGTTCCAGATCGCGATTGCAACGGGCGCTCTGCTCGGTGCGGCCGTCGTCGACAGTGGCGGGCTCTCACATCTGGCGGGCATCGGGGTCGCTCTGATGATCGCTTCGTTGGCGATAGTCGGGTTCGGCCGACGCGCGTTTCCCCAGGAACCGGAACGGTCTACTCACTCCCCCACCGACGCGCCGGCCGGACTCTCGTCGTAGATCAGGGTGTATCGCCAGAACAGTCGTCTCCTGATCCGGCTACCTGGCAGACACAACGAGGCCGCGCGTCGGACGTCAGCCATCGACTCCCCCGGTTCCGCGGTGGGAGCCGTCATCGCCTTCAGTGGCTCGGAGGCAACCCGTCGATGCTTGACGACGCCGACGACGGGATTGCACACGGTCGCCAACACCGACAGGAGTGCGTCGGTGGCTGTGGTCGATCGATAACACCCGACCACGACGAGCCGCCCGCCCGGTTCGAGCAGGCTACTCAGCTGCTTCATCGACTCTTCGAGTGGCAGATGATGCAACGCTGCGACGACTGTGATCGCGTCGTACTTCGCCTCGGATGCAAAGTCCTCGATCCGCTGCGCGTCGAAGATCACGTTCTCGTCGTCGACAAACCTTGCGCGCACGGCGGCCGAGGTTGTCAGGTCGGGTTCCACACCGACCACCACGTCGAACCGCCGACGCAAGAGGTCGATCAGATTGCCGGTCCCGCACCCCACGTCGAGAGCGCGACCGGACCTGACCCCGCGCAGATTACGTAGAACCCACCGGCCGTAGTAATCGTTGTGACTCCACGGATGGCGTCGGTTGAAACCGTCCACGCGAGCAATCACACCCATACCCGACGGTATCAATCCGAGCCTGCGCACCGGCCGTCACAACCGCGGGTCGACCGGCTCCGATTCGAGAGCCAACACCGCGAACACGGCCTGGTGCGCTCGCCACAAAGGTTCACGGTCGACGAGCCTGGATACCGCCTCCATGCCGAGCGCGTACTCGCGCAGCGCCATCGACTGCTTGTGTCCGAGGTTGCGATTGCGTAGCCGAGCAAGTGTCGACGGTTCGAGGTAGTCGGCACCGTAGATCAACCGTAGGTACTCCCGGCCGCGGACCTTGATCCCTGGCTGAACCTTCGCGTCGTACCCCCGCGGTCCGTGAATCTGATTCGCCAGCGGTTTGACGACCATCCCCTCACCACCGTCGCCGGTGAGCGACTCCCACCACTTCGTCGCTTCGAACACCGAGTCCTCGGAACCGAGATCGACCACCAGGCGACGTGTAGTGGTAAATCGACTCGGGTCGGCCGCGGCCAGGCGGTCCGAAATACCGAGGTGCCATTCGTGATCCCGTTCCCCGTACGACTGGCCCTCGGCCGCCAGAATCTGGAACGGCGCGATGGTGACGCCGTCCAGTCCGTTCGTCGGCCACACGTACCGTCGGTACGCCTCGCCGAAGCGCTCGATACTGGCGGCCCGAACAGTTGTCTGTTCGAACATCTCCGCCACGTCCAGGCCCCGCGACCCGGCCCGCGCCAGCACGGCCTCGCGAGCTGTGAGGTCTGATCGCCCGGCCGCCGCGACCGACGCGTACTGCGAGCGCAGCAGACCTTCCGCTTTGACGTTCCACGGCAACAGTTCGCAGTCGAGGAGCAGCCAGTCGGTGCCCAGCTCTTCCCACAACCCAGCGGAGGTGACTGCGGCGGCGATGTCGTCGATCAACTGCTGAGTCAGGTCGTCGTCGAAGAACTGGCGGCCGGTGCGGGTGTGCACCATCCCGGTGAGCGCATCCGGTGCGTCGAAGCGGGACTGAGCAACCGATCGATCACGGCACACGAGCACCACTGCCCGCGAACCCATGTGCTTCTCTTCGCAGATCACTGTTCCGATTCCGCCGGCCCGGTATGCGTCGAACGCGGTCGACGGGTGTTCCAGATAGTCATCGGATTGGGCGCTCGCGCAGGGCGCCATGGTCGGCGGTAGGTATCGCAGCCATTGCGGCGCGACCGCGAATCGGCTCATCACTTCCAAGGCGCCGGCAGCGTTGTCGGTGCGAACGGACACTCGACCGCGCAGTTCGGTGTCGACGCCGGTCGTTTCGAGGACGTCGGCGAGATCGAGCACGTCCGGATCACGAGTCGGCGGTGCCAGCGGTACCACCGGCTCGTACCAAACCTGCTCCGCCGGAACCGACACGATCTCTCGTTCCGGGTATCGAAGAGCCGTGAGGGATCCACCGAACACACAGCCGGTGTCGAGGCACGCGGTGTTGTTGATCCATTCCACCTCGTGCACCGGCGTGTGACCGTAGAGGACCATGGCTGATCCTCGGTAGTCCTGCGCCCACGGGTATCGAACGGGTAAGCCGAATTCGTCCGTCTCACCGGTAGTTTCACCGTAGAGCGCAAAGCTCCGGACTCGGCCGGACGCCCTGTTGTGGTAGTCCTCCTTGAGACCGGCGTGCGCAACCACGAGTTTGCCGTCGTCCAGGACGAGGTGCGCGACGAGCCCGTCACAGAAGTCGACGACGCTGTCCCGGAACTCCGCCGACTCGGTGGCCATCTGCTCGAGGGTCTCGGCGAGTCCGTGACTGGCCGTGACCTTCTTACCGCGCAAGGCCTTGACGAGTTTGTTCTCGTGGTTACCCGGAACCGCTATCGCATGTCCCGCCGCGACCATCCCCATGACCAGACGCAGCACACCGACCGAATCCGGTCCTCGATCCACGTAGTCACCGAGGAAGACGGCAGTTCGCCCTTCCGGCGGCACCGCATCGACAGCTCTGCCGTCCGTCCCGTAGTCGACGGTGTAGCCGAGTTTCACGAGGAGCGTCTCGAGCTCACTTCGACATCCGTGGATGTCACCGATGACGTCGAACGGACCACGCTCGACACGCAGATCGCTGCGGAGCGGGTGGCGCAAGAATGTGGCTTCGGAAACCGCGTCCTCACCTCTGAGGATGTGAACCGAACGGAAACCTTCCTTACCCAGCCCGCGGAGCGAGCGAGTCAACTGTTGGTGCTGACGGCGAATCACGTCGCGTCCGAACGTCCGATCAGAGCGAGCGTCGTTTCGTGCAGAACAGACCGATTCCGGAACATCGAGCACGACTGCCACCGGCAGTATGTCGTGCTCGCGAGCCAACGCAACGAGTCGCTTGCGCGCGGCGGGCTGGACGTTGGTCGCGTCGACCACCGTGAGACGTCCGCGTCGCAAACGCTTGGCCGCAACGAACTCCAGCACTTCGAAAGCATCGGACGTCGACTCCTGTGAGTTCGGATCATCACTGATCCACCCTCTGAATGTGTCACTCGAGAGAGTTTCGTACTCACCGAAGTGACGCGCCGCGAAGGTCGACTTTCCCGAGCCACTGACGCCGATGAGTACTACCAGGGCGAGATCTGGAATCTCGTACACCGTCATGACGTTCGTGCCTCCTTCGTGAAGATTGCCATCTGTGTCGGCCCGCCAAGGACCGGATCAATTGCTCCGACAAATTCGAACTCCACGCAATAGCCGTGGACTCGGGCCGTTTCGGTTGCCCAGTCGCGGAATTGGGTTCGGGAGAACTCGAACCTGTGATCGGGGTGCCTGAACTCTCCCGCGGCCAATGCCGGATACAGCACGTTGTAGTCGGCATTCGGAGTAGTCAGCAGCACATACTGCGGTGCTGCGTCCACGAAGACCGATCTGACCAGCGCCGGCAGGCGCGCCGTGTCGACGTGCTCGACCACCTCCATCAGCACGGCTGCGTCGAAGCCTTTCAAGCGTGCGTCGCGGTACGTCGCGGACGACTGCATCAAAGACACACGTTCACGTTGGGCGTCGGACATTTCGGTGAACTTCAATCTGCGTTGCGCCCGTGTCAGTTCGCGCGCGCTCACATCGACGCCGACAAGTTTGTCGAATTGAGCGTGCGGCATCAGCGCCTCGATCAGTTTGCCTTCGCCGCAACCGATGTCGACAATCGTTCTGACGTGCAGTCGCTGAAGTGTCGCCAAAACTGCGTCGACGCGAAGCCGTGCCAGCGGCGGATCCGGTCGCGGTAGTTCGATCTGCGCCTCTGCTTGGTCGGGAATCAGTCGATCGACCACCGATTCGACCAGGTCGCGTCGACGCGCCAGGTAGCGGGACATGATCAGCGCGGAATCCGGATGCGACGCCAACCACTCTCCAGCGACGCGGATCAACTTGTCTGCCTCGTCGGGTCCCACCCAGTAGTGCTTCACGTCGTCGAGGACCGGCAACAGCACGTAGAGGTGCCGAAGGGCACTCTGCACCGTGTGTTCCCCGGTGAGCGTCAACGACACGAAGTCGGAGTTTCCCCACGTCGGCAGGTGCGGATCAAGCTGCACCGGTATCGCGGCCACATCCCAGCCCAGCGGCTCGAACAACCGACGAGGCAATTCCGCATCGCCGCCGCACGGAACCACCGGAATCGAGACGGTCAACGCGAGTTCGGTTCCGACGAGTTCCGGGTGCGACTTGCACGTTCCCGTCAACGCGGTGCGAAACAGCTTCGACAGAGCAACCGAGAGTATGGACGACGCCGCATACGGCCGATCGTTGACATACTCACCCAGCGAAAAGTTGTCGCCACTCTTGCCGCGTCGATACCTACTCTGCACAAGTTCGATGGGGTCGACGTCCACAATCACTGCCACCGTGGTCTTTTCGGCTGAGGCCTCCGGGTACAGAACCGTGGCGGTGCCGATCGCCAAGTCGAAGCTTTGCACGCGGTCGGGATGTTTGTGCAGCAGGTAGCTCAACGCGGTCGCATCAGGAGTCTGCGGGGTCGGGGTGGACGTCAGTGTGAGTAGCACCAGGCGAATGTAGCCCGGCAAACGTCCGGGGCGCCTCCGATTTACGCGCCCGCGGCCGTCAGAACAAAGTGAGAGCTGCTCCCGCACCCACCAGTTCCCGGGGCGCCTCACGCGGCTCACTGCCAGCTGCACTGACGTCTCGATGCTCCGAACGACCACCCAACCCATGGCGCTCGACCAATGGCTCGACACGGCTTGCGAGCCAACGCTTGTATTCGGGAGTGACATACGCGCCCCGCCCGTACAGCTCGCGGTAGCGACGGATGAGCGCCGGATGTTCCTGAGCAAGCCAATTCATGAACCAACCCCGAGTACTCCCCCGCAGGTGCATCGGGAAGACCGTCACACTCGTCGCACCGGCTTCGGACAGTGCCTCGAACAGCCCGTCGAGATGACTGGTGGAGTCGGTGAGGAACGGAATGACCGGCGCCACCATGACATTGCACGAGAATCCCGCGTCGGTGATGGCGCGGATCATCTCGAGACGCGCCCGCGGCGACGGGGTACCAGGCTCGATCTGCTTCTGAAGTGCAGCGTCGTTGATCGCCAACGACACTCCGATTCCGACGTCGACCTGCGCCGCCGCCATTTTCAACAGCGGCAGGTCCCGTCGGAGCAAAGTTCCCTTCGTCAAGATCGAGAAGGGAGTTCCGGATTCGGTCAACGCGCGAATAATGCCGGGCATCAAGCGGTATCGGCCCTCCGCTCGCTGATAGGGATCGGTGTTGGTACCCAGTGCCACCGCCTCCCGCTTCCAGGACTTTCGCGCCAACTCTTTGCGGAGCACCGCGGCAATGTTCGTCTTCACGACCACTTGGGAGTCGAAATCCGCGCCGGCGTCGAGGTCGAGATACTCGTGACTCGGTCTCGCGAAACAATATCGGCATGCGTGCGAGCAACCACGAAAAGCGTTGACGGTGAAGCTGAACGGCAACGTCGACTCTTCGGGCATCTTGTTGAGCGCGCTCTTGCAGAGCACCTCGTGAAACGTGATTCCCTCGAACTCGGGAGTCTGCACGGAGCGAACCAACCCGGCTCGTTCGAGTCCGGGTAGCGCTCCGTCATCTGCATCCAATGCCTGACCCGACCACCTCATGGCCCCAAGTCGAACACTTGTTCTAAGGTATGTCAAGATGGAGCGAATACCTGACCGTGCCTCACCACGGCCGGGAAGTTGTTGGCAGAATTCGGTGCATGTCGAACAGAATCAATATTTCGTCCGGTTCCGAATGGGAACCCAAGATCGGTTACTCCCGTGCCGTGCGCATCGGTAACCAGATCGCAGTCTCCGGCACCACCGCTCCTGGTGAGACCCTCACAGATCAGACCCGCGCAGCGCTCGAAACTATCAAGGCAGCACTTGCCGAGGCCGGCGCCTCGCTCGACGACGTCATCCGCACTCGCATGTACCTGCGCGACATGACGCAGTGGGAGCAGGCCGCTCTCGCGCACGGTGAAGTGTTCGGCGAGATTCGTCCCGCCACGACGATCCTCGAGGTCAGCTCGCTGATCGACCCCGCTCTGCTCATCGAGATCGAGGCCGACGCGGTTCTCAGCTGATCGCCAATCCGGACATTTGTGAAATGGGCGCATAGTCTGAGCCGATGAAACCGATGCGGCTGTATCCGTTGACGCTCGCGCTCGGCATCACCGCCGCTTTCCTCTCGCCCGGTTCTGCACTCGCAGAACCGGGCGAGAGTCTTTCGACGGCTTGCGGCAGCCAGTTGAGCAATGCCGAGGTGGGCCGGATTGCCGAACTCAGCGACGTCACGACCCTGAACGGTGCCGGACTGCCTCGGCTCGAGACCGCTGTCGAACGTCATCGTGAGATCACGTCGATCCTCGTCTCACACCACGATTGGCGAGGCTTGTTCTCCATCGGCCTCGACGCTGTCGAACACGAGGCGGTGATGCCGCTGCAGCGAGACCCTGCGGCCTTCGCCGATGACGAGTGGGCCCATTCCGTCAGCTTCGAATTGCTGCGCAGGTACCTGGTGAACGTCCATGCGGAGTTCACCGGTACTCCCACCGATCCGGCGTGGAGCAACTACTTCGCCCTGACACGTCAGTGCGACGCCAGTCCAGCACGGGTCGCCATGGCCGGCTACAACGCGCATCTCACCGTCGACCTCGCTCACGCCGTCGCCACGTCCGGAACCACTGCGGAGGATGTCCCCGATTTTTACAAGATCGTCGATTCCATTGCCGTCAAGGGTGGTTCGATCGTGACCCTCACCAAGGCCGAGTACGACGCCGATCTGGGGCCGCTCTGGCGGTTCTACTTCGTCGGCGAAGGACTCGACCGATTGGCCGGAAACTCGCAGCCCTCGGAACTGCTGCTCCGCGCCGCCGACAGCGGATACAACACCATCACGCTGGCCAACGGATTCGCCCTCCAGAATCCGCAGACACGTCCGGGCGCAGAACAGGAGATCGACGCACTCTGGCGTACTACAGATTCCGCTCTCGACGTACTCTCGCGACTCGGTGGTCTCTGACATCTCACCCTCCGCTGCCTGAACCGGACACACCTGCGACAATGACCCCATGACGGGGCACTCGACGGGGCAAGGCATGCAGAGTCCCGCCATGCGCCGGGTGCGAGACCTGTTGCGCGGGCCCGCAATTGTCTGCGATGGCCGAGCAACCATCCGCGAGGCCGCGAAGTTGATGACCGACGCGGGCCGCCGCGCTGTTGTGATCCCGACGGAGACAACCGGTTTCGGAATCTTCACCGAAGGTGACCTACGTGCTCGTGTGGTAGTTGGTGGTATCGACAGCAATCAGCCGGTATCAACGGTGATGACGCCGTCAGCAGTGACAGTCGATCCGGATCGATTGGGCGCCGACGCCGTGACCGACATGCTCGAGTACGGATTGCGCCATCTCCCGGTCGTGACCGAGGCAGGCGCACTGATGGGTGTGCTCGAACTCAGCGACCTCCTGACTTCGGCCACCAATCAGGGTTTCGAACTGCGCGCAGCGCTCGCCACAGCACAGGACGACGCCCACCTCGTCGAAACAGCCCGCGCGGTCCCTGTTCTGGTGACGGAATTGGTGGCGTCACGGGTCTCTCCGCTCGACATCGGCGCGACGCTGGCCGTGCTGATCGACGTAACAGTCAGGCGAGCCATAGAATTGGTGGTGGGCGGAGACGAGCGACCGGATTTCGCGTGGCTGTCGCTCGGCAGCGTCGCCAGGCGTGAAGCGCTCCCCTCTTCGGATATCGACAGTGCGCTGGTGTGGGGGGGCGAATCTCATCACGAGGGAGCCGACGCCGCGAAGACCATCCACGACATCCTCGATCTCTGCGGGTTCCCTCGCGACACCAAGAACGCCGTCGCGACCCAGGCCAGGTTTGCTCGGACGCTCCCACAATGGCGCACTGCGCTGCGGAAATGGGTGTCCAACCCGTATCAGGACCAAGCCCTGGTCATGTTGTCGATGCTGGCGGACGCCCGTGTCGTCGCAGGCGATCCGGCGTTGGATCCTCGCCCTGCGGCGTTGGATCAACTGCGACTGCACCCGGCCGTCATGCGACTGCTCCTTCGCGAAGCCGTCGGGGACAAGGCAAAGCTCCATTCGTTCAAGGACGTGATGACGCGTCGGACCGGAACCGTCGACCTCAAAGCCAGCGCCGTCCAACCGATCGTGAACATCGCTCGTTGGGCGGGGATTTCCGTGGGCGCCCGCACGAGTTCGACACTCGAACGCCTCAAGGCTGCAGCGGGAAGCGGTTTCCTACTCGACGACGACGCCCAGGTACTGATCGAATCTTTCGAGGTGTTGCAGCAGATTCGTGTCCGCCACCAGACCGATCAGTTCGCGGCAGGTCGGCCACCGACCGACGAAGTCGTGATCTCCGAACTCACTCCGCTCTCGCGGAGCTTGCTGAGCAATGCAGTGCGCGAGGTCGCAGGTGTGCAACGACGACTCGAATATGCCGCGTCCGCGTCGGCGCTACCCGACATCGATCCGTGAATCGCACTGCGCTCGAACAGGTTCTGGCGGCGGAGCGCCTCGAAGGCTGGGATCCGAGCGATGAACAGATCGCGGAACTCGAGGCCGTGATGATCGGGATGCTTTCTCGGCGTGAGTATTTCGAGCAGGAATTGGCGCGAGCCGTCGGCCTCTCGTCTGCGATTCCCCCGCGGATCCGCTGGCGACGATCAGCGCCGTACGTCTATCGCGGTACATCGGTTCTCGAGAACAATTTCGACGTACGAGATCCCGCCGCACTGCAATCACTCGAGTTCGCGGCGACCGCGCTTCGCCTGGGTGAGGCGCATCTCGGCAGCGACCTCGTACAGCACACGCGAGACACAGCCGAACTTCTCCTGCTTCACCAGCACGTTTTCCAAGATCTGTACCAGTGGGCCGGCCACATCAGAACCGTCGACATCAGGAAAGGTGCGGCAACGTTTGCTCCGGTCTCGGCGATTCGGAACTACCTGTCCGAGGTGGAAGAGATCATCGCCGCCGTCGATTGGGTAGCGCTCGATAACGGCGCTGCGTCGTTCGCGCTCGCATCGGTGTACTCGACGCTCAATCATGCCCACCCGTTTCGGGAAGGAAACGGGCGAACCGGAACCCTCTTCCTGCACCGACTCGCCGCGGACACCCGGTATCAGCTCGACTTGTCGCGGGTGAGCAGAACCGAGTGGGTATCCGCGTCGAGGGATTCTGCGCCTTTCCGGCCCACCGGAACCCCGTCGCCTCGCCCGTTCATCGATCTGTTCAATCGCGCGCTGACTCGCTGACGCAGACATCTGCAACCGTTCCAGGCGGACTGAACACCGTTACTGCTGAGTGAGCACCGCTTCCGCCACACTCGAAGCGGTGCTCACTCTAAGACGACTGTGCTCACTCGACCATCAACCGGGCAGCGCGAACTCCCCTGCGTCGGACCAGCGCTGACGCTCGGCCCCGAACGCGACGGACTGCATCGCGCGGAACTCCTCGATCGAGCGCGAGTTCGACGCGAGGAACTCCTGATGCTCGGCCAGCGAGAAGCTGCCGTCCTCGATCTCGACGCCCCCGCCGCGGCCGGCGGCGGTGTCCGCGCGCAGATCCATCAACTCTTCCGGCTCGACGGGGTACCAGGAGATCCGGTCGAAGAATCGCAGCAACCACGGAGTGCCCTCCTCGAACGGCCCGGACTTCGCGGGGTGGCGGTGATTCCACACCTGCGTCGTACGTCCGACGAACTGGTACCCGCCTGGGCCTTCCATGCCGTAGATGCAGAGGTACGCCCCACCGATCCCGACGGCGTTTTCGGGGGTCCAGGTGCGGGCGGGGTTGTACTTGGTCGTGACCAGACGATGACGCGGATCGAGCGGCGTCGCGACCGGCGCTCCGAGGTAGACGTCACCGAGTCCGAGCACCATGTATTCGGCGCCGAAGACGGTGTCGAACACGTCGTTCACGGATTCGAGACCGTTCATCCGGCGGATGAACTCGATGTTCCACGGGCACCACGGCGCGTCGGCGCGAACCCCGTGCATGTACCGCTGGATCGCTTCGCGCGTTGCCGGGTCGTCCCACGACAGTGGCATCCGCACAGTGCGACTGGGCACAACGAGTTCGTTGGCCGCCGGCAAGGTGTCCTCCGCCTCGGCGAGCATTCCCATCAGCTTGCGGACGGGCAGCACGTCCGGGTCAACGCGGACCTGCAGGCTGCGGATTCCCGGGGTGAGATCGAGTAGTCCGGCCGGCTTCTCGGCTTCGAGTCGCTGATGCAGTGCATGAGCACGCGCACGTAACGCCAGGTCGAGATTCATGTCGCCGTATTCGACCAAAACGTTGTCGTCGCCTGAGCGCCGGTACGTGACCGTGGTGTCGCCGTCACGACGGGCTATGACGCCGTCGTCGCCGTCACCACCGGAGGAATGAACAACCGAATTGGAGGCTCGACGCGATACTCCGAGGTCACGCCGGGAGGCTGCCCGTTCGGCGCGGACCGGCACGAAGCGAATCTTGTTCCCGGGAGCCAACTGTCCGAGCTTCCAGCGATCAGCGGACACCACTGTGATCGGGCAGACGAAGCCGCCGAGGCTCGGTCCGTCGGGTCCGAGGAGGATGGGCGTGTCGCCGGTGAAGTCGAGTGCACCGATCGAATACGCGTTGTCGTGGATGTTCGAAGGGTGAAGTCCGGCTTCGCCGCCGGTGGTTCTGGCCCAGTCTGGTTTCGGACCTATCAACCGGACACCGGTGCGGTCGGAGTTGAAGTGGACCTCGTACTCGGTCGCGTACAGCGTGTCGATGTCGGAGCGGGTGAAGAACTCCGGCGCCCCGTGCGGGCCCTCGGTCACCGCAAGTTCCCAGCACGTGTGTATCGCCGGAACATGCTCGGCGGGAACAGCTCCCGCGACCCCGGTCGCCTGTCCGAGTTTGAGAACGTCTCCTGCCCGCAGAGTCCTACCTTCGTGTCCCCCGAACCTGCCCAGGGTGAAGGTCGACGCACTGCCGAGATAGTCGTCGGTCTCGATTCCGCCCTGTACGAGTACGTAGATGCGCAGTCCCGGGCCGCTGACCGTTCCGACGTCGAGCACCGATCCAGCGGGGACGAAAACTGGTCGCCACTGACCGTGTACGACGCCGTCGACGGTCACCGACACCGGGGCACCTGTGATGCAGACCGTGGTGTCTTCGTCGAACGTCATGGCAGGTCCGGCCATCGCGCATTCGATGCCGGGGGCGCCTTCGGGGTTTCCGAGTGCGGTGTTTCCCAACCGAAACGACAGGTCGTCCATCGGGCCCGATGGTGGGACTCCGATCTGCCAGTATCCGACGCGTCCTGGATAGTCCTGAACCGTCGTCAGCATTCCGGGACGCACGATGGTCAGTTTTGCGTTCATTCGTCTGCTCCCGGCCGTGTGACGATCATGCGGACGGCCGTGGGATCGAAGCCGTTGCACGGGTTGTTGATCTGCGGGCAGTTGGACACGAGGACGAGCACGTCACGTTCGGCACGCAACGCGAGCCGCTTGCCTGGTGCCGACAGTCCGTCGACGATTCCGAGTGTGCCGTCGGGGTCGACCGGGACGTTCATGAAGAAGTTGATGTTGGACACCAGGTCCCGCTTACCGAGCCCCCATTTTGCGCCCTCGACGAGGAAGTTCTCGACGCACGCGTGCTGATGCTTGGTGTGGTGGCCGTATCGCAGGGTGTTCGATTCCTGTGAGCACGCGCCGCCGACGGTGTCGTGGTTTCCGACCTCGTCTGCGACCAGGGTCATGAGTGGAGTTCCGTCGTCACTGCGGAGCACGGAGCCTGTGGACAGAAACAGGTTCTTCTGAGCTGTGACCGTCGCTGCTGCCGAGTACCGAACGCTGTGATCGTCACCGGCGTAAACGAGGGTGTCGACGGCTTGATTTCCGTGTAGATCGACGATGGTCAGGACGTCACCGGCGCGGACAACTGCGGACCACGGCCCGAATGCGTCCGCGATCTCGTCGAGGATCACCGTTCCGGGAAGGAGGGCGGGGACATCCAAGGTGGTGGTCATGCGGTCTCCTCCAGGTTCGAAGCCGTCCAGGCATCTTCGGTATTGAGCACTGCGCGTTGGTATTCCGGCCCGAGATCGTCAAGGCTGCCGAGTTCGTCGGCGGCCTTCCACGCGAGCACTTCGAGGGACGTGGTGGGAAACTGCGGCGCCGGATCGAGTGGGTGCGCGGTGTTGGCGATCATCACGATGACGGGCAGGTGAATCAGAAGGTCGACCGTTGCGCCTGAGCCGACGGACCCCGTACTGGTGAGAGCGCCGTCCGCCTCGACGCGGACACCATGGAAGAAGGACAACGGCGGCGCTATGTCCTGCGGCCCGAGTCCGTTCTTCGCGGCAGCGACGGTGAACAGTTCACGACCGGCCGGTGAGGCACTGTGCAGCGAACCCTGCCCGTACTTCGCCTCGTTGGTGGCGCGTGACGTCGTTCCGCAGAACGCGTCGTGGTGACCCGACGTGTCTGCGACCACGGTCGCAAGTACTCGCCCCTGATCGGAGAGCAACGGGTGCCCGACGCCGAGATAGGCCTGCCATGGCACCTTGACGGTATCGGCGACGTTGAGACGCTCCCAGGGGGCGTCGGCGCGATAGAGCAAGATGTTTGCGCAGGCGCTGCCAGCGATGTCGCGAAGTCGCAATCGGGTTCCACGTGCGAGAACCTTGGTCGTGTACCGCCCACCCGGCACGGTCTCAGCCCAGGTCAGACGTTCGGGAGCGACGTCTTCGGGTGGGTTCGGCCAACGCGTTGCCGGCAATACGGGCATGGAATCGGTGATCGTTCCAGCTTGAGACCGGGCATGCTCGCGCGCTCCGGCGGTGGTCTGAGTACTCATGGTCAGGCTCCGATCGTGACGGGATTCGGGGTGGCGCGGCCACGTGGGAAGCAAGCGACTCCCAGCCCCACGACCAGCGCTACCGTGATGGGCGCGGCCCACTGCAGAATGGGGAACTCCCCGGTGGGGTTGAAGATCTCGGCTCGTGGCCAGGACAGGTTGATCACCATCAGCGCGCCGTACACAACCGCGGCGATGTTGACCGGAACTCCCCAGATACCCAGGGAGAAAAGCTTTTTGCCTTCGGCGTCGAACTTGGGGCCGACTGCCGTGCGAGGCCATCCCTTGAGACGCTGAACCAGCAGCGGCACGGTCACCATGAGGTAGGCCAAGTAGATCAAGATGATGCATACGCTGGACAGGGTTGCAAAAATTGCCGAGTTGCCCACGTTGACGGCCAGGACGGCAATGCAGACCAGACCGATGAGGACGGACGGCGCGATAGGTGTTCCGGTGCGGGGGTTGACCTTTGCCAGTACCTGCGAGGCAGGAAGCCGCCCGTCGCGGGCCATCGAGAACATCAGCCGTGAAGCAGCAGTCTGAATGGCCAAGGTGCACACGAACACTGCGATCGAGACGTCGATCAACAAGACCGTGCCCCACGGGGAACTGAGAATCGATGTCAGTACGTACGGCAAACCTTCCGTGGCCAGGCGTCCGTCGGTGAGTGAGGGCGCTGCCATCAACGCGCCGAGGATCATCAAGCCGCCGCCGAGCGCGGAAGCGGACAGTGCAAGCCGGATCGTACGAGGTGCGACGCGTCGGGGGTTGCGGGTCTCCTCGGCCAGTTCGCCTGCCGAACCGAAGCCGACCATGACGTAAGCAGCCATCAGTCCGGACATGATCCACGCCCAGGCGTATCCGGGCTGACCGCCGGCACTGCCGGTGTCGAAGACGACGTCCGGTCCGCGCTGAGCGTGGGTGAAGAACATCCCAATCACTGCGATGACACCGACGATTTCGCAGGTCACGCCGATGTTGTTGATACGCGACATCCAGTTGACGCCGATGCAGTTGATAAAGGTGGTCAGAACCAGAAGTACCGATCCGAGCAGCACGGCGTTGGCGGCACCACTCGATGAGGTGAGTGCGCTGTCCTCGCCGATGATCTGGAACCCGCTCCACACATTGGGGAGCACGACCTGCAAGGCGATCGCGGCGGCCGATGCAGTGACGATCTGAGCGAGAATCATGAACCAACCGGCGAACCAGCCGACGATCTCACCACCCATCCGCCGCGACCACTGGTAGATGGCACCCGAAATCGGATATCTGGCAGCAAGTTCCGCGAAGTTGAGAGCGACCATGAACTGACCGATGAAGACGACCGGCCACGTCCAGAAGAATGCCGGACCCGCGAAACCGAAACCGAGGCCGAACAATTGGAAGATCGTGGTGAGGATGGAGACGAAGGAGAAGCCCGCGGCGAAAGACGCGAACTTTCCCAGCGATCGATGCAGCTGCTGCTCGTAGCCGAACTCCGCGAGGTCACCGTCGTCGTGAGGCGAAGAGGCGAGTGCGGATGCGGTGATGGGCTGCGCAGCCGGGGTGGTTGCACTCAACGGCGTACTCCTTCGGCGAAGCGATTCAGAGGCGAATAACTGTCGATTGATAGTTTTCGCGAAATTCACTCGCCGCAGGTGACGCCCGCGTATACGATTCGCCTGATTCTGTAACAGGCTCGTTGAGTACGTTTCGAGCACGTGACCGAATGCTCACAGCGGCGGCCATCCCGCACGTAAGGCCGCAGCCTGCCACTATGGAAGGCGTGACCAACGCCGGCCCCGGACGACCCCGCCTGACCGCTCGCCGACGCCCGGGTGGCACTGCCCGGGCGGAGATCTTGGATGCAGCCGCTGAACTGTTCACCACCCGAGGCTTCGCCGCGACGTCCACACGCCACATCGCCGAAGCAGTCGGAATGCGTCAGGCGTCGCTGTACAACCATTTCGCCACCAAGGACGACATTCTGGTTGCACTGCTCGCCGACACCGTGACGCCGGCGCTCGACTTCGCGGAGAATCTCAGGCCACTCGACACCGCGCCCGAGGTCAAGCTGTACGCACTTTCGTACATCGACGCGGCACAACTGATCACCGGACGGTGGAACCTCGGCGTCCTTTATCTCTTACCGGAACTGAGAAGTGACAGGTTCATGTCGTTCCGAGCCGATCGCGATCGGCTTCGCGAGCAATACAGGGCACTCGCCCAGGATGTGCTCGACGCGATTGACGATCCATCATCAACGCACCTGGCCGAGCTTCCGTTTCGCCTGGTAGAAAGCGTGATCAGCGCGCGAGCCGACGCGCTCGAAGGCACCCCGATTCCCGACGCCGCCGTCATCGCCGGGTCGGCGCTGCACATTCTTGGGTGGCGCCAGGATCTTGACCCCATCCATACGGAAGCGGCAACGCTCATTGCGAACGCAGAAACGCCGAAATTGTCCGGGGCTGCATCAGCTCCGGACAATTTCGACGCAATGAGGACCTAAACGGCCACGAGACTAGACCGAGAGGGACTGTCCCGGGAAGATCAGGTTGATGTTCGGAACCTGGCTGGCGAGGTTCTCGAGCGAGATGCCGTGTGCAGCAGCGATCTTCGACAGGGTGTCGCCTGCCTTGACCACGTAGTTACCGCTTCCGGTGCTTGCTGCCGGAGCCGACTCGACGGAAGCCTCAGCGGTGACGGGGGCTGCTGCGGCCTCGTAGTTGCCTGCGGTGGTGCCGGTGGTCAGGTACTGACCGCAGACGGGCCATGCGCCGACGCCCTGGCCTGCGAGAACGTTTTCGGCGACACGGATCTGCTCAGCCTGGCTGGCGTTGGCAGCGTTGCCCGATCCACCGAATGCGTTCCAGGTGCTCTGCGTGAACTGCAGACCGCCGTAGAAGCCGTTTCCGGTGTTGGCCGCCCAGTTACCGGAGGACTCGCAATTTGCGACTCCGGACCAGTCGTGGCCGGCTGCCGAAGCGGTGCCGGTGCTCATGGCGAGCGGGATTGCGACGACTGCGCCTGCGGTTGCAACTGCGCCGAGGGCGCGCTTGAAGGTGATGCTGGTCATTGGGTAAATCCTCTCCGCTACCGCGGACGAGGTCGGCCCGGACGCTTTCACGTCTCGTCGATCGACTCGTCTGTTTCACTCCTGCCCCGCGAAGGTTTCGGGAGTACCGGACCCGCGGGGCAGAAGCACGCAGTTGCGGGTCGGCGTTTGCCCGGTGGTTTCGGGCTGTCAACGACCGTAGGCGATGGTCACGGATTGGTCACGGGGCGGTTTTCCGGCACTGCCGTACCAGATCCAGTCGAGATTCAAAAGATAACCACAGGTCAACTAGTTGATTCGAGCTTCAACCATACCGATCGTTATCCGTCCGTTATGTGGTAACCGTCACTACAATTTTGTGACCCACCGCACCGAAACAGACCGTGTCGGAACGCAAAACAGCCCCATTCAAATGTTAAGAGAGTCCTGGCAACGAGCAAAAACCAACCGCCCCAATCATTATGGAGAATGAACTGGTGATCATCGCAGTAGAAGGACCCAGCGCCGCCGGCAAGACCACCTGGTGCCGAACCCAACTCGGTGGACAAACCGCAGCGGAAGGATTCGTCGCCGAGTATCAGCCCACGGGGCGCGAGCCGGACGGCACGGATCTCGACGTCCAGGCAAGTTACTGGACAACGGTCAATTCGAAGCGATGGTCGCAAGCGGAAGATCTCGAATCGAGAACCGGTATCGCGCTCTGCGACAGCGACCCGCTGAAACTGCACTACAGCTGGTGTCTCGCTGCGGTGGGCGCAGCACCTCGGGAGCGATTCGAGTACGAGCTCGCGGCAGTCGAGACAGCTTTCGAGCACCTCGAACTGGGTTTCGCGGATCTGACCGTCATCTCGATACCGTCACCGGAGCAGCTTCTACTTCAGCGCGAAGGCGACCCCAGCCGCCGCCGACGGCA
The DNA here is from genome assembly GCF_031763325.1 of Rhodococcus sp. SG20037. Taxonomy (NCBI): domain Bacteria; kingdom Bacillati; phylum Actinomycetota; class Actinomycetes; order Mycobacteriales; family Nocardiaceae; genus Rhodococcus; species Rhodococcus sp. SG20037. The sequence goes on along the minus strand of NZ_CP134497.1, from coordinate 3,039,486 downwards.
TTTCGAGCTTCACGCGGCGCTCGCCGAGCCCCTCACCCACTGGTACTCGGCGGTGAACAGGGTAGATCCAGGTCGCGTTGTGTGGCGCTTTCCGACACAGCTCGATCTTTCGCGCTGTCCCCCGCCTCGATCGGATCGCAGCGATCCGGGCCTCCTTCGCGCGATGATCAACGAGCTGCCGCCTCTCCCCAGGTAGGGAGTGGCTGCTCGATCTCAGCGCGCTCGTTCGACCCTGGCCTCGTCCCACACCGGCGACTCGCTCTCGTACACGTTCCCATCCGATCCGAAGACGAGGAACCTGTCGAACCCGCGCGCGAACCAGCGATCGTGCGTGACCGAGATGACCGTGCCGGCAAACTGAGCAATGCCTTGCTCGAGCGCGTCAGCCGAATGAAGGTCGAGGTTGTCGGTCGGTTCGTCGAGCAACAACATCGTGGCGCCGGAGAGCTCGAGGAGCAGGATCTGCAATCGTGCCTGCTGACCGCCGGACAGGTCGTCGTACTTCTGTTCCGCAGCCTGGGACAATCCGTAACGGTCCAGCGCGCGGCTCGCCGCTTCGCGTCCCATTCCGCTGCGGTGTTCGTCGCCCATGTGCAGGATCTCGAGCAGCGTGTTTCCGGTCAGATCGGGTCTGGAGTGTGTCTGCGCAAACAATCCGGGACGTACCCGAGCACCCAGCGTCGCAGTACCCCCGTGCTCGACCGGCGCGATGTCGAGCGCCTCGACAGGCAGATGCTCGCTCCCCGGATCGGTCCCCCCACCCGCCAAGAGCCGAAGGAAATGCGACTTTCCGGATCCATTGGAGCCCAGCACGGCAACCCGATCTCCGTACCAGATCTCGGTGTCGAAAGGCTTCATCAATCCGGTCAGCTCGAGATCTTGACATACCAACGCGCGCTTGGCGGTTCGCCCGCCCGCCAACCGAACCGTCACCTTCTGCTGAAGTGGAATCGCTTCGGGTGGCCCTGCCTCCTCGAACTTCGCCAACCTGGTTTGCGAGGCGTGATACCGCGCAGCGACGCCGTCGTTGAACTTGGCCTTTTCACGCAATCGCAGAACCAGGGCACGCAGTTTCGCGTGCTCCTCGTCCCAGCGTCGACGCAGTTCTTCGAATCGAGCGTTGCGATCCTCGCGGGCTTGGTGGTAGCTGGCCAGCCCAGCGCCGTGCGTCCACGACGTTGCGCCGCTGATTCCGGGCTCGAGCGTCACGATGTGGGTGGCCGCGTTGGCGATCAGTTCGCGGTCGTGGCTGACGAACAAAACCACTTTCGACGATTCCGAGATCGTCTTTTCCAGCCATCGCTTGCCCGGAACATCGAGGTAGTTGTCCGGCTCGTCCAGTAGGAGTGCGTCGTCGGGCCCAGCGAACAGTGCTTCGAGAACCAACCGTTTCTGCTCGCCACCACTGAGGGAGTTGGCCGCGCGCCACTTCGCACGGTCATAGGGAACACCGAGAGCCGCGGTAGTGACCTTGTCCCAGAAGTCTTCGGTCTCGTAGCCGCCCACGTCGGCCCAATCGGCCAGCGCATGCGAATACTTCATTTGAGTTGATTCCTCGTCGCGCTCGATCATCGCGTTTTCTGCCGTATCGAGCGCCAGTGCTGCGTCCCGGATCCGTGCCGGCGAGACGGACAACAGAAGATCGCGCACGGTGGACTCGTCGCGAACCTGGCCGACGAATTGCCGCATCACGCCCAGTGTTCCGGATCGAGTGACAGCGCCCTCGTCGGCGACGACGTCTCCGGCGACAATGCGGAGCAACGTCGTCTTACCAGTCCCGTTGGGGCCTATCAGTGCAGTTTTTGCACCGTTGCCGACCCGAAAGCTGACACCGCTGAGCAGTTGCCGACCATCAGGGAGAAAGTAGTCGACGTCGGCGATGTTGAGGTGGGTCACGCTGTCAAGAGAACCCTACCCACGGCGATCTGCCAAACCATTATTCCTGCCTTCGGTCTCGAGCTCACTACCGTCGTGGGATCGTCCGACCGCATCGAGCGCCGCCAGATATCCGAAAACCATTGCGGGACCGATAGTTGCACCTGGACCGGCATAGGTATGACCCATCACCGGTGAGCTGGTGTTACCTGCTGCGTAGAGCCCGTCGATGACCGAACCGTCGGCGCGCAACGCTCGCGCGCGAGCGTCCGTGTTGATGCCGCCTTTGGTCCCCAGGTCTCCAGGCACCATCTTCGCGGCATAGAACGGACCCTTCGTGAGTTCTCCGAGGCTGGGGTTGGGCTTGTTGGTGCAGTCGCCGTAGTAGTGGTCGTATCTGCTTGTCCCACGGCCGAAGTCGCGATCGACTCCGTCGCGCGCGTGACTGTTGAATCGTGTGATGGTCGCGGACAGCGCATCGCCCGGCACTCCGATCTCGGCAGCGAGTTCGGCAATCGATCCAGCTCGCACGATCGCACCCGATTCGATCCACGACCGAGGTATCGGCCTGCGCGCCGGAACCCCCGCGAACAGGTAACGGTCACGGTACGTCTGATCGAAGATCAGCCAAGCCGGGATGTTCTCAGCGGGTCCTTCACCTCGGCCGTACTTTCCGCCGAACATGGCGTGTGCCGCTTCGACATAGGGAAGTGACTCGTTCATGAAGCGCTGACCGCTGGCGTTGACCATGAGGCTGCGAGGCAACGAGCGTTCCGCCAAGGCGAACCACGGGCCTTTGGGCAGTGGAATCGACGGGGCCCACCACGCGTCGTCCATGTACGAAATTGCGGCGTCGACGCGTAGAGCTGCACGGATGCCATCCCCGGTATTGGTCGGTGCCCCGAGAGTCCACTGCGCGCTACTCGGCCGTCGCTGGTACTCGCCTCGCATGTCGTCGTTGTTGTCGAACCCGCCACACGCGAGGATGACACCGCATCGAGCGTGCATGGTGGTCTGCACTCCCCCGGACTCGAGTCGCACACCCACGACACGATCACTGTCGGTCACCAAATCCACAAGCCTCGTCCCGAGCTCCACCGTCACTCCGGCGTCCCGAACTCCGAGCATCAGTTCGGCCATGAGCGCCGGCCCGAGCCCGATCAGCTTCTTCCTCCGAGCTCTTGCGGCCAGGGATCTCATTCCTACCCGAAGCATCCGCACCGGACCCCGCCAATGCCGGATCCCCGTGCTCAGCCAACGGTAATCAGATTGTTGGACAACCATGTTGAGCGGAACCTTCATGTACGGCGGATGAAGTGTCGCAAGATCGTCGCCCAGAGCTCGCGCGTCGAACGGGCGCGGCTCGCACGAGCGGCCGCTTGCACGTCCGCCAGGTGCCTCGGGAAAGTAGTCGGAGTACCCCTTCACCCATTCGAGCTCCAACGCAGAGTGACGAATCAGGAAATCGAGGGCTTCCGGACCCCGATCGATATACGTGTCGATTCGGTCGGCGTCTGCATCCTCTCCGACAATGCTCTTCAGATATGTTCGCGCAGAGTCGATATCATCTGTCGGTGCCTCGCGGCGAAGTATCGAGTTTCCCGGAATCCACACGCCGCCCCCGGACCGGGACGACGAACCGCCCCAGTATTCGGACTTCTCCACGAGTATCGTCGAGAGTCCGTTGCGGGCTGCGGTGATGGCTGCGGACATGCCGGCAGCCCCCGATCCGACAACAACGACATCCACTACGGGCGGCGCGGCGCCCTGAGAGTTCTCGTCCATCACTGGTCACGACCTTTCGTGTCATCTTCGTCCTGCGTGTGCCACCGGGATCCCCGAACTGCGTCGAGCGCCCCCTCGACGCACACGGGAAGTGATGCCCCGCGCTTGTGAGGGTTACGTATCCATTGCCGATAACCGAACTCCGCCGCTGCCAACATCAAATGAACGAGAAGTCCTGGGCGGCTGTCGTTTTCCGGATCGAGTTGCATACGTTGTGCCACCAACTCGACCAACCGATCACGATGCTCGGGCGCGATCAGGGCGACTCGATCCATCAGGTGCGGCGCGGTACGGAACGCCGATCGCCACTGATCGATCTCCGCGGACTCGAAAGCATTGGAACGCTCGAGGATTGCCCGTGATATCGCAAGATCAGCCGACTCGGTCGGTGGGCGATCCTCGAGCAACGTCACGATTCCGGCACCGCCCTGCCTGACCGGATCCAACAGCAGATCCTCCTTGTTACGAACGTGCCGAAAGTACGTACTCGCCGACACCCCCGCTGCCGCCGCAATCTGCTCGGTGGTCACGTCCTCGAAACCGTCACGCGCGAACAGATCGAATGCCGCACGTTGAATGTCTGCTCGCACCTGCAACCGCTGTCTCTCCCGTAGTGACATCAGCAACGTCCTCCCGCCTCGGCCGAGATCCGGTCGTTCTCGATAATGCGAGTCTCACCTATTGTGACAGTCACTGTCAATATCCAATTCTCTGTCAGATATCAGCAGACCCGGGCATTTCGTTGACAGGGCATTCGATGCCACGACAAGCTTCGAAGATGAAACGATGGTTCGCGGCGGGCTTCGGAACGGCGATCGTCTCGCGATCGCTACTGCGCCAAGCGCTGATCTTCAAGTTCCGACGCGACGTCCGCGCGCTCAATTCCGGCAACTATCAGCCGCTGTTGAATTCCTATCACCGCGACGCGGTGCTGAGATTCGCGGATGGTGATCACCGGTGGTCAGGAGTGCATGCCGGACGGGACCGAATCGAGACGTTTCTCCAAGAATTTGTCGATGCGGGGCTTCAAGGCGCGGTCACCGAAGCGTATTTCGGTGGTCCGCTCTGGCGCATGACCCTGCTCGCCCGTTTCGACGACCGAGCCCTCGGCCCCGACGGCGCCGTCATCTATCGAAATCGAACAGTGCTTCTCGTTCGGACCAAGTGGGAAAGATCATCGAGCAAGAGGACTACTACGAGGACACCGCCAGAATCGGTGACTTCGACAGGCGGCTCCGCGAAATCGAAGCCGGACGAGCCTGTGGCACAGTCGTGGAATGACAGACGTCAGGATTGACCGCCACCGAAAGCTGTCGGCGTTCCTGTCTTCCCAGAACGATGTCGAACTGGCCCGACTGGTCGACACCGTTCAAATCTCGAGTGTCGGCGTAGGTGGCGCCGCAGGAGTGATCAGGGTCTATGACAACAGGCTCAACGGCGTTCCGGTATTCACCAAACGCATCCCACTGAGCGTGCGGGAAATCGCCGAGGTGGGCTCTACTTCCAACCATTTCGATCTGCCGACGTTCTGCCAGTACGGCATTGGTGGCCCAAGCTTCAACGCCTGGCGAGAACTGGCCGCGAACATCGTGGTCACCGATGCCGTTCTGGCCGGCGAAACACAGTCGTTCCCAATGCTTTACCACTGGCGGATACTTCCCGGACGTTCGCCCGTTGCGGCCGAACACGCCGACATCGATTCCGTTCACACCGCCGGCGCCAGCCGTGAAGTGCGGACCCGTCTCGAAGCGCTTGCCGCTGCGCCGTGCAGCCTCGTACTGTTCTGCGAGTACATCGAACACCCGATCTCGAATTGGCTGGAAGACAACCCGTCCGCCAAAGCTGCCGAAGTCGAGCGACAGTTTTCGGAGATCGTGGCATTCTTGCGCGATCGACAGTTGCTGCACATGGACGGACATTTCGGCAACATGCGCACCGACATGGAGCGGATCTATCTCACCGACTTCGGACTGGCCACATCCCCACACTTCGACCTGTCGACTGCCGAGCACGACTTCGTCCGGCGCCACGCCACTCATGACGCCGACTACGCCGCCATGCTTCTGGTCAACTGGCTGGTGACCGAGGTCTGCGGGGTACCGAGGCCGACGAGCGGCGGACCAGTCGCCCGCAACCAGTACGTACGACGATGCGCCACAGGTCATATTCCAGGTGATGTGACACCAGAGGTGGCCGCGATCGTGACACGGCACGCGCCCGTCGCTGCGAGGATGAACGACTTCTACTGGCGATTGTTCGACGGCGACTTCGATGCGCCCTACCCGCATGCCGCGCCAGTTCCGACTTCCGGTCGAGCACAGGGTTTTCCCTGAACTGCCGTATTCACATCTCAGGGTTCATGTCATCCTCGGGACCGATGTGCTGGTCAGTGCCGGTAGGGCACAGTTCTCCTCATGATTGAACTGAGGGGATTGACCAAGGTTTACGGACCGACGAAAGCGGTGGACGACTTGTCGTTCACGGTCAAGCCGGGCATCGTGACGGGCTTCCTGGGCCCGAACGGTGCAGGCAAGTCGACGACGATGCGGATGATCCTGGGTCTGGATCAGCCGACGTCGGGTGCGGCGTTGATCGAGGGCAAGCCGTACCGCGAGCTCAAGACGCCGTTGCGGACGGTGGGTGCGTTGCTGGATGCGAAGTGGGTGCACCCCAATCGCAGTGCGCGTGCACATCTGCAGTGGATGGCTGCTTCGAACGGGATCCCGAAGTCCCGCGTCGACGAGGTGCTCGGGTTGGTCGGATTGTCCGAGGTGGCGGGCAAGAAGGCAGGCGGGTTCTCGCTCGGTATGTCGCAGCGTCTGGGGTTGGCGGGTGCGTTGTTGGGGGATCCGAAGGTGTTGTTGTTCGACGAGCCGGTCAACGGTCTCGATCCGGAGGGCATCGTCTGGATTCGTAAGTTCATGCAGCGGTTGGCGGCCGAGGGCCGCACGGTGCTCGTGTCGAGTCACCTCCTGTCGGAGATGGCGCTCACGGCGGAGCAGTTGGTGGTGATCGGTCGGGGTCGGTTGATTTCGGATTCGACGGTCGCGGAGTTCGTGGATCGTTCGTCGGAGTCGACGGTGCGCGTGCGCAGCCCACAATTGGACGCTCTCCATGCCGCATTGACTGCCCAGGGACTGACTGTCCGCGAGGAACATTCAGGATCGGAGCCGGTGTTGGTGGTCGTGGATTCGACCACCGATGTGATCGGTGGTTTGGCTGGTTCGCAGGGAATCGTGTTGCACGAGTTGGCTTCTGTGCAGGGATCGCTCGAGGATGCGTTCATGAAGTTGACCGGGGACGATGTCCAGTACCACGCATCCGGTATCGATCCGGGCGCCGGAGCCCACCACGCAAACACACAGCACGCTATGGGAGGTGCACTGTAATGGCTGTTCTCAGTGCTGAACGTATCAAGATCACCACGACCAAGTCGCCGCTGTGGTGCACGATCACAATCATCGTCCTAGGGTTGGGCGTCGCCTGGATGATCGGGCGTTCGTCGAGTTCGAGCATTCAGGCGTACAACGACGAAGCCGCATCAGGAACTCCTGATTTCGAGAAATTCCTCCCCACGTTCAACGACGCGGGGCTAGGAGTATCCGGATTCGGCGTCATGGTCCTGATGATCATGGCGGCGCTCGCGATCACCAGCGAGTACCGCTTCGGCATCATCCGTACCACCTTCCAGGCCATCCCGAGTCGGGCTTCGGTTCTGATCGCCAAAGCCTGCCTGATCGGGGCTTTCGGCGCGGTGCTGTCCTTCGTTCTCATGCTCGGCGCGGTATTCATCACCAAAGCTGCGGCAGGCTCTGAAGGTTCCACCAATCTGGCACTGGACAACGCCGACGCCTGGCGCGCCGTTTACGGCGTACCGATCTTCGCGTTCCTCTGCGTTGCCCTTGCCATCGCCGTCGGAGCACTCCTTCGTCAGTCCGCCGGCGCCATTGCACTACTGCTGCTGTGGCCACTGCTCATCGAGAGCCTGTTCGGCATGTTCGGATCCTTCGGCAGAAACGTCACACCGTTCCTCCCGTTCGCCAACGCCGACCACTTCCTCTCTTCGGGTTCGAGCACCAATTTCCATTGGGGCCCTTGGGGAAGCTTGTTCTACTTCGCAGCGTTTGTGCTGGTGATATTCGGAATCAGCATCGCCGTCGTCAACAAGCGCGACGCCTGACCGAGTCGCAAACCGACCAAGACCAAAACTGGCCGCACCGGAGCCCTTCCGGTGCGGCCAGTTTCGCGTTGACAGAACCCGCAGCGCTTGTCGATCACGCCAAGGAACAGGACAGGGCACGCGCGGGTTCGCGTCACTCTGCCCCGCGGACGCGGCACCTCGAAATAAGACCTGGTCGAGTTCCTGGCAGACTGACCTTACGCGTCAGCGTTCCAGTTGCGCGGCAAGCTCTTTCATCCAATCGAGGAATGCCTGCGGGCCGTCGAACTGGACGCCGTCGACAGCAGCCACTTCCGGTGCGATGTCGTCGCCCTTGACCACCAACGCTTCTCCACCCGAGGCAAGGACAACGGCAAAGGCCGGTAGGTCACCCCGGTCGTCGCCCGCGTACGCGACGACGTCGACCCCTGCGGCCGCGATCGCGCGAAGGAGGCCTGTCCCCTTGTCCTCCTCAACGGGTGGACGCAATTCCTCGACCAACTTGCCGGGCTCACGCCGCAACCCGGTCCGGCTCGCGATTTCTGTCGTCGCTGCTTCCACCAGGCGCTGCGCGACCGCACGATCCGCGGCCCGACGCCAATGCACGGCCACCGCAAGGCCTTTGCTCTCGACATGGATGCCAGGAACTGCCGGAGAGTCGAACAAGCGTCGCAATTCGGCTTCTGCTTCGGCGACAGCATCACTGAACGCCGCGACGGCCGGAAGCACGTGGATTCCGTCGTCCGTCCAGGTCTCGACGCCGTAGGAACCCATGAGCACAACGGAATTCAAGCTGAGCCGCTCTCGCAAGAACGACACAGGCCGTCCCGAGAGCAAGCCGACAACACCGAGATGCTCGGCCAGGGTCGCAAGCACGTCTTCGGCGCCGGGCAGTAGCGCACTCGCCGACGGATCGTCGACGATGGGTGCAAGCACGCCGTCGAAATCCATCACCAGTCCACAGCGAGCTGGATCGGACGTGAGTCGGAGGATGACGTCCGAAGCGGTTCGCATGGTTCGAGTGTGCCAAATCGATCGCACTCGCAATACCAACACCGGAGCCGAATGTAATCTCTGCCACTTCGTCCAGGTTGTCCGGAACCGCTGAGTAGGTCGCGTCGTCTCCCTGTAAGGGCCCACAGTGGTCCGCTAAAGTTCTCACGACGCTTACCAACTGGGGGGTAATGATGAGCGAATTGACTGTCGCCACTGACGGCATCCGAAAGTACGGCTCGACGTCGACCGAAGCGGCAGGACGCATCGCGCAGGCCGCCGCCGTCGATCTGGGTGCAAACATCGCAGCAGTCGCACCGGCCGTGGGCCCCGTCGGGATCGAATTTCTCGAAGCATTCGCGCGCGCTCAGGCCACACACACCAAAGATGTTGCAGCACTCGCCACGTTCTACGCCGGCAACGCCGCGACGGCCGGTGCAGCCGCGCAGGCCTACGACACCACAGATCATGCAATCGCAACAGATCTGACCGCTGCGGCCGGATCGACGGGCGCGACCGCGTGAGCACCGAAGACGACTCGACGACCGTCATCGAATTCCCTCACGGTGGCGCTCCTGCCCCGGTACTGCCGAACAATGTGGTCGAATCGATGCTCGCCGGCATACCGGTACCGGCACTCCCCGGAATCGAAGATCTGTTCGCGCCCTTGATCGAACTCGGGAAGAGTCTCGGCACAGGCACTTTTGCGGGCATCGATCCCGTCGGCATCTTCGATCAGGCGTCCACTCTCATCTACCACGCCATGGGACTGTCCCGAAGCGCGGTCGCCGACGTGGGCCAGACCTGGAACAGCACCGGCAGTGACGCCGCGACCGAACTGTCGCGATCCGCCCAGAACAGCGGCGCAGAATTGAGCGAACGCGGAACCGCGATATCGAAAACTGCTGCCGCCGCCGCGGAATCGGTGCAGCGAGGCAACGCGAATCTCGCGGCAATCGCGCAGTCCTTCGCCACCACGGTCGCAGCTGCCGCGCCCATCGCGTGGACACCACCAGGACAGGCGATGTTGCTTGCCTCGACAGCTGAACACATGCAGGCAGCCGTCGCGGCGGTGACTCGGACGCGTGGGGAGATGCTCGGGCACACCGCAGCCATGAACGCCCTTGCCGGACCGATCCCCGTGCCGACCCCACCGACCAGTGAGGCACTCTCCAACCTGGTCACTGCGGAGGCAATCAACAACGCCGCCCGTCAGATCGCCCAACCTCTTTCTGCCTCAACCGATGCCGGTGATGCGCCGTACTCCACCCACCCGGACTCCACTCAGCCAGGCACCGAGGCTGTTCGAACCTCGGCTGCACAGGCCGGCGCCGGGCTTCCGACCGGCGTCGACAAGCTGTGGGGCGCAGGCAATCCGTCGACGTCACTCGCAGCCGGCGCGTCGCCGTCACCCAGTGCGACGGCAAGCTCTGGCGGAGCATGGGTGAGCGGAAGCGGTGGCACTACCGGCGGAATGGTGAGGGGTGCAGCGGGAGTTGCTGCAGTTCAACCGGTTCCGGTAACAACGCCCGGCCTGGGTGCACCATCGTCGGCAGTCGGCAGTAGCGGCATGTCGCCGGGCGGCATGCTGGGCGGTGGACCCCGCGGATCTCGGGACGACGAGTCGTCACGCACTACCCCGAGGTATCTCGTCACTGCCGGCGACGAGAATTCGATGGTCGACGATCTGCCGATGGTGTCGCCGCCCGTGCTCGGGGCTGACGATCCCGATCAGTACCTGTTCCGAGATCTCTGATCAAGACAAACCTCAGACGAAGCCCAACTTCCGCACCGCCGCACGCTCCTGCTCCAGTTCGCTGACGGACAGGTCGATCCGTTCGCGTGAGAAGTCGTCGATCGCGAGGTCGGGAACGATAGCGAACTCGCCATCGGCACAGGTCACAGGGAAGGAAGAGATCAATCCTTCGGGCACTCCGTAGGAACCGTCCGAACAGACGGCCATGGATACCCAGTCGTCCTCGGCGGTACCGATCACCCAGTCCCGGACGTGGTCGATCGACGCGCTGGCCGCACTCGCCGCAGAGGACGATCCCCGCGCAGCGATGATGGCGGTGCCTCGCACCTGCACAGTCGGGATGAAATCGTTCTCCACCCAGTCGCGGTCGTCGATCACCGCGAGTGCAGGCTCACCTGCGACAGTCGCGTGGGACAGGTCCGGGTACTGCGTCGCCGAATGGTTTCCCCAGACGGACACCTTGCGCACCGACGACGCACGAACCCCGGTCTTCTTCACCACCTGCGCGATCGCTCGGTTGTGGTCGAGACGTGTCAGCGCACTGAACCGAGTATCGGGCACGTCCGGTGCATTGTTCATCGCGATGAGCGCGTTGGTGTTGGCCGGGTTTCCCACGACCAGCACCTTGACGTCCGAGGCTGCGTTGTTGTTGATCGCCTTCCCGTGGGCTGTGAAAATCGCGCCGTTCGCACTCAGCAAGTCGGCACGCTCCATCCCCTTGCTCCGCGGACGTGCGCCGACCAGCATCCCGACGTTCGCGCCGGAGAAGGCGACATCGGGATCGTCGGTGATGTCGATGGAGCTCAGCAACGGAAATGCGCCGTCTTCGAGTTCCATCGCAACGCCTTCGGCAGCGGACACGGCGGCAGGAATCTCGAGCAGTCGAAGTTTGATCGGGACGTCAGCGCCGAGCATCTCCCCCGCAGCTATGCGGAAAAGCATTCCGTATGCGATCTGACCCGACGCTCCGGTTACCGTGACGGTTACGGGCGCAATACTCATTGCCGACTCCTCACCTGCCGTTTTCACGACTGTCCGTTCTACAACGCTGTAAGAACGGTTTCCACGCTAGTCGAGTAAACCGGCCACTTCGTGGTCTGTCAGTGTGGTTCTCGGCACTCGTCCCTCCGCCGTCACGAGTTCGACGGCGCGGTAGAGCGGACGCTCGGCGAGTCCGGCGCCGCGGGCTTCGGCACGCAACTGTTCGATCAGCACCGAGGACAACGCGGCAGCCGGTACCAACTCGCTGGCCGCCAGCGCGTCGGCGAGCTTGCGGAGTGCAAGGATCTCCAACTCGCGCCCACCCCCCGCGGTATACAGCGCGAGCGGGATCCGCACGGTGGACCGTCCGTCGCCGAGCGTCAAGCTGACTTCGCTGATCCGGCCGGATCTCACCGTCAATGCCGCCGTGAGTACCTCGGCCACGTCGACGACGTTGGTTCGAAAACCAGCTTGCGCACGAACTCTGTTGCCGTACAACGTGATGTGCCGGCGCAGCGTCATCAGGATCGCCAGTGACGTCGGCACCGCGATGACGGCACCGACGATCACTCCAACGGTCGCCGTCGAGAACACACTGACGATCAACCCGACGACCACACCGAACACCACGACAACAACGGCGAATTTCTTCAGCCGCGGCGCGATCAACGCCACGGGAACCAGATCGAGCGAAACCGGTTCGGCCTCAGTGCTCAACGAGTTCCCCGAGCTTGTCGACAACCTGGTCGAGCGCCACTGCCTCCTGCTCACCTGTTGCCAACTGTTTGACAACGACAACGCCCTCTTCGAGTTCACGCTCGCCGAGAACCAAAGCGATCGCGGCACCCGAACGATCAGCTGCCTTCATCGAGCCCTTCACACCACGGTTTCCGTATGCCAGGTCGACACGAATTCCGTTGGCACGCAACTGATGTGCGATCTTCACCAGTGCCGCCTTCGCCTCGGCACCCATCGGTACACAGAAGACGTCGACACGCGCCGGTGGCGCAACGGACTTGCCCTCGGCCTCGAGCGCGAGAACCGTGCGGTCGACGCCGATTCCGAACCCGATGCCCGAGAGCGGCTGTCCACCCAGCTGTTCCATCAGACCGTCGTAACGACCACCACCACCGATTCCGGACTGCGCACCCAGTCCGTCGTGCACGAATTCGAAGGTTGTCTTGGTGTAGTAGTCGAGGCCGCGGACCATGCGCGGGTTGACGACGTACGGAACGCCCAATGCGTCCAGGTGCGCGAGCACCTCGTCGAAGTGCGCCTTGCAGCTCTCGGACAGGTGATCGAGCATGAGCGGTGCGCCCGCAGTCATCTCGCGTACATCCGGGCGCTTGTCGTCGAGCACGCGGAGCGGGTTGATCTCGGCGCGTCGACGCGTGTCTTCGTCGAGCGGGAGTGCAAAGAGAAACTCCTGCAGCAGTTCGCGGTACTGCGGCCGGCAGGTGTCGTCACCGAGAGAGGTGATTTCGAGGCGGAAGCCGTCGAGCCCCAACGACCGGAATCCGGCGTCGGCGATCGCGATGACCTCCGCGTCGAGCGCGGGGTCGTCGATCCCGATGGCTTCTACGCCGACCTGCTGCAACTGGCGGTAGCGACCGGCCTGCGGGCGCTCGTAGCGGAAGAACGGGCCCGCGTAACTGACCTTGACCGGCAACTGTCCACGATCGAGGCTGTGCTCGATGACCGCACGCATGACTCCGGCGGTTCCCTCGGGACGCAACGTCACCGAACGGTCACCGCGGTCGGCGAATGTGTACATCTCTTTGCTGACGACGTCGGTCGACTCACCGACACCGCGAGCGAACAGGCCGGTGTCCTCGAAGATCGGCAATTCGATGTGGCCGTATCCGGCCAACCTCGCGGCGCGCGTCAAACCGTCACGAACGGCGACGAATTCGGCTGACTGCGGCGGAACGTAGTCCGGAATGCCCTTGGGTGCAGAGAAGGTGCTGGCTTTACTCACGAGAGGTACTTTTCCTTATTCTTGTGCGCTGAGTCCAACGAGAAACGGATTCGAGCTTCGCTCGGCGCCGATCGAACTGTTGCCGCCGTGCCCGGGCAGGACCACTGTCTCGTCACCGAGTACCAATAGCTTGCGGGCGATCGAAGCGAGCAACTGCTCGTGATTTCCGCCGGGCAGGTCGCTGCGCCCGATGGAACCCTGGAACAGGGTGTCACCGGTGAACGCCAAATCCACGGGCCCGCTCTCGGTGTGCGCCTGGGTGCGGAACACCACCGATCCCTGCGTGTGCCCGGGTGTGTGGTCCACGACGAACGTCATTCCGGCCTCGGTGATCTTGTCTCCGTCGGCCAGTTCGATCACCTCGTCCGGCTCCACGAACGTCATGCCTTGAATGAATTCCTTCATCGTCGGGCCGATCCCCCGTGCCGGATCGCTGAGCATGTAGCGATCCTCGGGATGGATGTACGCGGGTACGGAATACCGCTCACAGACCTCGCGGGCCGACCACACGTGATCGAGATGACCGTGCGTCAGGAGGACCGCCGTGACCGACATGTCCTTGGAGTCCAGATATTCGAAGAGCGGCTCAGCTGCATCCTGACCCGGATCTACGACTACGCACTCGCACGCGTCGTCCTGAGCGAGTATGTAGCAGTTGGTTTGGAACATCCCGGCCGGAAAACCAGTGACGAGCACGGGGGCAACTCCTCTTCGAAGGGTGGAAACAAACAACACGCTGTCGGTTACAGCCTAAGCTGCTGCCCCGCCAGTAAGTTCTCAGGTTGCAATGGGAGACTCTGACGACGAGTAGAGCCGCTTGCCGAAGCCGACCCCCAGGGTGTCGCTCGGCCGGCCGACCACGATCCACCCGCGATACGGAGGACTACAGCAGTGCCGAGTAACGAGCAACGCCGCGAGGCGGCGAAACGCAAGCTCGAGCGTCAGCTCGAACGTCGCGCAGAACGTGCCCGCAAGCGCAAGCAGATGACGATAGCCGGAACTGCGCTCGGCGTGGTCGTCGTAGTCGGCGTCGTCGGTGGACTCATCTGGCTGAGCAATCGCAGTGACGACGACGCGAACACCACCAACACTGCTGCCGACGACTCGAGCCTCACGCCACAGACCGCGGGTGCAATGCCGGCCGGTCTGTCGACGCCACTGGCCGACACGGTCTCCTGCTCGTATCCAGCCGACGGCGCTACCGCGTCCAAGGCCAACAACCCTCCTCGTACCGACGGGATTCCCACCACCGCGCCGGACGCGACGCCGAGCATCAGCGTCGAGACCTCGCAGGGAAACATCGGGCTCACACTGGACGGAACGAAGTCTCCGTGCACCGTCAACAGCTTCGTGAGCTTGGCGCAGCAGGACTACTTCAACGACACCACCTGCCACCGCTTGACGACGAGCCCCTCGCTCCAGGTGCTGCAGTGCGGTGACCCGTCGGGCACCGGCACCGGCGGACCGGGCTACGGCTTCGACAACGAATTCCCCACCACGGCGTATTCCACCAGCGACCCGGCAGCGCAGGAGCCCGTCACCTACGCGCGCGGCACGGTTGCGATGGCCAACACCGGGGCACCCGGTAGCAACGGCAGCCAGTTCTTCCTCGTCTACGGCGACTCACAACTCCCCCCGCAGTACACGGTTTTCGGCACGATCGACGAAACCGGGCTCGCCACTTTGGACAAGGTCGCGGCCGGCGGATCGACGCCAGAGGGTGACGGCAAGCCGAATCTGACCACCGACATCAAGACAGTAAGGCTCGACTGATGCGACGTAATCCTGTGATGCGCTTTCCTGTAGTTATTGCCGCCGCAAGCGCCGCGGCGCTGCTTCTGGCTGGTTGTTCCAGTGATTCCGGTAGCTCGGACTCGCCGTCCAGCACCTCCAAGGCGAAGACGACAACGGCTGCCATGCCGCCGCTCGACATGTCACAGTTCGACGCACTCCCGCCTGTCCCGACTCCGGCCTCGGCGACCGTCGACTGCTCGTACCCGAGCGCGGCGGGTGCAGCAAAAACCGTCAATCCGCCGAACTCCACGGGTGTGTCCACCGAGGGAACCGTCAACGTCGCGCTCACGACTACGGCCGGCCCGATCGGGATGGAACTGAACCGGGCGGAAGCCCCCTGCACGGTCAACAGCATCGTGAGCTTGACCGAGCAGAAGTACTTCGACGACACCCCGTGCCATCGACTCGTCACCACACCCGGTCTACAGATCCTGCAGTGCGGCGATCCCTCGGGCAAGGGCACGGGCGGACCAGGCTATGGCTTCGACAACGAGTACCCGACCACTGCCTACCCGGCTAACGATCCGGCACTCTCCTTGCCTGCCGTCTACCCCCGCGGCACGCTGGCAATGGCCAACTCGGGTAAACCGGGCAGCAACGGCAGTCAGTTCTTCCTCGTCTACGAGGATTCGGTCTTGCCGCCCAACTACACGGTCTTCGGAAAGATCGACGACGCCGGCCTGGCGACGATCGAGAAGATCGCGGCCGACGGCGACGACGGTGGCATGGGAGCAACCGGTGGCGGCGCACCCAACACCCCGATCACCATCGAGACTGCAATAGTCGCCTGACCCCCTGTGCGCCTTTATTAACCGCCCGCGGTTAATAAAGGCGCACAGCAGTTTACGAGGCAGAGGTCACGCGGTAGACGTCGTAGACGCCTTCCACGTTACGAACCACGTTGAGAACATGACCCAAGTGCTTCGGGTCGCCCATCTCGAAGGTGAACTTGCTGATCGCCACTCGGTCACCTGAGGTGGTGACCGAGGCCGACAGGATGTTCACCTTCTCGTCGGCCAACGCCTTGGTGACGTCGGAAAGCAACCGATGACGATCGAGCGCCTCGATCTGGATCGCGACCAGGAACACCGACGTCGCTGACGGTGCCCATTCGACGTCGATGATTCGCTCGGACTGATCGTGGAGCGAGTTGGCGTTGGTGCAGTCGGTACGGTGCACGCTGACCGCCCCACCGCGCGTGACGAAGCCCAGAATCGAATCGCCCGGAACCGGCGTGCAACACTTTGCGAGTTTTGCCACCGTGCCGGGTGCTCCGGGAACCAGAATTCCGGAGTCACCCGTACTGCGGGTGCGCACCGGCATGGTCGACGGCGTCGAACGCTCGGCCAGTTCCTCCTCGACGGCGCCGACGCCGCCCAGATGAGCAACCAGTCGCTGCACGACGTGGTGCGCCGACACCTGGCTCTCGCCTACGGCCGTGTACAACGCCGAGACGTCGGGATAGCGAAGTTCGTGCGCGATCGTGCTCATCGATTCGGCATTCATCAACCGCTGCAACGGAAGTCCCACACGGCGGACCTCCTTCGCGATCTGATCCTTGCCGGACTCGAGCGCCTCCTCGCGGCGTTCCTTCGCGAACCACTGACGGATCTTCGCCTTGGCACGCGGCGAGACGACAAACGTCTGCCAATCACGGCTCGGCCCGGCGGTGGCAGCCTTCGACGTGAAGACCTCCACCACTTCGCCGTTTTCGAGAGTTCGTTCCAGCGCGACCAGTCGGCCGTTGACCCTGGCACCGATGCATCGGTGCCCGACCTCGGTGTGCACCGCATACGCGAAATCGACGGGGGTCGATCCGGCAGGCAACGTGATGACGTCGCCCTTCGGCGTGAAGACGAAGATCTCCTTGACCGCGAGGTCGTAACGCAACGATTCGAGGAACTCCCCCGGATCGGCCGCTTCACGTTGCCAGTCGAGTAGCTGACGCATCCACGCCATGTCGTCGACCTCGGCGATGTCGCCCGCGTGCTTGCCCTTGGTCTCCTTGTACCGCCAGTGCGCGGCGATACCGAACTCCGCGGTCCGGTGCATGTCCTGGGTCCGGATCTGGACCTCCAGGGGCTTGCCTTCCGGTCCCACGACGGTGGTGTGCAGCGACTGGTAGACGCCGTAGCGCGGCTGCGCGATGTAGTCCTTGAAGCGTCCGGCCATCGGCTGCCACAGTGAGTGGACAACGCCGACCGCGGCGTAACAGTCACGCACTTCTTCACACAGGATGCGGACGCCGACCAGATCGTGGATGTCGTCGAAATCGCGGCCCTTGACGATCATCTTCTGATAGATCGACCAGTAATGCTTGGGCCTGCCTTCGACGATGGCGTTGATCCGCGAGGCGGACAGGGTCGAGTTGATCTCGGCGCGAACCTTGGCCAGATAAGTGTCTCGAGAGGGCGCGCGATCGGCGACCAGTCGAACGATCTCGTCATACTTCTTCGGGTGCAAGATGGCGAATGAGAGGTCCTCGAGTTCCCACTTGACGGTCGCCATTCCAAGTCGATGTGCAAGTGGCGCAATGACTTCGAGAGTCTCTCGCGCCTTACGTGCCTGCTTTTCTGGCGGCAGGAATCGCATCGTGCGCATGTTGTGCAGACGATCCGCGACCTTGATCACGAGCACGCGCGGGTCCCGCGCCATCGCGATGATCATCTTGCGGATGGTTTCGCCCTCGGCGGCGGTGCCCAGAACGACCTTGTCGAGTTTGGTGACGCCGTCGACGAGGTGAGCGACCTCGTCACCGAAGTCCTTGGTCAACTCTTCGAGTGAGTACCCGGTGTCCTCGACGGTGTCGTGCAGCAGGGCTGCGACGAGGGTGGTGGTGTCCATACCCAACTCGGCCAGAATGCTTGCGACGGCCAACGGATGCGTGATGTACGGATCGCCGGACTTGCGCCGCTGGCTCGAATGTCTGTCCTCGGCGACGTCGTACGCACGCTGGAGCAGCGCGAGGTCGGCCTTCGGATACAGCTCACGGTGGAGGCTGACCAACGGCTCGAGCACCGGGCGGATGGTGGCGTTGCGCTGACCGGTGATGCGTCGAGCAAGCCGAGCGCGCACCCTACGGGAGGCGGAAGCGGGCACGGCCAGATTCTGCCCACCCCGATTGCCGGTAGTTTGCGCAGATCCCGAATCGTCGGGCACCGCGGACTTCGATGGTGTCGTCTCCGGAGCCGGAACTGCACCCGTCTCCTGCGACACTGCACCCGAGTTCTGTGATCGATCAAGATTCGACGTCATGTCGCCACCTCCTACCACCGAGTTGGTTGAGGCAACCGCCCTGCATCGGGTAATTGCCCTGGAGGTCTAACTCGACCCCCAGGAGACAACTTTAATACTCAGACCTTCACCAGTGATGTCAGTGGGTACTTCAAGAAGCGATCTCGACCGCGCAGTTCCTCGATCTCGAGCACCACTGCGACGCCGACGACGTTCGCTCCACCCAACTCGACCAACTGTACCGCCGCCTCGAGTGTCCCTCCGGTAGCCAGAACGTCGTCGATCACCAGAACATTCCGCCCCGTGAGATCGAAGCCGTTTGCGGGAATCTCGAGAGTCGAGGATCCGTACTCGAGGCTGTACGAACGAGAGAGCACCGGCGGCGGCAGTTTGCCGACCTTCCGCACGGCAACGACTCCCGCACCCATCTTCGCGGCCGCACCGGCACCGAGCAGGAAACCGCGAGCATCGACGGCGGCGATCGTGTCGGCGTCCGGAGCACAGGCGACAAGGGCATCGAGCACGGCCCCGAACCCCTCGGCGTCGGCGAACACCGGAGTCAGATCGGCGAACCGAACACCGGGACCGGGAAAGTTGTCAGCCCAGCGGGTCAGCCGAACAACGGCGTCCCCGGCAGCCCGGTGGATTGCGATCAATTCTTCAGTCGTGTGCAAGGCAACACCATTCGAGACGCTCATCTGCGTAGTACCCATCTGTCCATGTTCCAGCCGGTAGCGGCCCGAGTCGGATTGACCAACACTGCCGACATGCCTGGAGCTACAGCGACAGTTCGTAGTTGATTGAACAGTGGAATCGTAGGCACCTGGGTCCACAGGATGTTCTCCGCCTCCACCGAGAGTCCCAATTGCGCACTCGTGCTCGCATCCACGTTCAACTGATCGATGATCTGATCGATCCTGGCATTTCCGTACGTACCGAGGTTTGCGCCGTTGCCCGATCGCAGCGCTCCGCGCGCGTCGATCATGCTCGCTGTTCCGCCTGCGCCGACTTTGCCTGCCATGCCGGAGAGCACGGCGTCGCCTCCCCCACTCTGCAGACTCGCGGGATCGAAGCTGTCGCTACTTGCGTCCTCGACCGTGATTCCCGCCGGAGCACACGCGGCTTTCGCTTCGGAGACGATCTGCGCCCGCACCGGGTCCGGTGCGAGGTACCCGACCCGGACGGTCAACTGGTCGAGGTCGGCTTCCGACAACGACGTCTTCGCAGCCTCGATGTCGGCATTGGCGTACCGATCACCGTCGACCGCAGCGGCGTCGCTGTACACGAGTGAATCCGGCGCCATCAGTCGCGAATCGACCACGCCGGAACCCAAACCCGCCTGCGGCGCATTCTCCGTCTGCCCGAACTTCTCGAACAGAGTTGTCCGCGGAACACAATGCGCGAACGCTCGACGGGCGGCTTCGTCGCCCAGCGAACCAGAGGTCGCGAGAACGAACTGCTCGATCGACCGCGACGGAATCTGTTGGACGTCGAACCCGGACGGAGTACCGAGTTCGCCGGCCGAGCCGGAAGCGACGTCGACTACCTCGATCGAGTTCTTGTCGAGATCCTCGGTCAGATTCACACCACGTGGCCAGACGACGATGCGATCGGTCGCAGGCTTGTTGCCCCACCACCGCTCGTTCGCGACCAGCACCAGGCCGTCGTCGGTACTGTACGAGTCGATTCGATACGGACCAGCGGAGGGCAGTACGGAGGTGTCCACCTGACCTGGAGTCAGGTTCCACCCGGTGTTCCAGAAGTCCGCGATCTTCGACAACGCTTCGGTGTCACCGGCATTCACCGCGCTCACCACGTCGCTGACACCCGTGCGCTGCGTCACGACGTGTGAAGGCATCAACGCAGTCGCACCGAACAACGACCGCCAATCGGTGAACGATCGCCCGGGTTTGAAGAACACCGTCGCGTCCTTCGCCCCGCTCTGGCAGTCGATCCGGTCGATGTCCGCGTATCCGAGATTGTTCGCCGTGTCGAACATGGGCTTCACGGCACCATCGACGTCTTCGGTGAACTTGCCACTCGACGCCGCCCAGGTGAGGACGAGATCGTCACAGGACATCGGAATCCCGTCGGAGTACACGGACGCCGGATTGAGCTTGTACGAGACCGTGAGCACGTCACCGGGCAACTCAGACGCCGTTCCGATGTCGGTGTCGGAGACAGGTGCTCCGGCCGGGCCGGTGAACGTGAAGCCGGGAAGCACCCGGCCGAACGCGGCCATCGCCCCGGACACCGATCCAGCTGTCGTGTTGGCGTTGTACGTGGAGATGGAGTTGTCGATGGCATATCCGATGGACGGAACCTGCTCGGCGCTTTCCGAGCAGGCCGCCAACGAACCCGCAGCCACAGCGGTGGCCGCAACGAACGTCATCGATCGAACCAGTGTGCGTGTTCTTGGGAGCATGTTCAGTGCCCCTTCTTGTTTCGCTTTCCGGTCGGCCGCGCACCCGGCTGCGGAGCAACCGGAGCACGGCGTGCAACTGGTGCGCCGACGGCAACCGTCTGCGTACCCTTCTCGGCCAGCGTAGCCCGGCGCGAGAGCACCTTACGAGTGTGCGCGGCAACGGGTCCCCAGCGTTCCTTCATCGACACCAGGAGCGGCGTCGCGAAGAAGATCGAGGAGTACGCACCCACGATGATGCCGACGAGCTGAACGAGCGCAAGGTCCTTGAGTGTGCCGACGCCGAGCATCCAGACCGCGACAACCATCAGAGCGATCACCGGGAGCACGCTGATGACGGTCGTGTTGATCGATCGCATCAAGGTCTGATTCACCGCGAGGTTGGCCTGCTCGCCGTACGTCCGGCGCGTCAGATGCAGAACACCGCGGGTGTTCTCTTCGACCTTGTCGAACACCACCACGGTGTCGTACAGCGAGAAGCCGAGAATGGTGAGCAAACCGATCACCGTCGCGGGCGTCACCTCGAAACCGACGAGCGAGTAGACGCCGGCAGTGACGATGATGTCGAAGAACAACGCAACGATCGCAGCTACCGCCATGTCCCGCTCGAAGCGGATGGCGATGTAGATACTCACGATCACCAGGAACACAATCAGCGCGATCAGCGCCTTCTTGGTGATCTGGCCGCCCCAGGTTTCACTCACGTCCGCAAAACTGATGGCTTGCGCCGACGGGTTCCCGTTCTTGTCCTTGGGCTGGAACTCGTCGAAGAGAGCCGACTGAAGATCGTTGATCTGCGTCGCGTTCAACGTCTCCGACCGGATCTGCACGGTTGCGCTGGCACCCGAGCCGACTGTCTGCACGCTGACCGGTTCGAACCCGAGCGTGTCGGAGTAGACGGTTTCCACCGCCGACGTCTCGACTCCGCCCTCGGCCGGGAACTGAATGCGTGATCCGCCTTCGAAATCGATACCGAAGGTGAAGCCGCGCAGGATGATGCTCAGCAGCGCAATGGCGACCAGAGCGCCGGTCAGTCCGTAGTAGAAGCGACGCTTGCCGACGACCTCGAACGCACCCGTTCCGGTGTACAGCCGCGAGAGCCAGCTGTGCTTGGGCATCGCGCCCTGATCGACGCCTGAGTCGGTGATCTCCGACCGGGCCGCCGCATCGGCGGATTCGGCGGCGGAACTGTTGGTGGACCCCACCGGGGAGTTGTTGGACTCGCTCATGCTCGTGTCTCCTTAGCCGACGCAGCGGCGGCAACCTTACGTTCGCGGGCAACCTCTTGCACTGCGCCGAGACCGTTGACGCTGGGCTTGGACCAGAACGCCGAACGGGACGCCATGCTGACCAGTGGCCACGTCACGAGGAACACGACAATCACGTCGAGAATGGTCGTCAGACCCAAGGTGAAGGCGAAGCCTCGCACCTGTCCGACCGCCAGCACGTACAGAACTGCAGCGGCGATGAAGCTCACCGCGTTGCCGGAAAGAATTGTTCGGCGTGCTCTTGCCCAACCGCGTGGCACCGCCGAGCGGAAGCTACGGCCCTCACGCATTTCGTCCTTGATGCGTTCGAAGAACACGACGAACGAGTCGGCGGTCATACCGATACCGATGATCAGACCAGCCATGCCGGCCAAGTCGAGCGTGAAGCCGATGTATCTGCCGAGCAGAACCATGATCGCGTAGACCATGACTCCGGAGAGAATCAGCGACAACGCCGTCAGGACGCCGAGCATGCGGTAGTAGACGAGGCAATACAGCAGAACGAGAACGAGACCGACCGCGCCGGCGATCAATGCCGCCTGCAGTGAGGCCAGGCCGAGCGTGGCCGAGACCGTCTCGGCCTCAGAGGCTGCGAACGAGAGCGGAAGCGAACCGTACTTCAGTGTGTTGGCAAGTTCTTTGGCACTCTCGGCAGTGAAACTGCCCGTGATCGAGGTGGCGCTACCCGCAGGCGTTGCACCTTGAATCGTGGGAGCGCTGACGACCTTCGAGTCGAGCGTGAACGCTGCCTGCTTGCCGATGTTGGCTGAGGTGAACTCGGCCCAGGTGTTGCTGCCGGTCGTCTTGAACGAGAGGCTGATCTCGTGGCGCGACTGCTGCGAGTTGAAGACCGAAGACGCGTCGGCAATCTCCTGGCCGTCGATGATCGAAGGACCGAGGAGATAGATGTTCAGTCCGTCTTGCGAGCACGCGACCAGCGGCAGGGTCGGGTCGTCGTTTCCACGGAGCGGATCCGCGACGGAGCAGTCGAGGTTCGCCACTGCTTGCTGCTGCACTGTCGGATCGCTGCTCTGCCGGAGGGCGCGCGCTGCGGCGATTTCCGCTGCTGCTGCGTCGCCTTCGTCGGTGCCGTCGCTCGGAGCGTCCCCGGTGGGGGCCGGAGTCGTTGTCTGCGGCGCGGGCGTTGCTTCGGGAGTAGTCGGGTCCTGAGCCAGGAACGGACGGTTCTGCGGCGTCTGCGTCCCGTCAGCGGGTGCTTCGGGGGCCGGTGCATCAGTGGCCGGAGTTTCGGCCGCCGGCGCCTCAGGCGTAGCTGTCCGATTCGCGTCACGGGTGGCGACGTCGATCGAACCCGTCACCGGGCGGATGTACAGACGAGCGGTCTGGCCGAGCGAGCGAGCCTGCGCACTGTCGTCGCCGGGAACGGTGATGACGAGGTTGTCACCGTCGACAACGACCTCGGAACCGGAAACGCCGAGACCGTTGACGCGGGTCTCGATGATTTCCTGAGCCTGCTTGAGACTGTCCTGACTGGGAGCGCTGCCGTCCGGGGTACGAGCGGTCAACGTGACGCGCGTTCCACCCTGCAGGTCGATGCCGAGTTTCGGCGTGGCCGACTTGTCTCCAGTGAAGAACACCAGGGCATACAGTGCCACTACCAGGACCCCGAAAAGGGCCAGGTAGCGGACCGGATGCACCGTTCCGGTGGAAGGTGCCACGATCTTTAAGTCTCCTCGGTAGGTGCAGAGCTTCAGTAAGTGCACGGCTCGGGTGGTCGACGACCACCCGAGCTGCGGCGTTCGAACTGCAACGATTGATCAACGGGGTGAACTGAGCTGCTGGTGTAAGAGCGGACAAACCGATCTGGACGTGTGTCCGAGTTCACAACTCTAGAACACGTACCAGTTCGACGAAGTCAGGACTCCTTGGTGAGCCGGATTTCGGTGTCGGCAGCAGACTCTTCGATCTCGGAAATCGAGTCGTCGTCATACTCGTCGGTCTCGGTCGTCTCGACGACGCGCTCACGGATGACCAGACGCGACCAGGTGGTGATGACACCGTCCGCGATCTCGAGGTCCACGGTGTCGTCGTCCAGGGAAGCGATCGTGGCGTAGAGCCCGGCCGTGGTCTGCACCCGATCGCCGACCTGCAGCGAGTCCTGCATCTCGGAAGTCGCGGCCAAGGCCTTCTTCTGCTTGCGCATGCCCAGGAACATGGGCACCAGCAGTGCGAGGATCAAGAGGGGGAAAAGCAAACTCGACATGTGTTGATCAACCTCGGTTGTGTTGCACGTTTTACGCCGCGATGGTCCCGGATGGACCTACGCAATACACCAGTGTGCCATTAGTTGCTGAGGATTCCTGACAGATCGGCCGTTCAAGTAGGCCTTTCCAGTCGAAATTCACTCGCCGTTCGGATCGAACAACGTGGCCTGCGGTTCGTTGACACGAACCTCGATACCGCCCGCTGCGGCATCCGGCGGCGGTGTCATTCCGAGTTGAGTCCAGGCAGCGGCGGTAGCCACACGTCCTCGCGGCGTCCGGGCGATCATTCCGGCCCGGACCAGGAACGGCTCGCACACTTCTTCCACCGTCGACGGTTCCTCGCCGACGGCCACCGCAAGCGTCGACACGCCGACGGGCCCGCCGCCGAACGAACGCACCAAAGCACTCAGTACCGAACGGTCGAGACGGTCCAAGCCCAACTGGTCCACGTCGTAGACGGCCAAGGCCGCCTGAGCGACGTCCATGGTGACGATTCCGTCGGCGCGCACCTCGGCGAAGTCGCGAACCCGGCGCAGCAATCGGTTCGCGATACGCGGTGTCCCCCGCGAGCGTCGTGCGATTTCGGCACCGGCGTCAACTTCGAGATCGACGCCCAGAATTCCGGCCGAACGCATCAGAATCTGTTGCAGCTCTTCGGGTTCGTAGAAATCCATGTGAGCGGTGAACCCGAAGCGGTCGCGTAACGGACCGGTCAGCGCACCCGACCGCGTAGTCGCACCGACCAGCGTGAACGGTGCAACCTCCAGAGGAATCGACGTGGCACCCGGCCCCTTACCGACGACGACGTCGACACGGAAGTCTTCCATGGCCAGGTACAACATCTCCTCGGCCGGACGAGCGATTCGGTGAATCTCGTCGATGAACAACACGTCGCCCTCGACGAGGTTGCTCAGCATCGCAGCCAGGTCTCCGGCGCGTTCGAGCGCCGGTCCGGACGTCAACCGCAGAGAAGAGCCCAACTCCCCCGCGATGATCATCGCCATCGACGTCTTGCCGAGCCCGGGGGGACCGGACATCAGGATGTGATCAGGCGTGCTGCCGCGAAGTTTTGCTCCGGTGAGCACGAGCTGCAGTTGTTCGCGAACACGAGGTTGACCGATGAAGTCGTCGAGACTCTTGGGGCGCAGACTCGCTTCGACATCACCGTCTCCCGCCACCAATTCGGCAGAGACCTGCGACTCGTCGTCGAAATCGTCGATCGGGTCGAAGTTCATCGAGTCTTACCGAGCAGCGACAGAGCAGAACGCAGTGCGACCGACGTGGTGGCCTCGGGCGATTCCGCCAGAACCGAATCCGTGGCCTGCTCAGCCTGCTTGATCGGGAAGCCCAGACCTTCGAGAGCCTCGACGATCTGATCACGGATCGAACTGCCGACGACGACACCGGACGCCGCGCCAGCCGTCGTCGCGACGGCGTCGACCTTGTCACGCAGTTCGACAACCATGCGCTCGGCGCCGCGTTTTCCGATACCGGGCACCCTCGTCAACGCCGTCAGGTTGCCTTCCGAGAGCGCCCGCCGCAGCGCGTCCGGTTCGAGAACTGCGAGAGTTGCCATCGCCAGGCGCGGTCCGACTCCGGAAACCGTCTGCAGGAGGCTGAACAGGTCCTTCGACTCGGTATCGGAAAAACCGTACAGCGTCATCGAGTCTTCGCGAACGATCATCGTCGTGAACAGTCGCGCTTCGCTTCCCCGATGCAGTGCACCGAGAGTCACCGGGGTGGCATTGACCCGATAGCCGACACCTGACGCTTCGATGACCGCGTGATCGAGCGCAATATCGAGTACCTCGCCGCGTACCGACGCGATCATCGTGAACCTGCCTTCTTCGTCTCGGCCAATTTTGCCTGATACTTACGCATTTGTTCAGCGGCCATCGCCTCGGCGCGGGCCATCCGCTCGATCATCGGTGCTCGCCAGCAGTGACAGATCGCCAGCGCCAGAGCGTCGGCAGCGTCAGCCGGTTTCGGCGCCGTCTTCAAATTCAGAATTCGCGTCACCATCGCAGTGACCTGCGCCTTGTCGGCGTTACCGCTGCCGGTGACGGCGGCCTTCACCTCGCTGGGCGTGTGGAAACACACCGGAATGCCGCGTCTGGCGGCAGCGAGCGCGACAACTCCGCCTGCTTGCGCCGTCCCCATCGCGGTACTGACGTTGTGCTGCGCGAACACGCGCTCGATCGCGACCACCTCCGGCTTGTACTGCTCGATCCACAGTTCAGCCGCATCGGAGATCCGCAGAAGCCGAGAACCGAGGTCCATCTCGGCCGGAGTCCGCACCACGTCGACCGCAATGGGGCGCACTTTCCTGCCGTTGCTCCCGTCGACCACTCCCAACCCGCAGCGAGTCAAGCCTGGGTCCACTCCGAGCACGCGCACTTGTCACACCTCTCCATACCGAACAGCTGTTCGATAGCTTAGCGGTGCGCGGGACTACTACCCCGCATCAACACGCAACCCGGCCCGGACGCGGACGTCAGGACCGGGTTGAGTTGAAAAACAATCAGCCTTCGAGAGCCGCGAGAACCTCGTCGGAAAGATCGATGTTGGTGTAGACGTTCTGCACGTCGTCAGAATCTTCGAGCGCGTCGACGAGCTTGAAGATCTTGCGTGCGCCGTCGACATCCAAGGGAACCTCGACGGAAGCGCGGAAATCGGCTTCGGCGGAGTCGTAGTCGATGCCGGCTTCCTGAAGTGCCGAACGTACGGCAACCAGATCCTGTGGCTCACTGACGATTTCGAAGGTTTCACCGAGATCGGTGACTTCCTCGGCACCGGCGTCGAGCACAGCCATCAGGACGTCGTCCTCCGACTGGCCGTTCTTCTCGAGCGTGACGACACCCTTGCGAGCAAACAGGTAGGAGACGGAACCCGGGTCAGCGAGGTTGCCACCGTTACGGGTCATCGCGGTGCGAACTTCACCGGCTGCGCGGTTGCGGTTGTCGGTGAGGCACTCGATCAGGACGGCGACGCCGTTGGGTCCGTAGCCCTCGTACATGATGGTCTGCCAGTCTGCGCCGCCCGCTTCTTCACCGGCGCCGCGCTTGCGCGCACGCTCGATGTTGTCATTGGGAACAGACGTCTTCTTCGCCTTCTGGATGGCGTCGTACAAGGTGGGGTTGCCCGTGGGATCGCCACCGCCGGTTCGTGCCGCCACCTCGATGTTCTTGATCAGCTTCGCGAAGGATTTGCCACGACGTGCGTCGATCACAGCCTTCTTGTGCTTGGTGGTGGCCCATTTTGAGTGGCCGCTCATGCGATTCAAGCCCCTTTCCTGCTGCGTTGCGCACGCCGAATGCGCGTCTTTCAGCTCTGCCGATGTTACCCGTCCCACGTCACAACTCGCTGCATCCCCCGACACGAATTGGTCAAACCGCGCATTGTTTGCATAGAATGCAAACATGTTGGTCCGAATAGATCATGCCTCCACAACTCCACTCGCGGAGCAGATTGCAGCCGGGGTTCGTGGCTCGGTCATCCGCGGTGAGATCGGACCAGGTGACCGCCTGCCGTCCGCTCGCGCTCTCGCCGAGTCGATCGACGTCAATCTCCACACGGTTCTTCGTGCGTACGCAACACTCCGCGACGAAGGCCTGATCGACCTCCGACGCGGACGTGGCGCCGTTATTCGCGCCGAGTTCGACTCGGGAAGAACAGCTCTCAACGAATCTGCGCGCGAGTTCGTGCGGCAGGCCCGAAATCTCGGACTCGACACCGCGCACATGCTCGACCTCATCAAGGAGACCAGCACACAATGACGACCAGCAAGATCCGACTCTGGACAGCAGCTTCGCTGACTCTGATCCCGACCCTGATCCTGGTTCTCGCACGCTTCGCGTGGGGTGACCGCCTACCCGAGACCGTCGCGAGCCATTGGTCCGGATCAAGCCCGGACGGGTTCAGCACCACGACGACCTTTTTCTTCATCGCGCTGGCGATTTCACTGGTGGCAGTCGTTTGCGCGTGTGCCGTCGCGGCCCGTTCGAGCGACAACGCGCCCTTGTTTCTCGCCGTAACCTCGATCTCGAGTGCGACACTGGCGACGATCTGGATTCTGAGCGTCGCCCTGACGATCGACGCCGGGTCGCCGGAAGCCGCGCGTATCGGCTGGTGGATTCTTGCGCCGATCGCGGCGGTACTCGTAGGAGTTCTGGCATACGCGCTGCCTGACCAGCAACGAAGCGGCCCGGAGTCGCCACTGCCGACCCCGACGCTCGACACTCCACTCACGGCCTCCGAACGTGCAGTGTGGGTCGGGCAGGTCCGCAGCATCTGGCCGTGGATCGTTACCGCCGGCCTCGTAGTTCTCGTGATCGCGACTGCCGCGTACTCGGATTGGTGGGTTGCCGTGATCCTGGGTGTGTCCACCCTCGCCGTCACAGCATTCGCGTCGGTCACCGTGCGCGTCGACCGTCACAGTGTCGGCATCAGTTCCTGGGGCGTTCGATGGAAGAAGATCCCCATCTCGAAGGTGAAGTCCGCATCGGTCGACGCGATACGTCCGGCCGAATGGGGCGGATGGGGTTACCGAATGACACCGCGCGGAACAGCCGTCACTCTCCGCTCGGGTGAGGCCATCGTGGTCACTCTCGAGAACGGACGACTGTTCGCCGTGACCGTCGATCACCCGGAAGACGGTGTGAAGCTGATCAATTCGTTGGTTCAGGCTGGTTGATTCACGAACAACGTCAATTCACGAACAACACGGCAGCGGCATTGCCGGCGAGGTAGAAGCCGGCAATGCCGAACACCCAACCCATCGCGCTGTCGCCGTGGCGTGAGATGAACGAATCCACCCCGCGCAGCGGCTTGTCCAGTCGGTCGCCGGCCACGATCCGCCCACACAACAGAAGGACTGCCGGAGTGGCCATGATCAGGCAGTATCCGGCAAGTATCGACGCAGACGTGAATGAGGACAGCCCAGCAGCGGTGATCATCGCGATCGCCGCCAAGTAGGGCAGCATCGTCACCAATTCGGCGGTTCCGGCAGCAATCGCCAGAAGTACAACACTTCTCGCGGAACTGGCCGAGCCGAGCACCCGCTCTCGCCAAACATGGGTTCGATCGGCCTGACCGGATGTGCGTCTCTTCTCGGAATCGAATCGAAAGCTCCACGCGAACAACGCGATACCGAGAATCAACTGCGCAACGCGGGCGGCGGGGGTGTCGAGTAGCGGGGCGACGACTGGCATGCCTACCCGTGCCGTCGTCCAGACGGCCACCCCGACAACAAAATAGAACGTCGTGATGACCACCAGATACGTCAGCAGCCTGCGAACCTGCGGTCGTCCCGGCATCAACAACATCCAGACCGGGACGACCAATGTTCCGATGCTCGTACTGTCCAGCAGGGCGAGCCCGCCCAGCGTGGTGAGCAGGACGAGTTCCACGTCAGTCGTTTCGGCGCTCGGGTATCGCTTCCTCCCGCGTTCGGACTGCATTCACGATGTCGAAGGCACCGATGATCGCGAGGATCACGCCGAGTGGTCCGCCGCGAAACCAGAAGAACTCGGCGTCACGCGCGAACAGCCACAGACAGCCGCCACCGACGACCAAGAGAATGCCGATCATCAACTCGAAACGAATCTTCATACGTCGAGCCTGTCTTCTCTCTCGAATCCGCACATCAGCCATCGGAACAACGCCGACCTCATCATTTGGTATGACAAGTCAGGCGCCCCGATGTGCTCTGATAAGTCTGTGGTGACCAGAAGTCGGAGTGTCGGCAAGTGGAACGATCCGCTCATCGCCTTCGGCCTGTTCGCGATCGGGGTACTCCTCTACCTGGTCGGCCTGTACCAAATGTGGACAGATGTCGGAGGTGTCGCCGACGTTCCCGCCGGGGTTCGGATCGGGATGCTGGCTCTGCTGTGTGCGATCGACTCGTTCCGGCGGGTGCGTCCGGCAACGGCCTTGGCGGCGGGGGCCGTCATCGTCGCGGTCGACGCCGCCCTTGGCCCGACTCTGCCGATGTGGCTGGTCCTCTCGGATCTCACCTACGCCGCAGTTCTGTACGGGACGGCGCGGCTGGGCCGAGTGGTGTGTTCTCTGACCGCGGTGACGGTTGCCGCGCTCACCGCACTCGTCTACCTGTCCACCCAGGACGTCCGCGCTGCGGCTGGGGCGGGCGTCGTGACCGCTCTGTTCTTCGGTACGCCGGTGTGGTGGGCACTGGTCATCCGTCGACAAGTCGAACTGACCGAGGCCGAACGCGAGCGTTCCAGAGTCCACGAAGCACTCGCCGCTCTGGACCGCGAGGCCGCGGTCGCTCACGAACGCGCGACCATGGCGCGCGATCTGCACGACGTGATCGCAAGCCACCTCTCCGCCATCGCCATCCACTCGGAGGCGGCACTGTCCACCTCAGCTCTCTCCGGTGAACGGGGCGAACCAGACGACGGCTTGCGGGAGATGATCGGGGCGATCAGATCGAGCAGTCTTGCGGGCCTTTCCGAGATGCGCTCGATGATCGAACTGCTCCACGCCGGGGACGACGAGACCCCGGACCCGCGTTCCTCTCCCCCGCGGCTGACCGAGTTGCCCGTCGTCCTGGACGCAGTTCGGGCAGCCGGCGGCACTGTGCACGTTGCGATCGACGTCGATGCTGCCGACCTGCCGAGCGTGGTCGATCACACGGCGTATCGGATCACCCAGGAAGCGTTGACCAACGCACTCAAGCATGCGCCTGGTGCACCGATCTCGATGTCGATCTCTCTCCAGCACAATGCATTACAGATCGAGATCCGAAACCCCGTCGGTCGCGACACATCCAGTTTTCGGGCGGGAACGCACGGACTTGCAAACATGCGTCACCGCGCCGAACTGCTGGGCGGTTCACTCGACGCACTTCCGGTCGACGGAGAATGGACGGTATGCGCACAGCTACCGGTCCCCGCGCCGAACGGAACGGATCAGTGATCACCGTCGCCCTGGTCGACGACCACGCCGCGATCCGGTCCGGACTCGCGATGATCCTGCGGCAGCACGACGACATCGATGTCGTTGCAGAAGCCGGTGACGGAGCGTCGGCGATCACCGTCACCCGCACGCATCAACCCGACGTCGTACTCATGGACGTCCGGATGCCAGGCACCGACGGCATCGAAGCGACACGTCAGATCGTCGGAACGACCCGAAGCCACGTATTGGTGTTGACCACCTTCGATCTCGACGAATACGTCTTCGCGGCCCTGCGCGCCGGTGCGTCGGGATTCCTGCTCAAGACTGCGACCGCGGACGAACTGACCCGCGCTATCCGCAATGTCGCGGCCGGAGATGCAGTGCTCGCTCCTCGTGCGGCGCGCGCACTGATCGGCGAGTTCGTGCAGCGCGCACCCAAACCCACCGAACCGCTGGGATTGAGCGAGCTCACCGACCGTGAACGCGAGGTCCTCGCGCTGTTGGGGACGGGTATGTCCAACGCCGAACTGTCGCGTGAACTCGGAGTCGGTGCTCCGACGGTGAAGTCGCACGTGTCGCGAGTTCTGTCGAAGTTGCACCTCACCTCACGCGTCCAGGCGGCGATCCTTGCCCGCGAACTGGAGCTGTAGGTTCGGCCGAGGCTGACTACTCCAGTTATCCGCGAACCAGATCGACGAACATCTCGTGCACTCGACGGTCCCCGGTAACCTCGGGATGGAAAGAAGTGGCGATCACCGAGCCCTGCCGAACCGCGACGATCCGGCCCGCGGCCTCCCCCGCGGCGGCGGGAACCTGCGCAAGGACCTCAACGCCCGGCCCAACTCGCTCCACCCACGGCGCGCGGATGAAGACAGCGCGAATGGGATCACCGATGATGCCCTCGAACTCCAGGTCGGACTCGAAAGAATCGACCTGCCGACCGAAAGCGTTGCGGCGCACCGTCATGTCGATGGCGCCGAGATGCTCGGCGTCCGGCCGGGTGTCTAGTACCTCGCTGGCGAGCAGAATCATGCCCGCACACGATCCGTAAGCCGGCAGCCCGCCGCGGAGTCGCTCACGAAGCGGTTCCAGCAGCTCGAATACCTGCAGAAGCCGGCTCATCGTGGTGGATTCGCCACCGGGGATCACGATGCCGTCGACCTTGTCGAGTTCCTCCGGGCGCCGGATACCCACCGCATCCGCTCCCGAATCATCGAGTGCGGCAAGGTGTTCGCGAACATCACCTTGGAGGGCGAGTACACCGATCAACGGACGCGTCATCACACAGTTCCTGTCTTGTTCTCACGGCTGTTCTTGCTCTCATGGCTGTCGGGTTCGCGTTCGAGACGCGTCAAACCCTCCTGAACCACCGCTGCCACCATGTTGCCATCGCGATCGTAGATACGCCCCTGAGTGAGCGCGCGACCAAAACCTGCCGACGGCGACGTCTGGTCGTAGAGCAACCACTCGTCGGCCCGGAACGGACGCAGGAACCACATCGCGTGATCGAGCGAAGCAGTCTGCGTCTTCACGCCGCGGTGCGGGACTTTGGAAGTTCCGAGCAGGGTCATGTCACTGAGGTACGCGAGGGTGCAGATGTGCAGCAGCGGACGATCCGGCAGAGCCTCGCGGTAGCGCATCCACACGCGTTGTTGCGCGGCGAGATCCGGCGCTGACGCGCTCTGCTCAGCGGGCACAATTCTGATGTCCCAGTTCTTCCACTCCTGATAGAACTGCGATTCAGCCAACTTCGGAACGGTCTGCGCATCCGGCAAGTCCTCCGGCGCCGGAACGGAGGGCATCCGGTCCTGGTGCTCGATACCTTCGTCGTCGACGTGGAACGAGGCCGACATCGTGAAGATCGTCTTGCCGTCCTGAACTGCATTCACCCGGCGGGTGCAGAACGAGCGCCCGTCGCGGATGCGGTCCACCAGGTAGACCGTCGGAATCTTCGGATTGCCCGGGCGCAGGAAATATCCGTGCAACGAGTGCACGTGGTAGCTCTCGTCAACGGTGCTCACGGCAGAAACCAACGACTGCCCGGCAACCTGCCCGCCGAACGTCCGTTGAAGTGCGGTGGGATGGACCGCACCACGGAAGATGTCCTTCTCCAGGTGTTCGAGCGCGAGGATCTCCTCGATACCAACCATGAGTCCTCCGAAAACATAGACCGCCGCAATGGGCGCGATGACGGTTCACAATATCGCCTCGGCGAGCGGGCACGGCACCATGGTGGGCGTGAGTACATTCATCCCGTCCAGTCCCCTCGCCTTGGCCGAGCAGATTGCAACGCTGAGCGGATCGTTTCCGTCGGTGGCGGTAGTAGCGATCGACGGACCTGATTGTGCACAGCCGTCTCGGCTCGCGGAACTGGTCGGCACCGCCGTCGAGTCGCGCAACAGGCCGAGTGCTGTTGTGTCACTGCACGACTACGTGCGGCCGGCTTCGCTGCGATACGAGTTCGGCCACGAGGATGCGCTGAGTTACCGTACTATCTGGTTCGACTATCCGGCACTCGATCGTGAAGTGATCACCGCAGCCCGCACAAAACGGGCGTTCTTGCCGAAACTCTGGGACGAACCCACCGATCGATCGGCTCGGTCGACCCGTATCCCCGTCCATGAGCGCGCGGTCATCGTGATCGCCGGTCCGATGTTGCTCGGGCGCGGGCTGGAGTTCGACGTCAGCGTCCGCCTGGACATGAGCGAACCTGCCATGCGGCGGCACACACCGGAGGCAGATCTGTGGACCGTCGAGGCACTCCTCGAACACCGATCAGAAGTGTCCGAGGAGGTCGATTTCGAGGTCAGATACGACCATCCGGCCCGGCCTGCGGTGCGGTCTCGCCAGTGAAGGTCTCACTGCGATTGATCTCACGTCGGCCGACCTCACTTCGGGCGATACAGCCTGGTCAGACCCTCCTGGACGACTGCAGCAACCATATTTCCTCGGCTGTCGAAGATTCGTCCCTGCGTCAGGGCGCGACCGAAGCCCGCTGACGGCGACGTCTGGTCGTACAACAGCCACTCGTCGGCGCGGAACGGCCGCAGGAACCACATGGCGTGATCGAGCGAAGCGCTTTGCATGGCGACGTCCATGTGGGGGCCGCGAGAAGATCCGAGCAGCGTCATGTCGCTCATGTAGGCAAGCGTGCACACGTGAAATACCGGGTCGTCCGGGAGTGCCTCGCGGGAACGGAACCACACTTGCTGCTGCGCGGCAGCGCCCGGACGTTTGTCGATGTCGGCCTTCGGCACCATTCGAAGGTCCCAATCGGACCACTCACGCGCCAGCCACGCAGTCTCGGGATCCTCCGAATCCTGGGCGATGGCCAAGGTCTCGGGGTCAGGAACGGGTGGCATCTCGTCCTGGTGCTCGATGCCTTCGTCTTGGACGTGGAAGGACGCCGACATCGTGAAAATGGCTTGCCCGTCTTGAATTCCGGTGACCAAGCGGGTCGCGAACGATCGACCGTCCCGAACACGATCAACCAGAAAAACCGTCGGCTCCATCGGATTTCCCGGACGCAGGAAATATCCGTGCAACGAATGAACCGAGTAGGCCGGATCGACCGTGCGTACCGCCGACACCAATGCCTGTCCGGCGACCTGGCCGCCGAAAGTGCGGGTCAGGGTGGTCTCCGCGATGATTCCTCGAAAGATGTCCCGCTCGAGGCGTTCCAACTCCAGAATTTCTTCGATCCTCGCCATCGATGCTCCACATCTTCCCGTGTACCGACGTCTACCGACCTTCACACAATGCCTGACGCACCCCCGGCCACCAAAGTGGGCATCCGAAAACACTGAGCGACGGGGCGCATCGACTCAGAATGGCGGTGGATCGTCTCCGCCGTCGAAGGTCCTCCTCTGTGCCTTCTTCATCCGCCGGTGCATTCGTATCCGCTGCCGCCGGCGTTCCCCCCACACACGAGCGGCCTTGTTTTCCAGACGTGTGCGCCGACGCCGACCACCCTCGGGCAGTACAGGCTCGAGCATTCCCGCCAGCAGACCTGACGGCCTCGTTCGGTAGCAATGTCCGGTCGGCGAGGTCAGCATGACGCTGCGGTCCGGGTTCGAGGTGTGCACCCACTGACCGGAGTGCTTGAGGCGGTGATGGTTTCGACAATAGGCACTCAAGTTCGAGGCCACGGTCTTTCCACCACGAGTGGGATCGCGATGATCAAAGGGTTCAGTGTGATCGAGATCTGAATTCCATGCAGCGACATCGCAGTGCAACCACTGGCAGCTTCCTGCGATCACCCGCACCCAGGTGTCGAGGACAGCGCCGGGGCGGTACACGAACGCAGAAGGAACGACGGGCGAAGGTACTGGCTCGCCCTCACCGGCAGACTCGAGCGCGGCATCGGCTGGTACCTTCACCTTCCGAATCAGCGCACCCGCGGCGATGTCACGCGCATGCTCTGCACTGATCACTCCATAACCGTCGAGGTGAGCGGGTTCGTCTGCACCTGGTGCGTCACCGCCCTGAAGCGTTGATTCCAGCATGACCACGTGAACCAACGGCCGACGCACCACCACAATCCCGCTTCGATCTTGTGGGCACTCGTGCCGGCCGCAATCGCACGGCAGAATCGTCGATCCGGATACCAACGCTCCCAATGCGTCAGCTCGTCGTTGCTCGTACTTACGGGAATCGTGTCGACACACCGACATTGCCAACTCCCGCAACCGACGGTCGAAAGCCCGTGCTTCCTCCGCCGGAATACTCCCCAATATCCGCGCCATTCCGTCCTCGGCAGCGCTCACACCCACGAACCGATCAGCCAGGGCGCGGCGTCGACGTTCGCGTATCCCCTCGGGATCCACCACGGCGACGATCCGGTCGATAGCCGCTGTCAATCGGCGACCCGTCAAGCCGGTACCGCCAGGCATCGGGGGCGCCGAGATCTTCTCGAGGAGTTGCCGTTCCACCTCGTCGATCAAATCGTCGGCTACGTTGGCCGTAGCGGAGTCGATCAATCCGACTCGATACAGATCCAGTTCTCCGCGCGCCATGGCGGCACGCGTGCGATGGAGGCGAGTCTTGAGAGAAAAGCCGAGACCGATCAACTTTCCCGCTGCGGCACGGCCCATGGTCAATGCCGCGCCGAGCTCGGCCTCAGCCAGTTCGTGAGCGGTAGACGACCAAGCACCGTTATCAGTGTGGTCAGCGCTGCGACGCTCGAAAAACTCGGCAATGGCAGCCAGTTTCCGTTCCACGAGCATCGATTCGCGCGCATGCAGATCGGCGATGAGATCGATGAGGGCGCAGTCGGATTCAGCACCGGACAGCTGCGCTGCGGTACCCGAACTTCCTACTCCGTCATCGAACATTCCTCAACATTATTCGAATATACGTTCGATATCCATGATTTCCAGGAATCAGTCCGAACAATCCTGATTGACCGAAAATTGTTGCGGAGCAACCTTTGCGGCCACTCGTGTTCCGGCAACGGATTCCCCTACTGAACCAGGGCGTTGATAATGCGGGCAGCTTCGCCCGGGTAGATAGGGCGGTCGGACCCACCACTCAATACCCAGTGGACTGGACTACCTTCGTCTAGGACTCGGAGTTGCACGTCGAGCGGAAACGCATCGATGTCAGCCGAGTCGACTCCAAAGACATGGACAATCTCATGCCCAGGTCGCCCCTCGAACTCGAAGATGTTCTCTACGACCTCGAGCAACTCGACGCTTCCCAACGTGACGCCGAGTTCCTCCGCGAACTCGCGCCGCAGCGCTGCCTCGGCCGTCTCACCGAACTCGATACCGCCACCGATCAATCGATGAAAGTTCTCCCCCGTGACAGAGTCCGTGCCGTCGAGTATGAGTATGTGACCGGAACGGACAGGTATCCCCAGTGAGATGTTACGAATTGACGACATACGACACAGTTTAGGTGGCCAACTCGAACACCATTTTGAATCCGACGACGGCGAATATCACCAAAAGTGATGGGGTGGGCGCAAATACGACTTGGACTTGCCGAGACTCCCGATGACAGACTCGAACACCATTCCCGGACAAAAGAACCCATTGAGGAACCGATGAACGACGCAAGTACCTGGACCGCACGACTCGCCGCACTCGACCTGACCCTCCCGCCTGTTGCCACCCCCGCAGGCTCATACCTCCCCGCCGTTCAGACGGGGTCATACGTCTACACGTCGGGGCAATTGCCGCTCGTCGACGGCACTACGACGTGCATCGGTAAGTTGGGCGAGGGCGTCTCCGTCGAAGACGCCGCCCAGGCGGCGCGGTTGTGCACTCTCAACGGACTCGCGGCAGTCGATGCCTTAGTCGGGCTCGATCGCATCGTTCGGGTCGTCAAGGTCGTTGGATTTGTTGCTTCCGGATCGGGATTTTCGCAGCAACCCCAGGTGATCAACGGTGCGTCCGACCTGCTGGCCGAGATCTTCGGTTCGGCTGGACAACACGCCCGCTCAGCGATCGGCGTCGCCGAACTACCCCGAAACAGTGCCGTCGAGGTCGAGTTCGTGTTCGAGGTATCGGACAGCATCTGATCGGTCTGCCACACCCCGAAGGGGCGGCGGTTGCCAACGCAACCGCCGCCCCTTCGTCTGTGAGGACTTTCAGGCACTGGGCCCGGTCGTCGAACCTGCTGTCACCAACCGCGCTCTGCGAGGCGGTGTCCGACAGGCAGGTCGTCGACGTTGATGCCGACCATTGCCTCGCCGAGTCCGCGCGAGACCTTGGCGAGCACGTCCGGGTCGTCGTAGAACGTGGTGGCCTTGACGATGGCCTCCGCGCGCTGCTTCGGGTTGCCGGACTTGAAGATGCCCGATCCGACGAACACGCCCTCGGCGCCGAGCTGCATCATCATCGCAGCGTCTGCCGGGGTGGCGATGCCGCCGGCAGTGAACATGGTGACCGGCAGCTTGCCGGCCTTGGCGACCTCGACGACCAGTTCGTACGGCGCCTGCAGTTCCTTGGCGGCCACGTACAGTTCGTCCTCGCTCAGCGAGGTCAACCGGCGGATCTCGCCGCGGATGGTGCGCATATGGGTGGTGGCGTTGGAGACGTCTCCGGTGCCTGCTTCACCCTTCGAGCGGATCATGGCCGCGCCTTCGTTGATGCGACGGAGCGCTTCGCCGAGGTTGGTGGCGCCACAGACGAAGGGAGCGGTGAACTTCCACTTGTCGATGTGGTTGGCGTAGTCGGCCGGGGTCAGGACCTCGGACTCGTCGATGTAGTCGACGCCGAGGCTCTGCAGGATCTGCGCTTCGACGAAGTGACCGATGCGTGCCTTGGCCATGACGGGGATGCTGACGGTGGAGATGATGCTGTCGATCATGTCCGGGTCACTCATGCGCGAGACGCCGCCCTGTGCGCGAATGTCTGCGGGGACCCGCTCGAGTGCCATGACGGCGACGGCGCCGGCGTCTTCGGCGATCTTGGCCTGCTCAGCGGTGACCACGTCCATGATCACACCGCCCTTGAGCATTTCAGCCATGCCGCGCTTGACGCGGGCGGTGCCGATGGCGGTGGTGGGGGCAGAGTCGGGGGTGCTCACAGCAAACTCCTGCAGTAGTGGCGTGACGAAAGAAACAAGGCACGGCGAACACACGAGTTCATTCGCGCGGAGGCCTCTGGCCAGAACTCTAGGACGAACCGGCCTTCGATTCCGTATCCAATTTGCCATTGCTGGCCTTAAACTGCCCGCGAGCACTGAACGACCGAACGATCAGCGGATGGAACGCACTTCCGGATCCTCGGAACCGTCCGCAATCGTCGCGGCCTCCACCAGGAGGTTTGCCAGATCCAACGGGTAGACGGGCTCACCGGACTTGGCCAGTCGGCGGATCTCGTCGGCGCTGCACCAGCGATGGCCGGTGATGGCACGCTGTTCCAATTCCGTGTGGCCTTGGAAGACCGGCTCGAAGCCGTGAGTGCGCGTAGCGAAGAACAGCTCTTCCGAACGGATCAGCTCACCGTCGAACGGGAAAATCGCCACACGACGCCAGAGCGGACCTCGCAGATTCTCCGGAGCCACGACGAATCCGGTCTCCTCCTCGATCTCACGAACGGCAGCCGCCCGTAGGTGTTCGCCCCGTTCGAGCCCTCCGCCGACGGTGAACCAGAAGTAAGTGTTCGGGATCTTGGGATCGTGGCCGCGCAACAGCAGCACCCGATCGTCCTCGTCCAGCATCACCACGCGGGCAGAGGTCCGTGACGTATCCACGGTGATGCCCTCGGGCACCGCCGCCGCGGTCGTGCGCTCCGATATCTCGAAGTAATGAGGTAGCGGTGCCGTTCCCCCGAGGTGCAGCCAGCGAACAAGTCGACGCGTACGCAACGCGAGAGTGTCGCGCACCGCGTCGTTGTGGAACCGCCGGGCGATCAGCACGCGCGCCTCGGCATCGGCCAACTCGGCCACCAGTTGAGGTCGCAGCGACGTCGTGCCATAGGCAGCAAGAGCATTGGACAGCCGGTTCTCGGCAAGCTCGCGATCCTGACGATCCGCACGTTCGGCGGCGTCCGCCAAGGTGACGAATCTGCGGGCGTCGTCGGCGCTCATGTCCACAGCCGCCGCGCGGACAACCGCGGCACGACGGGACAGAGCCGCATCGAGCGCCAACCACGACTGATCCGAACGCACATGCAGTCGATCGAGTCGGTTCGCCGTCCCGTACGCCCACAGTCCGACGACCAGGACGACGGCAGCGACGAGCCCGAGAATGAAGATCGTCAGAGCGGAGAAGGTCATGAACCCACCACGCGTACGCCGGTACCGCCGACCGTGACGGTCTCGTAGACACGCAGGATCTGCTCGGCTACCACCGGCCAGTCGTATTCGGCAACAACACTTGTCGCGGTGTTGACCAGCGCGCGTCGTCGATCCGGGTCACCGAGAACGGAATCGATTGCCTCGGCCAAGGCATCGGAGTTCCCGATGGGGACCAGCAAGCCGGCCTGACCGTCGCGAAGAACACGGCGAAAAGCGTCCAACTCACTGGCCACGACGGCAGTGCCAGCCGCCATGGCCTCGACCAGCACGATCCCGAAGCTCTCACCGCCGAGATTGGGCGCGCAGTAGACGTCCGCACTGCGAAGCGCCGACGCTTTCTCCTCGTCACTGACCTGCCCGAGCAGGCGGAGATGCTTGAAGTACTTACCCGCCTCTTTGCGGAGTTTCTCCTCGTCGCCGCGTCCGACCACGATCACTTCGAGATCCGGGTGACGCTCGACCAACTCCGGCAGCGCACCGAGGAGGACGGCCATCCCCTTGCGCGGTTCGTCGTAGCGACCGAGGAACAGAATGGTTCCACCTTCGCGCGGGTAGCCGGGCAACAGATCGGCCTCGGCAAACGCTGCGACATCGACGCCGTTGGGGATCTCGACCGCGTCGGATCCGAGAGACTCGACCTGCCAACGACGCGCCAACTCCGAGACTGCGATCCGGCCGCTGATCTTCTCGAGATACGGAGCCAAGACACCCTGAAACGTGCTCAGCACCAACGACTTCGTGGTCGACGTGTGGAAGGTGGCGACGATCGGGCCTTCCGCGATGCGCAACGCGAGCATGGACAGACTCGGCGCATTGGGTTCGTGGATATGTAGAACGTCGAAGTCACCTTCCGCGATGAACTTGCGGAGGCGGTTGTTCGCCGTCGGGCCGAAAGACAACCGCGCAACAGAACCGTTGTAGGGAATCGCGACGGCTTTACCTGCGGAAACCACAAAATCCGGCAACTCGTCGTCATCGGACGACGGCGCAAGCACACTCACTTTGTGACCACGTTCGATCAGCACCTCGGCCAGATCCACCACGTGCGCCTGGACGCCGCCGGGGACGTCGAAGGAGTACGGGCAGATCATGCCGATTTTCATTCACCCTCCATGCGGGCGAGCCGCGATTCGGAAAGGTCCGAGCGCCACAGCGGTTGAAGCATGTGCCAGTCAGCGGGGTGCGCTGCGATGTTGACCGCGAAACGGTCGGCAAGTGCTTGCGTGGCCGGGCCGACTCCGCCGGATACGTCGATCGGTGGGTCGATCTTGAAACCCCATCCGTCGGGTGTGAACCAGCAGTGGACCGGAAGTAGCGGCGCGCCGGTGTCGATCGCGAGCTTCGCTGGGCCCGCGGGCATCCGAGTAGGTTCGCCGAAGAAGGTAACGGGCACACCCTTCTTCGCCAGATCGCGCTCCCCCAACAGGCACACGATCTTGTTCTCACGCAGATGCTTGGAGAGTTCGACGAACGGTGGATGCTCCCCGCCGCTGAGCGGGAAGATCTCGAAGCCGAGACTCTCGCGATAGTCGACGAACCGTTCGTACAGGGATTCGGGCTTGAGCCGCTCGGCAACGGAGGTCAACCCGCCCCACTGCTGAACGCACCACACGCCGGCCATGTCCCAATTACCGCTGTGAGGCAGCGCCAATACCGCGCCATGACCTGCAGCCATTGCCTTTTCCAGATGCTCCTGGCCCTCGACCAGCGCATGCAGCGCCTTACCTGTCGCGACCAGGTCCATCGACGGAAGACGAAACGCCTCACGCCAATACCGGGCGTACGAGCGCATCGAATCCTTGATCAACTGATCCGGAACTTGCTCCGGCGTCGTGCCCAGAACTCTCGCGAGGTTCTTCCTGAGTTGTTCGGGTCCGCCCTTGCGTACCGCGAAATCCGCTCCGGCGTCGAACAGCTTGACCGCCACCGATTCCGGCAGGCTTCGCACCAGACGCCAACCCGCGGCGTATCCCAGGTCGGTTGCACGCTCGGCAAAGCTCATTTCTCTGCCTCGCCGTCCGTGTTCGGCGCACCTTCGACCGTGGATGCGGCCGGGGCGATCGGCAGAAGTTCCCGGGCGCCAGGGGAATTGCGCACCGCGAGCACTCGCTGGAAGACCGTCACGATGCTTCCGGCGGCAAGTACCCACATCGCGATGTGGATTGCCCACGGAAGACCCATACCCGTCAGGCCGGATCCGACCAACACGATGATCAATCGGTCCGGGCGCTCGATCCACCCGCCGTCCGCAGTCAGCCCGCTCGCCTCCGCGCGCGCCTTCGCGTACGAGATGACCTGCGAGGTGACGAGGCAGATGAGCGTCGCGACGAGCAGCCACTTGCTGTTCTCGTGGTAGACCGCCCACCAGGCCAGGCCGGCAAAAATCGCGCCGTCGGCGACGCGGTCGCAGGTCG
Source organism: Rhodococcus sp. SG20037 (assembly GCF_031763325.1). Classification (NCBI taxonomy): domain Bacteria; kingdom Bacillati; phylum Actinomycetota; class Actinomycetes; order Mycobacteriales; family Nocardiaceae; genus Rhodococcus; species Rhodococcus sp. SG20037. Next base: position 2,996,936 of record NZ_CP134497.1, on the reverse strand, counting down.
CGTCCAGTACCGCCCCGTACCGCGTTCCGCCGCCGCGAGCACGAGCCATTGCGCCGTCGAGCATGTCGAACATGACGAAGAACCAGATGAACATGGTTCCCCAGAACAGATGTCCGGACGGAAACAGCGTCACCGCACCGGCGACGCTTGCCACCGTGCCGATCACCGTCACCGAGTCCGGCGTCAGACCGGTCTTGACCAGCGCCTTCCCCATAGGTGCCGTCACCTTGGACACCGATGCGCGCCCGAAGAAGCTCAACACCGCAGGAACCCTCCCCGTCGTGAGTTCCGGTTCGGAACTCGTTGCAGCAATGCATCCTGCCATGAAGCCGGATGCGTCAACCTATTGTTGCCAGGCACCGGCGAGTAGTCCCCTGGTCTCCCGCAGCAATTGCGGCATCACCTTGACCCCACCGAGCACGGTGATGAAGTTGGCGTCGCCGCCCCAACGTGGCACTACGTGTTGGTGAAGGTGCTCGGACAGCGAACCGCCCGCAGCGGCACCGAGATTCAGGCCGACGTTGAATCCGTGAGGATTCGACACGCTCTTGATCACCCGCAACGCCTGCTGGGTGAACGCCATCAACTCGGCGCTCTCCTCCGGCGTCAGGTCTTCGAGTGCCGCGACCTTGCGGTACGGAACCACCATCAGGTGCCCCGGGTTGTACGGATACAGGTTCAGAACCGCATAGACATGCTCACCGCGGGCAACGATCAGTCCTTCTTCGTCCGACATCTTCGGAATGTCGATGAACGGTTCACCTGTCGTGCCCGGGGTGTTGGGCGCCTCGGTGATGTACGACATCCGATGCGGCGACCAAATGCGCTGCAAATGGTCAGGGTCACCGACGCCGTGGTCGATCAGCGAACCCGGACCGTCGTCACCGGGGGCGCTCACTGCGCCACGCTTGGCTGCACCAGTTCGGCTGTCGGCGAGGCGTTCTCGCGGCGGCCGATCCACTCGGTGATGATCCGGACGGCGTCGTCGACGGGAATGCCGTTGATCTGCGTGCCGTCACGGAAACGGAAGCTGACCGCGCCGGCCTCCACGTCACGCTCGCCCGCGAGGAGCATGAACGGGACCTTCTGCGTGGTGTGGTTACGGATCTTCTTCTGCATACGGTCGTCACTGAAGTCGACCTCGGCGCGCACACCGGCAGCCTTGAGCTTCTTCGTGACGTCGAACAGGTGATCGGCGAACGCCTCGGCCACCGGGATTCCGACAACCTGCACCGGCGCCAGCCACGCCGGGAACGCGCCCGCGTAGTGCTCGGTCAGGACACCGAAGAACCGCTCGATCGAGCCGAACAGCGCACGGTGGATCATGACCGGACGAGTCTTGACGCCGTCGTTGCCGGTGTATTCGAGCTCGAACCGCTCGGGCAGGTTGAAGTCGAGCTGGATGGTCGACATCTGCCAGGTGCGGCCGAGGGCGTCCTTGACCTGGACGGAAATCTTGGGACCGTAGAAGGCGGCTCCGCCCGGATCCGGCACCAGAGTCAGGCCGGAAGCTTCGCCGACCTCGGCGAGGGTTGCAGTTGCCTCTTCCCAGACGTCGTCGCTACCGACGAATTTGTCCGGGTTCTTGGTGGACAGCTCGAGGTAGAAGTCGTCGAGGCCGTAGTCCTTGAGCAGGTTCAGCACGAACTGCAGCGTGGTGGTCAGCTCGTCGCGCATCTGCTCACGGGTGCAGTAGATGTGAGCGTCGTCCTGGGTCATGCCGCGCACGCGGGTCAGGCCGTGGATGACGCCGGACTTCTCGTAGCGGTAGACCGAGCCGAATTCGAAGAGCCGCAACGGCAATTCACGGTACGAGCGTCCGCGAGCACGGAAGATCAGGTTGTGCATCGGGCAGTTCATCGGCTTGAGGTAGTAGTCCTGGCCCGGCTTGCGCACGGTGCCGTCCTCGTTCAGTTCCTCGTCGACGTGCATCGCCGGGAACATGCCGTCGCGGTACCAGTCGAGGTGACCGGAAACCTCGTACAGATGCCCCTTGGTGATGTGCGGAGTGTTGACGAACTCGTAGCCCGCCTCGATGTGGCGGCTGCGCGAGTAGTTCTCCATCTCGGTGCGGATGATGCCGCCCTTGGGATGGAACACCGGCAGACCCGAACCGAGCTCGTCGGGGAAGCTGAAGAGGTCCAGTTCGGTACCGAGCTTGCGGTGATCACGACGCTCGGCCTCGGCGAGCAGTTCGAGGTATTCGTCCTGAGCCTCGGTGGACTCCCACGCGGTGCCGTAGACACGCTGAAGATCGGCGTTGTCCTGGTTGCCACGCCAGTAGGCGGCGGAGCTTCGGGTCAACTTGAAGGCCGGGATGTGCTTGGTGGTCGGAATGTGCGGGCCGCGGCACAGATCGGACCAGATCTTGTCGCCGGTACGAGGATCGAGATTGTCGTAGATGGTCAGCTCGTTGCCGCCCACCTCCATGATCTCGGGATCGTCGATACCGGACTTGTCGTCGATCAATTCGAGCTTGAAGGGCTCGTCGGCCAACTCGACCCGAGCGTCCTCGATCGAATCGACGACTCGACGCGAAAAGCGCTGTGATCCCTTGATGATCTGCTTCATACGCTTTTCGAGCTTGGCCAGATCTTCCGGAGTGAACGGGCGGTCCACCGCGAAGTCGTAGTAGAAGCCGTCCTTGATCGGCGGACCGATGCCGAGCTTCGCGTCGGGGAATTCTTTCTGAACCGCCTGCGCGAGGACGTGGGCCGCGGAGTGCCGGATGACGCTGCGGCCGTCCTCGGTGGATGCTGCCACCGGCTCGACGTCGACATCGACCTCAGGTGTCCACGACAGATCCTTGAGCGTTCCCTCGCCATCGCGGACAACGACGATCACGTCGGGCCCCTTCGTGGGGTATCCGGCTTCGCGCACTGCAGTCCCGGCGGTCGTCCCCGCGGGCACCCGAAGTGGGGCGGCTGAGTGCTCTGGCGCGGGACTGGTCACGGCGATGTGCTCCTAAAGGTATTGCGACAAGTTAGACAGGCGTCGTACCCACTGCGAGCACGCGCACGATCATGTTATCGGCCCTACCGACATGGTGAGACAACCGAGTGAAGGAAACCGGGCCGCGTTCAACTCACAGCGGCGACTCGAGCCACGAGTAGTCCAGGCCCACCCATGTCCCGATCAGGCCGAAAGTGCCGAGCACCCACAAAGTCGCCAGGACGATCACTGTGGTGAACAGAACGCCCAACCCTTTGACGAACAGCGACTGCTTGCCGAACCATTCCATGAACCGGTCGTATCGGGCCTTCGCGAAATGAAGGAGTCGATGTGCCCACGCGAACTCCGACGCCAGGATGCCGAGGCCGGCGAAAACGATGAGCCAACCGGGCCCGGGGTACGGAATAGCCACGATGCCGGCGGCGAACACGATCGTGCCCACGACTCCGACGCCGATGCGGTACGCAAGATTGAGGGTGGGCCGCGCGGCGATTCCCGCGCGCCACCGCTCCCAGCGGGACTCTGCGTCCTGGAAGACGGACAGGTCTGAATCGTCGACGGAAGAATCGACCTTTTCGGTACTCAAAGCAGTCACCTTTTCGGTCGCGAAATGTCTCTTCGACCAGGCTACCGAAATCGTCGCCCGGCGACCTGCGACGACGGTCTGCATCCCGAAATAACCGTGCCCTCGAACAGCTGTGCTCTCAAACGACTGAAGGCGTCCCCGATGATCGGGAACGCCTTCAGTATTTTTCTGTGGTCCCGGCTGGGATCGAACCAGATGTGATATTCCTGTTCAGAGCCGCTAACCCTATGGTCAGAGGAACTAAGGAGTGCCACACCATGCCAAAAAATGCCAACTTCTGACAATCTAGGGCCCACGGAGGGCCCACGAAATCAAGGAAAACAGCTGCATGGCCAGAAAAGTCTTCGGACGCATTGAAAAGTTGCCGTCGGGGCGGTACCGAGCCCGCCACCCCGACCCCACTCCTGGGAGTGCGGAACGTATCCCTGCACCCAGCACGTTCAGCACGAAAGGCGCGGCACAGACCTGGCTGAACACGCAGCAGGACGCAATCGCCGGGGGAACCTGGGTACATCCAAACGACGCTGCCGTGGCACGGCAGGCCACTCAGGCCGAGAAGGCACGTAAAGCTGTCGCGTTCGGTGTATACGCCGAGAAGTGGGTCGCCACCAGGGCCAATAGCAAGGGCGAGCCGCTACGCCCACGAACCCGCAAGGAATACGAGCGGATGCTTGGCACCACCGGATCGCTATTCCATTGGGCGGCAACACCCATCAACGAAATACGCGCCGAGGCAGTGCGCGAGTGGCGATCTGAACTACTCGCAACGGGCAAGGCCACGGCCACCGCGAGGGCCTACGACTTAATGAAGTCGATCTTGAAAACAGCCGTAGAAGATGGCCTGATCAGCGCAAACCCTTGCAAAATCAAGGGTGGCTCGCTTACCACCACGGGGAAGTCCACAACACCACCGACCGAGGTCGAGCTGGACATCGTCATCGAAAAGATCGTGCCGAGGTACAAACCATTCGTGATCATCGCCGCCGCCGGTGGCCTGCGATTCGGTGAGATTATCGGCCTGACCAGAACCGATGTCGCCGTTGAGCGCGATGGCGATGGCGAGGTGGACGCGGTGCGGATCGCTGTCGTGCGCAGCATCGTCGAAGGCAACGGCATCGCCAAGGTAGCCGGACCTCCGAAGAGCGCCGCAGGGCGAAGAATCATCGCTATTTTCGGCCACGACGCCCGGATCGTGGCCGCCCACGTCGAAGCCGTGAAACCGGGCGCACTGTTGTGGACAGACCGTAGCGGTGGTTACGTGTCACAAAGCACAGTGAACAACCACTGGCGAAAGGCTCGGGCAGCAGCTGGCCGCTCCGACTTGGCGTTTCACTCGCTGCGCCACTATGCAGGAACTCGCTACGCGCAAACCGGCGCGACGGTGGCCGAAACTATGGCGCGACTGGGACACAGCAGCGTTAAGGCCGCGATGCGCTACCAGCATGCCGGCACCCGTGACGACGAACTCGCCAGACGCGCTTCACGCCGGTAGCACCGGCCAGCACCCGCACCACATCAGCGCAAGGTGGTTTCTGCACCGTCACGGCGCCCCAGCACCTGCGCGCCTTAGGGCAGGGTGGAACGCTCAGTGCGTACTTCCGACGCTTCGATGTGGGCGCCTTTCGGCGGGTCGATAGTCAACGTGATGCGCCAGGCGCGGGTTCGGTTGTCCAGGCGTTATGTGGGCTGGGCGTCGGTGGGCATCGACAGTTGCTTGTCTAGATCTCCTGAACGCAACCGATCGTGAAGTCATGGTTATGTTCGCTCGGCTATCAGGCGGAAACTGTGCTCGGCGTCCACTGAGCGACCGTTCTTGCGGTGTCGCTCCATTCGTTCTTCGTTGGCCATCTCTTTCTAAAATCCGGTCATTGATCACCTCACTTTCACGCATGCCTTGTTGCAGAAATCGTCATCCTTATCAAACCCGAATAAAACTATTCAGGACAAACATCACCGTGATAACGTACGCTCCAAACATACAAGTCAAAAAACAAAAACAAACCCACACGCTTCAACCGGAGATGAAATGCATATATCTAAGCTCAGCCTGGTAAACTATCGAAATTTCGCAAACACTAACCTAGCATTCAACGCGGGAATCAATACGATTCTTGGAGAGAACGGATCAGGTAAGAGCAACGCATTTCGGGCTATACGACTTCTACTAGACGCTAACATGTTACCTTCGGCGTACCGAATCAACCAGGATGACTTCCACCGTGGCCTGTCGGACTGGCGGGGACACTGGATAATCATCAGCCTTGAATTTGAGGATGTCTCAGCGGATGAGTCGATTCAGGCCTTGTTCGTCCATGGCACAGGAAGGCTAGGGACCACCCCCATCGAGCGCGCCGCATACAACTTGATATACCGACCGAAAAAAGAAATCAGGATCAAGCTGTCCGAAATCACCGAAGGCGACATATCTGCACTGCAAGCTTTTCGAAGTAATATTACAGCCGAGGATTACGAAACCGTCTTTACAGGTCGCAGTACAGCAGACTTCAACGACCCCCAGGTATACAAAAAAATCGTAGGCGATTTTGACCTAGCTAAATTCGACGATCAGAGTAATGCAGATTTAGTCGGGGTGCAACTACCGAAACAACTTTCCGTGGCACGAGAAATATCCTTCACGCACATACAAGCACTCCGTGACGTAGTCTCGGACTTTCAGAACAATCGAACGAATCCGTTAAAAACTCTCCTCAAACACAAAAGCGGGGAGATCGATCCAACCGATTTCAAATCTATCACTGATAAGGTGATCGAACTAAACCAAGAGATTGAAAAGTGGCCTGATGTCGGCGAAGTTCGCACTGACGTACAGAATATGATCCTGGACACAGTAGGAGTGGCGTACTCACCCTCATCACTGTCGATATCATCCGAACTTCCCGGTGACGCCGATCGGCTATTTCAATCGCTGAAGCTGTTCGTTGGTGAGCACGGAGAAGAACACGAAGGCGCAGTTCATGACCTCAGTCTAGGAGCGGCGAACCTGATCTACTTAACCTTAAAGCTGCTCGAATTTAAATACCAAAAAGCTAACCAATCTGTTGCTAATTTCTTGTTAGTAGAAGAGCCTGAAGCACATATTCACACCCATATCCAGCGCACCCTGTTCGACCGACTAAACTATCCTGATACGCAAGTAATATACTCGACACATTCGACGCAAATTTCGGATGTGAGCAATATTAGCAGCATGAACATCCTTGGGCGAGAGGGGAAGACATGTGAGGCGTATCAACCCGCTAATGGTCTGAACGCGAAACAAGTGCGAAACCTTCAGCGTTACCTAGACGCGATACGTAGCAATTTGTTGTTCGCGAAAAGCGTCTTGCTCGTTGAGGGCGACGCAGAAGAGATTCTTATTCCGATCTTGGTCAGAAAAGTACTGGGCATCAGCCTCGACGAACTTGGTGTGAGCTTGATTAACATTCGAAGTACTGGATTCGAAAATGTTGCCTCGATCTTCGACGACAAGCGCGTACGAAAGAACTGCTCAATCATTACCGATATGGATGCAGCGATACTAGACACTACATCGGATCCGACTGACGACTCGGCCACTAAAAAATATAAACAAAGAGTGGCAGCTTCTCACAAAAGTGGCAAAGAGCGACATGCGGAAATGGAGGCGTTCATTTCTGGAAATCAGTGGACTAAAGCCTTCTACGCCGACCACACGTTCGAAGTCGATCTAGTCAAAGCAGGAAATTCAGAACTCTTTACAAAGATAGTCGAGGATATATACGACAAACCAGCTACGATCAAACTGGCCAAATTCGAATTAGGGAGTGCGGATGTGGCCAAATATGGACGACGCGCTCTGCGGATGGCCAACAATGCTAAGAAAGGCTGGTTTGCAATCTTGCTTGGTGGCGAGGTAGACGAACACTCTGTTATTCCCAAGTACATTCTTGAAGCGTTGAAGTTTGCACATCCAGAATTCTCGGCGCAGACATTGTACAATATTCTGGCATATCGTCTCAATATTTCCTTGAGAAACGGAACATGTACTGCCGAAGATGGCACGACCTATAGAGACCACCTAGATGAGTTTCATACCGGCAAAATTGATTTCAGGTCGATAAGAACACACACTGCCACGCTCTTGAGCGGCGATGTGATCAATAATCTCCTTGAGGTGTACTGATGCCATTGACATGGGAGATCGGAGCATTGACCGACGAACAAACTTTGGCGATCGAAACGCCCGGCAACGTATTCCTGGTTGCATGTCCCGGGAGCGGTAAAACTAGGACCCTTGCATACAAGGTCGCTAGCGAACTGAGCGATTTGGACTCGCGAAAGAAGTTCGTTATAGCTATTACATATACCAATAAGGCTGCCTACGAGATCGAAGATCGGATCGCAACACTAGGCGTAGACACAGAACAACTTTGGATAGGTACTATTCACTCATTCTGTCTTGAATGGATAATCAAACCCTATAGTGTTTATCATCCAGATCTGGCCGGTGGTTTCAGCGTAATAAATTCTTACGAATCCGAAGAGATAATTAAAGAGTTGTGCTCCAAAAAGGGATTGAGCATCTACGACTGTGGATTCTACTACACCGGCTCAGGCTATGAACTTGCATGCCTTGATCAAAGTAAACACGCGAAGATAAAAGCGGTTCTAGCCACGTATTTCGAAGAGCTGAAATTCACCAATCAACTAGATTTTGAATCAATTTTGAAGTACGCCCATGAATTAATGCAGAACAACCCGTCAATCGCAAAGATTTTGAGCAGTATATTTGAGTTTATAGCAGTCGACGAATATCAGGACACGAAGCTGATACAGTACGAAATCTTAGCCTCAATCATTAGCGCCGGGCAGGAGACACCGCGTTCATTCATCGTAGGCGATCCGAACCAGGAGATTTTCTCGTCGCTGGGCGGCTATGCGATGGATTCCAAAGAGTTGAGCACTCTTACACAAAAGCCGTATACACTTCTCAAACTGAGCAAGAATTTTAGATCATCTGCGAGGATTGTGTCGTACTTCGAGAACTTCAGTACAGAAAGTACGACCATGGTAGCAGCCTCGCCCGAAAGAGATTATCCCAGCGAGATTACCCTAAACCAAACTATTGAAGTTGACAATTTAGCCGGCGAGATCGCTAGGTTGGTGAATCACAGTGTGAAAGATCTCGGTATCGAACAAAGTGAGATCTGCATACTTGCCCCATGGTGGATACACTTGGCATCAATGACTCGAACGCTAGTCCAAAACCTACCCGAATATGAATTCGACGGACCTGGCCTCGTGCCGTTTGACAGAGACCGAGATAACTTTTGGTACAAGGTTGCCAAAATCGCGCTCACCCATGCGTCGCCAGAAATGTACGTGCGCAGACTGAGATGGGCAAACGACGTACTTTCGGAACTTGACGCGTGCGGTGCGGATGTCTCGGGATTGCACGGGCGTGACTACCTGCGTGCTTCGAACTCGCTGGACCTCGACGAAAATAACGGCATTGCCTACTTGCGGACCTACTTTGAATCCATAATGCAGTTACTGAAAATCGATTACCGCCTCTTCACAACACTCACAAATCAACACAGCGCTTTCTTCGCGAGCTCGGAAGCCAGGGTGAATAAACTAGTTAACGAGGGTAATGCTTACGTACAGGATATCGAAGTATTCCGTCGAGTGTTTCGAGACCGCACAGGAATCACGGTTTCGACAATTCACGGAGTCAAGGGAGGAGAGTTCGATACAGTTATCGCTTATGGACTACTCCATGATATAGTCCCACATTTCGCCGATCCAAGCCCCATAGATAGCGCAAATAAGTTACTTTATGTATTAAGCTCACGCGCACGAAAAAATCTACACCTGATTGCCGAGCGTAGAACTCGCCGATTTGGTTCGTATGAGACATCCTCGCCTTTAAAGAACATTAGTTACATCTATGATACAAACTAAATGAAGACCTTGCATAGAGCGATATCTATCTGGCGCCAACCTTCAAATAGAAAAACGAGATTTGGACCAATTTGACCTCGGTAGAACAAAGAGCGCCGAGTTCGACATCAAATCTTCGAACTCAACACACCTCGATTATTACAAATGAAAATCACTTTGGTGGGAGCGGAGGGATTTGGACTTTCATGCGCCTCTGAGGCCAGAGCCTCAAAAATGCTCTGAACTCTGAAAACACATCACTCGGAATGACCGATGATTACGGGGACTCGTGGGCAAGTTTGGGCGAAATGTGGACACCGCGGACGACTGTTCGCTGTGGGGTTGATGGCGCGCCGGTGGCGTCAACCCGGCATCGTTCCCGCGCGTTGATCACGATGCTGCGTCCATCAACTATTGCCCTCGGACCAGCTCGTGCGGCATATACGCCGCCTCGGGTTGCACATCCCCACGCGCAGCGGAGCTGGAGGCTCTGTGGGTGCCTGGCCGCAACGAGTCGAGGAGGGTCCGGGCGTTGGCCTCGCTGGAGAATCTGCCCTGTCAGGTCCTTGGACGCCATCATGGACTCGATCACCACACCAGTGAACACGGTCCGAAGGCCCCCATTCTGGGCAGACCACTTCACGTTGGCCGAGTCCGGGCTGCGTTGTGTGGGAGGACGCTCCGAGAGGTCTCAGACTGGCGATTTCCGTTGTCCGCAGGCAGAAGCGGCAGGCGTCTGCGAATTGATCGACCCGCTATCGAGTAGGCCAACGATTGCTTCGCGCAGAATGCGCTTGCAGCTGCGCGGAGGGCGCTGGACGCACAACAAAACCGCTCGAAGTGATCTGCCTGTTGGCCGAGGCGACCAACCAAAAGCCTGACTGATGCATTTTCATCGCCGACGGGTGGCCTATCTGCGACAACGCGCAGCGTATATCGGCGCTGACTGACAAGATGTCCGAGTGAAGACGTATCGACTCGAAGCCGGCGACGACCACGTCCAGAAGCTCGCCCACGAGAATGACCCGGTCAGGGCCGTGATCGAACTCGTCTGGAACAGCCTCGACGCCGATGCACACCACGTTGACGTGACACTGCACCGGAGCGAGACCGACGTCGTGGTCGGCGTCGAGGTAACCGACGACGGCCACGGAATGACACCGGAAGACATCGCTACCGAGTTCAAGTGGGTCGGCAACTCGTGGAAGCGAACCGCCCTGCGTAGCAAAGGCGAGGAGCGCCCGCTGCACGGACGACTCGGTCAGGGTCGGCTCCGAGCATTCGCGCTCGGCACCCAGGTCACATGGAATACCGTCGGCGACAGCATCGAGGGGAAGCAGCTGCAGACCGTCATCCGCGCACGTGCCACCAGCCGCAAGGACGTCGATGTATCCGACCCCATCGAGACCAGCAACGTCACGGGGACGCGATTCGTCGGCGAAGGCAAAGAGTCACTCGACCTGCTCGCCCGCGACACCGCCGCCGAGAGGCTTGGTACGACCTTGGCGCCATACCTCATCACCCACACCGGGATCGAGGTTACATACGACCGCCGACGCATTCAGCCCACCGACAACATCAGCAGCGATGCAACTCTTCCGGTCGAGTGGGAGCACAATGGCACCGTCCACCGCGCCCAGCTGCGCATCATTGAGTGGATCAAGTCCAAAGAGCGCGAAATCCACCTATGCGACGCCGAAGCGGTCGTAGTTGACACGCTCGACTCTGCGCCGGGTCCTGACTTCACCTATTCGGCGTACCTGCTGTGGAACGAAATGCCCCAGCATCAGGACCAGTGGCCCCTCGCCCGGATGGAGGCGATGCCAACCGTGCTCGGCGCACTACTCAAGGAACTCGACCAGGTACTAGGCAGCTACCTCGACGCCCGTCGCGCCGAGCGGCGGCGCGAGCTGGTGGAGGAGTGGAAATCCGGCAATGTCTATCCGTACGAGGGCGAGCCGTCCTCGGAGGAGGAGAAGGTCGAGCGCGCTACGTTCGACGTAGTTGCGACTGCGATCCGCCGACACATCCCAAGGGACAAGAGGAAGAAGCGTCTCACACTGGGCCTACTCAAGGACTCAATTCAGCAGCGCCCGGGCGACGTGGCAGCTTTGCTCGACGAGTACGTCGGTCTGCCAGAAGACGAGCGCCAGCAGCTCGACCGGCTCCTACGCAACACCGGACTATCGCGGGTGATCCAGGCTTCGACAGACGTCACGAACCGCCTGCAATTTCTGCGCGCCCTCGACCTGATGGTCTTCGACCCTGATGCCAACAAGATGGTCGGCGAGCGCGAGCACCTGCACCGCATCCTAGAGCGGGAGTTGTGGGTTTTTGGCGAGCAGTACAACTTCATGGTCAGCGAGCGGGGACTCACAGCGGCCCTGGACCGTCACCTCAAGCTCCTCGGGAAGGACCGAACCGACAAGATCCCGGTGAAGCGACTCGACGGCACCGTCGGGCGCCTGGACCTGCTCCTGTCCGCCGCGGCGACCGAGCACGACCGCAACCGGCACCTCGTCGTCGAACTGAAGGCCCCCAAAGTCGTCGCAACTCTGACCGAGCTGAACCAGATCAAGTCCTACGCGAAGGCTGTCGCGAAGGACGCTCGATTCGCCAGCAGCGCGACACAGTGGGACTTTTGGCTCGTCACCAGTGAAATCGACGACGATGTTCGGCAGGAAGCGAATCAGCGTGGCCGCGAGCAGGGCATTGTGTTCGAGCCCGACCTGCCAGAGGCTCCTGGAGCCAGAGTTCGGGTGTGGGTGAGGGACTGGGGCCAGATCATCGATGACGCAAAGCACAGGCTCGATTACTTCCAGAAGAGTCTTCAACACGACCCGTCGCTCGATGACGCTAGGGACTACCTCCGTCGCAACCACGGCGACGTCATCCCCGAAGGGTTGCTGGTAGACGAGGTATCGCCCGTACTCGATCCTGACGACTCCGACGACGACATGCGAACCTGATCGGACATGAGCGCCGCAAGCCGAACTGCATGGCGGGAGGCCAGGCAGCCACTCCTCGAATCCTACGTCCGCAAGCTGAGCGTTCCCGACAACCGAATCTCAATCGGTCTCGGCCACACGATCCTCACGGCCACTCCGACCCCAGCGTTCGATCTGCCCCAATTCGAGCCGTCGAGCGCCATCGAGCGCAGCCATCAGATCCTCTCCGTCCAGGAATCGCTCGATAAGGTGACTGACCACGCCGAGATAGTGCCGACTACTGATCGTCCCGACAGGACCGATCACCTCGATCTCCTTGTCGCAGTCAGTCAACTTCTCGATGTAGTGTTCCGCTAGTCCGTAGCAGATGCTCATGATCACTCTCGGAGCGCCGAGCATCTCTGGAGCGAACGAGATCCTGACCTGTGTCTCGCGCCCACTACTGGTGTAGATGGCCTCGATCCCCGACCCATGGCCATCGAGCACGATCAAGTCCGCGGGTCTGGACATCGCCTTGACCGCCGCTTCCATTTGTTTCTCGGTCCGACCCCGCGGAACCACCTCGCACCCAACGACATTGGCTGCCCACGCCGACAACTTCGACGGGACGGGACTGATCACGAGGACTCGTCTTGTGTATGACATCGCTGGCACCATAGCCCCTCGCCGACGCGAACATCGGAATCAGTTGTCGTTCCGGGTAACTCCCAGGCACGACGCCGCCGAATATTGGATCAGCCGTCACAACAGGTCCGCGTTCGAATCTCGTGGACACGTTTCCCGGCCGGTTCAAGGGTCGAGTATTCGCCCCCGTCGCGGGCCTCGACAGTCCGAGTGATCTTGTTCAACAAACGGTCGTTGACTGAACAGGAGGAACGCTGCTCAGATGGAGTCCGAATTACCGTTGCCCATGTTCAAAAACCCGTTCAAAAATTGATACCGTGGACCACACAAGATGAACACCTTTTTGAACGGACGCAGCCGTGGCGCTCGTCGGACTGGTACGCGTGAGCACCGACAAACAGGCGATCGCGACGAGTCGATTCGCACCATAGCGGCTGGCGTGCGGGTCTCGGTAGGTACGGTCCATCGAGTTCTTTCCGGCGCTGCTACTGATGTCGACGGAGCGCTCGCAAGAGGCAATACTGACTGCGTAGAGGAGGATCATTCTTGACGAACTCGATACCATTTAAACCGTCACGTGTGACTGACGCGCGAGTCAATGCAGCTCGGACGAAGTTGATTATCGACAAGAAGCTGAAGAGAACGTCCAAGCCCGAGATCGAGAAACTTGCGGCACTCAAGACCACGAGTGAACGACGGCTCATCGCCGGTTGACGCCGCCGAGGACATTACGGTTGACCTGGTTGACCAACTAGGAGATCGCATGAACACCCTCGTCGAGCAGGAACGCAAGCTCATGGACCTTCTCACCCGCCGCGTCCACCAGACGTTCGCCGCCGCGCGCGCCGCCGGCGTCCCCGCCGAAGTCTTCGACGACGTCGAATCGATCGCCCGCTCCATGACCGCAGCACTGCCCACCAACCACGCCGACGACCAGCTCATCGGACCGTTCTACGACACCAACGGCCCGACACAGTGGTGGGGTGTGAGCCGCAAAGCCATCGACAAGGCTGTTGTGCCGCCCTCGCACCTGCAGACTTCTCAGCAGGCCTCGCCGGCTGAGAAGAAGCAGAGCAACAAGCCTGTCACGGTGTAAATCTCGCCGGCGGTGTACACCCAGGCCCGTCTTGCCTTCAACGCCACACGCACAGCTGAAGCAGACCGCAGTTGGTCCCACTTCGTGGAGAAAGCCATCGCCGGAGAAATCCGGCGCCGGGCGGAACTTCACAACTGCGGAGAGGACTTCGAAGGGGTCGATGCGCCATTCTCTCCAGGCCGCCCACTGTCCGACCACTGAGTACGATTCAAAGGCCCGTTTTGGAAGTCGACCACATGATCCCCAGTTCTCTGACAAACCATCAGCTAACTTAATAACTTGTTAGAAACAGAGATTTACTTGCACAGTTCGCAAGTGCGGCGAGTCGATTCGCACCACCGCGCCCCTGCGTGCGGGTCTGGATAGGAATGGCTCGAACCGGACTGTAGATACCCGCGCAACGCTATTTAACGAACGCAGATGCCACCTTTGCGCTACGACCGCCTCTGATGCTCAATGCATCATGCGGAAGGGGCCCGGTTCCGCCTCTGCCGATCTTGATCGGTATGCAGATCGGGCCCCTTCTTCGTTTCTCCATCAGCCATTTCCAGGGAAGATGGAGCGGGAGACATGCCCATATAGAGCAGTTGCCCCCAGTGACTCGGCACTGGGTGCTAGCTGACTAGGGGCTGACAAGAACCAACCGTACCCTGTTAATCCGCACGAACTTCCTTCGGAGACGCCTCATCGACACGAACATGAACGCCCTCGTCGAGCAAGAACGCAAGCTCATGGCCCTCATCACCTGCCGCGTCCACCAAACCTTCGCCGACGCCCGCGCTGCCGGCGCCTCCGCCGAAGTCTTCGGCGACGTCGAATCGATCGCCCGTTCCATGACTGCGGCACTGCCCAGCAGTCACGTCTACGACAAACTCGTCGGCCCGTTCTACGACACTCCCAGCCTCACCCAGTGGCGAGGCGTGAGCCGCCAAGCCATCAACAAGGCAGTCTCTGCAGGCACTGTGATCGCCTGCCAGCTCGAAGGTGGGCAGTGGGTCTATCCCACCTGGCAGTTCACAGACTCCCGAACGGTGCACCCGCACCTGATCACCCTGTGGCAGACGCTTCGTGAAAGCGCCGACCCGTGGACCTGCGCAATCTGGCTGCGCAGCCCACAGGAAGATCTCGGCGACCGCACCGCCGCCGACTGGATCACAGGCGGCCACCCCGTCGATCCAGCCCTGACGCTGGCCCGCGCCGACGCGCAGCGGTGGGCTGCGTGAGCCGAGACGTCTCGATCAACATCACCGACCTGGCCGGCGCCGTCTACTCCGCGGGAAAGGTGTTCGACGGACTCACTACCAGCCGCCGGGGCACCGAGAACTTCCTGCGATCAGGAAGCCTGGCCGGAACCTTCTCCCGCGCCGACCTTGTACTGCTTGAAGACCTCCGGGACGTCGCAGACTTCATCATCGACCACCACGATCAGCCGATCGACTCCGCTCACGTCCGCGCCATCAACGCTCAGATCGTCCGGTCCGGCGCATTGCGTCCGGGACAGCTTCGAACCGAGGACCAGCAGATCGGCGTCCGCACCCGGTACGGGCGGCACACTCCTCCAGCATTGACCGAGGACGGCCTGCAGCAGCTCATCAACTCGCTGAGCTGCGAGGACGTCACAGAGGCTGCGTTGGACCTGTTCGTGGAGCTCGCCAAAGCTCAACCGTTCGAAGACGGGAACAAGCGCACAGCGTTGTTCGCGGCGAACAGTCTGCTCATCGGCGGCGGCCGGATGCTCGTTGTCCCCGTCGACGAGAACGATCCGCAACTGTCCGACACCTTCAACGATCTGCTTGCCAAGGCATACATCCGTGACGAGCACGACGCCATCAAGGATCTGCTGCGCGACCACGGACTCATCGACCTACCGCACTGAATTCGGCGAAGCCGCCAGACTGCGCAAAGCTGACCAGTACAAAAGAACCTGCACTCTGCCTCCCCGGCACGTGCGGGTTCTTCTTTTTCGCAGGCTGCATCAAGACGGCCAATTCCATCCGACATAACCGAGCAAGAACTACCGAGAGGAAAACTGATGAAGAAAATCATTGCGGTGGTGGCCATCTCGGCGGCACTTGGGGGTGTTGGCTGTGCTCCCCTGAGCCTGACGTTGCAACCTTTCTTCGGACTACGTCCGCAGTCCCATCGGTCTATGTCACCGTTCCGGAGGTGTACGGGCGCAACGGCGGGATCGTCGTCGATGAACTGAAGAAGCTAGGTTTCACCGATGTCGTGTTGGCCTTCAAGGACGTGTCGACGACCAGAATCGACCGGCCTCAAAGTTGGCGGGTATTCGCAATCGGGCCCTCAGCTGGAGAGGTCGTCCGTAGCGACACGCATTTCGTTGTCACATTCACGCCAGGTGCCTGGCAACGGTGACATACACTCCCGCATTGCTCTCTCACCGAGCCGACCCTCACCGACGGCGAATCCCGTAGCTTGGGTGCTCGACGACAACCGAGAACACCCGACTGGGTCGAAGGTTGATCGAAAGGTCACAACTACAGAAACCGCACTTTGCCTCCCCGGCAGGTGCGGGTTCTTGTTTTTCGCCGCCCTGATGCATCAGGGGCGCACTACACACATTCGGATTTACTCCAGGTCGAGGTAGTTGGGTGAGTCATCACCGAAGCAGTCCCGTTCGGACGCAGCGAGTATTCGAGATCTGCGAGACTCGCCAGCATGGTGATCCAGATCCGACTGAGCGACCGAACGGACCATACGTCCGAGGAGATCGAAAGCGACTCCCTCAACCGCTCGTGGCGCGGCTACGACCCGACGGTCAACGACGAAGAGTTGTGGGAGCACAACCGAGGTCGCTGGATCCTGAACGAGGCGAAGATCGCTGAGGAGCGGTACGCGACCTTCGTCCACGACGATCGGATCGTTGCGGTGTACGAAATCCACGGCCACGAGCGAGTCTCCGACCCCGGACCGAAGAGCAGTAAAGTCGCGCTGCTCGGCAGGCCACTGGCCTCAACCGATCCGGTTCGCCAGCGTCTGGTCGGCAGTCCCGCAATCCACAATGGCCGCAATGCCGTCAACTACGTCTCGGACAATCCGATCCACAACGACGCCGACGGCGCGATCGCGCGCCGAGCGTTCCTGCTCACGTGGAATCCCGACAACTACGAGTGGGCGGACTTCGCACAGTGCGTCCTCGCGACTCAAGAAGACGGCACGATCGACGGACGCTGGTCGACAGGCTCCACCAAGACCGGTATCCACCCCGGTGACCTCGTGTTCCTGCTGCGCCAAGGCAAACGTGGTCGCGGCATCGTCGCCAGCGGCGAAGCCGTCGACTTCTCCGGCGACGCGGGCCCCCGCGACGAAATCATTTACACCGACGCGCACTGGAACGGCACCGGCACGACCGCCAACTATGTCGATGTCCTGTGGGACCGACTCGTCGAGCCCGACGACATCCTCCTCATCGACGACGTGAAAGCGAGGTTCCCCGAGCAGAACTGGAGCCCCCAAGCGAGCGGAACCCAGATCAGGCCGGCCGTCATCGACAGGTTCGAAGTGCTGTGGTCCGAGCACGTCGGCGGTAGCCGGGCATCGGGTAGAGGCCAGGGTTTCGCAGTCAACGCGGCCCAGCGCAAAGCCATCGAAGACGCAGCTCAGAACTGGCTGATGCAGCACTACAGAGACGAAGGCTGGAAGGTTCGGGACACGCGGTACAGCGGACCCTACGATGCCGTCGCGACAAAGAACGGACAGATGCTCTACCTCGAGGCGAAGGGAACCCAGAGCAGCGGCGATGCAGTCTTCCTGACCCGCGGAGAGGTGGAGCACGCCCGCCGACACCCCGGCGACTGCGTCATCGGAATCTGGTCTGGGATGCGGTTCACCTACGACGGCGAGGTCGATCAAGAGGAAGGCGAGACGCTAATAATGTCGTTCGAACCCGACACCGGCACCCTCACCGCGCTGCAGTACCGCTGGGAGTTCGGCGCCGCCGGCTGAGAGTCACATGGCTCTAGGGCTAGCACCCGATGCCTTGCCCCAAACCCAAGCGGGCGAGAAGCCGCACTTCATCAAGACCGCTGCGATCATTTCAGGCAACCAGCCGGGCGCCGACACCGAGGGCAACTTCGGATGATGCTGTGTCGCGACCGACTGTTGGGACTGAACCAATTCGGAATGGCCGCGCACATTCAGCTCGCCACTCTCGTGTGCGATTCAGGTCTCGGCTTCTCCGAGGTTGAGTCAGGCTTCGACCGACAGAGATTCCGCTGGGAACTACTTCCCGAGCGATAGTGCGGCAGGTCGCTCAAACCCGGGGGATCAAACCTGGCCGTTCCTCACTTGATGCTGACCACGTCCGCGAAGCGGTCATAGCAACTCGTCCATGACGCCGACGCGATAGCCTACTGATCGCAGCGACTCCACGGTCGCGCATCATCTCACCAGTAGTGGTGCGTTGACCTGTTGAGACCAAGGTCGTTATATGAACAAACCAAACTTCGCTCGACACGACTGTCACAACCGAGGCGCAGGGACCGGACGCCTTGGTCCCGATGGCAGCGCGCTGCGAAGAGATTCGGGCGCGCGGCCAGGTGCTGGCCTGGACTGCGGAGACCGCCTCGGGTCACCACATCACTTGGTCGTCGTAGGCCACCTCGGTTTCAACATTGCCGCGCCCACGGCATCGGCTGCAGTGACTCCGGGCGAATACACCTTCACCACCGTCAACTTCGGCATCCCGTCGAGCGCTCCGGCCAGCGTCCAGGGCAACAACCTGGTTCTGTTCTCGCCTGTCGGACCTTTGAATCTTCCGATCGTCGATGTTCCCGGCGGCGGATTCGTCGACTTTCAGGGGCAGCGTTACTTCCTCGGAGGCGAAACCTTCTTCGGACCGTTCGTCATCGGACACAGCGTTCTGAGCCCTCGCTGATCGGACTCAGTCCGCAGTACCCCGCGCCGTCTCGTATCCACGAGACGGCGCTTCGTTTTCAGAACCCTCACGGGAGTCGATGGATACGGAATCCCTTTGCTCTGTCGATATCTATCGTCATTCCACCGTGCTGTGTGGGGAGCACCGTTGCGACAGTGTTGGTGAGGATCAAGTCGAAAGCCACTGCCACCCGCCGGATGACATCGCCGGCGGCCTCCGTGGTGCCTGCTGTCAGACCATCGCTGATCTTGTGGCGCTTACCGAAGCCACCCACCCTGCGACCGACGTGATTATCATTCACGTCGTACAGATCCTCAGCGTTACCCGAATCGGCATCGACCCCGGTCACGTACTCATTTTCCTTGCGCCATCGGTGGAAGTTCTCTGCCCGGATGCGAAACGCCTCCTTCCACTCAGGTGAATCCACCAGATCTCCGAGTGCAGCCACCGAAGCAGCGTGAAGTGAGGTATCGAGAGTTTTCCTCAGGTCTTCAACTGTCCGCGCGTTGAGAGAAAGCCATGCGTCGATGTCATCGGTGGCGAACGGGACATACCCGGGTCCGAGCGTCCCTCGCTTTGTGAGCTTCGCGATCTCCACCTGCGCACTGGCCGACGTTCGGGCCACACGGACAACGAAGTTCGCCAGGCGATGCCCGACGGCGATTGCTGTCTCGATGGCGCCGTCGGCTAGATAGCGTTGAGCGAGAGCCATACCCTTCGGTTCTGTCTCGGCTTTGAGTGCCCGCTCATGCCAGACTGCTTCGACATATGCCGCTGCGCCAAGCATGAGGGATTCCGCGGATGAACCAGCGAGCGCGGAGGTTTCGCGCCATTGGCTACTTTTCAATTCAGCGGTCCAATCGGGTTCGTACTCCGCCCGGCTGTACTTCCATGCACGGACACAGATGCGGTCGACCTCATCCATTCCTGTTTCGGCAAGATCTGGTCTGGTGCCGACACTGCCTTCATGTGCTCCGATGTGCCTTAGTCGAGACCATGCGGCGACGCCGCGTGAGTCGTCGCCGGAGGTCGTGCCAGGAACAGCAGTCACTTAGTGGAGACCCTTCGCGATCGATTCCAGGTTCGCCACCTCATATGTGCGCGCAGAGTTCGCCTCGTAGAACTGCTCCTGCACCTCAGGATCCTCGAACCGACGACGAGCCTTCTCGTAGAACGGTGTCTGGAGGCGCCGGAAGATGTCGACGTACGCGTCGAAATTCCCGATTTCCTCCGACGGACTCGGGGATGCCGGATCCTGGACCTGAAGGGGGCCCGCCGACAAGAACGACAGAAGATGGCTCAGGCCGTCTTGTCCCACCATGCGCTCGAGCTCAACGCTGAACGTATATCCAGCGTTCTCGGCCGGAGCGCAATCCCCGTTGTGGACAATCCTCCAGTCTTGGAGCAGCCCATGCGAGTCTCGTCGCGCGGCCACGAGTCCCTTCTCGACAGTTACGTCGTCCGAACACTTGTCGCACACCCATGCAGAAGGAGAATTCATTCGTGCAGTATCTCACTCCATCGACCGCACTCCGTCGTTACCGTCGTTTCTGTCGCGCAATTGCGTCTACGAATAACTCCTCGAAACTGACCCGAACTGCGGTATCGATCTCGGCAGATTCAATACCTGTGTCCAGTGCGACTCTCGCATATGGTGGACACTGTCCGGCCCCTCCCGATTGAGGCATTTCAGCGACGATTTTCCCGGGATAACTGTTGAAAACTGACACCGTAACGAACTCGTACGGCCCGTACACGCGATGACCGTTGATCAGGCGATCGACGCGGGTTGCCCGTTTGAACAAGGATGTTTGGGTGTAGGACTGCACTTCATCAGGGCAGTCGACTAACCGGCCGTCCTCTTGAATGAGTATGTGTTTGTTCTGCTGCTCGCCACGACTAATCGTCATCAACCAAACGGCACGGGTGTCGTATTTCTTTCCATAATTACCTTGTCGAAGAACAAACACCTCTGACCCCGAATCGACTAGCGCCTGGTATGCCCGTCGGCCGAGTCCAGTCAACTTTGCATATGCCGCAGTCGCGGCCACAACACCTGTTGTCGCCGCCTGCTCAGCATCTGAGGCCGCGCCATCACGGCCGTTGATGGCTGAGCTCAACATCTTTTCGAAGTCAGAGGACATAGGAAATTCATATCATCGAGTGAGACAAACGAACATCGTGCCAACGCGCTTTAGTGCATCGACGCGCTTGTGAGTCAGCGAAAATCCTGCGTCACCGGATTAGAGATCCATGGTGCTTCAGGAGTCGCACCATGGCGAAACTCGGTTCGATCGGGTTCCTCGTGCGGACCTGCGTATAGACGGCTACCTGCCAAGAAATTCGTTACAAAGTCACCTTGTGAGTTTGTTGACATCCGGAATCCGTATAGCCGCACGAAGCCGACATCTACCATCTACCAGTGCCTGAACATGACGCCAGACGACCCAACCTTGCTCCAGGTTGGTATCCAGATCCGCAATCACCCTCTCTTCGTTGGTGGGACGGTCAGATGTGGGTCGATAAATGGGCGCCGGCATCTGTCGTCCCTGCGTTCACTCCCGCGCCTACCAGCGCGCCTGCGCGGCCCGCACTGATTTCTGATCAAAGTGAGTCGCTGCAGCCGAACGACATTCCATACCGGGAAGAAACCCAAGAGGTCGGGCAGTCCTCGGATGAGGCATCTGCACCCACAAAAAAGGCCGCTAGCCGGCATTGGATTCGATCCAAGTGGTCGATACTCGCGCTCGCTGCGTGCTTGTTTCTTGCCGCGGCCTCGACTGTCGGTTACTTCGCATTCCGAACGGATCCGCTGGAGTTGCAGACCGAGCAAGGCCCGCGTTCCATCACATGCGACTGGTGGGCCGGTGACTATAAGAGTGCGATCAAGACGCCGCCCGCCGTGATCGAATCAGTTACTTTGACCGAGAACACCGATGCGTTGGTGGAATTTCGCGCACGATTCGACCCCTTCCCGACACAAAACAAGACGCCGAATACCGACGGAGTTCTCCGCACGGCGGTCACTACCCTTGGTCTCACGTTGTCCAAGACGCAAAGCGTCTTGTCACGTGACGAGTGGAAGACCAACGACAACTACGCATTCAACAAGTACTACCTGTACGTCAGGCTCGAAGATCGGTTCGCCGCGTTCCTCTCCGAGGACAACGGTGTCGATATCGAACAACCTAAAAACCTCAAGATCTTTCGCGAAGGTCAGGATGTTGTCATCCAAATCGATCCGAAGGAACTGCCGCTGTTGCCAACCGGGAAGACGTTCGGGTTTATAGCCGACGCCGAGTACACCGGTGGGAACGCTGGGGTCGGGAAATATCGGGAGCGAGATTGTTCATAGAACAAGACCACATGTGATCAGCTTCGGAACCACTTAGCTCACGTTCTCTGGGCGCTCTCTGACGCGAAATCGCCTTCGAGCGGTCATCAGAGACCTCGCGACGTGTCCGTCTGATCGGCAATTGCTGGCAGTGCGAACCGCAAACGGGCAGCTCACGAGGTTTTCGATCGCGGAGGCCGTACCAAAGTTGGGTATCGATTCGTGGCGACCTGCGCCGCATCACGACCAACCGAACGGGGCCTTCATCTACCCCCTACTCCGCTCCATCGTCAGTTGCTGAGAATGCGCGATTGGTGACGAGAATTTCCGGTCTCGAAGCGTCTCGGAGAGACTGCTACCTGAGCGCAAATTTGGCGTGACATGTTTGATCCCGGTACGGCGCGCTGACGAATCGTCATTGAGCAGGTCTCGGAGCTGCCGGATGAATGCTGCCCGCTCGCCACCCCCAGGAAGCGAGGGCAGGGAACACGATCAGGGCGATAAATCGGGCGCGAGGTGAAGCCATGACGTCACCACACCCTTCAACCAGTGAGACCGGGTCTTGCCCGCTAGCTGTGCTGCGGGGACGGCCCATCCACTCGCGGTGAGCCACTGCTGCACCAGTTCCGGCAGGGTGCCACTCCGTGCGGTCCGTGCGAAATCGCCGGCGAGAATTGGGCCGTCACCGCACACCGTGCATGCGACATCGACGGCCGGCGGCCCCGGCTCGCACTGATGACAATGCGATCGAGCGAGCACCGCACCAGGATCGGGCGGATTGTCGGTATGAGGATGCAGCCAGATCACCGCCAGGTCACCGCGTTGGTGCGCCGCTTCGGCTCTGGTGCTCGGCTCGTACCCACAGGACGGGCAGATCCGTGACGTGCGCATCGCAACAGGGACCACAGGGACCACAGCCACCGTGTCCACCGGATCAGTCGACGCGCTCGCCGCCGGTGCGCGCTTATTCAGGTGTCCGTAAACAGTAATGCGGGGAACACTCAACATCGCCGCGATCTGCGCCACCGTCTTCTCCCCCGCGTCGTAAAGCTGCTGGGCGAGCACGATCCGATCGCCGGACAGTTTCGACGGGCGACCGCCGGTACGGCCCCGGGCACGCGCAGCGGCCAACCCGTCCCGAGTGTTCGCCACGATCAACTCACGTTGGAGTTCCGCGAGTACGGAGAGCATCCCGAACATCGCTCGCCCTTCCGCGGTGGCGGTGTCGATGCCCTGCTCGAGGACCTTCAATCCGATCCCCCTCTCGCGCAACTCGGCGCCGAGGGTGATCAGATGTAACACCGAACACCCCAACCGATCCAACCGGGTGTTCACCAACGTGTCACCGCCCCGCATCCGAGCCAGCACCGCATCGAGTTGCGGGCGTGAAGCTTTCGCGCCGCCCGCGAGATCGATGTGAATGTTTCCGGCCTCTATCCCAGCCCGCGCCAAGGCGTCGATCTGGTAGGCGGGGTTCTGATCTGCGCTCGACACCCTCGCGTAACCGAACAACATCTGTCGAAAACTACCCTTCTTTAGAGGTTTCCGAGGTTTGGAGTAGTCAGCATCTGCCGGGATCAGGCGTGGGAGCGCGAAGTCAGAAACTCGCCGGCGTACCGGAACAATCGCTCTCTGAAGTATCTCACCACTATGAATTTCGGGGATACGCCAACTCCAACCGCAGTTCACAGCAGCGGAGGAATCACCGACGATCCTTCGTATATCTTCGCCACCGCGTCGTTGTAAGACGACTTGTGATCGGCGTAGACGATCCGGGAGCGGGCAATGGAACTTTCTGCTGTGGAATCGACTGCCGTGTACAGCGTTTCGAGGTAGTAGCCGAAACCGTCGACAGATTCGCGGATGTCGTTCACAGCGCTCTCGAGATGGTCCGGAAGGTCCCTGCCTTCGAGAACCGCGATATAGGAATCCATCGTGCTCGCAAACGCCTGCTTGTAGCCGACGATGTCGAGAACTGATGCGCGGCCTGCACCGACATCTTCTCCGAAAACCAGCGCTTCGTCGATGGCAGCTTTCGCCAGTCGTGTCGCGGGATCGACCTTACCGACATAAATTTTGGCGTCTGCCAGCCGTTTCTCCGCATCCTTGCGTTCCTTCTCCGCAGCTCTGCGCGCGGATTCGGCATTCCTGCGCTCGGTGTCTGCGTCGCGCTCACGTATTTCGGCCAGGACGGGTGAATCCTCCGGAAGAATTTCCCGAATTCCCTCGTCTTCCGGTTTCGCGATCTTCAAGGTGACGGTGTCCTTCTGGTCCATCCGATCCCCCGCCGGCGGGACCTGTTCGACCACCACCCAGTTGGCATCCATCAGGGGCTGACGGTCCGATATCGCGTCGATATCCTCGAATTCCTTGAAACCCGCGTCTTTGAGCACATTGTGGGCGTCGTCGAGTCGAATACCTGCCACCTTCGGCACTTCGACCGGATCACTCCCACATGCCACCAACGCGAAAGAAAATGCGAGTCCGGTAATCAGGGCTGTGGTGGTGGTGCGCTTCGTCGGCATTTTTACCTGTCTTGGTCAGCTGGCAGATTCGGGAACTGTTTTTCGAAGGACGATGGATTCTCGGACATTGCATCATGCGGCAAACCCGCTCACTGCATCGCCCGATATTCCATTTAACTCAGCAATGTCGGAGTGCTCGGGCATAGTGCGCTAAGAAGTCATCCAATTCGAAGCACAGAGCAGAGGACACACATGCCCACGCCATCAGATGACCGACTTGAACTCCTCGCGAAGCGCTGCAACGCCGACCTCGGCGATCCTGACCTGTGGTTCCGCCCGGATGGCTACCCGTGCAGCCTTGCCCTGTGCATCATCGACTCGATCGCGTCCACCGGCGCACACTACAACTCCGTCAAAAACGTCCTGAGGCATTACATCGACTTCCGGCAGGCGCAGGGCGGTGATGCCGACACCGACAACGCCGGAGCCCTGTTGAATACTTTCGACGAACTCGGCGGCCCGCAGGAGTGGGCGGCGATGACGAACAACCGCAAACCGACCTCGACGACCAAAGGTGCTCCCCTCAAGGCTGCGGCCATTCATGAGGCTGCCAGGCGGCTGCGTGAGCTGGGAATCGACAGCACCGACGACCTCCGCGCAGCCGACGCCAACGAACTCGAGAGCGCGAAGAAAGCCTGGGCGAGGATACCTGGCCAGCGTTCCGGGATCACCTGGAACTACTTCCTGATGCTCGCCGGTACCCCCGGTGTGAAAGCTGATCGCATGGTCATCCGCTACGTCGCCGACGCGATCGGAGCGGCCCCGGAGAATGTGAGCGCAACCGATGCCGCGATGCTCGTGAAAGCGGTCGCCGAAAAATCCGGCCACAACGTCACCCACCTCGATCATGCGATCTGGCGATTCGAATCCGGCCGACCTGTGAACCAACAGAGCTGAGCAAAAGCTTCGGAGCGATCAACTAGACGCCTGACCTTCTGAGTTCAGCGTGAGTTCAGCGATTCTCCGCCAACGGAACATGTCGGCGGGCTGTGCCACTCGCTACCGAAACTGGGCGATGAGACTACGAGTCGCATCTGCGTTGATCTTGTCCGAGCTTCGCGTGGAAAACGACAGGAGCGAGGTACAGATGAGTGCCGCGAAAAAGAGTTCACCCGCTGAAGGAGTCATGGAATTCATCGGTTTTGTTGTCTTCTTGGTGATTGTCATCGGCGCGATCGCCACAGCATGTTCATAAACTCCGGCCGGTGGAAGGGTTATCCGCTGGGCACCCGTTTCGAGGAGTACGACGACCATGAATACTCACCATCATGAGTAACGGACGCAACGCCGACCCCACGGTAGTTACCGAGAAGAAGAATCGTATTCGCGACACTCATGTGGCGGCGTTGAATTCGCTCGCGGACCGGATCGCCGACTCCGTCGGACTCCCCCACGGACACGTGCCGTACGTGGATCCGGACCTCGGCGGAATCGATGCGCGAGTCCTTGTTCTGCTGGACAACCCCTCCACGAAGGCTGAGGCCGGTACCGGATCGGGTCTGCTCAGTCTCGACAACAACGACCGCACCGCACGCAACTGCCGCGAAGCGTATGCCCGCGCCGGTATTTCGTGGTCGGACGTGGTGCATTGGAATGTCGTCCCGTTCCCTGTCTCGGGGGTCAAGAACGGTGGTTCGACCCCGGCCGATCGTGCCCGCGCGGCTCAGTGGACCCGAGAGTTCGTCACGTTGTGCCCGAATCTGGAGATAGTGCTGTTGTTGGGTGTCGCCGCACGGGACGGCTGGGAACGCGCCGGCATCGAACGAAACCTGTACGTCGTACCGGGAAACATTCCGCACTGCTCCGATCGGGGCTTGAACTCGCCCGGCGGACGGGAACGATTCGACGCCGCCATCACCGACATCGCCAGGATGCTTTCCACCGGAAACCCCCACACCAGCAGAAAGCGGACATCGATGAACGAGACACCCTCGTCGAACAGTTCACCGTCAGAGCCCACTCGACCAGGCACTGCTGCAATGGACCTGTTCGAGGGCACCGGCCCTGGCAGCGAACTCGCCGTATCTGTCGAACCAGAAGGCATCCTCGTTGCCGGGGACCCGGAGGTCGTAGCCGGATACCTCGCCCGCCTGACCGACCTCGCCGGCGAAGCGCTCACCGTGTCCGGAGTCAGCAAAACCTCGATGGCCAATGTCGCCACCGCTGCCGTCGGAGCGAAATCTATTGCCGCCCAGGCCGGTCAGTTCGTGCGGTTGTCCCCCAACAGCGTCCAGGCGTTGAACACGTACAAAGCGTTGCCGGGTGACAACGGCTTCTTCCGAATGACCGTCGTCGACCAAGCAGGGAAGTTCCGTCACCAACTGCAATGGCAGAAAGTGTCCCTCGGCCCCACCCAAGCACTGTCCTTCCAACTCATCGCGGTGCAGGTCGCACTCTCGGCGGCCATCGCGTCGGTGAACGAATCGATCGCCCGCGTCGAGGGCAAGGTCGAACAAGTCCTCGTCCTCGCCCAAGCTTCCCGTGTCGGTGACGTGGTCGGGCACTTCGCAACCCTGGATCGGCTCGTCACCGCACTCGACGAACATGGAGCACTCCCGACCGCTGACTGGGAATCTGTAGCCGGTCTCCGCCCCACGCTGAGTGTGACGATCGAACGACTCCGAGAACACGTCAAACGCACCTTGGCCGGGTTCGATGCCACTCGCCCGATCCAGGACCGCGCCGACTACCTCCGCCGCGCAATCGAAGAAAACCGGCTCGGCGAAACCCTGCACCTGTTGGTGGTCAGTGAGCAATCGCTCTATCTGTGGCAACGACTCCGGATCGCCCGCGTGCAGGCCACCGAACCGCAACATCTGCACATGGTGCTCGACGACGCACGCACACTATTGGCAGAGCATTTCGAACGCGACGGCGAACTGTTGCTGCACGCGCGGTCGGAACTCTCGAACTTCGCAAAAATGCACCGACTCGACGGGTTCCGGTGGGGCGCCGCCCACAACCTCAAACACGACATCGTCACCCTCAAAGACGACCTCGACAACTTCGCGCAGGCACGCGGCAGTCAGGTCATGGGCTGGACCGAACACGAGAGTCCCAGCGTCGTCGACGCCCTGGCGGAAGTCGGAAGTCGGGCAACGTCCGCAGGCAGCGCTGTCGCCGGCGCGGCTGGCAAAGCGATCGGTGCCGGCGTCTCAGGAGTCGGATCCGGGCTCGGGCGATTGGGCCGCGGGATCGGAAACCGCGTGGGTTCGGGAAACCAACAAGCAGACAAAGTCGAGATACCGACACCCACAACGGAACATCATGTCGCGGATGCAGCCACCGCAGCCGTACAACCTGCCGAACAGCATCCGAACTCGTACGACGACAACGATTCGACATCCGAATCCTCAATGCTCACACACCAACCCGATCGAATCATGCCGCCTTCCGCCCCGATCGCTTACGACGATGACATCTTGCAGCTCATGCTCTTCGGCCATCTACAGGTCGGCGACCAACTGACGTATCACGACGGCGGCCGCGGGCTCACCTACGTCGCAACGATCACGCGGGACGGGGCCCTCGAAGTCGACGGGAAACGCTACGGGCCGCCCTCGGCGCCGTTGACGGACATCATGGGCCGGCAACGGCACGGTTGGAGGGACTGGCAACTGGCCGATGGGAGGCAACTTCGACAGCTGCGGCGCCAGGCGTACGCAGAAATGTCTAGTTGACACCCGTCCTATCTCTGCCACCACACGCCGACCCGTCCACAGAATGAAGCGATCGCAATGAAAATGAAAAAGTCCTGGCTAGCAGCGCCGATCCTCCTTCTCGCGCTCAGTGCGTGCAGCGACCAGGGCTCGTCTACCGAACCTGCCTCATATGAGGGAACAACTGTGACCGCCACAGCACCGAGCTCGTCAGGGACACTCGCACCGGTTTCCAGTGCCACGATTGCGGAGATCACGACGGAAACCATCGTCGAACCGCCCACAGCGGAGGCAACATTCATCGACA
The DNA here is from genome assembly GCF_031763325.1 of Rhodococcus sp. SG20037. Classification (NCBI taxonomy): domain Bacteria; kingdom Bacillati; phylum Actinomycetota; class Actinomycetes; order Mycobacteriales; family Nocardiaceae; genus Rhodococcus; species Rhodococcus sp. SG20037. The sequence continues at coordinate 2,968,086 of NZ_CP134497.1, read as the reverse complement.
CGCCAACGCCGGTGGTGACCAAGCACATCGACTACTGCACTTCGCCCGGTCCGAACACCGCGTTCACGGACGGAACATACGGTTGGACGGACGAATGCGCCGGCCCCGCAGCGATCAACCGGGTCAGCGAAATCACCGCCAACGGAGGATCCTGCGACGGAACCACGTGCACCAACTCACGCGGAATGACCTTCCCTGATCCTCGGGCCGAAGCCGGAATGACCGATGCACCGCCAACAGCTGGCACTCCTCGGACCACGACAAGCACGCCGACAGTAACGAATCCGCCGAATCACCCCCAGGTCCTGTGGTCGGATTGCCTACGGCAAGGCAACGCCCCGGAACAGTGCCGCGAAATACTCGACAACTGACTTCACACAAGAAGTCCGGTCAGTCCCGAGCAGTTCCGGCTCCAATTCTGGGTGCGGTCCCGGCACTCTTGCCAATTTTGAACCAACCATTCACTGGGTAAGCCTGGGGAGTACGTCGGTGAGGGTGGTTGGTCCTGGGGTGACGAACCGATTCCCCTTGCTGAGACAGAGTTTCGGAAGACAACAGAGCGAAGTCGATGCTGGGCGTGGGCTGACTACCTGGATGGGGCCGACAAGTTCGACCAGACACTCCTCGATCACCGTGAAGTACTGAAGCCGTACCGAAACCGTTTCTGAGCCCCCTCCCGTGGGCTGGTCGAGTACCCCGAATCGGCCCGGGGCTCAGACCCTTCTGGTCGATCGCTTCCTCGTAGAAGGCGTCCGCAAGAGCGATGATGACAGCACTGATGGCAGGGCGGCCGTCGCTGAAGAAGTAGTCGGCCATGGTGTTGTGGGCCTCCTGATTGTCGACCGCCTCAGTGACCGCCGCTTGAAAGTCCTGCGACTCCATGAACTGCTTCTTCGAGTTCACCTTGGTCTGGTTGACCAATTCTGGGTACACGAGTAGCCGCTGCACCAACCCCTGCACGAACTCGCGGACCTGGGACTCTGTGAACGCTTCAGCCCCGAAGAGGTCGTTCATATTGTCGATGACAACCTGCAAGGCAACGTACTTCGGCTCCTTCCGGGCGCCGTTACCGGCGGCGCTGATGCCCTTGAGCTGACCGCCACCGGTCAGCGAGATGTCGACCGCAGCCGCCTTATTGTGCTTGACCCCGACCACCGGGAGCCGACACCGGTAGTGCGAATCTGTTCGAAGTCGCCAACCAACCGACCGCCACGGTCGGCGTTCCGTGCCTGAACGGCGATACCAGCTCGATGCGGCCTCACGAGCATGGTTGGTATTCGGACAGGAAGCGGAAGAAGCTCGGCGGCAACTGCTTACCGCGGCTGCCGACATGTTCAGCTCTATCCAAAGTCCTGAAATAGGCGACAACTACGGCGAACTTCGCCAACTCGCGGACATCTGCCAACCGCTCACCGCGACGACGTGCGGACGGATTCTCGCCCGCGCGGGCGACCCCGCCGCCCTCTCCAATGTCCTGCGGGGATCAGACACCGGACACCCCCGGTGATGCGGTGGCGGGGAGGTGGGTGATCCACACAGGCTGGGTGTCATTGTCTCGCGCCACTGCCTCTGTCTTTCGGCGGCGGGCGGCGTCGGTGACTCTGCGAACGACGAGACGTGCTGCTTGGCGGCCGGGGGAGTCTTCCGCGGCCGCGTCCGCGTATCGTGCCCGCGCAGCGTCGAGCTGGACGGCCTGACGGTCGCGCACAGCTTCATCTTGGTCAGCGGCTATTTTTGCGAGGATGTGCGGCGCAAAGGTCAGGTCTTGACGCTTCATGAGCCAACGCATGAAGGCAATCGGACGCTTCGGGTTGGGTGCGATCCTGTGAGCTTTGGCCCAGCTGTCGATCGTCTCGTTCAGATCGGCGGCAGTCCAACCGTGAGCGGCTGATTCGACCAATGCCGGTCCCCAACCTCGGGGCGTGTGTCGCCGGCCCAGGTCGGAGTTCGTGGGTTACCGAGCCACTTGGCAGCCAGCAACAAACCTTTCCGGAGGGCTTCGGCCTTCTTCGGGTCCACCTCGTTGTCGAGGCGCCGCGAAGCGGCTCGTTTATCCACAGATCGTTTTGTCTTAAGTACCTCTCTACGAGAGGGAAGAGACAAAAGATGACCCCTACGGGGATGGGGTGCCATCTTTAGAGATCCGCCCTCGTAGACGCGGGTCTTATCCACAGGCTTGCGGGGATGCAATGCCCAGACCGACGCCCACCCTCGGCCCTTGTCGCCAACCCGATACGAACCCTGCCGTTCACCCTTCTTCCTGCGCAGTCGGCCACGAAAGACCTCGGTGGCTACTCGAAGCAGCTTGAGTGCCTGGCGCGCTCGCTGCACGGTTCGTTCACCCTTGCCGGTGCGTTCGATGGTCTTGTCGAGAGACAGTCGTGACTCGCGGCCGGTGTCGAACTCTGCGACGGACGCCATGACCGTGGCGACAGCAAGGAGAGATTTGAGGCTGATTCCGCCGCCTGTCGTCTCGACCAGTTCGGGGCGAATGCTCTTGTATTCGGCCGTATAGGTCTCGCGGACAACGATTTCCACCCAATGCTGAGCGCCCCGCCAGACGGGGATGCCGGCGTACGCGCCGTCGCCAAGGTCTAGCCGCATTTGGCAATACCGCCGGCACGCTTGCTTCGACCCACCGAGGGCGTTGACGAGCATCGGCGTGAGCGATCGACACTGATGCCCACGTACGTGCCCGCGGATAGTGCGGGGCGCGCGAACTGTGCCGTACCGGCGCCGCGTGGGACTGCTACCGCAGTACGGACGTTGCGCGCATACGGGTGCGTGCTGCACCGCTGAGATTAGCGAAATATTGGCCGTTGAATCTTCATCAGGGCACGATGTACCCTGAGATCTGTCGGACAAGACAGTCCCTTCGGGGATATAGCAGCACCGCTGAGAAACGAGCGCCTAACTCAACTCTCACGGCATTGATGAACCCCCGGCCAGCACCGGGGGTTTTCTATTTCTCAGCTGGGCAGTGCCACGGCGGATTTGGCAATTTGATTTATGCCGATTTATTTATGCCGAGCCTGGCAGCAGATCGGGCTCAAGCTCCCGAATCAGATCCGCGCGGCCGACGTAGATCGCGAGGACATCAGAAATGAATTGGCTGACTGAGCGGACACCGGCGACTCGGCGGCGGTATTCAAGAATTTCGTAGATCTCGTTCGGGACGCGTGCCGTCACTACAGTGCGCGCCCCCTTGCTGGCCATACCCATAAGACTCTCCTTCTGGTCAAGCTGCACCAACGCTCGCACAGCTTGACCGGAACCCGCAATCGCCCATTTTTTGCAGTTCAAGGAGGGTTCGGCGAGAGAGTTTCGCGGCGGAGAATCACCCAAATTCTCGAAACAACCCACTGACCCCGGCATAGACCATTGCCCAATAACTAACTCAAGTAACTAAGTGACTTTCACGACGGATGTGCGACGTGATTAAGGTCACAGATCGATACAGGCGGAGGCTCGTCAATCGGGCCGTTTCCGGGCGAATCGGCACCCTACTTACGGAAACCAACAAAGAGCGCTGTCTCATTCTCCTCGAGGAATCTCTCAAAAAATGACAAGAAGAAAAAGATGTTCGTGATCTACGAAAATGCCGTCACGCTAACAAACGGCTAACAACACGACAATTGCCCGTCACATCAGGTCCACGCTCAGCGCCTTGCGTAATCTCACACCAACCTTCGCGACAACAGATCCCGCACAGATCGATATGGAAGTCGACCTGCTGGCTACGGAGCGTATAGCACCGGATCCCCAACTGCCCTGGTAGCTCCGCCAGCGCGTCCACTCCCGACGTGTTGGTGTGGGCGTAAGTCCGCACACCGTCTGTATGGCCAAGCCACGCGGCGACCGCAGACGGCGTCTCCCGCCGCGATCAGCCGCGGTGCGCCGAGCGACATGGAGCCTGCGATGGTCCACGACCGCGTAGCGCAGCGCCTCCTTCCACCAGTCGTCCAGAGTCCGCGGCGCTAGCGCGCGGCCGTTCCAGTACGAGGTCTTGCAGTTCTCTGATCGATGTTTCTGCCCGTGGCGCGATCCCGGCTCAGCTCAGCCACCGGAATGCGTCCGACGCCCAATTCAATTGCTTTCCAACGCATCCCGGCCAGATTTCCGCGCCGCAGCCCGATAAGCGCCAGGTGCGCCATCCGCGCATGGACCACGGCCACGTACTGAGCTGACTGCGGCCCGCAAACCAGGGGCAAATCCACCGCAGAATGCGTTTTCACCACCCACGTAACCTCGTCCGCACCGAGTCGGCCAGACAAGTCCCGCGACCCAAGTAGGCGTCGGTGTCGGGTGATCCGAGTGCGGCGCGGTGAGCCGTACTCGGTCGATCTGCTGACAGCGAAGGCCGCGAAAGAAGCTGCCGAGACGGCCATCTCGACCGCTCGCACCACCGGTACCGACCCGAACTCGCAGCGGCGGGCTGAAGTCGAGCGCTGCATCGCAGAGTCGGGTACCGGCGGCATTGCTCAGAACGACCTCGCTGGGTTGGTGTGAAACTGCACCACCACCCTCGCAATACCGCGGAGGCGACTCCCCCGAGGCCATGAGGTCACCGGAGGCGGCGAGATGCCGGAGCGCGACGTGTCAGTCCTTGGCAGCCACAACCAAGGCGACGCGACCACATCGGCGTCTGCGTCCTCACGGATGCAGCATCACGACCGCGTCGGGGAGCCTACCTTCACCGCCGCACCACGCGGCCAGCTCGTGCTCTCTTGACCTTCGTGGTTGATCACCACCACCGAGCAGCGGATCCGCAGCCCCCTCTACGAGGCCGAGCAACGGTTGGCATCCGAGGGCATCCTTCTCGCTATCCCATCGCGCGATTGCCTTGACGAACGAATCGATCATGAGCAAGTCTGGGCGGGGCTGCATTAAGGCCCCGCAGAATGCCGCTCAGCGTCTCAAACATGCTCTGCGGCGCCCACCACCCAGTGCAGACGTTCGATGATGTCCACTGCGCGCTCACGGATGGCGTCATCGAGCATCCCAAGGATCCGCAGGCGGGCCATACGGCTTGCCGACACCATTGCCCGTCCCGGTCCAGGCACACAATCACGGCGGCCATAAGGAAGCCTTCTCCGCGTCCTTAGCGCGCTAGCAGGACTCTCTCCATGTGTTTTACCCACGGCCCCCTTGCTCGGAAGAAGCGCACAGCCAATCTCGGCTGCCAGGCCGTCCAGATAGGGACCATTAGCTTGTCGCGGGTGGCCACGACCTCTCCGAGCTCTACGAGGTTCAGCGTGACGGCCGTCACGGGTAGGACGATCCGGTCGATACGACCCGTGTCCACGATGGACTGACAGAGACGGCCGTAAGCGACGGCCGTAAGCGACGGCCGTGGCATTTCGTTGTCCGAAGACTCCCCAGTCTTCTTCAAGCCCCCGTCAGCGCTGCTGGCGGGGTTTTGTCTGTGCGGCATCAGGCATCGCCACCAATGCCGTCACGGTGGCCATTTGCCAGCAGTGCACGCAGGCTTTCTGCCGGAATGCGCACCGGTACGCCCGGCTTACGGGCGAAGAGGGTTTTCAGCTGACCATCGGCAAGCAAGCGCCAGACGGCGCGTTGGCTGATTTGCAGACGTTCGGCAACCTCGGGCACCGAGAAGGCGCGAAGTTCAGGAAGGGTGGATCGAGAAGACACGACGGAACTCCAGATTTACTGGTTGTTCCGCACGGCAGGTGACTTTCTGCGGCTGGCGTCATATGAGCGGCCTGCTGTTATCCCCGAGTTCCCTTTTCGCTACGGGCGGCGATGAAACCGTCCGATCACTGCTCTCGAAAGGCTTTCGCCTGTCAACGGGGGCCGTATGACACAGAAGATACCAGAGCTGCGTCAAAGTGTGCCGCTACTAGGCCAAGCCGTCGCAGAACCAGCCGTGTCCGAAGAGGCCCACAAATTGGCAGGGCCCACGCAGGGCCCACGGGTCCGAAAAGAATGTCGGCTACAAACGCAAAAAACCGCCTGCTACCAGGCGGTTTCTTGTTGTGGTCCCGGCTGGGATCGAACCAGCGACCTTCCGCGTGTGAAGCGGACGCTCTCCCACTGAGCCACGGGACCGTAAGTCATCCGAACGCATGCGCTCGAACGAGTTGGAACATTAACACGGCTGCGCGATGAATACGAATCACCAGGTTGGCATTCGTTTTGCTCCAGGCGACCCCGAAATCTACGAATTCGAGCTGATTTCAGACCGTATTCATCGCCAAGACGGACAGTTGCAACGCGCGCAACGGGCCGATTCGACTCCGAACACGCCACTGAGCTGGTGATTTGTGTGTATCCGACACGGTCGGCTAATGTTTCCAACGCACCGAGGAGAGCGAGCAGCTCCCCAAGCAACACGGTGCGATGCGGACGTGGCGCAGCTGGTAGCGCACAACCTTGCCAAGGTTGGGGTCGCGGGTTCGAATCCCGTCGTCCGCTCGAGAGGTGTGACTCAACCTTTTACGGTGGAGTGGCCGAGTGGTGAGGCAACGGCCTGCAAAGCCGTGCACACGGGTTCGATTCCCGTCTCCACCTCGCGCGATTAGCTCAGCGGGAGAGCGCTTCCCTGACACGGAAGAGGTCACTGGTTCAATCCCAGTATCGCGCACCACGTCAGGCCCTAGGGCCTGATGGTCAAGACCTGCTTGCAGGTCTGATAAGTTAGAAAAGTACTGAGTTCCGGTAACGGAGTTCATTGCTCATGCGGACGTGGCGCAGCTGGTAGCGCACAACCTTGCCAAGGTTGGGGTCGCGGGTTCGAATCCCGTCGTCCGCTCCATTTTTCTCCAGAACCCGCGCGATTAGCTCAGCGGGAGAGCGCTTCCCTGACACGGAAGAGGTCACTGGTTCAATCCCAGTATCGCGCACCATTTGAGAATGCAAGAAGCCGGAACCTCAGGGTTCCGGCTTTTTGCGTTCGAGCGCCGAACACACGGGCCGCAGTACTGACGCAAGCCCCCTCGGGCATCCACGTCAGTACTGCGGTTGATGTAGCTGATCAGATTGTTGTAACTGCTCAGTGAGAGAAGCGGTTCGCTGCCGAAGTCATCGCGCGCAGCGAGGACTCCGTCGACGACTCCGCAATACCCATCGCCCAGCCCCGACGGCCGTCGCACTCGGTGAAGATGAACGTCGCAGTGCGGTGGCCGATCTGGTGCTGATGGAAAGACAGGATCTCGAGCGAGATTCCCGCGTCGTGCAGCATCGACGTCATGGCTGAGATCGCGCCGGTCGAGGTGGCGGACGCTTTCTGGATACGCTCCCCCAGACCGAGAGTCGCTTCGAAGGTCCAACGACCCGGCGCAATCTTCTCGGAGGACCACGCACCCAGACGGATCGGGCCGCTCATAGCCGCATACGTGGACTCGAACTCGGTCCACGACATCGCTGAGCATTCGGCACGCAAGCCGGCGGGCAGAGATTTGCCGTGACGCGCCGCAAAGGGATCAGCAGCAGAAGACGAATCAGAAGCGAAAGCGAAATTGTAAGTCATGATCGTGGTCTTCCTGGAATGAAGTGGAGGACCAACTGGTAGCAAGACGACCCGCAGCGAGGGGTCGGTCCGATTCAGACCCCGCTACGGCGGCTTACTACGAGAATTCGCTTCATGAGAGACGAGGCTAGGCGGCCCGGTTCGAGAATGCAACCCAGACCGCCGCCGCACAGGTCAGACCTGAGCCGCTTTGTGCTCGGCGATCAGGGCGCGATACCACTCGAACGAGGTCTTCGGTGTGCGCTTCTGGGTGTCGAAATCGACGTGCACCAGGCCGAAACGCTCCTTGTATCCCGCAGCCCATTCGAAGTTGTCGAGAAGTGACCACACAAAATAACCGCGGACGTCGACACCGTCGTCCATTGCCGATCGGAGGGCGCGAAGGTGCGCATCGTGGTAGTCGATTCGTGCTTCGTCGTCGACGACGCCTGCGGCATCCGGGGCGTCGTGGAATGAACATCCGCTTTCGGTGATGTAGATCGGCGGCAGTGCGTCACCGAAGCGGGCGTGGAACGTCCGCAAGATCTCGCCCAGCCCCTCGGGAACGATCGGCCAACCGAAATCGGTTGTGGGATAACCGGTAATCGCTACAGGGGCAAAGGGCAGGCCCGGAGGCAGGTCGACTTCGAGCACACCTTCGGTCCCCTGGCCTTCCACCGGAGCAGCAATCATCGTCGGCTCGTAGTAGTTGATCCCGTACCAGTCGAGCGGCGCCCCGATGATTTTCAAGTCCTCGTCGACAGGACCGCTGAGCAGCTGAGCGAATTCGTCGGCCGGGTACTTCCCGACCAGAACCGGGTCGGCGAACATCCAATTGACGACGTGGTCGTAGATGTCGGCAGCCATCACGTCTTCCGGCGAATCCGAAGCGGCACGCACCGGAGCATGGTTCGAGGCGATTCCGATGTTCGTGCATCCGGTTGCCCGAAGCGCTTCGACAGCGAGGCCATGCCCGAGCAGCTGGTGATGTGCGGCTTGGAAAGCCTCGAACCCCAAGGCCAGTCCGGGGGCGTGAACTCCGAGGGCATGCCCGTAAAGCGTGTGCACAACTGGTTCGTTGAGCGGCATCCACATTCCGACCCGATCCGACAGCCGCTCGCCGACGACCTGCGCATACTCCCCCAGCCGATACGAGGTGTCGCGGTTCATCCAGCCGCCCTGCTCCTGCAAGGCAAGGGGCAGATCCCAGTGAAAGAGCGTGACAGCGGCAGTAATTCCCGCCGAACACAGTCGGTCGATCAGGCGGTCGTAGAAGTCGAGCCCCTTCGCATTCACTGCCCCCGATCCGGTGGGCAGAATGCGCGACCACGACAGAGACAGCCGATAAGCGTCGAGCCCGAGCTGATTCATCAGCTCGATGTCCGACTCCCAGCGGTGATAATGATCGGCAGCGACCGTCCCGGTGTCGCCCCCGACGACAACACCGGGACGGTCACAGAACTCGTCCCAGATCGACGGTCCGCGACCGTCTTCGGCCACAGCTCCTTCGATTTGATAGGCCGCAGTGGCGGTTCCCCAGACGAAGGAAGTCGGAAATTCTGGTGTCGGCTGCCGAGTCATGTCGGTCAGTTAATCAAAGAACCGTGCAAAACACGCAGCTTTGTTGGACACTCGACCAGTATCAAGATCCAGTACCGTTCGGCCTAACCGAACGAACGAGACAAAGGCCCTGCTTGATGACGGATAACACCCGCACCCTGACGAGGGCTCGGATCGCGACTTCGGTGGCCTTCGGACTTCAAGGATTTCTGCTCGCCGCCATTCTGACGCAGCTGCCGCAGTACAAGGACTTGTTCGAGCTGAGCGAGACACTGGTTGTGGTTGCGGTTGTCACCGTGTCCGTCATCGCCGGGCTCGGCAGCGTGCTCGCCGAGATGCTGGCCGTGAGAACGTCGAGCAAGATGACCCTGCGAACTGGGCTCGCCGTCATCGCAGTCTTCGGCGGGGCAACCGGAATTGCGCCCAACGCAGCGATGTTCTTCGTCTTCCTGGCGATCTACGGCATCGGACTCGGCATGGTCGACGCGGCCGCCAACATGCAGGCAGTCTCGATCCAACACGCCAAGGGCCGCTTCATCCTCTCCTCGTTACATGCTTCCTGGAGCGTCGGAGCGATTGTCGGTGCCCTGTTCATCTCTGCTACCGCAGGCCTCGACATTTCGATCCGCGTCACGCAGGTGATCGCGGGAGTTGTTGTCGGACTGATGCTTCTGGCCTTCGGCCCGCAACTGCTCGATCGGTCCGAGTCTCCGGTTGCCGAGGCAAACATCACGAGCACCGCGAAATTCGCGGTACCCACCCGCGCCTTCGTCCTCCTCGGCGTCGCGATGGCATTGTTCTACGCGGTCGACTTCAGCGTCGGAAACTGGTCGACTCTGTACGTCAAGGACGAACTGCTCGCCGACGCCGGGACCGCTGCCCTTTCCGTGGCGGCGTATCAGATCGCGGCACTTGTCGCACGACTGACCGGGGACTACTGGGTCGGGAAATTCGGTGAGACCACCGTCGTGCGGATCGGCTCTCTCATCGGCGTAGTCGGCATGACAGTTGTCGTCCTCGCGCAATCTCCCGCCGTTGCCATCGCCGGGTTCCTCATCGTCGGGCTCGGGGTACCGGTGATCGCTCCGATCTGCTTCAGCGCTGCCGGCAGGATGGCTCCCCCGGATCAGGTCGATGCGGTGATCGCACGCATCAACCTCTTCAACTACGTCGGCACAGTAGTCGGCGGCGGCATCGTCGGCGCGGTCGCCGCCTTCAGTGACCTTCGAATCGGGTTCCTGATTCCGCTGGCGTTCTGCGCGATCTTGACAGTTCTTGCTCCCGCGTTCGCACCGAAACGAGCCACAACTCCGGTCGCCGAGAACGCCGCTTGAGCATTGCGCCCGAGGAAAGTGGTGTACTTGATCGACCGAATTGTGTGCGCGAGAGGCAGAAACTGACGTGACGATCACCGTTGACCGGGCCGGGATCTGGGATTCCGAAGCAATCGCCGACGTGGCAGCGGTGACATTTCCACTGGCGTGTCCGCCGGACGCATCCGACGACGACATCAGTGCCTTCATCGACAACGTTCTCTCCGTCGACAAGTTCTCCGAGTACCTGACCGATCCGACGCGAACCGTTCTCAAGGTCATTCGCGACGGTTCGATCGTCGGCTACGCGATGCTTGTCGACGACGAGCCCGCCGACCCGGACGTCAAAGCTGCTGTGACACTTCGCCCGACAACAGAACTCAGCAAGTTGTACGTGCTTCCGGGTAACCACGGAACCGGCGCGGCAGCATCCTTGATGGACGCGGTTGTCGACCACGCACGACGCAGCGGAAGTGCCGGGATCTGGCTGGGCGTCAATCAGGAGAACCTGCGCGCCCAGAAGTTCTACGCAAAGCACGGTTTCACACAGGTCGGCACGAAGACTTTCCTCGTGGGCGCACAACTCCACCACGATTTCGTGATGGAGCGCCCCGTCAGCTGACAGGCGTGCAGACTAGCCGGCCGCGACCTCGAAACGAGAAAGTGCGAGCAGGCGCGAGGTCGCGCGCAAGTACTTCTTCTTGTACCCACCGGCGAGCATCTCGGGAGTGAAGATCTCGTCGAGGCGTGCGCCGGAAACGGTGACCGGGATGCTCGCGTCGTACAGGCGGTCGGCGAGAACCACGATGCGCAGTGCAACGGACTGATCCGTTGCCGGGTGGACACCGTCGATGAACACGGCCTTCACACCCTCGACCAGCTTGTTGTACCGAGACGGGTGCAGGGTGCTGAGGTGCTTGCACAGCTCGTCGAAGTTGTCGAGCGTGGCGCCGTCGATGGCGTCGGCCCGAGAAACCAACTCCTCCGAGGAGATGGGCTCGGGTGCGGGCGGGAGATCGCGGTGACGGTAGTCGGGGCCGTCGACGCGAATCGTCTCGAAGATCGAGCCGAGCTTCTTGATCTCACGCAGGAAGTCCTGAGCCGCGAAGCGACCCTCACCGAGCTGGCCGGGAAGCGTGTTCGACGTCGCGACGATGGACACGCCGCGCGCGGAAAGCTCCGAGAGGAGGCGGGATACGAGCATGGTGTCGCCCGGATCGTCGAGCTCGAACTCGTCGATGCAGAGAACGCTGTGGTCGGCGAGCGCTTCGACCGCCTTGTTGAAGCCGAGAGCGCCGACGACGTGTGTCAGCTCGACGAAGGTTCCGAAAGCCTTCGGCGACGGAACGCTGTGGAAGATCGACGCCAGCAAGTGAGTCTTACCGACACCGAACCCGCCGTCGAGGTACAGGCCGGCGCCGGTCGCCTGGGTCTTCTTGCCGAACAGTCCGCGGCGTCCACCACTACGGATCTTGGTGACGCGCTTGGAGAATTCCTCGGCCTTGGCGACAGCAGCTGCCTGGCTCGGTTCCTTCGGATCAGGAATGTAGGACGCAAAACTCACCTCGTCGAACATTGCGGGAGGCACCATTTGAGCTACCAGTTGATCGGCGGGTACCACCGGGCTGCGATCGACAAGACGTTCATGCATCCGTCAAGGGTATCTACGTGATGTGATCTCTCATGTGCACCGTATGGATATTGCGACCTACTTCACACCAGGCCACGACGACGAACTCCGCGGCTTGTACGCCTATCCGGAGAACCTCTCGCAACCCTGGATGCGCGTGAACTTCGTTTCCAGCATCGACGGGTGCGTCGCCGTCGACGGAGTGAGCGGTGGACTGGGCACACCGGCAGACAAGTCGGTATTCGGGATCATGCGCGAACTTTGTGACGTCGTCGTGGTCGGCGCAGGCACAGCGCGAGCCGAGAACTACGGGGGTGTGCAGGTCTCGGACGAAGCCCGGGCGCGACGAAAGGCGAGCGGCCTCGCTCCGGTCCCACCGATCCTCGTCGTCTCGGCGCACGCGTCGATCGACCCCGAAAGCCGACTCCTTCGCGATACCGAAGTTCCACCGATCCTTGTTGTCGGTCGCGACGCGGACTCCGCGGCAATTTCGGCGCTGAGATCTGCCGGAGCGCAGGTGGAGGTGACGGACTCACCGAACGTCACCAGCGGCGACATCGACAGGGCCTTGTCGGCTCGCAAGCTCCGTCGCGTGCTGTGCGAGGGCGGACCGTCACTTTTCGGGCAGTTGATCGAGGACAATGCCGTCGACGAACTCTGCATCACCACGTCACCTCAACTGGTGGGGAGCAAAGTCGGCCGAATCTCACTCTCCCCCAACGCAATGCCCACAGCCATGCGTCCCGCGCACATTCTCGGTGATACGGACGGCACGATCCTCACTCGATGGGTTCGTCAGCAGCCACGTCGGTGAACCTGGCACTCTGGTCGGCATGCGCAGAGTTGCTTTGATGGCCGTCGTCCTCGCGACGTGTTGTGCGTGCGGCGCCGGTCCGTCGCTTCGGCCCGCCGTCGCGGTCGAAGGCCGCACCGACGGCAGCCCTGCCCAGAGCGAGGGACCGTCGCCCGATGCGCCGCCGGTTGACCCTGGCGTCCCGACCGATGACATACCGTGGCGAGACTGCACCGGCACGTCACTCGCCGACCAGGCTCTCGCGGCGTCGAGCGCTGGCGTCATTCTCGAATGCGCGGAATTCAATGCCCCCATCGACGTGACCGGCGCCATCGACGGCAACTTCACTGCCGGCTTGACCCGCGCTCGGACCTCGTCGACGCCTGCCGGCGCGTATCCGATCGTGTTCACATCGGGCACCGATCGTTCGTCGGGAAACTCTCTGGCCATGCTCGCCGCATCCGGCTTGAACACGGTTCTCGCCGAACATCCCGTGGTTGCCCTCGATCGCCGCGGAATCGACAGGTCCACCGCAATCGACTGCATGACGCCGGAGATTCGGCGCGGCCTTCACGATCTGGGCCAGTTCGACGCGGATTCCACCGGCGACGCCGCCGATGCGGTCGCGGCCCTCGGTCACGACGCCACCATTGCCTGCACCGACTACCTCGACCCTCAAGAACTGAAGTTCGGCGCCGACTCCGCAGCCGAGGACATCGACGCTCTACGTACACGGTGGGGCGTCGAGACCATCGCTCTGTGGTCGGCAGGGTCCGGCTCGGACATCGCGCTGAGCTATGCGGCGGCCCACCCGAACAACCTCGCGAGGTTGATCCTCGATTCTCCCGCTCCGGTGGCCACCGACGCTGCCACCGAGGCAGAGAGTCGCGTGCAGGGCGAAGAAGACGCGTTGACCGCGTTCGCTCAGCGATGTGTGGCGCTGGGGTGCTCGCTCGGACCTGATCCGAAGAAATCGGTCACGGACTTGATGGAGCGCGCTCGAGCCGATGAATTCCAGCCGCTGTCCGCCGCTGCGGTGTCGAACGCGATTTCGGCCAGCCTGTGGACTGCCGGAACCAACCGTGAGCAGGAGACCCGCTCACTGTCCGACGCTCTGTCCGCGCTCGGTACCGGCAACGCTTCGCCGATTCGAGAGCGCGCCGCCCGGGCGGAGAACGAGGTGGACGGCGACGGCCAGTTCATCGGACGGTGCACCGACGGCATGCAATGGCCGGGCATCGGGCGTGCGCGCGTGCTTGCGGACACCTGGGGCACCAACTATCCGGTGTTCGGGCGAGAAGCCGCGCTCGGGTTGCTGGCGTGCGCCAGCTGGCCGTCGACCGCCAACTCCCCCCTGCCGAATCAGTTGAAGCCCCCAGTCCTCGTGCTGAGCGGTCAGGGTGACCCGGCCGTCGGGAACTCCGGACTCTCGACCGTCACCGGCGTCGTGACCAATGCAGGATCGCGCTTCGCAACTCTGGACTGGCAAGGTGCGGGTCACCCCGCGGCACAATCCACCTGCGCTCAACAGGCGATGCGCCTCTACCTCAGCGACGCCTCCCTGCCCAGTAACGGAAGCGTGTGCCCGGCCTGACTCGGGCGCTCGTCCACCACGACCGAAAAGGGGTGCATCCCCCGATCACACCCTGCTCCGGTGTACCGTGCCGAAGTGTTCCTTCGACAGCTCGAGCCGCGTACCGGGCGGACAACCCAACAAGTCGTCAACTTCGTTTTGTGGCCGATCGCCGTGATGACAGTGCTCAATCGTGTCATCGTCACAGCAGTCAACGGCGCCATCACCGATGACTTCCGACCGGTCTACAACGCCGCGCTGGCGTTCTGGAACGGGCGCGACGTCTACACCGCAGATTTCAACTCCGTAGACCCCCATTACCTGTACCCACCATCGGGTTCCTTGTTGATGGCACCCCTGGCGATCCTCGATCCCGAGCGCTCACGGTGGCTGTTCATCGGTGTCAATGCCGTCGCCATTCTCGTGGCTCTCTACCTGCTGTTGCGCTTGTTCGACCTGACGATCAGTTCCATCGCGGCGCCGATTCTGGTGCTCGGCGCGTTCATGTCGGAGACGGTCACCAACACGTTGGTGTTCACCAACATCAACGGCCTCGTCCTGCTCGGCGAAGTTGCCTTCCTCCTGTTGCTGATGCGCAAGAAGGATCTGTGGGCCGGCGCCGCGATCGGTCTCACCATCGCAGTGAAACCCACTCTCGCGCCGCTGCTCCTGCTGCCACTCGTTCGCGGTCAGTGGAAGGTGTTCGTCACCGCCCTGGGTATCCCGTTCATTCTCACGGTCGTGGCATGGCCGCTGGCGTCGGATCCGATGGACTTCGTCCGCCGCACCGTGCCGTACCTGCTCGAATCTCGTGACTACTTCAACAGTTCGATTGTCGGAAACGGCGCTTACTTCGGTCTGCCCGAATGGTTGATCCTGCTCTTGCGCGTCGTGTTGGTCGCCATGGTCGTCGTCTCGCTGTGGCTTCTGTACCGCTACTACCGCAACGACGAACTTTTCTTCCTCACCACCGCGACCGGTGTGATCATGACCGCGTCGTTCCTGCTGCCCTCGCTCGGCCAGATGTACTACTCGATGATGCTGCTCCCGCTCCTGATGTCCGTGGTGCTCAAGAACTCGGTCATGCGGAACTGGCCGGCCTGGCTCGCCGTCTACGGCTTCATGACGTTCGACAGCTGGTGGTCGAACCGCTGGCCGACCTTCGGCCGGGCGGCCGAATACACCAAGAGCACCCTCGGCTGGAGCCTTCTGCTGATCGTGATCTTCTGTGTCCTCGGATACCGGTATCTGGTCGCGCGTCGAGAGGGCCGCTTGGATCGGGGAATCGATCCCGCGTACCTCCTCGATCCCCCACTCGATACCGTCTCACCTGCCCACGAAGCCGAAACGGCGACAAAGCATTAGCGTGGAGGCATGAGTTCTTCACACGATGGCATCGACAGCACACCTGAGGTCACGTACACCGAGAGCGAGTGGCGCGAAAAACTGACGCCGGAGGAGTTCGCCGTCCTGCGCCAAGCCGGCACCGAACGCCCCTTCGTCGGCGAGTACACCGACACCACCACGGAAGGTGTCTACTCCTGCCGGGCCTGCGGAGCCGAACTGTTCCGCAGCACCGAGAAGTTCGAATCGCACTGCGGGTGGCCGTCCTTCTTCGATCCGGCGGATTCGGATGCCGTGATCCTGAAAGAAGACAGCTCACTCGGAATGCGCCGGGTCGAGGTCATCTGCAAGAAGTGCCACAGCCACCTCGGTCACGTCTTCGAGGGCGAGGGATACCCGACGCCGACCGATCAGCGGTACTGCATCAACTCGATCTCGCTGGTTCTCAAGCCCGCTCAGTAGCCAGGTCGTGGGCTACCCCGTGTCACTGGTAGCCCACGATTCGAGACTTTCCACTCAGAAGTCCCAGTTCAGCGCAGTCGGGCTCAGACCAGCCGCATTCAGGTCCTCGTTTCGAGCGACAAGTCCGTCTTTGACGGAACCGATCCCGCCACCGATCGCGCCGGAAGTGATGTCCGTCAACGCGGCGTCGCCGCCCGTGACCTCCTTCGTCACGATCGCAGCGGACGCTCCCGAGACCGCGTCGTCGAAGGCACCTCGCGCGATCTCCTGCAACCTCGAACCGGTCGGAAGCGGGTTCGGGTCAGGGCCGACACGATCCGGCGTCGTCTTCAACCCTCCGTTCGCAAGTCCCTTGATGAAACCGTCGCGCCCCTCGGTCACGACCTTGCCACCGTCGATCGACTGGCGATGATCCATCGTCATCTGCCCGAGTTGAATGGCGAGGCCGGAGAAGACGGCAGCGGCAGCTTCCACTGCCGCAGCCTCGATCACTCGTATCAACAATTGCTGCAACAACATTCGGACCGTGAGTGTTGTTGCGACCTCAGCCGCCACGACCCCGGCGGTACTGACACCCAGTGTCGGGACAGCAGCCGCCACCATGGCGGCAATCTCGAGCGCCAGTGCGCCCAGCGCCGCGAGGATCGACAGTTTGGTGTACTCGATGTCCGTGCCGGTATCGGTGCATGACTGACCCAGTTCGGCCGCGGCAGAGGACAACCGCTCGAAGACCTCCGCAACTCCCCCGGCCTCGGACCAATACCGAGACAACGAGTCGCCGGCTCGACCGTCGATCGATGCCAGTACTGCCTGCAATCCGTAACCACCGGCAGCGGCCGAAGCCTCGATCCGATCAGCCGCGCCTGACCAGGCATCACCCAACCTCCACAGTGCCGTTTCGTCTCCTTGCGGCCAGTCACTGCCCACCGCGACCGACGCAACCGCCTGTAACCAGCCGGGAATCTCGAGTCCCATCAGAGCCCACCCGCCATGTCGTCGGCAAGCGAGGTGTCGATCGATTCGAAACGATCGGTGATCTCGATCAGCGTGGCGGTCAATTCGCGCAGCGCGCCCGCGACCAGCGTCATCCCACCGACTGCTGACTCAGCACCGGGAACATATGCGCCTGAGAATGCGGATCCGAACTGGTCAGTGCCCCAGCAACCCTCTTCGGCGGCGACCACTGCGTCGAGAGCGCTCCGCGCCTCGTCGAGATCGGCAGCGACCACCGCGAAGGCTGGTGCAGCACTTTTCATCGCGGCCACATTCACGCCCAGTTCAGACATTGCCGGAGCTCCTCAGAACGGTGCGGTCCCAGTTCTCGTCGCAGGAAGCCGGTGTGGAGCTCGGACGAGGTTCGAGAATCTCGCGCAATCCGAGCACGCCCGGAACCAGGTCCGGCAAGTCGATTCCGGCCGCCTCCGTGAGCGGCTTCGTCATCTCGGCAACCTGTCGGCGTATGTCTTCTGCCGCAGACGCGGCCGTAGCCAGGATCAGATTCCCCAACGCTGCCGGCGAATGCTTGGCGTAAGAACTCCCCGAGAGATCGACTCCCACCACCGCCCCCGAGGCGTCGACGACGATTTCCACGCTGCCGTCACTCGAACGCGCGCTCGCCGTCGCTCGAGCGATCCTCTCCTGCAAGTCCACCAGCGATCGAGTCCGCTCCAACAGAACGTGCTGCATCGAATCGATCTGGGCCCGAAGTACTTCGACTTGCCCCCGCATCGAACCAACATCCGCTGCACTCACGATGGCCCCCACCTTCGATAGATCGTGACACCTGATTCAGGCGTTCACGAGGTTCGACGCGAGAGGTGGCCGATCGGTTCCGTCAGCGTGAACGAAGCACGGGCGGATCGAACGCCTTGACCGGCGGCAGGGCCCCGTCGAATTTCTCGATCTGCACCAGAACGTGCTGGCCGGTGCACCCGTGCGAGAGTGACGACGTACCGATGTCCGGTGTCAGAACGTTGGGATTGCCGTGCACGCACAGAGAGTCGGGATCGGCAGGATCGAGCGGGTCGTACCAGGCACCGGTGGAAAGTTGGACGACGTCGCTCCGCAAGTCCGAGTCGACGATCACACCAGCAAGGCACGCTCCGCGATCGTTGAACACCCGCACCACGTCTCCTGCCGAGACGCCGCGCGCGGCCGCTGCATCGGGGTGCATACGAATCGGCTCGCGTCCCTGAATCTTCGACGCCTGGCTCGCAGCGCCGTGATCGAGTTGGCTGTGCAGACGCGTCTTGGGCTGATTGGCGATCAAGTGAAGCGGGAATTGCGAGGCTCGCGGTCCACCCAGCCACTCGTCGGGCTCGTACCAGCGCGGATGGCCGGCGCAGTCGTCGTAGCCGAAGGACTCGATGGTCTCGGAGAAGATCTCGATCTTCCCACTCGGAGTCGAGAGCGGATATTTCTCGGGATTCTCACGGAAGTCACCGAAGAGCACGAGGTTGTCTTCGGTTCGCATCCGGTAGTGCCCTTCTGCCCAGAAGTCCTCGAACGTCGGTGTGTTGCCGCCGTCTGCATCGACGAACGGCCGCCATTGACCGTAGAGATGCTCGATCCACTCCTGTGAGGATCGCCCCTCGGTGAACTGTTCCCCGAATCCGAGCGCAGAAGCGAGAGCGGCAAACGTGTCGTAGTCGTCACGCGAGTTCTCGAAAGGTGGAACGACCTGCTGCATCGCGACCAGAAGCGGGTCGTTTCGAGTGCAGCTCAGGTCATTTCGTTCGAGCGAGGTGGTCGACGGGACAACGATGTCGGCGTTGCGGGCCATCGGCGTCCAGTACGGATCGTGAACGACGATCGTGTCCGGACGCGCAAATGCCCGTCGCAGCCTCGGGAGATCCTGATGGTGGTGAAACGGATTGCCACCGGCCCAATAGACCAACCGGATGTCGGGATAGGTCAAGCGCCGGCCGTCGTAATCGAACTCCTCCCCGGGCGAAAGCAGCAGGTCGGAAATCGCGGCTACCGGAATGAAATCCGACACCGGATTCACACCTTGCGAGAAGGTCGGCAAGGGATACGGCACCGGAGCCAGACCCGGCTCGTTCATCGAACCGTAGCCGTGCCCGAAACCTCCACCCGGAAGCCCGAATTGGCCGAGCATCGCTGCGAGTGTCACGCCCATCCACGGTGCCTGTTCACCGTGTTTGATGCGTTGCAACGACCACGTGACGGTCACCAGCGTCCGGCCAGACGCCATTCTCCGAGCCAGGTCGGTGATGAACTCCGCCGACACACCGGAGATCTTCTGCGCCCACCGCGGATCCTTCGGTACACCGTCGGAACGTCCGAGCAGGTAGTCCTCGAAGCGTTCGTAACCGACGCAGAAACGGCCCAGGAAATCGCGATCGTGCAGGTCCTCCGACGCCAGGACAAACGCCAGGGCAAGCATGATTGCAACGTCGGTTCCCGGAACGGGTGCGATCCACTCGCAGTCACCCTCGACGTCGTCACGCAACGGACTGAAGGAGACGATCTTTCCGCCGCGGGCACGAAACGCGTCGAGCGCCCCGCGCGTCGGATGATCGCTCGTACCACCGGCATTGACTCCGGTGTTCTTGATCGGCACTCCTCCGAACGAGACGAGGAGATCGGAGTGCTTCGCGATGACGTCCCACGACGTGGAGCGCGCGAACAACTTCCAGTGCGTTCCGACCACACGCGGCATGATGACGCCGGTGGCACCGAGCGAGTAGCTGTGAACTGACTTGGTGTATCCACCCAGCTGATTCAGAAATCGGTGAACTTGGCTCTGCGCGTGATGGAATCGGCCGGCGCTGGCCCAGCCGTACGAGCCGCCGAAGATCGCGTTGTTTCCGTGCGCGTCGACCACGCGACGCAGTTCACGCGAGAGGAGTTCGGTCAGTTCGTCCCAGGAGACCGAGACGAATTCGTCGGCTCCACGTCGGTCGCTGGGACCCGGCCCGTTCTCGAGCCAACCCCGACGCACCGCCGGGCCCGAAACACGAGCCCGACTGCGCACCGAACCGGCGAGGTTCCCGAGCATCGGCGAAGGATTCGCATCACCCTCGTACGGATGCACGGCGGTCACCTCGCCGGCGACCGATTCGGCGGTGAACATTCCCCAATGGGACATGTGTTGACGACGCCGGTTCGGTGCAGTTGTCACAGAAACTACTTTCGAAGCAGATCAGGGAAGGGAAAGGACCAGCTTCTCGATGTCCACGCGCGGGCCGGTGAAGAACGGCACCTCTTCGCGAACGTGCAAGCGAGCTTCGGTGGCACGTAGATCGCGCATCAGATCGACGATACGAATGAGCTCGGGTGCTTCGAACGCGAGAATCCACTCGTAGTCCCCCAGGGCGAAGGCCGGGACCGTGTTGGCGCGAACGTCCTTGTACGAACGAGCAGCCATACCGTGATCGGCGAGCATCTTGCGACGCTCCTCGTCGGGGAGCAGGTACCACTCGTACGAGCGGACGAACGGGTAGACGCAGATGTAGTCGCCCGGATCCTCACCCGCGATGAACGAGGGCACGTGGCTCTTGTTGAACTCCGCGGGGCGGTGCACCGCCGAGTTGCTCCAGATGGGAGCACTGGCCTGTCCGAGGACGGTGGTGCGACGGAAATCCGCGTACGCGGCCTGCAGTTCCTCGATGGTGGCCGCGTGGGTCCAGATCATGAAGTCCGCGTCGGCGCGCAGGCCGGCGACGTCGTAGATCCCGCGAACCACGACGCCCTTGTCTTCGAGACCCTCGAAGAACAAGCGGGCGTCCTTGACCGCAGCTTCCCGATCATCGCCCAGCACACCGGGTTCCACCTGGAACACGGAGAACATGAGGTAACGGATTTCAGAGTTCAGTTTGTCGAAATCAAGGCGTGCCATGGGTCTATCGTGCCACTCGCTCGAATATCCGTGTAGCCGCCGTCGTGCCGACTGCGACACACGCCGGAACCCCGACGCCGTGCAGCCACGACCCGGCCAGGGCGAGGCCGTCGAACTGCGTCATCCCGGACTCGATTTCAGCCACGATTTCCGTGTGACCTGGGGCGTATTGGGGAAGACCTCCGTGCCACCGCTGTACGAAGGTCGCGCCTGGCTCCTCGGTGATTCCGGTCACGGTCTCGAGATCGGCGCGCGCGAAGTCGATCAACTCACCATCCGGCCGGTCGACGATCTCCGATGCACCGAATCGACCGAACGACACCCGAACGAGGTGCTCACCGCGATCAGCGAGGTGTGTCCACTTTCGGCTCGACAGCGTGAACGCCTTGGCGGTCAGGTCGGCGTCGGTGGCTACCAGGATCCCTGAATTCTGCGGAAGTTCGACCTGCCCGGACAACTGGAGCGCCACCACCGCGGACGACGCCAGTTCGATCCGAGCGACGGTACTCGCAACATCCGCATCGACTCCGGCCAACAGCGCCGCCGCGCGCGGCGCCGGGACGGCCAGAATCACCGCGTCGACGCTTCCGAGCGGATCGACGTTCCAACCAGCCCCGTCGCTGCGCAACCCAGAAGCCTCGCCACGGACGAAGGTCGCGTCGGCGGCCTGCTGCAGCGCATCGAGCAGGATGCCGTACCCGTCTCTGAGCGCTCCGAACACCGGCCCCGGTGCAGGCGTCGGCAATGCGGCTGCGACTGCATCCGTGAGGCTCCGAGAGCCCGCATCGAGGGCCGCAGCGAGTGTCGGCAAAGCTGCACGCACGCCGATGGTCTCCGCCAGCCCCGAGTACACCCCACCGAGAAGCGGATCCACCGATCGGCTGACCACCTGATCACCGAATCGCTGCGAAACCAGTTCGGCAACACTGCAATCGGAACCGCGGGTCCACTCCAGCGGGACGCCGGCCTCGGCCGCTATGCGCGCCAGGGTCTGCTCGTCGACAAGATCTCGAACCGACTCCGCCGAAGCCGGGATTCCCATCAGGGTTCCGGTCGGCAACCGATTCAGTGAGCCCTGAGACCAGATCAACGGACTCAGGCCCGCGGGGTAGACGATCTGATCGGTCAGTCCCAGCTCGGCGAGAAGCGCAGGAACTTCCGGCCGACGGGCGATGAAAGCCTCGGCACCGATGTCGATCGGGCCACCGCCCAGATCAATCGTTCGCAGCTTCCCGCCCAGCCGCGGTGAGTCGTCGACGATCGTGATGTCCGCTTCGGAGCCCAGACTGCGCCGAAGCCGGTACGCGGCAACCAGACCGGAGATTCCGCCTCCGATCACCGCGACCGACGGCCGAGTCGTTGTCACAGCGAGTGCACCAGCTCCACCGCCGAGGTGATCGCCGTGGGATCGGTGTCGGGAAGAACTCCGTGGCCGAGGTTGAAGATGTGGCCGATGGCACCGGCCTCGATCGCGCGGTCCCCTTCGGCGGCGATCCGGCGCACCTCACGATCGATCACCTCGGGGCCCGCGAACAGTACGGCGGGATCGAGATTGCCCTGCAGCGCCTTACCCGGACCGACACGACCAGCCGCGACGTCGAGCGGAATCCGCCAGTCGACACCCACGACGTCGGCGCCTGCCTCCCCCATCGCGCCGAGAAGTTCACCGGTGCCGACACCGAAGTGGATACGCGGGACGCCGGCAGCGGCAACCTCGGCGAACACTCGCTCGGAATGCGGGAGAACAAATTCCCGGTAATCGGCCAGCGAGAGCGCGCCGGCCCACGAGTCGAACAGCTGGACCGCGTCGACGCCCGCCTTGAGCTGCGCCTGCAGGAAGCAGATCGTCGTGTCGGCCAAACTTCCGAGCAACGCGTGCCAGGTCTTCGGATCGGAGTGCATGAGCGCTTTGGTCTTCTCGTGGTTCCGGCTCGGACCACCCTCGACCAGATACGACGCCAGAGTGAACGGCGCTCCGGCAAAGCCGATCAGCGGCGTGGAGCCCAACTCGGTAGTGAGAAGCCGAACGGCCTGCGCGATTGCGCCTACCTCTTCGGGGACCAGTCGCGGAAGTGCTGCAACGTCGGCGATGGAGCGAATCGGATTGGCGACCACCGGTCCGACGCCGGCAACGATGTCGAGATCGATTCCCGCGGCTTTGAGTGGAACGACGATGTCCGAGAACAGGATTGCCGCGTCCACGTCGTGACGGCGCACCGGCTGCATCGTGATCTCACAGACCAGCGCCGGATCGAAACAAGATTCCAACATGCCGATCCCGGCGCGGATCTCGCGGTACTCCGGCAACGAACGCCCGGCCTGACGCATGAACCACACCGGCCGTCGACTCGGAGTGCGTCCGGTCGCCGCGGCAAGCAACGGTGCGTCGGGCAAGACTCGCCGAGCGCTGTACTCCGCCGACCCGGTAATGCCTGAATTCATGTTGTCCAACCCGCTCATCAGTCCTCGCGCTCTCCGCCAACGTGTGTCTTCGATCGACTCAATGCTGCCACGTCCCACACTCGGGATCGGACACCCGAGCGGTTCGTGAGCGGCCACACACCCGAGCCACACTCGGTCGGCGCGCCTCCACCTCCCCGCCCGCATCCCCGACTAACGTCCTGACCTGTGACGACATCCGGATCGACAGCCGACCCGGCCGAGTTCCGTGCCGCCGTGGAGGCGATGACCGCTGCGCGGGTTCGGCCCGAGATAGAGGTCGGCCCCATCCGCCCGCCGCAGCGTCTCGCTCCGTACAGCCACGCGGTGGGGGCCGAGGTTCTCCACCCGGACTCCGACGTCGTGGCCGAGCAGTCCGAAGGTGACGCTTTCGGCCGCCTGATCCTGTTGTTCGATCCGGACGGCGACGAGGCGTGGAACGGCACCATGCGGTTGGTGGCGTATATCCAGGCCGATCTCGACGAAGCCGTCGCCGCGGATCCACTACTTCCCGAAGTAGCCTGGAGTTGGCTGGTGGACGCTTTGGAGGCCGGACCGGAACCTTTTGTGGCCCTGGGCGGTACGGTCACAGCTACAACTTCCGTGCGGTACGGCGACATCGCCGGGCCTCCGCGAGCCCATCAACTGGAGTTGCGAGCGTCCTGGACTGCAACTTCGTCCGAATTGGCTCACCACGTCGAGGCTTTCTGCGAGGTTCTCGCGTACGCGGCGGGGCTTCCGCCTGCCGGGATAACTACGCTGTCGCGGCAGAACGACTGACTCTGTCACTCGTTTGAGCATTCCCCCGGAAAAATACTAGAACCCGTTCTAGAATGAGTCATGCAACGTCTCAGCGGACTCGACGCGACCTTCCTCTACTTGGAAACACCGACCCAGCTATTGCACGTTTGTGGACTTGTCCTGCTCGACCCCACGACCATCCCGGGCGGCTACGACTACCGGAAGCTGCTTCGCGAGTTGGACTCGCGAATGGCCACCATGCCGACCTTCCGGCGCAAACTCAAAGATTCCCGTCTCAATCTCGACTACCCCGTGTGGGTCGACGATCACGATTTCGACATCGAGCGGCACTGCCATCGGACCGCGGTACCTGCTCCCGGCACACACGCGGAACTGGCAGAGCTCGCCGGACACATCGCGAGCCAACCGCTGGATCGTTCCCGACCGCTGTGGGAGATGTGGGTGATCGAGGGACTTGCCGACGGACAGATCGCCGTCATGTCGAAGATCCATCACAGCGCTGCCGACGGTGTCACCGGCGCGAACATCCTGGCTCAGCTGTGCAGTCTCGAACCGGATTCCCCGGCGCTCGTGGATCCCACCGCACAGGGTGCGGGCGACGCGGGAACGCTGGACATCGCCATCGGCGGACTCATGGCCGTCATCGCCCGACCCGCAAGAATTGCCCGTCTGGTCCCCGGCGGAATCGCCATGCTCCCGAAGTGGGTGACGCGTGCACGAAAGGGTGAAGCGATGCCTGCTCCGTTCACCGCGCCGCGGACCTCGTTCAACGGCGCGATCACCGGTCACCGCAACGTCGCGTTCAGCCAACTCGATCTCGCGAAGGTCAAAGCCGTCAAGGACCGTCACGGGGTCAAGGTCAACGACGTGGTTCTCGCGCTCTGCGCCGGGGCACTGCGTAAGTATCTGGAGGACCGGGACGAGCTGCCGGAGGATTCCCTCGTCGCCATGGTGCCGGTGTCGGTCCACGGCAAATCCGATCGTCCGGGCACGAACCAGATCTCGGGCATGTTCACGCAACTCGGCACCCAGATCGCCGATCCGGTCGAACGCCTGCACGCAATCAGCGATTACAACGCCACCTCGAAGAATCACAACGAGGCTCTGGGCGCGAACATGCTCCAGGACTGGTCGCAGTTCGCTTCGCCGGCGGTGTTCGGCGCCGCCATGCGCGTGTACTCGTCGCTCAAACTCGCCGAGCGTCACCCCGTCGTGTCCAACCTGGTCGTGTCGAATGTGCCTGGACCGCCGGTCCCGCTCTACTTCCTCGGTGCCCAGATCAAGGGAATGTTCCCGCTCGGCCCGATCTTTCACGGAGCAGGTCTCAACGTGACGGTGATGTCTCTCGACGGAAAACTCGACGTCGGCATCGTCAGTTGCTCCGATCTGGCACCCGAATTGGACCAGCTCGCGCAAGGTTTCGGAGCCGCACTCGACGAACTGTTCGACGCTGAGGTGACAACCCCGGCCCCGACTGCGACGTAGAGTCAGTGACCATGTCCGAAGTCACCGATGATGCAACCGAGCCCACCTCCGACGTAGTTCCGCTGCTCGTTCCGCGTGACGGAGTTCCGGACGTCATCACCACTGCCGCCGGTGTCGCCGACGCCGCGGCCGCGCTGGCCTCCGGCCACGGCCCGCTCGCCGTGGACGCCGAGCGCGCATCCGGATTCCGCTATTCGGCACGGGCGTACCTGATCCAGCTTCGACGCGAAGGAGCAGGATCGTTCCTTCTCGACCCGATTCCGACAGCGCAAGACCTGCAGCCGTTGGCCGAGGTGATCAACCCGTTGCAATGGGTGCTGCACTCTGCCGATCAGGATCTCCCCGGCCTCGCCGAACTGGGCCTGACGCCGGCCGAGCTGTTCGACACCGAACTGGCCGGACGACTGGCCGGGTTCGAGCGAGTCGGACTCGCCGCGATCGTGGAACGAACCCTGCGAGTGGAACTTCGCAAGGGTCACGGGGCTGCGGACTGGTCGACACGTCCGCTGCCGGACGCCTGGTTGAACTACGCCGCCCTCGACGTCGAAGTGCTTCTCGAACTGCGCGACGCAATGGAAGCCGAACTCGAATCCCAAGGCAAGCTCGAGTGGGCGAAGGAAGAGTTCGAGTACATCCGTCTGGCCGGCCCGCCCAAGCCCAAACCGGACCGCTGGCGTCGTACGTCGCACATCACCTCACTCAAGACCACCCGTCAGTTGGCGGCAGTACGGGCGCTGTGGCAGGCGCGCGAGGATCTCGCACGCAAGCGCGACGTGTCCCCGAGTCGGGTTCTTCCTGACTCCGCGATCATCGATGCCGCTCTCAAAGATCCTCGGTCGTTGGACACGCTCCGCTCGCTTCCCGTCTTCGGCGGACCACGTCAACGCCGTTATTCGCGTATCTGGATGGATGCACTGGAAGCCGCGCGCAAGCTCCCCGACAGCGAGCTTCCGCCG
This sequence comes from Rhodococcus sp. SG20037, assembly GCF_031763325.1. Taxonomy (NCBI): domain Bacteria; kingdom Bacillati; phylum Actinomycetota; class Actinomycetes; order Mycobacteriales; family Nocardiaceae; genus Rhodococcus; species Rhodococcus sp. SG20037. The sequence continues at coordinate 2,941,437 of NZ_CP134497.1, read as the reverse complement.
AAAACCCCGCCCATCGTCGGGCCGCCCGCTGCCGGTCGCTGGGCCCGCCAGGATCCAGCGGCGGCTGATCGGTTGACCGCGGCGCGCGCAGCACTGTCGGACCTGAGCAAAGAGGTTTCGGTGCCCGTGGAGAATCTGCTCCAACCCGACCTGGTCAGGCGCCTGTGCTGGGACTGGAAACTGGAACCCGACTCGGACATCGCCGAAGTCGAGAGTGCGATCGAGACCAAGCTCACTTCCGGTGGCGCACGTGGCTGGCAACGCACTTTGACCGTTCCCGTCCTCGCCGAGGCACTGAACTCCGTGGTCCCGGCCAAGCCCGAAGTGGAAGAGCCGGAATCCTGACCTGACCCCGGTGTGAGGTTGGAGCAATTCGGCACGTTAAGTTACCGGTCAGTAATGGGCAGTAGTACGCTCGATACGAGGCCGGACGCCTGGCCGTGATCGCCGAACCAACGTCTCACCGCCCTTCGGTGCGGTGGGCAGCTCCATCAGGAGGAATTCGCGTGGCTCCATCCACAAACAACCAACGCAACGTCGTCTTCGTCGACGGCATTCGCACCCCGTTCGGCAAGGCCGGCCCGAAAGGCATGTACGCCGACACGCGCGCAGACGATCTCGTCGTCAAGGCGATTCGTGAGCTGCTTCGCCGTAACCCGCAGCTCGATCCCGCACGGATCGACGAAGTTGCCGTCGCAGCCACCACGCAGACCGGCGACCAGGGCCTGACCATCGGCCGCACCGCTGCGATCCTCGCCGGTCTCCCCGAAACCGTTCCAGGATTCGCCATCGACCGCATGTGTGCCGGCGCGATGACCGCCGTCACCACGACCGCGTCGGGCATCGGCTTCGGCCAGTACGACGTCGTGATCGCCGGTGGCGTCGAGCACATGGGTCACCACCCGATGGGTGAGGGCGCAGACCCCAACCCGCGTTTCCTCGCCGACCGCCTGGTCGACCCGAGCGCCCTCGTGATGGGTAACACCGCCGAGAACCTGCACGACCGGTTCCCGACCATCACCAAGGACCGCACGGACGCCTACGCCGTCAACAGCCAGAACAAGTACGACGCTGCCAAGAAGGCCGGCTTCATCGCCGACACCCTGGTCCCCGTCGCCACCCGCAGTTCCGCGGGCTGGGGTCTGGCCACCGAAGACGAGCCGCCGCGCCCCGGAACCACCGTCGAAGATCTCGCGAAGCTCAAGACGCCGTTCCGCCCGGCCGGACGCATCACCGCCGGTAACGCAGCCGGACTCAACGATGGTGCCACCGCAGCACTGCTCGCCGGTGAGGACACCGCAGCCGAGCTCGGCCTGCCGGTCGGCATGCGCATGGTGGGCTTCGCCTACCAGGGCGTCGACCCCGCCGTCATGGGCATCGGCCCGGTTCCCGCCACCGAGAAGCTGCTGGCACGCACCGGCCTGAAGATCGAGGACATCGGACTCTTCGAGATCAACGAGGCGTTCGCCGTTCAGGTCCTCGCGTTCCTCGAGCACTACGGAATCGCCGACGACGACCCGCGCGTCAACCAGTGGGGCGGCGCCATCGCGTGTGGCCACCCCCTCGCTTCCTCGGGCGTTCGCCTGATGACGCAGCTCTCCCGCCAGTTCGCGACGCGTCCCGACGTGCGCTACGGCTTGACCACCATGTGCATCGGCCTCGGCATGGGCGGCACCGTCATCTGGGAGAACCCGAACCACGCTGACTACCAGGCAGGAGTTAACTAAATGTCTGATATTGCAACAGCATTCGCCGACGAGGTCGTGACGAACGCCTACACGAAGATCATCTCGGTCCCCGGCATCGAGGGCCCGTTTGCACTGATCACCCTCGACAACGGCTTCGACCACACCAAGCCGTCGTCCTTCGGTCCCGGCGGACTCGCAGCATTCGACGCCGCCCTCGACGAAGCCTTTGCCGCCAACCCGGTTGCCATCGCCGTCACCGGCAAGCCGTTCATCTTCGCCGCCGGCGCGGATCTCAAGGGTGTTCCCGCGATCACCTCTCGTGAGCAGGGACTCGAGCTGGGCCGCTTGGGTCACAAGGTGTTCCGACGCCTGCGTGAGTCGTCCGTTCCCACGTTCGCCTTCATCAACGGTGTCGCTCTGGGCGGCGGCCTCGAGGTCGGACTGCACAGCCACTACCGCACGGTTGCCGCCAATGCGGGCGCACTGGGTCTTCCGGAAGCATTCCTCGGTCTGGTCCCCGGTTGGGGCGGAACCCAGTTGCTCCCCAACCTCGTCGGCCCGTCGAACGCCGTCACCGTGGTGATCGAGAACTCGCTGAACCAGAACAAGGTGCTCTCCCCCAAGAAGGCACTCGAACTCGGCGTCGTCGACGTCGTTCTCGATTCCGCCGACTTCATCGAGCAGTCCCTCGCCTGGGCGTCGCAGGTCCTCGCCGGCACAGTGACCCCCGCTCGCCCCGAGATCGATCGTGGCCAGGGCTGGGACGACGCGATCGCTCGTGCGAAGGCGATCGTCGACGGCAAGACCAAGGGCAACGCTCCCGGCGCCGTCAAGGCCGTCGAGTTACTCGAACTGGCTCGCAGCACCGACATCACCGATGCCGCCTCGCTCGACAAGGGCTTCGCGGCCGAGGACGAGGCTCTTGCCGACCTCCTCCTGACGGACGAACTCCGCGCAGGTCTGTACGCCTTCGATCTGGTGAACAAGCGCGCCAAGCGTCCCGCCGGAGCACCCGACCGCTCGCTCGCTCGTAAGGTCAGCGGCGTCGGCATCGTCGGCGCCGGCCTCATGGCCAGCCAGCTCGCGCTGCTCTTCGTCCGCCAGCTCAAGGTGCCGGTCATCCTGACCGACATCGACCAGGAACGCATCGACAAGGGTGTCGGCTACGTCCACACCGAAATCGAGAAGCTCCAGGGCAAGGGGCGCCTATCCCCCGACGCTGCGAACCGCCTCAAGGCGCTCGTCTCCGGTTCCCTCGACAAGGCCGCGTTCGCCAAGACCGACTTCGTCATCGAAGCCGTCTTCGAGAACATGGACGTCAAGAAGAAGGTCTTCGCGGAACTCGAGCAGTTCATCGCTCCCGAAACCATCCTCGCCACCAACACCTCTTCGCTCTCCATCACGGAGATGGCGTCCGGCCTCGAACATCCCGAGCGTGTGGTCGGCTTCCACTTCTTCAACCCGGTGGCCGTTCTCCCCCTCCTCGAGATCATCAAGGGCAGCAAGACCGATGATGCCACTCTCGCAACGGCTTTCGCCACCGCGAAGTCGCTGAAGAAGTCCGCCGTCCTCTGCGGCGACAAAGCCGGCTTCGTCTTCAACCGCCTCGTCACCCGCACCTTGGGTGAGGTCATGTCCGCCGTCGACGAAGGCACCCCCTTCGACGTCGCAGACAATGCCATCGCCGAACTCGGCATGCCCATGTCGCCGTTCACCTTGCTGGCCCTCGTCGGACCCGCAGTGGCACTGCACACCGGTGAGACCCTGCAGGAGTCGTACCCGGACCGGTTCAAGAGCTCACCCGGACTCGAAGCACTCGTCGAGGCCCGCAAGCCCGGCGTGTGGACCTGGGGCGAGAACGGTCAGGCCGTCGACCCCGAGGTCGCCGCACTGTGGCCGCAGGGTGACAAGGTGTCAACTTCGGAAGAGGTCCTCGAGCGCACACGTCGTGCATTTGCCGAGGAAATTCAGATCATGCTCGACGAGGGCGTCGTAGCGGCAGCCGAGGACATCGACCTCTGCCTGCTGCTCGGCGGCGGATTCGGATTCTGGAACGGCGGCATCACGCCGTACCTGGACCGGACCGGTACCTCCGAGGCCGTCAACGGCAAGCGCTTCCTCGCGCCCGGTGTTGCCAGCGTCTGAGTCAGTCGATCGACCCGTCACGGACGGCGTGCCCTCGGGTACGCCGTCCGTGACGTTCTGCAGGCTCAGAAGAGTGTTCCCACATCGTCTTTCACGATGTTCTCGAGCGCACGCTCCGCGACGGCGGCGATGGTCATCGACGGATTGCACGCAGCGGAGTTTCCCGGCAGCAGAGCGCCGTCGAGCACGTACAACCCCCGCTGGCCCAGAATCCGCCCATCGAGATCGCACACCGAGTTCATGCAGGCACCGCCGAGGGGATGCCACGTGGACGGCAGTATCGCGTTCGTGTCGGTGAGCAGTCCTCCTGCCGCGATCTGCTGGGCCGCAGGTCCGATGTGGCCTTGCTGGATCGCCGAATCCCCGTCCTTCGGCCAACGGAGCACCGCCTCACCCCGCGCCGAGTCGTACACGAACCGACCTCGGTCGCGGCTCACACCGAATCCGACCATCACCGTGCTGTGAGCGTCGAACGCAACGGGCGGGAACGACGCCTGAATGACGGTGAACGCGTTATGCGGGTCGTCCCAGTTCCGGCTGCCGTAGACGACCGGCCCGCCCTGCGTCGCACCGAAGTTCTCGGCGAGATCCGACCAGATGTAGATCCGATCGGCATTGGTCCCCCACCCTGCGCCGAGCTCGTCCGGCAGATCCGTGATCCGCCCCGTCGCCGCGGCGCGGACCAGGAGTTTGGTGGTGTTCATGCTGCCGGCAGCCATGACGAGCGCATCCGTCGTCAAGATCTTGTTCTCGAGAATCTTGCCGGAAATGTCGGTCCGGTCCACGTACACGCGCCACCGTCCGTCGGCAGCCCGCTCGACATCGGTGACCTGGTGCAGAGTCTCCACATTCACCAATCCGGTCGCTTCCGCAGCCGCAATGTAGGTGACATCCACCGAATGCTTGCCACCGTTGTTGACACCGAGCGCGCCGTCACCGTTGGTGTAAGACGGCTTCATCTCACCCCTCAGTTCGGCCAACGCGAAGTTCCAGTCGATCGGCATCGGAATCTTCGACACGGGTAGACCGGAACGCGTTGCGTTACGCGCGAATACACGTGCCGCCTCGTAGTTCGGGCTGGAAATCAGTTCGTCTGGTGCAGTTTCCACTTGCAGCATCCGCGCCACCCGCGGGTAATGGACGCGGTCCATTCGTGCGTAATCGAGCTCCTCCGGAAAGTGCGTGTTGAAGACCACTTCTTCCGGTTGCAGCGTCATCCCTTGGTACACAAGCGATCCGCCGCCCACACCGGCTGCGCAGATCGCGGTCATGTTCTCACCGGTCACCGTCTCCAACAAACCCGCGTATGGCTCGAAGATCGCCGGCCTGCCGAACAGAGTCGGGTTGGACTGATGCCAGAGGATGCGCTTGTCCGGACTGGCTGGGTGCGGAAAAGTTTCGGCATTCGGCCCGGTCTGCCACCGAATCCCTCTCTCCAGCAAAGTGACCGGAACCCCCGCCTCGGCCAGGCGAAGTGCCGTCACCCCGCCGCCGAACCCCGATCCGATAACCACGGCACGGTGCACTTCACGTGTCAGCGGAATCCCTGTTGCAGCCCTGGCCGTGCGTGGCGCCATCATCGCGACTCCCACGGCGGCCGTACCGGCCAAGAATGATCTACGTTTCACTCCGGACATGACTGGTGCTCCCTCGAAGAATGTCGCCAGAGAATTCCGGGCACGCCAAAACTAGACACTCTGACGCTCGAGTGTCAAGGTTTTGGCGGAGCAGGCAAGGAACTACGAGGTCGACCGGATTGCGGGCCCGAGCCACCTCGAGAGAAAGGCCCGCAAGGAGTCGTCGGAATGTACGAGGTCACTGTCGAATGCAACAACCGAAAGCCCCAGTCGCACGGCAATTTCCACTATCTCATCCAACTCCGCCTCGGTGGCGAGGCCACGTTCGACCATAGGGGTGAGCATCTGACCAGCGAAAGGTATTGCTCGACTCATCATTTCGAGATCGAAGACAGGGTTTCCCCGCTCAGCGAGGAGCAGAGTCGCGAGCACCGGGTGAGCACGCACGGCAGTTCGCGCGGCAACGATGAATTCGACGACGTATTCACACGCCGTGTCGACCGACTCCACCTGTGCCGTGATCTCCCCGAGAACCTCGACAGCGAGACCGCCCATCGCCTGGGAGACGACCTCTTCACGTGTGCCGAAAATCGAGTACACCGTCTGGCGCGAGACACCGGCCGCGGTGGCAACTGCGGCAATGTTCACAGCCTCGAATCCGCCACCTTCGATCAGTCCGAGGGCGGCACCGAGAATCTTCTGCTGTGATCGCACGAGGAAAGTATTGCCCACCGAAACGGTGCACTGAGAAACGCGGTCCAGATCCGACTCCCACCTGCATAAACGGCACAATCGGTTTCGTTTGGCTGCCGAAATTCAGTAGGTTAGGCTGCCCTTCATGAAAACTTCTGTTCGGGGCTTCACTGCCCTCGGTGCGGCTGCAATCGCGGTCACCGCACTTGTCTCGTGCTCCTCGGATTCAGGCACATCCACGCCATCCCAAGGTACGGACGGATTCCCCGTCAGCATCGAGAACACCTTCGGCACCACGACCATCGACTCGAAGCCCGAGCGCCTCGTCACCCTCGGATGGAACGCGCAGGACATCCTGTACGCACTCGATCTGACTCCGGTCGGACAGCCCAAGTACACCTACGGCGCGGACGACAACGGCGTCATGCCCTGGGCGCAGGACTACTTCGACGCGGACAAGACAACGCTCTTCGACATGCCGGCCAGCGGAGAACCGCCGATCGAGTCCATCGCGTCGTTGACCCCCGACGCCATCCTCGCGCCGTACGAGGGCTTCGAGGAATCCGTCTACAACCAACTGAGCAAGATCGCACCGACGGCCGCCTACCCCGGCGCGGCCTGGCAGACATCCTGGCAGGACCAGACCCGCATCGTCGGCAAGGCAGTCGGCAAGAGCGAAGAGGCCGACCAGCTCGTCGACGGCCTCGACGCGACTCTCGCCGATACCGCCACAGCCCACCCGGAGTTCGCCGGAAAGACATTGGCAGTGGTCAACTTCGACACCGATTCGAGCAACATCAACGTCTATCTGCCCACTGATCCGCGGGTCCAGGTGCTGACCGAACTCGGGTTCGTCAACGCACCGGGCGTCGAGAAGCTCGCCGCGGACAATGCAGGTGGATCGTTCTTCAAGACGATCTCCTACGAGAACATCGCCGACATCGACGCCGATGTGATTGTCGGCTTCACCGACGGCTCCGGTGATCCGTCCGGCATACCCGCAGTCGGTGGACTCGGCGCGGTCAAGCGCGGATCTACCGCCTTCCTCAGCGACACCCGCGTCATCGGCGGACTGAGCAACGTCAACGTCCTCAGCACGCCGTGGGTCCTCGGCCAGATCACACCGACGTTGAGCGAAGCCGCAAAGCGCGCCTCCGCCTAGAAACGAGATTTTCCCGACAACCCTCTCCGGCGTGATCCGTATCGAACGGCTCGCCGGAGAGGCGGGTGACCCGGAAATTCATGGCGAAGGATCTCGAAGACATCGCAGCAAAAGCCGAGCATCTCTCGGGCGAGTAAAGCGCCCTCACCTGCACTTACCATATTGTTTGCATACTAACTGCAATCAATACGACATCACTGTGTCAAGCTGATTCGCTGCGGGAATGGACTCAGCTGGGTAACGGCGCGTGAGTCCCCGCCAAATCTGCCCCGGTGGGCGTAGCGTGCAGAGTGCTCGCGGATGGATCGGCGCATCGGGGTGTCGACCGTAGGGCCTTTGAGGGGGCAGGAATGGCATTCAGCGGAACCGCCTCCGGCGGAGGATCAGGCGCTACTCGCGCCGACGTCGGACATGCAGTGCTCTTCGCCGGCGCCGCCGCGCTCGGCGGTTTTCTGTTCGGATACGACACCGCCGTCATCAACGGGGCGGTCGGTGCGATCCGAGACAAGTACGACATCGGCGCCTCGGGCACCGGGCTCACGGTCTCACTGACTCTGCTCGGCGCAGCACTCGGCGCCTGGATCGCAGGCACACTCGCCGACCGACTCGGCCGCATCCGCGTCATGCAGATAGCCGCGGTGTTGTTCATCATCGGCGCCGTAGGCTCCGCAATTCCGTTCAGCGTCTACGACCTCACGTTCTGGCGCGTGGTCGGCGGCCTGGCAGTCGGTTTCGCGTCAGTCATCGCCCCGGCCTATATCGCGGAGATCTCCCCCGCCGCGATTCGCGGACGTCTCGGCTCGATGTACCAACTGGCGATCGTTCTCGGAATCGCCGTGTCGCAGTTGGTCAATTACGCCCTCCAGGCCGCGGCCGGTGGTGATCGCAATCAGATCGCAGGCCTCGAAGCCTGGCAGTGGATGCTGATGCTCGAGGCGGTTCCCGCAGTCCTGTACCTGATCATGACAACCACGATTCCCGAATCTCCACGGTTCCTCGTGGCGCAGGGCAAGGACGATCGTGCTCGCAAGATCATCTCCGATCTCGAAGGTGGAGATCACGACGCCGTCACCGAACGCATGAACGAGATCCGCGAATCTCTGACGGAGAAGCAAGCCAAGACCACAGTCCGCCAACTCTTCTCGAAGCGGCTCGGGGTCTCCCATCTGGTGTGGGTCGGTATTGCACTCGCCGCATTGCAGCAGTTGGTCGGTATCAACGTGATCTTCTACTACTCGAGCACCCTCTGGCAGGCGGTCGGATTCGGCGCCGACCGGTCCCTGCTGATCAGCGTCGTGAGCGCCTTGGTCAACATCGTCGGTACGTTCGTCGCCATCGCCGTCATCGACCGGGTCGGTCGAAAGCCGTTGTTGCTGGTCGGTTCCGCCGGTATGGCCATCTCACTGGGCACCGCAGCGTTCTGTTTCCATTCGGCAACAGTGACCAAGAACGAGATCGGCGAATCTGTGGCCACGCTGACCGGAGCCAATGCCACTATCGCTCTTATCGGGGCGAACGCATTCGTGTTCTTCTTCGCTCTGTCCTGGGGCCCGGTCGTCTGGGTGTTGATCTCCGAAATGTTCCCCAACCGCGTGCGTGCTGCAGCAGTCGGAATTGCGACCGCCACCAACTGGGTCGCGAACTTCCTGGTGTCCTGGACGTTCCCGGCACTGGCCGATTGGAATCTGTCGTACACCTACGCCGGCTACGCCGTCATGGCAGTGTTGTCGCTGTTCGTCGTCCTGCGATTCGTGAAGGAAACGCGAGGCAGCACACTCGAATCCGTCCAGTAGCGAGATCTCACGGTTTCACACCGAAAAGCGGTGGCCCTCGGATTGGTCCGAGGGCCACCGCTTTTCGAGATTATCGTGAGACGAGCCGTCAGCCTTGCGCGACTTCGCCCTGAGCCGAAGCCGAGGACGCGTCTTCCTGGACGTGGACGCCGACGCTGCCCATCCCCGCCACCCAGCCGGTGATCTTGCGAGAGAGGTCCTGAGCCGTGAGTCCGAGTTCCTTGTGGATGGCTTCGCGGCTGGCGTGATCGAGGAACTGCTGGGGAACGCCCATGTCGCGGCACGACGTGTGCACTCCGGCGGCACGCATCGCGGCCGAGACCGTCGAACCGATGCCGCCGTGCAGACCGCCGTCTTCGATGGTGACCACAAGGGCGTACTTGTCCGCCATCTTCACCAGCGAATCCGCGACCGGCAGAACCCATCGCGGATCGACGACGGCAACCGAGATGCCCTGCTTGTCGAGCCGCTCGGCAATCTCGAGCGCCAAGGATGCAAACGGGCCCACCGCGACGAGGAGCACGTCGCCGCGCTCACTCTCGCTGGCCTTGAGGACGTCGACCATTCCGTCGAGTCGCTTCACTGCCGGAATCGCTTCGGGTACAGCGCCCTTCGGGAACCGTACGACCGTTGGGCCGTCGTCGACGAGAAGCGCCTCGTCCAGTTCTTCCCGCAGTGTGTCTGCATCACGCGGTGCCGCGACGCGAATCCCCGGGATGATTCCGAGCAGCGAAAGATCCCAGACGCCGTTGTGGCTGGCGCCGTCGACTCCGGTGACCCCGGCGCGGTCGAGCACGACTGTCACCGGTTGTTTGAGCAGTGCGACGTCCATCAACAACTGGTCGAAAGCCCGATTGAGGAAGGTCGAGTAGATAGCTACGACGGGGTGAAGTCCGCCCAGTGCAAGACCGGCGGCCGAGGTCATCGCATGCTGCTCGGCGATACCGACGTCGAAGATCCGATCGGGGAACTTTTCACCGAAGGCCGCAAGGCCGGTGGGCCCGGCCATCGCAGCGGTGATGGCGACGATGTCCTCACGACGTGAAGCCTGCTCGATCAATGCGGCCGAGAAGACCGACGTCCAGTCCGGCGAGGACGACTTGGTGCCGCGACCGGTGACGGGATCGATGACGCCGGTGGCATGCATCTGGTCGGCCACGTCGTTCTCGGCGTGTGCGTAACCGTTGCCCTTACGCGTGACGGCATGGACGATGACCGGTCCGCCGTAGGCCTTTGCCCGGCGCAATGCCGATTCCATGGCGGCTTCGTCGTGTCCGTCCACCGGTCCGAGATACTTGATACCCAGATCGGTGAACATGACCTGAGGGCTGACCGCGTCTTTGAGACCCGCCTTCATTCCGTGCAGGACGGAGTACGCGGTGCGCCCCACCCAGGGCAGTCTCTTGACCATGCGTCGGCCACTGTCGAGGGCGCGCTCGTAACTCGGCGCAGTGCGCAGTGCCGAGAGATGGTCGGCGAGTCCGCCGATGGTCGGTGCGTACGAGCGACCGTTGTCGTTGACGACGATCACCACCGAACGGTCCTTGCCTGCCGCGATGTTGTTGAGAGCTTCCCAACACATTCCGCCGGTCAGCGCGCCGTCACCGACGACGGCAACTACGTGGCGATTCTGACCCGTCAGCGCGAAGGCCTTCGCGAGGCCGTCGGCATAGGACAACGCGGCGGAAGCGTGAGAGGACTCGACCCAGTCGTGTTCGCTCTCGGCGCGGCACGGATACCCGGACAGTCCACCCTGCTTACGCAGAGTGTCGAACTGATCCTGACGACCGGTGAGGATCTTGTGTACATAGGCCTGATGGCCCGTGTCGAAGATGATCGCGTCCTGCGGCGAGTCGAAAATTCGGTGCAGTGCGAGGGTCAACTCCACGACGCCCAAGTTGGGCCCGAGGTGACCACCGGTCGCAGCGACCTTCAGCACGAGGAACTCACGAATCTCGTCGGCCAACTCCGTCATCTCGGCGTGGCTCAACTGACGTAGATCGTCAGGACCCTGAATGCGGGCAAGAACACCCAACGAGATCGCTCCCTCCGTGCTTCACAGCTGCACCGGTGCGCGCCGCGGCTGTCTTCGCGACAGTGCTGCCAGTCTACGGAGCGTTCCGGCGAACCGACACGCGGACTCGGCCCGATTCCGGTGTGACTTCGCGTAACAGCGAAATCCCGCGGATCGCTCGTGATCGCAATCACAGACAAATGGGATCCGTCGCGATCGACTCGGCAACTCTTCTTCCACAAAACGACCGCCATGTCAGCTTAAGGTCGACGTATGGGAACTGTGGTCGACGACCTGATAACGCGAGTGTTCGACGAAGTCCGATCACTCGACGAAGGCGAGTTGGCCGACTACATCCCCGAACTCGCGGCGGTCGCCCCCGATTCGTTCGGAATCTGCATCGCCACCGTAGACGGTTACGTCTACGAGATCGGTGACTCGCGAATCCCGTTCACCATTCAGTCGATCTCGAAGCCCTTCACCTACGCCTTGGCTCTCGCCGATCGAGGAAGCGAGGCGGTTGCCGCGAAAATCGACGTCGAACCATCCGGCGAGCCGTTCAACGAAATCAGCCTCGACCCGCTCACCGAACGGCCACGAAACCCCATGATCAATGCCGGGGCGATCACCGCTGCATCACTGGTTGCCGGACCGAATCCCGAGGCCCGCTTCGAGCGCATCCGCTCGGCGTACTCGCGATACGCAGGCCGCGAGCTGACCTTCAACGAAGCCGTCTACACCTCCGAGGCCCGCACCGGTCACCGCAACCGTGCGATCGGCCACATGCTGCGATCCTTCGACGTCATCACCGGCAATCCCGACGAGGCCGTCGACCTGTACTTCCGTCAGTGTTCGATCGACGTGACCTGCCGTGATCTGAGTCTGATGGCTGCGACGATGGCGAACAACGGCATCAATCCGCTCACCCACGAGCGTGCGCTGGCACCCGCAGGCGTCGAACAGGTCCTCAGTGTCATGGCAACCTGCGGGATGTACGACGGCGCCGGCAAGTGGCTGGTGGAGGTCGGATTGCCGGCCAAGAGCGGCGTCGGCGGCGGAGTGCTGGCGGTTCTGCCGGGCCAGATCGGCATCGCCGTGTACTCCCCCAGGCTCGACGTTCACGGCAACAGTGTTCGCGGAGTTGCGTCTGCCCGCGCGCTGTCGAAGGAACTCGAACTGCACTTCCTCCACGTGACGCGGGCGTCACGCTCGTCGATCCGGGCCAGATACAGCGTCATCGAAGCACCGTCGCGAGTACGACGCACCCCGACCGAACAAGCCGTGCTCGACGACGTCGGCAAGCGCAGCCGGGTCTACGAACTGCACGGCGATCTCCTCTTCACCGGTGCCGAATCGGCGGTCCGCGAAATCGGCTCGGTGGACGAGGGCCTCGAAGTTGTCGTCATCGACGTCCGCCGCGTCGACGACGCCAGCGACGTCGCGGTGCGCATGATCACTGCACTGCAGGTTCAACTGGCCGAGCAGGCTTGTGCGGTGGCCGTCGTCGATCCGCAAGGACTGCTGGGACAACGAAGTTCGAGCATCGACCCCGCCAGAAGAAGTGGTCGGGTTTTTGCGGATCTCGATTCCGCCATGCAGTGGTGCGAAGACACGCTGCTTGCGGTGCATTGTGAGGCCGATCGGCAGGCGTCGACGATCTCGATCGAGAACCACCCAGTTCTCGATGCTCTGTCTGCGGCGCAGATCGAGGGATTCTCCGCAGAGTTGGAGACGCGAACCTATGCCCGCGGCGAGAAGATCGCCCGCCGAGGCGAAGCGGCCTCGGGGTTCTATCTGATTCTCAGCGGCCAGGTCAGCACCATGTTCACCGATGCTCATGGGGTCGAGCACCGCATCACGACGCTCTCGGCCGGAATGACGTTCGGCGAGATGACGATGTTTCTCGACACTCCATTTCTCAATGACATCCGCGCCGATTCCACGGTCACCGTCGCTGTCCTGACTCCGGAACGATATGCAGAACTGACCGCACAGGCACCCGAGTTGAAACTTGCGCTTCTCGAACGACTGGCGGCGGGCGCCTACGAGCAATTGGACCTGATGTTGCGGAGTGTCATATCCGCCGGACGAATCGGATAGGAACCACACGTGCCCACCACCGCCTTCACCTCGGAACCGTCCACTGTCACGGTGACCGGAACCGCCACTGCAACAGCTGTTCCCGACATCGTGCGATTGACGATCGGAGTATCGGTGACACAGACGGCCGTTTCCGACGCATTCGACGCCGTCGCGCGTCTGTCCACTGCGCTGACCGAGACCCTGCACGCGCGCGGTGTGCGCGGAGCGGACCTCACCACCGCCGGGCTGAGCGTCCATCCGCAGACTCAGTGGAGCGACGGAGGCCGCCAGGAGACAACAGGATTCACGGCATCGACAACTTTCCGAGTCGTACTGCGAGAGCTGGAGCCGGAAGCGGCGAACTCCCCCGCTGCCGTCATCGCGGCATGTGTATCGGTGGGTGGCGACGCGATTCGGCTCGACGGACTGGAGTTCGATCTCGACGACCGCAGCGATCTGGCGACAAAAGCACGCGAATTGGCCTGGACGGCAGCCGAATCGAAGGCCAGACAGTTCGCAGACCTGGCAGACAAAGATCTGGTCGAAGTCCTCGAGGTGCTCGAGGACTTCGACCAGATAGTGCCGATGCGCGGACGTGTCGCGGCCATGAAAGCGGATTCGGCCCCGATAGCCGTCGAACGCGGAGAGATCGAAGAATCGATCTCGGTCCGCGTTCGATGGGCTATGGCGTGACAACAGTAGTTCAGAAGACGCTGCCGGCAGTAGACCAGCCGGGCATGCGGATCAGCGAGTGAGGTTCTTCTCTTCGTTCTTCTCTTCGCGCTCTTCTTCGTACTTCTGCTCGGCGTCGGGGGTTGCCATGTCGATGGTGGTGCGCAACGGACGGTTCGGGATGAAGATGACCGACACGAGCGTGACCACGGCGACGACGGCTGCGACCAGGAAGATCCGTCCTGTTGCGTCGCCGTAGGCGAACCGAACGATCTGCGAGACGAAGTCAGGCATATTGCTCAGGTCGAGGCCGTCCTGGAGGCTCTTTCCAGCTACTGCCTGCTGCTCGGGCGGCAAGGTGGAGACCGAATCGACTGTCAGTGTCTTGACGCGGGTCGCAAGAATCGAACCGAGCACCGACACGCCGATCGCGCCGCCGAAGGTGCGGAAGAACGCCACGATACTGCTGGCCGCGCCGATGTTCTCGACGCTGACCGTGTTCTGCACGGCGAGAACGATGTTCTGCATCAGCATGCCGGTACCGAGACCCACGATGGCGATGAAGATTCCGATGGTCCAGAGGCTGGTTGCGTGGTCGATCGTCGACAGCAGCCCGAAACCGACCAGCAGCAGAACTGCGCCGGCGACGATGAAGGGCTTCCACTGACCGAACTTGGTGATCAGCTGGCCCGAGCCGACCGAGGCGACGAGCATGCCTGCGACCATCGGAATGGTGAGCAATCCGGCTTCGGTGGGATCGAATCCGCGTGCGGTCTGGAAGTACTGCGTCAGGAACGTCGTCGCGCCGAAGAGGCCGACACCAACTGCGATCGAGGCGATGATCGCGAGAGCCGTTGTGCGCTCGGTGATGATCTTGATCGGCAGGATCGGATCCTTGACCTTGGATTCGACGAACATCGTCAGGCCGAGCAGGGCCAGACCACCGATGACGAAGAAGGCCGACTCCTTCGAGAACCAGGCGTAGTAGTCGTCCTGACCGGCAAACGACACCCAGATCAGTAGGACGCTGACACCGGCGGTGAGCAAGGTGGCGCCCATCCAGTCGATGGAGACGTTGTCCTTCTTCACGGTCTCGACGTGCAGTGTGCGCTGAAGCAGGAACAGTGCGATGACTGCCAACGGAACGCACACGTAGAAGCACCAGCGCCAGCCGGCAGTGTCCACGAGGACGCCGCCGAGGATCGGTCCACCGGACATCGAGACGGCCATGGCCGCACCCATGTATCCGGAGTAGCGACCGCGATCTCGCGGCGGGATGATCGTGCCGATGATGGCTACGACGAGAGCGGTCAGACCGCCCATACCGATGCCCTGGATGACACGCGCACCGAGCAGCAACGGAACGTTGTGCGCCGCGCCGGCGATGACCGAGCCGATCACAAAGATGACGATCGCGGTCTGGACCAGGACCTTCTTGTTGTAGAGGTCGGCAAGCTTGCCCCAGATCGGCGTCGACGCCGCGGTGGCGAGCAACGCTGTCGTGATGATCCAGGCGTACTGCGTCTGAGTTCCGTGCAGTTCACCGATGATCGTGGGAAGCGCTGTGGAAACGATGGTGCTGCTGAGCAGCGCGGTGAACAGCGCTGCGATGAGTCCGGTGAGTGCTTCGAGAATTTCGCGGTGAGTCATCGCGCCCGCTTCGCGAGCCGATCCGTCACCTCCGGTACTTGCCCGGGTTTCTCCTACTGTTGCTGCCATGTGCCTTATCTCCCAATACTTTCTACGCCCGTGTGCGGAACTGCCGGTGAGGCCTGCCGATTCGATGCGCCGAACGTCTCGTTGAGACGTTGCAGCGATGTCACTGCGGCCATGGCCTCTTCCTGGCTCCAGTCTTCGAGCATGTTGCGCAAACGCGCCGCACGCCGCTGCGTGGTTCTCCGTAAAACGTCGTGTCCCTCTTCCGATACTCGGATGCGGAACGCCCGCTTGTCAGCCGGATCGGGATTTCTCTCGACATACCCAGCGTCGACCAGATCCGACATTTGTCGGCTGAGCGACGACTGACTGACACACAGATCGACGGCCAATTCGTTCTGTCGGCACTCCCCACGCGCTGCCAGCATGAACAACACACTGACCAGCGCAGGCGGCAGCAGGCTGTCTGCACCGGTGGTGACCGCGGCTCGCAGCGATCTGCCGAACATGAAGATCGTGTCGACGAGCGCTTGGGCCGTCTCCGGCTGTACCGACATTGCCTACCCCTGAATTCGAGTGGCCCGAACGAGCCGTGACTTGAAAACGGAAAACTACTTGCAGAACGAAACTATACGATTAGTTGCGTAATGCAAGCAACTGTTGTGAACGCGAGAAGCGTCACACCGTTTCAGGGAAAGATTTCGGGACGTCTCAGCGTTCGAGGAGCGCGATGCACTCCATGTGGTGAGTCTGGGGGAACGCGTCGAACGCCCGGAGGCCACCGATTCTGAAGCCCTGCTCCAGGTAGAGGCCGATATCGCGACCGAACGACGCCGGGTCGCACCCGATATGGATTATCCGCTCAACGCCCGTTGCGGCGAGAGCTTCCACGACCGGACGGCCGGCCCCCGCACGTGGCGGGTCGAGCACGACGACAGCAGGCGAACGCTCCAGATCCGCGATGATGTTCTCGACGCGGGCGCTGTGGAAGCGCACCTGACCGAGATCGGACAGCGCTGCCTGCCCGTCCGCGACTGCACGCGCCGAAGATTCGACGGACTCCACCACGCCGGACGGACCGACAAGCTCGGCGAGCGCAGCTGCGAACACGCCGACACCGCCGTAGAGATCCCAGGCCGTGTCCGCGGTAGCGGCTCCGGCCCACTCCCCGACCACCTGTGAGTACGCGGCCGCAGCGCCGCGATGGGCCTGCCAGAAACCGGTCGCGGCCAGCGCCCATTCTCGATTGCCGACGCGCTCGATCACTGTGTCCGATCCGATGGCAACTCGGGTCTTTCGCGGGCCGCCGCTTGCCGCTCGGCGTGCCATCGCGCCGCGTCGCCCGGGCGTCCGCCGTCCCGTCTTGGACACCGCGGGTGCCGCGATTTCCACGACGTGCCGCTCGCCCGCAGCGTCGAGAACGACCTGCAGCTCGCTACCTGGCGCCCACTGCGCACCGCCGAGACCGTCGTACGCGCTCTGATCGATCTGGGTGCACCGCAGGTCTGTGACGATCCGGTTGCTGCGGTACGCGTGGTATCCGGCGACACCGTGCCCGTCCACCGCCAACCGGACTCGCGTGCGCCAACCCGTTCCGCCTCCGGTTCCGGGCAGTTCCTCTACCTCGACGTCCGATTCGACACGAGCCAGTCGCAGAAGCTGCTCCCGCACGACCGAGGTCTTCATCTCACGTTGGACGCTCAGATCCGCATGCGAGTAGTCGCAGCAGCCCGCCCCGCCCGGGCCGGAGATCGGGCATGTCGGATCGATCCGATGCGGAGAAGCGTCGAGAACGGTGATCGCGTCGGCGCGGCAAAACGATCCGCCCTTGTCCTCGGTCACCCGGACCAGCGCACGCTCCCCCGGCAAACCGTGACGGACGAACACGACCCGCCCCTCGTGCCGGGCGACGACGAACCCGCCGTGACCGGGGTTGCCCAGATCGACCTCGAAGGTCTGTCCGGTCCAATTCTCACTCAACGAACTACGCCTGCCATTTCGATGTTGCCGATCATTTTTCGCCGGTGATCATTTCTCGCCGGTGTCGTAACCGCGACGCGTGGCACCTGCGGTCTTCTCGATGTCGAGCGGCTTCGCCTTTGCCGACGAACTCAGCTGCCACGGAACGCTGGTCACCATCACGCCGGGCTGGAAAAGCAGACGACTCTTCAGACGAAGCGCGCTCTGATTGTGCAGGATCTGCTCCCACCAGTGTCCGACGACGTACTCGGGAATGAAGACGGTGACGACGTCACGCGGAGCATCGCGTCGTACACGCTTGACGTAATCGAGAACCGGCTTGGTGATTTCGCGGTACGGCGACTCGATCACCTTGAGCGGAACCGTCACGTCGCTCTTCTCCCACTCACGCACGAGTGCACGGGTGTCCGGCTCGTCGACGTTGACCGTGATGGCTTCGAGGGTGTCCGGTCGCGTGGCTCGCGCGTAGGCGAGAGCTCGCATCGTCGGCATGTGCAACTTCGAGACGAGCACGATCGAGTGCGTGCGGCTGGGCAGTACGCCGTCCCACTCCTGCTCCTCGAGCTCGGCTGCGACGCTGTCGTAGTGCTTGCGGATCATCTTCATCACGATGAAGATCGCGACCATCGCGACGATGGCGATCCATGCGCCGGCAGCGAACTTGGTGATCAGAACGATGATCAAGACGGTGGCGGTCATTGCCAGACCGATCGAATTGATCACTCGCGAGCGCTGCATACGGGCCCGTTGCGCCTTGTCGGTCTCGGACTTCAGATGCCGAGTCCAGTGCTTGATCATGCCCGTCTGGCTGAGCACGAACGAGACGAAGACGCCGACGATGTACAACTGGATGAGCTTGGTGACCTCGGCGCCGAACACCACGACGAATGCGATGGCAGCACCGGAGAGGAAGAGGATTCCGTTGCTGAATGCCAGTCGGTCGCCGCGCGTGTGCAGCTGACGCGGTAGGTACCGATCCTGCGCCAGGATCGATCCGAGTACCGGAAATCCGTTGAACGCGGTGTTCGCGGCCAGAACCAGGATCAGTGCCGTGACGATCGCCATGAAGAAGAAACCGATCGGGAAACCACTGAACACGGCTTCGGCGATCTGCGCGATCAAGGTCTTCTGATGGTAGCCCTCCGGCGCTCCGACCAGCTGTTCCTGCGGATTGTGTGCGTAGACGATGCCGATCTTCTGAGCCAGGATGATGATGCCCATCAGCAGGACGATGGCGATCGACCCGAGCAGCAGCAAGGTCGTGGCAGCGTTGCGCGACTTCGGCTTCTGGAACGCCGGTACGCCGTTGCTGATGGCCTCGACGCCGGTCAGTGCGGCACAGCCCGAGGAGAATGCGCGGGCGATCAGGAACGCGAAGGCAATTCCGTACAGATGCGAATCCTCGGCGTTGAGCGTGAACGACGACGATTCCGCGTGCACATCCTCGCCGAGGACGTAGATCCGGAAGAATCCCCACCCGAGCATCAGGAACATGCCGACGATGAATGCGTAGGTCGGAATTGCGAACGCGGTCCCCGATTCACGGATACCGCGAAGGTTGACCGCGGTCAGCAACACGATCGCCGCAACTGCGAACAACACCTTGTGCTGCGCGACGAACGGTAGCGCCGAGCCGATGTTCGACGCCGCCGACGAGATCGACACGGCGACCGTCAGCACGTAGTCGACCATCAGCGCACTACCGACGGTCAGACCGGCGGTCGGGCCGAGGTTGACCGTCGCGACCTCGTAGTCGCCGCCACCGGAGGGGTATGCGTGGACGTTCTGGCGGTAGCTCGCCACCACCACAGCCATGACGATGGCGACGGACAATCCGATCCAGGGGGTGTACGCATACGCGGAAATACCCGCGACGGAGAGAACCAGGAAGATTTCTTCGGGGGCATACGCGACGGACGACATCGCGTCGGACGCGAAGACCGGTAGTGCAATTCGCTTGGGTAGCAGCGTGTGCCCGAGTTTGTCGCTTCGGAACGGCCGACCGAGCAGGAGCCGCTTGGTAGCGGTCGAGAGCTTAGACACGTGCAAAGCGTAAGCCGTCTCGCCCGATTCGGAGTCATCAGAGCCCCAACTTCACCTTTTGTCGTGACAACCGGCACGCGGGCGACCGTTGTACTTGCTCTTCCCGTGAGTGGCTGTACCGTTCGATTCGGCGTGCAATCGCGCCATGAGGGTCCATGAACGGAGTAGGGCGTGTATGTCGTCATCATGGGGTGCGGTCGAGTGGGTTCTTCCCTCGCCGCGTCTCTGACCAGGATCGGACATGAGGTCGCCGTCATCGACCGCGATCAGAGTGCGTTTCTGCGTCTCGATCTCGACTTCCCGGGAACCAAGGTTCTGGGAATGGGGTTCGACCGTGACGTGCTGGTCCGGGCGGGAATCGAGCGGGCCGACGCCTTTGCCGCGGTGTCCTCGGGAGACAATTCCAACATCATCGCAGCGCGAGTCGCACGCGAGACTTTCGGCGTCGAACGCGTCGTCGCACGTATTTACGACGCCAAGCGTGCCGCTGTTTACGAGCGACTCGGCATTCCCACGGTCGCCACCGTGCCGTGGTCGACGGATCGTTTCCTGCACACGTTGACCAAGGAAAGTCAGACTGCGAAGTGGCGCGATCCTTCGGGCACTGTCGCCATCACCGAACTTGCCCTGCACGAGGATTGGGCGGGCAAGCCGATCGCGCTCCTCGAGGGCGCGACCAGTTCGAGAGTCGCCTTCATCATCCGCTTCGGGACCGGCATTCTCCCCGACCGCAAGACTGTCATCCAGGCCGACGATCAGGTCTACATCGCCGCCGTGTCGGGAACCGTCGCCGAAGCTGTCGCACTGGCCGGCAACCCGCCGCCGAGCGACGACTGAGGGAGGCCGCAGATGACTGATCCGTACGCCGCCCCCCACAACAAGACTGCGACTGTGTTGCACTACAACGTGATTGGAAGTTCTCGATGAAGGTCGCCATCGCCGGAGCCGGCGCCGTAGGCCGTTCCATTGCGCGAGAGCTGATTCGAAGCTCACATGACGTCATGCTGATCGAACGCAAACTCGATCACATCGAACCGGAGTCGGTGCCCGAGGCGAAGTGGGTGCACGCGGACGCCTGCGAACTCAGCAGACTCGAGGACGCGTCGATGGAGTCGTACGAGGTCGTGATTGCCGCGACCGGAGACGACAAGGCAAACCTGGTCCTCAGTCTGCTCGCGAAAACCGAGTTCGGTGTTCGCCGAGTTGTCGCCCGCGTCAACGATCCCCGCAACGAGTGGCTCTTCGACGAGTCCTGGGGCGTGGACGTCGCCGTCTCGACACCGCGGATGCTCGCTTCGCTCGTCGAAGAGGCCGTCTCGGTCGGTGACCTGGTCAAACTGATGACACTGCGGCAGGGACAGGCCAACCTCGTCGAGATCACGTTGCCCGACAACACACCTCTTGCCGGAAAAGCCGTCAAGAAACTCGAACTTCCGCGAGACTGCGCACTGGTCACCATCCTGCGTGGCGGACGCGTGATCGTCCCGCAGATGGACGATCCCATCGAAGGCGGGGACGAACTGCTCTTCGTTGCGGCCGTCGACGCCGAGGATCAGTTGCGCGTTGCACTCCGCCTGGAGAATTGACCGACGAACACACTGACGACGAAAGGGAATCACATGGCACAAGCGCCCGAAAACACCGTAGTCACCGACAATCCGGCCCAGAGCCGGTACGAGATCCATGCCGACGGCGACCTCGCCGGGATCGAGGACTACACCACCTCCGGTGACGTCGTCTCGTTCAACCACACCGAGATCTACCCCGCCTTCGAAGGTTTCGGATTGGCCGGGGTTCTCGTCCGCCAGGCTCTGGACGACCTACGAGCACGCGGCCTCAAGGTTCATCCGGTGTGCCCGTACGTCGTGAAGTTCCTCGACAAGCACCCCGAGTACCAGGACCTGATCAGCTGAGATCGCGGTCTTCGCGCGGCTTCGTCAGATTCACCGAGCCCACCTCTTCGGCCCCTGCGTCCGTGGCGGTGGGCTCGCTGCTTTCGGGCTCCACAACCGGTTCAGGCTCGACGATGCGATCGGCCTTACGCACAGCCCAGACCGTCACGAGCAGCACCAAACCGGTCAACGGCCAACCCATGCCGATACGCGCGACTGCGAGCCATCCGGTGTGGTCGGTGTCGTAGAGCTGTGACTGAACGAGATACCGCGCACCGAAGACCAACGCCCACGCTGCCGTCGCGACGTCGTAGAGCCGGACGGCGGAGCTGTGCTTGCGCCAGAGATTGCCGTGCCCGTTGAGATAGCCCCAGATGATTCCGACGAGGGGCCAGCGTACGAGGATCGAAATCAGGAAGACCGCACCGTAGGCGAGGCTCGTGTAGATACCGAAGAGGAAATATCCTTTGGCGTCGCCGGTGCGGTAGGCGATGAATGCGGAAACTCCGACTCCGAGAAAACCGGAAATAGCGGGTTGGAGGGAATCCTTGCGGAAGAGGCGCCAGGCCGCGATAGCGACAGCGACGCCCAATGCGGCCCAGATTGCCGCGGTGAGATTCCAGATGCTGTTGACCGGGACAAAAATCAGAATCGGCAAAGACGAATAGATCAGACCACTCAGCCCGCCGAGTTGGTCGATTACCGATCGCTGTTGTGTTTCAGTCACCTGTCGAGGGTGCCACAGTCACCGAGTTGCACGGTAAATGCGGGAAACGCGCCTATTCGCCGCGCAGTTCGTAGTAAGGGTTGAAGATCGCCTTGCGACCGTCACGCTCGCCCACACGACCGCGGATCAGCAGGGTCTTACCGGTCTCGATTCCCGGGATCCGGCGACGCCCGATCCAGACGAGATTGATCACCTCGGTGCCATCGAAGAACTCGGCCTCGATACTGGCATTTCCCGACTTGGGACACGCGTCGACGCTGCGGAGTCGGCCCACCATCGTGACTTCTTCACCGCGACGACAATCGCATGCCTTCTGACCTCCGGAAGCCTTGTTGGACTCGGCCATCTCCTGGGCGTCCAACTGGTCGACGTCCTCGGTCAGACGCTGGGTCAATCGACGAAAATATCCTGCGGCGGCGGGTGCCATTGCGCGCTCCTGCGAACATGTGTGACGCAAGGGTTTCGCGTCACGTGAAGGGCTGTGTGATCGCCACTGTAGACCCATTACGAGCGTGTAACCACACCGGTCAGTCCGCGTCTCGGGGGCACCGGGCAAGATCAAGAGATGCAGAACTCGGAATTGGCGACCGTTGCCGTCGTTCTCCCAGGTACAGGCTCTGACGCCCACTTCGCGGACCGCGCATTCCGGGCGCCGCTGGAGGCTCTGGGTGTGCGCATCGTCGCAATTGAACCGGACCCTCGGCGTGTCGTGGACGGCTATCTGGACGCGATGGACAGAGCCGCGGACACGCACGGCCGAATCATCGTCGGAGGGGTCTCGATCGGAGCGGCCGTTGCACTCCAGTGGGCCGCCGACAATCCCGATCGAACCGTGAGTGTGTTGGCAGCGCTTCCGGCCTGGACGGGCTCGGCCGACGACGCCCCCGCAGCAGCGAGCGCGCGGTTCACCGCCGGGCAACTGCGCTCCGAAGGCTTGGAGTCGGTGATCGCTGCGATGCTCGCGTCGAGTCCGGCGTGGCTCGGAGCCGAACTCGAGCGCTCCTGGCGCTCTCAGTGGCCCGATCTCCCGGCTGCGCTCGACGAGGCGGCGTCGTACCACTCACTCGGCGAGAGCGCGCTACGGGCGGTAGGCGTTCCGGTCGGCATTGCGTCGGCGATGGACGATCCGGTTCATCCCGCGTCAGTGGCGCAGGCCTGGGCGGCTTCACTCCCCCGCGGCGCAGTCGCCACGACGACGCTCGACATGATCGGGCGCGACCCCGCGGTTCTCGGGTCCACCTGCATCAAAGCGCTCGCGGCGATCGAATCCGATACCACCGCGAGCGCCTGAAGAAAATCCTGTTACTGACCCAATTGCTGCATGGCAGAACCGGATTCGCCGCTACGAGGCGGCGGGGTCGGCCGTGCTGGAGGTGCCGGCGGAGCGGGCGGTGCTGACTGCTGTTGCTGCTGGGCGGCGACCTGTTGCTGCTGCGCTGCCGCCAACTGCTGCTCGTGTGCGGCCGCCAACTGCTCGGCGAGCACCTGCGGGAGCACCACGGGCAGCGGTGTCCGCACCGGATGCGGCTCTGATCCTCGGTTGACGACGGTGTCACGCAAGATGTCCCGTGCGATTGCCACCAGAGGGGCGTTCGCGGCGGTGGATCCACTCGGACCCGCGACCACGCAGCGCACCATCCACCGGGGACCGTCGACGCCGATGAACCGCAGGTCCATGTTGGCCGTCACAGCAGCCAGTTCACGGCCCCACGGGCCGTTCTCGACGCTCACCGCGGAATTGTCGTCGCGAAGCGACTGCGCGAGCTCGGCAACGACCTCACGCCACTGACCGGGCGATTTCGGGGCGGCGTAGGCAGCAACCGTGATGCGGCCGTGCTCGGTGACCAGGTGCACGGCCTGCGGCGAACCGTTGGGCGCCATCTCGACCTGCAACTGCCCGCCGGTCGGCATCGGCACCAGAACGGAACCGAGATCAAGACGCTGACCGTCACGGCCTGCCGTCGGATCGTCGGAATCGATCTCCGAGATGTCGTAAGGGCCTTCCGATTCGTCACCGAACTCGT
This sequence comes from Rhodococcus sp. SG20037, assembly GCF_031763325.1. Lineage (NCBI taxonomy): Bacteria > Bacillati > Actinomycetota > Actinomycetes > Mycobacteriales > Nocardiaceae > Rhodococcus > Rhodococcus sp. SG20037. Next base: position 2,917,289 of record NZ_CP134497.1, on the reverse strand, counting down.
CGCCGGTGACTTCGAGATCGTCTTCGACCTCGTCGATCTCCACCGACTCGTCGTTCTCGTCACCGAAGAAGCTGGTGGTTTCCTCGTCGACATCTGTCTTCTTCTTGCGTCCGAACATGATTCAGACTCCCTCTCCGACTACCGCGCCAGGCGCATCGGTATCGAGTATCGCGTGCCCGCCGCTGGAACCGTAGCCTCCGGTTCCTCTGGTCGTGTCGTCCAGCGATTCGACTTCCTCGAAAACCGGAAGTTCGACTCGTTGAACCACGAGCTGAGCGATTCGGTCACCGCGGCGGATGTCGATGGCTGTGGCCGGATCGAGATTGATCAAGCAGACCTTGAGTTCGCCCCGGTATCCCGCGTCCACGGTTCCGGGCGCATTCACGATCGACAGTCCCGATTTGGCGGCGAGTCCGGAACGCGGATGGATCAACCCGACGGTGCCCACCGGCAAAGCGATCGCGATCCCCGTTCCGACCAGTGTTCGGTGTCCGGGTTCGATGGTGACGTCGCTGGTGGAGCACAGATCCACACCCGCATCTCCGGGATGCGCACGCTGTGGAACGGGCAGGTCTGGATCCAGTCGCTTCAAGGCGATGGAGAGATGGTCGCTCACGTGGGCCAAGACTACTCGTAGCGACGGACTATCCTTGACAGGTGCCCGAAACATCTCGACCTGACGTCGCCACCACAACGCCCCCGTCCACGACGCTGTACTCCGAGCGCCTGTGGGTGCCGATCTGGTGGTGGATCGCCGGGTTGGCCGTAGCCGGACTCCTCGCGGCCGAGGTCCACATGGGCCGCCCGGGGCTTCTCTCGTACCTGGCGTACGTCGTACTACTCCCGATCCCGATCTGGGCGGCATTCTGGCTCAGCCGGATGCGCGTCGAGGTGGTGGAGACAGCAGGGGTGAAGGAACTGCACGTGGGTAGAGCCCACCTGCCGGTGGAATTGATTTCACGGGCGGCAGCAGTGCCGGCTTCCGCGAAGAGTGCTGCGATGGGGCGCCAACTCGATCCGTCGGCGTTCGTCCAGCATCGCCCATGGGTCAAGACAATGGTGTTGATCGTGCTCGACGACCCGGAGGATCCCACGCCGTACTGGTTGGTGAGCACACGTCGTCCCGCTGATCTGCTGGCTGCGCTGGATCTCTGACCAGCGCGGTCACAGCAAAGCAGTACTTCCCGACCCTTGGTCGACCCTCGCGCTGACGGGTCGACCACCGGGAAGGGAGATCAGGCAGCGCAGTCCATGCATACGAGCTGTCCGTTGGCATCACTGGCCAGGCGGCTGCGGTGATGAACCAGGAAGCAGCTCGAACACGTGAACTCGTCTGCCTGCTTCGGAACAACTCGAACCGAGAGTTCCTCGCCGGAAAGGTCGGCACCCGGCAGCTCGAAGGACTCCGCGGTGTCCGTCTCGTCGATGTCGACGACGGCTGACTGCGCTTCGTTGCGTCGCGCCTTCAGCTCCTCGAGCGAGTCCTCCGAAACCTCGTCGGACTCTGTACGCCTCGGTGCGTCGTAGTCAGTTGCCATCTCGTCTACCCCATCCTCTTCGTGTATCCCGGTCCCGTGTGCGCCGAGAATCCGGTAGATCCTTGATGCGCATGGAAACCGCCGTGGCATCCAGATCATTCCCTGTCGCTGCATAACGCTGCAGGACTGGAATTAGTGCCCGGAAGTTCCTTCCGAGAACGTGATCTGCGCCTCATTTGGTTGTCGTTTCGGCGTCCGGCCGATGCCCAGTTGAACGACCTGGGCCGCCAGACAGTAGCCGACGTGAGCACGAAAGTAGTAACCGAATCGGAAATTTCCGAAAAATGACTGCGAATTGTCACCAAGGCAAGAGCAAGCTGTGACCTTTCTACGATGTTTTCGGGCCGAATCCGGGTAGAAACAGGCCGGTAATCGGCCAACTGCCGTTTCGCAATCGACAAGGACTCGACGCGTCGAGCCTCGCTTCGGCTGTCTCGTCACACAGGCCCTCTAAGGTAGGCACCGAACGTCATGCCGGCGCCGCTCGGCCCGATGGCGAAGTAGAAGTTTCGTCAAGAAAGTCGAGGGATACCGTGGTTTCTCTGATCACCGAAGGCAGCTCTACCGATGACCAGGGACGTCCGTTCCGCCGTCGGCGCGCGTGGCCGGTGATCGCCGTGTTCGCGGTACTCGCATTGATCGGCAGTGTCTTGTGGGTCCGCATCCTGAGCGCCGAGGCGGAAGTCAGTGACACCGTCGCCTGCAACCTGCCGCAACCTTCGTCCGATCCTTCGGCAGCGGCGCCACTACCGCTGGGAACCGTCGTCGACCGCTCGAAGCTGCTCGACGTGGATCCCGCTCCCCTCGCCGCCACCAAGGTTCGTGTGTTCAACGCCAACGGTGAACACGGTCAGGCGGCCCAGGTGGCAGCGCAACTGAGCGAGTTCGGCTTCTCCAGCGCGCCGGACGTCCAGGTCGGAAACGACCCCGTCTACGTCGACCAGAACATGGAGTGCCAGGGTCAGATCCGATTCGGAGCGAACGGCCTCGCCGCCGCCAGTTCCGTCTGGCTGGTCGCCCCCTGCGCCGAACTGGTCCAGGACGGCCGCGGCGACGACACCGTCGACCTGGCTCTCGGCACGTACAACAAAGGCGCCCTGACCCCCAACACCGACGCCACCGCGATCCTGCATGCTCTGGCCGAGCAGCCCGCAAACGCCGAAGTCGCTCCGATGGACATCGCACTGCTCAAAGCAGCGCGCACGGCGCGATGCTGACAGGCCTCAGCTCGGAATCGGCTGATCTGCGCCGATCGAACTGAGCATGTGCGCGAACTGCTCGGCGATCGCCGGAGCGACTGCGTAAACGACATCGCCGTCGGCCGACGTGGAATTGGGCGCCGGGACGTTGATGACGGCGCCCGCTTCGGAAGCGATCAAGGAGCCGGCTGCCCAGTCCCACGGACTCAGTCCGTGTTCGAAGTGAGCGTCGACCCGGCCGGTGGCAACCATGCACAGATCCAACGCAGCCGAACCGATGCGTCGGATGTCGCGGACCTGCGGCAGGATCTGCCCGATCAACGTGCCCTGCACCTTCCGGCGATCCGCTCCGTAACCGAAGCCGGTGGCCAACAGCGCCATTGACAGCTCGGTCACCTCATTGGCTTGCAGGTCGCTGACGACGCCGTCGGCCGTGGTCATGGTTGCACCGCCGCCCCGATGCGCGGCGTACGTGGTTTCCAACGACACGTCGACGACAGCCCCGGCTACCGAGACCCCGTCGATCTGTACGGCCACCGAGATGGCGAACGCGGGGATTCCGTAGAGAAAATTCACCGTGCCGTCGATGGGATCGACAACCCATCGAACTCCCGCGGAATCGTCGGTGTCTCCGCCACCTTCCTCACCCAGGATCGAATCTGCAGGCCGCCATTGCGCCAGAAGGTCGCGAATCACCTGTTCGGTTTCGGTATCGACCACCGTGACGGGATCGGTGGGCGTGCTCTTCGCCGCAACCGAACCACCCTCGGCGGCACCGGAACCCACCAGGCCGAATACCTCGGGCCGACGCAAGCGGACGTGTTCGGCTGCGCGTTCGGCGACGGCTACGGCTACTTCCCGCAACTGTGCGGGGTCCAGAGAATCGGCGGAAAAGTCGGGCATCGTTCTTTCTGAAGGGCGCACCGGACCATCGCAACACATCTCTACCGAGGGGCACCACTCGAACGTCTCGAGGTGGGCGGTTCGAGAGGACGCGCCCGGGTCCTTGTTCGGGTTAGTGTTTGCAACGGTAGATCGTGACCTCGAATTCGACACTCAGGAGCGCAGGACGATGACAACCACAGGTTTCGGGATCGACGTCGGCGGCAGCGGCGTCAAGGGCGGCACGATCGACCTGAGCACCGGGGAAATGATCGGTGACCGCATCAAGATCCTGACCCCGCAGCCGTCCACACCCGATGCGATCGCGGGCACTGTCGCCGAGATCGTCGAGCAGGCCAAGTGGACCGGTCCGGTCGGCATCACCTTGCCCGCTGTCGTGACCGGCGGCGTCGCGCGAAGCGCCGCGAACATCGACAAGTCCTGGATCGACACCGACGCGGCCGCTCTGTTCGGCAAGGCGCTGGGCGGGCGCGAGGTCACCGTCCTCAACGACGCCGACGCTGCCGGAATCGCCGAGGACTCGTTCGGAGCGGGCAAAGACACCTCCGGCGTCGTGATCTTGTTGACCTTCGGCACCGGAATCGGATCTGCCGTGCTGCACAACGGAGTTCTGTTGCCCAACACCGAGTTCGGTCACCTCGAGGTCGACGGCAAGGAAGCCGAGCACCGGGCGGCGTCGTCGGTGAAGGAGAAGAAGGACTGGAGCTACAAGGAGTGGGCCGTCGAGGTCTCGCGAGTTCTGACCACCTTCGAGAACCTGCTCTGGCCAGATCTCTTCATCGCCGGAGGCGGTATCAGCCGCAAGCACGAGAAGTGGATTCCGCATCTGACCAACCGCACCAAGGTCGTCCCCGCCACCCTTCTCAACACCGCCGGAATTGCCGGAGCTGCGCTCGCATCGGTCGGACTGACCAGGCCGGCCTCCGTCGCCGGATGAGAATACCCGCACGTGAAAAGCGGAAAATCTACCTGTTACGGCCCGCCGTGACGTAAGAGTTTCCTGAGAGTCGTTACAATGGTGAAGTCCGGCTGCGCGCCGGCCAACAACCATTGACCTCTCCGCCGGATCACCACTCTGGCGTGACGCCGCACGACACCGTCACGAAAGGGCGTACGTGGCAGCCACCGATACACGTCAGACTGCTGATTCTCCATCAGAGTCAGAGCCACAATCTCCAGCCGTGGAGGCGGCCACCGTCACCGCTCCGGCAGCCAAGAAGGCTCCGGCGAAAAAGGCCCCCGCCAAGAAGGCAGCAGCAAAGAAGGCTCCGGCCAAGAAAGCTCCGGCCAAGAAGGCAGCAGCTAAGAAGGCCAGCCCCAAGAAGGCCGGCGATCCTGACGCCGAAGACGGCGATGTCGAGTTGGAAGACATCGACATCACGGACGGCGACCTTGCCGAGGTCGAGTCCGATGTCGTCGAGGTCGTAGCAGTCGGCGAAGACGAAGAGACCGCTGCAGAGCCGTCCGAGAAGGACAAGGCTTCCGGCGACTTCGTCTGGGACGAGGAAGAGTCCGAGGCTCTCCGTCAGGCACGCAAGGATGCCGAACTGACGGCGTCCGCCGACTCGGTTCGCGCCTACCTCAAGCAGATCGGCAAGGTCGCACTCCTCAACGCCGAAGAGGAAGTCGAACTGGCCAAGCGCATCGAGGCCGGCCTCTACGCCGTGCAGATCATGCAGGACCTCGCTGACAAGGGCGAGAAGTTGCCTGCGGCTCAGCGACGCGACATGAGCTGGATCTGCCGCGACGGCAACCGCGCCAAGAACCACCTCCTCGAGGCCAACCTCCGCCTGGTCGTCTCGCTGGCCAAGCGCTACACGGGCCGCGGCATGGCGTTCCTGGACCTCATCCAGGAAGGCAACCTCGGTCTGATCCGTGCAGTCGAGAAGTTCGACTACACCAAGGGTTACAAGTTCTCGACCTACGCCACGTGGTGGATCCGTCAGGCCATCACCCGCGCAATGGCCGACCAGGCTCGCACCATCCGTATCCCGGTGCACATGGTCGAGGTCATCAACAAGCTCGGCCGTATCCAGCGTGAGCTGCTCCAGGACCTGGGCCGTGAGCCCACGCCGGAAGAGCTCGCCAAGGAAATGGACATCACGCCGGAGAAGGTGCTGGAAATCCAGCAGTACGCGCGTGAGCCGATCTCTCTCGACCAGACCATCGGCGACGAGGGCGACAGCCAGCTCGGTGACTTCATCGAGGACTCCGAAGCTGTTGTCGCAGTCGATGCCGTCTCGTTCACCTTGCTGCAGGATCAGCTGCAGTCGGTACTCGAGACGCTGTCCGAGCGCGAAGCCGGCGTGGTTCGCCTCCGCTTCGGTCTCACCGACGGTCAGCCGAGGACTTTAGACGAAATCGGACAGGTCTACGGCGTCACGCGTGAGCGTATCCGCCAGATCGAATCGAAGACGATGTCGAAGCTGCGCCACCCGTCGCGTTCGCAGGTTCTGCGCGACTACCTCGACTAGTCACACCAGCTATGCACACAAGAGCCGCTCTCCGGATCGCCGGAGAGCGGCTCTTGTGCGTTTGCCGCCTCAGACCAAGAGTGTGTCCCGGAGTTGTGCGACATCGTCCTCGCTCAACTGAAGGCCGTCCCGGACGTAGTTGTCGAAGTTGCCGTACACCCGATCCACCGTGGCGAAAGACGTGTCCAGCCAAGACTGTTCGACGCCGTCGATGAACGCGCTCCCCGTGCTGGGTCCGGTGAGGTACTGATTGCTGAGCATGTAATCGGCGTTCACGTCGGTGCGACTCACGCCGAGGACGGTCAGGAGAACTGCGGTCATCCAACCGGTACGGTCCTTGCCCGCCGAGCAGTGGTAGAGGACTGCACCGTCGGTGTTCGCGACGTTCACCAGCGCGTCGTGGAATGCGCGGCTCGCCCCCGGATCGGTCACCATCAACGCGTACATCGTCGGCATGTCCACCAGCGCCGGGAGGTTGGCGGGGTTGGTTCCGATGACGTCGAACCAGTTGCTTCGCGCCCCGTTCGGAAGGCGATCCTGCGAGAGCGTTCGTTCGACGACCGTACGGAAGTCGTCGACCGATTCCACTCCGCGTTCGCTCAACGACGCGAGATCCGACGGTGTCAGCTTGTCGAGGGCATTCGAGCGAAATACCTTCCCCCACCGAACGGTCTGCCCGTCCGCGGCGACGTAGCCACCGATGTCACGCGCGTTCGACGCACCCTCGAGGTGTAGCGATCGATCCGTGGCAACCTGCGCAGCTGTGGGTCCGGCGTGGTCGAGAGCGGGAATTCCACCGGCGAGCGCCGGGACCGGTGCACACGAGATGATCAGCGCACACAGAGCGGTCGCGGCGGGACGGGCGATTCTGTTCGACATCCGGACAGAATAGGACCGCAATCAGGACTTCGTACGAACCTTGATGTACAACGAGGCGACCGGTTCGATAACTCTTGCCGCCACCGGGCCGATGACCGCCATCAGGAGCACGTAAGCAGTTGCCAATGCGGCAAGTTCGGCGTCGACGGCGCCTGCGGACACCGCGAGGCCTGCGATGATGATGGAGAACTCACCGCGGGCGATCAGAGCGGCACCGGCGCGCGCCTGACCCATTCGCGCGACACCCTGACGTCTGGCCGCCCAAGCGCCGGTTACCAGCTTCGTGATCGCCGTGACCACTGCCAGGATCGCGGCCCATCCGAGGACTGGCGGAATGGAACTGGGATCGGTGTTGAGACCGAAGACCACGAAGAACATTGCGGCGAACAGATCTCGAAGGGGCTCGAGCACGCGACTGGCATTGTGCGCCGTCGACCCCGAGATCGCGATTCCGAGGAGGAATGCGCCCACAGCCGCCGACACCTGCATCGCCGAACTGATGCCGGCGACCAACAGTGCGGCACCGAGCAGCTTGAGCAGGAGCGTCTCACTGTCGGGACTGTCGAGGAGGGCGGAGACGTACCGTCCGTATCGGAGGGCCACGACAAGAACCACGGTGATGACCAACAACGAGATCCCGACCGCTTCGAGCCCGCCCATGAAGCTCACGCCCGCGAGCATCGCGGTCAGAATCGGCAGGTACAGCGCCATCGCCAGGTCTTCGAACACCAGAATCGAAAGCACGACCGGTGTCTCGCGGTTACCGAGGCGCCCCAGGTCGCTGAGCACCTTGGCGATGATTCCCGAAGACGAGATGTAGGTGACGCCGGCCATGACCGTCGCCCCCACGACGCCCCAGCCGAGCATCAAGCCGACAACCGCGCCAGGGGTGGCGTTGAGGACGATGTCGACGATGCCGGCTACCCGCGAGCGTTTGAGACCGGTGACGAGCTCGGCCGCAGTGTATTCGAGCCCCAACAGCAGCAAGAGCAGGACGATCCCGATCTCACTTGCCAGATGGGAGAACTCGCCGATGTCGCCGAGCTGGATGAAACCGCCCTGTCCGAAGCACAGGCCGCCGATCAGGTAGAACGGGATCGGCGACATGCCGACGCGAGCAGCGAGCCGTCCGAGCAGTCCGAGCGCGAAGAAGACCGCGCCGAGTTCGATCAGTGCGAGGGTGGTTGTGTCCACGCGCCAGTCAGCCGTTGGCCAAGATTTTTGCCGCTGCAGCCAAACCGTCCGGCGTTCCGACTGCCACGAGAAGGTCTCCCCCGGTGAACGTGAAGTCGGGGTTCGGAGACGGGCTCACCTGTCCTGCCCGCATGACGGCGACGATGGAGACTCCGGTACGCGTGCGCATGCCGGTGTCCCCGAGGGTCTGTCCGTCGTAGCGAGAACCGTCCTTGATGTAGAGCTGTTTGGTTCGAATGCCCGGAAGATCACGGTGCTCTTCCTCGAGCTGAGCAACGAGCTGGGGGGCACCCAGGAGATTGCTGAGCGCTGCCGCTTCCTCGGTGGTCAGAGGCAGCGAGGCAGCACACGCGTCAGGGTCGTCTGCCTTGGAAACGATGAGGTCGGTATGACCGTCCCGATGGGTGACGACACCCACGCGACGACCGGAAGACAGAACAAAATCCTTGCGCGTCCCGATCCCCGGTAGTGGGGTGACTTCTACGTTCATATACCAACGGTAGCGCCGATCGGTGACCTGCATCGCGGGAGGGCCGTAATCCGCAGGGCACAGTTCACGACCGGCCAACCGGCGACCTACCGAACCGGCGAAAACACGCCGTTCTCGCCCGGAAAATACTCGACGACAGCGGTGACGGCTGCGACGGGAATCGGGGCGTACAGATGCGGGAATCGCATCGATTCCGGGTCCGAGGGGACACCCGGTTCGTACTTGACCTGACCGCCGAGCAAGGCCGGATCGATAGCCAGAAGGACTATGTCGTCACGGCCGGCAAAGATCCGATTGGCCGGGAGATGAACTTGCGCCGGAGTCGACATGTGGACAAATCCCTCCGCCTCGAATCCGTCGGGGATACGTTCACCGAGCTGTTGTGCCCGCGCCCACTCCTCGCGCGTGCACATGTGGAGCAACTCGACGCTCTCGTCGACAAGTGGTTCGCGTCCCGGGTTCATCCGCCCAGAATATCGGGCTGAGGTCGGCGATCCGAATCAGCTGTCAGCGAACAATCTTCACCCGAGAATGCCTGCCCAGCGCATTTCCAGTGAGACACAACACTAAGAAACGCCTTCGGGAACAACCCGTAAACCCCAAACGTCTGTAAGAGTGGATCTACCGCGCCATTCCGACGCGGCGGACCAGGCCCCAGGCACGCGGCCCGAATGCCGCAAAGCCAGTACGGAGGAGTCATGCCCGGAACACTGACCAGCCCACAGTTGACCGCTGCCGACCGGTGCGACCGGTGCGGTGCCGGAGCACGCGTACGCGCCGTGCTTCCCACCGGCGGCGAGCTTCTCTTCTGCGGACACCACGCAACCGAACACGCGGATCGACTTCGCGAGATGAATGCCGTCGTCTCCGAAAGCGAACCCGCAATCTGACCTGTCAGCCGGGGGTGGCCTCTTCACGAGGCGCGCCATGAACGCCAGAACGGGCGATCACAGTCACTGTGATCGCCCGTTCTGCCGTTCCGGGGTCGCAAGCACGCGAAGCGTGCGGGACCGGTATCGGCTGCTACCAGCTGCGGAGAATCGCGATGCGTTCGGTCAGCTGATCGACAGTAGCGATGGCCGTCGGCGGACCGCCGCACACCCGGCGCAGTTCCGCGTGAATGATGCCGTGCGGCTTACCGGTGCGGTGGACGTTCATCGCCACCAACCCGTTCAGCTCCTTGCGGAGCGCACCGAGCTGATCTGCCGTGGCCGCTCGATCGGATACCACTGCCGCCGTGGGTTGCGGTGCGGCGGCCTTGGCCGAGTTGGCCTCGACCTGCGTCTGCTGGCGTTGACGCAGCAATGCCCGCATCTGATCGGCGTCGAGTAGGCCTGGCAGACCGAGGTAGTCGGCTTCCTCGTCACTTCCGGCGAATGTCGCGGTACCGAAGGATGATCCGTCGTAGATCACCTGGTCGAGTTCGGCATCGGCGCCCAGGGACGTGAACGCCTTCTCCTCCTCGCCCAGCTCGTCCTTCTGCTTGTTCGCATCGGCGAGCAGGTCGTCTTCGAGGCCGTCCTTCTCACGATGCGGCTTGCCGAGTACGTGATCACGCTGGGCCTCGAGCTGTGCGGCAAGGTCGAGAAGCACCGGCACCGACGGCAGGAAGACGCTGGCAGTTTCGCCCTTACGACGCGAACGTACGAAGCGCCCGATCGCCTGAGCGAAGTACAGCGGAGTCGACGCGCTGGTCGCGTACACACCGACCGCCAGACGGGGAACGTCGACACCCTCGGACACCATGCGGACCGCGACCATCCATTTCTGGTCGCTCGCACCGAATTCGGCGATTCGCTTGGACGCGGTGGGGTCGTCGGACAGCACGACGGCCGGCTGTTCGCCGGTGATCGCTGTCAGGGCCTTCGCGTACTCGCGGGCCACTGTCTGGTCCGTCGCGATGACGAGTCCGCCGGCATCGGGCATACCGGTACTGCGCAGCTGCGCCAAACGGGTGTCTGCTGCTTGCAGCACGGCAGGAATCCAGTCGCCGGCAGGGTCCAAGGCCGTACGCCATGCCCGAGTCGTCTGCTCGGCGCTCAGCGGCTCGCCGAGTCGAGCGGTGAATTCCTCGCCGGCGTTGTTTCGCCACCGTGCCTCGCCCGAGTAGGCGAGAAACACGACGGGGCGAACCACACCGTCCTTGAGGGCATCCGAATATCCGTAGGAGTGATCGGCTTTCGAGCGGAGCAGACCTTCCTTGTCCGGCTCGTACTCGACAAAAGGAATGGCACTGTCGTCACTGCGGAACGGGGTTCCGGTCAGTGCGAGACGTCTGGTCGCGTCGCCGAAAGCCTCACGAATGGCGTCGCCCCAGCTCTTGGCGTCGCCGCCGTGGTGGATCTCGTCGAGGATGACCAGCGTCTTGCGGCCCTCGGTGCGCACACGATGCTTCGACGGGTGCGAGGCAACCTGGGCGTAGGTCAGCACGACGCCGTGATAGTCACTCGAGGTCTGGCCGGTCGAGTTGGAGAACCGCGAGTCCAATGCGAGGCCGGAGCGCTGTGCGGACTCCGCCCACTGGTGTTTGAGGTGCTCGGTCGGCGCCACGACGGTTATCTGGTCGACCGTCCGGTCACGGAGCAATTCCGAAGCTACCCGCAGAGCGAAGGTGGTCTTACCTGCTCCCGGCGTTGCGACCGCCAGAAAGTCACGCGGACTGCTGGAAAGGTACTTGGTCAGTGCACGGCGCTGCCATGCACGAAGGGAACCGGTAGGGGCGCCAGGTTGGGTTCCCGCGGATTGAGCTCCGGCGGGTTCGGGCGAATTGCCGAACTCGGCTGCCACGGTCTCAGACGTCATAGGCCGCGCCTCCACTGGAATCGCACTGTTGTCTCGCGCTCCTCGAATTTTCATCAATGTCCGGCGACGAGCCTAGCCGCCGCCACCGACGAAAGCCGCACTCGAAGCGCGTACTCATGGCCGTTCTCACTCCGGCCGGCGAGGTTTCGCTTCTCTCGCATCCTGCCGACCTGCACGCGAATTGTCTCAGAAATGTGCGACACGTCGGCGCCATGGTTGGGCAACCGGGTGTGTCGTCAGGGATGCTGGAGACATCATGAGTGAAGCGCGAGGCGAGAAGTCGAGCGGAAGTGATCTGCACCACCGCAGATGGCATCCGCTACGCCGCACCGGGCAGTTGATCGGTCGAACCCTGAGCAAGGCCTGGGACGATTCCATCTTCGGAAAGGCGGCTACGGCCGCGTTCTGGCAAACGCTGTCGCTTGCTCCCCTGCTGCTCGGCCTTCTGGGAATGATCGGCTACATCGGTGGGTGGTTCGGACCCAACACCGTCGAGATCATCGAATCCAAGATCGTCACGTTCAGCGGAACGATCTTCAGCGAAAGCGTCGTCGACCAGATCATCCGCCCGACGGTGACGGACGTCCTTCAGCGCGGACGCCCGGAGATCATCTCCGTGGGCTTCCTGCTGTCCCTGTGGGCGGGATCATCGGCGATCAGTACGTTCGTCGACTCGATCGTGGAAGCACACGGGCAGCAGGATGCCCGCAATCCCATCTGGCAGCGCATCTTCGCCCTGCTGCTCTACGTGATGTTCCTGGTGATGGCGGTGTTCATCCTGCCGCTGGTAGCTCTGGGGCCGACGCTCGTCGGGCGAGCACTGCCGGCCTCCTGGTACGTGGTCGGATCGAATCTGGTCGACACGTTCTACTACCCCGCTGTCGGTCTGCTGGTGATCATCGGCCTCACGACGCTCTACAAGGTCGCTCTGCCGAAGTCGCTGCCGTGGCATCGGCTGCTCGCGGGCGCCCTGGTCGCCGGTGTGTTCTTCATGGCCGCCAGCACCGGATTGCGCTGGTACCTGGGATTCGTCACCAGCACCGGCTACACGTACGGCGCACTGGCAACGCCGATCGCGTTTCTGCTCTTCACGTTCTTCCTCGGTTTTGCCGTCGTGCTCGGCGCCGAGTTCAACGCGACGGTTCAGGAGTTCTGGCCGGCTCGTGCCACTCGGATGGAGCAGATGCGAGAGTGGCTTGCGGCTCAGAACACCGACGAAAAGACCGGTCCGGTCACCAACCTGACCTGGCACCTGGCCACCAGCCCGATCCGCATCTCGGGCGACAAAGCGGACCCGGCCACGGTCCCCTCGTACGGGCGGCCCCGCAGCAGACAAACCGAGAGCAGACAATCGGAGTCGCGCCAGAACTCGTGCGTCGACCAAGATCCCTGCGATGAACCGCACGCAGACGCGAAGAGCCCGGCGGCCGACTGCGTCGAGGCTGTCGATCCGCCGAGCTCCGGAAGTACTCCCGCTCGCCTGACCCGAGGTCAGTCGCCCTTACGGAGTCCTTCGTAAATCTTCTTGCAGTCCGGGCACACCGGAGATCCCGGCTTGGCGGACTTCGTCACGGGAAACACCTCACCGCACAGCGCGACGACATGGGTTCCCATGACGGCGCTCTCGGCGATCTTGTTCTTCTTCACGTAGTGGAAGAACTTCGGGGTGTCGTCGTCGGTCGTTTCGTCGGTGGAGACGTCGGGACGTTCCTTGGTTTGAGTGCTCACCCCTCCAATAATGCCGTCTCCGTCACAGCGGTGCGACCCACGGGTCGTGTGCAATTGTCGGCCGAGAGTGGAACAGTGGAGTCATGGCACGAAATGGCGCGTTCGGCAGGTCCGACGAGGCCGGGACTCCCGACAATCCCGTACTGATCACCGAAGCGCAGCAGTCCGTCGAAGAACAGCACAAAGCCCGAGTGCGCAAGTACATGATCATCATGTCCTTCCGGTTCCCGGCGTTGATCCTCGCGGCGATCGCGTACGGCATCTGGGCCAACGCCTGGATCTCGATGCTCATCATCGGTGCATCCATTCCGCTTCCCTGGATCGCCGTCCTGATCGCCAACGACCGACCACCGCGCACCAAGGACGAACCGAGTCGATACGACGGACGAAAGAAGACCGCAGGCGAGATCGAATCCGCGACGCACCACACCATCGAAGGCTGACAAGTTCCGCCTGCGAGAATGACAGGGTGAGAAGCGAAACGCTCCTGTCCATCACCCCTGCGCTGCGTGAGGCTCTGCTTCGCAATCGATTCGACACCGGAACCATGCTCGAGGCGCTAGGTCCCGAAGTTCACGCTGCTCTCGGTCGAAGTGAGCCGGTGCCCGTGCGCCGCGCCACCCGAGAACTCGGGGACCTGGGCGTTCTCATCAGACTGTTCCTTCTCGCCGATGACTGCCCGGCGGGCGACGTCGCCGCGGCGCTGGCTCCGCTGACAATCGCGCAGTGCGTCGACACCGGTCTGCTCGAAGGTGAGAACTTCGACAGTGAGAATCCGCTCGTGCGGGCCGCGGTGGATCTTCGCCCCATCGACGTCGGCGACGGCGATCGTTGGGTGATCTCGGATCTCGACGGCGGAATCCGTCCCAAGAAGGCCACGGCCGATCATGTGCTGGGCGTCGGGCATGCGTCACTGTCCTTGCTGCAGGCCACGCCCACCGCGAGGGTCGGCAGCGTGCTCGACCTCGGTACGGGATGCGGCATCCAAGCCCTGCACGCGAACACGTACGCCGATTCGGTCACCGCAACCGACATCAATCAACGCGCTGTCGACCTCACAGCAGCAACCATGGCCCTCAACGGACTGGACGTCGAACTCCTTCAAGGGTCCTGGTTCGAACCCGTCGAGGGTCGAACCTTCGACCAGGTGGTCGCCAATCCGCCGTTTGTCGTCGGCGAGGCACGCGTCCATCACACGTACCGCGATTCCGGCCTCGATCTCGACGGTGCGAGCGAATTGATGATCTCGCAATCGATCGACTACCTGAACCCCGGCGGCACGGCAGCTCTGCTGGCGTCCTGGGTGCACGTCGAAGGGCAGGACTGGCGGTCGCGGATCGCGTCGTGGCTGCCGGCCCACGGCGTCGATGCCTGGGTGGTCCAGCGCGATGTCGCGGATCCGGCTCTGTACGTCGGCACGTGGCTCAAGGACGGCGGGCAGGATCCTCGAGATCCGGAAACGGCATCGAGAGCAAACGCCTGGCTGGATCACCTCGAAGAAGCCGATGTCGAGGGCGTCGGCTTCGGTTTCGTGTTTCTTCGCCGCACCGACTCCCCCACCGACCTGATGGCCGAGGACCTCATGCACGGCTTCTCGGACCCGCTCGGGGCCGAGGCGCTCGCTTACTTCGACCGTCTTGCCTGGTTGCGTGAACACGACGTCCTCGAGGAACGCTTCGTCCTCGATCCGGACACGGCTCTCGAACGCGTCTACCTCCCCGGTGACGAGGGATGGCAACAAGTGGTCACGCGTGTGCACCGCGGCAACGGACCGCACTGGCAGCACGAGATCGACGAGCTCGGTGCTGCGCTGTTGGCCGGACTCCGAGCGGATGGACTGGTGGTCGACGAATTGATCGAACTTCTTGCCGCGGCGAACGGCGAAGACCCGAACCAGCTACGTGAGGCCGTCGTCACAATGATGGTCTCGCTGGTTCGACACGGGTTGGTGCTTCCCGTCACGAACTGAGTTCCCGGTGAGTTGCAGATTTTTGTGTTCTCAGCAACTTCTCAGGACGACTGGGAAATAACTGCAGGTCAAGGCGATTTAGCGGAAATCGGCACGGGAACTTTCCCGGAACTCTCACACGTTGAACTGTGTGAGAGACCGCCGATAGGGAGGCAAGTCATGACAAGCCCCAGCACCACTACTCGCATTCGTCCGAGCGCCGCAGATCTGGACGCCCAGAGCCCGGCCGCAGACCTGGTCCGCGTCTACCTGAACGGGATCGGTCGTACTGCACTGCTGACAGCAGCAGACGAGGTCGAACTGGCGAAGCGAATCGAAGCGGGGCTGTACGCCAGCCACGTCCTTGCCACGGGAAAGCGCCTGACAGTCGCCAAGAAGAGGGATCTCGCAACGATCGTTCGCGAGGGACAGTCGGCACGTAGCCACCTCCTGGAAGCGAACCTGCGACTCGTCGTGTCGCTGGCCAAGCGCTACACCGGCCGCGGAATGCCGCTCCTCGATCTGATTCAAGAAGGCAACCTCGGACTCATCCGTGCGATGGAGAAGTTCGACTACGCCAAGGGCTTCAAGTTCTCGACGTACGCCACCTGGTGGATCCGTCAGGCGATCACCCGCGGAATGGCTGATCAGAGCCGCACCATCCGGCTCCCAGTCCACCTCGTGGAGCAGGTCAACAAGCTCGCCCGCATCAAGCGCGAACTGCACCAGCAGCTCGGGCGAGAAGCCACGGACGACGAGTTGGCCGAAGAGTCGGGCATCCCGGCGCACAAGATTGCCGACCTGCTCGACCACAGCCGCGACCCGGTAAGCCTGGACATGCCTGTGGGCAACGACGAAGAAGCGCCCTTGGGCGATTTCATCGAAGATTCCGAGGCGACCTCGGCCGAGAACGCCGTCATCGCCGGTCTGCTGCACAGCGATGTGCGCAGCGTGCTCGGGACGCTCGACGAGCGGGAGCAGCAGGTCATCCGACTTCGCTACGGTCTCGACGACGGCCAGCCCCGCACCCTCGATCAGATCGGCAAGCTCTTCGGCCTCTCGCGTGAGCGGGTTCGTCAGATCGAGCGTGAGGTCATGGGCAAGCTCCGCGTCGGCGATCGCGCCGAGAAACTGCGGTCCTACGCGAGCTGATCAAACAACACAGCACGTGCGTCAGCGCGCCACACCACTCGCGCTGACGCACCGCACAAAGCACCGGCCACCGCTACTTCCCTCCCCCTCGGGAATGTGCGGTGGCCGGTGTTGTTCGCTGTGTCTACCGCAGCCGCCTGGGCCCCAGGTCGATTGCGCTCGGCTCAGGTCCGATTCGGACACGTGAATCGGTGATCTCCGCGCCGGTAGCCGAAGCGAGTACCGGCTCACAGGCCAGTTCGCGGACTTCGGGAATGTCGTCGGCCAGCGCCGAGATGCGCTGGACCAGATCAACCAACGCACCCTTGTTGACCGGAACGGCGTTGCGGTATCCGGAGAGAAGCGGCGCGGCCTTGGGCGCGTCGATCAATTCCGTAGCAGCGTCCTCGGTGAGAGGCAGTACGCGATAGGCACGGTCACCGAGGAGATCGGAGATCACACCGGCAAGCCCGAACGAGATCAGCGAACCGAACGACGGGTCGTCTTGGACACCAACCACACATCCGATGCCCTTGGTTGCCATTTTCTGCACGTGCAGCAGCGGTTCACCCGACGCTGCCGCAAGATCTCGGTAAGCGAGGCGCACCGATTCCGGTCCACTCAGATCCAGCCTGACACCGCCCAGATCCGGTCGGTGTCGCCACATTTCGCCGGTTGCCTTGACCGCGACCGGGTAGCCGACAGCATCCGCTGCCTCTACTGCTTCGTCTTCGCTCAGGACCGAACGGAATTCGACGACGGCGACCCCGTAACACTCGAGCAGCGCCGCCGCTTCCACATCTGAAAGCCAACGGCCAGGAGAGTTTTCAAGCCAATCTGCCACCATCTTCTGGGCTCGCTCGGAGTCGATACCCACGGGTCGAACCACCTTCGACGCAGGCTTGCTGCGCCACTCCGCATATCGCCAAGCCCTCGCCAACGCCAGGGCGGCACGCTCCGGCCCCGGGTAGGACGGCACCGAACCGCGGGTCGGGTTACCGACTTCGTCACGAACCGCCAGGACGTCCGGCACACCCTCAGCTGCGAGGAACGTGGTGAGAATCGGCTTGTCCGAGCCTGCGACGGCGTCCTTGAGTGCTTTCGCGAACGGCTCGACCGGAATGGCGACCGGAGGAACGAAGACGGCAATGACGGCATCGACGTCGAACGACGCCAAAGCGTCGCGCACGGCAGTGGCGAACAGTTCCGGACTCGCCTGAGCGCCGAGGTCGACCGGGTCGCTGACCTGCAGACCTTCACTGCGGGCCGCGTCCGCAGCGAGGACACCGAGCGCGGTCGAGTTGCCGATGACCGCAAGCCGGGGGCCGGCGGGCAACGGTTGGTATCCGAAGAGCAAGGCGCAGTCGAACAATTGTGAAATGGACCCGACCTGAATGACGCCCGCCTGTTCGAAGAGGGCGCGGACGATCGAATCGTCGATCTCGACTCCGGTGGCGGCGAGCACCGGCGGAACCGCGTGCCGACCGCTCTTCACCGCGACGATCGGCTTCTTCCGCGCAACTCGACGCGCGATGCGAGAGAACTTCCGTGGGTTGCCGAAGCTCTCCAGATAGAGAAGGACCACTTCGGTGGACTGGTCGGAA
The DNA here is from genome assembly GCF_031763325.1 of Rhodococcus sp. SG20037. Taxonomy (NCBI): domain Bacteria; kingdom Bacillati; phylum Actinomycetota; class Actinomycetes; order Mycobacteriales; family Nocardiaceae; genus Rhodococcus; species Rhodococcus sp. SG20037. The sequence goes on along the minus strand of NZ_CP134497.1, from coordinate 2,899,399 downwards.
TCCCAGTACTGCAGAAGGTCGTTACCCGAGACGTCCGCACGGTTACCGGCGGAAACGAAGGCGGACAATCCGATTCGGCTGCGAGCGGCTTCGTCGAGAATGGCGATACCGAGCGCGCCGGACTGACAGAAGAAGCCGACGTTGCCTGCCACCGGCAAGACCGGCGCGAGCGTCGCATTCAACGAAATCGCCGGGTCGTTGTTCGCGACACCCAGCGCATTCGGGCCGATGAGGCGCATACCGTGAGCGCGCGCTGCATGGACCAGTTTGCGTTCGGACGAGCGCCCGTCCGGACCACTCTCACTGAAGCCCGACGAGACGACCACCAGCGCTTTGACGCCCTTGTCGAGGCAGTCGTCGAGTACCGAATTGATCGATTCTGCAGGTACAGCCACGACGGCGAGATCGACGTCGTCGGGGATGTCACGAACCGTCGGGTATGCCCGAACGCCGTGTACCGAACGATGCTCCGCGTTGACGGGATAGACCGGTCCGGTGAATCCGCCGCGCAGCAGGTTGGTCAACACCGCGTTACCCACTTTGGCCGGGTCCGCTGATGCGCCGATCACCGCCACCGATCGCGGGCTGAGCACGTTTCCCATGCTGCGGGCCTCAGCTGCCCGCTCACGCGAATTACGTACTGAAACAAGCGCTTCCGTCGGGTCGATCGCGAATTCGAGTCTCAGCACGCCACCGTCGAAAGAGCGGCTCACCTGATACCCCGCCTCACGGAACACCGTCACCATGTTGCGGTTCTCGGAGAGGACCTCGGCGACGAACATCGTCAGACCGTTCTCGGCCGCTGCCGCTGCCAGGTACTCGAGCAGGATCGGGCCGAGGCCGCGCCCCTGGTGTGCGTCGGCGACGACGAAGGCGACCTCGGCAGACTTTCCGTCACCGACGTCGAGCAGTCGCTCGTATCGACCCACCGCGATGATCTCGTCGCCGAGCATCATCACGAACGCCACGCGGTTGTGGTGGTCGACCGTCGTGAAGTTCTTGACGTCGCGCGCCGACATCGTGGGGTACGGGCCGAAGTAGCGCAGATACCGGGTGCGCTCGGAGAGTTTGCCGTGGAATTCGACGAGCTTGTCCGCGTCTTCGGGAACGATGGGTCGCAACGCCACCGCTCCGCCGTCGGAGGCGAGAACATCGACTACCCAGGAATGGGGATAGGTGTGAGCGGGGTCGGTCTTCGGCGCCTGGCCGCTCGCCTCGCCGCCTGCAGCTTCGGTATCGGACTGTTCAGTCACGGGGATCCTCCGGGTCGAGTCCGAGTAGCGGGAACGAAGCGCGACGTGTCGCGATGATCGCCGAGTCGATACGGGTGAGTGCACGGTCCACCGAGGCGACACCTGTCTCCGGCGTACCACCCGGGCCGTCCCACGGCGTGTAGGCGACATCGCCGCCGTCCCCCATGGTCGGCGGGAGGTCGACGCTCGGCGCTCGCAGCTTCGTCGATTCCTTCCAGTCTTCCGGGACGGCGGTGTCGACGTCGATCTCGCGATCGAGCGCTGCAGCGATCAAGTGAGTCCATGCCCTCGGCACGACGCGCACCAGTCCGTATCCCCCGCCTCCGACTGCCAGCCACCGCCCCTCGGAGTATCGGTCGGCGAGGTCACGCATCGCCAAAAACGCGGCGCGCTGACCGTCGACGGTGAGGGCGAGATCCGCGAGCGGGTCCTCGCGGTGCGAGTCGACTCCGCACTGGCTGATGATGATCTGCGGGCGGAAGGCTGCAATGGCTCCCGGGACGACGGCGTGAAATGCACGCAGCCACAACGCGTCGACGGTTCCGGGCAGCACCGGGATGTTCACCGCCGTACCTTCGGCGGCCCCGTCGCCGACTTCGCTCGACCATCCGGTGTTCGGCCACAAGGTTGCCGGGTGCTGATGCAGCGAGACCGTGAGCACCCGCGGGTCCCCGAGGAACGCATGTTGCACTCCGTCGCCGTGGTGAGCGTCGACGTCGATGTAGGCGATGCGGTCGTAGCCGTTGTCGAGCAGCCACGAAATCGCAACCGCCGCATCGTTGTAGACGCAGAATCCAGAGGCCCAATCCGCCATCGCGTGGTGCATGCCGCCGCCGATGCTGACCGCGCGCCTCGTACGTCCCGAAGCGATTTCCTGCGCTGCGGCCAGCGAGCCGCCGGCGAGGATCGCACTGGCTTCGTGCATGTGCGGGAAGACCGGGTTGTCCTCGGTACCGAGCCCGTGGGGAACATCCTGGCCGCTCACACCGTTGTTCGCAGAGTTACCCGCGTCTTTGACCGCTGCAAGATATGCCGGTGTGTGGATTCTGAGGAGGTCGGCATCGGACGCGGCACTCGGTTCGAGAAATTCGATGCCCTCGAGAAGTCCGAGGCTTCGCGAGAGTGCCATCGTGAGATCGAGGCGAGTGGGATTCATCGGGTGATCGGCGCTCCACCGATAGCTCAGGTACTCCGGACTCCACACCACGACTCGATTCGCTCGAGACGCCGCGGGGTCCCCGTCAGATCTGATCGACGCGGTCATGGGATCACGCTACTTCCTTCTCGTTTCGTGCTGCACACCACACTCGTGGCCCGCTTCGGAGACCGAGATCGAGTGACACGAATCCAATTCGGACACGCGCTGGACTCGCCGCGGTGGAGGCGGCACCGGAACCACGAACTGAACGGTAGAATGATCAACTGACGAAGGGGTTGAGTGTGAAGGATCTAGTCGACACCACGGAGATGTATCTCCGGACGATCTACGACTTGGAAGAAGAGGGCGTAGTCCCACTCCGGGCGCGGATCGCCGAACGGCTCGAACAGAGCGGACCCACCGTCAGCCAGACTGTTGCGCGTATGGAGCGTGACGGCTTGCTGATGGTCGCCGGCGATCGACATCTGGAACTCACCGACAAGGGTCGCGATCTCGCGATCTCTGTCATGCGTAAGCACCGGTTGGCAGAGCGCCTGCTGGTGGACGTCATCGGTCTCAAATGGGAAGACGTACATGCCGAGGCATGCCGTTGGGAGCACGTGATGAGCGAGGAGGTCGAGCGTCGGCTCGTCGTCGTTCTGAACAACCCCACGACGTCGCCCTACGGCAACCCGATTCCGGGCTTGGACCAGTTGGGACTCGACGGCCCGGTTGCCACCACCGAAACATTGGTGCGCCTGACCGATATTCCGCACGGCGCACAGACAGCTGTGGTCGTTCGGCGACTGGCCGAGCACGTGCAGTCCGATCCCGAGGTGATCGCGCAGCTGCGTGACGCCGGCGTCGTTCCCGACGCCAGGGTGACGGTCGAAACCCGTCCGGGCTCGGTGACGATCATCGTGCCGGGTCACAGCGGGTTCGACCTGTCCGAGGAAATGGCTCACGCCGTTCAGGTCAAGCAGGTCTGAGGAAGTAGATGAAACTCCTGGTCACCGGCGGCGCCGGTTACGTCGGCAGTGTGTGCAGCACTGTGTTGCTCGAGCGTGGACACGAGGTTGTCGTCATCGACGACCTCTCCACCGGAAATGCCGACGCGGTGCCTGCCGGTGCCGAGTTCATCGAAGGAGACGTGGGAGCGCTTGCTGCCGACGTCCTCGGCAGTGCGGGTTCACCGGTTTTCGACGGTGTGCTTCACTTCGCGGCGCAGTCGCTGGTCGGCGAATCGGTGCTGCACCCCGAAAAGTACTGGCGCGGAAACGTCGTCACGACCATCGAGTTGCTCGAGGCGATCCGTGTCTCCGGTACTCCGCGCCTCGTGTTCTCGTCCACCGCCGCAACGTACGGCGAACCGGAGCAGTCCCCGATCGTGGAGACCGCTCCGACCCGCCCCACCAATCCGTACGGCGCGACCAAGCTCGCGATCGATCATGCGATCACCTCGTACTCGATCGCCCACGGCCTCGGTGCGACGAGCTTGCGCTACTTCAACGTCGCGGGCGCGTACAAGTCCGCCGGTGAGAACCGGGTGATCGAAACCCACCTGATTCCGCTCGTCCTTCAGGTCGCACTCGAGCAGCGGGACAAGATCTCGGTCTTCGGAACCGACTGGCCCACGCCGGACGGAACCGCGGTACGCGACTACATCCACGTGCTGGACCTCGCCGAAGCACATCTACTGGCGCTCGAATCCTCGGTTCCCGGCGAGCACCGCATCTACAACCTCGGAAGCGGTGCCGGCTTCAGCGTGCGCGAGGTGATCGCCGCCTGTGCGCGGGTCACCGGCCTGCCGATCAACGTCGAGGACGCGTCACGACGGCTGGGTGATCCGGCAGTACTGATCGCATCGAGCGACAAGGCGATTGCCGAGCTGGGTTGGACGCCCACGCGTACCGATCTCGACGTCATCGTCGCCGACGCATGGCAGTTCCTCCAGGATCTGGGCGACCGCTCACACGCTGCTCGCTAGCTTCCACTCGGCAGTGCCGGCGGCAAGCCGGTGATTCCGAGCGATTCCCCGATGGACAATCCGACGGCCGCGAGGTCACGGATTCCGTCGGGGCGCATACCGGATTGCAGCGATAGATCCAGCAATCCCGCCAAGGTGTGTTCCGAATCGGCCGACAGCGCGGCCGACAGCGCAACACCTGCCAGAGGTCCGTCGCCACGCACGTATGCAAAGAAGCCGAGAAGTGTTGCCGGCCAAGCTCGTTCGGGCAACGGGACTTCATGGGTAAGCAGGAGCCACAATTGCTCAGCATGTGCCGCAACGGACGTGATCGCCAATCCCAGCACCACGTCGCGCACGCGTACGTCCGTCAATGCGACCACCAGATCGGCGCATTCCTGCGGGTCAGGGCGGTGAGCGCCTGCCTCGACACGGCGGACGTGTTCCAACACCAGATCGATCCGGCACTGAACTGCGGTTTCACCGCTCGGTCCCCCACTGTGCGCGCTCGACTCTCGTCGGCTCGCGATCAGTCGGGCAATCGTGTCGTGATTGCGAGCGGCGCCGTGTACCCACCGGACCAGTTCCTCACGCGAACGGCGAATGACCCTCCCGCCCAACACCTGTGCTGCTGCAACCGACGAAGATGCCGGGTCTGGCAGGGTGCCGCGGTGAATCGAACGCATGACGCTCGTCCACGGCTGGCCAGATTCTATTGCGGCCGTGCACAATACGTCGGCCAGCTCGACGCAGGTTCCGCCGAGCATGTCTTCGAATACCTCGGCCAGCTCGATGGTTTCATCGATCAGAGTTTCAGCTGCCGAGCAATCGGTGATCACCACGAGAACGACCGCACGCGCGCCTTCCCCGTCACAGACGGCGGCGAACTGGCGCAGCGCCGCGCTCATCTGCCTCGCGGGCTTTCCCCTGACACTGGGAAAGTAGTCGTGCCGCATCACTGGTCCGAGCGTCGAGGCGGAGGCGCCCATCAGAGACAGCGCAACCACAGAGTTGGACGGATGGAAGCCCAGGAGTGCGGGTATTGCCGCGATCAATTCGCCTGGATCGGAGACGCGTTCGACGCATCCGAGAAGGGCGGCAAGGTCGTCGTCGGAGAATTCGAATTCTCCCGGAAGAGGTGATGTCGTCATGCACACACCGTCGCTGATCACCCTGACCCGGCCGTCTGCTCGACCAGGGAAAACAGCTGCGTCCAAGTCGTCTGTGGATTACCGCATTTGTTGGGGAGCAAGTACCGCGCCGCACCGAGCAGTTCCGCTACTTGTCGGACCTGTGTGCTGCGAAATCACTTGCCTGCTTCGACCTTCTGTACGGCTGCGGTGAACGCTTGATCCAGCGGTGCCGTCGAGGGCGTCGCAGAACCGAACGTCATCAGTGTTGTCGCCACCCGTACGTCGCCGACCTGCGCGATCAAGGTCAACATCGTCTGATCACCGGCTGTGGCCTTGGGGGACACGACAGTGCGGCGAAGTGACATCGTCTTGTCGGCATCGATCGGCGACGGCGGAAGAATTTCCGTCGTCACTGTCGTAGTGACGCCGTTCGCAGTGACAGTCATGGACGGGCACTGCCGAGTTTGCGCTTCCAACTCGTCCAGTGGTGCATCGACCTTCGTGAGTTCGACCGAAATCGTTGCCCTCGTCGCGTTGTCGGTCCCGACCGCCATCACGGTCCCGTTCGGACCGTAATCCTGTTCCGGTGGCTCACATTCGGACGGATCGACGGTAGCACCGCGCGGGACGCCGACTAGATCCGGCGCTGCCATCGGAACAGCTTGCGGGGGCAGCACAACAGCGCCGAAGGGCTCGGGGAATTCCTCGGGAGTCAGCAGCAGTTCGGACAGCGGTGCCGCCGTTTTCGGAGAGGTGGATTTCGGCGTCGAGGATTTGGGTGCAGCCGTCGTACTCGGCGCCGCCGTGCCGCTGTCGGTCGCACCGGCAGTCGCCGGCGCGGAGTCCGGAACGGGTGCTCCTTGGACAGACCCGGAGCAACCCGCGAGTAGTGCAACGGCGGCCACCGCAGCAAGTGAGCATGCGGCCACTCGCCTGGACGATCGTGGACACACCCGCATGTAAGCCTCCGCACTCGACCGATCCCGACAATCGACCAACCCATTTCGGACAAATCGGCCGTGCCGACCTTGTGTTCCACTCTGCCATGTCCGAAGCCGCGCACCCGACATCTAGCGAACGCCCAGGCCAAGTGTCGAAAGATACCGCTCGGCTTCGCTCTCGGCGAACGCCCGTCTCATCGGATCGGGAATGATCGGTCACCGACTCGGTGTTCTTACCGATGAACGTCTGATCCAGTGCTGTCGGGCACCTGACTCCGATGCTGTCGCGCGTGCGCCGATAGTGGACACTTGAGATCAAGACCGAAGAGCGAAGGGGACTGCGATGGACGAACAGTCGAGGATGTACGAGCTGGAATTTCCGGCGCCCCAGTTGGCGGCTGCCGACGGCCAGGGACCGATCCTGATTCACGGACTCGAGGGTTACTCCGACGCCGGTCACGCCGTGAAGTTGGCGACGACGCATCTGCGCGAAAGCCTCGAGACCGAGCTTGTCGCGTCGTTTGCTGTCGACGAGCTGATCGACTACCGCTCGCGTCGACCGACGATGACGTTCAAGGCCGATCATTTCTCCGATTACGACGCTCCGGCGCTCAATCTGTACGCACTGCGCGATACGGCCGGCACGCCGTTCCTGCTGCTCGCAGGGATGGAACCGGACCTCAAGTGGGAGCGGTTCACCACAGCCGTTCGACTGTTGTCCGAACAGTTGGGAGTGCGTCGAACCATCGGGCTCAACGCCATTCCGATGGCAATCCCGCACACCCGACCGCTGGGTGTGACAGCACATTCGACCAACAAGGACCTGATCCAGGACCATCAGCGTTGGTCAGGTGAACTGCAGGTTCCCGGCAGCGCATCATCACTGCTCGAGCTTCGTATGTCTCAGCACGGGCACGAGGCGATGGGCTTTTCGGTGCATGTCCCCCACTACCTCGCGCAAACGGACTACCCGGGCGCCGCAGAAACTTTGCTCGAAAACGTTTCCGAGGTTTCGGATCTGGAGTTGCCGTTGGTTGCACTGGGTGAGGCCGCGGCGCGCGTTCGGGAACAGGTTAACGAGCACATAGCCGGGAACGAAGAAGTTCAGACTGTAGTCCACGCTTTGGAGCGTCAATACGACACTTTTGTCGCCGCTCAGGAACAACAGTCGTCCCTTCTGGCCGGCGAGGCCGACCTTCCCAGCGGTGACGAGATCGGCGCAGAGTTCGAAAAGTTCCTGGCCGAACAGGCAGGAAATGACGACTTCGGCTCAGCTGGAGACCTCGATCGAGGCGACAACTGACGAAAATGTGACGGGCGGGGCGCATAATTCGACATTGTGCGCATTCCGCAACCCCTCCGTTACCTGGGCTGTTGTTCAGGACACATCCGTCGGATAGCCTCAAACTCTGTGTGATTTTCGTTGACGGCTCAACAACTGGAGCAGACAGTCAACGTGGTCACACGCCGAGCCAGGAGGCGACATGAGCAGACCACGGAACCGTCAGCTCCGACCGGTCCCCGACGAGGAACCGCGGATGATGTTCCGGACGATTCACGGCTACCGACGCGCATTTCGGATAGCCGGCGAGGGTCCGGCAGTACTGCTCCTGCACGGAATCGGCGACAACTCGTCGACGTGGACCGAGATCATTCCCCACCTCGCCAAGAAGTACACGGTCATCGCACCTGACCTGTTGGGTCACGGCCGTTCCGACAAGCCACGCGCGGATTACTCGGTAGCCGCGTACGCCAACGGCATGCGGGATCTTCTGTCGACGCTCGGCATCGAGCACGTCACCGTCATCGGGCACTCGCTCGGCGGCGGCGTAGCGATGCAGTTCTCCTACCAATTCCCACACATGGTGGATCGCCTCGTGCTGGTCTCGGCCGGTGGCGTCACCAAGGACGTCCATCCGCTGCTGCGCCTCATGTCCGTTCCGGTGGTCAACGAGGTGGTAAAGCTGCTCCGGATACCTGGTGCGATGCCGCTCGTCCGGATGGCCGGGAACCTTGCCGGAGTAGTTCACGGTTCAAATCTGCGTCCCGGCACCATGTTGCATGACACACCGGACCTGATTCGCGTGCTCGCTGATCTCCCCGACCCCACTGCCTACGAGGCCTACCTTCGTACGCTGCGGGCCGTCGTGGACTGGCGCGGACAGGTGGTCACGATGCTCGACCGCTGTTATCTGACCGAGAATCTGCCGGTTCAACTGATCTGGGGCGACGACGACTCCGTCATTCCCGTCTCCCACGCTCATCTCGCGCACGCGGCGATGCCGAACTCACGCCTCGAAGTCTTCCGCGGCTCGGGCCACTTCCCGTTCCGCGACGATCCGATGCGTTTCCTGCAGATCGTCGAAGATTTTCTTTCCAGCACCGCACCACTCGTCTTCGACGAGGCTCGCTGGCGCCACATGCTGATCTCCGGGGTCGGCGAGAACACCATCACCGGAACGTCGTCCACCCGCATGGCGGTGCTCGACGCCATGGGCTCGGACGAGCGAAGCGCAACCTGATCTACGGTTGCGGCTAGCCTGTACGAGTGCTGCTGACGGAACTTCTCCCCGACAACGCGGATCCTGATTCCGTTTTCGACGCCTTCTCTTCGTGGACCATCGATCGAGGTTTGACGCTCTACCCGGCCCAAGAAGAGGCCGTCATGGAGTTGGTCTCGGGTGCAAACGTGATCCTTGCGACGCCGACCGGGTCAGGCAAATCGATGGTGGCGATCGGCGCGCATTTCTATGCGATGTCGCTCGGCAAGCGCACGTACTACACAGCGCCGATCAAGGCCTTGGTGAGCGAGAAGTTCTTTGCGCTGTGTGAGGTCTTCGGTGCCGAGAACGTCGGCATGATGACTGGCGACGCCGCCGTGAACTCGTCGGCGCCGATCATTTGTGCGACGGCCGAAATCGTCGCGAATCTTGCACTGCGCGAGGGCCCGAACTCCGATATCGGCCAGGTCGTGATGGACGAGTTCCACTTCTACTCCGAACCCGATCGAGGTTGGGCGTGGCAGGTTCCGCTTATCGAGTTGCCGCACGCCCAGTTCCTGTTGATGTCGGCAACTCTCGGTGAGGTCGACTTCTTCTCCGAAGATCTGACGCGGCGTACCGGGAAACCCACCACCGTCGTCTCCGGCACAGAACGCCCCGTGCCTTTGATGTTCTCCTACGCGACCACGCCGGTCGGCGAAACCATCGAAGATCTGGTGACCACCAACCAGTCCCCCGTCTACATCGTGCATTTCACGCAGGCCGCCGCGCTCGAACGCGCCCAGGCATTGACGAGCGTCAACTTCTGTTCCAAAGAAGAGAAGGAAGCGATCGCCGAGGCGCTGGGTGGTTTCCGCTTCACCACCGGGTTCGGAAAAACACTCTCCCGCCTGGTCCGGCACGGCATCGGCGTTCACCATGCGGGCATGCTGCCCAAGTACCGACGGCTCATCGAAGTTCTCGCACAGGACGGGCTTCTCAAGGTGATCTGCGGTACCGACACCCTCGGCGTCGGCATCAACGTCCCGATCCGCACGGTGCTGCTCACGGGTCTGGCCAAGTACGACGGCGTCCGCACTCGGCATCTGAAAGCCCGCGAGTTCCATCAGATCGCCGGCCGCGCGGGTCGTGCAGGCTACGACACGATGGGCACCGTCGTCGTCCAGGCACCGGAACACGAAGTAGAGAATCTGCGGGCAGTCGCCAAGGCCGGCGACGATCCGAAGAAGATCAAGAAGATTCAACGCAAGAAGGCTCCCGAGGGGTTTGTGTCCTGGAGCGAAGCGACGTTCGATCGCTTGGTCGCCGCCTCGCCCGAGCCGTTGGTGTCGCGATTCTCGGTCAGCAACTCGATGCTGCTCAATGTCATTGCCCGCCCGGGTAACTGCTTCGACGCGATGCGGCACCTGTTGGAGGACAACCACGAATCGCGTCCGGCGCAGCGCAAGCACATCCTCAAAGCGATCTCGCTGTATCGCGGATTGCTCAGCGCCGGCATCGTGGAACGCCTCGACGAACCCGACGAGTACGGCCGCATGGCTCGGTTGACGATGGACCTGCAACGCGACTTCGCCTTGAACCAGCCACTCTCACCGTTCGCCTTGGCGGCATTCGAACTTCTCGACGTCGAATCCGACAGTTACGCACTCGATGTCGTCTCGATCATCGAGTCGACGCTCGACGATCCGCGTCAGGTTCTGATGGCGCAGCAGCACTTCGCTCGTGGCGAAGCGGTGGCACAGATGAAGGCCGACGGCATCGAGTACGAGGAGCGCATGGAACTCCTCGAAGAGGTTACGTGGCCGAAACCGTTGTCGGACTTGCTGTTCCCGGCTTTCGAAATGTACCGGGGTGGCCACCCGTGGATCACCGAGTTCGCCCTCTCCCCCAAGTCCGTGGTGCGCGACATGATCGAACGCGCCATGACGTTTGCCGAGTTGATCAGCCATTACGGACTCACCCGGTCCGAGGGCCTCGTCCTGCGCTACCTCGCCGACGCCTACCGCGCGCTGCGACAGACCGTCCCGACGGAAGCGCGCACCGAGGAACTCGAAGACATCATCGAGTGGTTGGGTGAGCTGATCCGTCAGGTCGACTCGAGCCTGCTCGACGAATGGGAGTCACTCACCGACCCCGGAGCCGAGGCAGACACGGAAGAGGTTGCGTTCGGCGCCGACATTCCCCGTCCCATCTCGGCGAACCCGCGCGCATTCCGCGTCATGGTGCGCAATGCGATGTTCCGACGCATCGACCTCGCGTCGCGTCGGCAGTGGAACGAGCTGGAAAACCTCGAGGACGGTATCGACGCCGCCGAGTGGGAAGAGCAACTACTCCCGTACTTCGAGGAGTACGCAACAATCGGAACCGGGCCATCGGCGCGCGGGCCGGCGCTCTTCCAGGTCACCGAAGAGGGTGAGTTCTGGCGGGTGCGGCAGGTGCTCGAGGATCCGGAGGGCGATCACGGATGGGCACTGCTTGCCGTCGTCGACATCCCGGAATCGGATGCCGCGGGTGAAATCGTGTTCGACGAGCTGAGCGTCGTAGAAGGCTAGCGCCTGTGCGCCTTTTTGGTAGTCATCGCTACCAAAAAGGCGCACAGGGGGCGTCAGCCCCTTCGAGCCTTCCGCGGCTGGTTGCGGCGAGCAGCGCGCTTTTCCTTGATGCGAACGTTCTCGGCCCGCACCTCGGCCTGAACAGCGCGTTCCTTTTCGAGCCATTCGGGCTTCTCTTCGAGGAGTGCGGCGATCTGATCCGTGGTGAGTGCTTCTTCGACGCCGCCGCGGGCCAGCCCGGCGATCGATACGCCCAGCTTGGCGGCGATGACCGGGCGAGGGTGCGGTCCGGTGCGTCGCAGCTCCAGCAGCCACTCCGGCGGATCGGTCTGCAGAGCGGTCAGCTCGTCACGAGTCACGTCGTCTTCCTGGAACTGCGCAGGTGTTGCTTCCAGGTACACACCCAGCTTCTTGGCAGCCGTCGTCGGCTTCATCGTCTGGGGAGTTTTGTTCGACGTCATGCAACAAGAGTAACCAGCCGATACGGGTGCTTTTACCAAGGCGGTAGCCTTGCCTGGTGACAGACGCGGATAGTCAGGCAATTTTTCGACTCGCGTACGCCCCGGGGGTGACGCCCACCAAGTGGGTCCGGGTGTGGCACGAGCGGCTCCCCGAGGTGCGTCTGGAACTTGTTCAGTTCCCGGTTCTCGAACTCGAAGCTGCACTTCGCGCCGGTGAAGCAGATGCAGGGTTGGTTCGACTGCCGATCGACCGGACCGGCATCAGCGCCATCTCGCTGTACGCGGAAACCCCGGTGGTGGTGGTACCGAAAGATCACGTATTCACTACTGTCGATCAGATTTCCGTCGACGATCTGGCCGACGAGATAGTGCTCGATCCTCTCGACGACAGACTCGACTGGCCGACCCGTCCCGGAAAGACCGCCGCCGAGCGACCCGCGACCATCGCCGACGCCATCGAGTTGGTGGCCGCCGGCGTCGGAGTTGTCGTGGTTCCCCATTCGCTGGCGCGGTTCCACCATCGCAAGGACCTGACCTTCCGTCCGGTGGACGGTGCGCCCGAGGCTCCTGTGGCTTTGGCATGGATGGAGTCCAAGACCACAGATCTGGTCGAGGAACTGATCGGCATCGTGCGGGGCCGAACGGCACAGAGTTCCCGCGGACGGAACGGCGAGCCGGCCGAGAAGATCAAGGGCTCCGTCAAGGCCAAGATCGCGGCCCGCGAGCGTCGCGCAGAAGCTGCCAAGAACGGGCAGAAAGCTAAGGGCGCCGGCACCGCGAAGAACATATCCGGACGCAACGCCGGTTCCGGTAAGGCCAAGGCGGGCGGCAAATCAGGCAGCGGGAAGTCCGGTGGGACCAAGAGTTCGGGTGGCCGGTTCTCCGGAAAGCAGAAGGGCCGCTAGGGCTTCAACTGGCAACTCGGAGGATCGCTGCCGGACAACGCTGAACTGATCAGGCGCGACAGACTCGGGCTGTGGTCTCGCGAATTGGCGCATCGTCGAACTCCGTCGAGCATGATGAGAGTATGACTCCCGCGAGTTCTTCAGCCCTCGACGAATTGGTAGCGGCACTCCCCGAGGGAGCCGTCCTGCTGGATCCGGATGTGACCGCGGGCTACCGCCAGGACTGGGCCGCCGATCCGACCGCCGGCCACCCCGCTGCCGTGGTTCGCGCTACGTGCACCGAAGACATCCAAACCGTGATGCGATGGGCAACCGCCCACCGCGTTCCGGTGGTTCCCAGAGGTGCCGGCTCGGGCCTTTCCGGTGGATCCAGCGCCGTCGACGGTTGCATCGTGGTCAGCACCGAGCAAATGCGACAGATCACGATCGACCCGGTCGCCCGTGTGGCGGTTACTCAGCCCGGCTTGATGAATGCGGAGGTCAAGAAAGCCGCCGCAGAGCACGGACTCTGGTACCCACCTGACCCGTCGTCCTTCGAGATCTGTTCCATCGGCGGCAATGCAGCCACCAACGCCGGCGGACTCTGCTGCGTCAAGTACGGAGTTACCACCGACTACGTTCTCGGACTCCGGGTCGTGCTGGCGGACGGTACAGCTGTCAGCCTCGGAGGTCCCCTTCTCAAGGACGTCGCCGGACTCTCACTCACCAAACTGTTCGTGGGCAGCGAGGGCACTCTCGGCATCATCACGGAAATCACGTTGCGTTTGATTCCCGCGCAGCCGCCCGCATCAACCGTCGTCGCGTCGTTCGACTCGGTACAAGAAGCTGCCGACGCGGTCTTGACGATCACCAGCAACATGCGTCCGGCGATGCTCGAGTTCATGGATCACGCCAGTATCAATGCTGTCGAGGATTCGGTACGCATGGGTCTGAACCGCAAGGCTCACGCACTACTGCTCGCGCAGTCCGACGCACCCGGCGCGGCAGGCGTGCTGGAAATCGAGACGATTGTTCAGGCGTGCGAAAACAACGGAGCCACCGAAGTATTCGCCACCGATGACCAGGCCGAAGGTGACGCTTTTGCGGCGGCACGGCGAGCGGTGTTCCCGGCCGTGCTCGCGATGGGAAGTCTGCTTCTCGAAGACGTGGGCGTTCCCATGCGCGCACTCCCCCAGCTGGTAACCGGGGTCGAAGCCATCGCAGACGACCTCGACGTCCTGATCTGCACGGTGGCGCACGCCGGAGACGGAAACACCCACCCGCTCATCGTCTTCGACCCCGCAGACCCGGACATGTCCGAACGCGCACAGATCGCATTCGGACGGGTGATGGATCTCGCCATCGCGCTCGGCGGCACGATCACCGGCGAACACGGGGTGGGTCGACTCAAGCGCGACTGGCTGCCGTCACAGTTGGGTGAAGACGTCATGGCCCTCAATCGCAAGGTCAAGGATGCGCTCGACCCGCTGGGAATTCTCAATCCCGGAGCGGTCATTGCCGTGAAAGAAGGCTCTCTCGACTAGCTTTCACGTCGACGTCGAACGAGTTACGTCATCGAGGAACCGTCGGGCTGACCGAACGGACCAGCTCGGCCAGCTGACGGAATCCTTCTGCTCGGCCACTCGACGAGCGGAACACGACGCCGATCGTGCGACCTGGAGCTGGCGAAGCGAAACGCGCCGTCGACAAGTCCCCGCGTCGAACCTCCACTGCAACAGCCGATTCCGGGACCAAAGTCACCCCGAGTCCCCCGGCCACACATTGCACGACTGTCGCGAGAGAGGTAGCCCGCGTGTCGCCGGCAAGCGGATGGGCGTCTACCGAACGGCACAGATCCAACGTCTGGTCACGCAGGCAGTGGCCGTCGTCGAGCAAGAGCAACGGCAGCGCGTCGAGCACGTCCGCCGTGAGATCGACACGTCCGGCCAAGGAATGATCGTTCGGCACGACCATCACAAAATCCTCTTCGTACACAGGAACTTCCACCAGGCCAGGTGTTCCGGCAGGAAGCGCCAACACCGCGACGTCGAGCGCTCCCGATCGCAGTGCATCGAGTAGGCGCGCCGTTTGATCCTCGACTATTTGCGGCGCCAACGACGGCAACTTCTCGCGCAGCTCCGGCAACAACCCCGGAAGAATGTAGGGCGCAACGGTCGGGATCAACCCGATGCGTAGCGGTCCGGTCAGAGAGTCGCCGGAGCCGGCCGCGCTCGCGACGAAACCGTCGGCAGCTTCGAGAATCTGCTTGGCCTGACCGAGCAAGCGCTGTCCGTCCGCGGTCACGAGCACACGCCGGGTACTGCGTTCGATCAGTCTGACTCCCAGCCCCGCCTCTAGAGCTGCCAGCGCCTGCGACAGTGTGGGTTGGCTCACACCGGAACGCGCTGCGGCAGTACCGAAATGCCGATACTCGGCGACCGACACGAAGGCACGCAGCTGTGACAAGGAAGGTTGATAAGTCTGATCAGACATGCCTATCAGTGTAGTGCCACCCATCACCTTTACCTTTTGAACGGTTTGATGCAGAATGGACTCATACCAAAAAGCGCCGGTCACAACCTCGACACTCCAGTCGAAACCGTCCGACCCGCTGACGGTGACAAACCCTCTCGATCCAGCACGTTCGGCCGTCACAGTCCGAACAGCCGGATCGTGTGCGCAAGAAATTCCTGTTCACGAGACACGTAGGAGAATGAGACACATGGCTCTGCTCACAATCGGCGACCAGTTCCCCGCTTACAACCTCACGGCTGTCATCGGCGGCGACCTGTCCAAGGTCGATGCCCAGCAGCCCGATGACTACTTCACCACCGTCACCAGTGACGACTACGCAGGCAAGTGGCGCATCGTCTTCTTCTGGCCCAAGGACTTCACCTTCGTGTGCCCCACCGAGATTGCTGCATTCGGCAAGCTCAACGAAGAGTTCGCAGACCGTGACGCTCAGGTTCTCGGCGCTTCCGTCGACAACGAGTTCGTGCACTTCCAGTGGCGTGCACAGCACGAAGAGCTCAAGACCCTCCCCTTCCCGATGCTCTCGGACCTCAAGCGCGAGCTTGCCGAGGCCACCGGCGTCCTCAACGCCGACGGCGTTGCAGACCGCGCGACGTTCATCGTCGACCCCAACAACGAGATCCAGTTCGTCTCCGTCACAGCCGGTTCCGTCGGCCGTAACGTCGACGAGGTTCTCCGCGTCCTCGACGCTCTCCAGAGCGACGAGCTGTGCGCATGCAACTGGAAGAAGGGCGACCCGACCATCAACGCCGGCGAGCTCCTGACTGCGAGCGTCTGAGTATGAGCGTCGAGAACCTCAAGAACTCGCTTCCCGAGTACGCGAAGGACCTCAAGCTCAACCTGAGTTCCATTGCGCGCACGACGGTCCTGAACGAGCAGCAGTTGTGGGGAACGCTCCTCGCAACGGCCGCAGCCACCAAGTCTGCGTCCACGCTCAAGGAGATTGCTTCCGAGGCTGCCGACAACCTGTCGGCAGAGGCATACAACGCCGCTCTCGGCGCAGCGTCGATCATGGGCATGAACAACGTCTTCTACCGCACCAAGGGCTACCTCGACGGTAAGTACGACGACCTTCGTGCCGGCCTGCGGATGAACATCATCGGCAACCCGGGCGTCGACAAGGCCGACTTCGAATTGTGGTCGCTTGCAGTGTCCGCGATCAACGGCTGCAACCACTGCCTCGAAGCTCACGAGAACACCCTCCGCCAGGAAGGTGTCGACCGCGAGGTCATCTTCGAAGCGATCCGCGCCGGTTCCATCGTCGCGGGCGTCGCACAGGCTGTCGAAGCCAACGAGATCCTCTCTGCCGCACAGGTCTGATCACTCGGACCTGAGTGCAGTTCGACGAGCCCTCCCCACCGTGAAGGTGGGGAGGGCTTTTCGCGCGCTAGGGTGGACCGATGGGTATCGAGGTGAGTGTGGTCCGGGTCTTCACGGACGAGAACGGCAAGCACGGGAATCCGCTGGGAATCGTCGACGCGTCCACGGTTGCAGAATCGGATCGACAAGCCGTCGCAAAGGAACTCGACTACAGCGAGACCATCTTCATCGACGTTCCGGATGACGGCGCCTCGCGTGCGCGGGTCCAGATCTTCACTCCGGCAGCAGAACTCCCCTTCGCCGGACACCCGACCGTCGGTGCCACGTGGTGGTTGGGCGAACAAGGCCGTCGCGTGAGCGCCCTCGACGTTCCTGCCGGCAGTGTCGACGTCCGCCAATCCGGCGCTTTGACGTGGGTACGCGCGCGTGCCGAATGGGCACCGGAATTCGCGATCTATCCGATGGACACGGTCGACGACGTCATCGACGCAGATCCGTCCGACTACGAGGCGGATCATTCGTATCTGTGGGCGTGGCAGGACAAGCTCGAAGCTGCCATCCGCGCACGCATGTTCGCACCGGTGATGGGAATCGCCGAGGACGAGGCAACCGGATCTGCAGCGCTGCGCATCACGGACCGATTGAGGAAATCACTGCTCATCACCCAGGGACGCGGATCGGTCCTTCACACGACCTTCTCTCCGGAAGGTTGGCTCGAAGTCGGCGGCCGCGTCGTCGCCGAGCCGTCACGAACCTTGTGAGTACCCGGCGGGATTGCGTCCGGCCTCGAGGTCACGTGCACTCAGTGATACCGAGATCTCGTCACCGAGCGCAACTCCCGGCGCGAGGGGCAACTGATCTCCACTCCAGAACTTGCCCGGGTCGAACCAGTTGACACGACGATTACCGACGAGCAGACCCATCGCTTCATAGGTCTTGGCAACCACTTCGGCGCAGTAGGCGCTCTCGACGGCTACTGCCGATACGTCGGACTTCTTGCGCAGCTTCGGGATTCGGCCGCCGAACCAGCGCGAAGCAAGCTTGGCCGTCGACGGGAAAGGCGTACCGTCCAGCCGCGCGATCGTCTCGAGCAGAGCGTCTTCCTGCTCCCGGGTGACTTCGTGGTCGAGCTGGCGCAACCATCCACGCTGCCCGTACTTGGCGCCCCAGACCTGAACGGCCGATCGCAGATCGTGCAGTTGGACACCACGCTGGAAGCGTCCGGTCCACATGTCCTGCAGCGAGTGACCGAGTTCCGCATGCCACATCAGCGGCGGGAGGTCGTCGATCACGACCGACATTCCGACGTGGTTGACGGGGCTGTTGGTCAGTGTCTGAATGGCCCGGTCCGCCGTCGACTCTCCGCGGAAGATCCAGATGTCGCCCGTGCGGGTCGCCGCAGCGGCCTCGTCGAGACTCACCTGCGAAAGCAATCGTCGGTCCATGCCTCTAGCGTAGAGGGATGAAACTCCGTACTCCTCTGCGCGCCTCGCACGTCTGGAAACTGGTCGGCCTCGCCGGTGCAATGGGCGTTGCCGCCACCGGGGTTCTCGTTGCGCGCGACGAACGCCAGCGTCGGGCCTACTCTCCGGACGAAATTCGCTCGGTACTGCACGAGCGGTACACCCAGGCCTACGCCAAGCAGTCGGAACAAGAGGTTCTGGAACTCGAACCTGCACCCAACGCTGTGCGGCGCCGAATCGAGAAACTCTTTCGGCGCCGCAGCTGACTTCAGCCGAGGGCTGCGAGGATCCCTGCTGCCATCTCCGCGACCTGATCATCGGTCATGACGAACGTCGGCGAAATCTGCATCGCACCCTGACCCGCGGCGCGACCCGAAATACCGTGCTCACGAAGCGTCTTCACGAACGGCAACGCCTCCGCCGGATCAGCCAACTGCACCGCAGCAACCGCACCGAGCCCACTACGAACCTCCGCCACCCGCGGATGCTCCGCCAACGGCTGCAGATGCGTATGCAACGACGCCTCCAAACGCTTCGACTCCGCGAGCAGATTCTCACGCTCGAGAATGTCGAGGTTCGCCATCGCCGCCGCAGCAGCACCGGCATGCCCGCCGTAGGTGTACCCATGGCGCCACCACGAACCCGCATAGAACGGCTCCGCCACCCGCGGCGCGATGAACACCGCACCCATCGGAACGTAACCCGACGTCAAACCCTTTGCCGTGGTCATCATGTCGGGCTGCAAATCGAAACGGGTGGACGCGAACCACTCACCACCGATCCGGCCGAAACCGGTCACGACCTCGTCGACGACAAACAGAATGTCGTGCTCACGGCAGATGTCACGCACCTCGGCCAGATACCCCTCCGGCGGAAGATACACCCCACCCGCACCGATGATCGGCTCCGCGAAGAACGCAGCGATCTTGTTCGCACCGATCTTCTCGATCAACTCGAGCAGGCTCTTCGCATCATCCCAGCCGACGGTCGCCGCATCCGCCATCAGCTCGCCGTACCCCTCACGGTTCACCGGAATACCCGCCAGAGCCGTTCCGGCAACGTGCATTCCGTGATACGCCTTCTGGCGTCCGACGATGATCGTCTTCTCCGGCTGCCCCACCTCGTGCCAGTACCGGCGAGCCAGCTTCGCCGCAGTGTCCACCGAATCCGAACCACCCGAGGTGAAGAAGATCTTGCTCCCGGCAACCGGCGCGATGGCCGCCAACCGCTCGGCCAACACCTGCGTGGTTTCGGGAACGAAATCACCGAAGTTGGAGAAATGAGCGATCTTCGACAACTGAGCCGCTACCGCGTCCGCGATCTCGGTGCGCCCGTGCCCGACATTGGTGAACCACAGGCCCGCCGTCGCATCCAGATACCGAGTGCCCTCGCGGTCCCAGATGTACGCGCCCTCACCGCGTGAGACGACAAACGCGCCGTTCTTCTCCACAGCGCCCATGTCCGCGAACCCGTGCCACAATGCCGAAGCCATCATTGTCCCCTTCGAATACAAACGATGCTGGTGTGCAAACGATGTGCTGCGACTATATCGACACCAGGAATCCGCGCACGACGGCGCTCGCCCGGCACCGGCTTTCACGGGCGCACCCGTAATCTGTCGACCATGACTTTTGCCGACAATCTTGCAGCACTGCCCGCCATCGATCATCTGGCCGCCATCGAGGTACTCGACGCCGACGGAAACGTCATCGACACCGTGGAGAACAAGCCCGGAAAGTCCGGCTCGGTCAAGGTGTACAACCATCTCGCTCAGGTCTACGGCGCGCTGACACCCGAAGCCGCCTCGGCAGGATTGACGATCTTCGCCGAGCACACCGAGGACGCCCGGGCGAACCCCGGTAAGCACCCGAACGTGGACCGCCTCGAGCAGGTGCTCGCCTCCGGCAATCCCCTAGGACTTCGCAGCGTTCCGTCCGCGTAACCCGGCTCCCAGCCGTCCGACGGCATTGACCGCCAACGCCATCAGGGCCATCGCGATGCCCAGTACGACGAATCCGATGAACAGGGCCAGATAGCCCTGGTGGCGAGGATCCATGAACGGATACGGATACCAGTCGACGATCGGCCCTCGAATCAACGTGTACACCGCGTAGATCACCGGAAACAGCAGCCACTGCAGTGAGCGGGCTTCGGAGATCCTGTGCCTCGAAGCGAAGAACACCCAGTCGAGAAGCATGACCAGGGGAAGAATCCGATGCAGTGCCGAGTTGATCCAGGCATCGTTCAAATTGACGTCGATATCGGCCAGGAGCACGGCGTAGATGATCCCGGTGATCACCATGTACAGCGTCACCGCCCCTCGGATCGACTGCCACGCCTGCGATTGTGGATCTCGAATTGCACCGACCAGCAACACGATCACCGCAAGAATGTTGCTCTCGATGGTGAAGTAGCTCAGATAGTTCGACAGAGACAGCTCAGCCGCGTCACGGATCGGGATCCACAGCAAAGCGGCAAGTCCGAACACAGCAAACAACAGTCTCAGGGCTCGCACGGCGATCGGCGTCGACAAGACAGGCACCGATGACTCATTTGCGGTATTTGTCGTCACTGGTCGATATTTGCACATCAGCACGATCTGCGAGCGGTAGTTGTGAACGCGTTCGATAGGCTGTCATCAGCATGTCTACAACACCACCGGCCCCGCTCTCCCCCAAGCGGAGTGACCTGAAGAGCGCGCTGGCGCAGGTCTCACTCCGCGACGAGAGTCGACTCCGTCGCAAACTCGACCGTGCCCGCACACCAGACGCTTTGGTGGCGCTGGCCGAGGAAATCGAAACGGCGCGCACGCGGTTGGCCGCACGCTCCGCCAATGTTCCCGCAGTCTCGTATCCGGAAGCTCTGCCCGTCAGTCAGCGCAAGGACGACATCGCGACCGCGATCTCGGAGAATCAGGTTGTCATCGTCGCCGGCGAGACTGGCTCGGGTAAGACAACCCAGATCCCGAAGATCTGTCTCGAACTCGGACGTGGCGTCCGCGGTTTGATCGGACACACACAGCCGCGCCGGTTGGCAGCACGCACCGTTGCCGAACGTATCGCCGAAGAACTCGACACCGAACTCGGCGACGCCGTCGGATACACCGTGCGGTTCACCGACCAGGTCTCGGACCGCACCTACGTCAAGCTCATGACCGACGGCATTCTCCTCGCCGAAATTCAGCGCGACCGTATGCTCCGACGCTACGACACGCTGATCATCGACGAAGCGCACGAACGCAGTCTCAACATCGACTTCATCCTCGGTTACCTGGCTCAGCTGCTCCCCCGCCGACCCGATCTCAAGGTCATCATCACGTCGGCGACCATCGATCCCGAGCGCTTCGCCAAGCACTTCGCTGTCGACGGTAAGCCCGCGCCGATCGTCGAGGTATCCGGGCGAACATTCCCTGTCGAAATGCGTTACCGGCCACTGACCGTCGAATCCGGCGACATCACCTTCGACCGCGATCCCGTCGACGCGGTCTGCGAGGCGGTCGACGAGCTGAGCGCGGAGGGCGAAGGCGACATCTTGGTCTTCCTCTCCGGCGAACGCGAGATTCGCGACACCGCAGATGCTTTACGCGATCGGCGTCTTCGCAACACCGAAATCGTCCCGCTGTACGCGCGGCTGTCTGCCGCCGAGCAACACAAAGTGTTCTCGCCGCACACCGGCCGACGCGTCGTCCTTGCCACCAACGTGGCCGAGACCTCGCTGACCGTTCCCGGCATTCGGTACGTCGTCGATCCGGGAACCGCGCGCATTTCGCGATATTCGGTGCGCACCAAGGTTCAGCGGTTGCCGATCGAGCCCATTTCGCAGGCGTCAGCTCGTCAGCGTTCCGGGCGTTGCGGCCGCGTCGCCGAAGGAATCTGCATCCGCCTGTATTCCGAGGAGGACTTCGAGTCACGGCCGGCATTCACCGAACCGGAGATCCTGCGAACCAACCTCGCATCCGTGATCTTGCAGATGACGGCCCTCGGCCTGGGCGACATCGCGGCATTCCCCTTCGTCGAACCGCCGGACCAGCGCGCCGTGAAGGACGGAATCGGACTCCTCGAGGAACTCGGCGCCATCGCGCGAGGTTCCGAGGCCAGCCACCCCGAACTGACGCCGGTCGGCCGCGAGCTGGCCCAGATTCCGGTGGATCCGCGGATGGCACGGATGCTGGTGGAAGCCAAGAACAACGGTTGCCTTCACGAAACCCTTGTCATCGTCGCGGCGTTGTCCATCCAGGACGTTCGCGAGCGGCCCGCCGAGTTCCAGCAAGCCGCCGACGAAAAGCACGCCCGCTTCAACGTCGAGAACTCCGACTTCCTGGCCTACCTGAAACTGTGGGACTACTTACGCGAACAACGTAACGATCTGTCCTCCAACCAGTTTCGCAAGATGTGCCGGAACGAGTTCCTGCACTGGCTCCGCATCCGCGAATGGCAGGATCTGCACGGGCAACTCCGGCAGATCACCCGCGGTCTCGGCTGGACAGTGGGAGAGACACCGGCAAGCGAGAACGCGATCCATCAGTCGCTCCTTGCCGGGTTGCTCTCGCATATCGGGCTACGCGAGGGCGAGAAGCGGGACTACCTCGGCGCCAGAGGCAGCCACTTCGCGATCTTCCCCGGATCGGGACTGTTCAAGAAGCCACCACGCTGGGTCATGGCCGCCGAACTCGTGGAAACGTCGAGGCTGTGGGCGCGCATGTCCGCGCGTATCGAACCCGAGTGGGCTGAAAAGCTCGCCCCGCACCTGGTGAAACGGACCTATTCCGAACCGCACTGGTCCTCCAAGCGCGGCTCGGCGATGGCATACGAGCGGGTCACTCTCTACGGAGTTCCTCTGGTAACCGGCCGCGCAGTGACGTACTCACGAATCGATCCCGAGGCCTCTCGCGATCTCTTCATCCGCCATGCGCTCGTGCAGGGCGAATGGCAGACGAACCACAAGTTCTTCCACGAAAACCGTGCACTCCTCGACAACGTCGAAGAACTCGAGAACCGCGCGCGCCGACGCGACATCCTCGTCGACGACGAAACTCTCTACGAGTTCTACGACGAACGTATCGGCCAGGAAGCCGTATCCGCCAAGCATTTCGACCAGTGGTGGAAGACCGAGCGGCGCAAGAATCCGAGTCTGCTGACTTTCACACCGGAAACGGTGGTCAACTCCGACGCAGCTGCAGTACTGGGCGGCGAGTACCCGGACGCCTGGCGCCAAGGCGACATGCAGTTTCCACTCACTTACCAATTCGAGCCGGGAAAGGACGACGACGGCGTCAGCGCGCACATCCCGGTCGGCCTGCTCGCGCAACTTCAGCCGGTCGGCTTCGACTGGTTGGTCCCCGGTATGCGCGTCGATCTCGTTACCGCTCTGATCAAGACGTTGCCCAAGAACATTCGACGCGCTGTCGTTCCGGCTCCGGATTATGCCGCCGCAGCATTGGCAGCAGTCAAACCTCGATCCGAGCCGTTGATGACCGCGATGGCCCGCGAACTCTCGCACTTGGGCGGGATCCAGATCGACGCCAAGGACTTCGATCCCGCCGCGCTGCCCGACCATCTTCGGATGACATTTGTCGTCGAGGACGAATCGGGCAAGGTGCTCGCGAAGGGTAAGGATCTGGCGCAGCTACGACGCACGCTCGCCCCGCGCGTGCAGAAGGAAGTGGCCAAGGCGGCAACCGGAACCGAACGGGCAGCGGCAACCGTCTGGACATCCGAAACGCTGGGCGCATTGGAACAGACCATCACTCGCTCCATCGGCGGACAGCAGGTGACCGGCTACCCAGCTCTGGTGCCGGAGAACGGCGGAGTTGCCGTTCGTGTCCTGAGTACGCCGGCCGCGCAGGCGCAGGCGATGAGGGAAGGTACGCGGGCGCTTCTCCTCGCGGCCGTTCCCACCCAACTCAAGGCAGTGACCGCCGGCTTGTCGAACACTCAGCGTCTGGCTCTCGGCCAGAATCCGGACGGCGGCTTGGAGGCCCTCGTCGAAGATTGCCGGGTGGCAGCTGCCAACGAAGTGATTGCGGCTCACGGTGGACCGGTACGCACGCCTGAAGCGTTCGATGCCCTGGTGAAGATCGCACGCTCCGAACTGGCCGGACGCGTTTCCGCGATCCTGCGCATGATTGTTCCGATCCTCGAACAAGCACACCAACTGAGCGTCGTGCTGGACCGCTCGCGCGGCGAGGCAGCCGACGACGTCCGAGAACAGTTGACCTCACTGCTGTTTCCGGGATTTGTCGCCGAACTGGGATCGGCCCGCCTACGCGATTTACCGCGGTATCTTGCCGCAGCAAAATTCCGTCTCGAAGCTCTGCCCGCAAGTGCACAACGAGATCAGCAGGCTATGGATGTCCTCGACCGGGTGTACGCAGCGTACGACCGGTTGTTGAGTTCGCTTCCCGAAGAGCGTCGCACTGCTCGAGATGTCGACGCGATCAGTTGGATGATCGAGGAACTGCGCGTGAGCCTGTTTGCGCAGTCCCTCGGTACACCCACACCGATTTCCGAAAAGCGAGTCCTGAAAGCTATCGAAGCGATCAAGCGTTGATGTTCGGCGAGAATTGCGCGATCAGTAGATTGTCTGAATGTTGACGTTGGTGAGGAAACCGCCAAAGGTGGCAACGGTGTTGGCGAACCCGAGGGTTACCAGGCTGTTCACGACTCCGAGAACTGCAACTAAGTTCATAACGCCTCCGTGAAGATCCGAGATGCGGACGAACGTACCTGGTAGACACTAAGCGAATAACGTGCCCGATTTGTTCGATTGTTCGCTTTGTGTTCTCAGCGTTACCTAAGACCGCTCTGTGCTCTCAGCGTTATCTGAGGCGAAGGCCTCAGTCGACGGAAACGGTCTCGGCGCCGGGAGCCTTCTCGGCGGCACGGGTCTCTGCATGCTCGCGCATGTCGGTGATCTCACGTTCGAAATCCGCAGCCGAGCTGAAGGACTTGTACACCGATGCGAATCGCAGGTAGGCGACTTCGTCGAGATTTCGAAGCGGATCGAGGATCGCGAGCCCTACCTCGTTACTGGGAATTTCGGCAGAACCCGAAGCTCGAACGGCATCTTCGACCTGCTGGGCGAGCAAATTCAGCGAATCGTTGTCCACTTGGCGGCCCTGGCATGCGCGACGCACACCTTTGACAACCTTTTCTCGGCTGAAAGGCTCCGTGACGCCGCTGCGCTTCACGACCGAGAGAACTGCCGTCTCGACCGTGGTGAATCGGCGGCCACACTCGGGGCACGAACGGCGCCGCCTGATCGCCTGGCCCTCGTCGGCCTCGCGCGAATCGACCACTCGGGAATCAGGGTGCCGGCAGAACGGGCAATGCATCGGGGTTCCTTCGTTGTCGCCGAAATGGCCGCAACTCAGATTCGCTACCGACTGCAAATCCTCCGACGATTTACAGAGCAGATCCACGTACTCAACGCGACCACCCGAGGTGGTGGGACTGTCAAGTGGACAGCTTACTCGCTGTGGACGGACTGCTCTCACGCTCGGTACGCCCCCGCCTGGTACGGGGTAGGTCAGCGCCCCGAGGCCGGCACGATCAGCGTTTGTCCCACTGACAGTCCGGAACTCGACATCGCATTGAGATCCATGATCTGCTCGATCACCGAACCGTCAGCCTGGCCAGGTGCAACCTTGGCAGCAATATCACTGAGGGATTCACCCGCGGCAACGCGAACCACTTCGGTCGCGCCGTTTGTCGCAGCTACGTCACCACTCGACAAAGCGCCGATCCCCACCAACGCCAACACTGCGAATGCGGTGAATACGGCGCCCAGGAAAACCGTCTTCCAACTGACATCCTCGGCGGCCACTTCATGTTCGACCCGTGACACACCGACCCTGTTTCGGTGCGCGAAACTTCCTCCGTACGGGCGTGACGAATCGTGCTCGCTGTCCCACCGGCGAGGAGATTCGCGCAATGAACGCGAACCTGAAACCGCGCCCACCGCCGGAACCCGGCGAACGACGGCCGCCTGCGGTTCGTTGTCGACATCCCTGGCCACGCCATGCATTTCGGGCGCTCCGCGCCGTTCGAAGGACACAGCGTCTGCATCGGGCCCATAGAACGAGGGGTGGTACTTCAGTGCCGACGTACCGTCGAAACCAAACGCGTCGAAACCAATCGCGTCGTCGAAAACCCTGTTGCTTTTCAGTGCTGCGTTACCCATCGTGACCTCCGCTGGTCGACACCGATCGATGTGTTCGATCATGCGTTCGATGGAACGCATGTTCGAATTTCTACCACGCCTGGCCGACAATGTCTCTACTTGGAGCGACACGAATCGAACAGATGTTTGAAACCGCGAGCAAATCCGGCTAGATTCGTGTCAGACCACACAGCGGGAATTGCGAAAGCCTCCGTGTTTGTCGACAGCTCGAATGTTGGCAGGAGGCACCGACAGGTTTCTGCGCGACTTGCACCAGGCACTTTTGCAGGCAGTTTTCAAACACGACTTGTTCAGACACGACTTCTTCAGACACGACTTCTTCAGACACGGAGGCAACAGGCCATGAAGGACGATCGCTCCAGCACAGCCGCGGAGGCAGGAGCTTCTGCAGTTCCGTCTCCGTCGAGCGAGACGCTCACCGAGCGTCAGCGGCGCGTTCTCGAAGTGATCCGCGATTCGGTGACGGAGCGCGGGTATCCGCCGAGCATTCGCGAAATCGGGGATGCGGTGGGGCTTACCTCCACGTCGTCGGTCGCGCATCAACTGCGAACGTTGGAGCGCAAGGGCTTCCTTCGACGCGATCCCAATCGCCCTCGTGCAGTCGATGTTCGGGGTCTCGACGAGGTTGCGGCCGATACCGCCATCGCGTCGGTGTCGAAGCATTCCGGCGAGTACAACAGTGCCGACCCGCTGCCAGAGCCGGCGTTCGTCCCCATCCTGGGCCGCATCGCTGCCGGCGGACCGATCCTCGCCGAGGAAGCTGTGGAGGATGTGTTTCCACTCCCCCGCGAGCTCGTCGGCCAAGGTTCGCTCTTCATGCTCAAGGTTGTCGGTGAGTCGATGATCGATGCGGCGATCTGCGATGGCGACTGGGTTGTCGTCCGTCAGCAGAACGTCGCCGAGAACGGTGACATCGTGGCCGCAATGATCGACGGCGAAGCCACCGTGAAGACGTTCAAGCGTACGAAGAAGGAGGTGTGGTTGATGCCGCACAACGACCTCTTCGAGCCGATTCCCGGCAACAACGCCGTCATCTTGGGCAAGGTTGTCACGGTCATGCGGAAGATCTGAATTCGCTCGCATCCCACGACCTAAAGACTCTGGGCCCCGGCATCAGCCGGGGCCCAGAGTCTTTTTCGTGACGATCAGCGGTCCATCACCCGAATCAGAGGTTCAGCGAGCGTCCGATGATCTCCTTCATGATCTCGGTTGTGCCACCGTAGATGGTCTGCACACGAGAGTCCATGTACGCCTTGGCAACCGGGTATTCCTTCATGTAGCCGTAGCCTCCGTGCAGCTGGAGGCAGCGGTCGATGAGCTTGACCTGAGCTTCGGTGGTCCACCACTTTGCCATCGCAGCTTCCTGCACGGTCAGCTTCTCGGCATTGAGCTGCTCGATGAACTTGTCCACCAGGATGCGCACTGCCGTGGTCTCCGTTGCCAATTCGGCCAGTACGAATCGGGTGTTCTGGAAGCTGCCGATCGACTTGCCGAATGCCTTGCGGTCACGGCAGTACTGGATCGTGCTCTCGAGAACCGATTCCATTGCGGCGGCAGCAACGACGGCGATCGAGAGTCGTTCCTGGGGAAGGTTCTTCATCAAGTAGAAGAAGCCCATTCCCTCTTCGCCCAGCAGGTTGGCAGCGGGAACGCGTACGTCGGTGAAGCTGAGTTCGGCGGTGTCCTGAGCCTTCATGCCGATCTTGTCGAGATTGCGTCCTCGCTCGAAGCCGGGCATGTCCCGCTCGACCACGAGGAGGCTGAAGCCCTGAGCACCCTTGTCCGGGTCGGTGCACGCGACAACGATGATGATGTCGGCGTTGATTCCGTTGGTGATGAAGGTCTTCGAACCGTTGAGTACCCAGTGGTCCCCGTCGCGAACTGCTTTCGTCTTGATGCCCTGCAGGTCGCTACCGGTACCCGGTTCGGTCATCGCGATCGCCGAGATCAGCTCACCCGACGCGAATCCGGGTAGCCAACGCTGCTTCTGCTCCTCGTTGGTCAACTCCAGGAGGTACGGCGCCACCACGTCGTTGTGCAGCGTGAAGCCGATACCACTGAAGCCACCCTTGGTGGTTTCCTCGGTGATGATCGCGTTGTAGCGGAAATCCTTGACACCGCCGCCGCCGAATTCCTCAGGTACCGCGGTTCCCAGGAATCCCTGCTTTCCGGCCTCGACCCAGACGTCACGATCGACGATGTTCTGCTCTTCCCACTTCTCGTGGTTCGGTGCCACGTGCTGTGCCAAGAACTTCTGGTACGACTCCCGGAAGAGTTCATGTTCCGGTTCGAACAGGGTGCGCTCCACGCCGACTCCTTGCAATTCGATATACGGCACTTCAGTGATGTACCCGGTGGGGACGATGTACCCGGTCGGGATGTTTTCGCTGAGACTGGGCACGCCGAAGTTCGCGGGCCCACGTCACTGCCTCCGACGGTAGAACCTGTTGCGATACCCGTCGATGACCCGAACGATCACGATTCGTGACTGTAGCGGTTATCTGTTACTCGAAGTACGGAATTTGGCGAGGTATCGCATGATCGGGTAGGCGACCAGGATGCCGATCGACCCCCAAGCGATGCCGCCCAGCTCGACCGAACCAATGGTCAGCGTCAGGTTCCCGATGCCGGCAACCAGTGCGGCAGCGGCGACGGTCAGGTTGACCGGATCGGTGAAGTCCACCTTCGCTTCCATCCAGATGCGCACACCGAGAATGCCGATGAGTCCGTAGAGAACCATCGTCGCACCGCCGATGACGCCGTTCGGAACCGTGAAGACCAGTGCACCGAATTTGGGCGAAAATGCCAGGATCACGGCGGTGGCGGCCGCTACCCAGTACGCCGCGGTCGAGTACACACGCGTCGCTGCCATGACCCCGATGTTCTCGGCATACGTGGTGGTTCCGGATCCGCCGCCGGCGCCCGCCAAGGTCGTGGCGAGACCGTCTGCAAACAGCGCATTGCCGGCCAGGTCATCGAGGGACTTTCCCGTCATGGCGGACACCGCCTTGACGTGTCCGACGTTTTCGGCGACCAGAACGATCACCACGGGCAGCGCGAGCACGATCACCGACCAGTCGAACGACGGTCCGTGCAGACTCGGCAGCCCGAACCAGTCGGCTTCGCGCAGAGCGGACACTCGTTCACTGTCGAGACCACCGATGACCGCGGCGAAGACCCAGCCGATCACTACGCCGACCAGAATGCCCAACCGGCCGAGCAGCCCGGGACCGACGACCGTGACCAGCAGGATCGAAACGAGCGTGACCGTGGCGATCAGCGGCTGCGATTCGAAGGAACCGACCGCCGTCGGAGCGAGGTTGAGACCGATCAGCGCGACGACGGCGCCTGTCACTACCGGCGGCATGACGGCGTCGATGACCCGGCTGCCGATCAGACGTACGGCGACGCCGATCAACATCAACACGATGCCGACGGCCATGACGGCACCGAGCTGCGCGGCCGGGCCCGATCCTGCCGACGCTGTCAGCGGGGCGATGAACGCGAAGGACGAACCGAGATAGCTCGGGATCCGGCCCCGGGTGATGAGCAGGAACAGCGCGGTGCCGATACCCGAGAACAACAGCGTCGTCGTGACGGGGAAGCCGGTGATGGTCGGAACGAGCAGTGTCGCTCCGAACATCGCGATGACGTGTTGCATCCCGATTCCGATGGTGCGCGGCCAACTCAGTCGTTCGTCCGGCGCCACGACGGCTCCGTCGGCGATCCGCTTGCCGTCTCCGTGGACAGTCCAGCCGATTCCGCCGGCCCCGGTCATTGTTTCTCGTTCGATCACAGGTCGAAATACTAGAGGTCAGGCGCTCGGTCTCCGACCGAGACCAACGAAACCAGTTCAGCTGATTGCGTCGGCCGCCGCTTTGCGCGCTGCCACCGGATCACCGGTTGCCAGCACCGCCGCCGCAGCCGCCTCACATTGCGCCATGGTGACTGACCCGACCTTTGCTCCCACACCCGCTACCGATGCCGCAGCGCACGACAGCGAGGAAACGCCGAGACCGGCAAGTACGCAGGCCAACAGTGGATCGGCGGCCGCCTCACCGCAGACGCCGACACGCTTGCCTGCCGCCTGACCGGCCTGGGCCGTACGTGCGACAAGGGCGAGCACCGCGGGCTGCCATGGATCGGTCAGGTCGGCGAGTTCGGAGGACATACGATCAGCGGCCATCGTGTACTGAGCGAGGTCGTTGGTACCGATCGAGAGGAATTCGACGTGTTCGAGAATCTGGTCGGCCAGCAGCGCCGCCGCCGGGATCTCCACCATGACTCCGGGAACGAGATCGCGTGCCCGCACCGCATCGGCAAAATGTTTCGCCTCGGCCGGGGTGGCGATCATCGGTGCCATGACCCACGGGGACGAGTTGGTCGACGCCGCGGCTGCCGCGATCGCGTCGAGCTGGCGGTCGAGAATTCCCATGTCCTGCCAGGCGATTCGGACCCCACGAACGCCGAGTGCCGGATTCGCTTCCTCTTGATGGTTGGCGAATTTGAGCGGCTTGTCCGAACCCGCGTCCAACGTGCGAATGATGACCTTCTTTCCTGCGAAGGCCTCGAGAACTTCGGCGTAGATCGCCGCCTGCTCGTCTACGGTCGGTTCGGTCTCACGGCCGAGGAAGCAGAGTTCGGTCCGGAAGAGCCCGATGCCTCCCGCTGCGGTCAACGCCGCGGCGCGAGCGCCCGCGCCGTCTTGAACATTGGCGAGAACGTCTACCGGCCGACCGTCCGACGTCCGGCCTGGTCCGGTCCACGTACTGACGCGTTCGCGATCGATCCGGGATTGTTCGACCAGTTCGCGCGCCTGCTCGGGATCGGGCTCCGCGATCACGTCGCCGGTGGTTCCGTCGATCAGAATCGGTGTTCCGGCCGCGATGGATTCCAATTCCTTCGCGGCCACGATGCACGGGATGCCCAACTGCCTCGCGATGATTGCCGTGTGGCTGGTCGGGCCGCCGAAGATGGTCACGAGTCCGATGATCTTGGTTGCATCGAGGCCCGCGGTGTCCGCAGGAGCCAGATCGTCCGCGCACAGCACCGACGGCGTCTTGGGCATCGGAACTCCGGGTTCGGGCAATCCGGAGAGTTCGGCGATCACGCGGTCGCGGATGTCCTCGAGGTCGGTGACGCGCTCGGCCATCACACCGCCGACCTTGGTGAACAGCACCACGAACTGCTCCGTCGCCGCGATCGCAGCCTGCACCGGGGGCACTCCGCCGGTGATCGACTTCTTGGCCGCCCCGATCCAGCCACGATCAGCTGCCATCGCCGCATTGGCCTGCAAGACCTCTGCGGCCGCGCCTGTGGCTTCGGCAGCCCGTCCGAGAAGGCGGTTCTCGACAGCCTTCGCTGCTGCGACGAAGGCGTCTGCAGCGGACTCTCGATCGGCCTCGTCGAGGGCCGGTGCTTCGGTGACGAGTTCTGGTCGGCTGGACGGCCAGATAGCCGGGCCGTAGGCAATTCCGGGCACCACGGGGGTGCCGTGCACGGTGATTCGGTTGAGCTGTTCGGTCATCTGTCCTCCTTGAGCGATGGGCCCGGTGTCACACCGGATCACCTCGAGCGCGTAAAGCCCTCACCTTCGTTGTGACGAAGATTACTCCCAAGTCTTGACATGTCAACACACTCGGGCGTAAAACAACATAAAGCAACATTCACTGTGATCCACAACGCACCGTCGGATCACATTTCGGAATCGGAGAGCACGTGTACGCGGAAGAACGCCAACAAGCGATCGGCACCATGGTGTCGCAGCGCGGACGCATGTCCGTGGCGGCGCTGTCGGAGACCTTCGGTGTGACCACCGAGACCGTGCGTCGCGATCTGGCCTTCCTCGAGCGGATCGGACAGATCAGGCGTGTACACGGCGGCGCCGTTCCGACCGGATCCCTCCACGTGACCGAACCGGGCATGGCGGAACGCGATCAGACCCGCGCGCAACAGAAGGACCGGATCGCCC
This sequence comes from Rhodococcus sp. SG20037, assembly GCF_031763325.1. Taxonomy (NCBI): domain Bacteria; kingdom Bacillati; phylum Actinomycetota; class Actinomycetes; order Mycobacteriales; family Nocardiaceae; genus Rhodococcus; species Rhodococcus sp. SG20037. The sequence continues at coordinate 2,867,103 of NZ_CP134497.1, read as the reverse complement.
GCTGCGCGGTCACCTATCTCCCTCCTACCGGCGGCAGCGTCATCTTCGACGCGGGCACGACCACGGGCCGCATGATCCCCGAACTACCGACCGAGAACGACTTCACGGCCGTGACCAATTCCGTGCCGATCGGCGCACGACTGGCATCGATGAACTCGATTTCCCTGATCCTGCTCGGCGGACGAGTACGCGGGGTGACGCAAGCCGCGGTCGGCGAGGACGCTCTACGCCTGCTGAGCACGTTGCGGGTCGACGTCGCCTTCGTCGGAACCAACGCGATCAGCGTCGGGCACGGACTCTCCACCCCGGACAGCGAAGAGGCCGCCGTCAAACGAGCGATGGTCAAGGCCGCCAATCACGTTGTCGTGGTGGCCGATTCCAGCAAAGTCGGCCGCGAGCACTTGATCAGCTTCGCACCACTCGACAGCATCGACGTCCTCATCACCGACGAAGAGATCAGTCCCACAGACACATCCGAGTTCCACGACCACGGAATCGAGGTGGTGATCGCATGATCGTCACACTGACAGCCAACCCGAGTATCGATCGGACCGTACAACTCGAGCAACGGCTCGAACGAGGCTCCGTCCTACGCGCCCACTCCACTCGCAGCGACCCCGGCGGCAAGGGGGTCAACGTGGCGCGTGTTCTCGCCGCAGCCGACCTCGACGTGCTCGCGGTGCTGCCGGGAAACGGTGGTGACCCTCTGCTCTCGGCGCTCGCAACCGGTGGGATTCCCCACATCGGCGTCGCCACAACGGGTCCGGCTCGCACCAACATCACCATCGCGGAACCGGACGGGACCACGACGAAGATCAACGAACCGGGCGCAACGCTGTCCGGTTCGACGCTCGACGCCCTGGCACAGGAGTTGATCGCCCGCGCCGATACCGCACTGTGGTTCGCGCTGTCCGGCTCACTGCCTCCCGGCGTTCCGCTGGGGTGGTACGGCGAACTGGTCGCCGCGCTGCGCGATCACCCGTGCAAGGTGGCGGTCGACACCTCGGACGCCCCACTGACGGCACTCGCCGAAGGCTTCCCCGGCTCGGCACCTGATCTGCTCAAACCCAACGGCGAGGAACTCGCGCAACTGACCGGCGTCGACGGCCACGTCCTCGAACGTGCTGCCGAGAACGGTGATCCCGGGCCTGCAATCACGGCGGCGCAGCGATTGGTCGATCGCGGCGTCGGCAGCGTGCTCGCCACGCTCGGCGCAGCCGGTGCCGTCCTCGTGACGGCCGACGGCGCGTGGATCGCCACCGCTCCCCCGATTGTCGCAGTCAGTACCGTCGGCGCAGGCGATTCGTCGCTGGCCGGCTACATCCTCGCCGAAGCGGGCGGCGGCTCGGAATCCGAGCGGCTACGTCACGCGGTCGCCTACGGAAGCGCCGCTGCCTCCCTTCCCGGCACAACCCTTCCCACACCCGAACAGATCGATCTGGCAGCGGTTTCGGTATCTGCAGCAGATGCCGCCTCTCCCATCCCCGTCCCCACCGAACTCGCCTGACGCCCTAAGGAACCTGACATGTCCGATACCACCGCAGCCGGCAGTTCCGGCCCGGAGATCATCAGTCCCGAACTGATCTCACTCGACACCGACCTGGGTTCGACCAAGGAAGATGTCATTCGTTCTCTCGCAGCGCGATTGACTGCAGCAGGACGGGCGAGCGACGCCGCGGGACTGGTCGATGCCGCACTCGCTCGCGAAGCGCAGTCCGCGACCGGACTGCCCGGCGGAATCGCAATTCCCCACTGCCGCGCCGAGGCTGTCTCGTCCGCGTCCCTGGGGTTTGCTCGACTCGATCCGAAGGTCGACTTCGGTGCACCCGACGGCCCCGCCGATCTGGTCTTCCTGATCGCGGCACCCGAAGGCGCCGGGGCCGAGCACATGAAGCTGCTCTCCTCCTTGGCCCGAGCACTCGTCAGGCCCGCGTTCGTCACGTCACTTCGTGAAGCGTCGACGCCGGACGAGATCGTGAGACTGGTCGACGAGGTACTCAACCCCGCACCGAAGGATCCTGCAGCAAAGGCTGCGGCAGCGACACCCCCGGCACCCGTTTCCACCGGGAAACACGCTACCGAGGAGACCCCGGCACCAGCGCCCGCGGAGCGTCACATCGTCGCGGTCACCGCGTGCCCGACCGGAATCGCTCACACCTACATGGCGGCGGACTCGCTCGTCGCCGCGGGTGAACGCGCCGGGGTCAAGGTTCACGTCGAAACGCAGGGCTCGAGCGGAAGCACCCCGCTTGACCCTTCCGTCATCGCCGGAGCCGCCGCGGTCATCTTCGCCACCGACGTCGGAGTGAAGGGCCGCGAACGATTCGCCGGCAAACCCGTTGTCGCTTCCGGCGTGAAGCGGGCGATCAACGAGCCGGACAAGATGCTTGCAGAAGCGTTGCGCGCCTCCGAGAATCCCGCCGCCGCCACCGTGGACGGCACCGCCGCCGCGGCCGCGGATTCCGATGCCGGTTCCGTAGGGTTCGGCACCCACCTCCGTCAGGTCCTCCTGACCGGTGTCAGCTACATGATCCCGTTCGTCGCGGCCGGCGGCCTGCTGATCGCACTCGGCTTCCTGCTCGGCGGATACGAGATCTCCGGTCCGGCCAAGGACATCGTTCTCAACAACTCGATCACCAACCTTCCCGACGGTGGTCTGGCCACCTATCTCGGCGCAGTGCTGTTCCAGATCGGTTCGTTGGCATTCAGCTTCCTGGTGCCCGCGTTGGCCGGCTACATCGCCTTCGCCATCGCCGACCGGCCTGGCATCGCTCCCGGCTTCACAGCCGGCGCGGTCGCCGTGTTCGTCGGTGCCGGTTTCATCGGCGGCTTGGTCGGTGGTCTCATCGCCGGTGTCGTCGCGCTCTACATCGGCCGGATCGCCGTCCCGCAGTGGCTGCGGGGCCTGATGCCGGTGGTGATCATCCCGCTGTTCGCGACGCTGGTCGTCGGAGCACTGATGTTCATCGTCCTCGGGCGTCCGCTCGCCGCGATCACCTCCGGTCTCACCGACTGGCTCAACGGACTGTCCGGCAGCTCGGCCATCTTCCTCGGCATAATTCTCGGCCTGATGATGTGCTTCGACCTCGGTGGACCGGTCAACAAGGCGGCTTACGCCTTCGCCGTCGCCGGACTCAACGTCAACGACCCGGCCACTTTGCGCATCATGGCGGCTGTCATGGCTGCCGGTATGGTTCCGCCGCTTGCCATGGCACTTGCCTCGACGGTGCTGCGTCCCAAGCTCTTCAGCGAAGCCGAACGGGAGAACGGAAAGGCTGCCTGGTTGCTGGGTTCGGCATTCATCTCCGAGGGCGCGATTCCGTTCGCCGCTGCCGACCCGCTTCGCGTGATCCCCTCGATGATGGCGGGCGGCGCGGTCACCGGCGCGCTGATCATGGCTTTCGACGTCACTCTCAGCGCCCCGCACGGCGGGATCTTCGTCTTCTTCGCAGTCGGCGGAATCGGCTGGTTCCTGGTCTCGCTCGCCGCGGGAACCGTGGTAGCTGCGCTCGCCGTCGTCGGAGCCAAGGAGTTCTTCCGCAAGGGGCCGTCCGATGCCGAACTCGACCCCGAAATCGTGCCCGCTGCGGCATGATCGACAGCAGGCAACACTGCAGTCACCACCTGAGTCACCAGATCTGCCCGAACACCCCATAACGTCCGCAACGACAGTTCTACAACGAGGAGATCCCATGCCCAGCAAGACAGTTGCCGTCGGTTCCGCAGTCGGCCTCCACGCCCGCCCCGCCGCTCTCATCGCCGAAGCAGTCGGAGCCTCCGGCGCCACGGTCACCCTCGCAGTCGCCGACGGCGAACCCGTGGATGCAGGTTCGGCACTGATGATCATGACGCTCGGAGCCGCCAAGGACACCGAAGTAACCATCGAGTCCGACGACGCCGACGCACTCGCCAAGGTCGCCGAGCTGGTAGCCGCTGATCTCGACGCCTGACCCGATGTCAGTCGGTGCTGTCTAGCGGGCCGGACACTCTCACGGAGTCAGTGCGAGTGTCCGGCCCAGCCAGTCCATTTCGAGTTCCAGAGCAGTGCCCCACACATCACCCGAGTGCCCGCCGGGAAGGGTGTAGTAGTCCACGTTCATGTCGGCGGCGCGTGCAGCCTCGAACATGATCTCCTGCTGAGGGCGGTAGATGTCGTCGTCCTCACCCGCGACAAATACACCCGACAACTGCGGATACCGATTCTGCGCCATCAGGTCTCGGGCGTTGACCGCGTCGAACGCGCTTTCGTCACCGTCGAACATGGCCGCCACGGTGTCCTCGTGATCACCGGTCGACGGTTCGTCCTGGCCGGAGAAGTCCAGGAACGACGGGTATCGGTCCGGGAAGTTCACGGCCATCTCGATCGCGCATGTCCCGCCGTAGGAGAACCCACCGATAGCCCATTGCGCAGCGTCCGGATTCACTTGAAGGTTCGATTCGATCCAGTTCGGGACGTCCTGGTCCAGATACGTCGCGACGTTGCCGAGCGCAGAATCCATGCAGCCGGGGTTGGCGTCGTAGTCCCCCAACGCGTCGGGCACCACCACGACGGGAGCAAGCCCGGAATGCCTCGACGCATAGGCGTCGACGGTGGTCGCGAGCCGGCCACTGTCCAGCCAGTCGCTGGGGCTGCCGGGCTCACCCGCCACCAACACCAGTACGGGCAACTCGGCACGCGGATCGGCAAGATAGGCCGGCGGGAGATACAGCGTCGCAGGCCTCGCGTCGAATCCCGAAACGTTTCCTGGAATCGCCGCTTCCGTCACGACACCGTTGCTCGGCATCCGCACCGGAACCTGCCAATGAGTTTCGGTGGGCAGTCCCCGTTGAACCCAAGGTTCGGCCCCGGGGAGCGAATCGAAGGCAACGTTCTCGACCGAGCCCACCGGCCAGTGCCCGACCAGTGAGCCGAGTGTGGGATAGGTGCCGGTCTGCGCGTTGACCTGACCCACTGCGACGATCGCGGCCAGCCCGGCGAATGCCGTCACCGAAAGGCCACGCGCAAGCCCTGGGCGCCGAAGGAGAACGAGTGCGGCGCCGATGACTCCGAACATCGCCAGCGCTATCCAGACAAAATTCGACGCCGGTAGCTGCGCGGGCAGCGGCCGAAAGCTGAGCCACACGAACGTCGCACCGGTGGCTGATCCGAGCACTGACAGACCTAGCGCGACCAACGCGGCCCGACGCGGCAACCACCGAAGCAGAAGCAACGTGCCGACGCCGACGATGACGGAACCCACGAGCAGCGCTGCGGTGATGTGTCCGTGCTCGAGTGACATACGCGAGAGCCGCGTCAGGAGTTGATGCCCGTGCATTCGTTCCAGTATCCACATCTACCGTCGGTCTGCGAATTCGTGGAATTATTTGGGAATCAGCGGCGTCGTCGAAATCTCACGAACGCCGCGCCCCCGATCGCACATCCTGCCGCGACCAACCCGGCCCACACGAATGTCCACGGATCGACCCCGACACCGACCGAACCGTCAGACGAGTCAGCCGTCGCTTCTGTCGCGTCCACGAGCGCTCGCATCACGTACACCGGCGGCAACGCTCCGCCGGCAGATTCAGAACCGATCAGAACATCGCCCGCATCGTTGAATGCCACCGCCTCACCCTGAGGCTCCTTCGGGAGCGGGATCCGCAGCGGTTCGGTACCGGTGAGCGTCGCGCCGATTCCGCCGTCCACGACTTCGTACAGGTACAGGTCGGAGTAACTCCGAAGTGCGATCGCCGAACCGTCCGACGACACCGCTCCCCCGGTGAACATCACCGACACGGGCTTCTCCGGTCCGAGGGACACGGCTCCGACGCGCTCGAGCGGCGTCGGGCCGGGCTGCGCCAAGTCACTCAGTTTCTGATCCCCGACCGGTGTGTAGACACTGCTCTCGCCGAACAATTCCTTGGTCACGACAAAAACGTGGCCGTCGGGATCTAGCAGTACCGACTCGGTGTCGTGCGCACCGTCCGGGTACGTGAGGCGGTGCAACGTACCGTCACCGGAATCGAGGTCCATCGTGATGAACGCCACTGTTTCGCGGGTCCGGAGGTTGTCACCGGTGTCCGACAGAACGAGCGTTCGCCCACTCACCGCAAGATCTTCGACGTCGTAAGGATCTATCGGGACCGGAATCTGTTTCTGGACAACACAGTTCAGGTCCATTTCGAATACGAAGTCGTCACTGCCGCCGTCACCCATCGCGTAGATCCGATCGTCGACGACGACCATCCCCGACAACTCCTGGAGCGCAGGATCGGTAGGCGTACAGAGTGGGGCGAACTCGCTCGGTTCGAACGACGACGCCTGTGCGAGCGCTCCGGGAAGCAGTGCGGCTGCCGTAGTCGCAGCAATCACCGCGACCACGGCCCCGAAACTACGCACTAGGTGCGTACTCGACCAATGCCGAGGCCAACATCTGTGGCACGCGTGCGTGCACCCGCGTTCCCGCCTCTTCGTGAGTCGATTCCAAAATCGTTCCGTCCGAGTGGATTCGAGCCATCAAGTCACCGCGCGTGTACGGCACCAGCACGTCGACCTCGACCTCCGGCCGAACCAGCACCTCGCTGAGATGTGCTCTTAGTTCGGCGATTCCCTCACCCGTACGCGCCGAGACGAACACGGCACCAGGCAACAGACCACGTAGTTGCGTCAACGTAACCGGATCTGCCGCGTCGATCTTGTTGACCACGATCAACTCCGGCGGAGCCTTCGAATCCGTCTCGCGCAGAACATCGGTGACGACTTCCCGCACAGCCTTGATCTGTTCTGTCGGCAACGGATCCGAACCGTCGACGACGTGCAGCAGCAGATCTGCGTCGGTCACTTCCTCGAGAGTCGAGCGGAATGCCTCGACCAACTGAGTCGGCAGGTGTCGCACGAAGCCGACCGTGTCGGTGAGAACGTACTCGCGGCCGTCGTCGAGTGCTGCGCGGCGAGTGGTCGGGTCCAAGGTGGCGAACAACGCGTTCTCCACGAGCACACCCGATCCGGTGAGCGAATTGAGCAGACTCGATTTGCCCGCGTTGGTGTATCCGACGATGGCGATCGACGGGATGTCGCTCTGCAATCGACGTGTGCGCTTGGTGTCGCGAGCGGCCTTCATGCCCTTGATCTCGCGGCGTAGTTTTGCCATGCGCTCACGAATACGGCGGCGGTCCGTCTCGATTTTCGTCTCACCGGGACCACGCAGGCCCACACCGCCGTTACTGCCGGCACGGCCACCGGCCTGGCGCGACATCGACTCGCCCCAACCACGCAGACGCGGGAGCATGTACTCCATCTGAGCAAAAGCGACCTGCGCCTTACCCTCACGCGAAGTGGCGTGCTGAGCAAAGATGTCGAGAATGAGAGCTGTCCGGTCGATGACCTTGACCTTGACGATCTTCTCCAGCGCCGTGAGCTGCGCCGGCGTCAGCTCACCGTCGCAGACGACGGTGTCGGCGCCGGTCGCCAGGACTACTTCGCGCAGTTCCTGCGCCTTGCCGGAACCGATGTAGGTGGCAGCGTCAGGTTTGTCGCGGCGCTGAACCAGTCCTTCGAGGACCTCGGAGCCGGCCGTCTCGGCAAGTGCGGCCAACTCGGTCATGCTCGCCTCGGCCTGCTCGGCAGTTCCCTGCGTCCAGACGCCGACCAGGACAACTCTTTCGAGTCGAAGCTGGCGGTACTCGACTTCGGTGACGTCCTCGAGCTCGGTCGACAGACCGGCCACGCGGCGCAGGGCGCCGCGATCTGCGAGTTGCATCTCACCGGTCGACGGGTTGCCCGATGCGGACGCTGCCGTGTATTCGGCTTGCGCGTACTCGGACTGCTCGTGAGCGGTGGACTCTTCGTTTTCATGTGTGTTCGTCATACAAGATCCATGGTCCCACGAAACCTGGCCACGGTGCATCCGTATTTCCTGCAGGCGTATTTCCCGCGGGCGATATCACACGAGCGATTGCCACCAGGCATCGCTGATCGTCCCGTTCGCCACCAGAACCGAGGGCCCCCGCAACGACCCTTTGCCGCCTTCGACGGTGACCTGCACCTCGCCACCGAGCACGCGCACCAGTACCGAGCCTTCATCGCGGCCGTCGTACCTCAGCGCCGCGGCCGCCGCTGCGACCGTTCCGGTTCCGCAGGAACGAGTCTCGCCCACACCACGCTCGTGTACGCGCATGTGGACCCCACCGTCGTGGATCGGCGTCACGATCTCGATGTTGACCCCGTGCGGGAAGAACCCGGGATCGAAGCCCGGAGAAACACTCAAATCGAGCGCACTCAAAACTTCTGCCGTCACGTGCTCGTCGACACACGCCAAATGCGGATTACCGACGTCGATGCCGACGCCGGCGAAGACGCGGCCGTCGATTGTTGCCGAACTGGTGCCGAGGTCCTTGATCGGGCCCATCGCCACAGTCACGTCACCATGTGTGGCGTCGTAGCCGTGCACCACGACCGGACGCGCTCCGGCGCGGCTGCCGACCACGAACTCGTCCTTGCTCTCCAAGCCCGAGGCCTTGAGATAGTGGGCGAATACCCGAACGCCGTTTCCGCACATCTCGGCGATGGAGCCGTCGCTGTTGCGGTAGTCCATGAACCAGTCTTCGGCAGCGACGCCGTCGGGCAGCGCACCGAGCACGCCCGCGTCCGCAAGTGCGCCTGCCCGGGCGACACGAAGGATGCCGTCGGCGCCGAGGCCACGCTGACGATCACACACCGCTGAAACTCGCGCCGGCTCGAGATCGATCCGAACGTCGAGGTCAGGGAGAACAACGAAGTCGTTCTGCGTGCCGTGGCCCTTACTGAAATCCATGGTCGCCATCCTATCCGGACCTACCGAGCGACTTACGCAGGTGACGCGGTGACCACGACGTTCTGTTCGTACGTGAATCCAGACGGCAACGAGGGGTCGGGCACGGTTGCGCCGCCGCAGGTCACCAGGACAAGCCTGGGCGCACCGGATTCGGAGAAGAACTCCGCAGGCAAAGCCACCTTTTCGTACAACTTCAGGCTCGCTGCGTGATAGGTGAACATCGTTCCGGTGTCGTCACTGACATAGATCGGTGTTCCAGGCTTCATCTGGTGCAGCGCCCACAAGGCGCCGTGCGTGCGGTCACCGTCGTCGACGTGGCCGGCAACAAGATTGGTACCCTCCGAAGATCCGAACTGCACGCCGTTGGTGAAATGCGAAACCTTGTCAGGATGCGGAAGGATCATTCCGCGGTTGGCGCCGAACCCACTGGTCACGATGTCGGCTCGCACATCCAGATCGGGAATCGCGAGCGTGTTCGGCGGCAGATCCGTTGGCGCAGGCGCCCAACTCGCCCCTGGATCGGTTGGGGCTCCCACATCGAAGGGCGCTTCGGGAACAGGTGCGCTGATGGGCTTCCCGGCCGCACTCACCGCAAAGTAGATCAGTATCCCGCCGACCGTGAGAAATGTGACGAGCAGAAGAACCAGCGGTAGCCGACCCGCGCGTCGACGTTTCGGATGCGCGTGCGCCGCGGTCTGCGCCATGCTCGTTGACCTCCAGTTCATCGCTCGCGAAACCGATCGATCGCGAAATAGCTAACTGTAAGATAGCTGATCCGCTCGATCGTGTTACAGACCGCGATCTGCGAGCGCCGCGAAGGCGGAGTTGGGCAGCTCCGGATCGGCACCGTCGAGCCAGTGCACGCGTGCGTCACGACGGAACCATGATCGTTGTCGGCGAACATAGCGCCGTGTCCCGATGAACGTCCGTTCGAGTGCTTCGGCCAGATCGTATTCACGGTCGAAATGTGCGAGCACCTGTGCGTAGCCGATGGCTCGCGGCGCGGTGACGCCATCACGCAATCCTTGCTCGACGAGCACGGCAACTTCGTCGACAAGTCCGTCTGAAAACATCAGCTCTGTTCGCAACCGAATCCGGGCGTCGAGTTCTTCCGTATCCCGATCCACGCCGAGAATGCGGGTTCCCCATCGAGGGTCACCGATCTGCGGCGCCGAGGCCGCGAACGGCAGACCTGTCAGCTCGACGACCTCGAGCGCCCGAACCATCCGCCGACCGTCCGTCGGCAGTATCGACGCCGCTGCTACCGGATCAGCAGCAACAAGCGCCGTATGCACCGCACCGACCCCACCGTCGGCCAGCACTGCCTCCCACTTCGCACGAACTTCGGGATCCGTTGCCGGAAAGGACCATTCGTCGAGTAGAGACTGGACGTACATCATGGATCCGCCGACGATCACCGGAACCTTGCCCGCCACGATCAGATTCTCGGCGATCGCGATCGCGTCGCTTTGATAACGCGCGACGGTGGCGGTCTCCTTCACGTCGAGAACGTCGAGCAGGTGATGCGGAATCCCGCGACGCTCGGCCGGCGTCAGTTTGGCGGTCCCGATATCCATGCCGCGATAGAGCTGCATCGCGTCGATGTTGATGATTTCACCGCCGAATTCCTCGGCCAGTGCCAACGCGAGATCGGACTTTCCCGACGCTGTCGGACCGACAACTGCGATCGGGCGAAGTTCTTCAGGGACGTTCACGGCCGCCACGTCCCGACGTGGTAACCGACGCCGAACGGCGCATCGCTGTAGTCGACCGTCGCGCGAGGATGGGCCGACCGAGACGAGCCCGTAAAGACACCGGCCAGGACCTGCCACGCCGCGCGCCCCTGGGCTCCGACACTGCGGCAGAGCCGCGGATCGAGAGCAAGCAGCGCCTCCGGGTCCCCGGCCGTCAGGGCGTCGTCGATGGCCGACTGCACACCCGCGGCGCGCTCGTCGAAGCTTCCTGGCGCCTTTGCCGTCAGCGTGGACGCACCGTCAGCAACGATCAGAAGCCCTTGCGGTCGGTTGTCGCTGTCGAGTTGCTTGCGCAGCTGCTGCCCGAATTCACGACATTCATTCGCCGACGCCTTTGCACTGACGACGTGCATGTCGACGGTTATCTCCACGTCTGTTCGGCCACGCAACCAGCCGGCAACAAGGGCGCACAGTTCGAGAGATGGCACCGGTTCGCCTGCCGCATCCGCGTCCAGTGACGTCCGGACATCGGCGCCGAATCCAGCGAACGTACCGATCTGCCCACGTCCGACGCCCGATCGCCAGAGTTCGCCTGCTGCTTTCTCGGGTTCTGCATTCTCGGGGCCGACACCGACGCCCACCCAGTGCACCGCCTCGTGAGCGAGCCGGCGCACGGCGGTTGTCGCTGCAGCACGCACCTGAGCGGACTCGGCCGAATCACCGGACAATTCCGGCACGAGTAACGGCGCCGAGGGGACGAGAACAGCGGAAGTCAACACAGTTGCCACGCTAGTCGACCCCGAGGTGGCGACCTCACACCCTCTTACCTGATTCAATAGTCGGAGAACGTGAGTACCGGGTTCAATGGAACCAGGAATGCGATCAGGCAGCCGTGACGCGCGGCAGAGACGAGGACCGATGACCGAGAACAGTGAACCCACCACCGGCGCCGACAGCAGTTCGGCCAGCCCGAGCCCGGCAGCACCCAAACCCGGCGCTCCCAAACCTGGTGGACCACGCCCCGGTGCGCCCCGCCCCGGAGCACCTCGCCCCGGACCAGCAGCCTCGCATGCCGTCACCGCCGCACCGGCCAGCGACCCGAGCAAGTTCGGACGCGTCGAGGAAGACGGAACCGCCTGGGTGAAGACCGCTGACGGTGAACGTCAGATCGGTTCGTGGCAGGCCGGCGACGCCACCGAGGGCCTCGCCCATTTCGGTCGTCGCTACGACGACCTCGCGACCGAGGTCTCGCTACTCGAGGCGCGACTGACGTCGGGCGCCGGAGACGCCAAGAAGACCAAGGCTGCCGCCATCGCTCTGTCCGAATCCCTCTCGACCGCTGCAGTGATCGGTGACCTCGACGCTTTGGCTCGCCGACTCGACGTGATCGTTGCCGGTTCCGACGAGGCCGCAGCGCACGCGAAGGAAGAGAAGGAACAGTCGCGCGCGGCAAGCACCGCCCGCAAGGAGGCCCTCGCAGTCGAGGCCGAGCAGATCGGCTCGGAGTCGACCCAGTGGAAGACCGCGGGTGATCGACTGCGCGAGATTCTCGACGAGTGGAAGACGATTCGCGGAATCGACCGCAAGGTCGACGACGCACTGTGGAAGCGTTACTCGAAGGCTCGTGAGTCCTTCAACCGGCGACGTGGAGCCCACTTCGCCGAACTCGACCGGGATCGTGCGAGCGCCCGTTCGACGAAGGAAGAACTGGTCGAGCGCGCCGAGAAGCTGTCGACCTCCACTGAATGGGGACAGACCGCCGGGGAATTCCGCGATCTACTCAGCGAGTGGAAGGCTGCCGGCCGCGCACCGCGCGAGGCCGACGACAACCTGTGGAAGCGCTTCAAGGGCGCTCAGGATGTGTTCTTCGCCGCGCGCAACGCTGCTGCATCCGAGCGCGATGCCGAATTCGAGCAGAACGCGGTTGCAAAAGAGGAGCTGCTCGCTGCCAATGCGAACATCGATCCGGCGCACGGACTCGAGAACGCCCGCGCAGCGCTTCGCGACCTGCAGGAGAAGTGGGACGCGATCGGCAAGGTGCCGCGCGACCGAATGCAGGAACTCGAAGCGAAGCTCCGGGCCATCGAAACCAAGGTGCGCGACGCGGTCGACGCCGAGTGGCGTCGCACCGATCCGGAAGCACTTGCCCGGGTCGCGCAGTTCAAGGAGCGGGTGAGCCAGTTCGAGGAGCAGGCCGCCAAGGCTCAGGCTGCCGGCAAGACGAAGGACGCCGAGAAGGCTCTCGCTCAGGCCAAGCAGTGGCGTGAGTGGGCCGAAGCTGCCGAAAGCGCCGTCAACGAGTAATCGACGACGAGCTGTAAAGACAACAAAAACGCCGGCTCACTCCGAAAGGAGTCAGCCGGCGTTGTCTTGTGCTTTGGACGGACGGCCTGCTGTGTCAGCCGACGTTCCATTCCTGATGCTTCTCGGCTTCGGCCGCAGCGATCCGGCGTTGCTCCTCGGCGGCGAGCTGAATGTTGGTTCGTGTCCAGACCACCTTGAGCCAATGGAACGTCAAGAACACGACGGCAAACCATCCGATGATCAGCCCGATCGACGGTCCTGCCACATTGAAACCGGCGGGAATGGTCTGACGCGACCAGACGGCCATCATGCCGAGAGCGCTCGCCACGGCACTGCCGGCGAGTGCGACCCAGGCCAGACTCCAACGCCGCGTGACCAGCGCGAGCATCGAGAATCCGATGCCGAAGATGACGACGAACCACACGAACAAGCGTGAGAACAGTGCAATCCGTTCACTTTCCGCGTCCTGGTTGTACGCGAGCACATCCCAGCCGTTCGCCACTCCCGCATGGGGCAGTGCAAGGGTGCCGACCAGCACGAGCACCGCAACCGCGACAACCATGGCGCGCGCACCCGGATCAATTTCTCCCGCGACCTTGCGTTCCGCGTCGTCGAGGTCCTTGCGGTAGCCCTCGAAGGCGTCGTCGCCCGGCTGTGGTGTCGTGTTCTCGTGTTGCGAGGTCATGCGTTGCATCCCATCTGAACGGGTTGTGGGGCCGGGGCACCGATCTTCGGTAGTCCGAGACCTACGCCGATGGGCGGGGTCTTGGGTGTGATGCCCTTTTCGAACGAATCACCGGCGCGGGTCCGACGGTGCGTGAGCACTCCGTCATCTGCCACGAGGTGATGAGGGGCTCCGTGGGTGACGACGACCGTCACCACGTCACCGGGTCGGATTGTGCCGTCGAGGTTTCCCTCGGGGCGGAAATGCACCAGGCGGCCGTCTCGCGCGCGACCACTGAGACGGTGAGTCGCCGCGTTCTTCCGCCCCTCCCCCGCTGCCACCAAGAGTTCGACCTCGGTGCCGACGAGCTTGCGATTTTCCTCGATGTTCACTTCTTCCTGAACGGCGAGCAATCGCATGTAGCGTTCCTGGACAACCTCTTTGGGGAGTTGATCGGCCATCTCCGCCGCCGGCGTGCCCGGGCGCTTGGAGTACTGGAAGGTGTAGGCGTTGGAGAATCGCGCCTTGCGCACGACGTCCAGCGTCTCCTCGAAATCCTCTTCCGTCTCCCCCGGGAACCCGACGATGATGTCCGTGGTGATGGCGGCGTGCGGCATTGCGGCGCGCACCTTCTCGATGATCCCGAGGTACTTCGACTTGCGGTACGAGCGCTTCATCGCCTTGAGAACCTTGTCCGAACCGGACTGCAACGGCATGTGCAGTTGCGGGCAGACGTTGGGAGTGGTTGCCATAGCTTCGATGACGTCATCGGTGAACTCTGCCGGGTGCGGCGATGTGAACCTGACCCGTTCGAGGCCGTCGATGTGTCCACATGCCTTCAAGAGGGAGGCGAAGGCTCCGCGATCGCGCGGTTGCTCCGGATCGGCGAACGACACGCCGTAGGCGTTGACGTTCTGTCCCAGCAGGGTCACTTCCGAGACACCCTCGTCGACGAGTGCCTGCACCTCGGCCAGGATGTCGCCGGGACGTCGATCTACTTCCTTGCCACGCAGGGCCGGAACGATGCAGAACGTGCACGTGTTGTTGCAGCCCACCGAGATGGAAACCCAACCTGCATAAGCAGATTCGCGCTTGGCTGGCAGTGTCGACGGAAACGCCTCGAGTGCGTCGAGGATTTCGACCTCGGCGCGCTGATTGTGACGCGCACGGTCGAGCAGCGCGGGAAGCGAGCCGATGTTGTGAGTGCCGAAGACGACATCGACGAACGGCGCCTTCTTGACGACGGTGTCACGATCCTTCTGCGCCAGGCACCCGCCGACCGCGATCTGCATGTCGGGGTTCGCCTCCTTGTTCGGGGCGAGCTGGCTGAGGTTGCCGTACAACTTGTTGTCCGCGTTCTCGCGGACAGCACACGTGTTGAAGACGACAAGATCAGGATCGGTGCCGGTCTCCGCCTTCGAATACCCGGCGTCCTCGAGCAGACCGGACAGTCGCTCGGAATCGTGGACGTTCATCTGACAGCCGTACGTCCGCACCTCGTAGGTGCGAACAGACTTCGCCGTCGGCTCCGGAACTGCAGTCGGCTCCGGAAGTGCAGGGGACATTTCGTCGATCAGTGACACGCTTCAGCCTAGCTCACGTCCACTACGACGTGTAATAACGCCCTGATAAACAGCCGAAACGCGACATAAACGTCGTCACAGTAAAATTTCCATTACATATGGCAAGAACCATGGCGAAATCACGGGCGTCGACGCAAACTACGCCTAAGGTTCTCGTTTATGACCCAAGCCGACGATGCGACGACGCCGACCACCTCCGGCGATTCCACATCCATGATTTCGATGACCTCGGTGAACAAACACTTCGGGGAACTTCACGTCCTGCAAGAGGTCAATCTCGAGGTACCCAAGGGCCAAGTGGTGATCGTCCTCGGTCCGTCGGGCTCCGGTAAGTCGACTCTGTGCCGCACCATCAATCGCCTGGAACCCATCGACTCGGGCACCATTGCCGTCGACGGCAAGACGCTCCCCGAGGAGGGCAAAGCACTTGCCGCACTTCGTGCCGACGTCGGGATGGTCTTTCAGTCCTTCAACCTGTTCGCGCACAAGACGATCCTCGAGAACGTCATGCTCGCACCGATGAAGGTTCGCAAGGCGAAGAAGGACGAAGCCAAGAAGACGGCGCAGGCATTGCTCGAGCGCGTCGGTATCGCCAATCAGGCCGACAAGTACCCGGCGCAGCTTTCCGGCGGTCAGCAACAGCGTGTCGCGATTGCTCGCGCTCTTGCGATGCAGCCGAAGGTGATGTTGTTCGACGAGCCCACCTCCGCTCTCGACCCCGAGATGGTCAACGAGGTCCTCGACGTCATGACTTCCCTCGCCAAGGAAGGCATGACCATGCTCGTGGTCACGCACGAGATGGGATTCGCCCGCAAAGCCGGCGATCGTGTGCTGTTCATGGCTGACGGCCAGGTCGTCGAAGACACCACGCCCGAAGAGTTCTTCACCCATCCCAAGTCGGATCGGGCCAAGGACTTCCTCGGCAAGATCCTCACTCACTGATCACAGTCCCCTCCGACAGTCCTGTCCTCGTCCACAAGACAACTTGCTCGACTGCACCGTTCACCTCGGCTGCACCGTTCATCTCGACTGCACCGTTTGCATGTCGACAACTGAGAGGATCTTCATGAAGATCAATCGCTCCGTCCGTTTCGGAATCGGAATCATGGCTATCGCGTTCGCTGCCACGGCTTGTGGTGGAGGAGAAGAAAAGAGCGCATCGCAGAGTGCTGCCGACGGAACGCTCACCGTCGGTATCAAGTTCGATCAGCCCGGCCTCGGTCAGCGCAATCCGGACGGGACGTTCTCCGGCTTCGACGTCGAGGTAGCCCGGTACATCGCGAACGAACTCGGCGTGAAGCCCGAAGGAATCACCTTCAAGGAATCACCGTCAGCCCAACGCGAGACCCTGATCCAGAACGGCGAGGTCGACTACATTGTGGCCACCTACTCGATCACCGACGCACGCAAGGAAAAGGTCGGCTTTGCCGGTCCGTACTTCATCGCCGGCCAATCGCTGCTCGTTCGCTCCGACAACACCGACATCACAGGTCGCGATTCTCTCAGCGGCGGCAAGAAGCTCTGCTCGGTGACTGGCTCCACTCCGGCTCAGAAGGTCAAGGACTCCGTACCTGACGTCCAACTTCAGGAGTTCGACACCTACTCTGCTTGTGTCGAAGCACTGCGCAACGGCGCTGTCGACGCAGTCACCACCGATGACATCATCCTCGCTGGTTTTGCCGCACAGTACCCCGGCCAGTTGAAGGTCGTCGGAGAACCGTTCACAACGGAAAACTACGGCGTCGGCCTGGCCAAGGACGATTCCGAGACCCGCGGCAAGATCAACGACGCCATCGAGAAGATGATCTCCACCGGCGCATGGGAAGAAGCCTTCAACAACACCGTTGGCGCTTCGGGCTACCCCATCCCGGCGCCGCCCACCGTTGATCGTTACTGACCTGCTTTTTTCACCGTCAATCTCGCTGCGGCTCCCACTTCGGGAGCCGCAGCGCGTGACGCCACCAACGGAGATCCCGTGATCTGGGGAGACGGCAAGTGAACCTTCTGAGCAAGTACGGCGACCAGCTTCTGGAAGCCTTCTGGACCACGATCCAGCTGACATTTTTCTCCGCGATCGGCGCTGTCATCATCGGTGTGCTGATCGCGGCGATGCGCGTGTCACCGGTCCCGGTCGCCCGATTCCTGGGCGCCGCGTACGTGACCGTGTTCCGCAATACCCCCCTCACACTGATTCTGTTGTTCTGTCTGTTCGGTCTTTCGCAGACGCTCGGAGTCAACCTCGCCAAGTCGGATTCGCCGACATTTCTGGTGGACAACAACTTCCGACTCGCCGTCCTCGGCCTCAGTGTCTACACCGCCGCGTTCGTGTGTGAGTCACTTCGATCGGGAATCAATACCGTTCCGGTCGGCCAGGCCGAAGCGGGCCGATCACTCGGTCTGTCGTTTGCACAAAATCTTCGGCTGATCGTCCTGCCTCAGGCATTTCGCGCGGTCACAGCACCGCTGGGTAGCGTGCTGATCGCACTGACCAAGAACTCGACCATCGCCGCGGTGATCGGCGTATCCGAAGCGTCAGCGCTGATGAAGAAGATGATCGAAAACGAAGCGGCGATCTTCGTCGTCGGTGGAATCTTTGCTGTCGGTTTCGTGATCCTGACACTTCCCATGGGCTTGATCTTCGGCAAGCTGAGCAAGCGATTCGAGGTTTCACGATGAGCAACCGCGCAACAGTCCTCTACGACGCGCCAGGCCCCAGAGCGCGAAATCTCTACCGATTCGCATCCCTTGTCGTCGCTGCACTCATGGTCGCAATCGGTTACGTCATCTACCGCGCACTCGACGAAAAGGGCCAGCTGACAGCAGCGAAGTGGGATCCGTTCCTCGAATCCACGTCGTGGACAACGTATCTGATACCCGGCATCCGGGGAACGCTGATCGCGGCTGCGATGTCCATCGTCTTCGCGCTCATCCTCGGTTCTGCCCTGGGTATCGGCCGACTCTCCGAGCACAACATCATTCGGAAGATTTGCGGCGTCATCGTCGAATTGTTCCGAGCAGTACCGGTTCTGATTCTGATGATCTTCTCGTATCAGGTGTTCGCCGAATACGAGGTCTTCAAGTCCAAGTACCTCGCACTCGCGGCAGTCGTCGTGGGTCTGACTCTGTACAACGGTTCTGTGATCGCCGAGATCGTCCGTGCCGGAATCAACTCACTCCCACGAGGGCAAAGTGAGGCCGCCAAGGCACTAGGCATGCGCAAGACGCAGATCATGGTGACGATCCTGCTCCCCCAGGCGGTTACCGCCATGCTCCCGGCACTGATTTCACAGATGGTCGTGGCGTTGAAGGACTCCGCCCTCGGTTACCTGATCGGGTATGTCGAGCTGGTGCGTCAGGCCCAACAGCTCGGCACCTTCTACGGAAACTTCCTGCCGGCGCTCATCGTGGTCGCCGCGATTATGATAGCTCTCAACTCGGCTCTGACCTTCCTGGCAACCAAGGTGGAGAAGCGCCTGCGTTCCGGAAAGCGAAAGGGCAAGGGCCCCATCGCGGCTCCGTCCGCCGACCCAGCCGTTTCGGTTCCGGGTATGGACCTGACCAAGCCGTGAATCAGATGGAGCCGTGAGTCGAATCCGGCCGCGTTAGCGCGAATACACAACAGGGCGGGGGTACCACCGAATTTCGGTGGTACCCCCGCCCTGTTGTTCTGAATGCTGCACTTCGCTACGAGTCGGTGACCGCCGCCATCTCGGCTTTGACCACCTCGTACGACATCCCAGCTGAATATCCCTTGCGTGCCAGCATCGAGACCAGTCGACGCGTGACCTTGTCACGATCATCGACGGGCTTGTTCTTCAGCTTCCGCCGAACCAGCTCCGCTGCTCGCTCGCGTTCATCTTCCGGATCGATCTGTGACAACGCTTCGGAAGCGGTGTCCTGGTCGATTCCTTTGAGCCGCAACTCGACTGCAAGCGCACGCTTTCCCTTGCCCGAGTACGTGTGCCGCGAATGAACCCACTGGTTCGCGAAGTCTGCGTCGTCGATCAACCCGATTTCTTGGAGTCGATCGAGGACCTTGGCAATGATCTCGGGCTCGAAGCCGCGCCCGCTCAGCTTTGTTTCCAGCTCGGAACGACTGCGCGCCCGGTCGGTCAGGAGGCGTAGGCAAGCATCTTTGGCCTGCGCCTCCGTCCCACCTTCTGCGCGTTGCGACGGCTTCTCGGATCGTTGACGGGATCGACGCCGAGGAGCGCCGTACTCTTCACGAGCATTCTCGCCGTTGTCACCGTCGTCGAAGCTCATGACTGAACTCAGAAGTCGGCGGGAGCTTCGTCGGTTGCAGTGACGTCAGCACCGATACCGAGCTTTTCCTTGATCTTCTTCTCGATCTCGTCACGGATATCGGTGTTCTCCAGCAAGAACTTACGAGCATTTTCCTTGCCCTGACCCAACTGGTCACCTTCGTAGGTGTACCAGGAGCCGGACTTGCGGATGAACCCGTGCTCGACACCCATGTCGATGAGCGAGCCTTCCTTGCTGATGCCCTGGCCGTAGAGAATGTCGAACTCGGCCTGCTTGAACGGCGGCGCGACCTTGTTCTTGACGACCTTGACGCGAGTGCGGTTACCCACTGCGTCGGTACCGTCCTTGAGAGTTTCGATACGACGGATGTCGAGGCGGACCGAAGCGTAGAACTTCAGTGCCTTACCACCGGTGGTGGTTTCGGGAGAACCGAACATCACACCGATCTTCTCGCGAAGCTGGTTGATGAAGATGACGGTGGTGCCCGAGTTGTTCATGGCACCGGTGATCTTGCGCAGCGCCTGGCTCATCAGTCGAGCCTGCAAACCGACGTGGCTGTCACCCATCTCGCCTTCGATCTCGGCGCGAGGAACAAGAGCGGCCACGGAGTCGATCACGACGATGTCGAGGGCGCCTGAACGGATCAGCATGTCGGTGATTTCGAGGGCCTGCTCACCCGTATCGGGCTGCGAGACCAGGAGTGCATCGGTATCGACGCCCAGCTTGGCTGCATAGTCGGGATCGAGTGCGTGCTCCGCGTCGATGAACGCCGCGATGCCGCCGTTGGCCTGAGCATTGGCAACTGCGTGCAGTGCCACGGTGGTCTTACCCGAGGACTCCGGGCCGTAGATCTCGATGACGCGGCCACGCGGCAGTCCGCCGATACCCAGCGCGACGTCGAGCGCGATGGAACCGGTGGGAATGACGGCGATGGGCTGGCGGACACCCTCACCCAGGCGCATCACCGAACCCTTGCCGAAGTTCTTGTCGATCTGCGCCAACGCGAGGTCGAGTGCCTTGTCCCGATCAGGTGCCTGTGGTGCCATCGTGATCCCCATCCTTGTTTCAGTCTTCAGTGCCTGCCTAAGCAGACTCCGTCTCTTCAGCGCCTGCCTGAGCCGACCCTGTTGGTGTGTTGCGATCAGAGTAGATCCGGCCACCGACAGACTTTTCGATCTTGCTTTAGCGCTTGTCGATCACCGCGTTTGTAGGTCACCGCGTTTGTAGAACATCGAAAGTTCGCAGTTACCAAAGGAGCGTCACCACCGAACAGGTTCAGCATAGACGAACACGTGTTCGAACAGAAGATGGGAGGCGTTCGACACGCCGAAGAATCAGCGGCGGGCGGGCGGTACGTCGAACTCCACACAGAGCGCACGCCACACTTCGCGAGGCTCCCAACCTGCTTCGACGGCCTCCGCAGCAGTCATTCCGTCGAGACTCTGGAGTACATGGTCGATCAGCATCGAGTCGCCTCGTACCTGCCCGAACTCTTCGCGCACCATTTCATGAAATTCGGTCAACCGCACAGCCGCCACCGTAGTCCACAGAGCGGTGCACCTGCATTCAGGCGCAACGTGCTCACGCCGTCACACCACCGTTGACCACCTGTCGGCACACCGCCACCGGATCGGTGACCTGCGACGCAGTCGCGGCAGCCGCTCTCGCAGCTTCCGCGAATCGTTTGTCGGAGAGCACCTGCAGTACGGCATCGCGAATCGACTGAGCATCTGCGGGCCGCACGATCACCGACGTCCCTGCCCGCGCAGCGCGATTGGCCAACTCCCACTGGTCCCCGCCCCCGGGAACGACGACCGTCGGCACGCCGGCCAGCAGGGCCTTCGCCAACATGCCGTGCCCGCCGCCACATACCAACACCGACGCGTCACGCAGCATCGCGTCCTGGCGTCCGAGACCTGCACGAACCCAATCAGGATGCTCACCTTCAGCCCCGTCGAGCATCGACGCAATCAGCCGCACACCGGCTCCGCCGAGTCCTTCGACCGTGCCCTCGAACATTCCCACTGCGCCGGTGTGCGCCGTGGAGGGCGCCACCATAACCAGCGGTTCGTCACCTGGCGGTGGATCAAGAATCACCTCGGTCGGCTCCCACAGAAGCGGTCCGACGACGTGAGCGCGCTCCGGCCAGTCGGGGCGAGGCACTTCGAGTGCCGGAAGTGTTGCGATCAGCCGCGCTTGCGGACCGGGATCCAGAGCGGGCAGTCCGACACCGACACGGGCCTGGGATCGCTGGGCCAACCCTTGCTTGATCGAACGTCCCGTCGCTGCGCGCATCAGGGTATCGCGGAGTCGACCACGAATTCCGACGCCGGGAGCGAGCCCACTGCCGATCGGCGGCAACCCCCGTGAAGGTGAGTACAGCGGGTGAGGCGAGAGTTCCACCCAGGGGATGCCAAGTCTTTCGGCGGCCAATCCGCCTCCGGCAGTGAGGATGTCGGAAACGACGAGATCCGGGGAGACGGACTTCAGGTCGGGAAGCAGTTCGGTGGAAATATAGGCGGCGCGCGAATGAATCCGAGCACCTGCATCAAGATCGTCGTCTCCCGGCCGCGGGGCCAAGCCCTTGAGCGGCTCGGCTTCCACGCCGGCTGCTCGCGCTGCCTCGACCCACCGGGTCCCCGTGTACAGGATCGGTTCGTCGCCGGCCTGGATCAACGCCAGCGACAACGCTATTGCGGGAAAAGCATGACCCGGGTCCGGCCCGGCAACAACGGCTACACGCACCGGATCAGAGTGTCACACCGAGTGAAAGGCCTGTTCCGCCGCACCCAGTGCGCGTTCGCGATCCGAAGCCACCAATCCGATTCTCGTCCTGCGATCGAGGACGTCGTCGACGTCGAGGGCGCCTTCATGCGACACCGCGAAATCGAACTCGGCACCGCAGATCTCCAAGTCCGCAACCGACCGGAGACGATCGCCGCTCGCCGCGGCAACGACCTCGGCCTCGGTGCCGTATCGCGCCACCAATGACGCGGGTGCCTTGATCTTCTTCAATTCCGCCGGTGATGCAGCGCCTACCAGCGGCAACGCGCGTGTCCGACATGCCCCGGCGCTCAGCGACCCGACCTCGACCGCAGCGTCGACGGCGTCTTCGGCCATCTTGCGGTACGTCGTGAGTTTTCCGCCTACCACCGTGACCAAGCCCGAGTCCGAACGGACTACAGCGTGATTGCGCGAGAGGTCGGCCGTCGAGCCTTCACCGGTGTCCAGCAGCGGACGCAGACCCGCGAAGGTCCCCAAGACGTCCCCACGGGTCAGCGGAACTTCCAACGCCGTGTTCACGGTGTCGAGCAGGAAGTCGATCTCGTCCTCGGACGCCGACGGCACGTCTGGCACCGGCCCCGGCGCTGCTTCGTCGGTCAACCCGAGGTAGATCCGGCCGAGCTGGGCGGGCAGGGCGAAGACGAAACGGTTGGTCTCGCCGGGAATCGGCACGGTCAGTGCTGCCGTGGGGTTCCCCAATCGCGCTGCATCGAGCACCAGGTGCGTCCCTCGGCTGGGGCGCAGGGTGATGCTGGAGTCGACCTGATCAGCCCAGACACCGGTCGCATTGACCACGACGCGGGCACGCATCAAGAACTCGGATCCGGTCAACTCGTCGCGCAAGGTGGCCGACGTTCCGGATACGTCGTAAGCACCGACGCGCGTCAGGATTCGCGCGCCGTGCGACGCTGCGGTTCTGGCGATACCGACGACGAGGCGGGCGTCGTCGATGAGCTGCCCGTCGAACGCGGTCAAGGCGCCTCGTAGGTTTTCCCGCTTGACCGCGGGAGCCAATTCGCGCGCCCGCGCAGCGCTGACCGTCCGTGATCTGGGCAGCACCGAAGCCGGGGTTCGCGCCGACATGCGCAGAGCGTCACCGGCCAGGAAACCGGTACGCACCAGGGCCTTCCCGAAGAACGACGTTTCGGGCAACAGCGGTACGAGTTGAGGCATGGCGCGAACGAGGTGCGGCGCGGTGCGCGTCATGAGAATGCCGCGCTCGACCGCACTTTCACGCGCTATACCGACATTGCCGGAAGCCAGGTACCGAAGGCCGCCGTGTGCCAGTTTCGAACTCCAGCGGCTGGTGCCGAACGCGAGGTCGTGCTTTTCGACCAGCGCAACACTGAGTCCACGAGTCACGGCGTCGAGAGCGACACCGACACCGGTGATTCCGCCGCCGATCACCAGGACGTCGACCGAATCGCCGTTCGCCAACTGCTCGAGTTCACGAGTACGCCGTTGTGCGTTGAGCGCTGAATCGCTGCCTGCTGAATCTAGGGGGCTCACAGCTATTCTCCCGAATTCTTGACGGGTGCCAGATAAGCAGCGACCGCATATCGAAGTTGCTCGACCGACGCATCGGAGGAAAGCTCCGGCTCGAGAGTCGGGGCAGAAATGACGACGGACTGAGCCATCAATAGAACCATCGCCGCGATCTCGTTGACGCTTCCCTCGCGAATCGAACCATCCTGTTGGCCGGCCGCGACAACGGATGTGATCAGCTCGAGAATCGACTTCTGGCTCGCGCCGAGCCGGTCCACGATGTAGGTCGTCAGCAATTCTTGATCGGCTTGCCGAATTTTCACGAAGAGCGGATGGTCGCGAATCTGGCCGACGACGTCACCGATCGCCTCCACGAGCAACGTGCCGGCAGACCCGTTGAAGGTCACCTCGGGCAGCACCGATCGGATCTCCCGGGTGAGCAGGTCCGCGACGACAGCTCGCGTGTCCGGCCATCGCCGGTAGACCGTCGGTCGGCTCACGCCGGCCCGACGCGAGATCTCGGCAAGTGTGGTTCGCTGCATTCCGAAATCGAGGACACACGACCTTGCTGCGTCGAGAATCACGTCGTCGATCTCGCGGCTGGGGATGCGCTGACCATCTGCCTTGCGAGGGGCAATTGAGTCATCTGCGTTACGGATTACCATCGTGTGTAACACAATACCGGACAAGTCACCGGTAATCCCGTCGGGACTTGCGATTTCTCTCGCTCAGAGATCATCAGAAATAGTACAACTCGAAACCAACTGCTCGCTCGGCGTCGAAACCAGGCTTCGGTCCGCTGACCATGTCGATCTGTGCGCGCGCCTGTTCCCGGATCGGCGTGGAACTCAGCGCCGCCAGATATCGCGCATGTTCCGCGAGCGAATCCACGGCGCGATCGACCGTCGACGTCACGTCGACGCAGTGTGTGGGAGTCATCGTATTGACCGCAACCCACCGAACACCGGACCACGGCGCCAGTCCCTGCGCTGTCAATGAGGGAAAGATCCATTCGTTCGCTGCGTCGGCAGTTGCGTCGAGAACGCTGATCCCGAGTGCACGGTGATCTGCGCTGTTCAGATAGCCGGGGCCCCAGGTGTGGGAGAAGTTCATCGTCACCACCAATTCCGGACGGTGGCGGCGAATTGCTGCGGCGAGAGTCGAGCGCAACTCCAAGCCTTCCACGAGACGACCGTCGGGCAGGCCGAGGAACTCCACGTCACCGACACCGACGATCGCGGCCGAGCGACGCTCTTCTTCCTCGCGGATCGGGCCGGACTCCTCGGGCGACAGACCGGCGATTCCGGCCTCGCCGCGCGTGGCCAGGACATATCGCACGTCTTTGCCGCGATCGGTCCACTGCGCCACTGCTGCGGCTGCGCCGTATTCGATGTCATCGGGATGCGCCACGATGACAATCGCGCGCTGCCAGTCCTCGGGGAAGTTTTCCATAGGGCAGATCTTGCCCGTCAGAACCGCGAAGCGGGCGAATTGTCGTCACTTCCCGACATCGCCTTCACCAGGAAGTAGATTCCGAAGCCGACAGCGCCGACCACCAGAACCCAGAAAAGCCCCTTGATCAGCGCACCGACCACCGCGAGTGCGACCCACACCAGTACGACGGCCAAAACGATCTTCCAAAACATGCTTACCTCCAACGTGCCGTTGAATAATCAGTCGAATCGGACAGGTGCTGCGTCGTCCGTAGAACCAGCCTGACAGGTCTGGCGTGACAAAGCAGCAGCTCAGCGGCAAGTTCAGGTAAAGATCAGGGTTCACCCCGAGACCGGCCCTCACGCAGGTCAGGTGTCCAACCCATGGGAGCTTGGTCCTGGCGTAAACTCGCGAAGTTCGATCCCGTATGCCGAAGGAGCACGTCCGCAGTGTCTACGACCCGTTTCCCCGCTCGCGATCTCGCGCATGTAGCCGTCTTCGCCGCACTCATCATCGCGCTGGGCCTCCCCGGGTCGATCAACATCGGCATTTCCGGCGTGCCGATCACCCTTCAGTCCATGGGCGTCATGATGGCCGGCGCTCTACTCGGACCGCGCAAGGGTGTTCTCGCCGTCCTGACGGTCATTGCTCTGGGATTGGTCGGTCTACCGGTCCTTGCCGGCGGTCGCACCGCACTCGTGTCTCTCTCGAGCCCGACAGCCGGATTCCTCATCGGTTGGATCCCGACGGCGTTTGTCATCGGATGGCTGACCGCCAAGATGCTGCCCAAGTACCGGATCATCGCGGGCATCGGCATCAACCTCCTCGGCGGCGTCGTCGTTCTCTACGCGTTCGGCATCGTAGGAATGATGGTCCGCGGACACATGAGCTTCGTTGCCGCCTGGTCGGCCAACGCCGCCTTCATCCCGCTCGACGCCGCAAAAGCAGTCGTCACCGCGTTGGTCGCGTCCCAGGTTCACCGGGCATACCCGGCACTACTGCGCGACTCGGTGATCTCGTCGAACAAGACCGTGGTGGCGAATTAATCTCCGATGAGTGAGATCGTCTTCGAGAACGTCGGACACAGCTTCGGTGAACGAACGGTCCTGCAGCAGATAGATCTGCGACTGAGCGAGCAGCGAATCGGGATCGTGGGTGCGAACGGAAGCGGCAAGTCGACCCTCGCTCGCATGATCAACGGACTGGTCGTTCCGACGGAAGGACACGTCCACGTCAACGGCTTGGACACGGCGAAGAAGGGCCGCGACGTACGCAAGCAGGTCGGATTCGTCTTCACCGATCCCAACCACCAGATCGTGATGCCGACGGTTGCCGAGGACATCGAATTCTCGCTCCGCCGTAGCGGATTGGGCAAAGCCGAGCGCGCCGCAAAGGTGGCCTCGGTGCTCGAACGCTACGGCCTCGCCGGGCACGCCGACCATCCCACCCACCAGCTTTCGGGCGGGCAGAAACAGCTCCTCGCGCTCGCGGCCATCATGGTGACGGAACCGAACGTACTCGTCGCCGACGAACCCACCACGCTCCTCGACCTTCGCAACTCTCGGCTGATCAGCTCGGTATTCGAGTCACTCGATCAGCAACTGATCGTCGTGACCCACCAACTCGATCTCCTCGAGTCCTTCGAACGGGTGTTGGTCGTCGACCAAGGCCGCGTCGTCGCTGACGGCTCCCCCGCCGACTCCATCGATCACTACCGGTCGTTGGTCTCGTGACCACTCTCGGCGTCTACCGTCCGGGCCGCTCACTCCTGCACCGGATGCCGACGGGAATCAAGCTCTTCGCCTTGGTCGTGGCCATCCTCGCCGTCTCGATCTTCGTTCGTGAGCCGTGGCAACTGGCAGCTCCCACGATCGTCGTTGTGGCCCTGTACGCGGTTGCGCGCATTCCTCCGATGACGGCGATCCGGCAGCTGCGTCCGGCGCTGTGGATGTTGCTCTTCATCGGGGCGTTCCAGCTGGTAGTCGCGGGATGGCAGCGAGCGGCCGTCGTGTGCGGGGTTCTGATCATTTCGATCGCCTTCGCGGCGATCATGGGTCTGACCACACGGATCTCCGAGATGCTCGACGCGATCACCCGGTTCCTGACACCCTTGCGACGCTTCGGCGTCAATCCCGAACGGATCGCTTTGCTCCTCGCAATGACGATCCGGTGCATCCCGCTGATGTTCGAGGTCATCACACAGGTGTCCGAGGCACGCAAGGCGCGAGGGCTCGGATTCTCGCTGCGATCCTTCGCAGTTCCGGTCATCGTCGGCACCCTGATGACCGCGGACGCAATGGGTGAAGCGTTGGCGGCCCGCGGCGCCGACGACTGAGATTTCGAACAGGGTGCATCGATCAGGCGCGAGGACCGATCAGTTGTACTTGCGGGTGATGTCGTCCACCTCACCGATGGCGTCGGCAAGCGCCGAGAGTCGCTCGGCGGCCGCGTGCAGCGCCGAGAGTTCTCGGTTGAATCCCACCAGAGCCGAAGGGCTGTGAGGCGCTGTCAATGCAGCTGCGGAGGTCACCAGATCCTCGTACTGATCCAACCCCGACTGCAACTCACGAACTGCGCCGTCGATGGTGGGATCAAGAGGTTCGGTCACCTTGGGTGTAGCGGCCACGGCGCGTTCCATCGCGACGACATCCGAAGACACCGCGAACATCGCTCTCAATGCCGAATCGGCGGTAACAGTGATTTCGTCCAACTCACCGGGGTCGATGGTGTCGGCGCGCCTGAGCACACTCAAGATCTCGAACAACGAAGTCTCGGCGCCGATGAGGCGAGACATCGGGATGAACGCGCGAGACGACGACGGTGGCAAGCGCCGGCGAATCGGCGCCGACGGCGGTGGGCCGGAACTCATCGAACGGTAGCGGCCGACCGCGATGACGGCGGGAACCGCGAACAGTGCCGCTCCCCCGCCTGCCACGACCACCGACCACTCGGGGGCCGACGCAACAGCAAGGCCGGCCGTGCCGACCACTGATCCGCCGGACATGAAACCCCAACGCTGAGCGCGTCGACGTGCACGGGCACGTTTGCGCTCGAATTTGGCGCGCGGGTCTTGCCACCGCCGAGCGGCATCCGCCGCAGACAGTCCGACCTCGCGCAATGTGTCCGCGGTGCGTCCCAACGCTCCGAAGGCGCCGGATACGGAAACGGGAACGGCCGACCGGGGCTCGCGCCCAGATCGACCGTCTCGTGAAGAAAACATCAGAGCATCACTGCCGACATCGAGGATTCGGCTACTGCCCGGTCTGACCGGCAGCCGGGGGCTGCTTCTCGACGGACGGAGTCGCAGGAGTGGCTGCTGCGCCGCCGGAAGGCAGTGCCTCGCCCTTCATGGAAGCACGAATCTGCTCGAGGCGACTGTGCCCTGCCATCTGGACCGAGGCCTGCTGGACCTCCATCATGCGGCCTTGAACGGAGTTCTGGGCGAGCTCGGCAGAGCCGAGTGCGTCGGCGTAACGCCGCTCGATCTTGTCGCGCACAGCATCGAGGCTGGGTGTGTTGCCGGGAGCCGACAGCGTGCTGTCCATGGACCGAAGGGACTCGCTCACGCGCTCCTGCATCTTGGCCTGCTCCAGCTGGCTGAGCAGCTTGGTGCGCTCGGCAACCTTTGCCTGCAGAGTCATCGCGTTCTGCTCGACAGCCTTCTTGGCCTGAGCGGCGGCCTGCAAGGACTGGTCGTGCAGTGCCTTCAGATCTTCGACGCCCTGCTCGGCCGTCACCAACTGGGCCGCAAAAGCTTCGGCAGCGTTGGTGTACTGGATCGCCTTGTCGTTGTCGTCGGCAGCAGCGGCCTGATCGGCGAGGTTGACGGCCTGGCGCGCGTTGGCGTTGAGCTTTTCGACCTCGTCGAGTTGACGGCTGAGCTTCATCTCGAGTTGACGCTGATTACCGATCACCGACGCAGCCTGCTGGGACAACGCCTGATGCTGGCGCTGTGCGTCCTCGATCGCCTGCTGAATCTGAACCTTTGGATCTGCCTTCTCATCGATCTTCGAATTGAAGAGCGCCATCAGGTACTTCCAGCCCTTGACGAAAGGATTAGCCATTGGTTTGATCCTGCCTCCATCTGATGCGCCGCGCCGAACGCGACCCGGAGCGCGACCGTCGCGCACCGAAACAAGGGCTGCGCCCTATCTGCTCTGACCCCACCTGCTGGAAACCGGCGGTTACGTACAAAATCTATCGGTTACGGCCGGTAGTGGCTACGCCGCCGCCAACCTTCGAGCGTTCGGTGCCGGAATCACGACGCGGGTGTCGCGTGCGATAGTCGGCGAACCAGAAGCCGAGACAGAGCCGGAAGCAGACACGGCAGGTTCGGCAACCTGCCGACCAGCTACCGGAGCGCTCTTCTTCGTGGCCAGGGTCTCGCTCACGTCGACCAGCACGTCGGACAGTGGGACTGCGAGCGCATCACAGATCGCCGCCAACAATTCGCTCGATGCTTCCTTACGCCCACGTTCCACTTCGGACAGATAGCCCAAGCTCACACGCGCGCTGTTCGACACCTCACGTAGCGTGCGGCTCTGCGAAACGCGCGTACGCCGGAGACTGTCACCGATTGCCTCACGCAATAGCAGCGCCATCTCGCTCCTCCTTCATCCGTGACCTCATCGTGCATGGTCGTACGTCTTCACAATCGTCAACGTCCGAACACATCCGATTGGTTCCCGAGCCTATCGTGCCGCACGCTCTGCGACACGATCACGTAACCGCGACACGGCAGTTGCGACTGCGGTTGTCCGAATCTCCCACCGTTCGCCGCCGAGCGCGAGCGGTACGCATTCGGTTCCGTCCGGGCCGGCGATACCGAGAAACACCGTTCCGACCGGGTGTCCGTCCTGCTCACTCGGACCGGCGACTCCGGTCAGTCCGATACCCCAGTCGGCGCCGCACCTCGTCCGGGCGCCGAGCGCCAAAGCCACGGCGGTGCTCTCGGACACGGGGCCGTCCGTTGCCAGACGCTCGGGATCCACGCCCGCCAGCGTCGCTTTCAGATCGGTCGCGTACACGACCAGGCCCCCACGCAGCACCGCGCTCGACCCCGGCACGGACGCGACCGCAGCCGTGAACAAGCCAGCCGTCAGAGATTCGGCGGCGGCGACAGTCTGCCTCGCGGCGCCAAGGGCGTCGACGAGTTCGACCACTCCGAGTGCGAGCAGCGGGTCCGTCATGACTCGACTGCGCGAACTCCGGCGCGAAGCCTGATCGCCTGCACGATGTATTCGATTCCCGTCGCCACCGTCAGCACGACGGCAGCAGCCATCAGCAATCCGCTGACGATGTCCCAACTGCTCGGCAGCGGGCACAGGTAGAACCCGATCGCGACGGCCTGCACGAGGGTCTTGAGCTTGCCGCCCTTGCCCGCCGGGATGACCGCGTGCCGCAGTACCGCGAACCGCAACAGCGTGATTCCGAGTTCTCGGGCGATGATTATTCCGGTCACCCACCACGACAGGTCACCGAGAACCGAAAGACCGATCAGCGCGGCTCCGATCAGTGCCTTGTCCGCGATCGGGTCCATGAGTTTCCCGAAATCGGTGACCAGACCGTACTTCCGAGCCAATTGGCCGTCGATCCGATCTGTGATCGCGGCGACGATGAACACGCCCATTGCCCCGAGACGCCACCACGTCGAGTGTCCGCCGTCGACGAACAGAACAACGAGAAAAACCGGAACGAGAACCATTCGGACCATCGTGAGAATGTTCGCGATGTTCAGCAACGGAACCGGGTTGTCCGCGACAGGTGTGCCGTCGGACGGGCCGACGGCGGCGCGATGGGCGTCGGTCTGATCGCGCGGGGTACTCATCGGATCACCGCGCAGGCGGTGAGCCGAACCCGGGACAAAGCCGAGCGGCGCGGGAATTGCGTGGGGCGGACAGGCACGCGACTTAGAATATCGGTAGGGCCATTGACTAATGTGCACCACATGACTTCGACCGCGCCGACCTATACCGAGAGCCAGTTGATCGTGCGTCGCGCGCGAACGTCGGACATCCCCGAAATCAAGCGTCTGATCGACATCTACGCCGGCAAGATCCTCCTCGAGAAGAATCTCGTGACGCTGTACGAGGCAGTCCAGGAGTTCTGGGTCGCCGAGCGAGGCGGCCAGGTAATCGCTTGCGGCGCACTGCATGTGCTGTGGGCGGACCTGGGTGAGATCCGCACCGTCGCAGTCGATCCGACTGCCAAAGGCCAGGGCGCAGGTTTCCACGTCGTCGACAAACTCATCGAGGTCGCCAAGGAATTGGAGTTGGAACGGTTGTTCGTTTTGACGTTCGAGACCGAGTTCTTCCACCGTCACGGATTCGCAGAGATCGACGGCACCCCCGTCACCGCCGAGGTCTATGCGGAAATGTGTCGGTCCTACGACGCCGGCGTCGCCGAGTTCCTCGATCTGAGCTATGTGAAACCCAACACACTCGGCAATACTCGCATGCTCCTGACTCTCTGAACCGTTCAGACTCTTCACACACCACCATCTCGATTACCAGCCCCGAAAGCGGTTCACGATGTCGTTGTTCCTCGTCGAATACACCTACGCGCCCGAGAAGAACGCTCAGCGCGACGAAGTCCGTAGCGATCACCGCGCGTGGCTCGCGGATCTGGTTTCCCGCTCGATCGTCTTGTCATCCGGCCCGTTTGCAGATGGAAACGGCGCGCTGATCATCGTCGACGCCGCAGACGCCGACACCGTTTCCCTCCTCTTCACCCACGATCCGTTCGCGATCGCCGATTTGATCGAGAAGGTCCGGATCACCGAGTGGGTTCCGGTGTTGGGTCAGTTCAGCGCCTGAGAGCCCCGGCCCCGGCTTACTCCCCCGCCCGGTCGCGAGTCTTCAACAGGCTCGCGACCGTCGTCACCGCCAATACTCCGATAATCACTCCGAGTGAGAGTGCCGTGGAGATTTCCGGGACGGAGACGTGTTCACCTCCGTTGACGAACGAGAGGGTGTTCTCGTGCAACGCGTGAAGTACCAATTTCACACCGATGAACGCCAGGATTATCGAGAGCCCGTACGAGAGATAGACCAGTCGTTCGAGCAACCCACCGATCAGGAAGTACAGCTGCCGTAGACCCATCAGCGCGAAGGCGTTGGCGGTGAACACCAGATACGGTTCCTGGGTCAGACCGTAGATCGCCGGAATCGAATCGAGTGCGAAGAGCACGTCGGCAAACCCGATTGCGATGAGCGCCAACAACAACGGTGTCACGACGCGCTTGCCGTCGATCCGGGTGATCAGTTTGTCCCCGTCGTATTCCTCGGTTGTCGGCAGCACCCGCTTCACGAGTGAGATGATGCGACTGTCGCGCTTCTCCTCGGCTTCCTTCTCATGCCCGTGATCGCGGATCAGGGTGTACGCGGTGTAGATCAGGAACGCACCGAAGAGGTAGAACACCCAGCTGTACGCATTGATGGCGGCGGCGCCGACTCCGATGAAGACTCCGCGCATCACCAATGCGAGGACGATGCCTATCAGCAGGACTTTCTGCTGGAACTCTCGCGGGACGGCGAACGTCGACATGATGATCACGAAGACGAACAGATTGTCTACCGAGAGCGCCTTTTCCGTGACGTAGCCGGCGAAGTACTCACCGCCGTACGTGGTGCCCCAGATCCACATCACGACGAGGCCGAAGACGATGGCAATCGAGATGTAGACCGTCGACCAGAATGCGGACTCCCGGAACGTGGGCGCATGTGGCGTGCGGACGTGGGCGAAGAAGTCGAAGACGAACAGGCCGAGGATCACCACGATCGTGATTCCCCAAGCCAACGGCGTCACATGCACGGGTTCCTCCGGTCGTCTGTCGACGGCTTCTCCGCCGAGGTGTCCCTACTCGTCTGCAGGTGCCTCATCCGGGTCGCCGCCGCGTATCGACCACAGCAGACCGTCGAGCTCCTCGGGCTTCATGAGCACCTCGCGTGCCTTCGAGCCCTCGCTGGGTCCGACGACGCCGCGGTTTTCCATGAGGTCCATCAGTCTGCCGGCCTTGGCGAACCCGACTCGTAGCTTGCGCTGCAACATCGACGTCGAACCGAATTGACTCGTGATGACCAATTCCACGGCCTGTAGGAGGACATCCATGTCGTCGCCGATGTCGGGGTCGACGTCTTTCTTCTCCCCGGCCTTCTGTGCGGTGACACCTTCGGTGTACTCGGGCTCGGCCTGGTTTTTCGCGAAGTCGACAACCGCCGAGATTTCCTCGTCGGTGATGAACGCGCCCTGCATACGGGTCGGCTTACCCGCGCCCATGGGCAGGAAGAGGCCGTCACCCATACCGATGAGCTTCTCGGCGCCGGGCTGATCGAGGATGACTCGCGAGTCCGTCAGTGAAGACGTCGCGAACGCCAGACGCGAAGGCACGTTGGTCTTGATCAGGCCGGTGACGACGTCGACGGACGGGCGCTGCGTTGCCAGCACCAGGTGGATACCGGCAGCACGGGCTTTCTGCGTGATGCGGACGATTGCCTCTTCGACGTCGCGCGGCGCGGTCATCATGAGGTCTGCCAGCTCGTCCACGATCGCCAGGATGTAGGGGTACGGACGGTAGACGCGCTCGCTGCCCAGCGGGGCGGTGATTTCGCCGGACTTGACCTTGGAGTTGAAGTCGTCGATATGACGCACCCGGTTGGCCTGCATGTCCTGGTAGCGCTGTTCCATCTCCTCGACCAACCAGGCCAGCGCTGCCGCTGCCTTCTTCGGCTGAGTGATGATCGGCGTGATCAGGTGCGGGATACCTTCGTACGGCGTGAGCTCGACCATCTTGGGGTCGATGAGGATCATCCGTACTTCTTCCGGCGTTGCTCGGGTGAGCAACGAGACGAGCATCGAGTTCACGAAGCTCGACTTACCCGAGCCGGTCGAACCTGCCACCAGAAGGTGGGGCATCTTCGCGAGGTTCGCACTGACGAAGTCACCTTCGATGTCCTTACCCAGACCGATCACCAGCGGATGGTGATCGCGTCGAGTGCTCGGCGCGTTCAAAACGTCGGCGAGGCGGACCATTTCGCGGTCGGAGTTCGGTACCTCGATACCCACCGCGGACTTACCCGGAATGGGGGCCAGGAGGCGGACGTTGTCGGTTGCCACGGCGTACGCGATGTTGCGGGCGAGCGCGGTGATCTTCTCGACCTTCACGCCTGGGCCGAGTTCGACCTCGTAGCGCGTCACCGTCGGTCCGCGGGTGAAACCGGTAACAGCGGCATCGATCTTGAACTGTTCGAGGACTTCGCTGATCGCCTCGATCATCGCGTCGTTCGCAGAACTGCGGAGCTTGGGCGGGTCTCCCTCGATCAGCAACGTCGTCGGCGGGAGGTTGTAGTCGCCGTCGGTGACCCGATCGGTGACGAAGTGTTCCTTCTCCTCCGGCTCCGGTTCGGGTTTCGGCACGGGCTTGGCGATGGGGACCGAACGCGCAGGCACCTTGGGGCGCGGTGCCGGCGTCTCCACGACGGGCGCTGCCGCAGCCGCGACGGGCTCGTCGGGTACTGCGGTGTCGTCGGCGTTCCACAGACCGAGGACTTCGGTCTTCTTGTCTCCGGATTCGAACTCGTCCGTCGGGTAGTTGTCGATCGGTGCGCGTCGGCTGGTCCGCTTGGCGGGCTTGAGCGGCGGCTCGGCGTAGGTGTCGACCGGGTAGCCGTCGGCGTCGAACAGTGAAGGATCGTAAGCAGATTCGCCGTAGTGGTGCTCACCATCCTCGTCGAATTCGGATCCGTAGTCGCCGTATTCATCCGAGCGATACGAGGCGCCGAAGAAGGACTGGAACTTGCTCGGCACCTCACGCAGAGTCGTTCCGGTCAGAAGGAGGATTCCGAATCCGGCGGCGATGACGAGCAGCGGCGCAGACAGCCAGACGGTGAGCCCGTTGGTGAGCGGGCCGCCCACGACGTATCCGACAAACCCTGCGCCGTTGGAGCGACCGGTGGCGTCTGTCGGTGAACCCGAGATGATGTGCCAGAGGCCGAGCGCCGGCAGACCGACCAGCAAGGATCCCATGATCAGTCGGGGCCGGATCTCAGGTTTCGGTTCGGTGCGCATCAACAGGATCGCGAGGCCGACGCCGACGATGGGGAGCACGGCCGAGGCCGCGCCGAAGATCGCCCGCACGAGGGTGTCGATGCCGCCGCCGATCGGACCACCGGCCTTGAACCAGACGCCACCGGCGATGACGACGCTGAATGCGATCAGGCCGAGCGCTATTCCGTCGCGGCGGTGGCCGGCTTCGATCTCACCGACCTTACTGACGGTGCGTGTGGTGGCGCCGACGCCGCGGGCAGCCAGGGACCACCCGGCTCCGATTCCCTTGCCCACAGCGGCCAACGGGCTGGCCCGCTGAGAGGTTTTCGATACCGGGCGGCGCGCGGCCGACGACGTACCGGACGCCTTCTTGGGCGCCGGCTTGGAGCCTTTGCCCGACGCGGGGCGCCCACCAGCCCTGGCCGAAGTCGTGACATTTCGAGGAGTCGATACAGTTCGCGTGGTGCGCGAGGCACGAGGTTTTGCGGTTGCGCGCGCGCTCGGAGTAGAGGCTGACGACCTGGTCGATGCCCTGGACGTAGACGTGCTTGTACTGGATCCCCGGGCGCTCGACTTACCTGCCATGGAGTTCAGGCTAGTCTGTGCGACCCCATCTGGACCATCCGCAACACCAGCAACACTGGTGGCGAGTGCGAAACGTGATCTTCACAACCCGTCTGTCGAGCTCGGCTCCGGCAGAAGGGGGCCATCAGAAACTGCGATCGAGCGCCATCACGGATTGAACGTCGGCCAGTTCACCTTTGGCTTCGATCTTCACCTCGTTGCGACCGAAAGCGTGCAGCAGCAACTCGGCGGGTTCACCCTGCAGGACAACACTGCGAGAGCCGGATTTGTGGACGACCGCACTCTCGCCGGACGGAAGTTCGACAATGACCTCGACAGCGGCTTTGCGGTAACCCATCTTGCCGATCTGCCGGGCGTACTTCCACAGCTGAGCCTGCCGACCCTCCGACAACGGACGCGGCGCCCAGTTCAGATGTGCGCGTCGTACATCTTCGTGGTGGACGAACATTTCCGTGGTATTCACCTGCGCGTCGAGCCAGTACATCGGCGACCACCGAGGCGGCCCACTCCGAACGTCGTCGAGGATCTCCTCCCACGGACGCGCCGCTGCGGCCTTACGCACGCTCTCGGTGTGACCGGCAAGAGGGCTCAACATGATTCCGGGAGCGGCGTCGAGACGCCGCTCCCGGACTATCAGATGTGCTGCCAGGTCACGATTGGTCCACTCCCCACACAGTGTCGGAGCATCGGGGCCGAATTCGACCATGCTGTCCACCAGGGCGAGTCGTTCGTCATGAGCGAAGGTCACCTTCGCCAAAGTACTCGAACCGGACCGGGTTCGAGCGGAAGCGACCTGCTGTGCCGAATCTACGGAACCGCGATGACCGTCGGAATGATCATCGGACGGCGGCGGTACTTGTCCGCGACCCAGCGTCCGACGACGCGGCGCACCGACTGCGCGATGCGATGAGCGTCGATGACGCCTTCGCTCGCCAACCGGGCCAGGTCCGATTCCACGAGATCCGCGGCAGCCTTGAGCGCTGTCGGATCGTCGGAGAAGCCGCGACCGGACACCTCGGGGGTGCTGACCGCACGGCCCGTCGACTCGTTGATGACGATGGTGATCGCGATGAAGCCGCCCTCACCGAGCACGAGGCGATCGGACAGCGT
The DNA here is from genome assembly GCF_031763325.1 of Rhodococcus sp. SG20037. Taxonomy (NCBI): domain Bacteria; kingdom Bacillati; phylum Actinomycetota; class Actinomycetes; order Mycobacteriales; family Nocardiaceae; genus Rhodococcus; species Rhodococcus sp. SG20037. The sequence goes on along the minus strand of NZ_CP134497.1, from coordinate 2,830,361 downwards.
CGGCTCACCGACGTCGCCGACGGACAGACCGTCGACGTAGACGTGTCCGACCGGTACGCGTCCGACGATCTCGGCGAGACCGTCCACCATGTCGACCACGACGCCGTCCTCGGCCAATACGATGCGCTCTTCCGGCACGCCGGTTGCCTTTGCCAGCGCGGCGTTGGCACGCAGGTGCCGCCATTCACCGTGGACGGGCATGGCATTGGTGGGCCGAACCGCGTTGTACAGGTAGAGCAACTCACCGGCGGACGCGTGGCCCGAGACGTGAACCTTGGCGCTCTGCTGGGTCACGACGGTGGCACCGCGCTTGGCCAAACCGTTGACCACGGCGAAAACGGAGTTCTCGTTGCCCGGGATCAGCGAAGACGCGAGAACGACAAGGTCGTTGGCGCGGATGTTGATCTGACGGTGTTCGCCGCGCGCCATCCGCGAGAGCGCTGCCAACGGCTCACCCTGCGAACCCGTCGAAATGAGCACCAGGCGATCGTCGGGAAGGGTGGCGGCGGTGTCGATGTCTACGACGAGGCCGTCGGGCACCGTCAGGTAGCCCAGATCCTGGGCGATCTGCATGTTGCGGACCATCGAGCGGCCGACGAAGACGATGCGGCGGTTGTACCGAGCGGCTACGTCGACGACCTGCTGGATGCGATGCACATGGCTGGCGAACGATGCCACGATGACACGCTGCTTCGCCTTGCCGATGACGTTGTCGAGCACTCCCCCGATTTCGCGCTCGGGCGTGACGAATCCCGGAACTTCGGCGTTCGTCGAGTCGACGAGGAACAGGTCGACGCCCTCGTCGCCCAGGCGGGAGAATCCGGCGAGGTCGGTCAGGCGGCCGTCGAGAGGCAGCTGATCGAGCTTGATGTCACCGGTGTGCAGTACGACGCCGGCGTCGGTGCGAATCGCGATCGCGAGAGCGTCGGGAATCGAGTGGTTGACCGCGAAGTACTCGCAGTCGAACGGGCCATGGGTGGTGGTGTTTCCCTCGACGACCTCGACCAGGTTCGGACGCAGGCGATGCTCGCGGCACTTGGCGGCAACGAGAGCGAGAGTGAACTTTGCGCCGATGACCGGAATGTCCGCGCGCAGACGCAGCAAGAACGGCAGAGCACCGATGTGGTCCTCGTGTCCGTGAGTCAAGATGACGGCTTCGACGTCGTCCATACGGTCTTCGATGTAGCGGAAGTCCGGGAGGATCAGGTCGACGCCAGGCTGCTGGTCCTCGGGGAACAGCACACCGCAGTCGACGATCAGCAACTTGCCACGGTGCTCGAACACCGTCATGTTGCGACCGATTTCGCCGATGCCGCCCAGCGCGACGATGCGCAGACCCGATGCCGGCGCCTTCGGGGGTGTTCCGAGGCGACCCGTGGGATCGACGGCCGGACGGTTCTCGGGGCGCTTGTTTCCGCGCCCGTTGCCCGACTTCGATGCTGCCGGTCGGTTACCGCCGGAAGATTTGCGCGGCGACCTGTCTTCGGTCGACTTCTTGGGTGCAGCAGATTTGGTGGCAGCGGACTTGGTTGCTGCAGATTTGGTTGCTGCGGCCTTCTTGGGCGGGGCGGCTGCGGCGGGGGCCGCTTCTGCCGCCGGCGCAGCTGGTGCCTCTACCGGTGCGGCCTTTGCGGCCGTTTCGGGAGCCGGAGGCGAAGGCGGACCGGCTTGACGACTGGCACTACGACGTCGGGGGGGACGGGTCATTTACAAAACTCCTGCCGCATGCAGATCGGCGGCAAGACCGTCGATCTGCTCTTTAGTGGGTGCAACCTGCGGAAGGCGTGGTTCTCCGACATCGATTCCGATGAGTCGCAGACCCGCCTTCGAAGCGCTGACACCGCCGAGGCGGGCAACGGAACGAATCACAGGGATCAAACTGAGGTTTATCTCGCGTGCGCGGGCGATGTCGCCGGACACGAACGCGGTGTGAAGGTCACGGAGACGACCCGGAACAAGATGGCCGATGACGCTGACGAAGCCGGTGGCGCCGACAGCGAGCCACGGCAGATTCAGCGGGTCGTCGCCGGAGAAGAACTGAAGCTCGGTGGTGCCGATCAACTCTGCGCCGGCGTTGAGGTCGCCCTTGGCGTCCTTGACGGCCTTGATTCGCGGGTGCTCGGCGAGTCGGCGGATCGTCTCGGTCTCGATGGGAACGACGGAGCGGGGCGGAATGTCGTACAACATGACGGGCAGGTCGGTCGCGTTGGCGACGGCGGTGAAGTGTGCAAACAGTCCGGCCTGGGGCGGACGTGAGTAATACGGGGTGACGACGAGCAGACCGTGCGCTCCGGCGCGAGCCGCGTCACGTGCGAGTTCGACGCTGTGAGCGGTGTCGTTGCTGCCGGCGCCTGCAACGATCTTCGCGCGGTTACCGACGGCGTCGATCACTGCGCGGAGCAGGTCGAGCTTCTCGGACTCGGTGGTGGTGGGAGATTCACCGGTGGTACCGGCAAGAACGAGGCCGTCACAGCCGTTGTCGACGAGATGGGCTGCGAGGCGCACTCCCGCGTCGACGTCCAACTTCCCGTCGGCAGTGAACGGGGTCACCATCGCAACGGAAATGGTGCCGAACGGACGCTCGACAAGAGAAGCGGAATCACCGTAGGTCATGGTCAGAAGGTTACCCGGTTCAGCTCTTACTTCTGCACACGAGTCACGACTCGGCCGCAAATGCGCTGACGGCAATTTCCGATCCGTCGCTTCCGCGAAGAATCTCGTAGTCCCCGAACACATTTGGCGCGACATCACGAAGCTGACGCAGGCACTCGACCGCGACTCGCCGGATCTCGACATCCGCATGTTCGGTGGCACGCATCTCGACGAAGTGCCGCCAGGCCCGATAGTTCCCGGTCACGACCAAGCGCGTCTCGGTGGCGTTGGGCAGCACCGAGCGCGCAGCCTGCCTGGCTTGCTTGCCCCGCATCGGGGCACCTGGCACCGATTGCAGTTTCCCTTCGAGGGCAGTCAGCAGTTCCCCGTAAGCGCGACGGCTTTCATCGGTGGCATTCAGAAACAGTGCTTCGAGCTCGGGATCACCTTCGACGGCAGGAGGCACGACGACGTTTGCATCGTTCTCACGGACGAATCGCTGCGAGAGTTGCGAGTACGAGAAGTGCCGGTGACGAATCAATTCGTGAGTGCACGAGCGCGAGATACCGGTGATGTAGAAGCTCACTGTCGCATGCTCGAGCACCGAAACGTGTCCGACCTCGAGCAGATGCCTCAGATAGCCGGCGTTGGTTGCGGTTCGCGGATTCGGCTTGGACCAACTCTGGTAGCAGGCTCGACCGGAGAACTCGACCAGCGCTTCGCCACCATCCGCGTCCGTCTCCCACGGAATGTCCTCGGGCGGGAAGAACTCGGACTTCGCCACCAACTGCACTTTCAGTGACACCGTGTTCGGCACAACCCACTCCTCGACAAGCACGAAACGACCAGCACGAAACCCGGGCGCCGTTCGCCTCAGGTGCTGGGCAACTCTATAGCGGTCGACCGCCCTCGATACCGAGTGACGTCATCACATCCTTGACTGACGTCACTTTTGACGCCACTGTGGTGTCATGGACATTTCGGAGTACACCGCAAAGCTGCAGAACGACCTCGCCACTGCAGCCGAACTCGGCGACGATCACACGCGCCGGATTGCGGCGTCGTTGTCCGCCGCCATCGAACCCTCGGTCCGCCTGGTCTTGTTGGCCGCGGCGACGGAACTGGCCAAGGAGATCGGGGCGAAGCTGGGCGACCGAGAGGTCAAGGTGAATCTCGACGGAAGCGAATTACTGGTCGACGTCGTTCGCCCGCCGAACTCGACCGGCGGCGAGGGTGCAAACGAGAAGGCAGACGACGAGAAGAAGGACTCAACCTACTCGTTCGACGACGTCAGCGGAGATATCAGCCGGGTGACGTTGAGGATGATGGAGCAGATCAAAGCCCGCGCCGAGGAGGCCGCCAATCAGAACGGAGTCTCCCTCAACTCGTGGGTTTCACAAGCCGTCCAGGGCGCATTGCGGGACCAGATGCGCAAGAACGGCATGGACTAGCTCGACGCCAACCCGATCACCGAATGATCTAATTGCGCAACTGCAGTAATCACGAACCGTTGCCGCAAGGCGAGAAGGAGCACGTTCATGGCCGTTTCGGGCGTCAAGGAATTCGAGATCAAGGCTGATCCGGAAACGGTGATGAAGGCCGTAGCAGCCGTCGATCGGCTGCCGGAGTGGTCGTCTGCACACAAGAAGATCACCATCGAGAGCACCCACGACGACGGTCGCCCCCATCGCGTTCGCATGGCCGTGTCCATTCTGGGAATCAACGACGAGCAGGTAGTCGACTACACCTTCGAGGGCGACGAGAAGGTGACCTGGACCCTCGTGGAGAGCGGTCAGCAGAACCAGCAGGACGGCTCGTACGTCTTGACTCCCACCGACGGTGGAACCAAAGTCACCTTCGAACTGACCATCGATCCCAAGATCCCGCTGCCGGGCTTCCTGGTGAAGAAGGCACAGAAGACGGCGCTGGAAACAGCGAGCAAGGGCCTGACGAAGTTCGTCGAAAACTTCTGAGCGCACACGCAATTCAGGCGGCCCTTACTTCGGCGTTCATCGCCGGGTAAGGGCCGTTTGCTGTGAAGCCGAGCTGTGTTTTCGCGGAAGTCCCTGCCGATGTTGAAGATTCGCCGGTAGCCAGAGACCGCCCGGAGTAACGTCGGCCGCGTGTCCGCCGAGACCGCAGAGCCCAACTCCATGGCACCCGTGCGCATCCTCGTCTACAGCGACGACGCACACACGCGCGAGCAAGTTCGGCTCGCTCTCGGAGAGCGCCCACATCCGTCGATGCCCACCATCGACTACATCGAGGTCGCGACGGCACCGATCGTCGTAGCCAAGCTCGATGCCGGCGGAATCGACCTCGCCATTCTCGACGGCGAGGCGAGTCCGGCGGGCGGCATGGGCGTCGCGAAACAACTCAAGGACGAGATCGCCGACTGTCCACCGATCCTCGTACTGACCGGTCGACCCGACGATGCGTGGCTGGCGTCGTGGTCGAGAGCGGAAGCCTCAGTGCCGCAGCCGATAGATCCGATCGAACTTGCTTCCACCGTCATCGCGCTTCTGCGTCGACAACTGAGCCGGTGAGCACCCGTTGCAGCGGTGATTCGTTGCGGCGCCGACTACTTCGGACTTTCGAGAGCGAAACTCGGCACCCCGAAAACGAACCCAATGTCGGAGGCCTCCCCTAGTGTGGGTGTCGCAGGTCACATAAGTATCGAATTGCTGGCAGTATCGAAATCGAACGGCACCTTCGGGCTGGGCGGACATCCGCACAGCGGAGAGGAGTTCGGGTGACATGAACGCTTACATCCCCATTCTCGTCCTCGGGGTCATCGCGATGGCCTTCGCTGTGGTGTCGGTTGTTCTCGCGTCCGTGGTCGGCCCGAAGCGGTACAACAGGGCGAAACTCGAAGCCTACGAATGCGGAATCGAACCGGCACCCCGTACCGCCGGTGGCGGGCGGTTTCCCGTCAAGTTCTATCTGACGGCAATGCTGTTCATCATCTTCGACATCGAGATCGTTTTCCTCTACCCGTGGGCGGTGCATTTCGATTCGCTCGGCCTGTTCGGCCTCGCGGCGATGGGCCTTTTCATAGTCAACGTCTCGGTGGCATACGCATACGAATGGCGACGAGGCGGTCTCGGTTGGGACTAGGCCAGCGGACACAGGTACAGCACACATACGTCAGACAAAACCGGTCACACCGCAGCTGTTACGACTGAAAAGAGTCGGATATGGGTCTCGAAGAAAAGCTCCCCAGCGGATTTCTACTGACCACTGTCGAGGGCCTGGCAGGGTATGCCCGCAAAGGATCACTGTGGCCTGCCACCTTCGGGCTCGCGTGCTGCGCGATCGAGATGATGGCAACCACGTCAGGTCGCTTCGACCTGGCGCGGTTCGGCATGGAGGCATTCCGCGCGTCGCCGCGACAGGCAGACCTTCTGATCGTGGCCGGGCGGGTCAGTCAAAAGATGGGGCCGGTACTTCGTCAGGTCTACGACCAGATGGCCGAGCCGAAATGGGTTCTGGCCATGGGTGTGTGTGCGTCGTCCGGCGGAATGTTCAACAACTACGCAGTGGTACAGGGCGTCGACCACATCGTGCCGGTCGACATCTACTTGCCCGGCTGTCCGCCGCGGCCGGAGATGCTCCTGAACGCGATCATCGAACTGCACCGAAAGATCCAGGAGATGCCCCTCGGCGTGAACCGCGAAGAGGCACGCGCGGCAGCCGAGCGCGCCGCACTGGCATCCACCCCCACCATCGACATGAAGGGGCTTCTGCGATGACCGCGGGCAACAACGGATCGAGGGGGATGTTCGGGGTCCGCGGCAGTGGTGACACCTCGGGCTACAGCCGGCTCGCCCCGCCGATCTCAGTAGAGGACAAGGCCTCTCGACCGTTCGGTGGATACTTCGACGAAGTTGCGGACTCCTTGGATGCCGCATTGCGCAGCGGGGGCAGCACTTTCACCGATGCAATCGAGCGGGTAGTGATCTTTCGAGACGAGATGACGCTGCATGTCGAACGGTCTCACCTCCCGCAGGTCGCGCGCAGACTGCGCGACGAATCGGAACTGCGCTTCGAACTTTGCCTGGGTGTCGATGGAGTCCACTATCCGCAGGACACCGGTCGCGAGCTCCACGCCGTATATCCATTTGCTTCGATCACGCACAACCGCCGGATCAGACTGGAAGTGTCCGTGCCGGACTCCGATCCACATATTCCGTCCATCGTCGGGATATACCCCACCAACGATTGGCACGAGCGTGAGACCTACGACTTCTTCGGGATCGTCTTCGACGGTCACCCGGCCCTGACCCGTATCGAGATGCCCGACGACTGGAAGGGCCACCCACAGCGCAAGGACTATCCGCTCGGCGGTATCCCGGTCGAGTACAAGGGCGCCCAGACTCCTCCACCCGACGAGCGTAGGTCGTACAACTGATGAACGAGACGACAGGAAGCAACTCCGGTGCCACGACGGAAACCGTCGTCACAGCATCGGGTCAGGACTGGGACGACATCGTCACCGCGGCCGCTCGCCAGCGAACCGGCGAGGCCGAACGGATCGTGGTCAACATGGGCCCGCAGCATCCGTCCACTCACGGCGTCTTGCGCCTCATTCTCGAAATCGAGGGTGAGACAGTCGTGGAAGCTCGGTGTGGAATCGGCTACCTGCACACCGGAATCGAAAAGAATCTCGAATACCGGAACTGGACGCAGGGCGTCACTTTCGTTACTCGAATGGACTACCTGTCACCGTTCTTCAACGAAACCGCGTACTGCCTCGGAGTCGAAAAACTTCTCGGCATCACCGACGACATTCCCGAGCGAGCCACCGTCATTCGCGTGATGATGATGGAGCTCAATCGAATCTCGTCGCACCTTGTCGCCCTGGCAACCGGTGGAATGGAACTGGGCGCCGTGACGGCGATGCTGTTCGGATTCCGCGAACGCGAATTGATTCTGGACGTGTTCGAGACGATCACCGGACTGCGGATGAATCACGCCTACATCAGGCCTGGTGGTCTCGCTCAGGATCTACCCGACGGGTCGGTCGCGAAGGTACGAGAACTGTTGAAGGTCCTACCGAAACGGTTGCGTGACGTCGAACTGATGCTCAGCGACAACTCCATCTGGAAAGCCCGCACCCAGGGAATCGGATATCTCGATCTCACCGGCTGCATGGCGCTCGGCGTGACGGGGCCGGTCCTACGCGCCACGGGTCTCCCCCACGATCAGCGTCGAGCGCAGCCCTACTGCGGCTACGAGAACTACGAGTTCGACGTCGTGACGCACGACGGATCCGATTGCTACGGAAGGTACGTCATCCGTGTCGAGGAGATGAAGGAGTCCCTCAAGATCGTCGAGCAGTGCCTCGACAAACTGCAACCGGGGCCGGTCATGGTGGACGACAAGAAGATCGCCTGGCCTGCCGATCTCGCTGTCGGACCGGATGGCCTCGGCAATTCGCAGAAGCACATCGCCAAGATCATGGAGTCGTCCATGGAGGGTCTGATTCACCATTTCAAACTGGTCACCGAAGGAATCCGCGTGCCGCCCGGCCAGGTGTACGTCGCCGTCGAGTCCCCGCGTGGCGAGTTGGGTGTGCACATGGTCAGCGACGGGGGAACCCGGCCGTACCGCGTCCATTTCCGGGATCCGTCATTCACCAACCTTCAAGCGGTAGCGGCGATGTGCGAGGGAGGCATGGTGTCCGACGTGATCGCCTCGGTTGCCAGTATCGATCCCGTCATGGGCGGAGTGGACCGATGACCGGCCCGAACGGCTCGTCACGGGTGTTCATCGAACTCGGGCCGCGCTCGGACGAGCCCACGCAACTGGTACGCCCTGGCGCACGATCGAGTTATCCGCCTGACGTACTCGCCCGACTCGACGCCGATGCCGAAACCGTCATCGCTCGTTACCGTGAGCCTGACGCCGCGGCGACCACCAGTCGATCAGCCCTCCTGCCGCTCCTTCATCTCGTGCAGTCCGAGGACGGGTACATCACCCCGGCCGGGATCGATTTCTGCAGTGCCAAGCTGGGTTTGACCGGCGCCGAGGTTGCCGCCGTTTCCACCTTCTACTCGATGTATCGCCGTGGTCCGACGGGTGAGTATCTGGTCGGAGTCTGCACCAACACGCTGTGCGCGATCATGGGCGGAGACGACATCCTCGCAGCACTCGAAGAGCATCTCGGGTCAGCAGGCTCCAGAGACGAAGGCGGACACTCCATCTCGACGTCCGACGGCAAGATCACCCTCGAACACATCGAGTGCAATGCGGCGTGCGACTACGCCCCCGTCATGATGATCAACTGGGAGTTCTTCGACAACCAGACTCCGGAATCGGCGCGCTCACTCGTCGATGCGCTCCGCGCCGGAGAGCGCGTGACACCCAGTCGCGGTGCCACACTGTGTTCGTTCCGACAGACCGCACGCACCTTGGCCGGTTTCCCGGATACGCGAATCGAAGCAGCCGAAGCACAAACAATCGGCGGGGCAACTCTTGCCGGACTGCGTATCAGCCGATCTCACGACGACAACCCACCCGGCTCGGCCTCAGCAGCCGACGCTCCCGACGAAGGGAAGTGACATGACACTCGCCCCCGTCCTGAGTCGCTACTGGGATCAACCGAACTCGTGGACTCTCGACAGCTACCTTCGTCACGACGGCTACCAAGCCCTAGGCAAAGCGCTAGCCATGTCCCCCGACGCCGTGATCGAAACGGTCAAGGACGCGGGCCTTCGTGGGCGCGGTGGCGCCGGTTTCCCGACGGGCCTCAAGTGGAGTTTCATCCCACAGAGCACCGAAGACAAGCCAGGAGACGGCAAGCCTCACTATCTCGTCGTCAATGCCGATGAGTCCGAACCGGGCACATGCAAGGACATGCCGTTGATGATGGCGACCCCACACACGTTGGTCGAGGGAGTCATCATCGCGGCGTATGCAATTCGAGCGGCCAAAGCGTTCATCTACGTCCGGGGCGAGGTGGTCCCGGTCCTGCGACGTCTGCAGACCGCCGTGGCCGAGGCCTACGCGGCCGGATACCTGGGCCGCAACATCCTCGGTTCGGGATTCGACTTGGATCTCGTCGTGCACGCCGGAGCAGGCGCGTACATCTGTGGTGAGGAGACAGCCCTCCTCGATTCGTTGGAGGGACGACGCGGTCAGCCTCGACTGCGGCCGCCATTCCCCGCCGTCGCCGGCCTCTACGCCTGCCCGACCGTCGTCAACAACGTCGAGTCCATCGCGAGTGTGCCGTCGATCGTCCTGGGCGGCCCGGAGTGGTTCCGGTCGATGGGAAGCGAGAAGTCGCCGGGGTTCACGTTGTACTCGCTCTCTGGTCATGTCACCACTCCCGGCCAGTACGAGGCGCCGCTCGGCATCACGTTGCGAGAACTTCTCGACTACGCGGGCGGCGTTCGCACCGGGAACACCCTCAAGTTCTGGACTCCCGGCGGATCCTCGACTCCGATCTTCACCGACGAACATCTCGATGTCCCACTCGACTACGAGGGCGTCGGCGCGGCGGGATCGATGCTCGGCACCAAAGCACTGCAGATATTCGACGACACAACCTGCATCGTGCGTGCGGTGCTGCGGTGGACCGAGTTCTATGCCCACGAATCTTGCGGTAAATGCACGCCGTGCCGCGAAGGCACGTACTGGCTGGTGCAGATCCTGCGTCGGCTCGAAGGCGGAACAGGTACTGAAGCTGATCTCACCAAACTTCTCGACATCTCGGACACCATCCTCGGAAAATCCTTCTGCGCGTTGGGCGACGGAGCGACCAGCCCGATCATGTCCTCCCTGAAGTACTTCCGCGAGGAATACGTAGCGCATTTCGACAGCAACGGATGCCCGTTCGATCCTCGCCGATCCGTTCTCGCGACAGGAGCGTTCGTCTCATGACTGCAGCCGACGCTACCAAGAACGACGCCACCAAGACCGACACGGCACCGCCCACTGATCTAGTCGCCCTCACCATCGACGGCCGGGAACTCCAGGTACCCAAGGGCACGTTGATCATTCGCGCTGCAGAGATGATCGGCACACAGATTCCGCGGTTCTGCGATCATCCTCTTCTGGACCCGGTCGGGGCGTGCCGACAGTGCATCGTGGAGGTCGAAGGTCAACGCAAGCCGGTGGCGTCCTGCACGACACCGGTTGCGGACGGAATGGTCGTCACCACACAGCTCACGTCACCGGTGGCGGAGAAGGCGCAGCGCGGGGTGATGGAACTCCTGCTCATCAACCACCCTCTGGACTGCCCCGTGTGCGACAAGGGCGGCGAGTGTCCGCTTCAAAACCAGGCGATGTCGACCGGTCGCACCGAATCCCGGTTCGGTGAGGAGAAAAGGACCTACCCCAAGCCCATCCCACTCTCGTCCGAAATCCTGCTCGACCGCGAGCGTTGCGTCCTCTGCGCCAGATGCACACGGTTTTCGGGCCAGATCGCCGGCGACCCGTTCATCGATCTCCTCGAGCGCGGCGCGCTTCAACAGGTCGGGATCTACGCCAACGAGCCCTTCGAGTCCTACTTCTCGGGCAACACCATCCAGGTGTGCCCGGTCGGCGCGCTTACCAGTACGGCATACCGATTCCGGGCGCGACCGTTCGATCTGGTGTCCAGCCCCAGCGTGTGTGAACACTGCGCCGACGGATGTGCTCAGCGCACGGACCACCGTCGCGGAAAGGTTCTCCGCCGTCTCGCCGGGGACGACCCCGAAGTCAACGAGGAATGGAACTGCGACAAGGGCCGTTTCGCATTCACGTACACGACCCAAGGTGATCGGATCACCACTCCCCTGATCCGCAACGCTGACGGCGAATTGATTCCGGCGTCGTGGCCCATGGCACTCGACCTCGTTGCGCGATCCTTCGCGCAGGCCCGCGGTGACGCAGGCGTACTCGTCGGCGGACGCTCTACCTTGGAGGACGCCTACGCCTACGGCAAGTTCGCGCGAGTTGCTCTCGCTACCAACAACATCGACTTCCGAATCCGTGCTCATTCTGCCGAAGAGGCAGGTTTCCTCTCAGCACACGTCGCCGGCCGCACACTCGAAGAGTCGGTGACGTACCAGGACCTCGAGTCGGCCCCGGCCGCATTGCTGGTAGCTCTCGAGCCCGAGGAGGAGTCACCGATCATCTTCCTGCGGCTACGCAAGGCCGCACGTTTCGGCAAGACGACGGTGCTCTCCAGCGCGCCATTCGCTACGCGCGGCCTGCAGAAGATGGGCGGCTCTTTGCTTCGGACCGTACCCGGAAGTGAAGCAGCTCTGATGGATTCGTTGTCTCACCCCAGCAGTGAGGAGGGCCAGCTCCTCCGGCAGCCCGGTGCAGTGATCCTGTTGGGCGAACGACTCAGTGAGGTGGCGGGCGGCTTCGCCGCGGCGGTACGTCTCGCCGAAGTGACAGGAGCTTGTTTGGCTTGGGTCCCACGCCGCGCTGGTGATCGCGGCGCCGTCGAGGCCGGCGCACTACCGGGATTGCTTCCCGGCGGACGCCCCGTTGCGGACCCGGCAGCACGTCGGGAGGTGGAATCAGTGTGGGGGGCCTCCATCCCGGCATCCGACGGGCGCGACGCCGCGAGTCTGCTGGATCCGGGGCAGACGACTGCTGCCCTTCTTGTCGGCGGCGTCGAATTGAGTGATCTCCCGAACCCGGCGAAGGCAAGGGCCGCGATCGAAGCAGCAGGTTTCGTGGTGAGTTTGGAGATCCGTCACAGCGGAGTCACCGAACTCGCCGACGTCGTCTTCCCGGTGGCACCGGTCGCCGAGAAGCCCGGAACCTTCCTCGATTGGGAAGGCCGCGAGCGCGTGTTCGACACTGCGTTGAGAACGACAGGAGTGATGCCGGATCAGCGCGTTCTCCACGCGATCGCAGCCGAGATGGGCATCGATCTGGGCCTACCCGACGCAGATTCCGCACGCTCGGAGATACACCGCCTCGGCGATTGGTCCGGATCGCGCCCCACCTCGCCTCAGGTCCCGTCAGGCACCATGCCCACACCGGCACTGGGCGAGGCAGTGTTGTCGAGTTGGCGAATGCTGCTCGACAACGGCCGATTGCAAGACGGCGAGCCCAACCTGGCGGGTACGGCACGGCTCCCACTCGTACGTTTGTCTGCCGAGACCGCTGCCGAGATCGGCGCCGACAACGGCGATCACGTTGCGGTGTCGACTGAATCCGGTTCCATCACATTACCGTTGGAGATCACCGAACTCCCGCCTCGAACAGTCTGGCTCCCGCTCAATTCACCGGGTAGCACGATCTACGAAACGCTCTGCGTTACCGCGGGTTCCGTGGTGAAGATTGCGAAGGCGGGAGCGCAATGACCACCCACGAGTACGGGACCGTGTCAGCTCCGGTCGACCTGTCGGCGTTCGGGCACGACCCGTGGTGGTTGGTGATCGGCAAGGCTCTCGCCATTTTCGTGTTCCTCGTACTCACACCGCTGGTGGCAATTTACGCGGAACGAAAGGTCATGGCACGCATGCAGATGCGTGTCGGACCGAACCGCGTCGGCCCCCGTGGAATGCTCCAGAGTCTCGCTGACGGAATCAAGCTCGCCCTCAAGGAGGGCATCACACCGACCGGCGCCGACAAACCGATTTATCTCCTCGCGCCCGTCATCGCAGTCGTGCCCGCGTTCATGGCCTTTGCCGTCATCCCGTTCGGTCCGCAGGTGTCGATCTTCGGAACCCTTTCACCCCTGCAACTGACCGATCTTCCGGTCGGAGTTCTCTACATCCTCGCCGTGACTTCAATCGGTGTGTACGGGATCGTGCTTGCCGGCTGGTCGTCCGGATCGACGTATCCACTATTGGGCGCACTTCGATCGACCGCGCAGGTCATCTCCTACGAGGTAGCAATGGGGCTGTCCTTCGCCGCCGTCTTCCTCTACGCCGGAACGATGTCCACGTCCGGAATCGTCAGTGCCCAACAAGGTGCCTGGTACGTCTTTCTCCTCCTGCCGTCCTTCCTGATCTACGTGACAGCCATGGTCGGCGAAACCAACAGGGCTCCCTTCGACCTTCCCGAGGCCGAGGGTGAACTGGTGGGTGGGTTCCACACCGAGTACTCCTCACTCAAGTTCGCGATGTTCATGCTGGCCGAGTACGTGAACATGGTGACGGTGTCCGCTCTGGCCACGACACTGTTCCTGGGCGGGTGGCACGCACCGTTCCCGTTCAACCTGTGGGACGGCGCCAATTCCGGTTGGTGGCCGGTGCTGTGGTTTGTCGCCAAGGTGTGGGGCTTCCTCTTCGTCTTCATCTGGTTGCGCAGCACGCTTCCTCGATTGCGCTACGACCAGTTCATGAATCTCGGATGGAAGATTCTCATCCCCGCTGCCTTGGTGTGGGTGATGGTGATCGCGACCGTTCGTGCGTTCCGCAACGAGGGTTACAACACCTGGGTCGTACTTCTTTGCGTCGCACTGGTTCTCGGAGCTGCGCTCCTGATCGTGTTGGCCGGGACTTACCGCAGCCGACGCCGAACCGCCGCGTTGGTGCCCGATTCGGGGACCCGGCCTTTCGATGCGATGTCGGGCGGCTTCCCGGTTCCACCCCTACCTGGTCAAACGCTGCCGACCCGAAAACTACCGGGTCAGAAGGTGCCACCGCCGCGGCGGACAGATGTTTCCGACACATCGGAGGACTCCCATGCCTGATTTCCTCGGACCTATCGCGGGTTTCGGAGTGACGCTCTCGACAATGTTCAAGAAGCCCGAGACCGAGTTCTATCCGGAGGAGAAGCGCCCCACCGCGCCCGGATACCACGGTCGCCATCAACTCAACCGGTATGCGGACGGACTCGAGAAGTGCATCGGTTGCGAACTGTGTGCCTGGGCCTGCCCCGCCGACGCGATCTATGTCGAGGGTGCTGACAACACCGAAGAAGAACGGTTCTCCCCCGGCGAGCGTTACGGGCGGGTGTATCAGATCAACTACCTGCGGTGCATCGGCTGTGGCCTCTGCGTCGAGGCTTGCCCCACTCGGGCTCTCACCATGACCAACGAGTACGAGATGACCGACGACAACCGAGCCGGATTGATCTACGAGAAGGACCGCCTTCTTGCGCCCCTGAAACCCGACATGGCAGCGCCACCACACGCGCTGCGTCCCGGCACAACTCAGGACGACTACTACCGCGGCGACATCACAGCAGCTCCCGAACAGCCAGCACCCGAGCAAGAGCCGAACCCGGAGACCGAGAAATGATCGCGTCGGTCACGACCACGATCCTGGCGGAGGGAACGATGACATCGACCTCCACCGGCGAGGCGGTGCAGTTCTGGATCCTCGGAACCCTTGCGGTGATCAGCGCTTTGGGCGTGGTCGCCGCCCCCAAGGCCGTCTACTCTGCGCTCTTCCTTGCAATGACGATGATCATCCTGGCCGTCTTCTACATCGTGCAGGGCGCACTGTTCCTGGGTGTCGTCCAGGTCGTCGTCTATACCGGCGCAGTGATGATGTTGTTCCTGTTCGTCCTGATGCTGGTCGGCGTGGATTCTTCGGACTCCTTGGTCGAAACGCTACGGGGACAACGCGTCAGCGCGATCGTGATCGGTGTCGGATTCGGACTGCTCCTCATCGGCGGACTCGGAAATGCGTCGATCTCGGGCTTCACCGGATTCACCGGACTCGACCAGGGCAACATCGACGCTCTCGCCGATCTCATCTTCATCCGCTACGTCTGGGCCTTCGAACTGACCGGCGCACTGCTGATCACGGCGACACTTGGCGCAATGATGCTCGCGCATCGGGAGAAGATCGGAGCCACACTCAGCCAACGCGAACTCTCGCAGCAACGATTCGCGTACCTGGGCAGCGATGAGAGTAATCCCGACAAGGGCTCGGCCACTCCCCTCCCCAGTCCCGGCGTGTACGCACGTCACAACGCAGTGGACATGCCGGCACTGTTGCCCGACGGAACGTTCTCGACGCTCTCCGTCAGCAGCGCACTCACTCCGCGTTCCCCGGATCCGAGTACCGGTGAGGAGTCTGCGCGATGAATCCCGAGAATTACCTGTATCTGTCGGTCCTGTTGTTCACCATCGGGGCTGCGGGAGTCCTCCTGCGACGCAACGCCATCGTGGTGTTCATGTGTATCGAATTGATGCTCAACGCCGCGAACCTGGCATTCGTGACCTTCGCGCGCATGCACGGCAATCTGGACGGCCAGATCTTCGCCTTCTTCACGATGGTGGTAGCTGCGGCCGAAGTAGTCGTCGGCTTGGCAATCATCATGATCATCTTCCGATCTCGGCGTTCTGTATCCGTCGACGACGCAGACCTGCTGAAGTACTGACATGTCAGGAGGAATCACGTCCGCCATCTGGTTGCTCCCCGCCCTGCCCCTGTGCGGCGCCGCTGTCCTGTTGCTGGCGGGTCGTCGCACGAACGCGTGGGGCCACCTGTTCGCCTGCGTCATGGCACTCGCGTCGTTTGTCGTCGCAGTGGTGTTTTTCATCGCCATGCTCGGCCGCGACACCGCCGACCGCACCGTCACCGAGCACCTGTTCAGTTGGGTCCCGGTCGACAGTCTTCAGGTCGAGTTCGGACTGCAGCTTGATCAACTGTCGATGTGTTTCGTCCTGCTCATCACCGGTGTAGGTTCGCTGATCCACATCTACTCGGTCGGCTACATGGCGCACGACCCCGAGCGTCGTAAGTTCTTCGCCTACCTCAATCTCTTCCTCGCTGCGATGCTGCTCCTCGTGCTCGCCGACAACTTCCTCGGGCTCTACGTCGGCTGGGAAGGCGTCGGTTTGGCGTCGTACCTGCTGATCGGTTTCTGGCAGCACAAGCCGTCGGCGGCGACCGCTGCCAAGAAGGCTTTTGTCGTCAATCGGGTGGGCGACATCGGATTGATGATCGCGATGATGTTGATGTTCAGCACGTTCGGCTCGCTCTCGTTCAGCAGCGTCTTCGCCGACGCGTCTGGTGCAAGCGAAGGTGTCCTGACGGCGATCGGCCTGATGCTCCTCCTCGCTGCATGCGCGAAGTCCGCGCAGGTGCCACTGCAGTCGTGGCTCGGCGACGCGATGGAGGGCCCCACCCCCGTCTCGGCTCTGATTCACGCGGCCACGATGGTCACGGCCGGCGTCTATCTGATCGTGCGCGCCAATCCGATCTTCGATCTCGCACCCGACGCTCAACTCGTGGTTGTCATCGTCGGTGCCGTGACGCTGCTGTTCGGTGCGATCATCGGCTGCGCGAAGGACGACATCAAGAAAGCGCTCGCCGCGTCGACCATGAGTCAGATCGGATACATGGTCCTGGCGGCGGGCCTCGGACCAGCTGGATACGCCTTCGCAATCCTTCATCTGATCACCCACGGATTCTTCAAGGCGGGCCTGTTCCTCGGCGCGGGTTCGGTGATGCACGCGATGAACGACGAAACCGACATGCGGCGCTACGGCGGACTTCGAGCGTTCATGCCACTGACTTTTGTCACGTTCGGGCTCGGATACCTTGCCATCATCGGTGTTCCGCCGTTTGCCGGGTTCTTCTCCAAGGACAAGATCATCGAGGTTGCGATCGGCGAGGGTGGCGTCAAGGGTGTTGTGCTGGGCATCGTCACCCTGTTGGGTGCGGCCCTCACTGCCTTCTACATGAGCCGCGTGATGCTGATGACCTTCTTCGGGAAGGCCCGCTGGGAGAACCAGAAACCTCACGAATCTCCGGCAGTGATGACGTCTCCGATGATCATCCTGGCGGTGGGGTCCGTCGGCGCCGGGATGCTCCTGACCATCGGGTCCAGCTTGCAGAACTGGCTCGAACCGGTTGTCGGCTCACATCACGTCGAACCGCCGATACCCGCATGGTCGATCACCGCGCTGGCGCTGCTCGCAGTTGCCGCCGGCGTCGCGATTGCGTATCGCGAGTACGCCACCCGGGAGATTCCACTTGTGGCACCGACTCCGGTTTCACCGTTGACCGGTGCGGCTCGCCGCGATCTGTACGGTGACGCCTTCAACGAGACGGTGTTCATGAAGCCTGGACAACAACTCACCAAGTCGTTGGAAGTGTTCGACACCAAGGGAATAGGCGGCGTCGTGGGCAGCTTTGCGGTGGTCGTCACCGGGCTGTCCGCGCTCACGCGGAAGCTACAGACCGGGTTTGTTCGCTCGTACGCGCTGGTGATGTTTGTCGGAGCAACACTCGTGGTCGCGACAATGATGGCGGTGACACTGTGGTGATCGAAGCGGCGGTGAGCGACTCTGTGACCAATACCGGCTTCCCTGCGCTGACGGTGCTCTGGTTGCTTCCGCTCATCGGAGCGGGTGTAGTCCTCGCTCTGCCGGCACGGTCGTACCAATTTGCGAAGTCTCTCGCATTGGCTGTGTCCGTGGCAGTCCTGGTGGTCGCCGCCGTTCTCGGAGTTGCGTTCGACCGCGGCGGCGAACAATTTCAATTTGTCGAAAGCCACAGCTGGATACCGGCTTTCGGTACCAGCTACACACTCGGACTCGACGGGATCGCACTCGTTCTGGTTCTTCTCACCGCCGTGCTGGTGCCGTTACTCCTGATCGCGGGCTGGAATGACGTCCCGGCAGACCCGGCATCACCCAAGAGAATGCCGCACACCTATTTCGCGCTGATCCTTGTTGTCGAGTCCATGGTGATGATTTCGTTCAGCGCCTTGGACATTCTCTTGTTCTACATTTTCTTCGAGGCCATGCTGATACCGATGTATTTCCTCATCGGCGGGTTCGGCGGAGTGGGCAGATCTCGCGCAGCCGTGAAGTTTCTGCTCTACAATCTCCTCGGCGGCCTGGTCATGCTCGTTGCGGTCATCGGCCTGTATGTGGTCACCACGCGCGACGAGAGTCCCTTCGCCAGCGGCACTTTCGACTTCCGGGCGATCGCCTCAGCGGCAAACAGCGGTGAACTCGGTGTGGGACCCGGGGTGCTCAACGCCTTGTTCCTCGGATTCATGTTCGCGTTCGCGGTGAAAGCACCGCTCTGGCCGCTGCACAGTTGGTTGCCGGACTCCGCGGTGGAATCGACTCCGTCGACAGCAGTGTTGATGATGGCGGTCGTGGACAAGGTGGGCACGTTCGCGATGATTCGCTACTGCCTGCAACTGTTCCCGGAGTCGTCGTCGACCTTTGCACCGTGGATCATCACGCTCGCCGTTATCGGGATCGTCTACGGCGCAACACTGGCGATCGCGCAAACAGACGTCATGAGACTGATCGCCTACACGTCGATTTCGCACTTCGGCTTCATCATTCTCGGAATCTTCGCGATGACCAGCCAGAGCCAGGCGGGTTCCGCGCTGTACATGGTCAATCACGGAGTCTCCACTGCGGCTCTGTTCTTGATTGCGGGATTCCTCGTCTCGCAGCGAGGTACTCGATCGATCGCGGCGTACGGCGGCGTCCAGAAAGTTGCACCCGTACTTGCCGGCACATTCCTCGTTGCGGGGTTGGCAACGCTGTCGCTGCCGGGTCTCGCGCCGTTCGTCAGTGAGTTCCTGGTGCTGATCGGGACGTATTCGCGATACCACGTGGCCGCTATCGCGGCGACTGCCGCGCTTGTCCTGTCCGCGATCTACATACTCTGGCTCTACCAGCGCATGATGGGCGGACCTGTGAAGGAAGGGCAGGGAACGATCCGCGACCTCGCTCGACGCGAACTTGTGGTGGTCGCCCCTCTGATCGCACTCCTGTTGCTTCTCGGCATCTACCCCAAGCCTGCCTTGGACGTCATCACTCCTGCAGTGAGCCATACGGTCGTCGACGAGGCTCCGACCCCGCTCGTCGCCGACCACGAAGGAGGTGCCCACAAATGAGTTCCTTCAACGACGTGACCATCCTCGGCTCAGCCGGCACGGCGTCACCCAGTGTCGAATACAGCTTGCTCTCGCCAATGTTGATCGTGTTCGGTGTTGCGGTTGTGGGCGTACTCATCGAGGCGTTTGCACCCCGGCGCATTCGATACCCCGTGCAACTCGTCCTCGGTGTCGCAGGTTTGGCGGCCGCGTTCGTGGCAGTGCTTCTACTCGCCGGCACGCGGTCGACGGCGATGATGGGTTCTGTAGCGGTCGACGGTCCGACCCTTTTCCTACAGGCCACGATCCTTCTCGTGTCGATCCCCGCAGTACTGCTGATCGCCGAGCGAGGCTCGGGCAACACCGCCGAGGTGATCGCGCAACACGACGCGCTCGGCGGTTTCACCCCTCAAGCGTCGAGCGTCCCCGGAAGTGTTGCGGAACAAGAAGCGGTCAAGGTCGGTATCGCCCAGACCGAGGTCTTTCCGCTCACCCTCTTCGCTGTCGGCGGCATGCTCCTTTTTCCCGCGTCCAACGATCTGCTGACGATGTTCGTTGCGCTCGAGGTGTTCTCACTACCTCTGTATCTCCTGTGTGGTCTGGCACGCCGACGTCGCATGCTCTCCCAGGAAGCTGCGCTCAAGTACTTTCTGCTCGGGGCATTTTCGTCGGCGTTCTTCGTTTTCGGAATCGCGTTGCTGTACGGCTATGCCGGGACGGTCACGCTCTCCGGTATCGCCGACGCAGCACGCAGCGGGTCGGGTACCGACGCCTTCCTGTGGCTCGGGACAGCACTCGTGGCCGTGGGATTACTGTTCAAAGTCGGTGCCGTGCCGTTCCATTCGTGGATTCCCGACGTCTATCAAGGGGCGCCGACGCCGATCACCAGTTTCATGGCTACTGCGACCAAGATCGCCGCATTCGGTGCCATCCTTCGTGTCTTCTATGTGGCTCTGCCGAACGAGTACGTGAACTGGCGTCCACTGATGTGGGCGGTCGCGATTCTCACGATGGTTGTCGGATCGATCGTCGCTGTGACGCAAACCGATATGAAGCGGATGCTCGCGTATTCGGCCATCGCGCACACCGGATTCATTCTGACCGCTGTGGTTGCGGATTCGGATGCCGGCCTGGCCTCGGCGATGTTCTACCTTCTGGCCTACGGATTCAGCACCGTGGGCGCGTTCGCCGTCGTGAGTCTGGTTCGGGACGCAGACGGTGAGGTCGCGACGCTCTCGCGCTGGGCCGGATTGGGCCGGCGCTCACCGCTGGTCGGAGTTGTGTTTGCACTGTTCCTGTTGGCTTTCGCCGGGATCCCGTTGACCAGTGGGTTCATCGGAAAGTTCGCGGTGTTCAGCGCGGCAGCCGAGGGCGGGGCCGCACCTCTCGTGATCGTCGGTGTCCTGTGCAGCGCGATCGCCGCGTACTTCTACGTGCGAGTGATCGTGTTGATGTTCTTCACCGAATCGGCCGCAGACGCTCCGACCGTCGTGGTACCGAGTGCACTGACCAGCAGTGTGATCGGCCTCGGCGCCGGTGTCACGCTCATCCTCGGCATACTCCCCCAGCCGGCGCTCGACCTCGCCGAGCGTGCAGCGGACTTCCTACACTGAGCCGATGCGTGAATCTGATTGCGACGCCGGACTGCCGAGCACCATCCGGTCGCCATGGTTTGTCGGGTTTTCAGCGGTAGCGATTGTCCATCTGATCCTCAATGCCGCTGATGCTGCGCCCTGGGACGGGATCACCAAGGTCATGCTCGCGCCGATTCTGGCTGCCTGGGTTGTCGCCCGACGCGGACCTCGAATTGTTGCTGCTGCGCTGATTGCCTGTGCTTTCGGAGATTTGTTCCTGATCTGGGACTCCACGTTTGTCATCGGGATGGCAGCCTTCGCGATCGGTCACCTCTGCTTCATCCGATTCTTTCTCTCACACGGCGCGCTTCGGGAGATACGAAGGCGGCCATGGTTTCTGTGCGCTTACACCGTCGCTGGGATCGCTCTAGTGTCGTACACCTGGACCGGTCTCGAACCTGAACTTCGAATTGCCGTCCCCGTGTACGCCGCAATCCTGGTGGGAACCGCATCAACCGCACTGACGTACAACTCGATCACCGGTATCGGCGGCGCGCTGTTCCTCACCTCTGACGCCCTCATCCTGCTCGGCCAGGCGAACAAGTGGCAGCCCGCCGCTGCGGGCATCTGGATCATGACGCTGTACATCCTCGCTCTGTTGCTTCTGACAGTGGGAGTTCTCGGCCGGAGTAAGACGCCAAACCGTCCATTAGCTCAGCGGCTGTAAGGATCAGCAACCAGCCGGACATCTCTTCATATGACCCCGAAATCCGAGGAACAACCGCCGCCGAGCGGCGAAGACCGGTTCACCGCCCTGTGGGACGCCTACGCCGGTCGGGTGTTCGCGTATACCTGTCGCCACGTTGATCATCACAGCGCGCAGGAGGTTGTCTCCGAGACGTTCCTCGTTGCCTGGCGACGCTTGGACGAAGTGCCCGAGCCGGCACTGCCATGGCTGTTGGTGGTGGCTCGAAACACCGTGAACAATAACCGTCGCAGCGTTCGGCGCCTTGACGCGCTCACCGAGAAGATGGGACGCATCGAGCAGATTGCGGCATCGACGCCGGGCGCCGACGTCACTGTCACCGAACGCACGGAACTGCTCGAAGCACTGGCAACACTCACCGTCACCGAACGTGAAGCCCTGCTCCTGACTGCCTGGGACGGGTTGACCGCCACCGAAGCCGCGCGGGTCGCTGGGTGTTCGGTTCCGGCCATGCATGTTCGTCTCTTTCGCGCTCGGCGTCGATTGCGCGCCGGGTTGCCTTCAGAATCCGTCACCGTAATCCCGATGAACACCGCCCGACCTTGCGCTGCCGCCGAACACGGGAGTACCCCATGACCAAAGATCTGCTGACCACGCTCGAGAAGCTGCGGCCGAGCGATACGGTTTCCGCCGAACTCTGGCCCGAGAACGTCCAAGATGCCGTACGCACCCGAATCATGGCTACCGAAAACAACATTGGGGCAACCAAGGCTCCACGCCGTCGCGTCGGTGCCATCGTTCTCGTCGCGGCGATCTGCGCAGCAGTGGTGGTGGGCTGCGCCGCTGCCACGGGGATGATGCCGAAAGCGTTCACCGACATGTACTCGGGTTGGCAGACGATGCCGGGAACCAACGGCGGAATAGATCCGTCCACCGCCGAGCGGGTCGGGTCCATTCCCGGACCTGACGGAACCTTGTTCAGCGTCTTTGTCGCCCACGGCGCCAATGGCTGGAGGTGCGTCGCCCCGGTTTTCGAGGCGTCAGCCGACATCGACAAGGTTGGTCCGTCGAAATTCATCGGCCTCGGACACGGCTGCAGATCAATTGACTTGTACGGCGCGGATTCATTCGGGGGCGGCGCCGGGTACGAGGCCGGTCCGCACGAGGCGACCTACGACGCAGGGGCGGGAGGTGCTGTCCGAGCCGAACTTCACACCGCAGACGGCCATATCTATCCGACAATTCTTGCCGAAGACCGCTTCTACGGATGGATTCCCCTGTCGCTCACGTCCCCTCGTCCAACCCTCGTCGGATATGCCGCAGACGGGACGGTCGTCGGCACCCGGTGAGCTGTCGGTACCCTCGAAAGATGACTGCACACGCCCCGAACGAGCGCATCCCCAGCCAGTGGGAAGAGATCACTGCAGCCGACTCGACGCATTCCACACGATATGTCGAGCGTTTCCGTTCCATGAGAGCGGACGGCAAGGACATTGTCGGGGAAGCACGTTTGATCGACGCGATGCTCGGACGCGGTGGCCGGGTTCTCGATGCAGGGTGCGGGCCCGGCCGACTCGGCGGTTATCTGCACGACGTCGGGCATGTGGTTGTCGGAGTCGATGTCGACCCGGTTCTCATCGCTGCCGCAGAAGAAGACCACCCCGGACCGACGTGGCTTGTCGGCGATCTCGCCGAACTCGATCTGCCGGCCCGCGGTGTCGAGGCAGATTTCGACGTCATCGTGTCGGCAGGCAACGTGGTGGCGTTTCTCGCTCCGTCCACCAGGCAAGCAGTATTTTCAGGATTTGCTCGTCATCTCGCTCCGAGCGGCCGAGTGGTCATCGGCTTCGGTGCCGGCCGTGGCTACGAGTTCCCCGAGTTTCTCGCCGACGCGACCGCGAGTGGCCTCGAGGCTGATCTGCTGCTCTCCACGTGGGATCTTCGCCCGTTCAAGGAGGATTCCGAATTCCTGGTCGCGGTGTTCTCCCGCGCCTGACCCGGCACTTCCCCCGCACTCCCTGCGATCCGTCACACGGCGATCAACTCACCCTGATCACAATGGTGGCGACTGTTGTTCACTACGAACATAATTGGATCAATGCGGGTGTGGCCGAGCGGCAAGGCAGCGGTCTGCAAAACCGTCCACGCAGGTTCGACTCCTGCCATCCGCTCCCCTTGCGAACCAGCGACTCATGTCGCAACCCCCACCTAGGAATGACATTCGGTGCACGCAGCCTGCATCGCTCCGCTCCGTCTCCGCGCACATGGCTCCGGACAGTTACCCTCGATCGATGCACCCTCTCCCCGAGACAGGACAGTTACCTCCCGGACCGATGGCTTTGCAAGTGGAACACCTCTGCATGGCGTTCGGCGCGAAAGTTGCTGTGAACGACCTTTCTCTTGCGGTGCCCTCAGGTTCGTTGTTCGGACTGGTTGGCCCGAATGGTGCGGGAAAAACGACCACATTGTCGATGGCTGTCGGATTGCTTCGCCCGCACTACGGTCGCAGCCTGGTGTACGGCTACGACGTGTGGAACGACCCTGTGGCAGCGAAGAGTCTGCTCGGCGTCCTACCCGACGGTTTGGCGCTACCCGCCCAGTTCACCGGTCATGAACTACTCACCTATTTCGGGCGACTGCGCGGTATGCCAGAGGACGTCATCGCGTCACGACGCGACGAACTGTTGGCCGCGCTCGATCTCGCCGATGCAGGTGGAACGGTCATCGCCGATTATTCAGCGGGCATGACGAAGAAAATCGGGTTGGCCTCGGCCTTGTTGCACGGCCCTCGCTTACTGGTACTGGATGAGCCGTTCGAAGCTGTCGACCCCATTTCTTCGGCCGGAATTCGGAGCATTCTGCTCTCGTTCGTCCACTCAGGTGGCTCGGTCATTCTTTCCAGTCACGTGATGGCCCTTGTCGAACAACTGTGTACTCACATCGGAGTCATCGCAGACGGTCGCGTCGTGGCTTCAGGAACGGTCGACGAGGTGCGCGCAGGCAACACTCTCGACGAGGCATTCGTTCGCCTTGTCGGTAGCCGCAGTCCCAGTCCCGACGGACTGTCATGGATGCGCGCATGACCACCACCAGCTTTTCACCGACACACTGGAACCCGTCGGTCTCTGTGTGGCGCACTGTTCTCCGCATGCGCATGACCCTCTACAAACGTCAGTTCACCGGTGGAAGAGCTGTAATCAAGGTCATTGCAGCGTTGTTCGGGGTTCTGGGGGCAGCGCTACTGTGCCTACGAGCTTCGGGAAAGAACGGTGTTTCCCCCGATCTCGTCAGCGGCACAACCAGTCTCGCACTTTCGGCTATCGGCGTGATGTGGATCTTGATGCCGATCATGTCTGGTCTGTCAGATGACAATCTTCACCCCAGACATTTCCAACTACTCCCCCTGGAACCCGTCCGACTCGCCAGAGCACTGTTCTCGACGTCGCTGGTCGGTATGACCGTGCCGATTACCGCGTTGGCTGCAGCAGCGATTCCAATTTATGCCGCTACACACCACCCTGCCGCACTGCCATTGGCCATTATCGCTTGGCCCGCAACGGTCCTGCTCATTGTCGGCACCTCACGGGTCGCGATGCTGGCGATGTCGCAGCTCCTGCGGAGTCGTCGCAGCCGCGAACTGGGACTGTTGGCATTCGGCACGTTCTTCGGCGGACTGTATCTGCTGCAATTTCCGCTGCAGAGTCGCCTCGGCACGGTCGTGGACGGCGACGTCACGTGGCCGCTCACGGTCGCGCATTCGATCCCGTTCGCGTGGGGAATCACCAGTGTCGACGCAGCAGCAGGAGGCGCCTGGCTCCTCGCCGCCGGAGCAGTCCTCGCCCTGGTGCTGGTCGATCTCGCACTGCTGTGGTCATGGCAACGCCTGGTCGTTCGCTACTTCAACGGGAAGGTCGCAGAATCAGCGGGCGCCACTTCCGTGCAATTGAAGAACCAGGGCCGCGACATTCGAACCGGTTGGCGCGCATCCCGACTGGGCACCGTCATCTCTCGCGGGCTTTCGCTCTGGCACGGAGACATGCGCCGACGAACACAACTGCTCTCCGTTGCCATCATGACCTTGGTCTCCGGCTTCGGACCGCTGATCTCGTCATCGATCCCCTTCTCCGCCGCATGGGGTGCCTGGTTCCTGATCTACCTGGCAATGGCAGCCGGATCGAATCTGTACGGATTCGACGGCGCATCGATCTGGCATCTGGTGATGATCCCCGAAGCCGCTGCCGCTGACGTCCGGGGCCGACAAATCGCGTGGGCGATCGTGATGACACCCTTCGTGGTCGTCGCAACAGCTGCTGTACGGATCTTCGGGGACCTCGGGACCGACCGACTGGCCGTGCCGCTCGCCGTCGGCATTTCGATGATGGGAGTCGGTGCAGGACTGGCAGTAGCGATATCCGCCAAAGCCCCCTACCCGGTCCCGGAGATGAAGAAGACGTTCTCCCTCAACACCCGCGGATCCTTCAATGGCTCGTCCTTCGGACTGATCATCCTCGCCATCGTCATCTTCGCCGCGACAACGGCGCCCGGCGTTCTACTCGGGGCGCTGCTACCGAACCCGGTGAATTATTTCGCCATCCCTGTCGCTGTTGCGATTGGTGCACTTGGTGCTTGGATCGGGGGCCGCGTCGCGATCACCCGTATGCAACGCGAGCCGGATCGGATTCTGTTCGCGGTTACCACCGCATGATCGTTGCCCAGATAGTCCGAGAATTTCTGGGCGTCAGCGCAGTAGCCGCAACTTGCACCAAAAAACTCAGTCTGGGCAATCGGATTATCAGGGATCCAGGTAGCGCAGCTCAACGGGTTCGGTCCTCGCATATCGCCGCCGGGCTTTCGTGACATAGCTTCCGCTCGAGCCGAACCATTGCCCTGGAAACATCGCACCACCAAGATGTTTGGCATGCCCCCGGAGCACTACGGTTCCGTACGTGTCGCCGAACGTCCCGGCCGATGCGGGAACTGCGCGCACACCGCCCCTTCGCTGGAGCGCGGGTGGATCGAGCGCTGCCTCAGGTTCGCACCGCAGCCCGCTCGGTGTGCAGAAATCCTGGTGATGGACCACTACACCGGAGCGATGGAATTCTGCCGGTGCCGACATCCGTTCCACGGGTCCTGATCGCGCCGGATCCTCGAGATCCGCTGTCGAGCCGAGTCCCTCGGCGCCCCGGCTCAACAGCGAAATCACACCTGAATCAGCTCAGCGAGCTCAGCAGCGGCTCGAGAAGCTTGTAGAGCTCGAAGATTCCGATGATCGTTGAAATAGAACCCATGATGATCCTCCGTGATTCGTGAACTTTCCGTGACGTCGCGTCACAGGCAGAAAGCTAACAAACCCGGCATTCAAACGGGGACCTTGGATGTGTCCGGCAGATGAACTCCCTGCTCGGAGAAGCATTTTGGTGACCAGCGTCATGCTCATCGAGAAATGAGCCCCATCGTCACATCGCCTGACACCGACCGACGGTAGCAGCAAAAGTCTGCCCGTTGCGATCTGGCGATACATGGCACCATTTCCACCCCATCCGACTCTTGCTTTGTGCGCTGAATCCGATTACATTTCTCCACAATAACGGTACGCGTAACGAAATAAAGAGACGGTCTACTTCACAGCCCGATATATCCAGTGCCACAACCCTTCCGAGCTCTTGGAGGGGCGGCGTTTCGTCGCGTCCATAAGCTCCTCACTCCCCGATCGAAAGAGAGCACGATGACCACAGAGAGCGTCTCCGGCAATCAGCCGCGACCGGTAGCAACTATCGCAAGCCTGACCCTGCTGATCGCTGCCGTGGCCGCGCTCGAAAGCATCATCGTCCCCGCACTCCCCCTGATACAGAGAGACTTCGGAGTGACGGCCGACGTCGGAGCGCTCGCATCCGTCGCTCTGACGTTGAGCACTGTCCTCGTCACGCCGATGGCCGGGCGAATAGCCGACGTGTACGGCGCCCGCCCCACCTTGCTCGCGATCACGACAATCGTTGTCCTGGGCGGCAGCGTGTCCGCTCTCGCAACGATCTTCCCGCTGTTCGTCCTCGGCCAATTTCTCCAGGGATTCGGGCTCGGGTTGCTTCCCGTGAGCTTCGTGGTCCTACGACGCACTTTGTCCTCGGACCGACTGAAGACGGCCACGGGTTTGCTCGGGGCTGTCGTAGTGGCCGGCGGCGCTCTGGGAGTCGTGCTGGCGGGACCGGTGGCGGAAAATGTCTCACGCACCGCGATGTATGCAGTTCCGACCGCGTTCGTTTTGCTCGGCGCAATTGCTTTTGCCGTGAGCACACCACGAGATCACATGTCGAACGTCGGCGGCCGACTCGATTGGCCAGGAGCTGCTGGATTGGCTCTCGGATTATTGACGCTGACGGCGTGGCTTGCGAGCGCGTCGAGCAACGGGTGGGGCGCACCGACGTCGATGCTGCTGGTTCTCGCTTCCGCTGCCGTGTTCACGATCTGGGCCAGGTATCAGAGCCGGACAACCGAGCCGATGGTCGACCTGACGATGATGCGGCATCGTTCGATGTGGAGCGCCGTGGTCGTCGGCGTGGTTTTCGGGTTCACCTACGGCGCTGTTGTCTATCTACTTCCGCAACAACTCGCCGTGCCGGCAGAGAGCGGATTCGGCCGCGGTGCATCGACAAGTGCCATCGGAATCCTGCTGTGCATCGGTTACGGCGCAGCGGTGATCGCGTCGGTGATTTCCGGAAGGCTCGCACAACGGGTCGGCACGAAAGCCATTGCGGTAGCGGGAGTTGCCTTCCTCGGCCTGAGCGGCGCCGTCGGGGTCTTTGCAACAACGATGTGGCAGATCGTTGTGGTGCTGATCCTTGCGGGTACCGGCGTTGCCGCCGCGTCGACGGCAGTGTTCGTCATCTCCGCCGACAGCGCACCGGCAGACCGCGTAGGTGTCACGACGGCAATAGTCACGATCGCCAGATCGCTGGGTTCTGCTGTGGGAACCCAAATTGCCGCCGGGATCATCGCGAGCGCGACTTCATCCGGCGGCCTTCCCCAGCACTCGGCATTCGCCACAGCTTTCGGAGTGGCGGCAATCGTTGCGATTGTCGGACTCGTTGTCGCGGTGACGATGCCGAAACCGGCATCAACCGATGTTCAGTGGTCGTCGTCGTCCTCGTCGAAGTCTGCGACTCCGCGCTTCCAGTAGCCCGTGATCAGGTGGTCGCCCGAACTCAGGCCGAGTTCGTCGCGCACGAATCTGCGAATCGGCTTGAGACTGGTGGCCTCACCGGAGATCCAGGCGTAGACACGCTCGCCCTCGGGCACGGTGACCGTCCGTACTGCCTGCTCGAGCAGATCCGAGTGACCGGCTGGGACGTCACCGCGGTGCAGCCATCGCACCTCGACGCCTTCCGGAACAGTGAGTTCGATTTCCTGTGAAGGGTCGGTGATCTCGACGAACACCCACCCGGCGGCAGCAGCGGGCATCATCTCGAGCCAACGAGCAATGGCAGGAAGGGCGGTGATGTCACCGGCCAGCAGGTAGCGGTCGTACGTCCACGGAACCACGACGCCACCGGGCGGACCTGCCACGTGCACCCGAGTGCCGACGGTGGCCGCCTGAGCCCAATCAGAGGCGTACCCACCATCGTGGAGCGCGAAATCGAGGTCCAGCTCCCCCGCCTCGGCGTCGTATCGACGGACGGTGTACTCACGCGAGATCGGCAATGGACGAGGCCACTTCAGGCTGAATCCGTCGCGTTCGGGTAGACGTAAAGTTCCGTCTGCATCCGGGTAGACCAGGCGAACATGCTCGTCGGGAGCGTGCGATTCGAAGCCCGCCAACTCCGGTCCACCCAAGGTCAGACGCAACAGTCCGGTCCCGACCATTTCGCTGCGAACAACTTCGAGTTCGCGAATGCCGATGGGGTACGGCACTTTTGCGCCGGTGGTTCCCGCCAGAACTTCGGCGATGGTCGCGAGGTGGTCTCCTCGGTTCATGAACTACCTTCCTTTTCCGGCGGAGCATTCCCCACCGGCACAGTGTTTTCGGAGAGATCGACTTCGTTGATCTCCGAAGTTACCCGGCGCACCGAACCCAATGCTGCCAGGAGCACCAGGCCCAGTGTCACACCGGCGAGCCCCAAGACCAGTAGCGCGGGGCCAGGCTCGAGCCACTGCCCGAGGAACCCGGCTGCCATCGAACCGATCGCCGTACCCGTGACGGCTTGCACCATCCACAGACTGGACACGCGTCCGCGCAATTCGTCCGGCGTGTTCTGTTGAAGGACTGCAAATCTCAGAATGTCGTTGAGTGCGCGGCCGAGGCCGAATCCGGCCAGGCCCAGGAACGCGACAATCGCTGCTCCCGACGCACCCAGTACCACCAGGCCGAGAGGCATCAGCGCAACAGAGATCAACATCGCGGCGCCGTTGCGGTGGACTCGTCCGGTCCAACCGCTGGTGAGGGAACCGACCACAGCGCCGACAGCGGGGGCGCCGTAGAGCAGACCGAGCATGGTGGGTCCGCCGCCGAGAACCTGGTCGACGAAGGCAGGCAGCAACACCATCGGCCCGCTGACGAACATGACCAACAGACCGCTGATCAGGATGCCGCGAATGACTGTGTGCGTGCCGGCGAATTTCACGCCGGTCACCAGCGCGCGCATCGGGCTTTCGTGATTCGTGCCCGGTGCCGGGGAAGGGCCGATGGCTTGGAACAACGTGACAGTTGCTGCGGTGGCCACCGCAGCAACAAAGTATGTCGCGGGAATGCCGCCGGAGGCGATGATCACGCCGGCGATTGCCGGCGAGATCATCGTCCCGATGTCGGTGGTCAGCGCTACCAAAGCGCCGGCCGCAGCCATCTTGTTGCGCGGCAACAACGTCGGCATCAAAGCCATCAAGGCCGAGCTGCTGACACCGCCGGCCAAGCCGTCGACAGCTGCCGCGACGTAGATGACCCACATCGACGGGTGTGGCAAGAGCGCATTGCACCCGAGAATGACAAAGCCGAGACCCGCAGCACTGCGGGCCAACTGGATGGTGCGTCGCCGATCGTAACGGTCAGCGAGCACGCCGCCGAACAGGCTGCCGAAGAACATGGCGATGGCCATCGCCGTGGACACTCCGGCAACCTGCAAGGTCGAGCCGGTGAGCTGGTACGTCTGCGCGGGGACGGCTACGACGAGCAGTCCGATCCCGAGCAGCGAGATCAATCGCGCGGAAAAGGCGTACCTGAAGGGACGGCTGGTCCGCAAGGGTGAAATATCGATCACCAGCCCACCGAATCGAGTCATGCGAAGGTCTGGCCGATCAGGTCGAGGGTAGCCATTGCGCCGTCGTAGTCAGGACGGTAGCTGCTGGCGGGGAGCTCGAACGTCGTGCCTGCCTTGAAGGACGGCAACTGCGAGTAAAGCGGATCGGTGGCAAGTTCGGCCATCGGGCGACCGGACACCGGAATCACAAAGGCGACAGGAGCATCGGCGACCTGCGAGAGCAGTTCCGGGCTGACCTCGAACGAGTCACCCGAGCCGAAGAGCTGCGGGTTGCCGGCCTTGGCCATGACGTCGTCGGCCTTGAAACCGAGCTCGGCGAGCATCGCGGGCAGCGCGGCCGTCGGCGGAACGAGGTACGGCTTGTTGCTCGAGACCGAGAGGAAGTAGACGACGTTTCCCTCGGGAACCTTGATCTTGCCCTTGACCTCTTTGACCTTGTCCTCGTATGCGCTCATCAGTGCCGGAACCTGGTCGGAACGGCCCGCCGCGTCGGCGACGATTTCGAGCTGCTTGTCCCACGCGGCGACCGTCTTGGGGACCAAGACGGTGGGTGCGATAGCAGTGAGCTGATCGTAGAGTTCCTCGGACTGAACAGAGGTGATTCCCTGGCCACCGCCGATGATCAGGTCGGGCTCAGCCGCCGCGACGGCTTCGATGTTGAGCTGCTCGCCGGCCGGCAATTCCTTGGTGCCCTGCGCCTTTGCGGCGTCCGCCCAAGCCGGCGGGAATCCACCGTCGAGGTTCGTGACACCGAGGACGCGGGTATCGGTGGCAACCACCGGTGCGTCCAGGGCGTACAGGTATCCGGCGAGACCGCCGCTCAGAACCACGATGCGCTCCGCCGACGCGGGCACGGTGACCGAGCCCTTCTCGGTCTCGATCACGCGGGTCGTGGGCTCTGCAGCCTTGGTCGGTTCGTCGTTCGAATCGCTACTGCAACCGATCATCGCCACGAGTGCGACGATCAGCAACCCTGCGATGGCGACGAAACGTCGCCAACTCCGTATCGCGAGGGGCGGTGTGGACTTCATCATTGAGCTCCCATTGTGTTTCAACTGTGTGGTTTTCGAACTATGTGGCCGTGCGTTTCGACAAATAGCTGTCGAGCAGCGGGGCAATCGCCGCCCACCCGGCTGGGGTCACCAATCCGGCGTGGTCGTACGGCAGATGGTGTACTGCCATGTCCTGGTCCCCGCGGACTCCGCGCCAGCGATCAGCCAGCAGCTGTCCGGACGCCTCGGCGTCGGCGGTGATCAGAGTAACCGGTCCGTCGTAGGTTGTGTCGGTCGAGCTGGCCACGAGCAAACGAGTGGCATCAAAACCCGCCCGAACAGCGTCGACCAGTCCCGGTGCCTGAGTGAGGATCTCGGGTGGCAGGGCGGCGGCCAGATCTCGGTCGTCGGCATCGTCGCGACCGCGATCGTCACGATCTCCCAGTGGATGAGTATCGATCAGACCGGCGAACTCCACCGTCTCGCCGATATCGACCAGCTGAGCCGCCATCGCGGCAACGACGTTGCCACCGAACGAGTAGCCGAGCAGGTGGTACGGCCCGCTCGGTTGCACGCCGCGAATCGTGTCGACGTACATCGCTGCCAGTTGGTCCACGTTCGTCGGTTCGAGTGGCTCCCCGGCAACTGTGGGCAGTTGCAGGCCGAACAGTGGACGGTCGGCCTCGAGAACACCGGTCAAAGGCGCAAAGGGCCAAGCGAATCCACCGGCCGGATGCACGCAGAACAGTGGTTCTCCGCTGCCTTCGGCTCGCAGTGTCAGGAGGCGATCACGACTCAGATCGATTTCGGACGCCGACTCGTCAAGGTGTGCTGCGAGCTCGGCGACTGTCGGACGGGCCATCAGCGTTGCCACACCGACGCTCACCGACAGGTCGTGCTCCATCTCCCCCACCAGTCGCATTGCTCGAAGCGAGTCGCCGCCGAGATCGAAGAAACTCTCTTCGGGATCGACTGCCTCGACGCCGAGTACCCGCGCAAAGACCTGGCACAGTTGCCTTTCCATCTCGGTTCGCGGTGCTCGGGCCGCTACTCGGGCGGGGGGTGCCGGCAACGCACCGCGGTCCAGTTTTCCGTTGGGCGTCAGCGGAATCGAATCCACGACGACGATGTCCGACGGAACCAGGTGTGCCGGTACGCGTTCCCGCAACGCAGCTCGCAGATCGGTTGAATCGGCACCGGGTTCTTCGATGACGTAGCCGACCAGTCTCGGCGGCGCACCGCCTTCGCTACGGACGGACGCTGCCGCTCGCAACACTCCCGGCAACGACGCCAACGCGGATTCCACTTCACCCAATTCGATCCGAATGCCTCGGATCTTGACCTGATGGTCCGCGCGACCCAGGTATTCGAGTTCACCGTCGCGACGACGCAGTACGACATCGCCCGTGCGGTACATGCGCTTGCCGACGGAGTAGGGATCAGCAACGAACACAGCGGAGGTCAACGCGGTCCGGTGAAGGTAACCCATCGCCGTTCCGTCTCCGGACATGTACAGCTCGCCCGCCGCTCCGATCGGTACCTCCCGCAGACCCGAATCGAGTACCCGCGCAGACGCGTTCAGAATCGGACGACCCAAGCAGGGTGTCTCGCTCCCCTGAACCGGGGATCCCATCGCGTTGATCGTGAACTCCGTCGGCCCGTAAAGGTCGTACCCGTCGACACCGTCCTGATCGCGCAATCGCGACCACAACTCGGCAGGTACAGCTTCTCCGCCGAGCATCACCAACACCGGCGTCCGCTCACCGTCGAGGAGACCGGCGGCCATCAGTTCCCGTGCATACGAGGGGGTTACATTCACGACGTCGATACCGACTTCGCGGTAATGCTTCACCAGAGACGCGGGGTCCAGTCGCGCCTGCTCGTCGATCACGTGAACTTCGTGCCCCGCGAGCAACCAGAACAGTTCCTCCCACGACATGTCGAACGAGAACGAGACCGTATGCGCGATGCGCAGACGTCGGCCACCCACACTGTTTTCGGTCGGAGTGAATATCTCGGCCTTGTGATTGTGATACATCGTCGTCAACCCGCGGTGACCCACCACGACGCCCTTGGGTCTTCCGGTACTGCCCGAGGTGTAGATGACGTAGGCAGGCTGGTCCGGTGAGGTCGGCCCGCAGACCGCGGCCTCGTCGACAACTGGTGCCGAAGACTGCCCGTCGAGTACCCCGGCCACGTCCGGGTCGTCGAGTACCAGACATGCCTGTCCATCGGGAACAACGAGGTCACGCGTCCGAGTCGTGGTGACTACCAGCGCCGCATCGCTGTCGAGGATGAGTTCGCGCAGGCGTGCCGGTGGGTGAGCCAGATCCAAGGGAAGGTAGGCCGCTCCGGTTCTCATGACGGCGAAGATCGCGACGACGTGATCGGCAGTACGCGGAAGCGCGAGCGCGACAACACGGGTCGGTCCCCCGCCTGGTACCGACTGCCCCAGCGCCGAAGCGAGTATCCGTGCCAGTCTGTCCACCCGAGAGTTCATCTCGGCTGCGCTCAGTGTGACGTCTCCGAAGACCAGCGCCGTCTCGTCCGGAGTTGCCGCTGCCCTTTCGCGCAGTAGTGCGTCCACGCTACCGCCGGCCTGGTCCGGCCGTGGCATCACGACGTAATCCGAAGCGAATTCCGCGGGGGTGCGCGAAAGCGGAACCGCCGTGTCCGCCACCGTGGCGGTATCGGAATTCGCCATCACTTCGAGAATCGTGATGGTGCGGGACAGGATGTCCTGAGCCACGTCGTGCGGAATCAGGTCAGGACGGTTTTCGAGTGTGAGCGCCATCGCCGCGTCCCCGACACCCGGATCCACGTCGAGCGTGAGCGCATAGTGCGTGCCGTCCACCGCATCGAACCCGACGATTCCACTGCGACCGAACGTGTCTCGACGTGCCTGTTCGTCGCGAGGGGTGTTGCGGAAAACGTAGAGCGTGTCGAAGAGCGTGGCGAACCCTGCACTTCGCTGCACGTCGCCGAGCCCGAGATGGTGATGCCCCAGCAGCGAACCTTGTTCACGGAACAGGCGTCCGAGCAACGCCGAGATCTCCTCGCCTGGCCGGACCCGGACACGCACGGGAATGGTGTTGAGCGCCAAGCCCACCATTCGGTCGGCGCCCTCGACCTCGGGTGAACGTCCCGAAACCGTCGATCCGAAGACCACGTCGTCACGGCCCGTCACGGCGCGCAATGCCAGGCCCCACGCCGCAGAAACCACGGTGGACAGCGTCACTCCGCTACGTCTGGCCAGCTCGCGTACGTGCTCGGTGATGCTCTGTTCGAGCTGAACCCGGGTGAACACCGGCAACGGAGCGCGCCCGCCTGATCCCGTACCACCCACGAGTGTGGGTTGCTCGAGATCCGCGAGGTAGTCCTTCCAGGACGAGATGGCGTCCGTGCGATCCGCTTCGGCGATCCATCGCAGGTGATCACGGAAGTCCGCAGGCTTGTCGAGCGCGCCGTCGAGTCCAACCGGGTCCGTGCCGTGTGTGCGAGCAAACTCGTAGAGCGCAAACAACTCCGCGTACATCAAGGTCTGCGACCAACCGTCGGTCAGCAGGTGGTGCTGAGTGAAGACGAGGTGCGCTCCCCCACCTGGCAACCAGACCAGCACCATTCGAATGAGTGGCGGCGCACTCAAGTCGAACAGCCTGCCGAATTCGGCCTCGTCGACGGCGCGGACCTCGATATCCAAGTCCTCGGGTGCGACTGCGCTCAGATCGATCTCACGGAAAGGCATTTCGGCTTCCCTGGGCACGAACTGCACCGGAGCGTCGAACCCGGCGTGTGTGAAGCCGGCCCGCAAGTTCGGATAGCGTCGCAAGAGCGCATCCCCTGCTGCGCGGAGTGAGCGAACGTCGACGGCGGCATCGGCGGAGAACTCGAATCGCGGCTGCATGTGATAGACATCCGTGCCGCCGGCGCCGTCGAGAACCGACTGGAAGTACATGCCTTCCTGCAAGGGACCGAGTGGCAGCACGTCCTGCCAGCCCGGGCTCAGCGACTCGAGCCGTGCCCGACGATCCGCATCGACGGCCACGAGCGGACTCTGCACGCGATCCGGCGCGGTGTCGGGCAATGCCTTCCGGTCCACCTTCCCGTTGAGGGTGAGTGGTAGTGCCTCGAGCACCGTGATGGTCTGCGGCACCATGTGTTCGGGTAGGAGCCGCGCAATCTCCTTGCGCACCAGTACCGAATCGAGCGTGGTTGCACCTTCGGGAACCACATACCCGTGCAAACTTCCGGTACCCGCCGCATCGACGCGAACGGTGGCTGCCGCGCGGAACACACCTGCCACCGATCCGAGCGCGCCTTCGACTTCGCCGAGCTCGATGCGGAAACCGCGAACCTTCACCTGATCGTCCGCACGACGAAGGAAGTGCAAAACCCCTCGCCGGCGTCGGACCAGATCGCCGGTGCGGTAGAGGCGTGCCCCCGGCAGAGAAGGATCGGCGACGAACCGAGCGACGGTCAGATCGGGGCGGTTCAGGTATCCGCGGACCACCTGCGCACCGCCCAGATACAGCTCGCCCGCAACGCCTTCCGGAACCTCACGCAGGTCGTCGTCGAGGATTCGCACGTGCACATCGGTCCAGGGCTGACCGATCGTGACTCGGTCGCCGGTCGTGATGACCGAAGATGTCGCCCACACCGTGGCCTCGGTGGGTCCATAGACATTCCGGACCGAAGCAGCGTTGGCCACCAGATCGTCGGCCAGATCCTGCGGGAGGGCTTCCCCTCCCACCAGGGCTCGCACCATGGCGAGTCCGACTGCGTTCTCGTGTTCGGTGACCACTCGCCACAGCGCCGGCGTTGCCTGCATCACTGTCGCATCGCTTGCGATGATCAACGCCGACAACGCATCCGGATCGCGAACCGTCCTGCGGTCTGCGATCACGACAGTCGCGCCCGCCGCGAGCGGGCACAGCAACTCCAGTGCCGCGATGTCGAACGACACCGTTGTCACCGCGACGATGCGATCGCCCGGCCTGATCCAGCAATCCTCGAGTACCGTGTCCGCGAAGGCTGCGAGGTTGCCCGTCGAGACCATCACGCCCTTGGGGCGACCCGTCGAACCGGAGGTGTGGATCATGTAGGCGAGGTGATCACCCGCCGCGGGCGGCGGAGGAAGCACGACACCCGAGTTGGTGAACTCACCGTCCACGAAGACACACGTGGCGACCGTCAACGGAAGTTGCCCGGCGCTGTCGATACTGGTCAGGACACACACCGGAGCCGCGTCCTCGATCATGAACTCGAGCCGCTCAGTCGGGTAATCGACGTCGAGTGGCAGGTACGCAGCGCCGATGCGCAGTACCGCGAGCAGTCCGGCCACCAGATCCGCATTTCGATCCAGCGCGACGGCGACTACCTTCTCGGGTCCGGCGCCGACCGCGAGAAGTTCGCGGGCCAGCTCGTCGACGCGCGCCGACAGTTCCCCGTAGGTAATTCCGACCTCGCCGGAGATCACCGCGATGTCGTCGGGGTGGCGGCTGACGTGTCGAGCGAACAACTGCGAGATCCCCGACGGCGGCGTCGCGCGTCGGCCCGGGTCGCGATCCGGCTTGTTTTCCGCCAGTCGCAGATCCGCGACGACAGTGCTGATTTCGTGACCGAGGACCGCGATCACACCGTCGAGCAATGCGTCCGCAGTCGCGGCGTCGAACAGCCCGGCATCAACCGTCAATCGAAGTTCTGTTGCGGTTCGGACGAATTCGAGGTCGACGCTCTTTCCGGGCGAGTGACCGACACGGGCAGCGAACAGGCTGCTCGTCGGACGCCCGAGTAGATCGGCGATTCGGTCGAGGCTGACATCGGAATGCGCAAGTGCCTCGGAGACAGCGTTTTCGACTCGCCGAACGACATCGGCAATTCTCGGCCGACCGGACAGGTCGACCCGAATCAGGGTGTCAGTCCCTTCCGAGACCAGTCCGACCGCAAGGTCCCGACCACCGCCGAAGCTGTTCAGCGTCGCCGCCACGGCGGCCAACAGCACCGCGTCGAATCCTGGTTCGTCACCGAACCGGGCATCGCGTAGCTGACGGAGGTAGGTGTGCGGGCGGTACTCTTCGCCGCGCGGGCGGTCATACGGAAGGTCCGTTTCGAGGGGCAGGTCCGCGAGCGTGCGAACCCAGTACCGCTCGTGATCAGGATTTCCCGCCACCGCCGGGGCGCGGAACGTCGCCACGGTCACGACGGGTCGATCGACGCCAACGACCGAATCCGGCGAGAACTTCGTCCGATCGACGCGTGCGGCCACGGCAAGACCGAGGGGGGTCGGGGTGTCGAAGACATCCGAGACGACGACGCGAATTCCCAGCTTGCGCAGGCTTCCCACCAACCGCATCGCAGTGAGCGAGTGACCGCCGAGAGTGAAGAAATTGTCGCCCGGATCGACGTCGGGAATCTCCAACACCGTTGCGACACAGGCGCACACTGCATCAACGACCGCGGGATCGACATCGATCGCAGGTTCGGACGCGGCCACCTTTTTCGTGACAGCGACATTTTTCGCGGCAGACACCGCATCGGCAACGGACGCTGCCTGTCGGACTACCGTGAGCACCGCGGATGCGGGAGCTGTCGGCTCGGTCAGCAACCCACGCAGGATCTCCGCGAGCCGTGTGACCATTCGCTCCGCCGTGGCGTCGGAGACAACTGCCGGATCGTGGTACAGAACCAGATCCAGACCGGTGCTCGGCGGCGCCATCAACGTCATCGGATAGTGCGTGACTCCGCGGTTGGTGAATCCCTCGACCCGCAGTGTGTGCGATGCAGGCTGTCCTGCACCGGAGTTCGGGAAGTTCTCGAACACCAGGAGCGTGTCGAACAGTTGCCCGATTCCGGCGATGCGTTCGATCTCGGCCAAACTGGTGTGTTCGACGTCCACGATGTCGAATTGGGCGTTCTGGAGATCGACGAACTGATCGAGCAAAGGCCGGTCCGCGACGATGTCGAGGCGGGCCGGAATCGTGTTGCTGAACAACCCGACCATTCCCTCCACCCCCGAGAGTTCGGCAGGTCGGCCGGACACCGTGGCCCCGAACACGACGTCCCACTGTCCTGTCGCTTCGGCGAGCGCTGCTGCCCACGCACCCTGAACCAGGGTGTTGACCGTCAGCGCTCGCGCACGGCCGAGTTCGATCAGCGCTTCGGCGTCCGATGTCGCGAGAGGAACCTCGAGCGCGACGGGCACACTTCGCGGCGCTCCGGCATCGGCAACGAGAGTCGGCGCGGTGAGCCCACGCAAACGCTCGCTCCACGCTGCGCGGGCAGAGTCCTGATCACGGCCGGCGATCCATGCCAAGTAGTCGCGATACGGCGTCGGCGCAGGGAGGCGGCTGTCGCCGTCGTGGTAGACGTTCATCAGCTCGCGCAGGACGATCGGAGTCGACCAACCGTCGGTGAGCAGGTGGTGCGCGTTGAGGACCAAACGGTGCACCCCGCCGGGCAGCCGAACCAGTAGTGCACGCAGCAGAGGCGGTGTACTGACGTCGAAGACATGCTTGGCGGCCTCGTCCTCGAGCTGATCTGCAGAGCGGAATGCAGTGTCAGCTGGAACGGAGGTCAGATCGACCGAACGCCACTCGACTTTTGCGCCGCGCGGAATGATCTGAACGGGCCGTTCGAACTGCTCGTAGTGAAAAGCTGCGCGAAGGTTCGGGTGCCTGTCGATCACGGTCTCGAACGCGTCGGCCAACTTCGCCTCGTCCAGTGGCCCGGAGAGGTCGAAGCGTGCAGTGAGCGTGTAGACGTCTGCGACTCCGTCACGGACCGCATGGAACAGGAGACCTTCTTGTAGCGGCGAGAGCGGAAGGACGTCGGCAAGCGGTCCGTGGACGGCTTCGAGTTCGTTGATCCCTGCCTGATCGACCACCGCGCCCTGGCCGAAGATCGTCGCCGAGCAATCGGAAGGCGTCAAACCACCCTCGAAGAGCGCGGCATGCGCGGTCAGGGCAGCGAGCGCACGTTCCCAATGCTCTTGCAGCTCGACGATCGTCGCGCCGTCGAGCACTGAACCCGCCGCAGTCCATTCGACTGCCAGCGTCGTCGAGTCGTCCTCTCGGACAAATGCGTTGAGCGCCAGCACTTCCGACATAACCTTCGTCGCCGGCTCGATGACCGCGAATGGATCCTGCTCCGGCAATCGCCATCCGGTTCCGGGCAAGGACGGGAAGCGGCCCAGATAGTTGAGCAGCAGTTCGGGTGTAGCGCACGCGGAAAGGTCAGGTGCGGTGTCGGGATCCAGATGCCGCAGAACTCCATAGCCGACTCCGCCTCCGGGTACGGCGCGTTTTGCCTCCTTCACCGCACGAAGGAGATGCCCCGCAGCTGCTCCGCCGCTCAGTGCGTCGGCAAGATCGTCTGCGGTGAGCAGTGCATCGGTGGGAACCCGGACGGGGAACTCACTGGTGAACCACCCGATGGTTCCGGCGAAGTCGGTGTCGCTGGTGAGCGCGTCGCGGCCATGACCTTCGACGGTAACTGTCTGCGCGGGCAGCCCGATGAGGCCGCGGCCGTGCTGCCATGAGCGCAAGGCAAGCATCAAACCCGAGAGAAGCACTTCGTCGGCCTTGGCTCGATACGCCGCCGGAAGCGTGGTCAACAGCGCGTCGGTGACGGCCGGGGGCGCAATGGTTGTCGTGCGAGAGGCGGTTGCGGTCACGTCGATCTTCGGGTCGAGACGACGACTGCCGATCGGCTCGTCGTCCGCCTGTACCGACGCGGACTTCCAGTACTCGAGCTCTGACGCCCTGCTGCCAGAGGCCCCGAATTCCGCGAGCAACCCTGCGTATCGACGCCACGAACTTCCGCCTGCAGCCAACCGGGCCGACCTACGCTCGCGCGCTGCATCGGTAGCTTCGTGGAGGTCTGGAAGCAGAATTCGCCAGGACACACCGTCGACGATCAGATGGTGAGCCACGACGATCAATTGGTCGGGTCGACCGGCCTCGGTATTGACCAGTACGACTCGCAGGAGTTCACCGGCGCGTGGGTCGAGACTCGCCGCCGACGCCTCCGCGAGCTCTCTGATCCGGGACGGCTCGGAGGTGTCGGACACCTCGCGAACGAGTCCCTCGCTGCGCACTGCACCGGCGTCCCGGACGATCAATTCGGCAGTGCCGCTGTCGTTGTCACGGCGCAGGAGCAGGCGTAGAGCGTCATGGTGATCGAGGATCGTCTGCACGCCGGACTGCAGGTCACCCAGTGAAAGGCTGTCGTCGATGCGCACTGCGGTCCATTGCGCGTAGCCCGCGATTGCCTCGTCTGTCGGATTCTTGTCGATCAGTGCTCGAACGATCGGCGGGGCGATCACGGTGCCGGTCGCCACGTCCGCAACCGAGGCTACGGCGTCGGCGTCATCGGCAATCTCACGCGCCGCAGCGGCGATGGTTCCCAGATCTCGCTGTGCCAGTAGTTCTTTGGGAGCAACGATCAGACCACGCACCCGCAGTCGACTGCTGACACTGATTGCCGTGATGCTGTCACCACCGAGGCCGAAGAAATCCTCGTCCACGCCGACGCGTTCGCGGCCGAGCACCTCGGCCACCACGTCACAGAGGATTTCCTCGTGTGGTGTGGATGCAGCGCGACCTTCCGATTCGGCAGCCGGGGCAGGTAGTGCCGCACGATCGAGCTTTCCGTTCACCGTGACGGGCAGTTCGTCCAGAACGACGATTGCGGCGGGAACGAGATGATCCGGTACGCGACCGGCGAGGTCACGGCGCAATTCTTCCTGCGGCGGAAGCGTCGCGCCGGCGGCGGCTACAACGTAGCCGACGAGGCTGGGCCGTCCCCCATCCGTACGGATCAGCGCGGCAGCGGCGCCGATTCCGGGTACCGATCCGAGAACAGCCTCGACCTCGCTCAACTCGACTCGATGTCCGCGAATCTTCACCTGCTTGTCGCTGCGACCGATGAAGTCGTAGCCCCGCCCCGGCACCCACCGCGCCACGTCCCCGGCGCGGTACATCAGATCTCCCGGAGCCCCGAAAGGATCTGCGACAAAACGCTCGGAGGTCGCGCCGGCGCGGCCGAGGTAGCCCCTGGCCAATTGCGGTCCGGCCAGGTAGAGCTCACCTCGTTCACCGTCGGCGACCGGCTCGAGCGCGCTGTCGAGCAGGTACGCACGGGTACCCGCGAGGGGGTACCCGATACGCGGTCCGGCACCTTCGACCGTGGTCGCGATCGCGTCGACCGTCGTTTCGGTGGGGCCGTACAGGTTTCGAGCCGGAACACCGGATTCGATGATCGCGTCCCACAGTGCGGGCGGTGCCGCCTCGCCACCCACGACGAGGAGCTGCAACCGATGCGTACGCAGCAACCCGTTGTCCACCATCGCTGCCGCCATCGACGGCGTCGTGTCGACCACGTCGACGCGATCTCGCTCGAACGCCGCGACCAGAGCAACCGCGTCCTTCTGCAGTTCCTCGTCGTATACGTGCACACGATGACCACACAGCAGCCACAACAGTTGATCGAGAGACGCATCGAAGGCGAACGACGCTGTGTGCGCGGTGTGCAGTTGGCGGTTCCCGACGCGCTCGGCGGTGTCCCGGTAGATGGTGGCGCGATGGTGGTGAAGCAGGTGCGCCAATCCACCGCCTCTGACCAGCACACCCTTGGGCTTGCCTGTCGATCCCGAGGTGTAGATGACATACGCCAGGTGATCACCATGCCGTGCTGTCGCCAGTTCACCGAGTTCGAGTGGAAGCTCGGAATTAGCACGGAGTTCTTCGCGGACTGCGTCGGAATCGATGACGAGGGGGTCGGGCCGAAAACCTCCGACGAGTTGCTCGGCCAGAGTGGAAGTGGTGATCACGACCTTCGGCTGCGCATCGTCGATCAGATCTCGCAACCGCTCGGCCGGGTGCTGCGGATCCAGGGCCACGTACGCTGCGCCCGCGTTCAATGTCGCGAGCAGAGCCACCACCATCTCGGAAGTACGCGGAAGCGCAAGTCCGACAATGTCGTCCGGGCCGACATCGCGGGCCCGAAGCAACCGGGCGAGCTTGTGGACGCGGCCACCGAGTTCTTCGCCTGTCACTGTTTCGTCACCGCACACGAGGACTGTGTCATCCGCGTGCTCGACGACGATGCGGTCGAACACGTCGGGAACGAGTTCGACCGAGCCGGGCAGCGGTGCAGTTTCGCGGCCGGCGAGAATCCGCGCGGCTTCGGCCGCAGGCATCATCTCCACCTGACCGACGGCAGGATCTCCCTCCCCGACCATCGCGTTGACGATGCTGACGAAACCGGCGAGGCGACGCTGAACCGATTCCCGAGTATTGGTACGCGCGTCCACTTCGAATCCGAGTAGAACTTCGCCGTCCGCAATGGGCGTCACCGTCAAACCCAGGTCCTCCGGCGGTCCCCCGGCGACGTTACGCAGTACACCCACAGCGCCGGCGAAATCGAGGGCGAAGTCGAAAGCCTTGAGATTGATTCCGATCCCGTGAAGCAGTGCGCCGGTGCCGGCGACGCCCAGGTCCCGAGCAAGATTCTCACCGCGGTAGCGCTGGTGTGCGCGCAGGCTTTTCATCGTGGCGGCCACCTGCTTGCTCAGGTCACCGAGTCGATCGTGGCTGCGAATCGTCAACCGGAGAGGCAGAACG
This sequence comes from Rhodococcus sp. SG20037, assembly GCF_031763325.1. Lineage (NCBI taxonomy): Bacteria > Bacillati > Actinomycetota > Actinomycetes > Mycobacteriales > Nocardiaceae > Rhodococcus > Rhodococcus sp. SG20037. The sequence goes on along the minus strand of NZ_CP134497.1, from coordinate 2,786,873 downwards.
TTGACTGCCATGGCCGGCGTCTTGAGTGCCGTGCGGCCTACGCGCGCCATGAGTGGCATCGCGATGACAACATCCGTCTCGCCGAGCAGTCGGTGGAGAAACGCGCCGTAGCAGGCGATCAGTGCCTCGGCCCACGTTGTTCCCGTCGCGTCTGCCACCTCTTTGAGGCAGCTGAGGGCGTCGGCGGTAATGACCTCGCGAACCTGGATCGTTCGTTCCGCCGGACCGGTGACCTGCTGGCCGCGTCCGTCCAACGCGGGCAACGGCGTCAGGACATCACGCCAGTAGTCACGATCTTCCGCGAACTGCTCGCCAGCCCGGTACGCCTCGTCCTCGCTGACCAGATCTGTCATAGAACCGAATCGCGTTGGCGCGACCTCGGTTCCCTTCTTCGCGGCCGTGTAGTGCGCGGCGACTCGGCGCGAAATCATTGCTGCGCTGTATCCGTCGACGATCAGGTGGTGATAGAGCTGAATGCACCAGATCTCGCGATCGGAGAGCCTGATCAGCGAGTAGGTGTACAGCGGACGCTCCACCATCAGGCGGCAGTACTCGGACGCCCGGCTGCGCTCGGCGTCGACCAGTGCGTGCGCCACGGCTACGGGATCGCGCTCGTCACGGACGTCGGTGATCGGGATGATGCCAACCGGCTCGTCGGAGATGTACTGACGCGGGCCGTCCGCCGTCTCGATCATCCGCAGCCGCATGGTTTCGGCTTCACCGATCGTCGCCGTGATGGCGGCTGTCAGCAGTTCGGTGTCGATCGGTTCGTCGCCCGAGATTTCGAGCACCTCACCGACGAGGTAGCTCCGAGATTCGGGATCAAGCCTCTGTGCGTTCCAAATCCCGAGTTGAGCTCCTGTGAGAGCAAACGTAGCTTCGCTCGCCGCTCCGGAGTTCGAACCTGGAAGAACGCTCACACTGATCCCCTCGTCTGTGGACACACGTCACCCAAGGGTGACCTAACGTCGTTTTGGGTAGCCTAAACTAAATGTCAATGAATCGGGGAATCCGCCTCGCCGGTGACCCGAGAACCGACGGCTCCCGACGCGTCAATCAGAGGACACGCGCTTCTACAACCGCTTGCGGGACAGTCTCTTTCGTGAATCGAAACGAGAAAGTGAAGGCTAGTCCATCAGCGTTGCCGCGACGGTTCCGCCCAGTTCATAACAACCATCGCGGACAGATTTGTCCACGCTCACAGTCACTTCGAGCGGATCCGCCACCGCGACCAATCCGAGCCCGGTGGCGAGTTTGCGCACCGAGGACACTGCACCGGCAGTGTCGTTGTTACCGTGAACCCACAGGCCGTACGGTCGATCCGAAACCGCGCCGAGGCATTGGTAGTACGTGGTGTCGAAGAAGTATTTCAGCGCGCCCGACATGTAACCGAAATTGGCGGTGGTTCCGAAAAGATAGCCGTCAGCAGCGAGGACGTCGGGCACCGTCGCCGCCAACGCCGGCATCACCTTCACCTCGACGCCCTCGATCTCGGGATCGCGAGCCCCGGCCAGGACTGCATCCAACAATTCGTGGGTTGTCGGCGAGGGCGAGTGGTGAACCACCAACAGAGTCTTCACACATCTGACAATACGGCGACGGGTGGCGCACCCGTCGCCGTTCACGCCTACGCCGAAACGGTTTCCGCGCTCATCGCCTTGACCAGGTCGTCGGTTCGGGTGACCGAGGCGCAGCGCCCGGCCGCGTACTCGAGCGCACCGACATGCTCGTCCAGGGAGAAGTCGGCTACCGCGTCGCCCACGAAGAAGATCTGCACGTCTTGCATGAACCCGTCCAAAGCGGTAGTCAGGCAACCGATGTGGGCATAGATTCCGGTGATGATCAGCTGGTCACGCCCACTCTCGCGCAGCCGCTCACGCAGATCCGTCTTGATGAAGGCGCTGTAGCGCCATTTTGTGAGCATCACGTCGTCCGAATGCGGAGCCAACTCGGCGATCACGTCGGTGTGAGCGGGATCTGCCTTCAGACCCGGTCCCCAGAAATCCGACAGCAACGCACGCTCCTCGGGATCCTGATCACCGGGTTGCGCGGTGTAGACGATCGGGATTCCGGCAGCTCGCGCCGACGAACGAAGCCGGTCGATGTTCGGAACCACGGTTTGGAGCGGGTCGACGCTTCGGTCGTACGCGTTCACGAAATATTCCTGCATGTCGTGCAGAAGCAACACCGCTCGGGAAGGATCGAGAGTCCAGTCGACCCGATTTTGCGGAAACTCGGTGGGCATCTCGTATCGCACTGCTGTGGGTAGCGCCATGATGAATCTCCTCGAAAATGTGGGGGTGGGAACCGATCAACTCGACAGAGTCTGTGCGGCAATCGATTCGCTGAGAACACGGCGCAAGGCCGCCTTGCTGGTCTTTCCGACGCCGGTGACGGGGAACTCGGTCACGAACTCCACTCGATCCGGAACCTTGTACGCCGCAACGCCTCGGCCTCGTATGTATCGCTTGATCTCGCCGACGGTCGGGGCATCTCCGGAAATCACCAGAACAGCACAGGTTCGTTCGCCCAGGTACTCGTCGGGAACGGCGACGACGGCCGCATCGTGGACAGCCGGATGCGAGAGCAGGTGGTTCTCGATCTCCTCGGCCGCAACCTTCTCACCGCCGCGGTTGATCTGGTCTTTTGCGCGCCCCTCGACTATCAGATGTCCTGAATCGGTGACGCTGACCAGATCGCCGGTGCGATAGAAACCTTCGGCGTCGAAGACCTCGGCATTGTGCGCATCCGCCCGGTAATAGCCGCGGATCGTGTACGGACCCCGAGTCAGTAAGTGCCCCGTGGTTCCGGGCGCGACGAGCGCGCCTTCGTCGTCGACCACACGAACCTCGTCGTCGGGTGAAATGGGCCGGCCCTGAGTGCTGACGATCAATTCTTGCGTGTCGTCGAGGCGGGTGTAGTTGACCAGCCCCTCGGCCATCCCGAACACCTGCTGGAGGGTGCAGCCCAACTCCGTGGGTACGCGTGCAGCGGCTTCGGCGCTGAACTTCGCTCCGCCGACGCCGAGAACCCGCAAGCTCGACAGATCGTGATCTGCCTTACTGGGGGCGGCCATCCAGGCCAACGCGATCGGTGGAACCAAGGAAGCGTGCGTGACTCGCTCTGATTCGATCAGACCGAAAGCTGTGGAGGGCATGGTGTCCGGCGCCAGAACCACGGAGCCGCCCGCGTGGAGAACGCCCAGGATGCCCGGCGAACTCATCGGAAAATTATGCGCTGCAGGAAGAACCACCAACATGCGCGTCGAGTCGTCGACGCCACAGATCGGGTTGGACGCTCGCACCGAGTAGAGGTAGTCGGCGTGCGTTCGCGGAATCAGCTTCGGAACACCGGTCGTGCCACCGGAAAGCTGAAGAAAGGCGACCGACAACGGATCGACGTCGGCAAGAACGGGAACCTCGTATCCGCGCAGCGAATCGAAACCGACAAACTCTTCGGGGTCACCGGCCACGATCACAACAGGCGGAGTCTCGAGGCCTTCGTTCACCTCACGCGCCAGCGCGCGGTAGTCGAACCCGCCATGACGGTCGGCGACGATATAGGCAGCGACATCAGCGAACTGGCAGAAGTATCCGATTTCGGTTCGGCGATGCGCCGGCAACCCGAATACCGGCAGGGCGCCGAGCTTCAACACACCGAACAATGCTTCGACGTATTCCACGATGTTCGGCAGCTGCAGAAGCACCCGGTCACCGGCGCGAACACCCAAGCCGAACAGGCCTCCGGCCACGGCCGAGCTGCGACGATCGAGGTCGGAATATGTCAGCCGTGTCTGTGTGCCAGAGGCATCGCTGCCGACCACCGCTTCGTTGTCGGGATGCCGTGCGGCCGCGGCCGTGACGAATCCGGCCAGCGTCTCGTCAGTCCAATAGCCTCGTTCCCGATAATGCGTCACCAAATCGGGTGGATACTGTGCGACGGGTGCCAAGGGCTCGCGAGCGATCCTCGAGGTCATGCAAGTGACTCCTGTTCGAAAGTACTGTCAGCAAATACGTCTCACGCTTTGAGCGTCGCTCCACCGTCGACGTACAGCGCCTGCATGGTGATGTGGGCCGCCCGGTCGGACAGCAGGAAGTGCACCGAGTCGGCGATATCGTCTGCGGTGGCCAGTTTTCCGAGCGGAATGCCCAGGCGATAGCTCGCCAGATTGCCTTCGATGACCGCGTCGGCACCCGAATCGTCGGAGGGGTCCGACCACAACGAACGCTGCATTGCGGTGTCGGTGGATCCCGGAGCGACCACGTTGACACGAATCCCGTCGGCGGCCAACTCCAGCCCAGCGGTTCGAACCAACATCGTCGCAGCAGCTTTGGACGAACCGTAAGCACCCATCCCGATACGTGGCACACCGGCTGCGTTGGACGAGACCACCACGATCGATCCGGTCCGCTGACGACGCATTTCCAGTCCCACACTTTGCAGCACGTTGAGCAAACCGAAGACGTTGACGCCGAATATCTTCCGCCACTGGTCTGGATCGGAGTCCAGCACCGATCCGGTGTCGAGAATTCCGGCGACGTGCGCGAGCGCGTCGATCCGGCCGAACGTGTCCATCGTCGAGGCCACTGCAGCGTCGACTGCCTGCCGATCGGTCACGTCCACGACGTGACTCTCGATATCGGCGCCTTCGACGATTGTTTCTGCCAATTCCGCAGTTACCCGCTTCAATTCGACGTCGTCGCGATCGAGCAACGCCAGCGAATACCCGTCGCGCGCAAGCGTACGGGCCACTGCGGCGCCGATCCCCGCCGCAGCACCGGTGACCACGGCGATTCGGCGCTCGCTCACTGCGGGCACAGGACCTGAACCCAGGCATTGATCGTGGGCTCTTCTGCCAACTCCGCGAAGTCGGCATCCGCGCCCGCTCCCCGCCACCGTTCGACGAGCGTCATCAAGCGAACCGAGTCAAGGCCTTCGTCACCCAGGTCCGCGTCGTCGCCGAGTTGTTCTGCCCTCATCGACAGAACCTCGGCGACGTCGCGCACGATCTGGTCACGGTCCACGGTGTTGCTCATCGGTCTCCTCGAGTAGTGGTCGACGCGCTCAGATCGAGCCAACCCAACCCTCGTGTCGACCCCGTCCGCACGCCTTGACTTTAGGCCAGCCTAACCATAACGGTACGGAAGTACACAACCCGGGCGCTCGCAACACAAATTCACCCAAACTAAGGCTAGCCTCAACATAACAAGCAATCTGTCGAACTGGAAGGGTGTCCATGTCAGCACTCGCCGAAGTCTCCGAATTCCCGTTGCGCAACAACCGGACTGACGATGAAACGGACTCCGTTTTCCTGCTCTCACGTAGGCAAACGTCGATCCGCACTTCGGGAGTAGTCGAAGAATTCGACTCGGCCTTCGACGCTGCCGAAGCCCTCAAGACCGGGCGCATCGACTCGGTCGTCGGCGCCCTGCCGTTCTCCCCGGAGACGCCGTCCGCCCTCACCGCGCCACTGAGTTTCACACGAGTCCGCGGTGATCTATATCACTCGAACATCCCGTCACTACCCACTTCGCGGGTAGCCGGATTCGAACCCAGCCCGCAGATCCACACCGACAGGGTCCGCGGAGCCATCGAGCGACTTCGAGCAGGCGAACTCGACAAAGTTGTCCTCGCACGCTCCCTGACCATCGAGGCCGAGTCCACGATCTTCCCCGCCGCTCTGGCCGAGAAACTGATTGCACTCGATCACGCGCACAACGGTTTCTGCGTCGACCTGTCCCCCGCCGGAGGAAAGTACCGCGGGCGATCGCTGGTCGGTTCGACGCCCGAGGTTCTGATCGAAAGGCGAGGCGGCGTCGTCACCTGCCACCCGCTGGCGGGCTCGATTGCACGCCATCCGAATTCGGATCAGGACGAGGCGAATGCCGAGCAACTCCGCGCGTCGACCAAAGATCTGGCCGAACACGCGTTTGTCGTCGACTCCATCAGCGCGATACTCGGACCACTGTGCACGTCCTTCAATGCACCCAGCGCACCGGAAATCCTTCGGACACCGCAACTGTGGCATCTCGGGACCAAGATCGAAGGTGTCCTGATCGACCCGAGCCTGACCTCGCTCGAACTAGCAATGGCGCTGCATCCGACTCCCGCTGTCTGCGGCACACCGACGGTCGCCGCACGCGAGCACATCACCGCAACCGAAGCCGATCGTGGGTTCTATGCCGGTGCCGTGGGCTGGTGCGACCGGACTGGAGACGGCGAGTGGATGGTAGCTATTCGTTGCGCCGAGATCGCAGCAGACGGCCTCTCGGCGCGGGCCTACGCCGGCGGCGGCATCGTCGCTACTTCCGACCCGGAAATCGAATTGAGAGAGACCAGTACAAAATTCCGCACGCTACTCAGTGCGTTCGACCTCGCTGAACATCATCTCTGACAGGGCGTCACTTCTTCGAGGTGTTCAGGGCAATCGCGGCGTGAACGAGTGCCTTGAACGCCTTTTCGTCGACGGCTTGGCCCTCGTGGAAATCGATCGCCCGTCGCGTATTGCCCTCGAGGCTGGAGTTGAAGAGTCCTGAAGCGTCGTCGAGTGATGCGCCTTTGGCAAAGGTCACCTTCACTGCGCTCTTGTAAGTCTCACCGGTACAGATCATTCCGGCGTGGTACCACACGGGAACACCTCGCCACTTCCATTCCTCCACCACATCCGGATCCACTTCTTTGATCAGAGTTCGTATCCGGGCGAGCATCTCGCCCCGCCAGTCTCCGAGTTCCTCGATTCGCTTGTCGATCAACCGAGACGGGGAATCTGCGCCTTGCTTGTCGGACTCACTCTTCGCCATCGCTTCGTCACTTCCTGCTCGTCGCCGCCGATCTCCGGTGAGTCGAGTATCCCCTCCTGCACGCGGATTCACTCGGTGAATCACTGACGCATCACGGCGTCTCGGCAGATGCGATTTCTTGCAGTTTCGGTCAAAGTGAGACGGACGTCCAGTATTCTCTGGGTACTAAGTCCCGATTCTTCGGCCCGGAGGACTGCATAGTGATCTGGAATCGACCGCTCGCCCACTCAGTTGCTTGGGCTGCCGGATCGGTTGTTCTCGCCGCCGCGATTGTCGGCGTTCACACCGTTCCTGCGGCGGCGCAACAGGCCCGCGTCTTCGACGTACTGTGCACACCCACCGATGCAGGCCTTTCCGAGCTGTCCGGACTCACCGTCACCGCGGCCGGGATGTACGCAATCGGCGACAGCGGCTCCGACGATCGGGTCGCCGAACTCGATTCGAACTGCCACGTGCAGCGCTGGATCAGCGTGGGCACCCCTCGTGTCGACGTCGAGGATCTGTCGTCGACTCCCGACGGCCACCTGTGGCTGGCAGACATCGGCGACAACAACGCGGTACGAACGTCGGTCGGGCTGATCGAACTCGATCCGGCTTCAGGTGCGGCGACCTCCTACCCCCTGGCCTATCCGGACGGCGCGCATGACGCCGAAACACTACTGATCCAGAGCGACGGAGTTCCCGTCATCGTCACCAAGGACTACCTGGGTGCAAGCGTGGTCTACACAACCGCTGAGCGACAGCAGGTTCAGGATCTGAGTACGGGCTCGCCGACCATGTTGGCCAAAGTAGGTCAGCTCAGATTTACTCCCACCCTCACACCCGGTGGGCCCGTCCCCCACGCCGGCACGATGGCTGTCACCGGCGGCGCCGTGAGCAAGGACGGCACGGTGGTAGCGCTCCGCACGTATACCGACGCTTACCTGTACGCAGCTCCCGACGGCGATATCGTGAAAGCGTTGAACACCAACCCGATTCGCGTCTCCCTTCCCGACGAGCCACAAGGTGAGGCGATCGCGTTCGACGCTGCCGGTGATCTGATCAGTGGCTCCGAGGCATACCGAGGGCCATTACCACCAATCCGAATTCTTCGCGGCGCCAGCGACATCGCACTGTCGGACGGAGCGAGCGGCTCTCTCGGGTCGTAGTCGATTCGCGTCCCCGGGAAAGCGGACAGGCGCCGCTATCATGGCCGAGTGAACAAACAACTTCGAGCGACAGTGGTGGTCTCGGCAGTTCTCGCACTGGCTTCGTGTGCGAATTCCCTCGAAGGATCACCGCGCCCGGATGCGTTTGTTCCGAGCATCGACAACCCGGATCCGTCCGAAGCCATCGACGGAGTTGTCACGGTCGACTACCCAGCAGCCCAACACGTACGCCCGAACGAACGCGTGGCGTACACATATTCACCGCCCTTCGGCGGCCGTCATGACTCGGTCTGGGCAAACTGCACCGGAGTTGTTTATCCACAAGCGATTCGGACCGAGAATGCGGTCCATTCTCTCGAGCACGGGGCCGTGTGGATCACGTACAACCCCGACCTCGTCTCGAGCGAGGATCAGGCTCGCTTGGCACAGCGAGTCGAGGGCATGAGCTACACGTTGATGTCGCCGTATCCGACCCTGGATTCGCCGATCTCGCTGCAGTCGTGGGGCCGTCAGCTCAAGCTCGACAACGCCGCGGACGCGCGCATCGATCAGTTCGTCTCGGCTCTGCGCGTCAACCCGAACACGTATCCCGAAGTGGGCGCGACCTGTTCGGTGCCGGTGACGAGCTTCGACCCGAACAACCCGCCGCCATTCGACCCCACCACTCCGGATCCGTCATCTCCCACAACCGTTCCGGAGCGGTAGCGTCTCAGCAGGCCCCGCTCCGCGGCGTAGACACCTACTTGCCTCGTGAACGGCGTTCCAGTTCGACTGCCCGTCGCATGGTTTCCCGAGCCCGGCTTCGGTCACCGGCATAGTCGTAGGCGCGAGCAAGTCGGAAGTTCTGCTTCCAGTTGTCCGGGTCTGCTTCCCAGTCGACCTTGATCTGGGCGAACAACTCGTCGGCAGCCGCTCGCTCGATCCGGCCCGAAGGCAATTTCGGAAGCGCAGACGCATCGACAGCGAGGCCCTCGTCGTGAATCTGCTGCGCGAGGCGCTGGTGCGTGAAGCCGGCACGGAGCGTGGCGATGACGAGCCACAGCCCCAGGAACGGCAGGATCAGCACGCCGATCCCGAGACCGATCGCGGCGCCGCCACCGTCCTGGATGAGCTGGATTCCGCGCTGGCCGAGCAGCACGAAGTACACCGCGAGCGCAATGCAAATCGCGACGATCAGTGCGACGGTGCGGGTGGTCTTGTTCATAGATCGAGAAAGGAATCGATACCGACCGTCAGACCCGGACGCGAGCCGATCTGGCGGACACCGAGCAGAACGCCCGGCGCGAACGAATTCCGGTCGATCGAGTCGTGGCGAATGGTCAGCGTCTCGCCCTGAGTTCCGAGAATCACTTCCTGATGCGCGACCAGTCCGGCCATCCGCACGGAGTGAACCCGGACGCCGTCGACGTCCGCTCCGCGCGCACCCTCGAGCTCGGTCGTGGTGGCGTCAGGACTGCGTCCCACGCCTGCTTCCGCGCGAGCCTCGGCGATCATCGCGGCCGTTCGGTATGCGGTGCCCGAGGGAGCATCTGCCTTGTTGGGGTGATGGAGTTCGATGACCTCGACGGAATCGAAGAAGCGCGCCGCGGCAGCCGAGAAGCGCATCAACAGCACAGCACCGATGGCGAAGTTCGGGGCGATCAGAACACCCGTTGCCGGCTGGGCGTCGAGCCAGGACTGCACAGTCGCAAGCCTGGACTCGTCGAAACCGGTGGTGCCGATCACTGCGTGAATTCCGTTGGCCACGAGGAATTCCAGATTTCCCATGACGACGTCGGGGTGCGTGAAATCGACCACTACCTGAGTGCGGGTGTCGACAAACGTCTCGATGCGATCACCGGTGTCGACCTGAGCGACGAGTTCCAGATCGGGAGCAGCTTCCACTGCCTCGCAGATCGCTCGACCGACCTTGCCCTTGGCTCCCAGAACCCCGACCCTGATGGGTGCTGCACTCACGTCTTCCACGCTCCGTCCGATGCATTGTTTGAGGTGAAGCCTACGCAATCACCCCGATGCGCTCACCATCAGTCGGGCGGGAGTTATGTCACCACTGGCACACTGGACGTAGTGAGCAACCGTCCGCAAGTCCGCGAAACCGGCAACCTTCGACCACTCGAGTTGGCAACGGGTGCCGTCATGGCCGGATTCACGGTCGCGTTGTCCGTCATTGCCACGGTCATCCCCATGGCCAGCGCCCTCAACCTCGTGGCCGCCGTTCCGATGGGAATTGTTGCCCAGCGCTTCCGAGTCCGCGCCGTGACGACGGCCGGTATCTCGGCCACGGCAGTCGCCTTTGTCGCGGCGGGTTCGGGATCTGCGGCGGCGGTCGCATTGAGCGCTCTCCTCGGCGGAATCATCGGTACGGTCAAGCGGCGCGGTCTCGGCTTCGTCTCCGCATTGCTGTCGTCATTGGTCATCGGGCCCGCGCTGGCGTTGTTCTCCATAGTCCTGTTGCTTGTTCTCGCTCCGCTGCGCACCTTGTTGTTGACCTCGCTCGAGAACACCGCGTTGGGCGTGGCCGAGATCTTGAAGCGTGCCCCCACACTGGTCGGCGCAGCCGAATGGATCGAGAACAGCATCGGCTCGATCATCGACTACTGGTGGTTGTGGATCGGCGTGTCCATCATCTCCGGAATCGTCCTCAGTACCGTCGTCTCCTATTTCGTCCTCGGCGCCGTCCTCGACCGATTGGCTGCACTCCCTTCGGCCGACCCGCTCCAGACAGCACCCGACGACCGTCCGATCGATCCGCTGCCGGTCACTTTCGATCACGTGGGCTTCACCTATCCGGGTGCAACGACACCGGCCCTCGTCGACGTCAACTTCACCGTGCGACGAGGAGAGTTCGTCACCGTCGTCGGCCACAACGGCTCGGGCAAGTCCACACTCACCCGGTTGCTCGCCGGTCGCGCGCCGACTGTCGGGACGCTGACGAGACCCGGGTCCGCCGGTCTCGGCCGACACGGCGGAACCGCCGTCGTCCTCCAACGACCCGAAAGCCAGATCCTCGGAACCCGCGTCGCGGACGACGTCGTCTGGGGGCTCCCCCCCGAGTCGCATCCCGACGTCGATGCACTGCTGGCCGAGGTGGGACTCGCGGGCATGGGTATGCGTGAGACCTCCGGGCTGTCCGGTGGCGAGATGCAACGTCTGGCTGTTGCAGCCGCGCTGGCGCGGCGCCCCGCTCTGCTGATCGCGGACGAAGCCACCGCGATGGTCGATCAGGCCGGCCGGGAGGAATTGGTCTCGCTCCTTGCCGAACTTCCGCGACGCCACCCGATGGCCGTGGTACTGGTCACCCATCACCACGCCGACACCCGCAACGCAGATCGGGTGATTCAACTACAACGCGGACGGCAGATCGATCACCAACCAGGTTGGATGACGTCGACGTTCGGGGGTCCTCCGTCTGCGCCGTGGCCGGTCAGCACTCGAGCTGTCCTCCAACTCACCGATGTCACCCACACGTACAACGACCGGACTCCGTGGTCGCGGCGCGCCTTGTCGGACGTCAATCTCACAATCGGCGACGGCGACGGGCTGCTGGTTCTGGGCGGCAACGGTTCCGGTAAATCGACTCTGGCCTGGATCATGGCGGGCTTGATCGCACCGAGCAAGGGAACCGCAGTCTTCGACGGCAAACCCGTCTCACGCCAACTCGGCACCGTCGGTCTCACGTTCCAGCATTCGCGACTGCAGCTGCAACGCCGAACCGTCGCCGAAGACATCGAGGCCGCCGGAGGTCCGGAGATCGGATCGGTGCAAGTCTCGTGGGCGCTCGACGCCGTCGGACTCGACCGTCACATCGCCGGCCGCAGCATCGACGAGTTGAGCGGCGGACAGATGCGACGCGTCGTCCTGGCCGGTCTCCTCGTGCGCCAACCGCGGGTACTCATCCTCGACGAACCGTTGGCCGGTCTCGATCCACCCGGTCGACACGAAATCCTGAACGTACTCAGGTGGATTCGTCGGAACGGAACCGCAGTAGTCGTCATCTCCCACGATGTCGACGGCATGGACGCCGTGTGCAGCAGAACAATTCGACTGTCGGAGGGTCGCATCCTCGACCCTGCCGCCAGCAGCGCCTTGGAAGGATCGACGACGTGACAACACTTCTGCGCGAAGTCCCGACTTCATCGCCGATCCACCGATTGTGGGCCGGAACGAAGATCGTTGCCGTCGTTCTCGTCAGCATCGTGGTCGTGACCGCTCCGTCCTGGCCGGCGATCGGCGTCGTACTCGGATTGTTGTTGCTGACCGCGGTGATCGGACGCATCCCCCCGACTGCAGTTCCGCGACCTCCGTGGTGGTTGTGGGCGCTGATCCTGCTCGGCGCGTTGATCAATCTTCCGATCGGCCTCGACGCAGTCTTCATCTACCTGCAAGCTGTGACGTTCGGTCTTGTATTGCTCTGCGTCTCACTGATGTTGGCATGGACCACGTCGATGAGCGATGTGGCGCCGGCACTGGCAACGCTCGGTAGACCGCTGCGATTCCTCAAGATCCCGGTCGACGAGTGGGCGATCGCGACGGCCCTCTGCATTCGTTCACTTCCGCTCTTGATCGACGAGATGCTCACCCTGGTGGCGGCGCGACGACTACGCCCGAAAGCTGTGGTGAACAGCGCTGCCGACAATTCGATAGTCGATCTGATCACCACGACCATGTCGGTGGCAATTCGGCGCTCTGCCGAGATGGGTGAAGCGATCTCCGCTCGCGGGGGCACCGGTTTGATCGCGGCGTACCCCAAGCGCCCTCAGCTCGCCGACCTGTTCGCGCTGATCGTCGTCATCGCCGCGTGCGTCAGCGCGGTTGTTTTGACTCTGGTTCTGCGCTGATCGGGTCACCGCTGACAGAATTTCCCTGGGCGATGATCGCAGAACCCATCCAGCGCCGTAGGTATCGCCGCAGTTCCTCGTCGCTCCGCTTCGGGTCGCCGGGCGCGAGGAAAAACGACTGCATCGTCCGCAGGACGTATTCGACCAGTTCCTGAAGTGATGCGTCGTCGTATCCGAAACGCACCCAGTCCACGTCGAAGCGGGTGATCATCGCCATTCCGAAGGCCTGCGCCTCCTGAGAGGTCAGACCTTCGGGATGAAGACTCGAATTCGTGCTGGTGAGCAGAATGCCGAGATGCGGCGTTCGGTGGACCTGGGTCAGGGTGTAGACGACACCCTCGGTCATCGCCTCGACGGGATCTTCGATGCCGCTCACGTGTGTGGTGAGCCGATCGAGGTAGCCGTCGACCGACGCGATTGCAGCTGCCCGCATCAGAGCGTCAGCGCTGGGGAAGTATCGATACACGGTCTGCCGGATCACGCCCAGTGACTCGGCGACGTCGCCGATGCTGATTTCCGAACTCGTCCGTCCGATCAACTCGACCGCGGCCTCGACAATGCGACGAGACGCATCTTCGTCACTGTCCGGTGGATTGCCGCCCCACCCACGCCTTCGTGCCACTGCCCACTTCCTCGCTCGAACGAGGCTCGAACCATGTCTTTGCGCTCGAAGTCCAAGAGCCACAGGCTAACACAGGCAGGTTTTGCATCTGCGCCCCTCGAATTCACTCCCCTCGCCGAAAGTGAACATACAACTGCACACCAATATGTATGATTACCGCCACACGTGGCTTCGAGTGCCAGAGCGGCCACCTGACCAGCCCCTCCGAAAGACGAGGTTCGACAAGTGACCAACCTTCAACCCCGAAAAATGGACTTCGGATTCGAGGATCAGGACGTTCCCTTCCTGTGGAACCCGGAGAATCCGGCCTGGTCGAGCATGTCCAACGCGGTCTCGTTCCTGGCCATCGGTTTCGAGAAGATGATCGTGAAGATGATCATGCAGACCAAGTCGCGGATCAGCGATCCTGAAGTGGCCGAGGAAGCCGTGGCGTTCATGCGTCAGGAAGGCCATCACTCGACCGCGCACCGCCAGCATGTGAAGGCTCTGATCAGGCGCTACCCCGGACTACAGAACACGCTCGACGCTGTGATCGGTGAATTCGATCTACTGACCGAGGCGACCTCGCTGAACTACCGGCTTGCATACACCGCGGACCTGGAGGCGACCTTCACTCCGGTGTTCAAGCTGATGCTCGACAACGAGGCGACCTTGTTCCGCCCGGGAGACGACCGCGTCGCGTCGCTGTTCATCTGGCACTTCGTCGAGGAGGTCGAGCATCGCAGCTCGGCTCTGATCATCTTCAATTCCGTTGTCGGAAGCGAGCTTTACCGGATGCGGATGGCACCGTCGATCTTCGCGCACGTGATGAAGGTGATTCGTATCGCCTGCGCAGGCTTCAACCAGCACGTTCCGCTCTCCGAGCGGCAAGTCGACTCACTGTCGATGTTCGCCACCCACCGCACCAAGCAGAAGATTCTGACGTCGTTCGCTCCGTATCTGACCAAGGGCACGATGCCTCGCGCCTTCGATCACCTTCAACTCGGAGAACAACTCGTTGCACTCGGCGGTGTCTTCCGCAGCCAGATGCCCAATCACAACCCGGACCACGAGAAACTCCCCGCACTCGCCGACCAGTGGTTCAAGCGTTACGACGACGGCTACGACTGCACACGCTGGTACACCGCCGAATCTCAGGCACAAGCCGAGTCGATCACGTCAGGGGCCAACTGATGGCAGAACACTGCTCCCCCACGTTTTCCCAGCTCGCAACAGAACTCGGTTTCTCCTGTCAGGAAGCAGGTGGACTCGTCGAGTTCCGTAACCCGGCGGCGCTGGAGAACTGGACCCTGCCCGTCCTCGAATGGACCATCATCGTCGGCTCGGTGCTCGCACTGGTCCTGGCGATCGTGCGGTTGCGCCGCAACGGCGACCCCACCAATCTGGTTCTCTGGTTCGGCGCCACCGCCTACCTGTTCATCATCGAGCCTCCGCTGTACTTCCCGGCGGCGTTCGGCATCGAAGAACAAGTGGACACGATGTTCGCGCACAACGTGTTCACCGTCGACTTCATGTGGGGTCGACTGCCGCTGTACATCGTTGCCATCTATCCACTGATGGCGACGTTGGCCTTCGAAATAGTCAGAATGCTCGGCGTTTTCCGCAAATACGGTCCACTACTGGGCGCTGTCTGCGTCGGCTTCGTCCACCATGCGTTCTACGAAATCTTCGACCACCTGGGGCCCCAGTTGCGGTGGTGGGAGTGGTCGACGTCGAACCCGATCAACCAACCCATGTTCGACGCGGTTCCACTTCCCAGCGTGGTCGTCTTCGCCGCGCTGTGGCCGATGTCGTTGGCATTCTGCGTCCAGTACTTCGTCGGACGGCACGTCGATGCCGGCAAGCACTTCTCCGGACTTCAATTGGTATGGCGCACCATCGTGATCGGCCTGCTGGCCTCGCTGGGTACGTTCATTCTCCCGCTCCCGGCGACGGTCTTCGGTATGGGAAGCGACACTGTCCGCGGGTTCCTCTACGCCGCTGAACTTGCAGTCCTCACAGTGGTCGCGATCGTGGTTCTCGTCCGCCAATGGACGCACCTGCGCTCGGCAGAATCGAACACTCCTGCACACACCAACAGGTTCGTGCAGATCTACAGCGTGGTGTACCTGGTTGTCATGGCCGTCCTGTGGGCGAGTGCGCTTCCCGACTTCTTCGACGCGGTCGACGGTTCCACCAGCGCTGGAGATCCCATCGGGAACCTCTGGTACACAGTGGCGTGCTTCGTCATCGCAATCCTGTGCGTGAGCGCAACTTTCACCATTCCGAAGCGGAACTCCGGGACGGCCGACGCCGAGCTCCTCGGGGCAAACTCAGCGACTCCGGCTACCTAGGCGACCGGGACGAGACCGCTCGGGTCTCGTCCCGGTTTCTCGGTTTCACGGGACGCGGTGAGTCCACTCTTCGGTTCTGAACTTCGTGTCCACCAGCTTGCGCGCCTGCTCCAACTCCGAGTCCGTGTAATCGCTGTCGTGGGTGTCATATTGACCTCGAAAGTGCTGCGCAAACGACTCCAGGATTGCTGCACGCGTCATTCCGGTCTGCGAACGCAGCGGATCGACGCGCTTGGCCGCACTCTTGGTTCCCTTGTCCGACATCTTCTCTCGTCCGATTCGCAACACCTGCGTCATCTTCTCAGCGTCGATGTCGTAGGCCATGGTCACGTGATGGAGCACAGTGCCGGACGCGAATCGCTTCTGAGCGGCGCCGGCGATCTTGCCCTTGTCCGAGGCGATATCGTTGAGCGGCACATACCGAGCGTTGATACCGACCTCGGCAAGCGCTCCCATGACCCACTGATCGAGAAACGCGTAGGACTGCTCGAAACTCAAACCCTCGACCAATGACGCCGGTACTGCCAACGAGTACGTGATGCAGTTGCCCGGTTCCATGAACATCGCGCCGCCACCGGAGATTCGGCGCACCACCCCGATGCCGTACCGCGCAGCCGCCTCGGAGTCGACCTCGTTACGCACGGACTGGAACGATCCGATCACGACCAAGGGCGAGTCCCAGTCCCAGAAACGCAATGTCGGCGGACGCTCACCCGATGCGACCTCACGCGCGATGACCTCGTCCAGCGCGACGTGCATCGCGGGATCGAGAACCACCGGCGGGATGAGGTCGAAGGTGTGATCCGCCCAGCTCGTGGCGTGGCCGAGTGCGCGCCGGATCGCGATGCCGACCGACTGCGGCGTGAAGCCGATCATCGAGACGGACTCGTCGAGCGCAGTGGAGATGGCATGCGCCAACTGTTCTGCATCCGAGTCGGCGGGCATTCCGCGCAACGCCGCGTTGATGTCGTCGAGCGCGCTGTCGGGCTCGAGGAAGAAGTCCCCCGAGACTGCGACTTCGGACAGCCGACCGTCCGCCACCTCGACGTCGACCGCGACCAGTTTTCCACCAGGAACCTTGTACTCTCCACGCATCCGTCCAGCCTATCCCTGCGGGATTCTCTGCGGTGAGCGCCGTCGAAGATCACACCCCGCGCGCAGTGCGCATCTGTTCGGAAGGCAGGGCGATCAAGTAACCACACCTGTAAGTCGCTGCGGGGCTGCACAATCGCGCGGACGGGACCGCACGTGTCGACCCCTGGCAATTTGGCCGAGCAACGGCCCTGCTTCTGCCGACAGGCGAGATGATCTCTGTGGTGGGAGGATTGCCGCAACGAGCCAACTCCCTGGCGAGCCACAACGGAGGTAGACATGAAGGTCCCGGCGTTCCACTCGACGGTTCCTTCGGATCTCGACGTCTATCACGACAACGAAAGCTGCATTTTGGCCGCGCGCATCGCAGTGTCCCATCGTGCCCACGGAGTCGACGGCCGACCGTGGTGCACTGCGTGTGCGTCTTTGGACTGACGAGCGACCACCAGCTCACTCACACCCACGTCGCCGATTCGGGGGCAACCCCGTTGGCCCGAGCATTCGCATCGATGACAGCGCGGAGCCACACTGTCAGACCGGTCTCGACCTGCTCGTAGAACGCGGTGAATCCCGGATCGGCCACGTACATCCGTCCCAGACACACCTGCATCGAATGTGTGCAGTCGAAGTAAACCCCGATCGACGCTCGGTGCCGTTCTGCCAGCAAATTCGCCTCGCCGCTTCCCGGTTCGACACCGGATCGGCAGGCCAGCGCCAGATCTTCGTTGAGCGTCTCGACGCAGTCGGCGATCTTCTGCCAATCCTCAGCGGTCCTACCCACCGACCGTTCCGCGTGCTGCGCCCACTGCGCACTGTCACCCCAACGCTCGTGCGCCTCAGGTCCCCATGACGGCTGCCAGTGTCGGCCGAAGATCGAGACCTGCTCGTGTGCCGGCAACAGCACACCCGACTTCCTGGCATCGATGATGCGATCCAAGGACTCGCCCAGTTCCTCCAAGTCGGCTATCCGTTGCCGCAACTCGGCGCGCTGCCCACGCAGCGTCTCGTCCACGTGGGCTGCGGGCGCATCGAGCAATATCCCGATCTCGTCGAGCGACAAACCCACGTCACGGTAGACAAGCACCCGGCCGATGCGACCGAGGTCCGCGTCGGTGTACAGCCGGTAGCCCCCGTCACTGCGCCCGGACGGACGCACCAAACCGATTGCGTCCCAATGATGGAGGGTACGTACGGTTATGCCTAGTCGTGATGCGGCAGCACCGACAGTGAGAGCACTGTCTGCCTCGTCTCCGAAGAGTTGGTCCGTCACGTGATCCAGTCTGACAGACGCGGTTCGGGAGGCCACAGCGTCAGACCTCGGTTCAGTCGTCGGGTCCGTCAATTCCCATGCCTCGCAGATGCTCGGCCTCGGCACTGTTCGGGTCGTACGGACGAGCGGCCGTCATGATCACGCGCGCGTTCTCCGGTGTCACAATCTCCAACTCCAGTGAATTCCACGGCTTCAGATGTGGACCGCTGGTGCATCCGGGCCGCAATTCCTCACACGCCTGTGCTATCTGGTCCATCTGACTCAGCACACACGCAAAGCTCACACTGACGGACGGTGGTGAATCTGCACATTCGCCGGGCACGAGCAGAACGTCTTGAAATGCCCAGCGTCGCAGGTGCGTCAGTCGATCCGGTACCGAAAAGAGGTCGAAGAAACCGAGCCCACGGATCCAGAAGTCGGCAGATTCGGCCAGATCCGATGTCGGAACCGACACGAACATGGGCATTCCGTAGAGACCTCGGAACTGTTCCGGAGGCACGGCGTCTGTAGCGGGGACAGGGACGGGGCTGATGTCGAATGCCGGGTAAGTATCGGTCATGAAGCCATCGTGAGCCCTCACGCTACGTCAGGGTCAAATCGTGTGAAATCCGATCGAACCAGATTGCGCGATCACACCGTGCGTGCGAATGCGCCGTCGTCTGCGAATACCCGTTGGGCAAAGCGTTCGCCGATGAGACGGTGCGTCGCAGCGTCCGGATGGAGCTGATCGGGAAGCGGCAACTCTTCGTTCTCGGCCGCACCATAGAGATCGCACCCGTCGACGTAATGCAGATTGGGATCATCCGCCGATCGCTGGGTTACGATGCGCGCCAACTCTTCCCGAATAGAGCGCAGCGTCAGCTTTCCGGCTGCGCGCTCGGCGGGATCGCCGGTAGCAACGAATCGCATTTCGCCTCTGGCAAGCGCGTCGAAATCGAATGCACCAGGTCCAGGCGTGTCTTCGTGAATCGGGCAATAGACAGGCGAGACGACCAGCAGTGGAGCCACTGGATGACCGTCGCGGACCGTGTCGAGGAAGCCGTGCATTGCCGACGTGAAGGCCCGCAGGCGCATCACGTCGGAGTTGACCAGATTGATGCCCATCTTGATGCTGATGAGGTCGGCAGGAGTGTCTCGCATAGCGCGGGCGACGTACTGGTCCAGCAGAGCGCTGCCGCTGAACCCGAGGTTGATCAGATCCACGCCGCCGAGGGAGGCTGCGAGAGCAGGCCAAGTGCGGGAGGGACTTTCAGCGCCGGAGCCTTGACTGATCGAGCTTCCGTGATGGAGCCACACATCACGCTTCGTGCCGACTGCGAGTTCGAGCGGGGCGTCGGTTCGCAATGCGACAAGTTCGGTGGTTTCGTTGTGCGGCAACCAGATCTCGACGGTCTTGGATCGCGCGGGCAAGTCCGCGAAGCGGATGGTGCTGACGGGTCCGGATTGTCTCTGAGCGGTACCGGTCGCCATGTCGATCGTCACCGTGTTGCCACCCTCAGCGATTGCGTGCCCGGTTGGTTCGCCGTCGACGATCAGGTCGTACACCCCTTGCGGCCTCGGCGGAGCACCGATGTAGATCATTTTCGTGGGCAGAGTGTCGAGTTCGATGGCCGTAGCGCTGGTTCGGAACACCAGCCGCACTCCGGACGGTTGTGATTGCGCCATTGCCATCTGCCCGTCAGCGAATTGCGTGCGAGCTCTGGCAGGCAGACGGTGTGTCAGCACACCGCGTTCGGTCCGCTCGAGCTCGAGGGCTCCGCGCACGATGTCCTCGGAAATTACGGTAGTAATCCAGCTGCTCTGGCTGTTCATCTCATTCACCTGTAGATAAGTTGCGAAGGTTTTAACTACAGCACACAGTAATTTGCCTATACTATTTAGGCAAGCGGTTTCACTTCTCGACGAACAGGACCAACGGACATGCCTCGCGCAGGACTGACACCCGAACGCCTCGCCGTGGCGGGCGCCGAATTGGCCGACGAGGTGGGCTTCGAGCAGGTGACCGTATCGGCGGTCGCCAGAGCGTTCGACGTCAAGGTCGCAAGCCTGTACTCGCACGTGAAAAGTTCGAACGACCTCAAAACCA
Organism: Rhodococcus sp. SG20037; assembly: GCF_031763325.1. NCBI lineage: Bacteria > Bacillati > Actinomycetota > Actinomycetes > Mycobacteriales > Nocardiaceae > Rhodococcus > Rhodococcus sp. SG20037. The sequence continues at coordinate 2,766,684 of NZ_CP134497.1, read as the reverse complement.
GAATCGCGCTGCTTGCCTTGGAAGAGATGGCCGACCAGGCTGCCGACGCCGTGGCCGGTCGGTCCGGCCGCGACGCCTTGACCGCCTTCGCGAACGTGTACCGCAACTACGCGAGGTCACACCCTGGTCGGTACGCCGCGTCACAGATGCGCCTCACCCCGGAGGCCGCGGCCGCGAGCGCGGGTTTCAGACACTCGCAGATGATGCGATCGATTCTGCGCGGGTACAACCTCACCGATCTCGATCAGACCCACGCAGTTCGGTTGCTCGGCAGCGTTTTTCATGGGTACGCCAGCCTCGAGCTGGGTGGATCGTTCAGCCACAGTGCACCGGACAGCGCCGAAAGCTGGGCAAGAATCCTCGAGGCTCTCGATTCGATGCTGACCAATTGGCCAGCGTCGAGTCCATGACCAGTCGTGATTCTTGCGCGCCAAGTTCTTGCGCCACTTGGTGATCGCACACGGCCAAGAAACCTCGGGCCCACCCCAGGAGCGGCGCCACACAATCGCGCGCTCCCGCAACCACAGGTCGCACTGGGACAGAAGAAGGTCCGAGTAGGCAAGAAGCCGGGCGTGGAGCTCCGCTTAGAGGAGAAGCTTGGCGCGCAGAGAGTCGACAGTGCCCTGGTCGACGCCGAGGCCCTCCCGTACGTAAGTATCCATACCGCCGTAGAGCCGGTCCACCTGTGCATACGCCGCATCGAGCCACGACAGGTCCACCGCGTCGTCCCGGCCCAGGTACGTGTTCGACGCCATGAAATCGGCACTGATGAACTCACGCGGGACACCCAGAATGGTCAGCAGGATCGCGGTACCCCAACCGGTGCGGTCCTTCCCTGCACTGCAGTGGTAGACGGTTGCGCCGTCGGAGTTGTTCGCGATCGCAGTCAGCAGGTCACGGAAGGCGACATCGGAACCACGGTAGTTGACCATGAACGGGTAGCCGATGCTCTGGCCGATGTTCGAGGTTCCCTTGACTGCGCCGTCGATCAACGCGCGACCGAGGGTCAGGGGAACGAACTCGTGGAACGCGATGCCGTGTTCGATACTGACGACGTCGGCGACCTGGTAGGTGACCCCGGCGGGGATCCGATCGGGATCCTCCGCACGTTCGGAGGCGTTGCGCAGGTCGACGTCGAGGGTCAGGTTCGCGGCGGTGAGTTTTGCCAGATCAGTCTCATTGAGCGAGCTGAGCTTGTTGGAACGGAACACCAGGCCTGTCCGGACGGTCCTGCCGTCGGTAGTCCGATACCCGCCGATATCGCGGAAGTTCCGCGCCTCGTCGAGCCTGATCTCGGCCGCGGACGGCGGTGGGATCTCCGGCAGCGGCGGTTGCTCCCCGGACGATCCGAACTGACTCGAACCCAATTGCAGGTCGCCGCTCGAAGCGGAGGCGAGTGTGGGGCCTGTCAGGGCCGCACCCATAGCGACCAGCGCAGCGAGGGCGATTCCGAAAGGGCGCGCCCCTCGGCGGCGCGTGTAGACAGTTGTCACCTTCATCCTCTCATTCGCTGTGCGGGATACCCCGCGCCCCGCAAACTCCCGTGCGAGATTACAAGGGTGGCACGCTCCTCGTCCCGACTTTGCTCCAGAAACCGGACATGTGTTCAGGTGCCCGGCCAGCCGCCATCCTGCAGGAAGAAACTCTTGCCCGTCACTGCGTCGCCATCGACCACGCCGGGCCCGATCGAACGACAGACCGCGGCCGCGGCGGCAGCCGTAACTGCACAGCGCCGAACAACTTCACTGTCGAGCAACTGCACGAATCTCCACCTCGAGCTGGTATCCGTTGGGACGAAATCAATCTCATGCGCTACCGGCCGTCGACCATGACCAGTGCAGGCTGAGGAATGTCGGACGAAGCGTCTGCGAGAGCAGCAAGAGTGCCGTCGAGCGCGACAAGGTCCGCACGACGACCCGGCGCCAAGATCCCCACCCGTCCTTCGTCATGGACCAAGTACGCACTGTCCACAGTCATGGCCTGCACTGCACGCTGCACTCCGATCCGTTGGTGGGCGCCAAGCACGGCACCGCCCATGGTCAGCCGATTCACAGCAGTCCTAATCGTCTGGAGGGGATCCATCGGCGTTATCGGGCAATCCGAGTGCAGCCCGAATTTCAAGCCGATGTCATCGGCGCACGCCAGCGGGTCCAGGTTGCCGGCTCTCTCAGGACCGAGGAAACGGTCACGGTGACGATCGCCCCAATGAAAAACATGGTTGACGAAAAAGCTCACCCCGATCTCGGCATCACGTATCGCCTCGAGATCCGCAGGCCCACTCACCTGGCAGTGCTCGATACGGTGCCGCGCTCGACGTCCGTCACTGCGGTGCGCACTGCGCAGCGCCGCGATGGCGGCGGCTACAGCCGCATCGCCGTTGGCGTGCACCGCGACCTGACCTCCCTCGCGGTGCACCTGGAGAACCATGTCGTCGAGTTGCTCCTGCGGATAGAGCAGATCACCGTGATGGTTCGGGCTGCAGGTATACGGAGTTCGCAAGGCTGCAGACAATCCTTGAATGGACCCATCCGCCCAGAATTTGGCGCCGGCCAGGCGGAAGCGTGACCCTGGGGCCGGTGCAGCCGTGAAAGCGATGTTCCTTTCCTCCAGTTCTGCGATCGCGAGATCACCCCGAAGGAAGCCAACCGTGTGCACGGGCATCTCGCCCATGGTGTCCAGGGCACGATAGGCGGCCAACTCCTGCATGCCCGCCGACAGGCCGACCCCTAGATCGTGGACGGTCGTGATTCCTCGCGAACGCGCCAGTGTCAAGCTACGCAGCAACGCGGTCTGCACCTCTGCCTGTGTCAGGTCTGGTATCGCGCCACTCAACCGTGCCACGGCGTCGATTTCCCAGGCCATCCCTGTGAGCCTCCCGTCCGCCCCACGCGGAAACTGCGAGTCCCCGGGATCCACCGTCGATTCGTCGATGCCTGCAGTTGCAAGCGCAACAGTGTTTGCCACCGCAAAGTGCCCCGAGATATGCAGAACGATGATCGGGCGGTCGGTGCAGACTGCGTCGAGGTCATCGCGTGTGAGATGGCGACCTTCTCGAAGTTGTGTGTCGTCGTACCCCCATCCACGTATCCAGCCGTGAGTGGGAGTGGAGTTCCGCAGAGCCCCTTGGATATCCGTGATCGAGGCGCACGGTGGCGTCCGGCAATCGGCCCATCCGTCAGTCAAGCCGGAGTAGGTCGGGTGAATGTGCGACTCGATCAGCCCCGGGATCACAGTAGCGCCGGCGAGATCGAGCCGACGAGTTTCCGGTCCGGCGTACTCCCCCATGTCCTTTCGACTTCCGGTGGCGACAACCAGGCCTCCATCGAGGACGAGCGCCTCAACCTGGGGTGACGCTGCGTCTTGGGTGAGGATTGCATCTGCGGTGAGTAGTGTCCGAGTCATCGGATATCCGCCTTCGCGGTCGGGACTGCGGGGCAAGGCACTGGTGCCGATCGATTTTCTGCACGGAGGCCCGAAACCGCTTCGACAGGAGGCCACATCACCCGGGTGGCGGACACGAACAACACGTTCAGAACAAGGGCTGCGGCACCGATGTTCATGCCTTTGTCCGCCAACCACATCGATACCGTGCCGTGTGTGTCGAGGTACAGCCAGAGCACCAGCACGTCGCCGAGCACCACGCCCATCGCGAGCGCTGCCGGTCGCAGCTTCCATCCGAAGATCATCGTCGCGAACACCACCACGGCCTGGGTCACCCCGTAATACGCGGTATTCACCAGCGTCAGCAGCAATTGGGGTGCGGCGAGGGTGAGGATCAGCGAGAGGCCGAGGTAGGCGACTATGACCCCGCGCACCCACACTCTCTGACGTGATTCGGGTATTCCAGGAACGATGTTTCGCGAGACGATCGAGCCGATTCCCAGCGCCGAGCCACACAGAACAACGATCGCGCACAGTGCCGCACCACCCGCCACCACTCCGGTCAGCCAGTCCGGGAGCACGAGGCGGGACAGTTGCAGGAGGACCTCATTGGACTCTGCGCCCTCGAGCTTGTTGGGCAGCAATGAAATTGCGCCGAAGGCAGCAGCGACGAGGAAGGGATACATGAGCATGTACAGCGGGTTGAATCGGGCGACTCGCTTGAGGGTTGCCTCGGACTTCGCCGATAGCACCGCTTGCACGATGAAGGGGAAAACGAAAAAACCGAGTGACTGGAACACAATTGTGGTGAGAACGAAGGTCAGCGACGAACCGGTGACGGTGGATTGCGAGGCCTGCCCGGCCCCATGGGATGCCGCATCGGCAAAGAGCTTCGTGATACCGCCCGATTTGGCCGTGGCGGCCAGTCCGATCAGGATCGCTCCCAACAGCAGAGCTGCGTCCTTGACGTAAGACACGAACGCCGGTGCACGCACACCCGAAAGCAGGAGGAAGAGCAGAGCAAGCGCAGCGCCGACGAAAACCGCCACCGTCGGGTTGATGGTGATGCCAAGTCCGCTCAGTGCGACCTGGAGGCCGGCAAGCTGCAACTGCCCCCAGGGAATGAGGAAGACTACCGAGGCAATCGCGATTGTCAGTTCCAACCCGCGCGACCGAAAGTGCCGCCCTGCCACATCGGGCAGCGTCATCGCGTTATACCGCTTGCCTGCCCGCCAGAGATAGGGCGCAAAGAAGTATCCGATCGGGTAGGCAAGCAAGATGTATCCGATGAACCAGACGCCGTAGCTTGCCCCGTGGGCGTACACACCCCCGGGAAATCCAATGAGCGTGCCGATGCTGTAGGCCTCACCTGCTCCCAGGATGAAAACCAGCACGGGACCGAAAGACCGCCCGCCCACGAGGTAGTCGGAGATCTCTTTTTTGCTTCCACGGCGTGAAAGCACTCCGGCGCCGAGCGCGAGGAGTAGCACGAGCGTAAATGTTGCAGCGATCATGTCGGATCCCCGATCTCGGTCTTGGCCTGAGCCAGTTCGTTTCGTTCCGCTTCCTCGAAGTCCTTGCGGTCAAAGAACTTCCATGCCATGTGGAGACACAACGAGGTCAGCGGCATCCACAGGAAAAGCCACGCGAACAAAATGGGAAATCCGAGAACAGTCAGTTCGGATCCGGAGAGCGCAACTATCCCGCCCAGCACCCCGACGAACGGAACTCCGATTGCGAGCAAGGCACTCTTCGCCTCGTTGGACATGATTGTGGCTCCTTAGCCGTTGATCGATCCGGAGCAGATGAGGCGAGGGGCGTTTTGCCGTCGAATCGTCGTCCGGTCTAGCGTTGAGTGTGCCTCCCGTCACTATGGCGGGACCATGGGTGAACCCCGGAATCCACGACGCTCGTTCGTGAAATTCACGGGACGCAAGACCAAGCACGCACAAAGGAGTAACCCCGTGGACGTAACCGACGTCGAAGAAGACACGATCCGACGGTTGTGTCGCGAGGTTTCCGACGAGCTCGAAGCGCTCACCGAGCGCGCGGTACAACAGATTCGCAGCGAACTCCCGGCCTACTCCGCGGTACCAGTGGCCGAGCAAGGCAACTACATCCGCAAACAGTTGTCCGCAATGCTGTGTGCCGTCGCCGAGAACGAAACGATCACCACAGAAGACACCGACCGAAACCGCGAACTCGGGCGCCGTCGCGCGATGCAAGGGCTCCCCCTCTCCGATGTCATCGAGACCTATCACATTGCATCTCGTGAGCTCTGGGACACGATGGTCCAGCGGTCCACGAAACCAACACACGAGCTGCTGCAAGCAGGCGGCAAACTTTGGGACCTCGTTCACGCCGCGACGAGCGCAGTCGCAGTCGGACACTCCGAGGCAACGCGCAGCGAGCAGGCCATCCGCGCCGGCGTTCGATACCGATTCTTCGAAACACTGCACAGTGCAACGGATATGGAACTGAGCAACGCCCGAGAGCTGGCACAAACCCTCGGATTCGATACACAGAAATCGTTCCAAGCACTGTCGGCCGTCGAGGACGAATGGTCAGAAGCACAAGTGGAACACCTGCAACGAACCCTGGATTCCGTGCATGTTGTCGCGCATTGCAGTCGACATGGCTCCCGAGTAATCGTGATGTGTCAGGGCGAACCAACCGAAGTCATCCACGCAATCATGCGAGATCATCCACGAACGTCACTAGGTATCGGGATGCCCCGGGTCGGGCTCGTCGGCGCAGCTCAAAGCATCACCGACGCCGAGCGCACATTGCAGTTGGCGACAGCGCCGGGCACGACGGTCAGTTTTGCCGACGAATGGCTCATCGCCACTCTTGCCACCCACCAGGACGAGCTGCTGCCGCTTCTACAGGCCGGGGCATCTGTGGCCGAAGAGCACTCACATCTGATGGACGCCGTCCGCGCCTTCGCGCGAAGCGGGTTCTCTGTCAGCGCCGCCGCCCGTGACATCCACCTACATGCGAACTCTGTCACCTATCGACTCGACCGCTGGCAGCATCTGACTGGATGGGATGCGCGAACCCTCGACGGCCTGATGAAATCCATGGTGAGCCTCGAATTGTTTCATCGTAAAACGCTCGCCAAGATCTGACACCGAACACAGTCCGCTTTTCCTCGGCACACTGAACCGCGCCCGTGCTTGTCACGCGGGGTCGGAGTCGAGTCGATTCCGAAGCCAAGCACCCATATCTAGCGCAGCACGCCGGGCAACAGGCGTTGGATGGTTTGTAAATCCATGCGGGACATCAGGATAGAGACGCAAGTCGACGTCGTTTCCGGCCGCCGACAGTCGCGCCACCATGGCAAGGTTCTCTGCCAGGACCACGTCTTCTGATCCAACGACAACGAGGGTCGGCGGCAGGCCGCTGAGGTCGCCGAATGTCGGAGAAATATCCGGAAGAGTGCGATCATCGACATGGCCGACGTAGGCTTCGATGAAGTATTCGTCGCTGATGGTGCGGCCCGCGGGAGTCTGGGCACTGACGTCGTACGTGCCCGCTTCCAGCACCGCACCCGAAAATGCCTTGGCCAGACCTCGATCACGAAGGCGCAGCAACGTCGTCGTCACCAAGGTTGCTCCCGCCGACATGCCACCGATGGCGAGCCTGGTCGTCCCGAACCGTTCGGCAGCGACCTCAAGCAGCCACAAGGCGACTGCCTCACAATCGTCCGGCGCTGCCGGCCAAGGGAATTCCGGTGCAAGCCGGTAATCGACGGTAACCACTACCACCCCGACCTCGTCGGCAAGTCTCATGCTTCGGGCGTCAGCGCTGGCCGCTGAACTCATGTAGAAACCCCCACCCGGAAGATACAGATAGACCCCGTTGACATCGCCGTCTTTCGGAGTGACTACGCGTACCGAAACGGATCGGCCCTCGATGTCGAGTGTGTGTTCAACAGCCCGGCTCGCCGTGGGATCAACCACCCTGGATGCTCGCACCACAAGCAGTTCCTGCAGGGAACTCGGACCGACACCGGCAGGCCGCGACGCATAGAACGCTCGCGTACTCGCCAAATCGTCACGAGGCATTTGTTCGATCAGATCAGTCAATGCAAGCTTCACCAGGGCTCCCTCGGGTCGAGACTTGTCGACAATGATGACACCTCCAGCAGGAGCACGTGTCCGACGTGTTCTCGGCAACGCGGGGCCGTGACAGGTATGAGCAAACCGCGCCGGAAGGAGGTCTTCTCACGCTAGCCTCGACTCGGAATTGGACGTTTGTCTAGAAAGGTCGATGGATGCGTGCGCTGTTGCTTGCCACCCTCGCAATCCTGGTCCTCCAGATTGCAACTCCGGCGGCGAACGCTGCACCACCGGATCCGGGCTGGACTCTCCCCCAACTGACCGTCGCAGATCGAACGATCAAGGACGTCGACGGACGAACGGTGTTGCTCCGCGGCGCGAACGCCAACGGTCTCAATGACTACGCAACCAACGGCACCGGTCTACCCACCGTTACGCCGCTGGGAAGAACGGACTTCGCGCAGATGGCAGCGCTGGGCTTCAACGTCGTCCGGCTCAACGTCGCGTGGTCCCTCCTGGAACCGACCCGCGGTGCATTCGACACTGCGTACGTCGACCGCGTTCGAGTAGCGGTCGAGGATGCAAAAGACCACGGCATCTACACCGTTCTCGACATGCATCAGGATGCATGGGGCCCGTACGTCGGCACTCCGAGCGACCAGTCGTGCCCGTCATTCATGCGGCCGGGAGTCGGCTGGGACGGCGCACCCGAGTGGGCAACCCTGACCGGCGGATGGACAACCTGCAACATCGGTGGACTCAGGGAAGCCGCACCCGCGATCGCCCATGCCTTCCAGGCGTTCTACGACGACGAGCAAGGAATCCAGAGTCGCCTCGTCGCGACGTGGGCGCGGTTGGCTGCCGAGTTCAAAGACGAACCAGCTGTAGCCGGATACGACCTGTTGAACGAACCGAACCCCGGCCTGCGCGATCCATTCACGGCAGCTGATCAGATCGGGCAGTTCTACAAGCGGGCCACCGACGCCATCAGACAGGCCGAAGCAGGAGGATTTCCACACCTCGTGTTCTTCGAGCCCAGCGCGATCTGGTCGGCTTTCGGCCTCGACGCGCTGCCTCCACGCCATTACCTGACCGATCCCCTGGTGGTCTTCTCGCCCCATCTCTACAGCGAATCGATAACGGTCAGTAGCGAATTTCCCGGAATCGAAGACGGATTCAAGATCGCCGACCTCGCTGCCGCCTGGTACGACGCACCGTTGTGGACAGGTGAATGGGGTTGGTTCGGCGACGCCGACGAGCAGAGAGCAGACGTCGACCGCTTCGTCGATGCCACCGACAGGTACCGGATGGGCGGCGCGTGGTGGTCGTGGACACAAGCGTGCGGTGACCCCCACCCGGTTCGCGACGGCAATACCCACCAGCCGCAGGGAAATCTGAATCGCATCGACTGCCCGTCCGGTGAATCACTCGGGCTCGTAGAGGGATTCGCCGCGCCACTCTCGCGAGCGTATCCGCGGGCAGCGCCCGGCTCGCTGACGGAGGTATCGCGTGACGGGTTTGACGGGAGCGGCACCGGACGGGTCGAGGCCTGGTACCCCGGCACCGACCGGCCACAGCTCGAGACCACGAATCTCTCCGACGTCCGACTGTCCCCGATCGAGGGCGGATGGCAACTGATCGGTCACGCCGACGGCGACTACGCGGTCAAGCGCGCCTGATCGAACGATCATCCGGGAATCGCGCGTTCACACCACGCGAAAGAGCGGGTATCAGAAGATTCCGCCAATTCCCTTGCCGATCAGAACAACTCCGACGACCAAGATCAACACACTCATCACCGTGGTGTTGTTGTCCTCGAGCCAGACTTTGAGATAGGCCAATGGCTTTCGCAGGCGATCAGCAGCCACCAGGTATCCGATGACCGGGATCGCGACAGTTGAACTGGCGATGACCGTGAATACGAGAATCGAGGTGATCGCTCCGCTGGTCGCCAACGACGCCGAGCCGATCGACACTCCGGCCGCGATGCACATGAGCAGGTTCTTCGGGTTGATCGCGGCGAGCGCGAATCCAAGGCCCAATCCCTTGACCGCGGTCATCTCGTCGACGGCTTGCATCCACTTCGGTGTTTCGTGCTCGCCGCTGCGCCCCCGCCACTGCTTGACCCCGACGGCCAACAGGAGGACACCGAGAGCTAGTTTGATCCACGAAACCGTGGCGGACGGTCCGTCGTCTGACGTGCTGACGGCACTGGACAAGATGACGAAAAGAACTGTAGCGATGAAGATTCCGAGTAACCAGCCCACCGCGAACCCGGCGCTGGTGCTACCCGCTCGCTTGGAGAGCAACATCAAGATAGTGGCGATGACGGCCACCGGCGACACGGCGACACCGACGGCCAATGGGAGAAGTTCTCCGACAACGGAACCCATGTCAAAACTCATTTCTGATTGCAGCAAGCAGGATAGGCGGTAGGCGAGAAAAGGCGCCCCTGTCCGCCACGGCGGACAACAGAGCACAGCTGATACCGCTGCGCGACAATGCTGACACTGCGAGCGCCTGCGTAGTTGATGCCTCATTCGAAAGGGATGAGTGCCTGAACCGCAGGCCTCGATTCCCCACCGAAGATCGCGAAAAGACTTGGCTAACGGTGTGTCGGCTGCGCTCGCAGCAGAGCGCAGCCGACATCATCGAGGAGGATCACCAGACACAATCTCGAGTAGTGACCTCACGCGTAAAGACGGGTTACTTCGCGCAGCCACTGCCCTCGAACGCGAGCTTGGACGTATATTGCCCGTCCGGCAAATACTCTCCCATCACGGCCTTCTCGTCGCCGGGCGTCTTGGTATCGTGTGCAGCGTGGCTGAAGTCCTTGGCCGGCAGCATGTTCCGCATGATCAAGAGGGAATCGTCGGGATGCCCTGCGCCGTCACCGGCCGGCGAGAGCGAAAGCCATGACACCCCACATTCCTTCGTAGCGTTTGCGGGTCGGTCTTCAGGGAGCGACGCGACAATCGTGTAGCGACCATCCGCATCAGTGGCCATCTGCTCGTCGAACAGACACGTCGCTACCTTCGTCGTTGCCAGCGATTCATTGCTGCACATCGACCAGAACCGCATGTCGACTGCGCTGTCGAGATTCTTTGCGCCGCCTGTAGTCTTCGGAGTCCTCGGCAACTCTCCCCGAAGTACTAGAACTTCGCCGAACCCACGGTTGACTTCGGCTGTGACGTAGCTGTTGTCGATGTTGGAGTACTGCCCGCCCACCCGCTGGGGTGTGCCATCGCATTTGCCGAGATAGGTACAGCCGAGCGTGAACTCGGCGCTGTAGTACGCCCGCCAGACTGGTGCCTGCTCGGAAGGGAATGTCGCAGGCTTGCCCGGTTGGTCACGCAATGCCTTGTACGTGTCTAACGGCAGCGAAGCCGGCTTCAAGATTCCGTTGTCCGCACCGACCGCTGAACACAGATCCTGCCCCCGCAGCACTTGACCACCGGGAAGGTGCAGCTCTGGCTCAGGCAGTCCTACGCCGCCGGTGAGATCACGCCCAGTGTCCGGCAGGTAGATGCGATAAAGCAGGCTTATCCGGTCCTGACCTGGCACACCGGCATACAAGGTGTTGGGTTTCGGCTCAGCAGGTGAGGCCTCGTTGAGGACGGAAGCCGTGTACGACCTGGCACCTTCGTTCGCTCGATCGGCACCGGGAAGATAGGTATTGCGCGAGCCTGCGTCCGGAGCAGTCGAAATGTCATTGAGGACGGCGGTCGGCATCGCGGTTGCCGCGTTGTACGAGTTCAACGACTGATAGCGAGCATGCGCATACTGCCCTCGGATAACCAACTCGGCGTTCTCGGGGATTGTGAACTGCGCAGCCCAGTAAATCGCCGCAGTGTCAGGAAAGGCGTAGTTGAGCTGTGGGTCCGCGCGCTCGGGATTGATCGGCACGGACCAGAAGCAGGTCGACACCGGATGCTCGACGTCCGGTCCGCCGGATCCGAAATCGACAGAACCAGATTCGGATCCGCTAGCCGAACCGGTTCCTGATCCGGATCCGCTCGACGAACCGAAATCGACAGATCCGACCGCCGGCGCGGCGACCGCGGACCCAGCCCCGGCAAATACAGTGATCGCGCTCAGCGCCACCGCAGCTACGAGTGTTCTTGATGAATGCATCGCGCTCCTTGTTAGATAGCTGACAAACAGTGATAGAACGATCTAGAGCGAGTACTCCCGGTCCAACGACGAGAGACCGTCACGAGGTCCGCACTCCGCACTACTACTTGGTGGGTTGAAAGTCGTTCGTCAGAGCGCCGCGAATCGCGTCGGTGTCCGACTGAGACCAGTTGTCGGGGTGCAGGATCCGCGCCCACATGTCCGCCGCCTCGGCACCGTAGTTGTGCCCGTGACCTGGCGGAACGTCCGCCGAGAAGACCATGTCGAGTGTCACCTGCCAGAATGTCACGAACGGTATCCACGTCATTCCCGGATCGACATCACGGCCGAGAGGCTCGGCAAGCCAGTCCGGCTTGTTCAGAAGCAGGTCGAAAGACCACCAGACAATTGGGTCGCTGGCGTGCTGCCAGTACACGACGCGTGAGTCGTTCCACGGCGCATCCAGTTCGAGATCCTCCGGATAGGCAGCGAAACGAATCGACTGCCCGTCGTCGATCACCGGCACGGCTTCCCGTGAGCCGGAGTCACGACTGCTGGTGATCTCCTGCCATTGAGCGGTGAAGTTCGGAGTCCCCGACCACAACGCCCCATCCACCCGCGTCGCCATGTCCTGTGCTCCCGCGAACGCGGCCTGTCCCCCGTACGATCCGAGGCTCTCGCCGAAAACGACAAGCTTGGGGCGCTTGTCGAGCGGCAGATCGATCCACTTCGCATAGACAGAGTTGAACAGCGCCCGGCCTGCGGCCATCGGGGTTTCGCGATCGGCGATGAATGCCAAAGGGCTGGGAAGGAACGAGTACTGCATCGCCGCGATGGCGGTGTCGCCGCCCTGGACGTATTCGAAAGCGGACGCCACGTCGTCGTTCACCCAGCCGCGGCCGGTGGTGGTCACTACTGCCAGGACGGCACGGTCGAAGCCGCCGGTGCGCTCGAGTTCGTTGACGACCCGCTGCGCGACACCGTCGACGGAATCCGACGACTCACGGCCGGCGTACACGCGGATGGGTTGCTTCGCGTCCAGCCCGGTCAGCGCGGAAATCTGCACCGCAGACGGCCCGCTACCCATGAAGGTGCGACCCTCCTTGCCCAGCGAATCCCATGCCTCGGCAGACATGGGTGAACCACTGCGTTCGGCGATCAGAGGCTGGTCGATACCATCGGGCGTGTCGTTGTCCGCGCCGGAGAAACTCCAGTTCGCAAAAGCGATGAGCCCGTTGTAGAGGGCACCGTTGACGACGAAGATCGCCAACGCGAAGACGACGACCAAGCTCGCGACTTTCGCTGCTTCCTTGGGAACAAACCGCAGAGCAACGGCAGCGAGTCCTCTGGTGAGATGCCGCAGACCGCGACCCACCTCCAACAAGATCAACCACACCACCAGCGAAATCAGCAGCACCAGAAGATAGTTCGCCCGGTTCACGCGAGGCGCCTCGACCAGATCACGGACGATCTGCTGCCACCACGAACCCAAGATCAGAAAAAGAGGCACCAATATCACTGCCAGTACGGCGAGTACGGCCCAACCGATCCGCTTGGTCCGGTCCGACCATCTCGGTTCGACTCCGCATTTGCGGATCATCCACGCCACGCTCACACCGATGCCGTACCCGGTGGCGACGGAAATACCGGTTGCCACGCCCTGCAGGTACCACGCGCGCGGTAAGAGGGACGGGCTCATCGAGAGGACGAAAAACACCAGACCGAACGACAACCCGACCGAGTGCAGTGTCTTGCCGTAGCGCCGCACACCTTCCCACACACGTTTCATGCCCGAATCGTAAGTGCGCCAGAAAGATGAAATGCGCCTCTCATCCCTTTCGAATGAGGCGCGAACTACGTCGGTGGAAAGTGTTCGCTATTCCGCGTCATGCACCGAAAGGCTTCGACCCAACGGCAATCACGGGCGAACACCGGTGGTGCGTTGACAGATTTCACACACGCGATTCCGCGTACACTGTGTGGGGTCAATCCACTCAGCACGTACAAATTCGGCGCGATTCTCATGGCGGCAAAACGAGGAAACCTACCGATCGAACTGAGCAGTTTCGTCGGTCGCCGGTCCGAGGCCAAAGAAGTCCGACGCCTGCTGTCGGACTACCGGCTCGTGACCCTTACGGGCCTGGGTGGGGTCGGCAAAACCCGCTTGGCGCTCCGTGCCGCCGATGATTCCTCCCGTGCGTTCCCCGGGGGCGTCTGGTTCGTCGACTTCAGCGAACTGCGGGAGCCGGCACTTCTCGATCAGACGATTCTTGCCGCACTCGGAGTACAAGACCGATCTACGCGGTCACCGCGATCGGTACTGATCGGCCGTCTCGTCGACGAACGTGTCCTGCTTGTTCTGGACAATTGCGAACACCTCATCGGCTGGGTGGCCGACACCGCCGCCGAACTCCTCCGGTGCTGTGCCCGATTGGCACTTCTGGCGACCAGCCGAGAACCGCTCGACATTCCCGGCGAGATGGTATTACGGGTGCCGCCTCTGCGATTTCCCAACGAGGCGCCGTCGCCAACCGACACCCGCGATGGTGATGCGATGATGCTGTTCGAGCAGCGGGCACGTTCCTCCGTGACGGACTTCCGCATCACCAGCGAGAACAGCGCGGCTGTGGAGAAGATCGTCCGCCGGTTGGAAGGACTACCGCTGCCGATCGAGTTGGCGGCTGCCCGACTGAGGGCGATGTCGGTCGATCAGATCCTGCAAAAACTCGACGACCGCTTCCAACTGCTGACGCGGGGCAGCCGGAACGCTCCAGCGCGTCAACAAACGCTTGCACAGAGTATCGACTGGAGCTTCGATCTGTGTACGCCGCCGGAGAAGTCGTTGTGGGCGAACTCGAGCGTATTTGCGGGTAGCTTCGATCTCGGGTCCGTCGAAGGAATTCTCGCCGACGAAGCACAGAACGACGACTTGGGCGATCTCGTGATGTCCCTTGTCGACAAGTCGATCCTCATCCGTGAACAAAACGGCTCGTACGTCCGCTACCGCCTACTCGAGACTCTTCGCGACTACGGGCGTGAACTGGTGTCAGTCGACGAGTGGGTCTCGCTGCAGCGCAGGCACAGTGAGTGGTTCAGGCAACTCGTCTTCCGCGCCGGAGTCGACTGGACGGGGCCGCACCAAATCGACTGGATGACGCGGATCGACCGCGACTTACCCAACGTGCGCACCGCGTTGGAATTCGGTCTGACCGAACCCGACTCGGTCGAAGCCACATTGCGTACCGCAAGTGCTCTGCATGATTACTGGCTTGCACGTGGTCGATTCAACGAAGGTCGCTACTGGTTGGGTCGCGCCCTGGCCGAGGTGCCCGAACTGACCGAGGGCACTCTCGGTGACGCGGTAGTCGAGGCCGCCGCGACAGGCGCACTGCTGGCAGCCCTCCAACGAGATATCGCTTCGGCGACAAGCATTGCCGAAGAGGCTCGGCGACAGGCCGAGATGCAGCGGAACGACGACGGACGCATACTGGCGCGGTACACGCTCGGATTCGTCGCGGTCGCCGACGGCGATCTCGTGCGCGGCGCCGAGTACCTGGAGCAGGCTGTCGCAGCATTCCGGGCAAACGACGACATCGCCCGTCTGGTACCCGCGCTCTACTGGTTCGCCTTCGTCGTCGACGCACTCGGCGAAACCGACCGGGCTGCAAGGATTTACGAGGAGGAGTTGGCCCTCACCGAATCGCGCGGCGAAATCTTGTGGCGGTCGATGACGATGTCGGACTACGGATCCGCCCTGTGGCGTCATGGCAACCACGCTCGCGGTATCGAGCTACTCGAAGATTCTCTCCGATTGCTTCGAGGGCTGGGTAACCAGTTCGGATGTGCATGGTGCCTCGAGGAAATCGCGTGGACGCTTGTCGACCGGGACGCAAAGCTGGCAGCCACACTGATGGGAGCTGCCGACACGCTGTTCACCGCCACGGGCAGCCCGATGGACACCTTCAGGAGCATGGTCCCGTACCACGAAAACAGCGTGACCGAGGCTCGTAACCGGATCGGAGACAGGGTGTTTCAAACAGCATTCGATCATGGACGAGCTCTGACTCTCGACGACGCAGCGGCCCGCGCGCTGAGAGAGCAACCGCCCGGTGGATCACCGAAATCGGCGGCTGACGAAGTGCTGACTCCGCGGGAGCAGCAGGTGGCCGAACTCGTCGCACTGGGCCTGACAAACCGAGCAATCGCGGACAAGCTGGTCATTTCTCAGCGCACTGTCGACGGCCACGTCGATCACATACTGAACAAACTGGGGTACGGCTCGCGCACCAGGATTGCGGCCTGGGTGCTCCAGCGCACAAACGACTTCCGCAACCCTTCGACCTCGTGACGGTCGGTGTCTTCGATCGATCGCGGCGCGGCGGGTAACCCGGCCGAATCCTGTCGCAAGAATCCGACCGTCGAAAGTTTTCTCAGCCTTCGTGATCAGCGAGAGTCCAGTGTCCCGCACCGCGCAGTTCGAGTTGTCGATTGTGAAAAACGTCGAGAGTGCTGCGATGCCCGACGCTGACAATGATGCTGTCGGGCAGTTCACGGCGAAGGATGTCGTAGAGCGTGTACTCGAGGCCTTCGTCGATTCCGGATGTCGCCTCGTCGAGAAATGCGGTTCGCGGTCGGATCAGGAGGACTCGGGCGAACGCCAACCGTTGTTGTTCGCCCGGCGACAGAATTCGAGTCCAATCAGCCGGCTCGTCGAGCCGACCGATCAAATGTGCGAGATGCACCTCGGCGAGCGCGTCGTGGAGCCTGCGGTCGTCGAAGTTCGAGCGCCCGGTGTTCGGCTGACCTGAGGGCAACTGGTCCGGATATGCCAAACCCGCGCGCAGAGAACCCAATGGTAGGTATGGCCGTTGTGAGAGGAACAGGACGTCTCCGACCGGGGTGGTCACGGAACCGTTTGTGTACGGCCACAACTGCGCGATGCTGCGGAGCAGCGTGGTTTTGCCGCTACCCGACGGACCCTTCACCAGCAGTGCATCGCCGGGCCCCAGTGACATGTCGAGTTCGGAGATCAACGCCTCACCAACCGGCGTGCGCACGTCGAGTCCCCGAACAACCAAATGACTGCCAGCGGAGAACGCGTCGAGCACGGGAAGTGTGCGGGCACGTCGATTGGCATCGGCGAGCCCGGTCAAACGGATCAGTGTGGCCCGGAAACTTGCAAAATCGGCATAAGACTCTCGAAAGAACGACAACGAATTGTGCACCTGGCCGAATGCTTGAGCAGTTTGCATCACGTCGCCGAAAGTGATCTGCCCGCTGAACAATCGAGATCCCTGGACCAGAAACGGAAACACCACCGCTGTCTGATCCACTGCCAGATTGAAGCCACTGAACTTGAGCGTCCGGAAGACGATCGCCCACATATTGCGGATCACTGCAGCAAAACGTAGTCCGAGCGTGCGTCGTTCGACGTTCTCTCCGCGATAGAAGGCGATGCTTTCGCCGTACTCCCGTAGTCGAACCAACGCGTACCGGAAGCTGGCGCCGAGTTTCTCGTTCAAGAAGTTCAGCATGATCAAAGGCCGGCCGATCCAGAATGCGAGTGCCGTGGTCACCAACACGTAGATGTAGACGAGAAAGATCATCGCTCGCGGAATCTCGGCACCGAAAACAGTCAACGGCCCGGACAGATCCCACAGGATCTTGGTGAAGCTGACGATCGAGACCATTGCGGCGACGGCGCCCATGGACAACGTGCGGGACGACGTCGCGAATGCGGTGATGTCTGCCTGAATACGTTGGTCCGGATTGTCGACCGGGTTCTCCAGGAAGTTTCCGCAATAGTAGGCGCGGCCGTCGAGCCAATCGTCGGTCAATGTGTCATTGAGCCAACTGCGCCAATTGATATCGAGTGTTTGGCCCACCAGGTAGACGACGAGTGAGCTAGCGACGTGGACTGCGGCCAATATCGCGAACACTCGCAGGTAGTGCCAGAAAGCGGTTTCGTCGAGGTTCTGAATGGCGTCGTAGAAATCCTTGTACCAGTACGAGAACAACACCGTCACGCGGACACCGAATATCGTGAGCAGCAGCAGTAACGCGAGAATCGACAGCGGAATGACGGTGCGCCGGGGATCGAAGTAGGGCCAAGCCATTCGCCGAAACTGGTTGCCCCAGACGGTATACCGAGCAAGCAGCAGCGCGGTGACGACGAGAACCGCTACCGTGATCGCATATGCCTCTGCCAACCACAGTGCGCTGTCCGTTACCGCGCTACCCCAATTCACCGTAGCCTCCGTCCTGGAGGGGAACTGACGATCACATATCGGTCGACAGCATTCGGTTCGCGATCCGCAATCCCGAGTCTTCCGCGGCATCCAATGCACGTGATTGCTCTGCCGTTATCCTGTCGCACACCCAATCCCAGTGCATCGTCACCACAGCGCCGGGGACGGGCATCGCCGCAAGCGCGTTGCCCTCGACCCTCCACCGCACTCTCTGCGTTGCCGGTCGGCCGCGTGCGAGTTGCTCACCGTCGAACTCGAGCGGGGACGAAACCACCAATGCATGCTCCTCGCCGACGTCCTCGACCACTCCCCATCTGATCCGGCAGTTCTGGAGGACGGACAGTGGGACCGCACCGCGCTTCCGAAGAAGCTTGACCCACGGATACACCAGAAATACGTGAAAACTGTGGTGCGCGAGCGCGCGGTCCCGACCCCCGAGGACGGGGAGGAACCCGGTGTTCTCGCGTTCACCGAATGCCCCCCTCAAGTGCTGTAACAACTTCCCCGAATCGAGAGAGTCGAGGAGATCACCTCCCACCCAATAGGCTTCGATCACTCGCGAATCCAGGGGGTCGTCGATGCCCGCTCCTACAGCCAATGCCTCGAGATACGGCCACGCACCGTCGAATTGACGAGCGTGATCACGGTCGCCGCTGCCCGAGTTGCCGCTGGCCAGACGAAGCAGCACTGAAGGATCGTCGGGTCCGCAGTAACCCAACTCGTTCGGCGGATACGCGTAGCGGGCAAACAATGCCGGCCCGTTCATACCGACGGCAGTCATCAGCAGATCCGCGGGAGTTGTTCACCTGCCGGCAGATCCACTACCCGATTGCCTCCCAATGCCGTACGCGCCACCACCATTGTGCGATGTTCGGCCACGCACTCCCCGATCACGGCGGCTCCCACACTCAGTGGATTGCCGTGCATCGCTTCCAGAACCAGGGCGGCATCTTTGCGTGGAACGAAAGCGATCAACTTGCCCTCGTTTGCGACGTACAACGGATCCAAGCCGAGTAGCCCACAGGCGTCGCGCACGTCAGCGGGAATCGGCAGATCTCGCTCCACCAGCGCAACCCCGATGTTCGACGCCTGAGCGATCTCGTTGAGGGTCGCGGCGACTCCGCCCCGCGTAGGGTCGCGCAGGACGTGGATGTCGACGCCGGTGGCAATCATGTCGGCCACCACGCCGTTCAGGGCCGCACAATCACTGCGCACTTCGGTCCCGAATTCGAGACCTTCGCGACAACTCATCACGGCCACGCCGTGAACGCCGATGTCGCCGCTGACGATCACGACGTCACCCACTTGTGCGCGAGTGGGGCTGATGTCCACCCCGTCTGCGACAATCCCGATTCCTGCGGTGTTGATGAAGACTCCGTCGCCGTGACCGGCATCGACGACCTTGGTATCACCTGTCACCAGCCGAACGCCGGCAACGTGCGCGGCCTCACCGAGCGCCTTCGCGATTCCCGCGATGTCGGTCAGTGCCGTCCCTTCTTCCAGGATGAATGCCGTCGACATCACCAATGGCTGCGCTCCAGTCATCGCCAGGTCGTTCACCGTTCCGTTGACAGCGAGATCGCCGATAGTTCCGCCGGGAAACACCATGGGTTTGACGACATACGAGTCGGTCGAGAACGCGAGCCGCACCCCGCCGACGTCGAATACGGCCGAGTCACCGAGTTCTGCTTCGGCAGCGCTTCCGAACGAGGGCAGGAACAGGTGCTCGATGAGCTCGGCGGACATCGCTCCTCCACCACCGTGCCCCATGACGATGTTCGGCGAATCACGCAGCGGCAGTGGGCAGACCCACGCCGACAAGTCCACGACAGCGGTCTCCTCAGCCGGCATGACCCGCCTCCTGAAGTTCCAGGCGCCGGTACAGGTAGTACGCGGCGCACGCCCCCTCGGACGACACCATCGTGGCACCGAGCGGATTCCGCGGAGTGCATTCCTTCCCGAAGGCACTGCACTCGTGTGGCTTGATCAAACCTTGCAACACTTCTCCGGAACGGCAGACGCTCGACTCGTCAGTGTGGATATCGGTCACCGAAAAACGCTCTTCGGCATCAAAATACGCATACTTCGGTGCCAGTTGCCAACCGCTGTCCGGGATCGATCCGATGCCGCGCCACGTCCGGTCCGACACGGCGAACACATCCTCGAGCATCGCTTTCGCTGCGGTGTTGCCCTGCGCGGTGACGGCACGGGCGTAGGCATTTTCGACCTCGTATCGACCCGATTCCAACTGCAGCACCGTCTTTCGGATGCCCTCCAGCAGATCCAGCGGCTCGAATCCGGTGACGACGATCGGGACCTTGTACTTCTCGGCCAGCGCCGGGTACTCCGACGTTCCCATCACACTGCACACATGCCCGGCCGCCAGAAATGCCTGCACGCGGCACTCTGGCGAATCCATGATCGCGGCCATCGCCGGCGGGACCAGAACGTGCGAGACGAGTAGCGAGAAGTTCTCGATACCCAGGCGATTGGCCTGATAGACGGTCATGGCGTTGGCCGGCGCGGTGGTCTCGAATCCGATCCCGAAGAACACCACTTGCCGGCCCGGATTCTCCTTGGCAATAGTCAGTGCATCCAACGGTGAGTACACCACCCGCACGTCACCGCCGGCGCTCTTGATGCGGAACAGATCCGACGAACTCCCCGGAACTCGCAACATGTCCCCGAAGGAGCAGAAAATGACATCGGGTCTTGCCGCGATTTCGAGAGCTTTGTCGATGATCTCGAGCGGGGTGACACAGACCGGGCATCCGGGTCCGTGGATCATCTCGATCTGTTGGGGAAGTAATTGATCGATGCCGTGTCTGATGATCGAATGTGTCTGACCACCACACACTTCCATGATCGCCCATCGCCGTGTGGCCAGCGCACGGATCTGATCCAGCAGTTTGCCGGCCAGTTCCGGATCGGAGAACTCGTCCAGATATTTCATGATTCCGTCTCCTTCGGTTCGATCCCCGCGGCCCGGGCAGCCCTTTCGAACCCGTCACCGAATTCCTCTTCCAGTACGCCGAGGTGCTCGAATTCCGCCAGCGTGCTGCGAGCGGATTCCTCGTCGAGTCGCTGGATGGCAAATCCGACGTGCACCACGACGTACTCGCCGACTTGGGCGCCCGGAATGTACTCGAGGCACACTTCTTTTCGGACGCCACCGAAGTTCACCACCGACATCGTCGTTCCGTCGCGTTCCTCCAGGGACTCGATACGTCCCGGTACGGCTAGGCACATGACACAACTCCTGACCTCATGACGAACTCCCCACCAGCACTTGGCCGTAGGCGAGACCGCCGTCGTTCGGCGGCAACTCCAGTCCTGTCAACGGCGTGAATCCAGCGTCTGAGAGCAGAGCACACGCCCGAACGAGCAGTAGAGGGTTCTGAAAGACACCTCCGGTGAGTACTACCTCGTCCACTCCCGCCAGTTCCCGGCCACGAATTGCCCACTCGAGCACCAGGTGCGCTACGGATTCGTGGAAACGGGCGCCGATCACTTCAGCGGGCAACTTCTCCCGGAGATCGCGGACAACAGCCCGAATGACCGACCGCGGATCTGCTGTCCACGAATCGTCGTCCGACTGCGTCCAATCGAAGGTGTACCGCGAACCGGCGCTGTCGACTCCCCTCGACACCCCCTCCAACTCGATGGCAGCCTGCGCTTCGTAGTCGACCCTCTGACGGACCCCGGTCAGCGAGGAGACTGCGTCGAACAACCGCCCCATGCTCGAGGTGTCCACGCACCCGAAACCGGTTTCCATCTGGTGAAGTAGGACCGACTGCTCTCGGGGCGGACAGGCTGCCACGGGCGCGAGGTCGGATTCCCAGTCCAACCCGGCATGCCACAGGTGGGCGAGCGCCATTCGGTACGGCCGTTCCACTCCGGCATCGCCACCGGGCAGCAGTACGTATCCCAGATGCGCGAGACGGCGATAACCCTTGTACGTCGCCAGCAGTAGTTCCCCTCCCCACACTGCGCCGTCCGCCCCGTAGCCGGTGCCGTCGAACGCTATTCCGAGAACTGGTTCGCTCCCGTCCCGGCCGTTCTCCCCCATCACGGAAGCCACATGTGCGTGGTGATGCCCGACGATGCGCACCGGTCGGTCACCACTACGACTGCGAGCCCACGAGGACGAGCGATACCGAGGATGCTCGTCACAGGCGATCTGGTGCGGCACCACCCCCGTGATCGATTCGAAGTGACTCTCCGACGCAGCAAAACTGTCGATGACAGCGAGGTCGCCCATGTCTCCGATGTGCTGACTCGGCCACACATATCCGTCCTCGGCAAGACAGAAGGTGTTCTTCAGGTCGGCCCCGACCGCCAAGGTAGGCGGTACGTCGAACGGCGCGGTGACGGGCAGCGGAGCATATCCGCGCGAGCGACGAAGCAACTGTCTTCCACTGCCGACTATTCGCATCACCGAGTCGTCACACGGCATCAAGATCGGACGGTTGTGGGTCAATACCCCGTCGGCCAGGTCACCCAATCGTTCGAGATCGTTGTCGGAGTACAGAATCGGCTCACCGCCGATGTTCGCCGATGTCATGACCAACACCGCTGGGCCCGCCTCTTCTCCGGCCAAACCCAGAAGAAGATGCTGAATCGGGTTGTAGGCCAGCATGATTCCGATATCCGGAATGCCGGGGGCAATCAAGGGGGAAAGCGCGTATCCAGACGCTTTGGCAACCAGCACAATCGGGCGCTCGCGCGAGGACATGGCATCAGCCTCGGCATCACCGACCACACCCAACTCTCTGGCTTCTGGCACATCGCGCACCATCACCGCCAACGGCTTGCTTGCTCGATGCTTGCGTTCACGCAACTCGTGAACCGCGCGGTCGTCGCGGGCATCACAAGCCAGGTGAAATCCTCCGATTCCCTTGACAGCAAGAATCTTCCCGTCTCGCAGTAGGGATCGGGCTCGTAGCAGTGCACCCTCACCGGTCACGGCGGGCGCGTCCCCTTCCACGAACGATAGCGTTGGACCGCACTGCGGGCAGGCAATCGGTTGCGCATGAAACCGGCGGTCGGCGGGATCCACGTACTCCGCCGCACAGTTCGCGCACAACGGGAATCGCTTCATCGTCGTAGCGGCCCGGTCGTAGGGCAGCGATTCGATGATCGTGAATCGCGGACCGCAGTTGGTGCAGGTGATGAATGGATGACGATATCGCCGATCGCTCGGATCAGTCAGTTCCCGGAGGCAGTCGTCGCAGATCCCGACATCCGCCGGCGCCAAGGTTCGCCCGACCGACCCCGCATCCGTCTCGACTATGCGAAACCCCTCACGACCAACCGGCCGCGAGTCCTCGCGCTCCACCGACTCCACCCGTGCCAGCGGTGGGGGGCGGTTTCGCACCCGAGCGACAAATGCATCGATTGTCTCTCCGTCGCCTTCGACGTCGATCACGACACCGAGAGCAGAATTTCCCACCGAACCCGACAGTCCCAGTTCGGTGGCGGTCGCATGGACGAACGGCCGGAAGCCCACCCCCTGGACTACGCCACGAACGATGACACGGCAGGCGATCTTCATGTCCCGACCTCGCCGTTACCAGTATCGGAGTCGACTACCTCACCGTCGTGGCCACCACGGCCCATCAGTTCGAGGCCGGCCCGAGCATGGCGAGCTCCCTGCTCGTCGACCTTCTCGACTGCAAAGCCCATGTGGATCACCACCCAGTCACCTGCCGTGACGGTGCCTTCGTCGAGCATTCCGATGTTGACCTTGCGTGGTGCCCCCTCCACGTCGACGAGAGCGAGTTGACCTCCGTATCCGTCCAGTAGTTCGCGTACCCGTCCCGGAATCCCCAGACACATGACTCACACCTCCGGCCCCAGTGTGGTGGCATCACAGTCCACGTCGATGGACCGGACGAGTGCCAGCACCGCCGAAGCGGCTTGCCCTACCGAATCACGCATCTCCGCACTCAATCCGATTCCGTCGCCGATCGATTTCGCATGTGCCCCCACCACGAACGTCCGCGGGAGTGTTCCGCCGAGGGCCTGCAGGCTGGCAAACACCGAACTCGGATGCATCGAGTGCGCGTCGAAACCTCCTTGCGGGCCTTCACTTTCGGGGTCCACTTCGATGATCGCGAGCTTGCCCGGGACTCCGGTCGCCGGTAAGGCATCGATCAGGACCAGGGCGTCCCACGACTCCAACAAGTCGTACGCCAGATGCACGCCCCGAATCCCGTAGTCGACCAGGTGAGCTCCCGATGGGAGATTCTCATGCTGCAGCGCCCGAACAACTTCGGGGCCGAATCCGTCGTCTTCGAGAAATATGTTTCCGACACCTGCAATCAGCACGCGCACAGCGCTTTACATCTTTCGCATTCGCAGATAGCGCTGGATGTCCGGCATCGACACCACCAGGACGATCGCGGCTGCGATCGCGGTGGCGCCGAGAAGTGCCGTCGACAGCAATCCCATGCTCCTCATGGCGAGTTCTCCTCTCGATAGCTGTGAAGTTCGATAGCTGTGAGTACGTCACGCGCTGTCGCGCGGCATCGGCTCTATCTCGTCCGGCGCGAAGTACAGGTAGCGGCCGTACCAGTTGTGCAGATCGGCGGCCGGATCGTCCAACAGTGTCACCCCAACATGAATGTCGCCGTCCACGTCTTCATGAATGGTGGCGACGTGGGCGATCCGGCCGTCGAAGAACAGGTCCTGAGCATCAGCGCGGCGTGAGGGGTGGAGCCGAACTGTACTTCCACCAGAGACACGGACGCCGTTGATCAGAACTGCGTCGGTGCGTGGTTGGACACTGGTGTCGGCTTCCGGGGTCCACCAGTCCACACCGTCAGGCACCTCGGGTATCAGATCAGAACCGGCGTGCGGATTTCGCAGCACACCGTGCAGGCCGGCTAGATCGTCGTCCGTCAATCGCTCACATCGGTCGATGATGTCGGCAGCTCTGGAGTCGGTAGCTCGCGCCCGCGCCTTTTCCTCGTCGGTCATGGCAAGGATTCTCAGGGTGAGAATTTCGTCGATCTCGGTCGAGTCGAAGAGAGATCCCTCGCTCTGCGGCGCAATCTCGGGAAAGTCGTACAGGATGATCGGTGACACCAGAACGGTGGGAGATGTGCCAGGGTGAGTGGGGTCCTCGGTCCCCGCAAGCACCGGATAACAGCGATTTTGCCGCAACTGCTCCGAGTGATCTGCTTCTTCGAACAACGACAGGAACCTCGAGCCTGTGCAGTTCACAATGACGTGAGTCCCCAGCATCGATTGCGCGGTGGCCGTGCCCTTGTCCCGTGCGTCGACGCTCGTGGCGTTCATGATCGTCACGGAAATCACCGTGCGTCCGTCCCCGGCGGAGGCGCTCACTGCCAAGAGGCCATTCACCGGAAGCCGTGTCCGAACGATCCGTCCGACCACCCTGCCCCGAGAGTCCGACAAAGTCTCTCCTTCGACAACTCCGGCCGCACAGAAGGTTTCTTCGACGCCGGCCTCGAGTTCGTCCAGACCCCACGGACCCAACACGATCTCGGACTCGGTGGCTTCGTCCCACGAGATCGACTCCCGCTCGCCGACTACCAACCGATCGACCGGGATCCACGCCCCGCCGGCGCCGAGTCGTTCAACCGTCCGCGACTGGTGGTGCAGAAATCTCACAGTCGCAGAAACCTCGACGCCGTTCCGCTCGAATTCGCCGAGCAGACATTGCGCGGACATCGACGGTTCCTCGCCGACTCCGACCTCGGCGGCGCCGGGCGGTCCGAGAACCCCGAACTGCCAACGGGATTGATTCTTCGCCGAGCCGGCCCGGTAGGGATAGAGAAGATATCCCTCGTACAGGACGGCGTCGGCCACGGCCCGAACGTCGTGATCCATCCCCGTTCGAGTCATCGCGGCACCTGGCTCGCCGTCAGCAACTGCCGCACGGCTGAATCGAGGTCCGTGAGGCCGTGCGCTGCCTTGAACCGCACGAGATCGGCAATCGTCTCATGGTCGAGGCGTACCCAACCAGACGCCGGATAATGCGCAGCCATCAGCTGTTTCCACACGTCGACCGGCAATTCGTAGGCAGCAGATCTGTCCCACGGGATCTGCTGCACGGAGAACCCACGCGGTCCGTCGGTGAATACCGTGCCGCTCAGTAGAACCACGATCGGAATCGTTCCGTCTCCGAGTGCGTGCATGTACTTCGACGCCGTCACCGAGAAGTCGTACGTACACGCCATGGGCAAGGCCGCGACCGTTGTTCCGGTGAATCCTTGAACGACAGTGGAACATTCCATCCACAGGAAGGTGCGCAGCGTACTCGACCAACGCTCCCGCGGACCGAAGAGATCGCGCAGACCTTCGCCTTCGGCGTCGGAGTACGGTCGGCGGTGTGGTTCGATTCGTACCTGCGCGCGCAGAGCCACCGCACGGACGGTCGTGCCGGTGGATTCCGACATTCTCAATCTCACCGTCAGATTCGGCGTAACCGCGTACGGTTCCACCTCCATGTTGTCGATCGAGAAGTCGAGAACAGTCATGCCGACCTGCTTCGCGCCTCGACGCGCCCGAAGAACTCGTCCACTGCGCGTGCGGCATCCTGGCCACCGTCGAATCCGCGCCACACGGTGCGCAATCGTCCCACCAGTTCGTAACAGGCGTCGATGGGAACAACGAAGCATCTCGGCGATTGTCCTGACGTGGGCACCGACACGATCAACGCCTCGACGTCGGCCCGCATCTGCGCGAGCCCCGGATTCTCCTCGAGCACAGTCTCGAACGAGTCGATGGGCAACTCGGATTCGGTAGCTCCGGCCGGTCCCGGATAGAAGACTATGTACTTGTCGAGGAGTGAGTTGCGGAAGAAGAATGCCAGGCCGACGGGGATTTCCAGAGACTCCCACCGGCCAGGGCCGAGGTCGAAGTCCGGAAACTCGAGGTACCGATCGGGAACCGCTTTGTATCGAAGGTCCGCGTCGACCGGTGCAAAGAGTAGATAGCACGGTCGGCACACGCACATCAGGCTCCGGACCTGTACGTCCACGACGTGCTGGTGTTCGTCGCCTATGCCCGCCGCACACATCTCACACCTCGGTCCGGTCGGAACGACACGCGACGAGGCAATTCGTGTGAGCACCTCTCCCACAGTGACTTTCATGACCGGGCTGCGTTCACGGCTAGGTCACCGGTATCACAGAATCGTCAGCAAGCGCGACCGAGAGCACTCCGTCGCGAATCAGCACCGGCACAGGCGCCAGGTGCTCGGAGCCGGTGCCCACCCGCGCTCCCGCCCCGTACACACTGAAGTGGGCAGAGCACGTCGGACAGGTGAGGACAGCGGCGTCTCGGGCAGGACGGCCCATCATGCGTTCGAGCACAGCCCCCGCCATCGAGTGCTCACACACCGGGCAACGGTCGCGATACGCGTACAGATCGTCACCGGAGCGGCAGACCAACAGATCGGTGCCCGACACGCGGAAGCCCGCGACCTCTCCCACCTCGACTTCGGCGAATTCGGGGACCTCCACCCAGTGCGTACCTCCCCCGTCGGCGTGAACGTGCGAGAACAGGGACTCGACCGAAATCACACCCGACTTCAGCTCATGCGAATCCGGTGTTTCGACGTCGATTCCGGTGGTCTCGGGTGCCGCCGCCTGCACCGCGTCCTGGACCGCGGTTTCGAGGGTCACCGAGGACGAAGGGCAACTGTTACAGCTTCCGAGAAGCCGTAGTCGCACTACGCCGTCCGCCACCTCGATCAGTTCGACGTCGCCTCCGTGCGAACCGAGGTACGGACGCACGCTGTCGAGCGCAGTGCGGACGCGGGTCTCCACGTCGTGCGGGTGAAGTCCGTGCACCAGTAGCAGGCTGGACACCAGATCGTCGCGAACCATCGCATCCATCGTGGCCGGATCTGCCAGAGCGACGGTGCGTTCGAGTGCTGCGCCGTACAACTGCACGACCTCACGCACCAGTTGCTCGGCGCGATCTCTCGCCACCGGGCCTGCGCCGGCGTTGGCCTGCAACAACGTCTCGATGCGCTCACCTGCTCCGCGCCAGTAGTCGGCCGATTGCTCCATCGATCACTCCCCGGTCACGGACTGCGTCGGAGAGTGCAACTTCTCCAGGGTCTTGCCACCGCCGAGATACATGTGAACACCACACGGCAGGCAGGGATCGAAACTACGCACGGTCCGCATGATGTCGATGCCCTTGAAGTGGTCTCGATCGTTCTCCTCGAAGATCGGCTGACCCTGCACGGCATCCTCGTACGGGCCGGGGGTTCCGTAGCTGTCGCGCGGGCTCGCATTCCACGGTGTCGGTGGGTACGGGTGATAGTTCGCGATTTTTCCGTCACGAATCACCATGTGGTGTGAGAGAACTCCGCGGACGGCTTCGGTGAATCCGCAACCGATACCCTCGTCCGGGACCTCGAACGACTCCCACGTCTTGGTCCGGCCGGCCCGGATCTCGACAAGCGCCTTCTCGGCGAAATGAAGGGCAGCCGCGGCTGCGTATGCCTGGAAATACGTTCGCGCGCGGTTTCTTTCGAGGGTATTGCTGCCATGTTCGGGAATCTTCCACTCGAGCGAGACAGGACCCTTCAGTGCTGTTTTCGGAAGATTGATCTTCACACTGTGTCCGGTCGACTCCAGGTATCCGATGTCGACCAGGCCGGCCAGAGCGGTGCTCCACAGACGAGCCAATGCTCCCCCGCCCGTATCCAGAGCAAGGTTGTCTTTTCCGTCGAACCATCGCGGTGACATGACCCAGCTGTACTTGTCCTCGAGGTTCCGCTTCTGCGGGTGAGGGTTGGTGTGCTGATTCCACGGGTGCCTGCGATCGACCGGGTTACCCAGCGGATCGGTTTTGACGAACATCTCCTGATCACTCCAGTCCTCGTAATACGAGGAGCCCAGCATGATCCGGATACCGAGGTTGATGTCCACCAGATCCGTGGTGACCAACTTTCCGTCGACAACCACACCGGGAGTGACAAACATCTTCCGGCCCCAGTCGGTCATGTCCTTGTAGGAGAAATTGCAGTACTCGGGGTCTTGGAACGATCCCCAACAACCCAGCAGGGTCCGCCGCAGGCCAACCTTTTCGTAACCAGGCATCGCCTGGTAGAAGAAGTCGAACAGGTCGTCGTGCATCGGCACGACCTTCTTCATGAATTCGACGTACCGCATCAGCCGCGACATGTAGTCCGTCATCAGTTCGATCGTCGCGACGGTGCCGACGCCGCCGGGATAGAGCGTCGACGGGTGAACGTGCCTGCCCTCCATCAAGCAGAACATTTCGCGAGTCGAACGCGAGACTTGCAACGCTTCGCGATAGAACTCACCCGTGAACGGATTGAGAGTCCGCATGATGTCCGCGATCGTGCGATACCCGTGCTGCTCCTCGTGCGGGCAGCGCGTGTTCTCTGCCTGCGCCAGCACACCGGGATTCGTCTCGGAGACCATCTTCTCGCAGTAGTCGACGGCGACAAGATTCTCTTGAAAGATGTTGTGGTCGAACATGTACTCGGCGGCCTCGCCGAGATTGACGATCCACTCGCCCAGATGCGGCGGCTTGACGCCGTACGCCATGTTCTGTGCGTAGCACGAGCATGTGGCGTGATTGTCACCGCAGATGCCGCAGATACGACTGGTGATGAAATGCGCGTCGCGCGGGTCCTTCCCCTTCATGAACAGGGAATACCCGCGAAAGATCGACGACGTGCTGTGGCACTCCACCACTTCGCGATTGGCGAAGTCGATCTTGGTGTAGATGCCCAGACTGCCGACGATTCGGGTGATGGGGTCCCACGCCATCTCGACAAGACCGTCGCGGTCCGCAGTCGAGGTGGGTTCGGGAACGATGGCCGTCATTGCAGTGCCTCCCAGAGACGTTGCTCACGAACTGATTTGAATGTATCCGGTCGGTCACCACGTACGCGTCGCACCGGTGAGTAATTTCGACCCGCGCTCGCGCCAGTGCGGTTCCTTGTCCAACGTGTTTCCGGTGATCCGGCGGAGACTGTGGATCACGGACCCGTACATTCCCACCGCATTGGTGGAGAGTTTGCCGCCAGGTGGTTCATCCATGAACGGCATGAACTTGTCGGGGAACCCCGGCATCGTGCACCCGATACAGATCCCGCCGACGTTGGGACACCCGCCGACTCCGTTGATCCAACCACGTTTGGGGACATTGCATTTCACGACCGGTCCCCAACATCCGAGTTTGACGATGCACTTCGGTGACCCGTACTCCGTCGCGAACTCACCCTGCTCGTAGTACCCACCACGGTCACAGCCCTCGTGTACGGTGGCACCGAAAAGCCACTGCGGGCGCAGGGATTCGTCCAAGGGAATCATCGGCGCCTGATCAGTGGCCATGTACAGAAGGTAGGTCAGGGTCTCGGAGAGGTTGTCCGGCTGAATGGGACACCCGGGAACGCAGACGATCGGGATGCCCGCCTTCGATTTCCAGGTCCACCCGAGATAGTCCGGCACGCCCATCGCACCGGTCGGATTGCCGGCCATCGCATGTATGCCGCCGTAGGTCGCGCACGTACCGACCGCAACTACCGCAGTGGCTTTCGGTGCCAGCTTGTCGAGCCATTCGCTCGTGGTGACCGGTTGGCCGGTTTCGCGATTGTTCCCGAAGCCGCACCAATACCCCTCGTCGTGAAGTTTCTCGTTCGGTATCGATCCTTCGACGACAAGAACAAAGGGTTCCAGTTCTCCGCGGTCGGCTTTCCAAAACCACTCCAGGAAATCGTCAGCGCCACCCTGCGGTCCGCATTCGAAGTCGATGAGCGGCCAATGAACCGCTACCTGCGGCAGGCCGGGCAAGGCGCCAAGCGCGATCTCCTCGATACTGGGTTGCGTGGCTGCAGTGAGCGCCACCGAATCTCCGTCGCAACTGAGACCGGCATTGATCCACAGCACGTGGATCAGAGTTTCTTCCGCTTTGGCCGCTGCGCTTGCGGGGGTAGCTGCGCTTTCGGAGGCAGGGTCCGCCGTGGTGCCAGCAGTCGATTTTTGTGTGTCCATGTCAGCCGCTTTCACGGGTGCACTTGCGCCTTGACTCTCAGCGCCGCGACTGGCCTGACACGCTATGGCCTCAAGACTCTGTGGCCTCGAATTGCCGCGGCACCGAAACGCTGACGCCACCGGAGTCGAACCTCGGCCCACTTGCGTGGCACCCACTCATTTCATTAACTACCCGAGCAGATCAGTTGTCAACGGCCACCGGAGAAATCGCCGAACGACTACCGATCCACTCGTACCACTCGTCCATGCCCTCACCTGTCGTGGCAGACAAAACAACAACGCGCACAGCAGGATTGAGTATTCTCGCCTGCTCGACGCAGGCATCGACGTCGAACTCGACGTACGGGAGCAAGTCGATCTTGTTGATCACCACGAGGTCCGCGACAGCGAAGATGTGTGGGTACTTTTTCGGTTTGTCTGCCCCCTCCGGCGTCGAAATTAGGACAACCTTGCCTTCCTCGCCGAGGTCGAAGAGCGCGGGGCACACCAGGTTTCCGACGTTTTCGATCAGAAGCAGCGATTCTTCAGCGGGATCCAAGGCGCGCAGTGCGCGGTCGATCATCGCGGCATCGAGGTGACATCCGGCCCCGGTATTCACCTGCACCACCGACGCGCCGGTCTCTCGGATCCGCTCGGCGTCGAGCCGGGTTTCCTGGTCACCTTCGATCACGGCTATCGGTCGCTGACATCCGAGCTCCCGGATGGTTCGCGCCAGCAATGTCGTCTTCCCCGCGCCGGGGGAACTCATGATGTTGAGCGCCGTGATTCGGCGGCTCCGCATCCACTGACGATTGTGAACCGCAATGCCGTCGTTCTTGGCGAGCACCTGCTGCTCGAGAATCACGGTGTGGTCGGGGTGGCCGTGCTCATGACCGTGCCCATGACCGTGCCCATGATCGTCGTGTTCCTGCTCGTGTTCTCCGTCTGCGACTACCGACACCCGAGGTCCTGTGGTGTCCCCGCACCCACACGTCGCGCACATGCTCAGCTCACTTCCATCGACAGGATCCGTAACTCTCGGCCGGCAAGCACCTCGACATCAGCACTGCCGCATTCACACAGCAAGAACATGTCGGGCGGCGAGAACATCACGCCGCAGCTTTTGCATCGCGCGCTGGTTGCAATCTCATCGATGTGCAAGCTGGCACCTTCGGCGTGAGTACCCGCGGTGACGACGTCGAAGCAGAACAGCAGAGAGTGTGGAACCACCGCGCAGAGTTGCCCTACTTCAAGCCGCACGCTCGATACTCGTCGCTCGCCGGCACGCTCACACACGGCTTCGACCACACTCTGCGCAATGGACAGCTCGTGCACGGTGAAACCCACGATTCGTGATCCGGAAACCTCCCTTCCACGATAAGCACCAACGGTCTCTGTGCGTAACCCGTACACGAAAACAGGCTGCGATCCGCAACTATTGCGGATCGCAGCCTGTGACAGCGTTTTTGACGAACGGAAACCTCTAGCCGGCTGCAGCTTGTGTCGTCGTTGTCGTCGATGTTGTCGTCGCCGTGGTCGCGGCGGGCGGTGCACTCGACTGGACCAAAGTCGACGGCGCCACGGTCGACGTCACACTCGGCGTCGCGGCCGGCGCAACCGATGACGTCGTCGGCACCGCGGGTGCCGGTGCTGCAGATCCCGAACCTGCGGGTGCGGGTTGTGCAGCTGCGCCCGTGGTTGTGGTGGGCTTGGCCGAGTCGGTAACCGAAGGCGAAGCAGCCAAGGCATCGATGGCATCCGCCATCTCTTCTGCGGTCGGCTTCGCCGACGAATCGACCGGCTTGCCGTCTTGCGCCTGTTTGGCCAGATAAGTCAGCCACGCCGCTGCATACTCCGCTGACGTCAGGGGCTTGCCGTTTGCAGCATCCGAATCACGCCAGTAGTCGAAGTGGTGACCGACGTCCGGGCCCAAAGTGAGGCCGTACGGATCGTTCATGACGACGGGGATCGTGTTCTGGTTCGTGGCGATGAGGCCGACGATTTCCTTGAACAGTTTCTGCGGCAGGTACGCCAACGGCGACACTTCCTCCGTGGAAACCGAGTCCTTTGCGACTGGCTTGGTGGTGGCCTCGCTCGGCTTGTACGCCGGGTCGGACACCTTCAGCAAGACATCGAGGAAGGTTTCGTCGCTCTGCATCCAGGTGGGATTGCTCGAGATGTCGTTGAACGCGTCGAACATCACGCGTCCCATCACGACCGCGATATCCATGCCGGTGGCGGGCGTCAGATTCTGCGCTTGCAACTGGTCGACGTTGAGCTGCCGACCGACGTTTGCCGCCAGGATCAGGAGTGAAATGTTCTCGGGGGCTGCGCAGGTGAGGTCGCCGTCAGAGCAGAACGACGCAATCTTGCCTTTCAGGGCCCCGAAGTCCCCACTGGTACCTGGAAGTGCACCAGATCCGGAAGCGGTGTTCTTACCGTCCTGATATTGCTCGTTGAAACCGTCAGGGTTCGTGTAGGGGTTTTTCGCGCCGGGGAACGGGCCCTCGCCCGCGAGTCGACCGGCGTCGGCGAAGATCACCACACCGACGACGTTGTCCGGATTGATGCCGGAGGTGCTCGACTCCGAGCCGATGTCCATCGCCACGCGGCGCACTACGTCAGCGCCCTCGCTGTAGCCGACAATCGAGAACTTCGTGTTCGGGCATGCGGCACTGATCGCCTTCATGACCGCTCGGGTGTTTTCCGCGCCCGTCGTCACGGCTTCTTCGTAACTGTCCATGTTGGCGGGATACGCAATGTAGACCGAGACGTACGAGCCGTCCTTGACCGACCCGGCGGGCGCCTTGAGTACCGGGTCCACCCAGTGGCTGCTGTAGTCGTCTGTGAGCGCCGCCGGGAGGAGTGTCTTTCCATCCGCACCGACGAGCATCTTCGTCGTACCCTCGACCGGCGTGTCACCGCGACCGGCGACACCGATCCCGACCGTGTCGTGACACTCGGTGACAGACGCGGTCAATTCGGTCTCGATCGTCTGCGATTGCGGAGAATCCACGGCAACTGCGACCGCGACCAGTGCGGCCACGCCGAGCGCTGCGGGCGCTACTGCACCCGCCAGTATTCGATGTCGCGAAAAGAACCCACGAACCGGCATATCTTCTCCCCAATCAGCTTTTGGAAAACGTACGACCGACCCCCGGGGCGTCACGCAACGTCATTCGAGTAGTCGTCCAGTACGAGAGGAGCGTTACAACGGGTAACGATTTTCCGTGGCGACTCGGGAGGGAATCGGGGACGCAAACGCCTCATTTCCGCTGCATAACACCGACGTGCACCTACTCCGCGTCGAAGATAATGACCTGTCGGATTGCTTTTCCGTCGGCGAGTTCGTCCATACCCGAATTGATGTCGGCCAATTCGATTCGCGAGGAAATGAGCTTCTCGACCGGCAGCTTCCCGTCGCGCCACAACTGCGCGTAGATCGGGATGTCGCGGGACGGGACCGCAGATCCCAGGTAGCTGCCGATAATGGTCCGCGCTTCGGCGACCAGTCCGAGAGGTGAGATCGACGAGCGCGCGTCAGGCGCCGGCAACCCGACCGTGACGGTCGTGCCACCCGCTGCCGTCGCAGCCACCGCTGTCTCGAAGGCCCGAGCATTTCCCGCGGCCTCGACGACGATGTCTGCGCGAACGCCACTCTCGGACAGGCCAGACGGTGTGAAGACCTCGGTCGCGCCCAGTTCCAGCGCCTGAGCCAGCTTGGATTCCAGTGCGTCTACACCGATGACGTTCTCGACCCCGAGTGCCCTCGCCGTCAGGATTGCGGCCATCCCGACGCCACCCAAGCCGACCACCATCACGGTGTCTGCCGGGCGAGGCTTCGCCGCGTTGAGGAGCGCTCCCCCACCGGTCAACACCGCACAACCGAGTACGGCTGCAATTTCGGCCGGGATGTCGTCGTCGACGGGAACAACCGACTTGGCGTTGACCACAGCATGCGTCGCGAAACCCGAAACACCGAGATGATGTTTGACGTTCTCGCCGGAGCGCCGCAGTCGATGCGCGCCACCGAGCAAACTGCCGTCGTTGTTAGCGGCGCTACCCACCGTGCAAGGCATCCGGCCGTCAGTAGCGCATCCCGCACATTCACCGCACCGCGGAAGAAAAGTCATCACGACGCGGGTGCCCACCGACAACGAATCAACTCCGTCGCCGAGTTCGATGATTCGACCTGCCGCCTCATGGCCCAACAACATCGGCACGGGTCGTACCCGATTCCCGTCGACCACGGAGAGGTCGGAGTGACAAAGCCCGGCAGCTTCGATCTTGACCAGGATCTCACCCGGGCCCGGGGATTCGAGGTCGAGTTCCGAAATCGAAATCGGAGTCGACTCTGCGAAGGGACGCTTCCGGCCGATCTCTTCGAGCACTGCACCACGGATCTTCAACTGCACACCCCGATTTCGATAGTTCGAACTACTTGCCCACGATCCCGCGTACCGACGCGGGGAGGTCACGAACCCGCTTGTACGGACCCACGACGGCGGCTGCAAACGGCCTCGTCAAGAGCACCTGCGCCACCTCGAGCACCTCTTCGGAGGTGACTGCGTCGATGGTCGCGAGCGTCTGCGCAACACTGCGATGGTTGCCGTAGTTCAGTTCGCTGCGACCGATACGGTTCATGCGTGAGCCTGAATCTTCCAGTGCCAGAACCAATCCGCCGCGCAGCGATCCCTTGGCGCGGGCGATCTCGGCATCGGTGATTCCGTCCGTCGCCACGTTCGCGAGTACCTCGCGGATAACCGTGGCAACCTCCCCGAGGTTCTCCGGCTGGCAACCTGCATACACGGAGAACGCTCCGGTGTCCGCGAAGGTGTCGACGCCGGAATAGACGGAGTACGCCAGCCCGCGCTTCTCCCGAATCTCTTGGAACAGACGAGAACTCAGCCCACCGCCCACTGCGGCGTTGAGCACCGACAGCGCCCAGCGATGGCCCTCGTGCCGGCCGAACGCGCGTACCCCGAGCGCAAGGTGGACCTGCTCGCTGTCGCGGTGGGTCAAGCTCAGTTCAGGCATCGTTCGCAAACGCAGAGTGCCTTCGCGCCGCGGCGCCGGCTTGACCCCGCGCTCGAGATGTCCGGCAAATGCACGGCGAGCGAGCGTCACAACCTGCTTGTGGTCGACGTTTCCCGCTACGGCCAGCACCATCCGCTGCGGTGTGTAACGCCGAACATGGAAGGAATGCAACTGATTGCGCGACATCGACTCGATCGATTCGACGCTACCTATGATCGGACGGCCGACAGGATGATCGCCGAACAACGCGGTCAGGAACGCATCGCCGAGCAAGTCTTCCGGATCGTCGTCACGCATCGCGATCTCTTCGAGCACTACTTGCCGCTCGACATCGACGTCCGCGGTTCTGCAACGCCCTCGCAGCACGACGTCGGCGACAAGGTCAACCGCCATCGGAAGGTCGTCGTCGATCACGTGCGCGTAGAAACAGGTGTGTTCCTTCGACGTGAATGCATTGAGTTCGCCGCCCACACCATCCATGACCTGCGCGATGTCCAACGCCGTCCGTGACGGCGTCGACTTGAACAGCAGGTGCTCGAGAAAATGCGCGGCACCGGCCACACTCGGCTGCTCGTCGCGCGAGCCGACTCCGACCCACACACCGACGGAGGCGGAACGCACACCGGGAATGAACTCGGTGACGACGCGCAGGCCGCCGGGAAGGACCGTGCGCTGTACTCCGGATTCGGGAGTCGCATCGATCGGCGATTTCAGCACAGCGCTGCGGCTGCGCGTGGTGTTGGGAGTGGTCTTTGCCATGAAAAGGTTCAGCAGTCCTCGGTGCAAGTGGTCAATCAGGTATCTACAGGCTCTGTGTCTACAGACAGTACAGATGCGGCCCCGCACGGAAATCCGCGCGGGGCCGCATCAGAGTACGAAGTGAGATCTACTCGGAAGCAGCCTCGTCGGCGGCCGGAGCGGCAGCCTCGTCGTTGCCCTCTTCGACCGGGATCAGCGAGATCTTGCCGCGAGCATCGATGTCGGCGATCTCGACGCGGATCTTGGATCCGACGTTGACCACGTCTTCGACCTTGGCAATGCGCTTACCGCTGCCCAGCTTCGAGATGTGCACCAGTCCGTCGCGTCCCGGCAGGAGCGAAACGAAGGCACCGAAGGCGGTGGTCTTGACGACCGTACCCAGGAACCGCTCGCCGACCTTGGGGAGCTGCGGGTTGGCAATGGCGTTGATCATGTCGATCGCGGCCTGTGCAGACGGTCCATCGGTGGCGCCGACGAACACGGTGCCGTCGTCTTCGATGGAGATGTTGGCACCGGTCTGCTCGGTGATGGAGTTGATCATCTTGCCCTTGGGGCCGATGACCTCACCGATCTTGTCGACGGGGACCTTGATGGCCGTCACGCGGGGAGCGAACGGGCTCATCTCGTCCGGAGTGTCGATGGCTTCCGCCATGACCTCGAGGATCGTGGTCCGTGCGTCCTTGGCCTGCGAGAGTGCACCGGCAAGGACCTGCGACGGGATGCCGTCGAGCTTCGTGTCCAGCTGCAGGGCCGTGACGAAGTCCTTGGTACCTGCGACCTTGAAGTCCATGTCGCCGAAGGCGTCTTCGGCGCCGAGGATGTCGGTCAGCGCGACGTAGCGGGTTTCGCCGTCGACCTGGTCGGAAACCAGACCCATGGCGATACCGGCAACCGGAGCGC
This sequence comes from Rhodococcus sp. SG20037, assembly GCF_031763325.1. Taxonomy (NCBI): domain Bacteria; kingdom Bacillati; phylum Actinomycetota; class Actinomycetes; order Mycobacteriales; family Nocardiaceae; genus Rhodococcus; species Rhodococcus sp. SG20037. Next base: position 2,729,193 of record NZ_CP134497.1, on the reverse strand, counting down.
GAAGCGGCACACCGGCGTTGAGCAGTGCGAGCGTGGACGCGCACACCGAGCCCATCGAGGTGGAACCGTTGGAGCTCAGAGCCTCGGAGACCTGGCGAATCGCGTAAGGGAACTCTTCGACGCTGGGCAGAACCGGCATGAGAGCGCGCTCGGCGAGTGCACCGTGACCGATTTCGCGACGCTTCGGCGAACCGACGCGGCCCGTCTCACCGGTGGAGTACGGCGGGAAGTTGTAATGATGCATGTAGCGCTTGGTGGTCTCGGGACCGAGCGAGTCGACCTGCTGAGCCATCTTCACCATGTCGAGAGTGGTCACACCCAGGATCTGGGTCTCGCCACGCTCGAACAGTGCGGAGCCGTGTGCGCGCGGGATGATCGCAACCTCGGCGGACAGCGAACGGATGTCCGTGACGCCGCGGCCGTCGATGCGGAACTGATCGCGCAGGATGCGCTGGCGAACCAGCTTCTTGGTGAGCGAGCGGAACGCTGCTCCCAGTTCCTTCTCGCGGCCTTCGAAGTTGGGTGCAACCTGCTCGAGAACCTCGACCTTGACCTCGTCGGTCTTGTCGTCGCGTTCCTGCTTGCCGGCGATTGTCAGTGCGGCATTGAGCTTTTCGGACGCAGCAGCCTCGACGGCAGCAAAAACGTCGTCCTGGTACGCCGGGAAGACCGGGTAGTCACCCGTGGGCTTTGCAGCCTTGGATGCAAGTGCTGCCTGTGCAGCGCACAGGCGTGCGATGAACGGCTTGGCGGCCTCGAGGCCCTCGGCGACAATGGCCTCGGTCGGTGCCTGAGCGCCGTCGGCGATCTTCGCGATGACGTTGTCGGTGGCCTCGGCCTCGACCATCATGATCGCGACGTCGGCGTTGTCACCGCTACCGGAAACGACGCGGCCGGCGACGACCATGTCGAAGACGGCGTTCTCGAGCTGATCGACCGTCGGGAATGCAACCCACTGGCCGGTCTTGTTCTCGTCCGAGACGATGAGTGCAACGCGCACGCCACCGACGGGTCCGGAGAACGGCAGGCCCGCGATCTGCGTCGACGCGGAAGCAGCGTTGATGGCCACGACGTCGTACAGATCCTGCGGGTTGAGGCTCATGACCGTGACGACGACCTGGATCTCGTTACGGAGACCGTCGACGAAGGACGGGCGCAGCGGCCGGTCGATGAGGCGGCAAGTCAGGATCGCGTCGGTGGAGGGGCGTCCCTCACGACGGAAGAACGAACCGGGGATGCGGCCCGCTGCGTACATACGCTCTTCGACGTCCACCGTCAGGGGGAAGAAGTCGAAGTGCTCCTTGGGGTGCTTGCTGGCGCTCGTGGCGGACAGCAGCATGGTCTCGTCGTCCAGGTAAGCAACGACGGCGCCGGCGGCCTGCTGAGCAAGGCGTCCGGTCTCGAAACGGATGGTGCGGGTACCGAAGGACCCGTTGTCGATCACGGCGGTGGATTCGAACACGCCTTCGTCGACCTCTACTACGGAATTCTCTGTCATTCTTTTCTCTTCACTTCCCTCTCGTCTTCGCCGTACCCGCGCGGGCGTTTCCACCCTCCTGGTGGAAACTGCGCACCGAGGGACGTCCCCCTCTTGAATTGCAGACGCTCCTTGCGATGCGAGCGATTTCTGCTTCGGGACGTCACGACGTTCGGGCGGCCGTCGATCGAAGTCCGCCGGAGCTTTCGGGCACTTGCCCGGTCCGGAGAACCACTACCGACAACCGACACCACGTTCTCTGGTGCATACGGTGTGCTGGCTGCGCACTGCACAACTGCGCATAAACAACTGCGCCTGGACAACTGTGCATAGCGCCGACAGCGGAAACTGCCTTGCGGCAGCTAACGCCGAAAGCCAGCGAAGCCAAGTATATGCGTGGCTTCGCCGGCTGACGGAGTGTTCGGCAAACCGAAGCATGCCGTGTTGCTTTCGATCAGCGTCGTGAGAAAAATCTAGCGACGCAGGCCGAGACGCTCGATGAGCGTGCGGTAGCGAGCGACGTCGGTCTTTGCCACGTACTTCAGCAGACGACGACGGCGACCGACCATCAAGAGCAGTCCACGACGCGAGTGGTGGTCATGCTTGTGGGTCTTGAGGTGCTCGGTGAGATCGGTGATGCGCTTGGTGAGCATTGCCACCTGAGCTTCAGGCGATCCCGTGTCGGTCTCGTGCAAGCCGTACTCGCCGAGAACGGCCTTCTTTTCTTCCGTGGTCAATGCCACTTGATTCACTCCTGTGATGACGTTTGCGTGAAAGGAACTAGATCGGGCGCGGCCACCGCAAACCGCAGCACGCACCGAGAGAAGATCCTACCAGCAACAGTGAGGCGCTCTCGCCCACCTGGAGCGAATGTGGCGGCCGCCACTGACACAGGAGGAACTCAACCGACGCTGCGTTCTGCATCCTCACTCAGAATCCGGCGTGCGCGTTCGACATCTCGGTTCATTGCCGTGATGAGCGACTCGATCGAGTCGAACTTCTCCATACCGCGAATCCGCGAAACCAGGTCGACCGCGACGTGTTGTCCGTACAGGTCAGCTTCGGTGTCGAGAACGTATGCCTCGACGGTTCGGGTCCGGCCGGAGAAGGTCGGATTGGTACCCACAGACACCGCGGCTTGGTATCGGCGACCGGGAACGACGGTTCCGAGTTCCTCGCCGGCACCGAGCACCGTGAACCACGCCGCGTACACGCCGTCGGCCGGAATCGCCGAAAACATCGGCGGTGCAACGTTGGCCGTCGGGAACCCCAACTCGCGTCCACGCTTGTCACCGTGGACGACCACACCTTCGACACGATGTGGACGGCCCAGAGCTTCGGTAGCCGCTTCCATGTCGCCTGCGTCGACGCACGAGCGGATGTAGGTCGACGAGAACGTCACCGCATGCTCGGCGAGCAGCTGGACGCCGTCGACGGCAAAGCCGAAGCGAGCGCCCATTTCACGAAGAAGATCGACATTGCCGAGCGCCTTCTTGCCGAAGGTGAAGTTGTCCCCCACCACGACCTCGGCGACATGTAGACGTTCGACGAGAATCTCGTGGACGTAGCGCTCCGGCGTCAGCTTCATGAAATCAGCGGTGAACGGCATCACGCAGAACACGTCGATGCCCAGATCCTGAGCCAATTCCGCACGCCGTTGCAGCGTCGTCAACTGGGCTGGATGACTACCCGGCCGCACAACCTCCATGGGATGCGGGTCGAACGTCATCAACACGCTCGGAACACCACGTTTGCGGGCAGCGGTAACCGCTCTCGCTATCAATTGGGCATGCCCACGATGCACACCGTCGAACACACCGATAGTGAGCACACAACGACCCCAATCGGCCGGAACTTCGTCGAGACCACGCCATCTCAGCACGATTGGCAGCCTACGGGTCCACCGGCGGCGGGTCACGTTCGGACCCGCCCAGCGAATCACCGCTGTGCTGCCGCTCACGTACGGAAGTTCCGGATTTCGTAGCCTAAGCTAAGCGTTGTGGCAGCTCACAAGACCGGAACCTCGGAAGCATCATCGACGTCGGATGGCGACAGCACTTCGGCGCACGACGCGGCAATCGACACGCTCGCACTCTCGTCGGTGGCCCAGGACTACCTCAAGGTCATCTGGACTATCCAGGAGTGGTCCCACGAGCGGGTTTCCACCAAGCTCCTGTCCGAGAAAATGAGCGTCTCGGCCTCGACGGTGTCCGAGGCGATCCGCAAACTCTCGGACCAGGGCCTGGTCGATCACGCCCGCTACGGATCCATCGCCCTGACCGACAGCGGCCGCGCCGCCGCCGTCTCCATGGTCCGGCGCCACCGGTTGATCGAGACCTATCTGGTTCAGGAACTCGGATACGGCTGGGACGAAGTCCACGACGAGGCCGAAGTCCTCGAACACGCCGTTTCCGATCTGATGATCTCGCGGATGGACGCCAAACTGGGCTTCCCCGAACGTGACCCGCACGGTGATCCCATTCCCGCCACCGACGGTTCGGTGCCGACTCCCCCGGCCCGCCAGCTCAGCGACTTCGCCAACGGTGAGCGGGGCCGCGTTGCCCGGATCTCCGATTCCGATCCCGAAATGCTCCGGTACTTCGATTCCGTCGGCGTCAGTCTCGATGTCGAGATCACCGTCGAGGAGCGCCGCGATTTCGCCGGGACAGTGTCCGTTCGACTCGGCGACAGCCCCAACACCATCGACTTGGGAAGTCCAGTCGCTCAAGCAATTTGGCTCGTCTAGCCGAGGTAGTCAAAGCGGCAGTCGGTATCGGCGTTCCACGGGCCGGACGCCGTCGGTCCGGGTCCAGTCGGCGAGCCTCTCGTCGACGTACACCCACCCTCGACGCTCGTACAGTGCGATCGCCGGCAGAGCGTCGTCGACGACGGCGAGCACCAGTTCCAACCGACTCTCGGCTGCGAAATCCGTCACGGCATCGAGTAGCGCATCGCTGAGGCCGTTTCCACGTGAGCCAGGATGAACGAACAATCGCGACACGGCTATCGATCCCGCGGTTGTGGGCGCACCTGCGACCTCGCTGTCGACGGCCACATGACCGACAACACGACCGTCACTCTCACCGACCCACGCCTTCACCACCGTGGGCGAACTGAGCCAGCGGCGCGGGTGTTCCGGCCACGTGTTCGGATATCCGTCGCACTCGTGGACCTGTGCCAGCGCATCGACGCAACCGTCGAGGTCGCCGTCGACACGCTCGCGGACGATCACCCGCGAAGCGTCGCCGGTCGCACGACCATCACCGAACTGGCGCGTCGACCCTTCTCCTGCAGAAGCGCAATCGTGTGACCGGTGGGATCGATCGCCGCACAGATCCCCTTCATCCCGATCGGCTCGAGCCAGCGCCCCTGGCTGATCGCCTCGGCTTCCTCCGCCGTGATCTGCCGATGCGGAAAAGCCGTCTGCGCGGCCTGATCGATGTCGAGGCTCACACCCGGCTGATCCGCGAGATCTTCGAGCGTGCGCGCATGTTCGAGAGTGAACGGCCCGACGCGGGTGCGGCGCAGTGCCGTCAAATGACCGCCGACGCCCAATTCACGACCGAGGTCGCGGGCAAGCGAGCGGATGTACGTACCGGACGAGCACTCCACGTCGACGTCCAGATCGACGAAGCCACCCGGGACATCTCGCCGAGCCAGAACCTCGAAAGTCGACACCGTTACCGGACGCGGCGCCAGCTCGACGGTTTCTCCCGCACGCACCAGAGCATGTGCGCGCTGACCGTCCACCTTGATAGCGCTCACGCTTGCCGGGATCTGCTTGATGTCCCCGGTCAACGTGGCCACGATCGCCGCGATCTCCGCGTCCGTCACCTGCGAAGCGTCTGCGGAGGTCAGGACCTCCCCCTCGGCATCGTCCGTGTCCGTCGCTGCCCCGAGGCGAATGGTCGCCGAGTACGCCTTGGTTGTCAGCGCCAGGAGTCCGAGCAACTTGGTCGCACGCTCGACGCCGAGAACGAGAACACCGGTCGCCATGGGATCCAGCGTCCCGGCGTGTCCCACCTTCCGGGTGTTCAACAACTTGCGGCACCGAGCGACCACGTCGTGGCTGGTGATACCCGCCTCTTTGTCGACAATCAGAATTCCGGCGCCGACAAGACCGGAGGAAGGCTTTTCACGAGCTGACACGTGTGCCGATTCTGCCAGTCGCGCTCACTGCACCGAAATTGCCGTCAGGATGAGTCCGTCCGACACCAACCACCTGCCGTCGAAAGAGGTGAGCGGCGGACCGGACGTCGCCTCACCGGGGACCAGCAGACGCGAGTTGAAAGTGCCGGACGTTTCCGACTCCGCCTCGAACGTGATGTGGGCGTCCTCGAAACCCAACCAGCGCCCGGTGAGTGGAAACCACGCCTTGTACGTGGCTTCCTTCGCGCAGAAGAGCACTCGATCCCAGTGCACCGGACCGCCGGTTTCCTGAGTGTCCAACCACGTTCGTTCCGCCTCGATGCTGACCGCGGGCAATACCCCGTCCGGCAGCGGGCCGTGCGGTTCGGCGTCGATACCGAGTGAGCGGACCTGCATGGAGTACGCCAGGACAGCGCCGCGGTAGCCGTCGCAATGGGCGAGGCTCCCGACCACTCCCTGCGGCCAGAGCGGCGCACCACGCTCACCGCGCATGACAGCGGCAGACGGAACGCCGAGCTTGCCCATCGCCTGACGCGCAAGGTGCCGGGTGGTCACGAACTCACGACGACGCTTCTCGACCGCGCGGCCGATCAACGCTTCCTCACTGGGGTGCGGAACCAGACCGGGCGGATCGACGAAGGCCTCGGCCGTCGCAACTCCACCGGGAAGAATCTGTTCGATCACGTAGCGATACCTCTCAGCGTCCGGCGCGCATGCGCTCGACTTCGGCTTCCTGCTCCGGCGTGACCTTGAAGTGGCCACCCCACTTGTTGAGCGTTCCCGGCGGGTACTCCGGAACGGGAAGAATCTGACGCAACAACTTCTCCGGCAGTCCACGCCGACGCCACTCGCGCGGGTATCCGAGTGAGACTTCCTCGAAGCGGACGCCGTCGTAGTACGTGGTTCGAGGGATGTGCAGGTGCCCGTACACCGAGCACACCGCGTTGTACTTCACGTGCCAGTCGGCGGTAGCGGTGGTTCCGCACCACAGTGCGAACTCCGGATACATGAGCACGTCCGTCGGCTGCCGGACCATCGGGAAATGGTTCACGAGAACGGTTCTTGTGCCTTCGGGAAGCGCATCCAACCGCGCCTGGGTGTACTCGATCCTCGCCCGGCACCATGCGTCGCGCGTCGCATACGGCTGCGGTGAGAGTAGGAACTCGTCGGTGGCGACGACGTTCTTGTCACGCGCGATCTCGAGCCCGTGTTCCTTGTCTCGCGCACCTTCCGGCAGGAAGGAGTAGTCGTAGAGAAGAAACATCGGGACGACCGTGACCGGTCCCTCGTCTCCCTCCCACACCGGGAACGGGTCCTCGGGTGTGATGACGTCGAGTTCGCGGCACATGTTGACCAGGTACTCGTAGCGCGGCGCTCCGTGAATCTGAACCGGATCCTTGGCGGTCGTCCACAGTTCGTGATTGCCCGGAATCCAGATGACCTTTGCGAATCGGCTGCGAAGGAGCTTCAACGCCCACCGAATGTCGTCAGTTTTCTCGGAAACATCTCCGGCGAGAATGAGCCAGTCGTCAGGCGAATCCGGGAACAGTTCCTCCGTCATCGGCTTGTTGCCGTTGTGACCGACATGAATGTCGCTCACCGCCATCAGCTTTGCTGCCACGATCCCTCTGCTTCCTCAGTTGAACTTCCGCGCTTCGCCGTCGCCGGACCTGTCACTGCCCACTTGCCGGAAAACGCTCGCCACGACACCGCGACCATCCGAAGTACTACGAACACGGTAAGCCCTGCCCAAATTCCGGCGAGCCCCCAGTCGTAGGCGAGAGAGAGCCAGATCGCGGGCAGAAACCCGAGAACTGCGCACAGCATGGTCGCGTTGCGCAGAAACACCACGTCCCCGGCGCCGAGTAGAACACCGTCGAGTGCGAAGACGATTCCCGCCACCGGCATGATCGCGACGAAGAACCACCATGCGATCGACATCTGACCGAGCACCTCGGCGTCGGACGTGAAGAGTCCGGGGACCACGGAGTGGCCGGCGGCGAAGAAGATCGCGAGCACCACGGCAAATACCGTCGACCATGCGGTGATCCGCCAGGTCATCTTTTTCGCCGCGGCTGCGAATCCACCGCCGAGCGCCGCTCCGATCAGCGTCTGAGCTGCGATCGCCAAGGAATCGAGAAGGAGCGAAACCAGGTTCCACAGTTGGAGGACGACTTGGTGCGCACCGACTACAGCCGCACCGAACCTCGACGCCACTGCAGCCGCGGAAACGAAACACGCTTGGAATGCGAGGCTGCGCAGAATCAGGTCACGGCCCATCAGCATCTGCGCCCGCATGATCGCAAAATGTGGTCGAGCCGAAACCGGTTCACGAAAGAGCGCCCAGGCGAACAGCACACCCGAAATACTCTGGCCCACCAGATTCGCAACAGCTGATCCTTCGAGTTCCAGACGCGGAGCACCGAGCAAGCCATGCACCAGAATCGGACACAACACCGCCGAAATACCCAGGCCGACAAGGACGAACCGCAGCGGTCGCACCGTGTTCTGAACCCCGCGCATCCAGCCGTTGCCGGCCAGGGCCACCAGGATGAGTGGAACACCCAACACCGCTATCCGGAGCCAACTTTCCGCAGCCGCGGCGATGTCGGGAGTCCCGGCCACCGCCGAAGTCAGCGGGCCGGCGATCACCTGCACGATCACGACCAAGGCCAAGCCGATCGCGGCCGCCAGCCAGGTCGCCTGAACACCCTCACCCACCGCGTCGCGCTCGCGGCCCGCCCCGTGAAGCCGTGCGGCCCGCGCCGTGGTGCCGTACGACAAGAAGGTCAGCTGCGTACTCACCAACGACAGGATCAGACCACCGACTGCCAATCCGGCCAGCGGAAGCGCCCCGAGTCGGCCGACCACGGCGATGTCGAACAACAGATAGAGGGGTTCGGCTGCCAGCACCCCGAGTGCCGGAAACGCCAGGGAAAAGATTCGTCGCCCAGTGACGTCGAATTCAGCTGCCGAAGATCCCGCCGAGGTGGCGTCAGATTCGCTCAATGCCGCGGATTCAGCCGAGTGCCGCGACGAGCGCGGCAACAATCTCGTCGCTGGAACTGGTCGACGTGTATCCGGCCGACAGCCGATGTCCGCCGCCACCAAGACTTTCAGCGACCGCCGACACGTCGATCGCCGACTTTGCACGCAACGAGATCGACCAGCTTCCGGAAACCGACTCCTTGAGTACTGCGGCAACTTCGGCTTCCGATGTGGTTCGCACGATATCGACGACGCTCTCGATCTCCTCGGAGCGAAGATCGCCGATGTCACTGCGTCGGATGACCGCGTACACCAGCCCACGGCCGTCCGCGGCTTCCGGGACCAGCACCGCGGACCCGAGTACCGAAGCCAGCATCGGCAACCACCCGAACGGATGGGTGTCGAGCAGCTTTCGCGCAATCGCGTCGCCGTCGATGCCGGTCGCCAGCAAACGCGCCGCGAGCACGTGCGGAAGCGGACCTCCCCACCGGAAGGAGCCGGTGTCGGTGACCAGTCCGGCATAGAGACAGTGCGCGATATCGCGATCGATCGCGACTCCCCACGCATCGAAGAATCGTGCGATGAGCGCCGTCGTCGAAGCCGCGGTTTCGTCGACGACGTTGATGCTTCCGAATTCGGAATTGGAGCGATGGTGATCAAGGACGATCGTGCGATTCGCGCCGGCGAGTCGACTCGCCAACTCACCGAGGCGGCCCTCGCTGCCGACATCCACGGTCACCAGAACATCGACACTTTCCCGAACATCGGCGGGCGCCACGAGCAAGTGAACACCAGGGAAATCACACATCGACTCGGGCAGCGCCGACGGCCGACTGAACGCGACCTGCACCGAAATGCCCCGACGCTCGAGAACGAGACCGAGCGCAAGTCCGCTGCCGATAGTGTCCGCATCCGGCTGCACATGGCAGAGAATTGTCACCGTGTGTGCCAATTCGAGAACCTCGGCCACCTGAGCGAACTTCGCCTCGCAGGGGTCGACGTCCGAAAGTGCGGTGATCGTCATTCTCGGTGCGCGTCAGTCGGCTTCACGAACATCTGGCGACGCCTCGTCTTCGTCCGAAGCCACTCGCGGCTCCTTGTACGGATCTGCATCTCCGGCCGGTTGTGCATTCTCACGCGCCTTGGCGACCTCGTCGTCGGCGGCCTTGGCACGGGCCAGCAGTTCTTCCATATGACGCGCGGTGTCTGGAACGGTATCGGCGACAAACGTCAGAGTCGGTGTGAAGCGAACTCCGGTTCCGGCACCGACCTTCGAGCGCAGAACACCCTTGGCCTTCTCGAGACCTGCGGCGGCGGCTTCCACATCGGGTGCGGAATCGACCTTCTCGCCCATGACTGTGTAGTACACCGTCGCGTCGTGCAGATCGTTGGTGACCTTGGTGTCCGTGATGGTCACGAATGCGAGTCGCGGATCCTTGATCTCGTGATCGATCGCCGTCGCGACGATGGTTCCGATACGCTTTGCCAACTTGCGTGCCCGGGCTGGATCTACCATGACTGTCAGTCTCCTCTACCTGGCCACTCGAATCGAGGTGACTCGATCGATCAAAGTTCTGGTTAACAAGAATTATTACCGACAACAGTCTCGTCCATCGGCTACCCGGCAACCAAATCACCATCGGTAGAGGTCTTCGACCACGAGCCACCGCCGCCAGGGCCGTCGTCGATCTCCACAGTTGTCGCATGTGTCGAGCGTGAGCACAAACACCGCCACAGTTGGACCCGAAGCCACCGAATCCCTTGCCGACGAACTCGATTCGTTACGGCGTCTGGAAGAGTGGCTAAGCGACACAGATCGGTGACGCTCAGTCTTCCGGGCCGAAAATTCGCCTTCGCACAGCCAGCAACTGAATCTCCGGACGCTCGGCGACCGCCCGCTCACAATGATCGAGAACGTCGTGCAGGTGATCGACGGACGAACTGACCACACCGACTCCCACGAGCGCACGACGCAGGCGTCCCTGCTCCCCCGCCTCCGCTGCACTCACACCGAATCGACGGAGTTCCGTCAGGATCGGCGACAGCATCGAACGCTTTTCCTTGAGTGAGTGGACATCGCCGAAAAGGATGTCGAACTCCAGTGCCCCTACAAACATTTTCCCCCTATACAGAGCCGAATGGACTCTCTCGGACTTGTATGTTCAAGTCCGAGAGAGTCCATGTCAGCTAGTACTCACGTGCGTCCGCCCCAACGCCCGTGTCGACATAATCAGTCGCGCGGCTTCTCGCGAAGCTCGTAGCACTCGAGAACGTCACCGATCTTGATATCGGAATAGGTGACGGTCAAACCACATTCGTAGCCTTCGCGAACCTCGGTAGCGTCTTCCTTCTCCCGCTTGAGCGAGGAGATGGTGACCGTCTCGGCGATGACCTTGCTGTCGCGGATGAGACGTGCCTTGGCGTTGCGACGGATGCTGCCCGACGTGACCAAGCAACCGGCAATGTTGCCGATCTTGGACGAACGGAACATGGCGCGGATCTCTGCCTTGCCCAGCTCGACCTCTTCGTACACCGGCTTGAGCAGACCCTTGAGTGCCTTTTCGACCTCGTCGATGGCCTGGTAGATCACCGAGTAGTAGCGAATATCGACGCCCTCGCGGTTCGCCAGCTCCGTTGCCTTGCCTTCGGCGCGGACGTTGAAGCCGATGATGATCGCGTTGGACGCAGCAGCCAGGTTGACGTTGGTCTCCGTGATGCCACCGACACCGCGGTCGATGACGCGCAACTGCACCTCGTCGTCGATCGGAATTCCGAGGAGAGCCTCTTCGAGGGCCTCCACGGTTCCCGAGTTGTCACCCTTGAGGATCAAGTTCAGCTGTGAATGTTCCTTCAGAGCTGCATCGAGATCGTCGAGGCTGATGCGCTTACGACTCTTCGCTGCAAGCGCGTTGCGCTTACGTGCGTTGCGACGGTCCGCGATCTGACGAGCGATACGGTCCTCGTCGACCACGAGCAGGTTGTCGCCTGCACCGGGGACCGACGTGAAGCCGATGACCTGGACCGGACGTGAAGGCAGTGCCTCGTGGACGTCCTGACCGTGCTCGTCCACCATGCGGCGGACGCGGCCGTAAGCATCGCCGGCAACGATCGAGTCGCCGACCCGCAGCGTTCCGCGCTGAATGAGCACGGTAGCGACGGGGCCGCGGCCACGGTCGAGGTGCGCCTCGATGGCAACACCCTGCGCGTCCATGTCCGGGTTGGCGCGCAGATCCAGGGAAGCGTCGGCCGTCAACAGCACTGCTTCGAGCAGTGCGTCGATGTTGAGACCCTGCTTCGCCGAGATGTCGACGAACATGGTGTCTCCGCCGTATTCCTCGGCCACCAGTCCGTACTCGGTGAGCTGCTGCCGGATCTTGTCCGGGTTCGCGCCTTCCTTGTCGATCTTGTTCACCGCGACCACGATCGGCACGTCGGCCGCCTGGGCGTGGTTGATCGCTTCCACCGTCTGCGGCATGACGCCGTCGTCGGCTGCGACAACAAGGATCGCGAGGTCGGTGGCCTTGGCACCACGAGCACGCATGGCCGTGAAGGCCTCGTGACCGGGGGTGTCGATGAACGTCACGAGACGCTCGTTGCCCTCGAGCTCGGTCAGCACCTGGTAGGCACCGATGTGCTGCGTGATGCCGCCGGCTTCGCCCTCACGGACATTCGCCTTACGGATCACGTCGAGCAGACGGGTCTTACCGTGGTCGACGTGGCCCATGACGGTGACCACAGGCGGACGGGACTCGAGGTCCTCTTCTCCGCCGGCGTCCTCGCCGTAGGTGAGGTCGAAGCTGTCGAGCAGCTCGCGATCCTCGTCCTCCGGGCTGACGACCTGCACGACGTAGTTCATTTCGCCGCCGAGCAGCTCCAGCGTCTCGTCGTTGACCGACTGAGTTGCCGTGACCATCTCACCGAGGTTGAACAACGCCTGCACGAGTGCTGCGGGGTTCGCGTCGATCTTGTCCGCGAAGTCCGACAGAGATGCGCCGCGAGCGAGACGGATGGTCTCGCCGTTGCCGCGTGGCAGCCTGACGCCGCCGACTGCGGGAGCCTGCATGCTTTCGTACTCGGCGCGCTTCGCCCGCTTCGACTTACGTCCACGGCGAACTGCTCCGCCGGGACGACCGAATGCACCTGCCGCTGCGCCGCGCTGACCGGGACGGCCACCGCCGCCGGGACGACCGCGGAATCCACCGGCCGGAGCTGCTCCACCGGGAGCACCTGCACCGGCACCGGCGCCGGGAGCGCCGCCACCGCGGTATCCACCGCCGCCGCCACCCGGACGACCACCGGGAGCGCCACCGGGACGACCCGGACGTCCGCCGCCACCGGGCGCGGGACGAGCGGAACGAGCAGGCATTGCACCCGGGTTCGGGCGAGGAGGCATGGAGCCGGGGCTGGGACGGGGTCCGCCCTGACCTGCAGGCGGACGGGGTCCACCCTGGCCGGGAGCCGGACGGGGACCGCCCTGACCCGGAGCCGGACGAGGTCCACCCTGACCGGGAGCCGGACGGGGACCGCCCTGACCCGGAGCCGGACGAGAACCGCCCTGACCTGCGCCCGGACGCGGTGCGCCGGGAGCCGGACGAGGTGCCGGACGCTCGGCGGGTGCCGAGGAGTACGGGTTGTTACCGACGCGAGGTGCCTTCGGTCCCGGACGCGGTCCGCCGGGCTTCGCGCCGGTGGACGGTGCGGCCGGAGCCGCGGGGGCTGCCGGTGCCGACGCTGCGGGAGCAGCCGGAGCCGGACGTGCCGGCTGTGCTGGTTTCGGAGCGTTGAACGTCGGGGTGGGGACCGGCGCTGACGGCGCTGACGGTGCTGCCGGAGCAGCGGCTGCGGGAGCCGCGGGGGCTGCCGGGGCCGGCGCTGCGGGAGCAGCCGGTGCGGGTGCGGCCGGCTTGGGGCCGGGACGCGGTGCGCCAGGCTTTGCAGCCGACGGCGACGGTGCGCCGGGCTTTGCCGCGGGGCGAGCCGCCGGAGCGGCTGCGCCGGTCTCGGACTTGGTTTCTGCTCCGCCTGCCGACGGGAATGACTCCCGCAGACGACGGGCGACGGGCGCCTCCACTGTGGATGACGCAGACTTCACGAACTCGCCTTGCTCCTTGAGCGTTGCGAGTAGTTCCTTGCTGGTGACACCGAGTTCTTTAGCCAACTCGTGCACGCGGGCCTTGCCTGCCACTGCTCTCCTCACTGATGAGGTCGAGCAGGAGGCATCCCACAGATGTGGGTCCCGCACGACCTCGGGTTATCGCCGATGGACGTTCATCGTTGGTGCTTCACGGTGTGCTCATGAGTGCTTGTGCCTGTTCTTCTCGAGAGGTACTGCTTTTGTGTGAACTGCGTCGACCAGCTGGTCGACAGCGGACGTGTCCAGATTTCCGGACACTCGCAGTGCTCTGCTGAATGCTCGGCGCCGCTCTGCCAGGCTCAGACAACTCGGATCCAGGTGCAGCCATGCACCTCGACCGGGGAGTCTTCGCGATACGTCGGGGACGAGCGGGGAACCCTCCGGCCCCTGCTCACCAACCACGACCCTCAACAGATCGACAGCCGACCCTTGTTCCCTGCATCCCACACACGTTCTGACCGGCGAACCGGGTTTCACGCGCGCAGAATCCGAGGACTCACGTCGAACCATTGTCCACTCTACCGCCGAACCGTCTCGATCACTGCATTCCACCGTTATCCGTTGGACGTGGCGGGCCGGTCGGACGCGTCGCCAACGGGTGCCGCATCGCTACGAATGTCGATACGCCAACCCGTCAACCGCGCAGCCAGGCGGGCATTTTGACCCTCTTTTCCGATGGCCAGCGAAAGCTGGAAATCGGGCACGATGACACGGGCCGCACGAGCCTCGGGATCGACGACAGTGACGGAGACCACTTTCGACGGGGAAAGTGCGTTGCCCACAAACGTCGCGGGATCTTCGTCGAAGTCGATGATGTCGATCTTCTCCCCCGCGAGTTCGCTCATGACGTTGCGGACGCGCTGACCCATCGGGCCGATGCATGCACCCTTTGCGTTGAGCCCCTGCACACGTGAGGCAACGGCGATCTTGGAACGATGTCCCGCTTCGCGCGCGACGTTGATGATCTCGACGCTGCCGTCCGCGATCTCTGGAACCTCGAGTGCGAACAACTTACGAACCAGGTTCGGGTGGGTCCGCGAGAGGGTGATCTGTGGGCCGCGGGCTCCGCGAGCAACTCCGACGACGTAGCACTTGATGCGCTCACCGTGCTCGTAGTTCTCGCCGGGAACCTGTTCTGCAGGCGGCAACAATCCTTCGGCGCCATTGGATTCGCTGCCGATTCGGACGACGACCATTCCGCGGGAATTCGCACGCGTGTCACGCTGAATGACACCGCCGACGATTTCACCCTCATGGGTGGAGAACTCACCGAAACTGCGCTCGTGCTCGGCGTCGCGCAGACGCTGCAGGATGACCTGGCGTGCGGTGGTCGCCGCGATGCGTCCGAATCCCTCGGGAGTGTCATCCCACTCCTCACCGATCATGTTGCCGTCGGCATCGGTGTCGTGCGCCATCACTCGCACCGAACCGGTCTTGATGTTGACATCGATCCGAGCGTTCTGCTTGTGCCCCTCGGTGTGGCGGTACGCCGTCAGCAGCGCGGTCTGGATCGTGGCGATCACAGTTTCGATCGAGACACCTTTTTCGGCTTCGATCGCTCGCAACGCTGCAATGTCGATATTCACTTGTCGAACCCTTCTTCGTTTTCTACGTCTTCTAATTCTGCTTCGTCGTCTTCGACACTGTCCACGCCCGAGTCCTCGGTGAGGTCAACCGCATCCGAAGGAACTGCGCGCCCCTCCGGGATGCCGCCCGCGAGTTCCAACTCCGCCTCACTGGGCTTCGAGAACTCCACCTGAACTACAGCCTTTTGAACGTCGCCTAGTGCAATCTCGCGCACGGTCAGTCCGCCACGGCCACCGATGACAACTGCCACGGAATCGTCGTTCAACGTTCCGATACGGCCCACCACGGTCTCGCCGGCCAGATCGATTCGCGCTTTACGTCCGCGAGCCCGACGCCAGTGACGATCGAGCGTCAGTGGGCGATCGATTCCCGGGGAGGTCACCTCGAGGGTGTACGGCGTTTCACCGATTTCCTCGAGGGTGTCGAAAAGTTCCGAAACGAGTCTGCTGATCTCCGCGGCGGCATCGAGCTCGATCCCGGCATCGCTGTCGACCATGATGCGCACCGCGCTGTGCTTGCCCGCACTGGTCACGACAACGTCTTCGACGTCATAACCCTGGGCGTGCACGAGTTCGGAGATCAGCTCGATCACCCTCTCCCTGGATGGCACCGGCATCTCGCGAACTCCTCATTTCAGTTGTCGTCGATTGTCCGACTTGTGTCGACTGTCGACGTGGGCGGCTGCGAGCATGAAAAGACACCAGGTGCCACATGCTGCAAGCATCCAAGAGTACCGCTCATTGCGCGTCTCCGTGACCAGAGTGCCCGACGCACGTCACACTTGAACACGTGCCGCGGATTCGAACGATCGGCCGACCACCTGGCACGATGGACTGGTGCTGACGCCCATGACTACTACCCCACTCTCCCGGCGGAGTGCGCTCAAGATGACGGGAACAGCAGCGTTGGGCGCTGCTGCCTTCCCGTTGTCCGCCTGCACCGACAACGGCACAGCGGAGGCGGCTGCAGAAGTCGACCAGCTGACGGCCCAGGCCGATCGAGCCCGCTCCGACGCGGCAGCCGCAACCGCCGCCATCGCACTCGCGCCGGACAAGTCGGCATCACTGACCACGATCAGCGCCGAACGCACAGCGCATGCAATCGAACTCGACGCCGAGATTGCGCGAGCAGCGGGCAGCGGCGCCGCTACGACCACAGCGCCCCCGTCGACCTCGGTCGCAAACGCTCCTACGGGCGTCGAAACCTTGAGTACCTCGCTGGCCGATTCGGCGCGCAGTGCCGCGGATCTCGCTCGGACGATGTCCGGCTATCGCGCGGGCCTGCTCGGTTCGATCAGCGCGTCGTGCTCGACTCAGGTAGCGGTGTTGCTTCCGTGATCATTTCGCACACCCGTCGATCCGAGAGTTCTGCCTTGCTGACCGCAATCGAATCAGAGAATGCCGCGATCTTCGCTTACGGAGTGGTTGCCGCGTTTTCGAATCCTGCCCGTGTCAACGAGGTTGCCACGCACACAGCAGCGCACCGCGCACGACGTGATGCGCTGGTTGCCCTGTCGACCGACGCGGGCGTGACCCCGCCGACAGCCGCGGCAGCGTACGAGATCCCGTTTCCGGTGACGGACGCCGTTTCCGCGGCACAGCTGGCAGCACAGATCGAATCCGACACCGCCGTGACCTACCGGGCATTCGTCGAACAGGTCGATACCGACCAACTCCGCACGTTCGGAATCGACGGCCTGACCGATGCGGCTATCCGCGGCGCCGGATGGCGGTCCGCGCTGGGAACCGCTCCGGCCACCTCAGCGTTCCCGGGGGACCCGACTTCGTAACTGCTGTGCGCCTTTATTAACCCCCGGCGGTTAATAAAGGCGCACAGCAGTGCTCAGGCCTTGCGATGCGAGGGCACGAACCACGCCGCGACCACGGCCACCAACACGAAGCAACCGCCGACGCGCAGTGCAGGTGTCAGCGCATCTCCGTACCCGAGTGGCGTGAGGGCACCGCCGGCGGCAAGGAAGACTGCAGTGAGAACCGCGATTCCCAGTGCAACACCGATCTCACGAAGCGTCGAGTTGGTCGAACTGGCCGTTCCGTGATCAGGCTCGTCCATGTCGACGAGTACCGCCGTCGAGCTCGGCGCGAAGGTCAAGCCCATGCCGATTCCCGCCATCAGTAGAGCCGGAACCAGCGACTCGTACGTCACGTCGGGACCGATCAACGCTGCCAACCAGAACAATGCTCCGGCCTGGAGCAACAGACCGGTCAGCAGAAGCGAACGGAGCCCGACCTTCGGCGCCAGAAAACCGGCGAGAGGCGCGAAGATCATCGGCGCTGCCGTCCACGGAAGCGTCCGCAGGCCTGCTTGGAACGGGCTGTAGCCCATCACGATCTGGAGGTACTGCGAGAGCAGGAACACCGCCCCGAAGATTCCGATCGAGAAGGTCAAGCCGATGACGTTCGCCATCGAGAAGCTGCGTGAGCGGAACAGACGTAGGGGCATGACCGGATGCGAGGTCTTCATCTCGCGAAGCAGGAACAGTGCCAACGCGACTGCGGAACCGACCAACGACGCAACTACTCCAAGCGATCCCCAGCCGTCGTCGTTGCCGTGAACGATCCCCCACACCGCCAGGAACACACCGAGTCCGGCGAGTGCGACACCGGGAAGGTCGAGAGGTTGTGTGCGACCGGTCGATTCACGCAACGCATACATCGCGAGAGGAACAGCGACGATCGCAACCGGCACGTTGATCCAGAAAATGCCCTGCCACGAGAACCCGTCGACTACCGCCCCACCGACCACCGGACCCATCGCGATCCCCAGGCCGGAGACGCCACCCCACACGCCGATTGCCATGGCACGCTTGGCTTCCGGTACCGCTGCCACGAGGAGAGTGAGTGAGAGCGGCATGATCGCGGCAGCGCCGGCGCCCTGAAAGGCTCGGGCCGCGATGAGCAGGCTTGGTGTCGTCGACAACGCCGAAGCAATCGACGCCGCCGTGAACTGCCCGATCCCGAATACGAACATCTTGCGGCGCCCCCACCGATCGCCGAGCGTCGTCGCCGAAAGCATCAGCGTCGCAAAGCAGAGCGTGTACGCATTCATGAACCACTGAAGTTGCCCGACGGACGCATTCAGCTCCTTCTCGATCACCGGCAGCGCGCTCGTCATCACGAGGTTGTCGAGGGTGGCCATGAACATGGGCAGAGAGGCAGCAACCATCGCTATCGCGATCGGAACCTTACGTCCTCCACTGCTTTCCGACCCGGATGCGGCGTCCGATCCGGACTTCGTCAAAACGGTCATCGTGATTCCTCGAGTGAAGGTGCCTTAAGGCATCGGATGATTACTTAAGTCGAAACTAAGCTATCCGGTGATAACGTGTCAACATGTCGATCGGTGCAGCTGAACCACGTACCCGCAGGATGAGCGCACCGGAACGTCGCGCGTTGGTCCTTGCCGCGGCAACGCGAGCTTTCGCAAAGGGTGGATACTCGGGGACCAGTACGGACGCCGTCGCCAAGGAAGCCGGTGTCTCGCAGCCCTACGTCGTGCGTATGTTCGGAACCAAGGCAGATTTGTTCCACGCAGTGTTCACGCGCGCGCTCGACGAAATCGTCCGCACCTTCAACGACAAATTGGATACGGTCACGATCGATCCGAGCAATCCGCAGTTCTGGGCCGAACTCGGATCCGCCTACGGCGAGCTGGTTCTCGACCGAGATCTACTGCTTGTCATGTTGCACGGCTTCGCCACCAGCACCGATGATGTCGCCGCCGTCTCCCGGAACGCCATGTCCGGCATCTACACCTTGCTGCGCGAGCGCACCGGTTGCACACCCGAGCAAGCGCGTTTGTTCATCGCGAACGGGATGCTGATCAACAATCTGCTCGCAATGATGGCGCCCGAACACGCCGAAGAAGATCCAGCCCTCGGCGAGCTCTGGGGCAGCGTCTTCAGCGACTCGACTGCGATCACGCTAACCGGCGACGAATCCTCGAGCGAAACCGACACCGATTCCTGACCGGTCACTGGGAAAAACTACACACATGTGACTGAGGACACCCTACAGTCGATCCGACATGTCTCCGGGAAACCCAGACGAAAAGGACCGACGTTGGATCTCGCACAACGCCTCGACGCGCTCGAACAGATCGAGGAAATCAAGAAGCTCAAGCACGGCTACTGGCGAGCATGTGATGCCAAGGATCCAGTTGGGTTCCGCAACAGCTTCATCCGTTCCGGAGCGTCGATCGACTACGGCCGCCTCGGCGCCTTCGACGACGCGGGGCCGATGGCGGACATCTTCGAGAAGATCGCTCTTCGCAAGGTCGACGGCCGGTACGCGGTCCTCGACATGCATCACGGATTGCATCCCGACATCACACTGACCTCGGAGACGTCGGCGGTGGGGCGATGGGCTCTGCAGTTCCGCCAGATCGACACCGTCGGGCGCACCGAGAAGTTGATGACCGGCGAATACGACGACAAGTACGTGATCGAGGACGGTACGTGGAAAATGAGTCAATGCCATTTCACGGAGACGTGGTCGATCACCACTCCCCTGTCCCCGGACGCTGACATCGTCGAGGGTTCGTTGGGTGGGCCGCGATGACGACGAACGGAAAAGTTGCGCTCGTAACCGGTGCCAGCCGGAGCGTCGGCAAGGGCATTGCCCTCGCGCTGGGAAGCGACGGATGGACGGTGTACGTGACGGCACGAGGAACCGTCGGCGCCGACGGCCCACTCGATCGCACCGCAGCCGAGATCACCGAGCGCGGTGGTCACGGCATTGCCGTGCAGTGCGATCACGGCGACGATCAGCAGATCGTCAACCTGTTTGCCCGCATCGCCGAAGAGCGGTCAGGCCGCCTCGATCTTTTGGTCAACAACGTCTGGGCAAACCCGGCGGGTTATGCAGGCTTCGCCGATCCGTTCTGGAAGAGGCCGATCGACGATTGGGATTCGCTGATCGGAATCGGACTGCGCGCCCACTACGTTGCTTCGGTGGAAGCGGCGAAGTTGATGGTTCCCCGGGGCAGTGGAGTGATCGGCAACATCTCGTCGTTCGGGACCCGCGGGTACCTGCACTCTGTCCTGTACGGGATGTCGAAGGCAGGTTTGGACAAGATGGCCGCGGACATGGCTGTCGAATTGAAGGGGACCGGCGTCACCGCACTTTCCTTCTGGCTCGGGTTGATCCGCAACGAGCGGATGGAGGCGAGTGGGATCGAGAGCTTCGAAGGCTTCTCACTGGCCGAGGCCGAAACCCCGGAATTCGTCGGCCAAGTCATCACTGCATTGGCCAACGATCCAGAAGTGAACGCGCGCAGCGGTCACACACTGATCACCGCCGAGACGGCCGTCGAGTACGGAATCACCGACGCCAACGGGAAACAACCGGCGTCACACCGCAGTGCCTTCGGTGGCGGCCCGCTTTTCTGATTCATCAGTAGCAGTGGTCGCGTCGCGTGCCGGCACAGCACGCGGCGCTGCCACTCGCGCCTTCAGGGCAAGCCAGGCACACCCGATGACGACGACACCGCCGGCCACGATCGAGGGTGACAACGTCTCACCGAGTATCAGCGCCGACCAGGCAATGCTGAGCACCGGTTGAACCAACTGTGTTTGGCTCACAGTGGAAATGGGACCGATCGCCAGACCCCGGTACCAAGGAAAGAACCCGAGAAACATACTCACGCATCCCAGGTAGGCAAACGAAAGCCACGAATTCACATCGGCAGAGACCGGAGCCTGGGCCATGGACGCCACCGTCAACGCAATCGTGACCGGCAGTCCGAGAATCAATGCCCAGGCAATCGTCTGCCACGACCCGATCTCGCGGGCCAGCAACGCACCTTCCGAATATGCCAGCGCTGCACACACAACCGCGGCGAACAGAAGAAGATCAGCGAGATGAAACGAGCCGAGTCCGCCGTTTGCAATCGCCACGAACCCTACGACCGATACCGCGCCGGCGGCGCTTGCCCACCAGAATCCCTTACTGGGACGCTCTTTTCCTCGGACGACCGCAAATACCGCGGTCGCAGCGGGAAGTAGCCCGATCACGACTGCCGCGTGACTCGCCGGCGATGTCTGCAACGCAAACGTGGTGAACAGTGAAAACCCCAGTACCGCACCAACAGTCACGAGTGCGATGCGCAACCACTGCCGAAGCGTCGGAAGCGTCGCGCGAGTAACCGACAGCATCACAATCGCAAGGGCCCCGGCAACGACGGCGCGGCCCGCACCGACGAACAGGGGGTCGAGATCCGCGACGGCGACCCTCGTGAGCGGAACGGTGAACGAGAACGCCAGCACACCGAGCAAGCCCCACCACAAACCGGATCGAGACGATGGCATCGGTAGCGGTTCCTGCGGCGCGACGATAGCGCTACTCTTCATACTCATGTTTTACGATAGCAGTAGCACGCCAACCAGCGAAACTGGTATTTCAGGTGCGCACCCGTGTGCAGGAGATAGAAATTGCTCCGAGCAGTCCGACGAGCGCGAAAGCGTAGAAGCCCCACGGCACGGCGTAACCCGCACCCAGGAGGACTCCGCCCAGGATCGGGCCACAGATCGCACCGACCCGGCCGACACCTGCCGACCATCCGAGCGCGGTCGCGCGAATCTGAGGTGGGTGATTGGCGCTCGTGAAGGCGTAGACCAGTACCTGCGCGCTGAATACGAAGCATCCGGCGAGGAAGACCATCACGTAGATTCCGAACGACACCTTCACACTCAGAAGCGCCAGGAACAGTGCAGCTCCGGCGAACCACACGATGGCTGCAGTCCGCGGGCCGATCTTGTTCGCGACGCCCCCGGCGATCAACAGCCCGACGACGGCGCCGGCATTGAGGATCAGAAGGAACGTCAACGACGCCCCGAGGTTGTAACCGGCCTCACGCATGATCGTCGGAAGCCATGTGTTCAATCCGTAGACGAGCAGCAAGCCCATGAAACTGGTGATCCAGATGGCGATGCTGTTGCGCAAGAACTTCGAAGAGAACAGTGCGCGAACGGGATTGGCGGCTTCGGCGCACTCAACTTCGGACGTGGGCGCAATCTCGAGTTCGACTCCGTAACGGGCAGCGATTTCCTCGGCTTCGGCACGCTTTCCGTGAGCGAGAAGGTACGACGGGGATTCCGGCAGATACCGCAACATGAGTGGAATCAGGGCGACGGCAGGAAGTGCGCCCACAACGAACATCGCTCGCCAACCGAAAGGTTCGATCACGACGAGCGCCAGCGCTGCGGTGGCAACGGCGCCGACGTGGTAGCCGGTCATCAGCATGGTCGACGCAGATCCACCGCCTTGTTTCTTCGAGAATTCGTTGACCAGAGCCAATGCCGTCGGTAGGGCGCCACCCAGCCCCACACCGGCAAGGAAGCGCAGCAGCCCGAAGATGAACGGATTGGGCGCAATTGCGCACAACAGAGTCAGAATCGAGAATGCGGCAACGGCGTACAGCAGCGCGCGGCGTCGACCGATGACGTCGGTGAGAGTGCCGATGACGAGGGCGCCGATGGTCATGCCGATGAGCCCGAAGGTCGAGATCATCGTAATCGTGCCGGTACTCAAACCCCACGCGTCGTAGTCGAGAAGCGAAGGAATGACCGCGCCGAGTACGACCAGGTCGAATCCGTCCAGAAGCACAGCGATCCAACACAACGGTGCTACCCACATTGCGGCACGCGCCCCAGGCGAACCGGTGATTGAACTCGACTGCGTATGTGCGGTCATCGGATCCTCGACATTCACTGCTTGTGGGCGTTCGCGACCGGTTGGGATCCAGTAGTTCGGATCGAAACGTGTTCGCATTGCGAACGCCTGTTCATAATGAGCACATCGATTGTCTACGGAGTCACAACGCCATGTCAAACGTCGCGGTAATCTCGAGGAATGGCACTCTCCGAAAATGAGCGTGAACAGTTCCTGGCCGAACCCCACATCGGGGCGCTGTCCGTGGCGGACGGCACCGAGCGCGGTCCGTTGACCGTCCCGATCTGGTACCTGTACTCACCCGGTGGCAAACCATGGATCCTCACGGGCAAGGATTCGCGAAAGGCACGACTCATCGAGTCGGCCGGGCATTTCTCGTTGATGGCCGAAAGGCTCGATCCGACAATCCGTTACGTCAGCGTCAGCGGATCCGTCGACAAGATCGTTCCGGGCACCGACGAGATGCTGGTCGAAGTCTCGCGGCGTTACCTGGCTCCGGACAAGGTCGACGGGTATCTCGAATTCGCGCGATCGCAGTTGGGCGAACAGGTAGCGATCTACATGAATCCGCAGCACTGGCTGTCTGCGGATCTCGGGGCGATCTGACAATTCTCAGAAAAGCGAAGGCTCGGCGCGCCGGAGTGGCGCGCCGAGCCTGACCTGCATGTGGAGGGCTCTATGTCAGCTCTCGGTGAAGAAACGCACCCGATTGAGTCGATGACCGCTCGCCTCGAAGCCGAACAATGCGATGGCCGGTTCCCCGCACACGATGACGCTCGCCGTCACGGTGCGACCGGCAACCAGCATCTTGCTCTTCGTCACGCCGGTGAGCAGAGCGTTGACATCAGCGTTGGACAACTGCGTCCCCGCCGGAAGCTCGACGGGTGCCGGCGGCGTTCGGCCGACAGCGGCCGCATCGAGGAACCGCGACGCTGCCTTCTTGCCTTTGTCTCCGACGCCGAAGATGCCGCGCGAGAACCCGAGCGCCCCGCCGATCCCCTGGTTCGAGAGCAACTGCGGCGTCAACTTCGCGGCCGCCTTCACCCCCGCCACACCAGCAGTCGCGAGCTGGCTCAACATCGTCGCCAATTCCCAATGCGCGTAGAGGGTTCCGATCCGCAAGGAATCGGGCTCCCCCACCAAGTCGTAGCGCAAGTGCATCGGAACGTCGAGAACGACTCCGGTCGACATCTCGGTAGCGAGGCTCAGATCGCGCCACACCGTCCGGCCGCACACGATGTCGCGCTCGACATGGAAGGTGATCGAATTGGGGGCGATGAACGTGTCGTAGAAACTCTCGATCGCCGCCTGACCGTTGTGCGGACGTGAACCTACAGGGTCGTTGACCTGTCCGTCGCCGGCAAACAGGGCCACCCAGGTCGAGCGGTCATGCGCGCCGACGGCTTTCGGGGATCCCTCCACGACGGCCATCAACTGCTCGCGCGTCACCGGCGCGGTCATGCGCGCATCTCGTATGCACCGTCGTACGCCTTGACCTGCTGCCACACCCGGTCGAAGCGTTCACTGTCGACAACAGGCTTCCGCACCGCGGCCAGGGCCCACTTCTGCTGCTCGGGTGTCGACGACGGCTTTCCGTGCAGCGCGATCGCGTATCCCGAGAAGTCACGAATCTGGAAGTCGAAGATCTGATCGACAACGTCGGCGTCGAGCCCGCTGATCTCGGCCTGTTCGAGAATCAGATGACCGTAGACGACGAGAGAGAACAGGTGCCCGACGTTGAGCATGAAATCGAGATCCTTCTGCTGCTGCGCGTCCGGCGCTGCAGCAGTGAGCAATTCGGTGAGCGCGATCGCCTGCTCGTAAAAACGGGCGACGTTCGGAATCGAAGAGTGCTTCTCGTAGACGGGCTTCCACTCGTGGAACTGAATCTTCGCAGCGCCGCGGGTAGGCCCCTGGTTCCAGAAGAACTCGTCGTCGGCGGCGTCGTCGCGCGTGACGATCTCCGGGAACTGCGCCGAGTTGAACAGATAGTTCGGCAAGAACTTGAGAATCAGGCCGACGTTGACGTGGACGGTGCCCTCGAGCTTGGGCAGCGTGCCGATCATCTGCGCTGCCTCGCGGAAGTACGTTGACTTCTCGTATCCCTTGGCTGCGATCACATCGTGCAGCAACCCGACCACCTTCTCACCTTCGGAGGTGACCTTGGCCTTGGTCATGGGATTGAACAGCAGGTAGCGACGGTCCTCGAGGCTGGCGCTGCGGAAGTAGTCGACCGCCCGCGCACTGAACTGCTTCATCGCGATCAGACGTGAGTACGCGTCGACGAAGGCGGCGCGAACGTGGGCAAAATCCGTGACGGGATTGCCGTACAGAATTCGATTCTGCGCGTGAGTGATTGCCTCGAAGAACGCATGCTCGGTGATGCCGATGGAGCCGGTGCAGAGGTTGAACTTTCCGACGTTGACCGTGTTGAGCGCGGCCTCGAATGCGGCGACGCCGGTGTGCAGAATGTCTTCCTCGCGCACCGGGTAATCGTCGAGGCGGAAATTGCTGACATACATCTGCCCGCGCAGGACGTTGTCCACGAGCTGATAGTTCGGATGTGCACTGTCGGCGACAAAGAACACGTAGCCTTCGGGGCCCTCGACGTCGGTACGACGCCCGAACACAGACACCATTCCGGCTACGTTGCCGTTTCCGATGTAGTACTTCTCGCCGCTCGCGCGGAAGGCGACGTCGCCGTCGGTGGGAGTGAGGAGCATGTCGGTGGAGTACACGTCGGCGCCGTGGTCGCGCTCGGACAGCCCGAACGCCATGACACCACCGTCGGCAAGTTCCTGCGCTGCACGCTTCTTCGCAGCGTCGTTGTCACTCATCCAGATCGGTCCGAGTCCGAGGATCGTGACCTGCCAGGCGTACCAGTAAGCGAGTCCGTAAAAACCGAAGATCTCACTCAAGGCCGCGTTGCGGGCACCGTCCCAACGACGGTTCTCGTCACCGTCGGCGAATGCCGCCGGAGTCTGGAACGTCGCGAACAACTTCTCCTTGCCGACGAATTCGAGAAAGTCGGAGACCCACACGGCGTCGAGGTCGTCCTGAAGCAGTTGCTTCTTACCGCGGCTCTCGAACCATTCGATGGTGGCTCGCAGCAAACGGCGGGTCTCCGGATCGAACTGAGCGGGGTCGTAAGTATGGGGGTTGAAGAGCAATCCATCGGTGCCAGACACGTCATTACCTTTCGTCGATGACGCTAAACTACCAGCGGGTAACTTTCCGCGGTGCGATTCATGGAAGACCTGCGATTCTTCGCGAATGCCACAGGTCCATCGGATTCCACGTGCCCGCCCGAGCACGCGTGATCGGGTAGCACGCCAACCCGAGCAACAACGCAGACATGTGGCCGATGGCGGTGAAATTGGTGGCGAAAATCAGAGGTACACCGTAGAAGAGCAACAGCCCCGCGAGATAGACGTATCGCCACGGATCGACGATGCGGTACACCAGAATCCCCATGATGCCGGCCAGACCGTAGCTCACACCCACGTCGAGAGTGTTGACCGCCGACTCCGCCACGTATCCGTGCCGAATACCTTCGTACAGAACACCTTCGCTGATGTACGTGGCTCCGACGTGGGCGATGACGACAACACACAGCCACCGCCACGTCCCGAGCCAACGCTCAGCCGTTGCATGAAAGATGGTGAAGAGAACCAGGTATCCCAACCAACCGCCACCTTCGAGCCAGAAGGCACTCGAGAACAGGACTCGCAGCGGGTCTTCGGCCAGGTGATGCAGATTGGTCGAGCGCTTGCCGAGAAAACGCTCCTCGACATTGTCGGGCAGATGCCGAAGGAAGAGCGTGGTGAACAGCAGGGCCAGCAACCAGACGTAGGTACCGGGAGCACTGCGCACCCATCGCCATGCCGCCTTTGCTGCCCCCAGCATCCTCACCGCTTCGAGTCTGCGCTCACTCGTTCACTACTGCAACGGCAAACCCGTCCCATCCCTTCGAACCCACGGTTTGAATGGCGGTGCCGTCGAGTTTCGGCTCGGCCGCGATCATCTCCAACACCGCTCGACTCGCTTTGACGCGCTCGTCGTCGATATCCGGGTTGGACACATGTCCCCCACGCACCACGTTGTCCACGATGATGACGGTTCCGGGATGCGAAAGGGCCAACGCCCACCGCACGTACTCGGTGTTGTTCTCCTTGTCGGCGTCGATGAAGACCAAGTCGAAAGGTCCCAACTCTTCTTTCGCGATCAACGGGAGACTGTCGAGCGCAGCGCCGACGCGGATGTCGACACGGTCAGCCAGTTCGGCACGCTCGATATTCGCCCGAGCGACATCCGCATGGGTGGGATCGAATTCCAGCGTGATGACCTGGCCCGAGGGACCGACCGCGCGAGCGAGCCAGATCGTGCTGTATCCGCCGAGCGTTCCGATCTCGAGAACATTGCGCGCCAAGCACATTCGCGCCAGAAGGTTGAGGAGCTTGCCCTGGTTCGGCGCCACGTCGATGGGCGGGAGACCTGCCTCGGAATTGGCGGCGAGTGCCGCGTCGAGAACCGGATCTTCACCTACCAACGTGGAAACGAGATAGCCGTCGACTTCTGCCCAATCCGGTTCGCGTTCCATAGCCACGATTGTGGCAGAAAAGAAGGGCCGCCGCAGACACCTCGGAAGGTGACTGCGGCAGCCCGGACAGCTATTCGAATCAGCCGCGAACTGCGGCGATGATCTCCTCGATCGCTGAATTGGCGTCGATCTCACGGCTCTCGCCGGTGAAGCGGTCGCGAATCTCGACCTTGCCGTCGGCCCAACCACGGCCGACGACAACGATCAGCGGAACACCGATCAGCTCGGAGTCCTTGAACTTCACGCCCGGCGATGCCTTGCGGTCGTCGAGGATCACTTCGAGTCCCGCGCGGTCGAGCTGCGCGGCGAGGCCTTCGGCGCCTTCGCGAGCGGTCTCGTCCTTGTTCGCAATGACGAGGTAAACGTCGGCCGGTGAGACCTCAGCGGGCCAACGCAGACCCTTCTCGTCATGGTGCTGCTCGGCAATGACGGCCACCAGACGCGAGACGCCGACGCCGTACGAACCCATGGTCGGGCGGACGGGCTTGCCGTTCTCGGCGAGGACGTCGACGGTGAAGACGTCGGTGTACTTGCGGCCGAGTTGGAAGACGTGCCCGATCTCGATACCGCGAGCCGAGACCAGCGTGCCGGCTCCATCGGGAGAGGCGTCGCCGTCACGAACCTCGGCGGCTTCGATGGTTCCGTCAGGGGTGAAGTCGCGACCGGCAACGAGGCCGACCACGTGCTTGCCGTCTTCGTCGGCGCCGGTGATCCAGCTGGTGCCGTCGACGACGCGCGGGTCGACAAGGTAGCGAACTCCGTTGGCCTGCAGCGCCTTCGGGCCGATATAACCCTTGGCCAGGAACGGGTTGTTCTTGAAGTCGGTCTCGGTGATCATCACGAACTCGGCCGGCTCCAGCGAAGCCTCGAGGCGCTTTTCGTCGACCTCACGGTCGCCGGGGATGCCGATGCCGAGAAGTTCCCATTCGCCGCCGGGCAGGCGGGTCTTGACCATGATGTTCTTGAGAGTGTCGGCGGCGGTCACGGTACGGCCGAGATCAGCGCCGTTCGCCCAGTCCACCAGGGTGTCGATGGTGGGTGTGTTCGCGGTGTCGTACACCTTGGCTTCGGGCAGCCCGTCAAACGGAATCGAGTCGGGAACAACAGTCTTGACGGCCTCGACGTTGGCGGCGTAGCCGGATTCGAGGCAGCGCACGTAGGTGTCTTCGCCGATCTCGCTCTCGGCAAGGAACTCCTCGGACGCGCTGCCGCCCATCGCACCGGAGGTCGCCGAGACGATGACGTACTTGACGCCCAGACGCGTGAAGATCTTCTCGTAGGCACCGCGATGCGCCTGGTACGACTCCGTCAGGCCTTCGTCGGTCAGGTCGAAGGAGTAGGAATCCTTCATGAGGAACTCGCGGCCACGCAGAATGCCGGCACGCGGACGCTCTTCGTCGCGGTACTTGGTCTGCACCTGGTACAGGGTGACCGGGAAGTCCTTGTAGGAGTTGTACTCACCCTTGACCGTCAGAGCAAAGAGCTCCTCGTGGGTCGGGCCGAGCATGTAGTCGTTGCCCTTGCGGTCCTTGAGGCGGAACAGGTTGGGGCCGTACTCGGTCCAGCGGTTCGACGCTTCGTAGGGATCGCGCGGGAGCAGCGCAGGCAGCAGGATTTCCTGTCCGCCAATTGCATTCATTTCTTCACGGACGACACGCTCTACCTCGCGCAGCACCCGCAATCCCAGCGGCAACCACGAGTAGACGCCTGGAGCGATACGACGCACGTAGCCGGCACGAACCAGCAGTTTGTGGCTGGCAACTTCGGCGTCCGAGGGATCGTCACGCAGGGTACGCAGGAACAGGTGGGACAGACGGGTAATCACGAGGTGTAAGGATAGTCGCCGCAGTCGGCCGAGCGGGCCTCGGTACGGTTACAGCGTGCTTGTACTGCTGCCTCCCTCAGAAACCAAGTCCGACGGCGGCAAGGATGCGCCCCTCGATCTGGCCGAACTGTCGATGCCCCAGTTGACCGAAACGCGCGAATTGCTGGTTCAGACGCTGGTCGATCTGGCCGCTGACGTCGAGGCGTCGTGCGAAGCGCTCGGGCTCGGCCCGACGCAAGCAGACGAAGTGGAGCGCAATGCCAAGCTGTGGGTGTCCGCGACGCGGCCCGCACTACAGCGCTACACCGGCGTGCTCTTCGACGCCCTCGACGCAAAGTCGTTCACCCGCGCCCAGAAGGCGAAGGCGCTCGATCGGATCGCCATTGGTTCCGCTCTGTTCGGTGCTGTCCGCGCAGGAGATCTGATCCCCGCCTACCGCCTCTCTGGCGGGTCCAAGCTGCCGGGGATGGGGACGCTGCGCTCGCTGTGGAAGCCGGAGCTGCCGAAGGCCCTGGCCGCCGAAGCCGACGGCCTTGTCATCGATCTACGATCCGGCACCTACCAAGACCTCGGACCGGTTCCAGACGCACTGATCGCAACGGTCCTCACCGAGAAGCCGGACGGCACCCGGACGGTGGTCAGTCACTTCAACAAGCACCACAAGGGTCTGCTCGCCCGTGCGCTGGTGGTCTCGCGCGCCGAACCGACCGATATCAAGGGTGTCGCGCGGGTGGCGTCGAAGGCCGGCCTGCGGGTGGAAATCGCGTCGGAGCGTGAACTGATCATCCTGACGGATTGATGGCTTCGTCTGTCAAGTGCCACAGAAGGTTTGGAATGTTTCGCTGAAAGACTGCGGAGCCGCCTCGGTGTAGTCGGTCCACTCGTCGCGTCGGTCGAATGGATGCGTGACAACCTCGAGCAGCTTCTCGAAGGGAACGAGGTCGCCGTCGGTCGCGGCGCGCAGGGCAGCATCGAGGTGATGATTACGCGGAAGGTACAGCGGGTTGACGCGATCCATCGCGCTCGCGGTCTCCGCGGCCCCACGCCCCTGCTCCGTCAGGGCCCTGTGCCACCGCTGCAACCAAGACGCGATGTGGTCCCGTGGCACGAGGTCGTCGAGGGGCGCCGAATTTCCACGCAATTCGTCGGCGAGTGCGCGGAAACTGCCCGTCCAATCAGCACCGTGTTCCGCCAACAACGTCAGCAGATCGTCGACGAGCGCCCGATCGACAAACGGCTGGGCCAGACCGAGCTTTTCCGCGAAACCGGCCGCATAGTGTCCCTCGTAGCGCTCGTCGAAGGTCTCGAGAACTGCCGACGCCGCGGAAATCGCATTGTCGGGTGCGGAATCGATCAGCGGCAACAGTGTTTCTGCCAAGCGCGCCAGATTCCACTTCAGTACAGCGGGCTGATTGCCGAACGCATAGCGGCCCCCGTGGTCGATCGAGCTGAACACTGCCGCCGGATCGAATGCGTCGAGGAAGGCGCACGGACCGTAATCGATGGTCTCTCCCGAAATTGTCGTGTTGTCGGTGTTCATGACCCCGTGCACGAAACCGATGAGCATCCACCTCGCCACCAGTGACGCCTGCGCCTCGACGACCGCCTCGAGGAACCTCAGATAGCGATTGTGTGTACCCGTTGACGGAAGTTCGGTCAGCTCCGGGTAGTGCCGGGCGATCGCGTAGTCGGTGAGCGGCTGCAAGACCTCGCCCTGCCGGGCCGCGAACTCGAAGGTCCCAACGCGTAGGTGACTCGACGCGATCCGTGCAAGCACGGCACCGGGTTCTGCGCCGTTGCGGCGAACGTCCCGTCCCGTCGCCACGACAGACAGCGCGCGCGTAGTGGGGACACCGAGGGCATTCATCGCCTCACTGACCAGATATTCACGCAGCATCGGCCCGACAACCGCGTACCCGTCGCCGCCCCGAGAGAACGGTGTGCGCCCGGAGCCTTTCAGATGCAAGTCCACTCGCTGCCCGTCACTGCTGACGAGTTCTCCGAGCAACAACGCCCGACCATCCCCGAGAATCGGTGCGTACCCACCGAACTGATGACCCGCATACGCCATCGCCACCGGCGTGGCCCCGACCGGCACCGTCGAGCCGGACAGGACGCCGATCCCGTCCACACTTCGCAGCGCTGCTACGTCCAATCTCAACGACGCAGCCAGCTGCTCGTTCACCACGAGCAACTGCGGGTCAGGGGCGGCAGCACCTTGCCACGGCACCGTCAGAGCGCCGAGTTCGTCGGCGAACGTGCTCTCGAGGCAGGCCACGATGGTGACCGTGTCTGCTGTGGATTCCTGGAATGCGGCCATCACACGAGAGTAGTCACCGTGCGACAACCTATCGATCAGCCCTGATCGATGTACGACTCGAGCTGATCGCGTTCGCTCTTGAGCTCGTCGATGCGGCTCTTCACCACGTCGCCGATACTGACGATGCCGAGGAGGTTGCCGTCCTCGATCACCGGCAGATGCCGGATTCGACGCTCGGTCATGATCGCGGCAATGCTGTCCACTGCGTCTGCCGGAACACACGTGTACATCAGAGCGGTCATGACCTCGGAAACCTGGATCCCGAGAAGGTCCGGGCCACGCTCGTGCAGGCGTCGAACGACATCGCGTTCGGAGATGATGCCGACCACCGCGTCGTCGTCGACCACCACCATGGCTCCGATGTTGTGGCGGGCAAGATCGCACAGCAGCCCGTTGACCGTCGTGTGGGCGTCGATCGTGACGATGCTGTTGCCCTTGTTTCGCAATATGTCCGCGATCCGCATCACGGCACCCCGATCCGTCGAGACTCTCGGCACGTCCTGCAACGATCGTATCGGCTAGCGAAGCGGAAAAACAGGACTGATCAGGCGATTCCCTGAGCTGCCTTCTCCGCAGCCTGAGCCTGGGCTACCTGAGAAGGTGTGAACCTGATGCACAGCGCCGCGATACCGGCGAACACGGCGCAGACCGCGCAGCCCACAAGTGCGAAGGTGTACCCCTCTCCGAGTGCGATCAATTGCGCCGGATTCATGTCCGCTGCCTTGCCCGAAGTGCCGCCGAGCGAGAGCGTCTTGGACGTCGCCATTGCACCGATCACCGACAGCGCCAATGGTCCACCGAGCGTCTGGGCAACTTGGGAGATTGCGGTCAGCGGGCCGATCTCGGTCTCCGGGACACCGGCGATCGCGCACAGTGGCAAGGGCACCATCGCGAGGCCGATACCGAATCCGATCCCGATCACGGGCACGAACAAGTTGGCCAGGTAGGTGGAGTCGGAATCGAGAGTAGAGCCGTAGAGGAGTCCGACGATCATGATCACGACGCCGGTGAGGACCAGCCAGCGGGGTTGAACCTTCACGGCGAGCTTGGAAGCAACCGACGCGGCGGCGCCCAATCCGAACGCGAACGGAATGAACGCGATACCGGCACGCAACGGCGAATACTGCATGATGTCCTGCACGAACAGTGCGACGAAGGCCGTCATGCTGAACATCGCGCCACCGACGAAGAAGATGGCGAGGAACGTCGCGACACGGTTGCGATCGGCGAACAACGAGAAGGGCAAGAGCGGGTTGTCCGCAGTTCGCTCGACAAAGAGGAAGGCGGCGAGGGCGACCAATCCGGCCGCCAATGCACCGATGACGGCGATGCTCCCCCATCCCATTTCCGGGCCTTCGGTGAGAGCAAAAACAACACCGGTACAACCGAGGGTCGCGAGGATCGCGCCCGGGACATCCAAAGCCAGACGCGTCTGATTCGTCTCGCGAAGGGCGCGGAACGCCATGCCGACGAGCGCGATGCCGATCGGGACGTTGATGAGGAAGATCAGACGCCACGACACCTCGGTCAATGCGCCGCCGATGATCAGACCGGCGATCGATCCGACGCCCGTCATGGCGGCAAAAATCGCGATGGCCTGATTACGAGCCGGACCCGCGGCGAAAGTCGTGGCAACAAGGGCGAAGGCAGTGGGCGACGCCACGGCTGCGCCGACACCTTGAAGCGCCCGCGCTGCGATCAACATGCCCTCGTTCAGGGCGAGACCACAGAGCAACGACGCCACCGTGAACAGCGAGACTCCCGCGATGAACATCTTCTTGCGCCCGTACGCGTCACCGAGGCGACCACCGAGGAGCATGAGCCCACCGAACGCAAGCGCGTACGAGGTCAACACCCAGTTGCGACCACTGTCGCTCAGCCCGAGGTCTGCCTGCAATGGCGCCAGCGCGAGGTTCGCGACGGTGCCGTCGAGCACCACCATCATCTGCAAACCACTCAGGACGATGATGGCGAGCCCGATGACTCGAGTCGCTACCGGGGCATTCGCCGAAGCGGTTTCAGATGTTGGGGAATCAGACACAAGACTTCACGTTACCCAGCGTCGACGGAAAAGCCCGCGACCGGCCCGATCACGATGATCGCCGGAGGCTTGATCTCCTCGTCCTTGACGCGCTGAGCAACGGTCGCCAGATCGGCCCGAAGTTCACGCTGGGTGCGCAGCGTACCCTCTTGGATGACGGTGACCGGCGTGGTTGCCGGGCGTCCACCGTCGACGAGTGCCTTCGCGAACTGATCGATGCGCTCGACCGCCATGAGCAGCACGATCGTGCCGCGCAACTTGGCCAGCGCCGACCAGTCGACCAGCGAATCCGGATGATCCGGAGCCACGTGCCCACTGACGACGACGAACTCGTGGGTGACGCCGCGGTGGGTGACCGGGATGCCTGCGGCCGACGGGACCGAGATCGCGCTCGTGATTCCGGGCACTACGGTCACCGGAACGCCGGCAGCGGCACACGCTTCGAGTTCTTCGTATCCCCGTCCGAAGACGTACGGGTCCCCGCCCTTGAGGCGGACCACGAACTTGCCTGCCTTCGCGTTGTCAATCAGCGCGGCGTTGATGGCCTCCTGAGCCATGGCACGGCCGTACGGGATCTTCGCGGCGTCGATCACCTCTACGTCCGGACCCAGTTCGGCGAGCAACTCCGGCGGAGCCAATCGGTCGGCCACGACGACGTCGGCGCGGGCGAGCAAACGGCGTCCGCGCACGGTGATCAGATCGGGATCACCGGGGCCACCACCGACGAGAGCAACACCCGCAGCGGCAGGCTCGGCCGTATCGGCGAGCACGCCCGACTGAAGACCTTCGACGACGGCGGTGCGGACTGCTGCCGAACGACGGTGATCGCCGCCCGCCAGAATTCCGATGCTCATACCGTCGTACTCGGCGCTGGCGGGAGTGACGGCGGTGCCGTGCTTCGCGTTGTCGGCGCGCACGCAGAAGATGTGGCGACGCTCCGCTTCGGCGACGATCGCCGCATTGGTTTCCGGCTCGTCGGTCGAGGCGATGGCGTACCACGCACCTTCGAGGTCGCCGTCGGCGTACGGGCGCTCTTCGACCGTGATCTGACCGGCAGTGGCCATACCTTCGACGGCTGGAGTGAACGCGCGACTGATGACGTGAACGCGGGCACCAGAGGCGACCAGCAGTCCGAGTCGGCGCTGAGCCACAGTGCCGCCACCGAACACGACCACGCGTCGATCGGTCAGGTTGAGGCCGACCAGGTAGTTGGTCTCGTCTGCGGTGGACTCGCTCACTCGCACTCCGTTTCGTTGTCAGAATTGGTCAAGCTGGAGGGAACTTTACGGGCCGCGGCCACGGTCACTCCATCCCTGGCAGTCTTGGCCAGCACAAGTCGGCCGCCCCCGGACGCAAGGATCGCAGCCGCTTCCGCGACGCTTGCCGTTCCGACGGCGTTCTCGACGCGAGGCGATGGTGACGGAACTTGAACTCGCGCAAGTACGTCCGGGGCGAAACTCACAATCGGGACGTTCAGTTCATGGGCCGCTGTCAGAAGAGCCGAAGACTCAGCTTTTGCCGCCACAGTGGCGAGTACCACGATCTTCCCTTGCGCCGCGGGCACAGCCTTCACCGCAGCGACGATGTCCTTCGCGGTGACACTCGTCGTGAATCCCACGCCGATACAGAGGTCATCCCCGTGCGGCATCGACGAACTTCGCGATCGATTCGGGCTGCCCCACCGGATGAGTGTGCAGATACGACGCGTGGACGCCACCGCGAACAAACCCTTCGTGGACACTGCCGCCGTCCCAGGGCCGCCACCCCCACGCACTTCCGCAACCGTCCGCGTCTGCCGAGACGAGAGACGTTCGGTGGAACTCGTGACCGGTGACGCGGGAGCCTGCGTCGAAGAGGCTGGAGTCGCTGATTGCGACTGCTTCGCGATACCCGAGGGTCAGGCGTTTCCCGAACGTCGCATCCACTCCGACCACACCGGCCATGCTGTGACCGTCCAAGCTGCGAGCGAGGTAGAGCAGACCGGCACACTCTGCATGGATCGGTGCACCGCCGTCCGCCAGATCGCGAACCTGCTGCAGCAGTACGGTATTGGCCGCAAGGTCTACCGCGTGTTCTTCCGGGAAGCCACCGGGAAGGACCAGAGCGGCAGTTCCCGCAGGAAGCTCGTCCCGCAACGGGTCGAACACCTGCACGTCCGCGCCGGCAGCAGTCAACAGCTCCCGGTGCTCGGCGTAGCCGAAGGTGAAGGCCGGGCCACCCGCCATGGCAACCACAGGCCGAGACTCTGCGTGTGCGCCGACCTCGGCAACCGGATCCCATACAGCTGCACTCACGTTCGAGGCGGCGAGTGCGCGAACAGCACCCAGATCGACGTGCGAGGCAATCAAGTCGGACATCGCGTCCACTGCGGCCACAGCGGCGGCGCCGTGCTCGGCCGCCGGAATCAGGCCGAGATGCCGGGAGGGAACTTCGAGTTCCGTCAACCGTGGCACACCCCCGAGCACTGCGACGCCGACCTTGTCGCACGCATGACGCAACACCTGCTCGTGACGAGCGCTCCCGACGCGATTGAGAATGACGCCGCCGATGCGCACACCTGCGTCGTAGGTCGCGAAGCCGTGGAGTACGGCGGCCAGACTCTGACTGTGCCCACGGGCGTCGATCACGAGCACTACCGGCGAACCGAGGATCGACGCGACCTGCGCCGTCGATCCCTCCGCCGACGGCTGCGAGTTTGCCTCGTCGATCTTCCCGTCGAACAGACCCATGACGCCTTCGACCACGGCGATGTCGCAACCAGCGGTTCCATGCCGGTAGAGCGGTCCGATGCGATCCGGGCCCACCAGAACAGTGTCGAGGTTGCGTCCGGGCCGCCCTGCCGCGAGTCCGTGATAACCCGGGTCGATGTAGTCCGGCCCCACCTTGAAGGGTGCAACGCTGCTACCG
The DNA here is from genome assembly GCF_031763325.1 of Rhodococcus sp. SG20037. Lineage (NCBI taxonomy): Bacteria > Bacillati > Actinomycetota > Actinomycetes > Mycobacteriales > Nocardiaceae > Rhodococcus > Rhodococcus sp. SG20037. The sequence continues at coordinate 2,692,477 of NZ_CP134497.1, read as the reverse complement.
GACCGTCGCAGCGCGCCGATCAATCCCGTTGCCACCGTGGTCTTTCCGCTACCCGAGGCAGGAGCGGCGATCACCACGGCCGGAGTGGAAGGACTTACCATTCGATGCCCCGTTGGCCCTTTCGGCCGGCATCCATCGGGTGCTTGATCTTGGTCATCTCGGTCACGAGGTCGGCGGCATCGATCAACGCCTGCGGGGCGTCGCGTCCCGTGATGACAACGTGCTGGTTGCCCGGACGATCGCGCAGTGTCTGCACGACCTCGTCGACGTCGACCCAGCCCCACTTGAGCGGATAGGTGAACTCGTCGAGGACATAGAATCGATGTTCCTCGCTCGCAAGCCTTCTCGCGATCTCCTGCCAACCCTCCGCAGCGGCAGCAGCATGATCTTCCTCGCTACCGGCCTTGCGTGTCCATGACCAACCTTCGCCCATCTTGTGCCACTGCACCGGCCCACCGACGCCGGTTTCGTCGTGCAGGTTTCCGAGCGCGCGGAACGCGGCTTCCTCTCCGACCTTCCACTTGGCACTCTTCACGAACTGGAACACGCCGATGTCGAACCCCTGATTCCAGGCACGCAGCGCCATGCCGAAAGCGGCGGTGGACTTACCCTTTCCCGGGCCGGTGTGCACGGCAAGTACCGGCGCGTTACGACGCTGACGCGTGGTCAGACCGTCGTCGGGAACTGTCTCGGGAACACCCTTGGGCATCGTGAACTCCTGAGCTGGGATCTAGGCTGCGGCGCGGACGACACCCGCGACCTGCTGCGCTGACAATTCGGCGAGGCGGACGTATCCGCCACGTAGTTCTCGCGCCAACTCGGCCGCCAGCCCCAGACGCACGAGGCCGGTCTCGCAGTCGACGACGATGGACGCGACGGACGCGTCGGCGAGAAGATGCGCGGCGACGCGGGCGCGGTGCAGCGCGTCCTTGCCGCCGGTAGCCCGGCCGTCGGTGAGTGTGACGGCGAGGGCGCGACGCTGCGGGTCACGAAGTCGTTCACGCAGAACCACTTCGCGAGCACGCAGGAATCCCTCTGCGAGTGGGGATTTGCCGCCGGTACGCATCGACTGCAAGCGACGGACAGCGATGTCCACCGAAGATGTCGGCGGCAGTACGAGCTCCGCTTCACGACCACGGACAGTGATGACGGCGACCTTGTCGCGGCGCTGATAGGCGTCGCGGAGCAACGAGACAACCGCACCGGTGACCGCGGAGAGGCGGTCGCGTGCTGCCATCGACCCCGACGCGTCGACAACGAAGACGATCAGATTGCCTTCTCGCCCTTCACGTATCGCGCCGCGGAGGTCAGCCGGTGCCAGCCGCAACCGTCCAGCAGTGCGACCACGGGCAACTTGAGACTCGGCTGCGGCAAAGACCGTGCTCGTCAGATGCAATCCGTGCCCACGCTCCCGCGTGGACCGCACAACTCGTCCACGGGACGACATGGACCGCGAGCGTCGTCCCGGTGCACCTTCACCGACTCCCGGAACTTCGAGGAGCTTGGCCTTGAATTCGCCGGCCGGTGGCGCCGAGGGACGATCGGTGGCGCGTACTCCCCCACCAGGTCCGTCTGGGTCGTCCGGGCCGTCGTCATCAGGCCCGTCGTCGTCCGGCCCTTCGTCTCCGGGACCGCCGTCATCGGAGCCGCCATCTTCCGGGCCACGGTCTTCGGGATTCTCGGGAGGTTCGGGCTCTCCGTCGCGCGCGTCGTCCTCTACCTGCGACTGAGCATCCTGATCGGCCTGCTCGAGCGCATCGTCCAACTGCTGCTGATCCAAGCCGGGCTCGTCGAACGGATCGCGGCGGCGGCGATGCGGCAGCGTCAGTTCCGCCGCTACTCGTACGTCCTCCGCAGTGACTTCACTGTCGCCACGCCAGGCAGCGTGGGCCGTCGCGGTGCGCGCCAGCACCAAGTCCGCGCGCATACCGTCGACGTCGAACGACGCACACAGCGAGGCGATACGACGCAGTTCGCGGTTGCTCAGCTCGACCGAGTCCAATTTCTCACGCGCCGTGAGGATTTCGGACGCCAACTCCTCATCGGCGGATACGTACCGAGCGACAAATGCCTCGGGGTCACGCTCGTAGTCGAGTCGGCGACGCACCACTTCCATGCGAATGTCGACGTCGCGGGAAGCGGCGACGTCGACAGCCAGACCGAAACGGTCCAGAAGTTGCGGACGCAGTTCTCCCTCTTCGGGATTCATCGTGCCGACGAGTACGAACTTGGCCGGATGCGAATGGGAGATGCCGTCACGCTCGATGTGAACCCGGCCCATCGCCGCGGCGTCGAGAAGCACGTCGACCAGGTGGTCGTGAAGCAGATTCACCTCGTCGACGTACAGAACACCCTGGTGAGCAGCGGCGAGCAGTCCAGGTTGGAATGCGCGCTCACCGTCACGCAGAACCTTCTCCAAGTCGATCGAACCGATCACCCGGTCTTCGGTGGCGCCCACGGGCAGTTCGACCAAGCGGGCCGGTCGTCTCGTTCCGGCGTCGTCGACCGCGGGCAGCAGCGCAGTCAGCGCGCGCACGACCGTCGACTTGGCAGTTCCCTTCTCACCGCGGACCAGGACCCCGCCGATCCCTGGATGCACCGCACACAGGATCAGCGCCAATCGCAATTGATCCTGGCCGACCACAGCACTGAACGGGAAGCCCGCCACTGGTCGATCTTCTTCACTTCGCACGTCGATATCCCTCCACCTCTCGGTTTCCTCGCCGAGAATTTGGCTGCACTCGAATGTCGCGGCAACCTGGCTGAGATCTCCCGGTTTATCGGTAGAGGAGAGATCTTTCACAGTGGCGGGACCGCGCCTGGATCGAACAGGACTTCCCCGCGAACATTCGGTATCGAAAAAACCCTAGTCGGCTCGCTTTCCCACGAGCCGACCAGGGTCAATTCTCCGACAAACTAGCTGACGGCCACGAAAGGCTCTCCCCCACCACGACGCATCGGGGTGTGCGGGATGCCGTCTTCGATGAACTCTTCGCCGTCAGCCTTGAATCCGTGCTTGGCGTACATCTCGACCAAGTAGGTCTGGGCGTTGATCCGACACGGCGCTTCGCCGACCTCGGCCAGTGCGGCCTGCAGGAGGCGTGTCGTGTGGCCCTGGCCGCGAGCCTGACGCGACGTGCAGAGGCGTCCGATTCGGAAGCTCTTGTTTCCGTCGTCGTGCTCTTCGAGCAGCCGGAGCGTGCACACCACCTGGCCGTCCTGCTCGAGCCAGAAGTGGCGTGTTTCCGTCAGCAGGTCCCGCCCGTCCAACTCGGGATACGGGCAAGCCTGCTCGACGACAAAGACCTCCACTCGAAGCTTCAACAACTCGTAGAACGTCTTGTTGTCGAGATCGAGTGCCCACGAACGCTTCAAAGCTGCTGTTGCCGTCATGGGTTGGACTATCACACAGTCGCGGCGGTATCCGCGACCGGAGCCGATTCGGAAGCACCGGCGGAATCGAGCTCGAGAACCTTCGAGGACCAATCCCAGACCTGGTTGAACAGGCCTTCGTTGTCGGTGAGCTTGACGCCGATGGACGGAACCATCTCGCGGAGCTTGCCCTTCCAACCCTGGAACTCGGTCGGGAAGCAGCGCTCGAGTACGTCCAGCATCGCCGGGACGGCCGTGGACGCACCGGGCGAAGCACCGAGCAGACCGGCGATGGAACCGTCCTCAGCGGCGACCACAGCGGTACCGAATTCGAGGACACCACCCTTGCCCTTGGCACGGCGGATCACCTGGACGCGCTGGCCCGCGGTGATGAGTTCCCAGTCCTGGGCCTGCGCCTTGGGCGCGAACTCACGCAGATCCCAGATGCGACCGGCTTCGTTCTTGGCAAGCTCGCTGACCAGGTACTTGACGAGGCCGAGCTCGCTGACACCGACACCGAGCATCGAGAGGATGTTGTTCGGCTTGACCGAGCCGGGCAGGTCGGTGACGCGACCCTGCTTGAGGAACTTCGGCGACCAACCAGCGTAGGGACCGAACAGCAGACCCGGCTTGTTGCCGATGACACGGGTGTCCAGGTGAGGCACCGACATCGGCGGGGCGCCGACGGCAGCCTTGCCGTAGACCTTGGCGCTGTGCTGGTCGATGAGTTCGGGGTTGGTGCATCGCAGGAAGGCACCGCTGACCGGGAAGCCACCGAAGCCCTTGGCTTCCTTGATGCCGGACTTCTGCAGCAGGTGCAGGGCGCCGCCACCCGCGCCGACGAATACGAAACGCGAGCGAACGGTGCGCTTTTCACCGGTGCGACGGTTGGTGACCTTGACGGTCCAGGACTTGTCCGAGTTCTGGGTCAGGTTGGTGACCTCGTGGCCGAAGTACATCTTGCCGCCGGTCTTGCCGATGTAGCCGATGAGCTGCTTGGTGAGCGCTCCGAAATCGACGTCGGTGCCGTCCTGGCTCCAGTTCAGGGCGATGGGATCGGAGAAGTCGCGTCCCTTGGCCATGAGCGGCAAACGCTTGCTGAACTCGGCCGGATCGTCGATGTACTCCATACCGCGGAAGAGCGTGTGGCCGGCAAGTGCGTCGTAACGAGCACGGAGGTACTTGGCGTTGGCCTCACCGTGAACGAAGCTCACGTGCGCGATGGGGTTGATGAATTCCTTGGGCTGTGTCAGGACGCCCTGCTCTACCGCGTGTGCCCAGAACTGGCGTGACACCTGGAACTGCTCGTTGACGTTGACGGCCTTCTTGATGTCGACCGTGCCGTCCGAGTTCTCAGGTGTGTAATTGAGCTCACACAGGGCTGAGTGACCGGTTCCCGCGTTGTTCCAGGGGTCGCTGCTCTCGGCTGCGACGGCATCGAGCCGCTCGAAGGTCGAGATCGACCAATCGGGCTGCAGCTGGCGCAGCAATGCACCCAGCGTGGCGCTCATGATGCCTGCGCCCACGAGCACTACATCCGTCTTCGTCTCTACCGCGTTCTGATTCGACACTGGAGAATCGACTTCCTTGTCATTAGCCGTGCGCGCATCCGCCTGCTGTGTTACGCCGAATAGGTTACCCGTGCGTACACGCGCGGTTCACCACCCCCAATTGTGCTCTACAACGCGCACTCGAAACGACGATTAGATTGTGATTTGTGACTACTTGGGTTCCAGACGTCCTCGGTGACGGATATCAGCAGCTGACGATCCCGCTCGGAACGGATCCGGACGGCGAAGGCGAGGTGGACGCAACACTGGTCCGCTACCAACCGCAGAAGGAGGCGGTGAAGACACACCGTGCCGTTTTGTACGTGCACGGCTTCACCGATTACTTCTTCCAGAAGCACCTCGCCGAGCACTTTGCCGAGCAGGGTTACGCCTTCTTCGCACTCGACCTGCGTAAGTGCGGCCGCTCCCTCAAACCGGGGCACACAGCTCATTACGTCTCCGACCTTGCGCTCTACGACGCCGAACTGAACGAAGCGCTGCGCATCGTCCGCAGCGAGACCGAGGGCAGCGAGGTGCTGCTCATGGCGCACTCCACCGGCGGTCTGATCGTTCCGCTCTGGCTGAACCGTTTGCAGCGCAAGCCCGGTGGCAGCGACGGCGCCGGAATCTGCGGGCTGGTACTCAACAGCCCCTGGTTCGACCTTCAGGGTCCCTCAGTGGTGCGCAACGTCGGTACTACGGCGATCGATGCGCTCGGACGGGTATCGGCGAAGACGGTGATCCCGGGAACTGGGCTACCGACTTACGGTTCCAGTCTTCATGTTTCGGCCAACGGCGTCTGGGATTACAACCTCGACTGGAAGCCACTGGCCGGCTGCCCCGTTACCTTCGGCTGGATGCGGGCCGTCCGAGCGGGTCACGCAAAACTTCACCGCGGCCTAGACATCGGAGTGCCCGCGCTGATTCTGCGCTCGAAGAAGTCGCAGTTCGCGAAGGCGTACAACCCGAGCGTCGACCTCGCCGATTCCGTGCTCGACGTCAAGCAGATCGCACGTTGGGCCGGTTGCCTCGGCGATCGCACCACCATCGTCCCGATCGACGGCGCCCGTCACGACGTGTTCCTTTCGACCGAGAAGCCCTTGGCCACAGCCTTTTCCGAACTCGACCTGTGGTTGGAGTGGCTCGACGGCCACCTCACCCCGGCCGCAGAAAGTTCGGCAAGCACAGCAAGCAACACACAGGAGATCGCGCAGTGACGCACTACGACCTTGCAATCATCGGCAGCGGATCCGGAAACTCGCTGCCCGACGAGCGGTTCGACGGCAAGAAGATCGCAATCCTCGAAGAGGGCACCTTCGGCGGAACGTGCCTCAATGTCGGGTGTATCCCGACCAAGATGTTCGTCTACGCCGCCGAGGTGGCACGAACCGTCACCACTGCCGAGAAGTACGGCGTCGACGCCACGCTCGACGGCGTTCGTTGGTCCGACATCGTCAAGCGCGTCTTCGGCCGCATCGATCCCATTTCTGCAGGTGGTGAGCGTTACCGCAGCGAAGACAGTCCCAACACCACCGTCTACCGCGGCCACGCCACGTTCACCGGCGACAAGACGATCGACACCGGAACCGGCGAGACGATCACCGCTGACCAGGTGGTCATCGCAGCCGGTTCGCGTCCGATCATCCCGGACGAGATCGCGTCGAGTGGTGTGAAGTACTACACCAACGAAGACATCATGCGACTGCCCGAACTTCCCGAGCACCTCGTGATCGTCGGCTCCGGATTCATCGCCACCGAGTTCGCACACGTGTTCTCCGCGTTGGGTTCTCGCGTGTCGATCATCGGTCGCAGCCAGCGACTGCTGCGGCACCTCGACGACGAGATCTCCGAGCGCTTCACCGAGTTGGCCGAACAGAAGTGGGACGTCCATCTGGGCTCCCCCCTCACGTCGGTACGCGGCGACGGCGACAACATCGCCGTCGAACTGGCAAACGGCACAGTCGTTTCCGGTGACGTTCTCCTCGTCGCGGTCGGTCGTCAGCCCAACGGCGATCTACTCGGTCTCGACAAGGCCGGCGTCGAACTCGACGACAAGGGCTCGATCGTGGTCGACGAATACCAACGCACCACCGCCGAGGGCGTATTCGCACTCGGTGACGTCTCGTCGCCGTACCAGCTCAAGCACGTCGCCAACCATGAAGCGCGCGTTGTTCAGCACAACCTGCTCCAGGACGCGTGGAAGGACACGTCCGAGCTTCGCAGCACCGATCACCGCTTCGTGCCGGCAGCCGTGTTCACCGACCCGCAGATCGCCGACGTCGGAATGACGGAGAAGCAGGCTCACGACGCCGGACTCGACATCACGGTCAAGGTGCAGGCTTACGGCGACGTCGCGTACGGCTGGGCGATGGAGGATCAGGAGGGCATCTGCAAGGTGATCGCCGAGCGCGGCACCGGACGCATCCTCGGTGCCCACGTCATGGGCACTCAGGCTCCGACCGTCATCCAGCCGCTCATTCAGGCGATGAGCTTCGGTTTGTCAGCGCAGGACATGGCGCGCGGCCAGTACTGGATCCACCCGGCCTTGGCCGAAGTGGTCGAGAACGCGCTGCTCGGCCTCGACATCTGAGCCCCGCAGCCCCAATGACGCCGAAAAGGCGGGCACTCCTCGCAATGGGAATGCCCGCCTTTTCGTCGGTCAGAGTTTCACCAGGGGCTGGTACGCAGCACGATCTCGGTTGCGAGTTCGGCCGGTGCCGACTTGACGACGTCGTCGACACCCGGAAGTTCCGTCACGCGGAAGTCGGAGTACACGAAACGACCGCTGGCGTCGGCGATGGCCCGACCTCCACTGCCCACGACTACGGTGGTCGGAACCTCGACCGGCGGTACGCCGGCAATATCGCTGGCCGACGGATGTCCACGGTCCACGGCGATCAAACTCGCGAAGCGGCCGAACTGACGTGCAGCCAACAGCCACGCGAGATCGGCGCCCTCCCGGTGACCGACGAGATTCACCCAGGCGATGTTCAACTCGTCCAGAAGTACCACTGCCGAGGTCTCGTCGAGATTCTCGATCGATTCCACCGCGACGGTCCGCAGATCCGAATGATGCAGTCGCTCACACACATCGTCGTACAAGTCGACGGGGTCGCCCTTGCCGGGAAGCAGGAGTACCGCATGCTTGCTGACCGGCCCGTCGATCCGAACGGTGCACGAACCGCTGCCCACCGCTACTCGAGTCAATTCCATGTCTGGAAACGGTACGCGATCCACACCGTGGAGGACCCTGGAGTCGACAGAAGTATGACCACTCATACATTCACGCGCCGCTACGCGCCCGAATTGTTCGCTCTGTACCGCCTCCACTCGGAGCGAAAGTGGCTTTCGGCGCATCTGAGGCGACGGACGTACCGTTCGCTCGAAAGTGGGGGTGGGCCGAACTCCAGTGGGGCGCGGCTCTAGGTACCGGACGGTTTGGGGAGCCTCGTCATTCCGTAGACGTGATCAGCGCGCACCGTGAGGATCTGTCGACGCTCTGCCACCATCGCTTCGCGGTACTCCTCCCAATCGGGATGCTCCTGGCCGCTGATGTCCCGGTACAGCTCGACCAGGGCGTCCGACACTTCGTCGTGAGGATCGGCCGCTGCGGGTGTCACCACAGCAAGTCCTTCGATCACGGCGTAGCTCCAGAAGTCGGGCGCGCTGACGTGGAGGGAAACCCGCGGATCACGGATCGCATTTTTACTCTTGGCGCGATCGGCTGTGATGGACACGGAAGCCGTCTTCGACTCGTCATCCCAGCGGTAAATGATGTTGGACAACTGTGGGCGGCCGTCACGCTTGACGGTTGCCAGCACACCTTGTTTTCCCTCGGCCACGAGTGCGAACAACGCGTCGTCGGTGTCTGTGTCATTGCTCATGTCTGCACCAACGACGCCGTGCGGCCGGTTTGTTCCGGAGGCAGTCCAGTTCGAAGATCGCGGACCGCAATCGCGCGATCACTCTTCCCTCGATGGACGACAGCGGACAAAGATGGTCGACATGGCAACTTCTCGCGACATCCTCCGGCTGACTGCGTTCAGTTCGGATCCGGCCGGCGGTAATCCGGCCGGCGTAGTGCTCGACGCGCGTGGACTCGACGACTCCGAATTACAATCTGTTGCAGCCGAAGTCGGGTATGCCGAGACGGCGTTCCTCATCGAACCGGTGCTCGGAGGCAACCCGCGCCACAGCCGGATCCGGTACTTCTCCCCTATCGCCGAAGTACCGTTCTGCGGTCATGCCACTATTGCGACGGCCATCGCTCTCACCGAGCGAGACGGTGAGGGAACCTTCACATTCGAAACACCGATCGGACCGGTATCCATCGACACGGCGACCGACGAGGACGGAAGGTCCACCGCGACCTTCACCAGCGTCGAACCGTCGGTCTCGCCGATCGATCACGCCGTGCTGACAGCGCTGCTCGGGCTCATCGGCGTCGATTCGTCTGCGCTCGACGCGCGGTATCCCGCAATGCTCTCGTACGCCGGCAACACGCACCCGATTGTCGTACTTCGTGATCAGGCAGCCTTCGACGAGTTCACCTTCGATCCATCCGCAATGCGAACTCTGATGGACGCGCAGGGGTGGGCGGGCACGGTGACGATCCTGCATCCCCTCGACGACAACACCTTCGAAGCTCGAAATCTGTTTCCGGTGGGAAACATCGTCGAGGATCCCGCGACCGGGTCCGCAGCGGCGTCGACCGGCGGTTACCTGCGCAAACTCGAACCCGCGGCCACTCCGCGGCGGATCACCATCCACCAGGGCCGACACGTCGGGCGACCCAGCGTTCTCGCGGTCGAGATCCCGGTCGACGGCGGTATCGCGGTCACCGGCACCGCCGTGCCGACAGACGACCCCCGGTAACCACCAGCGATGAGTTTCTCCCGGCCGGCGGGTCTATTCACCAGAGCGACGTCACAAGAGCATCGCATCGAGCCGGGAGAACATCATGTCTGCAATCGCTTCAACCGCACACAACCTCCACCTCACCAAGCCGCGTGCCGTACTCGGCGCCACGGTCATGGCCCTCGTCGCCAACCTGATCCTGTGGTTGATCGGCCTGGCATCGGGCGGATCGTTCGAGATGACAGATCAGGGAAAGGTGGCGAGCGTAGCTCCCGGCGGGGTCATCACACTTACGGTAGTGCCGTTGCTGGTCGGTTTGTCGCTCGCAATGTTGATCTCACTGAAGTGGGAGCCGATCATCCGCATCGCTCAGGTCGTGGGTGCAGTGTTTGCGCTCGGCACCATCGCCCTGACGATCGCCGCGGACTTCGACGCCGCCAGCACGGTCACGCTCGCGCTGATGCACGTGGTTGTCGCCGCGAGCGTGGTCGTCGCGCTCGAGGCCGTACGTCGGTCTCCGTCGAACTAGACCGCGGTAGGCGGCGCGGAATACGTCTCGACGATCTCGGCTGCCACGTCACGCAACTTGGTGTTCGTGGTCTGAGACTGCCTGCGCAGCATGTGAAATGCGGTGTCGGCGTCGATCCGATGGATGGCCATCAGCATGCCTTTGGCCTGTTCGATCGGCGCCCGAGTCTCGAGCGCGCGTTGCAGGGCGTCAGCTACGGCCTTGGCAGATTTGAAACGGGAGAAGTCTCCGATCGCGCGTGAGACTGTGGTCGTGAGAATCTCCATGACTTCCGCGTCGACGCTGTCGAAGGCCGCTGGGGCACGTCCGTACAGGTTGAACGAACCGAGTCGCTGATCCGGCGTGAAGAGCGGCGCCGCGAGAAAGGACTTGATCCCTTCGTCCTTCGCGGCCGCCGCGAACCGCGGCCAGCGTTCTGCGCTGGTCTCGGAATCAACGACTACGGTTTCACCGGTTCGAGCCGCATGCAGACATGGTCCGTCGCCGGCGTCGTATTGCTCGATGTCGACGCGCAGGGTCCGCGAATCGGTGTGAACGGCGGTGTAGGTCTGCCCGGCAAGATCGATGGTGACGCCGATGCTGTCGGCGCCGTCGATGGCGTCGTTCGCGATTTCGACGGCGCGCTGGAGCAAAACCACGAGTTCGTCCTCGTCGCCGATACTTCCTCCGAGCGCTGCCAGCAACTCCCGGACCGCGCTTGCAGTCAGCCGAGTTTCCGCAGCCTCGACGGCGACGTCAGCACCCGTTGCCGTCGCATCGTCCGGCATTACCGACGGCACCGAATCCTCGGTTCTCGGGTCGAAGCCTCTGGGGTCGAAAGCGGTATCCACGACGAAGCATTCTTCCAGCTACCCGGGCCGTCAGGAGAGTGAGTTCGGTGACAGAACCCGGCAAACCGCCGAGTCGTCATCGCCATCGGTCGAGCGCGAGACCCAGATTCCGCCTCGCCCGAGTGTGTTGGCCACGAACCGCGTCCGGACTTAGTTCCAGGACAACTGCGATCTGTGGATACGTCATGCCCTCCACTTCCCGCAAGACCCAGGCGGCGCGCTGACGCAGCGGTAGACGATCGAGTTCGGCTTCAAGAGCGTCGAGAAATGCTGTGCCGCAGACTTCTTCGCTCGGATCACGCAAACGGGGATCAGCTTCTTCCCGGAGTTCGTCCAGATCGGCGGCGCAGGAGCCGACTTTTCGATAGAAATCCGAGATCTTGCGAGAACAGATCGCGAACAACCAGGTCTTGGTGCTCGAGCGCCGCTGAAACCCCGGAAGTTGGCGCCACGCAGCGACGCAGGTTTCCTGGACGATGTCGTCGACGTCACTCTCGCTCGCGAGCAGTCGACGGGCAAATCGATACAAGTGCGGGCCGTATCGGCGGACGATGAGGTCGAAGGCCGCGTGATCGCCGAGCATTGCCGAGTCGACCAGCACCTCGTCACTGAAGTCGGTCAGCAAGCCGTCGAATTGATCTGTCACCGCGCACACTCCTACTAGGGAGCCGTCGCGGGAGTGAGGCCTGGCTATTCTACCGCGTCCACGTCGACGCCCGCGGGAGCGCTCTCAGGCTTCGAGTGCGGAGGCAATGACGGGAAGCCCGATAGGCGCCCCACCGTTGATCAGTTTCTCGAGTAGATCCTGATCGAGGTGCTGCTCGACGAGATCAGCGAGAAGGTCGAGTTGTTGTTCTCGCACCGCGGCAACCGCGGTGTCGGGTGCAGCAACAAAACCGGGAACCGCGAGCTCACGCAGCAGGCTGCGCCGAAAGTCGTCACTTTCCAGGAGACCGTGCCAGTGTGTCCCTCGAACAGGCCCTCGCACACTGCCTTCCGGCATACCGCTCGAGTCCGCCAGCAATGGGAGGTCCCCGTTGCGCACGACGCGTCCGTGATGAATCTCGTACCCGGACACCGAGATACCGTCTGCCGTACCGGTCATCTGCGCCAGCACCTTGTCCGGAGCGAACTCGACATCGAGGTCCAGCAGACCCAGTCCCGCGGTGGTCCCTGATCCTGATTCGACGTCGTCGACGATGGAATTACCCAGCATCTGGTAACCGCCGCAGATTCCCAGGACTGCTTGCCCGCGACCTGCTCGCGCGACGATCTCGTCGGCCAGGCCGGTACTTCGCAACCACTCGAGGTCACTCACGGTGGACTTACTACCGGGGATCACCACGAGGTCCGCGTCGCGAATCCGCGACGGATCGGTCACCCACGAAACTGCCACGCCCGGTTCACATGCCAGTGCCTCGACGTCCGTGGAGTTGGAGATGCGCGGGAGCCGAACCGCAGCAACGGTGAGCCAGGCCGAACCGACGGGTGGGCCCGGGCGCCCTACCGGGGCATTGCCGGTGACGCCAAGCGAATCCTCGGCGTCGAGCCAAAGATCGTCGGCAAACGGGATCACTCCGAGAGTGGGTCGACCGGTGAGGCTGCGCAGTTGTTCCAGTCCGGGTTCCAACAGTGCAACGTCACCGCGGAATTTGTTGATCACAAATCCCGCGATCAATGCCTGGTCGCTCGGCGAGAGCACAGCAACGGTCCCGAACAGATGGGCCAGGACGCCGCCGCGATCGATGTCACCGACGACGACGACCGGAATCCGCGCAGCCTCAGCCAATCCCATGTTGGCAAGATCCGTTGCGCGCAAGTTGATTTCGGCCGGTGAACCGGCGCCTTCACAGATCACGACGTCGAACTCGGATCGAAGCGATTCGAGATCTTCGGCCACGACGGCGCGAAGCCACTGCCGATGCTGCATATAGTCGCGAGCACCCACTGTGGTCATCGCCTTGCCCCGAACGACCAGTTGCGAAGTGCGGTCACTTCCAGGCTTGAGCAGCACGGGATTGAATCGAACACTCGGCTCCAGACCGCATGCCCGCGCCTGAAGTGCCTGCGCACGGCCGATCTCTCCGCCGTCCAGCGTGACCACGGAGTTGTTCGACATGTTCTGCGCCTTGAACGGCGCCACTCGGACGCCTCGACGCGCCAACATGCGACACAATCCGGCCACCAGAACGCTCTTGCCTGCGTCGGACGTTGTGCCGGCTACCAGCAGAGCGCCGCGCATCTCCGAACTCAAGGCAGGGTGAGAATCTCTGCACCGGTCTCGGTGACCACCAAGGTGTGCTCGAACTGCGCCGTCCACTTACGGTCCTTGGTGACGACGGTCCAGCCGTCCTCCCAGATCTCGTAGTCGATACCACCGAGGTTGATCATCGGTTCGATCGTGAAGACCATGCCCGGTTCGATGATCGTCTCGACCGCGGGCTCGTCGTAGTGCAGGATCACGAGGCCGTTGTGGAAGGTCTCGCCGATTCCGTGTCCGGTGAAGTCCCGGACGACGCCGTACCCGAACCGATGGGCGTAGGACTCGATGACACGTCCGATCACGTTGAGCGCGCGGCCGGGCTTGACGGCTTTGATGGCCCGCATCGTCGCCTCGTGTGTGCGCTCGACGAGCAAGCGGTTCTCTTCGGACACGTCACCGGCGAGGAATGTCGCATTGGTGTCGCCGTGTACCCCGTTGATGTACGCGGTGACGTCGATATTGACGATGTCGCCGTCCTGGATCACAGTCGAGTCGGGGATTCCGTGGCAGATCACCTCATTGAGAGACGTGCAGCACGACTTGGGAAAGCTCTTGTAGCCCAACGTCGACGGGTATGCACCGTGGTCGAGCATGAACTCGTGTGCGATGCGGTCGAGTTCGTCGGTCGTGACACCGGGAGCGACAGCCTTGCCGGCTTCCTGCAGCGCGCCTGCAGCGATCTTGCTGGCGATGCGCATCGCCTCGATCGTTTCCGGCGTCTGAACCCAGGGCTCGTTGCCCTCTTTGGCGGTCGGCTTCCACGCGTACTCGGGCCGCTCGATCTTCGAGGGCACAGCGAGGACGGGAGAGACGGTTCCAGGGACCAATGGGGTACGCACAGACATGCAGAACAGCCTAGACCTCGCGTCGCGCGTCAGCCGGATGCACTCCAGTTCCGGAAAACCGGGTCGACGAGAATTCTGACGGGGGTCGACATCGTCTGTCCGAATTCCTCGAAGAGCACGTCGCGAGATTCGAAGGTGCCCAGATCGCGGTCGACGAATTCGGAGAAGTCCAAGCAATCACACGAAACAGACTTGCCCCAACTGATCGGAGCGCGTCCGATCGCGTCGAACAGTGTCTCCTCGCCGGTATTCGTGAACGGTTCGAGCGCTGAGACCACCGCAGGTGAAACGATCTCGGAGATGTCCTGCCAGCGTCCGTCGACCAGAAATTCCGGCCACGCCAGCAGCACTGACTTCGGAATCACCGCATGTAGACGCCGAAATCTCGGGTACCAGAATTCCCCGCGTAGTACGAGACCGCGTACTCGGGTGGCGATACCTCGGCGGCGAGCCAACGCTTCGACGATAGCCAGTCTCTGACTGCAGGATCCGCGCTCTCGACTCAATGTCACCGAGACGGGTTGCCGGTCGTCGAGGCCGTACACCGGCCGAATATTTGCAACGACGCTGCGATGCGCCGACACCAGGAACTCCTGCGCCGACTGGATCGCACCTTCTGCAATGTCCTCGTAGAGGCGGGCCACGTCGTCGTGGCCCCAGTCGAGGATCGGAGTTGCGGCCACATCGCCACCCGACGCGTCGTGGCGGATGTCACCTTTGCGGATTCCACCGAGCAGTACGCACGTCATGTCTCAACCGTAGTGCGCGACCGGAATCGGTGGAGCCTGACAGAATCCCAACCGTGAAGAAATGGCTGTTGTTGATCACCGCGATCCTCACCGAGGTGTCTGCGACGCTGTCGTTGCGCGCCGCCCTCGATCACCCGGCTTGGTACATCGTGGTCGTCGGCGGATATCTCGCAGCATTCACCGCCTTGTCGTTCGTCCTGCGGGAGGGCATGGGACTCGGTGTTGCATACGGAATCTGGGGCGCAACCGGAGTTGTCCTGACCGCAGTATTCGCAACGGCCCTTTTCGGAGATCCTCTGACGGCCACCATGGGCGTCGGGATTGCACTGGTCATCGGCGGAGTGCTGTGCGTCGAACTCGGCTCCCAGGCTGCCGCCGACAGCGGGCCGGCGGACCCAGCATGACCTTCGTATTTCTGATCGCTGCAATTATTTCCGAGGTCACCGCGACGTTGTCACTACGGATGGCGTCGCAGGACGGCAGCGACAAACGATGGCTCGCGGTTGTCACCGTGGGGTATCTCGCCGCGTTCGCCTTCCTGACCCTCGCGCTCGACGCGGGCCTCACCATCGGCGTCGCCTACGGAATCTGGACCGCATGTGGAGTGGCGTTGACGGCAATCGCATCCCGCATTCTCTTTCGCGAACCGCTGACCAGGCTCATGATGGTCGGGATCGGCCTCATCGCGGCAGGCGTGCTTCTCATCGAACTCGGTGCGAGTCACTGATCGCTGCACACATCAGTGTAAGGTTTACCTAACTTTGCTCTGGAGGTAGTCCACGGTGCTGATCCCTGCCCTTCGTGAAATCGCCGACGGTCCACAGCTGGACGACGATTCCCACTTACGGGAATCCGACCGCCACACTCCGATGGCGCGCGCTGTCCCGGCGCCGTTCCAACTCACGACGTACATCGTCGAGACCGACCACATCACCCGGTGGCCAGAGCACGCTCACATCGAGCACGAACTGATCTGGTCCGACCGCGGTGTCGTCAACATGATCATCGACAATCAACTCTGGACCGTCACGCCCGGCGTCGGCCTGTGGATCCCCCGCGGGGTCCTCCACGAAGGTCAGGCAAATCCCCACGTCGCATTCCGCGCCACGCTCTTCACCCCCGAGCTGTGGACCCCCGCCTGGAACGAACCGTGCATCGTGACACTGAGTGAGGCAGCCCGGGCACTGCTGATACACCTCGCCCACACCGGAATGCCTGCAGAACAACGCCTTCGGGCTCAGCAGGTTTGTGTCGATCTCCTCACCCCGGCATCGGCACCTCACTTCGACGTACCGATCCCCCGAGATCCGCGGCTACGGATGCTCGTCGACAAAGTGCTGTCGGATCCCGCCGACGATCGATCACTCGATCAGTGGGCTCACGTTCTCAATCTCAGCCGACGTACGGTCACCCGGATTTTTGCCGCGGAACTCGCCTTGAGCTTTGCGCAGTGGCGCACTCTGGTTCGTATGAGCACGGCCCTCGGCATGCTCGGGACCGGAATGAGTGTGAACGCCGTCAGCCGCCGTGTCGGTTACGGGACGTCGAGTTCCTTCATCGCCGCTTTTCGCAAGACGGTCGGCTACACCCCCGGCAATGCGCTCGCCGCTGTCAACTGACTCGAGCCTGACCTGTTGTCGACATCGGCTGGCCCCTTCGCTACACGCACGCGCCCTACATTCACTTAGGTAAGCCTGCTCTCATGCGCGTACTGCGCTGAGTCGTGCAAGCACTTCCCTGATCAATCCCGAGGAGTTTCGCGTGTTCAGATCTGCCCGTCAGAGAATTCGTCCCCAGCGGAGGCGACGAATCGTTGTTGCGCTCATGCTGGCGGCGGCACTGCCTCTGACCGCCTGCACACAGTCGTCATCGGACGCCCAGGAAAACAATTCATCGGCATCCGCCGTCGAGGACGGCGCCTATCCCGTGACGATCAAGCACGCTTTCGGCGGGACCACCATCGACAAGGAGCCGACACGGATCCTCACCCTCGATTCCGCAGCGGCAGACACGGTCATCGCCCTGGGTGTCACTCCGATCGCGATGCAGAAGGACTCTTGGGCCGGCGACGCCGACGGGTTCCTGCCGTGGACCCGCGCCGAACTCGAAAAGTCGGGCCAGACGCTGCCCACGCCTGCGCCGTACTACTCCGACAGCGGCGAGCTACTGTTCGAGCAGATTCTCAATGCCGCGCCTGATCTGATTCTTGCCCCGTACTCGGGCTTCTCCGAGCAGGATTACCAGCGCCTGAGCTCGATCGCCCCGACCCTCCCGTACGACACCAAGCCGTATCAGCCCAGCTCGTGGCAAAACCTCGCCACCGATGTCGGCAAGGCACTCGGGCGTCCCGCTCAAACCGCGGCGCTGATCAAGTCGGTTGAGGAATCGGTCCAGGAATCGAAGGCGAGTCATCCCGAATTCAACGGAGTCACTTTCGCCTTCGGTTCCTACATCCGTGAAGGAGAAACCGAAACCGCCATCTACGGTCCGGACGATCCGCGCGTCAAGTTTGTCGAAAACCTCGGGCTCACAGTCGCTCCCGACGTGGTGAACGGCGCCAAGAACTTCGCCGGCGACTCGTTCCTTTTCGGCATCAGTATGGAAAAGCTCGACACGATCAACACCGACGTGTATCTCGGTTGGGCAAGCGATCAGTCGGAAGTCGACAGCACATTGGCCAACACTCTGTTCTCGCGGTGGCCGGTCATCGCCAACGGCAAGGACCTGTGGATCACCGACAATCGCCTGACTGCAGCGACAATGTACGTCAGCCTTCTGAGTGTTCCGTGGGCGACCGACGAACTCGTGCCACAGTTGACCGAACTGGTCGCAAAATAGCAGCCCGCTCGGTCTGATCAAGCAACTGAAGGCCACTCACCGCGAAGTGTCGCGAAAACTACGGTGTCGGTCCACTCGTTCTTGATCCACGCGTTCTGCCGAAAATGTCCCTCTCGCCTCATACCGATCCGCTGCGCGAGTCGCGCCGAGGATTCGTTTCTCGAATCCATTCGCGCGACCACGCGGCGCAATCGGGGTGTCGCGAACGCGAGGTCGATCAGAGCGGTCACTGCTTCCGTCGCGAATCCTCGGCCGCCGAACTCGGGCGAAAATGCCCACCCGAGTTCGGCGGTGTGCTCGACTTCGGCTGTGCAATCAGATTCTTCGACTCGCCAAGCACTCACGCTTCCGACAACCCGGCCCCCGTACTCGACAACAAGTGCCACCGCGCCCGATGCCAGGTCGCGGCGAGACATTCTGGTCTGCACGGCCTCCCGAGCCTCCGCGAGACTCCAGGGTTCGTTGAGCAAATATCGGCATACGTCGCTGCGCCCGTAGAAGGTGAGAAGATCCCGGTGATCGCCTGGGCGGTAGGTACGGAGCACCAGTCGGTCCGTCCGGATCACACCCGGTGCAGGCCTCATCGCCACACCTACGTCCGCCATATCCATGCCGTCACGGTAGGTTCTTTCGAATTCGTAGGCGAATGAATATCGCAATGCTGTGCAGCGCTCAATGTTTGATTTGCCCTCCGACGGGCTACTTCACCACCGTAAAAGGTCGGGACAGGGAAATATGCCAGGCTATTTCGCGCTTGAAATCTAGGGGCGGTCATGTCCGAGGATTCACTGGTAAAGCAGGGTGTGGCAAAAGGAAGCGCGCTGGGCGGAGCCGTTCTCCTCATCACAGTCGGCGTGCTCGAAATCCTCCAAGGCATCTCGGCGATATCGGAGGACGACGTGACGGTCGTCGGCCCTGAATACGCGTACCAATTCGACCTCACCTCCTGGGGATGGATTCACCTCGTACTCGGCGTGCTCGTCACCGCTGTCGGAATCATGCTCTTCACCGGCGCGACGTGGGCACGGGTAGGCGCGATAGTCACCTGTTCTCTGTCGATCCTCGCGAATTTCCTGTGGCTACCCCACTCGCCGTGGTGGTCGATCATCATCATCGCACTCGACGTATTCGTCATCTGGGCCGTCGCGACCTGGAATCCCGAGGTCATCTGAGGTCACCCGCCGAATAATCTTCGCAGTTCAGCATTTCAACTGTGCGCCAGTAGTTTCCGTCCCGGGAGGACCATCATGGCAAACGGCACGAGCGACGGACCACTCCAGGAGGACGAACGTGCCGAACTAGCCCGGTTGCGCGAAGAGGTAGCAACACTTCGCGAGCAGACTCCCAGCGCCCGCGAAACGACCGTCGAGAAAGTCTCCCGACCACCTCGACATGGGCTGCGGTGGACCGCGGTGACAATCCTGCTGGTGCTGGTCGCACTGCTCGCAGTCTTGTCGGTAACCACCCGCTTCGTACGTAGTCAGATCCTCGACACGGACCGCTACGTCAGCACGGTAGCGCCACTGGGTGAGAATCCAGCCGTGCAAGCGGAGATCACGAATCAAGTCACGGACGAGATCTTCGATCGCGTCGACGTCGAAGGGCTCACCACCGAGGCACTCACGGCATTGACGGATGTGTCGAATCTCGAAGCCAACGCGCCTCGCGTGGACCAGGCGTTGGTGGGTTTGGCACCGGTGATCGCCGGCCAGGCGAAGAGTTTCGTCCACGACACAGTGGCCTCGCTCGTTCGGACGCAGCAGTTCGAAGACCTTTGGATTCAGGCGAACCGAGCGGCGCACAACTCCCTCGTCGCCGTCATGACCGGAAACTACGGACCCGACTCGGTCGAGGTCGACCAGAGCGGAACGGTCAGCATTTCACTGAGCACGATCATCGACCGGGTGAAAACGGCGCTGACCGACCGCGGCTTCGCTTTCGCAGACAAAATCCCGTCCGTGGACAAGGAGTTTGTTCTCTTCCAGTCCCCCGAGCTGGTGAAGGCGCAGCGAGCCGTCTCGGCACTCGACAAGGTCTCGGCGGTGCTGCCGTGGTTGGGAATTGCTTGCGCAGCAGCCGCTGTCGCCGTTGCGCCAACCGGTCGCAGGCTTCGTACGCTGTCCCTGGTCGGACTGTCGATTGCGTTGGGAATGCTTGTTCTTGCGATCGGAATTCTGATCGGGCGCGCAATCTACCTCGACAGTGTCCCTACCGATATCCTCTCGCCAGACGCCGCCACCGCTGTCATCGACACAGTTCTGGTTCCGCTTCGGACGAGCCTTCGCGCGGTTGCGGTCCTCGGTGTGGTGGTGGGGCTCGGCGCCTACCTGATCGGTGGGTCGTCGTCGGCGATCGCCGTTCGTCGAGGCTACGGGCAGGCGTTGGACTTCGTCCGGCATTCTGCAAGCGGCCGAACGCCGAATCAGGTGGAGCGGTGGGCCAATCAGCTTCGTGTCCCACTGCGCTGTGCCATCATCGGCATCGCCGCCCTGTTGCTGCTCTTCTGGCGCTACCCCACCGGATTGGTCGTTGGTTGGATCGTCGTCATTGCGCTCGTTGCTCTCGTCGCACTGGAAGTATTGGTTCGTCCCGCACGCGCCGCCGCGCAGGACGCCGGGCCTGGCGACGGCGGAACCGACGACGCCAGGCCCGGGGCAGAAGATACGAAAACTACGCCAGCGCCTTTGCCTTGATGGCCTGGAATTCCTCTTCGTTGATCGCGCCTGAGTCGAGAAGCTCTCTGGCGTCGGCGATCTGCTGAGTCGGCGATTTCCCGGCGACCTTTCGAATGTAATCACTCTGCGCGTGTATGTGCTCTTGAGCGGCTTCCATCGACCGCCTCGTCATTCCGTCATTCTTGACGACCACGTAGATCATCGCGGACAGGAATGGAATGACGAAGAGGAATATCATCCACAACGCCTTGGCCCAGCCCGAAGTCTCGTGATCACGGAACAAGTCGGTGATGATCGAGAACAACACGCTCAAGTACGCCACAAAGGCAAAGCAGACGAAGATGAACCAGAAGAATTCCCAGAAGCCTTCCATGTCAACGCTCCCTGTACTCGGTTTTACACATCAGGAGTTCGGGAGGCTGACGTTCCGCGCCTGAGCTCCTGCATTCGGCCAGAACTCCCTGGTCCAAGGTCATTTCAGTATGCGCCGACGATCCCCGTTCCGGCTACAGCTCGAGAGAGTTCAGACTCGCCGACCGCTCATCCATTATCGGAATCACGATTCTCCGATCCGAGATCTCTTGTCTGGCCGCTTTTTCGACCAGAAGAGGCACGAAGTCGCGGATCCGACATCCCGCAAAACGCTGGTGAATTGTTCGCACTCTGTTTTCGATCTCCGGTGGAGGAACGGCGGGATAGCGGGAAATGAGGCGAGTGATCACCCGCTCGACGTGGAGCAACTCTTCGTCGCCAGTCATCCATTAATGGTCGTCCGTCCAGCCGAGCACGTCAAGACTCGGAAAGGGTTCGAAAACAACACGATTCGGGTCTCGATTGCGAAGAGAATAGGTTCACCGAATATGGGGCATACACATAAGGGCGGACGGTTCCCCGCGCGCTCGCGTTGCGCTCATGATGCCAGGGAGTGGAAGTGGGAAAGAACGCTCGGATTCTTCACGACGGCACCCCGTCAACCCTTACCGACGACGCGCCGCCCGTGGCAGAAAAGCCGATGAAGAACAAGGTGTACCGCCGCAAACTCAAGCCGTTGCACGGCGAACTCGTGGCTTTGCAGGAGTGGGTCAAATCGTCTGGAGCCAAGGTCTGCATCGTATTCGAAGGTCGAGATACCGCGGGGAAGGGCGGTGTCATCAAAGCCATCACCGAGCGAGTGAGTCCGCGAGTGTTCCGGGTCGTTGCGTTACCCGCCCCGACCGAGCGAGAGCATTCGCAGATGTATGTCCAGCGCTACGTCCCGCATCTTCCGGCTGGCGGTGAGATCGTCATCTTCGACCGAAGTTGGTACAACCGTGCCGGTGTAGAACGAGTAATGGGCTTTTGCACCGAAGAACAAGCACATCAATTTCTCCAGCTCATTCCGACCGTCGAACGCGCGATCGTCGAATCGGGAGTCATTCTGCTCAAGTACTGGCTCGAGGTCAGCGAAGAACAGCAGCTCTTACGTCTGCAGAGCCGGATCGACGACCCTCGAAAGATCTGGAAGCTGTCGAATCTCGATCTGAAGTCGTTCAGTCATTGGTACGACTACTCGCGTGCCCGCGACGAGATGTTTCGCTTCACCGACACCGGCTGGGCGCCATGGTATGTCGCAAACAACAATGACAAGAAACGCGGACGACTCAACATCATCAGCCACATTCTGAGTCAGATCCCCTACGACCCCGTGCAATCCACGGACATCACCCTGCCGAAACGGCAGAAGGCTCACGGCTACCAGACGCCCAAACAACCGCTGCACTGGATTCCGACCCGGTATTGACGATCGCCAAGGAAAGGATGTGCGGTCATGAGCCCCACGCCGTGGCATGCGCAGAGTGGCGAATCAGTCGTGTCCGTACTGCAGTCGGACCCGGAGCGCGGACTGCAGTCGGATGAGGCCGACCAACGGCGACGACGCTACGGGTCGAACGAAATCACCTCGACGCCACCGCCGTCGACGTGGTCGATCGCGCTGTTGCAGCTGAAAGATCCGATGAACTTGATGCTCGTCGCCGTGGCCGCGGTCAGCATCGCCATCGGTGAAGTGCCGACAGCAATCGTGGTGGCGGTGCTCGTCGTGCTCAACATCGTCCTCGGAACTCGACAGGAGTTGAAGGCACGGGCCAGCGTCGACGCCCTCGCCAAGATGCAGACGCCCCAAGCACGGGTCATTCGTGACGGGAACCTGATTCAACTCGACGCTACCGAACTGGTGCCGGGTGACATCGTCCAAGTCGAGGCAGGAGACATCATCGCTGCCGACGGACGGTTGCTCGCCACCACCACCCTGGAGACGCAGGAAGCCGCATTGACCGGGGAAAGCGCGCCGATACCGAAGGACCCGAATACGCTGAACAACGAGGATATTCCGCTCGGAGACCGCAGCAATCTGGTCTTCCAGAACACCTCGGTCACCCGCGGCACGGCGACCATGGTGGTCACCGAGACCGGGATGCAGACGCAGATAGGCCGGATCGCGTCGATGTTGTCGGCGGTCGCCCCTGGCAAGTCGCCACTTCAACGTGAATTGGACTCTCTCACCAAACTTCTCGGAATCATCGCGTGGACGGCAGTGATCGTCATCGTCGTCATCGGGCTCCTTCGTGGGCAGGACCTGACTACGCTTCTGCTCCTTGGTATCGCAATGGGAGTGTCCGCGATTCCGACCGGCCTGCCAACATTCGTCCAGGCGATGCTGGCCTACGGTGCCCGTCAACTGGCCGACGCCAAGGCCGTCGTGAAGAACCTGACCGACGTCGAAACACTCGGCGCGACCAGTGCAATCAACTCGGACAAGACCGGCACGCTGACCATGAACCAGATGACCGTCCGATCGCTGTACGTCCACGGCCGTTGGTACACGGTCGAGGGCGAAGGCTATGCCAAAGCGGGAAGGATAACGCAGGTTGCCGGCGAGGCGCCGCCCGACTTCACCCTTCTCGCATACGGACTGTGTCTCGACAGCGATGCAACGGTTTCCGATTCCGGGGAAGTTGTCGGCGACCCGACCGAGGCCGCGCTCGTGGTGCTCGCGGCAAAGATCGGTGCCGACGCCCCACTCACCAGACGGACCTACCCGCGGGTGGCGACGGTTCCGTTCGATTCCGCGTACAAGTTCATGGCCACGTACCACCATCTCGAAGTCGACGGCGTAAGTCAGTTCGTCGGATTGGTCAAGGGCGGACCCGATGTCGTCCTCGCTCGGTGTTCTTCGGCCTTTCTCCCCGGCCGTCGGCAGGTCCCGATCGAGGAAGTCCGAGACGAACTCACGGCAGCAAATCAGTCCATGTCCGAAAAGGGTCTTCGGGTGCTGGCATTCGCGGTCAGACGCCTCGACGGACGGGAAGACGCTGTCGTGGCCGACCCCATGTCCTTTGTCGAGGACCTGACGTTTGTCGGTATGGCAGGCATCATCGACCCGCTGCGTCCGGAGGCGGTCGATTCGGTGCGAACCGCACACCGGGCCGGCATCGAGGTCCGCATGATCACCGGCGACCATGCCATCACCGCCGCAGCGATCGGTGCCGAACTCGGACTCGGCCCGGGCTCGGTGGGCGGAGGCGAGTTGCAAGCGATGACCGATGAAGAACTGTCGACCGCGTTGCCGAACCTGCACGTGTTCGGCCGCGTCACTCCGCAGGACAAACTTCGCTTGGTCGATGTCATGCAGAGCGGTGGCGCCGTCGTCGCGATGACCGGAGACGCGGTCAACGACGCCGCCGCGTTGAAGAAGGCAGACATCGGCGTCGCCATGGGCTCGGGCAGTGAGGTGACCAAACAGGCGGGCAAGATGGTGCTCACCGACGACAACTTCGGCACCCTCATCACCGCGATCACTTTGGGCCGCAACATCTACGGAAAAATCGTCTCGTACATCCGCTACCAGATGTCGAAACTCTTCTCCTTGGTTCTCCTCTTCCTCGCTGCGAGCATCTTCAACATCAACGAGGGTGTGGCACTGACGCCACTGATGGTGCTGTTCCAGCACTTCTTCATCACACTGTTCCCCGTCGCCGTGATCATGCTCGACCCGCCGCCACCGGATCTGATGAACAAGCCTCCGCGCGATCCCAAGATGCCGATCGCACATCGAAGCGCAGTCGCTCAGTGGCTCGCGTACGGTGTCCTGCAATTTGCCGTGACACTCGCGGCGATGCTTCTCGCACCCGGTGAAATGAGTACTTCCGATGCGAATGTTCCCATGACCACAGCATTCGTAGTGCTCTCTCTCGGTTCGATTCTCGCGGGGCTTACCATGCGGCGTGATCCCGAGTCCGGCGTGGTTCCACCGGTTCTCGGTGCCATCAAGATCTTGACGATCCCCACGGTCGTGACCGTATTCGCCGTCGAGGCGGGCGTCCTCCAGGACCTCCTCATGACAACCTCACTGACCGGCGCCCAGTGGCTCGCCTGCCTGGGTTGGTCGCTGATCATCCCGGTTGTCGTCGAGTTGGACAAGGCAATTCGACGCCGCCGCCTCGCACAGGCACCTGCGCCCCTCCCTGCGACCACCGCGGTTGCCCCCGAGCGCGCCCGTTCGCTCCACTGAGGGAGGACAATCAAACGATGATGTGGGCGGAGAGTCTAGGTCGGCTACCGGGCGTCGCGACTGCCCGTGGGTATCGCCGCGAGTGGTTGCGAACAGACGTCACTGCCGGACTCGTCTTGACTGCCCTGCTCATCCCGGCAGGCATGGGCTACGCCGAGGCCGCCGGGTTGCCTGCGTACGCCGGGCTGTACGCCACCATCGTGCCTTTGCTCGCCTACGCGGTAGTCGGGCCCTCGAAAATCCTTGTACTCGGACCTGATTCGTCACTGGCGCCGCTGATTGCCGCCGCGGTCATACCGCTGGCAGTGGTCGGCGATTCGGAGAATGCGCTTGCACTAGCCGGTGTTCTCGCCATTCTTGTCGGACTCATCCTCGTGATCGGCGGATTCCTTCGTCTCGGCTTCGTGACCGAACTCCTCTCGAAACCGATCCGCCTCGGCTACCTCAACGCCATTGCACTCGTCGTCGTAGTTGGTCAGATTCCCAAGCTGCTCGGATTCTCCGTCGACGCGTCCGGTCTACTCGGTGAAATCGGCGGGATCTCAAAGGCCCTGGTGGGTGGCGACGTCGACCCCCTCGCTGCCGCCATCGGTGTCGGTTCGCTAGTCGTCATAGTCGCCTTCCGGCTCTGGGTACCTGTTGTTCCCGGCGTTCTGGTGGCCGTTGTCGCGGCCATAGTCTTGTCCGCTGCCGCCGGTCTCACCGATGACATCGGCATGGTCGGCGCACTACCGGAAGGACTCCCCCTCCCTTCCGTCGGTGGAGTCACCTGGCAGGACGTCGGCCATCTGATCGGGCCCGCCGCCGGTATCGCATTGATTGCCTTCGCCGACACCGGCGTTCTCTCGCGCACCTTCGCCGCCCGCCACGGCGAGGTCGTGAACGGCAGTACCGAAATGAAGGCGATCGGTGTCGCGAACGTGGCCGGCGGGCTGTTCGGCGGGTTTCCGATCTCGGCGAGCGGGTCACGAACTCCGGTAGCCGAACAGAGTGGGGCGCACACACAATTGGCCGGCGTCGTCGGGGCGCTCGCGGTCCTGGTGTTCGTCCTCGTCGCTCCCGGACTCACGGCATATCTGCCCGATGCAACACTGGCCGCCGTCGTCATCGTCGCCGCGTGTGCACTGATCGACGTGGGCGGCATGGTCCGCATGTGGCGCATGAGCACCGTGGAATTCGGCCTCGCCGTCGCGGCGTTTCTGGGCGTCGCCCTGGTCGGTGTGCTACAAGGCATCCTTGTAGCGATCGGACTGTCCTTCGCAGCGGTCATCGCGCAGGTATGGCAGCCACATCGAACCGAACTCGTCGAGACGGGCGAACCCGCCGGATTCCACGACATCGAACGCCATCCAGATGGGCATCGCATCCCCGGCCTGGTGTTGGTGAGGTTTGACGCGCCACTGTTTTTCGCGAACGGCGAGATCTTCGACGAGTACGTTCGCTCCGTCGTCGCCAAGGCGCCAGATCCGGTCGACTGGGTGGTTATAGCCGCCGAACCGATCACCGGACTCGATACAACGGCAGTCGACGAACTCGTCGATCTGGATACATTCCTCGAAGGCAAAGGAATTCGGTTGGCATTCGCAGAGATGAAAGGTCCGATCAAGGATCGACTCATCCGATTCGGAGTCGGGGATCGATTCGATTCGACGCACTTCTACCCGACCGTCGAAGCCGCCGTGAACGCATTCCGCACCCGAACCGACGACTGACAAACGCCAGGCAGTCGGGAGCCGTGGCTGCATTGGGTACCGTTTGGTATGGGATTCACGACGGACAATGTTCCGGCACGCCGTATCGCTCAGGTCGCCGGCGTGGGCGGTATCGCCGTCGGCGTTGTCTCGCTGATCGCGTTGTACTCCACCAAGCCGATCAACCCGTTGATCGCCGTGGCCTCCTTCGTCCCGATACTGCTTGCGGTCACACTCGCAGCGTCCCTGATATGCCTGGTCTTTCGCCGCTGGATCCTGCTGGCGATCTCGGTGGTACTGATTGCGGTGGGCGCGTCGGTGATCAGTCCACTGTATGTGGCAAACAGTTCCGAAATCGACGGGCCGACTCTGCGCGTAATGCAAGCAAACCTTCTCTTCGGGCAGGCAGATCCCGCCAGTTTGACTGCGACGGTGCGCGAGAAGGCAATCGACGTCCTGACGGTTCAGGAACTGACCACATCACTCGAAGGCTCTCTCAGAGATCAAGGACTCGAGCAACTGCTGCCGCATCACTACTTGGTACCGGACGAGGCCGGCGGGGGTGGCGCCGGTATTTACAGCCGTTATCCGCTGACGGAAACTCGGGAATTGAACGGATTCGGACCGACCAATCTTGTTGCCGAAGTGGGCTTCTCGACCCCGTTCACCCTTCTGGCGGTTCACCCCGGACCGGCGTACGTGACCCCGCCCGACGTGTGGACTGCCGAGCTGAGCACTTTGCGAAACGCGCTCGACGCTGCTGCCGCCGAGGAAACCGTCATCGTCAGTGGCGACTTCAACACCACATTCACGCACAAGCAATTCCGTGACCTCCTCGATGTCGGCTACTCCGATGCTGCAGACCAATTGGGAGTAGGCATCGTGCGCACCTATCCGGCGGACAAGAAATTTCCCGCGATCGTCGGCATCGACCATGTACTTCTGCGGGGCGGACAGGCGAAGTCACTCGAGCGGATCGAGATCGAAGGTTCCGATCACTTCGGCTTGATCGTCGACGTGGCGATCCCCAACTAGTCGGAGAGCACCCGACCCGAGCGAACGCGTTGCGGATCACCCGTGCTTCGGCATGCTTCGACCCGACACATCGATCGTCCGATGCAGGTGATGCGGCGTACGCAGGACGATCGACCGGTCCACCACGGATACGCCCGGAAACTGTTCGGCGAGATAACCTTCCAGACGCTGCACGTCGTCGATCGAGCGCAGCCACACCGCCAATGCGATGTCGTAGCTGCCGATCGTAGAAGCAACAAGCCTCGCCTCACGCAGGTGCGAAAGACGCTGAGCAATTGCCTCCTTTCGCCCGTCGAGACGTAAGAAGTACCAGGCGTAGACCGGCCAGCCGGAGTAGGGCCGAGCAATCTCCGTGCGGACGACCAGTCGCCCCGTCGACAGCTCGTGAGAAAGGAGCGCCCCAGCGCGAGCCGGCGTGACTCCGAGGGCCGCAGCGAGTGCCGAGACGGTGACACGTGGTTCGCGAGAAAGAATGTCGAACAGCTGCGACTGTTCCTCTTCGCCGGCGCGTACACCACGAATCTTTCCCGCCGGGGCCGACTCGAGCGCGGCAATTTCTTCCGCATCGAGAGCACGTAGACGCCAGTTCCTCGCGTCGGAGTTCGCCGAGGACACGATCTGAGTTCGCATCGCGGTGATCATCGGCAGGGATTGTGTTCGCTCCAACACGTACCTGGACAATTGATCGAGGTCAGTGCAGGTGAGCGTGACGAGCAGATCCCGATTGCCGGTTGTGAGATCGACTGTGAGAACTTCGGGATCGTGCGCGATCTGTTCGGCAACGCTCATGGTCTGTGCCGGTGCGCATTCGATCTCGAGAAGTGCGGTCGCCGACACGATGGGTCCACCACGGTACGCAGCGATCCACGCTATTCCTTGCGAGTGCAGACGCTCCCAACGCCTGGTCAGGGTGACCGGGTCGGAACCGATCGCGCGTGAAAGCTCGGACCACGACGCTCGCGGCCTGATCTGCAGTGCGTTCAACAGCCGAAGATCGTCGTCCTTGAGCATCTGATCCTGCACCGAGGACCTCACTTTCAAAAGAATGCTGCACCGAAACAGGATCGAAACGCGTCGATCCTAACTTCATCACATCAATAGTCCACCAAATCCTGAGCCTCGAGAACGCTTACTTCTTGCGTTCGTTCGCCCCCTCGAGAAAGACACCGACATGACCGAAGCATTCCCTGTCTCGCATGACGATTCTCCGGTCAGCGATCAAACCCCGACGCAAAAGATCATTTTCGCCTTGAGGTCGCCACGGCTGTGGATCGTGGCGATTCTGCTCCTCGCGCTTGCGGCAGGCGCGCAACTGATCGGCCCCGCAGTGATTCCCGTCGGCGCTGCCGCCATCACGATCCTGCCCATGGTGTGGGGACTGATTGCCGGCGGTGTCGTCTCGAGCCAGAAGTGGAAACCACTCGGCCTCGACCTTCAGGCTGCAGCCTCGGCAATCATGGGCCTGGCTGTTCTCTTGCTTTGTGCAAGGTTGTCTTTCACCATCGGCCCGAACATCCAATTGTTGTTCGAGGCGGGCCCCGCACTGCTACTGCAGGAATTGGGGCACTTGTTCGGCACTATCGCTCTCGCACTCCCGCTGGCGGTACTCCTTCGGATGGGGCCGGCCACCGTCGGAGCAACCTTCTCCATCGACCGCGAGGGCTCCTTCGCGATGGTCAGCGAACGCTACGGCCCCGATTCCGACCAGTACCGTGGAGTCCTGTCGATGTACGTTTTCGGCACTCTGTTCGGTGCCGTGCTGATCAGCCTGATTGCGTCACTGGCTACATCCTTCAACATCTTCGACCCCCTCGCATTGGCGATGGGTGCCGGCGTCGGATCCGGCTCGATGATGGCTGCCGCTGCCGCCAGCGTCGTTTCGGCGCACCCCGAGATGGCCGACCAGGTACTCGCCGTGGCGGCCACATCCAACATCATCACCGGCCTCCTCGGCGTGTATGTCGGCATGTATGTCGCACTCCCCCTTGCTGATCGAATCTACGGCGCCCTCACCAAGCGCTCGAAGACGACCAGCGAACGGAAAGCCGACACTGCCCCACGAGCGGTTGCGCCGAGCGTCACCGTGCCGCTGACCACGATCGTTCCGATTCTGTTCGTCGGTGGGGTCATCGTCTCCTCGATCGCAGCGGGTGGCGTATCTCGATCGATCATCGTCGGTTACTTGATCCTCACCGGATTGTTGCTCCTGGGCGTCGGCGTGGCCCGCCTGACCCGCGGCAAGATCGCGGCGATGATCGCAATCATCACCATCGGCGCCTTGGCGACAACACCGTGGTCCCCCATCGGTGATTTCGTCTCGAGCACCGTCGGGACTGTCGACTTTCTCTCGATCTGCACCCTCACCTTGACTGTCGCAGGTCTCAGCCTCGGCAAGGACCTTCCCTTGCTCAAGACGATCGGCTGGAAGATCGTGCCCGTCGGAATCGTCGCGATCCTCGCCTCTTACCTACTTTCCGTGGTCGTCGCGGAGTTCGCGCTGGGCCTCTGGCACTAGAACTGCACCCGAAAACGCTGAGAACCAAAGATGTTGAAAGGAACCAATACCCATGTCCATCGCTGACACCCGCACCCGCACAGACTCGGTTTCGAGCACGATCGAGAAGTGGGCATCACGCCTCATCGATGTCAGCCACACGATCCATGCTCACCCAGAGCTGGCATTCGAAGAGCATCGGGCATCCGCCCTCTTGGCGGACGCCGCACAGGAAGCCGGCTTCACGGTTACTCGCGCCGCCTACGGCCTCGAGACGGCATTCGAAGCGGTGCGGGGCTCCGGCCCCTTCCGCGTCGTCGTCTGCGCCGAGTACGACGCCCTTCCCGACATCGGTCATGCGTGTGGACACAATGTCATCGCCGCTGCCGGACTGGGAGCAGCGATCGCGCTCGGAGAGGTCGCGGAGGAACACGGTCTGACCGTCGTCCTTCTCGGTACGCCGGCCGAAGAACATGGCGGCGGGAAAGTCTTGCTGCTCGAACGTGGCGCATGGGAGGGGGCGGCGATGTCGATCATGGTCCACGGCGCTGCAGGTGAAGACGTCAGCTGCACCGTCACCGGAACGCAGGCAGTCGACCGGTTCGACGTGACCTACACCGGAAGAGCCGCACACGCGGCCGCTGCGCCACACAAGGGCATCAACGCAGGCGACGCCGCCACGATCGCCTTGGTCGCCATCGGACTTCTCCGTCAACAACTTCCGTCCGACGTCAGGCTCAACGCCTATGTCGAGCACGGCGGCGAAGCAACAAACATCATTCCGGCCTCGACGTTGGTGCGAGCGGAAGTTCGGGCCGCAGAACTCGACGTGCTGTTGGACGCCAAGCGTCGTATGCTCTCCTGCTTCGAGGGCGCAGCTGTGGCCAGCGACTGCTCCTGGTCGACCGAACGCGCCGAACCGCGCTACGAGGAGCTTGTTCAACATCGCGTGCTGGCGACGATCTGGGACGAGGAGATCGCGAGCCTGGGCCGCACCGCGGCCGCCCGAACTCCCCTGACCGGCGGCTCGACAGACATGGGCAATGTGTCGAAGGTGGTTCCCTCGATCCACCCGATGATCGCGTTACGCGGCGTTACCGGAGTTCCTCACACGATCGAGTTTGCCGCTGATGCCCGCTCCGCAGCGGGCGACGAAGCTGTTCTGCACGGAGCAATTGCAATGGCACGCACTGTGATCCGAGCCGCCACCGGGGACTCGCGCTCCAACCTCCTGACGATTGCGGCCCAGCGCGAGTCAGGAGCGACTACCGTCACGAGCGCCGAATGAGCACCACCGGCGTCTATGTTTCCGCGCTCGAATTCTTCTCCATCGGCATCGGGCCCTCCAGTTCACACACGGTCGGTCCGATGCGAGCCGCCCGCACTTTTGTCGGCGAGCTCTCCGACGCCGGCTTGACCGCGTCGGTCGACCGAATTCGCTGCAATCTGCACGGCTCTCTCGCCGCCACCGGAATAGGGCACTGCACTCCCGACGCGGTGATCGCGGGACTTCGTGGGTTGGATCCTGAAACGTGCGAGCCGAACGACGTTCACGGGCGCTGGGCCGAGCTCTCGGACGGCGGATCGGTGAAGCTCGTCGGCGGCTCACTCGGGCACGTTGTGTTCACTCACGAGGACATGGTGTTCGAGCCGCTCGTTCGCCGTCACGGGCACCCCAACTCGATGACACTGACCGCCTTCAGCGGTCGCGAAATCGTCTGTACGAGTACATATCTGTCGATCGGTGGCGGATTCGTACTGCGCGCCGGAACGGAGACGCAAGCAAGCGCGCATTCGATCAACTCACGCTATCGAACCGCGAAAGAGCTACTGGCGGAATGCGGCTCCGGAACTATCGCCGAGTTGGCACTGTCGGACGAAATCGCGATGCACGGCCAGGATCGGGCATTCACCGGCATCGACGCGATCTGGTCCGCGATGCGCGCATGCATCGAACGCGGCACCCAGACCGAAGGTGTATTGCCCGGGCGTCTCGGAGTTCGCCGACGAGCACGGTCTGCGAACATTCAACTGGAACAACGTAACTGCGCACCCTCCTCACGCGAGTGGCTGACCGTCTACGCCCTGGCGGTCAACGAAGAAAATGCAGCAGGTGGCCGCGTGGTAACGGCTCCGACGAACGGTGCCGCAGGCATCGTGCCGGCAGTGCTATACCACCACATACGTGCGGCGGGCGCCGGTGTTCACGACGTTCGAACCTTTCTCCTCACCGCTGCCGCAATCGGATCGATCATCAAGGCGAATGCCTCGATCTCGGGCGCGGAGGCGGGGTGCCAAGGCGAGGTCGGAGCTGCCTGCGCGATGGCGGCAGCCGGCTTGTGCGCTGTCATGGGCGGATCGCCACGACAAATCGAGAATGCAGCTGAGATTGCCATGGAACACCATCTGGGGCTGACCTGCGATCCGGTTGGTGGCCTGGTCCAAATCCCATGCATCGAACGAAATGCCGTAGCCGCCTCGACTGCAGTCACCGCAGCTCAGCTCGCATACCTCGGTGACGGGACGCATGTGGTGAGCCTCGATATCGTCATCGAAACCATGCGCCAAACCGGAATCGACATGTCCGTGCGTTACAAGGAAACCAGTGAAGGCGGGCTCGCCGTCAATGTCGTCGAGTGCTGAGGAGGATGTCGACGGCAGCGGCGAGGGCGGGCGGACGCCGTCGCCGGAAATATCATCCTCTCGAACGATGAAGTCCGGTGTACCGATTTCTACACTCGGTGACATGACTTTGTGGACGGTGACCAGATGATCGCTCATCACGCTGGAGGAATCCCACTTCACAATTCTTCACGGCACAACACTGCGGGGCCGTCGCGCTCGACGCAGTCCTCAGGTCGCAAGATCGCCGCGTTGATCGCGCTGGTCGCCGGTTTCTCCGCTGCCTTCGTTCTCGCCCCGGGCATGCTGACGAGTAGGCCGGGTGATGGGTACGCAGACCAGGGAGAACTCGTCGAGACGGTCCGCGCCGCGTTCGTCGAATACTGGAGTTCCGGTGTCCAAGCCTTCTCGCCGAGCTTGGAGTCCGCTGTCGACTACTGGCTGCGGTACCACGTGGCCAAGGCCGTGATCGCGGTAATCCTGCTGACGGTTCTGCTCGCACTCGGCCGGATGCTCAAGGCGTCGTTCGTGAACGCCGGCCCTCTGACGGCTGGAAAGAAACTCGCATTCGCCTCGGCGGGAGGGCTGGTCACGCTCCTCGCGATGTTTTCCTCGGTACTCGTGATGGCAAATATCCAAGGTGTCGTTGCACCCTTCTCTTCGCTGATCTCGATGTTGCCCGTGGCCCAGGCGGATGGGGCACTTGGCGACACTGTCGGGCAGGTCCGCCAACAGCTCGCTCAGTCGACGGGCACCGGAAACCAGCAAAGCCCTGTCCTCGAACTGATGATCAGCGACTTCGCGCGGTATCACTTGGCCATGGCGGTGATCGCGCTGATCGCGGCAGCAATATCACTGACCGTGACTGTGGTCGTGTGGGCACGCTTCGCGAGAACGGCGCGATCCGAGCGACGGACGAGATTCGTGTCGGGGTCGATCGGTCTTCTCACTGCACTGTTCACGCTGGGATTGATCGTTGTCGGCGTAGCAAATATGGGCACCGCGGCAGACCCGGCACCCGCGCTGGCGGCGTTCTTCGACGGCGGAATCTGACCCAAGCCAAGGGTTCAGGCCAGGGTTCCGTAGTCCCCCGGTACCGGTTGAGGAGGTACCTGGGGACTGCGTCTGCCGTACCCGGGGTCGATGTGTGAGTGCCCTCGGACGGGCAGAGTTCGACTCATGAAAACCGGAGCAAGACGCATCCTGCTTGTCGGCCTGTGCAGCGCCATGGTTGTCGGAGCTGTAATCAGCTGCAGCACGGACAAATCCACAGACACATCCGACAAGATCATGGACTCGACCATCACCGACCAGCTCGATTCGATCGTCGACGCAGCGGTGAATTCGACCGGGATTCCCGGTGCGATGGTGGGCATTTGGGGGCCCGACGGCAACTACGTCAAGGTTGCAGGAGTCTCGGATACGGCAACCAAAGCGCCGATGGAAACCGACTTCTACCACCGGATCGGCAGCGTCACCAAAACATTTACCGTGACCGCCCTGCTGCAATTGGTCGACGAGGGAAAGATCGGTCTCGATGATCCGATCTCCAAGTACGTCGACGGCGTCATGGAAGGTGATGCGATCAGCTTGCGTCACCTGGCAGGAATGCGCAGCGGCCTCGTGGACTACACGACGTCCGAACAGTTTGTGATGGAATATCTTTCGGATCCCCGCCGAACTTTCACACCGGAGGAACTCGTCGGATACATCAAGGACCTCCCACTCCAACTTCGACCAGGGACCACCGTCGACTACTCGAACACCAACACTGTTCTGCTGGGCATGGTGATCGAAAAGGTCTCCGGCTCAACACTGTCGGACGTCATCGACACCAAGATCACGACACCACTCGGAATGGAGCACACCAGCTTTCCCACCACCAACGCGTTCCCGACACCACACGCTCAGGGGTACACCAACCAAACGCTCGACGAATCCGTGACCGCGGCGACGGACTGGAATCCGTCGTGGGGCGGCGCCGCGGGTGCAATGATCTCGTCGTTGGACGACATGCGCATCTGGGTTCCGGCGCTGGCCAAAGGCGATCTCCTGACCGACGCCACTCAGAAGCAGCGCCTGCAAACCGTGAGCTTGAGCGAAGGGGACGACAGCTCCGGCTACGGACTCGGTTTGTTCAACAGCGGCGGCTGGATCGGTCACAACGGAAGCCTGCCCGGCTACAAGACAGTCTCGGTCTACTTGCCCGAGAAGGACACAACCCTGGTCGTCTTCATCAACACCGACATCGACGGAGAGACCGACCTGACCAGTGCTTTGATGGTGCCGATCACCAAGTTGATCAGCCCGGGCAACGTCTACGGCTGATCACCTCGGGTCCGATCCACAATTCGGACGAAAGTGACATCACGGGTTTCGATCTGTCGATAGGCTCGACCGTCGACAGATCGAAACCCGAAAGAGGCACTCATGGGATCGTTGAACGACTGGCTTCTCGACAGCGACAGCCCGCTCGTGGGGATTGTGGGTGGCATCCTACTGACGATCGAAATGCTCTCCGGCGGTTCAGGCATGTAACCCACCGCTCCCGATATGGCTCCGCACAGCGGTCGACGTTCAGTGCGTGATCCAACGAACATGTTCGTTACGAACATGTTCGTGTACCGTGAAATCATGCCCACTCAGCCAACAAGTCCGTCGAGCCGTCGCAATCGTCCGGCCAAACCCGCTCTGACACGCGAGGGCATCGTCAGTACCGCGGTGGAAATCTTGCGGTCGGAGGGCTTGCAGAAAGTGACGATGCGTCGACTCGCCCTCGAACTCGACACCGGGCCGGCATCGATGTACGTGTACGTGCGCAATACCGCCGAATTGCACGCCGCGGTTCTCGACGAACTCCTCGGAGTCGTGGACCTCGCCGAAAATTCCTCCGGCACTTGGCAAGCTCGCCTTGAACGGGTGTTGACCTCGTACACGGCCGTGCTGTTCGATCATCCCGGCCTCGCCCAGTCGGCACTCGTTTCCCGACCCAGCGGAGTTCACTACGTACGCCTGCTCGAGCGCCTGCTGGCATTGCTCGACGAAGGCGAAGTCCCTCCAGGCCAAGCCGCGTGGGGCGTGGACTTGCTACTGCAGTACGCGACGTCCACTGCTGCCGAACACTCGGCGCCGAACAATTCCGCCGACGCGGATGCCCGATGGAACGCGTTGACCGACGCAATCCAGAACGCAAACCCGCAGACGCACCCACTCGTCGCAAGGCATGCAACAGCTCTACTTGCCGGTGAACCCTCGGCGCGCCTCTCCTGGGGATTCCGCACGCTCATCACGGGCATCGAGAACACCCCACTCACTTCTTAGGAACCCACCATGAACCACTACCCCATCGCAATCATCGGCGCCGGCCTCGGTGGCCTCACCCTCGCCCGAGTCCTCCATCCCCGCGGAATCGATTCGGCGGTATTCGATCTCGAATCCGGACCGACAGCCAGAACTCAAGGCGGGATGCTCGACATCCACGAAGACTCGGGTCAGATCGCGCTTCGTGCCGCCGGCCTCTATGAGGAGTTCCGCGCCCTCGTTCATCAAGGCGGGGAAGAGACACGCGTCCTCGATCGAAATGCCGTCGTGCACCTGAGCGAGCAGGACACCGGAGACGGCGACCGCCCGGAAATCGACCGCGGCCAGCTCCGTGACCTACTGCTCAGCTCAATTCCGAAGGAAACAATCCACTGGGGAGCCAAGGTCCGCAGTGCTCATCCGTTGCCGGATGGTCGACACGAAGTTCACCTCGCGGATGGAACCCACTTCACCACCGATCTCCTGGTCGGCGCCGACGGTGCGTGGTCGAAAATCCGTCCATTGGTTTCAAACGACACTCCTGCGTACACCGGAATATCTTTCATGGAGTTCGACCTTCACGACGCCGACAACCAGCACGTGGATGCCACTGAAACCGTCGGCGGCGGAATGATGTTCGCACTCAGTGCCGACAAGGGCTTCCTTGCCCACCGTGAGACCGACAACAGTCTGCACATCTATGCCGCCCTGCGAGTTCCCGAGAGCTGGGCAGCGAGTGTCGACTTCTCCGACGATCACATCGCGAAGAATGTTCTGCTGGAACACTTCTCGGACTGGGACGAGTCACTGCGTTCACTGATCGTCGAAGCCGACAGCTCGCTGACCCCTCGCCCCATCCATGCCCTTCCCATCGGCCACAGTTGGAGCCGTACTCCCGGGGTCACTCTGCTCGGGGACGCGGCACACGTTATGTCGCCGTTTGCCGGAGAGGGTGCGAACCTGGCAATGCTCGACGGCGCGGAACTCGGCCAGGCGATCGCGTCGCACAGCAGCACGGAGGAAGGGCTAGCTGTCTACGAAGAGCGACTCTTCCCACGCAGCGCCGCTGCGGCACAACAGTCCGCTGATGGACTGGACATGTGCTTCGGCGAGAACGCACCCCAGGGGCTCGTGGACATGTTCACCTCACTCCCGTGACCTGACAAACTCGGATCAGGTCGTCACGTCCACGTGGGCAAGCGACGAGGACAAACCGCGATGGGCTTCAACTTGATCGAGTAGTTGGTGGGCTTTCTGCTCAACCACGGACACTGCATCGGCACCGGCGACCCAACGACGTGGGGGTAGCGGCGAATCGAGAAGTGCCACAAGTGCCGCGGCAAGTTTCACCGGATCCCCGCCCTGGGCACCGTTCATACTCTTCCACGCTTCGACGGTCTCGCCGGTCCGAGCGTCGTAATCGTCTATCGACAATTCCGGCCAGACCGACGACGCACCCTCGACAAGCAGTTCGGTCCGGAAGAATCCCGGCTCCACGATCATCGTCCCGATTCCGTACGGTTCGACATCGAATTGCAATGATTCCATCCAACCCTCCAGCGCAAACTTCGACGCCGCGTAGGCTGCGCAAAACTCCTGACCAACCAGGCCCGCAAGCGAGCTGACAGTCACGACACGTCCACTCCGTTGCCTACGCATCACCGGCAACACCGCCCGTGTCACATTGATCGGCCCGAAAAAGTTGGTCTCCATCTGAGCGCGAAGTTGCGCCGGACTGACAACCTCGAAGAACCCGGCGTAGAAGTTTCCGGCGTTGTTCACCAGTACATCGATTCCACCAAATCGTGCAACTGCCGTGTCCACCGCAGCATATGCGGCTTGTTCGTCGGTGATGTCCAAGGCAATCACCAACAGGTCGTCATGCGCACCGATCGCTGCAGAAACACGGTCCGCATCACGCCCCGTTGCCACCACCGCGTGCCCGGCGGCAAGAGCCGCCTGAGCAATATCGACTCCCATCCCCCGGCCTGCGCCGGTTACGAACCAGACCTTCTTGTCACCCATGTTCACTGTCCTCCCGTTTGATGGAGTCCAGTACAGAACAGATTCCACGGGCCTGGGAGTGCCTATCGTTCCCGGTAACAGCAGACCCCCTCGACGCCCCTCCTACTCGCGAAGAGTCGTCAAGAAGGCAATACGGTCGCCGCGGTAGAGCGAACGAACGCGCTCGATCGGCACACCGTCCGGGTCGACAGACGTCCGGTGCAATAGAAGCATCGGCATCGAGGTGGTGGACTCGACGAGGGTTGCCTCCCGCGGTGAAGCGAGCACCGTCTCGATCCGTTCGGTTGCGGAGGCGAAGACCACGCCGATGGAACGGATAGCCGCGTACAGCGACGTCGTCGCATCGAAAGCGTCGAGCATCTCACCGAACCTGCTGTCCGGCAGGAACGTTGATTCGAGTCCGATCTTCTCTCCGTCGGCGAAGAGAACACGCTCGAGATGAACGACGCTGTCACCTGGTTCGATACCCAATTCCGTGGCGAGACCGTCGTCGGCCGACATTCGTTCGAAGGTCACAACCTTACGACTGGGTACTCGCCCAGCGCTCAGAGCACCTTCGGTATAGGAACGAATCGATAGCGGCTGAACCAACTTCGGACTCGCGACGACAGTGCCCCGCCCCCGCCGCTCGATTCGCCCTTCGACAAGAAGATCACGAAGCGCTTGACGGACCGTCTCGCGAGCGACTGTGAACCGCGCCGCCAATTCCCGCTCGGACGGGACTGCGTCGCCCTCCTCGAGCCCACTGAGAATGGTCTCGATCTCGGTGCGCACCCGGTAGTACTTCAACTCCGGTTCGATCACGACGCTCGAGGTCCCCGGCCCGGTGGACGTCTGCTGATTCATGGCGCAAGCGTACAAGAATTCGGTCTATACCAATTGTTAACCTGGAGTTCGTCTCGATTCCCCCTATTGGTCTAGACCAAACGTCACTATTTCTACATGCGAATTTTGATTGTGGGCGGAGGGATCCTCGGAACGGCGCACGCCGACGAGGCAATCCGTCGGGGACACGACGTCATCCATCTCGAACGTGAGCCCGAAGCCCGCGGTGCCACGGTACGGAACTTCGGCCTCGTCTGGGTATCCGGGCGAGCCCCGCACGAACTCGAAGCTGCGCTGCGCTCGCGCGAACTGTGGGCAGACCTTGCCGCCCGTGTCCCCGGCGTCGGATACCGCCCAGCCGGCTCCATCACCCTCATGCGCACCGAGGAGGAGGTCGCGGTCGCGCAGGAAGCGTTCTCTCGGCCGGACGCCGACAACCGAGGGTTCGCGCTTCTGGATCCCGACGCCGTTCGCGTCGTCAACCCCGCGCTCCGGGGCAAGTTTCTCGGCGGACTGCACTGCACGCTGGACGCCGCTGTCGAGTCACGGCAAGCGCTCCCCGCCATCCGTTCTTACCTCGAATCCTCCGGCCGTTACACCTTCCACGCCGGAACGGAAGCCCGCGAGATCACGACGACCACCTCCGGCGCACACATCCGCGACGACCACGGTCGCAGCTTCGACGCCGATCTCGTGATCGTCTGCCCCGGAGCAACACTCGGCGGATTTGCTCGCGATCTCGCCGGCGATCTCCCATTGCGCCGTGTGCGCCTGCAGATGATGCAGAGCGCCCCACTCGGCGAAAAGCTCACCACCGCAATCGCTGACGGTGACAGCTTCCGCTACTACCCGGGTTTCGCCGGATCTGCCCTCGATCACCTCCGTACAGTACAGCCGCAGGAACCGACTGCCGAGGAGCACCGCATGCAACTCCTGTGCGTGCAGCGCTTGCACGGCGGGCTGACCATCGGCGACACCCACGAATACAAGGAACCCTTCGACTTCGATGTCGACGAGGCGCCCTATCGCCATCTGTCCGGAGTCGTGGAAACACTTCTGGGACGCGATCTTCCGCCAATCGTCAAGCGTTGGGCGGGCGTCTACAGCCAGTGCATCGACCCCTCACAACTTGTTCACCGCGCACAAGCCGCCGACAACGTCTGGGTGGTTGCCGGCCCCGGTGGCCGCGGTATGACGCTCGGCCCGGCACTGGCGGAACAAACCGCCGACCAGCTCGGTCTCTGAATCCTTCCGACAAGAAAGACTTCTCATGTCTCCGATCACCCTTGCCGTTCTCGACATGGCCGGCACCACCGTCGCCGACGACGGACTGGTTCTTCGCGCCTTCGCAGCCGCCGCTGAAGCCGGCGGACTGCCCGCCGAAGGCCCGGAAGCCGACGCCGCTCGCCAGTACGTCCTCGACACGATGGGCCAGTCGAAGATCGTCGTGTTCCGGGCGATTTTCGGTGACGAAGACCGCGCCCAGGCCGCGAACGCCGCCTTCGAAACCACGTACGACTCCCTCATCGACCAGGGCCTGGCCGAGCCGATCCCCCGCGCCGAGAAAGCCATCACCACTTTGCGCGAGGCCGGCATCAAAGTTGCCTTGACCACCGGGTTCAGCCGATCGACGCAGGACAAACTCCTCGTCGCGCTCGGCTGGGAAACCCTCGCCGATCTCACCCTCTCCCCCGCCGAAGCCGGTCGCGGTCGACCGTACCCGGACCTGATTCTGACTGCCCTGCTCAAACTTTCGATCGACGACGTCCACCAGATCGCCGTACTCGGCGACACGTCCAACGACGTGCTCAGCGGCATTCGTTCCGGCGCATCCATCGTCGCCGGAACTCTGACCGGCGCACACGACGAGCAACAGCTTCGCGACGCCGGAGCCACCCACATCGTCCCGTCCGTGACGGAGTTCGCCGAACTCCTCACCCACTCCTGATCTCACCTCCGAAAAAGGAATCGTCATGCGTCTACGCCCGAGCATCGCTGCGGCCGCTCTCGCCGTGTCCGTCCTTTCGTTCACCACTGCCTGCGGTGGCACCGGCACTGCTGCCGGATCAGACACCGAGACCGTCACCGTATACAGCGCCGACGGCCTGTCCGGTTGGTACAAGGGAAGATTCGACGCCTTCACCGCGCAGACCGGTATCGCCGTCAACCTCGTGGAAGCCGGATCCGGCGAGGTCGTCTCCCGCGTCGAAAAGGAGCAGTCCAACCCACAGGCAGACGTGATCATCACGCTGCCCCCGTTCATCCAGAAGGCCGACGCCCAAGGTCTGCTCGAGCCCAGCGGAATCGACACCTCCGCCGTTCCTACCGACGAGAAGGACGACGCCGGCAAGTACGTACCCGTCGTCGAGAATTACCTCTCGTTCATCGCCAATCCGACTGCATCACCCGCCCCACAATCTTGGGACGATCTGCTCACTGACCAGTTCAAGGGCAAGTTGCAGTACTCCACGCCCGGCCAGGCCGGCGACGGCACCGCGGTGCTCTTGCTGCTCCAGCACCTGATGGGTAAGGAAGGAGCACTCGACTACCTCGGAAAGCTCCAGGCCAACAACGTCGGACCCTCGTCTTCCACCGGAAAGCTCCAGCCCAAGGTCAGTAACGGAGAGCTGCTGGTCGCCAACGGTGACGTCCAGATGAACCTCGCCTCCATCGCCGACGACGGATCGAAGTTCGACATCTTCTTCCCCGCTGGAGCCGACGGCACTCGCACCACCATTGCACTGCCCTACGTAATGGGCCCCGCCAAGAGCGCACCGAGCAGCGAACAAGCTAAGAAGTTGATGGAGTTCCTGCTCTCCGAAGAATCCCAGAAGACCGTCGCCACCGATGCACTCGGCGTATCGGTCCGCGAGGACGTCCGAAGCGCTGCCGGTGAATCCACCGACAAGAACACGCCTTCCGGAGTTCTGCAGGGCGTCAACGTGTGGACCCCGAACTGGAACGACGTCCTCAGCTCGCTCGACGCCGACATCGCCGCTTACCAGAAAGCCACCGGGAGCTGATCATGGCAAGAACCAGACTGGGGCGGACGCTCCCCGAGACCGTCGGTGTTCACGGAGCGATCGAACATTCTGCTCCGGCCATCACCTTCGATCGCGTCAACGTCGCCTACGGCCGCGGGAAGACCGCAACCCATGCACTCGTCGATTTCAATCTACGAGTGGCGCCGGGTGAAACTGTGGCACTGCTGGGGCCCAGTGGATCCGGCAAGTCGACCGCTCTGAAGGCCCTCGCGGGATTTGTCCGCCCCACGTCCGGTTCCGTCAAGCTCGGCACCCGAGACATCACCAATCTGCCTCCCGCACAACGCGGTATCGGCGTCGTCGTTCAGTCGTACGCTCTCTTCCCGCACATGCGAGTATCCGAAAACGTAGCCTTCGGACTCCGAGCCCATCGCGTGCCGCGGTCGGAGATCGGCACTCGCGTGGCCGAAGCCCTGGACATGGTCGGGATGTCGGCGTACGGAAAGCGGCTTCCCCGTGAACTTTCCGGCGGGTCAACAGCAGCGAATCGCCATTGCCCGAGCGTTGGCAATTCGCCCTGGAGTACTCCTCCTCGACGAACCGTTGGCCGCCCTGGATGCTCAACTTCGCGAGAGCATGCTCGGCGAACTGGCGAGACTGCGCGCAGCACTACCTGACACAGCCATGCTCTATGTGACGCACGATCAGAGTGAAGCCCTGGCGCTCGCAGACCGAATCGCAGTGATGCGCAACGCCAGACTCGCGGACATCGACACCGCTGAGGCCTTGTGGAAACGTCCGCCGTCCAGCTTCACCGCGGCGTTCCTCGGGGGTGCCAACCTGCTGCCCTGCACCGTCACACGCGTCATCGGCACCTCCGCGCTGGTCTCGATCGGTGGCACGCCGTTCACTGCTCACGCCCCGC
The DNA here is from genome assembly GCF_031763325.1 of Rhodococcus sp. SG20037. NCBI lineage: Bacteria > Bacillati > Actinomycetota > Actinomycetes > Mycobacteriales > Nocardiaceae > Rhodococcus > Rhodococcus sp. SG20037. The sequence goes on along the minus strand of NZ_CP134497.1, from coordinate 2,649,519 downwards.
AGCCCGAGATCGGGCACATCGAATGGGAGTCCGACATGGACGCCTACCTGTGTGTTCGTCCACATGCGGTAGGCGTAAGCGGCGTCGGCACACGAGGATCATTCCCGGCGCGCATCGTCTCGAGCGTCTGGCGCGGTTCCACGACGCGTCTGACGCTGGCTGTCCGTGGTCTCGACGATGTCCGCGTCGACGCGGATGTTCCAGGGCACGACGATCGCCCGGTCGGCACCGAAGTGGGCGTCGTCCTGCCCACGGACGGCAGTGTCCTGGTTCCGGCGGATCGCCACCCATGACGACAACCTTGGAGCGCCCCGAAACCGCTGTGCCCCAGCACAAAGACCCGATCCCGTGGCGCCGGATCGGCTGGACGCTGCCACCACTGCTTCTTGTCCTCGTGTTTGCTGTCTATCCCACTGCGCGTGTCCTCACGGAATCTCTGAGCACCGCAGATGGCACCGGGTTGTCCACGTGGTCGTCCGTGCTCGGTTCGGAACTGTTCAGAACCGCGCTCTGGCGGACCATCCAAATCGCCGTGGCGTCGACCCTGGGTTGCCTGATCCTGGGAACCTTCCTCGCCTTGGTGCTTGCCTTCGTTCCGTTCGCCGGATCCAAGGTGGTGGGGCGATTGATCGACACGGTGCTCGCCCTGCCGTCTTTCCTGATCACGCTGGCGTTCACGTTCCTGTACGGGACAGCCGGCGCCGTCAACGCCTTGATCGTCCGCATCACCGGCGATGCGAGCGGCCCACTGAATTTCCTCAACACTCCGTTCGGTGTGATCGCGGCCGAAATCACTTTCTTCACACCCTTTGTCGTGCGTCCGCTATTGGCAGCGTTCACCCAGATTCCGCGTGAACAACTCGACGTGGCAGCCAGTCTCGGTGCGTCACCCGTCCGAGTTCTGCGGCAGGTGGTGATGCCGGAAGCGTGGCCGGCCCTCCTGGCCGGTGGATCGCTCGTACTTCTGATGACGCTGAATGAATTCGGCATCGTGCTCTTCACCGGGGCTAAAGACGTCGTAACTCTTCCGGTCCTCATCTACACCCGCGGCATTGTCACCTTCGACTTGCCCGGCGCGGCAGTGATCGCGACGGTCCAGGTCGCACTCTCACTCGGCCTGTACTGCCTCTACCGATTCACCTTCAACAGATTGATGGGAGGCAGCCGTGCTGCTGTGGACACGAAGCTCTAGGGCCCTCGTACTCGGGTTCTTCACCCTGGTCGTCGCGGTGGTTTTCGTCGCGCCCATCGCCACCGTCGTCGCGGCTGCCTTGGCCGGATCGTGGACCGGTCCACTCCCGTCGAATCTCGGCGGCAAGAACTTCTCCACGGCGCTGTCCGACGAGAACTTCGCCAGCCTGATCGTCAGTTTGCAGACTGCATTCATCGCGGGGGCATTGGCATTGATCGTCGGAACGTGGGCCGCGCTGGCCTCGCGTGAGGCACCGATGTGGCTGCGGCGCATCACCGATGCCGTATTCCATTTACCGATTGCGGTTCCGTCGGTCGCGATCGGCTTGAGTCTGCTCATCACTTTCAACGAGCGCCCGCTACTGCTCGGCGGCACCAAGTGGATCGTGATTCTCGCTCACACGGTTTTGGTGCTTGCCTTTGCCTTCAGTTCCGTATCGGCCGCGCTCGAACGGCTCGATCCCGCCTACCGTCAAGCTGCCGAATCACTCGGCGCCGGCCCGGTGCGGGTGCTGACACGGGTAACGCTACCGCTGCTGCTCCCAGCGTTGGGTGCGGCCGCCGGGCTTTCCATCGCACTGTCGATGGGTGAGCTGGGCGCAACGGTCATGGTCTACCCGGCGACATGGAAGACCTTGCCGGTCAGCATCTTCGGACTCACCGACCGTGGCCAGGTATTTCTTGCCGCAGCAAATACGACACTGCTGCTCGCAGTCACCCTGGTCGCCCTCATGGTGGTCGGCAGAATTCGTCGGCGCTGACCTTGCTGTGCGCCTTTATTAACCGCCGGGGGTTAATAAAGGCACACAGCAGGGGTTTATCCCTTCCTCAAGATGTACCGCTGAACCTTGCCACACGGGGTCTTGGGCAGGTTCGGAACAAAGTGCACTGTGCGCGGGTATGCGTGCGCTGCAAACTTCTTCTTCACCAGGGTTTGCAGTTCCTTCTCGAGTTCGTCGTCACCGTCGACGCCTTCGCGAAGAACGACGAACGCCTCGAGAACCTCACCACGCAACTCGTCGGGCATGCCCACCACGGCGGCCTCGATGACGTGCTCGTGCATGACCAGCACGCTCTCGACGTCGAAGGGACCGATGCGGTAGCCCGCCATGATGATGACGTCGTCGTCGCGCGAGGAGAAGAAGAAGAATCCGTCCTCGTCCGTCATTCCCGCATCACCGGTGATGTACCAGCGGCCGTCTTCGCTGAATCGCTGCTTCGTCTTCTCCGGCGCATCGACGTACCCGGTGAACCACATCAACGGGCTGTTGTGAGTATCGATCGCCACGCGGCCCTGAGTGCGGGCCGGTGCAATGTCATCCGAATTGTCTTCCAGCACAGCGGCAGACCAACCCGGCAACGGACGACCCATGGATCCGGGACGGACATCGTCGCGAAGTCCGTCGGCCCAGGCGTTGACGATGAACATGCCGTGCTCGGTCTGGCCGTAGTGATCACGGACCTCGACGCCCAACGAGTTCTTCGACCACGCAACAACATCCGGAGTCAAGGGCTCACCGGCCGAGGAAGCGCGGCGCAGCGAGATGCCTTCCGGAACGGGAGCCTTGTCGGCACGCAGACTGCGGTAGACAGTCGGAGCGGCGGCAAAATTGGTGACACCGAACTTCTCGATGATCTGCCACGTCAGCGGCGCGGAGAATCCGGCGTGCAGCAGCAAGCTTCGCGTGCCGGCGGCAAGCGGGCCGAGCAACGCGTAGTACAGCCCGTACGCCCAGCCCGGGTCTGCGGCGTTCCAGAACACGTCGTCCTCTCGGACGTCGAGGCCGAACTCCTGGTATGCGTGGAACGAGGCGAGCGCGCGCACCGGAACCGGCACGCCCTTGGGTGTTCCCGTGGTGCCACTGGTGAACAACTGCACCATCGGTGCGTTGCCGCCGACTGCCTGAGCAGCGCCCTTCGGGTCTTCGGCATCCTGAGCTGCGACAAGTGCGTCGAAGTCCAACTCGTCACCGGCCGCGCCGCCCGCGACGATGACCTGCCATGCTGCGTCGGCGGGGATGTCCTCTCCCGGCGCGAGCTTCTCGAGCTGATTGGCGTCGGAAATGACCACCTTCGCGCCGCTGGCCGTCAAGCGGAAAGCGATGGCCGGCGAAGCGAACGCCGTGAACAAGGGCACGTGGACTGCTCCGCGGCGCCAGATTCCGAGGAGCGCGACCACCAGGTCCGCAGACTTACCCATCAAGGTCGCGACGTTGTCACCCGGCTCGACTCCGAGGTCGGCCAGAGCTGCCGCGAAACGCGCCGACTGCTCACGTAGATGACCGTAAGTGAGGTCCACCGAGCTAAGGTCTGCCTCGACGACGGTGAATGCAACGCCATCCGCGGGATGCCGATCGCAGAGCAATTCTGCGGCGCTGGCATGCGGGGTGTCGTACTGGTCCAGCAGCTCGCGCACCCGTGCGGTGGGATCGGTGCTCATCAACTTGCTCCTTATCGATCGTCGTATGGTTGGCCCGACCGGTTACGTTGGCGGCTCGTCATACGTACTGTTCACCCCCTATGATCTAGCTCACAAGAGAACTTCACTACCCCCAGAAAGGGGTACCTGCGTGAACCGACATGCTTCGTCACTTCTGCGCCCCCGCGACGGGGACGCAATGCGAGGTGAACTCCGAACAATCGCAGCTCAGGGCGTTGTTCCCGTGCTGTTCGGAGGCGAGGTCCAGGACGGAACCCTGCACCTGAGCGAATTCGTCGGCACCCGCACCAACAACCTCAAGGGCTTGGCCATCCCGCCGCGCTCGGGCATGGGCGGACGCGTCGTAGCCCAGGGTTCACCGATCACCGTCAACGATTACGGCAATTCGCAGTCCATCACTCATCACTTCGACCGTCCTGTTCTCAGCGAGGGCCTGCATTCGATCATCGCCGTTCCGGTCATGGTTTCGGGAAAATCGCGCGCTGTGCTCTACGCCGCGATCCGCGATTCCGCTCCGTTGGGTGACCGCACAGCAGACGTCATGGTCGGCGCATCCCGGCGTCTCGGGATGGAGTTCGCCATCCGCGACGAAGTCGATCGTCGCCTGCAACTACTGCAGGCCGCCGCCGCGACTACCGCCGACGGTATGTCTTCGGAAGAGATCCGCGGAGTCCACGCCGAACTACGCAGTGTCGCCCAGACCGTCACCGACACCGACTTGCAGACCAAACTCCGCGGACTCTCCCAGCGTTTGGCCAACCTGCTGCGTCCCACCGCCGACGCCGAATCCGACGTCACGCTCACACCGCGTGAAGTGGATGTTCTCTCTCAGGTCGCACTCGGCTGCACCAACATCGAAGCCGGCCAACGGCTTTCCCTTCGCCCTGAAACAGTCAAGAGCTATCTGCGAAGCGCGATGGGAAAGCTGGACGCGAGCTCACGCCACGAAGCCGTGGTGACCGCCCGGAGGTTGGGACTGCTCCCCTGACGGGTCAGTAGCCTTCAGGCAGGGCGGTGAGCATGTCGCGGGTGACTGCGACGGCGTTGTCCGAACTTCCGCCCCGCACAACCAGAGTCGCGAAGGCCAGGTTCCCGCGATAGCCGACGAACCACGCGTGCGATCCCCCTTCGACCTCGGCTTCCCCGGTCTTGCCGTACACCTCACCCTGATCTTCGACGCGTTCTGCAGTACCGCTGGTGACCACGAGTCGCATCATTCCGCGCAGGCCGTCGACCATGGCGGGCGAGATCGCCGGGCGCTCACCGTCGATGGTGGTTTCGCGCCCTGAAATCAGTTGCGGCACCGGAGTCGAACCGTTCGCGACCGTCGCCGCTGCCATCGCCATTCCGAACGGACTGACCACGACCTTTCCCTGACCGAACCCGTCTTCGGTCCGCTGCACCAGGTCCGACGCCGGCGGCACCGAACCGGAATCGATCGGCAATCCCACCACGTTGTAGTCCTGGCCGATGCCGAACTGCGCTGCGGCAGTGGTCAACGTGTCTGGTTGCATCTCGCTGGCCAGCTTGGCGAAGGACGTGTTGCACGAACGCGCGAAGGCCGTTGCCATCGGCACCGTGCCGAGTGAGAACTCGTTGTAGTTGGGGACGCTGCGCTCACCGATCTCGATCCGGCCAGGACATGGCACCATCGTGTCGGGGGTCGCCTGACCGGTCGAAATTGCGGCGCCTGCCGTGATGATCTTGAACGTCGAACCGGGCGGGTACTGACCCATCGTCGCGACCGGTCCGTCGCGGTCTGCTGCCTTGTTCTGTGCGACAGCCAGGATCGCCCCACTCGACGGTTCGATGACCACCATCATCGCCTGATCCTTGTTCACGTTCACGGCACGCTGAGCAGCGATCTGAATGTTGCGGTCCAAACTGATACTGAACGACGGAACAGGTTGCGGCGCAGTCTCGGTCAGCACATCGGTGTCGACGCCGTTCTGGTTGACCGTGACGACACTCCAGCCGGCTTTGCCGTCGACCTCGTCGATGATCGTCTTCTTGATCTGCCCGAGAAGGTCCGGCGCGAACTCCGGGTCCGTCGAGACGAGATCCGATTCGTCCGAGACAGATACTCCCGAGATGGCTCCCAGTTGCGCCGATACCTGGTCGTAGTCGTCACTGCGCAGGCGGGTCACCAGATAGTCGCCCTTGACGGCCGTCGAGGATTCGGCGATCGATTGACCCGTCAGCGAAGAATCGAACCGACCGAGAACACTTGCGAGATTGTTTGCGGAACCGATGATGTCGTTGCTCTTGGAGCGATCGAACTTCACTCGGTAGACAATTCCCGGCACCAGGACATCCGTGCCCGAATGCTCGTTGACCCGCGCTCGCGGCGCCGCGGTTGCCCGCAACGACATCGTCTGCTTGTCACCGAGGCGCGGGTGAACGTCCGTCGAACTCCACCGGACGGACCAGTCGCCGTCCTTGCGTCCCATCTGCAGCTCGCCGTCGTACGTCCACACGCGGTCTTTCGGAAGGTGCCACTCGTAGGTGTAGCCGACCGTCGCTGTGTCACCGTTCATCTTCACCGACGTGGTCTCGGCAGTCATCGACTCGGCCTGGAGCGCATCCCAGGTGTCACTCAATACAGGACCCGCGGAGTCAGGCCGGTCCGTCAGTTTTGCTGCCTCGTCGATATCCCTGTCACCGAACGCACTCAGGAACTGCTGCGCGACGGGCTCGGGGCCGGCGGGTTTCGGAGTACACGAACTGATCCCCACCGCCAAGAAAATCACGGTGCAGGAGGCCAACAGTTGGGCCGAGCGACTACGAGAGAAATGCCGAGTGTTCATCGAGCCCCATAGTAGGGCGACAAATGCTCCACCCAGCGTAGGCGCGACCATTGCACGCAGCTTGTACGGTCAGTCGAGCAGCACCGTCGAGAAGGTCGCGACCTGTCGGAACCCCACCCGCGAATAGGTCGACCGCGCAATCGTATTGAAGCTGTTGACGTACAGGCTCGCAATGCGACCGGTCGCCATGATCGACTCCGCTACAGCCGCTGTACCGGTCACGCCGAAGCCCTGCCCACGAAATTCCGGGTTGACCCACACACCCTGGATCTGGCCACAGCGAGCAGACATCGAACCGACCTCCGCCTTGAAAACGACCTGGCCGTCCTCGATGTGCGCCCACGCTCGACCAGCGGCGATCAGGCTGGCGACACGGTGCCGGTATCCGCGCCCACCGTCGTTGGCACGCGGGTCGACTCCGACCTCTTCGATGAACATCGCGATCGCGGCAGGCAGATAGATCTCGAGTTCGTCCGAGCGAACCTGCCGGACCAGTGGATCCGACGGGCACGCCAGCGGCTCGGAAACCGCGAGCAACGGCTGTTCGGGGCGAACCTCCCGCGCAGTTCCCCAGTCGAGCTCGAGCATCTCCCACAGCGGCAACGCCAATTCGGCGCGGCCGACCACCGACGAGCACATGCGCGGAATCCGACAGGCACGGTCGGCGAATGCCCGAATGTCATCCGGATCGCCTCGAAGCGGAACCAGGTTCGCCCCGGCAAAGCACAGTGAGGACAACGGCCCGCCTCGACTCCACAGCTCGCCGTGAATCATTCGTGGGTCGACGCCGCATTCTTCGACGCGCGCGGCAATCATGCAGGCCGCCACCGGATCGGCGTCGAGTACCCGTCGGACGTCTTCGAGATCTCGACTTCCGACCTGCTTGGCTCCGAGGAGTTTGAGCATCCGTCAACCCCCTCGACTCGACTGCGCGTCCACGAATATCACTACCCGATCATGATGCACTCAGATTGCCACGAACCTGACACCGACGGGGAAGATTCATCCGGCAATCACTCAACTCACGGTGACGACCGGCGCACCCTCCGAGGCGTCACCCTCCATGCTTTCGGCAATTTTCATCGCCTCTTCGATCAACGTCTCGACGATCTGCGCCTCGGGCACCGTCTTGATGACCTTGCCCTTGACGAAGATCTGGCCCTTGCCGTTGCCGGACGCCACACCGAGGTCGGCCTCACGCGCTTCGCCCGGTCCGTTCACGACGCAACCCATGACTGCCACGCGCAGCGGGATCTCCATGCCTTCGAGGCCGGCCGAGACCTCGTCGGCAAGTGTGTAGACATCGACCTGTGCACGGCCACACGAGGGGCATGAGACGATCTCGAGCTTGCGGGGACGCAGGTTCAGAGACTGCAGAATCTGGTTACCGACCTTGATTTCCTCGGCCGGCGGGGCCGAGAGCGAAACCCGGATCGTGTCGCCGATACCCTCCGCGAGCAGCGCACCGAAGGCGACCGCGGACTTGATCGTGCCCTGAAACGCCGGCCCTGCCTCCGTGACGCCGAGGTGCAACGGGTAATCGCATTTGGCGGCGAGTTGGCGGTAAGCCTCGACCATGATCACCGGATCGTTGTGCTTGACGGAGATCTTGATGTCACCGAAGCCGTGCTCTTCGAACAACCCGGCCTCCCACAGCGCGGACTCGACCAACGCTTCGGGCGTCGCCTTGCCGTATTTCTCCATCAACCGAGGATCGAGCGATCCCGCGTTGACACCGATACGGATCGGAATGCCTGCGTCACCGGCAGCCTTGGCCACCTCTTTGACACGGCCGTCGAATTCCTTGATGTTGCCCGGATTGACGCGCACCGCAGCGCATCCCGCATCGATTGCCGCGAAGATGTAGCGCGGCTGGAAGTGGATGTCGGCGATAACCGGGATCTGGCTCTTCTTCGCAATGATCGACAACGCGTCCGCGTCTTCCTGACGCGGGCAGGCGACACGGACGATGTCGCAACCGGACGCGGTCAGTTCCGCGATCTGCTGCAGCGTTGCATTGACGTCGTGCGTCTTCGTGGTGCACATGGACTGCACCGAGATGGGGAAATCGCTGCCCACACCTACCGTGCCGACCTGCAGCTGCCGTGTCTTGCGTCGAGGAGCAAGAATCGCTGCGGGTGCCGAGGGCATTCCCAGTCCGATAGGGATGGTCACGTCTGTGCCTTCTTTCATAGCTTCACTGCAAGTTTAGCCGGGCGATCGCCGCACTACCGCGCGGCAACCGTCACCCTTCTCACACGGTCAGAAGATCTTGATCGGATTGACGATGTCAGCCGTGAGTGTCAGCAACATGAACGCGCCACCGATCACGATGAATACGTAAGTAATCGGAAGGAGTCGCGTGTAGTCGACCGGGCCGCCGGGAATCAAGCCTCGGCGGGCGCGGAACCAATCACGGATCTTCTCGTAGAAGACCACCGCGATGTGACCGCCGTCGAGCGGCAACAGCGGCAGGATGTTGAAAACACCGAGGAAGAAGTTGATCGATGCGAGCAGTCCGACGAACATCGGCCACTCGGCTCGATCTGCGGCCTCGCCACCGATCACGCTGGCACCGACCACGCTGATCGGTGTGTCCTGGGCGCGTTCGCCGCCCGTGATCGACTCCCACAGAGCCCCCACCTTCGACGGAATGTCAGCCAACGCCTTCACCGAGTCGACCATGATCTGGCCGGTGTAGTCGAAGGCTGCCGGAACAGCCGTGAGAGCGTTGTACTCGACCAGCGCCGAGCCCGGTCCACCGATTCCGACAGCGGATACTTCCTGCTTCACGGGAACGCCACTGGCCGAGTTCACATATCGCTGGACTCGTTCGGGCACGACCGTGATCGACAAGGCCTCTCCGTCGCGATCAACCGACAACACGATCGGACCATCCACACCTCGAATAGCTGCTGCCACCTCAGGGAAGGTGCTCGTCGACTTTCCGTCGACTGCGGTGATCCGATCTCCCGATTGCAGGCCCGCATCTCCCGCGGGGCCCCCACCCGAGCACTCTGTCAGCTCGAAGTTGCCGTCCTGGCCCAGCTGATCGGGGGCCACACACGTGACCTCTTGGACCACTGGCTGAGCGGGCTCAGTTCGGCCCCAGCCGAGAAGCAATGCGTAGATCAGGAGGAACCCGAGAATGAAGTTCATCGCGATACCGCCGGACATGACGACGACGCGCTTCCACGCCGCCTTCTTGTACATCGCGTGCGGCTCTTCTTCAGGCGTCATCTCGTCGAGGGCCGTCATGCCCGCGATGTCGCAGAATCCGCCCAGCGGCAGCGCCTTGAGGCCGTACTCGGTCTCACCTCGACGGAACGAGAAGATCTTCGGTCCGAAGCCGATGTAGTAGCGGCGAACCTTCATTCCCAAAGCCTTGGCCGTCCACATGTGACCGGCTTCGTGCAGGGCGATGGACACGCCGATGCCGAGGGCAAACAGCACTACGCCCAGTGCAAAAACCATGAAAGCTCTAGCCCTCCTGCTTCACGAGCTGACGCGCTCGTGTGCGTGCCCAGCCGTCTGCGGCCAGAACGTCGTCCACGGTAACCGGTTCTGCGGACCATTGACCTGCATCGTCGAGAACAGCAGCCACCGTGCGGACGATCGCCGGGAAGGAAATGACACCGTCGAGGAATGCCTGAGCCGCCACTTCGTTGGCCGCGTTGTAGATCGCGGTGAAGCAACCTCCGGATTTTCCTGCGCTTCGCGCCAGATCGACGGCTGGGAACACCGACGAATCGAGCGGCTCGAATTCCCAGGTGGAGGCGGTGGTGAAGTCGCATGCCGACGCCGCACCTTCGATGCGGTCCGGCCAGCCTAGAGCGAGAGCGATCGGGAGCTTCATGTCCGGCGGGCTTGCCTGCGCCAGCGTCGACCCGTCGAAGAAGGTGACCATGGAATGCACGATCGACTGCGGGTGCACGGTGACGTCGATGCGGTCGTAGTCGATCCCGAACAGCAGGTTCGTCTCGATCAGCTCGAGGCCCTTGTTGACCAGAGTTGCCGAATTGAGGGTGTTCATGGGCCCCATCGACCAGGTGGGGTGCGCTTTTGCCTGAGCTGGATTCACACTTTCGAGATCCTCGGCGCTCCAGCCACGGAACGGCCCACCCGAAGCGGTGAGAACCAACCGGGCCACCTCGTCGCCTGTTCCACCACGTAGGCACTGGGCAAGCGCCGAATGCTCCGAGTCGACCGGCACGATCTGACCGGGGGCGGCGGCTTTCGTCACCAGCGCTCCGCCGGCGACAAGCGATTCCTTGTTCGCCAGCGCCAGGCGCGCTCCTGAGTTCAAAGCCGCCAGTGTCGGTTCGAGTCCCAAAGAACCGACGAGCGCATTGAGGACAACATCGGCACCGCTGTCCCGAACCAGTTCCGTCACGGCGCTCGGTCCCGAACGGGCGGTTACCGATTCCAGCGCCGATGCCGCTGCAGGATCGGCGACGGCGACGTCCGTGACGCCGGTTGCACGAATCTGTTCGGCCAACAACTCGACGTTGTTGCCGCCCGCTGCAAGACCGACTACTTCGAAACGGTCGGGGTTGGCAGCGATGACCTCCAGCGCTTGGGTACCGATCGAACCGGTACTGCCGAGGAGGAGGACGCGGGTACGTGTGGTTTCCTGCACTCGCCCATTGTTCCTGATAACACCTGAGAACAACCTTATCGACGCCCAACTACGTACGACAGGCAGTCGTATGTCACCATATTGGGCAGTAGTGCAACCGAATGAGCAGGAGGATCGACCGTGGCCGATACCCAGTTGGACGTCAAGTCCAGCGCCCCCGTCGTGGTCTCGCACGTCGATGAGGCCGAGGTTCCCTCTGCCGCATGGGGGTGGAGTGGTGAAGGACTCAAGTTTTTCCGTTTCCTCGGATGGTTCTTCGCAATATTCCTGCTTCTGATGATGATCGGAAACCATCACGGCAAGGTCGAGGATCTGTGGCTCATCGGCACCGCCGGATTGATGATCTTCATTCTGGTCCGCGACATCGTCATCCGTCGCCGCCCGCGCTAGAAACCTGACAAAGAGAAGGCCTCCACGAACGAAAGTTCGTGGAGGCCTTCTCTTTACGTGTTTCAGGCCTGGAACGCTTCAGTTCTCGGCTGCCAGCTGGCCACAGGCTGCGGCGATTTCCTGACCGCGCGTATCGCGCACCGTGCACGAGACGCCCTGGGCGATGACCCGACGCACGAACTCACGCTCGACGTCCTTGGGGCTCGCGTCCCACTCGCTGCCCGGAGTCGGGTTGAGCGGAATCAGGTTGACGTGCACCAACCCGCCGAGTGCTTTCTTCAGCTTCTTGCCCAGCATGTCCGCACGCCACGGCTGATCGTTGACGTTCTTGATCATCGCGTATTCGATTGACACACGACGACCGGTCTTGTCTGCGTAGTACCGGGCAGCCTGAAGTACCTCCGACACTGACCAGCGATTGTTGACCGGGACAAGAGTGTCGCGCAGTTCGTCGTCCGGTGTGTGCAGCGATACCGCCAGCGTGACGCTCAGGCCTTCGTCAGCGAGCTTGCGGATAGCGGGAGCGAGGCCGACGGTCGAGACCGTGACGGACCGCTGAGACAGGCCGAGGCCGTCGGGTGCAGGCGAGGTGATCCGTCGTACCGCTGCCACCACGCGCTTGTAGTTCGCCAAAGGCTCGCCCATACCCATGAACACGACGTTCGAGAGGCGTCCGGGGCCGCCGGCAACTTCACCGTCGCGCATGGCAGCCGCTGCCTCGCGAACCTGATCGACGATCTCGGCGGTCGAGAGGTTGCGGTCGAGGCCGCCCTGACCCGTCGCACAGAACGGGCAGGCCATTCCGCAGCCTGCCTGACTCGAGATGCAAAGTGTTGCCCGGTCGGGATAGCGCATCAAGACGCTTTCGAGCAGCGTTCCGTCATGTGCCTTCCACAGGGTCTTGCGAGTGTCGCCCGAATCGCACGCGAGGTGCTTGATCGGGGTCAACAAGGTCGGGAACAGCGACTCCCCAACCTTCTCGCGCACCGATGCGGGGAGATCGGTCATCTTCTCCGGATCGGCTTCCAGCCGCGCGTAGTACTGACGCGCCAGCTGATCGGCCCGGAAAGCCGGAAGGCCGAGCTCTTTCACCGCTTCTTTGCGCTCGGCGGAATCGAGATCGGCGAGGTGCCGTGGAGGCATTCCGCGCTTGGGTGCAGTGAAAACGAGGGGAAGAGAGGCAGCCATAGTTACACCATTGTCCCATTGTTTTGGGGTGCTACCCCACTGCCACCCGATTGTGGCCGGATTACCCGTGCAACTTCGCGCAGGTTGAGTGATGATCATGTCATGTCAACCACACCAGAGGATCCGTCGAATTCCCCCGTGTACGGCCCAGCCGACGGTTTCGGCCCCGATCCGGAACTTCCGAAGGTGGACGAGAACAAGGCAGTGGAAAAACACGATCCGGAACCGACACCGACGCCTGAACCGGTGCCGACCGGAACGTCGGTCACCGACCGAACCAGGGCTGCGACGACCTGGGTTGGCCTGGTCATAGGCGCAATTGTGCTGATCTTACTGCTGGTGTTCATCCTGCAGAACCTCGAGAGCGTCTCCGTCAAGATCCTCGCCTGGCAGATCGACTTTCCGCTCGGAATCACGATCCTGCTTTCCGCCATCGCGGGCGCGTTGATCATGGCGTTGGCAGGTGGCGTTCGCATCATTCAGATCCGGCGCGCAGCGAAGCGGCAGATGTGACTGAAATCTAGTTACGCAATTGGGTCGATCGATGGGCCAGCAGGCATCATTGATGTCGTGGAAATCACCGGAAAGGCCCTGATGTGACTACTCACATGGAGAGACCTGTGACCTCGCGAATTGCCCCGCAGCAGGCAAGATCCTGGCTCCTCGTCCCCGCGTCCAAACCGGACACCTTCGACGCCGCACTCGCGAGTGCGGCCGACGCCGTCATTCTCGACCTCGAGGATGCCGTCACCGCACCCAACAAACCAGCTGCCCGCCGCGATGTCGCCGCATTCCTGAGCGAACACAATAACGCCTGGGTTCGGATCAACGACGCCACGACACCGTTCTGGGAAGAGGATCTGGCCGTACTCGCGGGCCTCCCCGGACTCGAGGGTGTCATGCTCGCAAAGACCGAAAGCGGTCAGCAGGCCGACGCCACGGCCGAGCGACTTCCCGACGGCACCAAGATTCTTGCTCTCGTCGAATCCGCGGTGGGACTCGAGGCTGCGCCCGAGATCGCACGCACTGACGGCATCTTCCGTCTCGCATTCGGCAGCGGCGACTTCCGGCGCGACACTGGGATGGACGACTCCCCCACGTCGATGTCGTACCCGCGTTCGCGGCTCACCATCGCCAGCCGCGCGGCACGCATCGCTCCGCCGATCGACGGTCCCACGCTCGGCCCCGATCTGGATCTGCTCGCCCGAGACTGTGCGATCACCTTGTCACTCGGCATGGCCGGCAAACTCTGCATGACCACCGCGCAGACTGCCCCCGTCAACGCGGGACTGAGTCCCTCCGTGGCCGACGCGATCTGGGCTCAGAATGTCATCGACGATCTCGGCGAAGACGGCTCACGCGTGCGCGACGGCAGCGACCTGCCCAAGCTTGCCAAGGCCAAGAAGATTCACAAGCTGGCCACCCTGTTCCACATCCCCACCGATCACTGATTTTTTTACTACTGAATCGGTGCAGAAAACGTCAGGCGCTCAAGTCGGAGCGCCTGACGTTCGTCTTTTGGGCCCGCCCTCACGCAAGTTCGAGCGATCGTGGTTTGGATCGAACATGGATCCGGTATCGCACCGAGAAGGCAAGCCCTGTTACTTGCGAGAACGCACGCTCGGCAGTCTTCTCGGTGAATTCGATTCCGAGCACCCGCCGCATATCGTCTCGATTCTCGAACTCCCACCGGGTGTCGACGCGCGTGAGCGAGAATCCTTGAGCCTCGAAGAACGCTTCGACCGCCGCGGGATCGTATTTGGGCAGATCCGCCCTCATCCACTCCCCGTACGGGCCGGCGCTCACATCGAGATCCACGATCAGCAGGGCTCCCCCGGGCCTCAGGATGCGCATTGCTTCACGAATTCCCGGGCCGCAGCCTTTTCCGAAGAAGTACGCCGTACGGGCATGGACGAGATCGACTGAAGCATCCACCAGACCCGTGGACTCTGCTGAACCCTGGACTACGTCGATCGACGCCGAATCGCGGGTTCGTTCCCGCGCGGCCTTCACCAGCGGTGCGTGCGGCTCCACTCCGACAACACGACGGGCAGTACGAGCGAACTCCGGTAGATGGAACCCCGCCCCACAGCCGACATCGACGACATCGCGTCCAGTCCAGTCGACCCGGGCTCGCATCGCCGCCCAGAGGGAACCGTCGACGTCCTGCGCGCGGTTCTCGATTTCGTACACGTCCGGCCAATGCCAGATGTTCGGACTGGGGATCGGCTTGGAACGGCCTGAGAAGAAATCACGCACGAGAAATCAGACGAGTGCGTACAGAATCAGCCAGGTGACAAATGCCGACGGCAGGAGTGAATCCAGGCGGTCCATAATTCCGCCGTGGCCGGGAAGCAAGGTTCCCATGTCCTTGATGCCGAGTTCACGCTTGATCTGCGATTCGATCAGGTCGCCGACCGTCGCGACTACCACCAGGACGACACCGAGCAGGACGCCGATCATCGAATTCGCGTCGAGGATCAACGTCACCGAAAGCAAACTGCCGATGACGCAGAAAATGAGGGAGCCGACGAATCCCTCCCAGGACTTCTTCGGGCTCACAGCGGGCACCATCGGATGCTTCCCGAACAGCACTCCAGCCGCGTAGCCGCCGATGTCGGAGCACACGACACCGATCATCAAGACGAAGACGCGACCGGGGCCGTCGTCTTCGAGCACCATCAACGCACCGAATGACGCCAACAGCGGGATCCACGCCAGAACGAACACCGTGATGGAGGTGTCTCGCAGGAAGTTCTTCGGGGTCGCTTTGAGCCCGTGGTCGAACAACCGCCACACCATGCACACCAGGACGGTTGCGGTGAATCCGCTGAGCACCCCGACCGGTCCCCACGGCCAGCCGAGCCAGATCGTGGCTTGCCCGCCGACGAGAAGCGGAATTCGCGGCACCTCGATGTCGGCTTCACGAAGCCGCGTGGTGACCTCCCACGTCGCGATGAACATCGCGATCGCAACGACGGCGATCCATCCGGGGGGCAGGAAGATCAAAGTGCCGATGACCAAGGCGCCGAGGCCAGCTCCGACGCCGATGGCGGCAGGTAGGTTCCTGCCCGCCTTCGACTTCGGCGGTTGCGCGCCCTCAGCGCCGCCCGTAGGCCCGTCCGTGACGGGACCACCGGCGGTTCCCTCTTGTGCGTGCACCCAAACTCCCTGATCTACTCCCGACGACAAACACTGCAAATGAGGAGGCTATACCTCCATCAACTCTGCTTCCTTGTGCTTGACGAGTTCCTCGACCGTGTGCACGTACTTCGCCGTGGTCTTGTCGAGTTCTTTCTCTGCGCGACCGACCTCGTCCTCGCCGGCTTCACCGTCCTTCTGGATCCGGCCGAGTTCGTCCATCGCCTTGCGGCGGATGTTGCGCAGCGTGACCTTGGAATCCTCGCCCTTGGACTTGGCCTGCTTCACCAGTTCACGTCGACGCTCTTCCGTGAGCTGCGGAACCGAAATGCGGATGATGCTGCCGTCGTTGGACGGGTTCACCCCGAGATCCGAGTTGCGGATCGCCGTCTCGATCGCGTTGAGCTGCGAAGCCTCGTACGGCTTGACGATGACCATGCGGGCCTCGGGGACGTTGATGCTCGCGAGCTGCGTGATCGGCGTGATCGAACCGTAGTAGTCGATCACGATGCGCGAGAACATACCGGGGTTCGCGCGTCCGGTGCGAACCGAGCCGAGATCGTCCTTGGCTACCGTGACAGCCTTTTCCATCTTCTCTTCTGCCTCGAAGAGCGCTTCATCGATCACGGCTGTTCCTCCATGTTGTTCTGCATCATTTTTTGGGTGTCACTCACGACTTGATCAGGGTGCCGATCTTCTCACCGGACACCGCGCGAGCGATGTTTCCTTCGGTGAGGAGGTTGAACACCATCATCGGCATCGAGTTGTCCATGCACAGGCTGAATGCCGTCGCGTCCGCGACCTTGAGCTCACGTTCGATGACCTCACGGTGCGTGATCTGTTCGTACATCGTCGCGTCCGGATCGAGACGCGGGTCGGCCGAGTAGACGCCGTCGACAGCCTTGGCCATCAGCACTACCTCGGCACCGATCTCCAGCGCGCGCTGCGCAGCAGTGGTGTCAGTCGAGAAGTAGGGCATACCCATCCCGGCACCGAAGATGACTACGCGCCCCTTCTCGAGGTGCCTGCGTGCGCGAAGGGGGAGGTACGGCTCGGCGACCTGGCCCATGGTGATGGCCGTCTGCACGCGAGAATCGACGCCCGCCTTCTCCAGGAAATCCTGCAGAGCGAGGCAGTTCATGACGGTGCCTAGCATGCCCATGTAGTCGGAGCGCGCGCGATCGAGGCCACGCTGCTGCAGTTCCGCTCCGCGGAAGAAGTTTCCGCCGCCGATGACCACTGCAACCTGTACGCCCGATCGAACGACCTCTGCGATCTGCTCAGCCACCTTGGTGACCACGTCGGGATCGAGACCGACTTTGCCGCCTCCGAACATTTCGCCGCCGAGTTTGAGCAGGACCCGCTTGAATCCTGGACGTTCGTTGGCTGGTTCGGACATTGTTCTCCTCAGTTCGATACAAGACCTTGTAGGTCCTTCATTCTTCTTCTGCCGCCGAATCGGACACCGCGGCATAGGAAAGCCCCCGGGACTCGTCCCGAGGCACTCTCATCCTGCCTCATCGGAGGCCCCAGGTACACGTAGACCCCGCCGGTAGAGCAAATGCTCTTCAGGCGGGGTCCATGTGTGCGGGCTCCGAATTAAGCGGAGGCGCCGACCTCGAAACGCACGAAGCGCTTGATGGTCACGCCTGCCTCGTCGAGGATCGCCTTGACGGTCTTCTTGGAGTCCGTGACCGAAGACTGCTCGGTCAGAACGACGTCCTTGAAGTAACCGTTGACGCGGCCTTCGATGATCTTCGGCAGTGCCTGCTCGGGCTTGCCTTCTGCGCGGGCGGTCTCTTCGGCGATGTGACGCTCGGAAGCGACGATCTCCTCGGGAACCTCGTCACGCGTGACGTACTTCGCCTTGAGTGCTGCGACCTGCATTGCAGCGCCGCGAGCGGCCTCAGCAGCAGCATCGCCTTCACCGGTGTACTCGACGAGAACGCCGACAGCGGGCGGCAAGTCGGAGCTGCGCTTGTGCAGGTAAACGGCAACGGGGCCGTCGAAGGAAGCGACGCGGCTCAGTTCGAGCTTCTCACCGATCTTCGCGGACTGCTCCGCAATGACGGTGTCGATGGTCTTGCCGTCGAGCTCGAGCGCCTTGAGAGCGTCGAGGTCAGCAGGCTTACCAGCAGCAGCGACGGTCACGATCTCGTCGGCCAGCTTGATGAACTCGTCGTTCTTGGCGACGAAGTCGGTCTCGCAGTTGATCTCGATCATGACGCCGTCCTTGGCGACGACGAGACCCTCAGCAGTGGTGCGCTCTGCGCGCTTTCCGACATCCTTCGCGCCCTTGATGCGCAGCTGCTCGACGGCCTTGTCGAAATCGCCGTCTGCATCTGCGAGTGCGTTCTTACATGCCATCATTCCGGAGCCGGTGAGCTCACGGAGCCGCTTGACGTCAGCGGCGGTGTAGTTCGCCATGATTAGCGAGCCTCCTCATGTGTCTGTTTCGGACCTAGGACTAACGGTGAAGCACGGCCTGACGGTGGTGCTCGGGCCTAACGGTGAAACGGCCCTGACCAAAAGAACTCTTGGTCAGGGCCGGTTTCAACGAATCAGGCCTCGGTGGCCGGTGCCTCTGCGGCGGGGGCTGCCTCAGCCTCTGCAGCCGGAGCTGCCTCAGCCTCTGCGGCCGGAGCTGCCTGCGAGAGCAGTTCCTGCTCCCACTCGGCGAGGGGCTCGCCTGCGCCGGCTTCGGGCTTCGCGTCCTTGTCGGCGCTCAGTCCTGCACGTGCCTGCACACCTTCGGCAACCGCGGAAGCGACAACCTTGGTCAGCAGTGCTGCGGAACGGATGGCGTCGTCGTTGCCCGGGATCGGGTAGTCGACGAGGTCGGGGTCGCAGTTGGTGTCCAGGATCGCGATGACCGGGATGTTCAGCTTGCGAGCCTCGGCAACTGCCAGGTGCTCCTTGTTGGTGTCGACGATCCACACCGCGGAAGGAACCTTGGCCATGTCGCGGATACCACCGAGGGTGCGATCCAGCTTGGTCATCTCACGCGTGAGCATGAGGATTTCCTTCTTGGTGCGACCTTCGAATCCACCGGTCTGCTCCATTGCCTCGAGCTCCTTGAGGCGAAGCAGACGCTTGTGAACGGTGGTGAAGTTGGTGAGCATGCCGCCGAGCCAACGCTGGTTGACGTAGGGCATTCCGACGCGAGTCGCTTCGGAAGCGATGGACTCCTGCGCCTGCTTCTTGGTACCGACGAAGAGAACGGTGCCGCCGTGGGCAACGGTCTCCTTGACGAACTCGTACGCCTTGTCGATGTACGTCAGCGTCTGCTGGAGGTCGATGATGTAGATGCCGTTGCGGTCGGTCAAGATGAATCGCTTCATCTTCGGGTTCCAGCGACGGGTCTGATGTCCGAAGTGGGTTCCACTATCGAGCATCTGCTTCATGGTTACGACAGCCATGGCTGTGTACCTCAAACTTTCAATCCGGTTGATGCAGGCGATCGGGTGATCCCTGCCCTGGCACCCGCACGGCCGTCGGACCTGTTTCGTGAGAACCAGGACCAGCCGAGGCCGGAAAACGTGCGCGGGCGCGCGAAGTCGGACTGTGCGAGCACAGACCGCTCGACAAGTGTACGTCCTCGTCCCCCGATGCCATAACCACCCCGGTAGCAACAGACCGAACCGGCGGTTGTGGATCGGCGGCTACCTTGTGGATTACCCGTCTGATCTGCATTGAAGCGTGCGCTACTCCACGCAAGATCAAGGAATGACGATCTTGCGCGGAGCTCGACGAGGCGTGGTATTTGCCGTGATCTCCTGCTGTGTCGCCGTAGGCACGGCGTCAGCAGACACGCGATTCGACTGGCCGCTCGCTCCTCGGCCGCACGTGGAACGCGCTTTCGACAAACCGGCCGAGAACTGGCTGCCGGGTCATCGCGGGGTCGATCTCGGCGGCAGCGCCGGCCAATCCGTACTCGCGGCCGGCGACGGCATCGTGGTGTTCGCGGGAGTGGTCGCCGGAAAGCCGACGGTGTCGATCGATCATTCCGGCGGCCTACGCACGACCTACGAACCCGTCACCGCAGTCGTTCGCACAGGTGAACGCGTCGCAGCCAGGTCAGTGATCGGAACCCTCGAAACCGGGCACGAAGGGTGCGCTGTCGAAGCATGTTTGCACTGGGGCTTGCGCAGAGGACGCGAGTATCTCGATCCACTCGGACTGGTTCGGTTGCAACCGCTCAGGCTCAAGCCATTGAAAGGAGGCTGATCGGTCGCAGAAATCGGTCGCAGAATCAGTGCCACTCGGAGACGGCGTGCCGACCCACAGCGTCCGCGAAGTCGTCGGCCACCATCGCTGCCAGTTCCATGAACGCTCGTCTGGTGGCCGGTCGCATCAATTCGAGGTCCATCACCGACCCCTCCGCGAGATGCTCGTCGAAAGGAATGACCTCGACGGCGCGGCATCGACGCATGAAATAGTCCACCAACGCGTCCATGTCGATGACGCTCGACCCTGGTCGGGCGGCGCTGATGACGACGACGGTCCGCTCGACCAGATGGCCGTATCCGTGCAACTGAAGCCAATCGAGCGTTGCCGCCGCACTGCGCGCTCCGTCGATTGCCGGCGAACTGACCAGAACCAACGAATTGGCAAGATCGAGAACGCCGTTCATCGCCGAGTGCATGATCCCGGTACCGCAATCAGTGAGGATGATGTTGTAGTAGACCTGCAAGATGTCGATGACCTGGCGATAGTCGGCCTCGCTGAATGCCTCCGAAATCGCCGGATCCTGCTCACTCGCCAGCACCTCGAGACGACTCGACGACTGGGATGTGTGCACTCGAACGTCCGAATAGCTCTTTATGTCCGGTCTAGCAGCAATCAGATCGCGCACTGTCGAATTGGTCTGCAGCGGAACACGTTGTGCCAAAGTCCCGAAATCGGGATTGGCGTCAACCGCCACGACGCAGTCACCACGCAGCGAAGCAAACGTCGCACCGAGTCCGACCGTGACCGTCGTCTTGCCCACGCCGCCTTTGAGCGAGAGCAGAGCGACTCGGTAGTCGTTGCGGATCGGCTGCTCGATTCGGGCGGCCAGTGCACGGTTGCGCTGTTCGTTGGTCGAATCCCCCAGATTGACCACACCTCCGGTCGCACGATGCAATCCCCTACGCCAGCCGCCACGCGGCGTCCGTTTCGGGCGTTTCAGTAAAGCTTCGGCAACCAGATCCTGGTTTGTCACCTGCTGTTGGCTCGACGGTGGCGGTGGCGTGGACCAGACCTCTTGCAGTCGCGCCACAGGCTCCGGCGTCGGCGCCGGCTCGGGAGCCGGTTGCGGCGATTCGGACAGCCAGGCTGGTTGGCCGCTGTTCGGCAGGTGCTTCACATCTTGGCGGTTCACGAATCCCCCGGATATCGCATGTAATCGAGTGTCTCGATACGACGATCGAACTTTGCCGATTGTTCACTCTTCTGAGCTGCGACGCTACCAAATACCAGCCGAGAACTCGCGTCGCTCCACAAATCAGGCGCGCGGATGGGCCTGATCGTGGACGGATCGAAGCCGTTCGACCGACACGTGCGTGTACAGCTGAGTGGTCGCCAAACTCGCATGACC
The DNA here is from genome assembly GCF_031763325.1 of Rhodococcus sp. SG20037. Taxonomy (NCBI): domain Bacteria; kingdom Bacillati; phylum Actinomycetota; class Actinomycetes; order Mycobacteriales; family Nocardiaceae; genus Rhodococcus; species Rhodococcus sp. SG20037. Next base: position 2,628,145 of record NZ_CP134497.1, on the reverse strand, counting down.
GAGGAGTTCTTGGACCACACGAAGGTCCGCACCACCCTCCAGCAAATGTGTCGCAGCCGAGTGCCGAAGCCCGTGCGGACCCATGTCGGGAGCCCCTGGAATTGCAGCCATGGTTTCGTGGACCACCGAACGCGCCTGACGCTGATCGAGCCGGCCGCCTCGAACTCCGAGGAGCAACGCTCGCCCGGACCGATCCGAACACAGCGCGGGTCGTCCGTGCTCCAGCCAGCCGTTCAGTGCCGATTCTGCGGGCAGGCCGTATGGCACCGACCGCTCCTTGTTCCCCTTGCCGAGAACACGAAGCAATCGTCGATCGGCATCGACCGACTCGACGTCCAGTCCACACAACTCGCCGACGCGAATTCCGGTGGAGTACAACAATTCCACGATGAGTCGGTCTCGCAGAGCGAGCGGCTCTTGTTGCTGCGCACCGCTTTCCGCCGCATCCATTGCGTCGAGGGCCTGGCTCTGACGCAGCACCGTCGGCAGCGTCCGGCGAGCTGGTGGAGCCGCCAGACGTGTGCCCGGGTCGACGGAAATGCGTCCGGTCTGCGCGAGCCACGCAGTGAACCCACGCGCCGAAGAAGCCCGTCGAGCTACCGTCGTACGGGCTGTTCCTACGGCATTCTGGGCGGCCAACCACGAACGCATGACACTTAGGTCGAGGCGGTCGAGATCTGCATTCTCCGAACCCGCGGAGAAATGGGTCAGCAATGCCCGCGCGTCACCGACGTAGGCGCGGATCGTGTGTTCCGACCGGCCTCGGCTCAGTCGGAGGTGCTCGGCATACGCATCGAGGTGAACGCTCAAGCTCGCCGGCAATGCGTCAGTCATGAACACACGCTCGCTCGCCGCGATTGAAACTGCAAGCTCCCTCGCCGATAGGGTTGATCGGTGAATCGAGCAATTCCTCTGAAGATGTTGTGCGTACTGGCACTGATTTCCGCAATCGCTCCACTGTCCATCGACATGTACCTGCCCGGCCTACCGTTGATGGCGGATGCACTCGACACTACTGCGGCCAGCGTTCAGCTCACGCTGACCACCTTCATGGCAGGCCTCGGAATCGGCCAGCTGATCATCGGTCCGATCTCCGACGGACTTGGCAGGCGACGAATACTGCTGGCCGCGACAATCATCACGGCACTGAGCGGCGCGGCATGCGCGGTGGCGCCGAACATCGAGTTTCTCATCGGTGCACGACTCGTCCAGGGCTTGAGTGGAGGCGCCGCCATCGTTCTTGCCCGCGCTTGTATTGCCGACCGAGCGCGCGGCGACGACGCAGCGAAGCTCTTCAGCATCATGATGATCATCGGCGGTATCGCTCCCGTCGTCGCGCCACTGATCGGCGGCGCACTTCTCGGCCCCGTCGGATGGCGCGGAATCTTCTGGGTCCTGGCTGTCGCGGGCGCCGTGATGGTGGCTGGTGTCGTTTTGCTCGTTCCCGAGACACTTCCGCCCGAGCGACGCCACGGCGGCGGATTGAAGGCCCTGATCTCGAATCTGCGATACGTGGTCCGCAATCGGCACTACCTCGGATATGCGCTCGCATTCGTCTTCGGATTCGGCGCCTTGTTCGCGTACATCTCCGCGTCACCGTTCGTCGTTCAGAACGTTCTCGGACTGAGTCCGTCACAATTCTCGATCGTGTTCGCAGTGAACGCCACCGGAATGGTCACGGCAGCGATGATCACCACTCGCCTGCTCGGTCGCGTCGGAGCACGCACGCTGCTGCGTTTCGGCGTGTGCCTACTCCTCATGGGCGGCGCCGTATTGTTCTGCACCAGCGTGGTTTTCAGTTCCACGAATACCTGGTTGATCTTGGTCCCACTGTTGGTGGCAATTTCGAGCATCGGGTTCATCATGGGCAATGCGACCGCTCTCGCCCAAGGAGAGGTCACCAACGCGGCCGGGACCGGTTCAGCGCTGATGGGAGCGGGCCAGTTCGGCTTGGCGGCGCTGGTTTCGCCGTTGGTGGGAATTGCGGGAGAAGACACGGCAGTTCCGATGGCAATCGCAATTCCCACCTTCGGAGTTCTTGCGGCCGTTGCGCTCGTGTTGCTGACTCGCGGCACGGCCGCCGCGAGTTAGTTTTCGGCCGCAGCGAGTTCGGACTTCCAGACCCGGAAGCCCTCTTCGGTGCGACCACGACGCCAATAGCCGGAAATAGAAGCGGCCGACGCCGGGACATTTCGTTCCTTGCGAATGTACGGCCGGAGGTTGTGCATGACGGCTTGCGCTTCACCGTGAATGAACACGTGCGGTTCGCCCGGCAACCACTCGAGCGCCTTGACCGCGGCGACAACCGGAGCGTTGTCGCCCGCCAATTCTTCGCCGACCGCGTCGGACGATGCCCCGCGATGCAGCCAGGTCACGGCAATACCTTCTGGGGCATCGAGCGCGATTTCGTCTTCCGGTCCCCCGACCTCGACGACGGCGTAGCCGACCGCATTCGGCGCCAATCGCGCTATCGACGCGGAAATAGCGGGTATTGCGGTCTCGTCTCCGACGAAGAGATACCAATCAGCGGTTGGTGACGGCAAAAACGCGCCACCGGGTCCCCGCAGAGTAATCTCAGCGCCCGGCTGAACTGACGCGGCCCAAGGACCTGCGACACCCATGTCGCCGTGGACGACAAAATCGATTGCAATCTCTTTGGCATCAAGATCGTACGAACGAATCGTGTAGGTGCGCAGTGTCGGCTGATCAGGAGTGCCGAATTCGATCTTTACATAGGAATCGCTGTATTCGCTGGGAGTGAACGACTCGAAGCCTGGTCCCCCGAGAAACACTCGTACCATATGGGGGGTCAATTGTTCGGTCCGCAGAACCGTCAATGCAGTTGTCGGCTTGGCCACAGAAAGATCCTTCCGAAAGTTAGTGTTACCTAACTAATGTACACGACAATTGCAGCACGAGGGCGAAATACCTCGCCGGCGACTCCACATAGCGCTCTGTCGACCTTTGTGCAGAGCGAAAGAAACCGACCAATCTGCTGGGTAAATTCGGTGCTGTTTAGACGAATTATCTGATCAGCTTCACACGGACGACCTGTCGGACAAAGCTGTCCGAGAACTCGGCAAAGCAACAGTAAAATACACCTCTGGCTCCCGGCGAGTTCGCCGAGAGCCAGAGGTGTATTTAATTCGATCTAGTGTGCAGCGTCGAAAGCGTCGATGATTTCCGCTTTGATACGCCCACGCGGAGCAACTTCGTAACCGTTCTTACCTGCCCAGTCACGGATGGCCTGGAGCGTTTCCTTGGAGCGTCCGGAACCTGATGTGGCCTGCGGAGATGCAGCCTGAGCCTTCTTGCCGCGCTTCCCGCTCACCTTCGCAGCAGCCTCCACGAACGGCTTTACCGCAGCGTCGAACTTCTCTGCATTGGTGGCGCGCAGATCGATCACGTAATCCGTTCCCTGGTAAGAGAACTCAATTCGATCACCGAATCCATCGTCAATCGGCTTACCATCAAGGTCGTCGATGAGTTGCCGAATCAGCTTCTCAGCCATTGCACTCCTCTTTCAATGATCGATTCAATTCTCCTTCACAATACACAGATAGAGCGTTGATGAACAAAAGAAGTTCGAAAGCCTTCACCGTTTCCGAACAGACTCAATGGTCCGAATTAGCAGCGGGTTAGCGGCATTGCCTCGACCGAACACGACCCTGAAAATTCTGCCCATTCATCCCTCGGATGCCGGGTGTCAATCAATGCCCGCCGTCATCGTGATCCAGACTAATCGGACTTCCATGCACATTGACCTGAGGCTTTCCTGAGACCCGTCGAACTTGCAGGTCGGGTCGGCGAAACGCATCGAGAATTACATTGCACACAGTCGAGCAAATTCGTGAAAAATAGCCCTGACGTGCCATTTCCGATGCGCTGCGGGTATTGACGATTCACGGTCTTCGCAAACGATTAGTGAGCATCGCCACGCATGGTCTGACGGGCGCAGAAGTAGTTCACGTACTACCGCGTCCGAAACCAACCACTGGAATCAGAACTTGCAAATCCCTCCAGTTCGAGCAGAGGAAGAGTGGCACGAACCTGAGCTATGAGCAATCCCGATTCCTCGGACAACTCACGCGTACTGCGAGACCCCGTTCCCGGCAATGCTTCGTATACCAATCGAGAATTGCCTCGCAATGCGTCGATGTCACGCGTCGCGGCCGCATCCTCCGCGGAATCCCCGACACCAAATGGGCCTGACGCTTCGACTACATCCACGGCATTGGACACGAGTTGCGCTTCACCTTCTCGGATCATCCGGTGGCATCCGGTCGACGATGCCGAGGTAACCGGTCCGGGCACCGCCATCACGGGACGGCCTAACTTCCGAGCCCAATTGGCGGTATTGCGTGCACCACTGCGCCAACCCGCCTCGACCACCACTACTCCGTCCGACAACGCAGCTACCAGTCGATTCCTTGCCAGAAACCGGAACTTTGCAGGTGTTGTGCCCGGCGGATATTCACTTATCACTGCACCCGAACTCGCTATCTGTTTGAGTAGTCGCGCATGCCCTGACGGATACGCTCGATCCACGCCACAGGCCAAGACAGCCAGTGTGTTTCCACCTACGCCCAATGCAGCGCGGTGCGCGGCCCCGTCGATACCGAAGGCCGCCCCGGAAATCACGGTCCATCCGTCGACAGCGAGGTCACCGGCAATCTCTGCCGTCACGTGTTCGCCGTACGCAGTAGATGCCCGCGTGCCCACAATTCCAACCGATCTCTCGGTCAGATCAACCAAATCCCCGGACCCCAACACCCACAACACAAATGGCGCCGTCTCACCCCCGGAGGGATCGAGTCCGTCGAAGGAAAGCATTCGCCACGCCGGCCAATCGGCGCAGTTCGGTGTTACGAGCCTGCCACCCATCGCCTCCATCAGGTCGAGGTCTCGTTGGGCTGTGTCGATGTGAGCGCGGGCTCGTGTCTTCTCCTCGATCGCGGGTGGCAGATCGCCGTTGCGGACCGCCCTCGCAGTTTCTTCGACCCCGAGCTCGTCGATCAACATGGACATATACGCGCTTGGGCCCTGCACGACGCGGGACAGATATGCCCAAGCGAGTAGTCGTGGATCGTGTGTAGTCATTGGAATCCCCTGTCTCGGAAGTCGAGTGCGGTGACAACTTGGTCTGGTCCGGGCATCGCCTCACCTGCCAGATCGGCGACACTCCAGGCAACCCGCAACGCTCGGTCCGCCCCACGAGCAGTGATGACACCTTTACGCAGCGCCCGTTCCACCGGCGCCAGCGCTGCACGCGAGAGTCTGAACTTCTGTCTCAACGCCGGCCCTGGTACCTCCGCGTTGGTCCGCCACCCGTACTCACTCCACCGCTGGGCCGCAGTGTCTCGAGCCGCCGCCACGCGCGCACGAACATCGCTGGTGCTTTCTCCCACTTCGTCGATCAGCGCGCCGGTTGCAACGGCCTGCATCCGGACCCTGATGTCGACTCGGTCCAAGAGCGGGCCGGACAATTTCCCCAGGTAACGGCGACGCGCCGCGGGTGCGCAGACGCAGTCCGCGTCTCGCGGCGGCGCGCATGGGCAGGGATTGGCGGCCAGGATCAGCTGGAACCGCGCCGGGTACCGCGCAACTCCGTCCCGCCGGGCGATTCGCACTTCCCCGTCTTCGAGTGGCGTGCGTAACGCTTCGAGCACCTTCACCCCGATCTCGGCACATTCGTCGAGAAACAGCACGCCGCGATGGGCGCGGCTGACCGCACCAGGACGAGCCATCCCACTACCACCACCCACCAGCGAACTGACCGACGAACTGTGATGCGGCGCAATGAAAGGCGGCATATCGATCAACGGCCGATCCTCCGGCAACACCCCCGCCACCGAATGAATCGCCGTCACCTCCAACGACTCCCCCTCCGTCAACGGCGGAAGAATCCCCGGAAGCCTCTGCGCCAACATCGTTTTCCCGATCCCCGGCGGACCCGTCAACATCAAATGATGCGCACCCGCCGCAGCAACCTCGATCGCCCACCGAGCATCCGTCTGCCCGACAACCTCACTCAAATCCCGCACCGCCACCACACCAGCACGCTCGAAAACATCAGGAACAACCAGCGCCAACTCCCCACGCAACCACCCGATCACCGCGGACAGATCGTCAGCGCCCAGCACCTCGATCCCCTTCACCAAGCCCGCCTCAGCCAACGCCCGAGCCGGAACCACCACAGTCCCCCACCCCGCTCGCTTCGCCGCAAGCACCGCAGGCAACACACCACGCACCGTCCGCAAACGACCGTCGAGCGCCAACTCCCCCAAAAACACAGTCTCCCGCAACAACTTCCGCGGCAACTTCTTCGCCGCATCGAGAACCGACAACGACAACGCCAAATCGTAAACACTGCCCACCTTCGGCAACGTCGCCGGCGACAACGCCAAAATCACCTTGCTGTCCGGCCACTCCTCACCAGAATTGGTCACCGCGGCCCGAATCCGATCACGCGACTCGTGCAACGCCGTATCAGGCAGCCCCACCAAATGCACCGCAGGCAACCCGCGCCCGATATCCGCCTCGATCTCCACGATCTGCCCGTCCACACCACTGACCGCAACAGAATGCGCCCGCCCCAACGCCATCAGAACGCATCCACAAAATGCTCGACCGAAGGCACACCGTCGCGACCGATCAACACAGCCACCACATCAAAACGCACCCTCGACCACGACCGACCCGAATCAGTGAGCCACTGCATCGCCAACACCCGAATCCGACGCTGCTTCGCGAACGTCACCGACTCCGCCGGACTCCCGTACCCGACACCCGACCGAGTCTTCACCTCCACGAACACAATTCGATCACCGGACGTCGCAATCACATCCAACTCGCCGTACCGACAACGCCAATTGCGTTCGACAATCTCCAAACCCGCATCGATCAGGAACTCGACAGCCACATCCTCGCCCCGAGCCCCCAACGCCATATTCCTCGCCATCGCAGCCCCCACCACTCACACGACCGCGCGCCCGCCCCATACGAAGCGCGTCCCAACCACCACCCTCGACCCACCACCACAAAACCAAGCCATCCGAAAACAACCTGTTCACAACTCGGAACCTGTGGAATTCGGCAGCGCGACACACCAACGGCGACCCGAAACCTGACAATTTTCTGAAATCAGCCACATCTTGGACGAAAGTCCAGTAGAACTAGTTACAGTTTTGCTCAAACCGTCACGCACCCCGCTGAATGGAGTTCTACATGGCCCGCCGCTCACTTCGCCACGCAGTAGCAACCACTACATCCCTCGTTCTCATCGCCGCCGGCGTCACTGTTGGACTTGGAGCCTCGGTGGCGCAAGCAGCACCGGCATGCGCGCTCAACCAGTCGGTCACCGACAGTTGGGCCGGTTCCCTCGGGACGCCGTACACCGTCAGCAAGGAGGTTGTCGGCGACGGCAAGGTCGCCCCGGGACAGACGGTCACCTACCTGACAAAGGTTTCCGGTTCGGGAGCACTCGTCAATCAGATCCGCGATTTCCACCCGGCAGGATTCCAGCTGGTCAAGGCTCGCCTGAACGTCAAATGGCTTATCGGCGACCAGAAGTGGGACGACGTCACCAAGACCGTCGTCGTCGGCAACAACTCCGTGGTGGCAAAGGGCGGCGGATGGACCACTGCTGGTGGCGGCATCATCGCATTGGAGACCACCTACAAGGTTCCCGATAACGCAGTTGTCGGCTCTCAGCTCGACAGCGGCGCCGGCACCAACATTGTGCTGGCGGCGGGCGACTGGGACATCAATCCGATGGGCGTGTGTGTCACCATCCGGCAGCCGAACCCCGTCGAGGCCGGCGCCGGAAGCCTCGAAGACATGGGCTTCGGCTCGCTCAACTCCGGATCGGGCCAGGTATTCGGCTCCCTGACCGACCCGCAGGGGTCGATGACCAATGTCATCAGCGGCGTCCTGGGCAATGTGCTCGGCAACATGAGCTGACTCAGTTCAGATTAGTAAATGGGCCGAGCCACCAGCACATGCTGGCAACTCGGCCCATTTCTACGTTGCCGAACAAAGCTTTGCCGTCAACCGAGTTCAAGAAATCATCAGCAAATCACCGCGTCAGCTTTCCGCCGTACCGGGCGGGCGTCGTACCGAAGGTTTCCCGAAATGCGGCGATGAACCCACTACTGGTCCGGTAACCCACTTGCGGGGCAACGTCATTGACACCCTCACCCCGCGCGAGCATCTCGAGTGATGCGTACATGCGTGCTCGAGTCCTCCACTGTCCGAAGGTAATCCCGGTATCGGCGACAAAGGCACGCATCAAAGTCTTGGAACTGACCCCGAGTTCGCCCGCCCACTCCCCCAGCGTCCGTGCGTCTGCCGGATCGGCAAGGATGCGGGCAGAAACCGAACTCGCCGCAGCATTACGAGGAACCGCGAGGACGTCGTGCCGTTCGGGCGCGGCAGCAAGAATGTCGTAGAGCAACTCCTGACTCATCAACCGCCGAGCATCGTCGATGGTCCGATCTGCGAGATGGCGCAGCAATTGAGCGGACAAAGCATCGACTTCGAGAACCAGTGGCTGAGTCCACCTGGGCCCGCCAGGGCGTAGATCCGGACGCGCATAGGCCGCGATCATGCATCCCGCCGACAGAAGCGTCATGTCGTGGAGAACGGTGCCCGGCAACCAGACCAAGTGCTCGCTGTGCAGGTGCCACACATTGCCCCCGGCGGCGATCTGCATCGTCCCTTCACTCATCCAGGCGATCTGATGCTCCGGGTGGCGGTGAGCCCCGTACGCGGTCACGCCCTCGACTACGTTGGCGTAAACCTGAAAATCTTTGAATGTCCGTCCGCGACTATCGGGCAGCGCTAGCAATGACTTTGGGCGAGTCGAGTACTCGATAGTGGACATTTCGCGTCTTTCTGGGCGTATCCGAGTCCATCCGGAAGGATGGACCGACGATTCCGCAAAGGTTAGCCTCACTTTATTGCCGACGCTACCAGTTCATTACTTCATGCGGAACTCAGATCATTCGCCCACCACCCCGAAGGAGCATGCACGTGCCCTCACGTAGCACCCGAATCCTCGCCGCCCTACTCACTACGGCCGCGATCATCGGGTTCTCGACCGCCTGCGGAACCGCGCAAGGCGTCGACACCGCATCAGCGCTCCAGACCAACGACGCATTCCCCGTGACGATTGAGCACGCACTGGGTTCGACGACAATCGACGCCGCACCACAGCGCGTCGTCACACTCGGATACACCGATCACGAACCACTGCTTGCCCTGGGGGTTGAACCCGTCGGAATGGCCGAATGGTGGGGCTCCGGCATGGATGAAAGCTGGCCGCGGACGAAGGACTACTGGAAAGGAAAGACTCCGACCTACATCAACAGCGGCGGAGACTTCAACTTCGAGCAAATCGCCTCCCTCGCACCAGATCTGATCCTCGCGCTGTACGCCGACATAGACACGGAAACCTACAAGAAGCTGACCTCGATTGCGCCGACTGTCGCGCAGAGCAAGGACTACGACGCGTACACAACGCCGTGGACCGACATGACGCTCACCGCCGGGCGCGCCCTCGGCAAAGGACCACAAGCTCAGCAACTGATCACGGATACCGAAAACGCGTTTGCCGCCGCCCGCGCTGCACACCCGGAGTTCGCCGGGCAAACCGCAACGATCGTCAACCTCGACACTCCCGAGGGATACGTGTTCTCGTCGCACGACCCACGCGGCATTTTCCTCTCGTCACTCGGGTTCACCCTCCCTGCGACGGTCGACGCATTCGTCGGCGACCAGTTCGGCGACTGGCTGCCGAACGAGCGATACGACATCCTCGAACCCGTTGATCGTTTGATCGTAATGGCCGATCCAGAGGGAGAGAAGGCCCTCGCCGGCAACACGCCCTACCAGCGCCTACCCGCCGTGAAGAGCGGAAATGCGATAGCCGTGCGGTACACCGCAGATCCCCCAGTCGGCGCGGCGATGTCCGGCAACACGGTCCTGAGCATTCCGTATGCCATCGACCAACTGACCGCCACATTGTCGAAGTAACCAACCATTCCAGGTATCGAAAATATGTTCGAATGATGCTAGCCTCAAACCCAGGAAGCACTCACGGACATCGAGGATCACCATGGACGAGGTACCGGACACCGCGTTAGATCTGGCTCGACTGGTCGACGAGCTGACGGTTCTCGACCAGCGACGCGTCGACATCGGCGAGAGTTTGGTTCATCTCGAGTACCTCTACTCCCAGATGGGCGCACGGCAACAAGCAGATGCTGCCCGAAAAGCCTTCCAGGAGAAGTATGTCGGACGAATCTACGAACTCGCAGACGGCCTGCGAACCTGAAAAGGGGTTGCACACAACCACTGACCGAGCGCATGGTCATTCCTGCACGACACACCGGACCGATCGGTTCGGCTGTGAACTATGTGGGAGAAATCTGATGGAGAAGATCACCAAGAGGCTGTGGAACTGGGCATCGATACTCGACGAGAACACTCGCGAGCAAGCGCTGCGTACGTCCCAGATGCCTTTTGTCCGTCCACATCTGGCGCTTATGCCGGATGCGCACCTCGGTGCGGGAGCGACGGTGGGTTCGGTCATTCCGACGGAAGGCGCAATCATACCCGCCGCCGTCGGAGTCGATATCGGCTGCGGAATGATCGCGGTCAAAACCCAGTTCAGCGCACGCGACCTTCAAGGCCGCGACCTGACCGTACTTCGCCACAGCATCGAACGCTCCGTCCCGCTCTCGGCAGGTGTCTACAACAAGACGCTGAGCGACACGGCGAAAATCCGCATCGCAGAACTCGAGGCGATGGCGGGCGATCGTCTGTCCTTCTACGACAAGTTCAAGAACGACTGGAGGTTTCAGCTCGGAACGCTGGGCTCTGGTAACCACTTCATCGAGGTGACGCTCGACGAGAGCGACGGCGTCTGGCTGTTCCTGCACTCGGGAAGCCGCGGTATCGGAAACAAGCTCGCGCAGCATCACATCAAGATCGCCAAGGACTTGTGCGAGCGGTGGTACATCAACCTTCCCGATCCGGATCTTGCCTACCTGGTCGAGAAGACGCCCGAATTCGACTCGTACATCACCGATCTCAACTGGGCTCAGCACTTCGCTCTGCTCAACCGCGAAGAGATGATGGACCGCGTCGTGAAGGACTTCGCGCATTTCATGGGAGACGGCAAGCCCGCGATCATCGACGAAGTCGAGCGGATCAACTGCCACCACAACTTCACCCAGAAGGAGTTCCACATGGGCAGGGGTGTGTGGCTGAGCCGTAAGGGTGCGATCAAGGCCGACGAGGGCACGCCCGGGCTCATCCCCGGTTCGATGGGGACGGCGAGTTACGTCGTCGTCGGAAAGGGAAACGTACCGTCGTTCAAGTCCAGCCCCCACGGCGCGGGTCGGGTGTACGGACGTAACCAGGCACGCAAGACCTTCACCATCGAAGATCTCGACAAGGCAATGGTCGGCATCGAATACAAGCGTTCCGCGGCGTTCCTCGACGAGATCCCGGGTGCGTACAAGGACATCGACGTCGTGATGGACGACGCGAAGGACTTGGTCGAGATTCGACACACACTGCGTCAGATTGTGAACGTCAAGGGCAACTGACCCCGCACAACTCCGCGAAATACGAAGTGCCCCGCCGATATCGGCGGGGCACTTCGTTGTCGAGATCAGTTTGGCAAGCGCAGATCAGTCAGGAAGGCGCAGATCCGGCTTGTCCAGCTCTTCGATGTTGACGTCCTTGAAGGTCACGACGCGTACGTATTTCACGAATCGCGCCGGGCGGTACATGTCCCACACCCAGGCGTCGGACATCCGCAGCTCGAAGTAGATCTCCCCGTCTGAATTGTGGGGCAGCAACTCGACCGTGTTGGCCAGGTAGAAACGTCGTTCGGTCTCCACGACGTAGGAGAACTGTCCGACGATGTCCCGGTATTCACGGTAGAGCGACAGCTCCATCTCGGTTTCGTACTTCTCGAGATCCTCGGCACTCATCGGTTTAGCCAGTCCTCCCAGTTCGTCTGAACGTCCATCATCCCGTACGGCCCGCGCGTTGTTCCAACCGGACTCCCGCAGCCACCACGTTGGCATAGGTCATGCGGTGCTCGGGGCACGGCCCCAGCGCGTCGAGAGCGTCCATGTGCAGTGGCGTGCTGTATCCCTTGTGAATCGCGAAGCCGTATCCCGGATGAGTGTCGTCCATCTCGGTCATCACACGATCTCGGGTCACCTTCGCGAGAACGCTCGCCGCGGCGATGCATGCAGCGGCGCCGTCACCGCCGATGACGGGTAGCGACGGAGCCGTCAGACCCGGAACCCGGAACCCGTCGGTGAGAACGTAGCCCGGTTCGAGATCGAGGCCCGCGACTGCTCGACGCATCCCCTCGATGTTGGCGACGTGGATGCCGATCTGATCGACTTCCGCAGCGGGAACAGAGATGACACTCCACGCCAACGCCAAGCGCTTGATCGCCGGGAAAAGCTCCTCGCGCGCACGTTCGGTCAGCTTCTTCGAATCGTCGAGCCGCGCGAGGGCTGCTTGCGGTTTCGGCGCCAGGACACACGCTGCAATGACAAGTGGACCAGCGCACGCTCCGCGCCCGGCCTCGTCGACGCCGGCCACCGGACCGAGTCCGGTTCGCGCCAACGCAGACTCCATCGTCCGCAGACCTGCCGATCTGCGAATGACAACGCGAGGGGGCCAACTACTCACTGTCTCTGCCTACTCGGAACTACGCGAATCCATGTGTGCGGTCCGACAACTCAGTTGCCCTGAATATCAGGCGCATCGATGCCGCCCATTCGCGACGGGGGAAGGACGATGAATCGCGCTTGACCGATGATGTTGTCGATCGGGACGGTTCCCTGGAACTCGTCGTCGACGTGGTAGCGCGAGTCGGCGGAATTGCTGCGGTTGTCACCCATGACCCACACGTGGCCCTCGGGAACGGTGATCGGCCCGAAGCAGCGGCCCGACTTCAGTTCGGTGTCACACGTCTGTGTTCCCGGGGTGAACGGGAAATCCATCTTGATGTACGGCTCGTCGAGCGGCTTGCCGTCGACCAGGACTCGGCCCTGATCGTCACAGCATTCGACGGTCTGGCCGCCGGTAGCGATCACTCGCTTGACCAAGTCGTTCTCGTCCGGCGGAACGAGGCCGACCCACGAACCGACCTCTTGAATGCCGCGGACGACAACGTTGTCGGACCGATTGGACACATATTTCGTGTTCCACGAATCGGGTCCCTTGAAGACGACGACGTCGCCGGGTTCCGGATCGCCGAAGCGGTATCCGATCTTCTCCACCACGATGCGGTCACCGGTACATCCCGCACAGCCGTGCAGTGTCGGTTCCATCGACTCGGATGGGATGAGAAAAACTCTGAAGACAAATGCCTGAAGGACGATGCTGAGTACCAGCGCTACGCCGATCAGAACAGGGAGTTCTCGCAGAAACGATCGCTGTTTCTTCTGCGGCCGATGTGAGGTCGGTTCCGCGGAACCGCTTGATCCCTCGTGATTCTCGGGTCCGGACGACAATGCCTGCTCCTTCGAAGAATCTGCCACAGAAACCAGATTAGCCCGACACCGCGCGTACGCGGTGCCGGGCTCATCGGAAAGATCAGCGCTTTTCCTTGATCTTCGCCTTCTTGCCACGAAGCTCACGGAGGTAGTAGAGCTTGGCGCGACGGACGTCACCGCGGGTCAGAACCTCGATGGAGGCCAGCGTGGGGCTGTGAACCGGGAAGGTGCGCTCGACGCCGACGCCGAAGGAGACCTTACGGACGGTGAAGGTCTCGCGAACGCCGCCGCCCTGGCGACGAATAACGACGCCCTTGAAGACCTGCACGCGCTCCTTGGAGCCTTCGATAACCTTGACGTTCACGTTGAGCGTGTCGCCGGGACGGAACTCGGGGATGTCGTCGCGGAGCGACTTTTTGTCCAGGAAGTCCAGGGTGTTCATATGTCATCCTTGTATTTCGCAGGAGCAGAGGAACCGAGCGGCACGCGTTTCGGTCTCCCGAAACGGCGCTCGTCTGGTTCGTGCCCAGATCAAGTGCTGCTGCCTGGTCCAGGCAACCCGTCCATTGTGCCAGACGCGGATACCAGCGGGGAAATCGGTGGCGGCGGAGCTGCGTGGATGGTGTGGTCCAGTTCCTGCTCGGCCGCGGTCATCGCATGTTCGACGCTCGGCGATCCGGCAATCAGATCCTGAACGTAGATCTTGGCCCGGATGACGGGCCGACGCCATTTCCGTTCACGTTCGAGCGCGCGGTTCATCCGTTTCGGCTTGCGCGTGTACCGCCAGCGAGCCCACGGTGCACCCGGCCGGCTCAGGCGGACCGCTCCGATTACCAGCAACGGGAAAACGAACAGACCGACGAGCCCCGTCCAGATCTTCCCCTTGAGAATCACGATGGCTGCCAAGGCGAAGTTGATCAACGCGACGAAAACGAAGACCAACTTGATCCACGGATCGCGTTCTTCACGGAATCCGGCGACGTCGAGAAGTTCGAGCGGGCGGAAACCCAGCAGCACCAGGCCGGTCACGGCGATCGCGACGAAGACCGCATCCACCGAGGTCCGACCTTGTTCGGACCAGTACACATCCTTCAGATAGAAGATCAGTGCGAACTCGTCGAGCACCAACGCAGCACCCATACCGAAGATCGCCGCCAGGACGGCACCGGTGGTCTGCGAACCATCGACGTAGACCGCGATCAACGCACCACCGGAGATCATCATGGCGATCACACCGAACACGACGTGATGCACATGCTGGCCTCCGGGCGCGATGTTGCCCGGCCACCATTTCACTTGCGCGCGAATCATCCGGACGCTGAGGCGGATGAAAAGGAAGGCGGACAGGAACCCGAGCAGGAAGAACAGCAACGGCAATCGGCCATGGGCGATGATCTCGCGCTCGAGCCACTCCCGCATCACTGTCCTCCCTTCACCGAATTCATGATCCGACCCTGATCGGATTCATACCGCCAACCGACTCGATTGTGACGATACGGACTACGAAAACCCGGCGGACGGATTTACTTGCCGAAGCCCGCCTTGCGCAGAGCGTCGGCCATCGACCCGGCAGCAGGCGCGCGGTTGTCCGGTCGCTGCTCGCGTCCGCCCTGGCGTCCGCCATTTCCTCGTTGCTGCCCCTGCCCTTGACGCTGGCCCTGCGGCTGGCCCTGCCGCTGGGGTTGCCCACCTCGCTGGCCTTCGGACTTGCGGGGCGCTCCCACCTCGTCGTCGAGACGAAGCGTCAGCCCGATGCGTTGGCGTGCCTCGTCCACTTCGAGGACCTTCACCTTGACGACGTCACCTGACTTGACGACCTCGCGTGGGTCCTTGACGAAGTTGTGTGACATCGCCGAGACGTGAACCAGACCGTCCTGATGAACTCCGATGTCGACGAAGGCACCGAAGGCTGCGACGTTGGTGACCACGCCTTCGAGGGTCATGCCGGGCTTGAGATGCGCGACCTTCTCGATACCTGCGGCAAAGGTTGCGGTCTTGAATTCGGGTCGCGGATCTCGTCCCGGCTTCTCCAACTCGGAGATGATGTCGGTGACGGTCGGTAGACCGAATCGCTCGTCGACGTAGTCGGACGCCTTGACCGATCGAAGTGCCTGCGAGTTTCCGATCACGGTGCGCACGTCCCCGCCTGCACTCGCGACGATCTTGCGAACCACCGGATATGCCTCCGGGTGGACGCTCGACGCGTCGAGAGGGTCGTCGCCGTCGGTGATCCGCAGGAAGCCTGCGCACTGCTCGAATGCCTTGGGTCCCAGGCGGGAGACATCCTTGAGACCCTTGCGGGATTTGAACGGACCGTTCTGGTCCCGATGCGCGACGATGCTCTCTGCAAGGGATCCTGCAATTCCGGACACCCGAGCAAGCAGCGGCACGGACGCGGTGTTGACGTCGACGCCGACCGAGTTGACGGCATCCTCGACGACGGCGTCGAGGGAACGCGAGAGCAGCGATTCGGTGATGTCGTGCTGGTACTGACCGACGCCGATGGACTTGGGATCGATCTTGACCAACTCCGCCAACGGATCCTGCAAGCGACGCGCAATGGACACCGCACCGCGAATCGAGACGTCGAGGTCGGGAAGTTCCTGCGACGCGTAGGCCGAAGCCGAGTACACCGATGCGCCTGCCTCGGAGACGACGATCTTGGTCAGGTTGGGCGCGCCGGTCTTCTTGATCAGTTCGGTAGCGAGCGTGTCGGTCTCGCGTGAGGCCGTGCCGTTGCCGATGGCGATCAGTTCGACGCCGTGTTCGGCGACCAGTCCGGCAAGCGTCGCGAGAGCCGCGTCCCACTTGTTCTGCGGCTGGTGCGGGTAAATCGTCTCGTAGGCAACAACTTTGCCGGTTCCGTCGACGACGGCAACCTTCGTTCCGGTGCGGAATCCGGGGTCGAGTCCCATGGTGGGTCGGGCGCCGGCGGGAGCTGCGAGGAGTAGATCCTTGAGGTTGGTGGCGAAGACGTCGACGGCGTCCTTTTCGGCCGACTGCCGCAGACGCATCCGAGTGTCGATACCGAGCGTGACGGCGAACTTCGTCTTCCACGCCCACTTGACGGTGTCGAGAAGCCACCCGTCGGCGGCCCGACCACGGTCGGCGATCTCGAACCGCGACGCGATGCGGCCTTCGTAGACCGTGCGCTCCCCCGACGCGAGTTCTTCGGTGTCTGCCGCCATGTTGAGCGACAGCACTTCTTCCTTCTCGCCGCGCAGGACGGCGAGGATGCGGTGCGAGGGCAATTTGGAGAACGGTTCCGAGAACTCGAAGTAGTCAGCAAACTTCGAGCCATCGGTTTCCTTGCCCTTGCGGACCGAGGAGACGACCTGGCCGCGATTCCACATCAGCTCACGCAATTCACCGACCAGATCGGCGTCCTCGGCGAAGCGCTCGACGAGGATCGACCGGGCACCGTCGAGCTGCTCGTCCGAATACTTCGCGGGATCGGTGGTGGGATCTCCGATGAGAGCATCGGCGACGGGCTCGTGGCCGGCCTCGCGGGCGATCTGCGCCTTGGTGCGCCGCTTCGGCTTGAAGGGGAGGTAGATGTCCTCCAGCCGCGCTTTCGTCTCGGCCAGCATGATCTGACCGCGCAGTTGATCGTCGAGTTTGCCCTGAGAGTCGATCTCCGTGAGCACGGCGTCACGACGGTCGTCGAGCTCGCGGAGATACCGCAGCCGCTCGTCCAGGAGTCGCAGCTGGGCGTCGTCGAGCGTGCCGGTGACTTCCTTGCGGTACCGGGCGATGAAGGGCACCGTGGCTCCGCCGTCGAGAAGGTCGACTGCTGCTGCAACCTGGCCTTCGCGGACGTCGAGTTCCTCGGCAATGCGCTGGTTCACGGTCTTGAGAATCACGAGATCCGACCCTACCGCTATCCTGAGACAAGAAGATCGGCAACAGTGCCGTGTCAGGGCTACCGGGGGAAACAAATGAGTACGCGGTACGTCCGGATTGCCGCAATGGTGGCCGCAGTTACTTTTGCGGCTTCGTGCAGCGGTGGACAGAACCCGGATGATCCGATGCAGACCCCCGCCTTTCCCGACACCAATGTTCCGGTAGCCGAGACCCTCGACGGCCGTCTGGGACAGGCTCAGGTGGCTGCGCTCGGGCGTGGTGCGGACGTCTCCATCGCCATCCTCGACCGCTCCTCGGACAAGTACCTCGACGTCGCCGGTGACCAGCAGATCGAAACAGCCTCGGTGGCAAAACTTTTCATCGCCGAGGATCTACTTCATCAGGATGCGCGCGGTGAGCGACCCATCACGGACGACGATCGCACCCTCATGGCGGCGATGCTCGAATCCTCCGACGACACCGCAGCCAACCTCCTGTGGGACGAGGTCGGCGGCCAAGAGGTGATCACCCGCGTCGCCGAGCGTTACGCACTGACCGCGACGACGCCGCCCTGGGACGGAATGTGGTGGAACACCGAGACCACGACACGTGACCTGGTCACCTTCTACAGCGGTGTCCTCGACGACTCCGATCAACTCGGACCTGAACGGGTCGAGCAGTTCGTCGAGTACCTGCGGCAATCCACTCCCGAAGGAACCGACGGTTACGACCAGAGATTCGGCCTGCCCGAGGCCTTGTTCGGCGAGCCCGTCATAGGAGTCAAACAGGGCTGGATGTGCTGTGTCGAGGACAAGTGGATCCATCTGTCCACCGGCATCGTCGGTGACGACAACCGATACATCATCGCGATCGGTTCGCGAGAAGACGTCCAGTACACGGATGAGGACAGCTTCTATCCCGACACCTCGTTCACCGATGCCGTCGACGACGAAAGTGCATTGCACGCACGCGACACGGTCACCGGCGTCACGCAGATTCTCTTCCCGAGCGGAAGCATCGACGACTGGGCAGCGGCATCCACGACCGCGGATTCGGCGATGCCCGAAGCTTCCGGGCCCTGATTCGATCCAACGCGGTCGTGTTCGTCCTCAAGCCTGCTTGTACTCGAGCACCGAACCGATGACACGGTCCTGTTGCTCGAACGTGAGCATGGGCCACAGCGGCAGTCGAAGGATCGACGCGGAGAACTCGGCACTACGCACGCACGGCTGCGGTGTTCGTCCGTAGCGCACACCGGCCGCACTCGTATCGAGCGGAACGTAGTGGAACGGCGCCACGATTCCGTCACCGGCAAGGTGCCGAATCAAGCCGTCACGGCTCTCTTCGGTCGGCATCTTGAGATAGAACAGGTGCGCAGTGTGCTCGCGATCATCGGGCACCGCCATGGGCACGACACCGTTCGCGGCCGCCCACTCGCCCAGACTCACGCTGTAGGCATCCCAGACGCGATGCCTGGCCGCCTGAATCGCGTCGAACTCGGAGAGTTGTGCGTCGAGGACGGCGGCATTGAGTTCACTGGGCAGATAACTCGACCCGATGTCCTGCCACGAATACTTGTCGACCTGCCCGCGCAGGAAACGCGCACGGTCGGTCCCCTTCTCACGGATGATTTCGGCGCGAGTCATCAACTGATCGTCGGAGAGCAACAGCGCGCCGCCCTCACCGCAGTGAACGTTCTTGGTGTCGTGAAAACTCTGCGTTCCGATTGTTCCGATGGTGCCGAGCGAGCGCCCGCGCCACTTTCCGCCGAGTCCGTGAGCGTTGTCTTCGATCAACGCAACGCCGTGGAGTTCCGCGAGGTCGAGGAGAGGTTCCATGTCCGCGGCGACTCCGCCGTAATGCATGACCAGTACAGCTTTGGTGCGTTCGGTGATCGCCGCCGCGACGCACGCCGGGTCGATGTTGCCGGTACTCGGATCGATGTCGACGAAAACAACAGTGGCCCCGCGCAACGCGACGGCGGTCGCCGCCGAACTGAACGCGAAGCTCGGAACTATTACCTCGTCGCCCGGGCCCAATTCGAGCAGCAGCGCACCCAATTCGAGTGCATGCGTGCACGAGGTGGTCAGCAGAGCATGCGTGGATCCGGTGATCGCCTTGAGCGCTGCAGTCGCGGACTTGGTGAAACGTCCGTCACCGTGAATGTGGTCGGACTCCAGAACCGTTGCCAGATTCGACAATTCGTTCGATGCCCGATAGGGGCGGGAGAAGATGATGCGATCAGTGCTCACGACTACGCCGATCGATCGAGGTTCCGGGCCGCGGGGAGTCGACAGTCAGATACAGCGGCTTTCCGACAAGGACGTGCAGTGCCACACCGAGATATTCGGCAATGAGTCCGAGCGAGAACAGGATCGCACCCGAACAGACCAACAGCGCCATGATGATCGACGCCCATCCTTCGGGATCATTGTTGTCGCCGGTCATGGCCCCGATGAAGATCACCGCGGCCATGATCACGCCGGCCGACGCCAGGGTGACTCCGAGCAGGCTGACCAGCCGCAGACCGCGTGTTCCGCTACACAACACCATCTTCCAGAACAACGAGAACAAACGGCGGTAGTTGTACCCGGATTCTTCGCGGCCTTCGGCTCGAAGTGTCACCGGCGCCGTGGCCGTGTTACCGACAACCCACGTCAGCGCAACGTCCAGATACACGCCGTTGGCCGCGACGCCGGCCAACTGTCGGCCGATGTCACCGCGGATCAGGCGATAACTTTCGAATCTCGTCGAATCAGGGAACGCGAATACCGTCGCCAAGACGATCTTTGCGCCGCGCGAGGTCAGGTTCCGCAAGAATCCGTGCGGGCGTGTGTTCGTGGGTTTGGAATACACGAGATCGGATCGCTCCGTCAGCACGGTGTCGAGGAAAGCCCCGATGTGCACCGGGTCGTGCTGGCCGTCCTCGTCCATCGTCACGATCCACTGTCCAGTTGCAGCGGCCATGCCGGCGATGGTCGCCGCGTCCTGGCCGTAGTTGCGGCTGAGCCACACGACACGCACCTGCTCGAAACGGCGCTCCAATTCGAGTAACACGACGTCGGAGCGATCCGGGCCGTTGTCGTGAACCAGCACGATCTCGTCGACGGAGAACTGCGCACCACCGGGCGTCGCACTCGGTGTGCCCAGGCCGTCCAACTCCTCGACGAGCGCCGTGATCGTCTTTTCGCCCTGATAAACGGGCACTACGACGGAAATCGAGTGCACTCGCTTCCACTCCCTTCAGGGGGCTCGACTGGCGCCGAGAGACAGGCACGATCGGGCCCACACCGTCGCGAACTTTAACACGCAGAGATGTCTTGACTTCGGATGCCGGCGGCGCGTGACGCGCTCGCGTCTCCGCACGCCCCACCTGCCCTGTTAAGGTCTGGAACTCGTGGTGGAAACTCGCACTCTCGCCCGGGCAGACGTGTACAAGTGGGGCGCCGTCACGGCGATCGGTGTCATCGCCGGTTATCTGGCCGTGGTGCTCGCGAATGCTCGTCACTTCTACACCGACGACACCGAGTCCCAATACGCGCCGCTGTGGGTCATGCTCGGCCGCAGTCTGCGAGAAGGACACCTCCCGGTGCTCGTCCCCGAGAACTGGATGGCGGGCAACTACGCGATCGAGGAAGCAGGCCTTCTCAATCCACCGCAACTCCTGATCGACCTGATCGCACCGTCCTTCGACAACCTGGCGTTGTACGCGACGATCGTGAAGTTGATCTTCGCGATCATCCTTGCACTCGGCGTCTATCGGATCTGCCTCGAGTACGGCTCGAAGCCCACGTGGGCTGCCGTCGCCGGCGTCTCGATTCCGTTCACCGGTTTCCTGCTGTTCTTCGACTCGGCCAGTTGGATGACTGCCTTCACCGGCACTGCCTGGATGGTTCAGGCGTGGGCGTCGGCAATCCGCTACGCCCGAGGTAAGAGCGGTCCGATCCCGACCTTCGTGTTCTTGTATCTCGCGATGTCGGTCCAATATGTTTTCCCCGCAGTCGAATCCGGCTTGATGATCGGCGCGGTCGCAATCGGCGAAGTTGTCTATCAGCGGCGTTGGCTGCCGTCACTGCGGCTTCTGGCGGTGTCCGCGTGTGCCGCTCTGGCCGGTCTCGCGACGTATCTGCCGAGCCTGCTCACCGCGGACGTCACCTGGCGCGGTGCATCCGAAGTCAAGAACGATGCATTCCTCGCCGTCCCGTGGTCGGAATCGCTGAACGCGAGCCTGCCGAGCACGATGCCCGCGTTCACCTCGTGGTGGGGATACATCCAGACCATGCCCATGGTCTACATCGCCTGGTTCCTCATACCCGCCCTGGCATTCATCGACTGGGGCAAGGCACGCGCCGCGGCACGCGAATTGACCGCCGTCGGGATCTTCACGGTCGCCGTCCTCATGTGGACTGCCGGGCCGAGCACGATCGGCCCACTGCGGTGGCCCGCGCGCGTACTTCCGATGGTGGCCATCGGACTCCTGCTTCTGGTGTGCATCCTGCTCGGGCGTTACGCCACGACCGACAAGTTGCGCGGGCGCTGCGTTGCAGCGGGAATCCTCGTGGGCCTGCTTCTGATTCGGTCAGCCTCGGCAGCTCCCGGGCTCGCGAAATGGCATGTGATCTCGGCCCTGCTCGTTGCCGCACTCGGCGCCGCGATGGTCTGGCTCGGCCGTACCAAGGGCACTGCTTTCGCATGCCTCGTAGCGATCGTCGCGGTCTCCCCCATCGCCTACGCCCAGGTTCGGGCCGCGCAACCAACCCCGATGAGCTGGAACCTGCCCGAATCCCGCTCGGAGATGAAAGAGGCCTTCCCCGACTTCGAAGGCACGACACTGCAACTGGGCGACCGTGCACTCATCGCACCCGGGGACAAAACCCTCGACGGAGCGTACGGTTCCCTGGCTTTCGGCAACTACCCCAAAGACCTCGAACTGACCTACACCAGCGGCTACACCCCCAACGGGCACTTCTACTTCGGTGATCTGCTCTGCATGCGCTGGGACATGAGCGTCTGCCCCGACGCCTTTCGGCGCGCATTCACCGTCGAACCCACCACCGGCCGCACCATCGTCGACCTGATGAACGTGGACCGCGTCGTACTTCAGAACGCTCTCTACCCCGATGCACGCAAGAACCCGGCTCCCGACGGATGGAAATGGGTCGACTACCCCGGACACGAGAACTACATCTCGGTACTCGAACGCGTCGACGGCCCCGTCTCGACACGCAACGGACGCATCGCCGACGCCCACGGCGTCGAGGCTACGTCGATCGCGGAATCGAACATGTCGAGCACCCTTCGTGTCAGTTCGGAGACCGGCGGCAAGGTTGTGTTCGCACGGCTCGGCTGGCCCGGATATCGGGCAAGCATCGACGGTCAGCCTGTCCCGATCGACGTCGTCGCGAAGTCCTTTGTCACCGTGGACATTCCCGCCGGGACGAAGGACGCAGAGCTTGTCCTGACGTGGCGTCCCCCGGGATGGAAGGTCGGCGGCGCTTCGATGGTCGCCGGAGTCCTCGGACTCGGCGTGCTCGAGTGGATGTACCTGCGGACCCGACGCAAGGACGGGATCAACACCGTGAAAACCGAGTCTTCATGACCGAAGACATCGCATCACCCGAGAATCCCGGCCCACTGCTTCGGGTGGTCAAGCATCAACCCATCGCATTTGCCATTGTCGGAGTGGCTAATACGGCGATCGGATACGTGCTCTTCGTGATCTGGACACTGATCCTCGACAACAAGGATCTGTATCAAGTGGCTGTGATCGGCGCGTACTCCATCAGCGTCCTCATCGCTTTCGTTCTGCATCGGACTCTCGTTTTCCGCGTCCGCGGACATGTGGCACGCGACCTGGGAGCGTTCATCGTCGTCAATTCCGGTGGCCTGGTGCTGAATCTGATACTCGGAACAATCGCGGTGTCGATTCTGCATGCCCCGCCGCTTCCCGCCCAGGCGGTTGTCATGCTGATCGTCGCCGGTGTGAGCTTCTTCGGTCATCGATACTTCTCGTTCCGCCGCAAACCTGCCGAACGACACTGACCTTCTACGATTCGCGGGGTAACGCTCGATCCACCGCCGCCTCGACGATCGTCCGAATATCTTCCTCTCCGAACAGGTCCGGCAATGTGAGTCGATCCAGTGCGAGCCAGTTCAGCGACAAATAGAGCAGGCGAACGGTCATCGCATCACCCGGCACGCCCGACGCCAGATGATTGGCTACGTTCAGATCGAAGTCTTCTCGGATGCGGACGGTCAGCACCGCTCGCAGGTCCGGTCGACGCGTCGCCTCCAGTCGCAACTCCATGAGTGCGAGGAAACCCGTTCCGAACGAGGTGACGCGCTCGACCACGTCGAGCATGAGCGTCACCAGGCGCTCACGATCGGTGCCGTTGACGGGATCGATCATCCCTTCGAGGTCCTCCGGAATCAGTCGCTCGTAGATCCGGCCACCCGCTTGAGTGAGCAGCTCGTCGCGATTGGAGAAGTAGTTCGACGCTGTCCCGTTCGGCACTGCTGCCTGGGCGTCGACGGCTCGAAACGTCAAGCCTCGAGCACCCTCTCGGGCCAACACCTCGATTGCCGCGTCGATCAGGGCAAGCCGGCGTTCCGGGTTCTTTCGCACTTGACATCACTCCTGACACGACCCTAAGTTAAACCACTACAAACATAGTACTACGAACGGAGCGTTATATGCGAAAGCTTGTGTACTACGTGGGAGCTTCCCTCGACGGATACATCGCGGGGCCTGGTGGCGAATTCGATTTCCTCCCGGTCTCCGAACAGATCACGGCCTGGATATGCGATCGATATCCTGAAACCGTGCCAACGCATGTGCGGCCCGCTCTCGGAATCGAGGACGCTCCCAACAAGACCTTCGACACGGTCGTCATGGGCCGCGGCTCCTACGAGCCCGGGCTGGCCGCCGGAGTGAAAAGCCCCTTCGCGCACCTGCGTCAGTTCGTCGTCTCCACAACCATCCCTGACGCCGAGGATCCCCCCGTCACCATCGTTCGCGCCGATCCGCTTGGGGTAGTCAGATCTCTCAAAGAGGAAGAAGGACAATATATCTGGCTGTGCGGCGGCGGAACTCTCGCCGGCGAACTACTACCAGAGATCGACGAGTTGATCATCAAGAGGTATCCGGTAGTCGCCGGCGCAGGCATACCGATGATCAGAGGTAACTTCGAGCCGACACTGTTCACACCGACTGCAACCGAATCGCTCGACGACGGCGCAAGCATCACCTGGTTGAAGCGAAATACCTAAGGAAGTAGATCCGGTCGACGCTCGGCCGTGCGCTGCAGCGACTGCTCATGGCGCCACGCTTTGATCTTCGCGTGATCACCGGAGAGAAGCACCGGCGGAACTTCGAGGTCGCGCCACACAGCCGGGCGAGTGTAGCTAGGCCCTTCGAGAAGGCCGTCGGAAAACGAATCCTCTTGGTGTGAAAGCTGATTGCCGAGAACGCCGGGCATCAGTCGCACGACAGCCTCGACCATCACCAGCACGGCTGCTTCGCCGCCGATCAGGACGTAATCGCCGATGCTGACTTCTTCGACTCTGACCCGCTTGGCGGCGTCGTCGAAAACCCGTTGATCGATACCTTCGTATCGGCCGCAGGCGAAGACGAGGTGCTTGGCGTTGGACCAGCGGTGCGCGGTCTCCTGGGTGAACGGAACGCCGGCGGGAGTGGGCACCACCAGAATGGTCTCGGCATCATCGGGGCCGGAAGAATCGGAGCGCCCGATCACGTCGTCCAGTGCCGGGCCCCATACGGTGGGTTTCATGACCATGCCGGGTCCGCCGCCATACGGGGAATCGTCGACGGCTTTGTGCACGTCATGGGTCCACGACCGAAGATCGTGGACGTCGACCGAGATCAAGCCACGTTCGATTGCCTTGCCCAGCAAGGCAGCACGAAGCGGTTCGAGATACTCGGGAAAGATGGTGACTACATCGAGACGCATGACAAACGATCAGTCGTTGTCTGAGTTCGAATTGTCGCTGTTCGACTTGTCGCCGAAGTCCGGGTCGAGCAGTCCCTCGGGAGGCTCGATCACCACGACACCGTCGGCGATCGACACCGAGGTGACGATGGCTGCGACAAACGGGATCAGCAATTCACCGGACGTCTCACCGGCGCGGCGAATAGAGAGCAATTCGCCTGCGGCGGAATGCAATACCTCGATGACCGAACCGATCTCGGTGCCGTCCGTGAGGACGACCTTCAGTCCTTCGAGTTCGTGATCGTAGAACTCGTCCGGATCATCCGAAGGCTCGAGTTCGGAGCTGTCGATGACAAACAGTGTGCCGCGCAACGCATCTGCGTCGCCACGGTCACTGACGCCTTCGAGGCGCAGCAGAAGCCGCCCGGAATGATCCCGGGCGGCTTCCACTGTGTACGACTTCAGTGTGGACTCGCGCGGCTTGCGCCCACGCAGCACGGAACCTACGGCAAAACGATCTTCGGGCTCGTCTGTACGAACCTCGACTACCAATTCACCTTTGATGCCATGCGACTTCGCGACACGACCGACTACGAGTTCCACCTGTTTACTGCCGTCTACTGATCGGTGTCGACGACATCAACACGGATACCGCGGCCACCGATGCCGGAGACCAAGGTCCGCAGAGCGGTCGCAGTGCGACCACCCCGACCGATGACCTTGCCGAGATCGTCTGGGTGCACGTGCACCTCGACGGTCCGTCCCCGACGTCCGGTGATCAGCTCGACGCGCACATCGTCGGGATTGGCGACGATGCCACGCACGAGATGCTCTACCGCATCAGCGACGACGGCACTCACTTGTCAGCAGCCTCGGCGTCTGCAGCGGGAGCCTCGGCGTCAGCCGCGGTGTCTTCTGCCTTGGCCTCGTCAGCCTTTGCAGCCTTCTTCTTCTTGGGGGTGATTGCTTCTGCAACCGGCTCGTTCTCGGCCTGCGCGAGCGCAGCCTGGAAGAGCTCGAGCTTGGTGGGCTTGGCTTCCTTGACGCGCAGGGTGCCTTCGGTGCCCGGCAGGCCCTTGAACTTCTGCCAGTCACCGGTGATCTTGAGGAGTGCCTCGACGGGCTCGGTGGGCTGTGCGCCCACGGACAGCCAGTACTGAGCACGCTCGGAATCGATGTCGATCAGCGAGGGCTCTTCCTTGGGGTGGTACTTGCCGATGGTCTCGATCGCACGGCCGTCACGACGGGTGCGCGAGTCGGCGATGACAACGCGGTACTGAGCGTTGCGGATCTTGCCGAGGCGGGTGAGCTTGATTTTGACAGCCACAGCTGCAGTTCTCCTTCAGCGCGCACAACAGTGCTGCGCATGTCACGTGCAATTCAGCGACCCACACGATTTGTGAGCCCGGTTTTGCCTCTATCCTGTGACCGTCGCAGCGGTACGTAACCGGTTGCGACGAACAATGGTCCATTGTGCCAGATGGGTGGGCTCGTTCGGAAACCACCCTGTGCGCGCTTCGAGAGTGCGGGGACTCCCTAACCACTCACGGGGGTTCCGCGGAGGATCACACGCATCGGCTTCGCGAGCACATCGGGGTTTCCGCGCGGATCTTCGGAATAAACCACCAGGTCGGCGGGCGCTCCTTCTTCGATCCCCTGCGCACCCAGCCAACTCCGCGCGTCCCAGCAGGCTGCGCCCAGCGCCTGATGCGCCGTCAAACCGGCAACTTCGAGTTCGGCGATCTCGTCGGCGATCCGCCCGTGCCTGATCGATCCGCCGGCATCCGTTCCGGCATAGATCGGAATCCCGGCCTCGTGAGCGGCACCGATCGTCCGATGTCGACGAGCGTGCAGATCCCGCATGTGCGCCGCGTAGATCGGATACCGCGTGGCAGAGTCCGCGATCTCGGGGAAAGTTGCGATGTTGATCAGCGTCGGAACCAAGGCCGTGCCGTGAGCGACCATCAACTCGATGGTCGCGTCCGTCAATCCGGTGCCGTGCTCGATGCAGTCGATGCCGGCGTTGATCAGGCCGGGCAGAGCATCCTCGGCAAAGACGTGAGCGGTGACCCTTGCGCCTTCGGCATGGGCGGCAGCGATGGCCTCGACCAGAATCTCGTCGCTCCACAACGGGGCGAGGTCACCGATGGAACGATCGATCCAGTCCCCGACGAGCTTGACCCAACCGTCACCGGCGCGTGCCTGACGCACCACCTCGGCCGGCAACTGAGATTCGTCGTCCAGGTCGACCGGCAGGCCCGGGATGTACCGCTTCGGTGCTGCGATGTGCTGGCCTGCGCGAATGATCCGCGGCAGATCGAGGCGCTCGTCGATGAACCTGGTGTCGACCGGCGATCCGGCGTCGCGGAGCAACAGCACGCCCGCGTCACGTTCGGTCTTCGCCTGCCCCAGCAAGCCGTCGACGGTTTCGCCCCCGCCACCGCCGTAGCGGATACCGACGTGACAGTGCGCATCCACGAGACCCGGTGTGATCCAACCCGATTCGACGATCGTCTCCGCACCGGACACCGGCTCGAAGGAAATCAGCCCGTCGACGATCCACAATTCGATAGGCTCGGCATCGGGCAGACCGATACCCCGCAGATGAAGCGCAGCCACCGACTACTTCTTGGGCAGCTTGAGCTGGGAGAGATCGATGCCTTCCAGTCCGGGCGGCAACTGATCGAGACCCTTGGGCATGTTCGACAGGTCGGGCATACCGGCCGGCATTCCGCCGGGCATACCCGGGAATCCGCCCATGCCGGGGAATCCTCCGCGCATCTTGGGCTGCGTCGGGCCCTTGCCGCCCTTCTTGCCCTTCTTGCCCTTCTTGCTGCGAACCTGCTTACGCGCGCCGGGCATACCCATACGGCCGGCCATGGCAGCCATCATCTTGCGGGCTTCGAAGAAACGGTCCACCAACTGGTTGACGTCGGAAACCTTGACGCCCGAACCGTTCGCGATGCGCAGTCTGCGTGAGGCGTTGATGATCTTCGGATCGTCGCGCTCGGCCGGCGTCATACCGCGGATGATGGCCTGAATGCGATCGAGTTGCTTCTCGTCGACGTTGGCAAGCGCGTCCTTCATGCCGCCTGCACCCGGCAACATACCGAGGAGGTTGCCGATCGGGCCCATCTTGCGGACGGCCATCATCTGATCGAGGAAGTCTTCGAGGGTGAGCTGACCGGAACCGATCTTCGCTGCGGTCGCTTCGGCCTGATCGGCGTCGAACACCTGCTCGGCCTGCTCGATGAGGCTCAGGACGTCGCCCATGCCGAGGATCCGGCTGGCCATGCGATCGGGATGGAAGACGTCGAAGTCTTCGAGCTTCTCGCCGGTGGACGCGAAGAGGATCGGCTGGCCGGTGACCTCGCGGACGCTCAGCGCGGCACCACCGCGGGCGTCGCCGTCGAGCTTGGTGAGGACGACACCGGTGATGCCGACTCCCTCACGGAAAGCGTCGGCCGTGCTGACCGCGTCCTGACCGATCATGGCGTCGAGGACGAAGATGGTCTCGTCCGGGTTGACGGCGTCACGGATACCGGCGGCCTGCGCCATCAGCTCCGAGTCGATACCGAGGCGACCGGCGGTGTCGACGATCACGACGTCGTAATGCTTGTTGCGTGCTTCTTCGACGCCGGCGCGGGCGACCTCGACGGGGTCGGCTGCGGAAACGCCCAGTGCGTTCTCGCCGCCGCCGATGGAGGTGCCGGGGTGCGGCGCGAAGACTGCGGCGCCTGCACGCTCACCGACGATCTGAAGCTGAGTGACGGCGCCGGGACGCTGAAGGTCACAGGCGACGAGGAGGGGCGTGTGCCCCTGATCCTTGAGCCACTTGGCCAACTTTCCGGCCAGCGTGGTCTTACCGGAACCCTGCAGACCGGCCAACATGATGACCGTCGGCGGCGTCTTGGCGAACTGCAGTCGACGAGTTTCGCCGCCGAGAACCTCGACCAGTTCTTCGTTGACGATCTTGACGACCTGCTGAGCCGGGTTCAGTGCACCCGAGACCTCGGCGCCCTTGGCGCGTTCCTTGATCTTGGCGATGAAGCTGCGCACTACGGGAAGCGCGACGTCGGCCTCGAGCAGGGCAAGGCGGATCTCGCGGGCCGTAGCGTCGATGTCGGCGCCGGACAGACGACCCTTGCCACGCAGATCCTTGAGAGATCCGGTCAATCTGTCGGAAAGGGATTCGAACACCGAGTGCGCTCCTGAAGGTCGTGCGAGTTAGCCGTGGATATTCTCGGGCACCAGCCTAGCCGCTACGCCCGCACCGATCCCAGCCGATGCGGGCGTAACTGCCGAAACCGGTCCGTCAATCCTCTTTCTTCTTGGGTTGTGGCACCGGAACCACCGCCAGCACCGCCTCCTCGACGCGCTCTCGCGCCGCGCGGGTATCGGCCTCACCGAAGTCGAGGCAGAACGCGTCGACCACCGAGGAACCCAAGGTGGCGACCTTCGCCCACCGGATGTCGGCTCCACTGTGTTCGAGTGCTGCGGCCAGTCGGCAGAGCAGGCCGACGCGGTCCTCGGTACGCAATTCGAGGATCGCCTGACCGTCACCGGGCGCGTCGAACCAGATGACCCGCGGTGGCGCCTGCGCATAGAGCACTGGAACCGCAGAATCCTTGTTGGTCTGGATCGGGTCGTCCCACTGCTCTGCCCGTGCCTCCTCGTCCTTCGCGTCGAGAAGTTCGAGCAAATTCAGTTCACCGGCCGAAGCCCGGATCAATTCCTGCCGGAGCAGCACCGCCTGCGGGGGTGTGCCGAACCTCGGCGTCACGACAAACGAGTTGACCGCCGAACCTGCATGCGACCCCAGCGATGCGGAATGCACCCGCAAGGACTGCAGCGCCAGAACTCCGGCAGCCCGAGACAGCAGCCCGGGAGCGTCGGGCGCGATGACGGTCACGACGTAGGTGTGCGCATTCTCGGCCGGAACGAGCGAGACGTGAACCCCGCCCTCCTCGGCGATGGCCAATTGCTCGGGAGCGAGTGGATCGGGTTGCGGGAGCTCCTCCCCTGCCATCAGCAAACGACAACGACGCACCAGCTCGCCGATCAACGACGACTTCCAGTCGCCCCAGACACCAGGCCCGGTGGCCAGCGAATCCGCTTCCGCCAACGAATGCAGGAGATCGAGAAGGGTCCCGTCTCCCTCGAGTGCGTCGACCACTCGCTGCACCGTTGCCGGATCGTCGAGGTCGCGACGGGTGGCGGTTTCCGGCAACAGCAAGTGGTAGCGCACCATCGCCGTCAACGTCGCGACGTCGGAAGGCCAGAGTCCCAAGCGATTTCCGATCGCGGTGGCCAATTCGGCACCGACGACGCTGTGGTCTCCCCCTCGCCCCTTCCCGATGTCGTGGATCAACGCACCGAGCATGAGCAGATCCGGCCGAGCGACGCGAGTGGTGAATCCGCTTGCATACGCGGCGGTTTCGACCAGGTGCCGATCCACCGTCCACGTGTGGACGGCGTCGCGCGGCGGAAGATCGCGAATGGTCCCCCACTCCGGCAGGAGTCGACCCCAGAGCCCGGTCCGGTCCATCGCCTCGATCACCGGAACCGCACGCGATCCCGAACCCAGCACGACCAAGAGATCGTTGACTGCATTTTTCGGCCACGGCTCACGCAATTCGGGGGCATTGTCGGCCAGGCGATTGAGCGTCGACGCGGAGATCGGCATGCCGTTGGTGGCCGCCGCTGCCGCGACCCGCATCACCAGACCGGGATCCTTCTTCGGTCTCGCATCGCGCGCCAGAACTACTTCGCCGGCATGCTCGACGACGCCCTCGTCCAGTGGCCGTCGCACCGGCGCGCGACGCAGCCGCGACAAACCACGCCGGGGCAAGGAGTTTCCGGCGGTACGGATACCGACGTCGACCGAATAGCTGATGGTGCGCGCCGATTCGCTGAGAAGTCGCGCCAGATCGAAGCGATCACCGATCCGTAGCGCCGCACCGATCTCGTCGGCGTCCTGTGCTCGCAGTTGGTCGCGGGCGCGACCGGCAACGCGGTGAAGTTCGGTGCGCACGTCGAGCAACCGCCTGTGCGCAAGTGCCAGACCGCCGCCGGGCGAGTTGGGTCCCAGCCCCGGCATCCCGTCGGTCAATTGCGCGATGGACAGGGCGTTGAGCAGTTGGACGTCTCGCAGCCCGCCACGACCGCTCTTGAGATCCGGTTCGGCGCGATGGGCGATCTCGCCGCTGCGCTCCCACCTCGTACGGGTCTGGGTGATCAATTCGTCGAATCGGCTGCGGATGTCCATGCGCCACTGTCGTCGGACACCACTGATCAACAGGTTGCTCAGCTCCACGTCGCCGGCAATGTGGCGTGCTTCGAGCATTCCGAGTGCTGCCGTCATGTCGGTGGCCGCAACCTGAAGCGCCTGCGGAAGCGTCCGCACGCTGTGGTCGAGTTTGATGTGCGCGTCCCACAGCGGGTACCACAGGCTGTCCGCGACCTGGGCCACGACCGCCGGGTCCATGTCGTCGTGCAGCAGAATCAGATCGAGATCGGAATACGGCAGCAGTTCGCGTCGGCCGAGACCACCCACGGCGACGATGGCAAACCCACAATCCGGTTTGATGCCCAGTTCGGTCCCCTTGGTGGTCAACCAGAATTCGTGCAGATCGACCAGTGCATGTCGCAGCGCGGGGGCGTCGAGCCTCCTGTTCTTGACGCCTCCGGTGAGTAGGGCCTTGCGTGCGCGGGCCAGGTCCGCAGCTTCGTCGGATCCCCCTGACGAGACCGGCCCTGGCCCCGTCGCTTTCGCGACGGAACCAGGGCCGAAGTTCTCGGACCCTTTCGGGTCAGAGTGCATCGCCACCGCGTTCCCCGGTGCGAACCCGGATGACCGACTCGACTGGCGAGACCCACACCTTGCCGTCACCGATCTTGCCGGTTCGAGCGGCCTCGACGATCACCTCGACCACCTTGTCAACGGCCGCGTCGTCGACGACGACCTCGACCCGGACCTTGGGTACGAAGTCCACGGAGTACTCCGCGCCTCGGTACACCTCGGTGTGGCCCTTCTGTCGGCCGTAGCCCTGAACTTCGCTGACTGTCATACCCAGCACTCCGGCCTGCTCGAGTCCGGTCTTGACGTCCTCGAGCGTGAACGGCTTGACGATTGCTGTGATCAGCTTCATGTGCTCATCCCTTTCCAAACTCTGAAGTGCCTGAATTCACTTTAATCACGTGCTGATCACGCGAGGTCGTATGCGGTCTCTGCGTGTTCGGTCTCATCGATGCCGCGTGCCTCGTCCTCGGCCGAGATTCGCCAGCCCAGGGGCTTGAGTGCGAAGCCGATGATCGTCGTCAGAACGCCGGTGAAGACGAGTGCTGCGAGTGCGATCACGATCTGAACCACCAGTTGCTTGTAGTCGCCGCCGTAGAAGAGGCCGGTTGCGGTGCCGAAGAATCCGATACCGATCGTGCCCCACAGGCCGGAGACAAGGTGAACACCGACGACGTCGAGCGAGTCGTCGAAGCCGAAGCGGAACTTCAGGCCGACTGCGAGAGCGGACAGGATGCCGGCTACTGCGCCGAGGAAGATGGAACCGACCGGGTTGAGCGCACCGGCAGCAGGGGTGATGGCGACCAGACCGGCGACCGCACCGGAAGCTGCGCCGAGGCTGGTGGCGTGGCCGTCACGAATACGCTCGGTAGCGAGCCAGGCCAGGACTGCGGCACACGTCGCGGTGGTCGTGTTGACCCAGGCGAGACCGGCGTTACCGTCGGCGGCGAATGCCGAGCCGGCGTTGAAGCCGAACCAACCGAACCAGAGGAGTGCGGCGCCGAGCATCACGAAGGGCAGGTTGTGCGGACGGAAGGCGGTCTTGCCGAAGCCGAGACGCTTGCCGACGATGAGTGCGAGGACCAGACCGGCCATACCCGCGTTGATGTGAACGACTGTGCCACCGGCGAAGTCGATCGGAGCGACGTTGGCGACGGTGACTCCGTCGTCGTTGACCGTGGTGCCGAAGAGCTTTGCCGCGATGCCGTCCTCGGAGCCCGAGAGGAGTCCGCCGCCCCACACCATGTGTGCGAGCGGGAAGTAGACGACGGTGACCCAGATACCCGAGAACAGGAGCCAGGTGCCGAACTTGACCCGCTCGGCCAGGGCACCACTGATGAGGGCGGTGGTGATGATCGCGAACGTCACCTGGAACGCGATGTCGATGACGTTGGGGTAGCCCCAGGCGCCGGCGATGAAGTTGCCGTCAGCATCGGTGATGCTGTTCTTGAGGCCGAAGAACTCGAACGGGTTGGCAAAAATGCCCCCGATGTTCTCGGTGCCGTAGGACATCGACCATCCCCACAGAACGTAGATGACGCCGATGACGGCCATGGCCCCGAAGGACATCATCATCATGTTCAGGACGGACTTGGACCGAGACATCCCGCCGTAGAAGAAAGCGAGGCCGGGTGTCATCAGCAAGACCAGAGATGCAGCCATCAGCATCCATGCGGCGTTACCGGAGTTCGCCAACAAATCGTCGGTACTCACTTACTACCTCCTAGTCGCACGTGCCGGGCAGCACGTCGTTAAGGAGAAGAGTGCTGGGCTGGTGTTTCGTCCATGGCGCTGTCGCGTTTCGCAGACGTGAACCAATTGCCCAACTTTGTTGCAAACAGGTTTCGCCAGGGAGTTCTACCGACCCTGTGCGCCTTTTTGGTAGTTCGCGCTACCAAAAAGGCGCACGGGGGCGTCAGCCCAGGAGGGCGTCGACGAACGCACCCGGCTCGAAGGGCGCCAGGTCGTCGGCACCTTCACCGAGACCGACCAACTTCACCGGCACACCCAGTTCATGCTGAACCTGGAAGACGATTCCGCCCTTGGCGGTTCCGTCCAGCTTGGTCAGTACGACGCCGGTGATGTCCACGACCTCCGCGAACACTCGAGCCTGCGCCAGTCCGTTCTGGCCGACCGTCGCATCGAGAACCAGCAGAACGTCGTCGACCGAGGCCTTCTTCTCGATAACCCGCTTGACCTTGCCGAGCTCGTCCATCAGACCGGTCTTGGTGTGCAGACGGCCGGCGGTGTCGATCAGGACCACGTCGACGCCGTCCGCGATGCCCCGTGAGACGGCGTCGAAGGCAATCGCAGCGGGATCGCCACCCTCCTTGCCACGAACAACTTCAGCGCCGACACGCTCGGCCCACGTCTGGAGCTGATCGGCGGCGGCGGCGCGGAACGTGTCCGCGGCACCGAGCACTACGCGACGACCGTCGGCGACGAGCACGCGAGCCAGCTTGCCGGTGGTCGTTGTCTTGCCGGTCCCGTTGACGCCGACGACGAGCAGAACAGCCGGGTGATCATCGTGCGGCAATGCGCGGATGGAGCGGTCCAGTTCGGGACGCAGTTCGGCGATCAACACCTCGCGCAGAAGGGCGCGGGCGGCAGCCTCGGTCCGGACGCTGCGGGCCGCCATCTGCTCACGAAGCTTCGTGACGACTTTTTCCGTGGTCGCGGAGCCGAGGTCTGCGATGAGGAGGGTGTCCTCGACTTCTTCCCACGAATCCTCGTCCAGATCGCCGCCACCGAGCAGACCCAGCAAGCTCTTGCCGACTGCTGACTGCGAGCGGGAAAGGCGCCCGCGCAATCGGTCCAGCCGACCCTCGGTCGGGTCGATCTCGTCCAGCACGCGCGGTGCAGGCTCGACTGGCGCGGGAACGACGACGGGCTCGGGTACGACAACGGGCTCGGGAACGGCAACAGGTTCTTCGACGACCGGTTCTGCTACCGGCGCCTCTTCTACTACCTGCTCTTCGACAACCGGTTCCTCGACGACAGCGGGTTCTTCGACAACCGGCTCCTCGACGACGGCCGGCTTCTCTGCAACCGGTTCTTCGACGATCGGTTTTTCGACGACAGGTTCTTCGACGACGGGCGGCTTCTCGGCGACCGGAGGTGTCGGAACCACCGGAGGTGGCGCCGTTGCCGTCGAGCCTTGACTGAAGTTGAACCCGCCGCCGGCCCTGTAGCCGCCTGACTTGTCCTTCTCGGGGGCGCCGAGCTCCGGCTTCGTCTCGGGTGCCTTCAGCGATACCTGCCCCTTGCGGTAGCGCAGGAATCCGGCAACGAGAACGACGAGTAGTACGGCCGCTACAGCCGCGATGATGATCCAAGCCTGGGTAGTCACCGGCCCATTGTTTCAGGCTCCGACCCGGAAAGTGAGCAGGGCTTACGTCGAGGCCATGTCTTGACCGCGAAGTCGCTGCGAAATCACGGTGGTGATGCCGTCGCCGCGCATGCTGACGCCGTACAACGCATCGGCGATTTCCATCGTCGGTTTCTGGTGAGTGATCACGATCAACTGCGACTTCTCCCGCAATTGTTCGAAGAGTCCGATCAGCCGCCGCAGGTTGGTGTCGTCCAACGCCGCCTCGACTTCGTCCATCACGTAGAACGGGGACGGGCGTGCCCGGAAGATCGCGACCAGCATGGCCACCGCGGTCAACGACTTCTCGCCGCCCGACAGCAACGACAACCGCTTGACCTTCTTACCGGGCGGACGCGCCTCGACTTCGATGCCGGTGGTGAGCATGTCCGAGGGATCGGTAAGGACCAGCCGCCCTTCTCCCCCGGGGAACAATTTCTCGAACACTCCCACGAACTCACGCTCGACGTCGGCATAGGCCTCGGTGAACACCTGCAGTATTCGTGCGTCGACGTCTGCGACCACAGCAAGAAGGTCCTTGCGTGCGGTCTTGACGTCCTCGAGCTGAGTGGAGAGGAAGGTGTACCGCTCCTCGAGAGCTGCGAATTCTTCGAGCGCCAGCGGATTGACCTTGCCGAGGGTGGCGAGGTCCTTCTCGGCCCGCTTGGCGCGCCGTTCCTGAGTCGCGCGGTCGTACGGAAGCGGAGCGGGCGCGGTGACCTGCTCCCCACGCTCCTTGGCCTGCTCGTACTCCTCGACTTCGAGAGCGGTCGGCGGCAGTTCGACCTCGGGCCCGTACTCGGCGATCAGATCGTCGAGGCCGATACCGTACTGATCGAGGATCGACTCCTCGAGTTGTTCGATGCGCAGCGCTGCCTGTGCCTTCGCTACCTCGTCGCGGTGGACGGCGTCGGTGAGCGAAG
Organism: Rhodococcus sp. SG20037; assembly: GCF_031763325.1. Taxonomy (NCBI): domain Bacteria; kingdom Bacillati; phylum Actinomycetota; class Actinomycetes; order Mycobacteriales; family Nocardiaceae; genus Rhodococcus; species Rhodococcus sp. SG20037. Next base: position 2,591,732 of record NZ_CP134497.1, on the reverse strand, counting down.
CGAGTTGTCCGGTCAGTGCTCGGACTATCTCGCGGACCTGATCCAGCTTGGCCGTGCACTCGGTGCGGGCCCGAGCCAACTCGTCGCGGTGAGCAAGAGCCGCGGCGACGACGGTCTCGAGTTCGGCCGCCACGCGCTGTCCCGACTCGGCGACGGCAGCTGCAACTTCCGCAGCGTGCGCTCTGGCGCGCAGAGCCCGCTCGGCGCGAATCCGCGCTTCTCGTTCCGCGGCGGCCGCACGCCGAAGCGAATCGGCCTTTCCGCGTACGGATTCCGCACGCTCTTCGGCGGTGCGCACGGCAAGGCGAGCATCCATTTCGACGATGCGCACTTCGGCGAGCGCTGCTGCGGCCATTTCGCGATCGGCAGCGGTCGATTCCGCACCGTGTCCCGGTGCACTGCCGTCGGTTTCGGCGACGCGCAGACGTTCCTCCAGATCCGCGAGCTTTGTCAGCGACTCACCGCGGCCCTCCTCGGCACGCACTCGCTGGGCGGTCAACCGCTCGGATTCCGCGTGGGCGACTCGTGCTGCCTGCCCCAATCTGCCCAACTGCTCGTAGATGGCGGACATGGCGGCGTCCGACTCGTTGAGCGCTGCCAAAGTTTGCTCCGCGGTCTCGCGTCGAGCGGCCTGTTCGGCCAGAGCGCCGGACAGCGCAGCGTCGAGTTCCTCGGATCGGCTCTCCGTTGCCGCCAGTTCCGCTGCTGACGCGTCGATCGCCGCCTGCACCTCGAGCGTGCTCGGTTGCCGATCCGAGCCACCGATCATCCACCCCGAACCGTGCAGATCGCCAGAACGCGTCACTGCGCGAATTCCCTTGTGGTCAGCAACAACTCGAATCGCGTCATCGAGAGTCTCGACCAGGACGACGCCATCGAGGATGGCGGTCAATCCGGCACGCAACTCGTCAGGGCAGTCGATGACGTCGACGGCCGGACGACTACCCGGCGCGATCTCGGCCTCGCGCTTGATCGCCGGTTCACCGCTCACGATCAGTGATGCACGTCCACCGTCCTGATCGGCCAGTGCTGTGACAGCCGAGCGAGCAGAGTCCAGCGACTGCGCCACGACGGCGTCTGCTGCCGGCCCCATCGCGGCAGCGATCGCGGCCTCGTAGCCGGGTTCGACGTGAATCAATCCGACCAGCGAGGTGATGCCGTCGTCGCCGCGGTGTTCGAGCAGCCAGCCGCCACCGTCCTTGCGCTGCAAACCCATCGACAGTGCCTCGATGCGCGCCCGGAGCGAAGCGATGCGTTGCCCGCTCGTTTTTTCTTCCTCACGAAGCTCTTCGACGCGCGCGTCGATCATCTCGAGAGCCTCGATGGCGCGTTCGTGATTGGTATCGAGGCCGACTTCACCGGCGTCGAGGTCCCCGATGCTTTCTTGCACCGTGTCGAACTCGGCCTGTGCGGCATCGCCACGCAGACGAGCCTCGTCGATCGCGTCGGTCAGCCGAGACACTTCCGCGTCGACGGATTCGACGCGGGTACGCAGAGTGTCGACCTGACCGGAGAGTCGAGCAAGACCTTCACGGCGGTCGGCGACGGCACGAACTTCCGCCATGTGCGCCCGTTCCGCTTCTGCTGCAGCATCTTCGGTGGCTGCGAGCTGGTCCCGAGCAGCTTCCGACGCCGCTCGCGCGATTTCGACGCCTTCGAGGAGTTCGGCCTCCTCGGCAGCAAGACGTTCGGCGCGCGCCTCCATCTCGTCCGGGTCCTGGCCGCGGTTGCCGACAGGTTCGGAGTCGAGATGACGCGCACGCTCGCGGGCGATGCGCACGGTGGCGTTGACGCGTTCGGCAAGCGCGGAAAGCTGGAACCAACTCTGCGCAGCGGCTTCCGATCCCGGAGTCAGACGAGCGAGAGCTTGCTCCTGGCGCCCGAGTTCGAGGTTGGCCTCGTCGAGCGCAGCCGCCACCTGGTTGTGCTGTTCACGGGCCGCTTTCTCGTCCTGCGCCTGGTCGTTCAATTGGTTTCGACGGGTCACCAGATCGTCAGCAGCCAGACGCATCTTTGCATCACGCAGGTCAGCCTGGACCGTCTGTGCTCGCCGAGCAACCTCGGCTTGGCGTCCCAGCGGTTTGAGTTGCCGACGCAGTTCCGCGGTGAGGTCACTGAGGCGAGCAAGATTGGCCTGCATGGAATCGAGTTTGCGCACCGCTTTTTCCTTGCGGCGGCGATGTTTGAGGACTCCCGCGGCTTCTTCGATGAAGGCGCGTCGATCTTCGGGACGGGATTCGAGGATCGCGGCGAGCCGTCCCTGCCCGACGATGACATGCATTTCGCGGCCGATGCCGGAGTCGCTGAGCAGTTCCTGGACGTCCATCAGACGGCAGGACGAGCCGTTGATCTCGTACTCCCCCGCGCCGTCGCGGAACATCCGGCGCGTGATCGACACCTCGGAGTACTCGATCGGGAGCGCCCCGTCGGCGTTGTCGATGGTCAAGGTCACCTCGGCGCGGCCCAGCGGCGCGCGGCCGGAGGTGCCGGCAAAGATGACATCTTCCATCTTGCCGCCGCGCAGGGCCTTGGCGCCCTGCTCGCCCATCACCCAGGTCAACGCATCGACGACGTTGGATTTACCCGAGCCGTTCGGGCCGACCACACAGGTAATTCCCGGCTCGAACCGAAGAGTCGTTGCCGACGCAAAGGATTTGAATCCCTTGAGTGTCAGACTCTTGAGGTGCATGGGGGGAAACTTTACCGCCAAACAGGTCAGCGTTCGACGAACCCTGTCAGGTCGCCCCTGGCGGTGTCCCAGCTGTCGACCACGAGATCCACCGTGCCCGGGGTAGTGCCGGAGCGCAGCAGCTCCACCAATCGCTCGAGCTGCGTGCGTTGGCCTTCCGCCACGACGAGCACTCGACCGTCACGCTGATTGGACGCATATCCGATCAATCCGAGTTCGAGAGCGCGGGCCCTGGTCCACCACCGGAACCCGACGCCTTGAACGTATCCGTGAACCCACGCCGTCAACCGCACAGGCGCTGCTTCAGCCATGACGCTCAGCCCGCCACACGTTCGAGACGGTGAACGTCACCCAGGAATCCGGTGGTGTAGAGCGCGTTGGGATCCCAGCCCGGTCCGGCGCCGAACTTGACCGCAGATGTGAACGGCAGACCCGAGGCGATCTCACACGAAGATCCCGAATCCGGATCGACGCGAACAACTTTGCCGCCGGCATTGAATGCGACGTACAACGCGCCGTCCGGTCCGACGGTCAGATCGTCCGCCATGTTTGCCGGACCGAACCCGGGGAGCGTGATCGTTCGCACCGGCCCGCCCAGATCGTCTGCGTCGAGGATGTGGACGGCGGTGACCATGTCGAAGGTCGTGCTCACGTAGATCGTCGAACCGGAGCGTGCGAGGCCGTCGACGGTGCCGAGGTCTTCACGAACGATCGAACTGCTTCCGTCACTGTTGACGACCGTGAGCCCCGGCCTGGCGAGTGTGCGGGCAGTGAGGAAACGGTTATCGTCCAGCTGCACAAGCCCGTTCGGCATCACCAGACCGTCGGCGATCGTTGTCACCGACCCGTCTGCGACGTCGACCTTGCGGAGGCTGCCGTCGGCGATTCCGAACAGTCCCGAGACAGTCGAGTTGCCCGTGGTGAAGTACACGGATCCCTCACGCGCGACCAGACCGCCAGGTCCGGTGACGTCACCGACCAAAGTTGTCCGTGTTCCGTCCGGCGCCACTTTCAGCAGTGCACCCGGCCCGATCAGAGCCGACTGCGACAACACCATCGATCCGTTGCCGTCGAATTCGAGGTTCTCGAGCATTCCGGCACCAGTCGTCACGACGCTCGACGTCCATGTGCCGCAACTACCGGCCGAGCCGTCGGCCGGGACCGAGGCCTGCGCTGGAGCACTCAGCGCCACAACGGAACCCAGTGCGATCGCAGCGACAACGCTGCCGGCGCGGAACATCAGGCTTCCGTGTCGAACGACAGAGTGACCTTGGTTCCGGCCTTGAGCGTGCGCCCGACCGTGCATACCTTGTCCACGGAACGCTCGACGAGAGTGATGAGGCGCTGCTGTGCCTCGGCATCCAACTCGCTGAGATCGAGCTCGAGGACCTCGTCGAGCTGCGGGTAGACTTCGTTTTCACGATCGGCGGCTCCGGACACTCGGACCGTCGCGTCGTAGTTGTCACCGAGCCGGCGCGAGATCGGGAAGTCGGAGCTCATCCCCGTGCATGCGGCCAGTGCAATTTTGAGGAGTTCGCCGGGCGTGAAGACTCCTGGCACCGATTCGGAGCCGATGAGAACCTCTGCGCCGCGCGAACTCTTGCCGGTGTAGAGGCGGGTTCCGGTTCGTTCGACCCAAAGCTCCGTGTGAGCCGGGGCGGTTGCAGTGGTGTCGGGAGTCTGTTCAGCCATGACGCAATCTTGCCACTCCGCCGAACCGAAGGGGCGGGAGACCTAGGCGATTCGCCGTGCCCTCGGGGTCGGCTGGCACCGCGGGCAACTGAACGACGATCGATTCATGAACTTCTCACGCTTGATCGGCGCGCCGCATCGCGGGCACGGGAGGTTTTCCTGCCCGTACGCCGACAGCGACCGGTCGAAGTAGCCCGATTCCCCGTTGACGTTCACGTAAAGCGCGTCGAAGGACGTACCGCCCTGATCGAGCGCTTCACCCATCACCGAGTGTGCCGCGGTCAACAGTTCTCGAAGTTTGGGCCTGGTAAGCGTTTCGGCGATTCGGTTGCCGTGAATCTTGGCGCGCCACAATGATTCGTCGGCGTAGATGTTTCCGATTCCGGAGACCACCGTCTGGTCGAGAATCGCGCGCTTGATCTCGGTGTGCTTGCCCCGCAGGACTTTCACGACGGATTCGAGATCGAACGCCGCATCCATGGGATCGCGGGCGATGTGCGCCACCGACTCGGGCAGCATCGTTCCGTCGACCTCGACGAGGGGTGAAATCGACCAGCCACCGAAGGTCCGCTGATCGACGAATCGAAGATCGGCCCCGGAATCGAGGGCCAACCGAATGCGTAGGTGCTTTTCCCAGTCGACTGTCGGGGGTTGGACCAGCATCTGTCCGCTCATCCCGAGATGAACCACCAGTCCGACACCGGCAGGCTCGAGAACCAGCCACAGGTACTTGCCGCGACGCTCTGCCGAAGCGATGGTCTGCCCGGTGAGTTGGCCGATCAAGTCCTCGGAACCGAGAATGTGGCGCCTGATCGCGCGGGGATGGAGTACCTCGACGGCCTCGATCGCCGCACCTACAGCATGAGACTGTAGGCCGCGGCGAACGACTTCGACTTCGGGAAGCTCAGGCAAGAGTGAACTCAGCCGGCAAGATCAGGCGTGTCGTCAGCAGCGACTGCGGTAGCAGCGGCATTCTCCGACATCGTCTTCCATGCCGAACTTGCTGCCTTCTGCTCGGCTTCCTTCTTGGAACGACCGACACCGACACCCAAGGGTTTGCCACTGATGAGAACGGTGGCCGTGAATTCCTTGTCGTGATCGGGTCCTGTGGCGGTGATCTCGTAAACGGGAACTCCGGCACCGTGTTCTGCGGTCAGTTCCTGCAGACTCGTCTTCCAATCCAGACCCGCGCCCAGAAGCGGTGCGCGAGTGAGTAGATCGTCGAACAGATCGAGGACGACGCGTCGCGCAGTCTCGATGCCGTGCTGCAGGTGGATGGCGCCGAGAATCGACTCCATACCGTCGGCGAGAATGGACGGCTTGTCACGGCCGCCCGTCATTTCCTCGCCCTTACCCAGCAGCAGGTGTGCTCCGAGTCCACCTTCACCCAGAGTCCTGGCAACCTCGGCGAGTGCATGCATGTTGACCACGCTGGCACGGATCTTCGCCAGATCACCTTCGGATTTGTCCGGGTGGGACAGGTAGAGATTTTCGGTCACCGTGACGCCGAGAACGGAATCCCCGAGGAACTCGAGGCGCTCATTCGTGGGCAGTCCGCCGTTCTCGTACGCGTACGAGCGGTGCGTGAGAGCCAGGGTCAGAAGACCGGGCTCTATATCTACGCCGACAGCGGCGAGGAGCTTGTCGTGATTGCCCTCGCCGCCGGCGGCTGAAACTGTATTTTCGCTCGTCATAGTCTTTCTCCGGGGAGAACTAGACAGCAGCGGTTACCTGGCGGCCCTTGTAAGTACCGCATGACGGGCATGCGATGTGGGGAAGGGTCTGCTCGCCACAGCCACGGTTGGGGCAGGTAACGAGGGTGGGCACAGTGGTCTTCCACTGGCTACGACGCGACCGCGTGTTGGATCGCGACATTTTGCGCTTGGGGACAGCCACTTCTACTTCTCCTCGGCTTCGGTGATCACAAGATTTTCGCTGGTGTTTGATTCCACGCCAAATTTGGCCGCGAGACCAGCCCAGCGAGGATCAAGTATGTCATGCCCATGCCCAGATTCCGCAATCGCCAGGCGAATGCCACATTCTGAGCACAATCCCAGGCAATCGTCACTGCACAGAGGCTGGAGCGGAAGCGCCAGCCCGACTGCATCGACGATGACCGGTTCGAGGTCGATTTCGTCGTCTTCGACCGCGTAGACCTCTCCCTCTTCCGTCGTCTCCTCGGTGGTGCTGTCCGGGTAAGCGAACAACTCCGTGAGATAGATGTCCACGGTGTCGGTGAAAGGTTCAAGGCACCGCGAGCATTCACCCTTGGTGGGTGCGTGCACGTTTCCGGTGACGAGAACGCCTTCGGACACTGCTTCGAGACGAAGATCGAGATCTATGTCCGCGCCCGCTTCGATCGCGATCAGATCGAGACCGATACGGTTCGGGGACTGAATTGTTCTCTCGACGGTACGCATCGACCCTGGACGACGACCGAGCTTGACCGTGTCCAGCAAAAATCCCGCATCACTTGACTGATGCGACGAACTACGACGATGCGTTGACAAAGAGAACTCACCTAACTGTTGAAACTGGTATGGGCAACCACTCCACAATACGGCAGCTACAAGGCAAATCCCAATTCGATCCACGAAAAAGTGGGCCGCCCCATATCGGACGACCCACCCTCGACTGACTTGTCTGCTCTATCGGCGCCGCTCGGAACGACGATCGTCGTCCTGGTAGTCGGGAACCCCCGAACCCGTTCGAAGCTGTTGACGACCACGCCCGACCGATCGAACCGTTCCGGTGAGGAACTCTTCGAACTCGGCCAACTTGGTGTCCACGTACAGGTCACACTCCGAACGCATCCTGTCGGACTCGGCATGAGCGGCGTCGATCACTCGCGCGGATTCCGCGTGAGCGGACTGGACAACCTCGGTCTGCGACACCAGACGAGCCTGCTCCGCCGTTCCCTCCGCCACCGAATGTTCGTACGAGGCCTGGCCGGACTCGATCATCCGATCGGCCTCGGCACGCGCCCGTCCGGTGACGGCCTCGTACTCACGACGGCCGTCGGTGACGGTCCGTTCCGCTTCTGCTTCGGCGTCCTCGACCAACTGATCGGCGTGCGCACGCGCTTCGGCAACCATGCGATCGGCCTGAGCCTTGGCATCGGACAGAATCCGGTCGGCGTCGTCGCGTGCGTTCTCCACAGTCGAGGTTGCCTCGGCATTGGCGCTGCTGACCGTCTTCTCGGCGTTTGCTCGCGCGTCACCGACCAATTTGTCGCGATGATCGAGGACGTCCTGAGCGTCGTCCAGCTCGCTCGGAATTGCGTCCCGGACGTCGTCGAGTAGCTCGAGTACGTCACCGCGAGGCACAACACACCCTGCGGTCATGGGAACACCGCGCGCCTCTTCGACAATTGCGACCAGTTCGTCCAGTGCCTCGAATACGCGGTACACAAGCAACCCCAATCTCTACCGGCCGAAATCGGCCCACATCGTCACCGGTCCACTCGGACCTGTGCCCGTTCCTGTCCAAGTTTGCCGGAAGAACGGCCAACGGGGTGTCGTCGTGGTCGGTGTGTCGGGGATCAGCTGTTTTCGGCTGCTCGCTCGGCGATACGTGCGAGTAGCCGAGAATGCACTTTGGCCGGCAACATGTCGGAGACGTCGCCGCCGAAAGTCGCGACTTCCTTCACCAGAGAACTCGACAGGTAGCTGTACGTCGGATTCGTGGCGACGAACAGTGTGTCGACGCCCGTGAGCTTCTGATTCATCTGAGCCATCTGCAGCTCGTAATCGAAGTCGTTCGCGCCGCGCAGACCCTTGACGATCGCGCTGAGGCCTTCTTGTTTCGCGTAGTCGACCAACAATCCGTGCCACGACGTGACGCGAACGTTGGGCAGGTGACTCGTCGCGTCTTCGAGCATCTCGATCCGCTCGTCGATCGTGAACATGCCACGCTTGCTCTTGTTGATCAGCACGGTGACCACGACCTCGTCGAATTGCGCAGCAACTCTTCCGATTACGTCGAGGTGACCGTTGGTCACAGGGTCGAAGGATCCGGGGCAGACGGCGCCAGTCATGAGTCCAGACCGTAGCAGGTGGCCAGCTCGATGCGGGCTTCACCGTAGTTCTTGACCTTGATCGGCTCGTAGCCCTGAGGCCACACGGTCTCCGGCGAGCGCGACGATCGTTCGAGTACCACGATCGTGCCCTCCCCCACCCATTTGTTGGCCTGCAGATCGGTGAGCATGGACACGACGGCCTCGTCGGTCACCGCATACGGTGGGTCCGCGATCACGATGTCGTATTCACGCGCGCTCGGACCCGAGACCACGGCCGCAACCGGAGCTGCGCGAACCGTCGCCCCAGGCAACGCGACAGTGCCGATGTTCGCCTTGATGACGGCAGCAGCCTTGGCATCCGATTCCACGAGAACAACGTGCTCGGCTCCCCGCGAGAGCGCCTCGAGGCCGAGAGCACCCGAACCCGCAAAGAGGTCGAGAACCGCGCACCCTTCGAGATCGATGCGCGCTTCGAGAGCACTGAACAGCGCCTCACGAACCCGATCCGACGTCGGACGGGTGCCGCTCGGCGGGACTCGCAGGCGTCGACCGCCCGCGAGTCCCGAGATGATGCGTGTCACTCTGCGGCGCTCTCCCCCGTCGAGACGACTACCAGCAGGTCTCCGCCCTCGACCTGTTGGACGGCGCTGATCGCGATCCGAGAGACGACGCCGGCGCGCGGCGAGGTGATCGCCGCTTCCATCTTCATTGCTTCGATCGTGGCCACGGTGTCGCCGGCCTCGATCTTCTGGCCTTCCTTCACCGCGAGCGTCACGACGCCCGCGAACGGTGCAGCCACGTGGCCCGGGTTGTTCTTGTCGGCCTTCTCCGCCACCGGTACGTCACTGGCAATGGAGCGATCGCGGATCGAGACCGGGCGCAATTGACCGTTCAGGATGCACATGACAGTGCGGTAGCCGCGCTCGTCGGGCTCGGAGATCGCTTCGAGACCGATGATCAGCTCAACGCCGGGAGCCAACTCGACGCGGTGTTCGTCGCCGCGCCGCAAACCGTAGAAGAACTGGTTCGCCGAAAGCCGCGACGTGTCACCGTACTTCTCGCGGTGTTCGAGGAATTCCTTTGTCGGGCCGGGGAACAGCAGACGATTCAGCGTCGCCTGACGGTCCTTCGACGAGCCCTCGAGCAGCACCTCGTCCTCAGCGGACAACGTCGCTTCGGGCTTGGCCTGGCCACGTCCTTCGAGTGCCTTGCTGCGGAACGGTTCCGGCCAACCACCGGGAGGCGTACCGAGTTCACCGCGCAGGAAGCCCACCACGGAGTCGGGAATGTCGAACTTCGCCGGATCTGCGGCAAACTCCTCCGAAGGCACGCCGGCGCCGACAAGGTGGAGGGCGAGGTCGCCGACGACCTTCGACGACGGCGTCACCTTCACGAGATGCCCGAGCATGCGGTCCGCGTCGGCGTACTTGGCTTCGACCTCTTCGAACCGGTCGCCGAGACCGAGAGCAACGGCCTGGGTCCGGAGATTGGAGAGCTGGCCGCCCGGAATCTCGTGCGTGTACACACGTCCCGTCGGCGCCGGCAGTCCGGATTCGAACGGCGCGTACACCTTTCGCAGCGCCTCCCAGTACGGTTCGAGGTCGCACACGTTCTGCAGGTTCAGCCCGGTGTCGAACTCGGAGTGCGCAGCGGCGGCAACGATGGCCGAGAGCGCAGGCTGACTGGTGGTTCCGGCCAGTGCCGCCGAAGCACCGTCGACTGCGTCGGCGCCCGCCTGCCACGCGGCGAAATACGTGGCCAACTGTCCACCGGGGGTGTCATGCGTGTGGACGTGAACCGGAAGATCGAAGTTGCTGCGTAGCGCCGTCACGAGCTTGGTGGCCGCCGGAGCGCGCAGCAGGCCCGCCATGTCCTTGATCGCGAGCACGTGAGCGCCCGCATCGACGATCTCTTCTGCCAACTTCAGGTAGTAGTCGAGCGTGTACAGCGTTTCGTTCGGATCCGACAGATCGCCGGTGTAGCTCAACGCCACCTCGGCGAGAGCTGTTCCGGTCTCACGCACCGCGTCGATGGCAGGGCGCATCTGGTCGACGTTGTTGAGCGCGTCGAAGATTCGGAAGATGTCGATGCCGGTGTCGGTGGCTTCCTGAACGAATGCGCGCGTGACCTTTTCGGGATACGGCGTGTAGCCCACCGTGTTTCGACCGCGAAGAAGCATCTGGAGGCAGATATTGGGAATCGCCTCGCGCAGTGCGGCAAGCCGGTACCACGGATCCTCGTGCAGGAAGCGAAGTCCCACATCGTAGGTCGCGCCACCCCAGGCTTCGATCGAGAGCAGTTCCGGCGTCAACCGCGCAACGTGCCCCGCTACTCCGAGCAGTCCGCTGGTTCGAACTCGCGTGGCCAACAACGACTGGTGCGCGTCACGGAAGGTGGTGTCGGTGACGCCGACTGCCTTCTGCTCACGCAGTGCCTTCGCGAAACCTTCGGGTCCGAGTTCGAGCAGGCGCTGACGGCTACCGGCAGGAGGAGGCGTCGAAAGATCGATCTTGGGCAGCTTGTCCTGCGGGTACACCGCCGAGGGCCGCTCCCCGTGCGGCTTGTTGACAGTCACATCCGCGAGGTAGGTCAGGATCTTCGTGCCGCGGTCTGCCGAAGAACGCAGAGTCAGCAGCTGAGGACGTTCCTCGATGAAGGAGGTTGTCACGCGTCCCGCCCGGAAGTCCGGGTCGTCGAGAACCGCCTGCAGGAACGGAATGTTGGTCGAGACACCACGAATGCGGAACTCGGTGACCGCGCGGCGAGCTCGCGCCACAGCAGCTTCGAGGTCGCGACCGCGACAAGTGAGTTTGACCAGCATGGAATCGAAGTACGCTCCGACCTCGGCGCCGAGTGTGGCGCCACCGTCCAAGCGGATACCGGCTCCGCCCGGGGTGCGGTACGCGGTGATACGGCCGGTGTCCGGGCGGAATCCGTTTGCCGGATCCTCGGTCGTGATGCGGCACTGCAGCGCCGCGCCGCGAAGCTTGATCGTCTCCTGTGACAGACCAAGTTCTGCAAGCGTCGAACCGGACGCGATCTTGAGCTGCGACTGGACCAGGTCCACGTCCGTCACTTCTTCGGTGACGGTGTGCTCGACCTGAATTCGCGGGTTCATCTCGATGAAGACGTGGTTGCCGCGCTTGTCGAGAAGGAACTCGACGGTGCCCGCGCACGTGTATCCGATCTCCTTCGCGAACGCGACGGCGTCGGCACAGATCTTGGCGCGCAACTCTTCCGAGAGATTGGGCGCCGGAGCGAGCTCGATCACCTTCTGGTGGCGACGTTGCAGCGAGCAGTCACGCTCGAAGAGGTGGATGACGTTGCCCTGCTCGTCGGCGAGGATCTGCACTTCGATGTGCCGGGGGTCGATGACGGCCTGCTCGAGGAAGACCGTCGAATCGCCGAAGGCCGATTCCGCTTCGCGCGCTGCGGCTTCGATCGATTCCTTGAGCTGTGAGCGCTCCGCAACACGGCGCATTCCGCGCCCACCGCCGCCTGCGACAGCCTTGACGAAGAGCGGGAAGGTCATGTCCTCGGCGGCTGCGAGCAACTCGTCGATGTCCGCTGACGGCTCCGAAGACGCGAGCACCGGGAGACCGGCGGCCTTTGCCGCTGCGATGGCCCGAGCCTTGTTTCCGGTCAACTCGAGGATCTCGGCGGACGGGCCGACGAACTTGATGCCTGCCTCGGCACACGCCGCCGACAAGTCCGGGTTCTCGGAGAGGAAACCGTAACCGGGGTAGATGGCGTCGGCTCCGGCGCTCTTGGCGGCGGCGACGATTTCCTCGACCGAGAGATACGCGCGAACGGGGTGACCCTTCTCCCCGATCTGGTAGCTCTCGTCTGCCTTGAGACGGTGGATCGAATTCCGATCCTCGTACGGGAACACCGCGACGGTTCCGGCACCTAGTTCGTAGGCGGCGCGGAAGGCACGGATCGCAATTTCGCCGCGGTTCGCGACGAGCACTTTGGAGAACATTCGAGAAAACTACCCCGATTTCATCTTGCGTCTACATGCGGAGTCTCATATTTCGGACTGAATCGAGAAACCAACCCGGCGGTCCTCGTGCTATTCGATTTCAGCTTGTCGTCATACCCTTCACGACTTCTCGAGGTACTCGATCCGGTCGGAGTCCAGGGCAGCGGTCACCATGGAAGCGAGGGCGGGATGACCGTCGAGCGACGGATCGGAGTCGACGATTCCCTGAGCGAACTCCCTGGCGGACTCGAGGATGTCTCCATGGGCCATGAGGGAAAGCAGCCGCAGATTCGAGGTTGTGCCCGACTGCGCCGCACCGAGGATGTCTCCTTCACGTCTGGTCGCGAGGTCGAGTTGAGCCAGTTCGAACCCGTCGTTGGTCGCTGCCACCGCCGAGAGCCGCTCGTACGCCGGCCCCCCGGGATTGCTTCCGGTGACGAGGATGCACAGTCCCTGGTGTTTCCCTCGACCGACGCGGCCACGCAACTGATGGAGCTGACTGACGCCGAACCGCTCGGCGTCGACGATCACCATCACCGTCGCGTTCGGAACGTCGACACCGACTTCGACAACGGTCGTACAGACGAGGACGTCGATGTCACCGACGTTGAACGCGCTCATCACCACGTCCTTTTCGTCGGAAGGCAGTCGACCGTGCAGCAACCCGACTCGCAGATCGGCCAGCGGACCACTCGACAGCTCTTCGAAGACGTCGACCGCCGACTTGGTCTCGGGCTGCTTCTCCTCGGTGAACTGATCTTCGCCTGCACCCTGCTCGCCGTCACCGATCCGCGAGCACACGACATACGCCTGACGGCCGTCGGCGACGTCCTCACGGATTCGTTCCCATGCGCGATCGACCCACTGCGGCTTCTGCTTCGCGGGCACGACACTGCTCTTGATCGGGGTTCGCCCACGTGGAAGCTCTCGCAGGGTCGAGACCTCGAGGTCGCCGAGCACGGTCATGGCGATGGTTCGCGGAATCGGCGTTGCCGTCATCACCAGCAGATGCGGACTCAGTCCTTCACGGGCACGTGATCGCAACTGATCACGTTGCTCGACGCCGAAGCGGTGTTGCTCGTCGACGACAACCATGCCGAGGTTGAAGAACTCGACGTTGTCCTGAATGAGCGCATGGGTACCGATGACGATCCCGGCGTCGCCGGTCACGGCTTCGAGCAGAGCTGCGCGCTTCGCAGCGACTGGCAGCGAGCCGGTAAGAAGGGCAATACGGGTGGAATGTTCGGCAGAACCGAGTTCACCACCTGCAGCCAGCGAGCCCATCATCTTGCGCAGTGATCGCGCGTGCTGATTTGCCAGGACCTCGGTGGGTGCGAGCAACGCGCACTGATAACCCGCATCGACGACCTGCAGCATCGCGCGCAGAGCCACGATCGTCTTGCCTGACCCGACCTCGCCCTGAAGAAGGCGGCTCATCGGGTGTGGGCGGGCAAGGTCGGTGGAGATCTCCTCCGCAACTGCTTGCTGTCCCTCCGTCAGAGTGAACGGGAGCATCTCCTCGAACTGGTCCGCGATCCCGCCGGCGACCGGAGCGCAGGCCGGAGCCACACGCTCGGAATTGTCGTGACGACGCATCGCGAGGACCAACTGCAGAGACAGCGCCTCGTCGAAACGCAGACGATCCTGTGCTCGTTCGATGTCTTCCTTGGTATCTGGCAGGTGAACGGTGCGCAGCGCCTCGTCCAAACCGATGAATCCGTGCTCGGCCCGAGTCTCGGCGGGCAATGGCTCCTCGATCGGATCGAGTTGGTCGAGCACTTGCCGCACGCACCGCATGATGGTCCAGCTCTCGACCTCGCGGGTCGCCGGGTACAGCGGGATCAATGCGCGGTCGAAGACGGACAGATCGAGTTCGGCGCCGGGATCCTGATTTGCGCGAGCCAGGCCCGCAAGGTCACCGGCTCCCTTGATGGATGCAAGCGGAACTACCGAATCCTCTTCGCCGACACGAGGTTCCGGGAGAATCAGGTAGCTCGGATGAGTGAGAGACCACTTGCCGCGGAAGTACTTCACCGTCCCGGAGAACATCGCCCGAACGCCGGGCTTGATGACGTGCCGCACCTTCTGCGGGTTGAAGAACGTGACGTCCACGGTCTGCGAATCAGTCGCCAGCGATACTCGCAACATCTGCCCCGGACGGTTCTTCATCTTCACGACGGCGGCCGACGCCACACGCGCGATGATGGTGATGTGCTCACCCTCGGGCGGCTCCTTCTCGGCAAGTTCCTTGCCTGCCGACGCGTACCGGTGTGGGTAGTGACGCAGCAGGTCCTCGACGGTGCGGATCTCGAATGCCTCGTCGAGCGCGTCCGCGGTCTTCTTTCCCAGCAGCCGATCGAGTGGGTCGGCGAGCGTCGCCATCAGTTCCTCCAGCACAGTGTCGCGGTAAGCACATGTGTTCGTATATCAGCAGTCACCGACAGACCCGGTTCGATCACTCCACGCCCAACTGGAACAGGTCACCCGGCTGATCACCCTGATAGACGAGCACGTCGACGCCCGGGTGGTGCGCGACGACGTGCGCCTCGAGCTGCCCGGCCAGGTCGTCCGGCGCGTCGGCGCCCATGAGTAGGGTCACGAGTTCGCCACCGGATCCGAGCGCGAGGTCGACCAGTCGCGCACTCGACTCCGCGACGTCGGGACCGATGAGCACCACCTCGTGCCCCATCAGACCGATCGCGTCACCCGGATCACATGTCCCGACGTAGGTCAGCGAACGCTCGACCGCGATCCGCAACGATCCCCAGCGCGTGGCGGCCGCCGCCTCGGACATCGTGAAGCCGTCGTCGGCGACGTTGCGCTGAGGGTCGTGAACGGCAAGTGCTGCCAAGCCCTGGACCATCGACGACGTCGACAGCAGCAGAACCTGGTGAAGCGGATCGCGTGCAGCGGCACTGACTGCGACGAGTTCCTGAGCGGTCAAAGCTCCGTTCGGAAGCACCAGAACTTCGCTGCGTTCCATCTGACGAATGCGGCCGAGCAGTTGTGCGCGCGTCACCGGCGCATCGTCGCACCGAAGAACCGTCGCACCCTCACTCTCGAACAACGCCGCCGCGCTGTCACCGGCAACGACGGCCAGTACGCCGCGCGCGCCGGCCCCGGGGAATCGCCTCTCCGCCCGTGCCACCAACTGGTCGCGTTCGTCGACGAGAAAACTGCTGATGCGAATACCGTGCACCTTCCCGGCCTCGAGGCCGGCTTCCACGGCTGCACCGGCATCGCAGCAATGCACGTGCACCGACCAGCCGCCGAAACCGTCGCTGACGATGACCGTCGAATCTCCGAGGACGGACAGCCGCGTGCGCAGCGCCGTCATGCGATCGTCGTCGGAGTCGTCGACGAGGTACATGACCTCGAAATCCTGTTCCGAGTGATCACCACATTCGATCGGGCTCTTGTGAGCCCAATCGTGATCGAATGCGCTGACGTCGACAACTGCGCTCGACCTCGGGTCCGGCGTCCCCAGATCTTCGCGAACCTGCGGCTTCCCGGTCAGCACCTCGACAAAGGCGTCGAGGATCAGAACCAGACCGAATCCCCCGGCATCGACCACCCCGGCGGACGCGAGAACGTCCAGTTGCTCTGGCGTCTTGTTCAGTGCGACCGCAGCGGCGTCGGCAGCGGCGGCAACCACGGATGCAAGATCCTCGCCGCTCGGTGTCCTGGTGTCGACGCACTCCTGCGCTGCTTCTCCCGATGCGCGCAATACCGTGACGATGGTGCCTTCCACCAGATCGGAGACAGCCCGAGAGGCCAGCGTCGTCGCCGTGGTCAGCGAGTTCGCGAAGCTACGGCCGTCGATGTGCTCACCTTGAACGCTCTCGGCGATGCCCCGGATCACCTGGGAGAGGATCACTCCGGAATTACCGCGAGCACCGGACACGGCGCCCCGAGCCAGAGCGTTGGCGACGCGGCCCGCACTGCGGACGTCGTCCTCGATCGTCTCGGCGGAATCGAGTGCAGCCCGCATCGTGAACAGCAGATTGGTGCCGGTATCCGAATCAGGGATGGGAAAGACGTTGAGGTTGTTGATCTCACCGCGACGTTTCTGGAGGCTGTCGACCGCCCGGCGGGCCCAGCGCCGCAGCAGATGTCCGTCCGCGACGGATTCCGCTTCTTCGGCGACGCGTTGCACTTCCCCCACTGACGGTTCCCCTCGACGATGGAAAGACTGACGATGAAAAAGAGATCGGTGATCGGTGCAGTCGAGGGTAGTCCGACGCTTCTGCGCAACCGTCATTACCGGGCGGTTTGGCCATTCGGGCCGGAAGCGGTTACTCTTACACGGTTGCCTCGAACGGGCTACACGAAATAATGCTGCACTTTGTTTGTTGCTGATTGACTGTTTTCACGTTCGGCTGCACAGTGAGCGGTCAAGGATCGGTTCGAAGTCGAGTATATTCGGATTGTAATTCTGGCTGCCCTACCGTGTAGGGTAACCACTTCAATATTCATTTCTAACAAGGAGTTCGCGACTATGGCTGCCGTCTGCGACGTATGCGCCAAGGGGCCCGGCTTCGGTAAGTCGGTCTCGCACTCGCACCGGCGTACCAATCGTCGCTGGAACCCGAACATTCAGTCTGTTCGTACCGAGGTTGCCCCGGGTAACACCCGTAAGGTCAACGTGTGCACCTCCTGCCTGAAGGCAGGCAAGGTCGCTCGGGGCTGATTGCCCGAGCACAAACTATTGCAGGCTCTGCCCCCGTCACTTCGGTGACGGGGGCAGAGCTGTATCTATGTGGCTGTATCTATGTGTCCCCGTGTTTCGTATGGCTGTCGGACACCCGTAATGTGCGTTGAGTGACTTCCATCGATGACCTGAGCAAAGTGACCCTCGACGAGGGCGTACTCCGCATCACCATTTCCACCGCCGCCAACGGCACCTCCCTCGACGACGAAGGACTGGTTCAGGGCGCGCAGGCGCTCGAGACAGTCGGAAACGACATCGGGAGCATCCTTCTGGTCGGCGAAGGCGCAAACTTCTGTGCCGGCGGCAACGTCCGTGCGTTCGCCGCAGCCCCTGACCGCGGCGAGTACGTCGCCGAGGTTGCCCGAGTCTTTCACGTGTTCGTTCGCGCGCTCGACGCCGCGACCGCTCCAGTGGTGGCCGGGGTCCACGGATGGGCTGCCGGCGCCGGAATGAGCCTGGTCTGCCTCGCCGACGTCGCAATCGGCGGCACCGGCACCAAGCTTCGCCCCGCGTACCCCTCCATCGGTTTCACCCCGGACGGCGGAATGTCGTGGACACTCCCCCGCATCGTCGGCGTGGCACGCGCTCGCGAGATTCTTCTCAACGATTCGGTGATCGGTGGCGACGAAGCCGTCCGCCTGGGGATCCTCACCCGACTCGTCGGCGACGACGAGGTCCAGGAAGAGGCAGCTCGCCTCGCCCGCGCTCTGGCCAACGGACCGAGTACGTCGTACTCGGGAATCAAAGCACTGCTGCGTTCGTCGCGGACGAACTCGCTCGCCGAGCAACTCGACGCCGAAGCCGCGTCCATCGCCCTCGCGGCGAACAGCCCGATCGGGCGCGAGGGTGTCGACGCGTTCGTCGACAAGCGTCGCCCCGATTTCACTTCCGCAAAGCAGGCCTAGTCGAACTGCCGTGCCGAACGTCGCGACTCGACGTTCGGCAGGCCGGTTCGTGCAGACACCGTTCGATCAGCCCAGATTCCAGTCGACCGGATCGGCTCCGAGTCCGGTCAAGAGTTCGTTCGCACGACTGAAGGGGCGCGAACCGAAGAAGCCACGCGAGGCCGAAAGCGGTGACGGGTGCGCGGATTCGATGATCGGTGTGTCGCCGAGCATCGGCGCGAGAGTGGCCGCGTCACGACCCCACAAGATCGCCACCATCGGCGACGACCGCGCGACCAGAGCGCGGATAGCCTGCTCGGTCACCGGCTCCCAGCCCTTCTTACGATGAGAAGCGGCTTGACCCGGCTGCACGGTGAGAACGCGATTGAGAAGCAGCACACCTTGTTTCGACCACGGCGTCAGATCGCCGTTCGGCGGTATCGGCAACCCGAGATCCTGGTGATACTCCTTGTAGATGTTGCCGAGACTTCGCGGAACCGGCCGCACGTCCGGTGCAACCGAAAAGCTCAACCCGACAGCGTGACCGGGCGTCGGATAAGGGTCCTGACCGACGATGAGCACTCGAACGTCCTCGAAAGGGTTCGTGAACGCACGCAAGACGTTCTCCCCCGCCGGTAGGTACTCCCGTCCCGCAGCGATCTCTTCGCGCAAGAACTTACCCATCGCGGAGATCTGCTCCGAGACCGGTTCGAGTGCCCGCGCCCACCCTGGATCGACGATCTCTGCAAGCGGCGCCATCAGTCGAGCCTGCGCAACGCGTCGCGGTAGTACGCCGCATTGGCTGCGTACATCTTGACGTTTCCGTCGAGGTGGCCGAGCGGAACTTCGTATCCCGCACGGACCTTGGCGGGCACACCGAGTGCCATGCTGCGCGGGGGAACCTGCATCTTGTTGGCCACCACCGCACCCGCGGCGACGATCGACCCCGTCTCGATCACCGTTCCGTTGAGAACAACTGACCCCGACGCGATCAGGCAATGGTCCTCGATGGTCGATCCCTCGATGTGCGCGTTGTGGCCCACGACGCAACCGGAACCGATGACAGTCGCATCGACGGCGGTGCAATGGATGACGGTTCCGTCCTGGATGTTCGATCCGATTCCCACCGAAATGGTTCCGTAGTCACCACGCAATACCGCTTGCGGCCAGATCGAGGTACCCGCTGCGAGAGTCACGGCGCCGATCACCACCGCGTCCGGGTGGACGTATGCGTCCGGATGAATGTCCGGAACTCTGTCTCCAAGTGCGTATACAGCCATGAAAGCAACCTATACCGCGGTGGTACCGGTGGTCGAAAAGCTGTGCCAGCCCCCGCCGCTCTCGCGAAGCGAACCGTCGACGCTCACGCCCGAACCGGCGGCAACCTCACCGATCACGATCCAACCCGACGGAATCTCGACCTCAGGCCCGAAAGTTGCTGCGAATCCGTGATCTTCACCACCGGAGAGGATCCAGTCCAGCGGATCGACGTCGAGCGCCTCGGCCGCCGATGCGACATCGGGTGAGGTCGGAACCGCAGCCGAGAAGATGTCGAACCGCGCGTGCGAGGCCTCTGCGAGATGTCGAAGATCCGCGATCAATCCGTCGGACACGTCCGTCATGGAATGTGCTGATTCTACGGCGTCCCATGCCGATTGATACGGAGGATTCGGAACGCGATGGGAGGCAAGCAAATCTGGAAAGTTTGCGGGCTTGTCGAGCAGTACGGCTTCGTCGAGCAGTAGTGCCAACCCTGCTGCCGAGCAACCGAACAACCCGGCGACCGCGATCTTGTCACCGATCTTTGCTCCCGAACGCAGAACTGCCGCACGGCCACCGAGATCGCCGAGCACGGTCACCGACACCACGATCACCGGTGACTGGACCAGGTCACCGCCGACCACACCGGCACCCAGATCGGTTGCCGCGTCCCAGATTCCCGCGGAGATTGCGTCGACCACGTCGACGGGTGTCGAAGGCGGGCACCCCAGAGACACCGTGAAGGCCGTCGGCCGCGCTCCCATCGAGACCACATCAGCAGCGTTCTGTGCCACTGCCTTCCGGCCGATGTCGCGTGGTGAAGACCAATCCATTCGGAAATGTCGACCTTCGACCAACATGTCGGACGAGACAACCACACGGCCGTCTCCGGAAGTCACGATGGCGGCATCGTCACCCGGCCCCAATTCAGTGGTGACCGGTTGGATTCGGCCGAGAAGAGATCGCGCGATCACGTCGAACTCCCCCACCTGCTCGACAGTGGGCTCCGACCCGAACTCCGATGACGCAGTGAACTCTGATGATGCAGTGAACTCCGATGATGCGATGAGTCTCTCCAATGCCGACGCAATTCGCTCGTAAGCGGCCTGCGGTACCTTCTAGCTGTGGTCGTGAATGCTTCTGCAAGCTCACGCGTGTGTCGGCAATCCTACCGATTCACCGACATGCTCTCAGAAGTGACAAGACCGCTGATCGACTGGACCAGGACCCGAGCGAAGAACTGAGCATGGCAGAAAACACCTCCACCGCAGACAACGCCGACATCGACCCCGACGGCGACGACGATCCGTCAGAGCGCCGCAGTCCGGCGCTGATCGCCACCGCCATCGCACTCCCGGTAGCCCTGATCGTCGGAGTAGTGATCGCGGCCGTCGTCGCGGGAAACAACCCTGAACTCTCGCCGGTTGCATTGGGACCCGTACCGGCACCGGCAGCGGAGTCGCCGGCCTGCGTTTCCCTTCTCGGCGCGCTCCCCGACAAGATCGACGACTTCACGAAAGCCGAATTGGTAGAACCTGCTCCGGCCGGTGCGGCAGCGTGGCAGCGCAGCGAAGGAGAGCCGATCGTCTTGCGCTGCGGACTCGACCGTCCGTCCGAGTTCGACCAGGCTGCAGCACTACAGGTCGTGAACGGAGTCCAGTGGTTCCAGGTCTCGGGAACCGACATCGGTTTGGCGGCGAGCACTTGGTTTGCCGTAGACCGCGGTGAATACGTCGGTATCACGATCCCCGACGGGACCGGTCCGACGCCGATTCAGGAAATCTCCGACACCATCACGGCGACTCTCGAACAGAAGCCTCTCGACCCGGCGCCGGTCGCGGTTCCCTGATCAGCGAAGGCCGGTGCCGCGAGCGACGGCGGTGTCGACCAGAGTCGAAATCAAAGTGCGGTAATCGATTCCGGTGGCGTTCCACATCTTCGGGTACATCGAGATGGAAGTGAACCCGGGCATCGTGTTGATCTCGTTGATCACCGGGCCGTCAGCCGTGACGAAGAAATCGACCCGCGAGAGTCCCTGGCAATCGAGTGCCTTGAACGCGCGGACAGCAAGCTCTCGAATCTGGTCGCTCACCGACTCGTCGAGTTTCGCGGGGATGTCGAATTCACACACGTCGTCGAGGTACTTGGTGTCGAAGTCGTAGAACGCGTCCGAATCGGCGTCGGAATCCGGCATCCGGATCTCGGCGACCACACTCGCCTTGACGTCGCCGTTCGGGAATTCGAGGACACCGCATTCCACCTCGCGGCCGATGATCGCGCCTTCGACGATCACCTTGGGATCATGCAGGCGTGCATGAGCGATCGCCCCGTCCAGACCGTCCCAATTGCTCACCCGAGTGATGCCGATGGACGAGCCTCCACGAGCGGGCTTGACGAAAACCGGAAGGCCCAATTCCGCCTTCTGCTCTTCGGTCAGCGTTGCGGTTCCCGGTCGAAGCACGACCTGCACTCCGACGGGAAGTCCTTCAGCAGCAAGAAGCTTCTTCGTG
The DNA here is from genome assembly GCF_031763325.1 of Rhodococcus sp. SG20037. Taxonomy (NCBI): domain Bacteria; kingdom Bacillati; phylum Actinomycetota; class Actinomycetes; order Mycobacteriales; family Nocardiaceae; genus Rhodococcus; species Rhodococcus sp. SG20037. Next base: position 2,569,986 of record NZ_CP134497.1, on the reverse strand, counting down.
AACTCTTTGTCCATGCCGGCGGCGCTGGCCAGAACTCCGGGTCCGACGTACGGAACCCCGGCAAGTTCGAGCAGACCCTGGATCGTGCCGTCTTCGCCGTAAGCCCCATGAAGAACGGGGAACACGACGTCGACCGACGCGAGCACAGCACCGGCGTCGGAGCCGTCGAAGGAGATGACCTCGCCCTCGCGGGTGGGGTCCGCGCTGAGGACCACCGACGTTCCGTCTTTGTCGACCGACGGCAGCGCGCGCCCGCTGATCGCGAGGGAACTGGGGTCGCTCGAACCGAGCACCCAGGAACCGTCGACGGTGATGCCGATCGGTACGACGTCGTACCGATCGGGGTCGAGGTTGCTCAGGACGCTTCCGGCGGAAACACAGGACACTGAATGCTCATTGCTCCGGCCACCGAAGATCACGGCCACGCGGGTACGACTGCTGTTCACGCGTCAAACCGTACCGCCGAATCGACTGCGGCACGCGATCGGGCCGGACCGATTTCGTCGACCCGGCCCGTTTACGCGTCGAGTGCGCGCTCAATGTCGGCCAGGAGATCGGCGGTGTCCTCGATGCCACAAGCGATTCGGACAAACCCCGCACTGACCGGATCGCCCCAGCGCGCACGGCGATCCGCCGTCGTGTGGATCCCGCCGAAGCTGGTAGCAGCCGTGACGAGAGCGCTCGCTTCGACGAACGAGTGGAATGCCTGAGCCGAATCCAACTCGACGCTCACCAATCCACCGAATCGATTCATCTGACCGGATGCCGTTGCATAGGACGGGTCACCGCGAAGGCCGGGGTAACGAACGGACCGGACTGCTTTGTGATCCACCAACATCTCGGCAAGCGCCAGCGCGTTGTCGCACTGACGCCCGAATCGCAGGCCTGCCGTGCCGAGACTCCGGTGCGCAAGCCACGTCTCGAAGGGGCCGAGCACCGTTCCCGAGAGAAGTCGCTCACGCTCGATTTGCCGACTCACCGCCGTATCGGAGGTGGCGACGTAACCCATCAGGAGGTCACTGTGCCCGCTGAGAGCCTTGGTACCGCTGGCCACCACGACGTCGGCACCCAATTCGAGCGGGCGCTGACCCAGCGGTGTCGCGGTCGTGTTGTCGACGATCAGCAGCGCACCCGAACGGTGGCACACGTCGGCGAGCACGCGAAGGTCGACCACGTCCAGCACCGGGTTGGACGGCGTCTCGGCGACGACGACCACGCGGCCCGGTGACGCGTCGAGCAGATCTACGAAGCTCGCGTCGCCCATCTGCAGAGTCGAAACCTCGCGAACGGTGATTCCCAACGGCGCGAGGCGCTCGTTCGCGTACAACCGCACTTGGTAATACCCGTCCGAGGGCACGACGACGGTATCCCCCGCGACGAGGACGCTGCGCAAGGTAGCGGTGATCGCGGACATCCCCGATCCCATGACGAGGGCGTGGTCCGCTCTCTCGAGCGCCGCGAGCGCGGATTCGAGTCCGCGCCAACCCGGGTTCGATGCACGTGCATAGGTATCGGACTCGGAACCTTCGTCCGCCGAAAGTTGGTACGGCGCAGCGAATATCGGGCCCAGTTGCATGGGCTGACCCGCGGCGTGTTCGCGCGCGACGGCGCTCACGCTGCGCGTCGAATCCCCGTAATCCTCGAAGCGACCCACACCGATTTCACTCATTCCGGCTTCGTCCGGCGTCCGAGCAACTGACCGATCGCATCGCTGACGGCCATGCCTTCGTGGCACACCCGGTGGACCGCGTCGGTCAACGGCATCTCCACGTCGTATCCGGCAGCGAGTGCGCGTACCGACGTGCACGACTTCACGCCCTCGGCGACCTGACCGTTGGTTGCCTTCTGTGCCGACTCCATCGACCCGCCTCGTCCGAGCCGCTCTCCGAACGTCCGGTTTCGCGACAACTCGGACGTGCAGGTCGCTACCAGGTCACCGACGCCCGCCAAGCCTGCAAGAGTCGACGCCTTGGCGCCGAGCGCAACGCCGAGACGAATCGTCTCGGCGAGCCCACGGGTGATGATGCTGGCAACCGTGTTGTCGCCGAATCCACTGCCGGCGGCCATGCCGCAGGCCAGCGCGATCACGTTCTTACACGCACCACCGATCTCGCATCCGATGACGTCGGAGTTGGTGTACGGCCTGAAATAGCCGGTAGCACAAGCATCCTGGAGAGCGAGGGCACGCGAGGAATCCGAACAGGCGATCACCGTCGCCGCGGGCTGCCCGCCGGCGATCTCGTGTGCAAGGTTCGGGCCCGAGAGCACCGCGACGCGCCCCGGTTCCACGCCGGTCACCGACACGATGACCTGGCTCATGCGCATGAGCGTCCCGGTCTCGATTCCCTTGGCCAGACTCAGCAGAGTCGCATCGGGTCCGATCGAGCCTTTCCACTGCTCCAGGTTTGCTCGTAGCGACTGCGAGGGAACCGCCAGCACGATGAAGTCAGCACCTGCCATCGCCTCCTCGTGGTGGTGGGTCGCGCGAATCGACGAAGGCAAAGCAATGCCTGGCAGATAGTCGCTGTTCTCGTGCGTGGTGTCGATGCGCTTCGCGACCTCTTCACGCCTGGCCCACATCGTCACGTCGGTTCCGGCCTCGGCCATCACCTTCGCCAACGCCGTTCCCCACGAACCTGCGCCCAATACAGCTGCCTTACTCACACGCTCACCCCGTCTACCCGGCGAAGCGGGTCGCCGCCAGAAAAATCGTCTGCACAGAGTATCGCCTGTGGTGCACTGCGGTGGGCAGCCGCGGACACCGAGCGTGATGACTGGCAAGATCGAGGGATGGACAGCGCGGAACCCCCGTACCCACACGCCGTGGAGACACCGCATGCGCGCACGGAGATCGAACGCCCCATGCATGCGATAGTGGCCGTCAAGTCCTTGAGATCGGCCAAGTCCCGCCTCGCGGGCGAACTCGACTCGGACGCGCGTGCAGACCTCGTGTTGGCCATGCTTCACGACACCCTCGCCACAGTTGCAGCCGTCTCGGCCATCGACAGCGTCACAGTGGTCACCCCAGACCCCACCGTTGCCGCCCTTGCATATTCCGTCGGCGTGACGGTCTACGCCGATCCAGCTCCCGACGGCGCCCGAACCAACGGCGCAACACCGCGCACGGAGGAAACCCTCAACGCGGCGTTGAGTGCAGCGGCCGCCGATATCCGAGCCAAGCGCGGAGTGGTCGACCTCGTTGTGCTGCAAGCCGACTTGCCCGCCATGCAACCGAGCGAACTGACGGAGGCCGTGGCCGCGGCCCGAAGCGGCGGACGTTCAGTCGTCGTCGATCACCACGGCACCGGCACTTCCGCATTGTTTGCGTGCGGCGAAAGCGCGCTCGACCCTCGGTTCGGGCCGGAATCCGCACTTGGACATGCCAATTCAGGTGCTCGTCCACTCAACGGCCAATGGCCGGGACTGCGCACCGACGTCGACACCCATGCCGATCTCGGCACTGTGCGAGCACTGGGAGTAGGCCCCGCGACATCGGCTTCGTTGACCAGACTCAAGGCCACGCCGTCGAACAGTCGATGAATTTTCTTTCATCGATTGTCGGACCGCGCGATTGTGGGGGATGATCGACGAGTGAGCAATGGCGAAGCACTCGAAAACCGTATTTCCGAAGACCAGTCGGACGGAGACCACAGCTCCGGCCGCCACGAGAACGGCGCGGCCACCTCGCCGCGATCTCAGGCCGTCGCGGTCGCCACCAACATCCCGGGCGCTCCCCCTGCAGCTACCAAGGCAGAGCTACCCGAATTGCTCGTCGGACTTCCCGAGGATCGTTACCTCAACCGCGAACTCAGCTGGCTCGATTTCAATGCCCGTGTTCTCGCATTGGCCGCCGACGAGTCACTGCCGTTGCTCGAACGCGCAAAGTTCCTCGCCATCTTCGCTTCCAATCTCGACGAATTTTTCATGGTCCGGGTCGCCGGACTCAAGCGCCGCGACGAGACGGGACTGTCGGTCAGGTCCGCCGACGGCCTCTCCCCACGCGAACAATTGGCGCTCATCGCGCGTCGCACCCAGGAACTCGCCGACAAGCACGCGCACGTGTTTCTCGACTCGGTCCGCCCTGCCCTGGCGGCAGAAGGCATTTCAATCGTTCGATGGGCCGACCTCAGTGCCGACGATCACGGCCGGCTCTCGGCGCATTTCCACGAGCAGGTCTTCCCGGTACTGACGCCGTTGGCAGTCGATCACGCTCACCCGTTCCCCTACATCAGCGGACTGAGCCTCAACCTCGCCGTGACGGTGAAGGACTCCGTCACCCGCGGCGAACACTTCGCTCGCGTCAAGGTTCCCGACAACGTCGGCCGGTTCGTGCGAGTCAAGAGCACGACATCTTCGTCCACCATCGATTCTTTCCTCCCGATGGAAGAACTGATTTCGGCTCATCTGGACGTGCTGTTCCCCGGAATGGAAATCGTCGAACATCACGCTTTCCGAATCACACGCAACGCCGATTTCGAGGTCGAAGAAGATCGGGACGAGGATCTGCTGCAGGCACTCGAACGTGAATTGGCGCGTCGTCGTTTCGGTTCACCCGTTCGCCTCGAAGTTGCCGACGACATGACCGAGCACATGCTCGAACTGCTTCTGCGTGAACTCGACGTCGATCCGGCCGACGTGATCGAGGTTTCCGGTCTCCTCGACTTGTCCTGCCTCTGGCAGGTTTACGCCGTCGACCGCCCCGCTCTCAAAGACGCTCCGTTCGTCCCGGCGACGCATCCGGCGTTCGGTGAACGCGAGACTCCGAAGAGCGTGTTCTCGACCCTGCGCGAAGGCGACGTGCTCGTCCACCACCCATACGACTCGTTTTCCACAAGCGTTCAACGCTTCATCGAACAGGCCGCCGCCGACCCGCAGGTGCTCGCGATCAAGCAGACCCTGTACCGCACTTCCGGCGACTCCCCCATCGTCAATGCACTGATCGACGCCGCCGAAGCGGGCAAGCAGGTTGTCGCGCTGGTGGAGATCAAGGCCCGCTTCGACGAGCAGGCCAACATCAAGTGGGCTCGCAAACTCGAGCAGGCCGGCGTTCACGTCGTCTACGGTCTCGTCGGTCTCAAGACTCACTGCAAGACGTGCCTCGTCGTCAGGCGAGAGGGCTCGACCATTCGTCGTTACTGCCACATCGGCACGGGCAACTACAATCCGAAGACCGCGCGCATGTACGAGGACGTCGGATTGCTCACCGCAGCACCGGAGATCGGTGCAGACCTCACCGACCTCTTCAACTCGCTGACCGGATACTCCCGAAAGACGAGCTACCGCAACCTTCTCGTAGCGCCGTACGGGGTTCGCCGCGGGATCATCGAGCGGATCGACAACGAGATCGCGCACAAGCTCGCAGGCCGCGATGCCGGTATCCGCTTGAAGGCCAACGCATTGGTCGACGAGCAGGTCATCGACGCGTTGTACCGCGCGTCCAAGGCCGGTATCCCCGTCGAGATCGTGGTTCGCGGAATCTGCGCGCTCAAGCCGGGCGTTCCCGGCCTCAGCGAAAACATCGAAGTACGTTCCATTCTCGGACGCTTCCTCGAACACTCGCGAATGTTCCACTTCCGCTCGGCCGACGAATTCTGGATCGGCAGCGCAGACATGATGCACCGCAACCTCGATCGCCGCGTCGAGGTCATGGTGCAGGTCAAGGACCCGAAACTGTCGAAGCAACTCGGTGACATCTTCGACTCCGCGCTCGATCCCCGAACTCGCTGCTGGGTACTGCATCCGGACGGGAGTTGGGTCGCTGCCCCCGAACGCGGTGAGGACGTACGTGAGCATCAACAGTCGTTGATGCGCAGCCGCACCGCCAGCGGGTCTTGACGGGCTCGGATCACACAATGAGCGACAAGCCGGTCAAAGCCAACATCTTTGCCGCAGGCGCGGTTCTGTGGCGGAAGGCTCCTCAGGATCCTTCCGCCATCGAGATCGCCGTCGTACATCGACCGAAGTACGACGACTGGTCATTCCCCAAAGGAAAGCTCGATCCCGGCGAGACCTTCTTGACCGCAGCAGTTCGGGAGGTCCGCGAAGAGACCTCGATCACCGGACGTTTCGGAAGGCACCTCGGTGGCGTGACGTACCCGATCCCGGGACATCGCAAACTCAAACGGGTCGAATACTGGTCGGCCGAAGCAGTGGACGGAGATTTCGGGCCGAATAGCGAAGTGGATGTTCTCTATTGGCTTCCGGTCACCGAGGTCGCCGATCATCTTTCCTACCCGATGGATCGAATGATTCTTCGCCGCTTCGTTTCCCTTCGGCCTGACACGAAAACGGTATTACTCGTCCGCCACGCAAAAGCTGGGAGCCGTAAGCGATACAAGGGCGACGACAATGTGCGTCCACTCGATGCCAAGGGCAAAGAGCAATCCGCCGCCTTGGTCGAACAGCTGAAAATCTTCGGAGCCGATTCGGTTTTCGCGGCTGACCGTACGCGCTGCATCGACACTGTGATGCCATTGGCGGAGGCATTGGGTGTAGAGATTTCGACGGAACCTCTTCTGACCGAAGAAGGTTACGAGGCCGATCCCGACGCCGCCAGGGCGCGTGCGCTGCAGATCGCCGCGCTGGAGGGCACTCCCGTAATCTGCAGCCAAGGAGGCGTCATCCCCGATTTGATGCGCTGGTGGGCTGATACGGCCGGTGTAACACTGCCCTCGGCGCGCAACCGTAAGGCGAGCACTTGGGTGCTCTCGTTCCTCGACGGCCGTCTGGTAGCCGCGGATCACCTCGACAGCCCGCTCCCCAAAGTCGCCAACTCCTGAGGGATTTGGACCAACCGACACTCAGCTCGATTCGGTAGTTTTGCAAAGCACTGAAACACAGGAGAATTCACACTTCTCCCAGACAGCAAAAAGAGGTGCAGCCGCGGATCTGATCCGCGGCTGCACCTCTTTGTCTTACGGCATCGGGTTTTTCACCCGAACGCGACTACTTTGCGCGCTTGGCCGGAGCCTTCTTGGCCGGAGCCTTCTTGGCTGCGGTCTTGGCGGGAGCCTTCTTGGCCGGAGCCTTCTTGGCCGGAGCCTTGGCTGCGGTCTTGGCCGGAGCCTTCTTGGCGGGAGCCTTGGTGGCAACCGTCTTCTTGGCTGCGGTCTTGGCCGGAGCCTTCTTGGCAGGAGCCTTGGTGGCAACCGTCTTCTTGGCTGCGGTCTTGGCCGGAGCCTTCTTGGCCGGAGCCTTCGCGGCAACCGTCTTCTTGGCTGCGGTCTTGGCCGGAGCCTTCTTGGCCGGAGCCTTCTTGGCTGCGGTCTTCTTGGCAGCAGCCTTCTTGGCTGCAGCCTTGGTGGCCGGTGCTGCTACGCCACGCTTGACTGCCGGGCCGGTGGCCGGAAGCTTCTGTCCACCAGCGATAACAGCCTTGAACTGCGCACCCGGACGGAAAGCCGGAACCGACGTCGGCTTGACCTTGACGGTCTCGCCCGTACGCGGGTTGCGTGCAACACGTGCTGCACGACGACGCTGCTCGAAGACTCCGAAGCCGGTGATGGTCACGCTCTCGCCACGGTGGACGGCGCGGACGATGGTGTCCACGACGTGCTCCACTGCGTCGGTCGCTGTGCGCCTGTCCGAACCCAGCTTTTCAGTCAGAACATCGATGAGCTCTGCCTTGTTCATTGAAATTCCTCCGCTAATTGTGGTCCACCGTCGGACCGACTGAGAACCACGGTAAACCTGATAACGGCAAGAGTCTATGTGCCACGCCAATTCTCATTCAACGTGACTGCGAAATGGTGACCTATTTCTCTTCCCGCGCGGAGTTGCGGATTTCGGTTCAGCCCTGCGAAATTCGGGCTGGAAGGGTAGTCGGTTTCCATGAAGGCCTTGACTTTTCGAACTCGGAAATCGCGTCTACCTGCCGCAATGTCAGTCCGATGTCGTCGAGACCCTCCAGCAGACGCCACCGTGTGTAGTCGTCAATATTGAACGGCACCACCGTAGTTCCGGCGCTGACGGTCCGATTCTCGAGATCTACTGTCAATTCCAGTCCGGGCTGCTCTTCGAGCAACTTCCAGAGCAATTCGACGTCGCTCTGCTCGACCTGTGCCGCTACGAGACCGGCTTTTCCGGCGTTTCCGCGGAAGATGTCGGCAAACCGGGAAGCAATGACGACCCGAAATCCGAAGTCGGAGAGAGCCCACACGGCATGCTCACGCGAAGAGCCCGTGCCGAAATCGGGACCGGCCACGAGGACGCTTCCCTTGTCGTACGGAGCCAGATTCAGAATGAAGTTGGGGTCGGTACGCCACCCTGCAAACAGCCCGTCCTCGAATCCGGTGCGCGTCACCCGTTTCAGGTACACGGCAGGGATGATCTGGTCGGTATCGACATTCGAGCGTCGCAGCGGGACGCCGATACCCTTGTGCGTGGTAAAGGATTCCATCGAAATTCTCCTCGAGATGGTAAGTGGGTCAGACCAGATCGGCCGGTGCCGAGAGCGTTCCGCGGACCGCCGTGGCAGCCGCGACGAGCGGGGAAACCAGATGAGTCCGGCCGCCTTTACCCTGTCGGCCTTCGAAATTCCGGTTGGACGTCGATGCCGAACGCTCGCCGGGAGCAAGCTGGTCAGGGTTCATTCCCAAGCACATCGAGCAACCGGCCTGGCGCCATTCAGCCCCTGCCGCTGTGAAGATTTCACCGAGACCTTCGCTTTCGGCTTGAGCCCGCACCCGCATCGAGCCGGGAACGATGAGCATCCGAACGCCCTCTGCCACATGGCGACCCTCGAGCACCTCCGCCACTGCGCGCAGGTCTTCGATGCGTCCGTTGGTGCACGAACCGACGAACACGGTGTCGACAGAAACATCCCGAAGCGGCATACCGGCGTCGAGACCCATGTAGGTGAGCGCCTTCTCGGCTGCCTGACGCTCGCTCTCGTCGACGATCAGTTCGGGATCAGGCACACGGTCGCCGAGCGGCGCACCCTGTCCCGGATTGGTTCCCCACGTGACGAAAGGCGTCAATGCGCTTGCGTCGATGTGAACCTCGTTGTCGAATTCCGCGCCCTCGTCGGTCTTGAGCAACTCCCACGCGGCGACGGCTTCGTCCCACTCTGCGCCGGACGGTGCATGCGGACGGCCCTTGATGAACTCGTAAGTGGTCTCGTCCGGTGCGATCATGCCCGCGCGGGCTCCGGCCTCGATCGACATGTTGCAGATGGTCATACGAGCTTCCATCGACAGTTTGCGAATGGCCTCGCCGCGGTACTCCAGTACGTAGCCCTGGCCGCCGCCGGTGCCGATCTTGGCGATGACTGCGAGGATCAAGTCCTTGCTCGTGACGCCGGGAGGCAGCTCGCCGTCGACCGTGATCGCCATGGTCTTGAAGGGGCGCAACGACAATGTCTGCGTTGCCATCACATGCTCGACCTCGCTGGTGCCGATTCCCATTGCGAGCGCACCGAATGCGCCGTGCGTCGACGTATGACTGTCGCCGCACACCACGGTGGTTCCGGGCTGCGTCAGGCCGAGCTGCGGTCCGACCACATGCACGATGCCTTGGTCGAGATCGCCCATGCGGTGCAAGCGAACTCCGAACTCCTCGCAATTTCGGCGCAAGGTGTCGACCTGAGTCTTGGACACAGGATCTGCGATCGGCTTGTCGATGTCGATCGTCGGAACGTTGTGGTCCTCGGTGGCGATCGTCAGGTCGGGACGGCGCAACTGGCGTCCCGCCAGGCGAAGTCCGTCGAATGCCTGGGGGCTCGTCACTTCGTGAACGAGGTGGAGATCGATGTAGATGAGGTCGGGATCCTGCCCCTCCCCTTTCACGACAACGTGGTCGTCCCACACCTTCTCGGCGAGAGTGCGTGCTTTCTGTGCCATGTCTTCCACCTCTGTACGTAGCCTCGCGTCGGCGGACTACGGGCTGGCCCGCCGCGCGTGAAGTAGGTCCCCAGCCTTCACAGCAGATGCAGACTGTCCCGAGGAAATGCGCTATCCCTACAGGAAATGCGGTAGCATCCCACTATGCGAGAAACTGGTATCGACCTATGAGACAGCATAGCGGCATCGGCGTCCTGGACAAAGCAATGGGCGTGCTTCATGCAGTAGCTGAGGAACCGTGCAGCCTCACCGAACTCTGTGCACGAACCGGTTTGCCGCGCGCGACCGCCCATAGACTCGCCGTCGGTCTCGAAGTCCATCGACTCCTCACTCGCGACTCGGACGGTCAGTGGTGCCCAGGGCCCGGACTCGCCGAACTCGCTGCCACCGCTAATGATCCACTCATTGCTGCGGCCGGACTCATCCTCCCCCGCCTTCGCGAAATCACCGGCGAAAGCGTCCAGCTGTACCGTCGCGAAGGCACACAACGCATCTGCGTCGCGTCGATGGAACCACCGACCGGCCTGCGTGACACGGTGCTCGTCGGAGCCCGACTGCCGATGAACGCCGGATCCGGTGCCAAGGTCCTTCTCGCATGGGCAGATCCACAAACCCAACGGACCGTCCTCGCCGATGCGTCCTTCGGCGAACGAGTGCTGCTCGAGGTTCGCCGGCGCGGCTGGGCACAGAGCGCGGCCGAACGTGAGCCCGGTGTCGCCAGCGTCGCGGCTCCCGTCCGAGACTCGGCAGGCGCTGTCATTGCCGCGATTTCGGTCTCCGGCCCCATCGATCGGATGGGTAGACGACCGGGAGCCCGCTGGGCGGCGGACCTTCTCGCAGCTGCCGAAGCGCTCCACAAGCGTCTGTAATTCGTGACACAGTAAGGCCTTCAGATCCTCGAGCACGTAGGAGTACGACGCGACCATGGCAGGAAAACAGCGTAGTCAGATCACGATGACCGAGGCCGAAATCTCGAGCTTCGTCGAAAAGAGCCGTACGGCAACGATGGCGACGTTGAGCGCCGACGGAATGCCTCACCTGATCGCGATGTGGTTCGCGATAGTCGACGGCGAAATCTGGTTCGAGACCAAAGCCAAGTCGCAGAAGGCCGTCAACCTTCGCCGGGACGCCCGAATGTCCGTCCTGATCGAAGACGGTCAGACGTACGACACGCTCCGAGGAGTCTCGATGGAGGGTACCGGGGTCATCGTCGAAGATCCGGAAGCCCTCTTCGCTGTGGGAATCAGCGTCTGGGAGCGATACACGGGCCCGTACACCGACGATCTCCGCCCGGCCGTCGACGCGATGCTCCACAAGCGCGTCGCGGTACGGTTCGTTCCCGATCGAACTCGTTCGTGGGATCACCGCAAGCTCGGGATGCCTGCGATGCCTCTTTCCGGCTCTACCGCACCGCCGCCGCAGCCCTGAGATTCGTGAGCGGAAAAATCACGAGCAATCGAATTCGGGCCGGCGTAGTTTCACCAACAGGCCCAACAACAAGGAGTGAGCATATGAGCGATCTCGACAGCAACACCCCGTCCGAACCCGAATCCCAATCGGAGGAAACCAAACGAAAGTTCCGTGAGGCCCTCGAACGGAAGAATCATCAGAACGCCAAATCGACCGACCATCGCGACGGACAGTCCAAGGTCCACAACACGCATGGCCCCGCCGATCACAAGCGAGAGTTCCGCCGTAAGAGCGGATAACCGATCGCAGACAACAGAGTGAGATGACGATCACCCCCAGTCGAATTCGACTGGGGGTGATCGTTTTTCGCATCGCCGGAGACATTTTCCGCACACACGAAAAGACCCTCCGATCAATGATCGGAGGGTCTTCCCTTTGTAGCCCCGACGGGATTCGAACCCGCGCTACCGCCTTGAGAGGGCGGCGTCCTAGGCCGCTAGACGACGGGGCCAGGACACGCTTTTAAACGTGGTATTTCAGTCTTGCTCTTGGATGCTCAGCAAGCTTAGCTTGTCTGAGTCCGGCCACAAAATCGACCGGATTTCCGCTGGGGTACCAGGACTCGAACCTAGAATGGCGGTACCAGAAACCGCTGTGTTGCCAATTACACCATACCCCAAGGTCTTGCTCACCAGCCTTGCCCGATCCGCTTCGCTGTTGTGCTCGGCGGCTCGTCTCCGGCCGAAAAGAAGATTACCAGTACCCCTGCCCCAAATACCAAATCGTATGGTCACAGGAGGTTTTTGCTTCATTTTCGGCCGGAAGACCGTCCGATCTAGGCGGTTACCGCTGCCCTACCGGCGCGCAACCGAGCGAGCGAGACCTCACGACCGAGCAATTCCATCGACTCGTACAGCGGAGGGCTGATGTGAGAGCCCGTGATCGCGACCCGAACCGGAGCGAAGGCCTTACGCGGTTTGAGCTCCAGATCCTCGATGAGGGCCTTCTTGAGTGCTTCCTCGATACTGGCCGCCGACCACTCTGAGATGGCATCGAGCGCCGCAAGAGACGCGTCCAGAACCGGACCGGCATCTTCCTTCAGGTTCTTTGCCGCCGCGGCCGGATCGAGAGCAAACGACGCCTCGTCGACGAACAGGAATTTCAGCAGATCCCACGCGTCGGACAGGACGACGATGCGCGTCTGCACGAGGTCCGCCGCAACAGTGAACGTCGCTTCGTCGACATCGGCGCCGATATGTCCGTGCTCCACCAGGAACGACTTCAGACGACCGGCGAAGTCGGCCGGCTCGAGCAGGCGAATGTGCTCGGCATTGATCGCGTCGGCCTTCTTCTGGTCGAAGCGGGCAGGATTGGAGTTGACCTTGGAGACGTCGAAGGCCGCAACCATCTCGTCGAGCGAGAAGACATCGTGATCGTCGGCGATGCTCCACCCGAGCAGAGCCAGGTAGTTCAGCAATCCCTCGGGAATGAAGCCCCGATCGCGGTGGATGAAGAGGTTGGACTCGGGATCGCGCTTGGAAAGCTTCTTGTTGCCCTGACCCATCACGAAAGGCAAGTGCCCGAACGACGGTGTGAAATCGGCGACACCGATACGAATCAATGCCTCGTACAACGCGAGCTGACGCGGAGTCGAGGACAGCAGATCTTCGCCGCGCAGTACATGGGTGATCTTCATCAACGCGTCGTCGACCGGGTTGACCAAGGTGTACAGCGGAATGCCGTTGCCGCGAGTCAGCGCGAAGTCCGGAACGGTGCCTGCCTTGAACGTGGTCTCGCCCCGCACCAGGTCGTTCCAGGTCAGATCATGATCGGGCATCCGGAGGCGGACGACGGGCTTGCGCCCCTCGGCGATGTAGGCAGCGCGCTGCTCGTCGCTGAGCTCGCGATCGAAGTTGTCGTATCCGAGCTTCGGATCGCGTCCGGCCGCCTTGTGTCGCGCTTCGACCTCCTCGTTCGTCGAGTAGGACTCGTAGGCCTCGCCCGCGGCCAGCAACTTGGCAACAACGTCGAGATGCAGGTCGCGACGCTCGGACTGGCGATACGGTGCGTGCGGCCCACCGACCTCCGGGCCTTCGTCCCAATTGAGCCCCAACCAGCGGAGGGCGTCGAGGATGGCCTGGTAGGACTCTTCACTGTCGCGCTGCGCATCGGTGTCTTCGATACGGAACACGAATGTGCCGCCGTGGTGTCGTGCGAATGCCCAGTTGAACAAGGCGGTGCGCACCAAACCCACGTGCGGGGTTCCGGTGGGTGACGGACAGAAACGGACGCGTACTTCGCTGTTGGTCATGGCTCACTTGGCTCGGCGATGATGGATGGTCGTACTACAGGTTAGTCCGGCAGCCCTTCCTCCATCCGGCCGATCACTTACCCGGCAGGACGTTGATGCGTGTCATGTCGCCGTCGTAGTAGGCCAGCAGTCGCTTGTCCATGACCTTTCGCCACAGCGGCGGCACCCACGCGCAGACGATCATGACTGCGTAACCCGCTGGAAGTTGCGGCGCTTCGGCCGCACTTCGCAGGCTCTGGTACCGCAGACGCGGATTCGCGTGATGGTCGCTGTGACGCTGAAGTTGATAGAGGAACAGATTGCTGACGACGTGGTCGCTGTTCCAGCTGTCCTCGGGCGAGCACCGGACGTACGAGCCGTCAGGCCGCTTCGCACGTAGCAAGCCGTAGTGCTCGAGATAGTTGGCGGTCTCGAGGAACGTGAAGCCTGCAATTGCCTGAACGGCGAGCCACGGCGCAATTTCCCAGCCGAACGCGGCGATCAGACTGCCGAACAGAACCACACTCATCGCCCACGCGTTCAGGATGTTGTTGCGGTAACTCCACGTCCGTCTCCCCTGACGCCTCAGACGAGCGCTTTCGATCCGCCATCCCGAGCGCAGGCCGCCGATGACGCTGCGAGGCAAGAAGAACCAGAAGTTTTCCTTGTACCGCGAGCTGGCCGGATCCTCCGGCGTCGCGACGCGGACGTGATGACCATGGTTGTGTTCGACGTAGAAATGGCCGTAGAAGGACTGCGCGAGCGCTACTTTCGCGAGCCACTTCTCGAGCTTCTCACTCTTGTGCCCCAATTCATGCGCCGCGTTGATCCCCACACCGGCAACCACGCCGGCAGTCATCGCGAGCGCGAACTTCTCCCCCGCCGCCATCGGCGCGTTCACCCAACACCACGCGACGAACACCAGCCCGACGTATTGGAGGGGCAGGAACAAGTACGTGCACCAGCGGTAGAAACGATCCTCTTGCAATTCAGGGATCGCTTCGTCCGGTGGGCTGTTACCGTCCTCGCCCGCCAGGAGATCGATCAGGGGAATGACGATGACGATCAGCCACGCCCCGATGGCCCAGAAGAGCCCGAGACTGAATTTGTCGACCAGGAACCACGCAGCGAACGGGCTGAGAGGAACCAGCAAACCCAGTGGCCACAGGTAGCGCTTCTTGTCTCGCCACACCGGCCGCTGCCCGTTCCGCGCTTGCCCTGCCGCTGTCCGGGAGGCTTCCGCGAAGGTCGTCATGTATCACCACGTTTCTGCGCAATCCACTCGATTGCCCCATCGGCTTCTATCCAGTTATCGGTCACCCTACTGCTCAGCGTTACATTTCAGGGAATTTGGTCTGTTACGGGCCGCGACAGCAAACCGTATGGCGAACTCTCCCAACCTGGCCAAATCCGACATAACGCCAGGAGGATCAGAGGCGAAGCTTCGCCTGGGTCATGAAACCCGCAGGTCAGTCCCGGAGCCTGATTTCTTCGAGTCGGTTGGCAATCCCGATCAATCCACTGGCGATAGTTACCATCTTGCAACTTTTCTGCGACAGACACCTCTCGACCTCACACCACGACGGAGGCCCCATCCGGTTGGATGGGGCCTCCGTAGTCGCGTGACTGAACGAACCGGGTCAGATCAGCTCTTGGCGGTCACCGGGTTCGTGAGCGTGCCGATCCCCGAGACCGTGACCGACACGGAATCGCCGTCGACGATCGGGCCTACTCCGGCGGGGGTGCCGGTGAGGATGACGTCGCCAGGCAAGAGAGTCATCACCGCCGAGATCCACTCGATGATCTTCGGAATGTCGTGGAGGAGAAAAGCCGTGCTGCTGTCCTGCTTGACCTGGCCGTTCACCTCGGTCTTGATATCGACGTCGGACGCATCCAGACTGGTTTCGATCCAGGGGCCGAGTGGGCAGAAAGTGTCGTGGCCCTTCGCTCGCGTCCACTGCCCGTCGTGACGCTGATGATCTCGCGCCGACACGTCGTTGGCGATCGTGTAACCGAGGACCACGCTCAACGCCTTCGCCGCCGGAACGTCCTTGCACGGTTGACCGATGACGACCGCGAGTTCACCCTCGAAGTGCACCTCGTTCGAGGTGGGAGGCAAGACGATCGGGGCACCCGGGCCAACTATGGACGTGTTTGGCTTGAGGAAGATCACGGGGTCCGCGGGAGCCTCTCCGCCCATCTCCGCGATGTGATCTGCATAATTCTTGCCGATGCAGATCACCTTGCTGGCGAGAATCGGAGCCAGCAGACGAACATCGGCGAGCGGCCAACTTCGGCCGGTAAATGTGGGGTTCCCGAACGGGTGCTCCGCAATTTCCTTGGCGACGAGGGCATCCTCTTCACCTTCGATACTGACGAACGCAACACCATCGGGACTGGCAATTCGACCAAGACGCATGCCGGCCAGTCTATCGGGGTGCCGGAAACGACTGACGCGCGCAAGCCGAAAGGCTCACGCGCGTCAGTCTCGTGAAGAAATCCTTACAGCGCTGCAGTGATCCGGTCGCCGATCTCCGTTGTGGAGATGGGACCTTCGCCGCGGGTAGCCAGGTCGGCAGCGACCACAGCCTCGACCCGAGCGGCGTCGTCCTCGCGTCCGAGATGGCGAAGAAGCAGTGCGGCCGAGAGGATCGCGGCGGTGGGATCAGCGATTCCCTTGCCGGCGATGTCCGGAGCACTGCCGTGAACGGGCTCGAACATCGACGGGTTGGTACCCGAGGCATCGATGTTTCCGCTTGCGGCCAAACCGATGCCACCGGTTACGGCGCCGGCGAGGTCGGTGATGATGTCACCGAAGAGGTTGTCCGTGACGATCACGTCGAAGCGCGACGGGTCGGTGACCATGTAGATCGTGGCCGCGTCGATGTGGCAGTACGCGGTTTCGACGTCCGGGAACTCGGCACCGACGGTCTCGATTGCACGCGTCCAGATTGCGCCCGCGTTGGAGAGCACGTTGGTCTTGTGAATCAAGGTGAGGTGCTTGGACCGGGTCTGCGCCAAGGCAAATGCGTAACGCACCACGCGCTCGGCACCGAACCAGGTATTGATCGACACCTCGGTTGCGATCTCGTGATCGGTGCCGACGCGGATCGCTCCACCGTTTCCGGTGTACGGACCCTCGGTGCCTTCACGAACCACGACGAAGTCGATCTCCGGCTGGGCCGCCAACGGCGACAGCGCACCCGGATACAGCTGTGCGGGGCGAAGATTCACGTGATGATCGAGCTGGAAGCGCATGTTCAGCAGCAGACCACGCTCGAGGATGCCGGGTGCGACGATCCGCGGATCACCGATGGCGCCCAACAGAATTGCGTCGTGCTGACGAATCTGGTCCAGCTCGTCCGCCGGGAGCAACTCGCCGGTGGCGTTGTAGCGACGGGCACCGAGATCGTATTCGGTGGTTTCCAGATCCGGAACCAACTTGCCGAGCACCTTGAGCGCCTCGGCAGTGACCTCGACGCCGATTCCGTCACCCGGAATGACCGCAAGCTTCATGGAGTCCTCATCTCAGTAGAACTGTGCGCCTTTATCAACCGCGGGCGGTTGATAAAGGCGCACAGCAAAAACAATCAGGAAAGGTCGACCTGGGCGACGCGAGCGTCGAGCTGCGAGACGATTGCCTCGACCTCGGCGTCACCGACGACGCGATCGACGCGCAAGATGACAGTTGCGCCTTCGCCTTCGGCATCCTGGCTCAGTGCTGCTGCGAGGATGTCGACGCCCGCGTTTCCGAGGACGGTGCCGAGGACACCGAGAACGCCCGGGCGATCGCTGTAGTGAACGACGATGTTGTGGCCCTCGGCGCGCAGGTCGAAGCTGCGTCCGTTGATGTTGACGATCTTCTCGACCTGCTGCAGACCGGTGAGTGCGCCCGTGACCGACGTGACCGTGCCGTCGGCGGCAACTGCACGCACCTCGACCGCGCTGCGGTGAGCAAGAGCCTCGGAGTGCTTCTCGACCGACACGGTCACGCCGCGCTGCTCGGCCAGTGCCGGAGCGTTGACGAACGTGACAGCCTCATCGCTGCTGGCGGAGAACACGCCGCGCAGTGCAGCCAGGCCGAGGATGTCGACGGTTTCGGCAGACAGCTCGCCGGTGGCGACAACCTGCACGGTCTGCACAGCTTCGGGCGACAACGTCGCAGCGAGGAGACCGAGCTTGCGGACGAGCTCGAGCCACGGAGCAACTTCTTCGCCCACGGGGCCGCCGGAGACGTTGACAGCCTCGGGAACGAATTCGCCTGCCAGAGCGAGGAGAACACTCTTGGCCACGTCGATACCTGCGCGGTCCTGAGCCTCGGACGTCGATGCTCCGAGGTGCGGGGTGACAACGACGTTGTCGAGCTCGAAAAGCTTGGAATCGGTGCACGGCTCGGTGCTGAACACGTCGAGACCGGCGCCTCGGACCTTGCCGGAGACGAGTGCGTCGTAGAGCGCATCTTCGTCGATCAGACCACCGCGAGCGGCGTTGACGATGATGACGCCGTCCTTGGCCTTGGCGAGGCGCTCGGCGTTGATCAGGCCGGCCGTTTCCTTGGTCTTGGGCAGGTGCACGGAGATGAAGTCGGCGCGCTCGACGAGCTCGTCGATGGTGACCAGTTCGATGCCGAGCTGCGCTGCGCGCGCTGCGGGCAGGTAGGGGTCGTACGCGATGATCGTGGTCTCGAACGCAGCGAGACGCTGCGCGAAGAGCTGGCCGATGCGGCCGAGTCCGACAACGCCGACAGTCTTGCCGAGGATCTCGACACCGTTGAACTTGCTTCGCTTCCAGGTGTTCTCACGCAGAGTCTTGTCTGCTGCGGGAATCTGGCGAGCGGTCGACATGAGGAGCGCGACAGCGTGCTCGGCAGCGGAGTGAATGTTGGAGGTCGGTGCGTTGACGACCATCACGCCGCGCTCGGTGGCTGCGGGGATCTCGACGTTGTCCAGGCCGACACCGGCGCGGCCGATGATCTTCAGCTTGGTGCCGGCAGCCAGAACCTCGGCGTCGACGGTAGTGGCGGAACGGACGAGAATCGCGTCGGCCTCGGGTACCGCGGCGAGCAGCGCCGGGCGGTCGGGTCCGTCGACCCAACGCACCTCCACACCGTCACCGAGCGCCTCGACTGTGGACGGCGCGAGCTTGTCGGCGATCAGAACAACGGGACGGCCAGGCTGGCTCACGTGCAAACTCCCTGATTAGGTGGGTGTGAAGGTGGTTTAACCACCGATAGTTTAGTGCGCGCTCACTTGGAATCCACAACGCGGTAGGCAATACCACATAGTGGACACTTTCGCGGGCAAATTCTCGACAGGATGTGGGCTATGGCTTTTGCTCGGTCCATCCTCGTATCGACAACTCTTTCACGGACAGGCCAACAACCGAAACTGCGATTCCCCGGCCGGCCGTACGTCGAATCGCAAACGGCTACAGCGGAATCGGGACCAGAGTGGGTGTCGTCTCACTGCGCGCTTTCCAGGAACTATCAGTTGCGGCCGTCAGTGATTCGTCCTCGAGCTTGCCGTCGAACAACGCTGAGGCGAGTACGTGGGCAGCCAACCGGGGTGGTATCGCATTCCCAATCTGCTGAGCAATGTCTCGGCCGGACCACGGGTAATCAGGCGGGAATGTCTGCAACCGACCTGCCTCCGAATGGCTGAACCGGCGCGTTTCGACGCCTTGCGATGTTGTGACTCGATTCCGTGAGACTTTCCCGGTAACCGTGAACGCTGGTTGTTCGGAGGTGCGCCGCCCACGTGCAGACGAAACGCCCCCACTGCCATAGTTGGATATCACTACGAACTGCCCACGCTCCCCAAGTGCATCGCCCATCGTCTGCCATTCCAACAAACCCGGCGTTCCTTCGCTGCGCGTAGTACCTCGTTTGTATCGACGATGCGTCGATTCAGGAAGCTTTGGCTCGCCGCCCTTGCGCGCCACGAGAACCGCACGCCGTCTGGTCTGGGGAACGCCGAACTCCTCGGTATGCAAAACCTCACATTTCGACGTGTACCCGTACCCCTCCAGCGCCTCGGCCATCGCCTCCCACACAGGCAATACTGCTGGCACTTGCTCGAGAATGATCACCTCGTAGGGTCGACCAAGCTCATTTGCCTCCAGAGCCCACCGCAGTGGCTCCAGAACCAAACCAGTTCTCTCATCGTCCAACTCGCGGACGTCTGCGGATATGTCCTCGTCTGAGGCCATGCGCTTGATGAACGCGACTACACGATCGAGAGCTTTCCGACCTGCTCCCGAACCTGCAACCGTGAAGGTCTGGCATGGTGGCCCACCTGCGAGATACTTAGCGGCAGGAAATAACTCCGGACCAAAATCGCGAACATCGCCAGGCTGAGTGAGTAGGCCAGCCTTTGCACGCGTTTCGCACGCGTTTGGATCCCATTCGATCCCGACTACCGGGACACCTAACCAACGCGCAGCGACATCCAACCCGCCAGGACCTGCGAACAGATCCACCATCTGTGCCGTTTCGAAAGGCGATGGAACTGCACTCGGTGACATGTGAGCAGATACTAACGGTCCCCAGCGACACCATATGAATCGCCGACATAGCCACTCACCGCGCCGTGCCACACTCCGGCACGGCGAGGGACCACTCCGAACTCAGCCCGAAACAACGTCGATGATGGGTGCGCTCTTCGACGAGTCGTGTGTTGTGAAGACAATGGGCGGATAGCCGTCAACTGCAACTGGGGCAACGACCGAGAATGCCATGACGATCTTGCCCGGATCAACATTGCTGATCGGCCCACGTTCCGGCCTGTTGACCCTCTCCACTATTGGATAGAGAACTACCACGCCAGTTCGAGTTGACGTGCGAGGGTGCTCGTCACCAGGCACACGGAGCAAACGGTTCTGTGCGATTTTGATCGGGCCAGGACGATGCTTCGGGTCACTAATTGCGCCGAACAGGGGTTCACGCCGGCGATCACGCGAGAAATAGGAATACGAACGACTAGTTCCCCAATTCGCGACTTGGCCTTCACCCGGGTCCAAACGTGCAGTATTGTGCTGTGGCGCCAATACGAGCCAGTCGTCCACTAGCTCGCGATCTGTAATCACGCGCAGGTATGCAAGGTGCGGAAAGAACTGAGAAGGGGCACACCAGCGCAAATTCTCTAGAAGTTCGAACAATTGTGTGCGATCAACCCTACCAGCCAGTGCAGTAAATCCGAGTGCAACCGCAGATTCAACCGATCCAACACGAGGCGACACTATCTCAATCTCAGACGACAAGGGAGACAACGACTCTAGAATCGGGGTCCATATTGCGGTATTGGTGCGTAGATCGGTTATCTTTTTAGGATATGCGGTGAACTCCTTCCACTCTCCTGGAGTCGCCATCTCGACCAACTGTGCGTTGTACATCTTGTTTGGACTGGTCGGCTTCAATGCGGGAAGGTGCTGCGAGACAAGCGGTGGCACCTGCGCGGGCGTGATCAGTGCTCGGCCATCCTTTAATTGAGAGTACCGCGCCAACTCCGATCGAAAGTTCTCTTCGTCGAGACAAATCGCCTCAAAGGATTCATATAAATCAACACTTCTTTTACCTACTGTCTCCTCACGTCCCACATAGAGGCGAACAAGATCTCGGTATCCTTCACGGAACCCGAACCAACGCCCCATCTGCATTAATGCAGATGCCGAGGTAGCATTACGGCGGAAGTATGTGACCGTTAGGCCTTCGACAGTAAACCCACGCGATAACTTCTGCCCCCCAATCAAAATTTTCCAGATCGAGCGCTTGTCAAAGTCCGCATCGCCGGTATCGAGGTCCTTGTCGCCATTGACGACTATGATCGGTTTAAGATCGCCACCGATACGGAAGGCTGCGGGGCCGATATGCTTCACCAATTGGTCATACGAACCAGGGACCGCGTGCACTCCTGATCGAACGGCGGATACGGGAGCCACATCAGTGTCGAACAGTTCACGAAGCCTGGCATGTCCATCGCTACTCGTATAACCAGAGTTCCACCAGAGCTTGGATACCCGCCCTAACAACTCACGATGATCGTTAGTAAGCCTTGACTCATGAATAAGCATAGTGTGATGCGGGAAGTATCCATCACCCATACCGCCTTCTGCCTCTCGATAGAGTTTAACGGCGGCCGACAACACAAACATATCCATCGCTTTTTGCAAGGAATCGTCATCTTCACCATCGACAGTGACTATGTCCCTTACATGAGCTTTCTCGTTCGAATTGAAAATTGTACGCTCTTGCGGAGACAACGCTGAATCCAAGTCGTGAAAATCCCGCGCACCCATATAGCCAATAGGTCGAGGTAGCGACAGGATGAAATCCTTGGGAAAAATATCCTCCGCGTCGCTGGGATCAATAAATACGTTTGCAAACGGTGTTGCCGTGTAACCCACATACTGCGCCCGAGGCAACATTTTGAGCAACTCACCGATTTTTACGTTGATGGCGGTGCGTTCGGCATTCGGCTTCGCCAGATCCGAAGTATTCACCGACGCTTCATCCGACTCGTCGTCGATGATCAGCACCGGAATTTCCGCCAAAGGAGTAGTAAGCCGCTTGAGATCCTTGACGAGCTTCGTCAAGACATCTTTGTTCTTTTTAACGACCATCAACCGAGCCGAAGACGAGTGAAGGTTCCTAGGGTCATACAGGGGCAGTGAGCGGTCCTTCTTCTCGACCTCCAGCGCTTCGATACCCTGGAGCAGCGCCTCATAGTCTTTTTCTCGTGTCGTCATTCGAATGATATCGAACGCTCCGAGCACGGAAGGCCTCTCGCCAAACTTTAGGAACTTATCTTGGCTCCAAGCCGGATCATCGGCATAGTCGGACTCATATTCATTAGTTCCACGCAAGATGTTCTCTCTGCCAACTAATTCCATGTCAAGTCGGCGCTGAGTTTGCCTGCGCAACACATTCAGTGTTCCGCCCAGGACAATAACCAACCTGTAGCCCGCATCGACCGATTTCGATATGACACCAGTAAAGTTGGCAGTTTTCCCTGACTGAACATAGCCAACGACCAAGCCCTTGGACTGGTAGGCCTCAGCATTGATCGGATTCGCCAATCGCTCCACGACTTGATTCGAAGCCTCATCAAGGCTGGCGACCGCCTCGTCGGGCCAACCTTTGTCGAGCAGGAGTTTCCGGTATGCAGACCAGTACCACCCCTTACTATGCACGGTATCCGGCAAATACCACGGCTCAAACTCCTCGCTTACTACCACAGGCCGGTCGATCGTTGCGATCGGAATCAACTGATCCAGCAAGGTCCGGGTGTCCTCACCCAAGTCCAAGTAGTCATAGATTTCCCTGCGCCGAGCATCAGTGCGAGACTCGGACTGCGACCAGATTGGCTTGTTTATGAAGTCCCATCGAGTCAGCTGTCGACGCCATATCTCGATAATTGGATCAACCGACTGCGCTGACTTCAGCGTTATACAAAAGTCCTCTTCAGATACAAGATTCTCAGCATCAGGGGAAAGGTCCTCCGCTTGGTACGCCAAGGCGCGCAAGAGCTTCTTCGGTCGACTGGCATCCATATCGGCCAGTGCCGCAGTGTGTAGATCAATTCGAAGCTGATCGATATTGCTCATTTACAAGTCCTCGTCAGTCAGGGTAAGTGCAGGTCGTTCAGATCGACAGGTGGACCGGTCTGTTGCTCGATACCGGTCACGTCGATGTCGTAACGCAATGCGAGGACTCGGTCCCGAAATGTATCAGGAAACCCCGCAGAATGGACGCGCGGAACATCTTCTGAGTCAAGTATCAAAGGTTTGTCTCTCAAGATCCAGCGCTCGTCCGCAAATGAGCTGTCCGTCCAACCACTTTCACTCAGGGCACGTGCAAATTTGGCCTGCACCTCGACACCCTCGGATGCCAGTGCCTTTTGAACAGCGTCGATCGATTGTGCAAGCGACCGACCCGCGACGCCACCCCGCGTCATTCGTATCGAGATCAGCGACAGCGGACGACCTGGAGACTGATCGAGTTGCCCTATTCCGTGGATAGTGTGAACACGTCGCTCCGACGTTGTGGTTTTGACCTCGAGGTCGAAGTCAGGCAAAACAAAGTCGTGCTCCTCGCTCTTCGGACCGGTCCATGATTCAACGGCCAAACGCCACCCGAAACGCTCGCCAAGGGACGTCAAAACCGCGATTTCTCCATGCAGTCCGATCCGAAGTTTCGCACTCGCGGCATGCTCTGCGTCCAACAGCGCGCTCCACGACCGGACCGTCTCGCTAAATGCTCGATCGAGCGAATACCCTTTCGCCACAATACGATTCGAGATCGACAACGCCAGGTCGTGAAAATCGCGCGTCAGTTCAGAACGCGTCGTACGAATCCGAGCCATACTGAGACCACGATGCATAATGCGATCAATATGGATCGCTGAAAGGCGCGTACTCGGAGCCTTCTGAGAACCTTCGAGCTCAACGCACAGAGCAATCTCCTGCCCGTCATCATTGATCTCATATGTCACGATTGGATGCCTGGAAGCCCCTGAGAGGCGGTAGGTCGCTGCGAGTCGCTCTGCGAGGTAGTGCTCTACGGTCGACCATTCCAGAGTCCCAAGACCCTCACCCTCAGTCATTCTCGGTCATTCGGTCCAACTCAGCGCGCGCCGCCGAGACCAACACCGCCTGCCACAATTGGAGATTGTCCTTCTCTCGAGGTCCGCTGTATTCCTTCTCGAACAACTGATGGAGCATGAGATACATGAGTGACTTCACAAGCGGGGCGTCATTCAGCGTGCCACGACGACCACCTAAGAGTGCTGCCCGGTAGAACTGGTTCAGCTGGATGGCACGGTTTTCTCGGTCGATCTCAAAGAAGACACTGTTCTCAAGCGACTGCCATCGAACTGAAATCGGCTCCTCACCGACGAGCAACGGTAACTCTTCTTCGATTGTCTCCCGCACGCTGACATCTATGCCCTTGCCTGGACCTATTACGGGTTTTCTCGTCTGTCCAGAGCGCTTACGCGCTTCGCGGTACACCATTTCTGCATCAGCTACGTACTGCGTAAACACCGATCCATCAGCGCTTGTGGCGGTTTCGAGCGCTGCGACCACTTCCGGAGACATCTCGACGCCCTCTTTTTTCACACTCAGTCGGAATGCATCGCCTGAACCCGCTGGCAAGTCGATCACGACTCGCGCGAGCGCAAGGTGCTGATCCGGTTGACGGAAGTTATTCCAACCGCCACCCTGCACGAGTCTGTTGTGACGATAAAAATAGAAACCCTGCCGTTCCATCACAGAGCCTACAGCTTTGTACTCGTCGCGAGTTGATTTCGGTACCCAAATATGGGCTTCGAACTCAACCTCGCCAACGGAGGGAACTTGCGCGGTGAACGAGCGCGGATAGTCGGGATTACCAGAAACTGGATATCCGAATGGATCAAGGGCAACCACCCCAAAATTCATATACTCCGTCCCCGTGACCACATCCTCGACAGCAATCGTGATGTTAAATGCGTTGTTTGCGAGGAATCGATGGAAATAGAGCCCGAGGTGGAGGGCAAGTTTGTTGATCGTACGGTGAAGATACCGATCCGTTTGACCACCGCCGCCGGCGCTGGGAAAGTTCTTGACACCGTCCCAGCGGATCACAGTCCCATTCCAGACAATCGGACACCCGTTGTAGCGGTCGATCAAACTCTGGGCGTAGTCGTGCTCCACGATGTCGCACTCGAAACCGGTAACCGCACGCGACATCATCCATCGTCGTCCAACTGGCCGCGTAGTTCGAGTCTTGCTGACGACAGTCACGGACGACGCATGACTGAGCGACGCTGATTTCAATCCCGTTCCAAACATGCCGAGCGCTTGGTCCTGATAGTCACGGCGCCCACCAACGGTCATTGCGACGTCCAGCTGCTCTTCTGTCATGCCGTCACCGTCGTCGATAACCAGCAAGCTCACCAAACGGTCACCTTCGCGAACGAAGTGTATGACAACATCCTTCGCGCCCGCGTCGATCGAATTATCGACTAAATCGGCGATCGCAACATCGAAGCCGTAACCCTGGCTGCTCAACGCCTCCATATATCGCGCGTCGGGAGGGAGTACCTTGCTTCCCGTAGTCGGAACTTCAAATTTCCAGTCGCCCGTCATATCCATCCTGGTTCAAGAAGAATTCACTATCTGGAGAGGACAATATAGGAGAATGCGCCAAAGAATTTGACGACATGACGAATGGAGCAGAAGGGATTTTCACGCGGACTGCTACCCAAAAATAGACGCTGGCCCCATACCTCCTTGCGGTATGGGGCCAGCGAGTCAGCTTGCGTGAAACTGCGAATTACGCGGTTTCGGTGATCGGACGATCGACCCAGCTCATCAGGTCCCGCAGCTTCTTGCCGGTGACCTCGATGGGGTGCTCGGCGTTGGCCTTGCGCAGGCCCTCGAGCTCGGTGTTGCCGTTCTCGACGTTGGCAACCAGACGACGGGTGAACTCGCCGGACTGGATGTCGGCCAGGATCGCCTTCATGCGCTCCTTGGTGTCGGCGTCGATGACGCGCGGGCCGGAGAGGTATCCACCGAACTCAGCGGTGTCGGACACCGAGTAGTTCATGCGGGCGATGCCACCCTCGTACATGAGGTCGACGATGAGCTTGAGCTCGTGCAGAACCTCGAAGTACGCCATCTCGGGTGCGTAGCCGGCCTCGACCATGACCTCGAAACCGGTCTTGACCAGTTCCTCGGTGCCGCCGCAGAGCACGGCCTGCTCGCCGAAGAGGTCCGTCTCGGTCTCTTCCTTGAACGTGGTCTTGATGACGCCTGCGCGGGTTCCGCCGATGCCCTTGGCGTAGGACAGAGCGAGAGCCTGGCCTTCACCCTTGGGATCCTGGTCGATGGCGATGAGCGCGGGAACGCCCTTGCCGTCGACGAACTGACGACGCACCAGGTGGCCGGGGCCCTTGGGGGCGACCATGCCGACGGTGACGAACTCCGGAGCCTTGATCAGGTCGAAGTGAATGTTCAGGCCGTGACCGAAGAACAGCGCGTCGCCGTCCTTGAGGTTCGGCTCGATGTCATTGGTGAAAATGCTCGCCTGAGCGGTGTCAGGTGCGAGCACCATGATGACGTCGGCCCACTCGGAAACCTCTGCCGGCGTACCGACCGTCAGCCCCTGCTCTTCAGCCTTCTCACGCGACTTCGAGCCTTCCTTGAGGCCGATGCGCACATCGACACCCGAGTCACGCAGGCTCAGCGAATGGGCGTGGCCCTGGCTTCCGTAGCCGATCACAGCAACCTTGCGGCCCTGAATGATCGACAGATCGGCATCGTCGTCGTAGAACATCTCGACTGCCACAGTTCTCAACCTCTCCTTGGATTTTTACGTGTCTAAAAGTACTAGCGGGTGGCCGTGATCGACTTCGGCCCTCGACCGACTGCCACGACCCCGGACTGAACGATCTCCCGGATACCGTACGGATCAAGCATCCGCAGCAGTGCATCCAGCTTGGACCGAGTACCGGTCGCCTCGATGGTGACGGACTCCGGAGAGACGTCGATCACCTTGGCGCGGAACAGGTTCACCGTTTCGATGACCTGCGTGCGCACGCTTGCATCAGCGCGCACCTTGATGAGCACGAGCTCGCGAGCGACGGATGCTTCACCGTCCTGCTCGACGATCTTGATGACGTTGATCAGCTTGTTGAGCTGCTTCGTCACCTGCTCGAGAGGGAACTCGTCGACCGTGACGACGATGGTCATACGTGAGATCTCGGGGATCTCGGTTCCGCCCACCGCAAGGGATTCGATGTTGAATCCGCGGCGGGAGAAAAGTGCGGAGACGCGAGCCAGCACGCCTGGCTTGTCCTCGACGAGAACACTGAGGGTGTGACTGGTGCTCACTTCTGATCCTCCCCTGTGCCCGCGGCGGGTCCGGCTTGCTCGCGTGACATGGCTTCGTGGATGACGGCGGGCTCGGCAACTGCCTCGTCGTCGTCGAACAGCGGCCGGATGCCCCGGGCCGCCATGATTTCGTCGTTGCTCGTTCCGGCAGCGACCATCGGCCACACCTGTGCGTCGGCGGTGACGATGAAGTCGATCACGACAGGCTTGTCGTTGATGGACTGCGCCTCACGGATCGCAGCTTCGACATCTTCTTCACGCTCGACACGAATTCCGTGGCAGCCCAATGCTTCTGCGAGCTTCACGAAGTCCGGGATGCGGATGGCGCCGTGCGTTCCGAGGTTGGTGTTGGAGTAGCGCTCTTCATAGAAGAGTGTCTGCCACTGGCGCACCATGCCGAGGTTGCCGTTGTTGATGAGTGCAACCTTGATCGGAATACCTTCGAGTGCGCAGGTTGCGAGTTCCTGATTGGTCATCTGGAAGCAGCCGTCGCCGTCGATCGCCCACACCTCGGTGTCGGGCATACCCATCTTGGCGCCCATGGCTGCGGGAACCGCGTACCCCATGGTGCCGAGCCCGCCCGAGTTGAGCCACGTGCGCGGCTTCTCGTAGCCGACGAACTGCGCGGCCCACATCTGGTGCTGACCGACGCCGGCGCAGTAGATGGCATCCGGTCCGGCGAGCTTGCCGACGGTCTGGATCACGTACTCCGGGCTCAGCTGACCGTCGGTGGGACGGTCGTAGCTCAGCGGGTACGTACGACGGATGTCGTTCAGGTACGCCCACCACTCGGTGAGGTCGAACGTGGTGCCCGTGGCCATGTCGGCACGGATCGCCTCGATGAGTTCGGTGATGACCTCTTTGCAGTCGCCCACGATCGGGACGTCCGCGTAGCGGTTCTTGCCGATCTCGGCCGGGTCGATGTCGGCATGGATGACCTTGGCGTCGGGCGCGAAGGAATTCAACTGACCGGTGACGCGGTCGTCGAAACGCGCACCGAGGGTGATCAGTAGATCGCTACGCTGCAGAGCGGCGACTGCGGCAACGGTGCCGTGCATTCCCGGCATACCGCAGTTGAGGTCGTGACTGTCCGGGAACGCTCCGCGGGCCATCAGCGTGGTGACGACGGGGATACCGGTCAGCTCGGCCAATTCGAGCAGCTCCGGCGAGGAGTCGGACTTGATGACGCCGCCACCGACGTACAGAACCGGCGACTTGGCGTCGGCGATCAGACGTGCAGCTTCACGAACCTGCTTGCCGTGCGGCTTGGTCACCGGGCGGTAGCCCGGCAGACGCATCTCCGGCGGCCACGAGAACGTGGTCTGCGACTGAAGGATGTCCTTGGGGATATCGACCAGGACGGCGCCGGGGCGACCGCTGGCCGCGAGGTAGAAGGCCTCGGCCATGATGCGCGGGATGTCGATCGCGTCGGTGATCAGGAAGTTGTGCTTGGTGACCGGCATCGTGATGCCTGAGATGTCGGCTTCCTGGAAGCCGTCGGTACCGATCAGCGAGCGCGCCACCTGTCCGGTGATCGCCACGATCGGAACGGAGTCCATCTGCGCGTCGGCCAGCGGCGTGACCAGGTTGGTCGCACCGGGACCCGAGGTGGCCATGCAGACGCCGACCTTGCCGGTCGCCTGGGCGTAACCGGTGGCAGCGTGGCCTGCACCCTGCTCGTGGCGCACGAGCACGTGGCGGACCTTGACCGAATCGAAGAGTGGGTCGTAAACCGGGAGCACGGCACCGCCGGGAATGCCGAATACCGTGTCGACCTCGAGCTCTTCGAGGGCTCGAACCACAGACTGCGCGCCGGTTACCCGCTCAGGCGGGAGCTGGCGACGGTTGGCCGTCTGGGTTGCGGCAGCCGCGGTTGTCGGGCTCGGTGTCCCTGACTTGCGCGGCGTGGGTTGAGGCCGTGCTGTTGGTGCGCTCACTGGGAAATCCTCTGATTCTGGCTCCGGGCAACAAAAAACCCCCGTCAGCATCTGCTGAGCGAGGGTGGCGCGTCGTTATCTGGTGAGTTGAAAAATCGACTCAGGCGACGACGCGCCGGCCGATTACGAGCAACTCATTCTGTTTCACGCACTCGACAGTAGAGGCGCTAGTCGCGAACGGCAAACTTGGTGAGTCGACCGTCCCAGAATCTGAGATACATCGGCTGCAATGCGAAGATGTAGAGGTGTCAACTTCGCAGCAGCCCGTGCCACCGGCTCAATCATCCCACACGCCGAAACCACTTCGGCACGTCATCCGCATTTCGCAGCTCGCTTACATGGCGTGCGCGTTCCTTCTGTTCGCGGTCAGCTTCCCGATCTTCGGGTGGCCCGTCGCCTTCAGCTGGTTGCTGATCCTTCCGATCATCGCCGTCTATCTCGTCGCGCGACTGCGCACCACCGTCAGCCCTGACGGCCTCGAGGTCCGCTCGACGTTCTCCAAGCGCACCCTCGCCTGGGACGACGTCAAGGGTTTCCGCTTCCCGAAGCGGAGTTGGGCGCGCGCGGAACTCACCGACGGAACCGAGGTGACCCTGCCTGCGGTCAGCTTCGTCAGGCTTCCCGAGATCGCGATCGCCAGCGGCGGCCGCATCACCGATCCCTACGCATCCGCCGCAGAAGCCTTCGCCGCCAAGGAAGCCGAAGAGGAAGAAGCAGCTGCAGAAGCAGACGCAGAATCCGAGGTCGCCGAGAACACACAGGACCAGCCCGAAGAGAAGCGCCCGTAACACGCGAGTAGCGTTGAAAGGCCCTCGCTTCTATTTGAGTGGACCAGCAACGATCACATAAGGAACACGCCCATGCCCCCGTTGAGGTCACGCACCACCACCATCGGACGTAATGCTGCCGGAGCCCGATCCCTGTGGCGCGCCACAGGAATGACGGATTCCGACTTCGGAAAGCCGATCGTCGCCGTAGCGAACTCGTACACCCAGTTCGTACCCGGCCACGTGCATCTCAAGAACGTGGGCGAGATCGTTGCCGAGGCCATCAGTGCGGCCGGCGGCGTCGCTCGTGAGTTCCACACCATCGCAGTCGACGACGGCATCGCAATGGGCCACGGCGGAATGCTCTACTCGCTCCCGAGCCGCGAGATCATCGCCGACTCGGTCGAGTACATGGCAAACGCCCACACAGCCGACGCACTGGTGTGTATCTCCAACTGCGACAAGATCACTCCCGGCATGCTCAACGCTGCGATGCGCCTGAACATCCCGACCGTCTTCGTCTCCGGTGGTCCGATGGAGGCCGGTAAGGCAGTGGTCGTCGGCGGCGTGGCCCAAGCCCCCACCGACCTCATCACCGCGATCTCCGCCTCTGCCAACGATGCCGTGTCCGACGAGGGCCTCGACGAGGTCGAGCGCAGCGCGTGCCCGACATGCGGGTCCTGCTCCGGAATGTTCACCGCCAATTCCATGAACTGCCTGACGGAGGCCCTCGGCCTCGCATTGCCGGGCAACGGCTCCACGCTGGCAACTCACAAGGCTCGTCACGCACTCTTCTCTCGTGCGGGCACCACCGTGGTCGAGGCTGCCCTCAAGTACTACCGCGACGGCGACGAGTCGGTGCTGCCACGCAACATCGCGACCCCGGCAGCGTTCCGCAACGCGATGGCTCTCGACGTCGCCATGGGCGGTTCCACCAACACCGTCCTGCACACGCTGGCTGCGGCGCAGGAAGGCGAGGTCGACTTCGACCTCGACACCATCGACGCGATCAGCCGAAAGGTTCCGTGCCTGTCCAAGGTCTCTCCCAACTCGGACTACCACATGGAAGACGTCCACCGCGCCGGCGGAATCCCCGCCCTGCTCGGTGAGCTTCGCCGCGGCGGACTCCTCGAAACCGACGTGTCCACCGTGCACACCAAGAGCTTCGACCAGTGGCTCGACGACTGGGACATCCGCTCCGGCAAGGCAACCGACGAGGCAATCGAACTCTTCCACGCGGCTCCCGGCGGCGTGCGCACCATCGAACCGTTCTCCACGGACAACCGTTGGTCTGCCCTCGACACCGATGCGGCCGGCGGCTGTATCCGCGACGTCGAGAACGCCTACACCGTCGAAGGCGGCTTGGTTGTCCTGCGTGGCAACATCGCACTCGACGGCGCAATACTCAAAACGGCCGGCATCGACGAGGAACTGTTCTCCTTCCAGGGCCCGGCGCTCGTCGTCGAATCCCAAGAAGAAGCCGTCTCGGTCATCTTGCAGAAGAAGATCAAGGCCGGCGACGTTCTCGTCGTGCGCTACGAAGGCCCCAAGGGTGGCCCCGGCATGCAGGAAATGCTGCACCCCACTGCCTTCCTCAAGGGCGCAGGCCTCGGTAAGGAATGCGCGCTGATCACCGACGGTCGTTTCTCGGGCGGAACTTCCGGGCTGTCCATCGGTCACATCTCCCCCGAGGCTGCCGCAGGCGGAATCATCGGTCTCGTCCAGAACGGCGATCAGGTTCGCATCGACGTCGCCTCGCGCACGCTCGAGATCCTGGTCGACGACGACGTCCTCACCGAGCGACGCGCGAAGATGGAGGCCTCGGAGCGCCCGTGGCAGCCGGTCGATCGTCAGCGCACCGTGACGACAGCACTGCGCGCCTACGCCGCTCTGGCGACGTCCGCCGACAAGGGCGCGGTTCGCTACGTTCCGTAAGTTCTGCCACGAATCGAAAAAATCCCCGGCCACTTTTTCGGCCGGGGATTTTTTCTGTCAGCGCTCGTGCGGCTCGAGACGCCCGTAGCCGATGTGACAGTCACACAAGGTTTTCGGGCAGCCGCACGTGCGGCAACCAACTCAGCTCCACGAGAATGCTCGCCAACGGGCCACGACAGAGGGTCGACAGAGTCGGGTTCATTTCACCTCGGAGAAGAACGCGGGACCGACTGCGTCCGAACACGCCATACTTCCTCCGGTGTTGTATGAGCTTGAACCACAACCCAATCCGATCATCCCGTCGCCGACACACTCTGCCACGACGCGTGATGGACGCTCGACCGGATCCAGGTACGCGGTGGTCCTCTCGCCTGTCGCCCCGATACGGGTGAAATGGGACGTGCCGGCACAGCGACAGTGCAACTCATCGACAGCAAGACCGACCGACAGGTACCGAATAGTCGGGCGACACGCGGAGCACCAACGGGACGATATGAGCTATCAGACATTTCAGACCGAATCGCGCGTCCGGCTCGTGAGCGAATTCACTTGGACGTAGGGTTTCAGACACCAGCTGATCAATTCAGATACATGAGGGGGGATGACTTTCAGTCAGGTGATCATTTCGGTCAGTTCGAGCGAGCCGACTTGCACACGGCGCTCACCAGTGGTTCCCTCATCAGGTCGCTGAGACGCACATCACAACGACGACAGTCAGCCACCGCCCGTCACCCACAAGGTCGACGGGAAACAACCAAGGAGCAATACATGCCCGGAGTCGGCATATGGCGCACCAAATCCGTCGAGCAATCGATCGCGGACACCGACGAGCCTGAGACAAAGCTCAAGAAGGAACTGACCGCGAAGGACCTCACGGTATTCGGAGTCGCCGTCGTCATCGGCGCAGGCATCTTCACGCTGACTGCTCGAACCGCAGGCAATGTCGCAGGACCCTCCATTTCACTGGCATTCGTTCTCGCTGCCATCGCCTGTGGCCTCGCCGCGCTGTGTTACGCGGAGTTCGCCTCCACCGTCCCCGTCGCAGGCAGCGCATACACGTTCTCCTACGCCACGTTCGGGGAGTTCGCCGCCTGGATCATCGGCTGGGACCTCATTCTCGAGTTCGCTCTCGCCTCCGCCGTCGTCGGCAAGGGCTGGTCGCTGTACCTCGGCAACGTCATCGGGGCCAGCGGAAGCACCACCGCCCACATCGGTTCGATCAGCTTCGACTGGGGCGCTCTGCTCATCATCGGCGCGATCACGCTGATCCTCGCGATCGGCACCAAGGTTTCCTCGCGAGTCTCCGCGATCATCACCGCGATCAAGATCGCAGTAGTCCTGCTCGTCATCGTCGTGGGCGCGTTCTACATCAAGAAGGAGAACTACTCCCCCTTCATCCCGCCGTCCGAAGGAACCGAGAGTTCTGCAAGCGGAATCCATCAGACCCTGTTCTCCTGGCTGACCGGCGCAGGCGGAAGTAGCTACGGCGCTTACGGATTGCTCGCCGCAGCCAGCCTCGTGTTCTTTGCCTTCATCGGTTTCGACGTCGTCGCCACCACCGCCGAGGAAACCAAGAACCCGCAGAAGTCGTTGCCGCGAGGAATCTTCGGCTCGCTCGCCATCGTCACGGTTCTCTACGTTGCCGTCACGCTCGTACTGACCGGCATGGTCAAGTACACCGAACTCAAGGACGGCAGTCCGTTGGTCGGCGATTCCAGCGCCACCCTCGCAACCGCATTCGAGGCCAACGGCATTGGTTGGGCACAAACCGCCATCAACTTCGGTGGCCTGGCCGGCCTCACGACAGTTGTCATGGTCATGATGCTCGGCCAGACCCGCGTCCTCTTCGCCATGTCCCGTGACGGCCTCATGCCGCGCAGCCTGGCCAAGACCAACGCCAAGGGCATCCCGATGCGCATCACGTTGATCGTCGGTGGCATCGTTGCCGTCCTGGCAGCGTTCTTCCCCATGGGCACGCTCGAAGAGATGGTCAACATCGGAACGCTGTTCGCCTTCGTCCTGGTTTGTGTCGGTGTCATCGTCCTTCGCCGCACCCGCCCCGACCTGCCGCGCGGATTCCGCGTCCCGCTGGTGCCGTTCGTTCCGATCGTCGCCGTGCTCGCCTGCGGTTGGCTGATGCTCAACCTCTCGGTCGAGACCTGGATCCGGTTCCTCGTCTGGATGGCCATCGGTGTGCTCGTGTACTTCGCCTACGGTCACCGCAAGTCGGTCCTCGGTCGCAAGCTCAAGGACGGAACGGCCATCCCGTCCGCGAACGCCGACCCGGTACTCGTCAAGGACTGATCCTTCACAAACGAACCGCCGCTCTCCGATTCGGAGAGCGGCGGTTCGTTGGTTCGACGGCGCGAGTTTCAGATGAGCGGATTGGCACCGTTCAGGAAGATCCAGGTGCAGACGCCGGCAGCGATACCGAGGATCAAAACCACGAGCGATCCGATAAACGGACGAGTTGCCCAGCCACGACGACCGTCGAGCGCAATACGACCTGGTCCCGTCAAAATGATGACGCCCGCACAGATTCCGAGCAGCATCTCGTACTCGGTCCCGGCCGGGGCGAAGTACTCCAGGCCGGGTGCGCTCGCCTGACGCAGCGCCCACGCATTGATCATCACCGCCAGAACCGACGCTGCCGCAACGGGAGTCAGCAACCCGAGGATCAGGAGGGCGCCACCTGCGACTTCACCGACGGCGCCGAGTATCGCCATCCACTTCGCCTGCTGGAACCCGGCGTCCGCCAGCATCGACTCGAACCCGTTCAGCCCCGGCCCGTTCCAGATACCGGTCAATTTCTGCAGACCGTGCACCAACGCAGTTCCACCGACGGCCAATCGCAGTGCAAGCAACCCGAGGTCGAGAGTGCCTCGGCCCCGCGGAGACTCAGTTGTACCTGCCACGGCTTCGGCGGTGGGAACGGCGGCGATCGGAGCGTCGTACGCCGTCTCACGCTCGAGAGCCACGGTCGGCTGATCCGCGCCAGGTGCTCGGTATGTCGGTATCTGTTCGGTCAGGGAGTTGGCGTTCGTGGAACCGAAATCGAGATCGTCGTCGGTCCGCGGCAACGGATTCTTGGCGCTCACCGTCGGAAATTGTTCGGTGGGCGAATCATACGGACTGGACACATTGCCCGTCGGCTTGTCCGCATCCGACAACTCGCTGGGATCTTTTCGCTCGTCAGTCACGTAGGTGAGCCTATGACCGATTCACGAACTCGACGGGGAACCTTGGTCCGGCGTGGCGGCATCTGCCGTGCATTACGTAACGTCTTGGGCATGACTACGGGTAGGCATGCAGCGCTGGGCGCACTGGCGCTGGTGCTCGGGACATCGTTGCTCGCAGGTTGCGCCGACTTCGACGAATCGACTGCCTCGCCGTTCACACCCGAACCGACCAACCAGGCCAGCGCGGAAGTGCAGCCGGAGAACCCGCCGCCGTCGACCACGCCGCCGGCGCCGCGGACCGGCCCCCTCGGACCGTGTCAGGATGCCGACACCGCCGTGATCGCAACCTGTCTCGACACCACGGGTGGGCTCGTCACACTCCCGGACGGGAACTCCGGACTGGTCGCCGAACGGCGGACCGGCCGGATCATGCAGGTAGCTCCCAACACGACACCGGTCGAGGTAGCCAAGATCGACGTCGACGGCAGCGGTGACGGCGGCCTTCTCGACATCGCACTCTCCCCCACGTTTGTCGAAGACAACCTGATCTATGCCTACGTCACCACCGGAACGGACAACCGGGTGGTCCGCATCGCTCCGGGTGACACCGCCAAGGAAGTACTCGGTGGAATCCCGCGCGGCGCGAGCGGCAACGGCGGGTCACTGGAGTTCGCGGCCCCGGACCAGCTCATGGTTCTGACAGGCGATACCGGAAACCCCGCGGTTGCTCAGGATCCCGCCTCGTTGGCGGGGAAACTCTTGCGGGTCCGATCGCTGACACCCAACGCTGCGCCGCCTCGCCCGGAAGTTGTTCTGTCCGGAATCGGAAACGGCGGCGGCGTGTGCGTCGATCCGGGAATCGCGACGTGGGTCACGGACCGAACCACTCTCGAGGATCGCCTCCAACGCGTCGGCGCCGACGGCACGGTGACATCCCCCGCGTGGACGTGGCCCGACCGACCCGGAGTCGGCGGGTGCATCGCGGCGCAGGGAGTGGTAGCTGTCGCGCTGGGGGCCGGCAAAGCGATCTCGGCGCTGGCCGCAGATCCAGGAACAGGTGCCGTCACGACCGCGCCGTCGGCAGTGGCGAAAGACACGTACGGCCAGCTGGGCGGTTTGGCACTCGGATCCGACGGTTTGATGTGGGCGAGCACGATAAACAAAACCGCGGGCGAGCCGGGTCCGAACGACGACAAGGTGGTCAAGATCCCGATGCCGAGTGGCAGCGGCGGGATCGACTGAGCCGCCATGTCTGTTCGGTCACGGATCCCGTGACCGAACATGCACAGATGCGTACTCTTTTGTTAGCGGGGCTAAACACCACGCATTCGCCAGGACCGGTTGGCCCAACCACGACAAAGGAGTCGGTATGAAGGCAATCCAGTACACGAGAATCGGCGCAGAACCCGAACTCACGGAGATTCCCAAACCCGAGCCCGGTCCAGGTGAAGTGCTCCTGGAAGTCACCGCTGCCGGCGTCTGCCACTCGGACGACTTCATCATGAGCCTGCCCGAGGAGCAGTACACCTACGGCCTTCCTCTCACGCTCGGCCACGAGGGCGCCGGCCGGGTCGCCGCCGTCGGCGAGGGCGTCGAAGGGCTCGACATCGGAACCAATGTCGTCGTCTACGGACCCTGGGGCTGTGGCAGCTGTTGGCACTGCTCGCAAGGACTCGAAAACTACTGTTCTCGAGCAAAAGAACTCGGCATCAATCCTCCTGGTCTCGGTGCACCCGGCGCGTTGGCCGAATTCATGATCGTCGATTCACCTCGCCACCTCGTCCCGATCGGCGACCTCGATCCGGTCAAGACGGTGCCGCTGACCGACGCCGGTCTGACTCCGTATCACGCGATCAAGCGTTCACTGCCGAAACTTCGCGGTGGCTCGTACGCCGTCGTCATCGGTACCGGCGGTCTCGGCCATGTCGCCATCCAACTCCTCCGCCACCTCTCGGCAGCAACCGTCATCGCACTCGACGTGAGCGCGGACAAGCTCGAACTGGCAACCAAGGTAGGCGCTCACGAAGTGGTTCTGTCCGACAAGGACGCGGCCGAGAACGTCCGCAGGATCACCGGAAGTCAGGGCGCCGCACTGGTTCTCGACTTCGTCGGCTATCAGCCCACCATCGACACCGCGATGGCTGTCGCCGGCGTCGGATCGGACGTCACGATCGTCGGGATCGGCGACGGGCAGGCCCATGCCAAAGTCGGGTTCTTCCAAAGTCCTTACGAGGCTTCTGTGACAGTTCCGTACTGGGGTGCCCGCAACGAGCTGATCGAATTGATCGACCTGGCGCACGCCGGCATCTTCGACATCGCGGTGGAGACCTTCAGTCTCGACAACGGCGCCGAAGCGTATCGACGACTGGCCGCCGGAACGCTCAGCGGCCGCGCGGTTGTGGTCCCTGGTCTGTAGACCGACAGCGGCAAAACGACAGCGAAAAACACTGATGCCCGGGCGAATTCGATTCGGCCGGGCATCAGTGTCAGAAATTCAGTGTGCGCTAGCTGCACGCCTCGATGACAAGTTCCTTCACACGAGCCGCGTCTGCCTGTCCACGAGTGGCCTTCATGACGTCGCCGACGATCTTTCCGGCGGCCTGCACCTTGCCACTGCGAATCTTGTCCGCGATGTCGGGGTTCGCTGCGAGCGCTTCGTCGACGGCTGCCTTGAGCTTGGTTTCGTCACGTTCGACGACCAACTCCGGGTGGGCCGCGACAACCTGCTCCGGGTCACCCTCGCCGTCGAGGACGTGATCGACGACCTGGCGAGCCACTTTGTTGTTGAGCTTGCCGCTGTCGATGAGAGCTACGACCTGGGCAACCTGCGCCGGGGTGATCGGCAGAGCGCCGAGTTCGACGCCACGGGTGTTCGCCTGCTGTGACAGGTAGGACAGCCACCAGGAGCGCGCTGCCTCGGGCGAAGCACCGGCCTCGGTGGTCGCGATCACCAGATCGATGGCACCGGCGTTGACGAGGTCGCGCATGACCTCGTCGGAGATTCCCCAGTCCTTCTGGATCCGCGCACGGCGAATCCAGGGAAGCTCCGGCAAGGTACCGCGCAGTTCTTCGACCCACTCGGCGCTCGGAGCGACGGGCTCGAGATCCGGTTCCGGGAAGTAGCGGTAGTCCTCGGCCGTTTCCTTCCGGCGTCCCGCTGCGGTGGTGCCGTCGCCTTCCTGGAAATGGCGGGTCTCCTGGATGACCTCACCGCCGGCGTCGAGAACTGCTGCCTGACGGCGCATTTCGTAGCGAACTGCGACCTCGACGCTCTTGAGGGAGTTGACGTTCTTGGTCTCGGTGCGGGTCCCCAGTTCGGTGGAACCGATCGGCATGAGGGAGATGTTGGCGTCGCAGCGCATCGATCCCTGATCCATGCGGACGTCGGAGACGTCGAGGGACTTCAGCAGATCACGAAGCGCCGTGACGTACGCGCGAGCAACCTCGGGGGCGCGCTCACCGGCACCGTGGATGGTCTTGGTGACGATCTCCACCAACGGAACGCCCGCACGGTTGTAGTCGAGCAGCGAATGGCTGGCACCGTGGATACGACCGGTAGCGCCACCCACGTGGAGGGACTTACCGGTGTCCTCCTCCATGTGGGCGCGCTCGATCTCGACGCGCCACGTCGTGCCGTCGTCGAGGATCACGTCGAGGTAACCCTCGGTTGCGATCGGCTCGTCGTACTGGGAGATCTGGTAGTTCTTCGGCTGATCCGGGTAGAAGTAGTTCTTGCGAGCGAATCGGCCCCACGGCGTGATAGAGCAGTTGAGCGCAAGGCCGATCCGGATCGCGGACTCGACAGCGGCTGCGTTCACCACCGGCAACGAACCGGGCATGCCCAGACAGACCGGGCACACCTGGGTATTGGGTTCGGCACCGAACTCGGTGGGGCACGGGCAGAACATCTTGGTCGCGGTGCCGAGTTCTACGTGCACCTCCATACCCATCACAGGCTCGTACTTGGTCAGTACTTCGTCGTAATCGAGGATGTCGGGCGCATCGACAGCAGTCATGGTGATCAGTTTATGCGTCTGCGGCTCAGCCGAAGAATGCGGCTGCCTCCTCGTAGCGCTCCTTGGGCACCGTCTTGAGTTTGCGGGTCGCCTCGGCGAGCGGAACGAGGTCGATGGACGTTCCGTGCAACGCGACCATCTGACCGAAATCTCCGCGGTGAGCTGCGTCGGTGGCATGAACGCCGAAGCGAGTGGCGAGGATGCGGTCGTGCGGCGTCGGGGTGCCACCGCGCTGAATGTGCCCGAGGACGGTGGTGCGAACTTCCTTGCCGATCCGGCGCTCGATCTCGTTTCCGAGCTGCTGCGCGACACCGGTGAAGATCTTGTGGCCGAACTCGTCTATGCCACCTTCGCGCAGGGTCATCGACGCGGGATCGGGCATCGCACCTTCAGCCACGACGCAGATGAAGTGGGAGTCGCCACGCTGGAAGCGCTTCTTGACCATCGCGCACACCTCGTCGACGTCGAACGGCTGTTCCGGAACCAGAGTCAGGTGTGCCCCCGACGCCAGTCCGGCCTGCAGCGCGATCCAGCCCGCATGCCGGCCCATGACCTCGACGAGCATGACGCGCTGGTGCGATTCGGCCGTGGTATGGAGCCTGTCGATGGCGTCGGTGGCGACAGCCAAGGCGGTGTCGAAACCGAAAGTCACGTCAGTGCAATCGATGTCGTTGTCGATCGTCTTGGGCACACCGATCACGGGTACGCCGCTCTCGGAAAGCCAACTGGCCGCGGTGAGAGTGCCTTCGCCGCCGATCGGGATCAGGACGTCGATCCCGTTGTCGTCGAGAGTCTGCTTGATCTGATCGAGGCCCGCACGGAGTTTGTCGGGGTTCACGCGAGCGGTGCCGAGGATCGTGCCACCGCGGGTGAGGATGCGGTTGATGCGGTCATCGGAGTCGAGCGGGACCTTGCGGTCCTCGAGCAATCCTCGCCAGCCGTCCCGGAATCCGACCACGGTACTGCCGTAACGACCGGCCGACGTACGTACGACGGCGCGGATGACCGCGTTCAAGCCCGGGCAGTCGCCGCCGCCCGTGAGGATTCCGATTCGCATAGTGCAGCACCTCTCGTGACCGGATTGTGGATCTTGGTGTCCATCTTCCCCCAGTCACGGTATTGCCGCAGGATAGCGGCGTTGCCGAGCCGCAACGCCGCGCCGCACGGGACCCCTAACCCGGCGTGACGAGCCCGCTTTCGTACGCCAGCACGACTGCCTGGGCGCGATCGCGCAGATCGAGCTTCGACAGCACCTTCCCGACATGGGTCTTGACGGTCTGCTCGGCGACGAACAGCCGCTCGGCGATCTCGACGTTGGACAATCCGCGGGCGATCAGTTCGAGGACCTCGCGCTCACGCGGGGTCAGGGCGTCCAGCGCTGCGGGCCGTGCGCGCGGGGCCGCCCGCCGGCTGGTCACATCGGCAATCAGACGCCGAGTCACCGTCGGCGCCAGCAAAGCCTGCCCTTCGGCAACGACGCGTACCGCCCGAATCAGCTCCTCAGCCGGTGCGTCCTTGAGCATGAACCCGCTCGCTCCGACGCTCAGGGCCTCGTAGACGTAGTCGTCGATGTCGAAAGTGGTGAGCATGAGGACTCGCACCGGCGGTTCCCATCCGGCGGACAGAATCTGGCGGGCAGCGTCGAGTCCGTTCATCTCGGGCATGCGAACATCCATCAAGACCACATCCGGACGCAATCGCGCGACCTCGGCGACGGCGATCTTGCCGTCCGGCGCATCGCCGATCACGCTGATGTCGGGCTGGGCGGAGAGTAGGGCTCCGAACCCTTGTCGAACCATCGCCTGGTCGTCTGCGATGAATACTGTGATGGGCACTCGGACAGCCTAGGCGGGCATCGACGGCAACTCGGCCCGGACCTCGAACCCTCCGTCCTGTCGCCGGTTTGCCAGCAGCATGCCGCCCACCGCCGAAGCCCGCTCGCGCATTCCGCGGATTCCGTTGCCACCAGTGGTTTCCGACGCCGAGTGCTGATTGCCACCCAATGGCGAAGGTCCGTTGTTCACGAGCGCGCTCACCGATTGCGGACCGAAGGCCACGGCGACATCGATGGGTCCGCCTGGCGAATGCCTGGCCGCGTTGGTGATCGACTCCTGAATGATCCGGTAGAGCGCAAGGCCCGTGGATTCCGAGACCGACGCTCGATCACCGTCGACTCGCCACGACACCGGCAAACCGGCACGGGTACTGCCGAGCAACAGTTCGTCCAACTGGTCGACGCCCGGTTGCGGAGCTGTCACCATGTGGTCCCCGTCGCTGCGCAGTACTCCGAGGAGACCACG
This sequence comes from Rhodococcus sp. SG20037, assembly GCF_031763325.1. NCBI lineage: Bacteria > Bacillati > Actinomycetota > Actinomycetes > Mycobacteriales > Nocardiaceae > Rhodococcus > Rhodococcus sp. SG20037. The sequence goes on along the minus strand of NZ_CP134497.1, from coordinate 2,528,444 downwards.
AATCTCGTTGAGCGCTGCTCGCCCTGTCTCACTTATCGATTCGAATTCGGTTCGGATCTCCGGAGTGACTGCATCGAGTCTGTACGGCGCACTCTGAGCTTGCACGACCACCATCGACATGTGGTGGGCCACGATGTCGTGCAAGTCGCGCGCGATCCGCGCCTTCTCCTCGAGGATCGTGCGTCGAGTGCGTTCGAGTTCGCTGACTTCCTCCTGCTTGGCCAACTGGCGGCGCGAGAGGACCAACCAGCGGATCAACAGGCAGAAGACGACCAGGGCACTCAGCCCGACAGCCCAACCGGCGCCGTCGCTTCCCGGGGCGTTGCCGAGAAAGAGCAGCACCGTGGCGATCCAGGCGACACCGACAACCTGAATGGGCGCCCGCAGACTCACTGCGGCCAGCAACGACATCAGCACGATGATGTGGACGACCTGCCACGGGTAGTCGTAACCGGGAGTGTTGTCGAACACCAACGGGATGATCAACGCCGAGACCGCCGACACCGCCCACCCCAACGGAGCGTTGATCCGGATCAGGACGAACGGAAATGCAGCCAACGCGGCGACGAAGGGCATGATCGGCGGCGAAACATGATGCGTCAGTTGCAGTGTCGGCCAGGCAATCGAATAGAGGATCAGGGTGATCGCTACGATGACGATGTTCCAGAACTGACCGCGGGCCACGAAACTGGTTGCCCGACGCACTTTCTCCGAATAAACGACCGCCCCGTCGAGGCCGGACAGCATCGACCCGGCGGTGGCGTATGTCGGCGCGGGCACATCCGGTGCACCCTTGTTCTTCCTACGGACCTTGATCACTCGTCAAGCCTATGAAGGCGAACCCCGAAAGTCCTCATACTGCAGAGTGAGATCCCCCTACCTCCGAGGTATCACAGGGGAGGGAATTCTCACCCGAATGCGCGTCGGAGAACCCCTCCACAGAGCGATGACCGCCAGGATTGTCCGTTCATAGCGTGAACGGCATGCGGATCACACGGGTGAAAGACATCTCTCGAAGCGCCGGCACCTGGGCGGCCCTGGCGCTGGCTGCAACGGCAGCGATCACGGTCACCGCCGGAGCGAGCGGAGCCCAGTCGCCGCGCACCGAGAATTCGAACGCATCCAGGGCGATCGCCACCGTGACTACTGCGGATGCCGCTGACGCTGCGACCACCATCCCGGCGGACTTTGCGGCATTCGCCGGTTACACCCCCGCCGTCGTCGACGGATACCTCGCCAATCCCCACGGCGACTGCTCGTCGCCGGTCCCACTTCCCGACGAATTCGACTCGGCCTGCAAAGCGCACGATCTCGGCTACGACCTACTCCGCTACGCGCATTCGCACGGAACGGAACTGGGGCCGTGGGCACGTCAGGTCCTCGACGGTCAGCTCGACCAGCGAATGCATGCCGCGTGTGAAGACCGCACGTCCTTTCTCTCACGAGGGTATTGCTTCGCGATGGCCGATGTAGCCGTCACGGCTGTGAACGGAAACTCCTGGCGCCAAAGCTATCTGACGCCGGTCGCGGAATCGGGATTCGGTTACGGCACGGCCGGTGTTCTGGCAGTCTCCGCCTTCGGCTTCACCCTGATGCGATCGCGGCGCCTCGACCCGTCGAACGAGTTCTCCTACTCCCCGAAAGCGATTGCAGCATGAGCGTTCTGGATGCGTCACGGACCCCCGTCCTCGCCCGAGTCGGGGCGCTCGCACTCCCCCGCGTGTCCACGAGCGTCGCCGTGGCAGCGATGTCCGCCATCTCGCTGGCTCCCGGACTCCTGCCGCGATCAGCCGTACTACAAGGGGTGTTCAGCGGTCTGCTCGTCGCGGCCGGACTACTGGCGATGTGGGCGTTCTCCGCGGTAGCCCGTCGGCTCGTCCCCGACCGGGTCAAGGCCCGATTCGACGAACGTCATTGGCGCATCACCGCGTTCGGGTTGTCGACTGCCGGCACCGCAGTTGCGATGTTCGCCGCCGCCGGTTGGCAGAACTCGTTGCGAGCGGCGATGGGCGCACCGTCTGCCGGACTTCTCCACTGGGCGGAGGCGGGTTGCATTGCAGCACTGACCGCACTTGGTCTCTGGGGCATCGGGATCGGAATTTCGAAGGCGCTGCGGTGGATGGGTTTCGCGCGGAGCGTCGGCGCACTGGTCATGGGTGTTCTCGGGGTGCAGTTGGTAGTCGGTCCCGTCGTGTGGAACGGCCTCGCCGATTCGTTCGACAAGTCCAACGCGTACATCGACACTGCTCTGACACAGCCACTTTCGGCCTCTGTGTCAGGCAGCCCCGAATCTCTCATCTCGTGGACGTCGATGGGGGCGGAGGGACGCAAATTCGTCGCAGCAGGCGAAGACTCGGTGCGTGTCTACGCCGGTTTGGATTCGGCACCCGACACTGCATCACGTGCCGCTCTCGCGGTGAGCGAACTCGATCGCGTCGGCGGCTTTGCCCGCAACAGCGTCGTAGTGGCCGTTCCGACCGGATCGGGGTGGATCGACACGCATGCAGTCGACGGTATCGAGCAACGGTTCGGCGGCGACGTCGCAATAGTCGGGCAGCAATACTCCGACGCACCCAGTTGGGCGACATTCCTGTTCAGCCGCGACGACGCCGAAGAATCGGCAACCGCTCTGTTCACCGCCGTCGGCAGCCACATTGCCGCTATGCCCGCCGAGGATCGACCGGACCTGTTCCTCTACGGACAGAGCCTCGGCGCCGTCGGCGGCAGCGCCGCACTGTCCGAGGGCAGTCCCATCGTCCCGTGCGACGTGTTGTGGGCAGGTCCCCCGGCCGGCGCGACACGGACGGACGGCGCAACCGTCCTAGCGAACACGTCTGACCCGGTGGTGTGGTGGTCGCCTGCCCTCGCGACACAGAAACCGGATCTGAGCCGTGCCGTGCAAGATGCACCGATCCCGCAGTGGATCCCGGGTGTCACGTTCTTGCAGACCACCGTCGACATGCTCGGTTCGCTCGGTGTCCCCGCCGGTCACGGCCATCGCTACGGAACCGATCAGGGGACGGCCCTGAGGACTTGCTCCTGAAACTGCTGTGCGCCTTTATTAACCGCGGGGGGTTGATAAAGGCGCACAGCAAACAGGTCAGACTGCAGTCGCGATCGGGCCGCGTGCAGCTTCGTAGGCCGCACCGACACGGTAGAGGCGCTCGTCAGCCATGGCGGGCGCCATGATCTGCAAGCCCACCGGCAGGCTGTCGTCCGCGGACAGGCCCGAGGGCACCGACATCGCGCAGTGTCCGGCCAGGTTGGTCGGCAGCGTGCACAGGTCGGAGAGGTACATGGCCAACGGATCGCCGACCTTCTCCCCCAACTTCCACGGCGTGAACGGGCTGGTCGGCGAGACCAGTACATCCACCTTCTCGTAGGCCCTGTCGAAATCGCGTGCGATGAGGGTACGAACCTTGAGCGCCGAACCGTAGTAGGCGTCGTAGTAGCCCGAGGACAGTGCGTAGGTACCGATCATGATGCGGCGCTTGACCTCCGGACCGAAACCGGCGGCGCGGGTTGCCGCCATGACCTGGTCGGCACTCATGTTGCCGTCGTCGACACGCAGTCCGTAGCGCATCGCGTCGAAGCGGGCCAGGTTGGACGAGACCTCACTGGGCAGCACCAGATAGTACGACGCGAGCGCGTGCTCGAAGCTCGGGCACGAGACCTCGACAACCTCGGCACCGAGTGCCTTGAGCTGCTCGACGGCAGCATCGAAGGAAGCGATGACGCCTGGCTGGTAGCTGTCGGAGTGAAGTTCCTTGACCACACCGACTTTGACGCCGCGCAGGTCGCCGGCTGCACCTTCACGTGCCGCAGCGACCACCGGACGCACGGGGGCGTCGATGGACGTGGAGTCACGCGGATCGTGCCCGGCGATGACCTCGTGCAGCAGAGCGGTGTCGAGCACGGTGCGGCCACAGGGACCGCCCTGATCGAGCGAGGAGGCGCACGCGACGAGTCCGAAGCGTGAGACAGTTCCGTACGTCGGCTTGGTGCCGACCGTTGCGGTGACCGCAGCGGGCTGACGGATCGAACCGCCGGTGTCAGTGCCGATGGCCAGCGGGGCCTGACGGGACGCGAGCGCCGCTGCACTACCGCCGCCCGAGCCACCGGGGATGCGGGTGACGTCCCACGGGTTACGCGTCGGGCCGAAGGCCGAGTTCTCGGTCGAAGAGCCCATCGCGAACTCGTCGAGGTTCGTCTTGCCGAGGATCGGGATGCCGGCAGCGCGCAGCTTGGAGGTCAGAGTCGCGTCGTACGGCGCGACCCAGCCTTCGAGAATTTTCGACGCACAGGTGGTCGGCATGTCCGTCGTGGTGAAGATGTCCTTCAGCGCGATCGGAACGCCGGCGAGTGCCGAAGCGGGTTCGTTTCCGCCCGCGAGCGAGTTGTCCACTGCTGCGGCGGCTTCGAGAGCCTGTTCGCCTGCAACGTGCAGGAAGGCGTGGTACTCGGTGTCGACGGCCGCGATGCGGTCGAGATGCGCCTGCGTGACCTCTACCGAGGACACCTCACGCGAGTGGATCTTGCCGGCCAGCTCAGCGGCGTCCAGCGTGGTCAGATCGGTCATTCGCCCTCTCCAAGGATCTGCGGAACCGCAAAGCGATCCTGTTCGACTGCGGGTGCTCCGGACAATGCCTGCTCGGGGGTCAACCCGGGCACGATCACGTCGGGGCGCGTCACGTTGGTGACGGCATTGGGATTCGCCATGGGCGGGACGTCGTCGGCCGCAACCTCGGTGACCACCTTGACGTGGTTGAGAATCGAATCCAACTGACCGGCGAACTCGTCGAGTTCGGCATCGGACAGGGCGAGTCTGGACAGCCGCGCGAGGTGCGCGACCTCGTCACGGGAGATGGCAGGCACCGCGGGGCCCCTTTCGGAAGAGGACGTGAACATTGCCGGTCCAGCCTAGTTGCTCGCCGCGACAGACCTGTAAGCACGCCTGCTGTATCGAACGACGAGCACGCTCACTGTGTCGATCGCCACGCCGGATGCCCGCGGTGTGTTTCGCTCGTGTGACAAGCATGTGCATCCGGCGTGACGCCGCCGCGGCGCCCACCATCGCAGGTTGGGCAGGTGCAAAGATGAGTCAGGCCCGGGTCGACGTGATCCGGGCGAGAACCGATCAGCGAAAGGCACGCACGTGTCGTACCTGCTTCGCGTCCAACTGCCCGATCGACCAGGCAGCCTCGGCGCGCTCGCCGTAGCTCTCGGATCCGTGGGCGCAGACATCCTCTCCCTCGACGTCGTGGAACGAGGTGACGGTTTTGCCATCGACGACCTCGTGGTCGACGTCGAACCGGGCGCGCTGCCCGACACCTTGATCACCGCTGCCGAGCATCTACCGGACGTGCTGGTCGATTCGATCCGCCCCTACGCCGGGATTCTCGACACTCACCGTGAGCTCGAACTCATAGATTCCGTTGCGACGGCCCGAAACGATCGACTACAGGTCCTCGTCGACGGCGCGCCGCGTGTACTGCGAGTCGGCTGGTGCGTCGTCGCGGACATCGGCAAGCACGGTGCGTACCGCGTCGTCGGTAGCGCCGGCGCGCCGGAAACCCACGCCACCGACATTCCGTGGATGCCACTGGACAAGCCCACCGCCCTCGACGGCGAGGCCGACTGGGTTCCGGACGTATGGCGCGACATGAACACCAGCCTCGCTGCCGCACCTCTCGGCTCCGGCAATCGAGTCCTCATGCTCGGTCGTCCCGGTGGGCCCGAATTCCGCCCTTCGGAGATAGCCCGCCTCGGCTACCTCGCAGGAATCGTGGCGACGGTACTGGGTTGACCAGGCTGGCTGATCAGGCCAGGCCGCGCACCATGACGGTCAGTTCCATACCGCGAATCGGCTCCCACGCCCGCTCGGGATCGGGGACGAAACCGTTGCGGTCGTAGATACGACGGGCATCGACCATCTCGGGCTGCGTCGAGATGACCACCGAGTGATCGCCGCGGTCGTAGGCTTCGGCGATCACTGCGCGAACCAATGCGGTTCCGGCGCCCGATCCCCGAGCTTGCGGCGAGACTGCGAGCATGCGGAACTCGAGTTCGCCCTTCTGCGCAACATCCGCGAAGGGCGTGCCGGGTTCTGCGATCGTCAACGAGCCCACGACTTCGTCACCGAGAACCGCAACCAGCACCCGGCCCTGCTCCACCCGAGTTGCGGTGTCTCGCAGGCGCTCCGCGTACGGCGATCCGCCGGCGACAAATCCGCCACCCACGTACGACTGCACAGTCAGCTCCCCGACGGTCTCGAACTCAGCCGGTAGAACTTCACGAATCTCGATCATGGCGTCACTATCGCACCCAGCACACCAATCTCAGAAATCGGACAAAGTCACTCTGGTTCGTCCAAATCGGTGGGAGCGACCGCATCCGGGCCATCTTCGAGCAACCGCCGAAAGCCGTCTTCGTCGAGCACCGGCACACCCAATTCGACCGCCTTGTCGTGCTTGGAACCGGGTGCTTCACCGACGACGACAAACGCAGTCTTCTTCGAGACCGACCCTGCCGCCTTGCCGCCGCGCACCAGAATCGCTTCCTTCGCCTGATCACGTGAGTAGGTCTCGAGCGAACCGGTGACGACGATCGAGAGGCCCTCGAGATTGCGCGGAATCGAATCGTCGCGTTCGTCCTCCATGCGTACTCCGGCCGACGCCCACTTGTCGACGATCTGCTGGTGCCAGTCGACGGAGAACCACTCCACGACGGCGGCGGCGATAGTCGATCCGACGCCGTCGACTGCAGCCAACTCGTCGACCGAGGCTTCCCGAATGCGTTGCAGCGAGCCGAATTCGCCGGCCAACGCCCTCGCGGCAGTGGGGCCGACGTGCCGAATCGACAGTGCCACAAGCACTCTCCACAGCGGCTTGTCCTTGGCCGAATCCAGGTTGGCCAGCAAGCGTTTTCCGTTGGCGGACAGGGATCCCGCATTGGTGCGGAAGATCGGAACTTCGATCAGTTTCTCGGCGTCGAGTGAGAAAAGATCGCCCTCGTCGCCGATGACCTTCGCCTCCAACAGCCCGGTCGCGGCCTCGTAACCGAGCACCTCGATGTCGAATGCACCGCGCCCCGAGACGTGGAACACGCGCTCGCGCAACTGCGCCGGGCAGTACTGCTGATTGGGGCATCGCACGTCGACGTCGCCCTCTTTCGCGGGTGCCAACAACGTGCCGCACTCGGGACAATGCGTCGGCATGACGAACTCGCGCTCGGTACCGTCACGAACGTCTGCCACGGGACCGAGAACCTCGGGGATGACGTCTCCGGCCTTGCGCAACACCACGGTGTCGCCGATCAGCACACCCTTGCGCTTGACCTCCGAGCCGTTGTGCAGCGTGGCCAAGGACACAGTGGAACCCGCCACCGTGACGGGTTCCATGTACGCGAACGGCGTCACACGACCCGTACGTCCGACACTGACCCGGATGTCGAGGAGCTTGGTCGTGACCTCTTCCGGCGGGTACTTGTACGCGATAGCCCACCGTGGTGCGCGCGACGTGGTGCCCAGACGTCGATGTAACGACATCTCGTCTACCTTGACCACCAATCCGTCGATCTCGTGCTCGACGTCGTGGCGGTGCTCTCCCCAGTACTTCATCTTCTCGACCACGGCGTCGGCGCCGACCACCCGTGAGGTGTGCGTGGACACCGGCAGACCCCAGGCGGCGAGGGCCACGTAGGCGTCGTACTGCGAGGCCGGCTCGAAACCTTCCATGCGCCCGAACCCGTGGCAGATCATTCCGAGGCGGCGACGCGCGGTGACGGCAGGATTCTTCTGACGCAGGGAGCCCGCCGCGGAGTTGCGCGGATTGGCGAACGGCGCCTTCCCCTCCTCCACCAGGGAGGCATTGAGTGCTGCGAAGTCCTCGAGGCGGAAGAACACCTCGCCACGCACCTCGAGCAGGCTCGGAATCGGGTACTCGTCCGTGGCGGTAAGGCGCTCCGGGATGTCGTTGATCGTCAGAGCGTTGAGCGTGACCAGCTCGCCCGTACGACCGTCACCGCGGGTTGCGGCACGAACGAGTTTGCCGTTCTCGTAGACGAGATTGAGGGCGACACCATCGATTTTCACTTCACAGAGATAGTGCAGTTCCGGCCCGGTTTCCTGCTCTACCTTGGCGATCCATGCTCGGAGCTCCGACTCGTCGAAGACGTTGTCGAGGCTGAGCATCCGCTCGAGGTGGTCGACGGACGTGAAGTCCGTCGCGAATCCGCCACCGACGAGTTGCGTCGGAGAGTCGGGAGTTCGCAGATCCGGGTACTGCTCTTCGAGAGCATTGAGCTGCCCGAGCAATGTGTCGAATGCACCGTCCGAAATGACGGGCGCATCACGAACGTAGTAGCGGAACTGATGCTGGCGTACCTCTTCGGCCAGCTCCGTCCACTGCTCGCGCGCCTCGTTGGGCGCTGGCTGCATTGCATCCGCGGTTTCAGTCACAGCTAGAAGATTATCGGTTCACACCGACACACCACACGACTCCACATCTGAACGCACACACTAGAACGCCGACGGATCGTCCACCAATGCCTTGCCGACGTCTGTACACAGCCGAAGGGCGGCACGAGCCCAGTCGAGGTTCGCACCCGAAAGACCGCAACGCGGAGTGACCGCGACCTGGGTCTGCAGGAGTTCACGAGAGAAGCCGAGACGATCTACCAGTGTGACGGCGGGCATCGCACACTCTTTCCACGTCACCGGTTTTTCCGGCTCCACGGACGGAACCAGACCGAGCGCCAATTCCTTGCCGGCGTCGAACAACTGGCCGATACCGTCGAGATCGCGTGAGCCGATGAGCGACATGTCGAAGCTCACGCCGAACGCCTGGCTTCGCCTCAGTAGATCCCACGGCATGTCTGTGCCGCAACTGTGGACGATTGTGGGCAGTCCGCAACCGCTGATCGTCGAGTCGAGTACGGCGAGTGCCTCGGGTTCCGGCAGTGCCGGAACGCTCTCCATCTTGGTGCGCCCAGGCAGCGAACCGGCCAGAACTGCCGCGATCTGCGGCTCGTCCAACTGAATCACCACTGCGGCGCCGGTGCGGCGAGTGACCTCGGCCGCATGACGCGCGAGACCCTCACCGAGTGATTCTGCGACGTCGCGGAGCGCACCGCGGTCGACGAGAACTCGCGAACCGTTTGCGACTTCGATCTCGGCGCCGAGTGTCAGCGGGCCGGCGACTTGGAGCTTGACGACGTGGTCTTCGCCGACCAAGCGCGCCGACTCCCAGGCTTCCTCGAGCGCGTCGAGATCCTGATTCAGAAAGTCCTCGGCTCGCTTCGCGACATTGCCCCTCCGAGGCACGACTCGATAGGCACGGGTCGAGGCGTCGAGGTTGATATCGACCAGAATTGCCCCCGCCCGGCCGACCATGTCAGCGCCGAGTCCGCGGCTCGGCAACTCCACCAGATGCGGGAAACCACCCAGCTCGCCGAGGATGGTTGCGGCACTTTCGCGGGCATCCGTGCCCGGCCAGGATCCGATTCCGGTGACGAGACCACCGATGGAAACCTGCTGCGTCACAGTGTGTTCGGCTCGGATTCGGTACCCGAGATGGTGCCACTGCCGAGGACCTGGTCACCCAGTTCGCGGTCGGGGCGATACAACACGACGGCCTGTCCCTTTGCGACGCCGGTCAGTGGTTCGCGCAACGAGATCGAGATACCGCCGCTTGAAGTACCGTCGTCGACGGCCTCCGCAACGGCCTGCGCCAGTCCACCGTGCGCACGAACCTGCACCATGCATTCGACGGGGCCCTCCGGCGCCTGGCCCGAGGTCCAGATCGCACGCTGCGCCGAGATGGCCCAGACCTCGAGATTCTTGGCCGAACCCACTCGGACCGTTCCGGTTTCGGGCTCGATCGCGGTCACGTACCGCGGACGGCCGTCACCCGCCGGACCTTCGACGCCGAGACCCTTGCGCTGTCCGATCGTGAAGCCGTGTACGCCGTCGTGTGCAGCGAGGACTTCACCCGAATCGGCGTCGACGACGCTTCCCGGACGAACGCCGATGCGCGCACCCAGGAATGCTCGTGTGTCGCCGGTCGGGATGAAGCAGATGTCGTGACTGTCAGGCTTGTTCGCCACAGCCAGACCGCGCTCGGCGGCTTCCTCGCGGATCTGTTCTTTCGGTGTGTCACCGATCGGGAACATCGCTCGCGAAAGCTGCTCAGCCGTCAGCACACCGAGGACATACGACTGGTCCTTGTCAGCGTCGACCGCCCGGCGCAGGACGCCGTCTTCGAGGCGCGCGTAGTGACCGGTCGCCACGGCGTCGAAGCCGAGAGCGACTGCACGGTCGGCGAGTGCGGTGAACTTGATCTTCTCGTTGCAGCGCAGGCACGGATTGGGGGTCTCACCCGCTGCGTACGACGCCACGAAGTCGTCGATCACGTCTTCCTTGAAGCGATCGGCGAAATCCCAGACGTAGAAGGGTATTCCGAGAACGTCGGCGGCGCGCCTGGCGTCGCCGGCATCTTCCTTCGAGCAGCATCCACGCGAACCCGTCCGCAATGCGCCCGGCGCCGTGGACAAAGCAAGATGAACGCCGACGACGTCGTGTCCGGCGGCGACAGCGCGGGCGGCGGCGACAGCGGAGTCGACACCTCCGCTCATGGCTGCGAGTACTCGCATCAGCGATCCCCTCCACGCGAACCGGCACCGGCAAGACCGGCGGCCCGAGCGCGCTCTACTACTTGTGGAAGCGCAGCGATGAGCGCGTCCACATCGGTGACACTCGACGTATGTCCGAGCGAAAATCTCAGTGAGCCACGCGCGACGGGCGATTCGACGCCCATCGCGATCAAGACATGGCTGGCTCTGGCCACACCGGCGGTGCAGGCCGAACCGGTGGAACATTCGATACCGGCGGCGTCGAGCAGCATCAGCAACGAATCGCCCTCGCAGCCGGGGAAGGTGAAGTGCGCGTTACCGGGAAGCCGATCGGATCCGGTCGGGCCGTTGAGCACCGACTCGGGAAGAATCTCCAGGACTCCGTCGATCAAACGGTCACGCAACTGCGCCAATTCCCTTGTGCTGGAATCGAAGTTCTCGACGTTTGCGCGCAGCGCCGCAGCCATCCCGACAACGCCCGCAGTATCCGGAGTGCCCGAACGCAGATCACGTTCGTGTCCGCCGCCGTGAAGGAGCGGCACACACGGAACCTGGCGTCCGAGCAGCAGTGCGCCGACGCCGTGCGGACCACCGAACTTGTGCGCCGCGATGCTCAGCGCGGACAATTTGCTCGCCGCGAAATCGACCGGCAATTGTGCAACTGCCTGAACCGCGTCGCTGTGCATCGGAATCTCGAACTCAGCCGAAATCTCCGCCAACTCCACGATCGGCATGATCGAGCCGACCTCGTTGTTGGCCCACATCACCGTCACGAGTGCTACCTCGTCGGCGTGGACGGAAAGCTCGTCACGCAAGGTCTGCGGATCGACGACACCGTTCTCGTCGACCGGCAACCACGTCACGCGCGCGCCCTCGTGCTGCTCGAGCCACTCGACGGCGTCGAGCACAGCATGATGCTCGACGGAGCTGGCCAGGATGCGAGTGCGTCGCGGGTCTGCGTCACGGCGAGCCCAGTAGATGCCCTTGACCGCGAGATTGTCGCTCTCGGTGCCTCCGGAGGTGAAGATGACCTCCGACGGCCGCGCACCCAAGCTGGCGGCGATCGATTCGCGCGATTCCTCGACGCGGCGCCGGGCCGCACGGCCGGAGCCGTGCAGCGAGGACGCGTTGCCCACGGTTTTGAAGGTATCGGTCATCGCCTCGATAGCGGCTGCCGACATCGGAGTCGTGGCGGCATGATCGAGGTACACCGGAAATCCGGCGTGGGCACTGTGTGCAGGCAGAGTCATGGCTTGACAAGGATAGCCCAGCACGAGAGTTCGACCAGCCTCGCTCAGCAGGCTAAGCGCTCATCGCCGGGGAAGGATCGATTTGTCCCACGGCTTGTGTCACGAGTTCCGGTGCGGGGTCGAAGATGTCGTGAGCTGCCAGATCGATGATGTCGACGCCGCGTACGGCTCTCTCGCATCGCTGCGCGAGATCGGCTCGACACTCCCCTGCCTCCTCGAGCGGAGCCAGCCTGACCTTCACCTCGACGTTCTTCTGACGCAGGATCCGACGGATGGACTGACCGATCGTTTCGGTGCCGACAAAGCAGGGTCCGGTGCACAGGGAACCGTCGGCGTTCTCGTAGCGGATCGCCATCGGCTGAACCGGGCATTCGGCGTCGACGGCTGCTTGGAACATCGCCGGACGAAAACCGCCGTACGCCCGCCCGCACCAGGTCGTCCCCTCGGGAAACACCATCACCCGGACACCTCGCTGCAGGCGTTCGCGAACGACGTCGACGGTTCCGGGGAGTTCACGCAGGCGAGCGCGGTCGATGGGGACGACGCGCATCCGGCGCGCGAGACCGCCGAGCACTGCCCAGTCGAGCAGGTCGGCGCGGGCGACGAAGTTGGCCGGAGCAACGGCGCTCGTGACGAGGACGTCGGTCCAGGACACGTGACCGGCGACAACCATGACCCCGTCAGGTTCCGCGCGCCCCAACCGCTGATCGTCGACCGTCAGCTTCATCCCCAGACAACGAAGCAACGCGCGCGAGTATCCGCGTTGCATCTCAGTACGCCAGGTGCGCGGGAGGAGCCAGCCGGCCGAAAGCACAGGCGCAGTCACCAGTGCGGCACCGACCATGACCCCGCGGGCCATCACGGTGATACTCGACACACCGGGTGCGTCCGCGGGTAGGCACCCGTCGCCGCAGGGGCTCGTCGGCACCCAGTACGGCACCGCCGCGGTCATCAGCCGATCCCCGACTCGTGTGCGGCGGCCGCCGATCGCAGCCGTTCGAGGTAGCGCTTGTTGGCGGAGTGAAGGCCTTGCAGTGCAACAAAATCGGCCACGCCGAACTCGGGATCGTGGGCGGGCTCCCCGCAGATCATCGCGCCCATCCGCAAGTAACCACGGAGCAACGGCGGCATCGTCACGCGTTCCGGTGCGGCGATCTCGTCGAGCGTCAGACCCCCGAGGACCACCGGGTTTCGTGGGATCACCCGCCGCGACCCCGGACTGGCGTGCTTGTTCATCACGAAGTCACGGACGCCGCGGACATCGGCGCCGGCAATTGAATCGGGGCTCGGCAAGACGGGCACGGAGACGCAGCCCATCACCCACTCGTATCCGGTCAATTCGAGATAGTGCAGGATGCCCGACCACATCAGGCTCAGGACGGATCCGGTGCGGTGAGCGGGATCGACGCACGCGCGACCCATTTCGACGATCCTGTTCGCCACCGGATCGAGCGCGGAGATGTCGAATTCCGTTGCGGTGTAATACCCACCGGCCGCCGCAGCGGAATCCGGCGGCAGCATTCGGTAGCAGCCGACGTACTCCTCGGTGATGTTGTCGCGAACGAGAAGATGATCACAGAATTCGTCGAAGGCGTCGGCGTCGAGTTCGAACACCCCGGCCGAAGCGGGGAGGGAGAAGCCTGGCTCGGAGGCGAACACTCGGTATCGAAGGCGCTGCGCTGCGACACGATGCTCGCGGTCGGAGGAGACGATCAGGGAATATCTCGGCTGGGCGACCTCACGGCCGAGATTGTCACTCGCGGAGCGAAGGACTGACGTAATTGTCATGCGCAAGGTTTATCGAGCGCGAACGGCGTCTCGGTATCGACGAAGTGACATGCCGATGCAGGCCGGGTGAATAAAGCACTGTGCGCCTTTATCAACCGCGGGGGGTTGATAAAGGCGCACAGCAGTTTGTGCTTTTCAGCCCTTGTGGGACTTCACAGCTTCGGTGAGCTGCGGTGCGACGTTGAACAGGTCGCCCACGATGCCGAAGTCGGCGATCTCGAAGATGGGTGCCTCTTCGTCCTTGTTGACCGCGACGATGGTCTTGGACGTCTGCATGCCGGCACGGTGCTGGATGGCACCGGAAATGCCGAGCGCGATGTACAGCTGCGGCGAGACCGTCTTACCGGTCTGACCGACCTGGAACTGTCCGGGGTAGTAACCCGAGTCCACAGCGGCACGCGAAGCACCGACTGCAGCGCCGAGGGAGTCGGCCAGCTCTTCGACGACGGAGAACTTGTCCGCGCTGCCGACACCACGTCCACCGGAGACGACAACCGACGCCTCGGTGAGCTCCGGGCGGTCGCCGCCGACAATGGGCTCACGCGAGGTGACCTTGACGGCACTCTCGTCCTGGGCCGGAACCTCGACGGTGATCTGCTCGCCTGCGCCGGCCTGCGGAGCAGCCTCGACTGCGCCCGGACGAACCGAGTAGACCGGAACGTCGCCGTTGGCCTTGGCCTCGACGGTGAACGCGCCACCGAAGATGGAGTGGACGCCGGTGCCGTCAGCCTTGATCTCGATGACGTCGGTCAGCAATCCGGAGCCCAGACGTGCGGCCAGACGACCGGCAACCTCTTTGCCCTCGGTGCCGGCTGCGGTGATGACTGCTGCCGGGCTGGTGGACTCGACCAGAGCGGCGAGAACGTCGACCTTGGGGGTGACCAGGTAGCCGTCGATGTCGTCGGACTCGGCGACGTAGATCTTCTCGGCGCCGGCTGCTGCCAGAGCGTCGGCGAGCTTTGCTGCGGTGCCCGCGGGGCCGGCGACAACTGCCGACGGCTCACCGAGTGCGCGTGCAGCGGTGATGAGTTCGGTGCTGACCTTCTTCAGCGCACCCTCTGCGTGCTCTACGAGCACAAGTACTTCTGCCATGACTTAACTCTCCCTGAGTTCTTCTGCTGGATGTCTAGAAGGGCGCGATCAGATGACCTTGTTGCTGACGAGGTACGCGGCAATCTTGGTGCCACCGTCTCCCTCGTCGACGATGCGCTCACCAGCGGTACGGGGGGGCTTGGGGGTGGAGGACGTCACGGTGGTGCCGGCGTTGGCAACTCCGACGGTCTCCGGGTCGACTCCGAGGTCGGCCAGCGTGTAGACGAGAACTTCCTTCTTCTTCGCGGCCATGATGCCCTTGAAGGACGGGAAGCGCGGCTCGTTGATCTTCTCGGTGACCGAGACGATCGCGGGCAGCGAAGCCTCGAGGCCGAAGACGCCCTCGTCGGTCTCGCGCTCACCGGTGATCTTGCCGTCGGCGACGACGACCTTGCGCAGCTGCGTGAGCTGCGGGATGCCCAGGTACTCGGCGATGATGGCCGGAACAGCGCCGACGCGGCCGTCGGTGGCCTCGTTGCCGGCGATGATCAGGTCGGCAGGCTCGTCGTTCTCGAAGGTGATCTGTCCGAGAGCAGCAGCGAGCGTCCATGCGGTCTGGATCGCGTCGGAGCCGTGCAGTGCCGGGTCGTTGATGTGGACGGCCTTGTCGGCGCCCATCGAGAGAGCCTTGCGGATAGCGTCGGTGGCGCGGTCGGGACCTGCGGACAGCACCGTAACCTCACCGCCCTGAGCTTCCTTGATGAGGAGTGCTTCTTCGACGGAGCGCTCGTTGATCTCGTCGAGGACTGCGTCGGCGGCTTCACGGTCAAGCGTGTAGTCGCCGTCGGTCAGCTTGCGCTCGGACCATGTGTCGGGGACCTGCTTGATCAAAACAACGATATTCGTCATGGGTCTTCGTCGACCTCCTGTGTGTAATTCACCTGATAAATCGTCTGTGGTGCTCGCGCAGTCCGAGCGTCCGAAAAGAGAGTCCGACAGGTCTCCCTACGGGCGAATTTCTCGGTTCACGTCGGCTGTGCGTTAGATTACCCCACGTTAAGTTACCGGTGGGTAACTTAACGTGGAACCTCGTCCACCATAACGGCACGAACAGGAATTGACAGCAGTGATCTGGACCACGGCGAACACGTTCTACTCGGATGGCACTAATCTCGCACGGGTGAGTGAAACGAGTGTCAGCAACCACGAGGACGCACCCCTGCCCTTGACGGGCGAACGAACCGTGCCAGGAATCCCCGAGGAGAACTACTGGTTCCGACGCCACGAAGTGGTGTACCGCGCACTTCTGGAGCGCTGCACGGACCGCCGAGTCCTCGAGGCCGGTTCCGGAGAAGGCTACGGCGCCAACATGATTGCGGACGTCGCAACAAAGGTTACCGGCCTCGACTACGACATCTCCGCGGTCGAGCACGTCCGTGCCCGCTACCCCCGCGTCGAGATGCTCCACGGCAACCTCGCCGAGCTTCCACTGGCGGACAACTCGGTTGACGTTGTCGTCAATTTCCAGGTGATCGAGCACCTGTGGGATCAGGGTCAGTTCCTGTGCGAATGCTTCCGAGTTCTCGCTCCCGGCGGTGAACTTCTCATCAGCACCCCCAACCGGATCACCTTCTCCCCCGGCCGCGACACGCCGCTCAACCCTTTCCACACTCGTGAGCTCAACGCCTCCGAAATGACCGAATTGCTCGAAGACGCCGGATTCCGCGTTCAGTTGATGACCGGCGTCCACCACGGTTCGCGCCTGAAGGAACTCGACGCCAAGCACGGCGGATCGTTCATCAATGCGCAGATCGACCGCGCGTTGGCCGGCGAGCCCTGGCCGGAAGATCTCACCCGCGACGTCGAGGGCATCACCGTCGACGACTTCAGCATCAGCGAACCCGACATCGACGACAGCCTCGACCTCGTCGCTATTGCCGTGAAGGAAACCGGCGAGTGAGTAACGCAACACCCGTCACCGAACCGGGGATGTTCGCCCTGGTTCTGCACTCCCATCTGCCGTGGCTCGCCAACCACGGCAGATGGCCCGTCGGCGAGGAATGGATCTACCAGTCCTGGGCTGCGTCGTACATTCCGCTCGCCGCCGCGCTACGACGCCTGGCCGACGAGGGCCGATCGCACCTGCTGACGCTGGGAATCACGCCCGTACTCGCGGCCCAGTTGGACGATCCCCACTGCCTCGCCGGGATGCATCACTGGCTCGGCAACTGGCAAATCCGCGCCCACGAGGCTGCCGGCATGCCGGACGCGGCGCACCGCGAACTCGGCGCGCGCGAACACCGGGCGTCAGCTGCCGCTCTCGCAGATTTCGAGACTCACTGGCAGCACGGCGCCTCACCGGTGTTCCGCGACCTCATCGATCGCGAGGCCTTCGAGCTTCTCGGCGGGCCGCTGGCCCACCCGTTCCAACCGCTGCTCGATCCTCGCTTGCGGGCGTTCTCCCTCCGCGAAGGTCTCGCCGACGCGCATGCCCGGTGGAATCACACTCCGACCGGGATCTGGGGACCTGAGTGCGGGTACACCCCGGGCATGGAGCGCGGGTACGCCGAAGCGGGCGTCACCCACTTCATGGTCGACGGCCCCGCCTTGCGCGGCGACACGTCCCTCGGCCGCCCGGTTCGAGAATCCGACGTGGTTGCATTCGGCCGCGACCTGCAGGTCAGCTACCGGGTCTGGTCCCCCAAGTCCGGATATCCGGGTCACGCCGCCTACCGCGACTTCCACACCTACGACCACGAGACGGGTCTCAAGCCGTCGCGAGTCACCGGACGGACCGTCGACTCCGCCGACAAGTTGCCGTACGACCCCGAACTCGCTGCGGCCGCCGTCGACAAGCATGTTGCCGACTTCGTCGAAACCGTTCGGGCGCGTCTGCGCAGTGAATCCACCCGCATCGGCCGCGACGCCCTCGTGGTCGCAGCTTTCGACACCGAACTGTTCGGGCACTGGTGGCACGAAGGTCCGCAGTGGCTCGAAAAACTCCTGCGCGCGCTTCCCGAGGCCGGAATTCGCGTCGGCACCCTCGCCGACGCCAAGGCATCGGGATACGTCGGCGAACCCGTTCAACTCGAGGATTCGTCCTGGGGATCGGGTAAGGACTGGCGTGTCTGGGCTGGCGATCAGGTGTCCGACCTGGTGCAACTGAACTCCGAAGTGGTGGAGACCGCGCTCGGCACCGTGGACAAGTCTCGCGGACGCGACAACGCACCCGGACGACCGGAACTGCGAAACCGGGTCAACGATCAGGTACTTCGCGAGACACTGATGACAGTTTCGAGCGATTGGGCATTCATGGTGAGCAAGGATTCGGCCGCGGGGTACGCCCGCGAACGCGCACACAAGCACGCCCACGCGACCAGGGAAATCTCCGAAGCGCTCGTTTCCGGCCGCGATGCCGTCGCCGAGCGACTCGCCGAAGGCTGGAATCGCGCCGACGGGTTGTTCCCGGGACTGGATGCTCGCCGTCTACCTGACACAGAACTGAGTCCGTCGTGAAAATTCTCATCGTCTCGTGGGAGTACCCACCGGTCGTCGTCGGCGGCCTCGGCCGACACGTCCACCATCTCGCCACCGAGTTGGCGGCTGCAGGCCACGAGGTCGTTGTTCTCTCGCGTCGCCCCTCCGGAACGGATGCGTCGACGCACCCGACGATCACGCACATTTCCGAGGGCGTCCTTGTCGTCGCAGTGGCCGAGGACCCCGCGCACTTCGTCTTCGGCGAGGACATGCTCGCGTGGACCCTCGCGATGGGTCACGCGATGGTCCGTGCCGGGATGGCGCTGCACAAGCCAGGAGTGGGCGAGGGCTGGCAGCCCGACGTCGTGCACGCGCACGACTGGCTGGTCGCACATCCGGCGATCGCCCTGGCCGAATTCTATGACGTCCCACTGGTTTCCACACTTCACGCCACCGAGGCGGGTCGCCACAGCGGCTGGATCTCCGGACGCATCAACCGCCAGGTCCACTCCGTCGAGTGGTGGCTGGCAAACGAATCCGACTCTCTCATAACTTGTTCGGCGTCCATGCAGGAAGAAGTGACCGAGCTCTACGGCCCGACGCTGCCGCCGATCACCGTCATCCGCAACGGAATCGACGTGACCACGTGGAACTTTCGCGAACGTGGACCGCGATCCGGACCACCGAAACTCCTCTTCGTCGGCCGCCTGGAATACGAGAAGGGCGTGCAGGACGCCATCGCAGCACTCCCCCGAATCCGTCGTAGCCACCCCGGCACGACCCTCGCGATCGCGGGCGAAGGCACCCAGTTCACCTGGCTCTACCAACAGGCACGCACGCATCGCGTCGCGCGGGCGGTGGACTTTCTCGGCAACCTCGATCACACGGAACTGCTCAGCTGGCTGCACGGAGCGGACGCCATCGTCCTGCCGTCGCGCTACGAGCCGTTCGGGATCATCGCCCTCGAAGCGGCGGCGGCCGGCACTCCGCTGATCACGTCCACCGCAGGCGGACTGGGCGAAGCCGTCGTCGACGGGGTGACGGGGATGTCCTTCCAACCGGGCGACATCGCCGGGCTCACCTCGGCTGTCCGCGAGGTACTCGACGATCCCGCCGGGGCACAGGAACGGGCAGTGGCCGCCCGCGCACGCCTGACATCGGACTTCGACTGGCATCAGGTCGCCGAGGAGACCGCTCACGTCTACGCGGGCGCGAAGCGTCGGGTGCGACAGCCGTTGGCCCGTCCGCAGATCCCCGAGCGTCCGCTGCCCGGTCGCTGAGCTCGCTTTGTGCTGATCTCAGGGGGTCGGGAGTGGCGCGGTGAAACGAGAACTCGCATCCCCGAGCAGATGGCCTGGTGGCAGCATCCGGCCGCACAGCACGAGCAGGAGATCCTGCGCCGCCCCGTGAACCTCGGCGCCGGCACCGTACGTCCAGTCTCGGTCGTCGGCGCGCAGCCGAGCGCCGTCGAGGTCAGTTCCGAAATACTTCAGGGTTTTGGGCGAGAGTCCGCTGAGCACACGAGTGAGCCGGTCTTCGGGCACCACGTAATCGTCGCCGAGTGCCACGCGAATGTCCTGACCGTGGATCACGTCGTGCGAGAGCGCACCCTCGAAGCCGCCGCCTGGTGGCTTCCACGGGTGTGCAACGTTGTCGCGAAGCGAGGCAAGCAGTTGTCGCTCACCGACTTCCGACGCATCGGCGAGCGCTCGCCGGTTCGACATCCTGTTGAAGTTTCCGCGTGACTTGACCATTTCCACGACGAATCGCGGCGCCGAGTATCGGTAGGGCATGGTGATGTGCGCGATCACTTCGCGGACCCGCCACCCCTCGCACAGGGTCGGCGCGTTCCACTGCTCCGTGCTCAGGCCTTCGAGAAATCCCACCAGTTCGCGGCGCTGCGCCACGACCCATTCGGGTGTCTGTTCGCTCATGTCGGCACTCCTTTCACCGGCGCAGACTTTCGGCGCCGATACCGATACAGACCGGTTGCGGCGCCGAAAGTAATCGCTGGTTCTGCCAAAAAGTGAGCTACGACGTCGACGACGCGTCGGCAGCGTCCGCAGCAGCCTTCTTGCGTGCGATGTCCTCGAGCGCCGCGATGTACTTTGCACGATCGGCAGCGCCGGCTTCCCAATCGGACTTGCGGTTCTTGACCGCCTTCGCGGGCGAGCCGACCGCGATGCTGTAGTCCGGGATGTCGCCTTTGACGACGGCGTGCGCCCCGAGGACACAACCACGTCCGACGCGAGTATTTCGCAGCACGGTGACCTTCGCTGCCACCCACGTGTCCGGGCCGATACGGACGGGGCCCTTGACGATGCCCTGGTCCTTGATCGGTGTGTTGATGTCGTCCATGCGGTGGTCGAAGTCGCAGATGTAGCACCAGTCGGCTACGAGCGTCGACGCACCGATTTCGATGTCGAGGTACGTGTTGACGACGTTGTCCTTGCCGAAGACGACCTTGTCGCCGATGCGCAGCGAGCCTTCGTGGCAGCGGATCGCGTTGCCGTCACCGATGTGCACCCAGCGCCCGATCTCGAGGCGGGACAGGTCGGGGGTGGAATGGATTTCGACGTTCTTGCCGAGGAACACCATGCCGCGCAGGATCACGTGCGGGTTGGCCATCTTGAACTTGGCCAGACGGTAGTACCGCACCAGATACCAGGGTGTGTACGCCTTGTTCGCCAGAACCCATTTGAGGGAATCGACCGTCAAGAACTTGGCCTGATCGCTGTCGCCTCGGCGTGATCCCCGCCATCGAGTGCGCAACGGTGCGCCCCACATGCTCGTCATGAGTGTTCAGCCTACGTGGGGCCGACTCACCGACCCTCGGGGTGTGCCCCGTCACGTTGCCCCGGTCGGGATAGTCTCTGGTCCGGGCTTGTGCAGTTACCGAGGGCTCTTGATCAAGTGAAGGCAGGGAGATTGTGATGCGGCGGGTCCTACGGTCGTCCGTGATGGTGTCGACGGCGATCGCTGCGGCCCTGATCGCCGGTTGCGGCAGCGACGACGGACAGGTGGACCGGTACGCGTCGGCGGGTTGGCCGGCCATGCATGCCGACGCCCGCAACAGCGACACGAGCCCGGTCACCGGATCACGCGATGTCGAGTTCGCATGGTCACGCCCTCTCGGCGGTCCGGTTGCCGCGTACGCCTCGGTGGCCGCGAACGGCCAGAGCTTCGTCACCGCCCGCACCGAGAACGGCTGCAATCTCTTCTCGTTCCAGATGGATTCGGGTCGCAAGAAGTGGTGCGCTCGACTCAACGACGGAGTAGTCGCCTCGACGCCCATCGTCGACACTGCCACCAATGTCTACGTCGGTGAGAGCGGCGCGATGATGTCCTTCACCGAGACTGGTCAATTGCGTTGGCGCACGCTCGTTGTGGGCACTCCTCTCTCGTCACAGTTCACCGGCGACGGAAACCTGTTGTTCATCACCCAATTGGGTCAGATCAACGTGCTCGACCCGCAGACCGGCGCAAAAGTGGTTCCGTCGTTCGACCTGATCCCGCCGCCGACGATCGACCAGGGCGCGAATGCAGAACTCATTCCCGACAACAAGGGTTTGAACGAGTGCTTCCTCGGCACGTCCGGCTGCCCGGTGGCCAATACCCCGGCAGTGGACCTGGGCACCGGCAAGTTCTACTTCACCTTCTACGGACCCAGTTCTCAGGCAGCCGGTCTGGTGGCCATGAAGTACACGGGCGGCGACAATCCGTCCATCACCCGCGAGTGGTCCACCGACGCGCTTCCCGGTGGAACGGCGTCGAGCCCGGACCTGTCGAAGGACGGCAAGACCGTCTACGCCACCGACAACAACGGATCTCTCTGGGCAGTGAACGCCGAAACCGGTGACACCAGGTGGAGTTACGACATCGGCTTCAACTCGGCCGGTAGTGCCTCGACGTCCGACGACGGTTTGATCATTCCCGCCGGCGGCGACAAGGGGCATCTCCTTGCCGTGCGCGACGAGGGAGATCATGCCGAACTGGTCTGGGAGCGTAAGGACCTTCTGCAGCTGGGTGTTCCGGCGCAGACCGCCGGCAACACCGGATACACCGTCGTACGCGAGGGTGAGAACGGACTGAGCCTGATCACCTTCGACACCGAAACCGGTGAGACGGTGGATCAGGACACGTTGCCTGGCGCGGTCGGCTTCACCGTCGGCACCTCGATCGGACCCAAGGGCGAAGTGTTGACGCCCAGCGCAATCGGTGAGCTGTTCGTCTTCAAGTGAGCTAGCGGGATGCCTCACAGATGAAGGCCGACGCCGATCGCCCGATCCGTACGATCACGACGCTCAGCGCAAGCGAGCCCTTGAGCTTGAGCCGTGGACGCAGCACTGCCGGGTCCACGTCGACTCCTCGCACCAGGATTTCGGCCACACCGCAGTCCCGCTTGGACAGTGTCTGTTTGAGCAGTTTCTCGGAGTACTTGATCTGCTCGAGGATCCGGAATCCGCGAACTCCCTCAGGGACGCTGTCACCGGTCAGATAAGCGATGCGTGGATCGAGCTGCCAGAGGCCGTGTCTGGCCGCGTAGTGGCGCACGAGGCCCGCGCGCACTACCGCTCCGTCCGGGTCGATGATCCACTCCCCCGGCGCTTGCTCCGGAATCACGTCGTCCTCGGCGTCGGTGATCGCCCACCCGCTCCCGTCGGAGCGAAGCACCGAAGCTCGACGCGTGACGCCGGACTCGGCCAGCCCCGTCGACCACAGGCAGGCTTCCTTGACGCCGCCGTCGAGCGAGACGACCTCGACTTCCCCGTCCCAGCCCAGATTGTCGAAATCGAGTCCGGGAGCACACTTCACCGCGAGATCACGGCCGGAGTACGCCTCTATGAGGTCCGGTAGAGGTGGCATCAACGCTGCCGGATCGTGAGTGCGGCGACCGCCCGATCGCCGTGCGGGGTCTGCCAGTACGACGGTGTCGCGTGTCGTCGGGCGGAGCGCGTCGGCCCGCAGCAACGCTGCGCTCGGCACATTGCGCTGTGCCATCGCCAGGCGAACGGAATCGATGTCGCTGCCGATCACGCGATGCGCAACTCCGGTCAAGGCATGCAGTTCGGCGCCGATGGAGCACGTCACGTCGTGGACGTCGCGCCCGATCAGACGCTGCGCGCGGTGCGCCGCCACAACACCGGGAGTGGCCTGCTGCATCGCGTCGTCCGTGAACAACCACTGATCACTGCCGGGCAGTTTCGTAGCGGCCTTTCGTCGAAGCAGGACGGTGTCCACGAGCGCAGGCATGTGATCACCGAAACGCGTACGCGCCCGGCCGATGTCGGCCAGACGCGTACGCGTGGACAGTTCGAGCTGATCCACCTCGGCCAAGGCAGCTACGCCGGAATCACTTCCGAGATAGTCGACGTCGCCGAGGGTGAAGTCATAACCCAATTCAGTTGCCGGGCTTCACGCCGGTGATCATGACGTTGTAGAAGAATCCGCGAGGAACGACGTGGCGGAGCACCTTCTCGTCGACCCAGCTGAGTGTCTTCCAACCACCGAAAGCGAAACGCCCCCAGCCCCAACCGAGCTTCTCCGGCGGAACAGCCGCTTCGAAAGTACGGACAGGCCAGCCGAGAAGCGCCGCGGCGAATTCCTCGGTGGCAGCGTGGACCTGATCGGCGCCCGCAGACTTCGCCATGTTCTCGAGGTCGGTGGGGTCGAACGTGTGGATGTCGACGACAGCCTCGAGAGCTGCTGCACGAGAAGACTCGTCGAGTTCCTCTTGCGGGCGACGCCAGTCTGCGAGGAACGGCAGCTTGGTCACGCGCGTGGTTGCTTCCCACGTCGCGCGGCCGAGCCAGCGAGCGTAGAAGTTGCCGACAGTGGTGGGCTCACCGGCGAAGACGAAACGTCCGCCGGGCTTGAGGACACGAAGGACCTCACGCAGCGACTTCTCGACGTCCGGAATGTGGTGCAGCACGGCGTGGCCGACCACCAGGTCGAAGGTGTTGTCCTCGTACGGAATGGTCTCGGCATCGGCAACACGGCCGTCGACCGGAAGGCCGAGGCTTTCGGCATTGCGCAGTGCGACCTTGACCATGCCGGGCGAGAGGTCGGTGACCGAACCGGTCTTGGCGACTCCACCCTGCATCAGGTTCAGGAGGAAGAATCCGGTGCCACAACCGAGTTCGAGCGCGCGCTCGTACGGGAGCGGCTGATCGCCCGCGACGGCGTCGAAACGACCACGTGCGTAGTCGATGCAGCGCTCGTCGTACGAGATGGACCACTTGTCGTCGTAGGTTTCGGCTTCCCAGTCGTGGTAGAGCACCTGGGCGAGCTTGGTGTCCTTACGAGCGGCCTCGACCTCTTCGGCCGTGGCGTGCGGCCGCGGCGCGGGGTCGACTACCGAGGTGTCGGTAGCGGCGGGCGGCGTGACGGTTGCGTCGTCATTCGGGCTGGCTGTCATGGCGGCTATCCTACTCGCTGGTAAGAGATGAACAAGTTCTAGTTTAGGGGAGCCTACTCGCCCGTGAACTCGGCCTTGCCCGGACCGTTGGCGATGAACGACTCCATGCCGATCGCCTGATCCTTGGTCGCGAACAATCCGGCGAACAGATGCTGCTCGATCTTGAGCCCGGATTCCAGGTCGGTGTTCAGACCCTCGTCGATGGCCGCCTTGGCAGCAGCCAACGCACGTGACGCTCCCCCGACGAACTGCGAGGCCCATGTCCGGGCCGCGGTGTACACGTCGTCGGGAGCGACGACCTCGTCGACCAAACCGATGGCCAACGCCTCGTCAGCCCCGACGAAACGGCCGGTGAAGACCAGATCCTTGGCCTTGGCCGGACCGATCAGGCGAGCCAGGCGCTGCGTTCCGCCGCCACCGGGAATGATTCCGAGCAGAATCTCCGGAACTCCGAGCTTGGCATTGTCTCCGACGATCCGGCGATCGGCCGAGAGTGCAACTTCGAGTCCACCGCCGAGTGCGTATCCGGTGATCGCGGCAACGGTCGGCTTCGGGATGGACGCCACGGCGCCGAGTCCGGCCTGCATGCCGCCGATCGCGTCACGGATCTGGCCGTAGTCCATCTCGGCCATTTCCTTGACGTCGGCACCTGCTGCGAAGACTTTCTCGCCGCCGTAGACGATGACGGCCTTGACTGCCTTGTCGACGGTCGCAGCGTGTGCGGCAGCAGCCAACTCGTCCTGAACCTGACGGTTCAGAGCGTTCATGGGCGGACGCGCCAGACGGATGGTGCCGATGCCTTCGGAAACCTCGAGAGTCACAAATTCAGCCATGGTCGAGAGGTTACTTTGCCGCCTTGACCGACCACGGATGCGGCCCGGCGACGTAGTAACCGTCCTGGTTCGGGAACTCGACGCGCAGCGTTTCCTCGTCGGTGATCAACGTAGGCAGGATGACGGGAATCTCCGGCTCGGCTGCGAGTATCTCCGCCACCGAACTGAACTTGGCCAATTCGGTCAGCTGACTCCACGTCGGCGGCAACAGGATGCTGCCACCCTCCCGCCAATGCGCCAGCGCGTCCTGCGGGCTCTGCCAACGAACCTCGGCGGCCTCGGAGGTGACGCCGTCCGCGATCTGTCCGGTCGGTGACGCTGCGACGAAGAAGCGCGTGTCGTAGCGGCGGGTCTCGCCCACCGGCGTGATCCAGTTCGCCCACGGCCGCAGCAGATCCGTTCGCAGGACCAGGTTCTCCTTCTTCAGGAAATCGCTGAACGACAGCTCGTGCTTTTCGAGAGCTACTCGGTCCTGTGCATAGCCGGCCGTGTCCGCGACGACCGTGTCAGCCGTGGGGCCGGCCAGCAGGACACCGCACTCCTCGAAAGTTTCCCGCACCGCAGCCAAGACGAGAGCCTTCGCCCGAGCAACATCCGTGCTGAACCGCTCGGCCCACCACTCGACCGACGGCCCGGCCCACTCGACCTCGGCCGTCGCATCGGACTTGTCGACGCCGCCGCCGGGGAATACCGTCATGCCCCCGGCAAACGCCATCCCTTGTACTCGTTGAAGCAGGAAGATCTCGATCCCGGATTCGGCATCGCGCACCAAGATGACGGTCGACGCATCCTTGGGCTCGGGGACAGCGTTTGTATTCTCGTTAGCCATGCTTCGCGAACCTACGCGATCTGTGATCTGGGACGCATTTCAGGTCCCACTGAAGCTCACGCGCGATGAGCTCCGGACGGTCTCGCGCGGCGCGCGAAGTATCGGCCGTCCGCCTTGTCGAGGCTGATGGACTGGCTGAATGCCGCGCTCAGATTTTCGGCGGTGATGACGTCGTCCAGAAGGCCCTGAGAGACGACCTCCCCTTCCTTGAGAAGGAGTGCGTGGGTGAATCCCGGCGGGATTTCCTCGACGTGATGGGTGATCAGAACGGTAGCCGGGGCGTCCGGATCGGCAGCCAGTTCGGCGAGTCTAGCCACAAGTTCCTCACGTCCACCGAGATCGAGCCCGGCGGCGGGCTCGTCCAGGAGAAGAAGTTCGGGATCGGTCATCAAGGCTCGCGCGATGAGGACGCGCTTGCGCTCGCCTTCGGAAAGCGTCCCGTACGTCCGATCCGCCAGGTGCTCGGCGCCGAGGCTTTCGAGCATCTCCACAGCGCGCGAGGTGTCCATGGATTCGTACTCCTCGCGCCACCGACCGAGAACGGCGTAGCCCGCCGACACGACGAGGTCGCTGACCTTCTCGTCGCCGGGCACGCGGTTCGCCAACGACGACGAGGACAAACCGATTCGCGGGCGCAACTCGTTGACGTCGACCTTGCCGAGAACTTCGCCAAGGAGGTGGGCAGAACCACTGGTCGGGAAAGTCTCACCGGCCGCGATGCGCAGCAGCGAGGTCTTGCCGGCACCGTTGGGTCCGAGCACCACCCATCGCTCGTCCAGCTCCACTTTCCAGGTGACGGGCCCCACGAGAGTGGACCCTCCCCGACGGATGAGTACGTTGTCGAAATCGATGAGCAGATCTGGATCAGGTAGCGGCACCCGAACATCTTCCCGCACATTCTCCGGCCGTTCACGGCAGGATCATCTTGCGTGTCGCCTCTCATCGAAACTCACACCCCGACGCCCGGGTCTCCGTTCCCACTCGGCGCCCACATCGTGGACTCCGGAACCCAGTTCGCGGTCCACGCCCCAGCTGCGTCGAGCGTCCAGATCTGCCTGATCGACCAGGACGGAAACGAAGATCGCGTCGAACTTCGGCAACACACGTACGGAATCTGGCACGGAATCATCTCCGGGATCGGTGCGGGGCAGCGTTACGGAATTCGGGCGTCCGGCCCGTGGAATCCGCGCGCCGGGCTGAGACTTAATCCACACAAGCTGCTCCTCGATCCGTGGGCGCGCCGCATCGAGGGGGATCTCGGTGATCACCGTGCCCTCCTGTCGTACGCCGACGATCCCTTCGGCGACCCGTCGACGGTCGACTCGCTCGGCCACGTGCCGCTGTCCGTGGTGACTCCCGGCCTCGCGCCCGCCGGAGCCCGCCTCGAGACGCCGTGGGAGGAAAGCGTCATCTACGAACTGCATGTGGGCGCGTACACCGCCAGTCATCCAGGAGTACCCGCCGCCCACCGCGGAACGTACCTCGGCCTGACGGCACCGGCCGTGATCGATCACCTCGTCTCACTCGGCGTCACTGCCGTGGAACTGCTTCCCGTACAGGCATTTCTGACCGAACAGAGCGTCCGCGAGCGAGGGATGCGCAACCACTGGGGATACTCGACGGCGTCGTACTTCGCCCCGCATCCCGGATACGCGGCAACTCCGGGCGGCGAAGTCACCGAGTTCCGGATCATGGTCGACGCATTACACGCGGCAGGCATCGAGGTCGTCCTCGACGTCGTCTACAACCACACCTGCGAGCAGAGTGTCGACGGAATCAGTGTCAGCTGGCGAGGTTTGGACGGCCCCGGCTATTACCTTCTCGACGGCGACGGCCGCGACATCGACCTGACCGGGTGCGGCAACACGGTCGACGCCTGCTCCCCCATCGCCGTCCGCATGATCACCGACAGCCTCCGTTACTGGGCCACCGAAATGGGTGTCGACGGCTTCCGATTCGATCTTGCGAGCGCGTTGGGTAGGCCGCGCGGCGGAGGCTTCGACCAGCGGGCGTCCATCCTGTCCGCCATCTCCTCCGATCCGGTACTGACTCGGTGCAAGCTCATCGCCGAACCGTGGGATGCCACTGCAGACGGTTACCAGGTCGGAAACTTCGGACTCCAGTGGTCGGAATGGAACGACAAGTACCGCAGCACCATTCGCCAGTTCTGGAACGGCGGATCCAGCGTCCGGAAGGTCGCGTCGCGCCTCGCCGGTTCCGAGGACATCTTTGCCGGCAGCGGCCGTCGCCCCTGGGCGTCGATCAACTTCGTCACAGCGCACGACGGGTTCACCGCCGCCGATCTGGTCGCGTACAACCACAAGCACAACGAAGCCAACGGTGAAGACAATCGTGACGGCGCCGATCACAACGATTCGTTCAACCACGGAATCGAAGGCCCGAGCACCGATCCCGAGATTCAGGACGCCAGGGCACGTCATGTCCGGGCGCTACTGGCCACGCTCGTGCTGTCGACAGGCACACCGATGCTCACCGCCGGAGACGAGTTCGGCCACAGTCTCGGCGGAAACAACAACGCGTATTGTGTTCCCACACTTGCCTCCCCAGCCGATTCGTGGGCCCTGGACTGGACGGCGGCCGATCAGTCGTTGGTGCAGTTCGTCTCCCGAGCGTTCGGATTACGCCGAGCGGCACCGGCGTTGCGTCAGCCCGAATTCTTCGAAGGCAGAAGAAGACTGGAGCACCCGGACCTCGTCTGGTTCGACGCTGCCGGCGTCGAGTTCGACGACACCGCATGGTACGACGAGAGTCACCGAACGCTGCAGGCCTGGATCGACGGAGCCGACGTTCGGTCTCACACTCGGACCGGGCGCCCGCTCGGTGACGACAGTTGGCTCCTGATCCTGCATTCCGGTGGACCGGTTCAGGTCACCGTCGGCACTCCGGAATGGTTCGACGGCACATTGACTGCATCGTTCGATTCGACGTCACCGACCGGCGAACCCGCTTCCACGGCCGAAGTTCCCGTCGGCACGGAGATCTCATTGACCGGCCCCACGGTCTTGGCCTTACGTTCCGTGACACGTCCTCCGGTCACCGCTGCTGTCATGGAATCCGGCAGCACCTTGATCAGGAATTGAATGGTCGGTCCGATCCCGAAGGCGTACAACACGGTTCCGATGCCAACCGTTCCACCGAGGAGCCATCCGGTAGCGAGGACCGCGATTTCGATGCTGGTACGCACGAGCCTGACCGACAAGCCGGTGCGCGCCACCAGTCCTGTCATCAACCCGTCGCGGGGGCCCGGCCCCATGCCCGCGCCGATGTAGAGAACGCTGGCCAGTCCGTTGAGGAGGATTCCCGCGACCATGATCACGGCTCGAACTGGCATGGAATCAAAGACGGGCAAGAAGGCCAGTGAGGTATCCACCGAGATGGCAATTACAACGACATTGGCGACCGTTCCGAATCCTGGCCGCTGGCGGATCGGAATCCAGAGCAGCAGTACCACCGCACCGGTAATCGCAGTGATCACGCCGAAACTGAGCGAAACATGCTCGGCCACACCCTGATGAAACACGTCCCAAGGATCCAAACCAAGACCGGCCGTGATCATCATGGCCATCGAGAAGCCGTACAACCACAGACCGACGAACAGCGAGGCGAATCTCCGTATCAACACTCGACCATCTTGAAGGCCACTGGACTGTTCATCCATAGCCAAGTTGCCGATACTGGACTGGTCGGTTATGTCTCTACGGAACCGCGATGACTGTCATGGAGCCTGGTGCCACTTCCGTGAAACCAGCGTCACGAACCGCGACGGCCTCCGACTTCTTCAGCCGAACTACTGCTTCGGCCCACTGTTCCGGGCTCGCGTCGCGCACCGAGCAGCGAAAGTCGTTCTGCGCCCAGGCCCAGCACTGTTTCTCGGACATGGCCGCCGCCAACAACATCGAGGCATGCCCGACCTGTGCCGACGCCTTGCCAACCGTCATCTCGAGCGCCGAGTCGATCCACAGCACCGGAAGACCAGGCTCCGGCGGGCCAGGCTCGTCGTGCTCGAGATCGGTCCCACCGATCTGCAACTTCTTGATTCGCGGGTCCAGTTCTCCGACCGGCCCGGGAACCAGAGCCCGCGCCTGCGCGCCATCCACATCGACGGTGATTCCCGGCACCTCCTGCGCGGCGAGCCACTGTGCTCCTCGCGCTCGACGAGACACCTTCCGAATCCGGGCACCCACCCACGCCGAATAGTCCTCGTGCCAGGGGCCGGGTTCCCCGTCTTCGGTGAACCCGACGCGTTCGTCCAGACACAGAGCCACAGCCGCCGTTGCCGCAGCCTCGAGCAGTGCGGTGCGCTTGGGCGGGTCTGCCTTCGGAATGTGCAGAACGATCGGCATCGCCAACACCAGTGCCGGATCCGCGGGATCGTCTCGCCCTCCGTACCCAGCAGCCAGCACCGCGTGGCGCTCGCGCCAGCGCGAATCGGGGCCGGACATCACAGCTGGATCGGAACTGAATGCTGGATCGGAACTCATGGAATCGGTACGCGTCGCACGCCACCGTCGACGGCGTCCGCAGCCTCGACCTCGTCGCGGGTCACACCGAGAATGAACAGCACAGCATCGAGGAAGGGATGCGACAAAGCAGCGTCCGCGACCTCCCGCAACGCAGGCTTGGCGTTGAACGCCACGCCCAGGCCCGCGGCGTTGAGCATGTCGATGTCGTTGGCACCGTCACCGACGGCGACGGTCTGTTCCATCGGCACACCGACCTGATCGGCGAACTTGCGCAGCGCAACGGCCTTCGCGGCGCGGTCGACGATTTCACCGATCACACGTCCGGTCAGCTTGCCGTCGACGATTTCGAGGGTGTTGGCGTGCACGAAGTCCAGTTCGAGTTCGTGTGCGAGGCCTTCGATGACCTGACGGAAGCCACCCGACACCACGCCGCAGTGGAATCCGAGACGGCGCAAGGTGCGAATCGTGGTTCGCGCACCCGGCGTCAGTTCGATGCTCTCTGCCACCTCGTCGATGACGGAGGCGTCGAGACCGGCGAGTGTCGCCACACGCTGGTGCAGTGATTCGGTGAAGTCGATCTCGCCGCGCATCGCAGCTTCGGTGACGGCGCGGACCTCGTCCTCGACGCCGGCCTTCGCGGCGAGCATCTCGATGACCTCGCCCTGGACGAGCGTCGAGTCCACGTCGAACACGATCAGACGCTTGGCCCGGCGAGCGAGACCTGCGCGCTCGACCGCGATGTCGACGTTTTCGAGAGCGGCGACCTCGGCGAGTCCGGTGCGCAGCTTCGCGTCGCCGTCCGCCGTATCGGCCGCGCTGACGCTGAGTTCGAGGCCGGTGACCGGATAGTCGGCGACACCACGGATGGAATCGATGTTTGCGCCCTGCTTCGCGAGTTCGCGTGCCACCGATCGCATTGCGCGAGCATTGACCGGGCTACCGAGAACAACGACCGCGTGGGTGGACACCGCGGGCCGTCCGGGATCGGCACCGATTTCGATGTCGACGTTCATTCCGACCGTCGCCATCGCCTGTTCGAGTTCTTCCTGAAGCGCTTCGGGATCGTTCGGGCAGGCAACCATGACACCGAGTGTCAGTCGACCTCGAATCACCACCTGCTCCACGTCGAGTAGACGCACATCGTGCCGCGACAGCGCCGCGAACAGTACCGAGGTGACGCCAGGGCGGTCCGGCCCGGTCACAGTCACCAGAACAGTGGTGTCAGAGGCACCCACCGAAAACTCCGATCGTTTCTTCGTTCGCGTCTTGATCGTCACTATTGTGCCAAGCGAAAGGCCCCACCCGTTACTCGGGCGGGGCCTTCGCTGATTACTTCAGTGTGTTACTTCGCTCAGGAGCGGCTGTCGGTTCCGGGGTCGCCTTCGTCCCCGACCGTGAGCGGCTCGTGACGAGCATCTTCGAGCACGGTGCTGGCGTTCTTCCCGCCGTGGCCGGGGCCGACGTGCGCTTCCGCGCGCATCCGCTCCACCATGTGCGGGTAGTGCAGCTCGAACGCCGGACGCTCGCTACGGATGCGCGGCAACTCGGTGAAGTTGTGACGCGGCGGCGGGCAGGTGGTTGCCCACTCCAGCGAGTTTCCGTAACCCCACGGATCGTCGACGGTGACAACTTCGCCGTAGCGGTAGCTCTTGAAGACGTTCCAGATGAACGGAAGCGTCGAGGCACCGAGTACGAAGGCGAAGATCGTGGACACCGAGTTCAGAACCGTGAACCCGTCCGAGGGCAGGTAGTCGGCGTAACGACGCGGCATACCTTCGGCGCCGAGCCAGTGCTGAACGAGGAACGTGCCGTGGAAACCGACGAACGTGGTCCAGAAGTGCCACTTGCCGAGGCGCTCGTCCATCATGCGACCGGTCATCTTCGGGAACCAGAAGTAGATACCGGCGTACGTGGCGAACACGACCGTGCCGAAGACCACGTAGTGGAAGTGGGCGACGACGAAGTAGCTGTCCGTGACGTGGAAGTCGAGCGGCGGGCTCGCGAGGATGACACCCGACAGACCACCGAAGAGGAAGGTGATCAGGAAGCCGATCGAGAACAGCATCGGCGATTCGAAGGTCAACTGCCCCTTCCACATCGTGCCGATCCAGTTGAAGATCTTCACACCTGTCGGCACGGCGATCAGGAACGTCATGAACGAGAAGTACGGCAGGAGAACAGCGCCGGTTGCGTACATGTGGTGGGCCCACACTGCGATCGACAGAGCGGCGATGGCCAATGTTGCGTACACCAGGCCGCTGTAGCCGAAGATCGGCTTACGGCTGAAGACCGGGAAGATCTCCGAGACGATGCCGAAGAACGGCAGCGCGATGATGTACACCTCGGGGTGACCGAAGAACCAGAACAGGTGCTGCCACAGGAGCACACCGCCCGTTGCCGGGTCGAAGATGTGCCCACCGAGATGGCGGTCGACGAACAAGCCCATGAATGCAGCGGTCAGCAGCGGGAACGCCAGCAGGATCAGGATGCTGGTGATGAAGATGTTCCAGGTGAAGATCGGCATGCGGAACATGGTCATACCGGGTGCGCGCAGGCAGATCACGGTGGTGACCATGTTGACGCCACCGAGGATGGTGCCGAGGCCGGCGACGGCCAGACCCAGGACCCACAGGTCGGCGCCGACGCCGGGGCTGTGCAGCGCGCTGGTCAGCGGCGTGTATGCCGTCCAACCGAAGTCTGCTGCGCCACCGGGCGTGACGAATCCGGCCGTCGTGATGATCGCACCGAACAGGTACAGCCAGTAGCTGAACGCGTTCAGGCGCGGGAACGCGACGTCGGGTGCACCGATCTGGAGCGGAAGAATGTAGTTCGCGAAGCCGAAGACGATCGGGGTCGCGTACAGCAGCAGCATGATCGTGCCGTGCATGGTGAACAGCTGGTTGAACTGTTCGTTGGAAAGGAACTGCATGCCGGGTACAGCAAGTTCGGCACGCATCATCAGTGCCATGAGGCCACCGATGAGGAAGAAGGCGATGGAAGTCGCCAAGTACATGATTCCGAGCACCTTGGGATCGGTGGTCGTGATCATCTTGAAAATGAATGAGCCCTTGGGTCCCTGCCGCGGCGGGTAAGGCCTGGCCGGCGCTATCGTGGGGACTGGCTGGGGCGCTACGGCAGTCACTGATCCTCCTGAATGTGCCTTTGGTCGCTCCGCAGACTCCGTCAAAGAGCCCTTGGTTGCGCCCGCAGGGTCCGTCGCCCGGGCTGCGGACAACGGCTTCTGGCTTGCGCTCATCGAATCGTAGACCGTGACTCCGAGGCACCGCGACCCGGTCCTACTCTGCGTCGTACTCGAGCATCCGTTTTTGGGGGCACCAAACGAACGACCTGCGGTTTATGTTCCCTCGGGAGTCCGAACCCACTTCCGAATCGGCGTGTCGTACCCGTCGAAGAATTCGGCCGGTGTCCGTTTTCGGCCATCTCCTCCACTGGTAAGGTCACCCTCGCCTAACTCACCTCAGGAGTATTCAGTGAAATTCTTTCCCCGCCGCGCCGCGCTGGTAGCCGTCGCAGCCTCGATCGCCTTGGTCGTTCCAGCCTGCTCGAGTAACGACGAGCCCGCTGCAACCACCACCTCGACCGAGTCGGGCGCATTCCCCCGCGCGATCGAACACTTCCGTGGAAGCACCGAAATCCCGGCAGCACCCCAGCGGATCGTCGCGCTCGACAACAGCTTCACCGACGCCGTCCTTCTCCTCGAATCCCCGCTCGTCGGCTACGTCGACTACCGCGAGCCCGGTCTGCCCGACTACCTCGGATCCTCGCGGGAGGAATTCGCCGCGGACGCCGTCTCGGTCGGCACGGTCAGCAGTGCAAGCCTCGAGAAGATCGCCGCACTGCAGCCGGACCTCATCATCTCCGCCGAGGTCCGCGACGGGAAGAACTACGAGCAGCTCTCCGCAATCGCGCCCACCGTCTTCACCCAGACGACCGGTCCGACGTGGAAGGACAACATCCGCGTAGTCGGTGAAGCGCTGGGCAAGGAATCGCTGGCCGAGGCGAAGATCACCGAATACGAAACACGCGCGGCTGCCGTCGGCAAGGAAATCAACGAGAAGGCGAACAACCCGGTCATCTCGGTAGTCCGGTTCGCCGGTGAACCGACCGCACGTCTCTACCGCACCACCTCGTTCAGCGGCATCGTTCTTCAGGACGCCGGATTGAAGCGCCCGGACAACCAGGGACCTGACCCCGCCGATGCCGGCAACATCATGATGAAGATCAGCCCCGAGCTGATCAACGAAGCCGACGCGGACGTCATCTTCATCAGCACCTGGCAGGACGCCGAGGGCAAGAGCGCCGAAGCTGCGAAGCCGTTCCTCGAGAGCCCGCTGTGGCAGACGCTTCGAGGACGCAAGGTCGACGTGGACGATTCACGGTGGATGTCGCCGGTCAGCATCCAGGGCGCGCACATGATCCTCGACGACCTCTCGGACACGTTCGAGGTGGACAAGCAGAACAGCTGAGTCGAACAGCTAACCTGAACGGCGCCCGCTCACACAGGAAGCCGTCGACTTGTCTGTTCTCTCACGCACGTCTGTTCTCTCACGCACGACCGCCCGCACGTCCGTTCGTCGTGTCTCGATCCTGGGGATCGCCGCCACGATGCTCGTCCTCGGTGGTTGCTCGTCCGACTCGTCGGACGATCCCGCGAGCACCATCGTCCGGACCACTACGTCGATCGCCGGTGCCGGCGTGATGGGCATCGAACGCGACACCGCCACCGCGTGCCCGACGCCGACGCAAGCCGACCCGGGAGCGGGCCCCGGGGTGAAGCGTCGAGTCGTACACACTGCGGGTGAAACCGAGGTTCCTTCCGATCCCCAACGGATCGTGGTCCTCGACAGCGTCTCGATGGACGCCGTGTGCGCCCTCGGCCTGTGGGAGCGGGTAGTGGGCGCCGCGACCGGTGTCGACTCACCTCAACCGTCGTACCTGGGTTTCGGCATCTCGGAGATTCCGAGTGTCGGCCCCGTGAGCGCACCTGACGTCAACGCCGTGAAGGCCGCCGCGCCGGACTTGATCCTCGGGTCCAGTCCGGCGTCCGACGGCTTGTACGGGCAACTCGACGCCATTGCCCCCACCGTGTTCGCCGGCTCGGATCCCGTGTACTGGAAAGCGCAGTTCGCCCTCGCCGGCCAGGCACTTGGCCGTTCGTCCGCGGCTGCGACGGAGCTGGACCGCTACCAGCAGGACGTCGTGCAGCTCGGCGACGCATTGAATGCATCGCAGACGCAGGCATCAGTGGTTCGGTTCGGTTCGAAGGACCTGCAGATCGAGGGCCCTGCATCCTTCGCCGGACAGATCCTCAGCGACGTCGGCGTCCGGCGCCCACCGGCGCAGCGATTGACCGATGCGACCACGGCACCGATTCCGGCCGACGATCTCAGCGCCGCCGAAGGGGACTTGATCTACGTCCTCTTCGACGGGCCGAACGGTCGTAGCTACGGCACCGAGGTCATGAAGAGCGACCAGTGGCAGGACCTCGCCGCTGCCACCGACCGACGTGTGTTCGTAGCGGAAGACGACATCTGGAACGGAAACGGGATGACTGCTGCCCGTGCCGTATTGGCGGACTTGAAGGGAACCTTGAACGGATATGCGAGCTGACTGGAACGAACCACAACTCCGACATTCGAAGCGGTTCGCCCCAGCTGTGAAGTTCGGGTTCTGATCATGCCGATCCCCGAATTCATTGTTGCACTGCGCGAGAAGGTCGGTCATGCGCCGCTCTGGCTGTCCGGAGTGAGCGTCGTGATCCGCGACGACGACGGTCGGGTCCTGCTCACCCGCCGCGCCGACAACGGTCAGTGGGCCGTCGTGTCCGGCGTTCTCGAGCCCGGAGAGGAACCGTCGGCGGCGGCGGTGCGGGAGGCGAAGGAAGAAACCGGCGTCGACGCCGAATTGATTCGGATCACGAGTGTCGATGTCACAGAACCCATTACGTACCCCAATGGTGACGTGACTCAGTACCTCGACGTCTGCTTCCTGGCCAGGTGGACCGGCGGAGATGCACACGTGGCGGACGACGAAAACCTCGAGGTCGCGTGGTTCGCGCCGAGCGGATTGCCTTCGGACATGACGGAAACCTCGCGTCTGCGCCTCGCAAAAGCATTGCTGGACAAGCCGGAAGCGTGGTTTCAGCGCTGACCCACTCCCCCATCGACGACCGAAGCCCGATTCCCGCGTGTGCAGGAGTCGGGCTTCGTTGGGTGCAGGGTCGCTCTAGAAATCCCAGTCGTCGTCTTCGGTGTTGACTGCCTTGCCGATGACGTAGGAGCTACCCGAGCCGGAGAAGAAGTCGTGATTCTCGTCCGCATTCGGTGAAAGTGCCGACAGGATAGCCGGATTGACGTCCGTCTCGTCCTTCGGGAAGAGGCCTTCGTAGCCGAGATTGTTGAGCGCCTTGTTGGCGTTGTAGCGCAGGAACTTCTTGACATCCTCGGTCAGACCGACGCCGTCGTAGAGGTCCTGGGTGTAGTCGACCTCGTTCTCGTAGAGCTCGAAGAGCAACTCGAACGTGTAGTTCTTGAGCTCTTCACGCTCGGCCTCGGTGAGCTGTTCGAGGCCCTTCTGGTACTTGTAGCCGATGTAGTACCCGTGCACGGCCTCGTCGCGGATGATGAGGCGGATGAGGTCTGCGGTGTTGGTGAGCTTGGCTCGCGAGGACCAGTACATCGGCAGGTAGAAGCCGGAGTAGAAGAGGAAGCTCTCGAGGAGCGTCGATGCGACCTTACGCTTGAGCGGCGACTCGCCGTTGTAGTAGTCGAGAACGATCTGCGCCTTGCGCTGCAGGTTGGGGTTCTCCTCCGACCAGCGGAACGCGTCGTCGATGTCGGGGGTGGAGCACAGCGTCGAGAAGATCGAGCTGTAACTCTTCGCGTGCACCGATTCCATGAAGGCAATGTTGGTGTACACCGCTTCTTCGTGGGGAGTGATCGCGTCCGGGATGAGGCTGACGGCGCCGACCGTTCCCTGGATGGTGTCGAGCAGCGTCAGGCCCGTGAAGACGCGCATGGTGAGCTGCTGCTCCTGCGCGGTCAGCGTTCCCCAGGACGGGATGTCGTTGGAGACCGGCACCTTTTCGGGCAGCCAGAAGTTGCTGACGAGGCGATCCCATACCTCGGCGTCCTTCTCGTCCTGGACGCGATTCCAGTTGATGGCGGAAACGCGACTGACCAGCTTGACCATAATTCCTACCTAGCGAGAGAGATACTGCCGAATGTTGGCTTGCCTGAACACTACCCGTTGTGTCGGGTCCGCGATGCCAACACAACAACATGTGTCGCACGCACCCCTCCACGAGTACAAAAAATGTGATATCAATTAAATATCACTTACCGATGGAAAGCGAGTCTCGCATGACCAGCACACCCACCGTGGCCGAGAAACCGACCGGTGTCGCCACCACAACGATCGCCGAACGCCCAGGCTGGGACCTGTCCGGCAGCTGGATGCTCCTCGGCGGCGTCCTTCTCTTCCTGGCCGGAATCGCGCTGTCCGTCGTTGGCGGAGTTCTGGGACTCTTCGCCCTGATTCCGGTCGGAGTGGTGCTGTTCATCGCGTCACTCCCCCTCCTGATGGGCCTGACCTTGGTGCAACCGAATCAAGCCCGAGTTCTGCAACTTCTCGGAAGCTCGTACAGCGGCACCCTGCGCACGCCGGGACTGCGATGGACAAATCCGCTGACGGTCCGTCGATCGATCTCGACGCGCATCCGAAACCATGAGACCGGTCAGGCGAAAGTGAACGACGCCGACGGCAATCCCATCGAGATCTCGGCGGTGGTCGTCTGGCAGGTGGCCGACACAGCGCTCGCCTCGTTCCAGGTGGACGATTACGAGGAGTTCGTCTCCGTACAGACCGAGGCGGCCGTCCGCCATATCGCCGGTAGCTACCCGTACGACGCCGAAGGCCGAGTCTCGTTGCGCGAGAACGCCGATATCATCACCACCACCTTGTCGGAGGAGGTTCACGCCCGCGTGCGTGCGGCGGGTGTCGAAGTTATCGAGACACGCATCAACAGGCTCTCGTATGCACCGGAGATCGCCAGCGCGATGCTTCGGCGCCAGCAAGCGGGTGCTGTGATAGCCGCCCGCAAGCAAATCGTCGAAGGCGCGGTGTCCATGGTCGACATGGCACTCAAGCAGCTCGAGGAGAAGCACGTCGTCGAACTCGACGAGGAACGCAAGGCCACGATGATCAGTAACCTTCTGGTCGTGCTGTGCGGCGACCGCGACGCACAACCGGTGCTGAACACCGGTTCGCTCTACCAGTAAAGGAAAGGCCACATGGCCACGGATCCAGCTCCGCGATCCGAGCGTAAGAAGATCCTTCTTCGGTTGGACCCAGCGGTACACGACGCCCTCGCCCGCTGGGCCGCCGACGATCTCCGAAGTACCAACGCCCAGATCGAGTTTCTCCTTCGGCGCGCACTCACCGAGCACGGTCGAATGCCGAAGAATGCCGGCAAGATGCACGGTCCCGGCCGCCCGCCGGCCTGATACCCCTGTGCGCCTTTTTGGTAGTAACCACTACCGAAAAGGCGCACGGGGGCGGAGCCCTTTACAGCATGCAGGAAACGCAGCCCTCGACCTCGGTGCCTTCGAGTGCCATCTGACGCAGACGGATGTAGTACAGCGTCTTGATGCCCTTACGCCACGCGTAGATCTGCGCCTTGTTGATGTCGCGAGTGGTTGCGGTGTCCTTGAAGAACAGCGTCAGCGACAGGCCCTGGTCGACGTGTTGCGTTGCGGCAGCATAGGTGTCGACGATCTTCTCGTACCCGATTTCGTAGGCATCCTGGTAGTACTCCAGGTTGTCGTTGGTCAGGTAGGGCGCCGGGTAGTAGACGCGGCCGATCTTGCCTTCCTTGCGGATCTCGATCTTCGACGCCACCGGGTGGATGGAGCTGGTGGAGTAGTTGATGTACGAGATCGAGCCGGTCGGCGGGACGGCCTGAAGGTTCTGGTTGTAGATACCGTGCTTCTGAACCGAAGCCTTCAGCTCACGCCAGTCGTCCTGAGTGGGGATGTGCAGCTTCGCATCGGCGAAGAGTCCGCGAACCTTGTCGGTTGCCGGCTCCCAAGCCTGATCGGTGTACTTGTCGAAGAATTCACCCGAGGCGTACTTCGACTCCGGGAAACCCTTGAAGTACGAGCCGCGCTCGATGGCGATCTTGTTCGACGCACGCAGTGCGTGGAAGAGCACGGTGTAGAAGTAGATGTTCGTGAAGTCGATGCCTTCTTCGCTGCCGTAGAAGATCCGCTCACGAGCGAGGTATCCGTGCAGGTTCATCTGACCGAGGCCGATGGCGTGAGAGTCGTTGTTGCCCTGCTCGATCGACGGCACCGAGTAGATGTGCGTCTGGTCGGACACTGCCGTCAATCCGCGGATCGACACTTCGATGGTCTTGGCGAAGTCGGGCGAGTCCATGGTCTTCGCGATGTTCAGCGAACCCAGGTTGCAGGAGATGTCCTTGCCGACCTTCGAGTAGGACAGGTCGTCGTTGAACAGTGAAGGCGTCGAAACCTGCAGGATCTCCGAGCACAGGTTCGAGTGCGTGATCTTGCCCTCGATCGGGTTTGCCCGGTTCACCGTGTCCTCGAACATGATGTAGGGGTAGCCCGATTCGAACTGCAATTCGGCGACGGTCTGGAAGAACTCGCGAGCTTTGATCTTGGACTTGCGAATTCGCTTGTCGTCGACCATCTCGTAGTACTTCTCGGAGACGTTGATGTCGGAGAACGGAACTCCGTAGATGCGCTCGACGTCGTACGGCGAGAACAGGTACATGTCCTCGTTCTTCTTCGCCAGTTCGAACGTGATGTCCGGGATCACGACGCCGAGTGAGAGCGTCTTGATACGGATCTTCTCGTCGGCGTTCTCACGCTTGGTGTCGAGGAACCGGTAGATGTCGGGGTGGTGCGCATGCAGGTACACAGCACCGGCGCCCTGACGCGCACCCAACTGGTTGGCGTAGGAGAACGAGTCCTCGAGAAGCTTCATGATCGGGATGACACCCGAACTCTGGTTCTCGATCTTCTTGATCGGGGCGCCGTGCTCACGAACGTTGGTGAGCAGCAAGGCAACTCCGCCACCGCGCTTGGACAGCTGCAGTGCCGAGTTGATGGAGCGACCGATGGACTCCATGTTGTCTTCGATACGAAGCAGGAAGCAGGACACGGGCTCACCGCGCTGCTTCTTGCCCGAGTTCAGGAACGTCGGGGTGGCGGGCTGGAAGCGTCCGGCGATGATCTCGTCGACGAGTTCGACGGCCAGGTCTTCGTTGCCTGCGGCCAGGGTGAGCGCAACCATGCAGACACGATCTTCGAAACGCTCTAGGTAGCGCTTACCGTCGAAGGTCTTGAGCGTGTAGGAGGTGTAGTACTTGAATGCACCCAGGAACGTCGGGAAGCGGAACTTCTTGGCGTACGCGTGATCGATCAGGAACTTCACGAAAGTACGTGAGTACTGATCGAGAACCTCGGGCTCGTAATAGTTTTCCTCGACGAGGTAGTCCAGCTTCTCGTCGAGGTTGTGGAAGAACACGGTGTTCTGGTTGACGTGCTGCAAGAAGTACTGACGGGCTGCAGCGACATCCATCTCGAACTGGATCTCACCGTTGGCGCCGTACAGGTTGAGCATGGCGTTGAGTGCGTGGTAGTCGAGACCGTTGGTGGAATCGCCGCCGCGCGCATCACGCTCTACGCTTCCTGCCGCGATCGTGTCAGTGATGGTTGGCGCCACTGCCCGTGCTCCTTCTCTGTTTCGAGATGATTCCAGAACTCCCCCAAGCCTTCTCGTACCCGGTCGACGTCCTCGGCAGTGCCCATGAGTTCGAACCGGTACAGAAAAGGAACGTGGCATTTCTGGGAAATGATGTTTCCTGCATAGCAAAAGGACTCACCGAAATTGGTGTTTCCCGCCGCGATCACTGCTCTGATCAACGACCTGTTGTGTGGATTGTTCAAAAAACGAATGACCGGCTTCGGTACATAACTGGTGTCGCGCCCTGTCACGGTGACCCCGCCACCATAGGTGGGCAGAATCAGCACATAGGGCTCGTCTACACGAAATGAGCCGTCACGGTCATGGATAGGTATACGTGTCGCAGGCAGGCCGAGACGTTGAACGAATCGGTGGGTGTTCTCCGACACGCTGGAAAAATAGACCAGCGAAGTCATCGGTTGTCACCATTTTCTTGTACGGTGCCCGGAACTACTCAGATGTGTCGGCGGAGGTGTCCACCGCCGACACTGCGGCGCTTCAAGCAGCGACGGTCAGGGTCTTGATGCGATCGGGACGGAAGCCCGACCAGTGATCTTCACCGGCAACCACGATGGGTGCCTGGAGGTACCCGAGAGCCATGACGTAGTCGCGGGCTTCGGCATCCTCGGTGATGTCGATGACGTTGTATTCGAGACCGGCCTTGTCCAGGGCGCGGTAGGTGGCATTGCACTGAACGCAAGCGGGCTTGGTGTAGACGGTGATGCTCATGAGAGTCCCTCTTTCGCTTAGCCAACAAAGGCCGATGTAGTGATGTTCAGCACCGATACGACCGATTGCCGGAGTCTCGCTCGAGGCGTTCCGCGTTGTGGTCTCTCAGTGCTC
Organism: Rhodococcus sp. SG20037; assembly: GCF_031763325.1. Classification (NCBI taxonomy): domain Bacteria; kingdom Bacillati; phylum Actinomycetota; class Actinomycetes; order Mycobacteriales; family Nocardiaceae; genus Rhodococcus; species Rhodococcus sp. SG20037. The sequence goes on along the minus strand of NZ_CP134497.1, from coordinate 2,486,070 downwards.
AAGACACTACACCTAGTGGCCGACAGAAACACATAACGCGAGATGTTGTGAGTCACATCGTTGGAATTCCCAGGTCGCCCCAGTTCAGCGCCTTCATTTCCCGGCGCGTCGGCGTGTCGTGCGTCACAGTTTCTTTTTGTGCTCGCCAGCCTCTCGGAGCCGCGCCACGGACCTACCATGAGCGTCGTGGAAACACCCCCGAAGGACGAGGCTCCACGCCACGAGGCAACCGTGACGAGAACACAGCAGGTGACACCGTTGATGCGCAGAATCACCTTCGGTGGGGAGGGCCTGAGCGACTTCGAGACGAGCGGGAGCCCCGACGAACGGGTGCTCGTCAGATTCCCCCTCGATCCCCCTCACGCCCGTAGTTACACCGTCCGGCGCTGGCAGCCGTCGAAGAACGAACTGGAGATCGACTTCGTTCTCCACGGCCACGGCGGCGCGGCACTCTGGGCCGCGACTGCGCAACCGGGCGAGACCGTTCACCTCTCGACGGCGAGCGGGTGGTTCACGCCGCCGGCAGGTTGCGACTGGCTGCTGATGGTCGCCGATCACGCCGCTCTGCCCGCGATCGGGCGAATTCTCGAAGAAGCACCCGACGGTCTACCGATCCACGTCATCGCGCAGGTACCCGCGCCGAGTGAACAGCAGACGTTCACGACGCGCGCCGACGCTCACTACCGATGGATCGAGGAATCGGACTCGCTGCTCGCCGAATTGGCCGGCGCTGCCCTGCCCCCCGGCGAGGGCTACATCTGGTGTGCAGTCGAGGCCGCGGCCGCCAGACGCATCCGCACTCACCTGCGTCGAACATGGGAAATCCCGGCAACCCGCATGCACGTGATGGGTTACTGGCGGGAGGACAAGGAGAACTGGGAGCGTCGGTACGCCGCCGTCGCCGACCGTATCGATGCTGCGATGGGCGAAGCGATGATGGCCGGCAAGGATTTCGAGTCGGTTCGCGACGCGGTCGACGACGCGATGGAACGCGAAGGGCTCTAGCGCGCATACAATTGAGGACCACACCTTCCGGCATGGCCCTCATTCGTGAAACGAATTACGCGTTGACGAGCTGCTTGCCGGCGTCGACGAGGTCGGAGACGACCTTGGAGACCTGAGCGAGCACCTCTGCGTTCTCACGCGGGTGCAGCTCACCGAACAGTGCGCCGGTTCCACCGATGCTCAGTGCAGTGTCCTCGACGACCTTGCCGCCGGCGATACGGACCGCCTTGGTGGTGTCTTCGTGTGCCCACTTGGCGCCGTTGCCGCTGGGCGAAGCGCTGATGACTGCGACAGCCTTGTCCTTGACTGCACCGACACCGTACGGACGCGAGATCCAGTCGATGGCGTTCTTCAGAACTGCGGGAATGGTGCCGTTGTACTCGGGGGTGACGAGCAGGAACGCGTCCGCGTCGCTCGCAGCGGAGCGCAGTGCGTCGACAGCGGGGATGGAAGCACCCTCGACGTCGATGTCTTCGTTGTAGAAGGGGACGTCGGCGAGGCCTTCGAAGACCGTCAGCGTGGCGCCCTCGGGTGCGGCGGACACAGCCGTCTCGGCAAGCTGGCGGTTGACGGATCCGGCGCGCAGGCTGCCGACGAGAACGAGAACATTGGTCTGTGACATAGCGAGTTTCCTTCGAGAGTGGTGCGGTTGGTGGCTCCGGTTGAAAGTTATATCAACTAAACGGACCGCGGTCCACTTACATTCCCCGGCCCTGTAACCTGATCCCGTGAGCGCAATCCCCCTCCCCCAGATCGGCGCCGCGCCGGTCGAGCGCGGTGACGCAGCACGTAACCGCGTACTTCTGCTCGACGCCGCAGCCCTCCTCGTTGCCGAGCGAGGTGTCGACGCGGTGACGATGGACGCTGTCGCGTGCCGAGCCGGTGTGGGCAAGGGCACAGTTTTTCGGCGCTTCGGCAATCGATCGGGACTGATGCAGGCACTGCTCGATCACACCGAGCGAGAACTGCAGCAGGCATTCATGTTCGGCCCCCCACCGTTGGGTCCGGGCGCGCCGCCGATCGAGCGCCTCATCGCGTTCGGACGAGCCCGGATTGCCATGGTGGAAGTACAGGGCGAAGTCCTCCGAGCGGCGGAAAACGCTCCTGAATACCGCTTCGGCGGTCCGGCCCGGGCTCTCGGCATCGCTCACGTCATCGGGCTTCTTCGAGGAGCCGGCGTCGAGGGCGACCTCGATCTGCTCGCTTCAGCACTGTTGGCACCGCTCGAAGCGTCGCTCGTCCTTCATCAGGTGCGCGATCTCGGGATGACCACCGAGCGCCTGGCGGCCGGCTGGGAAGACCTTGCCCGGCGCGTTACTCGATGTTGACTCCCCAGATCCGTCCCACCACTTAATGTGAGCCCATGCGCATCGCTGCAGCCGTCATCGGCCTCCTGACCATCGCCGCGGTAAGTGGTTGCTCCGCTTCGTCCGACTCCCCCGAAGACAAGACGGATCCCTCCGGTCGTGTGTTCATCTCGACCTCCGTGGATGGAACACAAATTCCCGGCGGCGGCCCGCTGACTCTCGACTTCAGTCAGGCCGGTCGAGTGTCCGCGAGCGCCGGATGCAACACGGCAAACGGTTCGGTCGAGTTCAACGACGGCACGCTGACCACCGGCACCATGGCGTCGACCATGATGGGCTGCCCTCCCGGCATCGCCGAGTCCGACTCCTGGACAACAACATTGCTGACCGCTGCGCCGGCGTGGAGCCTCGACGGCGACACCCTCGTCCTGACATCGAAGGACGCCACAGTCACCCTGCAGGACAAGAAAATCGTCACGCCGGATCGACCGCTGCAGGGCACGACGTGGACTGTCACGTCCCTCATCAGTCCCGATGCGATCAGTACGAGCCTGGCTCTGGAGACGTCAGCTCCCGAACTGACGATTGCCGCAGACGGTTCGGTCAGCGGGAGCACCGGATGCAATCGCATGACCGGAAGCGCCCAGACGTCCGACACCACAGTCACGTTCACGCCGATGGCAACCACGCGTATGGCTTGCCCCGAGGAGAACATGGACATCGAGCGCCAGATCCTGGCGGTGCTCGACGGCGAAGTGAGCTACACCGTCGACGCCGACACGCTGACCCTGCGCAAGCCCGACGACACCGGATTGATACTGACTGCGCAGGCTTGACCAGACGCTGCAGGCTCGATCAGACGTTGTCGAGCAGCCAGCGCCCCAACTCGCGGGCGCTGGCATCGATCATCGCGGGCCAGTCCAAGGCCGAGTCGTCCGCGTGATCGCTGACGTGTTTGACGAGTCGGCAGGTAGCACCCGCAGCCTGCGCGGCGAATGCGATGGCAAACCCCTCCATGTCGACCAGATCGGCTCGCTGCGCAAGGGCGTCCCGGGTTGCAGCGTCGGCGATGAATGCGTCGCCGGTCGCCAACACCGAGTCGTCACCGCCGGCGAGCACCAAACGGTCCGCGACGTCGTGCCCCAGCGCTCGGATCGCGGTGCTGCTGATGTCGTGATTGATGACGACGCCGGGAACATAGAGGCCGCCGTGGTGCGCGTGCAGCGCACCGGCTGTCCCGATGTTGACGACCAGCGGCAGATCATCCCGCTCGTACCGCGCGAGAGCAGAGGCGACTGCTGTTGCAGCACTGACCTTTCCAATCCCCGTGATCAGCAGTTCGTATCCTTGCGGCACGTATGCCGCTTCCGACTTCGTCGCACTGACCACCAGAACGTTGTTCGCACTCATGTGCGCGACCGTACCGCCCCGGATACGGTGGCACTGCACGCGCCTGCTCACATCGCTAGAGTCCATTCATGGCCACACTGCGTGAAAGCATCATCGAAGAACTCGGCACAAAGCCGACAATCGACGCCGCAGCGGAGGTTCGCGCGCGAGTCCAGTTCCTGAAGGACTACGTGCGCTCGACCCCCGCCAAAGGGTTCGTTCTGGGAATCAGCGGCGGTCAGGACAGCACGCTCGCCGGAGCCCTCGCCCAACGCGCGGTCACGGAACTTCGTGAAGAAGGCCACGAGGCCGAGTTCGTCGCCGTTCGACTCCCCTATGGCGCTCAGGCCGACGAATCCGACGCTCAGATCGCGCTCGGCTTCATCAAGCCGGACCGCTCTCTCACGGTCAACGTCAAGCCTGGCGCCGACGCGACGGCCCGTGAGGCCTCCGAGGCGCTGGGAAACGGCGAACTACGCGACTTCGTCCGCGGCAACATCAAGGCGCGCGAACGAATGGTCATCCAGTATGCGATTGCCGGTCAGCTCGGCTACCTCGTGATCGGTACCGACCACGCCGCAGAAGCGATTACCGGCTTCTTCACGAAATTCGGTGACGGCGGTGTCGACATCACGCCGCTCACCGGCTTGAGCAAACGCCAGGGCGCTGCATTGCTGCAGGAATTGGGCGCACCCGAGAGCACGTGGCGCAAGGTGCCGACCGCCGACCTCGAGGACGACCGACCCGCGCTACCCGACGAAGTTGCCCTCGGCGTCACGTACTCACAGATAGACGACTACCTCGAAGGAAAGGACGTTTCCTCCGAGGTAGCCGAGAAGCTCGAGAAGATGTTCACCAACACTCGTCACAAGCGCACGGTGCCGGTCACACCCCTCGATGACTGGTGGAAGTAACTCCTACCAGAGCTCTTACCAGCGACTAGCTACCGAACAGGCTGCCGAAGACGTCGCCCAGCGAACCCGTTCCCGAAGCCGGATCCTTCTTCGCGAAGTTGGTGGTGCATCCGTTGAACTGCACTGCATCGACCAGCGTCGACGTGGCGGCGGAACCGGTGCCCACACTGACGCCGTAGTGGTCGACTACCGCGTTCGGGTTCGCGGCGACGATGTCAGCCAAAGGCACTGACACGCGGTCCTTGGCGCCGTCGATGTTTTGAGTGCTCCACCACACGCCCTTCTGGAGATCCGCGTGAACGCCGCCGTCAGCCGTCGGCGTGGCGTCGGGTCCCGGGACCCACACCAGGGTGGTGAATCCGTTCTCGAACTTTCCGCCGGTCGTTCCGGTGAGGCGGAGCTGGAACGCCGCAGTCGGCGTGGCGGCGCGCTCGGCAAAGCCGATCGCCTTGCCGACTGCGTCGGACAACTTGATACCGCCGGCCGAATGGTAGGAAACCGAACGATCGCCGGTACCGTCGACGGCCAGCTTCAGTGAACCGTCCTTGTCGAGAACGTTGTCGGCCGAGTACGACGCGGTCTGATCCTTCTCGTCGGTGAACGGGATGCCCCAACCGTTCGGCGTCGCTTCGGTGGACAGGGTCGAGCACGAGGCTTCCGGCGCAGAAGAGCCGAGAGAACCGGTGGACGGAAGCGCAGTAGCAATTGCCGGAGCGGTGAGTGCAGCTGCCCCGAGGAGTGCTACGACGACTCCGACACGGCGCGTGGAATTAATCGACATTGAAATACCTTTCACATATCCCGAGTGGAATTGCGCCAAAATTAACACATGTCGACAATTACCAACAGCGAAGGTATTTCTTTTGTCATCCAAACAGATGACAATTCACCTTGGCAATTCGAAGTGCATTCGCTCCCCCAAAAGTAGGAGAAACTAAACAAAACGACCAATGCTGGGCAATTGACCAACAATGGAGAAAACGGAGATAGATGCCACTTGAGCTGGAGTGATCAAGATATGAATATTTGGACCGGCAAACCGAAAAAGGATAATACGTCGGCAGCCCACAAATAGCTACGCCGGCAATTCTCGGACTAGCCTCCAGCGAAAGGCGGAAGAATATCGACAGCGCTACCGGAGGCTCGAGAGACGTCGCGGGTCAACTCGTCACCGACGAGGAAAGCCGAGACCGACAGCATTCGCTCCATCTCCGGTCCGTATCGCCCGACCAGCACCGCCACCAACTCGGCAAGTGTGTTGTCAGGCGAGATGGCGACTACCTCGCTACGGCAACCGGATACATCCGCTGCAGCAGCAAAGTAACGAACCGAGATCGAATGCGGATCAGCCACCAATCGCTCCCATACTTCTTTCCGGCGGAACGAAGTCCGCGGCGTCGATGCCGTGCCCAGCCCACTTGTTCCACATCGCACCGCGCCACAAATCCGCTAGTTCGTCGTCACTTGCTCCGGCCCTGAGCGCGGCACGCAGATCAACTTCACGGTCACTGAACAGACATGACCGAATTGTTCCCTCTGCGGTCATTCGCGTCCGATCGCATTCACTGCAGAACGAGCGGGTCACGGAAGCGATGATCCCTACCGTCATCGTGGTCCCGTCGACACGCCATTCTTCGGCAGGAGCCGACGGATCTTCACGGCCGATTGCTTCCAATTCGAAACGGCTTCCCAAAACGGACAATAATTCAGCCGCGGTCACCATGTTCTCGCGTGCCCATGCATGGTCTGCGTCCAGAGGCATTTGCTCGATAAAGCGCAATTCGACGCCGGCTTCGAGGCACCACTGCAAAAGATCCGCCGCGCCGTGGAGCGTTTCACGCATCAGCACCGCATTGATCTTCAGTGGCGCGAGCCCGGCCGCAGCTGCCGCTCGAATTCCCGCGAGAACGGACGGCAACCTGTCTCGACGCGTCAATTCAGCGAAATGGGCGCGATCAACCGAATCCAGGGAAACATTCACGCGAGTCAAACCAGCTGCAGCCAGCTTTGCGGCACGATGTTCGAGCCCAACGGCGTTGGTAGTCATGGAAAGTGGAATTCCTGGCACGCGCGCGGCGCACCCCCCGATGATCTTTTCGAGGTCACTACGCATCAGCGGTTCGCCGCCGGTGAATCTCACCTCGCGAATACCGACTCGTTCGACGCCGATTCCGACTACTCGAATGATCTCGTCGGCACTCAGAAGATCTTCCGCAGCGATGGCCGGCAAGCCTTCCTCCGGCATGCAATACGTGCAACGAAGTGAACACTTCTCGGTGATCGAGACTCGCAGATCTCTGGCAACACGCCCGAACCTGTCGACCAGGAGATCCGTCTCGGGACGACCGGCGAGGGAGGCAGCGTCGAACCGCACGGTGGGAATTCCCATCGAGACCACTGTCATCACTTCACCAACTTCCGTATTGCTCCAGTATGACCGAAAGCCGTACTCCGTGTGTCGGACGGACCACACCGCCTAGGATCAAAACATGTCGAGGTTGTCGAGGTTACTGTCATGAGCGCGCGTTCGGTCGAGGAACACGCGTCGCACATCTCCGGATTGCTCACCGGCCTGCACACCCTCTCTCCGACGGCAGTTCCGACGGCAGAAGCGTTGGGGCGCATAACTTGCTCGGATATCGCATCGCCGGTAGACCTGCCACTCTTCCGCAACTCGCAGATGGACGGGTATGCCGTCGATGCTGCTTCTGTGGCCTCGGTTCCGACCACACTGACGGTTCGAGGCGTGATCGCCGCTGGAAGCGGAAAACCACCGAAACACCTTCCAGGATCGGCATTTCGCATCATGACCGGTGCTCCGCTCCCCGAGGGTGCCGACGCCGTTGTTCCGGTCGAGGACACAACGGGTGTCACCGAGCACGTCGTCACGATCGAACGGGGCAGGTCGGTAGGCGAATTCGTACGCGAACGTGGCAGCGACATCACCGCCGGAATGCTACTGGTCACGGCCGGAACGCACTTGGAACCTCGCCATATCGCCGCGCTGAGTGCTGTGGGCCTGGCCTCGCTCGACACCTACACGAAGCCACGGGTCGCGATAATTACGACGGGCGCCGAACTGAAAAGTGCCGGAACAACTCTCGAACCCGGTGAGATCTACGATTCCAACGGTCCAGCTTTGGCAACATTGGCCGAAGCCAACGGCGCCGATGTCGTATCCGTCGCCCGAAGCAGCGACGACCCCGCCGAGTTCCGCGAATTGCTCTCGTACGCAACCTCGGTCGCTGATCTGGTGTTCACCTCCGGCGGAGTGTCCATGGGCGACTTCGAGGTGGTGAAGGAAACTCTCACGCCTCTGGGAGCACACTTCGGCCACGTCGCAATGCAGCCGGGCGGTCCGCAAGGCACTGCAGTGGTGAACGAAGTGCCGGTACTGAGCTTCCCGGGCAACCCGGTGAGCACGATGGTCTCCTTCGAGGTCTTCGCACGGGGCGAACTGCGCCGGGCCGCGGGCCTGCCCGAGATCCCACGCGAGCGACTCCCGTTGACTGCACCGCTGCGTTCGGTGGACGGCAAGCGGCAGTTCCTGCGGGCACGCAGAACTGCGGACGGAATCGAACTCGTTGCCGGACCCGGATCGCACCTTGTTGCAGCCATGGCGTGGGCCGACGTCCTGATCGACATCCCCGCCGCCGTGACCGAGCTCGGCGCGGGCGATCTCGTCGACGTCGTCCCGCTCTCGACTTCCTCGATCTGATTCACTCGATCTGATTCAAAGGACACTGATGACCGAATTGACACACGTCGACAGCGAGGGCCGAGCGCGCATGGTCGACGTCAGCGCCAAGGCCGAGACGACGCGTATCGCCGTCGCTGCCGGCGAACTCGTCACGACCGCCGAGGTAGTTCGCCTCGTCCGCGCCGACGGCATGCCCAAGGCTGATGTCCTCACCACCGCGCGCATCGCCGGAATCGCCGGTGCGAAGAAGACCTCCGAACTGATCCCGCTGTGTCATCAACTCGCGCTCTCGTCGGTCAAGGTGGAATTCGGGTTCACCGAAACATCGATCACCGTCGAGGCGACGGCGAAGACTCGCGGACAGACCGGCGTCGAGATGGAAGCACTCACCGCCGTCGCGGTAGCCGGCCTGACCTTGCACGACATGGTCAAAGCGGTGGACCCCGGAGCTACCATGAACGGTGTTCGTCTGCTCACCAAAGACGGTGGTAAGCGCGGACATTGGACCCGCGACACTCAGAACGCACAGACAGCTCCGGCGCACACCTTCACCTCGGCACGGTCCGCGACCGTCCTCGTGGCTTCCACCGGCGGTGCGAACGGCACCAGACCCGACACCACCGGACCCACGATCGCGACCTGGCTACGTGAACGGGACTTCGAGGTACGTGGACCGCTTGTGTACGCCGACGCAGACATCGCGGCGGGCATCGCTGACGCCAAGGAGGGCTCCCCGTCACTCGTCATCAGTACCGGCGGCACCGGGGCTTCCCCCACGGATGCCACCCCGGAAGCTACCCGGGCAGTCTTGACCCGTGAGTTGCCCGGCGTCGCAGAAGCGATCCGGACCAAGGGCCTCGAGAAGACACCACACGCGTCGCTGAGCCGTGGTGTGGCAGGTCTCACAGGTACGACGGTCGTCGTCAATCTTCCGGGTTCTCCCGGTGGAGTGAAGGACGGTCTCGCCGTCCTCGGACCCATCATCGATCACCTGCTCGCGCAGGTCGCAGGCGGAGGAGCGCACGATGAGTGAGCTATTGGCTCGGATCTCCGAGCAACCGATTCACGCAGACACCGTCGACGCCGCCGTTGCCGGTCCGAAGAACGGCGCTGTTGTGGTGTTCACGGGAACGGTGCGCAATCACGATGGAGGTCAAGCGGTTTCGGCGTTGGAGTACCAAGCGCATCCGGATGCCGAACGCTTCCTCCAGACGTGCTGCCAAGAGGTTGCGGCCTCGACCGGCCTGCCGGTTGCCGCGATCCATCGCGTCGGTCACCTCGAGATCGGCGACCTCGCACTGGTCGCCGCCGTCGCTGCGCCGCATCGAGCGGAGGCGTTTGCCGCGTGCGCCGAACTGGTGGAGCGCATCAAGCACGAGGTACCGATCTGGAAGCGGCAACACTTCGCGAACGGCGTCTCCGAATGGGTCGGGTTGTAGGTCGAACGCTCCGGGAAGGTAGAGTTGCGATCACTAGGTGCCTGAAATCGGGCATCCAGCGTCGTAGAACGCAAATTTTCTTGCTGAGTGCTCAATGCACCCGCTCTTCTTACGGCGAAGAAGCCTGCCGACCGGCAGCGCCGCCACCACTGTGCTTGATTGTTCGACCGGTTAATTCCCGTGTCGGCATCCGGGCACGAACACGTGCCCGAAAGGCTCTGAACACACTTGTCTGACATCTCTACGCCCGCTACCACCTTCGCAGCCCTCGGTGTGCGCGCACCGCTGGTGAAAGCTCTCGAAGACGGCGGAATCACTTCTCCGTTCCCGATCCAGATCGACACCCTCCCCGACACTCTCTCGGGGCGCGACGTACTGGGCCGCGGAAAGACCGGAAGCGGCAAGACCCTCGCGTTCTCCATCCCCATGGTCTCCCGCCTCGCCGGCGAACTGTCCGGAGGAAAGCGTCGTCCGGGTCGACCGCTCGGCCTGGTGCTCGCACCGACGCGTGAGCTCGCCACCCAGATCACCGCAACCCTCGAACCGTTGGCCGCCGCATACGACTTGCGCGTGACCACGATCTTCGGTGGTGTCTCGCAGCACCGCCAGGTTCAGGCTCTCAAGGCCGGAGTCGACATCGTCGTCGCCTGCCCCGGTCGCCTCGAAGACCTCATGAAGCAGAAGTTCGTCAGTCTCGACGCCGTCGAGATCACCGTGCTCGACGAGGCCGACCACATGGCCGACCTCGGCTTCCTGCCCGTCGTCACCCGCATCCTCTCGTCCACCCCGCAGGACGGGCAGCGTCTACTGTTCTCGGCAACGCTGGACAACGGCGTCGACAAGCTCGTCAAGCGTTTCCTCAAGAACGAGGTCATGCATTCGGTCGACGAGGCCAACTCCCCCGTCGCCGCAATGACGCACCACGTGTTCGACGTCGACGGCGTCGAAGCCAAGAAGGCTCTGGTCGAGAAGCTCGCTTCCGGTACCGGTCGTCGCATCCTGTTCATGCGCACCAAGCACCAGGCTCGCAAGTTGGCTCGCCAGCTCACCGAGTCGGGCATCCCGTCCGTTGACCTTCACGGCAACCTCTCGCAGGCTGCTCGCGACCGTAACCTGGCGGCATTCTCCGCCGGTGAAGCGCGCGTCCTCGTCGCCACCGACGTCGCAGCGCGTGGCGTCCACGTCGACGACGTCGAGTTGGTCGTCCACGTCGATCCGCCGGCCGAGCACAAGGCTTACCTGCACCGCAGTGGTCGCACCGCTCGCGCAGGCAGCGCCGGCGACGTGGTCACCGTGGTTCTGCCCGAGCAGCGTAAGGATCTTGCGATCCTCATGCGCAAGGCAGCCATCAAGGTGACCCCGGTCCGTTCGACTGCCAACTCCGAGCACGTCGTCAAGTTGGTCGGCGACATCGCACCGCACGTCACGCCGGCTCCGAAGGCTCCTGCCCAGCCCAACGGTGGACGCGGACAGCGTCCCGCCGGCCAGGGTGGACGCGGCGGCGCAGCACGTTCGGGTCAGGCTCGCTCCGGACAGGGCGGTCAGTCACGCGGTGCTCGCACCGGCGGAGCTGCCCGTCAGGAACATGCCGGTGGTGGCGCTCGCCGTCCCCGCACCGGCGGCGGCGCTCGCACCGCAGGCTCCACCGGTGGCCGTCCCGCACGCTAGGCCCCCGGTACAACTCAATAGGTTTCGTAGTGGACAGCGTCGGCCAATGGCCGGCGCTGTCGCCATCCGAAGCGTTCGAGATCCGGAACCTGTTGAAACTCGGTCACCTTCCCGACGCACAGCCACGCAATGGGGCGAACGGGTGACGGAATGCCCATGAGTTCGGTGAGGTACTTCTCGTCGTAGAACGAAACCCAGCCGATGCCGATCTCCTCGGCTACCGCGGCGAGCCACAAATTCTGAATTGCCAGTACCGCCGAGAACAGCCCGGTGTCGTCGACGGTATGACGGCCGAGGATGTTCGGGCCACCGCGCGACGGGTCGTAAGTGACGACGATGCCGGTACCACTCTCGGCGATTCCCTCGATCTTGATGGGGTCGAACGTCGAGCGGCGATCCTCGGGCAAGGACTGCGCGAATTTCACCCGGGCATCGGCGACGTGTGCCGCAAAGGTGTCGAGCGTCTCCGGATTACGAACGACGACAAAATCCCACGGTTGCGTGTTTCCCACGCTCGGCGCGCGATGGGCGGCGTCGAGAATGCGCATCAGAGTTTCGTCGGGGACGATCTCTCCCGAGAACTCGGCGCGAACGTCTCGCCGTCGCCGAATCGCTTCGTACACGGATACAGCTGATTCACTCACGCCCCGACGGTATAGCGGTGCAATCCCAGCATGGCGTCGGGGTGCGGTTCGACCGTTTCTTCGCGCACGCAGGCGCGGAGCGCGCTGCCGACCGCCCCCGAATCCATCCCGGTACCGATCACGACCAGTTGCGTGGTTCGAGGTTCGCCCGACTTCCATCGCAGCGGCGTGATCCGGACATGATCACCCACCGATTGGATCTCGAATTTTCCTGTGTAGCCCGGAATCTCGAAGTTCACGAAGCCCTTGATGCGGTAAACACCCGACGGCTGATTCTCGAGAAAGTGCGTCAGAGCCCTGGCATCGAGAGGCGTCTCCGATGCGAAATCAACCGATTCGTAGCGGTGGTGCAGGTGATCGTGGTGACACGAGCCGTCCTCGTGATCGTCGTCGTGCCCGTCGCGCAGGAGCTCGTCGAGGCTCAGTTGATCGCCCGGAGCCGGAGGGGTCACCTCGCCGGTATCGAACAACAGAGCGGGGTCTATCCGCGAGTGCGAGGTTTCCACCATCGGCGCTCGCGGATTCAACTTACGAATTTCGGTCGTGAATCGCTCGCGTTCGGCGACCGGAACGCTGTCGATCTTGTTGACTACCACCAGGTCTGCCAGGCGGACATGTTGATCGAGCTCGGGATGTTCGCGGCGAACGGTGGAGAAATTGGCTCCGTCGACCAGGACCACCAGGCCGCCGTAGACGACAGACGGGTTCTCACTTCCGAGGACGAGTCGAATCATGTTCCGCGGCTCGGCAAGCCCGCTGGCCTCGATGACGATCACGTCGATCCCGGACTGCCGGTGCGCCAACTTGTTCAGCATCTCGTCCATGTCCGAGACGTCGACAGCGCAGCACAAACAGCCGTTGCTGAGAGAGACCATCGAATCGACCTGACCGGCGACCATCATCGAGTCGATGTTGACGGAGCCGAAGTCGTTGACGATCACGCCGATGCGTACACCGTCGTTGTTACGCAGAAGATGGTTGAGCAGCGTCGTCTTGCCCGAACCGAGAAAGCCTGCGACGACTATTACGGGAATCTGCTTCTTCGCCACCACACAACCTTCCGAAACCACACGTACCGATCAGTGATCGTAGTGGAGTGTGGCTCCGGAAGGTTCACGCTGACAGCAGACTCACACCGTGCAGAGCGGACGGATGTCCGACGTGCCCTCGGTGGTCGGTGACGTCAGGATCGTGCATGCGTTGTATCCACGGGATTCGGCGACCCGGCGGATCTCACTCCAGCCTGCCGCGTCGATGACCGCCGACCGTGAGAGCACGAACCCGGAAAGCCTGAGCGGATCGCCCACCAGTGCCCACGAATAGTCGTCGGCAATGTAGGTGACGATGTAGTTGGGTGGGCCGTCCAAGCTTTCCTGTGAGGGCACCTCGGGGAAGCTCACATGCAACTGGGCACCCGTTGCTGGATCGGTAACTCGGGCATTCCCGACGATCTCGTTGGCTTGACCGGTCCACGTCGTACACGTGTTCTTCACGCTCACGTTCGTGGAATCGACAATCCCGTAACTCGCCCGGGTGTCCTTCGCGCACGCGAGGTTGAAGGGCTGAGGAATCGCCGCCACCTGGTTCCATTCCCCTACGTAGCGCGCGACGTCCAGGTTCGCCACCGGCTGCAAGGGTTCCCAGAGTGGGCTCGCCTGCGCGGTTCCCGAAAACATCGTCGCTGCGGCGCACACTCCCGCAATCGCAATCGCACTTCGCCCCGACCACTTCATGTCACTGCTCCTCGTCTGTACAACGCTCGATCGGCATTGGTTCCTCAAGACATTCGGAGCTGACGGACTGGAGGATGGGACCGTATGTAAAACTACTTTTGGTTTGTTATGGACCTACTTCACAAACCTTATGTAGTCTTTGCTAAAAGATAGCTGAAAGTCGGACGGAGCTACTGTGATGAAGGTTGTCGACTTAGGTCTAGAACGCACTCGCTATGCAGTCATCGACGAGACGATCGAGTCGAGGTGGCGCCGCGTCACCTCTATGCAGCACGACGCCGTTGCCGTCGTGACTCCGCGCGACCGGATCACTTTCGCCGAACTCGAACTCCGGACCGACGCATTGGTCCGCGAACTTCGCCTACGTGGGTCACACGGGGCACGCCCGGTTGCGGTCGATCTCGAACCAACGGCCGAGTCGGTGCCCGCCATCCTCGCCACTCTGATTTCCGGTCGGCCCTTGGTCATGATCGACCCACAACTCCCCGAGGCCCGCCGAGCGCACATCATGAGCACCTCGGGCGCCGTCGCGCTGCAGTCGATACTCGACGAGTCTGCTGCGACGGGCTTCAGATTCGACAGCGCGTTGGAACCATCGAGTTCCGACCCTGCCATGATCGCGTTCACGTCAGGCACCAGCGGGGCACCCAAGGGAGTCGTGTTGAGCCACTCCATGTGCCTGAACAAGGCCGACGAACTTGCCGCAGCAATCGACCTGCGACCCGATGATCACATCGGGAACCTGTTGCCCGTCAGTTTCGGAGCCGGAATCACGGCCCTGATCATGGGCCTGATGAACGGAGTCACGGTCTTCTGCTGGGATCCACGTATCGACGGCGTCTCGGGAATCGACGACTGGCTGATCGAGAATTCGATCACGACCACGCACTGTGCGCCGTCCTTTCTGCGGGCGTGGTCGGATCTCGATTGCGATGCAGCAAATGATGATTCGATCGGTTCCCTACGCGTCGTCGTAACGTACGGGGAAGCAGTTCACGGCGAGGACTACGCGCGCCATCGCAGTCACGGCTTCGCTCGCGTCACGTACGTCAACTGGCTGGCCACCACCGAGACCGGTGTCGTCGCGTACAACGCGTTCCCACCACATTCCGAACTACCCGTCGGAGTGGTGCCGGCCGGACGTGCTCGCGACGGCAAGGACGTACAGATCGTCGATGTGAACGGCGTGCCTCTCCCCGACGGAGAGATCGGAGAGATTCAGGTTGTCTCCAGTGATCTTGCCGACGGATACCACGGCGACCCGGATCGAACTGCAACACGATTCACGCGCCTGGGCGACGGAGTGAGCATCTACCGGACCGGTGACCGGGGCCGCATCGACGAACGCGGAGAACTGCAACTTCGGGGACGCGTCGACGACGCCGTCAAGATTCGGGGCTACCTGGTGGAACCGATGGAAGTCGAGGCGCATATTCGTCGAATTCCCGGCGTCGCCGATGTTTTCGTGGCCGTCGTCCTCGAGAACGATCGACCGGAGATCGTCGCCTACGTGGTCCTGACCAAAGCCGTGATGGCACGGTCGGGCGCCGAGATGCGGCGCGAATTGGCGACATATCTGCCGGCCTGGATGCTCCCCCGACATTTTGTTCTGATGCCGGCGTTGCCCCGCAACGAAAGAGGAAAGGTCGATCGAACCGCGCTGCCCTCCGTCGAGGTGCGGTCCACTCCACCGACTCTCGCCGGGCCCGCCGAATTGTGGTTGTCCTCGATCTGGGAGTCGATTCTCGGTATCGACTCCATCGACCGTGAGGACGACTTCTTCGAACTCGGCGGCGATTCGCTTGCTTCAACCGAAGTGGTGGCAAAGATTCACGACATGTTCCGGATCCGGATCACGGCGGCGGAGTTCGCGGCCGCCAGTACCGTCAAAGACCTTGCAGCGCTGGTGGATCGGCGCAGAATCGATCCCGATGATCGCGTCTGTCGCAACACGATGGTGCCACTGAAGCTCGAAGGCTCCGGGCGACCGCTGTTCATCATGAACGGAGCGGGGTGCCCATCGACGACGCTGTCCACCTTGTCGAAAGCGCTTCACACCGATCGGCCGGTTTACGCACTTCAGCCACACGGCTTCGAATCTCGCGGACTACCCGACCGGTCGGTGAAAGCAAGCGCCCGCCGTTTCATTTTCGAAATCAAGAAGATTCAGCCCACCGGGCCATACCTCCTCGCCGGATACTCGTACGGCGGCTACGTGGCGCTGGAAATGGCGACACAGCTGTCCGAGTCAGGTGACACTGTCGAACACGTCACCGTTCTCGACACCAGAATCTCCACCGAGGCTGCCGCACGACTGGCTGGTCGAGCGGGCATCACTTTGGATCCGTCGATCGTCGACCTTGCACCACAACCATCCACCAATGCCCGCTGGAAGCCGACCAGACGCACCGTCGCGGCCATGTGGATCCGCACGCTGTTCGCCGGCATTCTGCAGTACCCGCCGGCCACCCAGTGGACCGTGTTCCTCTACATCGGAGGCCAGGCGCTCCGGAAGCATCGGATACGAGCATGCGCCGCGCCCGTCACCGTGATCCGTGGAGCCACCAACAACCGTGGACGCGAGATCTGGTCACTCATTGCCACAGGCTCACTGGATTTCGACGACGTCGACGCGTGCCACGAAGACGTCGTCCGCCAACCGTACGTCCGCAAGACTGCGGCGATCATCGATCGAGTCTGTGATCGAGCGTGACCAGCGCTGCTCATGTCCAGCTGTAGAAGAAAGAGCGGCGCGGAGTGAGTGCCCAGTCGGTCGTCGATGAACACACTCGTTCCTTGACGAACGCACCCGCCCTGCCTGCGATGAACATGCCCGTTGCGTCGTCGACACGAGTGGTCCGCTGGAACACACCTCGCCGCCTCCCGAGACTGATGCACCGGCCTGCGAACTTCGGAGCCACCGGGCGCGGCGCGGAACCTTCGAGTCGATGCAGGATCGTCTCGGCCGCATGGACTCCCAAGGGAATCGCAGCCTGACAACTCATCCTCAGTGAAAGATCACCGACTGCGACAGCATCACCCGCACCGACGATTTTGGGGTGGGACGAGCATTCGAGTCGGTCGTCGACCTTCAGACGACCGAGACCGTCGACGGGAAGGCCACTTCGGCGCGCCAGCTCGGGGACCCCGAATTCTGTCGCGAGAATCGTGCAATCTGCCTCCACCCGTGCGCCTCCCGCAAGCTCGCAGGACGAACCGTCAATCCGTGTAACCCGCGATTCGGTGACGATGTCGACCCCAAGATCGGTCAATGTTCTGAGAATTGCAGATCGCGCACGCTCTGACAGATCCGGGGCCACGATTCCTCCGGTCACCAAAGTGATTCGGCTGCTTCGCTGCTCAGCCAATTCTGCGGCAGTCTCGATTCCGGTGAGACCGCCGCCGACAACGCAGACCGTAGCCTTCCCGTCGAGTGTCGCCATTCTGGATTCGAGGCGAACCGCGTCCTCGAATTCGGAGACGCTGAACCCGTGCTCCGCCGCCCCGCCGATAGTGCTGGGTAACTGCCCACTTCCGACTGCGTAGACCAGATAGTCGTAGTCGAGCACACTGCCGTCGTCGAGGGTAAGCCTGCCGAGCCCCGCCTCGATCGTCGTCACCTCTCCGAAGACTTGGTGTGCCGCACGCGGTAGCGCCCTGTCGAACGAGACCGTCGAGTCGTAGCCGCCCGCGATCATCTGATGGAGCCTGATTCGTTGCACGAAGTGTGGGCGCGGATTCACGACGGTCACCGTGATGTCCGACCGAGTTCTCAGCAGTCGCTTCGCTGCCATGACGCCCGCATATCCTGCCCCGATTATCACCACGTGTGCACTCGTGGTTCTCCGTTCCGCCAACGGTCCCCATGCTGAGAATGCACGGGATGATCAGGCCTCATCGCGGACGTTATTGAACATTGACGCCCTGGCGTTATGGCGGTCGACACATCTAGGCAGAACTGTGCTGCATGCAATTGAGACTCGAAAAACACAGGGTCGACAACACAACACTGGCTCGAAAACAACAAATGCTCTGCACCGTTTGGTGCAGAGCATTTGTCTTGGGTGGAGCTAAGGGGACTCGAACCCCTGACCCCCACACTGCCAGTGTGGTGCGCTACCAGCTGCGCCATAGCCCCGTATTCAGTTCGCTCTAACAGTCGAACTCGCAGCGGCTGTTCTGCTTTCCGCTTGCTGGAAGAAAGTTACACCACTTGACTCCTGGGCAACAAATCGCCTGGTCAGAGCGAAGCGGCCGCTCCTCGTCGGAGCGGCCGCTTCAGCTCAGGAGGAGAGCTTGGAAACCCAGTCGCTGCTGCCCGTGTCAACGATCTTGCCGTTCGCCACTACCGTGGGCGTCCCGTTCGACCCGACATCCTTGAGCGCCTGGCTGGCGGCTGCGGCATTGGCCGCGGCGGCTTCGACGTTGGTACCGGAAGAGATGCAGGTTGCCACGTCCTCGGATGCGCCCGCATCACGAGCGATCTGGGCGAGGTCGTCGTTGGTGTGGTCGCTGCTGCCGCCCTCGGCCGGCTGCGTGTCGGTCGCGAAAAGCTTGTTGTGGAATGCGGAGTACGCAATCGCGTCACCACCCTGAGCGACGCAGAGCAGAGCGGCGCCGGCCCGTGTGGAGTAGTCACCGCTGCCCGAGGCCCGGTTGAGGAAGTTCAGCATGTGGTACCGCACGGCGACGTCACCGTTGTCGACGGCGGCCGCGAGAGCCTGGCCACTGAGGTGTTCGAGAGCAGCACAGGCCGGGCACAGCGGATCCTCGAAGAGATCAATGGTTGTCGCGGCAGAGGGCTTGCCGAGCAGCACCACTCCGTTGTCCTGCACCGTGACGGCAACTTCGGAACTCTGCACGGAGCCGTAGCCGTCGTTCTGGGGCTTGTTCTTGCTGTTCGTCCACAAGACACCGCCGATGACGAGGGCCGCGATCACGAGCACCGCGAGGCCACCGATGATGTAGGTGGAGCGGCTCGAGACCGGTTCCGGCGAGTATTTGTTCTTGCTGCTCTTGGTGCTCACGCTGATGCAGTCCTTCGTGCGTCGAAACGATTTACCGATTGCTTACCTTGCCACTGAAGACTGAGTATCCACTGAGAACGCCGCGCGTGATCCGGGCCCCAATGCGAGTGGCGAACGCGGGAACACGAGCAGCCAGACGGCAAGTGCCAAGAAGCCCAGGTCGCGGAGAATCTCCTTCGAATAGTCCCAAGCGCCGACGTCGGCTGCACCTCCGCCGCCGAAACATCCGCAGTCGATGGACAATCCCCTGGCCCACACCGAAATGATCACCGCAATGAGAACCGTGAGGATGACCACCGAGACTGCAGCGGATGCTCGCACCGCCAACCCGACGAGGATCAGCAGGCCCAGGACTATTTCGACCAGGGGAAGAGCCGTCGCCACCGGACCCACCAGTGACTCGGGCAATAGTTGATAGGCGCGCACCGCGATCTTCGTCTGAACGGGATCAAAGAACTTGAGTCCCCCGGAAATCAGCCAAACGGCCGCCAAACCCAATCGGGCCACAAGACTCACGATGCGAATTGCCACCCGATCGAGAGTACAGAATGCCCGGTCAGTCCAGGTTTGTCCGCGCAGGAGTATCCGTTAGCACCGTCACATCAGTCAGATCTTCTACAACGGATTCGACAGACTTCGTTCGCGACGGGACGAACAACCACCCCGTCGCCGACACGACAACGACGGCTCCCATCACCGCGAAGGCCGCAGAGTACGACACATACTCGGCGATCAGCCCGGCACAAATCGGCGCCACTACCCCACCGATGTCGGACATCATCTGGAATACCGCCAGGACGGGTCCGCCGCGAGCCGTCGACCCGACCACATCGGCAACCGCTGCTTGCTGAGCCGGGCTCATGAGCCCTGAACCGACGCCCGTCACTGCAGCAATGACAAAGAACACCACGAGGTTGTCCGTGAATCCCATCGCGATGGTGCCCACACCACAGATGAGCAGGCCGCTCACGACAAAGGGCTTGCGTCCGAAGCGGTCGGAGAGTCGTCCGGACACGATCAACACCAACGCATTGCCGACGGCGAAGATCGTCAGGGCGTAGGCCGCAATCGAGGGGTCTCGGCCGAGGAACTCGACAACGAACAGGGGAACCATGGCAACGCGAACTCCGAAGATCACGCCACCGAAGGCGAGGTTCGATCCGAGCGCTGCCCGGTACACCGGAGACTGGAGGCCTTCTGTGAGAGTCATCGACTTCACATCGACAGCCTTGTCCGGTGACGCCAAATGAGATCCACGCAGGCTCACGAAGACAACGAGCGCGGCGATCACCAACGCAATTGCGTAGATGATGAACGGCATCCGCAGACCGAACTGCAACAGCGCACCGCCGACCAGCGGGCCGCCGATCGATCCCATGAGAAAGCTTGTCGCGTACAGACCCGACACGCGGCCGCGACTGTCCGGCGGTGACATGCGAATGATCAGCCCGAGAGCCGACACGGTGAACATGGTCGACCCGATGCCACCCAACGACCGGAACAGCAGAAGTTGCCAGTACTCCCCCGCGAAAGCGCACGCACCGGTCGAGACCGCGACGATGAGAAGGCCGACGATGTAGACCGGCCGCTCACCGAGTTTCTGTACCAAAGTGCCGCTCATCGGCGCGAACACCAATCGCATGAAAGCGAAAGACGAGATCACGATCGTGGCGGCGGTGACCGATACGTCGAAGCTGCGCGCGAACTGAGGTAGTGCCGGGGCGACCAACCCGAATCCGAGGGCGATGACGAAGCTGGCGGCGACCAGTACCCAAATTTCCTGTGGCAGCTTGGCTGCACGAGTTTTCATGTCGCCCGGAATTCTAGCCGGGCGACATGAGCGGTCCGCGGGCTAGTTCGCCTTCAAGACGCTGGACACCAAGTCCTTGGCCGCTGCCTGAACCTGAGCCAGATGATCGGCGCCCTTCATCGACTCGGCATAGATCTTGTACACGTCCTCCGTGCCGGACGGCCTCGCTGCAAACCACGCGTTCTCCGTCGTCACCTTGAGACCACCGATCGCCGCGCCGTTTCCGGGCGCGGCAGTCAGTGTCGCGGTGATCGGTTCACTCGCCAGCTCGGTTGCACTCACCTGGTCGGGAGACAGTTTTGCCAAGACTGCCTTCTGTGCGCGTGTCGCGGGCGCATCGATACGTGCGTACGCCGGGCTCCCGAACTTCTCGGCCAACGCGGCGTAGTGCGCTGACGGAGACTTTCCCGTCACCGCGGTGATTTCCGACGCGAGCAACGCAAGGATGATGCCGTCCTTGTCCGTCGTCCAGACGGAACCGTCGTGTCGGAGGAAGGACGCGCCGGCGCTTTCCTCGCCGCCGAATCCCACAGACCCGTCGAGCAATCCGGGAACGAACCACTTGAACCCGACCGGAACCTCGAGCAATTCGCGGCCCAGGCTGCTCACGACACGGTCGATCATCGAGGAACTCACGAGGGTCTTGCCGACCTTGGTATCTGCGCCCCAACCTGGCCGGTTCGCGAACAGGTACTCGATGGCAACGGCCAGATAGTGATTCGGGTTCATCAAACCGCCGTCGGGAGTGACGATGCCGTGGCGGTCGGAGTCCGCATCGTTTCCGGTCGCGATGTCGTAGCGATCCCGAATCCCGATCAGCGACGCCATCGCGTCGGGCGACGAGCAGTCCATGCGGATCTTGCCGTCCGTATCGAGCGTCATGAACCGCCAGGTCGGATCGACGAGAGGATTCACCACTTCGAGGTCGAGTCGGTGAGTTTCGGCAATCGCGCCCCAGTAGTCGACGCTTGCCCCGCCGAGGGGGTCTGCACCGATCGTGATTCCGGCATCGCGGATCGCGTCGAGGTTGAGGACACTGGGGAGGTCTTCGACGTAGTAGCGGAGGAAGTCGTAGCGTTCGACGCGGTCCAGCGCTTGTGCCGCCGTCACACGCCGTACCCCGGAAAGCCCCTTGCGCAGTAGCTCGTTCGCTCGATCGGCGATAACCGACGTCGCATCCGTGTCCGCGGGCCCGCCGTGCGGCGGGTTGTATTTGAAGCCACCGTCACGAGGCGGATTGTGTGACGGTGTCACGACGATGCCGTCGGCTTTGGCCTCCGGACCCGTCGAGTTGTATCGCAAGATCGCGTGACTGACAGCCGGGGTGGGAGTGTAGGCGTCGCGTGAATCGACGAGGACGACGACGTCGTTGGCGACCAGGACCTCCAAGGCCGACAGCCAGGCCGGCTCCGAGAGCGCATGTGTGTCCCGGCCGATGAACAGCGGGCCGTCGATTCCCTGCGAAGCGCGGTACTCGACGATCGCCTGGGTTGTCGCCAGGATATGAGCTTCGTTGAACGCCGAGTCGAGACTGGAACCGCGATGTCCTGAAGTGCCGAAAAGTACCTGCTGCATCGGGTTCTCAGGATCCGGAGTGCGCGTGTAATACGCGGTGACCAGATGAGGAACATTGATCAGATCCTCTGGCAGAGCCACTTGTCCTGCTCGTTCGTGCGCCACGAATCCCCCTCGGCCCGGTGGTCGACCACTGTGTCGACGCGACTGTGGACAATTGTCTACCCTGGCCGCGTGGCGTGCACGCTCGGCGCCGGATCCGTCAATCCGTGATCTGGATTCCCAACCACGCAGCGGACAGTCCCACGATCAGACTGAGGACGATGTAGATCAGAGAAAGCGCCGTCTGGCGCCTCTCGATCATCCCGACGTTCTCGGTCGCGAAGGTCGAATAGGTGGACAAGCCGCCGCAGAAGCCGGTCGCCAGAAGTGCGGCCATCTCGGTGGAAAGAGCTGCCCCGGTGAACAATCCAAGGAGGAAGCAGCCGATCACGTTCGCGGCGAACGTCGCAGCCGGAAATCCCTTGTACGCGGGCACATACCGCGCCAACAGGTACCGGCCACTCGCACCAGCGCCGCCGCCGAGCGCCACCAGGAGAACTGTCATGCCGACGCTCCGTCCCGCGCGCGGATCCAGCGTTCACCGAGCCCTTTGCCCAGTGCTGCAGCGAGGATCGCGGGAATCAACGTCCCGAGAACATAGAGAATCGATCGCCACGGACTCTCCGTCACGGCGTGAACCGCGAAGGACGAGAAGGTGGTGAAGCCGCCGCAGAAGCCTGTGCCGAGAAAGAGGTACCCAACCTTGTTGTGCACGAGCAGGGCCGCGAGAACACCGAGAACGAACGAGCCGACGACGTTGATGACCAGCGTCGTCCAGATGTGGGGAAAGAGCTCCCCCAGACCGTAGCGGCTGAGCGCGCCCAACCCTCCGCCGACGGCAACCGCGCATACCGCAGCCGGCAGTTTCAGATCACCCATGCTCTGGCCTCACCCGAAAGAGCCTACGTCCCGGAGCGGGCTTTCGGCGGGCGAGGAATGAAGTAACTTGTCCGCTGCTGATACTCGCGATAGCCCGGACGCTGTTCCATGTGTCGCTCGAGCAACCGCGCTCCGGTGGCGAAGACCAGGAAGTACGTCATGGCGATCGGTGAGAGGACGGTCAACACCCCCGGCCACACGGACGCCGAGACGAGGAAGATCCCCCACCAGACACACGCGTCGCCGAAATAGTTGGGATGCCGCGTCCATGCCCACAAACCTTGATCCATGATGTGGCCACGGCTGCCCGGATCGGATTTGAACTCCTCCATCTGTCGGTCGCCGACCGTCTCGAACGTGACGCCGACAATCCACAGCGCGATTCCGAGTACGACAAGAAGTCCGAAGCTGCCGTTCGACACTGCTGCGACCTGGATCGGCAGGGAGACGAACCACAACGAAATCCCCTGCGTGAGATAGATCTTGCGGATCGCATACAGCGTTCGATTACCCGTCGCTCGTCCGAGCATTTCTTCGTACCGCGGGTCTTCACCTTTGCCACGCGATCGAATCGCCATGTGCGTCGCCAACCGCAGACCCCAGATCGCCACGAGCGCAAGCATCAGCAACCGGCGCCAGAGGTCGCCGGTTCCCACTATCGCGGACACGAGCGCGATCAGAACGAAGCCGGCGCCCCACGACACGTCGACAACGTTGTGGCGCCCGATCCGTACACCGATCGTGGCTGTCACCGCCATTCCGACGGCGATCGCCAGCAGACTCGTGAGTGTGACCACTCCGAACGCGCCCCAGTCGAATCCGTTCATCGCCGCGACACCCACTGCGGCCGTACCGGTTCCATACCCGATCGACCATCACCGTGCGGCCGGACCGACAGAATCTGATCGACGCCCATCCTGCCGTCCCGAAATGCCATTCCTCCGCCGACGAGGTAGAGACGCCACACCCGAGCGACTTCGACACCTACGAGTTCCACGACGCGATCCCAGTTCGATTCGAAGGTCTCGATCCACGCGTCGACGGTCCGCACGTAGTGCTCACGCAGGGCGTGGACGTCCCGCACTTCGAGTCCACCTTCCTCGATCATCGCAACAGTGCGACCGACGGGCCGCATGTACATGTCCGGCGCGATGAACGACTCGATGAACGGACCTCCCCCGGGGTGCGGGCCAGTGCGGGACATCTGCTGAATCAGCACACGGCCACCGGCAATAACATTGTCGTGGAGCGCTTTCACGTAGGTCGGATAGTTGTCCTCACCGACATGCTCACCCATCTCGATGGAAGCGACCGCATCGAAGGGACCGTCTGGAATCTCTCGATAATCTTGGAGGCGAATCTCGACCCAGTCTTCCAAACCGAGCGCGCGGACCTTCGCGTCGACAAAAGCCTTCTGCTCCGCCGAGATCGTGATTCCGACAACCCTGGCACCGTACTCCCGCGCTGCATGCAGGCTCAACGAGCCCCAACCACAGCCGACATCGAGAAACCGCAAGCCTCGCGCTCGATCGAGACCGACCTTGCGGCACACCAGGTCCAGCTTGTCTGTCTGTGAGTCTTCGAGCGTGTAGTCCGGTGCATCGGAAGTCCAATAGCCCGAGGAGTACGCCATGTTCTCATCGAGGATCAATTGGTAGAAATCGTTCGACAAATCGTAGTGGTGCCCGATCGCCTCGCGGTCGCGGGCGAGGCTGTGCAGGCGCCCCTTCACCTGAGCCTGCGACGCCGGCGGAGCCAAAGGTCTCCCGAAAGCACCGAAGGATCGCGCAGCCTTGACCACGGCCAGGACAAGCGAGGGTGTCGGGGTAATCGACCCGAGCCCCCGCTCGGCAGACACCTTCCACACGTGTGTGAGTGCATCGCCTAGATCGCCCTCGACGTCGAGTTCACCGAGAACATATGCCTGCGCAGCCCCCAACTCGCCGGGATTCCAGAGCAAGCGTCGCAAAACGTTCGGGCTGTAGAGCGTCACTTTCGGAGCATCTTCCGGACCTGCCGTGCTGCCGTCCCATGCAGTCAACCGCACCGGAAGTTCGCCGCCGACAAGTGGACTGAGGATGTCCGAGAGACGACCCGCAACGCCGGTACCTTGTGTCGTTCGATCCATTGTGGCAGTCATCGCTGGTTCCTCCGATCGAGAACAATTTGCTGGACGTCGAGATACCCCGACCGAAACCCCGCCTCGGAGTAGCAGAGATAGAAATGCCACATGCGCGCGAACACTGCGTCGAACCCGAGCGCGGACGCCTCGTCGGTGCGAGCGCTGAATCGCTCGTCCCACAGTCGCAACGTCTGCGCGTAGTGATCGCCCATCGACATCCGCTCACGCACCCGCAGGGTTGTCATGCGCTCGGTGACGTCCTCGATCGCCCGCACCGACGGGAGAAATCCGCCGGGGAAGATGTACTTGTGCACCCAGGTGTAGGTGTTGCGGGTCGCGAGCATTCGATCGTGCGGCATCGTGATGGCTTGGATCGCCGCGCGCCCACCCGGCGCCAGCAGGGCGTCGATCGTCTGGAAGTAGCTTCCCCAGTACTGGTGGCCGACGGCCTCGATCATCTCGACCGACACAACGGCGTCGTACTCCCCCTGTACCTGCCGATAGTCGAGAAGGTCGACCTGAACGCGATCTGCCAGTCCCGCAGCGCTTATCCGCTTCGCTGCCAATTCCTGCTGTTCGACCGAAAGTGTCACCGAGCGCACCGTCGCTCCCCGTTGGGCAGCTCGGATCGCCAATTCTCCCCAGCCTGTGCCGATTTCGAGCACTCGCGAACCGGGTCCGACACCTGCGCCATCCAGCAGTCGATCGATCTTCCGATGCTGCGCCGCTGCGAGCACGTCCCACGATGGGGTCGCCCCTACCGACAGATCCTCGAAGAGTGCACTGGAATACGTCATGGTGTCGTCGAGGAACAGTTCGAACATCTCGTTCGAGAGGTCGTAGTGCCGGGAGATGTTCGAGCGCGTGTTCTGCGTCGAATTCCGTTCACTGCGAGGCTGCTTCGGAATGTAGAGGCCTCGTAGCCGCTGCAGGAAGTCGGGAATGAGCGTCGCCACGCGGGAGGCGAAGACTTCCAGGACCGCAGTGAGGTCGGATGCTTCCCAATCGCCCGCCATGTAAGACTCGCCGAATCCGATCAAACCACTGTCCCCCACACGAGCAGCGAAGTCGTCTGGGCGGTGAATGACCATCAACGGCGAATCGGGGCTACCGCCACCGGAGAACTCACCGTTGGGCATCTGGACACGCAGCGGCAAACGTGCGACCGCCTTGTGGAACAGGGCGCGGGCAACCGGTGATGCAACCCGCACTTTGAGCCCGCTCGGCACGGTGGCGACGCCCGGCCACCGCTCGGTTTCGATCGTGTGAGCGGAAGGTTCGGTGCCGAGAGTGGTTGTGGTCATTGCACTGCCTCCTGCGGGTGATGTTGCGGTCGGGGAACGATGGGTAAGCGCCTGGCCCACAGCCGGATTCCTTGAAATCTGATCTGCGCGGCGACTCGGAGCGGAGCCAGCGGGATGGCGAGCGCACTGCGCACGATCTCGCGCGTCGTCGCCGGCACACAACGACCGGACACCGTGGCCACGAAGGGCGCCTTGCCGTCACGGGCCAGAACTATCGAGAGCGCGAGCGCGGTGTCGGGTAGCGGAAGTCGCATCCGGTACTCGCCGTCCAGATCGTTGAATGGAGACACGTAGAACTCTTTGGACGTGCGAACCCCGCCACGTTCGTCGGTTTCGAGCAGGTAGCAGTGCCGCTCGCCGTAGGTGTTGTGAACCTCGGCAACGACGCACCGCTGACTGCCGTCGTCGTTCAGACACCAGAACACACTCAGCGGGTTGAACACATGGCCGAACACACGCGCGTTCGCAAGCATGAGGATGCGACCGCCGGCGAACTCCAATCCGTTGGTTGCCAGAAAAGTCTCGACGTTGGCACGAATCGATCGAGTGGGGTCGCCGAGGTGATCCCCGGCGTCGAACTTCGCCAAGGGCCGCAAAGCCTTCGGAAGCTCGGGCAAATCGTCGACGTCGACGAGCCAACTGTAGCTTCGGTACTCGAACTCGTTGTGCAACGGCTCCGTTCGTACGTGCCGGATGCTCGTATGAACGATGGACGGCGTGATGGGAGTAGTCACGGCCACCGACCTCCGACGCGTTCGGCGGCGCGCAGGCCAGAGAGTGCACCGTCCTCGTGGAAGCCCCATCCGTGGTACGCACCGGCAAACGCGAGCACGTCCGAGTCCAACTCGGGAAGCCGCGCTTGAGCGGCGACGGAGGTGGGTGTGTACTGCGGATGCTCGTAGGTCATCTGATCGATCACCGAGTCCGGGGCCACCATTTCGTCTCCCCCCAACGTCACCAGGTAGCGCCGGCCGGTCTCCGGCAGCCGCTGCAACCTCGTCATGTCGTAGCTGACCAGAACGTGATCCGGCTTCGCGTTGCATTCAGGGATGTAGTAGTTCCACGACGCGCGCGCATTGGTGTTGCCGGGCAGCACATTCTCGTCGGTGTGAAGCTGGGTGTGGTTGACGGAGTACGGCATTGCGCCGAGGACCTGGGATTCGACAGGCGTCGGATCCGCCAAAATCTTCAGCGCTTGCTGCGGATGCGTTGCGACCACGGCTGCGTCGAAGGTCTGGATCTGG
Source organism: Rhodococcus sp. SG20037 (assembly GCF_031763325.1). Classification (NCBI taxonomy): domain Bacteria; kingdom Bacillati; phylum Actinomycetota; class Actinomycetes; order Mycobacteriales; family Nocardiaceae; genus Rhodococcus; species Rhodococcus sp. SG20037. The sequence continues at coordinate 2,458,268 of NZ_CP134497.1, read as the reverse complement.
TCGTCGCCGTCACGAATGTCGACGCGATCATCGAACCGGTGGATTGCGCGCACCGGCGTGTTGAGGCGGATATCCCCGATACTTTTGGCGACGAGACGAACGTATTCGCCCGATCCACCGGTGACTGTTCGCCAGGTCGGCGATCCAGTGACGCTCAGCATTCCGTGGTGATCGAGGAACGAGAACAGGTACCGCGCGGGATATTTCAGCGCCGAGCCGGGATCACACGACCAGACTGCCGACACGAGCGGAGTCATGAAGTGAGCGGTGAAGTAGTCGGAGAACCGGCCGCTGCGCAGAAACACCCCCAGTGTCTGGTCGGGTGCCGACGGATCCGTGTTGTCGAGCAGGGCTCGGGCACGGCGATGGAAGCGCTTGACCTCCATCAACATCGACAGAAAGCTGCCGTTGACAAGGAGCCCCGGCGTCGGGAGAACGCCGCGCAACCCTTGGCCTCCCGAGTACTCGAGTCCGCAACCCCCACACCTGACCGACATGCTCATATCGGATTCCTGCGTAGGCACATCGAGTTCTGCGAACAATCGCAACAATGTCGGATAGGTGCGATCGTTGTGGACGATGAACCCCGTGTCGATGGCGAGGCTTCGCCCTTCCGGGTCGGTGACCGAATGGGTGTCCGCGTGCCCGCCGAGCCGTGAATCCGCTTCGTAGAGGGTGACGTCACTGTCCTTACTGAGCACCCACGCCGCTGTCAGACCTGCGACACCACTACCGACGACGGCCACCTTGCGCTTGTCGGAACTCATCGTCGTTCTCCCATCTTTGTTGCGGCTACCCCGCGACTCATTCCTGCGATTGCATCCGCGACGAGGCGATGCCAAGTCGCCGCCCGACGGAGCATGAAGTGGCCTGCGCCGTCGATGCCGATCCATTCAGCGCTCTTACCCGACTTCTGCAGTTCGTCGACCTTCCGGCGAGACGCTGCCGGGTCGGTCCACGAGTCGGCCGTGCCGTGGAGCACAACCAGCGGTGTGTCCGAATGCAGATTCACCGACGTTCCATCGGGCCACCACGGCGCCAGCGCGACCACACCGACCACCGCCGGATCGCCACATAGTTCGGCGGCGACCCGTCCGCCCATCGAGTGCCCCAGCAGGATCACCTGAGCTTGTGAATTACGTTTCGTTATCGCGTCGAGTGCGGCGCGGGCGTCGGCGACCGGACTGCGCTCGGCACCGTTCCAACCTCGAACTCGATAGCGAGCCTGCACCGCCTTGACACCGGAGAGGCGAAGCTGAGCGGTGAACGGGCACATCCGAAGGTTGGACAGATGCCAGGCGCGAGCCGGGCGATGGCTCGATACCTTTCCTCCAGGCAGCACTAGCACCACCAGGTGCTGGTCACCGTCCTGCTGTTGCCGTCGGTTGGGCGTCATACACGGCATTCGGAGCCGAAAACCATTTGGATGGGGTTCGTAGAATTTCTTTTGTGAATCGTGAAGCACTCGTCGGCGATGTCCTCGACGCCATGGACGCCAACTTGGTATCCCATGCCTGCCACCTGCATGAACACTTGCCGACGGGATCGGTCACGGTCTCTGCAGATGTTGTCGTCGCAGACAGCGGCCTCACCGACGACACTTTCAACATCATCGCTGGTGCGCGCTTCGCTGTACCTGCTGCTGAAGGCCCGGAAGAAGACCGACGACTACTCGACGTACTCGCGTGGCTTCGAGCAACCGGTCGTCCGTTCTCCTGGTGGACAGGTCCGCGCGACAAGCCCTCTGACCTCGGCGCTCGCTTGTCAGCCCTCGGCTGCGTGCGCTCCGAGGAAGAAAGAGCGATGACGGCAGACTTGGACGTCGTCCCACGCCCAACGCCTGTCTCAGAACTGTGCGTTCAGCGAGTGACGACTCGTTCGCAGCTCGCCGACTACGCCGCCGTGATGGCCGCCAATTGGTCGCCGCCCTCAACCGCAGTAATACGTTTCTTCGAAGACACCGCCGATGACATCCTCGATGAGCGCTCGCGGAGTTCGTTTGTCGTGGGATACGCGAACTCCCAGCCTGTCGCCGGAGCCGAGGTCCATTTTGCCGCCGACGTCGCCGGACTGTATGGGGTCGTCACACTCGAAACGGCGCGCCGACGCGGATTCGGCTCGGCGGTCACCCTTGCCGCACTCGACATCGCCCGCGAGCGAGGTGCCCGAACCGCTGTACTTCAGGCGTCCAGCGACGGCGCACAGCTCTATCGAAACGTCGGCTTCGAGGATGTCGGTACCTACGCCGAGTACTCGATCGGCAGCGGTTAGACGTCCCCGCGGGGACGCTTTCCGTCCTCATCCACGGATGTGTGTCGGTACTGGCATCTATTATCGAACCTACATTCGAAACAATGTCGGACACGCGCCGGGGGCAACGATGAACGCAGAACTGACCGATACCGCAGCACTGATCAATGAAGAAACGCAGGGTTCCACCCGAAGCGACGTAGAGCAACTCGGCTCCGAAATCTGCGCTCTCGCCGGCCAGATCGCCGCGGCCACGGCTCGATTCCTCACCCTCCTGTCGAAGTTCGACGAAGACCGCGGCTGGTCCGGCCCTGGACTGCATTCATGCGCCCACTGGCTGTCGTGGAAATGTGGAATGAGCCTGCACACCGGCAGGGAATATGTTCGCGTCGCCAAAGCGCTCCGACCTTTGCCCGAGATGCGGAAGGCCTTCGAGCAAGGCCGGCTGTCCTACTCGAAGGTTCGCGCACTCACCCGGGTCACCACGCCGTCAAACGAAAAGCAGATGGTTCGGTTCGGATGCGAGGCGCCCGCAGCCCAGATCGATCGTCTCGCCGCAGGTCTGCGTAAAGCAACCGACAATGAATCCGGCAAAAGCAAAGCGCCCGAACATCTTCAGGTCCGCTGGCATTGGGACTCGGATACGGGCGAGTTTGTCATCAAAGGACGCCTGCCCGCACAGGACGGCGCCCGAATCCTCGCAGCGTTGGCGGTGGCGGAACGTGAACGCACCCGAACCGCTGCCATCCGCCCTGTCGACGAGAAGGCTACAAAGAACCCGGCCGGAAATATTGGACCAGGACTCGTCGCGATGGCAGAGCTCGCCACCGCCGCAGTCACAGACCGCACGTCCAAGGCCGCCGCGAACGAAGTTGTGTTCTTCCACGAAGCGAACACCGTCCGTGTACCGAGTGGACCCGCGCTCCCCCAAAGTGCCGCCGAGGAAGTGCTCTGCAACGCGAAACTTCGCCTGGGAACGACAAAGGAGGGATGCGTTTTGAATCTGGGCCGAAGGACCCGCGTCGTCAGCGCCAAACAAATGCTGGCATTGAATTACCGCGACGAATGTTGCCGCACACCGGGTTGCGGGCGGACTCGCTTCTTACACGCACATCACGTGAAATTCTGGGGACGCGGCGGAAATACGGACTTGGACAATCTGATCATGCTGTGCGGCACCTGCCACCGCGCGCTGCATGACGGCCAGTTCACGATCACTGCTCTCGGCGAGCAGAAGTTCGAGTTCCTTTACGCCAATGGTGACGTCATCGACCCAGCACCACCGACCGAGGGATTCGCTGATGGCCTACTGCGCGGAGACATACCCGACGACGCGATCATCCCAAGATGGGACGGCGAGCCCCTTCACCTCGATCACGCGGTCAGCGTCATCCTCGACGGTTGGGCCGCCTGAGGAAACATTGGTCTAGTCCAATCTGAATCTGCCGTGAACAACAGGACAACCCTCACATCCAGGTAGTGCAATTGGTCTAGTCCTATCGCAAGATGCTTAGCGTGACCAAGAAAATCGCACGCACCTCAGCCGCCATCACACTCCTCCTCGCCGGCGCGGTAGCAGCCGGAACTGCAACCGCTGCAGCAATTCCCGGATCATCCGACCTCAATCCGTCGGCCGCCGAGAAGACAGTTGTCATCGGCCTCGACGGCACCATGCTCAGCCACATCAAGACCGCCGACGCTCCCCGCCTCCAGAAGCTGATCGCCGAAGGAACCAGCGGAGAATCTTCCATCCTCGGCCACACCACCATCTCCGGACCGTCGTGGTCGACCATCCTGACCGGAGTCTGGGATACCAAGCACGGAGTCAAGGACAACACGTACGCGGGCGCCCGCTTCGACCTCTACCCGAGCGTCTTCACCCGGCTGGAAACAGCAAAGCCCTCCCTCCTCACCGAATCGATCTCCACCTGGGGCGGCATCGACAACATCGCCTCCAGTGGGACACCGAAAGCCGACGTTGTCGTCACCACGGCCGATGCAGGTTCCGGAGCGGCCACCGACGCTGCGACGGCAGACGCCGTCGCCCGCGACATCACAGACAAGGGACCTGACCTGATCTTCACCCAACTCGATCAGGTGGACGGCGCGGGACATAGCGGCGGCACCAACGGCGCTGCGTACGAAGAGTCCATCGCCTCGGTCGATGCTCAGGTGGGCAAGATTGTCGATGCCGTCGATCAGCGCGCAGCAAAGACCGGCGAGAAGTGGACTGTACTGGTCACTGCGGATCACGGGCACAAGCCCGCCGGTGGGCACGGCGGTCAGACACCCGCTGAAGCAACGACATTCGTCATAGCACGCGGCGCGGGATACGCGGCCGGTAAGAACACAGACTCGTACACGATCGCCGACATCACCCCGACAATCCTCAAGAGCCTGGGCGTTGCATTGCCTGCCGATCTGGACGGCAAGCCGCTGGCCAAGGAAGCTCCCGGCTTCGTCGGCTCGGTCGACCTGGGATTCTTCGGCTCCTGATCGCAAGAAGGCCCGGGCCACACAGCAGAGTGCCGCAGCAAGACAGCAGCAAAAAGGCAGCAAAAAGGTCGGGCCGGAGAGCGTGTGCTCTCCGGCCCGACCTGTTGTGGAGCTGCCGGGAATTGAACCCGGGTCCTACGTTGAATCGCTAGGGCTTCTCCGTGTGCAGTTCGCTAAGTCTCTACTTGGATCTCCCAGTCTCGCGAACAAGCCAGGATGACGATCCCAGTCACTGTTTGATGTCCCATCCGACTCCGTGACCGAGCCGAACAGTAAAGCCCTCTAGCTGATGCCAGGAACCGGGTCGAGGGCAACCCCGGGCTGACAGACACGCTTCGCTACTTAGGCAGCGAGAGCGTAGTCGCGCTGATTGGAATCGGCGCTTATAGGTTTGCAGCGACGCTTACGGTGGTCTCTTGCCTGCACCGACACGCTTCCCCTAACTCAACACACGCAGTCGAAACCGTTCAGCCCCGTGTGTGCCCCGCGTCTTTCGTGGGGCTATTCACTATAACGCGCCGAAGTTCGGAAGTCATACCAATTAATCGGCGGCACTTTCCGTGTCCTTCGGCCCAGCCGTTTCCTGCACTGCACCCGCTTCCTGCACTGCACCCGTTTCCTGCACCGCAGCCATCTCACGCTCGGCGGCACCGGTGATGTTGGTGATCATCCCCTGGAAGACGACTCCGTGGAAAGGCAGGATCGAATACCAGTACGCCCGACCCGCGAGCCCGCGAGGGAAGAAGACCGCGCGTTGATCGAGGTGGGAACCCACCGGCCGTCCGTCGGCACCGGCTGGGCCTTCTGATACTCGCAACTCCAACCATGCTCCGCCCGGGACCTTCATCTCGGCGCGCAATCGGAGCAACTTGCCTCGATCGATTTCTTCGACCCTCCAAAAGTCCAGGGCTTCGCCCGTGTTGAGCCGGCGTGGATCCCGCCTGCCCCGGCGCAGTCCGACACCACCGACCGCGCGGTCCATCCACCCCCGAATGGCCCACGCCAAAGGGAATGAATACCAACCGTTCTCGCCGCCGATCGACTCGACCACCGACCAGAGGGTTTTCGGATCCGCCGCGCAGTCACGTTCGCGATGATCGACGTAGACCGCTTCGCCGGCCCAATCCGGGTCGGATGGAAGAGGATCGGATGGAGCGCCCGCGATCGTTGCACCGGACCACGCCGTCTCCACCTCACCGGTGTCGATCTTTCGAAGTGCCAGTCGCACCGCTTCTCGATACGGCGTGAGGCCCTCGGCGGGAGGCGGGATGAAGCCGTCGATGTCGTGATTGTGCATCACCGCGTCGTTCTGCAGGGATTCGATCAGGGGCATCGCCAAACCTCGTGGGATCGGCGTGACCAATCCCACCCAGTGACCTGCCAGACGCGGGGTGAGGACGGGCAGGACGAGGATGCGTCGGCGTACCAATCCAGCGACGTCGGCGTAGGTGTTCATCATTTCGCCGTACTGCATGACATCCGGCCCACCGATGTCGAAGGCGCGGTTGACCTCCGGCGTCGTCGCCGCGGCTGCAATCAAATAGTGGAGTACGTCACGCACCGCGATCGGCTGAATGTTGTTGTGCACCCACTTGGGTGTGGTCATCACCGGAAGCCGATTGGTCAAGTGGCGCACCATTTCGAAGGACGCCGAACCCGATCCGATCACCACTCCAGCTTGGAACACAACCGTCGGAACCTCGGAGTCGAGCAGGATCCGACCGACTTCGAGCCGGGACTGCAAGTGAGTCGACAACTCTCGGTCGGAGGGATGAAGCCCGCCCAGGTAGACGATCCGTCGCACCCCCGCATCGCGGGCAGCGGCGGCGACGTTCTCCGCGCTTCGCTTGTCGATATCCGAGAACGACCCTCCCCCACCCATGGCGTGAACGAGGTAGTAGACCACGTCGATATCATCGAAAACACCTGAGAGGGTGGCACTGTCGGTCAGATCCCCGCGCTTGATCTCCACGGAATCGTGCCAGGGAACATCGCGTAGTTTCTCCGGGCTGCGCACCACCACTCGAACTCGATGACCCTCTTCGACCAGGCGAGGGGCAAGACGTCCGCCGATGTATCCGGTCGCACCCGTGATCAACACTCTCACTGCGTCCATCACCCCACGCTACGCACAATTCAACTGCGAAGCGCGAGTGCAACCCCGAGGTCGTCGTTGGTCAACATCATGTTGATCCCCGCTCCGGCCTTCGCCCCGGCGGCTGCGGCCATGATGACCTGGGCACCCGGGTCCACGACATTGCCCGCGGCGAACACGCCGGGCACGCTTGTGGCCCCCATCATGTCGACTGTGACGAAATCGCCCATCATCGTCTCGGCGCGCTGCGCACCGAATGCGCGCAAGATCGCATCGTTGGGGTCCATCGTGAGGGCGCCACCGACGAAGACCGCCGAACGCGCGACCACACTGCCGTCGGCCAACCGCACGCCCACCAACCGATCATCCTCGACGACGGGACCGGCAACCTCACCCTCGACGATCGAAATACCGCGAGCCGCAAGCTTTTCCCGATCTTCGGAACTCAGTTCGGTGATGCGACGAAGGAAGAGAACCACGTCATCGGACCACTGGCGAACCATGAGCGCCTGGTGCATCGCAAATTCCGCGCTCTTGGCGATCACGCCGAGCGGCTGATCACGCACGCCGTACCCGTGGCAGTACGGGCAGTGCAACACATCGCGGCCCCAACGCTCGCCGAAGACTTCGAGTTCTACCGGTAGGCGGTCCGTCAGACCCGTCGAAACAAGCACCTTGCGCACCTGAATCTTGCTGCCGCCAGCCAGTTCTACCGAGAATTTCTCGCCGTCCCGTGTCACGGAGACAACGGTGCCGTCATGGAACTCGCCGCCGAATTTGCGGACCTCACCTCGGCCGATGGTCAACAATTCTGCCGGGTTCATGCCGTCACGGGAGAGGAATCCGTTCATGTGGTCGGCGGCCGCGTTCCGTGGCGATCCGTTGTCGAAGACGATCACGGACCTGCGTGTCTGACCGAGAATGAGTGCGGCGTTGAGGCCTGCCGCACCGGCTCCGATTACTGCTACGTCGAATGAGTTCTGCGTCATGAATCCAGAATGACAAGAGAACGCAGTCTTGACAAACACTGTTGCCACTTTGGCAAAATGAGTGCATGACCGAAACATCGTTCGAAGCCGTACTAGCCGGCATCGGCCCTCGCCTACGTGCGTTGCGCCAACAGTCCGACATGACCCTGGCCGATTTGTCGGAGACCACCGACATCAGCGTCAGCACACTGTCGAGACTCGAATCCGGTACTCGCCGAGCCAACTTGGAGTTGCTGCTGCCGATTGCCAAGGCACACGGCGTCCCGTTGGACGACCTGGTGAACAGCAAGATCAAGGACCCCCGCGTTCGAGAAGAACCTCGAACGGTCGGATGTATGACGGTCATTCCGCTGACCAGTCAACCCGGCAATCTGCAGGCCTACAAGATGATCATCTCGCCCACCGACGACGATCGCGAACCGGGATCCCACGAGGGCTACGAGTGGGTCTACGTTCTGTCCGGGCGCATCCGACTCCAACTCGGCGATCGGGATTTCATCATGGGCGCGGGCGAGGCCGCCGAGTTCGACACGCACATCCCGCACCGCATCAGTGCTGCCGACGGCCGGCCGGCCGAGGCGATCAGCCTCTTCGGAAAACAAGGCGAGCGGGTTCACCTACGCGCAGCGCCGGCCGACAGACGCGGCTGAAACGCTAGGACTGAAAACGCTGGAACTCGAAAAAATCTAGGCGCCCGCGACGGCAATCATGCCGACTGCCGCCAGCGCCAACAGCATTCCCGCTTGTTGCACGCGGCTTACCCGCTCGCCCAGCATCACCATGGCGAGCAGAACCGTCGCAGCCGGATACAGCGAACCGATCACGCTGACCAGTGAGAGCATTCCGCCTTGGAAGGCGTAGATCATCGTCCCGTTCGCGACGACGTCGAGGACGCTGACGTACACCGCGAGCTTGAGTGGCTCGCCTCGTGGGAGAACGAAGTGACCGGCCGCCAGCGCGACCAACCACACCACGACGGTCGCGGCGCCTCGAGATACGGCCAACGCCCACAGCCCGCTGCCCTCGCCGATCTGGTGAAGTGCGATGAACGAGAGCGCAAATGCGCCACCGCTTCCGACGGTCAGAAGAGCCACTTGTCTGGTGAAGCGGAGGGTGATTCCGCCGGCAACCTCACCCGCGGTGTCGTCAGGCGACTCGCGGCTGACCAGGACGACGGCGACCAGCGCGACGGCAATACCCAGGTACGCGATCAACCCCGGCCGCTCACCGAAAGCGAAGCCGACGAGCACCGGAATGCCCGCCACCAGAACAGCTGTCAGCGGCGAGACCACCGACATGGGGCCGGTTGCCAGCGCGAGATAGAACCACCAGACCGCCAGACCACTCGTGACGCCCGCGATCGCGCCCCAGATCAAACCGTTCAGCGTCAGCGTCCCGGATACGAAAGGTGCTGCGATCAGAACGATGACGAGCGAGAGCGGATACGAGACGATCACCACACGCAGTGCGGCAACTCGTCGTGACGCAACTCCCCCGACGAAGTCGCTGACTCCGTAGGCAACTGCCGCCACGAGGGCAAGCAGGATGGAGGTCAGCGCATGCCCTTGATACGACGACCGAGCTCGCGGGTCACCTCGCGCTCGGCGGTGCGCTTGGCCATGTCCTGGCGCTTGTCGTAGTCCTGCTTACCCTTTGCCAGTGCGAGTTCGACCTTGACCTTGCCGTCGTTGAAGTACATCGACAGCGGGACCAGCGTCTGGTTTCCCTCGCGGGTCTTACCGACGAGGTGCTCGATCTCACGCTTGTGCAGCAGGAGCTTTCGGGTACGCCGTGGCGAATGGTTGTTCCACGTGCCTTGCGTGTACTCCGGAATGTGCAACGAGCGCAACCACACTTCGCCGTTGTCCACCGTGGCGAACGCGTCGACGAGCGACGCCTTGCCTTCACGCAGACTCTTGACCTCGGTCCCGACGAGAGCGATGCCGGCCTCGTAGGTGTCGATGATCGTGTAGTTGTGGCGTGCTTTGCGATTGGTCGCAATGACCTTGCGGCCCTTTTCCTTCACTGTCCGGGCCTCTCAGTCCGCTGTCTTGCCGTCGAATGGTTCTTGCTGTTCCAGCATAGAAGCTCGTGCAAACCGATTATTCGCGGACGTACAGACGCAGCGTCACGTACGCCGTCACCGCGGCCATTCCGACACCGGCAAGTACGAGGATCGGCGAGACGAACAGCACGTCACTGTTGGATATCCGCGCCACGATGTTCGCTTCGTAGACGTCGGACAGGACCCCGTCGATGAAGACGTTCTTCGCCGTGAACAGTCCAGCAATGGCGAGCACCGCACCGATCAAGGCCGCCACGACGGCTTCGAGGAGGAACGGAAGCTGGGTGTACCAACGCGTCGCGCCGACCAACCGCATGATGTTGACCTCGGTACGACGCGTGAACGCGGCGATCTGGACCATGTTGGCGATGAGCAGGATGGCCGCTATCGCCTGGACGATCGCGATCGCGAACGCTGCGTTGCGCACTCCACCGAGCACGCTGAACAGTCGGTCCACCAACTCGCGCTGATTGAGCACACTCTCGACGCCGGGCCTCGAACCGAAGGTGTCGTTGATGACGCCGAACCGCTCCGGGTCACTGAGCTTGACCTTGAACGACGCCGGGAAGCTGTCCGGGCTCACCAGGGCTGCCAGTTCGGGCTGGTCCTTGAACACGCGCTCGGTGGCGTCCTTCACGGCGTCTTCGCGGTTGAGGTACTGAACCGCGACGACGGACGGAGTCTGCTCGAGTTCCTTGCGCAACGAACTGCAGATCTCCTGCTCGCAACCGGGATCGGCCGAAGAGATGTCGTCGGTCAGGAAGATCTGCACCTCGACTCGTTCGAGGAAGATCTGCTGGGTCTTGCCTGCCATCTGCACGACCAGCAGACCACCGCCGAAGAGTCCGAGGGAGATCGCCGTCGTCAAGATCATGGCGATGGTCATCGTGATGTTGCGGCGTAGGCCGGTCAGGACTTCGCTGAAAATAAAGCTGGCGCGCATCGGGGAATCCGATTCCTTTTCGAGAGGCCGGTTGTTTCACGACAACCGGTGGGCGTACGGGACGTGTGGTCGTAGTCGGCGCTACCTGCCGACGCCGTACACACCCCGCGCTTCGTCTCTGGTCACCTTGCCGAGATCGAGTTCGATGACGCGTCGACGCATGGAGTCGACGATGTGGTGATCGTGGGTCGCCATCACGACGGTGGTGCCGGTGCGGTTGATCCGCTCGAGCAGCAGCATGATGTCCTGGCTCGTTTCGGGGTCCAGGTTGCCGGTGGGCTCGTCGGCGAGCAGCACGAGAGGGCGGTTCACGAATGCGCGGGCGATGGCGACGCGCTGCTGCTCACCGCCGGAAAGTTCGGTGGGCAGTCGATCGGCTTTGCCGGCCAGACCGACCATGTCGAGAACCTCGGGCACAGTGCGCGCGATGACGTTGCGGGGCTTGCCGATGACTTCCAACGCAAAGGCCACGTTCTCGGAGACCGTCTTCTGCTGAAGCAAGCGGAAGTCCTGGAACACACAGCCCATGCTCTGGCGAAGCTTCGGCACGCGGCGGGCCGCCAACTTGTTGACGTGGAAATCCGCGACCTCGATGTCGCCGGACGTAGGCGACTCCATCTTGAGCAGCAACCGCATGAACGTCGACTTGCCGGAGCCGGAGGGGCCGATGAGGAAGACGAACTCCCCCTTCTCCACCTCCACACTGACCTTGTCGAGCGCCGGCCTGGTGGAGGCCTTGTAGGACTTCGACACATTCTTCATGCTGATCACAACTAGCCAGTCTAGCCGTTATCTAACGGTGACCTTGGCGCCACGCGCGAGCACCCTCGTCCTTATCCGGTACCGGTGGTCGCGGGTGACTGCGGCACAGACGTCGGTGCCTGCATCGCCGCGCCAGGTTGGGGAACGGTCGTCGTCGCCGGAGTGGTCGGCACCGTCGTCGCGGACTGTTCGGCGTTGCCCGGCGCAGGCGCGGGACCCGAAGTCGGCGTCGGAGAACCTGAGCTGCCCGTGCTCGATTCCGGAGACTGGGTCTCGGACGTAGTCGTCGGCTCGGTCGAGGACGGCACGGGGGTCGTCGTCGACGGTTTGACCGAGGGCGCGACGTAAGGCTCGGTCTGCGACGTGTCCACGCTGGGCGGTGGTGTCACTGCGGTCGGGTCCTCAGGATTGAGATACGTATGCAACAGATACGTCAATATCCACGCCACGATGAGAATGAAGGTAGAGGTTCGCATCCGGCCGCCGAAAATCCGGGACGGGAGCCAGTCCAGGTGAAACAGTCGGTCGAGTCCGCGGCGCGGTTCCTGATCGGTCATTCGCTCGCCTCCTCGGTCCGTACGGTGTGTAGATCCGGTGACACCGTGATCCCCTGACGTCGCAGTGCTGCGGCGACGCGGACGCGAAGAGCGCGTCCGACCTGGAACTGTTTGCCGGGGAGTGTGCGCGCGACCATCCGCACGTTGACCTGATCGACCTCCAGGCTTTCGACGCCCATGACCGTGGGCTCGTCGAGCAGCAGTTTCTTGAGTCCGCGGTCGGCCATCGCGTCGACTCCGACCTGGCGAAGCACCTCGTTGACCCGGGTGAGATCGGCGGTCGCCGGAACCGGAACGTCGATGACGGCGCGTGCCCAATCCTTGGACAGGTTGGTCGCTTTCACGATCTGGCCGTTGGGAACGGTGATGACCTCGCCGTCGGAGTTTCGCATCCGCGTCACGCGCAGGGTCACGTCCTCGATGACACCCTCGGCGTCGTCGGAGGAGCCGGTGATCGCAAGTCGCACGGTGTCACCGAAGCCGTACTGACGTTCGGTGATGATGAAGAAACCGGCAAGAATGTCCTGCACGACGCGCTGTGCACCGAAACCGAGCGCCGCACCGAGAACGGTCGCCGGCGCGACGAGACTTCCGATCGGCAGGTTCAGTTGGTCGAGAACCTTCAGCGTCGCGATCACGTAGATGAACGTGATGACCACCCAGGTGATGACCTGCGCGACCGAGTGACGATGCTTGGTCGCCTCGGAACGAACCAGCGCATCGCCCAACTGATAGTTGGAGTCGATCTGGTCGGTGACCTTGTTGCCTCCCCAACTGACCAACCGGGCGAGAATCATCGCCCCGAGCACGGTCATGAGGACGGACAAACCGGTGGTTTGAAGCCAATCGAGCAGGTTCTGCCCAGGTCGAAGTAAAGTCATCGTGCCTTTCGGTATCCGAACGCTATGCGGACTGGTTCTCGCTCATGCGCCAGCGGATGCCGGCCTCGAGGAACCCGTCGATGTCGCCGTCGAGCACTGCCGACGGGTTGTTGACCTCGTACTCGGTACGCAGGTCCTTGACCATCTGGTACGGATGCAGAACATAGGAGCGCATCTGGTTGCCCCACGAGCTGCCGCTGTCGCCCTTGAGCGCATCCATCTCGGCGCGCTCTTCCTGACGCTTGACCGCGAGCAGTTTTGCCTGCAGGACGCGCATCGCCGACACCTTGTTCTGGAGCTGCGACTTCTCGTTCTGACAGGTGACGACGATTCCCGTCGGGATGTGCGTGAGTCGAACGGCGGAGTCCGTCGTGTTGACCGACTGGCCGCCGGGACCGGACGAGCGGTAGACGTCGACGCGGATGTCGTTCTCGTTGATCTCGATGTGGTCGGTCGTCTCGACGACCGGCAGTACCTCGACCTCGGCGAACGACGTCTGACGGCGCCCCTGGTTGTCGAAGGGGCTGATGCGAACGAGCCGGTGGGTGCCCATCTCGACGGACAACGTGCCGTACGTGTACGGGCCTTTGATCGCGAACGTCGCGCTCTTGAGTCCGGCTTCTTCGGCGTACGACGTGTCGTAGACCTCGACGCCGTAGTCGTGCTTCTCCGCCCAGCGGATGTACATACGCATGAGCATCTCGGCCCAGTCTGCAGCGTCGATACCGCCGGCACCGGAGCGGATGTTGATGAGCGCGTCGCGCTCGTCGTACTCGCCCGAGAGCATGGTCTTGACTTCCATCGCCGCGATGTCGTCTCGCAGGCTCGCGCGCTCGGCGTCGGCGTCGGCCACCGCGTCGGGGCCTTCGTCTTCTGCCAGTTCGTAGAGGATCGGCATCTCGTCGAGTCGCTCGCGTAGTGCCACGATCCGGCGCAGCTCGGCCTGCGCGTGGGAGAGCTGGCTCGTGACCTGCTGGGCGTGTTCCTGGTCGTTCCACAGACCCGGGTCGGCTGCCTGGTGCTCGAGCTCGTCGATGCGTCGGCGCAGCTCCTCGACGTCCACAACCGATTCGCAGGTGCGAAGGGTGGTGTCGAGGGCGTTCAGGTCTGCAATTACGTCGGGATGCACGGTTCTCAAGGCTACCGGGTGCCGACCTCGGCCCTGCCGCCCGTCACGTATTGGGATCACCGGGACTGGAAGCCTTGCCAACCTCGCTCCGAGGGAACCTACTGGAACGATGACTGTCACCGACGAATACCTGCAGAACAACGCCGCCTACGCCGAGCAGTTCACCGGACCGCTCCCCCTCCCACCCAGCAAACACGTCGCCGTACTCGCCTGCATGGACGCCCGCATCGACGTCTATCGGGTGCTCGGAATCAAGGAAGGTGAATCGCACGTCATCCGCAATGCGGGTGGAGTCGTCACCGACGACGAGATCCGATCCCTGGCCATCAGCCAGCGTCTGCTGGGAACTACCGAGATCATCCTCATCCACCACACCGACTGCGGAATGCTGACGTTCACCGACGACGACTTCAAGCGATCCATCCAGGACGAGATCGGCATCAAACCAAATTGGGCTGCCGAATCGTTTCCCGACATCGACGAGGACGTCCGTCAGTCGTTGAAGCGCATCGAGAACAGTCCGTTCGTCACCGCGACGACCTCCCTACGCGGATTCGTCTTCGACGTCGCAACCGGAAAGCTGAACGAGGTCCTCCCCGATTGAGCCGGTAGGTTGTGTACCCGTGACCGATCGCGCATCCGACCTCGCACTCGCCCTCCGTATCGCCGACGAGGCTGACGCGATCACTCGCGCCCGCTTCGGCGCCCTCGACCTTCGAGTGGACGACAAGCCGGACCTCACCCCCGTCTCCGACGCCGATCTGGCTGTCGAGCGAGCAGTGCGCGCGACGCTCGGTGAGCATCGTCCTGCGGATTCCGTACTCGGCGAAGAATTCGGCGGCGACGCAGTCTTCGAGGGCAGACAGTGGGTGGTCGACCCCATCGACGGGACCAAGAACTTCGTCCGCAACGTACCGGTGTGGGCCACGCTGATCAGCTTGCTCGAGGACGGCGTCCCGGTCATCGGCGTCGTGAGCGCACCTGCACTGAATCGGCGATGGTGGGCTGCAACAGGTTTGGGTGCACATACGTCATTCGGAGACGGTGACGCGCGGGCGATCCAGGTGTCTGCCGTCGATCGCAGCGAGTCAGCGAGCCTGAGCTTCTCGAGCCTCTCGGGGTGGAAGGACCGCGGAATTCGCGATCAGTTCGTCGAACTCACCGACCACGTCTGGCGCGTGCGCGGTTACGGGGACTTCTTCTCCTACTGCCTCGTGGCCGAAGGCGCCGTCGACATTGCTGCCGAACCCGAGGTTTCCCTGTGGGATCTGGCAGCGCTCGACGTATTGGTCCGTGAGGCCGGCGGCGCGTTCACCGATCTGGACGGCGGCGCAGGTCCGCACGGCGGCAGCGCGGTCGCCACCAACGGACTGCTGCACGAAGACGTTCTGGCCCGCCTGCGGTAACACCCGAGTACCAGAACATCCCACCCGCCGCAAGGGTCCGAGGGAGGAGTTCCGACAGGCCCGTCGGCAGGATTCGGCACGACATCTCGGCCCGTTGACTGGAAGTAGTTGATCACGCACTACTTCCAGGAGAACGATGAACCGGATTTCCAGGCGCACGATTCTGTTCGGTCTGGCCGCAGCGCCCCTCGGGCTCGCGGTGGGCTGCGGCGCCGACCCGGCAGCGAAGAGCGCCACGTTGGCGGTGGCCGGAACTTCGCGTCCGCTACCGATTCCACCGCTTGCCGAATCCACCGTCGACGACGCCGGTGTTCGCCACTTCACACTTCGTGCCGGTGCCGGGACCACCGAGATCGTCGCGGGAAAACTCACCGACACTTGGGGTTTCAACGGATCCATTCTGGGGCCGACCGTCCGCGCCGAACGCGGAGAATCTGTCGCATTCACGATCGACAACACACTGGCAGAGCCCACGACCGTCCATTGGCACGGCATGCATCTGCCCGCCCGATACGACGGCGGCCCGCACCAGACCATCGAAGCCGGCGGACGCTGGGAACCGGCGTGGACGATCGGCCAGTCGGCGTCGACGCTCTGGTATCACCCACACCCGCACGGATCCACCGAACGGCACGTGCAGCGCGGTCTCGCCGGACTGTTCCTGATCGACGACGCCGACACGCGGGCGTTGGACATCCCCAAAACCTATGGTGTCGACGATGTTCCGCTGATCATCCAGGATCGTCGATTCCTCGCCGACGGCAGCTTCGACGAATCGGATCCGACCGACATAGGCCTGCTCGGCGACACGATAGTCACCAACGGCATCTCCGACGCCTACCTCGACGTCACCACCGGGGTCGTCCGGTTACGCATTCTGAACGGCTCTTCCGGCCGTCTCTACAACCTGGGGTTCCCCGACGACCGCACCTTCGATCTGATTGCCACCGACGGCGGACTGCTCGAATCACCTATTGCGATCAAGCGGATTCAGCTCAGCCCCGGCGAACGAGCCGAGATCGTGGTTCGCGTCGACCCCGGTGCGACGACCACACTGGTGTCGTTCCCGATCGAGGACGGCGGTGGCGTGAGTTCCTCCGACGCCGAGAACTTCGGCATGAACGACCGCTTCGACATCCTCGAACTGCGGGGCGTTGCCAGCCGCGCGTCACGGTCGACTCTCCCGGCGCAGTTGGCCGTACTGCCGAGTCTGGATCCGTCGAAGGCAAGCGTTTCCCGAACCTTCGATCTGCAGTGGTACATGATCAACGGGCAACGAATGGACATGAACCGCATCGACTTCGAGGCCGAGGTCGGCGCGACCGAGGTGTGGACGATCACCAACAAGGACAACTGGCCACACAATTTCCATGTCCACGACGTACAGTTCCAGATCCTCGACGTCGACGGTCGCACTCCCCCGCCGCACTTGCGCGGACTCAAGGACACCGTCTACACACCGCCGGGCAGCAGGGTTCGCGTCGCACTGCAGTGGTCCGAGTACACCGATCCCACCTTCCCGTACATGTTCCACTGCCACCTGCTGATGCACGAGGACCAAGGGATGATGGGCCAATTCCTCGTCCTCGAACCGGGACAGAAGGCGGCTCCGATGCAGATGGACATGCCGATGGACATGCCGATGCCTTCGTCTGGTTCGCACTCCGGTCACTGAAAGTTCTGCAAGTGGTACACAGCGAGGCGAACCCGATTGTCGCAACCGGTCTTCGACATCAGGTTCGCCACGTGTGTCTTCACCGTGGTCACACCCAGATGCAGCGTGTCCGCGATCTCCTGATTGCTCTTCCCTTCTGCCACCAGCGCGAGGACCTGCGATTCGCGATCGGTCAACGGAACCTTGTCCGTCACAGCAGTGTCTGCGATACCACCGATCACCGCTCGATCCACAACGCGGCGGAGAAGTTCCGGAGTGAACACCATCTCACCCTCGGCGATCCGCCGAATGGCACCGAGCAACTCGGCGGGTTCGGTGTCCTTGACGAAGAATCCCGAAGCCCCCGCGGCGAGTGCGGGATACAGATGATCGTCGTCGTCGAAGGTGGTCAGCACGAGGATGCGCGCTCGACGACCGGCCTTGACGATCTGCTGGGTGGCGCCGATCCCGTCCAGCCCGGGCATTCTCAAGTCCATCAGAATCACGTCGGGATCCAATTCTGCAGCGAGCGCTAGCGCCTCGACGCCGTTCGACGCCTCACCGGCCACGGTCATGTCCTCGGCTGCCGCGCACAGCATCCGCAAACCGGCGCGCACAAGTCGCTGGTCGTCGACGATCAGCACGCTGATCACGAGACACCGCCCGAGACAACGAGTGGAATACTCACGTGCACTTCCCATTTCCCGTCACTGTTGGTGCCGGCGGTCATCTCGCCGCCGACCAACTCCGCACGCTCCTGCATTCCCACCAGGCCATGACCTGCACTCCGAGACGACCCCTCGACGTCGTTGACAACCCTGACATGCACCCGGTTGTCTTCGCGACCGACCGAGACCGATACCAGCCCCTTCTTGTCGCCGTGCTTCATGACGTTGGTCAGTGATTCCTGAATCACCCGCAACAACGTCAGCCTCCCGATCGCGTCGAGATCGGCTGCGCCTGACTCGACATTCTCCTGGGCATCGAAGACTGCCTGCACCTCGAAACCCGCCGCACGCACACGATCTATCGCCGCCTCGATTTCCGCCTCGACGGCATCCGGCTCGACCAGAGCGACCTCACCGAGCGAAGGATCACGAAGTGCGACCAGGAGGCGACGGATATCGGCCAGCGCATCGGACGCAGTCCCACGCACATCCGCGAGGACCTCACGCACGGCCTCGTCCTGGGGCGCCAAGACATGTTGAGCCACGCCGATTCTCAGGACGATCGATGCCATGTGGTGCGCAACCAGGTCGTGCAGTTCGCGGGCGAGCGCACTGCGCTCCGCAGCGCGGGTCTGCGCAAGATTGTTCGCGGCCAATTCACGCTGCGAGCGTAGATACAGCCCGAGCAGCAGTGGCAACCCCACGTACGCAAGCACTTTCACAGCCGTCGTGACAGACCAGAACGCTTCGTGAGATTCGAACCAGATACCCGCGAGCACCGAACCGCACCATCCTGCTGCCGATACGGCAACCATTTCTCTACGCTCGGCCCGCATCGTGACGTCGACGACGGCGACCGCCCCGAGATACGGAACAAGCTCGGACAGCCCCCAGGCGTCGGCGACGAACATCGGAACGGCGAGCGCCGAGATGACCAGGGACGCGAAGACCGGCCATCGACGGCCGACGGCGAAGGCGAGCGCCGACAGCATCGACAGAATCCAGTAGGTGAGGGGAACTCGATACTCCCCCGGATACGTGCTGGCGATCAGCAGGCACGGGACCACCACCAACGGCGTGTAGCGCACGTACCGCTGTATCCGATCTGGCACCTCTGTCCGGTTCACCCCTCGAGCCTATGACGCGCATCATTTCGCGGTTTCTCGACAACAGACCTTACTGATGAGTAAGATAAGGATCGTCCAACGCCCCAACACCGAGAAACAGCTGGTGATCATGACCAAGCAAGACAGTGTTGCCCCCGACAAGAGCGCTCAGCGCAGCGAATCGGGCGCGCAGCGCGGCGGCGCCAAGGGTGCGCCCCGCGACACGTCCGCCGTCGGCCTGAACCCGATCAAACGCGACGCCATGGGCGCAGCCATGCGTGTGCTTACCAAGATCACCGGTTCGGAACTGGCCGAGAAGTTCAATCTGCGTCAGACCATCGATCGCGTGACCTACGAGGGCACCAAGACGGGCTTCAAAACCCTGGGTGCCGCCACTCGAGGATTCCAGAAGGTCTCGGGCAACGGCGCACCCAAGCGCCTGCCCGACAACCCGAGCAAGAACGCCGACTACTTCGATCTGACCCCCGACGACGACCAGAAGATGATCGTCGAGACCGTGCGCGAGTTCGCGGCCGAGATCCTGCGTCCCGCAGCGCACGACGCCGACGGCGCAGCGCAGGCACCCGCCGATCTCTCCAAGCGCGCAGCCGAGCTCGGCATCACGCTGATCAATGTTCCCGAAGAACTCGACGGAGCAGCTGCCGATCGCGGCGCAGTCACCAATTCTCTTGTTGCCGAGGCACTTGCGCACGGAGACATGGGGCTTGCACTTCCGATCCTCGCACCCAGCGGCGTTGCAGTCGCACTGACGCAGTGGGGCACCGACGCGCAGCAGAAGACCTACCTTCCGGCCTTCACCGGCGAGCAGGTCCCCGGCGCAGCAGTGGTGGTCAACGAACCACGCGCACTGTTCGATCCGTTTGCCCTGCAGACCAAGGCAGTGCGCTCCCCCAGCGGCTACAAGCTCAACGGCGTCAAGAGCTTGGTGCCCGCCGCCGCTACGTCCGAACTCTTCGTCATCGCCGCAGAACTCGACGGCAAGCCGTCCTTCTTCATCGTCGAATCCGACACCAAGGGACTCGTCGTCGAAGCAGATCCCAGCATGGGTCTGCGCGCCGCCGGTCTGGGTCGCCTGATCCTCACCGACGTCGCTGTGTCGGAGTCCGCACTGCTCGGCGACGGTGACGCCGAGCAGCGTAAGGCCGAATACGCCGACGCGATTCGCCTGGCTCGCCTCGGTTGGGCGTCCATGGCCGTCGGCACCAGCCAGGCAGTTCTCGACTACGTGATTCCGTACGTCAACGAGCGCGAAGCGTTCGGCGAGCCGATCAGCCACCGCCAGGCGGTTGCCTTCATGGTCGCCAACATCGGCATCGAACTCGACGGACTGCGTCTGGTCACGCTTCGGGGCGCTTCACGCGCCGAGCAGGGCTTGTCCTTTGCTCGCGAATCCGCTCTGGCCCGGAAGCTGGCTTCCGAGAAGGGCATGCAGATCGGCCTCGACGGTGTGCAACTCCTCGGTGGACACGGGTTCACCAAGGAACACCCGGTCGAGCGCTGGTACCGCGACCTCCGTGCCATCGGCGTTGCCGAGGGCATCGTCCTCATCTGACGCCGCTGAACTTCCAGGAGAACCACGATGATCAACCTCGAACTTCCCAAGAAGCTCAAAGCATCAGCGAACCAGGCACATCAGGTCGCGGCGCAGATCTTCCGACCCATTTCACGTAAGTACGATCTTGCCGAGCACGAGTACCCCGTCGAGCTCGACACCATGGCTGCCATGGTCGAAGGCCTCTCGGATTCCGGTGGAGACATCGGCGGTGCCAGCGGCGGACGGTCAGACGCGAGCGCCAAGGGTGGCAACGCCAACGGCGGCAACATGTCTGCGCTCCTCAACTCGCTCGAAACGTCTTGGGGCGACGTCGGACTCATGCTCTCGATCCCCTACCAGGGGCTCGGCAACGCCGCGATCGCCGCAGTGTCAACCGACGAACAGCTCGAACGTTTCGGCAAGGTGTGGGCCTCGATGGCCATCACCGAACCGAGCTTCGGTTCCGACTCCGCCGCCGTGACCACCACCGCCGTTCTCGACGGCGACGAGTGGGTTCTCAACGGCGAGAAGATCTTCGTCACCGCCGGTGAGCGTTCGACGCACATCGTCGTGTGGGCGTCGGTTGACAAATCGAAGGGCCGAGCGGCCATCAAGTCGTTCGTCGTTCCGCGTGACGCACCGGGCCTGAGCGTTGCTCGCCTCGAGCACAAGCTGGGCATCAAGGCCTCCGACACCGCAGTACTCCTGCTCCAGGATTGCCGCATTCCCGCGGACAACATCCTCGGCAGCCCGGAGGTCAACGTGGAGCAGGGCTTTGCCGGCGTCATGCAGACGTTCGACAACACCCGGCCCCTCGTTGCAGCCATGGCCGTCGGCGTCGGACGCGCAGCTCTCGAAGAACTGCGTGGCATCCTGACCGAAGCCGGTGTCGAGATCTCCTACGACACACCGGTCTACAACCAGCATGCAGCTGCAGCCGAGTTCATCCGTTTGGAAGCCGACTGGGAGGCCGCGTACCTGCTGTCTCTGCGCGCGGCATGGATGGCGGACAACAAGAAGCCGAACTCGCTCGAAGCGTCCATGTCCAAGGCGAAGGCCGGCCGCACCGGCACCGACGTGACGCTCAAGGCAGTCGAGTTGGCCGGCACTTACGGCTACTCGCAGCGCCCGTTGCTCGAGAAGTGGGGCCGCGACTCGAAGATTCTCGACATCTTCGAGGGCACCCAGCAGATCCAGCAGCTGATCGTCGCACGCCGCCTGCTCGGAAAGTCGTCCGCCGAACTGAAGTGACGGTCGCACGGACCAGATCCCGAAACACTCCGCCCCGCCACCTTTCGAGGTGGCGGGGCGGAGTGCTCGGTCGCCATCGTGAAACTTCACCACCGAAACCTGATTGCGCATTAGTGTGTAATCAGTCCTACAACGACGCTCGGAAGAGGTTCACGTATGCCCGGATTGGTCACCAAGGTCACTGACACCATCGGCGCGGCGGGGGTCATGTTCCGAGCCGGACTCGTCCCGTTCCCTCGCCTCGATCGCGGACTCAAATCCATTGCAGCCGTGGACAAGTACGGACCCTTTGCCGGGCCGGTCCATGCACACGCCGAGAACGGCTACGACGCGGTGGCGATCATCGACGAGCGCGGACCCATCACCTATGCCGAGCTCGAGCGTCAGAGCAACGCGTTGGTCCGGGCGTGGCAGGCCGACGGCATCACCTCCGACTCCGTCATGGGTGCGATGTGCCGTAACCATCGAGGCTTGGTCCTGACCATGCTGGCGGCAGCAAAGAACGGAACGAAGCTCGTTCTCATGAACACGGGCTTCGCTCGGCCCCAACTCGTGGACGTCGCCGCGCGGGAGAAGGTGGTCGCCTTCGTCTACGACGACGAGTTCGCGGACATCGCCGATGCCTTGCCGGACGACGTCGTCGTCTATCGTTCCTGGCCAGAGGGCACGGCCGCTGACGGTTCCACGGCAGCCACTCTCGACGAGGCCATCGCCGGACGCACCACGTCGTCGGTGCCGGCACCCGAGAAGAACGGTGGCTTCGTCCTCCTCACCAGCGGCACCACAGGAACTCCCAAGGGTGCGCCGCGTGGCCACACCTCCCCTCTCGCGTCGGCGCAGTTCCTCGACCGCGTGCCGTTGCGCCGCGGACAGACAATGATGATGGCGGCCCCCGCCTTCCACGGAACCGGTGTCTCGCAGTTCGCTCTCGCGTTGGCGCTCGGCCAGACCGTCGTCATGCATCGAAAGTTCGATCCGGAGAACACGATCAAGCTTGTCGCCCAGTACAAGTGCGACAGTCTGGTCGTGGTCCCGACGATGCTCACTCGCATCATCGACCTCGGTCCCGACGTGCTGTCCAAGTACGACACGTCGAACCTGAAGATCATCTTCTCGGCAGGTTCGTCACTCTCGCCCGACCTGTGCAAGCGAGTCACGGCCTCGTTCGGGTACGTCCTCTACAACCTGTACGGATCCACCGAGGTCGCAGTGGCCACGGTCGCGACTCCCGAGGATCTGACCATTGCGCCGGGAACCGCGGGCCGCGCTCCGGTGACCTGTCACGTCGAACTGTTCGACGAGAACAACAAGAAGATCACCACCCCACACACGATCGGCAGGATCTTCGTCGCCAGCGGGCTGAGCTTCGAGGGATACACCGACGGGCGCGACAAGGAACGTATCGACGGACTTCTCTCGACCGGCGACGTCGGACACTTCGACGCCAACGGCCTCCTCTTCGTCGACGGCCGCGACGACGACATGATCGTCTCCGGTGGCGAGAACGTCTACCCGCTCGAAGTCGAGAACCTGCTCGCCGATCGAGAGGACGTCTTGGAAGCGGCAGTCATCGGAGTCGAGGACGCCGACTTCGGGCACCGCCTGCGAGCTTTTGTCGTCGTCGCCCACGGCGCCGACCAGAACTCCGACGAGCTGAAGGATCACGTCCGGTCGAATCTCGCGCGCTACAAGGTTCCCCGCGAGATCGTCTTCATCGACGAACTTCCCCGCAACGCCACCGGAAAGCTGTTGCGCCGCGTCCTGATCGAGATGGAGATCAGCGAAGACTGAGCACAGTCACAAAGCGCTGAGCGTGCGGATCAATTCCGCCTCGTCGACGCGAGTGGAGTGCCCGTCGCGGAGTACGACCTCGCCCGCAACCAACACCGTGTCCACTATCTGACGACTGCCCGTCGTGAGAATGGACGCACCCGGATCTCGCACCGGGAGGCAACCGAAGTCGCGTTCGAACCGAATCATGGTGAGGTCGGCGGGATCGCCCACGGAGATCCCGCCGGACCTGGCCGGCAGACCGAGTGCTGCGTTTGCACCGCCGGATGCGATGTCGATCATGGCTTCGAAGCCGAGCAGGTCGGCACGGCCGCGCGCGGCTCGCTGCACATAGGCGCCGGTGCGCAGCGTCTCGAGCATGTCCTGAGTATCGTTGCTGGCTGCGCCGTCCACACCCAACCCCACCGCGATCCCCGCGTCGAGGAAACTCGGGACGGGCGCGATTCCGCTACCGAGCCGCATGTTGCTGACGGGGTTGTACGACACTCCGACGCCGCGCTCCGCCAGCACCTTCTGACCACGGTCGTCGAGTTCGACGCAGTGGACCGCCAGCACCCGGTCCCACAAGAACCCATGGGAATCCAGGTAGTCGACCGCGTTCATGCCCGCGTGTTCGGTACACATCGTGTTGTCGGTCTGCGTCTCGAGCAGGTGAATCGAGACCGTCAGGTCGCGAGCCTGCGCGAACTCACGCACTTCCGACATCCCATCCGGGGTCAGCGAACGTGGGTTCGGTACCGCGACTGCCACGTCGACGCGGGAACCTGCGACGTCGCGCATCATCTGATCCGTATGTGCGAGAACTTCTCCGAGTGGTTGCATGAGCCGCGGATCGAAGCCCCACTTCCTCGTCTTGTCCGCCCGGTCTGCGGTTCCGCGTCCCAGTACGGCACGAATCCCGGTGTCGTGCAACGCCCGGATCACAGCGTCGTGAACCTCGCTGGACGGGTGCGGCCACATGTGTTCGACCAGGGTGGTCGTACCGCTGCGCAATGCCTCCAGCGAGGCTGCGACAGTGGCCGTGTATGCGCGCTCCGGCGTGATCTGAACCGACTCTTCTGCGACCGCGAGTAGCCATTCGAGAAGCGGTGTCCCTTCGGCGATCCCACGCATCAGTGACTGCTGAAGGTGCGTATGGGTGTTGACGAAGCCAGGGATCAGATACGCCCCCGATCCGTCCACACTTCCAGGTGTGGCGGTGCCGGTCGACTTCTCGATCGATTCGACCACCCCATTCGAGACGACGACGTCGTGGCCGGTCAGCCATTGCCCGCCGCTGTACAACGTCACGTCCCGGATGATCGCGTCGGTCATGTTCTTGGGCGCGGTAGTCATCGCCAGTTCTCCTGAAAGTGTGTGACGGAACGGATACGGATCAACGCGCGAAGTTCGCGCGTACTCGCTGGTCGATGTAGTCCTCGGCAGTGATCGGCGGGTACTTGCCCGCCGGCCCCTCGATGGTCACGTCGCGGTTCGCCTGAGCGAAGAACGCGAGGCTGTAGCGGGCTCCCCGATAGTCGGTGACTCCGGGACTCTTGACCCGATGAAAATTCGACGGCAGGACGTCATCACTCCATCTCATCAGCATGTCGCCGATGTTGCAGGTGATCGCTTCCTCAGCCGGCACCACCGACGTCCATTCCTGGGTGTCCATCTCCTTGCCCGGGCACAGTTGCAAACCGCCCTGACCGTCACGCTGGAAAAGCAATGTCAGGCAATCGAAATCGGTGTGTGCTCCGGCACGCCACATCCCTTCGACATCTGCGTCGGCGGCAAGGGGGAAGTAGTGGAGTAGTCGCAGTGTGCTCTGGTAGGTGTCCACCGACGGGTCATGTGCCCTGGTGAAGAAGTCTCGTTCGAATCCCAGCTTCTCGGCGAAGCACGACAACAGGTCCATCGCAATGCCCCAGCACTTGGCTTCGAAGTCCAGGATCGTTTCGCGGAATCCGCCCAATTCGTCTGCAGTGGGCCACAGATCACCCATATGCGGGCGGGTCACCTGGTAGGACTCTTTCTGATCAGGTGTTCCGATGGACGGACGCACCTGCGTCATGCTCTCCCAGCCGGAGTTGAAACCCTTCTTGAGCGGATACTGCGCTTTGACCTCGGTGGGCAGTGCAAAGAATCGCTCGGCCGCCGCGAAAGCCTCGCGGACCTGCTCCAGATCGATCCCGTGATTGACGATTTGGAAGAATCCGATGTCGGTCGCTGCCGACCACAACTCCTCGGCGATCTCGCTGCGCCGGTTCTCGAAATCCGAGAGATCGATTCTTCGGACCTCGCGGTCGGTGGTCTCCGTGCCCAGGCCACCCATGCGGGTCTCGCGGTTGAGTTCTGTCATGTCGTACGTCATTTGCTGTCAGCTCCTTCAGCGGATTCCGATGGACCGATCGGTGAACTTGTCGGTGTAGATCTCTTCTGCAGTCAATGACTGCGGTATCGCCGCACCCCCGGCGTTCAGGATGGGCTTCAGTTCTTCGACGGTGTGAGCGACTCGCGTCATGTCGAACGTGCCGACGGATCCGTCCGCCTCGTTCGCGATCAGGCCCTTCTCTTTCAAGAGTTGGGCACTGAACGCTGCTTCACCCTCGGTGTAGGGAGAGAACGACACGTCCTGCGAGACGACGTCGACAATGGCAGCATTCGCCGTATCCGGCGCAGTGATGTAGTCCGCGGTGGCCTGCTGAATGATCGGAACCAGCTTGCTCAAACACGGGGAGAGTGTCTCGACCTTGTCGGCACGAACGGAAACATTGGACGCGTAGATGTCGAAACCCGAATCTTTCAGCAGGTCATAGGAAACCGGCTTGTCCCACGCCGGCGTCTCCTTCTCGTACGTGTACGGTTCCGAATTCGCGAATCCTTGCTGAGCGATGGTCGGGTCACCGACAAATCGCGAGGGAGCTCCGTCGTAGCTCGTGTCGAGCTGAGACTGCTTCAGTAGGCCTTTCGCCACGAGCCACTGCGGAAACAGTTGCTCCTTGGAAACGACGACACTCGCGTCGGACTTGCCGATATCGGCAACACTCGCCCATTCCGGATGAGACTCTTTGTCCCACATGAGGATTGCCGGGCTGTACTTGAGCAATGGCGTGACGGCCACAACGGGCTGACTTGCCGCTGCCGCGATCACCTGATCGCCGTGCACCAAGCCGAGAGTGATCGAATCGTCGACGTACATCTGGGAGCTGACGGATTGGAACCCGATTGCCGGTCCCCCGGCCCGCAAGGTCAAGTCGACTCCGGTGTCCTTCCCTCCGGCGACAAGAGTCCCGCTGACGGACTTGTCGTCGGTGTCGACCGAATAGCCGGGACCAAGCATCTCGAAGAGCGCTCCCATATCCGACTGCGGCTGCCATTGGAGTTGAACCACAACGTTTTCCGGACAGAGACCCGCTAGGTTCTGAGCCTCGGCAGCTGGTTCGAGAGATTCAGCCTTGGCCGTCTCAGCCTCACTGGAGCTGCACGCAGTCAATCCGATGGCTGCACACATGGCCAGTGCCGCGCCGGCCGCTCCCACACTTCTGCGATTGGAATGCACCTTGCGATTTGAATACACAGCGTCTCCTTCGTGAAAACAATTGGGATGTGGGCGAACCAGGAAGGATGATCCGATGTGCACACTCTGCAGCACATGGATTACATGCAATCGACTAGTTGTTTCCATCAGGTAACGCGCGCCAGGATTCTCGCTTCACCTGCAATGTCACCTCACATTTACATTCAGCAATCTAGGCGACATACATACAATTCAAGATGATTCGTACATCTTGAAGAACTTTTGCATGCATTATTGAACCGGAGGCTCAGATGGAACTCGCGAACACGATGCAGGATGCCGACGCTCGCAAGCTCACCGCACCGATGCAGATGGTCTTTTCCGATGTCGTCAAGAAGTTCGATACCGGCACTGTCGCGCTGGACGGCATCGATCTGAACGTGGAGCGAGGAGACTTCGTCGCCGTGGTCGGACCCTCCGGCTGCGGCAAGTCGACTTTGTTGCGCATGGCGGCCGGCCTCGAGCGACCGACCAGCGGCGCGGTTGCCCTCGACACCGAATCAGTTGGCTTCATCTTCCAGGAGCCGACTCTCCTCCCCTGGCGAACCGTGCAGGCCAACGTCGAATTGTCCGCCGAACTCGGTGGCGGCGACAAAGCAGCCCGAAAGTTGCGCGCCGACGGAGCAATTCGCGCAGTGGGCCTGGCGGACTTTGCGAAACAACTGCCCAACGCGTTGTCGGGCGGAATGAAGATGCGTGTCTCGTTGGCGCGAGCGCTCACCCTCGCACCTGCTGTGATGCTGCTCGACGAACCTTTCGGTGCTCTCGACGAGATGACACGACTGGAGATGCAGGTAGAGCTGCAAAGGCTCTACACCGACAAGGGGTTCACCTCGATGTTCATCACGCACTCGGTATCCGAGGCCGTGTACCTCGCAAACAAGGTGGTCGTCATGACCGCCCGGCCCGGACGAATCCATTCGGTCGTGGACATCGATTTCCCGTACCCGCGTAGCCCGGAACTGCGCTACGACGCCCGATACACCGAACACGTCGCCGAGATCTCGGCGAGTCTCCATGGGAGCTCACGATGACCGAAGTCCTTGCAGTGCAACAGGGCACCACCGCACGCAATTCCGCCGTTCGCGCTGATTCTGCGACCGCCGCGCGAGCACAGTCACAGCCCGGACGGCCCTCGCGAATGAGAGCGCTCGGCACCTTCCTGCTCTATCCGCTGCTCTCACTTGCCGGCGCGGTCGCAGCGTGGTCGATCGTCAGCTACCTCGTTCTCTCCCCGGAACGTCGATTTCTCCTTCCGCCGCCGAGTCAAGTACTGACAAAGTCGCTACTCGACTGGAAACACCTCTCTCCCATGCTCGAAGCCCTCGCAGTGACGGCACAGGTAGCACTGGTCGGCTTCGTGGTCGCGGTGGCAGTCGGCGTCGGAACCGGCGTGCTGATGAGCCAGGCCAAGTGGATCGAGCGGATCGTCTATCCCTATGCCGTTGTGCTGCAGGTCATTCCCATCCTTGCCATCGTCCCCCTCATCGGGCTCTGGTTCGGCTACGGCATGACCGCGCGCACCCTGGTGTGCGTTCTCATCGCAGCCTTCCCGATCATCACCAACACACACTTCGGATTGCAATCGGTCGATCGCGGACTGCACGAACTCTTCACCCTCGGCCGCGCCTCGCGTTGGGATCGACTTGTGAAACTCGAACTGCGAGCGGCAATGCCGGCCATTCTCACCGGCATCCGCACCGCCTCCGGCCTTGTTGTCGTCGGTGCCATCATCGGCGACATGTTCTTCGCCAAAGGACAACCCGGTATCGGGACCCTGCTCGACGTCTACCGAAGCCGCCTTCAGTCCGAGGATCTGATCGCCGCGATCGTGATCGCGTCGGTGTTCGGTGTCCTCGTCTTCTCTGCCTTTGGATTCCTCTCACGTGTGCTCGTCGGTAAGTGGCACACGTCCGGCCGCAAGGACTTTAAATGACCCACGAAACTCCTGTCTTCGAAATCCCTACGATCGATATCAGCCCGTACCTCCGCGGCGAGGCAGCGGTTGCAAACGCCACCAACAGCACTGCCTGTGCGGAAGTGGCAGCTCAACTCGATCGCGCGTGCCGGGAGGTCGGATTCATACAGATTGTCGGACACAGCATTCCACGATCGGCGACCGAAGGACTGGCCGACGCTCTCGACGAGTTCTTTGCTCTCCCACTGACGGTGAAGAACAACTATCGCCGTCCCTCGTCCGAGAACCGCGGCTACTCACCACCGAAATCGGAATCACTCAGCATGAGCCTGGGCGTCGCCGCTGCGAACCAGATGAACGATTTCTACGAAGCAATAGTCGTGGGCACAGAGGTGAGCGACTATCCGGGCGTCGACCTACCCGAGTCCAGCTACGCCGCCAACACCTGGCCCGTGGCCGCGCCCGGATTCCGACCGGCAATCGAAGAGTATTTCCGTCATTCCCAGGGCTTGGCACGAATCCTGATGTGCGCCTTTACCGACGCTCTCGGATTGCAGCCCGGGTACTTCGATTCGATGCTCGACCATTCGATCGACGCGATGAAGATGAACAACTACGCACTGCCCGAGGGCGAGATCCGCATCTCCGGCGACATGACGGGAATGGGCGCTCACACCGACTTCGGAATCTTGACCATCCTGTGGGCAGATCAAGTTCCGGGCCTTCAAGTTCTGAGTGCCGACGGCATATGGCACGACGTCCAACCTGCCGACGGCGCACTCTTGATCAACCTCGGCGACGCGATGGCACGCTGGACGAACGACCGATGGCGCTCGACAGTGCACCGAGTCGACCCACCTATCGTCGATGGTCAGATCATCCGACGTCGCTCTGCCGCATTCTTTTTCGACGGGAACTACGACGCCGTCATCGAAGCACTGCCAGGGACTCTCACACCGGGCGAAGTGGGATACCCGCCGATCACGATCGCTGAGAACATCGCGGCCAAAGTGGCCGGACTGAAAGGCGCGACGGCGCCCGAGGTCGACAGTCGCAGCGCTGACCGGGTGCGCGCCGCTGGATAGCGCTCCCGGGTACCGTCGACATCGTGCAGGATCGAAGTGAGGACAGGATGACCACCACCGAACGAGCTTTACTCACCGAGTCCGTGCACGAGACGCTTCGCGAACTGATCTTTTCGGGCGAGCTGGCGCCGGGGACACCACTGAGTGTTCCCGCGCTGGCGAGCAAGCTCAATGTCAGTCGAACGCCGGTCCGCGAGGCCGTGCAGCAGTTGATCTACGAGGGCATCGCCGTCCACACACGGAATGCGGGTGCAAAAGTCGATTCGCTGGACGCGGAGTCTCTGCGCGCGGTCTTCGAGGTGCGTGAGGTACTCGACGGTCTCGCGGCGTTCAACGCGACGGCCAATGCCACGCACGAAACCGTGTCACAGCTGAACAAGATGGTGCAGGTGCAACGCGAACTTCTCGAGAGCCCGCCGGATCAGCGTCGGGATTCGAAGCTCGACCTCGAGTTCCACACCTTGATTCGTGAGACTGCATGCAATCACCCGCTCAGCGAAGCCCTGCATCGTCTGGACGGACAGTCACATCTCTACCGTTCGGACATGTGGAGCCTCGAGCTCAATCGGCGGATCGCTGTCACCGAGCACGCACGTATAGTCGCGGCCATCGAATCGGGTGACGCCTTGGGGGCGAGGACTGCCGCGAGCGCACACGTAGCCGGGCTACTCGTCCGAACAACCCGGACCTGAAGCTTTACCGAAATGACGGAAACAGCGTGTCAGGCCAGGTGATGTCGCCGTCGTTCTCGTCCACGAACGTACCGACACAGTCTCGCTCCAAAGCGCTGATCGCTCCCGAGATGACCTCTGGATGCTCGAGCTCGGTGAGATGGTCTCCTCCCGTTCCGGCCCCGGGAACGCCATCGACGTACACCCGGCACTGGCCCCCGTCCAACCGACCGTCCGCCCACTCGCCCGAACTCTGCACCACCGAATAGTAGGCAGATCCAGGAGTGTCCTCACCGACATTGAGCTTGGTGAGAACTTCGGAGAACATGCAGGTGTCGTAGCCGTCGGCAGGGCCTTGTACGCAGCCACCGGGGCTACCGTACTGCGGCGCACCGATGGCGACGAATGAATCCACTACTTCGGAGCCACCGAGGAACTTCGCGTAGTACCGGGAGCTCAGTCCACCCGCACTGTGCGCGATCACCCCGACGGAGTCAGCGCCGGCAGCGTAGGAGCGAATCGAATCGGCAATCAGCTCGGCGTCGGCCGCAATCATCTTGCCGGGTGCGTCGACGAAGTGTGTCTCGTAGCCCGCAGCGCTCAGTGCCTTGTCGAGGGCGCGGTAGGTCGCCTGGTGCGTTTCTCCCGAGTTGTAGAGCTGCTGCCCCGGAACGATGAAGACCACGCGCTTCGCATCGGTGATCCGCCCACCGGCGGCAGCGCTTCCTGCCGAGAACGCCAGAGCGGTGGTCACCAGCGAAGTAGTCACCGCCATCGCCAAGAGAATCTTCGAGAGTCGCACGTCGCCACCCTACGACGGCTGCGCACAAAAAAGGACCGCCGCACTGGATTCCAGTGCGGCGGTCCTTTTCTAGTAGCGGGGACAGGATTTGAACCTGCGACCTCTGGGTTATGAGCCCAGCGAGCTACCGAGCTGCTCCACCCCGCGATGCATGGACAAAGTTACACGAGCAGGTGAACGGAACGCAAATCGCCTGCGCTGGAGCGAAATACACGCCTGAAAGTCGAAGAATCGGGTGACTGGGTTCACAAAATGCCCGTGAGCATCAACACATAACAAGCATGTAACGAACGTACGTCGAAACGGCATCGGAAAGGCTCTACCAGCACAAACGCTAAAATTTTGGGTCGAGAGCAGACCAGACAGTCCGGAAAATTGCGAATCGACCCTCGTTCGACGCTCCCGTACGGTCGGTCCCGGCCCGAATCAACCGGGCGAACGCCGACCCGCCGCTGCTCCACTCTGCCCCGCGGGATCGGAACCCCCGAAACCTTCGAGGGGCAGAGACACGGAGAGACAAGCGCCCGGGAAAGTCAGCATCATCGCCGACCCGCAGGCCCGCCGATGTCAGCAAGCGCGGAGAGGATTTACCCCGACATGACGTACACCAGCATCAGCAAGCGTGCATTCGGCACATTGGCAGTAGCCGGCGCACTTGTCGCAGTGCCCCTCACCATGAGCACCGGCACCGCTTCCGCAGCCACCCACAACTGGGACGGCGTCGCACAGTGCGAGAGCGGTGGCGACTGGAACATCAACACCGGAAACGGCTACTACGGCGGCCTGCAGTTCTCGCAGAGCACCTGGACCGCCAACGGTGGCACCGGCTCGCCCGCCAACGCTTCCAAGGAAGAGCAGATCCGCGTCGCCGAGAACACCCTGCAGAGCCAGGGCCCCGGCGCATGGCCCGTCTGCGGCCAGCGTCTGACCGTCGCGAGCGAGCCTGCAGTCGAAGAAGCTCCCGCCGCAGCGCCGGCTCCCGTCGCCGAGGCACCCGCAGTTGCTCCCGCCATCGAGATCCCGGCCGAGCTCAAGCCCGCCGCACAGCAGGCTTACGACACCGCTCGTGACCTCGCCGGCCAGTACGGCTTCGCCGCACAGTTCCAGCAGCTCTCCGATGCCAACGCACCGATCGTTGCAGCACTGCGCTGATTCAGCTCGTACAGCTTCACCTGAGCACACAAGAAGGCCCACCATCCGATCGGATGGTGGGCCTTCTGCTATTCATGAACTGACGCCGCTTACCTCGGCAGCGCCTGGTACGCGTCAACAGCCTTCTGCAGGCGGTCGAGCGCAGCACCGTAGCTGGTGAAGTCACCGCTCTGTTGCGCCGACTTCAATGCCGCCATTGCCGAATTGACCTCGGCCAGCGCCTTCGTGACGTCATCCGAAGAAGCCGGCGGGGCCGGTGCCGTCGGAGTTGTCGGCGTTTCCGGTTGCGCTCCGGTATCCGGATCGGGTGCCGGCTGGGTGACCGTCGCTGCCGAACCTGCGCCCGGCCAAATCTGACTGATCGCCTCGGAGACGGTCGGTGCATAACCGATCCGAATGCCGTTGGTGTCGCTGAAGCTCACCAATACACGCGCCAACTGAGGGAACGCGTTCTGCGAGTTTCGCTGCGAGTACAAAGGCTCGACATAGAGGATTCCGCCCTCGGCAATCGGCAGAGTCAGCAAGTTTCCGTACTGAATCTTGTTCGACTGCTTGAGCAGTGACACTTCCGAAGCAACACGCGAATCCGACGTCATCGCAGACTGAGCCTGCTGTGGACCCTGAGTCTGCGTATCGGTCGGCAACTGCAGCACCGTGAACTTGCCGTAGTTCTCCTTGTCGTTCGCCACCGAGATGTAGGCCGACAGCAACTCACGACTGAACCCGACCATCGGACTGGTCAGACGGAAATCCGCCTTCGCGGTGTCCTTGTCGCCCACCAGCACGTAGTACGGCGGCTGGTTGGCCGACGTGTCGATCGTCGGATCGCTCGGAACCGACCAGAACGCGTTGTTGGTGAAGAACTCACTCGGATCGTCGACGTGGTACTTCGCCAGCATCTCTCGCTGAACCTTGAACATGTCTTCCGGGTAGCGGAAGTGTGCCTGCAAGTCGTCCGAGATTTCGCTCTTCGGCTTCACCGTGTTCGGGAAGACCCCCATCCACGCCTTCAGAACCGGATCCTGCTCGTCGACCTGGTACAGCGTGACAGTGCCGTCGTAGGCATCGACCGTGGCCTTCACTGAGTTACGGATGTACGAGAACTCCTGGCGCGGAATGAGGCGCCCCGTCGTCTGGTCGATACTGTCCTCGACCAACCCGTCGAGCGAACTGCGCTGCGCGTACGGGTAATCCTGGGCCGTGGTGTAGCCGTCGATGATCCACTGCATCTTGCCGTCGACCACTGCGGGGTAAGCAGCGCCGTCGGTCGTCAGCCAAGGCGCGACCTCCTCGACCCTTTCCTTCGGATCACGCTTGAAGATGATCTTCGAGTTCGAGCCGATTGCACTCGAGAACAGGATGTTGCGCTCGGTGTACTTCGCCGCGAATGCAAGACGGTTGAACCAGTTGCCGATCGAAACGCCACCCGAACCTGTGTAGGTGTACTTCGAGGTGTCGGTGTCGTACTCCCGCGGTCCCTCACCGTCGACGGAACCGACGATCGAGTAATCGGCGTCCGACTGACTGATCACCTCGCCGTAGTACGAACGCGGATTGTCCACCTTGAGATTCTCGTTCTCGGGCGTGGTCGTCAGGTCGCTCACCGAGTAGATCGGGTAGCCACCGGTGTTGTTCTGACTGTCGCCCTGCACGGCCGTGACTTCGTTGGCCTGGGCGGCGACGAAACCGTTGCCGTGCGTGTAGACCGTGTGCTTGTTGATCCAGTCCGTCTGGTTGCCGGAAAGGTTGTTCGGCGACAGCT
This sequence comes from Rhodococcus sp. SG20037, assembly GCF_031763325.1. Taxonomy (NCBI): domain Bacteria; kingdom Bacillati; phylum Actinomycetota; class Actinomycetes; order Mycobacteriales; family Nocardiaceae; genus Rhodococcus; species Rhodococcus sp. SG20037. Next base: position 2,423,721 of record NZ_CP134497.1, on the reverse strand, counting down.
CACGCGCGGCGACAACGAAGTCACGCAACTGGCCGTCTTGTTCGTAACGGTCGACGTTGAGCGTCTGCGGGAACCCGTAGAAGTTCTTGAGCTGACGCTGAGCGGTGAATGTCGGCGACAGAATGGTCGGATCCAACAGGCGTGTGTTCGCGATCGTGGTCCGGTCTGCCGGAACGTCCTGGGGCTGCTTGGTGCCAATTCCCGGATAGTCGACGTAGTCGACGTTTTCTTCCGTGATCCCGTACGCCTGACGGGTCGCTTCGATGTTTCGTTCGATGTACGTGCTCTCCTTCTGCGCCGCATTGGGCTTGACGGAGAACTGCTCGACGATCATCGGGTAGACGGCACCGACGAGGACCGACGAAAGAACCAGTAGAGCGACTGCCATGGCCGGTATCCGAAGATCCCGCGTGAAGATCGAGGCGAAGAACGCCAAGGCGCAGATGACCGCAATGGACAACAGAATGAGCTTCGCAGGCAGAACCGCATTGATGTCGGTGAAGCCCGGGCCGGTGAACGTCGGTTCCTTACGACTACTCGACATCAACGAGTACCGATCAAACCAGTACGCCACCGCCTTGAGAAGCACAAAGGTGCCGGCGATGACAGCCAGCTGAATACGAGCGGCCGTGGTGAACGTCCCATTGCGCCCGGCCAACTTGATTCCACCGAAAACGTAGTGGGTGACCAGGTTTGCCACGAAAGCCAGCAGGATCGAGACGAACAACCAGTTCAGAACGAAACGGTAGAACGGCAGATCGAACGTGTAGAAGCCGACGTCCAAGTTGAACTGAGGATCGGTGATACCGAATGCCTGGCCGTTGAGGAACAACTGGATAGTGACCCAGTTGGCCTGCGCGATGAGACCGGACAGGATGCCGATCGCTACCGGAATGATCACGCCGAACAGACGAAGACGCGACATGACGGTGGTGCGGTAGCGCGCGATCGGATCATTGGGCCCGGAGACCGGGACGAACACCGGGCGTGCGCGGTACGCGAGAAGCATCGCGAGCCACACGATGGCGCCGACGACAATTCCGACGACCACGAAGAGCACGAATCGCGTCAGCAGAACCTTGGTGAAGACACCGCGGAAGCCGACTTCGCCGAACCACAACCAGTCCGTGTACATGCCGATCAGTCGCGGCCCCACGAGCAGCAAGGCCGCCACTACGACAGCCACCACCAACAAGATTCGACTGCGTCTGGACAGAGAGGGTAAACCTGCGGGGGGCCGCATGCCCACGTGCCACGCTCCAAGATTTGGCGACGCCGTGGCGTCGCAACCGATTGCATCGATCACTGCGGCCACGCCCGAGTGGACTTGGCCGTTTCCGACCACTCTACGTAACAACGGTCACGGGTTGACAACACGGAGAGCGGGGAGCCGGACAGAAGGTGGGAGGATGAACGTGTGAGTGAAGAGAATATGAGCAGATCACCGAGTGCCCTCGCCCGGTGCGTTCATGAAGTTGTCGACCACATCGACGCCGAAGGCTGGGATCAGCCGCCGAAGCTGTACGCGTTGGTACCCACCGAAATGCTCGCCGCGGCCGAACCCGGACTGCTCGACCAACTCGCCGAGGGCGCCGAATACACACCGATCGAACAGGAATCGCTTCCCGAGGACATCATCGGCGGTTCACGGGCACTCGACGAGTTCCTGGCGACGACGCATTGGCCCGAGTCCGTGCAGGGTTGCATCCTGGTGCAGGAGATCGTCGTCCTGCCGCCCGAGGCGGAATCGGATCTCGACCACGCCACGGCGCCGGTGTTGACCGATCAGCACGCGGCGGACGAGGTCGCGCGGCTGACGGCCAACGCGCATCCCGATCGACGCGAGGCTCGACTGTTCGTCGGCGTGCTCCGTGACGGTCCCTCGCTGTCGCTCCTACAGATGCGTCCCGACGAGGATGCGGATCCGTACGGTGACTTGGAACTGCTCACCTACGACGGTCTTGCACCTCACCTCGTGCACGCCCTGTACGCGACGCTCGACGAGGTCGAAGAAGACTGACAGAGTCGTCGGCGGCCAGGCAGCTTTCAGCAGCGGGGTGCGTCGCCACCCGTGTTGAGGCTCTCGAGTGAGTCCACTGCGCCGGGCAGGTTGTCGACCTTGACGAGTCGAAGCCCGTCCGGCGCATTCTGTTTCGCCTCGTCACAGTTCTGGGCCGGCACGAGGAAGGTCTCAGCACCGGCTTCGGACGCGGCGATCAACTTGTACCTGATGCCGCCGATCGGACCGACCTCGCCGTCGGAGTCGATGGTGCCCGTTCCGGCCACGAACTTTCCACCGTTGAGCTCCCCCGGAGTCAGCTTGTCGACCAAGGCCAGTGTGAACATCAGTCCGGCAGAAGGACCGCCGATGTCGGCGAGATTGAACTGCACGGTGAAGGGAACGTCCGGGACCTCGTTGGGTGTGACGCCGAGGTAACCCGATTCGGGCTTGTTGGGCCGCGCCCCGACGGTGACCGGCACCACGGTCTCCACACCCTCACGTAGGACGGTGACGTCGATCGCGGTGCCGGGCGCGATCGCACCTACCGTGTCCTGAACGCCGGTGATGGTGGTTACCGGAGTGTCGCCGATCTTGACCAGGACGTCGCCTTCTTGCAGGGCACCCGCAGCGGGACCGTCCGGGGTCACCTTCGAAACAGTCAGTGACACCGGCTTGCCGAGAAAGTGCAGTGCCGCCAACTCGGCACTGTCCTCGGACTGCTGGAAGTCGGCGGTGTTGGCCTGCTGAATCTCTTCCTTCGACTTCTCGGGTGGATAGATCTCCGAGCGAGGGACGAGTCCGTTGCTGCCACTCGCCCACAGTCCGAACGCTTCGAAGATGTTGAGGCCGTCGCGAACCGACACCGTTGTCATGTTGAGGTTGCCGTCGGTGGGATCGACCTCGGTCCCCTGGATGTCCACGACGGGCTTACCGTCGACGTCGCCGAGCGTGTTGAAGGTGGGGCCAGGACCGAGTGCGACATAAGGAACAGTGACCATTGTTCCGACGACTCCCAACACGACGATGGGTGCGAGTGCGGCCAAAAGCGTCACTATCCGTCGATTCACCTGATCCAGAGTAAAGCGCGAAGGCTCCGGAGCACCGATCGCACCGCCTGAGCGCCGTGCGTGTTCGCCGTCAGCGTGACTCGGAGGGCGACTCCGACCGCTCGAGCCTTGTACCGTTGAGGTATGAGCAATATGCCGTTCGGCTTCTCCAACTCCGACGACGATCCCGATCGCGACAAGAACGCGGCGGGTGGCAATCCGTTCGGGGGTGGTGACATGCCGTTCGGGTTCGGCGCGGGCGGTGAGGGATTCGATCCGGCTCAGCTCGGCCAGATGCTCACCCAGTTCGGGCAGATGCTGAGCGGAATGGGCTCGTCGATGGGCCAGGGCGGTACGTCCGGCCCGGTCAACTACGACATCGCCAAGAAGCTGGCACGCCAACAGATCGGATCGGTCACACCGATCACCGAGGGCAACGTCAAGGCGATCGCCGACGCCGCGCACCTGGCCGAGATGTGGCTGGACGCCGCGACAACGCTCCCTGCCGGAGCGAGCCGCACTCTTGCGTGGACTCCGAACGACTGGCTCGACAACACGATCGACACGTGGAAGCGACTCTGTGATCCGGTGGCCGAGAAGGTAGCGGGCATGTGGGTCCAGGGGCTTCCGGCCGAAGCACAGCAGATGGCTGGCCCGATGCTGGGCATGCTCGGCCAGATGGGCGGACTCGCGTTCGGCTCGCAATTGGGCCAGGCACTCGGCCAACTGTCCACCGAGGTGCTCTCCTCCACTGACATCGGCCTGCCCCTCGGCCCCGAAGGCACCGCGGCCCTTCTCCCGGCTGCGGTTCAGGCTTTCAGTGAGGGTCTCGAACAGCCGCATCAGGAAGTTCTGGTTTTCCTCGCCGCGCGGGAAGCCGCTCATCAGCGCCTTTACAGTCACGTTCCGTGGCTGCGCCAGCGTGTTCTCTCGACAGTGGAGGAATACGCCCGCGGAATCACCATGGACTTCTCGGCGATGGAAGAATTCGCCAAAGACCTCGATCCATCCGCTCTCACCGATCCGAGCAAGCTCGAAGCGCTGATGCAGCAGGGCACGTTCGAGCCGCAGAACACACCGGAGCAGAAAGCCGCTCTCGAACGTCTCGAGACTCTGCTTGCGCTGGTCGAGGGTTGGGTGGAGACGGTCGTCACCGCCGCACTCGGCGAGCGACTGCCTGGTGTTGCCGCGATGAGTGAGACGTTGCGGCGTCGCCGCGCTACCGGCGGCCCCGCCGAACAGACCTTTGCGACGCTGGTCGGACTAGAACTTCGTCCTCGCAAGGTCCGCGAAGCGGCCGGGTTGTGGCAGAAGCTCACTGCGGAAGCCGGTATGGACGTTCGCGACGGCGTCTGGTCGCATCCCGACCTGATGCCCGATTCGAGCGATCTCGACGCACCGGACGGATTTGTCGCCCGTGTCCTCGGCGCCGGCGAAGCCGGTAATTTCGACGACCCGATAGCCCAGCTCGAAGCCGTCGAGGCAAAAGAGCGTGCGGCCGAGGAAGCGATGGACAAGACCCGCGAGGACGACGAAGAGAAGTAATCTCTTCTCGACACATTTTCGCAGATCAGCCGCGATGACGGCCTGTGGATAACTGCCGCTGACGTGGACTCGCCGAGGGCCCGTCGTGCCAGCATCGAATGATGACCAGTCACACGCAAGACGACGCCAGACAAGACAGCACTTCACAGCGATCCGCGGGACCCCGATGGGACCCGCGGATCGCTGTTCTGTCGCGCCCGGACGGTCGACTGCAGCTGGGATGGACCCCCGGACGTGCCGTCCTGCTGACTCTGCCTGTCGGGGTCGACGATCGCGCGGTGAAGTCGATCCTGCGCAAAATGGACGGCTCGAGATCCCGCGCAAACATCCTCTGGGAAGCGTCGAGGCGCGGGATTCCCACGTCGGTGACGGAGGAGTTGCTCGAGCAACTCGCCGATTCCGGTTTCGTCCACACTGCCCGCAGAAGCACCGCGACGGTCCGGATTCACGGTGTCGGTCCGCTCTCTGATGCCATCGAGCGCGCACTCGTCACCGGCGGGGTCAGCACGCGTCGCTCGCGCGGGTATCGCAACACCGACGTCGTGCGCACGTGGAACGAACAACTGGTGGTCCTGGCCGACGACGTCGTGACTGATCCTCGTCTGGTCAGCGATCTCGTTCGCTGCGGACTCCCCCACCTTTCCGTCCGCATCCGCGACGGCAACGGTGTGGTCGGTCCTCTTGTCCTGCCTGGTCAGTCGAGTTGCCTGCGGTGCGCAGACATCCTCCGATCCGAACTCGACCCTCATTGGCTTCATCTGTCCGCGCAGCTACTCGGCAGCGCAGGCCACGCGGAATCGGCGATGATCCATGCAAGTGTCGCGCTGGCCCTGGCCGAGATCGACTCCGCATTATCGGAGACAGCGGCGACGCATGCGGCCAGTCTGTCGTCGACGCTCGAGATCGCGCTCCGTCCGTATCGGATCACAACCAGGCGCTGGCCTCGGCAAATATCCTGCAGTTGCCAATACCTGGCACCTGTTTCGGGCAAAGGACGCCCCAGTCAGACATGATGGTGTGGTGTCCGAGATCCCACGCAAGAGTTCTGCCCGTACTGCCAAACTCGCGAGCATCCCCCTGGGGATGGCCGGTCGCGCCGCCATGGGCTTCGGACGCAAGCTCGCCGGCGGCGACAAAGGCGAGATCGACGCGCAGTTGAGCGCGAAGGCGGCCGAGCAACTGTTCGCGGTGCTGGGCGAACTCAAGGGCGGCGCGATGAAGCTGGGCCAAGCGCTCAGCGTCATGGAGGCGGCAATTCCGGAGGAATTCGCCGAGCCGTACCGCGAGTCGCTGAACAAGCTCCAGGCCGCCGCCCCGCCGCTGCCGACCAAGCAAGTCCACAAGATGCTCGACCAGCAACTCGGAACCAAGTGGCGCGACCGATTCCAGTCGTTCGACGACGAACCGACCGCGTCGGCAAGCATCGGGCAGGTTCACCGAGCCGTCTGGGCGGACGGCCGCGACGTAGCCGTGAAAGTTCAGTACCCCGGCGCCGACGAAGCTCTACGCGCCGATCTCAAGACCCTGGGCAGATTTGCCGGTCTCTTCGGTTCGGTCATGCCCGGTGTCGACGTACGGCCCGTGATCGAGGAGTTCACCGCGCGCACGGAGGAAGAACTCGACTATCGGATCGAGGCGAACAATCAGCGAGCTTTTGCCAAAGAGTTCGACGGAGATCCCCAATTCGTGATCCCGCACGTCGTGGCGAGCGCGCCGAAAGTGATCGTGACCGAATGGATGACGGCAACCCCGTTGACCAGAATCATCGAGAGTGGAACGCCGGAGCAGCGCAATGCGGCCGGTGCACTACTCGCCGAATTCCACTTCGCGTCTCCGGCCCGTGTCGGATTGCTCCACTGTGACCCGCACCCCGGCAATTTCATGCTTCTCGAGGACGGCCGACTCGGCGTCATCGACTTCGGTGCTGCTGCGCCGTTCCCGAACGGACTGCCACGGGTTCTCGGCACGATGGTGCGCTTGGCTGTCGAGGAACAATTCGACGAGTTGACGGAGTTGTTGCGCGCCAACGGTTTCGTGATCCCCGGACGCACGGTGACCGACAAGGAGATCGCGGATTACCTGCGACCCTTCACCGACCCGATCCAGACCGAGTCATTTCACTTCACTCGGGCATGGCTGCAAAAGGCCGCCGGAACCGCCACTGACTTCAACAGTGCGCAGTTCCGAACGGCCCGTGCACTCAACCTTCCGGCCGAGTATTTGATGATCTTCCGTGTTCTTCTCGGTTCGGTCGGCATATGCGCCCAGTTGGACGCATATGCCCCGTACATGGAAATCCTGACTCGTTGGTTGCCAGGGTTCGCGGAGCCGGTTCTGGATGACACCGGCTCCGCCGAATAAGACACCGGCTCCGCCGAATAGGGCTCTCACGCGCACACAAGTTGCTTGCGTGGGCGCCCTCTCGGTCTCTTGCGCGCTATGACGGCCCCCTGATCGAGGATCTCGCCGCCCCACACCCCCCACGGCTCGGCGCGGTCGAGAGCCGCACTGAGACAACGGGAACGGATGGGGCACTGCGCGCACAGTGCCTTCGCCTGCTCGAGTTCGGCCGGAGCTTCGGCGAACCAGAGATCGGGGTTGGATGCCCGGCACGGCAGGTCGCGGCGGGTGGACGCGACCTCGATGAACGTGACTGCAGCCGAAGTGACGTCGGTGGAAGTTACTGCAGTGGTGGAGTTTTCGGATTCCACGCGGATTGTCTGGGCAGACAACTCGGTCTCCTAGTGCTCGGATGCGAAACTGTGTCGCACGATATGGGTTCGATGGGTGCGAACCTGAGCCGAGTCGGAAACCAGATGAAGAGGGCTATCCAACACAAAGGCCACGGTCCGCAGGGGCTGCGGGTCCGTGGCCGTAAGTGAACGGATGTGTCCTACCGAGAAATACCTCGATGGCTTAAGAACACGGACTCGACAGCTGCTTTCTTTGCTGCTGCTTGAGGGCGCAGGCGGAGCGCATGCTGCGCCCATCCCGCTGCACGCGGCAGCATGGGGGCGGCAACAGCGAACTTTGCGCTTGCGCACGCTTCGTAAGAGATCAAGTTCGTCATTTTTTTGCCACCTCCATTTCGTGTCGGTCCGGATAGTTTCTGCGCACAGGTTGCCCCGTAACACTGAAAACCAGAGTAGAGAATCTGCCGAATCTGCACAACCTATTTTTGACCTGCGGTTATGTAACTCACCGTTGTCGATTCGGATGTGTTGTCAGATATCGAGTGTTGCCGCTCGCAGTTCACCGCGAATGACAGCTAGTACGTCTTCCCCGAAGTTGTCGAGTTTCTTCGGCCCGATTCCAGGGATCGAAACCAGTCCACGATTATCTTGTGGTCGTTGTTCGGCAATAGCCATCAGTGTGTTGTCACTGAAGACGACATAGGCCGGAACTTTGAGTTCTCGGGACTTGTCCAGACGCCAGGCCTTGAGGTGCTCGAGCAATTCCAGGTCGACATTGGACGGGCATTTTTCGCAGCGCCCGAGCATGGTCGCCGACGTCCCGATCAACGGTTTGCCGCAGACGCGGCAGCGCGGACGCTTCTTGTTTCCCGACGACGGCGCGGCGACGCGCGAGGCCGGCGAGTCCTCCGGGATTAGTCCGTTGAGAAATCTCGACCGGCGACGGGACTTGCGTCCACCCTCATTGCGGGCCAATGCCCACGACAGCTGCAGATGCTCGCGGGCGCGAGTAACCCCCACGTAGAGAAGCCGACGCTCCTCCTCCACCGCGACGTCGTCGGCGCCCGAATTGGCGTCGCCGAGAACGTGTTGGATAGGCAGGGTGCCGTCGTTGAGGCCGACCAGGAACACCGCATCCCATTCGAGCCCCTTGGCCGCGTGGAGGGAGGCCAGCGTCACACCTTGCACGGTCGGTGGGTGCCGCGCCTCGGCTCGGGCCGTGAGCTCCTGTAGAAGCCCGGTGAGCGTCAGTTCAGGTTCGTGGACAAGTTGTTCTTCGGTGAGCGCCACGAGAGCCGAGAGCGACGCCCAGCGCTCGCGTGCCTGAGTACCCGAAGGCTCTTCGTTGGTCAGGCCGAGCGGCGCGAGCACAGCGCGGACGAGTGAGACCAGCGCTTCGCCGTTGTCTGCACCTTCGGGGAGGTCGTCGCGTCCAGCTGCCTGACGCAGCGCTGCCACCGCCTGACGTACCTCGGTGCGAGTGAAGAAGCCCTCTCCACCGCGCACCTGGAACGGGATGCCCAGCTTCGTCAGGGCCTGCTCGTGCGCCTCCGACTGAGCATTGATCCGGTACAGAACAGCGATCTCGGCCGCAGGGGTGCCTGCCGCGATCAGCCGTTTGATCGCCCGCGCAACGCCGAGTGCTTCGGCCGGCTCGTCGTCGAACTCCATGAACTCCGGCTCAGGCCCCGGAGCGCGCTGCCCGATCAGCTGCAGACGCGTCCCTGCGATCCGCCCGCGCGCGGCACCGATCACGCGGTTCGCCAACGACACGACCTCAGGGGTGGAGCGGTAATCCCGTTCGAGCCGAACGACGGTCGCTTCGGGGAATTTCCGGGAGAAGTCCAACAGATAGTTGGGGGTGGCTCCGGTGAAGGAGTAGATGGTCTGATTCGCATCGCCCACCACGGTCAGATCGTCTCGGTCGCCCAGCCAGGCGTCGAGCACACGCTGCTGCAGTGGGGTGACGTCCTGATACTCGTCCACGACGAAGCAGCGATACCGCTCGCGGAACTCGTCGGCGACTGTCGAATGCTCTTCGAGAGCTGCCGCCGTGTGCAGTAGGAGATCGTCGAAATCAAGCAGCATGCCGTCCTGGCCGCGTGCTTTCAGCTCTTCGTATGCGGCATACACCTGGGCCACCTTGGTGGCATCGACCGGTGCCTCACGGCGAATCTTGGCGATCGCGCGTGGGTAATCCTCCGGCGCGATCAGCGACGCCTTCGACCACTCGATTTCACTGGCGAGGTCGCGGACGCTTTCCGTGCTGGTGGACAATCCCACCCGGGCTGCGGCACTGCTGACAACCGCGAACTTTCGGTCCAGCAGACGCCACGGCGTGTCGCCGACAACCTGCGGCCAGAAGTACTTCAGTTGACGGAGAGCAGCAGCGTGAAAAGTTCGAGCCTGCACCTGCGGCCCACTCCCGCCGACGCCCAGCTCACGGAGACGTCCACGCATTTCCCCGGCCGCACGAGCGGTGAACGTCACGGCAAGCACCTGACCGGCCGACACGTGACCGTCGGCAACCAGATGAGCGATCCGGCGCGTGATGGTGCGGGTTTTGCCTGTTCCAGCGCCCGCGAGGACACATACCGGGCCGCGTGGCGCGAGCACGGCGGCCGATTGTTCTGGATCCAGTCCGGTGTCCGCAGGCATGGGGACCATCATGGCAGGACGTTCCGACACTCCATTCGCCGCGCCCGACGGTATGTGGGCAAGAGAACACGGGCCGATACGGAACAACGCTCTCGGTCGTGGTGTTATATCCGCCGTGACTTCTACCGAAAATGCGCCTGCCCTGACCATCTACTCGACCACGTGGTGCGGCTACTGCCGTCGCCTCAAGACGCAGCTCAACGCGTCGGGGATCGAGTACACCGAGATCGACATCGAGAACGATCCGGCAGCAGCCGATTTCGTCGGCAGCGTCAACGGTGGCAATCACGTCGTTCCGACCGTGAAGTACGGCGACGGCAGCGTTGCGACCAACCCGTCGCTCAACCAGGTCAAGCAGGCTCTGGGTCTGTAGACCTTCTCCGGCTGCTACTTGACCCAGCTCTCGAGCATTCCGCGAGCGATGGAGATCGACCCGGGCAGCAGCAGTGGCGCGTCCGCTTCCGAACCCCAGTCGCCGAGTTCGAGAGCGGCGCGCACCTCGTCTTTCGTGAACCAGGTGCCCTCGGCGATCTCGCCGTCCGCGAACAGCAGCGGAGCGGCGGGGTCGCCGATTGCGGCGAAGCCCAACATCACCGAGCGAGGGAACGGCCAGGGCTGGCTCCCGAGGTATCGAACGCTGTGCACGTCGATGCCGACTTCTTCCTTGATCTCGCGGACAACACACGTTTCGAGTGACTCCCCGGCCTCGACGAATCCCGCGAGAATCGAGAAACGGCGCTGCGGCCAGGTCGGCTGACGCGCGAGTAGAACTCGATCGCCGCCGTCGTGCACCAGGCAGATGACCGCCGGATCCGTTCGGGGAAACTCCTCGTGGCCGGTGGACGTGGAAATGCGTGACCAGCCGGACATCGTGGGTTCACTCGGTGCGCCGTCGATAGCGCTGAATCCGGCACTGTCGTGCCAGTTGAGAATCGCGACCGCACCGGTCAACAAACCGGCGTCCGCGTCGTCGAGTGTTCCGCCGAGCATCCGCAATTCAGACAAAGTGCCCGCCAGCAGCGACACCCGCACCGCCCAGACGTGGCGATTCTCCCGAATTCCCAGGAACACCGCGCCGCGCACCGGTTCGGGCCCCAACTCGGTTGCCTCGGCGAAGACCAATTGACCTTCCGGCGACACCTTGACCTGACCCCGTGAATTCACACGGAGGAGCAGTGCGTCCGCCCAACCCGTCGTCAGTGCAGCGGCGTCAGACCGCAATTCCTCGGCGCGGCCGACGCTCGAGCGTGAGAGCAGAGGTGTTTCGGTCAGCTGGAAGTCGTTCACGCTCACGACATTACTGCGCGCACGAAGCTCGGTAACACTCAGTTCGTGACGCGGCGAATGTAGAGCAGTCGATCGTTCTCCTCGACGGCGTCCACCTCGGGCGAACCGACGCGAACCAGACGGCCGTCACGAACGACCCCGAGCACGATGTCGGAGAGATGACGCGGAGAGCCACCGACCTCGTCACGCTCGACGGCACGCTCGGCAATCGCGAATCCGGCCTCCGGAGTCAGCAGGTCTTCGATCATCTCCACGACGGTCGGCGTCGTGGTCGCGATGCCGAGGAGTCGACCCGCCGTCTCCGAGGACACGACGACGGAGTCTGCGCCGGACTGACGCAGAAGATGCGCGTTGTCGGCTTCACGGATGGCTGCGGCGATCTTGGCTTTCGGCGCGATTTCGCGGGCTGTCAGCGTCACGAGCACTGCGGTGTCGTCACGGTTGGTTGCCACGATGATCGACGACGCATTCTGCGCACCTGCCAACCGAAGTACGTCCGATTTCGTCGCCGAACCGAATACCGTCACCAGGCCTTTGCTCGCCGCCGAATCGAGGACGGTCTGATCGGTGTCCACGACCACGATCTCCGACGCCGGTACACCGTCACCGAGCATTGCTTCGATTGCCGTCCGCCCCTTGGTCCCGTATCCGACGACGACGGTGTGATTACGCACGTGCTGCCTCCAACGCTGAATTTTGAACGCCTGACGCGAACTCTCGGTCAGAGCTGAAAGTGTGGTTCCGACCAACACGATCAAGAAGAAGATCCGAAGTGGCGTGATCAACAGGACGTTGACCAGGCGCGCCGACGGCGTGAACGGAGTGATATCGCCGTAACCGGTGGTCGAGAGCGAAACCGTCGCATAGTAAATGCAGTCGAGCAGCGACAGCTCGTTGTCCTGTGCGTCCCGGTATCCCGCGCGATCGATGTACACGATCAACACGGCGGCGCCGAGAGCACCCAACGCGATGAGAACTCGCTTGTAGATGGCCCGCGCCGGACTTGTCTGTAGCTGGGGAATGCGCAGCACCCCGACAAGGGCGAAGTCAGGCTGATCGGTCAATGCTTCCGACCTGGTCAAACGCGCCCGGAGCTTACCGGCCATACATCGACTCTCTCACTCGAACTTACGAAATACCTACACGGACATCGGCAGGCAGCGTAACCCTCGAAGATCGACTTCGGAACTCGGGCGCCGAATAGCGCGCGGGTCGTGGCGCCGGTAGTGGCAAGAAGGTCCACCGTGAGGCAGGCTGGGCAAATGCCTTTCACCGGTTCGACGTCCACTCCCAGCCAAGCGGCCGCTCTTCGTTTGTCGGCCCTCCTTCTCGGCGCCGGCACCATGCATTTCGTGGCGCCTTCCTTCTTCGACAGCACCGTTCCCCGCCAGCTTCCCGGACAGGCCCGCACCTACACCCAGGTGTCCGGCGTCGCGGAACTGGCGATCGGCGCTGCCTTGGCCGTGCCGAAGACCCGCAAGCTCGGCGCGGGCCTTGCCGCCGCGCTCTTTGTCGCCGTGTTCCCCGCCAACATCCAGATGGCGATCGACTGGTGCCGAAGCCCGAAGACGTCCACACCGCAGAAGATCGGTTCGATCGCACGTCTTCCCCTGCAGGTTCCGCTGGTGACCGAAGCACTCAAGGCTCGTCGAAACGCAAGCTAATCTTGCGCGCCTGCCGTTCGGATGAGGCGAGCGAGAGCCTCACCGTCCGGCAGGTTCTCGGGTGCGATGGTGCGACCCGATCGAACGTAGTGAAACGCCGCCCGCACCTTGTCGGCCGGAAACTGTTCGTTGCGCCCCGCCGAACGGGCTCTGGCCGACATCAATTCGGCCCAGGCCACCCGATACGCGGCCAACTGCATCACAACAGCGTCCTCGTTGGCGGCCGACGGTTCGGCACCGGTCTTCCAGTCGATCACCGTCCATCCGCCGTCGGGATCGGCGAACACAGCGTCGATCCGACCGCGTAAAACCGTTCCGGCAATGGATGTTTCGAAAGGAACTTCCACTTCGATCGGGCTGCGATTGGCCCACGGGGACCGCAGGAACGCATCCTGAAGTTTCACCAGATCGGTCTCGGGACCCGCGCCGGTATCCGCGGCGCCGGGTAGTTCGTCGAGATCCAACAGTCGGGTCGCACCGAACCTTCGCTCGATCCAGGCGTGAAAAGCCGTGCCGCGCCGCGCGAGCGGGTTAGGTGGGTACGGCAGTGGTCTACGCAGCCGTGCCGCGAGTTCATCCGGATCTGCCTTGAGGTCGACGAGCTGAGTCACCGAAAGCTGCGCCGGGAGAATCACTTCGGCACGCGCGTTTGCCCGGGCTTCGCGCTCGGCCAGTAGAACGTCGACGTCCGAGGCCCAGTTCTCCGGATCGTCCTCCGGTTCTTCCGTCTCTTCGCTGTCTTGCGGCAGCGATGCAAGTGCGGACAGGACGCTCGCGGCTCCGGCCTCGACCGCGCCGCGACGCGCACCCAGCGGGTCGGGCGGCCACTGCGCAGTACGGGGTGTGGAGGCCAACGGGTTCTCGGTGTCGGGTTCCGGTGCAGGCGCCCATTCCTCCACGACGCCGATCGCACCGCGTGAGTCTTCTTCACCGGCATCGTTTTCGGCCGTGACCATCTGATGCAGCTCGTCCAGGAACTCCGAAGGCCCCTTCGGTTCCGAACCGGATTCCGCCCAGTGATGCGCCGAGATGAACAGCGCCCGTTCGGTTCTGGTCAGCGCGACGTAGAACAGTCGCCGGTCCTCGTCCAGTCGACGGTTGGACAAGGCCTTCTTGTGCGCCGTGATCGCGTTCTCGAGGTCCTTGCGGTTGTACAGCTCCTCGAGGTCGAGCACCGGAACTCCGTCGGCCGAATCCGCGTCGACGGCCCGGTCACCACGCAACGACGGTGGCAGTTCGGCGAGCGCCCCGAGCCACGATCCGGACGCGGTGGACGAGGGGAACACCCCGTCGCTGACATGCGGGATCGCCACTACTTCCCATTCGAGCCCCTTCGCCGAGTGCACGGTCAAGATCTGCACGCGATCCGGCGCCACCTCCACTTCGCCCGGAGTGAGGCCCTTTTCGATCTGTTCGGCGGCCGCGAAGAATGCGAGCATCCCGGGCAGATTGGCTGTTGGACGCGTCGCGTAATTGGCGACGACGTCGGCAAATGCGTCGAGATGCTCGCGGCCCGCGGTCCCGACGACACCGACTCGGGTTCGCGCGCCTGCCTCGATTCCGATACCGAGCACCCGCTCGACCTCCGCCACCAGTTCGGTGAGCGGCTGGCCGATACGTTCGCGCAACGACGCCAACTCTGCCGCTATCGCGTTGATGCGTGTGTACCCGAGAGCTGAATAACGTTCTGCCGGTCCTGGATCGGAGATCGAATCGACCAATCCTGCTTGCTCGGCGTTCTCCCCCGGCAGCGCGTCCTGAACTGCCGAGGTGAGCGCCTCGGCGTCGGTGACCGCACCCGCTGTTCCGTATCCGGCGGAGATGGCAAGTTCGCGGGAGCGTTGCGAGAGTGCGGCGAGGTCCTTCGCGCCGATCTGCCATCTCGCTCCGGTGAGCAGCCGAACGGCGGCGCTGCCCGCCAGCGGATCGGCGACCACTCGGAGCATGGCGATCACGTCCGCCACCTCGGGTGTGTGCAGGAGCCCACCGAGTCCGACCACTTCGACTGGCAGACCTTTGGACCGCAAAGCCTCGGCCAGCGGGGCAGCATCGGCGTTGCGGCGGATCAACACCGCTGCCGTGGGCGTCGGGCGGTCTTCGGCACGTGCCGCCTCGTATTCTTCGGCGATCTTCTCCGCAACCCACTGACGTTCCTGTTCGACGTCTCCGAGCAGCGCCAGTCGAACGTCTCCGGCGACGGCTCCCGGCCGCGCACGAAGTGTGCTGACGGCCACACCGCGTCGGCGCAACGGTGCCGACGACAGGTTTGCCAGTTCGAGAGCCTCCGGCGGGTTACGCCAACTGGTGAGCAGTTCGAGCGTCGGAGCCGGCTTTCCGTTGGCAAGCGGGAAGTCGGTTGCAAACCGTGGCAGGTTGGCCGCCGACGCGCCTCGCCAACCGTAGATCGACTGCATCGGATCGCCGACGGCTGTCAGCGCCAACCGGCCGTCGGCTCCCCCGCCGAACAACGAGGACAACAACACTCGCTGAGCGTGACCGGTGTCCTGGTACTCGTCGAGAAGAACTACCCGAAAGCGCTCACGCTCGGTTTGCCCGACCTCGGGATGTTCGGAGGCGACACGGGCCGACAGCGACATCTGGCTGCCGAAATCCAATGCGCCTTCACGCCGCAGCGTCTCACCCAGCCGGGCAACGAGGGGCAGTAGCTCGATGCGTTTGTGTTGCACATCAAGGTAATTCAACAGCTCTTTGCTCGGCCCACCCCGCTGTTTCGGACCGGCGGGCAGAGTGTGAATCAGCTTGTCCAACTCGGTGTGAGCCTCGAGCAACTGCTCGGGGTCGACCAGGTGCTCCGCCAACTGACCGGCAAGGGCCAGAACGGTTTCGGTGATGGACCCCGGATTCTTGTCGGTGTCCAGATCACTGTCCCAGCCGCTCACGACGCGGTGCGCAACCTGCCACAGTTCGGTCTCGGACAACAGCGTCGCCGAGGGTTCGATCGGCAACAGCAGTCCATGCTCGGACAGCAACCGTCCCGCGTAAGCATGGTAGGTACTGACTTCGGGTTCCCCGGCCAGAATCCGGGAACGCACTCCGCCGGTCGGGTCGAGTGCCCGCAGAACGTCCGAACCCGCCAGTCGCGCCAAGCGCTTGCGGATTCGCGACGTGAGCTGTTGTGCCGCTTTGCGCGTGAAGGTCAATCCGAGAACGGCCTCGGGATCGACGAAGCCGTTGGCCACCAGCCACACGACGCGAGCAGCCATCGTCTCGGTCTTACCGGCACCGGCACCGGCGACGACCAATGTCGGACCGAGCGGTGCGGCGATGACTGCCGCCTGTTCCGGCGTCGGCGGGTGTTGACCGAGCGCGACCGCCAGGTCGACAGGATCGATCTTCGGTCGGCGTGCCTTCTGCGTCGCGGCAGCCACTTAGTTACTCACCTGTCGTCCCTCGTCGTGTGCCGGGCAACTCGAGCGCACCGGGCAATGTCTACATCCGTCGTTGACCCTGGCCAGATACTGCGGCCCTTGGGTCGCTGCCGCTGCGTTGTGGATGACGTCTCGCCACATCTCGACGGCTTCGGCCGTCAGCGGCGGCTGAACTCGCTGCGCCGCACCGTCTTTCTTGTTGGACTTGGCCACGAATACCAGGCGTGCACCGCCGGGTTGTGTGGCCGGTTCGCCGGCAATCGCACCTTCGGCCGCTGCGACCTGGTACGCCGCCAACTGCGCGTGAGATTGCGCGGCCTCGTTGCTGACAGGGTTTCGCGCAGTCTTGACGTCGACAACCACCGGACGGCCTTCGGTGTCGCGCTCGAGCCGGTCGATCCGGCCACGAAGCTTGACCGCAGGCGCTCCCTCCTCACGTGGTTCGAGGACCCCCTCGACCGCGACCTCGACGCCGACTTCGGTCAGTTCACCGCGAGTTGCGTTCATCCAGGCGTTGAACGTCGCCAGCATCTCCCGAGTTCGATTGAGTTCGCGGCGCGAGTACCACTGCGATCCCAGATCGATGGATTCCCAGGCATTTTCGAGTGCCTTCTCGACCTGATCCGGTGGAATCCGGCCGGCCAATGCCTGCACCAAGGTATGGACCAGCGTACCGGCGATCGCATGAGTGTTGTCTCCGTCGCTGCCGCCATGACGCTCGAACACCCATCGGAGAGGGCATGTTTCGAGAAGCTCGATGGTGGACGGCGATAGTGAAACCGGTCCGTCCTCGGGCTGCCACATGGGAGCAGCGGTACTCGGCTCGGCTGTGCCGTACCACTGATCCGGGTGCGCGCCCCGTACCCCGGCAGCAGCCAGACGTGCCAACTGGCGAGCGGCCCGGGAATGCTTCTCGGGGTCGAAATGCGCGATGTCGGGATCACACACGACGCTGCGAAGCTGTGCGACCAGTGCAGGCAGCGACAGAACCCGGGTATCCCCGGTCTCGGGTGCAACGACGTCGAGATCGGAGGACGGATCGTCCGAGTACGCGTCACCACGGATCAATTCGTCCACGAACCGCGAAGGCACCAAGTCGGTGTCCCCCGAAGCCGATTCGACTGCGGTGATCAGCAGACGGCGACGAGCACGGCTACAGGCAACCAGGAACAACCTGCGTTCTTCGGCCAGAAGCGGTGCGGTTCGCGAGAGTCGTTCGGCAGCCGAGTCACTGCCGTCGGAGACTCCGTTGACCAGGTCGATCAGCGCTTCGGTACGCAGTAGCGATCCGCGTGCCCGCAAACTCGGCCAGAGCCCCTCCTGCACACCCGCCACCGCCACGACCGCCCATTCGCGACCCGCCGCGGCGTGAGCGCTGACCACGGTGACGGCGTCGGGAGTGATGACCGACCGGCTCCGCGAGTCGGTCGGTATCTCCTGGCTGGTCAAGTAGTCGACGAAACCGGCGAGTTGCGAACGCGGCAACCGGTCGACGTAGTTGGCGGCCGCGTCGAAAAGTGCGACGACTGCGTCGAGGTCTCGATCGGCCTGTGAGCCGATAGGTCCGCCGCGCGCCGACGCAGCCGCCCAGCGTCGTTCCAGCCCCGTCGCCTGCCATGCTGCCCACAGAACTTCTTCGACCCCGAGACCTCGCTCGAGAGGCACTCGGGCCTTGCGAAGGACCGACAGCACGCGATTGAGTGCCGCAGCTTCGACGTCTGTCAACTTGCCCATGAGGCGCTTGGACTGCGCACGATCCTCGTCGATCAGAATGAGCCGCAACAACTCCGAGGAGTCCCGATCACTTCCCGATGCCAACTCGACCCGGCGCAGGCCACGACGCAACCGGCGCAGGGTGACCGGCTCGGCGCCGCCGATGGGACCGGCCATCAGGGCAAGCGCGTCGTCGCCGGTGAACTGATCGCCGCCGAGCGCCCGAAGGACCAGCAGCAGGCCGGACACTCCGTGTTGCCTGGCCAGCGGCAATTCGGTGGCAGCGGTCGTGACGGGTACCCCGGCCGCGAGCAGCGCTCGCCGGAGAGGGGCGAGAGTGCGCGGGACCGACCGAACGATGACGGCCATGTCGGACCACGCAATCCCGTCCAGCAGATGCGCCCGGCGCAAGGTATCTGCGACGACTGCCGCTTCTTTGGCCGTCGTACCGAGAACCCGCACCGACGCCCGCCCCGGGTCCTCATCGGCGAGATCGGATGGAACCGCGATGCGATGAGCAAGGTTGCCGGGCAGCCGCGCAGCGATCTTGGCCGCGATCGACGCGACGTCGGCGTTGTTGCGAAACGTGGTGGGCAGGACGATCTGGCGCTCGTCTCCGCGCTCGGCGAGTCCGAGTAGGAACGCCGAATCCGCACCGCGGAACCCGAAGACCGACTGATCGGGATCACCGGCGATGACCGTGCCCGCAGTTGCGGTTCCGATCAGCCGAACCAGCTGCGCCGCCTGCGGATCCAGATGTTGTGCGTCGTCGACGAGTAGGTGCCGGATCCGAGCGCGCTCGGAGCGAAGCAATTCGGGATCGGTGGCGAACGCGGTCAATGCCGCACCGATCAACTCGGCCGCGTCGAGTGCCGGCGCCGTCGCCTCCGGAGCCTCGACACCGACACTGCCGCGTAGCAGCACGCCTTGCTCGTAGGCCTCGGCGAACCGCCCGGCCGCCACCCACTCCGGACGGCCACGCTTCTTGCCGAGCTTGACCAGATCTTCGGGACCGAGTCCGCGTTCGTTCGCTCGCAGCATCAGATCTCGAAGTTCGACGGCAAAGCCGTTCAAACCCAATGCGGGTCGCAGGCGCTCCGGCCACCGGAGCGCACCGTCTTCGATGTCGCCGCGCAACATCTCTCGGAGCACCGAGTCCTGCTCGGCGCCGGTGATCAGGCGTGGCGGCGCGTTGCCGTGCGCTGCGGCTTGAAGCCGGAGTACGGCAAAGGCGTACGAGTGAACGGTGCGGACCAACGGCTCACGAGTTGCCTGCGGTCCGCGTTCTTGTTCGTACCCGAGCAACCCGGCCGTGATCTGCTCGCGGACCTGCGTCGCTGCCCGGCGCGACTGGGTGAGCACCAGGACCGATTCAGGATCTTCGCCACCGGAGATCTTCTGCACTGCCAGATCCACGAGAAGGGACGTCTTGCCCGTTCCGGGGCTGCCGAGTACCTGCCAGGGACTCCAGGCGGCCCCCGAGCCGAATGAAACAGGGCCGAACGCGAGTTGGAAAGGATCCTCGGACGGCGGCGCGAACAGCCGGGCCGTCCCTCCGTCCCATGTTCGGGGTATCGGAGACGGCGCAGTTCGGTGCACCAACCGCGCCCGCGGGATGGTGACCTTGCTGCGTGTTGCCGTCTCACTCACCCAGGCATTCCACCAGAGCGCACCGACAACTCACACATCGCCTGCTTCCGGCATGATTGACCTCGTGTCTGCACTCCATACGTATCTCTACGGACCCGTCGGGGCACCGGAGATCCTTTCGCTGCACGGTCTGACCGGTCACGGCCGACGTTGGCAGTCGATGGCCGAGAACCAACTGCCCGAAGCGCGCTGGATCTCGCCGGATCTACGCGGTCACGGGCGTTCCACCTGGGCTCCTCCGTGGAACATCGAATCCCACGTGGCGAGCCTGCTGGAGACGCTCGACGAACATGCCACCGGACCGGTGGTGATCGTCGCGCATTCTTTCGGCGGAATGCTGGCGCTGCACCTCGCGGCCACCGCACCGGAACGCATTCGTGGGCTCGTCCTGCTCGACCCGGCGATCGGGTTGGATCCGACTTTCATGCAGGAAGTGGCCGAACTCACAATCGGCTCACCGGATTACACCGATGCGGCAGAGGCCTACTCCGAGAAGATTCACGGCTCGTGGGGTGAGGTTCCCACCCAGGACCTCGACGTCGAGATGGCTGAACACCTGATCGAACTGGGCAATGGACGCGTCAACTGGCGCCTGTCCACGCCCGCGATCGTGACCGGGTGGGGCGAACTCGCTCGTCCGATCGTGCTGCCTCCGTCGTCGATGCCCACCGTGCTGGTTCAGGCGATGAAGGTCCAACCGCCGTACGTCACCGACGAGTTCCGGGCAGCGCTCACCGAGCACCTCGGTGAAAATCTGACCGGTGTCGAATTCGACTGTGACCACATGGTCCCGCACGTGCGGGCCGACGAAGTCGCCGCCCTCGTTCGCAGCATGCTCTGAAGGAACCGACATGGCAGCCACCACCGAAGAGCAGATCGAAGAGGTACGGCGCCTCATCGCGTCGATTCCGGCCGGTTTCGTGGCGACGTACGGCGATATCGCTGATGCTGCAGGACTTTCCAGTGCTCGCACGGTCGGTTGGATCATGCGAACGGACTCTGCCGACCTGCCGTGGCATCGGGTTCTCGGCGCCTCCGGCAAACCGTCGGCGCACCTGGCTCATCGTCAGATCGCCAAGCTCGAACTCGAAGGCGTGCCGATCAAGGACGGTCGGATCGACCTGAAGAAAGCTCGGTATCACTTCTGATTCACGTGTCACCGGTCGTCGTGACGCGGGCGATGGGGCAGCATGGAGGTATGACCGTCACGCCGCCGACCGCCGCCCTCATTCTGGCGGGTGGTCGCGGGACCCGAATGGGTGGTGTCGACAAACCCGGCCTGCTCGTTCACGGCCGCAGGCTCCTCGACATCGCGCTTTCAGCGACGGCGCATCTGGACGCCGTCGTCGTGGTCGGTCCACATCGCCCTGAACTTGATCCTGGCATCACTCAAACTCAGGAAACTCCGGCCGGAGCCGGCCCTGTCGAGGCGATCTGGGCCGGATTGTCTGCGACCCTGTTACCCGACGACGCCGTGGTGGTGGTCCTGGCGTCCGATCTGCCGCACATCGAGGCCGTATCAGTCGACGCTTTGATAGCTGCCACGTCGACGGACAGTCCGGTGACGTGTGCCGTGGACGAGAACAACCGAACCCAATTCCTGCTCTCCGCGTGGACATTTCGCGAGCTCCGGCAACGCCTGTCCACATTGCGGGAGAGTTCGGGGTTGGAGAATCAACCTATGAAAGCGATTGTCACCGAACCGTTCTCGACGCTGCGTGTCACTGGCACCACTGACTGCGACACACCGGCGGACATCGACCGCGCGCGAAACCATCCGCGCCTGACGATCGAGCAAGCCCGCGCCGCCGTCAGGAACTCGCTGACAGCATTGTCACCACATCGGGCCGCCCTCGCCGACAGTCTCGGAGCAACGCTCGCGCAGCCTCTCGTCGCCCTGGGTGATCTTCCTCGATCCGATGTCTCGGCGATGGACGGGTACGCCGTCTCCGGCGAGGGTCCCTGGCGAATCCGCACCGAGATCCGTATCGCGGGCGCCGACGGGCAACTCGAACTCGGTGAAGGCGAAGCGATTCGCATTGCCACGGGAGCACACCTGCCCCTCGGCGCCACCTCGGTGATTCGTGACGAGTATCTGTCCGTCGACGAGCCATCTCGGATGGTACGGAGACTGCCGGATGCGCCGCACCGCAACGACGCTCGACCACGAGGGGAAGATTGGACCACCGGATTCACGATCGCCCCGACTGGTACCGCGGTGACTCCGGCGGTGGTCTCCGCAGCTGCCAGCGGTGAAGTGTTCGACGCCCTCGTCCGTGGTCCGGTACGGGCACGCGTGACAGTCACCGGCGACGAGATCCGGCGGACCGGTCCACTGCGTGAAGGTCAGACCCGCGACTCCGTCGGTAGGATTCTCCCCTACCTATTGGAAAGCAACGGCGTACGGTGCGTGGCGAATTCGCACCTGCGAGACACTGCCGACAGTTTCGAGCGTGTACTGGCGGATGCGACTGAACAGGACCTGCTTGTTGTCATTGGTGCGACGGGCGGCGGCGCTGCCGACGAAATGCGCAGTGCGCTCGATCGACTCGGCGCTCGCACGATTGTCGGGCGAGTCGCCTCGCGCCCGGGCGGATCTCAGATAACGGCTGTCCTGCCCAGTGGTCGGGTGGTTCTCGGCCTCCCCGGCAACCCGTACGCCGCAGTGACCACCCTGTTGACGATGCTGCCCACCGTCGTGGCCGCCTTGACGGGAAGCGACACACCACCGCGACTGCTCGGCATCATCGAGAACGCCGCTGCGGTGACTTCCGATGCGGTACGCCTACTGCCGGTCACACAATCCGCCGACGGTCGCTGGCGCGCCGAACCGTCTGTACGTACCGCACACCTGGCGGGGTTGATCGGGCGCTCCGCGTTTGCACTCGTTCCGCCACACGCGGAAGACGATGCCGTCGCCGAAGTGGTTGTCCTCCCACGCTGATCGGGTCAGTCGTTTGGGCGCCTACGCCGGTTGACCCCGACCACGCCGACCACTGTCGCAAGCACCAGCGAATACACGCCCCACAGCACCAAGAACGGCAGCAGCCACCCGGCATCAACGGTCTGACCGCGCGGTCCGACGCAATACAGCGTGAAATTGGTGGACGTACCGTCGCCGTCGGAAAAGGTATCCGAGACGACCATCGCGCTCGATGTGGGAGCTTCACAGAAAATCGGCGCCAAATGAGCGACCTGTCCTGGCCAGATCACCGAAGACAGTAGTGCAGCAAAGATTCCCACGACCACGATCACCGCTACGGAGATCAGCGACGGAGCGATACGGCGGCTCACAGCGGGTGCACCAGGAAGGGAGTTCCGTCAGGCTCGAAGACCACCAGCGCCCGCGAGCGTGGAGATTCCACCATCACGGATGCGCGAATCGCCTCGGTGCGACTGACCGAGATCCCGGTGACTTCGCCGTCGTCGACACCGCTGTTCTCCAGCGCGTCGTCGACCAACTTCTCGAGGTTCGTCAATGCCGGCACTTGATCCAGCGTGAACGATCGTGCATCGAGATCGTCGGTGACACTGACTTGCACGGGGCTCGGCTCGCCGAGAATGACTCCGTCGAAAGAGAATCTGTCGAGCTGGGTCGGCTTCCCGGGGTCTCGAACGGTGACTCCGAGCGTCTCGATCGGGCTGATGTCGATGCTGGTCACCGATACCGCGTCGACGCCGTATCTATGTGCGAGGCTGTCGAACCCGCCTCGCACCAACTCCGACGTCATCCCACCGCCACGTTCGCGCATCTGATTGTCGAAATCCATCCGATCGACGGCACCGATACATCCGCTCAGACTCGTGGCCGCCAAAGCGATGGCTACCGTCCACAGCGCCGACCGCACCTGCGAGGACGCGAATTTCATGAGCGGAGCGTACCGCGAGTGTCCGGTTCCATCCCGGTGGACTGCGCGTCGCACGAATTACTGTCGGCGACTCGTGGGATCATCGCGCCATGAATCGTGTCGACGAAGGATTCGAACCGCCGGACGCATTGGTCGAGTGGTGCCGCTCCCGCACCTTTCCACTGCACGTCCTCGACGACGAAGCCACCGTCGACCTGGATTGGTGGAACGCCCACCTGAAGGACGCCGGCCACACCATCAGCCTGCGCGGGCGTGATCTCGACGGCAAAGTGATCACCGAAGGCCGAGCCATCGTTCAACGCAACGACCTTCGCCCGTCGAGCGATCTCGTTGTCGCCCAGCACGACGGCCTCGGACTACTGTTTCTCTGCGCGGCCTGGCAGGGCTCGCACGAGAGCCGACGGTTCACACGGCGGTTCCCCAACGTCTTCAATCCCCATCACCGCGAGGACGAGGATCCGCTGACCCAGATCACAGCCATTCTCGATCACTGCTCGAAAAACAAGTCGATGCCCGTCGTCCGGCGCGACACCTGGTCCGGGTGGCCACTCACCCCCGGTGTCGGGGTATCGCTGATGGCCGCTTTCATGTGGGCAGTGGGCGTACAGGCCGAAGGCCGACGCGCTCAGATGATCGACCAGTACGGAGTCTCGACGCTCATCCACGAGGGCTGGCTCGAGGATCCTTCCGTCACCGGCTTCACGACGCGTCGCTACCGCCGGTACTGCGAACTTCTCGACAGCTGGGCCTATGCCGCCGGCACCCAACCCGAGATCGTCGAGATGTGGTTGGTGAAAAGGTGGAGTGCGCGGTTGGCCCAAGCACGCAACGACGTGAGCGCCCCCACCCTGTTCTAACTCTCAGAACGGCTGCATCTCAGAACGGCTGCATCTCAGAACGGCCAGGCAGGGAGAGTCGGCAGCCCCACCCTCGTCGGCCTCCCAACCAACCAGGCCAAGGTCTCCGCGTCGGACAGTGACGGCACTCGTACACCCGGGACCGCCGTCTCCAGTGCGCCCAACTGACTGGCGAGAGTGAATTCCACGAACTCGGCAGGCCAGTCGTGGCAGGTGTAACCGATGTCGAGGTCCATCAGGTGAATCTCGATCTCGTTCCAGCGCAGGATCGGTAGATCGAATGCCGTCACAGGTTTGCGCCACGGCACCGGTGTGTCCAGTCGATCTGTCGGGATCTCGCACAACGCGTCGACCAGCCTCGTTCCCGAGAAGCGGTAGTCGAGGGCCAACAATTCAGCCGGGCGATCTGCGCCCTCTTCGATTGCAGCATTGCGCGCATCCGGCCCCCCTGGATACATCTCCCCCGATTCGCCGCCCTGCACGCCAGCAACAAATCTGCCCAGCGCGTCGGCGTTGCGCGACATGTGCGTCACGACGTGTCCCCGACTCCACCCGGGGAGCCCGGAGGGCTCCCGCGCCTGCGCTTCGGTCAGTGCACCGATGAGAGCCTGTGCCTTGACGTCGGATTCACGAACTGCTGCGACCAGGTCGGCATACGTCGGCGTTACGGAGTGAGACGTCATGCAGCGATACTAGTTCCCTTCGCGCACTCTCATACCGATTCACGACAAGGTCCACCACTCCCGGATCGACGCCGAGCGGTTCGGTCACACCATCGGCTCCTGCAGCGTGCAACCTTTCGTGGAACAGCCCGTGCGCGAGGAGGTACGAGGCGACAAAAACTCGCTTCGCGCCGCGAACGCGTGCTGCTGCAACAACATCGGCTACCTTCGGCTCCCCGGTCGCGATGTACCCGATGTCGACACGAGTCCCCGCCGCTTCGGCAAGCATCAGCGCAGCACGCTCGACGTCTCGCAGCGCCCGCGCATCGGACGACCCGGCGGCAGCAAGCACTGTCGCGTCACCCGGATTCCACCCCGCTTCGGTCAAGCGCCGAAGCAACACGCGTGCAAGCGCCGGATCGGGTCCGAGTGCCGGCGTCACACTCACAGCCGAGTGCTCACTGATCGCCACTTCGCGTCGAACATCGGTGTGAACGTGGTAGCCGGACGCCAAGAAGGCCGGTACGAGAATCGCTCGCCCCGGAGTGTCCCGGAGGACTTCCGAAGGTGACGGACCGAGCACATCGACAAAGGCAACGCGCGTGCGTCCGACGCGCGTGCCGACGGCGTCGGCAAGCGCGGCAACCATTTCCACGCCACGTGCACTACGCGTGCCGTGAGCTACCAGTACGAGTACATCGTCATCGCGTTGCATAGTCACCGGGATTCTGTACGTAGTCGCCGGGGTCGAGGGCAAGTCGATAGCCCCGCTTGACCACCGTCTGAACGGCTTTGGGCGCACCGAGGCACGCGCGCAATCGGGCGACGGCGGTCTCGACGGCGTGGGTGTCGCCGCCGCCGCCGGGAAGAGAAGCCAGAAGTTCGTCGCGGGAGACGACTCGACCGGGACTCGCACCGAGAGTGCGGATCAACGACATCGCAGCCGGCGGCAATTGCTTCACTTCACCGTCCACGACTACGCAACCGCCGCGAATGCTGATTTCGTGTTCGCCGGCTTGAATCTTGTTGGCTCGCTGCGGGAGTTCGTCGACGATGTGTCGCGCGAGCGCGCCCAGACGTGCCCGCGCCGGGGCCGTGGTCGGTACATTCAACGCTTCGAGCGGCGCGGAGGTGACCGGGCCGACGCACATGGCCGCCACCGGACCCCGCATCGCGTCGAGAATGTCTCCGAGATCCCCGGTCTTGTCGGCTCGCATCAACATCGAGGCTACGGCCGGTGCACTGGTGAAACTGACGGCGTCGATTCCGGCTGACGCTATGGCGTCGATCATCCGGTCGAGCAGCGTCGGATCCTCCGGCGGTTCCCATCGATAGACGGGCACCGCGATGACCTCGGCGCCGGCCTCGCGCAACACCTGACAGAAGTCGGGAATCGGCTCCCACTCGGTGGTCGCACCATGCAGTTGTACAGCGATCCGCTTTCCCGAGACACCTTCTGCCAGAAGATGTTCGAGCACCTCGGCGGAAGACTCGGATGCCGGTGACCATTCCTCACGAAGGTCGGCCGCGCGGATTGCTCCCTTGGCCTTCGGTCCGCGCGCGAGCAGACGAGCCGAGCCCAACGCGGATCCGAGATTTTCCGCTTCGCCCCATCCGTCGGCTGCTTCCAGCCAACCCCGGAATCCGATCCCGGTGGTGGCGACAACCACCTCGGGAGGATCCGAGATGATCTGCTGTGTCACCCTTTCGAGCTCACGGTCGTCGGCCAACGGAATGATTCGAATCGCCGGAGCGTGAACGACATCCGCTCCCCGACGAGTCAGCAAGGTCGCGAACTCCTCGGCGCGGCGCGAAGCAGTGATACCTACCGTGAATCCAGCCAACGGCATGTCGTCACTCACGAGACTGCATCGGCGACAGTCGAGCGAACACCCTGCATCTGCAAGCTGTGTACCTGAACGACTCCAGCCCACACGCGAACGCCGTACACCGGCAGCGCAACCGACGAGTCGTCCAGCGCCCGGCCGTCGACCAGCGAGAACGCCTGCTTGAGCAGTGGCGAGACCACGATCGGTTCACCGTCCCGGTCGCCGACGAGTCCGCGAGACATCACCGCGGCGCGGCCGTACGGATCGAAGTTGCTGACAGCCCGGAGTGTGCCGTCCTCGAGTAGGAACAGTGCCACCTGCTCGCCGCCGCGAAGAAGCACGGCAACTCCGCGTCCAGGGATCAGATGGCTCAGCGGGCAGGCCGACGTCCATTCGAGTCGATCCGAATCCAGCTTGGCGATCTGCGCATCGATGACACTCATCGAAGTCCTCCTGTCGATCCGGCGACAACGTCGCGCGGGTTCTTGTCTACGTTTCTACGGATCCCGTGTTTCCCACGGGTTACGCGACTATTACCGGCGCGTGGGGATGCTCGGCATGCCCATCAGGACCGGAACCTTGCGCACTCCGGTCTCGTCGAACACAACCGTCGGGTCGGCTTCTTCCGGTGCGTTGACGAACGAGACGAACCTCGACAATTTCTCCGGATCACCCAGCACACCGGCCCATTCGTCCTGGTAACCCTCGACGTGCTTGGCCATCAGTGCCTCGAGTTCCTCGCCGATACCCAGGCTGTCTTCACAAATCACGGCCTTGAGGTGATCGAGTCCGCCTTCGAGTGATTCGACCCACGGCGCCGTGCGCTGGAGGCGATCGGCAGTACGGATGTAGAACATGAGGTAGCGGTCGATGTACTTGACCAAGGTCGCGTCGTCGAGGCCTCCGGCAAGCAACTGAGCGTGTTTGGGCGACTGTCCGCCGTTACCGCCCACATACAGATTCCAACCGTTCTCCGTCGCGATGACGCCGACGTCCTTGCCTCGCGCTTCGGCACATTCACGGGCGCAACCCGAGACGCCGAACTTGATCTTGTGCGGCGAACGCAGACCGCGGTAGCGATTCTCGAGGTCGACGGCCATACCCACCGAATCCTGGACACCGTAGCGGCACCAACTCGAACCGACGCAACTCTTGACCGTCCGGAGGGACTTGCCGTACGCCTGACCCGATTCCATCCCGGCGTCGACGAGGCGCTTCCAGATCGCGGGCAACTGTTCGACGCGGGCACCGAACAAGTCGATGCGCTGACCGCCGGTCACCTTCGTGTACAAGCCGAAGTCTCGCGCCACTTCTCCGATGACGATGAGCTGCTCACCCGTGACCTCGCCGCCCGGCATCCGAGGTACCACGGAGTACGTACCGTTCTTCTGGATGTTTGCGAGGAAGTGATCGTTGGTGTCCTGCAACGACGCCTGCTGGCGGTGCAGGATGTGATCGGAGTCCGTCGAGGCCAGAATCGAAGCGACTACGGGCTTGCAGATGTCGCAACCGGCGCCCTTGCCGTACTTGGCGATCAGCGCCGAGAAAGTTCTGGTCTGCGTCGACTGGACGATCTGGAACAACTCGGCCCGCGACTGCGCGAAATGTTCGCACAGTGCCTTCGACATCACGACGCCGGAATCGGCCAGCAGCTGCTTCACGGTGGGAAGGCAACCGCCACAGGTGGTTCCGGCGCTGGTGCACGCCTTCACCGAAGCGATGTCGCATGCGCCGGCTGCGATTGCACCGCAGATGGCTCCCTTCGTCACGGCGTTGCACGAGCACACCTCGGCGTCGTCGGGCAGCGAGCCTGCACCCGGCTTCTCCCCCGCAGGCGAGATCAATGTCGCCGGGTCACCGGGTAGTTCGCGACCGACCAGCGGGCGCAGCGACGCGTAGGCCGATGCGTCACCGACAAGAATGCCGCCGAGCAGGATCTTCGCGTCGTCGGAGACCACGAGCTTTGCGTACGTCCCCTTGGACGCGTCGCTGAGGACGACTTCGAGGGCGCCCGGTGAGGTCGCCATCGCGTCACCGAAACTGGCGACGTCGACGCCCATGAGCTTGAGCTTGGTGGACATGTCCGCGCCCGGGAAATCCGCAGCGCCGCCGAGCAGACGATCGGCCACGATCTCGGCCGTCGTGTAACCGGGAGCGACCAGACCGTAGCAACGGCCTTCCACCGCAGCACATTCGCCGACTGCGTAGACGTTCTCGTCCGAAGTCACGCAGCCGAGGTCGGTCAGAATGCCACCGCGCTCCCCCACTGCGATCCCGGCGTCGCGGGCCAGCTGATCACGCGGACGTACTCCGGCGGAGAAGACGAGCAGCGCGGCATCGATGGTGGAGCCGTCGGAGAGTTCGACCACGATTCCGTTGTCGGCCTGCGAAATTCCCGCCGTCCCGACACCGGTGTGGACAGTGAGCCCGAGTTCGGTGACGAGGCGAGCGAGCAGTGCGCCGCCACCCTCGTCGACCTGCATCGGCATCAATCGCGCATTGTGCTCGACGACGTGTGCCGTCATCCCCATGAGCGAGAGAGCATTTGCGGCCTCGAGTCCAAGCAAACCTCCGCCCACCACGACGCCGACAGCGCCAGGACCAGCCTTCTCGGCGGCGGCCCGGATACCGTCGAGGTCGTCGAGGGTGCGGTAGACAAAACATCCGTCGCCGTCGTGCCCCGGTACGGGAGGCACGAACGGATACGAACCGGTCGCCATCACCAGAGCGTCGTAGGAGATCGTCTCGCCGGTTGTCGTCGTGACCGTGCGAGCATCTTTGTCGATCGCGAGCGCGCCCTCCCCCACACGGAGGTCGACCAGGCTGTCGCCGACGTAATCGTTGCCGGCCAGTGCCAGTTCCTTGGGGTCCCACGCTCCGACGTACGAGGACAGCCCGACTCGGTCGTACGCTGCGTACTGCTCGTCGCAGAGTACGGTCACCGACCAGTTGTTCGCTTCGTCGCGCGAACGCAGTGCCTCGACGAATCGGTGTCCGACCATTCCGTGTCCGATGACAACAACCGACTTGCTCATGACGCCTACTTCCTGAGGTACGAGATAGTTCTGAGATTCTGCGGACCGCTCACGCCGTGACTGCGACCTTCGCCTCGTCGACGTCTGTGGTCAGCGTCGACGGCTTGCGCAGGAAGACGAACCAGGTGACTGCGATGCAGGCGATGTAGAAGGCCAGGAACACCCAGAAGGCCATGGTCGCCGACTTCGCGGGGCTGCTGTACGACGCGCGCAGCACCAGGTTGATGCCGACGCCGCCCAAACCGCCTACCGCACCGGCAAATCCGATGAGAGCGCCGGAGATACTGCGCGACCACGTCGCCTTCTCGCTTCGATCCATGTGGTCGAAGCTCTGAGCCTTCGCCTCGAAGATCGCCGGGATCATCTTGTAAACGGATCCGTTTCCGATGCCGGAGAGCAGGAACAGAGCGATGAATCCGAGAACGAATGTCACCATGATTCCGGCGCTGGCGACGCCGGCGGTGTTGTCGTCCATCGTTCCGGCCGTCACGAGTATCGATGCCGCGAATGCCATGGCGACAAACGTCCACATCGTGATCTTGCCGCCGCCGATCCGGTCGGCCAGTTTGCCGCCGAGGGGGCGAGCGATCGAACCGAGGAGAGGGCCGATGAAGGCGATCTGTGCTGCATGCAGCGCGGCCGCGGCCGGAGTGGCACCGCCGGCGAGGAAGTTGATCTGCAGAACCTGACCGAAGGCGAAGCTGAATCCGATGAAGGAACCGAACGTACCGATGTACAGGAAGCTGATCACCCACGACTCGGAGAACTTGAGTGCCTTGGCCATCGAGCGCAGGTCCGACTTCTGGTTGCCCAGGTTGTCCATGAACAGCGCGGCACCGACGGCGGCGGCCGCAATGAACACGAGATAGACGGCGCAGACGATCCACGGAGCGCGGTTACCGACGGTGGCGATCACCAGCAGACCGATCAGCTGAATCATCGGCACACCGATGTTGCCGCCGCCGGCATTGAGACCGAGCGCCCACCCCTTGAGGCGTTGCGGGTAGAAGGCATTGATGTTGGTCATCGACGACGCGAAGTTGCCGCCGCCGATACCTGCAGTGGCCGCTACCAACATGAACGTGGTGTACGACGCACCCGGGTTCATCATCAGGTAGAGCGTGAGAAGTGTTGGCACGAAGAGGAACAGCGCACTCATGACGGTCCAGTTACGACCGCCGAACCGTGCGGTGGCAACCGTGTAGGGAATGCGGAGGACCGACCCGACAAGTGTGGGCACTGCGACGAGGAAGAACTTTCCGGCCGCGTCGATGCCGTAGATATCCGTCGGCATGAACAACACCATCACGGACCAGATCGACCAGATCGAGAAGCCGACGTGTTCGGCTACCACTGACCAGATCAGGTTCCGCTTCGCGATGTCCTTGCCGCCGGATTCCCAGGCGTCGACGTCCTCTGCATCCCAATGCTCGATGTAATGACTCACCAGGGCCTCCTGAATATGTTGGAGACCCAAAGGTAGAAAATGGTTATTGCGCCGGTGCTGCGTGCGATGACCGCGAAGTCAATTGATCCTCACCCGGTAACAAGACCGGGTGTGAGCTAGTTTTTCGCAGGTGCGTGCCAGGAATCCTCGAGCATCCGAGGCTTGCATGCCTGGTAGGCGCCCAGGAGCACCACGATCACAGCGACGACGAGCAGGCCGAACGGCGCAGCGTATCCACCGGACACGTCGTGGAAAACGCCGAACAGGAGCGGACCGAGGCAGGCAACGGAGTAGCCGATGCCCTGGGTGAAGCCGGACAGTGCCGAGGAACCGATGTGCGAACGAGTACGCAGGTTGATCAGCGTGAGCGACATCGGGAACGTGCTCGGACCGAGGCCCAGGACGACAACCCACACGACCGGCGCCGCCATCGGGGCAAAGTACAACCCGCCCATGCCGACCAGGTAGCAGACGGCACACGCGATCACGACAGGGAAGGGATTGGCCATGCGGGCGCACAGCGTCGGTGCACCGAAAGCTGCGACGAGCCCGATCACCGAGAACATTCCGACCATCGTTCCGCCGAAGGCGTCACTGGCTCCGGCGTCACGAAGGATCGAGGGAATCCACGTGAACATCGAATACGTGATCAGTGAGGTCATGCCGAACATGCCGGCCATCCCCCAGGCCACGGGAGAACGCCAGACCTGACCGCGTGGCTGTTCTGCCACTGCCGCAACCGAATCCGATGCATTCTCGACGGACCCGGCTTCGTTCGCGCGAGCCTTGCGCGAGCGAGCGAGGGTGATCAACCACGGCACTGCTGCGGCGAAGCCGAAGGCGGACCACCAGCCGATCGAGAACCGCCACCCGAAGGCGTCGGCAACCGGGACTGCGACGAACGCCGGAACGATGGTGCCGATCTGCACGGCCACGATGTAGACCGAACTCATGGTGGCGAGGCGATCCGAGAAGTACCGCTTGACCAACGGTGGGATCACGACATTGCCGATTCCCATGCCTGCCAGTGCCAGAGCCGAGAGGGCCAGCAACGACCATGTCTGAGACATCATGGCGCGCAACAGCATTCCGACGCCGGCCATGAGCATCGCAACGAGGGCCGTTCGCTCGAGCCCGATACGTTTCGCGATGGCGGGAGTGATGAGACCGAAGATGGCGAACATTGCGGTCGGAACCATGCCGAAGACACCGACGATCGAGGCGGAGAAGCCGATCTCGTCGCGAATCTCGGCCGCCAAGGGCGAGAACGAGGTCACCGCAAGTCGAAGTACGAGCGCAGACATCGCAATCGCTGCGAAGACGAGCACACGGCCTTGTACCAACGAGCGGGTTTCGGTTCTCTCCAGTTGAGCAGTCACCGGTAAATCATAGGATGACCGGACGAACTCGCACAAGCGCGGTAATCTAACGTCACATTCACACCACTTACCCGGACCCGAGGAAACAACCACGTGCAACCCGTTCGACGCGCAAGTCTCATCTCGCAGGTCACCGAACAACTCCGCAACGAGATCCGGAGCGGAACCTGGCCGATCGGTTCCAAAATCCCCACCGAACCGGAACTGTCGGAGTTGACCGGCACCGGTCGCAATACCGTGCGCGAGGCGGTCCAGGCGCTCGTTCACGCCGGAATGCTGGAACGTCGTCAAGGATCTGGCACCTACGTCGTTGCCGTCTCCGACCTCGGTGGCACTCTGGGCAACTACTTTGCCGGCGCCCACCAGCGGGATGTACTCGAACTACGGCGCGCACTCGACATCACCGCGGCCACCCTGGCCGCCGCACGGCGAACCGAAGACGACATCGCCGAACTGACGCGGCTACTCGAGCTTCGCACCGCGTCATGGGAGGGTCAGGACGTCGACGCCGCCACCACCGCGGACGTCGCCCTGCACCG
This sequence comes from Rhodococcus sp. SG20037, assembly GCF_031763325.1. Taxonomy (NCBI): domain Bacteria; kingdom Bacillati; phylum Actinomycetota; class Actinomycetes; order Mycobacteriales; family Nocardiaceae; genus Rhodococcus; species Rhodococcus sp. SG20037. Next base: position 2,390,457 of record NZ_CP134497.1, on the reverse strand, counting down.
AGCAATCGTCGCGGCCAGCCACAACGAGGTCTACCTGGAGTTCTACGACTCCCTGCTCCCGGTCATCGAGACCACGATCCAACAACACATCGACGCGACCGGCGAGGGATTCCACTCGCAGCACGCGAACCTCGTCAACGCTGTCGTCGACGGGAACACCGTGGCCGCCTCGAACGCCGCACGCGAGTTGTTCGAGGGCCTGGTCTCGGACTTCGGTACCGGCGCCCCGATCTAGAGCAGCAAGCGCACGATGTCGGACGTACGGGCCAACCCCGGGAACGCGTCCGCCGTCGAGCGAGGATGCAGAACATGAACCGCCAAGCGGAACATCACCGCACGTAGAAGCATCTGCGGCCACTCGGGGAGATCTTCCCACCGGCCGACCAGTGCCTCGTCGGCACCGCCCCACGAGATCGCGTCGACCACAGCGACGGCGGCGGCCCACGCAGCCGGCCGCCAATACGGCGTGATGTCGGTGATTCCGGGCGCCATACTGCCCGAGAACAGCACTGTCCCGAACAGATCGCCGTGCACGAGCTGGTCCGGGCTCTGCACCGGCTTACGCAAAGTAGCGAGCCCGGCGATCAGTTCCAGACTCTTGCGACCGTCAGGAGTGGGCGTCTCGAGTTGCTCGACGCCCTTCGCGATCCTCAGCGGAACCGTTTCCCAGGCCGCGCGATCAGCGGCGACGAATACGTCGACCTCGGCCCACGGCGGCACGGGCGGTTGCGCAAGGAAGCGCGGGCGCTCGAGCGAGGCCGTCGCCGCATGCAGTCGGCAGGACATCGAGACCACTTCGTCGTGACGTGGTTCCGGCGATCCGACGATGAAGGTGTCGGCACGCCAGCCCGAGACGACGTAACGACCGTCGGTCGAACGCACCGGTCGAGCCAGCCGAACGCCGTCGACTTCGAGGTTCTCTCGCACCTTCGCCGACCACGCTGCGCGGGCATGATCCGCGACTGCTGAAAGGACGACGTCTCCACACAGCCACCCGCCGTCCCAATCCGCACCGAGTGGGATGGGATCGACTTCACGGAGGCCGAAGGTGGAGCACACGTGCTGGGGAGGTTGGCCTGTGCTCACACCCCAACGCTACCGGTGCGCGGCGCCGCCTCCCGCGAGGCGCGCCTAGTAGACCGGCAGACTCGCATCCACCTGGTTCGCCCAGGCGATCGCGCCGCCTTGAACGTGGACCGCGTCGGAGAAACCGGCGTTCTTGAGAAATGCCAATGCCTCGGCGGAACGAATGCCGGTTTTGCAGTACAGCACTATCTGCTTGTTCTGCGGCAACGTCGCCAGAGCTTCACCGGACAGGATGCGGTCCTTCGGGATCAGCACGGCCCCCGGCAGATGCATGATGTCCCATTCAACCGGTTCTCGTACGTCGACCAGCTCGATCGACCGTCCCTCGCCGATCATGGCCTCCAGTTCGGGCGCCGTGATCGTCGAACCGACAGCAGCGGCACTCGCCTCTTCGGACACGACACCGCAGAACGCGTCGTAGTCGATCAAGGCGGTGACCGGCACGCGGGTCGGATCACGCTGAAGGCGGATCGTCCGGAACGTCATCGCAAGTGCGTCGTAGATCATCAGGCGTCCGAGAAGCGGTTCGCCGATCCCCGTGATGAGCTTGACCGCCTCGGTCGCCATGATCGAACCGACGGTCGCGGGCAGGACTCCGAGCACACCACCCTCGGCGCACGAGGGGACCATGCCTGGCGGCGGCGCCTCCGGGTAAAGATCGCGATAGTTCAGTCCCGCGCCGTCCGGGGCGTCTTCCCAGAAGACCGAGACCTGCCCTTCGAAGCGGTAGATCGAGCCCCACACGTACGGCTTTCCCGCGATGACGGCAGCATCGTTGACGAGGTACCGCGTCGCGAAGTTGTCCGTACCGTCCAGGATCAGGTCGTACTCGGAGAACAGTTCGACCGCGTTGGAGTTGTCCAGGCGGAACTCGTGCAACCGGACGTCGACGTGCTCGTTGATTTCGAGAATCGACTCCTTCGCGCTGAGCGCCTTCGGGCGTCCGACGTCGGAGCGTCCGTGAATCACCTGACGCTGCAGGTTCGACATGTCGACCTCGTCGAACTCGACGATCCCGATGGTGCCCACTCCTGCGGCCGCGAGGTAGAGCAGTGCCGGTGAACCCAATCCACCGGCGCCGATGAACAGGACTCGTGCATTCTTGAGCCGCTTCTGACCGGTCATGCCTATGTTCGGGATGATCAGGTGCCGGCTGTATCGGGCAACTTCCTCCCGGCTCAACTCGGCTGCCGGCTCCACCAGTGGTGGCAATACGACGGGTGTTGCAGACACCGCGAAACACTCCTAGTTCAAGACGAGATCAGGGATTCTCGATCCGGTCACGCTCGGGGGTACGGCCACGGATTGAAGCGGCACGTGAGTCCGTTCATCGGAACGACGCCCTCGGGATCAAGCCTAGCGATGTCGTTGTTCGCGGTTCCGAAGGTCTGCTGCATCATGATCGGTGCGAGTCCGCCTTCGGTCTCGCACGGCTGATGAGCGGCGTATCCGATGGCATGGCCGACCTCGTGATTGATCTGATACTGCCGATACGAGCCGATGTCGCCCTGGAACGAAATGGCGCCTCGCACCCATCGCGGTTCGTTGAGCAGGACTCGGTCCATGCTCGGGTTGTAGCAGGATCCTTCGAGTTCGATTTCGTATCCACAGCCTTCGCGGATCGTCATCTGTGAGGTCAAGGAGATCCGGAAGTCCGGCTCGCCGGCGTCGACGCGCCGGAACGCGACCTTGGGATCGTTGGTCCAACTCTTCGGATTGGCCAGTGTCTGGTCGACCATGCGTCCGTACGATTCGTCTCCGCCGAAGCCGGTCGTGTCGACGCCGTCCTCGATCTCGACCGTGTACGTGAACTCGCGTTCGGTTCCCTGTCCGACCTTGCCCGTCGTACCTGGTACGACGTGCCACGTTCCACCCCCCGCGACGGTGAACGGACCACCGTCGGGAAGGGCACCGGACGGTATCGACGAGGCAAAAGTTCCGTCTCCGGCCGGTGGGGCACCGATGACATCGGTTCCGTCGGTGCTGTGCGCGAGGTCGGCGGTGGCCGACGTCTTGCTCGCGGAGTCTGTGGCGTCCGGCCGCACCGCATCGACGATCACAAGAATGGTGAGCACCACGAGAACCGGAATCGCGTAGGCCCGCCAACCGTAGGTCGAGACGAAGCGCCCGAGCTTGCTCTGCTTTCGCGCTGCCCGGTCCGGTCGCGGATTACGCGGGGTTCGGCCCACTTCTCGTTTGGTCGGATCCCATTGGGCGCGCAAAGGCTGATGGGAGGAAATGCCGCGATAGTCGCGTTCGCCGTAGGCACGATCATCCGGCACCTCCGGCCGACGTTCGTCGCGAGGCGCTCCAGTTCCGCTACGCATTCGACGTTCCTCACGTTCAGGGTTCTGCGTAGTTCGTCCACGCATGCGCGGTCCCCCTGGGTCAGTCACGTCGTCCAGAATCTCACACACGGCAAGTCGCTCGCCCGGGCTGACCGAAACTTGCTGGTCCTGGCGTGTCATGGCAGCCCTTCCTGTAACGAGAAAGACCGCTGGTCTCGCTCACCGAGGCACGCGCGACTCGCCCGGGCGACACACGGTATCGTTCATTCGGCTACGACCGGTGTGACGGAGGATACTGGCGGGTACGCACACGCGACTCGCGGATCCGCGCGCCGACCGAATTACTTTTGCTCAGATTGGAAGCGACATGACAGAACTCGCGGATCGGACTGACTCCGATCGCGGTACAACGGCTGGCAAGCCTGCCGGAACACGTCGCAGCACCCGCCTCCCGCGCGATGCGCGCCGCCTCCAGCTCCTCGCAGCTGCAAGTGAGGTATTCGTTGCGAACGGGTACCACTCGGCCGGCATGGACGAGATCGCCGAATGTGCCGGTGTCAGCAAGCCAGTTCTGTACCAACATTTCCCAGGCAAACTCGAACTGTACGTCGCAGTCCTGCAGAGTTACGTCGACAGCCTCATCTCGGGTGTACGCCAGGCCCTGCGATCGACGACGGACAACAAACAGCGTGTCCGCGCCGCGGTCCAGGCGTTCTTCGACTTCGTCGACAACGACTCCCAGGGCTTCCGCCTGGTGTTCGAGTCCGACATCATGGGCGAACCTCAGGTCCAGACACGCGTCGAACAAGCCACCGAAGCCTGCGTCGACGCCGTGTTCGACCTGGTGAGTCAGGATTCCGGACTCGATCCGTACCGCGCGCGCATCCTTGCGGTCGGTCTTGTCGGTGCCAGCCAGTTCACTGCGCGGTACTGGCTCGAGGCCGCGCGGCCGATCCCGAAGGAAGAAGCCGTGGAAATCACCGTGACCCTCGCGTGGGGCGGTCTCTCACACGTGCCGCTGCAAGCCGAAACGAAGTAACCGGAACCCGAACGAGAATGGGCGGGCAGTCTCACGACTGCCCGCCCATTCTGCTGTTACAGCTACGCGTCAGACGGTAGGCGCGAATCCGACCTTGCGGATATCGGACGGACCGATCTCCACGTACGCCACACGAGAAGCCTGCACCAGGAACTTGCGGCCCTTGTCGTCGACGAGAGCCAGAACCGGCTCGCGGCCACCGAGGACAGCCGCGACCAGTGTCTCGACCTCGTCAGGGGTCTGTTCGCTGTTGACGATGAGCTCACGCGGGCTGTCGATTACACCGATCTTGACCTCCACGGTCAACCTCCGAACTGTTCGTGAATTACATCCGTTGTCGACGCAAGGCTAATGCAGCAACGACCGCCCACGCTCCTCTGCACGCTGTGCCCAGAGCGAACAGGCACCTAGACGAGTCCGAGAATCGCCATCCGCTCAGCATGCTTCGCCTGCATGCCGTCGAACAACGCGACAACTCCGTTGAGGTCGCCGGAGGCGGAGATCACCAGATCGGTGAGATCTTCACGCTGCGCCAGCACGAACTGTGCCTGCGTGATTGCTTCGCCCAGAAGACGGCGTCCCCACAGCATCAACCGGTCCTTGGCGCGAGTACTGGCCTCCACTGCTGCCTTCACCTCGAGCACCACGAACTCCGAGTGGCCCGTCTGGGACAGCACGTCCTCGACGATTTCCGCGACATCCGCCGGGAGGGAGTGCCCGATCTCGCGATAGAAGTCGGCAGCGATTCCGTCGCCGACGTACGCCTTCACGAGCGATTCCAGCCACGTCGACGGTGTCGTCGACGCGTGGTAGTTGTCGAGAGCTCGAACGAACGGGTCCATGACGGCGAAGATCTCGTGGCCACGTTCCGTCAACGCCGTTTCCAGAGTCTCGAAGTGGTCCATCTCGGCGGCGGCCATGCTGGCGAACGCCACCTTGCCTCGCAGGTCCGGTGCCATTTGTGCGTCCTCCGCCAAGCGGTAGAACGCCGAAATCTCGCCATACGCGAGAACGGCAAACAAATCGATCACGCCAGGGTGATCGGAAGCGACTCGGCCTCCGGTTCCAGCGTCCGTCGAAGCATCAAGATCGTGTGCGCCCATGACTACGAACTGTAGTGCTTCGACGGCCGACGCGACCGGCAAGGACCGCATGTCCGATTCGGTGATCTTCGACATGTCACCGCGAGGGACGGACAACGTGCAGCTACAATGGTCTTGGGAGTTCGCCAGTTCCCCCGGGCCAATTGGTTAGCCGGGACGGCTGTATTCACACGAACCCCACCGATAATGTGCGCGCACCTGCATCGACGGTTGTCGCCCGCTTCGCCGAGATCTCCGGACGGTTCGAATTCGTCCGAGTGGAATTCAGTGCTGAGGCGTAGGCATGACCGAAGAAAAAGAGGGCATCGACATCGGCCGACTTACGGCCTGGCCCCTTACCTTGTGCGTGCGTACCGCCACGAGGAAAGGCTAGTCCCCTGAGCAAGATCACTGTCGACCACGAAGACGAAGCAACCGAGAACACCGTTTCCGTCCAGCTCGACGACACCCATGTACCCCCGAGCTTCGCCGAACTCGGTGTCCGCGACGAAATCGTCCGCGCACTGAACGAGATCGGCATCGAGCGCACCTTCGCCATCCAGGAACTCACCCTTCCGTTGGCTCTCGCCGGTGACGACCTCATCGGTCAGGCCCGCACCGGAATGGGCAAGACCTTCGGTTTCGGCGTCCCGCTCCTGCATCGCATCGTCACCGCCGAGAACGGCACAGCTGTTCTCGACGGCACGCCCCGCGCTCTGATCATCGTTCCCACCCGCGAGCTGTGCATCCAGGTTGCCCGCGACCTCGAGAACGCCAGCAAGTACCTCCGGGTCGGCGACCGCGGTCTCCAGGTTCTGCCCATCTACGGCGGCCGTCCGTACGAGGCGCAGATCTCGGCACTCCAGAAGGGCGTCGACGTTGTCGTCGGCACCCCGGGTCGCCTGCTCGACCTCGCCAACCAGTCGCACCTGATCCTGGGCAAGGTGGGCGTTCTCGTCCTCGACGAGGCCGACGAAATGCTCGACCTGGGATTCCTCCCCGACATCGAACGCCTCATGGGCATGGTCCCCGACAAGCGTCAGACGATGCTCTTCTCCGCGACGATGCCCGGCCCGATCATCACCCTGGCTCGCACCTTCCTGACGCAGCCGACGCACATCCGCGCCGAAGAGGCCGAATCCTCCGCGGTGCACGATCGCACCAGCCAGCACATCTACCGTGCACACGCGCTCGACAAAGCCGAGATGGTCGCCCGCGTCCTGCAGGCCGAAGGCCGCGGCGCGACGATGATCTTCACCCGCACCAAGCGCACAGCCCAGAAGGTGGCCGACGATCTCGCCGAGCGCGGCTTCTCCGTCGGTGCCGTCCACGGTGACCTCGGCCAGATCGCCCGTGAAAAGGCGCTGAAGGGCTTCCGTAACGGCAAGGTCGACGTTCTGGTCGCCACCGACGTCGCTGCCCGCGGTATCGACATCGACGACGTCACCCACGTCATCAACTACCAGTGCCCCGAGGACGAGAAGACCTACGTCCACCGCATCGGTCGTACCGGCCGCGCCGGACGCACCGGCATCGCCGTCACGCTGGTCGACTGGGACGACATCCCTCGCTGGCAGCTCATCGACAAGGCACTGAGCCTCGGAATCCCCGACCCGGTCGAGACCTACTCCAGCTCGCCGCACCTCTACGAAGAGTTGTCCATTCCGGCCGATGCCAAGGGCACTGTTCGCAAGGCCAAGGCCGCCCCTGAGAAGGCAGCAACGGACAAAGCAGCAACGGACAAAGCAGACGCGCCGAAGTCGACCGACTCGGACGGCAACGAAGAGAAGGCCGCTCCCCGCCGCAACCGGACCCGTCGCCGCACCCGCGCCGGCGCTTCGACCGACGCCGCGACGTCCACCACCGCCGGCGCCACCACAGCTCCCCCTTCGGCACCCGCGGCAACCGCTGCCGAGAACTCGGACGAAGACGGAGCGGCCAAGCCGCGTCGCCGTCGGCGTCGTCGCCCCGCGGCTTCCGCGACGGCAGGCGCCGCAGAGTAAGCTGCCGATGTGCTGGCTCCCGAAAGGCGTACTCGCTCAGATGTGATCGGTGCGCTGGCAATCGCGCTGGCCGTAATCGTGGCGGTGACCGTTGTGTGGTTGCGCAGTGATGCGCGCGGAACCACCTCGGTCACCGCTGAATCTCCACTCCCACCTCTGTCGACGTCGGTGTTGTTACCCGACATCCTGAAGCAGACGTGGGAATCTCCCAGTGCCGACTCGACGGCACCGATCACCGTCGGAAATGCCGTCGTCACCGCCGACGGCTCCGAGGTGATCGGCCGCGATCCGGCAACGGGCGAAGAAGTGTGGCGATACGCGCGCAACATTCCGCTGTGCGGCGCGATCGGTTCGTGGGATCGCGTCGTCAGCGTCTATCAGGACGATCGCGGTTGCTCTCAGGTCACGTCGCTGGTCGCCGACACCGGCGCCCGAAAGGACCAGCGCAACAGCGACGCCGATTCCGCGGTCAGCCTTTCAGCGGACGGCACCTACCTGATTTCGCGCGGCAGTGAGCGAATGGAGCTGTGGCGCTCGGACCTCGTCCGAACCCTCGAGTACGGCCGGGTCGACGCGAAGGTCAACCCCAACAAGCAACCCCGCACCGGATGCACGCTGCTCGACGCTGCGTCGAGCGCCAACCGAGTCTCGGTACTCGAGCGCTGCCCCGGTGAAGCCTCCAACAGGTTGACGGTGATGAATCCCGCACCCAAGGACGCCCAGGAACCCGAAGAGTACGGATCCGCGATTCTCCTCGACTCCGAGGGCGCCCGCCTGCTTGCCGTGGCCGGCGAAAAGACGGCCGTCTACCTCCCTGCCGCCAACGGAACCGTTTCTCGCATCACCATTTTCGACGGATCCGGCAATCCGATCGTCGACTATCCGATCGAGGGAACGGTGACCGAAGGCGCCCGCACCCGGGCCGACAAGGCTTCGATCACGTGGTGGACCGGCTCGCAGACCGTCAACCTGCGCCTGAGCGATCTGGCTCCGACGTGGATCGTCAACGGAACGTCCGGACCCGGAAGCATGGTTGCCGGTCAGATGCTCATCCCCGTTCCGGGCGGCATTGCAGCCGTCAGTCCGTCGGACGGAGCGGTGCAGCGCATGATCGCAGTCGACCGCGGTGAGACGGCGACACCGATCGTGCTCGCCAGTGCGGGCGAGACGATTCTGGAACAGCGCGGCGATACCTTGTTCGCGCTGCGCTAGAAGCTCACCTTCCTCAGATCGCCAGCTCCGGCGCGAAAGTCACGACTTCGTTTCCAGCCCAATGCTTTACGAGATTGTCCGCGAGTTCACGATAGGCATCCGCACCCTTGTTCTTTCGTCCGGCGAGGACCGTCGCGCCCGACGCGGACGCCTCGGCGAACTTGACGGTGCGTGGGATCGGAGGCGCCAGAACGGCCAGGGAGTAGCGGTCGCTGACATCGGCGAGCACGTCGCGACTGTGCGTGGTTCGAGCGTCGTACAGAGTCGGAAGTGCGCCGAGCAGAACAAGATCCGGGTTGGTGATGGCTTGGACTTCACGAACCGTACGCAGCAGCTGTCCGACGCCGCGGTGTGCGAGGGTTTCGCATTGCAGTGGAACCAGAACCGACTGCGCCGCAGTCAATCCGTTGAGTGTGAGCACACCCAACGACGGTGGGCAGTCGATGATGATGACGTCGTAAGAGCCCAGGAGCGGAGACAGCGCCCGCTTGAGCGCGAACTCTCGACCGGGTCGCATCAGGAGCAGCGCTTCGGCGCCCGCGAGATCGATCGTGGCCGGCAGGAGATCCATACCGTCGTCCGTCTTCAGCACGGCGTCGACCGCGTCGAGATCACCCGCCAGGACCTCGTTGACCGAACGCTCGAGGCGATCCGGGTTGTGTCCGAGCGAGAACGTCAGGCAGCCCTGCGGGTCGAGATCCACCACCAGAACTCGTTGTCCGAGCGCGGACAAAGCCGCACCGAGAGAAGCGACGGTGGTGGTTTTAGCCACGCCGCCCTTTTGATTCGCCACTGCGAGAACCGTCGTCACACGTAGATCCTTGCGCACTTCGCGCCAGGAGGCGAGCTACACACGCGAGGCAGCCTGCAATGATGGTCGACATGACGTCCCAGTCCGCCCCCTCGTCGATCCCCCTCGGTGCTCGCGTCGTACTCATGCGACACGGTGAAACCGAGTGGGCACGCACCGGGAAACACACGGGCCGGACCGAGGTTCCGCTGACTCCGCTCGGCGAGATGCAGGCAACCGCGACCGGAAATCGCTTGCGAACCCTCGACCTCCGGAACCCCATGATTCTGACGAGTCCGCGGCTGCGCGCACAGTTGACGGGTGATCTCGCCGGCCTGCCGGAAGAGCGAACCTGGGATGCACTGTCCGAATGGGACTACGGCGATTACGAAGGCCTCACGACGCCCGAGATCCGCGCAACGGTGCCCGATTGGACCGTCTGGACCCACCCGTGCCCCGGCGGCGAGCAGGCCGATCAGATCCACGCCCGGACCGACATGGTGCTGTCGATGGTGCGTTCGCAACTACCCGAACGCGACGTGATCCTGATCGGGCACGGCCACTTCTCACGCGCACTCATCGCCCGCTGGCTCGAGCTCCCGGTGACGGAAGGAAAGCGTTTCGCCTTGTCCCCCGGCGCATACTCGGTTCTCGGTTACGAGCACGGCGCCACCCACCTCGTCCATCACAACGTGCCGCCGCTCGTCGAGGCTTGAGGCCTAAGATTCTCCCTATGATCCGACGCGCCACGCCCGCAGACGTCCAGCCGATCACCGACATGATCTACGAGTTGGCCGACTACCAGAAGGCCCTCGACGAGTGCACCGTGAAGGCGGAACAGATCGGCGAGGCGTTGTTCGGGCCGGCCGCGACGGCCTTCGCGCACGTCGCTGTGAATTCGGCCGACGACGTCGTCGGCATGGCGTTGTGGTTTCGCAATTTCTCGACGTGGGACGGCGCTCACGGCATCTACCTCGAAGACCTGTACGTCAAGCCCAGTCAGCGCGGATCAGGCCACGGGAAGGCTCTTCTGGCCGCACTCGCCAAGGAGTGCACCGACAACGACTACACCCGGCTGTCCTGGTCGGTGCTCAACTGGAACACCCCCTCGATCAAGTTCTACGAGTCACTCGGTGCCGACGCGAAGACGGAGTGGACCACGTATCGCCTGACCGGCACCCACCTCGGAGCTCTCGCCGCCGAAGCTGAGTAGGACCGAAGCAGGGTAGGCGTTCCGTCCTACTTGTCCCGCGGCTCTTCGGTCTCGTCCGGGCGTCCCACTTCCGGCGACACCTCGTCTGCGTACGCTCCGTACTCCGCTGCCATCCATCGAGACGTCGGAGCCGAGAACAGGCAGCCCAGAGCGCCGAGAACGACGACACCCAGAACGATGCCGAGCGGCACCTGATGCGAATCGGTCAGGAGCGACCAGGCGACCGGCAGGAGCAGCAACTGCGCGACGACGGCGATTGCCCGGCCCCACCGGCGGCCCGTCAGCAAAGCGATACCGGCAGCCAACACCGCGCCGCCGAGGATCGCGACCCAGGCGGCAAATCCGTATCCGTTGGTGACGCTCTGATCGTGGCCGGTTGCACCGCGAATCACTGCGACGATCGCGAACCCGGCGGCAACCAGCCCTTGAAGCGTCACGAGGGCACCCGCCCATGTGACTGTCTTGGGCAGGGCGTTCGGACTGGCGGTATTCGGCACGAGGCCAGCCTAGAACACGACACCGGATAGGCTCATGCCCCGTGCGCGCACTGCTGATCGTCAACCCCAATGCCACCTCCACCACCGCTGCCGGTCGTGACCTGTTGGCACACGCCCTCGAGAGTCGGGTGCGACTTACTGTGGCGCACACCACACATCGGGGTCATGCTGCCGAACTGGCGCGCGAAGCCCACGAAGACGGCTTCGGCTCGGTGATCGTCCACGGTGGCGACGGAACGGTCAACGAAGTGGTCAACGGACTGCTCGGGTCACCGCATCCCGCGTCGATGAAATCGGTTCCGGTCGGTCCGATCCCGACGATCGCTGTCGTCCCGGGAGGCTCGGCAAACGTTTTCGCGCGCTCACTCGGTATTGCCGCCGACCCGATCGACGCCACGAACCAACTCGTCGACCTCCTCTCCGAACGGACCAGGCGCCGAATCGGGCTCGCACACTGCGACAACCGTTGGTTCACGTTCAACGCCGGAATGGGCCTCGACGCCGATGTGTGCGAGGCCGTCGACGCCAGCCGTAAGAACGGTGACGCCGCCACACCCGCCCGGTATGTCCGAACCGCGATCGCGGCGTTCTTCCGTGCCAAGCGAGCCGAACCAGCGCTGACCGTCCACCTTCCCGATCAGGATCCCGTCTCCGGAGTCCACTACGCATTCGTCTCGAACTCGAGCCCGTGGACATATCTGGAAGAGCGTCCCGTCCACACCAATCCGGGAACGACCTTCGACAGTGGACTCGGCATCTTCGCCATGACGAGCACCAAAGTTCTGCCGTCCCTGCGGGTTGTGCGGCAACTACTCGCACGCGGCGCGGAGCCGAAATCGAAGGTCCTCTTACGCACCGACGACGTCCCGACAATCACCATCGAATCGTCGCGACCGATCGGACTCCAGATGGACGGCGACTACATCGGACTTCGTGAAAAGGTCGAATTCACCTCGGTCCCGGATGCACTGGAAGTGTTCGCACCGATTACGACGTGAGTCAGGCAACACGTTTGACCTGCAAAAACTCTGGTGCCAAAAGGTCGAAATCGGGTAAAATGCCGGTGACGCCCAGGTGGCCGTCAGGTGTGTCACAAATTAGTGAGTTGGCCCACGAACCCGTTCAAACCTATTGACATACCGCGAGTTCGTGAAAGCATTCACAAGTAACAGTGCGGAAACATTGATGACGCACACACAAACTCATTGGTACCAAATGGTGTGAATACACACCCAATTAAGGAGCGAAAAAAGATGGACTGGCGCCACAACGCAATCTGTCGCGACGAGGATCCCGAACTGTTCTTCCCTGTGGGAAACAGCGGACCGGCCCTCGCTCAGATCGCTGATGCCAAGGTTGTCTGCAACCGCTGCCCCGTCACCGCCGAGTGCCTGTCGTGGGCTCTCGAGTCCGGCCAGGATGCAGGCGTCTGGGGCGGAATGAGCGAAGACGAGCGTCGCGCACTCAAGCGTCGTAACGCACGTACCCGTGCACGCACTTCCGTCTAGGTAGAACCGAGACGTTCGACTCGCGGCGGAGAACAGCCCCTCTGCACAGTCGAAGACGACAGCCCGGCACCACATGGTGCCGGGCTTTTTGTCTGCTCGAATCGCTAACGCGGCTCGAATCAGTAACGCGCAGAACGTCTACCGAGCGGCACACGCAGAACCGCGTCGGTACCGCCTCCGCTTCCCGGGTGCAGTCCGAGCGAGCCACCGAGTTCGGCGCCCAGCAAAGTCCGCACGATCTGGAGTCCGAGGCGATCGGATTTCTCGAGGTCGAAGTTCTCCGGCAGGCCGCGCCCGTTGTCGTGGATGATCACGTCCAACCAGCGTGCAGAACGCTCGGCACTGAGTGTGACCGTGCCGGTCACACCCGGATCGAAAGCGTGCTCGATCGCGTTCTGCACCAACTCCGTCAGCACCATGACCAGCGGGGTGGCGCGCTCGGCGGAGAACACTCCGAAACTGCCCTCACGCCGAATCGTCACCGGCACACCTACTCCCGCGACATCGGAGAGCATGGGAACCAACCGGTCGATCACCTCGTCGAGATCCACCTCTTCGTCCACCGACATCGACAAGGTGTCGTGAACGAGGGCGATGGACGTCACGCGCCTCACCGACTCTGTCAACGCTTGTCGCGCTTCGTCGTTGCCGGTTCGCCTGGCCTGTAGACGCAGAAGCGCCGCGACGGTTTGCAGATTGTTCTTCACTCGATGGTGAATCTCGCGGATGGTTGCGTCCTTGCTCAGGAGAGCGCGATCACGACGCTTGACCTCGGTGACGTCGCGGACGACGACCGCAGCACCGACATGCCGGCCGCCAGGCTTGAGAACCAGGGCCCGCAGCAGAACGGTCGCCCCGCGCGCCTCGATCTCCATACGGCGACCGGGCTTGTCCGCCAACGTATCTCGGATGTATCCCGCAGCTTCCTGAGACTCGAACGGGTCGGTGACCAACGAACGGGTCAGCGCTGCGAGGTCTTGGCCCACCAGATCCGAACTCAGACCCATCCGGTGATAGGCCGAGAGCGCATTCGGGCTGGCATAGACGACTGTGCCTTCGGTATCGAGACGGATGAAGCCGTCGCCCGCACGTGGGCTCGAGTTCGTGTCGGAGCGCGATTCTCGGATCGGGAAGGTTCCGTCGCTGATCATCTGACACAGGTCTTCGGCGCAATCGAGATACGCGAGTTCGAGCGGACTCTGCGCTCGCTGGTGCGACAGGTTGGTGTCGCGGCTCAGAACAGCGATGACACGCCCGTCCAGACGCACCGGAACGGCTTCCCGACGCGGCGGCATTCCTTCACGCCACGTCTCGTCTTCCCCGCGCACGACGCGGCCCTCCACGAGAGCGCGAAGAACCTGCGGGTGCTCGGACTCGGAAACGACCGTTCCGACCGCGTCCTCCGGAAAAGCCGTCGATGCCGTTGTCGGCCGGCAATGCGCTACGCAGATGACCGTCCCCTCGGATCGGTTCTTCTCCGATTCGGTGCCCACCCACAAGAGAACGTCGGCAAAGGAGAGGTCGGCGAGCAGTTGCCACTCCCCCACGACGCGCTGGAGATGGTCGACCGCCGCACCGGGAAGGTCGGTGTGTTCGGCGAGGAGGTCGCTGAGAGTGGACATCGTCCGGCTTAGGAGATCACGGCGATCAGATCGCCTTGCTGAATCACGTCGCCGACCTTGACGCCCACCGTCGTCACCGTTCCCGGAACCTCGGCCAGGACGGGAATCTCCATCTTCATGGATTCGAGGATGACCAGGGTGTCGCCGTCCGCAACGACGTCTCCCTCGCTCACGACGACCTGGTAGACCGTCGAAACCATCTCGGCGCGCACGTCTTCTGCCATCGTGAACCTCACTTCTGTCGGAACTGCACTCTGACCACGAAAATACGTCGACGGATCACTCGATCGACCTGCCAATGGAACCACACCGGCATCGGCGTGAAACAATGACGCGAAAGAAACAGAAGGGAGACCAATCATGGGTAAGCGTGGTCGTAAGAAGCGCAGCCGTAAGGGCAACGCCGCTAACCATGGCAAGCGTCCAAACGCCTGACATGTAGCGCAACAAAACGTCCGAGGGGCGGGGAAGCATTGCTTCCCCGCCCCTCGGCGTTACTGCCTTCCGACTGCTGCCGCTCAGATCTTCGCTGACGGGCTAGCTGTCGGTTTCGGTAGTCGTTATGACGATGGTCCGACGCAACTCGACGGTGAGCCTCTGACGCAGGCTTTCCGGCGCATGGTCTCCGCCGCACTTACGGTTGATCAGGCTCTTGACCTTCTCTTCGATCCCGTAGGCCTCGAGGCACGATCCACAATCGTCGATATGACGCTGCAGGCGAGCACGACTTGAATCGTCGCATTCACCGTCGAGCATCAACCAGACGTCGGCGATGACTGCCGAGCAGTCGAGCCTTTCGAATTCGTCCTGCTCACTCATCGTGTGACACCTTCCGTCTCGGTGGCTGCGACTGTGGCTGTGTCGACCGCGCCGTCCCGATTGAATCCACGGTCTTTTGCGACATCGGCCAAAAGACCACGCAATTGCTTGCGACCACGGTGCAGTCGCGACATCACCGTTCCGATGGGTGTGCCCATGATCTCCGCGATCTCCTTGTACGGGAATCCTTCGACATCGGCGTAGTACACGGCCATACGGAATTCCTCGGGAAGCGACTGCAGCGCCGCCTTGATGTCGTCGTCAGGCAACGCGTCGAGCGCCTCCACCTCGGCCGATCGCAGCCCCGTCGAAGTGTGCTCGGCGGTGGCGGCCAACTGCCAGTCGGTGATCTCGTCCGTCGGATACTGCGCGGGTTGGCGCTGCTTCTTGCGGTACGAGTTGATGTAGGTGTTCGTGAGAATCCGGTACAGCCAGGCTTTCAGGTTGGTACCGGCACGGAACGAACGGAAAGCGGTGTACGCCTTGACGTACGTCTCCTGCACGAGATCCTCGGCATCAGCCGGATTCCGCGTCATGCGCAGGGCAGCGCCGTACAACTGGTCGAGCAGCGGGAGCGCGTCGCGCTCGAACCGGGCAATCAACTCATCCGCAGTTTCGGGCGTTTCGGACACTGCGCCGTCGATAGGTTCAGCTACCCCTGACGGTTCGTCCTTGGGCCGGTCGTGTTCCAGCACTCTGATCCCTTCACTAGCCGTAGGGATCAAGGTTACCGCCAACTGAAGATCCGACCCACGGGCCGGTGGTGGCTCACACACAGCCAGCACGGTCGCTCCTTCGCTTCTCGGGACAAGTTTCATCAACTGGTACCAACACGGGAGTCAGCGACTCTGTTCCCGGCCTGGTCGAATGCACCTGTCGGCGATCCACATAGGGTGTTCCACATGGCCGGAACAGCGACCCCTGCGACCGTACTTCTCGACAAGTCGAAGACACCGCACCGCGTCCACAGCTACGACCACGATCCTCGCGCCGAATCTTTCGGCGACGAGGCGGTCACTGCACTGGCAGAGTCGACAGGCGTCGAGGCCGCCCAGATCTTCAAGACCTTGGTCGTCAAACTCGACACCGGCAAGCTCGCCGTCGCGGTCCTGCCGGTCCCGGACAAGCTCTCGCTCAAAGCTGCAGCCGCTGCCCTCGGTGCGAGCAAAGCCGTCATGGCCGATCGCGCCGAAGCCGAGCGCTCGAGCGGCTACGTCTTCGGCGGTATCTCACCGCTCGGCCAGCGCAAGAAACTGCCGACAGTGATCGATGCGTCGGCGCTCGACTGGGACCGCATTCTCTGCAGCGCCGGCCGACGCGGGCTCGAAATCGAGCTGGCTCCGACGGACCTCACGCAGCTCAGTGGCGCGGTCACGGCGCAAATCACGGCGGGCTGAGTATCCGGTCGCTACGGTCTCACCATGCGACCACACCTGAAAACTCTTGCACTGACCGCTGCAGCGGCAGCCCTCACCGTCTCGCTGACGGCCTGCGGGAGTTCGGACAATGCCGCCAAGGAAGTCACGGTAGTCGGATCAGGGCAGGTCCGCGGGGCGCCGGACATCCTCAATGCCGACATCGGCATCGAGGTGGTTGCCCCGGATGTATCGGGAGCGGTCTCGGAGGCGAATGACAAGGCCCGTCAGATGATCGACGCGATAGTCGCCGCCGGGGTTGCCCCCGAGGACGTGCAGACAAGCGATCTGTCCGTCCAGCCGCAGTACGACGCCAGCGGCGGACCGTTCGTCGGCGGCAACGTGACCGGCTACCGGGCGACCAACTCGGTACGAATCGTCGTCCGCGATCTCGACAAGGCCTCTTCTGTCCTGGACGCCGGCATCGCGGCGGGCGGAAACGCGGCACGGCTCGGTAACGTCGCCTTCGCCATCGACGACGACTCTCAGCTTCTGGCCGACGCTCGCACCCGTGCCTTCGAGGACGCGAAGAACCGTGCCGAGCAGTACGCGGATCTGTCCGGGACGTCGCTCGAAAACGTCGTGACCATCACCGAGGCACACGACACGAGTGGCGGTCAGACCATGCGCGCTCCCGACGCCTCGATGTCCGACATGGTTCTCGCCCCGGGAACCCAGCAGGTCTCGTTCGAAGTGACCGTCACCTGGGCTCTCGGCTGACTGCTAGAGCAGGCTGATCTGCTCGCCGGCACGGTCGACGTCCGGCTCGATCAACTCGTGCCCGTTGTTCTTGACACTGTTGACCAGCGGCCGGACTCGATCGACGTCGATCCGCTCGAAGAGGTCCGGTACCGGCTCGAGCAGAGCCGAATCGACGGTGTTGTCGGGATCGAGCCACGCCTCCCAGCGGTCACGAGGCAGGGCGAGGGGCATGCGGTCGTGAACCTGCTCGAGGTGACCGAGAGAGTCGACCGTGACGATCGAGCAGCTCAGGACGGGGCTCGCGTTCTCGACCCTCGGGTCCCGCCAGGCAGACCACACGCCCGCCATGAACAGCCGTGATCCGTCGTCGGGGTGCATGTAGTAAGGAATCTTCGCTGCCTTTTTCCCGCCGGTGGCCTCGGTCTGCCACTCGTACCACCCGTCCATGGGGACCAGGCAACGCTTGAACTTGAAGGCGGTCCGAAATGCCGGCTTCTCCGCCAGCGAGTCGGCGCGGGCGTTGAACAGGACCGGACCTTTGCCCAGTTCCTTGGTCCACGACGGCACCAATCCCCACCGCATCCGCCGAATCCTCTTGGTCGGATCGCTGTCGGGGTTCTCCCGATCGTGGCGTTCGACGACGGTCAACACCTCGGTCGTGGGGGCCACGTTGTAATCGGCTTCGACGGGCGCCGAGTGGTCGGTCTCGTCGAGCGCATCGAGTTCCACCGCCAGGGTGGCCGGGTCCGCTGTGGTCGCATACCTTCCGCACATGACACCCAGGGTGGCACGGTTTCGACCATTCCCCCACCGATGAGAGAAGATGGACCATGTGAGTCTGAGTCTGTGGAGCGCCCCGAGGGCCCAAGCACCCGTCGATGCAGTGGTGACGCTGCCCGGATCCAAGTCCATCACCAATCGAGCTCTGATTCTGGCCGCACTTGCGGATGGCCCGTCCACGATCACCGGTGCACTCCGCAGCCGTGACGCCGACCTGATGATCGCAGCTCTGCGTGACCTCGGCATCGGCGTCGCGGAAGCCGGTGATGCGACCACGCTTCGCATCACCCCTGGACCCCTGCGCGGCGGCGAGGTCGACTGCGGCCTGGCCGGCACCGTGATGCGCTTCCTGCCGCCACTCGCCGCGATGGCCGACGGCATCGTCCACTTCGACGGCGACGAGCAAGCACGCACACGACCGCTCGGCACCATCTTGGAAGCACTGCGCGGTCTCGGCGCTCGGATCGAGGGTGACGCACTCCCGTTCACCGTCACCGGAACCGGATCCCTACGCGGCGGGACGGTCACCATCGATGCATCCGGTTCGTCGCAGTTCGTCTCCGGTCTCCTGCTCTCGGCTGCTGCGTTCGAAGAGGGTGTCACCGTTCACCACGACGGCAAGCCCGTCCCGTCCATGCCACACATCGACATGACCGTCGAGATGCTCCGCGAGGCCGGAGTTTCCGTGACGACGCCAGCCACGGGCGGTGACGCGGACACCTGGCGTGTGGCACCGGGGCCGGTGCGCGCCGTGGACTGGGCGATCGAACCCGATCTCTCCAACGCCACACCGTTCCTGGCCGCTGCCGCAGTGACCGGCGGAACCGTCAGCGTCCCGATGTGGCCGTCGTCGACGACGCAACCCGGCGACGCGATCCGCGGGATCCTCGCCTCGATGGGGGCCGACGTCACTCTCGCCGATGGTGTCCTGACTGTCCGCGGCCCGGAGAAACTGCGCGGCATCGACATCGACCTCCACGACGTGGGAGAGCTGACCCCCACCGTGGCGGCCCTGGCCGCTCTCGCCGAGGGCACCTCGCATCTACGAGGAATCGCGCACCTGCGCGGGCACGAGACAGACCGTCTCGCCGCCCTCGCCGACGAGATCAACAAACTCGGCGGCTCCGTCACCGAAACCGATGACGGCCTGACGATCGTTCCCGCGGAACTCCATGGCGGACAATGGCTCTCGTATGCCGACCACCGCATGGCAACAGCCGGCGCCATCATCGGCCTGGTCGTCGACGGTGTCGAGGTCGACGATGTCGGAACCACAGCCAAGACACTGCCGGGCTTCGAGAACATGTGGATCGACATGCTCGAGAGTTCGCCGGCGACACCGAAGGCAAGCTTCTGAGTCCGCGGCAGTACGACGAGTCCGACGTCCGGGTACGCCCCGGGCGCGGATCCCGCCCCCGTACGAAGACTCGGCCCGAACATCTCTCGGCCGAATCGGGGATGGTGGTGTCGAAGGATCGTGGCCGTTGGGGTTGCGTCCTCGGCGGCGATCCCGACCGGCTGATCGTCACGATGCGCGCCCGCGAACTTGGCCGAACCCCCATCGTCGTCGGCGATCAGGTGGACATAGTCGGCGATCTGTCGGGCAAAACCGACACCCTGGCGCGCATTGTCCGGGTCTCCGAGCGTTCGACGGTTCTGCGACGGACCGCCGACGACACCGATCCCTTCGAACGCATCGTCGTCGCGAACGCGGAGCAGCTTCTCATCGTCGTGGCACTCGCCGATCCCCCACCGCGCACCGGCTTCGTCGAGCGCGCACTGGTCGCCGCCTACGTGGGTGGCCTGACGCCGATCGTCTGCCTGACCAAGAGCGACCTCGAACCGCCGGAGGAATTCGCGAGCACGTTCGCCGACCTCGACATCCAAGTGGTCGTCGCCGGTCGCGACGATCCCCTGGACGAACTGACGCAGATCCTCGAGCACAAGTTGACCGCCCTGATCGGACATTCCGGCGTCGGAAAGTCGACATTGGTCAATCGCCTTGTCCCCGATGCCAATCGAGCGGTCGGCATCGTATCCGGCGTCGGCAAGGGCCGGCACACGTCGACGCAATCGGTGGCACTCCCGCTCGCCGGTGGCGGCTGGGTGATCGACACCCCGGGCATCCGTTCGTTCGGTCTGGCGCACATCTCGCCCGAGAACGTGGTGGCGGCGTTCTCGGATCTCGCTGCGGCGATCGAGGATTGCCCGCGCGGATGCACGCACCTCGGACCGCCGGCAGATCCCGAATGCAAGCTCGACCTACTGGAGGGCAAATCAGCTCGACGCGTCGTCGCTGTGCGACAACTGCTGGAAGCGATCAAGTCCAACGATCAGTACTGAGCGCCCCCGAGCGACGTTCCGGGCGAGAACAGCAAAGCGGCCCGACACCATCGAATGGTGTCGGACCGCTTGCTGTCCACGGTCAGCGCAGTCGACGATCAGCGCAGGCCGAGGAGGCTGCGCAGCTTTCCGCTCTTGCGCTTACGTGCGATGGCGCTCTTGAGGCCACTGCGACGCCCGGTCACGGGATCGACAGTCGAGGTCAGTTCGCCGTCGAACATCCGCTCCGACGCCGTCTCGGGCGCATTGTCGACGGTGTCCTTGAGGTACTTGTTGGGCAGCGACAGCTTGGCGATGGTGCGCCAGGACTTGGCGTACTGCACGGCAAGCGGGCCCGTCGTGTACGGCAAGTCGTACTTGTCCGCGAGCTGACGCACCGTGACCGCGATGTCCTTGTAGCGGTTGCTGGGCAGATCGGGGAACAGGTGGTGCTCGATCTGGTAGCTCAGGTTGCCCGTCATGAAGTCCATGAGCGCGCTGCCCTCGATGTTGGCGCTGCCGAGCATCTGACGCAGGTACCACTGAGCCTGCGTTTCCTTGTCGATGTCTTCCTTGGTGAACTTCTCGGCACCGTCCGGGAAGTGGCCGCAGAAGATGACCGCGTTGGTCCACACGTTCCGCAGAGTGTTGGCGGTGAAGTTGGCCGACAAAGTGCTCTTCCACGCCGGGCCGGTGATGGCCGGGTAGATGACGTAGTCGCGCAGGACCTGCTTGCCGATCTTCTCGCCGACCTCACGGAGCTTGCGCTGCGTCTCTTCCTTGTCGGCGCGGCCCTTGGCCACCTTGCCGAGCTCGAGGTGCTGAGCGGCGATGCCGTACTCGAAGAACAGCGCGAGCAGCGTGTTGTAGACCAGGTTGCCGGCGTTGAAGGGCTTCCAGCGCTGATCGCGGGTGACGCGGAGGAGTCCGTATCCGACGTCGTCGTCCATTCCGAGGACGTTGGTGTACTTGTGATGCAGGTAGTTGTGGGTCTGCTTCCAATGCGCAGACGGGCCGGTGACGTCCCACTCCCACGAGGTGGAGTGAATCTCCGGGTCGTTCATCCAGTCCCACTGCCCGTGCATCACGTTGTGCCCGAGTTCCATGTTCTCGATGATCTTCGAGAGCGTCAGCAGGCCAACTCCGGCGAGCCACGCCGGACGACGACGGCTGGCGAAAAGCACTGCGCGGCCGCCGATTTCGAGCGAACGCTGCAGACGAATGACGTTGCGCACGTATCGCGCATCTTTCTCGCCGCGCGACTCCTCGATGTCGCGACGAATCGCGTCGAGTTCGCGGCCGAGCGCTTCGATGTCGGCGTCCGTGAGATGTGCGTATTCCTTGACATCTGCAATCGCCATGGAAAGCCTCCTAGCAGTGAGTTAGGCGCAAAGTAGTAAGTGCAGAACGATCATCGATTCGAATCGTTCAGATCAACTGCACCTACTGTAGCGTAACTTACGGCACCGTAGGTTAGGTTTTTCCCGATGTAACCTATATCACTTCCGACGCTTCGGCATGCGGGAACGGGCCTGTGACTTGAGTGCGGTCAACAAACCGAGACGCTTACCGGTGATCGGATCGGTACGAAGGTCCTCGACCATCGCCATGGCTGCGTCCCGGAATCCCGAGTCGCGGAACCGCAGTTCCGAAGACGTTTCCGGAGCATTGTCCGAGGTTGCGGTCAGCCACTTGTCCGGCAAAGCCAACTTGTGGATGGTGCGCAGAGCCAGAAGATACTGCTTGAAGAGCGAACCGGTGGTGTACGGGAGATCGAACTTCTCGCACAATGCACGCATCTTCACAGCGATTTCGGGATAGCGGTTGCTCGGCAGATCGGGAAACACGTGATGCTCGATCTGGTAGCTCAGATTGCCGCTCATGAGTCCCATGAGCTTGCCGGAATTGAAGTTCGCGCTACCGAGCATCTGGCGCAGGTACCACTCGTGACGAGTCTCCTGCTCGAATTCGGCAACCGTGAACTTCTCGGCACCGTCCGGGAAGTGGCCACAGAAGATGACGACGTACGCCCACAGGTTGCGCACGAGGTTCGCGGTCGCATTGGCCGACATGGTCGACTTCCACGCCG
Organism: Rhodococcus sp. SG20037; assembly: GCF_031763325.1. NCBI lineage: Bacteria > Bacillati > Actinomycetota > Actinomycetes > Mycobacteriales > Nocardiaceae > Rhodococcus > Rhodococcus sp. SG20037. The sequence continues at coordinate 2,367,990 of NZ_CP134497.1, read as the reverse complement.
GCCCCGTCAGCGCCGGGAACAAGATGAAGTCCTTGCCCACCTGACGAAAGATCTTGCGCGCGAAGTCTTTGTTCGCCTGCGAGTTCAGCTGCCCCTTTTCCGCGCCCTCCAACTCGGCTGCCGCCGTGAGGTCGTGCAGCGCGATGCCCCACTCGAACGTGGCCGCCAAGATCACGTTGGCGATCGGCTGGAAGAGGTTGATCGGCTTCCACGGCTCGTCACGAGTCATACGCAGAATCCCGAAACCGAGATCCTCGTCCATACCGACGACGTTGGTGTACGTGTGGTGCTGGTAGTTGTGGGCGCGCTTCCAATGCTCGGAAGGACCGGTTTGATCCCACTCCCACGAGACGGAGTGAATCTCGGGATCGTTCATCCAGTCCCATTGCCCGTGCATGACGTTATGCCCGAGCTCCATGTTCTCGATGATCTTCGACAGGCTCAGCAGGGTCGTGCCGACCAACCATGCCGGTCGGTACCGACTGCCGAACAGTGCGATACGCCCGCCGAGCTCCAACGCCCGCTGGACGCGAATGACGCGACGAATGTAGCGGGCGTCCCGGATCCCACGAGAGTCTTCGATGTCGAGTCGAATCTGATCGAGTTCACGTCCGAGAGCTTCGACATCGGCCTCGGTGAGGTGCGAAAACTCTTTGATATCGGTGATGGCCACCGTGGTCCTCCGTGTGCCTAGAAGCTATGCGTCCAGCGTACAGTCGCCGGCGGCGGCGGAGATGCACGTCTGGATGCGCTCGCCCTCCGCGTGCTGTTTCCCCGAGCGTAGATCGATCGCGTGGCCGGCAACGAGAGGTACGACACATGTCTGGCAGATGCCCATGCGGCAACCGAACGGCATCAAGGCACCGGACTGCTCGCCTGCCTCCAGAAGCGTTGTCGCACCGTCGACGGTGATCGTCTTACCCGACTTCTCGAACGTGACCGTGCCACCGTCGGCCGAAGCGTCGATGCGCGATACGGCGAACCGCTCCATGTGGAGTCGATCCTCGATGCCTTCCGCCTTCCAGACGTCTTCGAGCTCGTCGAGCAACGGGAGGGGCCCGCACGCCCAGGTGTGGCGCTCGCGCCAGTCGGGGCAGACCGTGTCGAGAGAACTGAGTTTGAACTTTCCGTCACGGCGCGTGAGTTGAACGTGGCTCACGAAGTCCTCGTGCTCGGCGTGCAGTGCTGTGAGTTCGTCGGCGAACATCACGTCGGATTCCGTCGGAGCCGAGTGGATGTGCATGACGTCGGGCAATTGACCGCGCCGGTTCATCGTCCGCAACATGCCCATGACCGGAGTGATGCCACTGCCGGCGGTGATGAACAGGATCTTCTCCGGTGGCGGATCCGGCAACGCGAAGTTGCCCGAAGGCGTGGCCAGTCGAACGATGGTTCCCGACGGCACGGCCCCGCTGACGAGGTGGCTCGAGAGAAAGCCCTCGGGCATGGCCTTGACCGCGATGGAAATGCGCTTGTTCTCCCAGTTGGGAGGCGAGGTAAGTGAGTACGACCGCCAATGCCAGCGGCCGTCGATATGCAGACCGATGCCGATGTACTGCCCCGGCTGGTAGTTGAAGTCGAATCCCCAACCCGGCTTGATGACGATGGTCGCCGAGTCCGTGGTCTCGGGCCGGACTTCGACGATCTGACCACGCAGCTCGCGCGCGGACCACAACGGATTCGCGAGGTGAAGATAGTCGTCGGGAAGCAATGGTGTGGTCAGCCGAGCCGCCGCACCGCGAAGCAGATTGAGCTTCGACCGCGCTGCCGGAACTACCGACGCTGCCGGTGCCTCGATCCAGTCCTTCAGACCCATCAGACCTCCACCTCTCACCTTCCGAACCCACTGCCTACGGTACCGTAGGTTATCAGGTTACGGTACCGTAGGTTACTTCACGGTAAGCACATTCACAGCAGGTCGAGCAAGAACGGCAACTCCTGCGCGGCGTACCACGCCAACTCGTGGTCCTCCGCGTCACCGAGCGTGAACTCGGCATCGGCGTCACCGAGATCCGCCGCGTCGACTATGCCAGCAGCGCGCTCGATGTCCGATTCTGCCTGTTCGAGGTCGACATGCACAGATGCAACCTGAGCCATCGTGACAGGACCCGCCAATCGGACTACCGAATCGTCGAGATCGGGCCGTAACTTCACATCGGCATCGTCGACGTCGGCGGCAACGACAGCACGCCGGAAGGTGACGTCACCCTCGGTTCCGGCGATCAGTCGCAGCGACGCACGCGCAGCCTCACCCATGGCGACCTCGGCCAACTCGTCGTCGTCCCCCGCCGCGTACGACTCACGCAGAGTCGGGGTGACCGCAAAAGCCGTCCGGCTCATAGGGTCGAACTCCTGATCTGCGACCAACTGCTGCAAAATCTCGACCGTCGCCGGTACGTACACCCTCATGAGACCACCTTCATGCTCGTTCGTCACCGACTCGCATCCGTCAATTCCTCGAGTGACTCGAAGATCAGCGAACGAACGACGTCGACGTCCGACATCGCGTCACGGTCGGCATTCAAACCGTAGTAGACATTTCCGTCGTACGACGTCAGGGCGATGCTGAGTGTCTGATTCTTGAGCAGTGGCGACACGGGATACATCTCGAGCATCCGAGCACCACCGAGGTAAAGCGGAAATTGCGGCCCTGGCGCATTGGTGATCATCAAGTTGAACATTCGCTGCGACAGACTACTGGCCGCGCGGGAGCTCATCGCATGCAGCGTCGCCGGCGCAAACCCGGACATTCGCACCATCGTCTGCGCGGTGACCCGCCGACCCTGACGCGCGAATGCCTCCGTCGCATGGGCCACGTGCGAGAGCCGAACCACCGCGTTGGGTTCACCGACAGGCAGGTCGATGAGGAACGAGGAAACATGTCCGGGCGCTTGCGGATCGTCGACGTCAGGACTCTCCGGGCCGTCGGTGTAGACCGACATGGGCACCATCGCTCGCACGATGGTCGCCTCGGTCACCGGTTCACCGCGCGAGAGCAACCAGTTCCGCATCGCACCTGCGATGACGGTCAGAATCACGTCGTTGATCTCGCACCCGTACCGCGCGCGAATACGTCGATAGTCCTCCAGAGACGTCTTGGCCACCGCAAGGCGTCGATTGCGCGAAATGGTGGCGTTGAGCGGGCTCGACGGGGCTACCTGCGTCGCCGTTCGAACCACTTCCGCGAGTTTCCCGAGTGCACTCACAGCCTCGGTGACGGATGTGGTCACGTCGTTGAACGCTGCACGCGCCCGTGCGATCCCCTCCCCCGGGCTCGTCACGAGATCCGCCAGTGCACTGACCAACAAGCTGGTATCGCTCGGCGGCCTGGCGGGCATCCACAATTCTTCGGGGCCTGGCGCTCGATTCTTCTCCGGATCGAAGATCACCTGACTGATCTCTGGAGCCGCCTCGCCGTCCACCAACGACGAATGAGACTTCGTGAAGATGGCAAATCTGTTTCTGGTCAGCCCCTCGACCAGGTACATCTCCCACAACGGCCTCGTGCTGTCGAGTGGTCTCGACGTCAGCCGCGCGATCAGATCCATCAGCTGTTCGTCGGAACCTGGTTTGGGCAGAGCAGATCGGCGTACGTGATAAGTGATGTCGAAATCCGAGTCGTCCACCCATACCGGGCGGGCCAGACCGAACGCCACCTCGCGAACTCTCTGTCGGTACCGCGGAACCGATCCGAGCCGCTCTTCGACAAGTCGAAGCAACTCCTCGTGATCGATCCCGTTTCGCAGTTGCCTGAAGATCCCCAACGAGCCGACATGCATCGGCGTCGTCCCGGCTTCGAGGAAGTAGAAAGCGGCATCCTGAGTCGTCAGTCTGTTCACCATGGCTTCGTGTCCCCTCCTTCGCCGAGATCGAACAGAATCGACAACTCCTCGATGGTCGATTCCGAGCCGACGTGATGGACCCCGACCATCCCGACGGCCACAGCCGCCCGGACGTTGATTTCGAGATCATCCACGAAAACGAAATCCTCCGGCTCGACGCCCAAACGACTCGCTGCCAACAGATAGATCTCGGCGTCGGGCTTTGCCATCTCGACATCACCGGACACGATCACGTCGTCGACCAAGACCCCGTCGCCGAGATCCCGCAACCACTGAGCACTGGCGCCGCCGGGATCGTTGCTGACGATTCCCGTCACTATTCCGCGGGCCTTCACCGCGCGCACGACCGCGCTCAAGCCGTCGAGATCCGATCCCGGACCGAACAGCACGCCACCGACATCCAACAGAAGTCCCCGCACGCCATCACCCTAAGTCGCGATGGTGATCACGGCGACATCTCGAGCGATTCGTGTCATGCTTCTCACCATCGCTCGGGGGAGCGAAGTCCGAGACAGCTGTCTCGGACGCAGGATCATCCGGGGGGGATGTCATGGAGCAGGACTGCAAGATCGTTCTCGAGCCGGCGCCGCAATTCGAGCCTCACCCGCATACCGTCGTGCTGTCGCGGCCACAGTGCCGGCCAGACCGAACGCAGTGCCGAACAGACCGGATGCTGCGTCGCCAGCGAAAGACGCCACACAACGGAACGTCGCCCAGTACCGGGTTCACTCACGCTCCGGAACCGCGGCTGGTAGGTGCCGACATCTTCTGGAACCGATCACTACGTCTGGTTCTCGAAACCGTCGACCGACGACGAAATCCACGGCAACTCAAGGGCGTGTTGACGCCGTCCGTCCTGGAAGTTGTTGCGAGACTTTACACTTCGGATTTCTCGGCCCGGAAGCTGGGCGGCGCGGCCGTTCACCGCACCCACGTTCAAGCAGTGTCGGAGAGTACCGCCGAAGTCTGTGCGACGTACACACGAGGCACGCAGACTTTTGCCGTCGCAGGCCGGATCGACCACACAGACGAAACAGGCTGGACGGTCACCGCACTACACGTGGTGTGACCGTCCAGCCTGCCGAGTACTGACTGCGCTAATACCTCAGCGCTTGCGCTTGGACTTCGGAGCTCGATTGCTCTTCGACTGCGTCCGTGCGGCTTCACGACGTTCGCGACGAGAGGCGGCACCGTCGCCGGTGTCGGCAGCCGAGTCACGTGTTGCCTTTGCCTTGCCGTCCTCGTCCGGGCCGGTGTACGTCAGACGCGACGGACCTTCGTCGTCAAGTCCCTTGGCGCGCAACGCCGTCGGGGCGGCAGTTCCGGCTGTCCTGGCCGCAGCCTCCTGCGTGGGGAGCGGCTTGGGCGCCGTGGCGGACGCCGCGGCGGCAGAGCCCGCGGTGACGGAAATTCCACTTGCGGGCTGCGCCGGAGCTGCCTCGACCTGCAGGTTGAAGAGGAATCCGACGGACTCTTCCTTCAATCCGTCGAGCATGCCGATGAACATGTCGTAACCCTCGCGCTGGTACTCGACCAGCGGATCGCGCTGGGCCATCGCACGCAGACCGATTCCCTCCTTGAGGTAATCCATCTCGTAGAGATGCTCACGCCACTTACGGTCCAGGACCGAGAGGAAGACACGACGCTCGAGTTCACGCATACCGTTTTCGCCGGCGATCGCATCGATCTCGGCTTCGCGCTTCTTGTACGCCGCGTGGGCGTCTTCGAGCAAAGCGGTTCGCAGGTCGTCACGGCTCAGGTCACTGTTGATGCCTGCGCCGTCCTCCCCTGCCAACGTCTTGTGATCGATGCCGACCGGGTACAGCGTCTTCAGCGCCGTCCACAGCTGCTCGAGATCCCAGTCCTCGACGTATCCCTCAGCGGTGGCACCGTCGACGTAGGCGGTGACCACGTCAGTGATCATCTGCTCGACCTGGCCTTCCATGTCCTCACCCTCGAGGATCTGGCGGCGCTCCTTGTAGATGACCGTTCGCTGCTGGTTCATGACCTCGTCGTACTTGAGGACATTCTTGCGAATTTCGAAGTTCTGCTGCTCCACCTGGGTCTGAGCGCTCTTGATGGCCTTCGAGACCATTTTGGCTTCGATCGGGACGTCGTCGGGCAGGTTCAGGCGCGTCATGATCGACTCGAGTGCCGAACCGTTGAAGCGGCGCATGAGCTCGTCACCGAGCGAAAGGTAGAACCGCGATTCGCCGGGATCACCCTGACGTCCGGAACGACCACGCAACTGATTGTCGATTCGGCGCGATTCGTGACGCTCGGTGCCCAGGACGTACAGGCCGCCGGCATCGCGGACCTTCTCGGCGTCTGCCTTGACCTCAGCCTTGACCTCGTCCAGGACTGCGTCCCAGGCTGCCTCGTACTCGTCCGGCGTCGTGACCGGGTCGAGGCCCTTCTTGCGCAGCGCGATGTCCGCGATGATGTCCGGGTTACCACCGAGCACGACGTCGGTACCGCGGCCGGCCATGTTGGTCGCGACGGTGACCGCGCCGGAGCGACCGGCCTCGGCGATGATGGTCGCTTCCTTCTCGTGGAACTTGGCGTTGAGGACGTTGTGGGCAACGCCGCGCTTGGTGAACTGCTTGGACAAGTACTCCGAGCGCTCGACGCTGGTGGTACCGATCAGGACGGGCTGGCCGTTCTCGTGGCGCTCGACGACGTCGTCGACCACCGCGTCGAACTTGGCTTCCTCGGTCTTGTAGATGAGGTCGCCGTTGTCGACTCGGACCATCGGACGGTTGGTCGGGATCGGGATCACACCGAGCGTGTAAGTCTGGTGAAGCTCGGCAGCTTCCGTCTCGGCGGTACCCGTCATGCCCGACAACTTGTCGTACAGACGGAAGTAGTTCTGCAGGGTGATGGTGGCAAGGGTCTGGTTCTCCGCCTTGATCTCCACCTTCTCCTTGGCCTCGATCGCCTGGTGCATGCCCTCGTTGTAGCGGCGGCCGACCAGCACGCGGCCGGTGAACTCGTCGACGATGATGACCTCACCGTCGCGGACGATGTAGTCCTTGTCCTTGGTGTAGAGCTCCTTGGCCTTGATCGCGTTGTTCAAGTAGCTCACCAGCGGCGAATTCGCGGCTTCGTACAGGTTGTCGATACCGAGCTGGTCCTCGACCAGTTCGACGCCCGCCTCGTGCACACCGATGGTGCGCTTGCGGATGTCGACCTCGTAGTGAACGTCCTTCTTCAGCAGCGGCGCGATGCGCGCGAACTCGCTGTACCACTTGCTGGAGCCGTCGGCCGGGCCCGAGATGATGAGCGGGGTTCGGGCTTCGTCGATGAGGATCGAGTCGACCTCGTCCACGATGGCAAACGCATGGCCACGCTGGACCAGGTCGTCCAGCGAGTGCGTCATGTTGTCGCGCAGGTAGTCGAAGCCGAACTCGTTGTTGGTGCCGTACGTGATGTCGGCTGCGTAGGCGACGCGGCGCTCGGCCGGCGTCATGCCCGAGAGAATCACACTGGTCTCGAGGCCGAGGGCGCGGTGAACGCGGCCCATCCACTCGGAGTCGCGCTTGGCAAGGTAGTCGTTGGTGGTGACCACGTGGACGCCGTCACCCGCGATCGCGTTGAGATAAGCCGGAAGAACCGACGTCAGAGTCTTGCCCTCACCGGTCTTCATCTCGGCGACGTTGCCGAAGTGCAGGGCCGCGCCACCCATGATCTGCACGTGGAAGTGCTTCTGATTGATCACGCGCCACGACGTCTCACGGGCCACGGAGAAAGCCTCGGGCAGCAACTCGTCGAGAGTTTCCCCGGCGGCATAGCGCTCACGGAACTCGGTGGTCTTGGCTTTGAGTTGCTCGTCTGTCAGGCCTTCGACATCGGGCGACAGAGATTCCACATGCTCGGCGATGTGCTTGAGCCGCTTGACCATGCGACCTTCACCAACACGGAGCAGCTTCGATAGCGACAGCGACGGCACAGTCTTCTTCGTCCTCAATCTTCGGCGACAGGGGGTCACACACTGAAAATCCGGCCGGGGTCCGAAAACTCCGGCCGGATTCCATGGTAGGCGCTACCGGCGGCGAGCGAGCAAACCCACCACCGATTGGGTCATGTCAGGCGGATCAATCCGTAGTCGAAAGCGTGACGACGGTAGACGACGGACGGCTTGTCCGACTCCTTGTCATGGAAGAGAAAGAAGTCGTGTCCGACCAGTTCCATCTCGTAGAGAGCGTCGTCGATGGTCATCGGCTCGGCCGGGTGATCCTTCGTGCGGACCACGCGTCCCGGGCCGTCGTACTCGTCCGGCTCTTGACCGTTCAGCGAAATGTCCGGTGTGACTCCGAGTGAGTCTGCGTCGACGAGGGAGGCGGTTGCCTCCGCGACGGACACCGGTCGCTTGTCGCCGTAATGGACCTTCTTGCGGTCCTTGGTTCGACGGAGGCGACTCTCGAGCTTGTCGATCACCGATTCGAAGGCGGCGTAGAAGCTGTCTGCGGACGCTTCGGCTCGGGCCACCGGGCCTTTACCTCGAGCGGTGATCTCGACGCGCTGGCAACTCTTGGCCTGTCGTCGGTTGCGTTCATGTTGCAGTTCCACGTCGAAGTGGAATATGGAGGGGTCGAAGTGTTCGAGTCGCGCCAGCTTTTCCGAAACGTAGATTCGGAAGTGATCGGGGATCTCGACATTTCGTCCCTTGACTACGACGTCGGATCTCGGAGCTGCGGCATTCTCGGAACGCTCGATGGTGGCGTCCTCGATGAAAAACGAGGCTTGCGAAGGGGTCGTCACTCGTACCTCCCAATTACGGCCCCGCCCCACGGTGGGCGGCGGCAAATTCTGCAAGTACCGAGAGGGGATCCGCCCGGCACCAGTATCGAAGTACCACCTCCTACCAGTATTTTCGGGTGTGCCGCCGACGCTAGTACGTAACGCGCGCGAGTGCCACTGTTCCAACGAAATTCATCTAAGCCCCTGCAAGGACAAGCACGAGAGTTGTACGAATCCCGCTGAGCGAGAGGGCCCGAACCGACTCTGCCGCAGTCGCTCCCGTGGTGAGGACGTCGTCGAGCAGGACGATGTCACTGTCCCCGGCAATCGAAGAGATCGCAGTGGTGTCGAGAGACACATGACCGTTCACGTTGGTCACCCGGTCGGCCGCGGACAGTCCCACCGAGTCACGTACACCTCGCGTCATCCGGAGAATCGGACAGACACGTACCGGACGACCCGCGACAGAACCAATTTCCCGCTTTCCGCGCATACTTTCGGCTATCCGGCGAACCGGATCACCCCCGCGAGATCGCGCCGCTCGGGCGCGCGTGGGAGCCGGCACCAGCACGATCGGCGGACGCCCCCCGCTGCCGAGCTCGCCCCACCGTTCCAGAGTGGCCAACGCGTCGGCCACAGCGATCCCCAGAGGCATCGCGAGGTCCCGACGACCCCGTTCCTTCATCTCGATCACACTGCGTCGCCTGGGGCCGTCGTAGCGGCCGAGTGCCCAGACGGGCACGCCCGGATCCACGCGCGGACTCAGTTGAAGCGGATGATCGCGCAGCAGTTCCGCGCACTCACCGCACCACAGAGTCCCCGAGCGGCCACACCCACCACACTCGCGTGGCAACAGCAGGTCGAGCAGACCGGCACCGAATTTCTTGTCCCCCATGGCCTAATCATGAACCTGAGCACCGACATGCATCAGAGCGCAGACATTCACCAGAGCGCAGAGGCGTCAGCCAGGCAGAACCGGAATCGCCTTCTGTCCGGTCAGCACGGTCACCTCACGCCAGCGGCGATCCCCGGCGGGGTCGTTGTTGTTCAGTTGGAACACCGCACGCGCGTCGGCGACGTACTCGGTGGTCGGCGATGCATCCACGGAGGTGACGGGAGCGGTCAGGTTTCCACTCGGCAGCGCGTCCATCCGTGAGCCGTCGATCGCGACCTGGACAACCGGTATGTCGGCTCCACTGCGCGCGATCACGATGGTGTCGCTGTTGCTCCAGTCGAGTGAGAGCGCGGTACTGCCCAAGCCGGAGGCCACTGCGCGTGGACTCGTCAGGGCGTAGACCCCGCTGGCGGTGCGCACGACCACAGCCAGGTAGACCTTGCCGTCGATGATCATCGCCGCTCGCACGCCGTCCCGCGACAGACGCAGTTCCGAGATCGTGGAACCGACCGACGTCAGGGCCCCGACGTCGACGTTGGTGACCGACACCCGGCCGGTGCCTGGTTCACGGACGACCCGAACGACGGTATTGCCGTTCACAGCCGTCCAGACCGCGTTGTTGTCCAACTCCCACGAAGGTCTGGTGATGGCGCTGCCTTCGAGTACCGGAACGGACCCTTCGCCGTATGTCCCGAGCGACAAGTCGAATCTTGTGCCGGGATCCGGCCGAGCGGTGTCCGCGACGGCTGCCACCAACTTGCCGTCCCGTGAGAGAGCAGCCGCCGTGAGGTTGCCCGCATTGCCCGCGAAACCGGGCACCGGAGTCGCCTCTTGCTCGGTGACACTCACCAGTGAACCGTTGCGCAGTGCATGCAGTCCGACGGTTGCACTCGTGGTGGCCAGTGGGTTCGTGGATGCGACGTCGGCGGTGGTCCAGCCGTCGGCATGAGCCGCGTCCAGCGGTTCGCCGTCGATCTCCAGAACGTACGGCCCTGCCACATCGGCGTTGGCGAGCGTCCAAATGACCTGTGCTGCAAACAAACCGCGAGTAGCAGCATCCATCGGGTTGTCAAGGCGGAAGTTGATGCGCACACCACCGAGACCGACTCCGACCTGTCCCGGCTTACCGTCGGCCTTGGTGATCGGACCGATCACCGACACGCCATTGCCCAGTTCGTTTCGCACAGCCGGCGCCAGCGCTGCCTTCGGTCCGTCGATCATCAGACCGATCAGCTGAGCCGCCACCTGGTCCTGCCCGCCGGAGATCCAGCGAAGATCGGGGACGACCGTCTGGCTGGTGGGGTCGAGGAAAAACAACGACTTCCGCTGGTAAGCGCCGAGGAACTGCGGACGCTCCATGATCACGCCGGGAGGCAGATCACTGATCCGCCATTCGCCGTCGGTCAACGCCAGGGTCATCCTCGCTTCGAAGCTGCCCTCTTCGGGAACGTACAGTCCTCCCGGGTCGAGGCGACCGACCTTGTTCACACGAATCGTGTAGACGGCTTCGGTGCTGGTTCGAGAAACCGAGAGCACATCGACCTTGTCGACGATGACAGCACTTGCCGCGTCGTCCCAACGCGCCGAAGCGTCCTTGGTCAGGTACTGACGGGCTGCGGCGTGCCGGTTGGACGGATCGGTACTCGCCTTGACGAAGTCACGTACCAGCAGGTCCGGCTCTCGCCCCGAGGCCGGTGATTCGACGGAGGTTCCGGGCACAGCGGTTGCCAGAGTTCCGATTGCCTGCGGCGAAGAGGATTCCGGCAAACTCGCGCACGCGCCGGTCAGCAACAGCACGCTGAGCGTTGTTGCGAGAAGTGCCAGACGGCGGCGGGTTCCGATCATGATCGATCCCCACCGTTGGACTCGTTCCGCGAGTCCGATTCGCGCGGAGTCGGCAGGGACGACGTGACCTCGCCGACGGTATCGGCGACGATGTCGGCTTCGCTCGGCGTGCGGACGAACTTTGTGGTCGTCGGCTTGAGAGGCAGTGGGCTCGACACGACTTTCTTGCCACGGGTGCGCGAGAGCGTCAGCCGGAAGCAGGCTCCGACTCCCGGTTCGCCCCAGGCCTCGAGCTTGCCGTCGTGCAGATTCGCGTCCTCGACACTGATTGCGAGGCCGAGTCCGGTGCCACCACTGCGGCGCACACGGGACGGGTCCGATCGCCAGAACCGGTTGAAGACCAACTTCTCCTCGCCCGGACGCAACCCGACGCCACTGTCGCGGACGATGAAGGCGAGGGCATTGTCGTCGGCGCGAAGGCGAAGCAGAATCGGCTTCCCCTCACCGTGGTCGATGGCGTTGGCAAGGAGATTTCGCAGGATGCGTTCGACGCGGCGCGGATCGACATCTGCCATGACCGGCTCGTCGGGCATGTCCACGATCAGTTCGGTGCCGGATTCGCGGGCGAGATGGCGAACCGTGGAAACGGCCGCTCGCGCACACATACGGACGTCGAGTTGTTCGGACGCAAGTTCCGCGACACCGGCGTCGTGACGGGAGATCTCGAGGAGGTCCGCCAGAAGCCCCTCGAACCTGTCCAGTTCGGCGACAAGCAGTTCCGACGACCGACGCAGCATCGGGTCGAGGTTCTCGCTGCCGTCGTAGATCAGGTCGGCGGCCATCCGGACCGTGGTCAGAGGTGTGCGGAGTTCATGGCTGACATCGGAGGTGAAGCGTTTCTGGAGGCTGCCGAACTCCTCCAGCTGGGTGATCTGTTTGGACAGACTCTCGGCCATCTCGTTGAAGGACATGGCCAGGCGCGCCATGTCGTCCTCGCCGCGGACCGGCATTCGTTCCTTGAGTCGGCCGTCTGCGAAACGCACCGCGATTCGCGAGGCCGATCGGATGGGAAGCACGACCTGTCTGGCAACCAACAGCGAAATCGCCGCCAAGAGCACCAGCAACACGGCTCCACCGATCAGCAGGGTGCTTCGAACAAGCGACAGACTTCGGTCTTCGCTGGCGAGCGGGAAGATCAGATACAGCTCGAGTCCCGATATCGACGACGCGGTGGGGCTACCGATGATCAGCGCCGGTCCGGAGTAACCGTTCGGGTTGGACACCGTCGCGAATTGGTAACTGATCTGGCCGCGTTTGACGAACTCGCGAAGGTTGTCGGGGATCTGATCGACCGGTCCCGAACTCGTCGGCTGGCGCGGCCCGTCCCCTGGCACGATGAGCACCGGGTCGAAGGTGCCGGCCGACCCGGAGGCCTGGCCCGAGGTCTGGTTTCGACGGCTCGTCAGTCCGGATGCAGCGCTTTCCAATTGAACGTTGAGCGCCGTCGAATCGTCGACGCCCGCCAGTTGGTCTTCGACGATGCCGCGGGCTCGGTCCATTTCCTCGGTCGCCGCGGTGATCTTCGTTTCCAACAGCCGATCGGTGATCTGGCTGGTCAGCACGACACCGAGAATGACGATGACGATCAAGGACAACGTCAAAGTCGAGACGACCACTCGCAATTGGAGCGAGCGTCGCCACGTGTGCGCGAGGGTGTTGCTCATCGAGTGACACCACCGCAGAAATGGCGTCAGCCGTCGGTTGAGACGACGACGCCACCTGGAAACTCCGCTCACGGCGGTCCGGCCTTGTAGCCGACCCCCCTGACCGTCAAAACCACTTCGGGATTCTCGGGATCAGTTTCGACCTTGGCGCGCAAACGCTGAACGTGCACGTTCACTAGGCGGGTGTCGGCGGCGTGGCGGTATCCCCACACCTGCTCGAGGAGGACTTCACGGGTGAACACCTGGCGCGGCTTGCGCGCCAATGCGACCAGCAGGTCGAATTCGAGTGGTGTGAGCGAGATCTGCTCGCTGCCGCGGCTGACCTTGTGTGCCGGAACGTCGATCACGATGTCGGCGATGCTCAGCAGTTCGGCCGGCTCCTCTTCCGTACGGCGCAGGCGAGCACGCACCCGCGCCACCAGCTCCTTCGGCTTGAACGGCTTCATGATGTAGTCGTCCGCGCCGGATTCGAGGCCGAGTACGACGTCGACGGTGTCGGTCTTGGCCGTCAACATCACGATGGGCACGCCGGAATCCGCACGCAGAACTCGGCATACGTCGATCCCGTTCATTCCGGGAAGCATGAGATCGAGCAGGACGAGGTCGGGCCGGGTCTCACGCACTGCCGCGAGCGCCAGGGTTCCGTCGCCTACCACGTAGGGATCGAAACCCTCACCACGCAGCACGATCGTGAGCATCTCGGCGAGTGCCGTGTCGTCGTCGACAACCAGAATCCTTGGTTTCATATCCCTATCGTTGCATCTCGGAGCGATGAATCAGACCGTTACGAGGCCGTGCGGCGTGCCGCGTCTTTCCCTCTACTGTGCCGGAAAGTTCGAATCCCGGCCGCAAGGGTGACCGATCACGCGAAATCCGCGAGCCTGCGCGCCAGTTCGCCCGGGTCCGTCTCCGGCCCCACGATCCACCAGGGCGAGACCCAGTCCGTCGCTGCCAACTGCTTGTAAAGCTCACCGGTTCTGGCCTGCAGGCCGCCGTCGCGCTCGTAGGCGTCGAGCTGACGCGACGCGTCCTCGGCCTCACGCGAGCGGGCACGCTGCTCGGCCAGAGCTACCGGCACGTCGAGGTACAACTGCAGATCGGGAGCGGGAAGAGCGAGTCGACCCAACTCCAATTCACGGACCCAGGCGACCATCTCGCCGTCCACGCCCTGATGCGCGCGCGCCGCGTTGTAGGCGGCGTTGGACGCCACGTAGCGGTCGAGGAGAACAATGTCGTTGGCGGACAACAGGTCCGAGATCCGATCCGCCGCACCCGCGCGGTCCAGGGCGAACAGGACTGCCATCGCGTTCACGGATTCAGCCAGGTCTCCGTGCGATCCTTTGAGTGCCTCGGCAGCAAGATCTGCGTGGATCGACTTCCCGTACCGCGGAAAATCCAGAGTCGCGATCGACGTGCCGCCGCGGCGGAGTTCGCTCTCCACTTTGCCGATCAACGTTCGCTTTCCAGCGCCGTCGAGGCCTTCCAATGCCACCAGTGTTCCCACGGCGGACAAGCCTATCCCCCGGCCTGCTTGCGCAGACCGGGGGACGGCGGACGCTACATCCTCAGCGACGAATCACCGGGTCAGTAGCGGTAGTGCTCGGGCTTGTACGGGCCTTCGACGTCGACGCCGATGTACTCTGCCTGATCCTTCGTGAGCTTGGTCAGCGTGCCACCGAGTGCCTCGACGTGGATCTTGGCGACCTTCTCGTCGAGGTGCTTCGGGAGGCGGTAGACCTCGTTGTCGTACTCGTCCGGCTTCGTCCACAGTTCGATCTGCGCGATGACCTGGTTGGAGAAGCTGTTGCTCATCACGAACGACGGGTGGCCCGTCGCGTTGCCGAGGTTGAGCAGGCGGCCTTCGGACAGCACGATGATCGAGTGGCCGTCGGCGAACGTGAACTCGTCGACCTGCGGCTTGATGTTGATCCGCGTGACGTCGCCGGACTTCTCGAGGCCGGCCATGTCGATCTCGTTGTCGAAGTGACCGATGTTGCCCAGGATGGCCTGATGCTTCATGGCCTTCATGTGCTCGAACGTGATGATGTCCTTGTTACCGGTGGACGTGATCACGATGTCGGCCCAGCCGATGGCCTGCTCGACTGTCTTGACCTCGAAGCCGTCCATGAGCGCCTGCAGGGCGTTGATGGGGTCGACCTCGGTGACCGCGACGCGAGCGCCCTGGCCGCGAAGTGCCTCGGCACAACCCTTGCCGACGTCTCCGTAACCGCAGACCAGCGCAGCCTTGCCGCCGATCAGAACGTCGGTGCCGCGGTTGATGCCGTCGAGCAGCGAGTGGCGCGTGCCGTACTTGTTGTCGAACTTGCTCTTGGTGACCGAGTCGTTGACGTTGATAGCGGGGAACGTGAGTTCACCGGCAGCGGCAACCTGGTACAGGCGCAGAACGCCCGTGGTGGTCTCCTCGGTGACGCCCTGGACGGACTCGGCGATTGCCGTCCACTTGCCCTTGTCGGACTCGAGGGACTGACGCAGAAGTGCAAGGAAGACCTTGTACTCGTCGGAATCCTGGTCGTCGTCCGTCGGCGGGACGACGCCGGCCTTCTCGAACTGTGCGCCCTTGAGCACCAGCATGGTGGCGTCGCCGCCATCGTCGAGAATCATGTTGGCAGGCTCACCCGGCCAGGTCAGCATCTGCTCGGCTGCCCACCAGTACTCTTCGAGGGTTTCACCCTTCCAGGCGAAAACCGGAACGCCCTTGGGCTCTTCCGGGGTGCCGTGCGGACCGACGACGATGGCGGCGGCAGCGTGATCCTGCGTGGAGAAGATGTTGCATGAAGCCCAGCGGACCTCGGCGCCGAGCGCGGTCAGCGTCTCGATCAGCACCGCGGTCTGAATGGTCATGTGCAGCGAGCCGGAAACGCGAGCGCCCTTGAGCGGCAACACCTCTGCGTATTCGCGACGAAGCGCCATGAGGCCGGGCATCTCGTGCTCTGCCAGACGGATTTCCTTGCGACCGAACTCCGCGAGCGAAAGATCTGCAACTTTGAAGTCGATGCCGTTACGGCTCTCGGCCACGGGCGTTGTTGAAACTGAGGTCGTCATCTGCCTCTCCTGGTTGACGTGCATACTCTGCACAAGCCTATCGGTGTACCAGGCTATCGGTTAGACGCCCTCTCCCGCCCGCCCCTCTACTGCGCGGCCCTCGCGCGCCACGTCGATGAACGGCCCGAGCAGTATGCCCAGATCCTCCGCCACCGAAGCCTCGGACTCCGGCGGCATCGAAATGTAGCTCAGCCCGAGACGCGCAATCGCCCTGGCCAGAATTCCGGCGTCGGCGGGTGACGCCTGAATCCACCCTCGCTGGAAACTCTCCGCAAGCCGCGACGACGCGCGCTCGATGATGACCGCACTGTCGGTGGTGATCAGGCGAAGCAGGTCCGGCTTGGCCTCACCGGTGAGCAGAGAGATCACCAACGGGTCGGTTGCACTGGAGGCGAAAAACGATCCGAAACCCGCCGTCAACGCCTCGACTGCACGTCCGTCGTTCGCCACCATGGCCTCGTCCACCGCGTCGACGAAGCCGTCAGCAAGGCGAAGCGCGTACGCCTCGGCAAGCCCTTGCCTCGAGCCGAACTCGTTGTAGAGCGTCTGACGACTCACACCGGCATGCTTGGCCAGAACCGTCAGCGTCACTTCGGACCAGTCGCGCTCGGTCAACAACTCACGCATCGAATCGAGCACCGACGTACGCAGCAGCAGGCGCGACGCTTCTTTCTGCGGCAGACGAGTGGGCGTCGAAGTCATGGTGACGACACTACCGCCGCACCTAGGTCCGTTCGTCGCCGACGCATCTCACCGTCGTTCGACCTCAACCATGAAGAAGTCGCTCTTCGCCGCCCCGCAGTCCGGGCAACTCCAGTCTTCGGGAATGTCGTCCCAGCGAGTGCCCGGTTCGATACCGTCCTCCGGCCAGCCGACTGCCTCGTCGTACTCGAAGCCGCATTGCGCGCACTGATACAGCTTGTAGTCGTTCATGATTCACTCCCCGCATTTGCCGGCATCGGCTCGAAGTCCAGCTTTTCCCTCACGCCGCAGTCCGGACAGCACCAGTCGTCCGGCACGGCATCCCACGGCGTGCCCGCCGGAAACCCTTCTCGTGGTGCACCCTTCGATTCGTCGTAGACGTATTCACAGACCGGGCATCGATAGCTGCTCATCACGCTGCTCCGTACCGAGCAAGGATGCGATCACGCTTGGACGGCTGAACGTTGACGCGGGTGATGTCGCCGCCGTAGTGCGCAAGGACTTTGGGATCCATCACTTTTCGCCACAGCGGTGGAACGTAGGCGAGGATGATCATGCTCGCGTACCCACTGGGCAGGTTGGGCGCACCGTCCATGCTTCGAAGCGTCTGATAACGACGCGTCGGGTTCGCGTGATGATCGCTGTGACGCTGGAGGTGATACAGGAAGATGTTGGTGCAGATGTGATCACTGTTCCAACTGTGCTCCGGTGCTGCACGCTCGTACCGCCCGCTGTCCAGACGACGACGCTTCAGTCCGTAATGTTCGAGGTAGTTGACGGTTTCGAGCAGACAGAATCCGAACACGGCCTGCAGCACCAGGAACGGCAGTACCGAGAGGCCGAAGACGGCGACGAGGACACCGAACAGTACGACGGACATCAACCACGAATGCAGGACGTCGTTGCGAATTGTCCACGGCTTCTTACCCAGTCGATCGAGTCTGGCCTTTTCCAGGGACCACGACGAGCGCAAAGATCCCCACACACTGCGCGGCAGGAAGGTCCAGAAGCTCTCACCGAAGCGAGACGACGCCGGATCCTCGGGCGTGGCGACGCGCACGTGGTGTCCACGATTGTGCTCGATGTAGAAGTGGCCGTAAAACGACTGCGCCAGAGTGATCTTCGACAACCAGCGTTCGAGATCGTCCTTCTTGTGACCGAGCTCGTGTGCGGTGTTGATCCCGATTCCTGCGACACAACCGATACTGATCGCCAGACCGATCTTGGAGATCAGCCCAAGTCCCCCGTCGATTCCGAGCCAGGACAGATCGGTCGCCGACCAGAGGTAGCAGGCCAGGACCAGGCTGACCAACTGGAACGGTATGTAGATGTAGGTGCAATACCGGTAGTACTTGTCGTTCTCGAGGCGCTCCATCACTTCGTCCGGCGGATTCTCGCCGTCCGGGCCGAAGAAGACGTCGAGGATCGGGAGCAGGATGTAGACGAGAAGCGGCCCGATCCACCACCACACCGGCGAGACCGCATTCCATCCGAGACTGTTGAACAACGCGACCAATCCGACGGCGATGAAGACCGCCGTCGGCGGCACGAGGCCGAGCAGCCAGAGGTATCTCTTCTTGTCACGCCACTGCTCGGGCGGGAGCGTCTGGCCGGATTGCGAGTCCACGTGCGTCGACACGGTCTACCTCCTCGATTCGGACCGACCCGAAAACTGTGAGTCAGTTCACTATGAAGTAGACAGTACTACTGATTTTGTACAAGTGATAGACAAATCATAAACTTTGTACATCTACTCGATTTCGCCGCGTTCACGCTTCCCGATCATCGAATGCTGTCTGCTGTAGGCAAAATAGATGACAACGCCGAGGGCCATCCAGACCACGAACCTCATCCAGGTCTCCACCGACAGGTTGAACATCAGCCACAGACACGCGAGGACGGCCAGAATCGGGACCAGCGGGACCAGCGGCACCCTGAATCCGCGAGGTAGGTCGGGACGCGTCCGACGGAGCACGAGAACCCCGATCGAGACGAGAACAAAAGCGAACAGTGTGCCGATGTTGACCATTTCCTCGAGGGTGCCGATCGGAAAAACGCCGGCGAGCACCGCGACCACGACGCCGACCAAGATCGTGATCCGCACAGGGGTTCCGTGCTTGCCGGTCGGTGCCAGGCGTCGTGGCATCAGACCGTCGCGTGCCATCGCGAAGAGCACCCTGGTCTGCCCGAGCATCAGCACCATCACCACTGTCGTGAGACCGGCCAAAGCGCCGAACGAGATGACGTTTTTCGCCCACGTGATGTCGTGGAAAGCGAATGCCGTTGCCAGGTTGGAGGTATCGCCCTCGAGCTCGGTGTATTTCACCATCCCCGTCAGCACCAGTGTCACCGCCACGTACAGAACCGTGACGATCAGGAGAGAACCCAGGATGCCGCGTGGCAGCGCCTTCTGCGGCTCCTTCGCCTCCTCCGCCGTCGTGGCGACGACGTCGAAGCCGATGAACGCGAAGAACACCAGACTGGCTGCCGCGAGCAATCCGTACCACCCGAACGTGCTGCCACCGGCCCCGGTCACGTACGAGAACAACGACTGGTGGATGCCCTCTCCCGTCGAGCCCGGCTCCGACGGCGGAATGTACGGCGAGTAGTTGTCGGTGTCGATGTAGAAGAGGCCGACGACGATCACCAGCAACACCACCGCGACCTTGATCGCCGTGATCACCAGCGACACCCTCGACGAGAGTTTTGTGCCGGTCGCGAGCAGGATCGTGATGACAGCGATCACCAGCACCGCACCCCAGTCGAATGAGATCGGCCCCAATTCGACGATCGGGCTGCGTGAGCCCATCACTTCGCCGAGGTACAGCGACCAGCCCTTGGCGACCACCGAAGACGCCAAGGCGAATTCGAGGATGAGATCCCAGCCGATGATCCAGGCGACGAATTCGCCGAATGTCGCGTACGAGAACGTGTACGCGCTACCGGCAACCGGGACCGTCGACGCGAATTCGGCGTAACACAGCGCTGCCAGTCCGCAGGCGATGGCGGCAATGACGAACGCGAGCGAGACCGACGGCCCGGCGACATTTCCCGCCGTCCGAGCCGTGAGTGTGAAGATGCCCGCACCGATGACGACTGCGACACCGAACACCGTGAGATCCCACGAGTTCAGTTCTTTCCGGAGTTTGGTTTCCGGCTCGTCGGTGTCCTTGATGGACTGCTCGATCGATTTGGTTCGAAACAGCTTCGACCGTCCAGATCCGGCCTGCTCGTCCTTGACAGCCATTGCCGCCTCCTTGCTGGGGACCAGCAGGTCCCACCATGGGCAAGTAGAGAGATGGCATCAGCCTAAGCCCGCAGGCGCAGCTTTGTTCAGGGTTTGTCGGGAGCCTGTAGATCTGTTTCAGGGCGATCTCCTGCGCTGAGACGATCCAGGTCCGGCTCGAGGTAGATCACCCGCGCCGCAGGCACTGCAGCGCGCACGCGAGACTCGGCCTCGTCGATCGCCGTCGCCACGTCCGAGATCGTCGATCCGATCGGCACCGCAACCTTGGCAGCAACAAGGATCTCCTCGGGACCGAGGTACTGCGTCTTGCAATGAATGACGCGTTCGATACGAGTTCCGTCGACCAGGGCGTTGAGGATCAGTTCGGTCTCCACCGCCGTTGCGCCCTCACCGATCAGCAGCGACTGCATTTCGATGATCAGAATGATCGCGATGATGCCGAGCAGGACACCGATGCACAGAGTTCCGATGCCGTCGAAGACCGGATTTCCGGTCACCATCGTGAGGCCGACGCCGCCGAGTGCAAGGACGAGACCGATCAATGCGCCGGTGTCCTCGAGCAGCACAACCGGGAGTTCCGGGCTACGAGAGGTTCGGATGAAGTTCCACCACGACGCATTTCCCTTGAGCGGTCGTGATTCCTTCGCTGCGGTCCGGAAGCTGTAGCCCTCCAGGCAGATCGCGATGAACAGGATCGCGATTGCCACGAAAGCCGAATTGAGTTCTTCCGGATGCTGAATCTTGTGAATGCCTTCGTAGATCGCGAACAGCGAACCGAGGGTGAAGAGCACCAGTGCAACGACGAACGAATAGAAATATCGGTTGCGCCCGTAGCCGAACGGGTGCAGTTGATCCGCGTCACGTTCTGCCTTCTTCTGCCCCAGGAGCAGCAAACCCTGATTGGACGTGTCGGCCACCGAGTGCACCGATTCGGCGAGCATCGACGACGATCCGGTGATCAAGAATCCGGCGAACTTGGCTACGGCGATTCCGGCATTGGCTCCGAGGGCCGCCAGAATTGCCTTCTTGCCACCATGAGCCGACACAATGTCTCCTAGTTTCCGACTACGGCACTGAAAACCTGCGCAGTCGGGGTCCGTGTGCTCAGGTGTATCGCAGGCTCGTCGGCAGCGATCCACGCCGCTCGGCCTCGATCGAGGTAGAGAGTGTCAGTGCCGCACGTCGCAGTGACCGCGCCGTCGGTGCAGATCAGAATCCGCGGGCCTGAAGCGTCGACGACGATGTCCGTGGAATTCGCGTCGAACTCCAGACGCGTCAAACGAAATTCGGGCGCCGGCGTGACGTACTCGTATCTACCTGATCCTGACTGACCTGATCCAGATGACGGGGCCGGATCGAGCACTTCGATATCGGCCCCGACAAAGTCCAGAACCCTCAGCAATTCGGGCACGTCGACGTGCTTCGGTGTCAGCCCACCACGCAGAACGTTGTCGGAGTTGGCCATGATCTCGACCGCGAGTCCATGGAGATACGCGTGGAGATTGCCGGCAGCGAGAAACAGTCCTTGGCCGGGCTCGAGGGTGACGCGGTTGAGCAGCAGTGCCGCCAGAACACCGGCGTCGCCGGGGTACGCCTCGCTCAATTCCAGCGCGGTGCGGATCTCGGTCACGAATTCGGCGTCGTGGTGCGCGACGTAGGTGATGCACCCGGCAAGTACGGCAGGGAGCAAGGTCCCGAGCACCGTGGACGGCAGCGTGATCCATGTCGTGAACAACGCCCGCAGTCCGTCGGAATCGGGTTGGCCTTCGAGCAGACCGATGTACGGCTCCAACTCGTCGACGGCCAGAGCGCGCAGCAGTTTGACAGTCCGCGTCGGCTCGCGGAATCCGGCAAGCGCTTCGAATCTGCTGAGCGCGACAACGAGTTCGGGCTTGTGGCTGCCGTCCTTGTAGTTGCGAATCGGCGATTCCATGGGAACGCCGAGTGCGTTCTCACGACGAAAACCCTCGTCGGCTTGAACGGCGCTGGGGTGCGCTTGAAGCGACAGCGGTTCTTCCGCCGCAAGCAGCTTGAGCAGGAATGGGAGTCGCTCACCGAATGCCTCGAGGTTCTCACGGCCGAGTTCGCGTTCGGGTTCGCGGTGCAGGACCTCGAGCAACGACTCGCTTCCGGATTCGGTGATCACGCGCGCCGGGTCACCCGGGTGCGCGCCCAACCACAATTCCGCTTCGGGATGATTCGACGGAGTCGAAAGACCGCGTAGTTCGGCAATTGCCGTTCGCGAGCCCCACGCGTAAGAACGAAGTGCACCTTCGAGTTCACGCACTTACTTCGCACCGCCCGTCAACTGCACGTACGCCGCGGCCATGTCTATTCGAGACGCCAACACGAATACCTGCTCCATCTCCGATATGACCACGTTGGTCTGGTCTTCGTCTGCCGCAACCACCAGGTCGGCGTCAGCCAGTGCGTCCATCCGGCGCCTCGCCTCCCCGCGCGTGGATTCGGTCGCGAAGACGAACGCCCGCGCCGGCGGGGTCGGCAGCGCGCCGTCGAGTTGCGGATCGTGAAAGAAGGGGTCGTGGAACACCGAATCACGTGAAGCTGCGTCCGGCGCGAACAGTGCCCGCGCCGAACGAATCACCTCGGAGATCTCGGCGGCAGCGGCGTTCAGGCCGGAGCTCATCAACGCAACGCTCGAGAACTCTGCGAGTGCTGTTGTCACGGAACCACTTCCACACAGAACGACTCGCCGGCCGCTCATCCTGGTGGCCAACGACTTGGCCGGGTTGTGGAATACCTCGTTGGCAGGTCCGTCCCGCAGCGCCTCCGCATCAACTGCGTCGGCGATTCGACCGAGCACCGCCGAACGGTCCTCGATCGATCCCTTGCCCTCGATTTCGGCGGCAACCGCGAGGAAGACGGCGAGGAACCGCGTCATAGTGTGCCGGGGCGAGGCGTAGAGCCGCGGTGGCAAGGGCATGGTGCGCCCGGCCGCCACGGCTCGCATGGGCCCCTCGTCGGGAACGGCGACAACAACCTCGGCGCCGCGGCGTACGGCACTGTCAACGGATTCGACGAGGCGTGGATCACCGGCATCGTCACCGGCGACGACGATCACGTCCAATGGCCCGGCCCACGACGGCGTCCGGTCGAGAACGAGGAGCGGGCAACCGACCGAATCTCCGACGAGAGCAAGCGCGATCCTGGCTCCGTGCCGGGCGCCACCCGCGCCGGCGATGAGTACGACGCTGCGCGGACGCAGACCGGCCAATCGGGAGATCACACCCTCACCGACGGCCGACGCGGTGGCCCGAATCTGTGCGCCGCCCATGGCTACAGACCGCAGTAGCCCTTCCGAATCGGCAGCTGACAAACCCTCGCTGTCGTCGAGGTCGAGAAGCGGCATCGGCGCTGTCATCTCACCGCACCCCCTTCTCCGTTAGCAGTTCCCGCACCATCCAGCATTCCAGCTCCACGCGGTCCGTGGTGGCAAAGCCCTCGTTCCCGAGGCCGTCGTTCCTGAGATAGTCCCCCAACTATCCCAGGGCTTCGGCTCACCGACAAACCGATCAGACTCGGATTCAAGCCCGGACGATCGCCAGAATTTCGTTCACCAATGCGTCGACATCGGCGGACGTGGGTGCTTCGACGTTGAGTCGCAGCAGTGGTTCGGTGTTGGACGCGCGCAAGTTGAACCAGGCATTTCCCTCGAGGCTGACCGTGACACCGTCGAGGCGATCCACCGACTCGGTGCGGTCGGCAAATGCCGCCAGTACAGCGGCCGTACGATCTGCCGCGTCAGCCACGGTGGAGTTGATCTCGCCCGAGGCCGCGTAGCGGGTGTACTCCGCCATCAACTCGGAGAGCGGACGATCCTGCTCGCCCAGTGCGGCGAGTACGTGCAGCGCCGCGAGCATGCCGGAGTCGGCGCCCCAGAAGTCGCGGAAGTAGTAGTGAGCGGAGTGCTCGCCGCCGAACACCGCACCGGTCTCGGCCATCTCCTGCTTGATGAACGAGTGGCCGACTCGGGTACGAATAGCGACGCCGCCGAGTTCTTCGACCAGTTCGGGCACTGCCCGTGACGTGATCAGGTTGTGGATGATCGACGCGCCCGGTTCCTTCGCGAGTTCGCGCTTGGCGACAAGTGCCGTCACCGCGGACGGCGAGACCGGGTCGCCCTTCTCGTCTACGACGAAGCAACGGTCCGCGTCACCGTCGAACGCCAAGCCGATGTCCGCTCCGGTTTCGCGCACGTAGGCCTGCAGGTCGACGAGGTTGGCCGGATCGAGCGGATTGGCTTCGTGGTTGGGGAACGTGCCGTCGAGCTCGAAGTAGAGCGGCAGGACGTCGAGGGGCATCGGCCCGAATACGGCCGGCGCGGTATGGCCGCCCATACCGTTGCCTGCATCGACTGCGACCTTCAGCGGGCGCAACGCAGCCAGGTCGACCAATCCGCGGAGGTAGCTCGCGTATTCCTCGAGGACGTCCTTGGTGCTGGCGGTGCCTGCCGGTCCGTCGTACGCGGGAACACCCGAGACGACCTCGGCGGAGATGACTGCGAGGCCGGTGTCCTGACCGACCGGCTTGGCGCCGGCCCGACACATCTTGATGCCGTTGTACTTGGCGGGATTGTGGCTCGCCGTGAACATCGCGCCCGGGCAGTTCAGCAAACCGGATGCAAAGTAGAGCTCGTCGGTCGACGCCAAGCCGATGTAGACGACGTCGAGCCCTTGAGCAAGCACGCCGTCACCGAAAGCCGAAGACAGTGTGGGCGACGATGCGCGCATGTCGTAGCCGATCACAACCGTCGTGGCGGCGCCGGCCTCGTCGCGGACCAGGCGGGCGAACGACGCACCGACGTCGCGGACAAAATCTTCGTCGATCTGCTCACCGACCACACCGCGTACGTCGTACGCCTTGATGATTGCAGCAACCGACTCGGCTGTTCGCCCCACTGAAAACTCTCCTTGTGCATGCACCCTCACAGACGGGAACGTCCGGGCGCATGGCGTCCGGAGATTCGCAGTACTCGGGTGTGGAAGTACTCGGTCGAGCCTAGCGTCTACGGCGACGAATCTCGCGTCAGTTGGACGGGTCGGGCAGAACGCGTAGGTGTCCACGACGCCCTGTACGGGCAGTACTCGGAGCTGCGGGACGTATGTCCTCATCTGCATCGACGTTGGACTTGCTGCGATCTCCGAGACCGGCCTCACGTACAGCTTCGGCCAAAGCGGTCAGATCGTCTTCGTCGGGAGTACTCGACGCGAATCCGCCTTCGTGGCGGACGAGTTCCCACCCCTTGGGGGCGGTGATTCGAGAGCCGTGAGTGTCACACAAATCCCATGAATGGGGCTCGGCGACGGTTGCCAGCGGCCCGACAACCGCAGTGGAGTCCGAGTAGACATACGTAAGCGTCGCGACGGCGGGGTTCTTGCACCCGGGGCGGCAGCAGCGACGCAGAGATCTCACAGGTACGGAGCCTAGCCCTCCCCACGTCCGGAACCTACTCGGACACACCGAGCAGTTTCTCCTGTCGTAATCTGGCGCCATGCCACAAGCCCGCCGCCGACGCTCGGTCACTACTCGTTCCATCGAGCGACACGGCCGTGGCCTGCGCGGACCGCTACTTCCCCCGGAGGTGCCCGCCAGGCGTACCCGCGCGGAGAAGTTCGATCTCCTGGTGCTCGACGCCTTCTCTCCCGTCGACCTCGCATGGCACGACCGGCTGACGAAACTCGACATCGCAGTGGACGAAGTTCCGAAGATTCACGCGCACGATCCGGAGTCCGTCACATGGCCGCCGGAGGTCATCGCAGACGGCCCGGTTCCACTGTCACGACTGATTCCGGCCGGAATCGACCGTCACGGAAATACGACTCGCGCAAGAATTGTGCTGTTTCGCCGCCCATTGGAGCAGCGAGCGAAGGATCCGGAAGAACTCACGGATCTGGTGCACGACGTGTTGGTCCATCAAGTCGGGACGTATCTGGGCGTCGACCCACAGGTCATCGACCCCACGCTGCCCGACGAGGACTGATACTGCCCGACGAGGACTGACGCACTGTCAGACGAAAAAACTGATGTCACACGAAGAAGTAAATCCACACGAAGAACAAAACAGTCGTTGCTTGACCTGCAATTCCCCGTTGCAGGTCAGACTTTCGAAGACCGCCCGTCAGCCCCGACGCTGACAGAACCGATTCAGCAGCAGATCAGATGATCCCCCGCTTGAGTCGCCGACGCTCGCGCTCGGACAACCCTCCCCAGATTCCGAACCGTTCGTCGTTCGCGAGCGCGTACTCGAGGCACTCGTCACGAACTTCACAACCGAGGCAGATCCGTTTTGCTTCCCTCGTCGATCCTCCCTTTTCAGGAAAGAACGCTTCGGGATCGGTCTGCGCGCAGAGAGCACGCTCCTGCCACTGATCCTCGATGGTGTCGAACAATTCTTCGAAGCCGGTGACGAGACTCAGCACTGGCCGAGTACTCATACCGTCGAACTCACTGCTGCAGGCACCTTCTGCTGCGCCTGCTCGGGAATCGGTCTGCGGTTCGTCGCTTACTGTCATTGCGAGAGAACTGATCTCGACATTTTCATTGGGCATCGTTCCGCCTCCTCACCTGTAATAGCGCAGAATTTTCACTCCATCTTCAACCCCACCCCGTCGACCGTTCGAAACTGTGTTCGAAACCGGCCCCGCTGCAAGTGAACTCACAAGTAGCGGTTGGAATGACACATTTGAGATTACACACGTCCAGCGTGTCGCGGTCAAGCTAAACGAGATGAATCCATTAGTATTCCGGCCCTCAATTGACGGGACCTTCTGCCCGCCAGACACGACGACGCGCCGACCGCCTAGGCTCTGTTGTCGTGAACGTGACTGTATTGGTTGGCGGCGTCGGCGGGGCCCGTTTCCTTCAAGGTGTTCAAAACGCGCTCGGAATCGCCGGTGGTGAATCCCTCGAGAAATACGAAGGCCCACATCGCATCACGGCCGTCGTCAACGTCGGGGACGACGTGTGGATGCACGGTCTGCGCATCTGCCCCGATCTGGACACTTGTATGTACACACTCGGCGGCGGCATCGACACCGAACGCGGGTGGGGGCACGCCGGCGAAACCTGGAATGCGAAAGAAGAACTCGCCGCGTACGGCGCGAAGCCGGACTGGTTCGGCCTCGGAGATCGCGATATCGCAACGCATTTGATTCGCAGCCAGATGCTCCGCACGGGATATCCGTTGTCCGCGATCACCGAAGCGTTGTGCAATCGCTGGAATCCCGGTGTCGCACTGCTTCCCGTGAGCGACGACCGCAGCGAAACACACGTCGTGATCACCGATCCGGAAGACGGTGAGCAGAAGGCGATTCATTTCCAGGAGTGGTGGGTACGCCATCGGGCACAGGTGGAAACGCACAGCTTCGCTCACGTCGGCGCCGAGCAGGCCAAGCCTGCGCCAGGGGTAGTCGAGGCGATCGACGGTGCCGACATCGTGCTGATCGCACCGTCCAATCCCGTCGTGAGCGTCGGCGCGATCCTCGCGGTGCCCGGCATTCGCGGTGCCCTGCGAACAACCGCGGCCAAGGTTGTCGGCCTCTCCCCCGTCATCGGCGGAAAACCGTTGCGCGGCATGGCTGACGAGTGCCTCGAGGTGATCGGGGTCGAGACGACTTCGGAGGCGATCGGTCGCCACTACGGAGCTCGTTCGATCAACGGTATTCTCGACGGCTGGCTCGTCGACGAAGGTGACACGGCCGACATCGACGGGGTGGACGTGCGAAGCATCCCACTTTTGATGACGTCCCCCGAAGAGACCGCCAAAATGGTTCGCACGGCTTTCGAGATCGCCGGAGTCGAACTGTGACCGAGCCCGGAACCGAAGCAAGCCGCGACAGAAATCACTCTCCCGGTGATCACTCCCCCGGCGCCGCAATCGAAGTCATTCCCGTGCTCGGGCTTCCCGAGTTCCGGCCCGGAGACGACTTGGCCACAGCTGTCGTCGACGCGACGCCGTGGCTCGAAAGCGGCGACGTCGTTGTCGTCACGAGCAAGGTGTTCTCCAAAGTCGAGGGTCGCGTCGTTTCCTCACCGACCGATCCGGAAGAGCGCGACGCGGCACGACGCCTCCTGGTGGATCAGGAAGCCGTCCGCGTCGTGGCACGCAAGGGCCGCACTCTGATCACCGAGAACAAACTCGGAATCGTGCAGGCCGCATCGGGCATCGACGGCTCCAACGTCGACGGTGCCGAATTGGCGCTACTCCCCGTGGATCCGGATGCGAGCGCTGCGGGTCTGCGCGCCCGAATTCTCGAGAGCACGGGCAAGTCCGTCGCCGTCGTCGTCACCGACACGATGGGTCGTGCGTGGCGCAACGGGCAGACCGACGCCGCAATCGGTTCCTCCGGCATTCCGGTCCTGCACGGCT
Source organism: Rhodococcus sp. SG20037 (assembly GCF_031763325.1). NCBI lineage: Bacteria > Bacillati > Actinomycetota > Actinomycetes > Mycobacteriales > Nocardiaceae > Rhodococcus > Rhodococcus sp. SG20037. The sequence continues at coordinate 2,339,603 of NZ_CP134497.1, read as the reverse complement.
ACCTCGGAGCACAGGACAGTCAGGGCAACGATCTGATCGTCACCGAGATCGCGATCGCGGACGAAATCGCCGCTGCGGGCGACTTGGTCAAGGGCAAGCTGGGCGGCGTTCCCGTCGCCGTCGTTCGTGGGCTTCGGTTCGAGGACGACGGTTCGAGTGGCCAGGATCTGATTCGCCGCGGCCCGGACGATCTGTTCTGGCTGGGCACCGAGGAAGCTACGGCGATGGGCCGTGGCCAGGCGCTGCTGTTGCGTCGATCGGTTCGACAGTTCGCAAGTGATCCCGTCGACGCGGAGATCATTCGCAGCTCGATCGCCGAGGCACTCACCGCTCCCGCACCGCACCACACGAGACCGGTTCGATTCGTGTGGCTACGCACGGAGTCGGTCCGCACGGCTCTTCTCGAGCAGATGCGCGAGAAGTGGGCCGCCGATCTTCGCGCCGACGGTCGCAGTGACGAATCCGTCGAGGCCCGGGTTGCCCGCGGAAACATCCTGTTCGACGCCCCCGAGGTCGTCATTCCCTTCTGCGTGCCCGATGGCGCACACAGTTATCCGGATGCCGGACGAACCGCGGCGGAGTCGACGATGTTCACGGTCGCCGCCGGCGCGGCAGTGCAGGGACTGCTGGTCTCGTTGGCTACGCGCGGCGTGGGAAGCTGCTGGATCGGATCGACGATCTTCGCCGCCGATCTCGTACGCGAACAACTCGATCTCCCGGCGGATTGGCAGCCACTCGGTGCCATCGCAATCGGGCACCCCCTCGAACCACTGACTCCGCGCTCTGTCTCCGCCCCCGGGGACGCGTTGGTGGAGCTGTAGGTCCATGTCAGCCGAATCGCTGCACGCCTCCGCCAAGGGCGTCCTGGAGGGCTGGGAGACGTCCTCCGAAGCGGACGAATCATTGCGGCACACGATGCTCGCGTTCCTCGATTCGGCTCCGGACGGCTGCCTTCGTCGCCACGCACCGGGACACATCACCGCGTCGTCTCTCGTTCTCGACGAGAGTGGCTGCCACGTCTTGCTGACCCTGCATCCCAAGGTGGGCAGGTGGATTCAGCTCGGCGGCCACTGCGAGCCCGACGACGAGACGGTGGTAGATGCGGCATTGCGGGAAGCTCGCGAGGAGTCCGGAATTCACGACGTTCGGATAGACGCGGACCTACTCTCCGCCCACACGCATCCGATCACGTGCTCACTCGGAGTACCGACTCGCCATCTCGATCTACGGTTTCTTGTTGTGGCGCCGGACAATTCACATATCGTCCGCAGCGCAGAGTCCACCGACCTCAGATGGTGGCCGGTGGACGCGCTCCCACCTACAGCGGAACGCGAGACCATCGACCACCTGGTCGCGCTCGCCCGTCAGCGCAAGAATCAGGACTGAATCGGAGAAAGCTGGGGCTGCTTGGCGCTCACTCCGTCGCCCGACGATGTTCCCTTCACGCGCCGAGCTACCCACGGCACCAAGAACTCTCGCGCCCATTGACGATCCTCGCGACGAGTTTCGGCTTTCGTGAGGACCGGCGCAGGCCCGAGATCGGGTGGGGTCAATCCGTGTTCGACGCCGAGCACGTCGAGCACACGCGTCGCCATGTTCTCGTGCCCGGAGGGCGACATGTGGAGGCGATCCCAGTCCCACATCCGAAGGTCCTGATATTCGGAGAATCGCCAGAAGTCGACGAGGGTCGCGTCGTGGCGGTCGGCCACCTCGCGAACAAGCTCGTTGTAGATCGCCAGACGTCCGCGGAGCTTGCCGAAGAAGGCGGACCATCCGGTGTCGTACGCGGTGAACATCAGAACCCGAGCGCCGGATGCAGTGAGCTGACCGATTGCCGAATCGTAGCGGGCGACCATCGCATCGATGTCGAGCTTCGGACGCATCATGTCGTTTCCGCCGGCGTAGATGGTCACCAGATCGGGCTTCAACGCCAGAGCGGGTTCCAACTGCTCGTCGATGATCGGTCCGAGTAGGCGACCACGAATCGCCAGGTTGGCGTAGCGGAAGTCGGGATTGTTCACCGCCAGCTGCTCGGCCACTCGGTCTGCCCACCCGCGCAGACCATTGGGGAATCGTTCGTCGGCGTCGCCGACGCCCTCGGTGAACGAGTCACCGAGGGCAACGTAACGGCTCGGAAGAGAAGTCATACCCGCCAGTATTCCAGTAGGTCAGCTAACGATCACACATCTGTGCTGAAGCGCACGCCACCGTCCGGCAGCGTCACCCCCGGCCACACGCGTGCGCCGCGCAACAATTCACACCGCGCACCGATGTCCGCGCCGTCTCCGATGACAGCGTCGCGGACCAGCGCTCGGGGTCCGATACGGACGCCGAATCCGAGGATCGATCGTTCGACCACCGCCCCGGCTTCCACAACGGCGCCGTCGAAGAGAATTGCACCGTCGAGGCGAGCGCCTGCACCAACTTCTGCGCCTCGACCGACAACCGTGCCGCCGATCAGGACAGCGCCCGGCGCGATTCCGGCTCCGGGGTGAACCAGCGACTCGCCGCGCGGACCTTCGAGAGCCGGCGAAGGTGCGATACCTCGCACCAGGTCGGCGGAACCGCGAACGAAGTCCTCGGGGGTTCCCATGTCACGCCAGTACGACGAGTCGACGTGGCCGAACACCCGCTTGCCCTCGGCCAGGAGATTCGGGAACACCTCGCGCTCGACCGATACCGGTCGTCCTTCGGGGATCTGTTCGATGATCTCGCGCTTGAAGACGTAGCAGCCGGCGTTGATCTGATCCGTCGGCGGATCCTGGGTCTTCTCCAGGAATGCCGAGACTCGTCCGTCCTCGTCGGTCGGAACACAACCGAATGCTCGCGGGTCTCCCACACGAACCAGATGCAGGGTCACGTCGGCGTCCGTCTTCTCGTGGGTCTCGAGAATGCCGTTCAGATCGGTGCCACCGAGCACGTCGCCGTTGAACACCATGACGTTGTCACCGCGCAACTTCGGCAGCACGTTGCGGATTCCGCCACCGGTGCCCAGCGGTTCGGTCTCGAAGACGTAGTCGATCTCGAGGCCCATCTTGGAGCCGTCGCCGAAGTAGTCCTCGAATACCTCTGCCTTGAAGGACGTTCCGAGCACGACGTGCTTGATTCCGGCTGCCTCGATGCGGGCGAGCAGGTGCGTCAGGAACGGCAGGCCGGCGGTCGGAAGCATCGGCTTGGGTGCCGACAGCGTCAGCGGACGCAGCCGAGTGCCCTTGCCGCCTACCAGGATTACGGCGTCGGTCGGATTCGGATCGGACATCATTTTCCCCCGTGGTTCGAAACTGATGGGTTGTCGGTCGAGTTGTCGGTGCGAGCGCGCTCGCGAACTGCAGAAGCTACGGCGATCTTGGATCGCACCGCGAGGCCACCGCGCAAGGCAAGTCGTAGCGGAGCCTGCCACCAGTGCGGATGGCGATCAGCCTGGAACTGGTACGCACTGCGATGATGGGCAGGCAACATCAGTTCCGGATGACGTCCTGCCGCATGGCCTTTGGCATGGGTGACGACGGCCGAGGGGACGAATACGTTGAGCCACCCGGCTTTTCCGAGGCGGTCACCGAAGTCCACGTCCTCCATGTACATGAAGTAACGAGAGTCGAAACCTGAGATGGTGTCGAAGGCGTCGCGTCGCACCAGCAGGCACGACCCGGAAAGCCACCCCACTGCACGCTCGGTGACGGCCTCGTTCTCCTGACGGTAACGAGCAGTCCACGGGTTCTTCGGCCATACGGTACCGAGCAACGCGTGCCCGACGCCCGAGGTGATGTCGGGCACCGTTCGCGCCGACGGATAGACACTGCCGTCCGGTTCGAGGACCTTCGGCCCCAGTGCACCGGCCCTTGGCCACCGATTTGCCGCAGCCACCAATTCGTCGAGTGAACCGGGTGCCCATTGGACGTCCGGGTTGGAAATCACGACGAATTCGATCGACGAATCGATCTCCGCTACAGCCCGATTTATCGCTCCCCCGTACCCGATGTTTCCGCCGGTTCGAAGCAGACGGACATGCTCGTACTTGGCATCGGCGGCCTCGGGGGCACCATCGGTCGACCCATTGTCGGCCATGATGACCTGGGGTTTTTCTGTCGTCGCCACAGCGAGCGTGCTCAAGAAATTCTCGAGATGCTCGCCTGGCGAGTAGGTCACCGTTACCACGGCCAGCTTGGGACTCACGCCGGTCAGCCTAGCCGTCCGCGGCCACTGTCCCGAACAATGCTCACGCCAGAGCGGCGTGCAGAGCCTCTCGCCACGGACGCAGCGGCGTCATTCCCGCGGTAACCCACGCGCGCTCGGACAAGACCGAATATGCCGGGCGCGGGGCAGGGCGTACGAACTCCGCACTACTGCACGGGCGCACCCGAGCAGGGTCTGCTCCGATCTCCTCGAAAACAGCTCGCGCCAACTCGTACCAACTTGCTTGCCCGCCGTTCGTCACGTGGAATGTCGACGCACCCGTGAAGTCCAGCAGCGCGAGTTCGACGATGCCGCCGGCCAGATCGACGCTGTACGTGGGTGACCCGATCTGGTCGTCCACGACGTTCACGAATTCGCGTTCGGCTTCGAGCCTTCTCATCGTGGCGACAAAATCCGTGCCGACACCGGAATACACCCACGCGGTGCGGACAACGGCCGCGTCAGCCCCCGACTCTCGAACAGCGATCTCGCCGTCCAGTTTGGTTCGGCCGTAGACCGTCGCGGGACCGGTCGGTGCATCGACGTCGTATGGCGAGCTTGCATCGCCCGGAAAGACGTAGTCCGTCGAAACGTGGATCAACCGCGAACCCGCCCGCGCACAGGCTTGCGCGAGATTCCGCGGTCCGATCTCGTTGACCGCCCTCGCCGCCTCCTGGTCGGTCTCGGCAGCATCGACGGCCGTGTACGCAGCGCAGTTGATCAGCACCGAATCAGGCGAGACGAAGTCGTCGACCGCGCGGCTGTCGGTGATGTCGAGCTCGCGGGAACCGACGGCCGTCACAGTGTGACCCGCCGACGTTGCGAGAGCATCGATACGTGTTCCGAGCTGCCCTCGGGCGCCGGTGAGCAGGATATTCGTCACACGGTTGAGTCTGGCACGCCGCGTCGAGGTACCCGCGGCCGAGCATCGGACCAGTAACCTGAAGGGGTGTCCCACCAGCAACCGCAGCGCCGCGCGCGTCCACGACCTGCGCCGATTCGGACCAAGACGAGCCCGGCTCGCATAGCGGTCGCGGTGCTGTCCGTGCTCGTACTGCTGGTCACCGGGTTCGCGTGGCGGGGTGTGGACTCGTTGAGAAACAGCCTTGCCACTGCCAGCGGACTCGGCCTCGGTGGCGGCAAGGACGGCGCCATCGACATTCTGATGGTGGGAACGGACAGTCGAACGGACGCGCACGGCAACCCGCTCTCACAAAGCGAGCTCGACTCGTTGCGCGCAGGTGAGGAAGTTGCGTCCAATACCGACACCATCATCTTGATCCGCGTCCCCAACGACGGGAGTTCCGCGACCGCGATCTCGATTCCCCGCGACGCGTACGTCAACGTCCCGGGTATCGGTATGTCGAAGATCAACGCCGCGTTCGGTGCCACCAAGGAAACCGAGCGGCTGAAGTTGGTCAACAACGGGTCGTCCGACAGCGACGCAGACAAGAAGTCGACGGAAGCCGGCCGGACCGCGCTCATCGGAGCGGTGGCGAATCTGACCGGCATCACCGTCGATCACTACGCCGAAGTCGGACTACTCGGATTCGTCCTGCTGACCAACGCAGTGGGCGGAGTCGACGTGTGCCTCAACGCGCCGGTCGACGAACCGATGTCCGGAGCCAATTTCGCGGCCGGGAAACAGACACTCGACGGCGCCGACGCGCTGAGCTTCGTGCGACAACGACACGATCTTCCTCGCGGCGACCTGGACCGGATCGTGCGACAGCAGGTGTTCATGGCTTCTCTCGTCAGCAAGGTGCTCAGCGCAAAAACCCTCAGTGACCCCGGCAAGCTCAGTCAGCTGACCTCGGCTGTCCAGCGTTCCGTCGTGATCGACGACGACTGGGACATCATCGAGTTCGCCAAGCAGTTGCAGAATCTGGCCGGCGGCAAGGTGCAATTCGAGACAATTCCCGTTCTCGACATCAACGGCATGACCGACTACGGCGAGTCCATCGTCAAGGTCGATCCCAAGGCCGTCAAGAAGTACATCGCGGGATTGGTCGGCGCCGACAGCGAGGACTCGGAGGAGACCTCCGAAGCACCGACCACGGTGAATGCGTCCTCGATCACGGTCGACGTCGCAAACGCCAGTGACATCCCAGGGTTGGCCAGCGGGATTTCCGAAGCGTTGAGTGCCCTCGGGTACAAGCAGGGTCAGGTCGGCAACAACACCGGCTCCGACGTCACCGAATCGACGGTGTTCGCAAAGTCCGCGGACGACGACGCAGCACTCGCGGTGGCCGAGGCACTCGGCGGTCTGACGGTCAAGGCGGATTCGTCATTGTCCTCGGGCAAGGTTCGGGTTGTCATTGCCGAGGACTACAGCGGCCCGCAGTCCGCGGATGCGGTATCCCCGTCCGAAGGAGCGACAAGCACGACTGAATCGTCGAGCACCACCGAGACCAGCCCCACTCCCGCCCCTCCCGGCCCGCCGATCGACGCGGCCTCCAACGGCCCGCGCTGCGTCAACTGAACCGCTGCGTAAGCTGATTAGGTGCCTTCGCCTGTAGACAACCTGACCGACGCCCTCCTAGGACCGATCCTGGCTGCCGACCCGGCCGGCCCTCGCGTGACCTACTACGACGACGCCACCGGCGAGCGCATCGAATTGTCTGCGAGCACTCTGGCCAACTGGGCGGCAAAGACAGCGAATATGGTCCGCGACGAGTACGCTCTCGAGCCCGGCGGCAAAGTTGCCGTGCTGCTTCCCGCGCACTGGCAGAGCGTCGCCGTCTTGCTGGGTGTGTGGTGGGCAGGCGGTGAGGTGGTCCTCTCCCCCGACGCCGACGCCGAACTGGCTTTTGTCACTGCCGACCGACTGGACGATGTTGCGGACGTACCGGAGGTAGCCGCACTCTCCCTCGACGCGTTCGGCAAAGGTTTGAGCGATCTTCCGCTCGGCGTCGCCGACTACGCAACCTCCATCCGTGTGCACGGCGACCAGTTCCGTAGCGCCGGAGCCGGTTCGGCGCTCGAAGGCCGGTCCGTAGCGGACACGATCGACGCGGCACGGGCATCGGCGAAGAACGTCGAATTGGTGTCGACGGATCGTGTCCTCTCCAGTCGCACGTGGGACACGGCAGACGAATTGATCGACGGGCTTCTGGCAGTTCTCGCCGCGGGCGCCTCACTCGTGCAGGTGGCCCACCCGGACGCGGAAGCTACCGCGCGCCGAGTGGGCACCGAGAAGGTCACGAAACAGTTCTGAACGCTAGCTCGCGAGAGCTGTCACCGGTGACACCAGCCCCGCCCGCCTAGCGGGGAGCAGTGACGCGATCACACCGCAGATTCCGCCGATCAACACGATGGCTACCAACTGCACCCACGGCACTGCGCTGAGGGCGACGTCCTCGATCCCGAATACCGATGCGGTACCGGCTACACCGAACACCATCCCGAACAGCACTCCGATCACCGATGCGACTCCTGCCACGAGCAGCGCTTCCCAGATCAACATGGCTCGAATTCCCTTCTTGGTCAGTCCGAGTGCGCGAAGCAGTCCGGATTCGCGGCGCCGTTCGAGAACGGACAGTGCCATGGTGTTTCCGACGCCGATCAAAGCAATCAACACCGCTACCGACAGCAATCCGGCAACCACCATGAGCATGGTGTCGAGGATCGAATCGAGAGCTGAACGCATCTCGGTCATGCCCTGAACATCGCTGCCCGGCGCTTCCTGGCGTGCCAGTTCCGTGATGCGGTCGGTGGCGGCCAAAGCCTGTTCGTCAGTATCCGTCCCCAGCCTTACCCAGTACGAATCGGTGGTCGGCGCGGTGGCCGCTGCACCGAGATCGCCTCGATCCAGTAGTGCTGGTTGACCTTTCACGCCCTCGACCACGCTGACGTTCACGACGCCGCGATCCCCACGCACCGTCGCCGTATCGCCCGCCGAAAGCTTGTATTCGGTCAGGTCAGCGGGCGAGAGCACCAACTGACCGGCCGCGGGTACCGAGATCTCGGTACGCAGAACATCTTTCACCCGCGCAGCGTCGACGCCGAATCCGGCCAACGAACCGCGCCCGTCGATCGTCAGTTCGGCCTTGTCCAGACCGCTCACCGCGCCGACACCGTTGACCGCGGCGATGTCTGTGCCCAACCCTGCGGGAAGCGGTGCCGAACCTGAACTGCTCACCATGACGTCGACGGGGAATTGACTGTCCATCGCCGCGGGTGCGGCTTCCTTGACCGTCGCGATTCCCACGACGAGCGTGCTCGTCAAGGCCACACCGATCAACAATGCGGTGGCTGTCGCCGAGGTGCGGCGTGGGTTCCGACCGGCGTTGCCTGCTGCCAGGCTTCCCACCGGACCGATCAGTCTCGCCAACACTCCGCCGGCCGCATTGATCAGTGCAGGCACGATTCGACCGGACAGTGCCGCGATCCCCAGGAACGAGAACAGTCCACCGGCGGTTGCGGCCGGCACCTGCTGATTCGTCACTCCCAGGACGGTCATCGCGATGCCCGCGAGCAGGATCACGACGCCGAGAACCCGCCGCACCAGCGATACCTGAACGCTCTCGGGCTTGGACTCCATCGGCTGCAGTGCTGCCAGCGGGGAGAGCCTCGTTGCCGCCCGCCCGGGCGCAGATGCAGCGAGCATCGTCATCACGATGCCGACGGCAAGACCGACGAGCACGGTCACCGGGGTGACGCTCAGTGACGAAAGAGGAACCGGCACATCGGCGGCCGTTGCTACCCGACCGATCGCCCAGGCGAGTCCGACACCGACTCCGACGCCGATCACCGAGGCGATCACGCCGACCGCCGCGGCTTCACTGCGAATGCTCCGGCGAACCTGTTTGGCCGTGGCGCCGACGCATCGCAGCAACGCAAGTTCCTGAGTGCGCGCCGCGAGCAGCACGGCAAATGTATTGGCGATCACCAGCGCGGCAACAACAACGGCGATGGCGCCGAAGGCGAGCAACACCGTGCTGAGGATCTTGGTGCCGCCCATGTATTCGGCTGCGGCGTTGTCTGTGGCTTCGTCGCCGGTCAGCACGGTGGAGTCCGCGGGCAACGCGCTCGAGATCGAATCCACGAGTTCTTGCTGAGAGCGTGAACCGTCACCGGCGACACGGAACTCACGTTCGGCACTGTCACCGGCCCACGCGCTCACCTGCTCGGCGGTGGTGAATATCTTGATCCCGCCTAGTCGTTGCGCCGAACCGGAGAGGTCGACCAGTCCGACTACCTCCGCGGTGGGTGCAGCGGCACCGACCGTCGAATCCCGTGCCGTGACTGTGATTCGGGCACCGATCGGTATCCCGGAGTCCGCGCTCACCAACACCTGCCCCAGACCGGCCGGAATCGATCCCTCCGACACCTTCTCCCAACGCAATTCGGGATTGTCGGCAATCGAGAGCGCATCCCCGTAGGACGCGTCCTTTGCCTCGGAGTCGACACGAACATACGTCGACACGTCGTCGGCCACCGCCGAGACGCCCGGCACCGCGCTCAGCAGAGCTTCCGTCACGCCTGGACCGGACGCGACGACATCTGTGGTTTCGTATTGCGTCGCAAGTGATTTGCTCACACTCGCGTCGACCGTCGAGCTCAAAGTCAACGTCGCGACGATGTATCCGACGGCGATCACCACCGCGAGTATCGACGCCACATAGCGCCCGGCGTGTGCCCGCGCCTGCGCAAAAGCCAGACCTCTCATCGCAATGCACCCGAAACTGCAGGAACATCGGCCAGGTCGTCGGCACCGAGAGCTCGCATGGCACCGATCACCGAGTCGACGGTGGGATGGTCGATCTCTCCGGCTATACGCCCGTCCGCGATCAACACGACTCGATCCGCGTACGACGCCGCCACCGGATCGTGTGTCACCATCACGACCGTCTGACCGGTCTCCCGGACACTGGTGCGCAAGAGTCCCAGAACCTCTGTCCCGGAACGGGAATCCAGGTTGCCGGTAGGCTCGTCGGCAAAGATCACGTCGGGCTGGGGCAGTAATGCACGGGCGACAGCTACACGTTGCTGCTGACCGCCGGACAACTCGTGCGGCAGGTGGCCGAGGCGCTGCGACAGGCCCAGCTTTCCGATCACCTCGTCCATCCACTCGGGCGAGGGTTCACTACCTGCCAGCTTCATCGGCAGCAGCATGTTCTCCCGAGCAGTGAGCACCGGTAGCAGGTTGAACGCTTGGAAGACGAATCCGATTCGCTCGCGTCGCAGTTCGGTGAGCTCCGTGTCGCCGAGTTTCGTGACTTCGGTGTCGCCCAGGAAAACCTGCCCACCCGAGACCGTGTCGAGTCCGGCCAGGCAGTGCATGAGCGTCGACTTTCCGGAGCCGGACGGGCCCATGATCGCGGTGAACCGCTCGCGACCGAAGTCCACGTCGACTCCGCCGAGCGCGTGAACCGTGGTCTCACCGGTGCCGTACACCTTGGTGACACCGCGGGCAGTGATCGCCGGCACTGCGGCTGGTTCCGTCGTGGTGTGCGCATGCATTTTTTGCCCTCCGTAAAGCTTCTCGCTATGACGGAATCGACGTTATTGCAGCGCAAGTGGTCTCCGCGTCGGAGTGCGGGGCGATCTTGGAGAGCCCGGTGTCATCCCGGGGTAGGACTGGACAGGGCGGCGTGTCAGCCCTCGGTGCCGAGGAGATCTGCGCGCCGGACAAGTCCGATCTGGAAGGCGAAGACGACTGCCTGTACACGATCACGAGAATGAGTCTTCGAAAGAACCCGTCCGACATGGGTTTTCACTGTCGTCTCGGAGACGTGGAATTTTGCAGCGATCTCCGAATTCGACAGCCCGTACGCCATGGCTTCGAGCACCTCGACCTCGCGCGGCGTCAACTCTTCGGGCAACTGCGCTTCGGGCGCCGAGCCTTCCAGGAGTGGCCCGACGTGCTGAAGCAGTCGCCGAGTGGCCCGGGCTTCGATCACCGCGTCCCCGCGGTGCACGGTGCGGATGGCGTCGAGCAACTGCTCCGGTGGCACGTCCTTGAGCAGGAAACCACTGGCGCCCGCCCGGATAGCCGACATCACGTACTCGTCGTTGTCGAAGGTGGTGAGCACCACGACCTTCGGCGCATCGGGGTCGGCCAGGAGCCGACGAGTCGCCTCGATGCCGTCCATCTTCGGCATCTGGACATCCATCAGAACGACGTCGACATGACGGGCGGCCAACTCGGTCAACGCCTGCTGACCGTCCGAAGCCTCGACAACCACCGACAGATCCGGCTGTGAGTCGATGACCATTCGAAAACCTGCGCGGACCAGCTGCTGATCGTCGATCAGTGCCACTGCGATCGGAGCCACGTGTTCGTCCATGCCACTCACCTTAAGACCTTCGGACGTTTCAAGACCTACCCAGACGTTCGTTCGTACGGCAAGACGGCCCGGACGCTGTATCCGCCGCCTGATTTCGGTCCGGCGGTCACTTTGCCTCCGTGCAGCTTGGCTCGCTCGGCCATTCCGATCAGTCCCTGTCCGCCTGGTGACGATTCGACCAGCGCGGCGCTGCCGCCTCGTCCGTCGTCGGTGATACCGAGAACGAGTTCGGTTTCAGCCCATGTCATCTCGACGCTCGCCTGTGCTCCAGGCCCCGCATGTTTGAGAACGTTCGTCAGCGATTCCTGCACGATGCGATACGCCGTCAACCCCGCACCCGCAGAGAGTTCGCGTGGTTCCCCGGTCACGCTGACGGCGACGTCGAGTCCGCTGCTGCGTAACTCGTGGAAGAGACTGTCGATGTCGCCGGCGCCCGGGATCACCGAGAAATCACGGGGCGTGTCCTCACGCAGGACGGACAGCAGCGATCGCATGTCGGTCAACGCTTGGCGGCCGGTGGAGGCAATTGTTTCGAGTGCCTGAATTGCAGCCTGAGGATCCTTGGCCGCGCTGTAGCGTCCACCGTCGGCCTGAGCGATGACAACGGTCAACGAATGCGCGACGATGTCGTGCATCTCGCGCGCAATCCTCGAGCGTTCGCTGATCGTCGCGATTTCCGCTTCCTGCGCACGCTCGAGTTCGAGCAACCGTGCGCGCTCGGTCAGACCTTCCAATTGTTTGGTACGAACTCGACGCAAATCACCGAACGCCCAGACCGCGAGCATGAAGATCATGACGGCCACGGACTGCATGACCTGCGAGGACACCGGGATTCCGTCGTAGCCGAAGTATCGAACAGTCCCGGCAATCGAGCCGAGCAACGCGAGCACCAGCCCGGTGAGTGAACTCCACCGAGCACCATAGGCGGCCAGCGCGTACAGCGAGATGGGGACGACAACGGCCGATGCGAGCAGTGTGTTGCCGATGAAGATCACGTGTAGAACTGCGAACCCTGCGATCACCATGCCGGAGAGTTCGGGGCGCGAGCGTCGCCACGCCAACGGAACGGTCATACCCAGCGAGATGAACACCGCCAGCGGACTCGCCTCGACCGCAACGACAACGCTGAACAGTGCGGCAACCGTCGCAATGCAGATGTCCACACCGCGAGCATGTTCCGCGCTCCAGCGGACGAAGCGTTCACTAGTCGGAAAACGAGCCATGCCGCCAAGAGTAGCTTTTACTGACGAGCTTTCACTCAGGTGCGGTAACCGCCGTCTTCGAGACCGGCCTCGATTTCGAAGCGGTTGCGCGGCCCGCGATGACGCAGTTCCTCACGCAGGTACAACAACCCGAATATGATTCCGTACCTGGCCCATTGGTCTGCATGAACGGCCTCGTGACGAAGGACGGATCGAGTCGTGTTCCGCCGCGTGAGATATACACCACCGAGAGTTGTTCCGCCTCTGGCGAACCCGCAGCGCAGTCCGGAGGCGACAAAGATTCCGAACTCGTCGTCGAAGCGGATGTCCGCGCCGAGAATCCTGGCGTACAGCAGGGCGACGCGGGTGACGAACGCGGACTGCGCGCTGCCCCGACTCGCTCGGATCAGCGGCAGCCCGCGTCGTGCACACACGAGAAGATCAGCCCAGCAGTTTTTCGCGGAGCGCCTTGTCCTTATCGAGCACCATCGACTCGAGGCTCTCCTGGAACGCCACCATCCGCTGCTGCAGTGCGGGATCCGAAGCACCGAGAATCCGAGCAGCCAGCAGACCGGCGTTGCGAGCGCCGCCGATCGACACTGTCGCCACCGGGACGCCGGCCGGCATCTGGACGATCGAAAGCAGCGAATCCATACCGTCGAGGTACTTGAGCGGCACCGGAACACCGATGACGGGCAACGGCGTGGCCGAGGCAACCATGCCCGGAAGATGCGCGGCGCCACCGGCACCGGCGATGATGACCTTGATTCCGCGGCCGGAAGCTTCCTTGGCGTAGTCGAGCATCCGCTGAGGCGTGCGGTGCGCCGAGACGACACCGACCTCGAAGCGGATACCGAACTCGGCCAAAGCTTCGGCTGCAGCTTCCATGGTCGGCCAATCCGAATCGCTGCCCATGATCAGGCCGACCTGCGCGCTCTCACTCACCGTGTACATCCCATCCGTCGGTCCAAACTGCGTACGAAAGCCAATGTGCTGCGCGCTCGGCGCGTTCCCGAACTGCGGCAACGTAATTCGGATCGTCGATGGATCCGGCGCCGCCCACGATGTTGACGTGACCGATCTTGCGATCCTTGCGCTCACCCTTGCCGTACAGGTGGATCTTCGCGTCGGGCATCCGAGCGAACAGGTGATGGACACGCTCGTCCATCGTCATCTCGGGCGCTTCCGGTGCACCGAGAACGTTTGCCATCACCGTGACCGGTGCGATCGGCGAGGTCTCGCCGAGCGGGTAGTCGAGAACTGCACGCAGATGCTGTTCGAACTGAGAGGTGCGTGCGCCGTCCATCGTCCAGTGACCGGAGTTGTGCGGGCGCATGGCCAGCTCGTTGACCACGAGAGTGCCGTCAGTCGTCTCGAAGAGTTCGACGGCCATCGAGCCGACAACACCGAGCTCGGACGCGATGCGCAACGCCAATTGTTCGGCTTCCTCGGCAACGGCGCTCGAAAGGGCGGGAGCAGGTGCGATCACGACGGCGCACTGGCCGTTGCGCTGAACGGTCTCTACGACCGGCCACGTAGCGCCCTGGCCGAACGGCGACCGCGCGACCATGGCGGACAGTTCCCGACGCATCGAGACCATTTCCTCGACGATCAGCGGAACACCCTTGTCCAGCTGCTCGGTGACGATGGCCTCTGCTTCGTCCTGATCGTCGGTGATCCAGACTCCGCGGCCGTCGTAGCCTCCGCGAGTTGCCTTGATGACAAGCGGCCAACCGTGTTGCGCACCGAAACGCACGACGTCTTCTGCCCACGTCACTTCGGCGTACGCAGGTACGGGCGCGCCCAGTTCAGCAAGTTTGCGACGCATCAGCAGTTTGTCCTGAGCGAAGATCAGAGCCTGCGGCGGCGGCTGAACGTTCACGCCTTCGGCGACAAGAACCTCGAGATGCTCCGTGGGCACGTGCTCGTGGTCGAACGTCAACGCGTTGGAACCGACCGCTGCGCGTCGAAGAGCGTCGAGGTCGGTGTGGCTGCCGAGCACGACGTCGGGGCTGACCTGAGCTGCCGGCTCGTCCGAAGTCCCGGAGAGCACTCGGAGCGTCTGGCCCAGGGCCACCGCCGCCTGGTGAGTCATCCTGGCCAACTGTCCGCCACCGATCATGGTGACGACGGGCATGGATGCTTTTGCCGGTCGAGGGGTGGTCGGGCGGGCGGGGATCTGCGCGGGATCGTTGTTGCCGGTCACGGCTCTCTATGTTGTCATGTGCCGCGTTCGCCCGTTCATTCAGCGTTCCCAATCTGTGATTCTGCTGATGAATCCGCGGCAAATTGGTGGTAACGCGGTTTCGTTTCGTAAACTCGTCTGTTGTGCCATTTGTCGACGGGGTCATTGCCCGCATACCCCAACCGTTTCGTGACATCGCTCTGCGTCACAGCGAGCTGATCAAATTCGCGATCGTCGGCGGAACGACCTTCCTCATCGACTCGGGCATCTTCTACACACTCAAGCTGTCGATCCTCGAATCCAAGCCGATCACGGCCAAGATCATCGCCGGCGTCGTCGCGGTGATCGCGTCGTACATTCTCAACCGCGAGTGGTCGTTCAAGAACCGTGGTGGCCGTGAACCAGCGCACGAAGCTGCGCTGTTCTTCATCATCAGCGCCATCGGTGTCGTCATCAGCTTCATCCCGCTGTACATCTCCAGTTACGTCTTCAACCTGCGCGCACCCGAAGTCAGCCTGGCGACGGAGAACATCGCCGACTTCATCAGTGCATATGTCATCGGCAACCTGCTGCAGATGGCGTTCCGATTCTGGGCCTTCCGCAAGTTCGTGTTTCCCGACGAGAATCCGGAACCGCTCGAACTGTCCGACACCACAGGGTTGCCCGAAACCACGGCGTTATCCGGAACCACAGCGCCTGAGCCGGTAATTCCTGACGCCGAAGAGGAGCTCGGGCACTCCTGAGTTTTCCGTCTGCGCGGCCTTTCGGTCAGCGCGGTTCGCGGTGCGGAACGACGTCCGCGGTCGGCGCCGTGTTGGCCACCGGCAGGAAGACGGCGAACAAGGCAGGCTTACGCCTCTGCAGTTCCAGGCGGCCCCCGTCGGCTTCGATCAGTGCACGTGCGAGCGCCAACCCGACGCCGGTGGACCCCGCCCCCGAAAATCCTCTGTCGAAGATGTGCGGCGCCAGATCGTTCTCCACACCGGAGCCTTCGTCGGTGACCTCGACGCACACCATCGAGTCACGGCGAGACGAACTGCGACCCGTACCGTCGATCAATCGCACAGACACCGTGCACGTGCCTTCACCGTGTTCGAACGAATTGTCGACCAGAACGGAAACAGCTTCACGCAGACGCGAACCTGTGGTCGCAGCCATCACCGTGCGATCGCCGCGTAGGCGCAGCCTGCGTCCCTCTCCGTCGAACTGAGCCTGCCAGTCGCGAGTCACCTGTTCCAGCTCGCCGACTACCGACACCAGACTCGCCGATGACCCACTGGTGCGCGACGAGCGAATCAGGTCGTCGATGCCGTCGGTGAGCCTGTCCACTTGCGCCATGGCTTCCTCGGCCTCGTTCACGACGTCAGGATCTTCGTGAACGGACAACTCGTCCAGGCGCAGCCGCACTGCAGTCAGTCGACTGCGCAGTTGATGCGAGACGTCCGCAACCAGCGCGCGCTCTCGTTGCAGCCGCACCGAAATCTCCACGGTTGCCGCATCGAGGACGTCGGACACGCGGTCGAGTTCGGGGATGTCGTGCCGACGAGGATCCGGCCGGAAGTCGCCTTCGGCGAGGCGCGCCGCCCGGTCGGCCACATCCTGCAGCGGATCGGCCAGCCGACGCGCAGTGACCACAGCAACCACGGTGCCTGCCGTGATGGACAGAAGCACGAGCACGCCGACAGCCATCACCGCCTGCTTCTGCTGGGTGCGCAGGTTCTCCGACGGCACCTCGAGACGCAACGAGCCGGACGTTCCCATCGCGAGCGATTCGACGAGTGCGTTCTTGACCGTCGCCTCACCGACGTCGACGCGTGCGGCGCCGTCGACGACGGTCGGATACACGACGACGAGGCGCCCGTCGTTCGGGGTGAGAACCTTGAGCGAATCGGTGTTCAACGCACCTTCGACGAGTCCGTTCGTCCCCTCTTGCGCGATGACCTCAGCGGCCATCCGGTCGAGGCGCACCCGGAGATCACTTCGCGTCACGTCCTCCACCCAGAGCCACGCCGTGTAGATCAGCGGAACCCCCAGCAGCAACGCCGTCATGATCACGACAGCGAGAATCGACTGCAATATGCGACGCCGCATGCCGGCAGTTCCTGATTCTCGAGAAGTTAGTCGGTGTTGATTCGGAAACCGACACCGCGGACGGTGGCAATCCTGCGTTCCACGGCGGGGCCCTCGTCGCCGATCTTGCGGCGCAGCCACGACATGTGCATGTCGAGCGTCTTCGATCCACGAAGCTCGACGTCGCCCCACACCTCACGAAGGATCGTATCGCGCGAGACCACTTCCCCGGCGTGCTCGAGGAGGACCCGCAGAAGCTCGTATTCCTTGTTGGCCAAGGCGATTTCGGAGCCGTTGACGAGTACGCGTCGTGCCGCGGGCTCGAGCCTGATGCCACCGACCTCGACGATCGTGTCCTCGCGGCCACCGTGGCGACGCAGGAGTGCTCGCACACGTGCCATCAACTCGGCGAGACGAAACGGCTTGCTGACGTAGTCGTCGGCGCCCGCGTCCAACCCGACCACGAAGTCGACTTCGTCGGTCCTGGCGGTCAACATCAGCACGGCGAGCGAGGTGCGATGCGCACGAATCTGTCGGCAGACCTCGAGGCCGTCCATGCCCGGAAGGCCGAGATCGAGAATCAACAGGTCGAAATCACCTTCGAGCGCCTGCTGCAACGCAGCGGGTCCGGTCGGTTCGACCGTCACCGAATACCCTTCACGCCCCAAGGCGCGGGAAAGGGGTGCAGCAATGGCCTCGTCGTCTTCGGCTAGCAATACGGCAGTCACACGAACAGACTACGGACAACACGCCTTTGCACGTTGATTACCAGCCATTTCGATCGTTCGGGTCGTCGTTTTCACCTGACGGCCACTGCGGTGCCTGCGATGGTGGCTGCTGCATGGAATCGAAAACCTGGTGATACAGCAGGGCGTGAACGTGCTCGACGTCAGGAATGTCGTCGAACTCGAGCGGATCGTCACTGGCAGATGCGATGACCAGAGTTCCGGTCTTGAGCATTCGATCGATCAGGCCGTGACGGAACTGAACATTGCTGATCCGCCCCATGGGAATGTCGATACCCGTGTGCGTGAGCACTCCGTGGCGGATGAGCACTCGCCGATCGGTGACGATGAAATGCGTGAACTTCCAAACCGTGAAGGGCGCAACCGACCGCCAGGCCACGACACCGAGCCAGATGATTCCGACGGCAATGGACGACACGGTGCGAGCCGTGCCGTCCAATCTCGTCTGTGCGAGGCCCAGCAAGAACCCGGCGACGGCCGTCGCAAGTACGAACGTCAGCGCCGGAAGCACCAACATCTTCCAATGAGGATGGCGATGCAGTATCAGTTCCTCGTCCTGAGCGAGGGCGTCTTCGGGATATCCCATGACGGGAAGTCTGCCACCCCGCACCGACTTTCAGGCACACCCGCCTTCAGGGCAACGCTCAGGGCTGCGCGAGCTTTCGCAGCACCAACGGGGTCACGACGATGATGATGCCGTACAGCACCATCCACACGCCGACCACGATGCGGAAGACGTCGAGCGAGAGTTCGGGCTGCAGAAGGACGATTGCACCCGCGACGATGCTGATGACTCCGAGCACGATCGACAGACCGCGATCGACGGTGTGCCCGGACGCCGCGTCGACCAGATCGAGAACGCCACGGAATACCCACCAGGCACCGATCACCAACGCGATCAGAACCACCGTCTGCAAAGGGCTACGGAGAACCAGGAATCCGAGGAGCACTGCCAACGCGCCGGAGATCGCGACGAGCGTGCGAGTTCCACCCGAAGCCGTCACGTCCGCGAACGAACGGATGATCTGGACGATTCCGAATCCGAACAGCTGGATCGCAATGACAACCGCGACCACGAACAGGGTCGCATCCGGCCACGCGAGTACGGCGATACCCAGGCCCAATGTGAGGACACCGAGCAGCACCGTCACGCCGGTGAGTACGCGGCGAGCGCTCTCGGCCGTCTCGGCTTCGGTCGGAACAACGATCGGTGTGGTCATGACGCCCCTAGGCAGCTCGGTAAATCCCGCAGTTGAGTGAAATGAAGGACGGACGGTTGGTTCAAAATCGGTCCGGGCCAAAAATTAGCACTTTGGTGCCAGAAAATCCGGCAACGTTCACGATTCGGTGACCGGGGCGGCGCGAAGGTGCGTGATATCACCCGCTGCGACCGCAAAGGTCTCCCCATTTGTTCCCTCGATTTCGATGACGACGCGTCCGGAAGTGTCGACGTCGGTCGCGATACCGAACACCTCCTTGTCGCCCGGCAAAACCGCGCGGACTCGTTTGCCCAGCGTCCCGCAGCGCTGCCGGTATTCGGCAGCCAACACAGATGTATCCCATTTCGACGATTCCCAAGCACGGAATTGCGTCGCCAATTCACGGGCGATTGCGCGAACGAGAGTGTCGCGGTCGACAGTCGATGCTTCTTCGATCAGCAGTGACGTAGCGGTCGGGACGGGCAGCTCCTCGACGCCGAGGCTCACGTTCAGCCCGATCCCCACCACCACCGCGGGATCGGGCGCCGTCCTCGCCACCTCGGCCAGAATGCCGGCGACCTTCTTGTCACCGATGAGAACGTCGTTCGGCCACTTGAGTTCTGCGGGCACTTCGGCCACGTTGCGCAGCGCGTCGACGACCGCGATTCCCGACAGTAGCGGGAGCCAACCCATGTCCGCGAGATTCATTCCGGGCATCGACAGCAGAACCGACATCGAGATCTGCGCTTGCGGCGGACTCACCCACGTGCGCGAATGACGGCCACGGGCACTCGCCTGATATTCGGCGATCAGAACGTGACGGTCGGCATCCGGATCTGCCGCTCGCGCAAGGAGATCCGCGTTCGTCGAACCGGTCTCCTCGACAACGTCGAGGCGGTTCCAGAAAACGCGCGCGTCGTCGTTGTCACTGCGCACGAGTGCGCGTCGTAGGGCATTGCCGTCGAGGGGCGGTCGGTTCAAGTCGGTCCACATAGCCCCAGCCTATGACGACGGCGAGAATGTACTGGTCAGTAGCTTGAGCCTGCAAGACAGCGACAATCGGACCTGCCTTCGAAGCCCCCCACGCACTCTCGTTAAGCTCACGTCCATGACCACTGTCCAAGAGCCGAACGCGCCGGAGGCGGCGGCCGCACCCGATATCCACACGACCGCGGGAAAGCTCGCGGACCTGCGGAATCGCCAAGCCCAGGCGCAGGCACCGAGCGGCGAAGCCGCCATCGACAAGGTGCACGCCAAAGGCAAGCTGACCGCCCGCGAGCGCATCACCGCCCTCCTCGACGAGGGCTCATTCGTCGAACTCGACGCACTGGCACGGCACCGAAGTGTGAACTTCGGTCTCGCTGACAACCGCCCGGTCGGCGACGGCGTCGTCACCGGTTACGGCACCATCGACGGCCGCGACGTCTGTGTCTTCTCACAGGACGCCACCGTTTTCGGCGGATCGCTCGGCGAAATCTACGGTGAGAAGATCGTCAAGGTCATGGACCTCGCGATCCGCACCGGACGGCCCCTCGTCGGCATCAACGAAGGTGCAGGCGCGCGCATTCAGGAAGGCGTCGTCTCGCTCGGCCTCTACGGCGAGATCTTCCACCGCAACGTCCAGGCCTCGGGTGTCATCCCCCAGATCTCACTGATCATGGGACCCGCCGCCGGCGGCCACGTGTACTCCCCCGCACTGACCGACTTCGTCGTGATGGTCGACGAGACCTCCCAGATGTTCGTCACCGGCCCCGACGTCATCAAGACGGTCACCGGTGAAGACGTCACGATGGAAGACCTCGGCGGTGCTCGCACCCACATGGTCAAGTCCGGCGTCGCCCACTACGTCGCTTCCGGCGAGCAGGACGCACTCGACTACGTCAAGGACCTGCTCAGCTACCTGCCGTCCAACAACCAGGCAGCGGCTCCCCGCGGCGAGATCACCGACCCCATCGTCGGTTCGATCGAAGACAGCCTGACCGCCGAGGACATCGAACTCGACACCCTCATCCCGGACTCGGCCAACCAGCCGTACGACATGCACGAGGTCATCCGTCGCATCCTCGACGACGACGAGTTCCTCGAGGTCCAGGCCGAGCGCGCGATGAACATCATCGTCGGTTTCGGTCGCGTCGACGGACGCTCGGTCGGCATCGTCGCCAACCAGCCCACCCAGTTCGCGGGCTGCCTCGACATCGACGCCTCGGAGAAGGCCGCTCGCTTCGTGCGTACCTGCGACGCGTTCAACGTCCCGATCATCACCCTCGTCGACGTTCCCGGTTTCCTCCCCGGAACCGAGCAGGAATACAACGGCATCATCCGTCGCGGCGCGAAGCTCCTCTACGCGTACGGCGAGGCAACGGTCGGCAAGATCACGGTCATCACCCGCAAGGCTTACGGCGGAGCGTACGACGTCATGGGCTCCAAGCACATGGGCGCCGATGTGAACCTGGCATGGCCGACCGCTCAGATCGCCGTCATGGGTGCATCCGGAGCTGTCGGATTCGTCTACCGCAAGCAGCTTCTCGAAGCCGCGAAGAACGGCGAAGACGTCGATGCACTGCGCCTCAAGCTGCAGAACGAGTACGAGGACACACTCGTCAACCCGTACGTCGCCGCTGAGCGCGGATACGTCGACGCTGTCATTCCTCCGTCGCACACCCGCGGACAAATCGTTTCCGCATTGCGACTGCTAGAGCGCAAGGCCGTTTCCCTTCCGCCCAAGAAGCATGGGAACATTCCCCTATGACCGCAACCACCGAGGACATTCTCAGCGAAGATGTCGCACTGGCGGAGACCGCACCGACCAACGGTGCGGTCGTCGAGGGAACCGCGACGGATGCTTCGCTCACGGAGCTGACCGAGACGTCGACCTCCGACGCGTCGGTCATCAAGATCGTCAAGGGTTCGCCCACGGACGTCGAGATCGCGGCACTGGTCAGCGTGCTTGCTGCGGCTGCCGGCAGCGGTCAAGCTCCCGAGTCGAACGTTCCCGCGGAGACCTGGGGCGATCCGACTCAGTTCCACCGCACGCGTGCGCCGTTCTCGCCGTACGCGTACCTGAACCCCGCGATCCGTCGCAGCTGACGATCACTCTGCTGACGTGACTCAACTGGTTCTAGCTTCAGCGTCCCCGGCTCGCCTCGCAGTTCTGCGGGCGGCCGGGGTTTCGCCGCTTGTGCGTGTCTCCGGCGTCGACGAGGACAAGATCGCCGACAACCTCGGACCCGACGCCGCCCCCGAAAAAGTCGTGACGGTGCTGGCGGAGGCCAAGGCCGCCGAAATCGTCCCCGGCCTCGCCGCCGACAATCTCACCGACGTAGTCGTTGTCGGGTGCGATTCGATGCTCCTGATCGACGGGCAACTTCAAGGCAAGCCGGGCAGCGTCGATATCGCCCGAAAGAGATGGGCCGCAATGGCCGGACGCAGCGCCACTCTCTTGACCGGGCACTGTGTCCTACGCGTCGCCGACGGCCGCATCGTCCGCATGGCCTCGGATCACAGCGCAACAGTGGTTCATTTCGCGCAACCGTCCACCGAGGATCTCGAGGCATACCTGGCAACGGGCGAGCCGCTCCAAGTCGCCGGAGCATTCACGCTCGACAGTCTCGGCGGCTGGTTCGTGGAGAGGATCGAGGGTGATCCCTCGAGTGTCATCGGTATCGGATTACCTTTGGTACGAACACTTCTCGAGCGTGTCGGGGTTTCCGTCTCGGATCTCTGGCGCACGCAGAGCATCTTCTGACGCGTTTTCTCCAAGCACGTTTTCTCCAAGCACCACTGACCAGCCCCGCATCGGGTCCATGCCGATGCGAAGCTGGTCGTTTTTGTTGTCACCGAAAAGGTTTGACCCTTCAGGTTTTGAAGGTGGTGTTCGCCGGCCTCGGTTGCTGTCCGGGGTCGATCGAGGGCGGCGGAATGAACCAGGGTTTGTTGTCGACACCGATCCGAATCGCCCACTTCCCGACGAACCCTGATTTCCGGTGCATCAACCGGTGGTGCGAACGGCACAGCAGGACCAGATTGTTCATCACCGTCGGGCCGCCGTTGGCCCAGTGCCGGATATGGTGCGCATCGGTCCACGCCGGTACACATGTGCAACCCGGGAACGCACAGCCTCTGTCTCGGGCAATCAACGCCACTCGCTGTTCGGCGGTCACCAACCTCTTCCCTGGTTTCGCATCGAGCGGCGCGCCGTGATCGTCGAGCAGAACGGTCGACAGGAAACAATCACACCCGAGAAGCCTGGTCTGCGACACCGACAGCGGTCCCAGCCAGGGCATGTGCCCGACATCAAGATCGGACAGCTCCAGTGAGCCGTCATCACCCGAATCCGAAGACTGTGCGGCACAATCCCGATGCTCAGCCAAATCACGAGCATTGATGTGAACATTCACATGCGGACGCTGACCACCATCGGTACCAGTCTTGGCGCAATCGAGATAACGCCGGATCAGTTCGGTGAACCCATCCGCAGTCCGCTTCGCCGCCGACCGGGCATCGGGAGTCCCGTCCGGTGCCGGGGTCGGCATCGTCAGATTCGACAACGCCGACAACAACATTTCCCCGGTGAGGGCATCGAAATCACCACGCACCACCACCCGACCATTGAGCGTCGACGCGATCCGCAACTCATTGAGATCGACATCCTCGGCAGGCGGAATCTCATCCGACTCGAACAACCGCTCCAAGGTCGCGATCACGTTCCGCACCTTCGTCGTCGTCGCCTCCACACCCGACGCAGCAGCGAGCAACAAATCGATGCACTTCGGGAGCGCCTCCTCCGGCATCCCCTTCGGTGGTGATTCACAGAACGCCACGATCAACACGGCATGATCGAAGGAGCAATCCCCGCCATCGAACCGAGCCGCCACCGCCGGAAACGGCCGCAAAGCCGCACCCAACGCGGCGATCTTCTTCCCGTCCCGAACCTGCAACATCGTGTTAGCCGCCAACCACGCACCCACCCCGCGACTGGCGATCACCTGATCATCCGGGCGCATCGAGAGTTCGTCGACCACTGCCACCCGCACAGCCTCGAGACGAAGAATCTCCGCGCTCGCCGACACCGCAGCCGCACGTAACTCAGCAGCAGACAACTGCCACAGACGTCCACGTAACCCCACCGCAGAACCAGACACCACATCCGACAACAAGACACTCATTGAATCCCCCGATCCCCTGCATACAGGGTACTCGAACACCCGTTCGAGTCAAGGGCAATTTTCAGACCGGCGAATTGACCCGCGGCAGAGCAGTCGACGCCAATCCGATACCGAGCGCAATTGCTGCGATGATCGCGAGCACACGGCGCTGCGCTTGGAGAAATGCTTCGCCGGCCGCCGCGCGAGTCGATGCGTACGCGGCATCAACTGCCACCTGAACGGATTGACCCCCAGCACCGGCGGAGCCGTCCCGGCGACATTCCGGCGCCACCTCCATCGGTGTTCCGGATGCCAATTGGCTTGTTGCGCAATCGACAAAGGCCTTTTCGGCGAAGTCGATCAGACCGGGACCAACGCCGGCAGCTTCAAGGTTCGCAACGTACTCGGGCCGCTCTCCCTGCACTGCTTGCGGAGCTTGCCCCGCGACGAGCGAAAAGAACACCACTCCGATCAAGGCCAGTCCGATGGAGCTGCCAACCTGCTGAACGGTAGGAAGCAGTCCCGACACCGAACCCGCGTGCGCGGGTTCGACCGTCGCAAGGATCGCGGTTTGCAGTGGTGCCACGAACAGTCCGAGACCTGCGCCACCGAGAAGCAGCGGACCGGCGAGCGCGAGCCAGCGTGGATCGGTTCCTTCGCGTTCGAGGATGATCGACAGCGCGATCAGCGAGCCGGCAAAGACGACCATCCCCAGGATCAGAACACGGTTTCCGAGCATCCGGTACACCGCCGATGAGAGAACCGCCGCCACGCCCATTCCGACGGCCCACGGCAGCGTCATGACGCCCGCTCGCAATGCGGAGAACCCGAAGCCGAACTGAAGGGTGAGACTGATGGTGAAGATCAAGGAAGTCAGGGTTCCGAAGAAAACGAACGCAAGAACCGCGCCGATTGTGAAGGCTCGGTCGCGGAAAAGCTCGAGACGAAGGACCGGATCGCCGCCTCGTTTCGCCAAACGCGATTCGTAGAGCACAAACGCCACTGCCACCGGCGCCGACATCGCGAGCATTACGACAAGACCTGTGGGCCATCCGCGCGCCCTTCCCTCGGCCAGGGGAAGGATCAGCAGGAACAGCGCCAGTGATGACAGTGCGGCGCCGATGAGGTCCAGTGAGCGCACATGCTCAGCGCGAGCATCGACGAGATGGAAATATCCGAGAATCAAGGCGGCGATGCCGATCGGGATGTTGACGAAGAAGATCAGGCGCCAGCCCCAGTCGAACAGATTCCACTCGATCAGCAGCCCACCGATCAGAGGCCCGCTGACCGTTGCGAGCCCGATGGTCGCACCGTAGATCCCGAAGACTCGCGGATGCCTGGCCTTCGGAAACAGACCCGAGATGATGGCGAACGTCTGGGCGGACATCGAACCGGCCGCCAATCCTTGCAGACCCCGGAAGACGATCAACATCGTCGCGCTCTGCGCGAGCCCGCACAGCAACGAGGCAACCACGAATACGGACAAGGCGGTCAGAAAAACAACTCTACGGCCGAACAGGTCCCCCAGCCGCGCTGCAGTGATCAACGAACACGCGAAAGCCAGGATGTACACGCTGACCATGAGCAACTGCGCCGATACGCCTGCTTGAAGATCGACGGCGATACTCGGAAGCGCGACGTTGACGATGGTCGCGTCGAGCAATTGCATGAATGCCGCCGCCAGACTCGTCGCCAACCCGAGCCAGGGCGTCAGAGAACCAGCTCGCCGCCCGCCCTTGTGGTCGGCGCCGACAGCGTCACCTAAAGGGTCCGGAAGCACCGAATGATCCTAATCGAACACAACGCTTCTAGAACCTGTTCTTGTTTAGATTGTAGTATTTCGGACAATTCAGTCCCCCAGATGGGATAGTTCGTCGTCTGCCCATTTTCAGAGCAGGCTTCTCGACGACACACGCAGGAGTTCTACTCGATGGATCTGAACTTGATCACCCATTGGCACCCGCTTCCTGGGCGGGTAATCGAATGGGGCGTCACGCATGCTTCCGCTCAACGAGCCGCCGAAGCCGAGATCGACCGAGAACTACCCCCGACCACGATGCAGGATCGCCACCTGCGACGCGCCCGCGTCACCGCGGAGAAGGGCGATCCGCAGTCTCCGTGGATCGGTATCGCCTTCGATTTCGCAGGAACACTGGACCGCGACGCCATGACGCGAGCACTTCAGCGCTACATCCGTCGCCACGACACGCTGCACAGCTGGTTCTCGTTCGACGAAGCAACCACCGACGCTGCGGACACCTCGTTCGAGGTCCGTCGACACGTGGTGCCGGTCGAAAGCATCGAACTCGAGTACCGCGTCGGCGACGACGTCTCCGAATCCGAGGCGATCCGCGCGCTCGTCGCGACCAAGTTCGCCACCGAAACCAGCGCGCTGCAGTGGCCGGCCTTCGTGTTCGGTGCCGTCGAGCACCACCATGCCGACCTCGAAGCCGATCCGAGCTTCACCCTGTTCCATGCAGTCGACCACGCCCATTCGGACATGAACTCGATGGTGCTGATGTACGCAGAATTGCGTCAGCTCTACGCCGCGGAAACGACCGGATCGCATCCCGAGCTCGGGCCGGCCGGAAGTTACGCACAGTTCGGTCGCGTCGAACGCGAGCGAACAACCGAACTGACGATGCAGTCACCCGAAGTGCACCAGTGGCTCGGTTACCTCATGCGCAGCGGCGGCTCGTTCCCCGGATTTCCGCTCCCGCTCGGGGCCGAAGACGCGCCCAAACCGGCTATCGGTTCACGCTTCGACCTGGCCGACGACATCGAGTGCGAGAAGTTCGGTGCGGTTTGTAAAGCCAACGGCGCCAACTTCATCGGCGGAATGTTCACCGCGCTCGCGATTGCGGAATTCGAACTCGCCGGACGCGACAAGTACATCGCCCTCTCGCCGGTCAGCACACGAACCGAGGCCGACTCGTTTGCGCAGGGCTGGTACATCAACCTGATCCCGGTCGGCATCGACGTCGACGACAAGCGACGCTTCACCGAGTTGGCAAAGCTCGGGCAGCAGGGGTACCACGACGGCAAGGCACTCCTCGATGTCTCTGTGCAGCAGGTCATCGATCTGGTTCTGTCGAGCTTGGCCGAGTCGGATTCCGCACCCGGCGGACTGTCGAAGACGCTCACCCCGCCGCCGATCGTCTCGTACATCGACGGCCGACGCATGCCGGATCCATACAGTTACGCCGAGACGAAGGCAACGGGAATCGTCGGCGGCAAAGAGACTCAGATCGCGTCGATGTGGATCAACCGGATGCACACCGGAACCTGGATCGCCGTGTCTCACCCCGACACCCCCATTGCCCACGAATCGGCCACCCGCTTCGCCGAGCATGTCTCGAAGATCATCAAAACTGTTGCAGCTCAAGGCGACTACTCGTTCGTGGCACCAGAGGGAGTGGCCTGATGCATGTCACCTCGATCGATCGATACGGACTCGAGCCCGGAATCGTCACCGAATGGTCGCTCCAGCCCGCGGACGGCGCCGTCACCGAGTCGGAAGTACCACCGTCGTACAACCAGCATTTTCACCTCGAGACTGCGCGAACACACGGCATGGGCCGGAGTGTGTGGATGGCAGCCGCATTCGACCTTCCCGGAGAACTGAATCGGCCTGCACTCGATCTCGCGCTGCGCCTGTTCATCAGTCGCCATGACACTCTGCACACAGGATTCGAGGTGGGCGAGTTCACCACCACCCGAATGGGACTCGATCCCGACGGCACACACATCGAGACTTCGGAACCTCTGAAATTCGATTCGACCGAAGACCTCCGAGCGCATCTCAAGAAGCGATTCACGACGGTATGCGATCCACTGACCTTCCCTGCATACACGTTTGCCACGGTCGAACGCGAAGAGCACTACACGGTCCTGAGCGCGTTCGATCACACACTCGTCGACGGCTACTCGTTGGTCATCGCTCTCGGGGAACTGCGACAGATCTACGAGGGACTGATCGCCCTACCCGACCTGACCGACCACGAGGCCGTCGACGCAGTGATGAGCCGACTGGGTGACCCGGGAAGTTTCGTGCGGTACTGCGAACTGGAGGCAGACGCTCTGCTTCCCGTCGACAACGACCCTCGAATCCGAGAGTGGGCAAGGTTCTACGAGATCTGCGGTGGCACATCACCGAGTTTCCCCTTGGATCTCGGCGTCGAGGGCGGAAAGCCCGCGCCGCAGGGCGCCGATGTGCGCGTGCTGCTCGACGAGGAATTGACTGCGACGTTCGACGAGATCTGCCTATCCGCCGGCGGTAGCGTGTTCACCGGAATCCTCACTGCGATGGGACTTTCCGTCCACTCGTACACCGGCCAGTCGACGCTTCCGCTGCAATTTCCGCTTCACATTCGCAAAGATCCGCGGTGGGCCGACGCGATCGGCTGGCTCACCACCAGCGCGCCGATCACGGTCCAGATCACTCCCGACGCGGATTTCGGTGCATCCCTTGCACATACGCACGCGTCGTTCCGAGTTGCGTTGACGCTCGAGGGCGTCACCATGGCCCAGGTTCGAGATGCTTTGGGCGACAAGATTCGACGCACGCGCACCGACGTCTTCATGGTGTCGTACATCGATTACCGCAAACTACCCGGCACAGACGATCATGATCTCCTCAACGCCCATCACATCAGCAATGTGACGGTCGCCGACGATGCCCAGTTCTGGATTTCGCGAACGAACCGTGGTCTCTCGCTGCGTTCACGCTTTCCCGATACCGAGACGGCAAACGAAACCATGGTGAATTTCCTCACCGAACTCGACCGGATTCTGAGAGAAGTCTGCGCCCGGGGCGTGACGCCGATCGGAAGTGTCACCGAACAATTGAGAGATTCGAGCGTCGGAGCAGGAACACCGAGGATTTAGGGTCGGCAACGGGCACGAGCAGGCAGAACCTGCTTCCGGGCGTCTCACCTTGCGCACAGCGCATAGAATCGATCAAGTCCGTGTTCGAACCGAACGATTCTTCTTCAGGAGTACGCCCGTGCCCGTTGCCCCCGATCCCTCAACCGCGTTTGCCGAGTTCGCGCATCCCGACCGGTTGGTCTCGACGGAATGGCTCTCGGCGAATCTCGGTGCGCCGGGCCTCAAGGTTGTCGAATCCGACGAAGACGTGTTGTTGTACGACGTCGGCCACATCCCCGGAGCCGTGAAGATCGACTGGCATCTCGACCTCAACGATCCGGTCACCCGCGACTACATCGACGGTGCGAAGTTCGCAGAGTTGATGAACCGCAAGGGCATCGGCCGCGACGACACCGTGGTCATC
Organism: Rhodococcus sp. SG20037; assembly: GCF_031763325.1. Lineage (NCBI taxonomy): Bacteria > Bacillati > Actinomycetota > Actinomycetes > Mycobacteriales > Nocardiaceae > Rhodococcus > Rhodococcus sp. SG20037. The sequence goes on along the minus strand of NZ_CP134497.1, from coordinate 2,310,302 downwards.
TACGGCGACAAGAGCAACTGGTGGGCGGCCTACGCACTGTGGGTCTTCACTCTTTTCGGCCACGAGGACGTCCGTCTTCTCGACGGTGGCCGCGATGCGTGGATCGCCGAGAACCGCGACACCGCTTTCGACGTTCCCGACATCACGTCAACGGATTACCCGGTCGTCGAGCGCAACGACGCTCCCATTCGCGCATTCAAGGACGACGTTCTCGCGCACTTGGGCGACGGGCCGCTCATCGACGTGCGATCTCCGCAGGAGTACACCGGCGAGCGCACCCACATGCCCGACTACCCCGAAGAGGGTGCGTTGCGTGGTGGACACATTCCCAGCGCGCTCAGCATCCCGTGGGCGAAGGCAGCGGCACCGGACAGCCGCTTCCGCACCCGTACCGAACTCGGCGAGATCTACGGCGACCTGTCGGCCGACGACAACATCGTCGCGTACTGCCGCATCGGTGAGCGTTCCAGTCACACCTGGTTCGTGTTGACTCATCTTCTCGGCTACCCGAACGTTCGTAACTACGACGGTTCATGGACCGAGTGGGGCAATGCCGTGCGCGTCCCGATCGTCCAGGGCGAAGAGCCCGGCGCCGTTCCGTCCTCTGTATCGGCGTCATGAGCGCTCTTCCTTCGGCTCTGGCCGAGATCGTCGACGACTTCGCGGCCGTCGGCGCCTCGGACAAGCTCACCCTTCTTCTCGAGTTCAGCCGAGAGCTGCCGCCGTTGCCGGCGGAGCTCGAGCAGAGCGCGATGGAGCCGGTCCCCGAATGTCAGTCGCCGCTCTTCCTCTCGGTCGACGATTCGGATCGCGACAACGTCCGTCTGTACTTCAGCGCTCCCCCCGAGGCTCCCACGACGCGTGGTTTCGCATCGATCCTCGCGCAGGGGCTCGACGGCCACAGCGCCGACGAGATCCTCGGTGTACCCGACGACTTCTATTCGGCGCTCGGTCTCGCAGAAGCCGTGAGCCCGCTCCGTCTGCGCGGAATGTCGGCCATGCTCGCGCGCATCAAGCGGCACTTGCGGGGCTGAAAACATGGAGTTCACCGAACTGGCCGACTATGCGATTCCGGCCGGCGCACTCGTCGAATGGTTGCCGTGCGCAACCGGGCCCTGGGTTCCGGATCCGCGGCCCGTCTCCTACATTCACGAGGCACATCTCAACCGTTCCGCTGCAGGCGCAGGCGACAAGTCTTGGCTGGGAACAGCTTTCGAGATTTCCGGCCCGCTCGACGTCGATGCGTTCCGAGTCGCTCTCGGCCGGTGGATCGACCGTCACGAAGTTCTGCGCTCGCATACCGTCCTCGAGCCCTCGAGCGGCGAGATCACCCGGCACACGGTCCCGCTCGGCGGAATCGACATCGGGGTCGTCAGCCACGGCTACGACGCGTCCAGCCAGGACAACTTCGACCACCTTCACCGCCTGTTCGACGATTACGCGTCCCCGCACAGTTGGCCGTCGTACGTCTTCGCGACGTTGACGCCCCGCGGTGGCGACGGTCCGTTCACCGTGTTCTTCGCGGCGGACCACTCGATCATCGACGGGTTCTCGATCGTGCTGGTCGCTCACGAGATCGCAGCTCTGTACCGCGAGGCCTCGACCGGTAGTGCTGCAAATCTGTTTCCGGTGGGCAGCTACGTCGATTTCGGTGCCGTCGAACGCGAGCAGATGGCCGACATGGAAGCCGAGAAGGCTGCGGTCGAGATCTGGCGAAAGGCTCTCGGCACGGACGGTCTACCCCAGTTCCCGCTACCGATCGGTGACCGTGGAACCGATTCTCAGAACGGCCTGTCGACCTGGCTGCTCGACGCCGACCAGTCCAAGGCCTTCAGTTCGTCGTGTGCAGCCACCGGCGTGGGGTACTTCGCCGGACTTCTCGGCGGACTTGCCGCTGTAGGTCGCGAAGTCGCGGGATCCGATCGATTCGAGGTCGTGACGCCGGTTCACACCCGCAGCGCTCAGGAGTGGGCGGGCGCGCTCGGCTGGTTCGTCGGACTGTGCCCGGTCGAGTTCGCCGTTGGATCGGACTGTTCGTTCGGCGACCTCGCGACACGCGCCGCCGAATCCATCGCTTCGGTCAAGCCTGCCGCAGCTGTCCCGTTCGATCGGATCGGTGAGCACCTCGAAACCCCGATCCGACCGCGATTCGTCGTGTCCTACATGGACGTTCGCTTCGTGCCCGAAGCCGCACAGTGGCCCGAATGGAACGCCAGAGCACTTCGAAGCAAGGCCTATACGCACGACGTCTACATCTGGATCAACCGCACACCCCAGGGACTCAACCTCGCGGTCAGGTACCCGGGCAACGAGACGGCGAACGCCGCGGTTCACGCCTACGTGGCCGCACTGCGCCGGACCATCGAAGAAATCGTCACCGAACCGGACGCCGCCACCTCCGACAGCTACTCATCGGTAGTTTTCGAAACCGTTTCCTAAGCCGGAGTGGGCTTTAGCGATCCGGTTACAACCAGCGCCGAAGCGATGCATACACTCCGAAGTGATGCCAATCCCCCGATGGTGAAATCCCAGAGGAATACACCGCGGAGACAGACTATGCGAACCACAGGAGGCTCAGTGCCCAGTCATGCCAGCGCGCACATTACGAAGGTGCTTGTCGCGAACCGCGGTGAAATCGCGGTACGGGTCATCCGGGCGGCCAAGGATGCCGGCTACGGCAGCGTTGCCGTTTACGCCGAGCCCGATGCAGACGCGCAGTTCGTGAAGCTCGCAGACGAGGCATTTGCCCTCGGTGGACAGACGTCCGCCGAGTCCTACCTCGTGTTCGACAAGATCCTCGACGCAGCCAAGAAGTCCGGCGCCGACGCCATCCACCCCGGCTACGGTTTCCTCTCCGAGAACGCCGACTTCGCCCAGGCCGTCATCGACGCGAACCTCATCTGGATCGGTCCGTCACCGCAGTCCATCCGCGACCTCGGCGACAAGGTCACGGCACGCCATATCGCAGAACGCGCGAAGGCGCCGATGGCAGCAGGCACCAAGGATCCCGTCAAGGGCGCCGACGAGGTCGTCGCATTCGCCAAGGAATACGGCGTCCCGGTTGCGATCAAGGCTGCCTTCGGTGGCGGTGGACGCGGCATGAAGGTCGCCCAGACCATCGAGGAAATCCCCGAGCTGTTCGAGTCGGCCACCCGTGAGGCCATCGCAGCCTTCGGTCGCGGTGAGTGCTTCGTCGAGCAGTACCTGGACAAGGCCCGCCACGTCGAGGCTCAGGTCATCGCCGACCAGCACGGCAACGTCGTCGTCGCCGGTACCCGCGACTGCTCGCTGCAGCGTCGCTTCCAGAAGCTCGTCGAAGAGGCTCCCGCTCCCTTCCTGACGGACGACCAGCGCGCACGCATCCACGCATCCGCCAAGGCCATCTGCAAGGAAGCCGGCTACTACGGCGCCGGAACGGTCGAGTACCTGGTTCAGGGCGACACCATCTCCTTCCTCGAGGTCAACACCCGCCTGCAGGTCGAGCACCCCGTCACGGAAGAGACCGCGGGCATCGACCTCGTGCGTCAGCAGTTCCTCATCGCCAACGGCGAAGAACTCTCCATCAAGGAAGATCCCACCCCGCGTGGACACTCCTTCGAGTTCCGCATCAACGGCGAAGACGCCGGCCGCGGCTTCATGCCTGCCCCCGGCCCGGTCTCCGTCTACCGTGAGCCCACGGGCCCCGGCGTTCGCGTCGATTCCGGCGTCGTTGCCGGCGACGTCATCGGCGGACAGTTCGACTCCATGCTCGCCAAGCTCATCGTCACCGGCGCCACCCGCGAAGAAGCCCTCCAGCGGGCATCGCGCGCTCTGGCCGAGTTCGAGATCGACGGCCTCGCGACCGTTCTCCCGTTCCACCGCCACATCGTCGAGAACCCGGCGTTCATCGGTGACGGCGAGAAGTTCGACATCTACACCAAGTGGATCGAAACCGACTGGGTCAACCCCATCGAGCCGTACGCAGGCGCCGCTGCTCCCGTAGACGACGAGGACGAGGCTCTGCCGCGTCAGAACGTCGTCGTCGAGGTCGGTGGACGTCGCGTCGAGGTTTCCCTCCCGGGCCAGTTCTCGCTCGGCAACGGCGGCGGCGCTGCCTCCGGTGCGATCCGCAAGAAGCCGAAGGCGCGCAAGCGCGGCGGCGCCGGCGGAGGTGCAGCATCGGGTGACGCTGTCACGGCTCCGATGCAGGGCACCGTCGTCAAGGTTGCAGTGACCGAAGGCCAGGAAGTCGCAGAAGGCGATCTGATCGCCGTTCTCGAAGCCATGAAGATGGAAAACCCCGTCAACGCGCACAAGGCCGGTGTCGTCACCGGACTGTCCGTCGAGCCGGGTGCAGCAATCACGCAGGGAACGGTTCTCGCAGAACTGAAGTAGGGCCTCCGGCCCCGTGCGCCTTTCCGGTAGTCCCCACTACCGGAAAGGCGCACAGTCGTTTGAGTAGGCTGTGACGATGGCTGACGTCCCCGACATTCGCATCGGCACTGCAGAACGCGAGCAGGCACTCGATCTCCTGAGCGAGCACTTCGCCGCAGGCCGCCTCACCGTCACCGAGTTCGACGAGAGAAGCGGAATCGTCAGTGCCGCAACAACTCGCAGTGAACTCGTTCCGGTGTTCGCCGATCTTCCGGGCAACTACCAAGCCCCCGGTACCGCTCCCCTGTCGATGGTGACGCCTCCCGACGCACCGGCGGAGCGAGGCTTCAACCCCGACTGGTCCGGTCGCGTCATGGCCGTCGTCCCGATTCTCGCGGTGATCCTGTTCTTCGTCACCGGTACCTGGTTGTGGTTCCTCGCGATTCCCCTGGCCGGTGCGCTGCTGTTCGGTACCGACCGGGAACGCAAAGCCAAGCGCCGCCGCGAGCGGGACTCCGACTGATGGAGCCGATCGAGATCAACGCAGGCGGCTGGTATCTACGCGCACTGCGCGCAGACGAGCGTGTGGACGACCGCCCCGCCCTTGCCGATGGTGGTATCACCGACCCCGATTACGTGAGTCAGCGAAGCGCTCAGTGGCACGAAAACAGCGTCTACTCCTGGGCAGTGTGCCAACCCAACACCGGTGAGCTTCTCGCCGAGGTCGTTCTGACGCCTCTCGACTCCACCGCCCTGCTCACCGGCTGGGCCCGCGACGGGCACACCGAGGCGCTCACGACGGCCGCCGACGCCGTCACCAGGTTCGCCGAAGGTGCACTCGGACTCGTCGTCGTCGAGGGGCAGACGAATTGAAGAACAACCGATACTGGCCGTTGGCGATCGCCGTGGTCATTGCCCTGATCATGCTCTTCTCCCCGGGTTCCACCGTCCCGTCGAGCCCGGAGAACACCGACAAGATCACTCACACATTGATGTTCGCGGTATTGGCGATCACCTCGTTGCACGCCCGGATCCCTGCGTGGCTCACCGCGGTGTGGCTCGTGATTTTTGCTGCGACGTCCGAGGTTCTTCAAGCAGCGCTGCCCATTTCGCGTTCCGGTTCGATCTGGGACGGCAGCGCCGACCTGCTCGGCATCGCCATCGGGATCGGTATCGTCAGCCTCGTGACGAGGCGACGAACTTCCCGCCGAGACGAGCCGAGCAGGTCCTGATCAGCTGAGCAGGTTGCTCCGCAATTGGTCCTGGGTCGACGCGTCGATCTTCAAGCCGTCGGTGAAGTAGGCCTCGATGGATCCGTGTACCTGCGCGAGCTCTGCCATCGACGCCTCCAGGTACTCGCGCCTGACACCGAGGACACCCTCGAGCAGGGTCGGGTCGATCCCCTTGGCCTCGAATCGCTCGAGGAGCGGCGCGAACATCGGCAACAAAATCTTGTTGGTTTCGAGGTAGTCCGCGAAGACCGCGTCCTCGGAGGCACCCAGGAACAGCAGTAACGCGGCCGCTGCCCAACCCGTGCGATCCTTGCCCGTGGTGCAGTGAATGAGTGCCGGCGAGCTGGGCGGCTGCGCCAAGTCGACGAACAGTTGCCGGTACGACGCGACCGCACTCGGCAAGGTCACGAAATCGCGGTAACTTCCCTGAAAGTACTCGAGCGCCTGGCCGCTGCCCAACGCTTCGGCAGCAAACGCCGGGTCGGCGATCATCTGCTGCATCTGAGCCGGAATGGCGCGATACTGCTTGTCCGCCAATACGTCCAGGCCGATTTCTCGGATACCGTCCGGCGTCAGATCCGGTGCCGTCTCGCGTTCGGATTCGGTGCGCAGATCGTAGATCGTGACGATGCCCAGATCGGCGAGGGTCTGTGCGCCGTCCGCACTGAGCGATGCCAGATCGGTGGAACGAAACACGCTCCCGGTGCGGACGGTGCCACCGAAGCTCGATTCGGGGCCACCGATGTCTCGGAGGTTCGCCAGGGACGGTACGACGGAAGACAGCTTCGGAGTATCGGTCATACCTGAGAATGTATCGGTCGCCGAGAAACCGTGATCGGGGAAGAGCAGCCGGAGAAATAAGATCGAGACACATCATCTCCCGTAATTGCTGCGCTACAGATCCGTAACATGCTCAAGTAATCCTGTGGACATGCCTACAACGAATTCCAGTGGTCTCGGAGCCTTCGATGCGCTCGGTGACCACCAGGCAGTCGCGGCGCTGCTCGAGTGTTGCCGTTCCGCCGTGTGGGCACAGGAAATCGCCTCGTCTCGCCCGTTCGCCGATCTGGAAGCTCTGTTCGACAAAGCAGATGCGGTGCTGGCCGAGCTTCCCGAGTCCGAGATCGACGACGCTCTCTCCGGCCACCCACGAATCGGTGAGCGAAGCGAGAGCGCGGCCTCTACCCGTGAACAGTCGGGAGTCTCGTCGGCGACAGAAGACGTACTCGCGGAACTTCGACGGAAGAACGCCGAGTACGAAGAGACATTCGGCCATGTTTACCTGGTCTGCGCGTCGGGGAAATCTGGAACGGAGCTCCTCGACATCCTTCGAGGTCGTCTCCGAAACGACCCGGCGACCGAGCGTTCCTTGCTTCGAACCGAATTGGCCGCCATCAATCGGATCAGACTCGCCCGTCTGATCGATGCACTCGCCGGAGGCACAGCATGAGCAAGACCCTCAGCACGCACGTTCTCGACGCGACGACGGGCAACCCCGCGGCGGGGATTCGCGTCGAACTTCGTGATCGAGACGGCGCCTCCGTCACCACTGCGGAGACCGACTCCGACGGCCGCATCCCCGAACTTGCTCCCGGTGGCCTGACCGCCGGTCACTACACCCTGACTTTCGACACCGGAACGTATTTCGAGACCAACGGACAAGAAAACTTCTACCCGGAAGTGACAGTGACCTTCCGGGTGGACGACACGGCACGGGGCTATCACGTCCCACTGTTGCTGTCTCCCTTTGCTTATTCCACCTATCGCGGGAGCTGAACACGTGACTACCGAAAACATCACGACCGGCAACATCACAACCGGCAGTACGAACACCGAACGGTTGAGCGGATCGATCGAACTATCGGGTCACCAGTACGGCAAAGCGGAAAATCGAGTAGTCCGAATCTATCGAGACACCCCCCGTCACGAAATTCACGACATCAACGTCTCCACCTGCCTGCGTGGAGATTTCGCCGACGCGTACCTCACCGGTGATCAATCGAAGGTTCTGCCGACCGACACGCAGAAACAAACGGCCTACTCCTACGCCAAGGAAAAGGGTCTGATCTCGATCGAGACGTACGGACTCGAACTCGCCCGTCATTTCGTCGACGACATCGAACCGGTCAGTGGCGCGCGGATCGAGATCGAGGAATACGCCTGGGAGCGTGCGATTATCGACGGCAGCGAGCACGACTACACCTGGATTCGGAAGGGTCAGGAAGTTCGGACGGCGTCGATCACCATCGCCGATACCGGGACATGGGTGATCGGCGGCCTGAAGGACCTGGTGATCCTCAAATCGACCGGTAGTGAGTTCTCGGGTTTTCTCGAAGATCCGTACACCGTTCTCGAGCCGACCGACGACCGCGTCATGGCGACGACGTTGGTCGCCCAGTGGCGATTCGTCACCACCGACGTCGACTGGGAATCGGTCTACGCGGGCATCAAGGCACAGATCGTCAAGCAGTTCGCACAGGTACATTCACTTGCCCTGCAGCAGACGCTCTTCCACATCGGCAAGGCAATCCTCGAGGAATTCCCGATCATCGCGGAGGTTCGACTGTCCTCACCCAACAAGCATCATTTCGAATATGCACTCGGCCGCTTCGGAGTGGAGAACGACAACGAGGTGTTCCACGCTGCGGATCGTCCGTACGGCCTGATCCAAGCTGCGGTCAGCCGATCCGACGCACCAGACGCGGGACCGTCGTGGACCACCTACGCCGGTTGGTTGTCGTGACCGAATCAGCTCTCGGGGCAACACTCGTCGTGGCGGGCGCTCATGTGGTCACGATGGACGGCGACCGCTCCGAGTACTCCGACGGCTATGTGGTGATCTCGGGCAACAAGATCGTCGACGTCGGCGCCGGAACGCTACCCGAATACCCGGGTGCGCAAGTGATCGACGGGAGTGGTTGCCTGATCACGCCGGGTCTGGTCAACACACATCATCATCTCTACCAATGGATCACCCGAGGCCTGGCCGCGGACTCGACGCTTTTCGAGTGGCTGACCACCCTGTACCCCGTCTGGGCGGGTATCGACGCCGACGCCGTCCACGTGGCGGCCACCGGCGGCCTCACGTGGTTGGCGAAAACCGGATGTACGACCACCACCGACCACCACTACGTCGTTCCCCGCGACGCCGAGGACGTTTTCGAGGCCGAGATCACCGCGGCTGCGCAGGTCGGCCTTCGATTCCACCCGTGCCGTGGGTCGATGGATCTCGGCCAGAGTTCCGGCGGCCTGCCACCGGATCACGTCGTTGAAAAACTCGATGACATCCTGACCGGCACGCAGTCGGTGATCGACCGTTGGCACGACCCGAATCCCGGATCGATGCTGCAGATCGCGGTAGCTCCCTGCTCACCCTTCTCGGTGACGGAGGCATTGCTCCGCGAGTCCGCGACGCTGGCCCGCGAAAACGGCGTGCGTATGCACACGCATCTGGCCGAGACACTGGACGAGGAGAGCTTCTGCCGCGAGCATTTCGGTTGCACGCCGGTCGAATACATGGAACGAGTCGGCTGGGTGGGCCCGGACGTCTGGTACGCCCACGCAGTCCATCTCGACGACGCCGGTATCGAGACGATGGCGCGAACCGGAACTGCGGCGGCGCACTGCCCGACCTCCAATGCACGCCTGGGAGCCGGTATCGCCCGTGCCGCCGATCTGGTGAACGGCGGGGTCACCGTGGGGCTCGGCGTGGACGGCGCGGCGAGCAATGAAGCTTGCAGCCTGATCGAGGAGTCTCGTCATGCACTTCTGTTTGCCCGCTCCAAGGGCGGACCGCAGACGATGACGGTGCGAAAAGCCTTGGAATTGGGAACCATCGGCGGCGCACGAGTTCTGGGCCGAGAGAGCGAGATCGGATCGATCGAGGTCGGAAAACTTGCCGACCTGGCGGTGTGGAAACTCGACACCGTCGCGCATACCGGCATCACCGATCCAGTGGCGGCGCTCGTACTCGGCTCGACTCCCCCGCTGAAGTTACTGCTCGTCAACGGGCGAATCGTAGTTGCCGACGGACGAGTCACCACCGTCGACGAGGACGTCGTGGCCTCGGATGTCGCACGCGCACACCGCGACCTACTCGGAAAGGCTTGAGGTCGCGATGGACCTGCACAGCGTCGACGAAGTTCTGGTGCCGCGGACCCGCGCCGAACTCCCCTGTGCGTCACCCGGCATCGGGTTCATCGGTGGCGGCACCTGGCTGTACTCGGAACCGCAGCCGCACCTGACCACCCTTGTCGACCTTGCGGGCTTCGACTGGGAAGCTGTGGCGGTCGGCGATCTCGGTCTCGAGATCGCGGCCACCTGCACCATCGAGGAACTGTGCCGCGCCGAACTTCCCGCATCCTGGCGCGCCGCAGCGCTGTTCCAACACTGCGCTGACGCACTGCTCGCATCGTGGAAGGTGTTGCGATACGCGACAGTCGGCGGCAACATCGCGCTCTCCTTCCCGGCCGGAGCGATGACGACTCTGTGCACCGCTCTCGACGCCGAACTGACGATCTGGCGTCCGGACGGTACCGAATACTCGTTCCCCGTAGTCGATTTCGTCATCGACGATTCTCGAAACGTACTCAGGTCCGGTGAGATCATCCGCAGTGTCCGGATTCCCGTGCATGCATTGACTGCACGTACCGCGATGCGAAAGCTGGCTCAGACGTCACTCGGGCGATCGGCCGTAGCCGTGGCCGGACGCTGCGGCGCCGACGGTTTCACGCTGGCGATCACCGCCGCGACCCGCCGTCCGTACGCTCTGAAATTCGACGAACTCCCCGACGCCACAGCACTTGCGGATGCGTTGCGCAGCAGGATTCCGGAAGACGCCTACTTCACCGATGTCCATGGAACTGCGCCGTGGCGGAAGGCGATGACCGAGCTTCTTGCCGAAGAAATCCGAGGTGAACTGGAATGAAGTACTCGGTGGACGGAGTTCCGCGCGACGACCAGCCCCGCCCAGGACAGTGCCTGCGAACTTTCCTCCGCGAGCACGGAGCGAACTCCGTCAAGAAGGGGTGCGATGCCGGAGACTGCGGCGCCTGCTCGGTGCTGGTCGACGGACACCCCACCCATTCGTGCATATTTCCCGCCCATCGCATCGACGGCCGCGACGTCGTCACCGCCTCCGGTCTCGGAACACCGGAGAAACTTCACCCCATTCAACAGGCATTCGTGGACGCGGGCGGATTCCAATGCGGTTTCTGTACAGCGGGAATGGTAGTCACCGCATCAGCGTTGTCGGTCGAGCAAAAATCCGATCTCGCGTGCTCGATGAAAGGTAACCTGTGCCGCTGCACCGGTTATCGGTCCATTCGTGACGCTCTCGCCGGTACATCCAATACGGAGACTGCCAAAATAGGCGGGGCACAAGGGCGTTCGATCGCAGCCCCGGCGTCCGCGCGCATCGTCACGGGAACCGAGCAGTACACCATGGACTTCTCCCCGGGTGAGAAGCCGGTCGACCTGCTTCACGTCGCAGTACTCGGCAGTCCGCACGCACACGCACACATAAGCCGGATAGACACGGCAGCTGCCGAAGCGGCGCCGGGCGTCACCGCGGTCCTCACTTTTCATGACAGTCCGGACGTGCTGTTCTCGACCGCCCGGCACGAGGACCGCAACGACGATCCGGACGACACGCGCGTGTTCGACAGCACCCTCCGTTTCCGCGGCCAGCGCGTAGCCGCGGTCATCGCCGAAACCCCGACGCAGGCGGAACGTGCACTCTCGCTGATCGAAGTCGACTATGAGGTACGCGACGCGGTATTCGAACCAGATCTGGCGCGTTCCCCCGGCGCTCCACTCCTGCACGGCGACAAGGACGAGAGCTCGCGGATCGCCGAGGCCCCCCGCAACGTGGTTGCCGCGCTTCACGATGGCGTCGGCGATCTGGACCGTGCGCTCGCGGATGCGACTGCAGTCGTCGAAGGTACGTGGAAAACTGCGCGAGTCCAGCACGTGGCCTTGGAAACTCACGGCGCAGTGGGGTGGCTCGACGAGGAGGGCCGTCTCGTCATCAGAAGCAGCACACAGGTGCCGTTTCTGGTTCGGGACGAATTGGCCCACATCTTCGATCTCGATCGCAGCCGAATCCGGGTGTTCGCAAAACGGGTAGGCGGGGGTTTCGGCGGGAAGCAGGAATTACTCACCGAGGATCTGGTCGCACTGGCCGTCTTGAAGACCGGCAAGCCCGTAGCCTACGAGTTCAGCCGAAGCGATCAGTTCACCATCGCACCGTCACGGCATCCGATGCGAGTATCGGTGCGTGCGGGAGCCGACGCCGACGGAACTCTCACTGCGCTCGCTATCGACGTGCTTTCCGACGCGGGGGCGTACGGGAACCATTCGATCGGAGTCATGTTCCATGGGTGCGCCGAATCCATGGCGGTCTATCGCGCTGCGACCAAACGCGTCGACGCCGAAGCGGTCTACACGAACAATGTTCCCTCCGGGGCCTTTCGTGGTTACGGGCTCGGTCAGATCATCTTCGCCGTCGAGTCGGCCATGGATCAGCTCGCGGATCGTCTCGGCATGGACCCCTTCGAGTTTCGGCGGCGCAACGTCGTCGTTCCCGGAGACGATTTTGTCGACTGGCACGTCGAGGACGGTGATCTCGAGTTCGGCAGCTACGGGCTGGACCAGTGCATCGACCTCGTCGACAGTGCACTGTCAAGCGGACGCGGAGAGGCTGCACCGACTGGGTCGCGTTGGCGGATCGGTCGGGGCATGGCAATTGCCATGATCGCGACGATCCCGCCGCGTGGTCACTTCTCCGACACCACCGTCGCGCTCGAGGCCGACGGTCGGTACGTCGTGAACATCGGCACCGCTGAGTTCGGCAACGGAACCACTACGATTCACCAACAGATCGCGGCCACCGAATTGCGGACGACAGTCGATCGCATCACGATTGTTCAATCCGACACCGATGCCGGCGGATACGACACCGGAGCGTTCGGGTCGACGGGAACGGTGGTCGCCGGAAAGGCGCTCCTGATCGCCTGCGAGCGCCTTCGCGAGCGGATACTGACCCGTGCGGTGCGATCGAGCGGTCGCGGCGCGCAGATCGACGACCTTTCGCCGGACGGTGTCGAAACATCCCACGGTTGCCTCGATTTCGCGACGCTACTCGAAGGTGGCCCGCTCGCCGCTGACGGTCGCCACGACGGTACACCGCGCTCGGTCTCGTTCAACGTTCACGGTTTTCGCGTTGCCGTCGACACGAACACCGGCCGGGTGAAGATCCTGCAGTCGGTTCAGGCCGCCGATGCCGGCACCGTCATGAACCCGGCACAACTGCGAGGGCAGGTGGAAGGCGGTGTGGGACAAGCGCTCGGCGCTGCGCTGTCGGAGGAGATCGTCATCGAAGAAGGTCGGGTGATCAATCCGCAGTTGCGCAATTATCACGTTCCCCAGATCGGGGATCTGCCGATCACCGAAGTACTGTTTGCCGACACGTACGACAAGCTCGGGCCTTTCGGCGCGAAATCGATGAGTGAGGCCCCCTTCAATCCTGTAGCACCGGCGTTGGCAAACGCGATTGCCAACGCGTGTGGAGTGCGTATGTACTCCACACCGATGACACCGGATCGAGTGTGGGAACAGCTACAGAGGCCCTAGGTCTCGCGTGCGAGCACGCGCTCGACCGCGTCGACCGCGTCGTCCAGCTCACTGGTGGTCACCGTCAGCGCGGGCCGGAATCTGATTCCCCTCTTCCCGGTGGGCAGTATCATCACGTGCTCGTCTTCACGCAGTCGCTGTACGACGCGATCGCGAAGGTCACTGTCTTCCAGAGTGATCGCGCACATGAGGCCACGACCTCGCGGCTCGGTTGCCGCCGCGTACCGCCCGCAGACTTCGGTCAACCGGGCAAGGAGATGCGCACCCGTGAATCGCACGCGGTCGATCAGTCGGTCCTGCTCGACGACTTCGAGTATCCGCCGGGCACGAACCATGTCGGTGAGGTTGCCACCCCACGTCGAATTGATCCGAGAACTGACGTGAAACACGTTGTCATGCACTTCATCCACGCGCCCGCCGGCCATGATTCCGCACACCTGCGTTTTCTTGCCGAACGCCACCACATCCGGACTCAGACCCAATTGTTGGTAGGCCCAGGCAGTTCCGGTGATTCCGCAACCGGTCTGTACTTCGTCGAGAATGAAGAGGGCGTCGTTTTCGTGGCACAACTCCTGCATCGCCTGCAGAAATTCCGGCCTGAGGTGATGGTCGCCGCCCTCGCCCTGGATCGGCTCGGCGATGAAACAGGCAATGTCGTCGGGGTTGTCGGCAAAAGCTCGGCGCGCTTGATCGAGAGCTTGCCTCTCCGCAGCTTCGACATCGCGGCCGTCTGCCAGGTACGGCGAGTCGATACGTGGCCAGTCGAACTTGGGGAATCGCGCGACCTTGCCCGGTTCGGTGTTGGTGAGCGACATCGTGTAGCCACTGCGGCCGTGAAAAGCCTCGGTCAGGTGCAGGACCTTTGTCCCCAGATCTGCTGACAACCCGCGGCTTTCGTTCCACCGACTCTTCCAGTCGAAGGCAACCTTGAGTGCATTTTCCACCGCCAGGGCTCCGCCGTCGACGAAGAACAAGTGTGGGAGTGCCGAATCCCCCAGTACCCGAGCGAAAGCCGCAACGAAGCGCGCCATGGGTTCGGTGTAGATGTCGGAGTTACTCGGCTTGTTGGAGGCCACGACAGCCAACTCCTGTTGAAACTCCTCGTCGCCTGCGATCGCAGGGTGATTCATACCCAGGGCCGAAGAGCCGAAGAAACCGAACATGTCCAGATACTCGGTTCCGTCTCGCAGGTCACGGAGATAGGAACCCCGCGACCCTTCGACGTCGAGAATCAGATCGAATCCGTCGACGAGGATGCTGGCCTTCAACACGTCGTAGACCGGAAAGAGCGCACTGTCACCGAAGTCTCGCATCGCAGTACTCATACGCGAAGGCTATGTCAATTTTCCGGGAGTGTCGATAGAGGACCGTAAAAGTTATTGAACAAGCGTCATTCGTCGTAAAAAGTTTGTAGGATGATGGTGCTTCGTGTGTTGACGTTGGCTGCCGTACGGATCTCCTGCAGCAATCGCTCCAACGCCCGAGGTGACGCCACCCGGACCAGGAGGACGTAGCTTTCGCTCCCGGCTACCGAGTGACACGAGACGACCGCCGGCAGATGACGCAAGCGGGCAGGCGCATCGTCGGGCTGCGAGGGATCGAGAGGAGTGATGGCGACAAATGCGGACAGATTGTGACCGAGTGCCTCCGGATCGATCTTCGCGGAGTACCCACGGATCACCTTGCGAGATTCCAAACGACGCACTCGCGATTGGACTGCGGAGATCGAGAGTCCAGCCTTCTCAGCAAGACTCGCGAGAGTGGCACGGCCGTCCAAGACCAATTCACGCATCAAAAGTCGATCGGTTTCGTCGACCGGAACACCGGCAACGTCACTGGTTTCTGTTTCTCGCACCTGCGCAGGCTAACGCAATCGGACATTCGTATGGTTGAAACCTGGGAGCTACGTGCACGGTTCGCAGCGGCCCTCGCCAAGATGTATGGCGACGAGGTCCCCGCTTACAACACCTTGGTAGATGTAACGATGCAGGTGAACCGTGATTTTGCCGCCGAACATCCGGATTCTGCGGAGCGCCTGGGCAGCCTGGCGAGAGTCAGCGCCGAGCGTCACGGCGCCATCAGACTGGGGACTCTCGACGAACTACGTGACGTAGCCACCGTCTTCGGCGGATTCGGTATGTTTCCGGTCGGCTATTACGACCTCCGGCTCACCGACTCCCCCATTCCCGTTGTCTCGACGGCATTTCGCCCCACCGATCCCGCCGAACTCGCCCGGAACCCGTTCCGCGTTTTCACCTCGGTGCTGACCAGTTCCGATTCCAGGTTCTTCGACACCGACCTCGAGCGTCGGATCACCGGGTTTCTGCGTCGCCGGACCCTGTTCTCTCCCGAACTTCTGCAGTGGGCACGTCAATCGAGTCGCGAGGGCGGCCTGACGGAGCCCGAGGCGACACAGTTCGTCGATGCAGCGACCTCGGCGTTTCGGCTCGGCACCGATCCCATCGACGCGGGCTGGTACCGCGAACTCGCCGCAATCTCGCCTGTCGCTGCAGACATTGCGGGGCAGGGCTCGACCCACGTCAATCACCTCACCCCGCGAGTGCTCGACATCGACGAGTTGTACCGCCGCATGACCGAGCGCGGTATCACCATGATCGACCGCATCCAAGGCCCGCCGAGATGGAGCGGACCACCGCTACTTCTGCGGCAGACGTCGTTTCGTGCATTGGCCGAAGACAGACTCTTCCGTCAGCACGACGGATCGGTCACCACTGAGCCCGTCCGCGTCAGATTCGGCGAGGTGGAGGCACGCGGAATCGCGTTGACCCGCAGCGGGCGAGCGATCTACGACCGACTGATCGCCACGCCCGAGGACGCCGATTGGGACAGCGAATTTCCGCACTCCGAAAGCGAACTCGATGCCGCGGGGTTGGCGTACTTCACGTACCGAAACGAAGGAACTGTTGTCGTCCGCGACCCGATCGTCTACGAGGACTTCCTACCTGCCTCCGCGGCCGGGATCTTCGCATCCAATCTCGATTCCGTGACCGGATTCGTTTCCGATGCGCCCGGCGCCGAATACGGGCAGGATCGATTGGAGGGCGCCATCGACCGCACCATCGAAGATCCGTTCGAGCTGTACCGCGCACAACAAGAGGCGTCACGTGCCGTGCTGCCTCCCGCCCACAACAACAGAGGACTCCCCAGTGAACCTGCCTGATTCTTCGAGCCTCGCCGATCGCGCCGAAAGCGCCCTTGCCGCGTGCGGTGTCGAGTGGCCCGCCGGCGACCTGAGCGCACGAACCCCCATCACCGGTACGCAACTGCGTACCGTTCGGCAGCACTCCGGCCGAGAGGTCGACGACGCCGTCGACGCGGCGCATCGCGCGTTCCTCACCTGGCGCACCGTCCCCGCTCCGGCGCGCGGCGCGGTCGTGCGCCGGCTGGGCAGCCTACTGACCGAGCACAAGGAGGACCTCGCGGAGATCGTGACCCTCGAAGCAGGCAAGGTCACCTCGGAGGCTCTCGGCGAGGTACAGGAGATGATCGACATCTGCGAGTTCGCCGTCGGTCTCTCCCGGCAGCTCTACGGACGCACCATGCCGTCCGAGCGTCCCGGACACCGGTTGACGGAAACGTGGCACCCTCTCGGCGTTGTCGGGGTCATCTCCGCGTTCAACTTTCCCGTCGCGGTGTGGTCGTGGAATACCGCCATCGCTCTCGTGTGCGGTGACGCCGTCGTCTGGAAGCCTTCGGAGACCACGCCGCTGACTGCGCTGGCATGTGACGCCCTCCTCCGACGCGCCCTCGCCGACTGTGATGCACCGATCGACGTGCACCAGTTGATCATCGGCGGACGCGATGTCGGTGAGGCCTTGGTGGTCAACCCACTGGTGGCCTTGGTCAGCGCCACCGGTTCCGTGCGAATGGGCCGCGCGGTGGCTCCGCGGGTCGCCGAACGCTTCGGGCGAAGCCTCCTCGAGTTGGGTGGCAACAACGCCGCAGTCGTCACACCGTCGGCAGATCTCGAGCTTGCCGTACGCGGAATCGTGTTCTCCGCCGCCGGAACTGCGGGGCAGCGGTGCACCTCACTTCGTCGGCTCATCGTGCACGAGTCGATCGCCGATCACGTCGTCGAGCGCGTTGCGGCCGCGTACGCACAGCTCGAGGTCGGCAGTCCCTTCGATTCCGGTGTTCTGGTCGGGCCGCTGATCAACGAAGCCGCGTTCGAGACGATGCAGAAATCGCTCTCGGCCGCACGCGCGGACGGCGGAACTGTGGTGTGTGGCGGGGACCGCGTCGGCGATTCCGGGTTCTACGTGACACCTGCCCTCGTTCGTATGCCCGCACAGACCGAGGTGGTGCGGGCGGAGACTTTTGCACCCATCCTCTACGTCTTGACCTACACCGACTTCGACGACGCCATTGCGCTGCACAACGGCGTGCCTCAAGGACTTTCGTCCTCGATCTTCACACTCGATCAGCGAGAAGCAGAGCGCTTCCTCGCCGCCGACGGCTCCGATTGCGGCATCGCGAACGTGAACATCGGAACGTCCGGTGCGGAGATCGGCGGCGCATTCGGCGGGGAGAAGGAGACTGGCGGCGGACGCGAGTCGGGTTCGGATTCGTGGAAGGCATACATGCGCCGAGCCACCAATACCGTCAATTACTCGGACCAGCTTCCGCTGGCTCAAGGGGTCGAGTTCGGCTGAACACCTGCCGGGCGAAATCGGTGATCGCGTCGATCAACTCCGGGAGCGCCGACAACTGCGGTGCATGGTCGGTGCCCAGGCTGACCACCTGGGCACCGGGGACAAGTCTCTGCATGGCGCGTTGAGCCTCGATTGGCACGGTTCGATCCAGCGTGCATTCGACATACAACCTCGGCACGGTTCCGAATCGCTCTTCCGTCCAGACCGGTGCCATCAGGCGGGCTGACTCCAGTTGTGGAACGAGCATGCGCGCGGCGAAGATCGCATCAGCCACCGGCGCTTCGTGGAAGAACACAGCGGCACCGGCTTCGGGCGGTACCACCGTCGCATCCCCGTCGTCGGCGGGGACCAACCAACGTGAGATCCCGACCGGACTTTCCAGACCGAGTTCGATGCAGAGCATCCCGAAGTCCGTCTGCGATGGAAGCATCATCCCTGCGACGTACACAAGACCCGTTACCCGCGAAGGCAGCAACTCAGCCACCTGTGAGGCCACGATGCCACCGCCGGAGTGACCGACGAGGGCGCACTGCCCGTCCAAGGACTCGACAACTGCCACAACATGTTCGGCAACGACATCGAGATCGATCACGTCGTCTGAGTTCCAACTTCCCGAGCCGGGAAGCTCCACCACAACAGGATTGAAGCCGGCCGATTTCAGTGGGCCACACACACGATCCCAGACCCAACCGCCGGCCCATGCTCCGTGGATCAGGACGATGTTCCGTGCACTCACTGCTTGACCTCGAGCTCTGCAGCCGAAAGTACCCGAGCCGCCTCACGACCTGCGGCGGCGTTGGACTTCCCCTGCCTCGACCCGGCCAATTTGGCCTTGATGTGATCGCGAACGGTAATGGGTTCGTACTCCAAGCCGGAGTCGTCCTGAAAACTCGGCAAGGTCGCAATCACCGCGTCGACGTTTCCGTCATGGAAGAAGGCCGCCGATCGCCGGCGCTTGATGGTGCCGTTCACCACCGGAGGCGCAACTCGGTGCGGCGTGGACATCCACCTGTCGTTGGTCAGTCGCGCGGTGAGATCCCCGAGGTTGACCAGTAGCGCGCCGTCGTGCGGCCAGACATCGTGCCAGCGTCGGTCGGTCCCGAGCACTTGCAAACCTTCGACCTGATCCGCCCACAGCACGGTGACCAGCCCGAAATCGGTATGTTCGCCCATCCCCTTCAACTCACCGTCCAACGTCACCGTCCCTTCGGGTAACGCGTAGTTGTTCATCCGCAGTACGTCGATGGAGTGGTCGGTGATCGACTCGAAGAATCCTGGGGTCAGCCCGAGCGCGTCTTCGAAAATGGTGGTCAGTGTGCGTGCCACCCGCTCGCCATGGGCGTAGTAATTCTCCACCCGCTCCGTGAAACCAGACACTGCGGGCCACAGGTTGATTCCGTAATCGTCCTCCGACAGTTCGAGTTCGGTGAATGATCGGGCTTCGGTTCCGACGTTGAAGGCCTCGAAAAAGTCGTTCATTCTGGTCGCGGATTCGACGCCGAGGCTCAGGCTCAGCGACTCACTCTTGGGCGGGCTGTACCCACGATTCGCGCCCTCGATTCGGTAGCCCGACTTCGTCTCCATCGGCAGCCCGAAGAAGTCGTCCATCGCTTCGGCGAGGCCGGAAGAAACAGCGGCCGGAACACCGTGGCCCCGAATCTGCATGAAACCTACAGTCCGACAAGCATGGTCGACTTCGGCAGCCACTCGCGCCTTGTCCTGGTCGGCACCACCGAGCACGTAAGGCGAGATGTCGACGACGGGCACTTCGAAGGGATCAGACTGGGACTGTGACACTGGCGTCTCCTGCAGAGCTGGTGGCGGGTTCAGATTTTGCAGTGGCATGGAGGCTCTCTCGCGATCGCCTCGCGAGTTCACCGAGTCGGGTGTGATTGAACAGCAGATTGAGCGAAAAGGCCGAGGCCGCAGCCAAGGTGATGCCGCTACCGAGGAGGATCTGAGCCGAGGAGGGGAATCGCTCGAACATCCCCTCCGCAAATTCCGGAAGAATACCGATCCCCACCGATACAGCGGCGATCGTGGTGTTGATCGGGTCGCTGAGATCGACCTTGCGCAGCGTGTTGATTCCGACCACGGCGACAGTGGAGAACAAGATGATTCCGACACCGCCGACCACCGGATCAGGCAGGGCTGCAACCACTTCACCCATTCGCGGGATGAGGCCGAGGACGATCAGAATGGCACCGCTGGTAGCGGTCACGTACCGGCTGTACACCCGGGTCGTGGCAACGGCGCCGACATTCTGCGAGAAAACGGTGTCGACAAAGGCATTGAAGATTCCGCCCAGAACTCCCGACATCCCGTCGGCCACCAGCCCTCGTGCGAGATCTGCTTTCTTCAAAGGCTTTCCGGTGATCTCGCTGACCGCCAGCATGCTCGCCGTCGACTCTGCGAAGACGACTGCCATGACGATACTCATCGCCACCACGGCGGTGACGGGAAACTCCGGAGCGCCGAAGTGGAACGGCATCGGGAAGCCCACCCAGGCCGAGCCGCCGACGCCACTCAGATCGATCAGGCCCATCGGGATGGCGATCACGGTGCCGATCACCAGCGCCATCAGTACACCGAGCTGCGTCCACATCCCGCGGCCGAGGCAGATGAAGGCCACCGCGACCACAACGACTGCGGCAGCCAGCGCCAGATTCTTCGGGTCGGCGAACGACGGGGAGGTGGGGTCGTTTCCGACGATCAGTCCTCCTGCGACACCGATCAACGAGATGCCGATCACTGTGAGGACGACGCCGGTAACCAGGGGTGGGAAGTATCGGACGATCTTGGCGAACGGCACGGCCAACGCAATGCCGACTACGCCACCGACCAGCATGGACCCGTACACCGCCTGCAGGCCGTACTCCTTGGCGATCAGAATCATCGGCGTCAGCCCGGCGAAGGTCGCCCCGCAGACGATCGGCAGCCGGACACCGGCGACCTTCCCGACGCCCAGGCTCTGAATGATCGTGATGATGCCTGCAACGAGCAAGTCCGCGCTGATCAGCATCGCGACTGTGCTGCGGTCCAGCCCTACGGCGGCACCGAAAACCAGCGGAACCGTGATGCAGCCGGTGTACATGATGAGGACGTGCTGAAGAGCAAAAGCAGACTGGCGGGCAAATGGGAGCCGCTGGTCGACAGGATGGATGGCCATGCGCCGATCTCCGTCCGAAGCTGGAAGTGTTTCGTGTACGGGACTATTCAGCACGTCGATAATTTCTTACCGTGGTCGAATTTGTTTCGTCTGTGTAATCAAAACTTTCACCAGAGCACTGCTATCTTCGGCACATGGACGACGACCAGAAGGCGATAGCGACCGCAATCGGGGCTGCCGTGCGGACGGCGCGAAAAGAAGCCGGACTGACGTTGCGCGAGGTTGCCGTGAAGTCGGGCTTGTCCCAGCCCTTCCTGAGCCAGACCGAAAACGGCCACGCAGTACCCAGTGTCATGAACCTTCATCGCCTCGCGCAATCGCTCGGCACCACGGCGCACGCACTCTTGGCACAGGGTGAGCGAACTCCGTCCAGCCTCGTCCGCGCCGGCGAGGGGCGAACCTTCGAACTGGCACACGATTCGGTGATTCGATTCTGCTCCACCGGCTCACGGACCATGGAACCCAACGAGATCACGGCAGCACCTCATTCCGAGGCAGGTGAGCACACCGAGCACGCCGGCGAAGAGTTCATTCATGTTCTCGAAGGATCTGTCGAGGTCGAGGTGGGACTGGACGAGCATCACGTTCTTCACGTAGGCGACACCCTCCTCTACACCTCGACCATCCCGCACCGGTGGTTCAATCGCACCGATGCGGTCGCGAGGTTCCTCATCGTGAGTTCGCCGCCCTCGTTCTAGATGCGCGGCTGTAGTTCCACACCACAACCCCCGGCTCACGGCTTACCCTGACAGCGTGACCATGTGGCCGGAACTTGCGCGCGAAATCGCCGATACCGTTCTGTTTCCCGTCGCCGACAGCGTCGACGCCGACGGAGAAATCCCCAGCAGCCATTTCGACGCGCTCGCCGCCGACGGCTTCTACGGCATCGCCGCCCTCGGTGAGGGTGGCCCCAGCAGCGAAGAACTGGTCGAGGTCCTCGAAACCTTGTGCGGCGGTTGCCTCGCGACGACGTTCACCTGGATGCAGCATCACGGCGTCGTCGGAGCCCTGGCGGCGAGTCCCAATGCACCTCTGCGCGAACAATACTGGGACGGTCTGGTTTCCGGCACGATTCGCGGTGGGGTTGCCTATGCCGGCGCCATCCCCCGCCCACCGCTCCTGTGGGCGAAGCGGGTGAACGACGGCTACGTCCTCGACGGGATCGCCCCCTTCGTCACCGGTTGGGGCATCGTCGATGTTCTCTTGGTGTCGGCGCGCGACGAGTTCGACAATTCCATCGTTCATTCCGTCGTACCGGTGGGCGAGGCTCCGGGTCTGACGATCGAGGAGCTTCCACTGATCGCGGCGCGCGGGAGCAACACCGTCCGAATCGTGTTCGACGCTTTCGAAATTCCCGATACCGACGTCTGTGCTGTCGTCAGCGACGAACAATTCCAGAGCACCCAGCTCCCCGGCTTGTGGCTCAACGGCGCGATGGCCATGGGCATCACCCGCCGCGCTGTCACCGAACTTGCGGATCTGGGAGTCGACACCGACGCGTTCGAGGAACAAGCCACCCGGGCGCGCGCCGATCTCGATGCAGCACTGCGCGACGGCGGCGACATGTCGGCCGCCCGCGCCCGAGCGTCGGAACTTGCGATACGCGCGTCGGCCGCACTCGTGACTGCGACCGGAAGCCGCGCTCTGGTCGGCAGCAACACCCCCGAGCGGCTCATGCGTGAAGCCACCTTCACTCTTGTCGCGGCTGGTCGCCCGGAGATCAAAACAGCTCTCGTGGAACGACTCAGCGGATACTGAGTACGCACGGTTGTACTCGATTACGCTGGGGCTCATGACCAGTGGAGAACCAGTACTCATCCCGGCCGGAACCGTGTTCACGCCGGAGGACCTGACGTTCTATGCCGATCGCGACTCCCGCAGTCTCGACGACGCCATCGCCGACGCCGACCTTCTTGTCAGTTGCCCACACTCGGGTTCCGCGATTCCAGCAGAACTCTCACGTTTTCTCGCACCCGAGTTCACACAGCGGCTGCAGTTCGACTTCACCGACATGTCCACCAGTCCCATCGTGCGCCGTTGGGCCGAAATCGATTCGCGCATCGTGTACGTGGAGAATCCGCACCCTCGCATGATTCGCGATCCCAACCGTGCGAAGCCCGAAAACCTGGAAGCGTCACTGCGCGAAGCATTCGCCCGCGTCCACGAGGCCGGTGCCGGCAACAAAGCGGACCTCACCGGCGTCGACGCAGTTCGCCCTGTCACCTTCTCGTTCTACCCCCTGCTGCTCGAGCCGACCGACGACGCGGGTTGGAAGGACCTCGCCGAGACCTTCACCGAGACAGCTGAACACGGTTTGGGCGTCTACGAGAGAACTCGCGACGCACTGATCGAAGCCATGGTGGCGAAGAGCTTCGAACTCGGTCGATCGTTCACGACCTTGTCGTTCCACGACACGATGAACCACACCACCCGGCAGGACGGCGCCGTCAATGTCGAACGGCCGGAAGCAGATCGGCTCCCCGACGTCGTCTCACTCTCCAATCGTGGCGATCACGACGGTAATCGACGCGGCGACAATCCCGTGACGATGGATCCGGAGCTCATTCGCACACTGGCGGTCTCACATCGCAAGGGATTTCAGGTCGACGATCCGGATGCCGTCGCTCTCAATCAGCCGTACCTCGGCAGTTTCGAAATCATTCGAGCCGGAGCCAGATTCGCCGAATTGAGCGCCCGCGCCGCCGAAGCCGGGATCACGTTGAGCGCGGTTCAGGCCGAATTCAAACGAGAATTCCTACTGGGAGACGAACTGGCCGCCTACATCATGGAACCCGGCGTCGACTGGCCTACACCCGACGCCGAACGGGTGGACCAGCTCGCCCACGCGTGCAAGGCGAGCTGGGACCACTACCGCAACAGCTGACTCAGCGCTGTCACTCAGGGCTGACTCAGCCGCAATACTCAACCGAGCACCACTCCGAACAACGCGCCGGCCGCAATCGTCGTGACGGCCAAGATGATGGTCGGCAGGAAGAACGAGTGGTCGACGAGCTTGGAACCGAGCTTCGTGCTGCCCGAGAGGTCGAAGTTCGCAGCCGCGATCTGCGAACCGTTTGTCGGCAACAGATAGACGCCGGCAAACGCTCCGGCCCACATTCCGCTCACCAGACCGGGTGCAATCCCGGCAGCGAGACCGATCGGCACGATGGTCCTCGTAGCGGTCGACTGACTGGTCGTCAGTACACAGACCAGGAAGACACCGAGCGCGAAGATCCACGGCGCGGCGTTGACCCAGTCGCCGACGGTGCTCGTGATCAGCTCGGAATGGGCGCTGATGAACGTGTCCGTCAGCCATGCCAGACCGAACAGCGCGATGGCCGAGACCATACCGGCACGGAACACCGTCGACGACGGCACGTCGGCGACATTCGGGCGGCACACCAGCAGGATCAACGTACCCACGACGAACATCAGCATTTCGATGATCGGTGTCATCCCCATCGGAGTACCGTCGGCAGCTTCGGGACGAATCCCCTTGAACAGGCCGAAGATCACGATAGCCAGGACGCCGGCGAGGAAGATCAGTGCCGCGTTTCGTCCGGTCTTCGTCGAGACGAGTTCGGTCTTGGAGGCTGCACCAGGTCCGGCCAATTCGCCCGACTTCATCTTCGCCTGTATCTCCGGGTCGTCGTCGAGATCTTTGCCGAGTCGGTTGACCGCGATGGAGGAAAGGACGATGCCGACAACAGCAGCCGGGAAGGTGATCTTGATGATGTCGATGAGTTCGAAATCGTAAGGCGGCACGTCGGTCAGCGTGACCATTGCCGCCATTGCCGCGGACACCGGACTACACGCCAGCGCCACACCGGTCGAGACAACTGACAGCGACAGCGGTCGTGACGGCCGCACACCGTTCTTGTACGAGACGTCGTAGATGACGGGGAGCAGTGGGTAGAGGATGTTGGACGTGCCGGCACCGACCGAGAACAGGAATGACACCAACGGCGCGATCAGCGTGATCTGTTTCGGGCGAGATTCGATCAACTTGGCCGCGATGGTGACCATCCAGTCGATACCACCGGCCGCCTGCATCATCGACGACGCGAGGACGACGGACAGGACGATGAGGAGAGCGTCGACCGGCGGACTGCCGACGTCCTCTCCGAAGACGAACACGAGGACGGCAACACCTGCGCCGCCCCACAGACCGAGAGCGACACCGCTCGATCTGGTACCCATGACAATCGCCCCGAGCACTACCGCCAGCTCGAGGACAATCTTGACTGCTTCCATCAGGCACTCGCCTTCTCGATAACAAGAGAATCGCTATAACAGGGCAAATAGTATGCTCTGCGCTTCGGCTGCAGGCACGAACACGCTGTCGGTGGGAAGGGGCAATATGGTGGTCGTGACCAACGTCCTCGGTAGGTTCTCGCCCGCCACACGCGAGTGGTTCGGCGGGGCTTTCAGCGCGCCGACTGCTGCGCAGCTCGGTGCCTGGGAATCCATCGCGAGTGGCTCTCACACTCTTGTCGTCGCACCCACCGGCTCCGGCAAGACATTGTCGGCGTTCCTGTGGGCGCTCGATCAACTCGCCGCCAAGGACGAAGGCGAACGCGCCACCAAAGTCCTCTACATTTCGCCGCTCAAAGCGCTGGGTGTGGACGTCGAGCGGAACCTTCGCGCGCCGCTGGTCGGCATCACGCAGACGGCGAAGCGTCTAGGCCTCACCCCGCCCGAGATCACCGTCGGTGTCCGTTCCGGCGATACGTCCCAGGCCGATCGACGCTCGTTGATCAAACGTCCTCCGGACATCCTGATCACCACGCCTGAGTCGTTGTTCCTGATGCTCACCTCCGCTGCCCGGGAAACACTGGTCGGTGTCGACACCGTGATCGTCGACGAGGTTCACGCGGTGGCGGGTACCAAGCGTGGCTCGCACCTTGCGCTCTCACTGGAACGCCTGGACGGCTTGCTCGAGCGTCCGGCGCAACGCATCGGATTGTCGGCCACTGTCCGTCCGCACGAGGAGATCGGGCGGTTCCTCGCCGGTTCGGCACCGATCCGAATCGTGGCACCGCCTGCCGCCAAGACATTCGACCTCACGGTCCGTGTTCCCGTCGAGGACATGACCGAACTGGGGATCGCGACGCCGGACGACGGTTCCGAATCTCCCACCCCGCAAGCCGGTTCGATCTGGCCCCACGTCGAGGAACAGATCGTCGACCTCGTTCTCGACCACCGATCGTCCATCGTGTTCGCCAACTCTCGCCGCCTCGCCGAACGATTGACAGCCAGGCTCAACGAGATTCATGCAGAACGCATCGGTCTGGCCGTCGAGAAAACATCTCGCCCGCCCGCGCAGATCGGGGCTCCCACCGAGGTCAACTACGGCGCAGAACCCCTCCTTGCTCGCGCCCACCACGGATCGGTCAGCAAAGACCAGCGAGCCCTCATCGAAGACGACCTCAAATCGGGTCGATTGCGATGCGTCGTCGCCACCAGCAGTCTCGAACTCGGAATCGACATGGGCGCCGTCGACTTGGTCATCCAGGTGGAGGCACCGCCTTCTGTTGCCAGCGGCCTGCAACGTGTCGGTCGCGCCGGCCACCAGGTCGGCGAGATATCGCGAGGCGTCGTCTTCCCCAAGCATCGCACCGACCTGATTCATTGCGCGGTGACCGTCGAGCGCATGGTCGAAGGCAAGATCGAAGCGATGGCCGTTC
Organism: Rhodococcus sp. SG20037; assembly: GCF_031763325.1. Classification (NCBI taxonomy): domain Bacteria; kingdom Bacillati; phylum Actinomycetota; class Actinomycetes; order Mycobacteriales; family Nocardiaceae; genus Rhodococcus; species Rhodococcus sp. SG20037. Next base: position 2,283,556 of record NZ_CP134497.1, on the reverse strand, counting down.
CGGCCAATCCCCTCGACATCCTCGCTCAGCAAACTGTTGCGGCCACCGCTCTCGAACCGATCGACGTCGACGACTGGTTCGAGACGGTGCGCCGAAGCGGTTCCTTTGCAACGCTTCCCCGTTCGGCGTACGAATCGACTCTGGACTTGCTGGCGGGGCGGTACCCCTCGGACGAGTTCGCCGAGTTACGTCCTCGCCTTGTCTGGGATCGTGAGTCCAACACGCTCACGGGCCGCCCGGGTTCGCAGCGTTTGGCCGTCACTTCCGGCGGCGCAATCCCCGACCGCGGCCTCTTCACCGTCTACATGGTTGGCGAGAAAGCGTCCCGCGTCGGCGAACTCGACGAGGAAATGGTCTACGAATCCCGGGTCGGCGACGTCTTTGCGCTCGGCGCCACCAGTTGGCGGATCGAGGAGATCACCTTCGATCGGGTTCTGGTCAGCCCCGCCTACGGCATGCCGGGTCGTTTGCCCTTCTGGCACGGCGACGGACTCGGTCGCCCCGCCGAACTCGGACAGGCGTTGGGACAATTCGTTCGAGAGACCGCGCTGGGTAACGAAGCCGACGTCGTCGAGCGTTGCCGCGTGGGCGGGCTCGATCACAACGCGACTACCAACCTGATCCAACTCGTCGGTGAGCAGAAGAATGCCACCGGGCAGGTGCCGTCGGATCGAACCCTGGTGGTCGAACGCTTCCGCGACGAACTCGGTGACTGGCGTCTGGTGCTGCATTCCCCGTACGGCCAACGGGTTCACGCACCGTGGGCCCTCGCCATCGGGGCGCGCCTGCAGGAACGATACGGCGTCGATTCCAGCCCGACGGCCTCCGACGACGGCATCATCATCCGACTCCCCGACACCGAGAACGAACCTCCCGGCGCCGAACTGTTCACCTTCGACGTCGAGGACATCGAAGATCTGGTCACCCAGGAGGTGGGCGGCTCCGCGCTCTTCGCTTCCCGATTCCGCGAATGTGCCGCCCGCGCACTGCTTCTCCCCCGCCGCAATCCCGGAAAACGTGCACCACTGTGGCAGCAGCGTCAGCGGTCGGCGCAACTGCTGGACGTCGCCCGCAAGTTCCCGACCTTCCCGATCCTGCTCGAGACCGTACGCGAGTGCTTGCAGGACGTTTACGACCTGCCTGCACTGAAGGAATTGTTCGGCAAGATCGAGAAAAGGCAGATTCGAATCGTCGAGGTGGAGACGGCCTCTCCGTCTCCGTTCGCCAGTGCGCTCCTGTTCAACTACGTGGGTGCGTTCATGTACGAGGGCGACAGCCCCCTCGCCGAGCGACGCGCCGCCGCTTTGTCCTTGGACTCCACGCTGTTGGCCGAACTCCTCGGCCGCGTCGAACTACGCGAGCTCCTCGACGCCGGAGTGATCGAGCAGGCCGAACGTGAACTGCAACGGCTCGTCCCTGACCGAAAGGCCAAGGACCTCGAGGGTGTTGCCGACCTCCTCCGCATGCTCGGCCCGCTGACCACCGAAGAAGTCACCGAACGCTGTCTCGAGGACCCGGTCTCATGGCTCGAGAAGTTGGTTACGGACAAACGCGCCCTCCACGTCTCGTATGCGGGCGAGAGCTGGTGGACCGTCGTCGAAGATGCAGCGCGGCTTCGCGATGGACTCGGCGTTCCCCTACCCATCGGCGTTCCGGCCGCGTTCATCGAGCCGGTCGATCAACCACTCGACGACCTCCTGAGCCGGTACGCCCGCACCCACGGTCCCTTCACTCTCGCCGACGCGGCTGCACGCTTCGGTCTCGGAGTATCAGTCGCGCGTGACGTTCTCGGTCGGCTCGCGCTCGAAAAGCGGGTGCTGGAAGGTGAATTCCGCCCGTCTGCAACCGGGAGCGAATGGTGCGACGCCGAGGTCCTGCGTCGCTTGCGGCGTCGCTCGCTCGCCGCGGCACGGCAGGAGGTCGAGCCGGTCAGCACCGCGACGCTCGGACGATTCCTTCCCAGTTGGCAGCACGTGGGCGGCACGCTGCGAGGAATCGACGGTGTTGCAACGGTGGTCGATCAACTTGCCGGCGTTCCGATTCCGGCGTCCGCTCTCGAATCGTTGATCCTGCCGAGCCGAGTTGCCGACTACTCTCCCGCGATGTTGGACGAACTCACGTCGACGGGTGAAGTCCTGTGGTCCGGATCGGGAGCTATCTCGGGCAAAGACGGGTGGGTAGTGCTGCACCCCGCCGATCTGGCACCGATCACGCTCAATTCACCCGCCGACACCGACGTCTCGGAATTGCAGAAGCGCATCCTCGACCTGCTGTCCGGCGGCGGTGCCTACTTCTTCCGCCAGTTGGTCGACGCGTTGCGAACTACGGAGTCGGCTGCGGACACGGTCGACAGTGCGGTGACGACGGCACTGTGGGAGTTGGTGTGGCTCGGACACATCGGTAACGACACCGTTGCACCGCTGCGCGCACTTCTCTCCGACACCACCAGAACAACAACCAGTCACCGATCGCCTCGCCGTGTTCCGCGGGCCCGTCCGTACCGCGGAATGGCCCGCGCTTCCACGCCCGCGCGCACGGGACCGGCAACCGCCTCCGGTCGGTGGTTCCAGCTGCCAGGTATCGAACCTGACCCCACTATCCGGGCGCACGCCACGGCTGATCTGCTGCTCGAACGATACGGCGTCGTCACCCGCGGTTCGGTGATGAGCGAGAACGTGCCGGGCGGTTTCGCGTTGATCTACAAGGTACTGAGCACGTTCGAGGACAACGGGCGCGCTCGACGCGGATACTTCGTGGACACCCTGGGCGGCGCTCAATTCTCGACGCCTCCCGTGGTGGACCGCTTGCGGACGTTCGGTGATTCCATCGAGGGGCGCCACACCTCCTCGGCTGCAGTCACTCTCGCGGCGTGCGACCCGGCAAACCCGTACGGCGCGGCGCTGCCGTGGCCGGCGTCGGGGGGCGAAGAGTCACCAGGACACCGACCCGGACGAAAAGCCGGCGCACTGGTAGTTCTGGTGGAGGGTGAGTTGGTTCTGTTCGTAGAGCGCGGCGGTCGCACGATCCTGACATTCACCGACGACGGCGGAACGTTGCGCCTGGCAGCACTGTCACTTGCTCAGAAGGTGACTTCTCGCGCCATCGACAAGTTGGTAGTGGAGAAGGTCGACGGAGAGACCATCCACGGCAACGATTTTGCTCCGGTCCTGGTCGAAGCCGGCTTCGCGGCCACCCCTCGCGGATTCCGGTTGCGGTCATGAGGATTGGGGTCATGATGATTGAGATCGTGGAAGTTGAGATCCTGAAGTGTGGGTGCGGCGACCATGCCTGAGGGCGATACCGTGTGGCGGGCCGCCAATGAACTGCGCGCTGCCCTGGCCGAGAAGGTACTCACCACCTGCGACGTCCGCGTTCCTCGTTACGCCACGGTTGATCTCTCGGGCCACCGCGTGGATTCCGTCGCCAGCCGCGGAAAACATCTCCTGATCCGAGTGGGCGAAGCGTCCATTCACACGCATCTGAAGATGGAAGGTCAGTGGCAGATTTATCGCCCCGGCGAGCGCTGGCGCCGACCCGCCCATCAAGCGCGCATCATCTTGGCCACCGAAGACTCTGTAGCAGTTGGCTTTTCACTGGGAATCACCGAGATCCTCGAACTCGGGCAGGAACAGGAGGCCGTCGGACATCTCGGACCGGATCTGCTCGGGACCGATTGGGACAGTTCCGTGGCCGCCCGAAATCTTCGGGCCGCCGACTCCGTACCGATCGGAATCGCGCTCCTGGATCAGCGGGTGATGGCCGGACTGGGCAACGTGTACCGAAACGAGATCTGCTTCCTACGAGGTATTCACCCGAAAACGCCGACACATCTCGCGGGGAATCTCGACGCGATAGTGGATCTGTCTTTTCGCACCATCAACGTCAACAAGTCGCGTCGCATCCGGGTCACCACCGGCGACACCCGCCCCGGTAGGCAGACATGGGTGTACGGCAGACGCGGAAAACCATGCCGCCGTTGCGGAACTCGCATCAGAGAAGACATCCTCGGACCGGATCAGCTCACCGAGCGAAATATCTTCTTCTGCCCGGCCTGCCAGCCCTTCACGCCTGGTTAGCGTTGATCAGCAGCCTGACGCAGTGGCGGACAAATCGATCACGGTCCACGACGATCGTGCCGTCCAGATAACCGATGAACAGTGTGAACAACGCCCCGACCAGTCCGACTGCCACCAGTTGCTTGTCCACGGGATCAGCGATCTCGGACAACTGGTCGTACACCAGGTCGACGAACGCCGGCATCGATTCGATACCGCGGCCGCTCAGGACGGGTTCCGAGAGCGGGGCGATCAGGAGCACTCTCCCCATCGCCGGATCGTCGACCATGAGCTTGACGAAAGCGTCGACCGCAGCGGTGGCGACGGCCTCGGATGTCGTCTCCGACTCCACTGCCGACGCAAGCGCCGACTGCGCGCGCTCGGCGACAAACGTGTGGACCGCGACAACGTACTGATCGCGATCGGTGAAGCTTTCGTAGAAGTACCGCTCGGTCAGACCGGCAGCCTTGCAGACCGCACGCACGTTGACGGCCGGACCGTCGACCGCACCGAGCAGTGTCACTCCGACGTCGAACAACGTCGCCTTTCGAGTGGCCCTGCGTTCTTCGATGCTCACAACTTCCCCACTTCGCCGACACTTGATCTTCAATGCACCCGGTATCCGATCCTTGACTACCGCTGTTGTCGATCCTAATCTGACAACATGCGTAGTCAACTTGACGACAGCAGCACCCCGGTTCCCCTCGGTCCGGATTCCCTGACGTGGAAGTATTTCGGCGACTGGCGCGGGATGCTGCAAGGCGTCTGGGCCGGTTCGATGCAGAACATGCACCCCGGCCTCGGCGCCGGAGTCGAGGAGCATTCGCAATTCTTCGACGAGCGGTGGGAACGACTGTACCGCTCGCTGTATCCCATTGCAGGCGTGGTCTTCGACGGCGATCGCGCGCAGCAGACAGCCGAAGAAGTCCGCGGCTATCACACACGAATCAAGGGCGTCGACAAGTTGGGGCGTCGGTATCACGCACTTGATCCCGACACTTTCTACTGGGCGCACGCAACATTCTTCATGGGCACCATCGTCACTGCCGAGAACTTCTCCGGTGGCTTGACCGAGGCCCAGAAACGTCAGCTCTTCACCGAGCACATTCAGTGGTACCGCCTGTACGAGATGAGCATGCGCCCTGTTCCCGAGACCTGGGAAGCATTTCAGGAGTACTGGGACCACATGTGCCGCAACGTACTCGAAGACAACAAGGCGACCCGCGACGTCCTCGACCTGTCGGGACTCGGCAAGCCCCCGTACATGACGTGGCTACCCGATCCGTTGTGGAGGCTCGCCCGAATCCCCCTCGCCCGCGGATTCGTGTGGCTGACGGTCGGAATGTACGACCAACCGGTTCGAGACCTACTCGGCTACTCGTGGACCAGTCGCGATCAGAAAATTCACAACGCTGTCGGCCGCACCGTCAACGCCGTCTTCCGTCTGGTGCCGTGGCGATACCGGTATCAGCCACGTGCTCGCGCGGGATGGGATCGAGCTGACGGCCGAATCCCCGCCAATGCACCACTGGTCCACACACCGGCGCGCAACCTGCCCCCGCTCGAGCAGCGAGATAACCCGATGCACTACAGCCCCAGGGTCTGATCTGCCATGCTCTGAACATGGAGTGGGACCTGCGAACCCTGCTGAACCGTCCGATCACGTCTCACGGTGCGCCGCTGGGACAAGAACGTGTGGCCGCGAGGACCACCGCGTACATCTACGGCAACATTCTTGTCCTCGCCGCACTCATACCGGTGACGAAATCTCAGGAATCGCTCGGCGCCGCGATTGTGGTCGGCACGGCATTGTCGACATACATCGCCCACACATTTGCCGAGGGCGTCGGCGAGAGCATTCGCAACGATCGCCGACTGACGACCGCGGAGAGAATCGACTCGCTTCGCGATTCCGTCCCGATCCTCACCTCTGCGGTTGTTCCTGTCGTCATTCTCGCGACGGCGTGGTTCAACTTCCTGGAACCACGGACGGCGCAGTTGATCGCGGAAATCGTCTTGATCCTGCGGATCGGTTCCACCAGTTACGTGATCAGCCGACTGCACGGCGAGAAAGTCAGTACGAACACACATCTGGCAGCCTTCGGCCTCGCTGCCGTCGCCACCCTCATAGTCGGGTTGAAGATAGTGCTCACTCATTGACGAGCCACAAGTGCAAAAGAAGTCAGACCGGTCGTATATAACTAAGACGGGCAATTCGCAGAAACCTAACAATCGGCAATTTCGATGTGCGGTGATCGACGACTAACTCGGCCCACTTCTATCAAGTAGGCAGAGGAGCAGCCCGCAATGACAACACCACAGTCGCCGTATCCCTGGAACAACGACCCCAACCACACGACACCTCTCCCTCCGCCCCCTCCTCCGCCGCCGGGCATCACACCCGGTCAGGCTCCGTACTCGGGACATCAGCCTGCTTACACCCCGCCCCGGCCCCCATACGGTCAAGGCACTGGATATTCGCCGATGCCTCCCCGCCCGCCGAAATCGTATGCATGGCTGTGGGTCCTACTGGGAGTTGTCACAGTCGCACTCGTCGCCGTCGTGGTCTACGTATGGGTTCTCCCTCTCGTCTTGAACGACAATTCCGACGAGAACACCGCACGCACGGAAACCGTGGTGATCACCTCACCTGCGGCCGCGCCGCAGAACGGCGTCGTCACACCCGCGCCCAACGAGTCGGTCCCTGGCAGCGCAGCGCGTTGTGGATCGGTGTTCTCGAACAACGAATTCACGACGTCCGCCGTCGGCACCAGCGTGACGTCCTGTGAGTTCGCCGAAGAAGTGCGCTACCAGTACGTGAGCCAGGGTCGACGCGGCGGCCCGGTCTCCATCAGCGCGGTCAGTCCGGTCACGGGAACTCGGTACTCGATGAACTGCGCCGGCAACAAAGTCGTCACGTGTACCGGCGGAAACAACGCGGTGGTCTATGTCTATTGAGCAGTGCGTCGAGGCTCGTAGCGGGACGCGCCGACGACTCCTGGCGGTTGCACTCGCCACTGCTTCTGCAGCAGCCCTCGCGGGCTGCACGATTCCGACGCGAGACGAGTCGTCGGAGAAGGTCGAGACGATCACCGAAATCGTCGTCGTTCCACCGGAGCCGACAGAGACTCCTGCCGCCCCGGGCAACGGTGTCGGCCCGCTCGCCGGATTCGAGGCCCTGGGCAACACCCTCGGCGGCGCCGTGGGTATCGCACTCGTGCCCGTCGGCGGAGGTCAGTCACTCGTTGCCGGCGAGTGGCAGAACGGAGTCGCCTGGTCCACCATCAAAGTCCCACTGTCCATCGCAGCCCTCCACGAACCCGACAACACAGAACTCACAACGGTCAAGCAGGCGATCACCACCTCCGACAACGAATCAGCCGAAGAACTGTGGCGAGGCCTCGGCGATCCGACCACTGCCGCAGCGAAGGTCGAGTCAGTCCTCGTGGCCTCCGGCGATATGTCCACCACCGTGGAATCACGCACGCTAAGACCAGAATTCAGCTCGTTCGGTCAAACACAATGGCCACTTGCCGTCCAAGCGCAATTCGCCGCCACCCTGCCATGCCGGAGCGACGCCACCGAAGTCTTCGGGCTCATGGGCAGCATCAGCCCCGACCAACAGTGGGGCCTGGGAGTGATCCCAGCCGCTCGATTCAAAGGTGGGTGGGGGCCGGACGACGACGGCGGCTATCTGGTCCGCCAATTCGGGATCATCAGCAGCGGCACCGGACAACTCGCTGTCGCCATCGCAGCCAAGCCGGACTCGGGCACTTTCGCCGACGGTACTGCGATGCTCAGCGACATCGGCCGCTGGGTAGGCGAACGAGCGCAGGCTTTACCCATCGGCGGCACCTGCCAACCGAGCTGAAGTACTGCCGGTCGAGGGAGGTACTGCCGTTACCCGGCTGAGCAGTCACTCCCGCCGAACCCCCGGCCGCCGCTACCGTGGACGACATGAGCATCCCGAGTCTGAAACTGAACAACGGCGTCGACATCCCCGCGCTCGGTTTCGGCGTGTACCAGACGCCGCCGGACGAAACACTCGCCGCCGTCGAGTCCGCGCTGTCGACGGGTTATCGCCATATCGACACTGCCGCGGCCTACGGCAACGAGAAGGGAGTCGGTGAGGCGATCCGGCGATCCGGACTCGATCGCGCGGACATCTTCGTCGAGACGAAGGTCTGGATCACCGACTACGGATACGACGAGACTCTGCATGCCTTCGACAAGAGCGCAGGCAAACTCGGTGTCGAACAACTCGACCTCCTGATCCTCCATCAGGCGTTGCCGAGCGAGTTCGAGCGCACGATCGACGCGTACAGGGCGTTGGAAACGCTTCTGGCCGACGGCAAGGTCCGCGCCATCGGAGTCAGTAACTTCATGCCGGATCACCTCACCCGACTCCTGGACGCAACGTCCGTGGTGCCGGCGGTCAACCAGATCGAGGTTCATCCGTACTTCAGGCAGTCGACTTTGCTCGAGGCCGACGCCGATCACGGGATTCTGTCTCAGGCATGGTCACCGATCGGCGGAATCACGTTCTACCGCGACGGCTCCCACGGCTCGACCCTCGAGGACGCCACCATCGGCGCCATCGCGACCGCTCACGGCAAGTCGCCTGCACAGGTGATGCTGCGCTGGCACCTCCAGCAGGGCCGCCAGGTGATCCCCAAGTCGGTGACTCCCTCGCGGATCGCGGAGAACTTCGACGTGTTCGACTTCGAACTCACCGCCGAAGAACTCTCCGCAATCGACGCACTCGACACCGGAGTTCGCGGCGGTCCCGAACCCGAGGTCATCACCCGCGAGAAGTTCGGAATCGAGATTCCCGAAGCCTGAACCCGGCAGCTTGAACAACACAGCAGCCCCAGTGATCTAGCTGGCGCTCCACCCGCCGTCGATGGTGTACGAAGCCCCCGTCACCATCGACGCCTCGGTCGATGCCAGCCACCCCACCAGCGATGCCACTTCTGCGGGCTCGACCATCCGTTTGATCGCGCTCTCGGTGAGCATCACCTTCTCGACAACCTCGGATTCACTGATTCCGTGAACCTTTGCCTGGTCGGAGATCTGGGATCGCACGAGTGGTGTCAGGACGTAGCCCGGATTGACGCAGTTACTGGTGACACCGTGTGGGGCACCTTCGAGCGCAACAACTTTCGACAGCCCTTCGAGTCCGTGCTTTGCCGTGACGTACGCACTCTTGAATGCCGAAGCGCGGAGCCCGTGGACCGAGGAAATGTTCACGATGCGCCCGAATCCTTTGCGGTACATGTACGGCAGGGCCGCTCTGACCAGGAGGAACGGCGCTTCGACCATGAGGCGTTGAATCTTCCGGAAGTCCTCGACGTCGAAATCCTCGATGGAACTGACCCGTTGAATGCCGGCGTTGTTGACAAGTATGTCCGTCTCGAGTGCCAGATCCACGAGTTGGTCGGTGTCGAGGAGATCGACGGCCCACGCAGTGCCGTCGATCTCGTCGGCCAGCGCCTTCGCGGCGACGTCGTCGAGATCAGCGACGGTGACGTGGGCGCCGCGGGCGGCAAGGAGTCGAGCACACGCCTCGCCGATACCGCTGGCACCACCGGTGACCAGTGCCGTTTTGCCGGAGAGCGTCATGCGGAAACACCGGCCCGCTCGTCGGCGAGCACTCGTGCGTCGGCAGCATCGACGGACTCGAGCGAGATTCCCTTGGTCTCCCGCGCGAAAACGACTGCGACAATAGTGACCAGGGATGCCAGCAGGAGATAGATCGCGATGGGGACCGAGGAGTCGAACTTGCTCAGCAGTCCGGTCGCGATGATCGGAGCCAGTGAACCTGCCACGATCGACGTGACCTGATATCCCAGGGAGACACCCGAATAGCGCATCCGGGTCGGGAACATCTCGGCCATGATCGCGGGTTGGCCGGCGTACATGAACGCGTGGAACACAAGCCCGATGATGATTGCCGACAAGATGATTGCATTGTGCCCGCTGTTCATCATCGGAAAGGCGAAGAATCCCCATGTTCCAGCGGTGACGGCGCCGATCATGTACACCGGGCGTCGACCGATCGTGTCGGACAGTTTGCCCACCAACGGAATCACTGCGAAGTGCACGGCATGTGCCATCAGCATCCACCAGAGGATGTGCGCCGTGTCCGCATGAACGACGACCTTGAGGTAGGTGATCGAGAATGTCACCACGAGGTAGTACATGACGTTTTCGGCGAAACGCAGGCCCATCGCGGTCAACACTCCGCGCGGGTAACGCTTGACCACCTCGAAAACGCTGTACGAGGTTGCCTTGACCAGTTCTGCTTCCTTCTGCGCCGCAATGAAAATGGGAGCGTCGGTGACCTTGGTCCGAACGTAGTACCCGACCAGAACGATCACCGCGGAGAGCCAGAAGGCAACGCGCCAGCCCCAACTCATGAAGGATTCGTCCGAGAGCGTCGACGTCAGGATCAACAGCACGACAGTGGCCACCAGGTTGCCCATCGGTACGCCGGCCTGAGGCCAGGACGACCAGAACCCGCGAGATCGATTCGGGCTGTGCTCGGCGACAAGGAGTACCGCCCCTCCCCATTCGCCGCCGACAGCAAATCCTTGGATGAAGCGCAGCGTGACCAGCAGTGCCGGCGCCCAGTAGCCGATCTGACCGTAGGTCGGTAGGCAGCCCATCAAGAACGTTGCGGCGCCGACCAGCAGCAAACTGAACTGCAACAACTGCTTCCGGCCGAACTTGTCTCCGAAATATCCGAAGACGATTCCGCCGAGTGGCCGGGCGGCGAATCCGACGGCGTAGGTGATGAAAGCCGCGATGATCGCATCCAGCTCGTTGCCGCCGCCAGGAAAGAAGACTTTGCTGAAGACCAGAGTGGCCGCCGTGCCGTACAGAAAGAACTCGTACCACTCGACCACGGTGCCCGCCATCGAGGCGCCGACCACCTTCTTCAGCCCCGATGGTGGGGCTTGGCTCTCGGGTTTCGGCATGTTGTCGACGCTCATCGTGGACTCCCTCGTCTTCAGTTCGCGATTCGCCTGCTCTTCACGATCAGGAATGTGACCGCTCGCACATTTTTTGTGACTCGATGAGTATCGGTGCAGATTCTTGGCACGACAATGACAAATCTCGCACCATACAGGTGCAAAAATGCAGATATGACACTCGGACTGAGCCCGGACGACCTACTGGTGCTTCTCGCGGTCGGTCGCACCGGCCGCTTCAACACCGCCGCCGACGACCTGGGCCTCAACCACACCACCATTTCGCGCCGCATCGCCTCGCTCGAGAAGAGCCTCGGCGGCCGTGTACTGGTCCGCTCGTCCGGCGGCTGGGAGTTGACCGACCTGGGCAGACAAGCCCTCAGCGCGGCCGAGCGCATCGAGGCCGCGGTGAACGAACTGGCACTCGACTCCACCGGTCAGCAGCAACTCGACGGCGTCGTGCGGGTCTCGGCCACCGACGGCTTCAGCGCATACATCGCGGCCCCCGCCGGCGCAGCGGTTCGCAGACGCCATCCTCGCGTGAGCGTGGAGATAGTCGTCGCGACCAGAAAGGCGTCGCAGATACGCTCGGGGCTCGACATCGAGGTTGTTGTCGGCAAACCTCAAGTTCACCGCGCCGAGGCCGTCCATCTGGCCGACTACGCGCTGGGTTTGTACGCCTCCCGAGAGTATCTACGTCAGAATGCAGTGCCCGAAAGTGCCGAAGAGCTGGCCGAACACTCGCTCGTGTATTTCATCGACTCGATGCTGCAGGTCGACGAACTCGATCTGGCCCGCAAGCTCACGGTTTCCATGCGCGAGGCCGTCACGTCCACCAACGTGTTCGTCCACATCGAGGCAACGCGCGCGGGTGCCGGCATCGGCCTGCTCCCCTGCTTCATGGCCGAGCAGCACGACGATCTGATTCGCGTGCTGCCGGCTCACATCGAAGTCAGACTTTCGTACTGGTTGGTGGCTCGTTCTGAATCCTTGCGCCGACCGGAAGTCGCAGCGGTGGTGACGGCACTTCGAGAGACGGTGGATCGCAAGCGATCTCAACTCCTCGGCTCTCCCGGGGCGAACGAAGCGCTCAGTCCAGAGTCGAACGATGCTGGACGATGACCTTGCGCGCCAACTCGGCGATCTTGACGTTCATGTTCTGCGAGGTTCGCACCAGAATGTCGAAGGCCTCGTCGTCGGACACCCGATGCAATGCCATCAGCAGACCGACGGCCTGACCGATTTCGCGACTGCTCGCCAGACCTCGCCGCAGCGAGTCGGCATCCTCTCCTCGGTTCAGCGCGGTGACGGCCACGGATGCAAACGATGCCAACATGATCGCGTGGTCGGCAACAGTTTCCGTGAATGCTCCCGGAGTGTCGGAGAAGAGGTTGAGGGCACCGAACTTCTGACGATCGACCATCAGTCGGAACCCCATCGAGCCACGAATGGGTGTCTCTGCCACTACTTTCCGAGCGAACTCGGGCCACTGATTCGGAGTGCGAAGATCTGACTCGAGCTGCGGCGCCTCCGTGTCGAGGGCGTCGATGCACGGCCCCTCGCCAGTCGCACGTTCGAGATCGTCTGCATGCTCGGCGATCTCGTCGCTTGCCGCTACCGTGACGTTGGTGTTTCCCCGTCGCAGCATCAGGCTTGCGTGATCGCAACCGGGAATCAACTCGACAGCCGCCGAACAGATCGCGGAGTACACCTCGGCGCTGTCTGCGGCGGAGTAGAGGATCTCCGCCAACGCCGCGAACACTGCCGTGGGTTCTGTCAGTGCTTGGTCGCGCTCAGCCATCTCCATACACCTCGGGGTCTACCGTTCATCGAATTCTTCACCGAACGGTACAAACCTTACTTACTCGAGCGGATGGGGTCGCCGCCGCTCGCCGATTCCCGCCCGTCCGTCCCCTGAAAAGCTTCCGTGGCCGCGCGGTGATGCAGAGCCGTGACGGTGGTGATCTGCTTGGACACCAGGTCGTTGAGCTCGCGGTACTGCTCCTCCGTCTCCCCGGCCGGAATGTCTCTCAGGACCTCCCACATCGCACTCTTGCCACACAGAGCGGTCCGCATGATCTCGAGAGTTGCCAGCTTCACGAGACGGTTGCGCCAGATGGCGTCGACATGGACGAGGCGCCTGATCCGATTGACCGTCGCGTCGATCTTGGAGTACCGCGGCAGAGATATGCCCTGGGTGTCCTCGATCAGTTGCAGCAGCTGCTCGATCTCGTACTCGAGCTCACCCGGCAACGAGTCCAGCTCACCGTCGGCCCACGCGCCGTACGAGTCCGAGAGTGACCGCGAGAGTTGCAGCCCTACCATCGCTCCGCACAGGTGAGTGACCAGATAAGCAGTGGCTATGTGTTCCTCAGCAGATCTCGACCGACTACCGAACATTGGGATCCTCCTGGGCGACGCTCGACCGGTCTGTGCTGACACGGGTGGTGATTCGACATCCGCCTACCCGCGACAGACCGAGAACAAACGACGGGCGACTCAGACCCGATCCGGCACCACGACGACGGGTTCGAGGATCTCGGCCCGAGACTCCGGCGCTGCGGCGCGCAAGGCGTCGGCCGACTCGTCGTCCGGCTGGGTCTGCGACTCGATCTCCGCTTCGACGCGCGCTCGGTACGTGTCGACCTCGCGCTCGACGGTGGCGGCATCCCAACCGAGAATCGGGGCAACCAATCCGGCAACCTGTTGCGCACAGTTGACACCACGATGCGGGTACTCGATTGCGATGCGCATGCGGCGAGCCAGGATGTCGTCGAGGTGCAATGCACCCTCGGCCGCGGCGGCGTACACAGCCTCGACCTGAAGGTAATCGGGGGCATCTGTGATGGGCTGCAACAACTCCGGCGTCTGTCGGCCGAGTTCGAGGACCTCCGTGATGAGTGAACCGTAGCGGTCGAGCAAGTGCTTGACGCGATACGGATGCAAGCCGTACTGCTCGCCCAGTTGCACAGTCTGATTGATCAACGCGAAGTATCCGTCGGCGCCGACGAGCGGCACCTTCTCCGTGATCGACGATGCCACTCGCGCCGGAATGTCTTCTGCTGCGACGTCGACGGCGTCTTCCGCCATGACCCGATACGTCGTGTACTTTCCACCGGCGATGGCGACCAGGCCTGGAGCCACACGGGCAACGGCGTGCTCGCGCGAGAGCTTCGACGTCTCGTCGCTCTCACCGGCAAGCAGCGGACGCAGGCCTGCGTAGACACCGTCGATGTCGGCGTGCGTCAGCGGCGTGACCAGAACGGAGTTCACGTGGCCGAGGATGTAGTCGATATCTGCTTTGGTTGCCGCTGGGTGAGCGAGATCCAAGTTCCAGTCGGTGTCCGTGGTGCCGATGATCCAGTGACTGCCCCACGGAATGACGAACAGCACCGATTTCTCGGTACGCAGGATGATGGCGGCTTCACTGACGATGCGATCGCGCGGGACGACGATGTGTACGCCCTTCGACGCTCGCACCCGGAACCGTCCGCGCTGACGTGAGAGGGCCTGGATTTCGTCCGTCCAGACACCGGTTGCATTGATGACGACGTGACCCTTGACCTCCGCGGTACGGCCGTCTTCGCAGTCGCGAACACGAACTCCCGAGACCCGGTCCGCTTCACGCAGAAATCCCACGACCTGCGTCGACGTTCGGACGACCGCGCCGTAGTGGGCGGCGGTCCGTGCAACGGTCATGGTGTGCCGAGCGTCGTCGACGACGGTGTCGTAGTACTGGATGCCACCGGTCAGTGAACTGCGCTTGAGGCTCGGCGACATGCGCAGTGCGCCCGCCCGCGTCAAGTGCTTCTGGGAGGGGACCGACTTGGCGCCGCCCATTCGGTCGTAGAGGAAGATTCCCGCGGCCATGTACGGGCGCTCCCACACGCGGTGAGCCAGAGGGAACAGGAACTTCAGCGGCTTGACCAGGTGCGGAGCGAGCGTGGTCAGCGAGAGCTCGCGCTCACGCAATGCTTCACGAACGAGGCCGAATTCGAGTTGCTCGAGATAGCGGAGACCGCCGTGGAACATCTTCGACGAGCGACTGGACGTACCGGATGCGTAGTCACGGGCCTCGACCAACGCAACCTTCAGCCCGCGGGTGGCCGCATCGAGGGCCGCTCCGACACCGACGACACCACCGCCCACCACGACGACGTCGAATTGCTCGGTCTGAAGTTGTTCCCAAGCAGCTTCGCGCTGCTGCGGGCCGAGAAACTGCGCACCTTGCTGCTTACTCAACCCGGTCTCCTGTAAGTCGACGACGAATCCGTTTACAGGCTAGTAGCTTGATCCACATACTGCGACAGCGCACGGATTACTGCGAACACGCCCGAACCTAGGAGCACAGTGAATCAATACATCGCCGCCATCGACCAAGGCACGACGTCGAGCCGCTGCATGATCTTCGATCACGACGGCGCCGTGGTGAGCGTTGCGCAGAAAGAACACGAGCAGATTTTCCCGCGAGCAGGTTGGGTCGAGCACGATCCGGTGGCGCTGTGGATCAACACTCGGGAGGTGGTGGCCGGCGCTCTCGCGAAGGTCGATCTCACGCGGGCCGACATCGCTGCCGTCGGAATCACGAATCAGCGTGAGACGACCGTCGTTTGGGAACGTTCGACGGGTAAGCCGATCTACAACGCGATCGTGTGGCAGGACACGCGCACGGATCAACTGTGTGTCGAACTGGGCGGCGACGAGGGTCCGGACAAGTATCGAGACAAGACCGGACTACCACTCTCGACCTACTTCGCCGGGCCGAAGATCCGCTGGATTCTCGACAACGTCGACGGTGCGAAAGCAAAAGCGGAGGCCGGCGAATTGTGCTTCGGCACTGTCGACACGTGGATCGTGTGGAACCTGACCGAGGGCGTCCACGTGACAGATGTCACCAATGCGTCACGCACGATGCTGATGGATCTCGAGACCCTCCAGTGGGACGAATCGATCTGTGCGGATTTCGGAATCCCGATGTCGATGCTCCCGGAAATCCGTAGTTCCTCAGAGGTCTACGGCACAGGACGTCCACGCGGCAATCTCGCCGGTGTGCCGGTCGCCGGAATCCTCGGTGACCAGCAGGCAGCCACATTCGGCCAGGCCTGCCTCTCCGAGGGTGAAGCCAAGAACACCTACGGCACCGGCAATTTCATGCTTCTCAATACGGGCACGAAGCCGGTGCACAGCAAGCACGGACTACTGACGACCGTCTGCTACAAACTCGGCGAAGCCCCTGCCGTGTACGCACTCGAAGGTTCCGTCGCCGTGACGGGTTCCTTGGTCCAGTGGCTTCGAGACAATCTCGGAATCATTCAGAACGCCAAGGACATCGAGCCGCTCGCCGCAAGTGTCGATGACAACGGCGGCGCCTACTTCGTGCCCGCGTTCTCCGGGCTGTTCGCACCTCGGTGGCGACCGGATGCCCGGGGTGTCATCGTCGGCCTGACGCGCTTCGTCAACAAGGGACACCTGGCCCGCGCAGCGCTCGAGGCGACGGCATACCAGACCCGCGAGGTCATCGACGCCATGCGAGCGGATTCGGGAGTCGAACTGTCCGCACTGAAGGTCGACGGCGGCATGGTGGTCAACGAAACCCTGATGCAGTTCCAGTCGGACATCCTCGGAGTTCCCGTCATCCGTCCGGTGGTCAACGAAACGACAGCTCTCGGTGCTGCATACGCAGCGGGCCTCGCCATCGGTTATTGGGCCGATACCGAAGACATCCGCAACAACTGGGCCGTCGGCAAGACGTGGGAACCGGCGATGGACGAGTCCGAAAGGTCACGGCTGTACGCGGAGTGGAACAAGGCCGTCGAGCGGACGTACAACTGGTCCGAGTAATCACCCCGATCCTTCCATACCGGAAGAGCTGATCATGGTCGCCTATTGATACTCCTGAGGTATCAATAGGCGACCAAGTTGGTATTGGACGTGACCTACACCACTCTGCGAATCTCATTCAGGCACGCCACGTTTCGGCGCCGCGAATGTTGCAGAGAAAGGTCGCCACGCATGAGTTCACCCACTCGCAGTTCCGAGGAGATCAACGCCAAGGCGCGAAGAGCCGGTATCGCTTCGTTCATCGGAACCACTATCGAGTGGTACGACTTCTACATCTACGGCACTGCCGCCGCCCTGGTATTCGGCGACATCTTCTTCTCCGACACTCTCCCGAACGGAGTCGGAACTCTCCTCGCCTTCATCACGCTCTGGGCAGGCTTCCTCGCCAGGCCGATCGGCGGGATCATCTTCGGACACCTCGGCGACCGGATCGGACGCAAGAACACTCTCGTCATCACCTTGATGATGATGGGTGTCGCCACGGTCGGCATCGGACTCCTCCCCACCTACGCACAGGTCGGGATCTGGGCGCCGATCGGTCTGGTCACCCTTCGCGTCATCCAAGGAGTCGCGGTCGGTGGCGAGTGGGGCGGCGCAGTGCTCATTGCCAGCGAAAATGCCCCGAAGGGCAAGAGCATCCTCTACTCCGCGTTCGCCCAACAGGGCTCACCCGCCGGAAATCTGTTGGCCACCATCGCGTTCTTCCTTCTGTCCTCGATGCCGACGCCGTCGTTCCTCCTGTACGGATGGCGCATCCCGTTCATCATCTCGGCGGTGCTGGTCATTCTCGGGATGATCATTCGCCTCAAACTCGAAGAGTCGGACGAGATGAAGGCCGTTCTCGCACGCAAGAAGGTCGTCAAGCTTCCGCTCGCCGAAGTCTTGCGCAAGCACTGGGTACTGGTTCTCCTCGGCGCCGGCGCACTCCCCCTCGCCCAGGTCACCTATTTCAAGAACACCTTCGCATTGTCCTGGGCTACAAAAGAACTCGGATACGATCGAGGAACCTTCCTGGCCGCCATCGCGATCGCGCTCGTCGTGCAGTTCATCGTCCAACCTTTCGGTGCCGTCCTGGTCTCCAAGATCGACATGCGAAAAGCCATGTGCCTGATGGTGATACCGGAGTTCGTCCTCATGCCCGCCATGTTCTTCGCGATCCGAACCGGGAACTTCACCATCGCAGTCGTCGCGATGTGTCTGGCCACGATCCCGCACTCGATGTTCTACGGCGCCATCGCCGGCGTTCTCGCTCGGGCCTTCCCCGCCAACATCCGTTACACCGGTCTGTCGACGGCGTACCAATTGTGTTCCCTTGTCGTCGGCGGCGGAACTCCCGTACTGGCGCAGTGGATGCTCAACACGTCAGGCAATATCGTCGGGGTCGCGATCGTATCCGGGCTGTACGCCCTTGTCTCGCTGATCTGCACCCTGCTCCTGCTCCGACGTACCGGCTACAACGCGGGCGAACTCTCGACGGCCGAACAAGCGGACTACGACGAACTCGAACTCGAACTCGAAAACACTCTTGTCGATATTGCGAACTCGCCGAAGTCCGAAGCGGGTGAGATTCCTACCGGTCGGGCAACCGTCTAGGCCAGGGACGGCAGCGCCTGCTCGGACAATTTCAACACTTCGAGAAGAGCAGGTCTGTCGTCTCCCTCTCGCCAGGCGATACGCAGTTGAAGAGGAGGAGGTGGGTCCATGACCGGAACAAAGACAACATCAGGATTCACGATGCTCTGGGCCACCGAGGAAATGGTCAACGAGCATCCGATTTCCGCGGACACCAGCGCGATCAACGACATCGAATCCGGTGCCGTCTGCACGATGCGAGCCAGGAACCCTGCGTTCTTCGAGGCAGTGAGCAGAGACTCCCGCAGAATCGAACCTGGCTCCGCCGGAAGCGTCACCCAATTCTCGGACTCCAATTCGATCAACCGAACCGAGTCCCTCGACGCCAACGGGTGGTCTTTGGACATGGCCACCAGAAAGTTCTCCTCGGCGATCAATCTCGACGTGATCCCGAGCGGCGGTACGGTCCACCGCACCATCCCGATGTCGAGTCGTCGATCGAGCAGCATCAACAACGCCTCGTTCGCGAAAGCAGAACTGTCGAGCACGAATTCGATACCGGGATTGGTCTTTCTCACCAATTTCGCCCACCGCCCGACGAGCAGATGCGAAGAAGTCCCCGCGAAACCCAGGCGAACGCGACCTGTCGTTCCCTTGCCTGCCGCAGACACCGCGATCTCGGCCATCCGGCACGCGTCCAGAATCTCGCGCGCCGGAAGCAGCAGCGCTTCACCGGCAGCAGTGAGCCGCACAGTTCGAGTGCTCCGATCGAACAACGGCGAACCGAGCTGTTTCTCGAATTGCCTGATCGTTCGACTCAGCGGCGGTTGCGCAATCCGAAGCCGCTGCGCCGCACGGCCGAAATGTAGCTCCTCAGCCACCGCGAGAAATGCGTTGATCTGATGAATTTCCACCCGACATTGTTGCGCCACACCGGCCGAACATGTCAAGTTCCGAAACCGACCGAGTGCGCGAAAGAACAAGAAGAGGTACACACGTGGACAAGACCCTCTCGATGAAAGAGGCCGTCGGCCGATACGTCGAAGACGGGATGACCGTTGCGCTGGAGGGATTTTCGCATCTCATTCCTTTTGCCGCGGCACACGAGATCATCCGGCAGGGCAGAAAGGACCTCACGCTCTGCCGGATGACGCCGGACATCGTTTCCGATCAACTCGTCGCCGCCGGCTGCGTCCGAAAGCTGGTTGCCTCGTTCTTCGCCAGCGGCTCCGCAGGTTCTCTGTACGAGTTACGCAGACGCATCGAGAACCAGGACCCGCTCCCCCTCGAAGTCGAGGAATACAGTCATTACGGCATGGTGTGCCGGTATCAGGCGGGAGCGGCCAGGCTTCCCTTCTTCCCGCTGCGGTCGTACGCCGGTAGTGATCTACCCGCACTCAACCCACAACTGAGACTCGTCGAGGATCCGTACGGCGGCGGGAGCGTCTACGTTGTGCCGCCGTTGAATCCGGATGTGACGATCATCGGCGCACAGCGAGCGGACACGTCCGGGAACGCACAGATCTGGGGCATCGCCGGGGTGCAGCAAGAAGCCGTTTACGCCGCGAAGAAGGCGATCGTCGTTGTGGAAGAGCTGGTCGACGACGAGGTCATCAGGTCAGATCCGAGCCGAACTCTGATTCCCTCGCATGCCGTCGACGCGGTTGTCGTCTGCCCGCGCGGCGCGCACCCGTCGTACGCACAGGGATACTACGACCGCGATTGCGGCTTCTACCGACGCTGGACCGAGATTTCCAAAGACCCTTCGTTGCTGAGAAATTGGCTCGACGAATGGGTGTACACACTCGGCGATCACGACGAATATCTCGCCAAGCTCGGAGCTGACTACTGGTCGGATCTCGAGGTCGAATCAAAACTCTCCACACCTGTCGACTACGGGAGCAGACTGTGACCACCACGATTGTCAGCGGTAACACCACCTCCACCGAAACGATCGTCGCCGTCGCGGCACGCGAGTTGGCGGGTAAGCGCCGTGTTTTCGCCGGAGTCGGGCTCCCCACGCTCGCAGTCGATCTCGCGCGCCACACGTCGAATCCGGACGTAGAACTGATCTACGAATCCGGAGTGTGCGGCGCGCATCCGTCGGCCATGGCCGAAGGTATCGCCGACTCCGTCGTGGTCTCCGGTGCCGAATCCGTGCTCAGTATGGCCGCGCTCTTCGGTTATGTCCTGCAAGGTGGCAACGTCGACGTCGGATTTCTCGGGGCCGCTCAAATCGATCGAACGGGAAGCCTGAACACAAGTTTCATCGGTGACTGGAAGAACCCGACGGTCAGACTGCCCGGCGCAGGCGGGGCCGTCGAGATCATCGCGAACGCCGCCGAGATCTTCGTCGTGATGCGTCGCCACGACCTCAGTTCCTTTCCGGCCGCGCTCGACTTCTGCACCTCACCCAGCCCCGCCCGCGCCCACGCCAGCGGAAAGGGCATCATGCCGGCAGGTGCAGGGGTGACAAAGGTGTTCACCAACCTCGGTGTCCTGACACACCAGGGCCCCGGCGGCGAGTTGGAGCTGACCAGTGTCCACGAAGGCATCTCGGTCGATCAGGTGCGAGAGGCGACGGGATGGGATCTGGCCGTCGCCGACCACGTCACCGTCACCACCCCGCCGTCCGGTACGGAGATCGATCTGCTCCGCAACACAATCGACAAAGTCAGGCTGTACCTGCGGTGACACTGTCCCGGAGCCTGCCGACGGCGTCGACCAGCACGGCTTCGGGATACGTCGCGAAACACAGTCGAGCGCTTCGACCAAGGTCCGCTTCGACCGCGAAGGCCGAACCTGGGACAAATGCCACGCCATGCGCGAGCGCGGCACCCAGGAGTTCGGTGGTGTCGACGTCGTCGAGGAAATCCATCCAACAGAACATCCCGCCGCGGACCTCGGAAAAGCGTGCACGCCCACTCAATTCCGTCTCGGCGGCCGTGACCAACGCCTTCGCCCTCGCGCCGTACCCCGCTCGAAGCACGTCGAGATGCGCGTCGAACCATTCGACGTCGGAGAAGAGGTCTGCGGCGATCTGCTGTGTGAGCGAAGACCCGCACAGGTCAGCGCCTTGCTTGATCAGTTCGACCGCCTCGCAGACCTTTCGGTCGCCGTGCAGCCAGCCGACGCGCAGCGCCGGTGCCAACACTTTGGAAGCACTGGACAGCCGAATCACCCTGTCCGACAACGCCGCCAGCGGTGCGGGCGGTTTCTCGCCGAAGTACAGTTCGCCGTACGGGTCGTCCTCGAGAACCCAGAACCCGTATCGGTCCGCCAGTGCCGCCAAGTGCGCTCGCCGCTGCGCCGAAAGCACCGCGCCGCGCGGGTTGTGGAAATTGCTCACGGTGTGAACAACTTTGGGCCGAAGACCGGCGTCGAGTTTCGCTTCGAGCGCGTCGGTGTCCATTCCGTCCTCGTCGAGCTGGACGGGAACGAGACGGGCCTGCGCCGTTCGAAAGACCTGCAGCGCACCGGTATATGCCGGTTCCTCCACGACCACGACGTCACCGGCGTCGAGGAGGACCTGCGCGAGCAAGCTCAAACCTTGCTGAGAACCGTGGGTGATCACGACTTCGGACACGTCGAGTGTCCGCCCGATCTTGGATGATTCGCGCTCGGCGATCACCTCACGGAGGCGCCGCAGGCCGGAGGTCTCGCCGTACTGGACGGACGAGGGGTCACCGAGTGCGTCGTGGGCTGCCTTCGAGATTCGCTCCCGCGGAATGAAATCGGGATCGGGCAGTCCGCCGGCCAAGCTGATGACGTCGGGCCGGGCAGTCAGGGTGAGCAGATCGCGAATTGCAGAACTACGGAGTCCGTCCATGCGAGCGGACAGCGCGGCGTGTGTCATATGAAGCTCCCAGGCACGCAGAATGAAGGTCAGAGGAAAAACACCCTGAGCCGTCCTGGGTCAACGGGGCGGGAGAGCGCCGAGATACCGACCCTTGATTCGGTCGGTATCTCGACTATCCCACCAATACTTCAGTATATGAAACAGAGTTCCCACATTGTAAGAAGAGTCTGGTCGGTTGTCAGTCCAGGTCGTCGTGACGCATGAGCTGACGAGCAGCCTCGGTGATCGATCCGGTCAGCGACGGGTACACCGAGAACGTCTGCGCCAGGTCGTTGACCGTCAGGTTGTTCTGTACGGCGATCGCGATCGGCAGGATCAATTCCGAAGCAGTGGGTGCGACCACAACACCGCCGATGACCACGCCGGTAGCCGGGCGGCAGAAAATCTTCACGAATCCGCGACGCAAACCGGACATCTTGGCGCGCGGGTTGGTGTTGAGCGGCAACATGACGGTGCGCGCAGGCACCTCTCCGTTGTCGATCGCTGCCTGCGAAACACCCACCGTTGCAATTTCGGGGCGTGTGAAGACGGCCGACGCGACGGTCTTCAACTTGATCGGGCTGACGCCTTCACCCAGTGCGTGGTACATCGCGATACGTCCCTGCATCGCAGCCACCGACGCGAGCGGGAGCAGTCCGGTGCAGTCACCGGCAGCGTAGATACCGGAAACCGTGGTGCGCGAGACCCGGTCGACACGCAGGTATCCACCCTTGTCCAACTCGATGCCGACCCGCTCCAGGCCGAGACCGTTGGTGTTGGGGACGGAACCGACGGTCATCAGAGCGTGGCTTCCTTCGACCGTGCGGCCGTCGGAGAGCTTGACGACGATGCCCTTCTCGGTGCGCTCGACGGCGTCCGCGCGGGCGTGCTTGACGAGGGTGACACCGCGCTCGGCGAGGGCGTCCTCGAGCACGAGCGCCGCATCGGCATCCTCGCCGGGCAGAACACGGTCGCGACTGGACACGAGCGTGACCTTGACGCCCATCTCGGTGTACGCGGAGACGAACTCGGCACCGGTGACACCGGAACCGACCACGACCAGGTGCTCGGGAAGCTCGTCCAAGTCGTAGAGCTGGCGCCACGTCATGATTCGCTCACCGTCGGGCTCGGCTCCCGGGATGATGCGGGGGCTGGCGCCGGTGGCGATCAACACGACGTCTGCGTCGATGGTCTTCTGCTCGCCGCTTCCGAGCGTCGCGCGAACCTGGTGTGCTGCCATGCCGAGGAGTGGATCGGTCAGTTCGGCGGTGCCGGAGAGAACCTCGACGCCTACCGTCTGCAACCGTGCGCGAATGTCCGAGGACTGGGACAACGCGAGACTCTTGACTCGGGAGTGGATCTTCGGCAGTGACACCGAAGCCTGCTCCGGATCCAGAGTGATGCCGAGGTCGGATGCACGACGCATGTCGGTGCGGATCCCGGTGGACGCGATGAACGTCTTCGACGGGACACAGTCGAACAGCACACACGCACCGCCGACGCCGTCCGAATCGACCAGGGTGACCGTGGCCCCGTGCTGCGCGGCTACCAGTGCCGCCTCGTAGCCGGCGGGTCCGCCACCGATGATCACGATCCGGGTCATGTGTCCTCCAAGTCCTCGCGTGGCCGGCAGGGGTCTCCCGTCGACCAGTGTCACGCTATTCGAGCACCACGTGTCGCGCAGTGCTTGTACCAGATTACTTGCGTCCGGTGGTCCGCTTCGCCACACCCTCGGACCACGGTTTAGGCTTGCGCCCGTGTCGATTTATGCCGCCTACGGTTCCAACATGCATCCCGAGCAGATGTTGTTGCGCTGCCCACACTCCCCCATGTCCGGGACAGGGTGGCTGCGAGGCTGGCGCCTGACCTTCAGCGGCGAGGACCTCGGCTGGGAGGGTGCTCTCGCCACCGTGGTCGAAGATCCCGATTCCAGTGTTTTCGTGGTGCTCTACGACGTCCCGGAAGAGGACGAAGTGAGTCTGGACCGCTGGGAAGGTGCCGAACTGGGTCTGCACCGCAAGATCCGCGTGCGGGTCGACACCGCCGGCGACGCGGTACTTGCGTGGCTCTACGTCATGGATGCGTACGAAGGCGGGCTGCCGTCGGCCCGCTACATCGGTGTGATGGCCGACGCTGCCGAGATTGCCGGAGCGCCGGCCGAGTACGTACGAGAGTTGCGGACGAGAAACAGCCGCAATGTCGGTCCGGGTAACGGTGTTACCGATTAGATAGCTGTCCTGCTCAAAGCAGCAGGAAATACGCGAGCACTGCCAGTGCTGCGAGCACCACCACAACCGTCACGCCGATGAGCACACGCTTGGAACCGCGCGACTCCGATTCGCCTGCGACAACTGCAGTTTCCGGCTCGGCGGTCGCCACCCCGGCAGCGGTTTCTGCCGCCACCTTCTCGCGTCCCAGGGTGTCGAACACCTCGGTCACGTCGTGTGAAGGCGGCAATCCGATCGGCACGATAGTGTGCGACGTCGAGGTGAATCCGGCAGCCAGAATTGCGGCTCCCAGCGCAGCCGACTGCTCAGGTCCGGGACCGAGTTCACATCTGACACCGAGCTTTTCGGCAATCCCGGCCGCTATGGACATCATGGCCGCTTTGTCTGTCGCCGGTTCGCCGTCACCGGTGACGACTACGGCGTCCAGGTTCTCCGGCATCCAACCGAACGCACCCAGAGCCGTCGCGAGGCGTGAACTCGGCGAACTCCCGTCGCCGGCAAAGCCGAATGCACGGCCGGCCGCGACACCAGAACGCACGAGGGTGACCGCTGCCCCGGTGTCGTCCACGTGATAGATGCCGATGAGCGTGCCGGCGAGTGCCGCGATTTCCGACTCGAACCACGCCGACACGGCCTCGGCATCCGAGACGAGTGTGACCCGTTCGAGGCCCGCGTAGACCAGCGAATCCTGCATGAGGGCCGCTGTCGACGAGTCCCAGCGTGACGGGTAGGTCGCGACGATGTCGGGCGCTCCCCCGCTTCGACCACCACGATCGGGCAGCGGCTCGCATTCCTGCAACAGACAGCGAATCGAGGTCGCCACCAAATCCTCGGCGCGGTAACGAGTATCGGCAGTTCCCGCGACGCCACTCGGGTCCCCGACGCGACCGACAAAGCCCGACCAGCTCTCGGCGAACTCACGGCCGGCACCCAGTTGCTCGGTGCCACCGAGCACCGTCGTTCCGTCCTTGCGTTGATTGAGGATCGTGTCCCGAACCAATACCACCGGATCGGCCGAACCCGGATCGTTCGACGCAACGACAGCCGTCGACACCAATGTGCCGATTCGCACTCCCACACCTATGGACATGCCCGTACCTTCACTCGAACGACACGAAAAACGGTACCCCCGACGGGAACCGGAACTATCCCAGAACCAGGCTCGTCAGAACCTTCACACCGACGCCGAGTGCTCGCTCGTCGAGATCGAAAGTGGGTTGGTGGATGTCGAGCTGATCGCCCTCACCCGACCACACGCCGAGCCGCGCCATGGCACCCGGCACGGTTTCGAGGTACCACGAAAAGTCTTCGCCACCACCGGATTGCGGGGTGTCCGCCAAAGCATCTTGTCCGACGGTCGCGATGGCGTCCTCGAACATCCGAGTGGACACCTCGTCGTTGACGACCGGAGGCACTCCGCGACGATAGTTGAGTTGGTAGCGAACTCCGGTGGGTGCGAGCAGTCCGTGGACGATTTCTTCCACGAGCGGTTCGAGCAACTCCCAGGTGTCGTGATCGCCGGTACGTACCGTGCCCGTCATCATGCCGGTCTGCGGAATCGCGTTGGGCGCCTGACCTGCGCTGACCGCGCCCCACACCATGACGGTTCCGGTACGCGGATCGATACGACGGCTGAGCATTCCCGGCAGCCCGGTCACGACGGTGCCGAGCGCGTAGATCAGATCCGTGGTCAAATGCGGCCGCGACGTGTGCCCACCCGGAGAGTCGAGGACGACCTCGATCGTGTCGGCAGCAGAGGTGATCGCGCCCAGGCGCATTCCGACCTGGCCTGCCTCGAGTCGCGGATCGCAGTGCAGAGCAAAGATTCTGGACACACCGTCGAGCGCGCCCGCGGCGATGACGTCGAGTGCTCCGCCAGGCATGACTTCCTCGGCGGGCTGGAATATCAGCCGAACCCCGACGGGAAGTTCGGGCAGCGTGGCCAGAGCCAGTCCGGCGCCGAGCAAGATGGTGGTGTGGGCGTCGTGCCCGCATGCATGGGACACACCGGGGACCGTGGACGAGTACGTCGCCCCGGTCGCTTCCTGCATCGGCAAAGCGTCCATGTCGGCGCGCAGTGCGATTCGTGGACCCTCCGGTCCGATATCGCACGTGAGACCGGTGCCACCGGGAAGGATCTTCGGCGACAATCCAGCGGCAGTGAGGCGGGTGGCGACGAATTCGGTGGTCGCGTATTCGCGGCGAGCCAACTCCGGGTTGGCATGGATGTGTCGACGCCACGCGACGAGGTCGTCGGTGTGCGCGTGAATCCACGTGTCGATTGCCGCGTTCACCGGCGATCTACCCCTTCCAACAGACGGGCGCGTTGTTCTGGATCGGACGCTACCCGGACAGCAGTGCGGGCCAACGCAATTGCACCGTCGACTACCGCTCGATCTGCGGAGGTGGTGATACACGCAGCCGCGAACTCCGGCTGATGTGTCACTGCCCCCGATGAATCCAAGCCTACGACCGGGTGAATTCCCGGAATCACATTGGTCACATTACCCATATCCGTACTACCCAGTGGACGGGAGCGCTCCCATTCCGCTGCCAGTGGCACCCGCCCGAGATCGACGATCTGTTCACGGTACGCCGCCGCCAGCCACGGATCGGGGGTCAGCTCGGTGTAAGTAGGCGATACCGTGCGGATTTCGTGGGTGCACCCGGTGCCGAGTGCACCCGAGGCGAAGCAGGCCTCGGCACGCTCGGACAGATTGGCCAACGACGCGGCCGTTTCGGCACGCAGGTAGTAGAGCAATTCGGACCGAGCCGGAACGATGTTGGGAGCCGTGCCGCCGTCACTGACGATTCCGTGAATCTGTTGACCTGGCTGCAGGTGCTGACGCAACAGTCCGACCGCCACCTGAGCGAGCGTCGCTGCGTCGGCGGCGTTACGACCGAACTCCGGCGCAGCAGACGCATGCGCCTCGCGACCGTGATAACTCACGGCGATGTCCGCCAAGGCCAGCGAGGTCGCACCGATGATGTCGATCGGCCCTGGATGAACCATCATGGCCGCGCCGACGCCGTCGAATGCACCACGCTCGAGCATCAGAACTTTGCCGCCACCGGTTTCCTCCGCGGGAGTACCGATCACTCGGACGGTGATCCCCAGTTCGTCGGCCACGGTAGCCAACGCGATGCCGGCCCCGACCGCGGCGGCGGCAATGATGTTGTGCCCACAGGCATGACCGATCTCGGGCAGCGCGTCGTACTCGGCGCAGATCGCGATGACCAACTCTCCGCTGCCGTAGGTGGCATCGAAAGCTGTCGGCAGATCGACGATCCCGCGAGTGACCGCGAAACCGTGCTGCGCCAGCAGGTCCGACACTTTGGCAGCGCTGCGGAACTCCTCGAAGGCGAGTTCCGGGTCGCTGTGAATCGAATGCGACAGCGCGATCAGATCGGCCTCTACGGACCTGACTGCGCAGTCGACATTCTGGTTCACGCGATCATTGTCTCACCCGAAGGAGAAGTTGCTCTTGTCAGTCACCTGAGCGAGGTCTGCAAGAGCATCGCGGTGGATGCCTGCCTTGATTCCCGCCAAGTTCTTGCCGTGAGTCGACGTCAGTGCCGACGCCTTGGCCACAGCAGCGGCGAGTACTCCGTCGCCGTCGACCGTTTCCTGCACGATGCCGGCAGCGAGTGCGTCGGCGCCGCCGAAGCGACGCCCCGTCGTCATGGCATCGACTGCCGTCTGCTTGGGCAGACGACTGTTCAGCAGTGCAGACATCCCGACAGTGAACGGCATGTTCAGTCCCACCTCGGGCAGGCAGTAGAAGCCGCGGTCCGCGCGCATGATCTGGAAATCGTGCGAGGACGCGAGCATGGCGCCGGCGCCGAACGCGTGCCCCTGCACGGCCGCGACCGTGGCCATCGGGAAGGTCAGCAAACGGCTGTAGATGGTGTGGACCTTGTCCAGGTAGCCGGGGAGACCGTCGAGATTGCCGAAGATCCACGTCGTGTCCAGGCCGTTCGTGTAGAACTTGCCCGTCGCGGTGGTCACCAGGGCTGCGGGACCCTCGTGCGCTTCGACCTCGTCCAACTTGCTGTGAACAGCGTCGATCCACTCGGGGCCGAAGCGGTTCTCGTTGTCCGTTTCGCCCTCGTTGCCGAGGTACAGGATGAATACGTCGCCGTCGCGTTCGAGATAAGGCATGGATGGGAGAGTAACGCCCGCCAACTCACCCGGCGAACCGACCCGACTCCTCAGTAGGGTTGCTCACATGGGAACGATCGCCGAGGCCGCCGCCGCTGCTCTGTCCGCCATGACTGGCTCTTCGTCACCGTCAGTCGCCATCGTGCTCGGGTCGGGGTGGACCGATGCCGCAGACGTGTTCGGCGACGCCGGTGCGGACGTGACAGCCGAAGTCTCGATGGCGGATCTTCCTGGCTTCGCCCCACCGTCCGCCCTCGGCCATGCGGGCACCATTCGTTCGGTGCGCGTCGGAAACACCGAAGTCCTGCTGCTGCTCGGGCGCGCGCACGCATACGAGGGCCACGATCTCGGTACCGTCGTCCACCCGGTCCGGACAGCCATTGCTGCCGGCGCCGACACCGTCATCCTCACCAATGCGGCCGGCGGTATCCGCGAGGACTACGCAGTGGGACAACCAGTGCTGATCAGTGACCACCTGAACCTGACGGCCCGCTCTCCCCTCGTCGGCGCAGAGTTCGTCGACCTGGTCGACGCCTACTCGCCGGAACTGCGGGCGCTGGCTCGCTCGATCGACCCGGACCTTGCCGAGGGTGTTTACGCCGGGCTTCCCGGTCCGCATTACGAGACTCCGGCCGAGATTCGAATGCTTCGTACACTCGGCGCCGATCTGGTCGGCATGTCGACGGTTCACGAGACCATCGCGGCCCGCGCGCTCGGCGCCCGCGTTCTCGGCATCTCCATGGTCACCAATCTGGCCGCCGGAATCACGGGCGCCCCACTGGACCATCAGGAGGTGCTGGCGGCAGGCAAAGCCTCGGCGGCCCGGATGGGAGTGCTGCTGCGTCAACTGGTCGAGCAGCTGTGACACCACTGAACGTCACAGAGTGGATCGACGCCGATCCGGACCCGGTTACCCGCGCAGAATTAGCAGCCCTTTCGGAACATGAACTGACCGAACGCTTTTCCGCACCACTGACGTTCGGCACTGCTGGGCTTCGCGGGCCGGTGCGCGGCGGACCCAACGGAATGAACCTCGCGGTCGTCATCCGGACCACGGCCGGTCTGGCGGCCTGGCTGACAGCTCGCTGCCAGGGCGGGTCCCGCGTTGTGGTCGGCCGCGACGCCCGGCTCGGTTCAGAGGCATTTGCTCTGGCCGCCGCCGAGGTCATGGCAGCCGCCGGGTTCGAAGTGACCCTGCTCCCCCGCCCACTGCCGACACCGCTGGTGGCGTTCGCGGTGCGCAGGCTCGGGGCAGCGGCAGGTATCCAGATCACCGCCTCCCACAATCCTGCCGCCGACAACGGTTACAAGGTGTATCTCTCGGGCGGAGCGCAACTCGTCTCCCCCGCCGATCGTGAAATCGAGAGCGAGATCGCTCGCATCGGTAGTGCCGCCGACGTCGCGCGAGCATCGGTGATTCCGGCCGACGATTCTCTGGTCGAGCAGTACATCGCCCGCATCGCGACCCTCCCGCACGGCGACGCCCGCTCGATCCGGATTGCGCTCACGGCAATGCACGGCGTCGGGGGTGAGACTGCGACCGCGGCTCTGCGAGCAGCAGGATTCGAGGACCTGCACGTCGTGGCGGAGCAGTTCGATCCCGACCCCACGTTTCCGACCGTCGAGTTCCCCAATCCCGAAGAGCCCGGCGCCGCAGACCGCCTGCTCGCCCTTGCCCGAAGTGTCGACGCGGATCTGGCGATCGCACTCGACCCGGATGCCGACCGCTGCGCCGTCGGAGTTCGCGACGGTGATCAGTGGCGCATGTTGCGCGGCGACGAAACCGGGGTGCTCCTGGCCGACCACGTACTGAGCACGGCGCCCGAAGATTCGTTGGTGGCGACGACGATAGTCTCCTCGACCCTGCTCTCGAAGTTGGCGAAAGCCCGCGGAGCCAGGTTTGCGCAGACACTCACCGGATTCAAGTGGCTCACGCGCGCCGGCGACGGACTCGTCTACGCCTACGAGGAAGCGATCGGGCACTGCGTCGATCCGGATGTGGTGCGGGACAAGGACGGAATCTCAGCTGCCGTTCTGGTGGCTGACTTGGCTGCCACCCTCGCGGGCAGCAACAGAACCCTGTTGGACGTTCTAGGCGACTATGCCGTCGAATTCGGACTGCATTGCGGGGACCAAGTATCCCGCCGCGTCGAGGACTCGAGTGACATCGCGGAAATGATGAAACGGCTACGCGCCGATCCGCCAAGCCAACTCGCGGGCGAGCCGGTCACGACCGAGGACTTGTCCCTGGTTCGCGGTGGTATGCGCACCGACGCAGTGATATTCGACGGGCCGTCGATCCGCGTGGTTGTTCGACCGTCCGGAACCGAGCCCAAGCTCAAGTGCTATCTCGAAGTTGTCGTCCCGGTGGCGAACCGCGCCGACCTCGCGAACGCAGTAGAGCAGGCGAAGGCCCGGCTGGCCGAACTCCGAACCTTCGCCCTTTCGCTCTAGCGGGGTCCGAACTGCCGATCGCCGGCGTCACCGAGACCGGGGACGATGAAAGCGTTCTCGTCGAGTCCGTCGTCGATGCTCGCGATGACCAGACGAACCGGGTGGCCGGACGCTGCCAGCGCGTCGACGCCGGCCGGAGCGGCCACGACGCACACTGCCGTGACATCCGTCGCGCCACGCGCAACCAGCAAGTCGATGGTGTGCACCATCGAACCGCCGGTGGCGAGCATCGGATCGAGCACGAACACCGGGATCCCGGACAGATCCGCCGGCAGGGATTCGAGGTACGGAACCGGCTGATGAGTCTCTTCGTCACGTGCCATTCCGACAAAGCCGACGCCGGCCGACGGAATCAGCGCACTCGCCTGTTCGACCATGCCCAGACCGGCCCGCAGCACCGGTACCAACAACGGCGGCTTCGCGAGCCGGATGCCCGTCGTCGCTGCTACCGGGGTGTCGACCGGAAATTCCTCGACCTCCGCGTCACGCATGGCCTCGTAGACCAGCATGTGCGTGAGCCTGCGAAGTGCGGAACGAAAAGTCGCGTTCTCACTGCGTGCATCACGCATTGTCGTCAAGAGGGCCGCCGCGAGCGGATGGTCGACTACGTGCGTTTGCATGACCATCAGAATAGTTCCTCGGGAACCGGAGCACCCCGCGCGGCGTCCAAGAGGGAGTAAGCGCAACGGGGGGAAGACGAGTTGACAAATCTGGATCTGGACACTGAAAGCATCGCGGAGTTCGCCACGCGGTTGGGCACTGTTGCCGACAACGTCGCGCAAGCTCGACAGGACGCGGCGGGTGGCGATCACTTGGCTCTGTCCACTGTGCTGGGGCTGATCGGCGGCGACTTCGTCGATGTCGCGAGCCGAGCACAGCAAGCGCACATCGACGACATCGATCGACTGTCCGCTGTGATCTCCAGCGTCCAGTCAGCCACCCGCGACGCTCACGCCGTCTATCTCGACTCCGAGGAATCGGTACGAAGGACTCTCGCTGAAGCCGCACGCTCATGATCGACGTCGACGCACTCGCACGACCGATCATCGACCTGGTCGACACTGTCGGGACTGGTGTCCCCAGCGCAAGTGGACCCGACGTCGGCATCCGAATCGCCACGGACGCCCTCGAGATCGCCTACCAACTGGGAAGCGCGGCACTGAGCGAACTGGCGTCCTCTCAGAGTTCGTCGACTGCTCTCACTGCTGCGGTGACCAAAACCGAGCAGACGCAGACGTCGACGCGAAACCTCGCCGATCGCGGAAACGACATCGCCGGCGTCGTGGACGAAGCGACAACGTCCGTGTACGCGGGAATGACCGAACTCGGTGAGATTCTCCAGTCGTTTCTGACACTCGCGATCAAGGCCGGGCCGACGCTGATGACACCGACGGGCGAATTGATGTTGTTGTCGGCCGCGTTGGAGCACCTCGGACGCGCGGTATCGGTTATCGAGCGGGTACGCGGTGAGCTGGCCGGGTCGACCGACAAGATGTCCGCACTCGTCCCGTCCGTCCCGATACCCAATCCCGCACCTGGGGTCTCCGAGTCGGCGGGTGGTTCCGGTTCCGTCGGTGGTTCCGGTTCCGCAAGTGGTTCCGGTTCCGTCGGTGGCGTTGAGGTCGAACTTCCCGACGGCTCGATTGCCACCGCACCGAACGCCGAGGCCGCTGCTGCCGTACGCAACGCGCTCACTCAACAGGGTGTCCCGTACGCCTGGGGAGGCACGACACCCGGAGTCGGTCTGGACTGCAGTGGTCTGACGCAATGGGCGTACGGCCAGGCCGGAGTCGATATTCCGAGGTTGGCTCAGGAACAGGGAATCGGGAACCAGGTCGATCAGAACAATCTGATGCCGGGCGACCTCGCGGTCTGGGACGGACACGTCGCCATGGTGATCGGCAACGGTCAGATGGTCGAAGCCGGCGATCCTGTCGAAATCAGCGCCATCCGAACCACGAACAGCGGCATGGGCTTTCACGGCTTCTACCGTCCGACGGAATGACAGGGAATCATGCCCGAGAACAAGCGCGAATCACCGCCGATCATCACAGCCGTAGCCGTCAACCGCAACGGAACCATCGCGGTCCGCGCCACGGAGCACGCCGTGCCCGTGGACCTGAGGATCAGCCAGGACGAACTGCGGTACGGCGGGCAGCGGTTGGCGCAGCAGATACTCACGCTGTGCTCACATGCAGCAATCGAAGCCGGCGCCCGCCATCGTGTGGAGCTCGAGGAGACCGGAGTCCCGGCAGCGATCCTCGATCGGCTCGGTCTCCCGACCCGAGACGAACTGGCCGATGTCGACGCCGCCGAGGGCCAGAACCTTCCGTCGAGCTGGATGCGTTCGATATGAGCGAGATTGATCGAATCATGGAGCTGGCGAAACACCGGACGGGACTCTTGCAGGACGCCGTCGACGGGGTCGGCGCTCTGCGGGTAGTCGTCTCGAGCGAGGGTGGGATAGTCACGGCGACTGTCGACGGGCTGGGCGCTCTGGTCGACCTACGGATCACCGACGCAATCACCGCGATGAATTCTCAGACGGTGGCCGCATTGACGGTGGCCACGATTCACCAGGCAGTTCAACAGTCCAACGACGAACGCGAGCGACTGGTCAGTGAGCTCCGAGTAGCCCTGAAACAAACGTGACGAACCCCCGCTATGCCTTTCGCGCTGCGGTGGATAGGCTTCCGCCCATGGCTGGAGACATCGTCCCTATCGAAATCGGACTCACCGACGGAGACCTCGTCACTTTGTGGGCACCTCGCTGGCGCGAGGGCGACGACGAGTGGGAAGCGTTTCTCGGCCATGAGGAAGACCTCTACGGGTTCTCCTCCGTCGCGGAACTCGCGGCCTTCATCCGAACGGACTCCGACAACGACCTGGTCGAGCATCCGGCGTGGGCCGTCGTCTCCGGACTGTCGGCAGCCGAGTTGGAACCGGAAGAGAACTTCACGTTCGACTTCGTCGGCGTGCCGGAACTGGCCGCAGGTGACCCTGAGGCACTGGTGGTCTCGGAACTCGAAGACACCCTGAACATGGCTCGCAACATCGGTGAGGTGTGCGAACTCGACGCGGTCATCCGCTTCTTCAGCGGCCATCCGGTACTCGGCGCGCTTGCCACCGGCGCCGGCACCTTCGAAGGCCGCGAAGGCCTGGAGCTGTGGGACCAGGTCGGCGCTGCGATCGTCAAGGACTGGGACGCCGTTCTCGACGCCATCGACAAGGTGGTCACCTCCCCGAAGGTCGATGCAGCTGCTGTGGCGGTCGCCGAAGCTGAACTGCTCGCTGCCGCCGAGAACACCGTCGACGCCGACGATGTCGCCGAGGAGGGCGAGGACGAGGAATTCGACGAAGACGACCTCGAAGAGGACGAAGACGAAGTCGAGACCTTCTGGGGTGAGGTCGGTGTCGACCCGATCCGCATCATCACCTCGGCCGAGACGTTCTACACTCTGCGCTGCTACATGGGAGATCAGGCGATCTTCCTCGGCAAGGACGGACTGATCACCGTCTTCCGTAGCGAGCGCGCACTCGCTCGCTACCTCGCCGACAACCACGAACACGATCTCTCGCAGGTCAGTACGTACGGCGAAATTCAGAATGCGGCCGTCGACGGTTCACTCGAAATCGAGGTCACGGACGAGAACGTCTACGTTCTGCCCGGTATCGCCGACGACCTCGCCCAGGGCCCGGACGTCGTAGATGCCGAGCAGCTGGAACTCGCCGTCGAATTGTTCACCGATGCAGCAGATTTCGCCGACGACGACTCCACCGAGGAGGCTCTGTCCGCGTCGAACGAGCTGGGTTGGTACGTCTCGTACCTCCTCAACCCCGATCCGTCGCGGATGGCTCCGAGTGCGCCGTTCACCAAGGAATCCGAGGCCTGGCGCGAACTCGAGCGCGAGTTCGAGGCCCGGCTTCGATCTGAGTAGTCGGGCGCACGTCATCTAGCCGATGAGCACGGCGTAGCCCGGCTTGATGACGTCGTCGATCAGCGCGAGGCGCTCGTCGAACGGGATGAAGGCCGACTTCATCGCGTTGATAGTGAAGCGTTCGAGATCGGTCCATCCGTAACCGAAGGTCTCGACCAACGCGGCCATTTCCCGGCTCATGGTGGTGTCGCTCATCAGCCTGTTGTCGGTGTTGACGGTCACTCGGAAGCGCAAGTCCGCCAAGAGTCCGAACGGATGGTCCGCCAGGGCGGCTACGGCTCCCGTCTGCACGTTCGAACTCGGGCACAGTTCCAGGGGAATGCGCATGTCACGGACGTAGTTCGCGAGCCGACCCAACTCTGCCCCACCTTGCACTCCTACGTCGATGTCGTCCACGATCCGCACGCCGTGGCCCAACCGATCCGCTCCGCAGAAGGCGATGGCTTCGTGGATCGACGGCAACCCGAAAGCCTCACCCGCGTGAATCGTGAAGTGAGCGTTCGCATCACGCATGTACTCGAAAGCATCGAGGTGCCGGCTCGGTGGGTTACCGGCCTCGGCACCGGCGATGTCGAACCCGACAACCCCGCGGTCCCGGAATCGCACCGCGAGTTCGGCGATCTCCCGCGACCGCGCGGCATGCCTCATCGCCGTGAGAAGACAGCCGATGCGGATCTCCCGTCCCGCGACCCTGGCAGCGGATTCGCCGGCCCGGAAACCTTCGAGAACGTGCTCGACGACCTCGTCCAAACTCAGGCCTTGTTCCAGGTGCTGCTCGGGCGCAAAACGGACCTCGGCATAGACGACGTTGTCGTCGGCCAGATCCTCGGCACACTCACGTGCCACCCGAGCAAGCCCTTCGGGGGTCTGCATCACGGCGACTGTGTGCGCGAACGTTTCGAGGTAGAGCTCGAGCGATCCACTGTCAGCGGCAGTTCGGAACCATTGCGCCAGTTCGGATGCCGTATTCGCCGGCAGCTCGTCGTAGCCACATTGCTCGGCCAGTTCGAGAACGGTCTCGGGTCGGAGTCCTCCGTCGAGATGATCGTGGAGAAGAACTTTGGGTGCGCTGCGGATCGTGGTCAACTCCGGTGCGTTCATTCGCCAACGCTAACGCGAATCACCCACAATTCGCTCGATGAGCAACGGTCGCGAAACGGTGTCGGAATCGGTCCCGATCGACCATCCACCGCCGAGGCTTCGTCGCGCTGCATCAAATCTCTCGGGAGTGTCGGTGTGCAGTGTCATCAGCTTCTGCCCGGCACGGACCACGTCGCCAGGCTTTGCATGCATCTCGATGCCGGCACCGGCCTGAACGGCTTCGCCCTGCCGTTCGCGTCCGGCTCCCAGTTTCCAGGCCGCGATGCCCACCGCCATGGCGTCGAGTCGGGTCAGTACGCCGTCTCGGTCCGCGGTGACGACGTCGCTGTGCCGGGCCACCGGCAGCGTCGCGTGTGGGTCCCCACCTTGGGCGGCGATCATCGCGCGCCACCGGTCCATTGCCGTGCCGTCGGCCAGTTTGTCGGCGGGGTCGATACCGTCGATCCCAGCCGCTGACAGCATCTCCCGAGCCAGGACCAGGGTCAGCTCGACGACGTCCGACGGCCCGCCGCCTGCCAGCACCTCGACGGATTCACGTACCTCGAGGGCGTTGCCCGCCGTCAATCCGAGCGGGGTGTCCATCCCGGTGATGAGAGCGCTTGTACGCACGCCGGCGTCGTTGCCAAGCTCGACCATCGTGCGTGCCAACTCTCGCGCGTCGCCGAGGTCCTTCATGAACGCTCCGGAACCGACCTTGACGTCGAGCACCAGGGCGCCGGTTCCCTCGGCAATCTTCTTGCTCATGATCGAACTTGCGATCAGCGGAATGGATTCCACCGTTCCGGTCACGTCGCGCAGCGCGTAGAGCTTCTTGTCCGCGGGGGCCAGATTCGCTCCGGCAGCGCAGATCACCGCGCCGATTTTCGGGTCCGAGAGAATGTCGACCATCTCCGTCGCCGTGAGCTCGGCTCGCCAACCTGGAATGGCCTCGAGCTTGTCGAGAGTTCCACCGGTGTGGCCGAGTCCGCGGCCCGACAACTGCGGGACTGCAAGACCACAGGCAGCGACGAGGGGTGCAAGCGGAAGGGTGATCTTGTCCCCCACTCCACCGGTCGAATGCTTGTCGACGGTGGGCAGCGGCAAGTCCGAAAAGTCCATCCTCCCGCCGGATTCGATCATCGCCTCGGTCCATCGACCGGTCTCTGCTCGCGACATTCCGCGGAAGTAGATCGCCATCGCGAGCGCCGACATCTGCTCGTCACCGACGATCCCCTGTGTGAACGCCTGAACTATCCAGTCGATCTCGGTTCCCGACAGCTCGCGGCCGTCACGCTTGGCGCCGATGATGGAAACTGCGTCAAACATGGCGGAGCCCCTCTGCTTGTTCCGGCCCGAAAGCATCAGGCAACAGCTCGCTCAGCGGCTTGAACCCACTGCTCGTGTCGACAAGCATCTCACCCCCGCCGTGCTCGAGAAGAAGCTGTCTGCACCTGCCGCATGGCATCAGAATCGAGCCCTTCGCGTCGCAGCACGTGAAGGCAATCAGCCGCCCGCCCCCGGTGGCGGCCAAGTTACCGACGAGTCCACATTCGGCACACAGGCTCAAACCGTATGAGACATTTTCCACATTGCATCCTGAGACGATCCGACCATCGTCTACCAGGGCAGCTGCACCCACTGCATAGCCCGAGTACGGTGCATAAGCCTGCCGCATGACCACTTGCGCGTTGTGCCGCAACAACTTCCAGTCGATGTCACCCATGGTTCGTTATCCAATCACGCCGACTGAATGGATGCAGAAACCACGCCGAAACCGTCTCGGCGAGATTGGAAAGGCAAACCTTACAAAGAGTTTGGTACGCGTACGAATCCCGCATCTGATTAGTTCCCGGTTTCACATAGGTTTAGAGTCTGAGTCAAGTCGGTTCAGGATCCCGTCGAGCCCGGGCTGAGGTACATCGAAGCTCTCTGCAGGCTCGACGCGTCCACCAATGACGTTGGAGGCACAGCACTCGATGAGTACTACGACTGAAGCCGCTCCTCAGAAGGAGCGCACGAGGTCGCTTTACCGGGGCGACCCCGGAATGTGGTCCTGGGTTCTACACCGGATCACAGGCGTCGCTACTTTCTTCTTCCTATTCGTACACGTTCTCGATACGGCACTCGTTCGGGTCAATCCCGATACGTACGACGCCGTCATCGACACGTACAAGAACCCCCTCGTCGGCCTCATGGAGATCGGCCTCGTCGGCGTAGTCCTCTACCACGCCCTCAACGGCGTGCGCGTGATGTTGGTGGACTTCTGGTCGAAGGGCCCGAAGTACCAGCGCGTCATGCTCTGGACCATTCTGACGATCTGGTTCCTGGTGATGATCCCAGGCGCCGGACGCATCCTCATCAACATGTTTGCGGAGCACTGACATGGCGACTACTCACGGACCCGAAGCCAAGAGCCTGGGCACCTCATACGACCGTCCCGCAAGCCTGGACAACCCGCGGTCCCCGCGCGCGAAGGCTCGGAACAACTTCGAGTTGTACGCATGGCTCTTCATGCGCTTCTCCGGCGTCGCCCTGATCGTTCTGGTCCTGGGCCACATGTTCATCATGCTGATGCTCGACGGTGGCGTTCACCGTTTGAACTTCGCGTTCGTCGCAGGTCGCTGGTCCAGCCCATTCTGGCAGTTCTGGGATCTGACGATGTTGTGGCTGGCACAGCTGCACGGCGGTAACGGTCTGCGCACGGTCATCGCGGACTACTCCCGCAAGGACTCCACGCGCTTCTGGCTGACCACGATCCTCGTTCTCTCGATGATCCTGATCATGGGCCTGGGCACGTACGTCATCTTCACCTTCGACCCCAATATCTCGGCGAGCTAGGGGAGCACAGACTTCATGCAGGAACATCGTTATGACGTGGTCATCGTCGGCGCCGGTGGCGCAGGCATGCGTGCGGCAATCGAAGCTGGCCCCCGTGCCCGCACGGCCGTACTGACCAAGCTCTACCCCACCCGCAGCCACACCGGCGCGGCCCAGGGCGGCATGTGTGCCGCACTGGCGAACGTGGAGGAAGACAACTGGGAGTGGCACACCTTCGACACCGTCAAGGGCGGCGACTACCTCGCCGACCAGGACGCCGTCGAGATCATGGCCAAGGAGGCCATCGATGCGGTGCTCGACCTCGAGAAGATGGGTCTGCCGTTCAACCGCACGCCCGAAGGCAAGATCGACCAGCGTCGATTCGGTGGCCACACACGCGACCACGGCAAGGCACCCGTCCGCCGTGCGTGTTACGCCGCCGACCGCACCGGTCACATGATCCTGCAGACGCTCTACCAGAACTGCGTCAAGCACGACGTCGAGTTCTTCAACGAGTTCTACGCGCTCGACATCGCCATCACCGAGACCGAGGACGGCCCGGTTGCCACCGGTGTCATCTGCTACGAGCTCTCGACCGGCGAGCTGCACATCTTCCACGCCAAGTCGATCGTCTTCGCGACCGGCGGCTCGGGACGCATGTACAAGACGACGTCCAACGCGCACACCCTCACCGGTGACGGCATGGGCATCATCTTCCGCAAGGGCCTGCCCCTCGAGGACATGGAGTTCCACCAGTTCCACCCGACAGGACTCGCCGGTCTCGGCATCCTGATCTCGGAAGCCGTCCGCGGTGAAGGTGGCATTCTCCGTAATGCCGACGGTGAACGCTTCATGGAGCGTTACGCACCCACCATCAAGGACCTCGCTCCGCGTGACATCGTGGCTCGTTCGATGGTCCTCGAGGTTCTCGAAGGCCGCGGCGCCGGCCCGAACAAGGACTACGTCTACATCGACGTGACGCACATCCCCGAGGAAGTTCTCGACGAGAAGCTCCCCGACATCATGGAGTTCTCGCGCACCTACCTCGGCGTGGACCCCGTCAAGGAGCCCGTGCCCGTCTACCCGACGTGCCACTACGTCATGGGCGGTATCCCCACCAAGATCAACGGTGAGGTGCTGCGCAACAACGACGAGATCGTCAAGGGTCTGTACGCGGCCGGCGAATGCGCCTGTGTCTCCGTACACGGTGCAAACCGTCTCGGTACCAACTCGCTCCTCGACATCAACGTGTTCGGCCGTCGCGCCGGCATCGCTGCCGCCGAGTACGCGAACTCCACCGAGTTCGTCGACATGCCGGAAACCCCGGCCGCGATGGTCGAAGACTGGGTCGGCGTCATCCTGTCCGATCACGGCCACGAGCGCGTTGCGGACATCCGCACCGAGCTGCAGCAGTCGATGGACAACAACGCCTCCGTCTTCCGCACCGAAGAGCGCCTCACCCAGGCTCTCAAGGATGTGCGTGCTCTCAAGGAGCGCTACAACCACATCACGGTCCAAGACAAGGGCAAGCGCTACAACAGCGACCTGCTCGAGGCCATCGAGCTGGGCTTCCTCCTCGAAATGGCAGAGGTCACCGTCGTCGGCGCCCTCAACCGCAAGGAATCGCGCGGCGGCCACGCTCGCGAGGACTTCCCGGATCGCAACGACGCCGAGTACATGAAGCACACGATGGCGTACAAGGAGGGTGACGGCCTGCTCTCCGACATCCGTCTGGACTACAAGCCGGTGATCCAGACCCGCTACGAGCCGATGGAGCGTAAGTACTGATGTCTGCGCCTGCTGTAGATGCACCCAAACTCCCCGCTGTTCCCGAGGGGGCCGTCATGGTCACTCTCAAGATCGCGCGGATGAACCCCGAATCGGGCGAGGGCCAGCACTGGGACAGTTTCCAGGTCCCGGCACTGCCCACCGACCGTCTGCTCAACCTGCTGCTGTACGTAAAGGGTTACCTCGACGGCACCCTCACGTTCCGTCGCAGTTGCGCACACGGTGTCTGTGGATCGGACGCCATGCGGATCAACGGTGTGAACCGTCTGGCCTGCAAGCTGCTGATGAAGGACATGCTGCCCAAGGACGGCAAGCCGGTCACCATCACGGTCGAGCCCATCAAGGGCCTGCCCGTCGAGAAGGACCTGGTTGTCGACATGGAACCCTTCTTCGACGCATTCCGCGCCGTGAAGCCGTTCCTCATCACCAGTGGCAACGAGCCCACTCGTGAGCGCATCCAGAGCCAGCACGACCGTGCTCGTTTCGACGACACGACGAAGTGCATCCTCTGCGCATGCTGCACCACGTCGTGCCCCGTGTACTGGAGCGACGGCAGCTACTTCGGTCCCGCAGCCATCGTCAACGCACACCGGTTCATCTTCGACAGCCGTGACGAGGCCGCTTCCGAGCGTCTCGACATCCTGAACGACAAGGACGGCGTGTGGCGTTGCCGCACCACGTTCAACTGCACCGACGCATGCCCCCGCGGCATCCAGGTGACAAAGGCAATTCAGGAAGTCAAGCGAGCACTGCTCTTCGCTCGATAGTCAGGCCTTCGGCCCTGTGCGCGGTTAGGGAGTCTCCGGACTCCTTGACCGCGCACAGCTATGTCGGGGGCATGTTGAGCGGTGTCACGACTTGAACCGGTGACGTCGTAGCGCCGAAGTGAGCGCCCATGGCGCCGTGTTCTTTCATGACCACCTGACAGGCAGTGCGAACATCCGCCCGCAGATCGTGGTGGAGCACCGCTGATATTCGCCTCTCCCCCAGCAACTTTCGATTGTCACCGTCGAGATCGTGAGCGATGAAGACACTGCACTCCCGGTTCAGTTCTTCGAACGCGTCGACAG
Organism: Rhodococcus sp. SG20037; assembly: GCF_031763325.1. Taxonomy (NCBI): domain Bacteria; kingdom Bacillati; phylum Actinomycetota; class Actinomycetes; order Mycobacteriales; family Nocardiaceae; genus Rhodococcus; species Rhodococcus sp. SG20037. The sequence continues at coordinate 2,241,739 of NZ_CP134497.1, read as the reverse complement.
TGGCCAGGTTGCCACCACCGATCGAATACACGGCACGGATCTGCGGATCGGATTCGAGTGCCGCTCGCACCAATTTCCTACTCGTCTGATCCAGACCGTCACTGTTCGGAATGTCGATCAAACGGCGATGCGGAGCCGAGACGCGCATAGCGGAGCGAAATCCCATCTCCCGTTCTTCCTCCCCGCGGAAGAACCCACTGCTCATGCTGACCAGCACGTTGCCTTCCCGATCCCCCAGCCACTGATCTATCAAGTACGCGGCGGTGGCTCCAGCGGCTCGGTTGTCGATGCCGATGTAGGCGGCTCGCCTGCTGCCGGCAACGTCGGTCACCAACGTGACGACCGGAATCCTTGCCGCCACCAACCGGTCGATCGCCGCCACGACTTCCGGAGTGTCGGGAGCCTTGACGATGACTCCGTGGGAGCCACGCCGGCGAATCTTGTCGAGCGTCGACGTCATCGCTTCTACCGAACCGGTCTCACGAAAGTGAAACCTGGAACGAACTACAGCGGGTGCAAGGGTGGGCAGTTCGGCCTCGAGCGCGTCACGGACGGCGTCGGAAAACCTTGCAGGAGTTTGCAACACGACGTCGACGATGAACGTGCGACCGACTAGTTTCAGTTGCGAGCGTTGACGTTCCAGGTCCGTGATCGCCTGGCGAACCTCCGATCGTGTGCCGTCGCGAACTCCAGGACGGTCGTTGAGCACCCGGTCGACGGTGGCCTCACTCAGGCCCGACTGCTGAGCGATCTCCCGTACTTTGAATCGATGCGCCACAACTACCTCACGATGATGGATATTTGATGGTTTTTTGCTGTTGCTCGAGGTCTTCGTCACAGCCAGACTAAACCCATGACTTCTCCGCCGGGCGTAATCAGGCCCGCACTCCTGGCCGACACTGTCGTACTGGTCAGTGGTGGCTCGCAAGGCGTCGGCGCCGGCGTCGTACGTGCCGCTGTCCGTGAGGGCGCGCAGGTGGCTTTCACCGGCCGACGCCCTGACGTCGGAAAGACTCTCGAGGCAGAACTTCCGGGAACTCACTTCATCGAAGCCGATGTGGCACAAACGGATTCCGCGCTCGACAGCGTGGCCGAGACGATCTCTCACTTCGGCCGCGTGGATGCTCTGGTCAATTCCGCCGGGCTCACTTCACGCGGAACGCTGCTCGACACCACCGAAGAACTCTTCGACCAGCACATCGCGGTGAACCTTCGCGGTCCGTTCTTCACGATGCAGGCAGCAGTCAAAGACATGCGCGAGCGTGCGGTCCCCGGGTCCATCGTCAACATCATCTCCACGTCCGAACTCGGCGGGCAGCCGTATCTCGCGCCGTACGTGGCAGCGAAGGCCGGGCTGGCGGGGCTGACCCGCAACGCGGCCCATGCGCATCGCTGGGATCGTATCCGGATCAACGGTCTCGACATCGGGTGGACACAGACCGAGGGTGAAGACCTCACGCAGAGAGCTTTTCACGACGCTGGTGACGACTGGCAGGAACGCGCGGGCAGCACCCTCCCCATGGGCAAGCTCGGACAGGTCGACGAAATCGCCGACTTCGTCGTCTTCCTGCTCTCCGATCGCAGCGGAGTCGTGACGGGTTCGATCATCGACTGGGACCAGAACGTCTTCGGAGGGCTGGACTGATGGGCGCTCGTATCGGAGTCGTCGGCCTCGGACGAATCGGCAGCTACCACGCCCGAAATCTACTGACGCTAAACGGCGTCGACGCACTGGTTGTCACCGATGTCGACGCACGTCGAACCTCGGACGTGGCAACCGAACTCGATGTGCAGTCCGCTACTGACCCGGCGGCTCTTCTCGCGTCGGGCATCGACGGCGTTCTGATCGCCGCGTCGTCGAGTTCACATGCCGAATTGATCGAAGCCGCTGTCCGCCTAGACATCCCGACGTTCTGCGAAAAGCCGGTAGCCGACTCCATCGAATCCTCCGTTCGTGTACTCGCGACTGCCGAACAGACGTCGGTACCAGTCCAGATCGGATTTCAGCGCCGATTCGACCCGTCATTTGTGGCGGCGTACGACGCGGTTCGATCTGGAGAACTCGGTTGGATCCACACTCTCCGATCGACCACCCTCGACCCCGCTCCCCCGCCGATCTCGTACATCGAACACTCCGGCGGCATCTTCCGCGACTGCTCGATCCACGACTTCGACATCGTCCGGTGGATCAGCGGCCGCGAAGTCACCACGGTTTTTGCCACCGGCTCGAATCAGGGTGATCGCGGGATCGCCGATGCCGGTGACGTCGACACCGCCGCAACGGTTCTCACTTTCGAAGGCGGAACCATCGCGGTCGTGTCGAATACCCGCTACAACGGCCGCGGCTACGACTGCCGACTCGAGGTACTCGGCTCGGCGGACTCCGTCGTTGCCGGGCTGGACGACCGCTTGCCACTCCGCTCTCTCGACCCCGAAACATCGTTCCCCTCGAAGGAGCCGTACACGTTCTTCATGGACCGCTTCACGTCCGCCTACCGTGCGGAACTCGAAGCATTCCTCGGCGTTGTCGCCGGGCGTCGGGAATCACCGTGCACGCCCGCAGATGCGGTCGAGTCGGCCTGGATCTCCGAAGCTGCAACGCACTCTCTGCGCGAGGGTCGGCCCGTCACGATCACCGAAGTCAAAGATCTGTTCCTTCACGACAAGAATGAGGCACACACATGAGCACTCCTCGCATCGCCGGCGCACCGATCTCCTGGGGCGTGTGCGAAGTCCCGGGCTGGGGCTACCAGCTCGACCCTGCGCAAGTCCTCCGGGAAATGCGCGAAGTCGGTCTGGCGGCAACGGAAATCGGACCGGAGGGCTTTCTGCCGACTGCACCCGCCGAAATGGCCAAGGTGCTCGCGGATCACGATCTGAGCGCAGTCGGCGGGTTCGCACCGGTACTGCTGCATGATCGCGATCATGATCCGGTTCCCGGCATCTCCCCCATCCTCGATGGTTTCGTCGCCTCGGGTGCCGAAGTTTTGGTCCTGGCCGCCGCGACGGGTTCCGACGGCTACGATTCACGCCCGGAACTGGACGAGCAGAGTTGGAAAACCCTGCTGCACAATCTCGATCGCCTCACCGACGCCGCGGCCGAGCGCGGAATCAGGGCAGTTGTCCACCCTCACGTCGGAACGATGATCGAGCAGCGCGACGAGGTCCTGCGAGTGCTCGACGGCTCGGCCATCCCCCTGTGCCTGGACACCGGCCACCTGTTGATCGGCGGCACCGATCCGGTCGACCTGGCGCGTCAAGCTCCCGAGCGCATCACCCACGTGCATCTCAAGGACGTCGACGATGCCCTCGCATCACGCGTTCGCAGAGGTGAGCTCACCTACACCGACGGCGTGAAGGCGGGAATGTACCGTCCACTCGGTGGCGGCGACGTCGACATCGCCGGTGTCACAGCCATATTGCAGCGCCACGGTTTCGACGGGTGGTACGTGCTCGAGCAGGACACCATTCTGGCCGAAGCGCCGTCGGACGAGGGACCGGTGCGCGATGTGCGAGCGAGCGTCGAGTATCTGCGGTCGGTTCTGTGACACCTACCCCGCTGCGGATAGGCATTCTGGGAGCCTCACGCATCGCCGAGAACGCGATGATCAAACCTGCAACGGCCACCGGGCACCGCCTGGTGGCCGTTGCCGCACGCGACCCCGAGCGGGCCAGAGCCTATGCGGCCCAGCATGGGATCGAACGGGTGGTCGGTTCGTACGCCGAGCTGATCTCGGATCCGGAGGTGGACGTCGTCTACAACGCGCTACCCAACAGCCTGCACGGACCGTGGAATCTCGCCGCCGTTCAGGCCGGCAAGCACGTGCTGACGGAGAAACCGTTTTCGAGCAACGCGGTGGAAGCGCGTGCTGTAGCCGAGGCAGCACGCGTGAGCGGCGTGACGCTGCTCGAGGGGTTCCACTACCTCTTTCATCCGGTGAACCGGCGCCTGCTGGATCTGGTTCGAAGCGGCGCCGTCGGCGCGGTCACTCGGGTGGAAACCGTACTGCGGATGCCCACACCATCCGAGAACGACCCGCGGTGGGAGCTCGCCTTGGCAGGCGGGTCACTGATGGACCTGGGCTGCTACGGGTTACATGCTTCCCGGACGCTGAGTGACGTCTGTGGTGGTGCGCCAGTGGTGACCGGGACCCGCCACGAGGAATATGCTCCGAGGGTTGATTCGTGGTTCGACATCGAACTCGAATACCCCAGCGGCGCCACGGCATCCGTGGTGACCACGATGTTGGACGAGCGGTATCACTTCACCTTCCGAGTATTCGGCACTGAAGGAGACGTCCTGGTACACAACTTCCTGCAGCCAGACATCGACGACCGTGTCTCCGTCACGGCCGGTGGGCGCACGAGCGTCGAGCATCTGGGCACGAAGTCGTCGTACACCTATCAACTCGAAGCGTTCGCCGATCATCTGTCCGGGGTCTCGGCGCTGCCGATCGGGCCGGGCGACGCGGTAGCCAACATGACGATGATCGACGAGGCGTACATGCATTCCGGCCTCGAGGTTCGGCCGACGACCATCCTCTGACGAAACGACTACAGCCTCGGTTCGATTCGAACCGAGGCTGTAGTCGCGAGGTTTTGATCTAGCGGCGAAGCTCGTGGGTCAGCGTCTCGAGCTCGTCACCGCCCGCCATCTCCTTGGTCAGTTCTTCGAGTGAGATGTCGTCGTACTTGGCGTCGAGCTTCTGCCTGCCTCGGTTGAGGAGCACGAAGTGATCGCCGACCATGTACGCGTGGTGCGGATTGTGCGTGATGAAGATGACGCCGAATCCCTGTTCCTTGGCAGCGGTGATGTAGCGCAACACCATTCCCGACTGCTTGACGCCGAGCGCTGCTGTCGGCTCGTCGAGAATCAGCACGCGCGCGCCGAAGAAGATGGCGCGGGCGATGGCAACACACTGACGCTGACCGCCCGAGAGACTACCGATCGGTGCGTCGACGTCAGGTAGTTCGATGCCCATCTTCGACAGTTCCGAAAGAGTCGTCGCGCGCATGGCGTTGGCGTCGAGCGACTTGATCAGACCGCCCTTGCGCAGTTCCTGCCCGAGGAAGAAGTTGCGCCACACCGGCATCAACGCAACGACGGCGAGGTCCTGATAGACCGTCGCGATGCCTTTGCCGAGAGCTTCTTTCGGCGAGTGGAACGTTGTCGGTTCACCGTCGACGAGTAGTTCACCTTCGCTCTGCTGGTGCAGACCGGCGATGATCTTGATCAGCGTGGACTTGCCTGCGCCGTTGTCACCGAGCACGCCTGTTACTTCACCCGCACCGACGCGCAGGTTGATTCCCTTGAGCGCGATGATGTTTCCGTATTGCTTACCGACGTCCTTGAGCTCGATCAGTGGCACGTTGCCGCCCGAGTTCGAGAGAGCGGGAACTTCAGCTGTGGTACTCATGTGTCACCTTTTCGCAGCGTAGTTGCGGAATGCGTTGTTGGCGATGACCGCGAAGAGCAGCATGGCGCCGAGGAAGAACTTGAACCAGTCCGGGTTCCAGCCTGCGTAGACGATGCCCTGGTTGGTCATACCGAAGATGAATGCACCGATCGCAGCGCCGATCGCGGTTCCGTAACCACCGGTGAGCAGGCAACCGCCGATGACTGCGGCGATGATGTACAGGAACTCGTTACCGACACCCTGACCGGACTGAACGGTGTTGAACGAGAACAGCAGATGCATGCCCACGAACCAGGCAGCAAAGCCGACGGTCATGAACAAGCCGATCTTGACTGCGGTCACCGGCACACCGATCGCGCGGGCACTGTCCTGATTGCCGCCGACCGCGAAGATCCAGTTGCCGATCTTGGTCTTGAACAAAACAAATGTTGCAATCGCGGTGAACAGCAGCCACCACACGACCGTGATCTTGACGGACACCCCGAAGACCGAGAACGACGACGCGAATACCTTTTTGGCGGAATCGAATCCAGCCATGTCGGAGACGCTGGGTGTGGCCACCTGACCACTCACGAGCTTGGTGACGGCCAGGTTGATACCGGTCAACATCAGGAAAGAACTCAAGGTGATGAGAAAGCTGGGAATCTTCGTCTTCATGACGAGGTAGCCGTTGAAGAATCCGACGGCGAGCGAGACGACCAGCGCCAGAATCGCGCCCACCCACAGGTTGAGGTGCAGGTTGTAGGCGATCATCGACGCGGCGAGCGAGGACGTGGTGACTGCGACGCCGGCGGAGAGGTCGAACTCGCCGCCGATCATGAGCAGGGCGACCGCGCAAGCCATGATGCCGATCGTGGAGCTGGAGTAGAGCACTGTCGCAAGCGCTTCCGGCGTACGGAACGGTGCCGCGACGATACAGAAGAAGATGAAGATGGCGATGGCGCCGACAAGTGAACCCATCTCCGGGCGGAGCAGCAGACGCTGAATGCGCTTTTGCTCCTTCACCCGTTCATCGGTCACGACTTTATGGGCGGCAAGGTCGAGATCTGCCTGAGTGGACATGATTTCCCTTCCGTGCTGGACAGGCGCACGGAGGGCGGACTCTCAGCCCTCCGTGCGCCCGGATCAGCGAGTTCCGTTCTTGGCGTACTCGGCGACCGAGTCGATGTTGGTGTTGTCGATGAACGCGGGTCCGGTCAGGGTGGGCAAGCCACCACCGATCACGTTGCCGTTGTTGAGGTAAAGCCACAGCGAATCGATGGCGAGGTAGCCCTGCAGGAAGGGTTGCTGGTCCACTGCCCACTGCACGTCACCGGATTTGATGGCGTCGACGAGCGCCGCGTTGGTGTCGAAGGTGACGACCTTAGCCTTGCTGCCCGCATTGCCGACCGACGTCACGGACGTCAATGCGAACGGCGCACCGAGCGCGAGAACTCGATCGATTGCCGGGTCCTGTTGAAGTTTCGCGGTGATGGTCGACTCCACCGACGGCATGTCCTTGCCGTTGACGTTGAGAATCTCCGTCGTTCCCTTGAACGACTTCTTCACACCGGCGCACCGTGATTCGAGGCTCACGTTGCCCTGCTCCTGAATCACGCACAGCACCTTGGTGGCACCTTCGGTGTTGAGTCGCTCGCCGGCAGCTTCACCGGCAATCGACTCGTCCTGACCGAAGTACTCCTTGACGCCCATGTCCTTCCAGGTTTCGAGGCCCGAGTTGAGGGCGACCACCGGAATGCCCGCGGCGGTGGCACTTTGGACCGCTGCAACCATGGCGTCGGGCTTCGCGAGCGTGACGGCGATCCCGTCGACCTTGCTGTCGATCGCACTCTGAACCAAGTTGGCCTGGTTCGGTGCCTCGGGATCGGCGGAGTACCGAAGTTCGATGTTGTCCTTGGCCGCTGCGGTTTCGGCGCCCTTGCGCACCAGATCCCAGAACGTGTCACCGGGAACTTCGTGGGTGATCATCGCAATGGTGGCGCGGGGCGTGTCCGCCGTACCCGCGCCCATTCCGGATCCGGAAGAATCCGGCTTACCGCCGGTGCTGGAACAGGCGGCCAGACCCAAGACCACGACTGAGGCTCCGGCCAGTACGGCAACGCTCTTGCGTCCCGTGAGAAACGACATGTGAACTCCCTCTCGACATCAACCAACGGCCCGCGAACGGATGGTGCTCGGTTGTATGTGAAAGATGTAATACCCGTCACAGTCGAATGTCAATAGTTTGTTCTGACATTAGGACTGCTTATCAAAGACCGGACAACCTAGTTTAGGTCGAAACGCCAGGTCAACGCCCTACGAGTCCAGTTGAACCTCGAACTACAAGTTGTGGTTGCGCGACTATGTCCCTGCCCAAGAGTCCACTTCCGGCGTCGAGACGTTCGGAGATTCGCTCCACCGCGGCGCCACCCAGAAACGCCGTGTCCTGCCCGACACTGGTCAGATCGATGTGCGCCAAACCTGCCAATGCACTGTTGTCGAATCCGATCACGGAGACGTCGCCGGGCACCGAGACTCCCGCACGCAAGAAGACGTCCAGGACTCCTAGCGCGCAACGATCGTTGAAAGCGAAGACCGCACCGGGAATCCCTTGTTCGACCATCGACCGCGCGGCGTCCGCGCCGAACTCCTCCGTGAGGCCGCCGGGAAGTATCCGCGATTCCAGTCCGGCCGCCCGCATGGCCTTCCGGTAGCCCTGACGCCTCTCCTGGGCGCCCGGACCGCGTCCGCCGTCGACATGGACAATCGAGCGGTGCCCGAGTCCGACGAGATGATTCACGGCCATCACGGCGCCCGCCTCGTCGTCCGTGCGGACAACGTCCACATGTGCTGAGGGCATCTTCCGGGCGAGCACGACGACGGGAACCTTGGCCGCCAGGTCGACGATCTCCGATTCCGGCGCCTGCGAACCCAACAGCAAGATCGCCTCGCATCGGTCGTCGAGCAGGGTGCGCACGGCGCGCGAGCCAGGCCTGCGGTCCGAGACGGCACTGAGAACGACGTCGTAGCGCAAGCGTTCGGCTGCGTCGTAGATCTCGTCGAGCAGTTCCGCGTGAAAGGTTTGCGCGGCAACATAACTGACACCGATCAGGCGGCTGCGATGCTGGCGCAGCAGTCGCGCCGCGTTGTCGGGTCGATAGCCGAGTTCGTCCGCGGCCGCCTTGACCCGTACCCGCGTCGCATCGCTGGCACCCGGGACATCGCGAATGACTATGGACACCAGTGCGCGTGACACACCGGCCAGGTCTGCTACGTCTTGCAAGGTGGGGCGTCGACTGTTCACCTCCACAGACTAGATCGTTCCAGCGAATACACGCCGAAACGTTGACGCACGAGGCAACCAGCGCTTTACTGACACGACTAGAACGATCTAGTTCCTCATCCTCACTCCGAACGGAGCCCCCATGTCTGCCTCTGTTGCAGTCGGTCTGATCGGCGCTGGATGGATCGGCCGTTTCCACGGCGAGTCCGTCGCGCTGCGTATCCCCGGCACCCGTCTCGTCGCCGTCGCCGATCCTGCGCCCGGCGCTGCGGCGTCGTTGATCGAACGTGTCAGTCCCGACGCCCGCGCGTACACCGACGCCCTTGAGCTGATTGCCGATCCGACCGTCGAAGCGGTGCTCATCAGTACGCCCGCATCAACTCACACCGATCTCGTGGTAGCAGCAGCGGAGGCCGGCAAGCATGTCTTCTGCGAAAAGCCGATGGCTTTGACACTCGAGGACGCCGATCGCGCAATCGGCGCATGCGCCGCGAACAATGTTGCGCTGCAGGTCGGTTTCAACCGGCGCTTCGCCGCCGACTTCGCCGCGGCACACGACGTGATCACCTCCGGTGGGATCGGGACACCGCAGCTACTTCGCTCTCTGACTCGCGATCCGGGAATCACCGCCGACGTCGCCTCTCGAGTCAAGCCGTGGACGATCTTCAACGAGACACTGATTCACGACTTCGACGCCCTGCTCTGGCTCAACCCGGGGGCACGCGTCGTCGAGGTGTTCGCGCAGGCCGATGCTCTCGTCCATCCGCAGTACAAGGAGCAGGGGTACCTCGATACGTCGATGGTTCAGTTGCGGTTCGACAACGGCGCCCTCGCGTCGGCCGAGGCCAACTTCCAGGCCACCTACGGTTACGACGTTCGCGGCGAGGTTTTCGGTTCCGGTGGAATGGTGAGTGCAGGCGAGGTCACGCGGACCGCGATGCGTCATTACAGCTCACCGGGCGTTCTGGCCGACACACCTCGGGTGAACATCGAACTGTTTCACGACGCCTATGTTGCCCAGCTGGCGCACTTCGCAGACTGCATCCTCTCCGGCAGCGCGCCGTCGGTCGACGGTCTCGATGCTCGCAACGCCCTGGAAATCGCACTGGCTGCAAAAGAATCCGTGGAAACCGGACTGCCCGTATCGCTGCTGTCGGTGCCGCAGTGAGCCCCTTCGATTTGGCGGTCTCTGCCGAGATGACGTTCACCGAACTCCCTGTCGTCGAACGCATTCGGCGGATCTCGGAGGCGGGGTTCGCAGCCGAGATCTGGAGTTGGCAAGACAAGGACCTCGATGCTCTGGTCGCCACCGGGGCTCGGTTCTCCTCGATGACCGGCTATCTTCACGGCGATTTGTTCGATGAAGCGGGCAGCGCCGAACTCGTACGTACAGCGGCGCTATGCCTCACGCCGGCAGCGAAACTCGGCGTTCCTCGGCTGAACTTCCATACCGGCGAGCTGATCGACGGACAGGCCGCGCGCCCGCAGTATCGAACTACGGGAGCGATGTGGCTGACGGCCCAACGCGCTCTCGAGAAGATCGCGCGACTGGGTGAAGACGCCGGAGTCGTCTTCTGCCTCGAGAATCTCAATACGATCGTCGATCACCCTGGCGTACCGATGGCCCGCGCCAAAGACACTCTGGCACTGGTGGAATCCGTCTCACACCCCAACCTCAAGATGATGCTCGACCTCTACCACGCACAGATCGGCGAAGGAAACCTCATCGAACTCGTGCGGCGTTGCGGTGACAACATCGGCGAGATTCAGGTGGCCGACGTACCCGGCCGATGCGAACCCGGAACCGGCGAGATCAACTACCCAGCCATCGCACGCGTTCTCGCCGAGCAGGGTTACACCGGCACGATCGGATTGGAGGGCTGGGCATCCGGAGACAGTGACACCGCACTCACTGCTTTCCGGAACGCCTTCACTCTCTAACTCTCACCCAGGAACGTGATCCCGTCGTAGCGCGCAGATCTTCCGTCACCGGTCGAGTCCAAGGGGAGCGCTTCCTGAGGTCTTTTTGATGGATTTCAGGGGTAGTTTCGATGGCTTTTCCTTGGCAGTCTTTGAGTCACAGCACATCGTGAACTCCGCAGGAAGGCCCCCGAATGACTCCAGCACTGACCGACCACACCGTGCCGTTCGCGGGTAGATTGCACCGAGAAGATTGCAACATCGAAGACTTCGCCGCTCTGGTCGCACACGAGACAGACCCCGTCGATTACCCGTACGCCCATTCGGTGGCCGACGGCGTTCTTCTCTACCGCTCGGATGCTCTGGTCGACAAATTGTCGAATCCTGAAATCCGGGCGGAGATTCAGGACGAGATCGCCCGCGCGTTACTCACCGGTCCAGGCATCACGGTCTTCCAAGGCGCGTTCGACGCGGAGGTATTGGATCGCGCCAGTGCGGTCTTCCGTGAACTCATTGCGCGCCAACACGAAGCCGGCGCGGTGTCCGGAGATCACTTCGCCAAACCCGGAGCCAATGACCGGATCTGGGGAGCACAACTGAAGTTGGCGCTCGAAGATCCCAAGGCTTACGTCGACTACTACGCAAACAGCATTGTCGCTTTGGCTTCGGAAGCCTGGCTCGGCCCCATGTATCAGGTGACGTCGGACGTCAACGTCGTCAATCCCGGTGGCGCCGCACAGAATCCACATCGCGACTACCACCTCGGTTTCATGTCGAGCGACGTCGCTGCGAAGTTCCGAGCGCACGTTCATCGCTTGACCCCCGCCCTCACCTTGCAAGGTGCAGTCGCCCATGTGGACATGCCGGCCGAGACGGGCCCGACGAAATATCTGCCGTACTCCCAACAATTCGAATCCGGATACCTCGCGTTCGAGCGTCCCGAGTTCAAGGAGTTCTTCGAGGCCAATTACGTCCAATTACCTTTGGAGAAGGGAGATGCCGTCTTCTTCAACCCTGCACTGTTCCACGCCGCCGGCCACAACAAATCCGCCGACGTCCTGCGCATGGCAAATCTTCTTCAGGTGTCGTCAGCCTTCGGTCGCGCCCTCGGAACCATTGACCGGGACGCGCTCGTCAACGCGATCTATCCGGCACTGCTCGCCCTCAGCGAAGCAGGTTCCGACGAGTCCGTTCGCTGTGCCGTCGCCGCTTCCGCTGAGGGCTACGCCTTCCCGACCAATCTGGACCGAGACCAACCGATCGACGGCCTCGCGCCTCAGACGCAGGCCGAACTAGTGATGGAGGCGGTTCGCGAGCGGATCTCGCCTGACCATCTGGCCGAGTTGCTGAAGGCACAGTCCGAGAGACGAATGGCCTGAGGGACGACAGCGCTGACGAGACTCGGACCGCCCAATGCCGGTCAGTCGGTATGCTCGTGGCATGGGGTGGGACTTGTTAGTGCTGTTCGCCATGACCGGCCCGTTGGCGGTGTTCGGGTGGGCGGCTGTTCGGGCAAGGCGCCGCGGGCTTGGGGGGTCGTTCGTCGGGCCGTTTCAGGAGATGTTCGATCCCGGTGCGGCGCGAGCACAGACTGTCATCGAACAGATCGCGGAACTTCCGGATCCTGCGGACTCCGGCGACCCGGACAACGACGACGATGTGCCGTACACAGTCGCCTACGAGGGTGTTCGGCTCCACATCAACCCCGGTAAGGCTCGACAGCGCGGAGGCGACGGGACCACCAAGCGAGCTCAGTGAAAGTCGGACCGGATACAACGCGAGGGAGAACTGGTTCAGTCAGGGCCGGCGAAGTTGATAGGTGACACCGTTCTCCAACTCATCTGAGCTGAAGGACTCCGGAGAGAAGTGGCCCAAGCTCACCTCATAGTTTCTCTGGTTTGCGGGGACGGCATCAAAATGTGCGGTGTAGGAGCAGGTGCTCATTCCGTCGGGAAGTTGATCGATTGCCTCGACCTCGAGTGCCGACCTTGTGGATGCAGCGCCGCTGCCCCCGAAAATCTGAATCTGGTCGTTCGGAGCAACACGAATCATGTCAATCACGCACTCTCCAGAGACCGTCTCGGCCTGCTCTGCCTGACCGGTCACCGTTATCGTGGCGGCAAAGGTTTTCGGCACATCGACATTGGTCGTGCAGCTTGTCAGCATCAGCGCTCCCACAGAGCCCGCTGCCGCAGCCGCAACCTGTGCTGACCTTCGCCTCATAGTCGTCAACGGTAGTGCGTCCGAGTCGCCACGGTGCTCGGTTGCCGAATCCGAAGAGTCACACGGGGCCCGTCGCCGGCCGGCCGAACCACGTGGACAGCTGAGTATCCAACTCCGCCTGCGAATCCCCGACCCATGCCACATGACCGTCCGGCCGAAGCAGGACAGCCGGAGCGTCCAATTCAGTGCTTGTGTCAACGATGTGGTCGGCGCGATCGCTCCAACCATCGACGGACAGTTGGCCACCCTGGTCGAGAAGAAGTCCGCGGCCGGATCGCATCAGGTCGTACAGGTTGCCGCGCGTCAACGCGATGTTCCGCAGCCGCCGACCGAGTAGGTCGTCACCTTCGCCGAAGTCGTAGCGAATCGAGATCGCAGTGATCTTCTCGGTCAGATAACGCTTGACGTCTTCGAATTCCATCAACTCGGAGATCAAGCGTCGCACAGCTTGTGGACCGGCTGCGGTGGAGATCAGCTCCGCCTGCGCGCGCGTGTTGTCGAGGACGTCGGCAGCCACCGGACGCCGTTCCGATTCGTACGTGTCGAGCAGGCTCTCCGGCGCCCAACCGTTAATCCCTGCGGCGAGCTTCCAGCCGAGGTTGAAGGCATCTTGCACACCGAGATTGAGGCCTTGACCGCCCATCGGTGGGTGGATGTGTGCGGCATCGCCGGCGAGGAACACCCGGTCGCGCCGGTAGTGCTCCGCCAGACGGGTGGCGTCACCGAAGCGCGAGAGCCACCGCGGCGAGTGCACACCGAAGTCGGTACCCGCAATGGCCAGTAGCTGTTGTTTGATGTCGTCGAGGGTGGTCGGTGTTGCGCGACCGTCGGCAACTTCGGCCGCAGGGACCACGACACGAAAAGCGCCGTTACCGGCGGGACCGACTCCGAATCGTTTGTGCGTTTCCCGGATTTCGGCGACAACGGCGGCCAGTTCATCAGCCGGCATGGTCACGTCCATTTCGCCGATCAACGTGTCGGCGCTAGACGGCTCGCCGGGAAACCCGACGTCGATCAGCTTCCGAACAGTGCTGCGGCCGCCGTCGCAGCCCACGAGATAACGCGCGTGAAGTGTTGTGCCGTCGGATAATTCCGCTGTGACGCTATCGGTATCTTGACGGATCGCGACGACGCGCTTCCCTCGCTGAATGTCCGCACCGACTTCGGTGGCATGTTCGGCAAGAATCCTGTCGATCTCGGGCTGAGGAATGCCCAGTACGTACCCGTGCGCAGTATCGAGGTGCGCCGGTGCCGGTTTGCTGATCCCCGCGAAGAATCCACCGAGCGGATACTTGCGGCCGTGCGCGAGGAACTTGTCCAGCAACCCGCGCTGCTCCATGATTTCGATGCTGCGCACATGGATGCCGAGGGCACGGACGAACTGAGTCGGCTCCTCGTCCTTGTCCACGACGACGACATCGACGCCCTGCAGCCGGAGCTCACCTGCCAGCATCAATCCAGTTGGTCCAGCACCGACAATGATGACGTCACTCATGCGATCCCCTCCTTCGGGCAAGGCTTTTGCTTGCTCGCAGCAGACGAGTGTGCACCATCACCGGGGCCTTGCCGCAAGCCCCGGGTCCCGCGTTATGATGAAGGTGGCGGAAGACGCTTCATCAGCGCACCAACACCACAGCACCCGTATCGCGTGGGAGCCGCCAACTCTCGATCACCGTCGGCACCAGCATGGCCCCGAGAACACCCAGCGTCAGAGAAAACGGCACTCCGCCGCTCAGATCCTCCGACTCCGCCAACGGTGTACAGAGCGTGATCACCAAAGCGGACAGTGCAATACCCAGACCGGACGCCAACTCTTGCAGCGTTGCATGCAGAGTATTGGCATCGGTCAGCTCACCCGAGTCGACGTCGGCGAACGCCAAGCTGTTGTACGCGGTGAACCCGATGGATCGCAACGCGCCACTGACAAACAGTGCGACAGCGATTACGACGTCCGGTGTCGTCGACGAGATCAGTACCAGCGCACCGAAGCACACCACCGACAGAACTCCGTTTCCCACCAGAACTAGTCTGATCCCGAACCTGCGCATGAGCGGAGTGGTGAGCGGTTTGATCGCGATATTCCCCGCGAACAGAGCCATCACCAGCAGACCGGCCTTGAACGCCGACATTTCGAATCCCACTTGGAACAACAACGGCAGCACAAACGGCACGCCCATGATCACGAGCCGGTACAGCGAGCCGCTCGACGCGACGAGCCGAAACGATCGAAGTCGGAGGACGCCGAGCGCGATGAGCGGATGATCCGACCGGACGAGGTGAATGACGGCCAAGCTCAACAAGATCAGAGCCGCAACGATCCCGAGGCCCACTCGTAGCCAGTCGGTTCCGGCACTGTGCACGCTGTCGAGCGCCACGACAAGCACTGCGACGCCTGCTCCGATCACCACCAATCCCAGCCAGTCGAGGCTCCGTTTCTGCGCCTCCCGAATGTCGGGCACCATGCGCAATGCCAGCAGAAACCCGACGATCCCGATCGGAACGTTGATCAGAAAGATCCAGCGCCACGAAGCGATCGACACGATGGCTCCACCCACAGCGGGCGCAAGAACCGGCGCTGTGAGCGCCGGCCACGTCAAGTAGGCGATAGCCCGTACGAGTTCCGCCTTCGACGTCACCCGCAATACTGCGAGCCGCCCTACCGGCACCATCATGGCGCCGCCTACCCCTTGTAAAGCACGCATTCCCACCAGCATCGGGAGGGAGGTGCTCAGTGCACATCCCACCGATGCCACCGCGAAAACAGCTATGGCAGAGATGAAGACACGTCGCGTTCCGAACCTGTCGGCCATCCATCCGCTCGCCGGGATCAGGACGGCCAACACCAGGAGGTACGAAGAAACGGCGACATTGACGTCGACGGCATCAACTCCGAAAGATTGGGCGATCGACGGCAGTGCCGTTGCGAGAATCGTCGCGTCCAGCATCTCCATGAACAGCGCTGCTGCCACGAGCAGCGCCAGTCCGCGGGGAAATGTCACTGCACCAGAGCCTTTCGGAGGAGCTGTGGATCAGCCGAGAGAAATCCAGCTGCCGGAGGTCACCGAGGCGACCATCGCGTCCAGGGCCTGTGCGGACGCGACTGCATCAGCGATGGTCGCGCCCTGCGGCGCTCCGTCCACGATCGAGGCGATGAAATTGCGAGCCTCGATCACTTTCAGGTCGTCGTAGCCCATCGCGTTGGCCGCGCCAGGCTGGAAGCGGCCGAACTCACCGGACTCGGGGCCGACCAGAACCGTCGTGACGGATTGGTCCTGATACTTCGAGCCGAGGCTGGTGCCCAGTTCACCCATCCGGCGGTAGTCCCAGAACACGGCACCCTTCGTGCCGTGAACCTCGAATCCGTAATTGTTCTGCTCTCCCACGGCGACGCGGCATGCTTCGAGGGTGCACCGGCCACCCGAGCCGAGGCGCAGCAGTGCGCTGACGAAGTCTTCGTTCTCGACAGCCCCCATCTCCCCACCGCTGGCCCGCGCATGTCCACTGGTAGCGGCGGACGGACGCGCACGCTCCGGGATGAAGATCGCAGTATCCGCAACGAGAGCGTCGACGTCACCGAGAAGATGACGAATCAGATCGATGCCGTGCGAGGCCAAGTCGCCCAGGACGCCGGCGCCGCCGCGTTCACGCTCGTATCGCCAACTCAAAGCACCTTCAGGGTGGGCCGCATAGTCGCTGAGGAAACGAAAACGCGAGTGCGTGATCGTGCCCAACTCCCCTGAGTCGATCAGGCTTTTTGCCAGGGCCACAGCCGGCGCGTTTCGGTAGTTGAAGCCGACGGTCGACTGCACACCGGCCTTCGAGACTGCTGCGGCAACAGCTTTGGCGTCTTCCGTGGACAAGCCGACGGGCTTCTCGATCCAGATGTGTTTGCCGGCTTCTGCCATTGCGACGCCGATTTCACGGTGCAAGAAGTTCGGGGCCGTGATGCTCACCGCGTCGATGGCCGGATCGGCTGCGATATCGCGCCAATCCTGGGTGAAAGCTTCGAAACCGAATTGGTCCGCTGCTTCCTCCCCTCGGCCAGGCACCTCGTCGGCGACGGCGGCCATGCGGATCACGGGAAGCTGGGGATAGTGTTGCCGCAGACGCAGATACGCCTGCGTGTGGACGCGGCCCATCCATCCGAATCCGGCAACTGCTACTGAAATGCCTGTCATGAGGCTCCGTTCGGGTCAAATGATCGAAGGATCGCAGAAATGCTGGGATCACAAATCACCCCCACTGACTCGGTCAGGCGGGTACTCGTGTCACCGGGATCGAGATCTAGCGGTCGACCACGGTGGTGTCGAAGTAGTAACGCGACGCTCGGTAGCAGTGGCTGCCGTACTCGACGGCGCTACCTGAATCGTCAAATGCAGTGCGGCTCATGGTCAAGAGGGCAGCACCCACTTTCTCGTCGAGCAATCCTGCTTCTTCGCGAGTCGCCGCCCGAGCGCCGATTCGCTGCCGCGCCACACGGATGTGAACGCCGCGAGTTCGCAAGGTTTGGTACAGCCCCTGTGTCTCCAACTCCTCGGGATCGGGTGCGATGTCCACCGGAATGTAGTTGGTCATCACGGCAAGCGGTTCGCCGTTGGTGCTTCGCAGACGCCTGATGGTGGCCACTTCGGCGTCAGGTTCGAGGTTGAGTTCCGCGGCAACGTCCTCGGCGGGAACTCCCACCGTGAACTCGAGCAGCTTGGTCGTCGGCGCCTGGCCGGCCCTCGCAAGGTCGTCGAACAGGCTGGTGAGCTCGACCGGGCGGTGCACCGGACTTTGCACCACCTGAGTTCCGACTCCCCGCTTACGAACAAGTAGTCCCTTGTCCACCAGCTCCTGGATCGCGCGTCGAGTGGTCGGACGTGAGAGATTGAGCCGTTTGGCCAACGCCAGTTCATTCTCGAAGCGATCACCTGGGGCAAGTTCGCCACCGAGAATAGCGCCCTCGATTGCCTGTGCCAGCTGAAAATACAGCGGCACCGGGCTCGAGCGGTCCAACTCGACGGCGAGTGCTGCGACCACGGCCAACTCCGATCTGTCTTGGGAAGGCGCCGTATCGACGCTACTTCTCTCGGCAGTGTATGCGAACACTAACATTCACTTGACCGCAAGTCATAATGTCCAGACAAACTATTGACAATCGCTGTGTCGCGGCGCACAGTTTCAGTCATACATCGGTGCCCTG
Source organism: Rhodococcus sp. SG20037 (assembly GCF_031763325.1). Taxonomy (NCBI): domain Bacteria; kingdom Bacillati; phylum Actinomycetota; class Actinomycetes; order Mycobacteriales; family Nocardiaceae; genus Rhodococcus; species Rhodococcus sp. SG20037. The sequence goes on along the minus strand of NZ_CP134497.1, from coordinate 2,223,732 downwards.
CGTGGGCAACCCACCACGAACTCTCGGGAGTCAGTTTTGACAAGCATCAACACTCACCAGAGCGGGTCACACATCCCTGACGCACCCTTCGACGTGCTTGCCATCGGCCGATCGGGGGTGGACATCTACCCACTTCAGACCGGTGTCGGACTCGAGGACGTCGAGACGTTCGGCAAGTTCCTCGGCGGCAGCGCAGCCAATGTCTCGGTGGCGGCCGCGCGCCTCGGCCGGCGAGCAGCACTGATCTCCGGCGTAGGCAGCGATCCTTTCGGGAAGTTCGTCACACGCGAGTTGGCACGTCTGGGCGTCGACAACAGGTTTGTCGTCACCAATTCCGAGTACCCGACACCGGTGACGTTCTGCGAGATCTTCCCTCCTGACGACTTTCCGCTGTACTTCTACCGCAAGCCGCATGCGCCTGATCTTCGGATCACCCCGCAAGACATCGACCTCGACGCCGTTCGAGCATCGTCCCTCTACTGGTCGACTGTGACAGGGCTGTCCGAAGAACCGAGTCGCAGTGCACACTTCGCTGCCTGGGAAGCCCGCGAACGACGCCCGCTGACGGTCCTCGATCTGGACTACCGCCCGATGTTCTGGTCGACGCCCCAAGAAGCAACCAATCAGGTGCAGCGCGCTCTGGCGCACGTGACAGTAGCCGTCGGAAACCGCGAAGAGTGCGAGATCGCGGTCGGTGAGACCAATCCGAACAAGGCCGCCGACGCGCTTCTCGACCTCGGCGTCGAACTGGCCATCGTGAAGCAGGGCCCGAAGGGCGTACTCGGCAAAACGCGAAAGCAGTCGATCACCGTGCCGCCCAACGCCGTCGACGTGGTCAACGGGCTGGGAGCAGGCGACAGCTTCGGCGGATCACTGTGCCACGGACTGTTGGCCGGGTGGCCGCTGGAGAAGGTACTGCGGTACGCCAACGCGGCCGGCGCGATAGTCGCATCTCGGCTCGAATGCTCCACTGCGATGCCGACCGCCGAAGAAGTCCACGATCTCGCCGAAGCCACAGCCACGGAGGCAGTCAATGTCTGACAAGCTCGCCGCCCGCCCCCTCGCCACCACCTACGCCGAAGTGACGGAACTGCGTGCGAGCGATCCGCAGATCATCGAAAAGGCCTGGGCAGCGCGAACTCCTCGCGCCACTGTTCGAGGCAATGGTCGACTGATGATCGTCGCTGCCGATCACCCGGCCCGTGGGGCACTGTCTGTCGGTGGCAAGCCGACAGCGATGAACAGTCGTACAGATCTGCTCGACAGATTACGCACTGCGCTCGACAATCCCGGAGTCGACGGCGTTCTCGGCACCGCGGACATTCTCGACGATCTGCTCCTCCTCGGCGCCCTCGACGACAAGGTCGTCTTCTCGTCGATGAACCGCGGCGGCCTGGCAGGCGCGAGCTTCGAACTCGACGACCGCATGACGGGATACACCGCGGCGGGCACCGCGAAGTTCGGAATGAACGGCGGAAAGATGCTGCTACGCATCGCACTCGACGACGCGGGCACACTGCCCACCATGACGGCATGTGCCGAAGCCGTGGACGAACTGGCCGCGGCCGGACTGATCGCGATGCTCGAGCCGTTTCTCTCCAGCCGCGTGAACGGCAAGGTCGTCAACGATCTCAGCCCTGACGCCGTCATCAAATCCATCCACATCTCCCAAGGTCTCGGCTCCACCTCGGCGTACACGTGGATGAAACTGCCGGTCGTCGACGAGATGGAACGCGTCATGGATGCGACCACCCTCCCGACGCTCCTCCTGGGGGGAGATCCGCAGATCGCGCCGGAAGAAACGTACGCAAAGTGGGACGCTGCACTTCAGCTGCCGTCCGTGCGCGGACTGATCGTCGGACGCGCGCTGCTATACCCACCCGACGGCGACGTGACCGCGGCCGTCGACACCGCAGTCAAGCTCGTCCACTAGAACCGACCTGGCAGGAGCAAGATGTTCAGCAAGTACTACGTCCCCGCCGGATCGTCCGCCGACGGTGATTTCACGACAGTCGTCACGCCGGAGTCCGCCGGGTGGACCGAATCCAGCTTGTGGACACTCGAACTCGCCCCGGGTGCGAACGTCCACCTGCAGTCCGGCGAGAACGAGATCATCGTCGTTCCACTGGCGGGTTCGGCCGTCGTTGTTGCCGAGGGGACGGAGATTCCCCTGACCGGCCGCGCATCGGTTTTCGACGGTCCCAGCGATTTCGCGTACGTAGGACGCGACGCCGACTACTCGGTCAGCAGCACCGGCGGAGGCCGCTTTGCACTGTGCGGAGCACGCGCCGGCGCAAAGCTCTCCCATCGCTACGGTCCCGCGTCCGGAGTTGCCGTCGAACTCCGCGGTGCCGGAAATTGCAGCCGGCAGGTTCACAACTTCGCCACCGCCGACACCTTCGAGGCAGACTCCATCATCGCGTGTGAAGTCATCACGCCCGGTGGAAACTGGTCGTCGTACCCCAGCCACAAACACGACGAGAACAGCGACGTCGAATCGGCCCTGGAAGAGATCTACTACTTCGAGATCGACAGAAGCCCCACCGGGACCGAAGGTTTCGGCTACCACCGCGTGTACGGAACCGCCGAGAGACCTATCGAGGTGCTCGAGGAAGTCCGCTCGGGCGACGTCGTCCTCGTGCCGCACGGCTATCACGGCCCGTCCATCGCAGCGCCGGGCCACCACATGTACTACCTCAATGTCATGGCAGGTTCGGGCGAGATCCGGGCGTGGAACATCTGTGACGATCCGCAACACACCTGGCTACGTGGAAGCTGGGATCACCAGGACATCGACCCTCGACTGCCGTTGCAGTCCCACAAACTGACGGAAGTGAAAGCTGTGGCACCCACCAACAACGCAACCGGCAATCGTCCACCTCGCGACGAGCCGACCGTATACCTCACCGTTTCTCAAGCTGTCGTCCGCTTCCTCGCCAACCAGTACACCGAACGCGACGGCCAGCGCACCAAGCTGTTCGCCGGCTGCTTCGGAATCTTCGGGCACGGCAACGTCGCCGGACTGGGGCAGGCACTCTTGCAGGCCGAGATCCAGGATCTCGACGCCGGCCGTGAGCCGACACTCCCCTACGTGCTCGGCCGCAATGAACAGGCGATGGTGCACTCGGCTGTCGCGCACGCCCGCATGAAGGACCGCCTGCAGACTTGGGCAGTCTCGTCCAGCGTCGGCCCCGGTGCCACCAATATGATCACCGGCGCGGCACTGGCCACCATCAACCGTCTACCTGTATTACTCCTTCCCGCAGACACTTTCGCGACCCGCGCCAGTGCCCCCGTCTTGCAGGAACTCGAACTCCCGTCGAGCGGCGACGTCACGGTCAACGACGCTTTCAAGCCGGTCTCACGATACTTCGATCGGGTATGGCGCCCGGAGCAGTTGCCGAGCGCTCTGCTCGCCGGGATGCGCGTTCTCACTGATCCCGTCGAAACCGGCGCAGTCACCATCGCCATCCCGCAGGACGTGCAGGCCGAGGCCTTCGACTGGCCCGAGTCCTTCTTCGTCGAACGGGTGTGGCACGTGGCTCGCCCGCTCCCCGAACGATCGGTGATCGAACGCGCCGCCGCGATCATCCGCTCGGCTCGCAAGCCACTGATCGTCGCCGGCGGCGGAGTGATCTACAGCCAGGCCACCGACTCTCTGGCAGCGTTCTGCGCGCAGACCGGAATCCCCGTGGGGCAGAGCCAGGCCGGCAAGGGTTCATTGGTCTACGACCATCCACAATCCGTCGGGGCGGTGGGGTCCACCGGCACCACTGCTGCAAACGCACTGGCCACCGAGTCGGACGTCGTCATCGGAATCGGCACGCGGTACAGCGATTTCACGAGCGCATCCCGCACCGCCTTCACCAATCCAGACGTTCGCTTCGTCAACATCAACGTCGCTTCACTGGATTCCGTGAAGCAGGGCGGTGTCAGTGTGGTGGCCGATGCGCGTGAGGCTCTCGACGCCCTGGCGCTCGCACTGAGCGACTACCGGGTGGACGACGAGTACGCGTCCAGGATCGGTGAACTCGCTCGCGATTGGGATGCTGTCGTCGAATCGGTCTACAACCCGGCCGAACCCGCTGCCGACGGGTCACTGAATCAGAATCAGGTGATCGGCCTGGTCAACACGCTGTCCGATCCACGTGACGTCGTGGTGTGCGCTGCCGGGTCCATGCCGGGTGACCTCCACAAGCTGTGGCGAACCCGTGATTCCAAGGGGTATCACGTCGAATACGGGTACTCGTGCATGGGATACGAAGTTGCCGGCGGTCTAGGCGTCCGCATGGCGTGCCCCGATCGCGACGTGTTCGTGATGGTCGGCGACGGTTCCTATCTGATGATGGCCACCGAATTGGTCACCGCCGTACAGGAACGCCTCAAGGTCATCGTCGTCCTGGTGCAGAATCACGGATTTGCCTCCATCGGTTCACTGTCCGAGTCGCTGGGTTCCCAGCGCTTCGGCACGCAGTACCGCTACCGCTCGAATGACGGACGTCTCGACGGAGGGGTTCTCCCGGTCGATCTGGCCGCGAACGCCGCCAGCCTCGGTGTCGACGTCATCCGCGCCAACACCGCTGCAGAGTTCGCCGACGCGATCAAGGTTGCCAAAGCAAGCGACACCAGCACCGTCATCCACGTCGAAACCGATCCGCTGATCGGCGCCCCGGACAGCGAATCCTGGTGGGATGTACCGGTATCGGCCACCTCCGAACTGGAGTCCACCAAGAAAGCACGGACAACTTACGAGTCCTGGAAGAAGATCCAGCGACCGTACCTCCGTCCATCCGAATGAAAATTCCGCACAACCACACCCCATAAAGCTTGCCCGCGAAAGGAATCTAGACATGAGCGCGATTCGCGTCGGATCAGCCCCCGACTCCTGGGGCGTGTGGTTTCCGGACGATCCACAGCAGACCCCTTACACACGATTCCTCGACGAGGTATCCGCGTCGGGATACGAATGGATCGAACTCGGCCCGTTCGGATACCTTCCGACCGATCCAGCCAAGTTGACGGACGAACTCGGCGCCCGCGGCCTGAAGCTTTCGGCCGGTACCGTTTTCGAACACCTGCACCAGGACGATTCCTGGGATGCCGTCTGGAATCAGATCAAGGACGTCGCCAAGTTGACCGCAGCCGTCGGCGGCAAGCACGTGGTGGTCATCCCTGAGATGTGGCGCGACCCTTCCACCGGAGCGGTACTCGAAGACCGCAATCTGACGCCCGAGCAGTGGCGTAAGAAAACCGACGGCATGAACGCTCTCGGGAAGGCAATGCTCGAGGAGTACGGCGTCATGGCGCAGTACCATCCTCATGCCGACAGTCACGTCGACATCGAAGACAACGTCTACAAGTTCCTCGAAGGGACCGACGAGCGTTTCGTGAATCTGTGTCTCGACACCGGCCACATCAGCTACTGCGGCGGCGACAATCTCGCAATTATCAACAAACATCCGGAGCGCATCGGGTACCTACACCTCAAACAGGTGGATCCGGCGATAGTCGCCAAGGTTGAGGCGGAGGACCTGCCGTTCGGTGAGGCCGTCAAACTCGGTGCCATGATCGAACCGCCGCGCGGAATCCCCGACATGCCGCCGCTTCTGGAGGCCATCGAGAAGCTCGGCATCGACGTGTTCGCGATCGTCGAGCAGGACATGTATCCCTGCCATCCCGACACACCGCTGCCCATCGCAGCGCGCACTCAGAAATACCTGTCCACCTGTGGCGTCCCCGCCGTCCGTTTCAACTGAGCAACACAATCGAGGAGTACCACCGCATGTCTGACAACCAGGATCTCCGGATCGCAGTGCTCGGCGTCGGCATCATGGGGGCCGATCACGTCGACCGCATCACCAACAAAATCGGCGGTGCCCGCGTCACCGTCGTCAACGACTACTCTCTCGCCCGCGCCGAGGAAATCGCAGCACTGACGCCAGGGGCGCGCGTCGTCGTCGATCCGTTCGATGCCATCGCAGCCGAGGACGTCGACGCCGTTGTTCTCGCAACCCCGGGCCCGACCCATGAGAAGCAGGTTCTTGCCTGCCTCGAAGCGGGCAAGCCTGTTCTCTGCGAAAAGCCGCTGACCACCGACGCGGACAGTTCGCTCACGATCGTCAAAGCCGAAGCAGCGCTGGGAAAAAGACTGATCCAGGTTGGTTTCATGCGCCGGTTCGACCACGAATACACCCAGCTCAAGGATTTGATCGACAGCGGCGATCTCGGTCGCCCTCTCGTTGTGCACTGCGCGCACCGCAATCCTGCGGTTCCGAACGGCTTCGACAGCGCGATGATCGTCAAGGACTCACTCGTCCATGAGGTCGACGTGACACGATTCCTGCTCGACGAAGAGATCACCTCGGTGCAGATCATCCGACCGGCCGCGAATTCGTTTGCTCCCGAGGGCATTCAAGACCCACAGATCGCGATATTCGAGACCGAGTCCGGTAGACACGTCGACGCCGAGGTGTTTGTCACCACCGGAGTTGCCTACGAGGTGCGCACCGAAGTTGTCGGCGAACTCGGAAGCGCGATGATCGGACTCGACGTGGGACTGATCCGAAAGACCAAGCCCGGCAACTGGGGTGGGCAGATCACCCCAGGATTCCGCGAACGCTTCGGGCAGGCCTACGACACCGAGTTCGCCCGGTGGATCAAGGCAGTGAAGACGGGCGCCGGCACCGGCAACTACATCGACGGACCAGGTGCTTGGGACGGGTACGCCGCGGCCGCTGTCTGCGCCGCCGGTGTGAAGTCTCTGGAGACGGGTCAGCGCGTCGCCGTGGACATGGTTGCGCGCGACTCTGTGGCCGGAGCTTAGCGATGAAGGTCGCACTCGACCCCACACCTTTCCATCACGATTACTCACTACTCGAGCTACCCCGAGTTGTTGCCGATCTCGGGTACGAGTACCTGCAGCTCACACCGCACGTCGACATGATCCCGTTCTTCAATCACCCGAAAGCCGACGACGCGCTCGTCACCGAGTTCCGGAAGGCCTGCGCGAGTGCGGGAGTCGGCATCGCGTCGGTGCTCCCGGTCCTTCGGTGGTCCGGCCCGGACGAGGACGCTCGCGAAGCAGCCGTGCGCTACTGGAAGCGGGCCATCCAGATCACGGTCGATCTCGGTGTCAACGTCATGAACACCGAATTCTCCGGCCGCCCCGAAAAGGCCGAAGAGTCCGAGCGTGCGTTCTATCGTTCGATGGAGGAACTGGTTCCGATCATCGAACGCGAGGGAATCGACGTCCTGATCGACCCCCACCCGGACGATTTTGTCGAAGACGGACTAGCCGCGATCCGCACGATCCGTGGTGTGAACTCCAAGAACCTCGGCATGGTGATCGTGGCGTGCCACCAATTCCACATGGGTGGGGACCTTCCCGCCATCATGGAGGCCGCCGGCGACATGGTCCGACTCGTTCACGTGGCGGACACCATGGATCATCACCGTTCCCACGGACTGCGCTACATCACCAACCCGCCAGGCAATGCCGTTCGAGTGCATCAGCATCTCAAAATCGGTGACGGAGACGTCAACTGGGACGAATTCTTCGGCGGTCTCGGCAAACTCGGCTTCTACGAACGTGAGAACACCGTGATGGTGTCGAGCGTCTTCGCCGAGAACGAAAACGCGCACGAGGTTTCCCGGTACCAGCGCGAGACGATGAACGACTACGTCGCCAAGTACACCTCCCCGAACTCCTGAGTCACCAGACCACTAGGAAATACCATGACCAGCACTGATACTCGTGTCATCGCGCACTGGTTGGACGGCAAGCCGTTCGCCGGAACGTCCGAGGACACCGCCCCCGTCACCAACCCCGCCACCGGACAGATCACCGGCCGACTGGCCCTGGCGAACCTCGAGGACGCCCGCGCTGTCATCGACGCGGCTGCGGCGGCCTTCCCCGCCTGGCGTGACACCTCACTGGCCCGGCGCACACAGGTACTGTTCAGCTTCCGCGAACTCCTCAATGCTCGCAAAGGTGAACTCGCCGAGATCATCACAGCCGAGCACGGCAAGGTTCTCTCCGACGCCCTCGGCGAAATCAGCCGCGGGCAGGAAGTTGTCGAATTCGCTTGCGGAATACCGCATCTCCTCAAGGGCGGATACACCGAGAATGCATCGACCAAGGTCGACGTCTACTCCATCCGCCAACCCCTCGGCCCCGTCGGCATCATCTCGCCCTTCAACTTTCCCGCGATGGTCCCCATGTGGTTCTTCCCGGTCGCCATCGCCGCCGGGAACACCGTGATTCTCAAGCCCTCGGAGAAGGACCCCACCGCGGCGATCTGGCTCGCCGAACTCTGGGCCGAAGCCGGTCTGCCCCCCGGCGTCTTCAACGTCCTCCAAGGTGACAAGCTCGCCGTCGACGAACTTCTGGAAAACAAAGCAGTCAAAGCGATTTCGTTTGTCGGATCCACCCCCATCGCCCAGTACGTCTATGCCACCGGCACCGCCAACGGCAAACGCGTGCAAGCACTCGGCGGCGCCAAGAACCACGCCATCGTTCTGCCGGACGCCGACCTCGACCTCGCCGCCGACGCAATGGTCAACGCGGGATTCGGCTCCGCGGGCGAACGATGCATGGCGATCTCCGCCCTGGTCGCAGTCGGCGACATCGCCGACGAACTGGTTGCCAAGATCGTCGAACGCACCACTCCCCTCGTCACCGGTGACGGCACCAAGAACTCCGACATGGGTCCGCTCGTCACCAAGGCCCATCGCGACAAGGTCGCGTCCTATGTCGATGCCGGCGAGAAGGACGGTGCCACGATCGTGGTCGACGGACGCACAGTTCAGGCCGATGGTGGACCGGACGGCTTCTGGCTCGGGCCCACCCTCATCGACCACGTCACCACCGACATGTCGATCTACACCGACGAAATCTTCGGACCTGTCCTGTCCGTCGTGCGTGTCGATACCTACGACCAAGCCCTCGAACTGATCAACAACAACCCGTACGGAAACGGCACCGCCATCTTCACCAACGACGGCGGCGCTGCCCGACGCTTCCAGAACGAGGTGGAGGTCGGAATGATCGGCATCAACGTCCCCATCCCGGTTCCCATGGCCTACTACAGCTTCGGCGGCTGGAAGAACAGCCTCTTCGGTGACACCCACGCTCACGGGACAGAAGGTGTTCATTTCTTCACGCGAGGTAAAGCCGTCACCAGTCGCTGGCTCGACCCCAGCCACGGCGGAATCAACCTCGGCTTCCCCGAGAACAGTTAGCCGGCAAGACATCTGTGGCCGAGACTCTCGAAGAGTCTCGGCCACAGATGTTTTCGAGAGGTCTACGTGACCGTGGGGTGGTACGTCAGTACTTGAACTCCGGATTCGTACCGACGATCGTCCTTCAACTCGAGGACGATCTTGTCGGCCGATTCGGGGAACACTCTCCCGCCGGACCCGAGAATGACCGGGAAGACCATCAGACGAAGCTCGTCGACCAGACCGGCCAGCAACAACGCGTGGACGAGCGTCCGACTTCCCGCGACCAGGATCTCGCCGTCGATCTGCTCCTTGAGCTTCGGGACAGATTCCTCGATGGGACCGTCGAGCGCCGTCGAGTTGTTCCATTCGAGCGGTTCGGTCGAACTCGTGACGACGTACTTGGGCATCTCGTTCATCTTGTCCGCAAAGCCTTGGTCGTCCTCGCGCTCGGGCCAGGCACCGGCGAAGCTCTCGTAGGTCCGCCGCCCGAGCAGAAGGACGTCCGCGGCGAGGGTTTCGTCGAGTTTGAACTTCATCTGATCGCCCTCCTGGTACGGAAAGACCCATCCAGTGTGCGCATAACCCGGTTCGCCACCGGGAGCTTCCATCACCATGTCCAAGGACACGAATTCTGTCACCACGATCTTGCCCATACCGATCCCCTGTCGTCAGTGCGTGTGCGCCATTCGAGTAGCCGACTACCCCACTGTTACAGACTCTGCGTGGTGGTGGAACTCATCGGCGGCGATCGTCCACTATGACCGATGTACAAACCGAATCGCCTGTTTTCGATCCCTCTGCTTGCGTGGCGATTCGGACGTTCCCTCACGTTCGCATACCCTCGTATATCGATGATGTGGCGTCGAAAGTGTGCAGTGGCAGTTGCCGGAACAGTGCTCTCAGGGAGCATTGCGTTTACCGGTGTCGTCGGGACCTCGGGAGTGGCCGGCGCCCAACCGGCCCCGCCGCCGCCCACCACCACCACCGAAGCGCCGTTCACAACACCCAACACCGACAGCTGCCCGTTCACGAGTAGCCCGGCACCGGCGATCGATCTCTCCGAAGCACCCGCGCCCGGATCCACAGCCCCGACTGCTGTCCCGATTCCGGAAAGCCCCGTCGGTGGAGACAAGCTCGGCGAGTGCGGTGTTGTGCTCCCTGACGGCGCTCCCCCGCTCCCGGCGGATATCGCGGCATCCGGATGGGTACTCGCGGACGCCGAAACCGGCGAGGTCCTCGCCGCCAAAGATCCGCACGGTCGCTACCGCCCGGCCAGCACCATCAAGATGCTGTTGGCTCTCGTCGCGCTCGACGAACTCGATCTCGACACCGAAATCACCGCAACGGCCGAAGACGCGGACGCTGAAGGTAGCGCTGTCGGCATCGGAAAGGGCGGCAAGTACACCAACCGGCAACTGATGCAGGGTCTGGTCATGGCGTCGGGAAACGATGCCGCGCATGCTCTCGCCCGCCAACTCGGCGGTGACGCTGCAGCCGTGTCGAAAATGAACGCGCTCGCGGCCGAACTCGACGCCCTCGACACTCGCACGGCAACTCCATCCGGACTCGACGGCCCGGGGATGAGCAGCTCGCCGTACGACCTGGCCGTGATTTTCCATACCGCCCTGCAGAATCCGACGTTTGCCGGTCTGATCCATACCGAGACCGTCGAATTTCCCGGCTTCCCCAAGGATCCGACGATTCCCGACGATCAGGACCGCCCCGGATTCACTCTCGCCAACGACAATCAGCTGCTCTACAACTACGACGGCGCATTGGGCGGCAAGACCGGCTTCACCGACGACGCCCGCCACACGTATGTGGGTGGCGCGGAGCGTAACGGCCGGAAACTACTGGTGACATTGATGGGCGGCGAAGCCAAGCCGATCCGTCCGTGGGAACAAGCTGCCCGTCTACTCGACTACGGATATGCACTCCCCGCGAGCACAACCGTCGGCTCGTTGACGGACCGATCCACCGACGATGCCTCGCCCGAGGTCACTCGCACACCGTCTGCCGCTGCACCAGGCTCGATCTCGGCTGCACCCACCGCTACCGACGCCGAATCCGACACCACTGACCGCATACTCATCGGTGCGGTCGGCGGAGTAGTGGTGATCGCGCTGGTGGCGGGAGCCGTTGCCCTCAACCGTCGGAGGCGCTAGCGCGGCCGACGACGCATGAAGCCCGAAAGACCCAGGCCGGCAACCGCACCCGTGGCGATCAGCGCAGCCACGCGAGACGGTGAAGCACCGTCACTGACAACGATTCGCGGCGAGATCACTGCGGGATCCGGCGGCGGAACGAACGCCAGGGCCATACTTTCCTTGGTCGTCGCCGCCCACGCCGTGCAGAACAGCAGCATCCGTGACGCCGTGAACACGAACACGAGCAAACCGATGATCGGACCGAATGCCACGCCCGCTGGTCCGTTGGTGACGGCAGCGAGGTAGATCGCACCCACCTGCTTGAAGATCTCGAACACAATCGCGGCGATAACCGCTGCCTGCGCAGCGCTACGCAGCGTGACAGGCTCGCGCGGCAGCCGGGCGATCACCCACAGGAACACCGCCCACGTCGCCAGGAGTGAGAGCAACAGTGAAACAACTCTGAGCCCCACGCCGACACCGGTGATGTTCTCGAGGTTGAGCCATTTCACGATCTGAGTCGCAACCGGCCCACTGCTCAGCGCCGACATTCCCAGTGAGACGACCATGGCGAGAGCCAGACCGACGAGGGCCCCTGCGTCACCAAGTTTGGTACGTACGAACCCCTTGGGCTCGCGCTTGCTCTCCCACATCGCCGTCAGCGCGTCGCGAACATTTGCCATCCAACCGAGACCCGCGTACGCAGCACCCAGGAGGCCGAAGATTCCCACGCTCGCGCGCGAGTCGATGGCCGAATCGATCAGCGTGTTGATGGTGTCACCCAAGCTGCCCGGAATGCTCTTGGTGATCTGCTCCTGAATCGACTCCAGGTACTCGGGATGCCCGGCCAATACGAAACCGGCCACTGCAAACGCGACCATCATGATCGGAATCAACGCGAGAACGCTGAAGTACGTGATACCAGCAGCGTAATAGTCGCCTTTTTGCTCTTGAAACCGTCCGGCCGCGCGAACCAGATGATCGAGCCAGGGTCGCGCTGCCCGTTGCTTCTCGAGAAAGCTCGGTGCGTCGTCGTCCGTGTCAGCCATTGCCGTCCCCCTCATGTTCGGTCAGGCGTCGTGAGTCCGAACTCGCGTAAGTCAGCCCTTCGGTGCCAGGAATCCGACCTTGTCATAGACAGCGGCGAGAGTGCGTGAAGACACCTCACGGGCGCGGTGCGCTCCGGCCGCGATGATGCGATCCAGCTCTGCCTCGTCGGCGAGGTAACCGTCGACCTTCGCCTTGAGTGGGGTGACGAACTCGGTCAGCACGTCAGCGGTATCGGTCTTGAGGTCGCCGTACCCCTTGCCCTCGTAACCGGCCACCAGAGTCTCGATCGGTACTCCCGAGAGAGCCGACTGAATGGTGAGCAGGTTGCTGACGCCCGGCTTGGCCTGCGGGTCGAAACGAATCTCGCGCTCGTTGTCGGTGACGGCCGACTTGATCTTCTTCGCCGACACCTTCGGATCGTCGAGCAGATTGATCAGTCCGGCCGCACTGGCAGCGGACTTGCTCATCTTCGCGGTCGGATCCTGCAGGTCGTAGATCTTTGCCGTGCCCTTGATGATCTGCGGCTCGGGAACGACGAACGCCTTGCCGTAGCGGGTGTTGAACCGTCCGGCCAGATCGCGTGCGAGTTCGAGGTGCTGACGCTGATCCTCACCCACCGGAACTCGCTGCGGGCGGTACAGAAGGATGTCCGCGGCCATCAGAACCGGATACGTGAACAAGCCGACACTGGCGTTGTCGCTGCCTTGCTTGGCGGACTTGTCCTTGAACTGCGTCATACGGCTGGCTTCACCGAAACCGGTGATGCAGTTCAGGACCCACGCCAACTGTGCGTGCTCGGGAACCTGACTCTGTACGAACAGCGTCGCCCGATCCGGATCGATCCCCACCGCAAGGAGCTGAGCCACCGCAACCTTGGTGCGACGACGCAATTCCTTCGGGTCCTGCGTCACCGTGATGGCGTGAAGATCCGGAATGAAGTAGAAAGCGTCGAAATCGTCCTGCAACGGAACCCACTGCTGCAGCGCACCCAGGTAGTTGCCGAGGTGGAAAGAATCCGACGTCGGCTGGATTCCGGAAAGCACGCGAGGCTTTGCGGTGGGCTTCTGTTCTGCAGGGGTCGACATGGTTCCGATCTTTTCACGAGTGGAAATCAGTGCAGTGGCGTGGTGCCCGGGTAGTCGAGTTCGACGAGGTCTTCACCGTGGGCGGTGAGGTCCTCCGCACCGAACTGGTAGACGGTCCGGAAAACGACGGGTTCCCATTCTTCGGCGTAGAAGTCCATCGTTTCGCGGAACCACTCCAACTGATCCTGTTGCTCGGACAGTAGAGAACCCGCACCTCGGACCACAACTACATATCCGGCGCCGAGTCCGAGGACGTCGTCGAGATCGCGCATGACATCGTCGAAAGCGTCTTTGTTTCGCCCGAAGTGGGACGGAAACTGGAAGGCTGCCGCAAACTCGTCGAAGACCTGCGCCGTTGTCCGCATGTTCTCTCCGCGAACCACCCGAACGATAAAATTCTCGGCACGGAGTTGACGTGCAAGATCATCTGCAACGGCCGGGTCGCTCTGCAGCGCCACCGAAACCACATCCGAAGACGGATCCAGCCACTGCGCCACGCTGACCGTAGACGAATCGGACATCAGCGAATCCTCACAAACGTGTCGTAGTGATCGAGGGTGTACCACGCCGAACCGTCGTTGCCGGTGACGATTCGCTCGGCGTCGCGTCCTTGGCCGTTCTTCTTCGCGTTGACGTCCCATTCCTGATAGACGACACGTCCGCCACCGGCACCGACAGCGGGCAGACGGCCTTCGCTGTTGCGGAAGGTGATGCCGCCCTTGGTGCCCGGCGCATTGGCGGAATCCGGCCACCGCCCGGCGTCGATCTCCACCAGCGTGGCGAGAACCCGCGCCGGCACATCGCTGTTCGTCTGCTGCGTTGTCTTGACAGCGGAGCTCGAGGGCACGGAACTCGACGGCGCAGCCTTGGTGGTAGCACCCGGCTTGGCTTGAACAGTCGAGGACTGGGCACTCGAGGACTTCGTCACCGACGACGCCGAACTGTCGGAGTCACGCGAAGAAAGGGTGACCGCCAGTACGAGCGCAACCACCGCCACCACGACGGTGATGATGGCGTTGCGCGTCTTTGCGCTCGGCATTTTCAGACCTTCAGACATACGCGTCTCTATCGGTACGAGACGGTGACAGGCGCATGATCCGACCAACGGAGGTCGTAGGACTCAGCGCGTTCCACGAGCGCGACCTTGGCCCGCTCGGCGTATCCGCGAGTGGCAACCTGGTAATCGATACGCCAACCCGAATCGTTGTCGAATGCCTTTCCGCGGTACGACCACCACGAGTACGGGCCGTCGACACCCGGATGGAGGGTGCGGAAGACGTCCACCCACGCGGAATCTTCGGCGAACAGCAGATCCATCCAGGCGCGCTCCTCGGGGAGGAATCCCGAAGACTTCTTGTTGGTCTTCCAGTTCTTGAGGTCGAGTTCGGTGTGCGCGATGTTCCAATCGCCGCTGACCACCACGTGACGATCGGCAGCCTCGGCCGCTGCAGCGGTGGAGGCGAGGTGAACTGCGAAGGATGCCATGAACCGCTCCTTCTCCTCTTGCTTCGGCGTGAGCGCCTCACCGGAGGGCAGGTACAGGCTCGCGACGGTCAGATCCGCGAAGTCGGCTTCGATGTATCGACCGGCGTCGAGAAACTCGTCGTCCCCGTGACCGATCCGCACCGCGTCAGGTTCCGTGCGTGAGAGCACCGCGACTCCGTTGCGTCCCTTCGCGGACGGCTCGGCGGAGACCAGGAACCATCCGTTGCCGAGTGCCGGCTCGAGGGTCTCGCGAAGCTGGTCGTCCGACGCACGCGTTTCCTGAAGGCAGATGAAATCCGCCGACGTCTTCTCCAGCCAGGCGAGCATGCCCTTACGGGCAGCTGCTCGAACGCCGTTGACGTTCACGGACGTGATGGTGTGGGGCGCAAGAATGTGGGAGTCAGCAGTTTGTGGCACGGCAAGCACCGTAGCCGATTCCACCGACGCGGATGGGCGCCCAGGTCAGCGCGCGGCCCTACGCTGCAGAATCACCGCCACCGCCAGCACGACGAGACCCGCGACGGCCAGCAACGACCCCACCGCTGCCGGCGCGGTGTACCCGTAACCGGCTGCGATGACGACGCCGCCGATCCACGCTCCGAAGGCGTTGGCGATGTTGAGTGCGGCGTGATTGAGAGACGCGGCCAAGGTCTGAGCATCCTCGGCGACATCCATCAACCGTGTCTGGAGGCCAGGCACCATCGACGACCCGGCGAGCCCGATGAGGAAGACGAAGACGAGCGCCGTGTACGGATTGCGCACGGCGATAACGAAGACCGCGAGGATCACAACGAGGGATCCCATCGACAGGAACAAGCCCTTCATCAGTGCGCGATCCGCGAGGTATCCACCGACGAAGTTGCCGGCCACCATGCCCAGTCCGTACAGCATGAGTGCGAGGGGAATGAACGAAGCGCCAAGCCCGGACACGTCGGTGAGAGTCGTACTGATGTAGGTGTAGACGGCAAACATCCCGCCGAATCCGACCATGCCCACGATCAGGGTCATCCACACCTGAACGCGGCCCAGTGCCCCGAGTTCGGTGATCGGATTCGTCACCGGCATGCCGTCCAACCGCGGAATCCAGACGAAAAGCGAAGCAACCGTTGCCACTCCGATCACCGCAACCAAGGCGAAGGCGCTGCGCCAGCCGAGTGCCTGGCCGATCCAGGCCGCGACCGGTACCCCGATCACGTTGGCCACGGAAAGACCCATCATCACCATGGCGACGGCCTTCGCGCGTTTTCCCGGTTCGGCCAGGTGAGCTGCGACCAGTGCGGCGACTCCGAAATACGCGCCGTGCGGCAATCCGGCGACGAAGCGGGCCATCATCAGCGTCGTGTACGAGGGCGCGAAAACCGAGGCGGCATTGCCGACGGTGAACGCGACCATGAGTGCGATCAACAGGGTGCGGCGCGGTACTCGTGCGGTGAGTGCAGCGATCAGCGGAGCGCCGACGACAACTCCGAGCGCGTATGCGGAGATCACGTGACCCGCGACGGGTTCCGAGACGCCGAGTCCGGATGCCATTTCCGGGAGCAACCCCATGGCGACGAACTCGGTTGTGCCGATACCGAAACCACCGAGAGCGAGAGCGAGCATCGCCGGACCTCTGGCGGAACGAACCCCGGGTGTCGAGGTGTCAGAACGGGAGAGGGTAGACGAAGTCACTGATCAATTGTGGTCTCACACCTGGTTGAACTTCCAAGTGAGAGCGGGTGAGTTCACTCACGTGAGACCGCGAACACAAATGGGACGCCCGGTTTCCCAGACGTCCCATTTGACAGGTGAAGCGGTGAATCTACTTCGCGGCCATGGCCTTCTGCAGGTTCACGTCGAGCGCGCCGAGGAACTCCTCGGTGGTCAGGTAGCCCTGATCGCCGCCGACCAGCATCGAGAGGTCCTTGGTCATCTGGCCGCTTTCGACGGTCTTGATGACAACGTCTTCGAGCGCCTGCGCGAAGCCGATGACCTCAGGGGTGCTGTCGAGCTTGCCACGATGCTCGAGCCCGCGGGTCCACGCGAAGATGGACGCGATCGGGTTGGTCGAGGTGGGCTTGCCCTGCTGGTGCTGACGGTAGTGACGCGTCACGGTGCCGTGAGCAGCCTCTGCCTCACAGGTCTTTCCGTCCGGTGTCAGCAGAACCGACGTCATGAGGCCGAGCGAGCCGAAGCCCTGGGCCACGGTGTCGGACTGGACGTCGCCGTCGTAGTTCTTGCATGCCCAGACGTATCCGCCCTCCCACTTGAGTGCGGAAGCGACCATGTCGTCGATGAGGCGGTGCTCGTAGGTCAGACCTGCAGCATCGAACTCAGCCTTGAACTCGGTCTCGTAGACGTGCTGGAAGATGTCCTTGAAGGCACCGTCGTACGCCTTGAGAATGGTGTTCTTGGTGGACAGGTACACCGGGTAGTTCTGCTGCAGTCCGTAGGTGAGCGACGCGCGAGCGAAGTCACGGATGGACGTGGTGAAGTTGTACTGCCCCTGGACGACGCCGCCCTCTTCGGGGAAGTTGACCAGTTCGTGCTCGATCGGTGCGCTGCCGTCCTCAGGCGTGTAGGTGATCATCACCTTGCCGGGGCCGGGGACCTTGAAGTCTGTGGCGCGGTACTGGTCGCCGAATGCGTGACGGCCGATGATGATCGGCTTGGTCCAGCCCGGAACGAGTCGCGGAACGTTGGAGATGATGATCGGTGCGCGGAAGATCGTGCCGCCGAGAATGTTGCGGATCGTTCCGTTCGGGGAACGCCACATCTTCTTGAGACCGAATTCCTCGACACGTGCCTCGTCCGGCGTGATCGTGGCGCATTTGACGCCGACGCCGTGCTTCTGGATCGCGTGCGCTGCGTCGATGGTGACCTGGTCGTCGGTCTCGTCGCGGTACTCGATACCGAGGTCGTAGTACTCGAGGTTCACATCGAGATACGGATGGATCAACTTGTCTTTGATGAACTGCCAGATAATGCGCGTCATCTCATCGCCGTCGAGTTCGACGACGGTGCCCTCAACCTTGATTTTGGACATGGGTGCTTCGCGTCCTCCTAGGAAGTTTCCCTGGTTACACGGTTGCGGTCACACTTTGTGAGTGGGTCCGCGAACGGTTCGATTATCAAACCTAGACGGTGTGGACTGATCTCGGGAGATGAGTCCCAAACAAGACAAGCGTACTGCTAACCCGTGAGGCCGCAACCGGCAGGTCCACTCATCGGTCTCTACTCGCGAGTAACTTTTGCCTGCTAGTGGGCTGCGTCGCTCTGCCTCGCGTGCGGTTGCGGCTCACATTTCGCCCCGTGTCAGGACTGCGCTCACTTCCCGGTAGAATCCGACTTGGTCATGAGTGCCAGCGTCAAGCCCCGGCTCGCTGGACGGCAACCCTCCAACCGCGGTGGGGTGCCCCGGGTGATGACCAGGTTTCCCGACGTGGATCTGCTCGCGCAGTTCCACCGCAATTCGGGTGACAAGCGCGGGTCCGACAGGGACGGACCCCAGACCGGGCCGAGCCCCACGGAGGTATTTCAGTATGTGTCGCACTTGTAGATAGACCCCAGCACGGGGCGGCGATCATTCGCCCCCGTCCGACATCTATCCGTCAGACCACTGGAGTGAACAAATCATGACCGACAACACAGCCGACGCCGCAGCAACTTCGGATCCGACCGCGAACTGGTCGTTCGAGACCAAGCAGGTGCACGCCGGACAAACAGCGGACACCGCCACAAATGCGCGCGCTCTGCCGATCTACCAGACCACCAGCTACGTCTTCGACAGCACCGATCACGCTGCTGCACTGTTCGGCCTCGCCGAGCCGGGCAACATCTACACGCGGATCATGAATCCCACACAGGACGCCGTCGAGCAGCGCATCGCTGCCCTCGAAGGCGGAGTCGCCGCACTCCTCCTCTCCTCGGGTCAGGCCGCCGAGACCATCGCGATCCTCAACATCGCCGAGGCCGGCGACCACATCGTCTCCAGCCCGTACCTGTACGGCGGCACGTACAACCTCCTGCACTACACCCTTCGCAAGCTGGGTATCGAAGTCACGTTCGTCGAGGATCCCGACAATCTCGAGCAGTGGCGCGAAGCCATTCGCCCGAATACGAAGGCGTTCTACGGCGAAACGATCGCCAATCCGAAGAACCACATCCTCGACCTACCCGGTATCTCGTCACTGGCCCACGAGAACGGTCTTCCGTTGATCGTGGACAACACAGTCGCGACGCCGTACCTGCTTCGCCCACTCGAACACGGCGCCGACATCGTCGTTCACTCCGCCACCAAATACCTTGGTGGACACGGCACCGCGATCGCCGGCGTCATCGTCGACGGTGGCACTTTCGACTGGACGCAGGGTCGCCACACGAACTTCACGACGCCTGATCCCAGCTACCACGGCGTCACCTTCGCGGACCTCGGCGCGCCGGCGTTCGCACTCAAGGCCCGCGTCCAACTGCTGCGCGATCTCGGTTCCGCCGTGGCGCCGTTCAACGCGTTCCTCATCGCGCAGGGTATCGAAACCTTGAGCCTGCGCATCGAGCGCCACGTATCCAATGCACAGAAGGTCGCCGAATTCCTCGACGGTCACGTCGAGGTCGCCTCCGTTTCCTACGCGGGACTTCCCTCCTCGCCATGGTTCGAACGTGGAAAGCAGCTGACGCCCAAGGGAACCGGCGCAATCGTCACCTTCGAGCTGCCCGGCGGTATCGATGCGGGCA
The DNA here is from genome assembly GCF_031763325.1 of Rhodococcus sp. SG20037. Taxonomy (NCBI): domain Bacteria; kingdom Bacillati; phylum Actinomycetota; class Actinomycetes; order Mycobacteriales; family Nocardiaceae; genus Rhodococcus; species Rhodococcus sp. SG20037. The sequence goes on along the minus strand of NZ_CP134497.1, from coordinate 2,204,030 downwards.
AGACGTTCGTCAACGCCCTGACGCTGCACAGCCACGTCGCCAACATCGGTGACGTTCGCTCACTCGTCATCCACCCCGCGTCGACGACGCACTCGCAGCTCACCCCCGAAGAGCAGCTCGCTTCGGGCGTCACGCCCGGGCTCGTCCGCCTCGCGGTCGGCATCGAAGGAATCGACGACATCCTCGCCGATCTCTCCGTCGGCCTGGCAGCGGTGGCAAACTCGTGACCGTGAACGAATTGGAGCCCAGGATCGACCTCCTGCCCCCACCCGACGGCCAGGTGGGGTTCGTCGACATCGGCGCCTTGGAACTCGAGAGCGGCGCGGCACTCCCATCGGTTTCGCTCGCCGTTCAGCGGTGGGGTGAGCTTTCCCCGAACCGCGACAACGTCGTACTCGTCGAGCACGCACTGACCGGAGACTCACACGTCACCGGACCGATCTCCGCGAATCAGCCCTCGCCCGGCTGGTGGAACGGGATGGTCGGCCCCGGCGAACCGATCGACACCGGCGAATGGTGCGTCATCGCAACCAATGTCCTCGGTGGTTGTCGCGGCACGACCGGTCCCAGTTCGCCGGCCGACGACGGCAAGCCGTGGGGCAGCAGGTTCCCGGAGATCTCCATCCGGGATCAGATCGCGGCGGAGAAGAAGCTCGTCGATCTCCTCGGGATCGACCAGTTGGCCTCGGTAGTCGGCGGATCCATGGGGGGCATGCGCACCCTCGAATGGGCAGTTACCTACCCGGACAGCATTCGCTCCGCGTTGGTTCTCGCAACCGGTTCACGGGCCACTGCAGATCAGATCGGCACCCAGACGACGCAGATCGCTGCCATCGTCTCCGATCCGGATTGGCAGGGCGGTGACTACCACGGAACGGGGCGGGCACCTCGCACCGGACTCGGCATCGCCCGTCGCATCGCGCACCTGACGTACCGCACCGAGTCCGAACTGGACGCACGCTTCGAGAACTCCGCTCAGAACGACGAAAATCCTTGGAACGGTGGACGATACGCCGTACAGAGTTACCTGGAACATCAGGCAGACAAGCTGGTCGACCGCTTCGACCCGAGCACGTACGTCCTCCTGACCGAGGCCATGAACCGGCACGACATCGGTCGTGGACGCGGCGGTGTTGCGGCGGCGTTGGCATCGATCACGGCACCGGTCGTGGTGGGCGGCGTCGACTCGGATCGGCTGTATCCCCTTCGCTTGCAGGAGGAGATCGCCGACGGAATTTCCACGTGCAGCGGCCTCGAGATTCTCAAGTCCAAGGACGGACACGACGGCTTCCTGACGGAGGCGGACGCCGTCGCCGGACTGCTTCGCCGAACGATGGAGTTCGCACGTACGGCTCGCTAATTCGGCACAGAGCCACGTTTTCAGGATTCGTCAATGTCGGGAAAACCACAGCTGATCTGCGGGTTTTCCCGACATTCTCATTGGCGAACGTGAGCCGGCGCGGCTAGCATCGGCGAACGTGAATCAGCCATGCTCGACGCGCCTGCAGGCTACGTACATTCCCGAGCACATGTCCTTCGCGTTCTGGGGTGACGCAGACCCGGCAGCGCGGCTGTCGGCACTGGGGATGCCGACCGGGTCGCCGGGCGTGTGCAGGCTTGCGATCCCGGTCGACGAGTCGATCACAGCAACCGACGTCGAAGCGCAACTGCTCGACCTCACCACCGCGATCGACGCCTTCCACAACCTCGATGCTGGTCGCGGCGACCTCGGATCGTCGCTGCTCGCATGGAAGCGCGTCATCGACACCGGCGCACATGACATTCCGACCGCAGCGCATGCCGCGATCGAGCGCGACGACACGAAGATCCGAAGCGCCGAGTCCACGGTGCGGTTGTTCACGGATGCGCGTACAGCCGTGGACAGCCTTCGCCGAGCAAAGATTCAGGCGACTCTGCGCCCGTATCAAATGCAGGGAGTTGCCTGGCTGACGGCTCTGTCGGGTTCGGGTGGTGGGATCTTGGCCGACGAGATGGGTTTGGGTAAGACACTGCAAGCGGTTTCGATGATCGCGATCCGCGCCGGCGACGGTCCGCATCTGGTTGTGTGTCCCACCTCGGTCATCGGAAACTGGCGCCGCGAGATCGAGCGATTCGCTCCGCATCTGCCACTGCACGTTCATCACGGGGCCGCCCGTGCACTTCCCACTCGTATCCCCGCCGGCACTACGGTTCTGACCAGCTACAGCGTCTTGCGTTCCGACGCAGACCAATTGGCCCCGGTCCATTGGAGTTCAGTGGTCTTCGACGAGGCGCAACAGATCAAGAACCCCGCTTCCCTCGCCGCGAAAGCAGCAATGCAGTTGTCGGCGGACGTCAAGGTAGCGATGACCGGCACGCCGGTGGAGAACCGCCTCGAAGAATTGTGGTCACTCTTTCGCGTCGCAAATCCCGACGTCCTCGGAACTCGCGCACGGTTTCGTCAACGCTTTGCCGTCCCGATCGAATCCGGTCGATCGGCCACCGCGGCGACCAGACTTGCCGCGGTGATCGATCCTTTCATTCTGCGCAGAACCAAAGACACAGTGGCCAAGGATCTTCCGCCCAAACAGTTCTCCACGGTCTCGTGCACTCTGACGTCGGAACAGGCGCGCATCTACCGGTCGGCAGTTGCCGATGCGTTCGACTCCGGATTGGGCACGGGAATTGCCCGGCGCGGCAACATTCTTGCCCTTCTGACCACCCTCAAGCAGGTATGCAATCACCCGGCGCAGGTCACCGGCGATACGGACGACCTCTACGGAAGATCCGGAAAGCTCGACCGCGCAACGGAAATGATCGCCGAGATCGTCGACGACGGCGATCGCGCGCTGATATTCACGCAGTACCGGACGATGGGCGAGATGCTCTCGCGACACCTGGGAGCCGAACTGGGTATCGGTGCCGTGCCTTTCCTCCACGGCGGCCTGAACACCGACAAACGAGACGCGATGGTCGACGCGTTCCAGAACGAGACGGATTCACCACCGGTTCTGATTCTGAGCTTGCGCGCCGCCGGCTTCGGCCTCAACCTCACGCGCGCAAGTCATGTCGTGCACTACGACCGGTGGTGGAACCCAGCCGTCGAGGATCAAGCAACCGACCGGGCACACCGCATCGGCCAGAAACGCACCGTCAACGTCCATACCTTGGTGACGGGCGGTACCGTGGAGGATCACATAGCAGCGATGCACGAGTCCAAACGAGCTGTGGCCGATGCTGTCTCCGGGAACGTCGAGGCCGCGCTGGCCGATCTCCCCGACACCGAACTGCGTGAACTTCTCGAACTCGACGGCGCGGTGATCATCTGATGGCCAACGAATTCGGCGTCACCGCTTGGGGTCGAGCGTGGCTGCGCACGGTGGAGCGGACCGCGGCGTCCGGTCCGAACCCGTCCCTGCCGACGGCTCGCGCCCTGGCACGCAACGGTTCCGTGGAGTTCACCGCCGTCTCGTCGGGGACCGTCGTCGCCGAGGTGAGCACCAAGGCAAAAACTTCGTCAGTGACGATTGGTGTCCCGCTCTGGACCAAATCCGAGATCGCTGCAGTGAAGAGCCTTCTCCGTTCGGCTGGAAAGGCGAACAGATCCGTCTCCACCGGCGAACTGCCGGACAGCATCGTCACCGAACTGCAGGCTCGAAATATCGCAGTAGCCGTTGATCTTTCGGAGTGCACTGCCAGCTGCGACTGCTCAGGTAGACGCTCGCCGTGCGTTCACCATCTCGCCGCGATCTACGCCCTCGCCGGGCGAATCGACGAGGAACCTGCACTTGCGGTGACGTTACGGAGTGCACCGGTCAAGGCTGGAAAGAAGTCGACATCCGCACATTCACCGGAGTGGATCCCTTTGAGTGATATCGATATTCGCTCGTTCTACGGGGACTGATCTTCTCAGTCGGTACCGAGCGGATCGATGGTCAGGGCGAGCGTCGCGATCAGCACACCCATAACGCCCATCGCCGCAGTGTCGAAGACCCTTCCACGCACCGCGAGCAACCCCACACGGTTCTCGGGAACGAACCACCGAGCGGCAGCTCCGATGATGACGGCAACACCGAAGACGAGGGCGCCGCGGCGCCACCGGTCGGCCAGCACGAGAACAACCGCTGCCGCGATCACGGCGAGGACCGCGAGCATGGGCAGATTCTTCTTCGCGAGGCCGACCAGTGAGGACATCGGACTCAGGCCTCGGCCAGAACCCGCTCGGCGCGTTCGACCACGTTGGTGATCAGGAACGCGCGGGTCAGCGGTCCGACACCACCGGGGTTGGGTGAGACGAAGCCGGCGACCTCGCTGACGTCGGCTGCGACGTCGCCGCGCAGGCCGTCGTCGGTGCGACTGACGCCGACGTCGAGGACCGCTGCCCCGGGCTTGACCATGTCTGCGGTGATGAGGCCGGGAACGCCTGCGGCAGCGACGATGATGTCGGCGCGGCGAACCTCGGCCGCGAGATCGCGGGTACCGGTGTGGCAGAGCGTGACCGTCGCGTTCTCGCTACGACGCGTCAGCAGCAATCCGATCGGGCGACCGACTGTGACGCCTCGTCCGACTACCACCACGTGTGCGCCTGCAATAGGGACCTCGTAGCGGCGCAGGAGATGCAGGATTCCACGCGGGGTGCACGGCAGCGGGGCTTCCTTGCCCAACACCAGTCGACCGAGGTTGACCGGGTGCAAGCCGTCGGCGTCCTTGCCGGGGTCGATGCGCTCGAGGGCTGCGTTCTCGTCAAGGTGCTTGGGAAGCGGCAACTGCACGATGTAGCCGGTGCACTCGGGATTGGCATTGAGCTCGTCGATCGTCGCGTTGAGCTGCTCCTGCGTGATGTCAGCAGGCAGGTCGCGTCGCAAAGAATTGATACCGACCTTGGCGCAGTCGTTGTGCTTGCCGCGCACGTAAGCCGCGGATCCGGGGTCGTCGCCCACCAGGATGGTGCCCAAGCCGGGTGTGATGCCCTCTGCCTTCAGAGCGCTCACCCGCACCTTCAGGTCTTCGAAGATTTCGTCGCGGGTAGCTTTGCCGTCGAGGATCGTTGCAGTCACGGCGACCATTGTTCCAGGTTAGGGTCGATGAGTGACAACGGCTCCGGAACTACGCGGCCCGAGGGTGCTCCTCTCCCCCGTCGCGCCCGATCATCACGCCCGTCTGCGAGCAATTCACCTGCACCCGGACGTCGTGCACTGGTGGCAAAATCCCGACGACGACTGGCCTGCAGCGCCGGAGGCTGGCACCACGCGCTACAGCATCTTCCACGGCGACCACCTGATCGGCTTCATCCAGTGGTATGAGGCGGAGGACAACCCCGACTTCCGCCACGCCGGGCTCGACTTGTTCCTCGATCCCGACTTCCACGGCCGAGGGTTCGGTCGCGAATCGATTCGCGTGCTGTGTGCCCACCTGATCGACGACCTCGCATTCCACCGTCTGGTCATCGACCCGGAGGTCGACAACTCCGTCGCCATCGCGTGCTACCGATCGGTGGGGTTCAAAGACGTCGGGGTGATGCGCGAGTATTCGCGAGATCGCCATGGTGTGTGGAAGGACGGACTGCTGATGGATCTGCTCGCACGGGAATTCATCCGCTGATCGACTGGGACGAGTTCGAAAGGACCGACATCATGTTGCTGGACAAGGAATTCACGGCCACCCTGCAGAAGAGCGACGCCAAGGGCGGGTGGACTTATGTGATCTGGCCGGAGTCCGCCGAGTTCTTCGGCACCCGCGGCCTGGTCAAGGTACGCGGGACGATCGACGGACATCCGTTCCAGAGTTCGTTCATGGCGTTGGGAGACGGTAACCACAAGCTGCCGGTCAAAGCCGATCTTCGCAAAGCCATCGGCAAGGAGACCGGCGAGCTGGTGACGGTGCGCCTCGAGGAGCGCTTGGAGAGCTAGGCGCTGCTACTTCACGTCGACGACAAGACCGTGCGCCGACGCGTACGCCACCGCCTGCATCAACTCGATCTGCGCGTTTCCGACCGACGCGGACGTCCACAGGCTCGGATCGATCCGCGCACCGCGCAGGTCTGCACCTTCGAGTTTGAGTCCACCCGTGCGAGCACCGGACAGATCCGCGGACGCCAGCACCGCGCCCCGCATGTCGGCCCGAACCAGGTTCGCTTCACGGAAGCGGCACGAGGTGAAGTCGATCTTTCTCAGGTCCGCCCCGCCGAGTGAGGTCAACGAGAAGTCGACTTCGTCGAGCGTCAACGGCCGGATGCGGCAACCGTCGAACGTCGACCCGAGCAGACTGCAGTTTCGGAACGTGCTGTGCCACAGGCTGGTCCGGGCAAAATTGCACGAGCGGAACGCAGTTCCCGTGTGCACGGACTCCCCCAGATCGGTGCCGGTGAAATCGCAATCCGTGAACACCACCGACTCCGTCGTGAGTCCGGTGAGGTCGGCGTCTCGGAAATTGCAGTTGGTGAAAGTGCGCTGACGCCACTTCTGCCCGGCCAGCCGCGCGTCTGAATAGTCTTCGCCGACGACATCGTCGGATTCTTCGGGGAGCATGCCGTCCATACTGCCCCGCCGCACCGACACCGGTTCGATCGCCTAGGTCTCGCAGGCCACGCCGTCACCGTCACGATCAAGCTTGGACGAATAGCCGGGATCGCCGCGGTAGATCGGGGCAGCACCGGCCGCTCGCACGGCTGCACAGTTGGCGTAATACACCCCCGCGTCAGGCACCTTGGCCGGCGGCGGAACGTACGCCGGTTCCGTTGTCTTCGGCGGTGTGTACGCCGGAGCGGGCGGAACATACGGCGTAGTCGTGGTCTCCGGGACCTGCGGAACCAGCGGCACTATTGCCACGGTGGTTGTCGTCGTCGGCAAGAGGGACGAAGTCGTGGTCTTCGTCGTCGACGGGACCGTGCTTTTGGTTGTCGTCGCTGCAGCTGTCGTCGAAGAGGTCGCAGCAGGCGTCGTCGATTCTTCCGACTTGCCCGCTCCCGTCGCCGCGGCGATGGCAACCAGCCCCACGACTGCCGCCCCGGCGATCCACGGCCACTTACGCCGCGTCTTGCCTTCCTCGGCGCTAGTGTCCGGCACCGCCGATCCGGGTGCGCCGAAGACCTGCGTGGGAGTGCCGAAAGCCTGAGTGGGTGCGTCGACGCCCTTGGGCCGTGTCTGCGCGGTCCACTGCTGACCGTCCCAGTAACGGTCGATCGTGGGGTCGAAGGGGTCGGGGTTCCAACCGGCGGGAGGGTTCATCAAAATGTCCGTTCTGCGAAGAGTGCCGGAAATAGATTCGCACGGACTGGCCGGTTTGTTACCAATTCGCCCACACTTCCCGACCGGGTCTTCTCACGGACGTGGGCACCGATACGTCGCCCGGTACAGTTCCTCGAGTGTTCCGAGTGATGTTCCACGAGCCCCGCATCCCACCCAACACCGGAAACGCGATCCGCATGGTCGCGGGCACCGGTTGCGAACTCCACCTGGTCGGCCCTCTCGGGTTCGACTTGTCGGAGCCGAAGCTCAAGCGCGCAGGCTTGGACTACCACGACCTGGCGACTGTCACGGTCCACGAAAACCTGACCGCTGCCTGGGAAGCCGTCACCCCCGCTCGCGTATTCGCCTTCACCGCGCACGCGACCACGTCGTATGCCGATATCGCCTACCAACCCGGCGACGTCCTGCTGTTCGGGCCCGAACCCACCGGACTGTCCGAAGAAGTATTGGCGGACGAACACGTCACCGAGCGCCTGCGTATCCCGATGCTGCCCGGACGCCGGTCCCTCAACCTGTCCAACGCTGCCGCCCTCGTGACGTACGAGGCCTGGCGTCAGCACGGGTTCAAGGGCGCTGTCTGATCGACGTCAGTAGACGTCCCGGACATAGCGCTTCTCCGCCGAAAGAGCCTTCACGTACGCCTCGGCACTGCGAGGTGCCAGTTTTCCGTGCTGAGCGACCACCCCGTTGAGGGCACTGTCGACGTCCTTGGCCATCCGGTTGGCATCGCCGCAGACGTAGAAGTGCGCTCCCTTCTGCAACCACTCCCACAGCAGTGCACCCCGCTCACGCATCCGGTCCTGCACGTAGACCTTGTCGGCTTGATCCCGGGAAAACGCGAGGTCGAGTTCGGTGAGGAATCCGTCCTTCCGCAATTCTTCGATTTCTTCGCGGTAGTAGAAGTCGGTCGCGGCGTGCTGTTCTCCGAAGAACAGCCAGTTCGGGCCCGTGTGCCCCAATGCCCGCCGCTCATGCAGGAAGGCACGGAACGGTGCAATGCCGGTCCCCGGACCGACCATGATCATCGGGGTCTCGGGATCGGAAGGTGGCCGGAAGTGGGTCGACTTCTGCACGTAGATACCGATGTCGTCATCGTGAGCGTGGTCGGCGAGGTAAGTCGAGCACACTCCACGCCGTGGGACACCCGCAACGTTGTATCGCACCGCGGACACCGTCAACTGCACTTCGCGTGGGTTCTCCTTCGGACTGGAAGATATCGAATACAGCCGCGGCTGAATCGGTTTGAGCAGCGAGAGCCATTCGTCTGTCGAGGCACGAACTTGCGACTGCGCGAGAATGTCGACGGACTGTCGTCCCCACGACCAGTCTTTGAACGTGGAGACATTCTCCGGCTTCAACAACTCGGCCAGGTCCGAATCGCGGGTTCGTTGATGCACGAATCGAATCATGTCGGTCGAGATTCGAGTGATCTCCAGGCGCTCGGTGAGCGCGGTACGCAGCGTCATTTCCCCGTACTGCCCCAGTTCGACGGTCTCGTCACCGTCGAGGCCGGTAAGGGTGAGCCACTCGTCGACAAACGGAGAGCTGTTTCGGGGCCAGACTCCGAGAGCGTCGCCGGCTTCGTAACTGACCGTGTCACCTGGAAGGTGAAAGCCCAACTGCCGCACGTCTTTGGAAGAACCCGGACGGTTGAGCACGACATTGCGCGTCAAGGCTGTGGTCAGCGGCGCCTTCTTGTTGTATCGCAGCGGCGGCGACATCGCCGGTGAAATCGGCGCGGCTGCAAAGGTTGTCCCAGAATTCTTCTTTGCAACGAGGACGTCGGTCGTCTCGCCGGCCACCGAGCTCCGAAGCTCAGCCGTGACCGCCTCCAGCCATCCAGCAGCGGTGTCCTCGAAATCGGGCTCGCAGTCGGCGCGATCGACGATACGACTGGCTCCCAGTTCGGCAAGGCGGGCGTCGAGCTTTCGTCCGTGTCCACAGAAGTCGGCATAGTTCGAGTCGCCGAAAGCGATGACTGCATAACGTGTCTCGGACATGCGGGGCGCCGTGTCAGCAGACAACGCATCCCAGAAACCGCTGCCGTTGTCCGGGGATTCGCCGTCACCGGAGGTACTGGTGATCAGCAGGACCTCTCTGGTAGCTGCCAGGTCGGCGGCCGGGAATTCGTCCATCGCGTGCATCACGACGGGCAAGCCGATTCCCCCGAGACGAGTGGCGCACTCAGCAGCGAATTCTTCCGCGTTTCCGGTCTGCGATGCCCAGAGCACCACGATCGGCGCGCGCTCGGATCCAATACTCGGACTCGATGACAACGCAGGCCCGTCGGTGTCAGGAAGTGAGATCCGCGAGTACAGGCCGGCCAGAACACCGTCGACCCACATCCGCTTTTCGGCATCGAAGGGTGCCGTCGACGGCAAGGTAGGTACCCCGGCAGTGCGATCGGCGTCCGCACGCAACGCAGCGAGAAGGCCGGCCAGGTAGCTCTGCTGGAGCGCATCGAATACCACTGCAGGTGTTCCTGTTTGACCGAGGACATCCGCGAGGACATCGGTTCGCGACAACGCCCGATCAGCTGGCGCGGGAGCCACCAGCGCCGCCTCGGCGAGCACTGTTTCAGGTGTGTTCACGGCGACCTTCGTCATAGTGACAGCGCAGGCTTTGAACTCCGGTTGCTGCGAGGCAGGGTCGATGGCGTCGTTGGTGACGGCGTTGATGGACAGATATTCACCGAAGGCGTCGTTCCAGTGAAATGGGGCAAAGCAGTTCCCCGGACGCACTCGGTCGGTGACAACAGCCGGAAGCACAGCGCGACCGCGGCGTGAGGCAACCTCGATCGCATCCTGGTCGACGATACCGAGCCTGGCGGCGTCGTCGGGATGGATCTCGACGAAGGGACCTGGGTTGAGCTTGTTCAACTTGGCCACCTTGCCGGTCTTGGTCATGGTGTGCCACTGGTGCGCGAGACGACCGGTGTTGAGCAGGAAGGGGTAGTCGTCGTCGGGCATTTCGGCGGGAAGCATGTGCGGCCGTGCGAAGAACATCGCACGGCCAGTGGCGGTGGGAAATGCGAGCCGCGGAGTGCTGCCGTCCTCGCGGATCAGGAGCCTTTGACTGACACCGTCATTGACGTATCGGATGGGATGACGGTCCTGATCACTGTCTGGCGGGCATGGCCACTGAATCGATGTCTTGCGGAGGCGCTCGTAGGTGACGCCGCGTAAGTCGTAGCCGGTCTTCGGATTCCAGAACTGCTTGATCTCTTCGAACACCTCTTCGGCACAGGTGTAGGTGAACGCTTCGGCGTACCCCATCTCGCAGGCGATCCGGGCGATGATCTGCCAATCAGGCAGCGCCTGCCCAACCGGATCCAGTGCCTGCTGAAAGAGCGTCAGGTTGCGTTCGGAATTGATCATCACTCCGTCGGACTCTGTCCACAGCGAAGCAGGCAGCAGAACATCGGCGTATTCGTTGGTCTCGGTGCCCAGGAAAGCATCCTGGGTGATGACGAGGTCGGCCTTCTCCAAGCCGTCGATGACGGTCTTGCGGTTGGCTACCGTCGCAACGGGATTGGTGCAGATGATCCAGCACGCTTTGATGTCGCCCGCCGCCATTCGGGAGAACATGTCGATGGTGCCACCGCCGATGTCGGTGCGCAGCGAGCCCTGCGGGATCCCCCATCGGTCCTCGACGAAGTCGCGATCGGCGTCGACCATCACGGCGCGCTGACCTGGCAAACCTGGCCCCATGTAGCCCATTTCACGCCCACCCATGGCGTTCGGCTGACCGGTCAACGAGAACGGACCGCTGCCGGGCTTGCAGATCGCACCGGTCGCAAGGTGAAGGTTGCAGATGGCGTTGGTGTTCCACGTGCCGTGGGTGCTCTGGTTCAAACCCATTGTCCAACAGCTCATCCAGTTGACGGCCTCACCGATCCACTGCGCTGCCGTGTGGATGTCGGCTTCGGAGATACCGGTGATCTCGCTGACCTTCGCAGGCGTGTACTCCGCGAGGAAACTGGGCATGACCTCCCAGCCTTCGGTGAAGTCGGCGATGAAGTCCGGATCTGTGTGGCCGTTTACGACGAGCAGGTGGAGTAGTCCGTTGAGTAGCGCGAGATCGGTGCCGGGAGCGATCTGCAGGAACAAGTTCGCCTTGTCGGCGGTGGCGGTGCGTCGAGGATCGACGACGATCAGCTTCGCGCCTGCCTTGACCCGCTCCTGCATTCGGAGGAAGAGGATCGGATGGCAGTCCGCCATGTTCGCGCCGGTCACGAAGAACACGTCGGCATGTTCGAAGTCCTGATAGGAACCGGGCGGTCCGTCGGCCCCGAGCGATTGCTTGTATCCGGTGCCGGCACTTGCCATGCACAAACGGGAATTCGATTCGATCTGATTGGTCCCGATGAAGCCCTTGGCCAGTTTGTTCGACAGGTACTGAGCTTCGAGTGACATCTGCCCGGACACGTACAACGCAAACGCGTCGGGACCGTGCTCGTCGATTATTGCCCGCAGGCGCTGGGCGGTGTCAGTGATGACTGCGGCCATGTCCGCCGCTTCGATCGCATCACCTCGGCGCGGACGGCGATATGCAGATTCCATGCGCCCCGGGCCGGCGAGCATGTCTGCGGTCGTGGTGCCTTTGGTGCACAGACGCCCGAAGTTGGTGGGATGTGTCTTCAGACCGGAAGACTTCGCAGCCTTCCGACGCCCCGTCTCGGGATCGGTGATGATGTCGAGGACAAGACCACAGCCCACCCCGCAGTATGCGCAGAGTGTGTCGACACTGGTGGTGGTGAGTTGAGCGCCCATCGATTCATGCATCCCTTCGACCGAGGATCAAGGTCGACTTCTATCTTCGGATGCAGTTGTTTCGGGAGTTCATGCCCGATGTTGCGTATCAATCACTCTTTCCTCACCGCGACCTTCGGACCGATGTGCGGTCCCGGGACCAGCGGTCGTCGACGTGCAGCTGTACGCGAATGCCCAGTTCTACGCTCTGCCGCCGAATCGAGCGATGTAGTGCCAAACCTTCTTGACGTCCTGCGGATCGAAGGATGCACCCCGTGCGAGCCCCAGGACGGCAGGCGTCAGCCGCCTGCCGTGCGCAATTTCTCGGGCAAGGTCGATCACGGCCGCTCCCCGGTATTCGGGATGTTCGGCTATCTCGTCGACATCGACCGCGTATCCCTCGTGCCACAGCACCGGGCACGTGAGCGAGTGGGCGATCTCTTCGATCCGTGTGCCCCGGTAACTCGGATCCAGAACGAGCGCCTCGACGTCCGTCCCGATGTCGACGACGCCGTGAACGTGCGCCTCGATGTAGTGGTCGAGCGGATCGTCGAGCTCGGCAGCCCGTGCGGCGCCGACCAAGCTCATCGCTTCGGCCGTTCCGAAATGATCAGGCTCGAAGACGCTGTCGGGAAAGCAGAAAGTGGTGCGGTCGAGCGTGTGCTCGGCAAGCCGGAAGTAGGACGAGCCGAACCGAGGGGATGCCCCGTAGGGATCGGAGCGATAGTTCAACGATCCGTACTTCGGCCGTTCCGAGGGCTCTCGCTCGTCGTAAGCTCCGCCGAATATCCGACTCTCCCAACGCCAACGATCGCCGCCGTGATGCGCCGTCAGTCCGCCGTTGCTCGTTCGAGACTCGAACTGGGTCACATAGGTGCCTTGACGTGCGATCGAGGCCAGTGTCAGACCACGTTCAGACGGGAGGTCCGGATGAAAGTGCAACGTCACCCGGTGATTTCGATCCAACGGGCCGCCCTTCGAGAGACCGCTCACGTGCGCAATCGCGGCAGACCAAGGAGTGGAATCAACAGGCATTCGCCCATTATCCGGATATGGAAGCAGCGCCGGTGAAGAAATCGACCAGTGAATACGGTGCGCCTTCACCGAGGCAGAGATCAAGGATCACGTGCGAGTCCGCGGCCTCGGATGCGCTGCGCACGAACATCGCTTCTTCGTACTCGGCGAGTGCCCCTTCGATGTCGTCGGGGTGCGCGGCGATCGCCTTTCCCAGTTCGGCGCCGTCGAACATGGCCAAGTTCGCACCCTCACCGGACGGGGCCATCAGGTGCGCCGCGTCACCGAGGAGCGTCACCCCAGGCACTCGATCCCATCGGTGCTCGTCGGGAAGTGCATGGATCGCGCGCGGAATCGGAGCGGTTTCGCCATCGGTGATCAGCGCCGTGAGTTCCGTTGCCCAACCGTCGAACTCGGCCGCGACCCGCGCTGTCGCAGCGGCGGCGTCGGTGAAATCGATACCGGCAAACCACTCCGCCGGACGGTTCAGCTGAACGTAGGTGTGCACGATGTCTCCCGCCTCTCGATGCGCGGCGATCGCTTTTCCTGGTGCGGGCGCGTACATCGCCCCGTCCCCGACGGCTTCGGCTACAGCCGAATGCTTCTCGTCGACGTCGTAGAGGTAGGTCTCGACGAACGTGGTGCCGACGTATTCCGGCTTCGCATCGGAGAGCAGCGGCCGGATCTTCGACCAGGCACCGTCTGCACCGACGAGAAGGTCGGTGGTCACTGTCGAACCGTCGACGAAGGTCAACTCGTGGCGATCATCTCCGAGCGAGCGCACAGTGTCGACTTTGCGTCCCCATTCGATCGTGTAGTCCGGAAGGGAATCAATCAGGATTCGACGGAGGTGGCCGCGCAGCACCTCGGGACGTGCTCCCGTGCCGTCGTCGGGTTCGTCGAGGAGCACGGCGGCGTGTTGATCGAGTACGCGCGACGCGGCGCCGCCCGCGTGGATGATCGCGCGGAACTCGTCGGTGAGGCCGGCAGCGTCGAGCGCGGCCTGACCGTTGTGTTCGTGGATGTCGAGTTGGCCGCCCTGCGTGCGAGCTTCTGCCGACAGTTCCGCCTCGTAGATCTTCGACGGAATTCCATGAACGTGGAGGACACGCGCGAGGGTCAGACCGCCGAGGCCCGCCCCGATGATCGTTATCGAGTTGCTCATGTTGTTTCCTTTCAGGCTTCGATTGGAACGTCGTTCCAATGACATCTTGGAACGGCGTTCCAGATATGTCAAGATGGTTCGCATGGCGACCAGGAATCAGCGGACCGAACGACGTACGGATGCGCTCTCGAAGGAGCGAATCGTCGAGGCTGCGATCGAGATCCTCGACGACGAGGGCGAAGCCGCGCTGACATTTCGCGCGCTCTCCGCACGCCTGGCAACAGGTAGCGGGGCGATTTACTGGCACGTTGCCAACAAGAGCGAACTGCTCGCCGCGGCGACCGACGACGTCATCGCCCGCGTGACAACCGGTGCAACCGAAGGCGCAGCCCCACGGGAGGCGATCCGGACCATCACCCTCGGCGTGTTCGACGCGATCGACGCCCACCCCTGGGTCGGCACCCAACTCTCACGTGAACCGTGGCAATCAGCGGTGATGCAGATCTTCGAAAGTCTCGGCGAGCAACTCCAGGCGCTCGGCGTTCCCGAATCGGCACAGTTCGACTGCGCGTCCGCGCTCCTGAACTACGTGCTCGGTCTCGCCGGACAGTACGCCGCGGGCGCCCGTCTGCTCCCCCGTGAGACAGATCGGTCCGCTTTCCTCGCGGGCGTCGCCACGCGATGGGAAGAACTCGACTCTGCGAAGTACCCGTTCCTCAATCAGGTGACGGCGCAGTTGCGCGACCACGACGACCGAGAACAGTTTCTGGCAGGCATCGAGCTCATCCTCGCGGGGATCGACACCGTCCGATAGCGGCCGTAGCCGTCAGCGTGAATGAACAGCGGTGTTGGATCCGAGCGCTATATCGAGGAAATCTCTTGCCGCACCGCGCAATCCGCGATCGGGATCCCAGACGGCTTGGAGTCGACGCGGCATCCGCAAGCCGTCGACGTTGACCGCGACCAGTCGGCCGTCCGTCAGGTCGGCGGCAACTGCCAGCGACGACAGAACAGCCGGGGCGTTGCCTGCCACCACCGCAGCCTTGACAGCGGTACACGAGGTGAGCTCGAGCAGCGGCGGCACACAATCGGGAACAGCATTCTCGAGCGTCAGGCGCGTACCGGACCCTGATTCTCGCTGAATCAGCGGTGTGCGTGCGAGTTCCTCGACCGGAACGGGCACACCATTCGCCCAGTCGTGTCCCGGCGGCACAACCACGACGAGGTGATCACGCGCTACTTCGCACGACGCGAGCGCCGACGGCACATCCGGCCCTTCGACAAATCCGATATCGGCCTGGCCGGCCTGAACTTGAGCAGAGACGTCCGAGGAATTGTGCAAGCTCACCGACGCCACGACGTTGGGGAACTTGTGCCGCATCGCGACCGTCCATCCGGGAACCAGATACTCGGCGATGGTCATGCTGGCGGCAACCGTGACGGCAGCATCACGTTCACCGCGAAGTGCGGCAACTCCCGATGCCATTTCCTCGGCACTGACGAGGATGTGACTTGCCCACTCGAGAATCAGACCGCCCTCGGCGGTGGGACGAACACCGGTCGCCGCTCGATCGAACACCTTGATTCCGAGTTGGCGTTCGACCGAACGCACCCGGGCGCTGACCGCCTGCTGACTGAGTCCGTGCTCCCGGCCGGCAGCACCCATGCTGCCCAGACGCCCTACGGAAAGGAGGACGTCGAGGGCACTGAGTTCCGGCACCCGAGGAGACAACGACATAGTCCCAAGATTAGACCCACAAGGCGAGTTTGTGGGCATTCAAGAACAACCGGTCTACCGGTACGGACCGGATGAGACGACAGTGAAATACATGACCACCACAACGAGTTCCACCTTCGCCCACATCACTCCGAACTGGTTCGCGGCAGCGATGGGAACGGGAATCGTGTCGGTGGCCGCCGCTTCGCTCGAACCGGAGATCGAGGGCTTGAAACTGGTCTCCGAGATCTTCTGGGTTCTGGCGGTTCTCGTACTGTGCGCCTTGATCGGAGCATTTGCCACCCATTGGTCACAACATCGATGTCAGGCCCTCGCCTACCTGCACAGCCCCGCGATGTTCCCCTTCTACGGCGCCGTCGCAATGGCACTGCTGACCGTGGGATCCGCAACCGGCATCACCGGCCCGGACTTCCTCGGCCACGACGTGGCGATCACCGTGTCGCTGACACTGTGGACACTCGGCACGGCACTCGGCCTGGTCACCTACGTCGTGATGATGATTCGACTCGTTCGAGATGCCGGGATGGCGACGGCAATGCCGTTCTGGCTCATGCCCGTCGTACCTCCGATGGTCTCGGCCACCACCGGCGCAGCGGTCAGCACCCACATGCCCGAAGGCGCTCCACGCATCGCGGTACTGGTTTTCTGCTACATCCTGTTCGCTCTGGCGCTGACCGCCGCCATCGGCATTCTGGTAGCCGTCGCCAGGCAGTTCGCACGCAACCGTTCGGCCGGCGTCGACGTGATCCCGTTCAATGCCATTCCCTCACTGTGGATTCCGTTGGGCGTGATCGGACAGTCGATCGCGGCATCCAACCTGTTGGCCGCCGCCTCACGGCATGCACTCAGCCCCGAGCATGCCGACACCCTGCACGAATTCGGGATCGCCTACGGAACCGTCGTCGGAATCATCGGCGTGATCGCGTTTGTCACCGTCACCGTCGTCACCATCCACGCACTGCGCCGCGGCTTGGACTTCTCGCTCGGCTGGTGGAGCTTCACCTTCCCCATCGGAGCATGTGCCGTCGGAGCGAATGCCTTCGGAGTCGCCACCGGTTCCACCCTGATCCTGGGAATCGCACTTGCCCTGCTGACCGTACTGATCCCCATCTGGGCAACCGTCGCGGTCAGGACCGTCCGGTCGATCCGCAGTGGAGTTCTACCGGCGGCTGCATGAATTCGCACCGATGAGTTTTGGCTCGCCGTACGGTCTGTACTCACGTAGACCATTGTCGAGAGCAGGAGTACACGGTGAGTCAGTTATTGCGAGTGCAGAATTTCGGCGTTTCCAGTGACGGAATAGCCTGCGGTCCGGACCAGAGCTTCGAGAGCCCGTTCGGCCTGGACCACGGTGAAATGTTTGCGTGGGCAGGAGCTACGGCCAGCTGGCCCAATCGCACCGATCCCGGCGGCAGCCGAGGCCTCGACGACTATTTCACGCGGGACTTCTCCAACAACATCGGCGCCGAAATCATGGGCCGCAACAAATTCTCACCCTACCGCGGCCCTTGGGAGAATCTCGAGTGGCAGGGCTGGTGGGGCGACGAGCCACCGTTCCACACCCCGGTTTTTGTCTTGACCCACCACGTGCGGCCGTCGTTCACGCTATCGGACACGACATTCCACTTCGTCGACGCCGACCCCGCGACGGCCCTCGCGCAGGCACGTGAGGCAGCGCAGGGCAAGGACGTTCGACTCGGCGGCGGAGTCAGCACTATCCGTGAATTCCTCGACGCCGATCTGGTCGACACGATGCACATCGCTGTCTCCCCGATCGAATTCGGATCCGGTCTACGACTGTGGGAGACACCTGACGAGTTACTCGACCGCTTCAACCTCGACGTTGTGCCGAGCCCGAGCGGCGTGACGCACCACCTGTTCTGGCGGAAGTGACGTGTTGGGGCAGCTCCGTAAACGGGAGCTGCCCCAACAGTTACGCACTATTCGCCGGTCTCGACCTGGCGCCCCGACTGGTACCACGCCATCGTTCCACCGGCCACCGAAACGGCATTGATGCCGCGAGCCTGCAGATACTCAGCGGCTTGCAAGCTCCGACCACCGACGGCGCAGATGATGTACACCGTTTCCGCGTCCGGAATTTCACCCACGCGAGAGACGAATTCGCTGAGCGGAATGAGCGTCGCACCGGGAACTCGGACCTGAGCGAACTCGTCGGCCTCACGGACGTCGATCAACGGCTCACCCGCTGCCAAAGCCGTGTCCAGTGCATTCAAATCGACTTCCAACATTTCTTCTGCGCCTGCCTTCGTGTTCGCTGCTGTCCGAATAGACGGTACCCGCGCGTTTTCGTGCAGCTCCCTTTACGATCTGACAATGACCAATACGGTTCCCGAAAAGTCCAGTTTTTGGAGTCGCCCCACCGTATGGAAAGTGCTCCTGCTGATCGTCGTCTACCTGGCGTTCTATCTTGCTGTCGGGCAGGTTACCTCCAGGGTTTTTGCAGACCAGATCGACACGGACAATGTCGTGGCAAGCGCCTCCAGCATCCTCCTCGGCGTCGCATTGCCCATCGCGATCGGCGGGATCGCCCTGCTGGTTTTCACGACAAAGGTCGGCTGGCTGCGCGGCGTCTTCGGCCCACAACCCATTCGTGGGCGGGGTTGGATGTGGATCGGTCCGATCATCGTGGTCGCCGCCATTGTTGCGCATCTGGCGGGAACCGATTGGAGCGCCTGGACCACCGGCGAGGTAATCGCCCTGCTGGTGCTCGGTGCGTGCGTCGGCCTGACCGAGGAATTGGCCACCCGTGGCCTGGCAGTGAAGATGTTGCGCGACGCCGGCCACCGGGAACGCTTTGTCGCCGTCGTGTCTTCACTGGTGTTTGCACTCATGCACACCGTCAACCTCATCGCCGGGATGAAGGCGTCAACCGTTCTGGTCACCGTGGTCTACACCTTCGGTTTCGGTATGTGCATGTACCTGACAATGCGTGTGACGGGCACGATCTGGGCCGCAATCGTGTTACACGGCCTCACCGACCCCACCACAATTCTCTCGACCGGCGGGCTGGACACTTCGGTGACCACGGAAGTGAGCGGCGCCGCCGCCATCACCTCTCTACTGACGGTCCTCTTGGTCGTCTTCGGGGTGATCGCCGTCTTCCTCATTCGAGATCGAATCGGCGAAGATCGGCACACACCCGTCTCGGCCTGACCGACCGCGACCGTACAAGACATACTTGTGCCCATGCCTTCTCGAACCACGTACTCGTTCGCCGTCGTGACTGCATCGTGTCTGCTGGCACTCTCCGGTGCCGTCACTCATGCCACCGCGGGGGTTCCGACAACTCCCGAAGTCGCGACCACCGAATCCATCGCGTCGGAATCGATCAGCGATCTGTATGCAGCCAAGGGTGCGCATGAAGTGGCTGCCGATTCAGTTCCCGGGTACCAACTGTTCTACCCAGCCGGCTTGTCGTCTGATGGCAATCGGCATCCCGTCGTCACCTTCGGCAACGGCAGCTATGCGACTTACGAAGAGTACGAAGCGCTCCTGCAGCATCTCGCTTCTTGGGGTTTTGTCGTTGTGGTGGCCGACAGCAGCGTCACCGGCGACGGGACGGAGATCTTGGGGGCTGCCCAGTACGTCGTCGATCAGAACACCAACGCTGAGAGCATTTTTCACCAGCGGATCGACACCGACAACATTGCCTCGGTCGGACACTCCCAGGGCGCCGGTGGCGCGATCAACGCGGCAACCCAGTCCGCGAATCTGATCACCGCCACGGCGGTACTCGATTTGCCTGACCCGTGGTGGGCCTCGCGACCTGTCGACGTGATCGACGTGGCCCAGTTGACCGGACCGACGTTCTTCATGACCGGCGCCGACGACCCGGTCTCCACCGCCGATCCGCAAGCTGAGTACTTCGACAAAACCGCCGGACCGGCGGTCCGCGGCAGACTGCTTGGCGTCGGCCACAATTGGGCCGCAGATGGCGAAGGATTCCGGGGCTACCTCACCGCGTGGCTGAGATTCACCCTGAGCGGCGACCAGACTGCCGCACGTGCATTTGTCGGCGACTCGGCGGAAATCCTCACCGATCCCCGTTGGGACCGGCAAGCGATCAAGGGTTTGTGATGACGATCTTGCCGTAGGCCTGCACGGATTTCTGCTGCTCGAAAGCGTCAGCGAGGCGGTCGAGGCTGAAGGAAGAATCTATGACGGGACGAAGCGCCAGGCTCTCCAGCCCAGCGACCATCTCCTCCTGATGTGCACGACTGCCCACCAGAACACCTTCGATGGTGACCTGTTTGGTCAGTAGCGAAGTCAGGTCGATCGACGACGAGGGGCCGTTCATGATGCCAAGCGCGCAGATTCGCCCGCCTGGTCGGACTGCCGCCAGAGATTGGCCGAGGGTGGACGGCCCGCCGACGTCGAGGACGAGGTCGATCCCGCCGCTGAGCCGCATCGCTTCCGAACCCCAGTCCGGGCGCTCACGGTAGTTGACCACGTGATCGGCACCGAGCTCGACCAATCGTGCCATCTTGTCGGGGGCCGACGACGTTGCGATCACCTGAGCTCCAACAGCTTTGGCCAGCTGGACGGCAAACAGCGCCACCGTGCTGGTCCCAGGGATCAACACCGACGACCCTGGGATGATCGGGACTCCGGCAAATAGTGCGCGCCACGCTGACAAACCTGCGGTGGGCAAGGTAGCGGCTTCCTCGTAGGTGTAGTTTCGCGGCATCACTGTCACAGCAGATACCGGCACGGTGACGGTGTCGCGGGCGAACCCGTCGACACCGTCACCCGGCGAATTTCCGAATCCGTCGAAATCCGGTGTGCCGCTCCGCCAATGCGGCAAATAGGTGCTCATCACGCGATCTCCGACGCTGAACTGCGTTACGCCGTCTCCGACCGCAACGACCTCCCCGGCAGCATCGGACAACAGGATCCGCGGACCGTCGGTTGCTATCTCTCCGGTCGCCACGAGGTAGTCATGGTGGTTGAGCGAATTCGCGTGGATCGCGATCGTCACCTCACCCGCACCCGGGCCCGGGGTCTCGATCGTCCTCGATTCGAGGTTGTTCAATCCTCCAGGCGGGAGTACGTACACGGCGCGGTTGGTCATGGTGTGGATCCTCGCACGAATGGTGATCGGGTGACGTTCGGAAAGGGTTCTGCTGCTCAGAGGAGAGAAGCGGTGAACCCTCCGTCGAGAACCAGGCTGCTGCCGTTGCACCACGACGACTGGTCGCTCGCAAAGAACACTGCGGCGGCGGCAACTTCCTCGGTCCGGCCATAGCGCGTCTGCTTCGTGACCATCAAGTCGTCGAATCCCCCGGACTCGAGGCCGAGGGCATTCTCGAAATCCTGCTGGTGACTCTTGACCAGGTCGGTATCGATGAATCCGGGCAGCAATGCATTCGCGCGGATTCCGTGGAAGCGAAGTTCGGCTGACAGGGTTTCGGTGAGATTGCGAACTGCTGCTTTGGCTGCGGCATAGCTGCCGATCAAAGGCGAGCCGGTGGTCGACGAGATCGACGAGATGTTCACGATCGAACCGCCACCGGATGCGACGAGAGCGGGCAGCGAATGACGCACTGTCAAGAACACTCCATCGAGGTTGACCGACATCACTTTCCGCCAGTCCTCGAACGAGGTCTCGATCAGCGGGGTCGTGGTGGCGATACCGGCGTTGGGTACTACGACGTTCAGTCCGCCGAACTCTTCGACCGCTCTGGCGACGAGATCCTTGACCTGCTGTTCGTCGGTGACATCAGTTGTGACAGCGATAGCTCCGTCGATCGAGTCCGCCACTGCCTGTGCTGCGCCACCGTTGATGTCGGAGACCACGACCCTCGCGCCCTCCGCCCCGAACGCCCGGGCAATGGCGGCGCCGATTCCGGCACCTGCGCCGGTGACAATTGCAACTTTGTTCGCGAGAAGATCGGACATGTCAGCGTTCCCCTTCAATTCTCGGTCGGGACGTAGAAAAGCAATTCGGGTCCGGTGTCGCCGGTGGTCGCGATGGCCTCGGACATGTCGAGAGTTCCGTCGCCCAAAGCACTTCCCAACGCCTGCGCGGTGCCCGCGAGATCTTCCGTGTCGAGTTGATAGATGCTCAGGTAGCGGCGCGCGGGCAATGCATCCTCGGGCAGCAACTGCACATCCGCCAGGAAGAATCTGGAGGCGGAGACAACTCCGGGCACTCGTTCGACGACCTGCGGAATATGCACGTCGTCGTACCAGCGGTTGAACGCATCCTCCGAAGACGGATCGGCGGGGTGTACGTGTGCGACGAGAATCGCTGTGCTCATGAAGTTCCTCTTCGACTCGAAGTGCTTTTGGTTCAGCGCGTTTGGAAGGCGACGATATTCACGCGCAAGGCAACTGACCGCGGCTGCGTGTGGTGAATCGATCGCGCTCAAGCGACAACCCTAGGGAGCAAATGTGACCCGCACCATATGCTCGGAGGTCAGAGTTGAGCTCCACATTTGTCCTCTCGGCACAAAACTGTCTCTCGGCACTAACACGGTGGCCAGAATCAGGCGTTAACGGAAGTCTCGCGATTTGGCCGTGACTCGCAGATCCATCAGCTGCATCCGGTCTGCCACGACGGTGACAGCGCCTTCTGCATTCTGCACCTTCCCTCGAATAAGCAACGCCGGCGCCGTATTTGCCAATTTTCGGTACTTTGCCCACAACCCCACCGAACACACGACGTTGACCATGCCGGTTTCGTCCTCGAGGTTGATGAACGTGACGCCCGCAGCTGTGGCCGGACGCTGCCGGTGTGTGACTGCTCCCCCCACCAGCACACGGTCACCGTCCGGGATGTCGAGAAGTCTCGACGCCGGCACCACGCCGAGCGCGTCGAGCTGTGGGCGGAGGAATTGTGTCGGGTACGTGTCGGGAGATACTCCTGTCGCCCAGACATCCGCCGCCGCCAATTCGACGTCGCTCATGCCGGGCAAGGTGGGAGCTGTGACCGACGCACCGATACCGGGCAAGCGGTCGGGGCGCTCCCCCGCCGCAGCGCCCGCTGCCCACAGCGCTTCTCTACGCGAGATACCGAAGCTGGCTAGCGCACCGGCGGTCGCCAGCGATTCAGCTTGTGCGGTAGTCAGTTCCACCCGCCCGGTCAGATCGAGAAACGACGTGAACGGTCCACCGAGGTCGCGCTGTTCGACAATTTTCTCGGCGAGTGCATCGCCGATGTTGCGCACTTCCCCCAGCCCCAGCCGAACCTCGAATCCACCTGCCTCGACGGTGGCATGCGCGAGGCTGACATTGATGTCTGCACCGTGTACCTGCACTCCGTGCCGGCGCGCATCGGCAACCAAGGACTGCGGCGAGTAGAAACCCATGGGCTGCGCGCGCAGAAGTCCGGCGCAGAACGCAGCGGGATGATGAAGTTTGAACCACGAGGAGTAGAAGACCAGCGCGGCAAAACTCTGTGAATGGCTTTCCGGGAAACCGAAATTAGCGAATGCATACAGCTTTTCGTAGATCCGGTCGGCAACCTCGTCACCGATGCCGTGTAGGTCTCGCATGCCCTGATAGAACCTCGCGCGCAGTTGTTCCATCTTCTCGGTGGAGCGTTTCGATCCCATTGCCCGACGCAATTGATCGGCCTCGGACGGCGTGAAGCCCGCAACGTCGACGGCCATCTGCATCAACTGTTCCTGGAACAGCGGAACCCCCAACGTGCGTTCGAGTGCCTTCTCGAGCGACGGATGGTCGTAGGACACAGGTTCGAGTTTGTTGCGCCGACGAATGTACGGATGCACTGATCCGCCTTGAATCGGCCCCGGACGGATGAGCGCGACCTCGACTACCAGGTCGTAGAAGTTTCGAGGCTTCAGACGCGGCAGTGTCGCCATCTGCGCACGTGATTCCACTTGGAACACCCCCACCGAATCTGCCCGCTGCAGCATCTCGTACACCGCTGTTTCCGACAGATCGAGTTGCGCCAGATCGACCGTGATGCCTTTGTGTTCGGCCACCAGATCCATCATGTAGTGCAAAGCGGAGAGCATGCCGAGGCCGAGCAGATCGAATTTGACCAGCCCAGCGGCAGCGCAATCGTCCTTGTCCCATTGCAGGACACTGCGATTGGCCATCCGCGCCCACTCCACCGGGCAGACGTCGGCGATGGGACGATCGCAGATGACCATGCCGCCGGAGTGGATACCGAGGTGCCGCGGATAGCCTTCGATCTGCGCCGCCAGTTCGAGTACCGGACGCGGAATATCGGTATCGGCATTCTTGTCGATACCACCCCACCGGCCGACCTGCTTACTCCACGCATCTTGCTGGCCCTGCGAAAAGCCCAGCGCCCGAGCCATGTCCCGCACCGACGACTTTCCTCGATAGGTGATGACATTGGCTACCTGCGCGGCATACGTACGCCCGTACTTCGCGTACACGTGCTGGATCGCCTCTTCCCGGCGGTCGGACTCGATGTCAACGTCGATGTCCGGCGGGCCGTCACGTTCAGGCGCAAGAAACCTCTCGAACAGCAGTTTGTTGCGAACCGGATCGACATTGGTGATGCCGATCGCGTAACACACCGCCGAGTTCGCAGCGGAACCTCTTCCCTGACAGAGGATGTCGTTGTTCTTGCAGAACGACACGATGTCATGCACCACCAGGAAATATCCGGGAAAGTTCAATCCCTCGATGATGGCAAGTTCATGTTCGAGCTGTTCGTATGCCTTCGGTGCACCTTCCGGCGGTCCGTAGCGTTCCAGCGCCCCCACCATGGTGAGCTCACGCAACCACGACGCCTCGGTATGCCCGGCTGGCACGTCGAACGGTGGCAATTTGGGCGCGATGAGCTTGAGATCGAAAGCGCACTCACGACCAAGATCGGCGGCACCACTGACAGCCTCGGGATAGAGCGAGAACAGTGCCGCCATCTCCGCGCCGGACCGCAGGTGCGCTCCGCCGGTAGGGGCCAACCATCCTGCTGCCTCGTCCAAGCTTTGACGCGACCGCACAGCCGCCATTGCCATGGCGAGGCGTCGACGCGGAGGAGCGGCGAAGTGCGCGGCGGTGGTCGCCACCGTACGTAGTCCATGCTCTCTCGCCAATTCGGCCAGAACGGCATTGCGCTCGTCGTCCTCCGCCAACCCATGATGAGTGAGTTCCACCGACACTCGCTCCGCCCCGAAACGCTCGACCAGATCCCCCAAGGCATCCGCCGCTGCTTCGCGACCACCCGACGTCAAGGCTTGCCGCACATGACCTTTCCGGCACCCGGTCAGGATCTGCCAGTGGCCACCGGCCGCTTCGGTCAATACGTCGTAGTCGTACTGCAGTTTGCCCTTCTCGCCGCCCGCCAGATGCGCGGCAGCGATCTCCCGCGAGAGCCGGCGATACCCTTCCTGCCCACGGGCAAGTACCAGGAGGTGCGTTCCACCGGGATCTGCCGTGCCGGTTCTGGGTACCGAATCCAGAGACAACTCGGCCCCGAACACGGTGCGCATTCCCCATTCACGTGCGGCTTCCGCAAACCTCACCACGCCGTAGAAGCCGTCGTGATCGGTGACGGCGATAGCTTCGAGCCCGAGACGCACTGCTTCCTCGACCAGCTCTTCCGGCGGTGATGCACCGTCGAGGAAACTGAAGGCCGAGTGAGCGTGCAGTTCTGCGTAAGGAATTACACCGGCACCACGGGTGAGCTCGCCCGCGTGGTACTCGCCGCGCTTTCTTGACCAGGCGGGGCTGTCGCTTCCATCGCCCGGAAACAAATCCTCATGTTCCACACGGCCGGGTCGTCCGGAAAGCACCCGTTCCATCTCGGACCACGTCGGCGGCCCATTTCCCCAACCCACACTGACCTCGCACCTGATCGAGTCGGCCGTCAGGGACGACCGACTGCTCGAGGATGCCGAAAGGGAAGACGCACCACATGCATCGAACTGATGTTCGATGCAGATTCAGTCTGACAGGTCACTCACCCACAGTCAACAGAGCGAATCTCAACCCTCACCGTCTCGTCACATTCAGATGTACGCATGTCTGCACTCCGTTCACTTTCGCCCCAGATCATTAGCGGCGTTCATAATCTCCATCCATACTGTTTCCAGGAGTACTACTCGTATGTCGTTCTCGCGCAACACACGTAGGTTGACGGCCGTCGCCGGCGCCGTCGCCGTTCTGGCCGCTGCCGGCTGCAGCAGCAGCGCCGACGAGGCCACCGGCTCGAACGGCGCGACCGTCGATCGCGCCGCGACCGGCGAACTGTCCTCGAACGGTGGCGCTCGTCGCATCGACGGTGATCAGTCGGCCGCAGTGCGCGACGCCGTCAATGCCTCCGGCGCGAAGAACGTCATCCTCCTGATCGGGGACGGCATGGGCGACTCGGAGATCACCGCCGCACGCAACTACGCCGAAGGCGCTGCGGGCAGCTTCCCCGGCCTCGACGCCCTGCCGATCACCGGCCAGTACACGCACTACGCACTGACCAAGGACGGCAAGCCCGACTACGTCACCGACTCCGCAGCCAGCGGATCGGCATGGTCCACCGGCACCAAGACCTACAACGGCGCGATTTCGGTCGACATCAAGGGGCAGGCCCAGTCGACCGTCCTCGAGATCGCCAAGGCGAACGGCAAGGCCACCGGCAACGTCTCCACCGCCGAGGTGCAGGACGCCACCCCCGCAGTGCAGGTCGCGCACGTCAGTGGCCGCAAGTGCTACGGACCGGAGGCGACGTCCAAGTCCTGCCCGGAGAACGCCCTCGAGAACGGCGGCAAGGGATCGATCAGCGAACAGCTCCTCGACACCCGCGCCGACGTCACCTTTGCCGGCGGCGCCAAGTCCTTCGCCGAGACTGCGAAAGCCGGTGACTGGCAGGGCAAGACACTCAATGAGCAGGCCGCCGCCCGTGGCTACCAGCTGGTGAAGAACGCCGCCGAGATGAACGAGGTCGGCAAGGCCGATCAGGATGCACCCGTGCTCGGCTTGTTCGCCGACGGCAACATGCCCGTCCGCTGGGAAGGCTCAGTCGCCACCCGTGACGGTTACCTGCAACCCGCCGAAACCTGCGTCGACAACCCCAAGCGAACCTCCGACGTGCCCAAGCTCGCGGACATGACTCAGAAGGCCATCGACCTACTGAAGGTCAACGACAACGGATTCTTCCTCCAGGTCGAAGGTGCCTCGATCGACAAGCAGGATCACGCAGCCAACGCATGCGGTCAGATCGGTGAAACCGTCGACCTCGACGAAGCTGTGCAGAAGGCACTCGAATTCGCGAAGACCGACGGAGAAACCCTGGTCATCGTCACAGCCGACCACGCTCACACCAGCCAGATCGTCACCAATGTCAGCGCCGACGACATCGCCACCATCGCCAAGGACCAGAACATCCCGGTCGAGCGCGCCCAGGAAATCGTCTACCCCGGCCTGACCCGCAAGCTGACCACCAAGGACGGCTCGGAGATGACGATCAGCTACGGAACGTCCGAGGATCCGGCCGTCGAGTCCGAAGGACACACCGGAACTCAGTTGCGCGTAGCAGCTTTCGGCCCGCATGCGGCCAACGTCAGCGGTCTCACGGACCAGACCGACCTGTTCTTCACGATGACCGACGCGCTGGGACTCGACCGTTCCAAGGTCGCAGCTCACTGATCCGATAACACCTGAATCCGCCCACCCACAGTCACACCAGAGCGGCCAAGGCGCGCACCCGATCTTCGGGTGCGCGCTTCGGGCAACTGGTGCATTTGCCTTCACCGGGTACCTCGTAGATCAGGCAGCACGACGCCCGCTGCGTGAATCTGCGTCGCCCGAACGCCACCGGCGTCAATGGATTACTTACGCGCACAGCAGATTCTCTGCGATCCACGTCCACGAAACGCGGGACGGGAATGCCCGGGTTCTCACCGCGGAGAACTTCGATCAGACCGGCCGCAAATGCACTTCCGCGCTCCCGCGCATTACCGGCGGCATCGAGGCTGCGATTGGCGATGGAGTCCGTTGTGATCGCCCACAGCGCCTGCTGCCGAACGCCGGACACCTCGGCGAGTACCTCGATCACGGGATTGAGCGAGCGGAACATCGCGTGGCCCAACTCCGCCACACTCCGCGAGATCGGAATGACCGATCCGGCAGCAAAACCGCCCAGATAGCCGTTGTCACGCAAGAAGATCCGCCCACCGTCCAACGATGGATCGGCCGCGAACCCGGTGACCATCCCGGTTCCGATCGGAATGCCGGTCAGCGTCGAGCTGGCCGAGTACCACCACAACGTGCCGTTCACTCGACTGTCCGCACTCCCCCATCGCTCTGCCGTATCGGCGACACGTGCTGCCAACCACTGGGGGTCGGTCATCAACACCGCGGGCACCGTATCCGGATACGCGCTCAGGTTGTCGAAGAACGGCACAGCTACTGCCATACGGGCGTAGATCCCGGCCACCGATTCCGTCATGCCAGCCCCAATATCTCCATCCGCGGACGTACTCCGCGTTCGACTCGCGCCCTGATGCCGAAAACCTCGGCCAACAACGGCTCGTCCAACACCTCGACCGTAGACCCACACGCGCGGAGTTCACCTTCGGTGAGCACGGCAAGGTTGTCGCAGTACTCGACCGCCAACCGTAGATCGTGCATCGTGACCACAACTGCGAGCCCCGCCGACGCAAGTTCGGTAAGCAGTTCCATTACGATCAACTGGTGACGAAGATCGAGATGATTGGTCGGCTCGTCCAACAACAGAACCTTGGGCTCCTGAGCCAATGCGCGAGCTATCGAGACACGTTGCCGCTCACCACCCGACAGGGTCGATACGTCTCGTCCGGCAAGCTCGACCAAACCGACCTGCTCGATGCACCGGTCCACGATGGCGGTATCGCGCTCCGTGCTTCGGTCCAACCAGCTGCGGTGCGGAGTTCGTCCGAGCGCGATCGATTCACGAACCGAAAGTCCTGCCGAGACAGTAGGTTCCTGAACACTTGCCGAGACAGTTCGGGCGATGTCCTTACGCGAGAGCGTCGTCGAGTCGACTTGATCGATCAGAACTGCGCCACCTGTCGGCGTCAAAGCGTTGTAGCAGCAGCGCAGCGCCGTCGTCTTGCCACTGCCGTTCGGCCCGACCAAGCCCAATATTTCACCGGACTTGACTGCGAAAGTGATGCCGCGCAACCGATCGTCGTCGGAACGTCCTTGCCGCCGTCATAGAAGAATGTCGGCACCGGCGGTGCATCTCCGACTGCCGCCTTCACCGCATCGAGCCCTTGCGTTACCTGATCGGTGACCTCGGCTGCTTCACCTTCGACGCCGAGGATTCTCCCCAACTGCTCGTAGTCGTTTTCCAGCATCGAGATGTCGGGGAATCCCTGGCCGCAGTACTCGGAGAACAGGAACGTGTTGATTCCGCGTTCGGCGAACAGGTCCCGCGAACGGCCTTCCTTCTCTTGAAAGGCGCTGCTCATACCTCCGACGACAAAATCGGGATCGAGATCGAGAATCTGCTCGGTGGTCGGGTATTCCTTGGCGAGGTTGGTGATCTTCGCGAACTGCTCGGCGGTCTCGGGGGTGGGTGTGCTGTCGCCGTATCCCATCCCGACGATCCGGTCACCGACGCCCATCTCGATGAGTACTTCGGTGACGTGATCGTTCATGGTGATGATCCGCTGGGGTGGCGAATCGAATGTTACTTCTCGATCGCAGTTCGTGATGGAAACCGGCTGCGTAAAGGATTCGGTGGTTGAAGAACCACCAGCCGCTTCGCCTTTGGAACAACCTGCCGAAACCAAGGCGACCGCGATGAGAACAGCGGCGGCGCGGGACGGGGAGAACTGAAGTGACACGGGGACCTCGTAAGGGCTCTGAGCCACGAATGAGAATCCGACAGACAACTCCGCCCGCACGCTGATCCTCGGCCAGAGCTCCTGCTGGACTTCCTTTTCGTAGACCACGACGAATGGATGTCGCACACCGCGCGGCGGGTAATCGGGCTTGCCGACACTCGGTGACTACCGAGAATCGACCTACCGTTGCGGGTCAGCGCCGGATTCGGACCGGCTTCCCCCACACGCGTGGCTTGCAAGTGCTTCGAGCAGTATGCATGACGTTTCCGATTCAAGACCAAACGCCCACTACAGTCGATCTGGCCAGACGCCCCCACACACCGGAGTTGATACATGACACGCTGGGCCCAAACCGTCGTCGCCCGGAAATGGTGGGTACTGAGCCTCGCGGTTCTGATAGTTCTCATCAGTGGGGTGTGGGGACTCGGAGTGTTCGGCAAGCTCAGCCAGGGCGGCTTCATCGATCCGGGCAGCGACTCCGCGAAGGTCGCCGACATCATCGAAGACAATCTCGGACCGCAGACCCCGGACATCATCGCGATCTACTCGCCCACGGACGGCAAGACTCTGGACGACATCGGGCCGGCAGTGACAGCCGCCGTCGACCAGTTCAAAACCGAAGTGCCGACCGCTTCGGTGAAATCGTATTGGGGAACAGACGCCGCAGCGAAGGCCAGCCTGCTCTCGAACGACGGATCCATGGCGGCCGTTGCGATCACGTTGGCACCGGACTCGGGCGTCACGCCCGCCACTTTCGCCGATCTCCTGCCGAAGCTCGAAGTCGAAGGTGCCGAGGCACAATTCGCGGGTAACACCGTCGTCGGCGTCGCATTCAACACCAAGCTCGAGAAGGACCTGGTGGTCGCCGAAGCCATCGCCATTCCGATCACTCTGGTGCTGTTGGTCTTCATCTTCGGCGGCATCGTCGCTGCTGCCGTGCCCGTGTTCGTGGGTGTACTCAGTGTCCTGAGTGCTTTGGCGGTTCTGCGAATCCTCACGCTGATCACCGATGTGTCCTCGTTCTCGATCAACGTCGCTTCTCTTCTCGGGTTGGGACTGGCCATCGACTACGGACTGTTCGTGGTCGGTCGGTTCCGTGAAGAACTGAATTCGGGCTCGAACCCGGGAGCGGCTGCTCAGCGGACAGTTCTGACGGCGGGTCGCACCGTCATGTTCTCGGGTCTACTGCTGATCTGTGCGTTCAGCGGCATGCTCGTTTTCCCCCAGGCCGTCATCCGGTCTCTGGGCTTCGGCGCGATCGCTGCGGTATTGAGCGCGGCCGTCCTGTCGCTGACCGCTGTGCCTGCGCTACTTGCCATTCTGGGGCATCGCATCAACGCCCTGACATGGCGCAAGGATGCGGCGCAACGCGGCGAGGAGCGCTCGCGCAAGTTCTGGGGCCGCGTCGTCACGTGGGTGATGAAGCGTCCGGTCGCAGTCTCGGTGACAATCGTGGCTGTGCTGCTCGTGATGGCCTCGCCGCTGCTCGGCGCCCGGCTGGGAGAGCTCTCGTACACCGCACTACCGGACAACGACCCCGCTCGCGTCGCAATGGACACGTTGGTCAACGACTTCCCGCAAACCGGAAGCGGCGCAACGATGATCCTTCAGGCCGAGGACGGGAACACTCTCACCCCGGCCGAAGGTGCAGCGATCGCCGAGTCCGCCGGTCAAGTCGAGGGCATCGGTCAGGCGACCGTCGTCGCGAGCACCAATCAACTCGTCGCGGTTCAGGCTCTCTACAGCGAGGGCTCTACACCCCAATCACAGAGCGCCGCAGTGACAGATCTGCGTGCAATCTCCGCTCCCGACGGAACGGTGCTGCTTGTCGGCGGCGGTCAAGCCATGGTCGACGACGGCAACAACGCCGTCCTGCACTGGCTACCGGTGATGATCCTCATCATGGTCGGATCCACCCTGATCCTGTTGTTCCTCGCGTTCGGTTCGGTGGTGCTGCCGATCAAGGCGGTGCTGATGGCAGCCCTGAGTCTCGCGACCACCTTCGGTGTCCTCACCTTCGTCTTCCAGGACGGACACGGCGTCGAACTCCTCGGGGTCAGTCAAACTCCGCTGGAGGCGACGTTTGTCGTGCTCATCCTGGCGGTGGTGTTCGGATTGTCCACGGACTACGAGGTTTTCCTGATGTCACGGATGGTCGAGGCCAAGAACGCGGGAGCGACGACAGAGGAAGCGGTCAAGTTCGGAACCGAGCGCACCGGCCGCATCGTGACGGCTGCCGCCTTACTCCTGATAGTGGTGACGGGGGCCTTCGCAATGTCAGGGCTGTCAGTGATGAAGTTCCTGGGCGTCGGCATGATCGTCGCGCTGATCGTCGACGCGACCATCATCCGCATGTTGCTCGTGCCCTCGCTCGTGAAGTTGATGGGCGAAGCGAACTGGTGGGCTCCTGTGTGGATGAAAAAGGTTCACGCGAAGGTCGGCATCGGCCACTGATCGCGACTGGATCATGTCGCTGAAGAGTCCCTGGGATCCTGCGGAGAGCCGTGTTTGACTAGGGGTCGTGGATGACTTACCTGAGAGTGTTGTGGTCGGCTCAGCAGTGTTTTCGCGTGTCGACTCGGACGATTCGTTGGCGTGCTGGACATCGAGCATCGATGTCCAGGGGGTCGGTGACTCCAGGCCGGTGAGTCTGGTTATCGAGCCGGCCACCGTGCCGGAGTCTGCGGTGTGTGAGCTCGCTGCGACCGTGATGGCCCGGTTCGGTGAGTTTGCCGAAGTCGCCGCCGATTACCTGCGTCAACAGCTGCGTGGGCCACAGTTCGGCCTCCGCCACTCCGAACTCGTGGAGTTGGACGCCACGGAGTCACTGTTCGGCGAACCTGAGGCGGTGATCTGGGCTGACGGAACCTGGCTGCTGCGGTTCGCTGAGTCAAAGCTCGAGATGGCCGATCCTTTCGGGATCGGTGTTCTGTTCGAAGGAACGACTCCGTATGCGGTCGAGGACTTGTCGGGCGCTGAACCGGCCTAGGGTTTGCCGGCCTGTCCACGCCATCGCCTCGACGATGGTGCGCCGGTCTACTGGCGGACGGCGCATGGCCTTCACACCCTCGGAACAACGGCCGCCCACATCTCATCCGAAATCACGTCACGCGACGCAAGGACGAGCGCGCACCCCACTGCGCCCGAAACTCTTCAGCAACAGACCTAGTGGATTTCCCTGATCGGGCAGTCGTCCTCGAGGATGACTGCCCGATCGTCTAAATCGCTCCGCAGGGCGATGTTCTCCGAAGCTGATTTCGTCAGACTTGGAGCATGACAATTTTCGAATGGATCCTTGCAATCCCCGCTCTTGCGCTTGCCGTCGCGTTCTTGTTCTCCGGAATCATCTCCGCGGGCATCGACTTCGACGCCGAGGACGGTGTCATGACGCACTGATGTTCGTTTCCCTCTAGCCGCTGATCTTACTTTGGAGTAAGTTACCGACTATGGCCACTTACATCGTCACTGGCGGTACCGGATTCCTCGGACGAGCTGCACTGCCACTCCTGCTCGAGCGTGATCAAACTGCTCAGATCCATGTGCTGGTCAGAGCCGGTTCTGTAGCCAAACTCGAAGAACAGGTGTCGGCAATTCCCGGCGGCGATCGCGTGCATCCACTCATTGGAGATCTGACCGAGCCGGGGCTGGGCATCGACTCTCCCCCGCCTGCCGACCACGTCCTTCACCTCGGCGCGATCTACGACATCACCGCCGGAGACGAGCAGGCTTCGACGAATGTCGAGGGCACACGCTCCGTGGCCGACCTTGCCGCACAGCTGGGAGCCACCCTTCATCACGTGTCATCAGTCGCAGTTGCGGGCGACTACCCGGGAACCTTCAGCGAAACCGATTTCGATTGCGGTCAAGGCTTTCCCACTCCGTACCACCGAACCAAGTTCGAGGCCGAGAAGCTCGTTCGAGAACGAGAAGGCCTCACCTGGCGTGTTTATCGACCGTCTGCCGTGGTCGGCAACTCCGTCACCGGGGAGATGGACAAGATCGACGGTCCGTACTACTTGTTTCCAGGACTGGCGCTACTCGCGAAACTACCTGCAGCACTCCCCGTCCCGATCCCCAACCTCGGTGCAACCAATGTGGTGCCCGTCGATTACGTAGCCGCCGCCCTCGTCGAATTGATGCACGCGCCCGGCCACGACGGCGAAGCATTCCATCTCGTGAATCCGAAACCTCAACCGGTACGCGAAATCTATGCCGGACTCGCCAAGGCCGCCGGAGCGCCCCGGCCCGCACTCAGCCTGCCGGGCGTGATCGCCAAACCCTTTGTCTCGCCATTGCCGAT
Organism: Rhodococcus sp. SG20037; assembly: GCF_031763325.1. Lineage (NCBI taxonomy): Bacteria > Bacillati > Actinomycetota > Actinomycetes > Mycobacteriales > Nocardiaceae > Rhodococcus > Rhodococcus sp. SG20037. The sequence continues at coordinate 2,170,109 of NZ_CP134497.1, read as the reverse complement.
GGATTCGGCAGAATCGGCGCGGAAGGTCTTCCTCGATCGCATCGGCATGCCTGCAGCATTACTCGACAACATGACGATGGCGCCGACATTCACCTCCGCGAGAACCGTTGCCGCCCTGGCCGGATCAGGACTGGCGGTCCCCGAGTTCGGGTCGTACTCCACTGTGTTGTGGAAGTACTGGCGCGCAAACCTCGATCCCAATCGCGCACGACGTAACAGTCCCGAAGGACCACTCGTGGGTCGGATCGTTCTGATCACCGGAGGCTCTTCCGGAATCGGCAAGGCATCGGCCATTGCCGCCGCTCAGAAGGGCGCCACCGTTCTCCTGATCGCACGCCGCACCGACGAACTCGATGCCGCAGTACAGGAGATTCGATCAGCCGGGGGCAAGGCATTCGGTTATCCCTGCGACATCACGGACGACGAATCGGTCCAGCACACGATCAAAAGCATTCTGACAGAACACGATCACGTAGATATGTTGGTAAACAACGCCGGCCGATCCATCCGGCGCGGCATTTACCACTCCACTGATCGTTTCCACGACTACGAACGAACGATGGCCGTGAACTACTTCGGCGCTGTCCGATTGGTGCTCGCCTTGTTACCGACCATGCGTTCTCGCCGCTTCGGCCACATCGTGAACATCAGCAGCGCGGGAGTCCAGGCGGCAACGCCTAGATTCTCGGCCTACGTGGCGAGCAAGGCCGCCCTCGACGGTTTCTCGGACGTAGCCGCCTCTGAAACCCTGGCGGACGGAATCACTTTCACGACCATCCACATGCCGCTGGTCGAAACACCGATGATCGCTCCGACCGGCGAATACAACAACGGCCCGATCACCAGCCCGGAAAAGGCTGCGGCAATGGTGATCCGCGCGCTGATCGACCGCCCCAAACGCATCGACGTACCACTGGGAACCCTGGGTGATCTGGGAACCCTGTTCGCACCGCACACCAAGGACCGAATTCTCAACCAGATGTACCAGGCCTTCCCCGATTCTCCGGCGGCAAAGGGTCAGGTAGACAAGGAAACTCCGGCAGACGCTCCGGCAACACCGACGCGACAGCACCACTCGCGCTCGCGCATCCGCAAACTCGGCCGTCGTGCCGCCCGACTCGTGCCCGGTACGCACTGGTGACCGGTGGTGTGACTTCGTCTCGGAGCGTTTCGGCAAGAGGAACGGATCTGTAGGTTCAGTCGGCGAATCCTCACCGGGTCACGCTGACAAAATCAATCAACCGCCAGTTGCACAGGGTTCCGTATCGGTGCCTGACCCCGGGACCACCAAACCAGACTCGTAGGCGATGACGACAGCGTGCGTCCGATTCTGAGCACCGAGCTTTGCCAGCACGTTCCCGACATGCGTTTTCACTGTCTCCAGGCTCACAACCAGAACCTGAGCAATATCCGAGTTGCACAGCCCGGTGGCCATCAACCGCAATACCTCTTCCTCCTTTGCTGTCAGCGCTGCATTCGGGAACGCCTCAGCGGAGACCAACGGGCGGGGCGTAACCATCCGGCGTAGCGCGGCAGGGAACAGGATCACTTCGCCCGCCGCCACCACACGTACTGCCGCTGCGATCTGCGGGACTGGGAGCCGCTTCAGCACGAAGCCACTCGCGCCCGCACTGAGTGCGGCCGTGACGTAGCCATCGTTTTCGAAAGTGGTGATTACCAAGACTTTCGGCGGTTCGGTGCACTCGGCCTGGAGGTGCCGAGTTGCCTCTATTCCGTTGCGCAGCGGCATCCGCACGTCCATCAGCACCACATCCGGACGAAGTTGCCGCGAAAGCTCCACTGCTTCGATACCGTCGGAAGCCTCGCCGACGACCACAATCCCGGGCTGAGCTGCGAGCAGCATACGCAGGCCGCTGCGGGTAACGTCGTCGTCATCCGCAATCAGCAGGGTGACTGGCATGCTTGCAGGTTTGGCGGCGTCCTCACTCCAATTGGCTTCGGTCATCGTGCCACCCGGACCGGCAACTGAACACTCAATCGCCAGCCCTGGGCTCCGTCCGGTCCAGCCTTGAACTCACCGTTCAAGAGTCGCACGCGCTCGGCCAAACCTGCCAGGCCGCGCCCTGATCTTCGAACTACGTCTGCCTTTCCCCCGGTCACTGCCCCGATGCTGTTGACCACTCTGAGCTCGACGCTCTCCGAGCCGACTGCCACCGTGATTTCGATCGGCCCGCTGTCCCCGTGCCGCAGAGCATTGGTCGTCCCCTCTTGCAGGATCCGGTACGCCGCGCGAGAGAGTGTCCCCTGGATCTGTGAAAGGTCACCCGACAGGTTCACCTCCACAACCGCCCCCGCATGCCGCAACCGATCAATTAACGCAGGCAAGTCCGACAGCGTCCGAGAAGGTACAGCCCCAGGCCTCTCCTCGCGAAGTACACCCAGTACGTAGTCCAGGTCCTCGAGCGCTGCCCGTGTCGACTCCTCGATGCTACGCATGGCGGCCCTCGCTGCGGCAGGATCGGAGGCAAGCACCTCGCCGGCCACCGCCGCCTGGATCGTGGCGGCGGTGAGCGTGTGTCCGATCGAGTCGTGCAACTCGTGAGCGACCCGATTACGTTCGGCCAGTTGCAGTTCACGTTCTTCCGCCAGCGCGAGCCGTTCAGCCGTGGACGGCCCCAACAGTCGTGGCGCCAGCCATCTCAGCAGTGTTGCCACCAGGACACAAATTCCTACCGCAAGCAGGAGGCAGCCGGCCGCCACGACCCAGGTCCATCCACCCGTCACGTCAACCGACGTATCGAACAGACTGATTCGCGCCGTGCCGCCGAGCCAGTTCCCCGGGAGCGAAATCCCCATGATGAAAAGGACGCTGGTCGCGAGCGCCGCCAGCCAACCCACCATGACATGCAGGACAATCCAGAGCGGGGCCCGCCAGCGATCAATGTCCGAGAGGTTAGGAGTACGGTGTCCGAGCGCTGGACTCGGCAGCGACACCTGCAGCAGTCGGCGGGCAGAAACGATGAGCGCGCGTCGCACAGGATGCACCAGGCCGAGTGCTCCTACCAAAGTCACCCATATGAGCAGGACCGAAAGCACCCGGACGAACTCGGGTGCGGATTGCCACGCGAGAGCAGGCAACATCGCAACCACCAGAAGTGGCAGGCTTGCCAACACACCACAAAAGGCGAAAAGTACAGCTGAGTATGTAGAGCCCCGCATCAGCGGTCGTAGTCCGGTGATCATGATTCGACAAGTATGACTGGGCCGCTCGGCGATGGCCTCCCCCGATCGAGGGAGATGGTTTTCCCGCGTCGGAGCGATGCGCGACCAATCCTCCAGCAGACAGGATCGTGTCCAGACCGATCAATCTCTCCAAGGAGTTCTACTGATGCGCCGCCACAGTCGACAGGGCCAACCTCCCTCACCCCAAAGACAAAGCCGGAAACGGCACCGCGCCCTCTGTTCCGTCGCAATGACTCTCAGCGTGGTCACCCTCGGTGCGTGCTCGTCGTCCGCCGATACCGTCGCTGCGCGGCACGATGCGGTTCAACACTCACTCGACGCACTGGTGAGCGAGGACGGACTACCCGCCGCCCTCGCAAGCATCCAAGACCGAAACGGCAACTCCCACAACTACACCGCAGGAGTCGATGACCTGACCACCGGATCAGAGGTACCGCACAACGGCCAGATACGGATCGGCAGCAACACCAAAACCTTCACCGCAGTAGTGGTCCTGCAACTGGTCGCCGAAGGAAAGATCGAACTCGACACCCCCATCGAGACCTACCTACCCGGACTCGTCCGCGGAGACGGGATCGACGGCCACAACATCACCATCCGCCAACTCCTCCAACACACCAGCGGACTCCCCAACTACAGCAACTACCTGGAAGACGAAGTCCGATATTACGACCCACGCGAACTTCTCGACATCGCGCTCGAACATCCTGCCGACTTCGCCCCCGGAACGAGTTGGAAGTACAGCAACACCAACTACGTCCTCGCCGGCCTACTCGTACAGAAGATCACTGAAAAACCCCTCGCCGAGGAGATGAACCGGCGAATCTTCGCGCCGATCGATCTGCAGCACACATACTTTCCTGAACCATACGACGAGAAGATCTCGGAACTTCACCCCCGCGGCTACTACCGGGAGTCATCGGACGCGCCTCCCGTCGACATCACAGAGATAGACCCCTCGTGGGGATGGGCCGCAGGGCAATTGATCTCCACCACCTCGGACCTCAACCAGTTTCTCCACGCACTCCTCGACGGACGACTGCTCCCCGCAGCCCAACTCGACCAGATGCGCACAACCGTCCCCGCGGAGGAAACCTTCGGACCCGATGCCCGCTACGGACTTGGATTGGTCAGCCGTCCGCTACCGTGTGGCGGCCTGTCCTGGAGCCACGGCGGCAGTTTCCCTGGATACGAGACACGCGGGGGCGCTACCGACGACGGACGCGAAGCGAACATCGCGGTCAGCATGCAAGTAGTCGACGACGCCACCCGGAGAAAACTCGAACACGCGGTGGATATCGCCCTTTGTCGCTGAGGCCTCCTGTCAATCACCAAAGGGCGCTTACTCCGAAATAGCTCGTCAAACCGACAGTATCGGCCGCGAGACGCGGGACTCCGAGGTGCAGCCAGTTACACCCCGTACGCTCCGGCACGCACCACCGAGAGACTGCACTTCGCACCATGGAGGACGCGTATGCACGTCAATACTGTTCTCTGCATGTGGAACTCACCACGAGATTCGACGAACAGGAGACCACAACCAATGACCACCCTTCGACGTCGCCCCCTGCTCACCGTGCTTCCGGCAGTCACCGCTGCAGCCCTCATATTGGGCGTGAGCGGATGTGGTGACACCACTGACTCCACTGATTCCACTCGGCAAAGCGACGCTGCCGTGCAACAGGCGCTCGACGGCGCCATCGAGCAGGGGATCCCCGGCGCACAACTCGTGATCTCCGACCCGTCGCGGGGCACTCGCATCATTCGTGCAGGAATGGGAAACACCGCCACCGGCGAGCCCATCCCCGATGATGCGCGGGTCCGAATCGGCAGCAACACAAAGGCCTTCGTCTCGACCGTCGTCATGCAACTCGTCGACGACGGACTGCTCGACCTCGATATGAGCATCGAGCATTACCTGCCCGGAACGATCGTAGGCAACGGGAACGACGGCAACCGAGTCACCATTCGAGATCTCTTGCAGCACACCAGTGGACTGACGGACTACCTCGCCGCCGGCGGAGCACGGCCGGAAGACATCAAGCCCGGCCAGCTGCTGGTGGGGACAAGCGCACAACCATCGGAGCACTTCTCCCCCACTGAACTGGTCGATATCGCAATGTCTCTTCCACCCGGCCCGGCAGCCAAAGACAAGGCTGTCTATTCGAACACGAACTACATTCTGCTCGGGATGCTCATCGAGAAGGTCACAGGACGCCCTGCCGCGCAGGAGATCACCACCCGCATAATCGATCCGCTCGGACTGATGGACACCTATTTTCCCGCCTCCCGCGAGACACAGATCCGCGGTTCTCATGCACAGGGCTATCACCCGATTGACGGCATTCAGGTCGATGTCACCGATGGCGACGTGTCGTGGGCCGACACCGCAGGTGCGATGGTCGCAACGGGCGCCGACCTCAACACTTTCTTCACGGCTTTGCTACGCGGCGATCTCGTCTCGAATGACAGGCTCGCCGAGATGAAACACACCGTGCCGTTCGACAGGAGCCCGCAGGACAGCTACGGACTCGGACTAGTACGCGTGAACAGCTCCTGCGGGAAGGAGATCTGGGGTCACGGCGGCGGAATTCCCGGCTTCGGCACCTCGGGCGGAGTCGATACCACAGGACGCGCTGTGACTCTCACGCTCAATCACATCCCGATGAGCGAGGACGCCTTCGTAGCAGCACAGCGAGTTGTCGACGCAGCGATGTGCGAGAAGTGAAGGAAACATGTTCGTGCACGACTTCGCACGCAACATCGAACAACAATTCTTCCCGAGCGAACGATGTCCCGAACCCTACCAATCCTCAGGAGTTCTACTGATGCGTAACAATATTCGAAAGGGCTTCCCTTCCTCAGATCGCCGGCAGGACCGCAAACGGCACCGGACCTTTTCGGTCGTTGCCGCGGCGGCCCTCGGTGCCATGACGCTGGCGTCCTGCTCGCCGTCATCCGCCCTCAGTCCCGATACCGTCGGTTCTTCCTCCACCGAGTCCGACGCGGTTCAACGCTCCCTCGACGCGCTGGTGAGCGAGGACGGACTACCCGCCGCCCTCGCAAGCATCCAAGACCGAAACGGCAACTCCCACAACTACACCGCAGGAGTCGGTGACCTGACCACCGGATCAGAGGTACCCCCCAACGGCCAGATACGAATCGGCAGCAACACCAAAACCTTCACCGCAGTAGTGGTCCTGCAACTGGTCGCCGAAGGAAAGATCGAACTCGACACCCCCATCGAGACCTACCTACCCGGACTCGTCCGCGGAGACGGGATCGACGGCCACAACATCACCATCCGCCAACTCCTCCAACACACCAGCGGACTCCCCGATTACGGAATACACGTCAATGACGAAGAGATCAGATACCGCTACGCCGACCCCCACGATTTGCTCGACGTCGCGTTCCAACACCCCGCCGACGCACCGCCCGGAACGAGTTGGGGGTACAGCAACACCAACTACATTCTGGCCGGCCTACTCGTACAGAAGGTTACCGGCCGCCCCCTCGCCGAGGAGATGAATCGACGTATCTTCGCGCCGATCGGCCTGCGCGACACCTACTTCCCACCCCCGGGAGACATGACCATCCGGGGTCCCCATCCCAAGGGATACCACCGCACCGCACCAGACAGCCCACTGAGTGACGTCACAGAGATGGACCCGTCGTGGGGATGGGCCGCAGGGCAGCTGATCTCCACCACCTCGGACCTCAACCAGTTCCTCTACGCGCTACTCGACGGACGACTGCTCCCCGCAGCCGAACTCGACCAGATGCGTACCACCGTCCACGTCGGCGGGCCCACCGGACTCGAGTACGGCCTCGGCCTCACCAGCAGGACTCTCTCGTGCGGCGGGGTCTACTGGGGCCATGGCGGCGACATAGTCGGTTACGAGACCCGCGGCGGCATCACCGACAACGGGCGCGCCGTAAACCTTGCGGTGACTGCTCTTCCCACGACTGCGTCCGCCACGCAACACGTCGTAGACACCGTGGACAGAGCTTTGTGCAGTTAAAGCTCTGGTGACAGCGTCACCCGGAATCTCACCCGAGTGACGCTGTACCGCCCGACGAAACATTCGGTCGGTTATTGGCCGAACGGACCAATGCGGCCTACGTGTCCGCTGCCACACTTCATCAGTCCATGCGGCACAACGCAATTCAGGAGGCATGATGAAGTCGGAACGCGCCACAGTTGAGGAACCCTCGCATAGCGGCGGCAAGTCGATACAAAACATATTGGACAACAAGTCAATTCGTCGAACAACGACTATGACTGTTGGGCTGCTCAGTACGATCTGGATGATCGACATGATAGATCGCGTGATGATCGGGCTTGCACTGCCGATGATCGGAGACGAATTCTCCCTCAGTAATACGCAATTGGGCGGAGTCGTGTCGATCTTCGCCATCTTTTACATGCTCGGGCAGGTCCCCGGCGGCATGCTGGCCGACCGATTCGGACCCCGGCCACTGTTGATCGTTGCGTTGATCCTGTGGTCGGTGTTCACCGCACTGACAGGATTCGCCTGGGGACTCGTCTCGCTGATGGTCATGCGTGCGATGTTCGGTCTCAGCCAGGGTCTCTTCCCAGCAGCGTCGTTCAAAGCTCTGGCTGAGCGAACCCGTCCGAAAACTCGCGCCACGGCCATGGGCTTCATGATCGGTGCAAACAACCTGGGCCCCGGCATCGCACCATTGATCATCGCCCCAGTTCTCATGGCCGTCGGTTGGCGGGACGCATTTTGGCTGGTGGCCATAGTCGGCGCCGTGATCGGCACAGTCGTCTGGTTGGTGCTCCCGGCGCCGTTGGACACAGAGATCACGGAAGATCCGGAGGCCGCACTGCAACCGCTCGCCAGTGAACACTCACGCGCCGCGGTATTCAAGTCCGTTTCGGTCTGGAAGTTCGCACTTCTGTTCTGCCTGGCCAACATGGCCGGATATGGGCTGTTGACCTGGGTGCCGAGCTACCTCCTCAACGAAAAGGGGCTCTCGCTGATCGATACGGGAATCTTCGCGGCGATCCCGTTCATCGTCACGGCATTGGCCATCGTCGTCGGTGGACGTCTGGTGGACAAGTACTTTCACGACAGCGCGCGCATTCTGCTCGTTCCGTGCATGGCCACCTCCGCCATTCTGCTGTTCTTGATGACTACCACCGATACCGTCGCGATGTTCACGTTCTATCAAACCCTCGCGATGGGCGTCAGCGGACTGTGCTCGATGTCGATCTTCGCCCTCCCGTTGCGGGCATTGCCTGCCGAATTCCTCGGTTCCGGAATGGGTTTGATCAACGGTTGTGGACAGCTCGCCGGTTTCATCACCCCCCTCGTGATGGGATGGATGGTGGACCAGTTCTCGTACATGGCCGCGTTCGGAGTCCTGGTCGGCGCGACGGCTGCGGCGGCTTTGGTGGCCATGATCGTTCCGCAAACCCCGGCGAAATTCTGAGGGCTCTCACGTGGTCCGGCGAAGTGGCCGCTGAAGGGTCGTTCCCGGCAGTGGCCGCTTCGCCGATCCGGAGCTGACCCCGGTGCCAGCTCGTCACCTCACTGCATCGAACCCGTTGCGCGAGCGCCGAAGTGCGCGCCCTGCAAGCATCCCCGTCGGCACCCCGTCCGACAGTGCCGGTTGCCCATTGACCACAACGTGCCGCATTCCGGTCGCATACACTCTTGGGTTGTCGTATGTCGCGAGATCCTCTACCTGCGAGGGGTCAAAGATCGCCAGATCGGCGTATCCCCCTGGCGCAATGTAGCCCCGCTTCGCCAAACCGAAGTTTTCAGCAGGAAGGCTGGTCATTCGGCGAACGCATTCCTCGACTGATTGCCCGCCAATGCCGCGGGTGTAGCGGCTCAGAATACGGGCGAAAGTTCCGAATGAACGGGGGTGGACGGGTTGCCCCGCGAAAAGGGTCTCCGTGCTTTGAGCATCGGCATCGGAACCAACCGAAACCCAGGGACGCTCGAAGGCAGTTCGCGTGTTGTCCTCCGACGCAATGAAATAGGCAGCCTCGGCTGTGGGGAGAGCGTCGAGAACAGCCAGTATGGTGTCTACCGGGTCGTGATGCCCCATCCTCCGAGCAATAGATCCCAGAGCTTCCCCCGCTCGGATCCCGAGTGCCGGTACCTCGGACAAGATCGTCACCCCATCGGCGCCTCCGGACGCAGCGTAGAGATTCTCCCAGTCCTCGTCCTCACGATGGATCCTCTCGCGGATCTGCTCTCGGACACCGGTCGAGTTCAGGTGCGTGCGCCCGGCCGTCGTGTCACGACACCGAAACTCCGGTGGCAACGCGGCACTGAGCAGCGTGTTCCCCGCCTCGTACGGATATACGTCCGCGGTGATTCACACACCGTCCTCGCGAGCCGACTCAACCAATTGCAAGGCCTCGGACATTTTGTGCCAGTGCGACTTACCAGCAACCTTGAGGTGGTAGATCTCCCCGCGCGCTCCTGTCGTTCGAGCGATATCGACCAGTTCCTCGATGCTTTCGAGAAACCTCTGCCCTTCGCTTCGGAGATGGCAGATATGGACGGCATCGTGTCTGGCGAGCACCTGCGAAAATGCTCGCAACTCGCCGGAATCCGCATAGCTTCCGGGTGGATAGATCAGAGCCGAACCCACTCCGAGAGCTCCATTTTCAAGCTCCTCGTCGAGCAGGGCACACGCTTCGGCCAGCTCTTGTTCACTCAACAGGCGATTGTCCACACCCGCAACCACCATGCGCAGATTCGCCGCGCCGACGAAGCTCGCCACGTTGAAACCGACGCCGTTCGTCTCCAAGGATTCGAGAAAATCATGCAACCTCGGCCAATGTGATTGCACCCCAGTTGGAATCGCGCCCAATCCGAGCATCGCCGGAGTCATCGAACCCGTGACCGGTCCGAGAGACACGCCTTCACCGAAGACCTGGGTTGTGACCCCCTGATACAAGTCCGACAATCCTCGTGGGTCTTGCTGCAGCGTGAGGTAACTATGGCTGAGCACATTCACAAAACCGGGAGCCACCATGCAACCGCGAGCATCGATGTCGATCGCCCCCGGCACAGCACCGATCGTTCCGACTTCCACGATCGTGTCACCGGAGATCGCAACATCCGCTTTCCTGGGCGGGCTCCCTCTACCATCGAGCACAGTCCCGTCCCGAACGACGATTGTCGGCAGCATCACGTCTCCTCCACGGTGGCCTTGCTGTCGCGAGATGCGACCCTGTTCACTTTGCTGAATCGTGGAAGCGAAATCTTGTTCCAGACACACATACGCGATGCAAAATTGGTGCCGCCCTACCAAACTGGCCCATGGTTCCGATCATGCCATCGGTCAGCCGACGACCCTGCGGATCTCATTCTCGGAGGCATTGGCGCCCGTGCAGACAACAGCAACGCGCTTGCCAGCGAAGGTGTTCGGATGCGAATAGACCGCAGCAAGTGCGGCCGCACCAGCACCTTCGCTCAAAGTGTGAGCGTCGTAGAGCAACGCCCGCTGCGCGAGGGTGATGTCGTCATCCGTGACGAGCAGGAAGCCTCCTAGCCGTTCACGCAAAACACGTTGTGTCAGTGCGAACCCGGCACCGGTCGCAAGCCCCTCGACACGGGTGGTGTTCGGGCGCTCGACGCACGTGCCGGAACTCCACGAGTCATGTGCGGCTCGTGCGGCCTCAGACTGCACTGCGAACACCTCGAGGTGCGGTGCAAGCGCACTGGCGACGAGACACGCCGCCGCCGCACCGCTGCCGCCACCGACTGGGACCACCACCGCGTCCAGATCAGGTTGTTGTTCGAGGAGTTCGACGTAGGCCGTTGCAACACCGGCGAGGATTGCCGGCTCATTGGCGGCGCTCACGAGACGCAGGCCGTCACGTTCGCTGATGAAATCGGCGTGAGCACGTGCTTCGTCGAAGTTCACACCGTGCTCGATGAGCTCGGCTCCGAGCATGCGGACAGCGTGAGCCTTGACTGGATTCGCCCCAACCGGCATGACGATCACACACCGCACGCCCGCACCCGCTGCGGCATACGCCAAGGACTGAGCATGGTTTCCGGTCGAGTAGCCGACAATCCCCCGCGCCCGCGTCGCCTCATCCAGTCCTGCCACCAGGTTCAGTCCGCCGCGAACCTTGAACGCACCCGTGGGGTGCACGTTCTCGTGTTTGACGAACAATTGGCTGCACGAGCCCGCACCCAAGGTCGGGTGCGATATCAGGGCCGTGACCGGTAGATGCCGTCGGACGACCTGACTGGCACGCTCGATGTCTGCCCATACGGGTGGATGTAGCTGGTTTGATGCCGTGAGATCAGATGCCGGTGCCATGTGATTCACCCTGCCAAACACCGATTCATAGATCCAATACGTGTTTTCGTCCAAAGCATCGAAATCTTCTATGATTTTGGCATGCTCGATCTAATTCGGCTGAGGGTCCTGGTAGCTGTTGCACAGGAAGGATCGGTGACAGCCGCCGCCGATTCTCTCGGTTACGCGCAGCCCTCCATCAGTCACCACCTTCGACAGCTCGAATCAGAAGTCGGGGTTCCACTGTTCCAGCGAGCGGGTCGTGGACTCCGCCTGACGGACGCCGGCGCAGTGCTGGTTCGGCGAGCCACCGAGATCCTCGGCCACGTCGACGCAGCGGTAGCCGAAGTCCAGACGTACGCAGGACTGAGGGCCGGGCGGGTACGACTGGCCGCATTCCCGTCAGCCCTGGCGAGTTTGATTCCGCAGGCGATGGCAGCGTTCACGTCCCAGTACCCCGATGTGTCCATCAGCCTCGTTGATGCAGAACCACCCAAAGCACTTGCACTGCTTCGTAACAACGATGTCGACGTAGCTGTTGTCTTCGCGCACGAGGACACCCCTGAAGTCGGGCTCAAGCAGGTCGCGCAGACGACTTTGCTGGAAGATCCGTTGTACCTGATCACATCTACGCGGAATGCAGATGCCGCCAACGAGATCACGGACTACGCCGGTGAGACCTGGATTGCCGGTTGCCCGAGCTGCCGAGCCCACCTCCTCACCGCTTGCAATCGAGCTGGATTCATTCCGCGGATCGAGTTCGAGACCGACGACTACGTCGCCGTCCAAGCCCTGGTCGCCTCCGGAAGCGGGGTAAGCACCCTTCCGGCCCTCGCCCTCCAGGCACATCAGAACCCGAGTATCCGCGCACACCGCATTCCCGGCGAGCGACGCACTGTCTCCGTCGCAACCTACGGCAAACCTCCACTTGCTCCCGCGATCGACGCGTTCGTCAGAACTCTGACAGCGATATCCGAATCCATGCGTGAGCGCGTCGAATTGGATGGGCACCAAGATAACCGGTGACCTCAGGTCCGGCCGACCACCGCGACTATCAGTGCGGCAAGTTCGCTTCGAGCATCGTCGGGCGAGAGCGCTCCCGCAACCGCCGCATGCGAGAGTGCCTCTGCAGCACCGAATATTGCGGTCATCGAAGGTTGCGCAAGTCCTCCGCCCGCACCAAAGGGAGTCAGCACCTCCCGACATCGTTCGGAATAGGCGTGTTCCGATTCACGCTTGACCCGCTCCAGCTCGGGCGAACCCTCCAGCGCTGCAAGCACACCCGTCAGTTCACGCCCCTGCGCCAGCGAACATCCGACGTAGGAGTCGGCGATGGCATTCGCGCGTCCGTTCAGAGACTCATCCGCGGCATCGAGATACTCCTCGAGCATCACCGTCTGACGATCGTCGAATTCCTTGAAGAGCGCTGCCAACAACGCGGCGCGAGAGGCGAAATGGCTGTATACAACTGGCTTTGCAACGCCGGCACGTTCAGCCAACCGACCAAGGGTCAGCGCGTCCGCACCCTCCTCTCGCACCAATGCCCACGACACCTCCACGAGTTGTTCGTACCTGCCGGCTCGCGACAGTCTCGTACGTGCCATCGGACACCTCCTTGCGCTATATACCAATAGTAACCTACTCTTAGTACATAAGCGCACCATCTACCGAAGGACGCTCATGACCACACTCGTCGTAGTCTCCCACCCCGATCCCCAGTCACTTACCCAGCATGTCGCCCGTTCTACCGCCGACGCGATCCGCGACCTGGGCGGCGACGTCGACTTCGCGGACCTACATGCCGAGAATTTCGATCCCCGATTTGCCGAAGCCGATGTGAACCTGTTCCGCGGCAAAGGGACTCCCCCGGCCGACGTTGTAGCCGAGCAGGACCGAATCGATCGTGCAGACGATCTGATTCTCGTGTTTCCGATGTACTGGTGGTCGATGCCCGCACTACTCAAAGGTTGGATCGATCGAGTCTTCGTCAGCGGATGGGCGTACGAATTCACCCCGGGAAGCGAATTCGTCAAGAAACTGGACCGACTCACCGTCCACCTGATTCCAGTCGCAGGTGACGACGCCGAGAGTTTCGACCGACACGGCGTGTACGAGGCCTTCCAGACACAGATCGAACGCGGAATCATCGAATATTGCGGTGCCACACTGGGATCGACAACCTTCGTTCACGAGTCGGACACGAAGAGCCGAGACGTCCTCGCCGCAGAAATCCACGACCTCAGCGAAAGCATCGCGTCCCGTGTCGCCTACCCTGCGACCGCGACTTCCCGTTGACGGTCAAAAACGGTCAACTGGCGCTTGACCGGCCCGTGGCCGCCCAGTAGCGAAGCGTGTCTCCCGAATGGCCGAGGTTGCGCGACAACTGATCAGCTGGGCGCACGCTATCGAGAAGTCCCCCGCACGCTTCGATTGCCCTACGCGAACCCGCGTTGGTCTCGTCGCACGTAATCAGGACGCCACTGAGCCCCACCGGGTCGCCGGCATACGTGAGCACTTCCCGCAGAGCAGCCGACGCTATCCCTTTCCGCCGTTCCGACGGCCGAATCCCGTAGCCGATATGACCACCAAGATCAGCCAAGAACTCATTCAAGCTGTGTCGCAACTGGATAGCACCGAGATACCTGCCGTCTCGAACGATCCACCAGTTGGTTGCCGGGACAATGTCGGGCCCCGGCAACGCCTCGGGCTGCGCCAACAACTCCTGAACCCACTGCCCGAATCCATCGCGTGACGCAAGGTCGAGATCCAGACGTTGCGCAACTCCCAACGCCGAACCGGGCTGATCCGCCTGCGGTCCACCCCACTCGTCACGCGACTCCAACCAGGACACCCACAAGGCCTCGTCAGGCGCAACCAAATCGACAGTCATAGCAGCGATGCTACGTCGCACCCGCAATGGTCGAGACTTCGCCTCAATCCATCGCAAAAGCACATAGTGTCGATGTATGAGTGGACGATTCACAGCTGGGGTCTTTATCGTCGTCGTCAGTGTCGTCGCCGTTGCGTTGGTTTGGACCGGCGTTCGAGACTATGAATCTTTCACTCCACCGGTCGCGACGGCGGTCGATCGGGCAGACTGCCTCGCCCCTGATATCACCGCCGCGCTCGTAGCCCCCGAGGCACGCGACAGCAGCATCGCACTTCGCCCCGAGGGAAGTGGTTACCCGCCTCCTGATTTCAGCCCCGTTGCCGTTGTTCGATGCGAACGCGGAGAAACGTCCGACGGTGGGTTGACCATCGACTCCGTACGCCTCGAGGGGGACATCCACGCGGTGGACGATGCATTCCGCGAACAGTCTCGTCGATTTCCTGCCAACGTCCGGGCCGACTGCGCGTACCGTCTCGTCCCGCCAGCCGGTTTGTGGCTGGTAGACGAAGCAGGAGCAGCCATACGCCCTACCTGGCCGACCGCGCCCTGTGGACTGCAAGAGAAACCACACGCAGCCCTGAGCCAACTACATGAGATCAGCCGCGCGCAGCATCCGGTCGACGGCATCTCCTCCGATGACGCCGGAACCTGCGCGGAGTCGATCGGACAACCGTTCGCGACGACCACTGAAGCTGACATGAGTCGCATGGCAGAACACGAAGACATTCACGCGCGCCCACTGACGGAAACAGCTTTGGCTACACCGATTTCCGACGTCGGCAGACTACGGGTGTGCCGCTATTCCACCGAACCGCCGCTGCCCGAGTCCCGAATCCGCTTGTCACGCCAGCAGAGTACTGATCTGATGGAGGTTGCATCCACCGCGCCACCTGCAGGCCCATGCGATCTCGTCGCCCATCACATCGCTTCGATCGACGTACTTCGTCCCGACGGATCGGGCGGCACGCGGATGGCAGTCGAACTCGACGGATGCCAACGCGTAAACCTCCTCGGACAACGTCAATTACCGCCCGCAGTCATTGCGCTCCTGTTGCAGTAGCGATGACCCACACCCGAGTTCATCGAGACTGATCGTAGAAAACCGACGATGAAATCACAGGTCTCGAATCGACGTGACCACAACTGGCCTGACCGGCTTGGGCGCCGCGCCGCAACTCGGTGGACGTGGCGCGAGTTCGGAGAGTGCCGTCTCCACCGCCCATCGCCGGCCGTCCACATGTGCGACGACGCATGTCCCGTCACTCGCCTGCTCGATGACAGCCAAGTCGTCGATTCCGCAGGTTATTTGCTGTCGCACAGCAATTTCCGAAGCCTGCCCCGCAGGAGACCAACAACTCCGTCCACGCAGGCCTGGCAAATGGACCTGATCTCGGGAAGCCACCTCCACGGCCGTGACACTCTCACTTGCCGACAGACGGCCGTACGTATTGCCGCTCGGCAACAGGATCATCGACGGCGCGAATCGGTGCCCGCCGGTATGCGAACACTCCCACACCTGGGGTCCGAAGGACGACATCAGCGCTGCGGCGATCGGCCTGCCGAATACAGCGCAGCACTGGTCGCGCTTGCCGTGTGCGCAAACCAATACGACTGGCTCGGTCACTTGCTCGCCCAGTCCTGGTGGCGGCCCATCCAACAAGAAGAAATCGACGTCGAGTAATTCCATCGGCGAATCGATGTGCAACCTTTCACACCATGAGTCGCTCGGATCGGAGCGCGCAAGCAGGACGGTGTGTCCATCAGTCATCGGATCGGTACGCCCGGGTCGCCGAACGAACATGATTCGCACGTTCGCTGCATCGGCTCGGCGGCTCAGCTCGGCGGCAAGGTCCTCCCCCAAGGCCGTACCGTCCAACACGTCACGACCCCACGCGGCATTGAATTCGAGGCATACCCAGCCCTGCACGACGGCAGCGCTGCCTGCCAGCGGTTCATCGACAGCAGACAGCGCGGAACAGGTTTCGGCTTCGATCACGAGGCCCATTGTGTCAGCCTCGCTGGGTGTCGATTCGCAAGTCCCTGTGGCCCAGTGACGCGGCAGCTCAGTAGAACTTCTTGCCCTCCGCAAGCTGGTTCACGAACTTCTCGATCCGCCTGGCTCGCGTCTCCGGACGCTTTGCCTCCTGCAGTCGGTACGCGATGGTGAATCGGTTGGTGGAATTGAGCGTCGCGTAGAACTCACGAGCCTTCGGGTTTTCCGCGAGCGCATCGAGAAAGTCTTTGGGGACCTCGGCCTTGGCTGATCCCTCGTACGCGCGATCCCATCGACCGTCGGCCTTGGCCTTCTCGATCTCGGCGATGCCGGAAGGCTCGAGAAGTCCCGCAGCGTCGAGGCGGGCGACTATCTCGACGTTGCGTTTGGACCACGGACTCCGCGCGGTGCGTCGCGAAAACTTCTGTACGAAGAAATCGTCGTCGATTCGCCTTGCGAGGCTGTCGATCCAGCCGAAGCACAGGGCAACGTCCAACGCTTGGTCGTAGTCGATCGAACTGTGCGACGAGGTCTTCTTGGCCATTTTCAGCCAAAGGCCGGGGACCACCTCGTGGTTCTCGGACAGCCATCGACGGAACTCTGCTCCGTCAGCGAAGTATTCGGTGCCGAGTTCGACTGCCATCAGTGCTCCTCATTTTCGCGATACCCATACCCTGACAAAACCCTGCGACAAATATCCGAGAGTTCCGAGTGCGAGCACCCATTTGGCAATACTGACGGTCGAAGCGGCGCGAACCCTCGAGTCGGTGATCCTGTCGCGATGATCGAGGAAATGGAGTCCGACCACGTTCTCGACGTAGTCGCCGGCCGCCGACAGTACGGGCACTACGGCAAGGGCGCGCCGAGTTGCCGGGGAAAGGGGAACCCGCTCCCCGAGCCTCGTGCCCGCTGACCGCAAAGCCATCGCGTAGATCGCGGGATGTACGAAGTCGGGGTAGTAGTGACTACGAAAACGTGCCGTGGCCTCGTCGTCCATGGAGTCCAAGATCTCGACGTACCGGCGAGCGGAGAACGCCGTCTGCACTTCCAATACTTTGGGAGCCACCGGCCCGAGTAGGCGAGCAATATTCGCTTGTGAGACAACAAAAGCGGTGGTCCACAGTGCCATCGCCTTCGCAGATCCAGTTGGTGCCATGCCACGATCGTGCCATCTTCGCACAACAGAACGGAACGGCCCGACGGAAGAGCTCGCCGAAAATGTGAATGAGGTTGTAAAAAGCGGGCATCCCGTATCGATCATCGGTCCGATAGCGGGGAGCGCGCATGTCGCCCAAGTCCAACCCGACTGTTCTGTTCATCCACGGACTCTGGATGCACCCGACCACCTGGGACCCCTGGGCGCAGGTTTTCAACGCGCAGGGATACCCCACGATGGCGCCGGGGTGGCCAGGGGACGCGTCGACCGTGGGTGAGACGCGTGAACACCCGGAAGACATCGCGGGACACGGCATCGAGGACGTGACGGATCACTACGCCAAGGTGATAGCCGATCTCGACGAGCCACCGATCGTGGTGGGGCATTCGTTCGGAGGTTTGATCGCGCAGAAACTGCTGGGCCAGAAGTTGGCGACCGCGGCAATTGCCATCGACCCGGCTCAGCCCAAAGGGGTGTTGAAACTTCCCCTCGTTCAACTGGGCAGTGTTTTCCCGGTCCTGTCCAACCCCGGGAACTACCGGAAGGCGTACTCACACAACAGAGAGTCGTTCCACAAGTCCTTCGCCAGTGCCGTGTCCAAGGACGAGTCCGACGCATTGTTCGAGCAGTATGCGATTCCCGCCCCTGGTCGGCCGTTGTTCGAGGCAGCACTCGCCAACTTCGCGCCCCACAGCCCCGCTGCAGTAGATTTCAACGCCCGCCGCGGGCCACTCCTGATGATCGGCGGCGGCAAGGATCGCACAGTCCCGAAGGCCAGTTCGGACAGCTCGTTCAAGAAGTACGCCAAGGCCCCGACGATCAACGAATACAAGGTCTTCGGCGATCGAGGTCACTCGCTGACCATCGACCACGGCTGGCGTGAGATCGCGGACTACAGCCTTGCCTGGCTCGACAAGCAGGGCATGAGCCCGCCGCAAGGCAAGCACGAAAGTCAGTCTCAGCCGAAAGCTTGAAAACGACGGCGGTACACCTGCGGCGAGATTCCGAGATGCGTCGAAAATGCTCGTCGTAGGGATTCCGAACTGCCGAATCCCGCCAATTGCGCGGCTTCGGTCACCGAGTGGCCGGCATCGAGGAGCGCTTTCGCGGAGTCGAAACGGATCAACTCGACGTATTTGGCCGGCGTCGTACCGAGTTCTTCCCGAAAGAGCCTCGTCAGATGCCGTGGGCTCAGGTGCGCCAGGGCAGCCAGTTCGTCGACCGAGTACTCCCCCGCCGGATCGGCGGCCACCGCCTCGACCACTGCGCGAAGCGCGGGCACCCGGGGCCGCGGCCCGCTCAACGACGGCGAGAACTGTGACTGCCCACCTGGACGTTGGAGAAATACCACCAGAAGCTGTGCGACACGTCGGGCCATTTCTGCACCATGATCTCGCTCGAGCAATGCGAGCGCGAGGTCGATCCCGGCGGTCACACCCGCAGACGAGAACACCGTGCCGTCCTGGATGAAAATGGCGTCGGGAACTACCGTGATCTGCGGATAGGCGCGCGCCAGCGTTGCCGTGTGTTGCCAATGCGTCGTTGCGCGGCGTCCATCGAGCAGTCCACTCGCCGCCAGGATGAATGTCCCGGTACAGATCGAGGCAACCCGACCCGAACGTCTCGCCAGATCGCTCGCTGCCTCACGCAATTCCGGACTCACCGGCATCGACGGGAACACGTCGCCACCCATGACCAGCAACGTGTCGAAGGAACCGGAATCTGCGACGTCACAGTCGACCGGAATGCGCATGCCGGTCGACGAGTCGACATCGTGTCCACCTACCGAGCAGATCACCAACTCGTAGTTCGCTCCGCCGCGATTGGCCTCTGCGAACACCTCACTCGGACCTGCGACGTCGAGCAGTTTGACGCCGTCGAACACCAGGACGGCAACTCGATGCACTGCGGTCACGATCGCTCCCCTTCGTCCTGATCTGTGGACAGTATGGCCGAGATCAGGGTGCGCCCGCGTGCGTGCTCGACCGACACTGGGACAGACCGAGAAATTCGCAGCAGCGACGAGCAGAGCAGGTACCGATGAACACGATCATTGCCGGTGTGAAAATCCCCGATTCGAAGATGGCTGCCGACGCCACCGAACTCGTCCGAGATACGGCGTCCGAGTTACTGTTTCACCACTCGCGACGCGTCTTCCTCTTCGGATCGCTGCAAGGCGCGCGTTTGGGACTGCACGCCGACCCCGAATTGCTCTACGTCGGCGCCATGTTTCACGACCTGGGGCTCACCGAGAAATTCCGGGACAGTACGGCGCGATTCGAATTGGACAGCGCGGACGAAGCGCGGCGATTCCTCACCGGCTACGAAGTCGACCAAACCGACATCCGCAAAGTGTGGGAAGGCATCGCTCTACATACGACGCCCGAGGTCCCCTCGCGGCTGGAGCCCGAAATCGCCTTGGTGACAGCGGGTGTGGAGACCGATGTACTCGGAATCGGATACAGCGAACTCGACCAGGCCGACATCGACGCCGTCACCGCGGCCCACCCCCGTCCGGATTTCAAGAATCAGATCTTGAAGGCCTTCACCGACGGCTTCAAGCACCGTCCCGAAAGCACGTTCGGGACGGTGAACGCTGACGTACTCGAACATTTTGTGCCGGGATTTCGGCACATCGATTTTGTCGAGGTCATCCAGAACTCGGCTTGGCCCCAATAGAATTCGCAGTCATTTGGCCGCCTCACTCATCGCAGCGGCATCTTCTGCCCCGAACTTTTCCTCGAGGGTCTCCGGCGAATAGTCGAGGTCGATCTCGGCGACATCCCGCCCACGTGCAGACTCGATCGCCGAAAGTCGGCGCTGCGCACGGTCTGCGGCATACTCGAGGAACTCCTGATTGTCCAAACCGAACGGCTGCACCTCGAATTGATCGTTGACCCAGTTGATCATTCCGAGGGCCATGGGCATGAGTTCACCCATCCGCTGCTGGACGACGTCCCAGTTGTGATCGTCGGCGGCGACGTGTCTTCGGCAGGTGAATGTTCCCCAAGCCATGTGCCGTCGTTCGTCGTCACCGATCTTTCGCACCAATTGCTGCATGCCAGGGAGGATTCCGCGCGTCGCACAAACTTTCTGCCAGGCGTAGTAACCCGTCAGCGCCAGACTGCCCTCGATGACGTGGTTGTACGTGACGCTGGCACGCACCTGGTTGACCGGGCTGGGGTCTGTCTCGAGAATGCGTAGCGACGACGGCAGCTCCTCGTAGAACAGTTGCCGGTAGTACGGATTGTCAGCGACGTAGGAATGCAGGTCACTGGTCAATCCCACTTCGTCCATCCACAGCCGAAACACCTGGGTGTGCTTGGCTTCCTCGAAACAGAACTGCGTCAAGTACATCTCGTCGCCGAATCGTCCCTCGGTCGACATTGCTTTCATGAACGGTTGAATGTCTTCGGTGACGGCTTCTTCACCGGCGATGAACTGTGCACACAGGAAGGTGGCGCTGCGCTGTTGTTCGCTGGTCAGCTCCTGCCAGTCACGGGCATCCTGCGAAAAATCGAGGTCGGTTGGGTTCCAGAATTTGGCATTTCCCTTGGTGAACAATCGGAGTGGGAACGAATCCCAGTTCAACCCTCCCGACCGAAGAGAACTGAAACCTTCTCGCCCCGGCGAGGTGACAGTCATGACATTCCTTCTTCCCGAACCGAAGACAGATGCCCCACCAGCATGCCCGCAGAACTGAAACGTGAATCAGTTTTGACGAAATTCGATCTATTCCTTCAGGGAAACCCCCTTGGTCTCCATCACTGCGAAGAGCTTGGCGTTCATCTGAGCTGCCAGATCCGGCCGATACGAGCCGATGTTGAGCGGATTGGCGAGATTGTTCAGTTCCAAGGGGTCGGCTTGTAAGTCGTACAGTTCGTATTGCGGCGCAGCAACTCCCGCAGGATCGAAGTACATCGTGTACTTCCAGCGGCTCTCGCGTATGCACCGAATGTGGTTGGGCTGCGTGACGATGTTCTGACCGTCGGGCGTCGCACAGTTCTGATCGTCGTAGGTGAACAGAATCGTGTCCTGAACCTGCGTGCTGGGACTTTGCGGATAAGCGGCAGCGTCGACGATGACCGGTGTCAGATCGGTACCCAGGAAGTTCCACGATTGACGCGCAGGCGCTTGGGCGAGCGTGGCGAGAGTGGGCATCACGTCGATCAACGACGCCAGGGCGTCGGTGCGAACGGGTTCGGGAAACAGCAAGGGGTTGCTGATGACCAGTGGAACGCGCAGTGTTTCCTCGTAGGCGTTGAACACTTTCTGCCGCAAACCTCCGTGGCTCATCCCCATCTCCCCGTGATCGGACATCCGAACGATCACCGTGTCGTCGAGCATCTGTGGAGTGGCTTCGATCGCGTCGAGCACGCTGCCGATGTGTTCGTCGACCACCTTGTGCATATAGGCGTAGAAGTTGATGTAGTTACGCGCCTGATCGGGTCCGAGCAGCGGCCCGAGCCCGGCTGCCAACAGCAGTTCCGACTGAACCTGGGCTGTCGGTTTGTGATTGAGCGCCAGGATCTCGTCGAAGGTGGGCGGCAAGTCGATACCCTGCTCGAAGGCGCCTGGCGCGTCCGATCCGTAGTTGTCGCACGTGCCGTTCATCGCGTTCCACGTCTGGGGGTACGCGAGGACATCGTGCGGGTTCACGAACGAGACGATCAGCGCCCAAGGCTGTCCGGATGCGACTGCGGGTCCGGAGAGAAACTCGACAGCTTCCTCGGCGACACGGCGATCATGGTCTGCGCACCCGCCACCGAAATGATCCGGATTGGTGTCCTGGCCCGCGTCCGGCGGAATCCACCCCTCGAAGCCGAATCCTGCCACGTCCTCGCTTGTCGGATCACCACCCTCGACGCCTTTGCTCAGATGCCATTTCCCCCGGTACTGGACGTTGTAGCCGGCCGACGCCAGCAGCTTTGCCATGTTCTGTTCGGAGACCTGCAACTGTGGCTCGGTGGGTGAGACAGTGCCACCTTCGGTGAGCGTTCTGGTGACCCCGTGCTGCGCGGGGTAGAGGCCGGTGAAGAACGTACTGCGACTGGGCGAGCACATCGCGGTGTTGCACACTGCCTGGTCGAAACTCAGCCCGTGATCGGCAATCCTCTTGCGGTTGGGCAGATTCTGTTCAGCCCAGCCTTGGGGCCAGTACATCGGCCGGCGTTCCTGATCGGTGATGATGACAACGATGTTGGGTTTCTGCGGAAACCGATCGGCGGGTGCTGCTTGTACCGGCACCGCGCTCACCGCGCCGGCCGCGACGTCTGCCACTCCCGCGAGGACAAGGGCACCGACGCCACCGAGGAACGTCCGGCGCGGCAATGAATGACAATGCGGGGCTGGAACGTTCTCTGGGTTCACGGGCGTCGTCCTCTCGGAGGCGTTGTCGCCCCAGAGTTGACCGAATCACTCTTCGCTACACATGCGCGAGCAAACTGCCCGTGCGCTGATCAGTTCGATAACCCGATCCGCACAGCGCAGCGGATCCGGTGTCCGGCCGATACCGAGGGTGTCGACTATCGAAATCGTCCTTCGCACATCAGCCTCCTCGACACCCCACGACCAACCGAAGTCGTGATTCCAGAGCAGAACTGCGTTCTTCCCCGGATGGTGCCTGGCATGAACGGGAAGGACGATCACCGCATCCATGCTCGGCCCCTGCGGCCATCGGACGGTCTCACCGTGAACGGACCGTGCTACCGCGTCGACGTATTCGTGTGCGGACCAGTCGTTGCCGTTGGTATGCATGGAAGTACATTCGGTGCCACACACGTTTCGGATGGGTTCGTGGCATCACCGATCGAGTATTGCGCTTTCAGGAAATGAACGGCAACACAACGGATTCGAATTGGCGATGACCGTCGCGGTGGACACTGTGGCCGGTACGGAAAGAGACCAATTCGCAGCGTGCGACGGTGGCTGCAACAGCGTCGAGGCGAACAGGATCCACCATCCCGCCCAGACCTCCACGCAGGAACAACATGTCAGCCTCGATGAGCGGCAACCGATCCCACCACTGCGGATCCGGTCGGCGGAACTGCTCGAGCGCGGACCGCGTCATCGAGCGATCGAACGTCAACGCGGCTCGCGGATGCCGCACCAAACTTGTTGTGGCGTGCCACAGTTCTGGGACACTCGGCAATTTCCTCGCGAACACCTGTTCCGGGTCACCCGCACGTAGTGGTAACGGCGCTTCCTCGATGACCAACTTCCGCACCGCAGTGGGACGTTTCTGCGCGATCAACGACGCCGCGTGCCCGCCGAGCGAGTGGCCGACCAGGTCCACCTGCTCGAGTTCGAGATGATCACACACGTCCATGACGTCGTCCGCGAACTCCTCGAACAGATACGACGACGCACGAGCGCTCCGGCCGTGGCCGCGAAGGTCGACCGAGACAACTCGCCGGTTGCGTGATCGCAAGGTCCGCGCGAACTTGTCCCAGGTACCGCTGTCGCCGCCCATCCCGTGCACGAGGACTACCGGAGGCAGATCGGCCACACTGGGATGCGAGCCGGAATCGCGGTAGCTGATCTGGACCCCGCCGGCACTTCGTACGTTAGCGACACTCACGAGTTCCCAGGATAGACCCGTCCTCACGGATTGCTGACGCGGTCAGCCGAGGCTGCAACTCCCCTGGTCGCGTGACCTCGTCGTAGCGACCGAGTCCGATCCTCGCGATGTTTCGCAGCGACTCGCTTGCATCGGCGAAGTAGCCGCAATGCCCTCGAACGGCACCGGTACAGAAAACAATGGCTCCGTGCTGCGCCCGAACTGGAGACGGGCCGTGCCCGATGCGGCCGATCTTCACGCGTGGGAAGTAGCGGATCCAGTCCGACGGACCAAGCGCAGCCCAGAGATTTCCGGCAAAGCACAGGTCTTCGCGCGAACTGGTCCCCATCCCCGGACTACCCAGCACCACGCAATCGTCCACTCGCGCCGACGGGAGAGCGAGTCCGCACACCACGGCCCCGTAGCTGTGTCCGACGAGCGTCACATGCGCCGATCGCGGCAGGATACGAGTCAACCGCGCCAGATCTATCGCACCAAGTTCTGCAAGTGTCCGGGAGAACGACTCGAGAAATCCCCACGGCGTCCGATAACCGACCCACACGATCACCGCGACGCGGTCGTTCGGCCCGAGCGTTCGGAGCATCCTTCCCAGTGTCCATCCGCTCGCGCGTGGTCCTGTCGGACGGTTCTCGTCGAAGTAGTTTCCCAGTCCGTTGTCGTTGCCCGGCACGAAGATCATGATGTGCTCGGCTGTGGCGACATCGCCGAACACCTCCACGATCCGGCCTTCGCCGGTCTCGTCGTACGCCAGAAGTTGTGCGTCGCGTAGCTCCATCGGCTCGTAGTGAAGTCGATCGGTTCCGGAAACGTCAGCTCGACCCGCCGTTTTCATGACACTCCTCGCGAAGAGCTGCAACGACGAGAATCATTGCAACAGTGAGTTTTTGAATGTCATCAACGCTAGGCGCCCGATGGCGTCAGTGCGATGGCGCCAGCGCCCCTACTGTTCGTACAGTCGACTCGACCATGTCCGGTACAGCTGGCTGTACCTACGAGCTCATTCGTACACACCCTCCACCGACCATCCACCGCCTTCACAGATCATCAGCAACGCCCGCGATTCCTCCAACAGCACCTGAGCCCGCGCGGCCGTGCGCGCCGAGGCTGCGTCCCACCATCGCTCGTCCACCGGCCAGGGCCCGGCCCATCCCTGCACTGCCCATTCCTTGCTCCCCCACTTCAGCCTTCCCGGCTGCGAGCTGAAGACACCGCGCTCAGTGACGTACACGGCGTTGCCGGCCACATCCTCCAGCCATACCTTGGGATTGTCGACGAAGATCGACCCCGGAGACGGCTGCGGCAGACGACCAGGCCACGGGGCTGTCGGATCATGAGCAGCTACCCGCTCGTCACCCAAGGGCAACAGGGTAATTCGCTCCGAGGGCCCTCGACCACCGCTCAGGACACCGACCTGAACCGATTCGCCGCCCAGAAGACCTTGCACGCGCACCAATGCTCGCCTGGCCCGCTCCTCCTCGTCGCCGACACCGCCCCACAGCCCCAACTGCAAAGCGCCGGCACTGACCACCTCCACCGGTTCCAGACGCAACACCGCTATGCCTGCGGTCGGCCGGGTCCCACTGCGCCCGGTGAGCCAGCCGTCCAGTTGCCATCGCACTCGATCGGCCGTTCCCTCCGGTGTCAGAGGTTCGGCGCAACGCCAAGTCCGAGAAAGATTTTCACCGTTGCCCGTGCTGGCCGAAATCGACAGGCGGGTACACGCCACTGCGGCAGCCGACAATTTGTCGTGCAGGAGACTCGCCAAGGCGCGCCCGGCAAACGCTGCGGCATCCACCCGCTCGATCGACGGATCGTAATGCTGCTCCACTTCCAGATCCGGCGGAAGCGTCCGCGCCGACGGTGGCCGCTCGGGTTCACCGCGCGCCGCACGATGCGCGAGCACCGCATCGGCCCCGAAACGCGAAGCGACGTCCACTGCCGGTAAATCCGCGAAAGCACCGATGGTTCTGATCCCGAGCCTGCGCAGCAGATCCACCAACTCCCCGCGATGCGGCGCAGACAGACTGGGCTCGGCCGCCAACTCCGGCATGGGTAGCGGCGCCAGAAACCGTGCCCCCTCCCCCGGCGGCACCAGCGCTGCCCGGCGCGCGGCAATGACCGCTGTGGACAGTTGATCCGCCACACCCACCTGACTCTCGACGCCCGCAGCAGATGCCTGATCCACCAATCGTTCCGCCGCGGCTTCCTCCGAACCGAAGTACCGACTGACACCTCGCGCACTGAGCACCAACAAACCAGGACGAAGTACCTCGACGCCCGGTGCCACCGCATCGATGGCCGCGGCGACCGGCTCGAACAATCTGGCGTCGCGTTCCGGATCTGCCATCGCCACATACAGTTCCGGGCAGCGGGCCTGCGACTCGCGTCGGCGCAGGCCTCGTCGCACTCCCTCCGCGCGGGCCGTCGCCGAACATGCGATCACCCGATTACCCGAGGTGACTGCGACAGGATGCGTGGCAGGAAGATCGGCAAGCGCTGCCGCTGCCACCGCCGGCCAGTCCGGGCACCACAACGCCAGAACTCTGCTCACAGTGACACCACCCGCGACGACACCACCCGCGACGACACCACCTGCTCCGACACCACCTGCTCCGACACGGCCTCGACCGGCCGGGAAGGTACCCACTCGACCCGCCCGGCTGCACTACAGATGTCCAGACGCGTGGTCCGGGGCTGGAACGAGCGCCCCCGAGCACGAACCGCGAGGCTCAGGGAACTGAGCCGACCACGCCCCAACTCACGGCCCTGACCGAACCCACCGTAACCATGAACCCGAGCGTCCAACCGAACTTCGGCCCCGTCCCAGTGACCTTCGGTGACAACAAGAGTCGAGCCCTTGCTCCGGGCGCGCGCCACCACCGCTCGCGCACGCGACGGGGATACCGACGCACCCGCCAATCCCAGAATCACCAGATCCATACCGTCGAGCAGCACAGCAGCGATCTCGACCGGATCCGGCCCAGGCGCCGGAATGAGCGCCAGACGTTCCAGTTGCGCACCCATCTCGTACGCCGCCAGCAATCCCAGTCGAGGTTGCCCGATGACTGCCACATGCCCCCCGGACGCCGTCACGGACGCGACCAATCCCAAGAGCAAGGAAGCAGCGCCCTCGACGGACACCACGGTTCCGCGCACCAAACCGCCCTGCGGTAGCAATGCCCCGATACCTTCCGGCACTGGGAGAACACCAGCCTTGTGCGCGCGGTCCACGACCGGTATGTCCCGGTCGGCAACACTCTCGAAGGCTGCTGCACTTGTCCCGGAAACACCAGCCACGGAAACACTCGGTCCCGAAAACGACGTATCGCCGCGAGAGGGAATGGACGCGATCTGTCGGCGGAGCTGTGCCAGCCGATCCTGACGGGACAACCCCGCCGCATCTGCCGACAGCTCCACCAACTCGGTCACCTCGGTCATCCCCATCCTCCGGAACACCGGAAAAACTCACTCGGCAGCAATCCATAACCAGCCGGCAAACCGCGGGGAAGTCGGGTCTGACATGCATCCAACGAACAGCAATTTCGAACATATTTTCGAACTGTTTTCAGTAAACCGTGTCACCCCCGACACGTCAAGCAGAGCAAAAAACCCAGTTCACAGGAGCCTCGAGCGTCACAGTGGCATCAATCCATTAACCTTGAGATGTGACAGCTCAGGAGCAGACCGGGAGGGGCATCGGGCCCGAATACCTGCTGGCGGGGCGGTACCGACTCCGCTCCAAGATCGGCGACGGAGGCATGGGCGCCGTCTGGCTGGCCCGCGACACCCTCCTCAGCCGTGACGTCGCGGTGAAACAGGTCACAAGCACGGAAGGCCTCGACACCGAAACGGCCGAAGAGGTCCGTGAACGTACATTGCGCGAAGGCAGGAACGCCGCAAAGCTCACCCACCCCCACTCCATCGCCATGTACGACGTCGCGATCGAGTCCGGTGAACCGTGGTTGGTCATGGAGTACTTCCCCGCCCGCAGCCTCGCCCAGGCGATGAACCTGGCCGACACGTTGCCACCGCTGGAGGTCGCGCAGATCGGCGCGCAGATCGCTGCGGCACTCACCGAGGCGCACGCCGCCGGCATCGTCCACCGCGACATCAAGCCCGGCAACATCCTGATCGCCGACCGAGGCAAGTCTCTCGGCACCGTCAAGATCAGTGACTTCGGCATCGCCCGCGCAAAGAGCGACGTATCCGACACCCAGGACGAGGTCATCACCGGCACTCCCGCGTACTTTGCACCCGAAGTTGCCCGCGGCGACGATCCCACCGAGGCCAGTGACGTCTTCTCACTCGGGTCGACGCTCTACACGGTGATCGAGGGTCAACCGCCCTTCGGCATCGACTCGGACGCCATCGCTCTACTGCATCGTGTCGCCAAGGCCGAGATCTACCGACCCACCAAGTCCGGACCGCTCACCGACGTTCTCCTTCAGCTCCTCGAGCCGGACCCCACCCGTCGGCCGACGATGGCTCAGGCACGCGACGCGCTCGCTGCAGCCGCGACGGGCGGTGGCACGATCGAGCAGTTGATCGACGCTCCCGTCTACTCGTCCGAAGGCGCCGTGCCGGCGTGGGCTCACCGCACCACACAACTCGCCGACCCACACCGCCGCAATCGCCTGACCGGCTCCACGATCACCGGACTGCCTGCAGTGCAACAGAACACGCCACTGCGGAACGTCCCCAGCCCCATGGACATGTTCTCCTGGCCGCCGCGGATACCGACCGGCCCCGCCGATGCCAGCACCCGCGACAAGGTAGTGGCCTGGGCTCCCCTCGCCATGACAGGCATGGTTGCCGTCATCATCTTGGCCGCACTGATCGTCGTCATCCTGGTGTTCACGGCCTGACCGGACGCTCTACGCGGGCAGAATGTTTGCGTTGAGGTGAAACACGTTGTCCGGGTCGTACTTCGCCTTGACGGCGGACAATCGCGCGTACTTCGCCGCACCGTAGGACGCTCGCACTCGGTCCTCGTCGACATCGGTCATGAAGTTGACGTACCCGCCTTGATTGGACGAGAACGGACGCAAGGCTTCCCAGGTCTCACGCACCCACGATCGATCCAATTCCAGTGTCCCGGCATCGGTGGCCGTAGCCGTCATGTTGCACACGTAATGTGGTGTGCGAGAACCACCGAACGCAGTGTCCTCCTCGCCGACGGAGGTGAAAGCTCCCTGCAGCGGAAAGATCGGCATGAAGGACATCGGCGACGATTTCTTGCCCGCTTGCTCGGTCAGAACATCGATCACGTCGTCGGAGAAATCCACCAGGTCCAAGGCCTTCTCATAGGCGTATGCACCCCATGGTTCCGATTCGTCGAGCATCGACTGTAAACCGATGTACGGGAGCGGGGTGACGAACTCGAACAGCGTCGGCACGCCCTCTCGAATCGGCGCAATCGCGTTCGAGTGTTCCTCTTCCGATCCGAAACCGGCTACCAGCAACGCGTATCCGGGCAGCAGGTGAAACTGATCCGGAACAAACGGTGCCGGAGGCGCGGACAAACCGACGGCAACCATCGCTCCGGCATTTCTCGGCAGGGCAGGCACCACTTCGCGGCACAGACGAAGCGCTGCGGGTCCGTCCTCCATCCCCCAGAAGAACAGTCCCAGATGCACTTCCGGACCGATCTCGCTCAGACGGTACTCGAACTCGGTGACCACTCCGAAGTTTCCGCCGCCGCCGCGCAGCGCCCAGAACAAGTCGCCGTGATCGTTCTCGGAGGCCCGCACGATCGAACCGTCGGCGAGCACCACCTCTGCCGACACCAGATTGTCGATCGCCAGTCCGAGCGTGCGCGTCAACCACCCCATGCCGCCGCCGAGGGTCAGGCCACCGACGCCGGTATCACTGATCACTCCACCGGTCACTGCCAATCCGTGTTCCTGCGTCGCGGCGTCGAGGTCGGCAATCGTCGCACCACCACCGACCCTGGCTCGCTTCGCGGACGGGGCGACACTGACTACGCTGATCGCACTGAGATCGATCATCACACCGCCTTCACACACCGATGTACCTCGGTAGGAATGCCCACCGCCTCTGACCGAAACCTCCAACGAATGGGCTCTGGCAAATGCAAGTGCCACAGACACATCCGACGCCGACCGGCACCTGGCGATCACCGCCGGACGATGATCGATCTGCCCGTTCCAGATCGACCTGGCGTCGTCGTACTCCGGATCTCGGGGGCTGAACACAGAACCCGTGATCGCCGATTTCAGTGGCGCGAACTCGACCGTCGTCATCATGCACCGCCCTCATCGGGTGTCGCGGTGAGAAGCAGGTACTCCCACTCCATCACGAACGGCTCGCTTCCGCTGCCGTACTTCTTTGCCAACTCGAGCAGATCGCGATCGAGCGCCTGCGTGCGGTCAGGATCGCCGGCGATGTTCCGGTACACCGCGATGGTCGGGCCGTAATTCTTCTTGAAGAAATCGCGGAAATCTTCCGGCCCGCTGAATGTGTCCACACGAAGTACGTCTTTCCTTGCGGCAACATCGCCGAGCAGATCACGAACATGGTTCTCGTCGCCCCACAAAGGCGCCGGCTGCGAACCAGGAGGCGGGGGCGGTGCATACGGCTTCATCGTTTTGAACATCTCGCCGATGAACCCCGTCGGAGTCCAACTCAGCACTCCGATCTTTCCGCCGGGTCGGCATACTCGCAAAAGTTCGTCCGCGGCGCGCCGATGATGCGGGGCAAACATCACACCGACGCACGAGAGCACTACGTCGAACTCGTTGTCGCCGAACGGAAGAGCCTCGGCGTCGGCCTCCTGCCAATCGAGTTCGACACCCGCGAGTGCCGCGGCCTCCCGTCCTGCCACGAACAGTTCGGGAGCCAGGTCGGTGGCGATCACCTGCGCACCCAGCGCAGCCGCCGGAATGGCGGCGTTGCCGGACCCCGCCGCGACGTCGAGCACCCGATCTCCTTTCTGCACGCCGCATTCACGCACCAATACAGGTCCGAGTTCCGCGATGACCTGCGTCGCCACCGCCGGATAGTTACCGAGCCCCCACATTGCCCGGTGCTTGGCCTTCAGCTCCCGGTCCAACCCGAGAGTCCCCGTTGATTCACTCATTACCGTTCTCCTTCAATAATTTTCGTACTCGGAGCCCGACAGCGTTCATGCCGTTACTCCGACGCTACGACGACGGTTCGCTCCTCTCCAGTACGAAATCTGTACCGGAGCACCCCGGAGGCCTACGATCGAGAGATGGGGTCCTCGTACCACCAGTTCTGCCCCGTCGCCAAGGCGATGGAGCTACTCGACGAGCGGTGGACACTGCTTCTCCTCCGCGAACTGATCATGGGAAGCGAACATTTCAACGATCTCCGCCGCGGGCTCCCGCGAATGTCACCGACTCTGCTCTCGACCCGGCTTCACCAACTCGCGGTCGCCGGCATCGTGGAGCGAGAAGAAACCGACTGTGTCGTCAGCTATCGTCTGACCGACGCCGGCCGCGAACTGCGCCCTGTGGTCGAAGCTCTCGGCATCTGGGGTACCAGGTGGATCGGTGAACTGGGCGACGAAGATCTGGATCCGAAGCTGCTGCTGTGGGACATGCATCGCCGCGTGGATCATTCCGTGGTGCCTGAAGGCAAGACCGTGGTGCACTTCGCATTCTCCGGAGTACGTGGACATTCGCGGAACTGGTGGCTCGTCATCAATTCCGGTGAGGTGGACATGTGCGATATCGATCCGGGTTTCGACGTTGCAGTGTCGGTCTCTGCGGGCTTGCGACAGATGACCGAGATCTGGCGAGGTAACCTGACCTGGTCGGACGCCATACGGTCTGGTGACGTCACCATTTCTGGGCCTACTGCGTTGCGTCGTAGCCTGCCTTCGTGGTTCGAGCTGTCGACTTTCGCGTCGATCCCGCGCCCCGCGTAGCGCGCGCTCACCAGCCCCGTTCCGTCCTGTTACAGAGCTGTTGCAGACCGTGACACCGTCGACGAACGGTGACCACCTGCCGGTGACACTGACCGAGAAGTCTCTGTTGTATGCCCAGCCACCGCGGAATCATCCGCTTCGTCGCACTCGGTGCAGTCGTGCTCGGTGCGGTCGCGCTCAGCTCCTGCTCGTACACAGAAGAAGCACAACCGAAGAGCGGTAACTACCTTGCCACTCAGCCTGATTCAGGACCCTCAGGCGGCGAGATCGAGGACGGCATCAGCTTGCAGGACACTCATGTGCCCGCGCTTGCCCGTCTCGATTCCGCACTGCTCGCGGCGCTCCAGTCGGCAGCGGCCGACGCACAGGCATCCGGCGTGGACATGCACGTCACGTCGGGTTGGCGGTCCGCGGCATACCAACAGCGACTGTTCGACGAAGCCGTCGTCAAGTACGGCAGCGTGGACGAAGCGTCCAAGTGGGTGCACTCGCCGAGCCTGTCCAAGCATGTCAGTGGACAGGCCGTCGACATCGGACCGACCGACGCCGACGACTGGCTCATTCAGCACGGCAGCGATTACGGCCTCTGCCAGACCTACGCCAACGAGATGTGGCATTTCGAATTGGCAACCACTCCTGGCGGGGAATGCCCGCCACAACTGAGCAACCCCTCGGACGAGAGAGCGGAAGGCTGATCATGACACGAGTCAAACCAGCGAGACTGATTGCCGCACTGGCACTCTTGATCCTCGGAGTCGTCGAATTCGAATTGGCGGTCAACACGACCGGTGGTCAGATCGTCGATCAACAACTCATGGTGGGCGCGGCCACCTCCGAACGCCTCAGCGTGTTCTCCGCCGAGTTCATCGGCCTCGTCACCCCGATACTGATAGTGGGAGGAGTGCTCGTGGCGCTCATGATCACATTGCGCAACAACCCGATTGCGCTAGCTTTACGCGTCGTCGTCGTGACCCTCGGCCCCATCACGACAGCCTGGGTTCTCAAACAATCGCTGAATCGACCGGACCTGAACGGTCTGGTGATGCACAATTCCTTCCCCAGCGGCACTTTGACGGCCATAGCTGCTCTGGTCTGCGCGATCGTGATCGTCACGCCCTCGAGGTGGCGGGCGGTCGTTGCGGTCAACGGTGCGCTGATCACCATCGGAACCGCGATCTCGGTAGTCGTGCTGCAATGGCACCGCCCGAGCGACGTGATCGGTGCACTACTGCTCGTCGGCTGCTACACCCTCGCTGTGTCGGCATTTCCGTTGAACACCAGCGTCGCCCGGCATGCGGTGCTGGCAGACTCAGGCAACGAGCGACTCTCGCGAGTGTGACCCCTGTACCCTTGGCTGACCGAGATTTCTCCGACCGCAGAAGGCCCCTGATCATGGCGAGTCCAAGGTGAGCTCATGGTGAGCATTCTTTTCATAGAAGACGATCCAGCAGTGGCCGAGGCAATCACGTTGGGACTGAACCGACTCGGGCACGACGTCAGCCATCGCCCCGACGGTAACGGTGATTTCGACGACGCCCTGGGTGCCACGGACCTCGTCCTACTCGACCTCGGGCTGCCGGGTGCCGACGGTTACGAGATCTGCCGACGTATCCGCACCCGAAGTTCGATCCCGATCATCATTCTGACCGCTCGATCCGACGACATCGACACCGTCGCCGGCCTGGAAGCCGGTGCCGACGACTACGTCGTCAAACCGGCCAGTCCGCGCGTCCTCGACGCTCGTATCAAAGCCGTCGTGCGGCGCTCGGCACCCGCAACGACGCGCCCGGATGCGACGCCGGGTGCAGAGACGTTCGGCGACCTGGAATTGGATCGGTCGTCGCTGCAGGTCCGCAAGGCCGGGATGCTGCTGACCCTCACCCCGACCGAACTCCGACTGATCCTGGCGCTGACCGAGAACCCCGGACAGGTCCTGAGCCGCCGACAGTTGTTGTCCGCAGCCTGGGACCAGGAGTATCTGGGTGATTCCAGAATCGTCGATGCAGCAGTGCAGCGGCTGCGCGGAAAGATCGAGGACGACCCGGCCGCACCGACCGTCATCGAAACGGTGCGCGGGTTCGGGTATCGCTTCAACACCAGCCCAGCCCGATGAAACCGACCTGGCTTCAGGTCGACGGTCTGCGAACCAGGCTCGTGCTCGTGTTCATCGCAATCGTCGTGATCATCGCCGGGGCAACCGCGGGTGTCGTCTCGTTCATGGCACGGTCGTGGATCTATTCCAACGCTCAGGATGTCGCGACCGCACAATTTCGCGACGAACTGCAATACGTCAACGGAACACCGGTAGACGAGTTGACGCCTGCCAACCTCCAACAGATCTTCCAGTCCGACATGACGCTGATCGTCGACGGCGAAGTCATCCGTCAAGGATCCGTGGATGCGGCGACCATTCCGCCCAGCTTCGACGAAGGTTTGGACAGTCCGAAGCTGATCCGTTTCGAGAGGCTCGACTCCCAGCGCATCATGTTGGGAATGTCCGTCAATGTCGTGGACATGAGCACGGACGACAGCTACGACAACGAGACATTGGTCAAAGCCGTCACCATCCGGCCGCTGGTAGGAGTGCAGGACAAGTTCGACGACCTGCTTCGAGCTGTCGGCCTCACCCTCGCCGCCGGTGTGTTGGTGAGCGGACTACTCGGGCTGTGGATCGCGTCGACGCTTGTCCGTCCGCTCAAACGCCTGGACAAGGCGGCCGCCCGCGCTGCCGACGGCGACCTCAGCGTCCGACTCCCCGAAGACGGAGTAGCCGAACTCGCCCAGGTCACAACAACGTTCAACAACATGGTCGCTCGCAACGAAGCGGTCATCCGAGGTCTGGAAGAATCGGAAGAGCAGTCGAGAAGGTTTGTCGCAGACGTCTCCCACGAGCTCCGGACGCCGCTCGCAGCACTGGTGCCGGTCAGTGAGATCCTCCGTGAAGAGATCCCCAATCTTCCGCCCGACGCCGCCGCTGCCGCGCGCATCGTGAGCAGTGAGATCGGCAAGCTCACTCGACTTGTCGAAGACCTCATCGAAATGTCTCGCCACGACTCTCAGCAAGCGCACCTCGTCCTCGACGACGTCGACCTCGTCGAATTGACCGAGCGCACACTCGAGAGCCGCGGATGGACAGACACCGTCGAACTGCGCGCACCCGAAAGTGTCAGCGCCAGAGTCGATTCGCGTCGGATCGACATTGTCGTCGCCAACCTCGTCGGCAATGCACTGCGCCACGGAGCGCCCCCGGTTCGCGTCGAGTTGAGCGTCGAATCCGGTTTCTCCGTCATCACCGTCGTCGACCACGGCCCCGGCATCTCACCCGAAGACCGGCAGGCGATCTTTCGGCGGTTCTACAAGGTCGACACCGCGCGCGGACGCAGCGAGGGCAGCGGACTCGGACTCTCGCTCGCTGTCGAGAACGTGCACCTGCACGGCGGCACCATCGGCGTCGACCAGGTGGATGGTCGCACGGTCTTCACGGTTCGCCTGCCCCGTCGCTGACCCCTTCCCGAGCGAACGTACCTTTCGGCGCACCCAAGGCGATCGTCGTACCGTTCGCTCGAAAAGGGGTGGGCACTTCGCACCCTGAACCGTCCGCGTTTGACCAAATAATGGGATTCTGGTTTCAACATGTGAAACCACGGGAGTAGCGTCGGCATCGTCGAACAGCGTAGAGATCGGAGGGCACCATGACGCAGGCGTCGCGGCTGGAAAAGACGGCCGTCTCCCCGAAGGCGTGGACGATGCTCGGAATCGGCGTCGCAGCCCAGGCCGCAGGCACCGTCTTCGTCAGCACCCCCGCCTTTTTGATCCCGCTGCTGCATTCCGAGCACGGCCTCTCGTTGACGCAGGCCGGAACTCTGGCCGCTGCACCCACTTTCGGCATGGTTCTCACGCTGGTGGCGTGGGGAGCGATGGCTGACAGATTCGGCGAGAAATGGGTCATCTCAATCGGGCTCGGCCTGACGGCGATCGCCGCGCTGGCCGCGACCACCACCGACAACTACACCCTCCTCGGGATCGCATTTCTGCTGGGCGGAATGGCTGCGGCGAGCACCAACGCTGCCAGTGGACGTGTTGTGGTCGGCTGGTTTCCCAAGGATCGGCGCGGCCTCGCGATGGGAATCCGGCAGATGTCACAGCCCCTGGGCGTGACCATCGCGTCGCTGACCATCCCGACTCTCGCTGCGAACGTAGGAATCGGTTCGGCTGTCGGACTGTCGGTAGCTCTCAACGGCGTTCTCGCCCTGATCTGCGCCGTCGCATTGATCAATCCCCCGCGGCCGGCGGCGCGGCCCACAGACATCCCGGTCGAAACGGTAAATCCTTATCGCTCGAACTGGTTCCTGTGGCGCATTCACGTCGTCTCGGCACTGCTGGTGTTTCCGCAGTTCACCCTCTCGACATTCGGTCTGGTCTGGCTGATCAGCGAGCAAGGATGGGACGCTGCGCCCGCTGGGCTCCTGATCGGGATCTCCCAGTTCGTGGGTGCACTCGGACGCATCGTTGTCGGCATCTGGAGTGATCGCGCCGGAAGCAGAGTAGGCCCGCTGCGGTTGGTTGCCGTCTCCGCGTCTGCGGTCATGTTGGCAATGGCGGCAGCCGGCGCAGCGCCTTGGGGCGTTCCCGCCTTGATCCTGCTGCTGGCAACCACTATCAGCGTCGCCGACAACGGTTTGGCATTCACTTCCGTGGCCGAAGCTGCCGGGCCGAAATGGCAAGGAAAAGCATTGGGCGCACAGAACACCGGGCAGTTCATTGCCGCGTCAGCAGTGGGCCCGGTGGTCGGTGCGCTGATCGGCGCGGTCGGCTACCCGCTCGCCTTCGCGATAGTCGCGGCATTTCCCGCCGCAGCAATTCCCTTGGTGCCCAGCCGCGATCGCGACATCAGCGTCTAGTCCCTCATCGGATTCGGTTGCACTGCGGGTCCCGTCAGATCACAATGCGGCTTGCAGGCAACCGAATCCGCTTCCTGAACAGGCTCTACTGTCGGAGTTCGGATCAGCGTCGCGGCGATCGCTGCACCGACCAACAGCAGTGCCACACAGATGTACATCGCGTACCGGAACCCGTCGGAGAAACTCGTCGGATCGACCAGACTTTCGGCGTCGATACCCACGAGGGCAGGCAAGGCCGCGACGGCAAGAAGTTGGCTCGTGCGAGCAACGGCATTGTTCACACCGGATGCGATTCCGGACTGCTCCACCGGTACCGAACCAAGCACCGCGGCGGTCAACGGCGCGACCATCACCGCCAGGCCGAGCCCGAACACCAGAACTCCCGGCAGCACGACGGTCAGGTACGACGCATCCGGGCCGATCCGCGTCATCAACACCAACCCCACCGCGGCAACGGCGGGCCCGACCGTCATCGGCAACCGCGGTCCGTGCGTCTGCGCGTAACTGCCCGCGCGCGAAGACAACAGCAGCAATGCCAAGGTGATCGGTACCGTTGCGACGCCGGCAGCCACCGGCGAGTACCCGGCAACCAATTGCAGTTGCAGCACGAGCAGGAAGAACACACCGCCCAGCGCCGCATAGACCGCAAGGGTCACCAGATTGGCCGCGACGAACATCCGCGAGCGGAACAGGGACGGCGGCACAAGGGCACTCGGTGAGCGTCGTTCCACCACAACGAACAGGCAGAGCACGATCACTCCGATCAGCCCGACTATCGGGTTGACCTCGATCAGCCCGTACGTCAGTGCGCCGAGACCGACTACTGCGCAGGCAGATCCGACCACGTCCAGGTGCTCGGGCGGATGCGGGTCGCGGCTCTCCGGTACATGGCGCACCGCTGCCCACACCACGACGATCGCCAGCGGGATATTGAGAAGGAATACCGATCGCCATCCCGCCACTTCCACCAGCCAACCACCGAAAAGCGGTCCGATGGCGCCGGCAACACCACCTAAACCCGACCACAATCCGATGGCCGCGCCGCGGTCCTCCTCACGAAGTGACGCGGAGATGATGGCAAGGCTGCCAGGCGTCAAGAGCGCAGCTCCCACACCCTGCAGGATTCGTGCAATCACCAGAAACGTGATGTCCGGTGCAATTCCGCAGAGCAACGACGCGACCGCGAACCAGACCGTCCCCCACACGAATACCCGTCGCCGACCCCAACGATCACCGAGCGCTCCCCCGAGCAGAATCAGCGACGCCAAGGCCAAGGTGTAACCGCTGAGCGTCCACTGCAGTCCGGCGACACCGGAACCCAGTTCTTCACCGATGTGAGGAAGAGCAATGTTGACGACGGTGCCGTCGAGGAGAGCCATGCTCGAGCCGAGAACGGTGGCGGCGACAACCCAACGCCCACGCTTCGACGCGAGCGCCAGTGGTTCCGTCATCGGTCCATGGTGCGCCTTCACACGCAATCGCGAAAGAGCGCGCGGGAATTCAGTCGATCTGGCGACGATGTGCCCAACGCGTCAACGCATTGCGATTGGACTGCTGAGTCTTTCGCAGGACGTTCGATGCGTGAGTCTCGACCGTCTTCACGGAAATCACCAGGTCCTCGGCGATTTCACGGTAGGTGTACCCACGTGCCAGCAATCTGAGCACTTCGAGTTCTCGCGGAGTCAGCGAGTCGAGTTCCGGATC
This sequence comes from Rhodococcus sp. SG20037, assembly GCF_031763325.1. NCBI lineage: Bacteria > Bacillati > Actinomycetota > Actinomycetes > Mycobacteriales > Nocardiaceae > Rhodococcus > Rhodococcus sp. SG20037. Next base: position 2,131,465 of record NZ_CP134497.1, on the reverse strand, counting down.
GAGTTGCGGTTCGGGTGCATTGGAACGCCCGGTGAAGGAGTCCAGTACGAAGCCTGCCAGGCGAGGCCCGAACACTGCGTCACCACCGGCAACGCGTCGTACACCCTCGGCCAGTTCGGATCCCGAGATCGTCTTGGTCACGTACCCGCGCGCGCCGCCGCGGATCACCGCGATCACATCCTCGGCCGCATCGGAAACGCTGAGCGCCAAGCACACCGGGCCGGAATCGATTCCGCGCAGAACTGCCACTCCACCACCGTCAGGCATGTGGACATCGAGCAGAACGACATGCGGTTTCGTCGAGTTGATACCCGCGATCGCCTCAGCGACGCCACCGGCTTCACCGACTACGTCCATGTCTGCCTCGCGCGAGAGTTCCGCCCTCACCCCGGAGCGGAACACTGCATGATCGTCGACAAGAAATACGCGGTACGGGGGCGGCGCAAGCGAAGTCACTGGGGCTGTTCCTCGGGGTTGTCGACACGGTCAGCAGTCTGGTCCCACTTTAGAGCAGAGTCACCGAGCGGCATGTGCACGCGGATCTCGGTGCCCTTTCCGATGTCGGATCGAACCACGACGCGGCCACCCCGTCGCTCGATGCGACCACGAATCGACTTGGCCAAACCCTGACGGTCCTCCGGCACCGCATTGACGTCGAATCCGACTCCGCGATCACGAACGAACACACTGACCTGGTCGCCCTCGACCTCGGCGAAAAGATTGATTTCCTTCTCCCCCGAGTGCTTTGCCGAGTTCACGAGAGCTTCACGCGTCGCACCGAGGAGCGCGGTGAACGCTTCCTTGGGCAGACCGTTCTCGACGCCTTCGCCTTCGAGTTGTACGTCGCCGACCGTGACGGGGCGGACCGTGACGCCATGCTGGTCCTCCACTTCACCGGCGATGATCTTCAGACCTTCCGTCAGGCTCGTGTGGTCGATATCCCCGCCGCTGAACAACCACTTGCGCAGCTCACGTTCCTGACCACGGGCCAGGCGCGCCACCTCTTGCGGATTGTCGGACTGCTTCTGAATCAGCGCCAACGTCTGAAGTACGGAGTCGTGCAGATGCGAGGCGATCTCTTCACGTTCGTCGTTGCGAATTCGGGCCGCACGCTCGGCGCCGAGAGCCCGCCACATCCGCAGCCACAGCGGCACCGTCAACAAACCGACACCGATCAGCGTCACAACCACGGCCAGCAGGGACGAGCGCAGTGCTTCGAGGTCGACCTGAGCGAGGACGACGACGCCGAGACCCAAGATGATCAAGGTCGCTCCCCCGACCACCCGCGCCCACGTGAGAACGGTAGGCCGCTGCGGCAAGCCGATGACGGTCCGGGGACCGTCGGAGTCGAACTCGCGCCACACCAAAGCGGCACCGATCGCGACGACGAAGAACGGTGCGAGCACCGAACCCGCCGTGCCGCTGAACAGCCAGGACAACGCGGCTGCGCCGCCCAATCCGAGTGCGATCAAGCCGTACGCCCGCTGCCGCTCGGCCGCGGACGGCTTCTGGGTGTCCGTGCCGGCGGAGGTGAAGATCCAGAGGGCGCCGTAAATCACGATGCCGGATCCGGCCATCGCCGCCAGAATCGCGAAGGCGACTCGAACCTTCAGAACGTCGATCCCGAGATGATCGGCGATACCGCCTGCAACACCGGCGACGATGCGACCGCCGGAGCGCCGCTCCAGCTTTCGCAATGGAACACCGCCCGGAATGGGCACACCCTTCTTCATGGGTACGGCATGCACCGGTACCCCGTTGACGGGCGGGCCTCCCTTGAACCCGGGAGCGGGACCGCTCACGAACGGCGGATCTGACAGATATTGCACATAGTCGATACTGGCACGAACCACTCGCAGTCACATCAGGGTCCAACCCTGAATCAGGGCGGCGCCCCTGGCCCCGATCGTCACAAAGATCAGGGTTGGCCCTGATGCGCGGAGGCCGCCCCGGAAGCCAGGATTGATTCATGAACAATCCGACTTTCCAAGAACAGATCCAGGATCTGTGGCGGACCCGCCCCGTGCGTCTGCCGGCACAAGGTCACGTGGCCGGGGTATGCGCCGGAATCGGATACCGGTACGGCATCGACCCCATTCTGGTACGTGTCGCGTTTGTGGCCTCCACTATTTTCGGCGGTTCAGGCATCCTTCTCTACCTCGCCGGGTGGTTGGTGCTCGCCCGCGCCGGTGACGGATCGTCCCACGCACAGTCGTTGATGGGCCGCGGACACAGCTCCGATTCCAGTACCAAGACCATCGTCTTGTTGGTGGCTCTCGCCATCGCGGCTACGACCGTCGGGCCTGTCGGCGTCGGCCTGGGTGGTTCCGGTCTGATCGGGCTGATTCTGATGGTCGGAGGCCTGTGGCTGCTCTACCAACGAGCGCCGGTCCCGCCTGCACTGCCACAGAGCACGTCACCGTACGTCGGCGCGGGTACCGCGTATCCAGGCACGGGATTCACGCCCGGGCCGTTCACTCCCGGATACTTCGCACCCAATCAGCCGCCCGTGTACACGCCGTACACAAAACTCCCCGACAGCTACGTGCCCGAGGAACGGCCGGCCGAACAGTCACCGCAATCTCAGGCCGATCATCCGACGATCAACCTGTCGAAGGACCCGAGCGCTTCAGCCGCCGCCAATCCGACCGAGGTGATCGGCGAGGCCGCCATCACACCGCCCTCCTGGGATCCGCTCGGCGTCGCTCCGTTCGCCTGGGATCTCCCGGACCCGGCAGTCAAAGCCACGCCGCTGCTGCCTTTGCCACCACGTAAGCGTCGCTCGCGATGGACGCTGACAGTGCTCGGACTCGCGATCATCGTCGCCGCCGTCACCGGGGCAGCGGGCGCGGCAACCGGCAACGAGTGGTTCACTCCCGGCCGAGTCGGTGCTGTCGGACTCGCCGTCATCGCGCTCGGCCTGATCCTCGGGGCATTCTTCCGCAAGGGGTACGGCCTGCTGGTCGTCACCGGACCGCTCGTGGGTTTCGTGCTTCTCGCCTCGTTGGTCTACCCGATCGATTTCGACGCCTCGGGTGAGCAAAGATGGACTCCGGCAACCGCTTCCGAGTTGGAGCCGTCGTACTCGGGAGCCTTCGGAAGCTTCACTCTCGACCTCAACGGGGTCAAGTTCACCGAGGACAAGACCATCGACGTCGCGGCGTCGTTCGGTGAGTTCGTCGTCATGGTGCCACCAACCGTCAACGTCAAGAACAGCTGCACCGTCGTCATGGGTGACGGATCCGGTTGCCTCGACGGCGGAATACACCCGGGCCGCGAGGCGACACCGGATTCGCCCACACTGACCATCAACGCCAAAGCCACGTTCGGCAGTCTGAAGGTGACGCAATCATGAGCGACTACGACGAGACCACAGAGCACGACGAGACCCGAGAATCCAAGCGCCCCTCGGCACTTCTGCTGATCGCCGGACTGGCCGCACTACTGGTCAGCATGTGGGCGTTGGTCGGGCCGTTCTCTCTGGCGCCGGCAGCGAACATTCAATTCCGTTGGCTGTTCGTCGGTGCCGCCGTCGTGGCAGGACTACTGCTGGTGATTCTGCCGAATCGGCGCAACCGGAAGTAAAACTGCTGTGCGCCTTTATTAACCGCGGGGGGTTAATAAAGGCGCACAGTTGTTTTTACTCCCACTCGATAGTTCCCGGCGGCTTGCTCGTCACGTCGAGGACTACGCGGTTCACGTCCACAACCTCGTTGGTGATTCGAGTCGAGATGCGCTCGAGGGTCTCGTACGGCAGACGCGTCCAGTCCGCGGTCATCGCGTCTTCACTCGAGACCGGACGCAGCACGATCGGATGACCGTACGTCCGGCCGTCACCCTGCACGCCCACGCTTCGGACGTCGGCGAGGAGAACGACCGGGCACTGCCAGATGGTTCCGTCCAAGCCTGCAGACGTAAGCTCTTCGCGCGCAATGGAATCTGCCTGACGCAGGATCTCGAGGCGATCGCGGGTGACCTCACCGATGATGCGGATACCGAGTCCGGGACCGGGGAACGGCTGGCGTCCGACGATCTCTTCGGGCAGGCCGAGTTCGCGGCCCACTGCACGGACCTCGTCCTTGAACAGCAGACGCAACGGTTCAACCAACTTGAACTGCAGGTCTTCCGGCAGCCCGCCGACATTGTGGTGGCTCTTGATGTTTGCAGTTCCCGTGCCGCCGCCCGACTCCACGACGTCCGGGTAGAGCGTGCCCTGGACGAGGAAGTCGACGGTCGCACCATGAGATGCGTTCTCGCCCAGAACATCACTGACTGCGCCTTCGAAGCTGCGGATGAACTCGCGGCCGATGATCTTGCGCTTGGTCTCGGGATCGGTGACGCCTGCCAGCTCACCGATGAAGGTGTCCGCGGCATCCACGGTGATCAGACGAGCGCCGGTTGCCGCGACAAAATCCTGCTCGACCTGCGTGCGCTCACCGGCTCGCATCAAACCGTGATCGACGAAGACGCATGTCAATCGGTCGCCGATTGCGCGCTGAACCAAAGCCGCAGCGACAGCGGAGTCGACGCCACCGGACAGACCGCAGATGGCGTGTCCGTCTCCGACCTGCTCGCGAACCTGCTCGATCAGCGCATCGGCGATGTTCGACGCCGTCCACGCTGCCGGAATACCGGCAATCTCGTGCAGGAAGCGGCTCAGGACCTGCTGACCGTGCGGGGAATGCAGAACCTCAGGGTGGTACTGCACACCGGCGAGCTTGCGGGCGCGGTCCTCGAACGCCGCGACGGGAGCACCGTCGCTCGTCGCGGTCACCTCGAAGCCGGAAGGCGCTTCGGTGACGGCGTCACCGTGGCTCATCCATACCGGCTGCGTCGAGGGAAGACCGTCGTGGAGCAATCCGCCGGATACCGCGATGTCGGTACGGCCGTATTCGCGGGTACCGGTCTCGGCGACGGTGCCGCCCAGGGCGCCTGCCATTGCCTGGAATCCGTAGCAGATTCCGAAAACCGGAATGTCGTGATCGAACAGTGCGGGATCAAGCTTGGGAGCACCGTCTGCGTAGACACTCGAGGGCCCACCCGAGAGCACAACAGCCAAGGGGTTCTTGGCCACGATCTCCTCGACGGTCGTGGTGTGCGGAATCACCTCCGAGTAGACCTTGGCTTCGCGAACTCGCCGTGCGATCAACTGCGCGTACTGCGCCCCGAAGTCGACGACAAGAACTGGTCTCTGCTGCTCGATATCTGCCACAGGTGCAGTCTAATCGCCGCAGCCAGCGCTTCTGCGCATGCATGGACTCAGCCCGCTACTCGGCCGAGCGAGCGCGAGGTACGTCACTACAAAGGCCGCCCCTCAGAACTGCGCGGCGACCTCACGCGGATCTAGACCACTGTCCAGGTCAACGGCGCCCCAATCACCCGCACCTTAGCTTCGGCAATCAATTCGGCAGCATCATTGCAGGCCAGAGCCCGAAATGGACGAAGGATGAATTTTCTGGACGTTTGACCGATTCGCCTGAACCAAACGTCCAGTAAAGGTAATCTCGCCCGTCAAGTGATCAGGATCACGATCGCAAACGGCCGGCGCCGCCGAACGGCGCTCACCTCGAGGAGGACCTGTGCGTCGATTCATACGACGACTCGCCATACCTGTCGCAGCTGTGACGGCTGCCGCCGGACTTCTAGTCCTCGGCACGCCGGCCACTGCTGACGAAGCCCCGCCGACCACTTTCACCGGCACGACCGACAACCTGATCTTCACGAAGAGTGTCATCGGGAACGCGGCAGTTCACCCAGGCGACACCGTCACGTACAAGACCGAGATCAAGCACAACGAAAGCGGCATCGAACGGTCGATCGCAAAGATCCGTGACATCCCGCCCGCAGGATTCGTCCTCGTGCCGGGCAGCGCCAAGGCCACCTACCTGGGTGTGACCAACCGGGCCACGATCAGCAACGAATCAGACGGCGGAGTCTCCGCGAAGTGCTCGAGCGGCTGCACCTTCCTGGTCGGTGGATTCGTCGTCAAGAAGAACCAACCCGTCACACTGGAAGCGACCTACACGGTCCCCGTCGGCACAGCATTCGGGACGTACGACAGCGGCATGCTCTTCGACGTCAACGCCTTCAGCACACAGCAGGGCCTCAACCCGATCAACGTCAACGTCCAGGTAGTCGACCCGTCTGTCGCCACCGGAACCACACTGGTTGCACCGGCAACGGCGAAGGTCGGCACGCCGGTCGACCTGACCGCGACAGTTGCGCCGTCCGACGCGAGCGGCACCGTCCAGTTCAAGGACGGCGGCAACGACATCGGCTCACCGGTCCCGGTTTCGGTCGGTAGCGCCACCCTCTCCCACACTTTCGACAGCGTCGGCGCCCACGACATCACCGCCGCGTACAACGCCGGTCCGGGATTCCACAGCTCGACCTCCGGAGTCCAGACCGTCGACGTCTCCGCGGACACCACCACCACGATCTCGGCCCCGAACGCCGCGCTGGTAGGTGACAGCATCACCGTGAGCGCTGTCGTCACACCGGCAAACGCCGTGGGCACGGTGCAGTTCAAAGACGGCGAGACCAACCTCGGCGCACCGGTGGCTGTAGTCAACGGGACGGCTTCCCTGACCCGCAGCTACGACGCTTCGGGCACCCACAGCTTCACCGCAGTGTTCACCGGCGAGGCCGGTTACGGCGATTCCGTCTCCACCGCAACCCAACTCGACGTCAGCGATCCCGACTGGGGAACCACGACCACAGTTGTCGAACCACTCACCGCTGTTGTCGGTGAACCGACCAACCTCTCGGCCACCGTCTCCCCCATCCCGAGCAGCGGAACCGTGACGTTCAAGGTCGACGGCGCCGAGGTCGGTACCGCACCGGTCGGCACGGGTGACGGCGTCGCGATCCTCCCGCACACCTTCGCATCAGCGGGCACTGCAGCCGTGACGGCAGAGTTCTCCGGCGGAACCGGATTCATCGGCTCCACGTCCACGTCGTTCACTGTGAACGTCACCGATCCCGAACCCGCCCGCGCCGACACCACGACGTCTCTGACCGTCAGCGGCTCGGCTCAGGTCGGAAAGGCATTGCAGCTCAAGGCCACCGTCGCACCCGGAACAGCAAACGGAATGATCCAGTTCAAGTCCGGCACGACGCCCATCGGCGCACCCGTTGCCGTCGTCAACGGCGTCGCGACACTCACGCACACCTTCGACGACGAGGGAACGTTCGGCCTCACTGCCAACTTCGTCGGCGACGCCGGTTGGAAGAACTCCGTCTCCGGCCCGACGGTCGTGCAGGTCGGCACCGCACCGACCGACGGCGGCGGCACCGGAAGCGTGGACACCGGTTCGCTCAGCGGCCTCATCCCGCTCTTCGGAAGCTAGTCCCCCACATCAGCTTTGGACACCACTCCCGTACCCAGCTCAGGAGAATCCATGTTCGTGTACTCCAGACGTCGCATCGCGGCGCCGATCGCCGCCACGGCACTCGCCAGTGTCGTCATCCTCGCGGGAATCCCCGCATCAGCGGCCCCCGTGACAACAACCTTCGGCACGAGTTGCCTGGCAACCCCGTCCGCTGTCGCCGGTCCGACCACGCAGTCACAGTCCGGCTCGGTCATCGTCGACGCACCGGAATCCATCGGCGCCGGTGAAACCTTCGAGGTCACCATCCAACCCGGCCCCATCGCCTTTCCCGGCTCCGCTTCGGGGGCGACCGTCCAGAACGTCTCCCGCATCAAGGTCGACGTCGACGTTCCTGCGAACGCCACCCTGGTGGAAGCCACCATCGTCCCCGGCACTTCGGCGGGGCTCAGCGGTGTAGCGCCGAACATCCTGCGCGTCAACGAGAACGGCAACGTCGATCCCAACGGAACGATTCTGCGCCTCTCCGGAAACAACCAGGTCATCGGAAACAGCCCCAGCTCGAGCATCAACTCCGAGGGCGGCATCGTCGTCAAGGCGACCGGCAAGAACGTCGATGGTTCCAACAATGCCGACGGCTACACGCAGTTCCAGCTCCCCCAGGTCAAGGCAGTTCTCAAGGCCGGCGATTCAGGGGACGTCGCGATGAAGGTACGCACCGGCGGCAGCGCGGGAGCGTGGAACAACGATCGCAACTTCCTCACGTTCCTCCCCAAGGCCACCCTGGTCATCACCGCCTGGGCACCCACGCGATGCACCCCGCGTGACGCCGAGAACGGTCCGCTCAACAGCGGCGCAGGCCCCCTCGCCACGACGCGGATCATCGAGGCGGACAAGGCAACCACCACCACAGTCGTCGGACCGGCCAACGCCAAGAACGGAACTCCCGTCACCCTGTCAGCCAACGTGAGCGGCGGCGCAAACGGTGGAACCGTCCAGTTCTTCGACGGCGACAACCCACTCGAGGACGCCGTGCCGGTAACCGGAGGGTCGGCCAGCATCTCCCCGACCTTCACCGAGGACGGACCGCACTCCATCACCGCGAGCTACAGCGGAGCCCCTGGGTTCCTGGCGTCGACGTCGGCGTCGGCCAAGATCGTGACCGTCACGACCGATGCACCGCCGGACGCCGTGACCACTACCGCCACGGTGTCGCCGTCGACCGCGAAGGTCGGACAGGACGTCAACCTGACTGCCAAGGTCGATCCGCAGGGTACCGGCGGCACCGTCGATTTCATCGTCGACGGCACCGAAACGGTCAGTGCTCCGGTCGGAACCGACGGAGTTGCCGTCGCTCCGTACACCTTCACCTCGACCGGAACGCACAAGGTTGTCGCGAAGTTCACGGGCTCACCAGGATTCGCGCCGTCCGCTGCCCCGGCATTCCCGGTCAGTGTGACGACGCCGGCTCCGGCTGACGTCGAGACGACCACGATTCTCGACGCCGTCGGAACTGTTCAGAAGAACACCCCGGTGACGCTCAAGGCAACGGTCGATCCGTCCGGCGCCACGGGCAAGGTCCAGTTCAAGGTCGGTGACACCCTCATCGGTGGACCGGTCGACGTGGTCAACGGTGTCGCAACGGTACCGGCGACGTTCTACAACTCCGGGACCTACAGTGTCACCGCCGAATTCGTGGGCGCTTCGGGCTACACGGCCTCCGCATCCGCGCCGCAGACCCTGACCGTCCCCGGCGATACGGACGGCGGGCCCGGAGGCGGGACCGGAGGCGGGACCGGCAGCCTCGACCTCGGCACTCTGTTCGGGTCGCTAGGAGGCTGACACTCTGAAACAGAGATGGGGCGTGTCGTCGAATCCTCGACGACACGCCCCATCTTCGTTCGCGGCGAACTATCCGGCTGCCGGCTCCGCCGGAACAGCGGTAGCTGTCTTGCCGCCGGTGATCTTCACGATCGGCAGGACCAGCGCGGCCGGAGCCGACGCCGGCACCACAGGCGACTTGGGTGCAATCGGAGCCAAACGCTCGTAGCCGCTGCCCTGGGCGGGACGCAGGTCGGTCTCCCCCTTGTTCGGCCACAGCGAGGCCGAGCGCTCGGCCTGAGCGGCAATGGTCAGCGATGGATTCACACCGAGGTTGGCCGAGACCGCTGCGCCGTCGACGACGCTGAGCGTCGGGTAGCCGTACACGCGGTGGTACGGATCGATGACGCCGTGATCGGAATCCGACGCGATAGCGCAACCGCCGAGGAAGTGCGCCGTCAGTGGAACGTTGAAGATCTCGCCCCACGTGCCGCCCGCGACGCCGTCGATCTTCTCGGCAACTCGACGCGTCGCCTCGTTGCCCTCCGGGATCCACGTCGGGTTCGGCTGACCGTGGCCCTGCTTGCTGGTGACCTTGCGTCGACCGAACAGGCCCTTCTTCGTGTACGTGGTGATGGAGTTGTCGAGGTTCTGCATGACCAACGCGATGATCGTGCGCTCACTCCAGTCCTTGACCGTCAACATGCGCAACATCTGGTACGGATTCTTCGCAACCACACCGAGGAACTTGATCCATCGGGGCGTCTTGCCGCCGCCGTCCGTCATCAAGGTCTGCAACAGGCCCATCGCGTTCGATCCCTTGCCGTAGCGGACCGGCTCGATGTGGGTGTCGCTGCTCGGGTGGAACGACGAGGTGATCGCCACTCCGCGGGTCAGGTCGAGTGCGGGATCGACCTTGTACTTGCCTGCGCCGACAATGGATTCGGAGTTCGTTCGAGTCAGCTCGCCGAGCTTGTCGGAGAGCTTGGGCAGCGCTCCGGTGTCCTTCATGTCGAAGAGCAGATGCTGAGTGCCCCACGTTCCGGCCGCGAGAATGACGTTCGCAGCCGTGTAGGTGCGGCGGTTCTTTCGTCCGAATGCACCGGTTCGCTCGGTGAACACGTCCCACGAACCGTCGCGAGCCTCACGAAGCCCGGACACGGTGGTCATCGGAATGATCTCGGCGCCGGCTGTCTCGGCAAGGCCCAGATAGTTCTTGAGGAGCGTGTTCTTCGCTCCGTGACGGCAGCCCGTCATGCACTCGCCACACTCGATGCAACCGGTGCGCTCGGGTCCGACGCCGCCGAAGTACGGGTCCTTCGCTTTCTTGCCCGGCTCACCGAAGTAGACGCCGACAGGGGTCTGGATGAACGTGTCGCCGACGCCCATGTCGTCGGCGACGGACTTCATGATCTCGTCAGCGGGCGTCATGTGCGGATTCTGCACGACGCCGAGCATCTTCTGAGCCTGCTCGTAGTACGGGGTGAGCTCGCTTCGCCAGTCGGTGATGTGCGCCCACTGCTTGTCCTGGAAGAACGGCTCCGGCGGCTGGTACAGCGTGTTGGCGTAGTTCAACGACCCGCCGCCGACGCCTGCGCCCGCGAGAATGAGGCAGTCGCGCAACAGGTGCACGCGCTGAATGCCGAAGCACCCCAGCTTCGGAGCCCAGAGGAACTTCTTGAGATCCCAACTGGTCTTCGCGAAATCTTCGTCGGCATACCGTCGGCCGGCTTCGATGACGCCGACCTTGTAGCCCTTCTCCACGAGACGAAGCGCGCTCACGCTTCCGCCGAACCCGGATCCGACGATCAGTACGTCGTAGTCCGTTGCCCGTTGCTTGCCCATCAGGACACCTCCACCGTGAACCGTAGTTACCCGCCAGTATGCACCTATCCCTTGTGACTACCACCACAAGGGGCCCCATAAGCGTAACCGCAAGTATCAGGAACGGAAGAAAGTCCTGCACAACGAACTGTGGCCCCGGTTCACGAAGAACCGGGGCCACAGAAAGGTACAAACTACGCGCGGACTGTCAGCCCGACCTTCTGGAACTCCTTGAGATCGGAGTATCCGGCCTTCGCCATCGACCGACGGAGACCACCGACGAAGTTCAGCGAACCGTACGGATCGTCCGAAGGGCCGCTCAGAACCTGGTCCAGACTCGGACGCTCACCATAGGAAACCGGAAGAAGTGCTCCACGCGGAACCGAAGGATGAGCCGCAGCGGACGGCCAGTACCAGCCACCACCCGGCGCCTCGGCGGACACGGCCAGCGGCGTGCCCAGAACGGCAGCGTCGGCACCGCAGGCGATGGCCTTCGCCAGATCACCCGAAGTTGCGATGTCACCGTCGGCGATGACGTGGACGTAGCGTCCACCCGTCTCGTCGAGGTAGTCGCGCCTGGCTGCTGCAGCATCGGCAATGGCCGTGGCCATCGGAACGCCGATGCCCAGGACCTCACCGGTGGTGGTTGCGCCCTCGGTAGACCCGTACCCGACGATGACACCGGCAGCGCCGGTACGCATCAGGTGCAGCGCGGTGCGGTGGTCACTGACCCCACCCGCGACAACCGGAACGTCGAGTTCCGAGATGAACGTCTTGAGGTTGAGCGGTTCCTGCTCGGTGTGCACGACGTGCTCGGCCGAGATGATCGTGCCGTGGACGACCAGGAGGTCGATGCCCGCCTTGATCAGCTCCGGCGTCAGTGCGCGCGCATTCTGCGGGCTGACGCGAACGGCAGTGGTGACCCCCGAATCACGGACCTGCGCCACCGCAGCTGCCAGAAGACCGGCCTGCAGCGGAGCCGCATGCAGCTCCTGCAGGTAGCGGATGGCCGCGTCGACGCCACCGTCCTTCTCGGCGATCTCGACGAGACGCCGGAGCTTCTCCTCGACATCGGGGTGACGGCCCCACAGGCCTTCACCGTTGATGACACCGAGGCCGCCGCGCTTACCCAACTCGATCGCGAAAGTCGGCGAGACCAACGCGTCGGTGGGATGTGCGAGGACAGGAATGTCGAACCTGTAAGCGTCGAGCTGCCAAGCAGTCGACACCTCCTTCGACGAACGAGTTCGCCGGGAGGGAACGATGTTCACATCGTCCAACTCGTAGGTACGTCGGGCCGTTCGACCCATGCCGATCTCAACGAGGTCGCGCACGCGCGCCCCTTTCTCGTGTACTGGTTGCTAACGAGCGGTGTAGTTGGGTGCTTCGACAGTCATCGTGATGTCGTGCGGATGGCTTTCCTTCAAACCGGCCGCCGTGATCTGGACGAACTGAGCGTTCTGCAGGTGCTCGATCGTCGCCGACCCCGTGTATCCCATGGCAGCGCGCAGACCACCGGTGAGCTGGTGCGTCACCTGCGAGAGCGGGCCACGGAACGGAACACGTCCTTCGATGCCTTCCGGAACCAACTTGTCCTCGGACAGCACGTCGTCCTGGAAGTACCGATCCTTGGAGTACGACTTGGCCTCGCCACGCGACTGCATCGCGCCGAGCGAACCCATTCCGCGGTAGCTCTTGAACTGCTTGCCACCGACCAGAATCAGTTCGCCGGGCGATTCAGCGGTACCGGCCAGGAGTGAACCCAGCATGGCCGTCGACGCACCTGCGGCAAGAGCCTTCGCGATGTCTCCGGAGAACTGGAGTCCACCGTCGGCGATGACGGGCACACCGAGAGGCTTGCACGCGGCAACCGCTTCCAGGATGGCCGTGACCTGAGGGGCACCGACACCGGCGATGACGCGGGTGGTGCAGATGGAACCAGGGCCGACTCCGACCTTCACGGCATCGACGCCGGCTTCGACCAGTGCCAGAGCACCCGCGCGCGTAGCGACGTTGCCACCGATGATCTGAACCCGCTCGCCCAGTTCACGCTTGAGCTTGGCGATCATGTCGAGAACATTGGACGAATGCCCGTGCGCACTGTCCACCACGAGTACGTCCACACCGGCATCGGTGAGCGCCATCGCGCGCTGGAAGGCGTCATCGCCGGCACCGACTGCAGCGCCGACGAGCAGTCGACCGTCACGGTCCTTGGTGGCGTCGGGATGCTGCTCGGTCTTGACGAAGTCCTTGACCGTGATCAGACCGGTGAGCTTGCCGTTGCCGTCGACGATCGGCAGCTTCTCGATCTTGTGCCGACGAAGAAGACCCAGTGCCACGTCAGCGGTGACGCCTTCCTGAGCGGTGATCAGGGGCATCTTGGTCATGATCTCCGCGACCGGGCGGTTCTGGTCGACCTCGAAACGCATGTCCCGGTTGGTGACGATGCCAACCAGCTGGCCGGCGTCGTCGGTGACAGGCAGACCCGAGATGCGGAAACGAGCGCACTTCGCATCGACCTCACCCATCGTGTCGGTCGGCTTACATGTGACGGGATCGGTCACCATGCCGGCCTCGGAACGCTTGACCGTCTCGACCTGTCCTGCCTGGACCTCAACCGACGAGTTGCGGTGCAGAACACCCATGCCGCCGGCGCGTGCCATCGCAATTGCCATGCGCGACTCGGTGACGGTGTCCATCGCAGAACTGACCAACGGAATCCGCAGACGGATGTCGCGGGTCAGTTGACTGGACGTGTCGACCTGGCTCGGGATGACGTCGGACGCAGCAGGCAACAGCAGCACGTCGTCGTATGTCAGTCCCAGCATCGCGACCTTGTTGGGGTCGTCTCCTCCGGTGTGTACATGTCCTGCAGAACTACTCATGCGGTCAGGACCCTCCATGGACCTAGATTCGCCCAGGGCGACCGCTGTAGCAGCCGCCTCGAAACGGATTACGAAAGCTGGATATCGGATAGAAGGCGCCTGCACGGAAAGAAATTCCTGGCACCTTTTCCCGGCGTTGCACACCATGGTATCGGCTCACTCAAAGGTCCGAACCATCCCACCCACGCTGCGGGTACGCGTAACAAGTGGCGCTGACCCCCCTGACCTGCGTACCGTGGTGCTGTGCGTGATCAACTGCCCCCCGGTCTGCCGCCAGATCCCTTCGCCGGCGACCCAGCTGACCCCTCCGCGGCTCTCGATGCCATCGAGCCGGGCCAACCACTCGACCCCCACGAACGCCAAGCGGTCGAGGAGGATCTCGCTGACCTCGCTGTTTACGAGGCACTCCTCGCTCACCGCGGTATCCGCGGTCTCGTAGTCTGCTGCGAGGACTGCCAACAGGATCACTACCACGACTGGGACATGCTGCGCGCAAACCTGCTGCAGCTGCTCGTGGACGGAACCGTCCGCCCCCACGAGCCTGCCTACGACCCGATGCCTGAGGCATATGTCACGTGGGACTACTGCCGTGGATACGCCGACGCGTCGATGAACGAGGCGATGCACGGCGACGGTTTCGACAGCTGAGCGAAACCTCACCCAAGCTCATACGAAAGTGGCCGACAAGCAATTGCTTGTCGGCCACTTTCGTTTGAATTCAGATCGGAACGGTGCGATCAGGGCGGGGGTGAAGAAGAATCACCCGACGGAGACGAGGCCGGCGCCAGAGGCGTCGTTGTCGTGGTTGTCGTCGTTGTTGTCGTGGTCGTTGCCGTGGGCGACGATGACGGTGTCGACGACGCCGCGCTTGGACCAGGCGCCTGCATGATTCCAGGATTGGGCGTTGTCGTCGTGGTCACACCCCCAGGCAGCTGAGGGTTCGCCGGATTGACGGAGATCCCCGGAATCGCCGTGGGAGACGTGGCAATCGAGGACTGTTGGTCGGTCGTCGACGGCGGCACTGCGGGTGACGTGGTCTCCTGGACCTGCGTCATCAACTTGCCCCAACGCTCGACGAGGTCGGTCTTGTCCTGCGAGTCCTTGACCGCATCGGCACGGTGAGCTGCGTTGTCCAGCACCATCTTTGCCGCAGGAATGTCTCCGGCAGCCAACAGCCGCTCGGCCTTTTCCAGCTCGGAAGTCGTGTCGATCTTCGCAACTGTCGAGTTGGCCTCGTCGGCGAAAACGACCTGCTTGACGCCCCACAGGGCATCGCCGGGCTGGGCGTCGTACGCCATCGCCGTCGCGCCACCGAAGACCACTGCTGCAACAGCTGCAGCGGCGGCGATCGGACGAACCACACGCAATCGAGAACGGGAACGTGAACGCTGACGATCGGAGAAGCCGGACGGCGTCGCTGTGATTGCAGCGATGACATCGTCCAATAACGGACCCTCGGGCATCGGAGTCGCAACGACATCGTCACGCCATTGCGAGAGGATCAACGCAAGTTCGTACTGTTCGGTGCTATCGGTTGCTACCGGCCCACCATTCGAAATGGATTCGATCAGCGCATCGTCACGCCGAACCGCAGCCAAATCCACTGGCGTACCGTCGTCGGCGAGATCACCGAGATTCGAAGCGTCATGCCCCTCGTCTCTAGCCAAAGCTCTCACCTGCTTTCGTCACTTCTTTTTTCAGTTTCGCGATCGCTCTGTGCTGAGCGACTCGTACAGCTCCGGCGGTACTACCGACGGCGACGGCCGTTTCCTCGGCCGACATCCCGACCACCAGGCGAAGTATCAAGATTTCTCGATGCTTCTCCGGAAGTGTGCCGAGAAGTTCGTGCATCTGTCTGCTGGACTCCGAATCGAGAGCTCGCTGTTCGGGACCATCATCCAGTGCTATTACATCCGGTACTTCGGAAACGGGCTCCGACTTGTTACGGGCGGAGCTTCGATGTGCGTCCGCAACCTTGTGCGCGGCAATTCCGTACACAAAGGCCATGAACGGGCGTCCCTGGTCCTGATAACGCGGCAGCGCGGTCATCACGGCCAGACAGACTTCCTGTGCGACGTCGTCAGCGGACAGGTGTCCTCTCTCGGCCGCACCCACTCGACCGCGGCAGTAGCGCACCAC
Source organism: Rhodococcus sp. SG20037 (assembly GCF_031763325.1). Classification (NCBI taxonomy): domain Bacteria; kingdom Bacillati; phylum Actinomycetota; class Actinomycetes; order Mycobacteriales; family Nocardiaceae; genus Rhodococcus; species Rhodococcus sp. SG20037. The sequence goes on along the minus strand of NZ_CP134497.1, from coordinate 2,115,468 downwards.
CATCGGTCGGATGTTCTCCAGAACCAAAGCTAGAGCTGTACGGTCGCCCTGCGCAGCAGCGGCGACCGCGGTGTCCAACTCATCGCTCGTATTTGTCATCGTCAGCGAAAATCCTGGCGTTACAGTGGCACCTCCCGAGCGGGTGTGCTCCCGCTCTCAGCGGAACCCTCTAAGAGTAACCATCCGGACCGACTGGTCTCCGCATACCTGCCCAGCAGTCGCGATATCGATACAGCTCCTTCTGGAATGTTCTCCGGAGACTTCGGTGGCGTGGTTACGACAAAGGTAGGAGTGATCCACCACGCATCGCAATCAGATCGCCGATCTCCCGGGCACTCGGTGAGGTTCTCTCACCGCTGACACCTTCGATCAACAGAGACGACGCCCAGGCCAGGGGCAGCAGGCCGTATTGCCGGCACCGCGCGAACACATCTGCTGCCATCTTCACGGCTGCGCTCGCGTCGGTTCCGGTCAGCGCGGCGCTACGCAGCAGATCCGACTTCACGCGGTGCCGCACAGACTCCGATTCCGCTGACAATTCGACGGCGCGTTCTGCGTGTCTGCGGGCACGAGCGAAGTCGCCTCCCGCCAACGCCAATTCTGCGGAGACCCATTCGATCCGAATTTCCTGCCGCCACAGCCCGCCCTCGGCATCCAGACGCGCCCGACATTGCGCCAGCAGGCGCCAGCCGAGCGGGAGCCTGCCACAGCCGAGGGCGTCTGCGGCCAGACCGGTCAGAGCGTCACAGGCAGCCTCTGGATCACCTGGCAGGCCGCCGACGATCGCCAGTGCGCGCCCGTCCCACGTGGACGCGAGTGCATGGCGTCCGCTCTGGCGAAGAAACGACGCCCTCGTGCTGGCAGACAGAGAGGCAAGAACTCGATCCGAGTGCGTCGAGAACCCGGCCGTGAGCCGATCGAGGACATCCAATGCAGCCCGCGCTCTTGCGTAGTGGCCCTGACCACCCAGCACTACTGCCGTTGTCCACCAATCTCGGGTAGAGCAAGGCGCCGGGAGGCGGTCGAGATCCGGATCCGCACCGAACGCGGCAGACTCGAGGGGCCCTGGAAGTGCAGTTGTTTCGTTGGGCACAGGTGATTGAGGGCGCGCAGGTGTCGACACAGGTTGATCATCGCAGCAGCACGAGCAGACATTCGCACGACCGGCGTCACACCAACGATGCCAAAAGTCGCACGAAACACGAAAAGGCAAGTTTGTCGGAGTTAATCAGATATTCAACTGAGATTTGCCAAATGTACTCGTAATGATATTTAACGGGCATATATCCGTGACGTTAACTGCGCATTACTTATTGGACGGATGTCCTAGTTGAAACTTGGGCACTAAGTCCCGAAATGGAGTGCAACCCCGCCCACGCAATATCGGACAAATGACGCAAACCGAGCCGAATGACCGAGTGATTTCGCCGGGCGATCAGCCTCGAACATATCCCTGATCTGTGGGTTTCGCATCTCGAGCAGCCAGGCTTGCCGGCCGCCACCTCGATCGACCCAATTTCGACATCGGCGCAGAACAACGCACGAGGGGCCCGAAATGTAAATATATACTTCGTTAACTCTCGCATTTCGATATATGCCGATCGCCACTGAACGAGCCTATTGACGCGATTTACTCAGCACCCTTACGGTTAGCAAGCGTGAACGATTCAGAAGGCCCGGATAACCTCCGGGCAACTTGGTCCGCTCGTTGATCAACGCGAGCTTGCAGTAAGGAGTCAACATGCCTGCACCGAATCACCTTCCAGGCCCCAACGCAGACATCTGGGACTGGCAGATGCACGGTCTGTGCCGCGGAGTCGACTCCTCCATGTTCTTCCATCCCGATGGCGAACGCGGTAGAGCACGTGCCCAGCGCGAAACCCGCGCAAAAGAGATGTGCCGTCAGTGCCCGGTCCTGATGCAGTGCCGCAGCCACGCGCTGACCGTCGCCGAGCCGTACGGCATCTGGGGAGGAATGTCGGAAACCGAACGTGAACTACACGCGCGCCACCGTCGCACCACCCGCATAGCTTCCTGATACACGTAGGTAGAGCGCACTAGGCCCCCGAGAGTTTTCGGGGGCTTTTGCGTGTGGACGGGACACCGTCGAAAATGCGTGTGGACGGGACACTGTCGAAAATGCGTGTGGACGGGACACTGTCGAAAAGAATTTCCGACACGACCCATCCGACCGACGCCCGCCTCCGAATGCCTTCTGACAGTGCACCTCAGCACATCCCTTCAGGAAGGCAGACCCATGAACACCTCTACTCGAGTTCTGGCAGTCACCGCAGCAGCCTCTTTCGCCGTCTTCGGCGTGGTCGGTTGCTCCTCGGACGACAACGATTCGTCGACCGACACGTCCAGCGCCGCCATGACGTCTTCTGCCATGGGATCGAGCATGTCTCCCAGCAGCGCGATGGCAGAGCCCGCTTCTGATCTGGTCGGTGCAGGTTGTGCCGACTACGCAGCTGCAGTGCCGAGCGGCGCCGGATCGGTCAGCGGAATGGCCCAGGATCCGGTTGCCACAGCGGCATCCAACAATCCGTTGCTCACCACCTTGACCGCGGCAGTCTCCGGCCAGCTCAACCCGGACGTCAACCTGGTCGACACCCTCAACGGCGGCGAGTTCACCGTCTTCGCACCGATCGACTCGGCATTCGCCAAGATCGACCCCGCCACGATCGACAGCCTCAAGACGGACAGCGCCACGCTGACCAAGATCCTCACCTACCACGTGGTTCCCGGCCAGATCGCCCCTGACGCGATCGACGGAACTCACCCCACCGCCGAGGGCGGAACGGTCACCGTCACCGGATCCGGTGACAACATCAAGGTCAACGACGCAACTGTCGTCTGCGGTGGAGTCAAGACCGCAAACGCCACCGTCTACCTCATCGATTCGGTGCTGATGCCGCAGTAGTCCCCACCTGCTGTGCGCCTTTATCAACCCCCCGCGGTTAATAAAGGCGCACAGCGGCCAACGGCGGGCCAAGAGAAAAGAACCGGACATGCACGCTACGGTTGTACGCGATGAAGCGAGACAACTCTTCGTGAGCGAGCCAGACCATGCGTCGGATGCGGCCGACGCATGCCCGACGGACAATTCTGCGGCCCGCACCGCGCGAATCGCGGAATCACGCGAGCTGGCAGTGATCCTCGCGAACGTCGCCGGTGGCGACCAGAGCGCCTTCGCCGAGTTCTACGACCGAACCAGCTCCCGTGTGTACGGCATGGTTCTTCGTGTACTCCGTGATCCAGGTTTCTCCGAGGAAGCGGTCCAAGAGGTCTACCTCCAGGCCTGGAAATCAGCCGACAGCTTCGACCCGGCCAAGGGGTCCGCGCTTTCCTGGCTCCTGACACTTGCACACCGGCGCGCAGTGGATCGCGTGCGCTCCGAACAGTCGAGTTCGGATCGACAGGCTCTCTACGACACCACCAATGCCACTCCCGAATTCGACGTCGTCAGCGACGAAGTGACACGAAGAGACGAGCATCGTGCTGTCACCGACTGTCTCGAAACGCTGACGGACACTCAGCGCCAATCGGTGACTCTCGCCTATTACGGCGGCCGAACGTACCGCGAGGTGGCCGAAGATCTCGGCGTGGCGATTCCCACGATCAAGTCGCGAATTCGCGACGGACTACTGCGCCTACGTGGATGTTTGGGGGTGATGTGAGATGGACGAAGAGCTGATCGACTACGCGTACGCCTACGCGATCGATGCGTTGGACCTCGACGAGCGCCGTGAGGTCGACAAACGACTTGCCGCTTCGGACTCCGCGACCCACGCCGAATTCGACGCCCAGGTCCGGCTCACCGCCGAAACCATGGCCGCGATGACCGTCGTCGACGCCGTCGAGCCCCCGCCGTCGCTGCGCAGCAGCGTCCTCGCCTCGATCGCAGAACAGACCGCGGCTCCCAACGCCCCGGTTTCGCTGGCCGAGCGTCGTAACCGTCGACGCCCGTGGACCATGGCTCTTGCGGCGGCCGCCGCAGTCGCAATCCTGGTCGGCGGCATCGGAATCGGACGCACGCTGTCCGACAACACGCCGCCGCAGAACGCCGCGTCCGAAATCATGGCAGCACCCGACGTTCATGCCACGACGCGTGACATCCCGGGCGGCGGTAGTGCCACGACGCTGTTCTCGCCCTCCGAAGACGCCGCAGTCCTCGTGATGAACGATGTGACTCCCCCGAGTCCGGATACCGTCTACCAGATGTGGCTGGTGCCGGGCGACACCGACGACACCACGATGATCCCGATGGGGACGATGGCTCCGGGTGACGTCAAACCCACTACTCAGGTGGTGCTCGACGGCATCGGTCCGAATACGAAGTTGGCGTTCACTGTCGAACCGCCCGGCGGATCGCAGCAGCCGACGAGCGAGCCGTTCGCAACGATCCCGCTCATCTGATCGCCAGACGAAAAAAGATCCCCCACCGGAATCCGGTGGGGGATCTCTTCTTTGTCGAAACTACGAGCAGCGAGTCAGTGGCTGTGACCGTGTCCGGTGTCGGCAACTTCCTCGGTCGGCTTCTCGACGACGGCGCTCTCGGTCGTGAGGATCATGCGCGCGACGGAAGCGGCGTTGACCACTGCCGAGCGAGTGACCTTGACCGGGTCGACGACGCCGTCGGCAAGCAGGTTGCCGTAGGTGAGGGTGGCAGCGTTGAAGCCTTCGCCCTTGGTCATCTCGGCGACCTTGCTGACAACGACGGAACCGTCGATGCCTGCGTTGCTGGAGATCCAGAACAACGGGGCGTTGAGGGCTTCGCGGACCACGGCAACGCCGGTGGCCTCGTCACCCGTCAAGCCGAGGTTCCCGATCAGAGCCGTACCGGCTTGAACGAGAGCCGATCCGCCACCGGGGACGATGCCCTCGGAAACTGCTGCCTTGGCTGCGTTGACCGCATCCTCGACGCGGAACTTGCGTTCCTTCAGATCGGTTTCGGTGGCTGCGCCGACCTTGATGACGGCCACGCCGCCGGACAGCTTCGCCAGACGCTCTTCGAGCTTCTCGCGGTCCCAATCCGAATCGGTGTTCTCGATCTCGCGACGCAGCTGCGCAACGCGGGTCGCGATGTCGTCAGCGGTGCCTGCACCGTCGACGATGACCGTCTCGTCCTTGGTGACGACAACGCGGCGAGCGCTGCCGAGCAGCTCGAGGCCGGCTTCCTTGAGCGAGAGGCCGACGTCGGTGTTGATGACGGTGCCTGCCGTGACGACTGCGAGGTCGTCGAGGAATGCCTTGCGACGATCACCGAAGAACGGCGCCTTGACGGCGACGGCCTTGATGGTCTTGCGGATGGAGTTGACCACGAGGGTGGAGAGAACTTCACCCTCGACGTCCTCGGCGATGATCAAGAGCGGCTTGCCGGATTCGGCAACCTTCTCGAGCAGCGGAAGGAAGTCGGGAAGTGAGCTGATCTTCTCGCGGAAGAGCAGGATCAGCGCGTCTTCGTAGACGGCCTTCTGCGCATCGATGTCGGTGACGAAGTAGGGCGAGAGGTAGCCCTTGTCGAACTGAACACCTTCGGTGACAACGAGTTCGGTTGCAACGGTGGAGGATTCCTCGACCGTCACGACGCCGTCGGTTCCGACACGGGTGAGTGCCTCGCCGACGAGCTTGCCGATCTCTTCGTCACGCGAGGAGACGGTGGCGACCTGAGCGATCGACTTCTCGCCCTCGACGGGGGTGGCTGCGGCGAGCAGTTCCTCGACGACCTTGTCAGCTGCGGCGTTGATGCCGACGCCGAGAGCCATCGGGTTCGCGCCCGCTGCGATGTTCTTGAGTCCGCCGCGGACGATGGCCTGGGCCAGAACGGTCGCGGTGGTGGTGCCGTCGCCGGCAACATCGTTGGTCTTGGTGGCGACGCTCTTGACGAGCTGTGCGCCGAGGTTCTCGAAGGGATCTTCGAGCTCGATCTCACGGGCGATGCTCACACCGTCGTTGGTGACGGTGGGGCCGCCGAATGCCTTGGCGAGCACGACGTGGCGTCCACGCGGGCCCAAGGTCACCTTGACGGCGTCGGCAAGCTTGTCGACTCCGGCTTCGAGAGCGCGGCGTGCGGTCTCGTTGAACGCAATTTGCTTGGACATCTGTTCTGTCAGCTCCTGAATCTTCGGGGCGTGAACGCATTCCGCCCCGGGATCCTGGGTGGACTCCGGGGCGGATCACGTGTGTCTTACTTGGAGACGACAGCCAGCACGTCGCGTGCCGACAGGATCAGGTATTCCTGGCCGGCGTACTTGATCTCGGTTCCGCCGTACTTGGAGTAGATGACCGTGTCACCCTCCTTGACGTCGACCGGGATGCGGTTGCCCTGCTCGTTGACGCGGCCTTCGCCGACTGCAACGACGGTGCCCTCCTGGGGCTTTTCCTTGGCTGTGTCAGGAATGACCAGGCCGGAAGCCGTCGTCGTTTCAGCCTCGTTGGCCTGGACGAGGATCTTGTCCTCGAGCGGCTTGATGTTGACGCTCGCCACGATGAGCCCTCCACTTTGGGGTATGTGCGTCCGAGGCGATCCTCGGACAGCTGTTTGGGTATGCCGTTTACGGCGCGTCACTGCAGTCCCGTCGTCGCGGGTGCCGGAACTCGATCAGCGCCAATTGGCACTCTATACGTGAGAGTGCCAACCCTCAAGGACTGGGCGCATTTTTCTCTTCGTCCAGAGCGAAACAGGACAGCCGTCCACCACGTTCACCTATTGTTCACTTCGTGACGAACATCAATCGCCGTAGTTTTCTGACCTTCGCCGGACTCGGCGCCGTCGGCGCGGTCAGCCTTGGCAAGCCGTGGGGCCTGCAATATGCAGGCGCGTCGACCATTCCGACGTCAGGTCCTGGCACCACTCTCGAGTCCGTGTCCACCCCCGTCAGCAGCAGCGGCTACACCAAGCTCACCGCCGGACCCGGTTGGGCGAACATCGTGCGCAGCGAGTTGGCCGAGCCGAAGTCGGGACGCGAGGACCGACGCACCGCGCTCGCCTCACTCGTGCAGTTGACCGACGTCCACATCGTCGACGCCCAGTCCCCCATGCGATTCGAGTACGTCCACCAGATCACCGGCTCGGCGTTCCGCCCCCAGGAGACCCTGACGGCGCACGGGCTGATTTCACTTGTCCGCCGGGTCAATTCGATCGGCAGTGGCCCGCACACGTCGCGACCCTTCGATGCCGTCGTCACCACCGGCGACAACACGGACAACAAGGAATTCGCCGAACTCGACTGGTTCCTCACCTCACTCAACGGCGGAACCGTCGTCGCCAACACCGGTGCCAAGGACCGCTACGAGGGTGTACAGAACTCGGGTGCCGATCTCTACTGGAACCCCGAGTCACCGATGCTCGACATGTACAAGAAGGCCGGATTCCCGGAGATCCCCGATTTCTTCGGTGCCGCTTTCACGCCCGTGTCGAGCCCCGGCCTGAACACCCCTTGGTACTGCGTGTTCGGCAACCACGACGATTCGGTGTCCGGCACGGCGCCCAGCGGCATCCCGCCGCTCGAAGCGATGTACACGGGATCTCTCAAGTTCGAGGTGCCTGGTTCACCGGAGCAGGCCAAGCAGATCGACGTCGCCACCAAGTTCGATCCCAGTGCGATACCCGGAATCCTGTCCGCCTTCACGACGCCGCCGCGCCAGGTCACCCCCGACCCGTCGCGCGCGCCGTTCACACCGCGACAGTTCATCGCCGCACATCTTGATCCCGCGCACACCGGTCCCGGACCCGTCGGACACGGTTTCGCCCCCGACGCCGGCGACACCGGTATCGGTTACTACTCGTTCGAGATCGCACCGGGCGTCGTCGGCATCAGCATGGACTCCACCAACCGCGCGGGCCTCGTCGACGGTTCGCTGGGCGCCGCTCAGTTCCAGTGGATCGAGAACACCCTGCGCGCCGGCAGCAGCACCTACTACGACGCCGCGGGCTCTCGCGTCACCGAGTCGCGAGGTGACACGTATTTCGTGCTGTTCAGTCACCACACGAGCGACACGATGGACAATCTCATTCCCGACCCCGAGAACGTCCTCGAGCCACGCCTGCGCGGTTCACAGCTTCTCGACTTGCTGCATCGTTTCCCGAACGTACTTGCCTGGGTCAACGGACACACCCACGAGAACAAGATCACCCCGTGGCCCGGCGCGACCCCCGAGCAGGGCTTCTGGGAGATCAACACCGCCTCGCACATCGACTACCCGCAACTCGGACGCATCATCGAGATCGCGGACAACCATGACGGAACGGTGTCGTTGCTTGCGACGCTCTTCGAGGCGGAGAGTCCCAACTCCGTCGACTACAGCGACAAGTCGGCAGCCGGGCTCGCCTCGCTGTACCGCGAACTGTCGTTCAACGACATCCACCGCGACCCGAAGCTGACGGGTACCGGCGTCGACCAGAACGTCGAATTGTTGGTCCACACCGGACGATGACTCCGATTGCCGCAGTGTCCTAGGTGATTTCAGGTCCGCTCGAAGGCGAGCGGTGCGCTTTCGCCCACGACACTGCGGCAACGACGAATCGAACGCCGAATCCGATCAACACCAGATTGCAGACGATCTGAAGGCTCACGAGCCCCCGGGCAAGGTCCGTCTGCGCGGCGATGTCACCGAATCCGACTGTCGAGAAGACGGACAACGAAAAGTACAGCGCCGCCATACGCGACAGCGGTTCGGTGAAACTGCCAGGGCTTGCATGCTCGACCGAAAAATAGGTGATGGACACCAACAACAAGTACGTCGGCATCACCACCGCCACAGCTTCGACCGCCTGCAGAGATGGCACATCGGAACGCAGAATTCGCCACACCTGCCAGGTGGTCACGGCAAGTACCGCGGCGCCTCCACCGATCAAGAGGAAGATTGCACTGGCGGTATGTACATCGATCCACGGCAGAAAGAAATACGCGCATCCGAAGGCGATCACCGTCAGCGTGGGTCGAAGCACTGCACCACGGATCAGCGCGCGTCGTCGTTCCCGGTCGATGTGGGGAGAATCGCCTTTTTTCCGCATGAATCAATGATCGACAATTTCGCAGGTAAAACCACCCTTTCGGTCCGAAAAGGACGTCACGGAGACGAAAAGCACTGAGCAATCCTCACGAACCTTCTGTAACGTTCATATAACGGCGGTCGATTGAACATTGACCGGTATTGACTGTGAGGAGGTGTGCGATGAGTTGTTCACTGGGAATTTCCACTGGATCTTCCGGTGTCTATTCAGCACTCGTCGACACCGATACCAGCACAAACGCGCCAGGCGCCGTGCCTGCCGAGACTCGCTTCGTCTCGGCGGATCAGGCCAATTCCAACGTCGGTGACCTTGTCAGAGCATCCATCAAGCTGATGACGACGCAGGTAACGGACGGATCTGAAGCGCCGCGCTCGATCGGTGTCAGCTATCGCACGGACGATCAACTCGCGAGCATCAGGTCATCTCTTTCGCGCTCGCCGAAGCAGGTCCGTGCAATCCCCGAGCCTGCCGCCGTACACGCGTATCTCGCCGAGACAGGGAAAACCGAGCAGTACGACACGACAGCTCAGGTGGACGTCGGTGATCAAGGTCTGACGGTGTCCGTCGTCGACCACACCGGTGAAGTTCTGCACTCCGACCGTATCGACGCCCTCGCAGGGGCCGGAATCGACCGGGCATTGGTCGACTTCGTGACGGAGAAGGCGCCAGGGCACTTGCGCCGGTACACCGACGCGGAACTTCTTGCGGCCCGGTGCCATGTCGCCAAAGAGCAACTGTCCACGTCCACCAAGGTGACCATCGACCTTCCGATCGACGCGATGGCGATCACGCGCGACGAGTTCGAGGCCATCATCGCCCCGGATATAGAGCGCGCCGTCACCTTCATCCGTGAAGTCGTGAAGGGCTCACCGCGGCCCGTCGGTGCCGTTGTACTCATCGGCGGTGGCGCACACATTCCGGCCGTGCGGTCCGCCGTCGCCGCTGCCGTCGACGTCCCCATGGTCGAGATCGTCGAGCCCGAGACTGCGGCAACCAAAGGTGCTGCACTCCTTGCAGATTCGATCACCGCAATTCGTTTCCCGCTGCTGGGCTCCGGAAGTGACCAGCGCTCCGGATCCACCGCCAAGGTATCGGGAGCGTTGATCGGTGCGCTCGTGGTCGGCGGACTGGTACTCGGTTACGGCGCAAAGGAATTGGTGCCGACCGACGACACCGCGGTCTCGCCCGTCGGAACCGGGTCGACCACGACGACGGTGAGCCCCGAAGCGACACCGAGCACCGGATCGACGATCATTCCGTCTCATGATCCTCTGCCTTCGGTAGCCGGCAGCACGTATCCTCGGTACGGGTATCCCACCACCCCGTTCGACTCGCAGCCTTACGACACGCACTCGTACACAACGCATCAGTACACACTTCCGCCTGCGCCGATCCCGGACACCTCGACGACAACCACGCCGCCGACCACGACAACGACCACTCCGAATTGGCCGACCATTCCCGGAATCACGCTGCCCGATCCACCGGCGTGGTGGCCGACGATGCCGGACACCGAGGCGACGCCCCCGGTCGATCCGACCGAGGCAAACCCCGGCGGCGGTCTCGGCCCGGGTGAGAGCGGCGGCGAGAACCCGACGACGCCGGAGACTCCTGGATCCGGTTCCACCGAAACCGAAATCACTACCCCTGGTGGTGGTGATCCGACGACGAAGCCCGGTGAACCGAATACCTCGATGCCCGAAAACGGTCCCGCGACCACACCGGATCGGGAACCGGCCCCGGTCGGCTGATTCTCAGTCGGCCGATTTTCAGTGCATCAGCTGGCTGACGGAGACCGACAGCCCCGGGTCCGTCGCAACACTCAATTCCGAAGGGCCTGCGCCGTTTCCGATCAGGTGAGCGGCCAACGATGCGATCATCACGCCGTTGTCCGTGCACAGTCGAGGTTTCGGAATGCGCAACGTGATGCCCGCTTCGGCGCAGCGCTGCTCGGCGAGTGAGCGGATGCGCGAATTGGCCGTGGCGCCGCCGCCGAGAACCAACGTGTCGACCCCGACGTCCTTGGCTGCACGCACTGCCTTCATCGTCAGGACGTCTGCAACCGCTTCCTGGAACGAGGCAGCGATGTCCGGGATCGAAAAGGTCTCGCCTGCGCGCTCTTTCGATTCGACATAGCGCGCGACGGACGTCTTGAGTCCCGAGAACGAGAAGTCGTGCCGCGAATCGCGCGGCCCCGTCATGCCGCGAGGGAAGGCGATTGCGTTCGGATCTCCCTCTTGCGCAGCAGCATCGAGTGCCGGTCCACCGGGAAAGCCGAGTCCGAGCAGTCTGGCCACCTTGTCGAAGGCCTCGCCGGCGGCGTCGTCGACAGTCGTGCCCAGTTCGACAATGGGCTTGCCCAGATCTTCGACGTGAAGCAGGTGTGTGTGACCGCCGGAGACCAACAATGCGACGCACGAGGGCAACGGACCGTGCTCGAGAGTGTCCACCGAGACGTGACCGCCGAGATGATTGACCGCATAGAACGGGATGTTCCATGCTGCCGCATAGGCTTTCGCTGCGGCTACACCGACCAGCAGCGCGCCGGCCAGTCCGGGTCCGATGGTGACGGCCAGCGCGTCGGGCTTCTCGATACCGGCGGCAGCAAGGGCACGGCGCATCGTCGGCACGATCGCCTCGAGGTGAGCCCGCGAGGCCACTTCGGGAACCACTCCCCCGTACCTGGCGTGCTGATCCACGCTCGATGCCACCTCGTCGGCCAACAGCTCGCAGGTTCCGTCACCGTTCCAGCGGACGATACCGACACCTGTTTCGTCGCAAGAACTTTCGACACCCATGACGATCATGCTTGCTGCTCCTCAATTTCGCGGACACCGAGCACGGCAGGCCGTCTCATCGTGTACGCATCTGCCCCACTGGGCTGGTAGTACTTCTTTCGTGTTCCGACGATCTCGAATCCTTCGCGCCGGTACAGCGCGATGGCAGGTTCGTTGTCGGTGCGCACTTCCAGGAACACCGGGCACTGCCGTGAATCCGCCAGAGTCAGAAGCGCATCGAGCAACGCGCCGCCGATTCCGAGTCGCTGAGCCGAGGGATCTGTACCGATGGTGTGAACCTCGGCCTCCATGTTCGGCGACGCCCCCAACAATGCGACTCCGGCGTAGCCGAGGACGTGACCGTCAGGCTCCCGGGCAACGAAGTAATGATTATGTGCGCCTGCAAGTTCCGAGACGAACGCTTGTGCGCTCCAGGGTCCGTCGCCTGCGAACAACGCGCGCTCCAACTCCGCGCACCGTTCGGCGTCATCGACGTTCATCGGCTCGATGCTGTACTTCATCTGCTCTGTCTCACTTGCCACGTTCTGCAAGGGTCTTCGCGTCCGGGCGTCGGAGGTACAGCGGCTCCAGCGGGGCCGGAACCGAGCCGGCCAGGATCTCGCGAGCAGCGACTGTCACCAACCCGGCCGGTGAAGGTGTCTCCGCCGGGTCGACGGGTAGATCGAAGAAGTCCACGTGCGAAGCGGATCCGGCAATCAGCGTCGAAGGCGAAGGATCGACGTCGCCGGCGGAATTCACAGCCGGTCCTTCGACGCGCACTCCGCCGTCATAGCGCGCCCAGTAGATCTCGCGACGCCTCGCGTCAGTCACGACGAGCAGGCTCGGTGTGGTCGGTACCGCAGCCGCGATCGCATCGAGGCTGCACACGCCGTACACGGGAACACCGAGTGCGTCACCGAAGGCAGCGCCCGTCGCCATGCCGACACGCAGTCCGGTGTACGGCCCTGGCCCGACACCCACGACGACGGCGTTCAAGTCGGCCGGTGTGAGCCCTGCCTCGGCGAGGCATTCGAGGACGTGAGGGGTCAAGACCTCGGCGTGCGCACGAGGATTGACCGTGACACGCACGGCAAGCGTCTCCACTGTGTCCGGTGACTCTGCGTCCGGTGACACTGGGTCCGGTGACGAAGCCGACAGGGAGACGACTCCGGCAGTGACTGCCGGAGTGGAGGTGTCAATTGCGAGAACAAGCACGATTTCTCAGGGTACCCGCACGTGAAGAACTACTTCCGGCCCGGGAGGGTCACGACGTCTGTGACACGAAACGCCGTTTCCGACGTCTGTGACACCAAACTCCCTTTCACGACGTCCAGGACCAACTCGCAGTCCGCACATCCGATTCGGGTTCCCGATGAAGCTGCACTCGCAGGTGCCGTTCGACGAGCCTTTCCACGACGTCACCACCCCATTCGACCACCACCACTGCATCGGTGAGGTCGGTGTCGAGGTCGAGGGCATCGAGTTCGTCGAGCGCATGCGGTCCGCTGTCTCCCAGCCGGTATGCGTCGACGTGGATCATGCCGACGGGAACTCCGCCGCCAGGGCGGGTGCCCGGACGATGCTCACGAGCGATGACGAACGTCGGGGACGTCACCCGGCCCTGCACCCCGAGCCCGGCGCCGATTCCGCGCGTCAACGCGGTCTTGCCTGCCCCGAGTGGACCGTCCAGCACCACCAGGTCGCCGGCAACAAGTCCCGCCGCCAAGCGTCGGCCGAAAGCCTCGGTATCCTCGGCCGTTTCCAACGTGATCTGTCCGGACACGGGAAGTCCCGTGGAGTTCTCAGCCGACATCGGACCGCTCTTCTACCTGCGCTCGCTGCACCAACTTGTCGATTGCGTCCGTCACGATCGCCGGGAACTCGAGCTGCACCAGATGGCCGGCCCCGTGAACTCGCACGAGTTCGGACTCGGGGAGATCGGCAGCGAGACGCTTGGAGCTGATGAACGGAATCATCATGTCTTGATCGCCGCAGATCACGACTGCCGGTGTGTGTGCGAGGACCTCGAGAGAAGCGGACTCGTCGTGCAGTTCCAACGTCCGCAGGAAATTGACGATGGTCACAACCGAGGTCCGGTCGAGCATGCCGTCCGAGAGTTCATGCAGCCGTGGGCTGACATCGGTGCCGTACGAGGCCGCACGCAGGATCGGCGTGATCAATACTCGCGCAGCGCCCCGGGCATGCTGAACCACTCCTGGTGAGGTGCGCACTGCCAACCGGAATCCGTCGATGATCGGATTCTGCAGATTGCGGGTCAGGCCGGTTTCGGCCAGGCCTGCCGCCGTCGTCGCGACCAGCCCCACGCCGATGACTCGGCCCTCGAACCATTCGGGTCGCTGACCGGCGAGCGCGAGTACCGTCATGCCGCCCATCGAGTGACCGACCAGAACTATCGGTCCCTTGGGTACCTTGGCCTCGACGACGGTCGCGAGGTCGCGGCCGAGCTGAGAAACCGTACAACTCTTCGAACGCGGCATGCCCGAGTCTCCGTGTCCGCGCTGGTCGTAGAACACCATGCGAACCTTGTTGCCCCATCGCTCTTCGAGCTGGCGGCGCTGGAAATGCCAGGACAGCGCACTCAGGCAGTATCCGTGCACGAAAACGACCGTCAGCGGAGCGTCGTCCGGTCCCACTTCGCGAACTGCCAGCTCGACACCGTCCTCGGTGCGCACCGTGCTCTTGCGGTCGCGCGTCATGAGGTCGAAGTCCTCGTCCGCGTAGATTTCCCGGCCCGGACGCGTCGCGCTCTTGAATGCGTTCACACCGGCCATCGAGCCGAGCGCCACGGCGCTGAGCAGGCCACCGAGAATGCTCATCTTTCCTGCAGTCTTCATGACGTCTCTCCCCCGATGTACGTACGCACAGTGCGTCCACGTATCCCGGTCACGACCTCGTAGTGAATGGTGTCGAGTACGTCGGCCCAGGCCTGCGCGTTGGGTTCGCCGTGATCGCCGTTGCCGAAGAAGATCGCGGTGTCGCCTTCGCGAACTCCGTCACCGTCCGGACCCAGGTCCACCAATACCTGGTCCATGCAGATTCGCCCGACAGCCTGGCGACGCTTACCGCCCAACTGCACTTCGAACTTGCCACTCAGTGAGCGAGACAAACCGTCGGCGTAGCCGACGGGAAGCAGCGCAAGAGTGGTGTCGTACGGTGCGACCCACTGATGCCCGTAGGAGACGCCCTCTCCGGCGGCTACCTTCTTCACCAGAATCACCTTCGCTCGCAGCGTCATCGCCGGTCGTAAACCGAAATCTCCGAGTTCGGGCACCGGAGACAATCCATATATCGCGATTCCCGGCCGAACCATGTCAAACCGCAGGTCAGGACGGGTGACTATAGCAGCGGAGTTGGAAAGATGAACGACTTCGGGGTCGAATCCGCGAGCGCGGACGTCGGCAACCGCGTCGATCAAACGCTGCTTCTGCATGTCGATGACGTCGTGATGCGGTTCGTCCGAGTGCGCGAGGTGAGAGAACACTCCGCGCAGCCTGATCGTGCCCTCGTCCCGCGCAGTGGCGAGGTCGTCGAGCATCTGCGGCCACTCGGTTCTCGAGACGCCGTTGCGATTGAGACCGGTGTCCACCTTGAGCGTCACCGTCGCCTGTTGTCCCAGAACCCGTGCCGCGCCGACGACAGCGGCCAGGTGTCGCGGGGAGGACACGCCGATCTCGACGTCAGATCGGATCGCCGAGCCGAAATCGGCGTCGACGCCGTGCAGCCAGGCAAGGACGGGAGCGGTGATGCCTGCCTCGCGAAGGACCAGTGCCTCCGCGATGGTGGTGACGCCGAGTTCCCGGGCTCCCGCCGAGAGCGCCGTCCGCGCCACCGCAACTGCGCCGTGGTTGTATCCGTCCGCCTTGATGACCGCCATCAACGCTGCATCCCCGGCAAATTCACGCAGAACACGCACGTTGTGCGCGATCGCGTCCAGATCGACGACTGCCTCCGTCTGCGGCCCTACTGCGTCGTCGAGTCGGCTCGCCTTCCCCTCCGCAGGCTCCTTCGGTGCTCTTCCCTGGGCAAGCGTCATGGCGACAATCCTGCCACCCACGCAGAATCGGACACGTGTTCGGGTTTGAACACCCTCAATCGAGGGCAAAAGAGCGAAGCACACGCACCGATTCCCGCAGACCTCCCAGCAGGGGTGAAGCCGAAATCGGTGCTCCGGCGACATCCCTCTGACCGCCGGCAGCGGCGATGTTCGCAGCCAACGCGTGAGCCCGCGCCCCGACGGCCCCGGCTTCGAGAGGGCTAAGACCCGACGCCAGCAACGCACCGATCACACCGGAGAGGATGTCACCCGAGCCTGCCGTCGATGCCCAGGAGCCGCCGGCGTCGTTGACCAGCACCTCACCGCCGGGATCCGAGATCACCGTCGTATGGCCCTTCAACAGGACCGTGACTCCGAGGCGTGCGGCAAGAGCACGCGTGGCCGCGATCCTGTCGTCGCCAAGAGTTGTGAATCGAGCGAACTCGCCGGCGTGGGGCGTCAACAGTGTCGGCGCGGTCCGGGCTGCGACAAGTTCGGGACGCTGAGCGAGGAGGGTAAGTCCGTCCGCATCGACAACAACGGGTACATCAGTAGCCAGCACCGACGCCAGAAGTCGCGCGGCGTCGTCGTCGGTACCCATACCGGGGCCGACCACCCACGCCTGAACTCGCCCGGCGGCTTGGAAGGTCTCACTCGCAATCACCTCCGGGAACCGGGCGAGCACCTCGGTGGCGCCGTGCCCGGCGTAGCGGACCAGGCCGGCGGTCGCGGTCACCGCGGCACCGGTACAGAGCACGCCCGCGCCGGGATACTGCTCACTTCCCGCAACGATGCCCACCACACCCTGCGAATACTTGTCGTCCTCCGGACCGGGCACCGGCCACAGCGCACCGACCTCCGCCGGATCGAGCGAACCGAATTCGGGTTCGCCGACGCTCAATCCGATGTCCACGAGTTCGACACGACCACACAGCGGAGCCGCGAGTACGTGTACCGGCTTGAGCGCACCGAATGTGACCGTCACATCAGCGGTCACCGACGGGCCGTCCACTGCGCCGGTGTTCGCGTCGACGCCGCTCGGAAGATCGACCGCCACGATCGGTGCATCCACCTGGCCGACGAGATCGGCCGCGTCAGGCCGTAGACCGCCGTGCCCGGAAATCCCGACGATGCCGTCGATCACCAGATCCGGCGACCCGACTTCGGCGGCGACTCGGCCGCCGGCCGTCAAGAGAGCATCGAGGCCCGCCCGATGAGCGCGCGCCGGATCGAGCAACACGGCCCGCACGCTCACACCTCGTTTGCGGAGCAACGCACCGGCCCACAGGGCATCACCGCCGTTGTCGCCCGTACCGACCAGAAGCGTCACCGACCGATGCGCGACCGACCCTGTACGGGAACGCAATTCGTCCGCGACTACTCGCGCAAGACCGTACGCCGCTCGACGCATCAGCACCCCGTCGGGCAGCTTGTCGAGCAGCGGCGCCTCAGCTGCTCGCACCTGATCGGCTGTGTAGTACCCACGCATGTCGGAACCCTTCAGTTGCCGTCGCTACCCTCGAAACCATGAAATCACGTCTTCGCCCGGCAATCGCGGGTCTCGTGCTCGCTCTCGGTCTGGTCGGGTGCAGTTCCGGCACCGACTCCACACCACCGGCTCCGGAAACGACGGCCAGCGGACCCGTGGTGACCATCTCCGGGATGGCGTACTCCCCCGCGTCCATCACCGTGAATGTCGGCGAGACGGTCACGTGGGTGTTCGACGACAACGGAATGGCCCACGACGTCAACGGCCTCGGGGACGCCAAGGGCAAACTCCGCAGTCCGCTCAAGAAATCGGGAACCTACACCTACACGTTCACCGAACCCGGAACCTACGACTACACCTGCACACCGCATCCCGAGATGCGCGGAACCGTCGTCGTCGAGACGCCGTAACGCGCTCGGGCCCCACAGTCTTGCGACTGCGGGGCCCGATTTTCTAGCGAAAGCTACTCGACCGTAACCGATTTCGCCAGGTTACGCGGCTTGTCGACGTCGTAGCCACGCGCCGCGGCAACCTCGGCCGCAAAGATCTGCAACGGAACCGTGGACAGCAACGGCTGCAGCAGAGTCGGTGACGCCGGAATCTCGATCAGGTGATCCGCGTGCGCCGCGGCGACGGTGTCGCCTTCCTCAGCGATGACGATAGTCGTCGCCCCGCGCGCCTTGATCTCCTGAATGTTGGACACCAACTTCGAGTGCAGGACAGCGCGGCCCTGCGGCGACGGCATGACGATGATGACCGGAAGGTCCTCCTCGATCAAGGCGATCGGGCCGTGCTTGAGCTCACCGGCGGCAAAGCCCTCGGCGTGCATGTACGCGAGCTCCTTGAGCTTGAGCGCACCCTCGAGCGCCACCGGGTAGCCGACGTGACGCCCCAGGAACAGCACGGTCGACGCGTGCGCGAACTGGCGCGCCAACGCGCGCACCGGTTCTGCCGTCTCGAGTACCTTGCTGACCAATGCGGGCATCGCTTCGAGGTCGGCGTACTCGCGGGCGACCTCGTCCGGATACTTGGTTCCGCGAGCCTGCGCCAAAGCCAAACCGACGAGGTAGTTCGCGGTCACCTGCGCCAGGAACGCCTTGGTGGACGCGACCGCGATTTCCGGTCCTGCCCGGGTGTAGAGGACTGCGTCGGCTTCACGCGGGATCTGTGCACCGTTGGTGTTGCAGATCGCCAGGACGCGTGCCTTCTGGTCCTTGGCGTGCTTGACAGCCTCGAGCGTATCGGCCGTTTCCCCCGACTGCGAGATTGCGACAACAAGCGTCGAGCGATCGAGAACCGGGTCGCGGTAACGGAATTCGCTGGCGAGTTCGACCTCGACAGGTAGACGCGTCCAATGCTCGATCGCGTACTTCGCCAACAGACCGGAGTGGTAAGCGCTACCGCAAGCGACAACGAACACCTTGTCGACGTCGCGCAGTTCCTGATCGGACAACCGCTGCTCGTCGAGGACGATCTTCCCGTTCTCGAAGTGGCCGAGGAGCGTGTCGGCGACAGCGGTCGGCTGCTCTTCGATCTCCTTGAGCATGAAGTAATCGTGACCACCCTTTTCGGCGGCCGCGAGATCCCAGTCGATGCGGAACGGGCGTCCTTCTGCCTCGTTACCCGCGAAGTCGGAGATCCGGTAGCTGTCGGCAGTGATCACCACTGCCTGATCCTGTCCGAGTTCAACCGCATCGCGTGTGTGCTCGATGAATGCAGCGACGTCGGAGCCGAGGAACATCTCGCCCTCACCGACACCGACTACGAGCGGTGTCGAGCGGCGCGCGGCGACAATCGTGTCCGCATGATCAGCGTGCGTGAAGACGAGCGTGAACGCACCTTCCAACCGACGAACCACCGACAGCGCACTCTCGATGAAATCACCTGCCGTCGGCCCCTGGGCGTACGCCCGGGCGACGAGGTGAACCGCGACCTCGGAATCCGTGTCGCTCTGCAGTTCGACGCCTGCAGCCTCGAGCTCCGCACGCAGCGGGGCAAAATTCTCGATGATTCCGTTGTGAACGACAGCCAGCTTGCCCGAGGCATCACGATGCGGGTGCGCATTGCGGTCCGTCGGACGCCCATGCGTCGCCCAACGGGTATGGCCCATACCGGACGTACCGACGAAGTGATCCGCACCGTACTCGCCGAGCTCCGCCTCGAGGTTGGCCAACTTACCGGCCTTACGCTCGATCTCGACCCCACCGGTTCCGTCGAGAATCGCGATTCCCGACGAGTCGTACCCGCGATACTCCATTCGTCGCAAAGCCTCCACCACAACGCCCAGAGCTGGGCGGTGGCCGACGTATCCCACGATTCCGCACATGGTGACTCAGGGTACTTGGACATCGGCGGTGGGCGCATTTTGCGGTTCCCGCACCTGGTTGCGGCGTCCGCTCCGCATACACGAGGCGGCTCATCGGATAACGTCTTCAACCGTGGCACCGAAACTGAAGACACTGACCCGTGAGCTGTCCAAGCGCGGCCCGCACCGAGTTCTCCGCGGCAACCTCGCCCTGGCCGGACAGCCGGGTGTCGTGTACACGCCGGAAACCGGTTTCAATCTCCCCGCCGTTGCCTTCGCGCACGGGTGGATGGTCGGGTCCCACAAGTACGAGCAGACACTCCAGCACCTCGCTTCCTGGGGAATTGTCGCAGCGGCGCCCGACAGCGAACGCGGTCCGGTCCCGTCACATCTCGGATTGGCTGCAGATCTTCGAGCGACGCTCGACATCTGCGTCGGCGTGCGACTCGGCCCCGGACAGATCAGCGTCCAACCCGATCGGGTCGCCTTTGCCGGTCACGGCATGGGCGCGGGCGCTGCGGTACTGGCCGCAGCGCAGCGCGGGGATGTCGGTGCGGTAGCCGCACTGTTCCCGGCCCCGACAGCACCCAAGGCGGAGAACTACGCGTCGAAGATCACAGCGCCCGGATTGATCCTCGCCGGCGAAGACGACGTCGATTCCTTGACCAGCAATGCCCGGCCGCTGAGCGTGGAGTGGGGCGGTCCTGTCATCGCACGTACCGTGAACGACGCCCAAGACGCCGGACTGATCGAAGGCCGCCGACTCCTCGGCGCCCTGGGCCTCGGTGGATCCGAGCGCAAGACACAGGCCGCCACACGGTGCCTGCTCACGGGCTTCCTGTTGTTCCATCTGACCGGCGACAAGAAGTACAAGGATTTTGCTGATCCTGACGTCGAGATTCCGCACACGGCGCCGTTGCTGCCGGTCGAACCTCACTCCGACGCGCGGGCCAGCCAGCTGTTGCGTAAGTAGGAGTCCGTACTCGCCACCGACTCCGGCGGCGAGCACGGCGGCGTCGGCGTCGGCTCTGACGCGGATCGCAGATACGGGCCGGACCTGACCGGCCCATCCGTGTCATTCTCGGCGGATGTCGTTTCGGACGGCGGCTCCTGGTGCGATTCCGCGCTCGCTGCGGCCACTCTGCGCTCACGGAAGTCGTCGAGTTGAGAATCGAGGGTTCGACGGATCGCTTCGAACGGCGCGTGAACGGACTTCACAGCGGACCAGCTCCGGCCAACTCAGCGCCCGTCTCTCCGTCGGGAGCCACGATCGACTCGTCGGGGACTGTGGAAGGCGGCTCCGGGTCCGGCGCGGGCGAGAACTCGGCGTTGGATTCAACCGGCACCTCGTGCTCGCGAATCTCAGGGTCGGGAGTTTCGGGCTGGAGTGTCGCAGGCTGGGACGCTTCTTGCGGGCGCGCCTCGTGCAGCGACATCTCCGGATCGGCATCGAGCACTATTCTCGGCCAACCATTTTCGCTCAACTCCAGGGTGGCCGACACAGAGTTCCCGTCAGCACCTGCAACATCCAGACTCACCCCACGACCGTCGGACGCAATCGAGAAACCCCAAGTGTTGCCGCCGATCGAGAAAGAGACAGGAGCGGCGGCGACACCGGATGCACTCGGCTCGGCGATCGGAAAGGTTGACGTGAACGCGTCTGTCACCCACTGGGTCGCGGCGTCAAAAGCATGACCAACCGCACTCGCGCACTCCGCACACGCCCTGTCGAATTCGTCGCGAGTATCCAGATACGCCGAACGAAAAACCGTGTCCAGCCATGGCGCCGCACCACGACCGGCGGAAGCGACGTGAGTCAGCTGGTCGATCTCCCCCGCACCCAGACCGCCGATCGTCGCCCGGTCGAGGCCGGCCACCTTGAAAGCCTTGTCTGCCAAAGCCGTTCGAACCGTCCGCGCGAATTCGTCGGCCAGCGTGATCAACAGTGGCGCCGAATCCGCATCGGACCGAGCTTCACGCCGCGCCGCGAAGGCCTGATCTACGACCGCACCCACGCCGGAAACATTCCACACTGCAGGAAGATTCTCCGCCAGGTGCGTCAGCATCGCGATCTCGGCGACCGAACCGTCCACCGCTGCGGCCATGTCCGACGCATCTCGCATTAGTGTCTCGAAATCGATACCAGCCTCTGCGCGATACGCATCCTCGTAGGACGTAAGCATCCGTTCTTCGAAGCCCAACCGAGAGGCCAGGTTGTGAAATCGATCGAAGAACTGCAATCCCCTCGCACCAGCATCCAGGATTTCGTCGGGATGCACGCGTGAATCACGCAGTGCAAGAATATCTTCGACGCACAAGGAGCCTTTTGGTACTGCCTGTGCGGTACCGCTCGTCGGTATCATGAGACCGACCCGCTGGAGTCTCGCAATCGCTGCGCACCCTGACCGTCCACCTCAGCGATCACCTCAGCCGAAGAGGAAAGCCGACGCGCCAACGCATCGAGAAGATCCGCACGGCCAGTCAAGCGAGAATTCAGGACCGCCAATGCCGACGCCAACGCGGCTCCATGCTCGGCGTAATCACGGCCCGAAACGGCACCGCTGAATCGCAAACGCCTGATCGGCTCGGCAGAATCGCGCAGAGCCTGGGCCACCGACACCGCATGGCGTGCCAATTCATCTGTTCCAGCGCGGTCGACATCCACGAGCGCTCCCAAGTTTCAACGGAACCACTCGAACGTCGAGCGGCCTTTGACTCCTTGGACGCAGCAGGGCGCAATTACGTTCCCTCAAAACGCGAACGCGTAATGAGGGGCTAAACCGAACCGACGATCTCGGCCAACTCGTCGGCCAGCTTCTGCGCGAGCGGAAGTTCGGTGGCCTCGACCATGACGCGGACCAGTTGCTCTGTCCCGGACGGGCGCAGGAGCACGCGACCACCGTCACCGAGGACGCGCTCTGCGTCCGCGACTGCTGCGAGTACCGACGGCGATGCTGCGACTGTCGCCTTGTCCCCAACCTTCACGTTGATCAGAACTTGCGGGAGGGTTGTCATCGTTGCGGCCAGCGCGGATGCCGACTTACCCGTGCGAGCCATGCGTCCGAGCAGCCGGAGGCCGGTGAGAATCCCATCGCCCGTGGTGCCGAACGCCGGCAACACGACATGGCCTGACTGCTCGCCACCGAGGCTGTATCCGCCCGCGCGCAGTTCCTCCAAGACGTAGCGGTCGCCTACGGCAGCAGTCACGATGTTGATACCGGCCTCGCGCATCGCGATGTGCAAACCGAGATTGCTCATGACAGTCGCGACGAGAGTGTTCTCGACCAACTCACCGGCGTCGTTCATCGCGATCGCCAGAACTGCCATGATCGCGTCACCGTCGACCACCGCTCCGGTCTCGTCGACGGCCAGGCAGCGGTCGGCGTCGCCGTCGTGCGCGAGGCCTAGGTCCGCCCCGTGATCGACTACGGCTTTCTGAAGATTCTCCAGGTGCGTCGATCCGCAGCCGTCGTTGATGTTGAGGCCGTCGGGATCGGCGCTGATCGCGATGACGCGAGCGCCCGCTGCCGCGTAGGCAACCGGTGCGAGCGCGGAAGCAGCGCCGTTGGCGCAGTCGACCACAACGGTGAGTCCAGCGAGTGGCTCGCTCGCCGCGCTCGCCAGATGCGCAAGGTACAGCTGAGCGGCGTCGTCGACCGTACGGACGCGGCCGATCCCGGCACCTGTCGGTAGGACGGGCGGTGCAGT
Organism: Rhodococcus sp. SG20037; assembly: GCF_031763325.1. Taxonomy (NCBI): domain Bacteria; kingdom Bacillati; phylum Actinomycetota; class Actinomycetes; order Mycobacteriales; family Nocardiaceae; genus Rhodococcus; species Rhodococcus sp. SG20037. The sequence continues at coordinate 2,092,116 of NZ_CP134497.1, read as the reverse complement.
GCCCTCGAGTGCATCCTCGATCGCCACCTCGACAGCATCATCCAGCTTGTGTCCACCGGCTGCGAAAATCTTGATTCCGTTGTCCGGCATGGGATTATGCGATGCAGAGATCATGACACCGAGACTGGCGTCGAGCTTTGCCGTCAAGTATGCAACTGCCGGAGTCGGAAGAATACCCACGTCGAGCACGTCGACACCCGCGGAACTCAATCCTGCGGTCACCGCGGCTTGAAGCATCTCACCGCTGGCGCGAGGATCGCGGCCGATCACGGCGGTCGGACGTGCGTCCGAGGTGTCGGCTGTCAGTACGCTCGCCGCGGCAACTGCCAATCTCAATGCAAGATCTGCAGTCAGATCCGAATTGGCAAGTCCACGAACACCGTCAGTACCGAACAACCGACCCATAGAACGACTCCTGAATCCTGTGAACCTCGAGAAGGGAACTCGAGAAGGGAATTTCTCCGAGAAACACAAGAGCGAGCGTCCGGTAACGATGGACGCCCGCTCTTGTGGTGAACAGGTGCCGAAGCAGACCCGCCGGGTCAACCTCGGCAAAGCATCAGCGCTTGGAGTACTGCGATGCCTTACGGGCCTTCTTCAGGCCGTACTTCTTACGCTCGACCGCGCGGGCGTCACGCGTCAGGAAGCCTGCACGCTTGAGGGCCGGACGATCATCAGGGGTTACCTCGATGAGTGCGCGCGCGATAGCCAGACGCAGTGCGCCTGCCTGACCGGACGGGCCGCCACCGTGCAGCAGTGCAATGATGTCGAAAGACTCGGGACGCTCGACGAGCACCAGCGGAGCCTTGATCAGCTGCTGGTGAACCTTGTTGGGGAAGTAGTCCTCCAACGTACGACCGTTGAGCTTGAACTGACCGGTACCGGGAGCCATCCGGACGCGAACGACAGCCTCCTTGCGGCGACCGACGGTCTGGACCGGGCGATCGAGGACGATCGGTGCGAGCGTAGCTGCAGCAACCTCTTCGACGACCTCGACTGCGTCAGAGACAAGCTCTTCCACTGCTTCGATGTTCTCTTCGGACACGTTCTGCTCTTCCGGCGATGTCACTGTGCGACCTGCTTGATCTCGAACGGCACCGGCTGCTGCGCGGTGTGGGGGTGATTCGGGCCCGCGTAAACCTTGAGCTTGCTGCTCATTGCGCGGCCGAGCTTCGTCTTGGGGAGCATGCCGACGATGGCCTTCTCGACGAGACGATCGGGAGTCCTGTCGAGGACCTCACCGACAGTGCGGGACTTCAGGCCACCCGGGAATCCGGAGTGGTGGTAAACGTTCTTGCCCTGCAGCTTGTTGCCGCTGATGGCAACCTTCTCTGCGTTGATGATGACAACGAAGTCACCACCGTCGATGTGCGGCGCGTAGGTGGGCTTGTGCTTGCCACGCAGCAAGTTCGCTGCCTGAACGGCAAGACGGCCGAGCACCACGTCAGTGGCGTCGATGACGTGCCACGTGTGGGTCACATCTCCGGCCTTCGGGGTGTACGTAGACACAGATCTTCCTCGTCTTAATTCATTCCACTGCTGACCATGTGCGTATCGCGTAAACGATCCTCGGCGGCCAGTTGAGACCCGAGAACCGCCGGTCTCCACGCATTTCTGCCGGAGCCCTACGGCACGCCACCGATAGACGATACCGGTCTACCCGCTGCCAGGTCAAAGCGCAGCCATTCTTGCCAACAGCATCATCGTCCAGCACAGCGATGCGAGCGATCGACATGCGCCTGCCCCGGCAACCTGACGGTACCGGGGCAGGCGGGGTGTCATCACGGCATGGGATGCTGTCAGCGACCGAACCCGTTTGCCGCGATCCGATCAGCTTCCTGCATCTTCTCCGAGCCGCTCGCCGTCGCTCCGGCGATCTGCGCGAGAACCATGTTCAGTTCTTCGGAAGCCTGGGCCCAGCGACGCTGTGCGTCGTTCCACGCTTCGGAACCTGCCCCTTCCCAGCCTGCTTGCAGCTTGTCCACGACAACCTTGATGTCGCCCTGTTTGTCGTTGATCGCTTTGGCCTGCTGTTTCATCTGATCGGACAGCATTGCGAGGCCGCCGAAGTCGTACTTGATCCTGTCGGACATAACTGCTCCCGGTTCGGTGTGACTGGAGAGAAATTGTGAGAACTAACTTGCGAGAACTACTGGCTGAGGATTGCTTGATCGGACGATGAAGAGCTGGCGGTCAGGACATGTTCACCGTCGCGCCGCGAAGCGAGCTGACGTTGTCGTCTTCGGTCGAGTCGAAGGTTCCCGCGGCCTGTTTGATCTGCTCGCAGATGTCGGTCAGAGCTGTGTCCAACTTCAGGGCCGCGCTGTTGTATCGCTCCATGATTCCTGCGTATTCGACCTGCGCCGCACCGTTCCACGAATTGTGCGAAGCGTCGGCCTCCGACCGAACAGCGTTGACCAGCCCCCTGATGTCACCGAGATGTCCGTCGATGGTCCCCGCCGAATCGATCAATTCAGCGGTAGTTGCGGTAAAGCCCATGTCGTCCCCCTGGATTCGGTGAGTACCGTTCGGTATCGGCGATCACACACAACGGGCTTGGTCCGTCGGATGTGCACCGGGGTCGAGCGGAACTCCCTGATGTGCGCTACACATACTTTGACGCGACCTCCGTACCAACGGTTCCGGCCCGACCGAAGAATATTTTCAGAACCGACCGATCCGGTCACGGTGTGAATTCGACCGACTGCCACATCCGCAGGCAGTCCGCTTCGAGACTGCCCCACTCACCGATCAGATACTGGCAGCCGATACTCACTTGCCGTCCGTTGTCGACGTACACGTGCCAACGCACCTCGGAGAAATCGTCCGGAAACTCGACGTACACCACTGCCCGTTTTCCTGCGGCATCGTCGAGCACAGCAAACTCTGCGAACCGCAATGGGTCCTCGAACGTCGAAAACTGCTGACGCAAAACAGCTTCGACGGAATCGAATCCCACACCTTCCGCAAGACGTTTCTCGATGACCACGATCTTGCGATCCGCACCCGAACCGGGTACCAAATCGGTACGCCCGCTCGAGGTCCCTCGCGACAGAAGCTTCCAATCGGAAGGCACTTCTGCCGCAACGCTTCCCACGTCCACACGAGTAAGTTCCGGCGTGGCCCCGGACTCGATCGACGAGATCGAAGTCTTCGGTGCAGGCGTTTCCTGCTCTTTCGACGCCTCCACGATCTCTACTTCGTCTTCCGCCGTGGCTGCGACCGACCTCGTCAACCGAGAATCGTTTCGATCGCGAGTGGACACCACGACCGTTCCTGCGACCGCACCGGCGACGGCGACCACCGCAAGCGCCGCCGCGAACCATCGACGGCCTCCGCGCCGCCCGCCGACGCGACGCGGCGAAGAGGCATTCGAGTCCAAGGAAGGAATCGACTTCGCGCCATCCGTATCGCCTACCCACCCGGCGCCAAAAGCCGAATTGTCGACGATTCGTCCCGAACTGTCCCGCGCGGTTGTCTGGCGAACGAGCGTCTGAGGATCCACCAGAGACGCAGCCACCCGGCTCTCGTCCAGAATTCGGATGCTCGCGTGGCCGTGAACATTCGTCGACCCCCGTTCGAGCGAAGCCGCAACAGCATGAGAGCTCGGCCCGACCAACACCACAGCGTCCCGAACCGATAGATCCCCGATTGCGGAAAACAACCCCGCAACGTCTGCGATCTCCGAACTTTGTGTTCCGTCGATTCGGAGTTCACCGTCGACCTCAGCGACAACAGAAGCGACCACCGTTCCGCCTCGCAGTTCGAGGACGACACACCGCGATCGCCAAGCCGTATGAGCCGACCTCGCCGCCGCGATCGACGTCGGAACGAGTACGACGTCGTGCGCCACTCGACGTGCGGCATCGAGCAATCGCCGCCTGCGTGGGGCACCCCAATCCGAGGGATGACTGAGATGAAGAATGTCTGCGTCGACGATTCCGCACCCGTCCATCGCACTGGAGATCAGCCTGGCCACCTCCAAGACTGTCGGGACAACCCGACCATCCACGTCGACATAATCGTCGTCGATGTAATCGATCGCATTCTCGCCGGCCGCACCGGGGCCCGACGCCGGTTCGCGTCGGAGGTCTGCACTGCAACAGAATTCGCGTTGACCCGACACGACCCAGATATTCGATGCACCCCAATGTAACGAGACCGACACTGCGGACGGAGCGGTCACAGCGGTGGTATCCACGGAACTTGGACAAGTTGGGTTTGCGAGCGGGAAACGTAGACCCCACGGCCTGCCGGCATCGCCGACGCGCGGACAGTGCCGACGAGATTTCCCTCGTCACGGCTTCCGCTCATGATCAATCCGGCCGGCGCCATGTCGCGAATTCTCGCAATGACCGGCTCGTACAGTGCTCTGGCCGCACCACCGGAACGACGGGCAATAACCAGGTGCAAACCGATGTCCTTGGAGTGCGGAATGTACTCGAGCAACGGCGCCACCGGATTTCCACTCGGTGTGGCCACAAGGTCGTAGTCGTCGATCAGTACGTAAATCTCCGGCCCACTCCACCACGACCGTTCCCGCAATTGCTGCTGCGTTGTTTCGGCGTTCGGCATTCTGGCAGCGACGATCCGAGCCAAGTCGACCATCAACTCACCGAAGGTCGTCGACGACGCCGAGTACCCCCCGAGGTGATTCCCTTCGACCACGCCCAGCAGGGAATGCCTATAGTCACCGATGATCAGCTTGGCCTGGGCCGGTGTGTTCGACGCGATGATCCCTTCGGCTATTCCACGCAAGAGAGATGTCTTCCCACACGCAGTGTCGCCGAATATCAACAGGTGCGGGTGTTCCCGGAAGTCCATGTACACCGGGGCGAGGTCGGTCTCACCGAGCCCGATCGGCACGGTGAGGCACCGACCGTCGGCCGCACTCGGTGAGGGCCACCGGGTCCCGACAGCTTCGAGAAGTTCTGCGGCCGAGTAGGAATCCGGGAGCATCCGCACGGTGGGTGCCGGACGCGAATTCGACATGGCTGCAATACGTTCGACCGTCGCCACCACAGCCGTACTCGAGTTCTCACTACCCGGTAGGCCGTCGATTCGAGGTAGTCCGGTGAGAAGGTGGAGTCCGTCGCGAGTGATGCCACGACCCGGTCGACCTTCCGGCACCAGGCCGGCTTTCCGGCGACCCGCATCCGAATCTCCCGGATCACCCAAACGAAGTTCGATGCGAGTACCCAGTTGATCCTTGAGTGCCGGCCGGATCTCGGCCCACCTCGACGTCGTGACGATCACGTGTACACCGAAGGACAAACCTTGACCGGCGAGCATGTTGATCTGGGGCTCGAGTGATTCGAAATCCGAACGAACGCTTGGCCAACCGTCGACGACGAGGAAGACGTCACCGTACGGATCCTCTCGGAGTCCCGCAGCCTCACCTTCCCCGGCGGGATCAACTGTTCGCAATCTACGGAAATCGGCCATCGATTCGATGCCGAGGTCACGAAACAGTCGCTCCCGTTTGGCGACCACACCGAGTACCTCGGCAACTGTGCGCCGGACGCGGTCGGAATCCAAGCGGTTTGCCACCGATCCGACGTGCGGCAGATCTTTCAATCCGAGGAGCGTTCCACCGCCGAAGTCGAGGCAGTAGAACTGAATCTGTTCCGGCGTGTGCGTCATGCTCAGAGACAAGATCAACGTGCGCAACGCCGTCGACTTTCCCGACTGCGGGCCGCCGACAATCGCGAGGTTGCCAGTCGATCCGTTGAGATCGGCGACGAGTAGATCGCGGCGCTGATCGAACGGCCTGTCGACTATGCCGAAGGGTGCGCTCAGATTTCCGCGAGGTTGATCACCGGTCGCCCACCGCGGCAACAACTGGTCAAGCGTCGGAGATGACTCGAGCGGCGGGAGCCACACTTCATGCGCACGTGGACCGTGACCGCGCATGCGGTCTACGAGGACTCCCATGAGAGTACGTGCATCGTCACCGATTTCACCCATGTCGACGACGTCGGGCTCGACGGGAACGACAACGGCCTCTGGTCCGATCACGGGCTTCGCGGTAAACGGCAGCGGCGCCAGTTCGACGGGGGAATCGACCGAGAATCGAGTGGGCACGATCCGCTCGCCCTCGTACGGGCCTGACACGTAAGCACCTTGGAAGCGAACGATCTCAGCAGAATCGGACTTCAGGTATCCCGCACCGGGTGTACCCGGAAGGTGATAAGCATCGGGAACGCCGAGGACGGAACGAGACTCGTTCGCCGAGAACGTTTTCAACCCGACGCGATACGAAAGATGGCTGTCGAGACCCCGAAGCTTTCCTTCGTCGAGTCGCTGACTGGCCAGCAGCAGGTGAATGTGAAGTGACCTGCCCAATCGCCCGATGGCCACGAACAATTCGGCAAATTCCGGCTGCTGACTGAGCAGTTCGGAAAACTCGTCGACAACCACGAAGAGTGCCGGCAAGGGATCTAGTGCAGCGCCGGCCAGCCTCGCCTTCTCGTAATCGGACACGTTTGCGAAGTTTCCTGCCGCACGCAACAGTTCTTGTCGACGATTCATTTCGCCGGCGAGCGCGTCCTTCATACGATCGACCATCGCCAATTCCTCGGCAAGGTTGGTGATGATCGCAGCAACGTGCGGCGCCTCCTCGAGGCCGAGAAAGGTTGCACCACCTTTGAAGTCGATCAGGACGAGGTTCAGTGCGTCGGGAGAGTGGGTCGCGATCAGGCCGAGCACCAAGGTTCGCAGGAACTCCGACTTGCCAGAACCGGTGGCTCCGATACACAGCCCGTGCGGACCCATACCGTTCTCGGCCGACTCCTTCAGATCCAGTTCGACGGGGTTTCCGTCTTGTCCGACACCGATCGGCACGCGGAGTCGGTCGCGCCCCTGACGTGGAAGCCAGCCATGCTCAGGATTGAACCTCGCAACGTTTCCTATCCCCAACATCTGGCTCCACGTCCGAAGGGATCGGTCGTCGTCAGCTGCGTCGACGGCATTCTGCGATGCCGCACGGAACGGTGCGATGCGACGCCCGAACGCCTGCGCCAGGCTCGTCGTCGCAGCGTCGGGCCTCGCAAAGTTCTCAACTCCTGCGCTGCTCACCGCGCCGATCTGATCGCTACCGACGACCAGTCGCAACCCACGCGTCGCCACGAGCCGCGGGCAGAACCCGCACAGGTCGAGGACTGTCACCGAGTCGAGCCCGGATTCGGACAACAGGCCGGTGTCACCTTCGAGTAAGCCACCGTCCACGACCAGCACGAGATGCGGAACGCCCGCACTGGCTGGAGTGTTGCGAGCGAATCGAGCACGCATCGAAAGCGGTTCCCCGAGGGAACTTTCGAATTCGAAATACGAACCGAACACCATGCGTGCAGTGCCGGTGCCGTCCTGAGACTGCGGGTGTTGCACGTGTGGGAGCCACTTGACCCACTCCCACTCGGATTCGGTATCGGGACCGCACACCACCGCAACTTGGAGCGTGTCCGGACCGTGGAATGTGCACAGCTGCATCAACATCGAGCGGACAAGCGCACGAGCGGAATCTCTCTGCCCCTCGATGGACATCGCAGCAAATCCGCGAAGCGAGACGGCGGTCGGCAGGTCCTGCACAACCGAATGTGCACGGACGAATCGCCGAAGTGAGACAGCAGCGACGGGTTCGAGATCCTCGACCGGCCCGGTCTCCGGAGACACGAGTCTGGTGGCCAATCGCTGTGTACCCAGACCTACCCGAACGTGGCAGTAGTCCGAGTCGGTGATCTGACGCTCCCACATCCGCACAGTCCCGGCCAGTGTCCAGAGCAGCGCCGGCTCGGGATTGCTCCACTCGAGAGCAGCACGCTGCGCACCAGACGTCGCAGCAACATCACTACGCATCTGATCCAGGTACCGGAGGTAGTCCTTGCGGTCCTCGTTCGCTTCGGACGCTCTTGCTCCACCGCTACGACCGCCCCCGGCGAGCATTCCGAGCATCGACACCATCATCATGACCGGAAACAGCAGGGACATCGGATTGCGCGCCATGCCGGAAGAGAACATCAGCGCCACCATGCCGATCATGGCAACCACCATGATCACCGGAAGTAGTTTGGTCAGTAGGTTTCCCGGCGTGACGCGAGGTATCTCCGGTGGGGCCTGAAGCGTCACCTCGCCGCCCGGTGTGCGCGGCGATTCACGTCGTGCTCGACGCGCAAATCTGACAGTGCTCAATTCACCCACCCCCATCGGTGCTGCAGCTGTTGCCGCCAGGCGCCTCGTCCGACTACCGCCGGCCCCCCAAGGCGTACTCGCGCAATTGCAAGAGAGTAGATCACAACACCGACACTCGGGTCGGTGCCACCTGTTGTCGGCGCTGTCTCCGATACAGGCGCGCAGTTCATGTCGTATTGTTCGGGTGAACTGGGGTGACGCGAAGGGGGAATCGCGTCATGGGAGGGGACAGATCTTGACCAGCACCACTACAACCAGCGCTGCGAACACCGGAAACGGACGAGGCGCGAGTCATTCTGCCGAACTGTGCAGGTTGACGGTACTTTCAGCCCATTCGCAGGTGGATCTTGCGGTGCCGCTTCGTGTTCCACTCACCGTGGTCATTCCGGGCATTGTGGACACAATTGTCAACCACAGCAATTTCAACGAGTTCGACCACACCACCGAACAATTCGAGCCCGTCGACTGGACTCTGTCGAAAGTCGGCAGGGCACCGCTGGCACCGACGCTGTCGCTGCACGAGCACGGAATCCGCGATGGAGAATTGCTCGTACTCGAGGCCTCGGACACCGCTGCCCCGCCTCCACTCTTCGACGACATCATGTACACCGTCGCGGCCACGGATGCGGACGTCTACCGACGCTGGACTCCGGTCACCGCGCGCATTGTCGGCTCGACCGCCGCCCTCGTCGCTGCGCTCGTCGCGGCCCTCGCCCTGGTCCTCGGCGACACGGGACTGATCGGCGCCGTCTGCGGCGGAGTGACGTCTTTGGTGCTCACCGTCGCCGCCGTCGTGGCGGCGCGGGTGTACGGAGACTCTGCAAGTTCCGTCACGCTCGGATGCGCTTCGGTGCCACTGGCGTTCGTCTCCGGCGCACTCTGCGTGCCCGGCACTGTTCTTTCGGCTCATCTGCTTCTCGGTTCAGCATTTGCCGCTGCGGTAACTCTGATCTGCTTCCGCTTGTGCGGCGCCGGATTAGCTGTCTTCACCGCACTTCTCGTCGTCCTTCTCGCGGCGGTGGGTACCTTTGCCGTCACTACCACGCTTCCCGAGGCGCGCACCGCGACCGTCAGCGGCGCGGTGATTGCCGCCGCATTGATGGTTCTCACGTTCACCGCTCGACTGTCGATGTTGTTCGCGCGACTACCGCTTCCCCCTGTTCCGACGCCGAGTAATCCCCTCGACGACGACCGCGACGGACTGCCCGAACCCGAACTACCCGGGCTGACCGAGTTGGCGGAAAGGGCAGGGCGGGCGCGTAGCTATCTGACCGGGCTGATCGTGGCCACGTCAGTGGTCGCGCTCGTCGCTGCCGTCGCACTCGCGTGGTCCTGGCCTGGTCAGGGGATCGTCTGGCCGAATCTTGCTCTCGCATTCGCGACGGCCGTCGTGCTGATGTTTCGCGGGCGCACCTACGCGGGCGCACAGCAGGCTGTGCCACTCATCGCGGCAGGCATCTCGGTGATTCTCGTTCTCCTGGGCGACATGGCATGGACCCATCGCGACCATGCATTGGTCGTCTTCGCCATCACGATGACCGTTCTCCTCCTGGCACTGATTCTGGGAATCCTCGCCCCCCAGAACACATTCAGCCCCGTTATGCGACGCGCTGCCGAGCTGTTGGACCTCGCTGCGATTGCAGCAATCGTTCCGCTGATCTGCTGGGTCAGTGGCCTCTTCGCGCTCATGCGTAGCCTCTGAGCGATCGCTGATCGATGGTGATTCGACGTGCAACAAACATCTGCGCCAGTCTCGTGATCGTCGCCTTCAGCGTTCTCGCCGGGGCAGGTGGCGCATCGAGCGCGGTTCCCTCCCCCATCGATCCTGCAATGCTGCCGGAGGACGGTCCGCCCGCACCTCCACAACCCACCGAACAACGAACCCTGTGCGTCCCAGCCGTGGCAGGTGGTGACAGTGCGGACATTCCACGTTCTCAACGAGATCTGGGATTCGATTCTGTGTGGCCGATCACCAGAGGGGCAGGACAGCGAATTGCTGTCATCGACACCGGTGTCAGCAGACATCCCCGGCTGCCGTCGCTCGACGGCGGCGGTGATTACGTCGGTACCTCCGACGGCACCGACGATTGTGACGCACACGGAACTGTCGTGGCCGGTCTCATCGCCGCCCAGCAAGTCGAGGGTTCCGGATTCTCCGGAGCTGCGCCGGACGCACAGATAATTTCGATCAGGCAGTCCAGTGCCGCCTTCTCGGTGGCCGGCCAACGCGAAGACCCTGCTGTAGCCGAGAACTCATCCGGGTACGGAAACGTCGACACCATGGCATCGGCCGTCCGTCACGCTGCGGACATGGGTGCAAGCGTCATCAACATCTCCGAAGTCGCCTGCAAGCCTGCCGGGGACGGGATCAACGACCAACGACTCGGCGCTGCAATCGAATACGCCACGATCGCGAAGAACGTCGTAGTCGTCGCAGCTGCAGGTAACGTCGGATCCGGAGGTTGCAAGAACCAGAATCCGCCGCCGGATCCCGTCGATCCCCTAGCCGATCCATGGAACTCGGTTGCGACGATTGCCAGTCCGGCTTGGTACGACGACTATGTCCTCACGGTCGGGTCGGTAGACCCCAATGGCGCCGCCAGTTCCTTCAGCCTCGGCGGTCCGTGGGTCGACGTGGCGGCGCCCGGCACCGGAATCACCTCACTTCACCCGACGTCGCCCGGTCTGACCAACGGGGTGTACGGCTCCGACGGCGCCGTACAGTCGTTCAACGGGACCAGTTTCGCTGCGCCCTTTGTCGCGGCGACCGCCGCACTGGTCCGGTCGGTTCACCCGGAACTGACTGCGCTTCAGGTCATGCAACGTATCGAAGCCACCGCCCACGCTCCGGCGCAGGGTTGGAATCCCTACGTCGGTCACGGCGTCATCGATCCACTTGCGGCAGTGACGGGCGAATTGGCCCCAGGAGAACGCGTCAAGGTCAACCATCAGTCGGTGTCGATCGATCCCCTACCCACGCCGCCGACCCCCGACAACCGATCTCGCGACACGGCACTCGTCGGAGCCGGAACGGTCGGCACCCTCGCCCTACTGACGCTGTTGGCATCGATGCCTCTTCGTCGAGTAATTCGTCGGCATCTTCCCGAACGCCAGAACATCGATCCCTGAACCGTCAGCAGTGTTCAGTTCACCGGAGCGGCCGGCGCTGTATCGGGGGCGATTCCGTCGTGAGCTATCAGTGCATTGCTCTTCTCGAGCGCGGGACCTGATGCAAGTAGGTCGAGCATCTGCCAAGGCGCGCGATCAGGCGTTCGCGTCAATCCGAGCGCGCGAGCGGAGATTTCGTCCGGTACACCGTACTTCACACCGGTATCGGCTACGTAGAACACTCCGTCGTGCCTGGTGCTGTTCGTCTCGATTCCGGTCGCTTGAACAAATCCGCCGAATCCCTGTTCGACATGGACGTTGTCGAGATTGTCACCCGATCCGTCCGCCTGCGCCAAGGACACCAACTTGCCACCCTCCGGGATCGGAACCCGCAATCCAGCGACAAGTTTCAGCGTTGCAGAACTACTTTCGGCGCCCTCGACTGCAGGTGAGGGAGCCCATTCCAGACAGCCGACAGGTGCGCCGTGATCATCGACGATCTCCGGAACCACCCGCGGCAACAAGTCGACGGCCAGCTCACTCACCGAGGGAATACGACTGATGGCATCAGGGGTGACGCTCGCGATCCCGGTGGCGCCCTGCGAATCCGAGAAGTAGATCAGTTGGGCGAGCGCCGCACCGATCTTCTGGATCCCGTTCTCGAGTACCACGTAGTACTGCGGGTCCGCACCCACCGAAACCTGGACGACGGAGCCGACAGTCTTGTTCTGCAGAGGAAACCGGGGCGCCGATCCCAGTTGGCGGATTCGCGGAGCCTCGATGCGCGGAACTTCGGGAATCGAATTGAGGAATCCGATACTGATCGGTCGCGCCTGTGCTCCTTCCAGGCCCAAAGCCCGCATGATCGCCGGATCGTCCACATCGATTTCCGCTCGCTTCCCGTCGTACACGAGAAAGTGATCGGAACCCGACTTCACCAGGAATGCACGGTCATTCGTCAGATATGTCGAGTTTTCGCCGACATTGGACGAGCCGACCAGGACCGAAGTCGTCAACGATTTTCTCCCGTCCGATCCGACGGAATCGCACACCGTCCACGCGGCGTTGGTAGGGTCGGCCGATTCCGGCAGCGCGGACGGTGCGCCGGGAATGCCGACGAGCGCGCCCCGGGGTTTCGCCTCGACCTCGGATGCCTTGACTACTGCCGGTTTTCCTGGCGAACCCAGAATCAGTCGTGCGGAGGCCAAGTTCAGCACAGGGCGAAACGTACCCTCCATGGCGACGAACATCGCGCCCGATTCCTTTGCAACGACGATCTCTGCATCGCCGATTCTGTCCTGTGGCCGAAACAGAGCGAGTACAGCGCAACCCGCCAATCCCAGTGCAGCGAGGACTATTCCGACGGTGAACGCGCGCGACTGTGATCGCATCGGATCGTGAAGCATCCGCACGTCTCGTCTGACCAGCGCATGTTCCATCCGCCTGACCAAGAATCGGTACCCGTTGACCTGCCAGCGCGTGGTAGGTGTCGCAGCCATCATTCCCCCCGTGCCTTACATCCCCTTGCGAAGACACAGTACAGTTCCGCTGGGGCGGAAATTTTCGGGTAGTTCGCAGGTCAGGTATCGGGGAGGAACCGTGGACCGATCGCGGTTGAAGCATTGGCCGTCGTCACACAGGATTTCGACGCGCGAGTTCGTGCCGGCACAGATTTTCGGAATCGGTGCGGGCGGAATCGCGATGGCCAGTGGGCTCGATTGGTTCTGGGCGCTGGCAATCGGTTGTGTGGTTGCCGGATCAATGCTGCTTCATGTGGGCGGTTGGTCGGTAATGTCCTGGATTGTCAGGTACTTTCGCTATCTGCACCGCAAGGACGTCGACCGCAGCACGATCGTCAGTTTTCACACTCCCTCCGAGCAGTCCATCGGGCTCCGAGTGGACGGATCTTCGCTCGTCGCTGTCGTCGAGATCGCTCCCCCACGCGACTACCTGACCAGGATCGGCCGACATTCGTTCGACGCTTCCCACCTTCTGCCCACGGCAGCCCTCGCCAATTGTCTCTATCAGCACGACATCTCACTCACCGGCATCGACATCGTCAGTCACGGATACCGCGCCGCGTCGGGAACGCCTGCCACCGAAGTCTACGAACGTCTCATCGGACCACTACCAGCCACCGCCACCAGAAGTGTTTGGCTTGCACTACGTTTCGACGCGCTGGAGGGTGGTGCAGCAGTCGAACGCCGGGGCGGGGGCGAACAGGGCGCCGGCCGCGCGATAGCTGTTGCCGCCAATCGTGTCATCCGGGTGCTCGATTCAGCGGGGTGCAAGGCGCGGATCCTGACCGCACCGGAGATCGCGTCGTCCACTGCCCAGGTGACAAGAGGAGTGGCCGGCCACGAGGTCACCGAAACGTGGCGAAGTACCCCCTTGCCTGGCGTGTCCAACGTCGGATTTGGGATCGAACCCCGTTTCATCACCACTGCGACCCTGACCCGAGTGTGGGCAGTGGCAACGGTCGGGACGTCCGTGACAGTTCGGTTACGACCCACCGGACAACGCGGAGAGGCGAAGGTCAGTGCGACATGTCGCTTCACCACGCGCAATCCACCTGAGAACGCACCGCTGGCCGGTTTGGTCTCGCTACGTGGGCGCCAGCGCGACGGATTGCTGACCAACTTGCCAACCGCATTGGCCGCGCTGGACGGCATCACGCCGGGCGTTCGCATGGACGGGGGCACACTCGACTCACTCGCTCTACCCCTTGCCGGGTGCGGCCAACTCATCGGCTCGGACGGAAACGGGCACGGTGTCGCGGCCAGAATTTCGGGGCCGGGCGTCAACACCGTTCTTGTCGCCGGCGAACTCTATCTGGCTCAGCAGTTGATCTTTCGAGCCATCGCGACCGGCGCACTGGTACTCGTCCACACCGATCGACCTCAAGCGTGGACCGCGCTCACCGACTCGATGGGAGTGCCTGACCGACTCCGCGTGTCCGGGCAGGGCGGTGGGCCTGAGGGCGCCTTCAACACTGTCGTATTCGACGGCGTCGAGGGGTTATCTCCGCGTGCCGGCGTGACCGCAATCTATGTGTACGGACATCCACGCCAATGGCCTCGGATCGACCCTGAAATCTCGATAGTCCAGCCATTCGCACTCGGTGACAAGATCACGGTCGAAACCGGCCGTACACGCGTCGACCTGACTCTGGTGACCATCGCTTCCGAGACATCGTTCATCGGCCGTCCACGAGCCGGCGACGCTCACCAGATGGCGTGATCACGTATGTCCAAGATCAGCCGGGATAGGGATCACTTGCACGTTGCATCCGCAATCCGCTTCCCCACCAATCCAATTCACGAATCATCTTCTCGCTTGCATCGATCGCAATCGAATCGACGCCGTACGGCTCGTGTCCGAATTGCTTACGCACCCGGTGGATGGTCACGCTTTGACGCACCGAGACCATGTGCAACTCCGCCACCACTTGCCTCAGTTGCTCGACGGCCCGAACACCACCTGAAATCCCGCCGTAGGACACGAATCCGATCGGCTTGGCACGCCACTCGTGTTTCACCGAATCGAATGCGGTCTTGAGAGCAGCCGGATACCCGTGGTTGTATTCGGAGGTCACGGCGACAACAGCGTCGGCGCGCCCGATTCGCCGGCGGAAAACCTCCGTGGCAGGTGAATCCGAGAAATCCTGGGGCAACGACAGCTCTCTGAGGTCGATCACCGATACGTTCCACGACGGGTTCGCGGTTGCGCGCTCGACAAACCAGTCCGCCACTGCTCGTCCCATTCGCCCCTCGCGGACCGAACCTACGATGACTTCGACGTTCAAAGGTGCCATGAACGTCGATGCTAGCGACTGATCACGCAGTGATCCCGTCCGTGATGAGTGCTGCCAGTTCCCGATAAGCGCTGGCATCGTCCAGACCAGTTGCCCGGTAGACCGCGCGTTGCTGGATCCGAACCATCGTCGCCGCAGCGGCATCGGCGACAAATGATGCGTGTACCTGCCGGAATGCGCCCGAATCGACCCCCTCGACGATGAGCGATCGCACACGATCAGCAGCGATCGACGTGTTCTTCTCGTAGACCTGGCTCGCCGACACCGATTCGGCCAGGTCTTCCATGAACTGACTGGACGCCGCGGACAGCCGATCACCCACTGCTTCGAGATACACCGCGACTCGACGAGTCGGGGCCGTTTCGGCGGCGACTGCACTCTCCACTGCATCGGTCGCCGCCCGGAAGAAGTGCACTGTCACCGCCCGCACCAGATCCTCTTTGCCGGCCGCCACGGTGTACAAGGTGCTCTTGGAGCAGTGCAGACGAGCTGAGATCTCGTCGAGCGTGAGGTGGGCGAAACCCTCGCTCAAGAACAGTTCGACCAATTGATCGAACAACTCTACCCTGCGCGCAGTCGTCTTGTGAACCAGCCTTGCCATACCTACAACAGTACTGCAGTATCGTTCTCAGTACTATTACCTAGCTAGGAGCCGACCGTGCCCGTCGAACGCCTGATGCCCAGCCAAGAAGCTCGCGATCTCATCGAACTGACGCGTGATGTCGCGGACAAGGTACTCGCGCCCAAGGTCAACGAATACGAGAAGGCCGAGAAGTATCCAGACGGAGTGTTCCCCGCACTCGGACAGGCGGGTCTGCTGAGCCTTCCGTATCCCGAGGAGTTCGGCGGCGGCGATCAGCCGTATGAGGTGTACCTCCAAGTGCTCGAAGAGATCGCCTCACGCTGGGCAGCGGTTGCAGTGGCGGTGAGCGTGCACAGCCTGTCGTGCTTCCCGCTGTTCACCTTCGGCACCGACGAACAGAAAAACCGCTGGCTACCGGACATGCTGGGCGGCAACACCATCGGCGCGTACAGCCTTTCCGAAGCGCAGGCCGGATCCGACGCCGCCGCGTTGTCGTGCAAGGCGACGCCCACCGACGGCGGCTACCGCGTCAACGGCTCGAAAGCCTGGATCACCAACGGCGGCAAGGCGGACTTCTACAATCTCTTCGCACGCACCAGTGACGACGGTTCACGCGGCGTCTCCTGCCTCCTGGTGGACAAGGACACCGAAGGCCTCAGCTTCGGAAAACCCGAAGAGAAGATGGGGCTACGCGCGGTCCCCACTGCCTCCGCGAATTACGACGACGCCTTCATTCCTGAGGAGCGATTGATCGGTCAGCGCGGCCAGGGGCTGCCGATCGCCTTCAGCGCTCTCGACTCCGGCCGACTCGGAATCGCCGCCGTTGCCGTCGGAATCGCTCAAGGCGCGCTCGACGACGCGGTCGCTTACGCGAAGGAGCGCAAGGCATTCGGCAAGCGGATCATCGATCACCAGGGACTCGGTTTCGTGCTCGCGGACATGGCTGCCGCAGTCGACTCCGCGCGAGCCACCTACCTCGATGCAGCCCGCCGCCGCGACGCCGGAGTTCCGTATTCACGCAACGCGAGCGTCGCCAAGCTGGTGGCCACCGACGCGGCAATGAAGGTCACCACCGACGCCGTTCAGGTATTCGGCGGGTACGGATACACCCAGGACTTCCCCGTCGAGCGCTACATGCGCGAGGCCAAGATCACGCAGATCTTCGAGGGCACCAACCAGATTCAGCGATTGGTCATCGCGCGCCAACTGGCGGGATAGCCCCCCGGATACGAATGCCCTCCCACACAGAGTGGGAGGGCATTTTGCATGGTGATGTTCAGTCGCCGCAGCATCCACCCGAAGACGGAATCTCGCGGGTCTCACGGGTAATCGCGTTGCGGGCAGCCAGTTCCGAGTAGTCGGGGTAGTCCACGCGGACCAACGAAAGTCCGTGCGCCGGAGCAACGAGGATGGAACTGGATCGCGACGTTTCGTCGAGCAACCCTGCCACCCAGTCGGCGGTGCGCCGTCCCTCACCGACGGAGAGGACTGCGCCGACAAGACTGCGAACCATCGACCAGCAGAACGCATCGGCATTCACGTACGCCGTGAACACCGTGCCCTCTTGGGTCCAGTCGAAACGCTGCAGCTCCCGCACCGTCGTAGCGCCTTCTCGACGCTTGCAGAATGCCGCGAAGTTGTGCAGACCCAGCAGCCGATTCGACGCTTCCTGCATCGCTCCGAGATCGAGTGGTTTGGGATACGAGACGGTGTCGCGTGCGCGTAGTGGTTCCACTCCGAACGCCGCGTTGGTCACCCGGTACTCGTAATAGCGTCGCATCGCGGAGAAGCGCGCATCGAAGTCACCCGGAACCACCGATATCTGTTTGACCCGAACGTCCTTGGGCAGAAATCGTGCAAGTCTGCGCACGAGTCGCGACGGATCGTCCGGGAGCAACTCTCCCGGAACGTCGACGTGCGCTACCTGACCGGTGGCGTGGACACCGGCGTCGGTTCGACCGGCAACGGTCAACTGAACCGGGCGTCGAAGCACCGTTCCCAACTTGTCTTCGATCTCACCGCACACGGTGCGCAGATCGGTCTGGCGGGCCCAACCCGAGAAGTCGGTGCCGTCGTAGGAGATGTCGAGCCGCAATCGAGCGAGCCCGCCGTCCCCGATGGGGGCGGCGGGCTCGTTCGATTCAGCGTGTGCCGAAACCAAGGGAGACTAGTCCTTCTTGGCCTCTTCGGCCTCGGGAGCGTCGGCCGCAGTTGCGGTCTCGTTCTCGATGGCCTCGACGACTGCGTCAGCGTTTTCGACCTCAGCGTCGGTCGCGTCGGCCTCTACGGCCTCGACGACGTTCTCTGCGGCGGGAGCTTCCTGCGAGGACTTGACGCGACGAGCGCGGTCAGCCTCGGAGGTGACGGTCTTTTCCTTGACGAGCTCGATGATTGCCATCGGAGCGTTATCACCCTTGCGGGGGATCGTCTTGATGATGCGGGTGTATCCACCGTTACGGTCCGCGTAGAACGGGCCGATCTCGGCGAACAGGGTGTGAACGACATCCTTGTTGCGGATGACCTTCAGCACCTCACGACGGTGAGCCAGCGTGCCGGCCTTTGCGTGCGTGACGAGCTTCTCGGCGTAGGGGCGCAATGCCTTGGCCTTGGACTCGGTGGTGGTGATGCGACCGTGCTCGAAGAGCGCGGTAGCCAGATTGGCGAAAATCGCCTTCTGGTGGGAAGCCGACCCGCCGAAGCGGGCACCCTTCTTGGGCTTGGGCATGATGATCTCCTAGTAAAGGACCTGAGCTGCTACAGCTGTTCGGTCTCGGCGTAGTCCTCGGTACCTTCGGCATCGCCGAAGGAACCGGCATCAGTGTCACTCCACGTTCCGGTGGCGGCGTCGTAGCCGGCAACGGTGGTGGGATCGAAGGATGCGGGGCTGTCCTTGAGGGACAGGCCGAGCGAATGCAGCTTGACCTTGACCTCGTCGATGGACTTCTGTCCGAAGTTGCGGATGTCGAGCAGATCGGACTCGGTACGGCCGACAAGCTCACCGACGGTGTGAACACCTTCGCGCTTGAGGCAGTTGTAGGAGCGGACCGTGAGGTCCAGATCCTCGATGGGGAGTCCGAAGGAAGCGATGTGATCGGCCTCGGCAGGCGAGGGTCCGATCTCGATTCCTTCTGCTTCGACGTTCAGCTCACGGGCCAGGCCGAAGAGCTCAACCAGGGTCTTGCCCGCCGAAGCGAGCGCGTCCCGTGCGGTGATGGAGTTCTTCGTTTCCACGTCGAGAACGAGCCGATCGAAGTCGGTGCGCTGTTCGACGCGAGTGGCCTCCACCTTGTAGGTGACCTTGAGCACCGGCGAGTAGATCGAGTCGACCGGGATACGGCCGATCTCTGCGCCGGACGCCTTGTTCTGAACGGCGGGGACATAGCCGCGACCGCGCTCGACTACGAGCTCGATCTCCAGCTTTCCCTTGTCGTTCAGGGTGGCGATGTGCAGATCAGGGTTGTTCACGGTGACGCCTGCCGGGGGCACGATGTCGCCTGCAGTAACAGCGCCGGGGCCCTGCTTGCGGACGTACATGGTGACCGGCTCGTCCTCTTCGGAGTTCACGACGAGGCCCTTGAGGTTCAGGATGATGTCGGTGACATCTTCCTTCACGCCCGGGACGGTGGTGAACTCGTGGAGAACGCCGTCGATACGGATGCTGGTGACAGCAGCGCCGGGGATCGACGAGAGCAGCGTGCGGCGCAGCGAATTGCCGAGCGTGTACCCGAAACCTGGCTCCAGGGGCTCGATGACGAACTTCGAGCGGTTATCAGCGATGACCTCTTCGGTCAGCGTGGGTCGCTGAGAAATGAGCATTGGTATTTCCTCCTGTACGGACGTCCACTATTTGACGCCCACGATGGGAAAGGGCCTGCGGCCCTGTGAGTGGTTGAGGAGTCCGGAGACTCCTCAACCACTCACGGGGTGCGAAGCGCCTTACTTCGAGTAGTACTCGACGATGAGCTGTTCCTGCAGAGCGATGTCGATCTGCGCGCGCTCGGGAAGCTGGTGAACCAGGATCCGCAGACGCGAGCCGACAACCTGCAGCCACCCGGGAACCGGGCGATCGCCGACGGTCTCACGCGCAACCTGGAACGGAAGCGTGGAGAGCGACTTCTCCTTGACATCGATGATGTCGTACTGCGAGACGCGGTAGCTCGGGATGTCGACCTTCTTGTTGTTCACGAGAAGGTGACCGTGCGTGACCAGCTGACGTGCCTGACGGCGCGTGCGAGCGAGGCCTGCGCGGTACACGACGTTGTCGAGACGCGACTCGAGGATGCGAAGCAGGTTCTCGCCGGTCTTGCCGGGGCGGTTGTTCGCCTCCTTGTAGTACAGGCGGAACTGCTTCTCCATGACGCCGTAGGTGAAGCGAGCCTTCTGCTTCTCCTGCAGCTGGAGCAGGTACTCGCTCTCCTTGATACGCGCGCGGCCGTGCTGTCCGGGCGGGTACGGGCGACGCTCGAATGCCTGGTCGCCTCCAACGAGGTCGACGCGCAGACGACGCGACTTGCGGGTGATGGGTCCGGTATAACGTGCCATTTTCTTCTACCTATCCTTCCCGCTATACCCGACGCCGCTTGGGCGGACGGCAGCCGTTGTGCGGCTGGGGGGTTACATCGGAAATGGTGCCGACCTCGAGGCCAGCGGCCTGGAGGGAACGGATTGCGGTCTCGCGACCGGATCCCGGTCCCTTGACGAAGACGTCAACCTTCTTGACACCGTGCTCCTGCGCCTTACGGGCAGCGCTCTCAGCAGCAAGCTGAGCGGCGAAGGGAGTCGACTTACGCGAACCCTTGAAGCCGACGTGTCCCGAAGACGCCCAGGAAATGACATTTCCGGCGGGGTCCGTGATGGACACGATGGTGTTGTTGAAGGTGCTCTTGATGTGAGCGGCGCCGTGCGGGATGTTCTTCTTATCCCTGCGACGCGTCTTCTGGGTCTTCTTCGGACCGGTGCTACGTGACTTCGGGGGCATTACTTCGCCTTCTTCTTGCCGGCAATGGTGCGCTTCGGACCCTTACGGGTACGGGCGTTGGTCTTGGTGCGCTGACCACGCACGGGCAGACCACGACGGTGGCGCAGGCCCTGGTAGCAGCCGATCTCGATCTTGCGACGGATGTCGGCCTGAACCTCGCGGCGAAGGTCACCCTCGACCTTGAGCGACTCCTCGATGTACTCGCGGAGCTTTGCCAGGTCCTCGTCCGAGAGGTCCTTGCTCCGGAGATCCGGGCTGACGCCGGTGGCGTCAAGGATTTCCTTGGAGCGGGTACGGCCGATGCCGTAGATGTATGTCAGTGCGATCTCCATGCGCTTTTCGCGAGGAAGATCAACACCAGAGAGACGTGCCATGTTGGCATTTCCTTATCGGTGTGCGGAGGTCTGCTCCCAGCCCTTCCCCTGTGCCTCTTGCCGAGTACCGACGCCCGAAGGCGCAGATGATCTCATCAACTAACTCAGTGGGGCCCCGGCCTCCGTGCCGGGGGTGAACCATTGTCCGACCTTGGCGATCGGTGAACGATCGCGTGGGGTCTCGTCAACAATGGCTGGTACTGGGAGGTCTTCTTTGCTTGTTGCCAAGCAGATCTTCGAAAAGCTAGATCTAGCCCTGACGCTGCTTGTGACGCAGGTTCTCGCAGATCACCATGACTCGACCGTTACGGCGAATCACTTTGCACTTCTCGCAGATCTTCTTGACGCTCGGCTGAACCTTCACGTCTTCTGATCTCCTGTTTTGTCGCAGCCCGCCGCGATGAACCGCGGCAGACATACTTCTCCCTGACCCAGGTCAGGTCCGGGAAGTTCGTTACTTGTAGCGGTAAACGATGCGTCCGCGCGACAAATCGTAGGGCGAGAGCTCTACGACAACGCGATCTTCCGGGAGGATGCGAATGTAGTGCTGACGCATCTTTCCGCTGATGTGGGCGAGGACCTTGTGGCCATTCTCGAGCTCAATGCGGAACATCGCATTGGGCAGCGGCTCGACTACTCGTCCTTCGACCTCGATGGCCCCGTCTTTCTTAGCCATATCCTCCGCGATCCGTTTGGTTTGGCATGCTTCGTGCATCGGCTTCCGTTACATTGGCACGCAATGGAAAGATCGTCGGCAGTTCGAAAGGCCTATCCCGGAGCGATCCGGGCGTAGGCACACGAACTATCGACGCGCATAGCGCACCGCCTAGCCATGTTACGCGATGTAAACGACCAGGCCAAATGCGCCTCCGGTCAGGGTGACGACGCACACCGCTCCCCCATCGAAAAAGTCCCAGCCTCGAAATGAGGCTGGGACTTCTCGAACGTGAATCATGCTCGCTGCCAACACTTGTCAGCGACTGTGTCGACTACTCCGGCCGGAGTGTCAGAATCCGCGGACCGTCTTCGGTCACTGCGACAGTGTGTTCCCAGTGCGCCGCACGGGACCCGTCGGTCGTCACAACGGTCCAGTCGTCGTCGAGAATCACCGTGTCGGTGGTGCCGAGCGTGAGCATCGGCTCAATCGCCAGGCACGATCCGACAACCAGTTCAGGACCCTTACCCGGGGCACCTTCATTGGCGAGGAACGGATCCATGTGCATTTCCCGGCCGATTCCGTGTCCGCCGTATCCGTCGACGATGCCGTAGGAACGACCGTGCAACTTCTCGGCGGCATGAGTACCGACCTCGATCGCGTGCGAAACATCCGTCAGACGGTTGCCGGCGATCATTGCCGCGATCCCGGCTTCCATAGAAAGCCGAGTGGCTTCGCTGAGCTCCTGATCGGCGACGCTGATCTCACCGACACCGAACGTCCAAGCGGAGTCACCGTGCCATCCGTCGAGGATCGCGCCACAGTCGATGGAAACCAGGTCGCCTTCAGCCAGGATGTCCTGAGCTGAAGGGATTCCGTGAACGACGCGATCGTTGACCGAAGAGCAGATCGAGCCGGTGAAGCCGTGGTACCCGAGGAACGAGGGCACGGCGCCGGCGTCACGAATGACGGATTCAGCGACCGCGTTCAATTCCAAAGTGCTGACACCGGGCTTCGCCGCAGCGCGAACCGCCACCAGAGCCGAACCCACGATCGCCCCGGCAGCAGCCATCGCGTCGAGTTCGCCCGCGGAGCGGAACGGAACAACCTTGCGTTTGCGCCCGAAGACCATTACTTACCCAACGCTGCCAGTGCGCGAGCGTTGACCTCTTCGACCTCGCCGATCGCGTCGACGGAGACGATGCTGTCCTTGTAGTAATCGAACAGCGGTGACGTCTCGTCGCGGTAGACCCGGAGTCGGTTGCGAATGACGTCCTCGGTGTCGTCTGCACGACCGCGGGCGAGCATACGCTCGACCACGATGTCCTCGTCGACGACGAAGGAGAGGACACCGTCGAGCTTGGTGTCGAGATCCTTCAAGATTCCCTCGAGTGCCTGAGCCTGTTCGACCGAGCGCGGAAATCCGTCGAGAAGGAAACCGTTTGCTGCGTCCGGTTCTGCGACGCGAGCCTTCACCATGTCGTTGGTGATCGAGCTCGGTACGAGTTCGCCGGCGTCGATGTACTTCTTTGCTTCCACACCGAGAGCGGTGGCCTGACCGATGTTCGCGCGGAAGAGATCACCCGTGGAGATATGGGGAACGCCGAACTTCTCGGACAAGATAGCGGCCTGGGTGCCCTTGCCGGCACCGGGAGGACCAAGGAGGACAAGTCTCACTTGAGGAACCCTTCATAGTTACGCTGCATTAGCTGACTCTCGATCTGCTTCACGGTGTCCAGGCCGACGCTGACCATGATCAGCACCGCGGTGCCACCGAACGGCAGGTTCTGCGCGCCGCCGCCATTCCCGATGTCGAGGAACAGGTTGGGCAGAACAGCAATGGTGCCGAGGTAAATCGCACCCGGAAGGGTGATGCGACTCAGCACGTAGTTGAGGTAGTCCGCGGTCGGCTGACCGGGTCGGATACCGGGGATGAAGCCGCCGAACTTCTTCATCTCGTCGGCGCGCTCTTCGGGATTGAAGGTGATGGCGACGTAGAAGTACGTGAAGAAGACGATCAGGCCGAAGTAGATCGCGATGTACACCGGGTTGGCCGGATTCACCAGGTAGGTGTTGATGAGGCGCTGCCACCAACTGGGGTCGACCGCTGTACTGGCCGAAGTCAGCTGTGCAATCAAGTTCGGGAGGTACAGCAGTGAAGACGCGAAGATCACCGGGATGACGCCGGCCTGGTTCACCTTCAGAGGCAGGTACGTCGAGGATCCGCCGTACATCT
Organism: Rhodococcus sp. SG20037; assembly: GCF_031763325.1. Classification (NCBI taxonomy): domain Bacteria; kingdom Bacillati; phylum Actinomycetota; class Actinomycetes; order Mycobacteriales; family Nocardiaceae; genus Rhodococcus; species Rhodococcus sp. SG20037. Next base: position 2,068,181 of record NZ_CP134497.1, on the reverse strand, counting down.
TGCGTCCGACCATCCGCTTCGCGTACTGCACCGGGATACGACGCTGACCCTGCTCGACGAAGACGACACCGGCGATGATCAGCAGCGCTGCGAGGCAGACGAAGGCGAAGACCAGCGGACCACGGCTGTCGAGGATTGCCTTGCCCTCGCTCGGGATACGCGATGCGATACCGGCGAAGATGAGGAGGGACATACCGTTGCCGACGCCACGTTCGGTGATGACCTCGCCGAACCACATGACCATGGCAGCACCGGCAGTCATGACCAGCACGATGATGACAAGTCCGAAGATCGACTTGTCGGCGATGATGTCGTCACAGCCCTGGAGCAACTGTCCGCGTGCCGCAAGAGCGACGATGCCGGTCGACTGCAGGATTGCCAGAGCAATGGACAGGTAACGCGTGTACTGCGTCATCTTGGCCTGGCCGGACTGGCCTTCTTTCCGAAGTTCCTCGAACTTCGGAATCACCACGGTCAGGAGCTGCACGATGATGCTCGCCGTGATGTACGGCATGATGCCGATCGCAAAGATCGACATCTGCAGCAGAGCGCCGCCGGAGAACAGGTTGATCAGCGAGTAGATACCTGCTGAGTCACCGGAGTTGGCGATATCGATGCACTGACGCACACGGCCGTAGTCGACACCTGGGGACGGGATGAGAGCGCCGACCCGATACAGAGCCACCAAGCCGAGGGTGAAGAGGATCTTCCGCCTCAGGTCTGGGGTCCTGAGGGCCGAGACGAAGGCGGAAAGCAAAGATCCTCCTGGCACGACGGTAGGGAGACAGATCGTTTTGACCTGTCGAACTTTTGAACTCTAACAGTGAGCATTTGGGAACTAGGCGGGCAGACCACGAAAACCGGGTAAGCCGAAGATACATTTGCCACTCGGTGACCAGAATACTGGCCCGTCCGAGCATGCACGACCAATCTGTGACACGACCTCGTACCTGTGACACGACCTCGTAGACGCCGATGGCCGCACCGCAGCAAACGCTGCGCTGCGGCCATCGGACTAGCTACGCGTGATCACTCACAGCTCGGTGGCGGAACCACCGGCAGCAGCAATCTTTTCCTTGGCGGAGCCGGTGAACTTGTCGACGGTCACCTGAACGGCAACTGTCAGTTCGCCGTCGCCCAGAACCTTGACGAGCTGGTTCTTGCGGACTGCGCCCTTGGCGACGAGATCCTCGACCGTGATTGCTCCACCTTCGGGGAACAGACGGGCGATGTCGCCGACATTGACGACCTGGTACTCGACGCGGAACGGGTTCGTGAAGCCCTTGAGCTTGGGCAGACGCATGTGAAGCGGCATCTGTCCACCCTCGAAGCCCACGCGCACGGTGTTACGTGCCTTGGTGCCCTTGGTACCGCGACCTGCGGTCTTACCACGCTTGCCGCCCTCACCGCGTCCAACACGAATCTTGTTGGACTTGGATCCCGGAGCGGGGCGCAGGTGGTGCAGTTTGATGGTCATGGTTAGACCTCCTCAACTGTTACGAGGTGGCGCACCACGTTGATCAGACCGCGGTTCTGTGCGTTGTCCTCACGAACAACGGTCTGACGGATGCCCTTGAGACCCAGCGTGCGCAGAGAATCCTTCTGGTTCTGCTTGGTCCCGATGATGCTCTTGATCTGAGTGACCTTGAGATCTGCCATTACTTCACACTCCCAGCAGCCTGTGCGCGAGCGCGAAGCATGCCGGCGGGTGCAACCTCTTCGAGGGTGAGGCCGCGGCGAGCCGCAACTTCCTCGGGACGCTGCAGACCCTTGAGCGCAGCAACGGTCGCATGCACGACGTTGATGGCGTTGTCGCTACCGAGCGACTTCGACAGGATGTCCGCGATACCAGCGCACTCCAGCACGGCGCGCACAGCGCCACCGGCGATAACACCGGTACCGGGGCTTGCCGGGCGAAGCATGACGATGCCGGCAGCAGCCTCACCCTGAACGGGGTGAGTGATGGTGTTGGCGATCATCGGGACGCGGAAGAAGCTCTTGCGAGCCTCCTCGACACCCTTCTGGATGGCCGCGGGAACTTCCTTGGCCTTTCCGTAGCCGACGCCGACCAGTCCGTTGCCGTCTCCGACGATCACCAGAGCGGTGAAGCTGAAGCGACGACCACCCTTGACGACCTTGGAAACGCGGTTGATCGTGACAACGCGCTCGATGAACTGTGACTTCTCCGCAGCGTTTCCGCCACGGCCACCGTCGCGACGGTCACGGCCGCCACCACGGTTGTCCCCACGAGCGTTGCTGTTGTCACCGCTGTTGGGGCCATTCTGTCCGGCGGGTCCGCTTCCGCCGTCACGCCTTTGACGTCCCGGCATCAGGCTGTCCTTCCGTTGAAAATGTTGGTCATCAGAACTTCAACCCGCCTTCGCGAGCCGCGTCTGCCAGGGCCGCGATGCGACCGTGGTAGCCGTGTCCGCCGTGGTCGAAGACAACTGCTTCCACGCCGGCAGCCTTGGCGCGCTCGGCGATCAGCTGACCGACCTTCGCGCTCGCAGCCTTCTTGTCGCCTTCTGCCACGCGCACGTCTGCTTCGATGGTCGACGCGGAGGCCAGGGTGTGGCCGGCCAGGTCGTCCACGAGCTGGACGTGGATGTGGCGCGAGGACCGGTTGACGACCAAGCGGGGACGCTCGGGCGTGCCGGAGACCTTCTTGCGGAGACGGAAGTGACGACGCGTCTTCGAGAGACGACGCTTGGTGGACGCATCCTTGCCCAGCGGAATCCGCTTGGCTTTCTGGTTTGCAGTCTGGCTCATATCACTTACCCGTCTTTCCGACCTTGCGGCGGATCTGCTCACCCTCGTAACGCACGCCCTTACCCTTGTACGGGTCCGGACGACGGAGACGACGGATGTTGGCCGAGATCTGCCCGACCTTCTGCTTGTCGATGCCGGACACCGAGAACCGGGTGGGCGACTCGACGACGAAGGTGATGCCTTCAGGAGCCTCGATCGGCACCGGGTGGCTGAAGCCGAGCGCGAACTCGAGGTCCTTGCCCTTCAGTGCCACACGGTAACCAACACCGTGGATCTCCATCTTCTTCGTGTAACCCTCGGTGACACCGGTGATGATGTTCGCAACCAGGGTCCGCGACAGACCGTGCAGCGCGCGGCTACGACGCTCGTCGTCGGGGCGCGTGACGCTCAGCGAGCCGTCCTCTGCCTTTTCGATTGCGATGGGCTCGGAGATGGTCAGCGCGAGGGTGCCCTTGGGACCCTTGACGGTGACATCCTGGCCGCTGATCGTGACGTCAACGCCCGCGGGGACGGTGACCGGAATCTTTCCAATACGCGACATTGTGGTGGCCTCCCTTACCAGACGTAGGCGAGGACTTCCCCGCCTACTCCTTGATTGGCCGCCTGGCGATCGGTGAGCAGACCGGACGACGTGGAGATGATGGCCACGCCGAGGCCTCCGAGGACCTTGGGCAGGTTGGTGGACTTCGCGTAAACCCGGAGACCGGGCTTGGAAACGCGACGCACGCCGGCGAGGCTACGCTCGCGGCTGGGACCGTACTTCAGATCGACGATGAGGGTCTTGCCGACCTCTGCGTCTTCGGTACGGAAATCGGAGATGTAGCCCTCGCGCTTGAGGATCTCGGCGATGTTCGCCTTGATCTTCGAGTGGGGAAGCTTCACCTCATCGTGGTACGCCGTGTTGGCGTTGCGCAGACGCGTCAAGAAGTCTGCGATGGGGTCAGTCATGGTCATAGGTCGACCTCGACACCTTTCTCGCTGTGGTTCCCATGCAACACCGGACGAATCCGATCGTGGGCCTCCAGCAATTCGGCTGGGCCGTCCGACTTGTGTCAGACGGCGTAAGTTACCGCACCGAGCTGAACGCATGCGTCAGCCACGGCAACCGCTCTAGTGTAGGGAACTTTGGCGCGGGTGTCCACCGGGATCCCATGTCGCCTCCCCCACCGCCACCCGAAGGTCGCTGATCGAGACGGTATCGACGCACCCCGAAATCTGAACTGCTCGTTCGGCACCGAAGAACGACACCGACGAACGATGATCGCTTTCAACCAGAGTCGCAGCGGGACAGTTCTTTTCAGGATCGACTCGACACACATCTTGATGGAAACCACGAATGGGCGTGGGTTCCAAAGGAACCCACGCCCATTCACATGCGTGGTATGACGAAGCCCGAGGGCCTCAGATCACCAAGAGCTCTTGCGAACTCCGGGAAGCTCGCCGGCGTGAGCCATCTCGCGAACGCAGATACGGCACAAGCCGAACTTGCGGAACACCGAGTGCGGGCGACCGCACCGCTGGCAGCGGGTGTAGGCGCGAACCGCGAACTTGGGCTTCTTGTTGGCCTTGTTGACCAATGCCTTCTTAGCCATGCGCTCAGTTCTCCTTGAACGGGAAGCCGAGGTGCTTGAGCAGTGCACGGCCTTCTTCGTTGTTGGTTGCGGTGGTCACGACGGTGATGTCCATGCCGCGGGGGCGATCGATCTTGTCCACGTCGATCTCGTGGAACATCGACTGCTCGTTGAGGCCGAACGTGTAGTTGCCGTTGCCGTCGAACTGGTTGCCCGAGAGACCACGGAAGTCGCGGATACGGGGCAGAGCGACAGACACGAGGCGGTCCAGGAACTCCCACATGCGGTCACCACGGAGGGTGACGCGTGCACCGATGGGCATACCTTCGCGGAGCTTGAACTGCGCGATGGACTTACGTGCCTTGCGGATCTCGGGCTTCTGGCCCGTGATCAGCGACAGGTCATGGACAGCGCCGTTGATCAGCTTGGCGTCACGGGCGGCGTCGCCGACGCCCATGTTGACGACAACCTTGACGACGCCGGGGATCTGCATGACGTTCGAGTAGTCGAACTCGCTGTTGAGCGCGTCCTTGATCTCAGCGCGGTAGCGTGCCTTGAGGCGCGGCTGGACCTTGTTTTCGGTGGAGGTCATGTCAGATGTCCTTCCCGTTCTTCCGGGAAATCCGAACGCGCTTGCCGGACTCTTCGTCGGTGCGGTAGCCCACGCGGGTGGGGTTTCCGTCCGAGTCGACGACTGCAACGTTGGAAACGTGGATCGGGGCTTCCTGCGTGACGATGCCGCCGGAGGATGCTCCGCGCTCGTTCGCGGAAACCGCGGTGTGCTTCTTGATTCGGTTCACGCCTTCGACGAGGACCTTGTCGGTCGCGGGGTAGGCCTGAATGACCTTGCCCTTCGCGCCCTTGTCCTTGCCGGCGATGACCAGAACGGTGTCACCCTTGTGCACCTTCATCACAGCACCTCCGGGGCAAGCGAAACGATCTTCATGAACTTCTTCTCGCGCAGCTCACGGCCGACGGGTCCGAAGATGCGGGTTCCACGGGGATCACTGTCAGCCTTGATGAGCACTGCAGCGTTCTCGTCGAACTTGATGTAGGAACCGTCCGGACGACGGCGCTCCTTGGTCGTGCGAACGATGACGGCCTTGACGACCTCACCCTTCTTGATGTTTCCACCGGGGATTGCGTCCTTGACGGTGGCGACGATGACGTCACCGATCCCGGCGTAGCGACGTGACGAACCGCCGAGAACGCGGATGCAAAGGATTTCCTTGGCACCCGTGTTATCAGCGACGCGAACTCGCGACTCCTGCTGAATCACTTGATCTCCCTAGACCTGGAATTTCGTGCGCAACGGATTACCGACCCGGTGCGCGCGGTCATTGTTGCCACCTGCGTCGTGTCTGAGCTGCAGTCCCACCGACTGACGTCGGGAGACGATCACTGCAAGCACCGTTCGAGCTGCGCACGTGAAGACACACCTCTGCCACAGGCAACCGTTCTATTGTAGGGAAGGGTTCACCGAATACCAAATCAGCCGTACTCGACGCAACTCGAACCCTTCGCCCGGAAAGCCCCGAAAGCCCCCGGAAAGCCGAATGGCCCACTCCCCCAAGGGGAAGCGGGCCATTCGGTGATACTCGATCAGCTCGAGGATTCGATCAGGCTTACTTGGCCTTTTCGAGGACCTCGACCAGACGCCAGTGCTTAGTCGCGGACAGCGGACGGGTTTCCATCAGCTGAACGCGGTCGCCGACGCCGGCAACGCCGTTCTCGTCGTGCGCCTTCACCTTGGTCGTACGGCGGATGATCTTGCCGTAGAGCTTGTGCTTGACGCGGTCTTCGAGCTCGACCACGATCGTCTTTTCCATCTTGTCGGACACGACGTATCCGACACGGACCTTACGGCTCGCGCGCTCTTCTGTGCTCACTGCTTTTTCCTCACTCATGCCGCGTCACCTGCATCCGGACCCACAGCGAGTCCGAGCTCACGCTCACGCAGGACGGTGTAGATGCGCGCGATCTCGTGACGAACGGTGCGCAGTCGTCGGTTGTTGTCCATCTGGCCGGTAGCCATCTGGAAACGAAGGTTGAAAAGCTCTTCCTTCGACTCACGGAGCCGGGTGACCAGCTCGTCTTCACTGAGCTCGCGGAGCTCTGCTGCTGGGGTTCCAGTAGCCATCAGAACTGCTCCTCTCTGGTCACGATCCGGCACTTGCACGGGAGCTTGTGCATCGCGCGGCGCAGGGCCTCACGAGCAATCTCCTCGTTGGGGTATGTCATCTCGAACAGAACGCGTCCGGGCTTGACGTTGGCAATCCACCACTCGGGCGAACCCTTACCGGAACCCATTCGGGTTTCGGCCGGCTTCTTCGTGAGGGGGCGATCCGGGAAGATGTTGATCCAGATCTTGCCGCCACGCTTGATGTGCCGAGTCATGGCGATACGAGCGGACTCGATCTGCCGGTTGGTGATGTAGGCAGGCTCGAGAGCCTGGATGCCGTAGTCACCGAAGGTCACCTGGGTACCGCCCTTGGCGGCACCCGAACGGCTCGGGTGGTGCTGCTTGCGGTGCTTGACCCGCCGTGGGATCAACATGCGTCAGCCCTCCTGATTCTGTTCAGTTGCGGGAGCATCGGCGGTTGCGGTCGCTGCGCGGCCGGCCTCGGTGCTGGTCGCAGTGGTACCGGTGGCACCGGAACGACGCGGACGGCTCGGACGCTCACGACGCGGGCGATCCCCGGCCGGTGCGGCCGTGTTGGCGGCGAGCTCACGCTTGCCACCGACGATGTCGCCCTTGTAGATCCAGACCTTGACGCCGATGCGACCGAAGGTGGTCTTGGCCTCGTAGAGGCCGTAGTCGATGTCCGCACGAAGCGTGTGCAGCGGCACACGGCCTTCGCGGTAGAACTCCGACCGGGACATCTCGGCGCCGCCGAGACGACCGGAGCACTGAACGCGGATTCCCTTGACGTTGGGCTGACGCATGGCCGACTGGATGGCCTTGCGCATTGCACGACGGAAGGCAACGCGGTTCGAGAGCTGCTCGGCCACACCCTGTGCGACGAGCTGTGCTTCAGCTTCTGCGTTCTTGACCTCGAGGATGTTCAGCTGAACCTGCTTGCCGGTCAGCTTCTCGAGCTCGGAGCGGATGCGATCGGCTTCGGCGCCGCGGCGGCCGATGACGATGCCCGGACGTGCAGTGTGGATGTCCACGCGAACACGGTCACGGGTGCGCTCGATTTCGACCTTCGCGATTCCTGCGCGCTCCATGCCGGTGGCGAGGAGCTTACGGATCGCGACGTCTTCCTTGACGTACTCCGCGTACTGCTTGTCTGCGTACCAGCGAGACTTCCAGTCGGTGGTGATGCCGAGACGGAAGCCGTGCGGGTTGATTTTCTGGCCCACTACTGAGCACTTCCCTTCCGGCGATTACGGGTCGATGTTCCGGTCTTCGGCAGGCTCTCCACGATCACGGTGATGTGACTGGTGCGCTTGCGAATACGGAACGCACGTCCCTGTGCACGCGGCTGGAACCGCTTGAGGGTCGCGCCCTCGTCCACGAACGCCGTAGCAACGACAAGCGTGCTGGGGTCGAGGTCGAGGTTGTTCTCGGCGTTGGCTGCTGCGGAGGCGATCACCTTGGCGACCGGCTCGCTCGCTGCCTGCGGCGCGAACTTCAGGATGTTCAGGGCGTCTTCAACCGAGCGCCCGCGGACCAGGTCCACAACTCGACGTGCCTTCATCGGCGTAACGCGAACGTGCTTCGCTACAGCCTTGGCAGTCGGGTTGGCGGTTTCGGTGTTGCTCATCGCCTCTTCGCCTTCCGATCATCCTTGATGTGACCCTTGAACGTGCGGGTCGGTGCAAACTCTCCGAGCTTGTGTCCGACCATGGAGTCGGAAACGAACACGGGGACGTGCTTGCGGCCGTCGTGAACTGCAAACGTGTGGCCGATGAAGTCCGGGATGATTGTCGAACGACGGGACCAGGTCTTGATGACCTGCTTGGTTCCCTTTTCGTTCTGTACATCCACCTTCGCGAGGAGGTGGTCATCGACGAACGGGCCCTTCTTAAGGCTGCGTGGCATCCTTCACTCCCTCCTAGCGCTTGTTCTTGCCGGTGCGGCGGCGACGGACGATCATCTTGTCGCTTGCCTTGTTCTTGCGGGTACGGCCTTCAGGCTTACCCCACGGGCTGACCGGGTGGCGTCCACCTGAGGTCTTGCCCTCGCCGCCACCGTGCGGGTGGTCGACCGGGTTCATCACGACACCACGAACGGTCGGGCGCTTGCCCTTCCAACGCATACGGCCGGCCTTGCCCCAGTTGATGTTCGACTGCTCGGCGTTGCCGACCTCGCCGACGGATGCGCGGCAGCGCACGTCGACGCGACGGATTTCACCGGAAGGCATACGCAGCGTGGCGTAGCTGCCTTCCTTACCGAGGAGCTGGATACTGGCGCCTGCGGAACGAGCCATCTTGGCTCCGCCGCCGGGACGCAGTTCCACACCGTGGATGGTGGTACCAGTCGGGATGTTGCGCAGCGGCAGGTTGTTGCCCGGCTTGATGTCGGCGCCTGCACCGGACTCGACCGGTGAACCCTGCACCAGGCCCTTGGGGGCGATGATGTAGCGCTTCTCACCGTCTGCGTAATGCAGGAGTGCGATGTTTGCTGTGCGGTTGGGGTCGTACTCGATGTGAGCGACCTTTGCCGGGATGCCGTCCTTGTCGTTGCGACGGAAATCGATCAGTCGGTATGCACGCTTGTGTCCGCCACCCTTGTGACGGGTGGTGATACGACCGTGTGCGTTACGTCCACCGCGACCGTGCAGCGGGCGAACCAGCGACTTCTCGGGGGTCGACCGAGTGATCTCGGCGAAGTCCGAGACGCTCGAGCCACGACGGCCCGGTGTTGTCGGCTTGTACTTACGGATTGCCATGAGTCTTCTCGTCCTCTATGTCTCGTCAAGTCCCGGCGCTTACGCGACCGGTCCTCCGAAGATCTCGATGGGCTTGCTGTCAGCGGACAGGGTCACGAGCGCGCGCTTGGTGTCCTTGCGCTTGCCGTAACCGAATCGGGTCCGCTTACGCTTGCCCTGACGGTTGGCGGTGTTGACGCTGGTCACCTTGACGCCGAAGACCTTCTCGACGGCAATCTTGATCTGCGTCTTGTTCGAGTCCGGGTGCACCAGGAAGGTGTAGGTGCCTTCCTCGATCAGTCCGTAGGACTTCTCGGAGATGACCGGAGCGAGCAGGATGTCGCGGGGGTCAGCGATGGTGCTCACTTGGCGTCCTCCTTGTTCTGAGCGCTCTCTGCGGGCCCGTGGATGAACGCGTTGAGTGCCTCGACGCTGAACACGACATCGTCTGCATTGAGCACGTCGTAGGTGTTGAGCTGGTCGGGTGCAATGGGATGCACGCCTTCCAGGTTCTGCACGCTCTTCCAAGCGGCTACATCCTGGCGACCCACGACGAGCAGCAGCTTCTTGCGATCCGAAATCTCGCCGAGGAACGCGATTGCGCCCTTGGTCGAAGGCGTCTGCCCTGCAACCAGTTCGGTGATGACGTGGATGCGCTCGTTGCGTGCGCGGTCAGAGAGGGCTCCGCGAAGAGCGGCTGCCTTCATCTTCTTGGGGGTGCGCTGGCTGTAGTCACGCGGCTGCGGGCCGTGAACGGTTCCGCCGCCGACGAACTGCGGTGCGCGAGTCGAGCCCTGGCGTGCGCGGCCGGTGCCCTTCTGGCGGTACGGCTTCTTGCCACCGCCGCGGACGTCGCCGCGGGTCTTGGTGGAGTGGGTTCCCTGACGAGCAGCTGCGAGCTGCGCGACGACAACCTGATGGAGAAGCGCGATGTTGGCCGGAGCGTCGAAGATCTCAGCGGGGAGATCGACGGTGCCGTTGGTCTTGCCGCCGGCGACCTTGACGTCCAGGGTCAACTTGGTCTCGGTGCTGGTCATGCCCGTGCACCACCCTTCACTGCACTCTTGACGATCACGAGGCCGCCCTTGCGGCCGGGGATCGCACCCTTGATCAGCAGCAGGCCGTTCTCTGCATCCACCTTGTGGACCGAGAGGTTCTGCGTCGTGATGCGGTCGCTACCCATGCGTCCGGACATGCGCATGCCCTTGAACACGCGGCCGGGAGTTGCACAGCCACCGATGGAGCCCGGGCGGCGGTGAACAGCCTGGGTACCGTGCGACGCGCCCTGTCCCTTGAAGCCGTGACGCTTCATGGTTCCGGCGAAGCCCTTGCCCTTGCTGGTTCCGGTGACGTCGACGTATGCGCCGTCCTCGAAGACCTCGGCGGTGAGCTCCTGGCCGACCTCGTAGTCGGAGGTGTCCGCAACGCGGAGCTCCACTACGTGGCGACGCGGGGTCACACCAGCCTTGGTGAACTGACCGGAAGTCGGCTTGTTCACCTTGCGCGGGTCGATGGCGCCGAACGCGAGCTGAACGGCGCTGTAGCCGTCACGCTCTTCGGTACGGATCTGGGTTACGACGTTCGGCCCAGCCTTCACGACGGTGACCGGGACAACCCGGTTGTTCTCGTCGAAGACCTGGGTCATGCCGAGCTTGGTGCCCAGGATTCCCTTGATCTTGGTATCAGTCATTGTTTTTGTCTCCGCCGTCACTGAATGTTCACGTCGACACTGGCCGGAAGGTCGATGCGCATGAGCGCGTCAACCGTCTTCGGCGTCGGGTCGAGAATGTCGATCAGCCGCTTGTGAGTACGCATCTCGAAGTGCTCGCGCGAGTCCTTGTACTTGTGCGGCGAGCGGATGACGCAATATACGTTCTTCTCGGTCGGCAACGGCACAGGTCCAACGACGCGGGCACCCGTACGGGTTACCGTCTCGACGATCTTGCGCGCTGACGCGTCGATCGCCTCGTGGTCGTAGGCCTTGAGCCTGATGCGGATCTTTTGTCCCGCCACGCTTAGTGTCCTTTTCTTGCCGCGTTTCGTAGCCCGCCTGGTCAGGCTCGAGCTACCTCGTCTGCACAGTCCTTGCCTGGACGATGACACGACGAACACTGAAGCGATCGGGACCAAGTCCAAGTTCTCGGGAGTACCGAGATTCGGATCGAGATCAGGATCTGCTGCCGCTGTTCGTTTGTCATTGTTCTCCGGTACACGCGGTCGGGCGTGTCGCCTTCTCACTCATCCTGCGCCGGACAATCTTTCGATTATCTGGCGCGTGATGCGTACCGGACGTGTTCGATGTCGAACACAAAGTAGGTACTGCTTCCGTCCTGCATTACTTCTCGTCTTGCATGGTCACAGTCGTTGACCCGATTACCCTGACGGGATCTGCGATCTATCGTCTGTGACGTCTTACCCTTACCCGATCACGGCCGCAATCGACCGCGTCCCGGACAAGGCAACCCGACCAGTATGCCGTACCTGGCCCAAATCCTCAACTCCCCCAAACTGCCTTTTCCGAGTGAGCTGCGCGACAACAACCTTACTCAGAAGTAAGATACGCCTATGACTACCTCCAGCCCTACCTATCGCGGATGGCAGAAATTGCCGGACAACGCCCTCGGACATGCAGTTTTCTCGGCGGCGATGTCCATTCGCGTGCCCTATTTCGCCTCTGTTCTCCCCCGGGTGACCAAGTTGGAACCAGGGCTCTGCGAGGTCCGCTCCCCCAAATGGTGGGGCGTCCACAACCATCTCGGCACTTTTCACGCGATCGCTGCCTGCAACCTCGCGGAGGTCGCGATGGGCATGCTGAGCGAAGCGACGGTTCCGAACTCGCACCGCTGGATCCCCAAGTCGATGAAGGTCGACTACCTCGCCAAGGCCGAGACCGGCCTGCGGGCGGTCGCCCGACTCGAGACTTTGCCGGACTTCGCGGCGATCGAGAGTGGCACGGAACTTCTCGTTCCCATCTCGATCTTCGACCGGGGCGGCAAGGAAGTAGTCCACGCCGAAATCACCACCTGGGTCTCCCCCAAGTAGGCACTCACGAACCCGCCTGCATCGCAACCTGATTCGCCCGCCAAACAGGTTTCGCAGAATTAGGCACCACCGCAGGTTTCGGCGAATGACGATCGTGGAACACCTCCCCGAACGGCGATGGTCGGTCGGGGTGCCGGTGTCCGGAGGTGGGTTGCGTTCCGGGCACCACATTGTCGACCTCGCGTCACGCCGAGCACCGGGAGGCCTCGTGGAAGAGTTCTTGACCACAACGAGTTCCGAAGCAGGCACGCAGACCTCGTCGTATCCGGACGAGGCCGAGGGATTGAACAGCTTCCGGCGCGACCTCGACGCCATCGACGCTCTACTTCTCGAGACGGTGCGGCAGCGGCTGGAACTCTGCCTGCGCATCGGCGAGTGGAAGCGCTCCCGCGAGGTTCCGATGATGCAACCCGGCCGCGTCCGCCTCGTGCAGGAGCGGGCGCGTGAATTCGCTCGTAGACACGACCTCTCCCCAGACTTCTTCAACGCCCTGTACGAGCTGATGATTGCCGAGACCTGTCGACTCGAAGACCTGGTGATCAACGCACCTGTTGAGGAGGAGGACACTGTTCGGGAATCCGTCGGACCGAGATCAGGATCATCGACATGAGTTCCCGCACCCTTCTGGTGGACAATTACGACTCGTTCACCTACAACCTGTTCACCCTGTTGACCGAGGTCAACGGGGTTGTGCCGACCGTGGTCCGCAACGACGCGGATTGGGATTCCCTCGATCTCGCGTCATACGACAACGTGGTCATCTCCCCAGGTCCCGGCCGGCCGGATCGCGACCGTGATTTCGGAATCAGCCGCCGTTTCATCGAAGAAGCGCCTCTCCCACTTCTCGGTGTCTGTCTCGGCCACCAGGGCCTGTGCGAGTTGTTCGGCGCGGACGTGGTGGTTGCGCCCGTACCGATGCACGGCCGAATTTCGCTGATCGATCACGACGGCTCGGGCATCTTTGCCGGACTTCCGTCGCCGTTCCGAGCTGTTCGCTACCACTCGTTGACCGTCGAGAATCTGCCGAACGCCTTCGTTCGTACCGCGTGGACGTCCGACGGTCTGCTCATGGGTGTCCGGCACCGGACCAAGCCGATGTGGGGAGTTCAGTTCCATCCGGAGTCCATCAGCACCGAGTTCGGCATAGATTTGCTCGCGAACTTCCGCGATCTGTCCGTCGGACGCACTCTGGATTCGGTGATCCGACCCGAACCTGTTCCGCAAACACCCGACCTGCGGCCGGCGATCAACTACGACGTCGACGACGTGACTCTCGATTTTGCAGTGGACCCGTCGGCGGCCTATGCAGCACTGTTCGCCGACGGCCCGAACGCGTTCTGGCTGGACCGCGCGGCAACCGCAGAGCCGAGTGCGCGCTTTTCGATTCTCGGCGATTCGTCGGGGCCGCTGGCCGAGTTCATCACGTACGACGTGCAAGCCGAGGTACTGACTGTCAGCCGAAAAGGCTTGTCCGACGAGCACATTCGAGTTCCATTCTTCGATTACTTGGACGCACAACTCGCGACACGCTTCGTGCCCTCACATCCGGAACTCGACTTCAACCTCGGCTACGTGGGCTACCTCGGCTACGAACTGAAAGCACAGACCGGAGGAAGGGCAGTCCATCCGGCACCCACTCCTGATGCCGCTCTGGTGTTTGCCGATCGCGCCGTCGTCATCGATCACACCGCGGGCCGCACTCACGTTTTGAGATTGCGCGAGAAAGTCCGGGACGCCGGCTATGACGATTGGCTCGAATCGACCGTCGACACCTTGGCGCGGATCGGCGCGGACCTTCCGGAACGCACCCCCGTTCCGCTGATCAGCGACACCGTCTGGACGCAGGCTCGGCTTCGGCATGATCGCGATCAGTACCTGTCGTTGATCGGAACGGCCCTCTCGGAGATCCGGGCGGGTGAGTCCTACGAGGTGTGTCTGACCAACATGGCGAGCGTCGACGAGACGATCGATGCACAGCAGGCGTTCGAGTATCTGCGCTCGATCAATCCGACGCCGTACAGCGCACTTCTCGACTTCACCGGCATCTCGGTGGTCTCGGCCTCGCCTGAGCGGTTCCTTCGTGTCGACTCGGCCGGCAACGTCGAGTCCAAGCCGATCAAAGGGACCCGCCCGCGCGGCGTCACCCGAGCGCGTGATGCTGCCCTACGGCAGGACCTGCTCGACAGCGAGAAGGACCGCGCCGAGAACCTGATGATCGTGGACCTCACCCGCAACGACCTCACCAAGGTCTGCGTTCCGGGAAGTGTCCACGTTCCGAGGCTGTTCGCGATCGAGTCGTACTCGTCCGTTCACCAAATGGTGTCGACGGTGCGCGGACACCTGAGTCCGGGGTCGTCGGCGGTGGACTGTGTGCGTGCCGCGTTCCCCGGTGGATCGATGACCGGCGCCCCGAAGGTACGGACGATGGAGATCATCGACCGTCTCGAATCCGGCCCACGTGGGGTCTACTCGGGATCGATCGGGTACTTCGCGCTCGGTGGCGCCGCGGACCTCTCGATCGTGATCCGGTCGCTGGTCTGCACCGAGAGCGGCGTGACCTTCGGAATCGGCGGTGCCATCACAGCGTTGTCCGATCCGGAAGAAGAATTCGACGAGACCACGGTCAAGGCGTCCACGCTGCTCCGTGCGCTCGATGCGGTGTCCTCGCGGGTCCTCGAGTACGGCGGGTAGATCCAGCCATGACGGCGGCATCAGGCACAGCGACGGTTGTCGGCGGGCTGGGTGCCGTCGGATCCATGTTCGTCGAACTGCTTCGCGCCGGGGGGTCGACCGTCACCGTCGTCGACCCAGCAGGCAGCGATCCCGACGGAGATGTAGTCGTCGGAGACATCACGAAACCCAGTGAGCAAGTCCTCGCGCACGTGGAGTCCTCGCGCATCATCGTGCTCGCGGTTCCCGAACAGGTCGCTCTAGCCGCACTACCGAGCCTTCGGACATCCGGCGCTCTCGTTGTGGACACGCTGTCGGTCAAATCGCGGATGGACGCAGCAATCGCCGACGCCGGCCGAGAAGGGGAGTTCCTCGGACTCAACCCCATGTTCCGTCCGTCGCTCGGGCCGCGCGGTCGGGCCGTCATCGCAGTGCCGTACGTCGGCGGTCCGCAGTCCGACAGATTCCTCGACGTCGTGCGCTCGTGGGGCGCGTCGGTCGCGGTGATGGACGCCGATCGTCACGACCGGTTGGCTGCGGCCACCCAGGTTCTGACACACGCGTCGGTGCTGGCTTTCGGCGTTGCCCTGGCCGAACTCGGAGTTTCCGCGGACGAACTCCTCGCGGTCGCCCCTCCCCCGCATCGGGCCTTGCTCGCGCTCCTGGCGCGTGTAGCCGGCGGCGAACCGGAGGTGTACTGGGACGTACAAGCGGGCAATCCGTACGCAGGTGCGACACGAAAAGCACTGTTCGATGCCACCGCACAGGTGGACAGGGCGGCCGAGACCCTCGGCGACTTCACGACGCTGATGAAAACCGCCGACGCAGCGCTCGACAATCGCTCAGGCGAATTGAACGCGGAGTGCCAGAGCTTGTTCGATCGCATTTCCGAAGGGCACGGAGAGATCGCCGAAGGGCACAGAGAGTAGGGCACGATGAGACCTGGAGTGAGTCCGCCCAGCCTCCCGGAGTACGACGCCTCCGATCCGGTCGAGAGTGCAATCGTCCGCCGCCTTGCGAGCAATTGGGCGCGCCGGGCAACCGTGAAGAAGGCGGAACCGGAACTGGACGATCTCTTCGATTCGTCGCTGTCCGACTACCCCGAAGCACTTCTCCCGTTCGCGGAGCATCCGACCTACCTGGCATTGAGCCCCGAGCAGAAGCAACGCCTGCAAGCCTGGGCATGGATCGCGTTCAACAAGAACGTCATGGACATCGAGAAGTACGTCGTCAATCCCGGCTTCGACGTTCTCGCCGAAGACCGACTCGGCGTCGGTCTCGGAGATTGGGCTGCAGTGGCGGTCAATCAGGCGATGGTCGACGAGCAATATCACACGCTCATGCACTTCAATGCCAGTTCAGCGACCCGTCGAGGCAGGGGCTGGGGGCTGCCGGCGAAGGCACTGCCAGACGTCCTGACGGTCCGCACGCGGGCGCAAGCTCTCGACGCAGCCGAGGGGCCTCGCAAGATTGCCCTGACACAGTTGGCGTTCATGACCGTCGCCGAGGTGTCGATCACCGCATACCTCGACCTGATCTCGGACGATCCGGGCGTTCAGTCGATCAACCGCGCGACAATCCGGTTGCACGCTCGCGACGAGTACTGCCATGCCTCGATTGCCGGGGAACTGGCGGTGCTGGTCTGGGATTCCCTGGATCGTGGAGATCGCAGCTATCTGTTGGAAGGCTTCGAGGGCGCCATGCGCGCTTTCAGCGGGACCGACTTCGGCGCGTGGCGAGCAATCATGGAGATCGAAGCCATACCCGGCGGACAGAAGATGCTCGACGACGTCGAATCTGCGACAGAAAATTCACTATTCCTACAGGATTACAGTGGGATTCAAGCCCTGTACGGAAAGATTGCACCTCGATCGGGGCTCACTTAGAATTTCACAACCTAGGTCATGCAGTATTCCGAAGAAATCTTCGTGACGACGAAAGAACCAGTGCACCCTCAGCCCACCCGAGCCTCACCATTATGCCCGCGTGGATTCAACCGATAATTGCCTACGTGCCGCATTGAAGCATCACATTCTGGAATGACCGACGCCGGAAATTAATGTCCACGACTATAATTTCACCGACGGCGTCCCCTACGCTAACAATGTTTCAATGCAAATCGCACAGTGCTCGCACGTTATGTGCAAGAGCTACAACCGACCGTGTCGAGTTCACCATCTGTCGATGAAATCGTGGATTGCCAACCGCGATTTCTCGAACCCCTGGCCCGCTGGAAAAGCGGAAATGAAGAGGGTTAACCCGCAAACCGGGCAAAGCCACCCATTCACAGTCGAGAAGAACTACCTGAGCTAATACCAACCCTATCGCCTGGCAACGTGATCGAAGATGTTAGAAGTCAGCCGGATCACGCGTATGTGACTTTTGACACAAGGTGAATTTCAGGGTGGGCGACGCCTGCAGAGTCGCTGGCAGACACGTTTCCCACATGCGACTGAGCCCGACGACCGAAGTTCCGGCGAACCCCTCCGGTAACATCTGACCGGAGAACGCAGATATGAGACAGAAGGCATCTGTGCGCCCGTCGGGAGCGCGTGCCCGTTCCGACCCATGCAGACAGCGGAGTGTTGATGCCCTTTTCCACGGACGCAGCAGTACTAGTGGAGGACGTACATAAGTCTTTCAAGAACGTGCACGCGCTGCGGGGGATCAACTTCGTCGCCCCGCGAGGCACTGTGCTCGGTATCCTGGGCCCGAACGGCGCAGGCAAAACCACCACGGTGAAGGTGCTTTCAACACTCATCCGCCCAACCAGCGGGCGCGCGACCGTTGCAGGCTACGACGTAGTGCGAAACGCACCCGAAGTTCGACGCTCCATCATGATGACGGGGCAGTTTGCAGCTCTCGACGATTCGCTGACAGGGCGCGAGAACATCGAACTGTTCGGTCGCTTGATGGGGCTCGACAGGATGTCGGCGAAGGTCCGTGCCGCCGATCTTCTCTCGCAGTTCGATCTCGTCGAGGCCGGATCGCGCGTCGTACGAAACTATTCGGGTGGCATGCGGCGACGAATCGACATCGCATGCGGTCTAGTCGTACGTCCCGAGGTTGTCTTCCTCGACGAACCGACAACTGGTCTGGATCCGCGAAGCCGACAGAGTGTCTGGTCGTTGGTCCAATCTCTGAAGGAACAGGGCATCACGGTGCTCCTGACAACTCAGTACCTCGAGGAAGCGGATCTACTCAGCGACAACATCATTGTCATCGACAAAGGTGCGGTCATCGCCGAGGGAACGGCCGATGAACTGAAGGCTCGAACTGGAGCTAGCTTCTGTGAGATCGTCCCTTCGGACCTCCAGCAATTGGCTCATGCGGTCCACGCTCTCGGAAATCTCGTCCCCCCCGACTTCAGATTCGACCTGGCGCAGGAGAGTGGCCGAATCGCCATACCTGCCCCTGTTGGAGCCGGAACGCTCTCAGAAGCATTACGCCGTTTGGACCACGCACGAATACCGCTTGCTGACATCGCGCTTCGCCGCCCGTCACTCGACGATGTCTTCCTCTCACTTACAGGTGAGCAACACGTAAGTGAGACAAAGTGACCACGACAACCAAGTACGGGGTCGATCAGGTCGCTGTTCGAGCGGGATCCCTCAGTAAGATTGCGGTTCCCGAAGCCTTGAGCGTCGGAAAGCATCGCCGTCCCCACCCGTCGGCGATCAATCAGTGGTGGGTCCTGACGGCCCGAACCGTCAAATCGATGCTCAAGCGCTACGAATTGTTGATAGCGGTCATCGCGCCGCTTATTTTCACGATCGGCTTCTACCTCCCACTGAAGTTCGTCATGCAACTTCAGGGCATCAACTACGCCCAGTTTCTGATGCCCATCATCGTGCTGCAAGCCATGGCTTTCACGTCGATCTCCGCTGCCCAAATGGCTTCGACTGAAACAATCACAGGTTTCAGCAACCGAATGAAGACCATGCCTGTGTTCGGGCCGGTTCCTTTACTGTCCCGCCAATCCAGTGGGTTTGTGCGATCCACGGTTGCCCTTGCCGCGGCGTTGACCTTCGGGCACTTAATTGGATTCCGATTCTCGGCCGGATTGGCTCAGGCTGCTCTGTTCTGCGCGATTGCCCTTGCCTTCAGTACATGTCTATCCTTCGCTGGCGACGCAATCGGCTCGCTGTCGAAGAGCCCTCAAGCGACAAGCCAGGCGCTCACGTTGCCGCAACTTATCCTCGGGATGCTGTCATGCGGATTTGCGCCCGAAACTGGCTTTCCCGAATGGATCCGCCCATTCGTTCGAAATCAACCAGTATCCCAGTTCTCATTCGCCATGCGTGATCTCGCGCAAGGCGGTGTAAGTTGGAACGTGCTGTTCCCAGTGGTGGCGTGGACAATCGGGTTGATTGCGGTATTTGCACCGCTCGCCTTCTGGGCAAGTTTGAGGCGATCATGAGCGAGCCGACTGATCGTTTCATGGCAGTTGTCCGCCCTGCTGAGGGGTTCAACTTCCCATACCCAGATAAAGCGTTGCCGGAGAATTCACTCAATGCGCTTGTCGTGCACAGTTGGATTCAGGCCAAACGACTGCTGATCACGTGGATGCGTGACCCTTCGACAACCATTCAGGCCCTCGTGTATCCGGCGTTCATGCTCTTGATGTTCCGGGTGGTGTTGGGCAATTCGATTTCCGCAGCAACCGGGCAATCAAGCATATTCGGAACCGTGCCGCTGATCATTCTCGTCGGCGCGATGTTCGGATCGATCGCTAGCGCTGTGGGACTTAAAGGCGAACAGGCATCCGGACTGCTCAGCCGGTTCTGGACGCTACCCGCACACCGCGCCTCAGGTCTTGTCGGACGCATGATTGCTGAAGCTGTCCGCGTCCTCGTCACATCAATCGTCATCCTCGCCGTCGGATACGCCCTTGGCTTCAGATTTAACCAAGGCCCTCTCGCGGCTGTGGCACTCCTGGCTCTACCCATTGTGTTTGGTGTTGGTTTCGCAATGATGGTGACTGCACTCGCAACAGTCTCCGCGAATCTGCCACTTGTCGAGATTGTTTCAATTTCATGCACTCTGTTGATGTTTTTCAATTCGGGATTCGTACCCGTCATCGCCTATCCGAAGTGGCTACAGCCCATTGTCGCTGAACAACCCATGTCTGTGGCGATCGACGCGATGAAGGGTTTGTCGTTAGGAGGACCGGTGGCCGAGCCTATGATCAAGACACTGATCTGGTCACTGGGGATGGTGGCAGTGTTCATTCTCCCGGCGATTAGGGGATTCCGACGAGCAGCAGAAACCGCGTGAGGACCTGGAATTCAGCGGCGACCAGGTTTGGCGGAACTGCCGATCGTAACGATGGCGTTCGAAGAACCGACTTAGCAGTCTGAGAACCACGTCAAACGCTGGCCGCAATTGCGCCGAATGCGACCATGCAACGAGAGGGAAATAACTTGACGCGAATGAATCAATCCGTGTGGCGGCGTGTAACTGAAGTTGCCGCCCTCACCATGGCCTGTGCGCTGATTCCAGTCGGAATTGCGAGCGCAGGGACTCCTGCTCACCAGCAGGATGGCGACTCGTCTGAGACAAGCGCGGACGGTTCGTATATCGAATCGGTCGAAAAAATCAACGAACGCCAGCAGATCGTCAACGTATACGCAGCGTCCATGGATCGCACGGTTCCGATTCAGGTCATCACGCCTGCGGACAACTCCGTGCCACGCCCTATCTTGTATCTCCTCAACGGCGCGGGCGGCGGCGAAGACTCGGCAACGTGGGAGTACCAGACTGACGTCGTCGACTTCTTCCAGGACAAGAATGTCAATGTTGCAACGCCTGTTGGCGGCCGGTTGTCGTACTACACCGATTGGGAGAAAGAAGACCCCAAACTCGGCAAGAACATGTGGAGTACCTTCCTTGGCAAGGAACTCCCACCGCTGCTCAACAAACAACTCGGCAGCAACGGGGACCAATCTTTGGCAGCGATCTCGATGTCAGGTACCTCAGTTCTCAATTTGGCCATCGAGTACCCGGGTTTCTACAAGTCGGTTGCGGCGTACAGCGGCTGTGCGCAAACCAGCGATCCCCTCGGACAGCAGTTCGTCAGGACTACCACTGAGTGGATCGGCGGGGTTGATGACATCCAGAACATGTGGGGTCCGTTCGACAGCGACGGCTGGCGAGAACATGACCCACTGGTTAATGCAGAGAAGCTTCGGGGGACTCAGATTTACATGAGCACCGGGAGCGGGCTGCCAGGCTTCCCCAACGACACACCAGCGAATCCACGTATTCAGGACGGCCGCGCTGCAATGTTCGATCAGATCGTCGTCGGAAGTCCGATCGAGCTGGCAACGAATCTCTGCACCTCGAACATGGCAAAGCGACTCTTCGACTTGAAGATCCCCGCAGTGGTCGACTTCCGCCCAGTCGGTACGCACTCGTGGGGCTATTGGCAGGATGATCTGCACAAGTCCTGGCCGTTCATCGCGCAGTCGCTGGGCATTTAATAACGAGCGGTGGTCGCGTATCAAAACGCGGCCACCGCGCCGGCGGATCCATTCGTTAACGCGTAATCGTGCACCGAGAAGACATCGAGAAAACAGATGAAACAACTGCGCCGCGTCCTAGTTCCCTCACTCGTCGCGGCCGTACTGCTGGTTTGCCTACCATCGCATGTGATCGCCGAACCGGAGCCGTCGCCCGGGTTCGCCGAGATGGGAGCGTCGCCCGCTGGTGCGAACGACTGGAGTTGCAAGCCGACGCCAGAACATCCCCGCCCGGTGGTCCTTGTCCATGGAACTGGCATGAGCATGACCGACACCTGGAATGTCTTGTCCCCTCAGCTCGCGGACCTTGGCTACTGTGTTTTTGCTCTGAATTACGGTGGTGCTCAAGAGATTCTCAATCCGAATGTCGTGCACTGGGGGATCCGAGATATTTCCAATTCAAGTCGTGAATTGGCGTCATTTGTTGCATCCGTGCAATCACATACCGGCGCCAGTCAAGTTGACCTCGTCGGTCATTCACAAGGCGGAGTGGTGGCCCGTCAATATTTGAAGTTTGATGGTGGGGCAGATGCGTCAGACCCATCTGCAAACATTGTTCACACCGTTGTCACTCTCGGCGCGACAAATCACGGGACCACGTTCGGAGGACTCCAGGCGAATGCGCGATCCTTGTCTGCGATGGGCCTTCCAGGCGACCTGTTAGTCCAGGCCATCTGGGGGCCGGCCGGAGTTCAGCAACTGAATGGCGCACAATTCTTGACCAGTCTCAACTCCGGATCTGAGACTCAGCCGAGTGTCAGATACACTGTCATCGCATCCGCGTACGACGAGATTTCGACCCCCCCGGAAGCCACCTTTCTGACGCAAGGACCCGGATCGTTAGTCGATAATGTTTGGGTTCAAGACAATTGCCCTGGGAACACAACCAGCCACGGAGACCTCGTTCGAGACAACCACACGCTCGATCTGGTCAAGTTTGCGCTGGATCGACAGTTTGTAATCAACCAATGCAATTAGTGACGATCGGTGTTAGACCCCTTCTCCATGATTGTCAGAACAGCACAGACTAGCAACCGAGATATGGGAACGCGCTAACAACGTCTGATGAACACCGTTTTCGAGGTGGCTCCCGACTGCACTCATCAAGGCTGCCGCTCCGAAAACAGAGCGGCATGCCCATACTAAACCCAGATGCAGTCAACTTTTGCAGGTCCGCAACCCGAAATCGCCTTCGAGACTTCGCTCACAAGAACCAATAATTCGGCCAGCAAGTCGCACTATCCCCGCTGACCATAGCGACCTATCACGTCACAGTACTTATTTGAGTCATCTGTCTGAGGAAAAAGGCAAAGCTCGCGTACTCCTAGACTGTAAGAGATTCCTTACGGACATATGCTCCCTAATTGGATCGTACGCCAAATGAAAAGGCCACAGGACAATATGCATCAATATGTTAATTCCCAGCAGGGCAGTCAACAGTGGATTCTTGATACCATGTCGAGCATAAGTCCTACGCGAAGCACCAATATAGCGAGCATATTCTAACGGTGATGTCCATCCTCGGCGGCCCGATATTTCCGCCCGCATTCCCAATAATTGCACTATCGCTAAATTCTTTTCAATGAAACACATAGTAAGATCAATGTCTTCGTGAATTGTATCCGACACACTGACAACGTCCCTCACTGAATCCCAAGCGTCTCTACGAATCGCCATATTATTTCCCTGCAACATGGGAAGGGGCCGGGCATCCCTAATTTTTCCGCGCTCCACCTGTCGATCAAGCGACCGAGTTCGATAGTTTGAAATTGGCGTTTCGTACAGATAAGAAAGTCCTGTCGCACCCGAGATATCATCGCGGTACGTAAAGAAATCTATTACACACTTGGCCCAACCGTCAGAAACGACGGTATCGGCATCAATCCGACCAATTAATGAAGACTTTGTTGAATCAAAACCGGCATTGCGTGCGTGCACCACCCCAGGAACGCTCTCCGAAATAAATTTCACTTTGTCGAACCTTTCAGAATATTCTTTCAAGATCGACACAGAAGAGTCATTTGAATTGTTATCCACAACAACAATCTCCGTTATAAAATCGATTTGCTTCAGCAGGGCGTCGATACACCGCTTGAGATATTTTTCTTCATTGTAAACGGGTATAACCACTGAGAGAGTTTGCTCTGGCATTCCGGTAGACTACCCCATCGAGACCAGTTGCACCGGGATGTCGACCCTTGGCCGAACTTTACATTGACAAGAGACCGGATCGCCCGTTCCACCTTCGCTGGATCGGCGATAACCCCGCTCCTTATTCGGCCGTGCAAACCGCGTGATCATCGCGGTAATTTCAAGCATGTGATTTCGACGTCGCTTATTTGGGCCAAAAAGAGTGTGCACCCTCGTGACGTGTAATCACGCGCCGGGAGGATCAGGTCAAATCGGGCTTCGCCCCTCTGCACGCCTAATCCTCTGCCGCAAATAACCCCGAAGTCCAAAACTCACACGACAGTCATCCTTAGCATGAGGAATTTTAGTGCTAGGATTTCTCGTCCAACGACCTCAACGAATACTCCTAGGACACGTCGACCGTCGAACCCGGCCCAAATGCCTTCCCGAATGGAATTCACCAAATCTACACCAATAATAGGAGAAGCCGACGTGGGCAGGGTAAGCCCACGTCGACTTCTACCGATCAGGCGAACCGCCGTCGGGCGTCCATGTTCTGAGCGATCACGTCTGCCTTAATGCCGTGTTGACAATCGGGCCGATCAAGGCCAAGCCTTCAGGCGACATCATATCGACGTGTGCAATATCGAGGGGCGTCTCACTAACAGCGCCTCGGACAAACTGACGCCAAATATCTGCGCGGATCACTGCCGAGCCTTCATCGCTCGAGCTGACGAACACAATCTCACCGTCGAAGATCGGCGGGGTGTACTCGTTCATCAACCGATGCATCCGCGCGATACTGACGAAGAGGCGCTGAATTCGTTCAGCCGTCAGGCCGACCTTCTCACCTTCCACCAGCGACATCAATGCCCTAGCACGCTCTAGTGAGAACTCCTCAAGTTTCTCGTCTGCGTGGAGGGCGATACCGATATTCCCGATCTCGGAACGCAAACCGTCCGCGAATTCTGCTTCATCTACCTTGGCGACCGTACCGTCGAGGAGTATCAGCGCGCTGACCTTTCCGCCCAGTTCCTCGATCCGCGCAGCAACACCCTGCGCGAGAACACAGCCAAGCGACCACCCGAGAATTCGGTATGGACCCTCCGTCTGCACTTTCATGATCTCGTCTGCATAGCGGTACACGTAATCGGACAACGTCTGTGCGTCGAATCCCTCCTCCGTCAAGGCCGGAGTCTGCAATCCATATATCGGAACATTTCTGTCGACGTGAGCAGACAGCGGCGCATAGGGCCACGCTAGCCCCATCAAAGGGTGGATACAGAATAGTGGGCGCTCAGTTCCTGTCACACGAATTGGCATCATCACCTGAATCGCGTTATCTCGGTCAGTTTCAAAGCCGACACGCATTCCAACTCCGAGGCTGTCTGCCAATGTGCCGACTCCCGAGTTGGTGAACAGAACGCGCACCGGAACGTCCGTCGATATCGCATTACCAAGCCTGGATACCGCGCGCATCGCGATCAGTGAGTTACCGCCGAGCTCGAAGAAGTCATCGTCCAACCCGACTCCGTCGACCCCGAGGAGTTCGCCGAATACCTCGGCTACGAGACGTTCCATGTCCGTGACGGGTGCACGGAACGCCCGTGTCTCGAATACCGGGGTCGGCAACAACTTACGATCCAACTTTCCACTGGTATTCAGCGGCAAGGCATCCATGACGACAACTGATGACGGCACCATGTACGACGGCAGTTTCTTCGACAAGAAACTCGTTACATCCGAGGTTTCGACTACGCCACCATCAGTCGGCACGATGTACGACACCAACGCGGTTGCGCCCGAGGTCAATTCCGCGCCGATTGTCACACTATGCTCGACGCCAGGGTATTCCGCCAGTGCCGCATCGATTTCGCCGAGTTCGATTCGGAACCCACGGACTTTGACCTGAAAATCGCTTCGGCCGACGTACTCGAGCTGAAGGTCTGTCGTCATCGCGTCTCCAGCGGTCCAACGCACTAGATCGCCGGTGCGATACATTCGCGCACCCCCGTTCGCATACGGGTTTGCCACAAACCGATCAGCAGTCAACCCCCGCCGTTCGTGGTAGCCACGGGCTAGAACGTCACCCGACAAATACAACTCACCGCGAGTTCCAACGGGAACTGGATTCAGCTGCGCGTCCAGCACTAGCGCCGTGACGCCTGAGATCGGCGAGCCGATTCTCACTGGGCTTTCCGCAATCAATGAGGCATACGTCGAGATGATCGTCGTCTCTGTTGGTCCATACGCATTGAAGTACGACCTTCCCGGCGCCCACCTGGCCAAGAGATCCGGAGACGTAACGTCGCCGCCGACCGAAACCACCTCTAGATCAGGCAAGGTATCGGGATCCATCGTTCCAAGCACCGCGGGAGTGATGATCGCGTGGCTGACACGTTCGGAACGGATCAGATCTGCCAACTCAGGACCACCCAGCACAGATGGAGGAACGACGACCAGCGTCGCACCCACGTTGAACGCCAACATCCATTCGAGAACCGAAGGATCGAAACTCGGCGCGCAATTGTGGAGAATACGAGACTCACTAGAAACGGAGTACAACTCGCTCGCGATATTCAGCAATCCGAGAAGCCCCGAATGAGTTACGGCCACGCCCTTGGGTTTGCCCGTAGAACCCGACGTGTAGATCAGGTAGGCCGGATGTTCGGGGCGCAGAACTGAGACTCGATCAGTTTCGCGGATAGGCGACGCTTCCTCAGCCGAGCACATCTCTATTGTCAGTGCATCATCGATCATCAGCCATTGAGCAGTTTCCGGCAACGTTTCCGAGATAGCGGAGGTTGTCAGCCCAAAGGATGCACCCGAATCCGAGAGCATGTGCTCAATTCGATCTGACGGATGTTTGGGATCGATCGGCAGGTAGGCCGCCCCCGACTTTGCAACCGCCCATACCGCGAGCACCATCTCATACGACCTAGAAAAAACCAGCGGCACTATCGATTCGGGACCAAATCCACGTCCGATGAGAACCCTGGCAAGTCTGGATGACATCTCATCGAGTTCCCCGTAAGTAACCGATCGACTACCAGCTCGGACTGCAATCGCAGTGGGATCGACCTCGCAAGCGGCAGTAAGTATATCGACCAGCCGACTTTGAGGCATTTCTGTCGCGCCGTCGACGTTCGTCAACATCCTGCGTTCGTCGACATCCAGGATATCTATGTCACCCAAGACAATCGACTGATCAGCAACGACCGCACCGATGATCCGCTCGAATCGTTCAGCAAATGAGGCAACCGTCGACTCGTCGAACAGATCCGTCGCATACGTCAACGACACCGCCATCCCCGCCGCAGCACCCGCATCGTCGAACGACTCCACCACCGTCACCGACAGGTCGAACTTCGCCGACACCGACCCCGCATCGACACCAGCAACCGTCAGATCACCAAGCTCGAGGACCGACTGCTCCATGTTCTGGAACACCAACATCACCTGGAACAACGGATTCCGTGCCTGCGACCGCTCCGGATTGAGCACCTCCACCAACCGCTCGAACGGAACATCCGCATGTCCGAACGCCTGAAGATCAGCCTCCCGCACACTTGCCAGCAGATCGACGAACCGAGCAGCACCCTCCACCTCGGTCCGCAACACCAACGTATTGACGAACATCCCGATCACATCATCGAGAACCTGCTCACCACGACCCGCCACCGGAGTACCGATCGCAATATCGGAGGTACCCGACAACCGGGCCAACAACACCGCCAACGCCGCATGAACCACCATGAACAACGACGAATTCGACTCACGCGCAACATCATTCAAACCAGCATGAACATCCGCACCCACCACGAACGAATGATCCGCACCACGATTGGACGCCACCGCAGGCCGCGGACGATCCGCCGGCAGATCCAACTGATCCGGCAACCCCGCCAACGCCCGAGACCAGAACTCGACCTGACGCGAAATCAACGACGCCGCATCATCTTCCGAACCCAACACCTCACGCTGCCACAACGCGTAATCCGCATACTGCACCGCCAACGGCGCCCACCCCGGAACCTCACCCCGAGAACGAGCCTCGTACGCAACCATCACATCACGCGTGAGCGGCCCCATCGAGAACCCGTCACCACTGATGTGATGAACCACCATCGCCAACACGAACTCCGACTCCGACACCGCGAACAACCGCGCCCGAACCGGAACCTCCACCGCCACATCGAAACCAGCAGACAAGAACTCCGACACCGCAGCAACAACACCGGACTCCGACACCACAACCGGAGACAAATCCAGCACTACCCGATCCGCCGACAAAATCTCCTGGAACCCGACACCGTCGACCTCCGGATACACCGTCCGCAACACCTCATGCCGCGCAACAACATCCGACACAGCAGCCTGCAAAGCCGCCACATCCAACGACCCCGACAACCGAATCGCCACCGGAATATTGTTCACCGCAGACCCCGGCTCGAACCGGTTCAAGAACCACATCCGCTGCTGCGCCAACGACAACGGAATCCGCTCCGGACGCACCATCGCCGTCAACGCCGCCCGAGCACCCGAACCGACCTCCGACTCCACCCGCGCAGCCAACAACTCCACCGACGACGCCTCGAACAACACCCGCACCGGAACCTGCGCATCAAGCGCCTGACCCAAACGAGCCGCCACCCGCGTCGCAATCAGCGAATTACCACCCAAAGCAAAGAAATCATCATCGAGACCCACCCGATCCACACCCAGCAGATCCGCAAACACCGACGCGACGATCTCCTCCACCGCCGTCACCGGAGCCCTAAACACCGCCTTCTCGAACACCGGCTCCGGCAACAACTTCCGATCCAACTTGCCATTGATATTGAGAGGGAACTCCTCGAGCACCAGAATCTGCGACGGCACCATGTACGAGGGCAGACCCTCCGACAACACCTCACGAACAACGTCGACATCGACATCGGACCCGGACGAAGCAGTGACATACGCAACCAACATCTCACCGGCGTGCGCGTCCTCGTGCACGACGGCCACCGCCTGACCCACCGAATCGACAGCAACCAACGCCGCCTCGATCTCACCGAGCTCGATCCGGAATCCACGCAACTTCACCTGGAAATCGCTGCGCCCCACATACTCCAGCTCGCCCGAACGATTCCACGACACCACATCGCCCGTGCGATACATCCGCGAACCCGCGCCGCCATACGGATTGGCAACGAAACGCTCCGCCGACAAATCCACCCGACCGTGATACCCCCGAGCCAAC
Source organism: Rhodococcus sp. SG20037 (assembly GCF_031763325.1). Taxonomy (NCBI): domain Bacteria; kingdom Bacillati; phylum Actinomycetota; class Actinomycetes; order Mycobacteriales; family Nocardiaceae; genus Rhodococcus; species Rhodococcus sp. SG20037. The sequence continues at coordinate 2,039,356 of NZ_CP134497.1, read as the reverse complement.
TGCGCACCCGCAAGATACAACTCACCCGCAACACCGACCGGAACCGGATGCAACCGCGAATCCAACACCAACAGTTGCGTATTCCACTCCGCCGACCCGATCGACACCGACGACACATCACCATCGGTCACCTCATGCGAGGTCACCGACACCGCCGCCTCCGTCGGACCATACAAATTGAACAACCGCACATCAGGATTCGCCACACGCACACGCCGCGCCAGATCAGCAGGCAACGCCTCACCGATCGCCAACACCTGACGAAGCCCCGACGGAAGAACACCACCACCAGTGGCCGCCAACGCCTCCAACATCGACGGAACCACATGCAACGTCGACACACCCGACACAACCATCACATCGAGCAGATACTGCGGATCCTGCTGACCGCCGACCTTCGCGATCACCAACCGCGCACCCGAAACCAACGCAGACCAAAACTCCCACACCGACAAATCGAACGTCGACGCAGTCTTGAGCAACACCGCATCATCCTGATCAAGACCGAAAGCCTCACGCTTCCACAGCAACTGATTCACCACAGCCGCATGCGAAACCGCCACACCCTTCGGCCGACCCGTCGAACCCGACGTGAAAATCACATACGCCGTATTCTCCGGCCGCAACGGCGAAACCCGATCCGCATCAGAGACAGGCGCATCCGAAAAACCAGACACATCGACAACATCAACCTCGACCACCGGCACCACACCAGCATCGAAACCAACATCCGAAGTACTGACCACACACACCGGAGCAGCGGCCTCGAGAATGAACGCCGTACGATCCGCCGGCTGATCCGGATCCACCGGAACATACCCACCACCAGCCTTGGCGACCGCATACATACCCACCACAAGGTCAACCGACCGGCGCATCGCCAACGCCACCAACGACTCCGGCCCCACACCCACCGAAATCAAATACCGCGCAAAACGATTCACCCGCGCATCGAACTCACCATACGACAGCTCGACACCACCACACACCAACGCAACACGATCCGCACCACGAACCACCTGCCCGTCGAACAAATCCACCAACGTCCCCGAAACACCAGCACGACACACCCCGCAACCGGACTCCAAGACGAGCGCGCGGTCGACCTCACCCAACAAGATGATATCGCCCACAGCGACACTCGGTTCCGCTGAAATGGTTTCGAGAACGCGCACGAACTGATCCACAAAACCGGCCACCGTCGATTCGTCGAACAATGCCGACGCATAGGTGATCATGCCGGTTATCCCAGCCGCGGCGCCCACCTCATCGTGATGATCGGTCACGATCAAGTGAAGGTCGAACTGAGAGTTCCCACTCTCGTACTCGACACCGGAAAGCGTCAAACCACTCAATTCGAAAGTCGACTGCGCCAAGTTCTGGAACGACAACCCCACCTGGAACAACGGATGATACGCCGTCGACCGAACCGGATTGAGCACCTCCACCAAACGCTCGAACGGCACATCCGCATGCGCAAACGCCGCCAAATCCGCCTCACGCGAACGAGCAAGCAAAGCGCTGAACGATTCCCCTGGATCGACTCTGGTGCGGAATGCCAACGTGTTGACGAACATCCCGACCAGATCATCAAGGATCTCGTCCCCACGTCCCGCAATCGGGGAACCGATCACAATGTCATCGCTACCGGACAAACGAGCCAACGTCACCGCCAACGCCGCATGCACCACCATGAACATGGTCGTGTTCGTACGCTGAACCAACTCCATCAACGCCCGATGAACCTCCGGAGTCACCGACACACCAACTGTGCCGCCGGCGAACGACTGCACCGCAGGCCTCGGCCGATCCCAGGGCAACACCAACTGATCCGGCAACCCCGCCAACGCCCGAGACCAGAACTCGACCTGACGCGAAATCAACGACGCCGCATCATCTTCCGAACCCAACACCTCACGCTGCCACAACGCGTAATCCGCATACTGCACCGCCAACGGCGCCCACCCCGGAACCTCACCCCGAGAACGAGCCTCGTACGCAACCATCACATCACGCGTGAGCGGCCCCATCGAGAACCCGTCACCACTGATGTGATGAACCGCCATCGCCAACACGAACTCCGACTCCGACACCGCGAACAACCGCGCCCGAACCGGAACCTCCACCGCCACATCGAAACCGGCAGACAAGAACTCCGACACCGCAGCAACAACATCGGACTCCGACACCGCAACCGGAGACAAATCCAGCTCTACCCGATCCGCCGACAAAATCTCCTGGAACCCGACACCGTCGACCTCCGGATACACCGTCCGCAACACCTCATGCCGCGCAACAACATCCGACACAGCAGCCTGCAAAGCCGCCACATCCAACGACCCCGACAACCGAATCGCCACCGGAATATTGTACGCAGTCGACTCAGACTCGAACCGGTTCAAGAACCACATCCGCTGCTGAGCCAACGACAACGGAATCCGCTCCGGACGCACCATCGCCGTCAACGCCGCCCGAGCACCCGAACCGATCTCCGACTCCACCCGCGCAGCCAACAACTCCACCGACGACACCTCGAACAACACCCGCACCGGAACCTGCGCATCCAACGCCTGCCCCAATCGAGCCGCCACCCGCGTCGCAATCAGCGAATTACCACCCAAAGCAAAGAAATCGTCATCGAGACCCACCCGATCCACACCCAACGCCTCGGCAAACACCGACGCCACGATCTCCTCCACCGCCGTCACCGGAGCCCTAAACACCGCAGCCTCGAACACCGGCGCCGGCAACAACTTCCGATCCAACTTCCCCGAAGCATTCAGCGGAAACGCATCCAGCACCATGATCTGCGACGGCACCATGTACGACGGAAGGGCTTCTCGTGCCGAGTTCAGAACTGCCGAAGAATCCACCGCAGTTCCGATGACGTATGCAATCAGGCTGTCACCGAAGACGGCATCGGTATGCAAGGTAACAACCGCGTCTGCAATTGAGTCGTGAGCGATCAATGCGGACTCGATCTCGCCCAGTTCGATACGTTGCCCACGCAACTTCACCTGGAAATCCGAACGACCGATGTACTCCAATTCGCCCTGAGCGTTCCACTTGACCAGGTCACCCGTCCGGTACAACCTACTGCCTGAGCCCACATCACCCGAGCCCCGAACAGCAAAGGGACTGGCGACAAATCTTTCGGCGGTCAACGCCGAGCGCTTTCCGTATCCGCGTCCGACACCGACACCGCCCACGTACAACTCGCCAACTACACCCGGAGGTACGAGGCCCAACGACTGATCAAGGATGAACAGATCTACATTCGGCACCGACGTGCCGATCGGAACACTGACCGTGTCATGTGCCGTTACCGTGTGGAATGAAACTACGTCCGACGCCTCCGTTGGCCCGTAACTGTTCACCACACGCACGCCGCTCGACAACAAGCCGCCCAGACGATTAAGCCGGATCGACTCGCCGCCGAGGAACACGACGTCCAGGGCGGTCAGCGCAGACTGGTCGTCACAAGACACGACCGCTTCGAAAGCGCTAGGCGACATGTTCACCACTGTGACGTCACCCTGCGCGACGCGACTAACGATGGCGTCAGGGTCGAACCCCTCACCTGCAAGGACCGCAGTCCGTCCACTGCTCAGTGCGGCCCAGACATTCTTCTGCGTCAAGTCGAAACTAGGTGACGACGCGATCAAAAGGCCACCGGTCTGAGGTAATTCGCTGCGATACCAGGACACCGTGTTCTCAATACCCGCCATCGGGACCAACGTCGGCTTCGGACGACCCGTCGAACCTGACGTCGAAATGACATACCCCAACCGGTCCCCCGCACCAGCGTTCCGCCAGTGATCCACTCGCACGCTGTCAGCGTCCGCGCCGAACTGGACGTCATCGAACACCAGGACGTCGACCGCCAGATCCAAGGGCTGCGCGCTTAGCGCGCATCGGGCGCCTGTATCTGCAATAATCGCGTCGATTCGATCCTGCGGATACGACGGATCTATCGGCCCGTATGCCGCACCGGACTTCCACACCGCCAACATCCCGACTATCCATTCGATGGATCTCGGTACGACCAACGCGACTACATCGTCCCGACCTACGCCGATTTCGATCAACCGTTCCGCGACTGAACTCGAGCGAGCGTCAAGTTGCGCAAACGTCAGACATTCGCTCTCAGATGCCACAGCAACCGAATCGGGAATCCGCTCAACCTGATCACCGAACATCGCCACCAAGGATTTGGTTGCAGACACATCACTGGGGCCAGTGGACCACTCGAATAGTTTGCTGCGCTCAGAAGCAGCAAGTACGTCGATACTGCCAACGCGAACAGCCGAATCCGCCGCTGCTGCGGTGAGGATTCGTCCGAATCGTTCAGCAAATGAGGCAACCGTCGACTCGTCGAACAGATCCGTCGCATACGTCAACGACACCGCCATCCCCGCCGCAGCACCCGCATCGTCGAACGACTCCACCACCGTCACCGACAGGTCGAACTTCGCCGACACCGACCCCGCATCGACACCAGCAACCGTCAGATCACCAAGCTCGAGGACCGACTGCTCCATGTTCTGGAACACCAACATCACCTGGAACAACGGATTCCGTGCCTGCGACCGCTCCGGATTGAGCACCTCCACCAACCGCTCGAACGGAACATCCGCATGTCCGAACGCCTGAAGATCAGCCTCCCGCACACTTGCCAGCAGATCGACGAACCGAGCAGCACCCTCCACCTCGGTCCGCAACACCAACGTATTGACGAACATCCCGATCACATCATCGAGAACCTGCTCACCACGACCCGCCACCGGAGTACCGATCGCAATATCGGAGGTACCCGACAACCGGGCCAACAACACCGCCAACGCCGCATGAACCACCATGAACAACGACGAATTCGACTCACGCGCAACATCATTCAAACCAGCATGAACATCCGCACCCACCACGAACGAATGATCCGCACCACGATTGGACGCCACCGCAGGCCGCGGACGATCCGCCGGCAGATCCAACTGATCCGGCAACCCCGCCAACGCCCGAGACCAGAACTCGACCTGACGCGAAATCAACGACGCCGCATCATCTTCCGAACCCAACACCTCACGCTGCCACAACGCGTAATCCGCATACTGCACCGCCAACGGCGCCCACCCCGGAACCTCACCCCGAGAACGAGCCTCGTACGCAACCATCACATCACGCGTGAGCGGCCCCATCGAGAACCCGTCACCACTGATGTGATGAACCACCATCGCCAACACGAACTCCGACTCCGACACCGCGAACAACCGCGCCCGAACCGGAACCTCCACCGCCACATCGAAACCAGCAGACAAGAACTCCGACACCGCAGCAACAACACCGGACTCCGACACCACAACCGGAGACAAATCCAGCACTACCCGATCCGCCGACAAAATCTCCTGGAACCCGACACCGTCGACCTCCGGATACACCGTCCGCAACACCTCATGCCGCGCAACAACATCCGACACAGCAGCCTGCAAAGCCGCCACATCCAACGACCCCGACAACCGAATCGCCACCGGAATATTGTTCACCGCAGACCCCGGCTCGAACCGGTTCAAGAACCACATCCGCTGCTGCGCCAACGACAACGGAATCCGCTCCGGACGCACCATCGCCGTCAACGCCGCCCGAGCACCCGAACCGACCTCCGACTCCACCCGCGCAGCCAACAACTCCACCGACGACGCCTCGAACAACACCCGCACCGGAACCTGCGCATCAAGCGCCTGACCCAAACGAGCCGCCACCCGCGTCGCAATCAGCGAATTACCACCCAAAGCAAAGAAATCATCATCGAGACCCACCCGATCCACACCCAGCAGATCCGCAAACACCGACGCGACGATCTCCTCCACCGCCGTCACCGGAGCCCTAAACACCGCCTTCTCGAACACCGGCTCCGGCAACAACTTCCGATCCAACTTGCCATTGATATTGAGAGGGAACTCCTCGAGCACCAGAATCTGCGACGGCACCATGTACGAGGGCAGACCCTCCGACAACACCTCACGAACAACGTCGACATCGACATCGGACCCGGACGAAGCAGTGACATACGCAACCAACATCTCACCGGCGTGCGCGTCCTCGTGCACGACGGCCACCGCCTGACCCACCGAATCGACAGCAACCAACGCCGCCTCGATCTCACCGAGCTCGATCCGGAATCCACGCAACTTCACCTGGAAATCGCTGCGCCCCACATACTCCAGCTCGCCCGAACGATTCCACGACACCACATCGCCCGTGCGATACATCCGCGAACCCGCGCCGCCATACGGATTGGCAACGAAACGCTCCGCCGACAAATCCACCCGACCGTGATACCCCCGAGCCAACTGCGCACCCGCAAGATACAACTCACCCGCAACACCGACCGGAACCGGATGCAACCGCGAATCCAACACCAACAGTTGCGTATTCCACTCCGCCGACCCGATCGACACCGACGACACATCACCATCGGTCACCTCATGCGAGGTCACCGACACCGCCGCCTCCGTCGGACCATACAAATTGAACAACCGCACATCAGGATTCGCCACACGCACACGCCGCGCCAGATCAGCAGGCAACGCCTCACCGATCGCCAACACCTGACGAAGCCCCGACGGAAGAACACCACCACCAGTGGCCGCCAACGCCTCCAACATCGACGGAACCACATGCAACGTCGACACACCCGACACAACCATCACATCGAGCAGATACTGCGGATCCTGCTGACCGCCGACCTTCGCGATCACCAACCGCGCACCCGAAACCAACGCAGACCAAAACTCCCACACCGACAAATCGAACGTCGACGCAGTCTTGAGCAACACCGCATCATCCTGATCAAGACCGAAAGCCTCACGCTTCCACAGCAACTGATTCACCACAGCCGCATGCGAAACCGCCACACCCTTCGGCCGACCCGTCGAACCCGACGTGAAAATCACATACGCCGTATTCTCCGGCCGCAACGGCGAAACCCGATCCGCATCAGAGACAGGCGCATCCGAAAAACCAGACACATCGACAACATCAACCTCGACCACCGGCACCACACCAGCATCGAAACCAACATCCGAAGTACTGACCACACACACCGGAGCAGCGGCCTCGAGAATGAACGCCGTACGATCCGCCGGCTGATCCGGATCCACCGGAACATACCCACCACCAGCCTTGGCGACCGCATACATACCCACCACAAGGTCAACCGACCGGCGCATCGCCAACGCCACCAACGACTCCGGCCCCACACCCACCGAAATCAAATACCGCGCAAAACGATTCACCCGCGCATCGAACTCACCATACGACAGCTCGACACCACCACACACCAACGCAACACGATCCGCACCACGAACCACCTGCCCGTCGAACAAATCCACCAACGTCCCCGAAACACCAGCACGACACACCCCGCAACCGGACTCCAAGACGAGCGCGCGGTCGACCTCACCCAACAAGATGATATCGCCCACAGCGACACTCGGTTCCGCTGAAATGGTTTCGAGAACGCGCACGAACTGATCCACAAAACCGGCCACCGTCGATTCGTCGAACAATGCCGACGCATAGGTGATCATGCCGGTTATCCCAGCCGCGGCGCCCACCTCATCGTGATGATCGGTCACGATCAAGTGAAGGTCGAACTGAGAGTTCCCACTCTCGTACTCGACACCGGAAAGCGTCAAACCACTCAATTCGAAAGTCGACTGCGCCAAGTTCTGGAACGACAACCCCACCTGGAACAACGGATGATACGCCGTCGACCGAACCGGATTGAGCACCTCCACCAAACGCTCGAACGGCACATCCGCATGCGCAAACGCCGCCAAATCCGCCTCACGCGAACGAGCAAGCAAAGCGCTGAACGATTCCCCTGGATCGACTCTGGTGCGGAATGCCAACGTGTTGACGAACATCCCGACCAGATCATCAAGGATCTCGTCCCCACGTCCCGCAATCGGGGAACCGATCACAATGTCATCGCTACCGGACAAACGAGCCAACGTCACCGCCAACGCCGCATGCACCACCATGAACATGGTCGTGTTCGTACGCTGAACCAACTCCATCAACGCCCGATGAACCTCCGGAGTCACCGACACACCAACTGTGCCGCCGGCGAACGACTGCACCGCAGGCCTCGGCCGATCCCAGGGCAACACCAACTGATCCGGCAACCCCGCCAACGCCCGAGACCAGAACTCGACCTGACGCGAAATCAACGACGCCGCATCATCTTCCGAACCCAACACCTCACGCTGCCACAACGCGTAATCCGCATACTGCACCGCCAACGGCGCCCACCCCGGAACCTCACCCCGAGAACGAGCCTCGTACGCAACCATCACATCACGCGTGAGCGGCCCCATCGAGAACCCGTCACCACTGATGTGATGAACCGCCATCGCCAACACGAACTCCGACTCCGACACCGCGAACAACCGCGCCCGAACCGGAACCTCCACCGCCACATCGAAACCGGCAGACAAGAACTCCGACACCGCAGCAACAACATCGGACTCCGACACCGCAACCGGAGACAAATCCAGCTCTACCCGATCCGCCGACAAAATCTCCTGGAACCCGACACCGTCGACCTCCGGATACACCGTCCGCAACACCTCATGCCGCGCAACAACATCCGACACAGCAGCCTGCAAAGCCGCCACATCCAACGACCCCGACAACCGAATCGCCACCGGAATATTGTACGCAGTCGACTCAGACTCGAACCGGTTCAAGAACCACATCCGCTGCTGAGCCAACGACAACGGAATCCGCTCCGGACGCACCATCGCCGTCAACGCCGCCCGAGCACCCGAACCGATCTCCGACTCCACCCGCGCAGCCAACAACTCCACCGACGACACCTCGAACAACACCCGCACCGGAACCTGCGCATCCAACGCCTGCCCCAATCGAGCCGCCACCCGCGTCGCAATCAGCGAATTACCACCCAAAGCAAAGAAATCGTCATCGAGACCCACCCGATCCACACCCAACGCCTCGGCAAACACCGACGCCACGATCTCCTCCACCGCCGTCACCGGAGCCCTAAACACCGCAGCCTCGAACACCGGCGCCGGCAACAACTTCCGATCCAACTTCCCATTGACTGTCAGCGGCAATTCTTCGAGCACCATCACAGAATCCGGCACCATGTACCCGGTCAGGAACTGCGCCACCGATGACAAGACATCAGCAACCACCAGGTCGACACCGGACTCCGGCACCACGTACCCCACGAGCCGGTCCCCAAGGGAAGCATCCGAACGCACGATCACGACTGCACGCGCCACACCTTCAACACGCAACAGCGCAGCTTCGATCTCGCCGAGCTCGATCCGGAATCCACGCAATTGGACCTGGAAATCGCTGCGGCCTGCATACTCGAGTTGCCCGTCGTCACTCCACCGCCCAACGTCACCGGTGCGATACATCACCGCACCGGAACTCGTGTGCGCAAAAGGATTCGCCACAAAGCGGCCGGCCGTCAGACCTGGCTGTCCGACGTAACCGCGCGAAAGCTGCTCTCCCGCGATATACATTTCGCCGCGAACTCCCACCGGAGCCGGACGCAATCGATCATCGAGCACGAACACCGAGAGTCCGCCCAACCCGCGTCCGATCACAGACGCTGTCGCCTCACGCGCCCACACCGCATCCACCTCGAGGAACGACACGTGAACAGTCGTCTCCGTGATGCCGTACATGTTGACCAACCGCGGAGACCGATCGTTGTGGCGCTCGAACCACCGTTCCAACTGCGCGAAGTCCAGTGCCTCGCCACCGAATATCACGTACCGCAACGACAGCGGTGTCGCCGCTTGACCCGCTACTCGGTCGGCCTCAGCAAATTGATAGAACGCGGACGGAGTCTGATTGAGTACCGTCACTCGCTCGCGAGCAACCAACTCCCGGAACTGTTCGGGCGAACGCGACGTGAGGAAATCGACCACCACAACCGTGCCACCAAATGACAACGCCCCCCACAATTCCCACACCGAGAAATCGAATGCGTAGCTGTGGAACAACGTCCATACGTCGGAGTCGTCAAACTCGAACCGGCTCTGACTGTTGGCAAACAATTCGACGACGTTGCGATGCGAGACCGCAACACCCTTCGGTCGGCCAGTCGATCCCGAGGTGTAGATCACATACGCACTATTCGAATCACGTAGCGGAGCAACGCGATCATGATCGGTGATTGAAGATCCTTCGTACTTCGACACATCCATGGACACGACGTCGAACACAGGAATGTCGAGATCGAGTTCGGCCCCACCCAAAACACACACCGGCCGCGCCGCGTCGAGCGTGAACGCAATCCGCTCAGCGGGATAGCTCGGATCGATCGGCAGATAGGCACCACCTGCCTTCAGCACCGCCAACAACGACACGACCAAGTCAACCGATCGAGGCAGGAGGACAGCCACCAACGACTCCGGACCCACACCTGACTCAATCAATTTGCGAGCCAAACGATTCGCTGCAGCGTCCAAGTCGACATACGACACTCTACGATCTTCGAACACCACCGCAGTAGACATGCCCCGAGCCAGCACTTGCGCATCGAACATCGAGACCAACGTCGTATCCACTTCGGGCTTCACCCGAACCTGATCGTTCCAGCCATCCAGCACCAGCGAACGCTCGACCGAATCCAACAACTCCACATCACCGACACACACCGACGAATCCGCCGCTGCTGCGGTGAGGATTCGTCCGAATCGTTCAGCAAATGAGGCAACCGTCGACTCGTCGAACAGATCCGTCGCATACGTCAACGACACCGCCATCCCCGCCGCAGCACCCGCATCGTCGAACGACTCCACCACCGTCACCGACAGGTCGAACTTCGCCGACACCGACCCCGCATCGACACCAGCAACCGTCAGATCACCAAGCTCGAGGACCGACTGCTCCATGTTCTGGAACACCAACATCACCTGGAACAACGGATTCCGTGCCTGCGACCGCTCCGGATTGAGCACCTCCACCAACCGCTCGAACGGAACATCCGCATGTCCGAACGCCTGAAGATCAGCCTCCCGCACACTTGCCAGCAGATCGACGAACCGAGCAGCACCCTCCACCTCGGTCCGCAACACCAACGTATTGACGAACATCCCGATCACATCATCGAGAACCTGCTCACCACGACCCGCCACCGGAGTACCGATCGCAATATCGGAGGTACCCGACAACCGGGCCAACAACACCGCCAACGCCGCATGAACCACCATGAACAACGACGAATTCGACTCACGCGCAACATCATTCAAACCAGCATGAACATCCGCACCCACCACGAACGAATGATCCGCACCACGATTGGACGCCACCGCAGGCCGCGGACGATCCGCCGGCAGATCCAACTGATCCGGCAACCCCGCCAACGCCCGAGACCAGAACTCGACCTGACGCGAAATCAACGACGCCGCATCATCTTCCGAACCCAACACCTCACGCTGCCACAACGCGTAATCCGCATACTGCACCGCCAACGGCGCCCACCCCGGAACCTCACCCCGAGAACGAGCCTCGTACGCAACCATCACATCACGCGTGAGCGGCCCCATCGAGAACCCGTCACCACTGATGTGATGAACCACCATCGCCAACACGAACTCCGACTCCGACACCGCGAACAACCGCGCCCGAACCGGAACCTCCACCGCCACATCGAAACCAGCAGACAAGAACTCCGACACCGCAGCAACAACACCGGACTCCGACACCACAACCGGAGACAAATCCAGCACTACCCGATCCGCCGACAAAATCTCCTGGAACCCGACACCGTCGACCTCCGGATACACCGTCCGCAACACCTCATGCCGCGCAACAACATCCGACACAGCAGCCTGCAAAGCCGCCACATCCAACGACCCCGACAACCGAATCGCCACCGGAATATTGTACGCAGTCGACTCAGACTCGAACCGGTTCAAGAACCACATCCGCTGCTGAGCCAACGACAACGGAATCCGCTCCGGACGCACCATCGCCGTCAACGCCGCCCGAGCACCCGAACCGACCTCCGACTCCACCCGCGCAGCCAACAACTCCACCGACGACACCTCGAACAACACCCGCACCGGAACCTGCGCATCCAACGCCTGCCCCAACCGAGCCGCCACCCGCGTCGCAATCAGCGAATTACCACCCAAAGCAAAGAAATCATCATCGAGACCCACCCGATCCACACCCAGCAGATCCGCAAACACCGACGCGACGATCTCCTCCACCGCCGTCACCGGAGCCCTAAACACCGCCTTCTCGAACACCGGCTCCGGCAACAACTTCCGATCCAACTTGCCATTGATATTGAGAGGGAACTCCTCGAGCACCAGAATCTGCGACGGCACCATGTACGAGGGCAGACCCTCCGACAACACCTCACGAACAACGTCGACATCGACATCGGACCCGGACGAAGCAGTGACATACGCAACCAACATCTCACCGGCGTGCGCGTCCTCGTGCACGACGGCCACCGCCTGACCCACCGAATCGACAGCAACCAACGCCGCCTCGATCTCACCGAGCTCGATCCGGAATCCACGCAACTTCACCTGGAAATCGCTGCGCCCCACATACTCCAGCTCGCCCGAACGATTCCACGACACCACATCGCCCGTGCGATACATCCGCGAACCCGCGCCGCCATACGGATTGGCAACGAAACGCTCCGCCGACAAATCCACCCGACCGTGATACCCCCGAGCCAACTGCGCACCCGCAAGATACAACTCACCCGCAACACCGACCGGAACCGGATGCAACCGCGAATCCAACACCAACAGTTGCGTATTCCACTCCGCCGACCCGATCGACACCGACGACACATCACCATCGGTCACCTCATGCGAGGTCACCGACACCGCCGCCTCCGTCGGACCATACAAATTGAACAACCGCACATCAGGATTCGCCACACGCACACGCCGCGCCAGATCAGCAGGCAACGCCTCACCGATCGCCAACACCTGACGAAGCCCCGACGGAAGAACACCACCACCAGTGGCCGCCAACGCCTCCAACATCGACGGAACCACATGCAACGTCGACACACCCGACACAACCATCACATCGAGCAGATACTGCGGATCCTGCTGACCGCCGACCTTCGCGATCACCAACCGCGCACCCGAAACCAACGCAGACCAAAACTCCCACACCGACAAATCGAACGTCGACGCAGTCTTGAGCAACACCGCATCATCCTGATCAAGACCGAAAGCCTCACGCTTCCACAGCAACTGATTCACCACAGCCGCATGCGAAACCGCCACACCCTTCGGCCGACCCGTCGAACCCGACGTGAAAATCACATACGCCGTATTCTCCGGCCGCAACGGCGAAACCCGATCCGCATCAGAGACAGGCGCATCCGAAAAACCAGACACATCGACAACATCAACCTCGACCACCGGCACCACACCAGCATCGAAACCAACATCCGAAGTACTGACCACACACACCGGAGCAGCGGCCTCGAGAATGAACGCCGTACGATCCGCCGGCTGATCCGGATCCACCGGAACATACCCACCACCAGCCTTGGCGACCGCATACATACCCACCACAAGGTCAACCGACCGGCGCATCGCCAACGCCACCAACGACTCCGGCCCCACACCCACCGAAATCAAATACCGCGCAAAACGATTCACCCGCGCATCGAACTCACCATACGACAGCTCGACACCACCACACACCAACGCAACACGATCCGCACCACGAACCACCTGCCCGTCGAACAAATCCACCAACGTCCCCGAAACACCAGCACGACGCACACCGTGCCCTGCTCGCTCGATCAGGCTTCTATCTGTATCGGTGAGCAGATCGATATCACCGATCACAGTTTCGACGTCGTTTGCAATCGCAGTCAGAACGCGCACGAACTGATTCACAAACCCGGCCACCGTCGATTCGTCGAACAACGCCGACGCAAACGTCATAGTGCCGGAAATACCACTAGCCGCCCCACCGTCATAGTGGTCGGTCACGATCAAGTGAAGGTCGAACTGCGAAGTTCCACTGTCAAATTCGACACCGGAAAGCGTCAGACCACTCAATTCGAAAGTCGACTGCTCCAAGTTCTGGAACGACAACCCCACCTGGAACAACGGATGATACGCCGTCGACCGAACCGGATTGAGCACCTCCACCAAACGCTCGAACGGCACATCCGCATGCGCAAACGCCGCCAAATCCGCCTCACGCGAACGAGAAAGAAGATCAGTAAACGAAACGCCGGCATCAACGGATGTCCGCAACACCAACGTGTTGACGAACATCCCGACCAGATCGTCCAACGCTCTCTCGCCTCGACCGGCAATCGGTGTGCCGACTGTGATGTCTTCTGTACCCGACAATCGAGCCAACACCACCGCCAGGGCGGCATGCACCACCATGAACAGCGTCGAATTGTTCTGCTGCGCGACATCCACGAGACGGCGATGCAGGTCCGCACCGATCACCACAGGAACCTGCCCGCCGTCGAATGCCTGGACCGCAGGCCTCGGACGATCCCAGGGCAACACCAACTGATCCGGCAACCCCGCCAACGCCCGAGACCAGAACTCGACCTGACGCGAAACCAACGACGCCGCATCACCTTCCGAACCCAACACCTCACGCTGCCACAACGCGTAATCCGCATACTGCACCGCCAACGGCGCCCACGACGGCATAGCATCCGCGGATCGAGCCATGTAGGCAACCATCAGATCTCGCGTCATCGGGCCCATCGACGACCCATCCGCACTGATGTGATGAACAACGAACACCAGCACGTACTCGTCAGGTGCCACCACAAACACACGCGCGCGTACGGGGACCTGCACCGTGACATCGAAACCACTCGACATGAATCCGACCACCGCCGACATCACGTCGGCTTCCGAGACCGGAACCGGTGTCAGGTCCAGCTCTACCCGATCGACCGAGACGATTTGCTGGTATCCGACGCCGTCGACCTCCGGATACACCGTCCGCAACACCTCATGCCGCGCAACAACATCCGACACAGCAGCCTGCAAAGCCGCCACATCCAACAACCCCGACAACCGAATCGCCACGGGCAAGTTGTATGCCGTTGATTCAGGCTCGAAGCGGTTCAAGAACCACATACGCTGCTGCGCCAACGACAACGGAATCCGCTCCGGACGCACCATCGCCGTCAACGCCGCCCGCGCACCCGAACCGACCTCCGACTCCACCCGCGCAGCCAACAACTCCACCGACGACGCCTCGAACAACACCCGCACCGGAACCTGCGCATCCAACGCCTGCCCCAACCGAGCCGCCACCCGCGTCGCAATCAGCGAATTACCACCCAAAGCAAAGAAATCATCATCGAGACCCACACGATCAACACCCAGCAGATCCGCAAACACCGACGCGACGATCTCCTCCACCGCCGTCACCGGAGCCCTAAACACCGCCTTCTCGAACACCGGCTCCGGCAACAACTTCCGATCCAACTTCCCCGAAGCATTCAACGGGAACGCATCCAACACCATGATCTGCGACGGCACCATATACGACGGCAACACCGCACCCAACGAATCCACCAGTGCCGCAATATCAACTACCGCACCCGACGCGGGCACCACATACCCCACCAACTGATCACCGGTCTTGGTCGACACCACAGCCACCGACGACACAGACACCGACATATCGGCCACCAACGCCGACTCGATCTCCCCCAACTCGATCCGCTGACCACGGAACTTCACCTGAAAATCGGTACGACCGATGTACTCGAGCTCCCCCGAAACGCCCCACCGCACCAAGTCCCCAGTGCGATACATCCGCGAACCCACGCCGCCATACGGATTGGCAACGAACCGATCCGCCGACAAATCCGGACGAGAAACATACCCACGAGCCAACTGATCACCCGCAAGATACAACTCACCCGCAACACCCACCGGCACCGGACGCAAACGAGAATCCAACACGAAAACCTGCGAATTCCACTGCGGCACACCAATAGACACCACACCACCATCGACGGCGCACGTCACATCCGCGAACGTGATCGACACCGCGGCCTCGGTCGGACCATACAAGTTGTGAACCCGCGCACCCGACACCACACCGAAATCACGCACCGTCTGCGCCGGCAACGCCTCACCGATGACGAACACATCACGCAACGAAACCAACTGGCCCGCCGAAACTTCCCCCGCGAACACCGACAACATCGTCGGCACGAAGTCCGTCACCGTCACACCCTGATCAGCGATCACCGACGCCAAATACCCCGGATCCCGATGACCATCATGCGTGGCCACCACCAACCGCGCACCCACCGCCAACGGCAAGAAGAAGCCCCACAACGACACGTCGAACGTCGTCGCAGTCTTCTGCAGATACACATCCGCCCCGGTCAGAACATATCGACCCTGCATCCACGCCATCTGATTGACGATCGCCGCATGCGAAACCGCCACACCCTTCGGCTTCCCCGTCGACCCCGACGTGAAGATCACATACGCAGCATTCGAACCACGCAGCGGCGCAACACGATCTGCATCGGAAACAGACACATCCGAAAACCCGGACACATCCAACTCGTCGATCAACACCACATCGAACTCACCCGGCAACACCACACCGTCATCAGCAGTGGACAACACACACACCGGTGACGCAGTCCCGAGAATATGACCATTGCGCTCGACCGGATGATCCGGATCCAACGGCACATACGCCCCACCCGCAGCAACCACCGCATACATACCCACCACAAGGTCAACCGACCGGCGCATCGCCAACGCCACCAACGACTCCGGCCCCACACCCACCGAAATCAAATACCGCGCAAGGCGATTCACCCGAGACGCAAACTCCACATACGTCAGAGACTGCCCCTCGAACACCAACGCCACCGCACCCGGCGTCGCCGCCACCTGCGCAACAAACCCGTCGAGCAACAAAGCACCAGCAGTCAACTCGTGAACAGTGTCATTGACCGCCACCAACACCTGCGAACGCTCGTCCTCACCGAGCAACTCCACATCCCCGACAACCGAATCAGGCTCCGCCACCATCGCTTCCAGAACCCGAACCAACCGCTCCGCAAACGAAACAACCGTCGACTCGTCGAACAAATCCGTCGCATACGTCAACGACATCGGCATCCCCACACCGACGCCGTCCTCCTCCACCGGCGTCACCGTCAACTGCAGATCGAACTTCGCGATTTCCACACCGGCGTCGAAACCGGCAATCGACAGCCCCGGCAATTCCACGACACCCTGCGCCATGTTCTGGAAGAACAACGCAACCTGGAACAACGGATGATGAGCCTGCGACCGCGCCGGATCAAGCACCTCCACCAACCGCTCGAACGGAACATCCTCGTTGCCGAACGCCCCCAGATCGACGTCACGAACCCGACCCAACAACTCCGAGAACGACTCCGAGGAATCCACCTCCGTCCGCAACACCAACGTGTTGACGAACATCCCGATCAGATCATCGAGCTTCTGCTCACCCCGTCCAGCGATCGGCGAGCCCACGACAACATCATCACTACCACTCAGTCGCGCCAGCAACACCACCAACGCCGCATGCACCACCATGAACAACGACACACTGCGATCAAGCGCCAACTGCTCGAGCGCCCGATGCAACCGCTCGTCTACCGAAAACTGGTAACTCGCACCATGATTGGATGCCACCAACGGCCGCTGGCGATCCGCCGGCAAGTCGATCCGCTCCGGCAACCCCGCCAGCACCGACGTCCAATACCCCAACTGCTCGGACATCAACGACGACGGGTCACCCTCGGACCCCAACACCTCACGCTGCCACAACGCGAAGTCCGCATACTGCACCGCCAACGGCGCCCACTGCGGAACCTGCCCACCCGCACGCGCCACATACGCCACCGACACATCACGCACCAACGGACCCAAGGAAACGCCGTCAGCGGCAATGTGGTGAATCACCAACGCCAACACGAACTCCGACGGTCCCGTCTGGAACAAACGAACCCGCAACGGCACCTCGGAAGTGACATCGAAACCCTCAGTCACTACCGGCGCCAACACCTTCAACAAATCGGCCTCACTGACAAGCTCCGGCGATACTTCCACCTCGAACTCATCCGCCGAAAGAACCCGCTGGAACCCCACACCCTCGAATTCTGGATACACCGTCCGCAAAACTTCGTGCCGCGCAACAACATCCGACACCGCAGCACCCAACGCTGCAATATCCACCGTGCCAGACAAACGCAGCACGATCGGAATATTGTTGACACCTGACACAGCATCGAACCGCGACAAGAACCACATCCGCTGCTGCGCCAACGACAACGGCACCCGCTCCGGACGCGTCTGCGCCGACAACGGCACCCGCACACGCCCCGCCGAAGACCCCAGCACAGAAGCCAACGACGCCACCGTCGAAGACTCGAACAATGTCTTGACCTGAACCCGCACATCGAAAGCCGCACTCAAACGACCCGCCAACTTCGCTGCAATCAGGGAATTACCACCCAGCTCGAAGAAGTCATCATCAGCCCCCACCTGCTCGAGACCCAACAACTCACCGAACACACCCGCAACCAACATCTCAGACTCAGATGAAGGCTCACGGAACGCACGCGACTCGAAAACCGGATCCGGCAACGCCGCCACATCCAACTTACCTACGGGCGTCAACGGAATCTCGTCAATTGCCATCACCGACGCTGGAACCATGTGACGCGGAAGTTCACGCCTGCAGTTGTCGATCAGCTCCGATACGTCGAACTCGGAACCCGTCAGTGGAAGTACATACGCCACCAATGCGTGCTCACCGTTGTCGAGCTTTCGGCCGATTGTCGCGACGAACTCCACCGATGGGTGCTTTGCCAACACTGCGTCGATCTCGCCGAGTTCGACGCGGAAGCCGCGGATCTTCAGCTGCGAATCCGAGCGCCCCACGTATTCGAGGTCACGCGCACCGGCGTCAGCTACCCACCGCACCAGGTCACCCGTGCGATACATTCGATCGCCTTGAGCTCCAAAAGGATTCGCAACGAAGCGATCGGCCGTCATACCTCTGAGGTTGTGGTATCCACGCGCCACCTGCGGCCCCGCGAGATACAACTCTCCCGTCGACCCGACAGGTACTGGCAGGAGGCGTGAGTCCAGAACCAATGATGAAACGCCCTGGATCGGCCCACCGATGCTCACCCGATCACCGGGTGCCAAATTCGGGCTTATGTTCGTGATGATCGTGGTTTCGGTAGGTCCGTACGCGTTGAAGAAGGCTCTGCCCCGACCCCATTTTGCGACCAGTTCGGGCGGGCAGACCTCACCACCGACGATTGCCGCCTCGACAGAATTCAGGTTCGTCGGATCGACGGAAGCCAGCATCGAGGGCGTACCCACCACGTGGGTCACCCGCTCCGCTTCGAGCAGCTCCGCCAGTTCCTCGCCACCGTAAATGCTCGGCGGGACGATGACCATTGTCGAGCCGGACCCGATGGTGAGCAACAATTCGAACAGCGACGTATCGAAGCTGGGTGTTGCGAAGTGCAGAACCCTCGACTGTGCCTTAGCGCCGAGTTTGTCGACCTGCTCACTGAGCAAATTGCCGAGCCCACCGTGCGTGACTACTACACCCTTGGGTCGACCCGTCGAGCCCGAGGTATAGATCACATATGCCGGATGCTCCACCCGTAGCGTCGAAACACGATCCGAATAGGCCACCGGATCCCGCGACACCTCGGACAGCGATTGTTTGACCTTCGGCGAATCAATCGATTTCCAATCGACCGACGAAGGAAGGTCGGAAACGACCTCTTCTACGGTCAACCCCACCGAAACACCAGAATCCTCGATCATGTACGCCACACGATCAGCCGGATAATTCGGATCCACCGGAACAAAAGCCGCACCCGACTTCGCCACCGCCCACAACGCCAACACGGACTCGATGGACCGCGGAACCGAGACGGCAACCCGATCTTCCGGCCCCACACCGTCCGCAATCAACACCCGAGCCAAACGAGACGACCACTCGTCCAACTCGGAGTAAGACAAAGACCTGCCCTCGAACCGCAGAGCCTCCTGCGAAGGGTTCATCTCCACGGCTGCCGCAAGCAACTGAGGCAGCAACGGGGTTCGGTCCCTGCGGCCTCGTGCTGGGCGTTGGCGGCGGGGCCTGCGAGCCGCTGATGTCTCGGGCGTCACTCCGTCGGTGCTCATCCGGCCACGACCTGCGATCGAACGGCATGTTGGAAGAGCTCGTGCTGCGTCAAGACAATTCACCTTCGTTTTGGTACTGCAGTTTCGATCGCTGTTCAAGCGGCTGATCTGTCCAAGGCTCCGGCCGTGACCAGGGATTACCCGCTCCGGACGTCCCTGTAGTTGATCGGACACACCGAACCATTGTTACAGCTATAGGGGTAGGAACCACATCGGACCGTAGGTAAATCCCAACCGGTCCGGTTCAAAATGGGTTCGCGCTCAGTTCAAGGACCATTTTCCCGGGCTGCACGTCAGCTTCAGGTCCGGAAGAGCTTCTGCGTCGACTTCCGCGGCAAGCTCCGGCGGAGCGATGACATGGGTAATCCAGTCCTCCTCCAAGACGCCATGCAGATTCGGCACCCGGACCTCTTCACTGGTCATGACAACTGCCGCCCCAACTGACCCCGCAAGCAATATCGTCCGAATAGAGGTTTCGTCATCGTCAGGACCTATGTACATCAGTCTTGCGTCGTAGTCGACGTCATGCTCGTTCGCCATCGCACGCAGGCTGTCAGCGAACTCTCCATGATTCACGTCACTCCGACTCGTGTCATCTACAACGAGTGCGGGTGATTCGGGTGTCAAGAGACGAACTCGATCCGAGTACCCAACGGGTCGCGCTGACTGCGAGGCAACTTCCGCGGCTACCTCTGTGTTTCGCAGGTCGACTGGGTTGTCATCCCTTGCTCCCGTCGCGACTCCAGCACCCGATTTGAATACAGCCCATACCGCCACGACCAGATCCAAACCCGTGAGCCCGCTGATGCTGACCCGGTCACCAGGTCCAAGTCCACAATTGATCAAATGGCGAGCCAGACGGGACGAGCGGGCATCGACGTCTTGATACGTGAAGTCCACTCCGTCGACCACAACGGCGACGGCCTCCGGATCGTCCTCGACTGCAGCTGCCAGACGCTGTGGGACCAATTGATTCGATCCGCGCAATGCCGTGGAATCAGATGCACTGACCGAGACCAGTAGCTCGGCACGCTCAGCGCCACTGAGCAGTTCAACGTCGCCGATAGGGCGCGACGGATCTGCGACCACCTGCTCGATGACGCGGACAAAGCGCTGGGCATACCCGTCGACCGTGTGCTGATCGAACAAATCCGCAGCGTAGACCAAGTGCCCGACCATCCCCTGTGTTTGAGGATCCGTTGTGAGTGTCAGTTGCAGGTCGAATTTCGCTGTTGCTTCGACGCCCTCGACGGCAGTGATCGTCAACCCGCCCAGGCTGAATTCGGCTCCGGCCATCGGTTCGACCGACAGTGCAATCTGGAACAGGTCGTTCGCTGAAACACCCAGCGCACCGGTGACCTCCTCGAACGGCACGTCTCCGTTCGCGAACGCTTCGAGATCAGTGTCGCGCACCAACGAAACAAGCTCACCGAAGCCTGCATCGAGATCGGGCGCGGTTCGAAGAGTCAGAGTGTTGACGAACATGCCGACGACGTCGTCGAGATGCTTTTCGCCCCGACCTGCCACAACGGTGCCGATCGCAAAATCTCGACTGCCACCCATCCTCGTGATCAGGACACCGAGGGCTGCGTGCGCCACCATGAACAGCGTCGCGTTGTGTTCGCGAGCGATCTCGTTGAGACGGGCCGAAGTCGCAGCATCGACGGTGAACTCCGCAACGCCCGCCTTGGTCGACATGTGCTCCGGGCGCTGTCTGTCAGCCCGTAGTCCGCCGATCACGTTGAGTCCACTCAAGTTTCGGTGCCAGAACCCCAGTTGCTTCGCGGCCGGAGAGCCAACCTGGTCGATCGAACCGACCACCTCACGCTGCCACAAAGCGAAGTCCGCGTACTGCACAGGCAAGGGGGCCCACGTCGGAGCGGCACCTCGTGAACGCGACTCGTACGCAACCATCATGTCTCTCGCAAGCGGTGCCATGGATTCGCCATCTGCAGCGATGTGATGCGCGACGAGCACGAAGACGAAATCACCGGGCGCGAGCTGCAGCAACTCAGCTCGGACTGGGATCTCCCGAGCGACGTCGAAACCGCGCGACACGAACTGCGCCACTCGTTCATACGCTGCTCCGCCATCTTCGAGCTGGACGACTTCGAGAGCCGGCGCGATGTCGTCGACAGTGACGATCACCTGTGTCGGACCATCCACATCACTCGGGTACTTGGTGCGAAGAGATTCGTGCCGCACCAGAACATCTCGAAGCGACGCCCGGAGCGCCTCCACATCCAACTCACCACTCAATCGCAGCGCCAACGGGATGTTGTACGCCGGCGATGCCGAATCCATCTGGTTGACCAACCACATACGCTGTTGAGCCAGCGACAGCGGGATGCGCTCCGGACGGTCGCGGGCCTCCAACACCTTCCGCGCTCCGGATCCGGCCAGCGCCGAAACCGATCGCGCCAGACTCGCGACAGTCGAGTTCTCGAACAAGATCCGCACGGCCACCTGCGTATTCAGCGCTTGCCCCAACCTGGCAGCCAATCTGGTGGCTACCAGCGAATTGCCCCCGAGGGCAAAGAAATCGTCATCGAGGCCGACTCGTTCCACACCTAGCACATCCGCGAACACTGCCGCTACGACAGTTTCGACTGGGGTAGCCGGCGCCCGGAACCCACGCAATTGAACGATCGGATCAGGCAGCGCCTTTCGGTCCAGCTTCCCGTTCACGGTCAATGGAAGTTCGTCGAGCACAACCAGCGAATCCGGAACCATGTATCCGGTCAGGAACTGCGACACGGAAGCCAGAACATCGGACACCTCGAGCTCCGAGCCGGCCGCGGGCACAACGTATCCCACCAACCGCTCACCGAGCGCATCGTCCGCACGGACCATCGCCACGGCGTGGGCAACACCTTCTACACGAAGAAGGGCCGCCTCGATCTCACCGATCTCGATACGGAAACCACGCAGTTGGACCTGTGAGTCGCTGCGTCCGGCATATTCGAGCATTCCGTCCACGTTCCAACGCGCGACATCTCCAGTCCGGTACATAAGCCCACCAGAACCGTTACGGGCAAAAGGATTGGCCACGAAACGTCCTGCCGTCAATCCGGGCTGCCCCACGTAACCACGTGAGAGTTGCGCCCCGGCAACGTACATCTCACCGCGCACTCCGACAGGGACAGGGCGCAATCTGTCGTCGAGCACGAACACCGAGAACCCACCCAACCCACGGCCGATCACGGAGGCTGACGCTCCACGGACCATCTCCGCATCCAAGCCCAGGAAGGAGACGTGAACCGTCGTCTCGGTGATGCCGTACATGTTCACCAATCGGGGCGACGAATCGCCGTGCCGGTCGTACCAGCGCGTCAGTTGAGACAGATCCAGCGCTTCGCCACCGAAAATCACATGCTTCAAGGACAGTGAGCCCGCAGAATCACCGACGGCACGATCAGCTTCGGCAAATTGATAGAACGCAGACGGAGTCTGGTTGAGCACGGTTACCTTCTCGCGAACAACCAACTCGCGGAACTGCTCCGGAGATCGCGAGGTCAAATAGTCGACGACCACAACGGTACCGCCGTACAACAACGGGCCCCACAA
The DNA here is from genome assembly GCF_031763325.1 of Rhodococcus sp. SG20037. NCBI lineage: Bacteria > Bacillati > Actinomycetota > Actinomycetes > Mycobacteriales > Nocardiaceae > Rhodococcus > Rhodococcus sp. SG20037. The sequence goes on along the minus strand of NZ_CP134497.1, from coordinate 2,015,552 downwards.
CTCCCACACAGAGAAGTCGAATGCGTAGCTGTGGAACAGCGTCCACACATCTGACGAGTCGAATTCGAAATTCGGTTGAGAGTTCGCGAACAACTCCACGACATTTCGGTGGGTAACCGCGACGCCCTTCGGACGACCGGTCGAACCGGATGTGTAAATCACGTATGCAACGTCATCGGCGCGCAGTCGTCCGCAACGGTCTGCGTCGGTGAGAGCGGCCGCGTCGTAGCTGGACAGATCTTCGCTGGTGACGTCCAAAACCGGCACCTCGATATCGATCGCGACATCTGCCGATCCGAGCACAACCAAAGGCCGCGCATCAGCGAGCGTGTACGCAATACGCTCCGCCGGATACGACGGATCCACCGGTAGGTATCCGCCTCCAGCTTTGACCACTGCCAGGAGTGCAACCACCAACTCGACCGAACGCGGCAACAAGACGGCCACCAGCGATTCCGGACCAACGCCAAACTCAACGAGCTTGCGCGCCAGCCGGTTCGCCAAGGAATCCAGCTCACTGTATGTGAGGCGCCGACCCTCGAAAACCACGGCAATCGCATCTGGCGTATCGCGAACCTGCGATTCGAACATCGCCGCGAGAGTCGCATCCGCGTTCACGTTGACACCTGGAACGGCCCACTCGCCCAACACATCCGCACGCTCGGAGGGCGCCAGCAATTCGATGTCGCCAACCACAACACCCGAATTGTCAGCCACGGCCTCGAGCACTCGAACGAGGCGCGATGCCATAGACGCCACGGTCGATTCGTCGAAAAGATCTGTCGCATAAGTGAACTTCGCTGCCAATCCAGCAGCGGCTCCGGATTCGTCGAACTGCTCAGCCAACGTCAACTGCAAGTCGAACTTCGCGAACTCCGTGTCCGGGTCCACGCCCGAAACTGACAGCCCAGGCAACTCGAAGACCCTCGGGGCCATGTTCTGGAACGTCAGAACAACCTGCACAAGTGGATGTCGCGCCTGCGAACGCTCCGGGTCGAGTACGTCTACCAGCTGCTCGAACGGTATGTCACTGTGCGCAAATGCGCCCAGATCTGCCGTGCGGACTCGATCCAGTAGCGCTTCAAACGAGTCGTCCGAAGGAACATCTGCGCGAAGCACCAGGGTATTGACGAACATTCCGATCATGTCGTCAAGTGCTCGATCACCACGCCCCGCAACGGGTGTACCAATCGCAATGTCCGATGTCCCCGATAGTCTCGCGCAGAGAACTGCCAGTGCCGCGTGCGCCACCATGAACAACGACGCCCGATGTTCCCGGGCAATCACATTCATGGCTTCGTTGATCCGTCGGTCGATCCGGAATGCGAAGTCGGCTCCCCGATTCGATGCAACCTTCGGCCGAACTCGGTCTGCAGGCAGATCGAGAACATCAGGAGCGCCGGCCAACGTCTGCGTCCAGTAGTGCAACTGCCGTGACAGGACGCTGGAGGGGTCGTCCGCTGCACCCAATACCTGTCGCTGCCACAGAGAGTAGTCGGCATACTGCACTGCCAAGGGTTCCCAATTCGGGGCGTCGTCCGACAGCCTCGCTGCGTACGCGGCCATCACGTCGCGCGACAGCGGCCCGAAGGAGAATCCGTCGCCCGCAATATGATGAATCACGAAAACAAGTACGTGCTCGTGATCATCTACGCGAAACAGTCGTGCGCGGACGGGCACCTCACTGGTGACATCGAAACCCACCGATACGAACTCGGTCACAACCTTCACGACGTCGTCCGTGGCGATTTCAACTGGAACCGCAAGCGACACAGACTCGGTTGCAGAAAGAACTTGCTGGTATCCCTCGCCATCGAATTCCGGATACACGGTCCGCAGAATTTCGTGCCGTGCAACAAGATCAGCGACAGCAACTTGCAGGGCAGCAACATTCAAGCTGCCCGTCAATCGAATGGCCAGGGGGAGGTTGTTCACTGCAGATCCAGGTTCGAAACGGTTCAGGAACCACATTCGCTGTTGCGCCAACGACAACGGAACTCGCTCCGGCCGGACCTGAGCAACCAAAGCCACCCGGTCACCTGAGCCGACTTCTGACTCCACCCGCGCTGCCAACGACTCGACCGACGACGCCTCGAACAACAGCCGAACCGCCACCCTCGAATCCAGAGCCTCACCCAACCGCGCCGCTACCTGCGTGGCGATCAGAGAATTCCCACCCAGGGCAAAGAAATCATCATCGAGGCCCACCCTCGGAACACCTAAGACCTCGCCGAATACCGACGCCACGATCTCCTGCACAGGGGTCGCCGGAGCTCGGAACACCGCGACCTCGAACTTCGGCTCAGGCAACAACTTCCGGTCGAGCTTTCCCGAAGAGTTGAGCGGCAATTCTTCCAGCACAACGATTGCCGTCGGAATCATGTACGCCGGCAGAACTTTCGGAAGCGATGCCCGCAAAACGGCCACGTCGATGACCGAACTCGGTGATGCGACGACGTACGCAGCGAGCTGGTCGCCGGTGTCCGTGTGCACCACTGCGACCACGCACTGAGCCACCGTAGGGTGCGCCAACAGAGCTGACTCGATCTCACCGAGTTCGATCCTCTGACCACGGAATTTGACCTGAAAATCGGTACGCCCGACATACTCGAGTTCGCCTGCGGTGTTCCACCACACAAGGTCCCCGGTGCGATACATCCGACTGCCACCGGGATTGATTTCACCGTTCGTGTCGCTCACCTTCGCAAATGGGTTCGCGATAAAACGATCACTGGTGAGATCGGGTCGCGCGACGTAACCGCGCGCCAGTTGATCACCGGCCAGATACAGCTCACCTGCAACGCCTACCGGCACCGGCTGCAACCGACTGTCCAACACGTAGACCTGCGAGTTCCACTCGGGCACCCCGATCGGAATCCCTGTCGACTCCGATCCATCGACCTCGTAGTAGGTGATCGAGACCGCAGCCTCGGTTGGGCCGTACACATTGTGCAAGCTTGCAGACGACACCTGAGCGAATGCACGTACCGTCTCGACCGGCAACGCCTCACCGATCACGAAGACGTCCCTCAGCGACACCAATGCGCGCTCTGGAACAGAAGCCGCGAAGACGGTCAACATCGACGGAACGAAGTCCGTCAGCGTCACCCGATGATCTTCGATCAGACCAGCCAGATACGCGGGATCTCGATGTCCGTCGTGAGATGCCAGCACCACACTCGTACCGGACAGAAGCGCGGTGAGGTATCCCCACAACGAGACGTCGAACGTCGTTGCAGTCTTTTGCAGATAGACGTCTTCTGTGCCGATGGAGTACTGATCCTGCATCCACAGGACCTGGTTCACGATGGCGTGATGCGACACCGCAACGCCTTTGGGCTTGCCCGTGGAACCCGAGGTGAAGATCACGTAGGCGGCGTTCACATCATGCAGACGACCTCGACGATCAGCATCGGAAACGACCGAAGGCGAATAGCTCGAGAAATCAGCAGCGTCGATCAACAGCACGTCGGCGCCGTTCGGCGCTACGAAAGCGTCCCTCGTCGTCGACAGCACACAGACTGGATCGGCCGTCGTGAGGATGTGCCCGATTCGCTCGGCGGGGTGATCGGGATCCAAGGGCACGTAGGCTCCGCCCGCGGCGATCACCGCGTACATACCCACTACGAGATCGAGCGATCGACGCATCGCCAAGGCCACCAACGATTCGGGCCCGACACCATCTTCGATCAGCTTGCGTGCCAATTTGTTCACACGTTCCGACAACTCGCCATAGGTCAGCGACTGGCCGTCGAACACCACGGCAACAGCATCGGGTGCCAACGCAACGCGAGTGTCGAACAGCGAAGCCAATGTCTCACTGTTCCCGACGTCATGTGCGGTGGAGTTGCGCGCAATCAACAGCGACTCGCGCTCGGCCTCGTCCAACAGCTCGATGTCACCCACGGTGATCGACGGATCCACGACCACCTGTTCGAGGATCCTGGTGAACCGATCGGCGAATCCACGAATCGTCGACTCGTCGAACAGATCTGTGGCGTATGCGAACTCGGCGAACATGCCGTCTTCGAGCGCATCTTCGACGCGGGGAGCGAGAGTAAGTTGAAGATCGAATTTCGCGATACCGGCATCGAACTCGACGCCTGAGACCTCCAATCCCGAAAGCTCCAAAGCATCCTGCGACATGTTCTGGAAGAACAACGCGACCTGGAACAGCGGGTGATGTGCCTGCGATCGGGTGGGATCGAGCACCTCGACCAGCCGCTCGAACGGAACATCGCCGTTGCCGAGCGCCTGAAGGTCTGTCCTCCGCGTTGCCGAGACGAGCGCACTGAACGAACTGGCGAGGTCAACAGGAGTCCGCAGGACCAGTGTATTCACGAACATACCGATCACATCGTCGAGCGCCTTTTCGCCTCGCCCTGCAACCGGAGTACCGATCACGATGTCACTGGTACCGGACAACCTTGCGAGAAGCACGGCGAGGGCCGAATGCACCACCATGAACAGCGATGCGTTCCGCTCGCGTGCGAGTGAGTCCAAGCTCGACCGAATCTCTTCGCTGACGGAGAAGCGATACGTAGCGCCACGATTCGAGGCGACGACCGGGCGGGATCGGTCAGCCGGTAACGCAAGCACTTCCGGAGAATCACGGAGGACGGAGCGCCAGTGGTCCAGCTGAGCCGAGATCAACGAATCCGGGTCGTCCTCGTCGCCGAGGACCTCCCGCTGCCAGAGTGCATAATCGGCGTACTGCACCTCGAGCGGAGTCCAATTCGGAACGCCGTTCGAAACCCGAGCGGTGTAGGCAACCATGACATCCCGAGTCAACGGGCGCATCGAGAAGCCGTCCGCTGCGATGTGGTGCACAACGAAGGCCAGAACGTACGAATCCCCTGCAAGTTCGAACAACCCGACTCGAACCGGAACGGTTGACGTCACGTCGAAACCCTGGAGCGCGAAACTCAGAAGTTCGTTGTGAATATGCGAGGCGTCGATGACCTTCGGTGTCAGTTCAACCGGCACCTCGGACGACGGGAGGACTACCTGGTGTCCTTGTCCACCTTGCTCCGGATAGACGGTCCGGAGCGACTCGTGGCGTTCGATTACATCAGAAATCGCATGTCTCAGCGCCGAAACATTCAGGACGCCTTTGATATTCAATGCGATTGGAATGTTGTTGACGGCAGAATCAGGATCGAAGCGGCTGAGGAACCACATTCGCTGCTGAGCTAGTGAGAGTGGGATCAACGCCGGCCGTGGGCGGGCCACGAGCGCGGTCCTCCCTCCTGCCCCTGCGATCAACTCAACCTGCGCTGCCAAACCTTCGACAGTCGAAGCATCGAACAACACCCTCACCGGAACCTGAGTGTCGAGCGCTTGACCTACGCGAGCCACCAACTGCGTTGCGACCAAAGAGTTTCCGCCGAGCTCGAAGAAGTCGTCATCCAGACCGATCTGTTCCAACCGGAGAACATCTCCGAAGACGCCGGCCACAGCGATTTCGGCGACACTTGACGGTGCCCGAAACTCGCGCGCCACGAACACCGGATCCGGAAGAAGCTTCCGATCCAACTTCCCCGACACACCCAACGGCAACTCTTCCAGCACCATCACCACCGCCGGCACCATGTAACCCGGCAGACGACCCGCAACAACTCTCTTCAACTCGTCAACGTCCACCACACCACCAGCGGCCGTAACGTACGCAACCAACACATCCTCACGCACAACCACAACTACCGACGACACCGACTCGTGCTCACGAATCACCGACTCGATCTCACCGAGCTCGATCCGCAAACCGTGCAACTTCACCTGAAAGTCACTACGCCCGATGTACTCCAACTCGCCCGACGCAGTCCACCGCACCACATCACCGGAGCGATACATCCGCCCACCATCACCCGAGAACGGATTCGCCACAAATCGATCCGACGACAAATCCGGCCGACCCACATACCCACGAGCCAGCTGAACACCCGCCAGATACAGCTCACCCGCAACACCTACCGGCACCGGACTCAATCGAGAGTCCAGAACAAACACCTGCGTATTCCATACCGGAGCACCGATCGGCACCCCCAGAACATCCGCCGGCACCACCTCGTGGAACGTCACATCCACCGCCGCCTCGGTCGGACCATACAAATTGTGCACCCCGACACCCGGCAACACAGCCCACACATCGGCAACAACACTCGCCGGCAACGCCTCACCTGACGCGAACACCCGAGTCAGCGAAACACACGCAGCCACAGACGAATCCGTCACGAAAACCTCGAGCATCGACGGCACGAAATGCACCGTCGTCACGCCCTCCCCCACAATGACCGACGTCAAATACCGCGGGTCACGATGCCCATCCGGCACAGCCACCACCAACCGAGCACCAACCTGCAACGGCCAGAAAAGCTCCCACACCGACACATCGAACGTGAACGGCGTCTTCTGCAACACCACATCCGACGAATCCAACCCGTACTCGTCCTGCATCCACGCCAACCGATTCACAATCGCCGCATGCGAAACCGACACACCCTTCGGACGCCCCGTCGACCCCGACGTGAAAATCACATACGCCGCATTCCCCGACCGCAAAGGCGAGACCCGATCGATATCCGAAACAGGGTTATCCGAAAAACCAGACACATCAACAACATCAACCTCGACCACCGGTACCACACCGGCATCGAATCCAACGTCAGAGGTACTGATCACGCATACCGGCGACGCCGACTCCAACACGTACGCATTACGCTCCGCAGGCTGATCCGGATCTACCGGAACATACCCACCACCAGCCTTGAGCACGCCGTAAACCGCAACCAACAAATCAACCGACCGACGTACCGCAACACCCACCAACGACTCCGGTCCCACACCCACCGAAATCAGGTACCGGGCAAGACGATTCACCCGAGCATCGAACTCCGCATATGACAGCGAAACACCCTCGAACGAGAGCGCTACCGCATCCGGAGACGCCGCCACCTGCGCATCGAACACGTCCACCAACGACACATCCGCAACCTCATGCGCAGTGCCATTCCACGACTCGAGCACCAAAGATCGCTCACCCGAATCGAACATATCCACATCACCAACCCGAACCGAGGGATCGGCAACCATTGCTTCGAGAACTGAAATCAACCGCTTTCCGATTGATTTGGCAGACGACTCGTCGAACAGGTCGGTCGCATAGACCAGTGCGACGGTCAAACCACCGACCTTGTCCGCGGTATCAGATTCCCACACAGTGAATTGGAGGTCGAACTTCGCGGCCGACGACTCTACGTCCAGTCCGGAAATGCGCAGTCCCGGAACCTCCAGACTTTGCTGCATGCTCTGTCCCAAGTTCTGCAGCGAGAGCATCACCTGGAACAACGGGTTCCGTGCCTGAGACCGGGCGGGGTTGAGTACCTCCACCAGTCGTTCGAATGGCACATCGGCGTGCCCGAAGCCGCTGAGGTCGGATTCGCGCGCCCGCGAAATCATGTCCCGTGCCGAAGCTTCGAGATCAACCTCCGTGCGGAGGACGAGTGTGTTGACGAACATTCCGATCAGGTCGTCGAGAGCTTGATCGCCTCGACCGGCGACCGGAGTGCCGATCACGATGTCCGAAGTCCCCGACAACCGCGCCAGCAGAATCGCCACGGCACTGTGCAACACCATGAACAGTGATGCATTGTTGTCCAGTGCAATTCGATTGAGAGCCTGGTGAAGGTCAGGCTCGATCGTGAATGTGTGCCCGGCTCCCCGGTTCGACGCGACGCGCGGGCGCGGGCGGTCCGACGGAAGATCGAGCTGATCGGGAATACCGGCCAATGCGTGGCGCCAGTAGTCGACCTGGCGAGTGATCAGAGAATCCGGGTCGTCCTCACTGCCGAGAACCTCGCGCTGCCACAGTGCAAAGTCGGCGAACTGTACGGGCAGCGGAGCAAGATCGTGCGAAATTCCCTGTGTCCGAGACACATAAGACGAAACGATGTCCTTGGTCAACGGTCCCATGGAGAACCCGTCACCGCTGATGTGATGGACGACGAACACGAGGACGAATTCGTCGGCGGCGAATTGGAAGAGTGCCGCCCGAATCGGAACCTCGGTGGTCACGTCGAATCCCGGAGTCACGAAGTCGGTCACGCGCTCGACGATCGCCGACTCGTCCACCCGTATGGGAGTCAGGTTCGGTACCACGGCTGCAATGTCGACCAGGCGCTGATATCCGACGCCGTCGACCTCCGGGTACACAGTCCGAAGGATCTCGTGCCGCTCGATCAAATCCTCGAGTGCGCCTTGCAACGCATCGACATCGAGCGCTCCGCTGAGCCGCAGCGCGACCGGAATATGGTCGACTGCCGATTCTGGTTCGAATCGATTGAGGAACCACATGCGCTGCTGTGCCAAAGACAGCGGAACCAACTCGGGGCGCTCGCGAGGGATCAGGGGAACGTGAGCCTTGCGGTCTTCTGAGATTTTCGCTTCGTCGATGAAGACGGCAAGTTCTGCGGCGGTGGGTGCGTCGAAGAAGTTGCGCATGTCGATGGCGATGCCGTGTTCGGCATTGATCCGCGCAACCACGCGAGTGGCGAGCAACGAGTTGCCGCCCAGTTCGAAGAAGCCGTCATCTGCCCCTACCCGATCCTGCCCGAGTAGATCGGCAAAGATCGCGACCACACCGGCTTCGGTGGGTGTCGCGGGCTCGCGATACTCAACCGTCTTCGACGCGAATTCGGGTGTGGGCAAAGCCTTTCGATCCAGTTTGCCGCTGGCGTTGAGCGGAAACTCGTCCAGTTCGACGAACATGGCAGGGATCATGTAGTCGGGTAGCCGTTCGCCAAGCGACGACGTCAGATTCTCAGAATCGATACCCTCGGCGACGATGTAGGCCACCAAGTTGTCACCGATCGTTTCGTCCGAATGGACGATCACCACGGCTTGGGAAACACCTTCGCAATCGAGCAGTGCCGCCTCGATCTCACCGAGCTCGATGCGCAGACCGCGGAGCTTGACCTGAAAGTCGGTGCGACCGATGTATTCGAGCTGACGGTTCGCTCCGGCACCGCGCCAGCGCACCAGGTCTCCGGTTCGGTACATCCGGGATCCGTCAGTAGCGCCGGGCCGCGCCACGAAGCGGTCTGCCGTGAGATCGGGACGCGACACGTATCCCCTGGCCAGCTGAATCCCGGCAAGATAGAGCTCTCCTGCTACACCCGACGGCGAGGGCCGCAGCGCATCGTCGAGCACCAGGAGCTCGGTGTCCGCAACTGCTGCACCGATCGGCACCGACACCTGATCCTGCTCGCCGGTTTCGTAATAAGTCACGTCGACGGCGGCTTCGGTCGGGCCGTACAGGTTGTGGAGTCCAGCGCTGCTGACCTCGCGCAGACGTGCCGCCGTTCGAGCCGGCAACGCCTCACCGGAAGCGAACACGTAGCGAAGGGTTTTGACCTGCGCAACAAGGGGTTCCGCGACGAACACGGCGAGCATCGACGGCACGAAGTGCACCGCCGTCACTCCGCGCTCGATCATCGTGCGAGCCACGTACACCGGATCACGATGTCCGTCGGGTTCCGCGATCACCAGCGATGCACCGACCTGCAGTGGCCAGAAGAACTCCCACACGGACACATCGAAAGTGAAGGGTGTCTTCTGCAAGATCACGTCGTCGGCAGTGAATCCGTACTCGGTCTGACGCCATTGCAGGTTCGCGACGATGGCACGGTGAGAGACTGCAACGCCTTTGGGGCGTCCGGTCGATCCGGACGTGAAGATGACATACGCAGTGTTGTCCGCGCGCAGCGGCGCCAACCGGTCGGCGTCGGTGACAGTTGTCTCGGCACGACCCGACAAGTCGAGGGTGTCGACGTCGAGCGTGGGCGTACCGTGCGGCAGCACCACGGCATCGGACGTTCGTGTGAGCACAGCCGTGGGCTTCGCGATCTCGAGTACGTAAGCGAGACGGTCGGCAGGATGATCCGGGTCGAGTGGAACGTACGCGCCGCCGGCCTTGACGATCGCGTACATCGAGACGAGGAGATCGATCGATCGACGCATCGCGAGACCGACGAGGCTGTCCGGTCCGACACCTGCCGCGACGAGTTCACGGGCCAGGCGGTTCGCCCGCGCGTCGAACTGCGCGTAAGTGAGCTGCGTTCCGGCGTAATCCAGCGCGAGCGCATCCGGCGTCCGCTCGACCTGCTCGTCGAAGAGTCCTGCGAGGGTCACGTGTGCATCGGACTCCGACGCGACCTCCACGATCGAAGTGCCGTCGGTGATGAGACGGTCGACCACCGCGCCGAGACCGTCGGCCTCGCTGCCGATCAGCTCTGGCAGCACCGTGGAAACGACAACAGGAACCAGGGCATCCGCCCCCAATGCCCCACCCATCGCGGTGTCGAGAGTGACCAACTCGTCATTGAGTCGTCCGTAGCTGATTTCGGTTCCACCGTGGCTCAGAGCCACACGATCAGGATCTACCGCCGCAACTGCAGCCACCAACTTCGGCAGATCTTCGATCGTCAGCGACTGCGGTCCCGGAATACCGACGGACATCTACACTTCCTCCAACTGACTTTCGTGAAGTGCGCCCCGGTCGAGCACAGCGTTCTGCTCGGCCGGAGGCGTTCACTGGGCAAATACTGAATGTTACCCGGCCGTACCCCCACGGCCCGCTGACACCGACTGTGCGTCAGCTATCACCGAGCTCACAAGTGTGGCGAGACCGTCGACGCCAAGTGCCGGCAGGATGCCCGGAACAAGTCCGGCGAGCGACACAGAAACCAGAGCATCGGGGGCGAGAGCAGCCCCCATGGCGGTACGCATGGCAACGAGCTTGGTCGACAACTCACCGAAGGTGACAGCCTGATCACCGTGGGTGAACGCAATTGCCTCAGGATCGGCGGCCGCCGCTGCGGCTGCCAGTTCGGGTAGGTCCGCCGCGGACTTCGGCTCGGCAGCGCTCGCTTCCTCGCGTTCCTGCTCGGTCGCGATGTCGATCGTGCGAATCACGACCCCGGGATCGGTCACCAGTTCTTCGAGCACCCGCCCGAATCGCGCCGCAAAAAGCGCGATGGTCGATTCGTCGAACAGGTCGGTCGCATAGGTGAAACGCATCCTCAGCCCGGACAGCACCCCGGCATCGTCGAATTGCTCGATACCGGTGAGCTGCAGATCGAACATCGCCTGGTCGAAACCGTTGTCGACCGCAGAGAGCTCGAGGCCCGGGAGCTGGAACGTACCGAGAGCCATGTTCTGGAAGGTGAGCATGACCTGGAAGAGCGGCGAGTATGCGTGAGAGCGCTCTCGCCCCAGTTCGTCGACCAACCGCTCGAACGGTACGTCGGCATTGGCGAATGCCGACAAGTCCTTGTCCTTCACGTGTGCCAGAACGTCGACGAACGTCGAAGCAGGCGCGATCTCCGTTCGCAAGACCAACGTGTTGACGAACATCCCGACAAGATCGTCGAGCGCCCGCTCACCTCGACCCGCGATCGGCGTACCGATTGCGATGTCGTTCGATCCACTCATCTTCGCCAACAGCACGGCCAGGGCAGTGTGAACCACCATGAAGACTGTCGAGTTCTGCTCCCGTGCGATCGTCGCGAGCCGGTCCGTGGTCTCGGAATCGACGGCAAACTCGAATTCCGCACCGCGCATGCTGGCCCGCGCCGGCCGCGGCCGGTCGGTCGGCAGTTCCAGAAGCTCCGGAGTGCCCTTGAGCTCGTTCACCCAGTACGCGAGTTGACGGCCCAGCTGACTGTCCGCGTCCTCCGGCGATCCGAGGACATCACGCTGCCACAGCGTGTAGTCGGCGTACTGCACCTCGAGCGGAGCCCACTCCGGGGTCTCCCCGCCGGTACGTGCGGTGTACGCAACCATGGTGTCTCTGATCAACGGAGCCATCGAGAAGCCGTCACCGCTGATGTGGTGAATGACAACGACGAGGACCCGCTCGGATTCGTCGACCTCGAAGAGACGGATTCGCAACGGAACGGCTGTCGTGACATCGAAGCCCTCGCGAACTGTGTCAGCCACCTGCTCGGCGACCGACGCTTCGTCGGTTGCGATCACTTCCAGTCCCACCGCCGCTGCGGAGCGAGGCAGGATCATCTGAACCGGTCCGTTGCCCCGGTCCGGGTATACCGTCCGGAGCACTTCGTGACGCTCGATCAGATCCGACACCGCTGAGTGAAGTGCGTCGACATCGAGTGCGCCGGACAGCCGGATCGCGACGGGGATGTTGTACGCACCCGAGGTCTTGTCGAACTGATTGAGCACCCACATACGTTGCTGCGCCAACGACAGCGGAATCTCGTGCGGACGCACCTGAGCCACCAACGGTGGGCGGCCACCAGATCCCGCGTGTTCGAGAACCCTCGACGCCAATGCCCCGACAGTCGACGCCTCGAAGATCACGCGGACCGGAATCTGCGCGTCCAACGCCTCACCCAGCCTCGACACGACCTGCGTCGCGACGAGAGAGTTTCCGCCGAGCTCGAAGAAGTCGTCGTCGAGTCCGACCCTCGCCACACCGAGTACGTCAGCGAACACACCCGCCACGATCTCTTCGACGGGGTTGGTCGGCGCACGGAATTCGGTCGCCTCGAATTCGGGGTCGGGCAGGGCTTTGCGATCGACCTTGCCGTTGATGTTGAGCGGTAGTTCGTCCAAGACCATCAATGCCGCCGGCACCATGTAACTCGGCAACTCAGCCACAAGAGTCCGCTTCAAGGTTTCGACATCGATGCTTTCCCCGCTTTGAGGAACGACGTAGCCGACAAGTCGATCACCGATACGCGCATCCGACTTGGCCACCACCACAGCGGAGTCCACGCTGGCCTGCTTGCGAAGAAGCGCTTCGATCTCACCGAGTTCGATGCGGTAGCCACGGATCTTGACCTGGAAGTCGGCGCGCTCCACGTAGTCGAGTTCGCCGTTCTCCGTCCACCGGACGAGGTCGCCCGTGCGGTACAACCGCGAACCCGCGTCACCGAAGACGTTGGCCACAAATCGTTCCGACGTCAGATCCGCGCGACCGTGATAGCCGCGAGCAAGCTGGGCACCGGCGAGGTAAAGCTCCCCGGTGACTCCGACGGGGACCGGATGCAAACGCGTGTCGAGCACGAACACCTGCGTGTTCCATTCGGGGGCACCGATCGGCACCGAGGTCGTATCGTCCGAACCGACGACGTGCGCTGTCACCGAGACGGCGGCCTCGGTCGGACCGTACAGATTCACCAACTGCGCGTCGCTGAGTTCTGCGAACTCGGTCGCGGTCGCGGCCGGCAACGCTTCACCGATCGCAAGCACCTGACGAAGTGATTCCGGAAGGCCATTTTCCGATGCCGACTGCAACATCGCGAGCATCGACGGCACCACGTGGAGCGTCGTGATCTTCTCCCGGGTCATCAGGTCGAGCAGGTAGCTCGGGTCCTTGTGACCTTCGGGTTCGGCAATCACCAGTCGTGCACCGGAAGTCAGTGCCGACCAGAACTCCCAGACCGAGAGGTCGAACGTTGCCGCGGTCTTGAGCACCATCGCATCGGATCGGTCCAGGCTGTACTGATCGCGCTTCCAGAGAATCTGGTTGACCACCGCCTGATGCGAGATCGCGACGCCCTTCGGTCGCCCCGTCGATCCCGACGTGAAGATCACGTAGGCGGTGTTGCCCACTCGCAGTGGAGCAATCCGATCCGCATCGGTAACCGTCGCTTCCGCGTAGGACGCGAGATCGATCGTGTCCACCTCGATCACGGAATCACCGAACGCCGGATTCTTCGCAGTGGTCGAGGCAGTGAGGACGCAGACCGGATCTGCCATGGTCAACACGTACTCGATGCGGTCCGCCGGGTGGTTCGGATCGATCGGTACGTATCCACCACCTGCCTTCACCACCGCGTACATGGCGACCAGCAGTTCGACCGATCGCTCGATTGCCAACGCGACCAACGACTCCGGACCGACACCGGTTGCAATCAGATGGCGTGCGAGACGGTTCACACGTGCATCGAACTCGGCGTAGGTCAGCGACGTGTTCCCTGCGATCACTGCCACCGCACCCGGGTTCGAACCGACCTGCTCGTCGAACAGTTCGACCAGAGTGACTCCCGGGACGGAGTGATCGGTCTCGTTCCAGCGGTTCAGGATCCGGTCGCTCTCGGACGAATCCAGCAGCGCGAAGTCGCCGACGGTCAACGACGGATCGGACGCGATCTCCGCGAGCAATCGCACGAATCGATCGGCGAAGTCCTGCACGGTCGACTCGTCGAACAGATCATGCGCGTAGCTGAACATCGACGTGATGCCGGCTGCAGATCCGTTCGCGTCGTACCGATCACTGACGATCAACTGAAGATCGAACTGCGCGACCCCGTTGTCGATATCGACGCCCTTGACGGTGAGCCCCGGAAGCTCGAGCCCTCCGGTTTCCATGTTCTGGAAGAGGAAGCCGACCTGATAGAGCGGATGACGAGCGGTCGAACGCGGTGGGTTGAGCACCTCCACGAGTCGCTCGAAAGGAACGTCCGAATGTGCAAATGCTTGAAGGTCGGTCTCCCTGACACGTCCGAGCAGGTCGAGGAACGGCGCGCCGCTGTCGATCTGCGTACGGAACACCAAGGTGTTCACGAACATGCCGATGAGATCGTCGAGTGCCCGCTCACCACGTCCTGCAATGGGTGTACCCACCGCGATGTCCTCGGTTCCGGACAGTCGAGCCAACAACATCGCGAACGCAGTGTGCGTGAGCATGAACAGCGTCGAATTATTTGCCCTGGCAAGACCGCTCAACCGAGCATGCAACTCTGCATCGATATCGAAGTGCAGGTAACCGCCGCGGAAGGACTGCGTCGCGGGGCGCGGCCGGTCGGCGGGAAGTGCAAGCTGATCAGGCAGCCCGGCAAGAGCATTGCTCCAGTACGCAATCTGCTGCGAAGCAATAGATCCCGCGTCTTCCTCACTGCCCAGCACCTCTCGCTGCCACAGGCTGTAGTCGGCGTACTGAACGTCGAGAGGAGCCCAGGACGGTGTGTACCCGGCAACCCGCGAGGCGTATGCGGTCACGACATCCCGAGCGAACGGTGCCATCGAGGAACCGTCGGCGGAAATATGATGAATCGCGACACCGAGTACGTATTCGTCGGAAGCCAACTGGAACAACCGGATACGAATCGGAATCTCGCGTGTGACGTCGAAGCGCGTCGACGCCAGCGCGACCAACTCACCTTCGAGTTCGTCCACGCCAGTCGGTTCTGCGACGATTTCGTCCGACCAACTCGACACGGGCTTGACGACCTGCACCGGACCGTCTCCGATTTCCGGGTAGACGGTTCGAAGTGATTCGTGCCGCCCGATCACATCAGAAATCGCCGCGCTCAGCGCCGAGACGTCAAGATCGCCCTGAAGGCGCAGCGCCATCGGGATGTTGTATGCCGCTGCACTCCCGTCGAATCGGTTGAGGAACCACATACGCTGCTGCGCCAACGAAAGCGGAATCCGCTCTGGCCGCTCGACCGCGGTCAGCGCGACTCGCCCACCCGACCCGGTCCGGCTTTCGGCGTGCGCTGCGAGATCCTGCACCGTGGATGCTTCGAACAGAACTCGAACCGAAAGTTCGGTGTCGAGAGCATCGGCGATTCGTTTGATCGTGCGAGTGGCGTTGAGAGAGTTGCCGCCGAGCTCGAAGAAATCGTCATCGAGACCCACACGATCAACACCCAACACCTCGGCAAACACCGACGCAACGATCTCCTCCACCGCCGTCACCGGAGCCCTAAACACCGCAACCTCGAACACCGGCTCCGGCAACAACTTCCGATCCAACTTCCCCGAAGCATTCAACGGCAACGCATCCAACACCACAAACTGCGACGGCACCATATACGACGCCAACCGCTCCCCCACACCCACCTTCACAACATCAACATCAACCGAAGACCCCACCGCAGCAGTGACATACGCAACCAACTGATCACGCCACACCACCACCACCACAGAACCCACACCCACCTGATCCCGAACCGCAGCCTCGATCTCCCCCAACTCGATCCGCTGACCACGCAACTTCACCTGAAAATCACTACGCCCGACATACTCGAGCTCACCCGACACACCGATCCACCGCACCACATCCCCCGTGCGATACATCCGCGAACCCACCCCACCGAACGGATTCGCCACAAACCGCTCCGCCGACAAATCCACCCGCCCGAAATACCCACGAGCGACCTGCACACCCGACAAATACAACTCACCCGCAACACCCACCGGCACCGGACGCAACCGCGAATCCAACACCAACACCGACGAATTCCACACCGGAGCACCCATCGGCACCACCACACCCACACCATCGAGCGGACCCGCCGCCGTCGCATGCACCGTGAACTCCGTCGGACCATACAAATTATGAACCTCAACCGACGGCAACACCGACAACACCCGACCCACCACCGACGCCGGCAACGCCTCACCCGCCGCGAAAATCACCCGCAACGAACCCAACCCACCACCACCGAGACGCGAAATCGTCGCCTCCGACGTGTCGACCAATTGATCGACGAACACCTCCAACATCGACGGCACAAACGAGACCATCGACACCGACTCCGCCGCCACCACCGACGCCAAATACCCCGGATCCCGATGACCGTCATGAGTAGCCACCACCAACCGAGCACCCACCGCCAACGGAACAAACAACTCCCACACCGACACATCGAACGTCACCGGAGTCTTGAACAACACCACATCAGAACCCGACACCGCATAACGCTCCGCCAACCACGACACCTGATTGACCACACTGCGATGACTGACCGCCACCCCCTTCGGCCGACCCGTCGACCCCGACGTGAAAATCACATACGCCGTATTCCCCGACCGCAACGGCGCAACCCGATCCACATCCGAGACAGGAGCATCCGAAAAACCAGACACATCAACAACATCAACCTCGACCACCGGCACCACACCAGCATCGAAACCAACATCAGAAGTACTGACCACACACACCGGCGACGCCGCCGCCAACACATACCCATTACGCTCCGCAGGCTGATCCGGATCCACCGGAACATACCCACCACCAGCCCTGAGCACACCGTAAACCGCAACCAACAAATCAACCGACCGACGAACCGCAACACCCACCAACGACTCCGGCCCCACACCCACCGAAACCAAATACCTGGCAAAACGATTCACCCGAGCATCGAACTCCGCATACGACAACGACACACCCTCGAACGAGAGCGCTACCGCATCCGGAGACGCCGCCACCTGCGCATCGAACCCGTCCAACACCGACACACCCGCAACCTCACGAGCCGTGTCATTCCACCCCTCGAGCACCAACGAACGCTCAACAGAATCCAAAATATCAACGTCACCAACACGCACCGAAGGATCGGTGGCTACGGAGGAGAGCAGTCGAAGAACTCTGTCCAGCAACGCAGTTGCGTAGTCGGCATCGAAGAAGTCCGGTAGGTACCGCAGCGTCAAGTGCAACTGCTCGTCGAGTGCGATCAGCAGGGTCAACGGGTAGTTCGTGGAATCGTCCGAGGCAATGTCGTCGATCATCATTCCGTCGAGAACATCCGCCTGTGCGGCGAGGCCCTCACGGTCGACCGGGTACGACTCGAATACAACCAACGTGTCGAACAGTGTTCCGACGTCCGCTGCTTTCTGGACATCGGTCAAACCGAGATAGTGATGATCAAGCATTCTCGCCTGCTCGATCTGGACCCTGGCAACCAATTCTTCGACGGACTCCGCGGCGTCGAGGCGCACCCGCACGGGGAGGGTGTTGATGAACAACCCGACCATCGATTCGACGCCGGTGAGCGCCGGTGGCCGGCCGGACACTGTTGCACCGAAGACAACGTCGTCGGTTCCGGTCAACGCACCGAGCAGGACCGCCCACGCGCTCTGCACGATCGTGTTGGCGGTGACCCCGAGTCGTGCGGCCAGAGCGGTGAGCGCCGCGGTTGTCTCCGACGACATCGACACGTTCAGCTTCTGTGACAGCGCGGTGAATTCCTGTCCGCCTGTGACCTGAGCAAGCAGCGTCGGCTCTTCGACGCCGGAAAGCACATCCGCCCAGGCTGTGAGTGATCGATCACGATCCTGATCGACAAGCCACGCCAGGTAATTGCGATAGCTACGCACACGCGGAAGAACCGAGTCGTCACCACGCGTCGCGTACAGCGCCAACAGGTTCTGCAAGAGCAGTGGCACCGACCAACCGTCGAGAATAATGTGGTGATTCGCCACCACCAAGCGATAGTCCCCCTCCGCCATGGTGACGAAGGTGAACCGAATCAACGGCGGTGACGCCATGTCGAAGTGTGTCGCCTGGTCAGCCGTCAAAACTTCGTTCAGAGCTGCCTCACGGTCGACGGCCGCAATATCGCTGAGATCGATGTTCCGCCACGGGACTGGAACGTCTTCGAGGACTATCTGGACCGGCGTTCCGTCGTCGTCGGCCGTGAATGCCGTTCGCAGGTTCGCATAACGGTCGATGATTCCCTGTGCTGCAGTGCGCAAGCGGTCGGCATCCACCTTCCCGGACAGAGTGAGAATCATCTGCACCGAGTAGAGGTCGACGCTGGATTCTGCCAACATCGCGTGGAAGAGCAAACCGGACTGCAGCGGTGCCAGGGGCCAGATGTCGGTCACCGTACCGAATCGATTCTCGAAGCCGTCGATATCTCGTTGGCTCACGGAGACAAGCGGCACGTCGGACGGTGTGAGTCCACCGGCTCCGACGGAGCGAGAATGCTCCGCCAGGGCAGTCAGTGCTTCGACCCAAATCTGTGCAAATGTCTCGACACTCTCGCCGTCGATGGCACCGACGGGGTATGCGAAAGAGGCCTCCAGAACAGCACCGTCTGCGCCGTCGTTGACGATCGCATTGATGTCGACGACCTTGTTTGCGGGCATGTCGACGTCTTCGGGTGCCGACACGTTGGCGAAATCGCCGGCCGGCAGCCACCCGAGTCCCTCGACGCCTGCCGGAAGATCCTCGGCGACAACTCGTCCCAGGTAGTTGAAGCTGACCTGTCCCCCGGCGAAGCGAGAAAGCACTGCACGCGTGTCTTCGTTCAGGTAGCGCAGCAGTCCGTACCCGACGCCCTTGTCCGGGATCGCCAGAAGCTGTTCCTTCACTGCTTTGATCGCGCGTCCCGCCGAATCACCTCCGGCGAAAGCGTCACCCAGATCTACCTCGGAAAGATCGAGACTGATCGGGAAGGCAGCGGTGAACCAACCAACGGTCCTTGACAGATCCGCGCCAGGAATCACGGCTTCTTCGCGACCGTGGCCCTCGAGTTGCAGCAAGGCAGACGTCGAGTCGATTCCGGCTCGGCGACGCCACTCGATCAGCGCGAGTGCCAGTCCAGCGAGCAGGCCGTCGTTGGCGCCGCCGTTGAAAACCTCCGGCAGCGTGGTCAACAGAGTCTCCGTCACCTGAGTGGGGACCGTCACGCTTATCCGCTGAACCGTTGCCGCAACGTCGACGGCAGAGTCGTACGCCCTCTTACCCAGCACCGGGTCCGGTGTCTGCAACACCTTCCGCCACGTATCCAGCTCGGCCACACGCGAATCCCGATGGGCCTCTTCGGACAAAGCATGAGCCCAGCGTCGCATCGACGTACCGGTCGGCTCGAGAGCAACATCCCCCGTCGTTCCGGCTACATCCCCCGTCGCTCCGCTCGCCCCGGCCATCTGAGCCGCAGCCGACACCAGATCCGGAACGATGATTCGCCAGGAGACCCCGTCGACGATCAGGTGATGTGCAGCGATGATCAAGCGCCCGGTGCGAGTGGGACCGAAGTCGACCCACACGAACTGAACCATTACGCCGTCCGCCGGATTCAACCGGCCGAGAGCCTCGTCGAGGCCCTTGGAAGCCGTGAGAACAATTGTCGACTCGTCCGCAGCCGCGTCGACATCGACGCGGCTGAGCAGATCCTCGACGTCCACGGTTCCGGGCTCGGAGACCGACATCCCCCATCCGCGACCGTCGGAGATCAGCCGCGAGCGGAACATGTCGTGGTGGTCGACGACTGCGGCGAGTGTTCGCACGATGTCGGTTCGATGCACTCCGAGTGGAAGCTCGAGAGTCATCGTCTGCGTGAATCGGTTGTAGCTGCCACCGCGCTCGACCATGAATCGTTCGATCGGCGTCAACGGCATCCAGCCGACTCCACCGCCCGGCAACTCCTCGAGCACCACCGCGGCCTCGACGTCGGCGGCATACTTCGCCACTTCGGCCAACGCCGCGACAGTCTTGCTCTCGAAGACGTCACTGGGTGCGAATACGACCCCACGTGCCTTCGCACGAGAGACGAGTTGGATGGACATGATCGAGTCGCCGCCCTGAGCGAAGAACGAGTCGTCGGTGCCGATGCGATCCAGGCCGAGAACGTCCGCGAAGATCTCGCTCAGGATTTGTTCCATCTCGGTGACCGGGGCGCGGAATTCCTTGGTCTCGAAAACCGGTGCTGGGAGCGCTTTTCGGTCCAGCTTGCCTGCCGGACTGAGCGGCATGTCCGAGGAGACCATAACCGAAGCCGGAACCATATGGGCCGGAAGGGTTCTGGAGACGAATTCGATCAATTCCGCCGAAGTGACCGAAGCGTGCTTTCCGGTGAACACGTACGACACCAGCGCCGGGGCACCCGACGGCAGGGTCGTACCCATCGTCGCAGCGAACTCGACCTCGGGGTGTGCCGTCAGCGATGCATCGATTTCGCCCAGTTCGATACGGAAACCGCGAATCTTGACCTGGAAATCGTTGCGGCCCACGTATTCCACGGCGTAGGTGGAGGGTGCCGTTCCAGCGACCCAGCGCACCACGTCACCGGTTCGGTACATTCGCTCGCCCGGATTACCGTGCGGGTTTGCCACGAATCGATCGGCACTCAAGCCTGGACGACGATGATAGCCGCGGGTCACCTGAGGACCGGACAGATACAGCTCGCCCGAGACTCCCAGTGGAACTGGATTGAGTCGTGTGTCCAGGACGAATGCAGCCATGTCACCGATCGTGGCGCCGATGTCCATTCGGTCACCGGGCAGAAGCGGAACGCTGACGTTCGTCACGATCGTCGTCTCGGTCGGGCCGTAGACATTCAGGAATGTCCTGGGAGCCGAAGCCGACGCGGCCGATCCGTCCCCTGTCGTCCACTTGCTGATCAGTTCCGGCGAATACGCTTCGCCACCCACGCCTACCACCGTCAGGTCGTCCAGGCCGCTCGGGTCCATCGACGCCAGGGCAGCGGGTGTGATGAACGCATGCGTGACTCGTTCGCTACGGAACACCTCAGCCAGTTCGTCGCCGCCGTACACGCCAGGCGGGACGATGACCATCGTCGCGCCGGTGGCCACCGCGAGGAACAACTCGAGCATCGACGCGTCGAAACTCGGTGACGCGAAGTGCAATGTCCGCGAGGTGGGCTTCACGAGGTAGTGCGCGGCCTGCGTGACACTGAAGCTCGCCAGTCCCGCGTTGGTCGCGACAACGCCCTTCGGCAGTCCTGTCGTGCCGGAGGTGTAGATGACCCAAGCCGGATGAGCAGTCGTCAGTGGACGGACACGTTCCTCGGCATCTATTGGCGCTCCGGACACTCCGGCGATCATCTGTTCGCCGAGCGGTCCGTCCACGACCAACCACTCGACGTCGTCGGCGAGATTCGGACGTTCGACGTCGAGGGTCAGGCCAACCTTCGCACCCGAGTCGCTGAGCATGTGCGCGATACGGTCTGCCGGATAGTGCGGATCGATCGGAACGACCGCTGCCCCGGTCTTCGACACTGCCCAGACCGCGAGTACCGATTCGACGGATCTCGGAATTGACACCGCCACAAGATCTTCAGCCCCGAGACCACGGTTGATCAAAACGCGGGCCAGCTTCGACGACCACTCGTCGACCTCTCGATACGTCATGGACCTACCGGCCGCGGCCTGCGCCGTGCCGGGGTAGCGCAAAGCGACGTTGTCCGGGTAGCGCGCAGCAGCGTCGGCAAGAATCTCGGCCAACGGCGCCTGCGCTACTCCTGACGAAGCCCTTTGACTCGTCAGAACCTCACGCTCGGACGCGTCGAGGATTTCGATGTCACCCACTGAAGTTGCGGGGTCCGTCGCAATTCCGTTCAGAATGCGCATCAATCGTGCGGCGAATCCGCGGACGGTCGATTCGTCGAACAGATCCGTCGCGTACGTGAACGTCGCCGACAGCCCTTCTGATACCTCACTGATCGTGAGCTGCAGGTCGAACTTGGCCACGGTCTCGTCGATTTCGAACTCGGCCGCCGTCAGACCGGGCAGAGCCAACGAGTTCTGCCCCAGGTTCTGAAATGCCAATGCCACCTGGAACAGCGGGTGATGTGCCCTCGACCGAACGGGATCCAGCACTTCCACGAGCCGCTCGAACGGAAGGTCCGAGTGCGCGAACGCCTGAAGGTCGGTTTCCCGAGCCGAGGCCAGAAGTGTTGTGAACGCCGCCGAAGGATCAACCTCGGTACGCAAAACCAGGGTGTTGACGAACATTCCGATCAAATCGTCGAGTTCGGATTCACCTCGCCCGGCCATCGGTGCACCGATGTTGATGTCCGTTGTTCCCGACAGACGAGCGAGAAGCGACGCCAGAGCCGCATGGACCACCATGAACATCGACGCATTGTGTTCCCGGCCCACGCTGATCAGCCGCTCATGCAATTCCTGACCGATCGAGAATTCGAATGTCGCTCCCTGACCGGAGAATACCGCCGGCCGAACCCGATCCCCCGGAAGATTCAACTGTTCGGGCACGCCGTCCAGTGCTTGCGCCCAGTAAGTGATCTGTTGCGCGATGACGGACTGCGGATCGTCCTCGGACCCGAGAACCTCACGCTGCCACAACGAGTAATCGGCATACTGCACCGGCAACGGCGTCCAGGTCGGAGCCTGGCCGTTGGTTCGGGCGTAGTAGGCGGTCATGACGTCGCGGGTCAACGGGCCCATCGAGAAACCGTCGGTCGAGATGTGATGCACCACGAATACCAGAACGTGCTCGTCGGCCTTGATCTGGAAAAGCTTGGCGCGCAACGGCACCTCGGCCGTCACGTCGAAGCCTGCCGCTACGAAGTTCGTTACCTCGCAAACGATCTCCGAATCCGAGACCGAGGTTGCAGCGAGGTTCACGTCGACATCAGCCGGTGCAACGATCTTCTGGTAGCCGACGCCGTCGACCTCGGGGTAGACCGTGCGCAGAACCTCGTGACGGCCGATAACGTCGGCGACCGCTTGCTCCAGCCCCGAGACGTCCAGTTCTCCGGTGAGAGTTATCGCAACCGGGACGTTGTTCCCTGCCGAGCTCGTATCCAACTGGTTGAGGAACCACATGCGCTGCTGCGCCAACGACAACGGAACCCGAACCGGACGCACCTGCGCAGTCAACGCCGCACGTGAACCGCCACCGACATGAGAACCCAAACGAGCAGCCAACGCCTCCACCGTCGACGCCTCGAACAACTCCCGCACCGACACCGAAGCATCCAACGCCTGACCCAACCGAGACGTCACCTGCGTCGCAATCAGCGAATTACCACCGAGCGCGAAGAAATCATCATCCAAACCAACACGCTCGACGCCCAGAACATCCGCAAACGTCTGCGCAACAACCTCTTCCACCACCGACGTCGGAGCACGGAACACCGCAACCTGCAACGACGGAACCGGCAACGCCCGACGATCCAACTTCCCGTTCACCGTCAACGGAATCGAATCCAACACCACAAACGCCGACGGCACCATGTACTCCGGCAACAACGAACCCACCGACACCCGAAGATCGTCGACCGAAACGCTCACACCCGCAGCCGGAACCACATACGCCACCAACCGCTGATCACCCGGAGAATCCTCACGAACAACCACCGCCGTCTGCGCCACCGACACATCCGCCAACACCGCAGACTCGATCTCACCGATCTCGATCCGGAAACCACGGATCTTCACCTGATCATCCGCGCGACCCAGATACTCCAAATCACCAGCACTGTTCCACGACGCGACGTCACCCGTGCGGTACAACACCTCGCCGGCATTGAACGGATTCGCCACAAACCGCGTCGACGTCAACCCCGCCTGACCCAGATAACCCCGAGCCAACTGAACACCAGAGACATACATCTCACCCGCGACACCAACAGGCACCGGAGCCAAACGCGTATCGAGCACGAACACCTGCAGACCCGAAATAGCCTGACCCACAACACTCGCCGACGCATCCGCCGCCAACGCAGCATCCAACACACGATGGCTCACATGCACCGTCGTCTCCGTGATGCCGTACATGTTCACCAACGTCGGCGCGAAGTCACCGCGGCGGCCGTACCAATCCGACAAGCGACGCAGCTCGAGCGCCTCGCCGCCGAAAACAACCCACCGCAACGACAACTCAGCGGCCCGACCGGATTCCGACGCCAACCGATCAGCCTCGGCCAACTGATAGAACGCCGACGGCGTCTGATTGAGCACCGTCACCCGCTCAGCAGCAAGCAACTCCAAGAACTGCTCCGGCGACCGCGACGTCACATAATCCACAACCACCAACGTGCCGCCGTACAACAGCGGACCCCACAACTCCCACACCGAGAAGTCGAACGCATAACTGTGGAACATCGTCCACACATCGGATTCGTCGAACCCGTACACACCCTCGGTATTCGCAAACAACTTCGCCACCGTCGTGTGCGGAACCTGCACACCCTTCGGGCGACCCGTCGAACCCGACGTGTAAATCACATACGCAACATTCGACGACCGCAACGGCGCAACACGATCCGCATCCGAAACCACCGAACCATCGAACTCCGACACATCCACCGCGTCGATATCAACCACAGGCAAACCAGCGGGCAACACCAACTCACGCCCGGACCACGAAATCGCAGCCACCGGAGCAGCATCAGCCAACATGAACTCGACACGATCAGCCGGATACGACGGATCCACCGGCAAATACCCCGCACCGGACTTCACCACCGCCAACAACGCCACCACAAGATCCGCCGACCGCGGCAACGCCACCGCCACCAACGACTCCGGACCACAACCCTGAGCAATCAACCTGCGCGCCAAACGATTAGCCCGCACCGACAACTCACCATACGACAACGACTCGCCACCGAACCGCACCGCAACCCGATCACCAAACCGCGCAGCAGCATCATCGAACCACGCCGACAACGTCGAATCCACACCACTGTCGACACCCGTGTCGCTCCATGACAGAACGCGATCCAACTCACAGGCGCTCATAACATCCGCGTCGCCAACGGCAGCGGCCGGATTCGCGACAACGCCACGGAGGACGGACACGAACCGATCAGCGAACTCGGCCGCTGTCGACGCGTCGAACAGATCCGTCGCGTAGGTCAGGGTGCCGGACATACCGGCGTCAGCGGCGTCTTCAAGTGTGAATTGCAGATCGAACTTGGCCAGTGCTGCGTCGAATTCCACAGCAGCGGCGGTGAGTCCGGGCAGTTCGAGAGCACTCTGTCCAAGGTTCTGGAACGTCAACGCCACCTGGAACAACGGATGACGAGCCTGCGAACGAACCGGATCGAGAACCTCCACCACACGCTCGAACGGAACATCCGCATGCGCGAACGCCTGCAAATCCACCTCACGCGCCGACGCCAACAACTCGGCAAACGACATCGACGGATCAACCTCGGTACGCAGCACCAAGGTATTGACGAACATACCGATCAGATCGTCGAGCTCGGCTTCACCACGACCCGCGATCGGGGCACCGATCGCAATGTCGGTCGTCGCGGACAGTCGTGCCAACAGCACCGCCAGAGCCGAGTGAACAACCATGAACGGAGTTGCGTACGTTGCCTTGGCCAGTTCGTCCAGCTCAGACCACAGCTGCGGTTCGATGGTGAAACTGTGATTGGCGCCGCGCCCTGAAGCAATCTCGGGACGCGGACGATCACCAGGCAGATCCAACTGCTCCGGAAGATCAGCCAACGCATCCGACCAGAACGCAATCTGCTTCGCGATCATGGACTGCGGATCGTCCTCGGACCCGAGAACCTCACGCTGCCACAACGAATAGTCGGCGTACTGCACCGGCAACGGCGTCCAGGTCGGAGCCTGGCCGTTGGTTCGGGCGTAGTAGGCGGTCATGACGTCGCGGGTCAACGGGCCCATCGAGAAGCCGTCGGTCGAGATGTGATGCATCACGAACGACAACACGAAGTCGTCATCGGCGACCTGAAAAAGCTTGGCGCGCAACGGAACCTCGACAGTGACATCGAAGCCCTGGGCGAAGAACGAATACAGCTCCGCCTGGATTCGGTCGTCTGTGACGCGTTCTGCGCCGAGATCGATCGAGACATCTTCTACCGAGCAGATCTTCTGGTAGCCGACGCCGTCGACCTCGGGGTAGACCGTGCGCAGAACCTCGTGACGGCCGATAACGTCGTGAACTGCCGAATTCAGGGCCGCCAGATCGAGCGCACCCGTGAGCCGAACGGCAACAGGGACATTGTTGACAGCAGAATCGGTGTCGAATCGGTTGAGGAACCACATGCGCTGCTGCGCCAACGACAACGGAACCCGAACCGGACGCACCTGCGCAGTCAACGCCGCACGTGAACCGCCACCGACATGAGAACCCAAACGAGCAGCCAACGCCTCCACCGTCGACGCCTCGAACAACTCCCGCACCGACACCGAAGCATCCAACGCCTGACCCAACCGAGACGTCACCTGCGTCGCAATCAGCGAATTACCACCGAGCGCGAAGAAATCATCATCCAAACCAACACGCTCGACGCCCAGAACATCCGCAAACGTCTGCGCAACAACCTCTTCCACCACCGACGTCGGAGCACGGAACACCGCAACCTGCAACGACGGAACCGGCAACGCCCGACGATCCAACTTCCCGTTCACCGTCAACGGAATCGAATCCAACACCACAAACGCCGACGGCACCATGTACTCCGGCAACAACGAACCCACCGACACCCGAAGATCGTCGACCGAAACGCTCACACCCGCAGCCGGAACCACATACGCCACCAACCGCTGATCACCCGGAGAATCCTCACGAACAACCACCGCCGTCTGCGCCACCGACACATCCGCCAACACCGCAGACTCGATCTCACCGATCTCGATCCGGAAACCACGGATCTTCACCTGATCATCCGCGCGACCCAGATACTCCAAATCACCAGCACTGTTCCACGACGCGACGTCACCCGTGCGGTACAACACCTCGCCGGCATTGAACGGATTCGCCACAAACCGCGTCGACGTCAACCCCGCCTGACCCAGATAACCCCGAGCCAACTGAACACCAGAGACATACATCTCACCCGCGACACCAACAGGCACCGGAGCCAAACGCGTATCGAGCACGAACACCTGCAGACCCGAAATAGCCTGACCCACAACACTCGCCGACGCATCCGCCGCCAACGCAGCATCCAACACACGATGGCTCACATGCACCGTCGTCTCCGTGATGCCGTACATGTTCACCAACGTCGGCGCGAAGTCACCGCGGCGGCCGTACCAATCCGACAAGCGACGCAGCTCGAGCGCCTCGCCGCCGAAAACAACCCACCGCAACGACAACTCAGCGGCCCGACCGGATTCCGACGCCAACCGATCAGCCTCGGCCAACTGATAGAACGCCGACGGCGTCTGATTGAGCACCGTCACCCGCTCAGCAGCAAGCAACTCCAAGAACTGCTCCGGCGACCGCGACGTCACATAATCCACAACCACCAACGTGCCGCCGTACAACAGCGGACCCCACAACTCCCACACCGAGAAGTCGAACGCATAACTGTGGAACATCGTCCACACATCGGATTCGTCGAACCCGTACACACCCTCGGTATTCGCAAACAACTTCGCCACCGTCGTGTGCGGAACCTGCACACCCTTCGGGCGACCCGTCGAACCCGACGTGTAAATCACATACGCAACATTCGACGACCGCAACGGCGCAACACGATCCGCATCCGAAACCACCGAACCATCGAACTCCGACACATCCACCGCGTCGATATCAACCACAGGCAAACCAGCGGGCAACACCAACTCACGCCCGGACCACGAAATCGCAGCCACCGGAGCAGCATCAGCCAACATGAACTCGACACGATCAGCCGGATACGACGGATCCACCGGCAAATACCCCGCACCGGACTTCACCACCGCCAACAACGCCACCACAAGATCCGCCGACCGCGGCAACGCCACCGCCACCAACGACTCCGGACCACAACCCTGAGCAATCAACCTGCGCGCCAAACGATTAGCCCGCACCGACAACTCACCATACGACAACGACTCGCCACCGAACCGCACCGCAACCCGATCACCAAACCGCGCAGCAGCATCATCGAACCACGCCGACAACGTCGAATCCACACCACGATCGATCTGGCCGGCACTGAAGCGGGACAGCAGGTTTCGTTCTCCATCGACCAAGATGTCAACGTCACCCACCGCTACGGTGGGATCAGCAGTCACCGCACGGAAGGTCCTTACCAGCCGATCACCGAATTCCACAACGGTCGACTCGTCGAACAGATCCGTCGCATACGTCAAAGAGGCGGACATTCCGGCGGGTGCGCCGGCCTCGTCGGTTCGTTCGGTCAGGGTCAACTGGAGGTCGAATTTCGCCAGCGCAAGATCGGCACTTTCGATCGACACTTCGAGGTCGCCCAGTTCGAGCGTTGCCTGTTCGTGGTTCTGGAACGTCAATGCCACCTGGAACAGCGGATGACGAGCCTGCGAACGAACCGGATCGAGAACCTCCACCACACGCTCGAACGGAACATCCGCATGCGCGAACGCCTGTAGATCCACTTCACGCGCCGACGCCAACAGATCCGTGAACGACATCGACGGATCAACCTCGGTACGCAACACCAAAGTGTTGACGAACATACCGATCAGATCGTCGAGCTGCGCCTCACCGCGACCCGCGATCGGTGTACCGATCGCGATGTCGGTCGTTGCGGACAAACGAGAAAGTACGACGGCGAGCGCTGCGTGAACAACCATGAATGGTGTCGAGTTACTGCTGTGCGCAATCGAATTGACAGCTTCGTGCAGGGTGGCGTCGATATCGAACTCGACCTCGGCTCCGCGCCCTGAAGCGACCTCGGGACGAGGACGATCGGCAGGCAGATCCAACTGCTCCGGAAGATCAGCCAACGCATCCGACCAGAACGCAATCTGCTTCGCGATCACGGACCGCGGATCGTCCTCGGACCCGAGAACCTCACGCTGCCACAACGAGTAATCGGCGTACTGCACCGGCAACGGCGTCCAAGCCGGCACCGACGCTCGTGTACGTGCTTCGTAGGCAACCATCACGTCACGGGTCAACGGACCCATCGAGAAACCGTCGGTCGAGATGTGATGCACGACGAACACCAGAACGTATTCGCTGTCGCCGACTTTGAAGAGCTTGGCGCGCAACGGGACTTCGGACGTCACGTCGAAGCCGACTGTCGCCAGCTCGGCGACGCCCGCAGCCAGGCGATCTTCGGTGATCGACACGGGGCTGAGGTCGACGACAACGTCTTGGACGTCGAGGACGTCCTGATAGCCGACGCCGTCGACGTCTGGATACACAGTTCGCAGTGATTCGTGTCGGCCCACGACATCGATCACGGCGGCGTCAAGAGCTGCCACATCGAGGGCGCCCGAAATCCTGATCGCCGCCGGGACGTTGTTCACTGCCGACGCGGGTTCGAACCTGTTCAGGAACCACATTCGCTGCTGCGCCAACGAAAGTGGGATCCGAGCTGGCCGGGGCTGCTGCACCAGTGGGGCGGTGGCGCCCGAACCGGCGTGCAGCTCGAGCCGGACGGCGAGTGACTGCACGGTCGACGCTTCGAAGAGCGCACGAACCGGAACGCTTGTGTCGAGCGCCTCTCCCAGCCGAGCGGCGACACGGGTCGCGATCAACGAGTTGCCGCCGAGTTCGAAGAAATCGTCGTCGCGGCCAACCTGTGCGACTCCGAGAACTTCGGAGAACACCTGCGCGACAGTCTCTTCGACGGTCGTGATCGGCGCCTGGTACACCTTGGACTCGAACACGGGCGAGGGCAGAGCCTTGATGTCCGTCTTGCCCGCGGTGGTCAACGGAACCGAATCGAGTACCAGTACCGAGTCGGGGACCATGTAGCCGGTCAGGAACGTCGACACCGACTCGATGACCTGTGCGGGATCCACCTCGGCGCCGGCCTGCGGCACGACGTATGCAACGAGACGATCTCCGAAGTGATCGTCGGAACGAACGAGAGCAACAGCTTGCGCAACGCCCGCGCAACGGGTCAGCGCGGCCTCGATCTCGCCGAGTTCGATACGGAACCCACGGATCTTGACCTGGAAGTCACTGCGGCCCACGTACTCCACTGCGCCACCGTCGATCCACCGGACCACGTCACCCGTGCGGTACAACCGCTCTCCCGGCGCCCCGAACGGGTCTGCGACAAAACGACCCGCTGTCAATGCCGGCTGTCCCAGGTATCCACGAGCGACCTGAACACCCGACACGTACAACTCACCTGCGACACCAACCGGAACGGGCTGCAAGCGGCCGTCCAAGATCCGCGCGGCCATTCCCCGAATCGGGCCGCCGATGTTCATACGATCAAACGCGGTCAGCGTATCGCTGATGTTCGAGGCGACTGTCGACTCCGTCGGACCGTACGCATTGAAGAATCCACGCACACCGCCATCCGGAAGCGGCACCGCCCACTTGGCAACGAGAGACCGCGAACTGGCTTCGCCACCGACGACAACCACCCGCAACGCGTCGAGCCCGCTCGGATCCACTGATGCCAGCGCAGCGGGCGTCACGAACGCATGCGTCACGCCCTCCGAGCGCAAGATCTCGGCCAATTCCGCGCCGCCGTACACCGTCGTCGGCGCAATCACCATCGTCGATGCTGCTCCGAATGCCATCAGCAACTCGAGAACAGAAGCATCGAAACTCGGCGAGGCGAAATGCAGCGTCCGAGCATCCGCGGTCAGCGCATAGCGCTCGACCTGCTCGGCGCAGAAGTTCGCCACACCCGCATTGGTGACCACAACGCCCTTGGGCAGACCCGTGGTGCCAGAGGTGTAGATGACGTAAGCAGGCTGCCGCTCGTCGATCGCACTGCGTCGATCCGAATCACTCACCGGCGCGCAAGATTCTGCCGCGCACGCCGCCACTGTCTTCTCGTCGTCGAGAACAACCCACGTCAACGCCGACGGCAATCCTGCCTCGACGTCACTGAGCGCAAGACCCAGCACCGCACCGGAATCGGAGATCATGTGGGCGATACGGTCAACCGGATACGTCGGGTCGACGGGCACGAATGCAGCACCCGTTTTCACCACTGCCCACAGAGCGAGAACCGAATCGGCCGAACGCGGAATCGCGATCGCGACCCGATCCTCCGGCCCGACGCCCTTCTCAATCAGAACACGAGCGAGTCGCGACGACCGCTCGTCGAGTTCGCGGTAGCTGATCGACTGACCGTCGAAGCGAATCGCATCCGCCGACGGATCCAAAGCGGCCGCCGCTGTGAGGATCTCGACCAGGGTTCCCGAGACCGACTGACCTCCATGAACATCGGCCAGCACACCCCGCTCGGCCGCATCGAGAATATCGATGTCACCGACGACAATCGAAGGAACCGACACGACAGTCTCGAGGATACGAACCAGACGCCGAGCAAACCCCTCGACCGTCGAAACGTCGAACAGATCTGCAGCAAACGTGAATTCGGCCGAGAGCCCTTGCTGGATCCCGTCTTCGCCGATCGACTCTGTCACTGCGAGTTCGAGGTCGAACTTGGCAGTGGTCGTGTCGATTTCGGCGGCCTTGATCGCCAGTCCCGGCAGTTCCAATGCCGTTTGCGCGAGATTCTGCAAGGACAGCACGACCTGGAACAGCGGATGTCTGGCCTGCGACCGGGCGGGAGCCAAGACGTCCACCAACCGCTCGAAGGGCACGTCCGAGTGAGCGAACGCTCCGAGCGCAGAATCACTCGCCGCAGCCAGCAGATCCGTGAATGCCTGGGCCGGGTCGACCTCGGTCCGCAGAACAAGCGTGTTGACGAACATGCCGACGAGATCGTCGAGCGCCTCGTCGCCACGACCGGCAACGGGAGTGCCCACGGCGATGTCCGAGGTTCCGCTCAGTCGGGCCATCAGAACGGCAAGCGCCGAGTGCAACGCCATGAAGAGCGTCGCGTTGTTCTCCCGTGCCAGCGCGTCCAATCGACGGTGCACATCCCCGGAGATCTCGAACGCGAATCGCTCGCCGCGCATCGACGCCACATCAGGCCGAGACCGGTCCGACGGAAGCTCGATCACATCCGGTAGGTCTGCCAGAGTCTCGGTCCAGTACGAGATCTGCTGCGAGATCAGTGATTCCGAGTCGTCTTCCGACCCCAGAACCTCACGCTGCCACAACGAATAGTCGGCGTACTGCACAGTCAACGGCTGCCACGCCGGCGCGATCCCGTCCTTGCGTGCCGAGTAGGCAATCATGACATCGCGAGCCAGGGGCGCCATCGACCAACCGTCAGCGGCGATGTGATGAACCACGATCGCAAGGGTGTGCTCGGTGTCGCTGACCGTCAACAGGCGGACACGGATCGGCACGTCGACGGTGACGTCGATCGCTGAGGATCCGATTGCAGCGACTCGACTTTCGAGCTCGTCCTGATCCGAAACCGACTCCACGGTCAGCCCGCCGAACGCCTCCGAGAGCGACAGAATCGACTGCTTCGGTCCGGAAGCCCCGTCCGGATATACCGTTCGGAGCACCTCATGCCGGGCCAGTACGTCCTCCAGCGCCATTTCCATCGCGGCAGTATCGAGATGACCAGTCAGGTGCAGAGCAAAAGTGATGTTGTAAGCAGCTGAGTCGGTGTCGAAGCGGTTCAGGAACCACATGCGCTGCTGCGCCAGCGACAACGGAATTTCCGCGGGACGCACCTGTGCGACGAGCGCCTTCTGCCCGCCGCTACCTACGTGCGACTCGATGTGTGCGGCGAGCGCCTCGACGGTGGAAACGTCGAACAGCGTTCGCACCGGCACCGTAGTGTCGAGCGCCCGCCCCAATCGGGAGGTGACCTGAGTGGCCACCAGGGAGTTGCCACCGAGTTCAAAGAAGTCGTCGTCGAGGCCGACTCGTTCCACTCCGAGAACATCCGCAATCACCTGCGCGACAATCTCTTCCACCGGCGTGGTGGGTGCACGGAATTCGCGGACCTCGAACGTGGGGACTGGCAATGCGCGACGATCCAACTTGCCGTTCGACGTCAGGGGGATTTCCTCCACGATCATGAACGCGGAAGGAATCATGTACTCGGGAAGCTTCTCCGCGACGGCAGTCGTGAGCATCTCAGTTTCGAGGGACGTGTCACCGTCCGCGACGACGTACGCGACAAGTTGATCGCCGATCCGTTCGTCGTTGTGCATCAAGACGACGGCTTGCACGACTGACTCGAGCGACACGAGCGCGGCTTCGATCTCGCCCAATTCGATCCGCAGCCCACGCAGTTTCACCTGGAAGTCGCTGCGGCCGACATACTCCAACTGTCCCAGATCGTTCCACCGGACAAGATCGCCTGTCCGGTACATCCTGGAACCACCGTCGCCGAACGGATTTGCGACGAACCGTTCTGCCGTCACGTCGAACCGAGCACCGTAACCTCGCCCGACACCAACGCCCGCAACGTACAGCTCGCCGATCAGGCCGGCTGGGACCGGATGCAGACGAGAATCGAGCACAAACAAGTCGATGTTCGGAATCGGCGTACCGATAGGCACTCCGGCGCTGTGCTCGGATGTCGCGGACAGTGCCGAAACAACATCCGAAGCCTCAGTGGGACCATAGCTGTTGACGATTCGCACTCCAGCCCGCATCAGGTGCGAGAGCCTGGGGAGTTGGATCGGCTCACCGCCGAGGAAGACTACATCCAGTTGTGTGAGCACTCCCTCCGCATCTGCATCGGAAAGAGCGACGAAGGCGCTCGGCGACATGTTCGCAACACGAATGCCAGCTGATTCGACGATCCCGAGAATGGCATGCGGGTCGAAACCATCTCCGCTCAAATGAAGCGGCACTCCACTACCGAGCGCTGCCCATATGTTCTTCTGCGTGAGGTCGAAACTCGGTGAGGACGCAACAAGGATCGGCCCGGCTTCGGGCAGTTCCGAGCGGTACCACGCCACGGTGTTCTCGATGCCTCGCATCGGTACCATCGTCGGCTTGGGACGCCCGGTCGAGCCGGACGTCGAAATCACATATCCGAGATGATCTTTCGCACCGACAGAAAGCCAGGGGTCGTCCTGGCGCTGAACGGCGGTCGCCGGTGGAAGATCAGACTTCACAACGAGTATCGGGATGTCGAGTTCGATGACGTCGACAGTCACGACACACACTGCATCGGTATCTTCCAGAATCGACTGGATGCGCTCATGCGGGAAGCTCGGGTCGATGGGTGCGTACGCGGCTCCTACCTTCCATGCAGCCAGCATCGCCACTACCCATTGCCACGACCTGGCAACGGTCAACGCCACAACGTCGCCCGCACATACACCGGTCGCGGCCAGTTCCAGTGCGAGGAGACTGGACCGTGTGTCCAATTCCTCGTAGGTCAGTGTTCGATCGTCGTCCGCCACCGCGACGGCGTTCGGCTGAGCGTCTGCAGCACGGTAGAAGGCCGACAAGATCGACAACTCCGGAGCACTACAGCGCGTTCCCGCCGACCAGTCGAGCACTCTTGCCGACTCGTCTTTCCCGAACACGGCGATATCGCCGACCTTCGTGTTTTGATCGTCGACGACGGCATTCAGGACGCGGATGAAACGCTCGGCGAACTCCACCATTGTCGAAGCATCGAAGAGATCGGTCGCGTAGGTAAGCGTCGCCTCCAGGCCTTCGAAGTCCGTTGCGCCCTCTTGCCCCTCGGACACCATCAGCTCGATGTCGAACTTCGCGATCGGCACCTCGAGTTCCGCCGCCACGGCCTTCACTCCAGAGAACTCGAGCTCGCGCCGTCCACTGATCTCCGCGGTCAACGCAACCTGGAACAGAGGGTGACGAGCCCGTGAGCGCGGCGGATTGAGAGCCTCTACCAGACGCTCGAATGGGACATCCGCATGTGCGTACGCAGACAAGCCCGAATCACGAACTCGCTGAATCAGATTGGCGAATGGCTCATCAGGATCGACCTCGGTGCGAAGCACCAGGGTGTTCACGAACATGCCGATCACGTCGTTGAGCGCTTGATCGCCTCGCCCACCGATCGGGGCACCGATCGCGATGTCGGAGGTACCACTGAGCCGGCTCAACAGCGTTGCATACGCCGCCTGCAACACCATGAACAGAGAGACGCTCCTCGAGCGCGCCAACTCGTTCAACTTGCGCGTCGTGCGTTCGCTGATCTGAAAATGGTGCTTGGCGCCGTGATTGGACGCGATGGCAGGACGAGGTCGGTCGGTCGGCAGATCCAACTGATCCGGCAGATCGGCAAGTGCCCGGCGCCAGAAGTTTATCTGGCGAGACGACTCCGAGCGCGGGTCTTCGTCGGATCCCAGTGCTTCGCGCTGCCACAGGGCGTAGTCGGCGTACTGAATTGGCAGCGGCGTCCACGCCGGCGCAGACTTCTCACTTCGCGCCGAGTAGGCGACGAGAAGGTCACGTGCGAGCGGACGGAACGACAGTCCGTCTGCAGCGATGTGATGGAGAACCATCACCAGGACGTAGTCCGTCGGAGACACCTCGAAGAGGGCAACCCGTACCGGGATTTCGAGCGTCACGTCGAAGCCGCGAGACGCCACGTCGAACAGCGCCGCGTCGAGATGCGAATTCCGAATCTTGACCGGATTCAACTCCACCGCGGCCCGGTCGACCGGCAGAACCAGCTGTTGCGCGGTTCCGTCGACATCAGGGTAGATCGTCCGCAAGGACTCGTGTCGCTCGAGAAGATCCATCACCGCGGCATGCAGGGCGGACGGGTCCACCGAACCGGTGAGCCGGACCGTGAACGGAAGATTGTAGGCGGGCGTCGACGGATCGAGACGGTTGATGAACCACATGCGCTGCTGCGCAAGCGAGAGCGGGACGACCTCGGGACGAGGCTTGGCGATCAGCGGGGTGAGCTGCCTGGCGTTGCCCGCCACCGACTCGGCGCGGGCCGCCAGGGTGGCGACCGTGGTGGATTCGAAGAGCTCTCGAACGCCGAGTTGCACTCCCAATGCCGAACCCACTCGCGTCACTAATTGTGTTGCAACCAGAGAGTTTCCACCGAGCTCGAAGAAGTCGTCATCGATACCGACGCGCTCGACACCGAGAACGTCGGCAAACACGTCCGCCACGATGCGTTCGATTTCGGTGCGGGGCTCGCGGTACTGCTTCGCACTCGCGAACACCGGCTCGGGCAACCCGGCACGATCCAATTTGCCACTCGTGTTGAGCGGCAACGCATCGAGCACCATCAACGCGGCCGGAACCATGTACGACGGGAGGCTTCGGCCGGCGAACTCACTGAGCACCGCAGCATCGATGTTTCGGCCTGGACCCGGCACGACGTAGCCGACCAATTGATCACCGGTCGGGGTGACGGTCACCAAAACGACAGCCTGCGAAACGTCGGGGTGCGCCAGAAGGACGGTCTCGATCTCGCCGAGTTCGATGCGCTGCCCGCGGAACTTCACCTGGAAGTCTGTACGCCCAATGTAGTCGAGATTTCCGTCCTCACGGCGACGAACGAGGTCGCCGGTCCGGTACATACGCTCACCGGCCGTGCCGTACGGATTGGCTACGAACCGATCCGAGCTCAGGTCCGGTCGACCAACGTATCCGCGCGCGAGTTGAACGCCGGCGAGATAGAGCTCACCCGGCTGCCCGATGGGGGTCGGGCGAAGTTGCCCGTCCAGTACGTGCGCCTGAGTGTTCCACTGCGGCATACCGATCGGCACGGAAGTAGTATCCGTGGCCACGGCCTCGTAGTACGTGACCGATACCGCAGCTTCGGTCGGACCGTACAGGTTGTGCAGTCCGGCTCCACAGAGTTCGCGGAAGGCGGAAGACGTCTCGGGCGGGAGCGCCTCGCCGATGACAAACACGTGGCGCAACGAATCACAAGATCCGGCAGGTGCATTCGCAGTGAACAGCGTGAGCATGGATGGCACGAAGTCGGTGATCGTGACGCCGAGCTCCGCGATCTTGTTCGCCACGTAGATCGGGTCTCGATGACCGTCCGGAGTCGCGACGACGAGCGTGGCGCCGACCTGCAACGGCATGAAAAATCCCCACAGCGACACGTCGAATGTCGTAGCGGTCTTCTGCAGGTAGATGTCCGACGCTGAAAGCCCGTACTCGGCGTTCATCCACTGAAGCTGATTGTTGATCGCCGCGTGAGTGACCGCGACACCCTTGGGTCGACCGGTCGAACCCGAGGTGTAGATCACGTACGCAGTGTTCGAGAAATGCAAGGGAGACAGGCGATCCGCGTTGACGATCGGCCTGCTGTCGAGCTGCCCATAGTCCAGTGTGTCGATCTCGATGACCCGTGTGCCCGAGGGCAGATCCACGTCGTCCCGCGCAGTGGTCACAACACACGTGGGCTGCGCCGACTCGAGAATGTAGGCGGTGCGGTCGGCTGGGTGGTCGGGATCCACCGGTACCCAGGCTCCGCCGGCCTTGGCAATCGCGTACAGACCGACCATCAAGTCCAAAGACCTGCGGATCGACAGTCCTACAAGCGATTCGGGCCCAACACCCATGGCGATGAGTTGACGAGCCAAACCATTTGCGCGAGAGTCGAATTCGGCGTACGTGAGGCTGGCGCCTTCGAAAACGACAGCGGTGGCATCGGGAGTTCTCTCGACCTGACGCTCGAATGCTTCGGTGATGGTCTGCGAGGCAACGTGGAAGCCGGTGCGGTTCCACAAGGCAACCTTGTTTCGCTCCTCGTCGGTTGCGACAGGAAGATCCCAGACCTTGCGGCTCGTTTCGGCCGAGACGAACTTCTCGAGAAACTCTACGAACCGCGAGTGATTTCGCTGGGCGTCCGCGGGCGCGTACAGATTGGGATTCGACTCGAAGTCGATGTGTGTGCGGGTATCGCCGACGCTCTGGTACAGGTTGACACCGAGGTCTTCGATCAAACCCGTGGACAAGATGTGAAGTTCGCCGACGAGGGGCCCGAACGCCAACTCGGTGGAAAACATCATGATGTTGATCCAGGGGCCGAAGAATCCGCCCCGGCCCGGCCCGTCCCCGCCGCGGACCATGTCCTCGTGTCGGTACCGCTGGTGGCGCAGCGCGCCGGACATTTCGTTCCTGACGTCGTCCAGAAGCTCCTGAACGGTGGTATCGGCAGTGACGGTCAGTCGCAGCGGAACGACGTTGGAGACCATGCCGCCGGATCGACGCAGCACGGCTGTCGTTCGGCCGGAAACGGGCAGACTCAGCGACACGTCCTCTCGCCCGGTCATCTGAGCGAGGTACGCCGCAAACGCCGCGACGACTGTTCCAGCAACCGTGGTCTTCTCCACGCGCTCGAGGAACCGTCCGAGCAGAGCCTCGACGTGGTTGGACAGCGCAGCACTGTCGATCCGACTGACTGGAGCAGGCGCAGCACTTCGACCCGCGAGGCTCGAGATCTCGTCAAGATTGTCGATCTTGTCGGCCCAGTACTTGCGGTCGGTTTCGAAACGACTCGACTGGCGGTACTTGTTGTCTACCTCGTAGACGTTCCGGAGATCGGACGCCTCGCTGGGCTCCGGATCCCGGCCCTCCACGCGTGCCGAGTACAACTCCGCCACGCGCGTGACGAACGTCGAGGCACCGAAACCGTCGAGAATTGTGTGGTGGACCCGCGTGTACCAGTAGTAGCGATTCTCGCCGAGTCGCAGAATGGTGGCAGAGATCAGTCGGTCCGTAAGCATGTCGATCGGCCGACTGCGATCTGCACGCATCCACTGCATCGCCGCATCGTGCGAATCGTCCTCACTCCGAAGGTCCACATAGCCAACCGAATCATCGAGCGTGGCGTCGATGATCTGGTACGGCTGGGCGTCGATCTCGAAGATCCGAACGAAGGCCGACCCGATTTCGCGGCCGGCGTCGGCACACGCCTGACGAAGCACGTCGAGCGCCAGCACTCCACGGAGTTCTACGTACTGGGCGATGTTCACCGGAACAGAGGGGTCGAGGTGCTGAGCGAACCACATGCCGAGTTGCGCCGCAGAGAGTGGGAATGCGCCTGATCGCTGAACGTCCTCCGGCGAGCTGCCGACCTCCGGCTTGCCGCTCCCCAGTTCTCCGTTATTCAGCGAATTCACGCCCACAGCCTCTCTTCCACACCATTGCGCACCCGTGCGAGCCGAACGTCCGATTCGCAGCAGCTACCGACCTCATCCAACCTCGACGAGCCAGAACCACCCATTGTCTCCGATACATAGGTGACAAGAGAAATCCATACCCCGGTGTATCGACGGTTTTGTTGCAATTCGTTACAAATCGCCCAGCTCATCTACCCCCCGATCGCATTGCCGAAACGCACCGTTCAGACGCGGCGCGCGACACCTCTCCCCCTGGGACAATCAATTGCAACCGACGATCTACACCCCAATCCACATCAGTCACCTCGGACAATTTACAGGGCCGCCAGGTACTGGGTGTCTGAGCTCGAACAAGATTCGACAGTCGCTGATCGAGACTATCGGTACTCGCCGACAGACCGACGAAAGAACGCGCCGACCAGCGGTCGGCGCGTTCTTCGATTTACGGTACGAAGCTTCAGGAAAAGCCCACACCAGTCACACTCTTCAGGTGCTCGCTGCTGACCCCTGGAGCCAGCTCCACAAGCTGCAGCCCGTCCGCGGTGACGTCCAGCACTGCCAGGTCGGTGATGATCCGGTTGACGACGCTCTGACCGGTAAGCGGCAGCGTGCAGGCCTCGACGATCTTGGGATTGCCGTCGCGGTCGGTGTGCTCCATCACGACGATGACGCGGCGGGCACCGTGGACCAGGTCCATCGCCCCGCCCATGCCCTTGACCATCTTGCCCGGCACCATCCAGTTGGCAAGGTCACCGGTCTTCGATACCTGCATCCCGCCGAGCACCGCGGTGTCGATGTGACCACCGCGGATCATGCCGAAGGAGAGAGCCGAGTCGAAGAACGCGGCGCCTGAATTGACGGTGACGGTTTCTTTACCGGCATTGATGAGGTCAGCATCGACCTGATCATCGGTCGGATACGGTCCGGTACCGAGGATGCCGTTCTCGCTGTGGAGGACCACCTTGACGCCCTCGGGCAGGTAACTGGGGATCAGCGTCGGCAGGCCGATGCCGAGGTTGACGTACTCCCCCGGCCGCATCTCGGCGGCAGCGCGAGCGGCCATCTCGTGGCGAGTCCAACCGATACGGGTTTCCTCTGCACTGGTCACTTGGTGCCTCCTGAGACGGTCCGCTTCTCGATCCGCTTCTCCTGTGGGCCTGTGTGTACGACGCGCGCGACGAACACTCCAGGTAGGTGCACGTGCGCGGGGTCGATGTCGCCCGGCTCGACGAGGTTCTCCACCTGCGCGATGGTGATCCGGCCGGCCATGGCAGCAAGCGGGTTGAAGTTCATCGCCGTCTTGTTGAAGACGAGATTTCCTTCGGTGTCGCCGTAGTCCGCGTGCACGAGCGCGAAGTCAGCGGTGATCGCCTCTTCCAATACATACGTGCGGCCACCGAACACTGCCGTCGCCTTCGGTGGCGACGCCACGGCGATCGAACCGTCCGGGTTGTATCGCCACGGCAAGCCGCCCTCGGCGATCGGGGTGCCGACGCCGGCCGGAGTGTAGAACGCCGGGATGCCGGTACCGCCTGCTCGCAGCCGCTCGGCCAGCGTCCCCTGCGGCGTCAACTCCACTTCGAGCTCACCGGCGAGATACTGGCGCGCGAACTCCTTGTTCTCCCCCACGTACGACGCCGTCACCCTGGCGATCCGGTGCGCGCCGAGCAGAATGCCGAGACCGTAGTCGTCGACACCGCAGTTGTTGGAGAACACCTCGAGATCGGTGGCGTCGCCGTCGGCGATCGCCGCGATCAGTGCGTCGGGAATACCGCACAGCCCGAAGCCGCCCACTGCGAGCCTGGATCCGCTCGCGATGTCGGCAACTGCCTCAGCTGCCGTATTCACGACTTTGCTCATCCGTTAGTTCTCCTTCTGCTGAAAGATTCCGGCTCGGTGAAGAAGCTTCTCGGCGTGACGGAGAACGGGAGCGTCGACCATCTTGCCCTCGAACGCGAACACACCACGTTCAGTAGACACCGCGGCAAGCACTCGTGTGGCCCAGTCGATCTCTTTTTCCGAAGGTGCGAAGGCCCCGCGGATGACCTCGACCTGACTCGGATGGATCGCAACCTTCACGTCGAAGCCGACTGCGACGGCATCAGCGGACTCGACGCCCAGGCCGACGAGGTCCTTGATGTCGAGGTACACGGAATCGACAGCCAACCGGCCGTAGCTCTTCGCGGCCAGGAGAGACGTCGATCGGACGTGCTTGGCAACGTCGCGGTACGAACCGTTCGGGTGCCTGCTCGAGTTGCCGCCGAGACCGGCAACAAGATCCTCGGCTCCCCACATGACACCGATGGCGTTCGCAGCAAGCGCGATGTCGGCCACGGCGAGGGCTCCTCGCGGGGACTCGACGAGCGCAACCACGTCCGCCGGTGCGAGCGAGAGGACGTCCTCGGCCGATTCGCACTTGGACAGCATGAGACGCGAATAGTGTGTGCCGTCCAGCGCGATCAGATCGAGTTCGTGATCAGGCGTACCGACCGGATTGACGCGCACGACCGTCCGCTCCGGATCGAGAGGCGTGTCGATCAGGGCTGCACGTGCGGCTTCCTTGTCGGCCGGAGCCACACCGTCTTCGAGATCGAGGATCACGACGTCGGCAACAGCCGCGGCCTTCGCATAGCGCTCGGGACGATCCGCCGGGCAGAACAACCACGCCGGCCCCGGCGGTGTCCACGTCATGAGGACACCTCTGCCGGACGCAGTTGCACCAGTGTCTTGCGCGTGGCCAGTGCGACGACGTCACCGTGCTGGTTACGCCCGGTGTGCACGAGCGTCACGATGCCTTCACCTGGACGGCTCTTCGACTCGCGCTTGTCCGCGATGAGCGTCTCGGCATACAAGGTGTCGCCGTGAAAGAGCGGCTTCGGGAAGCTGATCTCGGAGAAACCGAGGTTCGCCACGATGGTGCCCTGCGTCAACTGCGCGACGGACAGGCCGACGATGGTCGACAGGGTGAACATCGAATTGACCAGCCGCACACCGAATTGAGTGTCCTCGCTGTACGCGGCATCGAGATGCAACGCCTGCGTGTTCATGGTCAAAGTCGTGAACAGGACGTTGTCAGCCTCGGTCACCGTCCGGCCTGGGCGATGCTCGTAGATCGCGCCGACCTCGAACTCCTCGAACCAGAGCCCGCGCTGAGTGATCTTCTTGGGGTTCGTCACAGCCCTGCCTCACGAGCGATGAGCATCAACTGCACCTCGGTCGTTCCCTCACCAATTTCGAGGATCTTGCTGTCACGGTAGTGGCGCGCGACGGCGTACTCGTTCATGAAGCCGTATCCGCCGTGGATCTGCGTGGCGTCACGGGCGTTGTCCATGGCAGCTTCGGAGGAAATCAGCTTGGCGATAGACGCCTGCTTCTTGAACGGCTTGCCCGACAACATGAGTGCGGCCGCGTCGTAGTACGCGGTACGTGCGACGTGGGCACGAGCCTCCATACGCGCGATCTTGAACGCGATGGCCTGGTTGTGTCCGATGGGGCGACCGAACGCCTCGCGTTCCTTGACGTACTTGATCGACTCGTCGACGCAGCCCTGGGCGGCACCGACGCTCAACGCGGAAATAGCGATGCGGCCTTCGTCGAGGATGCGCAGGAAGTTCGCGTAGCCGCGGCCGCGCTCACCGAGCAGATTCTCTTCGGGGACACGAACATCGGCGAACGTGAGCGGATGGGTGTCGGATGCGTTCCAACCGACTTTGTTGTACGCCGGTTCGGCCGTGAAGCCGGGCGTCGTGGTCGGCACGAGGATCGTCGAGATCTCCTTCTTGCCGCCGTCCTTGACACCCGTGACCGCGGTGACCGTCACGAGCTTGGTGATGTCGGTGCCCGAGTTGGTGATGAACTGCTTGTTGCCGTTGATGATCCACTCACCGCTGTCGAACTTCGCGGTGGTCTTGGTTCCGCCGGCGTCGCTACCCGCACCGGGTTCGGTCAGGCCGAAGGCAGCCAACGACTTGCCGCTGGTGAGCTGCGGAAGCCACTCCTGCTTCTGTGCCTCGTTACCGAAACGGTAGATCGGCATGGCACCAAGGGACACACCAGCTTCGAGAGTGATCGCGACGCTCTGGTCGACCTTGCCCAGCTCTTCGAGCGCCAGGCAGAGTGCGAAGTAGTCGCCGCCCATTCCGCCGTACTCCTCGGGAAACGGCAGGCCGAACAGTCCCATGTCGGCCATCCCGGCCACTACCTCGTACGGGAAGGTGTGGTTGGCGTCGTGCTCGGCAGCAACCGGCGCCACTACGGTCTTCGCGAAATCCGCAACCGTCTTGGCGAGCTGCTGGTATTCGTCCGGAAGCGCTCCGGTGGCAAGGTAATCGGACATCAGGCGTCTTCCTTCTGCGTCGTGTTCTCGGTCTTTACTTCTGCAGTCTCTTCGTCCGCGACAGGTACCACGCGGGCCAGAACCTGATCCACCATCACCTGATCGCCCTGACGGACAAGCACTTCCACGATCCCGTCGATCGGGGACGTCAAGGAGTGCTCCATCTTCATGGCCTCGACCACGACGAGTGGTTGTCCCGCGCTCACTGCCGCGCCGTTCTCGACGTTGACTGCGATGACGGCACCGGGCATGGGGCTGGCGATTTCGGCGTC
Source organism: Rhodococcus sp. SG20037 (assembly GCF_031763325.1). NCBI lineage: Bacteria > Bacillati > Actinomycetota > Actinomycetes > Mycobacteriales > Nocardiaceae > Rhodococcus > Rhodococcus sp. SG20037. Next base: position 1,971,593 of record NZ_CP134497.1, on the reverse strand, counting down.
ACCGGCATGCTTGTCCTCACCGCGAACGCTGACTTCGGCTACCTCGCGCACGTGCCAGGTTCCGCCGCCTGCCAGCCACAGACCGCCATCGGTCTGGGCGACGACAAACGTGCGTCGACGTCCGTCGATCACCACCGCCAGTTCGGATCCCGTCAGGGTCGCGCTGAATGCGCGAGGCTGTGAACCTTCGACCTCGACCTTTGCATCCGCGGGAACGCCGACGATCGCAACGTGCGCCGTTCGGGTGCCGGCGGAGAGCCTGATGCTGGTCGGAGCGGGAGTTCCGACGCGCCACCCACTCGGGACGTCCCAGGGATCAACGGATTCCGAAGTTGTCCACCGCGAGAGCCAGCGATACGCCGCGGCAGCAATGAGCACCTCGTCGGAGGCGTCGGCTGCGACAAAGTCTTCGACGCGACGATCGAGCAGACCGGTGTCGAGGTTGCCCGCGATCACATCCGGATCAGCGAGGAGGAACCGTGCGAATTCGATGTTGGTCACGACTCCGAGCACTGCGGTGTCACCGAGTGCGCGATCGAGCTTGCGCAGTGCGCCCGCGCGGTCGGGAGCGTGGGCGATGACCTTGCTGAGCATCGGGTCGTAGTCACTGCCGACGACGGTGCCCGCGAGCAGTCCGGAATCGACGCGCACGCCGGAACCTGACGGCTCGACCAGATCGACGACGCTGCCGCCGGTCGGCAGGAATCCACGGCCCGGATCCTCCGCGTACACACGAGCTTCGATGGCGTGCCCGGTCAGCGTGATGTCACTCTGGGAGAAGGCCAACTTCTCCCCTGCTGCCACACGGACCTGCCATTCGACCAGATCCAGTCCGGTCACCATTTCGGTGACGGGATGCTCGACCTGGAGGCGGGTGTTCATCTCCATGAAGAAGAACTCGTCCGGCTTGTCGGCGGAGACGATGAACTCCACGGTGCCGGCGCCGGTGTAATCGACGCTTCGAGCGGTGTTGCACGCTGCCGCGCCGATCCGGTCACGGGTCACCTGATCGAGCAGCGGCGAGGGAGCCTCTTCGATGACCTTCTGATGACGCCGCTGCAGGCTGCATTCGCGCTCACCGAGGTGAATGACGTTGCCGTGCTGGTCGGCGAGAACCTGGACCTCGATGTGCCGGGGCCGCAGGACGAATCGCTCGAGGAACAGGGTGTCGTCGCCGAACGACGACGCGGCCTCACGGCGGGCACTGCGAAGAGCCTCGGCCAGATTGGCCGGATCCTCGACCAGACGCATTCCCTTGCCGCCTCCGCCGGCCGAAGGCTTGACCAACACCGGGTAGCCGATGTCCTCGGCCGCTGCGATCAGTTCTTCGTCGGTCAGATTGGGGCGAGCGATACCCGGGACCACCGGTACGTCGAACGCGGCAACGGCGTTCTTCGCGGTGATCTTGTCACCCATCACCTCGATGGCGTGCTCAGAGGGACCGAGGAAGGCGATTCCGGCAGCCGCACAGGCAGCCGAGAACGCCGAGTTCTCCGACAGGAAGCCGTAACCGGGGTGAATACCCTGAGCACCGGTGGACTTGGCAGCGTCGATGACCTTGTCGATGACGAGGTAGCTTTCACGCGCCGCGGCCGGTCCGATGTTGACGGCAGTGTCGGCCTCGCGGACGTGGCGAGCATTCGCGTCGGCGTCGCTGTAGACGGCGACGCTGCGAATTCCCAACTCACGCAACGTGCGGATCACGCGAACCGCGATCTCACCGCGGTTGGCCACGAGAACAGTATCGATAGTGCGCAACTCAGTCATTTCGCTCACATCCGGAAGACGCCGTAGGAGACCGGCTCGATCGGCGCGTTCGCGCACACCGAAAGGGCCAGGCCGAGAACAGTTCTGGTATCTGCGGGATCGATGACACCGTCATCCCACAGCCGCGCAGTGGAGTAGTACGGATTGCCCTGAGCCTCGTACTGCTCGCGGATCGGCGCCTTGAAGGATTCTTCGTCCTCGGCCGACCACGGATTACCCGCGCTGTCGAGCTGCTCGCTACGAACCGTCGAGAGCACCGAAGCTGCCTGCTCGCCGCCCATGACCGAGATGCGCGCGTTCGGCCACATCCACAGGAAGCGAGGTGAATACGCGCGTCCACACATGGAGTAGTTGCCGGCGCCGTACGAGCCGCCGATGACAACTGTCAGCTTGGGGACCCGCGCACACGCGACTGCCGTGACCATCTTGGCGCCGTGCTTGGCGATGCCGCCGGCCTCGTAGTCGCGTCCCACCATGAAGCCCGCGATGTTCTGCAGGAACAGCAGCGGCACACTGCGCTTGTCACACAGTTCGATGAAATGTGCTCCCTTCATGGCGGATTCGCCGAAGAGCACGCCGTTGTTGGCGATGATGCCGACCGGGTGGCCCTCGATGTGCGCGAAACCGGTGACGAGCGTCTTGCCGTATTCAGCCTTGAACTCCTGGAACGCGCCACCGTCGACGAGCTTGGTGATGACCTCGTGCACGTCGTACGGAGTACGGGGATCAGTCGGAACGACGTCGTACAGCTCGCTCTGATCGGCGACGGGCGGAACCGTGGAGATGACGTCCCACGGGCGCTCGGAGCGGGGGCCGAGCGTGGCAATGATGTTGCGCACGATCCGAAGTGCGTCGCGGTCGTCCTCGGCCAGGTGGTCGGTGACGCCGGAAACCTTGGAGTGCAGGTCGCCGCCGCCGAGCTCTTCCGCCGTCACGATCTCGCCGGTGGCTGCCTTCACCAGCGGCGGGCCGCCGAGGAAGATGGTGCCCTGGTTGCGGACGATCACTGCTTCGTCGCTCATCGCGGGCACGTAGGCGCCGCCCGCGGTGCACGAACCGAGAACCGCGGCGATCTGGGGAATCCCCTTGGCGCTCATGGTCGCCTGGTTGTAGAAGATCCGGCCGAAGTGCTCACGGTCCGGGAAGACCTCGTCCTGGCGCGGCAGGAAGGCGCCGCCGGAGTCGACGAGGTAGATGCAGGGAAGGTTGTTCTGCAGCGCAACTTCCTGCGCGCGCAGGTGTTTCTTCACCGTCATCGGGTAGTAGGTGCCGCCCTTGACCGTCGCGTCGTTGGCAACGATGACGCACTCGCGACCCGACACACGACCGATACCGGTGATGACGCCGGCGCCCGGGCACTCGTCGTCGTACAGGCCGTTGGCCGCCAGTGGGGACAGCTCGAGGAACGGGCTGCCCTGGTCGAGCAGCGAGTCCACGCGATCTCGCGGCAGCAACTTCCCTCTGCTCACGTGACGCTCGCGAGAGCGCTGGTTGCCACCCAGCGCTGCTTGCGCCAGTTTCTTCTTCAGTTCGTCCACCAGAACGGTGTGATCGGACCGGTAGCCCGATCCTTGCGTGATTCCACTGGGAGTCATCCCGCCGCCTTCGCCATGAGTTAATGCTCGATAACTGAAACTAGATTAACTATGATTAACTGAGTTGTCCAGAACACAAGCGAAGAAAGATCGAGAGAATGACCTCTGAGCAGGTAGCAGCTCCGACGCGACGCGATCAGATGAAGGCCGACCGTCGACGTCAGCTCTTGGACGCCGCCGCACGGTTGATCGCCGAACGCGGATTCGTGAGTGTGCGACTCGAAGACCTCGGCGCGGCCGTCGGTATCAGCGGCCCGGCCGTGTACCGGCACTTTCCGAACAAGGACGCCGTCCTCGTGGAACTTCTCGTCGGCATCAGCACGCGCCTGCACGAAGGAGGTTCTGCGGCAGCGGAGGCAGCGGACTCACCGAGCGCTGCTCTCGACGCACTGGTGGAGTTCCACCTCGACTTCGCGCTCGGCGAGCCGGACCTGATCCGCATCCAGGACCGCGACCTCGAAAGCCTGCCGGCCGACGCGCGTCGACAGGTACGCCAGACGCAGCGCAAGTACGTCGAGGTGTGGGTCGGGGTGCTCGAGCAACTCGATCCCCAACTCGATCAGGCGGACGCACGAATCAAAGCGCATGCCACCTTCGGTCTGATCAACTCGACCCCTCACAGCGCCAACCCCGCTTCGCCGGCACGCGCGCGTCGAGTCCTGCGGGATATGACGCTCGCCGCACTGCGCACCCACTGAAACCGGACACGGCACAATCGGTGGCAGACTGGTTACACCAGCTAACAGATGAGGGTGCCGAACGTGGAAGACAGCAGTGGGGTCAGCAGGGCCGATTTTGCCGAACTGCGGACCGAGTTCTCCCGCTTCATGATGTTGTACCAATTCGGAATCTCCGAACTGATGACCAAGGTGAACATCCTCAAGGACGAGTTCACTCACATCAATCAGTACAGCCCCATCGAACACGTGACGTCACGGGTCAAGTCGCCGGACAGCATCCTGCGTAAGGCTCAACGCCTGAACATCCCGCTCACGATCGACGACATCTCGAAGAACATCTTCGACATCGCTGGAGTACGTATCACCTGCAGCTTCATTTCCGACACGTACCGAATCGCCGAGATGCTCACCAGCCAGACGGACCTTCGGGTGATCGAGCGCGAGGACTACATCGCCGATCCGAAACCCAACGGCTACAAGAGCTTGCACTTGATCGTCGAGGTCCCGGTTTTCATGAGTGACCGCGTCAGGCACGTACCGATCGAACTTCAGATCCGCACGATCGCAATGGATTTCTGGGCGAGCCTCGAGCACAAGATCTACTACAAGTACAACCGCGAGGTTCCCGTCGAACTCCTCGACGAACTCACCGAGGCTGCTGCCGCGGCACACCGTCTCGATGTCAAGATGGAACGACTCAACGACGAGTTCGCCAAAATCAAAGCGCTACCGCATCCTGACGACGAAATCCTCGAGCAGGATCTGCCGGCGCAGTTCCTCGAGGCGCTGCATCTTCAGCGACGGGCGCTCTGAATTCGGTCCCCTGCCCTGAGCGAACGCGCCTTTCGGCGCATCTGAGGCGACGAGAGTGCCGTTCGCTCACAACTGGGGTCGGACAACTAGGGCAAACCAAAAGTGCGCCCTCCCGAACTTCGGGAGGGCGCACTTCGCGAATTGCGTTGGCTTGCTATTTCTTGCCAGTGACGGCGCTGTAGCCGATCGAGAGCACGGCCGCCGCGGCGATGCTGATGATCCAGCGGATCCAGTCGATTCCGCCCGTGTCGCCCTTATCCGAGATCGCTCCCCAGACCCAGTACCCGATAAGCGCTCCGGCGATACCCAGCACGACGGTCACGATCATGCCGTACTGCTGCTTACCTGGCAGTACGAGACGAGCCAGGATTCCGATGACTGCGCCGAAAATGATGGTTCCGATAATTTGCCCCATGACAGCCCCTCTCACACGTCGTGCATGCACGCGGACGGAAGATCACCGCTCAGGGAAACAATAACCACAGTCACACACAACTGTCGCTTGTTGACCGAATTGTTGTCCGAGATGCAACCTCGACGCGTTACATCCACGACATTCGCGAGTTATTTTTTCGCAATCAAGCGGACCTACCGTTCCCATCCATGCCAACTTCCGTAAAACTGCCGAACAGCGAGCTCGCGCGACTCGCCAACAAGCCGCCCTGGTACCGATCACTGTTCGTGCAATTGATCGCCGCTATCGTCATCGGTGTTCTCATCGGCTGGTTGTGGCCGGAATTCGGCGCGAACCTCAAGCCCCTCGCCGACGGGTTCATCAAGCTGATCAAAATGCTGATCGCGCCGATCATCTTCTGCACCGTTGTGATCGGGATCGCCCACGTCGGGGATCTGAAGGCCGTAGGGCGTATCGGCGTCAAAGCACTCATCTACTTCGAGGTCGTGACCACCTTCGCCCTGTTGTTCGGGCTGCTCATCGGAAATCTGATGAAGCCGGGTGCGGGATTCGACATCGATCCGGAGACGCTGGCGAACGGTGCGGACGCCGTGGCCGCCAAGACCGGAAGTGGCGAACTTCCCCACACCGTCGAATTCCTGCTCAATATCATTCCGGTGTCGATAGTTTCGGCCTTCGCCGAGAACGCACTCCTCCAAGTCCTCTTCTTCGCCGTACTGTTCGGGCTCGCATTGGCCAAGGCGGGCGAGAGTGGACCACCGATCGTGTTCGAACTCGTCGATCGTCTGAGCCATCTGTTCTTCACGATCATCGGCTGGATCATGAGACTGGCGCCGTTGGGCGCTTTGGGCGCGATGGCGTACATCGTCGGTCAGTACGGGATCGCTTCGCTCGGAAGTTACGGAAAGCTGATCGCCGCATGCTATCTCGCCGCCGTCCTGTTCATCCTCATCCTGGCCGCGATAGTCAGGTACTTCGCGGGCGTGAACCTGTGGAAGTTCGTCAAGTACATCAAGGACGAACTCTTCCTCGCTTTGGGAACGGCGTCGACCGAAGTAGTTCTGCCCCGAATCATGGTCAAGCTCACCAACGCCGGATGCTCGCGCACTACAACAGGATTGGTGGTGCCTACCGGCTACTCGTTCAATCTCGACGGCGCGACGCTGTACCTGTCGATCTGCATGCTGTTTCTGGCGCAGGCACTCGGCGTGGACCTGACACTCGGTGAACAGATCACTGCCGTCCTGGTTCTGATGCTCACCTCGAAGGGAATGGCCGGCGTGCCGGGATCGTCATTCCTGGCGCTGTCGGCCACCGTGGCCGCAATCGGTCACGGCGCAATTCCAGTTGCCGCAGTCGCTCTCCTACTGGGCGCCGATCGAATCATGGATTCGATGCGGGTGTCGGTGAACCTGCTCGGGAACTGTGTCGCAACCTTCGTGGTCGCCAATTGGGAGGGGCAGCTCGACAAGGAGCGCATGCGCCGAGTGCTCGACGGAGAAGACGTTCCACCGCTCGAGGAAGTCGATCCGATCACGGGGAAAACCGTTCCGGCACCCGAAACCGAAGGCATCCTGACCCGATAGGTAGGTGCCGGCTGCTGTTTGCACATCGGAAATCGGTGCTGAAAAGTCGCGGGGGCAGACTTCACTGGAAAATCCAGACCGACAGCTACAAAAGCAAATATTTGCAGATGGCGGCAACCTTGCCGTCAAGGGTCCGTTGAATCTACAAATATGGCACTTGCGCTGCACCGACTCCACTTCACTGAAAAGCAACTTGCGACATCTAGATATTGCCCGACGGTTGCCGCAGTGGCGATTCACAATTCAGCGAACGGGCAGCATTATATTTGCCGGAATTAGAAGGACTAAAGTCCGGTGTTCGACCGACGAATAGACTCGAGTGGGTAAAAATCAATCAGTTCCGAAAGCCTTATTCTGCATACATTTATGCCGTGCCAGCTGCACTTATGCTGATAGTTTCCCGCAATAAGCTGTTGCGGGATTGATCATATGGCCCTCGGTTCAAATTGTCCGAATGGTCACCTATTGCTATCGTAACCTTTGGGAAGGACTGGACCCAATTGCCCAGCAAAGGAATACAGTGACCGCATCCATGCAGGATATTGAACACTTGTCCACTAATCGACTTTCGGTGGTTGTTCCGGTATTCAACGAAGAGAACGCGGTTTCCGGCTGCATCGAGCGTCTACTGACCGAGTCGGAAATCGATGAGATTCTGATTGTCGACAACAACTCGACGGACGGTACTGCATCGATCATCCAGGAGTTCGCCGAGAAGTACGACAAAGTCAGATATGTCTTCGAGGCCCGCCAAGGCGTCGTACACGCCCGGAACGCGGGCTTCGACGCCTCGACCGGCAACATCATCGGTCGTATCGACGCGGACACACGGGTACAACCGGGATGGGCAGATGCGGTCAAGGGTTTCTTCCAACGCAGCACCGCTCACTCAGCAGTTGCCGGACTCACCTACCTCTTCGAATCGCCGTTTGCTCGAATCCACCGCTACGCACTGGACAGGCAGGTGAAGCAGGGGAAGTTCGATTGCGAACGTCAAGTACTCGCTGTCGCCGGAGCGAACATGGCGATCAGAAAAAGCGCATGGTTGTCGGTCCGCGAGCAAGTCAGTGACCGGCCGGACATCCACGAAGATATCGACCTTTCACTGTGCCTTCGGGAGGGTGGAATGACGATCGGACAGATCGCGGACATGCGAGCGGAAACGTCCGGCCGACGCGGCGAAACCCCTCCGTTGGAGTACTTGAAGTACAACCAAGCATCCGAATCGGTTCTGCACCTTCACAACATCATGAATTGGCGCCTCAAACTGACCATCTGGGGCGACTCGATGCTCCACGCGCTCGTGTGGCCCGTCTACCGCATCTACAACTTCGAGCAGGAGCGCCTGGAGTTCAGGCGCTTGTTCGGCATGTCGAAAGGTCGAATCATGCCAGTTCACCAGTAACCCATCGAATTTCGCTAATCACCGAAGGTTCGCAGCCACCGAATTTCACGACAGTTTCAACGCCGTGACGCGGTCTTCACTGGAACGCAACAGCACCTTCTCCCCCGCCCACAGCTCCCGCGGCATCGCCCAGGGGGTGAACTCGTCGTCCCCGTCCTGATCCACCCGAACCTCCCAACTACGTTGGCCCGTACGGACATCCGTTCCGTAGACGTTTCCCTCGTCGATAACGACATCGCCGTGCCAGACAACCTCCCCGGCGCGCTCGGCGTTTGATCGCCACAAGACCTCACCGGTGAAGAGGTCCACGAACTGGACCTCGGGCTCGGAACCGGAACGGGTCACGGCAACCACGTTGCCGATCACCGCCAACGACTGTGCGGTGTCGAAGAGTTCACTGTTGGACCACAATTTCTCGCCGGAAGTCCGGTCGAAACCGCTGTCTCCCAGAATGATCGGAGTCGATCCGCCGGCAGGTTCATCTCGGCTGTATCGGCCGCCGAAATACGAGGACTCCGAGGGGAGTTCGTCCGTCCTGGCGAACTCGCGCCCGTTCTGATCGAGCGCGTACTCACTTGTCGGACGGCCATTGCCTTCGCAACCGCCATCCGACACCAATGTCACGCCGTCCGACGATGTATGCGCGGTCGAACAGGTGGAGTAACCGTGTACCCACCGCTGTTCGCCGGTCTTCAGGTCGAATCCCAGAGACTCGTCGAGAGCGATCACACCCAGATCGCCGTGCACCGACATCACCGGATCGACGTATCCGGCTTCCCACGATCCACCGACGTCGAACGCTTTGGACCAGTTCGCTCCGGATCGTCGACGGTTCCGCTGTGCACGCGAACGTCGTTGCTCTCGATATCACCCTCGAGCGCGAGGACCGTGTCACCCGAGACAACCGCGATGATCGGTGCCCACGGTGTCTTGATGTCTCGCCGCTCTCCCGTCTCGATGTCGAACAGCGAGTACGAACCACCGGATACGTACGGCCCGGAGAAACACAGCACCGAACTGCCGAGCAGAGTCTCGGAGCAACCACCGATGTCGACCGCCGACGTGCGCCAACGAACTGTGCCATCTTCGGCGTCCAATCCGACCAATTCTGCGTCGTCCAACGAATACGCCTGACGATCCGGCATACCGATCATCGTGACCACGAGTGATCCGGCGTCGATGAATCCGCCCATGTCCATGTTGAATTCGGTGCCAACAAGTGGGCTCCGGAAGATCGCGAACTCGCGCCCGAGAATCTCGGAGGCCTCGACGCTCCATAGCGGCGACGAGATCGCTGTCGGTTCGGAACTCGTCGACGTGACCACCGTGGCGATGGCGGCAGTGACGGTGACTACGGCTGCGGCGGCCGCGATCCGAAGTCGCGATTTCGGGGAGAATCTGGTGGTCATCGAATCTCCAGGCCTTCGGTCGTCGCGAGAAACTCCAACTGCTCGAACGTCATCGGCACGTTCGGGATCGCAGCCGACGACGAAACCGAGACTTGGGTCCCATTCGGTCGGGTGACCACCACCGACCTGCTCGTTTCCTGCGTCGATTCTGCTTTCGAGCCGTCATTTGTCATGGGTACGGTCGAGTAATCCCGTTCGTCTCGCTCGATCACGGATCCATCCGGTCGCGTCACGAACTCCAAGGGGTGCCCGTCGTAGGAAGGGTCGTATTTGTTGGGCTCCGTAGGGAGTGGTTGTCCGCCGGTAATTGTCATGTTGAGCGTCGACTCGCTGTCTCCCGTCCGGGTGAGAAGTCTCTGACATGCAGTGGACTTGTCATTCTCCGCCACCGTCAGAGTGCCCGGTCCGGTATCAAGAATCGGAAAACCCGGAGATACAGCGCGCCATCTGATCTCGAGTACCGCGTTGAGACGTTCGATCGTCGCGCGATCGAGTTCAGCCACGTCGCTAGAGTCTCGAGGGATCCCGTGGCACCCGGGCGAAAGGGGTGCCGTACCCGGGGGAACTGGAGTAGTGATTCGCAGCTGTGGCATTTCGACAAGGGTTACAAGGTCGTCGAGAGTCAGTGGCACCACGCCGGAACTCTCGGCGTTCCGACCTCCGTCGTTGTTAGTGTCGTTGACATACGCCTGAATACGGGTCCCGTCGACTCCGTACAACATCGCCGACCGACCAAGGGTGCGTACACCATTGGTTTCGCTCCACGTATCCTGCAGATCCACTACCGACTGGTCAGCCAGCACCCGACGTTCGACGAGCGACCCCGCAACACACGATGGGATCGGATCAGAACTCGAGTGCAGCATCAGGCTGAGCGCGCCGATCTTCCCGTCCCGAATCAGCGTCCCGGACGCAGTGGTGGACGCCAACTCCTCGAGCGAGAAACCCTCGGGCAGCCCATCTGTGTTCGAAGGTGCAGAGATCGGCCCGAACTGCAGCGAATTACCCGGGCTGGCGAACTTCAGCTCGACATCTTTCGGGAGCGCCTGCTTGACCGCTTCCGACATCGCGGCGGCCTTGGCACTCGAGAACCACGGAAAGCGTGGATCGTCGTACGTATCAGATCCGTCGAGAATATAGGAGAAGAACGAATCCTCCTCCGGCGCTTCGACGCTTTCACAACCCGGAATCGTTGTCGGGTACACCGCGCTCGGCGTGACGTACGAGAATTCAGGCACGTCTTCCGCCGGAATCTCGTCCGGTGTGGATGTCATGGTGATCGAAGATGACGCAGCTACCGAGATGTCATCGGACGGCGAACTGCTCCACCGATCCACCAGCCCGGCAACCACTGTCCCACCGGCGATCAGGGAGACGACCGTCAGCGCGAAGGTCCACTTCTCCACCCGATTCGAATCGGTTTGCTCCTTCGACACGTACCCTCGCAGTCACCGTCACGGCTCGCCCCCGATGCGCGTCGCCTCTGGAATTCCTGTCGCGATCACAGCAATTTCTGTTACCAACCGGATGGTTTCCTATCGCGCGGGCTCCGTATGAACACAGAAGAACGGGGTGCCAGTTGCTGTGCAACCGGCACCCCGTTCTAACGACCCGAGTGCTTACACCCTCACAGGCACCTGATTCGGGTCTGGATCGGAATCCGGATCCTGCTCGATCGGAATCCGTCGAATCGCTTCACCCTCGATGTCGACGTTCGGCAGGATCTTGTCGAGCCACGCCGGCAACTTCCACGCTGAATCACCGAGAATCGACATGACCGCAGGTATCACGATCATGCGGATGATGAAGGCGTCGAAGAAGACTGCCGCCGCGAGGCCGAAGCCCATCATCTTGCTTGTCGTCTCCGAGGACAGCATGAATGCGCCGAACACGGAGATCATGATGATGGCCGCCGACGCGACCACGCGAGCACCATGGGTGTAGCCGGAGATGATGGCGTCCTTGGCCGACAATCCGTGCACGTATTCCTCGCGCATTCGCGTCACGAGGAACACTTGATAGTCCATCGCCAACCCGAAGACCACACCGATCATGAAGATCGGCAGGAACGAGATGATGGGTTGTGTGTGCTCGATCAGCCCGAAGTCGCCCTCCTGGAAGATGGCCACCGTGGCGCCGAAGGTCGCACAGACGGAAAACAGGAATCCGAGAGTTGCGGTCAGCGGCACCAGGATCGAGCGGAAGACGACCATCATGATGATGAACGCCAGCCCCACAACCACGATGAGATACGGGATGAGCGCGGAACTGAGCTTCGACGACATGTCGGCAACGATCGCGGTTTGCCCCGCTACACCGAGTTCTGCGCCTTCCGATTTCACCGTCGATCCGTAATCCCGGATCTGATTCATCAGCTCGTGGGTTTCGGGGCCGCTCGGTGACATCTGCGGGGTGACCGCGATGAGCGCAGAGTTGGCGCCCGCCATCGGGTTTGCTGCGTCCGGTCCGTTTCCGACCCACATCAACTGATCCGGAGTTGCGACGTTGTCGAGGCCCTTGATGTGCGCGACAGCGCCTTCGGCAATCGCGGTGATGTCGGTGCCGTCAGGCGCGTCGAGCACGACGAACAATTCGCCATTGACGCCTTCACCGAACCCACGTTGCAGCAGGGCAAGTGCCGGCCGCTCTTCGTCCTGAGTGAACGAGAGTCCGAGTTCGAGCTTCGTCATCGGAATAGCCGCGATCACCAGAAGCACCAGCGCAGCACCCGCGATCGGCCACGGGTACTTGGTGACTATCTTGGCCCAGCGATGTCCGTTGGATTCCATCGTCTCGGGCTCGTCACCGTGGCGCAGCCCGGGGATACGAGGCGAGAACGCGAATCGGCCGAAGATACCCAGAACCGCTGGGATCAATGTGATTGCGCCGAGCACAGCGATGATGACGGCAACCGCTGCCGAGATTCCCATCTGCGTGATCATCGGAACCCCGACCACCGCCAGGGCCGCCAGCGCAACCACCACTGTCAGGCCTGCGAATACGACAGACGAACCGGCAGTACCTACTGCGCGTCCGGCGGCGGCTTCCCTGGTTCCGCCCAGGTTGAGCTCACTGCGGTAGCGCGACACGATGAACAACGCGTAGTCGATCGAGACTGCGATGCCGATCATCGTGACGATTCCCGTGACGCCTTCGTTGATGTCGAAGAAGCCCGAGCCGAGGGTGACAGTCAGAGTGGCCAGCGCAATTCCCAGAATTGCAGTGAACAACGGGATGAACGCCGCGATGAGTGCACCGAACGCCACGATCATCACGATGAACGCCACCGCGAAGCCGAGCATCTCCGACAGACCGCCCGCGGCCTGCACCTGCATCATCGAGCCGGTTCCTTCGACTTGCAAGCCGCCGGTGCGGAACTTTGCCATCAAGTCGAGGAACGCGGTCTTGTTGGCCTGCGTCTGATCCTCGATGCGAATCGACTGATTGAGCTGGATCAGCCCGACCTTGCCGTTGTCGCCGAGAACGGCCGACGCCACCGCTGGATTGGCCTCCGCGAGAGTGACCGGATTGACGATCTTCTCGGGATCGACGATGTCCGGCAACGTCTTCGCCTGCGCGATCAACTGATCGATCTGATCGCTGTGCGCGGCAAGCCCGTCGTCTGCCGCGATGAGAATACTGGTCGACGCCTGAGTTTGCTGCTCCGCTGCAGCTGCAAAGTTCTCGTTCATCAACTCGGTCGCACGCTGTGAATCGGTGCCCGGAAGGTTGAATTCTTTGGAGAACGTCGGATTTGTGGCGCTGATAGCGCCCCCCACCACCGCGATCACGATAATCCACGCGGCCACCACAAGATACTTGTGGCGGAAAGCGAACTTCCCCAACCTGTAAAGATACGTAGCCAACGTAGGCCTCTCTCGCCGTGGACTGGTCTGTCCGAAGAACACGGAGTCTTTCGGTGCCAAGGTCATACGGTACGGACCGACCGGCTCGTTGGCACCTGGTATATCTGCGAAAACGGCATATCCGGCGCGCTCTCCGTCTCCTTTTCAGACCGCTCGGTACCGTGGACACGACACGGGCAGGCGCCTCACCAGAGCAGACGTCGCGTAGTACGAAAGGCAATCCCATGAATCACGGCCAGGCCGTCGATCGCGATCTCCTCCTTGCCGGCCAACAGCGACTCGACGCGCTGGGCCCACGATTGACGGGCTCTCCTGCACACCACGAGGTGGTGGAAGAAGTCGCGAACGAACTGACCGAACTGGGCCTCGACGTCCGGCGTGATTCACACACTTTCGAACGCTGGGATCTGCCGGCGACACCTGACGGACTTCGCATCGAATTGCCGACGGGACCGATCAGAGTTTCGTCCGCATTCCCCTACTCCGGATTGACCGGGCCACAGGGAATCTCCGCTCCCCTGGTCTACGTCAGCGCGCGACGCCCCAAGTGGTCGGCGGCAAAGGGCGCGATCGCAGTGATCGAGGTCCCGCACATCGATCTCCCCCGCAAGCTACTGGTCAGCGAGTGGGGCCCGATCGCCACCGACGAGACACTTCGAAATCCGGTTCTCTCCGCAACACTTCTGGGCCCGAAGCTCGACAAGGCCCGCAAGGCCGGTGTCCTCGGCGTGATCGCGGTGTGGCGTGACATCGCTCCGGACAACGCACTGGGACAATATCTTCCGTTCACGCAGCCATATCACGACATCCCCGCCGTCTGGGTGGCCGGCGACGAGGGCGCGAAGGTTGTCGCTGCAGCTCGCTCCGGTCAGCTGGCGACTCTGGTACTGGATGCGACTCTGCATCCGGACACCCGGACCGACACGGTGTGGGCGGTGTCCCCCGGAACCTCACCCGAAGAGACGATTCTGCTCATCACTCACAGCGACGGAACCAACGGTGTCGAGGAGAACGGCCATCTGGGAATGTTGGCGTTGGCGCGGCACGCCGTGGCGCAGCCGCATCGACGGTCGTACGTTTTTGTCCTGACGACTGGCCACCTTCGTATTCCAGCGGTGTCCAAGCACGGACAGGCAACGTCCACCTGGCTCGAAGCGCACCCCGAGATGTGGAAGGGCAAAGCCGGTCAGGCGCGCGCCGTAGCGGGGATCGCCATCGAGCACCTCGGCGCACTGGGTGATACCGAGGACAACTCGACCGGCGGCTATGCCTTGGAGACCACTCCGGAACCGGAACTGCTCTACGCGACGAGTCGGGAAGTGCACGACATCGTTGCACCGCTGTGGCGCGACATTGGAGCGGGCGATCGCCGAATCGTGGCGCCAGGACCGGTCATTCATTTCGGTGAGGGCGAACCACTGTTCGAGCGGAAGATCCCGGCGGTCGCCTTGGTGACGGCGCCGCAGTACCTGCTCGCTCTGCGCGAAGCCGACGCCGTCACGCACGTCGACCTGGACGCGATGGTCAAACAGGTCGAAAGTTTCCGCGATCTGCTCGACGCCTTCGACGCAACCGACACCGCGGCTTTCGGTCCGGTGGTCTCGCGCTCGGTGTTCGCGAAGTTCTCGGCGCTACTTCAGTTGATGCAGATTTTGTCGAAAGCCAAGAAATAGTGCTGTGCGCCTTTATTAACCGCGGGCGGTTAATAAAGGCGCCACAGCACTTGGGGTTACTTGTCGTGAATGATCACGCCACGGATGTTCTTGCCGTCACGTAGATCCTGGTAGCCCTTGTTGACGTCTTCGAGGCTGTAGGTGTTGGTGATCAGTTCGTCGAGCTTGAGCTGACCGGCATCGTAGAGACGCAGCAGTCGCACGATGTCGTACTGCGGATTCATGGACCCGAACAGCGTGCCCTTGATCGTCTTCTGGTTCAGCGTCAGGTCGGTACCCGACACGTGAACGGTCAGCTTGGCGGGGTCGGCGAGTCCCGTGATCACCACGGTGCCACCCTTGCCGATCACTGCCGTCGCTGCACTGACCACGTCCTCGTCGACGGTGCCGACAAGGATGAGCGCAGCGTCGGCACCCTGTCCCCACGTCAGCTCGTTGACCTTGGCAGCAGCGCTCTCGGCGTCTGCAAAGGCATGGGTTGCACCGAACTTCAGTGCGGTCTCACGCTTGAGAGCAACCGGATCGACCACAACGACGTACTTGCAGCCGGCCGAAACGGCGCCCTGGACGGCGTTGATGCCGAGACCACCGATGCCGTAGATCACAGCGGTGTCACCGGCGCGAAGGTTACCGGCATTTACTGCCGTTCCCCAACCCGAAGGCACGCCGCAGCCGACGACCACCGCTGTCTCCAAGGGAAGCCAGTCGTCGATCTTGACTACCGAGTGCTGAGAAATGGTGGCGCGCTCGGAGAACGTTCCCAACATGCACATTCCGCCGAAATCCATTCCGTTGCCGTGGAAACGGAAGGAACCGTCGGGCATCGAGCCTTCGAGGATGGTGGCACCCATGTCGCAGAGGTTCTGGCGACCGGTCGAGCAGTAGCGACAGGTGCCGCAGTTGGGGATGAAGCTACACACGACATGGTCGCCCGGCTTGACCTTCGTGACGCCTGGGCCGACCTCTTCGATGATGCCCGAGCCTTCGTGTCCGCCGACGATCGGGTAACGCGGCGGGAGATCACCGTCGGTCAGGTGCAGATCCGAATGGCACAGTCCGGCAGCGGTGTACTTGATCAGTACCTCACCCACACCCGGGCCGTCGAGGTCGAGTTCCATGATCTCGAAAGGCTTTCCGGGCTCGAGCAGTACAGCAGCTTTGGTCTTCACTGGTGATCTCCTTGATTGTCGGACGAGAGAATGAGCGATGGGGTCGGTCAGAGAGCGATGTTGACGGCCTTGGTCTGGGTGTAGAGATCGATAGCCGAAGCGCCGAGCTCGCGGCCCCAGCCGGACTGCTTGTATCCACCGAAGGGCATTGCAGTGTCGAAGCCGTTGTACTGGTTGATCCACACCGAACCGGCCTTCAAGCGCTTCGCCGTGCGGTGAGCCTTGGAAATGTCCCGGGTCCAGATGCCGGCGGCCAAGCCGTAGATGGAATCGTTTGCGGCAGTGATCGGTCCGTCGTCCGCGTTGAACGGCAGCGCCGCCACGACGGGTCCGAAGATCTCCTCCTGAACGATGGAGAATTCGGGCTTGACGTCAACGAAGACGGTCGGCTCGACGAAGTAGCCCTGATCGCCCCAGCGGTTGCCGCCCGTCAGTGCACGTGCGCCGTCGGCGATTCCCTCACGCAGGTAGCCGGTCACCTTGTCGAACTGCTCCTGCGAGACCAGCGGTCCGAGCTGGGTGGTGGGATCGAGGCCGGGTCCGATCTTGACCTGGCTCGCTGCGTGCGCGACGGCCTCGGTGAACTTCTCGAAGATGGTGTCCTCGACGTACAGACGAGTACCCGCAACGCAGCACTGTCCGTGGTTGAACAGCCACGCGTTGAGCGAACCCTCCACCGCGGAATCGAAATCGGCGTCGGCGAACACGATATTGGGGCTCTTGCCACCGAGCTCGAGCGTAACCTTCTTCAGATTGCCCTTGGCGGCGTCGACGATCTTCTTACCCACCTCGGTGGAACCGGTGAACGCAACCTTGTCCACGTCGTCGTGGCCGGACAGAGCAGCACCTGCATCGCCGAAGCCGGGAACGATGTTGACGACGCCGGGCGGGAAGCCTGCTTCTTCGAAGACCTCCGCGAGAAGCAGTGCGGTGAGCGGGGTCTGCTCAGCGGGCTTGAGGATCACCGTGTTGCCGGCGGCGAGCGCGGGGGCGAGCTTCCACGACGACATCAGCAGCGGGAAGTTCCACGGCACGATCAGTCCACAGACGCCGATCGCCTCACGCAGGGTGTAGGCGTGGAACTCGCCGCCCGGAGAGAAGGGCATCGACACGTTGACGGTGCTGCCTTCGATCTTGGTGGCCCAACCCGCGTAGTAGCGGAAAACGTCTGCGGCCCAAGCCACGTCGACGGCGGTGGCGATGGCAACGGACTTGCCGTTGTCGAGAGCTTCGAGCTGACCGAATTCCTCGGCACGAGCACTGAGAATGTCGCCGACGCGCCAGATCATCCGCTCGCGCTCGTTTGCCTTCATACGTGACCAGGGGCCGTCCTCGAAAGCCGTTCGAGCGGCACGTACCGCGCGGTCGATGTCTTCGGCCTGACCGTGTGCCACGTCTGCGAGCTTCTGTCCGTCAGCCGGGTTGTACGTCGCGAAGGTCTGACCCGAAGCGGCGTCGACGAATTCGCCGCCGATGTAGAGCTTCTTCGGTCCGTTCAGGAAACCCTGTACCGCGGAACTGATGGTGTGTTCGGCTACTGCCGTCATCGGAAACTCCCCTGAAGTAGTGAGGTGCGAATGTGATGCACGCCATACTTCCGCGCTTCCGGGGGTGCTAACTGTCCGAACTTTGTACAACTGAAGTCGGACAGCAAACTACACAGTGATGTCGAGCGCCCGCATCCGTGTGTAGAGAGTGCTTCGGCTGATTCCGAGTTGCGCCGACGCGTGAACCTTGTTGCCGCCGCAGTCTTTCAACGCTCCGATGATCGCCTGGCGCTCGGCTTTCTCCCGCCCTGCCAACCGCGACACCTTGGTCGTGGTGCGATAGTCCTCGGGCAGATCAGCGACGTCGATGCGATTGCTCGAGCGTTCATCCGAGGCGCGATTCAACACGACGCGCAATTCGGCCAGGTTGCCCGGCCAGTTGGCCGCCGCGAGTGCTTCGGCAGCGCTGGCGGTCAATCTCAGTTCTGGTGAGATCCCCTCCAACATGACTTGTGCCAACTCGGCGATCTCAGCCTGTCGCTCGCGCAGTGGGGTGATGACAACCCGGGAGGCGCATCGTGAGAGCAGCGCGGCGATGGTCGGCGGAAGATCAACTGCCGCTCCGCTGGTCAGTACGATTTTCGGCCCCTCGGCGCTGGCGTCGATCAGGTCTGCGACCAGCGGCAACACCGAGTCAGGAAGGAGTTGTACCTGTTCGATCACGACCACGCCCGAACGCTTACGGGCTGCTCGCACGAGATCGGTGACCCACTGCTCACGGCCGTCGAACGCGATTCGCGTGGCATCGAGCCAACTCGCATCGACACTGCCGACTACGTCCGATGCTGCCGAGGTTCGGCCGGATCCCGCTTCACCCGAGATCGCCACGGCGGCAGAGGTTGCCCGCGCCCGCATCAGGTCGCGCCGCAGTCGTTCGCCCGGAGACGGTGCCCGCTCGTGCGTTCTGCGGATCGGTGCCCGTTCCCGTTGGAGTGGTTCGACCAGGAAGAGCGCACCACCGTCAGCCCCGGAAATCCGGTCGGCTTGAACTCGCGCCAGCGCGCCGGACGCCAATTCGACTGTCACCAATCGTGATTGGTCTGGATTCAGGTCGGCAATCAAGGAACGGAGCGATACATGGTCTGCGGTGTCGAGCAGATCCAAAGCGGTTCGGTTGCTCAGCAGGATGTCGTCGCCGATGGCCGCGACGGCAATGTGGCGCTGATGTGAAACTCGCTGGAATGCGTCGACCAGCCGCTGCTCCGATGCTTTCGAGCCTTCGAGCAGCCGTTTCTCGATGTCCGCTGCAGCACGCGCAAGGAAGGGCGCGAACAGTGGGTTGGCCTGCGAGACAACGCCGGTCATGTCGAGAATGCCTTCGACACGACGTGTGACGGGATGCAGGATCGGCTGTCCGTAGCAGCT
Source organism: Rhodococcus sp. SG20037 (assembly GCF_031763325.1). Taxonomy (NCBI): domain Bacteria; kingdom Bacillati; phylum Actinomycetota; class Actinomycetes; order Mycobacteriales; family Nocardiaceae; genus Rhodococcus; species Rhodococcus sp. SG20037. Next base: position 1,952,303 of record NZ_CP134497.1, on the reverse strand, counting down.
CAAACCCTTGAGGCTGTCGAGGAAATGCTCGTCACCGTGGATCACCACGCTTCGTCCGACCTCGAGGGGCGTACCAAGCGCGTTGGTGCCGGCGTGCTCTTCACCGAAGCGTGAACCGTTGACGACACCCAACCGCTCGATCGTTCGCTCGACGCGACTGTCGGAGTACACCGAAGCGACCACGCGGCATTCGCGATCAGCAAGCAGCACGCAGAAACCGGTGCCCGCGATCTGTTGCGAAACTTCGTCGAGCACGGGTGCGGCGGCCCGGAGCAGACGAGACTCACCGTCCTGCTCCTCGGTGTCCACGGCGATGGCCGACGACGGGTCGAGGCCACTGAGTCGAGAACGCTTCCAGGAGAGCGCGATCTCGGGGCGTACCGGCTCACGCTCCCCTGGGTTCGCGGACATACTCTCAGGCCTGACCGATCAATTCGATCGCCTGTTCTCGCATCGCGATCTTGCGGACCTTGCCCGTGACTGTCATCGGGAACTCGTCGACGACATGGACGTACCGCGGAATCTTGTAGTGCGCGAGCTTGCCGGTGCAGAACGCGCGGACCGAATCGGCGTCGAGATCGTCTGCACCTTCGCGCATCTGGACCCACACCATCAATTCCTCGCCGTACTTTGCGTCGGGTACACCGATGACCTGCGCATCGAGAATGTCGGGGTGGGTGTAGAGAAACTCCTCGATCTCACGCGGATAGACGTTCTCGCCACCGCGGATGACCATGTCCTTGATGCGTCCCGTGATGGCGACGTATCCGGCCTCGTCCATGACTCCGATGTCTCCGGTGTGCATCCACCGGGCAGCGTCGATCGCCTCGGCGGTCTTCTCCGGGTTCTCCCAGTATCCGAGCATGACCGAGTAACCACGCGTGCACAGTTCACCCGGCTCGCCACGGGGCACCGTCAATCCGGTTGCCGGATCGACGATCTTGATCTCGAGATGCGGCCCTACCCGTCCGACCGTTTCGGTGCGCTGCTCGATCGAATCGTCCGAGCGGGTCTGCAACGACACCGGCGAGGTCTCCGTCATGCCGTAGCAGATGGACACCTCCGACATGCCCATGCGATCGATGACCTGCTTCATCACCTCGACCGGGCAGGGCGAGCCCGCCATGATGCCGGTGCGAAGGGACGACAGATCGAAGCTGTCGAAGTCCGGCAACGCCAACTCCGCGATGAACATCGTCGGAACGCCGTAGAGGGACGTGCACTTTTCGGCCTGAACGGCTTCGAGCGAAGCACGCGGATCGAAAGCCGGACCCGGAATGACCATGGCAGCACCATGACTGGTGCACGCAAGGTTGCCCATCACCATGCCGAAGCAGTGGTAGAACGGCACCGGGATGCACACCCGATCGACCTCGCTGTAGTGGCACAACTCGCCGACGAAATAGCCGTTGTTGAGGATGTTGTGGTGACTGAGCGTCGCGCCCTTCGGGAAACCGGTAGTACCCGAGGTGTATTGGATGTTGATCGCGTCGTCAGCCGACAACGCGGCCTGGGCTGCGGCGAGCGGAGCCGGATCGCTTGCCTGCGCCGCCAAGCCGTCTGCAAGCACCGCGTCCCACTCGGGTGAACCGAGCAGGAGCACCGACGTCAGATCCGGGCACTGCGGCCGCACCGTCTCGATCATCGACGCGTAGTCCGAGGTCTTGAAGCTGGCCGCAGACACCAGCGTCGAGATCCCGGCCTGCTCGAGCACGTACTGCAACTCGTGCGAGCGGTACGCCGGATTGATGTTGACCAGGATCGCGCCGACCTTTGCCGTCGCGTATTGCGTGAACGTCCATTCCGGACAGTTGGGAGCCCAGATTCCTACCCGATCGCCCTTCCCCACACCACGGGAAAGTAGTCCGGCAGCGAGCCCGTTCACCTGCTCGGCGAACTCCCGGTACGTCCATCGTCGACCGCTGGCGTGGTCGATCAACGCATCGCGGTCGCCGTGTGCGGCAACCGTGCGATCGAGGTTGTCTCCGATGGTGTCGCCCAGCATCGGACCGTCCCATACTCCGGACGTATAGCTGGGCAGCGGCGTACTCATGTGTTCTGTCCTCTCCGGTTACCTGTTCAGGCACCTATGAGAGGGGCCGCCGCAGCGGACCCTCTCATCTACGAATTTACTCGATTCGGTGTGATGCACGACATACTTCCCGGTGCGGGGTGGCCGTAACTGTTCAGAGTCCGGACACCCCACCCGCCTGCTGTGCGCCTTTATTAACCGCCGGCGGTTAATAAAGGCGCACAATGGCTACAGCGCGTGGTCCTTGGTCTCGACGAGTGCCCAGGTGCAGATCAGGCTCAACACACCCAGGATCGCCAGCATGACTCCGATGGCCATACTCCCGTAGGCCGAGGCCAGCGGTGCGGCGATCAGCGGCGGCACTGCCCCACCGAGCACTCCGGCGAGGTTGTAGCCGAGGCCGGCACCGGTGTAGCGGTAGCGGGTCTGGAACATTTCCGGAAGCAGCGCACCGCAGGGGCCGTAGGCGATTCCGAAGATCATGAGCGTGCCGAACATTCCGATGATGAACGCGATCGGCGATCCCGTGTCGAGGAGCGGGAACAGCACCAGCGCCCAGACGACGGCCAGACCACACGAGATCATGATGACCTTGCGGCGCCCGATGCGGTCCGAGTACAGAGCGGAAACGACGATCGCCGCACCGAAGACAACCGCGGAAGCGATACCGACCGACAGGACGAACGGACGGGAGAAGCCGAGGGTCTTTGTTCCGTAGCTCGTCAGGAAAGCCGTGCCCATGTAGAAAAACGCGAACAGGCAAGCCAGGGCGCCTGCCGAGAGCAGGATCTCCTTGGTCTGGAACCGCCAGGCATCCAGGAACGGAAGGGTGCGCGGTGCTTCGTTCTTCTGCTCCGCGACGCGCTCTGCCTGCTCCGCCTTGAAGACGGGAGTCTCCTCGATAGCGAGTCGCATGTAGAGGCCGATGCCGACCAACACGATGGAGAACAGGAACGGGATACGCCAGCCGTAATCGAGGAAAGCCTGGTTGGTGTCGCCGAGAACTGCGCCGGTGATGAGGAAGGTACTGCTCGAGAGAACGAAGGCGATTGCAGGGCCGAGCTGCGGGAACATCGCATACAGACCACGTTTGCCCGGTGGAGCGTATTCCGCCGTGAGCAAGGTTGCGCCTGCCCACTCACCACCGACCGCGAAACCTTGGCCGAATCGCAAGAGCACCAAGATGATCGGGGCCGCGACACCGATGGTTGCAGCACCCGGCAGCAAGCCGATCAGGAGCGTCGAGATACCCATGAGCAGGAGCGTCGAGATCAGCGTCTTCTTGCGACCGATGCGATCACCGAAGTGTCCGAACAACATTGCGCCGACGGGCCGGGCGATGAATGCGACTGCGAAAGTCGCAAACGATGCGACAGTTCCCGCAGTGGCACCGAGCGCGGGGAAGAACACCGTCGGAAAGACAAGTGCCGCAGCGGTTCCGTAGATGAAGAAGTCGTAGAACTCGATAGTCGTGCCGATACAACTCGCGATTGCGACGCGCCGCACACTGGTGGTGTTCTGCGGGGGCTGCGTCGCACCTGCGGCACTCGCACCCCCGGCGCCGGCGGCACTGGTGCCGCCTGTGGGAGAGACTGTGGTCACTCGATTCCTCCGTGGTCCCGTGGTGTCGCCCTGTGGGCATCACCGTCGATAGGAGGAAAGGTAGTGATGTGGCTCACCCCCGCACTACCCCCGAAAGGGGGTACGAGTGATCTAGGTCACGACTTGTATGCAATGGTAACGAGTTTCACGACCCTCGACATGCCGCAGGCCGTCCGATTCGTTCTCACGAATCGGACGGCCCTCGAGAAACGGCGTCACGGTGCAACGCTACGGATCAAGCCTTACCGGCAGCCCCGAACAGTTCCTGACGGATCTCGCCCCACACCGTGGCGTAGGAGTCGATGATCGGTTCGGAAATCCACTTGAACTCCCCCGCTTGCACTTTCGCGAGAGCATCCGAGAAGAGATCCTGGTAACGAGACAACCGCGGAACGAATGCCGACAGATCGTCGAACAGGTTTGCAGCCCGGCGATCCAACTCTGCAAGGGAATCCGCATCTGCGTCGTCGATGAGCGCGGCGAACTCCTCGTCCAAGGGAAGGAACGCCTCGTACACCTCACCGATGGAGTCCTCGTCGATCGAGACGCGCTCGGCGTCCAACTGATCTTCGAGTTCTGCCAAACCGTTCTCGGTCAGGCTGATGGCGTTTTCCGCTTCGACCGCTTTGCCCTGCGCGACAAGTGCGTCGTACGCAGCTTGACCGGAAGCCGAGCTGACGCCCAGGTGCTCGGCCAGGACGACCGCTCCGACCCGCTCCTTGAGACGTACTGCTTGGAGCAGTGCCAACTCGTCCACATTGCCAGCGAAGGCCATCGATTTCTCCTACTCACGTGCCGCCTCTGCGGCTCCAGCATCACAGCGGACACCCGTGGGTTTCCGCAGCCCGACAAAGGGCTCGACAGAATCAGATCACACCCCGATCGATCGTTGTGAAGTCACCGCGACAAGTCGACCGTCACGCGACGGTATCGGCCTGATCGGGGATCACGCTGCCGTCCGCACGAGTCACGGCGCCTTTCTCCCCGGCCGCGTCGGTGTAAGCATCGGTCGAGCAGCGATAGGGAGCATCCGCCTGTGCTTTCGGTTCGATGAACATGGGGTTGACCAGCCATTTCCCGTCACTGTTGTCGTAGGCATTGCACATCAGTTCGGGATTGTTGCGGTTGATCACCAGGCGCGCACCGGTCGCATCTCCGAGGAACGTCACGTCGGTGACAGAATCACCGGCAGCAAATACCTGACGTCGATCGGCGGCCAACTGCTCGAACGCCGTAGGCCCTTGAACCCCGTAGACAACCTCGTTGACCTGGCACCGCTTGCCGTCGATGTACGGAATGACCGAGTCGTCGCCGTCCGCAACGCCACCACACCCACGCAGGCGCCCGGTGAGAACCCCGCCCTCGACGATGGGCCGAACTCCCATCACATGATCGGCGTCCAATCCCAGCTGTTCCGCCCAGACTCGAACAACCGGTTCGGCCGACGCGGAAATGATCCGCACGTCGAATCCATGAGCGCCGAGGGATTTCATCAAATCTTCGATTTGCGCGTAGTACCGCACCGAGCCGTCGACTTCCGTCGTACCGACGGTCTGATCGGAACCTTCTGCAGCAGCGAGATTCTCGGCACGCGCTGCGCGGGCGTACTCGGTGATCTCGTCCTCGGTGTGCCCTGCCATCAACTGCACGGCCCACGCGTATGCGGCTTTTGTCCGGCGGTGATCGTAACCGTCGAATGCGGCCTGCCCGTCGCGAGTCTTCTCTTCGAGTACCGCAACGATCTCGTCCGCGCAGTCCGAGTCGGTGCTGGTTGCCAACGGTTGCCCCGGCGCGGTCTCGGAGCCGCACGCGGCGGAAAGTGCGGCAGCGCCGGCTGGCGTCATGAAGCGGCTGGTGGTTGCCCAGTCCACTCCGGCAGGCTGTAACACCTTGTTGTTCTTGATCATCCAGAATGCGGTGGCGCTTCCGATGTCGTTCTTGACAACTGTGTTGTCCCAGTCGAAGAGCGCCAACGGAGCTCCGTCATCGACATCACCTGCAGCTCCACACGTTCCGAACTCCGTCATCATGGCATCCAACGTCACACGGTTGTCGCCGTACCACGCAAGACTGGGATCCAACACCGCGCAGGATGAACCACTCTGCGCCACATCTTCTTTCGGGGCGCTCTCGGCCGAACTACATGCAGTTGCACTCAACAGGACACTACCTACCGCCAACGCGCACAGGGCGCGAGAATGCAGCGAACGGAACATCGATTCCCTCGTTTTCGTCGTGATTCGGGTACGACGGCATACCCGAGTGTCGATCGACCCGGGTATGCCGTGCAGTTGTCAATTAATCGAGCGTCAGCACTTCTCCCGACGCAACGGCGTCGGCGCGAGAGGTGTCCTTGAGGTCGACGCCGGAGCGGCCCAACTGGCGCGCTCCCGTCACCAATCCCAGGACGACACGAGCAGCCTGCTCGTATCCGAGTCCCTCGGGTGGGTGGACATTGGAAATGCAGTTTCGATCCGCGTCGGTACGACCGACGCGGGGAAGGTGAGTCAGATAGATCCCGACACTGTCCGCAACGGAGAGCCCTGGACGTTCGCCGATCAGGACGATCGCCGTCTGCACTCCCATCGCGGCAGCGATGTGATCACCCAGTGCCACACGGGCATTCGTGGCGATCACGGGCGGCGCGATCGAGTACCGCTCCCCCAACACCGTGACCAACGCAGACAGTAATTGCTCGCCGTGGTCCATCAGTGCTCGCGGCGAGAGTCCGTCGGCGAGGATGAACCCGATTTCCTTGTCGGAACTCGCGATCGCACCCAGGTCAGCCGGTTGGCGCCCCAGGTCGGGTCTCCGGAGATACTCACTGCGGGTGGAGACGCTGCTCGCGACCACCACCGGCGCCCCGATGCCCACCCCTTCGACCCGAATGGCAAGCGTCTCGGAGTCGAGAGGCTCGTGGACCGCGTCGCGGGCTGCGGCGTGAGCTGCCTTGAATTCGAGAACCCGCTTGGTGGGCAACGAATCTCCGGCACGCCCCAGCCCGATACGCGATTGTGTGGTCTTGCGCAGTGGACCCCAGAAATCGAGGATCGGTGCCTGATCTTCGGTCATGAGTTCACCGTCAAAGCCCGCAACGGCGACATTTCGGCATCGATCGGAAGAACCCGACCGTTTGCGTCGGTCATCCCCAAGTTGTGGAGCCAGGTCTCGAACTCCGGGGCGGGCTGCAAACCGAGAACCTTACGCACATACAGCGCGTCGTGGAACGCCAGACTTTGATAGCCGAGCATCACGTCGTCGGCGCCGGGCACCGCGATCACGAACGCCGCGCCGGCGACGCCCAGCAAGGTGAGCAGGTTGTCCATGTCGTCTTGATCGGCTTCGGCGTGGTTGGTGTAGCAAACGTCCACTCCCATCGGCAGCCCGAGGAGTTTTCCGCAGAAGTGATCCTCCAAGCCCGCGCGAATGATCTGCTTGCCGTCGTAGAGATACTCGGGACCGATGAAGCCGACCACGGTGTTGACCAGCAGCGGTTCGAGATCACGTGCCACTGCGTATGCCCTGGTCTCGAGTGTCTGCTGATCGACCGGGGCTCCGCCGGTGCCGTAGTGGGCACCTGAGCTGAGGGCGGACCCCTGCCCCGTCTCCAGGTACATGACGTTGTTGCCGACCGTTCCGCGGTTCAAGGAGCGCCCGGCCTCGTTGCCCTCACGCAGGAGCGGAATGTTCACTCCGAAACCGGAATTGGCGCCTTCGGTACCGGCAATCGATTGGAAGACAAGATCGACCGGCACCCCCGATTCGATCAGTCCGATCGTGGTGGTCACGTGCGAGAGCACGCACGACTGAGTCGGGATCTCGAATCGCTGACGGATGTCGTCGAGCAGGTGGAGCAGATCCGAGGTGGCCTGGGGTGAGTCCGTCGCGGGGTTGATACCGATGACGGCGTCGCCACATCCCATCAGGAGACCGTCCAATGTGGCCGCCGCGATGCCGCGTGGATCGTCTGTCGGGTGGTTTGGTTGGAGTCGCGTGCTCAGCCGGCCGGGCAGTCCGATGGTCGTACGGAACCCCGCGGTCACGGTGATGGCCTTCGCGACGGCGATCAGGTCCTGATTGCGCATGATCTTGCTGACCGCCGCAACCATCTCGGGGGTGAGCCCGGGACTTACGGCGGACAACCGTGCGGAAGCTTCCGGCGCCGACGCGGTCTCGAGCAACCAGTCTCGTAGTCCGCCAACAGTCAGGTGGGCCACCGGCGCAAAGGCCAGGCGATCGTGGCTGTCGATGATGAGCCTGGTTACCTCGTCGTCCTCGTACGGAACCAACAGATCTTCGAGGAACACCGTCAACGGAAGATCAGCCAGAACCCATTGAGCAGCAGCACGTTCGGCGTCGGAGCTTGCCGCGCAACCGGCTAGTTCGTCACCCGACCGCAGTGGTGTCGCTTTTGCCATCAGATCGACGAGACCGTCGAACGAGTAGTTGGTTCCGGATACCTGCTGGTGATACTTGGCCATCCCGCGACTCATCCCAATTCTTCTTCCGCCTGTGCAAGTACAGCAAACTCCTCGTCCGGCGAGTTGGCAACAAGGTGGTGACGACTGTAGAGACCGAAGTACGCCATCAGAACTCCGAAGGCAACCAACGTCAGCAATGCCGCAACGGGATCGACCAGGAAGGTGGCCACCACCGACACTGCCGCGATCACGAGCGCAAACGAGGTGGTGGCGATACCGCCGGGCGTGCGGTACGGGCGCGGCATGTTCGGCTCACGCTTACGAAGAACGATGTGACTCACCATCATCAGGACGTAGCTTACTGCCGCGCCGAACACCGCCATGTTGAGCAACATTGCACCTTCACCGGTGAGTGAGAGCGCGAAGCCGATGATTCCGGGTACGACGAGCGCGAGAGTGGGGGCCTTGCGCTTGTTGGTCACCGACAGGTTCTTCGGCAGATAGCCGGCGCGGGAGAGCGCAAACGTCTGGCGTGAGTAGGCGTACATGATCGAGAAGAAGCTCGCGACCAGACCGGCAAGTCCGATGTAGTTGACGGCCTTTGCCGCTCCGCTGTCCCCCAGAGCCTCGACGAGCGGATTTCCGGAGGTGGACAGGGCGTCTGCGCCGAGCGCACCGGTGGCGAGGAAGAGAACCGTTGCGCCTGTGACGATCAGGATCAACATGCTGATGATGATGCCGCGGGGGACGTTCTTCTCCGGCTCACGTGCTTCCTCGGCGGCCAGCGGTACACCTTCGACCGCAAGGAAGAACCAGATCGCGAAGGGCACGGCGGCCCAGATTCCGAGCAGACCGAATGGCAGGAACGACGACGATCCGACTGCGCTGGTGTCGACGGCGATATCGGTGAGGTTGGACGAATCGAAAAGGCCGACAGCCGAAACCGCGAACACGACCAGGCCGACGAGTGCAATGGCGGTGATGATGAACATCGCCTTGAGTGCCTCACCGGCGCCGGTGAGGTGAATGCCGATGAAGATCGCGTACACCGCGAGGTACACCCACCAGCCGTCGGTGATCCCGAACAGGTTCAGGGACTCGACGTACGCACCGATGAAGGTCGCGATCGCTGCGGGTGCTATCGAGTACTCGATGAGAATTGCTGTGCCGGTGGCAAATCCGCCCCAGGGCCCCATGGCACGTCTGGCAAACGTGTATCCACCACCAGCGGCAGGAAGTGCCGACGACATCTCGGCCATACCGAGCACCATCGCCAGGTACATACCCGCGATGACGACGGCCGCGATGAGAAGGCCACCGAAACCACCTTCGGCCAGACCGTTGTTCCAACCGGCGTAGTCACCGGAAATCACATAGCTGACACCCAACCCCGCAAGCAGCACCCACCCTGCTGTTCCCTTTCGGAGTGTTCGTTTCTCCAGATACGAATTGTCTTCCGCATGGAAGTCTGCGCCGTCGTGGTGTGCACCCGCGGCACCGGCGTTTTTGCCGGTTGCGTGGTCGGAAAGAGACATGTCCATCCTCTGAATCGGTCAAGAATGAGACGACGCACGGTGGATGCGTCGCGTGAAATGAACGGTATGTGGGCGATGTACGGAGAAGGTCGCCTGGAGATGACCGTGCTGTTAACTGGCTGTCATGTGAGCGGCCCCGAGTCTGTTCAGATCTTCTTCAGGCTGCCGTTCTCAGGATCGGGCGGCCGCGCCCGGCACCGGGCAGGCGTCGACGGCCTCGGCGACCACCTGGGGAACCGTCGGGGGCAAAGGACGCACGCCCGCTTCCCAATCAGCGCCCACGAGAATGCTCGACGCGCCGAGTGCTTCGTTTTCGTCCGGTGTGAATGCCCTTGCTCGACTGAGGAATCTGAATCCTTCAGGAGACTCCAGGCTGAATCCACTGCCGCGGCCGGGCACGACGTCCAGTACCAACTGGGTGTGCTTCCAGGCTTCGAACTGTGATCCGGAAATCCAGACCTGTACAGCGTCGGTTCCGGTGGGAAGGTCTTCGGGAGTCTCTCCGACAGCAAGTCGGAGATCGACGATTCCGAGTAGTACGTCACGGTCCCCGACGATGAATTCGCCTGAGGGATAACACATCGGGGCCGAGCCGTCGCAGCATCCGCCGGATTGATGCATCATCAGTTCGCCGTGAGTCCCGCTGAGGCGGCGCAGGAGGTCAGCCGCCCCAGCGGTGGTCACCAACCGGGGTGGAACGGCGCCGGTATCGGGTGTGTCCGTGGCGCTCATTCCAACCTCCGTGTGTTTGTGCAGGTTTCGCGTGTTGCAGTCTTGCTCACCGGCACCCGCAGCGAGGGGCTCACGGGTGCCGGTGGGTAGATCAGAAGAAGCCCTGAGCCTTCTGGGCGTAGCTGACCAGGAGGTTCTTGGTCTGCTGGTAGTGCGAGAGCATCATCAGGTGGTTCTCGCGGCCGATGCCGGACTGCTTGTATCCACCGAAAGCTGCGTGTGCCGGGTACTGGTGGTACGTGTTGGTCCAGACGCGACCGGCTTGGATGTCGCGGCCTGCGCGGTAAGCAACTCCGCCGTCGCGGGACCAGACACCGGCGCCCAAACCGTAGAGCGTGTCGTTGGCGATTTCGATGGCCTCGTCGTAGTCCTTGAACGAGGTGACCGAGACGACGGGTCCGAAGATCTCTTCCTGGAAGATGCGCATCTTGTTGTTGCCGGTGAACACCGTCGGCTGGACGTAGTAGCCGCCGGACAGGTCTCCGCCAAGTTCGGCTCGCTCACCACCGGTGATGACCTTGGCGCCTTCGGCCTTGCCGATCTCGATGTACGAGAGGATCTTCTCGAGCTGATCGTTGCTGGCCTGGGCACCGATCATGGTGTCGGTGTCGAGCGGATCCCCTTGGCGCACAGCCTTGGTGCGGATGGCTGCCATCGCGAGGAACTCGTCGAAGATGTCTTCCTGGATCAGCGAACGTGACGGGCAGGTGCAGACCTCGCCCTGGTTGAGGGCGAACATCGTGAAGCCCTCGAGTGCCTTGTCCTGGTAGTCGTCGTTTGAGGCGAGAACGTCGGAGAAGAAGATGTTGGGGCTCTTGCCACCGAGTTCGAGGGTGACGGGGATAAGGTTCTGCGACGCGTACTGCATGATCAGGCGACCGGTGGTGGTCTCACCGGTGAACGCGATCTTCTTGATACGCGGGCTGGACGCGAGCGGCTTTCCGGCCTCGACGCCGAAGCCGTTGACGATGTTGAGAACACCGGCAGGCAGCAGGTCACCGATGATGCCGATGAGGTGCAGGATCGAGACTGGCGTCTGCTCGGCAGGCTTGAGCACGATGGCATTGCCGGCAGCGAGGGCGGGGGCAAGCTTCCACACGGCCATGAGGATCGGGAAGTTCCACGGAATGATCTGGCCGACTACGCCGAGCGGCTCGTGGAAGTGGTACGCCACGGTGTCGGAGTTGATCTCCGAGAGCGAACCTTCCTGTGCGCGAATAGCTCCCGCGAAGTATCGGAAGTGATCGATGGCGAGCGGAATGTCGGCGTTGAGGGTCTCGCGGATCGGCTTGCCGTTGTCCCACGACTCGGCGAGTGCGATGGATTCGAGGTTCTCCTCCATACGATCAGCGATCTTGTTCAAGATGATCGCGCGCTCGGCGACCGAGGTCTTGCCCCAGGCCGGAGCTGCTGCGTGCGCTGCGTCGAGAGCGAGTTCGATGTCTTCTGCGGTGGAACGAGCCACATCACAGAAATTCTGTCCGGTCACCGGTGTCGGGTTCTCGAAGTACTGACCCTTGACCGGAGCAACCCATTCGTTGCCGATCCAGTTGTCGTATCGAGACTGGAAGGACATGATCGCGTCGGCGGTACCTGGGCGGGCGTACACGGTCATTGCAAGCTCCTATGTAAACGTGATCTTCCTGGGCGCACCCACCAAATCGGTGACTGCAATCCCACCCCCCGGTGGGGTGTGATTCACAACACTAGGAGTTGCAACGTTGCAAGTACGTTGCGTGCGAGAAACGCAGATGATTCTCAGATGCCCAATTGGCGGTCGAGGAGATCAATTCTAGCCTGGACCTGCGAATACAGCGGAGATTGAGGATCCAACGTGGACAGGTAGGCCTCCCACACGACTGAGTCTTCGCGGCCGTGTACCGACGTGGTCCACCGGGCCAGAAGGTTGGCGTCACCTCCACGCAGCAGAGCTGCCTGGACCCTGGTGCGTAGTTCTTCCCGCACCTCTTCGATGCCGGGAGACGCCGAGCCCGCCAGCACCGGGCCCGAATACAGTTTCATCGCCGTCGCTGCGTCGCCTCGATCCAACGCTGCCCGCACCTCGCCGACATCTGTCGTGAACTCCGTGATGATCCGATAGGGGCGCGAAGCCAGCCGGTCGGCACCGAAAACCTTACGAAGCCGCGACATTTCCGCGCGAATGGTCACTGCGTCGAGTTCGCCCTCGTCGAGCAGGACCGCAAGGTGGTCGGAGCTGAGACCCTCCGGGTGTTCGGAAAGCAGAAGGAGAATCTCGGCGTGACGCTGCGAAATCGGGATGCGGTCACCGCCGCGAACCAGCGTCGGCCGGCCGGCACCGAATGTTTCGAGGCGCGGAGCCGTGGCACTGAGTGGGATGGGCGAGTTCAAGAGATGGAATCGCAATTCCGATTCGGCGGCCGCGACAGTTGCACGGATCAGTGACAGCACTTCGGGAACCGCAACCCTGGGACCACCGGTGATGTCGATGGCACCAAGGATTTGCCCAGTGGTGGGATCGTGGACGGGTGCGGCCGAACAACTCCAGTCGTGCACGGTTCGGTTGAAATGCTCGGATCCGAAAATCTGTACGGAGTGATCGAGAGCAAGCGCCGTTCCCGGCGCATTGGTGCCGACACGATCTTCGCTCCAATCGGCGCCTTCGACGAAGTTCATGGACAACGCCTTGTCCTTGGCCGAGTTGTCACCCTCCACCCAGAGCAATCGACCGTGTGCGTCACTGATCGCGATCAGTAGTCCGGTCTCGGCAGCATCTTCCACCAGGAGTTTCCGAATCACCGGACGGATCAGTGACATGGGATGCGCGGAGCGATATTTTTCGAGCTCCAACCCTTCGAGCATCTCAGGGTTGCCGACCACATCGGGATTTACCCCCTTGTTGCGGCTACGCATCCAGGACTCGAGTACGACCGAGCGGACATGGGAGTCGTCGGTCAGCCCCTGGCCGGGCACGCCGCGGGCATCGATGAACGACTGATGGGCAGACGAAAGTCGCCGCGCGAGTAACGCGACGTCATCGCCTGGCCTGACCGCCACCCACGGGTTGCCGGGCACAGCCTGTTCACGTGCCATATTTTGCGTTCCTCCGCTCCGTGGACCACTGTAACGCCGATCACAGCCCATAGGCGAGAACGACCATTCGGTATGACTGCCGACCCAGCCTGCTGCCCCTCGCGGTCACTCGTCGCCGAGCAGAATGGCGCTTGCTCGTTCCGCGACCATCACCGCGGTCGCATGCGGGCCGCGGGTCGGGATCGTCGGCAGGATTGACGTGTCAACAATACTGAGTCCTTGCGCGCCGATCACACGGCACCGACCGTCGACGACTGCGAACGGGTCCGCCTCGGCACCCATCACGCAACTACCGGACATATGCAGCGACGTTCCCAGGCGGGATTCGACCCACTCATCGGTGTACTCCATGACGGGGCGATCGATCAACCCCGTCTCGGCGATCGACTCGAGAAGATTCTCGGCGATCCGCATCCCTTCCCGAATGGCAGCTCGATCGTGCGCCGACGCGACGTAGTTGTACCGAATACGCGGCGCCCCAGCGGGATCGCCCGATGCCAGCTCGATGCTTCCCCGGCTGTGCGGCGCCATGAGGACCACTCCGACGCCGTGGTCCATGCGAGGCGCACCGGGAACCAGGTCTGTGAAAGATGCGGTGTACGGACGGATTTCGATCTCAGCGAGGTTGAGGGCTGTCTCCAGCACCGGAGTCTGCGATCGAATCGTGCGGGGCTTCGAAAAATGGTACGGCAGCAGCACTTCCGGGTGGTCGACGAAGTTCTGTCCGACGCCCGGTCGATCGAGAACGACGGAAACTCCTTGCTCTACAAGTTGTTCCGCTGGACCAACACCGGAATTGAGGAGAATGTGCGGTGTCGCCACCGCACCCGAACACACGACCACATGGTCGGCACGAATGCGTCGGACATTGCCGTCGCCGAGAACGTCGACGCCGATCGCACGGGTACCCGAGAACGCGATGCGAATGACGTTCACTCCGGATTCCACCCGCAAATTCGGCCGGTGCAACGCCGGCATCAGATACCCGATCGCCGTACTGATCCGACGATGATCCGAGACGTTCAGTGGCACTCGGCCCACCCCGAACGAGTCCGGCGCATTCTTGTCGACGTCGTCGGGAAAGCCTGCTCCGAGCGCTGCCGCATGAAACTCGCCGCTCAGTGGATGTAGTTGGTCCCACGCTCGACGCTCGACCGGGATCGGTCCGGCGGTCCCGTGGAACTCGCCCTCGAAATCACGATCCGTTTCGGACTTCTTGAAGTACGGCAAGACGTCGTCGTATCGCCATGAACTCGGCCAATTCTCGAAATCAGCACGGGTCGCGCGGGTGAAGTACGCACCGTTGACGGCTCCGGATCCACCGAGTGTCCGCCCCCGCGCAATTGTGGACGCCCGACGCGGCGTCAGTTCGACCGGATAGGTCCACGTGTATTCGCTCGCAGGTCCGACCGGCAGTCGGTACGGATCACCCAGGACGTCCGGGAGTTCGAGCGCCGATCGATATCCGCTTCCCGATTCGAGGAGCATCACCGTGGCGGATGGATCTTCACTGAGCCTGGCTGCGACCACGCAACCACACGTGCCACCACCGACAACCAGGAAATCTGCGTAGTCGGCTTCTGTCACTTGGTGATTCGAGGTTTCAGCGCCGCCCAGTCGCGGGCGTCGAATGCGCCACGCCAGAGTCCGGCTCCATACGCGATGTCGTCGGCTCGTTTGAAGAAGACGTACCGAACCGGTCCCAGCCCGCCTGGCTCACGGTGGCGATACCAGTCCACCAAACCTTCGGTGACTGCTGCAGCGACGGCCAGCCGCCGAATTCGCCTGGAGGCGATCACCGCCAGGAGCGTCACGGGCCAGTAGTGACGACACATTGCCGAGGCGAGTTGCCAGAATCCGCCGACAACTCCCTGCGCGGTGAGGATCGCCGCGATCCGGGTGGGTTGACTCAGGCCGGTGAACATCTTTCGCAGCCGGTAAACGGTAAACAGCAAAGCGCCGAGTGCGCCGGCAAGGCCGGAACGGGTCAGTGTTGCAGCGGCGATACACGCGAAGAGCGTCGAGAACGACATCGCCATCGGCGGAACCGAACCCTCGTGTCTTGCAGCCAACGGCGCCGCACCCGTGCCGTAGAACGCTCTCCTGGCGAACCACTTGTCGAACTGAACTCGATGATCGTGGGCGACATGCGCAACCGGTTCGTACCTCAGTCGCCAACCCGCAGCCTGCAGTCGCCAGCAGAAATCGACGTCCTCGGCTACTTCGAGACTCTCGTCGAAACCGTTGCATTCGAGTGCCACGTCGCGCCGGACGATCACGGCGGCGCTGGGGACATAGGCGACCGGACTGCCCGACTTCACCGCAGCTTCCTTGCGTCCGAGGTCGAGAGACGATCGCATGTTCTCGTACCGCGCCAGCGCCGTCCCGTACGGATCGAGGGCGACGATGCGGGGTGCAACAAGGGCAACCCCCGGATCGCTGAAGTGGCCCAACATCAACTCGAGCCAACCGGCACGCGGTATGACGTCGGAGTCCAGAAAAGCTACGAAACGTGTTTGGGCCGAACGCAATCCCGAGTTTCTCGCTGCCGAGGGTCCGCGGGCACTCTCGTGCCGGACCACTGTGATGGTGCCGGTGCCCGGGCAGGCGCGACGGGGCTCCACCGGCACTTCCGAACCGTCGTCGACAACGATGACGGTCAGATCCTTGAGGACGGGCAATAGGCGTTCGACTCCGGCCTGGTTGTCCTTGACCGGAATCACGACCGTGACATCGGCAGCGGACGGCGTCGACATCGGACGAGGATTCGCGACACCTGAATCGAGAAGGTGTCGCGCAACCGCAGCGCTCTGCTGATCGACCACCTCGAGGAAGCCGTCACCGATCATCGCCGCAGCCGTCGGCGCCAGCTTGAGCATCCGTGTCGGAGATCCGCCGATGAGTACCCGGCCACCCGAGTACGTGCGCACCTTGGGGTCCAACCGAATGCCGAAGCCGTCGGGGAGTCTTGCTGGTCGCATCAGATGATCGTAAGGGACGTAGCCCGTCGTGCTGCAACTCGTCGCAGCCTCGAAAGCCGTCGCAGGTGGACCGTCCGCCCCCACTCGGTCGTGGTCGTCACCGAAGCCTCCCATCTGGACCAGGCTCCCACCGGGCCAGTCCATCCGTCACGCGTCCTACCAACTCACCGAAGATGTATGCGCCGTCTTCGGCGGTAGCCCCGACTGGATTGCCGAGAACGCCGTTTTGCGACACAGCGACCATACCGCCCGAACGCATTCCTGGCATCAGGTCCGCGATAGGAGACAAATTTCCTGTCTCAGCAAGGCTCATGTGCACCAAATCGGGCGAAAGGTGCAGCAATAGGCTCGTTTCAGTGTGTCCGGCATGAGCGTCGGCACCCGCAACAGCGCACGGCACCCAAGCAGCATCACGCCCCTCATACCGCAGAAGTGCCACCGCTTTGGCCAATGCGGGACCATTTCCGCCGTGGCCGTTGACGAACAGCACCCGCTTCGTCCATCTGAACGCCGACCTTCCGTATTCGACGACGACGGTTTCCATAGCCTCGGCACCGATCGAAATCGTGCCGGCAAACCCTTCGTGTTCGCCGCTCGCCCCGTATTCGATGGCCGGGGCCACGACGACGTCGGGCAGAGCCTCTGCGACTGCTCTCGCGATCCGAGTGTCGGTATCGAGAGGCAGGTGCGGTCCGTGTTGTTCGAAAGAACCGACCGGGACCACGACGGTGAGCGCAGTGCCCTCGAGCGAAGGACTCGGGATGGCAGCAAGGTCACGCGGAGAACTCATCCCCCGATCGTATTGGTGCGGGCCCCTCCCACCGCAACACTGCATGCGGATACACCGGGGCATTGTTGCGCCCCGGCGTATTCGTCAGTTGTCGCGGTTCACGCCGCTGTCGGTGGGCTGTTCCCGCCGATCGGCTGCTGATACGGATCCATCGACATCGGCGGATAGAACACCGATTTACGATCCGGACCGATCTCCACCCGCCACTCCGTGTGATGCAGCGTCCGGTGATGATGACCACACAACAGAATCAGATTGTCGAGATCCGTTGGGCCACCATCGTTCCAGTGAACAATATGATGGGCATCGCACCACCCCGACGGTGTCCCGCACCCCGGAAACGCACACCCACCATCCCGAACCGCAAGAGCCCGCCGCTGCGGCACCGTCGCCGTTCTCGCTTCCTTGCCGCAGTCGAGCGGAACACCATTCTCGTCCAACAAAATCCGCGTCACGGTGCAGTCGCAGGCGAGCATCCGTGCGGTGTCGATGCTGATCGGGCCCACCCAATCCGTCCACGCGAACCCGAGTTCCTGAGTGGACGGCAGCAAGTCCTTCAAGGACTGCAGATCTGTCATGTCTTTCGCGGACGCGGTCACCGTGATGTGTGGTTTCACTCCGCCTTCGATCGGACCCAACCCCGCCCGCTCGTACCGCCGCAGTAGTTCGCAGAACCCGTCCGCCCGTCGTAATGCCGGAGTACGCGTGTCCTTGACGCCGTCCTTCTCCGGCGTCGGCGCCGACAGGCTCGACAGCAACGTGATCAGACGCGCCCCGTTCACCGCATCCAGATCACCCTTCACCGACACGCGCCCGTACAAGCCTTTCGAGGCGTAGAACTCGTTACGCTCCGAATCCTCACCAACCGGAACGCCGTCCTCACGCTTGCCGTACTGCTTCTCGATCCGCCGGATCGCCGCCCGCACCGCATCACAATCGGCAATGTTCTTCGACGCCAACCCGAGCAAGATCCCGCGGGCCTTGTCCACATCCGCCGGCGTCATGTTCTTGGGCGGATGCT
Source organism: Rhodococcus sp. SG20037 (assembly GCF_031763325.1). Lineage (NCBI taxonomy): Bacteria > Bacillati > Actinomycetota > Actinomycetes > Mycobacteriales > Nocardiaceae > Rhodococcus > Rhodococcus sp. SG20037. The sequence goes on along the minus strand of NZ_CP134497.1, from coordinate 1,934,117 downwards.
GACAAAACGACGCCACCTGACGGGCTTTCAACGCATCCACGTCACCGCGATGAAATGCATCCGCGACAACAGGTTCGAGCATCAACAACCGCGCCAACCCGACCAGCAGACTGCACTCACCGATCTCCAGATTCGTCGAACCATGCAACCACTGCGCGATCGCCCGAAAACCCTTCCCGACCACAGTCTCCCGGAAAAACATCTCCACGATCAGCAACACCATCCGCGACTGCAACTCGTGCCGGACACGCACCAGATCCAGAACCTCACCCTTGAGGCCCTCACCATCCAGCTGCCACGCATCCCGACTGTCCATGCTCAAAGTTTAATCGAACATACTTTCGAGAACCAGAGACAAAACGGACGACTTATATCGCCAACGCGGCCCGATGCCCCTCGATGACGGCCGAGTGCGAACGCCTCGGAGACAAGGCGTCACCGATGCGAAATTTCTCGAAACAGCTTCCCTGCAAGGTGTTCCACAACTCGTCGACAGGTTCCTGCTGTGTCGCGAAGACCACCCAGTCGACTGCAACTTCCTCGGTCACACCCGTCGGAAGGTGAACCAAGCTCACGAGCGGCGAGGCCCCAGCGCTCACCGAAGTCACCATCAGATCTGTCCGTTGACCGATCGACTTCTCGAACGCTCGGCGGTTCCACCCCTCGAAATCCAGGGTGATGCTCAGGTCCTGCGCGACCACCATGCCGTTGGTCGCGATCGTGACGGCACAGCCTCGATCAGCGAGGAACTCCGCCACCGACGTACCTTGATGGAATCCCAGTTCGTCGTAGACGAGCACCGTTCCACTCGGCAGAATCTTGCCGTCGAGAACGTCTCGAACACCCACCACACGCTCTGATCCACCCGCCCACGCCGGTCGCACAGGCCGCGCTCCCGTTGCAATCACGACCACCTCGGGCGCGCGCTCCTCCACGATCGCGAGATCAGCTTTAGCATCCAACTCGATCGTCACACCGCTGCGGCGACACTCAGATTCGAGATTCCGGACGAGGTCGGCGAGCTCACGGCGAGCCGGTACCACCGAGGCGGTAAGAATCTGTCCCCCAAGTCTTCGTTCACGCTCGAACAGCGTCACCGCATGACCTCGCTGGGCCGCTGTAGCCGCAGCTTGCAGGCCGGCCGGGCCGCCACCGACCACCACCACCGTGCGGCCCCGTCGCCGCGGCATCGGCAGCGGTACCGATTCCCGACCGGCGCGCGGATTTTCGGTGCACCCCAACCAACGTCCCAAACCCATCCGCCCGACGCATTCCTGGTTGCAGGACAGGCAGGTTCGCACCTGTACCGATTGACCAGCACGCGCCTTGTTCACAAAATCCGGATCGGCGATCTGCCCGCGAACTACTCCCACCAGATCGCATACACCGACCTCGAGTGCGGCTTCGGCTTGCTCCGGCGTCTTGAAACGGCCGACTCCGACGACTGGAAGATCGACGACCTCCCTGATCGCAGACGGGACGAAGTTGGCGTAGCCGGTGGGTACAGCCATCGATGCTTCGACCAGATGCAGTGTTTCCGTGGCCATTCCGACGGTCGTGTTGATGTAGTCGACGTGACCGTCAGCTTCGATGAGTTGAGCGGTGGCTACTGCGTCGGACAGTTCGATGCCACCCCGCGTTCCTTCGTATCCACTCAGGCGCACACCGAGGACACGATCCGGGCCGATGGCCTCACGCAGTACCCCGAGCACTTCGAGAAGGAACCGTGCACGATGTGCCACGCCCCCGCCGTAGCGATCGGTGCGCAGGTTGGTCGAGGGGGCGAGAAACGCGCGCACTATGGACGACTGCGACGCCTGCAATTCCACCCCGTCGAAGCCACCGGCGACGCAATTGCGGGCAACAAGGGCGAACCCTGCGAGAATCTCGGCGATGTCCGCGTCGTCGACAGATTTGGGCACCTCGCGGAACAACGGATCGGCGACGGCGCTCGGCGCCAACAGCGGCGATCGCGAATAGGTTCCAGCGCCCTGGCCCCCATTGTGGTTGATCTGCGCGAGAATCGACGAACCATGTGCATGAACGGCGTCGGTGATCCGCCGGTATCCCTCGATCGCTTCGGGCCGATAGCCCGCAATCATCTTCTCGTACGGTCGATCCGAAGGATGCGTCGAGTGTTCCTCGGTGATGATCAGACCCGCACCGCCGCGGGCCCGCGCCTCGTAGTAGCTCGCGTGCTGCTCCGTCGGCAACCCGTTCTCCGCGTAGTTGGTCAGGTGTGCGGAGAACACGACCCGATTGCGGAGTGTCAGGTTGCCCAGGCGCAGTGGCGCGAAGAGGCGCGGGTACGGCGTCATCAGACCTTGGAGTTTCCTTGATCGAGCGCGATATGACTTGCCGTGACGGTGCGGGAACCGTCACCGGCGAGCCACAGGACGGTATCGGCGATCTCGTCAGGTTCGGCGAAAGCGATGTCCGAGAGGATCGGAGTGAAGTTGGGAAGGTACTGCGGAAACTTTGCAAATACCTCGAGAGCGCCCTGGTCGACCCCCATCGGCGTATTCACTCCGTAAGGATGGATCGAGTTGACCCTGATCTTGTACTCCCCCAGTTCCTTTGCTGCGGCCTGCGTCAGACCGACGAGACCGAACTTGGCGCTCGCGTAGTGCGCCTGTCCGGGCAGCGCCTTGAGTCCGGCCACCGAACTGACCACGATGATCGATCCACCGCGCCCACCCTCGATGATCGCCGGCACCGAGGCCTTGAGGGTTTTCCAGACTCCGGTCAGGTTGATGTCGATCAGAGTTTCCCACTGCTCGTCCGACATTTCCCAGAATCGATTCCAGTTGCAGACCCCGGCGTTGGCGACCACGATGTCGAGTCGTCCGAACTGTTCGACGCCGTCCTTGACCACCGCGGTGAGCGCTGCGCCGTCACGGACATCGACCTCGCGGGCGAGGATCTTCCCGCCCTCCGCTTCCACCAGACGTATCGTCTCGGCAAAGTCCTCGGAAGTTGCTGCGTCGTAGGAATTGTCCGACGCCACCGACGCGCATACGTCGACCGCGATGATCGCTGCTCCCTCGCGCGCCATCTTGACCGCGTGCGCACGTCCTTGACCGCGCGCTGCGCCGGTGATGAAAGCAACGCGACCTTCGAGCGAACGAACTGAACCCTGTGTCATGAGATAGCCCTCTCTGCAGAATTGAAACTCGTTCTAGTAGTAAACCCTGCAAAGCGGCCTTCGCGGATGGATTCGAGAACAGTTCTCGGGGCAACCGAGTCGCCCACCTGAATGTCGGCCTCTTCCTTCAGCGTTTCGTTCGGCAGACGAGGCGAGCAGTCGATCACCACTTCGCACTCGAGCTGTGACCGCTCGCCGGTATGGACGTGTTCGACGCAGACGGCCCCTCGAGCGATTTCGGTGACACGTGACGCGAGCACCCTGGTGATCCCGGCCTGCTGGATGCGCGTGTTGGCGCCGACCAGATCCCCACTCGCGCCGAGCCTCGAACCGACGATGCTGTCGGGAGTCACAATCGAGACGGAGATGCCATGGGCCGCGAGTGCTTCTGCGAGCGCCACCGCGATCGGTCCACCGAGGGGATCGATCAGCGCGACCGGACCCGGCCCCACGGTGCTCAACTTCTCGAAGGCTTCCGACGCATCCAACCACCGAACCGAATCGTCGACCGGATACGTCGGCGGCCTCGCAGCACTACCGGTGGCAACGACAACAACCTCGCCCCGGCTGCGTGCGTCACCCAGGTCTTGGGCGTCGAGCGCCGCCCCGGTCCGCATCGTCACGCCGCTACGACGGCATTCGTCCTCCAACCACTGCGCGAGGAGTGCGAACCGGCTACGGCCGTCACCTCGCGCAAAAGTTCGGATCATGCCGCCGAACTGCGATGAACTCTCGACGAGTGTGACCGAGTGCCCCGCCACCGCCGAGATCCGTGCGGCTTCCATCCCAGCGGGGCCACCCCCCACGACCAGCACGGCTCCCGGTTTCGAAATCTGCTCTCGCTCATCGGGGTCCACCGTCTCGAAACCCGCGCTCGGATTCCCGACGCACGTCACGACAGGATTGAGAGGATCACGTACGAGGCACGTCTGATTGCAGAGCACACACGGCCGGGGACGATCGCCGCGCGCGGCATTCACGACCAGGTCCGGGTCTGCGATCTGGGCCCGGGTCATCTCGACGAACTCACCTACTTCCAGCGCCGCGTGAGCGTCGGCGATGTCCACGACGCTCCCCTGCACGACAACAGGAATCGACAGAGCGGCCTTGATCTCACGGCACAGATCGAGGTTGAAGTTCGGCGGGCAGTGAAAATCGGGGCGGTACCGGTCAGACGAATAGAGTCCGCCACGAACGACGACAAGGAGATCGAGGAACGGAGACACTTCACATGCGATACCGATGGCAAGATCGGGCGTCAGGCCCGCCCATGGAGCTTCCTCGTCACAGGACAACCGCAGGGAGACAACGTGATCCGACCCGACTTCCTCGCGCACTGCCGAGATGACCTCGCGAACAAGAGCAACGCGATCGCTACCGTATCGGTCTTGCCGAGTGTTGGTCAGACCCGAAAGGAATTGTCGCAGAATGCTTCGAGGACCGGCATCGAGTTCCACTCCGTCCATTCCCGAAGCGACGGCCAGCGCCGACGCCTCACGGAAGCCGGCTATCAACTGGTCGATTTCCGCCTGCCCCATTGCCATCGGCAACTCACGCGTCGCCGGGTCGGCCACTGTTGACGGTCCCCACAGCACCGACTGGGAGTATGCGCTCGATCCCTGCATCCCGGTATGACCGAGCCCGGCCAGAACCAGCGTTCCGTACGGAGCACATGCAGCCGCGATCGACTGCCACCCCGGGCCACATTGCGACGCCAACGGTGCCCGCTCGTACGGCCAGTCGTTCTCCGATACCGAGGCCACTTCGGTGACGACGATCCCGGTTCCGCCCTCGGCGCGGCGCTGGTAGTACGCACGGTGCCGATCGGAAAGCGAGCGTCCCACAGCAAGATTGGTCTCGTGCGGACCGAAAACAACCCTGGACCGGACGAGGCGTCCGGCCAGGGTCGTGTGTTCGTCGAGTGTCAACTCACAGCTCTATCGGAGCCGTAATCTCAGCTGGCACCCAATGTGCGTGTGAACCCTTCCGGTATCACCAGGTCCGCCGGGCTCAGTTCGGTGATGGACGAGTGGCCGAGGCCCATCAGCCCCGAGTCGATGCCCATCCGCATGAGGTCGAGCACGTTCTCGACACCGGCCTGGCCGTTGGCCGAGAGGCCCCACAGGTAGGCGCGCCCGAGCATGACGGCCCTGGCTCCGAGTGCGAGCGCCTTGACGACGTCGCCGCCGCGTCGAATGCCGCCGTCGAGAACAACTTCCACCTGATCGCCCACGGCCTCGGCAATGCCCGGGAGCACACGGATCGGCGCCGGGGTGCCGTCGAGGTTGTTACCACCGTGGTTGGAGACCGAGATAGCGGAGACACCGGCGTCGACAGCTCGCTTGGCGTCGTCGATGCGCATGATGCCCTTGAGCATGAACGGTCCACCCCACTGCTCACGAAGCCAGGCGATGTCTTCCCACGTCGGAAGCGGAGTCTGCATCCACTCGCCGTATGCGCCGAAGAACGTCGGTGCAGGCTGGCCGGGAGCCGCGAGGTTGGGGGTGGTCAGGTCCGGGATCTTGCCGGTCTTGGCGAACTCGAGCAACCACTTCGGGCGCATGATTCCCTCGGGTGCGAACTGGAACATCGCCTTGAGGTCCATCTTTTCGGGGATGGACGGGCTGCCCCAGTCGCGACCGTACGAGAAGGACCAGTCGGTGGTGATGATCAGGCCCTTGGCACCGGCAGCGCGAGCGCGCTCCATACGCTGCAGGAGCACGTCGCGGCTACCGACCCAATACATCTGGAAGAAGACCTGCGGGTTGGCCGCGGCAACTTCTTCGATGGACTTGCTGGCGAAAGAACTCAGTCCGATGGCTGTTCCCCGTGCTGCAGCCGCACGGGCTACCGCTACTTCACCGTCGGGGTGCACTGCCTGCACACCGGTCGGTGAAATCATGACGGGCAACGAAATGTCCTGGCCCATAATGGTGGTGGACATCTCGCGCTTGTCCGACAGCCCGGCAGCGTGGGGAGCGAAACCCAATTCGCTGAATGCCGCGACGTTGTCGTCGACCGTCAGCCCTTTCTCGGATCCCGCCACCAACGCCGCGTACACGGACTTGGGCAACCTCTTCTTCGCACGGCGCTGTGCTTCTGCCACCGTCTCGAAGAAAGCATTCTTAGCCATTGAACTGACCTCTCTGGGGTGCAGCTTTCGCCGCACTGTCGGTATCGCGCAGTAGTTACTGCATTCCCGCAAGCGGGTTTTCGTCACAAATCTTGGCGGGCGGACGCATCATCAGTGTCAGTGGCACCGATGCGCGTGGGGTCTTACGTTGACCGGAACGGGAGTGGTCGACACTGGACTTCGGGACCTCGCCCGCCGACGCCAGTGCCATTTCACCGTTACCGATGACGCACTCGGGGTCAGGTCCGTCCATCGGCAGTCCGGTGAAGAACTTGGCCGCCATGCAGCCGCCGCGGCAGGAGTCGTAGTGGTTGCACTTGCTGCAGGCGCCACCGGTTTGGGGCGAGCGCAGCTCCTCGAACAGGTCCGAGTGCTGCCAGACTTCCTGGAATCCACCGTCTTTCACGATGTTTCCGGCGAGGAACTGCTCGTGAATCGCGAAGGGGCATGCGTACACGTCACCGACCGGGTCGATCAGGCACACGACGCGGCCCGCGCCACAGAGATTGAGACCGGGCAGTGCATCGCCGAAGGCGGAGAGGTGGAAGAACGAGTCGCCCGTCAGGACGCCTTCGCCATTGGCGACCAGCCAGTTGTAGAGCTCACGCTGCTGCTCCGGACGCGGGTGCAGGTCGTCCCACACGTCGGCGCCGCGGCCCGAAGGACGCAGTCGAGTGATGCGCAGGGTCGCGTCGTACTTGTTCGCGAGAGCCTTGAACTCGTCGAGCTGACTGACGTTGTGCCGCGTGACGACCACCGAAATCTTGGCGTCCTTGAAGCCGGCTTCCTTCAGGTTCGCGAGAGCGCGCTCGGCCATCGCGAACGAACCAGGCCCGCGCACAGCGTCATTGACCTCAGCGGTGGCACCGTCGATGGAAATCTGCACGTCGACGTAGTCACTGGCTGCGAGGCGCGCCGCGACCTTCTTGTCGATCTTCACGCCGTTGGTGGAGAACTTCACACCAACCTGGTGGTCGGTCGCGTAGTCGACGAGCTCCCAGAAGTCGGAGCGTACCGTCGGCTCGCCGCCACCGATGTTGACGTAGAAAACCTGCATACGCTGCAGCTCGTCGATGATGGACTTGCACTGTTCGGTGCTCAGCTCGTTGGGGTCACGACGACCCGACGACGAAAGGCAGTGCACGCAGGACAGGTTGCAGGCGTAGGTGAGTTCCCACGTCAGGCAGATGGGGGCGTCGAGTCCGAGTTCGAACTGATCGACGAGGCGACCCACCTTGGCGGGCGGGGAGGGCTGTTCAAGAACTGAGGTCATGGCTGTGTCCTCGCGAAGAAATGAAGCGGGCGAACGTGCGGAAGGGCTGTTCCGCACGTGGGGGCGAGCGTCTGGCTCAGACAGGCACGATCATGTGCGAGTCGGCGAGAGTGCTCAGCGCGCGGGCATATTGGGGAGCCGCGTCATCTTCGATGCCTTGCGCACGTAGTGCGGACCGGACATCAGGATGGTCTGGCAACGCCTTGACCACCGCAACGATGGTCGTGTTCTTCAGGAACGACAGCTTGCGTGTTCCGAAGTGGTAGAGCAACGCCCCGAAAGGTTCGGGGCGAAGCGCTACCTGCGGGTGGAGTTTCCACCCCGCATCGAGATCCAAAGCAGACACGGTCAGTACACGCCGCACATGCCGTCGATGGAAACTTCCTCCACGAGGGACTCCTCGACGAGGTCGTTCTCGAGCGCCTTGTTGTCACGATCTGACATGGATTCCTCCTGCGGTCGCACTCCGTCTGGAAGTCTGTAGATCAGACTTCCAACCTGGGAGTTGGTGGTCACTAGTGGGACTTCACTGTGACTCGGTTCACCACTGTAATGGCATCGAGTGCAGAATGACACACATGGAGCGAAAAAAGTATGCGTAGCCGCAAGAAACCGTCCGCTCGGATAGGTCGTCGCCCCTCCACAACGAAGGAGGGAATCAGCACGATCGGGATCGAACTGTTCTCGACAGTCGGCTTCAACGAGGTGAGCGTCGACCAGATAGCCGACGCCGCCGGCATCGCGCGTCGGACCTTCTTTCGCTACTTCCCGTCCAAGAACGCCGTCCCCTGGGGAGACTTCGACGGACATCTCGACGAGATGCGCGAGCACCTGGATTCACTGCCCGCTGATATTCCGTTGGTCGACGCACTCGAATCCGCATTGTTGACGTTCAACACCTTCCCACCGGAAGAGACTGCGGTACATCGCAAACGGATGGAATTGATCCTCGAAGTTCCGACGCTTCAGGCATACTCTGTGGTGATGTACGAAGGTTGGCGGCAGGTGGTCGCCGACTACGTCGCACGCCGAATGAATCTCGAGCCGACCGATCACGGCCCACGCACGGTCGGCTATCTTCTGCTCGGGGTCGCGATGTCGGCGTACGAGCAGTGGCTCACCGACGATTCACTCGAGCTACCGGAACTCTTGAAAACAGGTACGCAGTCCCTGCGGACCGGTATCAGCACCTGAGAAAGCATCACCACCTGAGAAAGGCGATCATGTCCACCATCACGAACGAACCCGTCCTGGATTCCCTGGCGCCGTCGACGCCGGGCTTGTGGTCGTTCGGGCATGTCACCGTCGAACGCGTCGAGTCCGGTCCGATCTCGCTCGATCGCCGAGGCGGTCGCCTCCACGTCAAGCACTCCCTCACTCCCGCCGATCTGAGTGAGCGACTCGTCGCCGGAGTCACCTCGTCGATCCAGGACGCGGAGTTCGGTCAGGACGAATTCGAGTTGACGATGGTCGGCCTGGTTCGCTCCACCGTGGACGGCGCTCTCGAATCCTGGACCACCTACTACCGGAACTCACTTGCCGAACTACTGGACGGCACTGCAGATTTCGCGCCGATTCACGACAAAGCCGAAGAGCTGGTCCGCGGTTCCGTGCTCGATCTGGGTTCCTGCTTCGGTTTCCTGCCCCTGCGGCTCGCGCGCGCCGGAATGGACGTGACCGCCACGGACATCCTGCCCGGAACGATGATCCTGCTCGACGCGGTTGCCCCCGAACTCGGCATCACGATCGACACGGTGATCTGCGACGCGGGTGAAGTACCGGCACCGGACAACAGCGCCGACACCGTCACCGCGATTCATCTCCTCGAACACGTCGACGACGCAGTCGGCGAGGCCGTGATCGCGCAAGCACTCCGGATCGCGCGTCAACGGGTCGTCATTGCCGTCCCCTTCGAAGACGAAGCCACCGCGTGCCACGGCCACATCCGCACTTTCGATCTCGAGTCACTGCGTGCGGTCGGCCGGCAGAGCCGTGTGCCGTTCGAGGTATTCGAGCATCACGGCGGCTGGTTGGTGCTGGACGCTTCGGCCGCCTGAAAAGAACTACCCTTCTTTCAGCGTATGGGCGACAAGCGCATTCGCGTGCCCATGACCCATACCGTGCTCCGACTTCAACCAGTTGACCAATTCCATGTGCTTCGTGAGGTCTGAGCTTCTGATCAGCTCTTGCCATTCACCGATCGGCCGACCGTACTTCTTCTCGATCGACGGAAAATACGACGCCGGGCCTTTCACGGGTTCAGTCATGACCGGAATCTACCTCCACCGCCCGACAATATTCGCGCACCGGCGGCGCCCGCATGTCCGCACCTGCGGAATCGCTGGGTAGATACGCGACCATCGCATTATGGTCGAAGAACACCCACCCGAGAGCACAGGAGTTCAGCGATGCGACTGTCCACACGAAATCAACTCACCGGCACCATCACCGAGGTCAACCTCGGCACCGTCATGGCGACGGTCAAGGTGAAGTTGGACGGCGGGAATCAGATTGTGACCTCGTCGATCACCCGCGATGCCGCACTGGATCTCGATCTTGAACCAGGCCAAGCCGCAACGGTATTCGTGAAGTCCACCGAGGTGACGATCGGCGTCGAGTAACTGGCGAGCGATGTGATCAGGGCCGGGTGAGATGCGTGGTCATCGTGTAGTCCTTGCTCGGCCCCGTCACGGTCCAGACGACAGTCCAGGTCGATCGATCTCCGGCAGTGACGTCGATTCGCCCGCGGTAGGTATCCGCACCGCACAGGTGCTCGACTTCCTCCCCCGGCGCCCAGTCGTGGAACTCTCTGCCGTCTTCGAATGTCACGGCCCACTCGAGGCCGCGCTCGGCAATGAACAGAGTTCGGAACACGGGTAATTCCAGGTCGCCGTCACGCAGCGTGCCGCTCTCGTACCAGCGCATCCGACTGTCACCGGCGTCGGAGATAGTGGTCTCGCCGAATACATGCTTGGTGGAACCGGAAAGGCGGTCGACGATGTCCCGCTCGAAGTGCCACTTTCCTACCAGCGCCCTCGGCTCGATTTTCGCGTCGTCGACCATGTGGCGATTCTAGTGACCCTGCATTGCCCGACGACACCGGAGACCGACTCGAACACACTGCGAGAGTATGTTCCGAGTACACCCGGAACACGCAGGAGATTTTCACAACCATGAACGATTCGGCCGCCCTTCACAAACGCGCAGTGTTCGCCGAGGATCTCGAGATCGGCCAAGTGATCCCATTGGGTTCGTATTCGGTGACCGAAGAGGAAATCGTCGAGTTCGCAACTCAGTGGGATCCCCAGTGGTTTCACGTCGACAAGGAAGCCGCCGAGTCCGGCGTCTTCGGCGGGTTGATCGCCAGCGGGCTGCACACCCTGTCGATCTGCCAGAAGTTGGTGGTCGCCAGTCTCTACGACCAGTGGAACGTGATCGCCGGGAAAACCATGCGCGACGTGAGCTTCCTCCGTCCGCTTCGCCCCGGTGACACCCTGAGCGGAAAGGTCACCGTCGACAACGTCGTGTTCGACAATCGCGCGCGAGGATTGGTGACCATCACAGCGAAATTGGTCGATGCACACGGCAATCGCGTTCTCGACGTGGTCACTGACGCGTACCTGCACTGCCGCTCGACTCGCGCGCAGTGAATTATCGGTAAATTTCGCACCGCATTGTCCGAATTGCCGTACTTTCAGTGACGTTGCGACGCAACAATACCCATCCCTGCAATCAGGAGTTCCTCACACATGAGCAGCCTCGGCGAGATCAATCCTCTCGGCATTCTTCAGATCCTCATCTACATGCTCTTCGGTGGGTCGTCCAGCACTCCCGAATAGACCCTAGCTTGCCATAGCCATAGTCAGCATCTAGGGTGCTGACTATGGCAATTACTAGTCAGGCATCAGTGGCGGCCGCGCCGTCGACCGACGCAGCGCGTCATCACACCGAATTCGACTCCAGTTGGCGGAGTTTCGACGGCATCCAGGGCGGACTCGCAATTGCACGGATGCTGCGAGTGGCGGCCGACGCGTCCGGAGCCGAACCGCTGGCAGTCACGGCGCACCTGGACCGCCCCGTTCCTCCTGGGCCGGCCGGGTTGACTGTCGGCGAGATGCGGGGCGGGCGGACCGTCAGTTGCCACGTCACGCTGACCGGTTCGGGATCCGCTCTCGTTCGGTTGGCCCGCGACATAGGAGCTACAACAATGTCCGCCCCTGTCGCCGAACCGGCTCCGGCCGACCCGTCAACCCTGCCGCCGCTGGAGATCCCGGTGGATTTTGTGCCGTTCGCCCAGCACCTCGACATCCGGCCGATCAATTCCGCGAGGCCGTTCGCCGGTGGCGACTCCCCTGAATTCGACGTTTGGATCCGCCTGCTCACAGACCTCGATTTCACGGCCCAAGAGCGCGCCGCGGTCCTTCTCGACGCGCTTCCGCCCGGACTGTTCGCGACACTGACGATGCCCGTGGCCATACCGACCATCGAGTTCACCGCGCATTTCACCCCGGAGCACCTCACGGCAGATCCCCGAACGCTGTCACCGTGGTATCGCCTACGCCACGGGACTGCCTGGGCGACGGACACTCTCTGTGTTGACGAATCCGAACTATTCGACTCGACCGGACGACTTGCTGCTCGGGCTCGCCAGCTTCGTCGAATTCTGAGTTGAGTTTCAGCTCTCCTACACCTGGAGGTCGCGACGACGGAACGCAACAAGCGATGCTGTCGAAAGCACCACTGCCACAACGATCATTGCCAGCAGTGGCAGAACTGTCACCGGCTCGGCAGGGGCACCCGGCACGTGAGTGTAGGGCGACAGATCCAGCACTACCTGCGGAAGCTTCAGCAACGTGCCGAGTTGCCCGAGCACGATGCATGCCGCCAAGATTCCCCAGGAGAGCGCCGACGCGTACGTCGGAAACAGTCCGAAAGCCAACGACACCAACCCCACGACTACGAGCACCGCAGGCAGATAGGCCAACGCGGCGCCAGTCATGCGAAGTGTGTTGCCGCCGATGTCGTCCGTGACGAGCCCGAAGGCAAATCCGGTGAAGGCACCCATCAAGACGTGCGCGAGGATCACGCCGCCCACAACCACACCCAGGTGGGAAAGCATCCACCTCCACCGCGACAAAGACGTTGCCAGCAACGGTTCGAGCCGTCCCGAAGTTTCCTCGCCCCGCATCCGGAGAAGACTCTGGACCGAATACGCCGCGATGACTATCGACGTGAGCCCCAGAGCAGTGGCCAAGTAGGAATCCACCAGATCCGATCCGCCGCCGCCAAGTTTCTCGAACATCTCCGCGGTCTGCTGCGACGATCCCACCATCGCGTCGATCTCGTTGCCCACAGCGCCGTACGCGAACCCGAGTATGACAACGGCAAAGATCCACCAGAACATCGTCATTCGCTGCATGCGCCACGCCAGGCCCCAAGCCGACGGTAGCCACGATGCCGCGACTGGCGGGCCGGGTCGGGGCTGAACGAGTCCCGCTCCCTGATCGCGATGGCCGATGAGAACAAAAGCCACCACCACGTGCACAGCCGCGAATCCGATCAGCAACAACAGGATCCACCAGGCGTCGTCGTCGAAGGGCCGGATCTGTTGTGCCCATCCGATCGGCGAGAGCCACGACAACCAGCCACTGACCACGCGAGTTCCGTCGTCGACGACCGTACTGTTCACGTCGCCGATCGCGCGCAGCATGAACGCAACGCCGATCGCGGCACCCGCCAGGCCGTTGGCCGTACGAGCACCGTCGGTGATCTGCGCCGTCACGGCTGCCACTCCGGCAAACGCGATTCCGGTCCCACCTATCGAGGCGCCCAACGCGAACGAACCGACGACAGGCAAACCGACGGCGATCGATCCCAGTGCAATTCCCAGTGCAAGAACGACGTTCGCACCGACCGTTACGATCAATGCGGAGGTCAGGAGCGCTCGTCGACCTACCACCGCTGCACCGATCATCTCGGCTCGGCCGGTCTCCTCGTTCTGTCGCGTATGGCGAACCACCGCTAGGGTGCTCATCAATGCGGCCACCAACGCGAACACGAGCACCGACTGACTGGCGACTATCGCGCCCTGCGAATCACCGGACACGATCCCGTTGGTCGCCAGCGCGACCGGCGATACCGCGGAACTGACTGCGATGTTTCGTAATTCCTCGGGTGTCGAGTACAGCCCGGTCACACTGGCGACAACCAGCAGCATGAACAAGACGATGGAGATAACCCACACGGAGAGCTGAATTCGGTCCCGCCGCAAAGCCAGCCGAACCAGTCGGCGTGTGCCGGTGAATTGACTTGCCGAGGCCGGTACCGGTGGAGCGGCCTCGACAACAACGGTCACGGCCGTACTCCGGTCTCGGCTCGCAGGTGTACCGAAGTCTCCCTAGCCCGTTCGTCACCGTAATGCCGCAAGAAAAGTTCTTCGAGAGTCGGCGGAGTGGAAGTGAGCGCCACGATTCCGAATCCGACCAAGTACGTCATGAGTGGTCCGAGTTGCGCGCTGTCGACTTCGCAGGTGACGTGGTTACCGTCGATCACCGCGTCGTGGACACCGCCGAGTCCGTCGAGTCCACCGATCGGACGCTGCGTCTCCGCCGCGACGGACGTGCGCGTGAGATGCCTGAGTTCGGACAGTGTTCCCTCTTCCACCGTTCGCCCGTCGCGGATGATGCTCACGCGATCGCACAGCGCTTCGACCTCGGCGAGGATATGGCTCGACAGCAGTACCGTCTTTCCGGCGTGAGCCACCTCCTCGACGCAGTCCTGGAATACCGCCTCCATCAACGGGTCGAGCCCCGATGTGGGTTCGTCGAGGACGTAAAGGTCGACGTCGGACGAGAACGCGGCCACGAGTGCAACCTTCTGCCGGTTACCTTTCGAGTACGTACGCGCCTTCTTGGTCGGGTCCAATTCGAAGCGATCGAGCAACTCGCTGCGGCGTTTTCGGTCCAAGCCACCGCGCAGGCCCGCCAACAGATCGATAGCCTCACCGCCGGTGAGGTTGGGCCACAGATTCACGTCGCCAGGCACATAGGCGAGACGTCGATGCAAAGTAACAGCGTCTCGCCACGGATCGCCGCCGAGAACGGTTGCGTCTCCGGAGTCCGAGCGGAGCAGGCCGAGGAGCACCCGAATAGTGGTGGACTTTCCGGAACCGTTCGGCCCCAGGAATCCGTGCACTTCACCCGTCGAGACGTCGAGGTCGAGGCCGTCCAGCGCGCGGGTGGTACCGAAGGTCTTGACGAGGCTTTTCACTGAAATTGCCGCACCCATGAATTTGACCGTACGCCGATTTCACAAATGTGTGAAGATAGAAAAGACGGAAAGATCGAAGGGTTCCGATGACCGACACCAGCCACACCGTTGCACCGGACGAGAGCCGACACTATGTCGAGCGACTCTCACTCGTACTGAGCGACATGGGTTTTCCGCCGATGCCCGCCCGCGTCTGGGCCGCGTTGATGACCAGCGAGACACCCTCGTCCACGCCAGGAGATCTCGGATCTCGGTTGGGAGTGAGCCCCGCCGCCATTTCCGGAGCCGTCAGATACCTCCAGCAAGTCGGATTGATCGAGCGTGTGGCCGTCCCCGGATCGCGGCGTCAGCACTACTGCGTCAGCGTCGACATGTGGGCCGACGCGTTTGTCACGAAACAGTCCTCGCTCTACCAGGTCTCGGCAGTTGCGGACGAGGGCATACGAGTCCTCGGTGAAGGAACAACCGCCGGCGATCGTATGGCAGATCTGCGCGACTTCTTCGACTTCATGGCCGCGGAAATGCCGCGAATGCTCGCGGACTGGCGCTCCCGGCGAAAAGACCGGACACCTGGCAGGTAACTTCAGGTTTACCCGCAATTTCGGCTGGGTACCTCAATTCTCGTTCCAGCATGGTCAGGTGCGGTGTAATCGAGGAGTTGCTGATGAAGCTGTCGATCAGGGGCGCGAACACTTCACCGACTCCACCCTTCGCGCGTACCACTTCACCCGAAACCTGTGAACGATCGATTTCCCTGAATCGCACCGCCGCCGAGGCATTCGCCGGTGATCACCATGCACTGTCGAAACTACTGGCCCGGTTGCACCCTCGCGTCGTTCTCTACTATCGCGCCAGACTCCTCGGGACGCCCGTCGCGACATTCGCCGACGATCTCGCCCACCAATGCACCCTGGACGTCGTCACACGAATGTCCGACACGATCTCGGCCGACACACGCATCGAGACCTTCGCGTACGAGTTGGCCTCTCGACGAATTGCGTCAATTCCCCAGTCACGCAACATCGACGGACAATTCAAACGCCCGCGTCGCCTGACCGACGACCAACGTGAGGTTCTGGTACTACGAATCGCAGTGGGTCTGACTGCCGAGATGACCGCGTCGACTCTGCGCACAACTCGTTCGAGCGTGCTCCTCCTACAGCATCAAGCGCTGCGCGCCTGGACGGTCTCCGAGCAGAGCTAGATCAGACCTTGCTTACTCGCGGCATAGACGGCCTCTGCTCGACGGCTCACCTCGAGTTTGCGCATGATGTTGCTGACGTGAAACTTGACGGTGGTCGGTGAGATGAACAATCTCTCACCGATCTTGATGTTGGACAAGCCGTTTGCGAGGAGTCTGAGCACTTCGAGTTCGCGATCGGTCAATCGTTCTTTCGACGACGACTGCCCGTTGAGCGATCGCACGACAGCTGACGCGCTGCGCGAATCGAACGCACTCTCACCCCGCGAGACCGCCCTGATCGCACGCACCAATTCGGTGGTGTCGACGTCTTTGACGACATAGCCGCGAGCACCCGCGTGCACCGCTCGCACCACCAGTTGATCGTCGAGAAACGTGGTGAGAACCAACAGTCCGAGGCCGGGATGCGCCGAGGACAGCTGGCCACACAGGGTCAGTCCCTCGTAGTCCGAACTGGCGGAGAGTTTGAGATCCATCAGGACGATGTCCGGGCCGACCTTGTCGACCACGGCGAGTGCCTCGGCGAGGGACGACGCCTCCCCCACGATCTCGAGATCGCTTTCGCGCTCGAGAACCGAGCGGAGCCCTTGCCGCAGAATTGCATGGTCGTCGACCAGGACGATTCGAACCAATCCCAGAACCGGCGATGCTCCGCGGGTGATGACGGGACGCGCAGTAGTCATGATTCCTCGCTCTCGATTTCAGTGGTGGAGCAAAGGTTTTCCATGCCCGAGTCGAACGGCAGTGGTAGTCGCACGAGAATCTGAATCCCACCGATCCGCGCGCGCCGTACTTCGAGCGCACCACCCAACTCGAGTGTTCGCGCCTGCATGTTCGCGAGACCGCGATGGCGGCCGTCGACGTCGTTGGTGGCTGCGAGTTTGAGGATCAGACGCATTCGCGCAGGGTCGCCGTCACCGTCGTCGGAGACCGACAGCAACACGGAGTCCGCCCGATAGGTCAGACGAAGCACCGCCCGATTCGCGTGAGCATGGACCGCTGCATTGAAGAGCGCTTCCCCCGCGATCCGGAGAAGAGCGTGTTCGGCATCGCCCGGAAGTTCGGTCGGGGTACCGCCGACGCGAACGCTCACCGCCAACTCGTCCGGCATGTGAACCACGCCGAGCTGCTCGAGCATCTCGGGCAACGACGTCCGGTCCGCGTCCGACGAATGATTGAGCGCGTAGATCGCCGAACGAAGCTGCTCGACCGCCCTCCTGGTCAAATCCTTTGCCAAGTCCAGTCTTTCACTGCGTTCAGCCTCCGGGATGTCACTCCGGCAGACCTCGATCTGCATGCCGGCCGACAACACCGCCTGTGTCACACTGTCGTGCAGTTCGCGGGCGATCCGGTGACGTTCGTCGTCGACCACTTGGTGCCGGTGCGCCACTCCGAGTTGACGCTGAGTGGACTCCAATTCGCTGTTGCGCACCGCAAGGTCGGCTGCAGTACGATTGGCCTCCGCATACGCATCTTCGGCACGCTCGAGCAGTAGTTGTCCGCGCTGATAGAGCGCCGAATTCTGCAGAGCCACAGCAGTCTGGCTGGCCAGAATGCTGAGCACGGCTCCGTCCGTCGTGTCGAGGGTTCGGTTGGCCGGCGTCCAGGCCGCAAAGGCACCTACCACGCCGCCACCGAGCACGATCGGCACAAACGCGTAGTGCGCGTCGATCACCGAGTTGGATTCGATTCTTCCGTACCGGATGTCGTCGAGGCATTCGACGACATCCTCCGGAAGTGGCGGCCCCTCGACGTTGTCGACCAGAAAAGGGGTGGCGTCCGGGCCGAGAACCAGTCGCCGTGGTCCGGCGTCGGGCAAAGTTCCGTCAGCCAAGGCGAAGACTATCCAGTTGGCACTCAGATGCGCACGGGCAGCTTCCGCGACCGCGCAGACGAGGGTTTCCGGCCCCTCGACGGTGCGCACCAAAGCCCGCGAGATCAACTCCAAGGCATGCACGACGCGTTCGAGGCGCTCGGCCGCACCGCGATACTGCGGGTAGAACGAACTCTTACCCGATCGTAATCCGGTGAGCCGGGACAGGTCCGCGGTCATCGCCTGCACCAATTCACAGCGGCCCTCTTCACAGCGTCCATCTTCACAGCGTCCATCTTCACAAGGCACCTCGGAACAACGCCACCATCTGTTCCTGCGTCGCTTCCCTGGGATTGGTGGACATGCAGGCGTCGAGTAACGCGAAGCTGGCAAGTCGACTGAGGTCTTCCTCTCGAACACCCAACTCCCCCAGCCCCTTCGGCACACCGACCTCCCGGGCGAGACGTTCGACACGGTCGGCCACCGCCAGCGCTGCTTCCTCCGGGGTGCCGCGCTGCTCGGGAAGACTCAGTGCCGCAGCGATGGCGACAAAGGGGGCGGCGTCCGTGGTGGAATTGAACCGGATGACGTGGGGCAAGAGAATTCCGTTGATGACGCCGTGCGGAAGGTCGAGCATGCCGCCCACCTGATGGCTCATGGCGTGCGCGGCTCCGAGTATCGCGTTGGTGAACGCCAACCCGGCCTCGAGGCTCGCCTGCGCCATCACCGATCGAGCTTCCATCTCCATCGGGTCCTGGATCGTGTGCACCAGATTCTCGGTCACGAGGCCGACAGCGCGGAGCGCGTGATGATCGGTCAACGGATTGTGCGCCAGTGAGACGAAGGCTTCGATTCCGTGCGTCAGTGCGTCCAATCCTGTTGCCGCATTGAGCCACTCGGGCATCGTCGTGAGCAACCGCGGATCGATGACCGTCACATCTGGAACCAGCGCCCGGCCGATGATGGTGATCTTGGTGCCGCGGGTCGTGTCCGTGACGATGCAGAACTGCGACACGTCCGCGCCCGTGCCGGACGTGGTGGGAACCATCACCAACGGCGGGATCGGTTTGGTCGCCTGATCTACCCCCTCGTAGTCGAGTATGTTGCCACCGTTGGCAGCGAGGACGGCTACACCTTTAGCCGCGTCGATGACCGAACCGCCGCCGAGCGCGATGATGACGTCACACTCGCCTTCCTGGTACACCTCGAAACCGGCCGCGATCTCGAAGTCCTTGGGATTGGGCGTCAGCCCTGACCACACCGTCGCCGTCAATCCCTGCTCCGTGAGATGGTCTTCGAGTTCGCTGACCCACCCCGCGTCGATCAGACCGGGATCGGTGACCAGGAATGGCCGGAACCCGCCGAACCTCAGAGTCGCGTGTGCTGCCTCGACCAGGGAACCGATACCGAAGACGATCTCGGGGGCGTGAAATTTGACCAGTCGAGCAGCAGTGCCGCGGCGATGAACACCGTGGTTCACAGCATCCGGGTATGCCACGGACACGACCCCACTCTCCTCTCGCTGCTCTGAGATCTCCGGTCGGGATTTCGCATCCGTCGCTCTCAGCGCATCAACTCCCACGTGCACAAACTGGTGTGATCCACCTTACAATCGCTGGCCCCGAGCCTACGCGGACAGCAGTCGGGGCACACCCACCGAAGGAGAGGCGCTTACCTACCCGTTCGGGCAGGTAAGGCGTCTCGGGAAAATGAATGGCGCGGCGAGAAGGTCCCGCTGTACTTTCGGTTGCGGCCAGAGTGGCCCGTAGAACCGATTCAGAAGGTGTTTATGACCCAGCCCGCGCCGAGCGCGCCTCTCGCCCCTGCACTGCCGGCAACCTCGAGGGTCACATGCTGATCCTCGAAACGTCGGACTGACAGCCGCGAGGCCCCCTCGGCCTGCTCCTACTGCTTTGTTCACTCAGCTAGGAGTTCTCCAGTGCCTCAATCACACAATTCCATCTCGAAAACCGACACCTTCTCGTGCATTCAGTGCGGACTCACAGTCATGACGTACGGCCCCGATGGTGATCGCCGAAACCACTGCCCCAGTTGCCTGCATTCCCGACACCTGTTCGACCAGGTGGAAGGTGGACCGTCGGACTGCGGAATGCGGATGGCTCCCATTTCGATCGCAGTACTGCGCAGTGGCGATTGGATGATCATCCACCGCTGCGCACAGTGCCTCGAGCTCACCTCCAACCCCGTCAGCCGAGACGACAACCAGTTGTTGTTGATGAGAATGGCAGTGCGGCCGCTCGCGCAACCGCCCTTCCCGCTCGAAGCCTTCGGCGACTTGTGAGGGTGAATCAGATGCCACGTAGGAATCCCAGCACCCGCCCGCGGCGGGCACCGCAACGGGCCAAGCACGTACTGCACGGAATCGGCGGAGAACAAGGATCGAGCTTCCGTTGTCTCACATGCCGTTTGGACATCTCCACTGCGGCGCCGGGTACCGCTCATCGGAACCACTGCCCGAACTGTCTGGCCAGCCGCCACGTGGACGGTCGCGTTCCGGGCGACCGAGCACAACAGTGCCGAGGTGCCATGGCGGCGCTCTGCCTGTCGGTCCGGCAAGACGGTGAATGGATGCTCGTTCACCAGTGTGTCGAGTGCAATACGTTGAAAGTCAACAGGATTGCCGGCGACGACAACGTCTTGGTCCTGCTGCGCTTGGCGCTACGTCCGTTGGCAGACCCTCGCCTGCGCTCGCGCGCGTTGCTAGCGCTCTGATGATTCGTCCGGTGTACTCGCGCGGCTCTGCGCACGATTACACCGGACGAAGACCACGAACACGTTCCCGGCGAGCAAGCCCACCTCCGTCGGTCCGAGGACCAGTCCCGAGTACAGCCACGGGGCAGGTTCTGCCGGAAAGAGGTCCATGAATATGGGTCCGGTGTATGTCGGTTCGGAAAACGGCTCCCGATAGGATCCTCCGGTGAGAATGTGCGGTGACGCCAACGACTTCCACCACCACTGAAACACGCCGAGCGCCACAACCCCACACACGGCGCCGAGCACTGTCAGCGCCGCGATCGGTCGCCAGATCGATCCCCTGATTTCGGACACGAGATCAAACTAGTTCACGACAGATCGCGCAGTGACATCGGTGAAGTGCACTGACATCAGCGAAGTGCGTGCCCCAGCTCGGCGGCCTTTGCCATCAGTTGCGCGGCATCTCGGGCAACAACAACCTCGTCGCAGATCTCCGAATACTCCGGCATCGCGCACGATGCCTGGTTCCAGTAACGCTGTGGTTCAGGCGTGATCCAGGCCAGACGGTGGACCTTTCGGCGGAGTTCCTCGAGCTTGTCCACCTGCGGGGGCAACCCGTTGCACCGACCGTCGCCCACGATGATGACAGACGTCCGTGAGTTCAAGGTGTTTCCGTGCTCGTCCAACAATTCTGTGAGCACCCGCCCGTAATCGCTGCTGGCTTCCAGATCCAGACCCGGGTGCGCGAGTACCGCGGCCAGTGCGCCGTCACCACTACTGGCGAGAAGGGTGTCGGTCACGTCGACCGGACGATCGACGAAGGCGAGGACTTCACAACGATCTGCTCGGCGATGCATTGCCTGAGCCAAGCGCAGAGTGAACGCGGTGATGGGGCGCACGGACAGCGACACGTCGGCGATGAGAAGTAGTCGAACACGATCGGGGCGAGGAGCTTTCACGACGAGATGGAAGGGTATCCCGTCGGTGCGCAGGCTCGAACGCACCGTGCGCCGCATGTCGAGATGCCCACGAGAGCGCTCACGGGGCCGAGGTCTGGACGGTCCTCTCATCCGCCGAAGCACTTCGTGGCACGCGAGTTCGATGTCGTTGTGCGTTGCGCCCGCGGCAGATTCACTGTCGGGCGCATCGGGAGCGGTTTCGGCGAGTGCAGCTGCCGAGAGTGCTTGCACGAACGCTTCGACCGCCTCGACGAGCCGGTTCAATTGTGCTTGCGTCAACGGCCCGTCGTCGGAGACATCTGCATACGCTTTGCTCGGGTCGTAGGCATCCAACCAGGCGAGGATCGACGTCGGATCGTCCCAGGACAGCGAGCCGACCACTGCTGCAGCAACACTGGTGCTCAGGTCACCGACCACCGCCGATGCTGCACGGTCCACGTCGACCGTGTAACTGACTCCGCGTCGACCGGTCTCCGAACCGGTATCGACCGACAGTTCGGCATCGCTCGACGTCATCGACACATCGTCGTCGTCCTTGTGCGGGTTGAAGCCCTTCTCCGCTTCCGGAGTGTCGAAGTAGTCGCCGACCTCGGCTGCACGCTCGTTGTACTCGGCGTACCGACCAACTTCTTGATCCTCGTCGATCCCCAGCGCGGTGGGCAGACCGTCCGCCACCTCGGCGCGCGACCCCATCCGCTCGCCGTGCGCTTTGCCTGCGGCCGGCCGGAACAGCGCGTCGAACACCCGATCGAAACCGGCCTGCTCGTGAGAGTACTTGGCGCACACTGCCCGAAGACATGCTCGCAACGTCTCACGATCCGAAGCGCCGACCATCGCGAGAACACGCCGAACCTCGATGACCTCGGCCGGTGACGCGGAAACTCCGGCCGCCCTCAGCAATCGGCCGAAACTCGCGGACACCACGTCGAGAACAAACGACGGTTGCCACACGGCAAGGCCACCGAGCGTCGTCATCGCGTCGAACGGATTCCGCTGCCGCCGCGGATTCCCTGTTGATGAGGGTCACGTCCACCCGTGCCCCGGAACACGGCCGTCGTCGTGTTGGCGGGTTTGCTTGCCACCGTGTCCCGCTCGATCGGCTCGCCACCGTCACGCGACGATGATTCGAAACGCTTTCCGTCGAATCGTTCCTTGGCCAGCGTCACATCGGACGAGTACTTGAGCAACGCCGTGAGCAGGATGTCGCGCACTTTGGCGTCGGAAGCGGTGTCGAATCCGCCGGCCGCGAGCACTGTTGCCGCTCTGGCCGCGTCGATGACCTCCGAGATGGACGGGCTCTTGCGCAGCGGGAGATCACGCAAGATGCGAGCCAATTCGACAACCTCGGTGGCCGTAGCCGAATCCACCTCCGGCGCTCGGGCCGTGACGATCTCGCGTTCACGCTCCGATGTCGGATAGCCGAGATGGTAATGCAGACAACGACGCTTGAGTGCGGGTGAGAGCTCGCGGGTGTCGTTGGACGTCAGGATGACCCAGGGCTGCGAGCGGGCAACGAACGTACCGACCTCGGGAATGGTGATCTGCTGTTCGGCGAGAATTTCGAGGAGCAGTGCTTCCATCGATTCCTCGGTGCGGTCTACCTCGTCGACCAGAAGCACTACCGGATCGGGTGAGAGGATTGCTTCGAGCAGCGGTCGTACGGACAGGAAGTTCTCGGAGTACAAACCGAAATCCTGATCGGCCAGAAACTTGGACGCTTCGGCGACGCTGTCGAATTCGGAAACCTGATCGCTGATCCGGTCGCGGAGCATCTGCACGTGCAGGAGTTGCTTCGCGTAGTCCCATTCGTACAGGGCGCGATTGTCGTCCAGCCCTTCGTAGCACTGCAATCGCACCAGTTTGCGGCCCCCGATCGCAGCCAGAGACTTCGCCAGTTCCGTCTTGCCGACACCGGCCGGACCTTCGAGCAGGAGCGGACGCCCCAACGCCGTCGCCAGATGAACGACTACCGCGAACTCGTCATCGGCAATGTAGTCCTGCTCTCGCAGAGCATCTTTCACTTCGATTCCGCTGGAGAAACTGCGACCGGACATGGAATACCTTTCGATAGGGGCACAGCCCATGTGCGCCTTTTTGGTAGTGCGGGCTACCAAAAAGGCGCACGGGGCCGAAGGCCCTGCTAGAAGTACGACTTGTTGATCGCGTGATCGACAACCGGGATCATCGACTCCACGGTGACCTCACGGGGATTGCCCGGGGTGCACCAGTCGTCCTGAATGTGCTCGGAGATGGCGCGCACAGTCTTCTCGTCACCCTTGATGACATCACCACGGCCCTCGTACTTCTTGGTGTTCATCTGGTTCTTCGCGTACGAGTCGGTGCGAACCTGACCGAAGTTGTCGGGGATACCGACGTCCTTGGCCAGACGGATGGCAGCCTCGACGGCAGCATCTGCGGCCTGAACCGTGGTGAGGTTGCGAGTGTCGACACCGAGTGCGCCGGCCAACTGGGCGTAGCGCTCGTAGCGCGAAGGCAGGTTGTACTCCCACACACGCGGCAACGCGATGGCGTTGTTCAGACCGTGGTGGCTGTCGAAGAAGGCACTGACCGCGTGCGAGATCGAGTGAACGATGCCGAGGCCACCGGAGTTGAAGGCCTGCCCGGCAATGTACTGCGCGTTCATCATTCCCTCGCGGGCCTTGAGGTTGCGCGGCTCGAAGACGGCCTCGCGCAGGTTCTTCGCGACCAACTCGACCGAGTAGATCGCGTTACCGAGCGAAGGCGCGAAATCGAGACGAGACACGAAAGGCTCACTGCCGTGCGCGAGTACGTCGAAGCCGCAGTACGCGGTGAAATGCTGAGGGCAGGTGTAGTAGAGCAGCGGATCGTCGATCGCCAGGGTGACGATGGTCGCCTCGTCGAAGCCCACCCACTTGTGCGGGTTGTTCATGTCCGACGTGTCGGTGATGACGTACGCCCACGACGTCTCGGAACCCGTTCCGGCCGTGGTGGATACGGCGATATGGGGCGGGTTCTCCTTGTTGGTGGACTTGGCGAAGCCCTCGAACTCGTTGATGTTGCGACCGTCGTGTGCGATCACGACGCGAGCGCCCTTGGCGGCGTCGTGGCTCGAACCACCGCCGATCGAGATGATCGAGTCGCACTTCTCCTTCTGGTAGAGAGCCGCGGCCTCCATGACGTTGTAGTCCTTGGGATTCGACTCGACCTTGTCGTAGAGCACGACCTCGACACCCTGGTACTCGATCTTGCCGACGAGTTCCTCGATGATGCCCGAACCGCGCAGACCGGTCGTCATCAGAAGGGTGCGCTTGAAGCCGAGGTTCTTGGCCTCCACCCCGATGATGTCGTGAGCGCCCACACCCATCAGGGCGCGAGGGAAGGGGTGGAACTCCTTGATGGGAAAGTCCCAGATCTGGTTGAGCTCGATAGCCATCGGTATCTCCTCAGGGATGTGCACGAATGTGACTGCGGGAGGGATTCGAGCCGAATCTTTGTGACCGGCGTCTCACCTGGTTCCCACTGTGTACCGACAAACAGCCCGTGCACAGACTTCGGCAGCTCAACCGCCCGGACGCCGCTCACGAACCGCCCGTTCGGGCAGGTCGACGCCACCCCGGACTGCCAGGACGGCTGGATCAGACCGCCATGGTTCCCGCTGATCGGGAACGTGTTGCTCGGCGACTACGATCCCCAGTAGCTTTTCATCACTGCTAACATTGAACTAGAACACGTTCTAGATGTTGCACTTCACTGACCTGCGCTTTACCCAGCTTCACGAGAGGACTAGCTTCGCGATGACGACAGTCGAGGTACCGCACAGCTCGCGATCGGCGGTACTCACCGTGTCCGGAGTCATCGAAGAGACTTCCGACGCCCGGTCGCTGGTGTTCGAGATTCCCGCAGAACTGAAGGACAAGTTCGACTACAAGCCAGGTCAATTCCTGACCCTGCGCATCCCGAGTGATCAGACCGGCTCGGTCGCACGCTGCTACTCGCTGGCCAGTTCACCCTTCACCGACGACGCCCCCAAGGTGACCGTCAAGCGAACCGTCGACGGCTACGGCTCCAACTGGTTGTGCGACAAGCTCCAGGTCGGCGACACCATCGAAGTGCTGCCGCCGTCAGGTGTCTTCACGCCCAAGTCGCTCGATCACGACTTCCTGCTCTTCGGTGCAGGCAGCGGAATCACTCCGGTGATCTCGATCCTCAAGTCCGCCCTCACCCAGGGCAGCGGCAACGTCGTGCTGATCTACGCGAACCGCGACGAGAAGTCCGTCATCTTCGGCGCCGAACTTCGCGAATTGGCAGCGCAACACCCCGGCCGCCTCACCGTTGTCCACTGGATCGAAACCGTGCAGGGACTCCCCGCCGTCTCACAGTTGGCGACACTGGCCAAGCCATTTGTCGCGTACGAGGCCTTCATGTGCGGTCCAGGACCCTTCATGGACGCCGTCCACAAGGCACTGGCAGAGGCCGGCATGCCCCGCACGCAGGTTCACGCCGAGGTCTTCAATTCACTCGCGGGCGACCCGTTCCGTGACGTCGAGGTAGCCGAGGTCTCCGACGAGGAAGCAGCCGACGCCGCAACCGTCGAGGTCGAACTGGACGGTGAAACCCACACCCTCGTCTGGCCGCGCAAGCAGACGCTCGTCGACATCATGCTCGCCAAGGGCCTCGACGTGCCGTACTCCTGCCAGGAAGGCGAGTGCGGGTCGTGTGCCTGCACCGTCACCGAAGGCGAAGTTCAGATGGACAACTCCGAAATCCTCGACGCCGAGGACGTGGCGAACGGCTACATCCTCGGTTGCCAGGCGAAGCCGATCACCGATCACCTGAAGATCGAGTTCTGAACCCTGCCTCGATGCATGACGGCCCCTGATTCCCTGCGGAATCGGGGGCTTTGTCATGTTCGGAGTCTCCCGAGTCATCTTCCGAGTCCCGCCGCGAAACCCACACCGGCGCCGTTGTGGGCAACCGCCACAGCGCAAGAATCAGTGCGAGGGTCACGATCAGGAAACCCTCACGAAGGAGCAACCCGAACGGCAGCAGGAGCGGCGACGTCTCGATGAACTGCTGTCCCATACTCGGCCCGCAGTAGACGATGGCCAACCCCAGAGCGGCCGCACCGAACTGCAGCGGCGATCGAAGCCGAAAGAGAACCGTGACGGCAGCAGGCACGAGATACACCCAGTGGTGAATCCAGCTGATCGGCGAAAGAATCGGCGCGCTCAATCCGATCACCAACGCCGCATCGACCACTCGCCCGACGCGATAGACATCTCGGGCGATCCATAGCGCTACCCCCGCGCACAGCACGGTCGACGGCATCGCCAGAGACGCTGTCCATGGGCCCAGCGCGGCAAGTCCGCCCTGCAGCGAACTGTTGCCGGCACTCGCGATCGCCTGCCCGCTCAAATCCACCCGGTCGCTGAGGTTCCAGACGACGTCCGACCAGAAGGTCCAGCTGACGGCCGGGTCCACCACTGCTGCGACGGCGGTCGCCGCGGCAAATCCGATCGAACTCCAGATCGCGAGTCGCCACTGCTTCGTGACGACGAAGTAGACGATGAAGAGAGCCGGAGTCAGCTTGATCGCGGCCGCGACGCCGATCAGCAGTCCTCGCGGAAACCACCGGCCGAATCTCGAATCCTCTCGGCGAGTCACATCGAGCAGTACGAGCGCCATCAGCACCAAGTTCACCTGGCCGAATGAGATGTGCGCACTGACGATGGGAGTCACCGACACGGCCAGGACCAATGCCGCCATGACGAGCGGCCGCTTGGGGACGCGAGCGGGAGTGAACATCGCAACCGTCCACACCAACGCCGCGATGCACAATCCCGACCACAGCAGATAGGCAGTCCACCAGTCGAAGAGGACAGTCGGCCAGAGGAAGATCACCGCGAACGGGGTGTAGGTGAACGGCATACCCTCGTCGACGATCAACGGGCCGGACAGATTGCCCTCGTAGATGTTCGATCCCGCTGCGAACGCCTGGGCAGCGTAGCGGTAGACGAGAAAATCAACGGGTTCGACGGCTCGAACGGAGTACACGAGATAACACAGAGCTGCGACGCCGGCAGCGATCAGTGAACCGATCGTCACAATTCGAGACGCCTCGACACGGGTGGCGGGCATACCGAGAATCGTCCCACAACCTACCGAGCGGTACTTCGCTAGCGGGCCGCCCGGAAGTGTGCTCGCTCGTCTGCGGTCAGGTGTTCGCACGCGTAGCTCAGTGCCGTGCGTCCCATGTCTGCTGCATTCTTCGCGAGGAAACCGGTCAACAAATCCCGGTCCACCCGCTTGCCCACCTCGCGGAGCATCCAGCCCATCGCTTTCTGGGTCAGGTCTCGTCGATCACCCAGCACCTGCGCGGCAAGCTCGAGCGTGGTCGACCCGTCGCCGCGAGTGATGAATCCGTACGTCGTCAGCAGCGCCACCCGTCGTCGCCACAGGTCACCCGAATCGGAAAGCTCGAAGATCAGCCGGCGATCTCGGTCGTACAGCCAGCCGCCGAGGATCTGTCCGGCGGACGAATCCACGAGATCCCAATTGTTCACCCGCCCGTCCTCGACAGCGCTGAGATAGAAGTCGGCGATGCGGGCGCGACTCTCGTCGTCGAAAAATTTTGGGCGACTGACCTTTTCGAATCGAGCAACCAGGATCAACAGACCGGCCAACCGATGCTCGTGGACGTCGCTGTCGAGAAGGAGGCGTACCTGAGGCAACTCGAGACCGACATGCTTCTTCACCACCGAACGCGTCTTCGGTACTCGCACACCGATGAAGACGTCACCCTCGCCGTACTCCCCCGGCGCTGTCTTGAAGAACTTCTGCAGCTGGACGGCATCCGCGGGATCCGCGAGGTCGGCCAACTGTTCGATCACGTCCTGGGCACTCGATTGCGTCACCCCAGAACCTTCTCACGGGTCGTCTGTGCGGACTCTTCGATTCTCTCAGCGTCCTCACACCGTGTGCCCTGCTCGGCCACAGGTCGGCAGACGACACTCGAGGACAGTCAGTGAAAGGACCACCCATGATCACCGCCGCTATCGCATTCACCACTCTCACCCTCATGGCACTCTCGGGACATATCGCGGCCAGCGCTCCGCGCGGGCTCGTGGCAATCCGGACGAATAGTCACAAATCTTGATATTCGAGCCTCCACATCGCCTCTAACTGCAACGCGAATGCAATTGGCGGAGAGTTGATCTCGATCTGCCGCGGGCGTGTACTACAGGTGGACACACTCTCGTCTTTGGAGGTCTCGTCATGAAGTCGTGGAATCGAATGCAAGATGCCGTCGCGGTGGTTCTCGGCGTCTTTGCGGCTCTCTCGCCGATGTGGCTCGACACCACCGATCGGGCAATGTGGTCACTCGTCGTCCTGGGTGTCCTGGTTGCACTGTCGGGTCTGGCGCACATGGCACGTCCGGACATGGCCATGGCGGATTACGCGATGGGCGTTTTCGGCGTCTTGATGTTCATTTCACCCTGGGTCATGAGCTTCGACGCTCTACGCGGTGCGTCTTGGACGGCCTGGGTGGTCGGGGTCCTGACCGTTGTGGTCGCGGTGAGTGCGATGCCGGTGATGAGTGCGCGGATGCATCACGGGGGTCACGGCGGCGTAGCCGCACATTGACGGAGCGGCGTAGCCGCCCATTGACAGAGCGGAGTAGCTGCCCGTTGATGAATGGCTGAATACAGGTTGGATCAGGCTTTGATCGCGCCCAACAACCGCCCGGCGTCGAAGGCTTCGGCGCTGGGCGGTAGCGCGCCCGGACGACCACTCACGAAAACCTCGACGGTTCCCGATCCTTCACCCGCGTCACCGAGCCCGTCGATCCGCCGCAGGGTCTGTCGTGCAACGGCTTCGGCACTGTCGAAGAGTGTGACGCCGGCGGGTAGCCGCGCTGCGATTTCGTCCGCGAGCAGTGGGTAGTGCGTGCAGCCGAGGACAACGCCGTTGACGTCGTCCGGCGTCCGTGTCACTGCGGATTCGATAGCTGCAAGTGCGGCTGCACGATCACCGAGGTCTATCGAATCGGCCAGGCCGTGGCACGGCACCCCGACGACCTTGGCGCCGTTGCCGAACTGTTCGATCAGATCGGCTTGGTACCGGCTGGCAGTCGTCGCGGCGGTAGCCCAGATCGCCACTGAATCGCACGCGGCGGCCGCGGGCTTGATCGCGGGCACCGTTCCGATGACCGGCACACCCGGCCCGACCAGTTCGCGGACGTGTGGGAGAGCGGTGACGCTCGCGGTATTGCATGGAAGAACGATGACCTGAGCCCCACGATCGAGGCTCCGCCGCACCGCACCGAGTACCCGGTCGACGACCCACGGCTCGGGCTTGGGCCCCCAGGGGGCGCCGTCCGGATCGAGGGACAGCACAAGATCGAGATCCGGGCGCAGGCGTCTGAGCCACGCAGAGGTAGGGAGCAGGCCCAGTCCCGAGTCGATGAGTGCAACGATCACCGCACAAATCTATCGTCTCGGAACCGGTCCTGCCTCATCCGTTCAGGCCGGTGTGGACTCCAACACGTCCGAGATGGGCGTGCCGGCTGCGATCTTCGCGCGCATCTTCATCACAGCTCCCGCGCTACCGCCGCCGACGACAGCTGCCAGCACACCGTCGCGCTCGTAGTATGCGACGAACTTTCGGCCGTCGTCCTTCACGATGTGAACGGTGTCCGTGGGTGCGACGGTCCCCAATGCCTGGATCTTGACGTCGTACTGATCGCTCCAGAAGTACGGAACCTGCGCCGGCGCGTCCGGATCACCCGTTCCGGTGATCGCTCCCGCCAGGATCTTGGCCTGGTCCCCAGCATTGGTCCAGTGTTCGACACGCTTGCGTCGATCTCCGATCTGCCAGGACGCGACGTCGCCGACCGCCCAGACGTGTTCGGTGCTGGTGCGGCCGACGCCGTCGCAGAGCACTCCGTTGTCGAGTTCGATCCCCGAACCGTCGAGCCATCCCGTGACCGGCACCGAACCGACTCCGATCGCGACCACGTCGACCGGGATTTCCGAACCGTCGCTCAAGGTCGCAGCGGCAACCGCTCCGTCGCCGGACAGCGAGGTCAAGCCCGTACCGACTCGGACGTCGATGCCCTCGTTCCGATGCAGACGTTCGACGAGGGCGCCGACGGTGGGGCCGAGCACCGACGCCAGCGGCGTCGGCTGGGGTTCGAGCAACACGACGTCGACGCCGTGAGACTTCATGCTCGCGGCCAGTTCGCAGCCGATGAAGCCGGCCCCGACGATCAGCGCACGCTTACCGGGAGCAAGGTCGGCGCGGAGGGCCAACGCTTCCTCGATGGAGCGCAGAACGTGCACTCCGGACAACTCCGGAAGGCCGGCGATGCGACGCGGAGTCAGTCCGGTCGCGATGACCAACTCGTCGTAGTCCAGGGTGGATCCGTCGGCGAACGCCACCGACTTGGCGACCGTGTCCACCGAGGTTGCCGGCGAACCGAGCTTGAGATCGACCTTGTTCTCGACGTAGAACTCGGCCGGACGCAAGGTCGTCTCGTCCTTGTCGCCGCGGATCACTTCCTTCGACAACGGAGGCCTGTCGTAGGGCAGATGCGTTTCCCCACCCGCGAGCGTCAATTCACCTTCGAAACCAGCTCGTCGCAGTTCCTCGACGGTCCGCAGTCCCGACAAACCCGCACCCACG
Organism: Rhodococcus sp. SG20037; assembly: GCF_031763325.1. Taxonomy (NCBI): domain Bacteria; kingdom Bacillati; phylum Actinomycetota; class Actinomycetes; order Mycobacteriales; family Nocardiaceae; genus Rhodococcus; species Rhodococcus sp. SG20037. The sequence continues at coordinate 1,902,943 of NZ_CP134497.1, read as the reverse complement.
ATCACTATCCGTGCCACCACGTACCACCCTGTCCGACCCACGTCACTTGCAGCGCTCACTATGAACGCCGTCACTATTTGCCTCCGACTCTGCCATACCAAATGCCGGAGTAGGTGTGGTGCATCCCGCATGGTCACCTACCAGTCACTACAGTTGGAGGTACTTCAGACGCACGCACTGACACATGAGCAGGGAGCCCCCATGACCAGCGATTCCAGTGAAAAGAACAGCGTCCGATTCGGCGCCGACGGTGGCGCGGAACTAGTCAGCACCCAGGGTAAGACGATCATCGCCGACGCCGTGGTCGCCAAGATCGCCGGTATCGCGACCCGCGAGATCAACGGCGTGTACGACGTCGGCGGGGGCACAGCGCGTGCGGTGGGGGCACTTCGCGACCGCATACCGGGCGCCCGCGTCAACCATGCCCAGGGCGTGGCGGTGGAGGTAGGCGAGAAACAAGCCGCCATCGACATCGGCATTGTCGCCGAGTACGGCGTCGCACTCCACGAACTGGCGGTAGGTATCCGCCGCAACGTCATTGCCGCAGTGGAAAGCATGACGGGTCTCGAGGTCACCGAGGTCAACATCACCGTCTTCGACGTCATGCTCTTCGAGGATGCAGAGAGCGGCGGCAGTACCGATCCGGAAGCCAAGCCGAGGGTTCAGTGAGTACCGCCGACGCCGGCCGCGAGATCGACGCGGCCGAGGTAGTCGCCGACGCGGTTCTTGCCATCCCGGAAGTGGCAGATCTGCACGGAGGACAGTTCGGCGAAGTGGGAACCTACCTCCCCGGACGCCGCATCACCGGCGTCGTCGTCGACGAAAACTCCTGTGCTGTACACATTTCCGTTCACTATCCGGCAGACGTTCGCAGCGTCGCCGAACGCGTACGAGCGGTGGTGGCGAGATTGGTCGACGTACCGGTGAATGTGACCGTCGGCGACCTGTCGACAGCGGGATATCTACCCGTTGATTCCGAAAATGCAGTCACCGAGCCTGCCACCGTCACAGACATTGCACCGAACATTCGAGAAGGGAACTGACATGAACAGCACCACCGTCGGACTGCTGGTCGGTCTGCTCCTCGCACTCGCCGGAATCATGGGTGGGTTCAGCGGTTTCGTCTTCGCAGTCCTGCTCGGCGCCGCCGGTATGGCGATCGGAGCACACCGCGACGGACATCTCGACCTCGGCGCGATCCTCCGAAGCCGTGGCCGTGGCTGAGTCGTCCGATCCCAGCGCAGCGGACGATCCTGGCCTACGCGGCTCCTTGGTCATCAAGGACCGTGCGATGGCCAAGATCGCCACGGCCGCAGCGGTGAACGTCCCGGGGGTGGTCCGCCAGTCCGGTGGCTTGACCCGCCTGACCGGACGCGACCTTCCGCGAGCCGACATCTCGATGGGTAGCGACGCCGTCGCGATCAATCTCTTCCTCGCCGTGTCCTGGCCGTGTTCGGTCACCGAGTTGACCGGCCGGGTGCGAACGGAAGTCGGACGCAGCGTCGAATCGCTGACCGGGCTTCCACTCCACGACATGAACGTGATGATCGCGGCAACCGAGGGTTCTGACGACTCCTGTGTTTCCGGCGTCGAGATCGCGGAGGGCCCGGCACAGCAGGCACTCTCGGATCCGATTCCGCCGCGGGTCCCCTCTGCGAACCCGGCGGCCGCGGTTTCGGCCGTCGTCATCGCGTGTGGTCTACTCGCACTCGCCTTCGTCGTCTCGCGCGAATGGTTCATCAACCGTGGAACTTTCGAATCGGCGCCCTGGATCCGAAACTCCGTGGAGTGGACGTCTCGCCTGCACTGGCAACCGTGGCTGCTTCCGGTGGCGATCGCTGCCGTTGTCGCGGGTGTTGTCCTGATAATGTCGGCGATCAAACGCCGTGCGAAAACCCATGTCCCACTCGGGAACCCGAGCGCATCGACGGTGTGGATGCGGCCGACTGACATTGCACGTCTGTGCAGTAGCCACGCAGCGGTCGTTCCCGGCGTCGGCTCGGCTCACACCAGCGTCGACCGTAAACACGTCAAGGTCCACATCGAATCGACCGGTGGCGATCGAGCTGAACTTGCCGCAGCCGTCGACGCGGCGGTTCGGCCCCACCTCGCGATACTGCAGCGGCCACTGCAACTTTCGGTTGTCGTGCGAGAAACTGTAGTACGACGAAAGGACGCCTCGTGAACCGTTGGATCTCCGCGGTCGATCGGATCATCGTCCTCATCGTCGGAATCGCACTCCTCGCGGCGGGCGCATACGCCATCGCGTGGGACGCGGGCGCGTCGCTGATTCGAACCTGGGTGTCACGCCTCGATCGGGAGGTCCTCTTCGGCCTTCCGGAGGAGCCGTGGTGGCACTGGGTACTGTCGGGCACCTTCGTCCTCTGTGTCTTCGCCGGTTTCGGGCTGTTGTACCTGAACCTTCGCCGGCGCCGCACAAGCGCAGTCACATTGCGGCACAACGAATCCGGTACCGACGTCAGCGTGGATCTCGGACCCGTCGCAGACGGCGTAGCGGCCGAACTCGCTCAGCTGACCGGCGTGCGGAGCACCAAGAGCAAAGCGACGGTCGATCGCGGACTGCCGACGCTGTCGATTGTCGTCACTGCAGATCCGTCGATCGACGTCGCCGGATTCACCGCTTCGGCCGAACGTATCGCCGGCGCAACCAGGCGCAGCCTGGACGGCTCAACCGTCGCAGTACAGGTTCTGCTGCACCTCGACCGGGTGGAAGCCAACAAGTAAGTAAGAACCACGCAGGCACCCGATCACCGAACACTCGATCACAGGCCACCCGATGGAAGACACAGAAAAGGCGCTCACTCCCCGAAGGGAATGAGCGCCTTTTTCAGTGCTGTGAATCAGCTAGCGAGACAAGAGTCTCACTTGATGATCTTGGCAACCTTGCCGGCGCCGACCGTACGGCCGCCTTCGCGAATTGCGAAGCGCAGGCCCTCGTCCATGGCGACAGGCTGGATCAGCTTGACGGACATCTCGGTGTTGTCACCGGGCATGACCATCTCGGTGCCCTCAGGCAGCGTCACGACGCCCGTAACGTCCGTGGTACGGAAGTAGAACTGCGGGCGGTAGTTGTTGAAGAACGGGGTGTGGCGGCCGCCCTCGTCCTTCGACAGGATGTATGCCTGGCCCTCGAACTCCGTGTGGGGAGTCGTGGTGCCCGGCTTGACGACAACCTGTCCACGCTCGACATCTTCGCGCTTGATGCCACGAACGAGCAGTCCGACGTTGTCGCCGGCCTGGCCCGAGTCGAGCAGCTTGCGGAACATCTCGATACCCGTGACCGTGGTCTTGGTCGAGGTTTCCTTGATGCCGACGATCTCGACCTCTTCGTTGACGTTGACAACGCCACGCTCGATACGACCGGTGACAACGGTGCCACGGCCGGTGATCGTGAAGACGTCCTCGACGGGCATGAGGAAGGGCTTCTCGGTCTCACGAATCGGGTCCGGGATGGACTCGTCGACAGCAGCCATCAGGTCGAGAATGGACTGCGTCCACTTCGGGTCACCCTCGAGTGCCTTGAGTGCCGAGATCGGAATGACGGGGGCTTCCTCGTCGAATTCCTGAGCGGCCAGCAGTTCGCGGACCTCCATCTCGACGAGCTCGAGGATCTCGTCGTCGTCAACCATGTCGGCCTTGTTCAGGGCGACGAGGATGTAAGGAACGCCAACCTGGCGAGCGAGCAGGACATGCTCGCGCGTCTGGGGCATCGGGCCGTCGGTAGCTGCGACGACGAGAATAGCGCCGTCCATCTGAGCTGCGCCGGTGATCATGTTCTTGATGTAGTCGGCGTGACCCGGTGCATCGACGTGCGCGTAGTGGCGCTTTTCCGTCTGGTACTCAACATGCGAGATGTTGATCGTGATGCCACGAGCCTTTTCCTCGGGAGCCTTGTCGATCTGATCGAAGGCCGAAGCCTCGTTCAGGTCGGGGAATGCATCCGCGAGAACCTTGGTGATGGCCGCCGTCGTCGTGGTCTTGCCGTGGTCGACGTGACCAATGGTGCCGATGTTCACGTGCGGCTTCGTCCGCTCGAACTTCGCCTTCGCCACTTTGTGTCCTCCTGGACTGTTGTTGCTTGCCGTATGCAGCAGTGCGGTTGGTTGTTACTAGGTCGTGCTTCGTGCCGGAAGAAACCGAGGTTACTTGCCGGCGCGGGCTGGGGAGCTCGCTGTGCTTACTCGCCCGTCGCCTTGGCGATGATTTCCTTCGAGACGTTCGCGGGAACCTCTGCGTAGGAATCGAACACCATGGAGAAGTTCGCTCGGCCCTGGGTCTTCGACCGCAGGTCACCGATGTAACCGAACATCTCCGAGAGCGGAACCAGCGCCTTCACGACACGGGCACCACTGCGTTCCTCCATGGCCTGGATCTGGCCACGGCGGGAGTTGAGGTCGCCGATCACGTCGCCCATGTACTCCTCGGGCGTTGTGACCTCGACAGCCATGAGCGGCTCGAGAATGACGGGGCCGGCCTTGCGGGCGGCTTCCTTCAGTGCCTGCGAACCGGCAACCTTGAACGCCATTTCCGAGGAGTCGACGTCGTGGTAAGCACCATCGAGCAGCGACAGCTTCAGGTTCACGAGCGGGTAGCCGGCGAGAACACCGTACTGCATCGCGTCCTGCGCACCGGCATCCACGGAGGGGATGTACTCGCGCGGGATACGTCCGCCGGAGACCTTGTTCTCGAACTCGTAGGTAGCACCGTCTTCGCCCACGAAAGGCTCCAGAGCGATGATGACCTTTGCGAACTGGCCCGAGCCACCCGTCTGCTTCTTGTGGGTGTAGTCGTGCTTCTCGACCTTCTTGGTGATGGTCTCGCGGTACGCAACCTGCGGCTTACCGACGTTCGCCTCGACCTTGAACTCGCGACGCATGCGGTCGACGAGGATGTCGAGGTGGAGCTCGCCCATACCGCCGATGACGGTCTGACCGGTCTCTTCGTCGAGTTCGACCGAGAAGGTCGGGTCCTCTTCGGCGAGCTTCTGGATCGCGACGCCCAGCTTTTCCTGGTCGGACTTGGTCTTGGGCTCGATGGAGACCTGGATGACCGGCGCGGGGAACGACATCGACTCGAGGACGATGGGGCTCGCCTGATCGCACAAGGTGTCACCGGTGGTGGTGTCCTTGAGGCCGATCATTGCGTAGATGTGGCCGGCTACGGCCTCGTCTACCGGGTTCTCCTTGTTGGCGTGCATCTGGAAGAGCTTTCCGATGCGCTCCTTCTTGCCCTTGGTTGCGTTGAGCACCTGAGCACCCGGATCGATACGACCCGAGTACACGCGGACGAAGGTCAGCTTGCCGAAGAACGGGTGAGCAGCGATCTTGAAGGCGAGAGCCGAGAACGGCTCGTCCTTGCTCGGCTTGCGAGTGATCTCTACTTCTTCGTCACCGAGCTTGTGGCCGATGACCTCGCCGATGTCCAGCGGGTTCGGAAGGTAGTCGATGACAGCGTCGAGCATGGGCTGAACGCCCTTGTTCTTGAACGCAGAGCCACAGAGAACCGGGTACAGCTCGGAGGCGACCGTCATCTTGCGGATGGCGCCCTTGATCTCCTCGATGGTGAGCTCTTCGCCGCCGAAGTACTTCTCCATGAGAGCTTCGTCGGACTCTGCAACCGTCTCGAGCAGCTTCTCGCGGTACTCGGCAGCCTTCTCGACGAGATCCGCGGGGATCTCCTCGATGGTCGGAGCGGTTCCCGTCGGGACCACGCCGCGCCAGGTGATGGCCTTCATCTCGACCAGGTCGACGACGCCGTCGAAGTCGTCCTCAGCGCCGATGGGCAGCTGGAGAACGAGCGGCTTCGCGCCCAAGCGGTCGATGATGGTCTGGACTGTGAAGTAGAAGTCCGCGCCCATCTTGTCCATCTTGTTGACGAAGCAGATGCGCGGAACGTCGTACTTGGCAGCCTGACGCCAAACCTGCTCGGACTGCGGCTCGACACCCTCTTTACCGTCGAAGACAGCAACTGCGCCGTCGAGCACGCGCAGCGACCGCTCCACCTCGACCGTGAAGTCGACGTGGCCGGGGGTGTCGATGATGTTGATCTGGTTGTTGTTCCAGAAGCAAGTCACGGCGGCAGACGTGATCGTGATGCCGCGTTCCTTCTCCTGCTCCATCCAGTCCGTCGTCGACGCACCGTCGTGCGTCTCACCGATCTTGTAATTGACACCGGTGTAGAACAGGATGCGCTCGGTGGTGGTGGTCTTGCCGGCATCGATGTGCGCCATGATGCCGATGTTGCGGACCTTGTTCAGGTCAGTCAGCACTTCCTGTGCCACAGGTTTCTTCCCCGCTCGTTGCTTGGTTTTCGGGTGTCGGCCTTATCGGTGTGTTCCACCGTCAGGGCCATGGTCTTTCAATTATGTCTCTGCCGAGGCGAACCTGGCCACCTGCGTCCGGAATCCGTCGCGATGATCAGGCCGCCAACGGCGACAAGCGTCGGAGCCCCACCCGATGGCAGTTGCTCCGACGCTTTACATCACCAGCGGTAGTGGGCGAATGCCTTGTTGGCTTCGGCCATCTTGTGAGTGTCTTCGCGACGCTTCACAGCTGCACCGAGGCCATTGCTGGCATCGAGGAGCTCGTTGGCGAGACGCTCGACCATGGTCTTCTCACGACGTGCACGCGAGAAGGTGACCAGCCAGCGCAGTGCCAGCGTGGTGGAACGACCGGGGCGAACCTCGACCGGCACCTGGTAGGTAGCGCCACCGACGCGGCGGCTACGAACCTCGAGTGCAGGCTTGACGTTGTCCAGGGCGCGCTTGAGGGTGACGACCGGATCGGTGCCGGTCTTCTCGCGTGCCTGCTCGAGAGCCTGGTACACGATTCGCTCTGCGGTGGACTTCTTGCCGTCCAGCAGGATCTTGTTGACGAGCTGCGTCACCAACGGGGAACCGTAAACCGGGTCGTTGATGAGCGGGCGCTTCGGAGCGGGGCCCTTACGTGGCATTAGCTCTTCTCCTTCTTGGCGCCGTAGCGGCTGCGTGCCTGCTTGCGACCCTTGACACCCTGGGTGTCGAGGGAGCCGCGGATGATCTTGTAACGGACACCCGGGAGGTCCTTCACACGACCGCCACGGACGAGCACCATGGAGTGCTCCTGAAGGTTGTGACCTTCACCGGGGATGTACGCGGTGACCTCGACCGAAGTCGTGAGGCGAACACGTGCGACCTTACGGAGCGCGGAGTTCGGCTTCTTGGGGGTGGTGGTGTACACGCGAGTGCACACGCCACGACGCTGCGGGCTGCCCTTGAGGGCTGCCGTCTTGACCTTGGCGGTCTTGTCGCGGCGACCCTTGCGGACCAGCTGGTTGATGGTTGGCATTTACCGGCTTTCTTGTGACGAACAGACTGCTCGAGCGAACTCGGGCCGTTCGAAAACGTGGCTGTTCTGAAATTAGGGATCTAGCAGTTGGAGCAAGAGAGCTGCTGCTCCTCACCCACCTCAGAGTCTGTACTCAGCACTTTCATGCCGCGCACTGCCCCCGAGGTCGGGCGTGTCGCATACCCCCACACAGGCAGCCGGATGCTCGTTCATCAGCAGTTTCTGCTCGAACGCGCGCACGGCAATACCTAGCTAGGCACACAGATCGGCCCGGGCATGCCGGACACGACCCATAACGATACCTGTCGGCGCGCCACGAGGTCAAAGCGAGGCCACGGTGATAGTGACCTCACGCTCTGACCAGACACTCTGGCTGCACACTCAGACCACGCAGCCGGACCGGTCGCGATCAGATGCTGCGGTTCAACGTCAACGCGCCGAGCTTTGCCGCAGCCTCGCACGGATCCGCGCCGCCTTGCGGCTCGGTGACCCACCAACCGAACACTCCCCCGGCCGGTGCGCTCGCGCTCACCCCGCAGCTCTGCGGATCGGCCGGCTGGCGAACCTGGTACCCGCCACTGCCGTTGATGTCGATTTTCGCCACCACGTATCCCAGGTGCTCGAATGCAGCGCGCTCGTGATCGAGGGTGCCCGTCTCGAACCAGTTGAAGGTGATCTTGATCGGACCCGCGGCTCCGATGCCGTCCCAACGGCAGATAGCGCCGAAGAACCCACGCCCGACGGCGTCGGCACCCACGGCACCGGCGATCTGCTCGTCGGTGACGGCTTCGCATTCTTGGAGGACGTTCGCGAATTCCTGGCTGTCACTACCGCCGTAGCTGCCCTCCGCACGAGGAGTCCCGGTGACCACCGAGCCGCAGCCTGTCAGCAGAACCAGCGACCCCGCCAAGGCGAGTCCGATCCTTATGCGCTTCACGGCGCCCTCGAACTTCACTGTGCCCTCGAAACTGTTTTTTCCATCAGATCCCGCGCCACCGTGCATGGATCCGCGGTCGGTGGCAGCAAACCGTAGGTGATCGACCAGTGCACGAAGTCTCCGCCGAACGCGATACCCAACTCGCACAACGAACCTGCGGTGGACGCGATGAAGCCCTGGTGTCCACCGATCGTGATGTCGTCGGCAGGACGTCCGAGCAGGTCGGACCCGGCCCGTTCGCGGCCGATCGGGCTACCGCGGTACCAGGAGAAACTGACGCTCGGACCGTTCGAACCGGCGACTTCCCACTGGCACCCGACGCCGTTGCGCGTCGTCGTTGCAAAAGCGCCGAGATTGAAGGCGTTGACAACTTCCTCGTCGGTCACCGAGCCGCATTCGGCGAACATCGGGCCCGGATCCGTAGGTGCGAGTGCCTGCGAACCCGCACCGTCGCCCGGCTGATCGACGGACCCGTCGCCGGAGCTGCAGCCGACCACGGCCGAGAGCACGGCAGCCGAGACCAATACCGAAGTCCCGATCGAAGTGAGAGTGCGTGCGGCCATGGAGCCGACTGTACTTCTCGGTGGCCCCCGACACACGCCACGTGCGCGTCGAGAGCACCGGCGCCGGCCCCGCCGCTACCGATTCAGGGAGTTGCCACCGGTACCCGAACAAGTGTGGAATCCAATTGCGCCGCCCACTGTTTGACCACCTCGGTGCGTCGGCGCGAGTCATCTGTCAAGACATCAGCCAGCCCCAGCCCGCGGGCCAGGTCCAGGGTCGCCTGTACCAAGCGGTGCGTCACCGGGTCGGAGTCGTCGACACCCAGACTCTCGACGGCCATGCGGTGCGCGATGCGCCCGAATCGTTCCTCGAGGGGCAGTACGCGGGCACGCAGGTCGGGGTCGGAGGCAGCGGCCGTCCACACCTGCAGTGCTGCTTTGAACAGAGTCCCGGTGTAGTACTCCACCAACCGCGAAATGATCGCCTCGGTTCGTCCGGCACCCACCGGAAGGTCGGTCGATTCCTTTCGTGCCTGATCCATCCGGGCGTCGAACATCACCTCGAGCGCCGCGGTGATGAGGTCCTCGCGGGTCGGGAAGTGATGCTGCATCGCGCCTCTGGACACCCCGGCACGCTGCGCGACGACGCTCATCGTCGTTGCGCTCCACCCGAGTTCGGCGAGACACTCCACAGTCACTTCGAGCAGGTGGGAGCGCGTGACTCGACTTCGGTCCTGCTTGGGCTCTCGAGTCATCGCGCCGCCATCCCTTCTACTTCTGTGTTCCAGCGCTTCTGTGTCCCAGCTGCGCAGTTTCTACTGCGCCCAGGCCGCTGGACGCTTCTGCAAGAAAGACATCATGCCCTCACGAGCCTCGTCAGAGGAAAACAGCCGAGCCGACTGCGCGATCATCTCCTCGCCGTCCCGGTCGAATCCAGCCAGGACCGAACGCGTCGTGATCCACTTCGATTCGGCAAGTCCCTGCGGTGAACATTGGCGCAAGGTGCCGAGCAGTTCGGTGATCGACTCCTCCGTGTCCTGCGACGCGGAGGTGACGAGTCCGATGGATTCGGCCTCGTGCTGGCCGAACTTCTCGCCGGTGAGCAGATAGCGGCTCGCAGATCGCTGGTCGAGCCTCGGCAGGACCGTGAGCGAGATGATGGACGCCGCCAAACCCAACCGTGATTCCGTCACCGCGAAGGTGCTCGCCGGTCCGGCGACGACGATGTCGCACGCCCCGACAAGACCCATGCCTCCGGCCCGGACGTGACCGTCGATCCGCCCGATCACCGGCTTGGGAAGCTCGAGAATGCTGCGCAAGAGTGTCAGCATCCCCCGTCCTCGCTCCTTGACGGCGTCCTCCGGTGATGCGGACGAACCGGAGGCCTCACTCAGATCGGCTCCCGCACAGAATGTTCCACCGGTGTGGGTGAGTACCACCGCTCGAACTGCCGGATCGGCGGCAGCCGCCGTCAACCCAGCCTGCAACTCCGTGACCAACCGCGTCGAAATCGCGTTGCGGTTGTGGGGTGAGTCGAGAGTGATCGTGGCAGCACCGCCCGATACTTCGTACCGTACGTATGGCTTGTCCTGATCCGTCATGAGTCGCCTCTTCCTAGTAGGACCGTGGCAGACCGAGGGAATGCTGTGAGACGAAGTTGAGGATCATCTCGCGGCTCACCGGCGCGACACGGGCGATACGAGCCGCACCGAGCATGGCGGCCAGTCCGTATTCCTTCGTCAGTCCTGCGCCGCCATGCGTCTGGATCGCCTGATCGAGCGCCTTGATGCTGGCTTCGGCGGCGGCGTACTTTGCCATGTTCGCGGCTTCGGCAGCACCGAAATCGTCACCGCTGTCGTAGAGCACCGCGGCCTTCTGCATCATCAGCTTGGCGAGCTCGAGTTCGATCTTCACCTGCGCGAGTGGATGCGAAATACCTTGGTGCGCACCGATCGGCGTCTTCCACACCGTGCGCTCGTTGGCGAACTTCACTGCGGCGTTCAGGGCGTAACGGCCCATGCCGATGGCCATCGACGCACCCAGGATGCGCTCGGGGTTGAGGCCGGCGAACAACTGCATCAAGGCGGCATCGGCTTCGCCGACCAGAGCGTCGGCCGGCAGACGGACGTCGTCGAGGAAGAGGATGAACTGGTGGTCCGGTTCGATGATGTCCATCTCCATCTGCGTCTTCACGAATCCGGGAGAATCCGTGGGGACGATGAACAGAGCGGGCTTGAGCTTGCCCGTCTTGGAGTCCTCGGTCCGCGCAACGACGAGGACCGCGTCAGCCTGATCGACACCCGAGATGTAGATCTTGTTGCCGCTCAGGATCCAGTCGTCGCCATCCCTGCGTGCCGTCGTGGTGATCTGATGAGAGTTGGAACCAGCGTCGGCCTCGGTGATTCCGAACGCCATGATCTTGGAGCCGTCGGCGAGGCTGGGTAGCCACTGCTGCTTCTGCTCCGCCGTGCCGTACTTGCCGATGATGGTGCCGCAGATGGCCGGGGATACGACAACCAGGAGCAGACCGGCACCCTGCGCCGCCAATTCCTCCTGCACCAGCGCGAGTTCGTAGATGCCTGCACCGCCGCCGCCGTATTCCTCCGGCAGGTTGACGCCCAGGAATCCGAGTTTGCCCGCCTCGTTCCACAATTCGGTGAGCGGCTCCCCCTTTCGCGCCTTGGGCAGCACGTAGTCGACGTAGTTGAAGCGCTCACCCAGTTTGGAAACGGATGCCCGCAGTTCCTTCTGCTCTTCGGTTTCGATGAAACTCATCATGCTTCCTCTTCTGTAGCGGGTTCTTCCACACGTGCGAGTACCGATCCGACCTCGACCTGCTGGCCGACGGCGACCGGAAGTTCCACCAGGACACCGGCAGTCGGCGCGGTGACGGTGTGTTCCATCTTCATGGCCTCCAGCCACAGAATCGGCTGGCCGGCGGTGACGGTGTCACCGAGTGCGGCACCGAGGCGGATGACCGATCCCGGCATCGGAGCGAGCAACGAACCGGCGGCGACTTCTGCCGACGGATCCACGAAGCGCGGTGCTGCCGTCAACGCGACGGGTCCGAGCGAGGAGTCGACAAAAATCTCACTCCCGTAGGCCGCAACGTCGAACGAGCGCTGTACTCCGCTCTGCTCGAGCACTACCCGGGTCGCAGTTGCCGATACCAGGCGCACGTCGTCGAAGCCTTCTGCACTCAGCACGCCGCTTCGGCTCAGGGAGTAGCGGACGTCGTAGTCGCCCGACGCAGTGGAATAGCTCTTGCTCTGCGGCTGCGACGGGAGGTTGCGCCACCCGCTGGGCAAGCGGCCGATGACGCGGGCCGACGCCCGGTTGTGCGCGGCATCGGCAAGTGCCGCCGCCAGCGCCGAGAGTCTTTCGGCGTCGGTATCGGCCAAGGGCGTAGACAGCTTCTCGAGGTCGTGAGTCTCGAAGAAGGCAGTGTCGGTGTCTCCGGCAATGAAGGCGGGGTGGGCCAGGACGTTGACGAGCAGGTCGCGGTTGGTGCGCAGCCCGTGAATCCTGGTGCGCGCCAGCGTCGATGCGAGCAGCCGGGCAGCTGCGGTCCGCGTCGGCGCGTACGAGATGACCTTGGCCAACATCGGGTCGTAGTGGACGCCGACAACACTGCCGTCGACGACGCCGGAGTCGAGGCGAACGCCCTGCTCACGCAGAACACTGAATTCTTGCGGGTCACCGGGCAACTCGATGTGGTGGACGGTTCCGCTCTGCGGCTGCCAGTTCTTGGCGGGGTCCTCGGCGTACAGGCGCACTTCGATCGAATGCCCCCGGATCTCCGGCTGATCGTCCGGAAGTGCTTCACCTGAAGCGACCTGCAATTGCAGTTCCACCAGATCGAGTCCAGTGGTGCACTCGGTGACCGGATGCTCCACCTGCAAACGCGTGTTCATTTCGAGGAAGAAGAAGTCGCCTTTTTCGTCAGCCAGGAATTCAACGGTTCCTGCCCCCTCGTAACCGATGGCGTTGGCTGCGAGCCGCGAGGCGTCGAACAGCTTGTCGCGCATGGCGGGGATGCGTTGCACGAGCGGCGACGGGGCCTCTTCGACCACCTTCTGATGCCGACGCTGGATCGAGCACTCGCGCTCCCCCACCGCCCACACCGCACCGTGGCGGTCGGCCATGACCTGAACCTCGATGTGCCGACCGGTCTCGAGGTAACGCTCACAGAAGACTGTCGGGTCGCCGAAAGCGGACTGCGCCTCACGCCGCGCCGCTTCCAGTTCGCCGTCCAGCGCCGACAATTCACGAACGACACGCATTCCGCGTCCGCCGCCGCCCGCCGACGCCTTGATCAGCACCGGCAGATGAGCCTCGGTCACCGCGGCGGGATCGAGTTCGGAGAGCACCGGCACTCCGGCGGCGTCCATGATCTTCTTGGACTCGACCTTCGACCCCATGAGCTCGATGGATTCGACGGGCGGGCCGATCCACGTCAGTCCCGCGTCGATGACGCTGCGCGCGAACTCCGCGTTCTCGGAGAGGAATCCGTATCCGGGGTGAATCGCGTCGGCGCCCGAAGCCTTGGCGGCGGCGATGACGAGCTCACCCCGCAAGTAGGTCTCGGCAGGCGTGTTACCCGGCAGGCGAACCGAAGCATCGGCTTCGGCGACGTGCGGGCTGTCGGCATCTGCGTCGGAAAATACCGCGACCGTGCCGATTCCGTTCTTGCGGCAGGTTGCAAAGACACGGCGGGCGATTTCGCCACGATTGGCGACCAGTACTGAAGTGATTGTCACGGCGTGCCTCACATACGGAAGACGCCGAAGTTCTCGGTGCCTTCGATCGGGGCGGTGGCGATGGCCGACAGGCACATTCCCACCACGGTGCGGGTGTCTCGGGGATCGATGACGCCGTCGTCGTACAGACGACCCGACAGGAACATCGGAAGTGACTCGGCCTCGATCTGGTTCTCGATCATCGCGCGCATGCCGGCGTCGGCCTGCTCGTCGAAGACCTGGCCGCGGGCCTCGGCAGCAGCGCGTCCCACGATGGAGATGACGCCGGCGAGCTGCGCACCGCCCATGACGGCGGACTTGGAACTGGGCCAGGCAAAGAGGAATCGCGGATCGAACGCCCGTCCGCACATGCCGTAGTGACCGGCGCCGTACGACGCTCCGAGCAGGATCGAGATGTGCGGAACCTTGGAGTTGGCAACCGCATTGATCATCATCGATCCGTGCTTGATCATGCCGCCCTCCTCGTATTCCTTACCCACCATGTAGCCGGTGGTGTTGTGCAGGAACAGCAACGGCGTGTTGGAACGATTGGCGAGCTGGATGAACTGCGTGGCCTTCTGTGATTCCTCACTGAAGAGCACTCCACGTGCGTTCGCCAGGATGCCGATCGGGTAGCCGTTGAGCTCTGCCCACCCGGTCACGAGGGAGGAACCGTAGAGCGGCTTGAACTCGTCGAAGTCGGAACCGTCGACGATACGGGCGATGACCTCACGCGGATCGAACGGGATCTTCAGGTCGGCCGGAACGATGCCGAGCAACTCTTCCGGATCCTCGAGCGGTTCGATGATCTCCGCGCGCGGCGCCGGCCCCTTCTTGGTCCAGTTGAGCCGCTTGACGATCGAGCGCCCGATGCGGATCGCGTCCTGCTCGTCGGCGGCGAAGTAGTCGGCCAACCCGGACTTGCGAGCGTGCATTTCGGCGCCGCCGAGTGCCTCGTCGTCGGATTCCTCACCGGTGGCCATCTTGACCAGCGGCGGGCCTGCGAGGAACACCTTGGAGCGTTCCTTGATCATCACGACGTGGTCGGACATGCCCGGGATGTACGCACCGCCGGCCGTCGAGTTACCGAAGACCAGTGCAATGGTGGGGATTCCGGCTGCGGACAGCTGAGTGAGGTCACGGAACATACGCCCGCCCGGGATGAACACCTCTTTCTGCGTCGGCAAGTCTGCGCCGCCGGACTCTACGAGGGAGATCACCGGGAGTCGGTTCTGCATGGCGATGTCGTTGGCGCGGAAACCCTTACGCAGCGTCCACGGGTTGCTGGTGCCGCCGCGCACGGTGGGATCGTTGGCGACGATCAGGCATTCGACACCTTCGACGACGCCGATACCGACCACAGTGCTGGCGCCGACCGGGAAGTCACTCCCCCACGCAGCGAGGGGACACAGTTCGAGGAACGGTGAATCCTGATCGAGCAGGAGTTCGATCCGCTCGCGTGCCAGGAGCTTTCCCCGCTTGTGGTGCCGCTCGGTGTACTTCTCGCCGCCACCCGCCAACGCCTTGGCGTGCTCGACCTCGATCTCGGCGAGCTTGGTATTCATGGTCGAAGTTGCGGTCTTGTACACCTCGGAATTGGTGTCCAGTGTTGACCGGATGACACTCATGACTGATACCCCAATCGCTTGGCCGCGAGGCCGGTGAGGATTTCGGTGGTTCCGCCACCGATTCCCAGAATTCGCATGTCCCGGTACTGCCTCTCCACTTCGCTTTCCTGCATGTATCCGAGGCCGCCGAACAGCTGAACAGCTTGGTTCGCAACCCATTCGCCCGTCTCGACTGCCGTGTTCTTCGCAAAGCACACCTCGGCGATCAGATCGCCGTCACCGGCCATGTACCGCTCGATCACCGAGTGCGTGTACACCTTGGCGACGTCGATCTTGCGGGCCATCTCGGTGACGGTGTTCTGGACGGCCTGCCGACTGATCAGGGGGCGACCGAAAGTCTCACGGACGCGGCACCATTCGAGCGTCAGCTCCAGGCAACGTTCTGCACTGGCATACGCCTGCGCGGCGAGCGCTACCCGCTCGGAGACAAATGCCTGGGCGATCTGCGCGAAGCCGCTGTTCTCTGCACCGACCAGATTCTCCACCGGAACCCGGGCGTCGACAAAGGAGAGTTCCGCGGTATCGGATGCGCGCCAGCCCATCTTCTCGAGTTTGCGCGAGACGGTGAAACCCGGTGTGCCCTTCTCGATCACGAGCAGTGAGACACCACCCGCGCCGGGACCACCGGTGCGCACCGCTGTAACGACGAAGTCCGCTCGAACGCCGGAGGTGATGAACGTCTTGGCGCCGTTCACGACGTAATGATCGCCGTCGCGCTTGGCTGTAGTTGTCAGGTGCCCGACGTCGCTGCCTCCGCCGGGCTCGGTGATGGCGAGCGAGCCGATCTTGTCGCCGCGCAGGGTCGGCTTGACCCACTTCTCGATCTGCGCCTCGTCGCCGGCCGCGATCAGGTGCGGCACCGCGATGCCGCAGGTGAAGAGCGATGCGAACAGCCCGCCCGACGCACCTGCCTGATGCATCTCCTCACAGATCACGATGGAGTCGACGGCGTCGCCGCCCTCACCACCGGCCGATTCGGGTGCGCTGGCCCCGAGGAGTCCGAGAGCGCCTGCCTTGCGGTGCAATTCGCGCGGAATCTCGCCGTCTCGCTCCCACTGCGTCAGATGCGGCAGAATCTCCTGGTTCACGAATCCGCGTACGGTCTCGCGAAGCGCAAGCCTTTCCGGTGTGGTCCACACGGTCACCGTGAATCCTCTTTCTCGTCAGTTACGGGGAGTAGCGAAATCGGGATGTCGATGTGGCGCGAACGCAGCCATTCACCAATTCCCTTGGCCTGCGGATCGAACCGCGCCTGCGAGGCGACGCCCTGACCGAGAATTCCCTCGATCACGAAGTTGACGGCACGAAGGTGCGGAAGCTGGTAGCGAGTGACGTTCAGGTCTGCTGCTTCCGGTAGCAGTTCCTTGAGCATCTCGACGGTCAGTGTGTGCGCCAACCACTTCCACTGATCGTCCGTGCGAACCCAGACGCCGACGTTGGCATTTCCGCCCTTGTCGCCGCTACGGGCACCGGCGATCGTGCCGAGTGGTACTGAAAGCGACGTCTGTGGCGGCAACGGCTCCGGACGCTCCGGTTCGCCGACGGGTTCGAGGTCCTGCGTCAACGTGGACGGAGCGATGTCCACGCGCGTGCCGTCCGGCAGTACGGCCACGTGCGGCACCGATCCCGCGTCGACGTAGCCGGGGGTGAACACTCCGTACGGTTGGCCGTTGCTCGGCGGAGCCGTCAGCGAGAAGCCGGGGTAGCTGGCAAGTGCCATTTCCACCGCAACCGCGGAGAAAGGGCGACCGATCACCTTGGGGTCGGAATCGCGAACCACGCAGCGCAGCAACGCACTCGCGGTTTCCTCGGTGTCGGAATCCGGATGATCCGTGCGAGCGAGAGTCCAGACCAGTTCGGCGGGCTTCTTCGTCAGCCAGGATTCGAGCTGAGTCTTCGCCAGATCGGCCTTGGCCTCGATGTCGAGACCCGTGAGGATGAAGGTGGCCTCGTTACGGAACCCGGCCAGCGTGTTCAGGGAGACCTTGTACTGCGGCGGCGGAGCCTCGCCCGTGACGCCGCTGATCAACACCCGGTCCGGGCCTTCCTGGGTGAGCACTGCGTTGTCGATGCGGGTCGTCACGTCCGGGCCTGCGTAGCGTCCACCGGTGATCTCGTACAGCAGCTGCGCCGTCACCGTGCCGACGCTCACCTCGCCGTCCGTTCCGGCGTGCTTGGTGATGACCGAAGATCCGTCCGCGTTGATCTCGGCGATCGGGAAGCCAGGCCGGCCCAGATTGGGAATCTCTGTGAAGAACGCGTAGTTGCCGCCGGTGGCCTGGGTTCCGCACTCGATGACGTGGCCCGCCGCGACAGCACCGGCAAGCTGATCGAAATCATCTCGCTTCCAACCGAAATGGTGAGCGGCCGGACCGACGATCACCGACGCATCGGTGACCCGTCCGGTGACCACGACATCGGCGTCGGCCGACAATGCTTCGACGATGCCCCAGGCGCCGAGGTACGCGTTGGCCGTCAGTGGGGAGCCGAGTCCGAGTTCGTCTGCCCGAGAGATCAAATCGTCGCCCTCGACGTGGGCGATCTTTGCGTTCAACCCCAGCTTGGTGTTGACCTCGCGCAACGCGTCGGCCAGTCCGGCGGGATTGAGACCGCCTGCATTCGCGACGATCTTCACCCCCTTGTCGAGCGCAAGGCCGAGCGTGTCCTCCACCTGCCGCAGGAACGTCTTCGCGTAGCCGAGCGACGGGTCCTTCATCCGATCCCGCCCGAGGATCAACATCGTCAGTTCGGCCAGGTAGTCGCCGGTCAGGTAGTCGAGTTCGCCGCCCTCGAGCATCTCGCGCATCGCCGAGACGCGGTCGCCGTAGAACCCGGAGCAGTTACCGATCCGTACCGAACTCATTTGCCCACCTTCGATGCTCGTCCCTCACCGCTGGATCCGACGGCGGCTCGTCCCTCACCGCTGGGTCCGGCAAAGGCCTGCGCGAACCCGAGCCACTCGTCCGCATCGGCACCCACGGCGACCAGATCGAGATCGGCGCGATTGGCGCGCTGGGTAACCAGCAGGCAGAAGTCCAACGCCGGCCCGGTGACCTTCTGCGGTGCATCTTCCGGCCCCCAGGTCCAGAGCGACCCGTCCGGCGCGGTCAACTCAACCCGGAAATCGTCGGCGGGCGGCGTTTTCTCGTTGACCGAGTACGCGAAGTTTCGCGTCCGCACACCCAGGTGAGCGATGTTCTTGATGCGCGCCGTCGGAGCGCGTTCGACGCCGAGTGCGTCGGCAACGTCCTGCCCGTGCGCCCACGTCTCCATCAGTCGCGCGGTAGCCATGGAGACACCGCCCATGGGCGGGCCGTACCAGGGGAACTTGGTTCCGGCCGGGGCGGCGGTGAGCGCCTCGACGAGAGCGGTGCGCCCCGCTCGCCAATCGGCGAGCAACTCCGCCGGCTGGCGGGCCGCCTGTTCGGCAGCACCGTCGTCGACAAACCCTGCCGGGTTCACGAACGCCGCCTTCAACTGCTCCGCGAACCCGTCCGGGTCGGTGATCGCCAGGATCGCTGCACTGTCCGTCCAGTGCAGGTGCCCGATCTGATGTGCGATGGTCCACCCTTCCGCAGGCGTCATTGTCGCCCACTTCTCCTCGGGCAGATCCGCAACCAGGGCGTCGAGGCTCTCGCCTTCGGCCCGCAAGTCATCGATGAACGTCTGAAGTTCGGCCATGCGACCAGCATCACATCCACATCCATAAAAATCAAGCACGAATGATTGTTATTGCGAAATCCTGTGGTGAGAGACTGAGTTCAACTGCCATCGACAACCAGGAGCACCCATGAGCGACGCCGTACTGATCTCGCGAACCGGCGATGTGGTCACGTGGACCCTCAATCGCCCGGACACCCGCAATGCGATCTCCGAGATCGACATGATCGAGGCCCTCGAAGACGCAGTCACCGCGGTCAACCGAGATCAGAGTGTGCGCACGGTCATTCTGACGGGGGCCGGATCGGCCTTCTCCTCCGGCGGCAACGTCAAGCACATGCGAGACAAGGAGGGCATGTTCGGTGGCGCACCCGGCGAGATCCGCCAGGGCTACCGGCACGGCATCCAACGCATCCCGCTCGCGCTGTACACGTGTGAGGTGCCGACCATCGCGGCGGTCAACGGCCCGGCCATCGGAGCGGGCTGCGACCTCTCACTCATGTGCGACCTCCGCATCGCCTCGACCGCCGCAGTCTTCGCCGAGAGTTTCGTCAAGGTAGGACTCATCCCCGGCGACGGCGGAGCGTGGCTGCTCCCGCGCGCGATCGGCAACGCCCGCGCGGCCGAGATGGCGTTCACCGGTGAACCGATCGATGCTGCGAGAGCACTCGACTGGGGTCTGGTCTCGCAGGTGACCGAGCCCGAGGAATTGCTTTCCGCTGCGCACGCTTTGGCGGCTCGAGTAGCCGCCAATCCCCCGCAGGTACTCCGCATGACCAAAAAGCTCCTCCGCGAGGGCCAGCACCAGAGCCTCGAGAGCTTGCTCGAACTCTCCGCCGCCATGCAGTCGATCGCCCACCACACCCGAGATCACCACGAAGCCGTCGCCGCGATGCTCGAGCGTCGAAGTCCCGAGTTCACCGGAGAATGAAGGCCGGCAGTCAGCTACTGCCGGTCGGAGCAGTCCTCACGTCGATACTGTCGCTCCAGTTCGGCGCGGCATTCGCGACGACATTGTTCTCGCAGATCGGACCGGCCGGAGCCACGACGCTGCGGCTGACGATCGCCGCGATCATCCTCGGCGTCATCGTCCGCCCGCGATGGAGCAGATGGTCGAACCGGCAGCGCAAAGGCATCTTCGCACTGGGCATCGCCCTCGCCGTGATGAACGGCGCCTTCTACCTCGCCCTCGACACGGTGCCCATCGGAACGGCCGTCACCATCGAGTTCCTCGGACCGCTCACCCTGGCCGCAATTCTGTCTCGTCGGTGGGCCGACGGAGCATGGGTGCTGCTCGCCTTCGGCGGAGTGTTGCTGCTCGGGTTAAGCGATCACGGCGAATCCGGTTTGGACCCGATCGGGGTGATGTTCGCGTTGATCGCCGCTACTGCGTGGGCCGGATACATCGTGGCCGGTTCCCACCTGGCCGCGACGCTCCCGAGCGCCGACGGGTTGGCAGGCGCAAGCATCGTCGCGGCCGTATTGACGCTGCCCTTCGGCGTCGTCTCGGGAGGAAGTGAACTACTGGATCCGACGATGCTCGCCGCAGGCGCAGCCGTCGCCGTCCTCTCGTCCGTCATCCCGTACAGCTTGGAAATGTGGGCGCTGCGCTCTCTCGCCAAGAAAGTCTTTGCCGTCCTCATCGCCCTCGAACCCGCAGCGGCCGCACTGGCCGGAGTCCTCGTGATCGGGCAAACGCTCGACGCATTCACACTCGTGGCCATCGCACTGGTGGTGACCGCGGGTGTCGGCACTGTCGTCATGAATCGAAAACCCACAGCGAAGTAGTCCAGGTACCGTCAGAGCACGTCATTCCAACGCACAGGAGAACCATGACCAACCCGATCATCGCCACCGTTCTCGGTAACACCCCGCAGATCGACGAAAGTGCGTTCATCGCACCCAACGCCACCGTTGTCGGCGCGGTGACCATCGCTGCGGGAGCCAGCATCTGGTACGGCGCGGTTATCCGCGGCGACGCAGAATCGATCTCCATCGGCGCTGACACGAACATTCAGGACAACTGCACCGTGCACGCCGACCCGACGTTCCCCGCAGTGCTGGGCGAACGAATCTCGGTCGGCCACAACGCAGTGCTGCACGGGTGCACCGTCGAAGACGACGTTCTCGTCGGCATGGGTGCCGTGGTGCTCAACGGCGCACACATCGGCTCGGGGTCACTGATTGCAGCCGGCGCCGTCGTGTCTCAGGGGATGCAAATCCCACCTGGATCACTGGTCGCCGGCGTGCCCGCCAAGGTCAAACGTGAACTCTCCGAAGGCGAAAAGGCCGGTATCACCGCCAACGGCGCCGGCTACATCATGCTCGCGAAGGCTCACCAGGACATCGAACAAGCCTGATCGAAACGACGCTCGCGGCCGGTAGCAGCAAGAGCAACGACTAGCCTCGGGGCCGCAACGTGCTGTTCGGCAACTCGGGTGCCGGGAGCGCCGGACCGTCGTATCCCGGCACGACGCCGAAACGCCGGTCCGGGACGCTGCCGTCGAATCCGGAGGCAAGCTCGGCCTGCCACTTGCGTCGATACTCGACGATCTCTTCGTGTGTACGGCCCATGAAGTTCCACCACATGATGACCTGCTCGCCCAACGGTTTCCCGCCGAGAAGTAGCAGTCGAGCCGGTTCGGATCCCGGATTGCGCAAAGTCAGTTTTCCGAAACCCGGTGCTTGATAACCCAACTCGGCCCAGCCGACAGTGGTACCACGCAGAACAACCGATCCTTGATCGACGATCACGCCGTGCTCATGTGAACGATCGACATCGAGGGCGATCTCGGCCCCAGGATCGAGAATCACCTCGGCACCGAGTAATTCGGTGAAGGTAGACACCGGAGACGTTTCACCGGCGAGCGAACCGAGGAACACACTGAGCGTGACACCATCGGTTGTCACCGGCTCCGGTCGATAGTGAACGAACGCGGGTGCGGTATCGCGCGCCGCATCCGGCAGGGCCACCCACAACTGCATCCCGTGCAGAACCTTCGTATTCGGCGTCGACACCTCGGAGTGCGCGATCCCACTCCCGGCCGTCATCAGATTCAGTTCACCCGGCCGCACCATCGCATGGGAACCGATGCTGTCACGGTGCTCGATCTCTCCGGTGAACAGCCAACTCACCGTCTGCAAACCGGTATGCGGATGCGGCGGCACATGCATGCCCGGTCCTGAGCCGACGTCATCCGGACCGTAATGATCTGCAAAACACCATCCCCCGATCAGCGAACGCTCGCGTTGCGGGAGGGTGCGTCGCACTCGCATGGCCCGCGGGCCACCGAGCGGTACGTCGCGCGGGGTGAGGATCTGAATCTCGCTCTCCGCCGGATGGCCTTCGCATTCCTGCTCGACGGGCTGCGCTTCGAGGTTGCTCATATCGTCCATCCTGCCTCCAGTCATGACTGCGCGAGACGCAGACGCGTGCACAATTCGGCCAACAGTCGAAGTTCATCCGCGTCCAGGGCCGGTCCGACGTGGCGGCGGATGCTCGCGGCATGACGGCGACCCACTGATTTCTGCAGCGCTGCACCCGTTTCGGTGAGTTGCACGATCGTCCCGCGGCGATCCTGTGGATCAACACTTCTCGTTACCAGACCTTCGCCCTCCAACCGTTCCACCAGGCGACTGAGCGAAGGCTGGCTCAGCAATATCTCCCGATTCAGGTCATGCAGGCGAAGGGAACTACTCGGCGCAAGACTCAGCGTGAACAGCACGTCGTACTCGCGCATCGACACCTGATCCCAGACGTCATCGGCAGAGAGCCGCCGCAGCACCGACACCTGGGCGCGAAACAAGGCTTCCCAGGCGTCGGTGGCGAGTTCGGTGGTGCTGACCGGAACCTCAGGCGGTTGCTCGTCAGGCAGTGACACTGCTTGCCTCACGAGCCGCCTTCATCGACGCGTGAGTGGGCGGGTTGTCCGGCACATGTGCTGGCCGCCTGGCCGCGAACTCACGGCGCAGAACCGGAACAACTTCCTCACCGAGCAGATCGAGCTGCTCGAGCACCGTCTTGAGCGGCAGCCCGGCGTGATCCATCAGGAACAGCTGGCGCTGGTAGTCGCCGAAGAAATCGGCAAACGCCAACGTCTTCTCGATGACCTGTTCAGGGGAACCGACGGTCAGCGGCGTTTGCTCGGTGAACTCTTCGAGTGAGGGCCCGTGGCCGTACACCGGAGCATTGTCGAAATACGGACGGAATTCCTTGACCGCGTCCTGACTGTTCTTGCGCATGAAGACCTGACCACCGAGACCGACGATCGCCTGATCCGCGGACCCGTGGCCGTAATGCTCGTAACGACGGCGGTAAAGATTGATCAGCTCGATGTAGTGCTCTTTCGGCCAGAAGATGTTGTTCGCGAAGAATCCGTCGCCGTGATACGCCGCGATCTCCGCGATCTCGGGGCTGCGGATCGAGCCGTGCCACACGAACGGCGCGACGCCGTCCAGCGGGCGCGGGGTGGACGTGAATCCCTGGAGTGGAGTGCGGTACTCCCCTTGCCAGTTCACGACCTCCTCGTCCCAGAGCCGGCGAAGAAGTTGATAGTTCTCGAGAGCCAACGGGATACCGGCGCGAATGTCCTTGCCGAACCACGGGTACACAGGCGCGGTGTTTCCGCGACCCATCATCAGATCGACGCGCCCCTCGGCGAGGTGTTGAAGCATCGCGTAATCCTCGGCGATCTTCACCGGGTCATTGGTGGTGATCAGCGTCGTGGACGTGGAGAGCGTGATCTTCTCGGTCTGGGCCGCGATGTATCCGAGCATCGTGGTCGGAGATGACGGCACGAACGGCTTGTTGTGATGCTCGCCGGTCGCGAAGACGTCGAGACCGACTTCCTCGGCGTGCTTGGCGATGGTCGTCATGGCCTTGATGCGCTCGTGCTCTGTCGGGGTCCTACCCGTCGTGGGATCAGTGGTGACGTCACCGACCGTGAAGATTCCGAACTGCATGGTTGCTCCTCCGCGAACTAGATCCATGCGTTTGCATGTAACTGATCAAACATTCAACCATCCAGCTGTATTCCACGGCAAAAAGGTGAGGGCGGCACACAAGATGTGTGCCGCCCTCACCTGGACGAACGATCTACCGAAAAGCGGTCAGTGCATAACGATCGGCGTTGCCGTCTCGCCCTCGGCCACCGGCCTGGTGGTCTTGCTCCGCGGCAGGAAGAACGCCGGGATGAGGGTCAGGACGATCAGCACAGTGGCAACGAGGAAGGTGTTACCGAAGGCATCCGACGCCGCACTGAGAATCGAATTCGCAGCAGACTCCTGCGGACTTCCCGGTTCGGTCGGAATGTGCGAGGCCGCACCGACCATCGTCGTGTCGAGGCCACGATCGAGAAGCTGGTTGGTCAAGACCACCGACATCACGGCGGTACCGATCGAACCTGCGGTCTGCTGAACGATGTTCATCAGGGTGGAGCCGCGAGCAATCTGCTCGTTGGAGAGCGTCACGATAGCTGCGGTCATCAGCGGCATCATGGTGCAACCCATACCGAGGCCCATGACGAACAAGGCACCCATCAGCAGCCACGTCGGGGAATCCGAGGCAACCTGTGTGAACACACCCAAGCCGATCAGAATCAACGGCAAACCGGTCAGGACGATCTTGCCCGGGCCGATCTTGTCGACCAGTCGACCAGCGATCGGCATGGTGACCATAGCGCCGAGACCCTGCGGAGCCATCAACAATCCGGCAGCGAGCGTGGTGTGACCGCCGACCTGGATGAAGTAGCTCGGGAACAGCAACCCGGCGCCCATGAAGGCGACGATGAACAGCGACGTCGTGATGACGGCGGTGGTCAACTGACGGTTCTTGAACAGGTGCAGGTCGATCAGCGGGTGATCCTTGTTGAGCGCGTGGAACACGAAGGCGATGATCAGTGCCAGACCGATACCGGCCGACACCAGAACCCGAGCGGACGCGACGGTTCCCA
Source organism: Rhodococcus sp. SG20037 (assembly GCF_031763325.1). Taxonomy (NCBI): domain Bacteria; kingdom Bacillati; phylum Actinomycetota; class Actinomycetes; order Mycobacteriales; family Nocardiaceae; genus Rhodococcus; species Rhodococcus sp. SG20037. Next base: position 1,878,179 of record NZ_CP134497.1, on the reverse strand, counting down.
CCTCAGGGATGGACGACACACCGAACAGGAACAGCGCCAGGCCGGGCGACAGCAGGATCATGCCGAGGAAGTCGAAGGACTCCGAAGGCTTCGCCTTGTCGGACGGCAGAATGATGAACGCAGCAGCCAGAGCGATGATGCCGATCGGCAAGTTGATCAGGAAGATCCAGTGCCAGCTCGCGGCCTCGATCAGCCAACCACCGAGAATCGGGCCGCCGATAGGACCGAGCAGCATCGGGATACCGAGAACTGCCATGACACGACCGACACGGTCCGGACCGGCGGCCCGGGTCATGATCGTCATACCGAGCGGCATCAACATGCCGCCGCCGAGGCCCTGGAGCACACGGAAGCCGATGAGCGAGGTGATGTCCCACGCCATCGCACAAGCGACCGAACCGAGTACGAACAACACCAGGGCCGTCATGTACAGGCGCTTGGTGCCGAAACGGTCGGCAGCCCAACCGGTAACCGGAATGACCGTCGCCAAGGCGAGCGTGTAGGCCGTCATCGTCCACGCGACGGTGGCGTACGAAGTTTCGAAGTCCTCGGCAAAAGTGGTGAGCGCGACGCTCACCACGGTTACGTCGAGAATCGACATGATGGCGCCGAGCACCACCACGGAAGCGATCTTGAGGACCGCCCCGTCAAGTTTGTCGGACGCCGGTGCCGGCGCGTTCGGCGATGTCATCGCGAAGTCTCCTGGTTAAGTGCTCGCAGATAGTCACCCGCGAGAATGGGCTTGAGAGCCTCGAACAAACGAATCCGCTCTGGCTCAGGAACACGCGACGCGAATTCGCGAAGCTGGCCGCGCTTGCACTCGATGTGGTTGGTCGTCACCTTACGACCGGCCTCCGACAAGGAAACCCGCTTGACGCGTCGGTCCCGCTCGTCTTCACGGCGATCGACCAGACCCATGTTCACGAGCTGATCGATGTTCCGCCCCGTAGCTGCCACCGAGAGCCGAAGCTCGTCGGCAACCTCGTTGATCGGGATCGCCGCATCACGTTGTGCAAGTACGAACAGCACACGCACCTGAGAGAACGAGAGATCCAGTTCGATCAACGCATCGATCGACTCCGAATCACCGGCGCTCATCAGGCGAGTGAACAACTCGTCGAGTGCTCCATACAGGTCATCAGAATCGGAAGCGATCACCTGGCAAATGGTAGTGCGGTTGCAACTATTGCCCAAATGAAAACATGTTGCAACTTATTATTTGGTGACCACCATCACGTTGCGAAGAATCATTCCTGCAGCAAGATGGCCTTTCCGAGAACTTTGCCGCTTTCGAGATCAGCCAGGGCAACTGCTGCGTCGGCAAGCGGATACCGTGCCTTGACCAGCGGACGCAAGCCGTTCCGGACGTGTTCTACCAGCGATGCATGCACCTCGGCTACCGCTTCGGGATTGGTACGCGTGAACTCACCCCATGCCGCGCCGACAATGCTGATATTGCGAAACAGCACCCGGTTCACCTTTACCTCGGGAATACCGCCGCCGGCGAATCCGATCACCACGAGTCGTCCTTCGGGTGCCAGAACCCGGACCGCGTCGTCGAACGCATCGCCGCCCACCGGATCCACCACGATCTGAGCGCCGACGCCGTCGGTCAGTTCCCGAATCCGCTCTCCCCATCCCGGAGCCAGCGCGACCACCTCGTCGGCACCGAGCTCACGCAAGAAGTCATCGACGCCCTCGCGTCGTACCACGGCGATCACCCGGGCACCGTGCGCCTTGGCCAGCTGGATGGTTGCCGTTCCGACTCCGCCTGCAGCGCCGAGCACGACGACAGTCTCCCCCGCGACGATCTTCGCGCGACGAGCGAGCGCGAACTCCATCGTCTGATAGTTGATGATCAGCGAGGCCGCCTCGTCGAAGGCGAGTCCGTCCGGAATTCGGAGTACCTGCGCCGGGTTGACGGCAATCCGCTCTGCATACCCACCCAGATACGCGGCCGCGAGAACACGATCGCCCGGAGCGAAACCCGACCCTTCCGGCGCGGAGACCACGACGCCCGAGATCTCCGCGCCGGGAATGAACGGCGGTTCCGGGCGGATCTGATACTTGCCGTAGGTGATGAGCAGGTCCGGAAAGCAGACGCCACTTGCCTTCACATCGATGAGAACAAGACCTTCGGCTGCGGGCTCGGGAACCTCCTGCGCGACAATTCCTTCGGGACCGGACAGTTCCGTAACCACCATGGCGCGCACAGAAAGCTCCTCTTCGGGACATCTGAAGTCTGGACCGGTAACCCGGTTTTCTCGACTTTAACCCGGTACTCACGTCAGATCATCGTTCGCTCCCGATGTGCAGACGTTCGAGTCCGTCGAGAATCAGATCGAGACCGAAAGCGAATTCGGCGGCGTAGCTGTATCCCGGAGCAAGGACGTGCTTGGTGGTCAACTCGGCCAGGTGCGGATACTGACCGCTCTCGAACGAGCCCATGATCGCCTTCGCCAGTTCCGTCGTTTCCTGCGCTGTTTCGAACGGCAAGCTCACTTCTTGCAGCACGAAGCCGTAGATGTACGCATCCATGATCGAAAAGGCATGCGCAGCAAGGGCGACGGGAAAGTCGGCAGCGCGTAGCGTTCCGATGACGGCATCGTGGTGGCGCAGGGTCGCGGGACCAGGCGTCGTTCGGGACTCCATCAACGGAGTTGCCCACGGGTGCCTCCCCAACACTTCCCGCGTCGATACCGCTCGCACGTGAAGTTCCGTGCGCCACGGGCGTCCCGGCGTCGGCAGATCGATCTCCGCGAAGACCGCATCGACCATTCCGTCGAGCAGATCCCCCTTGTCCGAAACATGGTTGTACAGAGACATCGCTTCGACGCCCAGTTCGGTGGCCAGCTTCCGCATGGTCATCGAATCGATTCCGACGGAATCGGCAAGCGCGACAGCAGCGTGTACGACGTCGTCTCGGGTCAATCTTGCGCGCTTCTCCACGTTGACAGAACTTACACCGTAAGTGCAATACTTACGGTGTAAGTATTCGACGAACGGAGACTCGCATGCCGAAGGAACTGATGACCGCCGTCGTACAGGATCGCTACGGAGAGGCCGACGTTCTCTACGTCGACCACATTCCGCGCCCCACTGTCGCCGACAACGAAGTGCTGATACGCGTCGAGGCCGCGTCCGTCGACCGCGGGGCATGGCATCTCATGGCCGGACTGCCATATCCGTTGCGCCTCGCGGGTTTCGGGCTGCGCAGACCTAGGAACCGAGTCCGCGGACTGGACGTGTCCGGCCGAGTCGAGGCCGTCGGCAGTTCGGTGACCCGCGTGGCAGTCGGCCAGGAGGTGTACGGGATCGCGGTCGGTTCGTTCGCGGAGTACGCACGCGCACTCGAGACGAAGATTGCCGCAAAACCTGCCCGGTTGTCGTTCGCACAGGCAGCAGCGGTGCCGGTCTCCGCCCTCACAGCGTTGCAAGCCGTGCGGGACCACGGCCGCGTGCAGGCGGGCCAATCCGTCCTCGTACTCGGCGCATCCGGTGGCGTCGGTATCTACGCGGTGCAGGTGGCAAAAGCCATGGGCGCTCACGTCACCGGCGTGTGCAGCACCTCGAAAACCGATACCGTCCGCTCCATCGGTGCCGACGAGGTTCTCGACTACCGCGTCGACGACGCCACCGACGGATCGCATCGGTACGACGTCATCATCGACACCGGCGGCAACCGCCGACTGCGAGATCTTCGACGGGCGCTCACACGCACCGGAACGCTGGTGATCGTCGGCGGCGAGAACGGCGGACGGTGGCTCGGCGGAACCGATCGCCAAATACGCGCACAGTGCTTGTCTCCGTTCATATCTCAGAAAATGGGCACCTTCATCGCTTCGGAGAACGCCGACGATCTGGAGGTCCTGACGCAGATGATCGACGCAGGTGACATCACCCCGGTGATCGACTCCGTTCATCCCCTTGCCGACACCGCCGTCGCCGTGGCACGAATGGTCGACGGCTCCGGCTGCGGAAAGCAGATAATCGCCACTCGCTGAAAAGCCTGACAGAATCGGCTCACTCCAGCGAACAGGAATCTCACGTGAACCCAGATCTCACGCTCGCGCAACAGCCGGACCGAGGACCGATCTTCGTCAAGTCCCGCCCGGTCCGCACCGGCGACATCGACGTCGCCAAGCAGGTCAGGCTCGACGCCGTCGCCCGCTACCTGCAGGACATCGGCAACGACAACATCGAGGCCGCGGGAGCCATCGACACCCATCCGCTCTGGATAGTGCGTCGTACGGTCGTCGACGTCGTACGCCCGGCGATCTGGCCGGAAGAGTTGACGATGACTCGCTGGTGCTCCGGCTTCTCCACGAGATGGGCGAACATGCGTGTGCGCTTCGACGGCAGCAACGGCGCGCTGATGGAAACCGAAGGCTTCTGGATCAACATCAGCGCCGAGTCGGGCATGCCCACGCGGATGAGTGACGACTTCATGCGGCCACTGGAGGAATCCACCGACGAGCATCGCCTGAAGTGGAAGCGTGTCCTCGCCGAGAACGCACCGGAGGCGGACGACGCCGGTGTTCTGGACACGCCGTTCGCTCTGCGCGCCACGGATATCGACCCGTTCGACCACGTCAACAACGCCGTCTACTGGCAGGCAGTCGAAGAGGTCCTCAGCGCTCGCACCGAACTACGGACAGTTCCGCATCGAGCACTGATCGAGTACCTCTCCCCCATCGTCTCCAGCGACGACGTCGTCCTGCGCAGCCGCGTCGACGACAAGACCGTCACGGTCTGGTTCCTGGTCGGCGAAGCGCTCCGCGCAGTTGCGCAGGTGAGCGCCCTCTAACGCAGTTTCTGGGTCGCGACAGCCGCGACACCGAACACCAACGCAAGAAGAATCGCGGCCCAGAAACCGAAGAGCCACCACACCACGCCGAACACGACCACTGCCGGGGCAACGGTGATGAAAGCGATGGTGGGGCTTTCTCGTACCACCTCGAGTGCAGTTCGGGCATTAGTTCGATCGAGCTTCTTACCGGCCATCGAAAACCTCCTTCAAGGTCCTGACCATCCAGAGTAACCGGACTGACGGGCACAAAGCGGATACCGTGAACGCATGGCCGACCACCGCACCCTCGTCCTCATGCGACACGGCAAGTCCAGCTACCCCGAGGGCATCCGTGATCACGAGCGTCCGCTCGCCGAACGGGGCCTGCGCGAGGCCCGCATCGGCGGCGAATGGATCCGTGAAAACGTCCCGCCCGTCGACGCCGTTCTGTGCTCCACCTCCCGGCGGACCGTCGAAACCCTTGCCTCGACGGGAATCGAAGCTCCCGCCGGGTTCGAGAAGTCCATCTACGGCGGCTCACCCGCAGACGTCATTGCAGCTGCGCGAACCACGTCCGACCACGTCAAGACGCTCCTGATCGTCGGACACGAACCCGGAATTCCCTGGACTGCACTCGATCTCGCATCGAACGAAAACTCCGAAGCGGCCCAACGTATCCGCGACAAGTTCCCGACTTCGGCGATCGCCGTCCTCTCCGTACCGGTGCCGTGGACCGAACTCGACGACTCCGTCGCCACTCTGCTCGAGTTTCACGTGCCTCGTTAGATCAACCACACTGCTAAACCACCTCACGCAGTAGGCGGTCCGAAAGTGCAAGCGCGTCACGGTCGTACGTCGACGTGGACGCCAGCACTTCGTCGGCACCGGTTCGCTCGGCCAGATCGTGAAGCTGCTGCTTCACCTCGACGGGCGTCCCGTGCAGCGCCGAAGCCGTGAACGACTCGATGCGCCTGGCGTTTCGATCACTGCGCGGGGCGCGCCTGATCTCGTCCGGCGACACGAGCGGCGGAAACTCCCCTGTCCGTGACGATTCTGCGAGCGCGTACGCCTCCGGGATCAGCAACTCACGGGCCGCCTCGGTGGTATCGGCAACCGCCACCTCGAGGGAAACCACCACATAGGGTTCGGGGTGTGTGTCGGTGGGCTGGAAAGCTCGGCGGTACTCGTCCAACGCATCCACCCGATCGGTGCTACCGATTCCCAGTATCGGCCCACCCACGACCACCGGAAGCCCCAGCTGCGCTGCCACTTTCAGACCTGTGCGCGTCGCCAGCACGAAGATCGGCACCCCAGTCTGCGACGCCGGCCGTGCCGTCACTGCGGCGGATCCGTCCAGGTAACGCCTCACCTCGTCCAGGTCCGACACAAACGTGTCCGGAGCGTCCTTGCTGCGTCGTAGTGCCTGACGTACGGGCTCTGTGAATCCCAGCGATCGGCCGAGGCCGAGATCGATTCGCCCCGGGTACAGAGCCTCCAGCATCAAGAACTGCTCGGCGACGATCAGCGGTTGGTGATTCGGCAGCATGACCCCACCGCTGCCGAGTCTGATATCGCGCGTATGCGCGCCGATCGCGGCAAGCAGTACTGCCGGCGACCCGCTCCCGATCCCGGGCACCGCGTGATGCTCGGCCACCCAGAACCGGTGGTAGCCGAGAGCGTCGGCGTGCGCGGCACGTTCGACGGAATGCGTCAGAGCTGCGGAGTCGGGGTATCCGCTCCTGGTTCGGGATCGGTCGAGCAGTGAGAGAAGCACCCTCGGAGCAACAAGGAATTCGGAAAGTTTCATCCGGACGCCGAACGAGGACCGTTTCTGACCGCAATACCCGCAACACTGGACCTGTCGCCGGAATTCACCATCACATGAAGGGCACGTCATGGACATCAAGCTCGAACTGGTCGCCATTCCCGTCACCGACATCGACCGCGCCAAGGACTTCTACGTCCGCCTCGGATTCAATGCCGACCACGATCACACGGTCAGCGAAGACCTGCGATTCGTCCAGCTGACCCCTCCCGGTTCGGCCTGCTCGATCTGCATCGGCAAGGGAATCACCGACGCCGAGCCCGGCTCGGTCGTCGGCATGCAGGTAGTGGTCAAAGACATCGAAGAGGCCGAGCGCGAGTTCAAGAGCCGCGGCATCGACATCAGCCCGATCGACGACCAGGCCTGGGGGCGGTTCATCTACTTCGCCGACCCCGACGGGAACAAGTGGGCCGTCCAGGAGATCGTCATCCCGGACCTCAGCGGCAGCAACTCCTGAAAACGTCCCACTCCTGACATGAAAAATCCCCCCACCTCTTTCGAAGTGGGGGGATTTCTACGAACTAACGCTTAGCGGTAGTCGTTGCTGAAGCCGTAGTCGTCCAGCGGAACTGCAGCACCGGTGTTCTGGCCGAAGCCGTCCGGGCTGTAGTACTGGTCGTCGTACGACGGCACTGCGTAAGCAGCGGCGCGTGCCTCTTCGGTGGGCTGAACCTGGATGTTGCGGTAACGGTTGATACCGGTACCGGCAGGGATCAGCTTGCCGATGATGACATTTTCCTTCAGACCGATCAGCTTGTCCGAGCGGCAGTTGATAGCCGCGTCGGTCAAGACACGAGTGGTCTCCTGGAACGATGCCGCGGACAGCCACGAATCCGTCGCGAGCGACGCCTTCGTGATACCCATGAGCACCGGACGGCCGGCTGCGGGCTCGCCACCCTCGGCGACAACGCGGCGGTTTGCCGACTCGAACTCGGCGCGCTCGGTGAGCGAACCGGGCAGGAACTCGGTGGCACCGGAATCGATGATCGTCACGCGACGAAGCATCTGGCGCACGATGACCTCGATGTGCTTGTCGTGGATCGACACACCCTGGCTCCGGTACACCTCCTGGACCTCGTTGACCAAGTGGATCTGAACCTGACGCGGACCCATGACTCGCAGGACCTCGTGGGGATCGGCAGCACCTTCCATGAGCTGCTGTCCGACCTCGACGTGGTCACCGTCAGCCAAGAGGCTTTCGCGACCGTCGGCGTGCTTGAAGACACGCAGACGCTGACGCTTGCTGAGCTTGTCGTAGACAACCTCTTCGCCGCCGTCGTCCGGAACGATGGTGATCTTGTAGAAACGATCGCCGTCTTCGAGCTGTACCCGACCGGTGACGTCCGCGATAGGAGCCTTGCCCTTGGGCACACGTGCCTCGAACAGCTCCTGGACACGCGGCAGACCGCCGGTGATGTCATCTCCTGCGACACCACCCTGGTGGAAGGTACGCATGGTCAGCTGGGTACCGGGCTCACCGATCGACTGTGCGGCGACGATACCGACAGCCTCACCGATGTCGACCAGCTTGCCGGTGGCCATCGAGCGGCCGTAGCAAGTGGCGCAAACGCCGGTGCCGGTGGTGCAGGTCAGGACCGAGCGGACCTTGACCGTCGTGATGCCGGCTTCGAGCAGAGCATCGATCGCGGGGTCACCGAGATCGTGGCCACGCTCGACGATGACGGTGCCGTTCGCGTCGACTGCATCGGCCGCCAAGGTACGGGCGTACGTGCTGGTCTCCACGTGAGCGTCGCGGATCATCGTGCCGTCGGCCTGCTTCTCGGCGATCGTGGTGACGATGCCGCGCTCTGTTCCACAGTCGACCTCGCGGACGATGACGTCCTGCGAAACGTCCACCAGACGACGGGTCAGGTAACCCGAGTCGGCGGTGCGGAGTGCGGTATCGGCCAGACCCTTACGAGCACCGTGCGTGTTGATGAAGTACTCGAGAACGGTCAGGCCTTCCTTGAAGGAAGACTTGATCGGACGCGGGATGAACTCACCCTTCGGGTTTGTCACCAGGCCCTTCATACCGGCGAGCGAGCGAACCTGAGTCATGTTGCCGGCTGCGCCGGACTTCACGATCATCGGGATCGGGTTGCTGTCGGGGAAGTGAGCCTCCATGGCCTTGCCGACCTTGTCGGTCGCTTCCTGCCAAATGGTGACCAGAGCGCTGTTGCGCTCCTTCTTGTCCAGAGCACCACGCTGGTACTGCTTCTCGATCTTGTCGGCCTGAGCCTCGAAGTCCTCGATGATGGCAGGCTTCTCCGGCGGCACGAGCACGTCGGAGATCGAGACCGTGACACCCGAACGGGTGGCCCAGTAGAACCCGACGTCCTTGAGCTTGTCGACGGTCTGAGCAACCACGATCATCGGGTACCGCTCGGCGAGATCGTTGATGATCGTCGCCTGGCGCTTCTTCGGCATCTGCTCGTTGACGAACGGGTAGTCCGCCGGAAGCAGCTCGTTGAAGAGCACACGGCCGAGTGTCGTGGTGGCGGTCCAGCCGTCACCGTAGTTCCAGCCCTCGGGGAACAGTTCGTTCTCGAGGTCGCGCGGCGGACGCTGCTGCGTCAGACGCACCTTGATCTGAGCCTGAACCGAGAGCGCGCCGCGGTCGACTGCCATCTGAGCCTCGGCGGGCGAGGAGTACACGCCCTGCTCTGCCTCGTCGTTGGTCGGAGCAACGAGCTCACCGGTGACGCCCTCGTCGAGACGGGTCAGGTGGAACAGACCCGTGACCATGTCCAGACGCGGCATGGCGAGCGGGCGACCCGAAGCAGGCGAGAGGATGTTGTTCGAGGACAGCATCAGGATGCGTGCCTCGGCCTGAGCCTCTGCCGACAGCGGGAGGTGAACAGCCATCTGGTCACCGTCGAAGTCGGCGTTGAAGGCCTCACACACCAGCGGGTGGAGCTGAATGGCCTTGCCCTCGACGAGCTGCGGCTCGAATGCCTGGATACCCAGACGGTGCAGCGTAGGTGCACGGTTGAGCAGCACGGGGTGCTCGGCGATGACCTCTTCGAGGACGTCCCACACCTGGACGCGCTTGCGCTCGACCATGCGCTTTGCCGACTTGATGTTCTGCGCGTGGTTCAGATCCACCAGACGCTTCATCACGAACGGCTTGAACAGCTCGAGAGCCATCAGCTTGGGCAGACCACACTGGTGCAGCTTGAGCTGAGGACCGACGACGATGACGGAACGACCCGAGTAGTCGACGCGCTTACCGAGCAGGTTCTGACGGAAGCGACCCTGCTTGCCCTTGAGCAGATCGCTCAGGGACTTCAGCGGGCGGTTACCCGGTCCGGTGACCGGACGTCCACGACGACCGTTGTCGAACAGGGCGTCGACCGACTCCTGCAGCATCCGCTTCTCGTTGTTGACGATGATCTCGGGAGCACCGAGGTCGATCAGTCGCTTGAGGCGGTTGTTGCGGTTGATGACGCGGCGGTACAGGTCGTTGAGGTCGGACGTCGCGAAACGTCCACCGTCGAGCTGAACCATCGGGCGAAGCTCCGGCGGGATCACCGGAACAGCGTTGAGGACCATGCCCATCGGCGAGTTGCCGTTGGTCTGGAATGCCGCAACCACCTTGAGGCGCTTGAGTGCACGCAGCTTCTTCTGGCCCTTGCCGCTGCGGATGGTCTCGCGGAGAGACTCTGCCTCGGCGTCGAGGTCGAAGTTCTGCATCAGGATCTGGATGGACTCTGCGCCCATCGCACCCGTGAAGTATTCGCCGTAACGGTCGACCAGCTCGCGGTACAGGAGCTCGTCGATGATGAGCTGCTTGACGCTCAGCTTGGTGAAGGTGGTCCAGATCTCGTCGAGACGATCCAGCTCACGCTGCGCGCGGTCACGGAGCTGACGCATTTCGCGCTCGCCGCCGTCCTTGACCTTGCGGCGGACATCGGACTTCGCGCCCTCTGCCTCGAGCTCGGCGATGTCGGCTTCGAGCTTCTGCGCACGTGCCTCGAGATCGGCGTCGCGCTGATCTGCGACGGTCTTCTTTTCGACCTGCATCTCGGCTTCGAGGGTGGACAGCTCGTTGTGACGGAGCTCCTCGTCGACACCGACGATGACGTAGGCAGCGAAGTAGATGATCTTCTCGAGATCCTTCGGAGCCAGGTCGAGCAGGTAACCGAGACGGCTCGGAACACCCTTGAAGTACCAGATGTGCGTGACCGGTGCGGCCAGTTCGATGTGACCCATGCGCTCACGACGAACCTTGGCGCGAGTGACCTCGACGCCACAGCGCTCACAGATGATGCCCTTGAAGCGGACACGCTTGTACTTACCGCAGTAGCACTCCCAGTCCCGAGTGGGGCCGAAGATCTTCTCGCAGAAGAGGCCGTCCTTCTCGGGCTTGAGCGTGCGGTAGTTGATGGTCTCCGGCTTCTTGACCTCGCCGTAGGACCAATTGCGGATGTCCTCTGCACTGGCCAAGCCAATGCGGAGTTCATCGAAGAAGTTGACGTCGAGCACGTAACTTCCTTTCCCCGTTGGGGTTACGGTTGCCGGTCACCCGGCAACCTGACTGCCAATTCAAATGTGAACTACGCCCCCGGGCCGCTCTCTCAAGAGCAACCCCGGGGACCGAAACCTAGTTCGCGAGGTCGTCGACCGTCGCAGCTTCGTTCCTGGACAGGTTGATGCCCAGGTTCGCTGCGGCCCGCTCCAAGTCCTCGTCGTCGCCGTCCGCCATCGTGATGGCCGCGCCGTCCGAGGACAGCACCTCCACGTTGAGGCAGAGCGACTGGAGCTCCTTGAGGAGCACCTTGAACGATTCGGGGATGCCGGGTTCGGGGATGTTCTCGCCCTTGACGATGGCTTCGTACACCTTGACTCGACCGACCACGTCGTCAGACTTGATGGTCAGCAGTTCCTGCAGCGTGTAAGCCGCGCCGTAGGCCTGCATCGCCCAGCACTCCATCTCACCGAAGCGCTGGCCACCGAACTGGGCCTTACCGCCGAGAGGCTGCTGCGTGATCATCGAGTACGGACCGGTCGAACGAGCGTGGATCTTGTCGTCGACCAAGTGGTGCAGCTTGATGATGTACATGTAACCGACCGAGACCGGGTACGGGAACGGCTCGCCGGAGCGGCCGTCGAACAAGGTGGCCTTTCCGTCGGGTCCGACCATCTGCTCGCCGTCACGGTTCGGCAGCGTCGCGGCGAGGAGACCGGTGAGCTCGTCTTCCTTCGCACCGTCGAACACCGGGGTGGCGATGTTCGAGTCGGCCGGAGCGGACAGCATCTCTTCCGGCAGGGTCGCAGCCCAGTCGGGACGAGAGCCGTCGGACGCGATCTGAATGTTCCAGCCGGTCTTGCCGATCCACCCGAGGTGGGTCTCCAAGACCTGACCGATGTTCATACGACGCGGGACACCGTGCGTGTTCAAGATGATGTCGACAGGCGTGCCGTCCGAGAGGAACGGCATGTCTTCCTGCGGCAGGATCTTGCCGATGACGCCCTTGTTACCGTGGCGGCCGGCGAGCTTGTCGCCGTCCTGGATCTTGCGCTTCTGTGCCACGTAGACGCGGACCAGCTCGTTGACACCGGGAGGCAGATCGTCGTCTTCGTCACGTGAGAACACGCGGATTCCGATGACCTTGCCGGTCTCACCGTGAGGAACCTTGAGGGACGTGTCACGAACCTCGCGAGCCTTCTCACCGAAGATGGCGCGAAGGAGGCGCTCTTCGGGGGTCAGCTCGGTCTCGCCCTTCGGCGTGACCTTTCCGACCAGCACGTCGCCGTCACGAACCTCGGCACCGATACGGATGATGCCGCGCTCGTCGAGGTCGGCGAGGACCTCGTCGGAGACGTTCGGGATGTCGCGAGTGATTTCCTCGGCACCGAGCTTGGTGTCGCGGGCATCGATCTCGTGCTCCTCGATGTGAATCGAGGTCAGGACGTCCTCTTCCACGAGACGCTGCGACAGAATGATCGCGTCCTCGTAGTTGTGGCCTTCCCACGGCATGATCGCGACGAGCAAGTTCTTACCCAGCGCCATCTCACCGTTCTCGGTGCAAGGACCGTCGGCCAGAACCTGGCCGGCCTCGACACGCTGTCCCTCGTCCACGATCGGACGCTGGTTGGCGCACGTGCCCTGGTTGGAACGCGCGAACTTGCGCATCCGGTACGTCTTGCGGCTTCCGTCGTCAGCCATCACCGTGACGTAGTCCGCGGAGATCTCCTCCACGACACCGGTCTTCTCGGTGATGATGACGTCGCCGGCATCCACAGCTGCACGCAGCTCCATGCCGGTACCGACGAGAGGTGCCTCGCTGCGAACCAGCGGGACAGCCTGACGCTGCATGTTCGCGCCCATCAGGGCACGGTTTGCATCGTCGTGCTCGAGGAACGGAATCATCGCGGTTGCGACGGACACCATCTGACGCGGCGAAACGTCCATGTAGTCGATGTCGGAGGACGCGACGAACTCGACCTCGCCACCCTTACGGCGGACGAGAATCTTCGAGTCGGTGAAGCGACCCTCGCGGTCGATGGCCGAGTTGGCCTGCGCGACTACGTGGCGGTCTTCTTCGTCAGCGGTCAGGTAGTCGACCTCGTCGGTCACCTGTCCGTCGACGACGCGACGGTACGGGGTCTCGATGAAACCGAACGGGTTGACGCGGGCGTAGACCGACAGCGAACCGATCAGGCCGATGTTCGGGCCTTCCGGGGTCTCGATCGGGCACATGCGGCCGTAGTGCGACGGGTGAACGTCGCGAACCTCGAGGCCGGCGCGCTCACGGGACAGACCACCCGGGCCGAGGGCGGACAGACGACGCTTGTGCGTCAGCCCCGACAGCGGGTTGTTCTGGTCCATGAACTGCGACAGCTGGGAGGTTCCGAAGAACTCCCTGATCGCAGCGACGACGGGACGGATGTTGATCAGCGTCTGAGGCGTGATTGCCTCGACGTCCTGCGTGGTCATGCGCTCACGAACCACACGCTCCATGCGGGACAGGCCCACGCGGATCTGGTTCTGGATGAGCTCGCCGACCGTACGCAGACGACGGTTGCCGAAGTGGTCGATGTCGTCGACCTCGACGGGAACCTCGACGCCGCCCGGAGCCGTCATCGAGGTGTCACCTGCGTGCAGACGCACGAGGTACTCGACGGTGGCGACGATGTCTTCTTCGGTGAGCGTGGATGCAACGATCGGCTGACCCGCGTTCAGGCCGAGCTTCTTGTTGATCTTGTAACGACCCACGCGAGCGAGGTCGTAGCGCTTGTCCTTGAAGAACAGGTTCTCCAGCAGGGTCTGCGCGCTCTCCTTGGTGGGGGGCTCGCCCGGACGCAGCTTGCGGTAGATGTCGAGCAACGCCTCATCGGTGCCGGCGGTGTTGTCCTTCTCCAGCGTGGCCATGAGGATCTCGGAGAAGCCGAAGCGCTCCGTGATCTGCTCGGTGGTCCAGCCGAGTGCCTTGAGCAGGACGGTGACAGGCTGACGACGCTTGCGGTCGATACGGACACCAACGGTGTCGCGCTTGTCGACGTCGAACTCGAGCCATGCGCCGCGACCCGGGATCACCTTGACGCTGTGCAGATCCTTCTCGGTGCTCTTGTCGACGCTCATGTCGAAGTACACACCGGGGGAACGCACGAGCTGCGAGACGACCACACGCTCGGTGCCGTTGATGATGAAGGTGCCCTTGTCGGTCATCATCGGGAAATCTCCCATGAAGACCGTCTGGCTCTTGATCTCACCAGTGTTGTTGTTGATGAACTCCGCGGTGACGAACAACGGCGCCGCGTAGGTCATGTCCTTGTCTTTGCACTCGTCCGTCGAGGCCTTGACCTCGTCGAATCGAGGGTCGGAGAAGGACAGCGACATAGTGCCGTTGAAATCCTCGATCGGAGAAAGCTCCGCGAGGATGTCCTCGAGACCACCGGACACTGCATTGTCGCCGAGTGCCGCTGCTCGTTCACGCCAACTCTGCGCGCCGATCAGCCACTCGAACGAATCTGTCTGTACGTCAAGAAGCCCGGGAACTTCGAGGGGTTCGCGAACTTTCGCGAACGAAACCCTCTTCGGGGCTCCGGGGATTCCGGAAACTGCCTTGGTCTGGCTAGAGACTGCCAAGATGCGTCCTTCCAGCACCTCACGCGGGCCGCTCCGTGCTGTTGCGACCGCCGCTGTATCTGCTTCGAATTTCGCTGGTTACAACCCGAACGAAACCCGTCGCAGAAAGCAAGAAGTACTTGACTTCGCAGCGGTTGAGACGAGGGGTGGACAGGAGGCAGCCAGCGCAACGTCCAAAAGTACACCCTTACTCTGGAAATGTCGAGTCGGGTGTAACTGAGGGTCGAATTCAGATACTGACGTGAGACTGCCGATCACTCGTCCGTGCATGTTCACCGATCAGAGTGGACCTTGCGGACCGCTCCGTCAAGGGCGAGAGCGCGTGTCGCAGCATTCGAACATTCGTGACGCGCATTCGAACACTGCCACCGGGAGTGTAGCCAGCAACGGCGTCACATACGAAAAATCTGGACCGACATCGTGCGTCGATCCAGATCTTCGCGCTGGTGCGCAGGTGCTACTGGTCGCGAATCTCCGAGCTACTGGTCGCGAATCTCCGAGATCAGCCAGTTTCCGTCCTGCTTCTCCAGACTCACGATGACCATTCCGGAGCGAGAGTCTGCCGCCACGCCGTTCTGCGTCGAGCTGACGTTCAGTTGGGCGAGCAACTGTGCTCGGTCCTTCTCGAGCCGTGTGATCCCGATCAGCGGGACATCAGCGGTCGTTGCCGTCTGGGTTTGTTCGACGCCGGCCTTCTGCGTGTCCTTGTACTGCGTCAGCTGATCGCGCATCGACTGGTTCAGGCCCTGGACACCCTTGTCGAAATCGGCGTCGAACGTGTCGGGAGAGAACGTGAAGACTGCAGCCAACGCCGACGGCGTCACACGAAGAACTTCAGCCGTGGCGCCTTCGTCCACCCAGGCGATGTCGTCCGTCTTCGCGCCGACTTTGAAGAAGGCGATGCCGGCGAGGATCGCGACGATGACCGCTGCGGCCCCCAGGATCGCGACCAGGCGCCAACCGGCCTTGGATTGTGTAGGTGTTGTCGCCGACTCCCCCGCGCCCGTCTCCGGGGTAGCAGGGGGCTTGGGCTCGTCTGCGACGGTTTTCGCCGGTTTGGTCAGATCGGGGCCCGGTGTGGATTCCGGAGCGTCGGTTTCCGTCTTCGGCGGCTCGATGTCTCCGGACTCTGCCTTCGTGAGCGTCGGCTTCGCAACCTCCGGCTTCACAGCCTCCTGTGTTTCCTCTTCCGGCTGTTCGATCGTGGGCTCGACCGGATCCGAATCGGACGTCCCCGCGGGGACGTTGAGCGAGCGAGCGCTTCCGGCGATCTTCGGCCGACGGTTCTGCGGGGAGGACGGTCCGCCGGTACGACGTTTGGGTGGCATTACGCGCTTCTCCTTCGAGGGATGTCGGTGTGCAGGTTCGACGAACTACTGGCCACCGGAATCACCACCCTCGGTTGTCGGTGCGGGAGCACCGGAGGCAGGTGCCTCGGTCCCCGAACCGGGTGCGGGCGTTGCGTCAGGAGCAGGCGTGGAGCCGTCGGTGGCCGGCAGGGTGCCGGAGCCGAGATCGAGCCGAGAGCCGATCGGATCAGCCGACTGAGCCTTCCAGACCCCGTCGACCTCGACCATGCCCAGCCGCATGCCGAGCTGATTCTTGACGAACTGGTTGCCCTGGGTCGTGGTGACTCGAACGACGACCAGTGCCGTGGCGGTCCGGTCATCGGTATTGAGCTCGGTCAGCGCGGACTGAACGACTTCGGTGTCAGCCTTCGAGCCCGAGTTACGCAACTCGTCTGTGATGGAATCCTGAACGGTCTGCAGATACGTCGTCATCTCGTCACCGGTCACCGAAGAACGCATGTTCTCGATCGACTGGTCGAGATTGGCCGAATCCGCGTTGTTGAGGTTGATCGCGACTTGCTGCGCACCGATAAGCGCGTCGTCACGCATCTCGGCGGTGGTGCGGTCGGTGGTGAGCGCCCGAACGTACGGGACGCCGAACACACCGAGCGCAACCACGGCCGCCAGAAGCAAGACACCGACCGCAATCAGAGACGCTGTCAGCCCCTTCGGTCTACCGGTTGTCGGCGCTCCCGATTCCACTTGCTCGGGCCCGCCGGACTGCGGGGAACTGTTTCTCTGAATCACACTCACTACCCTACTTACCTGTTTTGCCCAGCCTCTGGCCGCGAATCGTCAACTGCCACAACTCAGTAGCCTGAACTGCACAAACTCGACCACATTCGGATCGGTCTACTTCGGTGTCACTCCGAGCAACGGCGCCAACTGCGTCGCGATCGGGTTGAGGTTCAACTTGTCCGGATCGACCTTCGGCTTGAAGTCCCAAGGCTGGATCGTGTCGGGATCGGCGTACACCACGCGGTTGGCACTGCGGACGCCCGTCTCGCTGCCCAGCGGCGTCTCACACGACGCGGCGGTGTTGAGCGGGAAGTCCTGCTGGGTGTCGTCGAAATTGGGATTCTGACGCTTCATCTCGTCCAGGATCGCCATGGTGCCTTCGTAACCCACCGTGCACGAGAGCGGATTGTTGGTCTCCAGCACCAAGCCCTGATGGACCGTTCCGTCGCCGGGAGCAACCGTCGGTGCGGCAGCGGCCAGACCGGGAAGGAAGATCAGGAACGGCTGCAGCGCGATCGTTCGCGGCGCAAGCGTCTTGGTGGTCGCGGCAAGATTGGTCAGGTCAGTCGTCAGGCTCGGGCCCGCCTCGTTGATGAGAGCACCGATCTGATCGCTGGCCGGGATGCCGTTGTCGATCAAGCGACGGATGTCCGGATCACTGGTCCGCAACTGCGCCGTGACAGCATCGAGATCGGTACTGAACTGCTTGATCGCGGAGGACTGATCCGACTGCGTCGTCAATACCGTCTCACTGTTCCGAATCAGCGCGAGCGTCTGAGGCAGAGTGTCGAGCCCGGACTGCGAGAGGCCGGACAGCGAATCGGCCAGGACCTGAATGTCCTCGCCCTTGCCGTTGAACGCTGCACCGAGTTCGACGGCGACGGTGTGGAGCGCGTCGACGGGCACGGACTTGACCAAGCCGTTGGCACTGGTCAGCACATCCTCGATCGGGATCGGAGTTGTGGTGTCCCCCACCGCGATCACCGAGCCGTCCTCGAGAAACGGTCCCTGGTCGGTATCGGGCTGAAGGTCGACGTACTGCTCACCGATGGCGGAGCGGTTGGCCACGACGGCACGGGCCGACGCGGGAATCTCCGGAGCACTGTTGTCGATCTTCAGGTCGACCTGAATTCCGTCCTCGGTCAACGACATGTCGCCCACTCGCCCGACCGGCACGCCGCGATACGTCACCTCGGCGTTGGTGAAAATTCCACCGGACGTGGCCAATTCGGTCTTGACCGTGTACTGACCGAACCCCATGAGGTTGTCCAGGCGCACGTACTTGGCGCCGACGTAGATGAGACCCAGGAGCGCAACCACGACAAAGCCGACGAGCTGCCATCTGACCAGAGCTGATCTCACTGTCCATCACCGCCGATTCCGAACTGTTCCAGCATTCCCTGGATGGGGTTGAGTGGGTTCGCCGCGGGCGCCGGCGTTGCCGGGTCACCCGCTGTTGTGGCGGGAAGGCCGGCGACAACGGGAACCTGCGGCAGGATCGGAGCGATCGGCAGCAGTGACACTGTCGGCCAGCCCGGTCGCGGTCCGTTGCCGTTGTAGTACGGGTTGGAGGGGTCGACCACCGGCTTGGGATTGCCGAACTTGGGCTGGCGGTATTCCGGTTCTCCCTGCCCGACACCGAGACCCGAGAGTGTATTGCCGATCTGCAGGTCGACACTCAGGAAGAGGTTGACGGAACCACCCTGTGCAATTTTCTCGACACCGTCCGGGAACGGGAACGTCGGAAGGAACGGAAGTGCCCCCACGAAGTCGTCACCGGAGTCTGCGAGCGCCTGCAGCGTCGGACGCAGAGCCTGAAGATCAGCGATCAGATCGTCCTTGGACTGTGTGAGGACGTCGGTTCCCACTGTTCCGAGTCGATCCACCTGAGCGAGCATCTGCGTCAGCTGCGGACGCTGCTCGTTGAGAACCTGTGTCGCAACGGGGAGTTCCTCGAGAATCTTCCCGATCTTCTCGTTCTGATCGTTGACGCGAGTCGAGAGCACATCCAGGCCGTCGAGCGCGCGTGTGATGTCGTCACGCTGCTCGTTGAGTCCACCGATGAGTGTGTTCGCCTGCTCCAGAAGACTTCTCGTCTTGCCTTCGCGACCGTCGAACGCGGCACCGAGTTCTTCGACGATGGGCTGCAACTGGCCCACACCGCCGCCATTGAGCAGCAGCGACAATGCGCCGAGAACCTGCTCGATCTCCGTGGCGTGGCGAGTGCGATCCAGCGGAATGAGATCACCGTCGGCCAGCTTCGTAGAGTCCGGTCCGGACGGCGGGGCCGACAGCTGGATGAACTTCTCGCCGAGCAGGTTGGTCTGCTCGACCGCGGCAATTGCGTTGGCGGGCAGATCAACCGACGAGTCGAGGATGATTCCGACGTCCGCGGTCCATCCGTCCGGTCCGACCGACACGTCGTCGACTCGACCGACGGGAACGCCGTCGACCTTCACAGCGGACTGCGGAACCAAGTCGAGCACGTCGTCGAACTGAATGGTCAAGTGCATCGGATCGGAACCCACATCAGGACCGCCGGGAAGCGGGACAGCGTAGATCCCCTCGGACGAGCAGGCGGTTGCCGAGATCAGGACGGCGCACAATCCGGCGCCGACTATCAACGAACGCTTCACTCGCCCTCCCCGTTTCCACTGGTCAGTCGCGGTGACACGACGCCGGGCACAGTGCCCGGAACTACCTGCATCTGTCGTTCGGAACCGGCAAGGATGCCGAAGGGAAGGTTCAGGCCTGCAGCCTGATTGGCTGCGTCGGTCATCGCAGCGACGTTTGCGCACTGGTCGATAGCCGGTTGCATCTGCCTTCCCAATGCCTCGAACCGCGGATCACCGGGCAACAGCTTGCCGAGGTCCATCAACTTGCAGAGCACGCCGGCCGGGTTCTGAAGATCAGGGAACGCCAGACGTGAAGCCAGCACACCTGATTCGGCGTCGTACGAGTTGACCAAGTTGGAGATCGCCAGCGGAAGCATGGTGAGCGTGTTGGCCAGTGCTTCCTTGTTGTTCGCCAATGTCTGTGTCGGTTCGACGAGACCTTCGGTTGTCTGGACCAGTTGATCGCGGTTGTCGGCCACGAACTTCGCGACGTCGCCGAGCGCAATCGAGAGCTGGTTCAGAGCGGCACCGAGATCGTCGCGCTCACCTGCCAGGAATCCGGTCAGGTCCGACAACTGCGTGTTGAACTGGCGCACCTGCTGATCGTTGGCCGCGAGAGCGCCCACAAAAGTATCCAGGTTCTTGATGGTGAGCGAGATGTTGTCACGCGAATCGTTGAGCGTCCGTGCGGCATCCGAGAGGTTGGTGATGCTGTCTCCCAACGCTTCACCGTTGCCCTCGAGGTTGGCCGCACCTGTCTCGACGAAATCGGACAGTGCTCCGTTCTTGTTGGCACCTTCAGGACCGAGAGCCGACGCGAGTTCGTCGATGCTGGAGTACAACTGGTCGACCTCGACGGGCGTCGCCGTCTTCTCGATCGGAATTACTGCACCGCTGGCCATCTTGTCGCCGCCGGTGAAGACCGGTGTCAGCTGGATGTAGCGGTCGGCAACCACCGACGGCGTGATCTGAGCGGCACTGGCACCCGCGGGAATGTCGATCCCACGATCGACACGCAGCTCGACCTTGACCTGATCTCCCTGGGGTTCGACGGATTCGACGGTGCCGACCTTGACACCGAGAACACGAACGTCGGAGCCGTCGTAGATACCCACCGACTTGTCGAAGTAGGCGGTGATCTTGGTGGTTCCGGCGCGAGTGAACACCCACCACAGCGCGCCACCGATTACGAGTAACCCGATCAGAACAGCGGCGATGATCGCGACCGAGCGCTTCTTGGAGCCGCTTCCGGCTTCGGCAGTATCAGCCATCAGTTGCCTCCCAACGTACGAACGGGGTCACGGTAGCCCGGAATGTCCGGCAGACCCGGCGGAAGGAGGTTCACGACGACCTGGTCGAACCAACGGCCGTTGCCGACCACGTTGGCATACAAGCGAATGAAGGGTTCGTAGAGCTTCAGTGCCTTGTCCAGGTTCTCGTTGTTTGCCTTCAGGATGTCGATGACGCCGTTGAGCTGCGTCAGCGCCGGCCCGATTGCCGCCTCGTTGTCACGAACGAGACCGGTGAGCTGCTGAGAGACGCGCTGAGTTCCGGTGAGCAGCTGCGAAATCGCTTGCTGGCGATTGTTGAGCTCCTGCACCAGTAGTCCACCGTCTCGGATCAGCTGGGTGAATTCCTTGTTGCGGTCAGCAAGAATCTGCGACGTCTTCCCGGTGGCGGCGAAGAGCTTCTGCAAGTCCTGATCGCGGCTCGCGATCGTCTGCGACAGCCGACTGACGCCGTCGAGCGAAGCGCGGACATCGCCAGGTGTCTCGGAGAATGCCTGGGACAACGTCTCCATGCTCTTCGCCAACTGGTCGGTGTCGATGTCGCCGACGGTGTCCGCCGCGGCCGAGAAGGCCTGAACGACGTCGTACGGAGAGGTGGTGCGCTCGAGCGGAATCCGATCCTTGGGATCGAGGTTGTCGGTTCCGCGCGGATCTAGGGCGAGGTACTTCTGTCCCAGAATGGTCTTGATCTGAATGGACGCAGAGGTTTGA
The DNA here is from genome assembly GCF_031763325.1 of Rhodococcus sp. SG20037. NCBI lineage: Bacteria > Bacillati > Actinomycetota > Actinomycetes > Mycobacteriales > Nocardiaceae > Rhodococcus > Rhodococcus sp. SG20037. The sequence continues at coordinate 1,856,771 of NZ_CP134497.1, read as the reverse complement.
TCTCCCACCCACGCGTCACTGACCTTGAAGTCGACGAGAACACGGTCACCGTCGAGATCGACGGAAGTGACCTTGCCGACCTTCACGCCGGCGATACGAACCTCGTTACCAGGCTTGAGACCCGCGGCTTCGGAGAACTCGGCGGAGTAGGACGAGCCTGCTCCCACGAACGGAAGCGAATCAAGGAAGAACGCGGACAAAGTGGCCAGCAGCACCACGAAGATACCGATGGCTCCGGCCATTGCCGGACTGCGACGTTTACTCATCGACCTTGCAACTCCCTCATACCGTCTTGAGTGCATCGCGTGGCCGCGTTGGTGTAAATCGGCTGATTGACCGTCGGCAGGCCGGTGGGCAGATTCAGCGAGGCAGACTGTCCTGGACCGGCAACGATGTCGATTCCGCACAGATAGAACTGGAACCAGGAACCGTAGCTCGCTACGCGTGCGAGCTTCTCGAGCTTGACCGGCAAGGTCTCGAGCACCGCGTTGACGTCGTCACTCCGACGATTGAGTGTGGTCGCCAGCGTGTTGAGTGCCGTGATCGAGCCCTGAATCGACGGCCGCGTCGGCTCGAGCAGGTCTGCCGTCGCGTCGGTCAGGCCGGCGAGTGAGGTGACGGCCGAACCGACCACCCCACGCTCGTTGGCCAACCCGGTGACGAGTTGCTGGGTGTTGACGATCAGTGAATCGAGGTTCTTGTCGTTCGCGTTGACGGTGTCGAGAACGTCGTTGAGGTTCTTGATCACCGCGCCGATGACCGCGTCCTTGTCCGCGACGGTGTTGGTCAGGCTCGCGGTGTTGCGCACGAGCTCACTGATGGTGCCCGATTCGCCTTGGAAGACCTGGATGATCTGGTACGACAGCTTGTTGACGTCGTCCGCGCTCAGGGTGGTGAACAGCGGCTTGAAGCCGTTGAAGAGTGTCGTGAGGTTGACTGCCGGGCGCGTCTGAGACAGCGGCAGGGTATCGCCGCCGGTGATCTTCTTGCCTTGGCTGCCTTCACCCTGCGAGAGCGAGATGTACCGCTGCCCCACCAGGTTGCGGAACCGGATGGTGGCGATGGAACTGGCCGGCAACCAATCACGGTCGGATACCGAGAACTGGACCTCGGCCTGGTTGTCGTTGACGATGGCAATCTTCTCGACCTGGCCGACACGAACACCGGCAATGCGAACCTCGTCGCCCTCGTTCAACGAAGTGACGTCGGAGAAGACGGCGTTGAACTTGGTGCCGCCACCGCCGCCGAGGTTGGCGATACTGGCTGCCAGCAGTCCTGTCGCCAGGACCGTCACCACGACGAAGATGATGAGCTTTGTCAGCGGAGCTGCGAGTCCTCTCATTGGACGCTCACCTCCGCACCTGCGAATGCCGGAGCGCTGACCATCGTGGTCCACGCCGGAACATCGTCCGGCGCAACACCGTTGGCCTGTCCGTAGATCACCTTCAACGTATCCTCTTCGAGTTTCGAGCCCGCGTAACCGGCCTGCTGAGCAGGACCGCTGTTGTTGGTCGAGAACAACTGAGGTCCGGAGCCCTCGGGTGCAGGCAGGAATTCCATGGTGGCGGGACCTGGATTGCGGGAAGGAACCTGGTAGGAACCGTCACCGTACGAACCGCCGGGGTACTGCGGGAACGGACGACCGGGCTCGGTGACGTTGTCGTAGCAAACCGGGCCGCGGTTGTCGACGAGCCGTGGCTCGTCCTGGTTGGGCAGGTAGCGACCCTTGGGGTTCACGATCTGAATACTCGCACGCACACCAGGATTGGGCGCGTCGGTGGACAGGATCTTGGCAGCTTCCGGAGCGGTGTCCGAGAAGCCCTTGAACGTGCACCCGAAGGTCGGAGAGTACTGGGCCAGAAGCTGGAGAGCTTCCTTCGAATCCGCAGCGAGCGTGATGATCGAGGACGAGTTCGCTTCGAGGAAGGCTGCGGTGTCCGACGATGTCACGGTGAGCGACGCCAGCAGTGTCCGCAACTGGTCCTGCTTCTGCACCACCGTGTTACCCGTGGTCCGCAGATTGTCGAGAGCATTGATCAGATCGGGCGCAGCGTCCGAGTACGTCTGGGAGAAGTCCGCGAACTTGCGCAGATCCTCTTGCACCGCGGGCAGTTCGGTATTGACGCCGCGGAAGATCTCCTCGAGACGATCGACCGTCAGACCGAGCTCGGCGCCGCGTCCCGTCAGACCCTGCGCGAGAGAACCGAGAGTGTTCGCCAGATCCTGCGGCGGAATCGCCTGCAGAAGTGGGAGCAGTCCGTCCAGAACGTCGCCGACCTCGACAGCATTGCCGCTCTTGTCCTGGTGGATCACCGTTCCCGCGGAAATCGGGGTCGCGGTGGTTCCCTCCGGAATGATCAGGGAGACGTAGCGCTCACCGAAAAGCGTCTTCGGGAGCAGACGCGCCGTGACGTTGGACGGAATCAGATCAGCCTTGTCCGGCTCGATCGCGAGGACCGAGGTGACCTGGCCGTCTTTCGTCGACGCGGATCGCACCTCGCCGACCAGCAGCCCACGGACCTTGACGTCCGCGTTGGGTGGCAACGCATTTCCGACTGTGTCGGTCACAAGGTCGATCTTCACGACGTCCTTGAACGTCTTGTTGAAGGTTCCGATGGTGAAGGCCAGGAACAATGCCAACACCACGAAGAACACGAGTCCGAGCACACGGCGGCGCAGGACTGACGGAGCCTCGATCATCCGGCCACCCTCACTGTCGTCGTGGTGCCCCAGATTGCGAGGCTGAGGAAGAAGTCGAGAACGGCGATCGTCACGATTGCGGCGCGAACAGCGCGGCCGACGGCCACGCCGACACCTGCGGGACCACCTGAGGCATGGAACCCGTAGTAGCAGTGGATCAGGATCAGCACGAAGGCGAATACCAGGACTTTCGCAAACGAATACAGCACGTCCTGCGGTGGCAGGAACAGGTTGAAGTAGTGGTCGTAGGAACCCGTCGACTGCCCGTTGAAGACCGTGCTGATCACTCTCGAGGCGAGGTACGCCGCAAGCAGACCCACGATGTACAGCGGGATGACGGCAACGAAGCCGGCGATCATGCGCGTCGTGACCAGGAACGGCACCGACGGAACTGCCATGACCTCGAGCGCGTCGATCTCTTCGGAGATTCGCATGGCACCGAGTTGGGCGGTGAAGCCACAACCCACCGTGGCCGAGAGCGCAAGAGCCGCAACGATCGGAGCGATCTCACGGGTGTTGACGTATGCGGAGAGGAAGCCGGTCAGGACCGAGCTACCCAACTGCTCCAGAGCGGCGAAGCCCTGGAGGCCGACGACGACACCCGTGAATCCGGACATCATCGCGATGACGCCGATGGTTCCGCCGATCACCGCGAGCGCACCGCTACCGAAGGTCACTTCGGCGAGTAGTCGAAGCGTCTCCTTCCGGTACCGATGCAGCGTGCGAGGGGTCCACGCGATGGCGCGCGCGTAGAACGACATCTGCTCGCCCGCGCGGTCCAACGCGTTCACTGGAATTCTGGCTACTTTGCGACTCTTCAGCAGGAACTGATCGCCGCGGCCTCGTGCGATGGTCATTTAGGTCAAGATCCCTTCGCCGGCACGATCTGGAGGTACACCATCGTCAGAATCAGATTGGCGAAGAACAACAGCAGGAACGTGATGACGACGGCCTGGTTCACCGCCTCACCGACGCCCTTCGGGCCACCGGACGGGTGGAGTCCCTTGTACGCGGAGATCACACCAGCGATGACACCGAACACCGCGGCTTTGATCTCACCGCTCCAAATGTCCGGTAGCTGCGCAAAAGCTGAGAACGACGAGATGTAGGCACCGGGGTTACCGCCCTGCAGGATCACGTTGAAGAAGTAACCACCCGCGATACCGACGACGGACACCAGTCCGTTGAGCAGAACAGCGATCAGCACCATCGCGAGTACACGCGGAACCACCAGGCGCTGAATCGGATTGATTCCGAGGACTTCCATCGCGTCGATCTCTTCACGGATGGTTCGAGAACCGAGATCGGCCGTCACGGCCGATCCGGCCGCACCGGCGACCAGCAACGCTGTCACCAGGGGGCTACCCTGCTGGATCACCGCCAGGACGCTGGCAGCGCCGGTGAACGATTCTGCACCCAACTGCTTGATCAGCGAACCGGTCTGCAGTGAGACGACGGCGCCGAAAGGGATGGCTACCAATGCCGTCGGCAAAATTGTCACGCTGGCGATGAACCAGGCCTGCTCGATGAACTCACGGAACTGAAATGGACGCCGGAACGTATTCCTGACGACGTCGACAAACAGTTCGACGATGTTTCCGGCCTGAGTTAATGCTCCGTTGACCGGACTCAGAACCGAGTTGCGGGTAACCCCCATCCGATATGCCTACCCTTGCCCGTGTGTCGTGTTTCCGTAGGGATCGCCCTCGTATGCAGGAATGACCTGCGTGTCTTGCGAGTTGTCGTTCCACTCCCCCTGATAGCCGCTCGCTTCGGCGTACTGGGGATCGTACTGCCCAGTTCCGTCAACCTCGTCGAGGCTGTCCTGAATCGCCGCCTGTGCGTTAGCTGGGAGGGTGTGCATGATCTGACGGACGCGCTCCTGGCGACGACGAACAGCCTGACGCTCCGGGTTTCCGGGGGTGGCCTTCATCTGCGGCACGATGCCCTCGACGTCGTCGACACCACCGGCGTGGTGACCGGCGTCGACGAGCGCCTGCTCGTGCGCCATCTGAGCCTCGTCCTTCTCCTCCGACATACCGATCGGACCGATCATCGTTCCGTTGAGGAACTGCTTGACGACGGGCTCGTCCGAGGTGAGCAGCACCTCACGAGGACCGAACATCACCAACTGACGACGGAAGAGCATGCCGATGTTGTCCGGCACCGTGCGTGCGAGGTTGATGTTGTGCGAGACGATCAGAATCGTCGCGTCCGACTGGGCGTTGATGTCGATCAGCGTTTGGCTGATGTACGTCGTACGCACCGGATCCAGACCGGAGTCGGGTTCGTCGACGAGGATGATCTCGGGATCGAGAACGAGTGCACGCGCCAGACCGGCACGCTTGCGCATACCGCCGGAGATCTCACCGGGAAGCTTGTCCTCGGCGCCGACCAGACCCGTGAGGTCCAACTTCTCCATCACGATCTTGCGGATATCGGATTCCGACTTCTTGGTGTGCTCACGAAGCGGGAAGGCGATGTTGTCGTACAAGTTCATCGAGCCGAACAGTGCGCCGTCCTGGAAGAGAACGCCGAACAGCTTGCGGATCTCGTAGAGCTCCTTGGAGGAGCACTGCAGGATGTCCGTGCCGTCGATGACGATGGAGCCTTGTTCAGGGCGGAGCAGTCCGATCAGGGACTTCAGGAACACCGACTTACCGGTACCCGAAGGCCCGAGCAGTGCGCTGACCTCACCCGCGGGAAGTGTCAACGACACGTCCTGCCAAATCCTCTGCGACCCGAAAGACTTTGTCAGTCCTTGTACCGCTACCTCGACTCCCACCATTACCTCCGCGACGTCCGTTGCATGCATGCACCCGTGTGGGTTGGGTCACTCTATCGCATGGGAGTGGTACCCGTGACTGCGAATACTACTAACGAGTAGGGAAGAAGCATAATTCAGATCACAGCCTAGTTCGGACACCCCTCCCACCTGCATGAATTCCGGCATATCACCCGCGAAAAAAGTTCAAAAAAAGAGGGCCACTCCCCGTGGGGAGTGGCCCTCTTCGTTACTACTCGCGAAGAGCAGCGGGAAAACCGTCTTACTTGATGACGATCTTTGCGCCGGCAGCTTCGAGCTTTTCCTTGGCAGCCTCTGCGGCGTCCTTGGCAACCTTCTCGAGGATGGCCTTCGGAGCGCTCTCGACGAGATCCTTGGCTTCCTTCAGGCCGAGGCCGGAAACGACCTCACGGACGACCTTGATGACCTGGATCTTCTTGTCGCCAGCCGACTCGAGGACGACGTCGAACTCGTCCTGCTCTTCAGCAGCTTCTGCGCCGGCAGCCGGTGCGCCTGCAGCGGCGACGGCGACGGGAGCAGCAGCGGTGACCTCGAAGGTCTCCTCGAATGCCTTAACGAACTCCGAGAGCTCGAGGAGGGTGAGCTCCTTGAACTGGTCCAACAACTCTTCGGTGCTGAGCTTCGCCATTGTGGCGGTCCTTCCTGTAAGTCCCATGTCGCTGATCCGCGACCGGGCGGGGTTATAGCAGTGATGCGCGGGTGCGGATCAGCTTTCGGCTTCGGCCTCGGCCGGAGCCTCGGTGGCAGCCTCTGCGGGGGCCTCTGCGGCTCCGCCTTCTGCAGCCTTCTTCTCCTGCAGGGCAGCGGCCAGACGGGCCATCTGCGAAGCGGGAGCATTGAACAGGCCTGCGGCCTTTGCCAAGTTGCCCTTCATCGCGCCGGCAAGCTTTGCCAACAGGATTTCGCGGGATTCGAGATCCGCGATCTTGTTGACCTCTTCCACGGACAGCGCAGCGCCGTCCATGTAGCCGCCCTTGATGATGAGCGCCTTGTTGTCCTTAGCGAAGTTCTTCAGAGCCTTCGCAGCGTCGACCGGTTCGCCCTTGATGAATGCAATGGCGGTCGGACCAACGAACAGGTCATCAAGGCCCTCGATGCCAGCCTCTGCGGCGGCACGCTTGACCAGGGTGTTCTTGGCGACGGAGTAGGTGGCACCTTCTCCGAGAGCGCGTCGCAGTGTCGTGATGTTGCCAACCGAAAGGCCACGGTATTCCGTGACCACAGCGGCGGTCGAACCCTTGAACTGCTCGGTGATTTCCGCAACTGCGGAAACCTTCTCAGGCTTTGCCATACTTCGCCTCCTCTCGTGACAGTCGTTGTCCCACTCAGGAACCGCTGCACCTCATCGGGGTGAACCCGAGAAGACACAGTCCGCGACATGCAAAACGCCCCGGCGCAAGCGCACGGGGCGTACAGAGGAAACATGAAGAAGAGGCTTACGAATCAGCGTAACGATGCAAAGCGAGGCAGTGCATAACCAGGCAAACTGTAGAACCACTACGTCAAGCTATCCCCCTACCTCGTTCACCTACGTGGGCCGCCGGGCACTCCCGGACTTTCAACCACACCCATCACTGAGTGCAATCACCAACGGTCTTGGGTAGAACATGATTTTGGGGTGAAGTTCATATCCAGCACTGAACTCCGCCTCGAAGACTACCTGACTGCTCGCTGCACAACCAAATCGGGTTCGTCACGCACCCGATTCCTTCAAGCACCGATAGCCCTGGCGATCTTGTGTTCGATTGCTGCCCGAGCTCGGTCCGGCAACACCAGCAATCCATCGAGTTCCTTGTGGGCCTTCCGATACGCACTCTGACGTTCCTGTGGCGTCGCGCCCTCGTCCATGGCCAGTCGCAGCAGACGTTGCGCCCGTACCAGGCGTTCTTGTTCGTCGAGGGTGAATCCGCTCCGTCGGCGGCGCTTCGCCTCAGCTTCCGCGATTTCGAAGGCGATCGAGTAAGCGTGCACCGCCTCGCGGTACTCGGTTTGTGCCTGCTGGTTGCCGATCATCGTCTCCGGATTGCCTGGGCGAAGCAGATCGGCACGATATTTGGCTCGATGAAAATCGGCGGTCAAAGGCTCGCGCATGTCCGTCATCATCGGGGTGTCGAGCAGTGTGACCGGATCGAGTTCGTACGAGAACCATCGGGCGTCGACCGCATCGTGCTGCTCGATTGCCTTGGCCAGCTCTCGGCGCTGTGTTTCTTCGTCGGCGTGATGTTGTGCGTTGGCTTGCGCGATGGCGACCTTGGTCTGCTGCTTGAGCCGGAAGCGCTCTTGCCGGCGCTCGATCCGCCTTTCGTTGGCAACCGCGACACCCTTCAGCGCCCCACCGATGGTGCCGCCGAAAACGAAGATCAGCCACCAAAAGTTTCCGAGGAACTGGAACGCTTCGTGCATACCCCGATGATGCCACCGTTGGATCGATACCACCGTTGGACCGATACCACCGGCAGAGGCAGGCCCTCCCGACACAGACAAGAAGGCCGGCAGGGAGTGATCCCTGCCGGCCTTCTTGTTCGTATGCGGACTGCTTACGCGTCTGCAGCATCCTCGAGGAGGTTGCGAGTACGGTTCGGATCCACCGGGATGCCCGGACCGGTGGTGGTCGAGACCGTGATCTTCTTCACGTAGCGACCCTTGGCCGACGAGGGCTTCGCACGCAGGATCTCGTCCAGGGCTGCGCCGTAGTTCTCCACCAGCTTCTCATCGTCGAACGATGCCTTGCCGATGACGAAGTGCAGGTTGGCCTGCTTGTCGACGCGGAAGTTGATCTTTCCGCCCTTGATGTCGTTGACAGCCTTGGTGACATCCGCCGTGACGGTGCCCGTCTTCGGGTTCGGCATCAGGCCACGCGGTCCGAGGACACGGGCGATGCGGCCGACCTTGGCCATCTGATCAGGAGTCGCGATTGCGGCGTCGAAATCGACCCATCCACCCTGGATGCGCTCGATCAGGTCTTCTGCACCGACTACGTCAGCGCCTGCAGCCTCGGCTTCTGCTGCCTTCTCGCCAACAGCGAACACGATGACGCGAGCGGTCTTACCGGTGCCGTGGGGCAGGTTGACCGTTCCGCGGACCATCTGGTCAGCCTTACGGGGGTCGACGCCCAGACGAACTGCAACCTCAACGGTTGCATCCATCTTGGTGGACGACGTCTCCTTGGCGAGCTTTGCAGCCTGAAGCGGGCTGTAGAGCTTGTCTGCGTCGATCTTCTCAGCGGCGGCGAGGTACGCCTTGCTGCGCTTTGCCATTTGTTCTGTCCTTACTTGTCACTGCAGCGAATTACCTGTGCAGTGGTGAATGGTTCAGTTGTGGTCGGGGCCTGGCCGGCCCTCCCACGTAATGCTGTGGAGCGGACTATCAGCCCTGGACCGTGATGCCCATGGAACGAGCGGTGCCGGCGATGATCTTCGCGGCCTGCTCGATGTCATTGGCATTGAGGTCTTCAGCCTTGGTCTTCGCGATTTCGCGCACCTGATCCATGGTCACCGAGGCAACCTTGGTCTTGTGCGGTTCGCCGGAGCCCTTGGCGACGCCGGCTGCCTTGAGGAGCAGCTTGGCGGCGGGAGGGGTCTTCAGCTTGAAATCGAAGGTCCGGTCTTCGTAGACCGAGATCTCGACCGGCACAACGTTGCCGCGCTGGGACTCAGTCGCCGCGTTGTAGGCCTTGCAGAACTCCATGATGTTCACGCCGTGCTGACCGAGCGCGGGACCCACGGGAGGTGCAGGGTTAGCCTGACCTGCCTGGATCTGCAGCTTGATGAGCCCGGCGAGCTTCTTCTTCTTTGGGGGCATCTCTAGTTCCTAGTTTCTAGCTTGGGTGTGTGTCTTGCGTCGAACAAATTGCAAGTTTTGGGGTGGTCAGATCTTCGCGACCTGGTTGAAGTTGAGCTCAACCGGGGTTTCACGACCGAAGATCGACACGAGAACCTTGAGCTTCTGCTGCTCGCCGTTGACCTCGCTGATGCTGGCCGGAAGGGTTGCGAACGGGCCGTCCATGACGGTGACCGACTCGCCGACCTCGAAGTCGACCTCGATGAGGGGCTTGCCGAAGGACTCGGACGGTGCCTCGCCTGCTGCGACGGCGGCCGCTGCAGCCTGCTGCTTCTTCTGCTCCTGCTGCGGGAGCAGGAACTTGACGACCTCGTTGAGGGTCAGCGGCGAGGGACGCGACGTGGCACCGACAAAACCGGTGACACCAGGCGTGTTGCGCACGGCGCCCCACGACTCGTCGTTGAGCTCCATGCGAACGAGGATGTATCCGGGCAGAACCTTGCGGTTGACCTGCTTGCGCTGGCCGTTCTTGATCTCGGTGACCTCTTCGGTGGGAACTTCCACCTGGAAGATGTAGTCGCCGACATCGAGGTTCTGAACGCGAGTCTCGAGGTTGGTCTTGACCTTGTTCTCGTAACCGGCGTACGAGTGGATGACGTACCAGTCACCCGGGGCGCGGCGCAGCGCAGCCTTGAGTTCGGCAACGGGATCCTCGACCTCGAGCTCGGCGGCGGGAGCGGCCTCGTCGGAGTTCTCGGCATCGTCGGAGATGACGTCCTCGGTCGCTGCAGCGTCTGCATCAGTGCCTTCGGCAACGTCTGCATCGGTGCCTTCGGCAACCACGACGTCTACTTCGGCTGCCGCCTCGGCAGAAACACGCTCTTCGGCCAAAGCCTCATTCGTGTCGTTCTCGGGGGTGCTCACTGGGGCACTCGCTTCCTCTCGTTACTCGGACCCGGGTCGGGTCTTGTCGCGCTCGCAGGCAAAGACGCCCGACTGCTACGGCGATCAGCCGAACAGCCAGGTGACACCCTTGATCACAGCGATATCGACGCCGCTGATGAAAGCGACCATGAAGACCACGAACGTCAGCACGACGCTGGTGTAGGTGATCATCTGCTTGCGGTTCGGCCAGATGACCTTACGGAGTTCTGCGATGACCTCGCGGAAGAATTTGCGCAGGCGCTTGAAGATGTTGTCCTTCTTCGCCTTGGGCTTCTTGCCGGGGTTCGTTGCAGTCGGCTTGGCCGAAGATGTCCGGGATGCCGTCCGGGCCGGAGTCTTCACGGTGGACGCGCTGACCGAGGCGCCGCGTGCAGCGCGCTTGCCGGTCGGCTTGTTGGAAACCCCACTGGATGCGGAGGGAGCCTTTTCGGCACCGTCCTTGTCCAACGAAAGATCGGAACGCGTAGTCGCGTCAGCTGCAGTGTCGTCGACACCGGTCGAATCGGCAGACGGTGAAGTCTCCGCATCCGAAGTGTCGGCGTCGCGCTTGGCGCGCTCCTCGCTCACGTCGTTCCTCTCAGTCGCTGGCATCCGGGGGCAGGGGCGACAGGACTTGAACCTGCAACCTGCGGTTTTGGAGACCGCTGCTCTGCCAGTTGAGCTACGCCCCTTTGGTTGACCTCGACAGGTAGACCCTGCCTGAATCAACCGTTCTGCGATCACACAACATACGCGCTACCCGAGGTGAATGTCTTGCAACATTCAGGGCAGCGCGCAGCGCTGAGGAATCCCAGAAATCTCAGTGTACTTCAAAGCCCCGGAACAAACACAATCCGCCCTGCGATCAGGCTAGACGGACCGTGGCAGTGGCACGACCGAAGATCTTCTTACCTTCGGACTTGGCCACAATTGCCAGTACTGCGGTCTTGCTTTCTTCGTCGATCGACTTCACCTTGGCGGTGAACTCGATCTCGGCAGCCTTGTCGGCTGCCACGATCACCGGGCTCGTGAACCGTACGTTGTACTCGGTCACTGCGCCCGGATCTCCCAGCCATTCGGTGACGTAGCCGGCACCGATGCCCATGGAGAGCATGCCGTGCGCGACGACGTCCGGCAAGCCGGCAAGTCGTGCGACCTCGTCACTGAAGTGAATCGGATTGGGATCTCCCGAAACACCCGCGTAGTTGGCGAGGTTTCCACGCGTCAGGGTGACGGACTTCTCGGGGAGAAGTTCGCCGACACTCACGTCGGAAAATTTACGAAGCGACATGCATCATCACGTCCTTGACTGCGTGGGCGATGTTCTCGTCCACTTCCCCACCCGTTCGAGCAACAAGCGTCGTCCACGTGGTGACGACGGCTTCGTCGTTCTGATCGGTGATGATGTTCTTGGTCACGATGATGTCGCTACCTGCGGCCTGCCTGAACGAATCCAGGAAGACGTCGCAGAAGAGTCGGTCACCGACCTGCATGGGCTTGTGCAGCACCAAGCGCTGATCGGTCTGAAGAATCTGACTCAGGTCGTAGCCTGTGACGATCTCTTCGAACAGACGTCGCTGAGCAATGGCACCCACGATGGCGACGAACGTGATGGGAGCGATCAGGCCGTCGTATCCGAGGCCCTTGGCTGCCGACTCGTCGTAGTGCGCGGGATGGGCGTCCTGGACGGCGCGAGCGAACTCGCGTACCTTCTCGCGTCCGACCTCGTAGAAGTCTTCGACACGATAGTGGTGACCGACCATCTGGACGGCATGAGCGGCCGGGTCCGTAGGGACCTCGGCCGCTGCCTGGTTCTCTTGCAAATCTGTCACGCGGTGAGACTCTCTTCTAGCTAGGACCCGAAGACGCAGGCCCAGAGAGGGTCTTCCGCGAAAATCGTCGTCCTGTTAAGGACTTACTACTTCGACTCGCGATGCGACTGGTGGGTTCCGCAGTTGGGGCAGAACTTCTTGAGCTCCAGGCGATCGGGGTCGTTGCGCCGATTCTTCTTGGTGATGTAGTTGCGGTGCTTGCATACCTCGCAGGCCAAGGTGATCTTGGGCCGAACGTCGGTCGAGGAGGCCACGGGATGCCTTCTTTCGGGTGTATCTGATTACGAGCAATCAGGGTGGATCATGCATATTGTGTAGCGGTGACCGGACTTGAACCGGCGACGCAACGATTATGAGTCGTTTGCTCTACCAACTGAGCTACACCGCCTCGGTGTCGAGTGTCGCGCGGAAAGCACGGCACCACAATCCAGCGAGCCCCCTAACGGAATCGAACCGTTGACCTTTTCCTTACCATGGAAACGCTCTACCGACTGAGCTAAGGGGGCGTGGCTCAGGAGCGCGTTGCCGCTCTCTTGAAGCCTCCGAAAGATTACACACGAACGAGCGCCAGCACCAAATCCGCTGGTCATCGGGGCAAAAATGGTGCCGGAGCCCATTGTTGCACCGATCGAGGCCGCTGGCGAGGGCTTTGCGGGAACCAACTTGACCCCGCACTCCCCCTGAAACCATCCCCCGGGGCCCATCCCGAGGCCCCTGAGCCTCCGACACCCCTGAGCCGAAGCCGGCGCCTGCGTCGCCAACGCGCGCTCGACCTCGGTACACGCACAAAAAAGCAGCCCCGACTCTCGCGAAGAGAATCGGGGCTGACTTGGTGTGGCAGATGTAGGATTCGAACCTACGTAGGCATAAGCCGACGGATTTACAGTCCGCTCCCATTGGCCGCTCGGGCAATCTGCCGTGCTTGCACCAGGCTTCCATCCGGCGCATTCGCAAGTATATCGCGACGTGCGGCGGCCGAAAACGGCTTCCTCGGTGCGGTGAGAAGAATACAACGAACACACCCCCATTTTGCAAACCGGGTGGTAACGGGCGGTGCCGACCCGATAACGTCGAGGTGTCCACCGGTATGGAAGGTGGGCGGAACTCGATGTTCGTGAACTACCGGAAAGCGGGAGTGTGAAGTGGCTGATTCGTCCTTCGACGTGGTGAGCAAGGTTGACCGTCAAGAGGTGGACAACGCCCTGCATCAGGCTGCCAAGGAGTTGACCACGCGTTTCGACTTCCGAAACACGGGAGCGTCGATCGAGTGGTCTGGTGAAGAGACGATCACGTTGAACGCCGACACCGAGGAGCGACTGCTGGCCGCCCTCGACGTGTTCAAGGAGAAGTTGATCCGTCGCGACATCTCGCTGAAGGCATTCGATGCCGGCGAGCCGGCGCAGTCCGGAAAGATCTACAAGCTGTCCGGAACCTTGGTCCAGGGCATCAGCAGCGAGAACGCGAAGAAGATCACCAAGAAGATTCGCGACGAGGGCCCCAAGGGCGTCAAGGCGCAGATCCAGGGTGAGGAACTTCGTGTGAGCAGCAAGAAGCGCGACGACCTCCAGGGCGTCATCTCCCTGCTCAAGGGTGAGGACTTCGGGATCGCCCTGCAGTTCGTGAACTACCGGTAGTAGGGGCTGCGCCCCTGTGCGCCTTTTTGGTAGTTCCGACGACCAGAAAGGCTCACAGGGGCCGAAGGCCCCTACATCCCCGCCATCTTCTCCAAACGCTCGATCCGGTCCGCCATGGGCGGATGCGTCGAGAACAGCTTGCTGACCTTGTCCCCCGCCCTGAAGGGGTTGGCGATCATCAGGTGGGACTGCGCCGCGAGCTTGGGCTCAGGCGGCAACGGCGCGGCTGCGACGCCCGACTCGAGCTTGCGCAGCGCCGACGCCAACGCCAGCGGGTCACCGGTGAGCTCGGCTCCCGATTGATCCGCCTGGTACTCGCGAGAGCGCGAAACGGCCAGCTTGACCACGGTTGCCGCGATCGGTCCCAGCAGGGAGACGAGCAGCAGCGCGATCGGATTGCTTCCCTGCCCGTTCCCTCGGCCGCCGAAGATGCTCGCGTACATCGCGAAGTTGGCCAGGCCAGAGATGACGCTGGCCATCGCGCCGGCCACGGACGAGATCAAAATGTCCCGGTTGTAGACGTGGGAGAGTTCGTGCCCGAGCACGGCACGCAGTTCGCGTTCGTTCAGGATCTGCATGATGCCGCTGGTCACGCACACCGCGGCATGCCGAGGGCTACGACCGGTGGCAAACGCGTTCGGGGCGTTCGTGGGGCTGACGTACAGCCTGGGCATCGGTTGGTGCGCCGTCGTGGCGAGTTCGCGCACGATCCGGTAGATCGCCGGTGCCTCGACCTCGGTGATGGGCTGGGCGCGCATCGATCGAAGCGCCAGCTTGTCGCTGTTGAAGTACACGTAGGCATTCATGCCGACGGCAAACAGAACGGATCCCCACAGAAGGAACGGGCTGTTGAACAGCGAGCCGATGAAGACGATCAGCGCCGACATCCCCACCAACAAGCCGAATGTCTTCGCACCGTTCGCGTAGCCGTGCAAACCGCTCACCTCTTGCCTCGCTGGAGCCGAAGGCTCACCCGAACTCCCCGGTGTATGCACCGGTTCTGTTCAGTCAACGAAGGACAGGGGCATCAGGGTTCCCACCCAGTGACTGTCGGGGTTTCCACCCGGTAGCCCCGATTCGCCGAGGTGTCAGCCGACTCGTTCGATCGTGTAATCGACGAGACGCACGAGCGCTTCGTTGGCCGGTCCCTGCGGGAGCTCAGCCAACTGAGCTTTCGCCGCGACGGCATACTCGCCGAGCTTTGCCTTCGCCTTGACCATGCCCGGCGAACGCTCGAGCAGTTCGAGGGCCTCTTCCACCAGGGCATCTTCGGTAACCGGGCCCGCGAGAAGCTCCCGCAGGCGATCTGCGTCGGCCCCTTCATCGCGGAACGCGTACAGGACGGGCAGGGTGTGGACTCCCTCGCGCAGGTCGGTGCCGGGCGTCTTGCCGGACTGCGCCGAGACGGACGAGATGTCGATGATGTCGTCGGAGATCTGGAACGCGGTGCCGACGGCGTCACCCAGGCGCTCGAGGCGCTCGATGTGAGCTGCGTCGGCGCCGGAGAAGGTGCCGCCGAAGCGTCCCGAAGCAGCGATCAGCGAACCGGTCTTCTCCCACACGACCTTGAGGTAGTGCTCGACCGGATCCTGCTCCTTCTTGACACCGATCGTCTCGCGCATCTGGCCGGTGACCAGTTCGGCGAATGTTTCGGCGATGATCCGAACGGCCTCGGGTCCGAGCGTCGACACCAGTCGTGATGCGTGCGCGAACAGATAGTCGCCGGCCAGGATCGCGACGCTGTTTCCCCAGCGGGCGTTGGCGCTGGGTGCTCCGCGCCGCATGGACGCCTCGTCCATGACGTCGTCGTGATAGAGCGTCGCCAGGTGAACGAGTTCGGTGACAGTCGCTGCGGTGATGATCGACGGATCGTTCGGCACCGGTCCGAGTTGCGCGGTCAGGATCGTGAACAACGGACGGAAGCGCTTTCCACCAGCTCGCGCGAGATGCAGCGCAGCCTCGGTGAGGAAGTCTTCTCCGTCGGACAGCTCGCTGACCAACAACTCTTCGACATCGGAGAGTCCACCACGCACTACTGCGGCGAGCTGTTCGTCGCCCAGGTCGATGCCTGCAACGACGGTGCTCGATGCGGTTGCGTCGGCAGCAGTCTTTTCGGTGCTCACGATGTCAGTACCCATTCCTGTCGTCAGTGACGGCTCGGTTCCCACGGTAGTGAACCTAGCGGTTCGCACTCGGGACGGCCTCGCCACGGTGGCGATCGCGAGCCTGGGAAGATGTGAGTGTGTCCGTAGAAGAGCAGTCCCCCGTCGTCGATTCGCTTCCGAACGAAACCGACATTGTGGTCATCGGCGCAGGTCCCGCGGGTTCTTCGGCCGCGGCGTGGGCCGCCCGCAGCGGCCGAGACGTCGTGCTGGTGGACGCTGCCGTCTTCCCGCGAGACAAGACTTGTGGTGATGGACTCACTCCGCGCGCCGTGGCCGAACTGGATCTCCTCGGCCTCGGCGAGTGGGTTCGGTCACACACGACGAACAAGGGACTACGGTTGTCCGGCTTCGGACAAGAACTCGAACTCGAGTGGCCGGGGACGTCGTTCCCGCCGATCGGCAGTGCGATCCCCCGGACCGAACTCGACGACGCCATTCGCCGGTGCGCCGTCGAATCGGGCGCGGTCATGGTCGAGGGCACCAAGGCCGTCGACGTCGAACTCGACGGTGATCGAGTAGCCGCCGTCGTACTCGCCGGCCCCTCGGGACGCAGCACTCTTCGTTGCCGGACGCTGATCATCGCCGACGGCGTTCGCTCGACGCTCGGCAAGAAGCTGGGACGGCAGTGGCACCGGGACACTGCGTACGGCGTCGCGGCACGCGCGTATGTCGCGACGCCGCGCAGCGCCGACCCGTGGATCACCTCGCATCTGGAACTGCGGGACGCGGAGGGCACGTTGCAGGCGGGGTACGGCTGGATCTTCCCGCTCGGTACCGGCGAGGTGAACATCGGCGTCGGGACACTGGCGACGTCCAAGCGCCCGGCACCAGGTGCCTTGCGACCCTTGCTGGACCTCTACACCGATCAGCGCCGAAGCGAGTGGCAGTGGAGCAGCGAAATACATTCCGTCGCTTCGGCTTTGCTACCCATGGGTGGAGCCGTTTCCAACATCGCCGGACGCAACTGGGCCGTGATCGGCGACGCCGCAGCGTGTGTGAACCCGCTCAACGGTGAGGGCATCGACTACGGCCTCGAAGGCGGACGTCTGGTGGTCGAACAGCTCGGCGCCGACGATCTGACGGAGCTGTGGCCGACCGTGCTTCGGGAGCACTACGGGCAGGCGTTCTCGGTCGCGCGCCGGCTCGCAGGCCTGCTGACGGTTCCGCAGTTCCTGCCCGCGTCGGGTCCGATCGCGATGCGCTCACGGGCACTGATGACGGTCGCCGTTCGGGTGATGGGGAACCTGGTCACCGACGCCGACGCCGACCTGACGGCAAAGGCCTGGCGCGCGTCGGGGGCCGCGTCGAGAAAGATCGACTCCCGACCGCTGTTCGGTTGAGCAAGTGCTGTGCGCCTTTATTAACCGCCGGGGGTTGATAAAGGCGCACAGCAGTTCAGGCAGTGGCGTAATGCAGCGCCACGATGCCGCCGGTGAGGTTGCGCCACTTGACGTTCTTCCAGCCGGCAGCCTCGATCTTGCGGGCCAACTCTTCCTGGGTCGGCCAGGCGCGGATCGATTCGGCGAGGTACACGTAGGCGTCGGGGTTGCTGCTGACGGTGCGTGCAACCCGAGGGAGCGCCTTCATGAGGTATTCCATGTAGACCGTGCGGAAGGGCCCGAAGACGGGCGTCGAGAACTCGCTGACGACGAGACGTCCGCCCGGCTTGGTGACGCGGGCGATCTCACGCAGTCCGGCTTCGAAGTCGGAGACGTTGCGCAGACCGAAGGAAATCGTCGCGGCGTCGAACACGTTGTCGGCATAGGGCAGGTACATCGCGTCACCTGCGACCATCGGAACTTTGCGCGAGATTCCGGCCTTGAGCATGCCCTTGGAGAAGTCGGTGGCGACGCACCAGGCACCGGAGCGCCCCAGTTCGACGGTCGAGACTCCGGTTCCGGCGGCGAGGTCGAGCACCTTCTCGCCCGGCTTCAGATCGAGGGCTTCGCGGGTGGCCTTGCGCCAACCCTTGTCCTGGCCGAAGGACAGCACGGTGTTGGTGAGGTCGTATCGCTCCGCGACGTCGTCGAACATCGACGCGACTTCGTGCGGTTGCTTCTCGAGAGTTGCTCGGGTTCCGTGTGTAGTGGCCACACCCGAAACGCTACCAACCCTCGGGCAGCGAGGGCGTTCAGGCTGCTCTGGCACCCGTTCGCCGCCCGAGGCCCTGCACGTCCTCGTAGTGACGGAGCAACTCTTCGCAGATTGCCGGCCAGGTCCGGTGCAGCACCGAGCGCCTCGCCGCGGAGCCGAACTGCACCCGCAGATCACGCTGACGAAGTGCGTCGACGGCGCTTGGCAGGAGTTCGGTGAACCTGTCCGTCGGCAGGAGGTAGCCGTTGCGGCAATGCGAGATCAGGTCACGTGGTCCGCCGGCGTCCGGTCCGACGACAGGCACACCGCTCGCGAGGGCTTCCTGGACCGCCTGGCAGAAGGTCTCGTGCTCGCCGGGGTGAACGAATACGTCCAGGCTCGCATAGGCGTCGGCCAGCGCGGTACCGCCGAGTTGTCCGGTGAAGATCGCGTCCGGCATCAGTCGTCGTAGGTTCTCGCGGTCCGGGCCGTCTCCGACGACGACGATCTGCACACTGGGATCGCCGGCCAGGGCCGCCAATCGTTCGACGTGCTTTTCGGGCGCGAGGCGACCGACGAAGCCGACCACCAACCGGTCGCTGTCGCCGATCCAGGACTGCCGCAACACCGAACTACGACGCGAAGGCGCGAATCGTTGTGCGTCGACGCCGCGGGCCCATCGGTGCACGCGCGGAATGCCGTGCTCTTCGAGGGCGTCGACTGCCGACGTGGAGGGCGCGAGTGTCCTGTTGCAGCTCTTGTGGATTCGACGGGTCCACGCCCATGCGGCGCGGCTGGTGACGCCGAGACCGTAGCTTTCGGCAAATCCGGCGACATCGGTTTGGTAAACCGCGACGGTCGGGATCCCGAGCCGCTTGGCGACGGCCACTCCCCCGGCGCCGAGCAGGAACGGTGACGCCAGATGGACGACGTCGGGCGCGAAGGTCCGCACGGCCGTGGTCAATCGTGGTTGCGGCAGGCCGACGGGAAGTGAACTGACTTTGGGCACCATGACGGCTGGCACCCGAACCACCTGAACGCCTTCGTGTTCGGTGGCGGCAGAGGTGTCGGATCCGACAGTGTCCGGCGCAATGACCATGGCGTCGTGGCCAGTGCGATCGAGGTGTTCGAGCACGCGTAGTACCGAGTTGGTGACGCCGTTCATGTTGGGCAGGAATGACTCCGCAACGATGGCTACTCTCACACCGAGAACGGTGACAGGGCCAGGAAAAGTCCACGTCATGTTCGTGTGAAGTTCGGGCGAAGCGCGAACTAACTCGAGGCGACCGGCGCCGAACTTGCCGCCTGCGCTTCCCGCTTGCGCAGGTACCAGATCGACGGTCCAGCCAGGAGCCACGTCACGACGATCACCGATCCGGCCGGGATCAGTGCCACCGTCGCGTTACGTCCTGCTACCCGAACCAAATCGGGCTCGGTCTTGTAGTACTCCACCTCGATGCGCTGTCCCACAGTCAGATTGGTGGGGTAGAGAACGCCGAGTTCAGGGTTGTGATTCGCGCCGTCCGGTGTCACGAAGCTGATCGCCGAACGTAGCGAGCCCGCCGAGAGCACCTCGGCGGTTGCGGTCCCCATGTTCGATTCGATGGTCCGATCGTTGCGCCAGGCACCGAGAACCAGAATCACCGCGAGCACGGAAATGCCGACCGCAACCACCAGCACACCGATGCGGAGGCGACGCAGAACCGTTTGCGTCACAGCTGTGCCCGCACGGAAGCGTGGAGTTCGCGCAGCCCACTGCGATCCGTCGCGACCTCGAGCACACGAATGCCGTTGGCCGGTTGCGCCAGCGTCGTTGCCAGGGCGTCGACGGCGACCGCTGCGTGCGGCACGCGGTAGGCCGCGCACAGCGCAGCGAGGTCCATGCCGTGTGGTGTTCCGAACACTCGCTCGAAGACGCCGGCGTACTGCGGGTCGCCTTGTTCGAGGAGCTCGAAGATACCGCCGCCGTCGTCGTTGGCGACGACGATGGTGAGGTCGCTCGGCCTCGGCTCACCGGTCCCGATCAGCAGCCCGGAAGCGTCGTGCAGGAAGGTCAGGTCGCCCATGAGAGCGACGGTCCGGCCACCGTCGTACGCCAACGCAGCACCGACCGCCGCCGAGACGGTGCCGTCGATACCTGCGACGCCACGATTCGACAGCACCCGCACGGCGGGCTTGGGGTAGCTCACGAGTGCCGCGTCGCGAACAGGGTTGGATGCGCCGAGCAGAAGCTGGTCGCCGTCCGCGAGAGCATCCATCACAGCAGCGGCCACGTGCAGGCCGGTGGCCTTGGGGTGGGCGTCGAGTTGCTTGCGGACGGCAGTTTCGGCGTGTTCGGTCAGCGCGGCGCATCGAGCGATCCAGGCGGGATCGGGAGTCCCGGTGACCACTGCTCTGGTTCCGGTGGCGAGTACGTTGCCGGATACGTCCGGCCAGCGCGGCCCGGTAGTCAGCGCGTAGACGTCGACGCCCGGGTCGGCCAGCACCTTCGAGACCTGACGATGCAACGTCGGGCGGCCGGTGATGATCGCCTGCTTGGGCTTGAGTTGCGATAGCGCGAGTGGATGCAGTGCGATCCCGTGCATCGGAGCCGTCGGCTCGGCCACGGTCGGCAGGCCGGCCAGCTCAGGCCGAAGTGCGCTGCCGTGTCCGGAAATGACCACCGTATCTGCGGTGAGATCCAGATCGACGGGAACGTCGAGCGTCGCATTCTGGGTGGTGGTCCAGGCCGCACCGCCGGGACGGCCCTCCGGGACCGGTCCCTGCACGTGCACGTCCGGCACCAGCGGCTCACGAAGTGGAATGTCGAAATGCACCGGACCCGCATTTCCGGATCGGGTTCCGCGGGCAGCGGCGAGGACCCGGCATACCGCCGAGCGCCACTGGCTGTTCTGCGTCGAATCGTCCTCCGCCAGGCCCAGGCTGATGGTTGCGCGGACTTGACTGCCGAAGAGCCCGAGTTGCTCGACGGTCTGGTTGGCGCCGGTGCCGAGCATCTCGTACGGCCGGTTGGCGCTCAGGACCACCAGCGGCACTCGCGCGTAGTTGGCCTCGAGGACAGCAGGTCCGAGATTCGCGACGGCGGTCCCGGAAGTCATCACGATGGGGACCGGTCGTTTCCCGGCGATTGCCAGTCCGAGTGCCAGAAAGCCTGCTGTCCGCTCGTCGATCCGCATGTGCAGACGCAACCGGCCGTCGAGGTCGGCGGCCTGGAGGGCGAATGCGAGGGGCGCGTTGCGAGAGCCTGGACACAGCACGACTTCACGCACGCCACCACGAACCAGTTCGTCGACGACGGCTGTGGCTTGTGCAGTGGACGGATTCACGCCTTCAAGAGTGTCAGATGTTCGGGCGCAAGCATGCCCAGGGGCGGGGACAGCGGCATTATGTGTGGGTGCGCACACTCTTCGATCCAGCCGAGCTCGAACCCCGCCGGTTCTATCAGTTACTCACCGCTTCGGTGGTCCCCCGGCCGATTGCCTGGGTGTCCACCCTGTCGGCGGACGGCGTCGGCAATCTGGCTCCGTACAGCTTTTTCACCGTGGCAAGTTCGGCGCCGCCGATCGTGCAGTTCACGTCGGTCGGACGCAAGGACAGTCTGCGCAACATCGAAGCGACCGGCGAATTCGTGATCAACCTGGCGACTGCCAGGCTTGCCGACGTGGTGAACCAGAGTTCCGCCTTCTACGACGCCGAGGCCGACGAGTTTCTCGAGTTGAACATCCGTAGCGAGCCGAGCGAGCGGGTTCGCCCCGTACGGGTCGCCGACTCCCCGATCGCCATCGAATGCACGCTCCACCAGGTCGTCGAGGTCGGCAATTCATTTGTCGTGATGGGAAATGTGGTGGCGGTCGCAGTACGTCCCGAGGCTGTCGCCGACGACGGCCTACCGGACTTCGCGGCAATCGCACCGATGAGCCGACTTGGCCGAGCGCAGTGGGGTCTTCCTCCCGAAGTCGTCGAAAAGGACAGACCCACCACTCCACAGCGACCGTAAATCAGGTTAGGGTTACCTGATTAGGTACGAGTAACAGATAATCAGGGAGCAACCAGTCATGGCCAAGCGCGCCAAGTTCGTGAAACCGGCCTCACGCAGCATCGTGTCGGCGCAGGTCGTGGCGAACAAACGAATCAGCCCCAGCTTCATCCGGGTGACCATTGCCGGCGAAGAGCTGTCCACCATCGCTCCGATGGGTGCCGATCAGTGGTTCCGCATGTTCATCCCGCAGGTCGGCCAGAGTGAACTCCGGTTGCCGAGCGCGGCCAGCAATCTCTGGTATGCGCAGTACCTGTTGATGTCCAAGGACACGCGACCCGTCGTGCGCAACTACACGATTCGCGCCTACCGTGCTGCCGGATCCGGTCTCTTCGGCGAGACCACGGAGATCGACATCGACTTCGCTTATCACGGCGACATCGGCCCGGCATCCGCGTGGGCGGACACC
Organism: Rhodococcus sp. SG20037; assembly: GCF_031763325.1. Taxonomy (NCBI): domain Bacteria; kingdom Bacillati; phylum Actinomycetota; class Actinomycetes; order Mycobacteriales; family Nocardiaceae; genus Rhodococcus; species Rhodococcus sp. SG20037. The sequence continues at coordinate 1,834,412 of NZ_CP134497.1, read as the reverse complement.
GCGTCGGCCGGCGACGAGGTCGCCCTCTTGGACGAAGGCTGCATCTACAACCCCACACCCGAGGCCAAGTGGCAACTGCTCGTCGGCGACGAGAGTGCACTTCCCGCGATCATCGGCATTCTGGAATCCGCGCCCGCAGACCTGCGTGCCGAGGTCTTCGTCGAGATTCCGAACATCGAAGACAAGCAAGACATTCCGGAGTTGGCGAACGTCAACGTGCATTGGCTCGTTCGCGAGGACGAACACGCGACGCCGGGTGTTCTGACCCTCGAGACCGTCCGCGCCGCCGAACTGCCCGAGGGGCCGACGTACACCTTTGTCGCCGGCGAACAGGCACTCACCACCGGGCTGCGTCGGCACCTCGTGAACGACCGGAAGTTCGCCAAAACCGACATCACCTTCACCGGCTTCTGGCGCCACGGACATTCGGCTCACTGACAAACGCACCGAAAACGACGAGTGGCCCGAGAGAAACTCCCGGGCCACTCGTCGTTTTACGTTCGCTTATGCAGCGTGCTTCTGGATCACATCGCCCAGACGCGGCAGAGCTGCAGTCACATGCTTCTTCGCCGAACCGCGCAGCTTCGAGTACATCGACTTGACGACGGCCTTGTCGCTGCCCTCGATACGCTCGTCCGTCACCTCGAGGAGGGAATCGGCAACCGCGTCACCGCGGGCGCTGATGAAATCGGCGAAGCTGCCTTCGCCGGAAGCCGAGAATTCCTGCCAGTACGGCTCGAGCTTTGCCACGAAAGCCGGCAGAAGCGCGGTGACGGCGTCCGGCACGATGGACGGGCTCACCTTCTTGACCGCGCCGTAGCCACCCTTGAGAGCCAGCCCTGAGGCCCCCGACTTATCCGAAACCTCTGCGTCGATCAAGGTCTGCACGTCCGCGACGACCGCGGGAACCCGTGATTCCTCGAGCAGGGTTTCGTTCAGAGCTGCAACCACTTTCGATCCCTTCATTCTTCACTGATGTTCATCAGGTCGCGCCCGAGACTATACGAAATTCGGCTGGTCCCTACTGCCGAGTATCCGATGGCAGCGCCTGGCCCTCTCCAACCACCAGTCGCGCCGGTCCGCGGGCGCGGCCAGCGTCTCGAGCAGAACCGGATCAGGCTCGACGGCACCCACCGACAAAGCACCGTCGACAGCTGCCCCGGTGACCGCGACATCCCGGACGAACAGGCCGCCGGTACCGAGTCCGCAGGCAAACGGAAGGGTGGGCAAGGCTGCCGCGGCCGCCAGTCCCGCGGACATCCCCACAGCCGTGTCCAGAGCGCTCGAGACCACCACCGGCACCCCGTAGTCCGCCAGCTGCGCCGACAGCGCCACCACAGCACGCATTCCGCCCAGCGGCGGCACCTTCACGACGGCGACGTCCGCTCCCCCCGCTCGTACGACGCGCAGCGGGTCCTCGGCACGGCGAATGCTCTCGTCGGCAGCGATCCGCACACCGGTCCCCGCGGCGCGGACCCTGACCAGTTCCTCGACGCTTCCACACGGCTGCTCGGCGTATTCGAGTTCACCGTCATCGGTGATCGCTCGCAAGGCCGTGATCGCCTCGTCCACGCTCCACCCGCCGTTGGCGTCGACGCGCACGTTCGGGATGTGCCGACGCACCTCGTTCACCCGGGCGACGTCCTGCGCCAGCGACTGTCCCTTCTCGGCGACCTTGACCTTGGCGGTCCGGGCCCCGGGGAAGCGCTCCAGCAATTCCGGAACGGCAGACGCGTCGATCGCCGGCACGGTCGCGTTGACGGGAACTGCGTCACGAAGCGCAGGCGGCGGACCCAGCCACGCCGCTTCGATACCCGCGAGCAGCCACTGCGACGCCTCGTCGTCGTCGTACTCGACGAACGGGGCGAATTCTCCCCACCCGGCCGGGCCGCGAACGAGCAGGGCCTCACGAGTCGTGATGCCGCGAAAGCGAACTCGCATCGGCAGCGCGAGCACCACGGCGTCCGCGATCAGATCGTCGAACGAGGGGAACATGTCAGGGCTGTCCCGGAAGCAGTTCGATCATGAGCGCCTCACCGTCGGCGAGGAGCTTGCCGTCGAGATCGGTCAGGCGCGCGCTGACAAAAGTCTTGCGACCCTCGACCCGATCCACCTGCCCCTCGATCACCAGTTGTTGATTGAGCGGGGTGATCGCGCGGTAATTGATGTGGAGGTAGCCGGTGCGGGAGATCGGACGGCCACCCGCGTGGACCGTCATCCCGAAGACGTCGTCGAACAGCAAGGGCAGGACACCGCCGTGAGCGGCGCCGTTGCCGCCCAGGTGGTAGCGGCGGAAGACGCCGGTACTGCGGACTCCTTCGGTGTCGAACTTCTCGACCATCCACGGGAGCATGAGGAGGCTGCCGCGTCCGGGCAGTTGGATGTTCGAGCCTGCGGGCGACTTGCCTTCCGGGACCTCGTACGGAGTCAACCGATCGGCAAGCTCTTCGGCTTGCGTAGCGATGTCTGCGAGTACGTCGTCGGGAACATTGGTCGAGACGGCAAGGTCCTGCAACCTGCGCATCGCTTCGACGAAGCGGCCGAAGTCCGGACCTGCGGGAGTGTGCCGGAACCGTGGAAATCCGCCCCGCTTCTCACCGTCTGTGACGATCTCCGTGCCGTCTGCGGTTTGTTCGCTCATGACCTGCACGTTAGCGCGCCCGGGAACGTGTTCTACCTCAGGTATCCGTTAGACGCGCGAGCCGTGCCTCTATCGTGGCTCAGGTGACCTTCAACCCGCAGCTCTGGCGCCCTGTCCCCGGATTCGAGAACCTCACCGACATCACCTACCACCGGCATGTCAGCCAAGGCACCGTTCGCGTCGCCTTCGACCGACCGGAAGTGCGTAATGCGTTCCGCCCGCACACCGTCGACGAGTTGCACCGCGCGCTCGATCACGCCCGGATGACCTCCGACGTGGGAGCGGTGCTCCTGACCGGCAACGGACCGAGCGAGAAGGACGGCGGTTGGGCGTTCTGCTCCGGCGGAGACCAGCGCATCCGTGGTCGCAGCGGCTACCAGTACGCCGAAGGTGAAACGGCGGACACCGTCGACAAAGCACGCGCCGGGCGCCTGCACATCCTCGAGGTCCAGCGCTTGATCCGCTTCATGCCGAAGGTCGTGATCTGCCTGGTCAACGGCTGGGCTGCGGGCGGCGGCCACAGCCTGCACGTGGTGTGCGACCTGACGCTCGCCAGCCGCGAGCACGCACGGTTCAAGCAGACCGACGCCGACGTCGGAAGCTTCGACGGCGGCTACGGCAGCGCCTATCTGGCAAAGATGGTGGGCCAGAAGTTCGCTCGCGAGATCTTCTTCCTGGGTGAGACGTACACCGCCGAGGAAATGCATCAGATGGGCGCGGTCAACAAGGTTGTCGACCACGCGGAACTCGAAAACGTCGCGATCGACTGGGCCGGCAAGATCAACGGCAAGTCGCCGCAGGCACAGCGGATGCTCAAGTACGCGTTCAACCTGCAGGACGACGGGTTGGTCGGCCAGCAGCTGTTCGCCGGTGAGGCAACACGTTTGGCGTACATGACCGACGAGGCCGTCGAGGGTCGTGACTCGTTCCTCGAAAAGCGTGATCCCGACTGGTCACCATATCCCTGGTATTTCTGACACAGTAGGTGCGAGAGGGAGGTCGGACGTGGAGATTCTGAGCAGTCGGACGATTTTGCGCCCGAGCGAGTACGAACGAACGCTGAGCTTCTACCGAGACACCCTCGGTCTGGCGATCGCTCGTGAATATCCCGGCGGCACAGTCTTCTTCGCCGGCCAAGGGCTGATCGAAGTCGCTGCGCACGGCGGCACCGGCGAGGGCGGCTTTCGCGGCGCGATCTGGCTGCAGGTCCGGGACCTCACTGCCGTTCAGACCGAACTGGTTCTCGCCGGGGTCAAGATCGCGCGCGAGGCAAGACAGGAACCGTGGGGTCTACACGAGATGTGGATCGCCGACCCAGACGGGACACCGATCGTGATGGTGCAGATCCCGGAGGACCATCCGATCCGACGCGATTCCCGGCCACCGTCCGCGTAGTCGAGACACCGCTGTAGCCGAGACACAGCTGTAGCCGAGCAGTGACAGATGCCCGCCACGACTTTCGTGGCGGGCATCGTTCGGTTCTTCACAAAGATCAGTTGCGCGTGCTCAACGCCTGCGAGATCTGATCTGTCTGTGCCTGGCCCTCGAGCAGTTGGCGAACCAGCCACAGCCGCAGCACCTTTGCCACCGATGCGGCCAGGAAGAGAGCGGCACCGACCACTGTCAGGGCGAGGAAAACCACGGTGAGGATCTGGTACGACACCAGATCCCGCAGGTCCGAGAGCGTCAGCGAAGAGATGTAGACGACGAAGGCGCCGACCACTCCGACGACCATGAGCACCAGGCCCGCGATGCGCGTCGCCGCGTCGCCGCCTGCCTGCTTCTTGTCCAGCTTCAACTCTGCGATGTTCTTCTTGAATTCCTCACGGCGATCTTCGGCGAGAGTAGTCATCGTCATCCTCCTAGATAACTGGTAGAAAGTTCGTTTTCGATGTCGTGTGGATCGCCGGTCTTGACGACGCGTCCCTGCAACATCAGTGCGGCCGACGTCGCGATGGGCAGCACCGCTCGCGCGAACTGCTCGGCGACGAGAATGGAAATGCCTTCGGCTGCAAGCGAGCCGACGACGTCGTACATCTGCGAGACGATTCGAGGTGCGAGACCCATCGACAGCTCGTCGAGCAGGAGCACCGTCGGGTGAGTGCCGAGTGCCCGTGACAGCGCCAGCATCTGCTGCTCACCACCGGACATCGATCCGGCCAACTGTCCGCGCCGCTCCCCCAGGATCGGGAACCTGCCGTACGCAACCTCTTCGAGTTCGGCCAGCCCGACGCCCGTTCCGGTGGCGATCCACAGGTTTTCCCGCACAGTGAGGTTGGCGAAGATCCCGCGTCCTTCGGGGATGGAGCAGACCCCCAGCCGAGCCAACTCCGAAGGCTCGACTCCGTTCACGACCTGGCCCGCGAGCCGGAACTCGCCGCGGGTGACCGGAAGGACGCCCGAGCAGATCTTGAGCGTCGACGTCTTGCCGCCACCGTTGGGTCCGAGTAGCGCCACCACGGCGCCCGGTTCCAGAATCAGGTCCACCCCGTGCAGAACTTCGATGGATCCGTAACCGGCGCGGACACCGGACAGTTCGAGCAACGGTTCGGCGCGGTCGGGGCTGCGTATACCCTCGTCGATTTTCGCCTCGCCAATTTTCGCTGAAGTCATACCGCCTCCTCCTCGGTCCCGATGTAGGCCGCGATCACTTCCGGATCCGTCCGGATCTTCTCCGGTTCACCCGAGGCGAGGACTGCGCCGTAGTCGAGCACGTGGATGGTCGAGCACACTTTCATCACCAGCGGAATGTCGTGCTCCACCAGACAGATTCCGAGTCCACCCGCAGCAAGTTCGGTGAGCATCTCGGCAAAGACCTCGGTTTCCTGCTCGGTCTGACCCGAGGCCGGTTCGTCGAGCAGCAGCACTCGCGGGTCGGTCATGAGCGCCCGTGCAACTTCGACGACGCGGGCGCGTCCGGTGGGGATGTCCGCGACGTCCTTGTCCGCGACATCCGTCAGCCCGGTCAGCTCCAGCAGACGATCCGTCTCGCTGTCCACGTCGATCTTGTTGCGGCCGTTCGCCTTGTGGATGTCTCCGGCGACGCGCAGGTTGTCACGCACCGACAGCGAGACGAACAGTTCGAGCCGCTGGAAGGTACGTGCCAGCCCGCGACCTGCCCGCTTGTGCGGCGGTAGCTTCGTCACGTCGACGCCGCCGAGGAACACCTGACCGGAGGTGGGTTTCTGCAGCCCGGTGATGGTGTTGAAGAGCGTCGTCTTGCCGGCACCGTTCGGTCCGATGAGTCCTGTCACGGTGCCGGGTTGCACGGTGAGCGAAACGTCCTTGACCGCGACGTGTCCACCGAAACGAACGCTCACACCGCGCGTTTCGAGAAGTGGTGTATCAGACATGGACGGTCAACTCCTTCGGCGAGCCACCCTGGTACTGAGGAATCCCCAGTTCGCGGTCGATCTCGTCACGGATCTCGGGGCTGTAGGGGACATCGATCCCGATGTCCTCGGGAACGACTGTCGCTTTGGCGGCCAGTTCCTCCGGAGTGAGAACCGCGCTGGGCATGACCATCTCACCGATCACCGGCAGCATGAACACCACCGCGATCGTGATGGACGCGAACCACCAGTTGCCGAGTACACCGGTCAGAGCGAGGACGTAGGTCAGCAGAACGACTGCGGCGCCGCCGATCAGAACAGGCTTGGCACCGGCGAGCCGTCGGTAGCCCTCGATCACGCTGTGGACCGTTCCGCTGGGGTTCGCGCCGACGCCGATGCCGATCAGTGCCGGGCTGACTGCCGCGATGTTGCCGAAGAGCAGCCACATTCCCTCCAACTCCGGTTGCGCCGAAGCCAGATTGGTGAACGAGACCATGATGACCGCAAACCCGATTCCAGCCATCAGTCCACCGAACAGGGCGCCGGTGACGTATCCGATACCCGCGACGACGGTCAGCATGAGCAGCGAGAGGCTGACCATGATGGCAAAGCTCTCGCCCGAGACGGACCCCATGGCGCTCGACATCAGAATGCCGCCGAGACCGGCGATCCCCGAAGAGATCATGAAGACGCTGAGCTTGAGCCGAACCAGGCTCTGTCCGAGCATGGCCGAACCGGCCGGGCTGTCCTTCATCGCCGCGAGTCGGCGCCCGTAGCCGCTGTTACGCAACGCGATGACGCCGACGCCGAGTATCGAGAACAGCGCGGTCACGGTCATCAGGAACACCGTCTCGTTGCTCAGATCGAGCGGACCGATCTTCAGCGGAGGGAGGGCGATGTTCCCGTCCTTGAACAGCGAGTACTTCATGCCGAACATCTCGTGTTCGGTGGTGTCGCGAAGGACCATGTTGGAGAGGAACACTCCGAAGGCCATGGTTGCCAGCGCGAGATACAGCCCTCTGAGCCGCAGCGCCGGCAGGGCGACGAGGCCACCGATCACGGCGGTGACGAGGACTCCGACGACGATGCCCCACAGGTTGAGGTGCGCAGCCAACCCGGAACCGGAGATCCCGAAGTGGAAGGCCACGATGGTAGCGATAGCGCCGAAAGATACCGGCGCCAAGTTCAATTCACCCGCGTAGCCGGTGAGGAGTGTGAGCGAGAGCGCGATGATCGCGAAAGTCATTCCGATGGTCAGTGTGGTGACGGCGGAGGTCACCATCAGCAGACGGATCAGGTAGACGATGACGATCAGTGCCACGCCCCAGACGACGGCCTTGCGCACGCTCGGCACGTGGTAACGCTCGCGAGTACGAGTGACCGCGCCACGCAAGCGGTCCTGTGGGAGCACGATCAGCACCACGAACAGCGCGATCATCGGCAGGGAGACACGGAAATTCGATGTCCAACTCCAACTCGTCGGGAAGTACGCCAATACGTACGTACCGGCAAGCCCGAGGACCACGGCGCCGACGAACGTGCGCGGAATGCTGCGCAACCGGCCGAACATGGCCGCGGCAAACGCGTCGATCACCAAGAGTGTCAACATGTTCGCCTCGAGTGTGCCGCCACTGATCGGGGTGATCAGGATGCCGGCCAGGACTGCGAGCGTCGAACCCATCGCCCAGGACAGGGCCGCAAGACGCTCCGGATTGTGGCCGTTGAGGCGCAACAGTTCCGGATCGTCGACGACGCCGCGCATCGCGACACCGGCGCGGGTGCGCGTGAACAGGATGCGCAGGCCGACGGCGATGGCGATCGCAACGAGGATGCAGATCAACTCGTGGTAGCGGATGCTCGCGCCGAACACCGTGATCTTGGACTGGTCGCCGAAGAACATCTGCATCGTCCGAGCGGTCTCGGGGTGCCAGAACCAGTGCGAGATCGAGAGCATTCCGAGCAGGATCGAGACCGTCACAACGATTTTGGTGACCTCGGCGGTATCGCGCAGACCCTTCATGATCAGGACGTAGAGGCCGAGGCCCATCAGTGGCCCGACCAGGACGAGTGAAATCAGCAAAGCGACGACGGTGGGAAGTTCCCAGCCGTAGCGCAACTGCCAGTAGATGAACGCACCGAGCATTGCCTGTGCACCGTGCGCGAAGTTGAAGATGCCTGACGTGTTGTACGTGAGTACCAGCCCGGAGGCGGCGATCGCGTACACCGACCCCAGGACCAGGCCCAGGATCGTGAAAGTGACAAAAGTGTTCATGGCTGAACCCTCGTTAGGGACTCGGGCGGCGGTTGGCGCTCGCCGCCCGAGTCGGAAGAATCAGGACTGCGGCTTGATGACGTTGGCGTTCTGGTACTTCGTCGACACGCGGTCAGCGCCGAGTTCGGTCCCCCAGGTGCTCTTGTCGGTCGCGACGAGGTACTTGGGGTCACACTTGAATTCGCCCGCGGTGGACGGGAACGCCTGCGCGTAGCTACTGCCCTTCAACGAGGTCATGAGTCCGCAGGTGGCCGGCATGTTCTTGCCGGGATCGGTGACGGCGTGCAATCCGCCGCCGTCCCACTCGTGAATGTTCGAGAGTTCGTTCACCATGCACTGACGCGTCAGATCGCTACCGCACTCGTCCGCGGCGGCCGCCCACAGCAGGAAGGACGACGCCGCCTGCATACCGAGGAGCGCGGTCTTGCCACCCTGCTCGGAGACCAGATCGACGTACTTCTTCACTGCGGGCACCTTGTCCGCGTTCTCGAGCATCTGGAAGGTCATGCCCGCGTTGAGGTTGTCGAGCAGTCCGGTGTCCTTGTTCCAATCGGAGACGGTCGCGCCGTACCAGGTGGCTTCACCGAAGAAGATGGGATCGATCCCGACCTGGTCGAGGGCCTTCACGAAGTTCAGCTCCGACGGGCTTGCCGATCGTGACGTCCAGATCCCCTTCGCGCCGCACTCCTTGTACTTCTCGGCGAACGGCACATAGCTCGATTCCCCCTCGTAGTTGAGTGTGACGCCGCAATCCTTGAGCTTGAAGCCCGCAGCCTCGGCGATCGAGCGAATCTTCGTGGTGGAGCTGATGATCGTGGGCATCGTGCTGTTGACGACGTCGAAGTCGTTCACCAGATCGGGGTGCATCTCGGCCATCTGGAACCACTGCGAACCGTTCGCGTAGTCGACCGGGAACGGGACACCCTGGAATGTCATCGGTCCGTTGGCTGCGTCGGGTGACACGGTGAAGCCTGGCACGGACACCAGGTTGCACGCGACACGCGTCTGCTCGGCGGTCTGATCCATCGCGAAGCCGTAGCCGACCATCATGAACTGGCTCGCGCACGCTTCCTGCATGACCGAGTTGGCCTGCGTCATCGCGGCGTCGTAGTCGGTACCGACAACCTTGCGGCCGTTGATGCCGCCCTGATCGTTGCACCAAGAGATGAGCGCGTTCACCGCATCGCTCATTTCCTTGTTCAGCCCAGGAGACTTCACATAACCGCGGTCGTCACCGAACCCGATCTTGATCTCGGTGTCGCTGACGCCTTGATCGGTTGCGCCGGTGGCGTCGCCTTCACCACAGGGCGAATCGAGGGTGCCGAACTTCGCGTCGGATGTGCTCGACGCAAGGTCTGCGCTGACGCCGGGTCCGCCGACAGCGACGGCGTAGGGATCGTCACCACGATTCGATGCGCAGGCTGACGCCAGAACGGCGGTCGCGGCGAGTGCCACGATCAGCTTCGTGGACTTGTTGGGCTTCACGGTCGGAGCTCTCCTTCTCACTGACAGACACCGAGAAACAGGGGTGAAACCCCTGTTCCGGTGCGCTCGGTGCCCGTAGGTAATCAGCGTTTAAAACGGTCCGAATGTGCCTTCCCGGTGAGTGAGACCAAAAAGTGAGGTCCCACACAGGGTTCCGATTTCGTGGCGCTGAACACATCGCGAACGGCAGCGCCGCAGCCCACGCGCGGGGACGTACTCCGCGGAGCCCCTGTTCGCATCCCGTTCGCTGTACTTTTACGCGTTCGATACGCACAATTCACGTTGTGACCGCAGAGCTCGTAATCCTCCTGGTGGTAGTTGTCACCGCCCTCGCGTTCGATTTCACGAATGGTTTTCACGACACCGGTAACGCAATGGCCACCTCCATCGCGACCGGAGCACTCAAGCCCAAAGTTGCGGTCACACTTTCCGCGATCCTGAACCTGGTCGGTGCGTTCCTGTCCGTCGAGGTCGCTGCGACCGTGGCCAAAGGCGTCGTCAACCTCGGCGCGGTCAGTGGGCAGGATCTGCTGCTGATCGTCTTCGCCGGTCTCGTCGGCGGAATCATCTGGAATCTGGCGACCTGGCTGCTCGGATTGCCGTCGAGCTCCTCACACGCACTGTTCGGCGGATTGATCGGCGCCGCAATCGCCTCCATCGGTATGGGCGGCGTCGAGTGGGGTGGAGTTCTGACCAAGGTCGTCGTCCCCGCGATCCTCGCGCCGGTCGTCGCGGCCCTGGTCGCAGGCGTCGGTACCAAGCTCGTGTACCGAATCACCGCATCCGTCAAGGAAGACGAGCGTGAGCGCGGTTTCCGTTTCGGCCAGATCGGCACCGCCTCATTGATCTCACTTGCGCACGGCACCAATGACGCCCAGAAGACTATGGGCGTCATCTTTTTGGCCCTGGTCGCTCACGGCACCATCACCGCCGAGACCGAGATGCCGTTCTGGGTGAAGTTCACCTGTGCCGTCGCGATCGCTCTCGGCACCTACCTGGGCGGTTGGCGCATCATCCGCACCCTGGGCAAGGGCCTTGTCGAGATCGCCGCGCCGCAGGGTCTGGCAGCCGAAGCGTCGTCCGCCGCCATCATTCTCACGTCGAGCCACCTCGGACTCCCCCTCTCGACCACCCACGTCGCCACCGGATCGATCCTCGGTACCGGCATCGGGCGCAAGGGCGCCGAGGTCCGCTGGGGCGTCGCAGGCCGGATGGCCGCCGCCTGGTTGATCACCTTGCCGTCGGCCGCAGTGGTCGGCGCCATCTGCTGGGCACTCGCGCATCTGATCGGCGGCCTGGCCGGCGTGCTCGTCGTCTTCGCTGCCCTCATCGCGTTCGCGATCTTCATGTACCTGCGTTCGCGTAAGGAACCCGTAGACGCCGCCAACGTGACCGCCGAATGGGACGAGAATCCGGATGCGACGGCTCGCGAGATTCCGACTGCTGATCCCACTCCGTCCACCGAACCCACTCGCAACTCCTGAAAGGGGCGCAAGAGAATGCATCTACTCACCGATACCCTCGATTCGCTCTGGCAGGTAGTGGCAGTCGGACTGCTCTTCGGAGCCGGACTGCCGGCGATCTTCGCCTTCGGCCTCAAGTCGCTGAGTCTGCCGAACGCCGACGGCACCGAAGGACCGTCCACCCTGGGTAAAATGGGTGCGTACCTCTGTTTTGCGGTCGTGCTCGTCACGATCTTCGCCGGAATTCTGTTGTTGATGAAGAACTTCTTGGCCAGCACGTTCGGAATCCACGTCTTCTGAGTGGTCGTCGCGGCGCACCACTGAAACCACCGAAACGAAAATGAGGCCGAGGATTTGAGCAAGTATTCATTGCGCAGCGTGCTCGACTGGCTGCGTGCCGGGTATCCCGAGGGCATCCCGGACAAGGATCATTTTGCGCTGCTCGCCGTTCTCCGTCGTCGTCTGACCGACGAGGAGATCGAGCAGGTCGTTTCGATGTCCATCGAGTCGGCACACGAAGTGCCGGACCGCCACGTCGACTACGACACCATCCGCGCCATCATCGAGGGAATCCTCAACGAGGAGCCGTCCGAGGACGACGTCGATCGTGTCACCGAAAGGCTGCGCGCAGGTGGGTGGCCGGTCATCGAAGACGTGGACACCGACAACGAAGTTCGAGACGTGAGCTGACGTCATGGCCCTTCCGCCCTTCCTCACGTCGATAGTCGGCTGGTTGCGGGCCGGCTATCCCAATGGCGTCCCCGAGCAGGACTACATCCCACTTTTCGCGCTCCTCACTCGCAGACTCTCCGAAACCGAGGTCGACGCCGTCGCCGATGCGTTGATCGAGGACGGCGATCTGCCCATCGAGAAGACCGACATCCAGGTCCTCATCACGAAGATCACCAACGAGATGCCACTCGAAACCGACGTCGACCGCGTACGAAGCCATCTGGCTGCCGGTGGTTGGCCGCTGGCCGGGCCGGACGTCCGGTGAACGTTCTTCGCACACTGGCCGTTCCACAGGGTGAGGCGGTCTTCGAGGTACTGCCTGCCATCGCGCAGATCCTGGACGGCGTGCACGACGCCGTGCTTCCCGTCCCTGCGGCCGACGCACGCGAGACGGCCCGACTGAGCGACGCTCTGCACCCCGATCAGCCAATCGACGACGGCATCTCGCTGGTGGTCGCCACGTCGGGGACCACCGGAACCCCGAAGGGCGCGATGCTCGCCGCGAGCGCACTGCGAGCCAGCGGCGACGCGACCAATGAACGCCTCGGCGGCACCGGATCCTGGTTGCTGGTTCTCCCCCCGCACCACATCGCCGGGATGCAAGTTCTGTTGCGCAGTGTCCTCGCCGGAACACAACCGGTGATCGTCGACGTCAGTGCGGGTTTCGACCCTGCCGCATTGCCGGGCGCTGTCGCCGCGATGAGCGGACCGCGCCGCTACACCTCGTTGGTGCCGACGCAGTTGGTCAAGGCACTCGGTGATCGCGCCGCGGTCGAGGCTCTGGCTTCGCTCGACGCGGTTCTGCTCGGCGGCGCTGCTACTCCCGCACCGGTACTCGCGCAGGCCACCGAAGCGGGCATCACCGTCGTCCGCACCTACGGGATGAGCGAAACGTCCGGCGGTTGCGTCTACGACGGAATCCCGTTGTCCGGAGCACAGATTCGTATCGACGACGGGCGAGTACTGCTGGGCGGTCCGATGCTCGCGTCCGGGTACCGCGGGCTTCCCGACCACCCTGCCTTCGCCGAACCCGGATGGTTCCGGACCGACGACGCCGGATCAGTGGTCGACGGGGTCCTGCGCATCAGCGGCCGGTTGGACGAGGCAATCTCCACCGGTGGGCTGACCGTCGTACCGCAGGTGGTCGAGGCCGCGCTGGCCGATCACCCCGCCGTTCGCGAGTGCGCGGTGATCGGCATCGAGGACCCGCGGCTGGGGCAGCGGGTGGTGGCCGTCGTCGTACCCGAGGGCGAAGCTCCGACGCTCGACGAACTACGCGCACATGCTCAGCGGACACTCGACGTCACCGCAGCGCCGCGGGAACTCTTCGTCCTGGACGCGCTCCCCCTGCGCGGACCGGGCAAGCTCGACCGCGCCGCCCTGGTGGCTCGGTTCAGCTAGCAGCCGCAGCCCGATTGTTCAGCCGCAGGCCTGATCAGCGCCGCGGCTGCACAATCAGCGCGCGGCTCCGCGGAGGCAAGCCCGCTCGAACCTTTCGCGGACACGTTCGAAGTCGCGAAGATCCGCCCATACCCACCGGAACACCTCGAACCCCGCGTCCCGGATCGCGTCCTCCCGCAGTTTCTCGCGCTCTACCGCCCTCCCCGGATTGTCGCCGCGATACTTGACCATCCCGTCGAACTCGCCCACCACACCGTGCTCTTTCCAGAAGAAATCGACTCTCCCGATGAACCGGCCACCGTGACGGATCTCGTGCTGCAGGGTCGGCATCGGCCAACCGTCGTCGCGCATGCGTACCCGGCTGATGGACTCCCCCGGACTCTCGGCACCTGGTTCGATGAACGTCGCCGCCACTCGAGCGCGACTCATTCCCAGCCGTCCGCGCGCATGATCGAGCGAAGCGTCGACGTTCTCACGCCTCATCCCACGTCGCAGGGCGCAATCACCGATCACCACGGCGGTCTCGAACGGCGTCGTCCGTGCGAGGTCGACGAACGTTCGCGCAAGCGACGTGGTTGCGACGCCGTCGATCAGCACGACCTCCTCGGCCGGGACCACTGCCGGATGAAGATGCAAGGTTTGACTCTTCCGCCCACCCGAGCACCGGTTACGCGTCATGTGCACGGTGTCCAATCGCAATCCGCCGCAATCCAATCCGTGCATGACCGCTGCCGAAGCGTGGCTCACGATTGCGCCTGGTCCACAGCTTTCGGTGGCTACCATGACAGCGCAGCGGTGGCGTGCTCTCGCATTGAGTTCGCGGAAGTGATCGGCGCGCATGTAGATCCCCGCTGCGATTCGGTGCAGCTCGCCGCGCCTGACCGCTCGCTGCAACTGCGCGTCGCTGGTGCCGTCCCGGTGAGCCTGTGCCCGCGTAAGAATCTCCATGCAGCGAGCGTGATGCCGCCGCGCCCGCACACCGACAAGCAAGATCCGTCTGGGGATTGTTTGCCGGTTGTGGAGCACCGACCTCGCGCACTGTGCAAGTAACCGCAAGTTCCACGCAAGGTCCATGCAAGATCGGTCTGCCAAGCTTCATCCCATGAACCACACAGCTTCGCCTCTTGCCATCGAGGCCGACGGACTCGTCAAGAAGTTCGGCGAGCACCGCGCGGTCGACGGCGTCAGCCTCACCGTCCCCACCGGCTCGGTGTTCGGCGTCCTCGGGCCGAACGGCGCCGGCAAGACCACCACCGTCCGCATGCTCGCCACTCTCCTTCGCCCCGACGGCGGTGAGGCGCGCATCTTCGGCCACGACGTCAGCCGTGAACCCACCGCGGTCCGATCCCTGATCGGCGTCACCGGTCAGTACGCCTCCGTCGACGAGGATCTGACGGCGACCGAGAACCTCGTGATCTTCTCGCGGTTGCTCGGCCTGAGCCGCCGCGATGCGCGCACCAAGTCCCTGGAACTCCTCGAGGAGTTCGATCTGGTCGAGGCCGCGACCAAACCGCTGAAGAACTTCTCCGGCGGCATGCGTCGACGCCTGGATCTGGCGGCAAGCCTGATCGCGCGCCCGCCGCTGCTGTTTCTCGACGAGCCCACCACCGGCCTCGATCCGCGCACCCGCGCCCAGATGTGGGTGACCATCCGGCGACTCGTCGCCGAGGGTTCGACGGTGTTGCTCACCACGCAGTACCTCGACGAAGCCGATCAACTGGCCGATCGCATCGCGGTGATCGACCGCGGCCGCGTGATCGCCAACGGCACCGCCGACGAACTCAAGGCTTCGGTCGGGATCTCCTCGCTCCAACTCAAGCTGGTCGATCGTGATCGCACCGAGGAGGCTCGCTCGCTCATCGCCGCTGCGCTGAGCGTCGAGGTGGGTGTCACTCCCGAGGTCGGGCGGATCACCGCACCACTGAGCGACCCGTCGATCACGGCGGACCTGTTGATCCGTCTGCGTGAGCAAGGTATCGCCGTCGACGAGATCAACGTACAGAAACCCAGCCTGGACGAAGTGTTCCTGACCATCACCGGGCACCAGCCCGAAGACGGTGGACGCAACGACGCCCAGTCCGACAACGACTCCGATCGGAGCGTCGCATGACAACCACCCTCACCAAACCCCGGTCGCCGATAGCCCAGCCGGATGCCGCACCCCGCCGCATCAGCCTGCAGCAGAGCTTCGCGAACACGTTCACGATGGCGTACCGCGGAATTCTCAAGATCAAGCACAATCCCGAGCAACTGTTCGACGTCGTCATCCAGCCGATCATCTTCACGTTGATGTTCACCTACATCTTCGGCGGCGCGATCGCCGGTGACGTGACGGCATATCTGCCGACGATCATCCCCGGCATCCTCGTCCAGACCGTCATCACCGGTTCCATCGTCACGGGCACGCAGCTTCGTGAGGACATGGACAAGGGCGTGTTCGACCGCTTCAAGTCCCTTCCCATCGCTCGTATCGCCCCGCTGTCCGGTGCATTGCTCGCCGACGTCGTGCGCTACGGCATCGCCACGACCATCACGTTCATCGTCGGTTTCGCGATGGGTTACCGCCCCGCAGGCGGCGTGGTCGGCATTCTGTCTGCCGCGATCCTGGTCATGGTGTGCGCGTTCTCCATCAGCTGGATCTTCGCTCTCATGGGCGTGCTGATGAACAAAGCGTCCACGGTGCAGGGTGTTTCGATGCTCGTGCTGTTCCCGCTTACGTTCCTGTCGAATGCGTTCGTCGATCCTGCCACCATGCCGAGTTGGCTTCAGAAGTTCGTGAACGTCAATCCGGTCTCACACCTGGTGACCGCGGTTCGCGAGCTGGCCAACGACGGCCACTTCGGTATCCACGTCGTGTGGTCGCTGGTGGGCGCCGCGGTGATCGTTGCCGTCATGGCACCTTTGACCGTGCGGATGTACATGCGCAAGACATAAGTCCCGCACCATCGTCCAGACCTAGTCCAGCACCGGTCCGCGAAGCGCAGCCAACACTGCTTCGCGGACCGCTCTGCGTGAGTAACCCGATACCTTCTCGGTTTCCACAGACCACCTGTCGGCTCCGACCAGACCAACCGCGAAGTCGGAGAGGCGCGCGTGATGGAGCGAGACGAAGTCTTGTCTCCCCGGCATTTTCAACGACAAAGCCATCAGTTCGACTCCGCGTTCGATGTTGCCCGTGACAAGATCGAACGACCCGATCGCCGACGCCAACGAACCCGCGAGCGGCAGGTCCGCGTAACCGTTGGGATCGAGCTTGAGAGCACTCGACTCCTTCATCTGCAGAACGCGGCCCGCCACCAGTTCGTGCCGGCCGTGAACTGCGTGAGCGCACACAGCCGCGGCACCGAGCAGAACGACGAAGGGATCACCGAAGATGTTCTCGATCGCAGAACCCAACAGCTCCAGCGCTTCTCGATACCGAGCCAAGCCCTCGTCGATACGGCCGTCCGCGAGATCCGCCTCGGCGATACTCGCTATGAGCGCTGCGCGCCGTTGATCGGTTTCGATGGCCCCGGTCCCACCCGAATGCGCCAATGCCGGACGTGCACGATCGAGAAGCACCCGACCACCAGCGGTGTCACCGGCCGCGATCATTGCTCCGGCTTGAAAGCAGATGAGCTGCATCGCCTCGTCACGCGCACCGAGGCGTTCCATCGACGCCGCCGCGATCGCGTAGAACTCGATGGCCTCGCCATAGCGGGCGGATTGGCTGTGAACCGACCCGACATGTTGGGCCGCCATCGCCAGACCCCACTCGTCACCGATGCTGGTGGCGTAGTCGAACAGAGTCTCCCCGTCCAGCAGCGCACCGCGCAGATCTCCGATGTTCTCCCGCATGTTCGAACGCGCGGACAGCGCCGCCATTCGGGTCTCGGGATCGGAACTGCGAACGCCTTCGGCCACCAACCGCGCAAGTTTGTGGTTGGCGATCCCACTCGTGGTCAGCTTGATCAGAAATGCGAACAACGGACCGAGATCATCGCGCTCACGCAACAGCTTTCGAAGTCGGATCCGCGCACGGGCATGGTTTCGATCGGCCTCTCCGAAGAAGAGATGCATCGCCACCAGGATGAACGTAGCGCCCACCAGTTCTGCATTCACGTCGCGCAGATCGTTGTCCGCGGTCGCCCCGACGATCTTCGACGCCCAGTTCGAGATTTCCGAGTTCGATCCTCGTACGGCCCACAGAATCGCAAGGACGGGGAAGACGTTGGCTACGGTCACCGCATCGCCGCGTTCCACGGCCCAGCGCAGTACAGCCAGAAGGTTGTCGTGCTCGGCGTCGAGGTCGGCAATCAGACGGAGCTGATCCGTCCGTGCACGCACGACGGCATCCTCGGCGATCGCAATCGCCCAGTCGTCGAGGCGCCGAATCACTTCCGGTCCCTCCCCGGACGCGGCGAGTTGCTCCTCGCCGTATTCACGGACAGTCTCGAGCATGTAGTACCGAAGATCTCCCTGCCCGTCGCTGACGGAAAGAAGTGACTGATTCACCAGCGCTTCGACGGCACTTGCCACATCGGTCAACTCGCCCCACCCGGCAACGGCCTGCGCCGAAGAAAGGGTGAAGCCGGCCGGGAATCGGCACAATCGACGCAACGCAATCTGATCCCCGCTGCCCAACAGATTCCAGCTCCAGTCGATCACCGCGTGCAGGGTGCGATGCCGATCCGGAGACGTCGGATCATCGGAGCGCAACAACGCGAACCTGTCTCGCAGTCTCGAACCGATTTCGTCGACGCTCATGGTACGGACCCGAGCGGCAGCGAGCTCGATCGCCAGCGGGAGTCCGTCGAGCGTCGTACACAGCTTGACTACCGCGTCGACGTCCAGATGAACAGACGGCCGCACCGCACGGGCTCTCGCCGAGAAGAGTTCGACTGCCGAGCCGGTTCCGTCTTCGATCGCCAACGGCGGCAACGGGTACACCGCCTCGGCACTGATCATGAGCGGAGAACGACTGGTGGTCAGTACCGTCAGCTGACGACCGGCCGCGTTCATCTCGGCCACGATCTCCGAACACGCGCCCATCACGTGCTCACAATTGTCGAGGATGAGCAACATCGGACCGGCGGACAGCGCCTCTTTGAGTCGCTCTCTCGCCGAATGCGTTCGGCCGACGGTCAATTTGCCTGGCGCCAGATCGGATTCGCTGATTCCGAGGGTGCCTCCGATGGCCGCGATGACATCCTCGCTGCTGCGCAACGACGCCAACTCCACGAGGACCACCGAGACGCCCGGCTGGTTCACGGATCCGCGCAGGCCCAATTCGTGTGCGAGACGGGTCTTTCCGGCGCCACCAGGTCCGAGAATGGTGACGACGCGCGAGCGGGCGAGCAAGGATTCGATCTGGTCGATGTCGTTGTCGCGACCGAGCAAGGTGTTGGGGGCAGCGCGCAGACCGATCGCACGGGCGGCCAGCGGTGTAGCCGCAGGTGCCCCGAGAAGTTCCGCGTTGAGAGTCACCAGTGCGGGTGACGGATCAGCGCCCAGGCGATTGGCGAGGTGGTTGCGGAACTCCGCGAACACTTCGAGTGCCTCGTTGACTCGGCCTGCTCCGGCGAGCGCACGCATCAACGCCTCGGCCGCTGTGTCGTCGAATGGGCTCGCCAGATGGCGTCCGCGCACCAGGGGAATGGCTGCCGCGTACTCCCCCAATGTGAGCAACGCGTCGATCTGCGCCGTCTCCAGTTCGTCGTACACCCGGCCTGCGTCGAGCGCCAAACGATCTGCAACGTCGCCGACGACGTCACCCCCGGGGGTACCGCGCCACAGGCGCAATGACGCGGTCGTGACGGCGAGCGCTTCGGACGCGTCGGCGCCGACGGTGCGCAGACCACGGGCGGCGTCCGCTGCCCTGGCCAGGTCGACACGCTCCCGAGCGAGAGTGAGCCGGTATCCGGCCGCCGTGACTTCGAGGGCCCCGTCCGGGAGTGCAGATCGCAGGCGCGAGACCTGAGTGTGGAGGGCATTCATCGGTGAGCGCGGCGGCTCCAGCCCCCAGACGTCGTCGATCAGGCTCTGCGCGGTACGTGGCTCACCCGGATTGCGAGCCAGCGCAACCAGCAGAGTTCGAGCTCGCGGACCCGGCAACGGAACCAGACGACCGCCCACTTTGGTCGAAACGGGTCCGAGCAAGGCAATGTCTGCCAGGTCTTCGCCCGACTGCGCGTACCTGGCGCGCTCACTCACGTCTCGAGTCATGTGCTGATCCACCGCGTTCGATCGTATTGCACAGTGCAAAGATCGTTGTATGGCAACAGCTGCTCAATGGATCGAAGGCGCGAGGCCGCGCACACTCCCGAACGCGATTGCGCCCGTGCTGGTCGGCACCGGAGCCGCGGCGTCCCTGGACCTCGCAGTGTGGTGGAAGGCGCTCCTGGCACTGATCGTCTCCTTGGCCTTGATCGTCGGGGTGAATTTCGCGAACGACTACTCCGACGGAATCCGCGGAACGGACGACGACCGCGTCGGGCCACTGCGCTTGGTCGGATCGAAGTTGGTCAGTCCCGGAGCCGTGAAGGCCGCGGCGATCAGCTGCTTCACCGTTGCCGCGGTAGCCGGGTTCGTTCTGGCGGCGACCACAGCCTGGTGGCTGGTTGCGGTCGGCGTGTTCTGCATCATCGGTGCCTGGTTCTACACCGGCGGCAAGAAGCCGTACGGATACAGCGGGTTCGGCGAGATCGCCGTGTTCATCTTCTTCGGACTGATTGCAGTGCTGGGAACTCAGTTCGTACAGGCCGAGCGGGTGGATCTGGCCGGGCTGGCCGGCGCGATCGCCATCGGTTCGTTCTCGAGTGCGGTGCTCGTTGCCAACAATCTTCGAGACATCCCGACCGACACCGAGTCCGGAAAGATCACTCTCGCAGTCCGGCTCGGCGACGCCAGGACCCGCACGCTGCACGTGATCCTGCTGGCCGTCCCGTTCGTCGCGACCCTGCTGCTGATCCTGCGCACTCCGTGGGCATTGCTCGGATTGCTGGCGTTGCCACTGGCAATCCGAGCCAACGCCCCACTGCGTTCGGGCGGGCAGGGTATGGCCCTGATCCCCGCGTTGCGCGACACCGGACTCGCCATGCTCGTCTGGGGTGCCGCGACCGCAGTTGCGCTCAGTCTCGCCTGAAAGTCGACGGACTCAACGGTTGTCCGGGACGAACGCGCTGAGCAGGAAGTTCACGATCGAGATGATCAGCGCGCCCCAGACTGCCGTCCAGAAGCCGTCGACCGTCAAGCCGTAGGACGTTCCGGACGAGATCCACGCCGTCAGCATCAGCATGAGGGCGTTGATCACGAGCGTGAACAATCCGAGAGTCAGGATGAGCAGCGGTAGCGAGAGAAGTTGCACTACCGGCTTGATGAACGCGTTGACCACCGTGAAGATCAAAGCGATCACCGCGATCACGAGAACCGTGCCCCAGGTGCCGTTGTCGTGGTTGGCGATCGTGATGCCGGTGACCCACGCCGACGCCAGCCAGATGGCTATGCCGTTGATGATGAGACGTGCCAGAAATGTCATGTCTGAATGCTGGCACATCCCTCCCGTGCATGCGGAACCGTGCCGAATCTAGGCGGCGCGATTCATCTTCGCTTCCAACCGCTCACGGATCACCGACATCGTGACCTGCGTTTCGAGGGCCTGACGGGTAGGCCCGTCGGCGACACGCAGGATGCCGAGCAGGATGTGTTCGGCGCCGATGCGATTGTCCTTGTGCGCGAGCGCTTCACGGAGCGAGAGTTCCAACACCTTCTTGGAGTCCTTCTCGAATCGTGAACGAGGGAACCCGAATCGGCTCTTGCGAGAAGTGTCGACGCCGTCCGGCACAGGAGTCTCGTCCAGCACACCTTCGCCGAAGGACTGCTCGAGACTCTCCCGAACCGCATCGAGATCGATGCCGATCGACTTGAGTATCTCGGCGTCGTCGTCGAGATTGTTGGAGCTACCTTCGTTCGATCCGGCGCCGGCACGGTGGATCACGTCGAGCGTGACACCAGACTCGGTGAGCACCTCGGTGGCGATGCCCCGATCAGAGGTGAGCAGCGCGGTCAGAAGTTCCATCGGCGTGACAGGACCGGAGCCGGCGACAGCATCGACAACGACGCCTCGAGCCTGTGCGGAGAACCTTTCGAACATGGCAATTACCTGCCCTTCTCGCGCAGTGAACGCAGCATCGATTCCGACTGCGCGGACGCGTATTTCTTGTGGACGGCTTGACGGCTGACCTCGAGAGCTTCCGCGATCGCCTGCCAGGACCATCCGTGACGGCGCGCATTGGCGACCTGAATGGCCTCGAGTTTTTCGAGTAGACGACGCAGCGCTCGAACAGCACGCAATCCCTCGGTGGGATCCGGGCTACCGGCGGCAGCAGCGAGAGAGGTTGCTTCGGTCATGATGTCAATTTAGGTTGACAACCGGAATCTGTCAACCAAAATTGACAGGCGCGCCTAGTATCCGGCGACGGCCCCGTTCACTGCCACCTGCAAGTCGGCCTGCACAGTTCGGGCGATATCCATCGGCTTGTCCGGAAGTTCGGTCACCGGCATTCCGACAAAGACACTCGCAGCCTTGACGTCGCCGGCCACCGGACCGTAGTTGATGCCGATCGACACCAGAGCCGGTGAGCATCCCAATTTCTCGGCGCGCGCGATGATGTGGCCGATTCCACTGTTGACGTGCTGCAACCGCGTCGGATCTTCGGTGTTGCACGTCCCTTCCGGGAAAATCGCCAGACAATCCCCGTTGCCCAGACGCTCGGCCGCGACGTCCATCATCACTCGGCCGGCATCCGAAACAGCCCGGAGGCCGTAGTTCTTGCTGCGAAAAACCGGGATGCTGCCCATCATGTCGACCTTCTTGCGCTGTGAAGGATCAACGAAGAGTTCGTCTTTGGCGAGGACCCGGGTCCGTCCGATCACTCGACGCAACGGAGTACGCCACGCGGTCGCGGCGAGCGTGAACTGGTCGCTCTCGGTCAGATGATTGACCGCCACGACCAACTGCGTCTTACGTTCCAGGAGAGTCTTCAGCGCAGCTTCCGCACCCGGCGCGTACCTCACTCGCGGGCGGTACTTCAGCGCCAATGCGGCATAAGCGAACTTCGCCACGAATCGGTTCTGCTGATGACTGCGGTAGTACTCGTACACAGCCTCGTAATTGTCGAGTGAAACTTCAGGATTGCCCATGATCCGCCCTCGCTGGAGAAGTGCCCCTTGACCAAACGATACACAACCTACGGTTGCGTAGGTTTGCGTTACAGAAGGCGTAGCGCTGGGAGAAACTCCACTCTCGAGGTAAAACGGTTTCTGTGATCCGCTCGGCCATATCCACCGACCTACCCGCACTGCAACAGATCGAGATCGCCGCGGGCGAACCGTTCCGAGACATCGGGATGGACGCCATCGCAGACGATCCACCGCCGACGCTCGACGAGTTGAACGATTTTCTCGCAGCCGAGCACATCTGGGTTCAGACCGACGCAAACGACGTACCCGTTGCGTACGCGCTCGTCGAGATCGTGGACGGCGGTGCGCATATCGAACAGGTCTCCGTTCACCCCGATCATGCCCGCAAAGGCCTCGGAGCTCAGCTGATCGACGCCGTCACCGAATGGGCGGCGGACCATCACCACGATCTCGTGACTCTGACGACGTTCGTCGACGTTCCGTGGAACGCGCCGTACTACGAGCGACTCGGGTTCGTGCGTCTGGCCGAGAACACGCTCTCTCCCGGCCTGATACGCATCAGAACGGACGAGCAGTCGTCCGGGCTGGACGCCTGGCCGCGGGTGACGATGAGCCGCCCGTCACACGGTCCGGCGCCGGCGATTCAGGAACTGGCCGTCCACGCACCCGAACGGACGAACTCGTCCAGCACTGCCGTCGGACCGAGCAGGTCGATCCCTTCCGAAGCCACCCATTCGTCGTTGTAATACGTGCCTGAGTAACGCTCTCCGCCGTCGCACAGGAGGGTGACGACGCTGCCGCTGCGCCCGGCCGCCATCATTTCGGCAATCAACGCAAAAGCTCCCCACAGGTTCGTCCCCGTCGAGCCGCCCACTTTGCGCCCCAGGGCCGCGCTGGCGTGCCGGGCGGCCGCGATCGAGCCTGCGTCCGGCACCTTGATCATTCGGTCGACCACCTGACCGACAAACGACGGTTCGACGCGCGGACGGCCGATGCCCTCGATCCGGGAACCTCGAGTACCGACGATCGACGGATCGCTCGCTCGCCACGCGTCGAAAAACACGGAGTGCTCCGGGTCCACCACGCACAGCCCCGTGTCGAATTTCCGGTAACGAAGAAAGCGGCCGATCGTGGCACCGGTTCCGCCCGTCCCGGCTCCGACGACCACCCAGTCGGGAATCGGATGTTCCTCGTGTTCGAGCTGAGTGAAGATCGATTCGGCGATGTTGTTGTTTCCGCGCCAATCCGTCGCGCGCTCGGCGTGGGTGAACTGGTCCATGTAGTGACCGTTCAACTCACTCGCGAGCCGATGCGATTCCGAGTAGATCGACGACGGATCGCTCACGAAATGACAACGTCCCCCCTGCGCCTCGATCAACGCGATCTTGGCGGGACTCGTGCTCGCGGGCATCACCGCGACAAAATCCAGGCCCAGCAACTTCGCGAAATACGCCTCGCTGACAGCCGTCGATCCGGACGACGCTTCGATGACAGTGGTCTCTTCGGTAACCCAGCCGTTGCAGATCGCGTAGAGGAAAAGCGACCGTGCGAGTCGATGCTTGAGACTCCCCGTGATGTGGGTCGACTCGTCCTTCAGATAAAGCTGGACGGTCCAGTTACTCGGCAGCGGATAGCGCAGCAGGTGAGTGTCCGCGCTGCGTTGCGCGTCGGCTTCGATCAACCGCACCGCGTTGTCGACCCACTGGCGTGAGGCCCGACGGTCGACGTCGAGCGACCCCGTGGTCACCGCCCGTCTCCGCGCAGCTTGGAGCGAAGATCGTCACGATCGGACCGACGCTGGGCGTCGACCGCCGCAATGCCCGCATTAACACGCTTGCGCAGTTTCGCGAAGAGCAGCAACGACAGCGGCAGCGCGATCAGAACTGCGAACAGCGCCGCGACGATCAAGGGAACGTCCGTGCCGGCGAGCTTTCCGCCACCGATGATGACGGCACCGATCACGACGACAAGCAGCAGCCGAGCGACCGAGTACAGCACCACGTCGCGGGCTAGTTGACCCTTGGTCACCGGCCCGGAAGCCGACTTTGCTTGCCCAGAGTTTGCGGAAGGTTTACTGGCCTTGACCGGCTCAGAAGGAACATTTTCGGGGTTTTCAGACAACTGACTCACCCTCTCAGGTTACCCATTCCGAATACGGGTGGGACCGAGCCCGCTATATCCATTTTGTCCTTTACTTAAACATTACTTTTTCTTGAAAGATCGACTACCCGGCTATATCTGTGCAAACATTGCGCTACCACTCAGAAAACGGTCGAATGTGAGCGAAGGACTTCGAAACAAACTCGACGCAGGTTTTTGGCAACTGGTCGACACACCGGTTCGGAACCAAAGTTCGGAATCACTGCTCGGTTCGGAATCACTGTTCGTCAAACGTTCGACATCAACATGGAGGACCTCACAATGAGCGCACCAACCTTCAATACCGCCGCAGACGCACTCATGACGCCCGGACAGGTAGCGGCATTGTTTCATGTCGATCCCAAGACCGTGACCCGCTGGGCACACGCAGGACGACTGGGCTCGCTTCGCACGCCAGGAGGACATCGTCGATTCCGTGAGACCGAGGTCATGCAGCTTCTGCGCTCGCTGACCACCGAAGCAGACAACAACTGAGCAAACTCGGCTCACTTCGAAGCACTTTGCAGTACCCGACAGATCTTGCAGTACCCGACAGATACAGCACTAGCGCACTGAGCCGAAACGCTTGTCCGCACCGCTTCTGGTGAAGCGGGGCGGAGACTGAGTAGGCTCGACTTCAGTTCCCTGAGGAGGTGCGCCGTGTTGTATCTGTTGGCGTTGGTGGGTTTGGTGACATTGATCGTTCTGATGTGGAAGGCATTCGGGCCCGATCCGTCGACGCGCACCCCGGTGAGCGGTGTACGCGGGCCGGATGACGATCCCGAATTCCTGTGGAATGTGAACCAGCAAACACGACGCAAGCGCACGGAAGGTCCGGACGTACCGCCGACTGACGCGTCGACGTAGCGTCCGGGCTCGCCCGGCTATCCGATTACCGCCCCGTCAACGCGAACGGGGAGGCCGGAAAGTCCTGCGCAACCACCGCAGCCAACTCCAGCACCGCTTCCCGAGTACCTGGACGCAGCCGGTCCAGATCGATTTCGGCGCCCTCTTCCAAATGCGGATCGAACGGAATCAGTTTCACCGCTCGACAGCGCTGCTCGAAGTGCTCGACGACCCGCGGCAGATCAACCTTGCCCGAGCGAGGCCGTACCGCGTTGATGACAGCTACGGACGTGGCGACCAGCCTGCTGTAACCGTGAGCGTCGAGCCAGTCAAGTGTTGCGGAGGCGCTACGTGCACCGTCGACGGAACCGGAACTGACGACGATCAACGAATCTGCACCTTCGAGAATGGCCTGCATCGCCGAGTGCATCAATCCGGTGCCGCAATCGGTCAGAACTATGCTGTAGAACTTCTCGAGCATGTCGACCGTGCGCGTGTAGTCCCCACCGCTGAAGGCCTCTGAAACTGCTGGATCGCTGTCGGAGGCAAGCACTTCGAGCCGGTGTCGATTTTGCGATGTGTAGCCACGGACGTCGCTGTACTTCTCGATGCTGTTCTCGTCGCGCAGCAGGTTTCGCACTGTTGCCGGAGTTTCGAGCGGGATCTTCTGGCTCAGCGTTCCCCGGTCGGGGTTTGCATCGACAGCGACGACGCGATCGCCGCGGATCGAGCCGAACATCGACCCCAGTGTCGCTGTGGTCGTGGTCTTACCGACGCCGCCTTTGAGACTGAGCACCGCAACCTTGTAGCAGCCCTGCAGCGGCTGATTGATCTGGCGCGTCAACTCGACGAGGTGCTGCTCTTTTGCACCGTTTCCGAGGTTCACCGATCGGCCTGACAACGTGTACAGCGCCTTGCGCCAGCCGCCCACCGGGGCAGGCCGGACAGGCCGCTTGACGAGGAGCGCAGCCGAGAGATCTTGCGCAGTCATCGGGAGAGCGGACTCGAAGCGACTGTCCGGAGCCGAGGTGAGTCCGGTCTGCGGCATCGGAGCGCGAGTAGGTGGCGCCGTCGGCGGGGCCATCGGCACGGCCTGACCATTCTGGAGGGCGTGGCCGTTCTGCACCGGCGCAGCGCCGGGATGACCGAACTGCCGAATCGCGGGATTGGGCGGATGGACGCCGGGCGAAAAAGGTGCCTGCGGTTGCTGGAGCGGTCTCGCGGATGAATGCGCCGTCGGGCCGGGCTGCGAATTCTGGACAGGCTGCAGGTTCCGAACAGGCTGCGAATTCTGAACAGGCTGCGGAACGCCAGTTCGTGAATCCGGAAGCGACCCTCCACGATTCGTAGGTTCGTAGGTCTGCATCGGCATCGCAGGCGAGGTCGAGAACTGGCCGTTGATCGGGCCTGGCTGCGCTGCCGGATACTGGATGACCGGAGTCTTGGGACCTGGCACCGGAGCCGCTGGGGTCGTCGTCGGCGGCGGAGCGGCGGGTGCACTGGGCGCCTGGCCGGCGACTTGCTGGAGCGGCCCGGAGTCGACCGGGGCCACGAAGAGACTACGAACGTCGCTGGGAACCGAGTCCGATGACGGCTCGGGCGCGGATGCGCGCGGCTCGGGCGCGGATGCGCGCGGCTCGCGCCGCGTCGGCTCGGCAGGGCGCACCGGCTCCCACAATCCTGCTCCGGCGTCTTCAATCTTGTCGGCCATCTCGCCGCTCCCCCTCGTCGATCCCACAGCTACCAGACAGCTAGTAATTCGCCAAGCTGCATCGTAACTGTTGCCCGCCCCTGACGTACCTACCGGTAATACCTACAGACCGGTCGGCAGCCACCCACGGTACCTCGAGAGGATCAGGTGAGTCCCGCGTAGGAGTGCAAGCCGGAGACGACCATGTTGATGATGAAGAGATTGAACAGCATCGCAACAAAACCGGCGATGTTGATCCAGGCGGCCTTCGTCTCCCGCCACCCGGACGTTGCCCTCGCATGCAGGTAGGCCGCGTAGATCACCCAGGCGATGAAGGACATCGTCTCCTTCGGATCCCAACCCCAGAAGCGTCCCCACGCAGCTTCCGCCCAGATGGCACCGAGGATGACGCCGGCGCCGAACAGCGGAAACGCGATGATCGTGCTCTTGTACGCCAAGCGGTCGAGAGTCTGGGCATCCGGCAGTCGCTCTGCGATCCGGCCACCGATACTCGTGCCTTCGTCACCGGGCGGGAACTTCAGTCGCAGCAGGAACAGAAGGCTCGCGATACCGCCGATCATGAAGATTCCGGAACCGACGCTGACGATCGTCACGTGAATCGGAAGCCAGTACGAGCGCAGCGCCGGAACCACGGGAGCCGCGTCGGCGTAAAGGACCGTGCCGGCGAGGAACATCAAGATCAGAACCGGTACCAGCAGGAAGACCCACATCGGACGGTACGCCGGCTTGATCAACAGGACGTGCCCGACCAGCAACGACGCCGCACACGCCATCGCCACGAATTCGTACATGTTGCCGAGCGGGAATCGTTCCGTCGCAAATCCGCGGAGCACGATCGACGCGATGATCAGCACCGTTCCGACGACCAGGACAGCTCGGCCCATTCCGCCGAATCGCTCCGAGAGCGACTTGCTCGGAGTCTCCGCGACCCTGCCAGGCACGGACGCGTCGACACCGCCGGCGGAGACCAGTTCCTTGTCCTGAACCGCCTTTGCTCTGGCCGACGCGTACTGCACGATGAGCAGCACAAACGCCAGCACGAGCACGGTGAAGGCGGACTTGAAGGCCCAGTCGCTGTACTGCGCGAGTGTCTCGTTCGTTGTCATCGGGCGTTCTCCTGCGCGTGCGGTTGGTTCACCGCGGTGGTCGGATTGCTTTTCAGCAAGCGGTCGGCGAGGCGGTCGAACTCGTCGCCCCAGCCTGCGTGGTCGGTGCGGGCAAGCCCACCAAGTTCTACTACAGTACGTCGTTCGTCATCTGGATAGATACGTGCCCAGACGCGGCGACGCTTGATCACGAGCGAGACGAGTAGGCCCGCCATCATGGTCAACGCCGAAACCAACACCCACACCTGAGCGGGATCGTGGGAGACCTGCAGGTTCACGAAGTCGACGGCACCATCGAATCGCACCTGGGTTCCGTCGGCAAGCGTCGCGCTCTCCCCCGGAAACAGATTGACTCGATCCTGCTTGACCAGTCGGCCCTGATTGATCAGTTCGGTGTTGAGTTCGAACAGCGATTGCGGGTTACCGGTATCGAGTCCGGTGTCGCCCTTGTAGATGTCGATGGCGACTGCCGGATCGTTCATCGCCGGGTAACTCGACGACAGCAGGTTGCCGTGGAACAGCGCTGTGGGCGCGAACAATCCTTCGATGGCAATCTGATTCTTCCGACGCTCGTCCGCATCGGGATACATGCCGCCCGGCGGGTCGAAGCGCATCGCGCCACTGCTCAGGAACGTCGTGGCGTCGTCCGGACGCCACTGGAGCGTCTCGGTGCGGGTCTCACCGTTCGGGAACGTGACGGTGAACGTCGGCGCATATCCGTGTCCCTGCAGGTACACACGATCGCCGGCGATCCGCAGTGGGTGGTTCACCTGGATGGTCGTGTCCCGCCAGGTATCGGACTCGAGGTCGTCGCCTGCCTGGTACGAGATGTCCGAGGTGAACATCTCGGCCTGACCGGTCTCGAGGTAGTCGGCCTGGAAATTCTTCACACGTACACACAGCGGGGTCATGCCGGTGCCGTCGAGGCTCAGACCGGCGACGAAGGAGTCGAACACTGCCGGCGAGGTCGTGCAGAACCCGGGGCCGTCGTTGGCGATGACGATGCGATTACCCTCGTAGCCGAACAACTTGCCCGCGGCGATCGCGATCAACAATCCGACCAGCGAGAGGTGGAACACGAGGTTGCCGAACTCGCGGAGGTATCCCTTCTCTGCCGAGATGGTGATCTCGCCTTCGCGTCGTGATTTCGAATCGCCGCGACGCGTTTCGACGCGCCACCCGCGCAGTTCTTTCGACACCCGGGCAGCAAGTTCGTCGGGAGTCTCGCCGTCCACAACGCTCGTGGTGTGGTGCGGCAGGCGAGCAAGATTGCGCGGCGCATTCACCGGACGGGTGCGCAGCGCCTTCGCGTGCTCCACGCAACGCGGCAGGATGCAGCCGACCAGCGAGATGAAGAGCAATGCGTAGATCGCGGTGAACCAGAAACTGCTGAACACGTCGAACAATTCGAGGCGGTCCATCCACGGACCGAGCGTCGGACGCGCGGCGATGTAGTCGGTGACCTTGCCCTCGTTGAGGGTTCGCTGTGGCAGCAGGGCGCCGGGGATCGCAGCGAGCGCGAGGAGGAACAGCAGTACCAGCGCGGTCCGCATCGAGGTGAGCCCGCGCCAGGTGTTGCGCCCGAGTGCAACGACTCGACCGATCACCGACTGCTTCGGCAGCACGGGTTTCGGGTGGTCGTTATTGTCGTCAGCTGTCATATCGGCAGCGTCACCTCCGAGATAAATGCGTCGCGAACCCAGCCGACGAACTGGTCCCACGCGCCGGTGACGAGGGCGATTCCCACTGCCACCAACATGATTCCGCCGAAAATTTGAATGGTGCGTGCATTACGACGCAACCAGCCGACGCCGGTCAGCGCGCGCGCCGATCCCAGCGCCAAGATGATGAACGGCAGGCCGAGTCCGATGCAGTACGCGACGATCAACGTGACACCACGCGCGGCGGTCATCCCGTCGGTTCCCGCCGCTACGGACATCACGCCTGCCAATGTCGGACCGAGGCACGGCGTCCAGCCCAGAGCGAACACTCCCCCGAGCAGCGGCGCACCCACCAGTGACGACACGCGACGCGGTTCGAAACGAACGTCCTTCTGCAGCGCCGGAATCAGCCCGATGAAGACGAGACCCATTGCGATGGTGACGACACCGCCCACTCGCATCAGGACCTCGCGGTTGACGAGCAGCGTGGAGATCACGCCGAATACCGACGCGGTCGCGAGGACGAACACAACGGTGAAGCCCGCGACGAACAGTCCGGCCGCACCGGCCACCCTCAGTCGACTGCTCCGGGTGATCGTCCGCGTCTTCGCTTCTTCGGCGGTGATCGCGGGAGCGTCGGCACCGACGACGCCGGCCAGGTAGGACAGGTAGCCGGGAACGAGCGGCACGACGCACGGTGAAGCGAACGACACCAGACCGGCGAGCACACAGGCGCCGAGGGCGAGCAGAAGCGGACCGGACGACGCCGCGTTCTGAAACGCTTCGCCCACACCGGCACTCAATGTGTCGCTGCCGGCCAGCAGCGTAGTGGTCGTGGTTGTCATCTTTACTGCGCGTCTTCCTGAGCTACTCGCTGGACGACGGGCAGTAAATCCTCGGCGAGAAGTTCTTGGAGGAACACCGCGGCGACGCGATGCTGGCGGTCCAGGACGATCGTCGTCGGAATGACCGACGTGGGGTAGCCGTCACCGAGGGCGATCAGCGAACGCATCGACGGGTCGTAGATCGACGGGTACGAGACCTTGTTGTCGACCACGAAGTCCTGCGCTTTGTTCTTGGTGTCGTCGCGGACGTTGATGCCGAGGAACTGCACGCCCGAATCCTTGGTCTGCTCGTAGACCTGTTCCAGGTCGTCGGCTTCGGCGCGGCACGGTCCGCACCACTGACCCCAGACGTTGAGAACGACGACCTTGCCCTCGAAGTCCTCGACACCGACCTTCTGACCTTCGTTCATCAGGTCGGGCCCGGAGAGCTTGCCGATGGTGCCTCGGTCGGACGGCGGATCGTAGAAGATCTTGGTTTGTCCGCCCGGTGAGACGAAGTCGAAAGTTCCGCCCTGTGCGACGGCGTCATCGCCGGTCGCGCAGGACGAGAGAAGAAGCATCGCCGACGCAGCGGCTGCGAATGCTGCGGCGATGCGGCGCGAAATCATGCTCCTGTCACTCTCGGGTCGGAGGCGCCGGCAGGTTCGGAGTAGACGATGTCGACCAGGGTGTCGCCTTCGTAGACCAGTGAAGTCAACGAGGCCAGTCCACACTGACGGTGACGGGGATCGTGCCAGAGACGCTCGCCCTGCAGGAATCGACGCAGTGTCCAGACCGGAAGTTGATGGCTGACGACGACGGCTTCGTGTCCGACTGCCGCGACGCGTGCGGCATTGACGGCTGCGAGCATGCGATGGGCGATCTGCAGGTAGGGCTCGCCCCAGGACGGGGTGAACGGGTCACGCAGTTTCCACCAGTGACGCGGACGCGAGAGCGCACCGTCCCCGACGGCAACCTTGAGACCCTCGAACTCGTTGCCTGCCTCGATCAGGTTTTCGTCCGTGACGATGTCGAGCTTGTGTGCCTCGGCGATCGGAGTCGCGGTCTCTTGTGCCCGCTGCAGCGGCGACGCGACCACGTGGGTGATGTCGTGATCGGCGAGCACCGACGCGACCGCACGAGCCTGAGCTTCGCCCGCCACCGACAACCGGAAACCCGGGAGCCGTCCGTAGAGGATCCCGCGCGGGTTGTGTACTTCGCCGTGGCGCAGGACGTGGACGATGGTGCGGGTGGACGTGTGGTCGGGGTGATCGGCGTCGGTCACAGTCGAGGGTCCTCGCTGAAGATGATGGATGTCGGAAGCGTGCGGTGTTCTGGAACTGGAACTGCTCAGGGCTTGACGGCAGCAGCTGCGGCCTTGGCTGCGTGAGGCATGGCGTCGGCGATGATCGAGAAGGCTCGATCGTCGAGGGCTGCGGAGACGAACCACGCTTCGAACGCGCTCGGCGGCGGGTACACGCCGCGGGAGAGCAGTGCGTGGAAGAAGGCGGGGAATCGCCAGGTCTGCGCGGCTTTGGCTTCGTCGTAGTTGGTCACCGTGTTCTCGGTGAAGAACACGCTCACCAAGGTGCCTGCGTACTGCACTCGGTGTTCGACGCCTTCGGCGGTGAGTGCTTGGGTCATGAGGTCGCCGAGGGCGGTCGCGTTCCGGCCGAGCTTGGCGTACACCTCGGCGTCGGCGGCGCGCAGGCTCGCGAGTCCGGCGGCGACGGCTACGGGGTTACCCGAGAGGGTGCCTGCCTGGTAGACGGGACCGTCCGGTGCGAGGTGGCCCATGATGTCGGCGCGGCCGCCGAATGCTGCGGCAGGCAGGCCGCCGCTCATGACCTTGCCGAAGGTGTAGAGGTCGCCTGCGACGTTGTCGATGCCGTACCAACCCGAGGCACTGACGCGGAATCCGGTCATCACCTCGTCCATGATCAGGAGTGCGCCGTGCTCACGGGTGAGACGACGCAGACCCTCGTTGAAACCGGGAAGCGGTGCGACGGCGCCCATGTTTCCGGCGGCAGCTTCGGTGATGACGCACGCGATGGCGCCGGGATTGGCCGCGAAGGCCGCGGCCACCGCGTCGAGATCGTTGTAGCGCACGACGATGGTGTCTTCTGCTTGAGCGCCGGTCACGCCGGGAGAGGTCGGCAGCCCGAACGTCGCGAGGCCGGATCCGGCGTCGGCGAGAAGGGCGTCGACGTGGCCGTGATAGCAACCGGAGAACTTGACGATCTTGGTCCGCCCGGTGAATCCGCGGGCGAGGCGGACTGCGCTCATCGTGGCTTCGGTTCCGGAGTTGACCAGACGAACCTTTTCCACGGGCGCGACGCGGGCGACGATTTCCTCGGCGAGAGCAACTTCGCCTTCGGTCGGCGCACCGAAGGAGAGACCTCCGAGGGCTGCTTCGCGAACTGCTTCGACGACTGCCGGGTGAGCGTGCCCGAGAATCATCGGACCCCAGGACGACACCAGGTCGACGTAGTTGTTTCCGTCGACGTCGGTGAGGGTGTAGCCGGATGCTTCGCGAATGAATCGCGGTGTTCCGCCGACCGAACCGAACGCGCGGACGGGCGAGTTGACGCCACCCGGAATCACGTTGCCGGCACGTTCGAAGAGCCGAGCGGAGTTCGTTGCATGCACGTCGGGATCACCGGAAGACACAGTCACGGCTTCCAGTGTCCCAGTTCTGTCGAATCTGACAACGACAGGGTGTAGGACTTCGGTGCTCGAGGCGAGTTTTCCGGTCGAACCGGGCCCCGCGTGAGACGATTCCGGGCATGAAGCGACTGTTGACGACGCTGATGGTCTCGGCTGCGATTCTTCTCACATCGTGTGGTTCGGACGCTTCGAACGACGACAAGGCGACAGTTTCGTCGCCGCCGAGTGCCACCGACTCGGCTCGAACCACCGCGGCGACGAGCACCGACCCCGCGTTTCTCGGCGGGTGTTCGGCGGTGTCCGTCTACGTTCAGCAGCGTGTTCAGAGCGGCGACACGTCGACCCAGACGGCGGGCGCCGACTTCCTGAAGATCGTCGAGAACGACCCTTCGTACCAGGCTATGTCCGAGAGCGAGAAGGAACTCTTCCGCCAAGGAATCGAAGCGGGTGCCGCGGGCTCCTGCTGAATGTGAGGTTGGGATCGAACCGGGTTGCCCGCGGTGCGCTACGCGCTATCGTCGGTTCCATGGCCACCACAGCGGACCACCTCAGGACAACACTCGACGGACGCTGGCGGGAGGTGCGTGAGCGCGTTCGCGGCGAATTGAACGACGAACGTTTTGCTCCGCACTACACACCCAACACCGCCATTGCGCGCTCCAAGGCTCTCGAACAGATGCGGGTCCTCGCCGATCTCGGGTACGCCGCAAACGGTTTCGCGGTCTCTCACGGCGGAACGGGCGACGCGGGTGGCGCCGTCACCAGCATCGAGATGCTCGCGATGTCCGACCTCTCACTGATGGTCAAGGCCGGCGTCCAGTGGGGTCTGTTCGGCGGCGCCATCGAAAACCTCGGCACCGAGCGTCACCACCAGGCGTACGTCAAGCCGCTGATCGATCTGGACCTGCTCGGTTGCTTTGCGATGACCGAGACCGGTCACGGCAGCGACGTCCAGGAACTCGAAACCACGGCGACCTACGACGTCGAGACGGGCGAGTTCGTCGTCAACTCCCCCACTCCGTCCTCTCGCAAGGACTACATCGGCGGCGCTGCCCAGCACGCCACCGTCGCAGCGGTGTTCGCACAGCTGATCACCGGAGGCGAAAGTCAGGGCGTCCACTGCTTTGTCGTGCCGATTCGTGACGACGCCGGCAACGACCTCCCCGGCGTCACGACGTCCGACTGCGGGCTCAAGGGTGGACTGCCCGGAGTCGACAACGGCCGCATCGTCTTCGACCAGGTCCGCATCCCGCGTGAGAATCTACTCAACCGTTACGCCGACGTCGCCGAGGACGGCACGTACAGCTCGGCGATCGAGAACCCGAACCGTCGTTTCTTCACGATGGTCGGCACACTGGTTCGTGGACGTGTCACCGTCGGTGGTTCCGCGGCAGCGGCCGCCCGCGTCGGATTGGCCATCGCCGGTCGATACGCCCTGCAGCGCAGGCAGTTCAGTGCTCCGAAGAGTGACGACGAAGTCCTGATCATGGACTACCTCGTCCACCAGAAGCGTCTGCTGCCGTTGATCGCCCGCTCGTACGCTCTGCAGTTCGCACAGAACGAACTCGTAGCCGCGATGCACGACATCCAGAGCAGCGACGACCCGGATCCGCAGGAGCAGCGCGAACTCGAAGGTCGCGCCGCCGGACTCAAGGCCGCCAACACCTGGCATGCCACTCGGGCCATCCAGGAGGCACGCGAAGCCTGCGGCGGCGCAGGCTATCTCGCCGAGAACCGCCTCACCGCACTCAAGGCGGACACCGACGTCTTCACCACGTTCGAGGGTGACAACCACGTTCTGACGCAGTTGGTCGCAAAAGAACTCCTCACCTCCTACGCCGACGAAGTCCGCGGCATGAGCCCGGTCGACTGGATGCGCTTCGCCGCTACGACGGTCTCCGACGTGGTCAAGAAACGCACGGCAGCGCAGCAGATCCTGCAGACGATCGTCGACACTCGCCAGGACAACGAAGAGGACGGCAGCCTCTTCAATCGCGGCACCCAGATGAAGATGTTCGAAGACCGCGAAGAGTACCTACTCGCCACTGCGGCAAGGCGATTGCAGGCAGCGCAGAAGCGCGAGGAGAACCCGTTCGACGCGTTCAACTTCGTGCAGGACCACGTGCTCAAAGCCGCTCAGGCGCACATCGAGCGCGTCATCCTGGAAGCATTCGTCGCCGGCATCGACTCGTGTGAGGACGAGACCGCAAAGGAACTCTTCGGCGAGGTGTGCGATCTCTACGCACTGTCCGTGATCGAAGAGGACAAGGCCTGGTTCATGGAGCACCGGCATCTGTCGGTGGAGCGTTCGAAGGCCGTGACGCGCGGAATCAACGAGCGTTGCCGCACCCTGCGCCCCCACGTCGAGACACTGATCGACGGGTTCGGCATTCCGGACATCCTGCTGGGGTCCGCGATGCTCGACGGACCGGGCACCGACGCGGTACGGCTGAAGTAAAGGGTTCGGGTGGGGTCGGCAATCGCCGGCCCCACCACACTCAGTGCGCTGCTGCCTTTTTCGACTGGCGAGAGGCGAGCAGTCCGGTCAGGCCGAGTGCCGCGACCAGCCAGATCCCCAGAACGAGCAGGTGCGGTCCGGCGCCGTTGCCACTGAAGTAGATGACGGAGCGGATGGGCTCCATGGCTGCCGATCCGAGCCAGAACGAATGGATGTGCTGCCAAAATCCCGGCAGGAACGACACCGGAATGGCACCACCCGAACTCGGGAAGTTGATGAAAACGAGCACCGTCAGCACCGCGAAGATCGCGGCTTGGCCGAGCAGTCGATTGAGCAGAATGCTCACCGCACCGACGGTGAACGTGTAAACCATCGAGATTCCCAGCAGTTGCAGGATCTGGCCGAATGACGCCCCGAAGGCGTGCATGAAGATGCTGGTGATGCCGAAGGCTATGAGCGGGGTGAGTATCGCCGCACCGGCCAGGATCGAATACTGCTCTCGCAACCGCATTCTCGGCGCAACCTGACTGAGCACCGTGATGGTCAGGTAGCCACCGAGGGTGCAGACGATCAGGAAGTAGAAGAGTCCGACAGTCGAGGAGTCGCGCGCCGTGACAGGCGCCGAGTCGATCACCGTGACCTGCTGCCCCGTCTGCTCCGCAACCGAATGCGCCAAGCTGCTCACCACGGAAACCGTCGAGGCGCCCGCGCCGGTGGCGATATGTGCGGTCACGGCGTCACCGATCTCGATGGCGCCGATCGCATCGCGGTTGTCGATCCGAGAGAGTGCGTCGGCGGCGTTGGCTGTGGCAACGATGTCGAACTTGTCACCCGACGAAGCCTGGATTCCGTCGATCAGCGGGGCCGTGACGGACGGCGACCCGACCACCACGATCGGTGCCTGATTCGGCGTCGGCGAATGGAAGGCGCTGACGTAGCACAAGCAGAACATGATGACGAAGAACAACGGAAATGCGAGTCCACTGCCCACCATCTTCCAATTGGTCGGCGGATCGACAACTTCTTCGCTGGGTGCTCGGACGTCGGTATCTGTCATATTCCACGCTCTCTTCACTAACCGCATCTAGCTGTCAACACCGTTGACAGACTCAACAGTCAACACCGTTGACACGTTATAGTCAACGCCGTTGACAACGCGGTCGGCGAGCGAGCACAGAGGTCGATGTCGTGACACCCACGAGGCACACGCCAGAGCAGGAGCACCCCTCGACATCCGAGGCGATTCGCGCCGCGGCGTTCCAACTGTTCGGCGAGCACGGGTTCGGCGGCACGTCAGTTCGCGCCATCGCCAAAGTTGCCGGAATCGATCCGGCCCTGGTCATCCGGCATTTCGGGTCCAAAGAAGCACTGTTCCTGGAAACCACGCCGGTTGCGGACTACTTCGAAGGCCAGTTCGACGGCCCACTCGACACCCTCGGTGAGCGAATCGCCGCCTTCGTCCTGGGCAAGGCCGACGCCCGGATGCTGTCGGTGTACACAGCGCTCATGCGAGCGTCGGACAGTCCACGCATCCGGGAGCGACTCCGAGACATGACCGGAGTATTCGCCACCAATCTCGCCGCTCGTCTAGACGGCGAAGACGCGTACACCCGCGCACTCCTGGTCTCCGCCCAGGTGTCCGGGCTGTTGAGCGTCCTCAGCGACGAAAGTATCCCCCAGTCCGCAGATCGCGACGAGTTGGCAAAACTCTACGGCCGGGCGATGCAGACGCTGATCGATCAGTACTGAGCGATGACCTCCTCGGCAAACCGCCGAATGGAGTCGAGTCGTCCCTGACGATCACCGGAGTCAACTCCGTAGTGATACCAGGGCAAAACTCTGATTTCCGTGACTCCGAGAGTCTCGAGTTCGCGATATCCGTCCAGATCACGAACATCCGTCGGCGAGACGTTGACGCCGAAAGGAACATCGGCACGACCGTACTCGACCCGCAATTCCGTGAGACGATCGATGGCGCAGGCTAATTCGGCTTTGGTCGTGTTCACCGACATCCAACCGTCAGCCAGCCTGGCTGCACGACGCAACCCCGGTTCGCTGTGCCCACCGATGTAGATCGGAACCGGAATCTCCGGAGCAGGACTGATCATCAGAGCGTCGAAATCGTAGTGCTTGCCGTGGTATTCGACCCATTCCGGCCCACGTCCCGCACACACCGCCTTGATGATCTCGATGGCTTCGTCGGTACGCGCGCCGCGGGTGCGCATCTCGGTACCGGTGAAGGTGAATTCCTCGGGAATCCAGGACAAACCGACGCCGAGAGCGACGCGGTTCCTCGACATCACGGCCATGGTCGCGACCTGCTTGGCAGTCAACAGCGGATCGCGCAGTGGAAGTTTGAACACGTTGGTGTAGAACTGAATTCGCGATGTGACGGCCGCCATCGCCGCCATGGCAATGAACGGATCAGGCATCGGCGTCTCGGGCGCCCACATCCGCTTCCCGTCAGCAGTGTACGGGTACGGCGCCGACACCTGCTCCGGATAGAACACGGAATCCGGCATCGCGATTCCGTCGAACCCCACCTCTTCGGCGACCTGCGCCAACTCGCACAGTTCCAGGGCGTCGATCATCGCACCGGCCAAGGACCACTTCATCGTTCCACCGTTTCGCCGTTGGGCGAGATCCAAGCGCCGCCCAAGAACATGATGTCGGTGATGTTGCGTACGACGCCGTGAACATTGCCGTCCCATGCGGTCAACACCGACGCCGGCCCCCAGATCACGTAAGGCACAGTCGCGTTGGCGTACTCCTGCACCTTGCTGATCGCCTCACGGACAGCATTGTCCGTTGATGCCGTCTGCACAGCTGTGATCATCGCGTCCATCTCCGGGTCCGCGAAGCCGGACGGGTTGTTCTTCGAATCACTGGCCACACTGTTGTACAAATTGAGGTACGGCGCTTCTTCTCCGACCGGAGCGCCACCTCTGGTCATGTCGAAATCGTGGTCCTTGTATACCCGTCGAACCAGATCGGTCACATCGGTCGCGTAGTCGATGGTGACGTCGAAACCGATCGCGTTCAGCGACGCCTGAACCGTCAGTGCCGTCGCCTGTTGGCTCGGCTCCGAGGTGGTGAGGTAGCGGAGTTTCCCGTCGTACCCGTCGGACTTCGCTTGATCGAGCAGCGCCTTTGCCTTCACCTGATCGAACGGAATGCCTGCTGTGTTGTTGTACCAACGTGACGTCTGCGGGACCAGTTCGGAACTGGCGGTGCCCAATCCGTTGTTCGCCCGGGTATTGACCGCCGCCGGATCCACCCCGTAGGCGATCGCCTGACGGACGCGAACATCAGCCCCGGGCTTGCCCTCACGGTTGTTGATCGTGCCGATCCCGTTCTGTCCGGTCGGACTGAGGTAACCCGAGTATCCGTCGTCGAGAGCTTGTTCGATCACGGCCTCGTCGCGGAGGATGTACGTCATGTCGATCTGGCCGCTCTTCAACGATTCGTACTGAGACTGCGCACCCGACGTGGGAACAAACCGCACTGTGTCCAGTGGAGGTTTACCGCCCTGATAATCCGTGCGTGCGGCGAGTACCAGTTCTTCGTGCGGGGCGAACTTGGCCAGGGTGAACGGACCCGCCCCGATCGGTGTGAACGCTCCCTCCCCGGTTCCTGAAACCGACCCTGCCTCTCCCCCTGAACTTCGCGCAACGATCATTCCGGGCCCGAGCGACAACAGCGCCGGGAATTGACGCCAGGGCCGCTCGAGCACGAATTCGACTGTGGTGGCGTCGGGCGTCTCGATCCGATCCACGATGTTGAGCCAGGTCTGCGATACATCACCCTTGCCTGCCACGAATCGATCGATACTCCACTTCACTGCTTCCGCGTCGAGCGGACTTCCGTCGCTGAAGGTGAGGCCATCAGCCAAAGTGACGGTGTACGAAGTGAAGTCGCTGTTGTTCGACAGTGTCTTCGCGAGTTGTGGCACGAAGCTCCCGTTTGTGGAGTCGCTGCGTACCAGCGTGTCGTAAATCGCGGCCATTTCGGTTCCGCCGGTCGAACCGGCTGCTTGCGTTCTCGTGGGGTCCAACGAGGAAGGGAACGAATAGGACCCGAAGGTGAGAACACCGCCGTCGATCCGCTCCCCCACATCTGGGGCGCCCACAAAACCAGCTGCGCCACTACTGCTCGGTGAAGCCGATCCCGAGTTGTCCCCACTGCTCGACGCGCAGCCGGCCAACATCAATGCACCGGCAAGCCCGAGCGCGACAAAGCGAGGGCCGAACCTAATCTTCCTGGTGTACATACGTTCCCAATCTCCGTCAGCGTGTCAGATCTTGACTACCTTCGACGTCGGGATCGGGTGCGAGTCCGCCTTGATCCAGCGCAGCGCCCATGTCCCCTCAGCATGCGAATCGGTGTCGATCCAGTTGCCATAACCCGGATCCTTCGCCGCCACGACGATTGTCATGGTGCCGTCGTCGTTGAGCTTCGCGGTGTGATTGTTGATGTAGATGTTCGTGCGGTTGTAGTCGAGGGACTCGACCCAGAAGTTCTGCAGCACGAAGTTGAAGTACTCGCAGTTCGGAACCTCGGTCTCGATGACCCACGCCTCGTCCTCGGCGAGCTTCCAGTAACCGTGGAAGTAGAAGATCGTCGGATCGCCGCCGGCGTCCTGGAAGTAGTCCTGTCCCCAGTCGAAGATCTCGTTGGTGTGCGGCTGGAATTTGCGCGACCATTCCAGGAAGGTCTCCGCCATCCCCTTCACGATCCCGACGGACTTGGTGAGGCGCTCGCCGATCTCTTCCGGAGTCAACGGGACGAACTCCCCGTCCGGGTTCAGGCATTCGATGGTCAGATCACCGATGACCTCGTTGCGCCGATCCCGGTGAGTTTGCCGAACGGAGATGAGGTTGCTGTCGGGCGCCAAAGGCAGCCAAGCGCCCTCATCGGGCTTGTCGACGCTCGCGATGAACTCGAAACGGCCGTTCTCGTCGACCTCGAGGTCGTGGATATGCAGATCGCCGGTCTGCAGCATGGTGCCGTCGATGTGGTACCGATTTACGCGCGAGCCGAAGGTGATCAGCGGGACGGTGCCTCGGGTGCCGATGATCCGGTAGTTGTACTTACCGGAAATGTTGGCGCGCATGTAGACGTTGTCCGGGTTGTCGGCACCGATCTTCGTCATCATGTTCGGGTTCGGAGCCGACGAGAACTGCGGCCACCGCGGATCGGTGTACTCGACACAGTTGATCGTGCCGTACCGAAGCAACCGACTCAGGTAGCGGACGCCCTCGGCTTGAGTCAGCGGATCCTGAGGGACGATCTCGTCTTCCAGGACCTTTCCGACCTCGAGCAGATCTGCGCAGAACTTTTCCCAAACAGCATTCATGTGAATCTCCTTGTTTCGGTTGGGGCTTCGCCCTGTGCGCCTTTTTGGTAGTCGGCACTACCAAAAAGGCGCACAGGGCCGGAGGCCTTCAGGATGTGGTGGCGAACTTCGCTTCGACGTCGGCAGCGCTCACGCCGAAATCCTCGAGCG
The DNA here is from genome assembly GCF_031763325.1 of Rhodococcus sp. SG20037. Taxonomy (NCBI): domain Bacteria; kingdom Bacillati; phylum Actinomycetota; class Actinomycetes; order Mycobacteriales; family Nocardiaceae; genus Rhodococcus; species Rhodococcus sp. SG20037. The sequence goes on along the minus strand of NZ_CP134497.1, from coordinate 1,792,988 downwards.
AATAGCGATGCGACGGACGACGGTGCTCGGCAAGGCTGGCCTGATGCGACGCCTCCACCGCGGCGCGGGCGTCGTCTGTGAAGGGCAGGGCGAACTGTGCATAGATCTTCTCGACAGTGCCGACCGCATCGGCGATGAAGTCCTTGTAGTCGACGTCGATGAACTGATCGGGGTTGTAACGGCTACGGGCATTGTTGAAGTTCGCATTCCCTCGCGCCCACAACTCCAGTTGCGTGCGCCCGATGGCCGGACGATCGAAGGCCCTCGACATGTCGTGCCCGCCCTGCTCTACGAGGCTGAAGGTGGACGCCATCGATGTCAACGGGTCCCGGAAGGTCCGAACGAACAGTGCATCCGGATAGACCGACATGATCTCGTCGATCGCGAAGACATGGCTCGGGCTTTTGAGCACCCACCGTCTGTCCTGGTCGTGCAGCCCGATCAACTGCAGGTTCTTCTTGTGCCGCGCATATGTTTCGGTCCAGTCCTGCTCCGCCAGCCACCGGGTGTAACTCGGCACGTACGCCACCGTCTCGAACGCGGTCGAGAGCATCGTCTGCTGCAGCAGCCGCCAGCATTCCTCGACCTCCTCCGCCCCCATGAAATGCACCTTCATCAGGTCCGCTTCGTTGCGCTGGCGAGCACGGTAGAAGGCGTCGGAGCGAACGTAATCTTCGTTCTCCGACCACTTGTCGCGCTCGGGGCGCGGCTGCGGCGTCTCGGCGAGCCACATCTCGGCGCCCTGATGCGCCGGGTCGGCACCGAGCAAACGGTGCAGCGCGGTGCTGCCGGTGCGGGTCAACCCGACCACGAAGATCGGGCGTTCGATCGGAACATCGACGTGCTCTGGATATTTCGCGAATCCGGCCTCACTGGTCAGGCGACCCGCGAGCGCTCCGACGATCATCTTTCGAGCGATCACCTTGCCGTGAGGAGTGAGGTCGGCCTCGTTCTGGAACGACTCGAGGAGAACTCGAAGTCCTTCGAGATAGCTTTCGCTGCCGAAGTTTTCGTACCCGGCCGCCTCGCGCGCAGCCTGGTGCAGGTCATCGATGGAACCGATGCCGTCGTAATCCTGTGTCATGGCTAGTCCTTGTATGAGTTGATCAGTGGTGCGTGTGACCGCAGTTGACGTCGAGACATTGCCCTGTGATGGCCCTCGCTGAATCGGACAGGAGGAAGACGACAGCGTTTGCGATGTCATCTGGCTCCGGCAATCGGCGCAGATCGGCGCCCGCTGCGATCTCGTCGTAGATCATCTTGGGGTCGACTCCTGCCGCCGCCGCCTTCTTCTCGAACATGTTCTTGACCGAGTCCGCCCAGATATAGCCGGGAGCAACCGAATTGACTCGAACGCCCTTGGGACCGAGATCGATCGACAAACTGCGTGCCATTGCCAGGAGTCCGGATTTCATGATGCGGTAGGCCCCGAACCCGGGAAGCTGGTTGCGCAACACCATGGACGTGACCATCACGACGGACCCGTGCGACTCGATCAATGCCGGAGCAAATTCTCTGGTGACGTTCAACGCCGCGAGCAAGTTGATGTCGATGCCCGACTGGATGGACACCACGTCGGCGTCCAGGAGCGGGACCTGCGCGGGTTGAACAAATGCGTTGTTCACCAGGCAATGCACCGCACCGAACTCAGCGACAGTTGTCTCCGCCAACGAAGCGATCGAATCGACGTCGGTGAGGTTCGTCGGGACGGCCAACGCGATTCCGCCGCGGTCTCGAATCTCCCTTGCCACCGATTCCAAGCGCTCGGGTGTGCGGGCAGCCAGAACAACCTTCGCTCCGGCCGCCGCACTCTGCATCGCAATCGAACGACCCAGCGCCGGGCCCACTCCCGAGACGACGACAACCTTGCCTGCCAGCAGGCCCTGATGGGTCAGCACAGCGCCTGCGGATCGAGAACAACACTCAGGGAGATGATCTTGCCGTTCTCGTCGAACTCGAACACATCGGTGGCAGCGAAGTCAGGGATACCGGCGCGCTGCACCCGAAGCTGCATGGCTGCGTACTTTCCCGTCACCGAAATCGGACCGAGCAGGCTGACTGTGAAATCGACCTGCGCGTTCGCGGTATCGAATTCGCGAATCTCGTCGATTCCGCGGTAGGTCTGGACCCCCAGCGGTTCGTGTTGAACTGCGTCGGGCGCAAACAGCGCAACCAGTCCGTCGACGTCGTGACTTCCGAGACACTTGACGTAATCTTCTACGGCAGAAACTATTTCAGCCCTGTCAGGCATGGATGCTCCTCGTGTTCAGGCGGATCAAGAAATGGTTCCGCGGGCGCGGAGATGGTCGACGATCGCGATCGCAGCGTCCTCGGTCGTCGTGACACTGGTGTCGATGTGAATGTCAGGGTTCTGCGGCGGTTCGTACGGCGAATCGATTCCGGTGAAGTTCACCAACTCGCCCCGTCGAGCCTTCTTGTACAGACCCTTGGGATCTCGCTCCTCTGCGACGGCAAGAGCGGTGTCGACGAAGATTTCGACGAACTGTTCGTCGCCGATCAATTCACGCGCGGCATGACGCTCGGCCTCGAACGGTGAAATGAAGGACGCGAGCACGATCAGACCGGCGTCCGCCATCAGTCGGGTGACCTCGGTGACGCGACGGATGTTCTCGACGCGGTCGGCTTCGGTGAATCCGAGGTCTCGATTCAGCCCGTGACGGACGTTGTCTCCGTCGAGGAGGTAGGTGTGCGCGCCGAGTGCGTGCAGTTGACGCTCGACATCGTTCGCGATGGTCGACTTTCCCGAACCGGAGAGACCGGTGAACCACAGAACTGCGGGTTGGTGTCCCTTGAGCCTGGTGTGCGCGGCCTCGTCGACGTCGACGGATTGCCAGTGAATGTTGTCCGATCGACGCAGCGAGTGCGTGATCATGCCCGCACCGACAGTGCCGTTGGTAAGGCGGTCGATGAGGATGAAGCTACCGGTGTCACGGTTGCCGACGTACGGGTCGAACGGGACCGGCCGATCGAAACTGAGGTTGCACACACCGATTTCGTTGAGCGCGAGAGTAGTCGTTGCGGTCTTCTCGAGAGTGTTGACGTTGATCTTGTGTTTCGGTTTGGTGATGCGCGCAGTGACTGTGACGGTACCGATCTGGCACAGGAACGGCCGTTCGGGCAGCATGGGAGCCTCACCCATCCAGACGATGCAGGCCTCGAACTGATCGGCTACGGCCGGCGGATTGTCGCCGATGGACAGCACATCACCGCGACTGATGTCGATCTCGTCGGCGAGCGTGATGGTGACCGAGCGGCCCGCACCGGCAACGTCGAGGTCGCCACCCATGGTCACGATGCGCTCGACTGTGGACGTCTTTCCACTGGGGAGCACGCGGATGGGATCTCCGGGAGATACGGTGCCGGAAACGATCTGGCCGGAGAATCCGCGGAAGTCGAGGTCCGGCCGGTTGACCCACTGCACCGGCATCCGGAACGGAGCCGCGGCGGCAGCATCGTCGATGTCCACGCTTTCGAGATGCTCGATCAGGCTTGGTCCGGAATACCACGGGGTATTCGCACTGCGCTCGGTGAGATTGTCACCCATGTATGCCGACATCGGGATGGCGACGAACCCGTCCAGACCGATCTCGTGAGCGAACTCTGCGTAATCCGCGGTAATGGCATCGAAGACCTCTTGCGAGTAGTCGACGAGGTCGAGCTTGTTCACGGCAAGCACCACGTGCTTGATCCCCAGCAACGACACCAGATACGAGTGCCGGCGGGTCTGAGTCAGTATCCCCTTGCGGGAATCGACAAGGATCACAGCAAGATCGGCGGTCGACGCGCCCGTCACCATGTTTCGGGTGTACTGCTCGTGCCCCGGAGTATCGGCGACGACGAACTTGCGTCGCTCGGTCGTGAAGTAGCGATAGGCGACGTCGATCGTGATGCCCTGCTCACGTTCGGCGGCGAGACCGTCGACCAGGAGCGCGAAATCGAGCCCCTCCCCCTGGGTTCCGCTCTTGCGCGAATCGGCTTCGAGCGCCGTCAACTGGTCGTCGAAGACGAGTTTCGATTCGTAGAGCAGACGGCCGATCAAGGTGCTCTTGCCGTCGTCGACGCTGCCGCACGTGATGAATCGCAGCATGCTCTTGTTCGCATGACGTTCGAGGTACGCCTCGATGTCGTCAGCGATCAGATCCGAGGAAACAGTCATCAGAAGTACCCCTCTTGCTTCTTCTTCTCCATCGACGCACTGGAGTCGTGGTCGATGACCCGTCCCTGGCGTTCGGAAGTGGTGGTGAGCAACATTTCCGAGATGATCTCGGTCAGGCTCGTGGCGGTCGATTCGACGGCTCCGGTCAGCGGGTAGCAGCCGAGGGTGCGGAAACGAACGCTCTTGAGTTCCGGAGTCTCTCCCGGCAGCAACGGCATCCGGTCGTCGTCGACCATGATCAGCGCACCGTCCCGCTCGACGACGGGCCGCTTGTCGGCAAAATACAGCGGAACGATCGGAATCTCTTCCTGGCGTATGTATTCCCACACATCCAGCTCGGTCCAGTTCGAGAGAGGGAAGACGCGCAGGCTCTCGCCCGGCGCTTTGCGGACGTTGTACATCCGCCACAGTTCCGGTCGCTGCTGCTTGGGATCCCAACGGTGCGCAGCTGATCGGATCGAGAAGATGCGTTCCTTGGCGCGGGATTTTTCTTCGTCACGTCGGGCGCCGCCGAATGCAGCGTCGAACTTGTAGTGATCGAGGGCTTGTTTGAGGCCTTCGGTCTTCCACATATCGGTATGGACGGCCGAGCCGTGAGTGAACGGGTTGATCCCCTGCTTCACGCAGTCCGGGTTGGTGTGGACGATCAGATCGAGATCGCCTGCAGCAGCGGTACTGTCACGAAGTTTGTACATTTCACGGAACTTCCACGTGGTATCGACGTGCAGAAGCGGAAACGGCAGCTTCGACGGATAGAAGGCCTTGCGCGCCAGATGCAGCATCACGGCGGAGTCCTTGCCCACCGAGTACAACATCACCGGGTTCTCGCTCTGGGCAACAGCTTCACGCATGATGTGAATGCTCTCGGCTTCGAGTCGTTCGAGGTGCGTCAGTGTCGCGGTCATCGGCCCAGTTCCTCCAGTGCTTTCGGGGCGAGTTCTGGTCGGCAGATCAGCAGATCCGGCAACCACGGGTTTTCCTGGTTGTAGCGCAGTTCGCTGCCATCGATACGCGAAACATGCAGTCCCGCAGCACGTGCGACAGCAACGGGCGCCGCCGAATCCCACTCGTACTGTCCGCCCGCATGTGCATAGATGTCTGCCTCACCCGAGACGACCGCCATTGCTTTGGCTCCGGCGGATCCCATTTCGATCAACTCCGCGCCCATCGAGTCGGCCATGCGCATGACCGGTTCCGGACGACGCGTCCGCGATACGACGACTCGAACCGGCGTCGCGGCATCCCGTTCGGTTCGATCATCGCTGCTCGAATAGGTGACGCCAAGGGCAGGCATTGCGACCGCACCGGTTGTGAGGACACCGTTTTCGGTCAGTGCAACATGAACGGCCCAGTCCGGTCGTCCGGCCTCGCCGTACTCACGGGTGCCGTCGAGAGGGTCGACGATCCACACCCGATCCGCAGCCAGCCTCGCGAGGTCGTCAGCCCCTTCCTCCGACAGCACTGCATCCGCAGGAAAGCGTCGGGCAAGTTCGGCGACGATGAATTCGTGACTGAGCCGATCGGCCGCGTTCTTGAAAGTCGCGACATCACCGTCGTTTTCGCCGAGGGATTTCCGATGGTCGAGCAGAAGTTCTCCAGCCGCAGCGGCGATGTCGATCGCCGCGCGTTCATCGTTAGTGCGTGTCATAGGTACTCCACAACTGTGTAGACCTCCCGATCGATACGGGAAGAAAGGTCAGGCCGACCGCAGAGTGTCCAGCACTTTGCACTGGCCTCGATGTGGTCTGCGCCATACCGTAACACCAGAATGAACGATGTTCATTCTATTTCGAACAATGTTCATTCTATGATCTGAGTCACATCGAATTCTGGACGGCGCTCGACAACGAACAGTGTTCGATGTGAATTGAGGATGCCGACCACCGCGACTACGGTGATCAAATGAGCAGTACCAGCAGCAAGTCGATCTACGGCGACGCCGAAGTGCGTCGACGCCGAACTCTCGACGCGGCGATCTCGCTTCTGGACGAAGGAGGCTACTCCGCGCTCACGATCCGCGCTGTCGCCAAACGAGCCGGCACCAGCACTGGCCTGATCTACCAGTACTTCGTCGACAAGCAGGACATCTTCGCCGCCCTCCTCAGCGAAAGTCAGCTGGAAATGGCGGACTTCGTGAACTCGCTCCCCCGCGAGCAGGGACTGAGCGCCTTACTCGAGTCCATGATTTCCGAGTTTGCTCGGCACTGGGCACGGGTGGGTCGACTCACCACGACTTGGCGCGACATCGAAGGCATGGCCGGGTCCGACCGAGAAAGCATGCGGGAACTTCACGCATCCGTAGCGGTCTACAACTCGGCATTGATTCGAGCGCTCACCGAATCTGCTGCAGCCGAAGGGAGCCGGTTGATCGACGACCCCGCGTTGATCCATCTCGTGCTCTCCGGACTCAAAGGCCTGTCGGACACCATCGTCATCAACATCGCCAAAGAAGTCACACCCGAGTACTTCGTGAGCTTCTCCGCCCGGGCGCTCGCGCGGTCCATCACGGAGTGACGGACCGACACCTTACGAACGAACGAGGCGAGCGATGGCCGCCTGAGCTTCCTTGATCTTGACGTCCGCTTCCGGACCACCCTGCTTGGCAGCTTCGACGACGCAACCCGCAAGGTGGGCGTCGAGAAGCTTCAGGGACACGGACTGCAACGCGCTCGTCGCGGCGGATACCTGGGTGAGCACGTCGATGCAGTACCGGTCGTCTGCGACCATGCGTGAAATTCCGGCTACCTGACCTTCGATACGACGAAGGCGCTTGAGCAGATCGTCCTGCTCGGGGCTGTAACTACTCATACCGCAACTATACCCCCTACCCGTATGAGGGCTACTGCGATGCGACGAAGCCCACCCGGACGCGGCGCACGACATCGATGGCCATCAGCCCCGCAACCAGAATCGACAACCCGGCGCCCGAGATCCAGAGACCGTCGTAGTGCGTGCTCTCGAACGGTGGAGCGCCCTCCAGTATCGGTCCGAAGTCGGACGTCGTCGTACCCGCTCGCCAGCACACGACCGCCAGAATCGTTGCGGCGACGATACCGAGTACACCGATCCACGTCTTCACGTCGACACGCGGGGATGGCTGTGGCTCAGTCATCGGCAGACCCGTCCGGTTCGACACCAACCACAACGACCTGACTCAACGCCTCGCGCAGTGCCTGATCGTCCTTTGCCCACGCCCGCACCAATCCCCCGGTGGTCAAACGTAAGCCGATACCGTGCCGACGCCTGGGCACTCCGGACAGCTCACCGAGCGCGCGTGCCGTTTCCCACGGTTCCATTTCGTCCTCGTAGGCAGCGTCGTCGGACTCCGGGAACACCTCGGCGATCTCGGTGATCGGCACCTCTTCGGTTCCCTGACGCAACGTGGTCGCGGTCAGAAGTACGCTCGCGTGCCGCCGTGCTGCGATCACCTGCACGTAGACCAATCCGGTGAGGATCACGGCGAACATCGCCAGACCGAACCAATGCACCACCGGGCCGGTGAACAGTTCGATGACCAAGGCGATCAGGCAGAAGATCGGACCGAACGCGATGGCCCACCACCGAGAACCCGGTTCGTAGTACAGAACGTCCGGGCCGATTTCCGGCGCGCGATCAGCCACGGGCAAACCAACTTCGGGTGGTGTCGCGGTAGATCGCGACGCAGGCACAGATCAGCATGACGGGAACAACCAGCGCGAGCACGGTACTGATCCCGGCGACGACCAGCGCGATCTGCAGCACCGCGAACACTCCGGACACGATCACCAGGATCCGTCGGCACAACGCCCTTCCGGCGCGAGTGGGACCGGCGAGGCCGCCGATCGCGAGGCCGGTCAACAGCAGAACCAGCCCTGACACCCGCACGAAGGTGACGTAGATGTCGATGTTTCCGGCCGAAACGCCTTGATCGGTGAACTGCTCACGCAACGAATACGAAGCGCTGGTGACATTGATCAGGCCGAAGAGTATGAGCAGGAACGCGCTGGCGATCCACAGCCAGAATGCTGCCTCGACAGCCGTCGGGCGCCTGACCTTCGTAGAGATACTCACGGGTTCAAGTGTGCGCTATCCGCTGACGATGCCCGGAATCATGAGCATCAGGAGTGTCACCAGAACAGAGGCTCCGAGGATCGCGAACAAGATCACTTCGGTGCGTGAACCACGTTGGCGCAGTGGCGCGTCGTGGGTGCTTTCCGTACGCAGGGCTTCCTGAGAACTCATCGCGTCCGACCTCTCCCCTACTACTTCAGTGACCCGTTTCACAGTACCGCGAGCTACCTACCGGTTCCCCGCCGGGGGGAAACGAAGAAAGTACGGATTGGACTCTTTTCGGTGCATCATCACGATCGCCCCGACAGCAGCAACTGCCTGCAGGATTTCCGCTCCGCCGAACAGCAGAGTGGCCGCGCCGCCGTCTCCGCCGAGCCCGAAGATCACCGGGATCGCGGAGACCAGCATGAAGACGCCACAGAACGTCAGCAACATTCGAGCCCAGTTCTTGCCGCGACTCATCGCGCGCACGAACAGAAGGAACACGGCGGTGACGATCACGACCAAAACCGCAGAGAATACGATGACCAGTGGGAACATGCCCTCCACGTCGGAACGCGTCAGACCGGCGTCGACAGCTGCCTGATTTCTGAGCATCTCGTCGACGAACATCGACTTCTGCCCGAGCAGCATCCAGATCATCGCGCCGCCCTGGACCAACCCCAGCGCCGTCACAGCCCAACACAACTGAATCGCAGTCACGACGTCCGTCGGCGGCTCGGGTTTCGGCGCAGGTCCCGGGTATCCGTTGTAACCGGGGCCGTATCCCGGGATCTGACCCGTCGGCATCGGTCCGAGTTCGCGGTACGGCTGAATCTCGAACGGCTGGTTCTCGTAGGGAGGTTCCCGGCGGGGCGGTTCCTGGCGCGACGGCGGCCACTGCTCGGTCATGACACCAGCGTATCGGTCGATACCGGCGCAGCCACCATGCGTGACTCCGTCACAGCCATCCGGCAACTTCCGACGCCCAGTACGTGAGGACCACGTCGGCACCGGCGCGGCGAATGCTGATGAGCGATTCGAGAATCGCCGCGTCCCGATCGATCCACCCGTTCTGCGCGGCCGCGGTGATCATCGAGTACTCCCCCGAGATCTGGTACGCAGCGACCGGAACCGGGGACCGGTCGGCGGTCTCACGCAGAATGTCCAGGTAGGACATTGCAGGCTTGACCATCACCATGTCGGCGCCCTCGGCGACGTCGAGGTCTACCTCGCGCATCGACTCGCGGCGATTGGCGCCGTCCTGCTGATACGTACGACGGTCGCCTTGCAGTGAGGATCCGACGGCTTCACGGAACGGCCCGTAGAACGCTGACGCATATTTCGCGGCATAGGCGAGCTGACCGACATCGACATACCCCGAAGCATCGAGTGCACCGCGGATCGCAGCCACCTGACCGTCCATCATGCCGCTGGGACCGAGCAGGTGCGCACCCGATTCAGCTTGTGCGAGAGCCATTTCGACGTATCGGATCAAGGTCGCGTCGTTGTCGACAGCGCCGCCGGCAGTCAACACGCCGCAATGGCCGTGATCGGTGAACTCGTCGAGGCAGGTATCGGCCATGATGACCGTCGAATCGCCGAGTTCGTCTGCCAGAGCGCGCAATCCGACGTTGAGGATTCCGTCGGGATCGGAGGCACCGGACCCCTGGGGATCCTTGTCCTCCGCCTTCGGGACACCGAACAGCATCAGGCCACCGACGCCGGCTTCCACCGCTTCCACCGCTGCGGACCGCAGCGAATCGAGAGTGTGCTGGAAAACGCCTGGCATGGAACTGATCTCACGCGGTGCGTCGATGCCGTCGGCGACGAACATCGGCAAAACGAGGTGCCGGGGTTCGAGCGAGGTCTCTGCCACGAGTCGCCGGAGCGCAGGAGTGCGCCGGAGCCGGCGAGGGCGATGAGTGGGAAACACGAGAAGTAGCCCTCCTTCGTCGGAACCTGTGAGTGGTTGAGGAGTCCACAGACTCCTCAACCGCTCACGGGTGCGCTAGCGCCTTCGAGACTTCTTGCGCGGGGGCGGCAAAGCACCTTCGGCGCGCAGACGAGCAGCATGCTCGGCGAGAGCCTCCACCAGCGGTCCCACCTGCGAGGTCTCGGGCTGCACGTCGACGCGCAGACCGAACTCGATAGCGGTTTCGGCCGTCTTCGGGCCGATGCACGCGACCAACGTGCGGGCGTGCGGCTTGCCGGCGATGCCGACGAGGTTGCGCACGGTCGAGGACGAGGTGAAGCAGACGGCGTCGAATCCACCGGTCTTGATCATCTCGCGGGTCTCGGCCGGCGGCGGCGCTGCCCGGACGGTGCGGTAGGCGGTGACGTCGTCGATCTCCCAACCGCGTTCGCGCAGGCCCTCTGCGAGGGTTTCGGTCGCAATGTCCGCCCGCGGCAACAGAACCCGGTTGACCGGATCGAAAACGTCGTCGTACGGGGCGAATTCGGCCAACAGGCCTTCGCTGGACTGCTCACCGGTCGGGATCAGCTCGGGGTTGATGCCGAACGAGCGCACCTTGGCTGCGGTTGCTTCACCGATGCAGGCGATCTTCACACCGGAGAAGGCGCGAGCGTCGAGGCCGAACTCTTCGAACTTCTCCCACACTGCGCGAACAGCATTGGTGGAAGTGAAGACGACCCACTGGTAGCGACCGTCGACGAGTCCCTTGACCGAACGCTCCATCTGAGCCGGGCTGCGAGGCGGCTCGACGGCGATGGTCGGAACCTCGATCGGGATCGCTCCGTGAGTGACCAGACGGTCGCTCATCTCGCCGGCCTGATCCTTGGTGCGCGGCACGAGGACGGTCCAGCCGTACAGAGCGCGCGATTCCCACCACGACATCTTGTTGCGCTGCGCGACAACCTTGCCGACGGTGACGATGAGCGAGCCCACCAGTTCGGATCCGGCTTCGTTGAGCGTCGCGAGAGTTGCCTCGACGGTTCGCTGCTGACGAGTGGTACCGCGGACGGTGATCGCAGCAGGCGTCTGCGGGGCCAAGCCGTTCTCGACCAGCGCGCTGGCGGTCTCGGCGAGATGTCCGGACGTCGCGTGCAGGACAAGCGGTCCCGGTGCAGCGGCCAGAGCAGCCCAGTCGACTTCACCGCGAACGTCGGCCTCGGTGTGACCCGAGCCGAGCGCCATGCCGGCGTAGCTCGGCACAGCCGAACCGGAAGGCAGACCCGGGAGAACCTCGAACTGAACCTGCGTGCGGGCGACTGCGGTGACCTCTGCGATCACGGAATCCGTGGTCAGCGGGTCGCCGGAGACCAAACGCACGACGTCGTGACCGTTCTTGGCCTCGTGCACCAATGTCTTTGCAACCTCGGCAGGCTCGCCGAGTGCCGGACGCACGTCCGCGATCAGCTCGCCGGTCTCCTCGTCGCGGCCCATGTCGATCCCGACGAGTGCGACGACGCCCTTGTCGACATCCGGATCGGTGAATGCCATTGCGGCGCCGGTGAGGACGTCACGTGCGCGAACGGTGAGCAGGGCGGGGTCGCCCGGTCCCGATCCCACGAACAGGATCCGTCCGGGAGTGTTCTTTCGGACTCGGGTCATCGGTGATTCTCCAGTGCGCTGTATCGAAATGGGAACTTGGTGCAAGTGCAAAGTGGGGCGTCAAACATCGGCTGCCTCGCCTGTAGTCACGTTCATCAACTCGCGGGCGCCGAGTTCGAGTAACTCGCGCGCTACCGCTCGGCCGAGTTCCTCGGCCTTGTCCGGCGCACCCACGGCGCCGGTACGGATGACGTCCGAACCGTCGATGGCGGCTGCGCAGCCGCGTACCGACAGTTCGTCGAAGATTCTGCCGTCGTCGTCGAGGGATTCGACGATCTCCGCGATCGCTCCCACCGGAGCGGTGCAGCCGGCTTCCAACTCGGCGAGCAGGGCGCGCTCGGCCGTAACTGCCGCCCGGGTACCCGCGTCGTCGTGCTCGGCGAGGATCGCCGCCAATTCCGCATTGGCAGAAAGGCATTCGACGGCCAGAGCACCCTGCGCCGGAGCGGGGAGCATCTGCACGGGCTCGATGTTCTCGGTGATGAGATCGAGCAGACCGATACGAGACAGGCCGGCGCGAGCGAGGATCACGGCGTCGAGTTCACCGGATTCGACTTTGCCGAGACGGCGCTGCAGGTTGCCCCGCAACGGCACGATGTCGAGGCCGAGACCGAGTGCCTTCAGCTGCGAAACACGGCGCGGCGCGGAGGTTCCCACCTTGGAACCGGCCGGAAGCTCCCCGAGGACCAGACCGTCACGGGCGACCAGCGCGTCACGCGGATCTTCGCGTGGCGGAATCGCCGCGATGACGAAACGCGGGTCCTGCGCGGTCGGTAAGTCCTTGTAGGAATGCACCGCAACGTCGACGCGGTTGTCCAGCAAGGCTTCTCGAAGCTCTGCCGTGAACACTCCGACGCCGATCTTCTGGACGGGATCGGTGGACTGGTCGCCCTTGGTCTTGATGATGACCAACTCGGCGGGATGTCCGGCCGCAATGAGGGCATCGCGCACGGTACCGGCTTGCGTGGTCGCGAGAAGACTTCCGCGAGTGCCGATCCGCAGCGGGCTCCCCGATCGAGGGGTGGTGACGCTCATGCCTGCAGGTCCCTTCCAGTGCGGTCGCCGTCCACCAGATCGGTGGGTGTGGCCACGGCCGCGGGAGATCCGGGGCTGAGTTCGAAGAGTTCGCGCAGCGCTGCTGCGTAGGAGTCGCCGCCGGGGGCCGACGCCAGTTGCTTGACGCGCACGGTCGGGGCGTGGAGCAGCTTGTCCACGACGCGTCGCACGGTGCGTGCAACCTCGTCGCGCTGCGGATCGTCCAGGCCGGGCAGACGCGAATCGAGTCGCATCAGTTCGGCTTCGACGACGTCGGCGGCGCGCTGACGCAAAGCCGTCACGGTCGGAGTGACCTCGGCGAGGCGCTGTCCGGCAAGGTAGGTCGCAAGCTCGCCGGCGACGATGGTGCGTGCGGCATCTGCGTCGGAGGCGGCTGCGCCCGCCGCTGGATCACGCTGCAGCGTCTCCATGTCGAGAACGGTCACACCCGGCAGGCCGGCGACGGCGGGATCGATGTCGCGCGGCAGCCCGAGGTCGCAGATGACGAGGTGCTTGGTGTTGTCGCGATCGGGCTCGGCGAGTGCGCGGTGCACATCCGCCAGGGTGACCACTGCCCCGACCGCGCCGGTACAGGTGACCATGACATCTGCCTGCGCCATCGCGGCCGAAAGCTGATCGAAGGCAACACCGTCGGCGTCGACGCCGTTGGAGCGTGCCGTCTCTGCCAGGTGCTCGGCGCGTTCCTGTGTCCGGTTGACGACGACGATGCGTGCGATTCCGGCGCGGGTGAGATGCGCAACCGACAGACCGCCCATCGAGCCTGCACCGACAACCACGGCAGTGCGGCCGACCAGGCCGCCCTCACCGATGATGCCCGCTGCACGATCGAGAGCCACGGACACGACTGATGCTCCGGCGGAGTCGATTCCGGTTTCGGAATGCACTCGCTTGCCGACGCGCAGTGCCTGCTGAGCCAGTTCGTGGACGACGCGTCCGGCGGCCTGCTGCGCATCCGAAGATGCGTAGGCCGAACGGATCTGGCCGAGGATCTGCTGTTCGCCGATCACCATGGAATCGAGGCCGCTGGCCACCGCGAAGAGGTGCTCGACGGCTGCTTCGCTGTAGCGGACGTACGCGTGAGCGTGCAGCGCTGTCAGGTCGAGACCCGAATGGTCGGCCAGGATTTCACCGACCTCGGTGAGTGCACCGTGGAACGCGTCCACCACCGCGTAGACCTCCACCCGGTTACAGGTGGAGACGATCATCGCTTCGGAGATGTGCGAAGACGCCAGAAGCTTGTCGATCAGCTTCGGACGATCGGTGTCGGTGACAGCTACTCGCTCGAGCACCGGGACGGGCGCGGTTCGATGCGAGACCCCGACAAGCAGAACACTCACGGCGCGATCACTGATCCGTTTCTTGTCGAACCTGCTCCGACCGGAGCGGGTGAACTGGTGGATGGGACTGACGAAGCGGATGCGGCGTGAGCCACTCGTACTCGCGGCGCGCTGGATGCCTGATCGGCATTGCGCGCACTGTTGAAGGAGAGAACCTGCATCTCGACGGCTAGATCTACACGTCGCAGTTCCACGTGATCGGGAACGTCGAGGGCGATCGGCGAAAAACTCATGATGCAGCGCAGCCCGGCGCTGACGAACTGGTCGCACACGCCCTGAGCTGCCTCGTCCGGTGTGGAGATGACGCCGATGGTCGCATTCAGTTCACGGCAGGCGACGGTCAGTTCCTCGGTGCTGCGCACGACGAGATCCCCGACTCTGCTTCCGATTCGATCTGCGTCACTGTCGAAGAGTCCGACCATCTCGAAACCGCGGCGGCTGAATCCGCCGTAGCCGACCAGTGCCTTGCCGAGGTTTCCGACTCCGACGAGAACGACCTTGTGCCCACGATCGAGTCCGAGTGCACGCTCGATGCGGATGCGGAGCCTGTTGACGTCGTACCCGACGCCGCGGACGCCGTTGGGTCCGAGGAACGACAGATCCTTACGCAACTTCGCTGATCCGACACCTGACGCCTGCGCGAGTTCCTCGCTCGAGACGATGGAGGTACCCCGGTCGGACATCACTCCGAGGACCCGCAGGTATGCGGCCAAGCGCGTCACCGTAGCCTGGGGGATGACGCGATCCTGAGCGATCGGGTCGGTAACCGAGGCGCTGGAAGCGTCGGTGACGGAAGAGCCCGCAGCGCCGGTGACGCGCTGAGCCACAGGCTCATGCGTCTGGTGCGGTTCGGTCACGTCGCTGGCTCCTCGTCCGGTCGACACGACTGTCGACCTCCACGATGCTCCGGGGGAATGTTCACACCACGGTAACCGCTTGTGAACCCATGCACAAAGTTGCTCGAGACGGGTTCGATGTGCCGTTCACCTGCAAAGCGGCTCCGCGGACAACTTTGAGGGTTGCCTTACTTGCGTAAATCGTCACGAAGGCGCTCCTCGTCGACTTCCCAGTAACCGTGCTCGCGTCCGTCGAGAAGAATGACGGGCAATCTGTCTCCGTACTCCGCTCTCAGCTCTGGATCCGTCGCGGCAGCTTCGTCCACGTCGATGCACGTCAATTCCAGCTCGAACTCGGAACAGACCCGTCGCAGGACCTCCGCCGCGCCGACGCAGGACGCGCATCCTGCGCGTGTCAACAGGGTCACTTCATGCGTAGCTGCAGTCATCGACGCATACCTTTCTTCTACGGGGACGCCATCTACTTGATCGGTCGAGTGTGCCTCCGGAGCCCCACTCGGTGCCAAATCGGCGGAGAGGAACGTCACACACCACAGGGAAGGTCACCATCCAACCCATCGGGCCTCATCGCGGAGGATAGGCTGACTCGAAGAGTTCTCTGCTCGAGAATGCAACACGGGAGGTGCGGGTGCCTGCGCGATCACTACCGAACGGCTCCGGATTCGGATCAGGGCTTGCCGGGGTCATTCTCCCCGGACGTCGCCATGTGAAGAATCCGCTGGGCCCGAGTGAGTCGGAAGTTCGAGCCAATCTCGCCGGCGAGGCGAGCGCTGACGCAGCTCTGGCATTGCACGAAGCTGCCAACCCCACAGAACCGGAAACCGGCGAAGAGCCCCCGGCCGTTCCGCGCGACCTCACGGCCGCCGCATTCTTCGACGTCGACAACACCATGGTGCAGGGTGCGTCGATCATCCACTTCGCCCGTGGTCTCGCTGCACGAAAGTATCTCAAGACCTCGGATCTGGTGGATTTCGCGTGGAAGCAGATCAAGTTCCGAGTCACCGGCCGAGAAAGTAGCGACGACGTCGCCGAAGGCCGCGAGAAAGCACTGTCCTTCGTGGCCGGTCGATCCACCGCCGAACTCGCCCGCCTCGGCGAGGAGATCTACGACGAGGTCATCGCCGACAAGATCTGGCCAGGCACGAGGGCGTTGGCCCAGATGCACCTCGACGCCGGACAACAGGTGTGGTTGGTGACGGCAACTCCGGTCGAACTGGCTCAGGTCATCGCCGAGAAACTGGGATTGACCGGCGCCTTGGGCACTGTCGCCGAGAGTGAGGACGGCGTCTTCACCGGCCGACTCGTCGGCGACATCCTGCACGGCATGGGCAAGGCGCACGCCGTACGGACGTTGGCGGTGCGTGAAGGACTCAATCTCAAGCGCTGTTCCGCCTACTCCGACAGCCACAACGACGTTCCGATGCTCTCGTTGGTGGGGACACCGGTGGCGATCAATCCCGACGCAGATCTTCGTGAACTCGCGAAGAACCGCGGGTGGGAAGTTCGCGATTTCCGCACCGGACGAAAGGCCGCCAAGATCGGCGTACCGACGGCGCTGGTGCTCGGAGCGGTCGGCGGGGCGCTCGCGGCAATTCTCGCCAGGCGCAAAGAACAGAACGTCTGAGCGGGTTCGGTCCGGATCGAGCAGCGATCCGGACCGAACTCAGCCGAGAAAGACGTTGCGACGCTTGGCCAACAGTCGATACAGCGTCTGCTGAATGGTTTCCCGGACGTGGTCCGTGACCTCGAACAGGACCATCGGATCGTCGGCGGCACCGCTCTCGAAGGTGTCGGTGACGATGGGCTTTCCGAACTCGATGTACCACTTCGACGGCAACGGAACCAGGCCGAGCGGCCCGAAGTGTGGAAACAGCGGTGTCACCGGGAAATACGGAAGACCGAGAACGCGTGCGAGTGTGGTGAGATCACCGATTTTGGGATAGATCTCCTCCGAACCCACGATCGAGCACGGAATGATCGGAACACCGGTTCGCATTGCGGCCGACACGAAGCCACCGCGCCCGAACCGCTGCAACTTGTACCGCTCACTGAACGGTTTCCCGATGCCCTTGAATCCTTCCGGGAACACGGCCGCGACTTCACCGTCGTTGAGCAGACGCTCGGCGTCGGGGTTGCAGGCCAACGTATGACCGGCTTTGCGCGCCAGTCCACCCACCACTGGCATCTCGAATGCCATGTCCGCAGCCAACATTCGCAGTGGACGATGCGCTGGATGGTGATCGTGCACGGCAACCGACGTCATCAGTCCGTCGATCGGGATCACACCGGCGTGGTTGGCGACCACAAGCGCTCCCCCGGTGAGGGGAATGTTCTCGATCCCACTGACCTCGACGCGAAACCACTTCTCGAACAACGGGCGCAACATCGGCATGACGACGTTGTCCGCGAAATGCGGGTCGAATCCGAACTCGTCGACCTCGTAGTCGCCCGACACCCGACGTCGGAAGAATTCTGCTGCCGAGGCGATCTGGTCGACGATCGCCGACCTGGCCGAATCGACGAACGTGCTCTCACCGCCGTGGTCGGCCGCCGAGGACACTCCGGACGGATGCCGACGTTCACTTTGTTCACGGATGTCACGCTCCGCACCGGTGACGGACTCACGCGAACGGGAAGTTGCCGACTTTCCGGTGTGAGTTGCGCTGGGCCGCAGGGGAATTACCTTCGCCACGTCAGTCACCCCTTCACCGCACTTCGTCCCGACAGCGGCATGTGCATCACGTCTGCACTTGTTGCCGCCGCGGCGGTGTCACCGCCGAGGATGGTGGTCAACGCATTCTCCGCCCGATCGATCCACTCGGACTTGATGATCCGGCGCGTCTGCATCGCACGCATGAAATCGTCGAGTGCTTGCATGGTGGTCCATCGCGGCTCGAACCCCAGCTCGCTGCGCATGCGAGTGGTGTCGAGTCCGCAGCCGAACCGGAAGTACTCGAGTTGCTCGTCGGTGTACAGCCTCATGGACGACCCCACCAACGCGCTCCCGACGCTGCGGAACAGAGCGAGCGGCATGGGAACTTCCACCCTGCCTGCCCGGCGGATCGCCTGCGACATCATGACCACTCCGTCGCCGGCGATGTTGTACGTACCCGAAGCGTGTCCGATGGTCGCCTTCTCCAGCGCCGCGAGGGCATCCTCGACGTGGAGCAATTGCAGGCGCGCGTTGCGCCCGACGATGGTGGGCACGAGTGGGGCGGTGACGTAGTGCCCGACGGTTGCAGTCAGCTGAGGTCCGATCAACGGCGCCAACCGCAGAATCCCGACCGAGATGTCCGGGCGCCGACGCCCCATTCCGCGGAGGTATCCCTCGATCTCGAGGCTGTCGCGGGCATATCCGCCCGGCGGCCGGCGGCGCGCACTCATTTCTTCGGTGAACTGAGCGGGATCCTTGGCACTGCACCCGTAGACGACCGAAGCCGAGCGCAGGATCACCTTGCGAACCGTCGGCGCTTTCTGGCAGACCGCGAACAGTTGCATGGCGCCGATGACGTTCATGTCCTTCATCGCGGCGCGGCTGCCGGCTTTGGGGGCTTTCTGAAGCGTCGACGCGTGCACGACGGTGTCGACCTCGGCGTTTCGGATCACTTTGCCGATCAGCGGATTGCGGATGTCTGCTCGCACGAATTCCGCGCGGCCCATTCTGCGCATCATGTCCTTGCTCGGACTGACGGCGTCGACGGCGATGACACGCTCGATCGACGGATTCTGCGCAAGCCTGGTCACCAGGTAGCCGCCGAGAAATCTGCTCGCCCCGGTCACCAGTACGACGCGAGGCGTCGTGCCCCCTGAAGTGTTGTCACCTTCAACCACCAAGTACCCCCATATCCAGTAGAAACGCGCTCTGCCGAAGCGTCCCTCCCGCGATTTTCCCCCACTTTACGGGCAGAGGGGGTCCCGCGCTGACTACCCAAATTTCGGCCATTCAAGACAAACCGCCCAGCCAATGAGACGTGGCACACATCGCTTCCCCCCGAATATGCTGATGCCCGCCACCCCGGAAGGGGTGGCGGGCATCAACAGGTACTGCTTATTTACCGAGTTTCCTGCGCTGTACTCGGGTACGACGAAGCAGCTTGCGGTGCTTCTTCTTCGACATGCGCTTGCGACGCTTCTTGATCACTGAACCCATAGCGGGTGTCCCTCACGTTCTTCTCTAGCGTTCCTGCGCACGCCGGTCACGTACGCCTGCGCCAAGCAATTGGCGCCTGGCCCTCGTTTTAACTAGCTCAGCGCCTTACGACACCAGCTTGCTGGTACGACAGTGACTCATCGTACCGGTGTGGAGTCACTCGGCATAAACCGAGCCTCCGGCACAGCAACCGCTGTGCCCGCGACTCGGCTCACGCCGAGGTCATCCTCTTCGAACCGGCTGGTCAGCCGGCATCGAAGTACGAGGTTTCGAGGTAATCGTGTACTGCCTTCGCATGTACACGGAACGAACGGCCCACTCGTACAGCAGGCAATTCGCCACTGTGTACCAACCGGTACACAGTCATTTTCGACACCCTCATCAAAGTTGCTACCTCAGCAACAGTGAGGAATTGCGTGCCGGCCACTGCCGGCTTTCCGTCGTGGGACGAACCCATGGACGGCTTGTTTGCAGACACCATTAATCCACATACCTCCAGCACGACTCGCGCCGCCGGCTTCCCCTCCGGCGGAACAGACACGTACGTACTAAGTCGAGCTTAGCTGTACTGGTGGGGTTAAAGCGACGGGTGTGGCTAAACGGACGACTAATCCGCAGCTGCACCCATCGCGGCCGAGCGCGACTTGGCGGCATCCAAGGCATCGAAGAACGCCGTCCGCAGGCCGCCCGCTTCGAGCTGACGCAGTGCCGCAGCCGTCGTTCCGCCCGGTGACGTCACCGCGGCGCGAAGATCCGTCGCGCTGTCGCCGGTGCGATCGAGCATCGCTGCGGAACCGACCATCGTCTGCACCACCAATTCGGTAGCGACCGGGCGCGTCAGGCCGAGACCGACTCCCGCGTCGATCATCGCTTCGGCGACCAGAAAGAAGTAGGCCGGGCCGGAACCGGAGACAGCCGTGACCGCGTCGATCTGCGATTCGGGAACCGTGACCACCTTGCCGACGCTGCCGAGGATGCCGCGTACGAGCTCGAGATGCTCGGCCTTGACGTGCCGTCCGGGCGAGAGCACGCTCACGCCCTCCCCGACCAACATGGGGGTGTTCGGCATGACGCGGATGACCGGGAACCCTGCGGGCAGACGCGTTTCGAAGAATCCCGTGGGGATTCCCGCCGCAAGGGAAACGATCAATTGTTCGAGGTCGCCGTCCAGATCGACCTTCGTCAACGCCGTGAGCGCTGACTCGACGTCGTTCGGCTTCACCGCGATGACGATGACGTCCGCACCCTCGGCGGCATCGGCGACCGTGCTGACGCGGATGGAGTATTCGGCGATCAATTCGTCTGCGCGAGGCTGATATTGCTCGGCGACGACCAGATCCTTGATGGCGTGGCCGGCCTGCAACAGCCCGGAGATCAGCGCCTCGCCGATCTTGCCGCCACCGATAATCGCAATTCTTGTCATGGCGAACAGCCTGCCACGACCGCAGCGATCGACCCTAGCGGGGCATCATCGCCAATTGACGACTCTGGACGACGACTGCGCCCGTCGAATCGAGAACAGCATGATCCTCTTCGAACCACGTGCTGCCCAGAACATCCGAGCTCGCCCGCACGCGAAGCCATCCCGGCGTCGGCAGTCGGCGCAGGTACGTCGTCAACTGCACGGTCGGCGCCCACCCGAACAGGCCGCGGTTCATCGTCACCGGCGCGCTGATGTCACCCGCCATGATCGCGAACAGCACAGCGGTGTCGAGGTCGTTTTCGTCCTCGGGTCGAGGACGGACCCACATCCTGACCTCGGCCTCGCCTTGGCTGCCGGTCAGGAAGTGCGCCGAGGTGGTGTCGATTCGCATGTCGCAACCCTGACCGACATGCACGACCTGCGCCATCGGGTGATCGCCGATGACTGCCACCGCACTCTCCGGCGGTTCCGGTGACATGTCGTCGATCGACGAGGCCGTGACGAAGGTGGGGTCGCCGTCATCGGGGAATCCGAGCGTGACCGCCGCGCGAACAGCGCTGCGGCCCGCCTGGCTCAACTCGACGTCGAACAACGCGACCTGGCGTCCCTGCTTTCGGACGATCACCTCCAGTTCGACTTCACCCGGATCTGGGGCCGACAGATAGTTGGCGCTCACCGCGAGTGGCTGCATCTTCAGAAGCGAGTCGTTCTCACCTGCGCCGTCGCGCAGACATTGACGCGCTGCAGCGGCGCACACAGCCATCATGGAGCCGCCGTGCACTTTCGGCCCGATGGTCCAGATCGAATCGATCGTTGCGGTGTATCGCCCGTCGCCGAGCGAGGTGAGGCGATTGAGATCTTGAAAGGGACTGGTGCTCATCGATTTTCCTGTTCGGTGCTTTCTCGGTGTTGCGGGAAATGTCGTGCGGCCAAGTCTTGGTGCGCCAGGCGTCGCAAAGCTGTCAGGACGGGTTCGTACATGGCGGTTCCGAGGACCGCATAGCGAATGCCGTCCTCGGTCGAACTGGTAGGCATCAGCTCGATTTCCACTTCGGCAATCCCTCGGATGTGGTCGCCGTAGGCGCGCAGGCGCTCGTCCGAGAGACTCAGTCCTGCATCCTCGAGGCCGATCAGTGCCCGCTCGAGGTGCGCGACCGCCACGTACCTCGGCTCGAAGACCTGACCGAGAAACTCCAGAACCTTGCGAGCTCTGGGGAACTCTGGATCCGGTTCAGGTTCGACGTACGGGGGTAGTTGCGCGATTGCGCGGCCGAAAGTCTCGAATTCGGATCGCTCGTCACTGTCCACCAGTTCGAGCACCGCGCGAATCCGTGGAATCGCGAGTCCCGCCCCGGCCAGGGCCCTGATCAACGCGAGTCGCCGGACGTGCTGTTCGCCGTACCTCGCTCCCGTTGCGCTGGTCGGCTCACCAGGCATCAGCAGACCTTCACGGAGGTAGTACTTGATAGTGGCCAGTGCAACGCCGGACTGTGCGGCCAGTTCGGAAACCTTCACCGCTCCTCCGTCCAACTCGCTCGACCCTTTACTGGATAGTGATGCTATCCAATGGTGGCCGAGCATCGGTAAGGAGGACACGCCTTGCGCTAGGGTTGAACCTTCTTTGCGCACATCACCAGAAATTTCCGAACGGAGCGAACAGGCGGAATGACGGATTTGCAGTCGGAGGCTCAGCCCGACGAACAGTGGCGCATCGTGGAACCACTGACGCTGACTCCCCTGCTCACCGCCGCACTCGAGGTGTTCCACGAACTCGGTTACCACGGAGCGTCGGTTCGTGACATCGCAAAACGTGCCGGTGTCACCGTGCCGACGCTGTATTACCACCACGGCAACAAACAGGGCATCCTCGTCGCGCTGATGGAACCGGGCATCGAGAACGTCACCGCACGCGCGAGCGCTGCGGTCGACGCTGCCGGACCGTCGCCGACGGCACAGTTCGGCAATCTCGTCGAGGCGTGTGTTCTGCACATGACCAGTCGCTCCGACATAGCCTTCCTCGATTCCGAACTGCGATACCTCGAGGACGCGGAACGAAAGAGCTACGCCGCCAAGCGAAAGAAGCTCGAGAACCTACTCGTCGACGTACTGACGGCAGGCGTCGAGAGCGGTGAGTTCACGGTCCCGGACATCACCGGAACGGGCCGTGCACTACTGGGAATGTGTCAGTCCGTCGTCCTCTGGTATCGACTCGACGGACCGCAGACTCCGCGCGAAGTCAGTGTTCTCTACCGCGAGATAGCCCTGAAAGCCGTCGGCGTCACTTCTTGAGCACTGAACTTCCCGGCATGTCCGATTAGCCCTTAACTGACGAACGTCACACCTGTCGGCTGACACCGAAACCGGGACGCGCCCACGGTCGCGGGTCCACACTTAGAAGCAGAGATGCGCGGGGTGGATCCGCAGACCGAGGGAGTTCTTGACGTATGGCCAACAGCAATCCATTTGTTCCTCCTAGCGCGGTCGACGTCGACCTTTCCGCGGTCGCCTGGGGGGCGAACCGCACGATGTCCGACTTCGAGACTGGAATGTGGCGGATGGAAGAGGCGCAGCCGCAACTGCGCTCACCGATCGTTGCGGTAGAGGTACTCGATCGTGCCCCGGACTGGGATCGACTTCTCGACGCAGTCGAGTGGGCATCGCACGTGGTTCCGCGTATTCGTATGCGAGCAGTGGAACCGGCAATGCAGCTGGGCAACCCGGTGTGGTCCGTCGATCCCGAGTTCGACATCGGCTACCACCTACGACGCGTCCGCTTACCTGCACCGGCGGACTTCGATCACGCACTGCGCATGTGTCGTCACCTTGCGACGGAACCTTTCGACAAGGCTCGACCGCCGTGGAGCGCGCTGCTCATCGAAGGTCTCGACGACGGTCGCGCCGTGTTCGTGGTCAAGACTCACCACTCCATCACCGACGGCATGGGCGGCATCCAGATGATGACGCTCCTGCACAGCAGACGCCCGGACCCCACTCCGAACAAGCCCGACCGCACACCGCCTGCTCCTGAGCATCTGTCGTCGGTGGGCGCCTTCGGCGAGGAGGTGGTCAGCGAGATCCGGCGTGCGCCCTCGCGTATCGCCAAGCTGGTCCGTGGTGCCACCAATGTTGCGACCACGGCGATCTCGAGTCCGATCACGACAGCTTCCGAGGTCCTCGGTTACGCCAATTCACTCCGCAAGATCGTCACTCCCCCAGCTCGTTCCGGTTCCCCTCTGCTCCACGATCGTGGTCTCGGACGATGGTTCGGAACTCTCGAAGTGGGTGTTCCCGAGCTCAAGGCCGGAGCAAAAGCTGCCGGCGGGTCACTCAACGACGCGTACGTCGCCGCTTTGCTCGGCGGCTTCCGTCGCTACCACGAAGCCTTCGGACAGTCCGTCGACAGCATTCCGATGGGTATGCCGATCAGCATGCGTACGGGCGCAGACGCCAACGGCGGCAACAGGTTTGCAGCCGTTCGCTTCAACGGCCCGGTCTCCGAAACCGATCCGGCCAAACGCATCAGGCAGGTGCGAGAGATCGTACTGGGTCTGCGGGAGGAGCCCGCGTTGGACGCTCTCGACGTCGCCGCCCCGATCCTCGCCCGCCTGCCGAATTATCTACTCGCGAACTGGTATCTGTCACAGTCGACGGGTCTGGACCTGCAGGCCAGCAACGTCGCCGGCGTACCGGTACCGGTCTATCTCGCCGGAGCGAAGATCGAGCGGATGTTCCCGTTCGGCCCGGCGCCCGGTTGCGCGGCAATGGCGACACTGGTCTCCCACGTCGGGGT
Organism: Rhodococcus sp. SG20037; assembly: GCF_031763325.1. Classification (NCBI taxonomy): domain Bacteria; kingdom Bacillati; phylum Actinomycetota; class Actinomycetes; order Mycobacteriales; family Nocardiaceae; genus Rhodococcus; species Rhodococcus sp. SG20037. Next base: position 1,768,595 of record NZ_CP134497.1, on the reverse strand, counting down.
GTGCTGTATCGGAATCAATCTCGACACCGCTGCGATCACAAAACCCGCGCTGCTGATGCAGTGCTTGCAGGAGAGCCTGGACGAGATCGTCGCTCTCGGAGTCACAACGGAAGGTGCGTGAGTCATGAGCGAGAACACGACCAACCCGCGCGTGTACCTCACCGAAACCATGACAGAGGCCGAAGCCGGCGTGCTGCGAAAGTGGCTTGCCGACAAGGCAAGCTCATCCGAAACTCGGCCGGTCACCGTCAACATCACCGACAAGACCCTGGCAGAACTGGCGGCACGGACCGACGACCCGATGCTCGCACCGCTTCGCGTGGTGTGGATTCCGGACACCCATACCAAGCACAACGTCGCGGTGCGACTACGTGATGCGCTGGCACCACGCGATCCTCTCCACCCCGGACGCGGTGCACAACGCAGAACCCTGCGCACCGACCCCTCTCGGTGCCAGGTCATCGAAGGTGAACCCGCACCACTGAGCGATCTCGAGCGTCGCCTCGAAAAGAGCGGTGGCGGTTCGCTACCGGAGTTCATCCGACGGCAGGCCGCTCTGGCACTCGAACGCGCCGAATTGGGCCTACTGGGTGGCCAGTACAAGGTGTCACGGTTCGTCGTCGACGAGATCACCGACACCCGCCGATTCGCCACCGAGGTCATGGCTTTGGCCGACCGGTTGAACATCGCCGTCGCCGAAGTCGATCGCCGCGCACGTGAAGCTCTCGAAGAAATGGTTGCCACCCAGAGTCGCCAAGCCATCGCGGTGTGGGATCGCCTGGGCCGCTACTTCGCTCGCGCCTACAAGCTGGACGTGGACACGAGCCGCTTCGAGGAACTCCGTGAGCTGAACAAGGAACACTCACTGGTCTTCCTCCCCAGTCACCGTTCGTACCTCGATCCCCTCGTCCTGCGTCCGGCGTTGATCGCGAACGGCTTGCCGCTCAATCACGTCATGGGCGGCCTCAACATCAGTTTCTGGCCCATGGGCTCGATCCTCAAGCGCAGCGGCACCGTCTTCATTCGTCGAAGCATCGGCAACGACGAGGTCTACAAGTGGTCGATGCACGAGTACATGCGCTATCTGCTGACCAAGCGCTTCAATCTGGAGTGGTACATCGAAGGTGGACGCGGACGTACCGGGAAACTACGCCCGCCGCGCTTCGGTCTCCTGACCTACCTGACCAAGGCATTTCAGGTCAGCGGAGCGTCCGACGTGTACCTCGTCCCGGTTGCGCTGAGCTACGACCAACTCTACGAGGTCGGGGCCATGGCTGCCGAGGCGCTCGGCGCCGAGAAGACACCGGAAGGCCTGCGCTGGATGGTGGGTTACGTACGCGCCCAGGGAAAACGCAACGGTGTCGCGCACGTGACCATCGGCCGGCCGCTCTCACTCGCGGACGCACTCAGCCAGGAAACCGATCAGCGCCTCGCCATTCAGAAGGCCGGCATCGAGGTGTGTCACCGCATCAACGAGGTCACCCCGGTGACCGTGTCTTCACTGGCGATGTTGGCGTTCCTCGGAATCGAAGACCGGGCGTTGACAGTTCGTGAACTCACCGCGATTCTCACGCCGCTGTTCGGCTACATCACCGCGCGAAATCTTCCGATCGCCGGCGACGTCGAACTGTCCGATCCGCGTGTCATCGAGAAGGCATTGCAGACACACGTCGATTCCGGGGTGCTCGAGCGCTTCGATCGGGGCGGCGAGCAGGTCTTCTACCTCGGCAAGGACCAGCATCTTGTCGCTGCCTTCTACCGCAACAACACGATTCACTTTCTTGTCGTGCGTGCCATCACCGAACTCGTACTTCAGGCAGCCGTCGAAGAGCGGTTCGAGGACCCCATCGGGGACGGGTGGGCAGAGGCCAAGCGCATCCGAGATTTGTTGAAATTCGAGTTCTTCTTCAGTGACCGGGACACGTTCGAGCAGGAGATGCGGACCGAGCTGACGCTGATCGACCCCGAGTGGGAAACCGTCATGGCCGACGACAAACGAACCGAGCACATGATCGAGACGGTTCGCCCGTACCTCGCGCACCGCGTGCTCCAACCGTTCCTCGAGGCGTACCAGGTTGTCGCCGATCAGCTTGTGCTCGCGCCGATTTCGACATCGTTCGACGAAAAGTCGTTCATCAGCAACTGCATCGACGTCGCACATCAGCGTCGACTGCGGCAGCAGATCGCCAGCAACGAATCCGTCTCCGGCGAATTATTCTCCACCGCACTGAATTTGGCGCGCAACCGTAACTTGATCGAAGTCGACGACGACGGAGTCCGGGCCAGGCGCCTGGCATTCGCTGCCGAGATCAAGGTTCAGGTCGAGCGCCTGCGTCACCTTCGCGCACTCGCGCATGCACGACTCGATCAGGTGGCGATGCCGGTACCGGACGCCGCCGCGGTAGTGACCATTCCAGAAGCAAACCGAGCGCCCGCCGCGAACGAGGAAGTAGGACTGTGACCGGACTCGAGCGTCTGCACTCCGCCATCGAAGCCGCCCCGCCCGGGCCCGGAACGATCGCCGCCTTCGACCTCGACGGCACCTTGATCAGCGGGTACTCGGCCAGCGTTGTGTACCGAGACCGCCTGCGACGCTTGGATATCAGCGTCGGCGAACTCTTGCGCACCACCGGCGCCGCGATCGACACCCAATTCCGCGGTGCTGACGTCGGAGCACTCATGGACATCGGCGTTCGAGCCTTGGGCGGCCGTACCGTCGAGGAACTGAACGACTGGGGCCGACGGCTGTTCAAGCAGGAAATCGCCGCGATGATCTACCCGGAAGCCCGCGGGCTACTGGCGGCACACCGGCGAGCCGGCCACACGATCGTGATGGCTACGTCGGCGACTCCGTTCCAGGCCAAGTACGTCGCCGAAGATCTCGACATCGAAGACGTGCTGTGCACCGAACCCGAAGTCGTCGACGGCATGCTCACCGGCGAACTGTCTTCGCCCGCACTGTGGGGGCCGGCCAAGGCCAATGCCCTTGCAGGCTATGCCGAGAAGATGGGCGCCGATCTGAAGAACGCGTTTGCGTACTCCAACGGTGTCGAAGACGTCTTCATGCTCGAGGCCGTCGGGCGACCTGTCGCGTTGAATCCCGATCGTGGTCTGGCCAAGATCGCGTTGCGCAATCACTGGCCTTCGGTCAGCCTGCGTAAACCGCAACGAGGCGCAACACCGATCTCCACGATCCGAACGGCGACGGCCATGGGCGCGCTTGCTGCCACCGCCGCCCTCGGTGCGTCGGCAGGCATTGTCACCGGGAACCGTCAACTGGGTGCGAACCTGGTCGGCACGTACGGCCCCGACATCTCGCTCTCACTGCTGGGCATCGACGTCGAGATCGACGGCGAGCACAACGTGTGGGATCACCGCCCGGCGGTGTTCATGTTCAACCATCAGAGTTCCCTGGACATGTTGGTCCTGGGCACCGTGATCAAGCGTGACGTGACCGGCGTCGCGAAGAAGGAAGCGGCAAGCGATCCGCGGTTCATGCCCGTCGGTGCACTGCTCGACGTCGCCTACATCGACCGCACCGACACCACGAAGGCGAAGGCTGCACTGCAACCGGCAGTCGACAAGCTGAAGAATGGTGTCTCGATAGTCATAGCTCCGGAGGGCACCCGTTCTCCGACGCCACGTCTGGGCCCTTTCAAGAAGGGTGGATTCCACTTGGCGATCCAAGCCGGTGTGCCGATCGTGCCCGTGGTGATTCACAACGCGGGTGAACGGATGTGGCGCAATTCGCTTGTCGCCCATCCAGGCCCGGTCTATGTCTCGGTGCTCGATCCCATCTCGACCGAAGGCTGGGAGACCAAAGACCTCGACGCACACGTCGAGAAGGTGCGCGCGCAGTTCGAAGCTGCGCTACTTGCCGGCCACCGCTGAGCGTGCCAGGTGCTCGCGTGCAAACGCGAGCGCCTGCGCCAGCATCGACGACCGCTCCCGCCGGGTGCGCGCGTTCTGCGTGTTGATCTCGATGACTGCCTGGCCGCTGAATTCGCTCGCAGCCAATTGCTGACACAACTCCGCGCACGGCTGTGAGCCATGCCCCGGAATCAGGTGCTCGTCCATCGACGCCCCGCGACCGTCGGCCAGGTGCAGGTGCTCGAGCCCCTTGCCCATACGGGAGGCCAACTCCAGGGCATCCATGCCCGCCGTCGCGGTGTGCGACAGGTCGAGTGTGTAGTGAGCATGATCGGAATCGGTCGGGTCGTACGACGGACTGAACGCGGACAACGCTGCCCCTGGACCGCCACGTTTACGCAGACGCTCCGCGGACTTGTCCTTGCCGCCGAAGAAGCTGTCGGCGCGCATGGGGAACATGTTCTCCACCGCCACAACGACGCTGCTCTTCGATTCGAGTTCGACAACCTGTTCCGCGAAGCCTTCGGCGTACTTGCGCTGCCACCGGAACGGCGGGTGGACGACCACCGTCGTCGCTCCCAAGGTTTCGGCGGTGCGCACCGAACGCTCGAGCTTCTCGACCGGATCGGAACCCCACACGCGCTGCGAAATCAGCAGACACGGCGCATGCACGGCCTGCACCGGAATCGCATACTTGCGAACGAGGGCAGCGACAGCACCGATGTCCTGACTCACGGATTCGGCCCACACCATCAGTTCGACGCCGTCGTATCCGAGATCAGCGGCGTAGCGAAATGCCGCTTCCGTGTTCTCCGGATACACCGAAGCCGTCGACAGGCCGACGGCTATCGGCCGACGAACCATGCGCTGCGATCCCCCGATCATCGTCCGATCAACCCGAGGTCAACAAGAACGCCAGTGGACCGAGCGTCACGATCATGCCGACGACCACCGCGATCACGAAACTCGTGATGTCGTCCGTCTTCCGCAGAACCCGCACGACAGCAACCAGGCCGACGATCACGATCAGCGCGAGCACCAACGCCACCCATGGCAGCATGTCCCACAGCTTCTCGAAGCCCTTGAACATCGCGCCGCCGACGATCAGTGCAACAACCACCTGACCGGCAAGCACTGCCCATTCACGGATCGAGTTACGCTCGCCTGCCTCTTCCGCTGCCGATTCGGCTTCGACATCGGACTCCGCGGCGGCACTGGTCTTTTTTGCACCGTCATCGACAGCCGGCGCCTTGACCAGATCGACCACGGCGGTGGATTCGGCCTCGCCGGCATCCGCGTCTGCGATCTTGTCGATCAGTTCGGTGCTCTCTTCCGGCGCGGCCGGAGCAGGAGCAGTCGGTGCAGGTGCCTTCACGACTGGAGTGGGGACACGCGGCGGCAGGATCGGCGGACGCAACGACGGCGACTGCGTTGCGGCGCGCTCCTGACGCATCAGGTCGCCCGCCAGGGTCTGACCCGACAGCAGGGCTGGTTCCTGCGTTACCTGCGTCGGTGACGAGGAGTTGAGCGGTGCCCGGCTCACCCACTGCCCGGGCGAGGACTTCGAGGTCTGTCCCGGCGAAGGTGTGGAAGTCGGCTTCGGAGTGGTGACCGGCGGCGCAGCAACCGGCTTCGACTCGCCCTTGGGTGCCTGCGGCTCGTCATCGTCATCGTCGTCGTCGAACGAGACGGCGAAGGCTGCGGTGCGATCGGCGGGAACCTTCGGTGCCGGTTCGGCTGACTTGGCGGTTTCCGCGACAGCCTCGGCCGGCGCTGAAGGTGCAGAGTTTTCCGGCGCAGCGGCTTCGGGCTGGGCTGCTGGTTCGTCGGACTCGGGCTCGGCGGCCGCGCGCGATCCCGACTGGCGAACGATCGGGATCTCACCCGTCAGTTCGGCGACGGAGATGCCACCGGCTACGCCGCGCCGGCGTCGTCCACCTCGGGATTCGACGCTCTGACCGTTCCGCTTGAGCAGTTCCGCTACGGAAATCTGCTGACTGTCCTCGGTCATCAAGCACTCACCACCAATTCACCGCCCATTTCTGTGTCGAGCTTTCGCAGAATCAGACCCTCACGCAGTGCCCAGGGACAAATTTCCAGTTCGTCCACTCCGAGCGCCCGCATGGTTGCCTCTGCGATGAGCGCGCCGGCCACAATCTGCTGTGACCGATCCGAGCTCACTCCTTCCAATTCTGCACGGTCCGCCGCCGTCATCCTGGATATGAAGGCTATGAGTTGCCTGAGTCCGCTGGAAGTCAGGGTCCGTTTTGCCCGGGGGCCTGCGGCAGAAGGGGCCGCGCCGGTGAGCCGAGCCAACGATCGGAAGGTCTTCGAAGTCCCGACCGTGCGGTCCCAGTCGCCGGCGGCGCGCAGTTCCTTGGCTGGTCCGACCAACTCCGCGTCCAGCCAGTCACGCAATACAGCGACCCGGCGCTTGCCCGGCGGATCGGCCTGTAGCCAGTCGCGCGTCAACCGTCCGGCACCGAGTTGCAGTGAGAAGGCGACGTCCGGATCCTCGTCACCACCTGCTGTGAGTTCGAGCGAGCCGCCGCCGATGTCCAGGTTCAGGATGCGTCCGGCGCTCCAGCCGTACCAGCGGCGCACGGCCAGAAAGGTCAAGCGGGCTTCGTCGACCCCGGACAGAACCTCGAGGTTGACTCCGGTCTCGGCGCGGACGCGGGCGAGTACGGCTTCGGAATTGTTGGCGTCACGGACCGCGGAAGTGGCAAAAGCCATCATTTCCTCGCACCCGGACGTCTTGGCGATACCGGCGAATTCGGAAACCGTCGACACCAACCGATCGGCTCCTGACGTGGTGATATCGCCACGGTCGTCAGTGTTTTCTGCCAGCCTCAACGTGGACTTGGTCGAGCTCATGGGTGTTGGGTGGCCGCCCCGATGGGCGTCCACAACCAATAGATGGACGGTATTGCTTCCGACGTCGAGTACCCCTAGTCGCACATCGCCACGTTACTGGGTCTACGGTCGGCCCTTGTGACAGCAGGTAACCCAGACCGGTCCCACAAGATGACTCCGAGCCCCGAGGTCGATCTCGATTTCCCGCGCGAATGGGTCGAATTTGTCGATCCGGATAACTCCGAACACCTCATTTCCGCTGATATGACGTGGTTGCTCTCGCATTGGACCTGCGTGTTCGGCACGCCGGCGTGTCAGGGCATCATCGGAGACCGCCCGGACGACGGTTGCTGCTCGCACGGCGCTTTCCTCTCCGATCAGGAAGATCAGGACAAGCTCGATGCGTCAGTGAAAATGCTCACAGCCGAAGACTGGCAGTTCATGGAAAAGGGTCTCGGCAAGAAGGGCTACGTCGAAGAAGACGACCTCGAGGACGAGCCCGCGCTGCGCACCCGCCGCTACAAAGGAGCGTGCATCTTCCTCAACCGGCCGGGTTTTGCCGGGGGCGAGGGCTGCGCTCTGCATTCCATGGCGCTCAAGAAGGGCATCGAGCCGCTCGAGGTGAAACCGGACGTGTGCTGGCAGCTACCGATCCGCCGCACCCAGGACTGGGTCGACCGGCCGGACGGCGTCCAGATCCTCAAGACCACGATCACCGAGTACGACCGCCGCGGCTGGGGTGAGGGCGGCGACGACCTCGCCTGGTACTGCTCCGGCTCCCCCGACGCTCATGTCGGGGAGCGGCAGGTCTGGCAGTCCTACGGGCCCGAGTTGACGGAACTTCTCGGAAAGCGCGCGTACGACGAGCTGGCTCGCCTCTGCAGGCGTCGCGCGGGCCTCGGCCTCATCGCAGTCCATCCGGCGACCACGATCGCTCAGAACAAAGCTCAGGGCTGACTCCGCCTGAACAAAAAGAATTCAGCCGCTCACACGATCGTGTGAGCGGCTGAATTCTTCTCGACATTTCTTCTCGACGAGGTTCGATCACGCTTCGAGCTTGTAACCCAATCCACGGACCGTGACCAGATGTTCCGGCTTGGCCGGATCCGATTCGATCTTCGAACGCAACCGCTTCACGTGTACGTCAAGGGTTTTGGTGTCACCGACGTAGTCGGCGCCCCAGACGCGGTCGATCAACTGTCCGCGGGTCAGCACCCGACCGGAGTTGCGGAGCAGGTACTCGAGGAGATCGAACTCCTTGAGCGGCAACGTCACCGGGTTACCCGCGACCTGCACGACGTGGCGCTCGACGTCCATCCGTACCGGTCCGGCCTCGAGCACCCCGTTGTCGGAGGCGAGGTCCGCCTCGTTCTCCACCCCGCGGCGCAGCACCGCACGGATGCGAGCGATCAGCTCACGCGCCGAATACGGTTTGGTCACATAGTCGTCCGCACCGAGTTCCAGTCCGACGACCTTGTCGATCTCACTGTCACGCGCCGTCACCATGATGACGGGGACGCCGGAGCGCGACCGCAGCGCCTTGCAGACGTCCGTGCCACTCATGCCGGGCAGCATGAGGTCGAGCAGGACGATGTCCGCTCCGGAGCGATCGAATTCCGCCAACGCCGACGGTCCGTCGTTGACGATGGTGGTCTCGAAGCCTTCCTTGCGGAGCAGGAACGCCAGCGGGTCCGCCAAGGACTCCTCGTCCTCCACGATCAGCACACTCGTCATCGTTTGGCCTCCATGCCGTTTTCTCTACTGCCTTGTTCTCGTCTGCCGATCCGCGTGGAACCGGCGGTTCCCGCGTCGTCAGAGTCGATGTCGTCGTCCGACTCCACGTGTGCCGGTATCTGCAACGTGAAGGTAGACCCTGTACCCGGTTTGCTCCACAGTTCGATGGAGCCGTTGTGATTGGCCGCGACGTGTTTGACGATCGCCAGCCCCAGACCGGTTCCACCGGTCTGCCGTGACCGCGCCTTGTCCACGCGGAAGAATCTCTCGAACACTCGCTCCTGGTCCGCTTTCGCGATGCCTTCTCCTCGGTCGGTGACTGCGATCGCGACATTGTCGCCGCGTACCGACCGACTGACGGAAACCGGAGAACCCTTGGGCGAGTACGCAATAGCGTTCTCGATGAGGTTGGACAATGCCGTGACGAGGAGAGTCTGATCCCCGAGTACTTCCAGCCCACTCGGATGGTCGGTGGTGACCGTGATCCCGGCGGCCTCGGCCGACAGATTCGACCTCGACAGTGCTTCGGACACCACGGTGTCGACGTCGACCACGTCGAGATCCGGCAGCTTCTCGGCACCTTGCAGACGCGAGAGTGCGATCAACTCGGTGACCATCTTGCCCAGACGAATCGACTCACCGAGCACCCGTTCGCCGAAGTGCCGCACCGATTCCGGGTCGTCAGCGGACTCGAGCAGTGCCTCCGCGAGCAGGCTCATCGCACCGACCGGCGTCTTCAGTTCGTGGCTGACGTTCGCGACGAAATCGCGTCGGGTCGCCTCCATGCGGACCTGCTCGGAATCGTCGTCGGCGAACAGGACCACGAAGTTGCGATCGTCCTTGCTGAGCAACCGGGCCGTGCCACGTACCGCGATCTTGTCGCGGCCCCGCTGAGCGGTCTGCGCCGTCAGATCGACCTCGACAGGTTGACCGGTCCGCAGAACTTCCTGAGCAGCCCGCCAAGCTCGCTCGTCGACCAGACGATTCTTGACGAGACCGAGTTCCTCGGCGCGAGGATTGAAGAGCACGACGTCGTGAAAACCGTCGACGACGGCGATACCGCTTTCCGAAGCCAACACGATGAGGTCGAGAACCTGGGACATCGTGAGCCCGGTCTGTTCGTCCGAGCGCTGACTCTGGCGCGACGACAGCCTGGGTACCAGCACCCCGCCGACGAGGTAGCCGACCAAGCCGGCGACCACGACCAGCAGCACTGCAATCACGACACTCACGGCGCAATCGTACGTTCGCGCGAAGAGTCGGTTACGGCGGGTTCGGACGTTCCCACCCGTGTAATCCGCCAGGTGGACGGCGTTGGTTCGTCGTTCATCTGCTGTTGGCCGAGGCCCCCCGAAATCACTGTTCGGGGGGCCTCGACGCACATCATCGGGTTGCTACTTTCCGCCCTGATTCGCCACCGCGGCGGCGCCGGCAGCTGCGGCCTCCGGATCCAGGTAGGTGCCGCCGGGATTGAGCGGCTTCAGGTTCTCGTCGAGGTCGTAACGCAGCGGGATTCCGGTCGGGATGTTCAGGCCCGCGATGTCCTCGTCCGAGATGCCGTCGAGGTGCTTGACCAACGCACGCAGCGAGTTGCCGTGCGCGGTGACCAGCACGTTCCGGCCGGCGAGCAGCTCCTGGGAGATGGTGTCCTCCCAGTACGGGATCAGACGCTTGACGACGTCGAGCAGGCACTCGGTCAAGGGAACCTCGTCGAGGTTCGCGTACCGGGGATCGGTGTCCTGGCTGTACTCGCTGCCGGCTTCGATGGCGGGCGGCGGGGTGTCGTAGCTACGACGCCAGAGCATGAACTGCTCGTTTCCGTACTCTTCCTTGGTCTGCGCCTTGTTCTTGCCCTGCAGAGCGCCGTAGTGGCGCTCGTTGAGACGCCAGTCGCGCACTACCGGGATCCAGTGGCGATCGGCGGCGTCGAGCGCGAGGTTGGCTGTGCTGATCGCGCGGCGCAGCAGAGACGTGTAGAGAACGTCGGGCAACAAGTTGTGCTCGGCGAGCAGTTCGCCGGCGCGCTTGCCCTCGGCCATGCCCTTGTCTGTCAGGTGTACGTCCACCCAGCCGGTGAACAGATTGAGTGCATTCCATTCGCTCTCGCCGTGGCGGAGCAGGACCAGGGTTCCGATACTCATGGCGTTCATCCTGGCACGAGTACCGGAACCCTTCTTGATCAACCCTGTCCGGAAATCAGCTCGGGGCTACTTCCGCAGTTCGCAGATCCTTGCGGAGGATCTTTCCGGCCGCGGATTTCGGCACGGTGCTGATGAACGAAACCTGGCGAACCTTCTTGTGCGGCGAGACGCGCTCGGCGACGAACGAGATCACGTCGGCTTCGGTCAACTCGGCGCCGTCCTGGAGCACCACGAATGCCTTCGGAACCTCTTCGCCCTCGGCGTCGAGCACGCCGATCACTGCGGCGTCGGCGATCTGCGGATGGGTCAGCAGCAAGGCCTCGAGTTCCGCCGGGGGAACCTGGTAGCCCTTGTACTTGATCAGTTCCTTGAGGCGGTCGACGATCTTGACGACGCCGTCGCCGTCGACGGTCGCGATGTCACCGGTGTGCAGGTAACCGTCGTCGTCGAGGGTGTCCTTGGTGGCCTGGTCGTTGCCGAGGTAGCCGAGCATGATGTTCGGGCCCTTGCACCACAGTTCGCCGGGCTCGCTGACGCCGTCCGAGCCGAGAGCCGGGTACGCGACCTCTTCGCCCGTTCCGGGGTCGACGAGCTTGCATTCCATGTTGGCGATGGTCGGACCACACGTGTCGAGGGCGATGTCGTCACGATCGAACGGGATCGCGTGCGAGACCGGGCTCATCTCGGACATGCCGTAGCCCTGGCGGACGTGGCAGTTCAACCGGTCGGCGACGGCCTTGCCGAGCGCCGCGTCGAGCGGGGCCGCACCGGAGAAGATGGTGTGCACGCTCGAGAGGTCGTACTGATCGACGAGCGGGTGCTTTGCCAGCGCGACGGCAACGGGCGGTGCGACGAAGATGTACGTCGACTTCTGCTCGGCGACGATCCGCAGGAACTCGACGAGATCGAACTTCGGCATCGTGATGAGGCTCGCGCGGCGGTAGAGCGCAGCGTTGAGCAGGACCGTCATGCCGTAGATGTGGAAGAACGGTAGGACCGCGAGGATCTTGTCGTCGGTCTCGATGCCCATCCGCGGAATGATCTGGCAGACGTTGGCCACGAGGTTCCGATGGGTGAGCATGACCCCCTTGGGTCGGCCGGTGGTGCCCGAGGAGTACGGCAGCACCGCGAGTTGGGTGGCCGGATCGAAGGAGACCTCGGGCGCCGCTGCACCCTCGCCGAGCAGATCACGCAGCGAGAGGTGGCCTTCGGCCCCGTCGAGTACGAACACGTTCTCGGCCGGGATACCGACCAGGTCAGCAGCGGCCTTTGCCTGCGGCAGGAGCGGCGAGACGGTGAAGAGGAACTTGGCCTTGGAATCGGTGAGCTGCTTGGCGATGTCCTCGGCGGTGTAGAGCGCGTTGATCGTGGTCGCGACGCCACCGGCACGAAGGATGCCGTGGAAGACGGAACCGAAGGCCGGGACGTTGGGCGAATGCAGCCCGACCACGTCGCCGACGCTGAGTCCGCGCGCTGCGAGAGCGCCTGCAACGCCGTTGATCTGTGCGATCAGCGAAGCGTATGTGGTGACTGCGCCCGAACTGCCCTCGACGAATGCCGTCTTGTCGAGGTCTGCGGGGTCGGTGTTTCCGAACAGGAAGTCGTAGACGCTGAGGTTGGGGATTTCAACGTCGGGGAACGGACTCTTGAAGCTCACTGTGCTCCTCGAAAAGTTGCGCGGCGGGGTGGTGTGACCAACTTACTGTGACTCACGGGAACAGTATTATTCCGTGACGACAGTCACAAGTAAAGGTCACTTTACGTGACACATCCGCGATGTGTCTCACCCCGCTCGATCAGCTCTGCGCGGGCTCCTCCTCGATGAGGTGCTTGAACGGTTCGAGATTCGCCAGCGACTCGCCTCGCGACACCCGCCACGCCCACTCACGCTTGATGGACGAGGAGAAGCCGAGTTCGAGGATGACGTTGAAATCGCCGTCGGCGGCTTCGAGAACCTGACCGAGCACTCGGTCGAGTTCATCGCCGGTCACGGCATGCTCCGCGATCTTGCCGACCAGGTAGATGTCCCCGACCTTGTCGAGTGTGTACGCCACCCCGTACAGACGGCGGTTGCGCTTGAGCAGGAACTTGTAGACGCCTTCGAAGTTCTCGTCCACCTTGCGGCACACGAAGGCCTCGACCCGCACACCGTGATTGCCAACGGTGAGCAGAGTCGACGTCTTGAGTTTGTGTTCACCGGGAAGTTCGACGATGAAATGCGCGTCGTCTTTTCTGGTGAAGTCGAGTTCACGCTCGGTGAGGGCCTGCTCGATGGTGTCCGAAATGCTGCTCATGTACGCACTCCCCCGGTCCGGCGCAGACGCCACAGACCCCGCGCACGGCGGGGCGAGAAGTCGCTGGGACCGGTTCCGTTGTTGTAGTTGACTGCGGCTTTGCGATAGCTCTCGAGCAAACCGTCCGCGGTGTGTTCCCACGAGAAATTTTCGGCGTGACGCGGTGCCTGCGCGGCGAGTTCGGCCAAGCGCGTCGGTGCTGTCACCAAAGATTCGAGGGCGCCGGCCCAGTCTTCGGTGCGGTGTCCTTGAACCAGCAGGCCTGTCTCCCCGTTGCGTACGGCTACTCCCAGTCCGCCGACGTCGGCGGCGATCACGGGAGTTCCGCAGGCTTGAGCTTCGATGGCGACCAATCCGAAGGACTCCGAATAGCTCGGCACCGCAACCAGATCCGAGGCACGGTAGACATCGGCGAGACGCTCAGGAGCCTGCGGCGGCAAGAACGTCACCTGCGCTGTGATGCCGAGTGAGCGTGCCAGTTCGATCAGCACGTCCGGCCGCGCGAGGCCAGTTCCGGACGGCCCGCCGACGACGAGGATGCGCAACGGCAACTCGGGGCGACGGCTGATCACTTCGGCGGCAGCACGCAGCAGAACGTCCGGCGCTTTCAGAGGTTGGATCCGGCCGACGAAAGTCACGACGACCTCGCCCGGGTCCAACCCCAACGACGCGCGGGCGGAATCGCGATCGCCCGGTCGGTAGCGGGTGAGATCGGCGCCGGGAGCCACGACGTCGATACGCGTGGGATCTGCGCCGTACAACTCGTGCAGCGCCTTGGCTTCGTCGGTGGTGTTGGCGACCAGGCGATCGGACTCGGCGACTACTTGCTGCTCGCCGATCTGACGTGCTGCCGGCTCCGGGGTGTCTCCCTCGGCAAGCGAAAGATTCTTCACCGCCGCGAGGGTGTGGGCGGTGTGTACGAGGGGCACGCCCCAGCGGTCGCGGGCCAGCCAGCCGACCTGACCGGACAACCAGTAGTGCGAGTGAATCAGGCTGTAGTACCCGGGCTCGTGGCGCGCTTCCTCCCGCAGAACTCCTGCGACGAAGGCACACAGTTGAGTCGGCAGATCCGCCTTGTCCAGCCCTTCGAAGGGACCAGCAGCAATGTTCCGAACCCGCACTCCGGGAGCGGCGTCCACCACGGGTGCGTCGGCCGAGGACGTCGCGCGGGTGAATATCTCCACCTCGACGCCACGTTTGGCGAGCTGAATGGCGGATTGCAGAACGTAGACGTTCATCCCACCCGCGTCACCGGTGCCGGGTTGCGCCAATGGCGAGGTGTGGACCGAGAGAACGGCCACCCGGCGAGGGCGCGAAATGTGCATGGGCGTCACGACTCCATACTGCCCCCTCACCGGGCGCGAACTCTAACCGAGGCTCGAGATGAAGGTTCGCACTTCGGACACGAATCGTGTCGGATCCTCCACGAACGGGCCGTGATTGCAGCCTTCCCAGTACGACGCCTGGGACTTGGGAATCAGTTCCTCGGCGTGCTTACCTGCGCTCACGTCGACGACGGAGTCGTCGGTTCCGTGCAGAACGAGGACCGGGATGTCCAGGTTGCGAAGCAACTCGTCGTGACCGACAGCACGGTTGAACAGTGCTGCGCGCACCCGCGGACGCGTCGAGAGGCTGTACCCGAACAAGGCCTGCGACGCTGCACCCTTGCCCTCGGGTGGGCCGGTGAGAGCATTGCCGAAAGCGCCGAGTGCACGGATCGCCTCGCGGGGATCTTCGGACATCGCGCCGGGAACTGCGCTACGCATCGCCGAGCCGACCTTGCCACCTTTTTCGCCGCGCCCGATGCTGGTGATCGCCCCGACCAGAACCGCGCCCGCCACCGCACCGGTGCCGTGCGCTGCCAGGTAATCGCAGATCACCAGACCGCCGTACGACCAGCCGAGCAGGATCGCGTTCTCGGTGACGCCTTCGGCCGCAAGAACAGCCGCGACGTCGGCGGCCCAGTTCGCGGAATCGTCGTATCCGGATTCGGGCGCATCGGAGTAACCGTGGCCGCGCAGATCGACGGCGATCAGCCGATAGTCCGCGGCCAGGTCCGCGAGGACCTGCTCGCCCCAGCACTGCGAGGACTGAGCCCAGCCGTGCAGCAACACCAGCGGGGTCCCCGCCGAATTTCCGGTTACTCGATAGACGATGGACGTGCCGTCGACGCTGACGGCTTCACGAATAGACATGCCGTCACGATAGAGGCTGCGACTGCGGCGCCGACGGCGAGCATGTAGGCCGACGGGACGCCGTAGCGATCGATCAGCTGTCCGGCCAGCGCAGACCCGAGCGCCACGCCGACGCCGAGGCCGGTAACCGTCAGGGTCATTCCCTCGGTGAGCTTTTCCGGTGGGACGATCTGTTCGACCAGGGCTGTCGCGATGATGAGCGTCGGTGCGATGGTCGCGCCCGCCAGCACGTAGGCACCCGCAAGTGCGGCCACGTTTCCGACCAACAGAAGCGGGACGCTGAGAACGGCGACCGCCGAGGACGCGATCATCAACTGCCCGCGCAGCGATCGCGCCGGGTGCATCGACCCGAAGATCAGTCCCGCGATTCCCGAACCGCCGGCGAACAGCGCGAGGACCAGCGTCGCCGACCCCGGCGAATTCTGTTCCTTGGTGAACGCGATGGCGCCGACGTCGATGACGCCGAAGATCGTTCCGAGCATCACCATGATCACGATGACGATCCACATCACGTGGTTACCGAGAACCGATCGTCCGCGGCCGGGTCGACGCGGATGCACCTTCGGTTCGGTTCCGCGCTGTATGACCAGCAGCAGGGTTCCGGTGACCAGCAGGATCAACCCTGCCAGTGGTCCAGCCTCGGGGAAGAGCCCGATGCTCAGACCTACCGATATGACCGGGCCCGCCACGAAGCAGAGCTCGTCCACCACCGATTCGAAGGCGAAGGCGGTGCGCAGCTGAGGTTTTCCGACATAGATCGCCACCCACCTGGCGCGAATCATCGCGCCGATCGTCGGAGTGGCGCCGCCGGGGACGACCAGAACGAACAGCAGCCAGTCGGGAGCTTCCATCCGGACTGCGAGCAGGAGCGCCCCGATCGCGGTGACGCTCACGGCTGCGGCAATCGGCAGGACCGCTCGCTGTCCGAAGCGGTCGACCGCACGCGAGACCGCGGGCGCGATGATCGCCGACGAGAGCGCAAAAACCGCGGCGAGCGCGCCGGCGAGCGCGTAGTCACCACGAAGTTGCGAGATCATCGTCACGATTCCGATACCGATCATGGCGATCGGCAGCCTTGCGACAAATCCGGCGGCCGAGAAGGCGACCGATCCGGGGGCGGCAAAGATCTCGCGGTAGGCGCTCAGCAGGCCTTTGTTGGTGGATTCGCTCATGTCAGCTTCTCGTGCACTGAACAAGGTTCACAGAGCCGAGGCCGACTCGACAAATCGTTTTCACTGTGCGCTCGGGTTGACCTGTCGGTAACTTGCCTTACGATTGCGCGAATGAGTGTCCTGGTGTGTTTCCACGCCCATCCCGATGACGAAGTTTTCACTACGGGCGGCGTGATGAGAATGGCCGCCGACGCAGGTCACCGCGTCGTAGTCGTCACCGCTACCGACGGTGCTCTCGGTGAATTCCCCGACGGACTGTTGGACGAATACGAGACGTTGGCTCAGCGCCGCAGCCGTGAGCTCGAGGCGTCCACCGACGCGTTGGGTGCCAGTCGCGTCGTGTCCCTGCACTACCCGGATTCGGGGATGGTGGGTACGCCCGAGAACGAGAATCCGGAAGCGTTCTGCAACGTCGACGTCGAGAAGGCCGCCGAGCGTCTGGCCGAGGTTCTTCGTGAAGAGAACGCCGATGTCCTGACCATCTACGACCCCAACGGCGGATACGGCCACCCGGATCACATCCAGGTCCACCACGTCGGCGTTCGTGCTGCAGAACTCGCGGGCACGCCATTCGTCTACGAGGCGTCCACCAACCGCGATCACATGAAGATGCTGATGCAGGCCAACCCCGAGTGGACCGAGGAGGCGCAGCCGCCGGACATCGAATCGTTCGGGCTTCCGGCTGACCAACTCACCACCGCGGTCGACGTCAGTTCGGTGATCTCGTCCAAGCGCGCGGCCATGTACGCGCACGCAACGCAGGTCGGCGATTTCGGCCCGTTCCTCGAAATGCCGACGGAGCAGCTCGCCGCGGCATTCGGCACCGAGTGGTTCCGTCGTCGCAACGCGCCGGAAGGGCTGTCGGAAACCGCCCTGCCCCTGTGAGTCACCGCCCTCGATAAACCGAAGTCCCGACGGAGGTTTCGGCGGCTCGTTAACATCGGTAGGCATGGACCTCGAACAACTTGTCGCGAGCATGCCTTTTGCAGTTCACACCGGAATTCAGTTGGACAGCGCGGCACCCGAACAGGTTGTCGGCCATCTGGATTGGGACAGCCACCGCACCACCGCCGGCAACGGAATGCACGGCGGCGCCTTGATGACGCTGGCAGACAGCGTCGGCGCCGTCTGTGCATTCCTCAATCTGCCGCCCGGCGCAAGTACGTCCACCACCAGTTCGTCGACCGTCTTCACTCGCGGCGTGCGCAAGGGCACGGTCACCGCCACCGCCCGGCCACTGCACGCGGGGCGCAGCACCGTCGCGGTGGTGACCGAGATCCGCGACGACGAGGGCCGCCTCGTCGCTCAGGTCACCGCATCACAGGCAGTACTGGGATCGTGAAGCTTCCCGCGTACCGCGCCTCGGGTGCCACCCTGCCGTACGGCAATCTGCTTGCCTCCCATGACGTTGCGATGGAGGGTTACTTCTGGCGATTCACGATGCCAGACAGCGGACGGGTGGTGATCGCGCTCGCCGGAATCAACAAGGCCGACGGCGGCAGCTGGTCGACGCTCGGTCTCGCGGCACACCCAGGCGGATTCCTCCGCACTGCTGAGCATCCGAACGGATCGGCCGATCCCCGTATCCTGGGGGCCTACGCCGACAACGCTTTCCGCGGCAATGCCGATCGACTCCAGGTCGATTTCGGCGACAGTCATCTCGACGTACGCATCAGTAATCAGCGATTCTGGCCGCACCGCCGCTTCGGGGGGTCGAGTTACTTCCAATCAGTTCCCGCACTCAATCAGTACTGGCATCCGTGGCTGCTCGGCGGCCGGGTCGAGGGAAGCGCCGTCATCGACGGACAGAGCTGGGATCTCACCGGAGCGCAGGTGTACGGCGAGAAGAACTGGGGAAAGGGAGGATTCCCGGAATCCTGGTGGTGGGGACAGGCACAGGGGTTCACCGATCCTCGAGCCTGCGTGGCGTTTGCCGGCGGACAGGTCAGCGCCGGACCTCTGCGCACCGAAGTCACCGCCGTCGTTGCCGCGCTACCGGACGGAACGGTGTTGCGGCTGGGTAATCCTCTGACGTCACAGGTGGAGACGACGGTGTCCGACGATCGCTGGACGCTTCGGGGTTACAGCCGGAAGTGGAGCGTCGACATCGACGGGACCGCACCCATCGCCGACGCACACATACTTCCTGTTCCGATACCTGCCGAGCGTCGAAACGTGCCAGGAGCGCTCGAGCATCTCGGTGGAACGATGTCGGTCATCGTCCGGCGACGCGGCACCATCGTCTGGAAGGACAGGTCGAGGTTGGCTGCTCTCGAGCACGGCGGATTGGATCGGGCGCAGGCCGAACTCACTCGGCGGGAACAGCTCTCGCAAGATCGATGAGAGCGGAGGCCGCAGGATTCTTGCCGCCCGACGAACGCCAGACCAATTCCAGCCGAGATCGCGCCTCCGGTTCGAGATCGATCCGATGCAACTCCCCCACTGCCGACTCGGGAAGCACGGCCATTCCCAGCCCCTGCGCGGCCAATGAAACGATGATGCCGAGGTTGCTTGCCTCAAGCGCAACCGTCGGCGTGGTGCCGGCCGCGGCGCACGCGAAGTTCAGACACGTCCTGATACCGGTTCCCTCCGGCAGACAGATGACCGATCGCGTGGCGAGCTCGGCAAACGGTAGAGACGACACCTCGGCCAGCGGATGATCCGTTGCCACTCCGGCCACCAGTCGTTCGTCGGTGATCACCCTCGATTCGAGCCCTTCCGGCAGCTCTCCCGCCACCCCGATGACGGCTATGTCGAAGGTTCCGTCCGACACTCCGGCAAGCAGACTGCGCGAATCGTCCTCGGCCAGCGAGATGTCCAGGCCGGGGTGTCTGGTGTGCAACCGACTGAGCAGATCGGTCAGATCGGCGGAGGCACAGGCGGTGACCATCCCGACCGAAACGGAGCCGCGAACAAGTCCGTTCAGGGCATCGACAGCGTCGCGGGTGCTCTGAACGGAAGCAAGTGCAGCGTAGGCGTGTGGGAGGACAGCTCGCCCGGCGTCGGTCAGACGAACGGTTCGACCACTACGGTCGAGCAATTCCTGCCCCAGCTCACGTTCCAGCCTTTTGACCTGCGCACTCACACCCGGCTGGGCTACGTGAAGCCGCTCGGCGGCGCGAGTGAAATTAGCTTCCTCAACGACAGCGACAAAGTACTCGAGTTGCCGAAGTTCCATAACTGCTAATTCTAGCTGCGAGACAAACTAGATCTTGGACTTATCGCCGGTGCGGTAGAACGATGGAAGCATGACAACAACAGATGACGTTCAGAAGGCCGGAACCCCGGAAGACATCGCGAAGCTTTTCGTGCAGTTTGCCAACGCTGGTGACGCAGACGCCGTCGCCGCACTTTACGAGGAGGATGCGGTGATGGCCTTCCCTCCCGGATCCCTCACCGTGGGCCGCCAAGCCATCCGCGAGGTGATCTCTCAGATGCTGGCAGCTGCACCGAGATTCACCGTCGAGGAATCTCTACCGACGGTGATCAGCGGCGACCTGGCCATGACCTCGACCAAACCTTCCGACGGAACCGGCGGGCGCACGCAGGTCGCGCGCCGCCAGCCCGACGGATCATGGTTGCGAGTCTTGGATCGACCGGAACTCTGACTGCCCTCTTCGCAGTCAGACGGCCGACGCGCGGCGCATAGCCGCAGCGGGATCAGCAAATAGTGAGCTCAGTGACACGACCGTGGAAGCGTATTCCTGAACCCGATTGCCGAAACCGGTAATTCGAATGTCCTTACGCTCCAAGGAGGATGCCGTCGAGAAAGCCTCGGCGACATGGGGCACCCCGGCCGGATAGTCGGTGAATGCCTGACCACCCAGAATCACACGATCCGGGTTGAACAGGTCACGCAGCATCGCCACTGTCCGGCCGAGGACGCGTGCTCGATCAACCAGAAGCTCGTGTGCCGGAATGGAACCCGACGACGCGGCCCGGTAGACGTCCGCGATCGTGACACGCTCGCTGCCCTGGATCACGGCGCCCGAAGACAAAGCCTGCGCGACTACGGCGCGGTCACTGATCGTCGCTTCAAGGCAACCCACGGCTCCGCAGGTGCACCGTGCGGACGAACCGGTGGGGAGGTGCGCGATCGAACCGGGTCCGCTGGACGGCGTGTGCACTCGCCCTTCGAAAGTGATTGCGATGCCGGCAGTTTCACGAGCGTAGAAGTACAGGCCGGTAGTGCCCGGCGTCGGGGCTTCGGCACGGTCGGTGCTGAGCAGTAGTTCCGACGCGGCCATCGCCTCGACGTGGGCGGCTACCGATACAGGGAGATCCAAGCCGGCTCCGATGATGGACCCGACCTTGGCGCCCTTCCATCCCAGACGCGGGTGATCGACGACTCCGGTCGCTGAATCGACGCGACCGCCGATGGCCACGCCGACGGCGAGCGGACGACGCTTGTGCCACCGCGAGGCAAAGGATTTGGCCGAGCGCGCAATGGTGGCAAGCGCGACAGCAGAATTGGTGGCAGGCGTCGGAATCTCGACGGCGCCGAGCACCTTTCCACGAATGTCGCTGGCGATGATGCTGGTGACGACGGCACCGATGTGGATGCCGACTGTCAGATAAGGCTCGTGGTTGACCTCGAACGGAACTCGCGGACGCCCGATTGCTCCGGAGGCCGTCAGGTCCGCGCGTTCGCGCAGGATCCCGAGGTCCAGCAGGCTCGTGACCTGCCGGTTCACGGTGGCGATGCTCAGCCCTGATGCCTTTGCCGCAGTGTCACGTGAGAGCGGCCCACGGGATCGAGCAATGCGCAACACAGTCGCGGACGGACCGTCGGCGATGCGTAGTTCGGGCGCAACTATCTGGGTACGGGTCCGGGTTCCCGAGAGCGCGGTTCGCGATCGGATGTTCGGAATGGCGGAGATTGTGGGTGTCGACATGGCTGTCCCTTGCAGAAGGAGGAGAAGGCGCATATCTCTGTCGACCGAGAAATCAGCGTTTCCACTGGTCACACGAAGAAATAGACAGAAAAGGCGCAGAAATTAGCTGCAGAAAGAACGGCGGCGACAACACAGCTCTCGCGCCAGAGGCAGACGCGAACCAAGCGCAGCGGTCACATAGGTGACTCGCAAAGCGGCAGGCTGGTCGGTCGACATGGCTCCAAAAGTAGCAGCTTCACCGACATTCACAAATCAGGTGCGGTAACGATCACACTGAACGCAACCCTGTCGGGGCGAAATCTCGCGTGTTTGGGTGGGCACACTCCCCACGAAAGGTGCACCATGTCTACAGCTTTCGCCAAGCCGACCCTCACGAATTCGGCATCAACGAACGGAGCGGCCGTTGACGCCGCTCGCGGCACTGTCACCACCCTCGGCGCGCATATCGGCGCCCGAATCGACGGAATCACTCTCGGCGGGCATCTCGACCCGGCGACGATTTCCCTCATCCGGCAAGCACTTCTCGAACACAAGGTGATCTTCTTTCGCGGGCAAGACCACCTCGACAACGATTCGCAGTACGAGTTCGCCCAGCTGCTGGGTACCCCGACCACTGCCCACCCCACCGTGAAGTCGCACGGCGCAAAAGTTCTGCCCATCGACTCGGACCTGGGCAAGGCCAACAGCTGGCACACCGACGTCACCTTCGTCGACCGCATCCCCAAGGCTTCGATCCTGCGCGCGGTGCAGCTACCCGAATACGGCGGTTCCACGACGTGGGCGTCGGGGGTAGCCGCCTACAACGGACTGCCGGATCCGCTCAAGGCGCTCGCGGAGAACCTCTGGGCTCGCCACACGAACGTCTACGACTATGCGGCAACCAGCGCCGAGCGGCTCACCGAAGATCGCACGGCCGCCTACCGCGAGGAGTTCCAGTCCACGTACTTCGAGACGGAACACCCGGTGGTGCGGGTCCACCCCGAAACCGGAGAACGCACGCTCGTCCTCGGACATTTTGTCAAGAACTTCGTCGGGTTGAGCACCGAACAGTCGAACGGTGTATTCAAGCTCTTGCAGGATCACGCCATCAAGCTCGAGTACACGACGCGGTGGAACTGGGAAGCGGGTGACGTCGCGATCTGGGACAACCGCGCCACCCAGCACTACGCGATCGCCGACTACGACGATCAGTACCGGCGTCTGGAGCGCATCACCCTTGCCGGCGACATCCCGGTCAACATCCACGGGGAACGAAGCCGCAGCATCGCCGGCGACGCTTCCGAATACTCGATCATCGAAGGCGCCTCGACTCTCCCATGACTTCACCGGATTCCGCCCCTCCTCCGCACGCCCGCGGATACGAAGGCTTCGAGGGTCGAATCGGCCGCACCGCAGCCGATTCGACCCCGTCGTGGCCCACCTCCACGACCCCGATTCCCGGATCACCCAACATCGTCGTGGTTCTGATCGACGACATGGGGTACAGCGACATCGGGCCGTTCGGCTCCGAGATCGAGACTCCCACCCTCGACCGCCTTGCCGCGCAGGGCATTCGGATGACCAACTACCACACGACGCCCCTCTGCTCGCCGTCGCGCGCAGCTCTTCTCACCGGCCTGAATCCGCACCGCGCCGGGTACGGTTTTGTCGCCAACGCCGATCCGGGCTACCCCGGACTGCGTCTGGAATTGGCCGACGACGTCCAGACACTCCCCGAAATCCTCCGCGGCGCGGGCTATGCGACCTATGCCGTCGGCAAGTGGCACCTCGTACGCGACGCCAACCTGGCCCCGGGACGAAGTCGTGACTCCTGGCCGACGCAGCGCGGTTTCGATCGCTACTACGGCTCACTCGAAGGCCTCAACTCCTTCTACTATCCCAATCAACTGATCTCCGACAATTCTGTGGTCGACGTGGACGAGTACCCCGAGGGGTACTACCTCACCGACGATCTGACCGACAAAGCGGTCGGGTACATCAAGGACCTCCGCGCCCACGATCAGGACAAGCCGTTCTTCCTCTACTTCGCACACGTCGCCATGCACGGACCGTTGCAGGCCAAGCCTGCCGACCAGGAAAAGTACCGCGGCCGCTACGACGAAGGGTGGGATCGAATCCGCGAGTCGCGGTTCGCCTCTCAGCTCGTGCAAGGCCTCTTTCCGGAAGGTACGCAACAAGCACCGCGAAACTCCGAACCCGGCTTCGACGTCCCCGAATGGGAATCACTCACGCCGGAAGTGCAGTCCAGGTTCGCCCGCTACATGGAGGTGTACGCGGCGATGGTCGACTCGATCGATCAGAGCGTCGGACGCATCGTCGACACCCTGGACGAACTCGGCGAGCTCGACAACACGATCATCGTCTTCACCTCCGACAACGGCGGCACCGCCGAGGGCGGTTCGGACGGGACCCGAAGCTACTTCGCACAGTTCGCGCATATTCAGGATCCGGACTGGGTGGGCGATGTCCCCCACGACGAATCCCTCATCGGCGGACCTGAATTGGGCGTCCACTATCCACGTGGATGGGGACAGACGTCCAACACCCCGTTCCGGTTCTACAAAGGGCAATCCTTTGCCGGCGGGATCCGTGTTCCTTTTCTCCTGTCCTGGCCCGCTGGATTGAAACCCGGAGCAGACGACAACGGGATTCGCGACCAGTTCGCGTACGTCACCGACCTGACCCCTACGCTGCTCGAACTGGCCGGAATCGACGCACCCAGTGTGCGAAACGGGCTCCCGGTGAAAGAGTTCGACGGGGTGTCTTCCGCGTCCGTTCTGCGTTCGTCTGCCGCTCCGAGCACTCACACCGAGCAGTACACCGAGATGACCGGCAACCGTGGCTACTACAAGGACGGCTGGAAACTGCTGGCTCTCACCCCGGCGGACATCGACAAACCGCACTGGCAGTTGTTCGACGTCCGCACCGACCCGACCGAGCTCGACGACCTGGCATCACGGTTTCCCGACAAGGTTCGCGAACTCGCCGAGGCCTGGGACCACTCGGCGTGGGCGAACACCGTGTTTCCTCTACTCGGCAATACCGTCGGCGCGGTTCGCCGTCCGGAGGAAGGAGCACTCTCACGCCCGGTGCGACTACTTGCCGGAACGCCCCCGCTGGAGCGCTACCGCTCATCCAAGCTGATCGGGTTCCGCGACTTCGACATCACGGTCGAACTCGACGGTTACCGCGAAGGTGACGCCGGTGTCCTTGTCGCCCATGGCGATCCGCAGGGTGGGTACCTTCTCTACGTCGAGGACGGGCACCTGCATCTCGGGTACAACGCGTTCGGTTCCTACTCCGTTGTCGACGCCGGACCGCTGGCGCTCGGCACCGAACGCATCGAGCTGTCGGTGACGGTGGTACCGCGGTTGCGTTGGGATCTCCACGTCAGCGTCGACGGCATTCACGCGGGCCAGCTGCTCGGGCAAGTACAACTGGTGGGAATGGCGCCGTGGACCGGTATCTCGGTCGGTGTCGACGCCAGGGGACCTGTGTCGTGGGAGGTACGACGACGCCATGGTCCCTTCCGGTACAGCGGCGCGCTGCGCGCCGTCACCTACACACCCGGTCGGATACAAGTACCGCGTCGTCACATCGAATCCATCGAACGGGAAGCAGAGTATGCCGCCGACTAGCCCTACGATTGCATCATGACCATTTCTTCCGATGCCCGCATCGCCGTAGTCACCGGAGCCAGCTCCGGAATCGGTGAGGCCACCGCCCGCACCCTGGCAGCTCAGGGATTCCACGTCGTGATCGGTGCTCGCCGCGTCGATCGTCTCGAGAAGATCGCCGAGGAAATCGGTGGTACCGCTCTCGAACTCGACGTCACCGACGAGGATTCCGTCGACGCGTTCGCGGCCGTGGTCCCACGTGTCGACGTGTTGGTCAACAACGCGGGTGGTGCAAAGGGTCTGGCAACAGTCCTGGACGCCGATCTGGACGACTGGCGGTGGATGTGGGAGACCAATGTTCTGGGCACGTTGCGTGTGACGAAGGCACTGCTGCCCAAGCTGATCGATTCGGGTGACGGTCTGGTCGTGACCATCACCTCGGTGGCCGCGCTGGAGGCATACGACAACGGCTCGGGCTACACCACCGCCAAGCACGCTCAAGCCGTCCTTCATCGGACATTGCGTGGTGAACTGTTGGGCAAGCCCGTTCGACTGACCGAAATCGCGCCGGGAGCCGTCGAGACGGAGTTCTCACTCGTCCGGTTCGAGGGCGATCAGGACAAGGCCGACAAGGTGTACGAGGGAATCACACCGTTGGTGGCGCAGGACATCGCCGAGATCATCGGTTTTGTCGCGTCGCGGCCGTCACATGTGAACCTCGATCAGATCATCGTCAAGCCGAGGGATCAGGCAAGCCCCGGTCGGTTCCACCGCACCACCAGCTAGTTCGAATCGTTCTGACTAACCAGTGCGAATCACCCGGTGCAGGACGAGGCCGAGATTGCGTGCAATCTCGGCCTCCGTCATTTCCGTGGAAGCGCTACGGGCACTTACGGTTTCATCAGCGGTGACGATGTACCGACCATCTCCGGCATAGTCGTACCAGTGGAACGTTATGCCGTCGTCTGTCGGTCTGCTGTCCACTGCTCCTCCCGGGTATGTGGTGACTTCACCGATCGAGGTCCGCTCTCGGCCGAAGAATCTGCTCACTTCCTCGCTCCCGCGCGCACCGGCGGCACTGCTCAGGAAGCTCGCTCTACCGGAAGTTTTCGGCCTTTCGATGCTCACACCACGCTCCGATCCAGCGGGGCAGGTCGGCAGGTGATCGACGAGCATCCGTGGAATTGCCGATGGGCGTACCACGGTGAAAACCACGTCGGAGCCACAGTCGACAGTCCTGCCGGGCAGTTGAGTCAGGAGCACCCCCAGGTCGCCGGCAACAACGCCGTGCAATCGCGTCACCGTACTCATGTTCTGCCCGTGAAAACCGGAAACCTCAACGCGAGCATCAGGATTCGCAAGAGCACCGAGAACGTGATGCAGCCGATCGTCGAGCAACCAAGCCAGGTGTGCTCCCGCTCGACGTCGCTCTTCTGTCAGCTCGTTCATGGTTTCGGCCGTCGGACGAAACCGCAGCGGGTACGGGAGTCGGTCACGTCCGACCGCTTCCCAGAGAATCTGGAATTCGAGGCCGGTGAACTGCCACTGCATGGTGGTCATTCGCCCAGCACCGCCGGGGAGACCATCGGTAGGTCGCCGACCAGGGCATTGCCGTTCTCGACTGTGACGAGGTAGCCGGGGGTGTCGTGAACGTTGTCTTCGTCTTGCCCTTGCCCTCGTCCCGGTGCCATGCCGCCGACGCCACCCATCGCGCCCCGACCGCTCTGCGCGCCCGTCGCCGAGGTACCGCCAGTTCCGTTGACGCCCCCACGCCCGCCATTGGCGAGGCCGCCCACGCCGCCAGGGCCGAGAGCGCCACCTCCGGTTCCACCTGGCCCGAAGCCTCCGGTACCGATTCCACCTGCGGAACCACCACCCGAACCGCTACCCATGAGGCCTGAAGGCACTCCGGAACCGAGCTGAGCACCATTCGGAGTTGCACGAGCTAGGCCATCTGGCGCTGCACCGGCGGACAGTGGACCGGCATGTGCCGCCGTGGTCCCGACCGGGTCGGAATCGGTTCCGGATCGAACTGCATCGACGTTCGGATTCCCTTGGGCATCAACGCCGCTACGGTTGTCACCATTTCCGGAATCGGTGCCGGATGGATTCTGACCGGAACCGTGTCCGGGCGGGTTTGCCCCGCCGGAGTTTCCACCGTCCGCTCCCCCGCCAATTCCGCCACCCGATGTAGATGGCGTGCCGAGCCCGTTTCCTGGACCCGAAAAGTTCCCACCGTCGGCACCACCACCACCGAATGCGCCGCCACTTCCAGCCCCGCCACTTCCAGCCCCTCCACCGCCGGTGACCGGATTGAATGCGGCCGGGAGGATCGGCACCTGATCGTCCGCACGCTTCATGGACGGCAGATACACGTCCTTCATCACCTGGCGCGCTTGACGTTCGGCTTCTTCCGCTTCGTATTGGGCCTGCTTCCATGTAGCCCCGGGAACCATGCTGAGAAACCTCTCGACCGTCGAGGCGCCGTCGGGGGCCGGAATCGAGCGTTTGGCCTCGTCGAGTGCGATCTTCGCCTCCTCGATCTTGTTCGAGATCAGATCGACCCGCACCTTCAGCTCACCCGCATCAGCCGAGTAGACCAGCACTGCTTCCAGCGCAGCCGAGCCGCCGCGCCCCTGCCAGCCTTCGGTGATCGCACCGTTCACGTCGTTCTGGAACTTCCCGATGCCGGCTTCGACCCGGCCTGCAATGGCCTTCCAAGCCTCACCGATCGCACTCAGGGTTGCCGGATTCATCTCGTTGACGTGGTCGAAGATTTCGGAGTGCGACATCGCATCGAACGGATCGTCGTCCACGATTGCGTGTTCGCTGTACTCGAGCGACGACGTCTGGGCGGTGAGGGCATCGCGCTCACCCCAGGCTCGTGCGCGCTCCACATCGGCGTCGACGGTCGCAGCAGCCATCTCGTCGTCGAACGCGCCGCGGTCGTCGGTTATGGATTGCACCAGAGCAGATGTAGCGATTGCGCTCGCGATGGGAGTGCCGACAACTGGCAATGCCGCCACGCCAGGAGGCACGGCCTGCGTCGCTTCGGAGATTCTTCCCAGCACGTCTTCCAGAAATGGAATGCCCACCGCTGTCCCCCTGAAGTCGAAAACCCCCGTCGGACTCCCCCGAGCCGACAGCACTTACCTGTACAGACGCAAGCAGAGCCCGGACGGTTCCCTCATCCACGGATTTACCGCAGTACAGAGTTACGGCAGTGCCGACATCGACTTCCAGGTCGGCAGATCGATTGCCCAGTCGTAGATGTCGCCGTCCGCAGGAGACAGGTCGATCGACGTGCCGGTCACCTCTACGGGGTCACCGTAGAGGGCGGTTCCGAAGTATTCCTGCGCGTCGGATGTCGACAGGTTGATGCAACCGTTCGTGACGTTCGACGAGCCCTGCACCCCGGTGGTCTCAGGATTGGCGTGGATGAATTCGCCGTTGTTGGAGATGCGCACAGCCCAACGCTCGCGCACGTTCTCGTAGAACGGCGGATTGGACATCATGAAGTCTTCGTACTTCTCCGTCACCATGTGAATGCCGCTGCGCGTGACGTTGCGAGGTTCGTTTCCCTCGCCGTAGCTGACGGGAATGTCCATGATCGTCTGACCGTCGCGCACCACCTGCATGCGGTGGCTGGGCGCATTCGCCTTCACGATCTGGCTACGACCGATCGTGAAGTCGAGCGTGAGATCCTGGTCGCCGAAGGCGCCACCGCCGTAGTTCAAGCCGTAGAGCTTGGCGTCCAGATGGACAGTCGTGCCCGGCACCCAGTAATCGGCCGGACGCCAATGGGCCCGCGATCCGCCGTTGTCGTCGGCCAGCCAAGCCCACGATCCGGCGGTGGGCGGCACGGTGGTCACGACAAGCGCCTTCTCGACGGCCGCCTTGTCGACGACGGAGTTGTCGAACTGCAACGTGATCGGTGCCGCGATACCAACTTCTTGGCCGTCGGCGATGTTGAGGGTGGCGCCGGTGGTCGACTCCGGGGCAACCGTCGTAAAGCTCCCTTGGACTGGCACGGATTTACCGTCGGTCCCGGTTGCCGAGCCCGACCACGAATACGTGGTGCCGTAGCCGAGTGCCTCACTGACGGTGAACGATGTCTTGTCAGGCGACAATTGTCCTGCAACGGCTTTACCGGCTGCGTTGCTGAGGCTGACGTCGGACAGCGTTCCCTGGGTCACCGCCACCGAGACGGGAGCGACCGGGCTGACATCTTTGGTGCCGGGCGCCGGCGTCGACACCACGGTCGCCACCGGTGCTGGCTCGGCGGCCGCCGCGCCGCCCTGTCCGTCCTTGCCACCGATCGTGCAGCCGACGACGGCCACCATCACAGCGAGCAATACAGCTACCAACGCAACAAGACGCGAACGACTTCTCCTACCACCCAGCTCATGCACTTCAACAGGCTACCTGCGGGCTCCGTCAGGAATCAGATGGTGCAGCCCACAGTTACCGGTTCCGGTTCCAGGTGGACACCGAACGCGGCTTCGACGCCGTCGCGCACTGTCCGCGCGAGCGAGACCACATCCGCGCTCGTTGCCGACCCTCTGTTGGTCAACGCCAAGGTGTGTTTCGTCGACAGCCTGGCCGGTGCATCTTCACCGGGATAACCCTTCGAGAATCCGGCCCGTTCGATCAACCATCCGGCCGAGAGCTTGGTTCCACCACTGCCCGGGAACTGCGGCACGGTGACGTCTCCGAGCTGTTCGGTTATTGCTCCGAGCACAGCGGGCAGCTTGTCGTCCGGCACCACGGGGTTGGTGAAGAAGGAACCCGCGCTCCAAGTGTCGTGGTCGTACGGATCGAGCACCATCGCCTTACCCGTCCGAAGACCCAGAACTGCCTCGCGGACCTGCGACGCAGGTAACCGCTCGCCTTCTTCGGCCCCGAGTGCGGTGAACAGTTCGCGGTACGCGAGCGGGGCACTCAGTCCGTCGGTCGACGCATCGAATTCGACGGCGAGAACCACTGCTGCATCGGAATGCTTGAGAACGCTCGACCGGTAACCCAATTCGAGTTTCGACGGTTCGACCCACGACACTTCGCCACTGCGTCGGTCGAGCAATTGAACCTGCCGGAGCCGCGAGCCCACCTCGACGCCGTACGCGCCGACATTCTGCACCGGCGTCGCACCGGTCGAGCCCGGAATCCCGGACAGGCACTCGAGGCCACCCAGTTCCGCGGCGACCGATTGACCGACTACTTCGTCCCACACCGCGCCCGCTTCGGCGACGACGCGGTCCGTGTCGAGGCTCACGGTGGTGTTGGCCACACGAACGACAACTCCGTCGAATCCCGAGTCGGAGATCACGAGATTGGATCCGCCGGCGAGAATCAGCGTCGGGATCTGCTCGCGATCGAGCAGCGTCACGACGTCGATCAACGACTGCGTCGTCGGACATTCGGCGAGCAGCCGCGCCGGTCCCCCGATTCGGAGCGTCGTCAATCCCGACAAGTCAACGTTCTCGGACACGAAAGCGCCTGATTCCACGACGCGTCTGCCAATGGTTACGTCCCACACATCGATAAACGGTAGCCTCCACAATCGTGAGCCGTCGCATCGAGCATTCGTCGAAGTACACAGTCCCCGCCGAGAAGGTCCATGAGGCGGTGACCTCCGAGCAGTACTGGCGCGACCGAATCGTCGCTGTCGGTGGTCCCGGCGCAACGATCGAAGAGCTGACCGTTCGCGACGAGACCGTCGCGGTCACGATGTCGCAGATCATTGCCGCAGAGCATCTCCCCAGCATGGTGTCGAAAGTCGTCAACGGCGACATCGTCATCAAGCGCAGTGAAACGATGGCGCCTTTCAAGGACGGCAAGGCCACCGGCACCTTCTCCGCCCACGTCGACGGCGTTCCCGCCCGTGTCGAGGGCACGCAGGTGCTGACAGGTGACGAGAACTCCGCCACTCTCGAGATCGACGGTGAGGTCGAGGTCAAGATCCCGTTCCTCGGCGGAAAGATCGAAAGTGCGATTGTCGACGAGGTTGTCCGGCTCATCCAAGCCGAACAGGACTTCACCCGGGAGTGGATCGCGAAGTAAAACCCTGCGGGCGGCGGCAGTTGTGGATACAGCCGATTTGGCTTGTCACAGCGTGTAACCGGTATTCTTTTCGATCATGGCTCGCCGCATCGACTACTCCGCCCGCTATCAGCACTCCCCCGAGCAGGTCTATGCGGCGCTGGCGGACCGCTCGTACTGGGAGGCCCGTGTCGAGGAGATGCGCAAGCATTCCGAGAACCATGTGGAACATTTCGAGGTCACCGATTCCGGAATCGATCTCGTGCTCCACCACATTCTTCCGCGCACGGATTTGCCCGACATCGCTCAGACAGTGATGAAGAAGGATCTTGTCATCACTCGTAAGGAGTCGTACGGCGCCTTCGGTGACACCGTGACCGGAACGTACGAAGCGTCCATCCCGGCCGGGCCGGGGAGTTTGTCCGGCACCATGGAGTTGTTCGCGACCGATACCGGGTCCACGCTGCGAACCACGTCCGAGGCCAAGGTCTTCATACCGTTCATCGGCGCGAAGTTGGAGCAACTGATGCTCATCAACCTCGTAGATCTGTTCCGCACCGAAGCCCAGGTCACCGCGACCTGGCTCGCCGCACGCTGAACCCGGCGTGAAGAAAGCTCCACCCCCGAAGATCGAGGGGATCATCACCCGTGGCACGACGGGAATCAACAGACTGCGACGTAGTGACCGGTGGATCGTGCACAACCGCACTATCGCGCACGCCCTGAACAACGCGACCGATCCGTTGATCGTCGACCTCGGGTACGGGGCGAGGCCGGACACCACCTTCGAGATGGCAAGCCGCCTCACCGCTGTCCGGCGGGATCGACGCGTCATCGGGCTCGAGATCGACCCCGCCCGCGTGGTCGAGAGTCGTGACGGTGTCAGCTTCGCCCGTGGTGGATTCGAACTTGCCGGTCTCACACCCGTCTTCGTACGCGCCTTCAACGTGCTCCGGCAGTACCCGGAGGAGGCTGTGGACTCTGCGTGGTCACACATTCAGTCCGGTCTCGCACCGGGCGGGCTGCTACTCGACGGAACCTGCGACGAACTCGGGAGACGTTGCGCTTGGGTGCTTCTCGACGCTGATCGTCCATTGACCCTGACACTGGCCTGGGACCCCTTCGACATCGAGCGTCCTTCCGACATCGCGGAACGTCTCCCGAAGGCTCTCATCCACCGCAACGTTCCCGGTGAGCCGATCCACGCGTTGCTCAGCGCGGCCGATCGAGCCTGGGCCACCGCCGCGCCGCACGCCTCGTTCGGACCTCGCCATCGTTGGGCCGCCGCATTGGAAATTCTTCGGGCGCAAGGAATTCCCGTGCAACCCGCGCGGCGACGTCTTCGTGACTGCATCCTGACCGTGCCCTGGCACGTCGTAGCGCCGAATCCCTGAACTCACAGACGGAAACGCCCCGCCGCGGAGGTGTTCTCCGCGGCGGGGCGTCTGTGTGCAGGCGTCGGGCTAGGACCCGAAGATGTTTTCCAGGCTTCCCAGTGAACCGGTCGAACTGCCGCCGTTGCCGGGATCGCCGCCGTCGGACGCTGCCGTTACCTTGACGGTGACTGGGGCCTGGGTCTCGGAACCGAGATAGCCGTCAGTTCCGCTGAACACCGCGGTGATTCGGCGATCTCCGAGTTCGGTGAAGGTGTGCGAGAGCGTGGCCTTACCGTTCACCACCGCAACTGGTCCACCGATCGGGGTGGTTCCGTCCATGAACTGAACCGTTCCTGCGCTGAGCGTAGGTACCACTGCCGCAACGAGATCAACCTTCGCGCCCTTGACCGCTGACGCCGGAGCGCTCACGGTGATGGACGTTTCCTGATCCTCCGCGGCCGGAGCCGTGACCGAAACCGACTGAGCGGCCGAGGTAGAGGTGAGGAATCCTGTTGCACCCGAGTAGACGGCCGTGATGTCGTGCGTGCCGACGCTCGCGAACTCGTGCATGATCGACGCCTTGCCCTCGACGACCGGCACCGGCGAGCCGAGATTGCCCGAGCCGTCCTTGAACTGCACTGTGCCGCCCACCGGCGTCGGCGTGACGGTTACCGACAGACCAACTGCCGTACCGGTTTTTGCATCCGCCGGAACGGTCAAGACCGTCTGGGTCTGCTGGTCGGTGGGAGCCGGCGCCTTGACGTTCACGGTCTGGGCGTTCGATGTCGAGCCCAGGTAGTTACCCGAACCCGAGAACACTGCGGTGATGCTGTACTCACCCGCCACGTTGAAGGTCGGCGTGGTTGTTGCCTTACCTGAGGCGTCCACGGGAACCGGGGATCCCAGATCCCTGCCACCTTCCTTGAACTGCACGGTTCCGCCTGCAGCACCGGTCGAGACGGAGGCAGTGAACGACAAGGCCTCCCCTGTCGAACCTGTCGACGGGCCGACGAGGGTAGTCGTTGTGTTCTCCTCGACCACCACCGGAGCGACTGTCAACGCATGTGGCGCCGACGTCGAAGTCTGGTAGACACCGGAACCGGAGTACACCGCCACGATCGAATGCGCTCCGACTGCATAGGAATTCGTCAGCGAAGCCTTGCCGTTGGCATCGACGGGAACGGCGCCGCCGAGGTCGGTTGCACCGTCCTTGAACTGCACCGTGCCACCCGCCGGAGTGGGCGACACCGTAGCCTCGACGGTCACGGACTCACCTGCAACTGCACTTGCGGGACCGGTGATCGCGGTTGCAGTGCTCTTGTCCGCTTCGGACACTACGACGTCGACAGCCGACGACGTGGAGGTCGCCACCTTTGCATTACCGAGATACTTGGCCGTCACGCTGTGGGTTCGGACGTCAGCCGGTGTCCAGGCAAGCGTTGCAACACCATTGGCGAGCGCGCCCGCACCGACCTTGGTGGCACCGTCGAAGAACTCCACCGAATCACCGTCGGCACCACCGGTCACCGTCGCGCTCAACGGAACAGGTTGTCCCAACTTCACGCCACTGGTCGGTGACAGCGTCGTCGTCGAAATGTTCTTCGACACCGTCACCGCCGGGCCCTTGTTCTGGAAATCGGAACTCGTCACTGACGCGTTGTAATGCACCGAAGTATCCAACGGCACCTCACGCGCACAATCCGCGCCCACCGTGTACTTGAACTCGAAAGTCTTCGAGTCGTTGTTGTACAGCGGCCACTCTGTCAGTGACCCCTTCACACGAACAAAATCAGCACCCTTGGACTCGACACTCCGCGTCGAACCATTCACCTTCGCTGAACCCTCGACGTACGTCAGACATGTCGGATGAACATCCTTGATCGCATACAGGTAATCCACGACGATGTTCTTCCGCTTGAACACAGTCTTCACGGTGATCGTCTCGCCCTCGGACGGAGTCACATTGCTGATCGTCCGCGTGTATTCGTAGTTGTTCGCATTCCACGTCAACGAACCCGGTGTCTCCGGCGCAGCTCCCGCAACCCCGACACCCGCAACCACCGCGAAACCCGCAGCAACAGCAAACACACTCAGACCTGCAACTGCACGACGTGCAGAACCTACAGACATAGATTTTCCTTCTCGAGAAGTGAGGGATATGGGTGATGCCCCACCACCTGAAGCGGGCGGGGCATCACCGGGTATCGATTGCTAGGAGCCGAAGATGTTGCCGAGGCTGCCGAGCGAACCGGTGCCGTTGCCTGGTTCTTCACCGTCGACGGGTGCGGCGATCTGGACGGAGACCTGATCGGACGATGCCGTCACCGTGCCGGCGCCCGAGTACTCCGCCGCGACAACTCGCTGCCCTTGAGTTGCGGGCTTCCACGAAAGGCTGGCCTTTCCGGATGAATCGACCGTGGCCGTGCCGATGACGGTCTCGCCGTCCTTGAAGGTGACTGTGCCACCCGCATTGGCGGGGCTGATTTGAGCGGAGATCGTCTGGGCAACGCCGACCTGGCCCGCTACTACGCTGAGATCTGTTGTGGAGCTTGTTGTTCCGGCGGGCTGTTCGGCGACTGTCACATTCGCGGTGGTACTCGACCCGGTGACACCGGATCGACCGGCGAATACGGCTTCCACCGTCTGTGCACCGGCGACCGTCGGAACCCAGGCATAGGTCGCTTCACCGTTGCCTGCCACCGGCACCGAAGCGAGCACCGTTCCGCCGACCTTGAACGTGACCGTTCCACCGGTGCCCGACGCGGACACAGTCGCTTTGAGATTGGTCGACTTGCCGACCTGCGCGCCCGAGATCGGCGCCAGAGTCGTGCTGGACTGAGCATCGGCCTGCGAAACGTTCACGATCAGCGCTGCCGAAGCGGAGCCGACGGCACGCGCCGTGTCGGCGAACTTCGCTGTGATCGAGTGGTCTCCACGGGTGGTCGGTGTCCAGGCAAGTGTTGCAACACCATTGGCGAGGGTACCCGCACCAATCTTGGTGGCGGCGTCGAAGAACTCCACCGAATCACCGTCGGCACCACCGGTCACCGTCGCGCTCAGCGTCACCGGTTGCCCCACCTGAGCGCCACCGACGGGCGCAAGTGCTGTCGTCGAGACGTTCTTCTGAATGTTGACCGAAGGACCACGACCATTTGTCGTGTCATTCACCCAAGCCGAACCGTCGAAATGCACTGTGCTTGCCAGATCGGTCCCGCGCTCACATCCTGCGCCGACCCGATACTGAAACTCGAACGACTTCGTATTGTTCTGATACAACGGCCAATCCGTGATGCTCGCGCTCACACGCACAGAATCAGCGCTCACCGGCGTTTCCGGGGAATAGGCCTTCCCGTTCACCTTCGCCGAGCCCTCGACATACGTCATGCACGACGGATGAAAATCCCGAACCGCGTAGAGGTAATTGACCACAAAGTCGGTCCGCTTGAACACTGTCGTAGAGGTGATCACATCACCTTCCGACGGCGTCGCGTTACTGATCGTTCGTGTGATCTTGTAACCACTCGAATTGAACTCCGCCGTCACCGGAGCCGCACCAGCAACCCCGACGCCCGCAACCACCGCGAAGCCCGCAGAAACAGCAAAAACACTCAACCCACCGACAACACGACGAACACCACTCACGGACATCCAGATCCCTCTCGACAACGGGGCAGACAGGCGTCCAGGACAAGCGTCCGTCTGCTTTCGATGCCGTGACGTTATCCCATTGACTGTAAAGTAACTACGCTTTTCGCAGATTTAGTTCATCGGCGACATCGCCGAACTGCAGTAACAGTGGGCTGAACGTCCCGAACCGCACATCTGGATGCGTTCTTACCTGCGCTAAAGACAAACCAGTCGCCCGAAAATAGCGATTTACAAATCTCTGATATCGGCGTCATATTCGATTTCGGGCGTGATGCCAGAAGGTCGCAGGAGCCTCGAAGATCTCTCTCGGCTACAGGCTTGCGGCCAGAGCCAACTCGACCCGAACAGCAACGTCGACGCTCGCGTTCTCACACGAGAGATACAGCTCGTGCGCGTCCAGTCGACCTATCGCGACCGCATCGGCGACTACTTCGTTGAGCAGGACTTGAGAAATTCCACCGGAAGCGAGGTCGTGCACGGTACGCAAAGGCGTGGTGATGCGGATGGGCCCGATCTGTTCACACTCGTCGTCCGCGAGCGGCAGTCGGTGCAGTGCTACCTGGCGGGTCGGCGCCGCGAGAGGGTGCGCAACGGAGAGGTGAATGAAGCGAGGTTGGAGGTGCCCGAGGCCATGCAGATCTGCGGCACTGTAGTGCGAGACGGTGGCGCTACCGGCGAACCACGTGCACCACTTCGCGAACTCGTCCAAGGCGGTATGTCTGACGCGTTCGAGGCGAAAAAGCCCGCGGCACTCACATGTCCATGTTCCGGATTCCGTCATTTCTTCCATCAACGCCAGACCGAAACCCAGTTCGGATGCCTGGAG
Organism: Rhodococcus sp. SG20037; assembly: GCF_031763325.1. Lineage (NCBI taxonomy): Bacteria > Bacillati > Actinomycetota > Actinomycetes > Mycobacteriales > Nocardiaceae > Rhodococcus > Rhodococcus sp. SG20037. The sequence continues at coordinate 1,731,932 of NZ_CP134497.1, read as the reverse complement.
AGCCGTGACAAATCCGCACTGTCGCAGCGCCAGCAGCTCGAGTGATTCGTAGTCCGAAGCCATGACCACCTCCGGTGACCGTCGAAAACGCCGTTTCGAACAGACTACGGGCGAGTGTGTCGCGCATCACAGGAATGAGGAAGTGCGTATTCACAGAGTTCGTTCAGACTCGTCGGGAAGAATCTGGCGAATGACTGTCGCAGCGAACAACCCTCGTCCGCGCAACCGAGTGCTCATCATCCTTCTCGTGGTGATCGCCGTACTCGTCGCGGCGCTCGTCGGTGGAGAACTGTACGTACGCAACCAGGTGAAGACCTGCATGGCCGATCAGTTCCAGAGCGAACTGGGATCCCAGGTCGACGTCGGGTTGAGCTGGAAGCCCGTACTCCTGCAGGCAGTCGACAAGAAGGTGCCGTACATCAGCATCGACAGTGACGACTCTTCGTTCGGCCCCGCAACGGGAATGCAGGTTCACGCGAAGGTGAACGACATCAACTTGCAGCCCTCGGCGGGCAACAGCGGCACCATCGGCAGCTCCAGCGCCGACGTCACCTGGTCTACCGCAGGCATTCTCGCCACCTTGCAGGAACAGACCTTCGGCGGGCTCGTCTCCGGCGTCACCGCCGACTCGAGCGCCGGAACACTCGCGTTCGACGTCGGTCCGGTCGGGCTCGCGAAGCTCACGGTCAAGCCCACCGTCACCAACGGTGTGGTCGACGTCCAGACCGTCGGCGCCGAGATTCTCGGATTGGGTCTGCCGACCGATCTGGTCGACGGCATCGTCCAGACACTCACCGACAGCCTGCAGACCTACCCGCTGGACATGAAGCCCACGAAGCTGACCGTCACCGACGACGCTATCCAGATCTCGTTGGAGGGCGGCGCTTACGCCATGCCCGTCGCCGACGCGAACAACCAGAACACCTCGGCGGTTCCGGACAGCTGCGGCCTGCTGACCTAGTCGGCCAGACCGTCCAATACTGCTCGACTTCCGGATAGTCCGAGGCGGGTGGCGCCGGCCGCGATCATGTCGAGCGCTGCCTGCGTCGTACGTATTCCGCCACTGGCCTTGACTCCCACGCCCGGGCCGACCGTCTGCGCCATCAGTGCGACGGCCTCGACCGTCGCTCCACCCGCGGGGTGGAAGCCGGTGGAGGTCTTGACGAAGTTCGCTCCGGCACGCACAGCTGCGCGGCAACATTCGACGATGGCCTCGTCGGACAGCGCTGCGGTTTCGAGGATCACTTTGAGGATCGCACTCTCCCCCATCGCCTCGCGGACGGTGAGGATATCGGCCAACACCGCGCTGTAGTCGCCGGCGACCGCCGCTCCTACGTCGATGACCATGTCGATCTCGGCTGCGCCTTGATCGACGGCCAGTCGCGCTTCAGCACCCTTGACCAGCGAATGATGCTTCCCCGACGGGAATCCGACGACGGCCGCCGTCACAAGTCCCTCGGCGCGAATCGGCAACATCGACGGCGAGACACAGACAGCCAGCACACCGAGGCTGCGTGCTTCGTCGATCAGGGCGGTCACATCGGCCGCGGTGGCTTCGGGTTTGAGGAGAGTGTGGTCCACCATCGCGGCAACCTGGGAACGAGTGAGTGCAGCTTCAGACATGTTGGAAAGCTTGGCACACCACCACACGACCGTCGCTGCAGCCGCACCTGAGAGACTAGGCCGCATGACCGCTGCACCATCGATCGATGATCGTCGCTATGTTCTGTCCCTCGGCTGCCCCGACACCACGGGCATCGTCGCACGCATCTCGACCTTTCTCACCGACGTCGGTGGATGGATCGTGGAGGCTGCATACCACGCCGATGCCGACACCGGATGGTTCTTCACGCGTCAGGCGGTCCGTGCATCGTCGGTGAGCATGAGCATCGACGAGCTTCGTGAACGGTTCAAAGCTGTTGCGGCCGAGATCGGTCCGGAAACCGAGTGGACTCTTCACGACTCCGGCGCACCCAAGAAGATCGTGTTGCTCGTGAGCAAGGAAGGTCACTGCTTGCATGACCTCCTTGGCCGCGCCGCGGGCGGGGAACTCCCCGCAGAAATCAGCGCCGTCATCGGAAACCACGAAGATCTGCGCAGTGTCACCGAGCGCCACGGGATCGACTTCCACCATGTTCCGTTCGCCAAGGACCCGGCAGAACGGGGACCGTCCTTCGAGAAGGTTCGCGCCCTGGTCGACGCTCACAATCCCGACGCCGTGGTTCTTGCCCGATTCATGCAGGTGCTGCCCGAATCACTGTGCGAGCACTGGGCCGGGCGCGCGATCAACATCCACCACAGCTTCTTGCCGTCGTTCATCGGTGCCCGCCCCTATCACCAGGCGTTCGCCCGCGGCGTGAAGTTGATCGGCGCCACCTGCCACTACGTGACCGCCGAACTCGATGCCGGTCCGATCATCGAGCAGGACGTGATCCGTGTGGACCACGCCGACGATGTCGCCGACATGGTCCGTCAGGGTCGAGACATCGAAAAGCTCGTACTCTCCCGCGGACTGCGCTGGCACCTCGAGGATCGTGTGCTGGTCCACGGGCGCAAGACGGTCGTCTTCAGCTAAGGCTGATCAGCAGGCAAGAGGGCAAGGACCTCCGGTACCGGCCGGAGATGTGCGGCCAGAATTTCGAGAGCCTTGTCTGCATCGGATTCGTCCAGCGCCGCAACCAAGGCGCGGTGCTGGGCATTGATCGTGTCGAGGCGGTGCGGTCCCACGTTGAGTGCGCGCACCGCAACTCTCTGCTGCCGTGACCGCAGCGACTCGTAGAGTTCGGTCAGTACCGAGTTCTGAGCAGCTCTGACCATCGCAAGATGGAACTGCCGGTCGAGACCGGAAACCTCGAACCAATCACGCTCGCGCCCTGCTGCTTCCATCGGTTCGATCAGCTCGATCATCGACGTCGGTGCGCCGAAGCCTCGGGCGCACAGCACAGTCACCGCGTGACCCTCGATCAGTTGCCGGCTCTGGTAGACCTCTTCGAGCTCTCGGGCCGTCACCGTTCGTACCTGCGCACCCTTGCGCGGCAGGAGGGTGATGAACTTTTCGGCGGCGAGCCGATGGAATGCCTCTCTGACCGGTGTTCGGGACACTCCCATGGTTCCGGACACCCACAGCTCGTCCAGGAATCGGCCGCCCTCGATCGATCCACGAATGATCTCGTCCCGCAACCAGACGTAGACACGGTCGCGTGCCGGCCCCTGGGCGGCTGACGGGTCGGCAGTTGCCGGTGTCGACATCACAATCCCTTCGCACTGGCGTCCGCCGGGTTGACGAACTTGTAACAAATTCATCATACCGACTCTGGACACACCAAGTATTCACTGTGTATACATGACGTATACGACAGTTGTGCGGGCCGTCACACGATCCGATCAGTCGTAGAATCCCAACTGCCAAGGAGCCCACCAGCATGTTCAGCACTCCCGCCGACCGCCGTCACGCGATCTGGCTGTCCGATCCGAGCTTTGCCGCAGCAGAAATCGCGCGCGGACTCGGCTACGGCGCGGTGATCCTCGACATCGAACACGGGTCGTTCGACCTTGCCGACCTCGAGCGATTCATCCCCTTCCTTCGCGCCCTGGAAATGGAGGTTCTCGCGAAAGTCCTCGGACCCGAGCGCGGACCCATTCAGCAGGCTCTGGACTTCGGCGCTACTGCCGTTGTCATTCCACACATCGAAAATGCTTCTCATGCAAAGGAAGTCACTGCGTTCGCCAAGTTCCCACCGCTCGGTGATCGCAGTTTCGCGGGCGGACGCACGACCAACTACGGCGGCTTCACCGACGACTGGGTCCGTCGCCAGGACACGTCCACTCGCTGCTACCCGATGATCGAAGACGCGGGAGCAATCGAGAACATCGCGGACATTCTGGCACTGGAGACCGTCGACGGCGTGTTCGTGGGCCCGTCTGATCTATCGCTGCGCCGAGAACGCGGTGCGTACACACGCACCGACGGCGATTTCGCCGACCTCGCTATCGTTGCCGCAGCGGCAGCCGAAGCAGGCAAGCCATGGGTGCTGCCGGCGTGGAGTGTGGAAGAGAAGGAATTCGCCGTCCGACACGGCGCTGATCAGATGGCGTTGATTATGCAGCACGGTGCCCTCGCCGCCGGCTTCGCCGGACCGCTTGATCAGATCACTCGGATTCGGGAGTCTCGATGACAACACAAACCTCGGAGCCCGGCTCGTCACCGACGGAGACGGCCGTCCCGCAGAAGATCGGCCGTGCTCGTTGGGGTATCGCCGGAGTACTCGGTGTCGGCATGTTCGTCAACTACATCGACCGCGTGAACCTCTCCATCGCCGCACCGGAGATCATGCGCGACTTCGACATCAGCGCTTCGCAGATGGGAATGGTCTCGTCCGCGTTCCTGTGGACGTACGCCATGCTCCAGATGCCGATCGGTTCGTTCATCGACCGCATCGGCGTGCGGTGGGTCAATCGAGCTGCCGCGTTTCTCTGGGCCGTGGCGTCGTTCGCCTCCGCTGCGGCAGGTGGACTGGGAATGCTCCTGGTCGCCCGACTCGTCCTCGGTGTCGGCGAAGCGCCTACTGTCCCAGCCGGCTGGAAAGCAATCGGCCAATGGTTCCCGAAGCAGGAGCGCGGGACCGCGACTTCCATCTTCGACGGGTGCGCCAAGATCTCGAACGTGATCGGCATCCCGATCATGGCGTTCTTGGTCACGACGTTCAGCTGGCACGCGGCCTTCATCTTCACCGGCATCCTCTCCGTGGCCTACCTCGCGATTTGGTGGCTGCTGTATCTGACGCCCAAAGAGGCACTGGCGAAAGGTCGGCTGAGCCAAGCGGAGTTCGACTACATCCGCGAGGGCGGCGCCGAAGACGAGGACGCAGAAACCAGCGGTTCGCTCAATGGTTTGGGCTACCTCCTGCGGCGACGCAAGACTTGGGGACTCGCCCTCGGGTACGCGTCCTATACGTACGCCTACTACGTGCTCTTGACCTGGCTCCCCGCCTACTTGGAGAAGAGTTTCGGGGTCAACCTCCTCAAGGGCGGCATCTACACGATGATCCCGTGGCTCGTCGCCGTGATCGCACAGTTCCTCATCGCCGGCATCCTGATGGACAGGTGGTTGGCCAAAACGGGTGACGTCACCAAGGTCCGCCGTACGGTCCTCGTGGTCAGCCTCCTGGCATCACTTGCTGTCACGGGAGCGGCATACGCGGGATCGATCGCAGTCGCCCTGATCTTCCTCTCGATCGGAGCCGCAGGACTGGCAGTGTCGGTCCCCGCAGGTTCGTCCATCGTGGCGCTTATCGCGCCGGAGGGATACACCGGGTCGCTCGGCGGCATCGTCAATTTCGTGGCGAATCTGCTCGGAATCGCGGCGCCCATCGTGACCGGCATGGTGGTCGACGCCACCGGTTCGTTCGCCGGCGCGTTCATCGCGACCGGTGCGGTACTCATCGGCGGAATCTTCTGTTACACCGTGGTGCTCGGCAAGATCGAGAGAATGCCGGCGCCCCAAGCCCAGAAAGGCACAACCACATGGTCGACGTAGCAATCGCACAGTACGCCCCAGGACTCGACAAGCAGTCGAATCTCGAGCAACTCACGAAACTGGCAAGCGAAGCGGCGGAATCCGGTGCTCGCATCGTGGTCGCTCCCGAGTACGCGATGTTCACGGCTCCGAGCATGGACTCACGTTTCGTCTTGACCGCCGAGTCGCTCGACGGCGAATTCGTCTCAGCGCTGGCAGACCTCGCAACAACTCTCGGTATTCACATAGTCGCCGGGATCAACGAGGCAGTTACGGGCTCCGACAAGATCTCGAACACCTTGGTCGCCCTGGCCCCGAAACTCGGTGTCGTTGCGATCTACCGAAAACTGCACCTGTACGACGCTTTCGGTTACAAGGAATCGGACGTCGTCCGTGCCGGTGAGATTTACGACCCCGAAACCTTTGTCGTGGAAGACGTCCGGTTCGGTCTTCAGACTTGCTACGACCTTCGCTTCCCGGAAACGACACGACGGATCGTCGATGTAGGCGCCGACGTTCTCCTCCTCCCGGCAGAGTGGGTGCCCGGCCCGTTGAAGGAAGATCACTGGACAACTCTCGTCCGCGCCCGCGCGATCGAGAACACGATCTACGTCGCGGCGGCCGACCAATGCGCACCGGCGGGATCAGGCGCGAGCATGATTGTGGATCCGATGGGCGTCATCGTCGCATCTCTGGGAGAACGCGTGGGTATGGCGACTGCAACCGTCTCCCTCGAACGAATCGCGGAGGTTCGGATGAAGAATCCGGCTCTCGAACTACGCAGATTCGGAGTCACCGCGCGCTAGAGATTGCGCAGTCGCACGATTTCCTTGTCGAACTCGTCGATGTTCTCGATCGACGACATGTGACCGACGCCCGGCAACACGATCAACCGTTCGAGGTTGCCGGCGTCGTCGAGGACTTGCGCAAGCTTGCGCGCATGGACCGGCGGAGTGAGCCGATCGAGCGAACCGACGAGCACGGTGGTCGGCACTTCGAGATTGTCGAGTCCCTCGTGAATGTCGAGGGTGCTCAGCGCTGCTCCCCAACCTCCACGGATGCGGGGCTTGCACTCACGAACGATGTTCTCGCAGAACTGAATCTCGGCCTTGGTCGCGTTCGGTGACATCGAGACGTACTGGATCGCCTTCGTCATGGCGCCCGAGGAGACGAACGGAACGGGCGAACTGAGGATGGCGCGGCCCACGGGGACCGGCACGCGAGGGAAACGATTGGGCAGTGGGATGACCGTGGTCTCGGCGATCAACCTTTCGCTCGCGGTGCTCGCGAGCATGACCGCCGACGCGTACTTCTTGACCTCGTCGGGGTGACGACCCGCCCAGGCGATGATGCTCATCCCGCCCATGCTGTGACCGACGATGACGGCCTTCTTGTCCTCGCGAACCGTGGCCGCCAGCACTGCAGAGAGATCGTCGGCAAGGACGTCCGGGCCGAGCGGAAGATTGCCGACGGTGCTGCGGCCATGACCGCGCTGATCGTAGGTGATGACGCGATATTCGCCGGCAAGCGCATTGACCTGCGGGTACCAGAATTCGGTGGAGCACGTCCAGCCGTGACTGAGAACGATCGGATCGCCGTCGACGGGACCGTAAGCCCGGACATTGATGATCGCACCGTCGTCGGTGGTCAGTTCGCTGATGTCAGCTTTGAGAGTCGGAGTCTTCAGGAGTGCATTGGGCTCGACGTCGCTCGAAAGAGTCAACCCACGCGTGGATCGCCGATGACGGATCCCAGCGACGGCCGCGACGAGTGCTCCCACTCCGACGGCGCCTGCCAGTACTCGAAGCTCTGTGGTGCGCGAACGACTGGACATGCATTTACCCCTGACTGCTGCTGACGACAGACGGATGCAATCTATGTGTGACTGCCGTTAACCGACACTATCACTCGAACAACGCCCGTTGTCAGCGTTGGAGAGAAGAGTGGGGCAGCACACCATGAGCCGGGAACCACGGCTCGGAATGAGCGGGAGTGCGGCAAACTACCAGCGAGAACCGCCGTGCTGAATGTCGTCCACCCGCGGGCGAACGTCGACGAGATACACGCACACTGCAACGACCGCGATGATGCCCAGGAGCCCGACAGGGGACGTCGCCAAGAGGATCAACGCCGCGACGATCAGAATTCCCAGCCAGATCGGCTTGGTCAATTTGTTGACCGCGGTGAAAGCGTCAGGACGCTGCCTGACGGCATGAACGATCGCGTAGACAGCACCCACCAATGCGAGCACTTTGAGTGCGAGAAAGATCAGACCGACTAGCCCATCGACTTGAGTCACAACTACATCCTAAGTTCTCATCCGGTTCCCGACGAACACGAAGGCTCCCACACTCGGCTGAGCGCGGGAGCCTTCGTCAGGTGGAGCTGGGCAAATCAGGCCTTCTTGGCCGGAGCAGCCTTCTTGGCCGGAGCCGGTGCGGTGGCCGGAGCAGCCTTGGCGGGTGCAGCCTTGGCCGGAGCGGCCTTCTTCGCGGCGGTGGTCGCGCGCTCCTGGACGTCGGAAGCAGCAGCGGTCACGCGAGCGGCAGCTTCCTTGGAAGCCTCGTCAGCCTGGTCACCGAGGTCGAGGACCTTCAGTGCAGCCTCGTCGCCTGCGTCGGCGATCTTCTCACCGGCGTCAGAGATCTTCTCGCCGACCTCTTCTGCGGTGTCGGAGATGCGTCCGGCAGCGCGGCCGGCCAGCTTGGCAGCCTGCTCGCCCACGGCGCGCGTCTGACGAGCAACGGTTCCGAGTGCGTCTTCGGTCAGCTCGACGGCGTCGCCGAGTGCCGACTCTGCAGCAGCGATGCCTTCTTCGACTGCGGGCTGCTTGCGGATGCGCTCGACTGCGTCTTCGCCACGTTCTGCGAGGGAGTTGTACAGATCTCCGGCAACCTTGAGGTATGCCTCGGCGACCTTGCGGAGTTCCTCGGGTGAGAACTTCTCGCGCAGCTCGGCAAGCTCTTCGGGCAGCTCGGACGGCAGGCCGGCGAGACGCTCGCGCAGCGCATCGACGCTCTCGGCAACGTCACCCTGGACGGAAGCGAGCTTCTCGCGAGCACCGTCGACACGGCCGTTGACATCGCCCTGGGTGTTCTCGGCGCGCTCACGAACCTGAGCAACTACATCGGCCACGGCCTGGACAACCAGGTCGCCTGCGCCGACGGCGGCGTAGAGCGAGGTCTTGACGCTGTCGATGGCGTTCTTGTCAGTCATCTTGTTCTCCTAGTGAAGTCTCGGTGTCTGGAATTGCGGCCGATTCAGCGAAATCGGGCGCTGCGGCTGGTCTTGACGACTCGTTCTCGCGACAGAACGAGTCGTAGATTTCGAGCAGTACTTGCTTCTGCCGTTCGTTGATGGCCGTCTCGGCCAACACCGCGTCCCTGATGGGACTGTGCGGGCGTTGCTCGAGATATCCCGCTTGGACGTACAGCACTTCTGATGAGACTCGAAGGCCCTTGGCGATTTGCGCCAGTACGTCCGCCGACGGTTTGCGCAATCCGCGTTCGATCTGACTCAGATACGGATTGCTGACGCCGGCGAGTTGAGCGAGTTGGCGCATCGAAACTTGGGCGGCTTCCCGCTGTGCACGAATGAACCCCCCGATGTCGTGTGCCGCAGAGCTGACGACGCGAGCTGCCAAGTCGCTTGCTCCGGCTGCGGCACCGGATGATTCACGATCTCCGTCATCGGAGTTCGTCGACTTCGCTGGCATTGCGTCCTCCCTTTCCAGTGGACATTTCCCAGGATAGGAGAGGGTGCTAACTATTGCAAGCACTACTGCTAGCACTCGTGGTGGACGTCACATACTGGACAGCTCAGCCGAAGATGAGCGTCGAAATCGTGTAGATCAGCAGTCCGGCGATCGAGCCCACAACGGTGCCGTTGATACGGATGAACTGAAGATCTCGACCGACCTGCAACTCGATCTTCTGGCTCGCTTCGTCGGCGTCCCACCGCTCGACGGTGTCACTGATGACTCCAGTGATCTCGTCGGTGTAGTTCTCCGCGATGTACTTGGTGCCCTGCACCAGCCAGCCGTCGACCTTCTCACGCATGGACTCGTCGTCACGCAGCCTGACTCCGAAGCCGGCGACGTTCTCGGCGACCTTGGTCCGCAGGGTGCTGTTCGGATCGTCGACGGACTCCATGATGAGCCGCTTGGCAACCTGCCATGTCGACGACGCCAGACCCGTCACTTCCTCGCGACCCATGATCTCGGCCTTGATCCCCTCGGCCTTCTTGATGGTCTCCGGGTCGTTCTGCAGATCATCGGCGAAGTCGATCAGGAAGCGGTTGGCGGCGAGGCGTACCTCGTGTTCGGGGTTGGAACGGACCTTCCAGGTGAACTCGACGAGTTCCTTGTATATCTTCTCCCCCAGCATGGCGTCGACGAACTTCGGCGACCACGCGGGCGAATCGCGAACGATCACACGATCGATCGTCTCCTGGCTGCCGAGAGCCCACTGATGTGCCCGCTCGGCAAGCAATTCGATGATCGGCAGTTGCTTGTTGTCCTTGAGAAGTTCACCGAGCACTCGGCCGATCGGCGGTCCCCACATGGGCTCGGCCAGACGCTTCACGATCGTGTTGTCGATGATCTGGGCGATGTCCTCGTCGCGAAGAACCTCGACCATGCCGCGCAAGACCGTCGACGTCTCGGCGGCGACGCGAGCGGCGTTGGCAGGTTCGGCCATCCACGTGCCGAGCCGCAGCGGAATCTGCGCCTGCTGCACCTTGGCCGACACAACCTCGGGAGCCAGGAAGTTTTGACCGACGAATGAGCTCAGGCTGGCTCCGAGCTGGTCTTTCTTACGCTTGATGATCGCAGTGTGCGGGATGGGAAGGCCCATCGGATGACGGAAGAGCGCGGTGACGGCAAACCAGTCGGCAAGCGCGCCGACCATGCCTGCCTCGGACGCGGCCCGGACGTACCCGACCCACTCTCCGGCGCCGCGGGATTCCTGCCACCGGCAGAAGATGTAGACCACCGTCGCGAAGCCCAGAAGGCCAGTAGCGAAGACCTTCATCTTGCGAAGGTCCCGACGCTTGGCGGCGTCGTCGAAGGCGGAGAGGCTCAGTTGCTGCACCCTCGCCATTGTGCCGAAAGGTGTGACGCGGCGTAGCGCGAGCGACACGAAGTCCGATTCTGCAGGACCTAATCCCCCGAACTGCGGATGTGAGTGCCCGAGATAAAGGCGCGGACATTAAGCTGGACCGGAAAGTAGACCGATCGGACGTGGCTCGCACCACAGATATGAGATGACTCGTGGCCAAGAATGCCGTGCAGGACAACGAGCAGGTAGACGGCCCAGTCGTTGCTGATGCGAAGCCCGAGAAATCCGACGGTCGTAAGCGTCGTTGGCGTGAGCACAAGATCGCTCGCCGCGAGGAACTCGTCGACGGCACCATCGCCGCCATCCGCGCGCGCGGCCGTGAGATCGGCATGGACGAGATCGCGTCCGAGATCGGTGTCTCCAAGACCGTGCTCTACCGATACTTCGCCGACAAGAGCGACCTCACGACCGCCACGATGATGCGGTACGTCGAGACCATCCTGTCGCCGCGTATCTACGAAGCGATCAGTGGCGATCTCGACGATTTCGAACTCACCCAGGCGAGCATCACCGCATACGTCGAGACGGTGGCATCCGACCCCGACATCTACCTCTACGTCATGGCAAACGGCGCCGGCGCCAACCGCGACGTCGTTGCCGATTCCGAGCGCATGATCGCCGAATTGCTCTCCACGGTGTTGGGCAATCGTCTTCGCGAGATGGAGATGGATTCCGGCGGTTCGCTGCCGTGGGCGTTCGGGATCGTCGGCGGAATTCAGCTCGCGACGCACTGGTGGATCTCCAACAAGTCGATGTCCGCGGAATCGCTGATCGACTACCTCACGATGATGACGTGGGGCGGCATCACCGGCATAGCGGCGGTCAACGGATCACCGGCCAAGTTCAAGTCGGTTCCGCATCCCCTCGTCAAGCCTGCCGAGGACTGACTCGCCCGAGACCGAACTTTCGAGCCGCCGGGCGCGATCCTGTGGCACTCTTTCGGCATGGCACAAGACTCGCTGTGGGAAACACCGGCCGCCAAGACCCTGCGGGCGGAGCCCGGGTTCGAACTCGATCAACTCGATCGCAACAGCACTCCGGGATTCACCGGAAACAAAGCTGACGGCGAACGTCTGCTCGAGGAGCGCGGCGCGGTTCTGTCCGACCTGCAGGAGTTGCTGTACGCCAACGGCCGGTCAGGGGACAGTCGTTCAGTCCTGCTGGTTCTGCAAGGAATGGACACCGCAGGCAAGGGCGGCATGGTCCGACACGTGATCGGTCACGTGGATCCTTCGGGAGTTCAGCACGCGGCCTTCGGCGTCCCGACCGAAGAGGAAAAGCAACATCACTACCTTTGGCGGATCAAGAAGGAACTCCCCCGCGGCGGCTATCTCGGTGTGTTCGATCGCTCCCACTACGAGGACGTCCTGGTAGTGCGCGTCCACGATCTTGTCCCGGAGGATGTCTGGAGCAAGCGCTACGACGAGATCAACCAGTTCGAAAAGGAACTCGTCGACGCCGGAACCACTATCGTGAAAGTCGCGATGTTCGTCTCGCTCGACGAGCAGAAGAAGCGACTCGAAGAACGTCTCGACCGCCCGGACAAGTATTGGAAGTACAACCCCGGCGACGTGACCGAACGCGGTTTGTGGCCTGCATATCAACAGGCGTATCAGGCAATGCTCGACAAGACGTCGACCGAGCACGCGCCGTGGTACGTCGTGCCGTGTGATCGGAAGTGGTACAGCCGCATTGCGGTCACGGAGCTACTGATCGACGCTCTGGAAAAGCTCGATCTCGACTGGCCCCCTGCCGACTTCGACATCGAGGCGGAGAAGGCACGACTCGCACAGTCTTGATCAGAAGCAGGCCCGATCAGAACAGGTGTGGGGATTCGCGGTGCACTTTGTGGTCGTGACGCACAGTACTGGCGTACAGGGCTACCGCGAGGCCGATGCACGCGACGCCGGCGAGGCCGGCGATCAATGCCCAACCACCCTGGCCTGAACCTGCCGCCACCAGAAAACTGCCGAGGCAGACCACTGTGGCCAGCACCAGGAAATACGACGCCCACGCTGCAAAGAGATTGAGCTTCATCGTTCGCTCCTCCGGTCGGATCTCTTTCGTTTCGACCGTACGCCGGAGCATGACGGTCGACAAGACACCGCCGTCGCGAGGTTTCCCGACGTCTACGCCGGGTAGCCGAATTACATGGACATCGGAACTCTTTATCGCGGAATCGAATCCGCTCGCGGACTGGACGGTCCGTCCACTGGCCTCAGGCGCAGAATCCTCGAGATCACGGAGCGATCCGACCGATCGCGCACTGTCGCCGCACTTCTCCGCGGCGCCGCCGTCGGGCATCCCATCCATCCTGCCCTCGTGACCATTCCCGCGGGCGCGTGGACGGCTTCGTTGGTCTTCGATGTTCTAGGCGATCCGCAGACTGCACGACGGCTGATCGGGCTCGGATTGGTTTCGACTCCGCCGGCTTTGCTGACGGGATGGCTGGACTGGTCCGAACGTGGCGACGTCGCACGCCGAGTGGGGCTGGTGCACGCGGCGTCGAATGCAGTGGGGATCTGGTCTTTTGCGGCGTCGTACAGGCTACGCGGAAAGGACTCACTCGCACTGGCGCGAGTGCTGTCGGTGCTGGGGCTCACCGCGGTCGGTGTCGGTGGCGCGCTCGGTGGTCACATCGTTTTCAAGCTCATGGACGATCCGGCCGTCGAGGCTGCAGCGACTCCGGTTCTCGATCCCATCCTGGATGTAGTCAACTGAGCCGATCGGACCTCGATACTGTTCAGGCGTAAGCACTTCCGGAGTAGCTCCGCAGTTCTCGCGCGGTCTCGTCCGAATCCGCCAATGGTCTGTTCATGACCCAGTGTGGGCTGCGCGTACCCAGTGTCGCGGCAAAATCGGCGACGGCGTCCGGGGTCGGCACTGCGTGTTCGCCCAGATATCCGAGAACGATGAGGTCCTCCCCTGATCTGGTCTCCACGGCCAGGGCCCAACCGCACGTCTCCTCCCACAGCAAAGCCACCTCGCGCCCGGGGAAACGCGGCACAGTTCGGTCCAATGCGATGTAAGCCTCCAGAGGGTGCTCGCGCCTGCAACACCACTGCTCGATGCCGGCCCCCACACCGACCGCCACCCGTTGTACGTACCGCTCGAACCCGAGTCCGACGGTTGCGTCGACCAGCATTTGTTCTGTCATCGAACCTCACTCCTCGCCATCGTGTTTGGAATGTGCCCAGCGCTGACCGCGTCGAAACCCGGTTCAGATCACGGACTCCGGGTATCCCCAGACGAACCGATCAAGTGGAGAGGGGACCCGATGAAGTACTCGCCCGCTATGGCTCCCGGACGAATGCTGAAGATCTCCATGGTGTCGGTGAACGCCGATCCACTCGCACCGGTGGGCTGCTCGGCAGCCGGTGCACAGAACCTGCACGTCGACGAACTGTCTGCCGCCTTGGTTCGTGCCGGACACGACGTCACCGTCTTCACCAGGCGTGCCCACGTCGGTGGGCCGGACCGCGTTCGCGCCCGCGCCGGGTACTCCGTCGACTATCTCGAGGCCGGCCCGACGCAGGCTCTTCCGGATGCCGACATCCTCCCTCACCTGGGAACCTTTGCCAGCATTCTGCGCGCTCAGTGGAGTACCGACCGACCCGATGTGGTGCACTCGCACTTCTGGATGTCCGGTGTGGCAACGGAACTCGCGACCCGATCGCTCGGCATCCCCGTACTTCAGACATTCCATTCCCTGGGATCTGCGGCGCACCGCCACCTCGGAGCAGCCGACGACAGCCCCTCGGAGCGGACTCATCTGGAACCGTTGATCGCCAGGGGCGCAACCCATGTCATCGCGACCAGTTCGGACGAAATCTTCGATCTGGTCCGGCAGGGATCACCACGATCACGGACCACGATGGTGCCCTCGGGCGTGGACACCGAAGCATTCACCCCGGAGGGACCCGCCGCGAAGAAAACCGCACCGCATCGATTGATCTGCGTCGGAAGACTGGTGGAGCAGAAGGGCTTCGATGTTGCCGTCGCCGCGCTGGCTTCGCTGCCGGATACGGAGTTGGTGGTGATCGGCGGGCCACCCGTCGCGCAACTGAGCACCGACGAAGTGGCGATCCGCTTGGTCAAGCTCGCCGAGCGCCTCGGCGTCGCAGATCGCGTCCAATTGTTGGGACGGGTTCCGCACCGCCAACTACCGAAACTGATGCGATCGGCCGACGCCCTCGTGTGCACCCCTCGATACGAACCGTTCGGAATCGCGGCACTGGAAGCAATGGCGTGCGGAGTTCCCGTAGTCGCGACTCCTGTTGGCGGACTGCGGGATACGGTGATCGACGGACTCACCGGGCGTCGGGTCCCGGTCAACAACCCGGTGGAAACCGCGCGCGCAGTCCGCCATCTTCTCGACGACGAGGACGAAGGCGCGGCGTTTGCACGGCAGAGCCGGGCCCGAGCGTGCGAATCGTATTCGTGGGATCACGTCGCCACCGAAGTGGTCCGCACCTACGGCCGCTGCGTCACAGCACCGCCGAGAGCCCGCCAACACAAGGGCACTCACCGAAGTGAAGTGCACTGACGCTGACGGGCTCTACGAAACTGAATTCACGAAGGTGATTTCACGTAGCTTGGACTGAAACTGCGTGATCAAGCGGGGAAACGTCGGGTCTCTTCGAGTCCGATTGCATGATCGAGCGACTCGTAGCAGGCAAACATCGACTCCTGACCAGCTGCTTTGAGCAACCTTTGCACCGGGCGGGCGCAGACGAGCGCGAGTGTGCCGCCCACGTCGCGTGATCGCGTCGACAGGACCGACAGTACGGACAAGCCGCACGTCCCCATGAATTCGAGTTCGGATAGATCGACGACCAGCGTCCGGTCCGCGGCCACGTGGTACGTCAAGAAGTCACGAAAAGCATTGGCGCTCATCAGATCGATCTCACCACGAACTTTGATCACAGCGGTGTGTGCACTGATGCGGTGCGCGTGAAACGATGCGGTCGCTGTCCCGGTCGCGGGAGGTCCGTAGT
This sequence comes from Rhodococcus sp. SG20037, assembly GCF_031763325.1. Lineage (NCBI taxonomy): Bacteria > Bacillati > Actinomycetota > Actinomycetes > Mycobacteriales > Nocardiaceae > Rhodococcus > Rhodococcus sp. SG20037. Next base: position 1,716,303 of record NZ_CP134497.1, on the reverse strand, counting down.
CTACCGATCCCTTCGCCGCGTTCGTAAAGCCTGAAATAGATGATCCTGGAACAACAGTCATGGTTCTCCCATCCCGCAACGGTTTACACTCTGCAAAAGAGAAGGGACCTCCGAAGGAGACGCACGATGAACGGGTCTCCAGAAATACGGATAAATCCCTCATCGGCTGTGTGCTCAACCTCGGTTTGAAACAGTACGCCAGCATGACGGACGTCACAAGTGCGTTGCGACCATTCGTTTCGGTGTTCCGAACAAAAATGTGGTTTGGTCTGCGGTTCCGCGAGGTAATCCGATGTTGCGATCGCCAACGGTCGTGAGCAGAATCGTGTCGTTTACCCCGGCACCACCATCGACCAAATTTCGTGTTCGGGGGTCACTGTGAAGGTCGGGATGGGTATCGTTCTCGGCACCAGACTTCACCGCGACCCCTGGTACGACGATCCGGAGAACTTATGGCACACCTCAGCGCACTCGAGCCCGATCAGGATCAGACTCAGCCAGTTGTGGAGTTGAGGATTCAAGCGACTCTCGATCAGCTGTCGATTTTGCGTGCACTGGCCGCCACCGTTGCCATTCAGGAAAACTTCGACCTCGACGCCATCGCCGACATCAAACTGGCCATGGACGAAATTTGTACGCATCTGATCGTTCGCGCTGCGCCTGATTCGGTTCTGGTGTGTCGGTTCGTCTTCACGCCCCCGCAATTGCACGTGTCCGTGTCCACGACGACCACGGAGTACGAGGACAGCAGTCAGCGTTCGTTCGGGTGGCACATCCTCACCGAACTCACCGATTCGATTTCGCTCGACCAGGAAGAGAACCTCGGCGGCGTCGGCTACATCACCACCATGAAGTTCACCAAGGCCCTCAGCGGGCGCCTGTGACCGCTTCCGCAGACGGCCCGTCACGCCCGCGTCGGCGGTCCACCGACGAATATCGGGACGTAATACCAGTTTTCGAGGAACTGCGGACCCTCGAGCCCCACAGCCCGGAGTACGAACGAGTGCGCACTGCACTCATCACCAGATGCCTACCGTTGGCCGAGCACATCGCCAGACGATTCGACGGTCGTGGCGAGGCACACGACGATCTGGTTCAGGTGGCGCGTCTCGGTCTGGTCAACGCCGTCGACCGTTTCGATTCCACGCGCGGATCCGATTTCGTCTCGTTCGCAGTTCCCACCGTCATGGGCGAGGTTCGACGACACTTCCGCGACACCGGTTGGGCATTGCGGGTTCCCCGCCGGATGAAGGAGTTGCACTTCCAACTCGGGCAGGCCATCAGCGAGCTGTCACAACAGCTCGGGCACGCGCCGACCGTCGACGAGTTGGCCGAGACGTTGGGGATCGAACGCGAAGAAGTTGCCCAGGCCTTGATCGCCGGCAACGCGTATCAGACGGTCTCGGTCGACGGTGCCGCGTCCAATCACACCGACGATCTCCCGCTCGTGGAAACACTCGGTGACTACGACGCAGCACTCGAGAACGTCGAGAATCACGAGGCGTTGCGTCCGCTTCTCGACAAGCTGCCCGAGCGAGAGCGGACGGTGTTGATGCTCAGATTCTTCGGAAATCTGACGCAGACACAGATCGCCGAGAAAGTCGGTGTGTCCCAGATGCACGTGTCGAGGTTGCTCGCGAAGACATTGAGTAATCTTCGCGAGCAACTCGACTGAGCTCCGCGAACAATTCGACTGAGCAGGACCGAGCGGGTCAGATCGTTGCGGTGTCGATCACGAATCGGTATCGGACGTCGCTCTTGATCACGCGCTCGTAAGCGTCGTTGATGTCGCTCGCCGGGATCAGTTCGATTTCTGCGCCGATGCCGTGCTCGGCGCAGAAGTCGAGCATCTCCTGTGTCTGCGGGATACCGCCGACCATGGAGCCGGCGAGGCTACGACGGTTTGCGGCGAGCGAGAATGCTCGAACTTCGATCGGCTTCTCGGGCAGGCCGAGTTCGACGAGAGTGCCGTTGATGGTGAGCAAGGACATGTAGGCGTCGATGTCGAGGTTGACCGAGACCGTGTTGAGGATCAGGTCGAACTCGCCACGAAGAGCCTTGAACGTCTCACGGTCGTTGGTCGCGTAGTAGTGATCGGCACCGAGACGAAGGCCGTCTTCCTTCTTGCCGAGCGTCTGGCTCAGGACGGTGACTTCCGCGCCGAGCGCCTTGGCGATCTTCACACCGACGTGACCGAGGCCGCCGAACCCGATGATGGCGACCTTCTTGCCGGGGCCGGCATTCCAGTGCCGCAGCGGTGAGTACAAGGTGATGCCCGCGCACAGGAGCGGCGCTGCAACGTCGAGTTCGATGCCCTCCGGGATCGAGAGCACGAAGTGCTCGGTGACGACGATGTGCGTCGAGTAGCCACCCTGAGTGCGCTCGCCGTCGCGGCCGGTGGCGTTGTACGTACCCGTCACACCCTTGCGGCAGTACTGCTCTTCACCGGCGGTGCAGGCGTCGCACTCCCCGCACGAGTCGACGAAGCAGCCGACGCCCACTCGGTCGCCGACCTTGTGCTTGGTGACATCGGACCCCACGGCGGCGACGACGCCGGCGATTTCGTGTCCGGGGACGATCGGGTACTTCGCTCCGCCCCACTCGTTGCGAGCGGTGTGGATGTCGGAATGGCAGATGCCGGCAAATTTGATGTCGATGAGAATGTCCAGTGGACCGAGCTCGCGGCGTTCGACAGTGGTCTTCTCGAGGGGACCGTCAGCGGACGTCGCGGCATAAGCAGCAGCAGTAACCATGCACACATGCCTACCCGTGCATGGAGGGACCTGCAACTCGCAGGCCCCTCCATGACTTGTTCTTTACGTGACTTACCCGGCGTCGCGCTCGGCTTGCTCGGCCCGACGACGCAGGCGCCTCGCGGCCGCAACCATATTGCGCAGCGAAGGCTCGAGTTGCCACGGATGGCGAGTCTTGAGGCCGCCGTCCGGGTTTGCCCACAAGCGATCGAGAGAGATCGATTCGCTTGCCTCAGTGAGCAATTCGTCGAGTTCGTCGATGTCGGGAATCCGAGCCGAGCGAGATTCGTAGACACCGGGGCCGACGCCGTGCGTGAGCGCGCCTTCCTTGAGTGCTTCGAGAACCCACGTGATGGAGCGGGTCGCGACGATAGCCGTCACATCGGCGTCCAACCGTTCGATGGCGTCGACCACCGACGACCGAGCGGAGTACGTCAAATGTGTGTGGATCTGTGTTTCCGGCTTCGCTCCACCTGTTGCCAGACGGAACGCGTCGACGGCCCACTCCAGGTAGGCCTCCCGGCCGTCCTCACGCAGTGGCAGCAGTTCACGAATTGCCGGTTCGTCCACCTGGATGATGGCGATTCCGGCAGCTTCGAGATCCGCGATTTCGTCTCGAATGACAAGTGCCAGTTGCTCTGCCGTTTCGTAGAGCGGCTGATCCTGGCGAACGAACGAACGGGCGATCATGGTGACCGGACCCGTCAGCATGCCCTTGACCGGCTTGTCGGTCAGCGACTGCGCGTACGCAATCCACTCGACCGTCATCGGCTTCGGACGTGCGATGTCGCCGTAGAGGATCGGCGGACGCGTGCAACGAGATCCGTAGGCCTGAACCCAACCGTTGTGCGTGAAGGCATAGCCCTCGAGCAGTTCGGCGAAGTACTGGACCATGTCGTTGCGCTCGTGCTCGCCGTGCACGAAAACATCGAGACCGATGTCCTCTTGCAGACGGATTGTGCGCTCGATCTCTTCCTGGATGCGCTTGTAGTAGTCGTCCCACTCCAAACGCCCCTGGCCGAGTTCGTAACGAGCCTGGCGAATCGCGTCGGTCTGCGGGAACGAACCCAGTGTCTGGGCCGGCACCAAGGGCAGATTCAACCGTTCCTGCTGAGCCTTACGACGCTCCTCGTACGGTGCACGCACACGATCTTCGGGCTTGATCGCGTTCACCCGAGCACGGACAGCGTGCTTGAGCTTGAAGTGCACCTTCGTCGGACGCTTACGCCACTTGTCCGAAGGACCCTCGGTGAGCGCCTTCGCCAGTGAGACGACTTCGCCGACCTTCTGCTTCGCAAAAGCCAGACGGTCTGCGACGTCTCCCGGAATGTCGTACTCGGAGAGCACGTCGTACGGCACGTGCAGCAGCGACGACGACGTGGAGACGACGAGGTCAGGCACAACGTCTTTGAGTTCGTTCAGGTACGTCAAGGTGTTGAACCGGTCGACGCGCCAGACGTTGCGACCGTCGACGACGCCCGCGTAGATGCGCTTGCGCTTGATGTTCGGCACCGCGGCCAGTTCCTCGGCCGTGATCTTGCCGTGCACCAGGTCCAGACCGAAGGCTTCGATCTTGGTGGGCGCCAAGATGTTGAGGGCTTCGCCGAACTTGCCGTACGGACCCGTCACCAACAGGCGCGGGCGCAGCGGGGCCGTCGAAAGCTTCTCGTACGCACGTCCCAGAGCGGCTAGCTCCTCGGGGGTGCGGTCCTCGGTGACCGAAGGCTCGTCCAACTGAACACAGGTCGCACCGGCCTTGGCGAGCTGCTCGAAGAGCTTCTCGTACTCGGGCAGGAGCGCGTCCAACAGGTCGAGCGGGGTGAAGTTCGGATCGGACTTCTCGGTGGCAGGTCCGACCTTCGAAAGCAGAAGCAGCGAGACGGGCCCCATGATGACGGGGCGCAATTCGATGCCGCGCGCCTTCGCACGTTCGAACTCGTCGAGAAGTGCATCCGAGTTGAGCGAGAACACTGTGTTCGCGTCGATCTCGGGCTGACGGTAGTAGTAGTTCGTACCGAAGAAGCGCACCAGCTCGAGAGGCGGGAAGTCCGGGCGGCCGCGGGCCATCGTGAAGTAGAAATCGAGCGGCTCGAGGGCGCCCTCGAGCGGCTTGAACCGCTCCGGCACTGCGCCGAAGAGCAGCGCATTGTCGAGCACGTGATCGTAGAAGGAGAAGGTGTTGCCGGGAACCTGGCTCAATCCCGTCGCAGCCAATTCGCTCCAGGTCGATTCCTGGAGTTCCTTGGCGACCGCGAGAAGTGCGTCCTTGTCCGAAGTGCCGTGCCAGTAGGACTCGAGGGCGCGCTTGAGCTCACGGCGCGGCCCGATGCGCGGATACCCCAGGACGCTGGAGCCGAATGCTGCAGTGCTGCTGGACATGCGGTCGACCTTTCTAACCGAGGGGCGCGAGCGCCCTGTGCGCCTTTGTGGTAGCCGGAACTACCAGAAAGGCGCACAGGGGCGTTGGGCCTTAGCTTGCCTGCTTGGTGGAGCGACCGTTGTCGGCGTACTCGTAGAAGCCCGCGCCGGACTTCTTGCCGGTCAAGCCGGCTTCGACCATACGCAGGAGCAACGGCGGAGCGGAGTACAGCGGCTCCTTGAACTCTTCGTACATGGAGTCGGCGATGGACTTGACGGTGTCGAGTCCGACCAGGTCCGTCAGAGCCAGCGGACCCATTGGGTGCGCGAGGCCGAGAACCGTTGCCTTGTCGATGTCTTCCTTGGTCGCGAAGCCCGACTCGACCATGCGGATCGCCGAGAGCAGGTACGGCACCAGGAGTGCGTTGACGACGAAGCCGGAGCGGTCGGCACTGCGGACGACCTGCTTGCCGAGGATGTCGCTGGCAAAAGCCTCGGCGCGCTGCGAGACGGAGGCACTGGTCTTGAGCGTCGTCACCAATTCGACGAGCGGCAGAACCGGAACCGGGTTGAAGAAGTGCATGCCGATGACTCGCTCGGGACGCTTGGTCGAGATGCCGAGCTTCATGATCGGGATCGACGACGTGTTGGACGCGAGAACCGCATCCGGGTCCGTCACGACCGCGTCGAGCTCGGCGAAGATTTCGCTCTTGATCTTCTCGTCTTCGACGACGGCCTCCACGACGAGCTGGCGGTCCGCGAAATCTCCCAGATCGGAGGTGAAACGCAGACGCCATGCGGCCTGCTCACGCTCACGTTCTGTGATCTTTCCGCTGCTCACGCCGCGGTCGAGCGAACGCAGGATGCGTGAACGCCCGGCTGCTGCAAGCTCGCGAGTCTGCTCGAAGACCAGAACATCGACATGTGCGCGGGCGCACACCTCGGCGATTCCGGCACCCATGATTCCGGCGCCGATAACGCCGACGCGCTGAATTTTTTCGCTGGTCACGTCAGCTCCTTGTTTGTCTCGTGGAGTTTGTCTGGTGAAGGTGTTGCAAAACAAGCACTTCGAACTGCGTCGACGCTGGTGGCCGACGCAATCGGAACTGCCTTGAAGACGAGAGAAAGTAGTGCGGTGATACAAGCAGGGGAGAGACCCGAAGCCGAGCCTCTCCCCCACCCGAAGTCAGTTCTTAGTGGAACTGTCCCTCTTCGGTGGAGCCCTTGAGAGCTGCCGTCGAGGTGTTGGGGTCAACGGTGGTGGCGATGGTGTCGAAGTAGCCGGCGCCAACCTCACGCTGGTGCTTGATGGCGGTGAAGCCACGCTCTTCGGCAGCCTTGAACTCGCGCTCCTGCAGGTCGACGAATGCCGTCATGCCTTCGCGGGCGTAGCCGTAGGCAAGGTCGAACATGCCGTAGTTGAGCGAGTGGAAGCCGGCCAGCGTGATGAACTGGAACTTGAAGCCCATTGCGCCGAGCTCCTTCTGGAACTTCGCGATGGTCGCGTCGTCCAGGTGCGCCTTCCAGTTGAAGGAAGGGGAGCAGTTGTAGGCCAGGAGCTGGTCCGGGAATTCGCTGCGAACGGACTCGGCGAACTTCTTTGCAACCTCGAGATCCGGCACGCCGGTCTCCATCCAGATGAGGTCTGCGTACGGTGCGTAAGCCTTGGCGCGAGCGATGCAGGGCTCGATGCCGTTCTTGACGCCGTAGAAGCCTTCAGCCGTGCGGGTTCCGTCGAGGAACGGGCGGTCACGCTCGTCCACGTCGGAGGTGATGAGGGTTGCGGCCTCAGCGTCGGTGCGGGCGATGATGACGGACGGAACGTCCGCGACGTCGGAAGCCAGGCGAGCCGAGGTCAGGGTGCGGATGTGCTGCTGCGTGGGGATGAGCACCTTGCCGCCGAGGTGGCCGCACTTCTTCTCCGAAGCGAGCTGATCCTCCCAGTGGACACCGGCAGCGCCGGCGCCGATCATGGCCTTCTGCAGCTCGTAAGCGTTGAGAGCGCCACCGAAGCCGGCTTCGGCGTCGGCAACGATCGGAGCGAGCCAGTTGCTGACGGAGGTGTCACCCTCGGTCTTGGCGATCTCGTCGGCGCGCAGCAGTGCGTTGTTGATGCGACGGACGACGGTCGGAACCGAGTTGGCCGGGTAGAGGCTCTGGTCCGGGTACGTGTGGCCCGAGAGGTTCGCATCGCCGGCAACCTGCCAACCGGAGAGGTAGATGGCCTTCAGGCCGGCGCGAACCTGCTGCACAGCCATGTTGCCGGTAAGTGCACCGAGGGAGTTGATGTAGTCCTCGTTGTTCACGAGATCCCACAGGATCTCGGATCCGCGACGAGCGAGGGTCTGCTCCTCGACGACGGTGCCCTGGAGCTTGACGACCTGATCGGCCGTGTAGTTACGAGTAACGCCCTTCCAGCGAGGGTTGGTGTCCCAATCCTGCTGGAGCTCAGCTGCGGTCTTCGGGGTGCCGGTGGTCGACATCAAGACTCCATCTCTTTGATCTGCTGGTCCGGCCTGTTGTGAGCAGTACGTGCGTACTACTTCACATACTTGCCAGGCCCTTCTTGTGTACTTACCGAGAATGGCACATCGAAAAAGTGCCGTCTACCTGTTGCTAATGCCAATCTTCGCTACCTTTTCAACACACTTTGCTAAGTCTGTGAAGATTCCTACGCGGCTGGTACTACCCAATCGGACAGGTTCCGTACTGGCGAGTAGGAAAGAAACCGCAGGCTGTGAACGAAATGCACTCAACTCCGCCGCTTGCGAATTCCGGCAGTTCGCACGCCACTCGGAACAGGCCCGTCCGCTACTTCGGAGCCAACTTCACTACCCGCGAGTGACCGCAATCACTCCTCGGCAACAGCCTTCGCTAGGACAATTCCGGGATCTACCCCTGGGAAAGCCGGAGACAACCCGTTCGCCGACCATATGCTGTCGAACCATGACTTGTCGTTCGACGCCCCCGACCGGGCGATAAAGCGGTGCCCGACAACTATCAGCGGCCACCGAACAACCAGGCATGGTCGCAATCCGGTCCACAGCCGCCGCAGTTGGGCTACCGAGCCGCGCCGCAGTCGTATCCCCCGCCCCAGGGATTCCCGCCTGCACCGCCACGTGGAAATCCGCCGCCGCGTCGGCCCGGCTGGGTGATTCCGGTATCCGTAATCGGAGTCATCACTGTGTTGGCTCTCTTCGGCGGGCTTGCCTGGGTCCTCTGGCCGAAGGACGTCCCCAACTCGGCCGCCGGTGGCGCCGCCCACACCACCATCAGCGCCGCGAACACACCCGGCACCACGACAACCGCTCCCAGCACGACACCCCCGACGACCACACGCGCCGCGAACTTCCCGGCCGGTGCGTCCGCCTGCCCCGGCGGGCAGCCGGCCGGAAGTTACAAGGAGTCCGCGACAAGTGGGGGCAAAACTTCATGTGAGTTTGCCGAGGCGGTTCGGATCGCCTACGGGAACTCCGGTGCAACCGGTGCATCCAGCACCGTGTCCGCACGTAGTCCGGTGACCGGCAAGGAGTACACGATGGCATGCAAGGTGACCTCCGGCATCGTCACCTGTACCGGCGGAGACAACGCGGTTGTGTACTTGCGCTGACGGGCGCAATTGCGGCATCGGCAACCCGGTGCGTGTCGTTCCAGTGTCGCACTTACGGATCCTCCGATAGCGTGACCGCATGCCTCTGTACGAGTTTCGCTGTACCGGCTGCGGCCCGCTCGAGCGGTCGTTCGCGATGGCCGAAGTGCCCCAGTCGATTACTTGCCCCCAGTGCAGTCTCGAGTCCAAGCGGGTGGTCTCGTCTCCCCGGTTGAGTCACGCGTCGTCGGCCGCGATGGGTCTACTGGACAGCACTGCTCGATCGGCTCACGAGCCTGCCGTGGTCAGTGGGTCGCTACCGGGCCGCGGCCGGCAATCTGCGCCGACGACATCCAATCCGTTGCACCGCAAGCTGCCTCGCCCCTGAGCGTCCTCACCGCGCGCCCTCGCCGTGAGTCCCGATCCGACACGAAAGTCCTGCCGCCACGAGTTTTCCGTTTCTTCGAGAATGAGGAGTGCATATGCCTGAACTGCTGTTTCCACTCGATTCCGCCAAGAAATTCACCGACCAGGCAATCGTCGGCCACAATCGGTGGCACCCGGACATCCCAGCGGCGGTGACGGTGAAACCCGGTGATGCGTTTCGTGTCCATTGCCGCGAATGGTTCGACGGCGCAATACACAACGACGACTCGGCCGACGACATTCTCAATGCACCACTGACCACGGTCCACACGCTGTCCGGCCCCTTTGCCGTCGAAGGCGCGAAGCCCGGCGACCTCTTGATCGTCGACATCTTGGATATCGGGCCTATCCCCCAAGAAGATTCGGGTCCGTTGGCCGGCCAAGGCTGGGGGTACACCGGCATCTTCCCTCGGAACAACGGCGGTGGCTTCCTCACCGAACAGTTCCCCGACGCGTACAAGGCCGTCTGGGATTTCTCCGGCCAAACGGCGACGTCGCGTCACATTCCGCACGTCTCGTTCACGGGCATCGTCCACCCGGGACTCATGGGCACGGCTCCGTCGGCAGCCTTGCTCGCCAAGTGGAATGCCCGCGAGGGCGCACTCATTGCCACCGATCCCAATCGGGTTCCCCCGCTTGCACTTCCGCCCGAGCCCCGCGATGCAGTACTGGGAACCTTGACCGGTGACGAGTACACACGCGTGGCCGGCGAGGCGGCTCGTACCGCTCCCCCGCGTGAGAACGGCGGAAACCAGGACATCAAGAACCTCACCAAGGGCAGCCGAATCTTCTATCCGGTGTTCGTGGACGGTGCGAATCTGTCGGTCGGCGATCTTCACTTCTCCCAGGGCGACGGTGAGATCACTTTCTGCGGTGCCATCGAGATGGGCGGCTTCATCGATCTTCGTGTGGACATCATCAAGGGCGGAATGGATACCTACGGTGTTTCCGAGAACGCCATCTTCATGCCGGGCAACACGGATCCGCAGTATTCCGAGTGGCTTGCGTTCTCGGGCACTTCCGTCACGTTGGACGGCGAACAGAAGTACCTGGATTCACATCTGTCCTACCAGCGTGCGTGCCTGCATGCGATCGAGTATCTGACCAAGTTCGGGTACGCGCCAGAGCAGGCGTACCTGCTACTCGGCGCGGCGCCGATCGAGGGCCGCCTGTCGGGTGTCGTGGATATCCCCAACTCGTGTTCGACGGTCTATCTCCCGACTGCGATCTTCGACTTCCCCCTTGCACCCTCGTCGAGCGGGCCGTTCCAGATCGATCCCGGAATCGGCGCCCCGCGTTCGGAGAACAGGGTCTAGGCCTCCGGCCCCGTGAGTGGTTAGGGAGTGCCGAGGCTCCTCAACCACTCACGGGGGCGGAGCCCCTGTGCGAAGACTGCGAACCCACCTTTGCGAAGCCGGACTGTCACTCGTATCCTGGGAAAATGTCGAAAACCTTTGTCGGTGTCCGGCTCCGCCAACTGCGGACCGAGCGCGGGTTGAGTCAGGCTTCGCTGGCCAAGACGCTCGAGATCTCGGCAAGCTATCTCAATCAGATCGAGCACGACGTCCGGCCACTCACCGTGCCGGTGCTCCTGCGAATCAGTGAAGTCTTCGGTGTCGACACCACCTTCTTCTCCCCGCAGGACGACACACGCCTGATCGCGGAAATGCGTGAAGTTGCCCTCGATCAGGAGATGGGTATCGACGCCGACGCCCACGAAATCGCGGAGATGGTCTCCACCCACCCGGGCCTGGCCAAGGCGATGGTGAACATGCATCGCCGCTTCCGCAACACGACGGCCCAGCTCGCCGCAGCCACGGAGGACCGTTTCTCGGACGGCAGCGGCAGCGGTTCGATCACCATGCCGCACGAGGAAGTGCGCGACTACTTCTATCAGCGACAGAACTACATCCACGATCTCGACACCGCAGCCGAAGAACTCACGGCCCGGATGCGCTTTCACCGTGGCGACGTCGCCGGCGAGATCGCCAGACGCCTCGAGTCCGTCCATGACGTGCAGATCGTTCGACGAGTCGACTTGGGCGAGAACATACTTCACCGTTACGACCCGGACACCAGGGTCCTGGAAATTTCCGCAAGGCTCTCCGGCGGGCAACAGGTCTTCAAGTTCGCGACAGAACTCGCATACCTCGAGCATGGCGACCTGCTCGACTCGTTGGTGGCCGAGGGCAACTTCACCAGCGAAGCGTCGGTCTCCCTGGCGAAGCTTGGTTTGGCCAACTATTTCGCCGCGGCCACCGTGCTGCCCTACAGCCAGTTTCACGAGGTTGCCGAGGACTTCCGGTACGACATCGAGCGCATGTCTGCCTTCTATTCCGCGAGCTACGAGACGATCTGCCACCGCCTCTCGACCCTGCAGCGCCCCAAACTTCGCGGGGTTCCGTTCATGTTCGTGCGTGTCGATCGTGCCGGAAACATGTCGAAGCGTCAGTCCGCCACCGGATTCCACTTCTCTACCAGCGGCGGTACGTGCCCGCTGTGGAACGTCTACGAGACGTTCTCGTATCCGGGCAAGATCATGCCTCAGATCGCGCAGATGCCCGACGGTCGTCGATACCTCTGGGTTGCGCGCACGGTCGAACGTCGAGCGGCTCGATACGGACAGCCCGCAAAGATCTTCGCCATCGGATTGGGATGCGAGATTCGACACGCCCACCGACTCGTCTACAGCGACGGTCTGGATCTGGACGAGTCGAATCCGGGAACGCCGATCGGCTCGGGCTGCCGTGTCTGCGAACGCCTCAATTGTCCGCAGCGTGCCTTCCCTCCGTTGGGTAAAGACCTCGACATCAGCGAGCACCGGAGTTCGATTTCGCCGTACGTGATTCGCTGACCGCGCTAACGCACGTGGTCGCGTAGGAACGCGACTGTGCGATCGAACGCGATCACCCCGTCCACGGTGTCGAGGTCGAACTGATATTCGTGGTCGAGTGCAGGCTCGTGATCGTCCGGGTAGAACAGTGCATCGACCTCGACGCCCAGATCGGCGAGCCGTTCTGCCATGGGTTTCGACTGGCTGGCGGTCAGTGGGTCGACATTTCCGCCGGTGATGAACGTCGCTGGAAAGTCCGAGGTCACATGACCCAGTGTCGACATCTGACCCACTGCAGTCGACCCGTCGAAGTCCCTCGTTCCGAGGTACCCCCACAGCGATTGCTTGTCGACGCCCCAACCGAAGTACTTCCCCTGTGACAGCAGCGGTTTCAGATCGAAGACCCCACAGTCGAGGACAACTCCGCGTATCTGCTCGGGACGTAATGCCGGCTCCACACCCATTTCCGACGCGTAGTCAGGGCTGGTCATGACGGTCGCCAACTGACTGGACAACTGCGCGCCTGCCGAATCTCCCGCAAGAAAGAGATTGGTCGAATCGACATGCAACCTGTCCGCATTGCTCACGATAAATCGATACGCGTCGTTCAGCTGATTCACTGCGGTGGGGTAATACGCATCTGGTCCCAGTGAGTAGTCCACCGAAATCACAGTGAACCCTTGATTTGCCAACAGTTTGTAGTAACCGTCGGCATCAGTTCTCGATCCTGATATCCAGCCACCGCCGTGCACCCAGACCACCGTGGGTAGCGCCGAAGTGGACTCCGACGGGTAGTACGCGTCCAGTTGTGCATCGTCGTCGCCGTCGCGGTACGACTGATCGAGAATCGAGACGATTCCTGACGGTGCATGCCTGTCGAGTTGTGCGTGAGTCGCTTCGGAGCCACCCGCTGACATCCACCGTACGAGGAGAACTCCTGGCCACGGACTGACGAGTGCCGCGGTTACCCCGGACAGCAGAATGACGACGAATACCGCCGCGATTCCGACAATGCGCCTTCGCCGTCTGTCGGGGGAAGACGCGCGCACAACAACTCCTGGGGTCGGATCGGATTCACCCAGGCTAGACCAAAAGGACTAGTTGAGAATTCCCTGGCAACGCACCCGCGGAGCTTTGTCCAAAATGACCATTTTCTCAGTGGTTCACCACAATCCGACATTTAGCCGGTATGAGCCTCGAGAAACTGAACCGTGCGATCGAGCGCACTGAGACCGTCGGCATTGTCCAGATCGAACTGATACTCGTGCCCGAGCGCCGGAACGTGATCGGCCGGATAGAACAGTGTGTCGACCGCAACTCCCAACCCGGTCAATTTGTCAGCCATCGGTTTCGACTGAGAATCCGTCAACGGATCGGCGTTGCCGCCGCTGATGTAGGCAGGCGGAAATCGATCGGTGACGTAGTTCAAGGTCGACATCTGATCCGCTGCGTCGGTACTCATGAAGTCACGCACGCCGGTATACGCCCAGAGGGACCGATCAACTCCCCAACCGATGATGCCGGGTCCGCCGACCATGTTCCCGACGTCGTAGATTCCACAGTTCAGGATTACTCCACGTAACTGATCCTGCCGCAGCGACGGGACCACGCCCACACGGTTCGCATACGCGGGATCAGTGATGAGAGTGGCGAGCTGACTCGAGAGTTGCGCTCCCGCAGAATCACCGGCGAGAACGATCTTCGTCGGATCAACATGCAGCCGTTCCGCATTCGCGACGACGTACGCGTGAGCGTCGTTGAGCTGCCGCACCGCAGTCGGATAGTGGTGCTCAGGTCCGAGTGAGTAGTCCAGGGACACAACGGTGTAGCCACGCGAGGCCAGCAACTCGTAGTACGGCGCGTAGTTGGACTTGCTTCCCGAGATCCAGGCACCGCCATGAGTCCAGATCACCGTAGGCAATGCGGTCGTCGTCGCTGCGGGAAAGTAGACATCCAGGTATGCGTCGTCGTCATCGGCGCGGTACTGCTGGTCCTTGATCGAGTCGACGCCTTCGGGCGCGTGCTTCTCGAGCGCCTCGGTGACTTTCACGGCATCACGATCGAAGACCCATCGCACGGTGAGTGCGCCAGGTCTCGGGCTCAGAACGAAGGCCAGAACCACGGCTCCGACCAGAACGAACACAATTGCCAGAGCCCACAGCAAGCGCCTGCGCCACCGATGCGGTGAAGGGTTCGTCATCGGGTTTCCTTCACTCTCGGCACAATGTCCGGATCAGCGTAACGCGAAGCCGGTACCGCCAAGTGCGATCAGCCGAGTTCAGCGATCCGCCTCTGCGCGAGTGCCTTGACTTCACCCTTGGCTACTTTGCCGCCTGCCGCCATCGGCAATTCGGCGACCGTCATCACGTACTCGGGTATGTACTCGCGGGTCACTCCTCGGCTCTGCAGCCAGGCGGTCAGATCCTCCGAACTCAGATCGTCATCGGCGGACACGACGACCGCACAGACCTTCTCACCGAACAGCGGATCGTCGACCCCGACCACGGCGACCAACTCCACCGAAGGGTGCGCGCGCACGTACTCCTCGACTTCGACCGCGGAGATGTTCTTGCCGCCACGAATGATGATGTCGGCTTTGCGCCCGACCACACGCACCCGTCCTGTCTCGTCGATCTCGACGATGTCGCCGAGAAGCATCCAACCGTCATCGGTGTACAACTCGTCGTTCGCATCGGTGTCCCCCCAATAGCCCTGACACATCAGCGGTCCGTTCACCCCAGGCTGACCGCGGCGGACGGAGCCGGTCATTTCCTTTGCCGCATCGTCGAATACACGAACTCGCATGCGATCGATGACGTGGCCGCACGTCTTCAGTCGGGTGTCGGAATCGTCCGAAACCGTCGTCACCGAGACGGCGCCGGTTTCGTTCGATCCGTAGAACTGCAGGACAGCCGCTCCGGTACGTTGTTCGAATGCCAGCGCCTCCGAATAGGGCACGGCTTCACCACCGGTGAACATGAAACGAAGTGACGAGAGATCGGCCGATTCCGCGGCCTCCGAACGCAACAGCATCTTGAATTGTGTACTCACACAATTCAAAGCAGTCACCCGTTCGCGCTCGATCAACTCGATCATCACCGAAACGTCGAAGCGTTCCATGACGACATTGCGAGCACCGAGTAGTGCCGGCAGGAAATGCGAAGTCCAGAGGCCGAATCCGAAAGGTGCTGGAACCGCGCCGAGGAACACCTCATCCGAACCGATCGCCGCCGCCTCGGCGGCAATCTCGGAGAAACCAACCCAACGATCCTCGCTTTGTGTGACCAGTTTGGGTAGGCCCGTTGTGCCGGAGGTCGAGTTCAGCATCGAAACGGCTGACGTGACAAAACACGGACTGGTTGCGGGGAACTGCTTTAGCTCGACCGGCAACGAGGTGAGTTCGCCGTTTGCGCTCACGCGTTCGAAACTCACGTCGGCGCGTTCGTCGGCGAAGACGACGTCCAGTCCGGGATGCTCTGCCCGCAGACTCGCCACGAGTTCGGCGGTATCGACGCCGCGCAGCGTGCGAGTGGTGACGAGTACGGAGGCTTCCGAGCGGGCGATCAGATGAGAGATCTCGCGAATGCCCGAGCGCGAACCGATTCCGACGGCGACGCGGCCGGTACGAAATGCTGCGCAGAGAGCCGCATGGAATACAGCGGTGTCGGGGAGCAACACGGCTACATGTCCGTATCCCTCACCAGCTAGATCCAGCGCCGACGCGATCGCATCGGCAGCCGCGTCGTACTGCTTCCACGACACCCTCGATTCCGGAGTGACAAAGGCGGTTTCGTCCGGGATGGTCTCAGACCAATGCCTGACCATTTCGCTGATGCTGACGCCGGCGAAGCGGTCCGGATTCGTGGCGAATTCACCGACGGTGAAGTCGAGTGTCTTCGTTTCAAGCATGATCGTCGATCATCTCCCGTCGGCGCTGAGGACGCCCATCGATTGTTTGTACGCGTTGTCCAGTGTCGCTGCGGAATCGCATTCGCGGACGAGTTCGCCGCGCTGCATGACATATCCGCGGTCGACAACCGATTTCAGTGCAGTAAGTGCCGGTTCCGTCACGATGACGGTCACACCCTCGGCGGCCAGACCCCCGACCAATGCTCGCAGCTCCGCGACGATTTTCGGTGCCAGTCCTGTCATCATCTCGTCGAGGAGCAACACCTTCGGGGTTTCCAGAAGGGCCCGCCCCAGAACCAACATCTGCTGCTCACCACCGCTGAGGACCCCGGCATAACTCTCCGAGCGTTCACGCAGGATCGGGAACCTCTCGAAAGCTGTTTCCACGGCTTCGGCTTTCAATCCCAGCAGGTCTGCGCCGACGCGTAGGTTCTCGCGAACGGACATTCGCATGAACAGTTGCCTGCCTTGGGGAACGTAGGCAAATCCGCTGCGGACACGATCCAGTGCCGATAATTTCTGGATCTCTCGACCATCGAATTTGATTGTCCCGGTGGCGGGAACCGAGCCGTAGATGGATCCCGCCAAGCTGGTCTTGCCCGCACCGTTCGGCCCGACGATCGCTGTCACTTCACCGGCGGGGGCGACAAGGGAGACTTCCCGGACGGCGACAGCGGATCCGTATCGAACTGTGACTCTGTCGAGTTCGAGCATGTCAGGCGCCTTCCTCGTATTCGGAACCGAAATAGACTTCTCGCATCGCGTCGCTGGCCAAGCACTCCTGCGGTGGTCCGTAGAACGCCACTGATCCGAAATTGAGCAGCACGATCTTGGTGGCGAGCGCCGCGATGAGATCGACGTTGTGATCGACCAGGACTACTCCCTTGCCCTGCGCGGCAATCGATCGCACGGCACCGGAGATGGCAGCGATGCCGTCGTGATCCGCACCGGCAAACGGTTCGTCCAACAGGAGGACTTCGGGTTCGGTCGCCATCGCCCGCGCCACCTCGACCAGACGCTGCGCGCCCAAACTGAGATCCCCGCAAGCACTCTCGACGTCGGTGACCGAGTATCGCGCAGCAATCTCCCGGGCCCGCTGTGCTGTCCGGTCCCAGTTCTCGAAAGGTCCTTTGATCGCCCACCACAGCGAGTGCAGCGGTGAGGTGATCTTGTGCCCGTACAGTCCCGGGATGATGTTGTCGACGGCATCGAGTTCCGCCGCGAGCTGCGGATGTTGAAACGTGCGCGAGAGCCCTTGCCGTGCACGGCGCTCCGACGGCCCCGTCAAGGCAGCACCCGCGAGCGCGACGGTTCCGGAATCTGCTTGCTGTGTGCCGAAGATGCAGTCCACCAGGGTGGTCTTGCCTGCCCCGTTCGGGCCGACCAGTCCGATCACCTCTCCCGGTCCGACGCTGAACGAGACATCGTCGACAGCGCGGACGCCGCCGTAGGACTTGTGGAGCCCGCTCACTTCGAGTAGCCGAGTCATCGATTGCCACGCTCCTTGTACAGACGGTTCATTCGACCCAGAACATTCTGACTCCACCCGATCACCCCACCAGGCGCGACGATGAGGATCACCAGGACGGCTCCGGCAAGCAGGAGTTCGCCGCTTCCCTGGTACCCAGGCATGTTCAGCGTCACGATCACCACGATCAATGCACCGAGCGGAGCACCCCACGCCGAACCGCGACCGCCGATGATCGGCATGAAGATCGCAAGGAAAACAATACTGAGAGTGAAGGTTTCAGGAGTGACAGCCTGCACCGACACGGTGAAAAGCGATCCGCCGGTCGACGCGATCGCGGCACCGATCGCCAGCGCCACAACGGTCAGGTGCGCAGGATTGACGCCGGAAGACCGTGCGACATTACGATTGTCGCGGGCAGCTTGCAACATCAGCCCCCACACCGATTTCCGAAGTCGATCGACAGTGACCGCGATCAGACACACGAACAAGATCGCGAACACGACCAATGCGTAGCGCGGTGGCTCCCAGCCGAACATCGTCACAGTCTCGACGCCCGAGATCCCGGCCGACCCGCCGGTGAAACTCGGCCCGTCGATCAACCAGTGCTCGAAAGCGATACCGAACAACAAGGTCACCGCGGCAAGGTAGAAGCCGGAGAGTTTCTGCGTTGCCAAGCTGAGGAGTACTGCAACCGCTGCAGCGGCGAGGGCGCCGAGAATCCATCCCCACCACATCGACAACCCGGTCCGAACCGAGATCAGCGCAACGGCATACGCGCCGATCGCCGCATAAGCGCTGTACGCCATCGACAGTGATCCCGCGAGCACGAATGGCACGTACATGCCGAGTGCGATCAGCGAATACGTCGCAGCGAGGAACACCAGATCCTGCCGGTACAGACTCGGCCCCATCCACAGCAGCACGGCAGCAACCACGACCACGGTGATCAGCGCTTCTCGTGACAGGGCGAGCATCCTCGTCCGGGAACGGCCGGATGTAGTGGGCGGATTTGACGTCAGCGGACTGGTAGAAAGCGAGGCCATCAGACGCGAACCTTCCTCGAGAGCAAGCCTTCCGGACGGAAAGCGAAGAACACCAGGGCAATCAACAGAATCGCGGTTTGAGCAGCACTCGCACCGAAGTAGTACGGGGCGAATACCTGGACGACGCCCAACACCATTCCGCCGATCAGCGGAGCCCAACTTCGGCCGGTACCACCGATGACGAGTGCGATGAATGCCGTCAGCGTCCATGACAGACCGCTCGTGAACTGAACACCGGCCTTGGGAGCGAACAGAAGTCCGGCGACGGCGACGATCACACCCGCGAGGGTGAACGCGATGAGGCGTACCCGATCCACCGGCAAGCCCAGGACGCGGGCGGCATCCGGACTGTCGCCGACGGCGCGTAGCAGACGGCCCGAGGTGGACCGGTTCAGCCACAGTCCGATACCGACGAAGATCACGGCAGTTCCGACGACGAGTACAACGGTCGAACTGTCGACGGTGGCACCGAGCACCGATATCGGATCGAAGTCGAAGATCTTCTGTCCGGGAAGTGGTGTTCGGCCGAAGACCGTGCCGGCGAACTGCTGGATCCCGAACAGTACTGCGGTCACCGCCACCAACGCCGGTAGTTCCCCACGACCCGAACGCTTCTGAACCTGTTTGACCACAAGCTTTTCCGTCAGGATCGACAGCGCCACCGCTACCGCGATCCCCAGCGGCATGGCAATCCAGAGAGCGAGCCCGTAATTGATCGCGACCCAACTCGACGCCATGGCCGCAGCCATCGCGTACGGGCCCATCGCAAAGTTGAAGAAATCGGCGCCGACCACCACGAGATACATTCCGAGGGCTATCAGCGAGAAGAAGGCACCGATCTCGATGGCTGCGAGCCACAGTTGTGCGTCTGTCATGTCAATGCTCCTCGGTTATCCGCACGGGGGCTGGTAGGAATCCCACGGACGGGCAGGCTTGTTGTCCTCACCGAATTCGACGAGCACCAGTCCGCAGAGGCTGTCCGGAGCCAGGTGATCCTGCGAGGAGAACGACAGTGTCAATCCGTCCTGGCCGAAGCTGGCGGGAAGTGCCGAAACCTGTTGAAGAGCATCACGAACGGCCGTCCGATCTCGGTGGTCGCCGGCAATTTCGATTGCCTCGGCCAACATCATGACGGCGTCGTACGCCTGTGCGTCGTAGGCGGTCAGTTGATAATCAGGCCCCTTCACCGCCTGCACCTTGCGACGCAGTTCGGCGGTTCTCGGGTTGTTCTCACTGAGCGAGCCCATGTACACCATGCCGCTCAACGCCTTCGAGTCCGCCAAAGCCCAAGATGCGGGCTGGTTTCCGATGGAAGCGAGTGAGAAGCGTTGCGTCTGCGGGGTGATTTTCGACAAGGTGTTGTGCGCGAGGATTTCGAAGTGCCCGCCGATACTGGCGACCAGAATCGCGTCCGGTTCGGTTTCCGCGAGACGTGAGACCTGTGCGGTGATGTCCGCGGCATCGACCGGCGCCTTTTCGACGCCCGTCACTCTCGCGCACTTCTCGAGCGCCGGCCGCAGAGTCTTGATGATTCCGTCGATGGATGCACTCGCGTCACCGAGAATTCCCAGGGACTTGTACCCCATCTTCTCGAAAGCCCCGCAGTACACCTGGGCGTACTGCTTCAACGAGTTCGGAATCATGAACGAGAAGTCGTTGTCGGGCGCCGAGGCAAAGGCGTCGCTGAGAACGACCGGAGCTATCGCAGGAATCTTCGACTGCTGGAGAATCGACTTGGCCTGCAGCACCGACCCACTGCCCGTGGCGAGGATGACCGCACTGGACCCGTGATCGACCAACTTCCGAATGATCGACGGGGTCTTGGTGGGACTGCTCTCGTCGTTCTCGACAACCAATTCCACCTGCTTGCCGTTGATTCCGCCCGCCTGGTTGATCAGGTCGACGGTCATCCGCACCGTCTTGCCGGCGATCGTGCTGTACGACGCACCGGGCCCGGTGGAGTCCTCGTCCAAACCGATGACGATGGTGTCTTCGGGAATGACACCGGCAGATGCGCACGCGCTCGCCCCGAGGACCACTGCCGCGCAGACGGCGATCGCCTTTCCGAGTCTCACATCGAACTCCCGTCCAAACTTTGCTTGGCAAATCAAACAAGCGCTTGATTTGCGAGTGTGGACAGAAGTATGCACTGGGTCACACTGATAGTCAAAATCCGAACTACACGCGCAGGAACTGCGGTGTTACGGCTTCTGCAGCTGCCGGATCGACGAGCTGAGTTCGCGAATGACGGACTTCAATTCGTCGACATCAGAGCGGAGTTCGGCAAGGTCCGAGTCGGGAGATTCGGTCTGCGCTTCCTTCTTCGCCGTGCGCCGCGCAATGCGTGCCACCGGCTCGCCGTCGACGGAACGTGCGGCAAAGCCGTCCAGGAAAACCGAAATCAGATTGCGCTGCAGATCTTCGGCCAATTCGGAAAGCTGCGGGCGATACTGCGCGACGGTGGACCAGACGGATTCACGCAGGAGACGGTGAAACTGTTCGGGATCGATGTCTTCCCGAAACTCCGCGTCGGCAATTCCGCGAGCGATAGCCGATCGCCAGTAGCTGTGTGCCTTCTGAACCAGGATGGTGATGGGCGCGTCCGCCGGTTGCGACGAAAGTATGGCTTCTCCCTGATAGACCTCCGTGGCATACGGGTGATCCACCGCCGAGGCAAAAGAGACCGACACCATCGTGGCCAGGCGATTTCGAGCCGAACCTTCCGGTTCGATCGAGTCCTCGTACCGGACGTTGAGATCTTCGAGGAACCGGACGACGATCTCGTTGGCTATCGCATCCTTGGAGTCGAAGTAGTGATAGAGGCTGCCGGAGAGGATCCCGACTTCGTCGGCGATGTCTCGCACCGTCGTCGCGGCGATTCCCCGCTCACTGAACAGCTTGGCCGCATGAGCGAGTATTTCGTCCCGTCGGGTCGAGCGCACGAGAAGATCCTTCCGACGTTCCGATCGTCAAGCGAGTGCTTGATCAATTTCTCGTCGATGCTAACACCGCACCCTCGCTGACCTGCGGTGTGAGGTCCTGGACACCCAATCGAAACACCGGACACACACTTGTCACCGACAGTCATTCCACCGCAACAACTTCCACCTACTCTGTGCACTCGACGAATACAGCGTTGTATACGCACTCCGGATACAGATCTGTCAGAGCCATTGTCTGCCAGAGCCATCGACACGAAAGGCCCATACATGCGAACCTTCTCGAAGCGCACCCTTGCCGCGCCGGCCGCTCTCGCCGCGCTGGGCTTGGTTCTCACCGGCTGCGGAAGCAAGGCAACAGACACCGCATCGGGAGATTCGACGGCTACGTCGTGCGTCGACACCTCGGGGGACACGATCAAGGTCGGTTCCCTGAATTCACTCTCGGGCACCATGGCCATCAGTGAAGTGACGGTCCGCGACTCCATCTCGTTGGCGGTGCAGGAGATCAACGATTCCGGCGGTGTACTGGGTAAGAAGATCCAGATCGTCGCAGAGGACGGTGCGTCGGAGCCGACAGTGTTCGCCGAGAAGGCCGAGAAACTGATCAGCAGCGATTGCGTCGCAGCAGTTTTCGGTGGCTGGACCTCCTCGAGCCGCAAGGCCATGCTGCCCGTGTTCGAGGACAACAACTCTTTGCTCTACTACCCGGTCCAGTACGAGGGACTGGAAGATTCGAAGAACATCTTCTACACGGGCGCAACGACCAACCAGCAGATCATCCCGGCTCTGGATTACCTGAAGGAGAAGGGCGTCAAGTCGCTGTATCTGGTCGGCAGCGACTACGTGTTCCCGCAGACCGCCAACCGCATCATCAAGGCGTACGCGGCAGCGAACGGCATCGAGATCAAGGGCGAGGATTACACGCCTCTGGGTTCGACCGACTTCTCCACCATCGTGAACAAGGTCCGCACAGCCGACGCCGATGCCGTGTTCAACACACTCAACGGCGATTCCAACGTTGCGTTCTTCCGTGAATACTCAAATGTCGGCCTGAAGCCCGCCGACATGCCCGTCGTCTCCGTCTCCATTGCGGAGGAAGAGGTCGGTGGTATCGGAGTCCAGAACGTGGAAGGCCAGCTGACGGCGTGGAACTACTACCAGACCATCGACTCCCCCGAGAACAAGAAGTTCGTCGCGGCGTACAAGGCAAAGTTCGGCCAGGACAAGCCCACGTCCGATCCGATGGAAGCGGCATACACCTCCGTCTACCTCTGGAAGAACACCGTCGAGAAGGCCAACTCGTTTGCGGTCAAGGATATTCAGGACAACGCCGACGGTGTGACCTTCCAGGCGCCCGAAGGACTCGTCACCATCGACGGCGACAACCACCACATCACCAAGACTGCCCGGATCGGCGAAATCCGTTCCGACGGACTGATCTACACGGTCTGGGATTCGGGACAGCCGATCGAGCCGGATCCGTACCTGAAGAACTACCCCTGGGCTGAGGGGCTCGGTAGCTGATCGACAAAAGGCGGAATTGACGGAATCGACGAGTAGAGAGGTGGAGCGTCTGTCATGGATGTTGTGATCGGGCAGTTGTTCACGGGTTTGAGTATCGGATCGATTCTCCTGTTGGCAGCGTTGGGGTTGTCTCTCACGTTCGGGCAGATGGGTGTCATCAACATGGCACACGGCGAGTTCATCATGGCCGGCTCGTACACCGCATACGTAGTGCAGCAGGTGATCTCGAATGCAACGGGATCGTTGATCATTTCTCTGCTCGTCGGTTTCGTCGTCGGCGGACTGATGGGTGTTGTGCTCGAAGTGGTCCTGGTATCGCGGATGTACCACCGACCCCTCGACACCCTGTTGGTGACATTCGGCGTCGGATTGATCCTTCAGCAGTTGGCGCGCGACATCTTCGGCGCGCCGGCAGTCAATGTTTCGGCGCCGAGCTGGCTTTCGGGCGGGGTCGATATTTTCGGCGCCGTGGTGCCGAAAACCCGCATCTTCATTCTGGTGTTGGCGATCGCAGCGGTGATCGCACTTTCGGTCGCACTGAAGCAGTCGTCGATGGGTAGACGCATCCGGGCCGTCGTCCAGAATCGCGATCTGGCCGAGACGAGCGGAATCTCCTCTCGTCGTACGGACATCACGACCTTCTTCCTCGGTTCCGGGCTCGCCGGCGTCGCGGGTGTCGCGTTGACGCTCATCGGTTCCACCAGCCCGACCATCGGCCAGTCCTATCTGATCGACGCCTTCCTGGTTGTTGTCGTCGGCGGTCTCGGTCAGATGAAGGGAGCCGTGATCGCAGCCTTCGCCCTCGGCATCTTGAACTCGTTCATCGAGTACTCGACGACGGCGTCGATCGCGAAGGTGATCGTGTTCGTCATCATCGTCGTCTTCCTTCAAGTTCGGCCGCAGGGCCTGTTCGCAGTCAAGACGAGGAGCCTCGTATGAGCATCCTGAACAATTCCCGAATTCGGGTGTGGGGCGGTTTTGCACTTGCCGCCATCGTGCTGTTCGCCGTCGCTCCGGCTGTGCTCTCGGACTTCAGGCTGTCACTGTTGGCCAAATTCCTGTGCTTCGCCATAGTCGCTGTCGGTATCGGTTTGGCTTGGGGCAGAGGCGGAATGCTCACGCTCGGCCAGGGCGTCTTCTTCGGAATCGGCGCATACGTGATGGCGATGCACCTCAAGATCGCCGATGCAGAACTCAAGGGCGACGCGGTCCCGGACTTCATGTCCATCGCCGGCAAGACCGAACTGCCGGGATACTGGCAACCGTTCGCCTCGCCATTCGTGGCGATCTTCGCCATACTTTTCCTGCCGGCCGCTGTTGCCTTTCTCCTCGGACTCGGTGTGTTCAAGCGGAGAGTCAAGGGCGCGTACTTCGCGATCCTCTCGCAAGCACTCGCCGCGGCTTTCGCGATCCTCTTGATCGGCCAGCAGTCGATCGGTGGCAGCAACGGCCTCAACCGCTTTCGCACGTTCTTCGGTTTCAACCTCAACGATCCGGCGAACAAGCAGATGTTGT
The DNA here is from genome assembly GCF_031763325.1 of Rhodococcus sp. SG20037. NCBI lineage: Bacteria > Bacillati > Actinomycetota > Actinomycetes > Mycobacteriales > Nocardiaceae > Rhodococcus > Rhodococcus sp. SG20037. Next base: position 1,691,940 of record NZ_CP134497.1, on the reverse strand, counting down.
TCTTCATCGCCGCCGGAGTTCTTCTCGCATCGGTCGCTCTGATTCGCCAGCTGATGAACTCCCGATACGGCGAACTCCTCGTCGCCGTCCGCGATCAAGAGGAGCGCGTACGTTTCCTCGGATACGATCCGGCGAACATCAAACTGGTCGCCTACGTGACCGCGGCGTTCCTCGCCGGTATCGCCGGCGCGCTGTTCGTTCCGATCGTGGGCATCATTTCCCCCGCCGACGTCGGGATCGTCCCGTCCATCGCTTTCCTCATCGGGGTCGCGATCGGCGGCCGCGCAACGCTTCTCGGTCCGGTACTCGGTGCGATCGGCGTCGCATGGGCACAGTCGACATTCTCGGAGAAACTCCCTTCGGGATGGATCTACGCGCAAGGGCTGATGTTCATCGTCGTGGTCGGATTCTTCCCGGCAGGTGTGGCCGGATTGTTCGCCCTGATGCGCCACCGCAAGAAGCGTGAGACCCCGGCCGACCCACCGGTCAAGGTCTCCCAACCCGAACCAGTGGAGGTGTCGTCATGACCAACACAACCGCCACCAGCGAACCCACACCGGCACTGGGCGGCAACGCCGGAATGTCGTCCGAGTACCTCGAAGTACGGAATCTTTCGGTCAGCTTCGACGGCTTCAAGGCCGTCGACGGCGTCGACTTGACCCTCATGCAGGGCGACCTGAGGTTTCTCATCGGCCCGAACGGGGCTGGAAAGACAACGTTGGTCGACGCCATCACCGGACTCGTTCCCGCGACGGGTTCCATCACTAAGTCCGGCGAGCAACTGCTCGGCAAGAAGGTTCACAAGATCGCCCGCCTCGGCGTCGGGCGAACCTTCCAGACGGCAAGCGTCTTCGAAGAACTCTCGGTGCTGCAGAATCTCGACATCGCGGCGGGAGCCGGTCGCTCGGCGTGGAACCTGCTCCGAAGGCGCAAAGGTGTGCTTCCCGAGATCGAAGAGGCGCTGGAGACAACCGGGTTGGAGCACCTCAGGGACACCGCCGCAGGCATTCTGGCGCACGGACAGAAGCAGTGGCTCGAAATCGGAATGTTGTTGGTACAGAACTGTTCCGTGCTCCTGCTCGACGAGCCCGTCGCAGGCATGAGCCTCGAGGAGCGCGAGGAGACCGGGAACCTTCTGCGGCGCATCGGCGGTGCGCGAACCGTCGTCGTAGTCGAGCACGACATGGACTTCATGCGATCCTTCGCCACGTCCGTCACAGTGCTCGCCGCTGGGAAAGTGCTTGCCGAAGGAACTGTGGCGGAGGTCCAAGCCGACCCCAAGGTGCAAGAGGTCTACCTCGGCACAGCCGCTGCCGGAACCGATCTCGGCGCCGACACCGAACCGACCCCGGAGGACTGAATCATGCTCGAGCTCGTCGACATCCGCGCCGGCTACGGACGCACCGAAGTGATCCACGGCGTATCCCTGCTGGTTCCCAGCGACGGAGTTGCGGCAGTCATGGGTCACAACGGTGCGGGTAAAACCACCTTGCTGCGCGCCGCCGTCGGTCTGATCAAACCTACACGGGGAAAGGTACTTCTGAACGGTGAAGACATCACCGGTCTACGGCCGAGCGCCCGCGTCGCTCGCGGACTTGCCTACGTACCCCAGGGTCAGCAGTCGTTCGGACAACTGACAACTGCCGAGAATCTTCGGGTGGTCGCCGACGGGCGCAAACGCGGAAAGGCACTCATCGCAGAGGCATTGGATCTGTTTCCCGCACTCACCACGCTCCTCGACCGTCGCGCGGGACTTCTCTCCGGTGGGCAGCGACAACAGCTTGCCATCGCTCGCGCCCTGATCACCGAGCCCAAGATCCTCATTCTGGACGAACCAACCGAGGGCATTCAGCCCAACGTGGTCGCCGAAATCGAAAGAACCGTCATGGAACTCACCGAGCGCGGCGATCTCGGTGTCCTCCTCGTAGAGCAGCACATCGGTTTCGCGCTCCAATCTGCTCAGCATTACAGCATTCTCGCGGCCGGACACGTGACCTCGACCGGTGAGGGCGGCACCACGTCCACCGAGGCGGTTCGTCGAGCGATGGCAATCTGACATGAGTGTGCGGCCGCCGCTGCGCGAACAGGTTTACCGGTCGATCCGAAACGATCTGATGTCCGGTCAGATCGCGCCCTCGGAACGACTGGGCGAGGAACGCCTGGCCCATCTCTACGGTGTCTCGCGAACACCGGTGCGCGAAGCGCTCGCGAAGTTGGAATCCGACGGGCTGGTCGAGCGCGACGAACACGGCCTCTTTCCGTACCGACCGCACCTCGACGAGTTGGGTGGCCTCTACGAGCTGCGCATACTCCTCGAGGTACACGGACTTCGGCGGGTACTCGACGGTGAGGCCCCCGCTCATGATCGAGACGCGCTCGGTTCCGAACTCGACAAGTGGTACGCATTTCTCAAACAGATGCCGGTACCGGACGCCGGTTTCGTGACGCTCGACGAGGAGTTCCACATCGCGCTCCTCGCCTCGTCCGGAAACCACGCGTTGGTCGACGCTCTTCAGGCCGTCAACTCGAAGCTGCGCCCCGTGCGGATGTTCGACTACCTGACTCCCGACCGTATGAAGGCCACCGTGGAGGAACATATCGCCGTCGTCGAGCTGGTTCTGGACGGCAAGATTCCGCAAGCACACGAGGCACTGGTGTCGCACATCGACATCTCTCGTGCGGTTGTCCTCGACCGTGCTCGTCAGGCCCTCTCGTTGGCCGCCATGGCCAACGCTGTGCGGAACTGATCGAGCGGGAGTCACCGCCCCTCCGAAAATCGCACTTGCTCAGCGTGGGAAGGCTCTCGGAAATAGGAATGGACTCACAGCGGTTGCACCTCACAACGACGCTTGCGTTCTATTCGCTGAGAAAGGCACCACATTCATGGCCGTCCCACTTTCCATCCTCGATCTCGCCCACATCGGCGACAACGAAACCGCCAAAGACAGCTTCGACGCCAGCGTGACCTTGGCGCAGCGCGCCGAGGAGTGGGGTTACAAGCGAATCTGGTATGCCGAGCACCACAACATGGGTTCCATCGCGTCTTCGGCCACCAGCGTTCTGATCAGCCACGTCGCCGCGCACACCAGCAAAATCCGCCTCGGCGCCGGTGGAATCATGCTGCCCAACCACGCGCCGCTGACGATCGCCGAGCAGTTCGGCACCCTCGAGACTCTGCACCCGGGTCGCATCGATCTCGGTCTCGGTCGCGCGCCCGGTAGTGATCAGAAGACCATGCAGGCTTTGCGACGCGACCCGAGTTCTTCGGACAGCTTCCCGCAGGACGTACTCGAGCTTCAGGGCTACCTCGGCGACACTTCGCGCGTCCCCGGAATCAATGCCGTTCCCGGTAAGGGCACTCACGTTCCGCTCTACATTCTCGGATCGTCACTGTTCGGAGCCAAGCTCGCCGCGATGCTCGGCCTGCCGTATGCATTTGCCTCGCACTTCGCCCCCAACGCCCTGCGCGACGCCGTCGCGATCTATCGACGCGAGTTCAAGCCGTCGGAGCAGTTGGCGGAGCCGTACGTCATCGCGGGCGTCAACGTCATCGCCGCCGACACCCATGAGCAGGCTCAGCAGGACTTCCTCGCGGCCAAGCGTTCGCGCGTCAGCCTTCTTCTCGGACGCGGACGCAAGTTCACGGACGACGAAGCGGACATGCTGCTCGACTCCCCCGCGGGTCAGCAGGTTCTGCAGATGACCAAGTACAGCGCCATCGGCACGCCCACGGAGGTCCGCGCCTACCTCGACGAGTTCACCGAGCATGCACAGGCCGACGAGCTGATCACGGTGTCGACCGGCACCAACCGCGAGGCTTGGTTGCGCACGTTCGAACTCCTCGCCGACGTGAGCGATCTGGTACCCGCCTAAGCTGCCGGTATGGGCGATCCATCCCGTCGCGGGTTCATCTCGGTACTGGCAGTTCTACTTTCGACGGGTTGGGCCGCCAACCACTTTGCTTCGCTCATCCCGGTTCTCCGGGTGGACGAGGGCCTTTCGCATACCGTGCTCGACGGTGTTTTCGGTATCTACGCGCTCGGACTCCTACCCGGCCTGTTGACCGGTGGAGCACTGTCGGATCGCGTCGGCCGAGCTGTAGTCGTCCTGCCCGGAGCGCTCATAGCCTCGCTCGGAACCTTGATTCTTCTTCTCTGGCACGACGCGCCCGGGCTCATGGTCGGGCGCCTCGTTGTCGGTATCGGTGCCGGTCTGGCAATCGGCGCCGGCACCGCGTGGGCGGCTGACCTTCGCGGCAAGTCCGGAACCGTGATGGCGGGCGTAGTACTCACCTCGGGTTTTGCACTGGGACCACTGTTTTCGGGTCTGTTGGCACAATTTGCCGCCTTCCCACTCGCTACGCCCTTTGTCGTCTCGGCCTTCTTGTCGGTGGGTTCGGTTACCGCGGCAGCTGTGTGGAGTCGTACACCTGTTCCCGTAGAAGCCGCGACCATCACACCCGTCCCAGACGGCGCGGAGCGCTCCGTCGCAAATGCGCCAGACGGCGCGGAGCGCTCCGTCGCAAATGCGCTGCTCTGGGCACTTCCGTTGGCGCCGTGGGTGTTCGCCAGCGCAACAGTGTCTTTCGTGACCATGACGGCCAGGCTCGGGGACCGCTACTCAGGTCCTCTCCTTCCGGGTTTCGCGGCGGCGCTGACTCTGGGTGCTGGAATCCTGGTTCAAACCGCTGCGCGCCATCGCAATTGGGGTCCTCAGGCCGGCACGACAGGCGCCGCACTGGCGGCACTCGGATACTGCCTGGTCGCAGTCGGCGGCGCGCACCCCGCGCTCGGGTTGTTCATCGTCTGCGCGCTCGTCCTCGGTACGGCCTACGGACTGTGTCTGCGTGAGGGACTGCTCGACCTCGAGTCGCTGGCTCCCCCGGCCTCGCGGGGCGCCCTGACCGGGATCTTCTACGTCGGCACCTATCTCGGATTCGGACTGCCGGTGCTACTGGTTGTCATCGAACCCACGATGGGTCCGTCGCTGCCGTTGGTGATCCTCGCCGCTGTTGCCGCCGTCGTTGCCGTGGTCCGATTCCGTCGATTGCGGTCGACCCAGGCTTCCGCGTCACATCCGCGTCTCGAGGTCGCATCGGTCTGAGCGTCCATTCGGACGGAGTTGGCGGTACTTGCAGTCGCAGCTACCCGGCGGTGTTAGCGTCGGAGGACCAGAAGGTCACTGCGTAGGGACACAGCAATGGGCAAGAGCGAGGCGGGCAAGGCCGAATCGGCCAAGAGTAGTGCGGACGACCTGACGGGTCGGCGCATCCTGATCACCGGCGCTGCCCGCAATATCGGTTCTTCGCTGGCCAGACGCCTGTACGACCGTGGTGCGTCCGTGGGACTGCTCGGCCTCGAGCCTGAACTTCTCGAACAAGTCGCCACTTCCTGCGGCCGCGCGCCGTGGCAGTTGTGCGACGTCGCCGACCTCGAGCAGGTATCTCGCGGCGTCGACTACATCGCTGAGAAGCTGGGAGGCATCGACGTCGTCGTCGCCAATGCCGGTGTCGAGGCGAACTCGTCGATCCTCGGCGGCGACCCTGCGGACATGCGCCGCGCCGTCGAAGTCAATCTCATGGGCACGTACTACACCCTGCGCGCAGCCGGTCCGCACATCAGTCACGAAAACGGTTACGCCCTGGTGGTCGCCTCGGCTCACGGCGCCGCCAAGCATCCGTTTCGCGGACCGTTCGGTGCTTCGCGCGCCGGCGTCGAAGCCTTGGGTGACGCGTTGCGCTTGGAAATGAAACACCTCGGCACCAAGGTGGGCGTCGCGTACATCGGCGACATCGACACCGATACCACCGCACTCTCTTTCGACGGCGCTCGCGGAACCCTCGCCAGCGCCGGCACCACGACCGTCGCTGACGCCGTCGACGCGTTCGAGCGCGGTATCGTCGGCCGGAAGTCACGCGTACACGCGCCCCGCCGCAGCGCCGCGGTTCGCCACATCGCGCAACGAGCTATCGACCTCCGTCCCTCTCACATCCGTGGAGTCGCATGAACCCCCGCATCCCGCCCGGCCGATTCAAGGACCTCGGTCCGATCAACTGGGGAATCTGGCGTGTCCTGTCGAAGGCTGCCGGAGCACCCGATGCGCATCTGTTCAGCACCTTGGGGCGCACGGGCGGACTCTTCCGCGGTTGGCTGCACTACTCCGGCTCACTCATGCCCGGCGGCAAGATCTCTCGCCACGACACCGAACTGATCATCCTGCGGGTCGCGCACCTGCGGGACTGCGGTTACGAGATGGATCACCACATCAGGCTCGGCCGCAAAGCCGGAATCGACGCAGAAGAACTGGCCCGAATCATCGAGGGCCCTGGCGCTTCCGAGTTGAGTCCGCGTCACCGTGCGATCTTGACTGCGGTCGACGAGTTGGTCACCACCAAGGACGTCACCGACGACACGTGGGGAACGCTCTCGCAGCATCTCGACGATCGTCGGTTGATCGAATTCACCTTGTTGGTCACTCAGTACGACGGCCTGGCCACCACGATCGGAACCTTGCGGGTTCAGCGCGACTTCTCCTGAAGTTCCGCGGCGGCCGTAACTCAGCTCTAACCCGAAGACATCTGGACGAAACACCTGATCAATAGCGTATACAGGTATGTCGACAGGGATGAATACGGCGCCGGAGCCACTGCGTGAGGTGGTCTACCGGGAACTACGCACCGAACTGGTCAACGGGACTATCGGGTTCGATCAGCGCCTGACGGAACCGAAACTCTCCACGCGTTTCGGCATTTCTCGCACACCAGTACGGGAAGCGTTGACGATGCTGTGCGCCGATGGACTCCTGCGCCGGGAAGAGTACGGGTTCTCCGCCGTGCGCCCGAGTATCCCGCGGATCCGAGATCTGTATGAACTCCGAATCACGCTGGAACTACAAGGAATTACCCGGGCGATCGCAGATCCGACGATCCGGCACGACCGAACAATCCTCGACGACGAATTGGTGCGGTGGCGTGCCCTGGCTCTCGATCCGCCCGCTCAGGAACCGGGGTTCGTCGAACTGGACGAGGAATTCCACGTCGCCGTACTGAGGGCGTCGGGAAACAATGAACTGGTCGCGTCGCTGCTGTCGGTGAATTCCCGTATCCGGCACGTTCGGATGTACGACTTCATGGTCAACGGCCGCATCGACACCTCGATCGCGGAGCACATTCGAATCCTCGAAGAACTACGTGCCGGCAATCTGCCCGAGGCCCGCACGCTTTTGCACCAGCACATCGGCGAGTCTCTCGACGTCGTCCTCGACCGGGTGACCCGCGCGATCACCGCGCTCTCACTCGCCAACATCACGGACTGATCGGAGCAGTACACACCATGACCATCGCAGCAGAAGTTTTCACCCCGACAGCCCGGGTCGAGCAGGCATTCCAGCGGATCGAGGAAGTAGATCGCCCCGAAGTCTGGATCACGTTGCGCCGCAAGGAAGATGTGCTTGCCGATGCCGCTTCGGTCGAAGCCAGAATCGCCGCGGGCGAGCATCTTCCTCTGGCTGGGCGTCTGGTCGCCGTCAAGGACAACGTCGACGTCGCCGGTCTGCCGACCACAGCGGCGTGCCCCGAATTCGCGTATTCGCCGGACGAAACCGCCAGTGCCGTTGCGCGGTTGATCGAGCACGGGGCTGTTGTTCTGGGGAAGACCAATCTGGACCAGTTCGCCACCGGACTGGTCGGAACGCGCAGTCCGTACGGAGCCGTTCGCTGCGCCTGGGACGAAGAGTTGATCTCGGGCGGTAGTAGCTCCGGATCCGCCGTCGCTGTCGCGCTGGGAATTGCAGACATCGGAATCGGCACCGACACTGCCGGTTCGGGCCGGGTGCCGGCAGCGTTCCACGGGATCTACGGACTCAAGCTCTCGCTCGGCGTCATCCCCGCCCACGGAGTAGTGCCCGCCTGCGTCGACTACGACGCTCTGACGGTATTTGCCGACGACCTCGAATCGGCAACCGCGGCAGCGGCAATCATGATCGGCCACGAACCTCGGGATCCCCGCAGCCGCGTCTGGCCTTCCGACGTTCGTCTCGCGGCGGCGCCGAATCCCCGCGTCGCCGTCCCCCGAATCGAGGATCTCGCTCAACTGAGCCCGTCGTATACAGCAGCATTTCAGGACACTGTGACAGCTCTGGTAGCCGGCGGCGCCGAGACCGAGACCGTCGACATATCCGGACTGCTCGACGCGGCCCGATTGCTCTACGACGGCGCCGTGGTGGCGCAGCGGTACGCCGCTGCCGGCGAGTTCCTCGAAACTCGTCCTGCCGGAGCAGATCCCGCGGTGTCCGACATCGTGCTCGGTGCGAAGCACCCCACCGGATACCAGCTAGTCGACGATCTCGATGCTCTCACCCGCGCCAAGGCTGCCGCCCGGGAACTCCTCGCCGGGTTCGACGCCCTACTGCTTCCCACCACCACCGAACACCCGACGATTGCCGCCGTGACCGAGGATCCGTTCGGAATCAACCGCCGGATGGGAACTTTCACCAACTTCTGCAACCTGCTCGACATGGCGGCCGTCGCGGCGCCCGGACACCGCACTGCCGAAGATCACCCGTTCGGCGTCATGTTCGTCGTACCCGCTTTCGACGACCAGATCGCCATCGACCTCGCTGCGCGACTCGGCGGTGTGCCTTCACCCACCCTCGTCGATACCGGAATCGACCTCGCAGTATTCGGCGCTCACCTGCGCGGGCAACCCCTCAACACACAGTTGGTCGACCTCGGCGCGCGGTACGTCGAAACCGTCACGACCTCGGATGCCTACCGGCTCTTCGCTCTCGACACGACGCCACCGAAGCCCGGCCTGGTACGCCGTGGCCCTGGACTCGGCGCACCGGTCGTCGGCGAGATCTTCCGAATCTCACCGGCCGGGCTGGGAACGTTCCTCGCCGCCTTGCCTGCACCGATGGCGCTCACGAGCGTCGAGTTATCCGACGGCAGAACGACAGTCGGTTTCAGCTGCACTCATGACGCCGTAAACGGCGCAGCTGACATCACCGACTACGGCGGTTGGGCCGCGTACCTCTCTCGCTGACAGTCACGGCTTGCAGAGTCGAGTGACGGCCTCGCGCACCACTTCACGGCGGCGCGCGATCTCGTCGGCGTCGACGTTCTGGTTGTCGGCCACACCGGGGGCCACCACCCAGCCGAACACGAGGCCGAACAGCATCGTGATCAGGTCCTGGGGGTCCCAGTGCTTCGAGATGAGGCCGTCTTCTTGAGCCTTGCGGATCGTGGCCATTCGCGGAACCCAGCTGGAATGTTCCTCGGCCAGCTTCTTCATCCGTGGTGCCTCACCCTGCAATTGACCCCAGATCATCATCCGTTGAATCTGTGGTTTGCCGAGCATTGCGTCGAACAGTTCGACGGCATGCGCGGGCATGTCTTCACCGGTGAACTCGACGGACTCCATCGCCTGCTCGAAGTCGACGTCGAGCACCGCGTGGAACAACGCGACCTTGTCACCGAAATAGGCGTAGAGGCGCTCCTTACTGGCGTTTCCGTTCTTCGCAATCCGATCGATGCGCGCACCGGCAAGCCCGTAGGTGCCGAATTCTTCTTGCGCAGCGTCGAGGATTCGCTGTTTCGTCGCGGTCACGTCAGTGGGAGCCATAGTGATGATGGTAACCGAACGAACTATTTCGTTTGACTCACCCGAGAAGGCTGGAATACCTTTTTCCAATGACCACCACGTCCCACGTCGACGGCGGCACTCTGCCACCGATCCCGGCTGTCTCCGAGAATCCGAATCATCAACGTCGCTGGCTGGTGCTCTGCATCGTCGCGTTCGCTCAACTCATGGTGGTGCTCGACGGCACCATCGTCTCCATCGCCCTACCGGCAGCCCAGGAGGAACTGGGCATCAGCGACCTTGACCGCGCGTGGGTGGTCACGTCGTACGCCTTGGCGTTCGGTGCGCTGCTGCTCCTCGGCGGACGTATCGCGGACTACTGGGGCCGAAAGCGATCCTTCATCGTCGGCATGGCGGGCTTCGCGGTTGCCTCCGGCATCGGCGGCATCGCGCAGAGCGGTATCGAACTGTTCATCGCTCGCGCCGGCCAGGGCGTCTTCGCAGCATTGCTCGCGCCCGCTGCGCTGTCGATGCTCACCACCACCTTCATCGGAGAGAAGGAGCGCGCCAAGGCTTTTGCCGTCTACGGCGCGATCTCCGGCGGTGGCGCTGCCATCGGCCTGCTCCTCGGTGGAGTGCTGACGCAGTACGTCGACTGGCGTTGGTGCCTGCTCGTCAACATCCCGATCGCGCTGATAGCCATCGCTGCAGCCGTCCCGATCGTCAAGGAAACCAAAGCGCACGGCGACACGAGCTACGACCTTCCCGGCGCTGTCCTCATCGCCCTGGGGCTCGGCTCACTGGTCTACGGATTCACACGCGCCGAGCACGGCTGGGGTCAGGCGGACACTTTGCTGTTCATCGCACTGGGCCTGGTCTTCCTCGCCATCTTCGTGGTCGTCGAGAGCCGCAGCAAGAATCCGCTTCTACCGCTGAGCGTTCCGTGGCATCGTGATCGCGGCGCTGCTCTGATCGGCTCCATGCTGGTGGGCGCCGCCCTGCTCGGCGGCACGTTGTACCTGACGTTCTACCTGCAGATCGTGCTCGGATTCAGCCCGGTCATGGCCGGCGTCGGATCGCTGCCGATGGCGTTCTTCATCGTCTTGGCGTCGACCATCGCAGCGCAGTTGTCCACCAAGATCGGCCCCAAGCCGCTCATGGTCGCCGGCCCGCTGGTGGCAGCAGTAGGACTGCTCATGCTGACCCAGATCGAGGTACACAGCTCCTACTGGACGCACGTGTTCCCCGGCCTCGCGATCTTCGGCTTCGGACTGGGTCTGCTGATGGTGCCGATGCAGAACCTCGCACTGATCGGTGTCCCCGACCACGACGCCGGCGCTGCCAGTGCCCTGGTCAACGCCACCCTGCAGATCGGCGGCGCACTCGGAACCGCACTGTTCACCACGATCTACGCTTCGGCCAAGTCGGCCTTCACCGCCGACAACGCGGCGCCGATCCCGCCGGAAGGCATTCCTGTCGACATGTCGAACGCGACCATCCCGACTGGTGACCAATTGGCGCTACTCCCCCAGCCGGTGCAGGACTTCGTCGCCTCGATGACGGACTACTTCTTCGGCGCCGAGGTATCCGGATACTCGGCCGCATTCGGTTGGGCGGCAGTCCTGTTGGCGATCATCGCACCGGTAGTGCTGGTTCTGGTCCGCGCCAAGAAGGGTGATCTGCCCGCCGAGGGTGCAGTCCACATGGGGTAGCCCCCTGTGCGCCTTTATTAACCGCCCGCGGTTAATAAAGGCGCACAGCAGGTCAGGCCTTCCTCAACACCTCAGTCACCGGAGTGCTGCTGCGGCCGATCAACTTCTGCAGGTCACCCGACTCGGTGTCCAACGCCCCCTTGGCAATTGCAGCATCGGAATCGGCGAGGATCTGCGCAACCGGTGCAGGCAGTCCGACGCTCTCGAGAATGCCTTCGTATGCCTGCTCGTCCACGAACTGGTACGCGACGGGCTTGCCGGCGAATTCGCTGATCTTTGCGGCCAATTCGGCGTAGGTGAGCCTCTCGTCACCGCCCAACTCGTACACTGCGCCTTCGTGGCCATCGGTGGTCGCGACTACTGCTGCGGCGTCGGCGTAATCCGCACGCGCCGCAGCCGCGATCTTGCCTTCCGCTCCCGCACCGACCAGTGCGCCGCGTTCGATCACACCGGCCAGGTCGTTGGTGAAGTTCTCCCAGTACCAACCGTTGCGCAACAGCGCGAACGGAATACCGCTCCGAGTGAGCACGTCCTCGGTCGCCTTGTGCTCGGCAGCAAGCTTCATCGGCGTGTCCTGAGCATTCAATATGCTCGTGTAGGCGATGAATCCGACGCCGGCAGCCTTCGCCGCGTCGATGATGTTGGTGTGTTGCGCGAGCCGTGACCCCACTTCACTTCCCGAGATCAGCACCAGCTTGTCGACGCCCGCCAATGCGGTTTCCAACGCCGAGGCATCGGCGTAGTCCGCTTGGCGTACAACTACTCCGCGGGCGGCGAGGCTTTCCGCCTTCTGTGGATTGCGGACCACTGCGACGATGTCGGACGCGGCGGTTCCCCGCTCGATCAACGACTCGACTACCAGTTGTCCGAGGTTTCCGGTTGCGCCGGTGACTGCAATGCTCATGCGAACTCCCGATCCAGGTTGAAGCGTAAATGCGTTCTGCAACCATCATGCACTTATTTTTCGTAAGTGCAACACGTCGAGTTAGCGCTATGGGATCGTGCAGTAGTAGCCTGGGTTCATGACCAGCACCGACTCACCTTCACGTGCTGCCCAGACTCCTGATCCGAATGCCGACGTCGTGGACCCAACCCTCGAGGCTGACGTCTTCGCTCGCGGGTGCAACTCTCGGGCGGCATTGCAGAATGCAACCGGGCGCTGGGGCGCACTCGCACTGGCAGCACTGAACGAGGGTCCGTACCGGTTCAGTGCCCTGCGCCGACGCGTCGACGGAGTCAGCGAGCGCATGCTCTCGCAGACCCTGCAAACACTCGAGCGGGATGGCCTCGTGCACCGTGAGGTACTCGAAACCATCCCGCCCAAAGTGGAATACAGCTTGACCGAACTCGGCGCCGACGTCGCCGCAAAGATCACGGCCCTGATCGAACTACTCGAATCGCAGGTGCCGAAAATCGTTGCGTCACAAGCGTCGTACGACGCTCGGAATCAGCTCAACTTGTCCGAAAGCTGAGCGATGAACTCGTCGAATGCGTAGGGAACGCTCAGCACCGTCGGAGCGGACGTAGCCATCGCGTAGTCCATTCCGACCAGACGAACCAGACGGCCGTTCGACACCGAGGTCATGTTCGCGAACGGACCGAAGGACATGAGCTTGTCCAGGTTGGTGCCGTCGGCGTCGACGAGAATGAAGACGTCGGCGTCGAGTGTGTCGATGGATTCCATGCCCACGGACACCGAACTGTCGCCGGAAGTGCACACTGCGTCGACACCGGGCGAGGTCTTCACCCCGAGCTGGCCGAGAAGACGGATCCGCGGGTCGGTGCCGCAGAAGACGATCAGGCCCTCGTCGGTGCGCATTGCATACGTTGCGGTTTTGCCCTGGAACTGTGGGTGATCAGCGGCCTGCTTCTCGAAGTACGCCCCGGTCTCGTCGATCAGCGTCTGGGCCTGCTCCGGCTGTCCGAGCGCTGCACCGATCATGCTCATCTGCTTGTCCCACGCCGTATCCCACGGCTGGTCGGGGAACGCGACGGTCGGCGCGATGTCACTGAGACGCTTGTACTCGCCCTCGTCGATGCCGGAGTAGACGGCGAGGATCACGTCGGGATCGAGCCCGAGGATCTGCTCGAACGGGATATCGGGATTGGTCGTCATGAGAACAGGCTTGGCACCGTTCAGACGCGAAGCGTCCCAGGGCAGGATGTTGTTCTCGATGCCGGCGCCGGAGAAGCTCTCCATGGCGACCGGAACCTTGTTCAGTGCGATCACCGCATCCTGGCCACTCCATCCGATGGTCACGATGCGCATAGGCTCCGCGTCGATCGTCGTCGAACCGTAGGCGTGGTCGACGGTCACGGGGAACGCCCCCGCCTCGGCGGCACCCGAAGCTTCGGCGTCCGATCCGGAGTCACCTGAGGTTCCACAGGCAGAGAGCGTCAGCGCGACGCAAGCCGCGAGCAGTACGGAACGAGTTTTCATGAGTGGTCCTTCGAAAGCCGGATGGTCGACTCGGGACGCTAATGCGTTGCGCGCCTACACCCCGATGCGAAGGCCTCAGATGGCCCGTTCGCAACACAACTCGACACAAAAGACGAAAAACCCCGTGTGCCTTTCCGGTAGTGCGAACTACCGAAAAGGCGCACGGGGCCGAAGGCCCTGCCGTCAGAAGTTGATCATGTGGCCGGCGAGGCCGTGGATCGCTTCCTGCAGTGCCTCACTGAGCGTGGGGTGGGTGTGGACGTTGCGTGCCAACTCGTTGACCGTGAGGTCCCACTTCTGGGCCAAGGTCAGCTCGGGCAGCAGTTCCGAAACGTCCGGTCCGATGAGGTGCCCGCCGAGCAGTTCGCCGTACTTCTTGTCGGCGATCAGCTTGACGAAACCGGTCGGGTCACCGAGACCGTGTGCCTTGCCGTTGGCAGCGAACGGGAAGTTCGCGACCTTGACGTCGTAGCCCTCGGCCTTGGCCTGCTCCTCGGTCAAACCGAACGAGGCGACCTGCGGCTGGCAGAACGTCGCACGCGGCATCATCCGGTAGTCACCGAGTGTCTGCGTCTCCGCGCCGCCGATGGTCTCGGCAGCGACGACAGCCTGAGCTTCTGCGACGTGCGCGAGCTGCAGCTTGGCGGTGACGTCACCGATGGCGAAGATGTGCGGGACGTTGGTGCGCATGTAGTCGTCGATCGCGATGGCGCCGCGATCGGTCAACGCGACACCGGTGTTCTCGAGACCGAAGCCCTCCACGCGCGGTGCGAAGCCGACGGACTGCAGAACCTTGTCGACGACCACGGTCTCGATCTCGCCGGACTTGTTGTCCTTGATCGAGACGGTGACCTTGCTGCCGTCGTCGCTGATGGACTGCACAGCGGCACCGGTCTTGATGGTGACGCCGAGCTTCTTGTACTGCTTGGCGATTTCCTTCGAGACGTCGGCGTCCTCGTTGGGCAGTGCCCGATCGAGGAACTCGACGATCGTAACGTCGACGCCGTAGTTCTTGAGGACGTAACCGAACTCCATGCCGATCGCGCCGGCACCGACGATGAGGATCGAACCCGGAAGGTCACGGGTGAGGATCTGCTCTTCGTAGGTCACGACGTTCTCGCTCAGCGAGGTGCCGGGCAGCAGCTTGGTGTACGAACCGGTCGCGATGATGGCGTTGTCGAACGTGATCGTCTCGGTGCCACCCTTGCTCAGCTCCACGCTGATGGTGTTGGCGTCGACGAACGTGCCCTTGCCGTCGTACTCCGGGATCTTGTTCTTCTTCATCAAGAAGTGAATGCCCTTGACTCGCCCGTCCGCGACCTTGCGGCTGCGATCGAAAGCGGAGCCGAAATCGAAGGACACGTCTCCGGACATGCCGAACGTCTTCGCTTCTTTCGTGAAGATGTGCGCGAGTTCGGCGTTACGGAGAAGCGCCTTGGACGGAATGCAGCCGACATTCAGGCATACACCGCCCCAGTACTTCTGCTCGATGATGGCGGTGCTCAGGCCCAGTTGTGCCGCGCGGATAGCAGCGACGTACCCACCGGGGCCGGCTCCGAGGACAACGACGTCATAGTGTGAGGTCACGATTCACCAGGGTAGTCCTGCATCGTTTCGCTGTCCCCAGATGGTCGTATTACCCGTCGGTAGCCCACACTTCTCGGGCAACTCGGGCGAAATTTCCGCCGTACACGGCCTCGATCGACGGCTCGTCGAAGCCCCGCTCACGCAATACCTGATCAAGTGTCAGCACCTCCTCCGGAGGAGTCCACTGCAGTGGCCCCCACGCGGTGTACGCCTCGGAGAACGACGACGGGTTCTGCTCGATCTCTTCGCGGAAGTCGTCGGCGTCGAATGAGAAGTCGGAGCCGATCCCGACATGATCGATGCCGACGAGTCCCACAGCCTCTTCGATGTGGTCGGCCATCGCGGACAGCCGAGCCTGGTCGTCATCCGGTCCGTTGACGCCGAGGAATATGCCCACGCCGTTGATCCCGACGACGCCGCCGGTCTCCGCACACGCTCTGGCCTGATCGTCGGTGATGTTGCGCGGATGCTCCCACAACCTTCGGAGGTTCGAGTGGCTGTAGATCATTGCTCGCTGGGTGATAGCTGAGATGTCCAACCCCGTCTGTACAGAACAATGTGAGCCGTCGACCGTCATTCCGACGCGATTCATCTCGGCAACCAGGTCACGGCCGTATCCACTCAACCCCGTGTCCGCCAGGTCCAAGCAGCCGCAGCCGGCAGCGTTCATGTAGTTATACGTCGGCAACATCGAGCGGACTCCGAGGTCGTAGAAGTACGAGACGTTGGCCAGGTCTCCCTCCAGCGGATTCGAGTCCTCCAGGTCGAAGGCCAGGGCGATTCCGCCGGACTCCTGAATCTCGACGACGCCGTCGACGGTGAAGACAGGGGTGATCTCCGGGAACTCGACCCGCGCCTGCCACGCGAAACTCTTGGCGATTGCCGTCGAGTCCGCGCGAGTCTGCGGCGAGTAACCGACGTTCACCGAAACGTAACTCCCCGCTGGGCGCTGATATCGGAGAAGATCTTCGACAGACGCGTTCGACTGCAGAGGTAGGCAACAATGTTGTTCCCATAGTGGATATGTCCGGTTCACTCACTAATCCCGTCGATGATCAGGGAAATTCACCTGAAACTGGTCGTACGTTCAGCAAATCTCTGGTTCACTGGCGGATAACGCACCGATGCGGTAGAACTTACAAGACTCACACGCCCTGTACCTATCGACAGAGCATGTACCCAGCATGAATTCCCGTACGGGAACAGCAACAAAGGACCGTTCACTCCTGGGCGGATTCGAAGGAATTTTAGGTGGAGGTTTCTGAACGTATGCGTGCTCGCACTTTCAAGCGTGGCCGTCTGGTCGCCGCTGTAGCCGCAGTATCCGTGCTGCCGATGCTGATCAGCCCTGCAGTGTCGTCCGCAGGCGGAGATCCGTCGACCACCACGGCAACTGTTGCCAAGGCAAACACAACGGGTTCCAAGCTCTCGAGCCGCACGGACAACGGGCGCATCGCCACCATCAAGGTGTACTCACCTTCCATGGGACGCGACATTCCGCTCGAGGTCATCCTCCCGGCAGACGGCAGCGAACCCCGCCCGACCCTCTACCTGCTCAACGGTGCAGGCGGCGGCGAAGACCGGGCGACGTGGCAGCGTCAGACCGACGTCAACGAGTTCTTCGCTGACAAGAACGTCAACGTCGTCACCCCGCTCGAAGGTGCATTCAGCTACTACACCGACTGGGTGAACGACGACCCGTCCCTCGGCCGTCAGAAGTGGCAGACGTTCCTGACCCAGGAACTCCCGCCCGTCATCGACGCCGAGTTCAACACCAACGGCGTCCAGTCGATCTCCGCGATCTCGATGACCGCGACCTCGGTCCTCAACCTCGCCATCGCAGCTCCGGGCCTCTACAAGGGCGTCGGTGCATACAGCGGATGCGCCGAGACCAGCACACCGGTCGGCCAGTCCTCCATCGAACTGGTTGTGGGCATGCGCGGCGACGCTGACGTGACCAACATGTGGGGCCCCCTCGACGGCCAGGGCTGGATCGACAACGACCCCGTCGTCAACGCCGAGAAGCTCCGCGGCACCGAGCTCTTCATCTCCACCGGCTCCGGACTCCCCGGCCCGCACGACACCCTGAACAACGAGGCGATCAACGGACAGGTCGGCACACTCGCCAACCAGGTGATCGTCGGCGGCGTCATCGAGGCAGCAGTCAACTACTGCACCCACAACCTCGCCTACCGCCTCAACGATCTCAAGATCCCGGCCACCTTCGACTTCAAGCCGACCGGCACCCACTCGTGGGGCTACTGGGAAGACGATCTCCACAACTCCTGGCCGATGCTCGCTCGTTCGATGGGCATCTGACCGAAATCGTTCCGACTCGACCCCGCTCCCTGCACTTCCGGGAGCGGGGTCGAGTGCTTGTCTGGGCCGATTCGGGGGTTGATTCGGGGGTTAATTCCGGGGCCAATTCAATTGTCAGGCAATCGAATCGCGTCACTTTCTGCGCCCGCTCTGCTTTACTGACACATAACAAAAAGTGAACCTGTTCCAGTAAGGGCTCACAGGCACTTCGATCCGTTCCGGATCCGAAGACATTCAGGTGGAGGATCCGAACGTATGCGTGCTCGAATTTTCAAGCGTGGCAGTGTGATCGCAGCTCTCGCAGTGGCCACGGTGCTGCCGATGCTGATCAGTCCGGCGACAGCTTCTGCGGGCGGTGACACGTCCGGATCGCACGTCGTGAGCAACACCAAGACCGGCGACCGCAAGGTCACCATCTCGGTCTTCTCCCCGGCGATGGATCGCAACATCCCGCTCGAGGTCATCCTCCCCGCAGATGGCAGCGAACCCCGCCCGACGCTCTACCTGCTCAACGGTGCAGGCGGCGGCGAAGACTCGGCGACCTGGCAACGCAAGACCGACGTCATGAACTTCTTCCAGGACAAGAACGTCAACGTCGTCACTCCACTCGAAGGCGCGTTCAGCTATTACACCGACTGGGTGAACGACGATCCGGTTCTCGGTCGCCAGAAGTGGCAGACGTTCCTCACCAAGGAACTCCCGCCCGTCATCGACGCCGAGTTCAACACCAACAAGGTCCAGTCGATCTCCGCGATCTCCATGACCGCGACCTCGGTCCTCAACCTCGCCATCGCGGCTCCCGGCCTCTACAAGGGCGTCGGGGCGTACAGCGGATGCGCTGAGACCAGCACCCCCGTCGGTCAGAGTGCGATCGAACTTGTCACAGGTACCCGCGGCGGAGCTGACATCACCAACATGTGGGGCCCGCTCGACGGTCAGGGCTGGAAGGACAACGATCCGGTCCTCAACGCCGAGAAGCTCCGCGGCACCGAACTCTACGTCTCCACCGGCTCCGGACTCCCCGGCCCACACGACACTCTCGCCAATCCCGCGATCAACGGTCAGGTCGGTGCGCTCGCCAACCAGGCGATCGTCGGCGGCGTCATCGAGGCAGCGGTCAACTACTGCACCCACAACCTCGCCTACCGCCTGAGCGATCTGAAGATCCCGGCCACCTTCGACTTCAAGCCGACCGGCACCCACTCGTGGGGCTACTGGCAGGACGATCTCCACAACTCCTGGCCGATGCTCGCTCACTCCCTGGGCGTCTGACCCGATTCGTTCTCACTCGACCCCGCTCCAGTGTTTCGGGAGCGGGGTCGAGTGCTGTCGGGAGCGAGCAGTAAGAATGGACGTATGACTTCCGATCAGCAGCCCACCACCGGCGACGACCCCTACCTCTGGCTCGAAGACGTGACCGGTGAGTCTGCACTCGATTGGGTCCGTCAGCACAATGCCGTGACCGAGGAGCAGCTCACCGACAACGAGCGCTTCGATCGACTACAGAGCGACGTGCGCGAGATCCTCGATACCGACGCGCGAATCCCCTACGTCCGCCGTCGAGGTGAGTTCCTCTACAACTTCTGGCGCGACAGCACCCACGTTCGCGGATTGTGGCGACGCACGACGTTCGATCAGTACGTCACCGACGACCCGGAATGGGACGTCCTGGTCGACCTCGACGCCCTGGCCGAGGCCGAGGGCGAGAACTGGGTCTGGAAGGGCACGCAACTTCTACGGCCACACCGCAACCGTGCATTGATCAGCCTCTCCCGCGGCGGGGCAGACGCGGCGGTCGTTCGCGAGTTCGACATCGACAAGCGCGAGTTCCTCGCTCCCGAGGGCGAGAATCCCGGCTTCTACCTTCCCGAGGCCAAGACCGACATCGACTGGATCGACATCGATACCGTCTACGTCGGAACGGATATCGGACCGGGGTCGCTCACCGATTCCGGATATCCCCGTCTGGCCCAGCGGTGGAAGCGCGGCACTCCCCTCTCCAGCGCCGAGACCGTCTACGAGGGCCAGGCCACGGACGTGGCCATCTCGGCTTCGCACGATCCGACGCCCGGGTTCGAACGGGACTTCGTCACTCGCTCGGTCGATTTCTACAACTCTCAGCATTTCGAAGTTCGCCCCGACGGTGAACTGGTGCTCGTGGACGTCCCCGAGGACGCCGGGATCTCGATTCACCACGAGTGGTTGTTGATCCGCACCAAGTCCGTGTGGGCCGTCGAGGACACCGAATATCCGACCGGCGCACTGCTTGCCATCCGTTACGACGATTTCCTTGCCGGCTCACGAGCACTGACATCGATCTTCGAACCCGACGCACATTCCTCGCTCGAGCACTACACCTGGACACGCGATCATCTGATTCTGGTGGTCCTGACCGACGTGCGCACGACGCTGCGAATCCTGACGCCGGGCGAAAACGGCTGGGAGGATCGACCTTTCGAAGGGCTTCCAGAACTGACCAGTATCGAAATTCTCGACACCGACCCTGATGTCAGCAACGAGTACTTCGTCAATTCGAGTGGATACACCTCCCCTGCAACTCTTTTGCACGGCGTGATCGGCGAAACCGAACCCACTGCCCTCAAGCAGGCTCCCGCGTTCTTCGACGCCGAGGGCATCACCACGGAGCAGTTCTTCGCCACCTCTGCCGACGGCACCCAAGTTCCGTACTTCGTGGTGCGCAGTCCGCGTAGCGAGCCCGGCCCTACCCTGCTCTACGGGTACGGCGGATTCGAGATCTCGCTGACACCGTCGTACAGCGGTTCTCTGGGCCGTGCCTGGCTGACGCAGGGCGGAACCTATGTGGTTGCGAACATTCGTGGTGGCGGCGAGTACGGACCCGGTTGGCACACACAGGTTCTCAAGGCCGGGCGCCACAAGGTGCACGAAGACTTCGCTGCCGTCGCGAGAGACCTCGTCGATCGCGGAATCACGACCCCGGATCTTCTGGCAGCTCAGGGCGGTAGCAACGGCGGCCTGCTGATGGGCATCATGCTGACCAAGTACCCCGAGCTCTTCGGCGCCATCGTCTGTCAGGTCCCGCTGCTGGACATGCGCCGATTCCATCTCCTGCTGGCCGGCGCTTCGTGGATGGCCGAATACGGTGACCCCGATGTCCCGGAGGAGTGGGCATTCATCTCGGAGTACTCGCCGTATCAGAACATCGACGCCGCCGCGTCGTACCCACCGATCCTGATCGCGACGTCCACCCGCGACGACCGCGTCCACCCCGCGCATGCCCGCAAGATGGCCGCACGGCTGGAAGAGCTGGGCAAGCCGGTGCTGTATTTCGAGAACATCGAGGGTGGCCACGGCGGCGCCGCGGACAATGCTCAGCTGGCCTTCAAGACTGCGCTGACCTACGAGTTCCTCTGGCAGAAACTCGCCTGATCTTTCAGCGGTCGCGCAACCACGCGACGACGCGCTCGCTCACAGCGGTGGGATTGCGTATCCAACCGTTGTGACCGAGTGGTTCGTCGATGTGCGTCATCGTCACTTGGGCCCCGGAGAGCTTGTCCACCAGGTTCTTTGCCGACCGGCGTGGAGCGAGATCGTCCCCTTCGATCGTGATCGACAGAACCGGCAAGGTCAGGCGAGCGATCCGCTCCTCGTAGTCGATATCCGCACCGACGGGTTCCATGCGACCGGTCCTGGCGAACCGGGCCCAATCGGTGATCAGTACTTTCGACTGTCGACCGAAGCCGCCGACGTTGACCCGGTCTCCAGGCCAGAAGCCGGCGATGTTGGCTGTCACCGACATCGCGGACGAACCCAGATAGAGTCCGGGCGCACGGATTCCGGGGAATCCGCGGTGATACGGCGATCCGGAGGCAACCAGGATCAGTCCGCCGAGCCGGCCCCGAATCCTCGACGCGTACATGACCCCGATCTGGCCGCCCATGCTGTGCCCCATCAGAAATGGTGTGCTGGCCGGAAACCGCTCACGCACCACCTCGAACGTCGCCGGACAATCGATCGAGACCAGTTCCTGATATCCGAAAACACTCGACGCGCTCGGGCGCGGTTTGCTGTCACCTTGGCCACGCAGTTCACCGATGGCCGCATTGAAGCCGGCTTCGACCAGGGCCTGCGCCACCGGATCGTAGAACCCGGCGGGAACTCCGAGCCCGGGCAACATCACCACCACGGGTGCGTCGTCGTTCGGTCCGGGAAACAGACGGATCGGGGTCACGGTGCCGTCGGGGAGTTGGATCGGTACGGTCTCCATTCAACTCACACTAACCACCCACGCCGCGGATGGGCAGAGCCCACGCGCCGACTATTCGAGGCTTCCCACGATCAGCGGATCCGGAGTACCCACGATCTCGTAATCCTTGTTGTCGTAATCGAACTGACTGAGCACGTGACGCATCGCGTTTATCCGTGCGCGTTTCTTGTCATTGCTCTTGATGACGGTCCACGGAGCGGTGTCGGTATCGGTGAACCGGATCATCTCTTCCTTCGCCGCCGTGTACGCATCCCACTTGTCCAGAGAAGCGATGTCCATCGGCGAAAGCTTCCACTGCCGCACGGGATCGACCTGTCTGATCGCGAACCGCGTGCGCTGCTCCAGCGGGGAAACCGAGAACCAGAACTTGATCAAGCTGATGCCGTCGTCGACGAGCATCTGCTCGAACAACGGCACCTGGCGCAGAAAACGCTCGTGCTCCTCGTCGGTGCAGAAGCCCATGACCCGCTCGACCCCGGCCCGGTTGTACCAAGACCGATCGAACATCACCAGTTCCCCGGCAGCCGGAAGGTGCTGCACGTAGCGCTGGAAGTACCACTGCGTCGACTCGCGGGCCGACGGCTTCTCCAGCGCCACGACGCGAGCGCCGCGAGGATTGAGGTGCTCCATGAATCGTTTGATCGTTCCGCCCTTGCCGGCAGCGTCGCGTCCTTCGAACACGATGGCGTGCCGTGCGCCGGTTTCCTTCGACCAGTTCTGCAGCTTGAGGAGTTCGATCTGCAGCAGACGCTTGGACATTTCGTACTCGTCCCGAGGCATCCGTGCCTCGTACGGGTAGCCCTCCCGCCAAGTGTCGACCTCGAAACCGTCCGGCGACGTCAGCAGCACCGGATCGTCGTCGTCATTGTCGTCGACGGTGAAGGCGGCGGTGTCGGCCAGATCGACGGCGGTCGAGAGATCCGCGAAGGCGCTGAGGAACGGTCGGCGTTCTGCTAAATCGGTCACCGCCGACAAGGTAGTCTCCCGCAGCAACCGTTCGGTGAAGCTGGGATGAACTACCGGGGTATGACACGACGGGCTCAAAAGATCAGGGTGCAGATGGGGGTCGTCCCCGATGGTGCCTGATGCGATCTCGCTTCAGAATTGAAGCATGACATTCGAAAGCAACACACCTCGCCCCTTCACCCGTTCCAACGACAAGAAAATGTTCGCCGGAGTGTGCGGCGGAATTGCAGATTACTTCGGCGCCGACGTCAATCTTGTCCGTCTACTCGCCGTTATCGCCGCTATTTGCACGGGTGGAACCGCGGCATTGGTATATCTCGCCGCCTGGATGCTCATGCCATTAGGGTGAGAATTCCGGCAATTGACATGGCGAGAATTACGCGCCGACAAAAAGTATTTCGGGGCCTACGCGCCAACACGAGCAGGCCCCGAAATCGACAATCTACTTGACGGCCTTCAACTCTCCACCGCTGAGCGCAGCGAGGGCCTCGAGACCCTTGACGGCCAGGCCACTGACGCTGCCCAACCAAGATGTTCAGTGGTTCACTTGGGACGAGCAAATGACGCCGATCAGAAAACTCAGGGAACGACAGGCGGCGTAAAGCTGAGGTGTCGAGAGATTATCGTTCGACCAACTCACGATTTTGGTCGGAAACTGCCTGCAGAAGCGCCGTGAACCCCACCCGCAATAATTCGATGTAGTGCTCGATATCTGGCATCGTCTCTCGCGAGACGATGACATTGAGCGTCAGAGAACCTCCACGCGCAGCAATGAGGAAGTGGCGCAGAATGTCTCCGTCGACCGGCGCCTGCCCGCCGAGAACTGCCACCGCCGGCGCACCTTCGAAGACATTGCCGTCGACCGATACCGGGACATTGCTGATCGTCGTGTTCTGAATGACCTTGTGCGAAGGGTCAAGCTTGTTGATCCGACGCGAGAGACCGGTGAGTCTGAGCAGAGCCGCGGGCGACGTTTCGATGCGTGTGCCGTATCGACGGACGGCTGGGTCCAAACTCCGCCCCTTTGCCATCAGCGCCGAATCCCTGATTCGTGTCAGCCGCTCGACCGGATCTTCGACGTCCGTGTGCAGATCGACCGTCAACAGCGCCAGTTGGTTGGCCGATTCCCATTCGGCGATCTGCCGCATCGATCGGGGAACCATCGCCGCCAACCCACTGCCTGATTTCTCGCCCTTCTCCGACAGGTATGCGTCGAGAGCGCCGGCGACGACGGTCAGGAAGATGTCGTTGACCGTCACGTCCGGAACGGCCGCTCGGATCGCTTTGATGTCTGCGCCGTCCAGCGTCAGGAAATCGATCGTGATGTCTCCGCCCAGCATGCCGTTGAATCGGGTCGGCGGGCGGTCGGCCGAGTACGTAGGCAGCTCTCCGGCCTCTTCCGCCTCCCGAACCGTCTCGCCCGCAACCTTTGTCACGGACAGACCCCGGCCGAAACGGATCGCCTGGCCGGGCAAACCCACGACCGTGCGCCCGATCAAATTCAGCGACGAAAGCCCCGAACCGGCACGCTTCGTCTCCGGCTTCGGCGGACCGGAGAACAGAAGGTTGGTCAGATCGCGGATCGCCAGACCGTCACCGGCCCCGTGGTGGGTCTTGAGCATGATCAGCGTCAGATTGCCCGGTAGCTCGTCGATCCCGTGCACTCCGGTCATGACGTGCAACTCCCAGGGCGGCCGGGACAAGTCCATCGGCTCACCGAGCGAGCGCCCGAGCAATTCACGAACCGGCGCCCACCCGGCAACCGGGGCACGATGGACGTGCACGTGATCACCGACGTCGAAATCGGCCGGGACCCAATAGGGATAGTCCAGATCCAGCGGAACTCGCTGGAGTCGACTCGTGAACAGTGGCCAGTATCCGAATCTTTCGGTGATCCACCGAACCGCGTCGTCGTGCGTCATCTCTGCGAGCGGATGGCCCGTCGTGTCGAAGAAGTAGGCGCAGACCATGTGGCTCAGATGTCCGCCGGACTCGTTGTAGACGAACTCCGCGTCTCGCGGCCCCATCTGAGATACCGCGGCTGGCAACGAGTTCCGAAAGATCATGCATGCCCCTCAATTCCGACGCTGAACGAATGTCCGAATTGTAGCGAGCTGACATGCCGATCCTCTGGGTTCTGCTCGGAATCGTTGGGTATCACCGGATCCAGCAATCGGAAAAGGTGCCTGTGATTCCGATCGATCAGGAGGCAACCTCTTGGTCAGGTGAATCCTCAGTCTGCATTGAGGCTGCCGCTGCCAAGTCATCGAAACTTGCTCGCAGTAGTTCGATGTAATGGTGGAGATCGGGCATGGTCGCGGTATCCGCGATGACGTTGAGGGTCAGTCCCCCACCTGCTGCGGCGACCATGAAATGCCGTAGCCCATCCCCGTCGATGGGCGCTTGCACTGCAAGCACAGCCGCGCCCGGGGCGCCGGCAAGCGTCAACCCTTCGACCGAGAGTGGAATGTTACTCACCATCGTGTGCTGGTAACGCGGTCGATCGAGGCTGTGATCGTTCTGCTTGCGCGCATACGCCATCAATCTCATCAAAGGCGCGGGCGTGGTCTCGACTGCGGCCCCGGCACGCCTGACCGCGGGATGGGACGTGCGCGCCTTCTCCGACCGTGCCGAACTCGAAATGAGCGCCAACCTCTCCAATGGGGACTCGACCTGGGTGTGCATATCCACCAGCAGAGCCACCAACTGATTCGCCGACTCCCACGCTTCGACCTTACGCACCGAGCGAGGAACCATCGCGATCAAGGAATCGCTTGGCCTTTCATCCTTTTCCGTGAGGTAGCGCGTCAGAGCGCCTCCGACAACGGCGAGTAGAACGTCGTTGACAGTGGCACCGGGCACCGAATCCTTGATCTCACGGACCTGCTCCCCGGACATTGTCATCGGTTCGAGTGAGGCAGCTCCACCCACCTTGCCGTTGAATCGAATTGCAGGCCTCTCGTTGAGGCTCTCCACCCATTCTCCTGCCTTCTTCGCAGCGTCAGCATCTCTCTGAGCGCGTCGGTTGCCTGGTACCTGCCTTGCGAAGCGATATATTCGGCCGGGAAACCCCAGTAGCGACTTGGTGAATATCCTCGCTCGCACAAACGGCACAGACGGTTCGGACCCAGCCTGCTGCACCTTGCCCGAAAAGATAGCCTCGCCCAACGTCCTGATGGCGATACCGTCAGCTGCACTGTGGTGAGACTTGAGCACCACCGCCGTCAGTCGGCCCGGCAATTCTTCAAGTCCCTCCAAACCTACGAAGAAGTGCAGTTCCCACGGCGGACGGCGCAGGTCCATCTTCGTGGTCAACAACGCGCTCAACGGCTTTTGCAGCGCTGCCCATCCTGTGTCGTTGATCTTGTTGACGTACACGTGCTTTCGGACGTCGAAGTCAGGGTCTGTCACCCAGTAGGGATGGTCCAGTCCCAACGGAGTCCGTTGGACTCGTTGAGTGAACATGCGATCACATCCGAGGCGTGCGGTAACCCAGTCCACTGCCTGTTCTGCCGTGAATTCCGCGCTTGGGTGCAACGATGTCTCGAAGAAGTACACAGCGATCAGATGGTTCAGGTGACCAGCGCCCTCGTGATAGATGAATTCGGCATCGCGTGGGTTCAGCTGCGCCATCCTTGCGCCTGACGTGTTGGACGCGCCCATTGAACTCCTTGTATCGCGGCTGGTTGCCCGCACATTCGCCTGAGTGCAAAGCTTGTGACTATGAGGCCAGTGATTGCAAAACCGATGGTCCCCGAAGCCAGAGGGCTACGGGGACCAAAGTTTCAAGCAAGTGCAGGTTGTGCAGGTTCGCCTGACTGCTCCGCTACGATGCTGTCCTCGACAACCGAACAATATGATGCAGTCGCTGGAGTGATCACGGCTTTTGTGGAGGATCCTTGATGATCTTGCTTCCAGTGGAAGTGAGACCAAGCATGTTCGATACCCACGTGATCATTCCGGTTAAATAAGTTTGCAGCATGACCGATTCCGTTCTTTCTATGGCGTGGGGGAAGACGACAGCGCGTTCAAATACTTCACAAACGTGCCCACGAGATCGACCGATCCGAAATCGACGATCTTGGACAGGTAGTCCAGGAAGAGATCGAACATCTTTTCTCCTTCTCCTTTTACAGGCCGGCTACGGAGCCGAGGACCGATTGGACGCTGCCCGCCGCAGCCTCACCGAGCGCACCGCCCATGTTGAGGCTTCCGGTGATCGACACGAAGATTCCGTCAACGACCTTGACCAAGTAGAACAGTGGATCCACGAGGGATCCGACGTCAACGCTTGCGAGCGCACCTATCAAACTAGCTGTGTCCACCGTATTTCACACTCCTTGAGATTGATTTCGTTCACTGGCTAAAGCAATTCACTTCTCAGTCGACGTTCGGGAACCAGCCGAAGTCAACCGAGGCGATAAACGGGGTAAACAAAGCCATCCCGAGAATGTTTTTGATCAACCCCCCGGCCTCGCCCTCGAGAACGTCCGCAATCGATCCCAGATCCATCATTCGCTCCTGTCATCAAAAACATTGGAAGAAGAACTTGCAGGTGCCGTCAACTGAGGTCGATTGCCGAAACCAACGATCCGGTGACCCCGTCGATTCCCGGCATGAGCGAACCGGACCAGACGTTACCCAGCAGGTCGGTGAACAATGCCGCCGTTGTCTGCAGGAACATGACGATCATATTGAATCCCACGCTTTCGATTGGCCGCGAATACTCACGGAACATTTACATTGGAATGCTTGATGCAGCCCACAAAGAACCGGTCCGAGCAGCAATTAGAGAATCCCAGTCGAACGATGAAGCCGAGATCCTCCGGGGCTGGTGCCCACTTTCCGCGGCTGTGACTGACATCAAGGTAGTGCAATAGGATCCGGTTTGGGTGCTTTTTGCCCAAGAATTTCAGATGGATCTGAAACCTGTTCCATATTCGCAGGTCTAGCGTCCAAGACGCCTGAAAATCGAGCAAAATGGAATAGCAACCGGAATTTACGTCGTCCGAAAGGCTTAGTACTTGAGGGTATTCAGGACAGAATTATCCACCAAAAGAACTAGACGTATCCGCACTTCACAGGTTAGCGGAGGCGAACAATCGGGACGGAAAATATCAAACATCCTTCAACATTCGGATAGATGAAGCTTCTCGTTCCCCACCTTCTCGATACACCTGTTACGCCATGAGGTTGTCCACACACACGCGGCCATCCACAAAGTGGCTTCTGAATCCGCGTCGTCAGGCTCTTGCCGCCACAGTGCATACGTGGAAGTTGTCACAAGAAACCAGTTGCTCGAGCAGGGCACTTCGCGCAGTTCGATCTCCCGATCCACGCGGTCAGGGCGACTCCATCGAATCCTGCCGTCGGTGTACTCCACCGAAGAACCTGGATACTTCGAGCGTTGCGTCGCGGTCACACTGTGGAAGCCTGAGGCCGTCCTCAGCCATACCAGCGCAGCCTGGCTGTGGGATCTCCTGCCGGAGGAACCACTCTTCGTCGAGGCCACCGTGGCTCCCAGCGTCCGAGCAGCCAGTCCGCAGTGGGTACGGCTTCACCGACGAACAGGAGTCTCGTCGGATGAGTGGATGGGTTTACCGATCGTGCCGATCGAGCAGTGCTTCATCGACGTCGCGACCACGTTGCCACGGCCCGCACTCGAGGCCTTCTTCGACGCGGCGGTATCGACCCGAGTGCCGTGGAAGTCGATAGCCCAACTGTGTGATGCGAGCCGCGGCAGGCACGGGATCCCCGCCGTACGCGAACAACTCCGCACCTGTTGCCCGCTCACTCGTTCGGAACCGGAGCGAGCAGTCGCCCGTGCACTGACTGCGCGCAACGTTCACCTGGAGATCAACGCTCGGGTCGGACCCTACTTCGGCGATCTGGTCGACACGCGAGCCCGGGTGATCGTGGAGATCGACGGGCGCGAATTCCATACCGACCCCGCAACTTTCAACAACGATCGACGGCGTCAGAACGCACTCGTTCTCGACGGATGGATGGTGTTGCGTTACTCCGCCGCCACCGCGATGGCCCATCTCGACGCTGTGGCGGACGAAATCATCACAGTGGTCCGAAGACGCCGACACAACCGGGCGTAAGCGCGGGCGTAAACGCACACAGCATCGAGCGCGCAACGGGAAACCGCGATCGCGTCGCAGTAGTGGACAAAAATGCCCGCAAATACCTCCGCACAAGCAAAAGCCCGGCCCACCGAATGGTGGGCCGGGCTCTAGGAGCTAGGTGGAGATGGACTCAGAAGTCCATGCCGCCCATGCCGCCGGTCGGATCGCCTGCAGGCGCTCCGGCCTTCTCGGGCTTGTCAGCGACAACGGCTTCGGTCGTCAGGAACAAAGCCGCGATGGACGCTGCGTTCTGCAGTGCCGAGCGGGTGACCTTGACCGGGTCGTTGATGCCTGCAGCGAGCAGGTCGCCGTACTCGTTGGTCGCAGCGTTGAGGCCGTGACCTGCGGGCAGGTTGGAGACCTTGTCCGCAACAACGCCGGGCTCGAGGCCTGCGTTGAATGCGATCTGCTTGAGCGGAGCGGACAGTGCAACGCGAACGATGTTCGCGCCGGTTGCCTCGTCACCTTCGAGCTTGAGGTCGTCCAGTGCGGGAGCTGCCTGGAGAAGTGCAACGCCACCACCGGCGACGATGCCCTCTTCGACGGCTGCCTTTGCGTTACGCACTGCATCTTCGATGCGGTGCTTGCGCTCCTTGAGCTCGACCTCGGTAGCAGCGCCGGCCTTGATGACTGCAACGCCGCCGGCCAGCTTGGCCAGACGTTCCTGCAGCTTCTCACGGTCGTAATCCGAGTCGCTGTTCTCGATCTCGGCGCGGATCTGGCTGACACGACCGGCGATTGCGTCGGCGTCGCCGGCACCCTCGACGATGGTGGTCTCGTCCTTGGTGATGACGACCTTGCGTGCCTGGCCGAGGAGCTCGAGGCCTGCGGTCTCCAAGGAGAGTCCGACCTCTTCGCTGATGACCTCGCCACCGGTGAGGATGGCGATGTCGGCGAGCTGAGCCTTACGACGGTCACCGAAGCCGGGAGCCTTGACGGCAACAGACTTGAAGGTGCCACGGATCTTGTTGACCACGAGGGTGGAGAGAGCTTCGCCCTCGACGTCCTCGGCGATGATCAGGAGCGGCTTGCCGGACTGGATGACCTTCTCCAGCAGGGGCAGCAGGTCCTTGACCGTGGAGATCTTGGAGCTGACGAGCAGGATGTACGCGTCTTCGAGGACGGCTTCCTGACGCTCTGCATCGGTGGCGAAGTACGCCGAGATGTAGCCCTTGTCGAAGCGCATGCCCTCGGTGAGCTCGAGCTGCAGGCCGAAGGTGTTGGACTCCTCGACCGTGATGACGCCTTCCTTGCCGACCTTGTCCATAGCCTCGGCGATGAGCTCACCGATGGACGGGTCGCCGGCGGAAATACCGGCGGTAGCAGCGATCTGCTCCTTGGTGTCGATCTCCTTGGCGGTCTCGAGCAGGCGAGCTGTGACAGCCTCGACAGCCTTCTCGATGCCGCGCTTGAGGCCGAGCGGGTTCGCGCCGGCTGCGACGTTGCGCAGGCCTTCACGGACCAGAGCCTGTGCGAGAACGGTAGCGGTGGTGGTGCCGTCGCCAGCGACGTCGTCAGTCTTCTTGGCGACCTCCTTGACGAGCTCGGCGCCGATCTTCTCGTACGGGTCGTCGAGTTCGATCTCCTTGGCGATGGAAACACCATCGTTGGTGATCGTGGGGGCGCCCCACTTCTTTTCGAGAACGACGTTGCGACCCTTGGGGCCCAACGTCACCTTGACAGCGTCGGCGAGGGCGTTGAGGCCTCGCTCGAGGCCACGACGTGCCTCTTCGTCGAACGCGATGATCTTTGCCATTGCGAAGTGATCCTCCGGATAGGGGGTGACACACAAGGTGACCGCTCGTCGGGTCACCTCATCGGCACAAGGCGACCGTTTGACCAGTCACCTCATTACACGGGCGACCGATTTGCCTGGTCACCCATCTACGCCTGTGGTCTAGTCAGTGCCCGCGACGGACGACCGGGGGTGTCTATGGTTCCCGGTCTCACTGCCTCGACCTGGCACTCACGGTTCGCGAGTGCCAACTGCATTTTTAGCACTCGAGCGTGCCGAGTGCAAGGTTGAGCCTCAGCCCGCGATGCAGAACTGTCCGTTACTCAAATTGACCGCAAACGAGAGCACTCCGACGCAGTCGACGCCGTTGGCATCGGCCGTAGCGCCCGCTCCGTAACCAGCGATGGCGAAGGTGACGTTGCCGTCAGCCGCCCCGGCCCGCGCGATACCGCCGCCGAGCGCAAATGCCTGCGCCTGACCATTACCGCGAGAAGCCCCCAGCGCGGTTCCGAAGCCGTTTGCATATGAATTGGAGTAGCCGTTGTCGGCGGCGACGCTCACAGCGGTACCGCTCTCGGCAGCACCGGCCTGCGAACGGCCGGCTCCGACGGACTGCGCGCCGCAGCTCGCGGTCTCGGAGACCTGGATGTCATTGGCCGACGGCGGCGAGACACACGTGACGGGGGCTGCCGAAGCAGCTCCCGCACCGGTCAGCGCCAGCCCGGCGGCGAGCCCCATACCTACAGTCATCACAGCCCCTGTTCTCGCCAGGCGGCCCCCCAACCGACTACTGGAAATTCCGCTGACTCGAGAGGATGAGCGACGGAACCAGACTGACGAGATCAAGGGCATAGAAAACTCCTTCGTGGAACAAGTTCATTGGATTCGGGCGCGAGAGTACCCGCTCGAGTGAAGTCCGTCACCCCCGCCTGGTCAAGCCTCGAGGACGACCCCGAGAAGGGCCGGAAGATCCGCGACCGAATCGATGACATGATCAGGCTTCTGAACCGACAGATCGAGCACTGTTTGCCGAAACTTGCCTGTGCGCACCAGAACTCCGGTCAAGCCGACTCGTTGTGAGGAGAGGACGTCCCCGATCAGGTCGTCGCCGACCATCACCGTCGCCTCAGGTTCGACATGCATCAGCTCCGTGGCTGTCAGGAACCCCGTGAGAGACGGTTTACCCACTGCGGCGATATTTACACCTGCCACTTCCTCGAAGCCCGGCAAGTACGTTCCGGTGTCGATCCGAAGGCCGTCTACGGTCTCCCACATCATCCCGCGGTGCATCGCGACGACGGGCACACCGGCGAGCAGAAGTTCGAGCACTCGGCTCAGCGCCTCGTGAGTGAACTCCGGGCCGGCACCGCCGAGAATCACGACCTCAGGATCGGCGTCGTCGAATTCGATTCCCTCGAGATCGGCAGACACGTCACCGTGATTGAGGACCCACGCCCGCGCGTCCGGATACGTCGCCCGCACGTACTCCCCTGTGAGCCTGGCGGCAGTAACTATCTGGCTCGCCTCGACCTCGATACCGGCGTCGCACAACCCCTGCGCGATGAGCGACGAACTGCGCGAAGTGGTGTTGGTCAGAAACCCACAGGCCAATCCCCGCCGCCGAACTTCGCGTACGGCTTCCCCTGCTCCCTCGATCGGCTGCCAGGACGTGAGCAGGACTCCGTCGATATCGAACAGAACACCTTCGATGTCGGCCATTGCACCAGCCTATATTCGCCATCGAGGTCCTGCCGAGGCGTCGGAACCCGAAATCCGTCGATCGCTCAGTAGGCTCCCACCCATGGACCTGCGCGACGACGACCTATTCTCCGTTGCCGGTTCTCTGGCCGAATTGCTCGGCGCTCCCGTCACGATCGAGGACGAGAACTCGACTGTCCTCGCGTACTCCGGCGGCGAGCAGGCCGTGGACGAAGCCCGCATCGGCACGATCCTCGGCCGGCAGGTACCCAGCCGATTCCGCCAATTACTCTCCGATGCAGGAGTATTCGATCGTCTCCACCGAGAGAGCGACCCAATCTACGTTGATCTCGAAGACCCTGCGATCACGCCGCGCCTGGTCATCGCAGTTCGCGAGAACGATCACCCCGTCGGCTCGATCTGGGTCGCACTCGCCGGAACACCGACGCCCACACAGGAATCGATACTTCGATCCGCGGTATCTGTCGTGGCCGAGAGAATCGCCTCGGAGCGTGACCGGGTCGACAGCACACGCCGTCGCCAATCCCAGCGCGTCCAAGCTCTGATCGGCGGTGGCGAACCCGCATTCCGCGCCGCAGACGACTTGCGGTTGGCAGGCCCGCTCACCGTCGTCGCCGTCGGAACCGTTGCGGGACCACTGCCGGCGGGGTTGGTCGCGTCCTTGAGCTTGTACCTCGACACTCTGGCCGTCGACGCCGTTGCCGCTCAACTGTCCGAGACCATCTACCTTGTCATCGCGACCGACGAGACCAACGCTCGCCGATTGTCCGCCGACTTCCTCACCCGCGCCCGTGGCCGCGAATTCCTGGCAGTGGCCGTCGGTCGGACAGTGAAGTCTGCAAGCGAATCACATCTTTCGCGCTCGGACACCGACCATGTTCTCGGAGCGCTTCGTCATGGCCGGTCCGGCGGAACCGTCGCGGGAATGAGGGACACGTTGGCCTCCGTTCTCGCCCTGCACGTCGCCGACATCATCGACGGACTCGGCGACTCCACACCACTCGGAAGCCTCGAACGTCACGACTCTCAGCACGGCAGCGATCTGGTCGCGACGGCAAAGGCCTTTCTCGAGCACGGCGGTGACGTGGCGAATTCTTCTGCCGCACTGCATGTTCACCCCAACACGCTCCGCAACCGCCTGCGTCGAGGCAAGGAGATGTGCGGCGTCGACCTGACCGACGCCGACACCCGCTTGATTCTGATGCTGCAGTTCAAACTCGCTCGCTGAGCAGGCGCGGCGGTGCGTTGTGCGAATCCACAACGAGGTAGCTCCGACGATGGCCGAACGGCCAGTCCTTTTGCCGCCCCCGCGATTCATGCTTGAGAGAAGAGCCGGATGTGACCGGCGTCTCGGTTCGAGCAGAGTCTGTAGAAGGAGTGCGTCATGGGAACTCGTCAGAGCCCCGATCGTGTGGTCGTGGTCGGTGCGGGCGTTGTCGGATTGTCGACGGCCTGGTTCTTGCAGGAACGTGGAGTCGAGGTCACCGTCGTCGATCGCGACGGGGTCGCAGCCGACGCGAGCTGGGGCAACGCCGGTTGGCTTGCCCCCGCATTGACGCTTCCGCTGCCCGAACCCGCAGTGCTCCAATACGGCTTGCGCGCGATGCTCAGCCCGTCGTCCCCGGTGTACGTGCCACTGACCACCGATCTGAAGCTGATTCGGTTCCTGGTCGGGTTCGCGCGCCACTGCACGCAGTCGAAGTGGCAGGAAGCGATGTCGGTCTACACCGAGGTCAACCGAACAGCCTTGGGCGCGTACGACGAACTCGCCGACGGTGGCGTCAAAGAGCTGACGCGCCTTGCCGATCCTTTCCTCGCCGCGTTTGCGTCCGAGAAGGACCGACAGACCTTGGTGGACGAGTTCCATCACGTCGAAGCTGCAGGCGGCGAGGTCGACTTCGACCTCCTCGACTACGACGCGATTCATTCGCTCGAGCCTTCACTCGGCCAGGGTGTGAAAGCCGGTTTGCGTCTGCGTAATCAGCGTTTCATCGATCCCCCGTTGTTCGTGAACTCGTTGGCGGACGCGGTTCGTGAACGCGGTGGAGAAATCGTCAGCGGTTTCGAGGTCACGCAGATCGACGATCGGGTCGGCGGAGTCAGTGTTCGCAGTGCACAGGGTGATTCACGCGACGGTGACTCCGTAGTCATCTCGAGTGGTGCCCGCTTGAACAAGCTCGCCGCACCGTTCGGTGTGCGCAAACTGGTGCAGGCCGGACGCGGATACAGCTTCAGTGTCAAGCCTGAGCACCTCCCCAAGAACCCTGTGTATTTCCCCACCCAGCGCGTTGCGTGCACGCCGTTGCACGATCGCTTCCGCGTGGCCGGAATGATGGAATTCCGCAGCCCCGACGCGCCGCTGGATCCGCGCCGGGTGCAGGCGATCATCGATGCAGCCAAGCCGATGCTCAGCGGCATCGACTGGACTACACGGGAAGAGGAGTGGGTGGGCTCACGGCCGTGCACTACCGACGGTTTGCCGTTGATCGGCGCCACGCGCTCGCCGCGCGTGCACGTCGCCGGTGGTCACGGAATGTGGGGAATCGCCCTGGGTCCGTTGACCGGAAAGATGGTGGCCGACTCGATGACCGGCGCTCAGACGCCGACCGTCATGCGCCGCTTCGATCCGCTGCGCTGACAGCCGGTTTCACCCACTTGTAGTACGCGCCCGTCAGCAGAACCAGCCATCCGGCACCGACGAGCAAGGCAACTCGGGTATCGACGATGACGCCGAGCAACACGATGACAAAAGCCAGGAACACGATCGCGAAGATCTGACCGTACGGCCACAGCGGCACTGGAAACTTCAGTGCCGCTGTTTCGTCTGCACTCATCTGAGCGCGGGAACGGAACTGCGAGAGCAGGATCATGATCCAGACGAAAATGGTGGCGAAGGTCGCCAGCGAGGCGATGACGAGGAACACCTGGTCCGGGATCAGGTAGTTGAGCAGTACTCCCACCAACAGGGCAACGGTCATGATGACAACGGTCATCCACGGAACACCGTTGGCGGAGACTCTCTTCATCACCTGCGGGGCCTGGCCGGCATGCGACATTCCGAACATCATGCGACCCGCACCGAAAACGTCGCTGTTGATGGCCGACAGGGCTGCGGTGATGACGACGATGTTGAGGATCGAAGCGGCCGTTCCCAATCCGAGATTCTCGAAGATCTGGACGAACGGGCTGTTGTCGGAGTTGATGGTCTGCCACGGAATGATCGCCATGATGACAGCCAGGGTGCAGATGTAGAAGAGAATGATGCGCACCGGGACCGTGTTGACGGCTTTCCTGATGGTCTGCGCCGGATCCTCGGCTTCGCCCGCGGTGATACCGATGATCTCGGTGCCGCCGAACGCGAACATCACGATCGCAAAGCACGCGACGAATCCGCCGAAGCCCGTCGCGAAGAACCCGCCGTCCGACCAGAGGTGGCTGATTCCGGCATCGGTGTCGTGAACGCCGAATCCGAACACGATGATCGCGATGCCCCCGGCGATCATCGCGATGATGGCGGTGATCTTCACGAGCGTGAACCAGAATTCCAGTTCGCCGAAGACCTTGACGCTCAACAGGTTTATCGCGCCGATGAAGAAGACGACAGCCAGAACCCAGATCCATCTCGGTACGTCCGGGAACCAGAACTGCATGTAAAGGCCGAAGGCGGTGACGTCGGCGAGGCACACGATCACCATCTCGAACGTGTACGTCCACCCGGTCATGAAACCGGCGAGTGGTCCGAGGTGCTTGTTCGCGTACTCGCTGAACGAACCGGAAACCGGGTTACGGACCGCCATCTCGCCGAGCGCTCGCAACACCAGGTAGACCGCGATACCGCCGATCAGGTAGGCCAGGAGCACCGACGGGCCGGCTCGTTTGATGGCCTCGGCGCTGCCGTAGAACAGTCCGGTTCCGATGGCTGATCCGAGGGCGATGAAGCGGATATGGCGCGCTGTCAGCCCTCGCTTGAGGCCATCCTGCGTCGCTGCGTCGCTGTTCACTTCTCGGTACTCCAGTCGGATGGATCGTCATACGTGCGCGAACCATTGTCCGCTACCACCGCGCGTGTTCCCGCACGACCCTGTTGGACGGCCGTACAGTGACCTGACACACATGGTCCATTGACGGATCGCTTACGATCGACAAAAGTGTTTGTAACTTTACGTAGCATCAACTCGACTGGAGAGACTGTGTCCAACACCCTCGAAGCAAGCATCGACATCGACGCATCACCGCAGGACGTGTGGGCAATCGTCGCCGACCTGCAGCGCATGGGCGAATGGAGCCCCCAGTGCAAGGTGATGAAGGTAATCGGCGGGACCGTCCGTGAGGGTGCCAAGACGATCAACGTCAACCGCAAGGGCCTGCTGGTCTGGCCGACGTCGTCGAAGGTCGTTCGCTTCGAGCCCAACAAGTCGGTGGCGTTCCGCATCGCGGAGAACCGCACGATCTGGTCCTACGAACTCGAGCCGACCGCTACCGGCACCAAAGTGACCGAGCGTCGCGAGGCTCCCACCGGAACGTCGAAGGTCTCGCAGTTCCTCGTCAAGACCGTCCTGGGCGGAAACGCCGACTTCGAGGTCGAGCTCGTTGAAGGCATGAATGCCACCTTGAAGCGTGTGAAGAGCGAGGCCGAGGCGGCTGCACGCACCTCTGCTTGACCCTCGACCTGGTCGAGGCATCAGGATCCGTTCCATGGATCCCGTGATGACACAGATAGCGCAGGCACAAGAATTGGCGAGCTCCGGCGATCGAGCCGGGGCTCGCTCTGCGTTCGAGAAGGTGTGGGAAGAGATCAGCGCCGCCCCCGATGCGCTCCACATCGTCTCCCTCGCGCACTACATGGCCGACGTTCAAGACGATCCGGCTCAAGAGCTCTGCTGGGACCTGCGCGCCCTCGACGCTGCAGATTCGTTGACCGACGCGCGAGCCCAGGAACACCACGCATCGCTGCAGGTCGCCGGTTTCTATCCATCGCTGCACCTCAACCTGGCTGCCGACTACCGCAAACTCGGACGCGACGCCGAGGCCGTCGAGCATCTGACGAAGGCCGAGGCGTCGGTCGGCACACTCGCCGACGACGGTTACGGCCGGATGATCAGGGGCGCTATCGAGCGACTGCGGGCAGAATTGATCCGTGACCACTAGTTCCGCCCTCTTGACGATCGGCGAGATGTCCAGGGCGTCGGCGCTCCCGATCAGCGCGCTGCGGTTCTACGACAAGGAAGGCGTGCTCGTCCCGCATTCCGTCGATCCGCACACCGGTTACCGCTGGTACACCGACGACCAACTCCGCGACGCACGCGTGATCGCCGGTATGCGGCGCGTCGGTGTTCCGATCCGCGACATGATGGCCGTCCTGACCGGACCGGAACCCCATTCGTGCCTCGACGCCCATCTGCGCAACCTCGAGGACGGTCTCGCCGACGCCCGGGCCGAACTGGGACGAATCCACCGCCTGATCGACGCGCTACCTATCTCCGGCGGCGTGGACATCGACTCGTGGGATCTACGACGCGCACTCGACGCCGTGCTGTTCGCCGTGAACGAGGAATCGGAGTTCCCGATACTTCGCGGCGTCCACCTCGACATTCACGACGGCGTCGCTGCGTTTGTCACCACTGATCAGTTCCGGCTCGCGGTCGCCGAGGTGACAGTTCACTCCGCTCTGACGGTGTCCGCTGTCGTTCCCGTCACCTTCGCGCGATTGTTGCGCGACGTCGCCGGCGTCGTGACGCTGACTTTCTCCGCGCGCACGGTGACTGCGTCGTATCCGGGAGGTGAGGTGTCCAGCCCCCTGATCGAGGACGGAGAGTTCCCCGATCACCGAATCCTGCGCGAGCACCACAACGCCGTCGAACTGAGCGGCGACCACCTTGCCGCCCTGCTCAACGGCACCGAGGACAGTGCCGTCGTCAGCGTCGGCGAAGACGGTGGTGCCCGGGTGGATCCGGGCGGAACGGATCCCCGTGAGAAGTTCCGAGTACTGGTCGACCGGCAGCGACTGCGCGACGCCGCCGCAGCCCAACCGGGGCGGCAACTGGTGATCCGAGTAAGCGGTGCGACGCTCCCGCTGGCGATACGCACCGGCGACTGTGTCGGGTACTACTCGTACTTGATGCCACTACAGCCTGTAGGAGAGAAGGCGTTCACGTAATCTATGGATGCTCTACCACCCCGTACTGTCAGTGCGACCAGCAGAAGACCTACCGAGTAGTTAGAGGAGCCTGTGGCACGCCGACCCACACCCCCCGGAACCCCGCAACCCACCGGGATCGGACATATCGTCGATCTGGTTCGCCATGCGATTCCGCCACTTCATCCCGCCGGCCTGCCGTTCGTGCTGGCCCCGCTGGGAGTTGCAGCTCTGGGCCGCAACCGTAAGTGGGTGCGCCGAGCCGGTCTGACCACCGCCGCCGCATGCGCCACGTTCTTCCGTCACCCGCACCGGGTGCCGCCCAACCGCATCGGCGTCGTCGTCGCACCCGCCGACGGCGAGGTGGCGTTGGTCGACAACGCCGTTCCGCCCGCCGAGCTCAATCTCGGAAGCGAGCCGCGCCCGCGCGTCAGCATCTTCCTGTCGGTTCTCGACGTGCATGTCCAGCGCAGCCCTGTCGGTGGAACGGTCAAAGAGGTCGTTCACCAGGCAGGCAAGTTCCTCTCCGCAGATCTCGCCGACGCCAGCGAGGTCAACGAGCGCAACAGCATGCTGATCGAAACCGCCGATGGTCACGACGTTGCGGTTGTCCAGATCGCGGGACTGCTTGCACGCCGCATCGTCTGCTACGCCGGTGTCGGTGACGTCCTGCCGATCGGCGACACGTACGGACTGATCCGTTTCGGCTCACGCGTCGACACCTATTTCCCCGCCGGAACCACACTCCTGGTCGAGCCGGGACAACGCACGATCGGTGCTGAAACAGTTATCGCGCAACTGCCGTGAAGACGCCGAAGATGAAGTCAGCCGTGAAGAAGCCGGGAGCAGCCCAACCCGGCGCGAAGATGCCCAAACGCACCCAGGCGGTGCGGTTGCTGCCGTCCGTCATCACCATCCTGGCGCTGTGCGCCGGGCTGTCCGCCGTCAAATTCGCTCTCGACGGACAACCCGGTACCTCGCTCGCGATGATCGGCGCAGCTGCCGTCCTCGATTCACTCGACGGCCGCATCGCGCGACTGCTCGACGCCACCAGCAAGATCGGCGCCGAACTCGACTCACTGGCCGACTCCATCTCCTTCGGCGTCGCCCCGGCCCTGGTCCTGTACGTGACCTTGCTGGACGGCACCAGCATCGGCTGGATCATCGCGTTGATCTACGCGGTCAGCATCGTGTTGCGACTCGCACGTTTCAACACCCTGCTCGACGACGACGACGTCCCCGCGTATGCACGTGAGTACTTCGTCGGCGTTCCGGCTCCGGCCGGCGCACTCATCGCCCTCACTCCCCTGGCCGCGACGGCTCAGTGGGGTGACGGCTGGTGGTCTTCGCACTTCGTCGTCATCGTGTGGACGCTCTTCTCGGCTGCACTGATCGTCAGCCGCATCCCGACGCTGGCGATGAAGTCGGTATCCGTGCCGCCGCACATGGCGGCCGGCCTGCTCGTCCTGGTGACGTTGGCTGCAGCCGCACTCATCACCTACCCGTACATCCTGCTGATCGTTCTCATCGCGATCTACCTGGTGCACATCCCGTTTGCCGTGCACTCGAAGCGGTGGGTGGCAGCACGTCCCGAAACCTGGGACATCAAGCCTTCCGAACGCCGCGCGATCCGACGCCAACCCAACGTCGGTGGCCGCCGCTCGGCCGCTCGTCTCGGATTGCGGCGACCCCGCTAGTCCACGACGTACTCTCGAGAGGTGACTTCGCCGGAACTCGCCCTCACCGTTCGACTCAACACCTCTGCCGCCGACCTACGCCGCGGGGTAGTGCGCTTGCACCCCGAAGCGTTGGCGGCGTTGGGCATCCGCGAATGGGATGCCATCGCACTCATGGGAGCCCGCGGCACCGCGACCGTCGCGGGCCGTGCGCCCACCGGAACCCCGGCAGGCACGATCCTTCTCGACGACGTCACCATGTCGAACGTCGGCCTGACCGAGAACTCATCCGTCGTGGTCGGTCCGGTGACGGTGTACGGAGCGCGATCCGTCTCCGTCACCGGCTCGTCCATGGCGACAAATTCGATCAGCTCGACGGTTCTGCGACAAGCCCTTCTGGGCAAGGTCGTCAGCGTCGGCGACACGGTCTCGCTCCTCCCCCGCGATCTCGGTCCGGGTACGAGCACTTCCGAAGCCACCCAAGCGCTTTCCCGTACCTTCGGCGTCGCGTGGACATCCGAACTGCTCACCGTCACGGCCGTCGAACCTGCCGGTGGTCCGGTCAGCGTCCAGCCGAATTCGGCGGTCAACTGGAGTTCCGGCTCGGCGGGCACACTGACACCGAGTGCGCTTGTTTCCAGTCCGGCCGCCGTCGCGATCGAGCCTGCACCGTCGGTTCCGCTGGATCACCTCGTCGGCGCGCAGGCGCAGGCAGCCAAGCTGACCGAGTGGCTCGGCCTGGCACTCGACGAACCAGAACTGCTCCGTACGCTCGGCGCCTCACCGCACCTCGGCGTCCTCATCACGGGCCCCGCCGGCGTGGGCAAAGCCACGTTGGCCCGCTCGGTCCTGTCCTCGCGCAAACTTGTCGAACTCGACGGCCCGGGAGTCGGTGCCACCGAGGCGAATACCCGCCTGCAGCGAATCGTCGACGCCGTTGCTGCCGTGCGCGGCGGTGGTGTACTGCTGATCAGTGACATCGACGCTCTGCTTCCGGCCACCGCGGAACCGGTATCCGCACTGATCCTCGAACAACTGCGCAGCGCCGTCGCAACCCCGGGCGTGGCATTCGTCGCGACCTCCGCCCATCCGGAGACCGTCGACGCGCGCCTTCGCGGCCAGGATCTCTGCGATCGAGAACTCGCACTTACCCTGCCGGACGGCGCAACCCGCAAGGCGTTGCTCGAACTCCTGCTCCGCCGCGTGCCCACCGGAACCCTCGAACTCGACGCCATCGCCTCGCGCGCACCGGGATTCGTGGTCGCCGACCTCGCGGCGCTCTGCCGTGAAGCTGCCTTGCGAGCGGCGACGCGGGCGTCCAAATCCGGTGATTCTCCGGAGATCACGCAGGAAGATCTTGTCGGTGCCCTCGAAGTGATTCGGCCACTGTCTCGTTCGAGTACCGAAGAACTCTCGATCGGCAGCGTCACCCTCGACGACGTCGGCGACATGGTCGAAACCAAACAGGCCCTCACCGAAGCGGTGTTGTGGCCGCTGCAGCACCCCGACTCCTTCGCGCGCCTCGGTGTCGACCCACCCCGCGGCGTGCTCCTCTACGGCCCTCCCGGCTGCGGTAAGACGTATCTCGTTCGCGCCCTTGCCAGCTCGGGGCACCTCAGCGTCCACGCCGTCAAAGGTGCGGAGCTGATGGACAAGTGGGTCGGCGCCTCCGAAAAGGCCGTAAGAGAGTTGTTCCAGCGCGCACGCGATTCGGCGCCCTCGTTGATCTTCCTCGACGAAATCGACGCCCTTGCCCCGCGTCGTGGTCAAAGTTCCGACTCCGGGGTGTCGGATCGCGTCGTAGCCGCGTTGCTGACCGAACTCGACGGCGTCGAACCGCTACGCGACGTCGTGGTGTTGGGCGCCACCAATCGACCGGATCTGATCGACCCGGCTCTCTTGCGCCCCGGCAGACTCGAACGTCTCGTATTCGTACCGCCGCCGGATGCGGAGGCCCGCAAAGCGATTCTGCGTGCTTCCGGCAAGTCGGTACCGCTCGCCGAAGATGTCGATTTGGACATTCTGGCCGTCGATCTCGAGGGATACTCGGCAGCAGACTGCTCGGCTCTCCTGCGTGAGGCTGCACTCGCCGCCATGCGTCGGAGCATGGACGCGGCCGACGTGACGGCCGCGGACGTGGCAACCGCCCGTGAGAAGGTACGTCCCTCACTCGATCCCGAGCAGGTGGCACACCTACAGGCGTACGCGGACAACCGATAAGGACTGACCATGGCTGCTGATCTGGTTCTGTACGGCGACATCGTGACCATGCACGAGGAATCACCACGCGCCCAGGCGCTCGCCGTGACGGGCGGCCGGATCACAGCCGTCGGCGCGCGCACGGACGTCGAGAAACTGGTGGGGCCGGATACCCGCGTCGTCGACGTCGGAGGTGCCGCTGTTCTGCCGGGGTTCATCGAACCGCACGGTCACCCCCTGGAAGAAGCCATCGTTCTCGGGCCTGACGTCGTCGACATCCGGCCTGTCACGATCGCCGAGGCGGATGCCGTAGTTGCTGCCGTCGTCGACACTGTTCGTTCGCGAGGTGCTGCCGGCGCTTCTCTGAACGGTTGGGACCCGTTGCTGCAGAAGGGCCTACCCGATCCGACCATCGACTGGCTGGACTCCATAGCGCCGGAGTACCCCCTCGTGATCATGCACAACTCGGGACACGTCGCGTATTTCAACACGGCGGCAGCAGTGCAGGCCGGCATCACCCGCGATACCCCCGATCCGATCGGCGGATCGTACGGCCACGACGCGACGGGCGCACTCGACGGAGCCGCGTACGAAATGCCTGCGGTGTTCGCAGTCGCGGGCCACGCAGTCACCATCGGTGACGACTTCCCCGCACTGGTGGCGGCCGAATGCGCCCGGCTGAACGCCGCGGGAATCACCACCATCGCCGAATTGTCGTACG
This sequence comes from Rhodococcus sp. SG20037, assembly GCF_031763325.1. Classification (NCBI taxonomy): domain Bacteria; kingdom Bacillati; phylum Actinomycetota; class Actinomycetes; order Mycobacteriales; family Nocardiaceae; genus Rhodococcus; species Rhodococcus sp. SG20037. The sequence goes on along the minus strand of NZ_CP134497.1, from coordinate 1,648,775 downwards.
ACCCCAAGATGCGGCCCGCCCTGGCAGCGATAGCCGACGCCGGACTCCTCACCACCCGCCTGCGGCTCTACGAGATGTCCAACGACGCGCGCACTACCGAGGCGTCACCGGGCGACGGAAACGACCTGGTGCGCCAGATCGGCATCAAGGTCTGGTCCGACGGTTCACCGTGGGTCGGTAACATCGCCACCAGCTTCCCGTATCTCGATACCGAAGCCACCCGCGCGCTCGGGATCGCCTGCACGCACGGGCACGCCAACTACACCGGCGAACAGATCCACGACATCAGTTCCGCCTACTTCGCCAAAGGGTGGCAGATGGCGTGCCACGCCCACGGTGACGACGCGATCACCATGGTTCTCGATGCGTGGGAGCAACTTCTGAAGGAGCACCCCCGGCCCGATCACCGGTTGCGTCTCGAACACGTCGGCGCGATGCGTCCGGATCAGTTCGTCCGCGCGGCGGAACTGGGCGTCACGGTCAGCATCTTCATCGACCACCTGCACTACTGGGGTGACGTTCTGGTGGATGACCTGTTCGGCCCCGAATACGGATCCGTCTGGGCCGCAGCAGGATCTGCACTCGCGGCCGGGCAACGGTTCACCTTCCACAACGACGGTCCCGTCACCCCCGCCAATCCGCTACGGAATATGCAGGACGCCGTCACCAGACTTTCGCCCAGCGGCCGCGTCGTGGCACCCCAGGAACGGATCCCCGTGGACGCAGCTGTGCGCGCCCATACGGTCAACGCCGCTTGGCAGCTGTTCAGCGAAGATCACATCGGGTCCATCTTTCCCGGCGCCTACGCGGATCTTGTTGTGCTGTCGGCAAATCCCCTCGACGTCGAGCCGACCAGGCTGGCCGACATCACGGTGCTCGCCACCGTCCTGGAGGGTCGGACGGTGTACGGAGACCTGAGCGCGATCGGCTGATCGGTCGCCGAACGCCGTGGACAAAGGCCGATAACCTTCTCTGCTCGAGTTCCAAGGATTGTTGCGAAAACGGAGACGGCGCAGGTGGTCTCAGGGTTCAGTGCGGATGTCGTCAACGACCTGAGCAATCGCATGTTTCGCCCAGGCCGTGATCTGCTCGTTCGTGTCGCGGTAGTACGGCAAGGCAACCAATGCAATCGACAGAGCCCATGCGCGGCCACGCGTCCAAGTGCCCTCGTCCACGTCAACATGAAGCCGGAATGTATGCCGAGTGCTCGGCGTCAGCAGAGTCCATGCAATGAGGTAGTCGAGATTGCCTGCCGCAAATCGAATGAAGATCCGAAAAGTCCCAAAAATCGGAATTGTCGAAAATTATTGCATAGGAACAGTTTTCGAGATACAAGTCTTGTGTTCGAAACTTTGTTCGATTAGACTTTTAGCATGGACAGTCGGGAAGCGTGGCAACTGGATAGCGAGGACCTCAAGAGCGAGGTTCTCGATCTGGTGCGCGCCCGACACGAGTTGCAGTCGCGGATGGTGCTGCTGATCGTGGAGATGTTTTCCCGGGAGGTTCTCGGCGGGAAGGGTTTTCGGGCGATCGCGCAATGGCTGCACGGGTCGACGAATCTGGAGATCGGTGAGTGCAGTCTGCTGGTCGGGTTGGCGCGGTTGTTGATGCTCGAACCCGTGGTGGCGGATGCGTTTCACCGCGGTGACGTTGATGCGTTGAAAGCCCGTCAGGTGGCGTCGTTTTGTCAGCATCCACCGAAGAACATGACCCTGGCGGATGTGGACAAGGCTCGCGGGATCCTGTTGGGGTTGGCGTCGCAGAACATTGCCGATTGTGATGCGGTGCGGGCGGCGATTCGGCGGATCGAGAAGCAGTACGGCAAGCGTGAGGACGGCGTTCCGGTCGGTGAGGATTCCGAACGTAACGAGTTCTACGCGTCGAAAGGCTTGTACGGGCGGGTCACTGTGAAGGGTGACTTGGATGCTGTGAACGGGGCCCGTCTGATCACGTTGTTGTCGAGCCTGTCTGCGCCGACGCCGGAGAAGGACGGGGTCAAGGACACCCGCACGCCGGCACTGCGGCGGGCGGACGGGTTTTGTGAGTTGTTGCGACGGTATGAGCGGGCGGGGTTGGGTCCGATCGAGGGCGGGGTGAAACCGCACATCACGGTGACTGCGTCTGCGAAAGACATGACGGACCTCAAGGCGTTGAAGGACCTCTTGCCGTCCACGGAGGAGTTGGGGTTCGCGTGGACGGATTGGGTGGGCCCGATCAGTATCGACACGGCCCGGATGTTGGCGTGCGACTGCACCGTCACCCGGATCCTCCTGGACGAGAATGGTGTTCCGCTCGACTGCGGCAAAGAAGCAAGGACCGCGACGGTACCCCAGCGGCGGGCGTTGGCGGTTCGTGATGGTGGGTGTGCGTTTCCGGGGTGCGGGACACCGTCGGGGTGGTGCGATGCTCACCATATTGTTCACTGGAACGATGGTGGCCCAACGGATCTCGACAATCTGATTCTGTTGTGCGGTCATCATCATCGGACGCTGCATCACACGGAGTGGCGGGTGGAGATCGGCCCGGATCGCAAAACGGTGTTCTACCCGCCGATGTCTGTTGATCCGTATCAGCAGCCGATCGGCGGGAACGGCCCACCGACAGCAGCCTGAAGTGAAACAACTCGAGACGCGAGCACCGGGGCACGATCATGCCCCGGTGCTCGTGCTGCGTTCCGTCATCTTCGCGGAGACGTACGGCCTACCAGCGGTTCCGAACCTCCTCGGCAAATCCGAGGAGATCTCGAACCACCACGGAGGTGCCGTCGTCGAGGATCACTGTGCCGGAGAACTTTCCGAACACCTGATGCTGAATCGAACGCAGCACCCCGACGTCGAAAGTCGCGGCACGGTCGATGATCGGCTCGAAAGTCATCTCGAAGCGACCATCGTTGCTCGAGAAGTTCCACGGAGCGCCGTCGTACGTTCCCTGCGGGATGCCGAAGTCGATCCTGTCCAGTTTGTGGGCCCGCCCTCCGACAAACACGATGTTCTCGCTGGCCGCCGTAGTGTCGCCGAAGCCGTAACCGATGTTGAATCCGAACCGCTCGCCGTTCACCAGTCCGGATGCAGAACCCCAGTACCAGGTGTTGTCGTAAGTCCAGACTCCCCTGCCCCAATCGAGAACGCCGAACGAGTCTTCCGAGCGAAATGTGAAGTCGTCGATCCCGATTCGCACGGTCCCGGCAGCGGGCAGGCAGTTGATCTTCTGGTTGTAGTAAAACGAACGGGACGCCTTCGGAAACGGTGTGGCGATCACCATCCGGTCATCGGCAGGACTCGCCAGGAACAAGTCGGCATGAAGACCTCGTCCACCGTCGAAAGCCGGGTAGTCGACGATCAGGTGGCGCCCACCGTCCACATGGCGAAACTCGAAGCGAGCTTTACCTTTCGACACCACCACATCACCGTCGTCGGCGCTTTCGGGCAGACCGAGCCTTCCCATCGGGAACGGCAGCATCACGTTTTCGGTGATCTCGTGTGGTGTTCGGAAATCGAGCCAGGAGACCCCGAGCAAGCCCATGTACCCGTTGTCGGCGACGGTCAACGCGATGCCGTAATCCGCAGTGAGAACGCAGTAGTAGTCCCACTCCTTGATCCGGAACTTGGGAGCGGTGATCGCAGAGCGTCGATACTTGCGAATCTCCGATGGGGCCCAACCCGTCTCGACCAAATGTCCGCGATCGTCGAGAAGCGGGCCGGGCGACATCAGTGTCTGCATTCTTACTTCCAGCGTCCCAAGATCTCGTTCGCACGGTTGGCCAATGCCATCTGGAAGAACGGACCGAAGCTCACACGTGCCACTCCGAGCGGACCGAAACTTGCCGGGTCGTCCTGGTCCGGGATTCCGATCGCATTGATCGGAAGTGGGAGCTCGGACGTCAGGCGGCGCTGGGTCGCGTCGTCATGGCGCCCGACGGGGTAGAGAACGTCGGCGCCGGCGTCGGCCGCCAGCTTGAGGCGTGCGATGGCGCGATCGACGCGATCGGACTCGTCACCGACCTGCTTCACGAACAGGTCGGTGCGCGCGTTGACGACAACGTGAACTCCGGCTGCGTCGGCGGCCTGACGAAGCCCACCCACGAAGTCGGCGTGCTCCTGCGCCTCGCGCAAGCGTCCGCCTTCACTGTGAACGGTGTCCTCGATGTTGAGTCCGACAGCGCCGGCATCGATCAACCCGTCGATGAGAACTGCCGGCTCGAGCCCGTAACCACCCTCGATGTCCACCGAGATCGGGGCGTCGACCGCACCGGTGATCTGCTTGATCCGGTGCAGAAGTTCGTCGAAGGTGATGCCCTCGTTGTCCGGCTTGCCGATGGAATCGGAAACCGGATGACTGCCTACCGTCAGGGCTGCAAAACCGGCAGCCACCGCAAGATTCGCCGACCACGCGTCCCATACCGTCGGGAGAATGACCGGATTACCTGGCTGGTGCAACGCCAATAGAGCAGTTGCCTTGTCGTTGATCGAAGTCATGCGGTGGCTCCTCGAGATCGTGGGGTGTACCTCTCACCTACCGACTCTAGTGAGCGACCGGGCAGCCTGTGCTCTTGTAATCGACCTGGAACTCCTTGATGCCGTTGATCCAACCCGAGCGCAGACGGCGCGGATCACCGATCTTGGTGATGTCCGGGACGTTGTCGGCGATCGCGTTGAACATCAAGTCGATCTCCATACGAGCGAGGTTGGCACCGATGCAGAAGTGCGCGCCCGTTCCGCCGAAGCCCAAGTGCGGATTGGGGTTACGAGTGATGTCGAACGTCATCGGGTTCTCGAAGACGTCCTCGTCGAAGTTCGCGGAGCTGTACAGCATCACCACGCGCTGCCCCTTCTTGATCGACACTCCTGCCAATTCCGTGTCCTCGAGCGCGGTGCGCTGGAAGGCGGTGACGGGTGTCGCCCAACGGACGATCTCGTCGGCCGTCGTCTTGGGACGTTCCTTCTTGTACAGCTCCCACTGCTCGGGGTTGTCCAGGAACGCGATCATTCCGTGCGTGATGGCGTTGCGAGTGGTCTCGTTCCCTGCGACCGCCAGGATGAGCACGAAGAACCCGAACTCCTCCGGGCTCAAGGAGTCGCCGTCGATGTCGGCCTGGACCAGAGTGGTGACGATGTCGTCTGCCGGGCAGGTACGACGTGCGTCTGCCATTTGGTACGCGTATCCGAGGACCTCGGTGGACGCGACTGCCGGATCACCCTGGTATTCCGGGTCGTCGTAGCCCATCATCTCGTTGGACCACTTGAACAGCTTGTCCCGATCGTCCTGCGGTACACCGATCAGATCCGCGATCGCTTGGAGCGGCAGCTCGCTGGCAACCTGCTTCACGAAGTCGCCCGGGCCTTCGCTCACAGCGGTGTCGACGATGCTCCGTGCACGACGATCCAATTCGTCGCGCATGCCGTTGATCGCGCGAGGCGTGAACAGCTTCGAAATCAGCTTGCGGAGCTTGGTGTGCTCCGGTGCATCCTTGTTGAGCAGAAGATGCCGGAGCATCTCGACGGCCTCACGTGGCATGTCGTCGGCGAAACGCGCGATCGCGGTGTTCTCCCAGCTCGAGAACACATCGCTGCGCTGGCTGACCTCTTTGACGTCAGCGTGACGCGAGACCACCCAGTAGCCCTCGTCCTGGAATCCACCGACCGTCGGCGGCTGCTCACACCACCACACGGGTGCGTTGCGACGCAGTTCGGCGAATTCCTCGAAAGGGATCCGCTCCCCGAGGACAGCAGGATCGGTGACGTCGAATCCGGCCGGCAGGTCAGGCGTGCGTGTTGTGTCCGAGATGGTCATGGCGTCCTCTGATCGGTCGAATGTGCGCTACACCACAGAGTAGCTTTCACTAACGGACTGTCAAGTGAAAGACGGAGAGTCTCGTGCAACTGACCCGTGAGAGCCCCCGCGGCACTAGGATCCTGGTAATGACAGATACCTCCGGCAGACTGACGCTGCGAGAGAAGCAGAAGCAGCGAACCCGCGCAGACCTCGTGGATGCCGCCGGCGCGCTCTTCACCGAACGCGGATACGCGGCTGTCACCGTCGAGGACATCGCCGGCCGGGTCGGTTGCAGCCGAGCCACCTTCTACCTGCACTTTCCCGGAAAGATCGACATCCTCAAGGCGCTCGGCTCGAACACCGTCGTATCCAGCACCCTCGCCATATTCCAGGATCTCGACCACGTACTCGATTCCGGTTCGCGCGAAGAATTCGCCGGCTGGATCAACCGCGCTCTCGACTGGTGCCGCGATCACCACCACATGATGCGGGCGTGGGACGAGGCCATGGTCCTCGAACCCGAGTTCCGCACACTGGCCCGCGAAGGCATCTCTGCACTGCCCAACGCGATGCCGTCGTACCTCGCCCGTTGGCCGCAGAGCCGACACGACGAGGCGAAACTCCGGGTCGAACTCCTGCTGACACAGGTCGAGCGCTTCTTCATTCGCTGGGCGGAACAGGGCGCGATCACCGCGGGTGCGGACGTCGCAGCAGACGTTCTCACCGACATCTGGTTTCCGGCACTCACGCCGCCCACGACCGATGTCGCGGCGCCGCGATAGGTTGGCCCGATGCCACTCGATCTTCGAGCGATCCTCACCACCGTCGCTGCGCTCCTGTCCGGGATACTCGCGGCGCTGGCCCTGACCAATCCCGTTCTTCGCGACTGGGCCATCGTGGCCTCTCCGTCGGAAGTAGATCGCTGGATCAGCAGTGGACCCACCGCTGTCGGGCTCGGCGCCGTGGTTGCCGTGCTTGCCTGCGCACTCTCACAGCGTCGCGGCTCCCGTCGGGCAGCCTGGATCGCGATCACCGTCGGGGTCGCCGTCATCGCGATCATTCGGGCAGTCGTGCCCGAGGTTGCGTCACTGGACCTGCTGATCGCCGTGATCATCGTCAAAAGTGTTGCAGCCGGTGCGATTCTGGGTTGTGTGGTTGCCGTCAGTTGGGATCGCACCGCCACGAAGAACGCCACCCTCCTCGGCGTGCTTGCCGCCTTCCTCGCGGTTCGCACGTTCGCCGGCGGGACGGGCCGAATGAGTACGTCTTCGGTAGGTGAGCCGTCGTGGTGGCTGATCGGCGCCACGGCCGCAGCAGCAATCGCCTGTGCAGTGACCGCGCAATCCGGCTTCCGGATCCGCAAGCCCGACGCGGGCGAAATCCGCATCGCGCTCGTGGTGATCGCCGCGCTGGCGATCGGGCATCGAGTGCTCGGCGCCGTGATCGATCGCCAGCAGTACGCGTCCGAGGCAACTGCCTGGATCGTCATGGTCTTGGCAGCGGGCGCTGCGCTCGCGTTGACATGGATCGCCGCCTACCGTCTCGGCGACACCTCCGGTGCTGGTGGCAAGTTCCTCTGGGCCGCAACCGCTCTGGCCGCTGCGTCGGCTCCGCTGTTCGTCGACATCGCGAAGGGTTCCGGCCACTGGGGAGACCTGAAGTCCCCCTGGGTACTGGCGCTTTTCGCAGCCCTGCCGGTCGCCGTCGGATTGCGACTGCACAAGCAGGTGCCAAACCTCGTTCCCATCGCCGTTCTCGTTGCGGTACCGCTGTCAGAACTACTGCCCTTCGACTCCGCGCACGGTGTCTGGTCAATCGCACTGAAGATCGCCTCGCTGGGTCTCGCCGCCGGATTGCTGTTCGGTGCCCTGGCTCCCGGCAGCCTGGTCGACGCCACACTCGGACTCGCCATTCCCTTTGCCGCAATGACCTTCTCGTCGATCGCCATTCTCACCGATCAGCTCACCGCGCCGCCAGAGTTGACAGCGGCAGACATTCAGCGATTGATGGAACTTCCCATCCCGGCGCACGTCAGCGCCAACGGAGGACTATTCGGACGCGGAATAGGCATCACCATCGACTACGTCACCCCTCAGACCGTCGGCGCTGCAATCCTCTTCGCCTTGATCATCGGCTTCTGCGGTGCAGCGATCCTCCGACGGTCCCATCCACCCTTCGACACCACGGAATCTCGGATCGAACCGGAGCCAGTCGACTGACACACCGTCACCGGACTGAGACCTGCTATTGCGGTGCAACTGGTACCGGATTGACTATTTTGGAGCAGTGCCCATCGCCCGCAGGACGCTGCTCGTCGCGCTGAGTGGTGTGACGGCATTCGTCGTCACCGTCGTCGCCTTGGCACCGTTCGTGAACAGCCAGTCGACGTCGATTTCGACGGGCGACAGGTTCTGGTCGATCTCGACGATCGGCGCCGGCGTTCTGGCTGTCGTCGCGGTCGGGACAGCCGCGATGATGGCCCGCTGCCGGTTGCGGACCGCGGCCATGACGGTCTTCGGTGGACTCCTACTCGAACTGCCCGGGCTCTACGATCACAACTTCGAGGCACTCTCACCCGTGGGTGCGGGAGTCGCTGTCGGCGCGGTCACGGTTGCTGCCGCTCCCCGGGTCCGAGCCGCTTCCGTCGCGGGAACGATTGTTGCCGTGCATGTCTCGGATTCACTCCTCGACGAAGACGCTATTCCTCGGCGGTACGCGGACTACATCGCCGACAACACCAACCAGTTTCAACCACCAGTGTTGGGGGCAACACTGCTCGCGCTCGCTTTGGCCGCCGCCTGCGTCGCCGCGTTCTGGTTCCACGACTTCGACAAGGACCACCCCAAGGAACGGATGGCCGTTCGACCGGTGACTATCGCGGCGGTGCTCACTCTCTTCGGGGTCGCTGCGAATTGGTGGTTCGAGATCACCACCGTCACGGCGGCGGTGCCTCTACTACTCGTCGCGCTGGTGATCACGGTGATCTGCGCGCGGGTGCTGGGCGACGGCAGTCGTATCCTGCTGATGTGTACCGCTGCCGTCGCAACTCTGGCGGCGGTCTCGGCGAACCGTCCCGCAACCGAAGCTATGGAATGGTCGAAAACCCCCGCCTCGACCGCCGTCGTGATCGGACTCGTCATCGTCGCCGCGGCAGCGATCGGCGCGATCGCTCCCTCGCGGGTCGTCGGCTACGGATTGCTCCTGACGGTCACGGTCGCCGGGATCGTCAGCTACGCCACGTCGCCGTCGCCGAAGATCGGTGACGTTCTCACGATCAGCGATCTTCTTGTCGCCTTGACCGCTGCGGTCGTCACGTACGCGATCGCCAGCGCGATGTACCGAGAGCCACCGCGGACCGGAGCGTCGCGAGCACTCGTCGGACTCGGTGTCATCTTCGGCCCGACGGCGCTGGCCCTGCTCGTCTATCCGCAGTTCGACTACGGATGGACGGCGTACACGCCGCTCGACGAGAACAAGCCCTTCAACGGCATCACGACGGTCGGCCCGTTCGAAATCTCGACCGACATTCTGATACTCGACGCCGTGGCGTTGATCATCGTGGCCGTCTGCGCCTACGTGAGTCTCCGATTGGGGCGGATCAATCGATCCGTTCCTCCGCCGATCAGTCGATCAGATCCATCGACGCCAGGCGATGGAACACTTTGAGCGATCCGGGCGCCACCTCGTCCATCGCTGCGTACTCGGCGAGCGTGAAGTAGCGGAACTCGGCGATCTCGCTGGTCGGGCGCGGGTCTCCGGCCATCTCCGCCAGATAGCAACTCATGTGCAGGCCCGTGTCCGCGGAATGTCCGAAAGCGTGAGCCTCGAAGACGTCGAGGAACGTGACCGTCCCGTCGACCAGATCGACGTCGAGTTCCTCCCGAATTTCGCGGTGCAACGCCTGCTCGGGCGTCTCACCCGGGTCGATCTTTCCGCCGGCCATGTAGAACGCGGTCTTGCCCACGGAGCGGGTCTGGATCAGCTTGCGGTCACGAATGTGTGCAAGGGCGGCGGTACGGATGATCGTGGTGGGTGTCGACGAATTCACGTCGTCCAACCTACGTGTATCAGCGAGTGCCGATGATGTCCGAATCGACTCGCTGCACATCGAAACTGCCACGCCCGGTAATATGTACGCAAAGACAACCTCTCCGACAAGGTGAATTGTCTCGTTAATCCGATAGGTTCGATTTTGTTCGGACACCCCGCCGCCCGCTGACAACACGACGGAGTGCCTTTTGCTCGCTATCTTGCTTGCCCATGCCGTTGCCGCCCTCTTGGCTCCGCTTGTGGTGCGCAGGTTAGGGCGAAACGGCTTCTTCCCCCTCGCGATAGTCCCCCTCGCCGGCCTCGGCTGGGTCATCGACAAATGGGGCACCGTCGAGACGCTGCACATCACCTGGGTTCCAGGGCTGTCGATGGACATCGACTTCAGGTTCGACGCGCTTTCGGCCATCATGGCCGTGCTCGTCCTGGGTGTCGGCACGCTCATCCTGGTCTACTGCGCCCGCTACTTCACCGACGACGAACCTCGACTCGGTATCTTCGCCGCCGAGATGGTCGCCTTCGCGGGTGCCATGTTCGGGCTAGTGACCAGCGACAACATGCTGCTTCTCTACGTGTTCTGGGAACTGACAACGGTCCTGTCGTTCCTGCTCGTGGGTCACTACGCCGAACGCGCCACCAGCCGCCGCGCCGCGACCCAGGCACTGCTGGTCACCACCGCGGGTGGTCTGGCGATGTTGGTCGGCATGATCATCCTCGGCCAGGTCGGCGGCAGCTACAACCTGTCCGAACTGGTCGCGAACCCGCCGACGGGGTGGCTCCCGTCCGTCGCGATCGTCCTGATCCTGATCGGTGCGCTCTCCAAATCGGCAATCGTGCCCCTGCACTTCTGGCTTCCCGGTGCAATGGCCGCGCCAACCCCTGTCAGCGGTTATCTTCACGCTGCTGCAATGGTCAAGGCCGGTATCTACCTCGTCGCGCGCCTGGCTCCCGGGTACGCCGATTCGCCGCCGTGGCGCATCACCATCATCAGTTTGGGTCTGCTGTCGATGATCCTCGCCGGTTGGCGAGCCATGCGCGCGTACGACCTCAAACTCGTCCTCGCCTTCGGAACCGTCAGCCAACTCGGCTTCATGATGGTCCTGGTCGGCATCGGCACGCGTGACGCCGCCCTGGCCGGTATGACGATGGTCGTGGCGCACGCGATGTTCAAGGCCGCACTCTTCATGGTCGTTGGCATCATCGATCACACGACCGGTACCCGTGACCTGCGCAAACTTGCTCACCTGGGTAAAGCGGCACCCGCTCTCGCGATCATCGCGAGCCTCGCTGCCGCCAGCATGGCCGGCCTGCCACCGCTACTCGGATTCGTCGGCAAGGAAGCCGCACTCGAATCGGTGCTCGAAACGAACGCGCTCGGCCACTGGTCGTCCATCGCCGTCGTCACGGTGATCGTGTTGGGCTCGATCCTCACCGTCGGCTACAGCGTCCGCTTCATCTGGGGCGCCTTCGGACGTAAGACCCTGAGCAAGCCCAGCCCAGCCGTGAGCAAGATGCACAAGCCGGGTTGGCTGTTCCTGTTCGCGCCAGGCCTACTCGCGGTTCTCGGTCTGGCCGCCGGCATTCTCTCGCCCCAACTCGAGAAGCTGCTGACGCCGTACTCGACCACACTGGCCCCCGGACCTCACGCCGACTACCACCTCGCGCTGTGGCACGGATTCAACACTCCGCTGCTGCTCACCTGCATCGTCATCGCCGGCGGCATCGCGCTCTACATCGCGCAGCGTCAGATCAGCCGCCTGCATTTCGAGCACCCGCCGCTCGGCAACGCCGACCGTATCTACGACGCGACCCTGCGCGGCATGGACACCATCTCGATGCGCCTGACCGGTGCCACTCAGCGTGGTTCGCTCCCCCGCACACAGTCGACGATTCTCGCGACGCTGGTCGTTGTGCCGCTGTTCCTGCTGATCATCGACACCGATGGCGGCGGAGTCGACCTTCGGATGTGGGATTCACCCATCCAGTTCACGATCGCGCTGATGATGATCTCGGCCGCCATCGCCGCGACGCTGATGCGCAACCGACTCGCCAGCGTCATCCTCGTCGGACTCACCGGCTACGGCTGCGGCGTGTTGTTCGCGCTGCACGGCGCACCCGACCTCGCGCTGACCCAGTTCCTCGTCGAGACACTGACACTGGTGATCTTCGTGCTCGTGCTCCGGAAGTTCCCCGCCGAAGTCGACGAGAGCAAGGCGATCGGCTTCAAGTGGCCGCGTGCCGCACTCGCTGTCGCCGTCGGTATCACCGTCACCACCATCGCGGCCTTCGCGACCAATGCCCGAAACACTCGTCCGATCTACGAGCTGCTTCCCGACGCGGCCTACGACCTGGGCAACGGCAAGAACGTCGTCAACGTCCTGCTCGTCGACATCCGCGCATGGGACACCCTCGGTGAGATCTCGGTGCTGCTGGTAGCTGCGACGGGCGTCGCCAGCCTCGTCTTCCGCAACCGCCGGTTCGGTATCGCACCGCGAGTCGCGGACGCCCCCTCCGTCATCGTCGACAAGGCAGCGGCCAACTCGGACACGACGTGGTTGCGCGGCGGAGACCTGATCGATCCTCGACACCGTTCGTTGGTTCTCGAGGTCACCACGAGGTTGATCTTCCCGACCATCATGGTGTTGTCGATCTACTTCTTCTTCTCCGGTCACAATGCCCCCGGCGGCGGTTTCGCCGGAGGCCTGACGGCAGGCCTGGCGCTGGTACTTCGTTACCTCGCCGGTGGCCGCTACGAACTCGGTGAAGCCGTACCCATCGACGCGGGCAAGATTCTCGGCCTCGGTTTGGCGCTGGCCGCGGGCACCGCCCTGGTGTCGCTGTTCCTCGGCGCCCCGGCGCTCTCGTCCGCCGTCTTCGAGTTCACACTCCCGCTCATCGGCCACGTCAAACTGGTCACCGCACTGTTCTTCGACCTGGGCGTCTACCTCATCGTGGTCGGCCTGGTCCTGGACGTACTCCGAAGTCTCGGCGCCCGCCTCGACGCAGAAATCGAGGTGAAAGCACCATGAGCGCAAACATCGGAATGCTGATCCTGATCGGCGTCCTCACGTCGGCCGGTGTCTACCTGCTGATCGAACGAAGCATCACTCGGATGCTGCTCGGTCTACTTCTATTCGGCAACGCCATCAACCTCTTGATCCTGACCGTCGGTGGATCGGACGGGAATCCGCCCATCGTCGGCCGAGATTCGGTCCACGAGGAAATAGCGGATCCGCTCGCCCAGGGCATGATCCTGACGGCGATCGTGATCACGATGGGTATCGCCGGCTTCGTTCTGGCACTGGCGTACCGGTCTTACAAGATCAACACCGCCGACGCCGTCGAGGACGATCCCGAGGACACCAAGGTTCTCAAGCGTCGCCTGCCTGCCGACGCTCCCGACCACGACCGCTCCGACGACCCGGTCACCGGTGCCCCGAGCATCGGCGGCGACGCATTCGACAAGGACGGCAACCCTATTCCCCTCGAACAACTGGTCAACCTCGAGGACATCGAATGCTACGACGACCTCCACGACGGCGACTTCGAGGACGAACCGGTACCCGACTGGGCCACCGACCTTGCTCGTAAGAAGGAATCCGAGAAGCGGCGCAAAGACGCTCGCCAGACCAAGATCGAGGGAGGTGGAGGCGCATGACCATCTCGGACAACCTGATGGGAGCCCTTGCGCCCCTGCCCGTCTTGATCCCGATGCTGGCCGCTGCTGCGACGCTGGTCGTCGGCCGACGTCCTCGTTTCCAGCGCGTGATCACACTGATCGCGCTCGTCGGCGTCGTCGCGGTGTCGGGCTTGCTGCTCTACCTCGCCGACCGCGACGGTACGACGGCCGTTCAGGTCGGCGGCTGGGACTCCCCCATCGGCATCACACTCGTGGTCGACCGTCTCTCGGCGATGATGCTCGTGGTCTCGTCGGTGGTGTTGCTCGCCGTCATGATCTACGCGATCGGTCAGGGTATTCGCGACGGCAGCGAGGCCCAGCCGGTCTCGATCTTCCTGCCGACCTATCTCGCATTGACCGCCGGTATCTCCAACGCGTTCCTCGCCGGTGACCTCTTCAACCTGTACGTCGGATTCGAGGTTCTGCTCGCTGCGAGTTTCGTGCTCCTGACGCTCGGTGCCAGCGCCGACCGCGTCCGGGCCGGTGTCTCGTACGTGATGGTCTCGATGGTGTCCTCGCTGATCTTCCTGGCGGGCATCGCCTTCGCCTACGCGGCGACCGGCACCCTCAACATGGCCGACATGGCCCTGCGCTTCGACAACATTCCGCCGGGCACACGAACCGCCATCTTCGCTGTCCTTCTCGTGGCGTTCGGCATCAAGGCCGCGGTCTTCCCGCTGTCTGCGTGGCTACCGGACTCGTATCCGACCGCGCCCGCACCGATCACCGCCGTCTTCGCCGGGTTGCTCACCAAGGTCGGTGTGTACGCGATCATCCGCGCGCATTCACTGCTGTTCCCACAAGGGGAACTCGACAACGTACTGATGGTGTGCGGCCTGCTCACGATGGTGGTCGGCATCATGGGTGCCATCGCGCAGAGCGACATCAAACGTCTGCTCTCGTTCACACTGGTCAGCCATATCGGTTACATGATCTTCGGTATCGCACTGTCCACGACGTCCGGGCTGTCCGGCGCGATCTACTACGTCGCCCACCACATCATCGTGCAGACGACGCTCTTCCTCGTCGTGGGTCTGATCGAACGACAAGCCGGGTCGTCGTCGCTGCGCCGTCTCGGCGGTCTGGCGGCGGCCAGCCCGATCCTCGCGATCGTCTTCCTGATCCCGGCGCTGAATCTCGGCGGTATCCCGCCGTTCTCGGGCTTCATCGGCAAGGTCGCGCTCCTTCAGGCCGGTGCGGCCGACGCCAGCGCGTTGGCTTGGATCCTCGTTGCCGGCGGCACGATCACCAGCTTGCTGACGCTCTACGCCGTCGCCCGCGTGTGGACCAAGGCTTTCTGGCGAGCCCGGGCCGACGCGCCCGAAGGTGACCTCGCCGACGTCAGCCCGTCAGCGTTGATCGACGAGTCCGAAGAGGACATCGCGTTCGTCGACCGCGAGGATGTCGGCAAGATTCCGCTCTTCATGCTGATTCCGACGGTCGGACTTGTCATCGTCGGTCTGGCACTGACGGTGTTCGCGGGCCGGATCATCGACATCAGCGACAGAGCGGCGAAGGATCTGCAGGACCGGTCCATCTACATCGACGCGGTTCTCGGCAACCACCGGCCCGTGCCGGTCGACGAAGCTCCCGTCGCTGCAGACGACCCCGCAGCCGTTCCGAATACCGAGGCCCCGAACACCGACGTCCCGAATACCGAGGAGGCTCCGCGATGAAACGCGAACAGGTACTCCGCGTCGGGATCCTGCTGTGGCTGATGGTCGTATGGATCCTGTTGTGGGGCAACATCAGTTTCGGCAACATCTTCGGCGGACTCGCCGTCGGCCTGATCATCATGGTCCTGCTTCCCCTCCCCCGCGTACCGGTCGAGGGTCGGGTACATCTGCTGTCGATTCTGCGTCTGTTGTGGATGATCGTGTACTACGCGATCCAGTCGAGTATCCAGGTCGCGTGGCTGGCGATCCGTCCGTCGCCGCCGCCGGTCACCGGAGTTCTGCGGTACCAACTCGGGATCAAGTCCGACCTGGTTCTCACGCTGTGCATCGACGTTCTCAACCTGATCCCCGGCACGATGGTTCTCGAGATCGACCAGAACCGACGCATCGTCTACGTCCACGTGCTCGACGTCGGCTCGCAGAAAGCCGTCAGCGCGTTCTACCGCTCGGTGGAGGACCTCGAGCGGTTGTTCATCGCGTCGTTCGAACGTGATTCGGACTGGCAACCCAGCCCATGGCACCAGCGCGACTACGAATTCGATGCACCCCGGCAGGAGGACCAACCATGAACGGGTTCATCACCACGATCTTGATCATTTCCGGAGTGATTCTGCTGATCGCCGCCGTACTGACCACGTTCCGATTGCTCGACGGTCCGAGCTCACTCGACCGCCTCGTCGCCCTGGACACGATCATCGCGGTCTCGATGTGTGGACTCGCGGTCTGGGCCGCGTACAGCAAAGACACGACCATCGTTCCCGCGATCGTCGCGCTGGCGCTGGTCGGCTTCATCGGTTCCGTGTCCGTCGCGCGCTTCCGGGTGAGTGACCAGTGATCGGCAACATCCTCGACACGATCGGGGCCATCTCCATCTTCCTCGGCGCGCTGCTCGCGCTGACCGCCGCGGTGGGAATCGTTCGCTTCCCCGACACTCTGCGTCGTATGCACGCGGCCACGAAACCTCAGGTGGTCGGACTGATCTTGGTCCTGATGGGCGCCGTGTTCCTGCTTCGTGGGAGCGTCGACATCTGGATGTTGGTCCTGGTGGGCATCTTCACGCTGCTGACGGCGCCCGTGATCGCGCACAGCGTCGGCCGAGTCGCCTACCGCGAACAGCGCGAAGAGGACGACCTCATGAAGATCAACGAGCTGGAAGACCCGGACTCTCTGCTGTAGCGGCATCCCACTCGCCGTCGCGCTCGCCCCACACCGCAAGAGCAGTGCCGGGGCGGGCGAAGAAGGTGGCGAAGTACGCCACCGACATGAGAACCAGGACAGCCATCAGCAGCGGCCCGAAGATCGCCGGGTACTCGGCCATCTGCACCGCAGCGAACCGGTACGAGAGCAACAATCCCGCCAGGAGTGCCGAGCCACCGATCAACAGACGCACTCGGAACCACCCCCAGCCGCGCTCCGGATCCCGTAGCGCCGCATCGAGGGTCAAGCACAGGACGGCACCGGCAATGAGGTCGACGCCGTAGTGGAATCCGAAGCCGAGCGTCGCGGTCAGGGTCGCAACGAGCCAGAACGATCCCAGGCTGCGAATCCACCACGGTCCGCTGCGCGAGTGGATGAACAGCGCGACTGCCCACGCGGTGTGCAGGCTCGGCATGCAGTTTCGCGGTGCGGCGTCGTCGAACGGCAGCGACGACGGTGATGCGAAGTCGAAGTTGGGCACGATGTTCGGCCAGTAGTCACCGATCTGGAATCCGAACCCACGCGGACCGAAGGCGAACACCGGGCCGACCACCGGGAACAGGACGTAGAAGATCGGGCCGATCAGCCCGATGAGCAGGAACGTGCGCAGCAGGTGATGCGACGGCCATCCCTTACGTACTTGATAGAGAGCAACCACGATCACCGCGACCGGCAGTTCGACGTAGATCCAGTCGAGGGTTGCTGCACCGACGGGGCCCATGGCGTCGACGATCTGGCCCATCACCCACGACGGATTCCCGAGAGCCTGGTCGGCGAGGAACACGTACTCGTCCCACACGTCGGTGCCGACGAGAATGGTGATCTCCAGCCACGTCTCGGCAACCTTGGCCGCGATGATGAGCAACGCGCCGAGAGCGACGCCGTGCAGAACGCTGAGTCGACGCTCACCGGACAACTTCCACACCGCGTACACCGCGATGGCCGTCAGCACCCAGGTGCCGCCGGTGCCCATCGTCAGCGGTCCACCCGAGAACCAGCGGATCGCGCCGACGACCACGTCGATCACGACGGCCGCGGAGATCGCGTAGATGCGTTCTTTGTTGTTCAGTCCGACGAGCGCGAGAGCGAGGCCCACCCAAGGCATGGTCGCGGAGCGGGGAACGAGGAAGTAGTCACCGAACAGGCTTTCCACCGGACCGAGATAGCCCTTGTACGACGCGAACGCCTGCACGCCCAGGACCAGCACGGTCAATGCTGCTGTGCCGATCAGAAGGAGTCGGTGAGAACTCGACCACGAACGGTCCGACTGTCCGGGTGCGCCCCCTCGTTGGGACCAACTGTCTATCAACACCGGACAATAGTAAACGGCGTGTGAACTGAATATGGACACCCACTGGACAAACGGTTGGTATGCCCGGATTTCCAGTCCGCGAAACAGTCCTTCGCACTGTGAACCTGCTAGGTGCCCAACTCTGCGACCAAGGCGTCGACGACCGCAACCAGATCGCCGCCCGTCGCTTCCGCGACACGACGTTGCCGCTGGTAGGACGCGCCGCGACGGGGAATGTCCGCCACCGACGCCAACTCGTCCGCGCAGCCGAGTGAGACCGCAATCGGCGCCAAGTCGTCGAGCAGGCGATCCAGATCGTCAGTGACGAGGCACTCGTTTGCGTCGGAGTCGAGGATGATCTCGGCGTCCAGTCCGTATCTCGCTGCGCGCCACTTGTTTTCCTTGACGTGCCACGGCTGCATGTTCGGCAGAGTCTCACCGGCACTCAGTCTGCGGTCCAGATCGACGATGAGGCAGTGGACCAGAGCAACGAGAGCACCCAGTTCAGCGCGTGTCGAGACGCCGTCGAACACCCGGACCTCGATGGTTCCCCACTTCGGCGCGGGACGGATGTCCCAGTGCATGCCACCGATCTTGGTGATCACACCGGTCTTCATCTGGTCGTCGATGAACGACTCGTATTCGGCCCAGTTCTCGAACTGGTACGGAAGGCCCGCGGTGGGGAGCTGCTGGAACATCAACGCGCGATTGGACGCATAGCCGGTGTCGACACCGGCCCACATCGGCGAGGATGCCGACAGCGCCAACAGGTGCGGATAGCGCTGCAGCAGTGCGTTGATGATGGGGAAAACGCGGTCCGCGGACGAGACACCCACGTGGACGTGCACGCCCCAGATCAGCATCTGCCGACCCCACCACTGCGTGCGTTCGATGAGTTCGTCGTAGTCGGGTGTCCGGGTGACCAGCTGCGTCGACCATTGCGCGAACGGGTGCGTGCCCGCGCTGATGAGGTCGACGCCGAGCGGATTCGCAGCGCGGCGAAGCAGATCCAGTGACCTGTCGAGATCACTCATCGCCTCGCCGACCGTCGAATGAATACCCGTGACGAGTTCGACGGTATTTCGCAGTAGTTCCTTGGTGATGTGCGGGGTTTCGGAGCCGGCAAGCTCTTCGACCGCCGAAAACACCTCGGCTGCTGTGTTGGAGAGATCTCTGGTCTTGCGATCGACCAGCGCGATCTCCCACTCCACGCCCAGCGTCGGGCGCGGCGAACCTGGAAATGGAACTACCACGCAGAGAATCCAATCACAGTGTCGGTAAAAACACCGTGCTGGCTACTGCGTGGTAGTCGCCGGAAGTGATGCAAAACTCAGGTGAGTTTGTCAGCTCTTGGTGATGACACCGCAAGCAACGCGTCCGCCGGCGTCACCGGTGTCGAGGGTCTGCTGATCCGGTGCCGGCGCGTAACGCGTCGGGATGTTGCCGAAGTTGTCCGCTCCGGCGTGGATCATGACGGATGTTCCACCGTTTGCGACCAGTTCGTCGACGGTGAATGCATCGGTCGTGGTGACCAGTGTGGCGGTGCCGTCTTCGAGGACCTGAACCGAAGTGAGGTCGCCGCTCGCCGGGTGGCCCGTGTGACCCTCGGCCTGGAAGTGTCCGCCTGCCGAGAGGAAGTTACCCGGCTCTCCGCCGCTGGGGGCAACGGAATTGGTCTCGCACTTGGCGACCTGGTGGACGTGGAATCCGTGGAAGCCGGGGGTGAGGCCCTTGGCGTCGAGGGTGACCTTGACGTCGCTACCTTCCTGCGCGAACGTGACCGTTCCGACCTTGGCGCCGTCGGTGCCGTTCAGCGTTGCGGTGACCGTTTCGGCAGAAGCGCCGGCGTGAGCCGTCTCGGAACCGTGGCCGCCCGCGCTTTCGTGCGCGCTGGGATC
The DNA here is from genome assembly GCF_031763325.1 of Rhodococcus sp. SG20037. Lineage (NCBI taxonomy): Bacteria > Bacillati > Actinomycetota > Actinomycetes > Mycobacteriales > Nocardiaceae > Rhodococcus > Rhodococcus sp. SG20037. Next base: position 1,629,215 of record NZ_CP134497.1, on the reverse strand, counting down.
GGCTGCACCGGTCCACACCGGAGGAGTCGTGCCGGGGACGCTGCTGGGCTCTTCGCTGTTACTGCAAGCGGTCAAGCCGAAAGCGGCAATCGCGACTACAGGGGCAACGACGCGCCAGGACATACGCCGGGTGCTGCTGGGGGCCATCGAACCGCTCCTTTGAGGTGGCGAGAAAGTGCTTCTGATCATAACGGCGCGTGTAGTAGCTGGAACCGACGGGTCAGTTCCACCTTCACGACCGGTCAGTTGGAGGTCACGATCACGATCACACCAGGTGACGCGTTCGCGATGCCGGCGAATCGAGGCTCTGCGGAGACTCCGAGTTCAGCCGCGATCTTCTGCGCCGCTGCCTTCTCCGCCGCGGACGATCCGTAATACACCGTCGTCGTACTGACGGTGCCCTCGCTGTAGTTACCCGTCTCCTCGACGTTCCAACCTGCTGCCGTCAATTCCTCGGCGGTGCCTGCTGCCAGACCGGAGACGGTGCTGTTGTTGAGAACTCGAACGCTGACATTCGACGTGTCGGTGCCGCTCGCGGAGCTGGAAGTCGTGGTCGTCGCAGTTCCCGAGGGTCGCGACGTGGTGGTGGTATCGCCCGAAGCGGGTTGTGTCGTCGCTGCCGGCTTGGTGGTGGCCGGCGCGGGGGCGCTCGTCGTGGCAGACGCCGAGGATTCGGTCTGCTCTGCTGCGGTGTTCTCGTCGCCCGATCCACCGTCGCTCGATCCACCCAGTGAGGCTGCTCCGAGACCGATGAACACGATCGCCAACGCGATCAACACCATGGCGATTGCGCGAAGCGGAGGTCCGGACGGCTGCTCTTTCGGGGTACTCACGATGTCGACCTTATCGCCAGTGCGTGGACAGCCCGATCATATGTACGCGTGATTCAGGTGACCTCGAAGCCGAGGCGACGCGCGACCCTGGCCTTCTGACGGCTGGCACGCAGACGACGCAGGCGCTTGACCAGCATGGGATCAGCCGCCAAGGATTCGGGGCGATCGACCAAGGCGTTGAGAACCTGGTAGTAGCGGGTTGCCGACATGTCGAACAACTCCTTGATGGCTTCTTCCTTCGCACCGGCGTACTTCCACCACTGACGCTCGAAAGAGAGGATGTCGTGCTCCCGGCGGGTGAGGCCGTCTTCGCCGACCTCGTGCATGCCTGCTGTATCTACTACCGAATCGTCGGCGCCAGTGCCTTCGGACTGGTTCCGACTACGCGCGGTTGCGCCGTCCATGTCACTCCTCGACTGCTGTGCTCGGCGTCAGCGAGACTCGTATGCCCGGTGTTCTTTTTCCGACCGAATTCTCGCGGCCGTGAGTTTCCCGGTCCCCTGGCCCGAAGGTAACTCACAATTTCCCCCGCGGCCCACGTTCCGACCGAGCAACGAATTACATCGCTGTTCTTCAGCAACCATTGAACCATGATCGAGTGTGCGGGCCGTGATAACTACGCGGGCGCGCCGCACTATCCTTGTCCGCATGGCTATCCTCCCCATCCGAATCGTCGGCGACCCGGTACTGCACAAGGCGACAGAGCCGGTCACTCAGTCCCCGGCCGAGATCGCCGAACTGATCGCAGACATGTACGAGACGATGGACGCTGCCAACGGCGTCGGTCTGGCGGCCAATCAGGTCGGTGTTCCACTGCGAGTCTTCGTCTACGACTGCCCCGGCGACGACCGCAGCAGCGAGCGTCGACGCGGCGTCGTCGTGAACCCGGTACTCGAGACGTCCGAAATCCCCCAGACGATGCCCGACCCGGACGAAGACTTCGAGGGTTGCCTGTCCGTTCCCGGCGAGCAGTTCCCGACGGGTCGCGCCGATTGGGCGAAGGTCACCGGCACCGACGCCGACGGCAACCCGATCGAGGTCGAGGGCACCGGATTCTTCGCACGGATGCTCCAGCACGAGACCGGGCATCTCGACGGTTTCCTCTACACGGACGTACTCATCGGCCGCAACGCGCGCGCTGCCAAGAAGATCATCAAGCGTTCCGGTTGGGGCAAGCCCGGTCTGACCTGGACGCCGGGGACCGTCGACGATCCGTTCGGTCACGACGACGACGATTACGAAGACTGAGAATTCTGCTCTGAACGGCAACATTTCGATCGGTAGCCGGGTGGTTTTGCGATACAAGCTCCCACCCGGCTATTCGCATCCCATGACCGACGTCATCGGCATCCTCGAGGGCGCCGATCCCATCGCCGTTCGCGCCGGCGACGGTCGGCTGGTCCAGGTCTCCGCCGATCAGGTGATCGCGCTCAAGAGTCTCTCGGCCCGCCCGATTCGCATCGGCGAGATTCGAAACCTCGAAACGGCTGCTGCGGCGGCGTGGCCGGGGGTCGAGCAGGCGTGGATCGACGGTTGGTTGCTGCGCGCCGGTCACGGTGTCACCGGTCGCGCCAATTCCGCTTTGCCGCTCGGCGGTGCGGGGGCGGTTGCCGGCTTCGACGCGAGCACCATCGAGCGGATACGCCAGTGGTTCGGTGACCGCGGACTGCCGACCCTGCTGCTCCTCCCCGATCGACTCGGCACCGCTCCGGACGGGTGGAGCAGCGAGAAGGAAACCATCGTGATGGCCGCCGATCTGGGCAATGTCACGCTGCCGCTCGGTCCTCCGGTCACCTCGTTCGCCGACCACCCCAACCACAACTGGCTGTCGATGTACGACGCCCACGGCGATCCGGCGTACGTCGAGGCGGTCCTCACGGCTGTCGTGGGCACTGCAACTTTCGGCGCGATCGGAAACACCGACACGACGCTTGCCATCGGGCGCGCTGCGCTCACCGAGGCACCCGACCACAAACGCTGGGTAGGACTGACCGGCATTCACGTCGCCCCTGAACACCGTCGTCACGGAATCGGGTCGCTGATCTGCGGAGATCTACTCTCCTGGGGTCGTGAGAACGGTGCGACGCACGCGTACCTCCAGGTTTCGGCGGACAACTTCGCGGCGATCGCGCTCTACGAGCAGCTCGGATTCGTCGAACACCACCGCTACCGATACGCCACCGATCCTGTCGGCGGCTGACGCTAGGCTTGCCCTCGTGCGCATCGCTACCTGGAACGTCAACTCCGTCCGTGCCCGTACCGACAGGATCATCGACTGGCTCGGTCGATCCGACGTCGACGTCCTGGCAATGCAGGAAACCAAGTGCAAGGACGAGCAGTTTCCGTACGAACGCTTCAAGGAAATCGGCTACGAGGTCGCCCACGTCGGGTTGAGCCAGTGGAACGGTGTCGCCATCGCTTCCCGCGTCGGCTTGGACGACGTGCAGATCGGATTCGAGGATCAGCCCGGATTCGACAAGGATCCCGAGGCAGACCCGGTCCGCGAGGCACGTGCGATCGGTGCCACCTGCGGCGGTGTGCGGGTGTGGAGCCTGTACGTCCCCAACGGCCGTGAGCTGGAAGACCCGCATTACGCCTACAAGCTGGATTGGCTGGCCAAGCTGCGCGACGACGCGGAGGGCTGGCTCAAGCAGGATCCCGACGCGCAGATCGCCCTGGTCGGCGACTGGAACGTCGCTCCCACGGACGACGACGTGTGGGATCCCGCTTTCTTCGAGGGCAAGACCCACACGTCGGAGCCGGAACGAGCTGCGTTCACCGCCTTCACCGAGTCCGGGTTCGCGGACGTAGTTCGCCCGTACACACCCGGTCCCGGCGTGTACACGTACTGGGATTACACGCAGCTTCGCTTCCCGAAGAAGCAGGGCATGCGAATCGACTTCATCCTCGGCTCACCGGCATTCGCAGCACGCGTCGAGGCGGCCGAGATCGATCGAAACGAGCGAAAAGGCAAGGGCGCCAGCGATCACGCTCCGGTGATCGTGAATCTCGGGTGATCGTGAATCTCGGAGCCTGATCGTCTGTTTGCACCCTCGGGCTTCTAGTCCTCGACGAGCAGTTCCAGATACTCGGGATGCTCGCCGAGGTACCGCTGAACATAGGTACACACGGGCCGTACCGACCATTCACGTTCACGGGCGCAGTCCATTGCGAACTGCACGAGTACGGCTGCCAGTCCCTGCCCGCCGTACTCCTCTTTGACAACGGTATGCATGTACGCAACCACGTCGCCCGCTTCGGCTCCGCTCCCCGAAATCTCGTCTTCGTCGCGGTATCCGAGGATGCCGACCAACTCGTCGTCGGAGAGCAGTTCGAATCGTTCGTGCGACGGATTGTCCACGAGCGTGACTTCCGGTGAGGTTCCGGTTTTCGAATTTTCGATGTCGTTCATTGCGGCGACCTCCACGGCACGATGTGCACCTGCGCGATCGGCGACAGCTGCGTTCGCACGCTCTCCATAACTGTGATCCATGCCACTCATAGAATCAGCTACCGACGACGCTGTCCCGGGTTCGACCAATTTTTGCACCGGGAACGACCGGATCGCAATCGCAGTTCGCGCCGTCGTTCCCGCGAGAGGTGGGACCGAGCTGCCGTTTCCCCAGGTCCGATCGGTAGGCTCGTCGTCGTGAAGCTGCTGCCCCTGACCCCCGCCGGACAGACCCCGATTCGGGCATTGACCATCGCCGGAACCGACTCCGGTGGCGGAGCCGGCATTCAAGCCGATTCCCGCACGATGGCGATGTGCGGAGTGCACGCCTGCGTGGCCGTCGCCGCGGTGACGGTCCAGAATTCGGTGGGAGTCAGCGGATTCCACGAGATTCCGCCGGAGATCGTCGCCGACCAGGTGCGCGTCGTGGTCTCGGACATCGGCGTCGGTGCGGCGAAGACGGGAATGCTCGCGTCGACGACGATCATCGAAGCGGTGGCCGCGGTTGCCGCCGAGGTTGGGATCGGCCGCGACCGTCCGATTCCGCTCGTGGTCGACCCGGTGTGCGCGTCGATGCACGGCGATCCGCTGCTGCACGAAGAAGCTCTCGACGCGGTCCGCAACACCTTGATTCCGGCTGCCACGGTGGTCACTCCGAACCTCGACGAGGTTCGGTTGATCACCGGTATCGAGGTCGTCGACGACAAGAGCGCCCGCCAAGCGGCAGAAGCGCTGCATGCGCTCGGCGCTCAATGGTCCATCGTCAAGGGTGGCCACCTTCGTACTTCGGAGTTGTCCACCGACCTGTTGTTCGACGGCGACCGTTTCCTCGAATTCAGCAGTGCCCGGATCGACACCGGCAACGATCACGGTGGCGGAGACACGCTGGCTGCTGCGATCACTTGCGCTCTCGCACACGGCTATTCCGTTCCGGACGCGGTGGCGTTCGGCAAAGAGTGGGTGACCAAGTGTCTCGAGGCGTCGTACGACCTCGGCGCGGGACATGGTCCGGTGTCCCCGCTCTGGCGGCTCCAGGTTTAGTGCGCTAGTTCCGGCGCACGCGCCAGATTCCCAGGTCGACGGGAACTCCGTTGGGCGTTGTGGCGAAAAACCCTCGCCGCCATGGCCGGATCGTGAGATCGAGATCCTCCAGGGTGCCGGCTTCGAGTTCCTCGAGAGTTGTCGCCGACATCATGACGTTGCCGTCGCCGCCCAGGCCCATCATGCGGGCGGCGATGGTCACGTCGACGCCGAGCCAGTCGTCACCGATCTGACGCGGGGTACCCGTGTGTAGGCCGACGCGCATGCGTGGGGTGTATCCGTCGAGATCGACTTCCGCGAGCGCGTCCTGCGCGGTGAACACCGCCTTCAAAGCCGCATCCGGGCGAATGAACACTGCCATCAGACCGTCGCCCATCCGTTTGACGACGTGTCCGCCGTTGTCGGTGATCGGAGTTTCCACGGCCTGCGCCACCGCACGCAGAAGGGTCAGCGTCGCGCCGTCACCGGCTGCGAGCGACCAGGTGGAGAAGCCCACCAGATCGGTGAAGACGATGGTCAGTTCTTGATCGCCACGTCCGCGGCCCATCTTTTCCAGCGCTGCCTGCCACACCTGCAGTGCTCCGAGGCTCACTTCGCGAGTGGCTGCCGGCTTCTGATCGAGCAATCTGTCAGCGACGCGCGCCACGGCGCGGGCACCGCCGGGGCCGGCGAGCGAGAGCGGATCCCCAAACCCTGGATCACCGGGTAGTGCCCGCCTGAGGCGTCGTAGCGCGTCGATGAGCTGCTGCCGACGGTTAAGTTCTGCCGCAGAGTTCAAGACGACGTCGACGACGCCTCGAACCGACGAGGAAGAAGCACCTGCCGTGTCGGTGTTCTCCGGGGACAGATCAGCCATAACTCAAGCGTAACTCAGAGTTACAGACAGTGTGCTGCCGCCGTTCTCGCACAGTGGCCTCCTGGTCGCTCGCACAGTCGATCATTCGGTCAGTCGATCATTCGGTCAGTCGATCATTCGGTTCTGGCCTGTGTCCGGGCATCGCCGACGGGAACTCCGTTCGGCCCGCTCAAATCCTGGGCATACGTCGCAACTCCGAAGGCTACTGCAGAAGCGTTGGCAGCGAGCGCTTCGCGATCGATGTTCGCGAGGTTGTCCTGGGCACTGTGGTAGTTCGGGTCGAAAGTCTCCTCCGCCTCTCCGCCCCACTTCTCGGCCTGTGCCGGCGTCTTGCGCTCGTCCGCGCCGCTGAACACGCCACCCGCCGGGATCCCGATCTCGATGAACGGGCCGTAGTCGGAGCGCCCGTCGAAGTCCGTTCCGTCCGCCGCAATCCCTCGCCCGGCGAGAAAATCGACGAAGGTGCGCTCGATGCCCGCCGACCCCTCGGGCCCGGGCCCCTCCCCGACGGCATCCGAGTTGTCGCCGTCGTAAGCCAGGTATCCGGCGTTGGGCGAACCGAGCATGTCGAAATTCAGGTACAGGGCGATGTCGGCCCGTTCCTGATCGCTCAGACCCTCGACGTAGCGGGTGGAGCCGACCAATCCCACTTCTTCCGCTCCCCAGAAAGCGAAACGCACGGCATTCTCGATGCTTGGTGCGCTTCCCATCTGCAGCGCGGTTTCCAGCACGGCTGCGGTGCCGCTTCCGTTGTCGTTGATTCCGGGACCTTCCGGCACACTGTCCAGGTGGGCGCCCACGACAACCACGTTGTCGGTCGCGCCGGTCTTGGTCTGTGCAATCACGTTGCGCGACTTCGTCGTTTCCGTCGACGTGTCGAGAATCAGCGTGAGGTCTCCGGGCGCTGCGGCAAGAGCCTCGCCCGACGCCTTGCTCACCCCGCCGGTCGGAATGCGGGCGTCTTCGGGTTCACCCAAGGTAGCCCCGCCCAGCATTGCGTCCTCGTTGTTGGCAACCAGCAACGCCGCCGCGCCGCGATCAGCGGCGATCTTCTGCTTGTCGCCGAACGGGCACACTCCACGGGTGACCAGCACGATGGCACCGTTCACGTCGCGGCCGTCGTAGTCGGTGGCCTCGCAACCGGGGGTCTCGTCGGCGGGAATCGCCACCAGACGCGCCGTGATTCCGGTCGGTCCCGTGGAGGTGGAATATGTCAGCGCCCGCACCGGAACATCGGAGCCGTCAGCGGCTTTCAGGGATTCGGTGCCGGGATCGAAGGAGCTGAAGTCGAATTCCGGGGTGCTGACCTCGAAACCCTTGTCTTCGAGCAGGTTTGCCACGTAGTCGACACTGGCGTCGTAGCCGGGGGTACCGGCCGATCGATTGCCCTCGTTGTTGGCGGCGATCTTCTCGAGTTGCTCCAGATGCCCGGTCACGGCGTCGACCGTGACGGTCTCGGAGAATGCAACCGGGTCTGTCGGGACGGCCGCTTCACTTCCCGACGAGCATCCACTCACCACGAGTGCTCCAGCCATTGCGACCACAACCACACCGAAGAGTCTCATCTTCGGAGGATATCGGCCGAAGCACAGGAAAGGGACCCAGTACGAATGGTTTTTCGTACTGGGTCCCTACTCTGCTGTCACTCCTGGTTCTCGGTAGGTCTCCCGACAACACCTACCGAGGGAGCGACAAGATCAGGCGTCGCGACGATTCACGATGACGATACTTGCTCCGAAAATCACCAGAACGAAGGCCGCGAAGTAGATCAAGCTGCCCCAGGGTCCCCAGTGGAAGTCGACGCCACCGCTGCTCGCACTGAGGAAGTGGTTTGCATTCGCGAACGGCAGGAACGGGGTGATCTTCTCGCCGAAGCTGCCGAACAGTCCGAACAGGCTCTCGATGAGCAGCGGCCAGAGCAGGAGCAACGCAATTGCGCCGGCCGACTGGCGAATGATCGATCCGACGCCGACAGCGAGAATCACGCACAGGAAGGCGTAGATCGGGATGCCGTAGATCGCGCGCCAGTCACTGCCGCTCGACAGGGTCAATCCGGCACTCGCCTCGGTACCGGCGATGGCCTTGGCCATGGCGTACGCGCCGAAGGCGAGAACAAATGTCAGTACAGCACCGAAAGCACCGATGAGGCCGGCTTTGGCGATCAGAACCGAGGCACGGTTCGGAACGGCCTGGAAGGTGGTGCGGATGGTCCCGAAGCGGTACTCACTGGTGACCGCGAGGGCCGCCATGATCATGAGAACCATGATTCCGAAACCCGAGATGCCGGCCGTGGCAACGGCGGTGTCGAGGTCCGGTGCTCCCTGGACGTCGGAGGACGTCAGAGCCGACTTGGCAACCGCGCCCATGATGGCCGCGAAGCCGAGCGCGAGCACGACGATGATGACCGAGCACCACAGCGGCGACTTGGTCGTGGTGATCTTGATACGTTCAGCACTGAGAACAGCCATTACAGTGCACCTCCCATAGCCTGCTGCGTGTTTGCCTGCTGTGTATTTGCGTGGTGTGCACCGACACCCGGATCGATACCGGATGCGTGGTACTGGACATCGTCCCCGGTCAACTTCATGAACGCATCCTCGAGCGACCCCTGCTGAGAAGCCAACTCGTACAACACGATTCCCTGCGAACCAGCTAAACCACCGATCACATCGGTGGTCGAATCCACGACCACCAATGCCGGGGCAACGCCGGAACCGTCTTCACGCACCGTCAGCCCCTGCGAGAGCAACACACTGCGCAACGCATCGAGCTGTGGGCTGCGCACGCGCACCGTCGACTCCGACGAACGATCCACGAACTCCGCGACCGTCGAATCCGAAATCAACCGACCCCGACCGATCACCACCAACTGCTCCGCCGTGAGCGCCATCTCCGACAGGAGGTGACTCGACACCAGCACCGTGCGGCCCTCGGCCGCCAACCGCTGCATGAACTTACGAATCCAGACGATGCCCTCCGGATCGAGACCGTTGACCGGCTCGTCGAACAACAACACCTTCGGATCCCCCAACAACGCACCCGCCAACCCCAGACGCTGCGACATACCGAGCGAGAACCCGCCGGCCTTCTTGCCCGCCACCTCGGACAATCCGACCAACCCGAGCACCTCGTCGACGCGGGACTTCGGGATCCCGTTCGAAGCAGCCATCCACTGCAGATGTGCACGCGCACTGCGATTGGGGTGCACCCACTTCGCATCCAGCAACGCGCCGACAGTCCGCAACGGCGTCTTGAGCTCGCGGTACGGCTTGCCCTCGATCAACGCCGCACCCGACGTCGGCTGATCCAAACCCAGGATCATCCGCATCGTCGTCGACTTACCTGCACCGTTCGGGCCCAGAAAGCCCGTCACGATGCCCGGCTTGACCGTGAACGACAAATCGTCCACCGCTTTCGTCGGTCCGTAAACCTTGGTCAATCCCCTCAGTTCAATCATGAGGAGAACTTTGCCCTACCGGCAATGACCAGCACATCGGCCACAGGTCTAGTTCCGAGTGGTACTCAGGTAGGACACGAAGCCGGACAATCCGGGCATAACCCTGAGAAAACACCCGGAAATGGTCCGTCAGGACGATGCTTGGGCCCAGAACCGCTTGGGAATCCGGCCGGCGTGACGCGCTTCGAAACCTGCTACCACTGCGTGCCGCATCGCCGACGCCATCAACGCGGGATTCTTGGCCCGCGTCACCGCTGTCGCAAGCAGGACGGCGTCGCAGCCCAACTCCATGGCAAGGGTGGCGTCGCTGGCCGTTCCGATTCCGGCGTCGAGGATGACGGGCACACCGGCGCGCTCGACGATCATCTCGATGTTGTGCGGATTCGCGATACCCAGTCCTGTCCCGATGGGTGAACCGAGCGGCATGACTGCCGCGCAGCCGACCTCTTCGAGGCGAAGCGCCAGCACCGGATCGTCCGTCGTGTACGGCAGGACGGTGAATCCGTCGTCCACCAATTGTTCTGCGGCGGAGACGAGTTCGATTGCGTCGGGCAGCAGAGTCCGCTCGTCGGCGATGACTTCGAGTTTGACCCAGTTCGTCTCGAGCGCTTCGCGTGCCAACTGCGCTGTCAGCACTGCTTCGGCGGCGCCCCGACACCCGGCGGTGTTCGGCAACGGTTCGATTCCGAGGCGACGAAGCAGGTCCAGAACGCCGGTGCCGCCGGCCGCGTCGACTCGCCGCATCGCGACGGTGGTCAGTTCGGTACCGGAGGCGACAAGCGCTTCCTCGAGCACCGCAAGGTTGGCGGCGCCGCCTGTCCCCGTGATGAGCCGGGAACCGAAACTGCGGCCCGCGATAGTGAGAAGGTCCTGCTCAGCCACCCTGCACCGCCGTGAGGATCTCGATTTCCCAACCACGTCCGACGGATTCGTCCCAACGCCCGCGAGGAAAGAGCGCACCGTCGACGGCGACGGCGATGCCTTTGCTCGGCAACTCGAGGTGCGTCAGAAGTTCGGTCACCGTGACTGCTCGATCGAACTCGAGATCTTCGCCGTTGACGGTGATCCCGATCGGGACCTGCTCACTCATGAATTTTCCTTAGCTACCGCGAACCGCTCGGGTTCGGTTCCTTTTACCTCGACCAAAGATGTGCCGTTCAGCAACGCGACCGTCGCATCGGCGGTGACGGGCGTCAGCAGGACTCCGTTGCGGCCGTGCCCGGTGGAGACGACAACACGATCGGACACGCGCCCGATCAACGGCAGGTTGTCCGGCGTCATCGGACGCAGACCTGCCGCGCACTCGTACAGTTCGTATTCGCCGATCGCCGGCATCAGTGCCTCGGCGTCGTTGATCAGGTCCCGTACTCCGGCCATCGTGACCTGTGTGTCCTCACCAGACTCGTATTGTGTTGCGCCGACGACGATTCCGTCACCGCGCGGGACGAGGTAGGCGGGCCGCCCGTGGACGCTTCCGCGGATGGTGCGGCTGGGCGCCGGGGTGACTCCAGGCCTACTGCGCAAGCGAAGGATTTCGCCCTTGACCGGGCGTACCGGTAGCCCGGGCCACAGCTTGGGTGACGCGATACCGGCGGTGAGCACTATCTGATCGGTATCGAGTTCGGCGAGGTCGTCGACGGCCCGCGCGATCAATTCGACGCCGGATTCCGCACAGGCCTTCTGCAACGCCGCCAGCAGAAGTCTGTTGTCGACGGCGGACTCACCGACAGCCATCAACCCCGACCGGATGCCCCGGCCCAGCATCGGTTCGAGTTCACGGATGCGCGCGCGACCGAGAACTTCGAGTTCGTGCCCCTGCGAGCTCACCCACTCGGCGATGGTCTGCAGGTCCTGCGCGTCGGCAGCGTCGAGTGCAACCGTCAGCGAGCTGTCCGCGGTGAAGACCGATTGCCCGAATTTTCCGAGCTCCTCGCCGAACGTCGGCCACCGTTCCAGGGACGCTGCACCGATTGTCAACGCGGTTTCTTCACCCGGCCAGCCTTCGGAAAGCGGGGCAAGCATTCCGCCCGCCACCCACGAAGCACCTGATCCAATGGACGGGTCGTACAACCGAACGGCCCACCCGTCGCGGGCTGCTCGCCACGCGATAGCGAGACCGATGACACCGCCGCCGACAACCGACACCGTACGAGCGTGTGTACTCACGAAACTCCACCTCCACTTCCTGCGCCGGCATGATCCGGGTCAGGTCTGACGGTCGGGATCTGGTCGCGATCCCCTCTCAGCCCTACGAACCTCGCAGTCACGACAAAAGTGACGACGACGTTTCAGGACTCCCGTGTCGAACCTTGCTCCCTAGAGGCTACCGTTTGCTCCGTGCACCCCACACATCCCAGTAACGACATCGACCGGCGCGAGCGCCTGGCAGCAGCACGGCTGTACCTGTGCACCGACGCGCGCCGCGAGAAAGGCGACCTCGCGCAGTTCGCCGAGGCAGCATTGTCCGGCGGAGTCGACATCATCCAATTGCGTGACAAAGGCTCTGCCGGTGAGCGCGAGTTCGGCCCGCTCGAGGCCAAGGACGAACTGGTGGCGCTGGGCATTCTCGCGGCCGCAGCGCGACGCCACGGCGCATTGTTGGCCGTCAACGATCGCGCGGATCTCGCGATGGCTTCCGGCGCCGACATCCTCCACCTCGGCCAGAACGACATTCCCGTCCCCTACGCGCGGACCGTTGTCGGTGAAGACGTCGTCATCGGCCGTTCGACGAGCAGTCGCGCGCAGGCGAGTCTGGCCGCCATCGAGGAGGGCGTCGACTACTTCTGTACCGGCCCGGTCTGGGCGACACCGACCAAACCGAATCGAAGTGCGTCCGGTTTGGAACTGGTTCGATCGACCGCCGACGCCGCACCGCCGCGGCCCTGGTTCGCGATCGGCGGCATCGACGAGGAACGTCTGCCGGAGCTGCTCGATGCCGGCGCCACGCGCATCGTCGTCGTGCGTGCAATCACGCAAGCATCGGATCCCCAGGCGGCCGCGCAACGCCTCGCCGCAGCCGTCGCTGGGCGCTGAAAGCCGGTAACTGGCGTTCGTCAAGTGTTTGCCGGGCGATTTCCGCACAGTTACGGGTCAGCACGCCTGACTCGAATTGTGAACGGAAGTTGTCCGATCAGACAACAAACTCCCAGTTCCTAGGTGCGATTGGATGTCCGAAAAGTCGGATTAAGTGATCTTGCTCACAGTTGCTTCGATTGCGTGTCACATCCCATTCGGTTTGTTGTAGTTTACCTCCAGTTACTAACTGAACCTAGGAGCACTAAATGGGATCCCTCGACACCGGCTCGCTCAGCACCGAATCGCTCGAAGACCTGAACCTCGGCAAGATCAGCGAGCTGCTCAAGCTCGGTATCACCGCGGTCAGCTTCATCACGGCGCTGAACTCGCTCAGCTGAGCCTCGTTTCGGTCGACGACCGAAACACCGAAGGGCCGGACTCCCGAGGAGTCCGGCCCTTCTGCTGTGTATGAACTGTGAAGACTCGAGTGCTACGACTGCGTACTCGACGCCTCGGACAGGTTCTGGTCACTGCCTGACTGCTCACTGCCTTGGTGGGAACTGCCTTGGTGGGAACTACCCGACAACCATCCGAATCCGCCGTCCTCGAGCACGACGGTGTGCGGATCGCCGTCCACGGCCACAACAGGCTCGGTCCGGAGGTCGGGCCATGAGGAACCGAAGCCCGGATGCAGCGGCAGTGAGTCGACGTCGGCTTCGCGTACCCACCGCAACTCGGTGCTCTCACCATTGGCAACCGTCGACAGTGGATGCGCCGCGTCAGCCACGACGGTGGTGTAAGTCCACCCGCTCTCGGCGCGCATCGTCACTACTTCCCCGCGGACACGGACGGCGTCCTCGGCGATACCTGCTTCTTCGTGTGCTTCCCGGACGGCAGCGTGCGTCGTGCTCTCGTGTGAGTCCCGCGCACCGCCGGGCAGTGCCCACGTTCCGCCCTGATGGCTCCACGCCGCACGATGCTGCAGCAAGACCATGGGTGATCCGTCCGAATCGGGGGCACGCAGAAGCAGTCCTGCAGCTCCGTGTTTACCCCAATGCCGAGTACCGTCCGATCCGATGGACCAACCGTCACCGTCACCACGCATCGACTACCTCGCTCCGCCTGCTCTCGCCGTTGTCCCACACTAACCGTTTCAAACTGCTCCAGGTGTAGGTGATGCTTATATGCTCGCGAAGATGCCCTGAATCATTTCTCGGCGGCATCATTTCTCGGTAGCCCGCCTACAGCGAAGTGAGGTGCTCGATGGTCGACCGTGTCGTCCCGTCCATCGAACCCCGGTCGCTGCCGCCCTCCGAGGCCACATCAGTGTCGGCGGAGGACGAGCAGGCACTTCTGCGGCGCGAACTGCAGGCCTTCATGTCCTCGACGCCTGGCCGGTTGACCGTCGTCGGACTGATCCTGATCGCGATCACTTTGATCGCCGGACTCCTCGCCACCGCAGCGATCGAGAACCGCCAGGCGAACCTCGACCTCCTCCTCGTCGAAACCGAGCCTCTCGCCAACTCGGCCCAGAATCTCTACAGTGCGTTGTCCTTGGCAGACGCCGCCGCGGCCACCGCCTTCATCTCCGGCGGCCTCGAACCCGCCGAAGTCCGCGACCGATACACGCAGTCGATCGGTGAGGCCTCTGCGGAGATCGTCCAGGCGTCGGCCGGTCTCGACTCGACCGATCTTGCCGGTCACAGCGCGTTGACCACCATCTCGACCGACCTCTCGGTCTACACCGGGCTGGTCGAAACTGCACGGGCGAACAATCGCGTCGGAAACCCGGTCGGGGCAGCATATTTGAGCGAGGCCTCGCAGTTGATGCAGACCTCGCTGCTGCCGATGGCCCAGCAACTGCACGCCTCGCAGGAGACGCTGGTCTCCCAAGTACAGCGCGATTTCGAGACTCCACCGTGGTGGCCGATCGTGGCGTTCGTCTTCGTGCTGTGCGCGCTGGTGGCGACACAGATGTACTTCTCCCGCAAGAGTCGCCGACGCTTCAATCTCGGGTTGATCCTTGCCTCGCTCGCGGTCGCTGCAGCTCTGCTGTGGCTGCTCACGGTCGGACTGGTCTCCGCGCTGGCCACCGGGCGCGCGCTCGACGCCGGGGCCGAGCCACTGCACGAACTGACCGAGGCACGAATCATGGCGCAGCAAGCACGCACCGTGGAAACCCTCACGCTGGCGAGGCGGGATTCGACCGCCGAGGACAACGTGACGTTCACCCGCAAGGTCGATGCTCTGCGGGACATCCTCGAGGGCCTGCAAAGCGACGAACGCGCCCGAGTGAACAGCGAAGTGCTGACCGCCGCACTCGACTCGCGCCAGCAGTGGGTGGCTGCGCACACGCGCATGTACGACCGTCTCGGAAACGGCGACTTCACGTCCGCCGCAGCCATCACCATCGGCGCCGGAGAACAGGATTCGGCCGCGGAGTACGGAAAGCTCGATCACGAACTCTGGCAGGGAATCGTGGATTCGCGCACGAATCTTCGGTCCGACGTCTCGTACGCCTCCCGGGTGTTGGCTGCCTCTGCACCGGGCATGTCTGTATTGGCAGTTCTCGGAGTTGCCGGAATCTTCATCGGATTCTGGCCTCGACTGCGGGAGTATCAGTGACGGGAGTACCGGTGATGCGGAGGAAGAGCCCGGCCGTATGTGTCGCGGTTCTGGCAGCGGCCATGCTGGTGCTCGCCGGTTGCGGTGCGGATCGAGCCGAAGACTTGGACAACGCAGGCGCCACGTCGTACACGGAACCGCCGCTGCCGGCCGAGGCCACCATCGCTCCCAGCCCGACACCGACGACTACCGCGTCGTGCACCAACCTCACCGCGAGCCTGCGGCCCACCCCCGCAGACGCATCTCCGCAGCCACCCACGCCGAGCCTCGACGCCATCCGCGCCCGCGGGCGGCTGATCGTGGGCCTGGACACCGGTTCCAACCTCATGAGCTTTCGCGATCCGGCCACCGGGCGCCTCGAGGGTTTCGACGTGGACATCGCCCGCGAAATCGCCCGAGATCTGCTCGGTGACCCGGAGAAGATCGAGTACCGAATCCTGACGTCGGACGATCGGATCGCCGCACTCCAGGAATCGATGGTCGACGTGGTCGTCAAGACCATGACCATCACGTGCGAGCGGCGCGAGAAGGTCGACTTCTCGACGCAGTACTTCTCCGCTGAACAACGAATTCAGGTCTTGCAGGGGTCATCCGTCCGCGGCATCGACGACCTCGCAGGCAAGCGGGTCTGCGCTGCCCGGGGAACGACCTCGGCCACTCGAATCCAGCAACTCCAACCCGAAGCCACCGTCGTCACCGTCCCGATGTGGTCCGACTGCCTCGTCGTCCTCCAGCAGGGGCAGGTGGACGCGATCAGCACCGACGACACGATCCTCGCGGGCCTCGCCTCGCAAGACCCGTATCTCATGATGGTCGGTGGCTCACTGGGCGTCGAACCATACGGAATCGGAGTGAACAAGGACAACCCCGACTTGGTCCGATTCGTCAACGGAACCCTGGATCGGATCCGCGGGGACGGGACCTGGAACCGTATCTACGACCGCTGGCTCAGCGTCCTCGGTCCTTCGCCCGGTCCCCCGCCGGCCGTCTACCGGGATTGAGGCTGACATGACCGAAGAAACCGGCCCCGAGCCCGACGCCACGCAGGCTTCCATGCGTCCCGAACCCGAAGCCACCGGCGCCTACGAGCGGCCCGAGCCCGAAGCCACCGGCGCCTACGAGCGTCTCGAGCCGACTTCAGCGCAGATACGGGGTACCACGCCCTCCGCATCCTCCTCCCCGACCGGCCGCTCCACTCGATCCCGCCGCAGCCGGTCGGGGCGAAAGCTGCGTCTCGGCGGCGGCCTGGTCGAGGTTCCCCCCGTCCCGCAGATCGACCCCGCATCTGCGGTGATGAGTGACCCGACCGTCCCCGAGCGGAAACGGTTCTGTTGGAAATGCAACGAACCAGTCGGTCGTAAGAGCGCAAGCACCAAGGCAACTCAGCACGGCACCTGCCCCAAGTGCGGTTCCACTTTCGACTTCCGTCCACTCCTCGAAGAGGGCGAATTGGTGTCCGGTCAATACGAGGTTCAAGGGCCCATCGCGCACGGCGGCCTGGGATGGATCTACCTCGCGATCGATCGCAATGTCAGCGACAGGTGGGTAGTTCTCAAGGGGCTCTTGCATTTCGGTGATTCCGAAGCGCAAGCCGTTGCGGTGGCCGAGCGTCAGTTCCTCGCCGAGGTCGCCAACCCCAGCATCGTCAAGATCTTCAACTTCGTCGAGCATCCACGCCCGGACGGCACACCCATGGGGTACATCGTCATGGAGTACGTGGGTGGGCGATCATTGCGCGAGGTGCTGGCCGAATTCCCGGACGGCAAGCACATGCCGATCGAGCAGGCAATCGGCTACGTACTGGAAATCCTTCCGGCGCTGAGCTATCTGCATTCCACCGGCCTGGCCTACAACGACCTCAAACCCGAGAACGTGATGGTCACCGAGGATCAGTTGAAGCTGATCGATCTCGGCGCCGTGTCCGGAATCGAAGACTACGGGTACCTGTACGGTACCGCCGGCTATCAAGCACCCGAGATCATCGAGACCGGTCCGACCATCGCCTCCGACATCTTCACCGTCGGAAGAACACTCGCGGTTCTCACCCTCGACATGCCCTCGAAGCACGGACGGTACCTCGACGGCCTTCCCGAACCGGAGGACGAGCCACTACTGCGCGACCACGAGTTCTTTCACCGTCTACTGTTACGCGCCACCGACCCGGATCCGAAGAAGCGATTCCAGTCCGCCGAGGAAATCGCGGGACAACTCACCGGCGTTCTGCGAGAAATCCTCGCCGAGCAGACCGGGCAGGAGAATCCCGGACTCTCGCTCGTGTTCAGCAGGCAGCGAACGTCTTTCGGCACCGATGAATTGGTCGGGCAAACCGATGTGTACGTGGACGGTGTCAGCCACGACGCCGCTCTCGATCCGCGCGAAGTTGCGCACGCACTTCCCATTCCGTTGGTCGACCCCACCGATCCCAGCGCGCCGTTGCTGGCAGCGGCGGTGCACAGCGAACCGTCTCAGACTCTCGATGCTCTCAAGCATGCCCGCGAGAACGGAATCGACCGAACGTCAGGCACACCGGCGGCCGCCGTCTCGGGCGAAGTTCGACTGGCCGAGGCCAAAGCTCATCTCGATCTCGGTGATCCGGAAACCGCACTGACAGTTCTGGGCGAACTCCAGCAGAACATCGGGGACCACTGGAAGATCGAGTGGTATCGAGGACTTGCGGCGTTACAACTGGACCGATTCGAGCCCGCTTTCAGTCACTTCGAGACAGTTCTCACCGCACTGCCCGGCGAGGCTGCCCCCAAGCTGGCGTTGGCAGCGACGGCAGAACTGATCCTCCAGCACTGGGAGAGCGACGACCCGGACCAATGGTGCCGCTTCTCCGAGAAGTACTACCGCACCGTCTGGCGGACCGAACGGAACTACGTCAGCGCAGCATTCGGGCTCGCCCGACAACTCGCCGATCACGGCAACAAGAAGGCAGCCATCGCCGCCCTCGACGAAGTACCCACGTCTTCCCGGCACTACAACGTCGCACGGATGTCCAGCGCTCTGACGATGCTGTCCGGCGTTCCGATCGCCGAACTCGACGAATCGACTCTGCGGGAAGCCGCCCGTCGTGTTCGGGCGCTGCCTGCTGAAGAGAGCCGAAGCCTGCAGATGCGAACCCTGGTGTTGGGCACGGCACTCGATTGGATTCGCTACGGCAATCGCTCGCACACCGAACTCGAACCCATCCTCGACCTGCCCTTCACCGAGCAAGGTCTGCGCACCGGAGCCGAAGCCTGCCTTCGCGCCCTCGCTCGCGCCACGACCTCCCGCACGCACCGCTACGCCCTCGTGGACCGGGCGAATGCGGTGCGTCCGCGCAGCAATTTCTGACGGACGCCCCGAGGTTTACAGTGCTGCAGAAACCTACAGTGCGGCCACCAAAGCCTTCGCCGCGCGGGCGATCGCCAACTCCTCGTTGGTGGGGACCACCAGCACCTCGACGGCCGACGAGGATGCGGAGATACGACGCTCGTCGCGACTCTTCGCCTCGTTGAGAGCCGGATCGACCTCGATACCGAGACGGGAAAGCCCGGCCAGGCTGTCGCGTCGTACGTCGATGTTGTTCTCGCCAACACCGCCGGTGAAGGTGATGACGTCGACGCCACCGAGTTGAACGATGAAGGCGCCGATGTACTTACGGAGCATGTGTACGTAAACGTCGTACGCAAGTTGTGCGTCTTGGTCGCCGCCCTCGATCAGTGCGAGCAGGGCACGGAAATCGTTGACTCCCGACAGTCCCTTCAAACCGGAGCGCCGGTTGAGGAGGTCGTCGATCTCGTCGACCTTCATTCCCGAGTTGCGATTGAGGTGCAAGATGATGCCTGGGTCGATGTCGCCGCTGCGGGTGCCCATGACAAGACCCTCGAGCGGGGTGAGGCCCATCGTGGTGTCGATGGCCTTGCCGCCCTTGATTGCCGAGGCCGAAGCGCCGTTTCCGAGGTGCAGGACTATCTGATTCAGCTCGGCGGGATCCTTGCCGAGGAACTCCGCGACCCGTCCAGACACGTATTCGTGTGAGGTCCCGTGGAAGCCGTACCGGCGAATCTGGTTGGCCTTGGCCACATCCCGATCGATCGCATAGGTGGACGCCGCCGCGGGCAGTGTGTGAAAGAAGGCAGTGTCGAACACTGCGACGTGCGGAACGTCGGGCAGTTCCTCGCGCGCCACCTCGATACCGATCACGTTGGCCGGATTGTGCAGCGGCGCAAGGTTCGACAAATCCGCGATGGCTTTCACGACGCCGTCGTCGATGAGAGTCGGCGAATAGAAGATGTCACCACCGTGCACGACTCGGTGACCGACTGCGATGATTCCGGCCTCACTCAGCGGCCGCCCGACCTCGGCGACGATGTCGAGCACCATCTTCAGACCTGCGCGGTGATCGGCGATCGGAAGGCTCCGGTCTTCGACTCCGGTGCGGTGGTTGTAGACGATGTGGCCGTCGGGCTCACCGATGCGCTCGATGAGACCGTGCGCCACCGATTCCGCCGTATCCGGATGCACGAGTTGAAATTTGATGGATGACGAGCCGGAATTGATGACCAGTACGGTGCCGTCGCTCACGCTTGCGCTCCCTGTGCCTGTATTGCCGTGATAGCCACGGTGTTGACGATGTCCTGGACCAACGCTCCACGCGAGAGGTCGTTGACCGGCTTGTTCAGTCCCTGCAGAACCGGCCCGACGGCGATAGCACCGGCGCTACGCTGCACTGCCTTGTACGTGTTGTTGCCGGTGTTCAGGTCCGGGAACACGAACACCGTTGCTTTGCCCGCCACCAGCGAATCCGGCATCTTCTTGTCGGCGACACTCTGCTCGACGGCGGCGTCGTACTGAATGGGCCCTTCCACCAACAGATCCGGTCGACGCTCGCGCACCAAAGCGGTCGCGGTGCGAACCTTGTCGACGTCGGCTCCGCTGCCCGAATCCCCGGTGGAGTAAGAGAGCATCGCGATGCGCGGATCGATCCCGAACTGCGACGCCGTCTGTGCGGACGAGATCGCGATGTCCGCCAACTGCTCCGACGTCGGGTCCGGAACCACGGCGCAGTCACCGTAGGAGAGAACGCGGTCGGCCAGGCACATCAGGAAGATGCTCGAGACCGTCGAGACACCGGGGGCAGTCTTGATGATCTCGAACGAGGGTCGAATCGTGTGAGCGGTGGTGTGTGCAGCGCCGGACACCATGCCGTCGGCAATTCCCAAGTGCACCATCATCGTTCCGAAGTACGAGATGTCGGCGATCACCTCGCGGGCCCGCTCGATGGTCATGCCCTTGTGAGCACGCAGCGCGGTGTATTCCTGTGCGAAGCGCTCGGTGTACTCGGACTGCGCGGGTGCGAGTACCTGCGCGCCACTGATGTCGACGCCGAGTTCCGCTGCGCGTCGACGCACACTGGGTTCGTCACCGAGGATCGTCAGGTCGGCAACCTGGCGCTGCAGCAACCGGCCGGCCGCGCGCAGGATCCGGTCGTCGTCACCCTCAGGCAGGACGATGTGCTTGCGATCGCGTCGAGCGCGGTCGATCAGCTTGTACTCGAACATCTGTGGGGTCACGACGGACGGGATCGGCAGTGCCAGTCGGTCCATCAGGACGTCGGCGTCGACGCGCTGTTCCATCAAGCTCAACGCGGTGTCCACCTTGCGCTGCGAACCGACTGCCACGCGTCCGCGGGTTTGGGCTGCGGCGCTTGCGGTGTCGAAGGTACCGAGGGTTGTCGTCAGGATCGGAAGACGCTGTTTGAGGCCGGCCATCAACGCTGCGATGGCTGGGTGCGGTGTGATTCCGCCGTTCATGATGATGCCCGCGAGCGACGGAAATCCTTCCGCCTCATGTGCATTGAGCAATGCGAGCAGTACGTCCGAGCGATCGCCCGGTGCGATGACGACCATGCCCTCGACCAGACGCTCGAGGATGTGCTCCGCGGTCATGCCGCCCACCATCACCTTGAGCGCTTCGCGGTGCAGCAGTTCCGGGTCACCCGAATACAACTCGCCGCCGGTGGCCTCCATCAACTCGGCCATCGTGGGCGAGACGAGCAACGGAATCTCCGGCAGGCTCCACGTCGGAACTCCGATGTCGGACAGCGCTGCGGTGACCTCGTCGAGCTTGTCGGGATCGCAACGATTGGCGACGACCGCGAGCAGATGAGCGTGGTTGGCGGCCAACTCGGCGGCGCATAGATGCGCGAGCTGGGCGACCTCCTCGACACTGCGCCGAGCGCCTCGAACCGCCAGCAGAACCGGCGCGCCGAGGTTCACGGCGATGCGGGCGTTGAAGCTCAGCTCGCTCGGGCTTGCTACGTCGGTGTAGTCACTTCCGATGATGACGACGGCGTCGCACTGCTCGGCCACGGTGTGGTACTTCGCGACGATGTCGGCCAGCGCGGCTTCAGGATCGGCGTGAACCTGCTCGTAGGTGACGCCGAGTGCGTCGGCGTAGGAGAGATCGGCGGTGGTGTGCTCGAGCAGCAGTTCGAGGATGTAGTCGGTTTCCTCGGTAGAGCGGGCGATCGGGCGGAAGACACCGACCCGGGCGACGGTCGCGCACAGCATCTGCAGCACGCCAAGCGCGATGGTGGATTTTCCGGTGTCACCTTCAGGAGAGGCAACGTAGACACTCGACACGGCAGCGGGCGCTTCTGGCATGCCCAACAGCCTAGTGTGGGCCGCCGCCCACCTTGCCACTGATCGTGGTCACGCTCACGCTCGTGCCGACAACCGGCGGCTACGAGAAAGACGAACGGTGCCTGCCACACGTCGAGTGGCAGACACCGTTCAGTTGATCTCGAGGATCAGCCCAGAGCACGCAAGCGAGGCGCGAGGTCACGCTCGAACAGTTCGAGGAACCGGCGCTGATCATGGCCCGGTGCGTGGAACACCAGGTGATTGAGACCGGCATCGACGTAGGCCTTGACCTGCTCGACGGCGTCGTCCGGATCGGAAGCGACGATCCAACGCTTGGCCACCTGCTCGATGGGCAGAGCGTCGGCAGCGGCTTCCATTTCGATCGGATCTTCGATGCTGTGCTTCTGCTCCGGCGTCAGGGACAGCGGAGCCCAGAAGCGGGTGTTCTCGAGTGCAGCCTCCGGATCGGTGTCGTAGCTGATCTTGATCTCGATCATCTTGTCGATGTCGGCGACGTCGCGCTCGGCCTTGGCTGCGCCCTCGGCAACGGCTGGAAGCAGCTTCTCGGTGTAGAGCTCCATGCCCTTTCCGGAGGTGCAGATGAAGCCGTCACCGGCACGTCCCGCGTATCGGGCGACAACGGGTCCGCCGGCCGCGATGTACACGGGAATGCCACCCTCGGGAACGTCGTAGATCGACGCGCCACGAGTGGTGAAGTACTCGCCTTCGAAGTCGACACGATCCCCCAGCCACAGCTCACGCATCAACCGCACGGACTCACGCAGCCGCGCGAAGCGTTCTTTGAACTCGGGCCACTCGCCCTGGAAGCCGGTGGCGATCTCGTTGAGAGCCTCACCACTGCCGACGCCGAGCATGATGCGTCCCGGGTAGAGACATCCCATCGTCGCGAACGCCTGAGCGATGACTGCCGGGTTGTAGCGGAACGTCGGCGTCATCACGGACGTGCCGATCTGCACGCGCTCGGTGCGCTCACCGACGGCGGTCATCCAGGCGAGCGAGAACGGTGCGTGGCCACCGTTGTGGCGCCACGGCTGGAAATGATCGCTCACCGCAACGGAATCCATGCCGTGCTGCTCTGCCAGAACTGCCAGCTCTACCAGTTCGCGAGGGCCGAATTGCTCAGCCGATGCCTTGTATCCGAGCTTGAGTTCCTGCGCCACCGTGCACTCCCTTGTCGTCTGTTTCGTTTACTTCTCTGACATGCTTCACGTTCTGTGCAGACTATCCAGACACCGCTCGGACTTCTCTGCGTATCTCAGCGAGCGAGGCTGGTGACCACCGTTGCCACGCCGGCTGCGACGGCAACCCCGGCCAGTGCCAGTGCAAACAGCCACAATGCGTGCGGTTCCGGCATCGCCGCTCCGTCCTCGAGCGCCTTCTTCACCTGTAGCCAGCGTCGCATACCTACCAGTGCGGCTGCCGCCGCGAGTGCGATAAGGGTCAGACCGAGAGTCGTGCGAACCCACCCGGTACTCCATTCCGGTACCAACTGGACGACGGCGATGCCTCCGGCCAGCAGGGCGAGTGAGCTACGCATCCAGGCGAGGAAGGTGCGCTCGCTGGCAAGGGTGAAGCGCTCGTCCGGGCGGTTCGGTTCACTCATGCGTGCTCACCTCCGTGCGGTGCCACCAGATCCGGGTCCTGACGCCAGTCGTAGACGACCTCGGTGCGCAGAACGATGTCCTGCAACGAACGTCGTCGTCGATCGACCGCCGACCACAGCAATCCGAAGGCGAAGAGCACGCAGAGCACCGCACGGATGAAGGCCAACGGCCAGCGCACGAGGCGATGCCCGGACGTGATCACCCGCAGCCCCATCACGAGGGACCCGACGGTCCGACCGGTGGTCGCCCAGCAGGCGGTCAGATACGCCACCGAGACACCGAGAAATGCCGTCGTGGACAGGAAGATTCCCGGTTCCGAGAAAGTGAAACTCTGTGGCGAGAAGAGCAGTCGGACGAAGGCGAAGCCCACGTACACGGAACCCATCAGGAGCAGGACGACGCCCAGGTCGATCAGTCCGGCGAGTCCACGGGTGACGATGCCGGCTGGGCCGGAACTCTCCTGGGCCACTAGCGTTCGCCTGCGTTCGTCTTCGGATCGGTCTCTGTCGACGGTTTTTCTGGTGACGGTTTATCTGATGAAGGTTTATCTGATGACGGTGCGTTGTCGCGGCCGAAGAGTCGCCCGACGAAGCCGGCGACAGCGTCGTCCGCCTGCATGCCCTGCACTCGAGCTCCGTGCACGGCTTCCGTGGAGAGTGAACCGGTCGATTCACGAATCATCTGGGGCAGGTCGACGCCCTCGATGACCTGGTCGGCGATCTTGACGAGGTCGATGCGGTTGACCTGGCGTTCGAGGTCGACCGTGTCGACTATCCCGTCGAGATCGAGGCGATCGATCACCGCTTTGACGTCGAGGCGGCTTGCGATCTCATCCACGTCGACCCGGTCGATGATCGGTTCGAGCGAGACCCGTTCGGCAATCTTGTCCACGTCGATGTTCTCGGCGATCTTGTCGATGTCCACGTGGTCGACGACGATCTTGGTGATGTCGACTTCGGACAGAGCAGCGTCGACGACAGCTTTGATCACCGTCCGCAAGGTCGAGTCGGCGAACTCCACGGTCGAGTGCATCGCTTCCGTGCCGCGAGTGGTGACCTGGGTGATCGCGCCGTCGAGTGCGTCACCGACGACAGGGATCCGCTGCACGGAATCAAGTGCGAGACCAGCGGTTCTGCGCGCCGCACCAGCCGTGATCGCGGCCAGCCCGAAGGCCAGCCGAATCACGTCGGATTCGGGGTGGTGCGACTGCGATCCCACGCAATTGTCTCCATCTTCTTATACGACTGTTACCCGGACATTCGTCACTCCTCTTCGCATTGTGCCACTGTTGGAAGGCACAAATACGCTGTCCGGCTTGCGCCTGGGGGGAAATATGAAGACACGTCGTTTCACGGTTCGGCTGACGATGGCGGTGGCCATGGCCGCCGGCTTTCTCGGCCTCAGCGCGCCGACCGCGAGCGCGGATTCCGTGGTCAGTCGCATCGACGTCTACTCCCCCTCGATGGACCGCTGGATCGCCAACGACGTGATTTCGCCGGCCGGAGGAGGCCCGGCCCCGACCTTCTATCTGTTGACCGGTGTCGGCGGCGGCGAGGACGGGATCTCGTGGTTCAACAACACCGGAGTTCGTGACTTCTTCGACGACAAACACGTCAACGTGGTCATGCCGGTCGGCGGCAAGTTCAGCATGTACACCGACTGGAACGCCGACGATCCGGTGCTGGGCCGTAACAAGTGGCAGACGTACCTCACCAAGGAACTACCGGCGGCGGTCAACGCTCGGTACAACACGACCGGTGTCAACGCACTCGGTGGTGTGTCGATGGCCGGCGGACCGGTTCTGGACCTCGCGATCCAGTCGCCGGGCGCCTACCGCGCAGTCGGCTCGTACAGCGGCTGTCCGCGCGCCGGCGACCCGCTCGGCCAGGCAGCGGTGCGCTCGATGGTCGAGATACTCGGCGGCGGCAACGCGGCCAACATGTGGGGGCCATGGGGTAGCCCGCAGTGGGCGGCGCACGACCCGTTGATCAACGCCGAGAAACTGCGTGGCACAGCGCTGTTCATCTCGACCGGCAACGGCCTCCCCGGCCCGGTGGACGGAATCAACTCGCTGGCGATGGCCGCCGGCGTCGTTCCCGGCGCGGTCCTCGAAGGCATCACCAACATGTGCACCGCTGCCCTGCAGGGGCGATTCGGTCAGCTCGGCATTCCCGCGACGTTCAGCTTCCGACCCGAAGGCACCCACACCTGGGGGCTCTTCGAAGCCGACATGCGCGCGTCGTGGCCGATGATCGCGGGCGCTATCGGGGCGTGAGCCTCACGGCCCTCCTTACAAGCCATGGCGTCAGGTGAGACTGCGCGCCCAGTCCCGCATCCCGGCGGGGCCAGTGCCGGTGGCGTATTCAGCGAACCACACCCGGGTCACACCGAGCGTGATCGCGGCACCCATACACATGAGACATGGTTCGAGATTGACCGCCAATGTCAATTCACCGGACGCTCGAGTAATTCCGAGAGCCTCGTCGGCCTGCAAGAGCGCTTGAAGGTCCGCATGGACTACCCGTCGGCCGAGTGCCCGTTCTTGCGTATACGCCCGCCCGAGCACACGGTCGTCGTCGAACACGACTGCGCCGATCGGCATCTCCCCGAGCTCCATGCCCTCACGCGCTACGTCAAGAGCAACCGCAAGGGCATCTCGAGGTGAAAACATCACTCGACACTAATGGACCAAGGCAAACTCACGCTGCCAGTAGTGCGGGTAGTCCCCATTCCTTGGCAAGCAGCTCGTACGAGCGCAGACGATCCTCGTGCCGATGGGTCACCCCGGTGATTACCAATTCGTCCGCTCCGGTGAGCTTCTGCAAACTGTCGAGCCTGTCGGCGACGGTAGACGGTGAACCGACGAACTGCGTGATCAGCCGATCCTCCACCACTGCTTCGTCGGCGTCGGAAAGTGGGAGCGCTGTCGCGGGATCGGGGTACGGGATGGCGCCGTGCCCGCTGCGAATGCTGTGCGTCCAGTGCCCGAACGTAGACGCCAACTCTCTCGCCGTCGCATCGTCTTCCGCAGCAACAACATCCGCGGACACGACGACATACGGCTCCGACAGGACGTCCGACGGACGGAATGCTGTGCGGTATGCCTCGACGGCATCGAGCGTACTCGACGGCGCCACATGGTAATTCGCACCGAACGGCAATCCGAGTCGTCCGGCGAGCTCGGCACTGGGGCCCGCACTGCTTCCGAACACCCACAGTTCGACGTCGGCATTCTCGCCGGGACTGGCGTGCAATTCGATGCCGTCGCGGGTTCTGTAGGTACCGTTCAGGAGCGAGCGTATGTCGTCGACCTGCTGCTCGAAATCGGGCGCCTGCGCGCCCGGAAACGCCAATGCCTCGAACGACGCCTGCAATCGCGGTGACGTGAGAAGACCGGTTGGATCGAAGGGCGCCGGGATCACGACGCCGTCGCGTACGACGTTCTCTCGCTTCGATTCTGCCGGCGCAGGCGTTCCGGCAGCGACCGCGCGAAGTGCCTCCACCCGACGCTGTCCGCTGCGCCCGATGCCGAGATCGATACGACCCGGATACAACGCTTCGACGGTACCGAAGGCCTCGACCACCTGAGCCGCCGTGTTGTTGCCCAGCAGCACGGCGGCCGAGCCGACGCGAATGGTGTTGGTGGCGGCCGCGATCAGCCCGACAAGCACTGCTGGCGACGAAGAGGCAACACCGACGAAGTGGTGTTCGGCGACCCAGTAACGCTTGTATCCCCACGCTTCGGCAGAACGAGCGAGGTCCAGCGAGTTCCGCAAAGCCTGGCGGGCCGTTCCGCCCTCACTGATCGGCGAGAGGTCGAGTACGGACAGCGGCGCGCTCACCTCGGTCCGCTTTCGGAGCGGGTGTCCGGTGTCTTCTCGCCGGCTTCCACCGCGAACGCCAGGCGGTTCTCGGCGGGGGCCACCGGGCACGTCGCGTAATCGGTGAACGCGCAGGGCAGGTTCGACGCCCGATTGAAATCGAGGACTACCGCGCCACCGGGTTCAGGTGCGCTCACGTGCAGCGAGCGTGCGGCCGGGTAGGTGGACACACCACTGGTCGCGTCGGTGAACAGGATGTGAAAGCCGTTGTCCTTGCCCGCGAACGCAATCAGCGTATACGTTGCACCGTCGTGTTCGAAGCTGATGGTTCCTAGGGCGTCGTGATGATGCTCGAGGCGCTCGACGACCGCGCCCGTCGTCACCGTGCGAGCCTCCTCGAAAGCTGTGAAGACACCCTCGATGCGCCACTGCGGGTTCGGCTCGAAGGTCGGGATACCACTGAACTGCGCCAATGCCGGGGCCGACGAATCGTGGATCCGCAGAGCCACCTCGCCGGTGCGGCGGATGACCTCGACCAACCGTGCGCCCTGCTTGACGATCAGTCCCGGCGCCCCCTCGATCGGATTCAGAGTGGCCGAACCGTCCACGGCGACGCCGTCGATCGACAAGTCGTCTGCGGGCGTCGCGGTGACGACAACGGCATTCGCGTCGGCGCGCCATGCACCGGGCAGGTCCGCGAAGGTGGAATCGGTGTCCACCAGCCAATGCAACGCAGTCAGGCTCAGCCAGCCGAGGGGTTCGCCGAAGGTGGCGTCGCGCGAGGCGTGCCAGGCATTCCAATCGCCGGTGAAGGTACTGGTGGAAGTGTCGGTAACGGTCATGATGCGCGGACTCCTTCAGCCTGCTCGTGCGGGTGGCGCAGCCCGAGATGGCTGCGCAGGGTGGTTCCTGAGTACTCGGTCCGGAAACTGCCGCGGTCCTGAAGTTCCGGTACGACGGTGTCGATGAACTCGTCGAGGCCCGCGGGGGTGATGTGGGGAACGAGGATGAATCCGTCGCTTGCGTCGCCCTGGACGTAGCTGTCGATCTCGGCAGCGACCTCGGCGGCGCTACCCACGAACTGTTGGCGGGCAGTCACTTCGATGATGAGTTCACGGATGCTGAGGTTTTCGGCCTCGGCCTTGGCACGCCACTGATCTGCGACCGCTCGTGGATCCTTGACGTGGCGGACGCGTCCACGGGTGATGTTGACGTCGTCCGACGGATCTTCCTTCGGCAACGGGCCGTCGGCGTCGTACTGGGAAAGGTCTCTGCCCCAAACCTGTTCGAGAAAAGCGATGGCAGTCTGGGGTCCGACCTGCTGCCGCCGGATGTGATATGCCTTCTCCTGTGCGTCCGCGGCGTTGTCACCGAGGACGAAGGTGGCGGCGGGGAGAATCTTGAGGTCTGCGTGCGTGCGTCCGTACTTGGCCAAGCGTCCCTTCACGTCGGCGTAGAACGCCTTGCCTGCTTCGAGCGTTCCGTGCCCGGTGAAGATGGCATCGGCCTTGGCCGCGCCGAACTCGCGTCCTTCGTCGGAGTCACCGGCCTGCAACAGAACTGGGTGCCCCTGCGGACTCCGTGGAACTTCGAAGCGTCCGGCGATGTCGAACTGCTTACCGGAGTGCTGGAACTGGCCGACCTGCTGGTCGGTGGCGAAAACACCGCGCTCACGGTCGACGATCGGACGATCGATGCTCCAGCTGTCCCACAGCGTCCGTACTGCGTCGACCAACTCGTTGGCGCGTGCATACCGCTCGGAATGCTCCAGATAGCCACCGCGGCGGAAGTTTTCGCCGGTGAAGGCGTCCGAGGAGGTGACCAGGTTCCAGGCGGCGCGGCCGTCGGAGAGATGATCGAGCGTCGAGAACTGCTTGGCCAACTCGTACGGTTCGTTGAACGTGGTGTTGATCGTCCCGGCCAGGCCGAGATGCGTTGTCACACCGGCAACCGCATTGAGAATGCTGAAGGTGTCCGGGCGACCGACTACGTCGAGGTCGTGAATTTTGCCCTGATGCTCGCGTAGGCGCAAACCCTCTGCGAGGAAGAAGAAGTCGAACAATCCGCGTTCGGCACTGCGGGCGAGATGCTCGAACGAGCTGAACTCGATCTGGCTCTTGGACGCCGGATCGGTCCACACCGTGGTGTTGTTCACGCCGGGGAAGTGAGCGCCCAGATGAACTTGCTTGCGAATCCTGTTCTGTGTCATCGGTGTTCCTGTTCTCTGCTCGCGCTACGCGAACTGATTGACGGGCAACTCGAAACCCAACCGCTCGCGCAGCGTCGGGCCGGTAGTCGGTCGCGGATTGAGATTCGGCACCACGTCCGCCGCGATCTTCTCCACTGCGGCAGCCAAAGCCAAGGGACGCAGGACAACACCGTCGACCCCGGCCAGCCCACCGATCTCGCGAAGGAGGACAGTCAGGCCGGCACTGTCACCGCGATAGAACAGCGAGTGCGGGGCGTACGGCGCTCCCGCCCATTCCTCGAGTTCGGCCAGAGCGTCGTCGGCGGCTCCGCGATCAGCGCCGAGAAGCACGTCGACGTCGAGGAGAACCCTGACGCTGCGCCCGAGGGCGGCGGCACTCGCGTGGACCAGCTTGGCCGTAGTTTTGGCCTCGGCGAGATCGGTTGCCGAGATCCGAATCAGATCTCCGCGCGCAACCGCGAGTTCGCGTGCCTCCGGCCTGCTCGCGTCGACGGCGATCAGCGGCTGCCCCTGCGGGGAGCGCGGCGTGATGGACGGCCCTTTGACGGAAAAGTTCTTTCCCTCGAAGTCGATGTAGTGCAGCTTGTCTCGATCGATGAATCGTCCGCTCGCAGCGTCCCGTATCTCGGCGTCGTCCTCCCAGCTGTCCCACAGCCGACTGACCACCTCGACAGCCTCGGACGCTTCCTCCCACGCGGACTCAGGGCCCTGCACTGCCTTTCGGCCGAACAACGACGCCTGCTCAGCGGTGTCGGACACCGCGACCTGCCAGCCGGCCCGCCCCGCTGACGAGTAGTCGATACTCGCGACGGCCTTGGAGATGTGGAACGGCTCGGTGTGCGTGACTGTCGCAGTGGGGATCAGGCCGATACGCGAGGTCACAGCACTCAGCCGCGCCGCAGTTGCAACCGCCTCCAATCTGCCCCGCACTGCGTGCTGGCCCTCGGATTGCAGTCCGAACGAGTCAGGGAGGAACGCCAGATCCACCCCACCCCGATCCGCGGTGGCCACCAGGTCCACCCAGTACGACGGTGTGAACAGATCTTCGGCGCGTGAGTCCTCGCGTCGCCAGGAGTACGGATGAGCTCCGGTGCCCTCGAATTCGAGACCGACCAGGAATGCTCCGGAACTACGCTCGGACATGTTCGGCCTTTCGTGTCGAATGATCCCGCCCGGGGATCGCGTCGAGAAGTGTGCGTGTGTACTCGTTTCGGGGATTGTCGAAAATCTCGGTGGTAGTACCGATTTCGAGCAATCGCCCGGCCTGCATGACGCCGACGACGTCGCTGATCTGGCGAACAACCGCAAGATCGTGGGAGATGAAGAGATAGGTCAGGCCCAGTTCGCGCTGCAACTCGTCGAGTAGCGCCAGAATCTGCGCTTGCACCGAGACGTCGAGAGCGGACACAGGTTCGTCGAGAACGAGCAGGTCCGGCTTCAAAGCGAGCGCACGAGCGATCGCCACCCGTTGACGCTGGCCGCCCGAGAGTTCGGCCGGTTTGCGGCTCAGGAACTGCTCGGGAAGTGCAACCTGATCGAGCAACTCTGCTGCACGACTCTGCTGCTGGCTGCGTCCACCAACCTTGAAGGCCCGCAGCGGCTCCGCAACGATGTCCTGGACGGACAATTTCGGGTCGAGTGATGCATAGGGGTTCTGATACACGAGCTGGATCCTTCGGCGCAGCTCACGCAGGTCGCTGCCCTTGACCTTCGTGATGTCCTGGCCGTCGAAGGTGATGGTGCCGGCATCCGCCTGCTCCAATCGCACGACAATGCGTGCGGTGGTCGACTTGCCGGAGCCCGACTCCCCCACCAGCGACACCGTCTGACCCCTCGGAACAGTCAGCGACACTTCGTTCACCGCGGTGATCGAACTCCCGCGTCCGACGTTGAAGTGCTTGGTGATTCCCGTCAGGGTCAGCAGCGGGCTGGTGTCCTGGCGGACCGGGCGAACGACTGGTCCCGAGGACAGGCTCGGCGCAGAGCTCAGAAGTTTCTTCGTGTACTCGTCTCGCGGGTTGTCCAGAATATCCGCGGTGCGGCCGGATTCGACGATCCTGCCGCCCTGCATCACCAGGATCCGGTCCGCGCGGTCTGCGGCCACACCCAGGTCGTGCGTGATCAGGAGCACGGCGGCACCGGATTCGGCAATCCGCTCGTCGAGATGGTCGAGAATGCGCCGTTGAACCGTGACGTCCAGAGCACTGGTCGGCTCGTCGGCGATTACGAGGGCCGGGTTCGCGACAAGCGCGATACCGATCAGAACGCGTTGCCGCATACCGCCGGAGAGCTCGTGCGGGTACTGGCGTGCTCGGATTTCCGGCCGGTCGATACCCGCGCGCTCGAGCACCTCGACGGCGTCCAACCGGGCTTTGCGACGGTCTGCGAGGCCGTGGATCCGCAGGACTTCTGCAACCTGGTCGCCGATCCGGGTCACCGGGTTGAGCGAGGTCGTCGGATCCTGCGGCACCAAACCGATACGCGCGCCGCGGATTCGCTGCCACGCACGGTCGGAATACGAGTCGATCTGTTCACCCTCGAACTCGACGGTCCCGCCGGTGACGTGGCCACTGCCGGCGAGCAGACCCAATATCGCGTGAGCCGTGGTCGACTTACCGGAACCCGATTCCCCGACCACCGCAACTACTTCGCCCCGACCGACGGTGAAGCTCACACCGGATACCGCGGGCTCGGCGCCGTAGGCGATCTGTAAGTCGGTGACGGAAAGCAGCTGTTCTTCGGTCGTGCTCATCGCCGGTTGTTCCTTTCGATCTCGTGGCCGATACGGTGTGCCGAGATGACCACGGCGACAATCGCGAGACCGGGAAGTGTTGTCATCCACCAGGCATTGGCGAGGAAGTTACGCCCCTCGGATACCAGCGATCCCCATTCCGGGGTAGGCGGAACGGCGCCGAATCCCAAGAAGCTCAGAGCCGACACCGCCAGTACTGCCTGCCCGAACTCGACAGCGGACAGCGCGACCACCGGCGCGTAGGAGTTGGGAAGCACGTGCCGACGCAGGACACCGAGCCACTGCACACCCGAACTGAACGCGGCCTCGACGTACTGAGCTCCGCGCACCCGCATCACTTCGGCACGCATCACTCGCGCGAAATTGGCGACCATACTGACGCCGACAGCAATGGCGACGTTGATGGTGCCGAAGCCGAGTGCGGTCACCAGTGCCAACGAGAGCAGCAGGGCCGGAATGGACAGCAGCACGTCGACGATGCGCATCAGCACGGCGTCGACGACGCCACCGACAAAGCCCGCGAGCAAACCGATTATCGATCCCGCCACCAATGCGATTCCGACCGCCACCAAAGTTGCGGTCAGGGACAGCGCGGCGCCGTGCACGAACCGTGTGTACAGGTCACGACCGAGATTGTCGGTTCCGAACCAGTGAGCCAGGCTCGGGCCCTGCAGTTTGTCCGCCGGGACACCGGACAACGGATCGCCGCTGGCAAAGAATCCGGGTGCGACGGCAAAGCCGATGGCAAGCAACACGATCAACACCGGAATCACCAAGCCGGGCTTTCGGATCCAGCCGATGGCCGTGGACTTTCGGCGCGAAACAACAGGTGCCTTCGCCTCGACGGTCGGATCGAGGAGTAGGGGTTCGATCAATGTGTCAGACATGAGCCGGCTCCAGATCGGTCGAGCTTTCGGTATTCGACTTTTCGGTGTGACTCTTCTTCGTCTGGATGATCCGTGGATCTATCAAGGGGTAGAAGAGGTCGACCGCGAGGTTGACGAGCACGAACACGAGAGAGGCGAACACAACGACTCCCTGCACCACCGGGATGTCCTGCGCCATCACCGACGTCTGTGTCAGACGGCCGACGCCCGCGCGGGAGAACACCGTTTCCACAACCACCGAGCCCGCCAGCAGCGTGCCGACCAGCACACCGGCAATGGTGAATGCCGGAATGCTCGCCAGTCGCAACGCGTGACGGGTCTGCACGCGCCAACGGCTTGCGCCCTTGGCGTACGCAGTCTCCACGTGCGGCGAACGTAGCGTCGACTGCAGGCTGGTCGTGAGCACCTGCGCGATCACCGCGCCGGTCGGGATCGCCAAGGTGATCGCCGGAAGAATCACCGTTGCGAATCCCTTGTCTCCGAAAGCGGGGAAGATGTGCAGACGGAACGAGAACAGCTGCAGAAGAATCAGGCCAACCCAGAAGGTAGGCACCGCCACACCCAGCGGCGGCAGCGAGAACAACAGATTCGCGAGCCACCGCTTGCGGGTGTAGGTAGCGAAGAACGCGATCGCCACTCCGAACAACACGGCCAGAACCAAAGCGGTTGTTGCCAAGACCAGAGTGCTCGGCAGCGCCGAGAAGATGGCATCCGTCACCGACTGACCGGTGGAGATGGACGTACCGAAATCGCCGCGAAGAGCATTCGTCAGCGACGTCCAGTACTGCACCCACACCGACTGGTCCAAGCCGTACCGTGCCCGAAGCTGATCGAGCGCAGCCTGATCCACTGCAACACCCTGACCGGACGAGTCGGCAGCCATGCTGACGGGATCACTCGGCAGGAGGAACAGAATCACGAACGAGATGGTGAAGGCGGCCCACAGAACCACTGCGGCCTGGCCCAGTCGGGTGAGTACGTATCGAGTCATGATTACTTACCCGACAACCATGCGTCGTAGAACTGCAGGCGCGAGGAGGCTTCGAAGTTCAGGTCCTGCACACTCGATCCGGCGCCGATGGCCTGCGAGAGCTCGATGGTGGGGATGGAGAGTCCACGGTCGAGGATCAATTCCTGTGCGGTGGATACCAGTTCGCCGCGTTGGCCGTTGTCCGTGGCTGCAAGCTGGTCTGTGAGTACCTTGTCGAGCTCCGGATCTGCGCCGCGACGGTTCAGGTTGCGGCCTTCGGTGCTGAACGATGCCCGCAAGATGTCGGCGTCCGCGCGAGTGCTGTTGTAATACAGCGAATCGTAATCACCCGATACTCCCTTCTCGGTCCATTCACCGTTCGAGACCAAGTTGAGCTGCAGGTCGACGCCGACCTTCTTGAGCTGCTGCTGCACGAGCTCGAGGATGGCCTGGTTACCCGAGAACACCGGACTGAAGGTGACGCTGAAAGTGAGCTTCTGCCCGTCCTTCTCGCGGATACCGTCGCTGCTGGTCTTCCAACCAGCCGCGTCGAGGAGTTTCGCCGACTTGTCGGCGTCGTACGTCACGACACTGGATTCGTCGCTGTAGAGCGGAGTGGTGTGAGCCAGCGGGCTCGTGGCCGGGAAGAACGACGGATCCAGAACGGTGTCGACGAGTTCTTGGCGGTTGATCGCGGGAATGATGGCCTGACGAACAGCCTGATCAGCGAGAACGCCGCGACTGACGTTGGGCTGGAAGAAGAAGCTCACACCCGGGTTCGGCCTTGTGAGGATTCGTCCACCCGCGCCCTCGATTTGCGGCGCATCCTGCGGAAGCGCATCGCTGACCGCATCGAGCTGGCCGGAGGCCACGCTGCCCGCCCGCACACCGGATTCGGGAACCACCGTGAAGTCGACGCCATCGAGGTACGCCTCGCCCTGATGCGCGACCGCATCCGAGGCCCAGTTGTATCCCGCACGCTTGGCGATCTTGACGCTCTTGTCCTGCTGCCAGTCGGTGTACACGAACGGTCCGGAGGCGATCACCGCTGCACCGGGGCAGCGCTGCTCGGATGCCAGCGCGGTGGTGGAATCGGCGAGGATTCCGAGCTGTGGCGTCGAAGTTGCTTGCAGGAACTGAACATTGGGTCCGGAGAAATTGATCTTCGCCGTGTGAGCATCTACGACGTCGGTACCGGTGTACGAGGACAGGTAACTCTTCGCCAACGACGCGTTCGGTCCCAGGTTCTTGACCGAGTCGAAGGTCTTCTTCACCGAATCCGCCGTCACCGGTGTGCCGTCACTGAAGGTGGCGTCGTCGCGAAGGACGAACGTGAAGCTAGCGGCGTCGGGGCTGATCTCCCAACTCTTGGCGAGCCACGGGGTGATCTCTCCGGTGTCGGGATTTTGATCGGTAAGCGAATCCACCACTGTCCGAGTGACATACACGGTCTGGTTACTGCCGGCCTGGGCCGGATCGGCGCACGTCGGCGCCTGCGACAGACCGTAGCGAAGGGTTCCGCCGGACTGGGCGGGGCCTGCGTCGGCAGCACTGTCACTCCCGCTGCTGCAGCCGGCGAGGACGGTGCCGAGAACCGAGACAGCACCGATACCGGCGATTACGGTCGCGCGTTTGCGGGCACCGAATGAGGGCGAAGACACCAAGAACTCCTAAAGAGGCATGCCGAAGAGCGCACCCGTCGCCTGAGACGAAAAAGGCGATCGAGCACGAATCACTTGTGAGAGAAGAGAAAACAGACTTGTCGACGACTCGCCTGAGTGTGAATGACTGACCGAGAGGTCAGTTGGTACAGAAAGATCCCGCGGTGCGGCACAGGTCTACGTGACGACGCGACCAGGCGGTATCGAAACCGCCTTCGACTGCCTTCATTTCGTGTTCCTCCATCGGTCCTGGCGGTAGCACCCGCACCCGATCACTCGGGGGGTTGCTGCGACTTCAATGAGCCAGGTCTCTCGGTCGCTCTGGATGGTCGTTCGCAAGTGTACGAGGTCAAACCCGGGTGTTGTCAACCCGGTCGGTAGGAATTGCTGCTCGAGTCACATTTTCGAGCACCCGAAGTTGTTTCTCGAACGGGTGGACGCCCACCTCTTCGGGCGAGAGTGAAGCGTCGTAAAGCGGTGTGTATCCACTGGACAGATACAGCGCGACGGCCTCCGGCTGCCGAGGACCCGTCGTGAGAAACACACGGTTGTATCCACGAAGTTCGATCTCTCGTTCCAACTCGCGAACGACGGCCTTGCCGAGGCCGCGCTTCCGATAGTCGACCGACGTCCAGATTCTCTTCAGTTCGGCAGTGGTGGAATCGAATTGACGAAACGCACCACCGGCGATCGGCAGACCGTCGTGGGTGAGCACCAGAAGCGCACCCTGCGGGTAGGCAAATTCTTCTGCCGGATACGTCGTGAGATCATCGAGCATCGCTTCGCGAGTCCCGCCGTAACGCGAACTGTATTCGAGTGCCAACTCCGCGATCAGTGGAGCTGCCAAGGGATCGTCCTGCGATACCGAATAGACCTCTACCGCTCCGACACCCTCGAGCTGTCGAGTTCCGAGCTCCAGTGCCACAACACTTTCCTCCATGAATCTGGTCAACGCTCCCCCAGCCTGAAAACTTCCGGAGCGAGGGTGGTTCCGTCGACGAGGTCCGCCACAAGTTCACCCAAGGCCGGACCGAACTTGAACCCGTGCCCCGAGAATCCCGCCGCCACCGTGACGGCGCCGACTCGGTCGATGACGAAGTTACTGTCCGGCGTGCTCGTGTACAGGCAGGTGAGCGACTCGACACGGGTGGTGTCGACACCGGGCAACCACGACTCGGCGTACTGGGCCAATCGCTGCTCTCCGTCGACACCAGGGGTGTAGTCACGGGTCTGCGGAGTCACCACCGGCCCGGTCGCGTGTTCGCCGATCTTGATCCCGTCCTCGGAACCGAGCCCGTAGATCCCCGCGGTCTCCAATTCTGCGCCGGTGTGGTGAACGAAACTCGGCCACTCGACTCCGGGATCGAGCGGTGCGAAGTGTGCCGGTTGTTCCTGTGTCGTGCGCAATGTCGGCAGTACGATCTCGGAGCCGAGACCGCTGTCTGCGATCAGATCTGCAGTCCACGCACCGGCCGCGATCACGACCTGACGAGCTGCGAGCGTTCCACTGTCCGTCACCACGTCCACGCCGTAGGACGCCCGCGCGAGTGCCAACACCCGAACATCGTGACGGACCTCGGCGCCCGCAAACACCGCTCCTGCCTTCAGAGCGGTCACTGCGCGGTCCGCGTGCAACCGGCCTGCGTCGGGATGATGGAGCACCGTGGTGTCGAATCGCAGCCCCGGCCAACGGGCGGACGCCTCGGCAGGAGTGAGGATCTCACCCTTGATGCCCGCCTCGCGAAGTATCTTCGCCTTGGACTGCACTGCCTGCGGCAGGCCGTGATCGACGGCACCGGTGAGTTCCAGGAACCCGATGTCCGTCGTGGTCTCCAACTCCCGCCACAGCGGCAGCGCGCCGGCCGCCAAACCTGTGTACAGGTGATTGTCGTACGCCTGCCGATAGATGCGCGAAGTACCGTGCGACGCACCGTGCTTGTGCCCCGGCCCGAACTGTTCCAGCTGAACGACGCTACGTCCGCGTGCCGCGAGCCGCCAGGCGGCGGAGGACCCGACGAGTCCTCCGCCGATGACGATCACATCGAAAATCTCACTCATGGACGAGAGCTCACTTGGTCTTCGGAAGGCCGGGCGGGTTGATCAGGGACGTGTCGACGGCTTCGCTGGTGATGTTCCAGCGCTCGAGGATCTGCTGGTACGTGCCGTTCTCGATCGTGTGGTTGATCGCGTCGTTGATCGCCTTGATCAGGCCGTTGTCCTTCTTCACCAGCACCGCGATCTGCCCCTGCAGGGTGTCGCCGGCCCCGGAGAACTCACCGACAACCTCGGTCTCCCCCGACTGCTTGGCGTGGAACTGCGATGACGGGTTCGGGCCGAAGTAGGCGTCGATCCGGCCGGACTGCAGCGGGAGGTAGTAGTCGGTGGTGTTCTGGTAGTAGGAGATGTCGGTAGGCGCCAGGCCGGCCGCGACGTTCTGCTCACTCCACTTGACCAGCAGCGCTTCCTGATTGGTGCCCGAGGAGACGGCGATCTTCTTGCCCGCGACGTCCTTGGGTTCCTTGATGGAGATTCCGGCACCCTTCTTGGCTTCGAAGGCGAGGGTGTCGAGACGGTAGGTCGCGAAGTCGTACTTCTCCTTACGCTCCTCTGTGACAGTCACATTGGAGAGGAAGGCGTCGGCCTCACCGGAGTCGATCCGGACGAAGTTCTGTGCCCAATCTGCTGTCTGCAGGTCGACCTTCAA
Organism: Rhodococcus sp. SG20037; assembly: GCF_031763325.1. Lineage (NCBI taxonomy): Bacteria > Bacillati > Actinomycetota > Actinomycetes > Mycobacteriales > Nocardiaceae > Rhodococcus > Rhodococcus sp. SG20037. Next base: position 1,590,679 of record NZ_CP134497.1, on the reverse strand, counting down.
GCCGAGAACGTCACCGATCAGATAGGCGAAGTCGGTCTCGGAACCGATGAGGGTGGTGTCGTCGTCGGCGTAGAAACGGAGCGGCGGAGCGGAACCGGCACTACCGGTGACGCGCAGCGTGCCACGATCGCGGATGTCCTGAGGTAGCTCGGCGGCGATTGAATCCACCTTGTCGGTGGTGATGCGGTTCTGATCGGCCGTGAGGTTGTAACCCGCAGCAGCGGTGACCTGGGCGCCGTCGGACTCGGCGTCCGCGCTGCTGCATGCAGCGCTGAGCAATCCGACGGTGGCAAGCGCCGAGATCAGAAAAGTCGCGCGACGGGATGTGGAGAACATCAATTTTTCCTTCCGGGAATGAGTCTGGGTCGCGTCAGAGGACGCGGGAGAGAAAGGCTTTGGTCCGTTCGTGGACCGGATTGTCGATCACCTGCGAAGGTGGGCCCTGTTCGACGATGACGCCGCCGTCCATGAAGACCGCAGTGTCCGCCACTTCCCGAGCAAATCCGACCTCGTGTGTGACGATCACCAAGGTGGCGCCGTCACGGGCCAGCTGAGCCAGGACTTCGAGAACCTCGCCCACCAGTTCCGGGTCGAGCGCCGACGTCGGCTCGTCGAAGAGAATGACCGCCGGCCGCAGTGCCAGCGCTCGCGCTATCGCGACGCGCTGTTGCTGGCCACCGGAGAGTTGGCGCGGATACTCGTCTGCCTTGTCGCCCACCCCCACTCGCTCGAGCAGTGCGCGGGCCTCGCGGTACACCTCGTCACGATCACGCTTCTGGGCCGAGAGCGGCGCTTCCACCACGTTTTCCAACGCGGTCAGGTGCGGAAACAGGTTGAAGTTCTGGAACACGAATCCGATGTGCGAACGCTGTTTCAGGATCTCGCGGTCACGCAGTTCGTGGAGTCGATTTCCCTTGCGCCGGTATCCGATCAGCTCTCCGTCGATCCGTACGGTCCCGCGGTCGACCTTCTCGAGGTGATTGAGGGTGCGCAGCAAGGTGGACTTACCGGAACCCGACGGACCGAGAATGACGGTCACTTCGCCCTTGCGGACCAGGAGATCAACGCCGGCAAGTACTTCCAGCGTGCCGAAGGACTTGTGAATTCCGCGTGCTTCGACGGCGTACACCGTATCTTCGGCCAGTTCTGCGGTCATCGGGTCGCACCTCTCGGAATATCGAGACGCGCATCGCGAATCTCTTCGAACTTCTTGCGCGCCTTCTGTACCGGAGTCAACGGAAGAGCACGGGCGGATCCTCGTGCATAGTGGCGCTCCACGTAGTACTGACCGATCGAGAGCAACGTCGTGAGGATGATGTACCAGATCGTGGCGACCATCAGCAGGGGCACGACTCGTCCGTTGCGGCCGAAGATGACCTGCACCTGGTAGAACAGTTCGGCGATTGCCATGGTGGAGACGATCGACGTTCCCTTGAAGAGTCCGATGACCTCGTTGGCGGCGTTGGGGAGGATCGCCCGCATTGCCTGCGGGAGAACGATCTTGAAGAACTGGCGACTGCGCGGAATGCCGAGCGAGTGAGCAGCTTCGATCTGACCGTGATCCACCGAGATGATTCCGGAGCGAATGATCTCGGCCGAGTATGCAGCCTGGTGCAGCGCCAAACCGATGACTGCTGCGGTGAATCCGCCGATCACACCGCTGACCTGGAAGGTGAAGTACTCAGGCCCGAAAGGTATTCCGAGAGAAAGTGTCTGGTACAGGTAAGTGATGTTGAACCAGAAGAGCAGCTGCACGATGAGTGGAATCGAGCGGAAGGCCCAGATGTAGGTCCAGGCGATCACCTGCAGGACCGGATTCTTCGACAACCGACCGAGCGCCAGGAAGACACCGAGACCGAAACCGAGGATCGTCCCCCACAAGGTCAGTTTGATCGTCATCCACAACGCGGCGAGCACTGATTTCGCGGTGAAGTACTGCGCGAACGTCGGCCAGTCCCAGCCGGGGTTGACGACGAGTCCGTGGATGAACTGAGCAAGCAGGACCAGCACGACCGCACTGATCACCCAGCGCAGCGGGTGCCAGGTGCGAGCGACGACAAGCTCCGAGTCGGGTAGTTGCGACTCGGACACCGACTTTTCGGGGCGGACATCGGTGGGCGCGCTCACGGCGCGCTACCTGACGGAGTGGACATCACGAATAGACCTTTCGGGGAAATGGGAACGCAGCTGTGTCCTCGAGTTGGTGAGCTCGAGTTGCGAAGACGACGAGAGTTCGGTCAGCGACAGTGACACGAAGCGGTGCGGCACAGATCGATGTGACGTCGCTTGTGCGCAGCGTGCGAAGTGGTACCCATGTGATGCCTTCCATCGGTCCTGGCGGTAGCACCCGCTCCCGATCACTCGGGGGGTTGCTGCGACGTCGACGAGCCAGGTCTCTCGGTCGCTCTGGATGGTAAGCAAAGACTAGACGCGAAATGTCGAGTCGTCAAATGTTGTATTTCCCTGCACTGCAAGGGAAATGAAGGGTCCACGATGTTGAAATCGCATTGATTCCAACGGTGTCCGCAGCCGCGTTCGGCGTGTTGAATGGAGCGTTCGAATGAAGACCGGGACCGCCGTCCGGACTGACTTTTCCTCTGCCGTACCGTCTGCGGAGTGAGTGGACTCGACGCTTTCTTCATCTTGTTGGCCGGTATCGGCGCGGGCGCGATCAACGCCGTGGTCGGCAGTGGAACGCTGATCACGTTTCCCACCCTGGTCGCCTTCGGCATGCCGCCCGTGACCGCAACCATGTCCAACGCGGTCGGGCTCGTCGCCGGCGGAGTTTCGGGTACCTGGGGCTACCGACGTGAGCTGTCCGGACAGTGGGATCGACTGAAGTGGCAGATTCCGGCGTCACTCGCCGGGGCACTACTCGGTTCGTGGTTGCTCATGCATCTACCCGAGAAACTGTTCGAGACCATCGTTCCGGTGCTGCTGGTCCTCGCTCTCGCGCTCGTCCTCCTCCAACCACGCATCCAGGCGTGGGCCAAGAAGCGTTCCACCGAAGAAACGACGCTGTCCACCAAGAGGCTGATGCTCCTGACCGCCGGCACTTTTGCAGTCGGCATCTACGGCGGGTACTTCACTGCCGCGCAGGGCATCCTTCTCATCGGTGTGATGGGTGCCATCCTCCCGGAAACCCTCCAGCGCATGAACGGCGCGAAGAACCTGCTGTCGCTGCTCGTCAACATCGTTGCAGCAGGGATGTACATCACTCTGGCATTCGATCAGATCAATTGGGCAGCAGCCGGTTTGATCGCCGTCGGCTCACTCGGTGGTGGCGTTCTCGGTGCCCGCTACGGACGGCGCCTGTCCCCCACTGCACTGCGCTACACGATTGTCGTCGTCGGCCTGATCGGACTGTGGCGCCTTCTCGCTTGACCGCCCACATCGGGCGCCACCCGCACATACTGGAGTAATGACCAGTACAGAAGATCAGACCGGTTGGACCTACCTCATGGACATGGACGGGGTTCTCGTCCACGAGGAGCACTTGATACCTGGAGCGGACACGTTCCTGGCAGAGCTGGCGTCGAACGACATCCCGTACATGGTGCTCACCAACAACTCCATCCGCACCCCGCGTGACCTGCGAGCACGCCTGCTCAATTCGGGACTCGACATCCCGGAGAAGTCGATCTGGACGTCAGCGCTCGCAACCGCGACGTTCCTGGCCAACCAGCGGCCGGGCGGCAGCGCCTACGTGGTCGGCGAATCGGGCCTGACCACTGCCCTGCACGACATCGGTTACGTTCTGACGGACAGCGACCCCGACTACGTCGTCCTCGGCGAGACGCGAACGTACTCCTTCGAGGCAATCACCACCGCCATTCGCCTGGTCGAGCGTGGATCGCGGTTCATCGCCACCAACCCGGACGCCACCGGACCGTCGCGAGACGGCTCGCTGCCGGCCACCGGCTCTGTCGCGGCACTCATCACCAAGGCAACCGGACGCGATCCCTACTACGTCGGCAAGCCCAACGCCTTGATGATGCGCTCAGCCCTGCGGTCCATCGGCGCTCATTCCGCCAATACGTTGATGATCGGCGACCGCATGGACACCGACATCGTCTGTGGCCTCGAAGCCGGACTGCAGACGATTCTGGTGATGACCGGGATCTCGACCCGCGCGTCGGTAGAGCTCTATCCCTACCGCCCGACCATCGTCCTCGAGTCGGTCGCCGATCTTGTGGGAACAACAACCGATCCATTTCGTAGCAACACAGACAATTGATTCAAATTGCAAAACAAAACCGAAACTCGGTAATTAACTGGTAAAAAACAGAAGATTTGCCAGGTTCCGACTCGTCCGCTTTGTCCAACTGAACAAACCAACGGTTTTATTCGCACCAAACTTACAAACGAGTAATTAGACGCAGGTCAAAGATCATTTCGACACCGAGTGACAGTTGGACTCCAGTCGTAAAATTGATTTTTCGAAAAGTGGTAACGAATCGTTTGCCGTGTCTGATACTCATGTCTGAATGGCCCCATTTCGGGTCCCAGACATGAAATGAGATTTTCATGAAGAAGCAGACCAAGGGTGCGATCGCTGCTGCGGCGGCCGGTGCCCTCCTCCTCGGCGGTGCCGGCTCGCTCGCAGTCTGGAGCGATTCGGCCGACGTCAGTGGCGGCGGGCCCGTCACGTCCGGCGCCCTCGACCTGAGCTCTTGCGCACCGGTCGGCGGGGGTTGGAACTCCCTCAACCCGACGAAGACCGCGATCACCAACATCTCGGCCTACCGCATCGTCACGACCGAAAGCATCGAATACACCTGCGACGTCACTGTGACCGCAGTGGGCGATCGTCTCGCGGCTGTTCTGACCGCTGATACGGCCGGAATCGTTCCGGGTGCGAACAGCGCCGAGCTTGCCGCTGCTGTCGTGCCCGTGACGACAATCAAGGACACTGGTGGCAACCCGATTTCGCAGATCACCAAAGCCCAGAACGGAACGATCGTCCACGTCGGAGTCCGGCTGAACTTCAATGAGGTGGCCAATCAGGTCGCGCAGAACCAGTCGCTGAACTTGTCGGCGATGAAGTTGGTCGTCACTCAGACAGCACTGACACCGGCCCCGTAATTTCATGAGGAAAAAGGTCTGGGGAGCGATCGCAGTCGCGGTGGCTGCTGTAGCGGTGTTCGCATCGTCGCAGCAGTCGCTCGCGCTGTGGTCCGATTCGGCGAGCGCGAATGGCGGTACGGCGACAGCCGCCAGCGTCAACCTCACGGTTGGTACATCTGCCGGAACCAGTGCGGCGTACACCCTGGCGAACTTGACGACGGCCGCGACGCCCGTTGTCCCGGGAAACACGGTGCAAGCACCGCTCACCGTCAAGAATTCGGGGGCTGATCCTCTGCAATGGCGAATGCAGTCGACGACCGCATTTACGGGATTCACGTTGACCACTTACGGAGTCGCCAACGAAGGCGCCTGCCCTGCCGGCGTCAACACCGCGGCTCCGGCAGTGACCCCACTGACGTCCGGATCGATGGATGCATCGCTGCAGTACCCGGTTTCACCGGCGTACATGCCGAGTCCACTGGTCTCAGGCGGTACGTACATTCTGTGCTTGCGACTCACGGTAGGCGTCGGGGCGGTCTCAGGTGCAACAAGCACCACGACCTTGACCTTCCAGGCAGGTCCGGTATGACAAAACACTCCACGAAGCGCACCGATCGCACCGGCCCACTCTGGTGGATCACCTCTATCGTCAGTTGGACACTGCTGCTGGCAATTTCGGCAGTCATCGTCGCAACGATTGTCGTTCCCTTCTTTGCCGGAGCACAGCGCTTCACGATTCTGACCGGTTCGATGCGCCCGACGTACAACCCTGGATCACTGGTAGTGGTCAAACCTGTCGATCCGTCCGAACTGGGGATCGGTACACCTATTACGTACCAGCTGGAATCGGGTCAGCCGACCGTCGTCACGCACCGGATCATCGCCACAAGTGAAAACCAGAAGGGTGAAAGAACTTTCATCACCCAGGGCGATGCGAACGGTGAGCCTGACGAGAAGGAAGTGCGGCCGGTGCAGATCCGGGGAAAGGTCTGGTACAGCCTGCCTTATCTCGGTTACGTGAACACCTGGCTGACGGGAGAGCAGCGCACCGTGATCGTGGTGATCGTAGTGACCGCTCTACTGCTGTACGCGTCGTACATGATGATCAGCGGCATCCGTGACGGCCGGAAGGAGCGAGCTCGAGCCCGATTGGCTCCTGACCCTGCAACTTTCGCGCCCGCAGACTCCGCCCAGATCGAGAAAGGCCAGCACGATGCCCTCGCGCCCTGACCGTCCGGCCCATCGGATTCGTCACCTGTTGACCAGCACGCGTTTTCGCGCGCTGCTCGCGCTGGGGATGGTGCTTGGTGTCGGCGGAGTGACCACGCTCGCGGCCTGGACGTCTTCCGCCACGGCAACCTCGGGCAACATCACGACGGGTTCTATCAATCTGCAGTTGAACAGCACCGCCCAGCCCACCCTGACCAAGTCCCTGAATTTCAGTGAGCTTGGCAAGTCCGGAATGATTCCCGGTGATTCGAACACCGCTCTGATCAAGGTCAACAACCTGGGCACAGCGGCAACTGTCCCACTGAAGTACACGATCACGTCTACGAGTAGCGGTGCGTTGACGACTTCTCTACGAATGACGGTTTCCTCCAACGGAACTGTTGCCAACAAGTGCACTGACGGCGCCAACGTTGTGTCCTCGCTGGCGCTGACACTCACCGCGAATCAAGCCATCGGTAGCCCCGACCGCCCACTGGCGGTCGGGGCTACCGAGAATTTATGTGTCTCGGTGCAGCTTCCGACAACACCGACACCGCCGACGAACAGCACGTCGAACATCGTCCTGACCTTCACGGCAAAGGTGTGATGGCAATGGCTCGACACACGAAAAAACATGCAAAGGCCTCGATGCAGAACCGGGTACGGGAAGTCCTGCTCAGCCTGGGAGCCCTCGCAGGCTTGGTATCCATCATCATTTTCATCGCCGGTCTGGCTTTCGGTATCACCCCGCTGATCTTTCGGAGTGGATCGATGTCACCCACGATCGATACCGGTGCTCTCGCATTCGCGCGCACCGTGCCTGCTTCGGAAGTGCTGGTCGGTGACATCGTCAGCGTCTCCGACAGCCAAGGCACGCGCATCACCCATCGTGTGGAATCAATAGATCAGCAGGGCAACAACCTTGCCGTCGCACAACTGCGTGGTGATGCAAATCCGATCGCCGATCCCGATCCCTACGTCATCACCGAAGCCGATCGCGTCTTCTTCAGCATCAACCGCCTCGGATACGTGGCAGTCTGGCTGTCCGGACCGAGTGGGCTTGTGCTTGGTGCGATTGCCGTCGGCGGGCTCCTGTACATCGCGTTCCGTCGACGTGAGGCTTCCGACGCGGAGGAACCTCAGCGGGATCGTCAGGACATACGCGGCGACTCCCATGCCCTCAAGGCCATCGTCGCCTTGGCTACGGTCGGTCTCACGGTGGTCGGTGTGTCCCAGATCGGTGGTACCAAGGCGGGGTACACCGACACAGCCGCGGCAACAAGCATTCAGTTCGGCACTGCTGCAACCTTTCCCACGTCGCCAAGCACAGCCAGTTGCGCGGTGAATTTTGCGCTCGTTGTTCCGGTCGCAGTAACGATCACTTGGCCCGCGACTGTCGGAAGCTCATACCGCCTCATCGCTCGCGACGCCAGCGGAAACCTTTTGGGGTCGAACGACTACACCGCAACGTCTACTACAGGCTCCATGAGATACGGCTCGGGCGGTACAACAGTCGCGTTCCCGCTCATAGTCGGCACCTACAACATCGAAATCCATGGACTGAGCGGCACGTCGGTCACGCCGTCGTACTCCGGCTACCAATTCAGCATTCTCGTCGGCCTGCTCTACTCGTGTGGCGGTCCGATCAGCGGGACATCTGCTCTCAGTCGATCGGCAGCGCCGGCACTGGCGGCAGACGCTCCGAGCACTCCTACTACGGCCGTCACTTCCACGACCGCCTCATCCACCACGCCCACCACGACATTGGCGCCGGCTGTGACAACCACCAGCACAACTGCACCGTCGACAACCACCAGCACAACTGCACCGTCGACAACCACCTCGTCACCGGCTACAACTACGGCGCCCCAGACGACGACCGCTACAACGACAACGACAACGGTGCCACCAACTACGACCACCCCGAGCGAGGTTCCCGTCGACGCCCCGGCGACCACGACCGGTCTCAGCGCCCAGAAGCTCTCGACTGCCAGCGGAACGGTTGTGTCCGTGTCGAATTCATCGGGCGCTGAGGTATATCGAGGTCCCGTTGACAGCGACGCTGTCCTGCATTGGCTCACCGGTACCGATCAGCTATACGTAATCACCCCTTCCGGAGTCACCGTCATCGACACGTCAACGGGAGTCTGGGCCGAATCTCCTACCCCGAGCGAACTTCCGGACGAAATCAAGGCACTGGTGCCGTGATGAAGAAGACGACGAAGGCTGCAATGGCAGTCGCCGCGGCCGGAGCTGTATTGCTCGGCGGCTCGGGCACATTGGCGAAGTGGACCGACAGTGCGACCCTGACAAGCGTCGCTGTCCAGTCCGGGACCCTGGATCTGGGAGCATGCGTGACCACGAACGGCGGGGGCTGGTATTCGCAGGTCTACGTCAACGCGCCCACCAATCCGAATCCACTCGTATATATCCCGGACATCACTACCTACCGGCTCAAGCCCGGATTCAACTACACGTATTTCTGCGATTCGAAGGTGATGGCCACCGGCCCACGTCTGAAAGCGAACGTGACAGTCGACAAGACCAAGTTGAGCGGCGGGCTCGCAGCCGCCAACATCGACCTTCGCACGTACGTCACGGATCAGAGCAACAATCTGCTTTACGACAGCACAGCACCGACGCCGAACCTCATCGCGGTCACGTCGGCCCTGAACAACACCAATCTGACGGCGCAGGTGTTGTTCACGATCTACCCCACCGACACGACAAGCTCAGGTCTCACACTGAATACGACGGCGTTGACGATCGACGTCAAACAACTGGGTCTCACGCCCGCACCGTAGAACGCCTTGCCGTCGGAAGTTCGAGGCAAGGCGCTCCAGCGATTCAGCCGAGTGCTCGCTTCAGATCAGCCAACAGATCAGCCGTGTCTTCGAGCCCGACGGACAGACGGACAACGCCGTCTGTAAGACCCACTGCTGCACGGCCTTCCGGCCCCATGGCCCGGTGCGTTGTCGTGGCGGGGTGAGTGATCAACGACTTGGAATCTCCCAAGTTGTTGGAGATGTCGATGACGCGCAGGCCGTTGAGAACCTCGAACGCCCGCTTCTTGCCCTCTCCGTCAGGCGCATCGAGCTCGAACGTGACAACCGTTCCGCCACCGCTCATCTGAGACTTCGCGAGCTCGTGCTGCGGATGCGACGTCAGGTACGGATACTTGACCCACTTGACGCCGGAGTGTCCTTCGAGGAATTCGGCGATCTCGAGTGCCGAAGCCACGGAGTGCCGAATACGAACCGGCATCGTCTCCAGGCCCTTGAGCAGAGTCCACGCATTGAACGGGCTGAGCGCAGGACCGGTGTGCCGCATCAGTTCTCGAACGGGACCGCTGATGTATTCCTCGGTACCGAGAATCGCGCCACCAAGCACGCGCCCCTGACCGTCGATGTGCTTGGTGCCGGAGTACACCACGACGTCGGCCCCCAGATCGAGGCTGCGCTGCAGAAGCGGCGTCGCGAAGACGTTGTCCAGCACTACCTTTGCACCGGCTGCATGAGCAAGCTCCGACACCCGTCGAACGTCGACGAGAGATTGCATCGGGTTGGACGGCGTCTCGAAGAACACTGCCGTGGTAGGCACGGACAGCGCCTCTTCCCACTGCGCGTTGTCCTCACCGTCGACGAAGACGACCTCGACTCCCCAGCGCGGAAGAATCTCGTTGCACACCACGAAGCAGGATCCGAAGAGACTGCGCGCAGCCACCAATCGGTCGCCGTTGGCCAACAGTGCGCCCAACGCCGTGAAGACTGCCGACATTCCGCTGGCAGTCGCAAAGCAGGCTTCTGCACCTTCGATGAGACGCAGACGCTCTTCGAACATCTTGACGGTCGGGTTGCCGTAGCGGGAGTAGACAAAATGATCCACCTCGCCGGTGAAGGCTTGTTCGGCGGCTTCTGCACTCTCGTAGACGAATCCGGAGTTGAGGAACAGCGCTTCGGAAGTCTCCTCGAACCCGGTACGCATCAGTCCGCCGCGAACACCGAGGGTGCCGAGACCGACGTCGTCCGGCAGCGCTCGTTGAAATGCGCCACCCTGGGGAATTCCGCTCACTGCTGCCTCCATGGCAAGCCGATGGCCCGCCAACCTACAAGTCCGCGATGTCCGTCGGCACCCAATGCGCCTTCGAACCCGTCGAGCACGTTGTACGACGGGCCGATGCCCGCCGCAGTCGCAGCTTCCGCCGCACCGATGGAACGTTGTCCGGATCGACACAGGAAAATCACCGGACGCTCCGACCCGGAGGAATCAGCAGTGATGCCGGCTTCCTTCAACTGGTCGACGAAGTTGTCATTGCGCGCGCCGGTCGGGTGGCTCACCCATTCGATCAGTGCAGCCTGCTTGCCGAGGGAGGACACATCGGGGACACCGACGTACTTCCACTCCGCATCGGTCCGCACGTCGACCAGCACGGCGTCGGGGTTTTCGCGGAGCAGCTCCCAGGCTTGCTCCGGCGTCAGATCGCCTGCGTAACTCACGTAGTCCATGTTTTCACAAGACTGCCGTGAGCGCCTGAGCGGGCCGTCAGTTGCAGACGACCCAACGGTTGCCGTCACGGGTCAGGGCCCAGGTCGAGACTCGCTCGCCCGCTCCGCCACCGGTGATCGTCACGTCGGCCCGGGCGCGATCGCCGTTGACCGCGACCCCGTCCACACCCTTCAGCTCGACCGTCCCGTCGACGCCGGCCATAGGACCGTTGCTCGAATTGAAGCTCGCGCAGGTCAGGGTCTTGATCGTCTCCGCGTCATTCCGATTCTCGGCATCGACGTAGTCGGTGACGGAGCGGCTCACGCGGTCCGACTCGGTGACGTTCTCCTCGGCCGGCGAGATCCACGAAGCGACGAAGATTCCACCCAGGATCAAGGCGACGATGGCGACAGCCAAGAGGAACGGCCCCGCAGACGCCTTCTTGCCATCGATGTTGTCGGATTCGCGCAGCTCGTCACTCATAACGCCAATAGTCCCCCACAACTAGAAATTGTGGCCCGTCAAGGATCAGGCCCCTACCCCGGATACCCGAGACAACAGGAGAATGGGAGGAAAGAATAGGTTTACCCACAACCGATCGAGTGAGAGTGTGGATCCGTTCGGCCGCAACCGAGGCACTGTGCTTAGGTTCGGCTAAATTGGATACTTGTCGATATGTTGTCCGAACTTCGAAGAAGGTAGCTGTCCTCACGATGACTGACTCCAACCGCCCACTCCGGGTCGCGATCGTCGGCGCCGGCCCCGCCGGCATCTACGCCGCCGACGCCCTCATGAAATCCGACACCGCAGTTTCCGGCCGCGGCGTCAGCATCGACCTCTTCGAGCGCATGCCCGCGCCCTTCGGCCTGATTCGTTACGGCGTCGCGCCCGATCATCCGCGCATCAAGGGCATCATCACCGCCCTGCACAAGGTGCTCGACAAGCCTCAGGTACGCCTGCTCGGCAACATCGACTACGGCACCGACATCACCCTCGACGACCTGCAGTCGTTCTACGACGCGGTCATCTTCTCCACCGGCGCCAACGCCGACCGTGCGCTCGGCATCCCGGGTATCGAACTCGACGGCAGCTACGGCGCGGCCGACTTCGTCTCCTGGTACGACGGCCACCCCGACGTACCGCGTACGTGGCCGCTCGAAGCCGAGAAGGTCGCCGTCCTCGGCGTCGGCAACGTTGCGCTCGACATCGCCCGCGTTCTCGCCAAGACCGGCGACGAACTGCTGCCGACCGAGATCCCCGCCAACGTCTACGAGGGCCTCAAGAACAACAAGGCCGTCGAGGTTCACGTCTTCGGACGCCGCGGCCCGGCCCAGGCCAAGTTCACCCCTCTCGAACTGCGCGAACTCGACCACTCGCCGACCATCGAGGTCATCGTCGACCCCGAGGACATCGACTACGACGAGGGTTCCGAGCAGGCTCGCCGCAACTCCAAGCAGGTCGACATGGTTGCGAATACGCTGCAGGACTGGGCAATTCGAGACGTCGGAGCCCGTCCTCACAAGCTGTTCCTGCACTTCTTCGAATCTCCCACGGAGATCCTCGGTGAAGACGGCAAGGTCGTCGGCCTGCGCACCGAGCGCACTCAGCTCGACGGCACCGGCAACGTCAAGGGCACCGGCACGTACAAGGACTGGGATGTCCAGGCCGTGTACCGCGCCGTCGGTTACCTCTCGCAGAACATCACGCAGTTGCCGTTCGACGACCAGGCCGGCACCGTCCCCAACGACGCCGGACGCGTCGTCGCCGACGACAACGCCGAGGGCGCAGCCCGGTTCATGCCGGCCACCTACGTCACCGGCTGGATCAAGCGCGGCCCCGTCGGCCTCATCGGCCACACCAAGGGCGACGCCAACGAAACCGTCGCGAATCTTCTCGAGGATTCCGTCGACTTCGCGGGCGCCGCGAACCCCGACGAGAACGCAGTCATCGAGTTCCTCGAAGGCAAGCAGGTTCCGTACACGACCTGGCAGGGCTGGTACCGCCTCGACGCGCACGAGCGCAGCCTGGGCGAGCCCGAGGGCCGTGAGCGCATCAAGGTCGTCGAGCGTCACGACATGCTGAAGGCATCCGAGCCCGACCGCGCGAACTGAGTGCGCGGAAGTAACTGAACAGAAGCCCTCCACCGGCCCGACGCGACCCAGGTCACATCGGGCCGGTGGTGTGTGCAGGGACCCAGGGCAACAGGGCAAAATAGACCCCGTGTTTGACGCCCATGTGCATATCATCGACCCGCGCTTCCCGCTGGTCGAGAATCACGGGTACCTGCCTGAGCCCTTCACCGTGGCCGATTACCGGGCCCGGATTGCCTCGCTGAAGGGCCTCAGCGTTGACGGCGGCGCGGTGGTGACCGCGTCGTACCAGGGCAATGACCAGGAATACCTGAAAGCTGCCTTGTCCGAACTCGGCGAAGGCTGGGTGGGCGTCACTGCTTTGCCGCTCGATGCGACGGATGAAGACATCGTTGCCCTGGACGCACTGGGAGTACGTGCCGTCCGGTTCAACCTGCGCCGCGGCGCCACCGACCTGCGTCTGCTCGCCGATCTCGCCAACCGCGCATTCGATCTGGTCGGCTGGCACGCCGAGTTCTACGTCGATGCCACGCTGTTGCTGTCGTTGGAACCGGTCTTCGCCAAATTGCCCGCGGTGAGCATCGACCACTTGGGAATGTCCACCCGCGGACTGCCGTATCTCCTCAACCTCGTCGACCGCGGAGTGCGCGTCAAAGCCACCGGGTTCGGCCGCACCACCATCTCCGACGTCAGCGATGTGCTGCGCCAGATCCACGCGGTCAATCCCGCTGCGCTGATGTTCGGCACCGATCTACCCGGTACACGGGCACGTCGAGCGTTCGAGGTCCACGACCTGGACGTGATCGCCGACGCTGTCGGCGACGACCTGCCCGCGGTCATGTGCGACAACGCCCGCTCCTGGTACCGCTGCGCTCAGGTGAACGCAACGGCTCCCAGCCACAGCCCCGCCGCGATCAGCGCTCCGAACAGTTCCACCAGCATGGACAATCCGACTGCCTTCACCGCGTGAAGCGTCGACGACCAAGCGATGTCGTAACGGCGCAGCCGCGCTAGTTCCGCGAAATACGTTCCAACGATGAATCCGAGGAACAACCCCACGACCGGAATCACGAAGAACCCGATGATGCCGACGACGCCGCCGACCACCACCGACAGGTTGGGCACTCCCCCGGACTTCATCCGCTTGCCCGGCCACGTGTACTTCACGATCCCGGTGACCACCAGTGCCAGCGCGGACAGCGCGAACACCGTCCACGCCGTGGCACCACCGGTCATGATCGCCCACACCAGAATTGCACCGAAAACGAGAAGCGTCCCCGGGAGAATCGGAACGACGACACCGATCAGACCGACCAGGATGACCAGCCCGACGAGGACCTCGGCCGCTGGACTCATCCGACGGGACGCACCTTCGACGCAGCCTCGCGAGCACGGTCGCGTGCAGTAGGCACATCGGCGGCCGTCGACACTGCAACACCCATGCGACGACGCGTGAAGCTCTCCGGCTTGCCGAAGAGCCGCAGGTCCGTCTCGGGAACCGCGAGCGCCTCGGCGACGCCGTCGAATCCGATCCCCTTTGCCTCCACTCCGCCGTAGATCACTGCCGATGCTCCCGGAGACGTGAGCGTCGTGTCGACCGGCAAGCCCAGGATCGCGCGGGCATGCAGTTCGAACTCCGAAAGTCGCTGCGTCCGCAGAGTCACCAATCCGGTGTCGTGCGGCCGTGGGCTCACTTCGGAGAAGAAGACGTCGTCGCCCTTCACGAATAGCTCGACGCCGAAGATGCCTCGCCCGCCCAGAGCCGTGGTCACCTTCTCGGCGACGTCTCGGGCCGAGGCGAGCGCAACCGCGGACATCTGCTGCGGCTGCCACGATTCGATGTAGTCTCCGGCCTCCTGCAGGTGCCCGATCGGTTCGCAGAACGACGTCTCGACCTGACCGCTCTCACCGACGGCTCGAACTGTCAATTGCGTTATCTCGTAATCGAAATCGACAAAGCCTTCGACGATCACCCGGCCGTGATTCACACGACCTCCGGCCATCGCGTAATCCCATGCGGCGTCGAGATCTTCGGCGGATCGAACCGTCGACTGTCCCTTCCCCGACGAGGACATGACTGGCTTGATGACGCACGGGAAACCGATTCGGTCTGTCGCTGCCTGCACTTCGGCAAGCGAGTCCGCGAAAGCGTACGGCGAAGTGGGCAGGCCCAACTCCTCGGCCGCGAGCCGACGGATTCCCTCACGGTTCATCGTGAGCTGGGTGGCTCGGGCGGTCGGAATGACCACCGCACCCCCGCGTTCTTCGACGAGTGCAAGCGCATCCGTCGCGATGGCCTCGATCTCGGGAACCACGAAGTGAGGCTTTTCCAACTCGATGACGGCAAGCAGTGCTTCCGGATCGGTCATGTCGACGGTATGAGCACGATGAGCCACCTGGTGCCCAGGGGCATCGGGATACCGATCCACCGCAATCACTTCGACGCCCAGACGCTGCAGCGCGATGACAACTTCCTTACCCAACTCGCCTGATCCCAACATCATCACGCGGATGGAGTTCTCGGTCAGTGGGGTTCCGAATCGGAGCGGAAGCGTCGGCAGGGGCGAAGGCGTCGAATCAAGCTGCATGGGTGCGACTATATGCCAATCCCGATGCAGGTCAGCGCGGTTATCGGCCGTCCACCACACCTTCGCGGCCAAATCCTCGCCGGATCGTTCGGGGTAGCGCAGGTTTGCGATAGGTGTGGGTGGCAGTGTCCGGCTCGGAATTCCGTTGCGGCACGGTGTCGTTGCCGACGCGGTGCACTTTCACGAGGTTGCGCCCAGCACGCTTGGCGTCGTACAGAGCCTCGTCTGCGACGCTCATGAGGGTCGACAGCGCCGGCGTCGCATGATCGACCCACGCGACGCCGACGCTGACGGTGCTCGTCACATCTGATTCGGCCGAGTACTCGACTTGCGCGCCGCGGACCGCCTCGGCGACATCGATTGCTCGCGCGTAGCTGCAGTCCGGAAGCAGAACGGCGAACTCCTCGCCGCCGAGCCTTCCGATCAGATCGCCGTCCGACAATCGGTCAGCGGCCCGCTCGGCGAAGTTCGCGAGAACGCTGTCACCGGTCATATGTCCATGCGTGTCGTTGATGCTCTTGAAGTGGTCCAGGTCGAGCATCAGCAGGCCGACCGGAGATTGTGTGCGAGTCGCGTCGGCAAGTTCCGCTTCCGCGTGGCCGAGGAACGCACCGCGCGAGAGGACCCCGGTCAGATGGTCGAATTCGACGGCAAGGAAGAGCTCACGCTCGGCAGCACGGCGTTCCTCGGTCGCACAGGCAACCGCTATCGGCCCCAACGCGATCAGGGTGACCGCTATGGATGTGATGACGTCCTCGTTCCACGTCGAGGCGGCTTGATCTCCGATGTCGAGTCGACCGCTACCCGCCATCATGAGTGACCACACCGACCAGACCACTGAAACGAAGGCAGTGCTCGGAACCGAGATGCGAGTGGCACACCAGAGGAGAGCTGGAATCGGCAAGACCAGCGCAATCGGCCCTTCGATACTGAGGGCGATCGGCACGCAGGCTGCAGTGGCGAGTAGCGGAACGCTCAGAGCGGCGACAGTTCTGGCGGTCAGTTTCCTGCGGAACTCGGCAAGACTCGATGGGATGGTGAGAGTGAGAATGAGAGGAAGGACCAGCAGGTACGCCATGACCTCGGTGGCACCCCAGTGGAAAAACGTGTCGGCAAAGGACTGACCGCGTAAGAGCCGGTCCAAGGCGCCGGCCGTGGCCGCGGTACCAGTCGCCGCGACGAACGAAACGAAGACCATCCATACCAGCGACTGCGAATCGACCAATCGGAACGGTGTGCGCTTCAAGTAGTACAGAACGAGAACACCGAGCGTCACTCCGGCGAGGTTGGCCCCGTTCAGCTGCAGGGCAAGCGACAGCGAGTTGCCCGTAATCAGGTCAGCGCAGACGTATCCGACGGCCGCGGCGATCCACGTCCGCCATTCGATCAGGACCGGCCATCTGACCATCATTCCCAGCAGAATGGCGTTGGCGCACCAGAAAGTCGCGAGCAAACCTGGTGGGCGCGTGAGGATGCCGATCAACGATGCCGCAAGTACGACGGCCAGCACTAGGAGAAGGCGCAGAAAGCGACTCGTCCCTACCATGCGTCACCTCGCGGTCGGCTACCTCTGAATTCGGGAGCACCGGACGTCGCGGTGACCGTATGCCGATGTCGTCGAACCATCGTACGCAGGTGCTGCCACTCGCAGTTCTGTGTTCACATGCCAAAACGGCAGCTGCGACCATCTCCGCAAACGCGAGTGCCCTCCGGCCACGACAGTGGACAGAGGGCACCTGCATGCAATCCGATCGGCAGAGCCGAATGGACCTGCCGGAAGGGATGACTACTCGGCGGATCCGCTGGACAGACCCGAGAGTGAACCGGTGGACGAGCCCTCGCCCTTGCCGGACAGCGATTCGGTGGGAACGGACTTGAGGAAAGCTCCGAGCGCGGTGAGCAGGGGTCCGAGGGTGCTGAGTGATCCGAACATAGGAGGTTCTCCTGTATGTGAGGTGATGTGATGTTCCAGCGCCATTCCGGCCGCAGGCGGTGGCCGAGATGGTTCGGGAACTTCTGCCGCACGGATGGCTGAACCGCCCCCCGAACAACATCCCGAGCTGTGATGTAGCGCACTTACTTGGCGCTGCCTGCATTTATAGACCGGCTTTCCACACTTGTCTAGCTACCTAATAGCTATCAATGCGGACTTTCGGTCACACCTTTACGGATAATTGCAGTTCAAAGCGCAAATTCACCCTCTAGAATGTCGCATAATGTGATTTAGCTCACAGTGAAAAGCCGAAAAGTGTGACCCGCAGACAACTGCGAGCCACACTTTCGGACAAACTGGACTTACTTATCGGCCGCCGATCCCGTCCCAGGGGTGAGAGAGCCACCACCGAGTGCCGTGAACAGGTCCTTGAGCACCGGAATGAACGTCTTGACGACGCCGCTGAAGTCTTCGAATGAACCCATGTCGGGCCTCCTTTTGTCGGAATGCAGTTGAGATGAAGTGAGGACCGAGAACTACTCGGCGGCCGAACCGGCCGAACCCGAGCCGTCTGCCGATCCCGCGTTCAACTTGGTCACGAATGCAAGAACGCTCTTGAGGAAGGCGTCGAGATTCTGAATCGAGGTCATGCGACTACTCCTGTGTTGTTTCGGAAGATTTCTCGAGGTCGAACGTCAGGAGTTCGAGCTCGCAGTGTCCAGCCCCTGAAGGGTTTTGAGCATGTTGACCAGGGGCAGAAGCTGGAGAATGCCCCAGCCCATACCGTTGGCCTTGAGGAGGTTTCCGAGGGATCCCATATGTGACTCCTTGCATGAATATCTATGACGCGGCGCACGTTTTGTTCGCTGCACGTCTTTGTAGCCAAGCTAAATACGTACGTCCAGTTTGTTTCTGTCCAATCGAAAACGTGACACATTGGATGAATATGTAAACCTGCAGTTCAGGTGCTGTGACCTGAATCCAATCTCGAATTCGAGTGTGTTCGAGATCACAGTCAATTGGGACAAAAGGATGCAATCGTCAGAGTCGGTGCCAACCTCGACCGCGATCTGTCATACCGTGTGCGTGTGATCAATCGCGAACGAGTGGCAACCGAGGCAACTCACCGGGAACCGTCGTGCTAGCAAAACTCCTCAAGACGTACCTGCCGCCGTACCGCTGGTTGCTTGCCGGGGTCCTCGCACTGCAACTCTTCGGGGCCATCGCGTCGTTGGTCCTCCCCACACTCAACGCGCGGATCATCGACGACGGCGTCGCCCGAGGCGACACCGGATTCATCATGTCCACCGGCGGGATCATGCTCCTGGTCTCGCTTGCGTCGATCATCGCGTCGGTCGCATCGACCTATCTGGCTGCAAAATCGTCGATGGGCTTCGGCCACGACGTTCGAGGCGCCTTTTACAAGGCAGTCGGCAGTTTCTCGGATCGCGAATTCAACAGTTTCGGTGCGCCGACGCTGATCACACGCAACACCAACGACGTCCTGCAGATCCAGGCCCTGGTCATGCTGACGTCCTCGATGCTCGTCAGCGCCCCACTTATGTGCATCGGCGGCATCATCATGGCTCTGCGCGAGAACCTGCAGATGTCCTGGCTCCTGACGATTTCGGTACCACTGCTCGGCATCACCGTCTCGGTCGTGGTGGCCAAGCTGATCCCGCATTTCCGGACGATGCAGACGCGGATCGACAACATCAATCGATCACTGCGCGAACAGCTCACCGGTATGCGTGTCATTCGCGCCTTCGTTCGCGAACCCGACGAAACGATCCGCTTCGACAAGGCCAACAAGGAACTGACCGACACTTCGCTCCTCATCGGCCGGTACCAGGCGGTTCTGCTGCCCACCGTCATGTTGATCGCCAACCTGTCGAGCGTGGCGGTCCTGTGGTTCGGCGCGCATCTGGTCGACACCGGGGACATGCAGATCGGACAGATCAGCGCCTTCCTCGCCTACGTCATGCAGATCCTGATGTCGGTGGTCATGGCGACCATGTTGGCCGTCGTGATCCCCCGCGCCGCCGTGTGCGCCGACCGCATCACCGAAGTACTCGACACCGAGGCGACCGTGCCCGCGCCGGCCCAGCCCCTTCGCCCGACCAGCCCATACGGCGTGGTCGAGTTCGGTGGAGCCGGATTCACGTATCCGGGAGCAGAAACGCCGGTTCTGTCGAATGTTTCGATGCGATGCATGCCAGGCACGGTCACCGCGATCGTGGGCAGTACCGGTAGTGGCAAATCGACCCTCGTCTCACTCATCCCCCGACTCTTCGACGTCACCGCCGGCGCCGTCCTGGTCGACGGCTTGGACGTCCGTGGCTGGGATCAGGACGAACTCTTCGCCAACTTCGGATACGTGCCCCAGAAGGCCTATCTGTTCGCCGGCACGATCGCGAGCAATATCCGCTACGGAAACCCGACCGCCACCGACGACGACATCTGGGCAGCCCTCACCATCGCCCAGGCAGACGACTTCGTCCGGGAGCTGTCCGACGGTCTCGAGTCACCGATCGCCCAGGGCGGCGGCAATCTCTCGGGCGGACAAAAACAACGTCTCGCCATCGCCAGAGCGGTGGTCCGCAGACCCCGGATCTTCGTCTTCGACGATTCGTTCTCCGCTCTCGACATGCATACGGACGCCGCGGTCCGACGCGAACTCCGGACGGTTTCGACTCATTCGACGGTCATCATCGTGGCTCAGCGCGTCGCATCCATCATCGATGCCGACCAGATCATGGTCCTCGAAGACGGTGCGCCGGTCGGCCTCGGCGACCATCAGTTCCTTCTGGCCAACTGTCCGACGTACCAAGAGATCGTGGCTTCCCAGATTCCCGCGGAGATGAGCGCATGACCAGCCCGCAGGACCCGACATGGGGCGGCCCCAACAGCCAGTACTTCGACGATGCCCCGACGGTGGTGTTCGCCAAGATCCCGAGCGAACCTGAATCCGCGGACGGGGATGCGAAGTCGAGTAACCCCGAGACCCCCGACAAAGAGCCGAAGCCCGCGCTGACCGCGACTGACACCAAACCTCGCCACTTCAAGGCGACGATGAAACGGCTTCTCTCGCTTCTGCAGCCGCACAAGTTTGCGGTCTTCTGTGTCGTCGTTGCGACGATCGCCAGCATCGCGCTGTCGGTCGCAGTGCCGAAAATCCTCGGTCACGCGACAGACCTCATCTTCGCCGGGTTCATCGGCAAGAGCCTGCCCGCCGGACTGACCCGCGAGCAGGCCGCAGACGCCATCCGGGCATCAGGGAATTCGACGTTCGCCGATCTTGTCGCCAACTCGACCGACGTCGTTCCCGGTGTGGGTCTGAACTTCGACGCCATCGGCAAAGTCGTCATGCTCGCGATCGGCGTGTACTTGCTCTCGTCGCTGCTTGCCTGGTTGGAAGCATTCCTCCTCAACATCATCGTCCAGAAGACCATCTACAACCTGCGTGCCTCGGTGGAGGCGAAGCTTCACCGTCTCCCCCTTCCGTATTTCGACAAGACACCGCGCGGCGAGATCCTCAGCCGCGTCACCAACGACATCGACAACATCTCGTCGACGCTGTCGTCGACGTTGACCTCGCTCCTGACGTCGGTGCTCACCGTCCTCGGCGTCCTGACGATGATGTTCGTCATCTCTCCGATGCTCGCCCTGATCGCACTGATCGCGGTGCCGGTATCGGTGCTCCTCGTTGCCAGGGTCGCCAAGCGAGCACAGGTGTTGTACAAGGCTCAGTGGACCGAGACGGGCAAGATCAACGCGCAGATCGAGGAGAACTACAGCGGTCGCGACCTGGTACGCGTGTACGGGCATCAGGCCGAAGCCGAGCGTGAATTCGCCGAGCAGAACAAGAAGCTCCTCGACGCGTCCTTCGGCGCACAGTTCCTCTCCAGCCTGATCATGCCGGTCATGAACTTCGTCGGAAACATCACCTACGTGCTGCTCGCTGTGGTCGGCGCTCTCAAGGTCGCCAGCGGCAACATGTCACTCGGTGACGTTCAGGCCTTCATCGTCTATTCGCGCCAGTTCAGCCAGCCACTGACGCAGATCGCGTCCATGTCGACCAGCCTGCAGTCCGGAGCCGCGTCGGCGGAGCGGGTCTTCGAGCTTCTCGACGAACCCGAGCAGTCGCCCGACATCGACGTGCCGCTTCTCCCCGAGCCCGCCGGACGTCATCGCAACGTCGGTCACATCGAGTTCGAGAACGTCTCGTTCCGGTACGAGCCGGACAAGCCGTTGATCGAGAACGTGTACCTCACGGCCCGGCCCGGGCAGATGGTCGCCATCGTCGGGCCCACCGGTGCCGGCAAGACCACCTTGGTCAACCTGCTCATGCGCTTCTACGAAGTCGACTCCGGCCGAATCACTCTCGACGACGTCGACATCTCGCAGATGCGCCGCTCCGACTTGCGCAAGCACGTCGGCATGGTTCTGCAGGACACCTGGCTCTTCGGCGGCACGATCCGCGACAACATCGCATACGGCCGACTCGACGCCAGCGAATACGAGATTCACGAAGCCGCACGCGCTGCCTTCGTCGACCGCTTCATCCACACGCTCCCGGACGGTTACGACACCGTGCTGGACGAGGAGGCGTCGAACATCAGCTCCGGCGAGAAGCAGCTCATCACGATTGCCCGAGCATTCCTGTCGGAGCCGTCGCTGCTGATTCTCGACGAGGCGACGAGCTCGGTCGACACACGTACGGAACAGCTTGTGCAGCAAGCAATGTCCGCGTTGCGCGTCGGGCGGACCAGCTTCATCATCGCGCACCGGCTCTCCACCATCCGTAACGCCGATCTGATCGTCGTGATGGAGTCGGGCAAGATCGTCGAGCAGGGCACACACGACGAACTCATCGCAGCGGCGGGCGCGTACTTCCGTCTCTACAACGCTCAGTTCGAGGGTGCCGCCGTCTAGTGATCGGCGCCTCCCTCGGTGGACACAGTGCCCCGGAGCACACCTGATCGATTCGACACGTTACCGTCGGGTCAGAAGTGTTGTCACCGTCTGAATTGGGAGTGCGTGTGTCTGCAGAAGCTGTGGAGAAGAAGGGCCCGCTCGCGGGCATTCGGATCGTGGAATTCGCTGGATTGGGACCGGGCCCGCACGCCGCGACACTGTTGGCGGACATGGGCGCCGACATCGTCATCGTGCAGCGCGCAGGGCAGATTCCGCAGGACTCGAACGCAACCGACCAGATCAAGCGCGGCCGCCGCATCGTCGAGGCCAACCTGAAGGACCCGGCCGACGTCGCGAAAGTGCTCGATCTCCTGGGCCGCGCCGACGTCCTCATCGAGGGTTTCCGCCCCGGCGTCATGGAACGCATGGGACTCGGACCCGACGTGGTCTCGGAGCGCAATCCGCGCCTCGTCTACGCCCGTATGACGGGCTGGGGACAGGAAGGACCGCTCGCCAACGCCGCCGGTCACGACATCAACTACATCTCACTGACCGGTGTCCTCAACGCCATCGGACGCAAGGGTGAACGTCCCGTCCCGCCGCTCAACATGGTCGGCGATTTCGGCGGCGGTTCCATGTTCCTGATCTTCGGCATTCTGTCGGCTCTCGTCGAGCGCTCGACGTCCGGTAAGGGCCAGGTCGTCGACGCGGCAATGGTCGACGGAACCCTCGCGCTCTCCCACATGATGTGGGCATTCCGCGGTCGCGGCGTCTGGTCCGACGAGCGCGGCGTCAATCTCCTCGACACCGGCGCTCCGTTCTACGACACCTACGAGACCTCCGACGGCAAGTACATGGCCGTCGGATCCATCGAACCCCAGTTCTACGCATTGCTGCTCGAGGGCCTCGAACTCGATCCCGCGACGCTCCCTCACCAGATGGACACGTCCAAGTGGGACGACATGAAGAAGCTCTTCACCGAAAAGTTCCTGTCCAAGACTCGCGACGAGTGGGCCAAGATCTTCCTCGGCACCGACGCCTGCGTCTCCCCTGTCCTGACTTTCGCCGAGGCTCCGTCCAACGAACACATCGCGGCTCGCGGTTCGCTCATCGAACTGGACGGCGTCACCCAGCATGCTCCCGCACCGCGCTTCTCGCGCACGCCCACCACGACGCCTGCTGCGCCGGCGCGTGAGGCGACGGATATCGATACGGTCTGGACCTAGGGCCTTCGGCCCCTGTGCGCCTTTTTGGTAGTTACTGCAACCAAAAAGGCGCACGGGGCGTCAGCCCAACCTGTAGAACCTGAACATCTCGTGCTCGATCGGCAGCACGTCCACCCGCTCGAAACCTGCCGCCTTGGCATAGCTTTCGAGTGTCGAGTGCCTCATCACCGTCCCGGTGGCAATGCTTCCCGGATGCGAAAGACTGTCCGGTAAGCAGCAGGTCAGCGAAAATCCGTACAGCAATTGCTCGATCGGACCCGCCTCGGGATCGAACTCATCCGCCGTTCGTTCGTCCATCACGATCACCGGAGCGCCCGGCTGGGCAATCGCCCGAGCCGTGGACAGAAAACCCACCGGATCCGGAACGTCGTGAAGGCACTCGAAAGCGAAGACGGCGTCGTAGGTCCCGGCATCGGCTCGCCCGGCCTCAGGAGCCTGTCCGGCGACGTCGACCAACGAGAAATGCACGCGGTCGTCCACCCCCCGATCATGAGCGTTACGACGGGCAGCGTTCACCGACGCCGCGTCGACGTCGAAGCCGTGCACTTCGATCTTCGGGTATCCGAGGGCGAGCGCGATGGACGACCAGCCCTCCCCCATCCCGAGATCAGCAACCTGCCCGCCGTCCGAAAGTGTGGCGTGCAGGTCGGTGACCACCGGCAGAAACTGCTGACAGAGCTGATGGAGATACATCGGCCGATTCAGTAGCGCCTGACCCTCGCGAGCATCGGGGCCCATCGATTCCCACGTGACTCCCCCACCGTGACGATAAGCGTCGAGTAGACGTGGCATCGACGACGTCGTCGCGACCAACAGCCTCGCCAGCGGCGCCAGGAAAAGTAGGTTCTCGTCGTCGACCAGAACATCGGCGTGAGCCTGCGGCAGGCTGTACCGGCGATCGGCATCCGAATTGACGTCCACATAACCGGCGACGGCCTGCTGCTCGAGCCACTCCCGCGCATATCTTTCGACGGTCCCTGTCCGGTCCGCCAGCTCCGTCGACGTGAGCGGGCCGTGATCGCTCAGCGCGCGATACCAGCCCAACCGGTCGCCCAGATACACGGCCTGCAGCTCCGATGCCCCGAGCGTGGCCGCGAACAATCGTTCTGCGAGCGCTTCCGCCGCACTGGTTCCCGCTGCGCCTGTACCGTCTACCGCCGTCATGCCCTACCTCCTGGTTTCACACCACTTTCAGGGTGTGTACCCAGTTCTCAGACGACGACCATTCGTTGGTCTGCCGTGTCGCGATCCGTCGCGAGAGTGTCGTACGCAGCGGCGATGGATGCAACGCCGCGAATGAGGTCCTCGGGAGAACGTGCGTACGGCACGCGGATGAATCGTTCGAACGCACCTTCTACGCCGAAACGGGGGCCGGCGGCAAGGAGTACGCCGAAGTTGGGTGCCACCGCCGCCAACGCCGTCGAGACGGGCGCGGACATTCGCATCCAGACCGACATTCCGCCGGAACCGATGGTGGGACGCCAGTCCGGCAGATGCTCGGCCACCGCACCGAGGAGTACCGCACGCTGTTCTCGCAGAACTTCGCGACGCTGTTCGAGCAACGAGCGGTCGTCGGCGAGCAAGTAGGCGGCTGCCAACTGATCCATGACGGGAGTACCGAGGTCGACCGCGGCACGCGCCCCCACCAACTGGGTGATGAGCGCGGCATCGGCGCGAATCCAACCGACACGTAGCCCGCCCCACAGCGACTTCGCGGTCGAACCGAGCGTCACCACTTCGGTTTTCGCTGCGCCTCGCCCATGTGAGGCGACCGGCGCCGGCGGTGGTGCGTCGAGCCACAGATCCACCATCGTCTCGTCGACGACCAGAGTCATTCGCGTTTCGTGCGCAATCTTCGCAAGCTCGGCGCGGCCGGAAGAGTCCATGCAGAGGCCGGTCGGGTTGTGAAAGTCGGGGATCAGGTATGCCATTCTGGCAGCGGTTTGCCTTGCTGCACTACGAATCCCGTCGAGATCCCAGGCTCCGGCTGCCGCGAACTCCGGTCGGACCGGAACCGGTACGGGCCGAGCGCCGTTTCGCCGAATCGCTTCCAGCGCATTGGGGTACGTCGGATGATCGACCAGCACTCGCTCGCCGGGTGAGGTGAGCACCGACAGCAACAATCGAAGCGCGTGCTGCGCACCCGAGGTCACCATGATCTGTTCGGCGGTGGTGGGAAGACCCCGCGCCGTGTAGCGCTGCGCGATCACGTCACGCAAGTCGGCGATCCCGACCGGTTCCATCCCGTGCGTGGGAAGGAAGTTCGGAAGTTCCTGCAGCGCAGACGCATACGCCAGTTCGACCTGAGCGGCGGGAGCTGCCATCGCCGCGTAACTGAGGTCGACGACGGGTCCACTCGGCCCGGGTTGATGGGAGCGGAACATCAACCCGTTCGGCCGCGCGCCGGCAGGCAATGCCACGGTGCTTCGCGAACCCTGCCTGCTGATCAGGTACCCCTCGTCTCGCAGCACCGAGTACGACGACGTGATCGTGGTTCGACTGAGTTCGAGTACCGCCGCAAGTTCACGCTCACTCGGCAGTGCGACTCCCAGCGGAACGCGACCGTCGTGCACGAGCAGGCGGATACCGTCGGCAAGCGCACGGTACGCGGGCCTGCGTCCGGACTCTTCCTGCCAGGATCCCAGATCGCGCGCGAGCGAACGGGCACCGAGAACTCGAGTCATCATGCAGTCCAGTATCGACAACTTGGCTATGTAACTCAATACCAGTCAAGTTGATCATATGTCCATGACTACCTTCGCAACCCTGATCGGCATCGGACTCTTCGTGGCACTCGTCTACTTCTTCGCGCCCGCCGAAGGTGAAGGTACATACATTCGGTTGGAGCAGTTTCGCCTGGCAGCACCCCTCGGCGGCATCTTCCACGACAAGACTTCAGACCGCGAGAACGACGCTGTCAGACCCCCGTGCGATTGTGATCAGGGGGAAGAATTCACTGATCTCAGTCCAGTTGCGTAAAACTGGACTCTTTTCGCACTCAGAAAGTCTCCAGAGAGGGTTCCCATGCCGGCTTCCAAAAAGATTCTCTACGTCGATCTCGACAACACCTTGGTCAACTTCCAGTCGGGCATCGATCGCCTGACCGACGGCGTCCGAGAGAAGTACAAGAACGACCTCGACGAAGCGCCGCACATCTTCTCTCGCATGGATCCTCTCGACGGCGCTATCGACGCCTACCACCAACTGGCACAGCAGTTCGACACCTACATCCTCTCGACAGCGCCGTGGAAGAACGCCACAGCCTGGCACGACAAGGTTCTGTGGGTACAAGAGCACCTCGGAATGGAGGAAGGCAGCGTCGCGTACAAACGTCTGATCCTCTCGCACCACAAACACCTCAATCGGGGCGACTACCTCGTCGACGACCGCGGAGCAAACGGAGCAGATCGATTCGAGGGCGAGTGGATCAAGTTCGGCAGCACCAAGTTTCCCGACTGGATGACCGTCACCGCACACTTGTCGAAGCTGGCTTGAAACTCGAAATCCCCGCTCATGCTTGCATGAGCGGGGATTTCGAGGGAACGAACTAGCGGACGATCTCGCGCCGGACGATCGTCTCGTCGCGGCCGGGGCCGACACCGATGCAGGAGATGAACGCACCCGAAAGCTCTTCGAGCCTAAGCACGTAGTTCTGCGCATTCTGCGGCAGTTCCTCGAAGGTGCGAGCCTCCGAGATGTCTTCCCACCAGCCGGGCATCTCTTCGTAGATGGGCTTGGCGTGGTGAATGTCGCTCTGTGACATCGGCATTTCGTCGTGGCGGACACCGTCCACCTCGTACGCGACACAGATCGGCACGGTGTCGAGGCTGCTCAGCACGTCCAGCTTGGTGAGGAAGTAGTCGGTGATGCCGTTGACGCGCGTCGCGTAACGCGCGATGACAGCGTCGAACCATCCCGTACGACGAGCGCGTCCGGTGGTGACACCGACCTCGCCGCCCTGCTTCGCCAGGTATGCGCCGTGATCGTCGAACAGCTCCGTCGGGAACGGACCGGAACCGACACGCGTCGTGTACGCCTTCAGGATGCCGAGCACTGTGGTGATCTTGGTGGGACCGATTCCCGAACCGACCGCCGCACCACCCGAAGTGGGGTTGGACGAGGTCACGTACGGGTACGTGCCGTGGTCGACGTCAAGCAGAGTGCCCTGCGAACCTTCGAGCAGAACGGTCTCGCCGCGCTCGAGGGCGAGGTTGAGTTCCAGGCGCGTGTCCGAGATGCGGTGCTTGAAACCCTCGGCCTGCGTCAGTACCTCTTCGACGACCTGCTGCGGGTCGAGTGCCTTGCGGTTGTAGATCTTGACCAGCACCTGGTTCTTGAATTCGAGTGCTGCTTCGACCTTCTGGGTCAGGATCTTCTCGTCAAGGACGTCCGCGGCACGGACACCGACACGGGCGATCTTGTCCTGGTAGCACGGGCCGATACCGCGGCCGGTCGTGCCGATCTTCTTCGCTCCCAGGAAGCGTTCGGTGACCTTGTCGATGGCCACGTGGTACGGCATGATCAGGTGCGCATCAGCAGAAAGCAGCAGGCGGGACGTGTCCACGCCGCGCTCTTCCAGGCCTGCCAATTCGGTCAACAACACACCCGGGTCGACGACGACACCGTTACCGATGACGTTGTTGACGGCGGGGGTGAGGATTCCGGACGGGATGAGGTGCAGTGCGAACTTGTCACCGTTCGGCAGAACCACGGTGTGTCCGGCGTTGTTACCGCCCTGGTATCGCACGACCCACTGAAGCTGCTCGCCCAGTAGATCTGTAGCTTTGCCCTTACCTTCGTCGCCCCACTGGGCGCCGATCAGGACGATTGCCGGCATGACGTTGTCTCCTACGGTCGACGTGCAGCAGTTGTCCCGCCGCATTGGTACTGCCTGGCTTCCGCGCACATGATGCAGCGCCGAACTGTTGCAGTGACCGAAGGAGCAGTCTAGCCCAGAGCATCAGACCAGACCTGACGGTCCAGAATTTGGCCGGTGACCATCACGATTGCGAGTCGACACAGAGACTCGCACTAAGATCGTCGGCAGTGATTCGGACGGCCATTTCGGGGAAGGGTGGCGAGGTCCCACTACCCGAGAAGAAGTCTTGATCGAGCTAGGAGTGGCTTTGACCCCTGTGGTGCTCAAATGTGGCGATTCGCCGGTTCCACTCCCCCTGGGTGAACTCACGTCGTTCACTGTCCCTGAACTTCCGGAGAAGCAAGACTTCGACGAGGCACTGTCCCAACTGCAGGTCGTGACGGAGCCTCGCTTGATCGTCGTGGGTAACGACGGCGCGTTTGCCGCGGCATTGACGCGGTTGATGCGATTGGAGCGACTCAACGTCGAACTCGCCTACGTCACCGAGAACAGGTCCGATGCAACCGACGCGTACAAACTCGCGACCGGTGCACGAGCTGCGCGCACGGCCTTGAAAGGCACAGTCCACACCGTGCCGCTCATTCGCGACGACGCTGGAATCGCGCTGGTAGGTGCAGCAACTGTCACGGGTCCGGCGGATGCAGTCGAACTGATCGGCGAGGCCTACGTCGACGACAACAAGCTGTTCTCCGGTACAGTCCCCGGCATCCGGATAGTGCCGAGCCCCAAGCTCCCCGGGATCAAGGCATCAGTCGACCGCAAGAGCCGCTGGAGCGGGCGACGCTGGCTGGAAGGCCGAGCCATTCAACTGGGCTCGCCGGCAGCGCGACTGGTTCGCGACGGGGTGGCCAACCCACGCGATCTGAAGCGTTCGACCTTCTACCGGCACGACAAGACTTGGTTGTTGGTCAGGTGAGAACCGGAGCAGCACGGTCGGCGGTTCGGCCGAGCCCTGTCTTCCTCGGCGTCGTTGCGATCACTGTCATCGCCGGAATCGTCGCTTGGAACTCGACGTGGGGTTCCATCGCGGGCCGCGCGGGTGTTTTTGTCCTCGTGGTTGCCGGCTGGGTGGTCACGCTCTGCTTGCACGAATTCGCGCATGCCTATCTGGCGTGGCGTCATGGAGACACCGACGTCGAGGCTCGTGGCTACCTGACGCTCAACCCGCTCAAGTACAGCCATCCGATGCTCTCGATCGGTCTGCCGGTGCTGTTCATCGCATTGGGCGGCATCGGGCTTCCCGGCGGCGCCGTGTACCTGCGCACCGGGATGTTCCCGCCCAAGGTGCAGGCCCGAATATCGCTCGCCGGTCCGTTCACGAATGCCGTCGCCGCCGTGATCCTCCTCGTCGTCATACGTACGTACGGCTCATCGGCCGAGCATCTGACGTTCTGGGCAGGCCTCAGTTTCCTGGCCTTCTTGCAGGTCATGGCAACAGTTTTGAACCTGCTCCCAGTCCCGGGTCTGGACGGTTACAACGCGCTGGAGCCCTACCTCGCACCCAACACACGGCACCAACTCGACCAGTTCAAGCCGTACGGACTGCTCCTGCTGGTTGCGCTCCTGTTCGTCCCACAGGTCAATGTCGTCTTCTTCGACGCGATCTACTGGATCTTCGAATTGAGCGGTGTGTCCGACTACTACGCCATGCTCGGTAACGCCCTCATGCGTTTTTGGACGTGATCGAGTGCGCTGGAGGAGACTCGTGAGAGTCTGACATTTCAGACATTCATTCTTCTTCAGGGGAGCATCGATGATTGCGACGTCATTTCAGTCCGGCGGAGTGGAGTACACCCTCACGCGGGCCGAGATTCGACACGTGGAGGCACTGATCGACTTGCTCGCCGACGACCCGATCGGCAGCACCCGGGAGACGACCAACCCCGAAGCCCGAACGATCTACGAGGACGCGTTCAAGCGAATCGACGAGGATCCGGCTCAACTTCTCGTCACCGTTCTGGTCGGCGACGCGGTAATCGGCACAATGCAATTGACCTTCATTCCGGGTATGAGCCGGATGGGTGCCACGCGACTGCAGATCGAAGCTGTTCGCGTCCACGAGGACTACCGAAGTAAAGGCATCGGCAGTTCGATGATCCGATGGGCCTGCGAAGAAGGTGCCCGGCGCGGCGCGTTTCTGGCGCAGCTCACCTCGGATCAAACTCGCAAGGAAGCTCACGACTTCTACGAGCGACTCGGATTTGTGGCCTCCCATGTCGGGTTCAAGAAGTCACTGAGCTGACGCCCTGCCACAAAACTCCCAAACGCGGGGACTCCCAAACGCGAGCTCGAGCACCGGGGCGTAGAGGTGCCCCGGTGCTCACGTCTTCAGTTGTCGCGGTTCACGCCGCTGTGGGTGGGCTGTTCCCGCCGATCGGCTGTTGATACGGATCGATCGACATCGGTGGATAGAACACCGTTTTCCGATCCGGGCCGATCTCCACCCGCCACTCCGTGTGATGCATCGTCCGATGATGATGACCGCACAACAAGATCAGATTGTCGAGATCCGTTGGGCCACCAACGTTCCAGTGAACAATATGGTGGGCATCGCACCACCCCGATGGTGTCCCGCATCCCGGGAACGCACACCCACCATCCCGAACCGCCAACGCCCGCCGCTGCGGCACCGTCGCTGTTCTCGCTTCCTTACCGCACTCGAGCGGAACACCATTCTCATCCAACAAAATCCGCGTCACGGTGCAGTCGCACGCCAACATCCGCGCGGTATCGATACTGATGGGGCCCACCCAATCCGCCCACGCGAACCCCAACTCCTCAGTGGACGGCAAGAGGTCTTTCAGAACTTTAAGGTCCGTCATATCTTTTGCCGACGCGGTCACCGTGACGTGCGGTTTCACCCCGCCCTCGATCGGACCCAACCCCGCCCGCTCGTACCGCCGCAGTAGTTCGCAGAACCCGTCCGCGCGCCGCAGCGCCGGAGTACGGGTGTCCTTCACGCCGTCCTTCTCCGGTGTCGGAGCCGACAGGCTCGACAACAACGTGATCAACCGGGCCCCGTTCACAGCATCCAGGTCGCCCTTCACAGTTACTCTGCCGTACAGGCCTTTCGACGCGTAGAACTCGTTACGTTCGGAATCCTCACCGACCGGAACCCCGTCCTCGCGTTTGCCGTACTGCTTCTCGATCCGCCGGATCGCCGCCCGCACCGCATCACAATCAGCAATGTTCTGCGACGCCAGGACAAGCAGGATCCCGCGGGCCTTGTCCACATCCGCCAGAGTCATGTTCTTCGGTGGATGCTGACAGAACGACGCCACCTGACGGGCTTTCAACGCATCAACCTCACCGCGATGAAACGCATCCGCGACAACCGGTTCGAGCATCAGCAACCGCGCCAACCCGACCAGCAGACTGCACTCACCGATCTCCAGATTCGTCGAACCATGCAACCACTGCGCGATCGCCCGAAAACCCTTCCCGCCGAGAACGTCCCGGGAAAACATCTCCACGATCAGCAACACCATCCGCGACTGCAACTCGTGTCGGGCGCGCACCAGACCTAGAACCTCACCCTTGAGGTCCTCGCCATCCAGCTGCCACGCTTCCCGACTGTCCATGCTAAAAGTCTAATCGAACATATTTTCGATAACCAGAGCCAAACCGGACAACTTCAAGAAGACCTACACTCGAGAGCTGTTGAGATGCATCGCTATTCGCGCAACCGCCGACGCGATTCGTTGACAGAGACTCGCAACTCCCCCAAAGGCACTTCACGACCCGACTCACTGCGCACCTCGACGCGAACGCGCTCACCTGTAGCGTCGTCGGCCACCTCCAACGGTCCACCTTTTCCGCCGTGCAGATACTTGTCACCCCACTGCATCAGCGCGAGAACCGCCGGCAGCAGGTCACGGCCCTTCTCGGTGAGCACATACTCGTGCCGCGTCCGCTTTCCAGGCTCCTTGTACGGCACACGCTCGAACAGTCCCGCCTCAGTGAGTTCTTTCAGCCTCGCCGACGCAACCGCCTCGGTGATGCCGACTCGCGACGCGAAGTCATCGAAACGCGTTGTGCCGTAATAGGCCTCTCGCAGAATGAGCATCGCGGATCGAGTGCCGACCACTTCCATGGCCCGCCCGATCGAACAGTGCGTGGCCCGCCAGGCGTCGCGATCTTCGAGCACTCCGGTCAGTCGTACAGCGTCCATGCAATTCACCATACCCCCTGGCTTGCCATAACCATAGCCAGAGTCTAGATTGCTGACTATGGAACTTCATAGCCAGCCGGTGCGGACCGGACCCCTGCTCGCGATACTGTCGGGGGCGCCGTTTGTCGCCAGCCTCGATCTTTTTGTGGTCAACGTGGCCTTCGGCGACATCGCCAAGAGCTACCCGGGTCACTCGCTGGGCGAGTTCAGTTGGATCCTCAACAGCTACGCGATCGTCTACGCCGCACTGTTGATACCCCTCGGACGCTGGGCGGACAGGATCGGGCACAAGCGCGCCTTCATCGCCGGCCTCGCACTGTTCACCCTCGCCAGCGCCGCCTGTGCCTTCAGCCCGTCCTTGTGGGCACTGGTGGCCTTCCGTATCGTCCAGGCAGTCGGCGCCGCTGCGCTCACCCCGGCCAGCCTCGGGCTTCTGATCAATGCGCTTCCCGCCGCGAAACGTCAATCCGGCGTTCGCATCTGGGCAGCCGCCGGCGCTGCAGCAGCTGCATTCGGCCCTGTCGTGGGCGGCATCCTCGTAGAGGCCTCGTGGCGCTGGGTCTTCCTGATCAATGTTCCAGTGGGCATCGTGTTGCTCTACTTCGCAGTCCGACTCGTACCGGATACAACACACAAGGACCCCGATGCCGGTATCGACTTCGTCGGCGCTGCCCTCCTCACCGTCGGAATCGGCTCTCTCGCCCTGGCACTCGTCCAGGGTCCGGACTGGGGATGGACCGACAATCGCGTTCTGATTGCCTTCGCCGTGGCCGCCGTGACACTACTCTCGTTCTGGTGGAGCAACTCTCGTCACCGGACTCCGTTGATTGCTCCGGATCTTCTGAAGATCCGCTCGTTTGCCTGGTCCAACGTCACCGCCATCCTGTTCAGCGCAGCATTCGCCGCGGGTCTTCTCTCGAACATCCTGTGGCTCCAGGAAGCCTGGGGATACTCCGCTCTGCGAACCGGTTTCGCCGTCTCACCGGGTCCGCTTCTCGTTCCGCTGTTCGCCATCGCCGGCGGATCGCTGACGCGGAGGTACTCGGCGGGACGCGTCGCCGCACTCGGCAGCCTTCTGTGGGCAGTCGGAACCGTACTCGTTCTCGTCTCGGTTGATACGACGCCCAACTACGCGACCGGACTCCTACCAGGCTGGATCATCGCCGGGATCGGTGTCGGTCTTGCCCTGCCGACCATTCTGTCGCAGGCCACGGCGGATCTGGCACCTGCCAGATCGGCCACCGGTAGCGCAATCGTCAGCATGAGCCGACAGATCGGAACCGTTCTCGGCGTGAGCGTTCTGATCGCGGTTCTCGGCTCTGCTGTCGACTACGACACCTTCCGCCAGGCCTGGTGGGTGATCTTTGGCGTCGCGCTTGTGTCTGCCCTGGCATCACTGGGAATGACGCCTGCGACCACACCCACCCCGGTTGTCCCTGCTGAATCCGCCATCCCTGAAAGGAATTTGTCATGAGAGACGCAGTTATCGTCGAAGCCGTTCGCACTCCGATCGGCAAGGGAAAGGCGAACGGCGCCCTGCACGGCATCAACGCCGTCGACCTCCTCGCCCACAGCCTCAAGGCGGTAGTCGAACGCACTGGAATCGATGCAGCACTGATCGACGACGTCATCGGTGGAGCGGTAAGCCAAGTCGGTGAACAGAGCCAGAATGTCACTCGCACTGCCCTTCTCGCCGCAGGCTACCCTGAGTCGGTACCGGGAACCACCGTCGACCGACAGTGTGGAAGTAGCCAACAAGCAGTTCATTTTGCCGCTCAGGGCGTCATTGCCGGTGCGTACGACATCGTTGTCGCTGCCGGAGTCGAGTCGATGAGCCGAGTCCCTATGGGCTCGAGCAGCATCGGGCGCGAATCACTCGGCGTGGGTTTCGAAGAGCGCTATCCGGACGGTCT
Organism: Rhodococcus sp. SG20037; assembly: GCF_031763325.1. Taxonomy (NCBI): domain Bacteria; kingdom Bacillati; phylum Actinomycetota; class Actinomycetes; order Mycobacteriales; family Nocardiaceae; genus Rhodococcus; species Rhodococcus sp. SG20037. Next base: position 1,556,201 of record NZ_CP134497.1, on the reverse strand, counting down.
GGTACCGCAGGGCATCAGCGCCGAATTGATCGCCGCCAAGTGGGGACTGAGCCGCACCCAACTCGACGAGTTCTCGGCGTCGAGTCATCGGAAAGCCGCGCTGGCAACCGAGAGTGGGTACTTCACCAAGGAACTCGCCACGCTCCCGCAGCTGTCGGTCGACGAGGCCATCCGCCCCGGCACCACGGTCGAGACCCTGGCCGGCCTACGGACCGCCTTCGAATCCGACTACTACGCACAGCGATTCCCACAGATCGACTGGTCCATCACCGCGGGCAACAGCAGCCCGCTTTCGGACGGCAGTTCGGCGGTGATGATCACGACCAGTGAGATCGCCGCGAAACTCGGCCTCACCCCGAAGGCACGATTGCACAGCTTCGCAGTTGCCGGCGACGATCCGCTCTACATGCTCACCGCGGTCATCCCGGCTACACAGAAGGTCCTGGCCCGTGCGGGATTGACGGTCTCGGACATCGATCTGTTCGAGGTCAACGAGGCCTTTGCCCCAGTGGTCCTCTCGTGGGCAGCGGACACCGGCGTCGACCTGTCCAAGGTGAACGTCCACGGCGGCGCCATCGCGCTCGGCCACCCACTGGGCGGCAGCGGAACGCGGATCATGACCACCCTGGTCAACGCGATGGAGCAGCGCGGCGCGCGCTACGGACTCCAGACCATGTGCGAGGCAGGTGGGTTGGCCAACGCGACCATCCTGGAGCGCCTGGGCTGAGCGATCCCCGATGGACGGCATTCCGACATCAGTGACCGAGTGCCGTCCATTCGGGATCCGGCTTGCGCGCAACGACCCGAAACACGATTCCGCCCCGGCCGCTGCGCTGCACCTCGTCGATCAGGAAACCGGCGTTTTCGAGGTATTCAACCGGTTCACGGGTGAGATGATCGGCACCGAACCGAACAAAAAGCGGTTCGACGACCTTCATCAACGTACGAGCAACAACGTTCTTGCTCGGTCCGTGCTCGGCGAGGACGAATCGACCACCGGGTACCAGGACTCGAAATGCTTCGCTCGCAACTCGGTCCGGATCGGGGATCGTGCAAAAGGCGTAGGTCGAGACCAACGTGTCCACGCACTCGTCGGGAACATCGAGTGCTTGCACGTCTCCGAGTCGTAGGTCGACTTCGGTCTTCACTCCTTCGGAGACCTTGAGCCTGGCCTGATCGAGCATCGCAGTCGAGATGTCCACGCCGATGACGTAATCGACGTCGTCTCCGTAGAGAGGCAGGTTCAGTCCGGTACCCACGGCGATCTCGACCACGCGGCCATGCGCCTGGTCCACGGCCCATTTCCGGGCGTCACCGAGCACAAAGCGTTCGAAGCGCCCGATCTGTCGGTCGTAGTGCGCCGCCATTGCGTCGAAAGTCTTGGCGACCTGTGCAGTGTCTGGTTCACGCATAGTGCCCCGTTTCGATCGATCTTCTGTGCAGTCTTACACGCGAGCACCGGGTCGGGAAGACCTTTCGTGACGAAGGGCAACCGACCTCGCGAGGTCGTCCCTGACGGATGCCCCCGGTATCGTTCCAGGTGACCTGACCTCACCTACGACGATCATGGATAGAGACCTCGTGCGATCAAGTAACTGCGTCACCGGTTCGGTCCGGCCACCTTTTTCCACTGATTCCACTGGAGGTCTGTGATGGCCGGCGGACTCTTCGCCCTGCTCGACGACGTCGCAGCCCTGGCTCGCATGGCTGCCGCCTCGATCGACGACGTTGCCGCCGCAACCGGTAAGGCGACCGCCAAAGCGGCCGGCGTGGTGATCGACGACGCAGCCGTCACGCCGCAGTACGTCCGTGGGCTCGCAGCCGAACGCGAGTTGCCCATCATCAAGCGCATCGCCATCGGATCGCTGCGCAACAAGCTGCTGATCATCCTTCCGATCGCTCTGCTGCTGAGTCAGTTCCTCCCCTGGCTGCTGACGCCACTGTTGATGGTCGGCGGCTGTTACCTCAGCTACGAAGCGGTTCACAAGATCTGGGGTGCAATCTTCGGCCACGGTGACCACCACGAGGCCGCTGACGAGCATCCTCGCGACGAAGAAGCAGTGGTTTCGGGCGCCGTCCGCACCGACCTGATCCTGTCCGCCGAGATCATGGTGATCGCACTCAACACCATCGCAGGCGAAGGCTTCTGGAGCCGATTGGTGATCCTTGCCGTCGTGGCGGTCGTCATCACCGTGGTCGTCTACGGCGTCGTCGGACTGATCGTGAAGATGGACGACATCGGATTGAAGATCGCCGAGACGTCGTCTGGCTTCACCCACAAGGTCGGCCGAGGCCTCGTTCGCGGCATGCCTCACGTGATGTCAGTGCTCTCGGTCGTGGGTACCGCCGCGATGCTGTGGGTCGGTGGCCACATCCTGTTGGTCGGCATCGACGAACTGGGCTTCCACCCGCTCTACGACGCCGTTCATCACGGCGAAGAAGCAGTCAGTGACATCGCCGGAGTCGGTGGCGTGCTGGCGTGGATCGTCAACACACTTGCCTCGGCAGCACTGGGCCTGGTGGTTGGCGCCGTTATCGTCGCCGCTCAACTGGGTATCACCCGCATGCTCGCAAAGCGTTCTGCGACGGCTTAGCTGTCGTGCCCGTGGCGGAGCACCATCTGCTCCGCCACGGTGCGTATCCCTTCACGCAAAGACGAGGGTTCGAGCACCTCGAAGTCGGCTCCCAGCCCGATCAACTGCGAGAGCGCGACAGCTTCGCTCTCGAGTTTCAGCTCGGCACTGACCCATCCGTCGTTGTCCTCTGACCCCACTTCGACTGCAGCGGCAAGCTCGCCCACCACATCGGGGAGCCGGCGCCTGCCCTCTGGTGACAATCGCACGCGACACTCGAAGCGAAGCAGCGAACGGTCGAACTCGGCCATCGACGCCGCCCACCACGACGGCAGGTCGAAATCCGCCGGGCGGGCGAACGAATCATCCTCTACGACGGCGTTTTTGATGCGGCCGACCCGGAACGAGAGCGTACGTCCGTTCAAACCTGCCACGAGATACCAAATTCCGGCTTTGATGACCAGACCCAGCGGTTCGACCGTCCGCTCGCGATCGCGATAGGCGAAGCGCAGTCGACGCGAGTCCAGCACAGCGGATGTGACGATCGGAAGCGCAGAGATGTCGTCGACGCCGCCGAACCAACCCGGAACGTCCACGAGAATGCGGTCCTGCCACAGTCGTGCACTCTCGCGCAGGGGACCGGGCAGGGAGCGGAGCAGTTTGGCCCCCGCCGAACCGACGGCGTCTGATCGTCCGAGATCTGCAGCGATGGACGGCACGCCCAACAGCATGAGTGCGGACGTCTCGTCGTCCGTCATGCCGGACAACTTGGACTGCCAACCGTCGAGCAGACGGATGCCACCACCGGGGCCGCTCTCGGTCCAGATCGGCACGCCGGCAGCCGACAACGAGGCCACGTCGCGGTAGATCGTCCGCACTGACACACCGAACTCGTCGGCCAACTGATCGGCGATAACGCCGCGACTCCCCTGCAAACGCAGCATGAGTTGGAGCAACCGCGCGGATCTCATGGACCGAACATTACCGAGAATTACTGACAGAAGTTGTCAGGAATAGGGGTGCACAATGACCGTCATGGTCACTTGGAAGCAGTTCTCCGAAGAAGTACCCGCTCTTGCCGTCGCGGTCCAAGCACGGTTCAAAGCCCACAAGCATCACGTCCTCGCAACGCTGCGCAAGGACGGTTCACCGCGGGTCAGCGGCACCGAAGTCGAAATCCTCGACGGGCGTCTGGTGCTCGGTTCGATGTTCGGCGCACTCAAGGCGAAGGACCTCATCCGTGACGGGCGCTACGCCCTACACAGCAATCCCGGTGAGCACACCATGGAGGGCGGCGATGCGAAGATCGCCGGAATCGCACGCGAGGTGACCGGCGACGAGTTCGAAGCCGTGCTCGCAAGCTACACCTACGAGGTTCCGAAACCCCTGCACCTCTTTGTCCTCGACATCGACGAGGTGGTGCACACGACGGTCGACGACGAGCACATGTACGTCGATCTCTGGAAGCCGGGCAAGGAGATCACCCGCTTCACCAAGTGACGTTCTTCTCGCAATGCTCGCCGTTGGCACACGATTCCACCTGAACGGTGGCGTGGGAAAGACCGTGACTCTCGAGGACGGTGCGCGCGGATTCCAGAACGTTCGACGAATTCGCGTCACTGGTCAGGTGGACCGTCGCGACATCCATGCCGGTGGTGAGCGTCCAGACGTGTAGGTCGTGAACACCCATCACGCTCGGCAGCGCCGCCAGGTCGGCCTCGACTGCTTCGACGTCGACGTCGGCCGGCGACGCCTGCGTCAGAATGCGCAGCGATGCTGCGGCCAGTTTGATCGCGCGCGGCACCACCCAGAGCGAGATGAGAACACCGACGACGACGTCTGCCCACGTCCAGTTGAACAGCAGGACAAGGCCACCGGCGATCAGAACGCCGACGCTACCGACGGCGTCGGCAAGCACTTCGAGGTAGGCGCCACGCACGGCCAGGCTGTCCTTGGAATCGCCGCGCAGCATCAGCATCACGACGATGTTCGCGGCCAGGCCGGCGGCCGCCGTGATGATCAGGGCGCCGCCCGGGATCTCGGGTTCGTGACCGATGCGGCCGATTGCCTCGTAGAAGACCCAGGCGGCGACGGCCAGCAGCATCACCGCATTGGCCATGGCGGTCAGCACTTCGGCGCGGTGCCAACCGAAGGTCCTGGCCGCGGTGGTGCTGCCCCTCTTCGCGAGCAGCAGCGCCGTCAGCCCCATGGCCATACCCACCACGTCTGTGAGCATGTGACCGGCGTCGGCAAGCAGAGCCAACGAGTTGATCAGGATGCCGACCGTGGCCTCGAGCACGAGGAACGCAACGAGGATCGCAAGCGCGATCGCCATTTTTCTGATGCGTTGCGGTGACGGTCCTACGCCGACCGAATCTGCTGCCGAGTGGCCATGTGAATGACCGTGCCCTGCTCCCATTTGTCCTGTTCCCTCCCAAGTCCTTCTCAGAGCATATGCATACATTCGCATACATACAACGAGTTGCTCAGTGAGCGGGAAACGGCAGAGGTCAGTGATCCGGCTCGTAGGCGGGATGAGGCACGGTGGGCGGCAGAGTGGCGATCGACGAGATTCGCTTCATGCCCGCGACCTGCAACAGGTCGACGACCAGCGATCGAATCTGGGCGAACACCACCGTCGAGGACAGGCCTGCGTTCTCCACTATCGCCGGTTTCAGTTCCTTCGCCACCGAGCGCAGGACGCGCGCTGCTTCGGCCTGATCAGGCTGCTCCCCCGGCTCCGCCAGGATCATGTCCTCGAGAACTTCGACGGCTTTCGACAAGCGCTCGACCTGAGCCACCAGACGCGGATCGAGGATCTCGTCGTCCCTGACCAACGTCAACGAACGACGCGCGAGCACTCGAATGTTGCGCATCGCGTTGTCGATGGGATCGGCTGTCGCCATGAGCCTTTCGAGGCGAGGCCGACTGTTCCAGTACAGCGGGGAGATTCGGCTGATCTCCCTCCCGCCGAGAAGGTTACTGCGCAACCCGTCGATGGCACCCTGAGTTGCGCGCGCCTTCTGCAGTGCCTTCACGATCGGGTCCGGGTCATTCGCGACGAGGCCGTCTGCCACCAATTGCAGTACCTCGGAAGCTGTTCCGAGGATTGATGCAGCATCCTTGCGCGCGCGTCGTACCGGGTGAGTGGGGATGATCGCGACCACCGCGATACCCACCAGACCACCGACAAGGGCATCGATCATGCGATCGGGACCGCCGCTGCCGCCCGGCGGGATCAGCGTCGCCACCAGCACAGCCGAGTTTCCCGCCTGCATGGAGAAGATCGGCCCGCTGTTGAGAAGCACCGCGACGGACATCGCCAGCACGACAACCAAACTGATCTGCCACGGTCCGCTCCCGATACCGGAGATGATCAGATCACCGATTCCGATACCGACCGTGACTCCCGCAACCAACTCGAACGAGCGTCGTAGTCGTGCACCCAACGACAGACCGAGCGAGACCACAGCGGCAATCGGCGCGAAGAACGGCGCGTGGTGCCCGATCACCGTGGTGGCAACCCACCACGCCAATCCGGCCGCCAAGGCACATTGAATGATCGGTAGCGCCGACGTCTGAAGCCGACGCACCGATTTGCGAGCCCGGTCCTTGATGCCGGCCCGGCTCGGACGGAAACTGCTAACCGAGGCCAAGCGCTTCGGCGGCGTTGGGATCGCAGTCTTCGAGCAGATCGAGGCAACGCGCGTACTCGTCGGCTTCACCGATCGTCTTCGCGGCCTTGGCCAGGACTGCGACGCAACGCAGGAAACCACGGTTCGGTTCATGGCTGTAGGGCACGGGACCGAAACCCTTCCAACCGTTGCGACGCAGTTGGTCGAGTCCGCGGTGGTATCCGGTACGCGCGTAGGCGTAGGCCGTGATGGTTTCGCCCTTGTCCAGGGCAGCCTCGGCCAGGTAGGCCCACGCAATGGAGGCAGTGGGGTGGTCGGCCGCTACCTGGGCCGGTTCAGCGTGGTTGAGCAGTGCCGATTCCGCGTCGTCGTCGCCGGGAAGCAGAGTGGGCTTGGGTCCGAGCAGGTCACCGAATTGGGTCATGCGCTCATTGTGCCCGCTACGCCTTTCTGCCACAGGACCGCCTCGCCGACGGTCGGAGTTATGCAGGCTACATACCGGTCGTTACCCTGACATGGTCATTGCTGCATAAGACCGAAGGGTTACCCGTGCCGGACTCGAAAGACGACAACTCGAAAAAGAGCGCAGCACCGAAGGGTGCGCCCGAGAAGTCGGCCCCGACCGAACCTGCGACTGTGGCGATCCAGAAGACAGACAAGGCCTCGAAAGCGGACGGCGACGCCAAAACTGCCAGCGCACCAACCGTCGCGATCCCCAAGGCAACTCAGGCAACCACAGCAGCACCGACACCCCAGCCCAAGCCGGAGCCTGCCACCGTCGCGATTCCGAAAGCCACGCAGCCGACACCACCACCCCGGCAGGCTCCGACCCCACCACCACCGCAGCGCGCTGCGCCTCAACCACCGCAGCGCGCCGCGCCTCAACGTGTGGGTGTCGCAGCGACCCCACCGCCGGCTCAGCCGATGCCGACTCGCATCGAGCCCGCCGCGCCGGAGAAGACCAAGCGCAGCGGCAAGGGCTGGTACATCGCGGCAGCAGCGGCCGGCGTCGCCGTCCTCGCGGCGATCGGCGTCGCCGTATTCGTCTCGTCCAACAGCGGTAGCGGTGAAAGCTCACCCGAAGCTCAGGTCCAGACCGCCATCTCGACGTATGTCGACGCTCTGCAGACCGGCGATCTGGCAACGCTGCGAACGTCGACCTGTGGGGCGTTGGGCGAGTACTACCGCACCATTCCCGACGCAGCGTTCGCTCAGGTCCACGACAATGCCGTCGCTCAGAAGACGATCCCGCAGGTCGGAGCCGTCGACGCGGTGCGCATCACCGACGACACCGCGATCGCTCAGGTCCAGGCGAGTTTGCCGAGCACGGGCGAGCAGTCGTGGCGCACGTTCGACCTCGAGCGCCAGGACGGCACGTGGAAGGTCTGCGATCCCAGCAAGTAGGTACCTGAACAGAAAATGCGCGCCGGCGAGAATTTCGCCGGCGCGCATTTTGTTCTGTGAAGCGCAGTTGTGAAACCGATCAGCCTGCCGACACCGAGCGTCCGGCCGACTTCAGGTCGTTGCACGCCTCGACGACGCGAGCCGTCATGCCGGCTTCGGCCTTCTTGAGGTAGCTGCGCGGGTCGTATGCCTTCTTGTTTCCGACCTCGCCGTCGACCTTGAGGACGCCGTCGTAGTTGGTGAAGAAGTGTCCGGCGATCGGACGGGAGAACGCGTACTGGGTGTCGGTGTCGACGTTCATCTTGACGACGCCGAAGTTCAGCGAGTCCTCGATCTCCGACTTCAACGATCCCGATCCACCGTGGAAGACGAAGTCGAAGGGCTGCGAACCGGAAGCCAGGCCGAGCTTGGCAGCGGCGACCTTCTGGCCCTCTTCGAGAACCTCGGGCTTGAGCTTGACGTTGCCCGGCTTGTAGACGCCGTGGACGTTGCCGAAGGTGGCGGCAAGGAGGTACTTGCCCTGTTCGCCGATGCCCAGAGCATCGACCGTCTTCTCGAAGTCTTCGCTCGAGGTGTAGAGCTTGTCGTTGATCTCGGCTTCGACGCCGTCTTCTTCACCGCCGACGACACCGATCTCGACCTCGAGGATGATGCGTGCAGCCTTCGAGAGGGCGAGCAGTTCCTTGGCGATGGCCAGGTTCTCGTCGATCGGGATAGCCGAGCCGTCCCACATGTGCGACTGGAACAGCGGGTTACGACCGGCGTCGACGCGCTCCTGCGAGATCGCGAGCAGCGGACGCACGTAGGTGTCCAGCTTGTCCTTCGGGCAGTGATCGGTGTGCAGCGCGATGGTGACGTCGTACTTTGCCGCGATCACGTGTGCGAACTCGGCGAGCGCAACAGCGCCGGTGACCATGTCCTTGACGCCCAAACCGGAACCGAACTCGGCGCCGCCCGTCGAGAACTGGATGATGCCGTCACTGCCGGCGTCCGCGAAGCCCTTGATGGCTGCGTTGATGGATTCGGAGCCGACACAGTTGATGGCGGGGAAGGCAAAGGAATGCTCCTTGGCCCGACCAAGCATCTCGGCATAGACCTCGGGAGTTGCGATAGGCACGGCGGGAGTCCTCCATATACGTGTCGTTCGGAGCGCTCGGCGATGTGAAAGCGCTTCGTGTGGTCCTAGCAGTATGGCAAGTCCGACTCGTCACGTCTCTTTGCGGTCTCGGCCCGCCGCCACCGACGCGATGACCTGCGGTGGTGGGAAACACTCAGATTCGGCCGGTACTCTGGCCACCGTGAATGTGCAGGCAGCAACTGAATCCGTGACGAACCTGGCCTTGCTGCCCGGCTTCCTCGATCCCGTGAACCTCTTGAATTCCTTCGGAACGTGGGTTCTGGTGGGATTGCTTCTGGTGGTCTTCATCGAATCAGGCCTGCTGTTTCCGCTCTTGCCCGGCGATTCGCTCCTCTTCACCGCAGGGCTGATCGCGGCGTCCAAGTCCACCGAGATCGAACCGTTCGCGCCGCTGTGGGTGCTCCTGGTGACCATTCCGATCGCCGCGATTCTGGGTGACCAAGTCGGGTTCTACATCGGCGCCAAGGGCGGAACTGCCCTGTTCAAGACGGACGACGCGCGGTTCTTCAAGAAGAAGTACATCGACGAGTCACACGCCTTCTTCGAAAAGCACGGCCCGATCACCATTATCCTGGCTCGGTTCGTGCCGATCGTGCGTACTTTTGCTCCGGTTGTCGCCGGCGCTTCGAAGATGAAGTACTCACTGTTCCTGACGTACAACATCGTCGGCGGCATCCTGTGGGGTGCCGGCGTGACTTTGCTCGGCTACCTCCTGGGGCAGATCGAATTCATCCGCGACAATGTCGACTACATCTTCATCTTGATCGTCCTGGTGTCGGTTCTGCCGATCGTCTTCGAAATCGGGAAGCGAATTCTGGCGTCGAGACGTGGTGAAACGGCGAATACTTCCACTACGGACAATTCGACGGTGACAGTCCCCGAAGACCCCACCCCCTGATTGCAGAACGAGGCGAAGAACTGACGACGATGACGCTCGCATCCGGCAGTTTCTCCCCGCTCGAGACTGCCGGGCCTCTGTTGGTCTGGATCATCGTCGTCACGTTCGTCTTCATCGAGTGCGCGATCATCCTCGGGTTGTTTCTCCCCGGTGATTCGCTTCTGATCACAGCCGGAATCGTTCTTGCCGGCCACGAATCCGGCGCGGGCCACGTGTGGGCGTTGTCTGTCGGTGCGATGATCGCGGCCATTGCCGGCAACCAGGTCGGGTACGTCATCGGCCACCGGACCGGCAATCACATCAAAGCCCGTAAGGGCGGCAAGTACTTCACCGAGAAGAACCTGCACCGCGTGAACATCCTGTTGGAAAAACACGGATTCTGGGCGGTCCTGATTGCTCGCTGGGTTCCGTGGGTGCGCACCCTGTGCCCGATGGTCGCGGGCGCAGCCAAGATGAACCACACGCGCTACACCATCGCGAGCACCATCGGCGCGATCATCTGGGCGCCCGTGCTCCTGCTACTCGGTTTCTACGGTGGCTCGTTCCTCGATCGCGTGCCGTGGTTGCTGCCCGCCGTGCTGATCGTGATGATGGTCAGCTTGGTCATCGGTACTGCGCTGGGAATCTGGCAGTACCGCAAGGAGATGGCCCGACCGGCCGAAGACGTCGAGGTCGAAGAAGTCCTCGACTAGGAGCTGACTGCTCAGTGCAGGTGGCCCTGGTCCCACGCCGGCAGCGGGTCCTCGTAGCGAGTCCATGCCCGCGGCCCTTCGCGTAGTTCGTCATCGGTCAGCAGAGCCGGATCGAGGATTCGTGACGGCGCCGCCGGGTCCAGTTTCACTCCGATGAACACGATCTCCTGCCCTGGCACCTCCGCCGCCGACGCCCACAGTTGAGCCGGTTCGATGACGAGGTTGGGGCCTGCCTGCGACCAGATCGCGGCGAACTCGGGCCGACTGGCGATCCAGCAGAATCCCTTGCTCCGCAGGAGTCCGGCGAACTGACCGAGCGCGGCCTCGAGTCGCGCCGGATGAAAGGGTCGCGAGGCGCGGTATGTGACGCTGCGTATTCCGTATTCCTCGGTTTCCGGGGTGTGCCCACCGGCCAGTTCCTCGTCCCAACCGGGTACCTGCGCAGCAAGTTCCGGGTTGTAGAGACCGGTTTCGAGGACACGGTCGAGGGTGACTTTGCCGTGATCTGTTCGAATCAGTTGAGCGGTGGGGTTGAGCCTACGAAGCGTCGCCTCGACGGTTCCTGCCGCCCGCGGGCTCACCAGGTCGGTTTTGTTCAGCAAGATGACGTCGGCGAACTCCACCTGATCGACCAGGAGATCGGAGATGCTGCGTCCGTCCCCCTCCCCGGCTTCGAGGTTGCGCTCGTCCAGTCGTTCGCCTTTTGCCAGCTCGCCGAGGAAGGTCGACGCGTCCACCACGGTCACCATGGTGTCGAGCTTCGCGAGCGAGCCGAGGCTGAAACCGTCCTCGAATTCCCAGTCGAAGGTGGCCGCCACCGGCATCGGTTCGGAGATGCCGGTGGACTCGATCACCAACTGATCGAATCGCCCCTCTCGGGCCAGGGCGCCGACGGCGTCGATCAGATCCTCACGCAGCGTGCAGCAGATGCATCCGTTGGTCAGCTCGACCAACTTCTCTTCCGTGCGGTCGAGATGACCCTGGCCCGCGACGAGGGCCGCGTCGATGTTGATCTCGCTCATGTCGTTGACGATGACGGCGACCCTCCGGCCATCGCGATTGGCGAGAATGTGGTTGAGGAGTGTGGTCTTGCCTGCGCCCAGAAATCCGGACAGCACGGTTACCGGTAGCTGCTTCATTCCTTAATGGTAACCATTGTCATTATCGACAACAGCGGGCGGGCCTACTGCACTGCAGAGGCACTACCCGAGAACTGGCTCTCGGGCCTCGGCAAACCGAAATGATCACGAAGGGTCGTACCCGAGTATTCGGTCCGGAAAAGACCGCGAACCTGCAGGATCGGGACCACACGCTCGGTGAAGATCTCGAGCCCACCCGGGTAGTACGGCGGCATGACGTTGAAGCCGTCAGCAGCACCGCTGGTGAACCATTCCTCGATCGTGTCGGCTACCTGCTCGGCGGTTCCGGCAAACACCCGGTGCCCGCGCGCACCCGCCAATCGATGAAGGAGGCCACGAACCGTCGGACGCTCGCGCTCGACGATGCCGGCGATCACCTGCAATCTGCTTTGCTTGTTGTCGGTGACATCCCCTGCAGTCGCGAACAATTCGACAGGAACCGGTGCATCCAGTTCCAGATTCCGAACATCGGCCCCGGTGAGTGCACCGAGTTGCGCGAGGCCGTACTCCGGCGAGGTCAACTCGTTGAATTCTCGCTCGAGCGCCTTGGCCTGCTCCTCGGTGTCACCGATGAACGGGCTGATTCCGGGCAGGATCTTGACGTGGTCGGGGTTACGCCCGAACTGCGCAGCCCTCGACTTGATGTCGGTGTAGAACGCCTGAGCATCGGAAAGTCTCTGGTGCGCTGTGAAGATCGCCTCCGCGTACTGACCGGCAAATGCGCGACCGTCGTTGGACGCACCGGCCTGCACCAGCACCGGGTATCCCTGCGGAGTTCGCGGTGCGTTGAACGGTCCCCGCACCCGCAGATGCCGCCCGACGTAGTTGATCTCGTGAATCTTGTTTCTGTCCGCGTAGATTCCGTTCTCCCGGTCCAGACTGATCGCGTCGTCCTCCCAGCTGTCCCACAACCGCACCACCGCGTCGACGAATTCCCTTGCACGCGAATACCGGTCGCCGTGGTCCGGATGCTTGGCCAGCCCGAAGTTGGCGGCAGCCAGATCCGTACCCGTGGTGACGATGTTCCACCCCGCGCGTCCGTTCGAGATGTGGTCGAGCGAGGCGAACAGCCGAGCCAGGTTGTACGGCTCGTAGTACGTGGTCGACGCCGTCGCGATCAATCCGATTCGCTCGGTCGCCACTGCAATGGCCGTCAACAAGGTGATCGGCTCCAATGTCCCTGCGGGACCGTGCTCGACGTCGCTGCGCAACGCGGGACCGTCGGCGAAGAAGATTCCGTCGAACTTCGCCGCCTCAGCAGTGCGAGCGATCTCCTGGAAATACGTGACGTCGAACAGACGTTCCGGGGTTGTCCACGGATGACGCCACGCCGCTTCGTGATGACCGGCGGGGTGGATGAACGCGTTGAGGCTCAGTTGGCGCGGAGAATCAGGCATGCCTGAATGCTGGCAACTGCCGCCGCAGTCCGACAGGGTTAGGGTTCGCGTGATTCCAACTCAGGGTGGGCAGGTCGGTATCGTCACATGGGTGAGCCGCGTAGTTGTAGCCGAGTTCGTACCGTCCGGAGCGACAGCAACTGTTCTTCATCAGTGGTGTGAGGTGTTCGCCGAAGGCCAGCGTCACCTGTCCGGGACTGCGCCGACAGCGACTGCGCTGATGGAAATGATCGAGGCCGAAGACAATTCGGCCGATGTACGGCGTTGGATTGCACGCGACGCCGGCACCGACGAGGTCCTCGGCATCGCCCAGGCACGACGCAACTCGGCCGAAGCCGATCTCGCAGAGTTTCGGATGTACGTGACACCCCACGCGCAGCGACGAGGGGTGGGACGAGCGCTTGCCGAACTCGTCGAAGTCGACATCGCCGGGTTCGGCGTGCGAAGAATCAGAGTGACGGCGCTCGTCGGAAGCGCAGCCGAGCATTTCCTGCGATCGTTCGACGGTCACCGCGTGTTGCTTCGGTTGGCCAACCAGGTCCAGCACCTCAGTGCTCCCACCGCACACAGCGCTCGCCCCGGCTATCGAATCGTCAGTTGGCGCAACCGAACCCCGGACGAGCTGGTCCACTCCTTCTCGGAGGCATTGAACCGACTCCTCGACGCGCCGGGCGCCGAACTGCAGGTGCCCGAACGCAATTGGGGAGCCGACGAGGTCAGATCGTGGGAACAGAAGATGACGGACGGCTCTCAATTACTCCTGGTGTGCTGCGCGGTCGACGACAGCGTCGGCGAAGTAGCCGCAGCGACAGTGGTGACGGTGGACGAACATGACAGCACCCACGCATCGCAGCACGACACCGTGGTACTTCCCCAGCACCGCGGGCACGGTCTCGCTCAGTGGGTCAAGGAGCAACAAGCGTCTGTATTGGCAGCTGAATTTCCCTCCCTGCGAAAGATTTACACAACGGTGAACGCGGAGAATCACCCGATGCTGACCGTCAATCGGAGCCTGGGATACCAGACCGTCGCGGAGCGGATCCTGGTGGAAATCAGGAGAGCCGAGAGTGCGCCGCACAAGCCTCGGTGACGATCTTCCTCCACAGGAGCGGGTGAGACTGCCAGAAGTTGTGCGCGACACCGTCGACGACCTCGAAACTACCGTTAGGCACGAGCTCGGCCAGTTGCTGCAACGGCCACGACGGGCGAATGTCGTCGGCCGCCGCGAGAAATGTCATGGGCACGGGTGAGTCGGCCAACTGCCGAAACAGCTGTGGTTCATGGATCCATTCGATGAACGATTCTTGAAGCGATTGCCAGACAACAGGTTCTCAAGGTATCTGCGGGTCCGGCTCGATTCCCGCTTCGTACTGCTTCGACCATGTCCGGTCCTTGTGGAGGCCGTGCCCCGCGATGCCGACGACGCCGGACACCGATTCCGGACAGTCGAGTGCGTACCGCACCGCCAAGTCGGATCCCCACGAGTGCCCCAGCACGACCCAACTGTCGATCTCGAACGTGCGTCGGACGAGTTCGAGGTCCGCAACCGCCTGCGCCATCGTATGAGCGCCGCCACCGGACCGGCCGACTCCGCGTGGCTCAGGGCACCACGCGCGCATTCCTTCCGGAACCAGCTCGTCGTGAGCAAGATAGTGAACGCATCCCGGGCCGCCGGAGAGAACCAGAACGTCCGCCCCTGCCCCACCGACATCGATGTGAAGACGTACGCCGTCCGTGTCGACCGCGTGCCGGGATTCCATGAGGAAAAAGCCTAACGCTTACGCGGGTATCCAGCCGCCGAGACGACAAATGCCGCCTCCATGAGCATCCACCCACCTACCTGCACCGAGAGGTCTCGCTCGGGCACGCTCGACGAGCGCACGGTTCCGGCGGCGAAGGTGGCGATGTCGCCGGACAGACTCGGCAACTGAGCATCCTTGGTCCAGTCGTGCCCGAACAGCGGCAGACCTTCGATCTGCAGTCTGTTGTTCCAGGCCGCTTCCGCGGAGGACAGAACGATCTGCGCTGCGAGTTCGCGCGCTCGCAGGTCCTCGTGAGTCTCCCAGGACAGGTTCACCACCACGAACGCGAGGTAGCGAGCCAGGATTGCGTTGAACAGTCCGCCGTCGCCTCCGCCACCGCCCGTGATGACTCCGTACTCGGTCATGCCGTCGTACACGGCGTCGACGAGTTTGTGGACTCGCTCGCGGTGACGCGGTTCGCCCAATCGTGTCGACAACTCGGTTTCCAACCCCAGCGTGACGCCCTGACAGTACGAATAGATCGCGCGCTCGAGGGTGCCGTCGCGGCGGATACCGTCGAAGATCAGTCCGGAGTCCGGATCCCGCAGTGTCTCGTCGATCCAGTCGGCCGTTGCCTGCGCACGCCAGAGTTTTCCGGTGCGCGCCAGCATGATTCCGGCGGGTCCGTTTGCCGGTGTGTTGTAGAAATCGGAGCCTTTGCACCACGGAATACCGCCGCCGTCGGCCGGGGACCACGAATCGAAGAGTTGCGATTCGAGCGCCTGAACCGCGGTTCGGTGATCGACCGAGAACATGCGTTGCGCACGTTCGAGCGAGAGGCCCAGCCACGCCATGTCGTCGTAGTAGTTGTTGGTCCACGCCGAGACGTTGCGGACCCGCACACTGCGGGCAACCTTCGCGACCCGGCGACGACGCTTGGGGGTCGGGTCACGTTCGAGTGCGTCGATCGCAGTATCGAGCAGGTGCGCTTGCCACCAGTAGTGCCACGGCTTGAACATCCGCTCGCGTCGAACAGCAGGCCAGGCAACCACGCCGAGTGCTGTCCGGGGCATTCCCCACAGGCGCCGAAGGTGACGACTGACTATCGCGCCCTCAGCCGCATCGGCCCGCTCTGCCCACACTTCCTGCATAACTACCTATCCTGTCTGGTCGAGGCGCTACACGCTAGCCGGAATTCGCGAGCGAGATCAGCGGGAATCGGCGAGATCGGCATGCTCACGTACCCACGCGTGCATCGCGATGCCGGCCGCGACACCGGCGTTGATGCTGCGAGTCGAACCGAATTGTGCGATCGAGACCGTCATGGACGCAACCTCTTTCGCATGATCGGTCACTCCGGGGCCTTCTTGACCGAACAGCAGGATGCACTCCCGCGGCAGGCTTGCCGTTTCCAGCGGCACCGACCCCGGGGTGTTGTCGACGGCCACGATCGTGAGTGAATTCTCACGGGCGTACTCGACGAGTTCGCCGATGTCTGCATGGTGAACGATGTGTTGGTATCGATCGGTCACCATGGCGCCCCGCCGATTCCAGCGCCGACGCCCCACGATGTGGACCGCGGCCGCGGCAAACGCGTTGGCCGTGCGGACCACCGTGCCGATGTTGGCGTCGTGCGCGAAGTTCTCGATGGCGACATGCATCGTGTGACGGCGCGAGTCGATGTCCTCGACGATCGCTTCCCGCGTCCAGTACCGATACTCGTCCAAGACGTTTCGACGATCACCCTCGGCCAGAAGTACCGGGTCGTAGCGCTCGTCGGTCGGCGGTTCCGTGTCGTGCTCCTCGGCCCAGGGTCCGACGCCGTTGGGATTCTCGCCCCACTCGGTGGGTCCCGGTTCACCGGCTCCGCCGGACACGTCGTCGGCTGCGACTTCGGTCATCAGAACACCTCGTTGGAATCTGCAGCCACGGTGAAGCCGTGCGTGGTCTGATCGTTGACACACGAGACGTCTGTCGCGGTGGTCGTACAGGTGAAACCCAGTTTGCTCAGCGGTTGACCGGCCGCCAACACCGGATCGGCGTCGGGGCCGCCAGAGGTGTACACCTCTCCGCCCGAACACATGAAAGCACCCTCACCCTCGTCGGTGACGCGAATACCGTTGCCCCAGTTGACCATGCAGCTCTCCGGCCGCGGCGGAACGGGAGTGGTCGTTCCCTCGCACCCGGCTTCGATTCTGGTGGGCAACTTGATGATGCCGCACTGGAAGTTTCCGTCTGGAGTGGTGAAGTAGTACGACTCGTTGCGCTCGAACTGCACGTCCGTGAGTGTCGTCGTCGGTGGCAGCGTCGTGGTCGGTGGTTCGGTGGTCGTGGGGACGACGGGCGCGACGGTGGTGGTCGTCGTCGGCACTGCGGTAGTGGTGGACGAACTGGGCTGCGCCGCTACGGTCGGCGCTGAATCCGCCTCCCCGCTGCACCCTGCGAGCACGAGCGCCGACCCGACGCCCAACAAGACGAACCCCACCCGAACACGAACCACCCGACTACCTCCACACACGTCATCTTGGCCCAGCAACAGCCGACAGTGCACTCTATCGTGTGGTCGACTAAGTGCTGGTGACGCGCTTGTTCATCAGCCGTGAGAGCCACGCGGGCGAGAACCGCGACGCGCTGAGGAAGAGCTTCGCCTGAGTTCCGACCGGGTAGTGAACCTTGTGCATCCGTCCGGCGCCGCGTGTGGCCGCCCACAGTTCCTGCGCGACGTCGGTTGCAGTCAGCTTGATACCCAACGATCTGGTGGCTCCGGTGTCCATTCCAGTGACCATCGCGGTCTGGACGAACAACGGCCAGAGCGCGAGAACACGGATGTCGTGCTGTGCCCATTCCAGATCGAGCGCCTCGGTCAGGCCGCGGATCGCGAACTTGGTTGCACCGTACGTCGCGAGTTCGGGCTGGCCGTAGATCGCCGAAGCGGAGCACAGATTGACCACCTGGGCGCCGACGGTATCGCGGAGGTACGGGAAAGCCGTGTGCGTGCCGTTGAGGGTGCCGGTGATGTTGATGTCGACCATTCGGCGATGCGCCGCAAGAGAAATATCCTCGAACCGTCCCGACGAGAGCACGCCCGCATTGTTGATCAGGATGTCCAGACGCCCGGACTCCCCGGCAAAATCGGCCAGACACTGCGCCCATCCGGCCGGATCGGTGACGTCCAGGACACCCGTCACGACACTGCCGCCGAAACCGTCGATCTCGGCCTTCAAGGAGGCAAGGCCGGCGTCGTCGATGTCGAACGCGCCGACGCGGTATCCGTTGCGCGCGAACAACAGCGACGTCTCCCGCCCGATTCCAGCCGCAGCACCGGTGATGAAGACGTTCGGTTCGCTCATCCGGTCAGGCTATCCTGGATGTGGAGGAAATCTGATGAATCACCGTCGCGTCGTACACACCGTGTGTTTCATCGCGGTGGGGTATCTGATCGTGCTCGCCGTGTGGCTCGGATGGCTGGTCGAGCACACTCCGCCTGGCACGCTGCCCTATCAGATCGGCGGGCTGCTCGCCGCTTTCGGCTCGGTTCTCGGATTCGGAATGGCATGGGCCAACCGCCCGACCCGCGCCGAGCGCAAACTCGAAAAGCACGGCCTCGAAGGGTGGGCACGAATCGACACCGTCACACCCCTGCGCCGAACCGTCGACGGCGAATTGGCCAAGCTCGCACTCCACCTCACGGTTCCAGGTTCCGATTCGTACTCGGGCCGGGTCGAGTACGAGATCCGACCCGAGTACAAAGACAAGATCACTCCCGGATCCACGGTCACCGTCATGGTGGACCCGAAGAACCGAGACCGAATCATGCTGTGCCCGTGAAAGACTAGACGCTCTTCTTGCGTCCCAGCGCCAACATGCCTTCCACCAGCATCAGCTGCGCTCCCGCGTACGACGCCAGGATCACACCCTCGGCAGCAGCGCGGCCGGCGGTCCCGCGGATGAACAGACGACGCACCACGATCAGTCCGTCGGATGCGGTGAAGAGCACTCCGCCCAATCCGAGCCAGGAGCGTCGATCCTTGTTCGGGACGACTACGTCGAGCACGGCCTTTGACTGCGGTGCCAGAGCGGGGTCCGCCGACAACGTCGAGGTGGTTCCCAACATCAATCCGTATCCGGTGAGCGGCGTCGACACGCTCGGGGCCTTGGCACGGAGCAGTCCGGACGCCGTCGACCAACCGCTGATGCGGGGCCGCAGGGCAGCGCGGGTCGGCCGAGCGCCGCGCCGCAGCAGGAGCGCCGAGTAACTGGCCTGCATCACCGCGAACGAGGACGCGCCCTTGATCAGACGAGCATCGTTGTCCGGGTCGATCATGAACACGTCGCCGACAGTTGCAGCGGCGAGACCGGCCAGAAGCAGTGCGGTATCGGCAGTTTCCGTCTCCGAGCGCTTGCGCAGCACTCGGGCGGCCAGAGCGGGTGCGATCAACGGCTTCGCGATCTGCTGAACCCGCTCGTTACCGACTACTGCCCCGACCACTGTCGCTGCCGTCGCCGCCGCAAAAACTGCGTGCTCGATGCCCCACTTGCCCGCCATCACAATCCTCCTGTTGGTTACACGTCCAACAGCGACCGTACTGGGTCACTCAGGCGGCATCGCCGGATTTGACGTCCGCGCCGTAGACATCGACGTATTCCTGCCCCGACTGGTCACAGAGCACTGCCATCAATTCGTCCGTCGCCGCACGCACGACGGCCTGGTAGCCACGAAGTTCGCGGTACCGAGAGAAGTCGATCGGCTCCCCTACCGTGATCCGGACCTTGCTGAAGCGCCACATCCGCGTACCCGGCGGGTTGACTGCGTCGCCGCCGTGTACGACGACGGGAGTGACCGGCGCCCCGGTTTCCAATGCAACTCGAATCGCTCCGGTCTTTCCCTTGTACAGGCAACCGTCGGGTGATCGTGTTCCCTCGGGGTAGATCCCCCAGACACCACCCTTGTCGAGAATCCCGATGGCCGTGTCCAACGCCGCACGGGAGGCGTCGGCGCCGCTACGGTCGATCGGCACCTGACCGGCCCCACCGAAGAACCAGCGCTGCATCGCGCCCTTCACACCGGTCCCGGTGAAATATTCACTCTTCGCGACGAAGGTGATGCGTCGGCGCACCATGAGAACCAGGAAGAACGAGTCGACGACTGCCCGATGGTTGCCGGCGAGAATCACCGGCCCTTTCTTGGGGATGTGGTGCTGACCCTCGATCGTCGGCCGCCCGAACAGCCAGAGGACCGGGCCGATCAGGACGTATTTGAACAGCCAATAGAGCACAGGGCATCACCTTTTCCGTCTAGTAGACAGTGTCTACGACAAGAATAGTAGACACTGTCTTCCATGACTGTCAGCAGCCTTCGCGAAACACTCGTCGCCACCGGCGTCGAGATTCTCGATGCCGACGGCGCCACAGAACTGACGCTACGGGAGATAGCGCGTCGGGCGGGCGTGTCGCACGGCGCCCCGCGGAGATACTTTCCGACCCACAACAGCCTGCTAGCCGCAATTGCCTCACACGGCCTGCGCGATCTCGCCGACAGACTCGATCCCGTCCTCGCCGGCAAACAATCCGCTCGTAGCCGATTGATCTCGGCAGCAATCGAATACGTGTCATTCGCCCAGGAGCGACCGGCGATGTTCGAGTTGATGTTTCGCCACGACCTCCTCGAGGGCGCAGGCAGCAACCTCCGAGAGTCTTCTCTCCCACTCTTCGCCGCCCTGCAATCCCTGACCGAAGAGGCCGACGCCTCCGATCCCACCACATCTGCGTTGAACATCTGGACCGGAACCCACGGCATCGCAGTGCTGGCGGCAAATCGAAGCCTCGCACTCGTCGCACCCGACCTCGATGTGCCGTCGCTGGTAGCCACCGCCGTGACGGACCACCTTCCACGGACTCGTTGATTTACATAGTTAACCTATGCAATAATGTTCTTCGTGACAGACGAAGAACAGCAACTGCACGAACTACTCGTCGACCTCGTGAGCAATACGCACCGCTTCGCGAAGCTGGCAGGCTCCTTCGCGTCCGATCAGTACCCACGCGCCTGGCTGCGCGCACTCTCGTTACTCGAGGAATACGGCGAAATGCGGATCAGCGACTTCGCTCGACTCGACAGAAGCTCGCAGCCCTCTGCCACTGCACTACTGCGCAAACTCGGCGAGAACGGTTACGTCGAACGCCGCGCCGACCCCGAGGACGCCCGGGCAGTTCGAGTGGCCATGACGGACAAGGGCCGAAAGATCTTGAACGACGGTCGAAACGAGATCGCCGACGCTCTAGTCCCCCACTTCGTCGAACTCGGGCCCGAGCAGATCAAGAAACTGGCCGACGGATTGGCCGAATTGCGGTCCATCATCAAGACTTCCGATCCCAGCTGAAACACCCACCACTGAAAAAGGAGGTGGCCGTGAGCAACACGACCGCGACATCAACGCACCAGAACGAGGCTCCGCCGAGCCTCCTGAAACAACCGAAAGCGGTGTGGGCGGTAGCCTTTGCCAGCGTCATCGCCTTCATGGGTATCGGATTGGTCGATCCGATCCTCAAACCGATCGGCGAACAACTCGACGCCACACCGTCGCAGGTTTCGCTGCTGTTCACCAGCTACATGCTCGTCACCGGCGTGGCCATGCTCATCACCGGTGTGGTGTCCAGCCGCATCGGCGCCAAGAAAACACTTCTTGCAGGCCTTGCCATCATCATCGTGTTCGCTTCTCTGGCAGGCGCTTCCAGCACCATCGGCCAGATCGTCGGATTCCGTGCGGGCTGGGGACTCGGCAATGCACTGTTCATCGCAACGGCGCTCGCGGCAATCGTCGGCGCGGCCAGCGGCGGCGTGGCACGGGCGATCATCCTGTACGAGGCTGCATTGGGCATCGGTATCGCAGTCGGACCGCTGGTCGGCGGAGTTCTCGGTGACATCAGCTGGCGCGCACCGTTCTTCGGCGTCGCAGCCCTGATGGCGGTCGCCTTCATTCTCATCGTGGTGATGCTTCCGAGCGCACCCAAGCCCGAACACCACACGTCCATCGCTGCGCCCTTCCAGGCGTTGCGGCACCGCGGGCTACTCACCGTTGCCATCACCGCGCTGCTCTACAACTACGGATTCTTCACGCTGCTCGCGTACACGCCGTTCCCCCTCGACATGGGGGCGTACCCGATCGGATTCATCTTCTTCGGTTGGGGCCTGATGCTGGCGATCTCGTCGGTTTTCCTCGCCCCTCGCCTGCAACGACGCTTCGGCACCCTGCCGATGATGATGCTGGCACTGACCCTGTTCGCACTCGACCTGGGCATGATGGCGCTCTTCACCGAGAACAAGATCGTATTGATCGTCGGTGTCGTCCTCGCCGGTTTGTTCCTCGGCGTGAACAACACACTCATCACCGAAACCGTCATGATCTCAGCACCCGTGGAGCGGTCGACCGCCTCGGCTGCTTACAGCTTCGTTCGATTCGTCGGCGGCGCCGCTGCTCCGTGGGTAGCCGGCAAGCTCGGCGAATCCAACGTCCACATGCCGTTCTGGGTCGGCGCGGTGCTCACCCTCGCCGCCGTATTCGTCCTGTCGAGCGGACGTAAGGTTCTCGCTCACGTCGACGACCACGATCCCGCGCCGCACAGCGTCGACGAAGCACTCGCCGTCACCGTAGGCGACTGACCCCTGTGAGTGGTTGAGGAGTGCAGGGACTCCTTAACCACTCACGGGGCGTCAGCTCAGGTTCAGATCTTCCAGGCCCAGCAGCGAGCGGTACTCGACGCCCTCGGCACCGATCACCGCATCCGCACCCGTGGCGCGATCGACGACCGTAGCGACTCCGACCACGGTGGCCCCTGCCTCGCGCAGGGCCTTCACTGCTGTCAACGGCGAATTGCCCGTCGTGGTCGTGTCCTCGACAACCAGGACACGCTTGCCGACGATGTCCGGGCCCTCGATCTGGCGCTGCATCCCGTGGGCCTTCGCAGCCTTGCGGACGACAAACGCATCGATCGGTCGGCCGGGAGCGTGCATCACCGCCATGGCAACCGGATCGGCGCCCATCGTCAAACCGCCGACGGCGTCGAAATCCCAGTCCGCGACCAGTTCACGCAGCAGCGAGCCGATCAGCGGCGCTGCCTTGTGGTGAAGTGTCGCGCGGCGAAGGTCGACGTAGTAATCGGCTTCCTTGCCCGAGGACAACGTCACCTTTCCGTGTACAACAGCCAATTCGCGCACCAGCGCAGCCAAATCCTCACGATCGCTCATGAGTGCTCAGCCTACCGACCACTGCCTTGTGTTCGGCTTCTGCCTCTGGGCTACGTCCGGCTTCCGCCTCTGGGCTACGTCCGGCTTCCGCCTCTGGGCTACGTCCGCCCGCGGCCACGTCCGACGATGTTGGTCAGCCGGCGAACCAGCCCCTTGGGAACGAGACGCCCGGCCGTCGTGAGGACCTTGTACTGGAATCCCGGAATACTGATGACCTTGTCGTCACCGAGATCCTTCATCGACGCCGCAACCACCTGGTCGACGCTCAGCCACATCGGCTTGGGGATCGTGGACATCTCGATGCCCGCGCGCTCGTGGAACTCGGTGCGAATGAAGCCCGGGCACAGCGCCTGCACGCGCACTCCCGTCCCGGCCAACCCGCCGGACAGCCCTTCGGTGAACGAGATGACATAGGCCTTGCTTGCCGAATACGTCGAACCCCGCCCGGACAGCAGGCCCGCGACGCTCGCCACGTTGACAATCGTTCCGTGCGCCGACGCGATCATGCTGGGCAGCGCCGCACGGGTCAGCCGCATCACGGCGGTGACGTTGACGTCGAGTTGAGACTGAAGAAGCGCCGGATCGGCGGTCCAGAACTCGCCGGAGGTACCGAACCCGGCGTTGTTCACCAACACCTCGACGCCTTTCTCCAGACGAAGCGCGACCGTGTCGCGTCCGGCCTCCGATGCGAGATCGGCAACCAGAATCTCCGACTCGGTGCCGAACATCGTCTTCAACTCGGACGCGAGGTCGTGCAATCTGACCTCGTCACGTGCGACGAGAACCAGGTCGTATCCGAGGGAGGCGTATTTCTTGGCGAAACCGGCGCCGAGACCAGAGGTGGGTCCGGTCACCAGGGCAACGGGACGCACAGGGCGATCCGAGTGGGAAGTCGACATACCGGCCACGCTAGTGGTTATCACGCCTGGACGGGAACCTTAAAGGTCAGTCGACCGGGCGAATTGTGCCCGAGCGCTGCGACGCCGGACGCTGAGCCGGCTTGTCAGCCGCCTCGGGCTTGCGCAGCGATTGATCCGGACGTGGCGCAGATTCCCGCGGTGCGGGCTCCCGCGGTGCGGGCTCACGCGGTGCGGACTCACGCGGGGCAAATTCACGCGGCGGAGCGTCACGGGGCGGCTGCTCTTGACGCGAACGGGGCTGTTCTACCGGATCCGGAGTTGGGCGAGACTTCTCGGCGCCCGGCCGCGGGCGGCTCGGATCGTGATCGACCTCGAGTTCGTTGGGATCGGTGACGGGAGGCAGGACATGCAGAATGCCGGACAGGCGCGCAACCGACTCGATTGCCGCGTCCCAGTCCCGGCCGTTACTGGTCACCGGAAGCGAACCGAGCGTCCACTGCCCTTCGCTCCACAGCATGCTGATCGACGGCGGAACCGATTCGGTGAACGCCACCATGCGCTGATCACAGACACGACGTGCGATCTCGAGATCGGTCGCGAAGACGACTCGTGAACCGATCGCACCCAACAGGTTCAGGTCGCCGTCCTTGGGCGGAGCCGTCGACTTCAACCGAAGATCGATGTCGACGTCCGACCCGATCTCGCGGCGAACAGCCACGATGGTTGCGGTCTCCTCCAGGTCGAACAGCACGAACTGCTCTCCGCGACGGCGGCCGCGGACGACGTCGGTAGCAGTCAGGTAGTCCTGCTTGGCCATGACCGCGCGGTGCCATTCGCCTGCCAGCTGATCGTCAGTGGCCGTGTACGTGTAACCCTGCGCCTTGGCCCAGATCTGACGCACTCGCCCGGATTGATCTCGCCTCGTCCTGTCGACGTACAGAAGCGCACCCGCGCCTGCGAGTGCAATTGCTGCCAGTCCGAACCACATTCCAGTCATCACCCTCCAGGGTAGCGACTCGCGGCCTCAACCTCCCGCGACACCCTGGTGGACTCGCCCGATGTGTCGTGAACGACTCAGTTGCCGAACTTCGGCAGCGACGTACTCAGAATCGTGTTGGCGGTCATCGTGCCGTTCTCCACCGGCGTGCCGTCGACGACGATGTTGTCTCCCGGTTGCAGATCGGCGATGGTGGCGCGGTTGAGCGCGATGAGCGTGGTGTCCGCGGTGGTCAGAATCGTCACCTGCGAACCCCCGATCGAATCGATGACCAACGTGCCGCCGTCGTTCGACTTCACGGTGCCGACGGCTCCCCCGGCGTCACCGATGACTTCGCCGAGCCCGCCTGGAAGCTGGCTGAGCGGAGAATCCGTCGTCGGAGTCGGCGCCGTGGTGCTGGCCTTCGGCGGTGTCGTGGTCGGCGCCTGCGTCGTGGTGGTCGGGGGAACGAAAGCGGTCTGGGTGCCCTTGTCGTTCGAGCCGAACGCCGAGAACGCGATGATCGCGATCACGGCGACCAGGATCCCGACCACACCGGCGGCCACCCACGTCGCGAGCTTGCGCTTCTTACCGCCGCCCGACGATCCATCGTCGATGAACGGCTGTTCCGGCGGAACTCCACCGCCACCACCGGCAACTGGATACTGCTGTGTATTTCCGTACTGCTGCGTGTTCCCGTACTGATCCGGGTTCCCGTACTGCTGAGCGGTGTACGGCGGATAGGCCTGCGTCGCACCAGGCGGCGGCGCCTGCGGATCGAACTGCGGGTTGTAGGCAGGGAACGCCTGAGTGGGATTCGGCTGCTGACCCTGCTGCCCCAAATACTCCGTGTTCTGATCCGGGCCCCCGTAGGGATACTGCTGTGCCCCCGGCTGCTGACCGAAATACTCCGTCGGCTGGTTCGGATTCTGGCCGGACACCGTCCCGTACTGCTCCGTCGGCTGGTCGGGCGTACGCACCCACACCTCGGTGGCCTCGGGATCCTCACGGCGCGGCCCACCCGAGTTACGCGGATCGTTCTGATCGGTCATGCCTGGCTCACCTTCGGTTGGGACGAAAGAGCGTCGAAGTCGTTCGGAGAGGCGCGGGTGCACTCGTCCCCGGTTCGAGCATCCAGCCATCCAGGGTAGAACAAAATGCGAATGCCCCGCCGATCCAAGTGGATCGACGGGGCATTCCGCTTACCGAATCAGGAGAGGACCAACTGATCCGCGTCCTCGCTGACACCGACGTGCACGGTGTCGCCGTCCTGGACCTTGCCGGCCAGGAGCAGCTTGGCGAGCTGGTCGCCGATCGACTGCTGAACGAGTCGACGCAATGGCCGAGCGCCGTACAGCGGGTCGTAGCCGCGCACTGCGAGCCACATCCGAGCCGCACCGTTCACCTCGAGGGTGAGACGACGCGCAGCCAGACGCTTCTGCAACTGCTCGAGCTGGATGTCCACGATGTGCTCCAACTGCTCCTCGGAGAGCGAGTCGAAGATGACCACGTCGTCGAGACGGTTGATGAACTCCGGCTTGAACGCGTGGCGTACCGCATCCATGACCTGCTCCCGCGTGCCACCGGATCCCAGGTTGGAGGTCAGGATCAAGATGGTGTTGCGGAAGTCCACCGTGCGGCCTTGACCGTCGGTCAGTCGGCCTTCGTCGAGTACTGCGAGCAAGACGTCGAACACGTCGGGGTGTGCCTTCTCGACCTCGTCGAAGAGGACCACCGAGTACGGGCGTCGTCGAACTGCTTCGGTGAGCTGGCCACCGGCTTCGTAGCCGACGTATCCCGGAGGAGCACCGACGAGTCGGGCCACCGAGTGCTTCTCACCGTATTCGCTCATGTCGATGCGGATCATCGCGCGCTCGTCGTCGAAGAGGAAGTCCGCCAAGGCTTTGGCGAGCTCCGTCTTACCGACGCCGGTCGGGCCGAGGAACAGGAAGGAACCGGTGGGCCGATTGGGGTCGGCGACACCTGCTCGGGCGCGGCGAACCGCATCCGAGACGGCGACGACGGCGTCGGTCTGGCCGACGACGCGCTTGCCGAGTTCGGACTCCATGCGGAGCAGCTTCTCGGTTTCGCCTTCCATCATCCGGCCGGCGGGGATTCCGGTCCAGGCTGCGACCACGTCTGCGACGTCGTCGGGCCCGACCTCTTCCTTGAGCATCACGTCACCGTCGGAGGCAGCTCCGGAAGCGGCTGCTGCCTCTTCCAGTTCCTTCTCGAGCGCCGGGATACGGCCGTAGCGCAACTCGGCTGCCTTGCCCAGATCGCCGTCACGCTCAGCGCGTTCGGACTCTCCTCGCAGGGTTTCGAGCTGTTCCTTCAGCACGCGCACCGAGTCGATGGCCTGCTTTTCGTTCTGCCAGCGGGTGCTGAGCTGATTGAGCTTTTCGCGGTCGTCCGCGAGTTCCTGACGCAGCTTCTCGAGCCGCGCCTTGGACGCGTCGTCGGTTTCCTTCTCGAGTGCCACTTCTTCGATTTCGAGTCGGCGAACCGTGCGTTCCACCTCGTCGATCTCGACGGGACGCGAGTCGATCTCCATACGAAGTCGCGATGCGGCTTCGTCCACGAGGTCGATGGCCTTGTCCGGCAGGAACCGCGACGTGATGTAGCGGTCCGACAGCGCGGCAGCCGCCACCAACGCGGAGTCGGTGATGCGCACGCCGTGGTGCACCTCGTAGCGCTCCTTGAGGCCGCGCAGGATACCGATGGTGTCCTCGACCGAGGGCTCACCGACGAGCACCTGCTGGAAACGACGCTCGAGTGCTGCGTCCTTCTCGATGTACTTGCGGTACTCCTCGAGTGTGGTCGCACCGACCAGCCGCAGCTCACCACGGGCGAGCATCGGCTTGATCATGTTGCCTGCGTCCATCGCGGATTCACCGGTGGCTCCGGCGCCGACGATGGTGTGCAACTCGTCGATGAAGGTGATGACCTGTCCGGCACTGTTCTTGATGTCGTCGAGGACAGCCTTGAGGCGTTCTTCGAATTCACCGCGGAACTTGGCACCGGCGACCATGGACCCGAGATCCAGGGACACGACGGTCTTGCCTCGCAGCGATTCCGGGACGTCACCCGCGACGATGCGTTGGGCAAGGCCCTCCACGATCGCGGTCTTGCCGACGCCGGGCTCACCGATGAGTACCGGGTTGTTCTTGGTACGACGCGAGAGCACCTGCACGACACGGCGAATCTCGGTGTCGCGACCGATCACCGGGTCGAGCTTGCCGCTACGTGCAGCTTCGGTGAGGTCGGTGGAGTACTTTTCCAGCGCTTGGTAGGTGCCTTCGGGCTCCGGGCTGGTGACGCGAGCGCTGCCGCGGACGGTGGTGAAGGCTTCACGCAATGCGTCCTGGGTGGCGCCGTGCCGTACGAGCAACTGTGCGACGTCGGAGTCGCCGCCGGCCAGTCCGTAGAGGACGTGCTCGGTGGAGACGTATTCGTCGTCCATCTCGGTGGCGAGGTGCTGAGCAGCAGTGAGTGCCGCGAGTGCCTCACGCCCGAGTTGCGGGGTGGAGCTTGCGCCGGTTGTCTTGGGCAGGCGATCGACGATTGCCTGTGCTTCACGGTGTACGACCGTGGGGTCGACGCCTACAGCTTTGAGTAGTGGGGCAGCGATGCCGTCGGTCTGGTCGAGCAATGCGACCAGCAGATGGGCAGGCCGGATATCGGGGTTACCCGCCGACGACGCCGACTGCAGTGCAGCCGTCATCGCAGCCTGGGTCTTGGTTGTTGGTGTGAACGAGTCCACTTGTCACCTTTCTGGCGAAGTCGAACGGGAAGAGCCGCGACCGGTTGGTATTGCGACTGTGTCAATATGCTCAACGCGGACAAACTTGAGTCTATTCCGCTCAAGTTTGTTTTCGCCAGGCCGAGTTGGTTTCGTAGGTCACATTTTCAGCCGTACTAGAATTGTGGCGAGAGTTGCAGCTGGTGCGAAAGGGGGATGGATTGGATCCGACAGTGATCGCCCGTCTGCAATCCAGCCTCGATTCTCTGACCGACGACGAAGAGAGCCGTGCGCACTTCTCGGCAGTGTTCTACACCGGCCTCTTTGCGGAACATCCTCTGTACCGCTCATTGTTCCCGGCCGGGATGGAATCGCAGGGCCACCGTTTCTTCAGAGCCATCGAGTTCGTCGTGAAGAATCTGCCCCAGCATCGCCGAATCCGGAAGTTCCTCACCCAACTCGGCCGCGACCACCGTCGCTACGGCGTCGAGCGTGAGCACTACGAGGCCGCCGGCGTCGCTCTGAAGCGCGCGGTTCGGTCGATGTACGGCACGAGCGCGCACAGCCGCTACAAGTGGACGCCGGAGCTGGACGAGGCCTGGTCTCAGTTCACCGACCTCGTCGTCGGCACGATGGCCGACGGCGCCGAATCCGATACGACCCCGGCGCTCTGGGGCGCAACCGTGGTCAGCCACGAACGAGTCCTCGACGATCTGGCGATTGTTCGCCTCGAAGCCGACCCACCCATTCCGTACGGGGCGGGGCAATACGTAGGTGTTCAGATTCCCCAGCGCCCGAAAATGTGGCGGTATTACTCACCGGCGATTCCGACCAACCCTTTCGGTCAGCTCGAGTTCCACATCCGCAAGGTGTCGGGAGGATGGGTCAGCCCCGCGATCGTCAGCGAGACCAACGTCGGTGACCGCTGGGTCATGTCCACTCCCCTCGGCGGCCTCGAGGTCGACTTCACCAGCGACCGTGACGTTCTCATGATCGGGTCCGGCACCGGTATCGCTCCACTGCGGGCACAGGTGATGGAAATGTCTCAACGCGCGCACAACCCGCGCGTGCACCTGTTCGTCGGCGGCCGCTATCCCTGCGATCTGTACGACCTCGAAACCCTCTGGCACATCTCGCTCAGCAACCCGTGGTTGACCGTCGTACCGGTTTCCGAAGAACCCGAAAACCCTTGGTGGCACAACGGACCGGTGCTCGAACCACCGTTCGGAATGCACAGCCGGCTGATCGGACCGATCGGAAAAGTGGTCGCGCAGTTCGGTTCGTGGGCCGACCGTCAGGTGCAGATCTCGGGGTCACCGTCGATGATCAAGACAACCGTCTACGCCTTGCGTGCCGGCGGAACTCCGCTCGACCAGATCCGGCACGACCCGCTCTACTGACTACAGGAGTACTTTCATGGCCCAGCGAACCTGGTCGAGCACAGTCGTCGAACATCACCGTCTCCGTGAGGATCTGGCGGTTGTTCGTCTTGTCGGCGACGTCGTCCCGTTCCGACCCGGCCAGTACGTCGACGTCAGCGTCCCCCAGAATTCGCGGTTGCTCCGTCGACTCTCCCCTGCACTGCCTCCCTCACACGACGGGAAGTTGGAGTTTCACGTCAAGACGGTTCCCGGCGGTTGGGTCAGCGGTCCGATAGTCAAGGACACCCAGCCTGGCGACGTCTGGCAGATCCTCGACCCGCGCGGCAACCTGTCCGTCGACGAGAACGGCCCCACCGTCATCATGGTCGCGGGCGGAACCGGTTTGGCCCCACTCCGGTCGATCATTCTCGATCTGGCTCAGACCCCGAACCCGCCGCAGGTGTACCTCTTCTTCGGTGGCCGAACGCTTCGTGATCTCTATGCGGCGGACATGCTGTGGCTGCTCGCCGACCAGTTTCCGTGGTTGCAGCCCATTCCTGTCGTCGAAGATCTCTCCGACGGCGGCCCGCCCGACGGATGGTTCGACCGGTTGAACGTCGACATCGGATTCGGCGACGATCATCTCATCGAAGGCACGCTCGCCGACGTCGTCGCGTCGTACGGTGCGTTCACCGAACATCAGGTCCTGGTGTGCGGATCGGCGGCCATGGTTCGGTCGACGCGTGATCGATTGATCGAGGCCGGAACGCCGGCCGAGGTCATTCAGTTCGATCCGTACTGACGGTCAGTACGTCGGGTCGTTGCGAACGGTGTCGACGTCGATGCCCACTGCGCGAAGCCTGAATTTGGTGCTGTTGACCATGGATTCGCTGCCGACGACCTGGATGTCGTAGCCCGCCCAGTCCCCGAACGAGGTCACGACCTTACCGACCTTGCCGACGATGCGCCGCTTCATGCCGATCGGCGGCAGTGGCTCCGCTTCGGTGTGCCACCACGGATTCTCGTCTTCTTCGGAGACCGGGATGATCGTGAGCCACGGGTACTTCTCTGCCAGCTTCCACAGATGCGGAAGGTCGTAGAGAT
The DNA here is from genome assembly GCF_031763325.1 of Rhodococcus sp. SG20037. Classification (NCBI taxonomy): domain Bacteria; kingdom Bacillati; phylum Actinomycetota; class Actinomycetes; order Mycobacteriales; family Nocardiaceae; genus Rhodococcus; species Rhodococcus sp. SG20037. Next base: position 1,525,295 of record NZ_CP134497.1, on the reverse strand, counting down.
CGCACGGATGCTGTCCGGAGTAGAACAGGTGGACCTTGCGGGTGTTGCCGCGTCGGATCAGCTCGAGTATCTGAGCGCGCAGCGGAGCCACTCCGGTTCCCGACGCGATCATCAAAAGGTCCTTGGAGTTCTCCGGAATCCCCAAGGCGCCGATGGGCGAACCGACCACCCAGGTGTCACCGACAGCGGTCTGGTTCACCATGACCGGGCTGACCCACCCGCCGGTGACCTGGCGGATGTGGAACTCGAGGATTCCGGTCCCGTCGTACGGCGTGGCCGGAGAGAGGTAGCGCCACATCCGTGGCCTCGCGGCGACCTGCACGCTGACGTACTGACCGACGCGGTACTCCATCGTCTGGTCGAGTTGCAGCCGCACGACGGCGACGCCCTTGATGACCGGGCGGCATTCGATGACCGTGGCACTCCACGCGGGCGGACCGTCTTCCGCGTTGGCGGCGTCCATCATCGCTGCCGAGATGATCGCGAGCGCGTTGCGCCACGCGCTGTCGACCTCGTCTGTCCACATTTCGGCGCCACCGAAAGTCTCGAGTGCTTCGATCAAGGCATTGCCGACTGCCGTGTAGTGCTCGTCGGTGACGCCGTACTTACGGTGATCGCGGCCGAGCTGAGCGAGGTACTCGAGTATCGCGTCGGACTCGTCGAGGCGTTCGACGACGTGAGCGATAGCGCTGACAAGCCGGTCACGCTGCACATCCATCGCTGCCGGAAAGAACTCCCGGGTTTCGGGCGATCGAGCGAACAGGATCGAATAGAAGGTACGGGCGAGCCGTTCCGGACCATCTTCTACCGCAGCGACGGATTTGAAGCTCGACCGGACCAGAGAGATTGCTTGCGAATCCACGCTCATCCTCGTCCCGACTAGACGCGGCAAGACCCGCCGCGGAATTTCGTCTGCAGCTTATGTCACAAATGTCTGACTCGTAAATCATTCTGGACAAGTGTCACAATGCGACCCCATTTCGCGGTGTGACCGTCCCTTTCTTATTCTTGCGTGCAAGATAAACAAGAGCTTCGACACTCTCGATCGCCGAGCTAACGTTCAGCGAAATCTCAACCAGCCAAACAGGAGTCGTGCCGTGGATTTTGTTCGACAGGACGAATTGCCCACCGATAGCGGGCTTACGTCCCAGATCGCCTCCACTACCCCGACGCTGACCGAGCTTCAACGTCGGGAACTCGAGTGCGTCGAATTTTTCGACTCTCCGGAACTGGGCCACCTCCCGACGTCTCGGCGGCGTGAGGCCTTGCGTGAACTCCATCGGACCGACACCTACACGCACACAGCGGAGGAATTGCTCGTCGGCGCCAAACTCGCGTGGCGAAACCACGCCAGGTGCGTCGGTCGCGCGCATTGGCGGACCCTCAAACTCATCGACGCGCGCGATGCCGTCACGGCTTCCGCTCTCGCCGAAGCATGCTGGGAGCACCTGCGACTGTCGACCAACGGCGGCGCTCTGCAGTCGGTCGTGACGGTCGGACCACTCCCCCGCGAGGACGGTCAGGAGTACCGAATCCTCAGCCCGCAACTGATCCGCTACGCCGGCTACCGGCAGCCTGACGGCACCATTCTGGGCGACCCGTGGCACGTCGATCTGACTGCTCAGGTCACCGCGATGGGGTGGAAGGGCGCCGGTACGCCGTTCGACGTTCTCCCCGTACTGATTTCGGTTCCCGACGAACCCCTGCAGTACTTCGACGTCCCGACCGACCTGGTTCTCGAGGTCGAGATCGAGCACCCCGAATACAGCTGGTTCGCTGATCTGGGGCTTAAATGGCATGCCGTCCCTGCGGTCTCGGACATGAACCTCGACATCGGCGGAATCGTTTATCCCTGCACGCCGTTCAGCGGTTGGTACGTCAGCACCGAGGTAGGCGCACGCAACTTCAGCGACACCGATCGCTACAACATGTTGCCCACCATCGGAGCGATGATGGAGCTCGACATGAGCCACGACCGCACGCTCTGGAAGGACCGCGCACTGGTCGAACTGAACCGTGCAGTTATCCACAGCTACCGCAAGGCCGGCGTCATCATGGTCGACCATCACACTGTCGCAAAGCAATTCATCGATCACATCGCGCGTGAGGACAAGGCCGGGCGCAAGTGCCCGACCGACTGGTCATGGGTGAACCCGCCCATGTCCAGCTCGCTCACGCCGACGTTCCACCGCCTGTACGACGAGCCCGATCTCGACATCCGGCCCAATTTCGTGACAAAAAAGAAGAAGGGCACCGACCAAGGCCGGTGCCCCTTCCACAACTGATCGCGCTCAGAAGGGGATCTGCCCCAATCCGACGCCGACCACGAGCATCGTGATCGAGATCAGGCCCGCTCGCCACAGAACCTTCTTGTGGTGATCCGCCAGAGAAACACCGGCGAGTGTGACCAGTAGCAGGATCGCCGGGACCAGCGGGCTCTGCATGTGCACGGCCTGCCCGGTGATCGAGGCGCGCGCCATCTCCACCGGCTCGATGCCGTACTGCGCTGCAGTCTCGGACAGCACCGGCAGCACACCGAAGTAGAACGCGTCGTTGGTCATGAAGAACGTGAGCGGGATACTCAGGACGCCCGTGATGACGGCGAGGTGCGGGCCCATCGCGTCGGGGATGACCTGAAGCAGCCACTCTGCCATCGCCTCGACCATGCCGGTTCCCTGGAAAACGCCGGTCAGCACCGCTGCTGCCAGCACCATCGCGACCACCGAGACGATGCTCGACGAATGGCGTGCGATTGCTTCACCCTGATCCTTGACCGCCGGGAAGTTCACCGCGAGGGCGATCGACGACGCGATCATGAACAGCACCGGGATGGGCAGGATGTCCATCACGAGTACGACGAGAAGGATCGTCGTCAGCGCAGCGTTGAACCAGAGCAATTTCGGCCGCAAGGTGTCCCGCTTGGGGTCGAGGCCGTCGATGAATCGTCCGGTGTCGCCGCCGTCGTCCTCGGAGTCGTTCGAGCCGCCGGTGCCGGCGCTACCGGTGCTGGAACTTCCACCGTTTCCGACCTTTTCGAGGATGCGCTCAGAAGTCAGGACCAAAGTCCCGATCCTGCGGCGCTCCATGATCCCGAGGTGAATCGCGAATCCGAGCACCATGATCAGGCCGACGATCAACGACGGCACCATCGGCACGAACACGTCGGAGGGTGAGAGTCCCAGCGCGCTCGCGGCCCGGACGGTCGGGCCGCCCCACGGAATGATGTTCATCGTCGCGTTGGACAGGCCGGCGATCACCGTCAGAACGACGGGACTGACACCGAGTTTGAGGTAGAGCGGAAGCAGCGCCGAGGTCACGATGATGAAGGTCGTCGAACCGTCTCCGTCCAGCGAGACCACCATCGCGAGCACTGCGGTTCCGACCACGAGCCTCATCGGATCGTCTCGCACCATCCGCAGGATGAGCTTGACCAGCGGATCGAAGAGGCCGACGTCGATCATGATTCCGAAGAAGATGATCGCGAAGAACAACAGCGCCGCGGTGGGTGCGAGCGACTTGATGCCGTCGGTGATCATGTCGCCGATTCCGAGGCCGGCCCCGGCAAGTAGTCCGAAGGCCACCGGAACCAGAGTCAGTCCCACCACCGGGGTCGCGCGTTTGGTGAGAATCAGGAACATGAACACCGCAACCATGAGGAAGCCGAGTGTGACGAGCATGATGAACTCCTTTAGTGCTGAATTGCCGAGAAAAAACGGCACGGCAAATCGAGCCGGTGACCTTCGTGGAGGTGAAACGAAACTTCGGTAGTGCTCAGTTGATGCCGGGCGGATCGAGTGTTGCGTCGACGAACCGGGATTGATCGGTGAGGAATGCGGAGAACTCGGGTTCGGCGAGAACTGCACTGTTCCAACCGTTTCGGCGAGACAGCTCGTTCCAGCGCGGACTTGCCGCCAGATCCCGCACCAAATTCTGCAAGTGCTGACGCTGATCGTCCGTCAGGCCCGGCGGCGCCATGAGGCCGCGCCAATTGGTGAACGTGACGTCGACGCCAGACTCCGCCATCGTGGGCGCATCCACCGCCGGGGTACGGGCCGGCGAACTGACCGCAAGGACCCGAACCGTGCCTGCCGCAATCTGATCGAGGTACTCACCGATACCGGTGGCGGCTACGTCGACCTGCCTCGTGAGCAGTGCGGGAAGCAGTTCGCCGCCGCCGTCGTAGATGCGGTACGGGGAGCGCGACGGATCGACGCCGACCGCCCGTGCGAACAGAAGGCGGAACAACCCGTCCGGTCCACCTTCACTCGAACCACCGCCGATCGAGATCGACGACGGATCCGCCACCCAGGCCTGCGTCAGATCGGCGAGAGTTTTGTACGGTGAATCTGCTGGAACCAGTAGCGCTTCCGGTTCTTCGACGAGTCTCGCAATCGGTGTCACGTCGGCAAGTGTGTGCTCGGACGGCAGTATCTCGAGCGAACCGAGAACTCCGAGCCCCATGACCATGAGTAGGTCGGGATTCCCGCTTTCGAGAGCCAACCGGTTGAGTCCGACGATGCCGCCCGATCCGGGCAGCACAACGACGTCGGCGTCGACGGTCCCTTCGTCGGCCAGTGCTTGCACCATGGTCCGGGCGGTCAGGTCGTAACCACCACCGGCCACCGAGGGCACCAGTACGCGCAGTTCTTCGGAACTCTCACCCGCTCGGCCACCGGCGAAGAAGGACTCGACCGGAGTGCATCCGGTCGAGAGCACGAGAGTCATCGCGCAGGCACCGAGCAGGGCGATATGCCTGCTCAGCCCCTTCGATGTGCTCATGGCTTCGTCCTTGTCTGCCGGTACCGATGTGTGAACAGGTTTCATACTGACGCACTTTGTGACTGGGGTCACCATTGGGAAAGCAAATTGATTTGTGCTCATTGTGCTCACGAACGGCCGCTTTCCCGGCATCGAACTGAAGGCTAGGGTCTGGCTGGTGTCCTCAGGAAACGAGCAGGCGGAGCGAGAGAGCAAGTCGTCTCTGTTTGCCCGGCTGTTTCGCCGCCGGCACACTCTGGCGACACAACTTCTCGAACTGCAACTTCTGATCGTCGTTGCAGTTCTCGTGTGCGTCACCGCCCTCTCCCTCGCGCAGTCGTCCGCGAGTTTCCAACGCGAGGAGGGACGTCGCGCACTCGCCAGCGGAATCGCTCGCAGCCAATCCGGCAGTACGCGAGCTACTCCCCCAGGCGCAGACCCGCCTCCGCTCCGGACTACAAGGTTCGGTCGACTCGGTACGCGCCATCTCGGGCGTCACCTACGTCTCGCTTGCCGACGCCGACGGCAGTGTCGTCATTTCGACGCGTCCCGGTGATGTCGGCATCGACGCACGTCAGACGGAGGATCGGTCGTGGACGGGTTTGGTCGACACGCCCTCCGGCAAGGCCGTGGAGGCGCACGTTCCGATTCTCGGCAGCGAAGGAGCGATTACCGGAACCGCGATCGTCGGCATCGAGTACCCCTCGATCTGGACACGGCTGCTGCAGTCTGCACCGAATCTCCTGGTATACCTCGCGGTGGCATCCCTTCTCGGCGGCGTCGGTTCGATCCTGTTGGCCCGCAGGGTAAAACGGCAAACCCTCGGCATGGAAGCCGGCGAGATCCTGGACCTGGTTCGCCAACGTGAAGCAATGCTGCGCGGTCTCAAGGAAGGCGTCATCGCATTCGACGCGCAGGGAAAGGTGGTGCTGATGAGCGACAGTGCCCACCAACTCCTCGACATCCCACGCGGCAGCGCCGGTAGATCGGTGCGGGACCTCGGTCTCGACGACCGCCTCCAGAGTGTACTGACCTCCGGCACAACCGAATCCGATCAGTTGGTTCTTGTCGGCGATCGCCTGCTCGTCCTCAACACCGTCTTGATCGAATCGAAAGGCCGCACCATCGGGTCGGTCACCACTTTCCGCGACCGCACCGAATTGCGCTCCGTGGAAGAAGAACTCGACGTGACCAAAACCAGCACCGACGCACTACGCGCCCACATCCACGAGTTCGACAATCAACTGCACACCATCTCCGGCCTCATCCAGCTCGGCGAATACGACGAGGTGGTCGGCTACGTCGAGGGTCTGACCATGGAGCGCGCGCAGGTCAGCGCGACCGTGACCGAGAAGATCGCCGACGTCGGCACCGCCGCACTCGTGATCGCCAAGATAGGTGCTGCTGCACAGGGGTTGGTCACGGTCGAGCTGGCGGCGGACACACATCTGGAGACGGTGGACCGCAGACTCGGACGAGATCTCGTGACAGTGGTCGGAAACCTCGTCGACAATGCCATCGACGCCGTCGGCGAGATGCCGGAAGCCTCGCGCCGCAAGGTTCGGTTGTCGATTCGGGGCCGTGGCACCGCGGTCGAAGTTCGGGTCGAGGACGCCGGCCCCGGTATCGCGCCGGAGAATCGCGACAGGGTGTTCGGCCAGGGTTGGAGCACCAAGGGACAATCGAGCGACGGACACGGTTTCGGTTTGGCGCTGGTGCGCCTGACGTGTCGTCGGCGGGGCGGCGACGTCACCGTGAGCACTCGTTCGGCAGAGGACATCGAGTGGACTGTCTTCAGCGCAGTCCTACACGACGGAGAGGGCGCATGATCCGGGTACTGGTGGTCGACGACGACTTCATGGTGGCGAAGGTGCACAGCGGATTCGTCTCACGGATAGACGGTTTCGAAGTGTGCGGCGTTGCCCATTCGGCCGAGACCGCACTGGCCGCAGTCGGTGAGTTGCAACCCGACCTGGTTCTTCTCGACGTCCACCTGCCCGGCACCACCGGACTCGATCTGATCGCCCCGTTTCGCGAGCTGGCACCGGAGCTGGATGTTCTTGTCATCACTAGTGAGCGTGAGGCCGGCTCGGTCAAGAAAGCGCTGCGCAGCGGCGTCGTGCATTACCTGATGAAGCCCTTCACGTTCGAGGTTCTCCGTGAGCGTCTCGAGCGGTACCGATCGACATATGCGAATCTCGACAGCTCCGGCGAAGCAGAACAGACAGCAGTGGACGAGGCCTTCGGTGTGGCAGGTGGCGCGCCCGGGGCGTCGTCCCACAAAGGTTTGCCCAAAGGACTCAGTCCTGAGACCCTTCAGCTGGTCGAGGCAGCACTACGAGACGAAACCGAACCCGCCTCGGCCACAGATATTTCCGAGAGGGTCGGCATCTCACGCGCGAGCGCGAGGCGCTACCTCGAATACCTCTACGAAACCGGGCGGTCCACCACTTCGCTGAAATACGGAGTGGTGGGCCGCCCGGAACGTCGTTACGTCTGGAAACGCTGACCCTTCGCTACACGACGCTGGTTCCTAGACCGCGCGGGCGCTGGTCTCCCAGTACCGCGCGCGCAGCGCCTTCTTGTCCAGCTTGCCCAGCGGTGTCAGCGGGAGTGATTCCACGAAGTCGATGCTCTTGGGAGCGTGAACCGAACCCTTGGCTGCCTTCACCTTGTCGACCAGTTCCTCGGTGTCGACGGTCAGTCCGGCACGAAGTACGACACAGGCCTTGACGGCTTCGCCCCACTTGTCGTCCGGCACACCGACTACCGCCACCGACGCGACGGACGGATGCGCCGAGATCACGTCTTCGATTTCGCGGGGGAACACGTTGAAACCACCGGTCACGATCATGTCCTTCTTGCGATCGACGATGGACATGAACCCGTCCTTGTCCTTGCGCGCGATGTCGCCGGTGTGCAGCCAACCACCCCGGAACGCCTCGGCGGTTTCGGCCGGCTTCTTCCAGTAGCCCTTCATGATCAGCGGGCCACGGACGCAGATCTCACCGAGTTCTCCCTGCGGCACCTCGTTGAGGTCGTCGTCGAGCAACCGGACGTCGAGCCACGGCACCGGACGCCCACACGTGGCGAGGCGGGCCGGATCGTCGGCGAGGTGTTCTTCCTTGCGCAGCACCGAGATAGTCATGCCGCACTCGGTCTGACCGTAGAACTGGAAGAAGATCTGACCGAACTTCTTGATGCCCTCCTGCAGTCTGGCGGGAGACATCGCGGACGCTCCGTAAAACAGCGTCTGCAAACTCGAGACGTCCCGCTTGGGCAGATCGGGGTGGTCCATGAGCATGTAGATCATGGTGGGCACCAACATGGTTGCCGTGATCTTGTGCTTCTCGATCGCTTCGAGCACAGCACCTGGCTCGAAGGCAGGCAGGACGATCAACGCACCGCCGCGCAGCAAGGTCGGGATGAAGAACGCTGCACCTGCGTGTGAGAGTGGCGTGCAGATGAGGAAGCGGTTGTCCTCGGGCCACTGCCACTCCGACATCTGGATCTGATTGAGCGCAGCACCCGAACGGAAGGATCCGACAACACCTTTGGGCTTGCCGGTCGTTCCACCGGTGTAAACCATGCTGCTGGCGTCTTCGGCGTCGACGTGCGCTGCCTTCAGCGGCGCGGGCTCGAACGTGGCAGCCAGCGCGAGGATGTCGATTCCCACCTCGGACGGCCCCATCGAGAGCACGTTGGTCAACGAGGGTGACGACGCCTTCAACTCGGCGGCACGCTCTTCGAAGGCATTGGGATCGAAGATCAGCGTCTCGATCTCGGCGTCGTCGACGATGTACTTGTGGTCGTCGAGCGATCCCATCGGGTTCAAGGCGCTCGCCCGGCAGCCGGTGATCATGGTCGCGCCCATACTGATCAGAACCTCGGGGCGATTCTTCGACAGCATCGCGGTGCTGGTGCCCTGAGTGATTCCCAAAGACGCGAGCGCCTGGGCGAAGCAGCTGATCTGATCGCGCATCTGACCGCCGGTGAGGATCACGTCGCCGAGGTACAGCGCGGGCTTGTCGTGATTGCGTTCCAGAGCGGTGATGAGCAGGTCCGGACCGTATACCGGTCGGTGCAGGTCAGCGAACTCGTCTGTCATCTGGTCTTCCTTCTGCTCGGCGCGTGCAGTCATCGAGATGTGCTCCCGGTCACGGATACGATATCCAGAATTGCACAAAACTGGAACAGGTTCCACCTCTTCGATCGAATCCGAGAATGCTCCCGATCAGCGGGAAGCCCGTCGTCACCCGCGAGAGCGGTGGTTAGCGTCGATGTACCCACCGAGACGACAGCGTCTCGGTCGCGTCCAACGGAGAGTGTCATGACTACCAACCTCGGTACCGCCCACTTCACGGCAACTGCTCCGCGTACTGCCACCACGCTCCTCTCCGATTTCGACTCGTTGTACGGCACCGTGTGCTCGGCACCCGACGGGGCCGTCGTCGAGCAGGACGTCGTGTTCTTCGGACGCCCCGATCCCGGCGCACTGCTCACCGGATCCGTGAGGGCGTTGAGTTCGACACTCGAGCGGATCACCGAATACCACGACCAGACCGGACATCTGGTGGCCGAGGTCTTCGTCCGGGAAGTCCCGACAGCGGGCACCGGAACCGATTCCGTTGCCGCCCTTGCTGATTTCGCTGCTCGTCGTTACGGCTCGGCGTCACTACGACGCTTCCGCGGACGTTCCACCGCGACTTCCACGGGAACAGATCTGCACTGCTCCGTGACAGTGCTCGCGACGTACGAGAAGGACCACGAGAGCGTGGCCGACGTAGCTCTGGTCGCCACCGATCCCGCTGGGGTCGTCACTGCCCGGGCCTGGGCGACTTACGCGATCGACGATGTGGCGACACTCGCGAGCTGAATCTCTGCAGGTCACCGAGTAGGCGTTCCATCCAGCGGGAACTGCCGTATCTCCAGCGGACGCTTCGTCGTTGTATGAGACGGATCACATCACTGGAGCGTCGCAAGACGCGGCTCGGAGGAAGACATGGCACTCGGAACCGGCCCACTCACCACTACGGACACCCCGACGCAGACGGGCGCCGGCGAGGAAATTCGAGAAATCGAAGCGGCAGCGCCTCCCGCACGGTTCGCACGTGGATGGCACTGCCTCGGACTGAGCAATACCTATCGCGACGGTCAGCCCCACCAGATCGAGGCATTCGGCACCAGCCTTGTCGTCTTCGCCGACAGCAAGGGCGACATCAAGATTCTCGACGCCTACTGCCGCCACATGGGTGGCAACCTCGCTCACGGAACCGTCAAGGGCGATTCGATCGCCTGCCCGTTCCACGACTGGCGTTGGAGCGGTAACGGAAAATGTACGGCGATCCCCTACGCACGACGCGTTCCGCCGCTGGCCAAGACGCGGGCATGGATCACTCTCGAGAAGAACGGTCAGCTGTTCGTCTGGCACGATCCCCAGGGAAATCCCCCGCCCGCCGAGGTCACGATCCCCGACATCGAGGGCTTCGGAAGCGATGAGTGGAGCGACTGGAGCTGGAACACGCTCACCATCGAAGGCTCTCATTGCCGCGAGATCGTCGACAACGTCGTGGACATGGCCCACTTCTTCTACGTTCACTACTCGTTCCCCAAGTACTTCAAGAACATCTTCGAAGGTCATGTCGCGAGCCAGTACATGGAATCGGTGGGACGTGAGGACGTCATCAGCGGCACCAACTACGGCGATCCCAACGCTGTGCTCCGTTCGGATGCTTCATATTTCGGACCGTCTTACATGATCGACTGGATCAAGAGCGAAGCCAACGGGCAGATCATCGAGACCGTCCTGATCAACTGCCACTACCCGATCTCGAACAATGCGTTCGTCCTGCAGTACGGCGCGATGGTCAAGAAGCTACCCGGTATGGACGACGAGTCCACTGCCGCGATGGCCGCGCAGTTCACCGAGGGCGTCGAGATGGGATTCCTTCAGGACGTGGAGATCTGGAAGAACAAAGCTCCGATCGACAACCCCCTGCTCTCCGAGGAGGACGGCCCGGTTTACCAGTTGCGTCGCTGGTACAACCAGTTCTACACCGACGTCGAGAATGTCACGGAAGACATGACGAAGCGCTTCGAATTCGAGATCGACACCACCCGCGCAGTGGAGAGCTGGAAGCGGGAAGTCGCCGAAAACGTTGCCGCACGCGACGCCCAGGCACTCGAGACAACCTCCTGATCCGCAGTCGAAAACACTGCTGAGACAACCAGACTGGATGCAAGGAACAACATGACGTACGAAGTGCTCGAACAGATCAACGCGATGGCCGACGACATCTTCGCCGAAGGCATCGAGGCCGAGCGGATCGGCCGGGTGGCCGACGACACCGCCAAGAAGATGAAGGCAATCGGTTCCATCCGCATGCTGCAGCCCAAGGAGCATGGCGGCATGGAGGCGCATCCGCGCGAATTCGCCGAAACCGTCATGCGCATGGCTTCACTGAACCCGTCGGCCGGCTGGGTCCACGGGATCGTCGGAGTTCACCCGTGGCAACTCGCGTTCGCGGATCCCAAGGTGCAGCAGGAGATCTGGGGATCCGATCCCGACACCTGGATGGCATCGCCGTACATGCCCGGCGGAATGTGTATCCCCACCGACGGCGGCTACAAGTTCTCCGGCCGCTGGCAGTTCTCCTCCGGTACCGACCATTGCGACTGGGCATTCCTCGGCGCGATGGCGTGTGACAAGGACGGCAACATGGAGATGCCGCCGCGCATGCTCCATGTGATCATTCCGCGCACCGACTACGAGATCATCGAAGACTCGTGGGATGTCATGGGACTTCGCGGCACCGGCTCCAAGGATCTCGTAGTGAAGGATGCGTATGTCCCCGATTACCGCGTCATGGACTGCGACGAGGTCATCGACGGCACGGCAGTGCGCAAGTACGGGCGCACCGAGACGCTGTACCTCATGCCGTGGTCGAACATTTTCCCCCTCGGAATCACCGCCGCCACGATCGGCATCTGCGAGGGAATGCTCTTCCACGCCAACGAGTACCAAGCCGATCGCATCAACGCGCAGGGCACGGCGATCAAGGACGACCCGTACACCTTGTTCGCCATCGGTCAGGCAACCGCCGACATCCGGGCTGCGCGCGACACCCTGCTTGCCAACGTCGACCGCATGTGGGATCGAGTGGACGCTGGCAAGGAAGTGACCTTCGAGCAGCGCGCGGAGGGGCGTCAGACTCAGGTACAGGCCGCCTGGCGCGCCGTCAACGCAATCGATCAGGTCTACCCACGCTGCGGTGGCAACGCATTGCGGATGGACAAGCCGCTTCAGCGATTCTGGCGCGATGCTCATGCTGGACAGCATCACGCAATTCACGTGCCGAGCACCGTTTTCCACGCCGCATCACTGAGCCGTCTCGGCGCAGACCCGCAGGGTCCGCTGCGGGCGATGATCTGATCAGACTTCGACACAAGAAATCGACAGGAAAAAGACACGATGACACGCACCGACATCAAGGGACTTGGCTACGTCAAGATCTCGACCAACGACATGGCACGTTGGCGCACTTTCGCTTTCGACGTCCTCGGCTTCGCCAAGGGCAGTGGGCCGGACGAGAACGCGCTCTACCTACGACTCGACGAGCGTGCTGCTCGCATCGTCGTCGTCGAGGGTGAGCGCGACGAGATCGTCAACATCGGTTGGGAGGTCGCCGACCACGCCGCACTGCGCCGCGTTCAAGAAGCACTCGAAAAGAACGGCACCGAGGTCGAGCAGCTTTCGCTCGCCGAAGCAGATGCTCGACGGGTCGAAGAGGTCATCGCCTTCACCGATCCCGGCGGAGCAGCCATCGAGGTCTTCCACGGAGCGATCCTCGACCACAGCCCCGTGGTGACGCCCTTCGGCGCTCGATTCGTCACCGGCTCACAGGGTCTCGGCCACGTCGTACTCCCCGTCATGGACAGTGCTGCGAGCTTCGACTTCTACACCGAGGTGCTCGGCTTCTACCCGCGCGGCGCCTTCCGCCTGCCGGCCCCGCCTGAATTCGGGCCGCTGCGAATCCGTTTCATGGGCGTCAACGAGCGTCACCACAGCTTGGCCCTGTGCCCGGCACCGCACGGCGGCGCACCCGGCCTGATTCACATCATGGTCGAGGTGGACACCCTCGACGCCGTCGGCCAGGCACTCGACCGCGTGATGAAGGATGGATTCTCCGTGTCGTCGACCCTGGGTCGTCACACCAACGACAAGATGATCTCCTTCTACGTCCGCGCACCCGGCGGCTGGGACATCGAGTTCGGCACCGAGGGCGCGAGGGTGGATCAGGACTCGTACTCCTCCGAGGAGATCACCGCTGACAGCTACTGGGACCACGACTGGTCCGGAAGCGAACCACTGGCAGCTATGTAGTACCCGCCGGTGGCGATGTAATACCTGCCAGTAGTTAAACGACGAGGGGGTTTGCGCGAGCATTCGCGCAAACCCCCTCGTCGTTTCCACCGCGACGCGCCCGAAAACAGACCGGTGATCCACTTCACAAATCCGTAACTCTATGACACTATTTCTAATTGAAATAGCCAGTTCACTGGTTGTGGAGCTCTAAGAGAAGTGAGGTACACGATGACACTGCAGGCTGTGGATGCTTTAGGCGCCGATTCGGCCCCGACAGCAATTCTCGATCGCGTCTCGCTGGTTCTCGACGCCTTCGACGGTCCCGGCAGGTTGACGCTCGCTCAAGTCGTTCGGAGCACGGGCCTTCCCCGCTCGTCAGCCCACCGCATGCTCGAACGTCTTGTCTCGATGCGTTGGCTGCGTCGCGACGGCCGTGACTACGAACTCGGTATGCGCCTCGTCGAACTGGGATCGCTCGCGGTTCATCAGGACCGCCTCCACGCTGCAGCCATGCCCCTTCTCCATGAGCTCTACCGAGTCACCGGATTCGTGGTTCACCTCGGCATCCTCGACGGGCCCGATGTGGTCTACATGGAGAAGATCGGCGGACGCCTCGCCGCCGCAGTGCCGACGCGTGTCGGTGGTCGACGCCGCGCCGAGACCACTGCGATCGGTCAGGCACTGCTCGCGTTCGGTTCGCCGAAGTCCTCGGGCTACGCACTGCCCCACCTCGCCAGAATCCGCGAGTCCGGGGTGGCCTTCGAATCCGGAAACGGCCTACCGGGATTCAGCTGTCTTGCGGCACCGATCGGCCCCATCGGCCGCGCCGTCGCCGCGGTATCCATCTGCGCGCCGTCGAAGGCCCTCCGCCTCGACCACGTCAGCGCAGCGCCGGTCCGTATGGCGGCCGCTGCCATTTGGCGAGGCATCGACGGCGGATCGCTGAGCGTCACTCCGACTTTGCAACGTCGTCATTTGCTGCGCAACATGCCGACCGCAGCCGGGGCCTGACTCAGATACTCGAACCGTTGCCGGTGAGCCCGGCTTGCTCGAGCGCCAACACGTACTCCTCGACGTTCTTCCATCTGCCAGGCGTCGAGGGCAACGGTGATCCCAGTCGGTCGTGCTCGGCGACGTTCGCGAACTCGGCGGTCGCACGATCGATGTCGTCGAGCAGTTCGCGAGCAAGTTCGATCTCGGCTCGGAAGTACCGTTCCGACCATCGCAACGTCATGACCGGGAACGACCAGGCCGGCTCGTTCTCGGCATGATCTGCGTGGAGTTTCGCGCGTCGAATCTGCTCTTCGACATTGGCGATGTGGGCTTCCACCAGCGCCTTCAGTCGCTCGGGCTCGTTGAGGTGTCCCATCCACAGACGCAACATCACACCGTGCTTGAGCACCGGAACTTCCACCGGTGCCTCCCGTGACCACGTCCGGACGGCGTCGGTTCCTGACTGCGTAATGGAGTAAAGGCGCTTGCCTCGCACCCCTGGTTCGGAGACGACCCGGGACTCCACGAACCCGATGCTTTCGAGCTTCTTCAGTTCTGCGTACACCTGGCTGATGGACGGGCTCCAGTAGAAGAAGCCGACGCTCCAGTCAGCCCACTTCTTCAAATCGTTTCCGGTCAATTCCTCCCCGAACGTCAGCATCCCGAGCACTGCCCAGCTGGTAGCGGGAAGTCCTCGGGACACGTCATCAGGTTCGGACATGCCCGAAGTCTAACAATCACTGGTCATTTGCTGGTTTCGTAGAATCCGAACGGACCGCTGAGCGGGATCAAATTTGCTCGAAACCCCTCCACCTGCCACTCGGTCGGTCCTGACCCGTGCCGAGAAGCCATTGCTGCCATTGAGTGGGACTGCCGCTGGATTACGGCCGCGGCGCCACACATCGTTGCTTCTGAAGCTGTTTGCAGAGTTTTGAACAAAAGATTTGAACAAGGAGACGACATGACCGTGGAAAACGCCGAGCCGCCAGTTCTGGACGGACGCACACTTCGCAACGTGATGAGCAATTTCTGCACCGGCGTCACCGTCATCACCGCTCACGACGGAAATTCACCCCTCGGTTTCACCTGCCAGTCCCTGGTCTCGGTATCGCTTGATCCCCCGTTGCTCTCGTTCTGCCCGGCGAAGACGTCGACAAGTTGGCCGAAGCTTCGCGAAACGGGAACTCTCTGCATCAATGTTCTCGCCCACGATCAGCAGGACATGTGTTCGGCGTTCGCGCGCGGCGGGACGGACAAGTTCCTCGGCGTCGAGTGGGATGCCGCCGGCAACGGTGCTCCGGCGCTGAGCGGCGCGCTCGCCCGCATCGAAGCAACGGTCGAGCAGGAGCACGACGCCGGTGATCACACCATCGTCGTCGCGCGCATCACCGATCTGAACGTGCTGCGCCACGACGGTCCGCTTCTGTTCTACCGCGGCGGATTCGGACGCTTCGACGCCTGAGTGCTCAGGCTGTCCCGCTGCGTGGGAGATGCCGGCGCCGAATCGAGCCCGCACCGATAGCGTCCGAAGTAGTTGTCAGACCCTGAACTTCTCGACTGATCGGACTAACTCGATGACCACTCTCGAACCAGACACCACGGCCGCGATCACGGCGACGGTTACCACCTACCTCGACGCCGTGGCTCGCGGATCGTCAGCGGACATCGCTGCCCTCTACGCCGAGAACGCGACGCTCGAAGACCCGGTCGGCAGCGAACCCCGCGTCGGCAAGGCCGCGATCACCGAGTTCTACGGCGCTCTCGAGGGCGGTTCGCAAGAGACGGAACTGCTTACCTTGCGGGTGAGCGGATCCAGCGCGGCCTTCCACTTCCGCGTCGTCACACCGGTGGGCGATCAGGTCTACGAGGTCGAACCGATCGACGTCATGACTTTCGACGAGGACGCCAAGATCACGAGCATGCGCGCCTTCTGGTCACCGGCCGATCTGATTGCACGCTGATGCGTCAGGTCAGTTGCCGCAACTGCGGAAATCGCGTCCTCGTCGAGAAGTACAGCGAAGCGCACACCAGCGTCCAATGGCTCGAAGAGTCGCAGGAAGTGTGCCCGGAGTTGGGTCGCGCGAACAGCCGTGCCAACGCTCAGCGGACGTGTGGCGCTCTACGCCAGACGATCAACGACCTTGCCGACGCCGGTGAGCTGGAGATGAGCCTGCGCAGCTACCCGGTGCCGGGCAAGCTGTCCTGAACGCTTCCGCGTAGCATTTCGGCGAACATGCGCGCCGATTCCAAGTCGTCGGCGTTCGGCCGCCCCTTCCGGATACCGCCGAAAGGCTTGAACGGGAGATAGGTATCCCACGCACGGGACGAGAAGGCTGCGACCACCTCGAAGCCCTTCTGTTCGAGCAACTGAACCAGTGGACGCGAGAAGCGATGAATCCCCTTGTCAGGAAATCCACTGGTGGCGAAGACAAAAGCCTTGGATCGTCGTTCTTCGGGGAGTGCCTCGACGAACGAGCGTAAATCTGCGTGGTACGAGCGTAGGTAGATGCCGGAGCCGAACCCCACCAGGTCGTAGTCGGCGAGCTGCGCGGCGTCGATGTCACCGGGCTCGACCACGCGAGCATCGAGAACTTCTCCGATGACGTCGGCGATCAGCTTCGTATTGCCATGGGAGACAGAGGTACACACGATGATCGTCTTCATTGATTTCTTTCTTTCGTCGCAGCGTCTCCGGTGCTCTCTTCATTTGCGCGTACGTAGATCCAAGTGATGGATCCACCGCACATTGCAAAGATCACGGCGACAATCGAATACGTGTCGAGGGGAAATCCAGTCCAGATCAAGCCTGCAACAAGAACCATCGCACCAACAGCCAGACCCGCCGATACTTCCTTGGACATACGCATCCCTCCCCTGGCTTGTCACCGACAGTTCCAGGATAGAGGTCCCGGCGAAGCTACGGACAATGGTGGAGATGGGGAATGATGCCGGTATGTCAGCACGATTGAAGGGGCGAAGACGTGCGGTGAACGCGCTGCTCGTCGACGTCGAACGATGGGCCGCTGAGCACGATGACGTCAAAGCTGTAGCGCTGGTCGGGTCCTACGCGCGCGGCGCGGAGCGTATGGCGAGTGATCTTGATCTGATGATCCTGGCCGACGACGCGAACGCGCTCGCAAATGAAGACTGGTTCGACCGGCTCCGCCCCGACGCGCGATTCATCAGAGCCGCCAACTGGGGGCCAGTCCGAGAACGACGCTTCCGCCTACGGTCCGGCCTCCTCGTCGAACTGAATTTCGCGAGCGAGAGCTGGGCCGACCTTCCGCTCGACGCGGGCACTCGACGCGTCCTCGAAGACGGCCACCGAATCCTGTACGACACCGGGCCTCTTCGCGTCGCTACGAGCGCGGGAAGAACTGCTCGATGAGCACCAAGACGGTCTTCGAGACCTTGGCCGCCGAAATAAACGCGCTGCGCGGCTCTCCCGTCGTCGCGATCGACGGCGTCGACGGGAGCGGCAAGACGACATTCACGAAAAGTCTTGCAGCACAGCTGAATGAACGCCCCGCCATTGTGATTCACGTCGACGACTTCCTCAATCCGCCGGAGATTCGCCATCGCAGAGGTCGGCTGTCACCGGAAGGCTTCTGGCTCGACAGCTACGACTACGACGCCCTCGAGCGTCATGTTCTCGCCCCTCTGAGACCGGGAGGTAACCGCGAGTACCGACCACGACGGGACAGCGACGCGTACTTGCATGCAGCCGACGGAGCCGTAGTCCTCGTCGAGGGACTCTTTCTGCATCGGGACGAATTTGCTTCCCGATGGGACTATTCGATCTTTCTCGACGTGCCCTTCGAGATCACCGCCGAGCGAATGAACCTTCGCGACGGAACGAACGCGGATCCGGAACACCCGTCGATGAACCGTTATGTCGGCGGCCAACGTCTGTACTTCGCGGCTGCAGAGCCCTGGACCCGCGCGGACAGTGTCATCGACAATTCAGACCCGAAACTGCCTCGAATCACGACACATGCCGCCCACTGGAGTTGGCAGTCCGCATCGCCGGCCCCGCGTTTCATCGGTGCGCTGTGGATGTGAATTGGAAGGTTGCGGCATCCACGATCTCAGCGGGCGTGATGTCGATTTCGCCGTTGAGCCAGGCCGTCACCAATTCGGCCAGGCCGCCCACGAACAGTAATCCGTTGATCTCACCCTGATGGGGAGGCCAAGCTCGATCGCCGTACAAGAGCGCAGCCTCGTCGGCCACCATCTGCGCGAACCCACGCAGCGCTCCCCGCCGGTGAGTGCGCAGCGGCTCGTAAGCCACCGACTCGACCATCGCGACACGCCCTTTTCGAGGATCGTCCGTCAGGATGTTGACGAACGAAGCAATGGCGCTCCGCACGCGCTCCTCCCGTGTCCCCTCGGTCGTTCGGAGTGCAGCCATTCCGGCCACGCGCACCTCGTCGACGATTCCGTCGAAAACCTGCTGGAGGAGTTCGTCCCTGCTGGTGAAACTCTCGTAGAAATATCGCTCTGTCAGCTTGGCATGCGCACAGATGGCGGTCATGGTGGCACCCTGCCTGCCCGCGGCCGCAAACACGTCCAGTCCTGCTGCGAGCAAGCTTTCACGCCGAAGCGCGGCCCGCTGCTCACCACTCAGACCGGCATATCGACGGGGCGTGGGAGAAGCCATGAGTCGATCTTGACAGACGACGCGACTGTGACGCAGACTACCCCCATCTGACAGGCGCCACTGTCAGATGCAAACGGAAGGCAGGTACGTGATGTCGAAAATCCTGGCCGCTCCACCCATCCGGTCGCAGTTGCGTCCCATCTCAGGCAATTCGGGACTACCCGGAATAGGGCAAACTTTCGAATACATCCGCGACCCTCTCGCTCTGATGCAGAAACGCTGGGATCGTTACGGCGAGGTCTCGTGGTTCTCGATGGCCGGTAGACGGTGGGTCGCAGCCCTCGGGCCCGACGCATGCCAAGAAGTTCTCCAGAACAAGGACCGCGCTTTTGTCAACAGCGACGGTTGGTCAGTGCTCATCGGCCCCTTCTTTCACGGGGGTCTGATGCTTCTCGACTCCGAAGAGCACCTACGACAACGACGCATCATGCAACAAGCCTTCACGAGATCGCGTCTCGAAAAGACCGTGGACGTGCTGAATCCCGCGATCGCCTCCGCGCTCGACGCCTGGACTCCGTCCGATGGGTTCCGCGCCTACACCGCCCTCAAAGCTCTCACACTCAACCTCGCGACCGACATCTTCATGGGCGGCGCGGAAGGGACCACTGACAACGAAATCGACTCTGTGAAAAAAGCTTTCGTCGATTGCGTGCAAGCTGCAACCTCGGTGATCCGTTATCGAGTTCCCGGCACCAGATGGAAGCGCGGCCTCGACGGGCGCCGAACCCTCGAAAACTTCTTCCGCCGCTACCTACCTGCGCGCCGTTCACGCGAAACCGACGACCTGTTTTCCGTTCTCTGTCACATCGAATCAGACACCGGACAGCGCTTCAGCGACGGCGAGGTGATCGATCACATGATCTTCCTGCTGATGGCCGCACATGACACCTCCACCATCACCATCTCGACAATGATGCAATATCTCGGCCAGAATCCTCAGTGGCAGAACAGATGTCGGGCGGAATCACTCGCACTGAGTACGTCGACGCCGAGCTATGCCGAACTCGACCAACTCGCCGGCTTGGACCTGGTGATGAAAGAATGCCTCCGACTCGTCGCTCCCGTGCCGGTCATGGCTCGCCGAGCGGTGTGTGACACCCAGATACAGGACCACTTCGTACCCGCTGGGACCTACGTGTCAGTGGTGCCACATTTCACTCACCACATGCCGCAGTACTGGCCCGACCCCGAACATTTCGATCCCGAACGTTTCGCGGACCACCGACGTGAAGACAAGGTGCACCGGTATGCCTGGGAACCGTTCGGTGGAGGCGTGCACAAATGCCTCGGCATGCACTTCGCCGGCGTCGAAATCAAAGCGATCATGCACCACCTGCTCACACG
Source organism: Rhodococcus sp. SG20037 (assembly GCF_031763325.1). NCBI lineage: Bacteria > Bacillati > Actinomycetota > Actinomycetes > Mycobacteriales > Nocardiaceae > Rhodococcus > Rhodococcus sp. SG20037. The sequence goes on along the minus strand of NZ_CP134497.1, from coordinate 1,505,175 downwards.
CTTCGATTGGCAGGTCGCGCCCGGCTACACCGCCCCTCTCAACTACATGTCCTTGCCGTTCCCCTCCGACGGACAGCCGATCGATCTGAAACCACTCACGACTTCTCATGACCGGTAGCGACCGAACAGACGTCAGGATCAACTCGCACATGACTACCGGCACAGACGCTTTCGAAATCCAGAGGAAAACATGAGCACTCGGCCCGCCCGAAACCGGCATGCACGCGCTGCTCCGAAACCAGAGGTCGTCTCAGCGGCGGAGTTCCTACTCGCAGAATCCGACGCCCATGTCTTCCGTCGCCGCTATCTCGAACTGCTCACCCACACCACAGCGCCGGATGGCGCAACCGTCACGGACTACACGGTCGCCGAAAGGTATCTACTCAACTCTGCAGCAAAGAGACGTGCTGCGCGGCGCCCGGCCAATCCTTAGCCACGATCGCCGGTCGGGCAGCGCTCGCGGCGAACGTCGAGAACCTTGGCACCGGTTTCACGAATTCGTCGTGGGGTAACGACGAAGAATAGAGTGCGCTGCCTGGGTGACGGCGGTGCGATCGTAGGTTTGCACGAAGTCGAAGGTCCGCTCGAGATCTGGACCGTTGTCATGAAGATCTCGCGCCGACAGCATCGCCGCATGGTGCGGTCCCAGAGTGACGACCGTCCACTCGTTGACGAGATCATCACCCGGGTCGAGCGGCGCGTGTTGAACTTTACCGTCGAGCATCACGGACAGTCCGACACCGTAGACACCGGCGAACCCTACGGTGTCGGCGAGGTGACGCCACCGTGCTGTTGTGGATGCGGTGAAATGCTCGGCTTGTTGAAAGGTGCCCAGAACAAGCATCGAGGAACCCGATGTGGCGGCTTGCGCTTCGAGGGACTTGCTCAGTTGGATCAACAGACGCTTGGTACCGCGCCGGATCCGGCTGTGAGCAGACACGATCGAGTAGGGAGTGCCCACCTCGGGGATGGGATCACTCCACACCGGACTGTCGGGCATCGCGACGACCGGTTCGGACAACAGTGAACTCGGATCGTCGACTGCGGGATACAACTCACCCGTTCCGTATGTGGCTCCGATGGTGATTGCGGCAAGACGGGACGATTCCGAGTCGACACCCTCGGCAAGGATAATCGCGTTCGATCGCTCGACGTAGGCGCCGAGCGCGTGCACCGTCGTTCCCACTTCGAAATATGCTGCCTTGGAAAGCAATTCAGCGGAAGTGATAATGATGTCGGGTTCGACCAAAGACAGAAGTGTCGCCGAGTGCCTGTCGATGCCGACACCGTCGAGTGCAATCAGACGACCGCCCGCGCGGGCTTCTCTGATCACTGCCAGAGAGTTGTGTGGATCGGTAAGCACCGATGCGCTGTCAACCGTGATGACGATCCGTTGCAGATTTCTCGTCGCTCCTTCGATACCAGGAGCGTTCAGAGCTGCTCGGGAAGCCGAGTCGACTGCCACCAGCAACGGCAGGCGATCCGCGACGGTGCATGCGAGTGCAGTACGGGACATGGCCAGTTTGTGACTGTCGAATTCCGAGCGTTGCTGCATCAATTGCGAGGCGCGACGGAGGGCATGCGCCGAACACAGAGAGGAATTGTCAGGCCCACGCAATTGCAACTCGGCGCCTGCAAGTGCGTGGTCGTCGAGGCGGCGTATCGGTGCGAACTGCATGCTTACTTCCAGACCAATCACATCGGAGAACTGGGTGATCGGAGAATTCGACGATGTCGAACCGTTGCTGGTGTCATACGCCATGGTGTGGCTCTTCACTACGAGTCGGGACCACCAAGCGTTCATGCGGCCGGACGCGTCGATGGCAGCGCCGGCTGCTCGACACCGAACGAGACTACCGCAAATCTCGGCGCAACCCGGTGACGACAACCTGATCCCGCGCCGCAAAGTGCACATCGACACGCAGATCAGACCAGATACCAAGTCAACGCGTATCGAGCACTGCTCACTTCACATCGTTCGTGGGAGTTGTTTCCGGCTCAAGCACCGAGAGCATCAGCGGTCGACGTGGCAACGCCCGCAATGAGTTCGGAGGCGCCGAGAGCCTGAAAGATCATGGAGACCGCTCGCGTCGGGGCAAACAAGCGAATGCGGTTGTTGCCACGCCCCGCAGCATCGACAACGGCATTCGCCACTCCGGACGACATGAAGGTCACGCCGGAGAGATCGACGTGAATATCGGTTCCGACCAGGAGAAGTCGGTCGAGCGCGTGCACCAATTCCACCCGCTGACCCATGTCCAATTCTCCGGCAAGTCTCAGTACCGCATACGAAGGGGTGTAGCTTTCCACGTCGATACTGTACCGATGCCCTTCTCGGCCGGCGCTGTCAAAGAGATCGAGAACATTTGCAGCTGAAGAACGTTCGTTGATCGTAGTCATGAAAGCCTCTTGTCTGGACTCGGCGTGCCCCACCGCCCGAATCAGCGATGAATCACTGTGCGTCGGATAACCAACCGTGTCGGTCACTGCGTTCCAGACGAACTCTGCCACCGGCAGGTTTCGCCGACACAACCACATCTATAACGCTAGGGTCTCGAAAACGTCACAGCGCGATATCGCACTTTTGGCGCCACCCCCGACGCACTGAACCGCTACCTCGCCTGGCCCCCGACGTGCCTGCGGGGCGACGTCTCTGCGGCGTCGACCACTGGCTTTCTCGCTCATCGGGAAGGTGGGTTCGCCGCACCACCATTCCGCAATACCTTCTGTGACATGGATAACATTGTCGACGTACTCGTCATCGGATCGGGCGCTGCCGGATCGGCCGCAGCGCTCCAAGCGCACGCCGACGGCGCATCGGTCGTGATTCTGGAAAAGAGCGGACCTGATTCCGCGGGCGGCAACACTCGACTGTCCGGCAGTGGATGGTTCGTCAACCAGGACCCCGCTGCCGCCCGAACCTTCCTGCGTTCGTTGAACGGGGAGTTCCCCGTTGCCGAGGACGTCATCGATGCCTGGGCCGAGAACACTCACGGACTGTCCGACTGGATCCGCAGTCTGGGTGCAACTGTAGCGATGACCGGCGATTTCCATTCCACGGCAGAGTTCGCCGAACTTGACGGAAGTTCTTGTTACGCAGGGATGGACACCGTCGAAGGGAAGATGGGCAATGAACTTCTCTACCGGTTCCTCGTCTCCGCTCTCGCTGAACGCGGCGTCACAACACTATTCGACACCGAAGCCACCGGACTGCTGACGGATGAATCCGGAGCGGTGACCGGAGTCGAGATCCGTTCGGGTGAAAAGACTTCGCAGATCCAGGCACGCCGGGGCGTCATCCTTGCCACCGGAGGATTCGAAGCAAATCCGACGATGGTGCGCGACTACTTGCGTCTGGAGAATCCGAAGATCTGGGGCTCACCATCGGCAACCGGCGACGGTCACCGCATGGCACAGGCCGTGGGCGCCGATCTGTGGCACATGAACAACATGATGACCATTACGGGAATTCCCGGCGACCTCGAAAATCCGACTGGATTCTTCCTCGCACTGTGGAACGCGCACAACTATGTGTTCCTCAGCCGGGAAGGTAGACGCTTCACCGACGAGTCAGCCGAAATGCGGCATGGTCATGTGTTCAGAGAGGGTTCTTACCAACACTTTCCGGTGCAACCGATGAACGTCGTCTTCGACGAGACGATGAGGTTGGCCGGACAGCTGAGCCCCGGCCGCGACGCACTGCCCGTCGGCCACAGGGTTCTCGACGAAGGGTACGAGTGGAGCTCGGACAATCAAGCCGAGATCGACAAGGGATGGATCCTAAAGGCGGACACGCTCGCCGAACTCGCCGAGAAACTCGGACTGGACCCAACAGTCGTGGAAACGAGCGTGCGACGCTACAACGAGGCGTGCGCGGACGGCATCGACCATTCGTTCGGCCGCCATCCCGAAACTTTGGCCCCGGTGGCTACCGCTCCGTTCTACGCCGTCTCCGGGTCGCCACTGCTGGGATGGAGTAGCGGTGGGCCGCGCCGCGACGGTCATTCCCGCGTACTCGATACTGCCCGCAATCCGATTCCTGGCCTCTACGCCGCGGGCGCGGTCAGTTCCACCTACAGCGCGGCCAAGGACGGCGGATTCCACATTGCCGACGCCTTCGCATTCGGCCGTGTCGCCGGGGCCCATGCCGCCGCGCGTAAAGCTTGATATCGCCGGCCTTTCGACTGACTAGCCACGCACGATTACGTGGCTGGTCAGTTGTGGTCGATCGTCACGCAGATGAATCCTCTGCGCCGGATGAAACCGGGATTCGTACCGGGACGCTATCGTGGCAGCGTACGACATGCTCGCCGAGAGAATCCGAATCATCCGCGCCGAAGGTCTTCTGCCGATTCACACCCGAGCAGCCTTGACCTCGTCGAAGAACGCGATGACGGCTGCCTCGTTCTCCGGCGGAACAGTCAGCGATGCCCGTGGACCCGCTACCGCGATCGAGTCGTCGGCGAGCCTGTTCCCGATGGTGAGTTTCAGTCCCGACTTCGACGGTTTCGCCTTCACCGCAATGTGTTCGACATGCCAACGAGCCACTTCGCTCGTGCTCGCGGCGGTGCGGTCGAAGACCTCCACCGTGCGGTGGTCGAGGACCATCACGATGTTGGTCCCGACGGTGACTTCCAGATAGCGCCGTTCCGCCACGGTATACGCCTTTCGGTTAGGTGAAACCGACGCTACACACCGTGGCGGAACTCAGCGTGTCAAAACCTCAGCTGTTCAAGATTTCAGCTGTTCAAGATTTCAGCTGTTCGAAACCTCAGCGGGACGAACTTCCTGCATCCACCGGCAGGGCGACCGACGTGATGTAGCGAGCCTCGTCGGAAGACAGGAACAGAGCAGCGTTCGCTACGTCCACCGGTTCGATCCACGGAATGGCGAGCATGTTCATCGTCATCGCTGCGGCAGCAAATTCTTCGCGCGTCGGGTTCTCGAGATCGGGGCGGAACTTGCCGCGCACCAACGGGTTTTGAATCATGAGGGTGTCGACGTTGGTGGGATGGACCGTATTGACGCGTACGTTGTGCGGAGCCAGTTCCTTTGCCAGCGAACGCATCAGACCAACGACTCCATGCTTGGCTGCGGTGTAGTGCGCGACTCCGACCAGCCCCCGAAGTCCGGCGATGGAGCTTGTGAGTGTCATCGATCCCCCGCCCCGCGCGATCAAGTGCGGAGCCGCGACGGTCGTGGTGTGCCACACGCCGGTCAGATTGACGTCCAGCATGGTCTGCCACATCGTTTCCGACATGGTCAGGGCCCCGTCGGAGGACGTGATACCAGCTGTAGCGCAGACGATGTCGAGACCACCGAGCGTTCCGACGGCCGAGTCCACGGCACTGCGTAGTGCCTCGAGATCCCGAACGTCCACTACCGCAGATTCGACCTTTCGCCCCAGCGCCCGGATCTGCGCCACTGTCTCATCGAGATCGGCCTCCGTCGCGGGCGGCGTGACTGTGGTTTCCACCGAAGTGCACACGTCGACCGCGATGATGTCCGCGCCCTCTTCGGCAAAACGCACGGCCTGAGCCCGCCCGATTCCTCGTGCCGCACCCGTGATCAGCGCGATCTTGCCTTCCAATCGAGAAGTCATCAATTCACACTTTCTGGGTCAGGCCGGCGTCGACAACCAACTGACAGCCGGTCATGTAGCGGGACTCCGCGGATGCGAGAAACAGGACCGCATTACTGACGTCCACCGGATCGACCCAGGGAACCGGCAGCAAGTTGCGAGCGCTGAGCACTGCAGCAGCGTCTGCTTCGGTGGGATTCTCGATGTCCGGGCACAGGTTCGCGAACACTCGCTCGTTGATGATCATCGGGGTACGTACCGAACCCGGATGCACGGAGTTGACGCGGATACTCTGCGCCCCCAACTCGTTGGCCAGCGTTCTGGCCAGGCCCACCACGGCATGCTTGGCTGCGCTGTAATGACTTGCTCCGGCAATACCTTTGATTCCCGCTGTCGAGCTGACCAGAACGACGGATCCACCGTCGCCGAAGTGCGGAACGCAGGCCTTGACGGTGTGCCACGCGCCGGTCAGATTGACGTCCAGCGAGCGGTTCCACACTGCAGGATCGATGGTCCACGACGGTCCCGGCGTGTCGTAGACGCCTGCATTCGCGACCACGACGTCCAACCCGCCGAGTTCGGTAACGCACTCGGCCACGACGGCGGCCAGACCGTCGAAGTCCCGAATATCCGCCACACCGGTGACCGCGACACCACCTCGATCACGCACTGCCTGAGCGGTTTCCGCCAACCCCGATTGCGCCTGTTCGACATCCAACGCGATCACGGACGCGCCTTCCTCGGCGAGCCGCTCACAGTGTGAGCGTCCCATTCCTCCGGCAGCACCCGTCACGAGTACCCGCTTGCCCTCCAGCCGGCTCATGCGTGCACCGCGCTGTTCAGCTCGAAGCCTCGGTATCCCGCTGCTGCCACGTCTGCACAGATGTCGGAGTAGACACCGAAGCCTCCGATGAAGGGCATGAATATCCTCGGCTTTCCCGGGATGTTGGCTCCCATGTACCAGGAGTTCGCGGATGGGAACAATGTTGCCGACGCCCGGCGTGAGCACTCCTCGAGCCAGTTGTCCACGGCTTCGGCACTCGGCTCGATGGTGTCGATGCCCGCCGAATCGAGGTGGTTGATCGCGTCGGCGATCCAGTCGACGTGCTGTTCGGCAGCGAGAATCATGTTGGACAGCACACTCGGGCTGCCCGGCCCGGTGACGATGAACAGGTTCGGGAAGCCGTGAACTCCCAAACCAAGATAGGTTCTCGGACCCGCATGCCAGTTCTCTCGCAAGGTCTCGCCGTTGCGGCCACGGATCTCGATGCGATCGAGTGCCCCGGTCATCGCATCGAAACCGGTGGCGAACACCAATGCGTCGAGTTCGTAGTGCGAGTCGGTCGTCTTGATCCCGGCCTCGTCGATTGCCTCGATCGGTGCGCTCTTGAGATCGACCAGGCTCACGTTGTCACGGTTGTAGCTCTGGTAGTAGTCGGTGTCCGTCACGATCCGCTTGGTCCCGATGGGGTGGTCGTTCGGGATCAGCAGGTCGGCGATGGCCTGATCTTCGACCACCGATCTGATCTTGGCCTCGGCAAATGCGGCCGCCGTCGCGTTGGCGTCGATGTTGCTGGTCTGGTCGGCGAAGGTTTTGGCGAACAGGACACCGCCGAGCTTCCACCGCTCCTCGTAGGCCGCGTTTCTCTCGGCCTCGGATACCTCGAGCGCGCTGCGAGGATCCGAAACGAACGGAGATCCACCGCCACTGCGCTTGGACAGCGCTCGACGCTCGGCGTAGTCGGCCTTGATCTCTGCGCGTCGTTTGTCATCGAGAGGCGTGTTTCCCGCCGGCACACTGTAATTCGCGGACCGCTGGAACACGAAGAGGTGATCGGCCTGCTCGGCGATCAACGGAACGGACTGGATGCCCGACGATCCGGTGCCGATCACTCCCACTCGCTTGCCGGTGAAATCGACGCCCTCGTGCGGCCAGAAGCCGGTGTGGAAGACCTCACCGCCGAAAGTCTCGCGACCTGCAATGTTCGGAACGTTCGCGGTCGAGAGGCTGCCCGTGGCGCACACCACGAACCGCGAGGTGACGTCATGACCACCGTCGGTGTGCACTCGCCACGTCGACGAGTCCTCGTCGAACTGTGCGCTCAGGACACGGGTATCGAAAGTGAACCCACTGCGTAAGTCGAAGCGATCGGCGACGTGATCGAGGTAGGACAGGATCTCCGGCTGCGCGGCGTACTTCTCGCTCCAGTCCCAATCCTGTTGCAACTCTTCGGAGAACGAGTAGGAGTAGTCGAAACTCTCGACATCGCAGCGTGCGCCCGGGTAGCGGTTGAAGTACCACGTGCCGCCCACTCCGGAGCCCGCCTCGAAGCCGTGGACACGCAGCCCCTGCTCGCGAAGTCGGTGCATGGCGTACATGCCGGCGACGCCGGCGCCGATGACTACGACGTCGAGTGGTGCGGTGGAGAAGTCAGGATCGGTCATGGTGGCCACGCTACGAGTGGGTTGGTTGGTAGAGGAACGGGTTCTCCCGCTGGGTGGGCTACGGCAGTGGAGAGCGTTGGTGTCCACCGATCGGGGGACAGCGATGTCGTCCAGCACTCGGACCCGTAGGTGGACAGACCCGAAGGGATTTCGGGGCCATAGTTGTCTCATCACAGAAACACACGGTCACCGAGACCGACAAATCGAGGAGAACATGATGAGCACCAACACAATTCGACCTGAAGCATTTTCCTTCTCCGGCCTCAGCATGGCAGCTCTGGTTGCCCGCTCCGCCGGTGCGAACACGGTGAAGTCGATGACCGACACATCCGTCACGACGGCGATGATCAGCAATTCGGGTCGCGGGGCCCTGTATCTGGTCGACGCATCCAACCCGAACGGCGACTGGGTCGTCCCGCCGGCGGACTACATCCTCCCCAACATGAACGTGAACGTTGTGGCCACGAGCAAGAACCAGAACGACTTCCCCATCGTGCTCACGTACCGCTCCGACGACGGTGGAGTGTTTGTCTTCAGTGCTACCAACTCGAAGACCAGGGCGGATGCCGGAGGTACGTACGCCCCCGACAGCCACGACGTCACGGTGACGATGACCTCGGGTTACCCGGCCATGAACGTCACGTACGTGCTTCGGTGACGCTTGCTCACTCCAACAATCCCTGCCGCATTGCAGCGGCGACGGCGGCGCCTCGATCGTTGACTCCGAGTTTCTCGTAGAGGCGCTGCACGTGGGTTTTGACGGTGGAGGGCGCAAGAAAGAGTTGTGAGGCGATGACCGGGATGCTGGCGCCCTGCGCGATCAATCCGAGAACCTCACGTTCGCGCGCGCTGAGCGTCGGACCGGACGGTTCACTACGACGCCGAACCTCTCCTACCAATCCGGCGGCGATACTGGGCGGCAACACATCTCGTCCCGCAGCACAGTCGAGCACGGCGCTCACGATCTCGGCGCGAGTGGATTCCTTCGGCAGGAATCCGGCAGCACCGGCTTGCAGGGCCTGGTACACGACAGACGATTCGTCGTGAGCGCTGAGCAGAAGCACACGCGTCGGAAGCTCGTCTCGAACGACTGCGGCGGCGACCTGAGTTCCATCCAGGTGCGGCATCCGGAAGTCGAGCAGCGCGACCTGCGGGCGTAGTTCGCGGATCATTGCGAGCGCTGCTGCGCCGTCGTCGGCCTCGCCCAGGACGTCGATGCTGTCACTGCCGGTCAGAGCCCGAACCACGCCCTCACGGAACAGTGGGTGATCGTCGCCGACCACCACGGAAACCTTGCCGGCCAGCGGCTTCGTGCCTTCGCGCATTGCTCACTTTCTCACGCCCGTACCAGCAATGCGAGCACTTACGCCTCCCCCGATCGGGGGACAAGAGATTCAACCCCGCCACGGCCCCGTCGGCGGACATACTGCAGCACTCATTCGCGACAAGATTGATTCATCGCCGAGAACGGCAACCACACACCATCCCAGGAGCAGACATCATGCGTACCAACACCACTCGCTTCGTAGCAGTCACCGCAATCGCCCTCGCTGTCGGCGGAACCGCACTGGGAACCGCAGCGATCGCCAACGCCGGCACCATGCCCACCGACGGCCCGACGGTTGCCATGACCATCACCAACAACACCGACAACCCGATGCTGCTGGACAGCGCGTCCAACCCCTACGGACAGTGGATCAACGGCCCCCGCTCCTACCTGGCCCCGCACACCACCGAGATCGTCACCGCCTACAGCAGCGATCCCCGCGGTATCGGTGTCGACGTCACCTACAACGTCGCCGACGGCGTCCAGACGGTCATGGCTGCCAACAACTACGCCGGCAACCCCACCCTCGACGGGACTCGCATCATCGGCGACCCGACGCACGTCATCCTCACCGACTACATGGCCACCGGCTACCCCACGATGAACGCCTCCTTCGACGTCTTCACGCAGAACTGAACCAAGCGTTGATGCGACCACGAACTTGATCCGCTACGGCCCACGACCCGGTATCCGCATGGATGTCGGGACGTGGTGTGCGCTGACCAGCTCAGACGCGTTCGACCAACACGCAGCGGGCGCCACTGAAGATCGTGGGCATGCACTTGTTGCAGTGGATGCACAGTGATTGGGTATCGGATTCGGCCGCGATCCGATTGATCAGATCCGGTTCTCTGAGCAGCGCCCGTGCCATGGCGACGAACTCGAACCCTTCCGCCATTGCGGTATCCATGCCCGCTTTGTCCGTGACACCTCCGAGCAGCACGAGCGGCAACTTCACCGCAGCACGAATCTGCCGAGCCTCTTCCAGCATGAACAACGGCTTGTACGGATAGGTATGCAACATGCTCTTACCCACCAACTGCACACCGAGTCGAACAGGTTGCGGCATCGCGGCGGCGAACTCGCGGATCGGCGCATCGCCCTTGAACAGGTACATCGGGTTGAGCAGTGAACTGCCCATCGTCAACTCGAGCGCGTCGACGCTTGCGGATGCTTCGAGCCACTGCGCCACCTGGATTGCTTCGTCCACCCAGAATCCGCCTGGCACACCGTCGTCCATGTTCAGCTTGGCCAAGATCGCGACCTTGTCACCGACGGCATCGCGCACACTGCGTGCAGTTTCGAGTACGACGCGAGCCCGGTTCTCCAGCGATCCGCCGTAGGAGTCCTTACGACGGTTGAGTTTCGGGCTCAGGAACGAGCTCGCGAAATAGTTGTGACCGAAGTGGATCTCGACGGCGTCGAATCCTGCCTCGACGGCAAGTCGCGCAGCGCTCCCGTGCGCGGCCGCAATTCTGGTGATGTCCGCTGTCGTGGCAGTGCGAATCATCCTCATGCTCAACGGATTGAACGAACTCGACGGTGCCAGCGCGGGCAGTCCGGTCGACTTCTGATTCGCCACGGGACCGGCATGGCCGAGCTGCGCCGACGCAGCAGCACCTTCGGCGTGAATTGCATCGGTGAGCCGCCGAAGCCCGGGGAGGGCATCGGGCCGCATCCAGAGCTGGCCGTATTCGGTGCGCCCTTCCGGTGCGACGGCGCAATACGCGACGGTGGACATCCCGACTCCGCCGGCGGCTGGGCGACGATGGAACTCGATCAGCTCGTCGGTGACCAGGGCGTCGGGAGTTTTGCCTTCGAATGTCGCGGACTTGATGATTCGATTTCGAAGGGTCACCGGGCCGAGCTTTGCCGGGGCGAGCACGTCGGGAGCAGTGGTCATCGAGTTTGCCTCTCGCGGGAGTTGTTTACAGGACGGTAGATCGATGGCCCCGAGCCGGCTAGGGCCCGTGCCACGGAGCGGGAAACGGCTTCAGCCCGGCCGAGGTGGCCGGGCTGAAGCCGTCATTGCAGTTCAGACGCGTCCGAAATACGCATCCTTGAGCACTGCCAGGTCGTCGATGTCCTTGGCATCGGCGTCGAGAACCACCTTGCCGATGTCGAGGACCGTGACATGATCGGCGACGCTCATCGCGGCCTCGACTGCCTGCTCGACCAGTAGAACAGCCAGGCCGGTTTCCTTGAGTTGTTGGACGCGGTCCATCACCTCACCGACGATCACGGGAGCGAGACCGCCCGAAGGTTCGTCGAGAAGGAGCAACCTCGGCTGCGCCATCAGCGCTGCGCCGATCGCGAGCATCTGCTGCTGACCGCCCGACATGGAACCGGCGGGAAGCGAACGCTTCTCCCCCAGGATCGGAAACATCTCGTACATCGATTCGACGGATTCCATAAGCTCGCCGCGCTTTGCCTTGCGGGTGTACCCGCCCAGCAGGAGGTTCTGCTCGACGGTCTGCTTGTGGAAGACCCGCTTGCCCTCCTGCACGTACGCCATCCCCTGTCGTACCCGTTTGTGCGCGGGGACTCCGGTGATGTCGGCACCGTCCATCTCGACGGTTCCGGAGGCCACCTTGTTGAGGCCGGACAGGGCACGGAGCGTGCTCGTCTTGCCTGCGCCGTTGCGTCCGAGCAGGGCGGTCACCTGACCGGGATAGACGTCGAACGAGACATCCCAGACGACGCGCAGATCGCCGTACCCGGTCTGCAAGTTTCGGACCTTCAGAATCGGTTCCATCACTTCACCTCACTGGTCTGATGGTCTACCGCGCCGATTTCTTCGAGAAGTGCTTCTTCGTCACCGGACTTGACTCCGAGGTACTCGCTCAAGACGCGTGGGTGATGTTCGATGGTTGCCGCATCGCCGGTGGCGATCACCTGCCCTTGCGCCAGCACGACTATCTCGTCGGCCAGCGAGAGGACGAGGCGGAAGTTGTGCTCCACCAACACCACTGTCGCCCCGGCATCTCGCAGTACCCGGATCAGATCTGCCAGGCGTTCGAGTTCGTCCTCGTCGAGTCCGGATGCCACCTCGTCGAAGAGGACGACCCTCGGTTCGGCGATGACGGCGCGAGCAACCTCGAGCATGCGACGCATCCCCAGGGGCAGCGACGTCGCGATCTCGTTGCGCAAGTGCGACATCCCCACGAGTTCGAGGACACGCTCGGCCTCGACGATGTCGGCCTTCGCGATCCTGCGGAAGCTGGGCAGGCGAAGCACAGCCGACGCCATCGACGCTCGGTGCACCGAATAACGTCCGGATGCAACAGCTTTCAGAACCGTGATGTTTTCCGGAATCGTCGGAGTTTGGAACGTGCGCGCCACACCCACGCGCGCCACCTTGTGCGGCGACGACTGCGAGACCACCGTGTCACCGATCGTGATCACGCCCGCATCTGCGGTGTAGAAGCCGCAGATCATGTTGAGCATGGTCGTCTTACCCGAACCGTTGGGCCCGATCAACGCGGTGACCTTACCGGCCTCTGCGGTCAGGGTTGCCGCATTGAGCGCCTGGTTGCCACCGAACGCTTTGGAGACTCCGTCGACCACCAACCGTGCTCCGTTGATCGGCGCCAGTTCCGTTGTCCCACCGCTGTTTTCCTTTGCGGTGACTACGCCCAGGCCGGCCTTGCGATCGAGTTTCGAGACGATCGCTCGCCCGACCTTGGTTAAACCCCCGGAGAGAAGCACACCGCCGATGATCAGGAAGCCGCCGTAGAAGATCAGCGAATACTCCTGGAACGCCGTCGACTGGTTGGGACCGAGCTGCATGATCGCGGCACCGACCACGGCGCCGTACACACTTGCCGCACCGCCGAGGATCGACGCCGCCAGAACTGCTGTGGCAAAGGTGAACCCGAAGGCTTCCGGCGAGATGAACAGGTCGGTGTTGGCGAACAGCGCACCCGCCAGACCGGCGGGGAACGCACCGATGGCATAACCGAGCAGCTTCATCCGGAACACCGATACACCCTGCGACGACGCCAGAACCGGCGACTGCTTGAGCGTGCGGAACGCGATGCCGTGCCGCGAGACCACCAGGTTACGCATCACCGCGAACCAGAGCACGGTCACGACGACGACCACCATGTAGTACTGCTGGGTGTCGAGTTCGGAACCGAAGAACGTCGGCGGCTCCATACCGGTGAGGCCGTTTCGGCCGCCGGTCTTGCCACCGAAGATCGCCAGTACGTCAGGTACCAGCAGAACCAGGAAGAACGACGTCATCGCCAGGGACCAGTTGCCCAGGCGCAGACCGGGAACACCGGTCAGGATTCCGACCGCCAGTGCCACTGCTCCGGAGGCAGCAAGCTGAAGCAGAATGTCGGTGTGACCTGCCTGGGACATCAGACCCGCGGTGTAGGCACCGGCCGCGTACATCGCTGCCTGGCCGAGTGCCAGTTCACCGGCAAAGCCGAGGCTCAAGTTCAGGCCACTGACCACAAGTGCCAGGATGCAGGCCAATTGAATCTGACGTGATGCCGACAGGTCGAGTCCCATCACGGGCAGCAGCAGGATCACCACGGCCAGGACGAGTGGGATGATCCAGCTCGGTAGGGAACGGAAAGTCCGCCACGCACTTACCATCTCACACCACCCGTTCTCGGACATTGCCGAACAGTCCAGCCGGTTTGACCATCAAGATGACGATCAGCACCGTGAAGACGGCGATATTGCTGTACTGACTTCCCGCCCACAGGGCGGTGAACGATTCCACCAGGCCGACGGTCAGACCGCCGATCACAGCGCCAGGCAGAGAGCCGAACCCGCCGATCGCCAACGCCACGAATCCCTTGAGGGCCAACGCTGCACCCAACGTCGCAACTGCAAACGTCTTGGGGCCGACGAAGAGTCCGAGGACACCGGCCAAGGCACCCGAGAAGGCAAACGCTCCCAGTGCCAACCGTCGTACGTTGACTCCTCGCAGCATCGCCGCTTCACGATCCTCGGAGATGCCGATCAGAGCCAGACCCGTCATCGTTTTCTTCGAGACGTAACTCAACCCGACGACCAGTGCGATCGCCGCAACCAGCAGAGCGATCTCGACCGGGTAGGTACGGCCGCCGAGCAGGGTGATCGGTTCGTTCGATCCGAAGAACGGAACCGTGAGAGGTTCACTACCCCAGATCAATTGAGTGGCGCCGTTGAGCAGAGTTGCGACACCCAACGTCGTGACCAACTGGTTCTGGTGATCGGCCACCGGTCTGATCGCGACGATCTCCTCGACCGAGGCGAGGAGCATCACGGTCACGGTAGCCATGACGGCCACCACGAGAACGGGGAGTTTCAGGGTCACCAGACCCGTGTAGGCGACAAAGGTGCCCACCATCATCAGCTGAGCTTGAGCGAAGTTGAATGTGTTGGAGGAAACGAAAACGATGTTGTACCCGATGGCAACCAGCACGTAGACCGCGCCGAGCGCCAACCCGGACCACAGAATGGTCATGACGCAGCCGGGTTTCCGAACTGACCGTTGAGGATCTTCGTCGGGCTGATGAACTTCAGCTCGCTGGTGTCCGGGTTCGGGCCGTGGTTGTCGGAGCTGAAGTTGTAGCGCGAGAGGAATGCGGTCTTGGCATTCTCCTGGACCTCAGTGGTTTCCAGTGCTTCGGCGAGCTTCTTCGGATCGGTCGAACTGCCGACCTTCTCCGCTGCCGCCGCGACGAGGGGGAATGCGTCGTAGTTGTCTGCGAGGATCAGCGTCGACGGGATGGAGCCCAGCGAAGCCATCGTGTCCACCATCGTGTTGACGAGTGCGTTGTTCGGATCGAACACCGTGCTGCTGAACACCTGCGTCACCAGGTTCTTCACCTGCGGGGTGCCGAGCACACCGGCCGGCGGATCATTCGCGATCAGGTTGGTGGCAGACACGGAGGTGTTTCCGACCAGCGGCACGTCCCAGCCGAGTCGCTCGAGGCTTTGCAACACGTATCCGAGAGGAGCGCCGTACGCATCCAAGGCGATTGCCGCGGCGCCCGAATTCTTGAGCGACTGCAACTGCGCCGTCATGTCCAAAGCGGCGGCGTCGTACTCCTCGTTACCGGCGGCCTTCAGACCTGCGGATTGCAAAGCACTGGTCATTTCTTCGCCGAACAGCTCACCGTAAGCGGTGCTGCCGTGCAAGACTCCGACGCTGCTGTAACCCTTGGACTTCGCGTACTCGGAAATTCCGCGAGCGGTATCGGTCGCACCCGGAGCCAGATCGAAGTTGAGCGGGAACTTCGAGGGGTCCGTCGAATCGGGCGAGGGAGCCATGCTCATCGAGAGAATGTTGTTCTGCTTGAGGATCGGCAGAACCGCAGCCGCGATCGACGACGGACCCGAGTTCAGGTAGAGGTCAGGCTTGTTCCCCGAATTGATGGCTTCGCGCAGCTTGGTGACGGCGATGGTTGCGTCACCCGCGTCGTCCACCGTAGTGAGCTCGATCTGACGGCCACCGATCCCCCCGGCTTCGTTCTGGACCTGAACGCCCGCCTTGGTGGCGAGCAGCGAGGTCTGCGAATTAGCCGCGAGGACTCCCTGTGCACTGATCCCGCCGGTCAGCAGCACACGGTAGGGCGAGTCCGCACCTCCGTCGGACTCCGAAGAACCACTGCACCCTGCAAGAGCCAGAGCCGTCACGGCAACTGCCGCAACAAGAATGGGCCGACGATTCATGTCTGCACTCCTAGAACACATGTATGCACCGAACGTCAGGCGAATACCTGACGAAAGAATGATCGGCCGGTGGACGTGCCTGATTTCGAGCACCAACCAACCAAGCACCCGCTTGATGATCTAGCAAGCAGTTGCTTGGGATGGAGCATAGAATGTGATCTGGATAACGTCAAACGCTGAAAAGTGGAGTCATGGAAGCGGACGCTATGCACATTGAGGCGGCGTCGACAGATCTCTTCCCGCTGGGTGGAAACGCCGAAACGGCTCCACGCCCTGGCGGATTCGACGAAATGAATCCGACAGGGCGTGGAGCCGTTTGTGTAAAGGTCCGACTATCGCTGGTTGCGGGGCTTCCAGACCACCAACGCGTTGTTGCGCGGAATCGGCACGAGATCCCGGCGATAGCCCGCATGGACTTTCGCGATCTCCTCGGCCAATTCGCGGACGCGATGCTGCAGAGCCTCGACCTGGTTGGTCAGTTCGATGATTCGTTTGATTCCGGCAAGGTTGACTCCCTCGTCCTGCGAAAGCCGTTGTACTTCACGAAGAAGCGCAACATCGCGCGGGGAGTAGCGTCGTCCGCCACCGGTGGTTCGATGCGGGGTGACCAACCCGAGTCGGTCGTAGTTACGCAATGTCTGCGCGTGCATTCCGGCCAACTCGGCTGCCACCGAGATCACGAAGATCTGAGCGTCAGGATCGACCGTCGCATCCCATTGATTCTGCGGTCGCTCTGTCATCATGCACCGGCCCACCCGGCCCGTGGATCGAACCCGCTCGCCTTCTCGGCTTCGAGATAGGTTTTCAGCGCTTCGATCGCCGGGTCGTCCAACTTCTGCGGAACGGATACCTTGACCGTGACCAGAAGGTCACCGGCACCGTCCGGCCGCTTGGGGATACCGCGTCCGCGAACTCGCAGAATGCGTCCGTCCACCGTTCCAGCCGGAACCTTCACTCCGACACGGCCTTCCAAAGTCGGCACGGACAGTGTCGTTCCCAGCACCAGCTCGCCGTAGCTCACCGGAACCGTCAGTGTCAGGTCGTCGCCGTTGCGTCCGAAGACACTGTCCGGCTTGACGCGGATGTTGACGAACAGGTCGCCGGCCGGAGCGCCGCGGAGTCCCGCTTCGCCCTTGCCCTTGAGTCTGATCTTCTGACCGTCACTCACACCGGCAGGCACGCGAACCGTGATGGTCCGTGTGCGATTGGTGACGCCGCTACCGTGGCAGTCTTCACACGGCGAGTCGATGATCGAGCCGGTTCCCCGGCAATCGTCACACGGCTCACTGAATCCGAAGGCGCCCTGGTTCCGGCTGACCACGCCGGTTCCGTTGCAATGTGGGCACACTCGCGGGCTGGTGCCTGGCTTTGCGCCGCTGCCGTGACACGTGGTGCACGACGTAGGGCTGGTCAGACGAAGAGGGACGGTGACACCGAGCGCTGCTTCACGGAAGGCGAGCGTCGTCTCGGTCTCGAGATCCTTGCCTCGACGCGGGCGGTTGGGCGCAGCTGTTCGCTGGCCCGCTCCCCCGCGGTTGAACAATCCGCCGAAGATGTCTCCGAGACCCGAGTCCTGCCCACCGGCCCCGCCGCCGAACAGGTCGTTGATGTCGAAACCACCAGCGCCGGGGTTGAATCCGCCGCCGCCCTGCGCGCGGGGGCCGAAGCCGCCGCTGGCAAAGAGGCGCCGAGCCTCGTCGTACTCCTTGCGCTTGTCCGGATCAGACAGAACGGCATGAGCTTCACTGACGGACTTGAAACGCTCTTCGGCCTTCGCATCGTCAGGGTTGGCGTCGGGATGAAGATCCCGAGCCAGCTTGCGATACGCCTTCTTGATTTCGTCGGCCGTCGCGGTGGACGAGACGCCCAGCTCCTTGTAGAAGTCCTTCTCGATCCACTCCCGTTGACTCACTGGGCGTCTCCTCCTCTCACTCTTACTTCGCTTCTTGTTCTGAACCGTCTGCAGGCTTGTCGCCTACCCGGTCCGTCACGGCCACCATTGCGGTCCGAAGGACCCGGTCGCCGAGCTTGTATCCCTTGCGCATGACCGTCCCGAGTACGGGGTCGTGGCCTTCGCCTTCATGTTGCACCGCTTCGTGGAGTGCGGGATCGAAATCGTCACCCTCGCTGCCGAAGTCGGTCAAACCCAGACCCGTCAGGGTCGTGTTGAGTTTGTCTGCGAGTGCACGCAGTGGACCCGATTCGAGGTCACCGTGTGCCCGAGCGCGATCCAGGTCGTCGAGAATTCCGATGAGCTCGGTGATGACCGAAGCCCGCGCGGTTTCCTTGATGACCTGCTTGTCACGCTCGACGCGACGACGGTAGTTGGTGAACTCCGCCTGAAGTCGCTGCAGATCCGCAGTCCGTTCGGCGAGCTGATCGGTGGCGGATGCTTCCTCCACGATCGACTCTGCTTCCTGAACTACCCCTGTGTCTTCCGAGTCGAGCGGCGGCAGGGATTCCCCCGCCGCCTCTCCCTGTGCACCGGTCTCGGGGTCGACCGGGTTGTTCTCGGGGTTGTCCGAGGTCACTTCTTGTCCGAGTCGGTGGGCTCGTCGACAACCTCGGCGTCGACGACGTCGTCGTCATTGCCTGCGCCGTCGGTGTTTCCGGCCTCGTTTGCAGCGGAAGCCTCGTAGATGGCCTGGCCCAGAGCCTGCGACTCGGTGCCCAGCTTCTCCACTGCGGTCTTCACTGCAGCGATGTCGGTGCCTGCCAGGGCGTCGTTGACGTCCTTGACCGCTGCCTCGACCTTGGTCAGGATCTCCTCGGAGACCTTGCCCGCGTTCTCACCTTCACGCTGCTCCTTGACGAACTTCTCCGTCTGGTGGACCAGCGACTCGGCCTGGTTGCGAACCTCTGCCTCTTCGCGACGGGCCTTGTCTTCCTCGGCGTGAGCCTCGGCGTCCTTGACCATGCGCTCGATCTCTTCCTTGGACAGACCGGAGCCGTCCTGGATCTTGATCGTGTTTTCCTTGCCGGTGCCCTTGTCCTTCGCCGTCACGTGCACGATGCCGTTGGCGTCGATGTCGAAGGTGACCTCGATCTGCGGAACGCCACGCGGGGCGGGCGGCAGATCGGTGAGCTCGAAGGAGCCGAGCAGCTTGTTGTGCGAAGCGATTTCGCGCTCACCCTGGAAGACCTGGATCTGCACCGAAGGCTGGTTGTCGTCAGCGGTGGTGAAGGTCTCGGAACGCTTCGTGGGGATCGTGGTGTTGCGCTCGATGAGCTTGGTCATCACGCCACCCTTGGTTTCGATGCCGAGGGAAAGCGGCGTGACGTCGAGGAGCAGAACGTCCTTGACCTCACCCTTGAGCACACCGGCCTGGAGTGCGGCGCCGACGGCGACGACCTCGTCCGGGTTGACGCCCTTGTTGGGCTCACGGCCACCGGTCAGTTCACGAACCAGATCGGAGACGGCCGGCATACGGGTGGAGCCACCGACGAGCACGACATGGTCGATGTCCTTGACGGCGATTCCACTGTCCTTGATCACTGCCTGGAACGGCGCACGAGTGCGATCGAGCAGGTCCGAGGTGATCTTCTGGAACTCGCTGCGGGTGAGCTGCTCGTCCAGGAAGAGCGGGTTCTTGTCCGCGTCGACCGTGATGTACGGGAGGTTGATGGAGGTGCTCTGCGAGCTGGAGAGCTCGATCTTCGCCTTCTCCGCAGCCTCACGCAGACGCTGCAGGGCCATCTTGTCCTTGGTCAGATCGATGCCGTTCTGAGCCTTGAACTTGTCGACCAGCCAAGCGACGACGCGCTCGTCCCAGTCGTCGCCACCGAGGTGGTTGTCACCGGAGGTTGCGCGAACCTCGACGACACCGTCGCCAATTTCGAGCAGGGAGACGTCGAAGGTGCCGCCACCGAGGTCGAAGACCAGAATGGTCTGCTCGGTGTCACCCTTGTCGAGTCCGTATGCCAGTGCAGCCGCGGTGGGCTCGTTGACGATACGAAGGACGTTGAGGCCGGCGATCTGGCCGGCTTCCTTGGTTGCCTGACGCTGTGCGTCCTCGAAGTACGCGGGGACGGTGATGACGGCGTCGGTGATGTCTTCGCCGAGGTAAGCCTCCGCGTCACGCTTGAGCTTCATGAGCGTGCGGGCGCTGATTTCCTGCGGCGTGTACTTCTTGCCGTCGATTTCCACGTTCCAGTCAGTGCCGATGTGGCGCTTGACGGAGCGGAGGGTGCGGTCGACGTTCGTGACTGCCTGGTTCTTCGCGGGCTGACCGACGAGAACCTCGCCGTTCTTGGCAAATGCGACCACCGAGGGGGTGGTACGTGAGCCTTCGGCGTTGGCGACCACTACGGGCTCGCCGCCCTCCAGCACTGCAACTACCGAGTTGGTCGTACCGAGATCGATACCGACTGCACGAGCCATAGTGTTCCTACCTTTCGTTCTGCGGTTCTCTGCCCGAGTGGTTGATCTCGAACATGACCGCGAGTTTTTCGCTTGGTGAGCGTCCTCCGCTCAAGTTTGCCTCCGACCGTGGCCGGGAGTCAACTTGAAGTTGAGCCGAGGGCGCTCAAGCTTGTCGAAATGGTCAACTACAGCCCACGTAGATTTGTTCCCGCCTTCCCCGAAAAGCCGGAAAAGTGCGCCACATCACTTCCGTATCTCTCCGAATGGCTACGATCGGCCGGTGACCGATCCCGACAATTCTCCCGCGCGACCTCCTCGCCCGTCACCTCCACGCCCGGCACCCGAGCGACCCGACGTCTCGGTTCGGCCGCTCCGACCTGCAGCGAGCGACGAGACACCCAAAGCCGTGACATTGTCTACCTCTGCCTGGATCGGCTCGTTCGTCGTCCTGGCCGGAATCGCCGGAGTGGTAGTCACCAGCCTCGACGACGTCCGGTCGGCTCTCGAAGAATCGACTGCGCGCGACAATCCCGGATACTCGTCCACCGACATCTCCGATGCCGTGACCGTCGTACTCGCGGGCAGCGGCGGCGGCGCTCTCGTCCTGGTCCTGCTCGCACTCATGAGCCTTCAACTCCTCCGCGCACGCAAGAACGCCGGGCGGGTGATGACGGCGATCGTGGGAGTCGTGAGCATCGCGGCCGGACTCGGCTTCATGTCTCTGGTCGACGGCGCAGCAGACATCGGCGCCGGAGTTCTGAGATGGGGCCCGATTCTCTACTGCGCCCTGGTCGCGGTGGCGGCGATCGCTCCGTTCGCTCCCGGTGTCAGCACCTGGCTGCGGGGACGCCGATGAAGGTTCACGTACAACTGGACTCCGCGCCGGGCGCGGGCGCTGCTCGTAGCCGTGAACTCGCGGAGACCGGCGCCGGTGGCCTGTTCACGTTCGAGGGACCACACGACGTGTTCTTCCCGCTCGTCGAAGCAGCATCGGCCGTCGACCTCGACCTGATGACCAACGTCGCCATCGCATTCCCCCGCAGTCCCATGCATCTGGCGCATTCGGCCAACGACCTGCAGTTGCTCAGTCGCGGCCACTTTCGACTGGGTCTCGGATCGCAGATCAAACCGCACATCGAAAAACGCTACAGCGCAACGTGGTCGCGTCCGGCGGCCCGCATGAAGGAGACGGTCGCAGCGGTCAAGGCGATCTTCACTGCGTGGGAGAACACCTCGACGCTGAACTTCCGCGGCGAGTTCTTCACCCACACGTTGATGCCTCCGACGTTCGATCCCGGCCCCAACCCCTATGGGCCGCCGTCCATCCTGATGGGTGCGCTCGGACCGGTGATGACCAGGACGGCTGCCGAGGTGGCCGACGGACTACTGGTCATGCCGTTCCACACGCAACGTCATTTCCTCGAACGAACACTTCCGGCCGTCGATGCAGGTCTTCGCGAATCCGGCCGCACCCGAGACGAATTCACGATCATCCCGCAGGTCATCGTCGGCGTCGGCCGCGGCGACGATCAACTTGCCGCGGCCGCCAGAGGCGTCCGAGCCCTGCTCTCGTTCTACGGTTCGACGCCCGCATACCGTCCGGTGCTCGACGTCGAAGGGTGGGGCGAGGTCCAACCGGAACTCAATGCCCTGTCGAAGCGAGGTGGCTACACCGAGATGGCGTCGCTGATCACCGATCCGATGCTGACCACACTCGCCGTCGTCGGCACTCCCGAAGAGTGCGCCACCGAGATTCGGCGGCGGTTCGGCGAACATGCCGACGAAGTGTGCTGCTATTTCCCCGGTTACGACGTAGAACCGTCAGACGTGGCGTCGATGATCTCGTCTCTCACCTGAACCCGGTCGAACTTCTTGATCAGGCCCCCAAGGTACGGGCCAGCTCGGTCAACGATTCCCGGGCAGCACGCAGGCTCGCGTCACCCTGCTCGATCAGAGGTGCCATTGCCGGAATACGTTGCGCCAAAGTCAGTTCCGCGGTGATGACGGAGACATCCATTCCCATCGACACCCCGAGCACCTGAACGAGTGGCGGGACGGTGTGATCGTTGGCCTCGTTTCCCGAGCCCGGCGCATAGGTGTTTCCGCGGCTGGAGACGATCACCACCGGCTTACCTGCCAGAGGCTGAGTACGCGTGTCGAAAGGGACCGTAGTCCCCAGGACGTGTACGTAGTCGATCCACGCCTTCAACGTGGACGGGATCGACCAGTTGTACATCGGCGCACCGATCACGACGACGTCTGCAGCGGTAAGTTGCTCGATGACCCGAGCCTGGAGTGCTTCCGCGGCGGGATCCGGAATCTCGCCCTCGACTCGCAAGCGTGGTGCATAGTGCAGGGCCGCGTCCGCGAGGTGCGGCAAGGGATCCCGGTGCAGGTCCAACGTCACCGTCGTGTGATCCGGACTGTTCTTCGACCACTGCTGAGCGAACAGTGCGGTCAGATCACGTGAGGTCGAGTGGTGGAGTTCGGCGGACGAATCGATGTGAAGTAGCTGTGGCATCCCTCATCACTACCAGAGCGCGCTCAACTCTTCTCCGCGGCTAGATCGGATTCCGCCGCGTACTGCGCCAGCAGGACTCGTTCGCGCTCGCGACGCGGATAGAAGAACGTCACCACCGCGGCACCGGCACACACGATGATGATCGCCGCGATGTAGGCGTTTGTATCCCCGTCCAGGAAGGCGTTTTTGGCGGCGGTCATGATTTGGTCCGCGTATTGCGGGTAGCGTTCCGCGAGAACTTCGGCGCTGGAGAAGGATTTGGTGAGCGCGGCCTGAGTTTCGGGAGTCACTTCGGATGCGTTCGGCGAGGACGAGATCGCATTTCCCAACGATTTTGCGTACCCGGCCGTGAGTATTCCGCCGAGAATCGACTGCATGATGGCGCCGCCCAGGTCGCGTTGCAGGTCCGAGGTTCCCGACGCCATACCAGCGCGGTGCACGGGAACGGATCCGGTCAGCGAACGCGATGCCGGTGTGCCGGCCAGACCGACGCCGATGCCGACAAGCGCATAGGCCAGCGCGACCTGCCAATACTGTGTGCATTCGTTCCACAGGAACAGCGCGACGAACAACCCGAGAACCACGAACAGGTAGCCGGCGAGCAGCGTGACGCGGGCGCCGTACCTTTCGATCATGGTCGCCGAGCGCGGCGCGACGATCACCATCGCCAGCGCAGCCGGAATGATCGCCGCACCGGCTGCCAGCGTCGAGTACCCGAGGACGTTCTGCAGGAACTGCTGGCCGATGAACATCGCGCCCATGAGCGAACCGAACACGACCAACCCACCCACCGCCGCGACCCAGAACGTCGGGCGCGCAGCTACGTGAAGATCGAACAGCGGATTGGCCGCGCGTCGCTGTTGCAGGAAGAACCCGATACCCGCGACAACTGCTATCGCCCCGAGCACCAGAGCCAACGTGCCCGAACCCTTCACCGGCGCAAAGTTGATGGACAACACCAGCGCCCCGATGAAGACGATCGACACTATGCCGCCGAGGTGATCGACTCGCTCGGTCGTCTCGTTGACGTGAGCGGGAACCAACACCAGGGAACAGATCAGTGCCACAAGGGCCAAGGGAAGGGTGACGAAGAAGACCGAACCCCAGTGAAACTGCTCGAGCAGCGCCCCCGAGACGATCGGACCGAGTGCTGAAATCGCGCCACCGATTGCCGACCACATGGCAATCGCCTTGGTTCGTGCCGGTCCGGCCCACAACGCCGTGATGATTGCCAGCGTGGTCGGGAACGCCAGACCTGCCGAGACGCCTCCGACTATCCGAGCGAGGAACAGCACTTCGAAGTTCCCGGCGAATCCCGCCACGATCGACGCCGGAATGGACAGCGCCATGCCGGTGACCAGCAACATCTTGCGGCCGTATCGGTCTCCCAAGGCCCCCAGGTAGAGCACCGTTCCGGCCAGGCCCAGCGAGTAGCCGACCGCGATCAGGTTCAGTTGCGTCTGACTGGCGTCGAAAGCCCGCCCGATATCGGGCAAAGCGACATTCGCGACCGAGAGATTGAGGTTCGCGACCGCAGCGACCAGGATGAGCGTCCCCAGGACGAGGGTGGCTCGATCCGGTGAAGCGGACTTGATGTCACTCGCCATGCGCGTGCTCCCATCGAGGTGGGACCCGAACCTGGGAGTTATGTCCGGATCATCCCGAACTCAAGATAGAACCCTCGTCCGGCGCTCGCATAGTGAACGGGTCCCTATTCGGGCACAATTTCAGCCAGGACGCCCTCGGCGCTGCGGGCGGCGACCAGGCAGGCGCGCGAGGTGAACCTGTCGAAGAGCGGATGTCTGGACAACTCGCGCCATCTGCGGACAGCCGCCGTGGCCCGCGCACGCTGCACCTCCGGCGATTCTTCCGGTTCGCAGCCCAACCGGTCACTTGCCCGGATTCCGTAGCCGCCGATCAGTCTTTGCAGTTGTGCCAGGTCGTCGGGTGGCAGATCCGTGTGTACCGAACGAAGACGCCCGAGCAGGCGAAGTTCGTGAAAGCCGTGAACATCGGCAAGCAACCGTTGCGCCTCCGCCGCGATCTGATCGCCTTCCTCGCTCGGATCGGCTTCGAGGATTCTTCCCAGCGTCACCAGCGCCGTGTGCGATTTGAGCTGATCTGCCCGCTGCCCGAATTGAACGTCGATCACCTGACGCAGTTCGTCCAGGCCGCTGCGCTCCAACAATTCGGCCGCCAGGGACGGTGAATCGGTCGCCCCCAACTTGATCGACGTCACGGCGAGGCGAATTCCGAAGAGCCCGAACCGATCGGCCAATTGCGCCCGCATCGCCGCATCGACCGGCAGCGGACTGTCCTGCCTGGCAAAGCGATCCGCGGAGAGCAGTGCAAGGCTCAGATCCTCGGCCGGAACCTGCGCGAGCGCCGAGAAGGCCGCGAACTCGCTCTGCCTCATCGTCCGAGCAGCGAGCGCGAGTAGACCTGCCACCGGAACCACCGACTGGCACAGGCCGGTTCGCTCCAACTCCTCGGCGAATCGCGCCGCGACGTCCTTCGCCGAAGACAACGCGTCGAGCCTGCCTGCGCCGACCTCATCGGCACGCGAGAGCACTCCGATCACTCCGAGTGGCCCGGATTCTCCGCCCACGTGATCCGCGATCTTCCCGAGGAACTGCATGTCACTGGCGTTGAGAGCCCGCAAGAGGTAGACCACTGCATCCGCGCCCGGTGCCTCGCCGTCGGGAACGAGCATGTCCCAGGTGCGGGCCGAGACCTCGGTCGAGAGCGACGAGGTGCCCGGTGTGTCGATGATCGTCGTACGAGCCAATGCCGAAGACGGCCAGTCGACGTCGATGCGGTCCACCGAGTCTGCGGTGTACTCGCCCAGATCGAACGTGAGCCTGCCGTCGCGGCGCGTCACCGGCACGTTGAACTCGGCACCGTTCTCGGCCGTCGCGGTCACCTGCGGCGTCGTCCCGTTCCGATACCAGGTGACGACGCGTGTGCATTCCGTCGCGTCGGTAGGCGCTATATCCTGTCCGACAAGCGAATTGAGCAGCGTCGACTTACCCGCTTTGAGGGAGCCGGCGAGCGCCACCCGGAGTGGCTCGTCGAGCCTGGCCGCACATTCTTCCAACTGGGCGCGCGTCTGCGGCTGATCGGCGTAGGCACGTCTGGCGTGGTCGATCAGGGCGTGTGCCGACTCCACTGCGGTCACGGTGGTCGTGGCATTCATGCGTTGGTCACCTTTGCCGAGGCAGGAGCGGGAGTTTCGCCGATCAGCGTTCCGGCAACGGCGTCGAGCTCCGCGACGACGCGCATGTCGGTCTCCAGACGCTTGATCCGAGCGGCATGTTCACTCGATTCCAACTGCGCGGCTTCCTGAGTGGCGCGGAGGGATTCGTTGATCGAGCGCAACGCCTGCTCGGCGATGTCGGTGAAGTGATCCCGCAACAGCCGCTGCACCAGGCGCAGGCGGTCCTTCGACTCCTTGCCCACCTGGAAGCTGACGTCGTCGGCAAACCGTCGGATGGCCGCTTTCGCCTCAGCGCGACGCTTGAGCACCTGAGCCTGCTTGTCTTCACGATAAGCCTTGGTGCCCAGCAGAACCCCGGCGCCGATGGAGATCGGGTTGACCAGAGCCATGCCCATCATCGTGGTGATCAAGCCGAACATGAGCACGCCGCCGTACGAGCCGCGCATGCCGACCAGGACTTTCTGAGTGATGCCGATTCGGCCGGATTCGAGGTCCGCCAATGCACCGACCGGTTCCAGGAAACCGTCGGTGTCGGCGACGTCGAGATGCGGGAGCGCGACGTCACCGGTCTCCGCAAAGTGCTGCGCCACAACTTCTGCCAGCCACTGTGCGCGATCATGCGCCCACACGAAGTTGTCACCGATCGCGGTGGCGATCTCCTGTTCGAGCCACTCCCCCACGACGTCCCAGTCCTTACCGGGATCGCCTTCGTCGACCGTCTCCTCGGCCTGGCGGGTCACCCGGCGCAACCGGTCCCGGAGGTCGTGATCGATGTCGGCGGCGAGGTCTGCGATGCCGTCACCGAGGCTCTGCTGCCACAGTGAGGTCTTCTTGTGCAGTTCCTCGGCCGCTGCCCGGGCACGCTGCAGTCCCGCGACCGCTGCCTGAGCGGTCGACGGATCCTTCAGCGCCGCAAGCTCACTGCCCATCTCCAACGTCAGATGCGCTGCCGCAGAACGCACATCCATCGCAACTGCGCGTCGAGTATTCGATTCGGCACGCGCAACGACGTTGTCCCGCAAGAACTGATAGAGGTCCAAAAATCCGGATTCCGCTTCGAGTTCCTTGTCCCCCAGCCTCAGCGCGTGCGAGCGCAGTACCGAGGAGATCGGAATGAGCGGCAGATCCAACCCGGCACGCTGGAGATGTCCGCGATCGGCGTCGAAGATCTGCCGCCAGTGCGGGTACAGATCGGTCTTGCTGATCAGCCCGGCTACCGCAGGACACAGATTGACGACCTGGCGGATGAATCCCAGCTCCGGTTCGGTGAACTCCTGGCTGGAGTCCGACAGAACCAACACTGCATCGGCCGCAGTGATCAATCCCAATGTTCCTGCAGCATGAGGATTTCCATGACCGCCGACACCGGGGGTGTCGATCAGAACCAAACCGTCGGCCAACAGCGGACTGGGAACACCCACTTCCACACGCAGAACCTCACGCCCTTCGGCGCGAGGCGTGGCCGGGGTGATCCCCATGAGTTCCTCGAGCGGGAGGGGCACCCGAATGGGCGCCGCACCCGGATCGGCGAGAATCAGTTCGGCGACCGCGGTCTCCGCGTACTGAACTACCGTCGCCACGGCCGTGGTCTCGTCGTCACCGACCGAGCACACGTCGATGCCGAGCAGAGAATTGACGAACTGGCTCTTGCCCTGCTTGAGGGGTCCGACCACCACGATGCGAATACGCGGGTCGTTGACCCTCACCTGAGCGTTCTCGAGTCGACGCACCAGATCCGTGCGCCCGAAATCCTTCGCCACGACGGCTGTTCGTTCGAGCAACGACGCCGTCGACGACGCGACGCGCGCCTTCCGGCTGCTTACCTGACTCGCTGAATCACTCATGAGCTACGTTGACCCGCAATTCTTCCCGACTCGAATATCCGGCCCTGCGAACGCATAGCGCACGCAGGGCCGGATTTGTTACATCAGGTCATTTTGACCGATTTCAGTTCCTGCGTCAGCAGATCAGGGATGCAGGTGATCGACAACCGCTACCGGGTCGATGTGATCGACCGGCGCTGCAACCGAATCCTCGGCGAAGAGCGAGTGTTCGGTATCGGCGCTCAGACCCGAAGTGGAACCCGAACCGAAAGCATCGGTCGCATCGATCGACGACCACGGGTTCAGCGCACCGGTCAACGAACTCGTCAGATCGGACACTCCGCTCACTGCTCCACCGAGGGATCCGCCCAGGTCAGCGACTCCGCCGCCGCCAACGGTACCGCCGCCGTCGACTGTGCCACCGGCAGCTGCGGCTGCGTCGGCACCGATCGAACCCGTCACGTCGGTGACTGCTCCGACAGCCCCGCCGAGCGATCCACCGAGATCGGTGACGCCGTTCAGTGCGCCGCCGAGCGACCCACCCAAACCGGCCGCAGCGTTCGTGGCCGCGTCGAGACCTGCTGTTGCGTCGAGACCTGCTGTTGCGTCCAGCGCGCCGCCCACAGTTGCTCCGAGGTCGCCGG
Source organism: Rhodococcus sp. SG20037 (assembly GCF_031763325.1). NCBI lineage: Bacteria > Bacillati > Actinomycetota > Actinomycetes > Mycobacteriales > Nocardiaceae > Rhodococcus > Rhodococcus sp. SG20037. The sequence continues at coordinate 1,476,579 of NZ_CP134497.1, read as the reverse complement.
TCACACCGCCGAGGTTCAGGCCTTCTGCCGCGATGCTTCCGAGGTCGACGGAAGGCAGTTCAGCGGAGATCGGGCCGAGGTTCACAGCGCCGAGGTCGACGGAGGGCAAGTCGGCACCGATCGAACCGGTGTCGATTCCGCCGAGGTTCAGTGCCGTGTCCAGCGCTCCACCGAGTGCACCTTCGGCACCGAGAACGCTGTCGAGAGAGCCCCCCAGCCCGAGGCCCGCGCCCAGCGCACCGTCCAGCGCGCCGGTCAGGTCCGTGCCCACGGAACCGACAGCACCCAAGCCGCCTGCACCTGCGAGGGCGGTGTCGAGAGCCGCAGCGACACCGGCTGCCAAGCCTGCTTCACCGCCCAGACCGAGTGCACCACCGAGGTCGATTCCGGTAAGTCCGCCTGCGCCCAGCGCTGCGTCGAGAGCGCCGCCGAGACCGCCCGCGAGCCCGGCATCGACGCCGAGTGCCGAACCGAGAACACCCTCGAGGGCCGTCGACAGATTCGCGCCTCCGCCCAGAGCTGCCGCGAGGTCTGCGCCGAGACCACCTTCGAGGTCGAGTGCTCCCCCGAGCAGTCCACCGAGTGCGCCACCCAGGTCGGCTCCGACCGTTCCCCCGGCACCGAGGGCGCCGGAGAGTGCCGCGCTGAGCTGCGCGCCGAGGTCTGCGCCGCCGCCGAGTACGGCGTCGAGGTCGAGTCCGCCGCCGAGACCCAGTGCTGCGTCGAGTGCGCCGCCCAATGCAGTTTCCAGACCGCCGCCGACGCCGAGTGCTCCGCCGAGGGCGCCACTCAGGGCAGCACCGAGATCGAGGCCGCCCGCGATATCGGTGAGAACGCTGACATCCGTGATCGCGCCGAGGACGCCACCGAGCGATGCACCCAGATCGGCGCCGATCGTGCCGCCGGCTCCCAGGACGCCCGAGAGCGCGCCGGACAATGCCGTGCTGAGGTCGCCTGTCAGAGCGCCGGCGAGATCCAGGCCGCCGCCGAGTGCAAGAGCGGATTCCAGTGCGCCGGTCAGGCTCGCGCCCAGTTCGCCGCCGATGTCAAGGAGACCGCTGAGGTCTGCTGCGCCGCCGAGGAGTCCACCGAGAGCCAGGCCGAGATCAGCTCCGAGGTCACCACCGATGGCGAAGACGGGTGCGAGAGCTCCGCTGAGCCCTGCCGTCAGGTCGAGTCCGCCGACTGCGCCGATCGCGGCGTCGAGGGCTGCTCCCAGCTCCGCAGTCAGGCCGCCGGTCACACCGAGGGCGCCGCCCAGAGCCGCGCTGAGCTGTGCGCCCAGATCGAGAGCTCCTTCGAGATCGAGTGCGCCGCCCAAACCGAGACCGGCTTCGATCACAGCGCCGAAGGCTGCGCCGAGTTCGGCACTGATCTCGCCACCGATGGCAAGCGCAGCGCTGAGGGCTGCTGCGAAGTCGCCGACCAGGTCGAACTGGCCGCCGAGGGCGCCTCCGACTCCGATTCCTGCACCGGCGCCGAGACCCAGGCTGCCGCCGAGGCCACCACCGAGACCACCGCCGAGTCCACCACCGAGACCACCGCCGAGTCCGAGACCGCCGCCGATTGCACCGGCAGCGGACGCACCGGCGTTGACGATCGCGGACAGGTCGGCGCCGCCACCGGCAAAGAGTCCGGACTCGGCGACCAGCGGAGCGACCGCGACGATGTCGGCGGGGCTGACGTCGCACAGACCGGCAGCATCGAGTGCCGCGGTCGGGTTGGCGCAGTAGTTGGCAGCTGCCTCGTCGTCACGAAGTAGCCCGAGGATGAATTCGAGTACGGCGTTCGTTGCCATGGCGGGTTCTCCTGAAGTTCGTTGACCGGGTTGTTGCCGGTGGGTAGTTGCCGGTGGTCCGGAAACTGGTGCGCTGCCAGAGGTAGCGAGTGGAATCAACGCTAAGAACTTTTGCGACTGGGGCCAACGGGGAGCACCCCCCTCTTCTCCAGGGACAGGTGGGGAAGCCCCCCATTGGGCTACGCCCGGTCGGAATAGGGGATTTGCCCCGATTAGGGGATCGGTCCCCTACTTCGTCGCGACGCCTCCGATCCGGTAACGATCTAGGTCCTGAAACCGACATCGCAGACAACCGCGACAGTCCTTCTGTCGCCCACGACCAGGGGAGTTCGTTCATGGCGGCAGGGCTCGGCATCAGCATCGGTTCGGCCACTCTCGTAGCTGTCACCGACGGCTCGACCGGTGAAACGCAACAGGTCCGCTTACCCAGTGCGCTGCAATTGGACGACGGATCCGTCATCACCGGATTTGTCGAGCGCGTCGGAGACCCGATTCCGATACTTTCCGCCGACGGTACCGAGTACCGCGGCGAGGCTCTCGCGGCGACGGCTGTCGGCGCACTGGTAGACCAGGCAGGCGGCAACGAAGGGCCAACTGTCGTCCTGGCTCACCCGGTGGGGTGGAACCGCCACACAGCACGCACCATGGAGTCCGCTCTGGACGACGCCGGGGTTCACGGGGCGACTCTCGTCGCCGAACCCGCAGCCGTCATGGCGTGGCTCGCCGCTTCCGGAACTGTCGTCAGCGACGGTCTGACCGTCGTCTACGACCTCGGTGCTCGCTCGCTCGACGTCACGATGATGTCCACGACCGACGGACGAAGCGAGATATTCGGTAAGCCGCTGCGCAGCGAGGACATCGGCGGCGACGAATTCGATCACCTCGTCACCGTTCACCTGCTCGATGCGGTTTCCGACCAGTTCGCAACCCTTGATCCCTTTGCACCCGAGACGATTGCAGCGCTGGAAACTCTGCGCGAGCATGCCCGCGCAGCCAAGGAGGAACTTTCCACCGAGACGGAAACCGTTGCCCGCGTGGCGCTTCCCGGTGCCGTCAGCGACGTTCGACTCGTTCGTTCCGAACTCGAAGATCTGATCCGGCCCGCCCTCATCGAATCGGTGGCATTGGTTCGCGAAAGCCTGCGATCTGCCGGCGTCGAGTCCAGTGACGTCAATCAGGTTGTCCTGGCCGGCGGAAGCTCGTCCATTCCCCTTGTCGCCGAACTACTGTCGGCGGAGCTTCGTGTCCCGGTGATCGCCGACGCCGATCCAGCGTCGAGCGCGGCGTCCGGCGCCGCGGCCCTCGCACTCGACGCCAGAGACTCGCAAGTACCGGCCGCCGCCACTGCAGTGATTCCCGCCGAGCCGTCTCGCAAGCCCGCACCGGTTCCCGCCTTCTCCACTCCGTTGCTTGCCGAGCCGACCGAAGAAGAGAACACGGCGACTCGACGCTCGTCGAGGGTCGGCGTCGTTGCTGCAGTGGTGGGAGCATTCATCGTGCTCGCCGCAGGCGGGCTCGGAATCGGAACTGCCATGGACAAGATCAACGTTCCGTCCAGTTCGGCGAACACCACCAGCGAGTCCACCTCCTCGACCGCTTCGACCACCGCGGGCTCTACTCCCGGCAGCACCACGGCAGCGGAAGCGGCAGGCACCGGATCCACGGCTGCGAACAACGGCACTCGAAGCAATCAGCCCGGTTCTCCTGCTGCCGCAGGCGGCTCGACGACGGCGCCGGGGGCAGTTCCGGTTGCCGGCGCACCGGCGGGATCCTCGCCCGCACCGGGCGAGACCGCTCCGTCGGCGCCTGCGCCTGCCGCACCCGGCGCCCCGGCGCCCGCACCTGCTCCCGCCCCGGCACCCGCACCCGCACCCGCGCCTGGAGCCGGCGTCGGGACCGGTGTCGGTGACGCTGCGACCGGCATCGGAAACGGAGTCGGCGGTCTGGTCGACGGTGTCGGCAACGGAGTCGGCGGCGTGGTCGGAGGTCTCGGTAACGTCGTCGGTGGTGTCGGAAACGTGGTCGGTGGTGTCGTCGGCGGCGTCACCGCACCGATCCGCTGACCGGCGGTCTTTCGATGAACCGTGACAACGGCACCGAATCGTCTTTCATCGCAGGACTTTTGCGCGACGTCGACCTGACTGCATCGCCACTGCGCCTATTCGTCACCGGGACCGATGCCAGCGCTCGGCCCCAAGTGACGAGGGTTGTACGGAAGCGAATCGAATCGGGTGACAAGCCCGTGGTCACCGCAGTCACGCATGACGTCCCCGCCGACGCGATTGTGGTGATCGCGGACGCGCAAGCTCTGACCTCCGATGAAATCCGTGCCCTGAAAGAGCTTGTCCAACGTGACGACCTCGGAGTTGTCGTAGCCTCCGATCGGATCGATCCACCACTCGCACCGATCTACTCGAACATCTCGAGTTTCGGCACCGTGTTGCATCTGAACCCGTTGAACCGAAACGATATTCGGAAGATCGCGGCCGAGCGAAGAGTCCCGCTCGACGACCGCGCCGTGGTGGCGCTCGAGCATCTGTCCGGTGGTTCCTTCGGGGCGATCGAAGCGTACTTCGCCGCCGCCTCGGCAGGCCGCCTGGAAATGCCGAACGCCATACGCACACACATCCTCCACCAGGTCACCGCTCTGCATCCGATCGAGCGCGAGATCCTCGAAGTTTCACTCGCCGTCCCGGACATCGACGCCTTCGAGCTCGATCTGGGACAGGAGAAGTTCAGCCTCACAGCTGCATTCGACCGGGCACTGGCGACCGGACTGTTCGGTTCGCGATCACCACTCGTCGCGAGCGTGCTCGCCGAGTCGACGAGCACCGGGCGTATCCGCAGCGAGCTGATCAGAATCGTCGAATCACGCGCACACACGAGAACCCTCGATATCGACACAGCACGAAGACTTTTCGACTCCGGAATCCGCCACCGCGATCTCACGGGTGTACTACGAGACGCAGTCGAGGCGAGCACGCCGGCGGTCGCGGCAGATCTCTTTCGCCGCGTGAATTCGATCGAGCCTCTCGGCGTGGCCGACACGCTGCTGTACGCCCAGGTCTCGGCTCGCAGTGGTGACCTCGACACTGCCTGCCGTCTGGCCGATTCCGTCATCGCCGCACCCGATCTCGACGACGCGAGATTGGCTGCGGCGGTGCGAATCCGCGCAGCTTCGTCCGCAGCATGCGGCCAACTCGGCGCCGCTGCAGATCTCTACACCTGGCTGGGGCCAGGGCGCACCGGAAACGAATCCCCCTTCGCCGCAATCACTTTCCTCGGCATCGGCAAGGTCGATGACGCGAACGCGGCGCTCACCGGACACACCGGATCACCGTCGAGCTCGACGGTCGGCGCTACCACACTGGCCAACGGACTGATGCAATCGGTCACCGGGAGCGCACCGAGTGCGCTCAACACGATGTCGCGCGCACTCTCGCTCCCCGGCGGAGCCGACACATCTGAATTCCAGCCTGATTCCGCCCCGGCGCTGGTAGCTCTCGCACTCCTGCACAACGGCGCCCATGAACGGGCCGCCGCTGTCGTCACGTCCGCGATCGCCGCCGACGACGCAAGCAGCCACACGTGGGCGCGACTTCACCTTCTCGGCGCCTGGATCGCGATGGTCCGCGGGCAGGACACGATTCTCGAAGACCTACCGCAGGAGGTAGTCCGCGGCCCCCTCCGTGAGCGTGACGCACTGTTTCTGCATGCTCTGATCGTGGGTCTCGCTCGGCGTTCCGGCGATCTCGCCCAGCTGCGTCGAGCTTGGTCGGGCGCGGCAGGCACCCTCTCGTCCTGCAGCGTTGATCTGTTCAATCTGCTTCCCATCGGCGAACTGTGGCTTGCGGCAGTACGGCTCGAGGAGACCGAGCAGGTCGAGCATCTCGTCGACGACGCGCGCTCACTCCTCCGCGCGCTCGGCGAGCCGCCGCTGTGGTCGTCGCCGCTGCATTGGTACGGCGTCCAGGCGTCGATCCTCTCGCAGTCGCCGGCCGATCTCCTCCCACACGCCCACACACTCGCCGAATCAGCCAAAACTCACACTTACGCAGCCGGTTTGGCGATCGCCGGACGCCAGTGGCTCCTACTGATGCAAGGCAACGTCGACGCAGACGGTGTCGAAGCCGCCGCACGAACGCTCAGTCGGATCGGACTCCCGTGGGACGCCGCTCGCCTCGCCGGCGAAGCAGCGCTGCGCACCCCGGACACCAAATCGGCCACGGCACTGCTCCACGTTGCGCGCTCGCTACGCACAACGTCGACGGCCGAGACAAGTGCAACCGATACCGCCACAAGTGCGGCGCCACCGTCGGTGTTGACCGAGCGCGAACAAGAAGTTGCCGAACTCGTCGTCGTCGGACTGACGTATCGGGAAATCGGCGAACGCCTCTACATCTCCGCTAAAACCGTCGAGCACCATGTCGCACGGATCAAGCGGCGCGTCGCGGCGCAGTCTCGTTCGGAACTGCTCACCATCCTTCGCAGCATGACACCGCCGAACAAGTAGTTAGCTGCATATTGTCCAGAGGGTTGCATATATCCGTTTAAGTGATAGTTTTCACAGGAATCAGGACATGCCTGCCGAGCAAAGTTCGGTAACTGTGAAACGGGGATCGCTATGAAGTGGGGAGTCGGACTCGCCGTCGGCAACAAACGAAGCATTGCTGCGATCGCGAGACCTGACTCGGAGCTGGTGACCCTCGAACGCGAATCGGTTCTGCACCACGCCCCCGACGGCACCGTGCAGCTAGGCGGAACCGCGGCGGGGTCCACCGGGTTGCGCGGGTTCCTCGACAGGGTCGGCACCGACGATACCGACAACTTCTCCGAGCACATGACGCGAGGGGAGGAACTGGTAGCGACAGCGATGTATTGCCTGGTCAAGGAAGTCCGAACACTCACCGATCAGAACCTGAACATCTCTGCGGTGATCCCCGCGGGTTGGTCGAGCGATTCAATCGACGTACTGCGCGGCGCACTCGACAGCATGAATCTCGACGGCGTCGAACTGATTTCAGAAGATGAAGCCTCTGCGGCTTGGCTCGCGGATCCTGACGCCGACGACCGTGCTGCTCGCGGAGCCGCAGCGTTGGCCGCACCCTTCTCGATCACCTCTACCTGTCCCGAACCCCAGCCAACCGATTTTGCCGAGCCAGAGGACACCCCCGAAGAGTTTCCGCCGTTCGCTCTGATCGAACCGGAGCCGGAATCCGGCGTGGAGGCACCGGTCACGAAAGAACCGAGCATCGACGGTTGGCTGAATCGCCAATGGCGGTCGGAGCGCCGACCGATCATCGCCGCAGCAGCCGCCGCAGTCTTTCTGACGGTGTCGGGTTGCGCGGCCGCGGTCATCATCGGACACACTCCGACCATTTCAGCACCCAGGATTCTCGACGCACAATCTTCCCTGTCCCCCGGGACGGACACAGCTGCCACCCCGACGAGTTCATCCGGGACAGGCACGCAATCAGCGACCTCACCTCCACCGGAAGTACCCGCTCTCGGCGCGCAGCCGACGGCGCAGTCGTGGGCATCCGAAGCAGAATCGACCTCATCCGAATCCCAGCCCATTCCGGTGAGTCCGGGCACCGGTACAGAGAAATCCACTACGGCGAACGTCCCCGCGCAACAGGGATCGCCGATCACCATCCAGATCGATCCCCTTCGGATCGAGAACCTGCCGCCGGTCGTCGGACCGCTGGATCCGGTCGATCCGGATACCCCGGACACTCCCGCCGTGACCGACCCCACTGATACACAGACAACGCCGACGCAGCCGTCCAACCCGACCGACACAACCGATCCGGTGGTTCCGAATCCCGACATGCCCGTCATGCCATTGGCCCCGAGACCCGGAATGCCAAGTTAGACAGAATAATTCGACTTGCCGACAACAGGCACATATTCCTCGTCGAAACTTTTCCCCTATGGTGGGTGCGGTACCTACCGGCTCGGTGCCGGGGACTTGAAGGGATTTCATGCGTAACTCGTTGGCGATCCGCACCGCTGTGGTCGGCGCCTCGGCACTACTGCTCGCAGCTCCATTCACCACGACGGCATCGGCAGAGCCCGCCTCCGACACGCATGTCGAACAGCTCGGGGCAGATCAGCTTCCGGCTGAGCTGGTCGAGGCGATCACACGCGATCTGAAGATCTCCCCACAGGAGTATCTGGACCGCGCTGCCAAAGCTCAGGAACTCGGTGCATACGCCCAGGAATTCAAGTCCGAGCGCCCTGGCGACTACGCCGGCTCGTGGATGGGACTCGACGGTCAACCCGTCGTAGCCGTCACCACCACCGAAGCTGCACGCATCGCGGCCGACGACGGTTACCGCACGCACGTCGCCCCCGTCTCCGCCGACACCCTCGAGAAGACGCTGGCCGACGTCAACGGATGGATTGCCGGGCTGCCCAAGGAAATCTCACGCGCAGTCAATTCGGCGACTATCGACGTCCTGAACAACCAGGTCGTCATCGACGTCGCGAACAGCCCCGTCGGGCAGGCGCTCAATCTTCCGACCCTGCTCGAGAACACCAAGATCGTTCTCAGCCCGGGCGGTGGCGGATCGGTTGATCCCGGAGCACTCGGCGGCGATACCTACATCACGTCGACAGGCCCCATTCGCGAGACACCGACCGAGAACATCTCGGTCTGCTCGTTCGGGTTCAACGCCGTCGACGATCAGAACAATGCTCTCAATATCAGTGCCGGACACTGCAATCCGGCCGAGGGTTCGAAGTCGCCCGTCTACCTGCCGAATCACGCGAACGTCGACGACAGTCAGTTGATCGGAGCATTCTCACAGTCTTCCGTCGGCAACAACGCCGGCGATCTCGATTACTCGGTCATCAAGTTCGACCAGTCCGGCATCGACGCGGGCCTCGACCGTGCTGCCGTCCGCGGTGCCAACGGGACCACCCTCGCGATCACCGGAACAGCACGTCCCGTGATCGGCGCTCCCATCTGCAAGTCCGGCCAGACGTCGTCCTTCACCTGTGGTGTCGTGGCAGCCGATCGCGTCGAAACTCAACTGGTCATGGCGGACGGTGATTCACGAACCGTTCGCGGATTCGCCGGCACCGCGTGCACCCTCGCCGGGGACAGTGGCGGCGCCATCGTCTCCGGAACCTTGGCTCTGGGCATCACCAGCGGCTCCAACAGCAGCGGAGCACCCAGTTGCAACGAAGCGAACCTGGTACTGGCGACCTCCGGTGGAACCTCGAATCTGGGTATTCCGGTCGGAGACATCCTCGACGCGGCAGATCGCGCTTCCGGTGGCGGTGTCGGTGCCGGAATCCGCGTCCGCACTGCAGGTTGACCAACCACTGATTCACACACTGTGCCCGCCGATCCGTTTCGCGATCGGCGGGCACAGTGCTGTTGTCGGTCGGGGTCAGCGCTGTCTGCTCATGTAACGGGTGGGAATAGCGCGTTCGAACCCATATAGTCATGGTCGACTGTGATCGGCTCACCACAAGTCCGTGAGCCGTATCCGTGTGCTCCCAGGGGGGTGGTACGCGGTCAACGAAGTGGAAAGGCCCACATGCGAAGCTCCATCGCACGTCGCGCCGCAGTGTTCGGTTCGGCCGCGCTGCTGCTCCTCGGACCGATTACCGCGGTCGCGAACGCAGAACCGAACGAATCCGGGGTATCCGATCAGGCAGCCCATCTGCCCGTCGAACTCGCCGAAGCCCTACAGCACGACTTGGCGCTGACGCCCGACCAGTTCGTCTCGCGTTCCGAACTCGCGCAGAAGCTCGCGGAGTTCGCCGCCATCGCGCGCGTCCAGTTTCCCGACTCTTTTGCCGGAGTGTGGCTCGACGACCTCGGCAAGGGCATCGTCGCTCTCGCTGACGGTCGCGACAAGGATGCTGCCCGCGAGGCCGCCGAGAAGGCCGGTTTCGAGGTCAAGGACGTCGCGCAGAGCGAGCAGGCTCTGCAAGGTCAACTCTCGGCACTCAACACCTGGCTCGATTCGCAGCCTGCCGAGGTCGCAGACCTCGTGCGTGGCATCGCCGTCGACGTCGTCGGCAACGGAGTCGCCCTCACGGCCGATCCTGCCGCCGGCATCGAATTGCCTGAATTCCTGAAGCGGACCGTCGTCCATACCGCTGCTCCGCTACTGGTTCCCCCGATCGTCGCGGACCTCATCCCCGCAACCGGATCCGCAACCGGCGACGCTGCACTGGGCGGAGACGCCTTCGGCGCAACCTCCGGTAACACTGGACTGCGTTGTTCATTCGGCTTCAACGGCACCGACGGTTCAGGACGCACAGTCAACATCAGCGCCGGTCACTGCGATCCCAACCGTGCCGCTGCCGGCACCTCGAACTCCAGCCAGGTCTTCCCGATGGTGAACAACCAGACCGGGCCCCGCGTCGGGTACTTCGCCAAGAGCAGCTTCGACGGGCGCGACTACTCGATCATCAACATCGACGACAACGCGAAGTACCGCTTCGAGAACAACAGCGTGCGGGTCCCGTTCAACCGCTCGGTCAACATCACCGGTACCGCCGATCCTGTCGTGGGCGCCCCGGTCTGCAAGGCAGGATCGACCACAGGCTTCAGCTGCGGCGTCGTCACCGGCGTCAACCGCGTCGCAAAGGTTTTGGATCACACCCTCGACAACGGCTTCACCACCAACATCTGCGTCCTGCAGGGTGACAGCGGTGGCCCGATCGTCTCCGGAACGTTGGCAGTGGGCATCACGAGTGCGTCCAACGTCGCCACCTCTCCCCTGTGCGAGATCGCTCAGGCAGAGACACTGTTCGGGCAAGAAGCCCCGACCCAGTACGCGACGCCGATCAACGACATCCTCGCCGCCAACCCAGGCCTGAAGGTTCGCGACTACTGATCACACGCATTACTCGAGACAGCAAAACGGGCGCCACACCTTCTGAAGGTGTGGCGCCCGTTTCGGCGTTCGTGACGTTCTACTGGAAGAGAGTTGTTCCAGCCGGAGCGTTCAGAACCTTGATCAGGTCCAAGCCCGCGACGACGGCAGTTCCGCCGCCGGCGAGGATGGTACCGGCGACTCCACCGATACCGGCCCCTGTGACCATGCCGGGCAGGCAGCCGACGACCAGGCCGGGCAGACCCACGATGCAACCGATGACCGCCCCGACGATCGTGCCGGTGAGGCTACCGATCTGCGTGGCAAGCCCGAGCTGTGACTGGAACTTCTCGATTGCCTTCTGATCCTCGTCAGGCGAAGCAACCGGGGTGAACTCGGCAGCGACCGACTTCGGCTTGGAGCTGGCCGGGTCCAGGTTCGGCTTGAGGGTGAGGGTCTTGCCGTCCTCACTGACGGTCTCGTCGAACGGGAACTGAACGTCGCCGAGGTTGAACGCGAGCGGAAGGCTCACGAGAGTTGCGCCCTGGCTGTTCTGCAAGTCGACGTGAGTTCCGTCGCCCGAGACCCGGAATGCTCCGGCGTCGATGGTGGTGACAACGGCCTGGTCGACGACCTCGGCGGTGTACGAAACGTCGGGTGACGTCTCCGGAGCTGCGTAAGAAGTACCTGCAGCGATGCCCGTAGCGGCAATGGTCATCGCTGCGACGGCCGCAGCTTTTCGAATGAACATTTTTGATCCTCCCCGGGATCGGGCGGGCGTCAGTCGATGACTCACACCACCCGTTTCCCCTGTGCGTGACGGGCGTAACGATAACAGCCGGTCGGTTGTTCTCACCTGCTCGGAACCCGACTTAGGGCTGCCTGACAGATGGACACCTGACGGGCACCGCCTAACGTGACGACCAGACATGTCTGCGTCTGGCCCAGCCCGTCCGACGCAGAAGATCGATCTCTCCAGGCCACGAGCGGTTACCAGCCGGTACCTACAGGCTGGTAATGCTAGTTACTGGCGGGTAACATAACGCAGGTTAGTATCAGTGGGCTGTCCCGAGGTGGCCGACGCGTCGCCCTGAAACGAAAGGCCGCGACATGAATGCCCTGACGATTACGTTGGGCACGATTGGTGCTCTGCTGAGCTTGGTGTGTTGGTACATCTTCCTCTCAGGCGCGCTGAGGATGTTCAACACCGTGCGCATCGGCCAGTCGGCACCCGATCGATGGCGCCCGTTCTTCCCTCGCTTCAAGCAGATGATCATCGAGTTCATCGCGCACACGCGCATGAACAAGTTCCGCAGCGTCGGCTGGGCCCACTGGCTCGTCATGGTCGGCTTCCTCGGTGGGTTCCTGCTGTGGTTCGAGGCCTACGGCCAGACGTTCAACCCCGAATTCCACTGGCCCATCTTCGGTAACACGTGGGCGTGGCACCTGTGGGACGAGATCCTCGGCCTGGGCACCGTCATCGGTATCACCACGCTGATCGTGATCCGTCAGCTCAACCACCCGCGTCTGCCTGCACGCCTGTCCCGTTTCGGCGGCTCCAACTTCAAGGCTGCCTACGTCATCGAGGGCATCGTCCTGCTCGAGGGCCTGGGCATGATCATGGTCAAGGCAGGCAAGATCGCGACCTACGGTCACGCCAACCCGTGGACCGACTTCTTCACCATGCAGGTCGCGAAACTGCTTCCCGCCAGCCCCGTCATGATCTCGGTGTTCGCATTCGTGAAGCTGATGACCGGCATGATCTGGCTCGCGATCGTGGGCCGCAACATCACCTGGGGCGTCGCGTGGCACCGCTTCTCGGCGTTCTTCAACATCTACTTCAAGCGTGAAGACGACGGCACCGTCGCGCTCGGCGCGGCAAAGCCCATGATGTCCAAGGGCAAAGTCCTGACGATGGAGAACGTCGACCCCGACACCGACACTCTCGGCGCCGGAAACATCGAAGACTTCTCCTGGAAGGGCTGGCTCGACTTCACCACCTGCACCGAGTGCGGTCGTTGCCAGTCCCAGTGCCCCGCGTGGAACACCGGAAAGCCGCTCTCTCCCAAGCTGCTCATCATGTCGCTGCGTGACCACGGCTACGCCAAGGCCCCGTACCTGCTCGCTGGTGGACGCAAGGACATGGGCGGCGACGAGATCGGTCTCGTCGACAGCGAAGGCAATGTCAAGGAAGGCGCCCTCGCAGCCATCCCCGAGGCCGCACGCCTCGAGGCCGACCGCAAGCTCGTCGGTGAAACCGTCGAAGGCGAGATGGCCCCGGTCATCGACGCCGAAACCTTGTGGAGCTGCACCAACTGCGGCGCCTGCGTCGAACAGTGCCCCGTCGACATCGAACACGTCGACCACATCATCGACATGCGTCGCTACCAGGTCCTGATCGAATCGGAGTTCCCCTCCGAGCTCGCCGGCCTGTTCAAGAACCTCGAGAACAAGGGCAATCCCTGGGGTCAGAACTCCAAGGATCGCCTCAACTGGATCAACGAGATGGACTTCGAGATCCCCGTCTTCGGCAAGGACGCCGACAGCTTCGAGGACTACGAGTACCTCTTCTGGGTCGGCTGCGCCGGCGCCTACGAAGACCGTGCCAAGAAGACCACCAAGGCCGTTGCCGAACTCCTCGCCACCGCGGGAGTGAAGTTCATGGTCCTCGGCGCCGACGAAACCTGCACCGGCGACTCCGCACGTCGTGCCGGCAACGAGTTCTTGTTCCAGCAGCTCGCGATGCAGAACATCGAGATGCTCAATTCGGTCTTCGACGGTATCGAGCAGAAGAAGCGCAAGATCGTCGTCACCTGTGCGCACTGCTTCAACGCCCTCGGCAACGAGTACCCGGAGGTGGGCGGCGACTACGAGGTCGTGCACCACACTCAGCTGCTCAACCGTCTGGTGCGCCAGAAGAAGCTGATCCCGGTTGCGTCCGTGAGCGAAGACGTCACCTACCACGACCCGTGCTTCCTCGGACGCCACAACAAGGTTTACGACGCTCCCCGTGAACTCATGGAAGCCTCAGGCTCCAAGCTCGTCGAAATGCCGCGTCACGGCGAACGTTCCATGTGCTGTGGTGCCGGTGGTGCTCGCATGTGGATGGAAGAGAACATCGGCAAGCGCATCAACGTCGACCGCGTCGACGAAGCGCTCTCCACCAACCCCAAGAAGATCGCCACGGGTTGCCCGTTCTGCCGCGTCATGCTCACCGACGGCGTCACTGCCCGCCAGGAGCAAGGCCAGGGCGAAGGCGTCGAGGTCGTCGACGTCGCGCAGCTGATGCTGAACTCCGTCACTCGTCTCGATCCCGCCCAGCTCGGCGAGAACATCAAGGTGATCCCGCGCGAGAAGGCACCGGTCGCTGCTGAGGCAAAGGCTGAGACCGTCGAGCAGGATCGGGTCGCCGAAGTCGAGGAAGCTGCCGCGACTCCGGAAGCCAAGGCTGCACCGGCAGGCAAGGGTCTGGCCATGAAGGGCCTCGCCAAAGCACCAGGTGCAAAAGCTCCCGGCGCCAAGGCACCCGGCAAGGGGCTCGGAATGGCCGGCGGGGCCAAGGCTCCCGGCGCCAAGAAGGCGGCTCCCGCCGCAAGCGCGGAAGCTCCCGCTGACGAAGCTGCTGCACCGGCAGCACCTGTCGCAAAGCCCAAGGGTCTCGGCTTGGCAGGCGGGGCCAAGGCACCCGGCGGCAAGGGACTGCAGATGAAGGGCGCCGCCAAGGCACCCGGAGCAAAGGCCGCTGCCGCGCCGGCAGCGGAAGCTCCGGCTGCTGAGGCTGCTGCACCCGAAGCTGCTGCACCCGTCGCCAAGCCGAAGGGTCTGGGCCTGGCGTCCGGCGCCAAGGCACCCGGCGGCAAGGGACTGCAGATGAAGGGTGGGGCCAAGGCTCCTGGTGCAAAGGCTGCTCCTGCTTCTGAAGCACCTGCTGCTGCTCCGGCAGAGGCTCTGGCAGAGGCTCCGGCTGCACCGGCAGAGGCTCCGGCCGCCGAGGCGGAAGCCCCGAAGGCTCCGCCTGCTGCCAAGGCCGGCGGACTCGGATTCAAGTCGGGCGCAAAGGCTCCCGGTGCCCGGAAGGCAGCTCCCGCTGCGGCCCCGGCGCCGGCTGCAGAGGCCCCGGCTCCCGAGGCCGAACCTGTGAAGGCAGAACCCGCTGAAGCGCCTGCTGAGGCGTCCGCACCCGCGGAAGCTCCGGCCCCTGCTGCCGCGCCGCCCGCCCCCAAGGCAGGCGGACTCGGATTCAAGGCCGGCGCGAAGGCTCCTGGCCGCAAGAAGTAAGCGCACCACACGCGAATGCCCTCACCGTCACGGTGAGGGCATTCGTGTTTGTGCGGGAGCCTTTGCCGACCGAGCACCCTTTCCCTCGACCCGACACACCGTCCAGCACACGGAAACCGGTGCTCGCCCTGTGCAAGTGGTGCTCACTCCCCCGCCAACTCGAGGCCGGCGTGTCAATCGGCGACAAGCATCACCGCACCGCGCGCACGCCCGACGCCCCTTTCCTGCTGCCGGCCGATGACGTATCGTCCCGGAGCGATGCCGGTCGCGCCGTGCTCCGGGTGGATGAGGTACGCGGTCACCCGGGTGTCAAGCACGCCGAGTGCAAGGCCCCGAGCATCTTTCACCGGCGTCGACCACGTGCACTCCCCTTCGTCTGCAACCAGACTGTGGGGGTTCCCTCCCGCCGCACTTCGCAGCAGTTCCACGCCGGAGAGCGGCACTCTCACAGAGCGTGTCCATGGCAGAGGCGCCACGATATTTGCGAGCAGCGAAAACGGGATCACGATGAGATCGCCTTGCGCCTGAAGTCCGTCGATCACAGGAATGGACACTTCCTGGTCCAGGTAGTCGAAGACATCGAGGCCGGTGAGGCTGGTGAGAGCGGACAAGGTCATGTTCGAGTTCATAAGTATCACCCAAGGTTTGAGGATTGAGGGTAGAGGGTTCGAGATTCAGGTTCGACGAACGAGACGGGAATAGTCGGTACCGGTGATGCCGTAAGTCCATCCGGCGGCATCCAACGCGGAGGTAAACCATCCGGGTACGTGAAGGCCGTATCGACGCCGATGCCCGTCGCGTTCGAGAGAACCGTTGACCGCGAGGAGAATCCGTCCACTTCGACCCCAGCCCTCCGGCGACGCGTAGAGCTGCAGCAGGCAACCGGCGTTACCGGGATCGTCGGTTTGGTCGACCAGTGTCAGGCCCGCCAGCTCGATGTAGGAATCCCACCCGATCCGCTCGATTGCACATCGACGGATCTCTACATTGCGCTCGTGTGCGATGCGTTCGGCGGTGGGGTCGAGCACCACCCAGTCTGGAACGATCGCTCCGTGTAGAACGAACGCCTTTGTACCGTCTACGAATTCGATTGCGGGGGAATCAGAATGATGCAAGCGCCGTGCCCCCTGCGCGCTGCCCGGAATCGGTTCGGCATGTAAGGCAGTGGGTCGTTCCGCCATGATGCACACGTCGTCGAACGCCCACCACCACCCGGTCGAGTCAGCCAGTGCGGTCTGCACGTCGAGGAGTTCACGGTCTTCCGAGCGGAAGGTCGCAAGACCGAATCGATGGCATGTGTCGTAGTACGCGATTCGATGTGCGTCCTGCTGCCCGTACCAGGTCACTTCCCCGGCCACCGGGGTCAACATCGTTCGTATCGCAGCTGCGACGCCGTCGAACAGCGTGGTGTGCAACGATTCCCAAATGGACGCCCTGATCAGGCGCTCCCCCTGCCGGCGTTCCATCTGCCAGCCAGTTCTCCGACATTCGATTCGCGCGTCCATGCGTCGGCGCGAAGCCGCAAACATGCTCGCGATATACCCGGAAGCGCAGTCGAGGCCGGTGCCGTCCAATGACATCTTGGTCGACAGTCCTTCGGTGACGATCAGGTCCGAACCAGCAGACGGCGACGGGACCCAGACGAACTCCGGTTTCGGGAGCCCGGAGCGTCGATACAGTTGCGCGACAGAGGCTTCTGCGGTGTTTCGATCAGCAGGACGAGTACACAATCCGCGTTTCAGCCACACGTCGCGGATCTTTTCCAGGGCCAGACTGTCTTCATCGAAGAGATTGAAGTTCTCGGGCAATGTCGCTCGATGTGATGCCGACGAGCGAATCGGTGCGGCGCTCACGAGACGGTGGCGGTGTCCGCCTTTCCTGTAGTCATAGTTGAACAGCCTGGCACGCGAACGCTCCGGACGCAAGGGTTTCCTAGAGCGCGACACCGGGAACCTGCCACCGTTTCCCCATACCGAACACCCTCTCCAGCGACGCGAAACCGGTTCGAACTGTGGACAAGTGGTGTTCACTCACGGCTATCCACACCCCCGGGGTCACGGCTTCCTTTCCATCGCCGGGCGCAGCAAGATCGATCGACATGGGGGAACAGACACATATCATCCGCAGGCCGGACCAACTGTCGATCGGTCGCACCGATGCCGAGATCCGACAGGCCTGCGCTAGTGGAACCTGGGCCAGAATCCATCGTGGTGCGTACGTGGACAGCGGCCACCTGTCCCGCCTCGACGCATACGGACGACATCGATTGCGGGCAGAGGCCGTGGCCTGCGCCGCTTCACCCGGTGCCACTGTCAGCCACGTCTCGGCTGCGGTTCTGCACGGTTTCGAACTCTGGAACACTCCGCTCGACGTCGTTCACCTGTCCCGGAACCGGCGAGGTGGTGGCCGAAAGTCCGCTCGACGTCATGTGCACTCGACATGGCTGGCGGACAACGAGATCACCGAAGTCGATGGGCTGCGCGTCACGACTCCGGCACGAACTGTTGCGGATCTCGCGAGGACACTCACTTTCGAACAGGCTCTCGTCGTGGGCAATTCAGCGTTGCACCGTTCAAGGTTGACCAAGGACGCGGTTGCAGCCTCGCTGGCACTCAGCCCGAACCATCCGCGCCATCGACATGCGCTCCACGCGCTCACCGCGATGGACTCCCGTATCGAAAGCGTCGGTGAATCACGGAGCCTCGCATTGTTCCTGCACGAACACCTGCCGCTCCCCGAACCCCAGGTCGACATCCACGACGCTCGAGGGTTCGCCGGCCGCGTCGACTTCCTGTGGCGTGAGCAGCGCACCATCGGAGAGTTCGACGGCCGCATCAAGTACGGCCGACTGGTGCCCGCCGGTCGCAGCCCCGAGGACGCGCTCTGGAACGAGAAGCTCCGCGAAGACCGACTCCGTGACGCAGGGTGGGAGGTCGCGAGGTGGACGTGGGCCGACCTGTCGACCCCGTCACTGGTGGCAAGTCGGATCCTGGCGGCCTTCGCGCGCAGCCACGGGGCCGTCAGCTACTGATCGCAGGCTTCCACAGCTCGAGCGTCGGAATGCCGGGTGGAGTGAATCCGAGCACCTGCCCGTAGAAGGACAGCTCGGCGTTGCGTGAGCTGATGATGGTCGACTGCTTGCGGAATCCGTGAGATTCACCCTCGTAGGCCAGGTACGCGTGCGGAATGCCCTTGGCCACCAGAGCATCCCGGAATCGCTCCGCCTGCGAGGGTGGCACGATCGGATCGTCGAGACCCTGGAGAAGCAACACCGGGCAGTTCAACCCGTCGACGTTGTTGAGTGGAGCACGTTCCGCGTACAGGTCGGCAGATTCCGGCAGCGGGCCGATCAAACCGTCGACGTAACGCGATTCGAAATCGTGAGTTTCCTGCACGAACAGGTCCAGTTCGGCCACGCCGAAATAGGAAGCACCACAAGCGAACACGTCGGACGTCGTCAGTGCGGCCAGAACGGTCCAACCACCGGCGGATCCGCCTTCGATGGCAAGGCGGGCCGGATCGGCAAGCCCCTGCTCGGCCAACCCGTTGACGGCGGTGACGACGTCCTGCACGTCGACGACACCCCACTGACCACGCAATCGATTACGGTACTCACGTCCGTAACCGGTCGACCCGCCGTAGTTCACGTCGACGACGCCGATTCCGCGGCTGGTGAAGAAGGCGTAGACGAGGTTGAGGGCCGGTGCGACGTGCGCCGTCGGCCCACCGTGAACAAACGCGACATACGGCGGTCGTTCATCGTCGAGCCCTTTGTATCGCGGACTGCGCGGCGGATACGCAACGGCGTGAACTTCTCGCCCGTGTCCGTGAGCCACGACGGCTCGCGCTTCCGGAAGGTAGGCAGACTCGGGCAATTCTTCGACCGACGAACGGATTTCGGTGAGTTCGCCGGTACCGAGGTCCAGTTCACGTAGCGCGCCCGCCAGTTTCGCGCCTCCCGAGATGAGCAGTAACCGATCGCCGCGAACTTGCATGAGGCCGATGCTGGTGACACCCGGGGTCGCGATGTCGCGCAGTTCCCCCGACGCCGGGTCGAGTACCGCCAGCGTGTCGGTTCCGACGGTGCGTGCGGTGAGAAGGTGCCCGTTGCCGAGTTCGACGAACCAGCGCCCACCGAAGCGCCACTGCGGGCCACCGAAATCCGCGTTCACCGGGCAAATCGGGCTGATCTTGCCGCCGACGCGATAGATGTTCCACCAGCCGCTGCGATCGCTGATTGCGTAGAGTTCGTCGTCGGTGATCCACTCCGGCTGCAGGACGGACTCTTCAAGTCCGCCGATCAGCACGGAATACGCCTGAGCGACGCCGTCGACGAGTGGAGCTACCCGCAGTTCGGTACCGTCCCAGGGCATTTGCGGATGGTTCCATGCGATCCAGGCGATCTTGGTTCCACTCGGCGAAAGCCTCGGTGACGAGAGGAAGTCCGAGCCGCCGACGATCGAGCGGATGTTGCCGGAACCGTCCAGCGGAATCGCGCAGATATCGCGAGTGATCGCCCCGTCCTCCGCGTGCGCTTCCCGAACCGCCCACACCTCGCCGTTCACGATCTGCAGGTCTGCGTATCGCCACGCGGCCGGCGACGCCGGTTCGGGCGTCAGAGCCCGTGGAGTGACTCCTTCGAGGATGTACACCCGTTGATCGGAGAATTCACTGAAGACCAGTTTTCCGGACTCGGTGACCGTCCAGGCGCCACCGCCGTACTCGTGAACCCTGGTACGCGCGTTCCACGGCGCGGGGAGGATGTCGACGGGTTGGTTGTCGAGACCGGATCGACGGATCGAGGTCCGACCACCCTCGGTCGGACGAAGTTCAGCCCACCAGATCTCGTCACCGACGTATCGTCCACCCTCGACAGGGTGCCCACCTGCAGCCAGATCAGCTGCTCCGATCGGAGAAGTCCACGATCCGTACGGGGCTGCAATCTGCTCGCTGGGGGTCATCGCTCGACAATAGCCAACGGGGCGTGCGACACGGTCCCCGACAATGCACTTGCACAGTGGTGGAATCATGTAACTCGTGAGCACACCAGAACCCGTCCGCCACCGTCAGCCGCAGCGCGAGCTGGAGCAGTCGTCGAAGCTCCAGAACGTCCTGTACGAAATCCGTGGACCGGTACACGCGCATGCCGCCCGGTTGGAGGCGGAAGGACACCGGATCCTCAAGCTCAACATCGGCAACCCGGCACCGTTCGGATTCGACGCCCCCGATGTGATCATGCGGGACATGATCGCCGCCCTGCCCTATGCACAGGGCTATTCGGAGTCGAAGGGCATTCTGTCGGCGCGGCGCGCAATCGTGACGCGTTACGAGCTGGTTCCCGGCTTCCCCGAGCTCGACGTCGACGACATCTACCTCGGCAACGGTGTTTCCGAGCTGATCACGATGACCATGCAGGCCCTCCTCAACAACGGCGACGAGGTTCTGATCCCAGCACCGGACTATCCCCTGTGGACTGCGATGACGAGCTTGTCCGGAGGCACGCCCGTCCACTATCTCTGCGACGAGGCCAACGACTGGAATCCCGATATCGCCGATATCGAATCCAAGATCACCGACAAGACCAAGGCTCTCCTCGTCATCAACCCGAACAACCCCACGGGTGCGGTGTACTCGATGGAGGTTCTGCAGCAGTTGGTCGATCTGGCACGCAAGCATCAGCTTCTGCTGCTCGCCGACGAGATCTACGACAAGATCCTCTACGACGACGCCAAGCACATCTCGCTGGCAACGCTTGCCCCTGATCTGCTGTGCCTGACGTTCAACGGCCTCTCGAAGGCCTACCGCGTCGCCGGCTACCGCTCCGGCTGGGTGGCGATCACGGGCCCGAAGGATCACGCGGCCGGCTTCCTCGAGGGACTCGATCTCTTGGCGTCGACCCGTCTGTGCCCCAACGTCCCCGGACAGCACGCCATTCAGGTCGCCCTCGGCGGTCACCAGAGCATCGAAGACCTGATCCTGCCCGGCGGCCGCCTGCTCGAGCAGCGCGACGTCGCTTGGGAGCGATTGAACATGATTCCGGGCGTTTCGTGTGTGAAGCCTCGCGGCGCGCTCTACGCGTTCCCTCGTCTGGATCCGAACGTCTACGAGATCCACGACGACGAGAAATTGGTTCAGGACCTGCTTCTCCAGGAGAAGATCCTGATGGTTCAAGGCACCGGGTTCAATTGGCCGAATCACGATCACCTTCGGATCGTCACCCTTCCGTGGGCCCGAGATCTCGCCGTGGCCATCGAGCGATTCGGCAACTTCCTCACCAGTTACAAACAGTAGATTCTCACGCTGAATCCGGCTGAAATCGAGTAAACAATTCGTTGTACAAATGCCCCGTAAACGTAAAACTGCGGGGCATTTGTGCGACCTTGGTCACATTTTTCGCAAACCATGCGGTTTGATTGACTCTTTAACTATTTAGTGACCTGCCCCGATGTGAAAACGGTCCAATCGGTACGTGATTCGTTGTGAAATTGGTAGTTGGACAACGCGCCAAATCGGTTTGAAATTGGGTACATTAGTTAGCAGCACTTCGGTGCCGCGAGCACCTGGTATCCCTCCCCCCCCTGTGGATACCAGGTTGGTGGCGGGGACAACCCCCCCTGTTCCCCGCCACCCAGCTCGACCAATCCCAGTTTCACAACCCCTCATCGGTAGCACCGGTTTTCGCCGACTCTGCCTTGCAGCGACACTGCCTTTCACCGACACTGCCGTCAGAAGCTGACCATTCGCTTCGGAGCCGATAACATTGCACCGGTGCAAATCCCCAGTCCGACACTCAGTTTCCGATGAGTCACGGCCACGGCCACGGTGGCCCCATTCAGATCGGCCCCACCGCATCACGCGTCGTCATCGGGTTGCTCGTCGTCATCGGCATGGTCGTCGTCGCGGCAGCTGTCGCACTGTGGCCGGACAAGAACACCATTCCCGTCCCACTCCCCTTCCAGAATGCCGACGGCAGCTCGGTGGAAACCGAGGCGGGCACCGTCACGATGCAGGATCTCGGTGACTGCGGAAGTTCCTCTGCCGGAAGGGTATTCGTCGGTGCCCCGCAACCGCCGCCTACCTCCGCCTACCAGTGCCAGCGAAGTATCGTCGATATCGAATCCGGGCCGAATGCCGGAACGAAGACATTGCTCGAGGTCATTCCGGGCGCCGGTCAGCCGGACCTTCGCGTGGGTGACCACATTCGCCTGGTGCGTCAGACCGACCCGAACGGAAACACGCAGTACTCCTTCGAAGACTATTCGCGTGGGCTCCCGCTGGCGTTGATCGTCATCGCGTTCGCCGTCGTCATCATCGCAGTCGCACGGTGGAGAGGGCTGCGCGCACTCGTCGGCCTGGTGATCGCCTTCGGCGTAGTCGTCGGGTTTCTCCTACCCGCTCTGCTCGACGGCAAGCCTGCGATACCGGTTGCGCTGGTCGCCGGGGCGGTGATCTTGTACGCGGTTCTCTATCTGGCGCACGGGGTCTCACTCAAGACCAGTTCTGCTTTGCTTGGCACCCTTGCCGCCATGGTGCTCGCCGCGGTTCTCTCCTACCTCTGCATTGAACTGACACACCTCACCGGTTTGTCTGAAGAGCAGAACACCAATGTTCAGACCTATATCGAGCACATAGACATCACCGGCCTGCTGCTGGCGGGCTTCATCATCGGCTCGCTCGGCGTTCTCAACGACGTCACCATCACCCAGGCATCCTCGGCATTCGAGTTGGCCGAACTCGACAAGCATGCGTCCCGTCGAAAAGTCTTCGGCGGTGCGATGCGGGTCGGACGTGATCACATCGCCAGCACGGTCTACACCTTGGTTCTCGCGTACGCGGGTGGGGCGCTGCCACTGCTACTGCTCTTCAGCGTCAGCGGGCGCCCTCTTCAGGACGTCCTGGTCGGTGACGCTGTAGCGATCGAAATCGTACGGTCCGCGGTCGGCGGAATAGCCCTGGCGCTTTCGGTTCCACTCACCACTGCCATCGCCGTGATTCTCGCCCGTCCGCCCGGTAGCGCGGTCAAGGCCGGCCCCACGTCAGGTGGCCGACACTCCAAACGCTGAAAGCGAGCCTCAGAGTCCGGGAATCGGTGGGAGAACCGGCAACAGAATCGGCGGAAGCCCCGGGATGTAGATCGCCGGCGGTGGCGGCGCGGGCGCGGGCGCGGGCGCGGGAGGCACGTAAGTGTCCTGCACGACTGGCGGAGCCTCGACGACCGGAGGGGCTTCCTCCGTCGTCGTCGGGGGCGCGGTCGTTGTGGTCGTCGGCGGCGGAGTAGTCGTGGTCGTCGGTGCCGTCGTGGTCACCTCGGTTGCCACGGGTCCGGCGTCCTCGGAATCGAAGACCTTTCCTCCGTAGCCCAATCCCAGCCCCACGATCACGATCGCCGCGATCACACCGGCGCCGAGGCCCGCGAACCGTAGCGGGTTTCTCGGCTCTTTGGATGTCGATTCAACGGGTTGTGTCCCGGCGAGCCAGGACGGGTGTGCGGTTCCTGCCCCGGGTCCCTCGCCTTCGTACATCGCCGAGTACGCCTGGGCGTCAACCATCACGGCCTCGGTGTCTGCGTCACGTTCTGTGCCGAATCCGTCCGTGGCCTGGTCGCTGTCGGCGACCACGAGATCTGCGGCCGGATCGAATCGTTGCTCGTGTCGGTTCGGTCGCGGCTGAGGCAGTTCCGCCGCGTAAGGGCTCGGCACCTGTTCCTGCGGAACGGACTTCGTACCGGAAGCGGCTTCGGACAAGGCATTCGGCCGCTCCGATTCCGCGAGCGTTGCCACCCCTCCGTGGCTGAACGCCTGAACCGGAACGGGTACCTCCGCCGGGGTGTGGATCGGATACGGCGCAAAGATCGGCGCTACAGCCGGAACCTGAACCGGGGCAGATACCGCGCGCGCCGATGGCGTCATCGACGACTCCGCGATCAGCGCAGCACCTTGCGCAGTCACGAGTTCCGGCTGCTCGGGCGCGATGAGGGGGCACTCCAGCCACGCGGCGAGGGTCGCCCGCACGATCGGAATGCGTGCACCGCCACCGATCAGGAGAATCGCGTCGGGGTTACGGCCGGACGTTGCGATGACCTCTCGTATCTCGCGTGCGAAGGCCTCCACCGACGTGACGACCAACGAATCGAAAACTTCCCGCGACAGCAGGAGAAGCCCGCCGGGGCCGGGCAGGCACACCGCACTTCGTGAGGACAGCTGTTCCTTCGCGAGTCGGCATCGCGCCTGCAGTTCGGCATCGCCGCCCGGGTCGGCCGGCGTAGCTATACGGCGACGCACGGTCTGATCCGAGTAGACGAGCTCGTCGAAGTGATCTCCACTGACCCGCGTCGACCGGGCGGTGACGACGGTAGACCGCATCTGCCTGTCCACAATGCTGATCGTCGATCCAGAACTACCGATGTCGACGACGACGAGTGTGCTCTGGTCGGTCAACGCACCGGACTCCTCGAGCATTCGAAGCGTCGCGACTACTTCGGGAACCAGCTCGAAGTTGTCGATGCCTTTCTGTTCGAACGCTGTTTGGAGTGCTCCGGCCTGCGCTTGATCCCGGTAAGCGACGACCGTATTGCTGCCGAGGTCGGCATTCTCGGTCAAGGCCACGCCGGTTGCCTCCGCTGCGACTTCCTCGGGAATCTCGCGGCCTCGATCGACCGCTCTGGATCGGAACACCGGACCACTGTGGTCGGGCGTCCCCGGGCGCGCCAAACGCACAGCGCTGGCTCCCACCGTCACACCCAAAACCAAGTTCATGATCCACCTTCGTCGACCGTCGACGGGTTCCGTCACCAGACCCCGTCATTCCCCGGCCGGAAGTCTACCCACTGGGCATGGTCTGCGAGGTTCGCGCATCTCACCTAAGGCCTTCTCGCAGCTATTTTTTCGCTACCTGGACGTTCGACCTACCGCCCCAATCCGCGATAGTTCCAACCGGCGGAGCGCCACAGGTCCGGATCGAGGCAATTTCTGGCGTCAACGATCACCCGCCGCCGAACGAGTGGTTCCAAATCGGCGGGCACGAGTGAGGCGAACTCGTCCCATTCAGTGGCGATCAAGACCACATCAGCATTCCTGCAAGCTTCTGACGTGGAGGTTGCGTAGTGAAGGGTGGGAAACAGTCGGCGAGAATTATCCATTGCCTTCGGATCGAAAACGGTGACCGCCGCCCCGTGCAACTGCATCATTCCTGCAACGTTGAGCGCAGGCGAATCGCGCACATCGTCGGATTCGGGCTTGAACGCAGCTCCCAGCACCGACACGTTAGCTCCCAG
This sequence comes from Rhodococcus sp. SG20037, assembly GCF_031763325.1. NCBI lineage: Bacteria > Bacillati > Actinomycetota > Actinomycetes > Mycobacteriales > Nocardiaceae > Rhodococcus > Rhodococcus sp. SG20037. Next base: position 1,451,390 of record NZ_CP134497.1, on the reverse strand, counting down.
CAAACTGCCATCGCAGGCTGCCGTCACCAGTTCCACAGCTTTTGTCCGTCGTCGCATGTTGATGCTGTCGACCTCGCGGAGGAAGTACAGCGCCTGGTCGACACCCAACTCCCCGGCGCGTGCCATGAACGCCCGAATGTCCTTCGGCAGGCAACCACCGCCGAACCCCAAGCCCGCATTGAGGAACCGTCTACCGATCCGAGCGTCGTACCCGAGAGCGTCGGCCAACATCGTGACGTCGGCCCCGGTCGCCTCGCACACCTCCGCAATCGCATTGATGAAGGACACCTTGGTCGCGAGAAACGCATTCGCAGATCCTTTGACCAACTCGGACGTCGCCAGATCGGTCACGAGGAAGGGCACCCCTGCGTCCAGTATCTCGACATACACCTCGCGAAGAAGGCCTTCGGCGTTTCCCGGCCGGTCACGATCGATCCCCAGAACCAACCGGTCAGGGCTCAAGGTGTCCGCGATCGCGTGTCCTTCACGCAGGAACTCCGGATTCCAGGCCACCTCTACCGAGCCACCCGCCGGCGCAGTCGCTCGGAGCCGCTCGCCGAGAGCCGCTGCCGTGCCTACCGGCACCGTCGACTTCCCGACTATCAGCGAAGGCTTTCGCAACAACGGCGCCAACATGTCGATCACCGAATGAACATGACTCAGATCTGCGGCGTACTCCCCCTTCTTCTGAGGCGTCCCCACACCGACGAAATGGATGTCCGCAAAATCCGCGGCATCGGAGTAGGAAGTCGTGAACTGCAGCCGACCCGACGCCAGATTCTTCTCCAGCATGTCGGTCAGACCCGGCTCGAAGAACGGGACCTCCCCACGAGACAACTTGTCGACCTTGGACTGGTCGATGTCGACTCCCAGCACGTCGTGGCCAAGTTCGGCCATACACACTGCGTGGGTCGCCCCCAGGTATCCCGTTCCGAACACGGTCATCTTCATGTGTTGTTGGTATGCGTCCGAACTTTCCGAAACGCGTACGCCAGGTGGGCGCGAAACCAACATCGGGCGTACGACGAGTGCGTCGCGTGTGCAACCTATGCTTCTGCCATGCACGTTCTCTTCGTTTGTACGGGAAACATCTGCCGATCACCCACGGGCGAACGCCTTGCACGTGCTTATGCCGCCGAAGCCGGGGTCACCGGATTCACCGCCTCGAGTGCCGGAACCCGGGCGATGGTCGGACACCCGATCGAGCCAACTGCTGCGAGGGTTCTCGCGGGGCTCGGCGGCGACCCCACGGAGTTTCAAGCCCGACGCATGACAACAGCGCTGGCCTCGGACGCCGACCTCATTCTCACGATGACCGAAAGTCAGCGAGACAAAGTCCTGGCGATGGCTCCGGCGCGGCTCAAGCGCACGTTCACACTTCGAGAAGCCGCACGGTTGGGCTCGCTCGCAGATGCAGGAACTGTCGAGGACCTCGCCGCCGCCAGACCCCGATTTCGTGCCACCGAACCCGAGGACGTCATGGATCCGATGGGTAAGGAAGAGAACGTGTTTCACGAGATCGGACTTGAGATCGCCGATCTCCTCGGCCCGCTGCTCAGCCGACTTCGCTTCGGTGAGCGTTGAGCGCGGGCACCGCGGTCAACTGCGGTAGCGACTTGTCCGACTCGTAGTAGTAGCTGTACTCGTACGCATTGCGTCCGCGAGACGGCGTCATCGTGATGACAGTGCCCAGGACGTGCGCACCCACACTCTGTAGGTTTCCGACCGCGCGCGCCAGTTGATCGCGTTTCGTGGAGCCGTGTCGGGCGATCACCAGGGCACCGTCCGACATCGCGGCCAGGACCGCGGCATCCGTGACGGGTAGCAACGGCGAGGCGTCGATGATGACGTAGTCGTATCGCGCCCGCAGTTCCTCGAGAACATGTTTGGCCGTGTCCGTGCCGAGTAGTTCGCTCGGGTTCGGCGGGATCGGTCCGGAGGCGAGCACTGTCAGCCCGTCGAACTCGGTCGGCTGAAGCACATCGTCCAGCGTCGCTTGACCGGAGAGCACCGAACTGACGCCGACACTTCCGAGCAATCCCAAATACTTCGATACTCGCGGCTTCCGGAGGTCGCCTTCCATCAGGCACACTGATTTGCCGGCCTCCGCCAAGACGAGAGCGATGTTCACGGCCGTGGTCGTCTTACCTTCGGAGGGAAGCGAACTCGTGACGACGATGACACGCGGTGGATGGTCCACCTCGAGGAACTGAAGGTTGGTGCGCAACTCACGGAAGGCTTCGGCACTCACGGAACTTCCGTCACTGAAAGCGATCGCGTGATTGACTTCGACGTCCTTGTCGAACGGGATCGTGCCCACCATCGCCGAACCCGCGATCTCTTCTACAGTTCGACGATCTTTCACCGTGTTGTCGAGTCGATCACGAATCAACGCAAGCGCGATCCCCACAACCAGTCCCGCCACTGCGCCGAGCGCGAGGTTGCGCGAAGTCTTGGGTGACACCGGAACAGTCGGCTGTTGAGCCTGCTGTTCGACGACCACACGTGCAGGCGGTGTTCCGCCGTTCTCGGGTGTCTCCAGTTCCTTTGCCAATGCCACGAATTCGGATGAGAGAGTGTTCGCGATCTCGCGTGCGAGTTCCGGTGACGCGTCCTTGACTGCGAGGTCGATCAACACAGTGTCGGGCGCCGACGTCGCAGTGACCTTGGAGGCCAACTCGTCAGCCGACATCCCGCCGACCACCCTCGGTCCCAGTTCGTCGATCGTCCGCTGTGCGAGTGTTCGGCCGGTCAGGAGTTTTGTATAGGACAGAACTCGCTGCTGTGAAAGTTGACTGCCCTGCAGTGCCTCGTTGACCGAGGTACCCGCCGACGTCGAAACGAACAGCCTCGTCGAGGCCTGGTAAACGGGCGTCGAAAGAAGAGAAGCGCAAAGGGCTCCCAGGATTCCGAGCACGGTTACAGCAGCGACTATTCGCCATCTGGCTTGCAATATCTTCAGGTAGTCGACAATTTCCATCTTGATGTCTCCTTCGGCTCACGCATGTCCACTGCGGGTCTGAGCGGTCTTTGCCGGTCGGACCGCGAGGGCGAACCGGGCTTTCTCATTTCGATATAGATCAGCTGCGACGGACGAGACGTCCTGTGCTCACGGGCGTCCCAGTCCGCGGTAGTTCCAACCTGCGCCTCGCCACTCGTCGTGGGAAAGGCAATTGCGCCCGTCGACGATCACTTTCTTGCGAACCACCGAATCGAGATCGGACGGCTGCAACTTCAAGAATTCGGGCCACTCGGTCAATACCAGGACGACATCGGCACCTTCGCAGGCCTCCAATGCATTTGCCGAGTAGGTCAGCGTCGGGAACAGCGCGCGCGAATTGTCCATGGCCTTTGGGTCGTACACGTTCACTGCAGCACCTTGGAGCTGAATCTGACCCGCGACGTTGAGCGCCGGCGAATCACGAACGTCGTCCGAGTCCGGTTTGAACGCGGCACCCAGAACTGCGACTCTCGCACCGAGAAGCGATCCGCATGCCTCCCGCGCCAGTTCGACCATGCGTGTACGTATGCGCATATTGATGTTGTCGACTTCGCGCAGGAACGTCAGTGCTTGATCGGCACCGAGTTCACCGGCGCGAGCCATGAAGGCGCGGATGTCCTTCGGCAAACACCCTCCGCCGAAACCAATTCCCGCGTTGAGGAATCGACGTCCGATCCGAACGTCGTGCCCGATCGCGTCGGCAAGCACTGTGACGTCGGCGCCAGCGGCCTCGCACACTTCGGAGATGGCGTTGATGAACGAGATCTTGGTGGCCAGGAAAGCGTTCGCTGACGCTTTCACCAACTCCGCCGTCGCAAGGTCCGTGACGAGAAACGGAATCTCCGCATCGATGAGCTCTGCATAAACTTCGCGCGCAACAGATTCCGCTCGACCGCGGACATTTCGATCGACTCCGAGCACAAGTCGGTCCGGGTGCAACGTGTCCTGGACGGCAAATCCTTCACGCAGAAACTCGGGATTCCACGCGACTTCGACGCTGTCACCGATCGGTGCCAGTTCCCGCGCGCGCTTACCGAGCCGTTCCGCGGTTCCCACCGGTACCGTGGACTTGCCGAAGATGACCGCGGGCTTGGTGAGCAGCGGCGCCAAAGTCTCGATCACGGCATCCACGTAGACCATGTCCGCGGCGAACTCACCCTTCTTCTGCGGCGTCCCGACCCCGAGGAAGAACACGTCCGCAAATTCTGCGGCTTCCTCGTACGACGACGTGAACTTCAGTCGCCCTCGATCGATGTTGTTTCGTAGGACCTCGCCCAACCCTGGCTCGTAGAACGGAACTTCACCTGCTGCCAGTTTCTCCAGCTTTGCCGCATCGACATCCACTCCGAGGACCTCGTGACCGAGTTCGGCCATACAGGCCGCGTGTGTCGCGCCCAGGTATCCCGTGCCGAATACTGCTATGCGAGTGCTCATGTTGCTCGATCTGCTTTCTCGAGAGTGTGCGAAGTGTGTTGATGGGAAAAGTGATTCAGGTACGTACGGCACCGATGTTGTCGCGGTACCACGAGATCGTCGACGCGATTCCTTCGCGCAATCCGATTGTCGGCCGCCATCCGAGTTCCCGAATCATGCTCACGTCCAGCAGTTTCTGCATCGTTCCGGCAGGCTTCGAGGTGTCCCACTGCGTCTCGCCGGTGTATCCGACCTCCGTGGCGACCATCGAGGCGATCTCGCGAATTGTGTGGTCCTCGCCGGTTCCCACGTTGACATGCGATGCACCGTCGTAGTTGTCGAGCAGATGCAGACACGCCGACGCCAAGTCGTCGACATGCAGGAATTCACGTCGCGGATTGCCACTCCCCCAGTTGACAACCGACTGGACTGCCGACGACTGCGCCTCGTCGTAACGCCGAACGAGGGCGGGAAGTACGTGCGATCCGTGCGGCGAAAAATCGTCTCCCGGGCCGTACAGGTTGGTCGGCATAGCTGAGATCCAGGGGCGACCATGCTGCCGCCTGGCAGCTTGAACATGGAGTATTCCCGCGATCTTTGCTATTGCATAGGCGTCGTTGGTCGGCTCGAGATGCCCGGTGAGCAGGTATTCCTCCTTGATCGGTTGCGGTGCCAATTTCGGGTAGATGCACGATGATCCGAGGAACAGGAGACGCTCGACGCCGTGTGCGAGGGCAGCGTCGAGCACGTTCACCTGGATGCGCAGATTCTCCGACAGGAAGTCGACGAGGAAAGTGCTGTTCGCCGCAATCCCCCCAACTTTTGCTGCTGCGAGGATCACGTTGGTCGGCTTTTCGCGGGCGAAGAAATCGAAAGCAGCTTCCCGGTCACGTAGATCGAGTTCGGCCGACGTCTTTCCGAGCAACCTGGTGAAGCCCGCAGATTCCAGGTGTCGCCACACCGAAGAGCCGACCAGACCTCGGTGGCCGGCCACGTAAAACGGTGCGCCTCGATCGAGTGGTCGCGCTGCGAATGAATCACTCATCGCGTCGCCGACCAGTCGGGAAGTGCCGGAGTGTCGATCCACGGTCGCCCTTCGTGTTCGAGCGCTTCGATGTCTGCCTCGACCATGATCCGGGCCAGTTCGGGTGTGTGCACGCCGGCCTTCCAACCGAGTTTGCGCTCGGCATGACTCGGATCCCCGATCAGTGCGTCCACCTCGGTCGGCCGAAGATACCGTTCGTCGAATCGAACGTGGTTTTCCCAGTTCAGACCTGCATGTTCGAACGCGACGGTCAGGAAGTCGCGCACCGAGTAGTTGCCACCGGTGGCGAGCACAAAATCCTCAGGCTCGTCGACCTGCAGCATGCGCCACATTCCCTCCACGTACTCCGGCGCATATCCCCAGTCGCGAATCGCATCGAGATTGCCCATGTACAGATGATCCTCGATACCTGCCTGGATGCGTGCGACCGCGCGCGTGATCTTCCGCGTCACGAATGTCTCACCACGCCTCGGGGATTCGTGATTGAACAGAATTCCGTTCACAGCGAAGATCCCGTATGCCTCACGATAGTTCTTGGTGATCCAGTACGAGTACACCTTCGCCGCACCGTAGGGCGAACGTGGGTAGAACGGTGTCTCCTCGTTCTGCGGTGGCGGTGTGGCACCGAACATCTCGGAACTCGACGCCTGGTAGAACCGGCAGTCGAGTCCGGCCATCCGAACCGCTTCGAGTAGTCGGATCGACCCGACGCCAGTGGTGTTCCCGGTGTGTTCGGGTTCGTCGAAGCTGACCCTGACGTGAGACTGCGCAGCGAGGTTGTACACCTCGTCCGGCTTGATCTGCGCGAGTAGTGTCACCAGGCGCGCTCCGTCACTGAGGTCACCGTAGTGAAGAAAAAGTCGAGCATCCGCATCGTGCGGGTCAACGTAGATGTGGTTGATCCTCGAAGTGTTGAACGTCGAGGATCGACGGATCAGTCCGTGAACCTCGTAGCCTTTGGAGAGCAGCAACTCGGCAAGGTAAGAGCCGTCCTGCCCCGTGATTCCGGTAATCAGTGCGCGTTTCATCCTGCGTTCCTTCCGTTGCGGGACAGCCCGCCTGATAGTTGCGAAACCACGGTCGTGGTCCGTAGTCCTCCGAATCGCTCGGCAGTCTTGATCTCGCTCATGCGCGTCCCCCCAAACGGCCGAAGACTTTTCGTATGTCACGTGATGCCAGCCGTATGAATGTCGAGTTACCGAACAGGTAGCGCCGCCACAGACGTTTGGGTTCGGATACAAGTCGATACAACCACTCGAAACCCGAGTTCTGGACGAAAGATGGTGCCTCCGAAACAGTTCCGGCCAAGAAGTCGAAGGCCGCGCCGACACCGACGGCCACGTAGTCGGTTCGATCCGCTATCGCCTTCGTGACAAAGTCCTGCTTCGGCGCACCCAGACCGACCCACACGATGTCCGGTGACGTCGGATCGATCTTCGTGATGATGTCGTCGACGAACTCCTTGCTGAACGCGGCAAACGGCGGGGCATATGTGCCGGCCACCTTGATTCCCGGGTACAACTCCTCGACTCGATCCGTCAAGAGAATCAACGTCTCTTCTGTCGTGCCGACAAAATGGTGACGAAGGCTGTAGCGGCGTCCCTTGTCCAGGGTGGCCTCGAAGAACGACGGACCCCGGACTGGTCGAACACCGACGTGATCGGCGGTGCCGCCGATCAGGCGCATCACCCAGCTGACCGGGGTTCCGTCTGCGAAGTTCACACCGGGACCCTTCAAAACCGCGGAGTAGTCGCGATCACTGTGCGCCGCCGACACGCAGTAGGAATTCGACAACCTCACGGAGACTCCGGTTCCGGCTCCCTCTCGTCTGTCGTTGACCACCCAATCGGTAGCTCTCTCGAGATTGGTCGCGGCAAACGGAATGCCACCCACCTCGATGACCTCGAACGGACTGCTCATCTGTCTCACCACTTTTCCGAGTTCGTTTGTCGACGTTCATTGCACTGGCCGTAGCTGCGCGACAACACCGATGTCAACCGGGACCGAGTCCAATCACGTTGCGGTTCAAAGAGAGAAAGCTCGGTCTCGACAATCGATCGAGCGATACGAGAGGCGAGAGTCGACGCCGGAGCAACCGGGATCGTCACGGCGTTCCTACCTGCCAGTGTCGGCACACCGCCGAGATCCAAACAGACCACCGGCAGGCCCACCGCAGCCGCTTCGGCCGCCACCCAGCCGCCCGAATCGTGCATGCTCGGGAAGAGCAGAGCGGAGGAGGCCCCCATCTCGCTTACCACTTCCGATCTGTCGCGCCATCCGCGAAGCGTGACCTGACCGCGCCGATACGGAAGCGACTTCTCGATCCGCCCGCGGGCGGGTCCGTCCCCGACAAAGGTCATGGACCAATCGGTGCCCAGCTGCTCGAGCGCATCCAGAATCAGGTCGATTCCTTTGTATTGCAACAGTCTTCCTACGAACAAGAGTCTTCGTTTCGGTCTGGGTACCGCTTGCTTCTCGATTCCGTCGTAGTCCAGAACACAATTGGGTTGGACGACGACATTGCGTGCCCGCGGTGCGCCTCGTCCGCTGTCGGAGTTCATCGCGATGAAAGTGTCGACTCGTCCGGACATGAAGATGTGTGTCAGTGACCGAACGGCTTTCGTGGAGCAGGTCCGAACTGCCGTGGTTGCCAGGTACCGCATACCGATGCGCCTGGCGAGCGGCATCGGCGGGTAGGTGTTGCCCCCGGCAGGCCCCCATACCAGTCGTACTCCGCCGGCTCCACCGAACAGCACCGGTGGGGGCAACCAGTCGGAGGCGAACGTTGCATGATGCAGGACGTCGAAGTTTGCCGCTTCACGCCGAACGAACAGTGAGGTGTGCCAGAGCCATCGGAGGTATCGACCGTACGATCCGGCTTCTTCCGCGGGCAAAGTCGCTATTCGCACGACACGAACTTCGCAACCGAGCTGTTCACACTCTGATTCCAATTCGGGAGCCTCACCGGAGCGAGTCACCACCGTGATCGACTCACACAGTTCGGAAGCTGCCGAGAGAAGCGCCCAACCCGCACCGGATTCACTCCCCTGATTCGGATCGCAGGCGTATGCCGTCATCAACAACCGTGTCATCGCGCTACCACCAGCCTCTGTGCGCGCGGCGTCCGAGAATCGCTGCGGCTGAATCGCTCTGAGAACCAACCGATGTTGCGTGCACCGTTGTCGAGAACCACGCGCTTGATCCGTGGACTGATCAAGGCAACGGGGATCAACGTCGCCGACGCGAGTACGAGCAGAGCGCGTTTGGCACTCTGAGCCGCCAACAGTGGCAGCTCGAGCTGTCCCTGACAGACCGCGAGGATTCGTCCGTTGTTGACATACCGGGCGAAGAGCCAGGAATCCCGACGCCGATCCTCGTCTACCGGTTCGTACGCAAGCGCCTCGTCGCACCACACCAACCGGACACCGCCGGCGCTCATCCTGAGCGTGAACTCGGTGTCCTCGCCGCCAGGTAGATCCCAGTCGTCACTGAAGTTCAAGCCGTTCAAAGCCTTCAGGTCCAACAACAGATTTCCAGCGCCTGCAGACGCAACCGGGGTGCCGGTCGAATGGCGAACGCGAGTGTGCAATGGAAGTTCCGAGGCAGGCAGACCCACCGGAATCACAGGACCGGCCACAGCACCTGCGTCGAAATCTGCGGCGCAGGTGAGGAGATTCGACAGCCAGTCGACATCGACGTACTCGTCGTCGTCGACGAAGACGATGTAACGACGATCTCGTGCACGGGCGAGATCGACCAGCGCACGTCGCGCCGGAGATACCCCGCCGAATCCGAGATGCAGTCGTTCGATCCCGTCGGCAACATACGTCGGCGTGGTGGATTCCGGATCGTTGTCGCCTACTACGACCTGGGCGGAGGCACCGGAAGCCTGGATCGATGCCCGGACGCTGTCGATGCAGACAGCCAGTTCCGATTCACGACGGAAGGTCAGAATCGCCACTACGACGCCGCTGGGATTCTTCATGAGAGGTCAACTTTCGGTCGGGCGTCACGGTTCATCGAAACCAGAAGTGCGACGCTCGCGCTGACGCACGCCGACGCGGCCAATGCTCCTGCGACGGGTACGGCGCTGTCGGTCAGTCCCGTCCCGAGAACGATCAGAAACTGCAGAGGTAACAGCAAGGCGCGAAATCTGTTGAGGTTTCCCGTCTTGTCCACGACGCGGATCGAGGTACCGACGCCCAGAAGAATCCCGTTGAACGCCACCGCCAACCCGCACAGCAGAATGACCGGTATCAAGTTCGGAAAGTGCGACCCGACCAGATGATCCATCAATCGCACTCCCGAGAGTCGAATCTCGAGCGTGAGACAGATCAGCGAAACGCAGATGATCGAAACCCAGAAGATCTGCAAGCCCACTCGGCGGCCGAGTGCCATGCACTCGCTCGGGCTCATCGCTTCGACACCACTGCCGAACTTACGCATCAGAATTGGCGAGATGCCCGCGAACATCAAGGACAGTGGACCGAGCAGTGTCTGGGCAGTTCTGATCTCACCGATCATCGAGATCGACGCCACCACAGTGAGTATCAAGAACATCGCCTGCTGCGCAGCTGATCCCATCAATATCTCGATCGCAAACGGCACGGATCTATATCGGTGAGTGCGCGAGTACCTGATCGACGGTACCGGCGGTACCAGACGCATGGATGCGTGACCAAGAGCGAGCGCGACGAAGACACCGACCGTATAGGTCACGAGTGCAAGTGTCAGATTCTCGAGCAGGAAAGCTGCAATAAGGACGAACGAGAGTGTCACGATCTGTATCGACACAGAGATCCAACTCGCACCGTCGTGCATCAGCATCGTGCGTATCACGTCCAACACCACGAAACCAGCTGCAGCCAAGGCGTATACCGTGATATTCATCGAGTCCGAGCCGGCGATCACGAACAGTGCCCACACCGATGTCACCGATACCGCCGCCAGCACGATCGTGGGTGCCAACGCCGGTCCACGCTCGTCAGACCCCGCCCCTCGCGACAGCCAGACGTCGACGCCGATCGCTCTCCCCAGTGCCAGTGCCAACAGACCCGCCGATTGAATCACGGCAACCTGGCCGACTTCGATCGGACCACCGAGTCGTGCCACCGAGGTGAGAACGACAAAAGTGAGGACGCTCGAAAGCCCTTGATCGGCCATGAATGTCACATGCCGAGTGCGATCTTTCACGATCTCACCTCGTCGATGAGCTCACGCATCGACGTCGCCGCTTTGCGCGATGTGAAGCGATTCGAGTAGTGACGATAAGCAGATCTGCGTATCGCCGATCGATCGTCCGCTCCGAAGATTCGATCGAGGGCCTCGCGTATCGACGACTCTTCCAAGGTATGGAGAGGCGTTCCGCCCGGTCCGACGATGTCCGCGAGTGCACCGTTGGTTGCGTAGATCACCGGGGTGCCAACCGACATCGATTCGATCGCAACGCGTCCGAACGGTTCTGCCCATTGAGACGGCACCACGGACGCCGCACTGTCGCGAAGTATCTCGATCACATCTTCGTGCGAAGTGAATCCGGCCAGCGTGACGTTGTCGAGAGCTGCGCTTATGCTGGAGATCTCGCCGTACTGCGGTCCGTCACCGAGAACTGTGAGCGAGGGACTTCCAGCGCCCTGCGGCCAGTTGCGCACCAAATCCAGGACGCCCTTCTCCGGTGTCAGTCGGCTGACGCACACAACCGAATCAGTGCTCCGAAACTCGGGTTCATTTTCTTCGAATCCGAAGTTCGGACGAACCACGACTCGGCCAGAACTGATCAGTCGTCCTTCGACCAGACGTGCTGTCATCGCGCTCGTTGCGACGAACCTGTGCTGCTTCCACCCAAAGACGCTCAGCTTGACCGCCGTAGCGCTCAGGTAGCAGACAAGGCTCTGCAGTCGGCTGTTTCCGTAGCATCCGTTGCGGACACAACTCGTGAAGTATTTGGTGGAACCGCATTCGGTGCACGTGCCATCTGCGCGCAACTTGGCTGACGGTGTGGCGAGGCGATAGTTCCGAACCGCCTGCAATGTAGGAATTGCGGCGGCTCTTGAGGCCACGAGCAACGAAGCCGAGAACGCCGGCCAGAGATTGTTCACGTAGATGACGTCGGGGCGCTCCGAACGGATGATGCGCAACGCATCGACGAGTACGCGAGGACTGAACACTGCGGTGACTGCCGCCCACGGTCCCCGGGAGATCTTGGAATTCTCGGTGGTGCACTGAACCGTCTCGTATCCGATCGATTTCAGGAGCTTGGATTCGTTGGCGAAGCTCTGCTCCTCACCACCCGGATTCCGATAGATCGCATGGAACATCAAGGCTTTCGGCGGCGTGAATCCACCGGTGGACGTCGGGTTCACTTCAGGCTTCGAACGCGCTACATCGAACGACTTGTACATCTCAGTGACCTCCTCTTCGCTCCGGAGCGAACCTGTACGCGTCGTTCTTGTCGGCACGAACCCCACGGATCGACAACTCGGCGTTGCCCGCACTGTGAGAGCGGTGGGTCGAGGGTCCGTACGGCGCCAGGAAGACCCATGCGATCAGCCACATGGCGCCGAAGAAGAGCGTCGACTCCGTCAAGTCCATCGAGAAGACGAGAACCATGATCGCGACGACGGCGATGTACTCCGTTCTGCTGCGGGCTCGCCCGAGCGCCGTGCTCAGAAGCAGGTAATAGCCGGCCAACAGCAGCAGGAATCCGATCCAACCGATCTGCAGCCGAATGTCGAGCATTCCGTTGTGTGCGCTGGTCGCCGGAAAGGACAGCTTTGACCGAATCATCTGCCCCACTGCACTGTCCGGCGCCCACACCGAGCCGAAGCCCCATCCGAGCAGAGGCCGCTGTTCGGCGTAGTAGTCGGATACCGTCCAGAGATGTAACCGGCCGGTCAGCGTGACATCTCGCGAGAGTAGCGCCGCGACATCGGGTCCGAGCACCTTCATCGCGCCGGACACCCCGAGGTACAGGCCGATGATCACAGTCGAGGCGAGGTGAGCGTTCGGTGTCCGTCGAAAGCACCTCAGAGCAAGCATTGTCGCCAGCGCAATCCCCGCAGCGACGAGACCGGTCTGGCTCCGGGCCTCGAACAACACGATGCCGGCGACAGCCAGCGCCGCCACCCACGGAATACGCTTGCCGTCGGGAAGCATGAGCATGACACCGACAAGTACAACTTCGATGGCAGCCATTCGTCCCAAAGTGTTCTTGTGCGTGAAGATTCCGCGATAAGCAACGGCGCGGGTGTCCACGTCGATGCCAGTCGAAGGATCGAGGAACACGACCATCAGCGACAGCACGAGAAGTACCAGCAAGGTGAGGGCAACAGTCCGCACTCGCACCGCGAAGGTCAACTCACGGGCGACGATGATTCCCGTGATCGCCAGGCACACGACGACGATGCCGGCGACGGCGGAGTTCCGGGGCAGTGTCGACCAGTGCCAACTGGTTGCCGGGACGCCGGCCGAGATCATAAGCGTGAAGACAGGCCACGTCGTATTGCGTGAGTATCGCCGGTCGAGGAAGTAGACCAACGCAATTGTCGCCGAAAGAACGGCCGAACCGTGTACGAGCAACGATCCGAGCGCTGTCCTCTGCGTGTACGCCTGAAAGGCTCCGCTCGCGCCGATGACCGCGATCACCAATGTCGTTCGCAAGATCAGCGGATTGTTCGGTGCCTCATTTTCGCAAGGCGCCGGTACCGCCTTCTTGTCAGTAGGCGCCATCACTTCCCACCACCGCCTTGAGCGTCTTCGCGACGATCATGACGTCACCCATCATCGACCAGTTGTCGACGTAGGAAAGGTCCAGGCGGACAGTGTCTTCCCACGAAAGATCAGAACGTCCACTGACCTGCCACAGGCCGGTGACACCGGGCTTGACCAGTAGCCGACGACTGACCGCGTCGTCGTACATCTCGACCTCGCGCCGAAGCGGTGGCCGCGGTCCTACAACACTCATCTCTCGCCGGAGGACATTGACGAACTGGGGCAACTCGTCGATCGAGTATCGGCGCGTGAATCGACCTACCGTCGTCACACGCGGATCGTCTCGCATCTTGAAAAGCACTCCGGCGCCTTCGTTCTCCTTCATCAGTGCCGTGACCTGTGAATCCGCATTCTGGACCATCGAGCGGAACTTGAGCATGGGGAACGGCTGACCGTCCAACCCCATCCGCTCCGACTTGTACAGAACCGGACCCTTGCTCGTGAGCTTGACGGCGATCGCAGCCGCCAGAAGCACCGGACTGATCACGGCCAGCACGAGCGCCGCGAAAGCAACGTCGAAGGTCGTCTTCGAGAACTTCTGTGCGCCGTGATAGCGCGGACGCTCGACATGAATCAGCGGAAATCCTGCGACCGGGCGCATCGAGAGCCTCGGCCCGGACACATCCAGAATCCCCGGTGCGACAACAAGGTCCACATGATCGCGCTCGAGATCCCAGGCCAGCTTGCGCAGCCCTTCCGGTCCGAGTCGCTCCGACGCCGTCACCGCCACCGTGTCGGCACCGACCTGTTCGAGTGCGTCGGTGACACTGTGCTCGTCTCCGAGCACCGGAATGTCCCGACCGTTCACTGTGACAACTTCGCCCACGTCTCCTCCGTAGCCGGGTACGCAGACTCCGACAACTCGGTATCCATGGGCATCGTCGCGCTCGAGGTTGCGTGCAAGATCGACAACCGCCCCTCGCACACCGACCACAAGTACGGCAGTTCGAAATTCACCTCGGGCTCGCTCACGAGCAATCACCCGTCGCCAGATCCAACGACTCGCGATCAAGGCGGTCAATCCCATCGGAAACGCCACGGCAAGGTACAGGCGCGCGATCTCCAGGTGAAGGAGAAGGCTGGCGATCGCAATCAGTCCGAACAGGCGGAGCGTTCCGACAGCGATCAATCGGTACTCTTCAGGGCCGCTTCCGATCACACGAGGAGATCTGGTCCGAAATACCGTCAGTACGGCAAACCAGCCGATAATCAGGGCGAAAGACAGTGCGGTGTAGCTGAAATGGCCGAATGCTTCACCGTCGACGACATCCGCGTCGCTACCGAATCGCCACCATTGAGCCAGAAACACAACTGCCGCAACGATGATCGTGTCGGTGATCGCCAGACGACCAAGATACGCAGATTGCCATTTCCTGCGTGCGGAAACTCCACCGGCCCTCTCCGGCGTTACTCGTCGGTGTTGTTGTGGCCGCTCTTTCGTGGGCGCGGCCATCTCGAGAACCGTCATGTGTTCAGAAACCTTTCCCCATGCACAGAATTCGGCCTGAAGATGTTCACCGGCCGAGGTCCATCGGACCGCCTTGCCGATTCCCGAAACTTCGACAGCGAAGCAACTGCTCCGCATTGCTGCGTTCAGTGCGTATGGTCGCATTACGTGCGCCTTGCAGTTAACCCGGCGACTATTGTCAGGCCTCGGCCCAACTGTCTATTATTGCGGCATTGCCGCAGCTCACACCCCATGATTGAAGCAGAGTCCACTAACAACCCAAACACAGGACGATCGGCGATTTCTCCTCGCCCGCTGACGTCGCCGGCCTCGATATTGCCAGGACTCACATCTTGGCAACTCTTCGGCTAGCTGGTCAGTACCAGTGAGGAGTTTGCCACATTCCGGACAGCGTGGCAATAGCGCTTTCCGAAGTTCTTCCCGACGCCAGCATTGACGTCAGTTATTCACCCTCCGACAAGAAGGAGTGAGCATTGCTCACCATTACCATTGCGTACCTATAGTTTTCATCGCCTAGCCCATTTGGGCTCCGCGTTTGGACGGAAACCAGCACGCGGTTGGTAAACACTCTGCAATCCATACTTTGATGCGCTCAGCATCCACTCAGCCCTGGACGATTGTTCGACACTTCGCCTCTGGGCGTCTTACCTACTCCTGGCCGGCATTGCGCGAACCTACGATCGGGCGACACCGAGAATTCAGACATGCAAAAGGAGGAGTGTGGACCGCCAGCGATCGCCGGTGATGTCCTGAAATAGTTGCAGCACAGCCCAATTAGGGACATGCGAGTTGCGCAGCCGCTCGGCTGCAAAGCGGGGCGACTGCTACCGATGGCTATGGCTATGGCCATGGCAAACGTGTGTGGCCGTGTAGGGTCAACGGACGCTCGACACGCTCGTTCGCACCCAGTAGCGGAGCGTGTCTCTCGAACAACCGACATTGCGGGACAACTGATCAGCTGGGCGCACGCTCTCGAGTAAACCCCCGCACGCTTCGATTGCCTTACGCGAAACCGGGTTCCTTTCGTCGCAGGTAACCAGGACGCGACTGAGCCCCACCGGGTCGCCGACATACGCGAGCGCCTCACCCAGAGCAGTCGACGCTATCCCTTTCCGGCCCTCCGACCGACGGACCCGTGGCCGATATGACCACCGACATCGGCCAAGAACTCGTTCATGCTGAGTCGCAGCTGGCCGACAACCCCCGCACCCGCTGTCCAAATCCATCGAGGGATGCCAGATCGACATCTAGGCGTTGCGAAACTCTCGAGGCCGAATCGGGCTGGTCCGCCTGCGGTCCGCCACACTCGCTACGCGATTCCAACCAAGACGCCCAAGGCCCCGTCGGGCGCAACCAGATCGACAGTCATAGAGGCACTGGTCAAGCAGGGACAGCTCAGACCGCAGCGTCACATCCCGCATGCCCGTGCCTACCCAATTACTGCGACGGCCGATGAACCCGTATTCCGCACTGCGCGTCGCAGACTCAGAGGACCCGACTAGAGAATTGCGTCCGATTCACCACACAGAGAAGGGCCCTCGAGCTTTGCTCGAGGGCCCTGTGAGGCGTCGGGATTTACCGTACGACCAGGTCAGATGACTGTCGACGTGACCTTTCGTTCGCCGACTGGATTGCTGTCCACGGACCCTTCCACGGCCACGTCAGCGACAACCGGATCGGAATCGTAGTAGTACTTGTACTCGTAGACACCACGACCGTTCAGCGGGGTCATCGTGATGACAGTACCGAGAATCGTCGCGCCCACACTGTGGAGATTGCCGACCGCCCTGCTCAGCTGTTCCCTCTTCGTCGTGCCGTGACGAGCAATCACTAGCGCACCGTCCGCCAGCGCTGAAAGAACTGCAGCATCCGTAACCGGAAGCAACGGCGAGGCGTCGATGATGACGTAGTCGAACCTTCTGCGGAGATCGGTAAAGACCGCATGGGCAGTGTCAGTGCCCAGAAGTTCGCTCGGGTTCGGGGGAATCGGACCTGAGGCAAGAACCGTCAGGTCAGCATTGCTCGTGACTTGAAGTACGTCGTCGAGATCTGCTTGCCCGGCCAGGACCGAGCTCAGACCAACGCTTCCGATAAGTCCCAGATACTTCGAAACGCGAGGCTTACGGAGGTCACCTTCGACGAGACACACCTTCTTGCCTGCCTCGGCCAACACGAGTGCGATGTTCACCGCAGTCGTGGTCTTTCCCTCGGAGGGAAGAGAACTCGTAACGACGATGACACTCGGTGGGCGATCCACGGCCAGGAACTGCAGATTGGTTCGCAGCTCGCGGTACGCCTCGGCACTTGCGGAGTTGCCCTCGTGGAAGTTGATCGCTTGATGAACTTCGCGTTCCTTGTCGAACGGAATTGTTCCCACCATCGCCGCGCCGGCGATGTCTTCGACCACCTTGCGCTCTTTGACGGTGTTGTCCAGGCGATCACGCACCACAGCCAACCCGATCCCCAGCAGAAGCCCGATCGCGGCACCGAGCGCCACGTTCCGCGAAGTCTTCGGCGACACCGGTTCCGCGGGAGTTTGTGCTCGCTGTTCGACAACGACGCGCGCAGGTGCTGTGCCACCATTTGCGGGCGTACCCAGATCTTTGACCATCACGACAAACTCGTCCGAGAGCGCATTTGCGATTTCACGTGCCAGTTCAGGCGACGCATCTTGCACGCTCAAATCGAGCAGTACTGTATCCGGCGCCGATGTGGCGGTCACCTTGGACGAAATCTCCGCAGCGGAAAGCCCGCCGAGTCGATCGGGCCCGACTGAATCGATCGTTCTCTGTGCCAGTGTCTCGCCGGTAAGGAGCTTGGCGTAGGAAGTGACCAACTGCTGTGAGAGCTGGTTACCTTGGTAAGCCTCGTTCACGGTTGTTCCGGTAGAAGTCGACACGAACAGGCGCGTGGAAGCCTGGTAGATCGGCGTGGCAATCAACGAGGCGCCCAATGCGCCCAAGATCACGACCACAGTGACGACAGCGACTATCTTCCACCGTGCCTGCAAAATCTTCAGGTAGTCCCGTACATCCATCGTCGAATCTCCTTCGGCTCGAACACGTATCACGTCTTCGAGTAGTAATCGACAGCCGCTGTCGAGCCGCTGCACTCAATGCAGGCTGAACGAGGCAGCCAATCTTCTATCGCGTGTCCCTGCGTCACAGCGCGAGGTATTTGCCGAAACAGCCAGGGGGGAGAGGCCTTCACGGCATCTCACACATCTCACTTCCTGGCCGATGCATGATCGGGAAGTGGCGAACACGCGACACTGACAAACCCGCGACACTGACAAACCCGCGACACTGACATCGGGCCCACTCGCACATCGCGCAGAGCAGACACAACGTGCAGCCAGGCTGAACTCTACTGCGTCATTGGTCTTTTCACCACCGCAACGGAGCCTCGAAACTTCCTAGACATCGTCAGTCGACTGTGCCGACCATGAAAGGGTCACATACCACAGCGGGCCGTAGGACCAACGTCCGTCGACGACCAACTACGCAACTTGCCGCCGGAAGTTGATGCATACCAACCGAACAAGGCAACATGCCCCTCACCCTGTGATGCACGAGCGGCTATCCCAGCATCTCCCCCGGCCACAGCTCGCTCGCTGACGGACTTTGGTCCTGGGCACACGGCCACTTCCCCTCGATGCCTACAACACCCACCCTCCGTGAAGGTTTCACCGGTTTACGGCCTTCCGAGACCTCGGTAGGTCCACCCTGCGTCGCGCCAGGTGGTCGGTTCCAGACAGTTACGTCCGTCGATGATGACCTTCTTGCGGACGACAGGTTCGAGGTCCGACGGCAACAACTTTCGAAACTCGGCCCACTCGGTCAGAACCAAGACGACATCAGCGCCTGCACACGCTTCAAGTGCGCTCGAAGTGTAAGTGAGGGTGGGGAACAACGCCTTCGAGTTTCCCATCGCCTTCGGGTCATAGACATTGACGGCAGCGCCTTGCAGCTGAATCTGCCCGGCAACGTTCAGCGCAGGTGAGTCGCGCACGTCGTCGGAGTCAGGCTTGAAGGCTGCACCGAGAACCGCCACATTGGCTCCGAGTAGAGAACCACACGCTTCTCGAGCCAGTTCGACCATCCGAGTACGACGACGCATGTTGATATTGTCGACTTCGCGTAGGAATGTGAGTGCTTGATCTGCTCCCAGCTCACCAGCACGTGCCATGAAAGCACGGATGTCCTTCGGTAAGCAGCCCCCACCGAAACCGATTCCGGCGTTGAGGAATCGCCTACCAATTCTCTCGTCATGGCCGATGGCATCGGCAAGAACGGTCACATCCGCACCTGAAGCCTCGCACACCTCCGAGATCGCATTGATGAACGAGATCTTCGTTGCCAGAAATGCATTGGCTGATGCTTTGACCAACTCCGAAGTCGCAAGGTCGGTCACAACAAAGGGAATACCTTCGTTCAAGAGTTGCTCGTACACTTCACGCGCAATCGATTCCGCACGTCCGGGTCGATTGCGGTCGACCCCGAGCACAAGCCGGTCCGGGTGAAGCGTGTCTTTCACCGCGTAGCCTTCCCGGAGAAATTCCGGGTTCCACGCCACCTCCACGTCTTGTCCGGCAGGCGCCAGTTCCCGTGCCCGCGCACCCAATCGCTCTGCTGTACCGACTGGCACAGTTGATTTCCCGAAGATTACGGTCGGCCTGGTCAAGAGGGGTGCGAGTGTCTCGATCACCGAATCGACAAAACGCATGTCGGCCGCGAACTCCCCCTTCTTCTGCGGCGTACCGACGCCGAGGAAGTGGATGTCGGCGAACTCTGCGGCCTCCTCGTAGGAAGCCGTGAATCGAAGACGTCCCGCGGCTATGTTGCGGCGCAGTACTTCCTCGAGTCCCGGTTCGTAGAAAGGAACCTCCCCAGCTTCGAGCATAGCGAGCTTGTTCGGATCAACATCCACCCCGAGAACCTCGTGACCCAACTCGGCCATGCAAGCTGCGTGTGTCGCCCCGAGGTAGCCTGTGCCGAATACCGCAATACGAGAAGTCATAACGATGTCTGCCTGTCGAAGTCGAGTTTACGTCGAATAATGCTGTAGTACTTCATGTCCTGATCGAATCGACGTTCTGTCGATACCACTCCACGGTCGATGCGATCCCCGCACGAAGATCAATCCTGGGCTGCCACCCCAAATCTCGAAGCTTCCCGATGTCAAGCAACTTCCGCGGCGTCCCGTCAGGTTTCGAATGATCCCATTCGATCTCGCCGTCGAACCCGATCTCGTCCGCCACGATCGCAGAGATCTCCGCGATGCTCTGGTCCTCGCCTGTACCAACATTGACGTGTTCTGCTCCGTCATAGTGGTCGAGCAAATGAAGGCAGGCATCCGCCATATCGTCGACGTGGAGAAACTCGCGCCTCGGCGTCCCGCTGCCCCAGTTCACGACTGAAGCAGCTCCATCACGGCGCGCGTCGTCGAAGCGTCTGATGAGGGCTGGCAGCACATGAGAGCCCTTGGCAGAGAAGTTGTCACCCGGGCCGTAGAGATTGGTCGGCATCGCGGAGATCCACGGACGCCCGAACTGCTTTCGAACAGCCTGTACCTGCAGGATTCCCGCGATCTTGGCGATGGCATATGCATCGTTCGTCGGTTCCAAATGACCGGTCAGCAAATATTCTTCGCGAATCGGTTGAGGAGCGAATTTCGGGTAGATGCAGGATGATCCGAGGAACAGCAGGCGATCTACGTCGAACTCGGCCGCCGCGTCCATCACGTTCACCTGGATGCGAAGGTTGTCGGAGATGAAGTCCACCGGCAGTGTGCTGTTCGCCAGTATCCCGCCCACTTTGGCTGCCGCGAGGACCACGTTCTTCGGCCTCTCGGCGGCGAAGAACTCGAACACGGCACCGCGGTCGCGAAGATCGAGTTCGGCGGACGTGCGACCGACAAGGCGATTGAAACCGTCGGCCTCCAAACGACGCCAGATCGCTGAACCCACGAGTCCACGATGGCCCGCGACGTACACCGCATCGTTCCGATCGAGGGACTTCTGCGCGTACTCCCCCGTCATCGGGCATGCTCCCAATCCACCAGGTTCGGGCGGTCGATCCAGGGCTTGCCCTCACACTTCAGAGCCTCTATGTCCGCATCGACCATGATTCGAGCCAGCTCGGGGGTATGTACAGTCGCCTTCCAGCCGAGCTTCTGCTCCGCCTTACCTGCATCTCCGATCAACGCGTCTACTTCCGTCGGCCGCAGATAGCGCTCGTCGAAGCGCACATGATCTTCCCAGTTCAGACCCGCGTGCTCGAAGGCCACCGTCAGGAAATCCTTGACCGAGTAGTTACCGCCTGTCGCGAGCACGTAATCGTCCGGCTCGTCGGCCTGAAGCATCCTCCACATTCCCTCCACGTACTCCGGCGCGTAGCCCCAGTCGCGGATTGCATCGAGATTACCCATGTACAAATCGTTTTCCAGGCCGGCCTTGATCCGCGCCACCGCTCGCGTGATCTTGCGAGTTACGAATGTTTCGCCTCGCCGCGGAGATTCGTGGTTGAACAGAATTCCGTTCACGGCAAAGATCCCGTACGCCTCGCGGTAGTTCTTGGTGATCCAGTACGAGTACACCTTCGCCGCACCGTACGGCGATCGCGGATAGAAGGGAGTCTGCTCGTCCTGCGGAGGCGGTGTCGCACCGAACATCTCGGAGCTGGACGCCTGGTAGAACCTGCATTCGAGACCAGCCATCCGGACTGCTTCGAGCAGCCTGATCGACCCGATTCCCGTCGTGTCACCGGTATGTTCGGGCTCGTCGAAACTTACCCGTACATGGGACTGCGCTGCGAGGTTGTAGACCTCGTCCGGGCGTATCTGTGCGAGAAGAGTGACCAAACGCGCCCCGTCGCTGAGATCTCCGTAATGAAGGAACAGTTTTGCATCCGGCGTGTGGGGATCCACATACATGTGATCGATTCGAGCTGTATTGAACGTGGACGATCTACGAATAAGTCCGTGGACCTCGTATCCCTTGCCCAGCAACAACTCCGCGAGATAGGAGCCGTCTTGACCGGTGATGCCTGTGATCAGTGCCTTCTTCATTTCTCTCCTTCATGTATGTGCGACTTCACGATTTTCGGGCAGCTATTCACACGGTCACGCCTGCCTCCACCGCCTTCTCCATGCTTGAAATTCGCCGAACCGAAATATAGATACACGGAATAACCTGGAGTACAACCATTCCTGCGGATAGTCCCAAGTAGAGTGCGGCGGCTCCGAGTTCAGGAATCAGGGATATTGCCAATACCATTCCGACGAGGCCGCTCAGCCAGACACAGAGGACTTGCAACCATAGTCCTCGCGGGTCCATGAGGAACATCGCCGCCGGCTGATGCACCGAAACAACAAGGATGTAAACACTTCCGGCCAAAACGGTTGCCAGCGGGACGACAAGACTTCCACCCGAGACAAACCGAATTCCCGGATAGCTGATGACGACCAGAGCAAGCGCAAATACGGCGCCCACAGTGCCGAGAAGTACTATATGCTGGGCGAATTCACGCACCCGAAGTGTCCCGATTCGGTATCGCTCGCGATATCTTGACCACAAGTTCTGGCCCATCACTCCCAAGATAGCCAGCAGGGGTCCAGCGAATTGCGCCACCACCGAATATTGTGCGACGTCTTCGACCGTTCCAAAAGTGGAGATCAGCAACCTATGGCTCTGGAACCCGACAACCATGCCGATCGATATGAGAAAAAACGGAACCGCCGTTTCAGCTATGCGAACTCGCACCGGGCTTGTAAGACGCCAGCCGATCAACGAACCCTCATCGCCGGAAATCGATCGAAGCGCGAGAGCAAGGGTAAGAAATCCGACGGCGAGGTAGCCTGCGCACGGTGCCAGAACAAACAGGTAGGCCGGCGCCTGAGTAGTCCAACAAACCCCTATCACGATCAGTTGAATGATCGGACCGATCAACGCTGCGGTAACGACAACGCGCATCTTTCCGCAACCCTGCAGGATGCGTGACCCCAAACCCAATGGAATACCAACTGCCGCAGATACAATCACTACTGTGGCCAGCGCCGACGCATGATCCATCTCACCGACTGCGCCTAGAACTGGCACCCACAGCCCCATCTGATAGAACAGGAACGCGAGGCTTGCGACAGCGAGGGATACCAGAACGGTGACCAGACTCGCCCGCCGAAAATGGGATTGGAACGACATCCGATCGAGTGCACCACTTCGGTAATCTGCTGTCGCGTTCACCATGGTCGCGCCAATACCGAAGTCCGCGAAGGGAAGTAGATTCAACATGGACGCCATCAGCGCATAGAAGGCGTAGTACTCGACGCCGTAGTCCCGAGACAGAATTGCTATTACGGCGAAGTTCGCGCAAGCGCCGGCCAGCAGACCTACCAGTCGAAAGAACCCGGTCCCGCCCAGGTCGATCGACTTCGCCGACCTCACGTATGAGCTGACCACTGTGTTCACCCTCGTGTCTCCGAGGTTCTAGCGCCGGACACGATTGTGGACTGCTTCAGACCGCTGTCGCCGATCCGAGCGAGTACCTTGTAGCACGCGGCAACTGCTACCTTCACGCAACCCCGCCAGTACAAACCTTGCGCGAACGACGCTCGTCCCATGCGTGCGTTCGCAGCTGCGGCAACCGCCGATGCGCTCATCAGCCGAACTGGGATCCCCAGATGTCGCGCGTAGTGCCCCCTGATCGATTCCTTGCACAACAGCGATTTCTCAGGAGAACCAATGGATTTGCCTGCGTACATCGAATACACGAGGGAAACGGTGTTGTGTTGAACGACTCGGCCGACGACGGATAGACGAATGAACATTTCGTAGTCGTCGGCGTAACGCTCGACGATCTCCGGTACGTCCAGCGCAATCGCTGCTTCGTAATCGGCACGCCGAACCAGCGCCGCTCCCGGTGGAAACGGACCATACCCTTGTGTCAACAGGGTTCGAGTATTGATCTCGGAGTACGACTGATTGTTCAACCGACTACGCCCACGTGGGAGACTCGCCATCACACGTCCAGCGACGACTGCGCAGTCCGCCTGCGCAGAGAGAATACCCAAGGACTCGTGAATGCCGGGTGCGACCAGAAGATCATCCGCGTCCAGGAACACGATGTACGGTGCCGTGACGAGCGTGGCCCCCCGTCGTCTCGCGAGGTATGCACCCGCATTTGGCTGCGTCAGGACACGTATATCGTGGGCGCGACATAACGCGGCGGTACTGTCTGTGGATCCGTCGTCCACCACGATGACTTCCGAAGCGCCCGCATTGTGCGCGCTCTCGATTGACGCCAAAAGTGTGGCTTCCGCGTTGAAAGCTGGTATGACAACTGCGAATTCCGCACTTGATTGCGTTGTGGGTTCCAAATAGTCATCGGACACGAGGAGTCACCCCTGCTAGAACTCGTCTTTGAACACGGTCGGTTTTTGCGAGAAGCGCAACCCCCAAGGACACCGCATAATCGAGCCACTGCGCCCTGAAGACTGTGATTCCGGTCAGGGCGCGTGATCGCCGCATGTCCCGGTAATGATCCATCATGCCCCGCACCGAACCAGCGCCGGCCGAATCAAAGTCACAGAAGAACTCGGTCCACACCCGCGGTTGCGATCGGACCGCCATCTTCAACAGATACAGTTGGTCGGCACTGAGTCCGAATTCGGTATCGTAACCGCCGATCTCAACATGCAGCGACTTCTCGATCACACATGCTTGATGGGGAATGATGTTTCCACCTAGCGCGAATCGGGACAGACTGAACGGGACGCGGCCACCGATTCCGATGGAACTTCCGGAGTCGTGGATGTTGCTCAGCCCGTATCCCCACCGCCAAGAGACGCCCCCTCCTTGATGATCTCGAGAGACTCTCTCCAGAACGTCACATGAATGGAACACGTCGGACGAGTGCATGAACCACAGCAACTCGCCACTCGCCAGTTCCGCACCGATGTTCATTGCGTCATAGCGACCGCTGTCGAGGCCGGTGTTCCAAACTAACGAATCACCCAACGAATCAAGGTATTCGACAGTTCCATCCGTCGAACCACCATCGATCACGATGTGTTCGACTCCCTGTGCACTCTGAGCCCGGACGCTCTCGATCGTGCGGACCAGCCCCGAAAGATCATTCCTGGTGATGGTAATGACGGTGACCGATGAAGTCATCGAGAAGCCCCTATCGCGAATGCATAGGCGTCGATGAGTGCTGTACGCGAACTCATGACGTCCACTGTTCGGTTGAAATATTGTGTCTTGGCTTGAACAGTCGTTCGGTAGTCCAGGCAGTCGAAGTAATGTGTGACGGCCATTGACAGAGACTCCGCAGTATTGCCAGCGACTGGATAGCCAAGCGAGACCATACTTTTGATGTCACGACTGATCACCGAGACACCGACCGCGGCGGCTTCCGCAGCGGAAATCGGAGCGCCCTCCCAGGCCGCGGTATGGAGATACAGCGAACTGGCGCGCACTTCATCCAGCACCTGTTCAGCTGGAATCCAGCCCGTCACCCGAACCCCGGATTCCACGAGACTTTCTTTCAACCCGGCTTCGCCGTCTCCTACCCACACGAACTCGAACCTGCTCGACAACCTTGCTGCAATATCGGCGAACAGTTGGGGATCCTTTTGGGGAAATATCCTTCCCACCATCACTACTCGGCTTCTTTCAGCCGATGCTTCCGCTGTCCGAGGGCTGCTTGCGCGCAAATATGCGCCGTGATCGGTCGGGGATACATTGCCGACCACGATGGAGGTGGAGGAGTTCGACAACTCCGTAGTCAACTCGGCTTCTCGTCCACTCACGGCAACAACGCACTGACGCCGAATCGAGAGTAGCCCACGCTCAACGGACTTGTAGAGTACCCGCGCCAGGGGACTGACGTCGGTGCGCTCGAATGCGTAACAGTGTGGGGTGTATACGATTCCAGCTCGGTGCCCCGGGATGATCCGGGCGAGACCGGCAAGACTGGAATGCAGGTGGAGAACATCGAAATCTCCCCGGCGCACCATACGAATCGCGGACAGCAAAAGTGCGGCCAAACTTCCAGGTACCAATGTCACGCTGAGTTCGGAGGGGAAATTGTATGTGCTCTGCCCGGCCCGTTCGCGAGCAATCACGCAGTGATGCATTTCTGGCGTCAACGCCTGATAGTTCAAGATCGCGGTGCTTACACCTCCTCCGAGCGCTTCCGTGACATGCAGAACTTTCATCGCGCACCATCCCTCGTCAGGCCGGCATCAACATGTGAGCTTCGAATATCTTCCATCGCAAGGTCTTCCGTCTCCGAAGTATCAACTGATCTTTTCCGCATACCCGAGGAGCACAAGAGAAGAATGAGAGGGCACAGGAAGGGAAGCAGACCGGTTCGATACGGCTGGATGGGCGCCTCCAGAAATCCCACAGCGACCGTAGTTACGATCAGCGCCCATGCCAAGTATCGATTTTCCACGTCAGTGGTCAGCAACGCCCAGGCCGCAGCGACGACAAGCACGGCAATTCCGAGAAACCCGACGGCAACGCCGAGTTCTAACCAAATGTTGTGCGCGGCATAGTTGGAGGAGAAGCGATACGCGTTATGCTCCGTCCAATAGTTCGCGCCGTGACCAACATTCGGACTCTCCGAAATCAGCTCCTTCGCCCTCATCCACAAAGCACCGCGATAGGTGTAATCGCGGAGCCCGTAAACTCGGAACACTGGCACAAAAGAAATCACCAACGCAACCATCGCAGCTGCCAGAGCCACAACCCGCGACATGCGGTTTCCGATACCGAGGACTACGAGGTAGCCGAGAACCAGACCGATCATCGCTGTTCGACTGCCAGAAATTTCGATCACGATGAGGCTCGCCAGTCCAACCGCCGCAACTGTGATCCAGTGTTGCCGATACACGGCAACGACGCTCAGCAGTGCGACACACAGCCCCAGGAAGTTGCCATTGCCTGTGATCGATGACGTGAGCACTTGGCCCGCCACAGTGCACTTGTCCAACCGACAGGTCTCGACCACAGCCTCAGGCCAGACGACGAAAACCACAGCCATGCTCAGACAAAGCGCAAGCAGACCCTGGTAACAAAGACGGGGCCAGTTCAGTACGTCAACCGAGAGCGCGCGGCACCACAGGAGCGTAGGCACAATCATGAATATCGCTCCGACGACACCGATGTCCACGACCCCGAAGATGAGGATCGGCATGATCGCCACCGCCATGACCAGTATCGCGGGCATATAGGGGAATGAATCTCGGGACCCGAGAGAGGCGATGAAAATCGCGATTCCGATGACAATCGAAGGCACGTAGGAGATCACGAAGACCGCGGAGCCAGAAACTGGAAGGTATAGGGCAAGGACGCTACCTAACACCGCCTTGAAAAGGACCGGCCATACCACCGATACCCAAAACCAGATCCCGATCAGCCCGCTTCTGGTACCTGTTGAGGTTTGACGGCGGGTTGGCAACACCGTGACCCCACGTACACGTGCGATCAGCAAGAGAAAAACACTGGCAAACAACAGGAACGAGAGGTTCATGTCATTGGCCAGCCGTCGGCAGGTGGCATGGCACAGCCAGGGAGCCGAGTAGGCGTTCCCTCTGGGATGCGACGGCCTCGATGCGTGAATCGATCAGGCGCCAGTAAGTGGCTGGATCGTCTCGAATCGATTCCACCGCGTCGAGAACGCGAGTTGCCGAAGTCCGTCGGGCATCGAGAACGTACTGTTCCAACCCCAGATCATGAAATGCTCCCCATGATTTTCGTTCGTAGCCCAGGTGCACACTCGGCTTTCCGGCGAGCAATGCAGACAACGATCCGTGCAGGCGTGTACTGACAACGACGCGATTCTCCGCGCTCTCCAGATAGTGCTGCAATGGCTTTGGGGTTCCCGAGGAGTATTTGACGGTGAGTGGAGTGTCATTGTTTCCGCCACCGGTGGACTGAATCGCCCATACAACATGATCTGACCGAGCCAAGTCGGACAGAGTGTTCTCGTAGGATCCAGGGCGGGACAGCTCACGTGCCACGACTACCGGGCCATGCGTGATCTCGATAGTACGAGGTGTACGGACCTCCGCCATCTTGAGAACCGCCAGATCCGAGATTCGTTCGACATTGGTCAGGTCGGCGAACAATTCCCGTGATCGATCGTCACGAACGAGCACCTGATCCATCGCCTTCAGCGAACTCGCGATACGCCGACGGAGAATGTTCGGGAACGGACCGATACTCTGCGGCAGATAGATCTTACGCGCACGACTTCGTGCGGCAAGATCGAGTTGACCGAAATGCGCCCCCGCAGTTTTCAGGGCCTCGGAAACGGACGAACCCCGAAGGTATCCGCCCCCGACAGCGACTATCAAATCCGCTTGCTCGAACAGTATCCTGACAGGTGCCGGCCCGCCGGTGACGGTACTGGCCAGCATGGAAACACGTACGGATGCCTTCTTTTTCGGGTTCGGAATCCATGCCGACGTCCACTGATGAAACTTGACATGATCCGCCATCGGATGGTGACGGAACGATTCGGCATCAGTGGCAATCACGTCGACGACAGAATCCGGCCACACCGATCTCAGCAATTCGAGTGTTTCCTCCACCAGCAACCGGTCGCCGGAGTTTTGAGCACTGTATGCGTGAATGACCAGGATGCGCGGGTGGTCACGACTGTATTCGGGCAACGATCTCACTCCTGGTCGTCATGGTTCGGGACGCCTGCAAACCCATTGAATAGGCGAAATCTCGGTACTCGTCACTCGATACGACGCCGAGGGCGGACCGAAGGCTGGCCGCGCCGGTAAATGTGAGCACCGGCCCGGAGGTTCGCAGATCCTCGAATGCAGGTAGATCGGCAGCAACAACCGGCCGGCCGCGCGCCCACGCCTCCCATACGAACACAGGGTTGAGTTCGTTTCGGCTGGGCATAAATGCCGCGTCTGACCAATCCAGATAGGGCACAACGTCATCGACGCGTCCTACTAGTTCCACCGTATGCGAAGAAGACTTCGTACTGCCGAACCGCCGTTTCAGGTCTTCTTCTTCCGGTCCTGATCCCAAGATCTTTATTTCACACGGAATCTCGATATCTGACAGCAGTTCGGGAATACGATCGAAGCCCTTCTGCTTGGATAGACGGCCACAGGCCAGGAGCCGTAGCGGTGCCCCCGAAGATTCACGACGAATGGTTTCTCTCGAGTCAACTCGGATCAAGTTCGGCTCGTAAACAAGCCGAGCGTGCGGTCCGTAACGTCGCTGACGAATCTGACTCACGGCTGATTCCGAAGGCGCGGTGATCAGCTTTGCGTGCCGAAGTGCTTTGCGAACGAGCATGTTCTCGACCAGGGAGAGAACGCCAGTTTCATCCGCACTCGGCAACTGATGGAAGGTCGCAATCAGCTCACCCGGAAGACGTTTGAGCAAACTCGAAACGCCGAGTGCGACATGGCTACCCCTCATCAGTGAATAGACCACATCCGAATGCTGTAGATGTGTTGCTATGGCTCGACTGGCTCCGACCAGTCCGCCAGGACTCCTTGGATAGTCGAGCATGACGAACTCGTCTGCGAGGTCCGCAACCTCGTTGAAGTCTCGGCATCCTGCAAACAAAGTGACCACGGTCGTATGTGTGTCGGTAAGCCCGCGCAATAACCCGCACAATGATTTCTGTGCACCCCCACCTTCCAACCAGGGCGCCACAACAAGCAACGACTTCAACTTTGGCGGTTCCGACACAAACTTCTCCTGGTCAATTTGCTCCATCACTTCCCAACATCGCCTTGAGCACCTTCGCGACGATCGTGTTCTCGCTCGTCATCGACCAGTTGTCGACGTACGAAAGATCAAGGGGAGCTATGCCTTTCCACCGAGAACATCACGAACTGAAGTCGGTCCCGAATCCGCATTCACGTCTCAGTACGCACCGTCGCTGGCCAACACCGCTTTCAACGTTTTGCCGACGATCAATACATCACCCATCAGCGACCAGTTGTCGACGTACGAAAGGTCCAGTCGTACAGTCTCTTCCCAAGAAAGGTCCGATCGTCCACTGACCTGCCACAATCCTGTAATCCCCGGCTTGACAAGAAGTCGGCGACTGACAGTTCCGTCGTAGGCCTCGACCTCGCGGCGAAGCGGAGGCCTGGGGCCGACCACGCTCATCTCGCGCCGAAGAACATTGACGAACTGTGGCAGCTCGTCAATCGAGTAACGGCGCAAGAAGCGCCCGACCGGTGTAACGCGCGGGTCGTCGCGCATCTTGAAGAGCACACCGGCGCCGTCGTTCTGGGCCATCAACGACTCCACCTGTGAGTCTGCGTTCTGGACCATCGAACGGAACTTCAGCATCGGGAATGGTTTGCCGTCCAGTCCCATTCGCTCCGCTCGATACAACACCGGGCCCGGGCTCGAGAGCTTGACCGCCAGTGCCGCGGCCAGGAGAACAGGTGCAATTGCTGCCAGTAACAATGACGCGAAAATTACGTCGAACGACGATTTCGCAAAGCGTTGCGCACCATGATATTTCGGTCGCTCGACGCGTATCAAAGGCTGACCGGCCACCGGCCGCATCGACAGGCGCGGCCCCGACACGTCGACGATACTTGGCGCAACGACCAGATCTACGTCCCGCGATTCCAGATCCCAGGCAAGTGCACGGATGCCATCCGAGCCGAGATGTTCGGTTGCCGTCACGGCAACGGTATCTGCGCCGACCAGTTCCAGCGCTTCGACTACCGATGTCTCACCACCGAGGAGCGGTATGTCACGCCCGTCGACTGCGATGGACTCGTCCGCGCGCCGAAGGAACCCCGGCACACACACTCCGACCACGCGGAAACCGTCTGCGCTACCCCGCTCGAAGTTTCGTGCAAGTTCAGCGCCGGCATCCTTGCTGCCCACCACCAGTACCGATGTGAGGCACTCACCGCGAGTACGCCTTCGCACGATCACCCCACGCCAGAGCCAACGGCTCACCAGTAGCGCGAGAAGGCCGACAGGGAACGCGAATGCGAGGTAGAGCCGGGCGATATCGAGACGAAGCAGAAGGCTTACTATCGCAATGACGCCGAACAATCTCATCGCGGACACCAGGATTCGCCGATACTCCTCAGGACCGCTTCCGATCACACTCGCAGATCTGGTCCTGAATATCTGCAACGTCGCCAGCCACGCGATCACCACGCCGATCGACAAACCGGTGTAGCTGAACTGCCCGAGCTCACGAGCGTCGACGGCGGTCGGCGCGGCGCCGAATCGAAGCCACTGCGCAGCCGAAACCGCCGCTACGACAATCAGCGAATCCGTCACTGCCAGAGCACGTATGTATCGATGCTGCCACGCAGCACGCGAGGAAAACTCCGCACGGGAGTCCGGCACGATGCGCGGACGCCGATACCCGAGCGACGGCGCCATGGACATGTCCAATGCCGACATCTGACCAACCTTCCCGTTTGCGAGCCGCCAGGCCCCGACCGTTCTTCGGAATTTCCCGTTTGCACCCGAATGCTTCACTCACAGCTAGAGATGGAGAAGAGCAAATGTTCCGCTTAGGTATCGGCAACATTGCAACTCGATAATCCGGAGGCATTGCACGTGCCGCGTGAGTACTATGAGAACATCTCCAAGGCCGGAGTTCAATTCGAATAATGTTGCAGGTCAAGACTCTAACCGGCAATTTTTCTTCCCAGCACACACCCAAAGAATGTTGGACGATCGTTCACGTTCAATCGCCGCAATGTCACGGTGCCATTTACGCTGTAGTTACCAGTTAGTAGCTATAGTTCAGCTATTGAGTAGATCCGCGGAAACGTCGAGGGCTTAGGTCCCGACGACTGCAATAGCTCACAAAGCGGACATTGCCTCTCACTGCTGACCACAGTTCTTTCGCATGGGTAACTGGACCCGAATCCACGCAACCGAGAACCGTCCCTGCACGCCGGGGACCTATGTCCCCGTAGGTCAAATCCGCCGGACCTGATTGAACTTTCTGCAATTCGCAAGTGAATTGCCCTTCGATATGGAGTAATTCGGCAGACCCGAAATCCCGCCATGCCATCCGGCCAACCCAGACCCGCACTGGGTACCGAAAATAAGATTTTAAAATTCCCACTATGTGAGATGTGAGCATGTGAGACGTTCCGGCCGGACTGCTCGGGGACTGGCGCTTCGACGTGGCGAGGGCGATATGTCTCGATCAAGTAATGTCTGCATATGGCGCCGGACCGATGGCGATGGTCGGCAGTCCCCAGCGGTGCGCAGCCTCGAATCGCACGCAGATGTCGGGTAGTAAGCGAATGGAACTGGAAATGTTGAAGATTCGTGAGATCCGCTCCGAGTCCGGGATCATTCCTCGACTCGCAGTGCGATGGTTGATGATCGCGCTCGCCACGATCTTTGCATTTTGGCCCACCTGGACCAAGCTTTGGCAGAGCACGGCCAGCGGAACTGCCATCGGCTACGTCTTCGCTCTACCGCTCTTGTGCCTGGTTGCAGCCGTCGGAACAGACTTGAGGCGCGGCCCGGAGCTTCCGATTCACGATCGTGAGACCGACAAGATAGTCGGCTGCATCGGTCTCTTCGTCGCGTTGGGACTTCAAGCGCTCCTGCTACCGCGTTTCGCCGAGACCTACGAACTGATGCATATCGACGTCATCGCAGCCTGGGTATTCGTCTGGAGCGCAGCGGTTCTGATGTTCGGCCTCCGTCCGGTCAATCGGTACTGGGCAATCTGGGTGGTCCCGATCATCTTGGCGCCGCTGCATTACCGCGCCATCGCGACCGAAATGGGCGGAACTCGTTTCGACTACAGCGTCCTCATGGTGCTTGTCGCGTCTGCCGCGACCACGATCGCCGTCAGTAGAACGTGGAGGCGAGGGGCGATCGCCTTCGTCGCCGCGACGGTGCTCGGTGTGGTGATTCTCTACTTCACGATTCAGAAGTATCCCGCTGCTCCGCTTTTCGCCGTGCAGTTGTTTCCGGCACTCGGAACCGCAATCGTCGTCGGCGGTGCCTTCTATCTGTACGAACGCCGGGGTAAGTCGCTCAAACCGTTCGACCGACCACTCCGAAAGCCTTCGACAGCCACAAGCAACTGGACCATCCTCGCGGTGTTTGCCGCCGCAGTGCTGATGTTCTTCACGCCGCTGCCATCGACAAGTTTGACCGTCAACGTCGGTCCGCCCCCGGCTACTGCGGATCCTCGACTTGTCGTTCCGCTGGGCTGGCATCAGATTGGAGCATCCGAATACGACTGGCCCCGTCGCTACTTCGGCAGCACCGCCGAACTGAGTCGTCAGACCATTCGGGCCGACACTCCGAATCCCGCTTGGGACTCACAGATGCGGCCTCGCACGGTACAGATTGACGTCGTCCAGGTCCGTCGACCCTCCACGCTCGCCGTGTATCCCAGCAAGACCACCTACGACCTGGAGAACGCGAGAGTCAGCCCGACGGTCACGCTGGAGCTGCCGCACGGGATCGTCGCCGAGATGTACACGATCGTCGACGACGCTCTCCTTCTCACATGGAGCAATCTCAATTTCGTCTGGACGCGGGGCGACGGAGCAGCGCAACGAGTCAGCCTGATCAGCGTCGACAATCACGAACCCGACGCCTACTTCCCCGAACCGAAGCCGTCGATGGCGTCCAACGGTAGCAATACCCTCGCCGTTCTACTGCGTGGTGAAACCTCGACCGAAGACACCGAATCCGAGTACAAGGACCTGGACATGCTCGAAGCACTCGCTCGACTACTCGTGGAGGCTCAGACGTGGTGAACGCAAACCGAAGCCAGTCCAACAGTGTCGTGGTCAGCGGTGACCCGGATACAGCGGAGTACCGCGAGGCCGCCCTGCACGATGCAGTGAACGGTCTACGCGAGCGCCATCCGATCTCATCCGCCTCCGTGGCCTTCTATCCGTGGCAGCGAAATACGTTGTTGGCAGGCTTTGCGCTGGTCGTCGTCAGCCTCGTGTTCTTCCTCGTCCCGACTCTCATCGCGCTGACATTGATCTGCACCATTGGATACATCTGGGCGATGGTCGACCGTCTGATCTTGTTCACGAGGGGTCTCGATGCGTCCTCGATCATGACGATCAGTGACGAAGAGGCACTTGCTCTTTCATACGACGACCTTCCCACCTATACCATTCTGGTCCCCGCATACAACGAGCCTGAAGTCGTCGGCGACCTCATCGCAGCCATGCGAGCGATCGAGTATCCGGCAGACAAGATGCAAGTCCTTCTCCTACTGGAGGAAGACGACGCCGTCACTATCGAAGCTGCACTTGCCGCCGGTGTGGACGAGGTCGTCAGCATTCTGAAGGTGCCCGCGGCCGATCCACGAACCAAACCGAAAGCATGCAACTACGGTCTGCATTTCTCGACGGGCGAGATCGTCACGATCTACGACGCCGAGGATTCCCCCGACCCACTCCAATTACGTCGAGTAGTCGCAACTTTCGCGAAACTTCCCGAGAACACTGCTTGTGTTCAGGCCAAACTTGCATTCCACAACGGAACTCAGAACCTGTTGACCGCGTGGTTCACCGCCGATTACGCGCTGTGGTTCAGCTTCATCCTTCCTGGATTGATGCGGAGCAATTCACCGATTCCTCTCGGCGGCACCTCGAATCACCTACGCCGTAGCGTCCTCGACGAGATCGGGGCGTGGGATCCTTTCAATGTCACGGAGGATGCGGACCTCGGCGTGCGGATTGCAGAGAGCGGATATCGCACCGCGGTCTTGAATTCCACCACGCTCGAAGAAGCCAACAGTGACACGATCAACTGGATCAGACAGCGCTCGCGTTGGTACAAGGGCTATTTGCAGACGTGGCTCGTCCACATGCGCCAACCCGTCAAATTATGGCGAGGATTGGGTCCGATCGGCTTTCTCCGATTCACGATTCTCATGGCCGGCACACCTTTGGTCGCCACTTTGAACATGGTGTTCTGGCTCATCAGTCTGGACTGGATTCTCGGACAACCTGAAGTGATCCACCAGGTCTTCCCCAACTATGTCTATTTCCCCGCGTTGATCTCTCTGGCATTCGGTAATGCCGCTGTTCTCTACATGAACCTCGTGGCGTGCCGAGAAACGCGAAACGCGATGCTCCTCCTCGCCTGTCTGACTGCTCCGTTGTATTGGGTGCTGATGAGCATCGCGGCGATCAAGGGGACCTACCAATTGATTCGCAACCCGTCCTACTGGGAAAAAACCTTCCACGGTCTGAACACGTGACAACGCAACCCTCACGTTCTACACAGGTGTGAGTTATGTCTACTGATCCGCCTCACCCACAATTTCACCCGATTTCGGGTTTCACCGGAAAACGCACAGCTAGATGGTTGCGGTAAACACACAATCCAGTCACAAAACTTAACTACCGGTACGCGAGAACTGCGGTGATTGGTTGCCGAATGATCACAGATCAGCCGTCGAGCGCCTTACGTGTCGAGACGGCGCTGGCTTACCGCGCAGCACTCAGGCACTATGACCGGTATGAGCGGTTTTTCGGAATGGGTGAAGCATCAACTGGAACTTCGCCAAGAAACTGACGTAGCCGATGCTGCGCGTGCGCTGGGAATACGCCCCTCCGAACTCGGTCGGTGGCTGTCCGCGAAACGCCCCCCCACGCAGGACACGATCAGAACTGCTTGCCGCGTCTTCGACGTCCACGTCCAGGAAATTCTTGTCGCGGCGGGCTACATGACACCTGACGAGTCGGGTCTGGACGACAAGCCGATTTCGCTGTCGTCGCTCAGCACGCAAGATCTCCTCGATGAGCTGGCGAGACGCTCCGCGTCGCATAGCCTTGCAAGTCAGTAGGTCAGCTGCGGATCCGGCTGATCCAATCGTTCCTTGAGCCAGACTCGCAACTCCGGTCCGTACTCGGTGCGACTGAGCGCATGGTCGAGAGATGCTCGCAGAAAGCCTCCCGGGTTACCAAGATCGTGGCGGGTTCCGTGATGGACGACGACGTGAACCGGATGCCCCTCCGCGATCAACAGCGCTATCGCATCCGTCAGTTGTAGTTCGCCACCCTGCCCGGGTGAGATTCGTCTGAGCGCGTCGAACACGGCGCGATCGAGAAGGTATCGTCCGGCCGCGGCGAGAGTGGACGGAGCATCCTCAGGAGCCGGCTTCTCAACCATGCCGATGACGGCAAGTACATCGGGATCGCTGCCCTCCACAGGTGTTTGGACGTCGAATACTCCGTAGGCCCCAACACGATCGGGCGCGACGTCGAACGCGCACAGCACAGAACCACCACGCTCGGCACGTACCTTCGCCATCGCGTCGAGAATGCCGCAGGGGTGGACCAGATCGTCGGGAAGCAGCACCGCGAACGAGTCCTCGTCCGCATCCAGCACCGATTCGACCAGACCGACAGCGTGTCCCAATCCCAGCGGAGACTCTTGCACAACCGGCTCCACCGAGATCAGGCCCGGAGCCCGACGCACACGTTCGAGTAGATGGTGCTTCCCGCTGGCGGCGAGCTTGCCCTCGAGCACCAGGTCCTCGACGAAATGCCCGACGACCGATGCCTTGCCCGGCGCAGTGACGATCACCAGACGTTCCGCGCCTGCTTGCGCCGCTTCGCTGGCGACCAGCTCGATCCCGGGTGTATCGACCACGGGGAGCAACTCTTTCGGAACCGTCTTGGTGGCCGGGAGGAAACGAGTCCCCATTCCGGCAGCCGGAACCACAGCAGTCTTGAAAGGCCGTTCAGCGCACCCAGTCATCGTTCACCTCTCCGCTCACGCGATGTTTCACACACTTACCGTTACGCGCATGCAGCGGTCGTCCCCTCATTTCGACGACCGAAGCTCACACCGCATGTACAGCCTGCGCACAAGGTCTACCGGGCGGCCGATGCCGCCGCAAGTTGACTCGAACTCGGAATTCGTTGCGCGCGAGAGCTACACACCACCCCTCGATGTCACTTCCACGAGGGGCGCGCCGCACTCCGCGCACTACCCGTTACCGCGGCGAACGGTTGTGATCGTATTTCGACGTTGACCACGGCGGGACGTAGCAACTGACCAAAGAGACAGGTACGACACAACTTCCGAACTCAGCGCCTCAACCGGACCGTCCCCAGCCGACCCGGACGTAGGTCCTGGAGGCGTCGCATCGATGGTCCCGTGCGACTTCACCAGCCTTCAAGTTCGGTTATCCACAGGTGAATGCCACTGAATACCATTGAATACGAACGAAATACGATCATCACGCCGCAACACCAGGTTCAGCTTGTTATCAAATCGTGACCATACTCCCACTGGGCGGAACTCCCAGTGGACTACTCGCAGTGTCCTAACTTGCCAGTGAAGCAATCACGTCGAAGAGTGGATCGTCAGGCCCGATATCCATCGTGCATTCGTTCGGCCGTGGATCCGGCACGAATGCCCACAGGAGAGCTCCGGCCGTACCGGCCACCTTCTGCCCCGTCAGCTTCGTCTCGATATTCGTGGCTCTGGTCGCCAGTGATTCACAACTGCCTGCCAATTCGCCTGTCTCGGCGACCAACAACGGCTTCCCGACGTTCGCGGCCTGTTCGATGCGACGCGCCAGTCCGTTCCACTGGTCGCCCGGAAGCGGAACCCCGTCTGCTCCGTAGTCGTGATACTGCAGAATGTCGACGAAGTCGGACTCGCTCACGTACTGGTAGTCGTCACCCGCAGTGCCGCACTGACCGCCCCCGACGTATCCGGCCGTGATCAGGGTGTTCGGATCGATCGCCCGAAGTTCGGCGCCTGCCGTGTCGAAGAACTCCCGCAACACCTGCGCGGAATCAGACGGGCACGTTCTTGTCCACCAATTGCAGGCGGCATCGGTACACAGGCTCGGTTCCGGCTCCCCCACCAATTCCCACGCCGCGACGGAAGGCTCGTTCTTCCAACGGTCGACGGCGGTGTGCATCCAGTCCTGGAAGCTCATGGTGGCTCGACCTGGGATCAGGTTCGCGACCTTCCACTCGTCGGTGTACCAGTCCCTGGATTTGAACAGCCCGTCATCACACCCGCTGTCCTGGGGTGAGAGCACCGGAATCGTGAACTGATTGTGTCGCGCCGCAGCGTCGAACACCGCGTCCATCGGGCCGAAATCCATCTCCCCGGACACCTTGTTCACCGCGAGCGCCTGGAACGCGTTGAAACGCGTGACGGAGTTCGGTGGCAGAGAACCGAAGTAGGCATCGAGATCGACCATGGCGCCACAGCCGAAGTTCACCGACCAATCAGTGGCCAGTTGATAAGCATTCAGCCCGGTAGGCCACCATGGCTGTCCGTCGAGCGTCAGTCCGCTCGACGACGCTCCCACCCGAACCGTCTTGGGCGAATCGGCAACCACCGGCGTCGTGAACATTCCTGTCACCACCGCGACGGTTGCAAAGCTGACTACAGCGGCAGCGATACGGCGACGCACTGTGCCAGGCACACGCGGACGCACTTCTTCAGAAGACATCTACAACCATCCACGTCATACGGACAATCCTCCCACACGAATTGCCTCATCGACCCGTTAGCCGTTCACCGGTGACGCGATACAAACGCCAGGCCGAAGGGTCCATGCCGCCGTCGTTGGGAACCTCGAGTACCAGCGCTCCCACACCGCCGGCCCCGGTGTCGTACATCGTCGGATAGCGCCGATTGACCGCGTCCGACACACCGCGACCGGTGTTCGGCACCGACAGGATGTATTCGACGTGATGTTCGGCGGGGTTGTTCAGTACGCGCACGAAGTCCGCATCGGAAGGCACGACGAATTGCCGAGGGTTGTTCGACGACGCCACGACGGCATAGCTCTGCACGGTGTCGAGCAGAACCGACCCCTCCGGCAGAGCCAAGTCGTCCAGGTATCTGGCGATGCGACGCTCGGCCGCAAACGTGCGCAGATTCGTCTGCTCCTCCAGGTTCTGCCGGCCCGGAATGATCGCACTGGCAATGGAATGCTCGAGCACTGCGATCCGCGCATTACCCATCGCGACAAACGTGACCAGCGTCGACCCGACCAGCAAGCACAGAGAGATCACAAGGGGCAGAGAGGGTCCCGACTGCTCGGGGTACGTCGATACCGAGCGTGACGCAGCAGCC
The DNA here is from genome assembly GCF_031763325.1 of Rhodococcus sp. SG20037. Lineage (NCBI taxonomy): Bacteria > Bacillati > Actinomycetota > Actinomycetes > Mycobacteriales > Nocardiaceae > Rhodococcus > Rhodococcus sp. SG20037. Next base: position 1,412,602 of record NZ_CP134497.1, on the reverse strand, counting down.
CCCGGTCGACGCGTGACGACCGGCGCTCCGCGAGGTGCGATCAGGACGACCAACACGAAACACAGCGGAATGATCGAAATGTAGAAGCGCAGAAGGGGAAACGTCGATCCCATCACGTAGAGCAAGGTTTGGGCACCGAGGATGGCGCCGAACAACACAAGAGGCACGACCACTTCGGTGTCGCGCCGCCGAAGTGCGTAGATGATTGCAAGGACCGCGAGCACCGGGAGCGCCGGGCCGAGTACGGCCATTTCGGTAATCGAGAACGCAAGACGGGCGATCGGTGAGTCGGTTCCGGCACCAGCCTGCTCCAGGATGGAACTGTTCCCGTAGACCGACGAGAACTGTTGGAAAGCTTGACCTGTGATGAGCCAACTGGCAAACGACCACAAGGCGAAGGCAAGGAATCCCGGCATCAGCACTACGGCACCGTCGAGGGCTGCTGCCCAGAGCCGCAAGCCGGGCCCCGCGCCCTCGCCGCGCTCCTCAGCAGTCGGGCGGAAACGAAGCCAACTCACCACGGTCACCAGCACCACCGCGACGAACAGCGGGGCCAATGCGTCGTATCTGGTGAGGTACGCCAGAGCGAAAGCGAGGCCGGCACCGATGAGGTCGTGTACGTCGTCGCTTCGCATCCACCGAATCAACCGACGTGTCGCCCACAGAACGAAAAAGAGGAACGGAGCTTCGCTCATTCCGCTCGCCGCGTACATGACGATCATCGGGTTGACAGCGAACAGCACGGTCAGGACGACGGTGACCCATCGCGCAGACCCACGGTCGCGGCTGATCCCACGTACCTGAATCACAGCACCGGCCATGAAGGCCGCGGACATCACGACCGCAGTGATGTTCCACCGCAGCAGATCCGGCCACCAATGACCCATCAGGCCCAACGGAATCTGGACTGCCGCCGTCAACGGGGTGAACACGAACCCGATCGCCGCGAAGTGCGGATCACGGCTGAGCAGCATCGCCGACACCGCGGCGACGCGGCTGAGCGAATCGGTGAAGATGAACCCGATACCCGCGTTCATCCACACGCCCAACGCGGTGTAGATCGCGAAGAGCGCGACGAACATCCGCCATGGCTTGCGGCCCGGTAGATCGTGGACCGCGACGGACAGGGCCGGGCGATCGGTGACGGTCACTGTCCGCGACGCCGAGCCACGAGCACACCACCGACGGCAACAGCGATCAGAACCAAGGTCCCGAATCCGATCCAGCCGATCGTGACCGCGCTCAGTCCGGTCTCCTCTTCGGCCGAGGTCGCGGTGCCCAACGGGGCGACGTTGACTCCGACATCGAAGGGCTCACCTCCCCGAGGCGCGACCAGGAGATCGCCGGTCAGTTCTGCGAACCGGTCCTTCCCACTTTCCAACCAGTTGAGCAGACCGTCGGCATCGGCCGCATCACCCTCAGAGGTCAGCGCCACCACTTCGTTGTGCGACCCCGAAACCACCTGCAAGGCACCGTATTGTCCACCGAATTCCAGACCCTGCAAGCGCAGGAGCCCTTGATCTGCTGTGTCCATGGGTAGAGCCACCGGAGTGGGAAGCTTCCCGTCCGCCGCGATCAACAACGCCGGCAGCGAACTGGTCGCCGCGTCGCCGAACGGGAGCACACGCGGTTGCAGCGGCAGATAGCTCAACCGCTGCATCGCGACAACGAGGCGCTGCGCGCGAACGAGATCTGCGAAATCACCGTGACTCAAACCGACATCGAGTGTGGGCAGCATCGACTGCGGTAATGCCTGGAATCCTCCAGGCGTCGGCGGGAATCCGGTAGTGGACGTGATGGTGCTTGCCGGATCGACAGTGAGCGAAGACGGGCTACTGGTGCCGCATTGGAAGTCGCCGGTCACATCCATCGAGACTTCGAAGGTCAGGTCGCGACGCAGGAGTTCGTTCGGAACATCGACGCCGATGTCGAAGCGCCCTGTCTCGTTCACCGTCTGCGAAGCAAGCCGTGAGTCCCCCAGCGAAATCGACAGTTCTCCGTTGCGTGAATTCGGCAGCGGTACATAGGAACCGATCATTCGGATCGACACGTCCTTCATCGGACGCCCCAGTTGCGACTGGCTGAACGGGACGTCGACCTCGATGTGATTGAGACCGGAAGCCGTCAACGTTCCGAGCTTCAGCTCACCGACGGTGATGGCGTCCTGGGAAATCTGGGCAACTGTGTTGTCCGGTGACGCGAGCGCCCTGCTCGCCGCCCAGTAGCCGTCGAAGTTCGCCGCCAACAGACTGACCTGAGGAACGAGGGTCTTGTCGTCCCCTGAAATTCGCAGCACTGGTGCACCATTCGGAGCAGCCGCGAGATCGATGCCGGCGTCCCCACTGTTGCCGAGTACTACAGCTCTCTCGAACAGTCCCGGCTCAGCGGACGGCAGACTCTGGCCGTTCGGCAGTTGTTCCACCACCACGGCGTCAGGCTGACTTCCGTACTTGTTGACAATCGCTGCACTCAGCTGCAGAGCCGCACTATGCTGTGACCGTGACGAACCATCCGTGACGTAGATGGTTGCCTTCCTCAAAATCGGCGGAAAGAAGGTTGCAACAGTCGTGGGCTGCTGCTCGGCACCGTCGTAGGCGACAAAGGCATCCCGGAGCGCAAGGGGCTGGTATCTCGTTCGGTCGTAGCAGCGGTCATCGACGGGAACGAGGTGAGCGATCATCGACACGGTCACGCTCCGGTCGACCACTTCGAGACCTTGCAACGGAACCGAAATCGGTAGGCCGGTTCCGGCCTGCCCGGCGTCGAAGTCGACGCGGCTCACCAATCTGCCGTCCGCAGTCACTTCGAGCCAACCCCTACTGAAGTCGGTCGGGGCGGTCAGGATTCCGGTCACGGCTGTTGCGGTGAGTCCGTCCGGCACCGGCACGGTCACCAAGACGGGTGCGTCATCGGAGGAGAACACGATGTCTGTTCCTCGTCCGAGTTCGGTGAAGGAGATCGGAGTTGTGGCTGCGGCGGCCACCGAAGTATCTGCGTCGTCCTCGAAATCCTGGGCGGAGGCGACACTGCCGAGCGGAAGCAACAAAGTGACCGCGACAGCCACCGGCATTGCCAGCGCGCGCGTCAGCCAGGTTCGAGAGTGGCCCATCAGCGTGTCTCCTCGACATTTCTTGTTTCCGCGCAATCACCAAACACAAATCACGAGTAGCAATCTCGCCAGTTCGCGACGGTCGCAGGTCCGATCGCACCGTTACGGACAAACAAACCATAACGACCAATTTATGCGTTTGGCTAATTATCCCGGCGGGCGAGACTTTTGTTACGGCATGTCACATGATTAGCAATCACCACCACTGGGAAGTCGAAAGACGCCACTGAAAAGCCCGTCAATACGCCTGAACGTCCGTCCAGTCCGGGCGCTTCACGGGCGGAGAATTCTCAGATAAAGGAAGCTGTGACGATCAATTCGATCATCCCCGCCGGCAAGAGTGCGATCGGGAAGCTGGTCGGTGCGCCGTTCCACTTCGCATCATCGCTGCGCATGGCCAGGGTTTTTCACCCTCACGGGATCGAACTGAAGGGAACATTGAAGCCGGCCACCCCATGGTGGCCGGTATCGGAGTCGTCGACGATTACCGTCACCGCTCGAATGTCGAAAGCCCTCGGAACACCCGGAGACCTACCCGACGTACTCGGCCTGGCGCTTCGGTTGCACGATGTCGGCGCAGATGAAAACCCGTGGGACATTCTTCTCGCAACATCAGGACTTTCTACCTTCTCGAAAATGTTTCCAGCTCCGGCTTTCTCGTGGAACGGCGCGAGATACAGCACACTGGTTCCTTACTCACGCGCGGGCGGTGCCGCGGCGCGGCTGATCGTGACACCGCGCGGTGTCCATCCGGCCGGCACTTCTTTGTCTGCATTGAAAGCTGCGGTCGATCATTCCCCGCTGCACTTCTCCGTGTACCTCGCGAGAATTCAACTTCAGTTGATACCGATCGGGCATCTCTGTCTCGACGAGGTCGAGGACCACCCGGATTGCCTCCAGCCGTCCTTCGATCCGATTCTGAACACACCGGCCCACATGCGCATGCTTCCGGAGTGGCTCGCAGAAACGCGCAAGTTCGCGTATCGCGGTAGCCGCAACGGCCGAGGAGACACACAAAAGCGCGGTTGACCGGACGTGCCGATCAACCGCGCCGAAGCTCACTCAGCTTGTGAACTTGTCCTTGATATCCGAGACCTTGTCACTGACAGTGTCGCCGGCCTTCTTGACCTTCGCCTCGCCCTGATCGGCAACACCCTCGGCAGCCAGATCATCGTTGCCCGTGGCGTTTCCGAACTTTTCCTTCGCTTCGCCGATGAGATCCTCAGCGCGGTGCTTTGCCTTGTCGATGAAGTCAGACATGTATTTCTCCTTCTTGGATTCGGTCGTGCGTTCGGCCGTGGAATTCGGTCGTGGATTCAGTCGAACTCGAACTGCGTGGACAAATGCGTGTCAGCGTTTTCCGGTGACTGCCTTGACCAGGAACAGCAAGATGACGGCGCCGAGGAGGCACGTGAGGAAGCTGAAGATCCAGCCCGCGCCCTCGACATCGACGCCGAAGACTCGAAGCAGGAAACCACCGATCAGACCGCCGATGACACCGACAACGATGTTGAGGAAGATCCCCTGCTGCGCATCGGTTTTCATGATCTTACTGCCGATCCAACCCGCCAGTCCACCGATGATGATCCAGGCGATGATACCGAGAGGAAGCATTTGAACTCCTTAGAGTAAAGAGGGGCGGCGCAATGAGAGACTGCCGGTAAAGGGAGAGTTCCGAGCGATCGGCCCGCGCAACTAGACCGTGATCGCGGGTAGTGTTTGCACACAACCGGACTCTCCACCGCACGACGCGGGGGATCGTGCACTCAGTAGCAGCCACATTGTCTGCTTACCTTTCTATCAGGTGTTCACGACAGAACCAAAATGACTGGCGATTCACCACATACGAGAAACGACACTCACCGACGCGCACATGATCAGCGTCACTACGATCGCGATCGCCATCGAAGTGACGGTCGCAAGGAGCACCGTGACACACAGTGCCACAGCAACATCCATGACTCTGTGCACGATCGGGAGGTCTACCAATACCCGGTCACCGGGAGGCTCAAACCTCGATTGATCAGAGAGTTCTCGGCTCATCGCGTTTCGCGCTTTCCACGGCGATGTGAGTTCTGGTCGCGACGGATGGATCACCGACCATCGACTCGACTTGATCCCCCGTGTCAGTGACGCGAGAAATCAACTCGGACAACGTTTCCGATCCGGATACGACGCTACGTCTCAATGTCACTCGCAAATCGATCGTGCGAACTCCACGATCGAGCAACGCTTTTCCTCGGACACGCGACACTTCGTCGAAGTCCTCCAGTGATGCGCTCGCCCCTTCCGCCACCGCACCCAGATCCGCGGTGATGGAATTGTGCGAGTTCGACCCAGGGACCGTGATCTCCTTCACCCGACGCAGCGGCACATGCGCGATCAACCACCGCAACGCGAGGAGGACTAGCAATACTCCCCCAGCTCCGACAGCCCATGGCCACCACGAGTGATCGACAAGATCTTCAGCCCACGGGATCTCGATACGCGCCGGGAAATCCTTGATCACGTCGCGATTCCACAGGATCGCTGCAACTCCCAGCGCTATCGCGAGCATCCCCACGACGCATGTCGCCACGCGATCCATCGCCGTCGCCGTCCGAGTCATGACAGCGATCCCGCCTGGATACGAACCTTGATTCGCGGCGATGGTGACAGCGACCCGGCCAAGTCCCCCAGCACCGCACGGATTTCCGATTCAGCGGTGGCGGCTCCATCGGGCGTGACCGAGGCCTTCACTTCCAGCTTGCGCCGGGTCGCGTGTGACGAAGCGGATCGAACCTGGGCCAGTGACTCGACGCGAACAGACGCTATCGCCGCTACATCGGCGGGATCGATCCACGTATTCGCGACTCCGACCAAGGCATTGGCAGTCTTTCGTCGCGGTTTGAGTCCGAGGATGACGAACCACAGGCCGAGAACGACGGCTGCGATCCCCGCCGGCAACATCCAACCCTGGTACGCGAGCCCGTCCACATATGCGGCAGCACTTGGTATCCACTGCGACCCGGTGATCACGCCGGTATCCACCAGCGCGTCGCGGACGCCGACCACGCCGAGCGCAAGTAGCGCCGCGGCGATGAGGAATCCCGTGACGGCCGATCCGGGCGCCGCAAGGGGAACAGGAGCAGCAGCCCTCGAGGCAGTGGGTGGTGCGACCTTGTCGGCGGTCATCGCACTGTCCTTCCCGCGTCACGCGTGGTCGATGCCGGGAGAACGCTCACGATCGCCACGTCCACGCCGTCTACGTCCAGGCCCGATACAGACTGCAACTGGGTTGTCACGTTCTCTCGCACCGCGGTACCGATGACCGACAAGGATCCGGGCCACTCGATCGCGATGTCCACCTTGGCCCGTACCCGCTTGCCGGATACCAGCACTCGCGCCCTCGGCAATTCACGCCCGGTCAGTTTGTCCATGCCGCCGGCGTGATGACGCACCCCCGGGGTCCCGCGCGTCGCCTCGAGAACCAACTTCTGCGCGACTCTGTCTCGAATCGTCAGCGTTCCACGATCGCCCGGCTCACCAAGCACAGACGACTCCGGTCGAGCTGTCTCAGCCACGTCCGCGACCCTTCAGCATCACACCGAGATCGAACTCGCCGTCACGCTGACCACCGACGAGGTATCCGATCACACCGAGAACCAGAGCGATGAGGAATCCGGTGAAACCGCCTGCAGCAGCTGCGACTCCGAGAAGTAGTCCTGCCAGTAGGCCGACAGTCGAGGTGGTCATGTGAATCCTCCGTTGTGGATGATGTTCGATGGTGCGAGTCATATCTCGGTGTAGGTCTTGGCACCCGGAAACCGAGCGCGCAAACGCGTGTACTGGGTCCGAGCGGGTTTCGCTATCTGCCGCATCGTGCCGCGCAGTGTCCTGCGCACACCCACACCGATCGGGGACGCGAAGTCCCGGTCGACGCGTTCGAGCGCTCGATTGAGCGCGTCGGCAGATCCGCCCACGTCGGGGTGGTAGTTCCTGATCGCCTCTCGGCGTGCGGATCGTCGATCAGGAACTGAACCCCGAGAGTGCTCAGGCATCGTGCGCACGACCGACTACGTCTTCCACTGTCACGTTCACGGGGCCTGTAACGAGTCCTGAAACCGCTTGGCGGATACGTAAAGCCGTATCTCGAACGGCGGCGTCGGCGAAGATGCACACATGGATGTCTGTCGACGACTCCGTCACCCGCACGCCGACGACGCGGCGACCGGGGAGGTAAGTGCCAACCTCGCCGAACATTCCGGCATGAAGCGAGGCGACCCCAGGTATCCCCGTCACAGCCGCCGCGATGGTGTCGGCGATTTCGGAACTCACTGCACCCGTGCAGTCTTGGGCTCGCCGGTTTCGTCCTCACTGCCCTCGTCGAGGTGAACGTCGTGAACCGTGATGTTCACCTCGGTCACTTCGAGACCCGTCATCCGTTCGAGCGCCGCAATGACGTTGCGGCGAATGCCGGTGGCCAGATCGGCGAGCGATACGCCGTACTCGGCCACGATGTCGATGTCGACCGCTGCCTGCTTTTCGCCGACCTCGACCGATACTCCCTGGGAGTGGTTGACACTCGCGCCGGGGATCCGCTCGCGCAGTGCCCCGACAACCCGCGACGCTCCGCCGCCGACGTCGTACACGCCGCTCACCTCTCGCGTAGCGATACCGGCAATCTTCGAGACAACGGTGTCGGCGATCGACGTCTTTCCTTGCGAACTCACGAGAGCCGAGTCGTTCGATGATGCAACATCCTTCGTAGATGCTGTCGCAACCTGCGTGCTGACCATTGTCATCTCCTCCTGTTGATCGATCTACCTGTGTAGTCGCCACTCGAAGGCAAAACCGAATGCCCCAGTCAGGTGGCGTGCATCACTGACACTTGTTAGTTACTGTCCGTAACATTCAACGCCCCGGCCGGGCGAACAATCTTCGAACGCAGCCGAGTTTTCCGCATTTCCGCGAGAGGAGCGACTGTGGCGTTACCGCACACACAGGGGCTCACCGAAGCACCTGACGGTTTGGACACCGCGACAGTGAACGCTGCGATACTCGGCGACCGAGAAGCATTCGAGTCACTGGTGCACTACTACGGACCTGCACTTCACCGCTATGCGCGTCGCATGCTCGCAGACGAAGGTGACATTCTCGAGGTAGTCCAGGACACCTTCGTGGCCGCCTGGCGTCGACTCGATTCGTTTCGTGGCGAATCGTCGATGCGAACATGGCTTTTCGCGATCTGTTCCCGAAAGATCGTGGACAGCTATCGAATCAAGAGAGCTCAACCGATCGACGACAGATTGCTCGATCCTCTCGTGCCGTCTCCCGAGGCCGGCCCGTTCGACACGACCTCGAACTCCGCGTTCCTCGAGGCACTGGAAGAAGCGTTGGGTGAACTGCCTTATCGCCAGCGTGCGGCATGGACGCTGCGAGAGGTGGAGATGCTCACGTTCGTTCAAATCGGCAAGATTCTAAGACTCACCCCGGATGCGGTGCGCGGGCATCACCATCGTGCACGGGCTAACCTGAGTGAACGAATGACGAGGTGGCGATGACTGAATCACGAACCGACGCATTGATGGCGCACGCATCCGACGTCCTGCGGAACGCTCCCGAGCCGGGCTGGGATCGAATCAGCGACAAGGTGATCCGGGCGCTACGGTCGACCTCGGCGTCCGGTTGGCCGCTCGACGCACACGCGTCGGAAGGTCCACGTCTAGGCACGGTGTCGGTGAGCGATCACGTACTCCGCACCCACTTGGCCGCCGAGATACGTTCTCGGCACCACTGCTCGCCGAGCAGCATCGAGTTCTTCGTCGACGGCCACGAAATACGTTCACTACGTATCGAACTGGCAGCGCCATACGGAGTGGATCTGGCCGAACTGTCGGACCGGGTTCGATTCACCGTCGTCGATGTCGTTCACCTGATCCTCGGCGACACGGACCCACCGGTCTCTGCAGAGAGCATCCACGTCGCCGTAGTCGACATCGTCGATGATCTACCTGCCGAAGGGAACACCAAAAGCCACTCCGAACACTAGGTGTTTGTTCGGCAAGTGTTTGGGAACCCGGCACTCATGACCACTCCCCCACCACCGGATCCGGGCCCCGCCCCCGACCCGGGGCCGCCGACACCACCGGCGCCGACACCACCCGATCCGATGAATCCGCCGCCCGTGCCACCGACTCCGACGCCACCGAACCCGTACCCTCCGGATCCGATCCCGCAGATCTGACGTCGGCTGCCCCGAACTTCGGAGTTCAACCGCCGAGTTCGGCGATCATCTCGCTCAACGATTCTGCGGCGATACGTAGTTCACCTTCGTCGGGGTTGTCGGGTGAGGACGGTAGACGTTCGGCCAACTGCTCGCGAGTGACAAGCGAGATACCCTCGAGACCGAACCCTTCTTCATCGGGGACGTAGATCTCGATCTCGCCCCCGACCGCTACCAGTTCCGAATGGGGGCCACTGCCCAGCAGTGCACGCAGGTGTTCGGTCGTCACGGTCATATGGTTCACGTGAAATCTCCTGCTTCGGTGACAGCTGACTTTGCCGGTATGGACTCGACGTGACGTACTGGCTCGACGTGACGCACTACCCCCTACTGAGTACCCCTCGCGGGTGAGCAGGAAACGACAAGTACATGAACAACGACTTCCCGAAGGAAACGCGCACCATGAGTGAACAGAATTCCACCGACCGCACGGATCAGACGGACGAGCCGCAGACCACCGGCACCGACCACGGTCCGGGAACCGGCTCCGACACCGCACCCAAGGACGTTCAGACCGATCCGTCGGGCGAACGTACGTGGGCCGACGAGGGCGGAGCCTCGAGCACCGGCCCGGCGACTGACACCGATTGATCCCGGAAGGTCTGAACCATCGGGACCAAGGTCCCGTGGGCCGACGCTCACGGGACCTTGAAATCCGTACGGATCTAACGCTTTTCACCTGGGTTTTCGCGATGCGGTAAGGTAGGCACTCAGCACGGTTGAGTACCCAGCCGTTGAAGACGAGCACGGTTCGTGCGTTGCTTCCCGTGCCGTTTCCCGGTTTCGAACGAAACCGTTTCGAACCAGACCGTTCGAACGAACCGTTTCGAGCAATCCGTCAGGAGTTTCGATGAACGAGTTTTCGAGAACTACAGATGAGCGTACGGACAGTCCCCCCACCTTCACGACGACCTGTGCCGAAAACATTCAGTCGCTCGTGGTCAGCGGCGAGATCGACGTCCGGTCCCGAGCTGATTTCGCTGCCTGCGTCGACGACCTGATCGGTGAGCGACACCCGTTCGTACTCGACTGCTCGGACGTCCAGTTCATCTCCGTCGGAGGTCTTTCCATCATCGAGACTCTGTCGGCCAAGGCACGGAGGCTCGGCGTGCCGTGGACGCTCGTCGCAGCGCACCCTGTCAGGCGTCCGCTGTCTCTTCTGAAGATGGACACCGACATCGTGTACACCGACTCGACAGCCGATGCAGTCGCGTACCTGTCCTCGACCTCCGTCCTGGACGAGACCCTGGCGGAGCCGATGTCGGCGTGAGTACCGATCTCGAAAAGCTCTCCGAATTCGTCGTCGTCGCAAACCGACTGCCGGTCGATCTCGAAACCGACGAAGACGGAAGCAAGAACTGGAAGCGAAGTCCGGGTGGGCTCGTCACTGCGCTCGAACCCATCCTGCGACAGCGGGATGGCGCCTGGGTCGGCTGGCCGGGGGTCGCGGACGAGAAGGTCGATCCGATAGTGGTTGACGGCCTTCGTCTGTTTCCCGTCGAGCTGACCTCTCAGGACCTCGCCGAGTACTACGAGGGGTTCTCCAACGACACGTTGTGGCCGCTCTACCACGACGTTCTGGTGGCTCCGACGTTCGAGCGGTCGTGGTGGCACACCTACGTCGCAGTCAACCAGCGGTTCGCCGAGGAAACCGCGCGTTGCGCCGCGGACGGAGCGACTGTCTGGGTGCAGGACTATCAGTTGCAACTTGTGCCGGCGATGCTGCGCGAGCTGCGGCCAGATCTGACGATCGGGTTCTTTCTTCATATCCCGTTCCCTCCGGTCGAGCTCTTCATGCAGCTTCCGTGGCGCAAGGAGATCGTCAGGGGAATGCTGGGCGCCGATCTGATCGGCTTCCACTTACCTGGTGGCGCAAACAATTTCCTGTTCTTGGCCCGCAAACTTCTCGGCCTCAAGACGACGACCGCGGGCGTCGGTGTTCGAAGTGCGCTCGGGCATGTGGATTTCGATTCTCGCGTCGTCAAGGTGGGCGCCTTTCCCATCTCCGTCGATTCTGCCGAACTCGAGCGCCAGTCGAAAAGCGATTCGGTCCTGCGTCGCGCGCGCGAGTTGAAGGAAGAGCTGGGAAATCCCGAGAAAATCTTGCTGGGAGTCGACCGGCTGGACTACACCAAGGGTATCGACCTGCGGCTTCAAGCCTTGAAGGAACTCCTCGACGAGGATCGTCTGGATCCGGAGAAGTACACGATGGTGCAGCTCGCGACGCCCAGTCGTGAACGCGTGCAGCACTATATCGACCTGCGTAGCGTCATCGAAGAGCAGGTGGGCCGCATCAACGGTGACCACAGTCAGATCGGCCGCCCCGTCGTTCACTACCTGTATCAGCCGGTCGACCGTGAAGAACTGATCGCACTGTTCGTCGCTGCCGACGTCATGCTCGTGACGCCGATGCGCGACGGGATGAATCTGGTGGCCAAGGAGTACGTGGCCTGTCGTGGCGACCTCGGAGGTGCTCTCGTTCTCAGCGAGTTCACCGGTGCCGCAATGGAATTACGACAGTCATACCTGGTCAACCCGCACGATTTGGACGGCGTGAAGAATACGATCCTGACCGCGGTTCATCAGGATCCGAAGGAAGGCCGTCGCCGTATGGCTGCGCTGCATCGACAGGTCATGACACACGATGTGCATCAGTGGGCCGAGTCGTTCCTGACTGCGCTTGCCCCACCCGGACCGCTTCCGGACGATCAGTTCGTCACGGAGCGTGAGTCGAACTTTGCGCGCAACAACTGACCCTCACGGGCTTGCGTCAGTGCGCTCGGAGACTCGAGCTAGGATTGGTTTCAGTTCATCGTCAAGCAGCGGCTGCGAACTGATTTCCTCGACATAGCCGTGCAATGCTGCATCGGCCCAGAAAGACAGGCCGACCATGCCCCTCACGATGAAGTACTCCGAAACCTACAACGACGCTCTCATTGCGCTCGCTGCCGCTACTCATCGGCCGGCCAACGTGGTGAACCTGTTCGGCGAGTACGCCATTCGTGTTGACCTCGAATACAACCGGTTCCTTCTGGCGACCAATACCGCGGCTGGACTCTCCGATCGACCCGACAACGGAGAATCGTGGCTGGTGCGGTTCTTCCAATCCGAGAACACCGACACTCCGGATCGCCTCCTCGCGGAGGCGTCGCATCAATGGTTGGTCGATGCGTTGGACGCCGCGCTCGAACAGATCGCAGCGGCAGGGAACAAGATCTCCGCCGACGCGGACTTCGGCGACCCTACCCGCACCGAAACTCCGTCCTGAACGGCATCGTCTCGAGCAGCACCACTAGTCCCCCTCGGCGGTCAACTGGCTGATTCGAGCCGCTAAGACTGCATTCTCGGCCTCGAGGGACAGAATCAGACGAATACCGACGAGATTGACTCCGTCGTCGATCAGCGCGGTGATTCGTCCGAGCGTGTCCAGGTCGGCCTCGCTGTACCGGCGCGTACCGCCATCGGTACGGGTTGGTGTGAGCAAGCCCCTTCGCTCGTAAAGGCGCAGCGTCTGAGGTCCTACCCCGGACAGTTCAGACATCACTGAGATCCCGTACACGCCGCGCAGCGCCCGGGTCTGGGATTCCGACGTCACTGGAACCTCCTAGTTCGGTGTCGGCTGTCTCAATCGGCGTCACCCGACCTTAGCACCATCACGCAGTGAATCTGACGCCCAGGACATAGATTCAAGCGTGTCCAGGACCACTGACAACAAGAATCGTCGAGCAGAAAAGGCGTGAAATGGCAGATCAAAGCCGATTTCGACAAGATTGCACAATGCGCTTTCCTTCGCCCGCGAATCGAAGTAGCCTTGCCAATTATCTACATCGGCTGATATAGATTTTGTAGCACCTGTAAGCGCCATAACTGGAGCTCGAAGGCGCAGAACACCCAGACGTCGGAGTCGGTGGTTCAGCCGACTCCCTCACGGCACACTCTTCACCGGGAGCAAGATGACGACGATCGACATCCCGCCCACACAGGGCGAGAGCACCACCGGCATCGGAATCACTGTCGCAAGTGCGACTTTGACAACCGAAGAGGTCAAGCGCCGAATCGCGATGATGTACGGCGACCCGGTGACAGAGGAGCCAGTAGCACTCGCGCACTGAACCTGACCGACACGCGATCCGATTGACGATGGCGCGAGACCGCCCCACTGGAGGGCGATCCCCATCAAGACGAGAGGAAAACATATGTCCGAGTTCACCGTACCGGGACTGAGCAGCGCAGACGGTTCGTCCGTCGCCGATATTCTGCAGGAACGCCTCAGCGCCTACAACGATCTTCACCTCACGCTCAAGCACGTTCACTGGAACGTCGTGGGCCCCAACTTCATCGGCGTTCACGAGATGATCGACCCCCAGGTGGAGTTGGTTCGCGGCTACGCCGACGATGTGGCCGAACGTATCGCGGCACTGGGTAACTCGCCCAAGGGCACCGCGGGAGCAATCGAGCGCGATCGAACGTGGGACGACTACTCCGTCGGCCGCGACGACGCTCGTGCGCACCTCGCTGCGCTCGACCTCGTCTACACCGGGATCATCACCGACAGTCGCACCGCAATCGACAGCGTCGGCAAGATCGATCCGATCACCGAGGACATGTTGATCGGCCAGACGGCGCAGTTGGAAAAGTTCCAGTGGTTCGTTCGTGCTCACCTCGAGAACTCGGGTGGCAGCCTCGTACACGAAGGCGCGTCCACCGAGCAGGATGCCGCAAATGAGGCGCGTCAGAACTGATGCACCGTCCGCGGTTTCGGCCGATCGGGGGTCGGCCGAAATCGCACTCCCCACAACAGGAAGGGGCAAGAGCATGTCTGCGGACTCGCGCGGCACGTCGACACAAACACGTCGCGAGTATCAGATGTTCGTGTTGCAGCAGCGTTTGTTGTTCGGATCGATCGTGGCAGGCACCGCCCTTGGAGTTCTCGCGATCACCTACTTCTGAAATATCATCTGAAATACCAGGGGCCGCAACCGTCGAAGACAGGACAGAAACGACACAATCATGAGTTCGAGCACTCTCCGCTCGATCGTTCGTAGCGATCGATTTGCGGCAAGCAGTTCTTCTCTTCTGCTCGTGGACAGCGATTTTCGTATCCAGGGCGCAAACGACGAATACCTTGCCGTATCCGGTCGCAGCCTCGATCAATTGCACCGAGTGGAAGTGTTCGAAGCCTTCCCCGACAATCCCGACGACTCGTTTGCCGATGGAATCTTCTCGTTGACAGCGTCATTCGAGCGCACGATGCGGTCCCGAACTCGGGACGCACTGCCGACTCAGCGTTACGACGTGCGCGACGAGCGCGGGAGCGGGATGTTTGTCACCCGCTATTGGAATACGGTGAATTCCGCCGTCACCGATGATGACGGCAGGGTCATCGGTGTGCTTCATCGTGTATACGAGGTTCAACGACCGCTGGCTCAGCAGTCCAGTTCGGCGTCAGACGTCCTCACCCGCCTTCGCGCGGAAAATGACGAACTGAGAAGAGCTTTGGATTCTCGGCCCTTGATCGAGCAGGCCAAGGGATTACTGATGGCCGAGCGTGAGTGCTCGGCCGACCAAGCCTTCGACTTTCTGGTCCAGATGTCGCAGGAATGGAACGTCAAGGTGCGCGACATCGCCGGTGGTCTTGTCGCCGCAGCAGAACGACGTGCCGTGGATCAAAAGAATTCCTGACGACCGGGATTCAAAAGTTGTACGGCTGGGTAATGACCGACCAGAGGTACCCCCGAAATCTTCCCCCTCGAGGGAGGAGCCTCGAAGGTCCCGCCGGTTCAGGCCGGCGGGACCGAGCTTTGTCTTAACACCCGACCTGGATCCGCGATCCGAGCCGAGTTCGTCACGCAGCGAAGGGAACGTCCATGTTCATGCGCTCCTACACATCTCCCAGGCCCCTTGCCGACGAGTGGGATTGGCAACTGTCCGGCACCTGCCGCGACACCGACCCCGCTCTGTTCTACGACGACACGAACGAGCGCGGCTCCAGGCGAGCGAAGCGCGAGAGTTCGGCGAAGCTGGTGTGCGCCAGATGCCCTGTCGTGCAGAGATGCCTGGTGCACGCCATCCAGACCGGGGAACCCCACGGTATCTGGGGCGGCATGACGGCGACCGAGCGAGAATCGCTGCGCAAAGCTCGAACTGAACCACTGATCAGTGCCGCGACGAGCTCACGAGAGTAGGTAGGAACCTCAGGGCCTGGCCTCGTGGTGCCGCAAACCGTGCGTGCGGCGTCGCTCCTTCATCTCGGCTTCGAAGAGGTGCGGCACTCCGCCTGCCAGCTTGTCGCGCACCACTTTCTCGCATTCACGAAAAAACGACCAGTAGTTCTCGTCGAACTCTTCGACCAACTGGAAAGTCCAGCGCCCCTCGACCACGTTCCGGCCGATCAACTCGCCCTCGACCTGATCGGCCAGGTCGTCGTTGCCGCTGGATCGCAGTAGCTCGACGACCTCGTCGAGCATCAGATCGGCATGCCCTATCAGCTGATGGAAGTCGTACAGAGCACCGCGTGCCCGTTCCACCGTTTCAAGGGCGTTCGACAGCACTCCTGCCGCCTTCACCTCGTCATCAGTGACACCTTCCGGTCGTATGTGTACGGGGATCTGTCTGTCCGAATGGGTGTCCATGAAGCGGCTGTACCCGAACGACGCGAAAATGAAAGATGAGGATTCGGTACGTCCGCACCACAGGTGATGTGTCTCACAATTCATCCTCTAGTTCGGGTAAAGAGGGTTAGTTCGCCGGGCGAAGGGTAATCCAAGGCCATGAATACTTCCGGGGTAGAGATGGCTGGCACGCACGGCCGGTACCGGTCCTTGCCTCGGTCCGCCGGAATTACGCCACATCTACCTACAGGAAGCCCCTTGATCCCTCTGTCGAGTCCGACCGAAACCGAACTAACTCACGACTCCATCGCCTCGCTCCGCGTCCGCGCGTCGTACTCTCAACTTCCCACTCTGCGCGGAATCATCCGAACGGTTGCCAACAACACCGGACTCGATGTCGACGGAACAGCCGACCTTGCTCTGGCGATGGACGAAGTCGCGAGCATCCTCATCGGCCACGCGATACCGTCCAGCGACTTGACCTGCCGATTCGACACCGTCGGCCGCACACTTCGGACTGTCGTGTCCGTGATCGCGCACTCCGAGATACCCGACAAGTCGCACAGCTTCGGATGGTTCGTTCTCGAAGCGCTGGTCGATTCCGTCCGCTTGGAACAGTCGGAAATCGACGCGGACGGTCACATCACCCTGACGATGACGCTTGAAAAGGGCTTGCCCCAGGAGCGTGCGTGACCGCTGTCCCACCGGACAAGAAGGACCAGTACGAAACAGCTGTCGAACTGTTCGTCTCGATGGCCTCGCTTCCGCCGAATGATCCCAGCCGAGAAAAGATCACCACCTCGATCATCGAACTGTGCCTACCCCTGGCCACACACGTCGCTCGCCGGTACCAGGGGCGTGGCCAGCCTTTCGAGGACTTGGAGCAAGTTGCTCGCGTCGGGCTCATACAGGCCGTGCAGCGATTCGACGTCGACAAAGGATCGGATTTCCTGTCGTTCGCCGTCCCGACCGTCATGGGTGAGGTTCGCAAGCATTTTCGCGATCACGGCTGGTCCGTGCGAGTGCCTCGTAGCCTTCAGGAACGGCACCTTGCCCTCAACCGGGCGCTCACGACTTTGTCCCAGACGCTCGGCCGTGCACCGACAGTCGCGGAACTCGCCAAGGAACTCGACATCGAACCGGACGAGGTCGAACAAGGTTTGACCGCCGGTAATTCGTACCGAACCACACCGCTCGACACCGCTTCCGCCGGCGACGGGAGTGGTCTGACTCTGATAGACACTTTGGGACAGTACGACGAAGCGATCAGTCGGATCGACAATCACGAAACCCTGCGGCCCGCGCTCCTGGCACTACCGGAGCGCGAGCGCACGATCGTCGTTCTCAGATTCTTCGGCCATCTCACCCAATCCCAGATTGCCGAAAAGGTCGGCATCTCTCAGATGCATGTATCCAGAATCCTCACTCAGTCACTGAAGCAGCTACGCACCGAGATGGGTGAAATCTTCTGAAGGTACGTCTCGAGGATCAGATGTATTCCTGTGCAAGACGTTCCAGCTCGTCTCGATCGATGAGGCCGGGCTGGCCGATGTCCAGGGCCTCGAGATACTTGTTGGCGAGGCGGTAATCGTGCCCCCACCGGCCGTGCTCGCCATCCTGCTCGGTGCGCTGCACACTGGAACCGGGCGGAACCTCGTCCCGCAAACCGTTGGTCTCCGCGCCGATCAGTGTGTCGAGCTTGGTCGAGATGGCCGTGAGTGCATCGCGGTCGTTCATCTGATTCCCTTCGTCCGGTGACGCTGATCTTCCACCATACCGAAGCGTCGAGCCAAAAACATTGCACCGCTTAATATTCGACCTCTCACCTGGACCGATTCACGCCCTCGAGCTACACTGAACGGTACCGAGGTTGAGAATACAGCCGGGGTTGAAGCCACTGGCGCTCGGTTCGCATCAAGGCTCTGGATCAGGTGAGTATTTCCTGCGCACATCTGTACTGTTCATTTCCATTGAGCTCTAAAGCTTTCCACGCCTGGACGCATTCACTTTCCGCGCCGCCAGATCGGTCGTCAGCCTTTCGATGAAAGCACACAGACCGGATCTGCCATGAATCTGAATGAACTCGACCACACACCGATCGATTCCATCGATCCCTCAACACAATTGGGGCCGATCGTGGAAACGCATGGTTTCGCGGCCTGGCGGATAGCGCCCTCGACAGTCTTGATCCAGGTCGACGTCGACCTCGACAAACTCTCCGCCCCAGCACTACGAGAACTTCTCAACTCGTACGCTGCGGAGTGGTCTCGCGTCATTCTGGACTTGTCCAACTCACTGTTCGTCGGTGCGGTCTGCCTCGAACTGTTCGCCGAGCTGAACTCCCGTTCGCGAGCCAACGACTTCCAGTGGGCCGCGATCGGGTCACACCCGCTTCGACGCTTGCTTCGCGCGGCGCGGGCGGAAGAGGAATTCCCGGTCACCAACTCTGTCGAGGGAGCAATGCGCGCGCTCGACGAAGCAGAGAAGTCACTCGAAGCCTCCTGACGCGACGGCTGCACCGGCGTCGAGCGCCGGGCGCTCGCAGCGACTAAGGTTCGTCGGGCTGTCCGACGAGCTGAGAGAGACCGAGAATGACAATCGCCAAGCGCCTCGATGCCTTGCAACAGAAGCATCCGGCCCTGGGGTTCCCGATAGCGGTCCTCTACAAGTTCCTCGACGATCAAGGTGTTTATCTAGCCGCGCTGATCGCTTACTACGGCTTCGTCTCGCTCTTTCCTCTTCTTCTGTTGCTCTCGACCATTCTCGGCTTCGTGCTGTCGGGCAACCCTGAGCTTCAGCAACAGATCTTGGACTCCGCGCTGCATCAGTTTCCGGTGATCGGTGACGACCTGGGCAATGCGCAACAGATCGGCGGCGGTGTCACGGGTCTGGTGATCGGAATCGTCGGTGGTCTCTACGGTGGCCTCGGTGTCGCTCTGGCTTGCCAGAACGCGATGAACACGGTGTGGTCGGTACCCCGAAATATGCGACCGGATCCCATCCGCGGGCGTCTCCAAGGGCTACTACTCCTCGGCACGATCGGTCTCGCGATCTTGGGGACCACCGCTGTCTCCAACATCGGCGGTGCGCTTCATCTGGGCGGTTCGTTCAGCTTCCTGCTTACCCTTGCGGTAGTCGTCTTGAATGCGGGCATCTTCATCGTCGCTTTCCGGCTCACCTGCGCCCGCCCGCTCTCGGTAGCCGATGTGGCACCTGGAGCGATCGCCGCTGCTGTTCTCTGGCAAGCACTTCAGTCCTTCGGTGCCCTCTATGTGACCTCTGTGGTGCGGGGTGCCTCCACCACCAATGGCGTCTTTGCCATCGTTCTGGGTTTGTTGGCCTTCTTGTTCCTCGCTGCAGCCTCGATCGTCATGTGCGCGGAAATCAACGTCGTGCGAGTCGACAAACTCCATCCGCGGGCGTTGTTGGCTCCGTTCACCGACAACACCGAACTCATCGAAGGCGATCGGCGCACCTTCGCCGATCAAGCAAAAGCACAACGCGCGGTTCCCCACGAGAACATCCATGTGACGTTCGACGGGCACACCAAACCCGACGATTCGGACTGATCTCGACCCCGATCGAGTTGGGTATTTGGTCCCCTCCTCGGTATCGGGGTGGCATTCTGCGCCGCGAATCCAGATTTAACACAGGTGTTGTCATTTCGCGCTGCATCGAAGGGACGAATACATCACAGCAGGTAAACGCGCATAGTTGAACAATCACCTGCTTCCGACGTGGTCCCGGAACGGGACAAAGCCGTCAAATACTGCAACTCGCCATGCATCTAATTGGAGACAGAAAAAGAAGAGCATGGCAGGATCAGGTGTGAGACCGGACTCTCGATGGGAGGGCTCGGCTCGATGGATCCAGGAGAATTTGGTTATGGCTCAGGGCAGTGTCAAGTGGTTCAACGGTGAAAAGGGCTTCGGATTCATCGAGCAGGAAGGTGGCGGACCGGATGTGTTCGTTCACTACTCGGAGATCCAGGGCAGCGGCTACAAGTCCCTCGACGAGGGCCAGAAGGTCGAGTTCGAGATCGGACAGGGCCAGAAGGGCCCCCAGGCTCAGAACGTTCGCGCCATCTGAGTTCGATCCCAGTCTGACTTCAGACTGAAAAGGCTGGACGCTGCACCGCATGGTGCCGGCATCCAGCCTTTTCTTGGTTTCCGGGTCGTCTTGGTTCACGGGTTGGGCTTGTTCCGAATATTGGCACCGGTTACGTCGCTCGCGCCCGCTTCTTCTTGTGGGAGCTGTCGCAGAACGGCGCGATGCCGGTCCGCCCACATCGACACAATGCAACCGTAGAGCGCTTGTTCTCTATCGGGGTTCCGTCGTCACGGAGCAACTCGAAGTCACCACGCACCAGCAGCGGGCCGTCCGTGCAGGCGGTTATGGTGGTGTTGTTACCGGGAACACTCGGTGTTTCGGCAGATGACGATTCGGGAAACGCGGTCATATGTCCTCTTCAGTTCTCGATTCGGCCACTGGCGTGCCCACTTCCATGCCTGTTCCACAGGCCCGCGGCCCACTGAGCGCCACTCTCGTTTCCATTCTGCGCTCCTCGGCCGATCCGAGGGAGATTACGGCTGCCGCTGACGCGTACGAGGATGCACAGTCCACCGACCTCACCTACGACATTCTTCGTGACGACGACGCTCAGCTGACCCTGACGCTCCTCTACGAGCTTCATTTGCAGGGAATCGAGAACGTCTCGGACAAGTGGGAGTGGAATCCGGACCTGCTCGCGGTGCGGTCTCGGCTCGAAGAGCGTTTCGAGTCCGCCATCGCGCAACTCGTGGGGACAGTGGAGTCGTCTGGCGACGTCGTGGCCGACCTCTGGTCGCTGACCGCCCCCAGTGCAGGCCCAGGTCTTGCGTCCTTCATGGCGAAAGATGCAACGATCGATCAGTTCTCGGAGGTGCTGATTCACCGTTCGCTCAATCAGCTCCGCGAGGCGGATGTGCACACCCTCGGAATTTCGCGTCTCTCCGGTGCCGTCAAGGCCGCCCTCGTCGAAGTGCAGAGCGACGAGTACGGAGGCGGTCGCGCAGAGCGAATGCATTCGCGTCTTTTTGCCGACACCATGCGGGCTGTAGGTCTTTCGGACCGCTACGGCCACTACATCGATTCTGTTCCCGCGGTAACGTTGGCGTCGTTGAATGCTCTCTCGCTCTTCGGTTTTCATCGCCGCCATCTCGGAACGCTGGTCGGGCACCTGTGCGCTGTCGAGACCACGTCTGCGCTGCCGAGCAAACGATACAGCGCAGGACTGCGCCGACTCGGATTCGGTTCGGGCGCGACACTGTTCTACGACGAGCACGTGGAAGCGGATTCCGTTCACGAACAGATCGCCGTTCGGGAACTCGCCGGCGGTCTCGCTTCTTCGCAGCCGCACCGCACTGATGACATCTTGTTCGGCGCCGCAGCGTGCCTGGCGTTCGACGATCTTCTCGGCGATCACCTCACATCGAGTTGGGAGAAGGGCAAGACTTCGTTGCGCGAATGATCACGAGTTGTTCGATTTCCTGACCGGTGGTGATCAACCCTCGTGCCTCGAGCATGGTGCGCCTCTCGCGCATCACGGGCCCGAAGGGAACGTACTTCCGGGCTGAAATCTCTACGGCCATACCGTGTTCTTCGAGTATCGCCTCGGTCTTGTCGACCCCACACAGCACCGATTGCAAGAGAAGCAGTGTGCCGCCCGGGACGAGCACCTCGTGCACGGTGGCTGCGATCCTGTCGATGAGGGCGCGTCCGTCCTTTCCTGCGTCCCAAGCACGTTCGATTCCAGCGGTAGGGAGATCATCTGCAAGAGCAGGGACGTACGGCGGGTTGGAGATCACCAGATCGAAGAGTTCGCCGTGCACCGCCTCGGTGAGGTCGCCACGACGGGAGTCGATCGAGGTTCCGTTGAGGATCCCGTTGAGACGAGCATTGGCACACGCGCGGCGAGATATGTCGACCGCGACGACGTGGCCTGCGCCTGCCGCGGATGCCGCGACAGCGAGGGCGCCGGTCCCCGTGCACAGATCCAGCACCCGACTGCGAGCGGTGAGGCGCTCGAACAGCAGCGCATCCGCCAGTAACGACGTGTCGTGTTGCGGTGGATACACACCAGGTAAACGCAGGATCATCATCGGCTCCTCTTTTTCAGGCGACATCGCACATCGCTGCGTGCGGCTACCCAGGAACCTCGGATTTCATGCAACATCGAAGCAAAGACCGCCTGGAACGGTTACATCGCCGCACTTTGCGGAGTAGACCTGAATCATGACAGGCAATGCGGACACCCCACAGGGAGCCGCGGCGTTTGCTTCCGCAGCAGATTCGCTCGACACCCTCGCCGAAGCGATTGCCGGACTCCGGTCCACTCTGAACACGGACGCGCATCTCGACTCCATGCTCCAACGTCTGGCCGAGACGGCGGTCAAAGCGCTGCCGGATGCCGATGCTGTCAGCGTGACGGTGCTGTCCGCCGATGGCCCACGAACTGCTGCATCTACCGCGGACTACCTTTCCGCGATAGACGATGCCCAGCATTCCGCCGATCGTGGTCCGTGCGTTGACGCCGCGCGCACCATGTCGTCGGTTCGGTCGAAGGTGGGTGATCACGACGACAAATGGCCGGAATTCACCGCCGAGGCCCGGAAACAAGGTGTCCGGTCCTACTTGTCCGTGCCGCTCACCATGGGCGAAGGAAGCACCGAACTTCTCGGCGCGTTCAACGTCTACGGATTCGCCTCGACAGAGTTCAAGCCCTTCGACGAAGAGTTGATGAAATTGTTCACCGCCGGTGCGGGCGCGGCGATCGCAGATTCACGACGCTGGCGTCAGGCACACGAGCACATCGAACAGTTGCACTGCGCCATGGAATCTCGTGCCGAGATCGAACAAGCCAAGGGCGTGCTGATCGCCATCCACGGCATCGACGCCGACGAAGCATTCAGCCGACTCGTTCAGCAATCGCAGCACACCAACGTGAAACTGCACGAGGTGGCCCGGATGCTCGTCGATTCGGTGCGCCACCGCCGGTTCTGAAGATTCTTCGGTGCAAAACCCCGTTTTGCACCCGAAAGCACAGTCACAAAACCCCGTCTTGTACCCCGCCGGCACATCTCTCAAACGTATCCAGAGATGTTTCACCGAAACAGTTTTCGACCTGCACGGCTGCTGGCGGTCGCGCGGCGGCACCCGTCCGAAATGTGGTTATCTGTTGAGAACCGGGACGAAAGAAGACCCGACCGTACCAGGGTGAGGAAAGGATCGTCACTGTGCCAATCGACCAGGTTCTTGTCGTAGTTCCCGCCCACAACGAAGCCGAAGACCTCCCCAATTGCCTTCGTGCACTCGCAACAGCGGCGTCGGCTTGCGTTGTCCCCGTCCGAGTGGTTGCCGTCCTCGACAACTGTTCGGACGGAACCGCGGGGGTCATCCCCGACGGGGTGGAAGTACTCCGCGTCGAGCATCAGAACGTCGGCCGTTCGCGAGCGACGGGTTTCTCTGCGTTCGGCTCGGATTTGGGGGCCTCAGCGTGGTTCGCCACGACCGATGCCGATTCGGTGGTCGGCCCCACCTGGATTGCGCGCCAATTGGAGTATGCGCGTACTGCGGACGTCGTCGCGGGCACCGTTCGCATCGCGGACTGGGAAGGCCATCCGCACTCCGTTCGCGAACGGTACGAACGTATGTACCACGCACATCCCTATGGTCGACACGGTCACGTCCACGGTGCCAACCTCGGTGTCCGCGCCGATATGTACTGGGACGTCGGAGGATTCTGCGATCTCGAAGAAGACGAGGATGTCGATCTCGTCCGGCGGTTGAGCGAGGCCGGTGCCTGTATCGCGTGGGCAGAGGACATTGCGGTCACCACGTCTGCGCGTCTCGACGGCCGAACTCCGGGCGGCTTTGCCGGACATATCCGTAACCTGGGTGGTACGACCGCCGATAACGAAGAAGCGGAGCTGGCACGATGAAACGACTACACACACTCCTGGACGCAGGTGGACTGTACTTGCCGCTGCCCGGCGGCGGCGCGACGGCCGCACGGTGGACCTCCCTGGCAGAGCTCACACGGGAGAATGTGGTTCTCGGCCGGATGGCTGAGGCTCACACCGATGCCGTCGCGATACTCACCGAACTCGACGGACCGGATCCCGAACCCGGGCAGCTGTGGGGAGTGTGGGCGGCCGAGCCACCCCAACCTGTGGTGAATGCGTCTGAGCACGTGGGGATCTGGACGCTCACCGGTCGCAAGTTGTGGTGTTCCGGCGCCAACACCTGCACGCATGCACTGATCACCGCCTTGGTCGACGGTGTCCCCTCCCTCTTCGCGGTCGAGCTCGGACTACCTGGGGTGCATCCCGTTCCCGATTCGTGGAAGGCCGTCGGTATGGCCGAAAGCGACTCCAGCGCGGTCGACTTCGACATGGTTCCGGCCATACCGGTCGGGACGGCAGGCGACTATCTGAGCCGCCCGGGGTTCTGGCACGGCGCGATCGGCGTGGCTGCATGCTGGTACGGCGGCGCCTGCGGCGTCGCTGATCCGTTGTACGACAAGGCTGCAAGCAGCGAAGACCCCTACGTACTCGCACACCTCGGTGCGGTCGATGCAGCGCTCGCCGCAGCGCGCAACGCGCTCGCAGTCGCGGCGGCCGAGATCGATGCGGATCCCTTCGACGAAAATGCCGAGGCCATGCAGCGGGCACTCCGTGTGCGCGCAATTGTCGAGCGCGCCGCTACCGAGACCCTGGATCGGGTGGGACGCGCTCTCGGCGCCGCACCGCTCTGCATGGACGCCGCGCACGCCGCACGGGTAGCCGATCTCACCGTCTACTTGCGGCAGAGTCACGCCGAGAAGGATCTCGCCGAGCTGGGCCGGATTGCAGCCAAGGGGAAACGGCCGTGGTGAACTCGAAACTGTTCGCGCAGAAACCTGTCGACGACGGCGGCACTCCCGAATCGACATGGCGGGAGTGGGGAAGAAGTTTTCCGGAACTGGATCTCACCGGATGCTCACGATTGATCATCGTCGCTCCCCATCCCGACGACGAAATACTCGGTCTGGGCGGAACCGCTCTTCTGGCAATACTTTCCGGCATCAGTGTTCAGGTCGTATCTGTCACCGACGGCGGAGCTTCGCATCCCGATTCACCGACCGTGACTCAGCCCGAGATGGAACGCCGTCGACGGTCCGAGTCGGATCGGGCAGCGCGTGTCCTCGGAATTCCCACACCGGTTAGATTGAGCATCCCGGACGGAAAGATCGGCGAGAACCGACAGGAGTTGACCGACCGCCTCAGCTCGATTCTCGGTGATTCCTCGGCGGATACCTGGTGCGCCTCCACGTGGCGCGGGGACGGCCACCCGGACCACGAAGCCACCGGAGACGCGGCGGCGAGGGCGTGCGCGGACACTGGATCGCGATTGATCGAGTATCCCATCTGGGCGTGGCATTGGGCCGCGCCGGATCATGCGGCAGTCCCGTGGGAAAGAGCACGAAAGGTGACCTTGCCCTCCGACGTTCAGGCTGCGAAATCTGCTGCCACCAATGAGTTCACTTCACAGATCGCTCCGCTTTCCGATCATCCCGCGGATGCACCCATCCTCCCCCGCCACGCGATGGAACGATTACTGAGGCCGTACGAGACGGTGTTCGTATGAGCGATCGTGAACTCCCCGCGGATTACTTCGCCAAGATGTATGCCGCACAGTCCGACCCATGGGATTTCGAATCCCGCTGGTACGAGCAGCGGAAGTACGCACTCAGTGTCGCTATGCTCCCGAAACCTCGATACCGTCGCGCATTCGAACCGGGGTGCTCGATCGGGGTTCTCACCGAGAAGTTGTCCGAGCGCTGCGACAGCGTTCTCGCCACCGACATCGTCCCGACCGCACTCGAGAGCGCTCGTGCGAGGCTTACCGGACATGACGCCGAATTTCGGCTCTGGGCCTTGGGTGACGACTGGTCCGAAGAAACCTTCGACCTCGTCGTCATCAGCGAAGTCGGCTACTACCTGACCTTCGAAAAGCTCATCGAGGCAATGCTGCAGGTCGTCGAGCATCTCGAGCCTGGCGGAACGCTGCTGTGCGCCCATTGGCGTCACGTCGTGCCGGAGTATCCGCAAAACGGTGACGCCGTTCATTCGGCTGTGCGCCAGACCCCGGGGTTGGCGCAGTTCGCGTCGTACCAGGACGAGGACGTGCTGATCGATGTCTTCGTGAAGGGTCCGCCGTCACCACCGTCGGTAGCTCGTTCCGAAGGTCTGATCTAGTAGACCTGTGCGCGGTTGAGGAGTGTGGGGACTCCTCAACCGCGCACGGGGGTCAGTCTCGCTGCTCCAACGCGAGGTCCGTATCCGACTGCAGTTCACCGACTTCGGACTTCAGGATCCGCATCGACCTGCCGAGGCCCCGGGCCGCGTCGGGCAGCTTCTTCGAACCGAACAGCACCACGAGCACTACTGCGACGATCGCCCAGTGAGTCGGGCTGAGCGCGCCCATCAGGCGGGTTCCTTGCCGTCGGGGTACACCGCATCGACCTCTACCTCGACGAGCCAACCGGCAACGGGCAGTCCGGCAACCTCGAGGGCGAATCGGGTGGGCCGGGCGCTGTTTCGCTCGATCGGAGCGATCGGCTCGGCCGTGCCCATCGGCACCAACTCGGTGTCACCCGTGTCGAGATTGGTGTTGGCGAAGAACTGCCGGTACGCGCGATTCCATCCTGTGTAGTCGGCCTTGTCCGATCCCGGCGCGTTGTCGAGGAAGACGCGCATCGTCACGACGTCTTCGAGACTCAATCCCTGAGCTTCGAGGTTGTCGCGGATCTTCTTGAGTACATTGATGCCCTGCGCCTCGGTGACGGTGACACCGGTCGGCAGAACACCGCCGGAGAACTGACCGTCGATGTACGACTCCGGCGAACCTTCCGGCGCCGCCTTGTTTCCTGCCGACGGACCGATGCCGCTGGTCTTGTAGATTGCGGTGTCGCCGCCGATCGCGACGCCCTGAGCGATCATCGGGTTTGCCTGCCCCGCTTCGAGAATCGATTTCGAGACGAACGAACTCGATGTGGTCTCGGCGTCCGCCTCGTCAGACGAGCAGGCAGTGGCGAAGCCCAGTAGCGTGGTGGCGGCGAATGCCGCTGCAAGGACCTTGGTGCTGCGAGATTTCATGATTAGACCTCCAGAAAAAGTGATGGGAAACGAAGCACGTCAGGCAGTTTGCGCAACACGCTGATGCAGGTGGGTCACGACGTCCTGCGCGGACGTGAAGGCCCCGTGCTGCCAGGCGATGGCGTTGGAGAGGTGATCGCCGGCGAAGTAGATCCGGTCGACGGGTTCGAGCAGCTTGGTGTACTCGGGAGTTGCCATGCCGCCGTGGGAATCTCCCGCGCCGGCCCATGATGCCCAGGCGGATTCCGAATACTTGGTGCGACGCCAGCTTCCGGAGAAGGACGACGAGATGTCGCGAGTGTATTTGTCGCCGTGGATTTCTGCGCCTTCGGCGATGGCCTTTGCCAGCCGCTGACGGTGGGTGAGCGATTCGAAAGCCTGTTGACGCTTACCCGAGCTGTAGTACGCGACGACGACGCCGCGGTCGGAGTTGTAGTGATCGTAGGGGAACATGATCTGGGAGATGTCGCGGTCGGTGTTGGACGCGCCACCGTAGATGCGGTCCTCGGTCTCCCACCACCGACGCGAGTATTCGATACCGAGCTTGCCCGACGACGACGGCTTGGCTGCATCCAACGCGAGCAGGATGTCGGAGGGCAGATTGTTGTTCAGCCGCTTGATCAAGTGCGGTGGGATCGTGCAGATTGCGTAGTCGGCGGTGATCGACTTGGATTTGCCGTCGACGACGTAGTCGACGGTGACGCCTTCCGGCACGTTCTTCATGCCGCTGACCTCGGCGCCGAACTCGATGTTGTCCATCCCGATCGCGTCCTGGAACTTGTAGTAGATCCGGTCCATGCCACCGACGGGGGTCATCATCGTCATGGCCTGGTCGTAACCGAACTCGAAGGAGAATGCACGCCCGATGCCGCCCTGGATGACATCGCTCATCCCGAATGGTTCGATCTCGGTTCCGAAGTTGAGGCCGGCGCCCGGCTCCGCGGAGTGCCCTCGACGCGAGGATCCGACATAGCGGCCGTCGCTGGAGAGATCGCCGAAGTCGGTGAGGAAGGACGAGAGTGCTTCTTTGTCTTCCTTGCTCAAGACCTGGTCGAGAGCGCCCTGATTGGTGGCCTTCTGCAGCAGCTCGGACATGTATCCGTAGGTGTCGGCTTTGGCTGCTCGGTAGGTGATCGACTGATTCGCCAGCGGCTTGTTGCCGGTGTAGTTGACGAAGGTGTTCGCATTCTGGTTTCCGAACATCTGCAGTTCGACGCCCAGTTCGCGGCAGTAGTCGATGGTGTTGTGATTTTGCGGAATACGCGTCGCACCGAGGTTGTAGAAGTGCCCCTCGGAGAACGAACAGGTCTGTGTCTCACCGTTCAGGTCGGTTTCTTCGGTGCCGTTGCGGATCGACCACACCCGACCACCCGGGCGGTTGCGTGCTTCGAGGACGGTGACCTTGTATCCGGCCTTCTGCAGTTCGTAGGCAGAGCACAGCCCGGACGGTCCGCCGCCGAGGATCACGACGGAGTGATTTCCCTTGACCTTTCCGATCAGGTCACCCGCAGCAGGTGCCTGAAATCGCCTCGGCGTCGACGCCACTGCCGGCGCCAGGCCGATGGACGACATAGCACCGAGTGCCAGGCCGGCGCCGCCGGTGATTCCCAGGCTGCGCATGAAAGATCTACGTGTGTATGGCATTCGAGCTCCCCAGTGTGCTCCCGGTGACCCGGGTGGTTGGTGTTGAACACAGACTTCAGGAGCGTTGGGTCCGGAACTTGACGCGCAGGAAACAGTCGGTGGGGACCGAGTGAGAAACGTGCGAGCGTTCGCATCTTGCTCTCTCACCCGAGTGCGATCAGCGGAAGCATGCCCGCAATATCGGCGTTACAGAACCGGACTAGCGTGACGCGACATGTCCGCTCTCACCGAAGCCATCGCGCGGTCCTTCACCACGCGCGAGAAGCAGCCCCCGGCGCGATCACCGCTGCGGGCGTTGGGCCGTCGGCAACTCTCGGGCGCCGAAGTGCTGGCCCAGTCGGTGGCAACCACTGCCCCTGCTGTGTCGATGGTCGTTCTGCCCGTCACCATGCTGACACACGGCCGATTGTTGAGCGGGATGATCACCATCATCGCGGCCACCGTGCTGGTGACGCTCATAGCCTTCTGCGTTTCGCAGTTCACTCGCCGAATGGCTGCGTCGGGCGGATTGCACAGCTTCGTCTTTCGTGGCCTGGGCACCCGGGCAGCATTGACCACCGGCATCGCCATGCTGGTCAAGTACGTCGGCAGCGCGGTGATGACGCTCTATCACGGCGGACAGGCCGCAATCGCATTGCTCGGCTTCGCGGGTGTGCACGTGGACAAGACTTTTCACGTCATCGCGCTCTATCTGGGGATAGCCTTGCTGATTCTCGGCGCTCTCGTGCGAAGTGTCAGATTTGCCGCGCTCGCGATCCTCGTCGTCGAAAGCTGTTCACTTCTGTTCATCGTCGGGCTCATGATCCTGGGCGGTTCCGGAAGTCAACAAGCACAGATCGTTCCACCCACCTCCGGCCACGGGTTGTTACTCACCGCCCTGGCTGCCGTGTTCGCTCTCGCCGGATTCGAGAGCGCGGCCTTCTTCGGCCCCGAGGCCCGTCGTCCGCTGGTAACCGTCACCCGCACAGTCCTTCTCACTCCGATCATCTGTGGATCGCTCTTCATCTTCGCGGGCTGGGCCGCTTGGTCCGGGCGCAGTGACACCCTCGTCAACGCCTATCTCCACGGAACGGCGACGGGCGTGAGCCCCGGTGTCGTGATCGCGCTCAACGTCGGTCTGGGGTGCTCGTGGCTGGCGTCCTCGATGGCGTCGTCCAATGCTGCGTCACGCCTGGTCTATTCGTTCGGTGTCGAGCGCCTACTCCCCCGCCGGTTCGCCTCGGTTCACAGTGCCTTCCGTACGCCCTACTTCGCATTGACTACCGTGGTCTGCACCGTCCTGCTGGGCGGCGGAACCTTTGCCGTTCTCGGGCGCGGAGAAATCTTCGACGACGTTCGACTGACTGTTCGCGGCGCCGTCATCGTGGCCTATGCACTGACGGCTATCGCATCCGTTGTCTTCCTGACACGGATCGGCGAGCACACTCCCGGCGTTCTCGCGGCCGCGTCGTGTGGCAGTGGTGCCGGAGCGATAGTCCTCGGTTACCTGGTTTATGCCAACACGATCGACCACGCGTACGTTGCACCGATCGCCGTACTCGTGATCCTGACTTCGGGCACACTCTGGCAGTTCTACCTGCGACGCCGAAGCCCCAAAAGTCTGCTGCACGTCGGAGCTTTCGACAGTCCCGAAACCGAGGACGTACTACCAGGAGCTGGGGTGTTCGCCACCGACGCAGCCGGAAACATCGTGCTGGTGGGCGAGCCGACTGCCGGCGCCCGCTGATGGTGGGCCGACCACGCGACCTCGGTGGGCACGAACCCCGAGCGGTTCAGCGCGCCCTTGCCCTCCTCGAGTCGGCGGCCAGGCTCGGATCGGGAGCCACCGCCAAGGACATTGCCGCCCTGGCCGACATCCCACCTGCCACTGCCTATCGGTTACTCAACATCCTTGTCGCCGACGGTTACCTGGTTCGGATCGCCGACCTCTCCGGCTTCGCACTAGGCCGACGCACCCGTGAATTAGCCGGGGCTGCCGCCGAACCCACACCCATCGACAATTCGGTGCTCCTCGAAGAACTCCGCGAACAGCTACGGTTCGGCGTCTACCTCGCGTCGTTTGCAGAAAACAGAATTCGGCTCGTCGATCGCGATCCCGACCACGAACTCAGTGGCGAACGGACACTGGTCACAGCCGTTCACGCGTCGGCTATCGGGAAGCTGCTCCTCGCCAACCGACCCGAATTGGCCGAGGCCCCACTGCGAAAGGTCACCGCACACACCATCACCGACGGCGACGCGTTGGAACTCGAGCTCTCGCGGATCCGGCGCGGTGAGGCCGCCCGTGAGGTCGACGAGATTCGTGTCGGACGCTCCGCCGTCGCCGTCCCGATCCACGACGCGGAAAGGTGTGTCGTCGGTGCCTTGGCTGCGATAGGTCCGACCGGCAGACTTTCCGTCGACGACGCAGACCTGGTGGCACTGCTGCGGGAGTACGCGGAACGCATCGTTGCACCGACGATGTCGAAGGCAAGCTGAAAGTCAGAGGCCGAACACACGTTTGGCAAAGCCGAGATGCTCGTCGGCCCAGCCGATGACGCCGAGCGTGGAATCGAGATTCTGCGGCGGAGTGCGCACCAAGGTGTCGCGTCGGACGAGTCGGTCGAAATCGATCTGAGCGCGGTCGAACTGGACCCCTGCCGTGACCATGATGTTCGCCAGTTCTTGCGCCATCACCCCGTACGCGACTGTCGTGGGATGAACGCCGTCGAGCGAGAAGAGGCCGCCCGAAGCGCGGCCGCCGCGACCGTCGGCGGAGAGGAACAGCGAGTCCGGCACGGGTTGCAAGTCGGTCAGCGCCTTGGGAAGGGGGTACGGCGTCCACCATGACGGCCGCGCATTGACGTCGGTGACGTAGCGCCGTGAGGCCACGCGCTCGAGCAACCCGGCAATATCGCAGAGGTACCAGTCCTTCCCCACCCGACGGGCATTCGCGACGGCTTGCTCGATTCCGTCGTTGTACATGTCGATTGCGGTGTCGACGGCCCACGCCTGCGCGCCGGTGATGTGCTGATCGCGTTGTGGGTCGAAGTCGGTGTCGCGCACCCACGGTCGTGCGTAGTACGGGAAGTAGCGGGATCCGATTTCGATCTTCCCCCCGAGCCCGTGGGCGATCGGTGCGATGGTCACGTGTGGGACGGTGCAGAGGATGACGTGCTGGGCGTTGATCTTGCGGATCGCGGCCAGCACCTCGGCGTACTCCGACGCGAAGTGCTCAGGCCGCCACACCGTGTAGTCGCGCTTGCCGCCCGGATCACGGAAGTTGTTGCCGCTCCACTCGACTCGAAGTTCGGTGACGGTGCGGAGCGCGTTGTTGGCACCGAGGAAGACGATCAGAGTTTCGATGCCTTCCTTGCCCAACTCCGCTGCTGCGTCGAACGCGGTCATACGCTTCTCGGCGTCGGAGCCTCGCGGCAGAACTCGCAGTGCGGCGCGCTCGCCGTTGTTCTCGACGATCTGGCTGATCAAATCGTCGTGCGGTTGGTGAAGAGCATCCTCGCAGCCCTGCGCCGTCTTGGTCAGAGCGTCACGAAGATCCCACCCGTACACCGAGAGGTTGTGGTTGATTGTCGAGAATGTCGGCGCTTCGCTGCCCGGTCCGCGTTCCCAATAGTCCTCTACCTGATCCATGAACGCGCGCGCAGCAAAGAGTGCGAGCGGCACCTCCCAGAGGTCGAGCCGTGGGCCGAAGCGCTCCTCGAGGGTGCGGAGCAACAGTTCGATGTTGAGCGGAAGCCCGCCCGGGCCGCCGTAACGGGGAAAGCGGAACTGGTCGAGCCGGCCCAGCTGGTGAGCAATGATCGCCGGGTACGACAGATCGGTATTGAAGATCGCCCCGCTCTGGAATCCCTGCGACAGCGAATCGCCGATGACCACCAACCGGTGGGGAGCATCTCCCCCTGGCGGAACTACCGGAATCCCCACTGTGGGATCGAACTGCGGAACCCTTGGTCCGCCGGCGGCCGCGGCCACGACGTCGTCGGGAGTATCGGATGGAAGTTCCATGCCCACTCACCTCCGGAAAAGTCGAGCTGGTCAGCTGATCAGTGGTGGCTTACGCCGATCGGCATTGTCCTGCTCCGATTGCTTCTCGATCGACCTGACAACCTCGTCGGCCCACTGTTGATTTCGCCCGTCGAATTCCGCGCGGTCCCGACGCGCGATACCCCGCCCCACCAGGATGGCAATCGGAATGGAACACACGACCCATACGAGTAGTACGCCTCCGACAATCCACCACATAACCAGTAATTGTGCCCGATTCGACGACTGTTGTGCTCCAGGTCGAAACATCTGTCCGAATCGTGGCGGTCAATCCAGTTGAGCGCGCAGGTCAGAAACGATCTGCGCCGACGGTTTCGCGGGCTTTGCGAACCTGATTCCAACCACGAGCGGCGATGCCGAAGGCAACAAGCGACATCAGATCCGAGACCGTCAGACCGTGTTCTCTGTTCAACGACCACAAGACCTGACCTTCCAGCGGTCCATTGAAGAACAGCCACGCCACCCCTGCACAGACGGTCACAACAACACTGGCTTTGGACGGCTTCATCAAACACACGGTGCTGGTCACGAACAACAAGTTCATGAAAACCAGACCGTAGAAAATTCCGATCATGCGACTCCCCCCGAAGTTCGTTCGTTCAGCCGCGGTTGAAGTTCAGGTACGCCTTCGACGGTGTCGGGCCGCGCTGGCCCTGGTATTTGGATCCGGCCTCGGAGCTTCCGTAGGGGAACTCTGCAGCGCTCGAGAGCTTGAGCAGGCAGAGCTGTCCGATCTTCATTCCCGGCCAGAGCGTGATCGGCAGGTTTGCGACGTTGGACAGCTCCAGTGTGATGTGGCCGCTGAAACCCGGGTCGATGAAGCCGGCGGTGGAGTGCGTCAAAAGGCCCAGGCGCCCGAGGCTCGACTTACCTTCGAGACGGCCGGCGAGGTCGTTCGGCAGTGAGCACACTTCGAGAGTCGAACCGAGAACGAACTCGCCGGGATGAAGCACAAACGGCTCGCCCTCTGCCGGTTCGACCAGGCTGGTCAACTCGTCCTGGCGAAGTGCCGGGTCGATGTGCGTGTACCGCGTGTTGTTGAAAACCCGAAACAGACCGTCCAGGCGCACGTCGACGCTCGACGGTTGCACCATGGAGTCGTCGAAAGGGTCGATACCCAGACGTCCAACGGAGATTTCGGCACGGATGTCACGATCGGAGAGCAGCACAGGTAGAGGCTACCGGTTCTGCGGGCAGTGCCGGCCCATCGCCGGGGCGATCACACTGTGGTTACCGAACACGATGCGCGGGTTCTGGACTCCCACTGGAGAGCCCAGCCCCACCTATCTCAAGTTCTCCATCCCGAAAGGTGTTCCTGCGCACAAATTTTGGGCAAATCATTTACCGAAGGCGCCGACTTCGACACTCCTGTGTTGATCAATGGCGGCCGGGGACACCGCTGCTTGAAAGCTCGTCTGATAATGTTCGGAAAGCACGTTGATCGGCGGTGAAAACACGTCCGGTCGGCTGCGACGCCGATGTAGTTCAATGGTAGAACATCAGCTTCCCAAGCTGAATACGCGGGTTCGATTCCCGTCATCGGCTCCACAGATTCTCCGCAGTTCAGAGCCCTTTTGGGGCAGTCGAACTTCGCTTGTTTGGGACCCAATCCTGTGACAGGTACACGGCAGGTACACAACCCCCTCCATTCAGTGATCAGTCAATGTGAATCCAACGAAAATGGGGGTGCTAGAGGACCGCGTCTCGGAATTCTGCAGTTCATCGATGCAGTCCGACTGGTCGTCCCCCGGCCTGAATCGGTGTCCATTGCGCGCACTGTCAGGAGAGTGCTGTCGACCTCGAAGCCGATGGTCGCCGGTACCTCGGTTCGTTTGCCGTCCATCAGTGATTCGAGCGCGACTACCAACCGATGGGGTTGGAAACTGTCTCCGCTCGGACTCCGCGCGCTTATCAGTTGAAGTTTTTGAAACCGATCTGCCGTAGCGCACCCGGACACCGGGGACCACAACTCATGCAAGAATGCAGATCTTCTCACAATCACAACTGTGAAAATACCCAAGTTCGTCAAAAATCACCTTCGAAAAGAATCAAGTACGTATTCTTCCTCAGTATCGGACGCCCTAACCGTAAGTGCCAATGTACGACCATCGCTCTGCACGGATCCGGAGAGCCGGATAAAGCTCGAAGAAATACCCCAGTTTCGAGGACTGTCACATTAGCGTCGTGCTACCTTCCCGACGATCTTTAGAAACCGGCAGATTGGCCCCAATTCGATAGAAGGCCGTAAGTGTCCAGAGTCGAAACCTCATTCCCCGCAAGCATCGCAGCGTCTTCCCTGGTTATGACGTTCGGAACTACGGCTTCTCACGCAACTGCCAAACCGGGCAACTTTGGCGCAGGTGCTTCTGGTGGATCTTGGTTGGTGGACTACAACTCCTCGAATGGCCTCGGATATATCAGGACAGTCACCTCATTCGGTCCAGGCTCGCCGCTTACATTGCAGGTCTCAATCTCGATAGCAGGACATCTGCCCTGTATGCAGTAGCGAATACTGCCGGGCCCTAGACGGAGCGAGGAGGTGAATTCAAATGGATAACGTCCTCTTTGCTATCGTCAACGTGATCGTGGCGATGGCGAACGGTTCCACGATCCCCTTCTCATTAGAAGGCGCAGGGCCACTAACCGCTCCCGACTTGTAGAGAAGATCGGCCGACCGCATGTGGATGACATTTTCAGCTCTGCCTGAAACCTGCATATCAGAAGATGCGTGGATCGTGCGGTGGTCACAAACATAAGCTCCCCTTCCTGGCCAGGAAGGGGAGCTTATGTTTGACAGTTCCCAAATAGTCGGTCGAGGCCGCCCCGAATAGGATCAGCAACCGAATGTCACAGCGCCGACTGGTTTGATCACGCGAGTGTGCACCGTGAGCAGAATTCACACAGAGGTCGATTAATGTGCATCTGCTGAATCAGCCTTCTCAGCTCCGTTTGATCGAATACGTCTGCTGGCTCGAGTGCCCTTGCTACGGGGAGGCAAGCTACCGATCTCGGACGCGGGCGCTGTCTCTTGATGTTGATGTTGACCACGATGGACCTGTACCTAGTTGGCACTGACCAATTTAGGTCGTCGAACAGGTAGCCGGTGGAAGCGCTTCACTCTTCGGCGTGATCACGAGCGGCCGCTATGTGGTGAGGATCGGTCGGTCTCCTCTTGAAATGTAGTCGGCAAATCGTTCAATTCCTGCTTGTGAGAAGCTTCCTCGACCTGCGCGTCTAAGTGCGGCTTCGACGAATGGGAGCGGTTTCCTGCGGTATGTGCGGTAGATGCTGTCGAGTACTGGTTGCAGTGCCCGGCGTGCGAGGTCTGCTGTTTCCGGGTCTGAACCCCCGAATTTCACTGTCACATTCGGCATAGATACCCCTGCTGGTCGAGTGTCCGATTCCCTGGCCGGAAGCGTACGTATCGGGATTGCAAATCAGTACAGAAACACCAAAACGGGGCGCTAAGTCCCTACTTGCGGTGGATACGACTCCGTCTTTGGGTTGACGAAAAGGGGCCCGACCGCCGCGTGCGGTCCAGCTTCCGTTCTACGACTACGGGTTACGCCCCGAAGCCGAGGCTGGTGGTTTCGCCTGCTTCACGGGTGGGTGGCGAACTGCCGATGCTGACGGGTGTTTGCGTCAACACATAGCGAACTCTCCATCGACAACGTCCATGCAGATTGACCCCCGCGACATAGTTGCCGCCTTCGACGAGGTGGCCGAATTCATTGAGGCGATAACTACCGGCCACCCGAAGGTGCCCCGTCCCGTGGTCGACCACCTAGATCGGCGGTTCCATGGTTCCGAAGAAGCTCAATGCCTGTGCGCAACGCCCCGGGATCTGGAAGTCGTAGCCGGTCTGCATCCAAGCTGTTCCATCAGCCTCTGCGATGAATGTCCCGATAGGCAGCGCTCGGAGACCCAAGTCATCGGTGCCAGATTCCGCGATCTCATTGCCAACATGCGCCACGACGTTCTATGGTTCATTACATGAGTAATGAACCAGTGAACATCGGGCATCGATCATCGTGATCGACGACGGACGACCACTGTTCCAGCAGATCGCCGAGCAGATCGAAGGCTCGATCATCGACGGCTCCCTGCCGGAAGACGGGCAGGTGCCCTCAACCAACGAACTGGCGGCGTTCCACCGAATCAATCCGGCGACGGCAGCCAAGGGCCTCAATCAGCTCGTAGGCGAGGGGATCCTCTACAAGAAACGGGGAATCGGAATGTTCGTCACGGTCGGTGCCCGCGACGCACTCAGGTTCAGACGCCGAGAAGCGTTCGCGCGCCAGTACATCGAGCCGCTGGTCGCGGAGGCCGACCGGCTCCAGATTTCCCTCGGCGAACTCAAATCCATGCTGGACGACAGGAAGGCGGACCGATGAACGCAAGCACGACAACGACCGAGCCCCGAGTCAGGCGTTTCGACGAAACTGAACTTGTCGCCTCGATGCGCTCCGTGGACAGAAAGTACGGGGATGTCGACGCGCTCGCGGACGTCTCGTTCGAGATCAGCCGCAACAAGATCTACGGCCTACTCGGCCGTAACGGCGCAGGCAAGACGACGATCATGCAGATACTGACCGGGCAGGACCTGCACACCAGCGGCGACGTCGAGGTATTCGGCGCTGCCCCTTTCGAAAATGCCGACGTCCTAGCAAACGTGTGCTTCGTCAAGGAAAGCCAGACGTACCCCGAAGACCTCAAGGTCAAGCACGTACTCGTCGCCGCCGGCCATCTACTCCCGAATTGGGACCACGCGTTCGCCGAGACACTGCTCGACGACTTCCAACTTCCCCTCTGTCGCAAGGTGAAGAAGCTTTCACGCGGCATGCGGTCGGCATTGGGGGTGATCATCGGACTCGCCTCCCGCGCGCCCCTGACGCTTTTCGACGAGCCGTATCTCGGTCTCGATGCCGTTGCACGCCAACTGTTCTACGATCGCCTGCTTGCGGACTACGCCGAACATCCTCGCACTGTGGTGCTTTCGACTCACCTGATCGACGAGGTAGCCAATCTGCTCGAGCACGTGATTGTCGTAGACAGCGGCCGGATTGTCGTCGACGAGGACGCGGACGCACTGCGAGGTCGCGCCGTGCTGGTATCCGGTCCCATTGATGCGGTGGATGCCGTTGCTGCGTCCGGCAGGGTCCTGCGCCGGGAGACACTGGGCGCCCACAGCCGAATCATGTTGCAGGCCGATGTGACAGAGACCGAGCGAAACCGACTGCGGGAGGCAGGAGTCCAAGTGGAACCGGCATCTTTGCAGGAACTTGTCATCGCGACTTCGACGCAGCGCAAGGAGATCACCGTATGAGTATCGCAACGACAGAGCCACGGACGGTCCCGAAGACGCCCGCTCGGTCCAGGATCGGTGCCGTCCTACAACTGCACACGGTCGCGTGGCCGTTGCTGATCGCCTGGCCGGTGGGCATCCTGTTGATCTCGTTCCTGATCAGCTTCACTATCTACGCGATCGTCGGGAACGAGGAGGGTGAAGGATTCACCGGCAGTGTGTTCTCGGTCTACGGTTTCGTGCTGGCGTTCTACCTCCAGTCGATGACGCAG
The DNA here is from genome assembly GCF_031763325.1 of Rhodococcus sp. SG20037. Taxonomy (NCBI): domain Bacteria; kingdom Bacillati; phylum Actinomycetota; class Actinomycetes; order Mycobacteriales; family Nocardiaceae; genus Rhodococcus; species Rhodococcus sp. SG20037. The sequence continues at coordinate 1,374,175 of NZ_CP134497.1, read as the reverse complement.
ACGTTCCCATTCGCGCTCGGACTGAGCGTGACCCGCCGCGAGTTCTTCACTGCCACCACGGTTATGGCGCTGGCACAGTCCGCAGTCTTCGCAATCGCGCTGCAACTGCTGTCCGTGCTGGAGTCCGCCACCAACGGCTGGGGTGTGCACATGCGCATGTTCGGCATCGCACGCTATTTCACCGACAACACCGCCGTACAGTTGCTCGCACTGTTCGCGACGCTGCTGCTGACCAGTTCGATCGCAATGCTGGCAGGTGCTATCTACCAGCGGTGGAGGATCACCGGTCTACTCGCCTCCCTCACCGGGCTTTTCGGCTTGCTCGGCTTGTCAGCGATCGCGATCACCTGGGCTGGGTGGTGGCCGGCGATCGGTTCGTGGTTTGTCGATACTCCCCGAGTGGTACCGATGGCGCTACTCCCTCTGGCCCTTGCCATCGCGTGCATCGCCGGAGCCTGGGCGACGTTGCGTCGAGCAACGCCGTGACCGCGCAATCATGTGCGACGCCACATGTCGCGTCGTTTCGAAGTGCTCGTCGGATCAAACCCGTCTAGACAGCTCGTCCCCCTCCCTGAGTCAGGAAGGGGGACGAACGTCGCAACAGGGTGCTACCTCGTCCCCGATTTGGTCCGCTCTACTGCCGAGCCACCCGCTCGACAAAACTCGAAGCCCGCAGCACCAGTTCGTCTTTCCGGTTCTGCCGCGCAGCGGCGGCATCGTAGCCGGCATACGGGAGCGGGGGGTCGTTACGAACATTGGACGAGCACTGGAAGTCTCGGCAGATCAGTGTTCCGACCGTGCTGCCACGTCGACCGGCGGGCCCGGCCAACTTGGCGCCGTAGAAGACGACCTCGTTGGGGAGTCGCGTGTCGCGGCACCAGGAGCACTGGGCGCGCGATCGCGGAGTGGCCTCGGCTTGAACGAGCAAGACTCCGATGGTCTCCCCGTCGAGTGTCGGGACGATCGCGTAGGCGCGTCGGCCCATTTTCGGATCTCGCCAGCCCAGGTAGTCGAGAGCGTCGAAGTCGATGGTGCCGAAGCCGTCCGGCAGGGTGAGATCGGACTTCTCCTTACGACTCGCGTTGACGAGGCTGGAACGAATAGATGTATCGGTCAAAATGATCATGGGTGTGTACCAATCGTGGCTCGGTGAAGGTGGGTACAGCTCATGGCCCGATCAGCACCAAGTGCTGTCGGGTCCGAAATGCGCTATCTGTCGCCGGCGAAGACGACGCCGACAACCCCCTCACGCCCATGGGGCGTCACCGTGTACGTATCCACACCGCGATGGTAGCTACAGGCCTGCGTTACAGGCCACTCGATTTATCAGTCACGCCATACCGCCGTGAACTCGTACCAAGGTCCGCCGAGGTGAGTTGCGGAGAAATCATCGAACCCCGATGGTGGGCCGCTGGGCGAGTACACCCACCCACTCGAGGTGATGAACATGCTGTCGTTGTCGATGAAGTAGACCTCATCCGGCCGCACGACATGGGCACTACTGATATCGAACTGGCCGATCTCGAGCTCTTCCACGGTCGATTCAGGCTGCTCCAAAAGACCAATTGCGATGGTCTCGAACTCTCCGCTCTTGTCGAGGAAAGTTGCCGGCGGCATCAACAACACCAGAGCTACTGCAGCGATGACGGCGATCGGGGAGGACAGAATCCACCACGACCACCGCCGGTCCTGGCCAAGGACATAGAGGGTGCGGATCGCCCACACCAGACCGACCACGATCAAGATGAGCAGAGCCGCGGCGCTGACGAGGAAGGGATCCAACCATCTGTACTCCCCGAACGGCGAAGGCCACCAACCGTAATGCCGGCAGACCAACGCAATGAGCGGAACAACGGTGAATGCCAAAAGAATCGGCCCCGGTGGCTTGGACGACTCCGGAGGGTCAGCTACCAACCATTCACCCAGCGACTTCGGCCTTCTCATCACCCCACCGTATCTGCAGGTCATGGCAAAACTCAGCTACACGGCGAATACCTTTGCAGTACAAGCACTCTCGTTCCACTCACAACAACCAACGCAGCGATCGGCACTCTCGCCGCAACCGACACAGATGGACAAACCTCACAATTCGCAGATTCAACGTGCCGATCATGCGACAATCGGACGGTGAACGAGACCGCGAGTGGAGTTTCGCACCCGCACCGACCGCGACTGCTGAGCGTCGGCGTCCTACTCTCCGCCGCCCTCCTGTGGTCCACTCCCCTCGCCGCTGCCGCGCCCACCGAACCTGGGCCGGCCAGTTGCATATCATTCGGAACCGCCCAACTGCCACCAGGTGCGCCCTCCGGTGGAGGTCGAGTCGGGTTGGCAAACCTACCGACATTCACCGGTTCAACCGCCCCCAGCTCGGTCCAGATCCGCACGCCAACTACGCAATTCAATCGTTTCTGGGACTTCGCGCTAGTCGACCACGACTTACTCGCTCGGCCGCGAGAGCCAGGCGCATCAACGGCTCAACCGTGGCGTTTCGTGCCGATGCCCGGGTGCCTGCGTGGACGATTGGTCGGGATATCACTGGACGACGACGAACTCGTCGCTGTCGACGACAACGGCTGGATCTACACGATGGACAACGCATCCCAGGATCCGCTGGTGTGGAATTGGACCTCGGCATGGGGCGCACCGCTGTGGAGCGGTCCCGGCCGACAACTCCCCGGAGACCACCCGAACGGGTGGGCACTGAGCGTCTCGTCGCCTTGGGACAACCAAACTTTCACCGACGTCGCAGGACGGATTCACTTCGTCGGACTCGCCAAGATGACGATGATCCCCACGTTGACCGGGGACGGCAGCCGGATAACCTACGCGGACCCGTGGCTGCCCAACGACGACAGCTACGAGATCGGCGGCCCGCTCGGCGGGCGATTCCAGGCGGACTCGCTGTCGGCGGCCGGATCAACCACTTTCGTGATGAACAAGTACGGCGACATGTACACCCGCACATTTGATTTCGATTCTTCGGGATCGGACTCGATCTTCTTCCGCTACAGCTGGGAAGATCAGTCGGACAAGCCGTCGGCACCCAACCTCGTGGCCGAAACACTGGACCGCAGCACCGCCGCGATCCAACTTCCGGCCCCCGACTGGGTGCACCAGCCCAAAATTCCCGGTGAAGTTACATCCGCGATCAGTGTGCACTCACTCGGTCCCGGCCCGAACCGGCGGGAGTTGCGTGTCGAGGGTCTCCGCGGCGCCGAATCCGGCTTCTGGCACAAGGATCTCGTCGGCGGCGACTGGGAGTTCACACCGACCGGCGCGTCCCTCCTCGGCACACTGATCGAAAACGCGCCGACAGACCGGTCGACGGATACCCTGTCCCCCGCTGCCCCCTGGCACTTGTCCACGACCTTGCCCGCCCGCGACGGTGCCATCGACGGTCAGACTCTGATCGACATCGGGTTTCCGTACTCTGTGGTGGATCCGCGCATGCTCGACGCGATCGGCCAGCACGCACAACCGTCCGGATACCGACTGGACGTGGACCATTTCGACCCGGTCGCCACCACGCGGACCGCGACCGTGACTGCACCGGATGGCACGGTTCTTCCGGTCGTCCTGCACACCGCCGACGGACTACGGATGACTCCCCGCGCATCCGGCCTCGATGCCGATCCGCGCCACCTCGTCGGGGCAATCGAGATCCCGTCGGACGCGTACGCGGATCGGGCATCGAACCCCGCTCTGGACGCGTTCGTGCAGGACTGGATGCACGGAAACCCCATTGCCGCGATCACGCTCAGCGCCACCGACCACGACTTGGTGATCCGCTAGCCGAAAACAGCGCCGTCCACCATGTCGCCTCGATTAGGCTCAGCAGATGGTCGACACCACACCCGACGTGCCGATATCACCCGTCGACGCTGCGAGCTTCCAGCTCGGTGTGCACGTCCAGCCCTACCTGGTCACTATTGCCGGACTGCTCGCTCCTGGTGGCTTCGTCGATCGAGACGGTCGACCTGATCTAGTGCGACTTCACCGCACTCTCGCCGCTCACATCGCGCAGGAGCCGTTACTGCGGCAGCGACCGATCATGCGGAACGGGTCATGGTGGTGGACGGAAAACGACATCGACTTCGACCTCCATCTCTCGCTTGACGAACGCGGGCCTACAGAACCCGACTTCGAATCCGTCTGTGGTCGACTCGTGATGCAACCCCTCGACACCACCCGACCGTTGTGGCACATCGCCTTCGTTCCTGCAGCTCGACCGGGTCTGTGCGGCATTGTGATCCGAGTGCATCACGCGGTTCTCGACGGCGCCAGAGCCAGCGACCTTTTCGAGCGCTTGTTCGCCTCACCTGATTCGAAAAGTACCGACCCGGGCGCTCCCGTGCCGAACATCCCTCCGAAGGCCGCCGGTTCCCTCGACCTCCTCCGATTTCGAATCGGTACTTTCCTGCACCGGCCAATCCGATCACGGGTGTTGCTGGGCGCCATTGGTCCCACGAGATCGATCTCGTCCGTCAACGTCCGCACCTCTCTGATCGAGCATGCCGCGCAGCAAGCGGGAGGCACTTTGAACGATGCCTATCTCGTTGCGGTGGGCGGCGGACTGCGATTCATCCTCCAAGAATGCGGCGAGCCCATCCCCAAGTCGATTGCGGTATCGGTACCCGTCGCAGTCACAGCGATCGGTAGCGCACGCAATGCCGTCGGGTTCATGATCATCGACCTTCCACTTCGTGAAACCGACCCACAACGCACAGTCGCGATCGTCGCGAAGCAAACCGCTGCGGCCAAACCTTCCGCACGCGCTGCGGGAACAACCTTTCGGTCACCGCGTATCGCCGGCGTTTTCGACAAGCTCGCAAAGCGGCAGCACATGATCGGTGCAGTCGTGTCCAACGTCCATGGACCGCGCGGCCCGCTCACGCTCGACGGGGCAGCGCTAGTCGAACTCTGGCCTCTGGGCCCGTTGGCGGGCAATGTCCGCGTCGGCTTCACCGCAGCGTCCTACAACGACACATTCTGGATCGGAATCCAGGCCGATGCCGAGCATCTCCCACCTGCAAGCAAGATCGCCCGAGCCGTCGAACGGACTCTCGACGAAATAGCCGGCACTGCACACTGACTGGATCTACTGCCACTATCCGATGCACCTCGCCGCTTGGGCAACGGATACTGTCGAGACGTCTCGACAACATCTCCACTGATTCGAGCCTGCAAGCCGGTGTCGTCACGACACGATCGTCACGAGGAAGGCGAAAGATGTTCACACCTGCAGAATTCGGCAAGGTCTCGGTACTGGTTCCTGAGAACGGTGGTGCCGTCCCCTACGGGAACACCGTGGTAGTGCACGGATCTGAAAGCACGCTCGTCATCGACCCTTCGCTCTCCCTCGACCGCGACCCCGTCGGCGCAGACCTCGTATTCGTCAGCCACGGGCACGAGGACCACATCGCCGGACTACGCCATTTCGACACCCCGGCCTATGCGCACCATCTCGACGCACCCGCAGTCGCATCCCTCGACACGATGCTCACCAATTACGGCCTTCCTCCGAACGAACGAGTCGAGGTCCAGCAGTCGATTGCTACGCAATACGGCATACCCCCGACCCACGAGAACGTGTCGGGGATCGCGGGCGGCCACGTCTTCGACCTCGGCGACCGCACTGCGACAGTCATTCATTTGCCAGGGCACACCCGCGGACACTGCGGGGTCCTCGTCGAACCAGACGGCTTCTTCTACGTCGCCGACATCGACCTCACCTCCTTCGGCCCGATGTACGGCGACCTGGGTAGCAGCGTCAACGACTTCCTCGACTCCATCGACCACGTCGCAACGATCGACGCACGCTGGTACGGAACATTCCATCAGAAGGGCGTGGTCGAGGGCAGCGACGAGTTCCGTCGCCGGTTGTCCGCATACCGCGACAAATTACTGAGCCGCGAAGACCGTCTCATCCAATTCCTCGGCGAACCAAAACTCTTGGAAGACATAGTCGCTCATCGACTCGTCTACCGCCCCCACGTATCGGCCCCGTACGTCGACGCCGTCGAACGACGGACAGCTCAGCTACACCTCGAACGACTCATCGCATCCGGTGCCGTCACAGTCGACGAAGACAAGGTGTTTCGCCGGACCCTCTGACATCCCTGGCGAACTGATCGCGCCATTTCGGATACTTCCGAAAATCGGACCGAAGTTCACCGAAAAAATCTGGCACTCGAGGTTGCAGAGTGCCAGCTTGGCTGGTTATCATGTTCTCGCACAGTAAGTTCGGTCGCCGTCGAGGTGACGGTGACCTTTCTTAGACGATACGGGAGGTGTGTTGCTGTGCTTCGTTTCGATCCTTTCACCGACATCGACGCGATCACCAAGTCCCTGCTTGCCACCGGAACCGGCAGCAGCCGAAGTCCACGCTTCATGCCGATGGACCTCTACAAGATCGATGACCACTACGTCCTTCACGCCGATCTTCCCGGCGTCGACCCAGGATCAGTGGACGTACAGGTAGACGGCTCGACCCTCACCCTGACCGCGCACCGCAGCGCCATTTCCGAAGAGGGAGTGACGTGGCTGGCCGGTGAGCGTTTCACAGGAACATACAGAAGGCAGCTGTCCATCAGTGAGGACATCGATTCCGAACGGATCGTCGCCTCATACGACAACGGCGTGTTGACCGTGACCTTGCCGATCGCAGAGAAGGCGAAACCGCGGCGGATCGAAATCTCGTCGGGGCCACCGTCCCGCACCGCAAACTCCGAGGTGAAAACCCAAGGACAGATCGAAGCCTGACCTGAACGGCTTGGCACGAAATCGACTGTACGAGAGCCTTTCATCCAGGAGGTCCACTATGCCCGCACCAATCATGGCCCCCGCCGCAGCTCTGGCTGAACCGGTCGTCTGGAACGAAGACCCGCAGCGGCAAGGCTGGTGGAAGCGCATCCTCGCGGCCACCCCGCCCGAGAACCCCACCAACGAAGAATTTCAACCCTGACAAAACCAGACCGTGTTCGCCGAATACGGTCACCCACAAATGAATTGATGCCTTCCGTCCGTCCACCGAGGCGGACGGAAGACATTTACAGGCGCTCTACACACGTTCAGCTCGATGAAGCATTCCGGCCGAACCGAAGAGCCATCACCTGCAGCAGGTCAGGAACCGCCCGAAATGGGCGAAGCAGGACGAAACACTCACACAACAAGGACGAAGCTCGCCGCCACCTGCCGACCGTGACTCGTACGGTTGAAATGTAGACGTCAGTGACTGCGCTGACGCTTACCGACCTCGTCGGTCCCCTGAATTGTGTGGCCGTCGAGGTCGTCTCATGTCGATACCCAAACTGAAAGTGGTCAGCCCTCAACCCTCGTCGGAGGAGATGCCGTCGCCAGACCCTCCAGAAGGATTGCCAGACCGCGCTCGAGTTCGTCCTGCCCGTCGTAGTGAGCCATGATCGTAGCCATCGACCGCAGTCTCGGAAACTCGGCAAGCGCAAGCCGATGCAGACCGAGTCGCAAGAGATCGTCCGTCTCCTCGGGATTTTCGACTATTTCCTGAAGCTCGTTGAGAATGTGCCCGTTGAGGAAGCCGAACACTGCTCGGTAGATGTGTAATGCGTCTTCAGGAGTGAAACCGGCCCGTATCAGCAGTTCGAGAATCGCTTCGACGTAGCGCAACGTCCCGGGAGGACGCAATCCGAGCGGGGTGGACAGCGGCCGAGTGACCAGCAAAGGAACCACGTTGGGGTGCGCGAGCGCGAGGCGGCGATACCCGTACGCAACTGCGTGCAGCTGCCCCCTCCAGTCGCGATCGGACGGGTCGACGACCAGTTGTTCGAGCACGGTCTCGACGACCCCGTCCAGCAGGGCCGCCTTGTTGGCCGCGTACCTGTAGAGAGTCATCGGATTTCTGTCGAGCGCTTTGCCCAGTCGGCGCATGGAGAGGCCGTCGGCACCTTCCTCGTCGATGATCGCCAACGCCGTCGAGAGTACGAGCGCCCTGGTGAGGGGCTCCTCGCGGTCCGCGGCGGGAATCAAACCCTTAGTGCGATCTGGCGAGTGTCCGGTCATTCACAAAACATACAACGTATGCCTACGCGTTGACAGAACAGTACGGCTGGTTTACTGTTCGGATACGCCCTATGCATACAACGTATACACACATCGTATACCCGGAATGTCCGGATTTACGTGGGCGCTCATCGATACGTCCCGGCGCCGGAGTCGGCGCGGACGTACGGACTCACTTTCGTCGCATGAGTCCCTTCTTCAAAGGATCGAAGATGAACAGAACATGACAGCACCCACCGCAACACGACGCTCGCGGTTCTTTCAATTCTCGGGTATTGCAACGATTTCCGTTTTCTCCGTCGGCATTCTCGTCTTGCCGGCCGGCACTGCCGGCGCGGAAGCGACTGCTGTCGGACTCGGCACCGCTGAGCCCTTTGCAGTCCTTGCCGGAGCAGGAATCACCAACACCGGACCGACAACCCTCGGCGGCGATATCGGCACGTATCCGACTCCAACCATCACCGGTGTATCGGACCTGACGATTACCGGCACCAATCATGGTGGCGACGCGGTATCGCAGGGAGCGAAACCCGACGTGTTGACTGCCTACAACACTCTTGCCGGTCAGGGACCCACACAACCGACGGGAGACGACTTGACCGGTCGGACACTGGTTTCGGGTGTCTACAACTCCGGTTCGTCGATCGCACTGTCGGGAACCGTCACCCTCGACGCGCAAGGTGACCCCGATGCAGTCTTCGTCTTCCAAGCGGGATCAACGCTGATCACATCGTCGTCCAGCACCGTTGCACTGATCAACGGAACGCAGGCGTGCAATGTTTTCTGGCAGGTTGGAAGTTCCGCCACCCTGGGCACCAACTCCGTCTTCCGAGGAAACCTGTTGGCGCTGACAGACATTACTGCCACAACCGAGGCAACCGTCGAGGGTCGACTGTTGGCGATCAATGGCGCGGTCACTCTGGATACGAACACCGTTACGATCCCGACCTGTGCGCCTCCTGTCACGACCACGACTCCGACCACTACGACGACTACAGTCCCGCCTGACACCGCGACGACTACCACCACGACTGTGGTCCCGCCGGTGGTGACTACAACCACGACGGTCGTCCCGCCGGAGGTGACTACAACCACGACGGTCGTCCCGCCGGAGGTGACTACAACCACGACTGGTACACCGGTGGAAGCGACGACCACCACACCAGGGCCGAACGGCACGACTACAACCACTGTGGACGTACCGCCGATCATCACGACCAGCCGAAACATTCCGTCCATACCCGAGATTCCCGGTCTCCCACCACTGCCGGGAATACCTCCCACCGTTCCCGGGACGGTAACCGTCCCGTCTCGGGTGCCGACGACGTCAGCTTCTCGAACGGGTACCCCGACCACTCAACCGGTAGGCCCGGAATCCCCGAATGTTCGAGCCCCTCAGGTGCAGCAGGTACCACGAGGGTCGGTCGACACCGGTGACGGAAGCACACAATCCCAACGCGACGGACAGTCCAGTGGAGGGTGGATCGCCCTGCTCGTCGGCTTCTTCAGCGTCGTGGCTATGTCGGCCCTCGTCATCCGTCGGACAAGTCGATAGATGAAAGACGAAAACTCCGTGATGGCTCCGCGAACTCGCCGAGCCATCACGGCTCTCGCCCTTACTGTTTCAGTACTCGTAACGGTGGTCGGATGCGCCGGTGGACAATCCGACAGCGGAAATTCACAACCACACTCGTCGCCTCGACAAGACACCACATCCGCGCCACGCGCCACTGACTCTGCACTGCCCGAAAGGGCGCCGGTAACTGCTGAACACCGCCCCGCGCGCCTCGAAATCCCGTCCATCGGCGTCGACACCGACATCATCGATCTCGGACTCGATACCGATGGAGCACTCGAGGTCCCACCGGATGGGAAGGACGCAGGGTGGTACACCGGCGCTCCCGCACCCGGTGAGGTCGGACCGGCAATCATCGCCGGCCACGTCGACTGGCAAGGCACCGACGGGGTCTTCTTCGATCTGCGGAATCTCGAAACAGGAGCCGACATCATCGTCACCCGCGAAGACGGAAGTCGCGCAGTGTTCACCGCTACCAGTGTCGAACACTTCCCCAAAGAGGACTTTCCCACCGACGTCGTATACGGCGACATCGACCACCCCGGACTCCGGATCATCACGTGCGGTGGATCCTTCGACGAAACCGCACGCAGTTACAACGACAACATCATCGCATTCGCCGACCTGGCCTAACCGCCTGAGACGCCGCAGCACACCACTTCGAAAGTCCGCACGAACCGTTGGAGAGCAATGACCGTATTCCACTTTCCCGTGCTCGAGAAGTTTCGATGACAGACACCGACGACATTCGAGCGAGCGCCGAAGCAGGTGTCGACGCTCCTGCATGGCGGGATCGGAAGCGTTACTGGTGGCCGTTGGGATTGCTGATCCCGCTGAGTCCCTTCCTGTCCTGGCTGCTGGTCGAATATTTGCACCTCGGCCTGTTCTGGGCGACCGGTGCCTGGATCCTGATTCTCGTCATCCCGATCGTCGACGTCGCAGTCGGCGCAGATGGCCGCAGCCCACCCGACAACGTGATCGCGGCATTGCAGGACGACCGCTACTACCGCTGGTGTACCTACCTGTTCGTGCCACTTCAATACGCTGGCCTCGTCTTCGCCGCATGGTGTTGGGCGCACGCCCCGATGGCAACCGGAGAGAAGATCGCACTGGCGATGACCGTCGGCGTCGTTGCGGGCGTCGGTATCAATGCCGCACACGAACTAGGCCACAAGAGCAGCCGCCTCGAGCGGCGGTTGGCGAAAATTGTGCTCGCTCAATCGTTCTACGGGCACTTCTACATCGAGCACAATCACGGTCACCACGTCAACGTTGCGACGCCGCGCGATCCCGCCAGTGCTCGTTTCGGGGAATCGTTCTGGATATTCCTGCCCCGCAGCGTATTCGGAGGTCTGAAATCGGGCTGGCGGATCGAATCAGCACGCCTGCGCCGGCAGGGTTCACCCGCACTGTCGCCTCGAAACAACATCTTGCAGGCATGGTCGCTGAGCGCCGCACTGTTCGGGACGTTGATCACCTTATTCGGGTGGCAGATACTGCCCTGGCTGCTCCTGCAAGCCTTGGCCGGGATCACGTTCCTCGAGGCCGCAAACTACCTCGAACACTACGGATTGCTCCGTGCGCGAAGACAAGACGGCAGCTTTGTCAAAGCCCGGCCCGAAGACAGTTGGAACAGTGATCATCTCTTGTCCAATTTGTTCCTGTACCAATTACAACGACACAGTGACCATCACGCGAATCCGCGTCTGCGCTACCAATCTCTGCGCAGCGCTCCAACCGCTCCGCAACTCCCTGCCGGATACGCGGTGATGATCGTCTGCGCTGCCGTACCACCACTGTGGCGGCGGATGATGGATCACCGTGTCCTCGGCTACTACAACGGCAACGTCGAGCTCATTCACACCAAGGCGACGATATGAATGACAATGCCCGAGACGACGACCACAGCGACGGGCACTACACGGCCACCGGGCCGACCAAACACGCCAGAGCTGCGTACCAGCCGGCGCGCACCCGGCTCAGACGAGCCGCACCGAGCCTGGACGTCGTCGCTGCCGCGGAGTACCTGTTGACCCAGCCCGACGCATACCTCTATCGCCGCCGATACCTCGACCTGATCACTCAAACCCCCGGGCCCGACGGAACATCGATCACCGACTACGCCGCAGCTGAACGCTACCTACTTGTCACCGCTACCGCGCACCGCAGAACTCACAGTGAGGTTCGTCCATCGCCGGCACCCGGCGATTTTCTGTGAAGTGGTCACCGCAGTGTTTGATGCCAGAGAGTGACAACAGCCTGACGAATGCGGGAGCGCAGCATTTGTCATTTGCCATCACAGCTTTGATTCGCGCTCGCCAATGTCATCGAGGATCAAGAACTCGATCTTCGCTCGCTCCCCGTCCGCATCGAAGTCGTTGTCGCGGTCTGAGACACGCGTGATCAGTTCCGTCAGTGCCGCATGGATCGTCGTGTACAGAAATGCACGCGGGTCGGGCACCCCCATCACGTCGTCAGTGTTCATCTGTACCTGCGCCGTAGCGGTACGCCTGCCCAGAAACACACGCGGAAGCCGGATCCCGGTCGGATCGGTCACCACGGAGATGTCGCCACCAACGACAACAAACAGATCGAAGTCGTACTGCATCGCGATGCCCCTCAGCCGGTGTCTGAGCCGAGTCAACTCCTCGATGAAGTCAAGCGGCACCGACGGTCCACCGAATACTGTCCTGAACGTGACCCCGCGAGTCATCGATCTGCCCCTTTACGAATCATCCATTTCAGGATCGAGGGCCATACCCTCTGTATCCCCCACGCCAAGTGCTCGGGCATATCGACCGGCATACCGCTCCAGTGCGACTGCTGAATCGGCCTCACCTTCCCATTGATCCGGAATCGCGGTGCCGTCACACGTTGTTCGCGACACTTGCGCCTCGGAGAACTCGACAGCGGTCCGGGTGAAGGAACACCGCACAAAACTCGTGGCCGCCGAGAATCGTGCGCCGCCGAAAGTGCACTCCACGAATGAGGTATCGGCGAACTGCGCACCAGTCAGGTCTGTGTCGTCGAATGCGCATCGTTCGAACACAGTATTGGGCACGGAGCGGAGCCCGCGTGCTTTGGCTCCAGTGAAATCGCAATCGACGACCCTCGGTCCGAGCGCCAGACGAGAGAGCGTCGCACCCCGGAAACTGCACCGTTCGAATCGGCGATTGAAACGGGGCTGTCCGGTCAGTGCCACGAAATCGAAACGGCAGTCGAATAATTCGGATTCGAAGACGGAGATCGGACCCCGAGCGAAACTCAGATCAATCCGTTCCAACGTGAGATACCGGATGTCCAATCCAGCGCTACCCGCTGTCAGGCCACGCACATCGATCAGCCCGTCATCGGTCTCCGCCCATGGGGAGACGAGAGTGTGGGGCGGCTTGACGATCCGCGACTGATCGAGCAGCTGCGCCCGTAAATTATCGACGCCCTCATCTGACCAACGTCGACGTAGGGAGGTGATCGCGGACCGGTTCACGGGCTCAATAGTATCGGCAAGATCCCCATTGATTGGCCGTGGCTGCCCGAGAAGCGAACCACCACACATCAGTACTTCGGTAGGAATCACTTCTCGGAGCGCGCAAAACAGCCGGACCGTGAAATGCACGGCCCGGCTGCAGCGCTCACGCACACGAAGTGGAACTCGGAGTCAACTGGGGTACTGAAACCGGTCGTGTACGAGCCGTTGACTCATCTCCGGATCAGTATCGAATTATCAACTCTCACAAGTTGATCACGTCGCCCACAAGGATCTGATCGGGATTGACGATCTGCGGATTCATGTCCCACACCTGCTGCCAGGTGAGACCTCGTTCTGTCGCGAGGTCGAACAATGTATCACCGGCTGCAACGACTACCTCTGAGCCGGGCGCTGGAGTCTCCGACTCCGGAATGCTTTCTACCGGTGCAGATTCGGATGTCTCAGAGTAGACAACGGGAGCAGGCGCCGGTTCCGGTGCAAATTCGGGTGCTACGTCCTGTGCCGGCGCGGGCGCGGGCGCGGGCGCGGGCGCGGGAGCAATACTCGACCCGGTATCGCACGCCCCGATCGAACTCAGGAAGGACATGGGATCGACGGCGCCTCCACTGTGAATGCGGAGATGCAGATGTGGGCCGGTGGAGCTACCGGTGTTACCCGTTGCCCCGATCTCGTCGCCTACCTCGACGTGTTGCCCCACACCGACCCATGTTTCGGAGAGGTGGCCCATCTGAATCTGCTCGCCACTGTCCGCTTCCAACTGGATGTACGTTCCATATCCACCCGGATCATTGGGTCCGGCAACAGAAATCGTGCCCGATGTGGGCGCGTGGAGCGCGGTGCCGACGTTGACAGCGAAGTCGACTCCGTCATGTCCCGCGTGGTAACCCTGCGAAAGTGATCCGCTTACCGGCCACTCCCAATTGCAACTCGCCGACCAGCCCTGCGCACCGGCGGTACCTGCATTGGCTACTGCTCCGGCCCCCACAAGGGCGCCCAGTCCCGCAGTTACGGCGATGAATCGTTTTGTGCTGGAAGGCTTGTGTTTTCTGTGCTTACTCATGTTTTCCTTGACTGATGTGCTCGGAGCAGGTGCAGGCTCTACCCGCAGACAGCACTCAATACGTGCTGAGCTACTTGGTGTATCGCACCAAGACTCCGTTGGAGTGAAATGTTCGGATCGCGCCATGGAGAGAGGTACGGTGACCGCTCTCGAACGCGAGCGCGCGCATAGACCCGCAGGTCTGCAACTCCTGGTGACAGCACAGGAGATACGGGTTCTACATCGAGGCAGTGCCTGAATCGATCGTTGATCGAGGACTACGAATGCCGGAACAAACCGAAGGCTTCTCATTCGAAGATCGACAGGGCGGGTGTCTACCCGGATGGTCGGAAAGGGGGTGGAACATGGAGATCCTTGCGTTGCGGATGAGGAATCACCTCATACGCTGTCGCTTCACGACGCTCCACACCACGGTTGAATTACCTGGGTACATACCTGTTTTTGCGCATTCGACCCGACCGGTCGATATCAGGCGCGCCTTCGGTGGATGGCATCTGGTCGAACAATCGCCAGTGCCCCATGTCACTTCTGGAGACGATACCGCGTCTTGATCACCCGGCGCGTCAGCGTTACCGAGATGGGACATACAGGCGGCATTGCTCCTACAAGCCGAACGGGAGACCAGTGCACGTTCCCGGCATCGGAAACGCGTGCTGATCTCCCGTTCGGCGATCTGTTGCCTAGTGGATCTACTGCTGAGTCGAAGCTACTTTCTCGGCTGCGTGGTGAGCGGCAATGTATCCGTAAACCAGCCCCTGGCCGATCGTTGCACCGGCGCCCGGGTAGGTGTGACCGAATGCGTTGGCCGCAGTATTGCCGATCGCATACAGGCCGTCGATCACGCTGCCGTCCTCACGAAGCACGCGTGCATGCTCGTCCGCCTGCACACCGCCGCAGGTGCCGAGGTCGCTGAGCGTCATCTTCACCGCGTAGAGGGCACTCGTGTCGAGCTTCCTCAGGTTCGGGTTCGGGGACACTGTCGGGTCGCCGTAGTACCGATCGTATGCACTTCCGCCGCGACCAAATTCCGCATCGCTACCGGCAGCAGCGGCCTCGTTGAACTTCTCGAAGGACTCGGCAAAAGCCTCCTCGGGAAGACCGACCTTGCGGGCAAGTTCGACCGGACTGCTCGCCTTGTGCGCGATGCCGGAGTCGAAGAATGCCTGCGGAAGCGGCTGACGAGGGAAGATACCGCCTGCGAACACGTAGCTGTTGCGGTACTCCTGGTCGAAAACAAACCACATCGACTCGGCCGGATCTCCGGCCTTTTCCCGTTCGAGCACGCGCTGGCCGAACGACATGTAGTCCGTCGCCTCGTTCACGAATCGACGACCGGTCTGGTCGACGATGAACGAGCCTGGCAGCGCACGCTCTGCGAGCATCACCATCGGCGGGCGGCCCTTGATGCTTGCCACCGCGGGGAACCACCACGACTGATCCATCGATCCGATACCTGCGCCGAGCTCTTGTGCTGCCTCGATCGCTTCGCCGGTGTTGCCCTCTGCGCCCAGGCTCTCGTGCTCACCGAGGCTCTCCGACTGGTACTTGTGGCGCCACTCCATGTTGTGGTCGAACCCGCCGGCTGCCAGAACGACACCACGCCGAGCGGTCACCGTCACTTCACGTCCGTCTTGCACCACAACTGCACCCGTTACGCGGCCATCTTCGGTGATGAGCCGAACCAACGACGTTTCCGTCCACACCGGGATACCGGCCTGGACCACACCTGCGAACAGGCCGGCGGCGAGCGCCTGACCGCCTGCGATGTATTCACGCTTGAGTACGTACTTGCCGTAAACGCCCTGCGCCAGGCGGCGGATGATGCGAGGGAAAGCCTTGCTCGGCTTCTTCACCATCAGGTTCATCCACTTGTAGTCCGCACCTGTCACCGGCATCGGCAGTCCGGCTTCCATCAAACCGGGCCGCAGGCGACCGCGTTCCGCGCCGAGTACCGACGCGTCGAACGGCAGGCACTCGCAGGTACGTCCGGCGGCGCTACCTCCCGGCAGTTCGGGGTGGTAATCGGAGTATTCCTTGGCCCAGAAGAACTTCATGGGCGTCGTGCGGTAAAGCATGTCGACGGTGGCCGCACCGTTGTCGACGAATGCCTCCCCACGTTGGGCAGGGGCAGTATCACCGACCACCGAACGCACGTATGTCTTCGCGCGCTCAACGGTGTCGCCCGCACCGGCTTTCGCCAAGATCGGGTTGGCAGGCATCCAGAACGCTCCACCGGACCGCGCCGTCGAACCGCCAACGTACTGCGTCTTCTCCACGATCAGCGTGGACAAGCCGAGCTCGTTCGCGGTGAGGGCGGCAGCCATGCCGGTACCGGACCCGATCACCAGTAGATCGACAACGATGTCCTTGGCTTGTGTCGCGGGGGGTGCCTGATTCTTCGCCATTGAACAAATCCCTTCACGTGGTTATCGACGTAGAACGCTAAGGCAGTCGCGGCGCAGAAGGTTCCGGATGCCCAGTCAGCGGGACATTGCGAGTGGATTGGCGAAGAACGGCTCCTGCCACGGTTCGGGCGTTGTGCCCGCCCCAGCAGAATCGCGGCTTGCCTTCTTCGATGTCTACGCTGCTCACGTGAGGACAAATCCCAGCTTCGGCATCGTCGACGAAACGCTCGGCACCCTTGCACGCGGCATGCTTCCCCGCCTACGCCACGTCTTCGAGCAGCACCAGGCTCTTCACCGTCTGGCCGTCGAAGCGATTGTCAACGTCTGACAGACGCGTGCGGTTTGCATTTCATGGACGGGTACTGGCCGGCAGTTCGCTTCAACGGCGACGATGGCGTCGTCGAGGTGACTGTCGAATCCTGACCGCGATCCTCGTCTCGGGCTGTCGGCTGATGTTCCTCGGCACTGATGAAGAATAATCATCTACATGAAATGGAACACCCCTACAGAGACCGGCTGGTTCGTCAACCTCGCCGAAGATGGTTCGGCCGTATCGATATTCGATCCGTCGGGGAACGTTCAAGGCGAACTGATTCCCGCATCCGACGACGGATCTGAGAGCGTTGCCGGCGGGCGGAAGAGGAAATCGTCAACAGCCGAGCAGGATCGATCCAGGCTCGCATTCCGTAAAGGCCGACCTGCATCACTTCGATTGTCCGACGGAACGATCGGGACCCTGATCGACCAGAAGCCCAAGGCCATGCGCCGCAAGAACAAGCTGTGCGAAGTCGATATCGCGGGCAGAACATACCTCTTCGTTCATTCATCGGGCCGAAAGGCAACAGCCCGGCGTGACGGAATCGCATTGGCACACATGGAACGTGGCCGATGGTCCGGTAGAAGTACCGTCTCCAGAAGAACCCTCACAGCAACGGACACCCTTGACGAATGTGTCCTGACACTGTTTCAGAAGGTAGTCACACCTGGACGTACCGGCGCCTTCGATCAGGTACTGACCGACCTCAGCAACATATGACGTACGCCATATTCGGTAGATCTCAACCGCACTCGAGATAATGACTTTCAACTCTCAGGTCCACGGACATGCCTTGGACACAATGAGTTTCACATCTCGGAGCGGAAGGCTGAAACCAGATCATGGTCAATGTCGACGCTTTGAACACGCTCGCCCAGCGATTGTCGCCAGGTGCGATGATCACAGATCCAGATCTACTCCAGTCCTATCGGCAGGACTGGAGTTTCGATCCCACAGCCGGAACACCGGTTGCCGTAGTACGTGCTTCGACGACGGCAGAGGCGGTTCGACGGACGGCATCTGAGGCCGCCACATGTAGCGAATAGCGACGAGTACCTGAATTCTCCTGTGCAACCGGATATGGTGAGGCTGTCGTCTTCAATGCGGCGATGCAAGAAGGGAAGCTACGACCAAAACGTTACGTCGGGGAAGACAAGCAAATCACCTGGACATGGCTGGAGGCCTCCGTGATGAATCTCGTTCGCCGACTGAGCGTCTGCACATCCGTCGTGATCGCTTCTACTCTGACGTCGGTAGCGCTCGCATCCGCCGCGGTGACCATTCCATTCCAGGTCAACCCTGCGCCGTACGGCAACCCGAACGGCAGCTTCGACGCGCCGGCCGTCCGCTGCGTAGCTGTCGTCGGTGAACAACCCGGCACGGTGACGATCACCGGAGGCAAGGAAGGCCGGTGGGGATGCCTGCTCTCGTCCGAAGTGCGCTGGCTGAACCTTTCGACCGGGGCCTCCGGCTCGGCTCGGCTCTCGGACGGCCTCAACGGAGTCCCAGCAGAGGCGATCGTGCAGACCGGGACCGGTCAAGTCGCTGTTGCCGTGCTGTCCGTGGCCGGATCCATCATCACCCCAGGTGTCACATCGTTCTACGTGCCGTAGCACCAGACTCCGCATCACCGGCACCGTTGGACCTAAGGTCCTGTTTACCGACCCGTCATCCCGGTTAGCCTGAAAAGACGCTACCGAGAGGACACTCATGACCTCGTCAGTGCACGAAACGATCGCCGTGGATCTGGATTTGATCGACCTGTACAAGGACCTCCACAGCCATCCGGAACTGGGGTTTCACGAGCAACGAACATCCAGTCTGGTGGAAAGACATTTAACAGCACTTGGATTCGACACCACCACCGATGTCGGGACTACCGGAGTCGTCGGAGTCCTGAAGAACGGAGTGGGCCCCACAGCGCTGCTGCGTGCGGATATGGACGCCCTCCCGGTTCGGGAAGAAACCGGATTGGACTACGCCAGTACCGTGACAACGACCGACGATCAGGGAAAGACCGTCTCGGTCAGCCACGCGTGCGGCCATGACCTGCATACGACCTGCTTACTCGGTGCGGCCCGGATCCTCTCTCAGGATACGACGACCTGGTCTGGCACTCTTGTCCTCGTCTTCCAACCGGCTGAGGAACTTGGCGCGGGTGCGCAAGCCATGGTCGACGACGGACTGTTCGAGCGATTCCCGAGGCCCGACATCGTTCTCGGACAACATGTATCGCCGCTACCGGCAGGCACGATCGCCGGGCACGCCGGCCCCTCGTATGCGGGATCGGACTCACTTCGTGTGAGACTGGTCGGAAAGGGCGCCCACGGATCTATGCCGGAGAACTCGGTCGATCCCGTGGTCATGGCAGCCGAAACCGTGTTGCGTTTGCAAACTGTCATCTCACGCGAGGTCCCGAGTACTGCCACAGCTGTCCTCACCGTCGGCTCCATCCATGCTGGAGATGCCGCCAACGTCATTCCCGGCGAAGCAGAACTGCAACTCAACATCCGCAGCTACGACGCAGGTGTGCGTCAGCGCATCCTGGACAGCGTCGACCGCATCGTCCGGGGCGAAGCGGCCACCGCCGGTGCACCCACCTCACCGACCATCACCGAGACGGAGCACTTTCCGATCGTCGTCAATGATCCGGCAGCGCTGGACAAGACACTCGATGCGTTTGCCGAATGGTTGGGGACGAACAAGATTCTCGATCCCGGAGCGGGAGCAGGTAGTGAAGATGTCGGCATTCTCGCGACCAGTGCCGGTGCGCCACTGTCGTACTGGCTGTTGGGCGGTACCGACCCTTCACTGTTCACGACAGGTGACATGACTGATCCGGCTTTGCGAACCGTGCCGTCGAACCACTCTCCGCACTACGCTCCCGTGATCGAGCCGACCCTGACCATCGGTGTGAACGCCTTGGTCGTCGCGGCCAGGACGTGGCTCCCAACTCCCTAGAGTGTTGCGGGTCCGCAATCGATCGATCGTCCATGCGATCAAGGCTGCAAACGCGTAGGCGCCGCCGAGAATACTTGCAGCGCCCCACCCTGCCGCGTCGAAAACCATAGTGGTGGAAACCGCCCCAGCCGCGCTGCCCAACGAATAGAACACCATGTAACTACCGATGATCTGCCCCGACGATTCCGGTGTGTTCGCGACGATCAGATTCTGGCTCGTGACATGAACAGCCTGTACGGCGAAGTCCAACGCAACAACACCGACTACGAGTAACACCAGCGAGTGCGTCGCCTGCGCGTTGAATACCCACGACAGCAAGAGAACGACCAAAGACGCCCCGGTGACGCGTTGCGCTTTGCCTTGATCGGCCCACCGACCGGCACCGAACGCGCCCAATGCTCCAACCAATCCTGCGATTCCGAAGAGCCCGATCTGTGTGGTAGACAACCGCCATGGTTCCTCACTCAACGGCAGGGCCATTCCGCTCCACAAAGCACCAAAGGACGCGAAAAGGAACAAGGCGATCAGGGCCCGGGTGCGAAACAGTCGGTTCGTAAGCGTCAACGTCACGACAGACCCCATTGCACGCACGTACGAACGCCTATCGTGTTGCAAACGAGGATCTTTCGGCAGCATCGTCAGCGCGACGGCCGCGACCAGTACCGAAATGAAAGTGGATCCCGCGTAGACCGCCCGCCAGCCTGCCAGATCCGCAACTGCGCCGGCGACAGTCCGAGCGAGGATGATGCCGACGACAACGCCGCTGGTGATGACACCGATGTTTGCGCCCCGCTCGTCCGGGTCACTGATTGCCGCAGCATAGGCAACTATGACTTGAACAACTACCGAGAACGTGCCTGCGACCGCCATCCCGATCAACAGCTGCAGATTCGTGGTGGCCAGAGCAACAAGCATCGTTCCCGTTGCAGCAGCGACGATCTGGATTGCGATCAATTTCTTTCGATTCACGAGATCGCTCAATGGCACCAACACGATCAACCCCACCACATAACCGAGTTGGGCGAGTGCGACTACGAAACCGAGGCCGGCCGGAGGAATGGAAAGATCCGAGCCTATTTGCCCGAGGAGCGGCTGTGCGTAGTAGATGTTGGCTACCGAGACCCCGCAGAGCACTGCGAGCAACAGGCGAAGTCCGCGAGACATTTTCAACTTGCCCCGCGAGTTCTCGACAGCATGACGTACAGGCACTTCCACCTCAACTTGGTTGCGTTTTGATACCATTTGGAGGTTACGTCAATACAGTTTCAAAACGCAACCAATGAGGAACTCGATGCCGGATCGCGCACAATGGACAGACCCGCACTGCCCGACGGCCCGAGCGGCCGACATCATCGGCGACAGATGGTCGCTGCTGATCGTGCGTGACGCCTTCGACGGGTCATCGAGATTCAGTCAGTTTCAACGAAACCTGGGCATCGCAAAGAACATTCTCACGGACAGGCTCAAAGTCCTTGTCGAGCAGGGAATCTTCGAAGTCCAACCGAACGCGCAAGGTACCCGCAACGAGTACATCCTGACCGAACGCGGTATGGATCTGTTCATCGTGATCATTAGCCTGCGACAGTGGGGAGAGCGCCACGCCTTCGATGACGGTGAGCCACACTCGATCTTGATCGACGACACCACGGGCGATCCGGTTCCCAGGCTTCGACTGATCAACACACGGAATATCGACCTGGACCCTACAAGTACACATGTGGAGAAGGTCGAGGAAGGTTGACCCGCAACTCGCCAGATTGACAGATGGGCGCACATGATTCGAAGTACGCGCATACTCCGACCATGACTGTCGATCTCGAGTTCTCCTGGCCGCAGTTTCTCTGGATTGCATTCATCTTCGTCGGCGTGCCCGCAACTATCGGCGCGAGCATCATCTGGACAATCTGGCGTTCGGAACGAACTGGCCTGGAGCACTCCACGACCGCCCTCGGCGGCGGGCACACGGGATCGGGCTCACTCGGACTGTGGAGCACCGGCCTGTTGGCCTTTGCACTGGGCTTTCTGTCTTGCGTGGGCTGGCTCAGCTGGTCAGCCGACTACAAAGGCGGATTCCGCGGCCCCGGCCTGCCTGCTCCGACACAGTTCCCCACCTGGCAGGTCGTCGCCTGTGGACTGACAGTGATTCTGGCGTGTTTCGGTTCCGCACATTGCTCGCGATGGATGAAGGCCGGCGGTATGACGGCCGCTGCCGGCACTGCTGCAGGATTCACCACAGCATTCAGCATCGACGCCAGTGCCGATGTCACCGGACAGGCAGGCATGGGCGTCGCACTGTCCACAATCGGATGGGGCCTCACCCTTACCGCACTGATGCTTCTGCGCAGCAAGTGGTCGCAACGAGGGTGAATCTGTCACTCAGTGCGGTTCACCCGCGGCGCGTTCAGTGGCGCGGGCAGTGTCGTCGAGGTGACAGTCGAATCTTGGCGTACGAATTGACGTGATGCCCAGGCGGATCAGTATCGCGAGTAGTGCTGAATTTCCTCACGATCGGCAGCGCAGATGCACTTTCGATCGAGACCGCGGTCGGCAGTCACTGCGCAGAAGCGAACCCCGAGCGGATCGTGGGATTCCATACTGTGCTGACACGCCGGGCAGATCGACGGTGTTTTCTGATCCTCGTCAGTCGACTCGGATTGCCCTCGTGCATTCGACACATCGGACGGGTTCGACGCCATACCGGCGCTCCAGTTCTCGGCCGTTCGACCACAGACCGGGTTGGCGTCGAGGACGACATGGCTTGACCGCGCATATTCGAATGACCCTCGACGTACCCCACGCTACTCGCTTCGGCACACCGGTTTGTACCAATTTCTGCCCACGCGACAATCCCGGTCGAGCAGGATAGAACTACTGCACGCACCATTTCCGTGCAGGATTCGAATTCGTGCAGCATTCGTCGTGAAAGGGCTTCTCGTGAACACTTTCCAACGTGTATCCGCCGCCGTGAACGTAGTGGTCCAACCACTGATCGGCGCTCCGATCGTAGGCAAACTACTGGGCCGTTCCATGACCGTCATCACCTACGTCGGACGCAAGTCCGGTCGCACCTTCAGCGCGCCCGTGTCCTACAAACGAAAAGGCGACCATGTGACGATCGGCGTTGCCATGCCGGACAAGAAGAGTTGGTGGCGCAATTTCTACCCGGAACAAGGTCCGATCGTTCTCCAACTGGACGGTATCGATCGCCCCGGCGAGGCACTCGCACACCGAAAAGGCAAGGGTGTCTACGTCTCCGTCGAACTCGCTCCCGTCGACTGAGCGGATCGAACAGCCACCGGTGCAATCACATTCAGCTCACACCCACCGCCTCACGAGATCTGGGTGATTCAGATCTCGTGACGGTCGGGACCTTTGACTCTGTGCAATCGAGACTCGGTCTCGCACCCTTCGACGCGGGTTTTTTGTCGACCATCGGTCGGACAACCCGATCCTGTCGGGACATTACCGTCCGGTAACATCGACGGCAGGCGTGAGCTGGAAGAGGTGACCACCGTGACGATCGGCATCTATCTGGTCGACGACCACGAGATCGTCCGTCGTGGATTGGCAGACCTGTTGAATCAGGTATCGGGATTCAACGTTGTTGGCGAGGCGTCGTGTGTTCGCGAAGCCTCGGCCGGAATACCCGAATGCCGACCCGACGTGGTTGTCATGGACGTCAGACTTCCCGACGGTAACGGTGTGGAACTGTGCCGAGAACTGGCGTCGACCTACCCGAGCGCCGCCACTTTGATGCTCACGTCGTACTCCGACGACGACGCACTGCTCGACGCCCTGATCGCCGGCGCACGAGGATTCGTCCTCAAGAACATCCGCGGCCACGACCTGGTGTCGGCGATCCGCACGGTTGCTACCGGCAAGTCGCTGTTGAACACCCAGGCGGTGATCGGTTTGGTCCGGCGCATCCGGTCCGAACAGGAGTCGGGTACTGCGGCAGCCCTGTTGACCGATCAGGAGCTCTTGATCTTCGAGTTGATCGGCAAGGGACTGAGCAATCGAGAGATCAGCTCGCACGCAGAACTCTCGGAGAAAACAGTCAAGAACTACGTCTCACGCATCCTCGAGAAACTGGGTCTCGAACGTCGAACGCAGGCCGCAGTTCTGGCGACAAAGCTTCGTGCGGGCACTTCGCACCCGGATCCTTCCGGCCAGGCGACCACTCACCTGCTGACGCCGTCCGGCTCGCCCTTCTCCGCCACCACGGGCACGCACCATGCCAGGTAGCCGCGACGCGCTCATGCTCAGCCTTTTCGGCGACATCGCCGGAAGCGCGGAGCTGACTGCTCTCAACCCGACTGCAATTCCCAAACTGCTCAGTGCCGTGTTGACCGTCGGGTCCACACTCCAGCTCGACGAAACCCTGCAACAGATAGTCGACGTCGCGCGACATCTCCTCGAAGCGGACTACGGCGCGCTCGGCGTGAAATCCCCCGACGGACGCTTGTCCCGATTCATCCACTCCGGTATGACTCAGGGGCAGGTTGCCAAGATCGGGCATCTTCCCGAAGGTCACGGCCTGCTGGGCCTGGTCGTTCGAGAACCGTGCCCGGTTCGAACCGACCGAATCTCCTCGCATCCGTCCTCGGCAGGGTTTCCGACCAATCATCCGCCGATGGACACGTTTCTCGGTGTTCCGATCTTCGTCAGGGGCGAGGTGTTCGGCAGCATCTACCTCGCGGACAGCTCGGAACGGACTGCATTCGACGACCGCGACGAGGCTGTACTCCAGATTCTGGCAAATGCTGCGAGCATCGCCATCGACAATGCGCGTCTGTTCGAGGAATCCCGGACGCGAGAAGCCTGGCTCAAGGCCGTCGCCGCCGTCAATGCACGTCTGCTCAGCGGCGGATCCCGCGACGAGACGCTATCGGAACTGGTTCGGACGACGCGGCACCTCACGGATGGAAATCTTGTGTGCGTCGTTCGCTACGACCTCGGCAGAGAGCCGGTAGTCCACGTCGCCGATGCTGCTGATTCCCAGCCTGTCCCCGCGACCGGATCAGCCGTCGATCTGTCCGGGACCGTGATCGACGACGCTGCGCGGAGCCGGCGGCCGATCTCTGCACCACATGGCAGTTCCGTTCCGGCACTAAATGTTTCCGGCGACGAATCAGTGGTCGCACTCCCCCTCTCCGGGACCTCGTTCGGCGGCGGTGTTCTCTTCGCGTCACGCCGCAGCAACCGCCCGTGGGGAGTGGACGAGATCGAGCAACTGACGGCGATGGCAGACATCGCTTCTGTCACTGTCGAATTCGCAGAACAGCAACGGAAAGAAAGACTGGTCGACGTCCTCGAAGATCGCGACCGAATCGCGCGGGATCTCCATGACCACGTCATCCAACAGCTGTTCGCCACTGGGTTGAGTTTGCAGGGGGTGCTGCAACGTCCAGGCGACGAGGACACCGTTCGAACCGTATTGGACACCTCTGTCGATCAACTCGATCGAACAGTCCGTGAAATCCGCACCGCAGTCTTCGACCTCCATACGAGCGAGATGTCTACTCCCACAAGCCTGCGGCGGCGACTACTCGATGCCGTCAACGGTCTGTCCGGCCACTCGTCGATCACTCCCAGCGTCACTTTCGAGGGAACCATCGACAGTTCCGTCCCGTCTCGACTTGCCCCGCATGCCGAAGCCGTTGTGCGCGAGGGCTTGAGCAACGCTCTGCGGCATGCACATGCCGATGCCATCGACGTCACCATCCGGGCCACCGAGGAGCTTGTCATCAGCATCGTCGACGACGGTGTGGGAATCGACCAGGCAACCAGAATCCACGGTCTCGACAACCTGGCGACCCGCGCTCGTCAGTGCGGAGGCTCGAGCAACATCACCAGCGAGAACGGTGTCACCGAACTGGTGTGGCGTGTTCCACTGAGCCCCAGGCGAAGTCCGTTGCCGATCCAGCATCGTTGAGCGTCAGAGCGGATCCAGTTGGGCCTTGAGCAGGCAGAACTCGTTACCTTCCGGATCGGCCAGGACATGCCATTGTTCGTGCCCTGTCTGGCCGATGTCGGCCGGCCGCGCACCAAGACTCAACAGGCGTTCCAGTTCGGCCTCCTGATCGCGATCGGTGGCGTTGACGTCGATATGCAGGCGGGGCTTACCCTTCTCCGGTTCGTCTCTGCGACTGAGGATGATCGTCGGCTGCGGACCGCCGAACCCTTCGCGTGGGCCGATCTCCAACGAACCGTCGTCCATTCGATCGAGCACGACGAAGTCCAGAACCTCGCACCAGAACCGGCCCAGCACCTCGGGTTCCCGGCAACCGAGCACCAGTTCACTGATACGACATGCCATGACCATCTCGCTTTCTTTCCGCTCGTGAAGACAACTCTCTCGACCGTACCGGACCACGTGATCTACGCCATGCCTCTGTTCCGATCCTAGGGACCTTTTCCCCTCGTCCGAGTTCCCGGTCGCCACGATCATTGCGTTATGTTCCACAGTCCCAGGCATTCTCGGTCTTTCGTCACGTCGATGTGCGTAGGCGGCCGTCGTGGTTGATCTCGCGCCCCGGCCGGTCGGTGAGGTCGATTCTCCCGCCGATGCAATTCCCCGAACCGCTCCGAAGGGTTCGAAACTGGTCGAGATCCTCAGGACCACCGATCACAAGATGATCGGTCTGATGTACATCGTGACATCGTTTGCCTTCTTCTTGATCGGCGGACTGATGGCACTACTCATGCGCATGGAATTGACCGTTCCGGGAATGCAATTCCTGTCCAACGAGCAGTACAACCAGTTGTTCACCATGCACGGCACGATCATGCTCCTGCTGTACGCGACCCCGGTGTTCTTCGGATTCGCCAACTACCTCATGCCACTGCAGATCGGGTCGCCGGACGTGTGTTTCCCGCGACTCAACGCCTTCAGCTACTGGCTCTATCTCTTCGGCGGCCTGATCGCGTCCGCCGGATTCGTAACACCTGGTGGTGCGGCAGATTTCGGCTGGACCGCCTACGTACCGCTCACCAGCGAACTCCACTCCCCCGGCATGGGCGCCGACCTGTGGATCATCGGTCTCGCTCTCGGTGGGGTCGGCACCATCCTCGGCGCAGTCAACATCGTTTCGACGATCGTCTGCCTGCGCGCCCCGGGTATGACGATGTTCCGCATGCCGATCTTCACGTGGAATGCGCTGGTCGCCAGCATGCTGATCCTCCTCGTTTTTCCGCTGCTCGCTGCTGCCTTGATCGGACTGTGGGTGGACCGGCACCTGGGAGCGCACCTGTTCGACCCCGCCACCGGTGGAGTCATGTTGTGGCAGCACCTGTTCTGGTTCTTCGGCCATCCCGAGGTCTACATTCTGGCGCTGCCGTTCTTCGGCATAGTCTCGGAGATCTTCCCCGTCTTCAGCCGCAAGCCGATCTTCGGATACACCGGATTGGTCTATGCAACATTGGGAATTGCTGCACTGTCGATCGCTGTGTGGGCTCACCACATGTACGCAACCGGCGCCGTTCTCCTCCCCTACTTCTCGTTCATGACCTTCCTGATCGCAGTTCCCACCGGAGTCAAGTTCTTCAACTGGATCGGCACCATGTGGAAGGGGCAGTTGACTTTCGAATCGCCCATGCTGTTCTCCGTCGGCTTCCTGGTCACATTCCTGTTCGGCGGACTCTCCGGCGTCATCCTTGCCAGCCCGCCCTTGGACTTTCATGTCACCGACTCGTACTTTGTTGTCGCGCATTTCCATTACGTCCTCTTCGGGACAATCGCGTTCGCGACATACGCCGGAATCTACTTCTGGTTCCCGAAAATGACCGGCCGGATGTTGGACGAGAAGCTCGCCAAGATCCATTTCTGGTTGACCCTGATCGGCTTTCACGCAACATTTCTCGTCCAGCATTGGCTCGGCGCCCAGGGCATGCCTCGGCGGTACGCGGACTACCTGCCGTCGGACAATTTCACTCTTCTCAACACGATCTCGACCATCGGCGCGTTTGTGCTCGGAGCCTCGACGATTCCGTTCATCTGGAACGTTTTCAAGAGCTACCGGTACGGCCGAATTGTGACCGTCGACGATCCTTGGGGCTTCGGAAACTCGCTCGAATGGGCGACGTCCTGCCCACCACCGCGACACAACTTCACCGAACTCCCCCGAATCCGCAGTGAGCGGCCGGCATTCGAACTGCACTACCCCCACATGGTCGAAAGAATGCGCGACGAGGCGCATGTCGGACTGCTTGGTCACAAGTCGGTTTCCGACGTGAGAACTGAGGTGAAACAACATGAATGACGGCACGAAGCACCGAGCCTGGGCAGAAAAGCAGCACCACGAACGCCGAGCGAAACCCGGCCATCTCCTCGCCCCGTTGCTCGTGCTCATGTTCGCTGTCACGACGCTCGTGTGGTTGCCCCTGACGACTGCCGCGTGCTCGATAATCGTCGCAGGATTGCTGTTCGGCACTGTCCTGCAAGCTAGTTCGCATTCAACAGACACAGCTCGAGGAGTTCACGATGAAGCCCGAACTATCGACTGATCTCATCACCTCGGAGTGGTCCGCGGACGGAGCGGTGGTCGTGTGCATCGACGGATCCCCGGTGCGCCCCGACGTGATCACGTGGGCGGCTGAGTTCGCACATCGCCACGGTCTCTGGATGCAAATCGTTTTCGTAGCTCCGAGCGCCGATCTGAACACCTCGGCATCGCCGACCGGCCTGTTCATGGAGGCCATTCAGATCGCCGAGTCGGTGTCGCCAGATCTTCGGATCCGGACCGATCTGATCTCCGGGGAGAACACCGCAATCCTCACCGCGTTGACGTCCGAGGCCGCCTTGATCGTCGCAACACAGGACGATCCCGCCGCACCTGGACCGACATGTTCGTTCGCAAGAGTCGGAACACCGCGTGAAAGCAGCGCTGCGGCAGCCTTGCCGGTTGTCGTCGGTTTGGACGGAAGCGCCTACAGCGAAAGCGCTCTGGCCATCGCATTCAAGGAAGCAGAGGCAGCGAACACCGAACTGGTCGTCGTGCACGCAGCGCCGCCAGAGGCCGAACTGCGTCGAGACGTCGCATCCGGGCACTCGCCCCAGCACTCGACGCCGCTGACGTGGCAACTGTCGGGTTGGGCCACGCTCTACCCTGGCGTCGCGATCCGTCAGATCGAGTTCGACGGCCCCTCGGTTGCCATTCTTGAACAACTCTCCACCGAGGCACGGCTTCTCGTCGTGGGTCGGCGTGGGCGAGGCTCGTTCGACGACACCGCTCTCGGCACCACGAGCAGTGCGATGATTCGAAAAGCACACTGCCCGGTCATCGTTGCCAGCGAAGCCTGAATCAGATCGTCACCCGGTCAGAAGCCGTAACTGTGGATGGGTGCGAGCTGACCGGAGTGATGGGCTTCGATTACGAAACGCTCGTGGTCGACCAACTTCTCCGGGAGTTCGTCAACCGGCCACCACCGCAGATCTGCAGATTTCAACGGCTCCATCCGGCGTGGTTCACCCGACCACGTGCGGCATTCGTAGAAGAAGTCCACTCGATGATCCACCGGTTCGCTCCCGTCCGCGTGGCGGCGATGCAACACGGTCAGCGGCTTCAGTTCCGAGGAAAGCAACTCGACACCAAGTTCTTCCGCAGCCTCCCGAACGGCAGCGTCGATCGCCGACTCCCCCAGTTCGACGTGGCCCGCAGCAGCGTGAGCCCAGTATCCGTCCATGAATCCCGTGCCCTCGCGCAATTGCAGCAGCACCTCGCGCCGTTGTACCGGGTTGCTTCGACAGACCATCACGTACACCGCTGGTACCAGCGCAAATTGATCGGCCACACGACCACGCTATCGTGCGCGTGAAATGACGGCGCCCCGCGAGAACAAGCTCGCGGGGCGTCGTCGACGATCTGCTGGATCAGTTCACGTCGAACCGGTCGAGGTCCATCACCTTGGTCCAGGCTGCGGCGAAGTCCTCGGCGAACTTCTGCTTGGCGTCTGCGCTGGCGTACACCTCGGCGAGTGCACGCAGTTGCGAATTCGATCCGAAAACGAGATCGACCGCAGTTGCCGTGTACTTCGGATCGCCCGTCACGCGATCAACGCCGTCGTATACGTTTTCGTCCGTCTTCGACGGCTTCCACTCGGTACCCATGTCGAGAAGGTTGACGAAGAAATCGTTGGTCAACGTCTCGGGACGATCGGTGAACACGCCGTGACGGGTATTGCCGAAGTTCGCGTTCAGCGCGCGAAGTCCGCCGACCAGCACTGTCACCTCGGGCGGGGTCAGCGACAGCATGTACGCGCGGTCGACCAACAGAATCTCTGCCGGAATCTTCTCGCCTCCCTTGAGGTAGTTCCGGAATCCGTCGGCCCGGGGTTCGAGTACCTCGAACGAGTCGACGTCTGTCTGCTCCTGCGTTGCATCCGTTCGGCCCGGCGTGAACGAGACCGTGATGTCCTGTCCGGCGTTCTTCGCAGCCTGTTCGACGGCCGCTGTACCACCCAGAACGATCAGGTCGGCGAGAGAAACCTTTGCTCCACCAGCCTGGTTGAAGTCCTGCTGAACACGCTCGAGAGTCTGAAGCACCGCGGAGAGAGCTGCAGGCTCGTTGACTTCCCAATTCTTCTGCGGCTCCAGTCGGATTCGCGCACCGTTGGCGCCGCCGCGCATGTCCGTGCTGCGGAAGCTCGCGGCAGACGCCCACGCCGTCGATACCAACTGCGAAATGGACAGCCCGGAGTCGAGAAGTCGACTCTTGAGGATCGCGATGTCTGCGTCCCCGATCAGTTGATCATCGGCCGAGGGAACCGGGTCCTGCCACAGCTGCGGCTCGGGAACCCAAGGTCCCAGGTAGCGCGTGACCGGTCCCATGTCACGGTGAAGGAGCTTGTACCAAGCCTTGGCGAACTCTTCGGCGAATTCTTCCGGATGATCGAGCCAGCGCCGGGTGATCTTCTCGTACGTCGGATCCAGGCGTAGGGACAGGTCGGTCGTCAGCATCGTCGGGGTGCGTCCGGCCGACGAATCGAACGGATCCGGGATGGTGCCCGCCCCCGCGCCGTCCTTCGGAATCCACTGCCACGCACCCGCCGGACTCTTGGTCAGCTCCCAGTCGTAGCCGTACAGAATCTCCAAGAAGGTGTTGTCCCACTTCGTCGGAGTGGGAGTCCACACGACTTCGAGACCACTGGTGATCGCGTCCTTACCCACACCCGTGCCGAAGGCACTCTTCCAGCCCAGTCCCTGCTGCTCGATGGGAGCACCTTCCGGTTCCGGTCCGACGAGGTCGGCCGGTCCGGCTCCGTGCGTCTTGCCGAAGGTGTGACCGCCGGCGATCAGCGCAGCTGTCTCCACGTCGTTCATCGCCATGCGGGCGAACGTTTCTCGGATGTCGCGGGCGGCCGCTACCGGATCCGGTTGCCCGTTGGGTCCTTCGGGATTGACGTAGATCAGGCCCATCTGCACGGCTCCGAGCGGTCCGGACAGCTCACGGTCTCCGCTGTAACGCTCGTCGCCGAGCCAGGTGTCCTCGGGACCCCAGTAGATCTCCTCGGGCTCCCAGATGTCTTCTCGGCCGAATCCGAAGCCGAAGGTCTTGAACCCCATCGACTCCAGGGCGCAGTTGCCCGCGAACACCAGCAGGTCGGCCCAGGAAACCTGCTTTCCGTACTTCTGCTTCACGGGCCAAAGCAGGCGCCGGGCCTTGTCGAGGCTGGCGTTGTCCGGCCAACTGTTGAGCGGGGCGAAACGCTGAGCACCTTGGCCGCCACCGCCGCGGCCGTCTGCAATGCGATAGGTGCCGGCAGCATGCCAGCTCATACGCACGAAGAGTCCGCCGTAGTGCCCGTAGTCGGCCGGCCACCAATCCTGCGACGCCGTCATCAACGCGATGACGTCGCGCTTTAGCGCCTCGACATCGAGCTTGGCGAATTCCTGGGCGTAATCGAAGTCGGCACCCATCGGATTCGACTTCGACGAATGTGAATGCAAGACAGAGAGATCCGGCTGATTCGGCCACCAGTCGCTGTTTGTTCTCGGACGATTCCCGGTAGGCGTCGGAGACGGGATTGCGGGGTTTTCACTTTCGCTGGTGCTCTCGGTGTTTCCGTCGTGAGCAACCGGGCAACTATCGGACACGGTAATCCCTCCATGAGCGAGTAGAACGGACTTCGATCACGTTTGTGATCGCAAACTCTGAGTTGTCGAGCAGTCGGGACACAGGCCCCAGTAAATGACCTCGGCTTCGTCGAGAACGAAACCGTTGTGCGCCGACGGCGTCAAACACGGTGCCTCTCCGACTGCGCAGTCGACATCTGCAACGACCCCACAGGACCGGCAGACGACGTGATGATGGTTGTCGCCGACGCGTGACTCGTACAGCGCCACCGATCCGGACGGTTGGATCCGCCGTATCAGCCCGGCGTCGGTGAGAGCGTGCAACACGTCGTAGACCGCCTGCCGCGACACCCCCGGCAGAACAGCCCGCACAGCATCGAAGACAGTCTCGGTGGCTGCGTGTGGGCGTGCATGCACAACCTCGAGCACCGTGACTCTGGGACGAGTCACGCGAAGCTCAGCGTTACGCAGTTGGGCTGCATAATCCGGCGTCGAAGGCACCTTTCCACTATTGCGCAATCTTCTGGACTGAACCCAGACTTTCGCGAAAATCATCGCTGACAGGGCCCTCCCGACCGATTCGTCCGTGCTGGAAGTGAGCCGGATTCCTCGCTGTTTCTGGCGTCCCCACACCGCCTTCAGGTTTGTTGCGCGTCGACGCGTCCTGCTGTGTGGTTCCACAAACTCCGACAATCTCCCCTTCGTCCAACTACCGTGATAGGGAGAATCCGCCGAGGTCAGGAGTGCTCGTGCCCAAACTGGAGATCAAGAGGAAGTCAGAACTCTCACGGCAGGAAGTCGCCGACCGACTCATCGCCCTCGGCCAAGCCCTCGCCAGTGGATCGGAAGTGGAGCTGGGGTCGGGTGGGGACTCGATCGAAATCAGTGTTCCGGAACAGGTTCGGTGGGAACTCGAGATCGAAGTCGACGGCAACGAAGTCGAGATAGAAATCGAGATTCACTGGCGCGACGACCCTCAGGAAGAATCGGAAGAGAAGTCTCCGCCTCGCACCAAAGCAGTTCGTCGCAGCCGACCACGCAAGAGCACTTCCACATAGGCCGACTCGAATACGGTTGTTCGGCACTTACGGAGACGCCGACACCTCGAGAGACACGACGCGCAGCAGTGCTCGGAGGTCACTTTCGATCCGTCGAAACAGTTGATACACAACGATGAATCCGGCGATACCGCCCAAACACAGCGCACGGACTGTTGCGTTGAGTTCCTCACCGGCACCCGAACCGACAAAACTGAGCCCCGCGATTCCCACCAGGGGAACCGACGCCGCGACTGCGAGGTAACGCGTGCTGCTCCGACCCAACGAGCGAATATCGCGTCCGTCGTCGCTTCGTAACTCGCCGTGTGACAACAAGATCGGATACAGACATCGAACCGAGTAGTACGTCAGGATGAAGAACGGATACGCGACTGCGACGGCGCCGCACACCGCCAGCGACGACATCAGGTGCACGTAGGCTCGCTGCGGAATTCCGCCGGCGGCAATCTGCAATGCGACCGGATATGCGATACCGGCCAGAACCCACAGACCGAATGCGATCACCACCGCGCGATGTCCGACATTCAGCGTCGCGGTACGCGCTTTGTTCAAGACCTCCGCGCTGTACGTCTGACCGTTGCGCAGTCCGTGAGGCACGGTGAGTGCAAGCCGACACCAATACAGGATCGCTGCGGCACCGAGAGAGAACGCAGCCACCCCGATGACCAGATGAACCTGCTCGAGATGCTGCTGAGCCTGCGGCGAGAGACCCGAGATGATCAGCATCTTGTTGTAGTAGTAGTTGTAGCCCGCCGCAAGAAGATTCGGAATTCCGATCGCGGCAAGCACTATCGGCAGCGCCCACTTCCACAACGTCGAACGTGGACTCCCTTCCGGTGGGTCCACCAGATTGCGAGCAGACCGGTCCAGACACAGAGCGAACTGACGAGCCAGCTTTCGGCCGCCAGACCACCTTCCGTCTCTCTCCGGCGAGAGAGACTTGACCAGAACTCGGCGCAGCGCCGGCGGACAGTCGTCTGGTAGCCGTGCCTCGGCTGCGGGATCCACCCCGCGCCGGCGGGCCTCGAGCGCCTTCTTGGGCGACGGTGGGCTCTCCCCCGTACCGTCGTCCGTGAAAGGCCTACTCCCGGTGAGGAGTTCCCACAACATCACGCCCAGTGCATAGATGTCGCTACGGGTGTCGAGTGTGCCAGGCGCCCCCACCGCACAGGCCTCCAATTGCTCCGGAGACATGTAGGCAAGCGAGCCTCCGACAAAACATGCAGCGTCCTCGGTCGAGACCTCCTCGCTCGAGCTGACGTTGAAGTCGGCGAGCTTGGGGATGCCTTCGACGCTGAGGAGGACATTCGCCGGCTTGATGTCCCGATGTAATACGCCGTGCTCACGCGCATACTCGAGGGCATCGGCCAGTCGCATCCCCATCCAGGCCACGGTCTCCGGCCACGACATCGCAGCGATCTCGCTCCTCAGGCTCGTCTCGCTGGGCTTCATCTCTCCCTTCGTCGCCAGGGTCTTGTCGATGGCGTCGAGAAGTAGTTGTCCGGACCGCTGCGCCTGCGGTGTCACGCGGACAAGTTTGACCACGTCGAGCAGGGTCCCACCCGGCACGTATTCCATGAAAAGGACTCGCAGTGCGCGTTCCTCGAGCAGCCGTTGATCGAAGACCCGGACGATGTTGGGATGGTCGAGCTGGGCGAGAGTCTGTGGCTCGACTCCGACGTTGCGCGAGATTTTCAACGCAACCCACCGCTGCATCGAGAGTTGCCGAGCGAGGAACACGCGGGCGAATGCGCCGTGCCCGAGTTCCAACACCAGTTCGAAATCGTCCAGGTGCTGCCCGATTTCGAACTCGTCGAAACCCGAGAGCCCCAACATCATCACGTCTTCGCGACCGGCCATCGAATCACAATCGAACATCTGCTCGAAACTCTCTGCCTGCAAAGGAAACTCGCTGAGGTACTCGGCTGCTGCGACGTCCTCCCCACCCTGCTTCCGCAGCCGGAACTCCTCGTACAGGAGCTCGGCCGGTAATGGTTCTTCGAGTAATTCGGGATACTCGGCACAGTAATCCGTGAGCCGTTTCGGGCAATCATTTTTCAGCCAGCGGTACTCCATGTCGATTCCGACCAGTTCGATCAGCGCCGCCCGACGAATCTTGGCTGGATCAGGCAGATAGTCGCTCAGGTCGGACGGGGTTCGTCCCTCCTCCCAATCCGCCACAAGGCGGCCGAGGCCGTCTGCACCGTTCTGGCCGTCACGCACCACCGGCAGCGTTGAGGGGCGCAACTCGGTGACGGTGCCCCGTTCGGTCAGGGGCCCGCTCGCGATTGTCGCGTCACTGGCCTGCGCACCACGTTCATTCATGACACTTCTGTTCCGCACCTCGATCACAATGAATCGGAGTGACTCACTTCAGCGTAACCCCGGTGGTACTCCAGACCCCAGCGAATCTATTCGGCGTGAACTGCCGACTCCGTGCCGATGCGAACGAGTTCGTCGCGCTCTTTGATTTTGATCCGATCACGCCCATGCTTCACACCGAGGGCACGTTCGGCGGCATCGATGCGAAGCCATCCGCCCCAATCGACGGGCACCACTCTGCCGGCCCTGAGGACCTCCGCGATCCGGCCGTGGCCGGCTCGACGCTCGTATGCCGAATCCAACTGTCGCAGCAAGGTTTCGACGGTTTGGCGTGCATCAGGCCGAGCCGCACCGATCAGCCCCGCGGCACCTCGCTTCATCCAGCCCGTCACGAACAAACCTGCGATCGGCGAGCCGCTCTCGTCGACCGCTGCGCCGCCCTGGTGCGCAACATTGCCGCGTCCGTGATCGAAAGGCACCCCGGCAAGTGGCGTCCCGAGAAATCCGATTGCCCGGTACACAGCTTGAACCGGATAGTCGGTACAGATACCCGAAGCGGTGACGTGACCATATCCGTCCGGGTCTGTCCGCTCGACGCGGAGTGCTTCGACTTTCCCGCTGCCGAGAATCTGCGCCGGCTGTCGGTAGAAGTGCAGGTGAACTCGGCGCCGGGAAGTCCGATCGGCAGAAGCAGCGTCCGCGAAACCACGGAGTGTCTCGACTGCCAGTCGGGTGTGCGCCAACTGTTTGGTCATCCGCTCGACATGCCGGTCCGGTACGACATCGACAGAATCGACGACAACATCTACGCCGGGTAGTTCACCGAGAGCGCGCAACTCGTTCGGGGAGAAGCGAGCGTCGGCTGGTCCGCGCCGGACAAAGATGTGTACTTCGCGAACTCGACTGCCGGCGATCCCTTCCCGAACTTGGTCGGAGACGTCCGTGGCCTGCAGCGATTGCGCCTCGGCGAGGAGCATACGGGTGACGTCGAGTGCGACGTTGCCACCTCCGATCACTGCGACCGATTCCGCGTTCAGCGGCCACTGCGGCGAGCTGTCCGGGTGATCGTTGTACCAACCGACAAACTCGGCGCCACCGAAAGAACCTGGAAGCTCGACGCCGGGAATGTCGAGAGGTGCATCCCGCGGCGCACCGGTTGCAATGATCACGGCATCGTAGGACGAACGTAGGTCATCGACGGAAAGGTCCTTTCCGATCTCCACGTTGCAGAACAGCCGGAACTCACTGGCGACCAGCGTGGTGTGCAGAGAATGGGCGAACTTTTCGGACTCGGGGTGCCCTGGTGCGAGACCGTAGCGCACCAGTCCGTACGGCGTCGGTAGACGCTCGAACACGTCTGTCTTGGTGCCGGGCGCAAGTTCGGCGAGAGCGCCGGCGGCGTGGATTCCCGCCGGCCCCGCTCCGACGATCGCGACACTGAGCGGTGGTGAGAAGAATCGGGGCGCCGCAGGCGGGGATACCGCTGGACCTCTGGCGTTGATCATCCCCCGAGGCTAGGACCTCAACTGCGCTGGAGATCAAGTCCGCTTTCAGCAGCCCGCTTTTCAGTAACCTTGCTCTGCAGGCTTGTGCTCGGTTGTGTAGCGGTAGAAGTCCGCTAGTTGGAGTTCGCCGGCAGCTGCCTCGTCGACTATGACGGTCACGTGTGGATGCAGCTGCAGCACCGACGCCGGGCAGAATGCCGAGACCGGACCTTCGACCGCGGACCGGACGGCGGGCGCTTTGCGGGCGCCGTCCGCGATCAGGACGAGATGCCTTGCATCACTGATGGTTCCGAGCCCTTGCGTGATCACATGATGCGGTACGTCGGCTGGGTCTGCGAAGAACCGTGCATTGTCGGCGCGAGTCCTCTCGGTCAAGGTCTTCACTCGGGTGCGCGATGCAAGCGAGGAGGAGGGCTCGTTGAAACCGATGTGTCCGTTCAGGCCGATGCCGAGGATCTGCACGTCGATGGGACCGTTTTCGGCGATGGCAGCGTCGTAACGCCGGGCCGCGTCACTGGGATCCGCGGCCCCGCCGTCGGGGCTGAACACTCGCGCATTGTCGATGTCGAGGTGATCCACGAGTTCCGTGCGGATGGTGTGCGCGTAGGACTGCGGCTGATCGGACGTGAGACCTACATACTCGTCGAGAAGATACGCGCTCATCGCCGCGAACGACACTCCCGATTCTCGATGCCTCTTGATCAGCTCTCGATACGTGTGCAGCGGTGACGATCCGGTCGCGAGGCCGAGCGTCCGCGCTCCGTTTTCGATTGCGCCGCACACGATATCGGCAGCGATTCGCCCGCCGTCCTCAGGACTGGGAACTATGACGATTTCCATTCAGACTTCCTCACTGCTCTTGCCGGCTCCGACGATGGCCTCACGTACCGAACCCGAAGCGCGGTCCAACAGTTCGGTTGCTTCGGCGAAGTCGCATTCGGCCAACAACATGACGACCGCTGCCTTCACATGACCATCGGCATCGTCGATGGTCTCCGCAGCGATCTCGGTATCGACTCCGGTGGCTGCCGCGACGATCCGGTTCGCACGATCGACAAGCTTGGCATTGGTCGGCCGAAGATCGACCATCAGATTGTGGAATGCCTTCCCGGAGCGAACCATACTCGCCGTGGAGAGCATGTTGCACACCATCTTCTGCGCAGTTCCGGCCTTGAGCCTCGTCGATCCGGTGAGGATCTCGGGGCCGGTCTCCACTTCGATGGCCACGCCGGCGTGAGAACTCATTGCCGCGTTCCGGTTGCACGAGACTGCCACTGTTGCAGCGCCGAGTTCGCGGGCGTGATCGAGTCCCCCGATGACGTAGGGGGTACGACCGCTGGCAGCCAGACCCACCACGACGTCGTTGGCGTTCAACGAGATTGCGTCGAGATCGACCCCAGCCGCTCGCGGATCGTCCTCTGCCCCCTCGACGGCGTTCAGAAACGCTCCTGGGCCACCGGCGATGATGCCGATCACCTCGCCCGGATCGGTCCCGAACGTCGGAGGGCATTCCACTGCGTCGAGAACTCCCAGACGCCCACTTGTCCCCGCTCCCAGGTAGATCAGTCGACCACCTTGTGCTCGGGCCGCGACGATCAAGTCGACTGCGGCTTCGATGGCGGGTAGTACCGCTGCCACCGCGCCGGCCACGATTGCGTCCTGTTGATTCATCACCGTCAGCAGACCCGACACCGACATGACATCGAGATCGCGGGTCAGAGGGTTGGGTCTCTCGGTGGAGAGCATTTCCAATTGCATTGTGGCGAGTCCTCCTCGATCGATATTCATTACGACGACTCCTCGTCAGTACTCACAGCGACGACTCCTCGTCAGTACTCACAGCGACGACTCCTCGTCAGTGCCGCTTCGAAGCAATGGCATCATGGCTTCGTTGCAGAGCAGAGAGTGCGCTGGGCAGCGAGTGCGCCACCATCGCAAAAATTGTGTCGACTACCAACAGCTGACCGGTGCGGCTTGCCATCGCAGCCGATCGGAAACCGAATTCTCTACCGGCAGTGAGCAGAACGTGATGTGACTGCACGGCGAGCGTCGATCGTGCCCCTCCGGTGATCGCAGCCGTCGACGCCCCGGTTCGACGGGCAAGGGCAAGTGGTTCCACGACATCCGAAGTCTCACCCGAATGTGAGATCCCCACTGCGATGTCGTCCGGTCCGAGCAAGCTGGCGCTGACCATGGCCGCGTCTCGGTCGAGATGAACCCGGCAGTTGACGTCGATGCGAGAGAGCTTCAACGTGAGGTCTTGCGCGACGATGCCAGAGGCGCCGATGCCGTAGACCTCGACGCGGCGGGCGGATCGAATCCGGGACACAACTTCTTCGAGCGCAGCAGGATCTGTCAATTGCGCCGTGCCCTTGAGTTGTTCGGATTCGAACTCGGCGAGCTTGGCCATCACCTCACCGGCCGAGTCGGCAGCAACGATGTCCACACCGAGCGGGATCGTGTTCTCTGTACCGGACCCGCTGATCGCCGCCAGCGCGAGACGAAGCTGTGGATAACCCTCGAAACCGAGTCGTTTGGCTGTGCGGACCACTGTCGCCGTGCTTGTCGACGCTCGTTCGGCGAGGTCGTTGACCGTCAGGGTGGAGGCCAGACTGGGGTCGGCTTCGATGATTTCGGCGATCCGCAGCTCGGCAGGCGAGAGGCT
Source organism: Rhodococcus sp. SG20037 (assembly GCF_031763325.1). Taxonomy (NCBI): domain Bacteria; kingdom Bacillati; phylum Actinomycetota; class Actinomycetes; order Mycobacteriales; family Nocardiaceae; genus Rhodococcus; species Rhodococcus sp. SG20037. Next base: position 1,334,707 of record NZ_CP134497.1, on the reverse strand, counting down.
ACTCAGTGATGCACGAATACGAGCAAGCAGGTCGACGGACGCCGGAGCACTCCGGTCCAAAGTCATAACGCCTCGATTCGCATCGTTTTCGGAGCTGACGGCACCGATGTGATTCTAGGCAGCCCACGGCTTCCTGGCGTCAGAGATCCGAGCACACTGGCGTGACGCGCACCGGTGCACGAAGCGATGCTTCCAGGCAATCCGTGTGCGGTGAGATAGCCGAGAACCGCGAAAGCCAATGCTTCCTTGATGTCGGAAGTGACGCCGAGCTCGTCCGAAGAGACAAGCGCGATGTCGCCCAGTTCGTCACGGAGCATCGCCATCAACGTCGGGTTCTTGGTGCCACCGCCTGACACCACCACTTCGGTAGCCGCCAGCGCTTTGACGGAATCGGCGACGGTCCGGGCGGTCAGTGCAGTCAGTGTCGCGACGATGTCGGCCAGAGACAAGGATTCGTAGCCCCGCAGTGCGGCGAGTAGGTAGTCCCGATGGAACAATTCCTTGCCTGTGCTCTTGGGAGCGGGCTGCGCGTAATACGGTTCGCTCAGTAGTTGTGCGAGCAGATCGACGTTCGGTGTGCCCGCTGCGCCCAGAGCACCTCCGAGATCGAACCACTGCTCCCCCGCGGTGAATTCGCTTACCGCAGCGTCGATCAGCGCATTTGCGGGGCCGGTGTCGAAGGCAATCGGTACTGCGGCACCATCTGCCGTCGATGTCGGGACGCCACCCGGAGCAGTGACGTTCGCGATGCCACCGAGATTGAGCGCGACGGAACCCGAAGTTCTTCCGTTGAGCCACAATACGTCGAATGCGCTGACAAGTGGTGCGCCCTGACCACCCGTCGCCACGTCGCGAGAGCGCAGGTCCGACACGACCGTGCATCCGGTCTTCTCGGCTATCCAGGCCGGCTGCCCGAGCTGGAGAGTGCCTTTTACTTGCGCTCCTTCGACCCAGTGGAACATCGTCTGACCATGTGAGGAGATCAATTCCGCACTGCCACCGCACAGTTCCTCGTTCGCCCGCGCAGCGACGGCCGCAAATGCCTGTCCGATCTCGGTGTCAAGTTGGCAGATCTGACCGACAGTGGTGGACGCCGGCGGGACCGCAGCCGCCACCGCAGCCCGCAACTCACCGGAATACGGTTCGCTGACCATGCCCAGTGGGGTGAGCACAAGAGTGTCCCCGTCGATCCGGATGTCTGCTGCGGCAGCATCGATTGCGTCGTACGAAGTACCGGACATCAGGCCGATGACTCTCATGAAATATCCCTTACTCGGATCGTTTCGGCATTCGGAAAAGCTGCGGTCAGTCGACGAGTGCCCGCTTGTGGGCATTTCCTCGCAAGGTACTCAAGGCGATCGCACTGACGGCGCACGTTGCCATCACGAAGTAGGCCGGAATATCGAGATTGGAAGTTTCCTTGATCAGCCACGTGATGATCAAACCGGCGCAGCCCGAAAAGACCGCGTTGGACAGGGAGTATGCGAGTCCCAATCCGGTGTACCGAACCGAGGTGGGGAACATCTCGGAGAGCATGGCGGGTCCGGGTCCGGCAACAAGTCCCACTGCGGCGCCGGCGGCAAACACTGCAAATCCCTTGGCTGTCAAAGACGTCTGCTCGTTCTGCAGGACGTTGAGCAGCGGCAGAGCCAAGACCAGAATTATCACGGTGCCGGTGAGCATGACCGCGCGTCGTCCGATGCGATCGCTGAGTCCACCCGCGATCGGAATGGTCACCGCGAAGCCCGCATTGGCGAGCACGGAAGCAACAAGTGCCTGATGGAAAGTCGCGTTGAGCGAACTCTGAAGATAAGTCGGCATCACTACGAGGAACGTGTAACCGGCAGCAGACCACCCCATCAACCGCCCGATTCCGAGCAGAATCGCCTTGGCTGTCTCTCCGACAGTCGGCTGCACTACAGGCGCCGCTGCATCAGCTGTCGGTTCGGACTGGACTGATCGAGCACGCTCGAACGACGGCGTTTCTTCGAGGCGGAGCCTGAGCCACAGAGCAACCAGACCCATCGGAAGTGCAAGGAGGAACGGAATGCGCCAGCCCCAGTCACCGAGCTGTCCCGAGTCGAGGACAGTAGCGAGGAGTGCTGCGATCCCCGCACCGGCGAGCAGTCCGAGCGCGACGGTGAACGACTGCCACGAGCCGTAGAGCCCGCGTCGTCCGGGCGGAGCAAACTCGGTCATCACCGACACTGCACCGCCGAACTCACCGCCAGCCGACAATCCCTGCAGAATTCGAAGGACCGTCAAGAGCAGCGGTGCCAGAATTCCGACGCTCTCGTAGGTGGGGAGCACACCGATCAGGGTCGTCGCACCCGACATAAGCAGAAGAACGATCACCAAGGTGGGGCGTCGGCCGATGCGGTCACCGAGTCGACCGAACAGCGCGGCCCCCACTGGGCGGAAGAAGAAGGCCAGCGCAAACGACGCGTAGGTCTTGATCAGGCTTTCGAGGTCGCCGGAGCCGTCGGCGCTGAAGAAGTTCGACGCGATGATCGTCGCGAAGAACCCGTACACACCGAACTCGTACCACTCGATGAAATTTCCGACGGAGCCGGCGACGAGCGCCCTGCGCCGTTTGAGCTGCGCACCATCGTTCCGTGTCTGCACTGTGATGCCCATGCCGTCCTCCGTTGACGAAACCCGAATATGCAACAAAGTTTCATCTGAACGGAGTAGAAATGTCAAGAAGTTTCACGATTGGATTTTTACTACGCCCCGAAGCCTTATGCTCCCGCGAACGTGAATGCCTCCGCCCGTTCGAACTGGTCAGTGGAGTCACCGGAATAGACGGTGCTCTCGTTCGGTCCGAGTCCGAGCCTTCGGACGGGTGTCCCTTCCGCGAGATCCATCGACGCCACGTCCACCCAGAAGGTATTGGGCGTCATCGCCGACTCGAAGAAATAGAGCGTGCGTTTGTGATCGACGACGGTGCGCCAACGGGTCGATGAAATGTTGGGCTCATCGGGAGTCGAAATACCCAGGGGCACCGACACATTCCGAATAACACTGAAGGTGGATGCCAACGCCGCCCGCGGATCGTCCGTCTGCGGTATCGCATCGACATAGAACGACGCCCGAGCGAATCTGTCAGCGGCACGGTTTGTTCCGGGCAGCATGACGGTCCCGTTGATCTGCTTCCAGTACTCGTTGACGGCGAGTTGCTGATCGAAGATCGGCGAATTGGTCATCACCTGGTACTCACGGCTGTGATGAATCGTCGGGCGTCCACCGACGTACTCGATGATCGCGCTGTCTCCCCCGGCGTCCGAGAGCGACATGTGCAGCGTTGCGAGGCGGTCTTCGCCGGGAACGGCAGCGGTCACTACCGTGAACGGTTCCGACGCGAGTACTTCGACCGCTTCCTGAACTGTCGCAAAGCGATCCAGGACGTATTGCGCCCACGCCGCGATCGACAATCCCGGGGTCGAACCGTCATACGTCGGGTACTCGGACTCGACCAACCACAAAAGATTGGCAGACAGCCCAGCCTCGTTGACCCCGTCGGTCGTGCACATGTCGTAGGCCGTCGCGACAACACTTCCGTATTTCGACGTCCACTGTATCGAGTTCGGACCTGCACAGCCCTCTCTGGTCATGCCGCGCGGGAATGCCCAGAGGTTTGTTCCGAGGTCGACCTTCCAATCCATCGATCGAGCAGTGATCACAGTGTCGTTGGGCCCCAAGTAGACCAAGCGTGTACACATCGAAAGCTATCCCTTCGTTACGGCGTGACGATATTGAAACTGGGATCGAAGGTATCGAGCAACCCTCCCAGCGTCTCGAGCGCTGATTCGTCTCCGTCGAGCGAAATCTGCCCGGCCTTGGCCAGTTCGGCGGCCGCGCCCGGTTGAAGAAGCGCTCCCACGAGCGCCGCCTTCGGGCCCGAGACCGTCAGTTGTGTGTTCGGTGACGCACCCTTACGTGCATTGAGGACACCGCGCTTGACCCACGCAGTCCATGCCTCGTCGCCGCGATCGGTGAACACGAAATCGATCCGCAGTTCCGCGTCGGTGGCCTTGTCGCCGATGAGATGTATTGCAACGAAGTCGAAGAGGATGTCGATGGGCATCGCGAGGACACTGTCCTGACTTGCCGTGACGTACGGGGCAGGCTGGGCGCCCTCGCGTAGTTCCAACGCGGCCGAGAGATAGATCCCACGCCACTGCGGCCCTTCGGCTTGATAGCCCATCTGCTCGTAGACGTCGGCTTGCAGGTTCCTCGCTTCGGCGTTCTCCGGTTGCGCGAACACCAACTTGTGCAGGATCTCTGCCGCCCATCGGTAGTCCGCGGCGTCGAATGCCCGCTTACCCTCGTCCAGGATCTTCTGCGCGCCAAGGAGATCGACGAACCTCTTCGCCGATTCGACCGGCGGATGAGGATGAAGCGACACCGGATCGCCGTCCCACATTCCCAGTTCCTTGGTGTACACGGCGCGAACGTCGTGGTGCAGAGTGCCGTGATATCCGCGGTTGTACCACTTGCGCCCGAGTTCGTCCGGTAGTTCGATCACCTCGGCAGCTTCGAGCGGCGTGTACCCCTTGTTCGCGAGACGGAGTGCCTGGTCGTGAATGTACTTGTAAGTGTCCCTTTGCGATTCGATGAACGGCACCAGGTTCTCGTTACCCCACACCGGCCACGTGTGCGGTCCGTAGTGAACAGCCGCGTCGTCTCCCCACCGTTCGAGAGTCTCGTCCAGATACCGCGCGAAGTTCCGAGCGTCGCGAGTGCGCGCACCTCTTAAGGTCTGGATGTTGTGGAGCGAATGATTGGCGTTCTCCGCACAGGTCAGCGCGGCGAGTTCGGGGATCCAGATGTGCATTTCCTCCGGGGCCTCGGTATCCGGCGCGTAGAGGAACTCGAATTCCAGACCGGCTATCTCACGCTTCGTTCCGGTCTCCGTGATGCTGTCAGTGGGGGAAATATACGAGACAAGTGGACCTTTCGTGCTGATCGTGCCGATGCCGCAGGTAACCATCCCTTTGGCATCGAGATCGAGCAATCCACCGAAGGCGTAGAAGGACCGTCTCGCCATGGCATTTCCGGCGACGACGTTTTCCCCGATCGCGAACTTGTCGAACGACGCGATCGTGCCCGGTGCGATGATCGGAACTCGCCCGGACGTCACGTCGTCCAGATCGACGATCCCTTTGACTCCGCCGTAGTGGTCGATGTGGGTGTGCGTGTAGATGATCGCCGAAACTGGCTTGTCGCTGACGTGCTCACGAATCATCTTCATACCCTGGCGCGCCGATTCGACCCCCGCCATACAGTCGATGACGATCAGTCCCTCGCCACCTTCGACAACCGTCAAATTTGCCAGGTCGTTGTTCCGTACCTGGTAAAGGCGATCCGTCACCTGATACAGACCACCTCGGCGCATCAGTTGTCCTTGACGCCACAGGCTCGGATTGACTGTCTCCGGCGCGGCAACATCGTCACCGAGGTATGCCATCGCATCGGGATCGAAGACCGTATGCCCGTCATCGGCGACAACCTTGCCCGGCAACGGAGCGATCAATCCTCGATCCGCGTCGGCAAAATCCTGCCGGTCGTCCATGGCATACCGTGCGACTGCCTCGCGATTCGCCGTGACTGTGGCCGGTGTTGCGTCCTTAGGTGTCTGGCACATGGCACTCCCCGCTCGGATACGACGATCTGATACCCCATCATCTGTATCGGTTGGGCACGCGCTTGGAATCACCCGCGCAGGGTGAAGCTCCCACGAACACGCGAGGTGATCAGCCGGGGAGTTCCTCGGAATTCCGGGATGCGAGTGCAATCACCAGGACCGCGATCCCACATCCGGCAACCAGGATCCATCCCAGCCTCGATGCCTGTGCGACGTCTACCGGTGCACTGCCGCCGATAATGCCACCGGCCAGCGCAACACCGAGAGCAGCACCGAATTGGCGTGCACTGGAGGTTATTCCACCAGCAAGCCCCGCCTGCGATCTCGGCAACCCGTTGACGGCGGTGTTGGTGATCGGGGCATTCGAGAACCCGAATCCGATACCGAGGAACAGGTAAGCGGCCAAGAGCATCGGAATCGCCGTGTTGTTGTCGAGCGAGACCAGGCACAGTCCACCGAGCGTCGTGAAACTACCGGCGATCAGCAGCGGTCGCCGCGGGCCGAAGCGTCCGACGAGTATTCCGGACAACGGCGCGCAGACCGTTGCCGCAACAGCCATCGGGAGGGTGATCGCGCCGGCCAGGGCCGGACTCATACCGCGGGAGTGCTGCAAGTAGAACGTGCCGAGCAGTAGCGTCGCGTTCAACGCCACGAACACCACGACAGCGCCGACCACAGCCGACGAGAACGGTCTGCGGCGGAAGAGTGCGAGATCCATCAGTGGCTCGCGCTTGCGTGATTCGACGCGGATGAATGCGGCCAACGCTGCAGCAACAACGACATACCCTGCCGTCGCCGCGGCAGAGAACCATCCGATTCGCGGACCCTCGATCAGAAGGGCAACCGCCCCGCCGACAAGAATCACCAGTAGCAACTGACCGGGAAGATCGAGTCGTCGCGACTGCTGCGCTCGGGACTCCGGAACAAACACAGCAGTCAAGACGAGCACGGCCAAGATCACCGGCACGTTGATCCAGAAAACCGATCGCCAGCCGAAACTTTCGATGAGCACGCCGCCGACGATCGGCCCTGCCGCCATACTCAGGCCGAAGACCGCGGCCCACACCCCGATTGCCTTGGCCCGCTCCTTCGGGTCGGTCATCACGTTGACGACGATCGCCAAGGCAACCGGACTGAGCATCGACCCGCCGACGCCTTGGACGATCCGCGCCGCGATCAACATCTCGACGGACGGAGCGAGCGCGCAGGCAATCGACGCCACCCCGAAGACGACGAGCCCGATCTGAAAGACTCGTCTCCTGCCGAAACGATCGGCCACTGCTCCGGACGAGATCAGCAAGCTCGCCAGGACGAGTGTGTATGCGTTGACGACCCATTCCAGACCACGGGTTCCGACGCGAAATCCCTCACCGATCGTCGGCAGGGCCACGTTGACGATGGTGGTGTCCAACCCGACGACGAACAGGCTCGTGCAGCAGATCGCCAGGATGCCCCATCGCCGCCCTGCATCGAGTCCGATCACTTGCGGTTCGATCCCGCTCGAAGGTTTCATGGTCGGACTCCATCTCTCGAAGTGCTCTGCCGTACTCGACTGTCGAAAGGATCGTTGCTCTCCAGCGTCCGAAGCCGGTAGAAATTTTGCGGAAACTGCAAAGATGGACGGCATGGATGCTGAATTCGAGCAGTTGATCACCGATATCGGACCGAGACTGCGCACGCTCCGACGCGATCGCGGATTGACCCTCGAGGGCCTGTCCGAAGCCACCGGCATCTCCGTCAGCGCACTCTCACGCCTCGAATCGGGTAAGCGTCGTCCCACCCTCGATCTGCTGTTGCCGCTTGCCCGAGCGCACCGGGTCGCGCTGGACCAACTCGTCGGCGCCCCCGCTACGGGCGATCCTCGGGTCCATCTCACCCCGAGCCGACGCAAGAACGGCAGTGCCGTCGTTCCGTTGACGCGCTATCCCGGCCGAGTGCAGGTCTTCAAGCAGGTGATCGGGCCGCGTCCACCGAAGCTCGTCACCCACGCCGGCTACGAATGGCTCTACGTCCTCGCCGGGGATCTGCGTCTCATCCTGGGGGCGAACGAGGTTGTCCTGCACCCCGGGGAAGTCGCGGAGTTCGACACTGCCGAGCCCCATTGGTTCGGGCCTGCCGATGAACAGGTGGTGGAGATCTTGCACCTGTTCGGCCCGCAAGGCGAGAAGGCACACGTGCGCACGAAGGTAAAGAACGCTCCTGCCTAAAGCGTGTTTATCGAAAGCTAGTTCACTGCATGTGTTTTCAGTCGGTTCGACAACGTATGAGCATACTCGAGGAGTAGCGTTCCCAACTCGGCATGACGCGCGGGCCGGAAGCGTGTTTCCACTCCGGTCAGGCTCAGCGCCCAGGCCGGGCGACCGTTGCGATCGAACACCGCGGCACCCATCCCCCAGCTTCCCTCGACGATGAGGGCTGGATTGACCGCGTACCCGGTGACACGCGTCGACTCGATTCGCTCACGGAGTGATGCCTCACTGTGGATCTCACCCCATTCCGATTCCAGATTCACTCGGGCGAAATAGTCGTCGACGTCCCGCGTCGGTAGATGGCTCAAGATGGCAAGCCCCGCCGACGCGACCCCCAACGGGAATCGCTTCCCCTCGTGCAGCACGTGAGATCGCAGTGGAAAACTGCCTTCCTGACTCAGGATGCAGACGGTCTCGTCACCTCGGCGTGCCGACAGGAAGGCGCTCTCCCCCGTGACCCGGGCAAGTTCGTCGACGACGTCGCGAGCCCGGTCGGTGATGTCGTACCGATTTCCGGCCGCCGCCCCCAGGAGGTACAACTCCGGGCCGAGAGACCACCGACCGGTTCGTGCGTCACGGTCGACCAGTCCTTCGGCAGCCAGGGACGTGAGCAGTCGGTGCGCAGTGGGCCGAGCGAGGCCGGTGACCTTGCCCAATTCCGTGGTGGAAGTGCCCGTTGGTTCGGACGCGCCGAGGGCTCGCAGAAGTGCAGCCACCCGCGCGACCACGGCCGGCGATTGCCCGTGAGTTGGCATGCAGCCATCCTAGCGTCCATTCAATGAACGAAATTCCTTCAGACGATCAGTAGTCGATCAGTTCTCGGTTGATGTTCGAGATTCCTTGAACCTGTGAACTGGAGATAGTTCACTGGATATCGAAGTGAGTGAGTGTCTACTCAATGAACGCTTGGCAGGGAGAGAACATGACAGCAAAGGTGTACGAGTCCGCAGCGGAGGCGGTCGCCGACATCGTCGACGGCGCAACGCTGGCCGTCGGCGGATTCGGCTTGTGCGGCATCCCCGACGTGTTGATCGACGCGATCGCAGCTACGAGTGCAACCCACCTCGAGGTGTTCTCCAACAACTGCGGCGTCGACGATCACGGTCTCGGAATCTTGCTGAGCGCCGGCCGTATCCGACGAGTGACCGCGTCGTACGTCGGCGAGAACAAGGAGTTCGCCCGGCAGTACCTGGCCGGCGAACTCGAAGTGGAACTGACGCCGCAGGGAACGCTCGCCGAGCGTCTGCGCGCCGGCGGAACCGGAATCCCCGCATTCTTCACACCGGCCGGAGTGGGTAGCCCCATCTCCGACGGCGGAATGCCATGGCGCTACGACGCCGACGGCTCGATCGCTATTGCATCGCCTCCGAAGGAGACTCGTGTCTTCGGAACCAAGCGTTACGTAATGGAAGAGGCGATCAACGCCGACTACGCACTCGTGCACGCTGTTCTCGGAGACACCGACGGCAACCTCGTGTTCGACAAGACCGCGATGAACTTCAACCCGCTCGCCGCGATGGCGGGACGGGTCACCATCGCGCAGGTGGAACGTCTGGTCGAGCCCGGTGAAATCGACCCGGCATCGGTGCATCTACCTGGGGTCTTCGTCCAGCGCGTAGTCCACACCGGCCCTCAGAACAAGCGAATCGAAAAGCGAACCGTCAGCGCTTCGGAAGGAACCTCACGATGACCGCACCAGTGACAGTGACGGGTTGGACGCGCCAGCAGATGGCAGCGCGGGCGGCTGCAGAGATGATCGACGGGGAGTACGTCAATCTCGGAATCGGCCTTCCCACACTGATTCCCGGATACCTGGGCTCGGACGTTCGTGTGGTCCTGCACTCGGAGAACGGAATTCTCGGCACCGGACCGTATCCCACCGAGGACAACGTCGATCCTGACCTCATCAACGCCGGCAAAGAGACCGTGACCGTCAACCCCGGTGCGGCATATTTTGATTCGGCCCTCTCGTTCGGGATGATCCGCGGCGGCCACATCGACACCGCAGTCCTCGGCGGTATGCAGGTGTCGAAGACGGGTGACCTCGCAAACTGGATGGTCCCCGGCAAGATGGTCAAGGGCATGGGCGGCGCAATGGACCTCGTCCACGGTGCCCGGCGTGTCATCGTCGTCATGGAGCACAACGACCGCGACGGCAACCCCAAGATCGTCGACGCGTGCACCCTGCCCCTGACCGGCCAGGGCGTGGTGAATCGGATCATCACCAACCTCGCCGTCATCGACGTGAGCGAAGAAGGTCCACTCGTCCTGCGTGAACTCGCCCCCGATGTCAGCGTCGAAGACGTAGTCGCCGCAACCGGCACCGAACTGAAAGTTGAACTGGCATGACCGACACGACCACTGTGATTGTTGCGGGAGCTCGTACCCCGATGGGTCGACTCCTCGGATCGTTGAAAGACCTCTCCGGGTCCGACCTCGGCGGCATCGCCATCAAAGGCGCCCTCGACAAGTCCTCAGTCGCACCCGAACAAGTCGACTACGTCATCATGGGACAGGTCCTCACCGCCGGCGCCGGCCAGATGCCCGCCCGCCAAGCCGCCGTCGCCGCCGGCATCCCCATGAACGTCCCCGCCCTGAGCATCAACAAAGTGTGCCTCTCCGGCATCGACGCCATCGCCCTCGCCGACCAACTCATCCGCGCCGGCGAATTCGACATCGTCGTCGCCGGCGGGCAGGAATCGATGTCCCGCGCACCCCACATGCTCGAAAAAAGCCGCGAAGGCTTCAAATACGGCGACGTCACCCTCCGCGACCACATGGCCTACGACGGCCTCCACGACATCTTCACCGACCAGGCCATGGGCCTGCTCACCGAACAAGTCAACCAACAAGAAACCGCCCACATCACCCGCGCCGAGCAGGACGCCTTCGCCGCCGCCTCACACCAGAACGCGGCCCGCGCCTGGAAAGACGGCCTCTTCGACAACGAAGTCGTCCCCGTCTCCATCCCCCAACGCAAGGGCGAGCCCATCGTCTTCGCCCAGGACGAAGGCATCCGCGCCGACACCACCACCGAATCCCTCGGCAAACTGCGTCCCGCGTTCAGCAAGGACGGCACCATCACCGCCGGCTCCGCCTCCCCGATCTCCGACGGCGCCGCCGCCGTCGTGGTGATGAGCAAAACCAAAGCCGAAGAACTCGGCCTGACCTGGATCGCGGAAATCGGCGCCCACGGCGTCGTCGCCGGACCCGACTCCACCCTCCAGTCCCAACCCGCCCGGGCCATCGCCAAGGCCTGCGCGAAGGAAGGCATCGACCCCACCGACCTCGACCTCGTCGAAATCAACGAAGCATTCGCCGCCGTCGGGATCGCCTCCACCCGCGAACTCGGCCTCGACCCCGCCAAGGTCAACGTCAACGGCGGCGCCATCGCCGTCGGCCACCCCCTCGGCATGTCCGGCGCCCGCATCGCCCTGCACCTCGCCCTCGAACTGCAACGCCGCGGCGGCGGCATCGGCGCAGCCGCACTCTGCGGCGGCGGCGGACAAGGCGACGCACTCATCGTCCGCGTCCCCAAGGCCTGATTACTTCCTGCTGACCAGACAGGTCGCCGAGCCCTCATCATGCTCGGCGACCTGTCTGTTTCGTGCCGAAGGTTATTGGTGATCGAGCGTCGTCGAGCGGTTACGCAGCAACGTCTCGATCTCCGATCGCCGGTACCTCCGATGCCCGCCAAGCGTTCTCAGAGTGCCGACTTTGCCCTCCCTCGCCCATCTGGACACCGTGGTCCTGTCGACGTGGAACAGTGCTGCAACCTGTTTGGTCGTCAGCCACTCGTCGACAGGTGCTGTGTGCTCTTCTTCTCGGCTCATTGGCAGTCATTCGTAGCTGCCGACTGAAGGGATGGGTCCGACGATGAATTGGCAACCCCTGGCGTGCTGTGAAAGACTCGCTGCAAAACTTTACTATTCCTTGGGGAAATAATGTCGAAGTCGGTAACTCTGATCCGTTCCACGTCACTCTCTTCGGTGGCTGAATATGCCTATGCAGCAACGGCTCCCGCCGATGCACGACTGATCTTCCTGGCCGGATCCTGCCCGTTGAACGAGGACGGCTCCACTGCCGCCATCGGTGACTACGCAGGACAGGCAGCCAAGGCCGTCGACAACCTGAGAACAGCTCTCTCGGACGCGGGCGCGTCCATCACCGACGTGATCAACACCCGCGTCCTGGTGGCGTCGAGCAATCAAGCCGACCTGGTTGCGGCGTGGGAGGTAGTCCGCGACGCGTTCGGTGATCACGACGCCCCGAGCACTCTGATGGGTGTGACCGTTCTCGGTTACGACGATCAACTGGTCGAGATCGAGGCAATCGCGGCCGTCGTCGACTGAACTCGAACCGAACCGGGCGTCCCTACCGAGGATCTTCATGAGCAAGGGCCCGGTAGCCCTTTGCCCCCGCACGATCCACTGCGGCTCGCACAACAGCGAAGATGGCTCCCTGCAGGGCTGCGGCGATCAGGACTTCCTTGCTCGACCTGCTCAAGTCTTTGGGCTCGGGCGCATTCTTGTCGTCACCGATGCGCTTCCACACCTGCTGGAAGACAGCGCCGGCCAAGATGCCGCCCAGGACGCTGGTCGCCAGTGAGAGTGGCTTGTACATCGCTTTCGATACTGCGCTCATTGCGCGGATCCTCCGTGGTTCGATACGTACCGCCTGAGCGGGCTGACCGACTCTCACTACCCAGCAGGCGAGGTGTCGAAACATTGCACCGGCAAGGCACGAAGACGACTGTCGCACGTTGTGTTCCACGGGTTTGCCACTTCTCGAGCCGGGTAGGATCGTCTTAGCGAAAGAAGGTTGTGTAAGTCATGGAAAACTACAGAATCGAACTACCGGACGGTACAACGGTGATGGAAGATTTCGTCTCGGATCGCGCCGCAATCGCATACGCGGTCGATCTGAATCACGGTTGTAGCGAGAAAGTCTCGGTATTCCGTATCACCGCCGAGGGAGAAACCATCCCGACTCGGATGTGCCCCAAGCCGAATCCTGGTTCTCGGCGTCGCGCGCGAAGCGTCCGATAGAAGCCGGTCAAGAAGCGTCGAGGCGCGGGAAGAGCGTCTCCCTTGCAAGCAGCAGCAAGGCCGCAGCGACCGGAATCGCCAGCAACGCACCGACAATACCGAGCAACGCTCCACCCAACAGAACCGCGACAACGGTCACCAGTGCCGGGACCGCCACCGTCTTCCCGATGATCTTCGGAACGAGCAGGTAGTCCTCGAGCAGTCGTAACGCAATGAAGAACGCGACTGTCGCCAATGCCGTTGGGACAGAGACTGTCAGGGAGACCAGGGCGACGACAACCCCTGCGATCGTGGAACCGACTATCGGGATCAGATCGAGCAGAGCGACCAGCAGCGCCAGGATCAACGGATACGGCACGTCGAAGATCAACAACCACGCGAAGGTGCACACTGCGGTGATCACGGAGATCAGAACATTGCCGAGGACGTACCCACCCACACCTGCCAGTATCTGATCACCGATGGCGATTGCTCGTGGCCGCCGCGAATGTGGCACCAGCCGATACAGATTCGTGCGGATTCGTGGGTAGTCGATCAAGAAGTACGTCGTCAGTACAGCAACGATTCCAGCGTCGGCGACTGCGCTGAACACCGCCCGCCCCGCTCCGAGCAAACCCGTCGCGAGCGCAGACCCCGAACCGTCCAGTTGGGTGGTGAGGTGCTCCTCGAGGTGATACTTCTCGTCGAGGTCGCTGACGATCGGATACCGGTCACGAATGTGTGTCAGAAGTTCGGGAGCGTGTGATGCGAACTGACGTCCCTGCTCGACCAGCGGGGTGATCGCAGCAACCAGAAACAGCGCCAACATCACTGCAATTCCGAGGAGTACCACGGTGACTGCGATCCAGCGTCGGAAATGTCTCCGCTCCAGCCAGACGATCATCGGTTCGATGCCCACCGCGAGAAACAGCGCGACCACGATCAGGATCAGCATGCCTCGCGCCGCCAGGAGCACTTCGATCACCGCGTACGTCACGGCAACACCGGCCGCCGCGCTCAGACCGATGAAGAACGGTGAACGACGATCGAACCTCGGCCCCGGTTCGCCCAGCGGCCGGACGGGCGTCGCCAATGCTGCGGCTTCACGTTCGGCTTCCGCCATCGGATCTGCAGCTTTGACTTCACTGTCGGAATCCGGTGAGGTGTCCGCGGAACTGGGATCCATTCAAGCCACCTCACGATCCGCGCGACTTCCCGGCACGGGAGTGAGTACCCGTGCCGCGGCCGGATCAACCTCGAGGCTTCTCCGCTCCGCTTCGGGTCAGCGCGAGACCGGTTCCTACCACTCCGATGATCGACACAGCGATGGCGATGCTGGGCCAACCGTCGCTCTGCCAGTAGACGTCGTCGAGAGTGATCAGTAACGCAGCCTCGTCGACGATGAGCCCGAGTGCGATGCCCAACGCGATGCCCATCCATGTTCTTGCGCGAGGGCTTCGGTCTACGAGTCCGAAGATCGCCACCCCGGCCAACAGCAGAATTCCCCATAGATAGTGATGCAGATGAGTGCCACCGGCGCTGATGTCGCCGACGTCCCTGGTGTCGATCTGGATCAACCACGTCACCAGACGTGCTCCGCCGAACGTCAACGTGAAGGCCACCCACGCCAACACCAAACCGCGGCGCGATTCGTCAACCTGATTCCATCTGCGAGGGAATCTGAATCGCTCGGCAGATTTCTCTTCGTCATGGTCTCGAGAAAGCATCCTTCATGTTTACCCGATGCCGCTCAGATCGATAATTTGGGGTAGAGAGACCGAAAACCAGTTGGAGCACAAAAAGCGGTACCCGATCTCCGAAGAGATCGGGTACCGCTTTTTCAGCTACTCGCGCAGTATTGATCAATACCAGACTTTTCGTCCGCCCACTGCGCGCCCGGTAGCACCGAGGATGGACAAAACTGCACCTACGACGACCAAGATGATGCCGACGGTGGTCAGAATGCTCAACCCCGTGAAAAAGCCGATCAACGCCAGAATAATGCCGAGAACAATCATGTGAGAACCTCATCCGGTATGCGTATCAAAATGATCTACTCAACTGACGCTACTACAGAAACTTCACAATCGATAAATCCGATAAATACATTCATAAATGCGAAACTCGTATTACTACCCAATAGTGTCACCGTTAAAACATCAGCCTTTCTCTTATCTCTACGTCATAGTTCCACGTCCTCGATCTTCGCCTCGACCGCCGGCGTGATGTGGCTCAACACGCAGCACCGACGACCGTCTCGCCGCGCGAACACGTCGGTGGTCCACTCGTCGGCGTCGTATTGTCTGCCGCCGTAGTGCGCGGTATTGACGATCCGCGTGGTGAACAGTGCGACGTCACCGAAGAAACGCACGCGAGCGCTCCCGACGCGGTCCATCGCCGAATGAGTCAGGTCGCCCGAGGCCACGAAACCCAGGAACTCCGCTTTGGTCGACACTCCGGATTCCGAGACGATCACCCAGTCGTCTGCCATGAAATCGCCGATCCGTTCGGCGTCGTTCGAGCACATCGCGACGTTCCACTCGTCTGCGACAGCGACCAATGCCGCACTCTCCTGATCCGACATGTCTTCTCCCTCTACCGTCGTCACCCTCGGCGGGTGATGCCCCGACGGCAGGGTTCCCGCAGGGTGGACTTCGAACCGACGTGCACGACGAGAGGGCAGAGATGACAGACACCAGTCGCACCGAGCTTGCAGCTCAGGCGTATATCTACGGATTTCCCCTCGTTTTCAATCTCGACCAGGTCCATCGGTATGTTCACAACGGTGTCGGAGCGAACCCCGCCGCACCTTTCAACACCTTCAGCCACGCCCGCACACTGGCCGGGCCGGCAGACACTTTCGTCACGATCAACAACGACACCGTGTACTCCATGGCGCAGATCGACCTCTCTGTCGGCCCCGTTGCGCTGCACGTCCCCGATACCGATGGCCGTTACTACGTCCTCCAGTTCGTGGACGCCTGGACAAACAATTTCGCTTACGTCGGGCATCGGGCCACCGGCACGAAGAGCGGAGACTTCCTTCTCGTCCCACCCACCTGGACGGGAACCCCGGCGGACCAGACCACGGTGATCAGATTTCCCACGAACATTGCGTCGATCGTGGGCCGCTGGGCATGCGGTGGCGACGACGACCTCCCTGCGGTGCACGCCTTGCAGGACGCCACCACGCTGACCGTCGTCGACTCCACCGGAAACTCGGCGGGTCTCCCAGTGCCCGAACCCGGGGTAAGCCAGGACCTCCTGTTCCTCGAGAAACTCCGCATCTGGTCACAGGCGTTTCCGCCGGCCCCACGCGATCGAGAACTCCAGGATTCCTTCTCCCCGATCGGAATCGACGAGCCCGGGGCCTCTCCCTATAGCTCACGCTCTGCCGCTTCACTCTCTGCCGACGGGGCAGCCGCGTTGGCTGACGGATTGACGATCGGTGAGAAGAACCTGCTCGAGGCCCTCACGAAAGGCTCCAGCCCCGAAGTCAACGGATGGAAGCTCACATTCCACGCCTTCGACTACAACCTCGACTACTTCGAGGTCGGCACAATCGACGATCCACAATTCAAGATCGCCGATCCCAAGTTGCGCATCGTCGAACGCGCCGCGGCTGCCAAGGGCGGGCTGTGGGGCAACCACCCTTACGAAGCGGCGTACATAATGACCTACGTCGACGATCAGGGCGAGCAGTTGAACGGAACTCACACCTACACAATAAGACTCGACCCCACTCCGCCGGTGAGCGCCTTCTGGTCGCTGACGATGTACTCGGTGCCGGACTTCTTCCTCGTGGCGAACCCCGTCGACCGATACTCGATCGGCGACCGCACTCCAGGAATCGTCCACGACGCCGACGGTGCGTTGACGATCACGATCAGCTACGAGGAGCCGAAAGATCCCACGGCGAAGGCAAACTGGCTGCCCGCACCGCGCGGGGATTTCCGACCGGTACTGAGAATGTACGAACCTTCGCCCGCCGTGCTCGATCAGTCCTACGTCGTCCCCGCCATCACTCGCTCGCGAGAATGACGGCTCGCGTCTGACGGCCTGCCTGTGCGGGCCGTCAGACGGACGCAGAATCAGGCGTGCGTGCCGCCGTCGATCCGGATCTCCGTGCCAGTGATGAAGGCACCATCGTCGGATGCCAACATCGCGATAACTCCCGCAACACTTTCCGGCCCGGCCATGGGGGCACCACCGGACTCCAGATCAGTGCTCAGAATCGGTGACAACTTGCCGAAGAGCGACCAGTCGGTGTCTTCCGGCAAGTACGACGCCGTAGTGTCGGTGATCCCGCTCTTCACACTGCCCGGAGCCACCGCGACGGCACGCAGACCCTGCTTGCCGTATTCGAGAGCCAGTGCGTGAGTGAAGGACTGGATTCCTCCCTTACTTGCGGCATACGCGGCCATGTACGGGTGCGCGAAGGCAGCGGAGGTGGAACTGAAATTCACCACGACTGCGTTGCCGGTGGCAAGGAGAGCCGGCAGTGCCTGGCGGGTAACGAGGAAAGTGCCCGTCAAATTCACGGAGAGCACCTGATTCCACAGGTCCAGCGAGGTCTCGTGGGTGTGCCCACCACGCAGTATCCCGGCGGCGTTGACCAGTACGTCCAATCCCCCGAGGGACGAAATCGCCTGACCCACAACCCTGATGACGGAACCCTCGTCACCGATATCGACGACGAGGGTGTCGAGGCGATCCTCCGTCGAAGCATGTTCTGCCGATTTCCGGGTGTTCGCCAAACCCTGCTCGGAGATGTCGGCAGCGACCACGCGGCCACCTTCGGCGAGCAACCGCAGCGCGGTGGCCTGCCCGATTCCAGATCCTGCGCCGGTGACGAGAATACGACGACCTTCGAAACGATTCATTGCTGTGTACCTTTCACGAAAACGAGTTGGCTGGCATTCCAGGCTCGGTGGCGCCGACACTCACAACTCACCCGCGAGAAATCTCAGGTACGGGAAATGCGCAGCACTGCAACAGGTGTGGCACTGCGAAATCTCGGCGAGGCAATGCTCGCCGAAGTGGCGAATGTCAGACGGATCCGGCCGGTGCGGCCAAGGCTCTTTCGATCCAGACAAGACCGGACGGGCGGCGGTCGATCGCCTTACGCCCACGTCGGAAAGTCGCTACGCCGAATCGGGCCGTGCGCAGTGCACGGCCGGAAGCGAGAGAACAGCGGCGTATGGACATCACAGGCACGGTAGCAGCGCCGGCACCACTCGCTCAACCGCGTCGTTTCGAGACCCGAATCATTCAGGTAATCAGATGTCACTTCTGGACAACTCGCTCGACTTAGGTAGCACTAACCTGGCGGCATCCCGAAAACCCGATCCAGGAGCACAGTCGATGACACATGCAGACGCCTCGCGCACAACAACTCCCCCGACGACCGTCCTACGGACCGCTGACCACAATCGCGGACTCAACGACGTTCTCGCGATCGTCGAAGCACTGGAGCGACCGAGCGATCACCTGCTGCGGATCACGGCTCGTTTGACGGAGTCGACCGACGATCCGACCTGGTCACGCCCGAATGTGACCGTACGCATGAATCTCGGGCCGGCCTTCGACGACGCTTCGCGCGTGTACACGGTGCGTTCCTACGATTCAGCGAGCGGATCGATCGTCGTCGATGTGGTCCTGCACGGACAGACCAGTCCGATGATGAGGTGGGCAGCAGCGTTGGCCGTCGGTGACACCTTCGGCCTCACCGGTCCGCGGCCACACTTCTTGATCCCTGATGTTCCTGGTCGACGTATCGCACTTTTTCTGGACGGCACCGCAATACCCGCATTGCACTCGATCATCGAGCAGTTACCTACCGACGTCGTCGGAATCGGCTGGGTCACAACAGATGACGAGGTCGCCTTCGCCGAACTGCCCGCCCTCCCCGGCCTGGAGCTTCACCGCGTGAGCGCAGATCCGGCCGAGCCCGACGGCCCACTGGCGGTACGAGCACGCGAGCTCGCCAATCCCGCGAGCTACGTCGTGTGGGGCGCCGGTGAACGCAACGAGATGCGCGCAATCCGGAAGCACTTTCGATCGACCGTCGGACTCGACAAAAACGACGTCGCGATATTCGGATATTGGAAGGAGGGCGTCAGCAACACCGAAATCGACCTCCGTCGACGCGAGAACTACGAGCGCATCCTCGCCGACGGCGGAACCCTCACCGACATCGACGACCTGGCCATCGAGATCTGATTGCCTCACACCAGCCGACCTGACCGGCGGTGCACTGCGGTGATAAGTTCCTCTGTGCCAGCGGACCTCCACACAGGGGGTCAGGGAATCCGGTGTGAATCCGGAACTGACGCGCAGCGGTGAGGGTGACCGCCCGGGCTTACGCCACTGGATGAGAATCTGGGAAGGCGCTCGGGTGGGGCGATCTCGAGTCCGAATACCGGCTGGCAGCAGGGGTCAACAGGCGCCTGTTCACACGGTAACGGGCTCCGCGAACGAGCCCCTGCGAGAACGAGATTCCATGCGTCTGTCCAGACTTCGCCTACCCGCCGCCGCCGTCGCTGCCCTGTTGAGCGCGTCGTTGGTTGCCTGCTCCTCCGACGACAGTGCTGCCCGACAATCCAACTCTTCCGAACAATCGCGCGTGACAGTCCAGAACTGTGGCCGAGACGTCACGGTGGAGCGACCGATCGAACGGGCAATCGCGGTAAATCAACCTGCAGCAGAGATGCTGTTCGCGCTGGGAGTGCAGGACCGGATGGCCGGGTACGCCATGAGCGATGACGATGTCCTCCCAGAACTGCGCGAGGCGCGTGGTCAGGTCCAGGCGTTCGACACCGAGTTCCCGTCATTCGAAAGTGTCCTCGAACGCGAACCGGACATGGTCTACACGACGTTCAACTACACGTTCACCTCGGAGGGCATCGCCGACCGGATCAAGTTCACCGACCTCGGTGTCGCGACATATCAGTCACCCAGCGAGTGCACCGGTCAGGATGCCGAGCAGAGCAAGGCCCTCACGCTCGACGACTTGTACAACGAAATCAACGACGTGGCAACACTGTTCGATGTCAAGAACAAAGGTGTCGAGCTCACCGAGAATTTGAAGGATCGCGCGGCCACCGCCACGGCGGCACTGGGAGCTGAGAACGTGACGCTGGCGTGGTGGTACGCAGCCACGAAGACTCCGTACTTCGCCGGGTGCTGCGGTACACCGGGAATCATGACCGACGCGGTGGGTGCGAAGAACGCCTTCGACGACAACAAGCAGTACTGGCCCGAAATCGGTTGGGAGAGTGTCCTCGATCGAGACCCGACCGTGCTGGTGCTCGCAGATCTCGACCGCGGTGGAGACGGCGACAGTGCCGCAGACAAGATCGCGTTCCTCGAATCGGACCCGGTCGCCAGCAAGCTCACCGCAGTGAAGAACAAGCGTTACATCATCCTCGAAGGAACGACGATGGATCCCTCGATCCGCAATGTCGGTGGCATCGAACAGCTCTCCGACGGGCTGCGCCAGTTGGGTGTGGTCTAGATGTCCGCGGAGATCTGTGAACTGGTGCGTCGGTGGGACGACCAGCAGGCGGCATACATCGCCGACCGTGAGAAGCGCTTCGACGTGATTCTCGACGTTCTCGAATTGCAGCACGCGCACACCCCGTTCACGGTTGTCGACCTGGCCTGCGGGCCGGGTTCACTGAGCGCCCGAATTCTCGAGAAGTTCGAGCATGCGAGCGTTGTGGGGGTCGACTACGACCCGATGCTGCTGGAGCTCGCCCGCCAGTCGTCGACGCGTTTCGGTGACCGACTGCAGCTGATCGACGCAGATCTGGCGGGAGCCGATTGGCCGAATTCGGTGGCTGCGCCGGTTCAGGCGATAGTGTCGACAACCGCGCTGCACTGGTTGCAACCGCAGCAGCTCGTCGAGGTGTATCGGCAGTGCCGCGAACTGCTGAGCCCTGCCGGCGTTCTGCTCAATGGTGATCACTTTCGTTTCGACGGCCGCTTCCCTGTCATCGGGCGATGGGCGAACGCTCACGACGAGCAGACGCAACGCTCCGCCTTTGCTGCGGGCGCTCCCGAGTGGGACAGCTGGTGGGACGAGCTGCGGGCCACTCACGGCATCGGGGCACTGACCGACGAGCGTGAGCGTAGATTCGCCGGACGTGACGCCACCGCGCCCACAGCCGTCGACTTCCAGTTGGCGGCGCTCGCGCAAGCAGGTTTTCGGGAGTCGGGGACGGTCTGGCAACTGTTCGACGACTACGTGGTCTACGGCGTGAGATGACGACAAGAGTTCGGCTGCGTGACAACCCGACGACCGTCACCCTGCTGTGGGTGATCGGTGTTGTCACGCTGGCCGGATCAGCCGCCGTTGCCATCACGTTGGGGCCGGCCGGTCTGTCGGTCGGTGAGGTGGCTTCGATTGTCGTCGGCCATCTCGGCGGTACCGCGGCGGACGTCACCCCTATCCGTGACGGCATCGTGTGGGACCTCCGTCTGCCGCGTACCCTGCTCGCCGCGCTCTGCGGTGCCGGTCTCGGGTTGTGCGGTGCGATCATGCAGTCGCTGCTTCGCAATCCGCTGGCCGATCCGTTTGTCCTCGGTATCTCGTCCGGCGCCTCGACCGGTGCCGTACTGATCGTGATCCTCGGAGTCGGGTCGGGAGTGATCGGCCTGTCGAGCGGCGCCTTCATCGGCGCGGTGATCTCCTTCGCCCTTGTGTTGCTGCTCGCCCATGCGGCCGGCGGCACGCCGGATCGGGTGATCCTGGCCGGTGTCGCCGCGACCCAACTGTTCTCCGCGCTCACCTCGTTCATCGTCATCACCTCGGCCGATCCCGAGCAGACCCGCGGCGTGATGTTCTGGCTCCTGGGCTCACTCGGCGGCGCCGACTGGCTCGACGTCGCACTCTGCGCTGCGGTGGTCGCAGTCGGCCTCGCGGTCTGTCTGACTCACTCCCGCGCACTCGACGCCTTTGCCTTCGGCGAGGACGCGGCGTCGTCGCTGGGGGTGAACGTGTGGCGGGTGCGTGTGACCCTGTTGTTGGCAACGGCCTTGATGACCGCGGTGATCGTGAGCGTCGCAGGTGCCATCGGCTTCGTGGGCCTGGTCCTCCCGCACGCGGCGCGGGCTCTCGTCGGTTCGAACCACCGCCGACTCCTGCCCGCGTCCGCACTGATCGGCTCCATCTTCCTTGTCTGGGTCGACGCTGTGGCACGCACAGCCATTGCGCCGCAGGAACTCCCGGCCGGTGTGGTGACCGCGCTGGTCGGTGTGCCTGCGTTTGCCGTCATCCTCTGGAGACGGAAGGCCAGGCCATGACACTCGAAGCTACCGGCGTCAGTTGGCGGGTCGGCGGGGCGCTCATAGTCGACGACCTCGACGTCTCGCCTACAACCGGAAGTACGGTGGGGCTTCTCGGCCCCAACGGTTCGGGGAAATCGACGCTGCTGAAACTGCTTGCCGGGCACAATCGTCCGACGTCCGGTGTCGTGACCCTGGACCGAACCCCGTTGTCCGACTGGAAACGCCGCGACGTCGCGCGTCGGATCGCGACCGTTGATCAGCACAGCAACACCGAGATCGATCTGACGGTCGCGGAGGTAGTCGAACTCGGACGCACACCGCACCGCGGACTGTGGGGTGGGCAGTCGGATTCCGATCGCGACGCCGTCCGGGCAGCGATCGAACACACCGATCTCGCCGGCATGCTGGACCGGTCGTGGCACACCCTGTCCGGCGGGGAGCGCCAACGCGTCCAGATCGCGCGCGCCCTCGCTCAGGAACCTCATGAGTTGCTACTCGACGAGCCGACCAATCACCTGGACATCAACCATCAACTCGAATTGCTCGCGCTCGTGCGACGCCTCCCCACCACCACGATCATGGCGTTGCACGATCTGAATCTGGCCGCCATGTTCTGCGATTCGATAGTGATGCTGAACCGGGGATCCATCGTTGCCCACGGAAGCCCGACCGAGGTCCTCACCGCTGACCTGATAGCCGAGGTCTACCAGGTCGACGCCGAGGTTCGCCTGGACGGTCCCGGCGGAGTACCTACCGTGCGCTACCTTCCGCCTTGCCACATGTAACCGTTCCGAGTGCCAATATGGATACGTGACCCTCGATGATGTCGCCAACGAACTGTACGGGCTCGACCCCGGCGAGTTCGTCGAGGCACGTACACATCATGTGCAGGCCGCCCGGGAGGACAACGACCGCACATTGGCCGCGGAAATCGGCAAACTT
Organism: Rhodococcus sp. SG20037; assembly: GCF_031763325.1. Taxonomy (NCBI): domain Bacteria; kingdom Bacillati; phylum Actinomycetota; class Actinomycetes; order Mycobacteriales; family Nocardiaceae; genus Rhodococcus; species Rhodococcus sp. SG20037. The sequence goes on along the minus strand of NZ_CP134497.1, from coordinate 1,311,551 downwards.
CGGAAGCCGACCACCGTGGGGTGGTTGGTCAATCTCATCTCGCGCGATGCACCAGAGGATCTGGATGCACTTCTCGCGCTTGGCGAATCGCTACGCGACGCTCAACGCCATCTCTCGGGCCCGGACTTGCGACGGCTGACGACACAGAGGCAGCAGGTGGTGCGGAGTCTCGCCCACAAATCCGGTGATATCGCGGCTTCACGGGGAAAAAGCGTCGGCGAGGATGCTTTACGTGATGTCGCGCAGACCCTCAATGCCGCTCTGGCCGATGAGGAGACTGCCGCGCAGGTTCGACTCGGACGGGTCGTGACCGCGGCGAGTTACAGCGGTTTCGGACCCGCCGGGCTCGCCGTGGTGAATGAGAAATCACCGCAGCACGCCGCGATTGAAGAGCCGACGACTCCGAAGTCGAAAACTCCGGAACCGAAGGCCGAACAAGCCAGAGCAAAAGCAGAATTGAAGGAAGCCACGGCGCAGGCCGACGAGATCCGCCGCCGGGTGAAGTCCGAGACCGCCGAACTCCAGGAAGCCAGAACGACGCTTTCCGACGTCGAACGGCGCGTTGAAGAACTGCGCACCGAACTCGAGCACGCTGAGCAGCAACGGCAGTTCGCACGGAACGCCGAGAAGACCAGTGACGCTGCGGTTCGAGAATCCGAGAAGGAACTCCGTGTTGCTGAGCGTCGCGTCGACAAAGCAGAACAAAACCTCGCCGCAATCAATTCGTAGACATCCTGTTCATTAATCGATAGTCTGCCAATTATCGATCAGGTTGATCATCCTGGGATCCAGCAGCTACGGACAACGCCATGCCGATGAGGGTTTGGCGCTATCGGCCACTGCCTCGACAGCCTTCGGAGTGTGAACATGGACAGTGACAACACGTCGGAATGGAGTTTCTTACACGGCAAGCGCGTTCTCGACCTCTCTCGCCTTCTGCCCGGCCCGTTTGCGACGACACTGCTCGCAGATCTGGGCGCCGACGTGGTCAAGGTCGAGAACCCGAAGCGACCTGATCCCACGCGGGCAGCTGGTGAACGGATGGCCTCGTTGAACAGGAACAAGCGATCGATCGCGCTCGATCTCCGTCTCGAATCCGATCGCGAGACGTTCCTTCGACTGGTCGAGACTGCAGATGCAGTGGTCGAGGGGTTCCGGCCACAGGTACTGGCAGGCATGGGACTCGGCTACGACGTACTTCGAAAAGCCAACCCACGCATCGTATTATGTTCGATCACCGGTTACGGGCAGTCCGGACCCTATGCCGACAAGCCGGGGCACGAATTGAACTTCCTCGGCCTTTCCGGCTTTTTCGCAGTTCCCGGGTGCACCGACGGAGTCGTCACTCGCCCTGGTATCCGGGCCGGTGATCTGGTGGGTTCGATGTACGCAGCACTGTCCATCTCGGTTGCTCTCGCCAGCGTGGACAAGCACGGACGCGGACAACACATAGACATTTCCCTCGCCGAGGCTGCAACCGCGTGGTGCGCGCCTTTCGCGCTCATGATCCGCGATATCGAGAACCCTACCGATTCACCGACCGTCCAGGGAGACAACGACATTTTCGAGACTTCCGACGGTTGCTTGCTTTCACTTGCCACTTTCGAAGACAGGTTCTGGATCGAGTTCCGCACAGCATTCAGCGCTGAGTTTCCAGCACTGAACACACTGCGCTACGACGATCGATGGACCCGAACACAGCACAAGGCTGAGTTGCGGGAACTCCTGGTCACCACCTTCGGTACGCACACATACGAGTGGTGGGAAAGATCGTTGACTGCGATCAATGCCCCATGGGCGCCGGTGTTCACCGACGCCGGACAGCTGATGAGCGATCCCCATGTCGTCGCTCGAAACCTGTTCAGCGAGGTCGCGACCGAAAACGGAGAAAGCTGGCCCCAGATGAGATTCCCGGCGCAATTCAGCTTGGGACTGAACAGTTTTCGACTTCCGACTCCATACGTGGGCGAGCACACCGAGTCGGTTCTCGACGAAGCCGCCGCGGCAACGGCGAGACGTGACAGCGGCTATTCGGATTTCAATTCGCCGTCGAAACCCGAAGACCAGTAGCGTCCCCGCAACGAAAGTTCGAGCAGCATCTCGGTGACTTCTTCCGGCGTCAGCGGTGGCGGGTCGGACTCGAGCCACCACTGCATGACCGCGATCTGTTCACCCACCCATGCCCGCGAGAGTACTTCGATGTCGATTCGCGGAGTAACCCCGAGCGCTTCTGCCCGTGCGGAAAATATCCGCACAGCGGCGACGCTGCGGTCTTCGACGAACTTTCGCAGCGCCTTGCCATCCCCCTCACCACGCAGGATCACACGGTAGACGTCACGTTCCTCAGCGGCATGCCTGAACATCTCGAGCACAGGCTTGCCGGTGAATCCGATCGAAGAGGCGGGAATGAGTGGACCGAGCCGCTCTTGCAGGTCATCGGCCAGATCGGACACGACTTGACCGAGCAAATCGTCTTTGTCGGTGTAGTGACTGTAGAACGTCGCCCGACCCAAATCTGCACGGTCCGTGATGTCTTCGACGGTGATCCCGGCATATCCCCGTTCCAGAACGAGCGAGACCAAGGCATCCCGCAGCAATCGTCGGGTACGCCGGACACGTCTGTCTTCTGGAGGCATTGGGTTCCCTTCCTTCGCACTGTTGTACGAAGCATAGTTCAACATTGACAGGACGATCGAATATAGACAGACTGTCCATTAACATTCGTGATGTCGATTTTCTCTGGAGATGTCCATGAACCTCGGTACTTATCTCGCCCGAAGCGCCAGCTACTACCCCGATCTCGAAGCCCTTGTCTGCGGCGAAGGCCGGTGGACCTACAGCGAGCTCGATACGGCCGCAAACCGTCTCGCGTCCGCTCTCGCAGTGACCGGGACACGGCCCGGACACATGATCGGAACCTTTGCCGGAAACTGCGGGGAACTCGTAGTGACCGAAATGGCCTTGTACAAGGGAGGATTCGTCAGGGTGCCGATCAACGCACGACTGGGCGCCGACGAACTCGGGCATATCCTCGCCGACGCCGATGTGCGTGTCCTCTTCGTCGACCCCGCCCATGCCGAGATGGCACTGAAGGTCGTCGCCGACGCAGGGCTGAACTGCAGGGTGATCGACTACAGCACTTCGACTCCCGGCGCGGACAGTTATCACGAACTGACGACAAGGGGCAGCGAAGACAACGTCGAGGTGGACGTCGACATTGACGCCCCGGCTGTCCTCAACTACACATCCGGGTCCACCGGCAAGCTCAGGGCTGCGGTCCAGAGTCACGGCAACCGCTTGGCGAACATGCGCAAGCGACTGATGAGCCCCGAAGGCGCGCCGACTGTTGGTGATCGCTACCTCGCCCCCGGCCCGATCACACACGCTTCCGGCATGGTGATGCTCGGAATGTTCGCCAGGGGCGCCGCAGTGGTGATCCTGCCGGCATGGGACACGAGGACGTTCCTGCAGACCATCGAACGTGAGCGGATCACCACCACCATGGTGGTCCCGACGATGCTCAACTTGCTGATGGACCATCCGTCGGTTACCGACGTCGACCTGAGCTCTCTGCGCTGCATCGGCGTAGGCGCAGCGCCGGTTTCTCCACAACGGTTGCGCGACGCGGTAAAGGTGTTCGGTCCCATCGTCATTCAGGGATACGGGCTCGGCGAAACGACCAGCGTCGTCACTGTCTTGACCGCTGAAGACGTGGTGCGCGGTATCGAATCCGACCCTGAGCTTCTTCTCTCGTGCGGCCGGCCGGCATACGACACCGATGTTCGCGTGGTCGACGACAACGGCGTACAGGTCCCGGCCGGCACGATCGGCGAGATCGTAGCCAGTGGTCCGGACTGTGTCCGCGAATACTTCCACGAACCCGAGCTGTCGGCTGAGACGTTCAGGAACGGCTGGGTCCACACGGGCGATGTCGGCTATTTCCGCGAAGACGGCTACCTGTTCATCGTCGACCGCAAGAAGGACATGATCATCTCGGGCGGATTCAACATCTACTGCAGCGAGGTGGAGGCCGCTTTGTACGAACATCCTGCCGTTTCCGAAGTCTGCGTAGTGGGAGTTCCCGATCCGAAGTGGGGCGAAGCAGTCAAGGCTGTTGTCGTGACCAGAGATGGAACTGACACCACCGCAATGGAATTGATCGCGCACTGCTCGACGCGTCTGGCAAGCATGAAGAAGCCACGTTCGGTCGACTTCGCAGATTCGTTGCCTGTCAACCGAAACGGCAAGATCGATCGCCGCGCGATTCGCGCGACCTACTGGACCACCGCTGACCGTCACGTCAACTGACAGGAAATAGACATGTCATTCGCTCTCACCCCTACCTACGAAGACAATCCAAGACTTCAATCGCTCGTCGAGCGTCTACGCGACTATCTCGACGGCGAACTAGCCGAGTACGAAGCCGAATTGGGTCTCACTCAAGAATCCCACTACATCCGTGAGACGCTCGAGCCAGTGTGGAGACGCAGCCGCGAACTCGGCTTCTACGGAATACACCTCCCCACTGAACTCGGCGGCCAGAACCTCACCTATACCGAACTCGCCGCACTCAAAGAAGAGGTCGGTGCATCGCCGCGGGTCCTCGCGACGTCCGTGCTCGGAGACATGGGTGGCCCACTCCGCGCGGGATCGATCTTTCAATACGCCACCGAGCACCAGTTGGAAAAGTACTTGATTCCGGTGCTGCGAGGAGAGAAGGCGTGCTGCTTTTCTCTCACCGAGAACGACGCAGGTTCCGATGTTCGCGGCATGCTCACCACAGCTACCCCGGACGGTGCCGGATGGCGCCTGAACGGCCACAAGGTGTTCTCGTCCGCGGGCCCCTTCGCCGACTTTTCGGTACTGATCGCAAAGATGGCATCCGACGGCGACGGACCGGATTCGTACTCGGCCTTCCTGGTCGACTTGGATTCTCCTGGCTGCACAGTGGCGGACGGTGACGTCCCGATGTCCGGTCAGCACATCGAAGCGGACATCATCCTCGACGGCTGCTACGTGGGGCCGGAACAGCTTCTCGGAAATGTGGGCGAAGGCTTGAGAATCGGACTCGGTCGAGTCACAGTCAACCGGTTGTTGCACTGCCCCACCGTCCTCGGCGGAGCCCGCCGAGCACTGGAATTGTCGTTGGAGTACAGCAAGACTCGCCAGGTGCAGGGCGCTCCTCTTGCGATGTTGCAGTCCATCCAACACAAACTCGCCGACATGGCGACCGACTACTACGCTGCGCGCTCGATGACCTACGACGCACTCGCCACACTCGATGCCGGTGGGAGTCCGCGTACCGAAGCATTCATGTGCAAGCTGTTCGTTGCCGAGAAGGCCTTCACCATCGCCGACCACGCAGTTCAGATTCACGGAAAAGCCGGGGTCATCCGTGGTTCGGAGGTCGAATCACTGTTCCAGCGGTTGAGGATGTTCCGAATCCTCACCGGCTCCTCCGAGATTCAGAAGAACGGAATCGCGCGTCAATTACTCACCACCTGAAGATCATTCAAGGACAGTCGTATCCAATTTCGCGCCCGCCAGGTCGTCATACGCTCGACGTGACGGCCTGGCGGGCACTCGACATTTCAGAGGCAATCACCGTGATCGATCACGAACCGGACTACAGATTCAGTCTTGCGAACGAACGAACATTTCTGGCTTGGATACGAACTGCGTTGGGGTTGTTGGCAGGCGGCGTCGCAGTCGGTCAGTTCTACGTATCCGAAAACGACAACAATATGTACAAAATGCTCGGAGTCGTGTGCACCGTCGTGGCGTCGGCTGTAGCGCTCGGCGCGCTCAGACACTGGAAGGCCGTCCAAACCGCGATGAGGCGTGATCTTCCCTTACCCACGTCACCGATGATCGCGCTTCTCGTCGGTGGGGTGTGTGTCGTTGCGGGTCTCGGCGTAGGGATGACCGTGTTGTGACGAAAAACGAGCCGCCCGGACTGCAACCCGAGCGAACCGTGCTCGCCTGGCGACGAACTGCCCTCTCCTCTGTGACTGTGTCAGTGATCACCGGTCGCGAAATCGCTTTGCATCCGTCCGTTCTACGAATCGCAGTGTTCGCCACGCTCATCATTACGACTGCCGGAGTCATCGTGGGCACGACAATCCGTCATCGTCGACTCAGTCTGGACGACAAGGATTCTCGAGAAATACCGTTCATTGTCATGGCGACTTTGGCCGTAGGCCTCACGGTTGCGGGACTCGGCACCTGCACTGCCATCCAACTTTGAACAAAGAGATAGACAGTATGTCTATTTATGTATATTGTCTCCATTAATGCTCACTGTGACTCAGTGCACAGTCGACCGCCGAGCGCTGCCCACCGCGCCCAAGCAATCATCGGCATTTTTCGAGAGGGAACAATGACCACAGAACTTGCGGCACCTACTCAGTTTCCACGCAGTCGGCGAGGTAAGAACCTCGCACTCCTGACCGGCTCCACGGCAATGGACAACGCCGAAAGCAGCGTGACGTCCGTGCTCTTCCCGCTCATGCGCGAGGCCATGGGATTGTCATCGGCGGCGCTCGGCACGATCGTTGCAGTGGCCAAGGCCGTCGGGGTCTTCACGGCAATCCCCTGGGCGTTCCTTGCCCGACGATATTCTCGTAAGTCGGTACTTGCCATCTGTTCAGGGTTCTGGGGTGTCTGGGTAATCCTGGCCGGATTGTCCGGCAGTTTCACTCAGTTTCTCGTCCTCTATGCGATCGGCGCCGCAGGTTTCGCCGGCGCCGGCTCGATTGCATTGTCCATCCTCGGAGATCTGTACGAGGACGCCCGGAGGGGCCGCGCAACGGGATTGGTATACGGCGGCGTCGCCGTCATCACCGGCGCGACCGCCCCGATATTCGGGCTTTTGTCTCGCTTCGAAGATGGATGGCGCTACGGATACATCATCACCGGTGCAATCTGCATCGCCATCGGTGTGCTTATCATGCTTTTCCTCGACGATCCTGAATCCGCCGATGCGCCCGCACAGACGACCACCGACGATCTCGGCTCCAAAGCAAGATTCTGGCGCGAAGGGATACGAGAGCTACTCGCTATCAAGACATTCCGATACTTACTCGTACAACGCGCATTCTCGGGCCAGAACGTCATCATGAGCTTCAGCATCGTATTTCTCGTCGAGGAGCACGGATTCACGACCGCAACTGCTTCGATCATCGCACCGCCCTTCGCAATCGGGTACCTGCTCGGCACGTTCGTCGGCGGACGAGTCAACGACGCCGTACACGTCAAACGACCCCGAAACGGCCGCATCATCATGCTTCAGGCCAGCCAACTCGGATTCGCGGCCGCAGCACTGATCGCTACGCAGATTTCCTGGAACAGCATCGGCGTCTACGCGGTCTTGTTCGGGATCGTCGGCGTCCTTCAAGGTCAGGTCCCAGTGGTCAATCGGCCGATTATCATGGCCGTAGTTCGTCCGGAACTGCGAGCCCTGGCCTTTGCCGTCTCCGTCTCGACAGTCGAAGCGCTGGCCTACGCCGGATACGCTGTCTTGGTCGGAACCCTCGGCGACAGAATCGGATTGCAAGGCGCGCTCTTCATCGTCACCGTAGTGCTGACCACCGTCAACGGGGTCGCTTCAGGCGCACTGTATCGCCCCTACGCCCGCGACAGTGCGGCCCTACTCTCCGGGCCATCCGCCAACCCCCTACATGAACAGAATGCGCTTCGGCACTAGGCAATTCAGTTCATCAACTACGAACGCGGCAATCAACACTCCAACTCGGCAATCAAGACGGAAGCAGACCTCAGATGGCACGAAACATCGCAACGGATGACATCCCCTGGGCGCGCGGATTCACCGACCCGGCCGACGTGCGCCAACAAGCCACAACCATACGAGAGATGGTTGCGACTCGCCGTGTGTGGCGCGGCGACGGACCCAAATGGACCCTCCCGACCGACTACACGGATCTGTCCGGTGTCACATTGAACCTTCCGGATCAGCCGAAGCAGACGGTGTCCGAGTTCCTCGCGGGTGCGCACAGTGACGGTATCGCAGTGCTACATCGGGGACGCATCGTGTACGAGAGTTACTTGCACGGTTGCGAACCGCACGAACCGCACCTCAATGCATCGATGGCGAAATCCTACGTCGGTTTGATGGCTGCACTGGTCGAAGCACAAGGATTGTTCGACCGCGACGATCGGGCGTCGAAATTCATTCCCGAGTTGGCAGGAACTGCGTTCGGAGACAATCGGATTCAGGACCTTCTTCACATGGGCACTGATGTAACGTACGGCGGTCGGCCGTTCCATCGCACCATCGAAGCCAGCCGTTTCTGGGCCGTAGTCGCCCCGAAGCTGCGCCCCATGAATTACCGCGGCCCGGAGACCATTCTCGAGCACCTCGCCACGGCACGCACTGCGGGCCCGACCGGCGTCGAATTCCGCTACGAGAACGGCAATGTCGAGACTGTCGGAGAAATACTGCGCCGCGTGACCGGAACTTCACTCGCCGAACTACTCAGTGAGCTGGTCTGGTCAAGAATCGGAGCCGAAGAAGATGCGTTCTACATAGTCGACTCCGCTGGAACGGAAATGGCGGCGGGCGGATTCAGTGCGACCCTTCGAGACGTGGCCAGAGTGGGTGAGATGATTCGTTGTGACGGTGCCGTCGAGGATCGTCAGGTGATCCCACCGCACATCGCGCGATCGATGACCGCGGGAGTGCCCGCAGGCTATCCTTCGGAGGTCAGAAGCCCGCGTGCCCCTGTCGATTCCCCCGCGACGATGAGCTACCACGACTACTGGTGGATCCTCAATGATCCGTTCGGATCGTTCATGGCAAGCGGAATCCATGGCCAGAGGCTCTTGATCTCTCGCGACCTGGAGTTTGTGGTCGCGCATTTCGGAGCCCACATCCTTTCGCCTGCAATCGACACCCCGAACTTCGTACCCGCGTTCCTTCAGATCGGCACTCACTTGGTATCGAACGCTCGCGGAGCGGTCCCCGTCAGCTGAGGTTTCCTCACGCATTCAACCTGCGGCGGCTTCGAGCTCACTCAAGGATTCCTCGAGATGGCCGAGGAGCCGCTGCAAGTGCGGAACATTGCGGCGGCAGCCGACGAGCCCGAACTGCATGGTGGCCGCGTAGCCGATGACGGTGATGTTCATCGCCTGCCCGTCCAACGGAATCGATGCCGGGTAACAGCTCTCGAGCTTCGCGCCATTCCAATAGCGCGTCGTTGTCGGGCCGGGGACGTTGGAAATCACCAGATTGAAGACTGGACGCCCAGTGATCAGTCGGGATGAACCAGGGATCAGCGGCAGCCCGAGACCCGCGACGTTCAATGCACTGAGCGCCGTGATCTGCAGGGGCGTCAGGCCCGACATCAGAGACTTGGCGCTACTCATCGAGTCGTGAACTCTCTGAAGTCGGGCCGCCGGATCTGCCAATTCGGTTGCCAGATCACACAACACCGCACCTACGGCATTGCCGGAAGCCTCACCCTCTTCACCTTTGCGAAGGGATACCGGCACCATCGCGATCAACGGTTTGTCCGGCAACTCGTCCAGTTCGATCAGGTATCGCCGTAGCGCACCCGCGCACATTGCCAACACCGCATCGTTGAGCGTCACGTCTGCAACGCAGCTGACCTTGCGCAGGCGCTCGATCGGCCACGACTGCGCGGCGACACGCCTCGCTCCGGTGATCGGGACGTTGAAGATAGATTTCGGGGCAGCAAACGGCAACGGTGCGACGTGGTCCTTCACTGCCGAGGCAGCGGCGCTCACTATCGCAGGGCCGACCCCGACCACATCTTGCACAGTCTCGATCACGGAGCCCACCCGCCTCTGCAGGTCCAGCCCGCGACCGGCACGAACCCGCCCCGAAGAAGGTCGCTGCGCCCACGGAGGCATCGATTCTCGATCGAGCGGGTCCGACGAGAGGCTGCGGTACCACGCCTGAACAGCAGACACACCATCCATGAGCGCGTGGTGCGTCTTCATGTACACGGCAACTCGGCCGTCGGCGAGACCTTCGATCACGTACGCCTCCCACAGCGGCCGATGCCGATCGAGCAGCGTGCCGTGGAGCATGGAGGTCAGCTCGAGCAACTCGCGGACTCGCCCCGGCTTGGGCAGCGCGAGCAACCGGACGTGATATTCGAGATCGACGTCCTCGTCCTCCGTCCAACGCACCGGCGCGAAGTTCGACAAGAACTGCACCGGCTTGCGGCGAAAGAGTGGGCGAATCGAGTCGACGTCGGTGAGCGAACGGTAGAGCGATCTTGCGAATTCGCCGTCGTCCCCTTCCGGCGGAACGAAAAGCGACAGGCCACCGACGTGCATGGGATGCTCCCGTGACTCCATCAGAAGGAACATCGAGTCGAGCGGCAGCATCAGCGTCATGGCGATCCGTTCTCTCGGGCAGCTGCCCGGAGTACCGATCAGCCGCTGTTCGACAAAGTTACTCGCCCTGACTTCCCTCATTGGCGACTCCGACAAAACATTGCCCCCTCGATTTCGACAGGAGTCCGATATTCCCGTCGACGAACGCCTTTTCGGGTCGAAGCACCTCACAGCGATTCGTGGGTGAATGACGAGACACAGAGCACTGCAACAAATTTCAATCCTCACAGCCACAAGTAGTAGCGGAGGCGATCGCAGTAATACTTTTGTCGGAATTGTTTCAAATTGTCTGTACATCCAAGTCACACGTGACTACCGTCACTCATCATCACAATCCCGACTGGTCGGTTGTACCCAAAGGAGAAATACATGTCCCGACGTTCGACGTCGCGTGGGCTTTTCGGCGCACTCGCCACCGCAACTGTGTTCGCCACCGCCGCTGCGGTGGGAAGCTTGTCAGCAAGCATTGCAGGAGCCGCCCCGGCAGCGGAGATCCCCTTCGGCGGTTGGGATTCATGTCCGATCGACAATCCCGAGACCAGCACCTGTATGGACGTCACGGTCACCGGCGGAAACATGAAGATCGGCAAGCTTTCCGTCAGCATTCCCGCCGGGGCGATGCGCATCGCAGGCGGAGTTGCATACCGGGAGAATCCAGAGGCTGAATTCGGATTCGACCAAGTATTCATCCCGCCGAACGACAACAGTCGGGGGATCTACGCCAAACCCATCGACATCCCCGGGGGCGCACTCGGAATCGACCTGCCATTCAACAATCTCTTCGGACTGAACAAGGCTTCGGCCACCGTAGAGTCGACGTCTGCACTCCCCACCGTGGATGCATTTCAGCTTGGTGTGAAGCTACCCGTCAAATTGAAGATCGCGAACCCTCTCCTCGGCGGCAAATGCTACCTGGGCTCGGACAACAACCCCGTCCAACTCAACTTGGATGTGACCGAATACGGTGTCCTCGAAGAGGTTCCAGGTTTCCCGGATACTGCCGTCGTTCGAAACACCGGGCACACCGGACAGCCCTTCGCGGTCCCGACAGCTTCCGGGTGTGGCCCGTTCGGCGTTCTGAATCCAATCGTCAACTGGCGCGCCGGGCTTCCCTCGTCCACCACGTCCAACTCCCTCGCCACGACGAGTGACGTCTACAACATCGGTGCCGACAGCCTCAGGCCCCAGCCGGCCGGCTCACCCGAACCCGCTACCGTCGTTGCCGAACGTAGTGCCAACTAGCAATCCAACCCACTGCCACAGAACCGTCATCGACGACAGATTGCCACCTCGAAACGGAGTTCACTTGTCCATGCGCACAATACGATTCAGAGCCGCGCTCGCTGTCGTCGCAGCGGGAGTCCTCACTCTCGGGGCGGTGTCAACCGCGACGGCGGCCCCGCTGCCCAATGCGCCGTTCGGGGGCTGGGGAAAATGCCCGATAGCCAATCCGGAGACAAGCACCTGTGTCGACGTCGTCGTCAAAGGCGGCGAAATGAACATCAACGGGCTCAAAGTACCGATTCCTTCCGGCTCGTTGAATATCGCCGGCGGTGTCGCCTATCGCGAGAACCCCGACGCAGAATTCGGGTTCGACCAGATCTTCATTCCTCCCACTGACGGCACCAAAGGCGTCTATTCCAGCCCCATCGAGGTACCAGGAGGAATCTTCGGGCTCGGTATACCGTTCCCCGGCGGCTTGACCACCATCAAGGCAACAGTCGAACCGGTCGCGTTGCCAACAGTCGACGCATTCCAACTCGGTGTCACACTTCCGGCAAGATTGAAGATCTCCAACCCCTTGCTGGGCGGCAACTGCTATCTGGGTTCTGCGAGCAACCCGATCATGTTCAAACTCGGAGTGTCCGAGAATGGTGTCCTGGAAGAAGTTCCAGGATTTCCGGATACCGCCGCCGTCAGAAACGTGACGCACGCCGACCAGACGTTCGCGGTACCGGGCGCATCTGGATGTGGACTGTTCGGCGCATTGAATTGGGCAGTCAATCTTCGCGCCAACGTTCCGTCTTCGAGTGGTCACAACTCGTTGACCACCACAAGCGATGTGTTCAACATCGGCGCCGACAGCCTGCGGACGCAGTAGAGCAAGCACCGGCGACTCACGAAGTATCACCGACAACAAGGAGATATCGATGTCCCATGCAGTTCGCCGCACCACCATCGTCACAGCTGCCGCCGCAGCCGCGATTGCAGTCGCAGCCGGCACCGCTCTGGCTTCGACCGTCGTCACTCCAGCGGGTCAAACCGTGACTGCTTCGAGCAGCAATCTCAGTATCAAGACAGGAACGATCACACTTACCTGCTCCAGTACGACGGGCTCCGGGACCATCCCATCCGCGCCGGGTAATTCCAACACCGGCACCGGCGGAGTCAACGTCAATATCGGCACCCCCAGCCTGACCGGGTGCAAGGCTAACGGCCTACCCGCTGTGGTCACCACCTCCGGCTCGTGGCTATTGAACGTCTCGGCAGACACCGGATCGGCTCAGGGATCCCTGGTCATTCCTGCAGGAGGCGCAGTCGTGACGATGCCCGGATCCACGTGCACAGTCACCGTCGGGGCCAGCACTATCGGACCGCTGCCATTCGATATTCCCAACCAGCGCGTCGTGGCCAGCAACACCGGCACTGTGAACTACACGCGTACCGGCACCGGGCCCGTCTGCCCCGCCGCAGCCACTGGCACGGCAACCATGTCCGGCACACTGCAGTTCGCGTCGGCCTCGCCGATCAACGTGACGCCGTAACGATCGACAGCTAGACAATAGGCTCGTTGGGGGATCGACGCTTCCGTCGCTCCCCCAACGAACGTCCTGTGGACCGGGTCCGCACACGATCGCCTTCGGTTACGCCACGAAGCGGACCGGCGCGTTATCCATCTCCTGCTTCGGTGGCGTCGAGTAACGCGCCAAGGGCGCGGTGGAGCTCGGCGAGTTCCCGCCCTCCGGTTTTCGTCAGCACTTCCGTATTCTTTGCATCCAATTGGCGGACAATGTCTTTAGCGAGCTCTATGACTCGTTTGCCCTCGTCACTGAGATCGAGGCGAACGGCTCGCGCATCGCGACTATCGCGTTCACTGACAACAAACCCGCTCTTCTCCAACGCTCGCACGAGCTTGGATATGTAGATTCGCTGCAATCCTGTGTGCGCTGAGAGTTCTCGCTGACTCGGCCTCTCCCCCGCGCTCACCAGACCATGCAGAGACGCGAGCACTGAATACTGGGCGTGAGTCAACCCCAGGTGCGCGATCGCTCGGTCAACCCCCGCCCGCCAGCGCAAGCCAAGGTGCCACACCAGCGACCCTGTCGTCCATGTTTCTCGATCTTGCATACAAATAGAATACATGGCTACTATCTCAATTAGGGTATATGGAAACTATTTGAGGAGTCGCAATGCCCACAATTCCCGTGCTCGACTCGACCATGGCCTACCGCTCGCGCGGTGAAGGACCACCCTTCGTACTCATCCACGGAAACCCCACATCCTCGCACTTGTGGCGAAACATCCTGCCGCAGATAGGAAATCTGGGCCACGCACTTGCCCCTGACCTCATCGGAATGGGGCGGTCAGGCAAACCGCCAATCAACTACGGCTTCCTCGACACCGCCCGCTACCTCGACGCCTGGTTCGACCAGATGGAACTCGACGACGTCGTACTCGTCGGACACGACTGGGGCGGGGCGCTTGCACTGGACTGGGCTGCCCGCCACCCCGATCACGTCCGAGGTGTGGCCTTCTTCGAAACGATCCTTCGTCCGATGACCTGGGACGAACACTTCCCGGGAGAGGCACGGGCACGGGTCGAAGCTCTGAGGGACTCCGACACAGGAGAGACGAAGGTACTCGACGAGAACTTCTTTCTCGAAATAGCGCTTCACAGAACGGTTCTCGGTGAAATGACCGAAACCGATGCCGAGGCCTATCGCTCCCCTTATCCGTCACGAGAGAGTCGCCGACCCCTTCTCGAGTGGCCACGATCCTTCCCCATCGAAGGAACTCCCGGTGACGTGAATGCACGTGTGGCGGCGTACAGCGATTGGCTCGCAGAAAGCACCGACGTACCCAAACTTCTTCTCACCTTCAGCGGCCCCGCAGAACTTCTCATGATCGGACCTGACGAAGTCACGTGGAGCCGATCGAATATCGCAAATCTCGAGGTGGAACAGTGCGGTCCCGCAGGACATCTCGCCCCCGAGGATCAGCCTGCGGCCATCGCGGCGGCGATCACCGAATGGACACAGCGGCAACACTGTTTCAACCGCGAGTGACGTGGGACCGTCGCCAAGTACTCTGAGGGCCGGTTTCCCCGACCCATGCGGTAGCGATCCAGACGATGCTCCGAAATATGGGACCGACACCACCTCCGCCGGATTTGTCCGATATAACTAACTGGCGAGTACGCCGGTTGGGACGAGGTCGAGAACGAGGGGGCGTGTGTGGTGAACGAGGACGGGTTGGGGCGAACGTCAGGATCGGGGGCTCCACACCGGGTGGGCGGCTTTCTCTATCACCGCAACGGCGATCGGTGGGAGTGGTCGGACGAAGTTGCACGGATTCACGGATACGAACCCGACCAAGTAGCTCCGACGACAGAATTGATGCTCTCGCACAAGCATCCCGACGACCGAAGACACGTTGCTCAAACACTGCACGCCATCCGCACTTCAGGCGGACCGTTCAGCAGCCGCCACCGCATCATCGACACTGCAGGGGACACTCACTCGGTAATCGTCGTCGGCGACAGCGTCGTGGACGAGTCGGGTGCCGTGGTCGGCAGCTCAGGCTTCTACATCGACGTCACCGAAACCCTCGACAGTACGGTGAAAGCGTCTGTCGACGTGCTGGTCAACGAAATCACCGCTTCTCGCGGAGTAATCGAGCAAGCCAAAGGCATGCTCATGGTGATCTACGGCATTTCGGCCGATCGCGCCTTCGACATCCTCGTGTGGCGTTCTCAAGAGACCAACGTGAAACTCCGGGATGTTGCCGAACAGTTGATAGTTCGAACGCTTGACGACTTCCGGGTCCCGACACTACTGCGGACCCGATTCGATCACGTGCTGTTACAGGGTTGAATGACAACAGGGTTGAGGGATCTGCTCAAGGCGGTTCCCGTGGCTGGCTGCTCAACCTCGAGGAACCTCGCCCGCATTGATTCCGGGACGGTCCGATGCGGCCTATCCCCGTTGTTACCCAACGCGGAGTAAAAGGAAACTACTCGTCGTCAGACTTCTCGTCGGAGGTCTCCTCGACCAGTTCAGGCGCCTGTTCTCGCGTTGCCATTCCCCCGTCGCCGCCCTTGTCCACGGGTCCTGGGTGCCCGCCCTTGGGCGACTGGTCGTTGTCGTCTTTGTCGGTCATGCGATCGTCCTCATCATCTCGTCGTCTTGGTCCTGGAGCCGGCGCAAAGAGACCGGGACCCAGCTCCATCTCAATCTAACGCGCTCAGGACTTCTCGCAACCCTCACCGATTTTGTTTGCATTTCAGTGCTTTCGGGCAGGTGACTGCGAACAGCATTTCCACGATGAGAGGTCGATCCCAGTGCGCGCAGTGACTTGGCAAGGCAAACGGAAAGTAAGCGTCGATACGGTTCCGGACCCGAAGATCGTCGAACCCACCGACGCAATCATCAAGGTCACCACGACGAATATCTGCGGATCCGATCTGCACCTGTACGAGACTCTGGGTGCGTTCATGAATGCCGGCGACATTCTCGGCCATGAACCGATGGGCATCGTCGAAGAAGTCGGTTCGGAAGTCACGAATCTCGAGATAGGTGACCGCGTCGTCATTCCGTTCCAGATCTCGTGTGGCAACTGTTTCATGTGCGATTCGAGCCTCTACACACAGTGCGAGACGACGCAGGTCCGCGATCAGGGAACGGGCGCAGCATTGTTCGGCTTCTCCGAGCTCTACGGCTCGGTGCCAGGCGGGCAGGCTGAGTACCTCCGAGTACCGCAAGCACATTTCACACACATCAAAGTTCCCGAAGGTCCAGCGGATTCGCGATTCGTCTACCTCTCCGACGTGCTCCCCACAGCCTGGCAGTCGGTCGAATACGCCGACGTCCCGCCGGGTGGGTCCGTGACAATCCTCGGCCTCGGACCGATCGGTGACATGGCGGCTCGTATCGCCCACCACAAAGGGTTTCGAGTATTCGGTGTGGACCGTGTACCCGAACGCCTTGCGCGCCTTGCCGAACGCGGTATCGAGACCCTCAACCTGGACGACTACGGCAGCAAGATCGGCGATGCCATCAGAGACGCGACAAACGGCCGCGGAACCGATTCGGTGATCGACGCTGTCGGTATGGAAGCGCACGGGTCTCCGATCGGAAAGCTCGCGCAGCAGTTCGTCGGACTCCTTCCCGATGCTCTTGCCGCACCTGCGATGCGTAACGCAGGAATCGATCGCCTTGGCGCTGTCTATTCGGCCATCGACATCGTTCGGCGCGGCGGAACCATTTCTTTGATCGGTGTCTACGGCGGAATGGTTGATCCGCTGCCGCTGATGACCATGTTCGACAAGCAGATTCAGCTCAGGATGGGCCAGGCGAACGTCAAGAAGTGGGTAGAGGACATCATGCCCCTGCTCACTGACGACGACCCACTCGGCGTCGACACCTTTTCCACCCATCAGCTGCCGCTCGATCAGGCGCCACACGCCTACGAGATCTTCCAGAAGAAGCAGGAAGGCGCGGTCAAGATCCAACTGAAACCGCACCTGTAGTTCAACGCCGATCAGTTCGACGGTTCATCCGCCACGTCCGCATCTTGTTCGCGAAACCACCGATCGTCATACTCACCTCACACACGCTCGACAGAAAGAACCCGAAACCGAAATGGCTCGCGAACTTACCGTCTCCGACAGCATCGTCGTCAGCTCCGACGCGCTTTCCCTCTACGAGGTCATCAGCGATCCCACTCGTATGGGTGCCTGGAGTCCCGAAAACATAGGCGCAACCTTGCGGGGAGACCGCGAAAGCGCTTTCCTGGGCATGGAGTTCGACGGGCACAACAAGCGTGGGCGCGCGCAGTGGACCACGCGATGCACAGTCACCGCTGCCGAGGCCGGGAAGCTCTTCGAATTCCGTGTTCACAAGATCGGCCTCGGTACTCCCCGGATCCCCGCCTCTATCGCAACCTGGCAGTACCGATTCTCGCCGGTGCCCGACGGAACCCGAGTTACCGAAACGTGGACCGACGACAGGCGCGGCTGGCCGGACTTCGCCGCCGACATGTTCGACAAAATTGCCACCGGAGGAAAGACCTTCGCCGACTTTCAGCGCGGCAACATCCGCAAGACGCTCCTGAACCTCAAGAACGCAGTTGAGCAGGAGGTTTCCGGAATCGAAGGTAACGTCGGCTGACCGGCCGACACCATTTGTGGCAGTTTCTGCCACTTTTGGTACAGTGCGGATATGGCAACAGCCCGCCGCACTGCACTACTTCTCCGCGTCTCGCAGAGTTGTGCTGCCGCTTTCGTCGAACGCGGCGACACTTCGACGACCATCGCGGAGCTCGCCGAGCGGGCAGAAATCTCCGAGCGAACGTTCTACCGTTGCTTCGCCACCAAAGAGGAGAGCATCTGGCCGATGCTCGACGAGGGAAACCGCAGTCTGGCCACCGCACTCAGCGCGCAAGCCCGCGAATTCGGGCTCGCAGCGGCTGTGAAGAATGCCTTTATCGCATCGGTCGGCGAGTCCTTCGAGCCGATGACCCGGTCACTGATGCCCATCATCTTCGGTGATGCGGCACTCCGGAGAGTTTGGGAATCAGCAACTTTCGAGACGATGGAACTGATTCGCCCAGAAGTCGCACGCCTGATCGACCGTCCGGAAACCTCGCTAGACACCACAGCGGCTTCGGGCCAGGCAACACTTGCGGTAGTCGCCGCACTGCGTGAGATGGCAGACCTCCGGACGCCCGCACCCGAGGCCATCACCCGCGCGCTCGGGGCGTTCTCGAAGCCATATCTCGCAACACCAACAGGTAAGGAACAATCATGACTCAGGATCTCTCCGGAAAAGTCGTTCTCGTCACTGGCGGCGCACGCGGCCTGGGCGAGGCGTTTGCCCGCGGCATCGTCGCGGGCAACGGCCGCGTCGTCATCGGCGACCTACTCGACGACGACGGTCGAGCAGTGGCCGAATCTCTCGGCGACGCAGCGCGTTACGTTCACCTCGACGTCACCGATCCAGCGTCTTGGAAGTCCGCCGCCGAGTACGCGGTATCCGAGTTCGGCGCGATCAACGGTTTGGTCAACAACGCCGGAATCTCGGCGTCCGGCCAGACAGTCGCCGAGGAACCACTCGAGACGTTCCAGCGCATCATCCAGATCAACCTGGTGTCCGTGCACACCGGTATCCACACGGTGGTGCCGTTCATGAAGGCAGCCGGCGGCGGATCCATCGTGAACATCTCCTCGGCCGCCGGCCTGATGGGCATGGCCCTGACCAGCGGTTACGGTGCAGCCAAGTGGGGCGTGCGTGGGCTGAGCAAGATCGCCGCGGTCGAACTCGGTCGCGACAAGATCCGGGTCAACTCGGTTCACCCCGGTATGGTCCTGACGCCCATGACTGCACCGACGGGTATCAGCCTCGAAGAGGGCGCATTCCCCAACAATCCGTATCGCCGTGTCGGTCGCCCGGAGGAGTTGGTCGGCGCGGTCACCTACCTGCTTTCCGACGATGCCTCGTACACAACGGGTTCCGAGATCGCCGTCGACGGCGGTTGGACTGCCGGCCCGTCGATCGAATACATCGCCGGCCAGTAAGGCGGGGATCCGTTCCCGCCCGAATCTGCGCATTCCGAACGCCCTCAGGTGAATACCAAACTCTCTCTGATTGCATTCGGAGAAGACAACTTTCGCAGTCGCTGCAGCGCCCGATGCAGGTCGAGCGACACCTCGTCTGTCGTACGGGCAAGCGACGTTGCGGTCGCCTTTGTATCGAGCCCGACGATCAGCCGCAACACCAGGACATCGCGTTCGACAACCGGGAGCGTTGTCGGAGGCGGGAGCGGTCCACCGCGGATCCCGTCGGATGCCGCCCGAGCAATCGCGATGCTTGTACTCGCGTACAGCACGCGAAGAAAAGGCTGATACGTCTCCGATCCGTCGCACACTGCCGTGAGAACGGCGACGCACGCGGCATCCGCGGCGGAATCGGAAACGGCCTGATCAAGCTCGGCGCGGCACCGCAGCACAACCATCGGACGAAACGCCGCATACAAACTGGCCATGGACTCACGGCTACCGCTCCGCGCCGCGGCGGCCAATACATCCAGCGAGCCTTCCTGCAACATGGGCTCACATCTCTCTTTCTCGACGGGACATTCGTTGTGCGGTCCGAGAGATCAACTGGAACCGAACGGTCCCACGAAGTGGTTCCGGCGGATGGTCATGCCACGATCAATCCCCTGCCCGAAGGATTCTCGAGGCTCTCTCTCAGCCCTGAGGCACGCACCAGTGAAGTCCTGCATCCTTGCCGCTCACTGGCACTGACCTGGCAAATTCCTGGCAGGATGCTGATTCGAACCGAACGCCTTGCACTGCAGAATTTTTCGATCCGGTCAGCGTGTATTTGCTGCTCCAAGTCCGACCGTTCCGTTCCAGGCGACGAGGGGTCACACGGGCGTAGGGTCGAGAGAGTTCGGCTCAGTCGTCAAGAGCGGAAGGACACCCAGACAATGCGGAGCGATGGAGATACGTGGGACATCGTCAGTAGCGTCGGACTTACTGCGCTGGCAGTGGCAACGTTCCGAGCACTGGAGAGCACCCGTCCGGACGCGATCATCGAAGACAAGTTCGCATCGTGGTTCGTAGAAGCTGCAGCCGAGCCGCATTTCACAGCTCTTCTGAAAGATCCCACGCTCCTCGAGGACACCCCCTTCGGCGGTTTCATGGGGTTGCGAACCAGGTTCTTCGACGAATTCTTCTCGTCGTCAACCGAATCCGGAGTAAGGCAGGCGGTAATCGTTGCAGCAGGGTTGGATTCGCGTGCGTACCGGCTGGATTGGAGCTCAGGATCGACGGTATTCGAAGTGGATCAGCCAAAGGTGCTGGAGTTCAAAGCCGAAGTGCTCGCGGCGCACGACGCCCAGCCGAAGACCGATAGACGCACTGTGCCTACTGATCTGCGAAACGACTGGCCGGCCGCACTCGAGGAGGCTGGTTTCGACCCGAACGAACCCACGGCCTGGTCGGCGGAAGGCCTGCTCGCCTATCTCCCCGGCCCGGCCCACGACGCCCTGTTCGAGCGGATCGACGAACTCTCGGCCACCGGTAGTCGCTTGGCGGTGAACGACTTTCCGGCCGGAACCGACCCGAGCAAGCTTGCGGCCATCAGATCCAAGTACTTCGCCAAGGACCCGTTCGGAGACCTGGACATTTCGCAACTGTTCTACAGCGACAAGCGATCCGATCCGGGCCAGTGGTTGGCTGAACACAATTGGACTGTCCGACGCTTCAGCTCGGTCGAGTTGGCAGAACTGTACGATCGTCGGATCCCCGAACTCCCCGAAGAAATCGCAGCGCTGTCAACGCAACCGTCCTTTTTGGCCGCGACCAAGAACTAGCTCTCGCAGTCATCCCGAAAGTTCTTCGAGTGCAGCCTTTCTCCCATTTGTCCAGCGGCAAGGCGCGTGTCACCACTACAAGTGGTCGACGGTACTCCAGGATGAAGCGATTCAGTACCTCAGGCTGAGTACGTCTACACCTCAGACGGACGCGCGCCGAAGAGAACGCTGATGAAATGAGTCCATGAAACTCGAACACACACGCAGGAAGGGCCGCCCGCTCGCGCTGGTAGCACTTGCCTCCGCAGCGGTATTCGCCCTCGCCGCATGTACTTCCGGGACTGATTCCGCACAAACCTCTGAAAACAACACAAAGACCTCCCCCACCGCGGCACCCGTTACGGTCACGATCCCTGACAGCTCCGTCGGCAAGCAGATCACCTGGCTTCTCAGTGCGTTCAACACGAGCACGCCGTTGACCCAGGAAGAAATCGCCGAACACTTCGGACCCACTGCACCCGTAGTCCTGACACCTCCGGACTTCGACTCCATCCGAGCCGGACAGCCTTGGACAACAGTGAATTACAAGGGAGGCGACTCCGACGGCACAGTTTCCATCACCAGCACCACCGGCGGTGCGTTCGACGTCAACGTCGTCGTCGACGGCAACGGGCTGATCCTCGGAATGGCGATCACACCGACCAAGGACGTTCATGTGCCGGCCGCATCTTGGCAAGAACTCGAGGCAGCTGTCAAAGCGCTTCCCGCGCCGACCAATCTGACCGTCACCGAGGTCACCGAAGGAAAGAACGCCGAAGTCTTCAGTGTCGGCGACACCTCACCACAGCCCACAGGGTCAACGATCAAGCTGTACGTTCTCGGCGCGGTCGCGACGGCCGTCCAGAACGGGACACTCTCCTGGGATCAGAAGCTCACCATCACCGACGACCTCAAATCGATGCCCGGCGGGACCATGCAGGACCTGCCATCGGAAACTGAAGTCACGGTCCGAGATACCGCCGGCAAGATGATCTCGATCAGCGACAACACCGCCACCGACATGCTGATCGCCGCTGTCGGGCGCGAGCAGGTAGAAGCCGAATTCGCCCCGATGGGCATGGCAAATCCTTCGCTCAACATCCCGCTCAAGCCGACCCGCGCACTGTTCCAACTCGGCTGGGGTGACCAAGGCGCACAACGTATCGCTTGGCGCGACGGAACTCCGGACAAGCGTCGAGCGATACTCGCGGCACTACCTGGCGGCCTGGTGGACATCCCGGCGTCAGCATTCACCACCCCCGCATGGCCTTTCGACATCGATTGGTTCGCCTCGCCCGCCGACCTGCGTGCCGCGTTGGTCACGTTGCAAGAGAAGGCGAAGACCGAGAGCGGCGCACCGGTTCGAGACATTCTCGCCGAGGATCCGGCGCTCAGCGACGAGTCCGCGAAATGGTTCACTTACGGCGGATTCAAGGGCGGCAGTTCCATCGGGGTCCTCGCGGGTGCCTATTACGTGGAACACGACGATCGTGCCTGGGTTGTCACCATGCAAACTCATGGTGACGACGCTGCACTGGTTGCCGACCCGGCTCTGTACTTCGATCCGGTCGACGACGCGATGCTCTTGATCCAGACGGATGCAACCAGTTAGTGCCCAGTGCCGGGCCGAAACCACGCACGCCGATTCATTGCCTTCGCCGATGAAGGCGCCGGATACAGAGAAGCCGCTGCACATCCAGTGTCATCCGGATGCACAGCGGCTTCGCTAAGTCTTAGCCCGTGGGGGTCTCGGTCTCGTCCGACGAGAATCCGTCGAAGAATGCGATGACCTTCTGAAGAAGTGCCGCGATGTCGAAATCTTCCAAGCTACCCATTGCGTTCGTCCTTTCGTTTAACACTGAGGATGAAACGTGCATCTTGCAATTTCCAATGTAAAGCATGAAAAGCATTATTTCTCGACCGCGCGACACTTCGGTCGCAAATACGCCACTCAGCAAGATATGGGCAAATCACCGGAAATAACAGCTCCCACCCGCAATATTTCAGTCTTCTGCAACCCGCTGAATTCCCCAATTAGCAAGTGGGTAAATCTTGAGAAAAATTTCCCGGCGCGTCGATCACGAAAGATATTCCTGGTGAAACTCTCAATCCAAGAACACAAAGGCAGAGGAAGCTCCGACACAGCTGACACGCAGTTTTGCCCGCCTTCAAGAGTCGTCATCCACGCACATAGTGGACATTCGTCTACGATAACGAACCGGTAGCAACACAATCCCAGGCACTTTCTCCCATCTTCTGACTTTCACCCATGACCACTGAAGATTTGCGCTGGTGAAACGCAATACCAGTTCGAAAGTTCCACAACTTCTCCGGATGCTGTGCACGCGATTAACTGATCAAATATCTGTTGACTCATCGAACCCACACACTCCGCCAGAACGTCACATCCGAATGCTGGACGTTAGTTTAGATGGGTTCGTATTCTCGGAATCTGCTCGATAACGGCGGCCCCACGGATAAAACCGAGACTGCACCACCGCAGGCCGCCAGGTCATGATCCGCGACTCGGCGAAGGGCGTGCGGACAAGTCCACACGAGGGTGAAATAGGGGGTGAGACATGCCTTGGGGTCTCGTTTTACCGAGTCCGACACAGTACGTTTTCCCAGGCACGCCAGTCCCCAGATTCATACGGTGTGCAAGGACTCGTTGACGCTTCCGAGATGTTGGCAAGGCCGACCACAGGCCCCGTTCTCCCGACGAGAACGGGGCTTCCTCGGGTCGGTTTCCGCCTTCGACCGACCGGGTAGACGCGAGCATGGGCGCCACCTGCTCGACCGAATCCACCGCTGGCCGCCACGAATCGACGACCCCGACCGTCGGCGTCGAAGAAGAATTCATCCTCGTCGACCCGACCTCCTGGTTGCCGTCCACCGACAATGCCGCGGTTGCGGAAACCGCGTCGACACTGGGGTTGGATCTTCAGCTCGAGTTGTCCCGCTGCCAAGTCGAGACCAACTCTCCCGTGTGCCATGGCATCGACGAACTCCGAACCCACTTGATCGACATGCGTCGGCTCGCGGCAAAAGCTGCCGAGTTGAACGGCTGCAGGCTGTTGGCCGTCGGCGCACCGCTTTCGGGGCCTTCGCGTTTCGAGATCAGCGACTCGCCTCGCTACCGCCGGATGGGCGAACGCTTCGGCGCCCTCGCTGCCGAACAAAGCATCTGCGGTTGCCACATCCATGTGGGCGTCGCTGATCAAGTACAGGCCGTGCAGGTCTGCAATCACGTGCGCATCTGGTTGCCCGCCTTGTTGGCACTGAGCGCCAATTCCCGTGTCCACCAAGGAGTCGACACCGACTTCGCGAGTTGGCGGGCGATCCAATGGTCCAGGTGGCCAGTCGCCGGGCCGCCGCCGTACTTCGAGACCACCGGGGACTTCGACACCGCGGTTGCGAAGATGGTGGATTGCGGCGTGATGCTCGACAAGCGGATGGCCTACTGGGATATCCGACCTTCGTGCCACCTACCGACCGTCGAGATCCGAGTCTGCGACGTTCAGCCGACAGCAGAGGATGCAGCGCTACTTGCAACCCTTGGACGGGCTCTGGTGGCAACTGCGTTACGCGCGATAGACCGGGGCATCGAGGCTCCGAACATTTCCCTCGAGAGCCTCCGCCTCGCAACCTGGGTGTCCGCGAAGGAAGGCGTCCTGGGAGCGTCGATCGATCCGATTACCTCACAAAGAATTTCAGCCACGGAACTGTTGCACCGGCTCCTGATCCATGTCCGTGACTCCCTCGACGAGGGAGGCGAGTACTCGAGCGTGGAGTCGGCGCTGCAGCTCAAGTCAGTCACAGGCAACGGCAGCGACTGGCAACAGCGGACGCTGCGCCAGGTCTGCCTTCGGGAACTGATTGCGCGTGCCGTTCAGCGCACCGTACCGACCGCGCCGACTGGCACGGATACGCACGACGAGCCGACAACGGATCAGTAGTAATGCCGCCGACCACCGATGGCGTGCCCGGCCGCGCCCAGCGCGTACAGGATGATTCCGATCACCAGCAAGACGACACCAATCGTCCACAGGATCGGAATGTTCACCACGAAACCGATTATCAGCAGGATCACGCCGAGGATGATCATCACAAGCTCCTTCAGTGCGTTCACTCGGGCGGATACGCCCGCCTCGAGCCGCATACACCGCGGATACCCGTCGGCAGAGCGTTTCATACCCACTCTGACCGGGTATTTCGCTGGGCACCATAATATTTGAAGAATCGAGCCCGCCATGATGAGAATTGTGACTCTGATCGTTCTGATCTGGCTGATAGTCGGGGCCGTCGCGGCCGGCCAACGCGGCTACTACAGCAGTTCGCCGACCAACTGCGCCGGCGTCGGGACCATCGCGCTCACGGTCATCGCGGGTCCGCTGAACTACTTCGGCGTCAACCCCAAAGTCACCGATTGCACGCTCCCCCAGCCCACCGAGTGAGCTGCCGGAAATCCACGCTAAACCGACTAGTCGTTACCCTGGAGGTGAGTCGACACACATCGAAGTGAGGGGCCACCATGACCACTGCACCAGATCGCACCCGAATCGAGTTCCCGGACATCAGCTCGCGTGCGTGGGAACACCCAGCCGATCGGGCTGCATTGGTGACGCTCCGGACGCTTCGGGGGTTCGACACTGTCCTGCGGACGCTGTCCGGACTGCTCCAAGAACGTCAGCACCGCCTCATGTACCTCGCCACGTCGGTGCGAGTCGACGAACGCCAGTTCAGCGACCTGAACGACCTGCGCCGTGACTGCGTCGACATCCTGCAGGCCGACGAGACACCCGAGCTGTTCGTACTCCAGACCCCGATGGTCAACGCCTTCACCATCGGCATGGACAAGCCGTTCATGGTGGTCACTACCGGCCTATTGGACGTGATGAACTACGAGGAACAGCGGTTCATCATCGGCCACGAACTTGGCCACGCGCTGTCCGGTCATGCTGTGTATCGGACCATCCTGATGCATTTGATGCGACTGGCCGGAACCATCGGATGGCTGCCCGTCGGCGGGTGGGCATTGCGCGCGATCATCGCCGCCCTCATGGAATGGCAGCGCAAGTCAGAACTGTCCGGTGATCGTGCCGGACTGTTGTGCGGGCAGGACGTACACACCGCGATTCGCGTCCAGATGAAATTGGCGGGCGGATCCCGAGTCAGTGAAATCGACGTCGACGCGTTTCTTGCCCAGGCCGCCGAGTACGACGCCAGCGGCGACCTCCGCGACGGTGTACTCAAGCTCCTCAACATCGAACTGCTCTCTCACCCGTTCTCGGTGCTTCGCGCCGCCGAGCTCAAGAAGTGGGTGGACAGCGGAGACTACGCCGCGATTCTGCGCGGAAACTACCCCCGTCGCGGCGATGACGACGGAGCGAAGATCAGCGACGAGTTCAAGAATGCAGCCAAGACCTACAAGCAGAACTTCGACGAGTCGGAGGACCCTTTGATCCGCATGGTGCGCGACATAGGTAGCGGATTGGGCGGTGCGGTGGGCGCCGTGGGGAATGGCGTCGGCGATGTAGCGTCGGATATCAAGGAACGATTCACCCACTGGCGCAAGAGTTCCGACAGGTCGAAGGGCACTGACGACGCCGAGTAAGCAGAATCGGGACCTGCCGCCGAAGGCAGTCGGCGGCAGGTCCCGGGCTCTTGGCGTGAAGGTGATGCAGGCTTCCCTCTGCACCACCCTCACGTTCACAGACAGTACCAGCAGTCGAACAAACGTGCGAACTGAAAGCGGTCGTGTCGAATCACCGGTTGTCGGGTACGCGGCATAGGACCACTACAGAAGGGAGCCGACATGCATGCTGGGCGACTGAAGAAGGTCGGTTCGAGTGACGGCCCGTTTGCCTCCGTGTACTTCGAAGACGTCCGTAACCGGGAAGATGCGCGCGAGCGCTTCGAACTCGAATGGCGCTCGATGCGCAATCAACTCACGAAACAGGGAGCATCGGAATCGCTGATCGCACGACTGGACGAGGTGAAGGACAACCATCACGGCATCTCAGGTCGCGCCGGACGCGCGATCGTCGCCACTTCCGAGGCAGTGCTGATCGACGATATTCTGCTCGAACCTGCCGGCTCCACTATCGCGACCTTGGGCGAACTGCCCTACCTGATTCCACTGATCGCACACGGATACGACACCGAACCGTTCCTCATCGCCAAGGTCGACCACACCGGCGCGGACCTGTGCGTGCGCGATGCTCGCGGGCGTGACGTGTACGGCGAAACGGTAGACGGAGACGGCTTCCCGGTCCACAAGGCACACGTGGGCGGTCAGGAGCGATACACCGACAGCCAAAGCCTCGTGGAGGAGAATATCCGGAAGAACCTGACTCAGGCTGTGGAGCGCGCGGCGGCGCTCGCCCGTGAACACAAGGTCGCGCTGGTAGTTGTCATCGGAGAAGTACAATCCCGCAAAGCTTTTGCACAGCTTTTGCCGTCGACGCTACGGGTGGTGGACGTCGAAAAGGGTTCGCGTTCAGTCGGTTCCACACCCGCCGAGGTGTCCAAGTCGATTCGTGAACTGATCGACACGCAGCGACTGCGCAGAATGGATGTGGAAACCGAACGCTACGTCGCAGAGCAGGGCCGGGACTCCGGCCTCTCCATCGACGGGACCGCACGCGTCCTCGACGCCCTCGAACAGGGCAAGGTCGAGACGCTGCTGCTCACCGATCCTGACGACAAGGAAGTCACCAGTGGAGAGTTGATCGGGCCCGCCGATCGCGTACTCCCCTACATCGCAATCGGGACCGGCACCGAGTTGGTACAGATCGACGAACGCCTCGTTCTCGCCGACGGATACGGCGCGATACTTCGGCACCCTTGAACGCCAGAGCCTGCTGATCAGATTCGGTGGCGAGCACGTTCTATCGAGAAGCGTGCTTGCCCACCGAGTCCGGGAAACCATCGGCAATTGCTGCGACGAGTTCCAGATATGCCCGTGCCGTGCGCTTGTTCAACAACTTCAAGTCGATCGGACCGCCTTCGCCCAGGTGATCGTCGTAGGGCAACGTCTTGACCGCTCGCACTCCACGCTGAGCGAAAACGTCCTCGAGTTGATCGAGGTCGAGCGAAGACGAACCCGGCCGCGTCGAATTGATCGCCACGACCGACCTGCTCACCAGATCTGCGTATCCGTGCTTGGTCAGCCAACTGAGCGTTGCTGCAGCACTACGGGCACCATCCTGAGCTGTCGGGCTGACGACAACCAAAGCATCTGCTTCGTCGAGAATTCCGTACATGGCCGAGTGCATGATTCCGGTGCCACAGTCGGTGATGACGATGTTGTAATGCACCTCGAGAATTCGGAGAGTATCGAGGTAGTCCTGCTCGTTGAACGACTCCGAAGTTTCCGGATCTGCCTCACTCGCAAGGATTTCGAGTCGGCTGTCGCCTTGCGAGGTGTAGTAACGAACATCGCTGTACGTACGAATGTCACCGTCGGCCAACAGATCACGAACGGTCAGGTGATGTTCACGTCGTTCGCGATCAGCCAGAGTCCCCAGGTCGGGATTGGCGTCGATGGCTACGATTCGATCCCCACGGATCGATGCGAACGTCGAACCGACAGTTTTGGCCGCCGTGGTTTTCCCCACTCCACCCTTGAGTGAGATGAAAGCAATCTTGTACACGCCGCGCACCGTTCGGTTGGCACGGCGCACGAGAGCCTGGTGTTCGAGTTCGGCAGCCGACTGCCCAGTGTTGATCCGGCCCCCGGTGAGTTTGAACAACACACTGCCCAAACCGCGTTCGGGTGGACGCTTCGCCCGCTTGATGATGTCCAGGTCGTCGACGGAGGTCATTGGCCTGGGCGTCGAGGTCCGAAAATCAGTCGGCTCTTCACGACGTTGCTGGCGCATCCGCTGACTGGGCAACGGTTTTGCTGCAGGCTCGTCGAATTGTGGTGTGAAGGTGACGGTTCGAATCGACGTTGCATAGCCGTCGTCGGACGCGTCGAAATGGCCGTCGCCCTGAGTCGTTCCGGAGTTGTTCCCCAGGACTCCGTTATTCGAACCGTTGTTATCGCTGCGCACCGTTTTCCTAGGTCGAGTTCGGAATCATTTCGGACATAGCCTCTCGGACGCTATCACTCTGGCGGGCTTGCCGTTCTCTGCTCAATACCGTCGTGGCACAACAGACCGTTACACCCGCACTTCGATGACTTTGGTCCCCACGCCTGTGCCGATCTCAGCAAATACGAACGTCGTAACGATATGCGGCACAGATATCTTCATCTGCCGCCAGAAACAGCCTTCCGCAATGTCAGGGCAAATCCCTTGGTAACAAACGAGAAAAGGGAGGGTGATCGCCTCGGCGATCACCCTCCCCTTATGGACAAGTGTTCAGCTGCTGCAGAATTCCGAACTACCGAGACTTCCGAAAATCGTCGACAGATCCACACTTCCGAACGAACTGCCCGTATCGCAGCCGTCGGCAGTGAGCGCGAAGTCGACACCGGTGACGTCATTCGTGCTCAGATTCACCGGAATTACTGCTGGATCGGCACCGCATCCGCTGCCGGGAACCACTTCTACGGAATAGCCGTCCTTGGCCGGCTTGTACTGAAAGAAGTAGTCACCGGAATCATCCGTCGTTGTCGTCGCGATTTGCGTGCCGGCATCGAGGAGATTCAACGTCACGTCAGACGCCCCGACCCCGTCAGCACCCGGACACCCAGTGACAGTTCCGACGATGCTGAACACCTTCACCAACTCGAAGTCGATCCCGGTCGCGTCGGACGTCGTCAGATCTACCGCCGTCCTGTCGGGTACGGATCCGCATCCAGCCGGCGAGTATGGACTGACCGTGTAATTGCCCGGAGGAACGTTCGTGATCGTGTATGCGCCACCCACCCCGACAGTGGCCGAGGATATCTGCGTCGAGCCATCCCATACGACCATCCATATCCCGCCCGGATCGCCAGTATCGCTACACGAGTTGACAAGGGTGCCCGACACGGAGCGTGTGACCGGGTCCGCCGAGGCCACCGAGGACAGGAAGAGACCGAACGCACCCATCAGGGCGAATATCGCAAAGAATCGACGCCTCATGAAACTCTCCTATGTGTTTGCCCTGCCGTCGACCCGTTGCCGGCGACCAGAGCCAAGTCTGGCACCGGAAAATGACCGTCACGTTTGTTTCACCCGGTCCTCGGCAAAGTTTGGCGAATCGGACAAATCCCCCACCTAATGCGTTCGTCGGTCGGCCACCGAAACGATCCCGACCGATCACCTACTAAGCCCGGTAGTAGGCGCCTGTATCCTTTCGCGTATGACGCCGGGTCCGAAAGATGTCGCGCAGCTGCGCGGCGCTTTCGTGGGCGGCACCTCCGGCGCGGTTTCCGTCGCAGCCCACGCGCTCGGTGGTGGCGGCATGGCCCCGTCCGAAAGCGCTGTCGTGTTGCTGATCCTCGCCTGCGCGAGCGTCGGCGCGGTGGTCACGTCCATCGACACCCGTCGCTCCCCCGCGCTCTTGCTCGCCCTCATGCTCGCTGCGGGTCAGGCCATCGGTCACGCGACATTGACCATCGCTTCGGATCATCAACACGGCCTGCTCCTGTCCCTTCCGATGCTCGCGGCACACATCGCTGCCGTCGGAGTGTGCGCAGTGCTTATCCGCGGCGCAGAACGCGGATACGTCGTGGCCGCATCGACGGTAGCGGCAATCGTCGCCGTTCTATTGCGCCCGTGGGCAGCTGAACCGTCACCGTTCGCTGCACGTACTCGATACCGCGCCAAAGTTGTTCTACGTCAACTTCTCACCTCAGGCCTGGGCACTCGCGGCCCACCGGCATTCGTGTAACTCACCTCCCCTTTCCTTTCACGCACGTGATTACGTGCGCCACTTTGCTGTGCGCCTTTATTAACCGCCCGCGGTTAACAAAGGCGCACGGCGGGATCGAGTACACGCATGTCCGCACCCGAATTGGAGCGCGCACAGACGCGCGCGTCCAACGACAGTTCTCCGCCGAAGAAGCAGGTTGGCGGCGCCAGACCACTGATCCTGCGTCTGCACTTCTACGCCGGCGTCCTGATCGGACCGTTCATCCTCATCGCCGCTTTGAGCGGCGGCCTCTACGCGATGGCACCCACCATCGAGAAGTTCGTTTACAGCGACTACCTCCAGACCGACACCACCGGACAGATCGCGTCACTGAACGATCAGATCCGTTCCGCTCAGCAGTACCGCCCCGACTTGACGGTCTCGGCAGTACGTCCGTCCCCTGCTGCCGGCGAAACCACCCGAGTCCTGTTCACCGATCCGTCGCTGGGCGAATCGGAGAGGCTCGCCGTCTTCGTCGATCCGGTACTCGCACAGCCGGTCGGCGAGTTGGCGGTCTACGGAAGCAGTGGTTCGCTGCCGCTGCGAACCTGGATCTCCCAACTGCATCGCCACCTTCATCTGGGCGAACCCGGCCGCCTCTACAGCGAATTGGCCGCGTCGTGGATGTGGGTGGTCGCACTCGGCGGTGTCTACCTCTGGTTCCGTCGTTACCGCACCGCCCGGAACGCTCGACTGCTCACGATCGACCGAGCATCCACCGGACGAAGCCGGACCCTGAACTGGCACGGTGTCGTCGGCATCTGGATAGCAGTTGCATTGGTCTTCCTCTCGGCGACCGGCCTCACGTGGTCGACCTACGCCGGAGAGAACGTCAGCAATCTGAGAACCGCGTTGAGTTGGACGACGCCCTCAGTTGTGAAAACTCTCGGCGACGCTCCCCCTCCGGCGACAGGCGGGCACGAGGGTCACGACATGGCCCCCGCCGCCACCGGCACGCTGACGGACACCAACGTCGGACGCGTCGACACCGTCCTCGGTATCGCCAGGTACAACGGGATCACCGGTCCTGTCGAAGTATCGATACCCGCGAACGCCGAGACGGCGTTCACCGTCGCCCAGACACGTCAGCCCTGGGTGTACAGCAACAACACCATCGCAATCGACGGAGCGACGCAAAAGGTCACCGACGAGTTGTGGTTCTCGGATTGGCCACTCGCAGCCAAACTTTCGGCCTGGGGAATCCAACTCCACATGGGCCTGCTGTTCGGTCTTGCCAACCAGATCGCACTCGCCGCACTGGCACTCGCACTGGTCAGCGTGGTCATTCGGGGCTACATCATGTGGTGGCGCCGACGCCCCACTCGTGGCCCCGACTGGGCAGTCGGCCGGGTTCCTGCCCGCGGCGGAATCCGCAACCTCTCCCCGGTCGGCCTCGTTGCTCTCGTCGCGATCACGGCGTTGGTCGGCTGGTTCGTTCCGCTACTCGGCATCAGCCTTCTCGCATTCCTGCTGATCGACCTGTGCATTGCGGCGTTCAAACGCCGTGCCACCACCTGACACTTCACGAATTACGGAGACACACATGACTGTTCGCACAAAGATATTCGCAGCTGTTGCACTGTCCGCAGCTCTCGCCCTGACCGGCTGTTCTTCCAACTCCGACAAGGAAACCGAAGCTGCACAATCCATCACAGTTCAGGATCAATGGGTCAAGGCCGCGCCGGAAGGAATGAGCGCGGCGTTCGCCGAACTCGTCAACTCCAGTGACAAGGACGTACGCGTGGTCTCGGCCACCAGCCCCGCGTCGTCTCGACTCGAACTGCACGAAGTCGTGACCGGCGACGGCGGAACGATGACGATGCGTCCCAAGGACGGCGGTTTCCTGGTCCCTGCCAACGGGTCCGCCTCCCTCACCCCGGGCGGTGACCACCTCATGTTCATGGACCTGTCCGCGCCGCTGCTCCCAGGCGCAGAAACCGACCTCACCTTGATCTACGACGACGGTTCCAGCACCACGTTCACAGCCCAGATTCGCGACTTCTCCGGTAATCAGGAGAACTACGACCCGAATCACGGTGGCTGAGAACACGAACCCGCCCAGCCGAGCACTCAGCCGGCGGCGCCTTCTCGGAGGAGGCGCCGCCGCGCTCGGCGTCGCGGGAATAACTTGGGGCGCAACCACAGTGGTGGAGCGCAGCGAACACGAGCAGCAAGCAGGCAAGCTGGTGGAACCGTTCTACGGCGTCCACCAAGCTGGGATCGCCACCACTCCGCAAGCGCACGGCACGTTCATCGGGTTCGACCTCTTGCCTGGAACCGATCGAGCAGTCGTCGTCGGAATCATGAAGATGTGGTCCGAGGATGCGTCACGGCTCACCGCGGGCAACCCGGCGTTGGCGGACACCGAACGGGAACTGGCCGTGGATCCGGCACGCTTGACAGTGACCGTCGGCTACGGCCCTGGCCTGTTCACCAAGCTGGGATTGCAAGCACGTCAACCGGACTGGTTCGAGCCGTTGCCGAGCTACGCGATCGACCGACTTGACGATCGATGGGGCGGATCGGACCTGTTGTTGCAGATTTGTGGCGACGATCCGGTGACCATTGCTCATGCTGTGCGAGTTCTGACCAAGAACGTCCGATCACTGACGACCATCCGGTGGACGCAAAAGGGATTCCGCAACGCTCGCGGCACCACGCCTGAGGGAACCACGATGCGCAATCTCATGGGCCAAGTGGACGGGACCGTCAATCCTGCTCCGGGAACAGTGGATTTCGATTCACTGATCTGGCACGACGGCGCGGGTCAGTCGTGGCTGGCGGGCGGAACCTCGTTGGTACTGCGACGCATTCGCATGGAAATGGATACCTGGGACGAACTCGACCGTTCGGGGCGCGAACTCACGATGGGGCGCACGTTGTCCAATGGCGCTCCGCTCAACGGAACCAACGAATTCGACGAAGCGGATTTCACACTCACGGACAAGTTCGGGATTCCGGTGATCCCGCCAGGATCACACATCGCGCGAGCCCACCAGACGCATGAGAAGGAGCAGTTCTTCCGTCGGGCATACAACTACGACGACGCACCCGAGAGCGGGCAGACCTCGAATTCGGGATTGATCTTCGCAGCATTCCAACGGGACATCGCCGAGCAATATCTACCGGTCCAACAGCGATTGAGTGACTTCGACGCACTCAACGAGTGGACGACGCCGATCGGTTCTGCGGTGTATCTCATTCCGCCGGGATGCACCGAGAACGACTATCTGGGAAGCGGATTGCTCGGCTAACAACCCCGGGCAACGATATTGTGGGGGCGGGATCCGAACGGATCCCGCCCCCACAATGACTTCTACCTGAAGTTGTTGCGTTACTTGGACTTACGAGGTCCCGGCATGACCGCACCTGGACGGGCGGCAGTCAACCTCGTGACCCACCCACTGGCGGGCCACTTCTTCAGGCCGACGTTGTGTGGGGTGACCTCGGTTCCGACGTACTTGGCAGCAAGCTCGTCGTCGACGGTTCCGTTGAACCGCCACAGTTGGCTTCCGTCGGCATTGCGGGTGGACACCTCCCATGACTGAGCACGGAAGGCACCACGAATGATGCTGTCGGCAAACACCAGAACGGGAATTCCGATCTCGGCACGAACAGCCGCACCGGCAGACCACTCGGCGCGCGCGAGTTCGTAGATCTCTTCCGGCGTTGCTCCCGGACGGGCGGAGGCCGGTACGTGGAGGACGATGCTCGGCGTCGGGAGTTCCGGCGCGGGATCAGCCGAGTAGCGCAATGCGAGTTCCTCGACGCGGGTCGCACGGGCGTCCTTGTCCGAGGTATCGCCTGCGAGATTGGTCAGACCCTCTCCCGCGTCGGTGATCCGCAAGGCTTCCACGATGCCTCGGACGACCTCATCGGTAGTGGCGGCCGAATCCGTGGCGGCAGAGACCGAGCGGAGGAGTACGAAGTGCTCCACCGCCGAACCTGCGTCGTAGATCTCGCGGATCCGAGCGATCTTGGCTGCCGTCACAGCACCATTCGACTCGGCCGGAGCGTCCGCTCCTTCGAGGTTCGCGAGTTCACCGAGCGCTTCGAACACCGGCGCGAATACTTGATTTCCCGTGCCGTGCCCGACATGGAACACCTGGTCGTTACGCGGGTCACGCAAAGCAAAGACATACTGCCCCAGCCTCTTCCCGACCTTCTCGGAGAACGGCTGCGGAGCGGGCTTCCTGACGACGACCTCGGTGGACAGAGTGCGCATCACGGCCAGACGTAGTGCGTCTGGCACGCTGGTGGAACCGGCAGCACCGGAAAAGATTGCCGCCGAAGCAGCGCTGATCGAGGTGAACGTGCGGCCGACTTGCTTCTCGAGAGAGGCAGAGACCGTACCGACCGCAGTCAGTTTTGCATCGAGGGTGCCGTCACCCTCGACAAGGAACTCCTTGATCAACGGAGCAACGAGCAAGGTGGAGCCGATAGCGCGAGGAACTGTCCAGACAATAGCCATGCCACGAGCCTAGGCGATCACCTCGAGGCGCGAGGCGAACGCGACTCAGCCCGCCGCTGCCGGCCCGGCCAGTCCCTGCACAAGTAGGTTCCAGGCCGAGTGCGCGACTTCTTTTCGCGAGCTCTCGGCAGTCCGTTCCATGATCGCGGCGAACATCGCGATCGCCAGAATCACGTCCTCAGCAGTCACGGACTCGCGTATCTTCCCAGCTCGACGCGCCTCCTCGAGGCGTCCTTCGAGGAGATCGGTCAGGCGGGTGCCTGCCGAATTCAGTCGTGAGTCGCCGAAGGAGACGGGCTTGATGACCTCCACGAACACGATGGAGGTGGTGATCTGGTCTACCAACAATCGAAAAAGATCGTCGAGAGTCGAATCCGGATCGGCAGCCATATCTTGCAGCTCGACGATGTTCTCGTCGAACACCGCGAGTGCGAGGCTTTCGCGAGTGGGAAAGTGCCGGTAGAGGCTGCCCTGACCGACGCCGGCCGTGCGGGCGATCAGGCTGAGCGGAGCAGCAAAACCCTGAGTGGCGAACACCTCACGAGCTGCTGAGACGAGTGCCGCACGATTGCGCGCCGCATCTCTCGGCCCTCTGTTGAGAGATCCGCTATTGACGCGGCCAGACGATGTCACGCACACTACGATACCAACCGGACAGCATTGTCCGGTTGGTTGCGGCCCGACACCGGTTCACACCCCGACCCGATCGTCGTGAGCGCTCGAACACGCGCCTGCCCTCCGTGCTGCCTGTCCGTGAGATACGTCTGCCCGTGAGATACGAAAGGCAATCCCGCACCGGGAGTTGGACTCGATGAAATCGTTCACGACCATCAGAACCAGATCTGCCATCGCACTCGTCGCCTTGATCACCGTCCTTCCCGTGTGCGTCGCGTCGGCTGAGCCCGCCACTGCCCCGGGCTCGATCCACGAGAACCCGGGTGTCGCTTCCACCGCCGCAAGCCGCGCCGAATGCGGCCCGGGATCGATGCCCGAGACCGGGTTGCAGGGTGATGTTCCGGCCGAGGACCGAAACAGCGGACGCAGCCGAGACGGCTACAGCTGCAACATGTCTCAGATCGGCGGCTACTCGGGTCGCGGCGGCGGGATCACGTCCACCAACTTCGAACACTGCTCGTGCGTCGGCAGTTTCTTCCCCGGGAACCTCCTGGGCCCCGCCCAGGGCGTCCAAGTTCTCGACGTATCGGATCCTGCCAATCCTGCTCTCACCGCCACGCTGACCGAACCCGCGATGCTGGCCGGAACGTGGGAGAGCCTCAAGGTCAACACCGCGCGAAAGCTGCTGGTGGGCACGGGCGTTCCGCTCTTGACCGGCGTCGGCCTGATGTCGGTCTACGACATCTCCGATTGCGCGCACCCGAAACTACTCAACCCCGGACCAGGAACCGATCTGGGGATGCTGCTGCCCATCACCAATCACGAGGGAGGATTTTCACCGGACGGGAACACCTACTGGTCTTCCGGCACCGCTCCCGGCGTGGTGAGCGCCGTCGATCTCACCGATCCCGCCAACCCGCGCGTCGTCTGGCAGGACCTCATCGGGTTGTCGACGCACGGCTTCGGAATCAGTCCCGACGGAAATCGCATGTACTTGTCGAACAATCTCGGCGGAATACATGTCCTCGACATCAGTGAGGTTCAGCGCCGCGTCCCGAATCCTCGGGTGCGCCAACTGTCCCAGCTCTCGTGGACCGACGGGTGGGCCACCCAACACAGCATTCCGGTCACCTACGACGGTTCGCCGTACCTGTTCACCGTCGACGAAGGTGGTTCCGGCGGAGTCAAATTGATCGACGTCTCCGATGACGACGAACCGTCGGTCGTCAATTCAGTGAAGCTCGAAATCAATCTGCCGGAGAATCAAGACGCTGCGCTGGCGTCTGCTGCCGGCGGATCGCTGTTCGCGTACGAATCTCACTACTGTTCGGCAGATCGCCCGGTCGACCCGACGGCGCTGGCATGTGGATGGATCTCGAGCGGGATTCGGGTCTTCGATGTTCGAGATCCCTTCGACGTCCACGAAATTGCGTACTTCAACCCACCTGCTCGGACCGGCGGCAATCTCGAACTCGCCAACTCGCCACACGCTCTCGCGTCGCTCATCGGGGTACCCGTTCTCAGCACCCCGGCAATCGCGCAGTCGATCGCGCAGGGCCAGTTCGACCCCGGCCAAGCACTGAGTTCGCGGTCGGGCATGGTCGCTCTCGGCGACATCTCGACCGATTGGTGCTTCTCCCCGCCCGAATGGCGCGGGACCACGTTGTGGGCGACGTGCGCCGACAACGGCTTTGTTGCCATGCAACTCGAAAACGGTGTCTACACACCACCGGCTGACCAGAAGACGACCGTGGGATCATGACGGCACCGCGAGCGGTCAAAGCCGTCGCACTCGTGGCTGCAGCACTGATGCTGCTCGTACTCGGCGCAGCACTACGTCCGCTGTTCGCACCCGAGAACCACACGCAGAGAGCTGTTCTGAGCGAAACCGAAATCGGATTCGTGCACGACATGGCGGCCCACCATCAACAGGCCCTCTTCATTCTCGCGCGTCTGAGTCCCGATGTGGACCCGGCGGTGACGAGACTGGCCCAGCAGATCGACGATGTTCAACGAACGGAAATCGGTGTCATGCTCGGTTGGCTGAGGTTGGCCGGTGTCCCGCCGAACAGTAGAACGCCGATGGCGTGGATGGAGGCGTCGCCGAGCGGCGCCGGCGACTCTCGTCATCACCCGGCAACGCTGGACACCGAGACCGACTCCATGCCGGGTATGGCTACGACCGAAGAACTCGAGAAACTGAGCAGCGCTCGCGGGCTCGACGCCGAGGTCCTTTTCCTTCAACTGATGGAACGCCACCACCGTGGCGGGATCGCCATGGCGCAGGCCGCCGATGCCCTGCTCGAGAGCGGGCCGGTGAAACAGTCCGCCCGCGACATGATCAACACCCAGAGTCAGGAATCCGGGCTGATGACACTGATGCTCGAACAACGTGGGGCACAACCACTGCACTGACCCGCATGTCCAGTGACTACCATAGGTGTCGACCTGCGAACTACAGAAGGAATCGACACTTCATCATGACCCTGCTTGTTCGCGGAATCGATTGGTCGAACCCGACAGCACCGCGGATCCGATGCGTCGACGACACCACTTCCGCTACGACCTTCTTCACTCACGACTCGGTGCTGCGATTCTCCGTCGACGAGACGAAGGGCCGCCGCTGCCTCGGCTGGCGAGATCTCACCGCCGAAGGTCCAAGACACTCGCCGTGCGACCGCGGGGCGACGGTCACCGCAGGACGCCAATGCGACCGATGCCGAAATCGTGAGGGGTTCACCACGGTTCATCAGGCACACGTCAGCGGCGCGCACATTCATCCGAATGTGCGTACCTACCTCGCACAACCACAATGGCTCTACGTCGACGTATTCGCCGGCGGCCAGATGAAGGTGGGGACGGCGTCCGAGTTCCGCAAGCATCCGCGAGTCGCCGAACAAGGGGCAGTCTGCGCATTGTTCGTAGCGCGGTCGACGGACGGTTACAGCATTCGCGCCCTCGAAGCCCGAGTTTCGGAGCACTTCCACTTGAGCCAGGCAATACGTACGTCTCGGAAGATCGAAGCGTTGACAGGTCCCTTGGATCGAGAGAAACTACGAAAGTCGTTGCACCACTTCGTATCGTCGATCAAAGACGAGCTGAATGACATCGGATCGGACATCGACGGAATCGAGATCCTGGAGGCTCCCGAAGAATGGACGGCGCCGGCGTGCGCTGACGTGGTCTTCGATGCGGCACCGTTGATCGCGTATCCGCACACTTTCGAGTCCGGGGAACATTCCTTGTATCTGGAGGGCCTTGCCGGTTCGATCGCCTCGCTGCGGATCGACCCCGATCCTGAATCGCCACGCTTCGTCGCGGATGTGTCCGGACTGGTCGGTCGAACCATCACCGTCGGCGAGT
The DNA here is from genome assembly GCF_031763325.1 of Rhodococcus sp. SG20037. NCBI lineage: Bacteria > Bacillati > Actinomycetota > Actinomycetes > Mycobacteriales > Nocardiaceae > Rhodococcus > Rhodococcus sp. SG20037. The sequence goes on along the minus strand of NZ_CP134497.1, from coordinate 1,272,298 downwards.
TCGAGTCCCCTGGCGTGGCGATTCAGGAATCGTTGTTCTGAAAGTAGGTCAGCAACTTCCCGCGGTCGCTGCGGCGAATCCGCGAGTGACCTCGGCCTGCTCGTCGGCAGACAGGCTCGACCATTCGGGATAAGCCTGGATGGAGGTCAGCATGTCGTTTGCCAATGATTCACGCGTCATGCCCATTTCCTCTCCGGACTCGTCGATGGCCGGCTGGTATGCGTCGAGGTACCGGAGAACGTCGGAGCACGCCTGCGCGTAGGTCCGTGGCAGCGCCGAACTCACATTCGGGTCGGACGGGACCTCAGCCGGAGCACTCGAGTCGACCGAAGGGGTCTCGGTAGGTATTTCCGACGACGTCGCCGGAGCCTCGGATGACGTCGTCGACGTCGCCGTGGTGGTCGCCGAAGCAGAGGAAGTGAGTGTTCCGACCTCGGTCGGCTTGTCTCCGTCAGAACCGCAGGCAACCAGCGCCACCAGCGAGCAGGCACCGATGAACCCGGTGATCGTTTTCTTCATCCCTCAAGGATGCCAGAGGGCCACTGGCGCTCGAACGGACCGGCGTCGCCCGTCAGCGCCAATTGCCCGAGCATCCTGCCGAATCCGAGCGCCTCGCCCTCCCGACTGCGGGATTGGACTGTATGCCCCGTTCGCGAACCCATGCTACGGTGACTTAACTGCAAAATAACTACGGGTGGGATTGTCCGGTCTGCCGCGTTCATCCGGAACGCTCCGATCGGAAATAGTTCGTCTATAAGGGGCTGGAACGAGTGGGACTTTTTCGTCGACGAGGTTCCCGCGAGGAAGACGACGATCGCGGGCAAAACCTCGATCGCAGCGACCCCGGGTACGCCGCCTGGTTCGCGAACGTCGCCGACGCGGGTGGTCAGCCGATTCCGTACAAGCGACCGCTGACCGCACCGGTGTATCCGCAACTCCAGCCGCCGGCCCCGGACTACGAGACGGATACGAGACGGCCACTCAACGCACCCGCCGGAGACGGCTGGCTACCCGCAGACCGCATCGACGAATTCGAGTCGTCGAATGGCCGCCCATCTGCACCGAACGGAACGAGCCCACAAATCTCACAAACTGAAAAGTTGCCGCCCGACCCACTCCCGACGCCGCAACCAACGATTCCACCTCGAAATGTACCGATGACTTCACCACCGAAGCATCACCTGGAGTCGCCCCGCGCGACTCGGCCCTACCAAGGAGAAGCAATGAGCAACATCGACAAGATCCTCGGCGAACTGATGCGCATCGACGGTGCCAGCGGTGCAGCCGTCGTCGACGCCGACAGCGGAATGGTTCTCGGCATGAGCGGCAACCCGTCATTCAGCCTCGAGTACGCCGGCGCCGGCAACTCCGAGGTTGTGCGAGCAAAGCTCCGCACGATGAGTAACTTGGGGATTACCGACACCCTGGAAGACATCCTGATCACCCTGAGCAACCAGTACCACCTCATTCGCGTCCTCGAGACGCCCGGACTGTCGACGCTGTTCGTGTACCTCGTTTTGGACCGTGCGCGTGCGAACCTGGCGCTGGCCCGCCACAAGCTGGGCGAACAGACCCCCAAGATCGAGATCTGACGCTTCCACTCCCTTCCCGACAATGCCCGGTCCTCGCCAACGGCGAGGGCCGGGCATTGTTCGTTCCGAACACTCGATTGGTGAACCTCGCGCCGGCGCCGATACTGGGACCGTGACTATCGCGGATGCTCCTTGCGTGTGGTTGACCACCCTCCGAAGCGACGGCTCGCCGCACACGACTCCGGTCTGGTTCTTACTGCATCAGAACACATTCTGGATACCGAGCGCTGAGCAGAATCGTAAGGTTCGGAACCTGCTGGACGATCCTCGGGTCTCGTTGGCAGTCGACGGATCCGCTGGCGACCCGTGGGTCGCACAGGGCCTCGCGACAATTCATCACGATGTCGGCGAATTCGTCGACCTCCTGAGACTTTTCGGCGAGAAGTACGACGGCTGGGATGCCGCAGACGAAACTCGTGACGGTCCGCGGGTCCTCGTCTCGGTCCCGGTGACTCGATGGTTCCTTCGACCAGACTGACAGACAGTGCCGGTTAGGCCCGAATTGTCGTGAATGACATACTTGTAGTTCATCTCTCGCAGAAATGGACTCTCACACATGGCACGCACGGCACATCACAGGCGCGGCATCACCGGCGTCACCATCGGCATTGCTGCCGTGATCGTGCTGGGAGGTTGCGCCAATTCCAACGCCGACGCGCCCGAAACATCTTCTCTCGGTTCGGGAATCGGATCCGGTGTCACCACGACGGTCGTGACCGAAGCCTCGGCTCCTTCGTCCGCCGCAATTGAACTGCTGGCACAGATCCCCGTCAAGGGACGCGCACCCAAGACCGGATACGACCGCGCGCTGTTCGGTACCGCCTGGACCGACGACGTCACCGTCGAATTCGGCCACAACGGCTGCGATACCCGAATTATCTGCACGCAGTTTTGACATATCTCAAAACCTCGCTGGTAGGGGCTCCATCGTTCGATGTCGACGGTGTGAGTTATGTGAGTGACGATGGTCAGGTCGTGTGACGGTCGACCGATTCGACCGCACGGATAGGGACGATGGCATGTTCAATCACGCATGTGGCCGGTTGATTGGGTTCGGTGGATGTGTAGCACGACTGGTCTGATGTCGGGTTTTCCCGACATCATCCTCATGAGTTTTGTTGATAAGAGTGTAGATCCTCTGCACTGCATATGATTTAGGAGTTTCACGTTGCATAGTCGCTTGGTGCGTTCCCGTTCCCTCCTGGTTGCCGTCACTGCCTTGGTCGGGTTGTCGATTTCCGGTTGCAGTACGACGTTGGCGGATGTGATCCCAGCAGGATCGTTGTCTGTGGAGAGCTCTGTCGGTCAGCACGATGTTGATGTGGCTTCTTCCGTTGCGCTGTTGGAGACGCTTCCGGTGAAGGGGCGTGCTCCGAAAACTGGTTACAGCAGAGATCAGTTCGGTCAGGCATGGTCTGATGATGTCGATGTGGAGTTCGGGCATGACGGGTGCGATACGCGCAATAATCTGTTGGCTTCGCGGCTGACTGACGTGGTCTTCAAAGAAGGAAAGAAGCAATGTGTTGTTCTCTCTGGCACGTTGGCTGATCCTTACACTGGAAAGACGATCAATTTTGTTCGGGGACAGGATACTTCGACTGCAGTTCAGATTGACCACCTGTTATCAGCAGCTTTGTCAAGGAGTCTTCCTCTTTCTGCTGGTCACTATGTCGATGACATGCCGCTCACTGCTGTGGTGGCCTTGTGATGCGCCAGCGCGTGACCGGGGTCGCGGCGGTAGCTGCGGCGTTCGTTGTCACTGTGTCTGGTTGCTCGGTCCTTCCCGCTGATGGTGGGTCGGTATTCGCCGCTCCGGTGTCGGGAACTTCTGCGCCTGGTGTGCAGGTCGATGAGGCACTGTCGGCGCTGGATCAGCTTGCGGTGAAGGGGCGTGCGCCGAAGACGGGGTATGCGCGCAGCGAGTTCGGGGTCGCGTGGACTGATACGAACACCGTTATGTGGGGCGGGAACTCGCTGAGTACTCGCGAGGACATATTGTCCCGTGACCTTGTGGACGTCACGTGCAAGGTCCGCTCGGGTGTGGTCTCGCCGCCGTGTGTGGTGCAGTCGGGAGTTCTTCACGATCCGTATACCGGGACGACGGTGAATTTCGTTCGTGGGGAGACGACTTCGCCGCTCGTCCCGATCGAGCATGTCGTCGCTCTTGGTGATTCGTGGCAGAAGGGCGCGCAGCAGTTGTCGGCCGCCGAGCGGATCGATCTGGCGAATGATCCGCTCAATCTCATCGCTACCACGCAGGCTCCGAACTCGGCGAAGAGTGATTCGGATGCCGCATCGTGGCTGCCGCCGAACAAGGCGTTCCGTTGTGCTTATGTGGCCCGTCAGGTCGCGGTCAAACTCCGGTATCGACTGTGGGTGACCCAGGCGGAGAAAGACGCGATCGCCACCGTCCTGTCGACGTGTCCCGGACAGGCGCTTCCCGCCGATGCCGAGGCAGCGGGTCGTGTTTCGTGAACGAGCGGCGAAATCGCTTACCCGCAGGGCGCTAGCCGGAGTCGGTGAATCGTCGCCGCAGCGCGAGGTTCTCGCCGTGGGCGACCGCGAGCGCCGTGCGCAGCTCGCCGACCTCTTCGGCGTGCCGCCGTTTGAGTTCCTTGAGCTGCGAGGACAGTGCTCTGACTGCGGACGGTGCAGACTGCTGTCCGGGTTCGGTCATCTGTTCCGGAGTTGTTCGGCGGTGCGACCGCCTGGTGCGGAGGTCGTTGATCTTCGTGCGCAGGTCGGGCTGGTTGTAGAGGAAGTCGGTGGAGACCTTGGCGCGGCGAGCGACGGCCGCGAAGGTGACCGGCTCGCCTGCATTGCTGAGTGCCAGCAGCGCCGCGTCCGCGCGGGCTCTGGTCTCGGTGTGGCGCGCTCGCGCTGCGGCGGTGAGGTGTTCGGGCACGGGCTGGTTCTCCTTGCTCTAGATGGTGGTTCCGGGGCCGCGAACGGCCTTGTCGGTGGCGGAGACGTCGTTGATCGAGAGCAGGATCCGGTTGAGCGAGTCGACCTCGATTTGGCGGCCGTGCAGCCAGATGTTCGTCTCGTCCATCGGGGCGCCGTACTTCGCGGTGAACACTGCTTGCCGGTGTTCGATCAGGGTTTCCGTGTCGGTGAGTTGGGTCCGCAACTGCGGGGCGTGAGTGGAGTCGGTGACGAATTTCGAGCAGGACAGGCAGGCGTTTCCCTTATCGCACAATTGTTTCGGTGGGAGCGTGCACCAGCCGTTGGGGAGGATGCGGTCGGCTCGCTTGTCGAGCTGGATCAGGTCGTAGAGGTCGGAGCTGTCGATCGAGGCGGTGCGGCCGTCGCGGGTGACTTTCTTGTATCGGAGGAATTCCTCCTCCATGGTCTGAGCGGAGGTCACGGCGTAGTGCAAGGTCATGTCCGGAGAGATGTGTCCGAAGTAGCGCATCACGACGTGCAGCGGCACTCCGGCGTTGATGAGGTTGGTCGCGGCGGTGTGCCGGAAGCGGTGTGTCTTGGAGACCGCGACCTGACGTCCGACGGAGTCTCTGATGTTGAGCAGGCTGGTGAGTCTGCTGAACCGCAGATGCATTGTCGGAAGCGGGTAAGGCTTGTCGCCCAGTCGGTTTCGGGTCGTGCGAAGGAACAGGTATTTTGGCGTGACGTCAGGGTTTCCGAAGTGTGCCATCATTTCTCGGGCGTGCTTTTGTTGGGCTCGGATGATCGTGACGATCTCCTCGTCCACGGGGATCGTGGGTGCGAGGTTCGATTCGATCTTGGTCTGTTGATACCGCATCCGGGCGACGAATCCCGCGCTGTCAGGATCACTGTCTGTGCGCGTGCGCAGGATCGGTTCGAGTGGGTCGAAGTCCATCATCAGCACCTCGTTGGCGCGACGTCCGGTGCGCAGCAGAAGCATCATGATGTGGAAGGCTTGCAGGTCGCCGAGTCCGCCCTCGTTCACGGGCTGTGCGAGCAGGCCGCTGCCTTCGGCGATCTGCGCCATGACATCGTCTTCGAGGACCATGCCGTCTGCCTTGACGTTGGCCAGGCGGGGCTTGTCCTCGGGGCGGAAGAGCACGCAGTGCTCGGGTCGCAGAGTGGCCCAGGCGCTGATGCCGAGTTCGGTGGCGGCTTCGTCCCGGTGGTCATACATGAACTGGTAGAACTGTTCGATCGCGGTCATGATCTGGCGGCGTGGGTTCGTCGCCAGCGGCTTGCCCGCGCGCGCCCCGGACTCGATGCGGTGTGCGAGGAGCAGGTCGCAGAAGCCGCGGATGAAGCCCCGCAGGCGGTGTGGATCGGTTGTCAGGCACGGGCCCTGATCGGCGGTGGTGTCGATGTAGCGTTGCAGCCATTTCAGAGCGTCCAGGCGCGATTTGATCGTGCTCCACGAGTACCTTTCCGTGGTCAGGCCCGCCGAGAGCCAGTACTTCGCTCCCTCGCGCAACCACATGCTGGTCAGGTTGGTGAAGTGCATGGTCGTGCGACCTTGCGGTTCGTGGTCGCGTTGGGGCACCCTCGGGTCGAGGCTGGGGTTCCAGACGTTCAGCTCCCACCACGGGCCGCGGTGATAGGCGTATCCGAGCACGGCGGCCATGTGCCCGAGGCGGTAGGTGCCGCCTTTGAACGCAGACTCGCCGATCTTCTCACCGCGCATCTGAGCCTTCCGTGCGGATCTCACCCACTCGTCCGGCGAACGGTGCAGCAGCGATTGCGCCGACCGGCACTCGTCGTCGTGATGCATCGCGGCGCGCAGCAGGGTGAAGACGGCATTCGTCTCGATGACGCGGACGAAGTGACCCAGCTCGATACGCCGATGAATGATCCAGGCGATTTCCCAGGTCATCGGCTCCGGCAAACCGCGGAAGTTCAGGTAGCAGGAGGTCCAGCCCCCACCGACGTTTACTTCGCGGATCGCCGGTCGGTAGTGCGCCGGCATCGTCTTCTTGTCGAAGTGATCGCTGCGGCATTCTTCGGGCAGAGAGTCCCAGAGCCTGCGGGCGATGGTGAGGTCGAACATGTCCGCTAGTGCCAAGCCCGGATCGATCTGGTGCAGTCTCTTGGGGCTGCGCGACCAGGACGTGATTGCGGGATCTGTTGCTGGGCTAAGCATTCGGATACTCCCATCCGGCGACGTATTCGCGCCAGTTCGCTACCGAGGCCAGCTCGGCGTCCTCGGTGACGTGGCCGTAGATGTTCATCGTGGTCTGCACGCTCGCGTGGCCGAGGCGGCGACTGACGGTGTGGACGGGGCTCCCTGCCAGCAACAGCGCAGTGGCGTGGGTGTGCCGAAACCAGTGCGGTGTCATCAGGTTCGGGAAGTCGTTGTCGCGGTGCTTCATCGAGCGCAGGTGCGCATAGACCGACTCGGTGCGCAGCGGCGCGAACAGCGGGTTCCGCATCACGTTGCAGAAGATGTAGCTGCTGTCCCAATCATCGAGGGCCACATCGGCGCCTCGATCGCACAGCCACCACACGTAGTCGGCGTAGAGCCGATCGAGCCGCGACCCGATGTGGACCTCGCGCTCCCCGGACTTGGCGGACAGGCCGTGCGGGTGCACCCTGCTCACGATCGCGACCCGGGCGCTCTTGCCACCGATCCCGGTGATCCAGTCGCGGTGCTGCAACGAGAGGGCTTCACCGATCCGCATGCCCGATTCCGCCAGGACTGCCCACAGGAACCGATATCGCAGGTCACCTCGCCACTCCTCGAGCACCGGGTCGTAGCTGGCCTCGGCATCTTGGAGGGCGTCGATCGTGGTCGGCGTCAGAACCGGGATGGCCTTGCGGGCGGCGCGGATTCGGATAGTTGCGCGCTTCTGCGGCGCTCGCCTGGCCACGTGCTCGAGGAACGAGAGGTAGCGGCCCGATCGGACCTGGGCTTGCTTCCACAGGAACGGCGCAGCGTCTGTTCCGCTGTCGGCCTGGTAGCGGTAGAAACTCATCACCGCGCGCATGCGGAGGTTCACCGTGCTGTCGCTGAGCGTCGGTCGGGGGCGGAGTTCGCGGACCGGCGAGTCCAGCTCGCCGTAGCGCAGGGCAGAGATGAAGTCGCCGAAGTCGTGCAGCTTCACCGCATCCCACGATGTGCCGGTCACTTCCAGGAACGACCACCACTGGGCCAGGCTCTGTGCGTAGGCGCGGGTCGTGTTCGGCCGGAAGTCGATTTGCCGCCCGTACTCGAGGTATGCCTCGACCGGCTCAACGAGACCGAACGATCTGTCGATCACCGTCCAGGTCGTTGCACCGTCGCTGAGAGTGACACGTTGCGCTGTAGCCATCAGCCCGCTCCCGTTCGCCTGAACTCGAAGCTACGCCCGACCCTGCCTGATTCGATGCACCCGAACGGTGCGTGTCGGCGGTGTCATCGGCGTACCTCGCTGCCTGCAGATAACACCGTCGCCCACATATCCCGAATCCGTGGAAGGAAGCCCAGGATGATGTCAACGGCACTACCTACTAGCTACGGATTACATGTGGTCGCGTTGAGCGATTCGTGGCAGAAGGGTGCGCAACAATTGAGTCTTCAGGAGCGCACGAATCTGGCGAACGATCCCCGAAATCTGATCCCGGTGGATGGACCGACGAACGCGAAGAAGTCTGATTCCGATGCCGCATCCTGGCTTCCCCCGAACAAGGCGTACCGATGCACCTACGTCTCGAAGCAGATCACGGTGAAGTCGGTCTACCGCCTGTGGGTGACTCAAGCAGAGAAGGATGCGATGTCTGCCGTATTGTCCGCGTGTTGATTCACAGTTCCGCGTAGATTCCGATGCTTGCTGGGGTGTGTTCTTATGTGCCGATTGCTTCGATTCGTCGTGCTGGAGAAACGCTTTGAACCATCCTTTTGAGTGAGGCGCGGGCGGCGGTGAGCTCGTCCTGGAGTTCTTCGGTTCGTGTTGTCATGGTGTCGGCGCGTCTGCGTTCGGAGTCGAGGTCCGAGCGCAGCTCGGCTGCTATCTGTTCGAGCTCGTGGATACGGGCGAGCAGTGTGTCGTGCGGCAGGTGTTCGAGTTGGTTGCCGAGTAGTAGTTGCACTTTGGTCTCGAGCTTGGTTCGGTCCGTTCGTAGCGCCCGAACTTCCTCACGCGCCATCAACAGTTCGGCGTGAAGACTGTCCGCCGTAGCGGACGTGCGTCCGGCGCTGCTTCTGGTGGCGGTGTGGGAGTGCTCTTCTGTGGCGCGTTCGACGGCGGTTCGAATTGCTGCGGTGTTGTAGATGAACCATGGAGAAACGCCTGCGCGACGCGCTATTTCGCTGATGTTGATGCGTTCGCCAGCGGATGAGAGGTCGGCGATGACTGTCAGCGTTCTGCGTTGTTTGTCAGCGCTGTCACGTCGACGGGAGGCGATGAGCCGTTGGGTTCGTATGTCACGGTCATCGGCAGTCATCGTTGTTCGTCCTCGTTCGTGTGGGTGGTTACGGACTCGAGCGGTATGAAGGCAGCTGCGGTCCTCGCTTTCCTCAGTTCGCGGGAGGCGTTGTCGATGACCGCGCGTTGGTCTGCGGGCAGGTCGGCAAGCATTGCGTCCATCGACGAGATGACGTCCGTGAACGCGTGAATTTGGGCGTCGAAGTTGGTGATCACCCACGACGCGGAGTCGGTGGCGATTGCAGTTTCTTTGTCTGTGCGCAGCTCTGCGAGATGCTGCTCGATTGCGGGCCGGTAGGACGGGTCCGGTCGGTAGAAGGAGCATCCTGCGCACTGGAATCGGATCGGGCAGTGTTGGCCGCCGGCTTTGATGTTCGAGGGTTCGGTGCAGTTTCCGAAGGGCACGGCCACCGACTGTCGCTCGTACTCCGTTACCGACGTGAATCCCGCCGGTCGTCCGTGCCTGTCGATCGCGAACTTCGAAATCTCCTCGGTGGCTTGGCGTTTACGTTTGAGTGTGACGGAGAAATATCCCATGGTCGTGTCGACGCTGCGGTGATCCATCAATTCGCGTAGGACGTCCACCGGTGTGCCGTTGTCAGCGTGCCGCTGAGCGTAGGAGTGCCGCAATCCGTAAGGAGTGATCATTGATCTGTCGTAGAGAGCTGGGTTTCCGTCATCGTCGAGTCTTTCGTCGACAAGTTCCGGGATTGCATCGATCCAGATGGCGAAGGCCCGGGACCCGAACTGCGCACCGCTCAAGTGCCCGCGGCGAATGTTGTTGCGGGTTCCCGGCGTGGGAAAGAGCCAGTCGCACAGTGTGTCCGGAACAGACAGCGATTGAAGGTGGTCGAGCCATTGGTCGATCACGGTTGCCGTTGCAGTGCTGATCGGCAATCTACGCCCCATTCTGCGACGTTTACGGTTGTCGTAGACGAGTGTGGGCTTGCCGTCGACCCAGTCCAGGCATGAGCGTTTGAGCCCGACGATCTCACTCGGGCGTCGACCGGTGTCCCGGATGATCTGGTAGACCGTCTGATACATCATGGCGTAGTCGTCAGGGTTCCAGCCCGGCGCGGAGTACGTGGAGTGCCTACCCAGCAGCTCGAGGTGTTGATCGAGTTGTGCGATGACATGTTCGGGGATCGTGCGTCCGAAGTCGTCCTCGCTGGTCTCGACCTGGGCAATTGTGTGCGAACGCAGATCGAGTGCGAAGGAGCCGGGGATGTCATCCATTGCGCCCGTGCGGCGTGAGAACTCGAGAAGTCGGCGCCACCACCCGAGCAATGATCGTCGATGGGTGAAGGAATGGGGCTTGCCCTCTCGATCGGCGCTGGTGCGGAAACCCTCGACGACAGCGCTCATGTCACCGTGGTCGAGTAGTTCGGGGTGATCGCCGTTCGTGCGCAGCGAGAGTTGCCGTGAAGCGATTTCGGCGGCATGAACGGTGTGCCGCAGTGTCGTCACGGGTGGGCGTACCTCGCGGCCGAATTGTTTGGTGATCTCTCGAAGCCATCGCTGTCTGATCTCTCGGAAGTCCACAACGCCACCGGCCGCACTGTATCGCCGGTCCGGAGCAGCTTGCAGGCCCACGACGGCAGGTTTCCACACGTCGGCCATGGTGGGATCAGTACCGGAGTACACGACGTGCGCCCGCTGCAGATGTGTGACCAACGACCGGAACACACCACCGGCTGCAGCTCCGAGTGCCTTCTCGAACTGGCGATTTCCGGCGACATCGAGCAGTGAGCGACAATCCGGTGGGAGGTGGGAAACTATGCTGCGGATCCGCATCGGAACCAAGATGATCTGATCACGGTCACGCTGCTGCACTCCGTAAATAATCTCCGCCGCAACAGTGCCGTTCACCTCACTGAGTTCGAAATCGACTTTCGAAAAGGCTTTTTCGTCTCTTCGTGGAACCGAATCGGGGTCGAATGTCCGGTCGAAGAATGAAGGTGAGGTCCCGTTGAGCTTGCGGTGGCGTTCGCACCGCCTGCAACGGCGGTCGAAGATTTCCACGACCGTCATGCATCGGTCGACTCGGCACAGATAGACCGCTGTCATTTCGTTGTCGACGTCTCCGGTGAATACCTGTCGGCGTGAATCCCATTCCGCGACTCGCCATTGCGGGTCGATTCGTTCGATCAACCACGCTTTCCAGGTCTGTTCGTTTCCAGTCGAGAGGGCTCTTGACTCGACGGGTAGAGCGGTGATGCTCATATGCCCACTCTTTCCACTGCCGCCCTCAGGTCCTCCGCGTCGGGGTGTTGATAGATCGCGGTCGATGCTCGGCTCACATGACCGAGCAACGACTGAACCACGTCGATACCGGTGCCGTTGCGCGTCCAGATTGTGGCTGCCGTATGCCGGAACATGTGGGGCCGCAATCGGAAACCGGCACGGTTGCCGATCCTTTCCACAATCTGTTTTGCGTTCGAATACGACATCGGCGAACCGGCGTGATGCCCGAGAAGGTTGACGAACACGAAGTCCGAGGTCATTGCGGTGGGCACGCTGTCTCGTTCGAGAAGGTACTCGCGATACTGAGTGACCACCTCGTCGCTGACCGGTACGACTCGGGATTGTCCTTTAGCGCGGGCACCGTTCGAATTGCCTTCACGCCGAACAACATGAACATGAGGTCCACGTTCCTGGCATCCCAGATGAACCGAGGTCGGAAGGAAATGCAGGTCGCTACGGCGCGAACCCAATGCCTCTCCGATTCGGAGTCCGGAACGAACCAGCAACAGCACCAGAAAACGGTCTCGTTCGGTGTTCGCGGAGTTCAGAGCATGCGAAAACTGTTCTTCAGTAATAATTTCCGGAGGCTTTACGACTTCCGGCGCTTTGAGGGTTCTGGCACGAATCAGCCGATGCTGACCGGATTCACCTTCGTGGAAATCGCGGGGTGCGTAGGCCAGGTACTTGGGCTGGGACAGCCCAGAAACAACATCTGCGGAGACCAATCCACGCATTCCGCAGAACCTGAGGAATTCGACGACAGCGGTCATCACTGCGTTGACCGATCTGCCGGAGCGCAGCCGGTAGTGGACGGTTGGGGTGTGTTCGACGGCGAATTTGAAACGAGTGAGTTCACCTACACGAATCTCGTGCCAATCCAGTCCGCGACCGGCAGTCCAGTTCAAGAACCAACAGACCCGAGGAACGTATGCGCGGATTGTTTGAGGTGACCTTCCGGCGCCTTGCATGAACAGCACCCACTCGGAAGCCTCCGCGACCGGGCGCATGGATTCTTCGTCCACGATCACCCAACCCGACTGCCCCGTCGTCGGTGAAATGACCTTCTCTACAGCACACGACATCGCCACTCCTATGGCTGTCCCACCTGTGGCATAGACGCTATTAGATAACCATGAGGGACAGGGCGACCGACACGCCGTGCCTACCGTGCCTTCATCCTGATGCGGCGCTAGAGATAACTCGCAACGACATCCTGCGGCGTGACCTCACCGACCTGACATTCAAGGACGGCTCCAAAAGCTGCTCGGTCCAAACCGGTACGCTCCGTGACCCGTACACGAACAAGACCATCGCGTTCGCCCGCGGCCAGGACACGTCTTCTGCAGTCCAGATCGATCACCTGTTATCAGCAGCTTTGTCAAGGAGTCTTCCTCTTTCTGCTGGTCACTATGTCGATGACATGCCGCTCACTGCTGTGGTGGCCTTGTGATGCGCCAGCGCGTGACCGGGGTCGCGGCGGTAGCTGCGGCGTTCGTTGTCACTGTGTCTGGTTGCTCGGTCCTTCCCGCTGATGGTGGGTCGGTATTCGCCGCTCCGGTGTCGGGAACTTCTGCGCCTGGTGTGCAGGTCGATGAGGCACTGTCGGCGCTGGATCAGCTTGCGGTGAAGGGGCGTGCGCCGAAGACGGGGTATGCGCGCAGCGAGTTCGGGGTCGCGTGGACTGATACGAACACCGTTATGTGGGGCGGGAACTCGCTGAGTACTCGCGAGGACATATTGTCCCGTGACCTTGTGGACGTCACGTGCAAGGTCCGCTCGGGTGTGGTCTCGCCGCCGTGTGTGGTGCAGTCGGGAGTTCTTCACGATCCGTATACCGGGACGACGGTGAATTTCGTTCGTGGGGAGACGACTTCGCCGCTCGTCCCGATCGAGCATGTCGTCGCTCTTGGTGATTCGTGGCAGAAGGGCGCGCAGCAGTTGTCGGCCGCCGAGCGGATCGATCTGGCGAATGATCCGCTCAATCTCATCGCTACCACGCAGGCTCCGAACTCGGCGAAGAGTGATTCGGATGCCGCATCGTGGCTGCCGCCGAACAAGGCGTTCCGTTGTGCTTATGTGGCCCGTCAGGTCGCGGTCAAACTCCGGTATCGACTGTGGGTGACCCAGGCGGAGAAAGACGCGATCGCCACCGTCCTGTCGACGTGTCCCGGACAGGCGCTTCCCGCCGATGCCGAGGCAGCGGGTCGTGTTTCGTGAACGAGCGGCGAAATCGCTTACCCGCAGGGCGCTAGCCGGAGTCGGTGAATCGTCGCCGCAGCGCGAGGTTCTCGCCGTGGGCGACCGCGAGCGCCGTGCGCAGCTCGCCGACCTCTTCGGCGTGCCGCCGTTTGAGTTCCTTGAGCTGCGAGGACAGTGCTCTGACTGCGGACGGTGCAGACTGCTGTCCGGGTTCGGTCATCTGTTCCGGAGTTGTTCGGCGGTGCGACCGCCTGGTGCGGAGGTCGTTGATCTTCGTGCGCAGGTCGGGCTGGTTGTAGAGGAAGTCGGTGGAGACCTTGGCGCGGCGAGCGACGGCCGCGAAGGTGACCGGCTCGCCTGCATTGCTGAGTGCCAGCAGCGCCGCGTCCGCGCGGGCTCTGGTCTCGGTGTGGCGCGCTCGCGCTGCGGCGGTGAGGTGTTCGGGCACGGGCTGGTTCTCCTTGCTCTAGATGGTGGTTCCGGGGCCGCGAACGGCCTTGTCGGTGGCGGAGACGTCGTTGATCGAGAGCAGGATCCGGTTGAGCGAGTCGACCTCGATTTGGCGGCCGTGCAGCCAGATGTTCGTCTCGTCCATCGGGGCGCCGTACTTCGCGGTGAACACTGCTTGCCGGTGTTCGATCAGGGTTTCCGTGTCGGTGAGTTGGGTCCGCAACTGCGGGGCGTGAGTGGAGTCGGTGACGAATTTCGAGCAGGACAGGCAGGCGTTTCCCTTATCGCACAATTGTTTCGGTGGGAGCGTGCACCAGCCGTTGGGGAGGATGCGGTCGGCTCGCTTGTCGAGCTGGATCAGGTCGTAGAGGTCGGAGCTGTCGATCGAGGCGGTGCGGCCGTCGCGGGTGACTTTCTTGTATCGGAGGAATTCCTCCTCCATGGTCTGAGCGGAGGTCACGGCGTAGTGCAAGGTCATGTCCGGAGAGATGTGTCCGAAGTAGCGCATCACGACGTGCAGCGGCACTCCGGCGTTGATGAGGTTGGTCGCGGCGGTGTGCCGGAAGCGGTGTGTCTTGGAGACCGCGACCTGACGTCCGACGGAGTCTCTGATGTTGAGCAGGCTGGTGAGTCTGCTGAACCGCAGATGCATTGTCGGAAGCGGGTAAGGCTTGTCGCCCAGTCGGTTTCGGGTCGTGCGAAGGAACAGGTATTTTGGCGTGACGTCAGGGTTTCCGAAGTGTGCCATCATTTCTCGGGCGTGCTTTTGTTGGGCTCGGATGATCGTGACGATCTCCTCGTCCACGGGGATCGTGGGTGCGAGGTTCGATTCGATCTTGGTCTGTTGATACCGCATCCGGGCGACGAATCCCGCGCTGTCAGGATCACTGTCTGTGCGCGTGCGCAGGATCGGTTCGAGTGGGTCGAAGTCCATCATCAGCACCTCGTTGGCGCGACGTCCGGTGCGCAGCAGAAGCATCATGATGTGGAAGGCTTGCAGGTCGCCGAGTCCGCCCTCGTTCACGGGCTGTGCGAGCAGGCCGCTGCCTTCGGCGATCTGCGCCATGACATCGTCTTCGAGGACCATGCCGTCTGCCTTGACGTTGGCCAGGCGGGGCTTGTCCTCGGGGCGGAAGAGCACGCAGTGCTCGGGTCGCAGAGTGGCCCAGGCGCTGATGCCGAGTTCGGTGGCGGCTTCGTCCCGGTGGTCATACATGAACTGGTAGAACTGTTCGATCGCGGTCATGATCTGGCGGCGTGGGTTCGTCGCCAGCGGCTTGCCCGCGCGCGCCCCGGACTCGATGCGGTGTGCGAGGAGCAGGTCGCAGAAGCCGCGGATGAAGCCCCGCAGGCGGTGTGGATCGGTTGTCAGGCACGGGCCCTGATCGGCGGTGGTGTCGATGTAGCGTTGCAGCCATTTCAGAGCGTCCAGGCGCGATTTGATCGTGCTCCACGAGTACCTTTCCGTGGTCAGGCCCGCCGAGAGCCAGTACTTCGCTCCCTCGCGCAACCACATGCTGGTCAGGTTGGTGAAGTGCATGGTCGTGCGACCTTGCGGTTCGTGGTCGCGTTGGGGCACCCTCGGGTCGAGGCTGGGGTTCCAGACGTTCAGCTCCCACCACGGGCCGCGGTGATAGGCGTATCCGAGCACGGCGGCCATGTGCCCGAGGCGGTAGGTGCCGCCTTTGAACGCAGACTCGCCGATCTTCTCACCGCGCATCTGAGCCTTCCGTGCGGATCTCACCCACTCGTCCGGCGAACGGTGCAGCAGCGATTGCGCCGACCGGCACTCGTCGTCGTGATGCATCGCGGCGCGCAGCAGGGTGAAGACGGCATTCGTCTCGATGACGCGGACGAAGTGACCCAGCTCGATACGCCGATGAATGATCCAGGCGATTTCCCAGGTCATCGGCTCCGGCAAACCGCGGAAGTTCAGGTAGCAGGAGGTCCAGCCCCCACCGACGTTTACTTCGCGGATCGCCGGTCGGTAGTGCGCCGGCATCGTCTTCTTGTCGAAGTGATCGCTGCGGCATTCTTCGGGCAGAGAGTCCCAGAGCCTGCGGGCGATGGTGAGGTCGAACATGTCCGCTAGTGCCAAGCCCGGATCGATCTGGTGCAGTCTCTTGGGGCTGCGCGACCAGGACGTGATTGCGGGATCTGTTGCTGGGCTAAGCATTCGGATACTCCCATCCGGCGACGTATTCGCGCCAGTTCGCTACCGAGGCCAGCTCGGCGTCCTCGGTGACGTGGCCGTAGATGTTCATCGTGGTCTGCACGCTCGCGTGGCCGAGGCGGCGACTGACGGTGTGGACGGGGCTCCCTGCCAGCAACAGCGCAGTGGCGTGGGTGTGCCGAAACCAGTGCGGTGTCATCAGGTTCGGGAAGTCGTTGTCGCGGTGCTTCATCGAGCGCAGGTGCGCATAGACCGACTCGGTGCGCAGCGGCGCGAACAGCGGGTTCCGCATCACGTTGCAGAAGATGTAGCTGCTGTCCCAATCATCGAGGGCCACATCGGCGCCTCGATCGCACAGCCACCACACGTAGTCGGCGTAGAGCCGATCGAGCCGCGACCCGATGTGGACCTCGCGCTCCCCGGACTTGGCGGACAGGCCGTGCGGGTGCACCCTGCTCACGATCGCGACCCGGGCGCTCTTGCCACCGATCCCGGTGATCCAGTCGCGGTGCTGCAACGAGAGGGCTTCACCGATCCGCATGCCCGATTCCGCCAGGACTGCCCACAGGAACCGATATCGCAGGTCACCTCGCCACTCCTCGAGCACCGGGTCGTAGCTGGCCTCGGCATCTTGGAGGGCGTCGATCGTGGTCGGCGTCAGAACCGGGATGGCCTTGCGGGCGGCGCGGATTCGGATAGTTGCGCGCTTCTGCGGCGCTCGCCTGGCCACGTGCTCGAGGAACGAGAGGTAGCGGCCCGATCGGACCTGGGCTTGCTTCCACAGGAACGGCGCAGCGTCTGTTCCGCTGTCGGCCTGGTAGCGGTAGAAACTCATCACCGCGCGCATGCGGAGGTTCACCGTGCTGTCGCTGAGCGTCGGTCGGGGGCGGAGTTCGCGGACCGGCGAGTCCAGCTCGCCGTAGCGCAGGGCAGAGATGAAGTCGCCGAAGTCGTGCAGCTTCACCGCATCCCACGATGTGCCGGTCACTTCCAGGAACGACCACCACTGGGCCAGGCTCTGTGCGTAGGCGCGGGTCGTGTTCGGCCGGAAGTCGATTTGCCGCCCGTACTCGAGGTATGCCTCGACCGGCTCAACGAGACCGAACGATCTGTCGATCACCGTCCAGGTCGTTGCACCGTCGCTGAGAGTGACACGTTGCGCTGTAGCCATCAGCCCGCTCCCGTTCGCCTGAACTCGAAGCTACGCCCGACCCTGCCTGATTCGATGCACCCGAACGGTGCGTGTCGGCGGTGTCATCGGCGTACCTCGCTGCCTGCAGATAACACCGTCGCCCACATATCCCGAATCCGTGGAAGGAAGCCCAGGATGATGTCAACGGCACTACCTACTAGCTACGGATTACATGTAGTCGCACTCTCGGACGCCTGGCAGAAGGGCGCACAACAGCTCGATACACAGACGCGAACCAATCTGGCCAACGACCCTCGAAACCTGCGCGCTGTCGACGGGCCCACGAACCAGAAGAAGTCGGATTCCGACGCGGCGACCTGGCTGCCACCCAACAAGGCCTACCGCTGCCAGTACGTGACTGCTCAAGTGGAAGTCAAAGCGGCATACGGTTTGTGGGTCACCCAAGCCGAACACGACACCATCGCAGACATTCTCGCGACCTGCTGAACTCTTGCGGTGATCAGCGGCCCTTGATCAGATACCGCACAATCGCCATTCCGAGCGCGAGGCCCACTACGGTGGCGAGCGCTGCAACCAGACCGTGACCGGTCAGTGCGACGAACACACCGGTGATGACTGCGACGACGGCAATGATCCCCGCGTCCACTCTGCTTTGACCACGTTCAGGCATGGCACTCTCTCGTGCTGTCAGGTCCGTCCGCTCCCCTCGTAGCGGACGGACCCAGCGGCAATCTGTCGAAATGCGCGAACTCCGGTGGCCTCACCGGGCTGACTTTGCGGGCGGTCCTGCGAGGCCGGCACGTCCCCCGGAGCCAACTCACATCGGTTCACGAAGTCCGTACCTTCGCAGAATATACCGATTGGTAGGTAATTACCGAGGGCTAAAGTCCCTGGTCATGGACTCATGCGACGAGTGGTCGGAAACTCGAGACGAACGAGCACATCCGCGAGGCGAGCGTTAGCCGAGATAGCAGAGGTCCGTGGCCACGGCCAGAGGCCCATCTGGAATCAGAGCGGCGACGTCTATGACCCGAAAAGTGATCCGAGATCCAACGATCCGACTGACGACACTCGCTTCCAATCAGAGCAATATGCGGTGGTGAAGCGAGAATCCGTCAAGAGAATCGTGACTGTCGCCGGTTCGAGGGTGCTTTCGAACTCGAGTACATTCAATTCACCATCGCCGTCGACTTTTGCTCGGCCGTATATGCACGGCATGTCAGCTGATACGGGCCCAGACGTCGTGTAGGTTCCCGGCAACACCTCCCACGGCACGTCGAACAGCCCGTGACCGGGAATCGTTCCCGGCGCTGCTGAGGCCGCAGACGTCCCGATCATTGCCACACCGACAGCTACTGCTGCAGCGGACGCGAGCAAACTAACCTTGCGCATTTTCCCTACCTTGTTCATACCTGAACCGCAGCGGCGAGTTCGAAGGCTTGTTGATGTAAGAACCCGCGGTTCGCGCAGTTCTTCAACTAACGGTAGTAAAAGGGCACCAGTTTTGGTGAGCTACCTTTTGTGGTTCTGGCCCGATTTACGTGACAGAGACTCCCATTGAGAAAAACTGGGAACGCCGGCGTTGCGGCTCTCGGCATGATTCGAACCTGTCATTCCAGTATTCGATCACACACCCGTCTTCGAGCCGAAACGTCGACGCTCCCCTGCCGTTTGGGTGACTCAGCCTCCGAGTGAGCCCGTCGGCAGCTTCGAGAAGATGTCCCCGAGGCTTCCGGTTCCACCAGGAGTTTCCGGTTCCGTCGGATCCACCGGCTCGACGACGATGACACCAGGCACGGTGACGGTCACGGTCTTGTCCGCAGATTCCGAAGAACTGAACTTCTTGGTACCCAGGAACTTTGCGGTGATGCGATGCTCGCCCTGGTCGCGGAACGGCCAGACCAGTTCTGCATGGCCATTGGAATCGACTGTGGCGCTGCCGATCTTCGTATCGCCGTCGAAGAACTCGACCGTTCCCTCACCCGGGTTCGGGTCGATACTCGCCGCAATCTTGACGTCTTCGCCCGTCAATGCCTCCAGTGCGACAGCGACCATCGTCTCGGTCTGGTTGGTCGTGAAGACCTCGGTAGTCGAGAGGGCGTTGCGTCCTTCCCCCGCAGCAACACAATACCCAGCGGCATTGACCCACCGGGACTCACCGAAACTCATGCTCGTGTCTTTGATCTTGATGCTCGGGCTCGTCGCCCCGGCGCGCAGGTGCGTCGTCGCATTTCCCTCGTCGGACCGAGCTTCGAGTTTCAATTCGACTGCCGGCAAACGAAAGTCCGTGTTCGCCTTGACTTGCAGCCCTTCCTTGGGCTTGTTGTCGTTCGCGCTCGGACCGTCGTTGACTGTCTTGTTGCCGGTACCGGTAATTCGCAGGTACTCACCCGCCGGGTTCGCGTTTCCGTCTGCGCCCACCCGGAGCAGCACCGCAGTCTCGCCGGTCAAGTTGGACGACGAATCACCGACGAGGGAGTACGAAACCAGGGTTGCCCCTTGCGGTAGTGCGATGTCGTACTTGATACGACCGGTGTCCGAATCCGAACTACGCATGGTGCCTGGATGCAATTTCACTGTGAACTGTTCGCCGGGACGCACGGACGTGGGCGCCGTTACCTCCATGTTGTCGGAGAACGACGAATCCCAATCGGTGGCGCCGTCGACCCGGCACTTGTGTTCGAAGGAAACTGTCCGCGTCACGGTATCGGAAGCCGCTGCCACCGGCGCGGACACAGCGAGGAGTCCGGCCGCGAGTGCTGGTACGACAGCGCAAACTGCCAGAGTGCGGGGGTTCATGTGTTGCCTTTCAGAAGAACTCGGCCATTGAAAGTTCAGTGAGGTAGGACCGTGATCACTTGCCACCGAGCGAACCCGTTGGCAGCTGCGGCAGAACGGACTCGAGGCTGCCGAGACCGCCCGGAGTGCCCGGATCGGTCGGGTCGGGATCGACCGGACCTGTGGTGTCACCGGTCACCGTGAGTACGTGTGCCGCCGACGTGTACTTCGCCTCGTCTCCGGTAGCGGTGAATACTGCAGTCACGGACTTGGTACCCGCCTTACCGAAGGTGAGATCCAGGCGCGCAATACCGCGAACCACCGGCCGCGGGTCACCGACGGGTTTGCCGTCGACCATGAACTGTACTGTTCCCGTTGTGTTTTCCGGATCGACGTGAGAAGCAAAAGACACCTTGGTACCGGTCGCGGCGGTAGCCGGTCCTTCGAGCTTAGTCACGATGTCCGCGCCTGGCTCAGGATCAACGGGCCCCAGGTCCCCGTCGATCTTCGTGGATGCCAGGGCGCCGGCACCGGCATTGAGGGGGCCGGTCTCAGCGTCGCGCGGCGAGCAGGATGTGGGCGCCCAGATGGTTCCCGCGAGCCAGTGACTGACCTGAGGGAGGAAGGTCAAAAATGACTCGGGCCCGCCGAAAGTACCTGCAGCACCCGAAGTCCGGACATTGGTTTCGACTGCGCCGGACGGCCCGGCCTTTACGGTGATTCTGATCTTCGGAAAGACGATGTTGGTCTCGACTCCGGACTGAGCATTGATCGCAAGCCCGCCGTGCGCACCCGACGACGATGACGGACTGTTGCCGATCGCTTCGTTTGCGCCGGACAACCGGAGTATCGGACCGTCCGCTGCGGGAGTGCCGTCTTCGTTGACACGAATCACCGAAGCAGGTTTCCCGGCAATAACATTGCCCGGATCGGTGACCGTCGCCGAAACGAACTCCGCGTTGGTCGGAATCGGCAGATCAATCTTCAGACGCGAGATCTTCTTGACGCTTGCGCCGCTCACATCGTTCGGGATCTGGACGCTACCCGGATCCACGTCGATGTCGAAGACCTGACCTGGCGCGACTACCGTCGGAGCCGAAACCCGCACCGTAGCAGGCTTTCCGTCTGACGAAGGACCGGAGAACGCACTCGGAACTGCGCGGCACGTGACCTGGAACGTTGTTGACGTGGTTTCTGCAACGGGCGCCGCGGTCGCCGGAATCACGGCCGCAGCGGTTCCACCGGCAAGGAGGCCGGTAAGGAGCGCAGCACTCAGTAGGCGTTTTGACATGATGTCCTCTCGGAACAACCTGATTGACGTTTGCCGCCGAACTGTAACGGAGCCAGCGTCCGAGTTGACCCGTTTTCAATAAACAAAACCCACACAGTAGGTAAATACTTGGTAAGAGTTGCCGGTCGTCACATCTGACCGCCGCCGCAGACCTTTCCCCTCTCGATCAATCTCGCGATTCGAGATTCACTGCGGGGAAACACAATTCGACAGAAGTTCGCACCGTAGCGAGATCTCCGGTCATACTCTACCCTTACAGGAGGGTAGAGTACGAGAACCTCGTCAGGACGGAATCTCATGGCAATAACCATCGCTTCATCCACCAACGACAATTCGGTTCGGGCCGCGCTCCGGTCACCTCACCGTCTCAAAACGGAGGTTTTGGCCGGACTGGTCGTGGCGTTGGCACTGATTCCCGAGGCGATCTCGTTCTCGATCATCGCGGGCGTCGATCCGCGGGTAGGACTGTTCGCGTCGTTCACGATGGCAGTGACCATCGCCGTCGTCGGCGGAC
Organism: Rhodococcus sp. SG20037; assembly: GCF_031763325.1. Lineage (NCBI taxonomy): Bacteria > Bacillati > Actinomycetota > Actinomycetes > Mycobacteriales > Nocardiaceae > Rhodococcus > Rhodococcus sp. SG20037. The sequence continues at coordinate 1,250,561 of NZ_CP134497.1, read as the reverse complement.
GACCCGCAATGATCTCCGCAGCTACCGGCGCCGTCGCACTGGTCGTCGCTCCACTGACGCGCGAGTACGGAATCGACTACCTGATTGCGACAGTCCTTCTGGCCGGCCTTCTCCAGATCGTGCTGAGCCTCCTGGGCGTCGCAAAGTTGATGCGCTTCATTCCGCGCAGCGTCATGGTGGGATTCGTCAACGCACTCGCCATCTTGATCTTCATCGCCCAACTCCCCCACCTGATCGATGTTCCGTGGCTCGTCTACCCACTCCTTGCAGTCGCACTTCTGATACTCGTATTCCTGCCGAAACTGACGAACTCCGTCCCGGCTCCACTGGTGGCAATCGTGCTACTGACAACCGCCACAGTCGTTTTCGCGTTCGATGTCCCCAACGTCGGCGACGAGGGCGAGCTTCCGTCGAGCCTACCGACGCTACTGTTCCCCGACGTCCCCCTGGACATGCACACACTGTCGATCATTGCGCCGTACGCATTGGCCATGGCGCTCGTCGGACTCCTCGAATCGTTGATGACGGCCAAGCTCGTCGACGACGTCACGGATACTCACTCGAACAAGACCCGAGAAGGGTGGGGCCAAGGCGTCGCGAACATCGTCACCGGCTTCTTCGGGGGCATGGGAGGGTGCGCGATGATCGGCCAGACCATGATCAACGTCAAGGTCTCCGGCGCTCGCACTCGAATCTCGACTTTCCTGGCGGGCGTGTTCTTGCTGATACTCGTCGTCGGCCTCGGCGATGTGGTGGCGTTGATTCCCATGGCCGCATTGGTGGCCGTCATGATCATGGTCTCGGTCGGCACTTTCGATTGGCACAGCATCAATCCGAAGACCCTGCGCCGCATGCCGATCGGCGAGACAGTGGTCATGTTGGTCACCGTGGTAGTCACCGTCGCCACCCACAATCTTGCCTACGGCGTGATCATCGGAGTGATCACCGCGATGGTCATCTTCGCCCGCCGCGTCGCGCATCTCACCGAAGTGATCGACGTCGCGCATCCGGACGAGGACACCCGTGTCTATGCGGTTCGAGGCGAACTGTTCTTCGCATCCAGCAACGATCTGATCTACCAATTCGACTACGCCGGCGACCCGAAGAACATTGTCATCGATCTGTCCGAGTCTCATGTCTGGGACGCGTCGACCGTCGCGACACTGGACGCCATCACCACCAAGTACGCGGCCAGAGGCAAGAATGTCGAGATCGTGGGGCTCGACGACGCATCGGCCGAGCGCCACCTGCGCCTGTCCGGTCGCCTGGGTGACGGTCACTGAGAGTATGGAGGCCCAGCGCGAGGAAAGTGGGAGTGATGTCTGAGCCGGAACATGCGGGCCAAGGGCCGAACATGCAGATCGGACAGGTTGCCGAACGCACCGAACTGTCGATCAAGACGATTCGTCATTACGACGAGGTCGGTCTGGTTACTCCGTCCGAGCGGAGCGCCGGAGGATTCCGCCTCTATACCGAGGCCGATGTCCAACGGCTACTGGTAATCCGACGAATGAAGCCGCTCGGATTCAGTCTCGAAGAAATGAAACAACTTCTCGATTCTCTGACAGTGCTCGGCGACGAAGCTTCGGACGCGTCAACGCGCACCGCTGCAACCGAATTCGTCACCGACTGCCACACCCGGGCGGAAGAAAGCTGCACACACTTACGTAAGCAACTCGCCTACGCCGAAGAGCTGACGGGTTTGCTCGCCGACCACAGTCTCAACGGTGAACGGCATTCGTGATCTGCAAGCTGAACTAAGCTGAGTTGATGGCCCGATACTTCGACGTTCACCCGGAAAACCCGCAGCCGCGCGCGATCAGCCAGATCGTCGAAATGCTGCGCAACGACGCGGTCATCGCCTACCCCACCGACTCCTGCTACGCCCTGGGCGCCCGAATGGACAATCACTCGGGCACCGATCGGATCCGCGAGATCCGTCATCTGCGTTCGGACCATCACTTCACGCTGGTCTGTGCCGATTTCGCGCAGCTCGGGCACTTCGTCCACGTCACCAACTCGGCGTTCCGCGCGGTGAAAGCGGCTACGCCTGGGCAGTACACGTTCATCCTTCCCGCCACGAAGGAAGTTCCGCGTCGGCTGGCACACGCCAAGAAGAAGACCGTCGGAGTGCGTATCCCCAGCCACCCGGTAGTGCGGGCACTCTTGCAAGAGTTGGGTGAACCCATCCTCTCCAGCACCCTTCTCCTGCCCGGCGCCGAGGAACCGATGACGGACGGCTGGCAGATCAAGGAAGAACTCGACCACCAACTCGACGCCGTCATCGACTCGGGTGACTGCGGAACCGAACCCACCACAGTCGTCGACTATTCGTCCGGTGTTCCCGAAATCGTGCGGGTCGGCGCGGGAGATCCTTCTCGTTTCGAATGATCCCCCGCCCGGGCCACATCATGGAGTCGACCAGTCACGGCGTGACGATATCGAACCACAGATCGAAGTCCTCCAGCAGCGAGATGAACGTCTCCAGTTCGGACTGATCTCCCACAGCTTTTGCCGTTCCGGCCTTGATGGATTCGGTGAGCGAGGTCGTTCCCAGATACACCTCGTTGAACACGGCACGGGTCAGGGTCAGAGTCAGGGCGGCCGAAGCATCTGCCTTGTCCATGTCGTAGTTCAGCACGCCGTTGCGCACTGTGACCAGGACGTTGTCCGCGGTGTCGGACAATACGAATCGCAACGACAGGTCTACATCGGCTGCTTTGGGACCGTCGAGGCGAACTGCCCAGAAATCCAGCATCTGTTCGAGCGGCATCACTGCGACCACGGCCGGGCCGGTGGGGTTGTTGGACGGCATCGGTGCCAGCGGATGCCGCAATTCCATCGCTCCGACCAGGTAGAAGTTGCGCCACGTTCCGTTCTCGGCTTGGTAGCCGAGTTGTTCGTACGTGTCCGCCAACAACTCTCGCGCATTCTGATTACTCGGATCGGCGAACACCAGATGGTTCACCAACTCCGCGGCCCAGCGGTAGTCGCCGTCGTCGAACGCCTGCTTGCCCTTGGTCAGAAGTGCGTCCGGCCCGCCGACGGCTTCGACGTAGCGCTTGCCGTTCTCCACCGGCGGATGGGGATTGAGGTGAGCGGGAACGCCGTCGAACCAACCGAGATAGAAGGTGTAGATCGCTTTGACGTTGTGACTGAGCGAGCCGTAGTACCCACGGTTGTACCACTGCTTTCCGATCGCGTCGGGTACCTCGATCTGGTCGGCAATCTCTACCGGTGTCAGTCCCTTGTTGGCAAGGCGCAACGTCTGATCGTGCAGATACTTGTACAGATCTGCCTGATCCGACATCAGCTTCAAGATCTTGTCGTTACCCCACGTGGGCCAATGATGCTGCGCAAAGATGATTTCGACGTCGGGGAACAGTTCCATTGCCAGACGCACGTAGTGCGACCACGCTTTGGCGTCGCGAGTCTTGGCGCCGCGCAACGTGTATAGATTGTGCATCGTGTGCGTGACGTCCTCAGCTGACCCGAGCGCCTTGAAATCTGGTAAATAGAAGAGCATTTCGGATGGCGCTTCGGTTCCCGGCGCGAGCATGAACGTCACGCGCACACCGTCGATGACCTCTTCGTGCACCGGTTCGGTGATGACGTCGGTAGGCACGGCGAACGTCGAAGTGCCGTGCGAAGTGGACAGGCCGAGACCACCGGATACCTGCCCTTGTGGCCCCGGACGCAGGAACGATCCGTACATGTACATTCCGCGACGTGTCATTGCCGTGCCGGCAAGTACGTTCTCGGAAATCGCTTCCTCCGTGAAACTGTCTGGTGCGTAGACCTTTACGGCACCGGAATCGATCTCTTCGTCGGTGACAAATCCTTTGACACCGCCGAAGTGATCGCCGTGGGAGTGCGTGAAGATGATTGCCTTGACCGGAACCTTCGGGCGGTGCTGGTAGTACAACTCCAGCGCGAGAGCGGCTGTTTCCGCGGACATCAGAGTGTCACCGATGATCAACCCGGTGTCGCCCTCGATGATCGTCGTGTTCGACAAGTCCTGGCCGATCACCTGGTACAGACGATCAGCCAGCTTGAACAGTCCACCGCCCTTTCCCATCAAAGTGGCTTGGCGCCACAGACTCGGGTTGACGGTATCCGGTGCATCGCCGTCGGCGAACCCGTAGGCGTCGTACGAGAAGATGAACTGCCCTTTGTCACCTTTGACCAGTCCGCCATCGATGAGCGGTGCCACGAGACCTCGAGAAATCAGTTCGAAGTCGAAGGTGTCGTCGAAAGGAAGGTCACGGAGAACCTGGGCATTTGCCAGGCGAGTCGCTTCGGTGGCGGGCTTGGGGTCGAGTTCGGACGGTGTAGTCATCTTCTCTTACGCTCCTCGGGAACTCGCGGTGACCTGTGTCGGGATATCGGTTCATCCTCGATCCCCACGCAGCCCTCGCGCATCACCCGGAAGGGATGATCAGGTGGCCCGTCCAGCAATCAACAGCGCAACGACGAACTCACGCACCAACGTCCGCTCGTCGTTCTCGTCCGCCCCCGGCACCATGAGCAGCGAGAGAATCACTCGCACGATCCAGCGCGCCCGCGACGCTGTGCCTGCTCCGAGTTCACCCAGCATCGCGACACCAAGTCCGTTGATGACGTCGGATGAATTGGCAAGTTCACCGGCAAGACTCGCATCACCCGGGGTGAACCATGCAGCCAACGTCGGAGTGCTACGCACCGCGAACACTGCAGTGAGTATGGCCGTCTCCAGACGCTCACTCGGATCGTCGATGGTCGCTACCGATTCCGCGATCGCAGTTCCCAGCCTGCGAGCTTCGCGGTGAACGAACGCAATGTGAAGAGCCTGCCGATTCTCGAAGTACCGATACAAGGTGGCCCGGGAACATCCTGCAGCAGAGGCTATCTCCGCCATACCGACCGCGTTGACGCCTTTCGCGACGAACAATTGTGCCGCGCTGTCGAGGATCTTCTCGGCTGCCGCCAAGGCGCGCCCCTCGCCGAGCCAGTCGTTGCTCATGGCCGAGTCACCGACATCGGAGCCGAGAGCGGACGGCGCACGTAGTTGCCCGGCGCGTATTGCATCGCGTCGATGTCGACATGGAAGTCGGGAATCCGGGAGAGTAACTCTTCCAACGCAACTCGAGCCTGCATCCGAGCTGCCGACGCCCCCAGACAGTGGTGGGCGCCATGACTGAAGGTGAGAATCTTCTGCGGTCGACGCAAGACGTCCAACTCCGCCGCGTCGGGTCCGTACTTCTCGGGATCACGATTGGCCGCACCGTACATCAGCAGAACCTTACGTCCTGCCGGAATCACTTTGCCACCCAAGGCCACATCTCGCGTCGTGGTGCGTGCCAGTCCTTGGACCGGCGAGGTGAGTCGAAGCAACTCGTCTACCGCGTCGGTGATCAATGCGGGATCGTCCAGCAGGATCTGACGCTGGTCGAGGCGTTCGGTCAGCATCGCCACCGAACCACCCAGCATTCCTGTCGTGGTGTCGTTTCCACCGGCCACCATGGTGAAGGCGAAGCCCAGAATCGACAGCAGGCCGGACATGTCGCCGTCTTCACCGAGTCCAGCGGCGAGTAGGTGCGAAATCGTGTCGTCACCCGGTTCGACCTTGCGGCGTTCGATCAGCGAAGCGAAGTACATCATCAGCTCACCGGTGGCGGCCTGCGCCGTCGTCGCTGCCGCGGCCACACCACCTGCCGAATTGGCAGCGACAATGGCTTCGGTCCAGCCGTCGAACTGGTCACGGTCCGATTCCGGCACACCCAGATAGTGTGCGACAACCATCGACGGCAACGGTTTGAAGAGCTCGACGACGATATCGCCGCTGCCACGCGCTTTCAGCGCCTCGATACGTTCGACGACAAATTCGCGAACCATCGGCTCGACCGCCGATACCTGACGCGGAGTGAAACCCTTCGACACCATGCGCCGGAACTCCGACTGCACTGGCGGATCCTGCATCACGAACGGCGGATTGTCCTGCATCCCGATCTGTTCGAGTTCACCGTAGACAGTGGTCAATCCCTTTGCCGACGAATACGTCTCGTAGTCGCGAGCGGCGTTGTAGACGTCTTCGTGACGGGTGAGCACCCAGTAGTCGTCCTGCGGCGCAGCTTCCGGCACAACGTTGTGCACCGGGTCGTTCTCGCGCAATGCGTCGTACATGGCCCAGGGCGAACGCCAGGACTCCCCGGTGGAAGGTACAAACCGTGGCGAATGTGACACAGAAGTTGTCATGACTCGACTATGAGACAAATGGCCGAATGTGTCAACGTTCTACGATCAACCGTTCCTACGAGCAGCATTGAGTAACTCGCATCCACGCAGAGCACTATCGTGTGTCGGGTGATCACGGATCCGAAGAATCATCCGAACAGCGCTGACGCCGGGCGCCGCGCCGTGGTTGCGGTCCTGCTCCCCCGCGAACATCTCCCCTTCATCAGAGACTGGTGCCTGCACCACATCGAGCAAGGCTGGGAGGTTGTTCTCTACGACAACACCGGTTCCGTCGGGTCCACCCGCAAGACAAGCGCATTCAGCCTCAACCGTTGGCACGGCCGCAGCGAGGACAAGAGAGGCAACTCTTACGGCGCCTTCACCCGATCGATGTCGGACAGTGAAGTTCAGGTCGCATTCCGCAAAGAACTGCACGACCTTCCGGTGACGATCGTCGACTGGCAACCGCGCGACGCGGACGGTCGGATCGTGCACGGACAGGTAGAGGCGTACGTCGATTACGTGAGCCGGTACCGCGACACCGTCGCATGGGCAGCATTCATCGACGCCGACGAATACCTCCAACACGCACCAGGATTGGACTGGGAGGTTCTACTTGCCGGCGTTACTCAAGCGGGTTCGCACCGCGTCGTTCTCGATGCTCTGGTCTACGAATCCAGGTGGACGCGCGACGGGCAATTGCGAGACGTCGAGGAATTGAAATGCCTTGGACTGCAAAGCCACGGCTGCAAGAACATCGTCAGGCTGTCGGAGATTTTGCGAGCAGACGTCCACTGGGCCTGGAAGACAACAGGACCCGACACCCTCATACGACCGGACAGATCGCTCTACTACTTCCGCCACTACCGCGGTTCGGAGGCGATGCTCGACTACACTCCGCTGCCGAACTTCGGACCCCAGGTCCACGAAGAAGGTGCGGATGTGCCGGCAAAGATCGACGTATCACAAAAATGAATGTGCCTGCAAGACACAGGTATTCATCTGCAGACAAACCTCCGGCCCGCATCCACGAAGGCAATACCTTCAGAATGCGGGCCGGGGGCCGTAAATCCGGTTCAGCGAAGCAATCAAGCCTTCGGCTGCGAGCTTCCTGCGCCACCAATTGCGCCGAGAAGACCTGCAACTGCGCCGATGCCGACGAGAACGCCGCCCAGGCCTGCAATGATCTTCTGGAAGTCGCCGAGAGTTGCGAGGTCCGTCTTGCTGCTGCCAGTGGTGAATGCCATGTCTAGCTCCTCATCATGGAATGTGTACGCGGTCCGCGCGCCCGGTATGTAACGGCGCTCACAATATACGTAAGACGACCGAAATTTGAAGCGGTGCCGCTGAGTGGGACGTAACTCACATCTCATCCAGCGGGAACCCACGAGTAACAATGCGCGATTCGGACAACGCTTCGGGAACCGTTGAATGACGAGCAGGAGAACAGCAGTGGGCAAGTTGGATGGAAAAGTGGCCCTGATCACTGGCGCAGGGCAAGGCGTCGGCCAGGGAGTTGCGTTTGCGCTCGCCAAGGAGGGCGCTTCCGTCGCGGTCGCGGGCCGCACTGAGTCGAAACTCGTCGTCACATGTAACGAGATCGCCGAACGCGGAGGCCGTGCCGAACCGGTGCTCATGGATATCGCCGACGCGGATTCCATCACCGGAGCCGTGGCGCGAACGGTGGAACTGTTCGGCGGCGTCGACATTCTGATCAACAACGCCAGCCTCAACCCGCTCGGCAACGTCCTCGACCTCACTCCGGAGCGCCTTGCCGACGGATTGACGTCCGGCCCCGTCGCGACTCTGCGAACCATGCAAGCCTGTTACCCGTTCATGAAGGAGCGCGGCGGCGGGGCAATCATCAACATGGTCAGCTCCGTGGCCGTCCGCTGGGACGCTGCCGGCTACGGCGGCTACGCGGCCGTGAAGGAATCCGTCCGAGCCCTCAGTCGCGCGGCAGCATGCGAATGGGGCGTCGACGGGATCCGGGTCAACGCGGTTGCTCCCCACGCGTCGTCGCCGGGGCTGCAGCGGTGGGCAGATGCACGCCCGGAGGAGGCTGCCGCCTTTGTTGCCGGGATTCCGCTACGGAGGATCGGCGACTGCGAAACGGACATCGGAACCGCGGTGGCTTTCCTGGTCGGCCCGGATGCCGCGTATCTGACTGGAGCAACAATTCCGCTCGACGGTGGTCAGTCGCGCTGGGGCTGAGAGCTGGCGTCGTCGAAGGCAAGCACCGCCGACTTGGCTTCGGCGATCGGGCGGCGGAAAACGAAACCGACCAGAACGGATGCCAAAACCAAGGCGGCCAGAACAATGAGCCCGACCATCCACCACATGGTTTTCAGTATGCCCGAACCGACCTCCGCCGGACGCGCGCCACGGCCGCCGGAAAGCGGCGACAGCCTCGAAAAGTGCTGAACACCAGTCAAATTCCGTTTTGCCCGTTTCCTGAGCTTCTTGAGAAGCCGTGATCGATGACACATATTCGGATCCCGAACCGGAACGAGTGCGTGACTACGACGACACCTCGGTGCATCCTGGCAGGTATGGAATCCGCTGTTTCGGCCCAACTCACCGACGGAAGCACCCTCACACACCCGTGGGGCGGGACAAGCAACATCACCGATCTCGGCGGTGACGTTCACTGGATCGACTTCGGCGGTCCCAGCGGAGCGCCGCCCATCGTGCTCGTTCACGGTCTGGGCGGCTCGCACCTGAACTGGGTGCGGGTGGCACCGGCGCTGGCGGCGCGCACGCGCGTGTACGCACTTGACCTCGCCGGATTCGGACTCACCTCTGCCCGTGGGCGACACACCGGCGTCGACGCCAACGCAGTACTTCTGAATCGCTTTCTCGACGCAGTGGTGGGTGAGCCCGCCGTCCTGTTCGGCAATTCCATGGGCGGAATGGTCTCGGCAATGTCGACCCATGCCAGTCCCGAATCAGTCGCCGGCCTGGTGCTGGTGGATCCGGCGCTCCCCCTGCCCGTCCAACTTCCCGATCTGACCGTCGCCGCCCAATTCGCGCTCTACTCGATGCCGTACGTCGGTGAGCAGGTTCTCGGCTTCGGACGCCGAAAGATGTCAGACCGGCAGTTGGCCGCTCAGATGACCAGATTGTGTTTTGCCGATCCGACGCGAGCCGACCCCGCGGTCCTCGACGCGGGCGCTGCCTTGACGGCGATTCGCCGCAACGAACCTACCCAGGATGCCGAATTCCTTCAGGCGGCACGGTCACTGCTGATGACCCTCGCCCGTCCTGCCTCCTATCGAAAGACATTGCGAGAGATCACGACTCCGACGCTCCTGATGCACGGCGATCGCGATCGGCTTGTCCCGGTCGAGGCCGCACGGGCAGCCGCTGCTGCACATCCACACTGGACCACCATCATTCTCGGCGACACCGGCCACACCCCACAATTGGAGATTCCGGACGAGTTCACCCGTCATGCGCTCGCGTGGCTCGATCGCACGGGGCTGATCAGGAGCTGACACGTACCAACACTCCCCGGTGGAACGCCCTTGCCGATCGAGCAAGTGCCCCATCAACTTCGGAGTAGCAAGAACGATTCGGCGGTCGTCTACGTTGGCAGGTCCGGCCCACCGGGGAACGCGAAACGGACACATACCCCAAAGCTCTCGAACCCTGGGAATGTGTCGGGGTACGCGCGTAGTTTGAGATTCAGGCCTTCCTCGGCCAAGCATTTCCGCGTCCCCTGCTTGTGTATCCGTTTCGGTTAAGGAGAGTTTTCAGATGCCCGCACGCACAGCGCTCGACGGAACACCCTGTTGGATCGACCTCACCAGCTCCGACACCGAGGTTGCCAAATCCTTCTACACCAACGTGTTCGGCTGGCAAGCTGACACAAACGACGACCCGCAGTACGGCGGCTACGCGATCTTCAGCAAAGACGGGCAGCCCATCGCCGGGCTCGGACCCCAGCAGGAGGGAAACCCCTACTGCAACGTGTGGACCACCTACATCTCCTCGACTGATGCGGCAGCGTCGGCGTCCAAGGCCCAAGCCGCGGGCGGAATGATCATGATGCCGTCGATGCAGGTCGGTCCTCAGGGCAGCATGGCGATCGTGGGCGATCCGGCCGGTGCCGTCGTCGGCATCTGGCAGGCAGATCAGCACCACGGCTTCGGTTTGGTCGGCGAGGCCGGAGCGCCGGTCTGGCACGAGACCTTGTCCAAGGACTACGCCGCGGTCCTGCCGTTCTACACCGACGTGTTCGGCTGGACTTACGAGTCGATCGGTGACAGCGACGAGTTCCGGTACTCACAGGCCAAGCAGGGCGACACCGTCGTCGCCGGTTTGATGGATGCCAGCTCGTTCCTCCCGGCAGAGGCGCCGTCGTTCTGGCAGGTGTACTTCGGGGCGGACGACACCGATGCGGCCGTCGCCAAGGTCGTCGAATTCGGCGGCAGCGTCTTGCGCGATCCCGAGGACACGCCCTTCGGCCGTCTCGCGTCGGTGGCCGATCCACTAGGTGCCAAGTTCCAGATCTCCACGATCATGGAATGAATCTCCGCGCGGAGGCCGCACCGGTCCGCGGTCTCTGCGCGCTGATCATCTGGAAAGTCCGGATTTGACCGCACAGATTTGAACACTCGCCCAGAAGGTATGCAGTTTTCTGCGTCCAACGCCTAATCTCATGGGATGCCCGCCCCCGCCCCTCTCCTCGATGTGTACTCGCAGCCGACGCTGTCGACGCTTGCGCCGTCGGTACTCGCTTCTCTCGGAGTGAGCGGCGAAGCGAACCGTCTCGATCTACAGCCCAGCAAGAAGACCGTAATTCTGCTGGTAGACGGGATGGGCGCGAACTTGCTCGCCCGCAACGCCGAACACGCACCATTCCTGAATTCACTCGTCGGAACGCCCATCCGGGCAGGCTTCCCCACGACGACGGCCACCAGCATCGTCTCACTGGGGACCGGTCTGCCTTCGGGAGCGCACGGCATCACCGGCTACCAGTCCTACGTCGAAGAAGCCGATTCGGTGTTCAACTGGCTGGGTTGGCACAGCGCGGGCAAGAAGGAATCTCAGACCGACTCCATCGTCCCGGAAACCCTGCAGCCGCAGGCCACGACGTTCGATCGCGCCGCAGCAGCCGGCATCACCGTTACAACCGTCGTACCGTCGAAGTTCGACGGCAGCGGCCTCACCCGTGCCGGGATGCGCGGTGCCCAGTTCGCCGGAATCCAGGCATACGGAGACCTCCTCGCTCGCACCGTGGCGGCGTCGAAATCTGCCGACCGCACGTTCACGTACTGCTACATCAGCGAGATCGATGCACTCGGCCACGTCTACGGACCCGAGTCCGAGCCGTGGATTTTCCAACTGATGCTGGTCGATCGACTGGTCGAGCAACTCGCCGCGGCTCTCGGTCCGGACGTGAGATTGCTGGTGACGGCAGACCACGGAATGGTCGACGTGTCGGACGAGAACAAGATCGACTTCGACAACACTCCGATTCTGTCCAAAGATGTACTCGCTCTTGCCGGTGAACCTAGATGTCGTCACATCCACACCCGAGAAGGCGCTGCACAAGATGTTGCGGACCGCTGGCGCGCCGAACTGGGTGACCGCATGTGGATCGGGACGAGGTCCGAGGGCATAGTCGCAGGATTGTTCGGGCCTGCAGTGCATTCCGAGTATCACGGCCGGATCGGTGATGTCATCGCCATTGCGTCCGGGGACGTGGCCGTCGTACGTCGATCTGTCGAATCGGGACTGTCCGGACTCCGTGGACAGCACGGCGCACTCACTCCGGACGAACTGCTGGTACCGCTCTTGTCCTCAGGACAGCAGTAGGGTTCGCGCCCGGCGAATCTCGGGAACACCGACGACCTTGCATGCACCCAACAGGACGACGGCACCGACGGCCGCACCCGCCGACAATGAAATAACAGCAGCAAGCCTGGGCTCGGGAACTCGGTTCTGAACCGCCACCACCAAAGCGAGCGCACAACCACCTGCCAGAATTGCCGCCGCCGAAATCCTTCCGACGGTGGCCTGCACGCGACGGAATCCCAACAGCCCGTATCGCTTTCGAAGAAGGATGTGGCCGAGTACCGCTCCACACACGTAGGAGAACGAGCCGGCGGCACAGACGGCCAGGACCAGCCTTTCGTCACTAGCCGACAGTGACGCAAGAAGGACGAGCGCAGTCTTGGCGACCACCATCACCAGGGCGATCACCGCGGGAGTTCGGGTGTTGTTGTCGGCGTAGAACACTCGCAGCTGAAGCATGACCATCGCAAAGGGCACCAGCCCGAATGCACTGACCGCAACGGCCGTCCCGATCAACCGGGCACTGCTGCCGTCGACCCGGCCGAAGAAGATCAAGGTGGTCAACGAGGGGCCGAACACCATGAGCGCCACAGTCACCGGGATCAGCGCCACCACTGAATACCGGGCTCCCCGGCCGAGATCGGATACGACGCCGACGTCGTCACCCGCAGCAACCGACCTGGCGATCCGCGGCATCAGCACCGTCAACAACGACACACCGAGAATGCCGTACGCCACTTGAAACAGCAGATCCGCGTGCGTGTACATCGAGTAGACGTGACGGGAGAGAGTGACCTTCATCGTCACCCACACACCGATCTGGCCGGCAACGACGTACACAAGTACCCAGCCGAGCAACGGCGCCCCGACGCGCACCGGGCGCCAGGTGTGCGGTACGACGCGCACGCGAAGGCGCCACCGAAACCCGTTGCGGTGCAGCGCTCGAGCAACGACGGCGGTTTGCGCCACGATCCCGAGCAGAGTGCCGATACCGATCACCAGAACCTGCGCGGTGGTCATCGACTCGGGAGTCAGAGCCACCGGTCCCGGGATACACAGGAAGACAGCGACCGTCACCAGAAGGACGACGTTGTTGATCACCGGTGCCCAGGCCGGCGCGCCGAACACCGATCGAACGCTGAGCACAGCCGTCATCATTGCCGTGACGCCGTAGAAGAAGATCTCCGGAAGAAGCAAGTACGCGAAGAGCGTCGTGAGCTCTCGTTGAGCCGGATCATCGATCACGGCCGAGACCAGAGGCGGCGCGCACACCACGGCCACTACCGTCACGAGCGCAAGAGCCAGCGCTCCGACGGTGAGAACGCGCTGCGTCTGCTCTCGTTCGAGCGTCCGCCCACGGCTCCGTTGCCGCGTCAGATACGGAAGCAGGACGCTGGCGAGAATCCCGCCGAGGAGGAGCTGATAGACCATGTTCGGGAAGCTGTTGGCCGCGTTGTACGCATCACTGACGAGGGCAATGCCCAGGACCGCGGCAAGGGCAAGGGTGCGGACGAAGCCGGTGATCCGACTGACCGTGCTGGCGAGCGCCACTTGCCCACCCATCTTTGCCAAGCTGCCGCCCGTCTCAGCTGAACGTTCGGACTTGCGTTCGGACTCCCCCACACTCTCGACCATCTCGCCAGAGTGCCACATCGCAGACGTTCGACGATCCGGACGGAAACGGAAGGGCGCCCCGAACCGTGGGTTCGAGGCGCCCTTGCGAAAGGAACAATCAGGCGGATTCTGCTCCAGCCAACGGCGGCATGACGACAACCTGACCGGCGAAGGACAGGCCCGCACCGAAGGCGAGAAGCAATGCCTTGTCGCCCGGCTTGCACTGGCCGTCGCGCAGCATCTGCTCCATGGCGAGCGGGATCGAGGCCGCGGATGTGTTGCCCGTCTCGGCGATGTCGTTGGAGACGGGGAAGCCCTCGGGCAGCTTCATGCTGCGAGCGATGACCTCGTTGATGCGCTGGTTTGCCTGGTGCGGCACAAAAGCGTCGATGTCTTCGATACCCAGCCCCGACTTCTCCAGGGTGCGAGTGGCGACCTTGCCCATCTCGAAGGCAGCCCAGCGGAACACCGCGGTGCCGGCCATCTTGATCCACGGCCGAGGTCCGGTCGGGTTCTTGGTGTAGTCGAGCCAGCTGGGCTCCTGAACGATGGCGTCGGACTGGCTGCCGTCCGAACCCCACTCGACCGGGCCGATTCCGACGGTGTCGCTCGGGCCGACGACAACTGCGCCTGCGCCGTCACCGAAGATGAAGCGCACGCTGCGATCGGTGGGCTCGGTGGCCTCGCTCATCAACTCGACGCCGACGACGAGTACGTGATCAACCGTGCCACCGCGAACGAGGTCGCTGGCCACTGCAAGAGCGGTACAGAAACCGGCGCAGCCTGCCGCGACGTCGAAAGCAGCCGGACCCTTGATGCCGAGCTCGTGGGCGACGATGGACGCAGCCTGGGGAGTCTGCAGGTCCCACGTCGACGTCGCGATGATCACGGCGCCGATCTGCTCAGGGGCAATGCCGCTGACGTCCAGTGCTTTACGGGCCGCGCTGATCGACATCGCGAGGATGCCTTCACCCTCGCCGGAGAACCGGCGCGACTTGATACCCGATCGCGTCTGGATCCACTCGTCGGTGGAATCGATCAGCTCACAGATCTCGTCGTTGGTCACGACTCGCTCCGGGCGGTGAACGCCGAGCCCGAGAAGGACGGACTGCCGACCTCCGGCCACACTGGCAATCGGCTTACCCATTGATCGATCTCCTCGTTGGTTTCTGGTGATGACGCGCATTCGACATCACACGTTACGTACAGGACATAAGCCCCTGCCTCTCAGGTCACCGTTCGATCACGGCAACAACATGAGGCTGGCTCACATTACGCTTCGGTCAGGTATGTAGTCCAGATCCATGATCAGGCGCGCAAATGAGCTAGAACTGCCAAAACACGACGATGCCCGCTTTCGGAAGCCGACAGGCCGAGTTTTGCGAAGATATTTCCTATGTGCTTGCTCACAGCAGTGTCGCTGACGACCAGTTTCCTGGCGATTTCCTGATTTCCCAACCCCTCCGCCATCAGTCCGAGAACTTCGGACTCGCGTGGAGTCAGCGATCTGATCGGATCGTCGGCGCGTCGACGGCTCATCAGTTGGGATACGACCTCGGGATCCATCACCGTTCCACCGTCGACGACCCGGTTCAATGCGTCGACGAACTCGGCTACCTTCCCGACTCGTTCCTTGAGCAGGTACCCGACCCCGCCAGCGCCTCCTGCCAACAATTCACCGGCGTAGCGATCCTCGACGTAAGCGGAAAGGACCAGGACGGGAAAGCCCGGGCGAAGCTTGCGCACCTCGATCGCCGCTCGAAGTCCTTCGTTGGTGAAAGTAGGAGGCATCCGGACGTCGAGCACCGCGGCGTCGGGGGTTGTCTCCTCGAACACCGTGAGGAACTGCGCGGCGTCGGAGACAGCAGACACCTCGAAGCCCTCTCCGCGGAGCAGCAGGGCCAGCCCCTCTCGCAGGAGAGCGTCGTCCTCGGCAATCAGAATCCGCACGGTAGTTCCACCCTCATCGTTGTCGGTCCACCCTCCGGGCTCTCCAATACTGCGGTTCCTTCGAAAGCCTCGACCCGGCGTCGAATACCCGCCACGCCGCCGCCCGGGCGTTCGTTCGCGCCGCCGTGACCGTCGTCGATCACGTCGATGAGCATCGTCTCACCCGACGGGTCGTCCGACGTCTCCGTCCGTGCCGTGACGGTGACCCTGCGCGCTCCGCTGTGTTTTGCGACGTTGGTCAAGGCCTCGGCGACGACGAAGTACGCAGCAGCCTCGACGGCAGCCGGGGCACGGCGGAGCTCGTCGATCTCGAGTACGCAGGGCACGGCGGAGCGCCCGGCGAGCGCCGAGATCGCGCCCTCCAGACCCAACTCGTCGAGGATCGGCGGGTAGATGTCGTGCACCAACGTCCGGAGTTCGCTCAACGCCTCGGTGGCCGCATCCTGGGCCCGATGCAGTTGTGGCAGAGCCTGGTCCGGATTGTTCTGCAACGACCGCTCGGCCATCCCCAACATCATCACCACCGCGACCAGACGGTTCTGCGCTCCGTCGTGCAGATCCCGCTCGATGCGCTTGAGTTCGGCCGAATGCGCGTCGAGCGCCGCAGCGCGGCTGGCCGTCAGGGCGGTGACGCGCTTCGAGAGGTCCGAACGCGTATCCGGCGCAAGCAAAGTCGTGGTCGACCAGCTGATCCATTTCGCCATCGCGGGGATCAACCACCACGCGATCAGGAAGTACAGGATGCCGATCAACGGCATTCCGGCAGCGCCCAGCCACGACGTCACGGGGTACGGGTTGTTGACGGGTTCGCCCGCGGGCATCTGCTGCCAGTACAGCGGGACGGCAATCGCATTGAGCGCACCGAGTGGCAGAGCAATGGTCAGCATCGCCGCGACGAAAGCACCCAGACCATGAATCGACAACCAGGCCGCGTCGCGCCTCGTCGACTGATCGGTGAGGAACCGGCTCCAGTCCCCGAATGTCGGATTGCTGGGCATCGGTGGGTATCGCTGCAGAACAGGGCGTCCGGTGTACGCAGCGGTGCGTTTGCGAGCCAGGCCGGCCCACCACCGGAGCACTCGCACGTACGACGGCAACAGCAACCAGCCGACGATCAGAATCGAGAGCGACAACAGAATGAGACCGACCATCAGCAAGAACAGGGAAACCACAGCTGCCGCGCCCTCGACGAGCACGTACACCGCAGCCCTGGTTCTCTTCTTCACTGCCCCAGCATGCCGCACCACACCGCACGATCCACTACAGCTGGCTACACCATTGATTCGGGACTCTGCTGGATGTCGACGAATGGCGAATCTCCATAGCGTTCTTCCCATGAAGAATCGACACTCGGTCCTCGCCCCGCCGGCTCCTGGTGCCACGGGAGCTCGAACATCTGCCGTGCGACTCGAAGGGGTCAGCAAGGTCTACGGCAACGGCCGCGGCGCCGTGACCGCCCTCGACAACGTCAGCCTCACTCTGCCGCGCAGCACCTTCACCGCAGTGATGGGCCCGTCCGGATCAGGTAAGAGCACTTTCCTGCACTGCGCCGCGGGCCTCGACCGACCGAGCAGCGGATCGGTGTGGCTGGGCGACACCGAAATTTCACAACTGAAGCCGAAGGCCCGCAGCATCTTCCGTCGCGATCACATCGGTTTCGTCTTCCAGGCCTACAACCTGCTCGGCGCTCTCGACGTCGAGCAGAACGTCACGCTCCCCCTACTCCTCGCCGGGCGACGAGCCGACAAGCAGTACCTGACCTTCGTCCTCGAATCCGTCGGACTCGGATCGCACCGCAAGCGCAAACCCTCCGAGTTGTCCGGCGGTCAGCAGCAACGCGTCGCCATCGCACGCGCCCTCGTCACCCACCCCGACGCACTCTTTGCCGACGAACCGACCGGCGCCCTCGACTCCCGTAGCGCCAAGCAGGTTCTGGAGTTGTTGCGCCGGACAGCCGCCGAGTTCGACCAGACCATCGTCATGGTCACGCACGACCCGGTGGCCGCGTCGTACGCCGATCGTGTGCTGTTCCTCGCCGACGGGAAACTTGTCGGGCACATCGACCGCCCGACCCCGCAGCAGATCGCCGAGCGCATGACACACCTCGGGGACTGGTGATGATGAAAGCGCACACCTTTGCGCACCTGAAAGCGCATCGCTCCGGTTTCGTCGCCGTGTTCGTCTCCGTATTCTGCGCAGCGCTCCTCACCTGCGGTCTGGGTGTGCTGCTGGAATCGGGAGTGCGAGGCGGTGTCTCACCACATCTCTACGCCGGTGCCGACGCCATCGTGAGTGCGCCACAGGCGCTCGAGGTCAAGGAAGACGCCGATCAGCCCTTTGCCGAGCGAGTTCTCCTCGCCGGCGATACGGTCCGCAAGCTCGACGCACTCGATGTCACCGTGGTTCCCGACATCTCCGTCCCCGTCAGCACCGCCGAGGGCGTCGTACTCGATGCACATCCTTGGGAAACAGCACAATTGGCGCCGTACTCGCTCATCGAGGGGCGCGCTCCGCAGAGCCGCGACGAGGTGGTCTCGACCACGGGCGCCGCGCTCGGCGAGCGAATCACGCTGGCTCACGGCGCGGTAACGGACGAGTACACCGTCGTCGGCACAGCTGATTCGGCTTCGGTGCCGTCACCCGACCGTCCGGCACTCGTCTTCCTCGACGACGCAGAGGCCGAACGGTTGTGGCCGCACCAGAACGCTGTCACCGCAGTCGGATTGATCGCTCCCGAAGGCGTGGATGCTGCCGCTCTCGCCCGCGATGCACTCGCCGGAAACGGTGCGGAGGTCTCGACCGGCACTGCACGCGGAGGCATCGAATTCCTCGACGCCGGTGCTGCGCGGACGCAGTTGATCGTGCTCTGCGCGTCGTTTGCCGGTCTCGCGTTGATGGTCAGTATGTTCGTCGTTTCCAGCACGCTGTCGCTCTCGATCAACGCCAGACGCCGAGAGTTCGCTCTGTTGCGGGCAATCGGAGCCACCACGCGGCAAGTGCACGTCATGATCGGACGTGAAGTGCTGCTCGTTGCTGCTGCGGCGGCAGCTCTCGGCGCGGTGCCCGGATACCTGCTCGCCCGAGTGCTGGGCGCACAGTTCGCCGACGCCGGGGTCATGCCCACCGATTTCGCGCTGGCCTACAGCCCGCTTCCGGCGATCGCAGCTTTCGTGATCTGCGTACTCACTGCCCGCGCGGCAGCGGCGATCGCGGCACGACGACCGGCGAAGCTCGACCCCGTCGAAGCGCTTCGCGAATCCGAAAGCGGCCCGGCGAAACTGAGCCGCGGACGCATCGTCACCGGGCTGATCTTCGGCGCCGCCGGCCTCAGCGCCTGCGTCCTCCCTGCTTTCCTGCCCGGCAGCGTGGCGGCCGCTGGAGCCGGTTCGAGCGCACTGTTGTTGATCTTCTCGGTCGCGCTGCTCGGCCCCATGTTGGTGCGCGGCATCATCAAGGTGATCGGCGGTCCGCTGCGCCGCAGTGGGTCGGCGTCCAAAGTTCTCGCTGCCGCCAACGCCGAATCCAATTCGAGACGGCTCTCGTCGGCGGTTGTTCCGTTGGCTCTCGCAATCGCGCTCGGCTCGGTGCAGTTCTTCAGCCAGAGCACCGTCGCCGCCGAGGCGACCAACCAGTCGATCAAGGGCGTCACCGCCGACCTGATCGTCGGCGCACCAGCCGGTATCGCTCCCTCGCTCCTCGAGTCGATCGCATCGGTGCCCGGAGTGAGTGCGGCAAACCCGGTGGTCCGCAGTCAAGTCCTCCCGGTACCCAGCGGAGAGGAAGGCGGCTCAGCCGACAGCGCGATCGCGGCCCAGGGCATCGACGCCGCCAGCGCCGACGCGACCCTCGATCTCGCGGTGACCGAGGGCGACCTCAGCGCTCTGACCGGCGATACCGTTGCCGTGAGCGAAGACGGCGCCTTCACCCTCGGAGCCAAGGTAGGCCAGCGCGTCGACCTCTATCTGGGTGACGGAACACTGGTACATCCCATGGTCGTCGCAAAATATGGTCGCGGCCTCGGATTCGGGGACGTGACCATGCCGATCGAGACTTTGCGTCAGCACTCCACCGACGCTCTGATCGACACCGTTCTGGTTGTTGCCGAACCCGGACGGTCGGCCGAAGTCCAGCAGTCGTTGCGCTCGTTCCCCTCGATCGCCGCGATGAACCAGGACCAGTTCGGGGCCGCGGGCGAAGATCAGCGTCGTATGCAGTCGTGGGTCAGCATCCTCGCCGTCCTCGTCCTGCTCGGCTATCTCGCAGTCGCAGTCGTGAACACCCTGGTCGCCGCCACTGCCGAGCGTTCCCGCGAGTTCGCGCTCCTTCAACTGGTGGGCTCGCGGACGAGGCAGGTCCGAGCAATGATGCGCATCGAGTCGTTGATGGTGGTGGGAATCGCCATCGTGGTCGGATCACTGATCGCCCTGCCGCCTCTGATGGGCATTGCCGTAGCGGTGTCCGGGCAGCCGATCCCGGCGATTTCACCGGCGATCTACGGTTCCATCGTCGCGGTGACCGCTGTTCTGGGATTTGTCTCCATCGCGATCCCGACGCGCGCCGCTCTACGCAAGAACCCGATGGACGGAGTGCGTAACCACTGAGTGGCACTACCGTCGTCATCTATGGATGCGGCGGCCTGGGACAAGAAGTACGAAGAAACCGAGCTCGTCTGGGGCGCTCCTCCCAACGAACTGCTGGTGGAATACGCGACGGCCCTCCCCCACGGCCAGACACTGGACCTGGCGTGCGGCGAGGGCCGTAACGCGTTGTGGCTCGCGACCCGCGGTTGGGAGGTCACCGGGATCGACTACTCGGCCGTCGCGATCGAGAAAGCCCGCACGATCGCGGCCCGCTCGCCCCGATCGGTTCTCGACCGGCTCGACTACCGATGCGGCGACGTCACCGTCGCGGATTACGCCTCGAGGAACGGGCAGGGATACGACTTGGCCCTGCTTCTTTACCTTCATCTGCCCGCACCACAACGCACCCTGGTTGTGAACCGTGCCATAAATTCTCTGAAACCTGACGGAATCCTCATGATTTTGGGTCACGACCGAAGCAACATCGACTACGGCGTCGGTGGGCCGCAAGATCCCGAAATCCTTTACACACCAGAAGAATTGATGCAGGAGTTCCACGGAAAGCTCGAGTTCGAGATCGCCGGAAATCCCCACAGGCACACCGAAACGGGAATCGCGGTCGACGCGCTTGTCATCGGACGCAAATCCGGTGTTGGCAATGCAAAGAACGGCTAGTAACATGTATTAAGTTACCGACGAGTAATAAACTTCGGGCGGTACTAGGAGTGCTGGACCGCACCACCTCACTGGGAGAAGCAGAAGACATGGGCCATTACAAGAGCAACGTTCGGGACCTGGAGTTCAACCTCTTCGAGGTTCTCGGACTGGAGAAGCCACTGAGCGAAGGCGCTTGGGGCGACCTGGATGCCGACACTGTCCGCAACATGCTGGCAGAGGTCGCACGCCTGGCCGAGGGACCGCTTGGCGAATCTTTCGCCGATGCGGACCGCAACCCCCCTGTCTTCGATCCCGAGACGCACACCGTTGCACTTCCGGAATCCTTCAAGAAGTCGTTCAAGGCTCTGTGGGATGCCGAGTGGTACCGCATGGGATTGAGCGAAGAGGTCGGCGGCGTGCCGGTTCCCCGCTCCGTCGTGTGGGCCATCGGTGAGCTGATCCTGGGCGCACAGCCTGCAGCGCACATGTACCAGGCCGGACCCGCCTTCGCGGACGTGCTGTTCAACAACGGCACCGAAGAGCAGAAGAAGTGGGCAGCCACCATCGTCGAACGCGGATGGGGCGCCACGATGGTCCTCACCGAGCCCGACGCCGGCTCCGACGTCGGTGCCGGACGCACCAAGGCGATCAAGCAGGACGACGGCTCCTGGCACATCGAGGGCGTCAAGCGCTTCATCACCTCGGCCGACTCGGACGACCTGTTCGAGAACATCTTCCACCTCGTTCTCGCTCGCCCCGAAGGCGCCGGACCGGGCACCAAGGGCCTGAGCCTGTTCTTCGTCCCGAAGACGCACTTCAACTTCGAGACCGAAGAGTTCGGCGAGCGTAACGGTGTCTTCGTCACCAACGTCGAGCACAAGATGGGCCTGAAGGTCTCCGCCACGTGTGAGGTCACCTTCGGCGGCCACGGCATCCCCGCACAGGGCTGGCTGGTCGGCGAGGTCCACAACGGCATCGCCCAGATGTTCGACGTCATCGAGCACGCTCGAATGATGGTCGGCACCAAGGCAATCGCCACCCTCTCCACCGGTTACCTCAACGCTCTCGATTACGCCAAGCAGCGCGTGCAGGGCGCAGACCTGACCCAGATGACCAACAAGGCAGCACCGCGCGTGACCATCACGCACCACCCCGACGTGCGTCGTAGCCTGGCAATGCAGAAGGCATACGCCGAAGGCCTGCGCGCGGTGTACCTCTACACCGCAGCTCACCAGGACGAGGTTGTCGCCCAGCTCGTCTCGGGCGCAGACAAGGACACCGCGTTCCGCGTCAACGACCTGCTGCTCCCGATCGTCAAGGGCGTCGGCTCCGAGCGTGCGTACCAGTACCTGACGGACAGCCTGCAGACCCTCGGTGGCTCCGGCTTCCTGCAGGACTACCCGATCGAGCAGTACATCCGCGACTCCAAGATCGACTCGCTGTACGAAGGCACGACGGCCATCCAGGCTCAGGACTTCTTCTTCCGCAAGATCGCTCGTGACCGCGGCGTCGCGCTCGCTCACGTTGCCGGACAGATCAAGACCTTCATCGACAGCGAAGCCGGCAACGGTCGTCTGAAGGCGGAGCGCGCACTGCTCGCCACCGCACTCGAAGACGTCCAGGCCATGGCCGCCACGCTCACCGGCTTCCTCATGGGAGCTCAGGAGCAGCCCACCGAGCTGTACAAGGTCGGCCTCGGCTCCGTCCGCTTCCTGATGTCCGTCGGCGACCTGCTCATCGGCTGGCAGCTGCTCCGCCAGTCCGAGATCGCTCTCGCAGCACTCGACAACGGCGCTTCCGACAAGGACAAGGGCTTCTACGAGGGCAAGGTCGCCATCGCTTCCTTCTTCGCCAAGAACGTCCTGCCCGAGCTCACCGCTTCACGCGAGATCATCGCGAACACCGAGAACGACATCATGGAGATCGACGAAGCAGCATTCTGATTCGTTCCTGATTCATGAAAAGTGCCGGTCCCGAGAACGTTTCGGGGCCGGCATTTTCATGCTCAGCAGTCCATGGAATCCGAGGTCATCTGCGCTCGACGGTCGGACAACTGATCTGTGCGGACAGTACGGACGTCGTCGGTTGTTCGCCGGGCCGTGCCGCCCTTCCCACCAGGGAAAGCGCCACGCGCCTGCGGTCCGGAGAACTGACGATTTCGATGGACTTGTCGTCACCGCCCCCGAAGGACACGAACTGTCCGCTCTGATCCGAGAACTTCATGATCGCCGACCCGTGCTGACCTGGTTCCGGTTTTTCGTTCACGTAGACCTGCAACTGGAAATCACGTCCCGGATACTCGCCGCCGCCGTCGTACTCGTAAAAGGAACTGGTGTGCACCTCGTAGGCCCACTGGCGGTGACCGGCGGGCAGCGAATCCGCCCAGTTGTGCTCGAAACACGTGACGGATCCGGGCAGCGAGACATTGGCTGCGCCGCTCCACCCACCGGACAGGGTGATGGCTCCGTACGGCGCTGCTTCGGACTCGTGCCGATCGGAAGGCAAGGGCGGAACGGTCACGGGTCCGACATTGCGACCGGTGAACTCGAAAAGCCTCTCGCTCGACACGAACGGGGGCGACTCGCGCTCGCCGGCACAGGAGACAACCGACAGGGTGGCCATGACCAGTAACGCACACATACCGCGTCTACGAACCGGCACCTCGACTCCCCCGTTCCGTTTCCAACAGAATACATACCGTTCGGTCTTCAAGTTGTCGAACGTGTCCGACACATCCCATTCATGGGACCGCTCGCCCGCTACCGATGTGATTGGGTGAGCACGAACGTCCACTGAACCAGCACTCGGTTCTTTCGCAGGCCGAGTAGATCAACAGACAGGTGATCATCGTGGTCGCACCAGAGCACGCACAACCCGATTACGCCCCTGACCTGGCATTGACCGCCACGGACTTGGCGCTCGACGGCCCATGGGGGCCGGTGTTCGGACCCGTCAATCTCGAGATTCGTGCGGGCGGTGTGACCATCCTCGAAGGCTCGGCCGGTTCAGGACGTACGTCCTTACTTCTGACACTCAGCGGACGAATGAAAGCCAGTTCCGGCTCACTGTCCGTCTTCGGTCGAACGCGTCCCCGCGAGATCTTCGAGATCGCCGGGGTCGCCGGGTTCGAGGACATCGACGAGCTTGCCGAATCCGTCACCGTCCGCGATCTGATCACCGAACAAATTCGCTGGGATGCGCCCTGGTACAAGCTCATCGGACGCGCCGGAGACCGCGAACTCGAAGCGGTGTGCGCTCCCGTCTTCGGCGATCATCCGTTACCTGCGCTCGGCCGGTACGTCAGCGATCTCGGGGAACTCGAGGCGATCCTGCTGCGTATCGCCGTCGCGAACACGAAAAAGCCGGCCCTGCTTGTCGTCGACGATCTCGAACAGGTGCGGCGCGACTCCGAACGCGCATACCTCGTCGAGCGACTCGTCGAGATGGGGAGCTACCAGACCATCATCGCGTCGACCGTCAACCCGCTGCCAGACGGATCACCCATCGATGCCGTCACCCTGCTCCAAGAAGTCACCAATCCCGACCAAGAAGGGGCGAGGTAACCGCGATGCTCGCTGGAATGTCTCTCGGAACCGAACTCAAGCGGTTCTCCCGCGGCGCGATGCCCAGGATCGCACTCGTCACCATCATCTTGATGCCACTGCTGTACGGCGCGATGTACCTGTGGGCATTCTGGAATCCGTTCGGTGAGGTCAACAAGGTCCCCGTCGCGCTGGTCAACACCGACCGCGGCGCGATGGTGCAGGGTCAGGAGCTCAACGCGGGCGACGAGGTAAGCCAAGCGCTGCTCGATTCCGGTGAGCTCGATCTCCACCTGGTCTCGCAGCAGGAAGCCGCTCAGGGAGTCTCGGACGGCACGTACTACTTCTCTCTCACATTGCCTGAGAATTTCAGCGAGGCCGTCGCCTCCCCGACGACCAAGGACCCCCACAAAGCTCAGTTGCAGTTCACCTTCAACGACGTCAACAACTACCTCGGCACCATCATCGGCCAAAACGCCGCCCAGCAGGTCCTCAGTCAGGTCAGCGACAAGATCGGCGCGCAGTCCGTCGAAACAGTTCTGGTCGGATTGACCGATGCGGGTGCTGGTTTGAAGCAGGCCGCCGACGGAGCGCTCCAGCTCTCGGCCGGAGTGAACACTGCCAACGCCGGAGCCGGCGAATTGGCGTCGGGCTCGAAAACTCTGGCCGACAACATGGTTACCGCACGTGACGGTGCAGCCACTCTTGCCGGCGGTACAGCGCAACTCTCGACCGGTATCAACACCGCCACGGACGGCGTCCTCGCACTGACCGACGGTCTGGGGCAGCTCGATCTCGGAGCCGTCCAACTTGGCGACGGTGCAAGCCAACTCAGTGGTGGCGTCACCCAGGTCGTCGACCAACTGAGTGTCCTCGGGAACACACAAGCAGACGTCGCACAGCTGGTCGGGCAGGCAGTGGCCAGCCTTCGACTGAACCCGGATCCCGTCAGCCAACAGATCGCCAATGCCCTCGCGCCTGCCCAGGACATGCTGCGCACTCAGGGTTTCGGTGAAGCGACCATGGGCCAACTGGGCGAACTCAAGAGCGGTGCACAACAACTCGCCTACCAACTCGACGATCCGTCGAGCACCTTCCGAGCCGGGCTCAGCGCCGCGGCCAACGGCGGTGGTGAACTCCGCAACGGCCTGGTACAGCTGCGTGACGGCGGTCAGCAAGTCAACGACGGCGCTCAAACCCTCAGTAGTGGACTGGTTCAACTCACCGACGGAAGCGTTCAACTCTCCGATGGTGCAGCCAAACTCGCAGACGGCACCGAGCAACTCCGTGCCGGGTCTGCCGAACTCGCGACCAAACTCACCGAGGGCGCCGGTCAGGTCCCCAGTTGGAGCGATCAGCAGCGAACCGCAACCGCTCAAACCCTCTCCAGCCCGGTCGAACTACAGGAGACGTACGAGAACCGGGCAAGCACGTTCGGTACCGGTTTTGCTCCGTTCTTCCTGCCCCTCGCGCTGTTCGTGGGCGGCATCATCACCTGGATGCTGCTCAAGCCGCTCCAGAACCGGCCCATCGCAAACGGACTCGGCGCGCTGCGAGTGGTCCTCGCCTCGTACTGGCCGGCATTGCTCATCGGCATCTGCCAGGTGATCGTGATGTACCTGGTCGTGCACTTCGCCGTCGGCCTGCACCCCACACACGCCCTCGGCACCGTCGGATTCCTGATGCTCATCACTGCCACGTATATGGCGTTGATCCAGGCATTCAACGCCATCTTCGGAGTCTCCGTCGGACGCGTCATCACCCTGGCGTTCCTGATGCTGCAACTGGTTTCGGCCGGCGGCATCTATCCCGTCGAAACCACCGCGAAACCGTTCCAGATCATCCACCCCTTCGACCCGATGACCTACGCGGTGAACGGGCTACGACAACTCACCGTCGGCGGTATCGACTCGAGACTGTGGGTCTCGATCGCCGTCCTCGGCGGCCTTCTCGTCGCCTCACTCGGCGCCAGTTCACTTGCTGCACGCCGAAATCGGCAATGGACCATGGACAGGCTGCATCCGCCGATCGAAGTCTAGGCGAGGGTCTCCGGCCAAGGCTCCACGGTCAGCGCAGGCCATTCCCTGCGCCACCGTGCTGCCTTGGCCTCGTAAACCTCTCTCGGCGCCAGCACCGGGAGGGGCGGACGATCATGTTTTGAAGCTGCCTCGCACGTGATGCAGACCCTGCCAGGAACCTTTACGACAGGGTCTGCATTCGGCTATCTCAGATATCGTCGGAGCTGCCGATCAGCTCACGTCGAATATTCTATTTCGCGCTCATCGATCGAGGCTTGCCCACCCGCCGCCTTCCATTGATGCGGTCCACAACCCGACCAACGTCAGCCCGTAAAACGCTAGCGTGTTCTTGACACTTCCGGTCCAGAAATCAGACGACATGAGTTCACCCTTCTTTACGAGAGTCCGACAAGGAATTGTTGAAGCGGAAACCTAAGGGCGTAGAACGTCATGGTTGCAAGTTCAGCCAGGTCCGTGCTCATTGCGTTGAGCGACATCTAGTTTCTCCTCAGATTGAACAGGGTCACCGGGGGTAACCGAATGACAGTTGGAGCGGGATATCCATCAGATATGTAAATAACATCGGAAGCATCTGTTCTACGGTCTGCCCCAGCGACGCGGTACCTTGCTGCACGGATCCCATCAGCCCTCTCCTCCACTCGCGGACATGTCGAGCGAGATGGCGTTCAATCCATCAAGCCCGTCGCCTAACGATGTTGCAAAGGACGGGATAAATGCCCGCAGGAGGGCCATGAACTGACCTAACATTTGTTACTCCGTTTCCAGTAGGTAATTGCTCTGACTGTGGCGCGGGGCCAGGTCGGTTTATCCGGCACAACAGTGGTTGCCAAGCGAGGTTTTGGGGAAGCCCGCAACTCCTCGTGGTGCCGACAACTGTACCCAAAATTTGCAAATTAGGAACTCGTTCTAGGAATTTTTCTTGCCATAGATGGAATTCATTTAGTTAGCACTAAAGTCCTAGTACTATAGTTCGGTTCATTAAATCTTTAGGACTAGAAATTTTGCACCGAAAGCGAGATGGAACCGCTTGCAGGATCAGAAAGCCACCCGAATCACGGATTCAGGTCGCGCAGCCAACTTCCCGATCACGGCTTCACGAACACTATTCAGTGGCACAAGAATTGATTGCGAGCCAACCTTACGGCGATTGCCCATAAGCCATGACTTCGAGACGATACCGATGCCGTCCAATCCGTGCCGGACGACCGAATTACATCGAGCAGGCTGCGAGACAAAGCCGCAGAGACAGGCCTGCATTCGTCACAGCCGAAGCAGCATTCGCCATCTCCCTGGCGACACCCGCGCCCATTGTCACAATTGCCGAAACACACACCCGAACTCGCAACACGGCGTCATACGGCGAACGGGTTGGAGCACGGAGACCCGCACTCCAACCCGTCCAGGTTCTTACGATCAACCTTGCAGCCGATCGACTTACTGGTAGTAGAAGTTCACCTTCGAGGCCCTATCCGAAAAGATGAACGCATTGCCATGGAGGAGGAACTCCCCTGCATCGATGACGGCGTCCGCCCCGCCGCCCGACCACTGCCCTGTGCGAGTTGTTGTGCCGTCCAACACGGTCGGAGTGTCGGTGGACATCCTGACCTCACCACCGCTCGTCACGGTGCTAGCCATCGCCGAGTCACCCTGCATGCACCATCCACCCGCGGCATTCGTTGTGGCGGTGAAGGTCGTGATCGGAGTCGTGCTGGAGGATGAGCTGTATAGCTTGCCAGTGACCTGGGCGCCCACTACCGCTTTGGCACCAGAAGGCACGCCCGCCACGTGGGCGTCCGGGCCGACGTAGAAATTGCCACATACCTGATACGCAGAGGATGCGGAAAGAGTTACGGCGGAGCCAGCAGCGCCGACGGTGGCAGCGGATGCAATACCGGTTCCGGCGAGCACCATCGCACCGGCTGCGGTACCGAGCAGGACACCTCTGACGGAATTCTTGGCAGTCAACTTCACGAGTTCTTCCTTCGGTTGAATTGATAGACCCCAGGCGTTCAATTCATAGGCGAGAGCGCGGAGTCCTTAACGCTCCAACCCGATCTGTTCTGACCATCTCTTATCACCAACCGACCTGCTATCTTCGGGGTTATCGCCAACTTCGCATTTATGGCCCTGCTCGCAGGGCTACAGCTTTCCCTAAAAGGGAATGCCCTGGTGAGAGCTCGCATTGAACAGGACCCGAAGCTCTGGTGACGTGAGTCACTGTACTCACATTTCGTCCATCCGGGAACAGGTTCTAGAAATTTTTCGTCCAACCTCGATATTTTTCTCAATGAAATTTCGAGCATCGAATGCAAAGCGTTTAAACCGACAATCCAAATAGTCGAGAAGTTTGAAAAGCCACGACAGTCGTCGAGCAGAAAATATTCCGATATATCGCACGTTGCACGAAAAGTCACATAGACAAACCACACTTTCACCGTAGAATGTTCATTTGTTAGTGATGATTGCTATTCACATTGGAGAAACCTTATTAGCACTAAAGAATTAGACGTAAAGTATTAGAAACAATCCACCAAATATCGGAAGAGATTTTCACCATGAGGGGACCCAGACAATCATGGATGAACGTCGCAGCACACTGAAAGTTCGTGAAATTAGCGCAGACGATTCCGAAAGGCGCAAGGTCTTGCGGGGGTTCAACTACCAGAACTACAGCTGGATGCGTTGAATCCGGCCGGTTGTCTCCATGCACGGACGGACGAGACAGCAGGGTCGACACGGATCGGCCACAGTTCGTGGCCGTGGCGGACGCACTGCGACCAGGGAAGACACGCCTCTCACGCCGAAATCGGCAATGGACCATGGACAGGCTGCATCCGCCGATCGAAGTCTAGGTCAGGTTCTCCGGCCAAGGCTCCACGGTCAGCGCGGGCCATTCCCTGCGCCACCGTGCCGCCTTGGCCTCGTACACCTCTCTCGGCGCCAGTACCGGGTTGGGGCGGACGATCATGTCGAAAAGGTCGTCGTAGCCATGCGGGGCATACACGTCGACGGTGCCGTCTGATCCCTTGGTGATCCCGAAACAGCAAGTTGTGGAAGCGAAGTGGTCGATAGCGTCGCGGCAACTGGTGAACGGAACGCCGGGAATCCCGAAATGTTGCTCGTACCACAGGTGCACGCGGGCTTCGTTGCGTACTTCGACATCGGCATCGACATCGGCGAACAGTTCTGCCGCCGAACGAATCACACGGTCCTCCGCGTCGTAGCTCAGATCGCCGGCGTCGAAGTAGAAGAGGTCGTAGTCCTTGATTCCGGCGCCGAGGTCACGGCCGTCGATGTGATTCCAGACGGTTTGGAAGAGCCCACCCGCCGTCAGGTACCACTCCGGCAATCCCAGCTTCGGTGCCCGATCCACGATCGTTGCGACCACCGGATTGGCCAGGGCGATCTCGAGAAATCGTTCACGCATGCTCTTCAGCCTCTCATATGACAAGCAAACTTGACATCTAGTGACAAGTATTCTTTACTTTTTGCATGACTGGAAAGGCCGGCGACAACAACGTGCGGGAGCACCGACGCCTCGCCGGCCTCACCCAGGCGCAACTGGCCACGGCAGGTCAGGTGAGCAGACAGAGCATCGTCTCCGTCGAACGCGGCGACTATGCACCGAGTGTCTACCTGGCACTACGCCTGGCACTGGCACTGGGGACCACCGTCGAAGCGCTCTTTCCCCTACCCGAATCGGAACTCACCACAGAAATTCCAGAGGAGACGGCATGAGCACCATGATGAAGGCAATGCGGTTCGTCGGCGATCTGGACGACGACTTCTACAAGGACGAGCGTCAGCGCGACGTCTGGAACGAAGCCTCGGCGGTGGGACTCCAGAGTGTCTTCTGGGCAATATTCGTCAGCTCGGCGATTCTGCCCTGGGTCGCCGGCCGAACAGGGGCGTGGATCTCGCTCGCGCTGCTGATCGTTGCGTTGTTCGGCTCGTTGATCACGATCATCTATGCGAAGCGTCGCGACGTCGATGTGTACGTGTTGTCCACCTACGGCCGTCCTCGCGTGGTGATCAGCATCGCGCTCTACCTCGTGGCCGCTGTCGGAATCATGGCCCGTCTCGAATTCGATTCGTACGAAGAATCGTCAACCTGGGTCGGCGCGCTGGTAGGCGCCATCATCGGCGGTGGCGTCGCAATCGCAATCGTCAAACTTCACCAGCAGCGCGCCAAGCGACGCGAAGCGGCCGAAGAACTTCTCTGAATTCCGGAAGTCTGCCCAGCACAACGGAATCCATAGAGTTGGTAAAATCGTGCCAGGTCAACCGATCGCGAGTAACGTCGAAACGGTGAGCACTCGCCTCGGATACCAGATGCCCAACTTCAGCTACGGCGGTCCGGTCAAGGACCTCTTCCCCACCGTCATAGCGCAGGCCCGCGAAGCCGAAGCCGCAGGCTTCGACACTGCATTCGTGATGGATCACTTCTACCAACTCCCCGGAATCGGAGCGCCGGACGCCCCGATGCTCGAGGCCTACTCCGCGCTCTCCGCGCTGGCGACGGCCACCGAGACCATCCAGTTGTCTGCACTGGTCACGGGAAACACCTACCGCAATCCGCCCATGCTCGCCAAGACCGTCACCACCCTCGACGTGGTGAGCGGCGGTCGGGCCATCCTGGGCATCGGCGCCGGCTGGTTCGAACTCGAACACAATTCGTTCGGATACGAGTTCGGCACTTTCACCGAGCGCTTCCAGAAACTCGACGAAGCCCTGCAGATCATCGCGCCGATGCTCCGCGGTGATCGCCCCACCTTCGACGGCAAGTGGTACCACGTCGAGGACGCCATCAACGAGCCTCGCGTCCGCGACGACCTACCGATCCTGCTCGGCGGTGGCGGTGAGAAGAAAACGTTCGGCCTCGCCGCTCGCTTCGCGGATCACCTCAACATCATCTGCGACCCGTCGGAACTGCCCCGCAAGATGGAAGCACTTGCGGCACGCTGCGACGAAGCCGGTCGCGATCCCGCAACCCTCGAAACCAGCTTCCTGACGTTCATGATGATCGACGAGGACGGCGACAAGGCTCGCGCGCATCAGCGAACATTTCTCGCGGAGCGTGGCCTCGACATCACCACCGCGCCGGAAGACGTGGTCGCCAAGGCCACCGAACGCCATTTCGTCGGCAGCCCGGACGACGTAGCCGAGCAGGTCCAGACGCGCATCCTCGACCACGGCATCGACGGCGTCGTGATCAACCTGATCACGAACGGCGAAGAGCCAGGCATCGTCGACCTCGCGGGCCGCACCCTCGCCCCACTCGTCGGCAAGTAGTTCCCTACTCGCACTTCACGATCGGCACCGGGTCGTACTTGACGGTCCGGGTGTTCGAGGAAATCTCGGCGCCACTCGCGTGGTCGGTGATCACGCGAGTGTCGCTGACCGTGAACCCGGGCGCACCGCTCGAAGCCACACAGCCAGGCCCCTCCGGCAAGGTCACGGTGTTCGGCGACGTCGGCGACGTCCGCGGGCCGGTCGTCGACGTGACATCGACAGTTTTGGTTCCCCAGATCCGAACGGTGATGTTCGACGACGTCGCAATCGTCTCGATCATCACGCCGGTCTTCGCCGGATTACGGAACTGCAGGTCGATCGCACCATCGAAGATGGTCGCCTCACGAGCCTCGGGGTACCGCGAGATGTAGTAACTGTGCTCGGTGTGCGCGACGTCCTCCATACCTGCGAAATACGTCGCGTTGTAGAGCGTCGTCGCGAGCTGGCTGATACCGCCGCCGACAGCCTTGTCCGGGCGACCGTTGTTGATGATCCCCGACTCGATGTATCCCTGCGCCGCACCGCGCGGGCCCGTGTACTCGTTGAGCGAGAACGTGTCACCGGGCTTGATCACGGCCCCGTCGATCTCCGACGCGGCCAGGCCGATGTTCACACCAGACGCGTATTCGAAACCACCGGTAGTGAATTCGCCGATCACCTCATTGATGCCGAGGGCCTCCGCGGCTTCGGTGGTCAACGCCGGCGGGACCGGTCCGTAAACGGCGGGCGTTGCCCGAGAAGCCGTGCTGCCCAACAGAACCGGAAGTTCCTTGACCGTGTCCGGCCAGTTGATCAGATCACCGACGACACCGGGCACAACCGACGGTTTGCCACCGGCGAAGGTGAACGACGCGTCCTTGGGTTGTACTTCCGTCGACGCCAACTGCGGAGTCAGAATCTTGATCGCAGCATCCGTGTTGTACTGCGGAGTCAGCCCACCCGAGCCGTCGGGTGTGAAGGTCAGAAACTCGCCGATCTGATCGACGCCGAGTGTCGCGACCTTGCCGTCACGGCCGTTGACCACGACGTCACCCGAGACAGCTGGAATAGCGATCTCCTGCAGCGCACGATCGACACCGGCCTGAGTGACCGTCACCGGAACCTCGTCGACCGGAAGATCGACGACGCCACCATCGGACCATTCAGCGGCGAAGGTCGAACCCGCCTGCTGCGTTTCGAGCGCCTGACCGGCAGCGGGCGAAACACCAGTCGCCTTCCCGTTCTCGAACACGACTGCACCTTCGACGGGCGCACGATCGCTGTTCGCCGCGAGCTGCGCCATCGACGCATCCAACGCACCCTGGTCGATTGCCGACACCACGGGCACCTCGCGGGAGCCGAAGAACGACGTGATGCGGGTGATCGGGTTGATGGGCTGAGCGTTCACGCCCGACAGCGTCGCCGACCAGTCGACGTCCACACCCGCAGACGCGGGAACGATCTCGGAGTCGACGCCGCCTGCATGTACCGCTACCGGTTCGACGAGCCTCGGGCCGAGTTGGGCGCGCAGCGTGGCTTCCGCGTCGGCGGGCGTGAGATCACCGATGTCCACCCCGGCGACCTGAGTGCCGCGTGGTGTCTTCCCGGACGAGGTGAAGATGTCCACTCCGTAGGCAATCGCTGCGACGGCAAAGATGGCGCCGACTGCTATCGCCGGTTTGACCCACTTGCGGGAAGACTGCGAAGCGGGCGCCACCGGTTGTTGCGGCGCCGGGGGTGCAACTACCTCTGGTTCTCGGACAACAGGCTCGTACTGCTGCTGGATGGGTTCGAGTTGCTGGGTGTCGTACTGCTGCACGAACTCGGGACGCGGCGGCTTCGGGGGAACCACCACTGCCGGGGGCTCGAACTGCTCTGTCTGCTCGTCGATGGCTTCTGTCGCCGGAGCCGAGTTGACTACTTCCGTCGACGGTGCGTCCTCCGCTGGGACGACAGGGATGACGGTGGTGACCTCGTTTGCCGATTCGTCGACTGTCGCTTCCGTGGAATCGCTTGCTTCTTCGTCGACAGGTCTTGGTGCTTCGGCTGGTTCAGGTTCTACTGATTCAGCCTCGACAACGGCCTCAGTGTCCTCAGGGGCCTCGGGTTCCTCGACCGACTGGGGTTCCTCGACCGACTGGGGTTCCTCGACCGACTGGGGTTCCTCGACCGACTCGGTCTCTTCGACCGCCTGAGGTTCCTCGACCGACTCGAGTTCCTGTTCCGGGAGGGACGAGTCCTCGCTGTTCGTCTTCTCGACGGACGGACCCTCTTCGTCACTCACCTGTTGGCTCCTCGCTGCATCAACCGTCGCTGCGGCGCTCACCGACAACTCAATACAGGATATCCGGACATACGAGAGCCCCGCGCTGCTGCCAGGTCGGGGGTCAGGCAGCAACACGGGGCTGTCATGAATATCGGTAGCTATTCTGCAGCGTTACACGCCTGCGCGAAAAAGTTTGCAAAGAGTTCGGGGATCCGGCCACCCCTCGTGGCCGGATCCCCGATTACGCATCCCCTCGCGACGATCACTGCAGGTGAGCGCAGTTTTCAGTCGCATGGGGAGATTGTGGAGCGGTTACCGCTCGATGATCGCCGTGACACCCTGGCCACCGGCCGCACAGATCGAGATCAGGCCGCGGCCCGAACCCTTCTCCGCGAGCATCTTTGCGAGGGAAGCCACAATACGTCCGCCGGTCGCCGCGAACGGGTGACCTGCAGCCAAGGACGATCCGTTGACATTGAGCTTGCTTCGGTCGATCGATCCCAATGCGCCGTCGAGGCCGAGGCGTTCCTTGCAGTACTCGTCCGACTCGAAGGCCTGCAGGGTTGCCAGAACCACCGAAGCGAAGGCTTCGTGGATCTCGTAGTAATCGAAGTCCTGCAAGGTCAGACCGTTGCGGGCCAGCAAACGCGGGATCGCGTACGTAGGAGCCATGAGCAACCCGTCTTTGCCGTGGACGTAGTCGACGGCAGCGGTTTCGGAATCGACGAGGTGCGCCAGAACCGGAAGATTGCGCTCGGCTGCCCAACCGTCGGTGGAGAGGAGCACTGCAGAAGCGCCGTCGGTGAGCGGCGTCGAGTTGCCTGCCGTCATCGTCGCGTCGCCGAGCTTGGTACCGAAGACGGGCTTGAGCGTCGACAGCTTCTCGACGGTCGAACCGGGACGGAGGTTGTCGTCGCGGGTCAGGCCGAGGAACGGGGTGACGAGGTCGTCGAAGAAGCCGCGGTCGTAGGCAGCTGCCATGTTCTTGTGGCTGGCAGCGGCAAGTTCGTCCTGGTCCTCGCGCTTGATGCCGAATTCCTTGGCAGTGATCGCAGCGTGGTCACCCATCGACTTGCCGGTGCGAGGCTCGCCGTTGCGCGGAATCTCCAGGCCGAGCATGCCCGCACGGACGTTGCCGAGCAGCTTGATGCGGTCGCCCGTGGACTTCGCGCGATTGAGGGAGAGCAGGAACTCGCGTGCCTGATCGTTGACGCCGATCGGAGCGTCGGACGTGGTGTCCGTGCCGCCGCCGATGCCGGAATCGATGCGGCCGGCCGAAATGGCGTCGCCGACGGCGATGATCGACTGCAGTCCCGTGCCGCACGCCTGCTGAAGGTCGTACGCCGACGTGTACGGGCTCAGCGCGCTGCCGAGAACGGACTCGCGAATGAGATTGAAATCACGGCTGTGCTTGAGCACCGCACCGCCGACGACCATGCCGAGCTTCTCGCCCTGCAGATTGAATCGGCTCACCAGACCGTCGAGCGTCGCAGTGAACATGTCCTGGTTGGACGCCTGTGCGTACGCCTTGTCCGAGCGTGCGAACGGAATGCGATTTCCGCCGACGATCGCAACCGGACGGCGCTGACCTGCAGAATTTGCAGCGGCTGCGGCCGGTGCAGTGCGCGGTGCGGCGGGCTTTGCATTTGAACGGGCTTTGCTTGTCACTTGCGTCTCCAAGGATGGTGCGATTACCTGTTGAAGACTATTCTTACTCAGTAGTAAGTTACTTGTCTATCGCCGCATTCTTTCGATTGCCCGGTGAGAGACAACCCGAAACACAACAGAAGGTAGGACCGTGGCAGCCAGCAAGGGAGCTCCCGACCTCTATTCACAGTTCCTCTCGTCCGCCCCCGGCGCATTCATCGCGTCGAAGGCCGGCCTGCCCAGGCCCGAGAACCTGCGTCGCTACAAAGCAGGGGAACCCGCACTCGCCGGACCTGTCCTCATCGGCGGCAAGGGTCGGCTCGCAGAACCACTTCGCGTACTGCTCTCCGACTACCCGGCGGCTCAGGCACACGACAGCAGCTTCGGTGGACTCGTGTTCGACGCCACCGGAATCACTCAGGTCAGCGAGCTCGAGCAGCTGTTCGAGTTCTTCCAGCCCGTGATCCGCAACCTCGCACCGTCGGCTCGCGTCGTCGTTCTCGGCACGACGCCGGAAGAAACGTCGAGCGTCGACGAGCATGTCGCGCAGCGCGCTCTGGAAGGCTTCACCCGCAGCGTCGGCAAGGAGATCAAGCGCGGCTCCACCGCTCAGCTGGTCTACGTCTCCCCCAAGGCATCCACCGGACTCTCCGGCGTGGAATCGACTCTGCGCTTTCTCCTTTCGGCAAAGTCCGCCTTCGTCGACGGCCAGGTCATCGTCGTCGGCGCTGAAGATTCCGTCGCGCCCGCAAGCTGGGACAAGCCGCTCGAAGGCAAGGTTGCCGTCGTCACCGGCGCAGCCCGCGGTATCGGCGCCACCATCGCCGAGGTCCTGGCCCGCGACGGCGCGCACGTCGTCTGCGCTGACATCCCGGCCGCCGGCGAAGCGCTGTCCGAGACCGCGAACAAGGTCGGCGGCACGTCCCTCGCCCTCGACGTCACGGCAGCCGACGCAGCCGAGGTCCTCGCAGCTCACCTCCTCGAGCGTCACGGTGGAGCGGACATCATCGTCCACAACGCCGGCATCACCCGCGACAAGACCCTCGCCAACATGGACGAGGGCCGCTGGAACATGGTCATGAACGTCAATCTTCTTGCACCGCAGAAGATCACCGAGCACCTCGTCGAGAAGGGCGCCCTCAAGGAAGGCGGCCGCGTCGTCGACGTCTCCTCCATCGCCGGCATCGCGGGCAACCGCGGCCAGACCAACTACGGCACCTCCAAGGCCGGCGTCATCGGCCTCGTACACGCCGAAGCTCCCGTCCTGGCGAAGAAGAACATCACCATCAACGCCGTCGCACCGGGCTTCATCGAGACCGCCATGACCGCAGCCATCCCCTTCGCCACCCGCGAAGCCGGCCGCCGCATGAGCTCGCTCCTGCAGGGCGGCGAGACCGTCGACGTCGCCGAGACCGTCGCATACTTCGCCAGCCCGGCCTCCAATGCCGTTACGGGACAGGTCGTTCGCGTCTGCGGCCAGAGCCTCCTGGGCGCATGATGGCAACAAAGACCGTCGCGCTCACCGAGCAGCCGAAGACCCTCGACATCTACTCCCGCGCGGTACTGGGATTGTTGCCGTGGAACAAGTCCAACTCGCGCTCGGTGCCACAGCAGACCTTCACCCTCACCGGATTGAAGGTCGACACCGACAATCTGGCGGCGTACTGCCGCGTGACCGGACTGCGGTTCGGCGACACTCTGCCGATCACGTACCCCTTCACCTTGGCCTTCCCTACCGTGATGAAGCTGATGGTGTCGAAGGACTTCCCCTTCGCCGCCGTCGGCTCCGTTCACGCCGAGAACGTCATCGAATCACTGCGGCCCATCTCCGTCAGCGAACCGCTTGACCTCTCGGTGCATGCCGAGAACCTGCGTGAGCACCGCAAGGGCCTGCTGATCGACGTGATCACCGAAATTCGGGTGGGACGGGAACTGGTCTGGCGACAGACCTCGAGCTTCCTGAACCAGCAGAAGACCTCCCTGTCCGGCCAGCCCGGTCCGGAGCCCAAGGCCGACGAGGTCCCCCCGATGCCGATGAGCACCATCCGCGTCGACCAGACCACGATCAGCAAGTACGCCGCTGTCTCCGGCGACCGTAATCCGATTCACGTCTCGTCTCTGGGCGCGAAGGCTTTCGGTTTCCCGAAGACCATTGCTCACGGAATGTGGAGTGCCGCGGCAGTTCTGCGGACCGTCGAGGGGTCCGTCGCGGACAAGGTCACCTACCGCGTGCGTTTCGGGAAGCCGATTCTGCTACCGGCGACGCTGAATGCCTACGCTGATCGCACCGACGACGGCTGGGATCTGTCACTGCGCCACCCGAAGAAGGGTTACCCGCACGTCACTGCGACGCTGCGCTGACCTGAGTTTTGTCGGGTTCCCACCCTCCCCAATTGAGCGAACGTACCTTTCGGCGCCTTGGATGCGCTGAAAGGTACGTTCGCTCAGATTGGTTTGAGAGCTATTCGGACTTCTTCTTGCCCGACAGACCGCGCCACGCGAGGGATTCGAGTAGATCCGCTGCGGCATCCACTTCGATTTCCCCACCCGCGACCCGGTCGGCTACCGCCTCACCGGCGCCGACGAGCGCGATGGCGATGATCCCGTAATCATGCGCGGCATCAGGATCCTTGGTGCTGGACTCGAGCAGATGCGCGGTCAACTCGATCAACCGATCGCGGCTGGACTGCACGGTTCCCGCAAAAGCCTGCTGCCCGACGGCCTGACGGTAGAGCACCATCCACGACTTGCGGTTTGCGCCCACGAACCCGAGGAAGCCCTCGAGAGCGGCGCGCAATTGTTCACGCGGAGTCAGGTTCGGCGCGCCGGCCGGGGCGAGGGCCTCGAGGAAGCGGAGCCCTTCACGATGAATGCACGCCGCGAACAACTCTTCCTTCGAGCCGTAGTACAGGTACAGCATCGGCTTCGAGATCTCGGCTTTGGCTGCGATGGTGTCCATCGAAGTTTCGTGAAACCCCCTGTCGGAGAACACGTCCACAGCCGCGTCGAGCATCTGCTGCTCACGCACTGCGCGTGGCAGTCGCTTGGTACCGCCGGCCATGCTTCCTCCAACCACAGGGTAAATGTCGATCTTACTCTACGGTAAGATTGCGCGTCGAATCCTGACTTCGACTCAGCAGGTCACGGCACCTTTGGCAGCGGCAACTGTGACCACAGCCTGATCGACCCGCGTCTGCGGAAGCTCACCCGACGCGACGGCCTGCTCGAGATGATCGAGAACCCGCGGAACGTCGTCGGTGGTCAGCCACAATGCCTGATCGACTCCAGCCACCAGCGCAGCCTGAACCGCGTCGGCAATATCGTATCGGTCGGTGATCGCCTGCATTCCGCTGAGGTCGTCGGTGAATACCGGGCCGGTGAACGGCGCTGCGCCGTAACCCACTCCGTCGCGAAGCAACGCAACGGCTGCGGGGCTGATGCTGGCAGGGGTACCGGGCTCGGTCAGACCGGGAACCTCGAGGTGACCCATCATGACGCCGACTCCGGTTCCCGACAGCTCACGGAAGGGAATCAGGTCCGACGCGATCAGATCCTGTAGCGGCGGCGTTGTCACCTCACCCCGGTGCGAGTCACCCGACGCGCTGCCATGCCCGGGAAAGTGCTTGATCACCGGGAAGATTCCGGCGTCGCGCATCCCCTGCGCGTACGCACCGGCGTAGGCAACCACGGTCTGGGGGTCGTCGGAGTACGAGCGGTCCCCGATCACGGAGTCGTCGGGTTGGCTGCTGACGTCGACGTCGGGGGCGTAGTTGACGGTGATCCCGAGATCCTTCAAACCGCGTCCACGCTCGAGTGCCATCTGGTACGTCTGTTCCACTGTCATGGTCTGCGCCGTTTCCCTGGCCGACGGATCGGGCCCGAGGATGTCCGCGACGCGCGAAACCCGTCCACCTTCTTCGTCGATCGTCACCATCAACGGCAACTTCGACGCCGAAGCAACCTGCGGCACTTCGCGATTGGTGAGCATCGACTGATCGGTCCAACTTCCGACGAAGATACCGCCGATCTCCTCGTTCTGCACTATCGACAACGCGTCGTCGGTCCCGGTGACGCCGACGTTGAGCAGCTGGGCAAGTTTCTGACGCAAGGACAGCGAGGCTAGAAGGTCGCTACCGCACGATGCGGCGACGGGTGCGGAGCTCGATGCCGCAGGCGTCGACGTGATCTCGGTGCTGGTGCTGGTCGGGGCGCTCGAAACCGGATCGGCGGTCCCGTTTTCGCCCGAGCATCCCGCAACCAACCCTCCGCACAATGCAATGGTCGTTGCAGCCTTCAGAAACTTGATCCGCATACCTCGACCGTAACGGACCCGGTACCCATACACTCCCTCACGGGCACATCGGGACGGTAGCCTGGAAGAGAACCGATTCCCCCGCTGACGAGGAGGTCGTGATGCCACAAGGTCTGATGCTCATCGCGTACGACGGTTCCGACAACGCCAAGCGTGCAGTCGACTATGCGGGGCGTTTCCTCTCCGCCAATCGTGCTGTTCTCGTCACTGCCTGGGAGCCCATGGTTCGCCAGGCCGCTCGCATGTCCGGCCTGTCCGGGGTGATGCAACCGGAGTGGGTTCCCGACGACGACGTCGAGGACATCGCGTACACCGACGCCAAAGTCACCCTCGCCGAGGGCGTCGCATTGGCCGAGGCCGCCGGCCTGACCGTCGAAGGCAGAAGCGCCGAGTGCCGATCCGCGATCTGGTCTGCAATCTGCGAAACCGCAGACGAATTGGACGTCGACATCATCGTGACCGGCACCCGTGGCACCACGGGTTTGCGGTCGCTACTGCAGAGCAGCGTCGCGGATCATGTTCTGCGTCACAGTCATCGGCCGGTGTTGATCGTCCCTCCGGGGAAGTGACCTTCGCGCATTCCTGATCCGTGGCCGACTAGTGTCGAAAGCACCATGGACGGTTTTGTTCTCTCGCGCCCCGATCACAGCGTGGTCACCCGCGGCGTACGACGCAGCTTCGACAGCTCCGACGCGGCCACCAACGCTCTGTCGGCAGGTACGACAAAGCTGATCGTCGGAGCGCTCCCCTTCGACCCCGCTGCCGCAACGGCGTTGTACGAACCCGCCGAGGCGACGATCGCGTCGCGGCCGTGGCAACCGCGCGATCCCCAGGCCCTGCCCACGACCCGGGTTGACCGGGAGATCCCGTCGTCGTCGGAGCATCTTCGTCGAGTGGAAAAGTTGATCGGACGCCTCCGCAGTGGAGAGATCGACAAGGTTGTCGCGGCTCGCACTGTGGAACTTCGCACGCAGACCCCGATCTCCCCAACCGCGCTCGCCGCACGCATGGCGGCGCTCAATCCCGTCGCCAACACCTTTGCCGTCGACCTCTCTGCTGCGGGAGCCGAATTCGAGGGCCACAGCCTGGTCGGCGCGACGCCCGAAGTATTGGTCAGTCGACGCGGGCGCGTCGTGACGTGTCGCCCGTTGGCCGGGACCACCAAGCGATCCGCCGACGCCGATCAAGACCGCGAGGCAGGCGAAAGCCTTCTGCATTCGACGAAGAATCTGGCCGAGCACGCCTTC
Organism: Rhodococcus sp. SG20037; assembly: GCF_031763325.1. Lineage (NCBI taxonomy): Bacteria > Bacillati > Actinomycetota > Actinomycetes > Mycobacteriales > Nocardiaceae > Rhodococcus > Rhodococcus sp. SG20037. The sequence goes on along the minus strand of NZ_CP134497.1, from coordinate 1,209,421 downwards.
GTGACGTCGTGGATCCGCCAGGTCCTGCAACCGATGTGCAGTGATCTGTCGGTGCCGGCAACTCCCGAACTGACCAATACTCACGAGGTCTGGCACTTGGCCAGCCCGATCCGCGGCACGCTGCGAAACGACACTACTGCGCTCGACCTCGCCATCGCGCTGCATCCGACGCCCGCGCTGTGCGGAACACCCACTGACACGGCACTGAAGGTCATCCGCGAGACCGAGGAACCTCGGCGTTTCTACGGCGGCGCCGTGGGATGGTGCGACGAGGCCGGTGACGGCGATTGGGTGGTTGCCATCCGCTGCGCCGAGATCGGTGCAGACGGCTTCACTGCCTGGGCCAGCGCGGGTGGCGGAATCGTCGCCGAATCGGATCCGCAGGACGAACTCGACGAGACGTCCACGAAACTGCGCACTCTGTTGACCGCGCTTGGTGCCGAAACCCTCGACTGACCAGCACGTCACGAGGGTAATCGTCCGGATTCTCGAGTGCGGGTGATACCTTGACCCGAGCAGTTCGTACGGGCCGGTAAGTCCGTCCGACCGCGAACGACCGACTAACGACCAATTGGGAGATCCGCGATGACGAAGTTCCTTGTCCCCGGTGTGGCCAGCGCTGTCATCGGTGCCGTTCTGGGTGCCGGCGTCATCTTCGGTGTCACGGCCGCCGCGTCGGACAACACTCGTCCCGAGATCGACCGCAGCGGAAACGCAGATTCTTCCGTGCTGAACCAGGTTGAGTACGGCAGCCGCTGAGAGCGCAGGCCTCGCGAGTTCCCGTTCTTCCGCCGACGCAGCGGTGTCTTCGGTAGACACCGCCCCGTCGGCAGAGCCCCTGTCGAAGCGGTGGCTGTTCGGCGCCGCCGTCGTAGCGTTTCTTCTCACTTTTCTGCAATCGCCGGGTCTGATCACCGCTGACACCAAGTACGACCTGACGCAGAATCCGTTCGGTTTTCTCGAACGCGCCTCGCATCAGTGGAGTAGTCAGGCCCCGCTCGGCCAGGTTCAAAACCAGGCCTACGGATATTTCTTTCCGCACGGGCCGTTCTTCGCGCTCGGCGAGTTGGCGAACGTTCCGCCGTGGGTCACCCAGCGCATCTGGTGGGCGCTGCTTCTGATCGCAGGTTTCTGGGGCATCATCCGAGTTGCCGAGGCTCTCGGCATCGGCAGCCGTAGTTCGCGCGTGATTGCAGCGGTTGCCTTTGTTCTTTCTCCCCGCGTGCTGACCACGCTCGGTTCGATTTCCTCGGAAACCCTTCCGATGATGTTGGCGCCGTGGGTGTTGTTGCCGGTGGTTTTGGCCTTCGGCCCTGTGCGTGGAAAAGGAGTCCCTGGACTCCCTGACCACTCACGGGGGTTGAGGCGGTTGGCCGCACAATCCGCACTTGCCGTCGCACTCATGGGTTCGATCAACGCCGTCGCCACCGCCGCGGCCTGCCTGGTCGCGATCATCTGGTGGCTCTCGCACAAACCCAACCGAACATGGCTGACGTTCACCGCGTGGTGGGCGCTGTTCGTCGCTCTCGGCACCCTCTGGTGGATCGTGCCGCTACTTCTGCTCGGCAAGATCAGCCCACCGTTTCTCGACTACATCGAGTCCGCCGGTGTCACCACTCAGTGGGCATCGCTCGCCGAGATACTTCGCGGCACGGACAGTTGGACCCCGTTCGTCTCCCCCGAACGCATTGCCGGCGCCGTCCTGGTCACCCAACCCGCAGCAGTCGTCGCCACCGGCCTGGTTGCCGCCGCCGGCCTCGCCGGGCTCTGCATGCGGTCCATGCCTGCTCGCGGCCGGCTGACGCTCATCCTGTTCGTCGGTATCACCGGCCTGGCCGCGGGTTACTTGGGTGAACTCAGCTCGCCGGTGTCGGAGTCGGTGCGCCTGTTCCTCGACTCGGCAGGCGCGCCGCTGCGCAACGTCCACAAGCTCGAGCCGTTGGTCCGTCTGCCGCTGGTGCTCGGACTCGCACACCTGCTGGCCAAAGTGCCACTGCCGGGATCGGTTCCACTCGCCCGATGGCGCCGCGCGTTCGCCCATCCCGAGCGCGAACCGATGGTCGCACTGACCAGCCTGATCCTCGTTGCCCTCACCCTCTCGACCGCCTTGGCCTGGACGGGAAAGCTCGCTCCCCGCGGTGCGTATCCGGACGTCCCCTCGTACTGGAACGAGGCGGCGCAGTGGCTCGAGGACAACACCTCCCCCGGATCGGAAGCCGAACGTGCCCTGGTCGTCCCGGGAGCGCCCTTCGGCAGCCAGGTGTGGGGTCTGACGCGTGACGAACCGCTTCAGGCGTTGGCGAGTACGCCGTGGGCAGTACGTGACTCGGTCCCGCTGACCCCTCCCGGCGCCATCCGAGCGCTCGATTCGGTGCAACGTCTCATCGCCGACGGACGTCCGTCGGACGGCCTCGCACAGACCTTGCTGGGGCAGGGCATCCACTACCTGGTGATGCGCAACGACCTCGACGGCGAAACGTCGCGCTCGGCCAGACCGATACTCGTGCACCAGGCGGTCGAAGGCTCGCCGGGGATCAAGCGAGTCGCCCACTTCGGTGAAGACGACAGCCCCGAACCGATCGAAGGGCTGGTCGCGGACAGCGATCTGCGGCCCGGTTACCCAGCCATCGAGATCTTCGAGGTCACCCCGCCCGACGGCACCCCGGCGGTCAGCGGCCCGTACTCCGTCGACCTGAACCAGGTTCCGCGTGTACAAGGTGGGCCGGAATCGTCTGTGCGACTTCACGAAAGCGGGCTGGTTCCGGGGACCGGGCCGATGATTCTTGCCGCCGACGCCGAAGCTGCGGGACTGCCCGTCGATTCTGTCACCGTCACCGACACACCGCGCGATCGGGAAACCGATTTCGGTCAGGTCGACAACCACAGTTCCGCCCTGCGCACCCCCGACGACGCTCGTCGTACCTACAATCTGGTGCCCGACTACCCGGTTGCGAACACGCCTCTCGTGGAAGGCCGTTGGAGCGGAGCTTCGATCACCGTCTCCAGCGCCGCCTCGGATGCCACCCAGCTGGGCGGCACTTCACCGTCGAGCAGTCCCGCGTCGACGGTCGACGGCGATCCCGCCACCGGCTGGTTCAGCAACGGCATCGAGCGAGCCCTGGGCCAGTGGTTGCAGATCGACTTCGACACACCGATTTCCAGCGGGTTGCTTCATCTGACCACCAGTGCCGCGGCAATCGGTGCTCCCGTCAAATGGCTCGAGGTCTCGACACCGAACGGCAGCACAGCGGTGAAGGTGGAGCGTCCCGGTGAGCCCATCACCGTCTCGATCCCGGGCGGCACCACTCCGTGGGTACGCATCACAGCGACTCACACCGAAAACGGATCGCCTGGAACACAGTTCGGCATCAGCGAACTCTCCGTCGAAGACTTCTCCGATCGCAGCGCACCGAAGACCGTACCGATCCGTTTCGACACGGTCCTGCCGAATACGCCGACGGGCGCATCCGTGACCGCCTGGAATCTGAGCCAGGAGTTCCCCGGTCGCAACGCGTGCGCGGACTCGACCGACCGCGTGCGGTGCAGCAATGCATTCATGGCGATACCCGAAGAGCCGAGCCGTTTCCAACGCACACTCACGGTGCCCGAAAATACAGTCGTTGCACCGACACTGACCGTCCGGGCGCGTCAGGGCAACGCCCTCGAAGATCTGCTTTCCGTCCCCGGCCGAATCACGGCTTCGGGTTCGAGCGACATCGGCGACACACGCGGATCTGCCTTCGCTGCCACCGACGGCGACGCACGCACCACGTGGTCGGCGCCGCAGAGCACCACCGAACCGGGCGGCCCGAAACCGACGCTGACTCTCAATCTTCCCGAGCCGACCCTGGTCACCGGCCTGGACATCACGCGGGGACTCGGCACCCTGCCGTCGCTGCCGACCAGCGTCGCGGTGAATCTCGGCAACGGGCCGCAGGTGCGAGAGCTGCCCGAACCCTCGGACGACACGCCTCGAACCAGTCGAATTACCCTCTCCCCCTTCGTCACCGACAAGATCGTCCTGAGCATCACCGATTGGGAACCGGTCCTCGATCAGACGGCGCTCGGCTTCGCCCAGGCGCAGCCCACCGGCCTCGCCGAGGTCGGCGTCATCGGTGCCGACGGAACCCCGATCGCCGGTTCGGGAGTGCAGGGCTCGGACTCATTCGACAACCGCACCGTCACCGTCACCTGTGGCGATGGCCCGACCATTTCGGTTGCCGGACAGCAATTCCCCACCTCGATCACGGCGACGGCGACGCAACTCCGGACCGGCGCACCCGTCGAGGCACGTGTGTGCGGTCTGGACGCGTCGGCGACGTTGCCGGCGGGCCAGCCCGAAGTGGTCGTCGAACCAGGCCCGGCATTCTCGGTCGACAACCTCGATCTGACGGCGGTCGGTCCTTCAGCCGCGCAACGGAATACACCGCTCGAATCGACCTCGTGGACGGCGAATCACCGGGAACTCACCGTCACGAACTCGTCCACCGATCAGCTGATCGTCAATCCCGAGAGCACCAGCATCGGTTGGATCGCCACCGCGCCGGACGGTTCCGAGCTGACGCCGGTGGTCGTGAACGGTTGGCAGCAGGGCTGGATCGTGCCGGCAGGCACCGCGGGAACCGTCACCATCGACTTCCCCAGCGACCGTTGGTACCGCCTCGGCATATTCGGCGGGCTCGTGTTGCTGATCCCACTGCTGTTCGCGGCACTTGTCCCTACGCGCCGAGAGCCCAAGTCCCTCACACCACCCCGTCCGTGGCGCAGCGTCGCGGCAGGATGGGTGGGCGTGCTCGCGGCGGCCACCGTCATCGGCGGCGGAGTGGGAGCGGCGATCGCAGTTGTGTGCTCGATCCTCGGACTTGCCGCGCTGCGAATCTTCGGCCCCGCTCGGACCGCACGCATTCTCGTCGGCACCGCCGGCGTGGCCGCGATGATCGGCATCACGCTGCTCTCGACCGGACCGTGGCGGGCACCGGGCGGCTATGTGGGCGATTCGTTCGCGATTCAGTTCTCGATGTTGGTGGCCTTGGTCGTGACCGGGTTGGCCGCGTTGCCCTTTGCCGGTTCACCGATATGGCGGCGCTTCTCCCAGCGCGTGACCGCGACGCGCGCCGGTTCCTCCACCAAGGCGTAACTGGCCGAGGCCACAGCGACGCTCAGGACGACCGTCAGGGCCAGGACGTAGAAGAAGCTGCCCGAGAACGGAACTATGCCGAACACGGGGAACACAGCGTTCAGTACGGCCAGGTGCCAGATGAACAGCCCGTAGGACCAGCGTCCGATTGCCAACGCCAGCGGGCTCGCCAGGAATCGATGCTGCGATTGATCGCGCAGAACCAGTGGAGCGATCAACGAGAAGCTGATGATCGCGCCGAGTGCAATCTTGATCGCGTACTGCCACGGCTCCGGCCGCACCAGACCTTCGGGCCCGGCCAGATCGGTGCACGAGAGAACGAAGGCCACACACGCAACAAAAGTCAGGAGCACCCGCCGGTGCGCGAGGCGATGCATCCACGTCGACGGGCCCACGGCCAGCTCGGCCAGCACCATGCCTGCGCCGAACCACGGCAGGTAGCCCGGCAGCCAGTTGTCGTGGTGAATGGCGTCCGGAGTCGGGATCGGAATGAAAGCCCACGTCAGCGCCAACACTGACACCCCGAGCAGAAGCGGTAGCCGGAACCGGGCCGAGTTTCCGCGTAGTCGCACCATCAGATACGCGAACAGCGGCAGTAGTACATAGAACGCAACCTCGACCGACAGGCTCCACATCTGCGTGAGGCCCTCGGTGAGTGTCAACGGCACGAACACCTGCGCCAACCCGAGATTCGCCAGCCATACCTGGTAACCCCCGCCGGCTCCGGGCAGGAACAGCAGGATCAGCACCACCGCCACCCAGTACGCCGGCAGGATTCGCGTTGCACGCGAGATCCAATATCGGACCGTCGGCTGCGGTTGCCCGATTCCGCGGGCCTTTGCCGCGTGGGGGCGCCACAGGAGAAATCCGGACAAGGCAAAGAACACCGCTACGGCGAGATCGAGTCGACCGAACGCGCGCCCGATCGCGCCGGACTGCGCTTCACCGGTTTGGAACGCGACATGGGTGACGAGGACACCGAGCGCCGCCAATCCACGCATACCGTCCAATGCCGGAACGAAGCCCCGAGCCTGTGGCGGGACCGTCTGAGGGGAATTCGTGGAACTGATCATCACGGATAAGTGTGCACCCCAGGCCGATTGAGGGAAACCACCAGGGACTCACAACAAAATGCCTGGCCAATTCATGCCCTCATGCGACAAACCGGGCCGGTGGACTGTTAGTGTTCTGCCACACATGGTGTCCATCGGGGGCCCCATGCGATCTGCGCAGCTCATATTGTGCCGGTTGGGGAACCTCGAAAGACTTAACGGGTTAGGAGTCACAGCATGGCGGAACGCTCAGGGCCGAGCCGGATACTTCCTTGCATTCTGGTGGGCCTCGGTGCCTTCCTTTTGGCCATCGCCATCCTCATTCCTACCTACACGGTAGGCAAGCTGGAGAAGACGCCACTCGACCTCGAGGTGACCACCGTCGCCACAGGCACCGGTAGCGTCCTCAACTCGGCGGCCCTCCTCGCTGGTAAGGCGCAGGTCGACACCAACGTGCCGATCGTCGCTCAGCGCTACGTCACCACGCAGGACCCGTCCGACGCCGACATCATCACCGTCGAAGCCGGCCAGACCGTCCGTCGTACCGACAAGCAGGGCGACACCGGACTGCTGACCGCAACCCTGGACCGCGTCACGCTCGATCGCGTCAGCTCGATGCCGACCAACGATCCGGTCGGAACCGTCCAGACGTCCAGCGACCAGCCCGCCGAAGAAGTTTCCCGCGACGGTCTGCAGTACAAGTTCCCGTTCAACACGGAACAGAAGAGCTACCCCTACTTCGACCTGAACGCTCGCGCCACGAAGGACATCGACTTCGTCGAAGAGACCGAGATCAACGGTCTGAAGGTGTACCACTTCCAGCAGACGATCGATCCCGTCGACCTGTCGAAGGTCGTCAACTCCCCCACCAACAAGCTGAGCCTGCCCGCCGACACCTGGGGCGTTCCCGGTGGCGCTACTCCGATCACGATGACGCGTTGGTACACCAACGTCCGTGACCTGTGGGTCGAGCCCAAGACCGGCGTCGTCGTCAAGGGCCAGGAGCAGTTGCACCAGTACTACGGACGCAACAAGGACTCGGTCGACGTCGAGGTTCTCAAGGTCACGCTGCCCTTCGACGAAGCAACCATCGAGTACCAGGTCCAGCAGGCACGTGACGGCATGGACAAGCTCTCGCTGTTCGGCCGCACAGTCCCGATCGTGGCAGGTGTCCTCGGTGTCATCGCGCTGATCGCCGGTATCTTCCTCGGCATTCGCGGCGGCAAGGGCGGAACTCCGGCCCGCGCTGCACACGGCGGAACGAACCAGAATCCCAGCGGCCAGGGCTCGCCCGAGCCGGCTCCGGGTGAGCACGACTGGACCTCGGACGACACTCAGGTGATTCCGCGTCCGGATCTGCGCAAGGACTGATTCAGACAGTAAGCAGAGCGCCCCTTCCACACGGAAGGGGCGCTCTGCTGCGTTTCGGGGCTTTGTTGCCGGATCGGCGTACGGATTGGCGCAACGGGTCGTTCCCTCCGCGTGGTTGCGGGCTTAGCGTTTTCTGGAAGTCCAGACCACCCCGAACACGAGGAGCCACATGCCCGCATCAACAGTTCTGGGTTCGCACATCTGTGTCAGCGATCTGACGCGACGGAGATTTGTTGTCGGCACGGCTGCATTCTCCGGGCTGTTCGCCGCCGGTTGCGCGAGGTCCGCCGGTACCGAGGGCGATTCGGCCGGGATGCGCACGGTCACGACCTCGCTCGGAACCTACGACATTCCGGTGACACCGAAACGCGTCGTCGCCATCGACTCCCGACTCGACCTCGAACCAGCCGTTGCGATGGGCCTGCCGGTCATCGCGTACAGCTTCGACGCCGCCGAGCCGTGGGTTCCGGCCGATCCCACGGCACAGGTGTTCGAGGCACCGGTCAACGTCGAGGCAATTCTCGCGCTGGAACCGGACCTGATCATCTGCACCGACATCGGTGAGGCCTCCGACATGTGGCCGCTACAGCAGTTGAGCCAGACAGCGCCTGTGCTTCCGATGGACTTCACGCGCCCGTGGCGCGAGAACATCGATCAGCTGGCGAGTTGGCTGAATCGCACCGAGAACCCCGACGTCCGTCAGGTCATCGGAGCGTACGAGGACAAGGCAGCCGGATTGAAGGAACGCCACGCCCCGAGCTTGGCGAGCAAGCAGATCGTGCTGCTGAACTACGTGAATCAGAAGGTCAACGGCGTCAACCGCAAGGGCATCTCCACACAGGTGGCCGAAGACCTCGGCGTCCAACTCCAGTGGCCGGTCGAGGGACAGAAGGAGATCTCTACCGAAAACCTCGTGACTGCTCTCGACTCGGCCGACGGAATGATCGTCACCACCGCGCCCGGCGTGGATCCCGTCAGCAACGACCGCGCGATGTGGAACCGTATCCGCGCAGTACAAGGCGACAACGTCGTCTACACGGGCGGGAACATCAACTACGGATCCGTCTACACCGCGATGCGTACGCTCGACTACTTCGACGATTTGTTCACGCGTCTGGAGAACTGACGCCGGTGTGAGGTGCCGGCCGGGCGCGGTCGGCACTTCGCACTGCGGCGACGGACACCGACAACGCCGTCGTCGACGCAACCACCACGGCAACGCCGATCAACTCTCCCGGCGTCTTCGCCCACACCAGCATGACCGTCGCCTCCACAACCAGTCCTGCCCACGCCAGAAGGGCCACTCGCGTGCGTTCTGATGCGATTGCGGACAGCAAGGCACCCTGGAGTACCGCTAGCGCTGCACCGTGCAGGGCGAAGGCCCACAGCATCGGAGCCACGGCGGCGTACGCGTCGCCCACGAGCATCGGCACCAGCGGGCCGGCAACCGCCGCCCCCAGAACCAACACGGCGCCGATGCCGACGAGCACCGCCAACGCCGAGCGAACCGCTTGCGCCGAGTGCGCCGGATTCGCCATCTTCGGGTACAGCACGACGCCCACTGCCTGTGGCAGCCAGAACGCCACCTTCGTCGCGACGGCGCCGAGTGCGTAGACACCGGCGTCGTACTCACTGAGGACGACGCGGACGATCAGCAGGTCCAGCGAAGACAACGCGATCAACGCAAGCTGGACTTGTGACGCCGCGAGCACGGAGACGACGCCGATACGCACCGGACGGTCCTCGCTCACCGAGACGGTTCGGTCGACCACTCGAACTATCGCCACCAGCAACGCAGTTCCGGCCGCGCCGGCGACCAATGCCGCGCCTGCTCCGCCACCGAAAGCCAGAACGATCACTGCCGGAAGGACTTTCATCACCCCGGCTCCGGCCAGCACGGCACTGAGAGTGCCGAACCGACCGTGACCCTGCAACAACCCCTGCTCCGTTGCCAGTAGAACCAACATGGGCGCAGTCACCAATGCCGAGAACGACGCCACGATTCCGGTGTCGAGCAGCCACGCCATCGCCGGAGCGAGCGCCACCGCGAGGACGGCGACGATCGCGGTGCATCGATACCCCAACGACCGCAACGCATCTGTGCTCTTGCCACGCACCGCCTCGCGGGCGACCACCGTCTGCAACGCCAAAGCCGGAACCGCAAGTACCAACTGGGCGGCAAGCAGACTCGCGAACTCGCCGTAGCCGACCGGACCCAACCATCGGCTGGCCAACCATGCCAACAGGTACGACGCGACATTGGCCGTCATCGATCCCACCAAAACCATGCCGACCCCGGCCGCGGCGGCGCGATCGAGTGGTTGGCGAGGCATGGCAGTAATGATGCACCACGTATCGTGCGCGTCATGACAGTGCAAGCCGGATACCGCCGTTACCTGCCTGCGGCGTACAGCCTGGCGCTGGCACTGTTGATCCTCGGACCGCTGCTCGGCCCCGGCTACCTCCTGCTGCGCGACGCCGTCAGCACGCCGCGCTCGTACTTGACCGACTCCGCCCTCGGACTCACCGACGCCGCAGCCCGCGCCGTTCCCCAGGACGCGCTGATCGCAGCGTTGAGCACCGTGATCGACGGCGGACTGGTGGTCAAGTTCATCCTGCTCGTGGCGCTCTGGCTCGCCGGTTGGGGTGCGGCGCGCATGGTCGCCGTCCTGCTGCCGACGGCCGGTCTCGGTCCACAACTGGTCGCGTCGACGGTGATGCTCTGGAACCCCTACGTGGCCGAGCGCCTGTTACAAGGACATTGGAGCCTGCTGACCGGTTATGCCGCACTGCCGTGGATCGTGTGTGCCGGAATCGGAGTTCGCCGAGCCACGCCCGGGTCCTGGTGGGCGTTGGCCGCGTCACTGGCATACGCGGGTCTGACACCTACCGGCGCTCTGCTCGCTCTGACAGCCGCGCTGGTGGTGGTAGCCACCCCCGGAGGCCGAACCTCGGCCATGCGGCGTGTCTGCGGCGCTATCGGGCTGTTCCTCGTCGCCGCCTCGCCGTGGTTGGTCGCCACCTTCGTATCCGGAGCAGCAGGCGACGGTTCCGATCCAGCGGGAGTCGCCGCCTTTGCCGCCCGAGCAGAACCGGGACTCGCGACGCTCGGCAGCCTCGCCGGGCTCGGCGGTATCTGGAACTCGGCAGCGGTACCGTCCACGCGCACAACACTCTTCGCGTTGGTCGGAACAGTTCTTCTGCTTGTCGTGGTGTTTGCCGGTGTGCCCGCTCTGTGGCGCCGACGCCGGAATCCTGTTGTCGGTGGACTCGGACTACTGGCCCTGTTCGCGGTGCTCGCTCCGACCCTGGGCGCTACTCCGTGGGGGCTCGACGTCGGCCGATGGTCGGTCGAGGTGTTCACCGGCGCCGGTCTACTGCGTGACGCCCAGAAGTGGGTCGCGCTGGCCGTACCGTTCTACGCACTCGCTGCCGCCGCCGCGGTGATGTGGGCGGGCAATCGGTTCTCCCTTCCCCGCCCGACATTCTCGATCGCCGCCGTCGTGGTGACAATCGTGGCGCTACCGGATCTGGTGTGGGGCGTTGGCGGCGCGTTGAAGCCCGTGCACTATCCCGGGTCCTGGACCGTGGTGGCCGAGCAACTACGAGACGAAACCGGTGACGTTGCAGTGCTTCCCGCCGGGATGTTCCGCGCCTTCCCCTACAGCGGTGATGCGCCGGCACTGGATCCAGCACCACGCTTCCTACCCCTCGACGTGCTGCAGACCGGCCAACTGGTGGTTGCCGGTGGTGCTGTCGGCGGCGAGGGGACTCGGGCAACTCGGGTCGAGGACCTACTGCTGGCCGGCGGAAGTCCTACGCAGTTGGCCGATCTCGGAGTCGGATGGGTACTGATCGAGCGCGGGACACCAGGTCAACTCGGCAACTCGGCAACCACGCTCGACGGCTTGGAACAGGTCTTCGCCGACAACGATCTCGCGCTATTCCGAGTACCGGGAGACATTGCCACGCAGGAAGCCTCGACCAGTGCCCGAACTGCCGTCATCGCTGCGCATCTCGCGTGGGTCCTGATGGGTGCGATCGCGCTGATCTCAGTCGGACTGAACCAGAACCGAATTCGACTCGCGCGGCGCGGCCAGTCCTGAGACCCACCGACCGTCCTTGTGCGCGGTCAGCACCTCGAGCACTCCGGTGCCGGTCTGTTCCCAGGAGAACTCACCGGACCACACGCGAGCTTTCTCACCGAGCACCATGCGGAGTTCGTGGTCGCGGAGCAGAGTGCCGGCAGCCTGCGTCAGATCGGCGATGTCGCCCTCGCCGGCGTTCTCGCCCCCGACCAGAAGGCCCGTCACTCCGTCGACGATCGAGTCGGTCAGACCCTTCGAACTGCGGTAACCGATCGTCGGAACACCGTGCTGCGCAGCCTCGATGACCGCCAGGCCCCACCCTTCCTTCCGCGAAGGCATGAGGTGGATCCACGATTGCGCCAGCAGTTCGTGTTTGCGAGCCTCGTCGACGTGGCCGTAGAACGAGACGGCGTCACCGATCCCCAACTCGGCGGCGCGATCGCGCAGGTTCTGCTCCCACCAACCACCACCGATGACGTCGAGATGGATGTCCGGAAGCGTAGGCCGCAGGGCTGCGACCGCTTCGAGTGCGTCCTCGATCTGCTTGTGGGGCACCAGCCGTGAGAGAACCGAGATGGTGGGACGCTCGGCCCTGGTGATCGATCCACCCGCGTCGACGCCGACGGGGAGCCGATCGGCACCGTTACGCACCACGGCAATTCGTTCGCGCTCGACACCGAGGTCCACCAATTCTTCCGCTGAGGGAAGCGACACCGTCAGATACTGACTACGTCGATGGGTGCGCGGTGACAATCGCGATTCGACCCACCAGCCGATCCGGCCGACGAGCTTGCCTGCCACCGGCCACTGTTCACGATGGCAGTGATGGACCAGAAGCGTGACCGGCGCACCCGCCACGGTCTTGGAGAAGAAGGGGATGCCGTTCTGAGTGTCGATCACCGCGTCGGGGCGAATGCCCTTGAGCGATCCGAAACCCAGACGTCCGGCGGCAATGGCGGCCAGAGCGCGGGGGTACACGCTGAAACGTCCACCGGCCCGGCTGATCGTGATGCCGTCTCGAACCTCCGACGCGGGCGCCCCGGGATACGACGCCGTCCGCAGCGTCACCTTGATACCGCGCTCGGCCAACTGGGATCCGACCTGCTCGAGGTAACGCTCGCTTCCACCGCCCTGGGGATGCCCGGTATCGCGCCAGCAGAGCAACAGAACCTCGCGCACGTGCGTTACTCCCTGAGTTGGTCGGTGGCCACCCCGGTTCGGGCGATCCTGCGGGATGCCCCGCCTGACCGGCCGGTAACCCTGCCGAACACCCTAACTGTTCGAGCGTCCGTATTGCCGCGCTCCTGACGGTGTTCGTGGACCGGGTGCCCCAGTGGCTAAAGTTGCTACCCGTGACCAAGCCCGCAGTGACCCGCATTTTCGGCCGACGGGCAACCCTGAAACGCTCGTTCGGCCTGCTCAGCGACTTCCGCCACGAGCAGTCCGCGCCCGACATCTTCTACGGCGCGCTCGCGCGCGACTCCGTCGAATTGATCTCGGACCTGCACGAAGGTCACACCGGACGATCCCTCGACGGTCTCACCGTCCTCGACGTGGGCGGCGGTCCGGGCTATTTCGCGGAGGTCTTCCAGGCCGCAGGTGCCCGCTACATTCCCGTCGAACCCGATCCGTCGGAGATGCACGCAGCAGGTCTGACGGTGGGCGGCGCGGTGCGTGGATCCGGTTTGGCACTGCCGTTCCTGGACTCGTCCGTGGACATCTGCTTCTCCTCCAACGTGGCCGAACACGTCAGCGAGCCCTGGCTGATGGCCGAGGAAATGCTGCGCGTGACCAAGCCCGGCGGCTTGATGGTTCTCTCGTACACCGTGTGGTGGGGTCCGTTCGGCGGCCACGAAACCGGACCGTGGCACGCGCTGGGTGGCGAGTACGCAGCCAAGCGGTACCTACGCAAGACCGGACGCGAACCGAAGAACAGATTCGGGGTGTCGTTGTTCAAAGTCGGCGCCACGGACGGCTTACGCTGGGCCCGTGGAACCAGCCAGGGCACGTTGCTCGCCGCGATCCCGCGCTACCACCCGTCGTGGGCGTGGTGGATGGTCCGAGTCCCCGGTCTGCGGGAGTTCCTGGTGAGCAACCTCGTCGTGGTTCTCGAAAAGCGATAGCGACATGCGCCTCGCAGTCGACATCGGTGGTACCAAGATGGCTGCCGGGGTCGTGTCCGAGGACGGCCGCGTTCCCGTGTTCGACAGCGTTCCGACGCCGCAGACCGACCCGTGGGGATCCTGTGCGGCGCTGCTCGAACGAGTCGCAGACGGCCGAGAGGTCGACGGTGTCGGCATCGCGTGCGCCGGGCCGGTGGACACCGTCGCCGGCGTCGTCGCTCCCATCAACATCACCGAGTGGGCACAGGGATTCGAGCTCGTAGCGGGCGTCCGCAGCCTCTTTCCCGATGCCGGAACCGCCCTCGCCATGGACGGAGCCGCAGCGGCATTGGCGGAGTTCCACCACGGCGCCGGACGCGGAACCCCGAACCTCCTGAGCCTGGTCGTCTCGACGGGAATCGGCGGAGGAATCGTTCTCGGCGGTGAGATTGCTCGGGGTCGCACGGGGAACGCCGGTCACATCGGCCACATCGTCGTTCCAGGATCTGCCGAACCGTGCAGCTGCGGGGGCGTCGGCTGCCTCGAGACGGTGGCAAGTGGACCGTCCGCGGTGCGATGGGCTCGTAGCCAGGGCTGGTCGGGGAACACCGGCCGTGAACTAGCCGAGGGTGCACGCAGCGGCGACGCGATCGCCGTGGACGCGCTTCACCGTGCAGGCACGGCGCTCGGTGGTGCCATCGCCTCGGCGGCTGCCCTCCTGGACGTGGACCTCGCGGTGATCGGCGGCGGTTTCGCCCAGTCGGGTACACCGCTGTGGGAACCGATGCTCGACGCGGCTGCCCGACATGCCCGTTTGTCGTTCGTCGCCGGGCTCCGGATCGTTCCCGCCGAGCTGGGTGGCGCCGGAACTCTGACCGGTGCGGGCTTGCTCGCGCTCACCGCCGTTATCTGACACGCGTTCTTCCCCGATAAATCCGCAGGGAGTCCCACTAAACGGGTGCCACCTGTTCCCAATTTCTGTAACGTGTTTTAGTGTTCTGACTCACACCGTTACGGGCATTGCACGTGACGCCTACGGGAAGGAGGTGACCGTGAGCCCAGACGCTTCCTCATCTGACGTTGCCTCGACTGCTTCTTCGACCGATGAAACCGAGCATCACGCCCAGGTCGCCCGACCAAGCGATTCCCTCCGCGACACCGAAGACCTCCGTGAGCGCCTGGAACGGTGGATGGCCGGCAAGGTGCCGAGCGGATCCACTGTGACCGTCGCCGACGTCACCTTGCCCGCAGCCAACGGCATGTCCAGCGAAACCATCCTCTTCGACGCCACCTGGGACGGCGAACATCATCCCTTGGTCGCTCGGGTGGCGCCGACGGAATCGACCATGCCGGTCTTTCCTGCCTACGACCTCGAATCCCAGTTCCGCACCATGGCTCAGGTGCGCGAGCACTCGGCAGTGCCCGTACCCGCGGTGTACTGGTCGGAATCCGACCCGGACGCGTTGGGTGCGCCGTTCTTCGTGATGGAACGCATCTCCGGCGACGTGCCACCGGACGTCATGCCGTACAACTTCGGATCGTGGGTCACCGAAGCGTCACCCGAGCAGCGAAAGACCCTGCAGCGCAGCTCGGTCGACGTCCTGGCTCAGTTGCATGCCATCGACAAACCTGGTGAGCGTTTCGACTTCCTCCGACTCCCGAATTCGGGAACGACTGCACGAGAAGCATTCACGGCGCACATCGCCGAGCAGCGCGCGTACTACGAGTGGGTGGTCTCCGACGGGATCAGATCACCGCTCATCGAACGTGCCCTCGACTGGATCGAGGAGAACAATCCCGCGGACGATTCGCCGGCAGTGCTCTGTTGGGGCGACTCGCGCATCGGCAACGTCATGTACCAGGACTTCGCGCCGGTAGCCGTACTGGACTGGGAAATGGCAACTCTCGGCCCGCGGGAGATGGATCTGGGCTGGATGGCATTCCTGCACAGGTTCTTCGAGGACATCGCCGGACTGGCGAACCTACCCGGTCTTCCCGACTTCCTTCGACTGCCGGATCTCGCGCAGACCTACGCCGAGATCACCGGCCACACCCCACACGATCTGGAGTTCTACGTTACCTATGCCGCACTGCGTCAGGCGGTCATCATGTGGCGAATCCAGGCTCGCGCCATAGCTTTCGGCCAGTCACAGCGACCCGAAGACCCCGACGACATGATCATGCACCGCGCTTCGCTCGCCGCGATGCTCGACGGTACCTACTGGGAGAGGTTGGCCTGACATGCTCTCACCGATGGACGACTATCCCGTTCACCAGATCGCCGAACCGATCCGTCACGTAGCCACCTCGGATCGAAACTTCTACGACCGCTACTACTTCAACTGCTACCCCACCGAATCCCCCGACGTGTTCCTCATCGTCGGACTCGGCCAGTACCCCAACCTCGGCGTCATGGACGCCTTCGCGGTACTGCGCCGCGGTGACGACCACATCGTTGCTCGTATGTCGAAGGCTCTGGGCGCCGACCGCACCGACACCACCGTCGGGCCTTTGCGCATCGAAGTGCTCGAAGGGCTGCAGAAGCTCCGCGTCGTCCTCGAACCGGGCAGCGAATACGATCTCTCCTTCGACATCACCTTCGATGCCACCATCCCCGCGGCGCTCGAGCCCAAGCACTTTCGCCGTCAACTCGAACGAGTCACGTTCGACACCTCACGCTTCCTGCAGACCGGCACGTGGACCGGATCGCTCACCGTCGACGGGGAGGACTTCGCGATCGACCCGAAGACGTGGCGAGGTAACCGCGACCGCTCGTGGGGTGTGCGTCCGGTCGGTGAAGCCGAACCGCAAGGCAGACGCGCCGTCGACGGAATCCAGAACTTCTTCTGGATCTACGCGGTCATGCAGTTCGACGAGTTCACGATCTCGGTGATCATGCAGGAAGACGAGCAAGGCAGGCGCATCGTCGAAGAAGCCATGCGAGTGTGGCCGGACGAAGCCAGGGACAACGAATGGCTCGGCCGACCCGAACACGAACTGACGTTCTGCCCCGACACCCGCGACGTCACCGGAGCGACCATCACCTTCCACCGGCCAGGCGGTGAAGTCCTCACCGTCGCCTGCGAACTGCTGCTGGCCAACTACATCGGAATCGGCACCGGCTACGGGCTCGAACAGGACTGGCGTCACGGAATGTGGCAGGGCGAACTCGTCGTACAAGGGCTCCGCCACAAGGTCCACGAGATCGAACCGTTCCAACGCATGTTCTCCCCCGTCGACAACCTCGCGTCCTTCACGCTCACCGAAGGCACGAACACCAACACCGGCACCGGTCTTTTCGAGGTAGCCGCCATCGGACCGCACGAGAAATACGGATTCACCAGTTTCACCGACACCGCACAGGCAGACGACGCGTATGCCCTCGCGGCGACCGACAACACCGAGGAATGAATTGATGACTGACTACGACAAGCTCTACATCGGTGGAGCATGGGTGGCCCCGGCCACCGACCAGGTACTCGAAGTGTTCTCTCCCGCAACGGAGGAGCGCGTCGGCAGCTGTCCCATCGCAGCACCGGCAGACATCGACGCGGCCGTGTCCGCAGCCCGCGCGGCGTTCGAGGGACCGTGGTCACGCACCACCCCCGCCGAGCGCGGCGCGATCCTCGCCAAGGCCGCCAAGCTGATCGAAGAGCGCAGCGCGGAGATCAACCAGCTCATCTCCAACGAGATGGGCCAGCCGCCCGCCATGGTCGGCATGATGCAGCAGACCCCGTCGATGGCGACGCTGGGCTACTACGCCGAGCTGGCCGACAAGTTCGCGTGGGAAGAGAAGCGCACCGGCGCATTCGGGCAGACCAAGGTGACCCGTGAGCCCGTCGGCGTCGTCGCCGCCGTGCTGGCCTGGAACGTCCCGCTGTTCCTGGCGATCAACAAGCTGGCCCCCGCACTGCTCGCCGGCTGCACCGTACTGCTCAAGCCCGCACCCGAATCCCCTCTCTCCGTCCACGTGATCGCCGAGATCTTCACCGAGGCAGGTGTTCCCGAAGGCGTCATCTCCGTGCTCCCCGGCGGAGCCGAGACCGGCGAATATCTGGTCTCTCATGCGGGCATCGACAAGATCACGTTCACCGGATCCAGTGCCGTCGGCCGCAAGATCGGTGCCATCGCCGCACAGAACCTAAAGCGCTGCTCCCTCGAACTGGGTGGCAAGTCCGCCGCGATCATCCTCGAGGACGCCGACATCGCCGCCGGAATGCCGATGCTCGTCATGTCCGGCCTGATGAACACCGGCCAGGCCTGTGTCGCTCAGACCCGAATCCTCGCTCCCCGTTCGCGTTACGACGAGGTCATCGAGGGAATGAAGACCGCGGCAGGCTTCATGACCGTCGGCGATCCGTCCGATCCCGCAGCACAACTCGGCCCGCTGATCTCCGAGAAGCAGCGCGAGCGCGTCGAGGGTTACATCGCCAAGGGTAAGGAAGAAGGCGCGCGCGTCGTACTCGGTGGTGGACGCCCCGCCGGCCTGGACAAGGGCTGGTACGTCGAGCCGACGATCTTCGCCAACGTGGACAACTCGATGACCATCGCACGCGAGGAGATCTTCGGACCCGTTCTCTCGGTGATCCCGTACGACTCCGAGGACGAGGCCATCAAGATCGCCAACGATTCGGATTACGGCCTCGCCGGATCGGTGTGGACCACCGACATCGATCACGGACTCGAAGTTGCCGCGCAGATCCGCACGGGTACCTACGCGATCAACTGGTACGCCTTCGATCCCGGATCGCCGTTCGGTGGTTACAAGAACTCCGGTATCGGGCGCGAGAACGGACCTGAGGGCCTCGAAGCCTTCTGCGAGACCAAGTCCGTACTCATGCCGCCCGGCTACGTGGGCTGACCCACCCGGGAGTTGGCACCCTTTGCTGACAGTTGGCACCCGTTCCGACCTGCCGGAACGGGTGCCAGCCCCATGAAATGGGTGCCAACTCCCAGCGAATCCACAGATCCACCCGGTACCGTCGAAAACGAATCAGTCATCTCACAAAGGACATTCATATGCTCACCAACGCCATCAACGCTTTCCTCGCACTCTGGGGCAGCGCCTCCGTCGGCAGCAGTGGATACCAGATCCCGCCGGGAACCCTTCCCTTCGGTTCCTGAGACAGGACAACAGAACCCGCTGAGCGCACTTCGCGCCCAGCGGGTTCTCTGCTTTACCGACCCGGTATCTACCGGTCCAGAACGTGATCCACCAATCGATCCTCGTGACCGGAGACCAAGGCCTCGGCATCACCGGCGTCCACATGACCGAACCAGGTGCCACCGGGGTTCGCGATCACCAACGGGCCCAGGTTGCACGGGCTCAGACAACCGGTTCCGGTCACCTTTGCCGAAGTGCCTTTGGCCGCCGCGCTCATCGCCCGGTGCAACGGTCCTGCTCCGTACGCCATACAGCGAGGGCCCTTGCACACCAACAGATGCCTATCGTGCTGCTCGATCACGGACCAAGCCGGACTGCGATACGACGCCGGACTCGCGGCGATCGGCTTTCCCGCCGAGTCGAGTTCGTCGATCAACTGCGCGGCCACCGCACCTTCGAGCGTTTCCGATTCGTGGAGCGTCACTTCCAGTTCGGCGTCGATCCGGGTTTCGCGCCAGTTCGCAACCGCCTTGCTTGTCCACGTGAGCAGGTACCGATCCCTCGGCACCGCAACTGGAATCAACACGACCTTGTCGACGTCATCGACATGGGCTCGATCGAGTTCCTCGTGAAGGCTCGGCGAAGCGACATCGAGGTACGCAACGCGAACGTCGGCGTCGGTGCCGGCCCGAACAGCGTCGAACATCCGTCGCGCGGCCGACTCGTCGAGGCCGCTGACGGTCGGCCGTAAGACGACAATCACCCGACGCGAGCACCGGTTGTTGCTCATGACGACGGCGCGGTTGTCCAGTCGATGCTGCTCGACGGAGCAAGCCCGAACTCTTCGATCTTCGCGCGCAACTCTTCCGCGCCGTAGATATTGGGGAACCCACTGGTGAACATGGCGAGCGGGAGTACGACGAAACGGTTCTGCTTGACTGCGTCGAGATCGCGTAGGCCTTCTCGGCTCTTGATCGCGTCGATCTTGCCCTGTACTTCGTCGGCACTCTTCTTGTAGTCCATGATCACGATGATGTCGGGTTCTGACTTCGCGACGGTCTCCCAGCTCGCTTTGAACCAGGTGTTGTCGACGTCGGCGAACACATTGGTTCCCCCGGCGACGTCGATGATTCCGTTGGGGGCTCCGTTGCCTCCGCTGGTGTACAGATCTTCTTCACCGCTGTCGTAGATCAGCACCTTCGGCTTGTCGGCGGCATCTGGCGCGGACTCCAGACGTGCCAAACGCGAATCCAATTCGGTCAATGCCTCGTCGGCGGTGTCCTCGGTTCCGAACAGCTTTCCGTAATTGGTCACGTCCGCACGAAGGGCATCCCACGGACCCATCGTGCCGAGCGCGGAATCCGCTGCGGCACTCTGCCGACAACTATCGGAGATCACATATGCATCGATGTTGTTGCTCTGCAGCGATTCCGGCGTCACACCGGAGGCGCCCTTGAACAAGCCACTGTAGGAGCCGACCACCAGGTCCGCCTGCTTACCCAGAATCGTCTCCATCGTGATCGTTCCGTCCAGGTGTGGGACGTCGGCGATTCCGGGACCGAACATCGAGTCCATGACCTCGTCGTTGTTCGTGTTCAACACGACGGCAGCGAGACGATCCAGACCGCCGACTCGGAGAATGGTACCGATATTGGCCGCATTGCTTGTGGCAACAACCTTTTCGATCGGAAGCTGGAAAGTGCTTTCCGTTCCGCAGTTCTCCAGCGTGACCGAAGTCTTGTCCGCGGCTTCGTCGACGGGCGCGGTTGCCGAGCATCCGGACACGGCCAACAACGCTGTCGCGGCTACAACCGCACCGAACGACGCGCGGGTCTTTACGTGTATCAAAGTGCACTCTCCGAAAATGTGTGTTGTGGTTGAGAATTTCGTGATTCGAATACGAGGTGTGAACGGCCTGTCGCGGGGTTCACGAGTTCGAAAGTCTCGACGCCGAAAACAGTTGCCACCACCGAGGTGGTGAGTACGTCGGATGGATGTCCGAACGCCCTGGCCACTCCATCCGCGAGCACGAGCACCCGATCGCACACTGCCGCAGCCAAATCGAGGTCGTGCAGTGCCATGATCACCGTCCGGTCCAACGACCGGACCAGATCGAGCAGTTCGAGTTGATGCCGGATGTCGAGATGATTGGTCGGCTCGTCGAGGATGAGCACACCGGCGTCCTGCGCGAGACCTCGGGCGAGAAACACCCGCCGACGCTCACCGCCGGAAAGCGTGTCCATCGAAGAGAACCGGTGCTCGATCATTCCGACCTCGCCCAGAGCACGATCGACGACGGCATTCTCGTGCTTTCCACCGACGCTCCAGGGCTTTGCATGTGGTGTGCGGCCCAGACTCACGTACTCGTGAACCAACAAATCGGCGGGACTCTGCTCTTCCTGCGCCACAAAGGAAATGGCTTTGGCCCGCGACCGCGCGGGCATCGCGTGCACGGAGTCGCCGCCGACACGAATGTCACCGCCGGCGATCGGCCCGAGACCGGCGAGAGCACGCAAGAACGTCGACTTGCCCGATCCGTTCGGACCGACGACGCCGACTACTGCACCGGCGTCGGCCGCGATGTCGACGCCTTTGACGATGGTTCGACGGTCGATGCGGACAACTACTCCGGACGCGGTCAGCGCCAGGGCTCGGGCGCTCACGAACTGCCACCGAATCGGTAGCGCCGACGGCCGAGAAGCAGGAGAAACAGCGGGGCCCCGATCACCCCGGTCACCACGCTCAGCGGGATCTCGGTCGGCCGCAACGAGGTCCGCGCCACGACGTCGACCCACACCAGGAAGGACGCGCCGATCAGTGCTGCCGCCGGTAACACCACTCGATGTCTGGCTCCGACAAGCATGCGTGTGACGTGCGGTATGACCAGGCCTACGAAGGCAATCGCGCCGGACACCGCAACCATCGTGCCGACCAAGGCTGCCAGCACGCCGAACAGCACGTTTCGCAGGGTTCGGATGGGAATACCGAGCGAAGCCGCGACGTCCGGTCCGGCCGCCAGCGCGTCCAGCCAACCGTGCAGCGCGAACACCGCTGCCGTCAGCAGGAACACAACGATGACCGGCGCCCACAACTTGTCCCAGGATGCCCCGGCCAAACTTCCCAGGAGCCAGAACAATACGGACTGCGCGGCCTGGGAATCATTGGTACGCAGCACCAGAAAACTCGCGATCGCCGACAGGGCGGATGCGGTAACGGTTCCGGTCAGAACCAATCGCAGTGGAGTGATACCGCCTTGCAGCGTCGCGATGGTGAAGACGAGAATCGCAGCTCCCAACGCCCCGATCATCGCGCCGAAACTGAGCGCCCACACTCCCGCGCCGGCGAACAGTCCGGTGGTGATGACGGCGGTGGCACCGACACTCGCGCCGGACGACACTCCCAGCAGGTGGGGATCGGCAAGAGCGTTACGGACGAGGGTTTGCACCACCGCGCCGGCGACGGCAAGACCAGCGCCGACGGCCAGACCGAGCAGTACCCGAGGTGCTCTGATCCCCCACACGATCGCAAGTTCGGAACGCGTGACGGGTGGGCCTCCGAAGCGCGAGTGCACCACGTCCACCACAGTGGACACGGGGAGCATCTCGGATCCGAATGCCAACGCGCACACAGCAGAGAGCACGGCGACGACCAGCAGAGCGGGCAGCACGATACCCGGACTGAGCCGTCCTCGCGGCGCACCAGCCTTCGGCGAAAGCAGGTGGGTAGGTGGAGACAGAGCTCCGCCAACAGCATTCATGGTGTGACCGATCCATCCTCGTGGCATGACACAACGTCAACGAGGGTGGTATCTGGCTACGGTCGACGCAGGGACGACCTCACAGTGGCGGGACCGCGCCGGAATTGCACCGACTTCCCATTACCTCGATGATGACGTCAGAACCATAACGGACCGCGGTCACCATTCTCGACACCGGATCAAGGTTGCGACCCGATCATCGATCTCGCGTGCCGTACGACGGCTTCCGTTCGCACTCGAAGTTCTTCGGGTGAATCCGATTCCAGCACAACCCGATGCACCTGACTGTCCACGGCAGTCACGGTCAGCCGCGATGTCAGCAACGCATCCTCCGCACTGAAACCGTGGCTCTGGAGGCACTCCGAAAAGCCTAGTACCAGTTGACGATTCATTTCTTCGACCTGCTCGATGAGCTCACGCGTACGCGGAACCTGATCGTAGAGCAGGTGAAAGAACTCTCGCGGCTTACTGTTCACTTCGACCGCGCACTCCACCAACATCCGGACGGCCTCGTCCGGGGAGAGCTCACGCTCGACGATGTCGGCAAGGCAGAGCGCAAAACTCTCCCGCGCAGCACTCACGTGACGGTTCGCCAACTCCGAGAGGATCTCGTACTTGTCGCCGAAATACTGGTAGAGCGAGCCCACCGACACCCCTGCTTCGTCAGCGATCCGGTTGGTGGTCGCTGCCATGGCTTCCGAAGCGAAAACGCGAGTAGCTGCCTCCAGGATCGCGTCGTAGGTAGCCCTCGAGCGCTGCTGGGAGGGCCTTTTCCGCCGAGTCGACACGGTCCTCCGATGCGAGTTGTCAGCCGCGACGCCGATACCGAGAATTGTGTAGGTGACCAGCGCCGATTACTCGAAGTTTATGCCCGACCGGTACACCGACCACATGCCGGCGCCGACCCCGACGTGGTGGGAGTGGAACGGCAACACCGTCCACGTCGCACGGGCCGTGGTTCCAGACGCGCCGGTTCGTGTTCTCGGCATCCACGGCGCCGGCGGCTACTCGGGCGCGTTGTGGCCGTTCGCCGGGATCGGCGTGAAACTCGGAGCCGAAGTCCTCTTCCCTGACCTTCCGCTGTACGGCGACACCGTCGTAGCCGATCCCGCCGGCGTCCGGTACGAGCAGTGGGTCGATCTCCTCTGCGATCTCGTCCGGGCCGAGAAGGCAGCCGACGATCGGCCGCTGGTGTTGTTGGGAGCCAGCATCGGCGGTCTGCTGGCCTACGAGGTAGCCGCGCGGACCGGTCTGGCCGACGCCGTCGTCGCTACCTGCCTGCTCGATCCCTCGGATCCATCGGCCAGAGCTGCCGCGGCGCGGTTCGGCCCGATGGGTGTCTACGGCGCTCCCCTGATGCGGCGCACCGAACGACTGGTGGGCCGTATCCGCGTGCCCATCCGTTGGGTCGCCGACGTGGCGAACATGAGCAGCAATCGGGAGCTCGCAACGCTGTGCGCAACCGATCCGCGCGGTGGCGGTGTTCGGGTGCCACTCGGATTCCTCAGCAGCTACTTCTCGTTCGAGCACACCGCACCCGAAGCATTTCGGACGACGCCCGTTCTGCTCACCCACCCGGCCGACGACCGATGGACGCCACCCGAACTGAGCCTGCAGTTCCTCCGCCGCATCAACGCACCCACCGAATTCGTGATGCTGGACGGGTGCGGGCACTTTCCCGTCGAAGAGCCGGGCCTGACGCAGTTCCACGACGCCGTCGCCACACTGCTGCACTCCGTCGCCGAGCGTCACCGCACGAAACCGTCGTCACCCGCCTAGCCTGAGAATCGTGAGCACCGAAACGGAAGCATCGGCCGACGAGAGCACCACGACAGTCGTACTGGCGTTTGCGGCGAACGCGCTGATCGCCGGTGCCAAGACGGCGGCCGCCATCGTCACCGGATCTGCATCGATGGTCGCAGAGGCCACCCACTCCTGGGCCGATACCGGCAACGAAGTGCTGCTGCTGATCGCGAACCGCCGCTCGAAAAGGGTTCCCGACCGAGACCAGCCACTCGGCTACGGCCGGGAGGCATACATCTGGTCGATGTTCGCCGCTCTCGGACTGTTTGCACTCGGCGCGGGTGTCTCGATCACCCACGGCATCCAGGAACTGTTCCATTCCGAACCGGCCTCCGACTTCGGTGTCGCCTACGCCGTCCTCGGCGTCTCGTTCATCCTCGAAGGCATCTCGTTCCGGCAGGCGTACAAACAACTCCGAAACGAAGCGTCCGCCGTGAACCGCGACGTCATGACCCAGGCACTCAACACATCCGACCCGACGACTCGGGCCGTGTTCGCCGAAGATGCTGCGGCACTTATCGGTTTGGTCATCGCGTTCGTCGGTGTTCTGTTGCACCAGGTCACCGGTTCACCCATCCCCGACGCCCTCGGCTCCATCTTCGTCGGCATTCTCCTCGGGATCATCGCAATCATCCTGATAGATCGGAACCGCCGCTTCCTGGTCGGCGAAGAGGCCTCACCGACGCTGCGGGCAGCAGCCGTCGAAGCTCTCACCCAACTGCCCGAGATCAACCGAATCACGTTCCTGCGTATGGAATACCTCGGGCCGCGACAGGTCTACCTGGTGGCCAGCGTCGATCTGGTCGGTGACTACGCGGAATCCCGAGTGGCCCACACGTTGCGCGAACTCGAACGCTCACTCGAGCAGAGCCCACGCGTCGTGCGGGCGATCCTGACCCTCTCGACGCCTGAAGAACCGTCGATCGCAGTCTGAACTTCCGGCTGGGCGATAGGCTCTTTCGATGCGCGCACTGATCGTGATTCTGATGGTTCTGGGATTTGTAGTCGGGGGAATTCCCCTGGTGGGCATTGCGATCGACATGTTGACCAGTCGTGACGACACCATTGTCTATCAGGGTGCGTACGAACCGATCCGGGGTGTGCAGATGAGTCGCGACTACGAGTCGAGCCTGGACATCTCCTACATGGCGCTCCCAGACAAATCGCCCGAGTGGTTGATTCTCGCCTGCTACCCCCTGATCGGAGCAGCACTGGGCGCTCTGACGGCGGCCGTACTGGGACGTCTCGGGTGGCGCCTGACACGCGCCTGAGCAGACGCCGATGGCCACCCGTCGTCTACACGAGGGGTGGCCATCCGAGGAATACGTTCAGATGTACATCGCAGGATCGATGTAGCTGTTCGGGTCCACCAGTTTTTCCTTTGTGGTCCGTGGCCGCGCCACCGCCGGGATACCCGTCGCGATGGATTCGGCCGGAACATCTCTGGTGACAACGGCATTGGCGCCGATAGCGCTACCTTCACCGATGACGACAGGTCCGAGGATCTTGGCACCAGCGCCGACGGTGACCCGGTCTCCCAGCGTCGGGTGACGCTTGACCTGCTCGAGCGAGCGACCACCGAGAGTGACGCCGTGATAGAGCATCACGTCGTTACCGACCTCGGCCGTCTCCCCGATCACGACGCCCATGCCGTGATCGATGAAAAACCGCCGACCGATGGTGGCACCGGGATGAATCTCGATGCCGGTGACGAAGCGTGTCAGCTGCGAGAGCACTCGCGCCGGGCCGCGTAGCGCAGGGACGGCCCACATGCGATGCGCAACCCGATGTGCCCAAATGGCATGCAGCCCTGAATAAACGAGCGCGTTCTCCACATTGCTGCGCGCGGCAGGATCCTGACCGCGCGCAGCCTGCAGGTCCTCGCGAATTGTCCCGAGGATACTCACAAGTCTCAGTCCCGGATGTGTTCGAACAGCGGGGTGGAGATGTAACGCTCGCCGAAGTCGCACACGACAGCCACGATCAGCTTGCCGGCGTTTTCCGGACGCTTCGCCAACTCGAGTGCTGCCCAGACGATGGCGCCGGACGAGATGCCGCCCAGGATGCCTTCCTTGGTACCGAGTGCGCGAGCGACCTCGATGGAATCGGGGAACGAGACGTCGATGATCTCGTCGTAGATCTCGCGATCGAGGACGTCGGGCACGAAGTTCGCGCCGATTCCCTGGATCTTGTGGGGGCCGGGCTGGCCACCGTTGAGGATCGGCGAGTCGATGGGCTCGACGCCCACGATCTTGACCTCGGGCTTGTACTTGCGAAGGGTGCGTCCGACGCCGGTGATAGTGCCGCCGGTGCCGATGCCGGACACGAAGATGTCGACGGCGCCGTCGGTGTCGGCCCAGACCTCTTCGCCCGTCGTTGCCTCGTGGATGGCCGGGTTGGCCGGGTTCGCGAACTGGCTGGCCGAGACGGCGTTCTCGGTCTGCTCGACGATTTCCTTGGCCTTGGCGACCGCACCGGCCATGCCCTCGGATCCCGGGGTCAGCACGATCTCGGCGCCGTAAGCACGCAGCATCACGCGACGCTCGGTGGACATGGTCTCGGGCATGGTCAGGATGACCTTGTAGCCGCGAGCAGCACCGACCATGGCGAGTGCGATACCCGTGTTACCGCTGGTTCCCTCGACGATGGTGCCACCGGGCTTGAGTGCACCGGACTTCTCGGCGGCGTCGATAATCGCCACGCCGATCCGGTCCTTGACGCTGTTGGCCGGGTTGTAGAACTCGAGCTTGACGGCGACCTGTGCGTCCAGGCCCTCGGTCAGACGGTTGAGCCGCACGATCGGGGTGCGCCCGACCAATTCGGTCACGTTGTTGTAGATCCCGCTCATATCTGGTCCTCCTGAGGATCGAGTGTGTCGACCCGCTCGCTGATCACTGCTTTACGGCTGAACTGCATAACGGCTGAACTGCTTAACGGCTACAGGCAAGGGCATACAGACGACCGATGCCGCATCGGTTCATCAAATTGAACCAATGCGGCATCAGGCCACTACATACGGGGGCGGTTTATCAGGCCAACCGCTGCTTCAGAGCTTCGAACTCGTCGCGAATGCCGGTCGGCAGCTTCTCGCCGACGAAGTCGAACCACTCTTCGATGAGCGGGATCTCGGCCTTCCACTCGTCGATGTTGACCGCGAGGGCCTCGGTGATGTCGGCGTCCGACACGTCCAGGCCTTCGATGTCGAGTGCCGATCCGGTGGGAACGACGCCGATCGGGGTGTCGATGCCGGCAGCCTTGTGCTCGATACGCTCGACGATCCACTTCAGGACGCGAGAGTTCTCGCCGAAGCCTGGCCACAGGAAGCGTCCGTCGTCGCCGCGGCGGAACCAGTTGACGTAGAAGACCTTGGGGAGCTTGGACGCGTCGGCGGACTTGCCGAGGTCGATCCAGTGCTGGAAGTAGTCACCGACGTTGTAGCCGAGGAACGGCAGCATTGCCATCGGATCGCGGCGAACCGTACCGACCTGGCCTTCGGCTGCTGCGGTCTGCTCGGAGCCGACCGTTGCACCCATGAAGACGCCGTGCTGCCAGTCGCGAGCCTCGGTGACCAGCGGAACCGTCGTCTTGCGGCGTCCGCCGAACAGGATTGCCGAGATCGGCACGCCCTTCGGGTCGTCCCACTCGGGAGCCATGATCGGGCACTGAGACATCGGGGTGCAGTAACGCGAGTTGGGATGAGCCGCATGGGTGCCCGACTCGGGCGTCCACTCGTTGCCCTTCCAGTCGATCAGGTGCTGCGGGTCGCCTTCGAGGCCCTCCCACCAGACGTCACCGTCGTCAGTCAGAGCGACGTTGGTGAAGACCGTGTTGCCCTGATCGATGGTGCGCATGGCGTTGGGGTTCGAGGACCAGTTGGTGCCGGGAGCCACGCCGAAGAAACCGAATTCCGGGTTGACGGCGTACAGCTGTCCGTCCTCACCGAAACGCATCCAGGCGATGTCGTCACCGAGGGTCTCGGCGCGCCACCCGGGGATGGTCGGCTGGATCATCGCGAGGTTGGTCTTGCCACAAGCGGAGGGGAATGCCGCCGCGATGTAGTAGGCCTTGTCCTCGGGCGAGATGAGCTTGAGGATGAGCATGTGCTCGGCCAGCCAGCCCTCGTCGTGCGCCATTGCCGAGGCGATACGCAGCGAGTAGCACTTCTTGCCCAGGAGAGCGTTTCCGCCGTAGCCGGAACCGAAGCTCCAGATCTCACGATCCTCGGGGAAGTGAGTGATGTACTTGGTGTCGTTGCACGGCCACGCGACATCTTCCTGGCCATCGGCCAGCGGAGCGCCCAGCGAGTGCAGCGCCTTGACGAAGAATCCGTCGGTGCCGAGCTTGTCGAGAACCTTGCTGCCCATGCGGGTCATGACGCGCATGGAGACGACGACGTACTCGGAATCGGTGAGCTCGACGCCCAGCTTCGGGTCCTCGGCGTCGAGGGGGCCCATGCAGAACGGCACGACGTACATGGTGCGTCCACGCATGCAACCGCGGTACAGGTCACCCATGAGGGTGCGCATCTCCGCCGGGTCCATCCAGTTGTTGGTGGGACCTGCGTCGATTTCTTCCTTCGAGCAGATGTACGTACGCGATTCGACTCGCGCGACATCGGACGGATCGGAGTTGCCGAGGAAAGAGTTCGGCTTCTTCTCGTCGTTGAGGCGGGTGAAGGTTCCTGCCTCGACCAACTTCGTTGTCAGTCGGTCCCATTCTTCGTCCGAGCCGTCTGCGAAGACGACGCGATCAGGCTGGGTGAGTTCGGCAACCTCTTGCACCCATGCAAGCAGTTCCTTGTGCTGCGTGGGGGGCGTGCCGTCAGTTCCATTGAGACCGGGAATGGTCGCTGAGGTCATCAAACTCTCCTGGGGTGAGCCGGAACCGGGTTCTCGTGACACCGGATGCGAACTGCAGCGCCCCGATACCAGTCGATCCCGGTGTCCCCCTCTCGACGGGGTCCAGCCGCGTCATCCACTCACGTGGATTTCACGGACGCCGGGTGTCCTATGTATTGAGGTTAACGCTGGCTGTTCACCTGCAGGTAATCGGGTGCGGTCAGAAATGTCACAGAAACGATTCAGTTGGTGTGTTCAGGTGCCTACCCGGCGCTCAGAGCACATAAACGGAAGCTTTTCAGAGCGCTCCGGCATCGATTTTCTGCCACACGAGGGCGCCTTCGTCGTCTCGACTGCATTCCCAGGCCGAGTAGTCGCCGTCCGACTCGATCATCGTGAGGCGATCGGCGCTACCGTCGCGATCGAAATCGGACACGATCACGACGGCGTCGTCGGAGTGGACGACACGGCTGTCGACCGTTCCGTCACCGTCCAAGTCGAAGGCGTCGAAGTTCAGGTCGCCGGCATCGACCGGTCCCGACGCGGGCCCGAAGGTCTCGGGCTCGATACGCCCAGGATCGAGCGCTTCGGCTTCGTGCCCGTCGATGTGTCCGGCCGTGATCAGAAATGCGTCCATTACTCCCCCTACTGGATGGTGACCTACTGCTTCGGCAACCCCTACCGAAACCGTCCGCTCAGTATTACCAGACCCCGACGATCAGTCGAGGCCGAAATTGCGGCACTGTGGAGAACTCTGCACTCGCGGAATGATCAGTAGGCGGCGTTCAAAACGGCGAGGTCGCGCTCGCACGACGCGAGCTGACCCGATCTGGCCGCGGCAAGCTCACGAAGTTCACCGTCGATCTCCACGATTCGAGCCTGCGCCGACGCCAACTGCTCGCGACTCTCCGCCATGATCGCCGCTCCCAGATCCGCCTCGGCCTCGAGCAGCACGCTCTGCACTCGCTGCTCCCACTGAGCGCGAACCGCCGACATCGATTCGACGATCCACGACCTGGAGTGGGCACGATCGGCCGTCAGCCCGCGAGTTCGCGCCAACCACCACGCCGCGGCGCCACCCAGAATCAACGTCACGGGGATACTTGCGAACTCCAAGGCCGGAATCATTTCCAGCGGAGTCACTGCGATACGGCCGAGGCCGAGACCCGCGGACGCGCCGACAAGAATTGTCACCCGGTCCTCGTTTCCGCGCTGACGGCCCGGCAGGCCCTCCGGAATCTGCGGGGAAGGCATGTATCCGTTCGTCCCCGCAGATTCCACCGCTGCCGCCATCGCGGCGTCGAACACCCGGGTGTGGTGGTCGACCTCGTGCTGCAGTCGCGTCGGCACGCTGCCCAATTCGGCTCGCGAGGCCGTGTCGACCCAGGCACGTGCCCCGGCGACCGTCGCCCGGGTTGCCTCGGCGATTTGTTGTGACAGATCCCCGCGCGCTCGTTGCAGTCGGCTTCGCACCTGCACCAGGCGTTCGCCTCGCCGGCCGTCACGGTCTGCGAGCAGCTGCGATCGCTCTGCCCGCAGTTCGGCACCAGGAACACCGTCACGTAGATTCCGGATCTCCATCTCGATCATCCGGCGCGTCTGTGCGATGACTCCGGAATCCGAACCACCTGCTTCCCTCTCCCGTGCCGCCCGGCTCACGACCGCAACGAGTGACTGCTCCTGACCAGGCGCAATCGGGACCACCGGAGCCTGAGCAAAAGTGGTGCAGTGCGAAGCGAGAATCTCGGCATCACGCCGGCGCACCGCCTGCCAGTCTCGATAGACGTCGACGCGGGTCAGCGCCACCACCACCGGGGTTCCGCTCGCCGCAGCGTCGCCGAGGAGAAGGAGATCCTCGCGTCCGATCACACTGGCGGCGTCGACGACCAGAAGTACGACGTCGGCGTCCACCTCGCGTGTCACTGACGAACAATCATCCGAAGCATCGAACATCTGCGCGACGTCTTCCCGTCCACACCTTGGTGGACCGACAACGTAAATGCGAGTGCCCCTGCATGTTTCGGCGGCGACCTGGCGACCCGGATCGGATGCCGGATTCCATCGCTGCACCACGCGCAGCACCGAATCCGGAAGTACCGAAACGCTATTCATCGGTCACCGCCGGGGCAGAGCGATCGCCTCCGAGCTGCGCCCACCGACGCACATACCCGCGTCGAATCAGTGAGACCCTTTGTTGCGGACACTGTTCCGACTCGTCCACGAGCTCGCCCCACCACCGGCTGCACGTGCCCGCGTCGTCAGCGGTACGAGGATCGGGAGGCTCGCCTTGACGCAGGGCTCGAATTTCGGGGCTCATCATCGCCGCCGCAGCGCCGAACAACACCGCGGAGTCCGAACTCAGATACAACTCGATCTCGTCCCTGCCCGCAGCGCTGCGCGAGGCAGATCGCCTCAGCGCCGGGCCGATCTGCTCGACCCGGCCCCACCACTGCGCCTCCAGAACAGGTCCGAGAGCCGCGAACAACTCTTCGACGCCGCGCCCGGTCAGTGTCTCCACCGGAACCGTGGGCACGCCGACGTTCTCCGAGATTTCCGCCGCCCGTCCCAGCGCCTCGTCCCAGCGCGGACCGAACAAGTCAGCCTTGTTCGCAGCGACGACCACACGATCGGAAACTCGAGCAATGGCTCGGCCGTCGACGTCGCGGACCGCGTCGACCACCACGTAGACAACGCAACGACGACCCAGATCGGGGTTCGACGTTCCAGGGACATCGAATGCCCTCGACTCGGTCACCACAACCGGTGCGCCGACAACTCTGCGCGAGAACCGGTCGTCGCGCCCCAGGATCCGCGCCAACGACGACCGCCCCACCCCGGCTCGCCCGGCGACCACCAGCTCGAGCGGCGCAGTCAGCGATCCGAGCACCGAGTGAACCGCCTCGGCGGCTCCCGAATCGATCGATGTCAGCCGATATGCCAGAGCGCGCAACTGATCGATCGGCTCCACGCAGGCGTCGTCGATCGATTCTGCGGGCAACATTCGTGACCAATTACTGCATGCAAATCCTGTGTTCATCCCCACCCCACGTCCCCATCGTGTCGGTGAGATTCTGTCAGGTTCTCGGCAAGGACGGCAGGTGACACCACCCTTTCGCCGACAGTCCGAAGTCGACGGTTTCAGGACTTTCCGTGGAAAGTCTCAACTCAAACTTCAGACCCGTCTGCGCTAAACGGGGGTCATGCGTGACAATGGGTTCGTGAACGAAGCCGATCAGCATGCACCGCAGACCCCTGACACGGGGCAGACGGACCACACCAAGGGGTCCCGTCTCCATCCGAGAGTGACCAGCTTTCGCTCTCGCCGGGGTGCGCTGACCGACGCACAGCAGCAGGCTTGGGACCGTCAGTGGCCGCTCATCGGCGCCGACGTCTCGGACACACCGCTCGACGCGAACGCCTGGTTCGGACGTGAAGCACCCCTGATCATCGAGATCGGTTCGGGTACCGGCACCGCGACGGCCGCAATGGCCAAGGCGGAACCGCACGTGAACCTGATCGCGATCGAGGTGTACCGCCCCGGGCTGGCGCAGCTTCTCCAGCAGGTCGAACGCGAAGAAATTCCCAACGTCCGCGTACTGCGCGGTGACGCGATGGACGTACTCGAGAACATGGTCGCCCCCGAGTCCCTGACGGGCGTCCGGGTGTTCTTCCCGGATCCGTGGCCCAAGGCCCGCCATCACAAGCGTCGCCTCCTGCAGGGGCCGACGTTCTCGCTGATCGCCAACCGCCTCAAGCCCGGCGGAGTCCTGCACGTGGCAACCGATCACGCCGAGTACGCCGAATGGATCGAAGAAGCCGGCAATGCCGAGCCGCTGCTGACCGCACTCGACTGGGAGTCTCCGATGACCCACGAGCGTCCGGTCACCAAGTTCGAGGACAAAGCCCATAAGGTCGGAAGTGCAATCACCGAGCTTATATGGGGGAAGATCAGAGCATGAGCGTCAGCGAACAGCTATCCGACGACGTGACGTCGTCGGAATCTCCTCTCGACTTCGGTCGTGACTCCCGCCACCCCAAGCGGGTGCTTCTGGTCTGGGACGCCCCTAACCTCGACATGGGCCTCGGCGCCATCCTCGGTGGCCGGCCTACCGCCGCCTACCGGCCACGATTCGACGCTTTGGGTCGTTGGCTGCTCTCTCGCACCGCCGAACTGTCCGCACAGAACAGCGGCACGCTCGAGCCTGAAGCGACCGTCTTCACCAACATCGCGTCCGGCAGCGCCGACGTCGTTCGTCCTTGGGTCGAAGCCTTGCGTAACGTGGGTTTCGCGGTGTTCGCCAAGCCGAAGGTCGATGAAGACAGCGATGTCGATTCGGACATGCTCGAGCACATCGCGCTCCGGTACGGCGAGGGCCTCGCCGGAATCATGGTCGCGTCCGCCGACGGCCAAGCGTTCCGCGAACCTCTCGAGGACATCGCAGCAACCGGCATCCCGGTCCAGGTTCTCGGGTTCCGTGAACACGCCAGCTGGGCTGTGTCGTCCGATATCTTGGACTTCGTCGATCTCGAGGACATCCCAGGTGTCTTCCGTGAGCCTCTGCCACGGGTAAGCCTGGACACCCTGCCCGACGAGGGCGCCTGGTTGCAGCCGTTCCGACCGCTTTCTGCCCTGCTCATCGGGCGAAAAAGTGTTGCCGAGTAGGAGTTGATCAGTGTTCGCCAGCTGGGGAAGCATCGTCTATCGAGCCCGCTTCACCGTCATCGCTGTCATGGTGGCGGGGCTCCTCGGGCTCGCTGCGTACGGCCTGAGCCTGCAGGATCATCTCAGCCAGAGCGGCTGGGACGATCCGGGGTCGGAATCGGTAGAGGCTGCCAAACTCGCTGACGGCACGTTCGGACGCAGCACGACGGGTGACGTTCTGGCGCTGTACACCGCGCCGGAGGGCAAGACCGTCGACGACCCCGAGTTCCAAGCGAAGGTCATCGACAATCTGCAGCGACTCGTCGCCGACAACCCCGACCAGATCATGAAGATCAACGGCTCGTACTTCAAGGTCGACAACGGTCTCTCGGTGGCGGCCCTGGCGGACAAGACCAAGCAACACGCGGTCACCAGCATCGCGATCGCCGGAGACAACGACACCGCGGTGTCCAACAACTTCCGCGACGTCGAGTCGCAGTTCTACATCGACGGCGTCGACGTGCAACTCGCCGGCCTGCAACCTGTCGCGAATTCGCTCAACGACACGATGGCCAACGACATCAAGCGCATGGAAATGCTCGCGATTCCTGCTGTCGGTGTCCTGCTGTTCTTCGTCTTCGGTGGCGTCGTCGCTGCTGCCCTCCCGTTGATCGTCGGCGGTCTGACCGTCATCGGCGCCAACGGCATCATTCGACTGATCACCAACTTCACCGAGGTCAACGCGTTTGTTGCGCCCGTGGTCTCTCTGGTCGGCCTGGGTCTCGCGATCGACTACGGACTGTTCATCGTCAGCCGTTTCCGAGAAGAGATAGCCGAGGGGTACGACACCCCGACCGCTGTACGCCGAACGGTCATGACGGCGGGTAGAACGGTCATGTTCTCGGCGACCATGGTTGCCGTCAGCCTCGGCGGTCTGCTGTTGTTCCCGCAGGGCTTCCTCAAATCGGTGGCTTACGGCGCCATTGCTGCCGTCATGCTTGCCGCGATCTCGTCCATCACGATTCTTCCCGCGATTCTCGGCATTCTCGGCAAGCGGATCGACGCGCTGACCTTCAAGAAGCTGCGCCAGACCAAGACCAACGAGGAAATCGAGAACGGTTTCTGGGGCAAGCTCACCCGCTGGGTCATGCAGCATCCGCTCAAGGTCGCGGTCCCGATCGTCGCGGCTCTACTGCTGATGATCATTCCGCTGACGGGCATCAAGTTCGGCGGTATCAACGAGACGTACCTGCCCCCGGACAGCCCCACGCGTGTCGCGCAGGCGCAGTTCGACGAACTCTTCCCCGGCAATCGCACCGAGCCCGTTCGACTCGTCATCGAGGGAGCCGACAACACCACCCTCGGTCAGATTTCCAAGACCGCAAATGCTGCGCCGGGTCTGGTCGAGAAGTTCACCCCGGAGGTTGCGACGAAGGACGGTGTCAACGTCCTCAAGGCCGGTCTGACGGAGCGGAACGAGGCACGTCCCACCATCGACTATCTGCGGTCCGCGGACTGGCCCGAGGGCACAACTGTGCTGGTCGGCGGTACTCCGGCCATCGAGCAGGACAGCGTCGACGCATTGCTCGATCGTCTGCCGCTGATGGTCGTATCCGTCATCCTGCTGACGACCTTGCTGATGTTCTTGACGTTCGGCTCGCTCGTCCTGCCCATCAAGGCCGCATTGATGAGCGCGCTCGGACTGGGTTCGACGCTCGGAATCCTGACCTGGATCTTCATCGACGGGCACGGTTCCGGTCTCTTGAACTTCACGCCGGGACCGATCATGTCTCCCGTCCTGGTGTTGATCATCGCGATCGTCTACGGCCTGTCGACCGACTACGAAGTGTTCCTGCTCTCCCGCATGGTCGAAGCGCGCGCGCAGGGCGCGAGTACTACCGAATCCATCCGTATCGGCACGGCACATACCGGCCGGATCATCACCGCTGCCGCACTGATTCTGATCGTGGTCACCGGCGCATTCGGCCTGTCCGATCTGGTGATGATGAAATACATCTCCTACGGCATGATCTCCGCGCTGATCATCGACGCGACTCTCATCCGAATGTTCCTGGTCCCCGCGACCATGAAACTGCTCGGCGACGACTGCTGGTGGGCTCCGGCCTGGATGAAGCGGATCCAGCAGAAGATCGGGCTGGGCGAGCCGATCCTCGACAACGAGCTGGTACTCGCGAACGTCCCGCAGATCGCGCCTGTCGGTGCGATCGCCGGACCGGGTCAGCCGCGCAAGATCGAAGCGGCCTCGCGGGTCATGCCGCCGCCTGCCCCGGCTGCACAGCCGGAAAGCGGACCTCGCGTTCCCGATCCTCTCACCGAGCCCATTCCGCTCAGCGAAATGGCGATCAAGGCACCCAACACGGAGGCTCCCGCCGCGGAGAAGCCGGCACCGCGACGTCGTCTCGATATCGGGAGTGCAGCCAGCGCCCCCCAGAACCTGATCGAGGCACCTGTACCCAATCCCTCGTACCGGCCGCAACCGAATGCCAGCGACAAGCGCAGAAACCCCACGCCCGCTGCGCCGGCCGAGCGTCCCATCGAGAGTTGGTTGTCGGACCTGCGGGCCCGGGAACAGACTCCCCCGGCCTCACGTCCACTGCCGGTAGTCCGGACGCCTTCGCGGACAAACGGTTCGGCGACCAACGGTGCTGCCAGCAGCAGTTCAGGCTCCAACGGCGCGAGCCGGAACGGCTCCGCAAACGGTGCTACCAACGGCTCTGCAACAAACGGTTCAGCCCCGACCTCGGTGGAGGCGACCCCCCAGTCGCCGCCTCCACCGACCGCTCCGGAGCGTCGTAACGGGGTTTTCACGGATTCGCCTTCGCCTACCAACGAGCCCCGAGTCTCGGACGCCACCCCTGACGGCGACGACAACGCCACCGGCAGGCACCGGCCTGACGACGCAGGCGCCATCAGCGTGAGCGAGCTCATCGCTCGCCAGAAGCGAAGCTGACCTGCTCCTGCTCCTGCTTGGCGAAGGCTCGTGCATAACGTGTCCCGACCAGCAGGAGCAGCAAGCCGACCACCAGGAAGGCAACGCTGCGCACCAGCCCACTGAGTGTGGCCAGGTCGAAGAGGAACAGCTTTGCCACGGCCGCACAGGTGAGAGCAAGCCCGGCTCCGAGCAAGACGCGAGCGTGCTGGCGGTTGTTCAATCCGAGCACCAGCGCTGACGTGGCGGCAAGCATCCAGACGATGGTTGCAACGCTGTGCCCGGCAACGAAACCGGTTGCACTGTCGAAAATTTCGACGCCGGATGAGACGAGCGCGCACGTCACCGCGTAGAGGACACCGAACCCTGCGGCCGCCCATAGAACCGCTGCATTCGAATCGGCAATCAACTTCAGTCGGTGAATCGCCCAGACCAGCATCACCAGTGCACCTATCGCCGTCAGGCTCGAGAGTGCCGTGATCGCACCGAGTTGCATGGATGCGGCGCGAGCGGTCGTCAACGCCTCCGGCGGAACCGTCGTGAGGTATCCGATCGATCCGATTGCCGCAAAGGCGGTTCCGAGTGCGAAGACGAAGCGCGAACCCGCATACAGCGAGACTCCGAGGAAGATCATTCCGACCGTGAGGATCAGCGGTACGACCAGAGATTCAGTCGCCCCGGAGAAGCAGCAGAGCAACAATGCGAGGGCGCCGGTTGCGCCCAGTCCGAATCGCAGTTGCGTCGGCAAAGGCTTGGCCGCCGCTGCAGCCGAAAGAAGTAGTGCCGCAGCAATTCCGTACAGCACTGCGGATTCGGTGCGCCCGAGCACGGCTCCGACGCTCATCAGCGGAAGGGACGAGACGACAAAGGTAGCGGTGGACCACGCCCCTGCAATGCCGTCACGCGAGGGCGAACCCGTCCACTGCATAACCATCGCGCAGCCGGCCCCCACGATTGCAACCACGCCGGCACTGATCACCAATTGCACTGCACTGTTACCGGATTCGCCGAAGATGGACTCCGACGCTATCGCTGCGAGCAGTGCGAGAACCACCGGTACGGTGCGCGCCATGCCCAGGTACTTCCAGTCACGACCGAGCTGGGCGGAGAATGTCGCCGACTGGATCGCGAAGAGGAAACCGATGAGGGTCAACGATATTCCCGACGTCAACACGGGAGCCAGCAGCGCTGCTCCCAGAACGATCATGAGCGCCAGCGATTCGGAATGCCACTTCACGGCGAGGGCAACGCCGGCGGCGGCGATTCCGAAGGCAATCACCACCGCGAGCGGTGTCGTCACCCAACCGTAGAGAACGGAGGCTGCGACGACATCGAGATACATCCCTGCAAAACCTGTGGCAGCCAGGGCAATTGCCCCCACTTTGCCCCCTGGTCGTCCGTGGACCCGCACCCCGGCAAACACTAAGGCGCCGGAAAGGAGCGCACCGCCGAGCACCCGCAGCGGAGGTCCGAAGAATCCGGCCTGCGCTGCAAGTACCAGCAGCATCACGACGCCGATCAGTGTGACGGCAACACCGGCCGCGGCCAGGAGTCGACTGATGACACCGTCGCGTTGCCACCAGGGCTGGCGAGGTGCGGCAGCCGGATACGTCGGCGGCTGCCACGCGGGCACGCTCTGCTGAGGACGCATTGGCGGCATCTGCGGCACCTGTGGCACCGGAGCTGCGGGTGCCGGGACTACCGGCATGGGCGGGGTCGCAGTAGCCGAGGCCAGCTGAGTCTGCAGGATCGACAGGTTCTGGCCCATGTGACGCAACTGCCGGCCGATGCTGTCGCACTCGGCCGAGAGGGCGGTCACCAGTCGCGGATCGACGGCGGAAGAGCTCGGTGTGGTCATGGCTTCGAGCTTGCTGCGTGGCCGAACCGATCAGATGAGTAGTACTACTCGATCAGCCTGGGGACTTCTCGTACTCAACTGAGGACACCTTCGACTGACAGCACCCTCGACTGACTGCATCATCGACTGACAGGGCACTAACGCCGAGGTGCCGCGTTCCGCAATCGTTCGGACAGAAGCCGACCCGAAGTGTGAAGCGGAGCGGGATCCTGACGCGCCCGAGCAAGGACCAGCGCGCCCTCGAGTGCGGACAGAGCGAGAATTGCCTCGGACTCGGCGTCTTCGCGGGACCAACCGTCTGCCTCGAGGCGCTGAGCCAGCAGTGCGAGCCACGAGTTGTACCCGTCCGCGCAAGCACCGCGGATGACCTCGGATTCGGTTGCGGCATCCAGTGTTGCCGTAGCCAGGGCGCATCCACGTTCGTAGTCCGAATCCGACAAACGCGCAGCCAATGCGGCGGCGAATGCCGAGATCGCGGTGGCTGCATCGGGTGAGCTCTCCAGCAGGTGCCGGATGAAATCGGCCATTGCCTCGCCACGTCGTCTCAGAGCCTCGCCTGCGAGTTCTTCCTTGCCGCCGGGAAAGTGAAAGTACAAGGAACCTTTGGTAGTCGCACTAGCCGAGAGAACTTCCGACACACCCGTTCCGGCGTAGCCCTTCCGCTGCAACAGATCGGCAGCGGCATCGACCAACAAATCCCTCGTAGACATACGTTCAATATACCGATCAGTACACATATCGACAACAGTTGAAGTGCATAAATTGTCAAAACCTTGCATCACTAGACCGATTGGTACATGATTCGGGAATCAACAAACCGGAGCGCGGCCAACGACGCTCACGACGACGAAGGACTGAATCGATGTCACCGAATTCCCCGAACAACACCACCACGACCGTCCTCGGACCGGACGAAGACCTCGCCGGGACCCTCGCGGCCACCGGCGTCCGGATGATGGTTCGTAACAAACAAACCGAGGGAGGTTTCTCTCTTGTACAACACCGCATCGCTCCGCATTCGATGACCTCACCGGTCCATCGCCACAGCCGGGAAGACGAGTACACGGTGGTTCAAAGTGGCCGCGTCGCAGCGATGGTCGGAGACGAGGTCGTCTACGCGGAGACCGGCGCCATGATCTTCAAACCGCGTGGCCAGTGGCACGCCGTGTGGAATCCCGACGACGCTCCAGCGCGGATTCTCGAAATCATCACGCCCGGAGGAATGGAAGACCTGTTCGAACTGATGCCGAAACTACTGGCCGAAGGTGGTTCCGCCGCGGAATCGGTTGCAGCGCGGGTAGAAGCAGACTTCGGGATCGAATTCGATCTCGTTGCCACCGCCGAGATCGCACAGACACACGGTGTGGGATTCGGCATCGAAAGTCACTGACCGACTGTCAGCACCTACCGATCGAAGGAAGATTCATGCTTGTACTCACCGGAGCAGAAGACCTCAGCGCCAACCTGAACCAAGAGCTGGGCGTCAGCGACTGGCACGATGTCACCCAGGAGTCCATCGACGAGTTCGCCCGGGTCACCGGCGACGATCAGTGGATTCACGTCGATGTGGATCGCGCGAAGGAGTCACCGTTCGGCGGAACCATCGCGCACGGCAACTACACGCTCTCACTCGGCCCCAAGTTCTCGTACGCAATGTTCTCGCTCGAAGGTTTTGCGTTTGCTCTCAACTGCGGATTCGACAAGGTCAGGTTGCCTGCTCCGCTTCCGGTCGGCTCTCGTGTCCGCATGCGCGCGACGTTGAGCAAAGTCGAACCGATCAACGGCGGTGTCCAGATCACGGTGACGCAGACGTTCGAACGAGAACACGGTGACAAGCCCGTGTGCGTCGCCGAGATGTTGACCCGCGCGTATCACTGAAAGGTCAGGAGCCGAACATCTTTCGGATCGTGGTACCGAAGGGATGCTTCGCGGTGACACTGCCGAATCGCACCTTGCCGTGCACCACCAGATGCAGCGGGCCCATCTGTGGGCCGGACCGAACCTTGTTCGACGCGCTTCCCCCGACTGCCTCGACACCGTTCATGTCCACCGTCGCCTCTTCGGGAACGATCAGTGAAATCGAGCTGGCGTAGTCGTCGATCGAGATGTTCACGACCTGCGTCTGCATCACCGCACGCGTGAAATCGATAGTCACACTGGACATTCTGGTGTCGACCACGACAGCTGGTGGAACGATCCAGGCACCGTTCCGCGTCACCGTCGCCATTCGTCCACGGATCACGGCAGCATTTGCCGCTCCGTAAGTACCTACAACCGGAGCCCCGACGGGAGCGCGGTAAGGCGGGCTCGGGTGAACCGGCGGCGGTTGGGGTTGGTACGTCGGCGCCGGGTAGGGCTGGCCTTGGTACATCGGCTGACCCGCATTGGGATACGCGGGTGGGTCGTAGTCGGAGATCAGTGTGATGCCCGGAAGATCGGCGAGAACCGAGTTGAGCTCACCTCGTGTCTTTGCGGCCAAGGCAGTGTCCATGCGCTCGGTGAACTCACCGAGCGAAAGCATCCCTTGACCGACAGCTTTCTGCAGCAGCTCGCCGACATGCTCTCGTTCGGCATCGGATACGCGTAGATTCCTGGCCTCCATGATTTCCAGGATAAACGTTATTCGAGACCTTGTTCTATCGCGTATCGCGTGAGCTCGACGCGATTGGCCAACTGAAGCTTCCGAAGCGTTGCCTGCACATGGTTTTCGACGGTCCGGTGGCTGAGCGAGAGCCTCGTGGCGATCTGTTTTGCGCTCAGCCCCTTGGCGACAAGACGGAGCACTTCGGTCTCACGGTCGGTGAGCCGAGGCAGCTCGGGTGCGCGATCGTCGGCCGGTGCCGTCGACATCCGGCGGTACTCACCGAGCACCAATCCGGCGAGGCCGGGGGTGAAGACGGCTTGTCCGTCGAAAGTCGCTCGCACGGCCTCGAGCAGTTCCGCCACCGAAGCACTCTTGACCAGGTAACCCGACGCTCCGGCTTTGACCGCGTCGAGGACGTCGTCACGTTCGGCAGAGGCCGAAAGCACCAGTACCTTGCTCTTCGGCGAAACCTCGAGAACTGCGGTGGTGGCGTCGGCACCGTTTCCGTCCGGCAGGTTCATGTCCATCAGAACCACCGCCGGTTGCACGGCGGCGGCCCGGCGGCGCGCACTCTCGACACCCTCCGCCGTGGCGCTCACGGTGAAGCCGGCAGCTTCGAGGTCCCGGGAGACACCGTCGCGCCACATCGGGTGATCGTCGACGACCATCACCGTCACCGGATTCTCGCCATGTTCGTCAGCCACGCTCACTTTTCCCCTTCGGAACGTTGATCTCCCATTCGGTGCCCTCCCCCGGCCCGGTTTGCAGGACTGCAGTGCCGCCGAGCACCTGCACTCGGCCGAGAATGGACTTCGATACTCCCATGCGGCCTTCGGCTTCGGCCTGCGCCAAGCGACCCTCGGGGATTCCGACGCCGTCGTCGCGGATGCTGACGATCACCTCGTCCGGCAAATCTTCGAGCAATACGTATGCCTTCGCCGCGGGCCCGGCGTGCAGCCCGACATTGGACAGAGCATTGTCGACGATGGCTGCCAGTTCGATGGCTCGATCACGCTCGATCACGACGGGGTGCGCGGGCGTCGACACCGACACTGACGTGCTTGCCTGCGTGGTCAGCAGCGGACACAGATCCACTGTCTGTCCGCCGACGTCTGCCGCGGCGCCCGAAACCTGCTCGGAGATCAGCATTCTCAAGGCGACCTCCTGCTCACCGGCCAGAGCAGCCAGTTCAGCTGCCTCGCCGCCGAGTGCCGCACCTCGCCTGCGCACCATCGCCAGCACCTGCAGAACGCCGTCGTGTACTTCGCGTGCCAAACGCTCGCGCTCTTCGGTGGCCGCCGCCAGACGGACGGCTTGCTCGAGTTGTCGATGCGAGCGCCGAGCGGTGGTGGTGGCCAAGCCCAACGCCAGGCCGACCGATACGAGCACGGGAGCCGTCGCATCGCGCCAGAGGTCCAGGTTGACCTGGTCGCGGATGATCGCGCTGGCCGCCGAGATGACAACTCCGGACGCCATACCGAGCCACGGCCCGCCGAGAATTGCCGCGGAGATGACCGCGTTGGTGGCCCACAGCGTGGTGGGCAGCGTCTGGTGATTCTGATACCACTCGTGGTCGGAGACCAGCCTCGTCGACGCCATCAGCAACATGACGACCACCTGATCGGCGATCACCACCTGATACCGCGGCAGCTTCTTCCCGAACAAAGCACCGGATGTCCCGAGCAACAGTGCCGACACCCCGGTCCACACGGCCATCAGAGCGACGAAGAACCAGCTGAGCCGAGAGTTGGTGTAGTCGGAGGCCGAGGCGAGCTGGTAGCTGATCGCGTACACCAGCGTGACGAGCCGAAATGCCTGCGCCGCCCGCCACAGCGGGGCATCAGGGTCGGTGTCGACGCCCGACGCCTCGCGAACGGTCGGCTGATAGTGCAGCCGACGACGGCGGGTGGGCTCAGTCATCGGGAGGAGTGGGGTTCACGATGCGAGGCTCGGCGCGCGGCTCGTCGGGTTCGGCGGGGAACAGTGGGGTTTCCGGATCTTCGACGTGCAGTTCGGCGTACGCGATGTCCGGGTCGTCGGCGAGGAGGGAACGAATAGCGGTATTCAGGACCGCGACGATCGGAACAGCCAAGAGCCCGCCGACGATTCCAGCGAGAACGATGCCCGTTGTAATGGCGAGAACGACTGCCAGCGGATGCAGGCGAACAGCGCGACCCAACAACAGCGGTTGCATCACGTGCGCTTCGAGCTGCATGACGCCGATGATGATGCCGAGGACAATCAGCGCCGTCAGGAAACCCTTCGTGACCAGAGCGACAAGCACCGCGAGAAAACCGGTCAGAAATGCACCGACGATCGGAATGAACGCGCCGATGAACACCAACGACGCCAGCGGCAGGGCGAGCGGCACCCCGAGGATCGCCAGGCCGGCACCGATACCGATCGCGTCGGCGGCGGCAACCGCGACCGTGGCGCGCACGTAGCCGATCAGCGACCCGAAACCTGCAGAACCGGCGATCCGTACGCGACGACGCGCGTCGGTGGGAACTATCCGGGTGACGAACTGCCAGATCTGATCGCCGCCGTAGAGGAAGAAGATGAGAGTGAACAGCGTCAGCAATGCCCCGGTGAAGATCTCGCCGATGACTGTCGCCGTGGTCAAAGCGCCGCTGGTCAGGGACTCACGATTGGATTGCACCGACTTGACGACCGAATCACCTGCCTGGCGGATCTGATCCTCGCTGAAGTGCAGCGGACCGCTGGTGAGCCAGTTCTGAATTTGCGTGACGCTGGCCGTGAACTGGTCGGTGAGCTGGGGCAACCCGTCGATGAACTGCTCGACGACAAACGTCATGATTCCCGCGACCAGCCCGATCGAGGCAAGCAGAACGACGATGACGGCTGCCGAGCGGGGAACACCCCACACCTGTAGCCGATCGACAATCGGGATCAGCAGAGCTGATGCCAGCAGAGCCAGCCCCA
This sequence comes from Rhodococcus sp. SG20037, assembly GCF_031763325.1. NCBI lineage: Bacteria > Bacillati > Actinomycetota > Actinomycetes > Mycobacteriales > Nocardiaceae > Rhodococcus > Rhodococcus sp. SG20037. The sequence continues at coordinate 1,165,192 of NZ_CP134497.1, read as the reverse complement.
CCGGGATGAGCACGGTTTCGAGGCGGAGTACGACGTACCCGAGAACCAACAGTCCGGCGAAGATCACAATGAGGCGCCACGACCATTCCGCAGCGATGCGCACGCCGGGATGCACCGCCCGAGCGTCGGCGGAGATGGGTTTGTTCATCCTCGATGCTCGCTCCGCACGCCCCCTGTTTGCGTTCACATCGCGAGCCTAACCGGCCCGGCCGACACAGGTGAGCGGACGAATAATCGGACGCGCGTACCAACACTTCGACCTCTGCCAGCTAAATTGAACCCTGTGCGGGCCTCATACAGAGCAATAGCGGTGACCATCCGCAGCCGGTGGCCCCTCTATATGCTCTCCATGCTCGCAGCCAATCTGATCGGCGCGGTACTGGTCTTTGCCTTCGTCCGGTACGGCGTGCCGATCCAGGAGTCCGACGCGATAGTTGCCGACCGGGTCCGCAACTTCGCGATCTTCGGCGTGTACCTGGCATTCGCCGGCGCCGTCAGCCTCACGGCGGCGGCGATGATGTTGAAGTCGGTCATTCGCTGGCGGCTGCGCGGGGGTCCACCCACGAGGTCCGAGCAGATGGCGGCACTGCACGCGCCGCTTCGCCAGGCCATCGTCCACCTGGTGCTGTGGATTCTGGGCGGCATCATCTTCGTGTTCCTGACCATCACCGAGATGCCCGGACTCGCGATCGCCGTGATCGTGACGGTCTGCATGGCCGCGACCACGACCTTCGGGTTCACCTACATGCTCGGTGAGCGCATTTTGCGTCCGGTCGCCGCCCAGGCCTTGAGCGAGGGCGAATTCGATCGGACCATGGCGCCTGGCGTCGGAACCCGGCTGGCGATGACCTGGGGTCTCGGCACGCTGATGCCCGTCGCAGGCATCATCTTGCTGTGCTCGACGCAGCTCACGACCGATCTCGAGTTCTCCCCCGACTCTCTCGCGTGGGCGATCCTGCTCATCTCGATCATGGCGATCGTGCAGGCCTTTGCGCTGTCGATGCTGACGGCTACCCAGATCTCCGATCCGATCCGCCAACTGCGACGCGCCATCGAGCGGGTGCAGCGCGGCGCCACCGACGTACGCGTCGAGGTGTTCGACGGCAGTGAGATCGGCCGGCTGCAGGTCGGCTTCAACCGCATGATGAAAGAGTCCGACGAGCGTCGTCTGCTGCGTGAGCTGTTCGGTCAGCACGTCGGCGAGGATGTGGCCCGGCGCGCGTTGAAGTTCGGTACCGAGCTGGGCGGCGAAACTCGATTCGTGGCAGTTCTGTTCGTCGACATGGTCGGATCCACCGGTGCCGCGGCCGAGCGCCCGCCGGGTGAAGTGGTCGAACTGCTCAACGAGTTCTTCCGTGTGGTCGTCGACGTCATCGATCGTCACCATGGTTTTGTCAACAAGTTCATGGGTGATGCAGCGCTCGCCATCTTCGGTGCACCACTCGATCGACCCGACGCTCCGACGGCAGCCCTCGCTGCGGCTCGCGAGCTGCGGTTCAAGCTCAACGACATCACCGGCCTCGACGTCGGAATCGGTGTGAGCGCGGGGCTCGCGGTCGCCGGCAACATCGGTGCTGCCGAACGTTTCGAGTACACCGTGATCGGTGATCCGGTCAACGAGGCGTCACGGCTCACCGAGCTCGCGAAACTTCGGCCCAGCCGGGTGCTGGCGTCGACGAGCGCGTTGTACTTCGCCGACGAAGAGGAACAGGCCGAGTGGGAACTCGGAGAGCAAGTCCAACTGCGTGGGCGCCGACGACTGACGCATCTGGCGTGGCCGGAAAAGTATCCAGAGGTCGATCCGGATCAAATTGGTTAGGGTGAGTCGATGGCTCAGCCTGGAAACACCCCACGGCGACTGAGACGACCACGCTCGCCCGTGGCCGAGACCAGTCGGGTCAGAGGGCGCTTCTGGTGGCTGAAGTGGCTGCTCGGGGTGGCTCTGATCGCTCTTCTGATCGTCGAAGGTGCAATTCTGTGGTCCAAGCTCAGTGAGTCCTGGCAAGCCTTGACCGAAATCCATTGGGGTTGGGTGGCCGCGTGCGTCGCGGCGCAACTCATTTCGCTCAGCGGATACGCGTCCGTTCAGCAACGTCTTCTCAATGCCGCCGGTGTGATTGCCGGTCACCTCAAGAACCTCTCGGTCATCTACGCCAGCACCGCGATGGCGCTGACGTTGCCAGCCGGCCAGGTCTTCTCGACCGCATTCACCTACAAGCAGACTCGGAAGTGGGGCGCTACACCAGTTGTCGCGTCTTGGCAGTTGGCGGTGTGTGGAGTGATCGCTGCGGCGACTTTGGCGCTGTTGGGTGCCGCGGGCGCGTTTGCCTTCGGCACCAAGGTCAGCCCTATAACGCTCACGATCTCGATCATCGGCATGGCGGCACTGTTCCTGGCGTTGCGATACATAGCCCAGAATCCCGGCAGTATCGAGCGAATCGGGCATCGAGTCCTAGCCCGCTACAACCGAATTCGCAAGAATCCGCTCGGCCACGGGATGCGACGCTGGTCCGAGATCCTGAAGCAACTGGATACGGTCGAGCTCAGCCGCACCGACTCGGTCATCGCATTCGGGTGGTCGGCCATCCATCGTGTCGCCGATGTCGCTTGTTTGGGTTTCGCATGTTGGGCTGTTGGCGCGGAGCCCTCTTTTGCTGGGCTCCTGATCGCTTTCGCCGCCGCAAAAGCAGTCGGCAGCATTCCGCTGGTTCCCGGCGGGCTGGGTTACGTCGACGCTGCTCTGGTCACCGCGCTGACGATCGCAGGGGCCGGCGGAGCGCAGGCAATCGCGTCGGTGTTCGTGTATCGGATGGTCAGCCTCGTCATGGTCGCTGTCGTCGGTTGGATCGTCTTCTTGATCACTTTCCGTGCAACCCACCACGAAGACCTCGAGATGGACCTCGAGTTCGAACGCCGCGAACAGCCGGGCGTCTAGCGTCGCAACGCTGCCGCCATGTCGTCGAGGTGTGCCCGGCTGATCCGAACGGCTGCCTCCGCGTCGCCGGCTTCGATGGCGTCCACCAACATTCGATGTTCGTCCGCGTCGGGCTGGCTGTGGGGATGCAGGTCCAGAACCGCGATCAACTCGATCAACGCAGCCCGCAGACGCGGTACAAAGGTCTCGAAGAGTTCCGACAGCACGGGATTGTGTGCCGCGTCCACCACTGCTCGGTGGACGGCGATGTCGGCGTCGACGAACGCTGCGTCGCCAGAGTGCGCTGCGGCAGTTCTACCGTCGAGCGCTTGCCGCAGAGCCGCGACGTCAACGGCATCGCGCCGCTGCGCAGCGAGGCGAGCTGCTTCGATCTCGACCGCGTTGCGCACCTCGACGACGTGAAGGATCGCCTCGGCTTCGAGCACTCGGGGCCACTGATCCGGAGGCGTCGTACTCCGTAGGAAGACCCCGGCGCCCTGCCGCGATTCGAGCATGCCGAGGCCCGCGAGAGTCCGCACTGCTTCCCTGATAGTGGACCGCCCGATACCCAACTGCGCAGCAAGAGTGGTTTCACCTGGAAGTTTGGCGCCGACTTCCCATTCACCGCTCACGATCCGCGCGCGTAGCAACTCCGCGGCCTGGTCGGTGAGCAGCCGACGCTCGACGATCGGGGACACGTGAACTCCTCAGGTTGTCTGATAAGTAATTTCGTTCTAGTGTAGCCCGCATGGCTACAGGAGCACTCCTTCTCGACTGCCGCGGCGGGGCCTGAAAGACCGGCACCCCTCCGCGGGGTTTCGCCATGCCGGTCTCTCGACTCGACCGCAGGAGAAACCAAAGATGAGTACTACCCGCGCCAACCGCTGGAACAACCAGAAGCCGTCACCCATGCCGTCCGAGCGCTATCGCGCCGCGTGGGATCGCGTCGACATTCCGACTTTCGAGCGGACGTGGCCGTCCAATCGCACGACCGCGGCGCCCCTGTGGGTGCCCGTCGATCTGCGTGACGGCAACCAAGCCCTCGCAGAACCGATGGACCCCGAACGCAAGCGTCGAATGTTCGAACTGATGGTGGCAATCGGCTACAAGGAAATCGAGGTCGGCTACCCCTCCGCGAGTCAGACCGATTTCGATTTCGTTCGCGACCTGGTGCGCTTCGATCTCGTTCCCGACGACGTCACTATCGTCGTATTCACTGCCGCGCGTACGGATTTGATCGAACGGACGTATCAATCGATCGAGGGGCTGCCTGACGCGGTCGTCCACATGTACACGGCGACTGCGCCGACGTGGAGAAACGTCGTTCTCGGCAAGGAGCGAGAAGAGTTGCACGACATGATTTTCCGCGCCGCGCAAGACGTTGCTCGTGGCGGCGAAGGCCACGACGGCTGGCGATTCGAGTTCTCACCCGAGGTCTTCAACCTCACCGAACCCGACTACATCCTGCAGGTCTGCAACAGTCTCACCGAACTCTGGGACGCCAGTCCCGATCGCCCGGTCATCCACAACCTCCCTGCCACAGTCGAAATCGCCACCCCCAACATCTATGCCGATCAGATCGAATACATGCACCAGAATCTGGCCCGACGCGATTCGGTGATCCTCTCGGTCCACCCGCACAACGACCGCGGCACCGGCGTTGCGTGCGCCGAACTGGCAGTGCTGGCCGGCGCACAGCGCGTCGAGGGATGCCTGTTCGGCAACGGCGAGCGGACGGGCAACGTCGACCTGGTCACACTGGGGCTGAATCTGCATGCACAGGGCGTCGATCCGGAAATCAACTTCTCCGACATCGACAAGATCCGTCGAACGGTGGAGTACTGCAACCGAATTCCCGTCCACGAGCGCCACCCGTACGGCGGCGATCTCGTGTACACGGCATTTTCCGGAACCCACCAGGACGCGATCAAGAAGGGCTTCGCGCATCACTACGAGAGCGCGGAGGCTGCCGGCGTCGATCCGGGATCGGCGCCGTGGGCGGTCCCCTACCTGCCGATCGACCCCGCCGACGTCGGCCGCGACTACCAGGCGGTCATTCGTGTGAACAGCCAGTCGGGCAAGGGCGGAATCGCATATCTGCTGCAGACCGAGTACGGGGTCGAACTCCCCCGGCGCCTGCAGATCGACTTCGCCTCGCGGGTGCAGCTCGAAACCGACGACTCGGGCACCGAAATGACTGCCGACAAACTGTGGAGACTGCTGCTGCGCGAGTACGGGTACAACGGAGGAGTGCGTCGGTACTCACTGGAACACACCGCCGACGGTGATCAGTTGTTCGTTGCCATCGATCGCAACGGGCGCGAGGTCACCGCCGCGGCCAGTGCGTCCGGCCCAGTCGAGGCATTGAGCAAAATCCTGACCGAACAGGGCTCGGCTGTCGAGGTCGTCTCGCTCACCCAGCATTCACTGCCCCGCAACCCGAATTCTTCCGGGAGTGCGAATTCGGCAGTCACCATTGCAGAGTGCGTGGTGAACGGTGAAGGACGCTGGGGCATTGCGGTGCATCAGTCGGTGACAGCGTCGGCGCTTCACGCGGTCTATGGCGCAAGCACAAACACTGTGATGCAGCTCACATGATCTTGCGGAAGGATTTCCCGGGGTCCATAGTTGAAGCTACAAGAACTTGAACATTCAACTACTTATTCAGGAGCTTCCATGACCACCGCAACCTTGCCCGCATTGACCGCCGGAACCTGGGTCATCGACACCGTCCACTCCACTGTCGGATTCTCGGTTCGCCACCTCATGGTTTCCAAGGTTCGTGGAACGTTCGACGAGTTCTCCGGAACGATCACCGTTGCCGAAGACGGAACCCCCGCCGTCGAGGCCGAGATTTCCGTGGACTCCATCAACACCAAGAACGAGCAGCGCGACGGCCACATCAAGTCCGCTGACTTCTTCGACGTCGAGAAGTTCCCGAAGGCCACCTTCAAGTCCACCGCAGTGCGCTCCAAGGGCAGCGACTTCGTCCTCGCCGGCGACTTCACGCTCCACGGCGTCACCCGCGAGGTCGAGCTGAACCTCGAGTTCAACGGCGTCAACCCGGGCATGGGCCAGGGCCCCGTCGCCGGATTCGAGGCCACCACCGTCATCAACCGCAAGGACTTCGACATCTCCATCGAGATGCCCCTCGAAGGCGGCGGAGCAGTTGTCGGCGACAAGATCACGATCACCCTCGAGATCGAAGCCGGCCTCCAGGCCTAACAGCACTGTGCGCCTTTATTAACCGCCCGCGGTTAATAAAGGCGCACAGTCGTATGGTGTGAGCGTGAAGAAGTTCGCACCATTCCTGCTGATCGACGCCATTCTTGTCATAATCTTCTGCGCGATAGGGCGCCGTACCCACGAAGAAGCCAATGCGCTCGCCGGTCTGGCGAAGACATCCTGGCCCTTCCTGACCGGCCTGGTGATCGGATGGGCTGCCACGTTCGCGCTCTACCGCGACAAGTTCAACGCCGTTCTCCTTGTTCCCACCGGCGTTGTCGTTTGGCTCGGCGCCGTCGTCTTCGGGATGATCCTGCGAGTGTTGAGTGGCCAGGGCACCCAGTTCAGCTTCATCGTCGTCGCGACGCTGGTCCTCGGCGCGTTCCTTCTCGGTTGGCGCGCACTCGCTCCGCTGGTAGTGAAAATCCGCACCAAGTCGTAACCAAACTCCACGGCTCGGAACCACCCGAAATGCCCGAGCACGTAGGACACTTTTCGGATGAGCAACACTACGGAGCCCGTCGAACGTAGCGAGAAGGAAGACCGGGGGTTCTTCGGCCAACCCTTTGCGCTGGCGAACCTGTTCGGCGTCGAGATGTGGGAGAGGTTCTCCTTCTACGGGATGCAAGGCATCCTCATCTATTACCTGTACTACAGCGTCAGCGACGGCGGCCTCGGCATCAGCCAGGCGGCAGCGACCAGCATCGTCGGCGCGTACGGCGGCACCGTCTACCTGTCGACGATTCTCGGGGCGTGGGTGGCCGACCGACTGCTCGGCTCCGAGCGCACGCTCTTCTACAGTGCTTCGCTGGTGATGGCCGGCCACATCGCACTGTCGGTTCTTCCCGGCATGTGGGGTGTCGGCGTCGGCCTCGTCATGGTCGCCTTCGGCAGCGGCGGCTTGAAGGCCAATGCGACCTCTCTGGTCGGAGATCTCTATTCCGAACAGGATGTTCGCCGCGACGCCGGATTCTCCATCTTCTACATGGGCATCAACATCGGCGGTCTTGTCGGTCCGCTGCTCACCGGAGCCGTCCAGGACGCCTGGGGATTCCACGCCGGTTTTGCTCTCGCTGCCGTCGGCATGGCGCTCGGCCTGATCCAGTACACGCTGGGCCGCAAGCATCTTCACGGAATCGGTGCCGAACCAGGCAACCCGTTGCCCGCGGACAAGCGCGCACTCTACATCGGGATCGGCATTGCCGCGATCGTCGTCGTCGCGGTCGCCTCCGTCACCGGCTTGATCACGGCGGACAACATGTCCGACGTCGTTGTCGGACTCACGATCGTCGCGTCGGTCGGTTACTTCCTCCTCATGCTCACCAGCAAGAAGGTCACCAAGGTCGAACGCAGTCGAGTCTTTGCATTCATCCCGATGTTCATCGCGAGCGCGGCCTTCTGGTCGCTGTTTCAGCAGCAGTTCACCACCGTGCCGGTGATCTCAGACAAGCTCCTGGACCGCAATCTCTTCGGTTGGGACTTCCCGCCGACGTGGGTGCAGTCGATCAATCCGGTGTTCATCATCATCTTTGCCGGTGTGTTCGCAGCGATGTGGACCAAACTCGGTGACCGTCAGCCGTCGTCGCCGATCAAGTTCGCGCTCGGTACCGGCACGATGGGTCTGGCGTTCCTGGCGTTCATCCCGATCACCGGGGGCGGACCGAACAGTGCACCGCTCCTCGGCCTTGCCGGTGTGCTTCTGCTCTTCACCTTCGCCGAACTCTTCCTGTCCCCCGTCGGCCTTTCCCTTGCAACCAAACTCGCGCCCGAGCATTTCCACACTCAGATGGTGGCGTTGTTCTTCTTGTCCGTTGCATTGGGTTCTTCGATGGCGGGAACCTTGGCCGGTTACTTCGACATCGACGACAGTCGCCCGTTCTTCCTGATCATCGGTTTCTCGTCGATCGGAATCGGAGTGATTCTTGCTCTTGCCTCGCCGTGGATCAAGAAGCTGATGCAGGGCGTGAAGTAGACGGGCTCACTTCACCCACAACCACAGAGCCAACACGAATCCCGCTATCGCTACTGCCACACGCAGTACCGATGGCGGGATTTTCTTGACGACGGGCGGGCCACACCAACCTCCGGCCAACGCGCCGAGCGCCATCGCCAACGCGGCCACCCAATGCACCTGTCCGGAGAAGGCGAAGATGAGTGCAGCCACAAGATTGGCGATGCCGAGAAAGAAACTCTTCAGGATCGTTGCACGCCACACCGTTTCGGAAGTGAGGATGAGCGTCGCAGCCAGGAAGATGACTCCGGCACCGGCACCGAAATAGCCGCCGTAAACCGCGACGGCAAACAGTGCTGCCGAGTAGATTCCGGGGCGGTCGCCGCCGCCGGACAACTCACGAATCTTCGGTTGCAGCAGCAGCGCGAGCGAGGCGAACACGACCATCGCCGGCACAACGGATTCGAACGAACCTTCCGGTGCCAGCCACAGGATGAGGGCACCGATGATGCCACCGGCCGCCGAATAGAGAGACCAGCGAACAAGTTTCGGACCGGTATCGGCAACTTCACGGGACGAGTTCGCCAACGCTCCGACGCCGACGGCCACCAACGCGACGGTATTGGTCATGTTCGCGCTGACCGGTGAGAGCCCGACGCTCAGCAGCGCCGGATACGAAACGATCGATGCAAGACCGGTGACAAAACCGACTAGACCGCTGAAGAATCCCGCTACGACGAGGAAAAGGAAATCGAGCAGGTTCACGAACCAGGAATCTACTCGCGGTGCCCGGTACTACTTGTCGGCAGGCTTGCCGAGTTCCTGGAAGAGCTTGTCCGTCATCTGCATTGCTCGATCGCCGCCGTCGGCGTCTGCGACGAACACTGCGAATGCGAAGTCTCCGCGTGATCCGTAGAACCAGCGATCGTCACCGCTCACTGCACCGGCCGCCATCATGTCCGGGTACCCAGCCAGTCCGCCGGCGCCTCGCATGGCGTCACGCAGACGATTGTTGACGTCGCCGGGCAATGCCGTCGGCGTGACGTCGGCGGTAGCCGGTTGTCCGAAGACCATCATCGGCATCGGGGCACTGCCGCGGGCGATCGATGCCGCGAGCATCGCCATTCCGAACGGAGTTACCGTCGGCGCGCTCGCGTCGTTGGACGTCTTGTTGGCCATGACGTTGTTCATCGCCTGGTCCACGCCGGGGCGGTTCGCGGCAAGCACTGCTGTCTGCTGTTCGAGTCCCTGAATGTGGAAGCCGTTGCCGAGTCCGAGTTGCTGCCCGGTGTCGGCCAACTGCTCGGCTGACACGGCGCCGGGGTCGACGCCGTTCTGCATCGACGATGCGAGACGGACCAGATCGAGGGCGCCGCCGGCCGGGCGCAACCCGGTGAAGGCGATCGGGCCCTGTTCGATGGCCTGATTGTTCTGTGCGGCAGCCAGAATGGCGCCGTCCGACGGGCGGATCGCGACGATGGCCGCAGGAGTACCTGCACTGACGACAGCTTCGATCGCGGCGAGTTGAGCGTGCGAGTCGAGGGTCGCGGCGACGTCGGGGCCGGGAGGTCCCTGGAAGCCGGCTTGCTTGATCGGGAATCCGTTGGGCTCGACCAGATTGACCGCCCAGCCGGCGGTGGCGTCGCGATTGGCCTGCCACACGGTCCGCAGTGGGTCCAGCAACGGCGAGTTGATTCGACGGTCGGAGGCGATCAGCTTGGGTGTCTTGACCACGACGACACCGGGGATCGCAAAATCGCTTTCCAGGTAGGCGTAGTCGGGATCGCGGAGCAGTACGGCGGTGACGGGCTTGCCGGGGTTTGCAGCGAGGTCGGCCAACATCGACTCCGAAGTGACCAACGGGGCGACAGGTTCGAGCACCGTGGCGAGGCGACGAGTGGTGTCGACGGGGTCCGGCATGGTGGCCGGGTCGAGAGTGATCGCGTTGATGGTCTGCTCGTTCATGAGCAGGGTGCCGGTGCTGTCGACTACCTTCGGCGGCGCTGCGTCCGTGCGGGTGTACGAAACGGTGCGACCGTTGCCGAGGTCGGGGACGAGGACCGACGGGTCCCAGGACACACGCCAGCCGACCGACAGATCACGAACCTCACCCTGCGACTGGTAGCTCCAGTCCTTGCCTTCGCCGAAGTTCCAGGACGCGTCGAGTGTGAAGAGTCCGGAGTCGCTACCCAGATCCATGACCTGAGCGACGTCGAAGTCGGTGGACTTGGCGGCCAGTCCGTCGAACATCTGCTGGATCGACGGCCGCGCCGCGTTGGGGTACGACGTGAGCGCCGCAGCAGCTTCGGCGTCGTGGTTGTTGAGGGCGGTGACGAAGTCCTCCACCACCGACGCGGCGTCGGATTTCTTCTCCCCACCGATGACACACGACGCGAGCGCCACTGTCAGAACGACAGCAGTTATCGACGCAACGACATATTTTCCACGACGGTTGTGCTGTCCTCCGGGCCCCATGCATGTAACTCTTTACTTCTGTCACACGAGTAACAAGCACGGGATGCCTACGAACGTGTCACGGTTGAGCTACGACGGTGTGATCCAACTGCAACGGAAAACAGGTTTCAGCGCAGAAAAGTGCCCGCTACCTGCACTGCAGGCGAAGAGCTGTCCGCACCCGCGATGAATACCGCAAATGCGAGGTCTCCCTTGATTCCGACAAACCACCCATGTGCCGGGCCACCCTCGGTTTCGGCCGTGCCGGTCTTGCCGAGAAGCCCCGCAATGTCCTGCAACGACGTCGCCGTACCGCCTGTGACGGTCTCGCGCATCATCACCCGCAACTGTTCGGTCACCTCCGCGGGAGCCGGTGCAACGGTCTGATCTGCCACGCCGGGCTGTCCCTTGACCAACATCGGCGCGGGTGTCGTTCCGTTGGCGATCGAGGCCGCCACGAGAGCCATCCCGAAGGGCGTGGCGGTCACCGTGCCCTGTCCGATCGCGGACTCGACGCGTTCGGCGGGGGTGTTCGCGTCAGGGACGTTGCCCGTCACCGTCGTGAGTCCGGGGGTGACGTAGTCGACGCCGAGCCCGAACTGCAGCGCCGCTTTGTGCAGAGCATCGGCGGGCAGACCGACGGCCATCCTCGCCATTGTGGTGTTGCACGACTTCGCGAACGCGGTGTGCAGCGGAACCGATCCGAGGTCGAACTCGTCGTCGTTGGGAATCTGACGGCCCTCGATGTTCTCGGTACCCGGGCACGGCAGAACGGTGTCCGGTGTAGCGACGCCGGCTTGCAGGGCCGCGGACGTCGTCACGGTCTTGAACGTCGAACCCGGTGGGTACAGGCCGGTCAGAGCGATCGGGCCCTGTGCGTCGGCGGGGGCGTTCTGGGCCACCGCCAACACCGCTCCGGTCGACGGCTGCAGCGCAACGATCGCCGCCTGTTGTGTCACCCCGGCGAGCGCATTCTCGGCCGCGAGTTGCATCGGTCGGTCGATCGTTGTCGCGATGTTCGGAGCAACCGGCCCGTCTTGGCCGGCGACGGTGGTGACGGTTCCGTTCTGCTTCACCTGCTGTACCGCCCAGCCCGCGGACTTGTCCTGCCCCTCCTGCCACAGATCGGACAACCCACTGAAAGTCGGCGACGCCAGAGTTTTGTCCACCGAGAGCAGCCGAGCCTGCGGCGCCAAGCTCACTCCGGGAATCGCCGCCAACCTCTCCTCGATCGGTGCAAGATCCTCGGCCCGCAAAGTGATTGCGGTGACCGGCTTCCCACTTGCCGACGCAAGATCGCCGCTCAGCGATGCCGCCGTGATCGTCGGTGCGACGGGCGAGAGAAGGGCCGCCACGGCTGCCGTGTCCACCGGGGGCACCGCGGCGGAATCGAGATTGACCAGCGTCACCACCTGCTGCTCCATGATCGGCTGGCCCGCCGCGTCCAGCACCGACGGCGGAGCACCGGTGGTGGGTGTGTAGCGCAAGGTCGTCGAGGAGGTCAGATCCGGAGCCAACAGCGCCGGGTCCCACTGAATCAGCCAGTTGTCCCCGCTTTTCGACGCGTTTCCCTGCGTCGAGTAGTTCCAGTCCTGACCTTCACCGAACTTCCACGCCGCATCGAGTGTGAACTTCCCCGCAGAATCACCGGACTCGGTGGCGTCGGAGACGGTGAATGTTCCCTCGTCCTTGCCCAGCCCGTCGATCAGAGCCGAAATCGCAGTCGACGCCGCCGCCGGATCGGTGGTCAGGGCTGCCGCCGCTTGCACGTCATCGGACGTGAGCGCGGAGGCGAACTCCTCTGCCACTGATTTCGGCTGGTCAGGGCCAGAACTGCAGGCAACTACCGATCCTGCGGCCAATACCCCCAGAGCCACGGCAGCCACGGGACGACGGAAAGTTCGGAAGCTCTGACGAGCGTGTGAAAGGCGCACGACTCCGATCATGCCCGAATTTGTGGCGCCAGTTCGACTATCGGTGTAATCATGTAATCAGTGCAATAAATGCACGCCACACTCCACCAGCTCTCCGAGGAGAACGCCATGAAGAACTCACAAAACTCCGGCGACCGCAGGTTCGGCCGTCCCGGAGGTTGGCAACAGGCGTCGGTTCCCGACGCGAGTGATGCGTCCGACTGGTTTGCCGGTCGACTTCCAGATGACTGGTTCACCGGAACGGCCGACGTCCAGGTCGACCGCGAAGAACTCGTCGTGATCGGTGAACTCCCGGCAGTCGACGGTGGCGAGGCCGCCGCGGACGGAAGGATCTCACGCTTTCGCGAAACCACGCGCGCCGACCGGATGCGCATCGCCGACGAGGCCGAGGCTCGCTACGGGCGCAAGGTCGCCTGGGGTGTACGTCTGGACGAAAAGACCGTCCTGTTCACACATCTCGCAGTTCCGGTGATGACACGACTACGTCAGCCCGAACGCAAGGTTCTCGACACCTTGGTGGACGCGGGAGTTGCTCGCTCCCGAGCGGACGCTCTCATGTGGACAGTCCGGTTGGCGGGCAAGCACAGCGAACAATGGCTCACCGAACTCCGCGAAGCGATGTCGAAGGTCGACGACCTCCGATCCGAGGGTCCGAAAATCTGACGGCCCGAAAATCTGAGCACCGAACACCGACGAGACCGACAGCACAGAATAATTCGATTGCACGGGACCGTTCGAGTGTTCTAACCTGGAACACGAATCATTCCCGACAGAACAGGAAACGGGCCGTTGCTCCTCTAGAGGTTCATCACGCGAAGGCACTCGCACCCATCAGCACTTGCTGAGCCGGGCGCACAGTCCAAGCACCCTCTGGAGTACTCATGACCCAATCCCATCTTTCTCTGTCGCTCTCGGATCTCACCTTCATCTGGCCGGACGGCGAATCAGTCTTTTCCCACACCAATTTTGTATTCCCCAGTGGCCGTGTCGGTCTCGTGGGACTCAACGGATCGGGAAAGTCGACTCTGCTGCGGTTGATCGCGGGAGAGCTCTCACCGGAATCCGGATCCGTGACCGCTTCCGGCGAGGTCGGCTACCTCCGTCAGGACATCACACTCGATCCGAGCGTTCGGGTGGATGACATCCTCGGTATCCACGAACTCCGAAACGCATTGCACCGCATCGAAACCGGCGACGGCTCCGAATCCGACTTTGCGCTCGTGGACAACAACTGGGATATCGAGGAGAGCGCCCTCTCCACCTTGCATCGACTCGGCCTCGAGAAGGTGGTTCCGGATACCGCAGCATTGAGCCGAACTGTCGGCACCCTCTCCGGCGGAGAGACCGTCTTACTCGGCTTGACCGCAACGCTGCTGAAGAATCCACAGGTACTTCTCCTGGACGAGCCGACCAACAACCTGGATCGCGACGCTCGATCACGAGTTCATGCTGCAGTCCAACAGTTTCCGGGAACCGTGCTGATCGTCAGCCACGACCGGGAACTGCTCGACACCGCGGAGTACACGATCGAACTACGTCGGGGGGATCTACGCGTGTTCGGCGGCAACTACTCGCACTACCAGGAGGTCGTGACCGCTGAGCAGGAAAACGCACTCGCCACCGTTCGCGACGCCAAGGCCGATCTGGCAAAGCAGAGCCGCGAGCTGATCGACGCTCGAACGAAACTGGACCGGCGTAAGCGCTATGGGCAGAAGATGTTCGAGAACAAGCGGATGCCGCCGATCATTGCGCAGACACGAAAACGTCAGGCCCAAGTTTCAGCGGGAAAGCTGGCCCTCAACCATATCGGGAAGGTGGACGAGGCCAAGTCTGTCCTGTCGGAGGCAGAGGAACTCCTTCGAGACGATCGCGAGATTCGTCTGGATCTGCCTGCTACAGAGGTTCATCCGGGGCAGCAGGTTGCGCGGCTCGACGAGGTGACGTTGCAGAGCGGCCAAGTGGTATCGCTCCAGATCACCGGACCGGAGCGGATTGCGATAGTGGGACGCAACGGAATCGGCAAGACGACGTTGCTCGATGCACTCGCCGCGTCGACTCCGTTCGTAGCCTCTCGTGCGCTCCCCCAACGTCTCGACGTGTTCGACGAGGACCTCTCGGTGGCGGACAACGTCGCGTTGGCCGCGCCACACGCGACAGCCGAGGAAATTCGCGGGCAGTTGGCACGGTTCCTTTTCCGGGGAACGGATTCCGACGTATCGGCATCCGCACTCTCCGGCGGTGAACGATTGCGTGCGGCGTTAGCCACGATCCTGCTGGCCGAACCCGCGCCCCAGCTGCTTCTTCTCGACGAGCCGACCAACAACCTGGACCTACCGAGTCTCGCCCACCTCACGCAGGCACTTTCCGATTTTCGCGGCGCCATGGTGGTGGTGAGTCACGATCTGCCGTTCCTTCGCGGCATCGGCATAACGCGATGGATCAGCATGGACGAGACTGGTATTCGAGACATCGATCCCGAGTAGGCCGACGGTTGACGCTGTCGGCGCTCGACGGTCTGGCCTACCGTGGGGCGATGTGCCTTCACCTCGACGCAACCGCCGCGCTGTCGCTCGCAGGTTGGGTTCGCGAAGAACCCACTCGATCGGCCTCTGCCCCAGTTCCGCAACCACTGGTCGGCGGTTGTGACCAACTCGTAGTGTGGGCGAGTTCGTTCTCCGTACTTGCCAGTTCCGACGACCAGGTGTGGTTTCTCTCGGCGGAGAACTATGCCGGTGGCGTTGGCGTCAGCGATGAGGCGTTTCCCTGGAATGCGTTCCGGCACGAGAGCCTAGCGGTCGCTTCCGGGCCGGCGGAGCGCGCGGCGATCAACGCCTTCTGGTCCACTCACCTCCCGGTCCTGCTGTCGGTGCGCAATGGGTACGAGTACTTGGCGCTCGCACCCGACGGTCAGGTTGTCCGTGGAGGAGAGCCGGAGTTCGAGGAGGTCACCATCGTCGCCGCTGATTTCGAGGCTCTGATTCGGGGCATAGCCGCAGGCGTCAGCACTGCAGACCCCTCAACCGATGCATTGCTTGGAACAGTGGGTACTGCCCCGCCGGGCAGTGACCGGTAGCTCTGAGGGAGGCCGAGTTGACGGCCCGACTGTTCGTGAGAGTCCACGCCATCCGTCGAATGGGACCGGACGACTACTCGAGTTCACGTGCGTAGCAACGGGCACCCATACTGGACGGGTGTTGCACGACGTGAGAAATCCGGTGGACGGTGCGCGGATCACCTATCAGATCGTGGGCGATGGCCCACCCCTGTTGATGGTGCACGGCACAGCGTTGTCGCGCTCCATCTGGCGTGGCTTCGGGTACGTCAAGGCACTTCAGGAGCAATATCGTCTGATCCTCGTCGACATGCGGGGTCACGGACGCAGTGACAAACCACACGACTCCGATTCGTATGCAATGGATCTGGTGGTCGGCGATCTCCTGGAGATCCTCGACACGGAGTCTCCGTTCGAGCCGGCACACGTCCTCGGATACTCGTTCGGCGGACGTTCGGTGATGTCGCTGACAGTCGAGCACTCCGAACGGGTGCGATCGCTGACCGTCGGGGGCGGTAGCAGCCGACCGATGACGGGCGCGTTCGACGCATTGTTCTTCCCGGGTTGCATCGACGTACTCGAAAGCGGCGGTATCGAGGGATTTCTGACCGGTTGGGGCGTGAGGCGCGGCAAACCGGTGGATCCTCAGACTGCGACTGCCTTCCGAATCAATGATGCCCTCGCGCTCGCTGCCTACATGCGCCGCGCAGAGAAGGAGCACGGCATCGACGACGCCGTGCTGCAACGGATCACCACACCGGCGTTGTTGTTCGTCGGATCGAGAGATCGCGAGCGCCTGCCGGATACCGAGCATCTCGCGTCGCTGATCCCGGACAGTGCCTTGACTGTGATCAAAGGGGCTGACCACGCAAGCGCAGTCGCAGACTCCGATGCTGTACTGCGTGCGCTCATTCCGTTCCTGAGCCGACAGTAGTCCGCCTTCAACCTCTCGCTACTGCGATGTGAGCACTCTCGACTCCAACGCGGTCACCGGTGGTTGCCGCAAGTCCAAGCGCCTCAACAACTGGGCATTCGCGGCAACGACCACAGTGGATACCGACATCAGGATTGCTCCGACCTCCATCGGCAGCACGAACCCGACGGGCGCCAGTACTCCCGCAGCGAGGGGAACCGAGATCGCGTTGTATCCCGCTGCCCACCAAAGGTTCTGAACCATCTTCCGGTAGGTGGCGCGGGACAGCTCGATGACCGAGCTCACCGAACGCGGATCATCGCTGGCCAGAACAACTCCCGCCGACGCGATCGCCACGTCGGTTCCGGCACCGATCGCGATGCCCACATCCGCCTGGGCGAGTGCCGGCGCATCGTTGACCCCGTCACCGACCATCGCCACGCGGTGGCCCGCAGCCTGAAGCCGAGATACCTGCGCTCCCTTGTCCTGCGGAAGCACTTCGGCGAAAACTTCGTCGATCCCGAGCCTGCGAGCCACCGAATGGGCCACGGCCTCCGCGTCTCCGGTGACCATGGCCACCCGCACACCGCGAGCATGGAGGGCGTCGACGGCCAATGCTGATTCCGGGCGAATCTCGTCGGCCAATGCCAATGCGCCGATTACCTTCTCGTCACGCACTACATGCAGGACGGTCGACCCGTCACTGAGCCACTCTTCGGTCCCCGGGATCGCGGTGGCCCCGACCGACCGCAGCATCCCCGGTCCGCCGACACCGACGCGTGCACCGGCGACGTCCGCAGCAACCCCGATCCCGTTGTGCGCCTGAAAGTCGGAACCCGAGGTGAATTCGAGCGACAACTCCCGCGCCGCCGCGACGACGGCGCGCCCGAGTGGATGTTCGCTGTCGAACTCGACGGCAGCCGCTGCGCTGAGAACTTCGTCGTCGGAATACCCGTCGACACCGCGTACACCGACCACTGCGGGCTCCCCCTTGGTGAGAGTGCCGGTCTTGTCGAAGAGAACGGTGTCTACGTTACGCATCGCCTCGAGGGCCATGCGGTCGGTGATCAAGATCCCAGCCCGAGCCGCCCGTTCCGTCGCGATCGAGACGACCAGTGGAATCGCCAACCCGAGCGCGTGCGGGCAGGCGATCACCAGAACGGTGATCGTCCGGGTGACTGCGCTCTCCGGGGTGCCCCAGATACTCCAGGCGATCGCGGTGAGCACTGCCGCGCCGAGTGCGTACCAGAACAGCAGAGCAGCGGCCTTGTCCGCCAACACCTGCGCGCGACTCGACGAGTTCTGGGCTTGCTCGACCAGGCGCCGGATACCGGCGAGCGCGGTGTCTTCTCCCACGGCGGTGACTCGAAGCCGAAGTGCCGAGTCGGTGGCTACCGTGCCGGCCACCACCTGATCTCCGACAGTCCGGCGGACGGTCTTCGACTCGCCCGTGATCATGGATTCGTCCATGTCGGCGCTTCCCTCGACCACCGTTCCGTCCGAGGGAACACGGGCGCCGGGACGAACTATCACCAGGTCGCCGGTCGCCAGAGCTGCGGTGGGCACGGTTTCCACCGATTCCCCCACCACCCGTTCTGCCTCGTCGGGCAGCAAAGCGGCAAGTGAATCCAAGGCGCTCGATGTCTGACTGAGCGAACGCATCTCGATCCAGTGGCCCAACAACATGATCACGATCAGAAGCGCGAGCTCCCACCAGAAATCGAGAGTGTGATCCACCCAGTGCAGACTCGCAGCCCATGACGCGAAAAAGGCCACGGTGATCGCGAGCGCGATCAACAGCATCATTCCCGGCTGCCGAGAACGGATTTCGGCAACAGCGCCGGTGAGGAACGGCTTGCCACCCCAGAAGTACATCACCGTGCCGAGTACCGGTGAGATCCATTCCACCAGAGAGTTTTCCGGCAGTGTGTACCCGACCAGATCAGCGAACATCGCGTCTGCCGCAACGACCGGAACCGCGATGACCAGCATGACTGCAAACAACGTCCGGAACTGTGCGACGTGATCCCCGTGACCACCGTGTGCCCCATGCTCCATCTGGCCATGGCTCATCTCGCTATGGTCCATCTGGCCATGGTCCATCTGACTGTGATCCATGTGGCGGTCATCCCCTCGCGTGTGATTGCAGCACAGCACCGGTCAAGCCATCAGCCTCGAACGTATGCCCAGGTAGCCACCCGAGCAAGGTCACGCGGCCAAGGCCTCCTGTTCAACTCCCCTTCAACATCGCTTCCATCTGAGTGATTTCCGCCTGCTGACCGGCAATGATCGCTTCTGCCATCTTCTCCGCCGACGGGTCGAGCCCGTTGTCGAGTTCGGTCTGGGACATGGTGATGGCACCCTTGTGGTGCTCGATCATCATCGTCAGCCACAACTTGTCGAACTCCGCGCCACTGGCATCGGTGAGGGCGGTCATGTCGTCGGCCGACATCATTCCCGGCATCTCGGCCATCCCGACGCCGTGTCCCGCGTGCGCCGACTCATCCATGCCCTCCATCGAACTCGACGAAGGCTCGGGGCGTCCCCACTCCGTCAACAATTCGGTCATCTGAGCCATCTCCGGGCCTTGCGCTGCCTCTATCTGCGCTGCAAGAGAGAGAAGTTCGGCATTGTCGGTTCGACCGTCGACCATCCTGGCCATGTCCAATGCCTGCGCGTGATGCGGGTACATCCCTTCGAGAAACTCGATGTCGGCAGCATTGACACCCGCAGGAATCTCCGACTGTGCTGCAACACTGGTTGTTTCGGAAGAATGGTTGATGCTCTCCCCGGAGTTGTCCGAGCATCCGGCAATCAACAGTGCTGCCGCTGCCACAACCGGAACGAACCGCGCGGCGCTCTTCCTGACCGTCAAAGACATGTTTTCACTCCCGAGAATTGATTCTGTTCGATATGCACTGCACCACAATTGATTTGACAAGAGTGCTGCACATGCACAGTTGCCACGTTACCGGCGAAAATCCACCGCGAAGCCCGATAACCGGCTCGAACAGGCTTCCTTCATCGAATCTTCACAGTCGAGTGGAAACCACCACGCGCCAGCAATGCAGACACGCAGTCGACTAACCTCGGTCTGATGAGCGCCGAACTACGACCTGGCGAGGAACCGGGGCGCGTTCTTGTCGTCGACGACGAGACTGCCCTCGCCAAGGTTGTCGCCAACTATCTGACACGCGAAGGATTCACCGTGCGCCTCGCCCACGACGGGCCGAGCGCAGTACGTTCGGTGCGCGAATTCGAGCCCGCGCTGATAGTGCTCGATCTGATGCTCCCGGGCTTCGACGGTCTGGAAGTCTGCCGACGAATCCGTACCTTCTCCGATGCGTACATCCTGATGCTGTCCGCCCGCGGTGAAGAGTCGGACAAGGTGACGGGTCTGGCGGCCGGCGCTGACGACTACGTGGTCAAACCCTTCGGCCCCCGCGAACTGGTTGCGCGAGTGAAAGCACTGCTCAGACGGCCACGCGCGTCGAGTTTGCTGCCAAAAGTGCTGCCGACGCCTCCCGGTCTCGACATCGACGTCCTGGCCCGCACGGTCCGTGTCGACGACACCCTGGTCGATCTCACTCCCACCGAGTTCGCGTTGCTCTCCGCGCTTGCATCCCGACCCGACGCTGCCTGGAGTCGGGCCGAGATCATCGCCTCGGTATGGGGCTCGTCCTGGTTCGGGGACCAGCACATCGTCGACGTCCATGTGCGTGCATTACGCCGCAAACTCGGCGACGACGCGACCGATCCTCGGTTCATCAGAACCGTCAGGGGCGTCGGATACTCCCTGAGGTCGTCATGAACGCGGTCGTCATGAACGAGGTCGTCATGAACGAGGTCGTCATGAAGAAACTCGGGCTACGCGGAAAACTGCTGCTGGCGCAGCTTGTCGTCCTGTTCGTCTCCTGCCTCGCCATCGCCGCAGTCGCCATTGCCGTCGCTGCCCCGCTCTTTCACAACCACCTCATGATGGCCGGCATCGAAGACTCGAATGTCCGTACCCACACCGAAGAGGCATTCGCTCAGACCATGACCATTGCACTGTTGTGCGGGATCGCGGTCGCACTGGTGGGCGCAAGCATCGCCGCGGTCTACATCGTCCGACGCATCACGGCCCCGATCGCAACGCTGGCGGAGGCGGCACAAAGCGTCGCAGACGGGAACTTCGACGTGACTATCGGCAGGTCCGACGTAGATGCCGATTTCACGCGTCTCGAAACTGCCTTTGCCGACATGGCGGCACGCCTTGATCATTCGGATCGGGTCCGCAAACGCCTGCTTGCCGATCTTGCCCACGAATTACGCACTCCGGTATCGACTTTGGCTGCGTACGTAGACGGCATCGAGGATGGCGTCCTCCCCACGGACAACTCTTCATGGTCGGTCATGCGCGATCAACTCGAAAGACTGCGTCGGCTCTCTTGCGATCTGGCGGACGTCTCCGCGGCCGACGAACACGCTCTCGAACTCGATCGCCGAGACGAGAAGATCGACGACATCGTTTGCAGCGCAACGGCAGCAGCGGCGCCACGTTTCGCCGATCGTGGAGTCGAATTGACGACCGCGCTACCTCCGCAACCGATCACGGCCGAGGTCGATCGCCAACGAATCGAACAGATCCTCGCCAATCTGCTCGAAAACGCATTGCGGCACACTCCGAGCGGAGGTTCGGTGACGGTGACACTCGCACGGGAAGGTGACCACCTCTCGGTGTCCGTCACCGACACCGGTGACGGAATTCCCGCAGACCAACTCGAATCAGTCTTCGACCGTTTCCATCGCGGTGATCGATCCGACGGTTCCGGTTTGGGGCTCACGATTGCGCGCAGCCTCGCGCTCGCACACGGCGGCGATCTGTCGGCGCTCCGAAACGAGCAACCTCTCGGCAGCACGCTGATCCTCACCTTGCCGACAGGTTTCAGGCTGCCGCTTTGAACGGATCGTGCTCGGCGATCAGCTTCTCGAGTCGAGCCTCGTCCACTCGAACCCTGACAGTGGATGCCTCCTACTGATCACGAATCACCTTGGCCAACGTGAACGTACTGGTGACCAAGAACAGCAAGGACATTCCGAGAAATCCGCGTTGCCACGCATCGATCGGAAGATACGCAATTCCGAGGAGGGTGCCGACAAAACTGACGGCAAAGGCTATTCCGGCCTGAAGATAGAAGGCTGCAGTGGTCTTCGAGGGTGTTGTCGGTGTGCTCATGCTTCGAAGTCTGCTCGCCC
Source organism: Rhodococcus sp. SG20037 (assembly GCF_031763325.1). Classification (NCBI taxonomy): domain Bacteria; kingdom Bacillati; phylum Actinomycetota; class Actinomycetes; order Mycobacteriales; family Nocardiaceae; genus Rhodococcus; species Rhodococcus sp. SG20037. The sequence goes on along the minus strand of NZ_CP134497.1, from coordinate 1,143,511 downwards.
ATCCCGGCACTCGGATGCGTAGTCCTACTCGAGTGCGCACGGTACTTCCCCGGCAAAATCAGATGCCGTCACCCATCCTGGTGGATAGTCTCGGTCCCGTATCCGGAGTTGTTCCAGAACAGTCAGACGGCAGGAGTGATCGATGACCCGCAGACATATAGCCATGGTGAGCATTCCGGCACCGGGCCACGTCAATCCGAGCCTGGCGATCATCGCGCGTCTCGTCGCCGCCGGTCACCGCGTCACCTATGCCAACGACGAGTCGATGCGTGAGATCATCGAGGCGACCGGGGCCGAATTCGCACCGTACGTCTCCACGCTGCCCAGCCTCGTCCCTTCTCCCGACGGCGCCGAACCCGAGAAGAGCTGGGACGGGGATCTGATCGATCAGTTGACGATTTTCCAGGACGATTACGAGTCGATGCTGCCGCAGCTACGCCGAATCTACGAAGACGATCGCCCTGACCTCTTTCTCTACGACATCGCCGGCATTCCGGCACGAATACTGGCTCAGCAGTGGGGCGTTCCCATCATCCAGTTGTCGCCGACGTACGTTGCCTGGGACGGTTACGAAGCCGACGCCGCACCGATGTACGACGAAATTCGTTCCGATCCGAGAGGCGTCGACCTGCTCGATCGGGAGACCCGGTTCTTCCGCGCCGAAGGCGTCGAGGTCGATCCACGTGAGTTCACCGGACGCCCACCCCGTGCAATCGTGCTGATCGCAGAATCGATGCAGCCCAACGCCGATCGCGTGAACCGCGACGTCTACACGTTCGTCGGCCCCGCACTCGAACCGAGCAGTCAACCTTGGGTGAACCCGGATCCCGAACGCAAGCTCTTGTTGATCTCGCTGGGTTCAGCATTCACCGATCATCCGGATTTCTACCGCACCTGCGTCGAGGCTTTCGGCCAGATGGACGGCTGGCACGTCGTCCTCCAGATCGGAAAGCAGGTGCAGATCTCAGATCTCGGACCATTGCCCGACAACGTCGAAATACACCGTTGGGTACCGCAGTTCGCGATTCTGCAGCAGGCCGACGCGTTCGTGACCCACGCGGGTATGGGCGGATCCAGCGAGGGACTCGTGACCGGGACACCCATGATCGCAGTGCCGCAAGCCGTCGATCAGTTCGGCAACGCCGACTCGCTCGTCGACGCCGGTGTCGCAGTACGCGTCGACAGCGCTACCGTCACGGCAGTAGAGCTTCGTGAGGCGCTGACTCTGGTGAGCGCCGACGAGTTCCGCCGACGCAGCGCGGAGTTGGCAGAAGAACTCGCAGCGGCGGGCGGTGTGTCCCGTGCCGTCGAATTGATCGAAGCCGCTCTACCCGGCAGCGGGCCCAGATAATGTCTGCTACCAGTGCCAGGCGTCGCCGCCCACGTTCTTGATGGTTCGCTGCAGCACAGTGATGGTGGTGACAAACTCCTCTTCGGTGATTCCCTGCATCCGCTCTTCCTGCAGCATCTGCTGTACCCGCGCGGCGCGATCGAACTGCTCGGAGCCCGCATCAGTCGGGCGAAGGACAGACCCGTCTTCGCGCGCCCACCCCAGTTCGAGGGCAGAGTCGACGGCGTCATCGATCACATCGGTGGATTCGTTCGGACCGATCGTCCGCAAGAGGACAGCGCGCTCCACTCCTTCAGGGTACAGCGAAAGTTGGTGCAGGACCCACCACCCCGGCTGGGTGACGCCGATCGCTTCGAGTGCTCCGCGCGTGCGCGTGCGAATCGCTTCACCGGCTCGCGCGGTCCAGAATCCGATCGGCTGGTTGGCCGGTGGCTGCATCGCTTGTTTGTTCATGCACACGACGATAAAACCTCAACGGAAGTTCAGGTCAACCACCAGCGAGGTGAAGTTCTACATATGTTGCGTGATTGCTCGGCCGATAATGCGGGCGGCGTCGGGGAACTCACCCGGGTTCGGTCCGGCGTAGTTGAGCCGCAAGAACTTTCCAGTCGGTTCTGCCGGGAACCAATCGTCACCGGCCCCGACGATGACGCCGGCCGACCGGCAGTCCTGCACCACGCGTTCGACGTTCGTGGTGTCCGGGAGCCGAAGCCAGAGGTTGAGTCCGCCTTTCGGTACGGCGTCGAGGTGAGCGTCCGGCGCGTACTCGCGCAGACTCGACACGAGGAGGTCGCGTCTGGCCTCGAGTTGGTGACGAAGCCTGCGCAAGTGCGTTCGCCAGGCCGGTTGGGTCACGACGTCGAGCGCTACCGCTTGCAGCATCCCGCTGACATACATCGAATCTGCCTGTGTATCAGCCAGAATCCGCTCGTACGCCGGACCCCGAGCGATCAATCCGGCAACTCGCACCGATGGGGACACGCTCTTGGTCAGCGCACGAAGGTAGACGACGTGACCGCTGTCGTCTCGTGCAGCGATGGGGCTGGGATCTGCGGTGATTCCGAAGTCGAGCGCCGAACTGTCCTCGATGAGGAATGCGCCGTGCCGACGGACGGTGTCGAGAACCTTGTCGGCCAACGACGGCGACCACAGCGCTCCGGTCGGACTCGCGAAGCTCGGTTGTGCGTAGAACGCACGGGCACCGGTCTGTTCGAATGCACGCGAAAGCTCTTCAGGATCAGGACCGTTGGCGCCGCTGGAAATCGGAATGACCGTGACTCCAGCCTGTGCGGCGGCCAGGATCGCTCCCCAGTAGGTCGGCGATTCCATGAGCAACGGACGTCCCTCCCCCACCAACGCGCGAAAGGACGTCGCAAGCCCACCCTGACTGCCCGGAAGTACAACCACGTCGTTCGGCCCCGGCGGAGTGATCCCGGCAGGAGTGGCGAAACCCAATTCGGAGGCAAACCAGGACTGCAGTTCCGGAAGCCCGGCAGCGAGGGGCCGATTGAACACGGCGTCGGTTCGCGTCGCCCTGGTGAAGGCTGCACGAACCAGACCTTCCGGCAACAGCTCTCGGGCCGGATAGCCGGAATGCAGCGCGATCACGTCGTTGGAGGTGGACTGCAGCGCCATGGGCAACTGCAGACGATAGTTCGGCGATCCAAGCGCCGCTGTCTGCCACCCGTAGTCGTTGGGTCGCACGACGCGCGCCGCGCGCACGAAGGTCCCCACACCGGGACGAGCCTCCACAACCCCCTGAGATACCAGTGTTCGCAGCGCCTTCTGCACGGTGACCGGACTCGCCCCGTGCAGGCTGACGAGCGACCGAGTGGACGGAAGCTTCGCGCCTGGAGGAGCCGTCGCGATCCACTCACGCAAGGCTGCGACAATCCTCGAACTGCTATCATTGGACATGTCGAATCATAGTAGCGCTACTCCTCTTTCGCCGCTAGCGCTATCGCGAATCAATGTCCGTTTCCAGACCGAACCCTGAGGCGCCCTTCTCATCTGAAACACAACTCGCCCACCCGAACCGGAGAGGTACGTAACCGCGTGAACACACCCATCGATCAGGCCCGCAAGCTCGAGAATGTCAGGTACGACATCAGAGGGCGAATTCTCGACAAGACCGAAGAACTCGAGGATCAGGGACACACGATCCTGCGACTCAACGTCGGCAATCCGGCCCCCTTCGGGTTCGAAGCTCCGGACGAAATCATGATGGCCATGATCCGCAATCTCCCTACCGCGCAGGGATATTGCGATTCTCGCGGACTGTATTCGGCGCGCACTGCGGTGGTCCAGTACTACCAGACGCGGGGTATCACCGACGTCACCGTCGACGAGATCTATCTCGGAAACGGTGTGTCCGAACTGATCACCCTGACGATGCAGGCCCTCTGCAATCCAGAGGACGAGATCCTGATTCCCGCTCCCGACTATCCCTTGTGGACGGCTTCGGTTTCACTTGCCGGCGGCACGCCCGTCCACTACCTCACCGATGAAAGCCAAGGCTGGGCACCGGACTTCGACGATCTGGAAGCTCGGATCACGCCGCGCACCCGAGGGATTGTCGTCATCAATCCCAACAATCCGACGGGCGCCGTCTACTCGACGGAGGTGCTGCAACGCTTCGTGGATCTAGCGCGCAAACACGATCTGATGCTCTTCGCCGACGAGATCTACGAAAAGATCGTCTACGACGGCCGATCCATGACAAACCTTGCGACGATGACCGGGCGAGACGTTCTGTGTCTGACGTATTCGGGACTGTCCAAGGCCTACCGCGTGTGCGGATTCCGAGCCGGATGGCTGGCCATCACCGGACCACTCGAGCGGGCGTCGAGCTTCATCGAAGGCATCAAATTGCTGGCCAACATGCGAATGTGTGCCAACGTGCCGGCGCAGCACGCTATCCAGACTGCACTCGGCGGACGTCAGTCCACCGAGGACCTGTTGCTTCCACAAGGTCGGCTGACGGCCCAGCGCGATCTCGCACACACCACGCTCAACAGCATCGACGGGATCAGTTGCCAACAGGCCGACGGGGCGCTGTACCTGTTCCCCAAGCTCGACGTCGACAAGTTCGGCATCGTCGACGACGAGAGGTTCGTTCTCGATCTACTGGAATCGGAGAAGATTCTTGTCAGCCACGGTCGCGCGTTCAATTGGATCGAACCCGATCACTTCCGGTTGGTGACTCTCCCCAACACCGACGATCTCTCGACGGCACTCGAGCGACTCGGCAACTTCCTCAGTTCCTACAGCCAGTAGCCCTGGGTACCGGGCCCACATACGACTGAACGCCGACCGGATTTCCGGTCGGCGTTCAGTGGTGAAAATCAGCAGGCGATCAGGCAGTGACGATCGCGTCGAGGGCCGAGTAGAACAAGCCCAATCCGTCGTCACTGGGACCGGTGAGAGCCTCGGTGGCGTGCTCGGGGTGCGGCATCAAACCGACGACCCGGCCGTTGGCCGAGGAGATGCCGGCGATACGACGCTGCGAGCCGTTGGGGTTCTCCTCCGAGTAACGGAAGACGACGCGGCCTTCGCCCTCGAGTTCGTCGAGAACCTTCTCGGACGCCTGGAAGCGACCTTCACCCGACTTGAGGGGGATGAGGATCTGCGCGCCGGCCTCGTATCGCGAGGACCACGCCGTGTTGTTGGCCTCGACCGTCAACCACTCGTCGCGGCAGATGAAGTGCAGACCCTGGTTACGGGTCAGGGCACCGGGCAGCAATCCTGCTTCGCAGAGGATCTGGAAACCGTTGCAGATGCCCAGGACCGGCATGCCGCCCTTGGCTGCTTCCACAACCTTGCCCATCGCGGGAGCAAAACGTGCGATCGCGCCGCAACGAAGGTAATCGCCGTACGAGAATCCGCCGGGCACGATGACCGCGTCGACACCCTTGAGGTCTGCATCGCCGTGCCAGAGTTCGACAGCTTCACCGCCGGCCAGGTTCACTGCCCGAGCCGCGTCGATGTCGTCGAGCGTGCCGGGGAAAGTGATTACTCCGATACGTGCGCTCATGCCTCGACTCGCCTGACGGTCCAATCCTCGATCACCGTGTTGGCCAGCAGGCCTTCGGCGATCTTCTCGAGTTCGGCGTCTTCGACACTGCCGTCGATCTCCAACTCGAACCGCTTGCCCTGACGGACATCGGATACTCCTGCAAAGCCCAGGCGAGACAGTGCCCCGACAATTGCCTGTCCCTGGGGGTCGAGAATCTCGGCCTTGGGCATGACTTCGACGACGACACGGGCCACGTGCTGCTCCTCGGTACTAGTGCGCGAACCCGGAGTGAAACGCTCGGGTGATGGCCAGTTTACCGGGCGGACCCGAGATGGTTCGCATCGAGTGATCGGGGCGTGACGGCCACCACCTGTGAAACCCGCCTGCGAGTCCCTTCGGGGCGGCGCATACTCGAAATCATGCGACTGACACATTTTGGCCATTCCTGTGTGCTCGTGGAGTTGAACGGCTCGAAGATCCTCTTCGATCCCGGCAACTTCTCGCACGGATTCGAAGGCATCACCGGCCTCGACGCCATCCTCGTGACACATCAACACCCCGATCACGCCGACCCGGCGCGGCTGCCCGAACTGGCCGAAGCGAATCCCGACGCCGTGCTCTACAGCGATCCGCAGACGGCTGAAAAGCTCGGTGGGCGCTGGACCGGCGTCCGGCCGGGCGACCGGTTCAGCATCGGCGACGTCGAGGTGACCGGAACGGGCGGAGAGCACGCAATCATCCATCCGGACCTACCGATGATCGACAACACCGCGTTCCTCCTCGGTGACGCCACCAACCCGGCACGGTTCATGCATCCCGGCGATTCCCTCTACGTCCCCGAACAAAAGATCGACGTTCTCGCCCTCCCCGCCGCCGCACCGTGGCTCAAGATCTCGGAGGCCATCGACTACCTCCGCGCGGTGGCGCCGCGCGTTGCGGTTCCCATTCATCAAGCGATCATCCGCGACGAGGCCGCAGGCATCTTCTACGGTCGCTACTCGGAAATGGCTGCCGACGGCACCGAGTTCCGAGTTCTCGGCGAGGAGTCGAGCGTCGAAGTCGCCTGATTCGGTTCTCACGCACTCACATCGACGATGATCCAGCCGGTGCTCGTGCCACCGGCTGCGTCGGTGAGTGTGTAGAGAATCCTGTCGGTGCCTGCCTTCGTTCCGGCTTCGAACACCACTTCGCCGTTTTCGAGCTTGACGGTGCCACCGAGAAGTGACGTCGCCCCGACGCCGGTCACTTTGATCGAATCTCCGTTGCTGTCATGATCATTCGCGACGGCGTCGACGGTGACTGTGCCGCCTGAGCGGACCCGCGCGGTGTCGAGTGCGGCGTACGGCGGGATCGGGCTTGCCGTGTACCGACCGACGTCGTCGAGTCGAGCCGAGGCAACCTCCGCCGCATCGACGATGGCAGCGAATTCGGTGCCGTCGAAGCGTGAGAGGTCGTTACCGTTCATGATGGTCGATCCCTCGGCGCCGCCGCCGTGGTAGTCGTCGGCATAGAAGTTGTGGCCCAACTCGTGGCGGAGAACGCGGCTGAAGTTGCCGTCGGACTCGGCACCGACATGCGCGTAGCTGTGGTCGAGTTCGAACTTCGAGTAGTAGGCATTTCCGCCACCGGATGCGCACACGACGGTCGCCTGATCGACACTCGACCCGACCTGATCGGACCACAGCTCTTCTAACTGCTCGAGATTTTCACAACTGCTCGAGTACGGATCGCCGGCGGAATCTGCCCGCAGGACAACTCGACCGAGGACCGGCCGAATCCCGACGTCTCTGATCCAGATGGCAGCGGTGCGGGCCATTGATTCCTCGGCCCGATCCAGAGCGACGGCGGCACTGCCTGCGCCGTGCGCGGAGTACCACTCGCCACTGAGGTCCAGTCCGACCACGAACTGCTTGACCGTCTTGCCGACCCTTGCGGCCGAGGCCGGCGCAATGGCCGCGGTGGGCCACTTGGGTTTTGCGTCGATCGGCGCCGTGCTGCGACCGACCACCTCGGATCCGACGAACTCTATCGAAACACCACGATCGAAAATCACCTGCCCGCGCAGTGTTCCGGCGGAGTCGACGATGGCCGAGACGATTGCGTCCGGACGCCCTTCCACGCTGCCGATGTACGAACGGGGCGCCGGGATCACCGCGTCGGTCAGCTCTCCGTCGCCGTCTTGCACAGCCATCGAGAACTCGGATCCCCGCAGGTTCATCTTGTGAAGGCGCAGTGTGAGTTGCTCACCTTCATCGTCGACGGTTGCGGTGCGGACGCCATCGCTCGACCCGCTCGACCCGCCGTCGACACTGCCCGTCGGCAGCGTGTGAACCGCGCCGGTCGGAGCGGCAGACGCGAGCGCCGGAACGAACGCAGCACAGACGACTGCGCCCACAGCCACGGCGACAAGACCCTCGGCCGACTTGGAGAACACTCTCGTGCGCATGGCGAGATCCCGATCCCATCTACTAGCGGCAGATTAACTGCACGCACTCTAGCAGTGGGAGAGTTGGCTGACCCAGCGCTCTAATTAATCGTCCGTTTTATGCGATTTTGACCCATTCTGCACTACTACCAGCAAGGAAGTGGAGAAACGCGAAGAGTCTGCCCGCTCGGACAACCCGGACAGACGACATAGTCTCGTAGCTATCAAATAGTTGCCAACTACCGAATTCAGGCAGCGCCGAGCTCCTGAGACGGGGAGTTCCACCGATACACCTGCGAGTCGGCTTCGTGGAAGAGGGCAAGGTCGACGGCGTCGAGGACGGCCTGACGTGGGCCCTCGTTTCCCAACTGCTTGGCCGTGATCGACAATCTGACCAGTCCCCCACGTTTGGCGGCACGCCCGGCTCCGAGAACCAATGCGCGACACCACCACGGCTCGGCCTTGAAGCCTTCGCCGATCCCGAAAACCCTTCCCCGTTGCAAGGTTCCGCGGGTCAGATCATGTACTGCCCCGAGGCCTGCCATCGTGCGAAAGCCCGTCTCCGGCAACACCGACATGGCACCGGGCGATGCCACCCAGCGCGGCGGTGCGAACACCCGGGTCCGAAGGCCTGCATGCTCGAGAACGCGGTCCGCAGCGAGTAGTCGCAGTTTCGCTTCGTGCTTCGACAGAGTGGCGAACTCGGCTCGGCGACGCTTGGTCGCGGCCTGGTCGTAGCCGTGCAGAACGATGGCATCGCCGTGCTCGCGACGCTCACGCAGCCAAGCCGTCGTCACCGCGTCGTCGGCCAGTCGGTATTTGTCCTTCAGTCGCGGCGCCACCAGGAGCGACAAGCGGACACCTCGAGTGTCCATCTCGTCTGCGAATCCGGCAGCGAGATAACATGTCTCGTCTCTGATTCCGGATACCGACACGATCAGTTCTGCGGACATACTCCGATAGTGGCAGCTGTGGGTGAACAGCACACTGCCGCCGGATGATCATCCGGCGGCAGTTTTCAGCGCACCTACTGGTTCTTGGAAACCTCTAGTTCTTGGGAAGCGCAGCTTCGATCGCGGCGACAACCTCGGGTGCGTCAGGCTCGGTCCGCGGACGGAAGCGGTTGACGACGGTGCCGTCCGGTCCGATCAGGAACTTCTCGAAGTTCCACTGAATGTCTCCCGCAGCGCCTTCGGCGTCGGCCGCCTTGGTGAGCTCGGCGTACAGCGGATGCTGGTTTTCGCCGTTCACCTCGATCTTCTCGAGAAGCGGGAACGTGACGCCGTAGGTAGTGGAGCAGAACGTCTCGATCTCTTCGGCGGTACCCGGTTCCTGCCCCATGAACTGGTTGCACGGGATACCGATCACGGTCAGACCGCGATCGGCGTACTCGCTGGCCAGCTTCTCGAGCGCCGAGTACTGCGGGGTCAGTCCACACTTGGACGCGACGTTGACCACGAGGACGGCGCGGCCGTCGTATTCACCCAAAGAGGTGGGCACGCCACCGAGGGTGTTGATCGCGATGTTCTGTACTGGAGTTGTCATAGGCTCCAACTTAGCGACTCTCTCACGCACTGCTCCTTCGCGCACTGCTAATTCGACGCTCCGAGAATGCGATCGAGGTCGTCCAGAACGGTGAGGCCGCCGAGCGGTCCGACGCCGGTGATCCAGTAGGACATGTCCACCAGATGCGGGTTCGGGAAGAATCCGGCGTTGTCGGCCACGGCCTTCGGCATCGTGCCGGCATCGGCCGGTTTCGCGGAGGTGACCAGGATGAGGTCGGCGTTGGCTCCGGAGACGAATTCCGGGGAGAGGTCGACGGAGATCGAGTTCTCCCAGTCGCGTGCGGGAATCGTGAGTCCAGCACATTCGAGAGTGCTTCCGGCAAACGACGTGGGTCCGTACAGCGTCAGAACGTCGTCGCGTGGGCGGATCAGCTGAGCGGTCTTGCCCTCGGTGCTGTGCTTGCTCGCCACTTCCTCGCAGCGTGCCGTGTAGTCACCGAGCAGTTCACCTGCCTGATCGGTCTTGTTCAACGCCTCTGCGACGAACTGGACGTTGTCCTGCCACGGATCGGTCTGAGTTGCCATGTAGACGGTCGGCGCGATGGCAGCGAGCTGCTCGTACAGATCACCGTGCCGCGATTCCGTTCCGATGATCAGGTCCGGGCTCAGTGCGACGATCTTCTCGAGGTTCGGTGCCGCGACCGTTCCGACCATCTCGATCTCCGCCGCCTTCTCACCGAGGTACGCCGGAACGCCGGTCGTCTCGCTGAGTACCGCGGTGCCCACGGGAATCACGCCCAGCGCTACCGACGTGTCGAGCTGAACCGGCTCGAGCACGACAACTCGCTGTGGATTCGTCGGTACGTCGGTAGTTCCGCGGGCGTGGGTGACCGCGTGCACGGTGTCGGCAGACTGACTGCCGGTATCCGTCTTGTCGTCACTGCCACACGCCGTTGTCGTTGCCACTATGGCGGCGAGGACAAAACCACCCAGCATGTACTTCGTCCGCGAGTTACTGCGTTTCATTCACAAACTCCTGTTACCGACTGCTTCCGACCGTCACAGCCACGTGCATTCACCGCGGCTGAGCAAAGGATTCACCATCCAATAGTCTGGTGAGCCTAACCTACGAGACTGGAGCCTCATCATGTCTTCCCTCCCCTGCCACAGCGACGGTGTCCTGGGGAAAGGATCTATGCAGTGCCTTTCGGAATTTGTCGCCAATCCGCAAACCAGTCGACGCCCTCACGCCTGTACACGGCAGTCGTCGACCGCCGGCGAACCTATGGTCGGTCGCGCCGGAATGACACATCTGTGGGTATTGATCGAGCATCCCGGCCCCTGGCCGGCGTCCGCCCCTGACGACATTCTCCCCGTCGCGCTCACCGAAAAGATCTACGCAGCGCAGGGCCGTATCCGTGTCGTGGTGATCCGGCGGACCCGCAACCGCCGGGTGCTCACCCCGACGTGTGTACTCGCCTGGACGGACGGCACACGCCAATGGATGCGGGAAGGGGCGGTCGACCGATACGAGGACCTGTCGGTACTGCCGTTCGAATCGATGGCCGCCGGAGCGGAACCCGACTTCGGCCGCTCCCGCACGGAACCGCTCTTCGCAGTCTGCACGCATGGAAAGAAGGATGCGTGCTGCGCGGAACTCGGCCGCCCGGTCGTTTCGGCGCTGAACGCGGCACAGATCGCAGATGTGTGGGAATGCAGTCACATCGGCGGAGATCGTTTCGCGGCCAACATGATTGCGTGGCCTGCCGCAGTCTATTTCAGCCGACTGGACGGCAACTCCGCAATCGATGCAGCCGAAAAATACCAAGCCGGAGAATTGGAGCTGCTGCACCTGCGCGGCCGGGCGGCACTGTCACAGGCCGCTCAGGCCGCCGAACACGCAGTCCGACGCGCCACCGACATCGTCGCCACGGACGCACTCGAGAGCATCAGCGAGAGTATGGACGGAGAACACACGACTGTCGATCTTCGGTTGGAGGGGAGAGACTTTCGCGTCGTCGTTCGCTCCGGTCCTCCAGGGCTGCCGTTCCGACATGATTGTGGTGCCGGAGGGACCGTCGAATGGAGCGGATGGACCGTCGAGCACGTTCACGAGCAACCCCACTGACCACTCGATTTCGACAAGAGTGCCCGGCAGGCCATCGAACCGAGATTTGCGCGGACTGACAACACTTCGAATCAGGTCGCGATGAAGGATCGACGCCCCTGGTGTTTACAGCTTGCATTCTTCCCATGACCACCGCACTGACGCCGAATGCCGTACCCCGGTCTGCTGATCCGATCAAAAGTGAGGTCGACTACGAAACACTGGCAGAGAAATTCCGTCCGATCTTCGCGGACATCGCACAAGGCGTCGTCGAACGCGAACGCGATCACGTACTTCCCTTCCAACAGATCGACGCACTCAAGAATGCAGGCTTCGGCGCCGTTCGGGTGCCGACAACACACGGTGGATCCGGTGCGAGCATCCCGCAATTGATCCGCTTACTAGTCGAGCTGTCGAGCGCCGATTCCAATATCACCCAGGCCCTGCGCGGACATTTCTCATTTGTCGAAGACCGACTGGTCGCCGACCCAGGCCCGGAGCGTGACATCTGGCTCCGACGCTTTGCGGAGGGACAGTTGGTCGGCAACGCGTGGACCGAAATCGGCGACGTTGCATTGGGCGAAGCCAACACCAAGGTCTCGCCCGCACCCGATGCCGACCATTTCCTGGCGAACGGGGCAAAGTTCTACAGCACGGGTTCCATCTTCGCCGACTGGATCGACCTGTACTCGCAGCGCACCGACACCGGCGCATTCGTGATCGCGGCGGTCGAGGCGAGACAACCCGGTGTCACACACAGTGACGATTGGAACGGGTTCGGTCAGCAGACGACTGGCTCCGGTTCGTCCGTCTACGAGGACGCAATTGTACAGCCGGAGAACATCTTCGACTTCTCGACACGATTCAAATACCAGACCGCGTTCTACCAATTGTTCCACCTCGCCACTCTCGCCGGCATCGCCAAGGCTGCTACGATCGAGATCTCTCGTCGAGTTGCCTCTCGTACTCGAACCTTCAGTCACGGCAACGCTCCGAGATACGCGCAGGATTCGCAGATCCAGCAAGTTGTCGGCGAGGTGTCCTCTGCTGCCTTTGCAGCCGAGGCCGTTGCACTGCACGCAGCACAGTCGTCCCAATGGGCTTACGAAGCCGCATTCTCCGGCTCGCCGGAGGAAGAGAAGGCCGCCAACATCGCAGCCGAAATCGATTCGGGGCGAGGGCAAGTCGCCTCGATCGGACTCGTCGTGCCGGCCACGGCCAAGATCTTCGACGCACTCGGTGCTTCCGGAGTCAGCCGCGACCTCGATCTCGATCGATTCTGGCGCAACGCCCGCACCGTCGCCAGCCACAATCCGGTCGTCTTCAAATCCAAAGTTGTCGGCGACTACGAAATCAACGGAACCGAACCGATTTACGTGTGGGCCATCGGGACCGCACCGACCGAAAAGGATGAACAGGCATGACCGTGACCAGTGAAACCGAAGTCTTCGTCGGCGTTCCCGACACATCCGAGGGCTGGATCGACCGGGCTCGCGAGGTGAGCAACATCCTTGCCGCCGACGCACTCGCCCGCGACCGAGCCGGCGAACCACCGTTCCGAGAAGTTCAGCTACTCAAGGACAGTGGTCTTGTAACGCTCCTGGGCCCGGTCGAGTTCGGCGGCGGCGGGCAGCGATGGGAGACCGCCTACAAGGTGGTTCGGGAGATCGCCCGCGCCGACGGCTCCATCGGACAACTGCTCGGATACCACTACCTGTGGGCATGGGCAGCCAGATTGGTCGGAACCGATCCGCAGATCTCCGCTGTCGAGGAGCTGTACACGAGCAACCGATTCTTCTTCGGCGGCGCGGTCAACCCTCGAGACACCGACCTCACCGTCGCGGACCGCGGAGACACCCTGGTGTTCAACGGTGTGAAGTCGTTTTCCACCGGCGGCCGAGTCACCGACCTCACGGTGCTCGAAGGAATCATCGACGGAACTGCGACGCATGTGTTCGCAATCGTGCCGACTGCTCAGGACGGCATAGTCTTCCGCGGTGATTGGGACAATCTCGGGCAGCGCCTCACCGATTCCGGCAGTGTCGAGATCAACGACGTCGAGGTCGACTGGGCAAGTGCGGCAGGCTTTGTCGACAAGGAATTCCAACCTCTGGTCTACAACACCCTGAACTTCCCGGCGATCGAGATCGTGTTCGCCAACTTCTACCTCGGGATCGCTCGTGGCGCACTGGGCACTGCCGCCGAGTACACCCGAACCCGTACGCGTCCATGGCCGTACGGCGGTGACAACCGCGAAATCGCAACCGACGAGTGGTACCTCCGTGAGGGCTACGGCGACTTGCAATCCAAGCTGTGGGCAGCGGAGGCCTTCGTGGATCAGGTCAGCCGTGAGGCCGACGCAGTGCTCCACGACGCTCGCGAAAACCTCACCGAGCAGGCTCGCGGCGACCTCGCCGTACGCATCGCGGCCGCAAAACTTCGCGCCGCCGACGTCTCCTTGGAGATCAGCAACAAGATCTTCGAACTGACCGGTGCCCGAGCCACGTCCAACGACGTCGGCCTGGACATCTACTGGCGCAACATCCGGACGCATACCCTTCACGATCCGCTCGCGTACAAGCGCCGTGAAGTCGGTAGTCGTTTTCTGACCGGCGAGATTCCCGAACCGACCTGGTACACCTAGCCACGAACAGAAAGAGACCGTCGCACGGTTGGTGCGGCGGTCTCTTTCATCGTTACGACCAGGATCACTGATCGTAGATCGGGTTCCGCGCCTGCAGCGCAGTCAAATGTTCAGCAGAGCGGACGTTTCTAGTGATGACTCACGAACGACTGTTTGGTGCCGGTCGGAGCCGTTTCGAGCTTGTGCTGCTCTTCTTCGTCCTCGTCGTCGAGCATCGTGGCTTCGTTGAACGGAATCTTCCCGTCGAGTACCTCGACGACGCGTTCCTTGTCGATCGTCTTGGTCCAGGCGCCGACCAGGAGAGTCGCAACCGCATTGCCCGAGAAGTTGGTGATCGCTCGCGCTTCCGACATGAAGCGGTCGATTCCGACGATGAGTCCGACGCCGTCGAGAAGCTCGGGGCGATGGCTCTGCAGTCCGCCTGCCAGCGTGGCCAGACCGGCGCCGCTGACTCCGGCAGCGCCCTTGGAGGCGATGATCATGAACACCAGCAGCGAGAGCTGTTCACCGAAACCGAGTGGCTGTCCCATGGCGTCGGCGATGAAGATCGAGGCCATCGTCAGGTAGATCGCGGTGCCGTCGAGATTGAACGAGTAGCCCGTGGGAACGACGATGCCCACCGTGGTGCGCTCGACGCCTACGTGCTCCATCTTGGCGATCAGACGCGGCAGTGCCGATTCGGAGGACGACGTGGCGAAGATGAGCAGGTACTCACGGGCCAAGTACTTGACCAGCTTGAAGATGTTGAATCCGGTGACCGCGCGCAGCAGCGTTCCGAGAACACCGAAGACGAAGATCAGGCAGGTCAGGTAGAAGCCGATCATCAGCGTGCCGAGCTGGACGACGGCGTTCAAACCGGTCTGGCCGACGACGCTGGCGATGGCACCGAAAGCACCGATCGGGGCGAGCCAGAGGATCATCGTCAGGATCTTGAACACGAGCTTCTGGATGTATCCGACGGCCTTGAGGATCGGTTCACCCGACTTGCCGAGCGACTGGATCGCGAAGCCGACCAGAAGGGCGACGAACAGAGTCTGCAGCACGCTGCCGGCTGTGAGGGAGGACAGCATCGACGTCGGAATGATGGACGCGATGAAGTCCCAGGTACCGCCCGCGCTGTGGGCCTGATCTGCAAGCTTGGCCACGGAGGCCGCATTGGGCGTGATGTTCAGGCCACTGCCCGGGTTGAGCAGGTTGCCGACGCCCAGGCCGATCGCGAGTGCGATGGTGGACATCCCGATGAAGTAGGCGAGTGCGAGGCCGCCGACCTTGCCGACCTTGGCCGCCGCTCGAACCGAGCCGATGCCGAGCACGATGGTGCAGAAGATGACCGGGCTGATCATCATCTTGATCAGGCTGACGAACAACGTGCCGAGTACACCGACGGACTTACCGAACTCGGGTGCGAGCCAACCGACGAGGATGCCGCCGATGACCGCGACGATGACGCTCATGTAGAGCCAATGCGTCTTGTCGCGCTTTGCCTTGGTGCCCTCGGGCTGTGGGGAACCGTCTACTGTCCCTGTTGCCGTGCTGCTCATGGGGTGTCCTTTGGATCGGATATCTGTGAAGTGATCGGGATCACTTCGAGTCGTGGAGAATTCTTGTTGCAAACAGGTGGGCCCGGAAGTTTGTGTTCATTACGTTCAGGAGGCGCTCGATGGTCGAACGAAAGACCGGCCGACGTATGAGCGTCGCCAGGCAGATCCTGCTCCTGCAATTGGCGTTGTTGGCGCTGGTCATCGGCGTGGGGGCCGCGCTTGCAGTTGTCGACGAACGCCGAGACAGCGACGACGCGATCCGCAGGCAGGTGAGCTCGATAGCGCAGACTCTCGCCCTGTCGGATTCGACGGCGGCAGCCCTGACGAGTCCGGACCCGACCGCGATTCTGCAACCACAGACCGAGAAGATCCGACAGGCAACCGGCGTCGATTTCATCGTGGTGATGGCGCCTGATCGCACTCGGTTCACCCACACGAGCCCGGAGCTGATCGGTCAACTCTTCACCGGGAACATCGACCGCGCACTTGCCGGCGTGACCTTCACAGAGACGTACGCCGGGTCGCTGGGGCCGTCGATCCGCGCAGTCACTCCTGTCTACGATTCCGGCGGAACCCTGGTCGGTCTGGTTTCTGCCGGTGTCACCCGCGAGCAGATCAGCAAGCAGTTCGCCCAAAGTGTTCCGGTCATCCTGTTCGTTGCCGGCGGCGGTCTTCTTGCCGCCCTCCTGAGTTCACTTCTGGTGAGTCGGCGTATCCGGCGACAGACCCTGGGGATGGCGCCGGATGAACTGCGCACCATGTACGAACACCACGACGCCGTCCTGCACAGCATCGGTGAGGGTCTGGTGGTGATCGGGCGAGGCCGAAGCAGAGATGCGCGAGTGGATATCGTCAACGACGAAGCGCGTCGCCTCCTCGATCTACCGGACGGGCCCGTGCCACTTTCGTCCATCCCCGAGACCATGCGAGTCGACGACGCCTCTCCCGCGAAGGATCAAGTGCACCTCACCGACAAGCGTGTGCTGGTGGTCAACCAACACCCGGTTGAGTGGGAGGGCAACAGAATTGGCACCGTGCTGACAATTCGCGATCACACCGAATTGCAGAACGTACTCGGGGAATTGGATTCGGTACGCAGTTTTGCCGAGTCGCTTCGATCGCAAGCCCACGAGAGTGCAAATCGTCTGCACACGATCATCACGATGGTCGAGTTGGGCCGGAACGAAGACGCAGTGGCCTTCGCCACCAATGAATTGCGAGTGTCCCAACAGTTGATAGATCGTCTGATGAATGCGGTCCACGAACCGGCGCTCGCCGCACTGCTGCTCGGGAAAATGAGTGAAGCGACCGAACGCGGGGTCGACCTGACCATCACCGAAGACACCGCGCTCGGTCCGGTTCCTTCGCTCAATGCACGCGAGTTGGTCACGCTGGTCGGCAATCTCGTGGACAATGCTATTGACGCATCGCGCGCGAGCGAGTCTCCGTGGGTGGAAGTGACGGTAATGGAAGAGGATTCGATGATGGTTGTTGCCGTCGCCGACAGCGGCCCGGGAATGACACCCGAAGCACTCGAAAAGGCCAAGGGCCGTGGCTACTCCACAAAATCCGGCTCTCGCGGACTCGGTCTCGCACTGGTCTCTCAAGTTGTGAAACGGCACGGCGGCACGCTCACCAGCGAGCCGGCGATGGGCTCCATGCTGGTTGTCCGTATCCCGCTGCGCGAGGCGGAAGCACCGCGATGATCCGTGTGCTGATAGTCGACGACGAACCGTTGATCGCCCAGGCGCACCGTTCGTACGTCGAGCGTGTGCCGGAATTCGTGGTCCATGGCGTGGTTCATTCCGGGAACGCCGCCGTGCGTGCAGTTACGGCGGCCAACGCCACCGACCAGCCCATCGACCTGGTCCTGCTCGACATCGGGTTGCCCGACGCCAGCGGTCTCGACGTGGCTTCCGCCCTGGGCGGTTTGCGGCCCAGTCCGGACATCATCGCGGTTACCTCGGCGCGCGATCTGGAGGTGGTCCGAAGCGCCGTGGCTCGCGGGATCGTCCTCTATCTTCTCAAGCCGTTCACTTTCGCAGCATTCCGCGACAAGCTCGAGCGCTACCTCGAATATCGTGCAGCACTTCCCGCTGGAGAGTCTGCGGTCAGTCAACACGACATCGACCGCGCGATGTCCGCGCTACGAACGTCCGACGATCGAGCAGCGGCACCGAAAGGCTTTGCGTCTCAAACACTCGGACTCGTCGCAGCGTCCGTCCGGGATTCTGAGGGACCCGTGACCGCTGCAGAGGTGGCAGCGTCGGTCGGCGTGTCCCGGGTGACAGCCTGGCGCTACCTGGAAAAGCTGGCAGACGACGGCATGCTCACCCGGGAGACCGAGTACGGGCGCGCTGGGCGCCCTCAGGTTCGTTACCGCAGAACCTGATTGACGCGGAACCTGATTGACGCGGAACCTGATTGACACCGAAGCTAGTTTGCGCCAACCGTGTCGAGAACCCAGGCGAACTCGAACGCGACCTCTTTCCACTTCTCGTACCGACCGCTGACACCGCCGTGTCCGGCGCTCATCTCGGTCTTGAGAAGTAGCGGAGCATCACCGGTCTTGGTGGCGCGCAGTTTTGCGACCCACTTGGCCGGCTCCACGTACAGAACACGGGTGTCGTTGATGCTCGTGATCGCAAGAATGGCGGGATAGTCCTTGGCTTCCACGTTCTCGTACGGGCTGTACGAGCGCATGTAGTCGTAGACGTCCTTGTTGTGCAGCGGATCTCCCCATTCGTCCCACTCGATGACCGTCAACGGCAGCGACGGATCGAGAATCGACGTCAACGGGTCGACAAACGGAACATTGGCGAGAATGCCGGCAAACAGTTCCGGAGCGATGTTGGCGACAGCGCCCATCAGCAATCCACCTGCACTACCGCCGTCGGCAACCATCCGGTCGGCCGATGTGACACCGGTGTCGATCAAATGCTTTGCGCAAGAGACAAAATCGGTGAAGGTGTTCTTCTTGGTGAGCGTCTTGCCGTTTTCGTACCAGTGACGGCCCATCTCGCCGCCGCCGCGCACGTGTGCGACGACGAAGACGACGCCGCGATCGAGCAACGACAAGCGGGCAACCGAGAACGACGGGTCGATGCTCGCCTCGTAGGAACCGTAGCCGTACAACAGCAGCGGCGCGGGACCTTCCGGCGCACCTACGCGCCTCACGATCGAGAGCGGAATGCGGGTTCCGTCGTCGGCTACTGCCCAGTCGCGACGCTGCTCGTAGTTACTCGCATCGAAGTCACCGAGAACAGGCTGCGACTTGCGCAGTGCCAGTTCACCACTGGCGACGTAGTAGTCGTACACCTGCCCGGGAGTGATGAACGACGTGAAGCCGAGCCGGATAGTGGGCTGCGCCCATTCCGGGTTGGACCCCATGCCGATGCTGAAGAGTTCTTCGTCGAAGTCGATCTCGTGGCGTTCGCCGTAGCCGTCATCCGTCAACGGCCACACGGCAACCCGAGTGAGCGCCTCGCGTCGGTAGCTCAGGACGAGGTGTCCGGCAAAGGCTTCGGCTTCTTCCAGCCGAACGTCGGCGCTGTGCTCGATCAGCGTCGTCATGTTCGTCGGATCCGACACGGGAGCTTCCACCAACACGAAGTTCTCGGCCTTGATGCCGTCGACGACGTCGTTGTGGAGAATGAGGAAACGGTCCTCTCCCCCGATCACGGCGTGCTCGGCCCCGTACTCGACGCCCTCGCGACGTGGGATGATGACGCGGAATTCGCCTTCCGGGTTCGCCGATTCCAGCATCCAGCCTTCGCTGGTCACCTTGGAACCGACCCAGATCATCAGGTACTTCTCACTGCGGGTGGACCCCACCGAAACCCAGTACCGTTCGTCGGGCTCGTGGAACACCGAAACATCTTTACTCTGCGGCGTTCCCAGCTTGTGACGCCACACCGTGTCCGGACGCCAGGAGTCGTCGACCGTCATGTAGAAGACGTGACTGTGGTCGATCGCCCAGGTGGCGCCAGGCGCGGTATCGGGAATCTCGTCGGCGAGCATCTCACCGGTCTCGAGGTTCTTGAACCGCAAGGTGTACCGCTCGTCGCCGACGATGTCCACCGAGTACGCGAGCAACGTGCCGTCCTCGCTGATGGAGAACGCGCCGAGCGAAAAGAACTCGTGCCCTTCGGCTTCGACGTTACCGTCCATGAGGATCTGCTCGTCGGCCAGCTCGACGCCGGGCGTCAGGTCGGGCGGAGTCCAGTCGTCTTCACCGGCGATGGGGCACCGGCACTGGACGGTGTACGACTTGCCTTCCACGCTGCGCGAGTAGTACCACCACTTACCCATGCGCGTGGGCACCGACATGTCGGTTTCCTGCGTCCGCGACTTGATCTCCTGGAAGATCTTCTCGCGCAACGGCTCGAGCGCGGCCGTCTGCTCGTCGGTGTACGCGTTTTCGGCTTCGAGGTATGCGACTACCTCGGCGTTGTCCTTGTCCCGCAGCCACTCGTAGTCATCGACGAACGTGTGTCCGTGATGGGTACGTTCGGCGGGGACCTTCTTTGCGACCGGCGGGATCAGGCTCATGCGCTGGGACCGACCCAATCGTCGAAGGACAGACCGGAAATGCGCTCGTACGCCTCGATGTAGCGTGCACGGGTCGCGTCGACGATCTCCTGCGGCAACGGCGGCGGTGTCGTGTCCGAGCTACGGTCCCAGCCGGATTCAGGGCTCGTGAGCCAGTCGCGCACGAACTGCTTGTCGAAACTGGGCTGCACCTTGCCCGCTTCGTAGCCTTCGAGAGGCCAGTAGCGCGACGAGTCGGGGGTGAGCACCTCGTCGGCGAGCACGAGGTTTCCAGCGGAGTCGAGACCGAATTCGAGCTTGGTGTCGGCAAGGATGATTCCGCGATCGGCTGCGAAGTTGGAGGCGCGGGCATAGACGTCGAGAGTGTCCTCGCGAAGCTGCACTGCCAGCTTCTGGCCGACCTTCTCCACTACCTGATCGAAGCTGATGTTCTCGTCGTGATCCCCGAGAGCCGCCTTGGACGCCGGGGTGAAGATCGGGTCGGGCAGACGCGACGCCTCGACGAGGCCCTCGGGCAACGCGACGCCGCACACTGCGCCGGTGTTGTTGTAGTCGACCAGGCCAGAGCCGGTGAGGAAGCCACGAACGACGCATTCGACGGGAACCATGTCGAGGGAGCGCACGACGAGAGCGCGGCCGAGAACCTCTTCCGGGATGCGATCGTCGTCGGGCTCGCCGGCCAGGTGGTTGGTGCCACCGAGGACGTTGAAGAAGAACACGCTCATCGCGGTGAGCACGCGACCCTTGTCCGGGATCGGCGTGCTGAGCACGTGGTCGTAGGCCGAGATCCGATCACTCGCGACAAGCAGCAGATGCTCGTCGTCGATCGTGTAAAGGTCACGGACCTTGCCACCGGCCAGATGAGTGTAGGAATCAAGTGTAGGACGCACCCGGTCACCCTATCGGGCGTTCGCAGTTCGTACAGAACCCCGGTAGCCGGGACAGGTAAGCGTCCTCGCCGATCGGAGAGCTGTCCGCCCTGCTCATCCGGATATGCAGGTGGCCCCTCGCCAGCAGGCGAGAGGCCACCGTCACAGTCGATGAACTACTGGTTTGCGGGCAGCTTCGACAGGCCCTCGTCGATCGAATCCAGCGTCAGAAGAGCCGTCTGATAGGTCGCGGCCAGCGAATGCTGGACCTGGACGACGTTGCCGGCCTTCACTGCGGGCAATTCCTTCCACAGCTCGGAATTGACCAGCTCCTGCAACTGCGGAGACATCGAGCCGTCGGCATTGAGGCCGTAGACGATCACGTCGACATTTCCGAGATTTTCGCCGATCTTCTCGATGGATACCTGTTCGACGTGGATGTCGGCGGGGTCTGCGGGGGTGCCGGGGAACTGCAGTCCGAGTCCGTCGAAGAGATTGGTCGTGTACGAGGACGCGTACTCGCGTGAGAAGGTGCCGGCTTCCGGCTTGCAGACGTTGCACACGCCGCCGAAGGTCAGCGAGCCGAGCTTGTCCTTGTACTTCGCGGCCAGTTCGGCGGTTTTGGCGTCGTAGTCGTCCTTGAACTCGCCGTAGTTGCCGGAGACATTCGCGGCATCGGCGAACTGCTCGCCCAGCACTCGCCAATCAGCAGGAACCGTCGGCCCCAGGAAGACGACGGGAGCGGCCGCCTCGAGCTGCGCCATGTCCAGCTGGCTTTCGACTCGAGCGGGAACACCCATGATGATCAGATCGGGCTCGGCAGCGACGATTCCCTCGTAGTTGAGCTGGGAGACGTTGCCGTCGGGCGCGACCTTCGGCAGAGCTTCGTAAGCGGCCTTGGTCTTGTCGTCCATGTTGCCGAGTTCACGGGTCCACTCGCATACTGCTGCCAGGTTCGCTCCCGCCTGAATCAGCGGCAGAACTGCGTATCCGCAGGCCACGATCCGTTGCGGGTCGCTCGGGATCTCGATGGATCCGTTCTGTGCCTCGAAGACACGGGTCTGCGAGCTCGCGGCTGTCGTCGACGATTCGGACGACGCCTCCTCGGAGTTGCTGCAGCCGGCGACGCCGACCGCCAGCGCAGCTGCTGCGCCGATCACCACTGCGCGGCGAAACCGCGACAGACCTTGAACCCGCATGTTGAACTCCATCTGAACGCACCGGACTGCTCCGGAATTGATTTGGTGAGGCTAACCAATATCAGGGCACTGGACCTTTACACAAACACAGGTCCCGAGGAATGAACTGCGCCTCCCGAGCCGCCCACGCTCACAGCAGCACGCCTCCCACTGAGAGGGAGCAAAGCAAGATTCCTCTCGAATCGGACACGCGAACTCGCTACCTTGCCTTCGCGATACCTCATCGACTCGCCACTCTCTCCGCTCGACGAAGGGCTCACACATGTCCCGATCCACCCGTACCTGCTCACTACGGTCTGCCGCGGCCATTGCGTTGACCAGTAGCTTTCTCATCACCGGTTTCGGCGCCTCGATCGCGCAGGCCGAACCTGGCCCCTCGGCTCCGCTGTTCGGCTCGCTGGATTTCGGATCCAGCAACTTCGGCAGTTCCGAGCAGACCCCAGATGCGCCGCGGCTGACCGGGATCGACAATTTCCGCGACGTCGCAGGCACCGGCGCCGGATACTCGGGAACTTTCGGCCTGCCCGTGAACAAGGGAGTCTTCTACCGCGCGAACGCGATCACGCCCAAGGGCGATGACATGAGCAATCTCGAAAAGCTGGGACTGACAAAGGTTTACGATCTGCGCACTGAACCTGAGATCGCCAGTAAGCCCGATGTCTTGCCCGACGGGGTTGCGTACGAGAACATTCCGATCCTGTCCGGGAACATCGCCGAGATGATCGCGAAGATCAAGTCCCCCGAGGACTCACGATCGATGATGCAGGACATGAACCGCGCCTTCGTCACCGGAGCGACGGAGCGAGCCGGGTTCGCGCAGTTGCTCACGGGTCTCGCGGAAACCGAAGGTGCACAGGTCTTCCACTGCACCGCAGGCAAAGACCGCACCGGCTGGACGTCGTTTCTGCTGCTGAGTATCGCCGGTGTCGACCGCTCGGTGATCATGAACGACTACTTGCTGACCAACGAGTACACAGCCGAAGGCATGAAGGCCACGCGCGCGGGCATCGCGGCGAGCCTGGGCGAACAGATGGCCGTCAACATGGAGCCCCTGTTGGGTGTCGAGGCAAGCTATCTCGATGCCGGTCTCGCCCAGTTGGACCAGACCTACGGGTCGGTCGATCGGTACCTGACCGAGGGCCTGGGTCTGAGCCCGGCGACTGTCATGACGCTCAAAGCCAAACTGCTGGGCTGAGTGGCACGGATGCCCCGGGTTCGACGAGGGATCGGACCCGGGGCACGTGTACTTCTCTGCCCGTGCCGCGGCGGATGCGCCGCAGCGTCCCGTGCGTCAGCGCGATACGGCGATCACGTTGTTTCGGTACGCCCAGATGACGATCTGCACACGGGTACGCACCTGCAGCTTCTTGCAGATGTTGCTGATGTGCGACTTCACCGTGCTCTGTTCGAGGCTGAGGGAATCTGCGATGTCGTTGTTTCCCAAGCCTTGTGACAGCAACTGCACCACATCCATCTCACGCGCACTGAGACCGTGATCCGATCCGGAGCGCGCCGTGGACATCGGTGCCGGCTTGCGCCTCGCGAACTCCACGATCAGTCTCGACGTCAATCTCGGCGAGAGCACCGAACCACCTTCGGCCACGGTCAACACTGCCGACGAGAGCTCTTCGGGATCGGCGTCTTTGAGCAAGAACCCTGCGGCACCGCTGTCGAGCGCCTCGAAAACGTACTCGTCGAGATCGAACGTGGTGATCACGATGACGCGGGTCCCGGGAAACTCGGCAAGGACCTCCCGAGTCGCAGTCAACCCGTCGCCGTGCGGCATTCGGATATCCATCAGCACGACGTCCGGACGCAGTGCACGCACCTGCTCGTACGCCTCGACTCCCGTCTTGGCATGCCCGACGACGCGAATCTCGGGGTGACCGGAGAGAAACAGCTCGAACCCCTGCCGTACCACCTGCTGGTCGTCTGCAATAAGGACATCGATCATGCGTTGATCCTCCCGTTCACCGGCACCAGTGCCTGCACAGCCCACTCACCTTCCGAATTCGGTCCGGCGTCCAGTTGACCACCCATGAGCGTCGCGCGTTCGCGCATTCCCACAATTCCGAGGTTTTGCCCGTCGGAGGCCGGGCGAGCATTCCCGAGAGTATTGACCACCCGTACCCTCACCGCACCGGCTTCTCGACTCAGACACACCTTGGACTCGCTACCCGGCGCATGGCGAAGGACGTTCGACAACGCCTCCTGCACGATGCGGTAACACGTCAACTGGACTCCGCTGTCCAGGTCGTCGAAGCGGCCGACCTTCTCCAACGAGATCGACGAGATGGTGCGCTTGCAGTCGTCCACCAACTCGTCGATGTCGGAGACCATGGGCGTCGGGAAATCGGGGTCTTCCTCACCCAGGCGAAGTATCCCCACGATCTGCCGCAAGCTGTTGAGGGCCCGCTGACCCTGCTCGATGACGCCCCCCAGAAGGGCTTGTGCTTGTTCGGGATTGCTCGAGAAGAACTTGTCGGCGGCACGAGCCTGGATGATCATGCCGGTCATGTGGTGGGCAGCGACATCGTGCAGTTCACGTGCCATGTCCTGCCGTTCGGCGACAACGGCATTCGCAATCTTGCGTTCGCGGTCCCGGTGCAGATCCGCTACTGCCTGACTGTTCTCCACTGCTTGTTTTCGCAGGCGCGCGACGATCTTTCCCATGGCTGCGACGACCAGAAAACTCGTGACGGTGTTTGCCGCCGGTTCGAGGAACAAGTGAGGCAACTCCCCCACCTGAACCTCGGCGACCGTCAGCCCGTCCCGTTCGGTGAGATACATCGCCAAGATCACGTCCATCGCCATTCCGAGGACCAGCAGTCCGACCAGGCGCATGCCTGTCACTCGGATGGACACTGCCATGATCGCGAACCAGAAAAGCGGCGTGGCCCCCAGCGATCGACTGCCGAGGAAGAGCATCAATCCGCCGGATCCTGCCAACGTCAGGAGGTAGTACGCGATCGGGTACCGCCGGCGCGCACACGCCACAACGGTCAACACCGTCAGGAAACCCATGATGCCGACGACGGTTCCCGGATCGCTCAGCACTCGATTGCTCGTCTCGGGTTCAGTCTTGAGACTGGCGAGACCGAACACCCACGGCACACTCAGCAGGCCGACGATCACGGCCGCCGTGGCCGGGTTGTTCAGGTTGAAACGTCCCCACCCTCGCGATGCCAGGGCTTGCCCCGGGGCATTCTGACCAGCCGAGTCGAACATCCACTCCCCATTCCGCATCCGATGATTGACGTTCATGGTGGCATGCGCGCACCACTTGGTCCCACATTCGGCGAACGTGAAGGGAATGTTCGATTCCCGGCTCCTACCAAAGCACTAGTTGAAGGTGAAAGGCCTAGTACTTATGGCTCAGCTGAACTGCTCGACCAACCGGTTCACCATGTTGGTTGCGCTGTAGTAGTCGAGACGGAAGGTGTCCAGACCCACGGCATAGACGTGGTGATCACGAATTGCCGGATGCTGGGCCAACAGTGGAAGTGCCTCGACCGCCTTCACCGCACCGTCGTCGGCACTGACCAAGATCAGGGTGTTGCCCGCGATACCGTCGTAGAGGTTCTCCGCCGAGACCTGAATGATGTCCTTGCGCTTACCCATGGATTCACTGCTCTTCGCGGACTCGGGAATGTCGGCGACCGTGAAACCCATCGCCGTGAGCAACTTCGCCTGCCCCGACTCGTGCGTCCAGATATTGGCGCCGCTGCCGTCCTCGTAGTAGACCAGCGCAGTGGTCGGCTGCGGGGGAAGTGTGATCTTGGCCTTCGCGGCCTCTACTGCGCTGTCGAACTTCGCGACCGTGGCCGCCGCGTTGTCTTCGAGACCTGTCGCCTTACCCAGCACAGCGGCGACTTCCTGCCAACTACTTCCGCCGTAGTCCACCACGATTGTCGGCGCGATGGCCGTGAACTGTTCGTACAGATCGACGACGGAGTCACCTCCAGTTGCCGAGACGACGATCAGGTCCGGGTTCTGCGCCAGAACGGATTCCGCGTTCGCACCGCCCATCGGCAACACTGCAAGTCCGCGTTCTTCTGCTATTTCGCCCCACTGTGTGAACAACCCCTGCGCATCCGAGACGTCGGTGTTCGGTCCCGTCGATGCGGTAGCCACCACCGGAGCGTCGATCGACAACAGCGTGCCCGTCAGCGTCACACTGGTCGAGACGATCCTCTCCGGCTTCGACGTGATCTCCACCGGCCCCTTCGGCGTTTCCACGGTACGCGGCCAATTACCCTGCGATGCAGCTGAGTCAGCATCGGAATCGGCATCCGCAGAACTACAACCGACGAGGGCGAACCCTGCCACCAAGACTGCGGAGAGCACCTTCAGGGTGCGTGATTTTTTCATTGTGACGCCCACTGCCGGACCACTCCTCGAATTCAAAAGCCCATCAAATTAGGTTAGGCTGTGCTCATGCTAACTCAGGCGGTGACCGAATTGTCCGCTACCCTCGCAGCCTCGCCCGACATCGAGACGTCCTGGAATCGGATAGTGCAACAAGGAACGCCGATCATCGAAAGCATTGATACACAGACTGTTCGAGTTACGTTCCTCTGGCGTCAGCCCGAGGAGACCGAGGTCGAGCGCGTTTACCTGGATGCAAATTCGCTGACCGACCATCACGCAGAACAACTCAGCGTGATGCAGCGACTCGGCGACAGTCCGGTGTGGTTCTACACCGCCGAAGTCTCGAACACCTGGCGTAGCAGTTACAGCATCATCCCGGTACCGAAGTCCGTAGTCGACGAGTTCGACTATCCGGGAGCAGGCAAGGAAGACTCGACCCGCCGCACCCGCTGGTTGGGGTTGCTCGAGCACCGAATTGCCGACCCACTCAATCCGCTTTCCGCAGGTGTGGACACAAGGCGTTCCGTCGCCGAGATGCCCTCGGCGCCGGTCCAGTTCGGTTGGGATGCTCCAGTTTTCAGGAAGTCGATACAGCTCACCTGGGCTAGTTCGACTTTGGACGTCGAGCGGCCGGTGTGGATCTACGAGACCGTGGACGACGGATTGACACCGCTCGAAGAACGGCCGCTCGTGATACTTCTCGACGGGCGTCACTGGGCCGAGGTCATGCCGGCAGGCGCCGCGTTCGATCGTGCGGTCCAGACCGGCAAACTGAAATCCTGCGTTCTGCTGGCCATCGATTCCGTTGACAATCAACGCCGTTCGCAGGAATTGCCGTGCAACCGCGACTACTGGAGTGCAGTCGTCGACGAACTGCTTCCGCAGGTGCGCGCCGTCACACCCTTCTCGTCTGATCGAACGCGAACGGTGGTCTCGGGGCAGAGCTTCGGCGGCCTGGCTTCGATGTTCGCAGCACTCGAATTCCCCGAACACTTCGCGCTGGTCGCCAGCGGGTCCGGTTCGTTCTGGTGGCCAACCGGATTGAAGCGCGGGGAAGACGGCCCGCCGGGTGGAGACATAGCCGCACGGATCGAGCGCGACGGCGTACCGGACGGTTTACGCGTTGTCCTCGAAGTAGGTAAGCACGAGTCCGACATGGTCGGGCACAGCGCAGCGGTCGCACAGGCACTGAAGGCCGCAGGAGCGCAAGTATCGTGTCGGATCTTCGACGGCGGCCACGACTGGTTGTGCTGGCGCAGTGTCCTTCTGGACTCCGTTGTCGAACTGATCGGCAGTCCGTGAGACAGACCACGCTCTAGGCCGGCTCGATGTCACCAAGCTTCCAAGTCCGATCGAAATACGGTTCGAGCGGTCCGTAGAAGCGGAAGTACGAGAACCAGTGCTGACCCACAATGGTCTGAACCCAATTGGGTTCCTTCCCTACCGGAGCTGTAGGTCCGTAGTAAAGATCCACCGAACCGTCCTCGTTGACAACAAGATCGGGATCTCGCGAGCCACGGTCACCTCGGCCCTGCTCGTTGTCGACAAGGCAGCGTGTGTCGACCGAGTAGACCGTCGCGGACCAGAACAACTTTGCCGGGACATCGGCGGGTACGTGGAGTGTGTAACTCTTTGCTCCGTCCAACCAGTGGCCCTCGGCGTCGGCGTAGCTACCCAGATATGCCTGCCCGAGTCCGGGCGTCGTACTCTTCATCGCCTCGGAGAAGGTGACCGCCTCGTAGAACCACGACGCGCGTTCGTAGAACTCGTCGTAGTTGTCCCCTCGCTGAGCTGAGTTGTCCAGGACAATCGCCAAGTCCCACTGGCGATCCGGCCAGTAGCGCGAACCGGGGAAGCGTTTGACGAACGCATTCGCCTGGGCGAACACCTCCCCCACTTCGACGGCCCGTTGCAAGATCTTTCTCACTCGATCATCCGGGGCGAAGGGCTTGCCCTTCTCAATCCCCAGCTGCCGAAGCCACGCCATCGGGAAGCGGTCGCGCTCTTCGACAGGTTCGTCCTGCACGATGTCGTGCAGGAGTTCCCAGTATCGAAGGTCTCGCGGCTGAATTCCGCTCCAGGGCTTGCCGTCCGGTGAGACCAGACGCGTCGGACTCGGATTCTCACGATCGGAGTACGGGTACACCCGGACGGCGTCGACCAACGCGTCCGAGCGCGCCGGGTCGGGATCGAGCGTGCGGAAGCCGAACATGATGTGCATCATCGGGGAGTGGACAACGGTGTAATCGCCTGTGTCCTCGGCACTCTGGCCTGGGCCGACTACCAGGGTCTTGCCACCCTTGCCTGCATCGGGGCCCATCTCACCGAGCACCGCGAATTCTCGTTGCCAGAAATCTGCGATGCCCCCGGCGGTCGGCCCTGGCGGCAATTCGATCACCAACGGCCCCGTTGCACCGAGATCGAAAAAGTTCAAGATGTACGGAGTCGTCGCGTTGGCGGTGATCAGGCCTAGTCGGTCACGATATGAGCGGTAGACGACGATATCGGAGGCAGTTGCTCCGAAGATGTTGGTATGCACGTCCATCCACTGAGCCCAGGACACGATGGGTATGGCCCACAAGTACGCCTGCACTGCTGTTTGGAAGTCGAGCTCGTCGAAGACCGTTGCGATGGTTTCGCGAGCGGGAAGCTCTCCGTCCCTCGGGACAAGTCCGCAGGAATACGTCAGTTCGATGTCGGCCATACCCAGATGGTGCTGGGAGAAACCTCGGCGCGAATCACCCACACCGGGTGAACCTCTAGTTCAGTGCGCCTCGAATGACGGCAGCCGTGCTGTCGAGGATTGTCCGATTGGGCGTGCGAGGTAGGGCGCGCAGGCCGAAGCCGTCGCCGCGATTTCGCGGAATGACATGCAGATGAACATGGAAGACTTCCTGCCCCGCAACAGCTCCGTCGGAGAGGTGCAGATTCACTCCGTCGACGGGGAGAGATCCGGTACGCATCGCCGCGGCGATCTTCTGCGCGACGGCGAAGATCCTGGCACCGTCGTCGGGATCGAGCGTGGACAATCCACTGGCGTGGCGCTTCGGCACGACCAGGAGATGGCCGGATGTGAACGGCCGAATATCCATGAAGGCAAGGACATTCGCGTCGTCGTAGACGACGCTGGCCTCGGCCTCACCGGCGATGATGGAACAGAAGATGCAGTCCATGGTCTCCGGCCCCTGTGCGCCTTTTCGGTAGTGGTGACCACCGAAAAGGCGCACGGGGCGTAGCCCTTACAGAATCGGCGACGGCGCGTACGCCGCAGCTTCGGGGTTGGCGTCGACAAGTTTCTGCACCTCGGCGACAACGGCATCGACCTGAGCCGAAGCAGCACCGACAAAAGCAGCCTTGTCGGCCAGGGCCTCGTCGAGTGCAACGCGGTCGAGCGGCAAACGGTCGTCGGCGGCAAGGCGATCGAGCAGGTCGGGCTCCTTGCCCTCTTCACGCATCGCCAGCGCAACTGCGACGGCATTCTCCTTGATCGCCTCGTGTGCGGTCTCGCGTCCGACGCCGGCGCGGACGGCGGCCATGAGCACGCGCGTCGTGGCGAGGAACGGCAGATACCTGGTCAGTTCCTTCTCGATGACGGCCGGGTACGCGCCCATCTCGATCAGCACGGTCAGGAAGGTCTCGAACATGCCGTCGATCGCAAAGAACGCGTCTGGGAGCGCGACGCGGCGCACGACGGAGCAGAAGACGTCGCCCTCGTTCCACTGTGCACCCGCAAGCTCGGCTGCCATGGAGCCGTATCCGCGCAGGATCACCTGAAGTCCGTTGACTCGCTCGCACGAGCGGGTGTTCATCTTGTGTGGCATCGCCGAGCTGCCGACCTGGCCGGGCTGGAAGCCTTCGGTGACCAACTCGTGGCCGGCCATCAGGCGGATCGTGTGTGCAAACGACGACGGGCCCGCGCCGACCTGGACGAGCGCGGAGATGACGTCGTGGTCGAGGGAACGCGGGTACACCTGGCCGACGCTGGTCAACACGTGAGCGAATCCGAGGTGCTCCGCAACCTTCGCTTCGAGCTGCTCGAGCTTGGCCGCATCGCCGTCGAGGAGGTCGAGCATGTCCTGAGCGGTCCCCATCGGGCCCTTGATCCCGCGCAGCGGGTACCGGTCGATCAGCTGGCGCAGACGCGTCAGTGCAACCAGCAGCTCGTCGGCGGCCGAAGCGAAACGCTTGCCCAAGGTGGTGGCCTGAGCTGCGACGTTGTGCGAGCGGCCGGCCATAACGATGGACGAGTACTCGGCAGCGCGCTCACCCAGACGGGCGGCGACGGCGATGCCGTGGTTGTAGACGTGTTCGAGAGAACGCACGATCTGCAGCTGCTCGACGTTCTCGGTGAGGTCGCGGCTGGTCATGCCCTTGTGGACCTGCTCGTGCCCGGCAAGTGCGTTGAATTCCTCGATGCGTGCCTTCACGTCGTGGCGGGTGACCCGCTCGCGGTCCGCGATGGACTCGAGGTCGACGTTGTCGATGACACGCTCGTAGTCGTCGATGGCGTCGGCCGGAATGTCGATGCCCAGCTCTGCCTGCGCACGCAACACCGCCACCCACAATTGACGCTCGAGCACGATCTTGTACTCGGGAGACCACAGAGCAACAAGCTCCGGGCTGGCGTAGCGGTTGGCAAGGACATTCGGGATGCGGCTCACGAGGCCTCAGTCTAACGGGGGCCAAGCAGTGCCGTTACCCCCGATAGAGACCGAGCTAGACCGGCGGCGCCATCACGTCGATCGATTCCAAGAGCATTCCCCTGGCCAACCCCCGTGGGTCCGGGTCGTACTCCCCCAGAGCCGTGATCATCGCACCGTCGACCATCGCGACAAGACGGCGCAATTGCCCCTCGGGAGCCGACCGGCCCGAGCGTCGAAGCGCATCGGTCAACAGGTCGTCGAGCTGGGCTCGTAGGCGCAACTGCACGTCACGAAGTGCGGGATGACGGGCACATGCCACAAATCGTTCGTAGCGCGAGATCAAACGCTCGCGGCTCTCCGGCCGCTTCTCTTCGTCTCCGAGCAGCAGCTCGACCAACAGTTCGACGGTTGATTCCGCGCCCCGCCGACGTTGGGTCACCGCAGCCACTCTCGCGCGCATCGCTTCCATGTCGGCGTTGCCGTTGAGCTCGACGGCACACGCGATCAGATCGTCGAGTGAGTCGAAGTAATAGGTCGTCGAAGCCAGTGGAAGGTCAGCTCTGGTTGCCACCGCTCGGTGACGAACGGCGTCGAACCCGCCCTCCAGCAAAAGTTCAGCAGCGGACGCCACCAGAGCTTGGCGACGTCGTTCGCCCTTGGGCGTAGCTGCAGAAGACACCACGACATCGTGCCAGCAGAGGGCACCTCCGCATGGCGAAACAGCTCGAAGACCCTGCTGTTTGTTACCCGAGCCACTTCTCGAGGCGGGCCAGTGCCTCCTGGATGTCGGCTGTCGCACCCGCGAACGAGAGTCTGACCATCCGGTTTCCGTGGACGGTGTCGAAATCGATTCCAGGTGCCAGCGCGACCCCGGTATCTGTCAGCAACCGGGCACACCACGCGGTGGCGCCCTCGTCGCCACACAGATGGCCGATGTCCGCGTAGACGTAGAACGCACCGTCGGCGGGAGCCAACTCGGTGATGCCCAGTTTCGGCAACCCGGTCAACAACAGTTCACGATTGACGGCGTACCGCTGAACGTGCCCGTCCAACTCGACCTTCGCCTCGTCCGAGAACGCCTCGACGGCGGCGTACTGAGAGATCGCGGGCGGACACACGGTCATGTTCGACGCGAGTCTCTGCAGCGGGCGCCGAAGATAGGTCGGCACCAACATCCACCCGAGTCGCCAACCCGTCATCGAGAAGTACTTGGACACCGAGCCGATTACAACGGATTCGCGTGAGGTCTCCCAGGCGCTCGACGTGCCCTGATCGCCGTATCCGATGCCGTGGTAGATCTCGTCCGAGATCAGAAGAGTTCCGTGCTGCTCGCACCACGTCGCCAATGCAGCGAGCTCCTCGGGCGAGATCACCGTGCCCGTGGGATTTGCCGGGCTCGCGACGATCAGACCGGCAGGCGGCGACGGCAAAGCCTCGAGCATTTCCACTGTCGGCTGGTATCGAGTTGCCGGCCCGCAGTCGAGTTCGACGACGTTGCAGCCGAGAGCGGCAAGGGTATTGCGGTACGCGGGATATCCGGGTCGAGCAACCACCACGGTGTCGCCCTCGTCGAACGCGGCCAGGAAGAGCAAGGTGAACGCCCCGGACGAACCGGTCGTCACCACCACGTCTTCGGCGTCGACGGCGATTCCCGATCGCTCGCTGTGGTAGCGCGCAATAGCCTCGCGTAGCTGCAGGATCCCGAAAGTCTCGGTATACCCGAGTAGTTCGGTGCCCAGAATCTCTCGCGTCGCACGTAGCACCGGTGCCGGCGCGGGCGTCGACGGTTGACCTGCCGCCAAGGTCAGGACGTCACCATGTGTCCGCTGACGTTCGGTCGCGGCCTTCCATACATCCATGACATGGAAGGTCTGGATATCTGATCGACGAGATTCTGAGCGCACACTCCGACGGTAGTCGAACCGTGGTGCGGCAAGAAACGACGACCACCCATTGTGACGATCCGACAGATTCAGGCGCTCAGCATGAGTCGATTCAACGAGACCTGGGCCACGTCCCTCGCGCAACATTGATCAACGACTTCCTTCGATCAAAAGGTGCATCAGATGAAAGCTCGCTCAGTGCCCACTGCGGCTCTGGTCACGATCGGCGTTCTCACGGTTGCCTCGTGCGGAAGCACCTCTGATCCTGGCGGCAATTCTTCCGGCGACTACGCGAAGGACGGCAGTTTCACCACGATCGTGAACACCGATCCCGGCAACCTTCATCCCCTGATCACCAATCTGACTGCCACGCAGGCGATCAACAGCTATACGAACGACTCGTTGTTGGCCATCGACCCCAAAACCCGCGCAGCGGGCTCGTATCTGGCCGAAAAATGGAGCGAGAACGGAACTTCGCTGAACTTCACCCTCAAAAAGGGGATCACGTGTGAAGACGGCACGACCTTCACTGCCCAGACAGCGGCAAACAACATCAACTGGGTCGTCGACACGACCAACGGCTCGCCGTGGTTGGGAGCATCCGTACCCGAAACTGCGGTAGCAACCGCTGATGGTGACGAGCTCACGATCAAGACAACGGAACCCGCGCCCTTCCTCCTCGAGCGCATCGGCGCTCTCAAGATGGCGTGCCAGGCAGCCCTCGACGACCCTGCCAGTGTTCGAGGCAGCAGCAACGGAACCGGACTGTTCAAGATCACCGAAGTAGTGGCCAACGATCACGTCACGCTCGAACGCCGCGACGGATACAACTGGGGGCCGAACGGCGAAACCACGTCGGACACGCTCGGAGTGCCCAAGACGGTCACGATCAAGGTCGTGACCGACGCCGCGACGACGGCGAATCTCGTCCTCACCGGAACGGTCAACGCGGCCCCGGTTGCCGGCGCGGATATCGAACGTGTGGAAGCTTCAGGCCTCGAGTCGATGACGTCCAACACCCTGAGCGGACAGTTCATCTTCAACCACAATGCGGCTCTCCCCACCAAGGACGAAGCCGTACGCACCGCACTCGTGCAAGCGATCGATCTCGACGATTACACGGACATCAACACCGGTGGCAAAGGCTCACGAGCTACGGCACTGGCAGTAGTCGATCCGCGGGCGTGTGACTTCGACAGCGTCACCGGTGTAGTTCCGAAGTTCGACATGGCCGCTGCGAAAAAGACTCTTGCGGACGCCGGTTGGAAGCCCGGATCCGACGGTGTCCTGACCAAGGACGGTCAAGCGCTGCAATTGACGGTCATCTTTGCCAACTACCGCGACACCACCTCTGCAGCAGCAGAATACGCGATGAAGCAGTGGCAGGAGCTCGGTGCGAAGGTAGAGCTTCATGGTGGTGACAACAACTTCATCATTTCCAACACATTCGCAGCGAAAGACCTGACGTCATGGTCGATCTCGATCGGACTGACCGTCCAGAGCGATACCCCCAGCATCTTCGTTCCGTACTTCGCCGGCCCCACCCCACCGTCGGGTGTCAACTTCGCATCGATCGACAATCAAAAGTACGCCGAACTGGCGGCGAAGGCCTCGGTTCTGCCCGGGCAGGAATCCTGCTCGGTGTGGAAGGAAGCGGAACAAGCACTGTTCACCTCGTCCGACGTCATTCCGGTGTCCACGTCGCCGAACTTCATGTTCTTCAACGGCGCAACGGCCCTGTATGCACCAGTTGGCGGCACCCTGGCCGGCCCTGGCATTCGCGTTCTGAAATAAGCCGGAAGACAAAGCTTTACGTCTGCATCTATTTCTCCGATTCGAAGGATCTACATGACTGACCGTCCATTTGTTCTCGACGACCTCCACCGTGTGGTCACACCCACTGAGACCTCAATCTCTCCCGACGGCACCGTGGTCGTCTTCGTTCGCTCGGAAATTGTTGCCGGAAAGGCAACTACATCGCTCTGGGCGGTGTCCCGCGATTCCCAGGCTCGCCGCCTCACCGCAGGGCCCGCCGATTCTGCCCCTCGGTTCTCTCCGGACGGAACCTCGATTGCCTTCCTGCGTAAGGTCGGCGACTCCGCGCAGCTGCACCTGATCCCGCTCGCCGGTGGCGAGGCCGAAACTCTCACCACATCAGCATCACTCCCCCTCGGCGCCGGTGCAGCAGCCTGGAGCCCGGACGGAAATGCCATCGCGTTCGCCGCTGTGGTCTCACGCTCGGACTCCGCCGATCCGAATGCTCCCATCGTCACCGACCGACTCGGATACAAGGTGGACGGTGCCGGTTGGCTCGGCACCTTCCGTCGCCACCTTCACACCGTCGATCTGGAGACGAAGGCAGTTCGACGGCTCACCGACGGTGATTGGAATGCCGACGTTCCGTCCTGGTCGCCCGACGGCACGGCCCTTGCCTTCACCGCGAATCTCGAACCGGACAGCGATCTGAACCTCACGTTCAGCGCTTACCGCATCCTCGTCGACGATCTGTCGGTTCCCCCGCAGCGACTCGGTCATGCCACCGGAGTGCAGGGCTCCACACTGTGGCATCCGCAGGGAGATTCGGTCGTCGCCATCGGCACTCCCGAGGTCCGTGTCGGAACTGCAGACCTGATCCGGCTGTCCGTCCCCGGCCCAACCGAGACACCGGTCGACGTCACCCTCACAGCTCATCTCGATCGCAACGTGATGCCCGGTGCACCCGGTTACCCCGGCGGCACACCGGCACTGTCGAATACTCGCGACGAAATCGTGTTCTGCCTACGCGATCGTGGATGGACGCATCTGTACGCGGCCGACATCGAAACCGGCACCTCTCGATCCCTCGTCGCCAATCCCAACGAGGTCGTCTCGGCGCTCTCCGTTGCCCGTGACGCCCGCGTCGCCTCCGTCATCGTCACCACGCAGCAGTCCTTCGGCGAGGTCGCACTCGTCGATCTCGACAGCGGCGCGGTCACCACGCTGACGAAATTCACCGCAGAAGCACTCCCCGAGGTGACACTGTTTGCCGCCGAGGAACGCGAGTTCACCATCTCCGACGGCCGCACCGTGCATGGTTGGTTGCTGTCCGCTCCCGAAACCAGTGGTGCCGCACCCCTTCTGCTCGACATTCACGGCGGACCGCACAACGCGTGGACCGGCGTTGCAGATACCTATCACCCCGCCCACCAGGTTCTCGCCGCCCAGGGTTGGCGCATCCTGACCCTCAATCCACGTGGGTCGGACGGGTACGGCGCAGACTTCATGTACGCCGTCAACGGCGCCTGGGGTACCTCCGACCAAGCAGACTTCCTCGAGCCGATCGACGCGCTTGTCGCCGAGGGACTTGTCGACGGGGACCGTCTGGCGATCACCGGGTACAGCTACGGCGGATACAGTACGTGTCACCTGACGTCCGTGACGGATCGTTTTGCCGCTGCGGTTGCCGGCGGGCTGATCTGCGATTTCAACGCCATGGCCGGAGTCTGCGATTTCGGTCCGCACCTCGCGTCACTCGCCACCGGCACGACTGTTCCCGAGAACTCCGCGGGGCTCCTGGCAGCCTCACCGCTCGCCGCCGTGAAGAACGTGGTGACCCCGACGCTGATCCTGCACGGAAAGTCGGACGAGCGGTGCCCGCTGGGTCAAGCCGAGGCCTGGTTCGCCGCACTGCGCCAGCAGCACGTACCCACCCGTCTGGTGGCGTATCCCGGTGCAAGCCACGGGTTCCTCGTCAACGGCTCGATCTCGCACCGAATCGACTACAGCACACGACTCATCGAATGGGTCAAGCGATACACCTCCGCGAAGCTGCCCAAGACCGGCCTGGCCAACGCGTCTGCCGGAGCCGACGCGTGGAAGCGTTCGCTGGACGTACTGTGTGAGCGTTACGGCGTCACCGGTGCTCAATTCGGTATTCTCACACTCGATTCCAACGGCAAGGAAATCACCCGTACGACGGTGGCTTCCGGCGTGATCAATGCAGACACCGGGGTCGAGGTATCCACCGACTCCCTGTTCCAGATCGGATCCATCACCAAGGTATGGACCGCGATGCTGGTCATGCAGCTTGTCGACGAAGGCTTGCTCGACCTGGACGCGACCGTCCGGTCGATCCTGCCCGATTTCGCACTGCAGGACGAGGAAACAGCTGCCCGCATCACGGTTCGCGCACTTCTGAACCATCGCAACGGAATCGACGGTGACCTGTTCATCGACAAGGGTCGCGGCGACGACGTCGTCGAACGCTACGTCGAGGGCCTGCGTGACTTCCGTCAGGTTCATCCACTCGAGGACGGCTTCGCGTACTCGAACTCCGCGTACGTCCTTGCAGCTCGTATCGTCGAGGTTCTTCGCGGTGGCATCTGGGACGACATCCTCAAGGAGCGGATCATCGATCCGCTCGGCCTCGCGCACACACTCACGTTGACCGGGGATACACCGAGATACTCTGTGGCAGCGGGTCATACGGGGAACTCCGTCGTGATGCCCGTCTGGCCGATCACGCGCTCGATGGGGCCCGCGGGTTGCATCACTGCCAGCATCGGAGATCTACTCACGTTCGCGGAACTCGGTCTTCTCGAAGGACAGAGCGTCGACGGCGTACGGATCGTGTCGGAAAAGTCAGCCGCCGCGATGCGCACACCCGAAATCGACATCAGCGAACTGTTCCCGGACAAGTCGGGTTGGGGCTTGGGCTGGTTCCACGAAACCTGGTCGGGCGAAGAGATTTTCGGGCACGACGGCAGCACCATCGGCCAGCACGCGTATCTGCGCATCTTCCCCCGCCACAATGTCGCGATCGCACTGCTGACCAGCGGCGGCAAGGCCGACGGCCTCTACCGTGATCTCTTCACCGAAGCCGCGGCCGCGTTGGTCGGACTCGAACCTCCGCAAGCCCTCGCCCCGAACCCCGCGAGTGTGGAGTCGATTCCGGATTCGGTTCTGGGAAAGTACAGCTCGGGCGGAATAGCAATCGAGTTCCGTCGTGGAGAGTCCGCTGACGAGGCCGTGATCACCGTCATCGGCGACGTAATCCCGAATCCCGAGGAAGACGAGACAGCTCCGAAGAAGCCTGCAACGGTAGCCACTCTCGTACCGTCGCAGATCCCGGGGACCTGGACCACCCGTCAACCCGGGGCCGCGGGTTGGACGACGGTACGGCCGCACCGAGACGGAGTGTACGTCGGATTCCGCTTCCTACCACGGGTTAACGCGTGACGATGACCGATACACATACGATGACGGAAACACAGAACGCCGAAACACAGAACGCCAGCGAACTCGAGGAATCAAAGATGCAAGAACAGCTTCAAGAACTCGTCGATCAGTGGAGGGTCGAGGCAAACATCCCCGGCGTCTCGGTCGGCATCGTTCACGGCGACAAGGACATCGTCGTCACCAGTGGCATCGAGAGCGTCGAAACCCAACTCCCGGTCACCGACAAGACGATGTTCATGATCGGCTCCACCACAAAGGTGTTCGCCGCAACAGCCGCGATGGCACTCGTCGAGGACGGCCTACTCGATCTCGACACCCCGTTGGTCGAGTACGTCCCCGAACTGACCTTCGCCGACGAAACAGCCACGCGCACAGTCACGATGCGTCACCTCCTCACCCACACCGGCGGATTCACCGGCGACGCGGGCCTCTCGGCAGGCTGGGGCGAAGACGCCCTGGGACGCTCGGTTTCACGGCTGAACGAACTGCGACAAGAATTTCCCGTCGGAGAAGTCTTCTCCTACAGCAACTCCGGATTCGTTCTCGCCGGACATGTCGTGGCCAAGATCAGCGGATTGACCTTCGAAGAGCTGGTCAAGCAGCGCGTGCTCGACCCCCTCGAAATGAAGAACTCGGCCTTCCTGCCCTGGGACGTGATGACCCACCGGTTCGCACTCGGTCACTACATCCGCGACGGTGTGCCGTTCGTGTCCAACGAAACCGGGCTGGACCGCGGCATGATCCCTTGCGGCGGAATGTGGTCCTCGGTGCGAGACCAACTCGTCTGGGCACGTTACGCACTGTCTGGCGAACACCCCGGCGAAGGACAGCCGCTCGACGAGTCCACCCGGTTGTTGATGCAGAAGCCGCAGCGTCCCGCCGCGATGATGTTCGAAGAAGTCGGCCTGGGATGGCTGTTGACTCGATACGGAACCACACAGGTAGTGCGGCACGGCGGAAACGTGAGCAACCTCCAGGTCTCCGAGTTCATGACAGTGCCCGAGAAGAACTTCGCCGTCACCGTGCTGACCAACGCCCTCGGCGGCGGAATCGGCAAGAAGATCGTCGACTGGTGCATGGCCAACCTCACTGAACTACCCACGCCGGCATCCCTGGACGTGGTCGAGCCCGAACCCGCTGCCGTCGACGCAGTCCTGGGCAAGTATCAGGCCGGCTCACTGACGATGACCGTCGCCCCCGGTGACGAGGGAATCGGCATCCGGATGGGCAGCGCGCAGGATCTCGGTGAATACGAGGACATCGTCTGGCCGCCGGCAATCCCGATCGCCTTCCTCAACGACCGTGACTTCGCTGCGCGCGCCGACACCACCCGGGCGTTGGGACGCTTCGTCACCGACGACACCGGTCGCGCCGTGATGCTCGAATTCGGCGGCCGCACCGCCAAGCGAGTGGCCTGATCCTCTAGACGGGTGACGCGGTCCGATTACGGGACCGCGTCACCCGTCTTCGTAAATGCACAGCCGAGAAGGTACAGACTGGACGCCATGAACTTCATCGGCGAGTCGCTTCTGCACCCCTCCCGGTGGAGCGTGCGTGCCCGTTCGACCGTGGCATCGACACTCGTGATCGCCTTCTGCCTGGTGATCGCCGGGCTTGCACTGATTTTCGTGCTGGCAAACTCCCTGCATCTGTCCGCGCTGAACAGCTCCGACGCTCGCGCCACGCAATTGGTCCAGCAGCTCAACGGAAAGAATCCGGCCGATCTCGACCCTTCGCTTCTGTCCACAGACAGTCAGATCGGAATCGTGCAGATCGTCGACGCCGATCACCGAATAGTCGCCCAATCACCGGGAACCGACAGCGACCTCCTGTCCGAACGTTTTCTCGGCCCTGACGAGTCGGACGCTCTCGGAAGGGTCAAGAAGTCCGACGACGAGGACTACTGGCTGATCGGGCGAGGCGCTCAGACGCCGACCGCACCAGTCACCGTCTTCGTCGGCGCCGACCGCGAACCGGTTGAAACCGTGGTGACGACCGTTGCCGTTCTGCTAGCCATCGTCGGACCCCTGGTCCTGGGGCTGGCTGCGTTTGCCACCTACCGCCTTGTCGGTTCGGCCCTCGCTCCCGTCGAACGCATCCGCGCTCGGGTAGCGTCGATTTCTAGTGGGCGTCAAGGTGAACGAGTGCCTGTACCGTCAGGGAACGACGAGATAGCCCGACTGGCAACAACAATGAACGACATGCTGGCGCGCCTCGACGAAGGTGCGCTGGCCCAGCAACGATTTGTCAGCGATGCCTCACACGAGTTACGCAGTCCGCTGTCCACGATCACGACGGCCCTCGAACTGGCACACCGACGCCCGGATCTCCTCGACGACGCGTTGATCGAAGACGCACTACTTCCCGAGGCGCGCCGAATGCGGCAGTTGATCGAAGACCTGTTGATTCTCGCACGCTCGGACGAAAGCGAACTCGAAAAGTTCGGCGTCGTCGTCGACGTCGACCTCGATGACATCTTGTTCGCCGAGCAGAAAAGGATCGACGGTATCTCCGAAGTTACGGTCGCCGCTGCCGTGGCTCCGGTTCGGGTCTCCGGAGACCCGAGAGCATTGACGCGGATGGTGCGAAACCTCGTGGACAATGCAGTGCGGCATGCGGAGACCCTCGTGTATCTCGAGTGCTCCGAAGCCGGAAACGAAGCCCACATCGTGATCGAGGACGACGGGCCCGGAATCCCTGCAGCAGAACGCGAACGAATCTTCGGACGCTTCGTCCGCCTGGACCAGCCGCGGTCGAGGCAGGGAGGCGGGTCCGGACTCGGACTCGCCATCGCGTCGGAAATAGTTGCGGCGCACCACGGAACCATTTCCGTCAGCGAGAGGGCGGGCGGTGGAAGTCGATTCGAGGTGACGATTCCGGTACCGAACGACTGACGATCAGGCAGTGCCGACAAAGCGGTACCCGACGCCTCGGACCGTTTCGATGCTCTGAGTTCCGAACGGGAGGTCGAGCTTCTTACGAAGGTAACCGATATACACCTCGACGATGTTCTCGTCACCTTCGTAGTTGGTGTCCCAGACAGAGCGAACGATCTCGGTCTTCGTGACCACCACACCATTGTTGCGCATCAAGAATTCGAGAACGCTGTACTCCCTTGGCGTCAGGGTCAATTCGATTCCCGCTCTGCTCACCTGATGTTTGGCCGGGTCGAGGGACAGGTCTCCAACGGAGAGTATCGCCGGACGTTGTGGAGCGCCGCGACGCACCAGTGCGCGCAGCCGAGCGAGAAGCACGACAAACGAGAATGGCTTGACCAGGTAGTCGTCGGCGCCGAGATCGAATGCATCAGCCAGGTCGTATTCGCCGTCCTTTGCCGAGAGCATGAGGATCGGCGTCCAGATCTCCCGGGCGCGTAGATCCCGCACGATGTCGTACCCGTGTTTGCCCGGCAACATGATGTCGAGAACGATCACGTCGAATTCGTCACTGCACGCAGTCGCGAATCCGTCGTCACCGTTGAGTTCGACGGCGGTCACGAATCCCTCGGCCACCAATCCCCGCCGGATCGTCTCGGCCAGGCGCACTTCGTCTTCGACCACCAGTACTCGCACCACCGGCCCCGTTTCGTCGCCACGCAGTTGTTCGGATGCACCCAGTAGAGCAGACGGTAGACCCAGAGCCGAGTTCCGTTCAGCGTTTCTTCAGCTTCGGCTCGTCACACTGCATTCATGCCTGCAACTGTGTCGACCGTGCGAAACGTGGTCACCGAAGTCCTGACCGAGAGCACCACCGCAGAGATCGCGGTTGCCGCAATCGTGGTGGCCGCAGCTCTGTTCGCGTTCGGTTCGATCTACCGAGCTTCCAGCGTTCGGTCTACAGCCCTTCGCACGTGCGGACTCGTGCTTGCACTGGTGACGCTGTCGATCCAGGTGTATGGAAGCGGATGGTTGACGAGCTTCGACGGGCCGGTGACCGACTGGATGGTCGATCACCGGAGCGGCGCCCTGAACCAGATCGCGGTCGCCGTCACGGATCTCGGTAGCCCCGTCGCCACCGCGCTGCTCGGGATCACCTGCGGAGTGCTCATCTCCTGGCGAGCGCGTTCGGTCGTTCCGGGCTTGATCGTGATCGGAACGGTTGGCGCCGCGGCGGTCGCCAGCACGGTAATCAAAGCGCTCGTCGGTCGCGAACGTCCGCCGACCAACATCCAGGTGCTTCTCGAGACCGACCACTCGTTCCCGTCTGGTCACGTCACCGGGACCGCTGCACTGTTCGGCATCGTCGTCCTCGTTCTGAGCGCGCACCGCACACCCGCCGTCAAGAGACTGCTGATGCTCCTCGCCGTGACAGTCACAATCGTCGTAGCCCTGACTCGCCTGTATTTGGGAGTTCACTGGCTCACCGACGTCATCGCCGGGGCCATTCTCGCAACGCTTGCAGTCACCGTGGGCGGAGCCGTCTTCCGGTTCGTCGAAGGCCGCTCCAAGACGACCGACCGCACTTCCTCTGCCTCTCGCGATCGGGCGCTCGTATGACGCTCGCACTCACCAGCGGAATTCTGAACCCCGATACCCTGCTCTCCACGTTCGGTCTGATCGGCTTGCTTGGGGCGGTATTCATCGAAACCGGTCTTCTGTTCGGGTTTTTTCTTCCCGGCGATTCGCTCTTGTTCACAGCTGGTGTCCTCGTCGCACAGGAGCAGCCATTCGTTCCACTATGGGTTCTCCTCGTGACTATCCCCATCGTCGCTGTGGTCGGCGACCAATGCGGCTACCTTGTCGGACGCGCAGCGGGTCCTGCGGTTTTCGATCGACCTGGAGCCAAGCGACTTGGTCCCGATCAACTTGCGCGGGCAGAAGCATTCTTCGAGAAGCACGGACCTCGTACCGTCGTCCTTGCGCGATTTGTTCCCGTCATCCGAACCATCACCCCAGTAATGGCGGGTACTTCACGGATGCCGTATCGAACCTTCCTGACATACAACGTCATCGGAGGAGTCGCTTGGGGAGTTCTCGTTCCGGTACTCGGCTACATGCTCGGAGGAATCGAGTTCGTTCGCGCCCACATAGAAATCATCCTCATCGCTGTCGTCGTCGTCTCGATTCTGCCCATCGCTGTGAATTACTTGCGCTCACTGCGAGTACCGACCATCCAGGCTGAACAAATCGAGATTCCCGAGTAATTACTACCGCTGCAGTGTGCTCTGCAGAACCTTCAGCACTTCACGAGCCGCAGTCGGCCCGGTATTGAGGTAGAAGACGTCGTCGTCAACAGCGACGGCGTGGTTGGCGACCACACCACGTAACTGCCCCCACAACGGCGCGTTCGTCAATGTCGCCGGGTCCCCGCCCTGCACGCCGTAGAAGATCCAGTCGGCGTCCGCCACGTTCAACTCTTCTTCACTGATGTCTCGGGAAGTGTCGTCG
Source organism: Rhodococcus sp. SG20037 (assembly GCF_031763325.1). NCBI lineage: Bacteria > Bacillati > Actinomycetota > Actinomycetes > Mycobacteriales > Nocardiaceae > Rhodococcus > Rhodococcus sp. SG20037. The sequence continues at coordinate 1,099,803 of NZ_CP134497.1, read as the reverse complement.
AACTGCTGCGACTGCGGACGGGTCAAGCCGGCATCCTCGGCGATACTGCCGGTGAACGAAGGAATACCGAAGATGCGCAGACGATTTCCGTTCTGGCGCGTGAACGACACCGTCGGCGGCGACGAGAGGGAAGCACCGAGGGCCGCGGCATCGGTATTGAAGGTATCCAGCAGTGCCGCCGCCTGCTGCGTCTTACCTACCCCGTCGGCAACCAGCAGGAAGTCCTGCTTCCAGTAGACGCCGGTTCCCTGTGTTGCCACCGTGGGTGCGATGGCGGAAAGCTGGTCGTACAGCGAATCAGCGTCCTTTCCTGCAACATTCATCAAGATCAGGTCAGGATCGAGCGTGACGATCGCTTCGAAATTCGGTGTGAAGCGTCCACCTGCGTCAACGACATCACTTAGCTGAGTACGGAATTCGGGGTACGCAGACAACAAGTACGGAGGCACCAGGTCCGCACCGTCACCACGCGTCGAACCTGCGGGCACGACATCGAGCGACAGGAGTGCATCTGCTTGCCCGGTCGAGATGACGACAACCTTTTCGGGCTGCGATTCGATCGTGGTGTCCCCTTTGAAGTGTGAGACGGTACGAGGGAACTCGCCGTCCGACTTTCCGCTCCCCATTCCAACCGGGACTTCTCGCGGAGCGACAAACGCAGAGTCCGCCGGAGCCGACGCACTGATCTCGGCATCTGTGGGCGACGCGTCCTCGCTCGAGCAGCCACTGAGAGCTGCCACCAATGTCAGTGCGCCGATCAGCATTACACTGCGTGACTTCTTTCGAAAATTCATGATCGTGTCCCGTACGTCGTGAAGCATGACAGCTTCATCTTCCGCCATGGTTAGGTGACCCTACCCTATGAAGAACTGTAAACTATATCTGTGTCAGATACAGTTCCAGGGCGAGGATCACACGGGGTCGATCGCTACTCTGATCACGTGCCCACCGCGGAAGAAGCATCGAGATCACTCATCGCTGCGGCGTTCGAATTGCGTCGAGCGCTGCGGGAATACATGGATACGTCGGGTACCGACGCGACTCTGCCAGAGGCACAATCCGAAGTACTTCACGATGTCGCACACCATCCGGGCACTCGCATCGGGGCCGTGGCCGATCGTCTCTCCAGACGCCCGAACACCGTCAGCACGCTGGTGCGCACACTCTCCGACAAAGACCTGATCGAACGGCGACCCGATCCCACGGACGGCCGAGTGAGCACACTTTTCGTGAAGGACGAGCGAAGCGCGCGACGAGACCGTCGATCCGAACTACGCATCGGCGTTCTCGCCGAAGAATTGGCGTCCCTCGACGAGGGCGCCCTCGACACATTGACCACTGCCGTCGGTATCCTCGACCGAGTCAATCGATCATTGCGAGATCACGCGCCGCGATGACACTCCGGGACATACAGAAGCGGTACGGTGCAGCACCTGCCGCACCGCACCGCACCTGCTGACGAGTTACCGCCCTAGTTCATGTCGTTCGCAATGATGTTCTCGATATTCCGTTCGGCCAGAGCGGTGATGGTGACGAACGGATTGACTCCCACATTGCCCGGTACGAGGGATCCGTCCATGACGTACAGACCCGGGTACTCCGGCAGACGACCGTAGCCGTCGGTCGCCTTGCCGAGCACACAACCGCCGAGGGGGTGGTACGTCAACTGATCGCCCCACGTCTGCGTCGGGCCGAAGAGGTCGGTCCGGTAGATCGTGCCTTCCTTCTTGTTGATCTTGTCGAAGAGCTTCTTCGCCATGTCGATCGACGGCTGGTTCTGCGAGCGCTGCCAGTTCAATCCGACTTTGCCTGTTGCCGAGTTGAATTGGAACTGAGCACGTTGCGGATTCTTGGCAATCGCCAAGTACAGGCTGACCCACAGTTCGGTACCGGCCGGGAAGGGTGCGATTTCCGCAAAGACGGGAGCGGATGTGTCGGCCCAGTTGTCGATACCCATCACGGGGATCGCGGACTGCTTCGCACCGGTGGCGTCCCACATGTGATTGGCGCGGCCCACCATCACGTTGCCGTTGTGACCCCATTCCTGTCCAACTGCACCCGGCAAATTCGCCAGCTGCCCTTGCGCTTTCATCGCGACCAGGAGCTTGCTGGTCCCGATACTGCCGGCCGCGAAGAAGACCTTGTCCGCCGTCACTGTCTTGGTGCCGACGGTATTGCCCTGCTCGTTGATCTGGTTCATCACCACTTGATAGCCACCGCCGGTCGCGGCCGGGGAAACCGAGGTCACGACGTGCAGAGCTGAAATGGTGAGCTTGCCGGTGGCGGATGCCGCAGCGAGGTACGTCTTGTCCAGAGATTTCTTTCCGGCATTGTTGCCGTAGATGACCTCACTGACCAGAGCGGACTTGGTGACCTGGCCGGCAGCTTCTTGCTTCATATAGTTGAAGTCGTAGACATTCGGCACGAACGTTGTTGTGTAACCGGATCTCTCAGCGGTCTTTCGCCCCGTCCGCGCGAACTTGTAGTACTCGGTCGATTCGAACCAGGCCGGGTCGATGTTGTTGACTCCGAGCGCAGCGTTCGCGCGCGGGAAATACGTCGAGTACATCTCGTTGGAATCGACACCGGGCAGGATCTCTTCGAAATAGTTACGCTTGGGTGTGACGGCCATACCGCCGTTGACCAGCGACCCACCGCCGACCCCTCGGCCCTGGTAGACCTTGATCCCGCCGAAGTCCTCGGCGTCGAGAACACCGACGTAGCGGCTGATGTTCTTGTCCACCGAGCCGCCGGAGAAGTGTGAAACCGGTTGAACTGTACGGTCTCTGAGCCAGAAGGACCGACCGTCGGGCGAGAGCATCGGGCAGAAGATCTTGCCGTCGGACCCTGGTGTGGTCCACGACTTCCCCATCTCGACCATGTGCGTGTCGATACCGGCCTGTGTCAGGCGAAGTGCCGCAACGGCACCGCCGTATCCACTGCCGATCACGAGCGCGGGGACACGGTCTCCGTCGTTCAATGCTCGTCTGGGCGCAGCGGCCGCCGTGGTCCACGAGGACGAGAGTGCGGCGGCCCCCACAGCTAATCCTGTTGCTGCCAAGAAGTTTCTACGCGAGAGCGTGGAATTGGTACGTGCGTGCCGTTCGTTGGATCCAGCGCGAATGCTCAAGTGTGCCCTTCTCTTTCCGTGACCCCCGCGCTGAGATATACCGGGAGAAACCGAACGAGAAGTCCATACTCGTGGGTAACTTCGAGGAACCGTTGATTTTCCATGAAAAGGGCCGATGAACAGAAAGTTCACCGGCCCTCCGAAAGAACGAGTCAGGGAATTGAGATGCGACCTTCGACGGCGCCGAGTCCGATGTCCTTGCGGAAATGACCGCCGGGAAGCTTGACGTCGGCGATCTTTGCGTAGGCGTCGTCGCGAGCTTCGGTCAGATCCTTGCCCACTCCGACAACACTCAGCACACGCCCGCCGGCCGAGACGACGGCACCGTCTTCACGCTTCTTGGTACCGGCGTGCAGGACTCCGTCGGCGTCGGCTCCGGTGATCACGTCGCCGGTGCGTGGGGTTGACGGGTAGTTCTCCGCGGCAATCACGACCGTGACAGCGGAACCGTCGCGCCACTGCAACGGACCGACCGAATCGAGTGTTCCGGTCGAGGCCGCATTGAGTAGACCGCCCAGCGGCGTTTCGAGGAGAGCAAGCACGGCCTGAGTTTCGGGGTCACCGAACCGGCAGTTGAATTCGACGACGGCCGGGCCGTCGACACCGATCGCCAGACCGGCGTAGAGAAGGCCGGAGAAACTGCTACCGCGCGCGACCAACTCGGCAGCGACAGGCTTGACGACGTCGTCGACGATCTGCGTGACCATCTCGTCGGGCAGCCACGGCAATGGGGTGTACGCGCCCATGCCGCCGGTGTTGGGTCCGGAGTCTCCGTCGCCTACTCGCTTGTGGTCCTGAGCCGGGAGCAGCGGGATCACAGTTTCGCCGTCGACGAGGCAGAAGAGCGAAACTTCCGGACCGTCGAGGAAGGACTCGAGGAGAACCGGGTGTCCGGTCTCGAGCAGTTCTGCGGCATGATCGCGCGCGGCGAGACGATCCGTCGTGACGACTACGCCCTTACCCGCGGCCAGTCCGTCGTCCTTGACCACCCAGTTGGGACCGAAGCGGTCGAGTGCTTCGTCGAGCTTGGCCGGATTGTCGACGATCTCGCTGTGAGCGGTCTTGACGCCGGCGACAGCCATCACGTCCTTGGCGAAAGCCTTCGATCCCTCGATGCGGGCGGCGTCGGCCGAAGGCCCGAAGCAGGCGATACCTGCTGCGCGCACCGCGTCTGCGACACCGAGGACCAGCGGAACCTCGGGTCCGATGACGACGAGGTCGGCTTCGACCTTCTGGGCCAGCGCGGTAACCGCGTCACCCGAAGCGACGTCGATGGGGTGCTGCTCGGCGATTTTTGCGATCCCGGCATTGCCAGGCGCGCAGATCAGGGCCGTGACACCTGGATCGCGAGCAAGAGAGAGAAGGAGGGCATGTTCACGGGCTCCGGAGCCGATTACTAGTACGCGCACGGTGAACAGACTACGGCCTGCGATAACAGGGCTCTCGGAGTGCCACTGGCGGGGCCAAGGTCCCAGCGTTCGGCCTTTGTGCGAAATATCCGTTTCGAGATGAGATCATATGAATACCTGAATAGGTGAACAGATGTTTTCGTACACCTGTCCACCAAGGAAAGGACACCCGTGAAACTCCACAAACCAGGCGTTCTGACGCTCACCGCAACCGCCGCAATCGGCGCACTTCTGATCACGTCGTGCAGTAGCCCGACTGGCACCGACTCCTCGGGCAACAACGACGGCCTGGTCTTGGCCGACGGCTACGAGCTGGGCGGCTACAACCCGGTCGCAGGCTTCGGCGCTGCCGGTGAGGCCAAGATGTACGACGGCCTCGTCCGGCTCACCGGAGGGACCGGCATGCCGGGATTCGAGCCGTCTCTGGCCGCGGAGATGCCCACTGCCAATGCCGACGCGACAGTCTGGACGGTCAAGCTACGTGACGGCGTCACCTTCTCCGACGGGTCGACCTTCGACGCCGCCGACGTGGTTGCCACGTACAAGGCGATCCTCGATCCCGCTTCCGCCTCCGAAGCGCGTTCGTCGTACGACATGATCAGCGACGTCGTGGCCGTCGACGACAGCACAGTCGAGTTTCGTCTCGCCTACTCGTATGCGCCCCTGCTGACGAAGATGCTGATCGGCATGGTCCCGTCGGAATCCCTCGCGACACCCGGACTGGCCGCCGAATCGCCGTTGAACACCGCGCCTGTCGGTACGGGTCCGTACACACTCGTCGATCTCTCACCGGATCGAGCGGTCTTCGAGGCGAACGAGAACTACTGGGACGGTGCACCGGAGATCAAGAAGCTCACTCTCCTCTACGTTCCGGACGACAACACCCGCGCCCAACGTATGGTATCCGGCGAGATCGACGGAACCAATCTCCCTCCACTGCTTGCCAATACGTTCTCGGGCAAAGACAACATGTCGGTGACTGCCCATCAGTCAGCGGACTGGCGCGGTCTCTCACTTCCGACGAACAATCCCGTGGCAGGCGACAAAGCCGTACGGATGGCGCTCAACCTCGCCGCCGATCGCCAGTCGATGATCGACAACGTCCTGGGCGGACACGGCCGCGTCGCCGCCACTCCGATCCCCGAGGTCTACGGCGATTCGTACAACCCGAACGCAACCTTCGCCTACGACCCGGCCGAGGCCGAGCGAATTCTCACCGAAGCGGGCTGGATCGAAGGTGCCGACGGAATCCGTTCGAAAGACGGTCAGCGGGCGCAGTTCACGATCATGTACAACTCCGTCGACACCGTTCGACGTGATCTCGCTCAGGCATTTGCCTCCGATGCTCTCGCTGTCGGCATCGAGGTGGATCTCGAAGCGCTCTCCTGGGACCGCATAGACCCTCGAATCAACCAGGATTCGACGCTTCTCGGTGGTGGAGACGAACCTTTCGATCCAGACACGCAGGCGTACGACGCGCTGAACTCGAAGTACATAGCGCCCGGGGTCGGCAGCATCTACGACAACGCCAGCGACTACTCCAATCCAACAGTCGACGCAGGCCTGGAAGTAGGACGCCGCAGCCTGGATCAGGCAACGCGTGACGCCGCGTATCGCGACGTGCAGCAGGCGTACGTCGAGGATCCCGGATTTGTCATCCTCGTATTCCTCGACCATACGTACGTTTCGAAGGATTCCGACTGGCAGATGTCCGGACCTGTACTCGAGCCACACTCACACGGTGTGACCTGGGGCCCGTGGTGGTCACTGCAGACGTGGGCCAGAGGGCAATGACAGCGGTCGACGTTCGGGTGGACGCGAGGCAATCGCTCGACCACCGTGGCAACTCCCGCCGAAAGGCCATCCTCACGATGGTCGGTCGGCGGGCGTTGTTCATCGTGCCGGTGATCGCCGTGGTGTCCGCGGGACTCTTTGCCGCCGCCGCGATCTCACCGTTCGATCCACTTGTCGGCTACCTGGGCACGCGATACATGACGACCAGCGACGCGGACAAAGCGTTGATCGCCGATCAGATGGGTTTCGACAACCCCTGGTACAGCACGTACTGGAATTGGCTCCAGGGCGTGTTCACCGGTGATCTCGGGATCTCCAGATCGTTCAATCAGCCTGTTTCCCAAGTTATCTCCGAGCGTCTGCCATGGACCCTGCTGCTGGTCGGTATCTCACTCCTCATCGCGATTCTCGCCTCGCTGACACTCGGTGTTCTCGCCGGAATACGCAGTGGAGGATTCTTGGACAAGACCGTGTCCGGGCTGAGCGTCGTGGTCCAAGGACTTCCGCCGTTTGTCTTGTCGCTGGGTGCCATCGCGCTCTTCGCGTTGACTCTCGGCTGGCTCCCGGTCGCCGGGTTGACCGACGGGGGTGCCGATCCCACACCGGGACAGGTGATCCGGCACTTGGTCCTACCGGTGACGGTCCTTTCCATCTCGCAGATGCCGTGGCTCCTACTCGCGGTCCGAGAATCCGTCGTGGGTTCGAAAAGTGAGGGATTTGTCGCGGGCGCCGTAGCACGCGGAATCCCGGCGCCGACCATCACGAAACGCCACATACTGCCGACCTCACTGGCGCCTTTCGTGAACATCGTCGGCGTGCGACTGCCCGAGCTGATAGTCGGGGCAGTGCTGGTGGAAGAGGTCTTCAGTTGGCCAGGGATCGCCGGCGCCATCGTCTCGTCAGCCCGTGACCTCGACATGGCACTGCTCGCGTTCCTCACCGTCGGTACGACATTGACGGTCATGCTCGGCTCACTGCTTGCCGACGTCCTCGTTGCAGTACTCGACCCGAGAGTGAGTACCGATGGCTGAACGACGCTTCAAGATCGCCGTCGGCGTGCTGATTCTCGTTGCGCTGTACGCGGCGTTGGTCCCATGGTTGGCCGACGTCGACGACCGAGTCACAGACTTCTCGGCGGCTCGCCTGGCTCCGTCGTTCGATCACCCGTTCGGAACGGACTCGGCGGGCCGAGATCTGTTCGTGCGCATAGCTGCAGGCATTCGAACCTCACTTCTGATCGCACTCGCCTGCGCGCTGCTCGCCACGGTGATCGGCGTCGCCGTCGGCACTACGGCCGGACTGGTCGGTGGCTGGGTGGACAGGTTCGTCATGCGCGGCACCGATGCCGTCAACGCACTCCCCCACCTGTTGCTCGGCATCGTCATCGTCGCGATGTTCCGTGGAAGCATTGCCGCCATCGTGCTTTCGATCGCACTGACCCACTGGACCCAAGTGGCCCGGATCATCCGCTCCGAGATCTTGAGTCTGCGCGAGCGTCCCTACATCGACGCCGCCATTCTCGCGGGAGCAAGTCGACGTCACGTGATCATGCGCCACCTCGTGCCGGCGACGGCGCCGCAGGCTTTGATCGCAGTCGTTCTCCTGCTGCCCCACGCCGTCTGGCACGAATCGACGTTGTCCTTCCTGGGATTCGGCCTTCCCCCGCACAAGCCCAGTCTCGGGACGCTTCTCGAAGAGGCACGCAGTTCTCTACTCCTCGGCGGTTGGTGGACGCTGGCATTCCCCGCCGCAGTTCTCGTGATCGCCACCGTCGCAGTTGCCGTCGCCGGTTCGGCCCTGCGGTCGATGCTCACACCACCTCGACCTTCGGAGTTGCGACTGTGAACCACGGCCTGCGCATCGAATCTCTCACCGTCAGGATCCCTCTACTCGGAGGATCGGTAGTTCACGCTGCGAGCGACATCGACCTCGACGTTCCAGCCGGCACGGTGACCGCACTTGTCGGGGAATCGGGGTGTGGCAAGTCGATCATCGCCACCTCGGTCATGAACATGTTGCCGCCGAATGCTTCTCGAACCGGAACGGTCACCGTCGGAACACCGGACCTCGAGATCGACGTCTTCTCCGGCGCCGCGTTCCGTGGGCGGCACGTGGCTCTCGTTCCACAATCCGCCGCAACACATCTCACCCCCGTCCGGACTGCGCGATCGCAACTACAGGAGACGATCGACGCACTCGGCAGCGATCACACTTGCGATGCCTTGGCACTTCGCGTCGGACTCGAACCGTCGGCCCTGGACTGCTACCCGCACGAACTGTCGGGCGGCATGGCGCAACGCGTGGCCATTGCCGGTGCGCTGGCCGGGAATCCGTCGGTGATCGTCGCAGACGAACCCACCGCCAACCTCGACCGCGAACTCACCGACCACGTCATGGGATTACTTCGAGAGTGCGCGGACGCCGGAGCGGCGGTCCTGCTCATCACCCATGACCTGGCATCCCTCACCCGCAGCGGTGTCGCTGATCGACTTGCCGTCATGTACGCATCACGCATCATGGAGACCGGTCCGGCCGCGCTGGTGTTCAAAGATCCGCTTCACGATTACACCCGAGACCTTCTCGGCGCCTTACCTTCCAGAGGTTTGACTCCCATGCCGGGATCGCCACCGCAACTCACCGATCTCCCCGAGGAGTGCGTCTATCACCTACGACGCCCGGAGTCGAAACAATCCGGTGGCCCGACCGAACTCGTCACACTGGGTGACCGCACGTACCGAACGCTGCGGAAGGTGGGCTGACATGAGTTTGCAAGCTCTGGGAATTACCAGCGGTTACCACCAGGACCGACCGGTGCTCGAGAACGTCTCGCTCGAAATTCCGCCGAGAAGGCTGATCGGCCTGAGCGGGACTTCGGGCACCGGAAAAACAACACTTGCAAGGATTCTCGCCACGTTGGACGCACCGTGGTCAGGCGAGGTGCGGATCGACGGATCACCCGTCGTGGGTACCAAATTCTCGGTACCCGCGGCACTACGCGGGACGGTGTCCATGCTGTTTCAGTCACCTCGCGCATCAACCGACCCTCGGCAGACGCTCGCCTCGATCATCGGTCAACCCAGCGATATTGCCAGTAGGTCAATCGATGTGGTCGCACTGGCAGCAGAAGTGGGCCTCACTCCCGATCTCTTGTCCCGTAGACCCCACCAGGTGAGCGACGGCCAACTACAGCGCGCCTGCCTGGCGAGATCGCTGGCGCAACAACCGAAATACCTCATCTGCGACGAGGCGACTGCGATGCTCGACGCCGCCACGACGGCCGCGCTCATTCGATTGATCGAGAGTCGCGCCTCCGAAACCGGCGTCGGCGTATTACTCATCAGCCATGATCGCGAATTACTCGACACCTGCTGCGACGTGGTCCACGACCTCGACAGTATCAGCGCTTAGCCCCTGCGAAATCAACTCTTGACTCGAACATGTGTTCGAGTATGATTTGGGCAGGGGATCGGGGGATTCAATGAGCGTCTTGTTGTCGGATGTGGTGTCGGGTTCTGCGGTGGGTTTGCGCGGACGCCTGTGGCGGTTGTCTGCTTCTGAGTTGCGTGCTGCTGCTGTCGAGGCGAGTGCGGAGATTCTGCGCCTGGAAGCCGTTCGAGTGGCTGTGGTGGACGAACTCTCGTTGCGCCCGGATGATCAGGTGATTGCGAGCCGCGGGGTGGGTGCGTGGTTGGCGGCGAACACGATGTTGCAGGTTCGGGACGGGAAGAAGATCGCCGCGTTGGGTGCGGCTTTGCGGCCGTTTCCGGCGGTGGCTGCTCGGTTCGATGGCGGGGATTGTTCGTTCGATCATGCTGTGTTGATCGTGGCGTTCTGTGAGTCACCGCCGAAGGGGATGCCGGAGGAAGCGCTCCCTCGCTGTATCGATTTGTTGTTGGCTGCCGCGTCCGGAGTGGAAGCGACAACCACGAAAGTGCGGAACGTGATCGCGACGTTAGAGCGCATTTTCGAATCGGATGAGATTCCGCCCGCCGAGGATGTGGATCGGAATGAGTTGCGGATCGCGTCGACGTTGAACGGTCGGGTGGTGGTGCGTGGGGATTTCGATGCCCTCACCGGTGAAATGTTGTTGTCGGCGTTGTCGAATCTGACGATGCCCACCCCGGCACCGGATGGGACGCCGGATTCTCGGTCGGCGGCGAAACGGACGGCGGACGGGTTCACGGAACTAATCCGCCGGTATCTCGATTGCGCTAAGACCGGAACCGATGGTGGTCAGCGTCCGCACGTGAATGTGCACATCAATGCTCGGGATCTCGCGGAGCATCGGGACTGCGCCGCAACACCCTCCACTGCTGATGACGGAATGGCTGTGTCGGATCTTGATGTCGGGCACATGCCCTGGCTCGGACCACTGTCCGTGTCGCAGACCAGGCTTCTCGGGTGTGATTGTTTCCTGTCGACCGTTCTGCTCGACGATCACGGCGCGCCCTTGGATGCGCAACCAGGAAAACGATTGGTCACCGCCGAACAGCGAGTGGCGTTGATCGCCCGGGACAAAGGCTGCGCCTTCCCCGGCTGCACGTGCGTACCCGCGTGGACTGATGCGCACCACATTAAGCACTGGGCGAACGGTGGCCCGACGGTGATGAACAACCTGGTCCTGCTGTGCCGTTCACACCACCGACTGATGCACCGAAAATCAGGGTTCGTCGGGAAATGGGAAATCCGAATCGGAGTCGACAACAAACCCTGGTTCATCCCGCCACCCTCGATCGACCCGCAGCAGCACCCGCGGCCGGCGAACACCACCTTCAAAACCTGAGGACGAACCTCAGGCATACAACTTCACGCCAGGTCCGCATCGGAGGAAGCACCTCCGATGCGGACCTGGCGTGCGTTCCTGTTGGTCAGCCTGCAACCGTCAAGTCGTAGAGGGTTACTCCGTCTACCGTTGTGGCGGTGAAGTTTTCGGTCACCCACGTCGAGATAGCGGTAGCGGTGCCTTCGGCGTTCATACCGCCACCCATCCCACCGCCTGCGATGAAGAAGTGAATCTTGCCCTCTGCCACGTACTGCTGGAACTGCGCGAGCGTCGGCGACGGATCGCTCCCGTTGAACCCTCCGATAGCCATGACCGGTGACTGCGTCGCAAGCTGATAACCCGAGGCGCTGTTGGACCCGATTGCCGCGGCTACCCACGTGAACTGGTCGGAGTTCTCTTCGAGTGTGGACACAACAGCGGCTCCCGGCGTGCTGCCCTGCAGTAGACCACCGACACCGCCTCCCATTGCGCCTCGCGTCCCGTCGGCGGTCGGCGTGGTACCGCCCGGAACTGTTGCACCACCGGGCATCTGACCCATTCCTGCAGGGGGCGTGCCCGGCATTCCGGTCCCAGCCCCGTCAGTCCGACGGTTACCGCCATCAGCCGAGCCACCGAATCCACCGAAGCCTCCGCGGCCACCGCCGGGCCCGCCCATTCCACCTTCGACGCTCGGTCCGGCCGAAACTATGGAACCGGTATGCGGAGTATTGATCGTGTCGATCGCGTATGCAGTCGGACCTGCCAGACCGGTGAAGATCGCTGCGAGAATCACTGCTACAGCCAATCGACCTCGCGTCACTGCCGGAATCAGCACTGCCACGGCACTGACGATGCCGACCACCAGAATGGTCCAGCGAAGCCACGGTACGAACGAAGGCGAGCGTCCGAGCAGTACCCACGCCATCGCGACGGTTGCGGCCAAGGACACCGCCAGAATGATGCGAACCCAGAGGACGTCACGATGACGCCACGCCACTACCGATCCTGAACCGATCAGCGCGGCGATCGCCGGCGCCAGCGCAACGGTGTAGTAGGCGTGGAAGATTCCCGCCATGAAACTGAAGGTCAGTCCGGTCACCAACAGCCAGAGCCCCCAGACGATGAATGACGCACGCTGCGTGTCAGCGCGGGGTGCCTTGCCTCGCAGCACGATTCCAGCCGCCAGAAGTATCAGTGCAGCAGGAATCAACCAGGCGATCTGTCCGCCCTGGGCCGATTCGAACAGTCGGGTAATGCCGGTACTCCCCCACATACCACCGCCGGCCCCACCACCTGGTGCCATACCTCCCCCGGCCATACCACCTGCGGCCTCGCCCATCCCGGGGAAACCGCCCGCAGCAGCGCCGGCCGCGGCATCACCAGCACCGCGCATGCCGCCGCCGCCGACGCTTCCGGTCTCGTTGCCGCTCAAGCGCCCGAGCCCGTTGTAGCCGAGCGTCAGTTCGAGAATCGAATTGTTCTGTGAACCACCGATCCACGGACGCGAGTCGGCCGGCCACAGTTCGACGATTGCCAACCACCATCCGGCGGAAACGATCAGTCCGCCCAGTGCCGCGAACAGTTGGAGTACGCGCTTACCCAGTTTCGGCGGTCCGGCGATCAGATAGGTGAGCGCCAGCGGTGGAACCACCAACATGACCTGTAATTGCTTTGTCAGGAAACCGAATCCGCAGAAGATACCGACCAACACGAGCCAGCGGGTGCGGCCGTCCTGCACGGCGCGCATCATCGCCCACACTGCTGCGATCATCAGGAGCACCAGCAGAGCATCCGGGTTGTTGAACCGGAACATCAGCGCCGCTACGGGTGTGAGCGCAAGTACCAGGCCCGCGAGGAGGCCGGCGGCCGCACCGAAATACCGTCGAACCGTTCCCCACAACAGTGCAACCGATCCGACCCCGAGGAGTGCCTGCGGCACCAACATCGCCCAGGAATTGAGTCCGAAGATGCGAACCGACAGCGACATCAACCACAGGGACATGGGCGGCTTGTCGACGGTGATCGAGTTTGCAGCGTCCGAGGAGCCGAAGAAGAAAGCCTTCCACGACACCGAACCTGCCTGTACCGCAGCGGCATAGAACGAGTTGGCCCATCCGGACGCACCCAGGCCCCAGATGTAGGCGACTCCGGTGCCCACCAACAACACTCCCAGTGCCCACGGTTCCCAGCGCACCTGACGTTGCGGTTCCGGCGCTGGCAGCGGCGCGGCGAGTGTCTCTGCAGTGGCGGTCATCGATTGGCTCCTACGGATTGTGCGGTGCGAAACACCCAGCGCAGTGCGATGAATCGACTGACTGTGGCAACAAGATTGGCGATGACGAGTACGGCAAGCTCCACGTGCTTGGAAGCGTCGGGCGCCATGACGTCGAGCACGAACAACGATCCGCTGGTGAGCAGTAGACCGAACCCGAACACGAGCAGGCCCTGCATCTGGTGACGAGCGGATCCTTCCGACCCTCGGATCCCGAAGGTGAAGGCCCGGTTGGCGGCGGTGTTGAATACCGCGGTCACCAGCAATGCGACGGCGTTGGCCCACTGCGCACCCATGATCGAGTGCAGAGCGAGGTAGAGCAGCGCGTACGCGAGCGTCGAAATGACTCCCACCACGGCAAAGCGTGAGAGCTGCCCGACCATTCCTCGTGGAACTCCGGGAACCAACGGTTCACGTCCGAAACTTGCCCTGAGCTCGGCCAATGGAAGGGAACCGGTAGACAGTGCTCGCCCGACACGGACCACACCTTTGAGGTCGGCAACTGCCGTGGCAATGATGTCTACCCGACTGTCCGGGTCGTCCACCCAGTCGACAGGGACCTCGTGAATCCGCATGCCCGCTCGCTCGGCCAGCACCAGCAATTCGGTATCGAAGAACCACCCGGTGTCCTCCACCAGCGGAAGTAGTTGCCGTGCAACATCGACGCGCATGGCTTTGAATCCACACTGGGCGTCGGAGAAGCGAGCATGCAGTGCGCTTCGGAGGATGAGGTTGTAGCTACGTGAGATGAACTCACGCTTGGGGCCGCGCACCACGCGGGACGATCGTGCCAGCCGGGAACCGATGGCGATGTCCGAGTGTCCGGAGAGCAACGGAGCAATCAACGGCATCAGGGCGTTGAGGTCGGTCGAGAGGTCGACGTCCATGTACGCGACCACGTCGGCATCGGAGTCGCTCCATACCTGCCGCAGTGCTCGACCACGACCCTTCGCATCCAGGTGGACGACCCGGACGTCGTCGAATTCTTCGGCGAGGGAACGGGCGAGTGCCAACGTGCCGTCGACACTGGCGTTGTCCGCGATGGTAATTCGTGCAGAGAATGGCACCTGCGTGCGTAAATGCCGGCGCAGGCGCCGCACGCACGTCTCGAGGCCTGCCTCTTCGTTGTATACCGGGACGACCACGTCCAGCACTACAGTCGTCGCGGAGACCTCCTCTGCGTCCGTGCTGCCCGCGGTCTGCATGGCTTCTGTCGTCATGCGTCCTAGATTTGTCGGGCCGGCTCCGACGAACCTGCGTCCAGCCTGGGAGTTTCCTGGCAACCGGACGCGGGCTAATCTCGGGGTATGCCTTCAGTCTTCAGTGCCATCATCAACGGGGATCTACCAGGACGTTTCGTGTGGGAGGACGAGGACGTCGTCGCGTTCTTGACCATCGCGCCGGTAACGCAGGGCCACGTGCTTGTGGTTCCGCGAGCCGAGGTCGATCAGTGGCAGGACGTGGATCCTGAACTCTTTGCCAAGGTCACCGCTGTTGCCCGCAACCTCGGCCAAGCCGTGCGGAAGGCGTTCGACGCGCCTCGGTCGGGTCTCCTCATCGCAGGTCTGGAAGTTCCGCATCTTCACGTTCATGTTTTCCCCGCATACGACATGGGGAACTTCGACATCAGTGGCGCCGACACCTCGCCGTCACCCGAATCTCTCGACGAGGCACAGACCAAACTCAAGTCGGCGCTACGCGACCTCGGCTTCGAGGCAACTGTCTCGACTCGTTGATCGCATACCTTCGACCGAATTTCGCTGGCCGATAACTGGACTCCCCGCCGCAGCCTCCAACGGAGGTTGCGGCGGTCGCATTTGTCGCTCCTACCGACCGTGACCTGCGATTGCACACCGAACAGTCCGTTTCGCGCTGTCGCGCGAGCACGAGATTCGCTGCTACCGTGGGTCGCTGGTCCGGGACCTAGGGCCCTAAAACTGGTTCACGTGTTAACAGTCGGAGGACAAGGGAGCAATGCAGGAACGTGCCAAGATCAGTCGCCGACAGATTCTTCAAGGTGCTGCTGATCGGTTCGAAGTCACGGGGTACGGCAGCACGAGCATGAATGACATCGTGTCCGCGGCGCAGATGACCAAGGGCGCGGTCTATTTTCACTTCTCGTCCAAAGACGAACTGGCTCAGGCGGTGATCGAAGAACAGCACCAGATCTCGATCAGTGCCTTCACCGCAGTTGCAGCCACAGGCGCACCGGCACTGGAACAGCTCGTCATGGTGTGCCACGAGATGGGCCGCCAACTCGTCGCAGAACCTATTGTTCGTGCGGGAATCCGACTTACCCTCGAGTTGGCCTCTGCCGACGGTTCGCAAGGCCCGTACGTCGCGTGGATCCGCGAGCTTCGAAAACTGGCCGAGGCCGCGAAGCTCGAAGGCGACATCCGCGACGATGTGGAGCCGGAATCGGTGGGTCGCGTGGTGATCTCGGCATTCACCGGCGTTCAACTGGTTTCGAACGTGCTCACCAGACGAAGCGATTTGAACGACCGTATCGACGAATTGTTCACCCTCCTGTTGGCAGGCGTGGTCTCCGACAAGCGACGCAGCGCCGTCGCCGAACTGGTCGGATGTCGCCTCGAAACTTATGCGTCCTGATCCGGAGAACACCCCGACGCCCGGATGATTCGGCGCAACAGCACCGAACCGTGCGCCAACCTTCGTCGATTCGTACAAGACCCCCCGTCGTCGACTCACTATCGTCAGATCCACGAATAACCCAGATACATGGATACCGACGAAAGGGCTTCTCGAATGACCGAAACCGCCACGTACGTTGAGAGCGCACAGCAGGAGATCGCTGCTGTACTCGCCGAAGCGAAGACCGATGCCTACGTCCACGCACGCGACATCGATTCCGGCGAAGAGTTCGGCTACGGCGCGGACGAAGGTGTCATCCTCGCCTCCGTTTTCAAGATTCCTGTTGTGCTTCAGTACGCCCGTGAAGTAGCGGCAGGCACCCTTGATCCGACCGAGCACGCCACGGTGACCGCCGAGTTCCGCTCCGGCGGCATCGGTATCGGCGGCTGCGCCGACGACGTGACTGCAAGCTGGCGAGACCTCGCTCTGCTCATGATGAGCTTCAGCGACAACGCCGCCACGGATTTCTTGTACGAGCGTCTCGGACTCGACAACATCGTCGCAACGCTGCGCGGGCTCGGTTTGGAGAAGACCAACTTGGTCCGTGACTGCCGAGGCCTCTTCAAGACGGTCTACGACGACCTCGGCGTCGACAAGGGCACCTTGCTGGAAATGCCCCCCATCGAAATTCTTCGGACAATTTCCGTCATGGATCCCGCCCGCTCCAATTCCAGTACTCCTCGTGAGATCACAATGTTGCTGGCTGCAATCTGGAGGGATGAAGCCGGCCCCGCATCGGCTTGTGAAGAGGTCCGAACCATCATGAGCAAGCAGGTCTGGCCGCACCGCCTTTCGTCCGGTTTCCCCGACGAGGTCACTGTCGCCGCCAAGACCGGAACGCTGGGACTGGTACGAAACGAAGCCGGCGTCGTGGCGTACCCGGACGGCAAGCGTTACGCCGTCGGTGTCTTCACCAAGTCCCACGAGCTCACCCACCGCGCCCCGAAGATCGACGCCTCCATCGGAACCGTCGGCCGCATCGCTGTCGAAGCACTTCGCAACAACAGCTGATCCGAACCCACTGACAAAGAATGCGGGTCGCGCTGAGAAATCAGTGCGACCCGCATTTTTCGGCTTTCGAGCTAGCGTGGACCGCGCAGACGAAGATGCACCATCAACCGGAAGCGGACGTTGGGGTCGTCGAGATCCAACGCGGCCATACCCTTCAACTTGCTGAGACGATACCGAAAGGTGTTGGGGTGCACGTGCAATGACGCCGCGGCGTCACCGACATCACCGAACGCGTTGAGCCACGCATCGAGAGTGTCCACGAACGAGGTCGCATGAGCGGCGTCGTGGCTGGCGATCGCCTCGATCGGTCCGAGGTCCGAGAACCCTTCGGCTGCAGCTTCCGACGCGATCTCCAACAGGATGGCATCGACGTGGACGCTACTGAAGGTGGCGACGCTGCCCGACGCTCGTCCCGCCAACAACACTTCGAGGGCATGTTCGGCGTCGCGCTTCGATCGGCTCAGCTGCGCCGGTCTGGTCACGACCCGGCCGATCCCGATGATCGTGTCGCCGGACGCTCCGGTGCGGTCCAGGAAGTCCGAGGCCACACGGAACGCCTGCAACTCGGCTTCGGCCGGGGAATGCCCTCGCACAGACAGCACCGCGTAGCCGGTTCCGTTGACCAAGGCTGCCGCCGACTGCGAGTGGACGGCGCCGAGGTGCATGGCCAGAGCGTCGGTCAGTCGCACCACGTGGGCGGCATCGTCCGGCTTCGACGATCCTTCGAAAGACCTACGACCCAAAGCCATCACGAGTGCGGGACCGGTCCCGAGACCGAGGCGATTCATCGCGTCGACCGCACCTGACCCACCGTCGAGAAGGGTTGCGATCAGGTCTGCGCGCAGTCGGCGCTCGGCGTCGGCACCGCCGCGCAACCGCAACATCTGCAGCGCGATCAACCCGGCAGAATCGCGCAGAGCACGCATCCGGTCGTCGGACATCGGCTCACCGGTTGCCACCCACATGGAGCCGAGGAACTCGTCGCCGGCTCTGATGGACACGGCGATACGACCCATTTTGGTACCGAGGGTCTCGGCCGAGACCCACACCGGATCGTCGCTGCGATAGAGCCGGTCGAAGACCCCGGCCTCTTCGAGCACTCGAATGTACTGGTCAGGAACTTGCCGCTCCAGAACGGTCGCGATACGTGGACCGTCTCCTTCTTCCTGGCGGCCGGAGAAGGCGATGACCCGTGAGCTGCGGTCCTCGATCGTGATCGGCGCATCGAGAAGTGCGCTGACAGCGTTGGCGAAGGCGAACAGATCGCCGGCCGGGCCGCCTCCGCGTGAGTGGATGTGCCCGACTTCGTTTCGGGCCGAGAGCACCGAATGAAGCAGGCTTGTCAGCTGAACCCACGAGACTCCTCGCGCCAAGGCCAACAGCACGACGCCCGAGGCGATGACGGATTCGCGGTCCGCATCGCTGACCTCGGCGGTCACTCGCGCGACCACCACGCGTACTCCGCGCTCGGCCAGGCCGGCCACGGACTCCGCGATACGTTCGCCTCCGGTGACGCCGACGAGCAGCACCATGGAGTCCGGTGTCGAGGGTGAGTCGTCGTCGGGGTCGTGAATGACCACCGAGGCGATCTCCTGGACCGCCTCCGGGTCGCCGACAACCGGATTCAGCACCGTAGTTCCCACGTCTTCGAGAAGCCGCACCAAACTGATGCGAGGTCGTACGGTGCCCACGTCTATCACTCCTTCGTCCGGTGAACGAAGTGTGTCATAGTGATTCGTCAAAGCCGATCCATGCCGATCCATTCGACCGACGTGGTAATTGCTTCGAGCAGGTCGGGGATCGGTTCGACGCCGATACCCGGTCCTTCCGGAACCTTCACGTAACCGTTGTCGAGTACGAACGGCTCGGTGATGTCTTCGGCGAAGTACCGGTCGGAAGCCGATGTATCGCCTGGTAGGGCAAATCCGGGGAGCGCGGCAAGCGCGACGTTGGCGGCCCTGCCGATTCCGGTCTCGAGCATTCCGCCGCACCACACGGCAATTCCGTTGGCCTTGCAGACGTCGTGGATACGACGCGATTCCAGATAACCGCCCACACGTCCCGGTTTGATGTTCACCACGCTGCACGCACCGATTGCCAGCGCGTCGGCGGTGACCTTCGCGGAGGTGATCGACTCGTCGAGGCAGACCGGCGTCCGCATCATCTCGGCCAGCCTGGCGTGGCCACGCAGTTCCTCTTCGGGAAGCGGCTGCTCGATCAGCAGGAGGTCGAAGTCGTCGAGCCGCTGGAGATGGCGGGCGTCAGCCAGGGTGTACGCGGTGTTCGCGTCGACCTGGAGGAGTACGTCGTCGCCGAACCTCTCGCGGACTGCGCGAACCGGCTCGATGTCCCAGCCCGGTTCGATCTTCAGTTTGATGCGCAGGTATCCGGCATCGAGGAACCCGCCTACCTCCTCTAGCAGCTCATCGATCGAATTCTTGATACCCACCGAGACACCCGCGGGTACGCGATCGACTACTGCACCCAGGTACGAAGACATGCTCGTCCCGGCAGCCCGTAACTCGGCGTCGAGAAATGCGGTTTCCAATGCCGCTTTGGCCATGGGGTGCCCGGCGAACTGTTCCATCGTCGCGCTCAGTGCGTGCACGTCGGGATCGGTGAGTTCACCCAGAGACGGAATCAGGAACTTACGAAGGACTTCGGCGGCGCCGTCCGTGTATTCGGAGCAGTAGCGAGGCTCGGACATCGCCACGCACTCGCCCCAGCCCTCCGACTCCGAGGTGACGACCTTGACGAACAACACGTCCTTGGTGGTCTCGGTGCCGAACGAGGTACGGAACGGCGCTTTCAACGGCATTGTTGCCCGGCGTAATTCAACTCCTTCGATCTTCACGATGTAACCTCCGCTGTTGTCCTGCCTGCCTGTGTTCCCGGCGCACGGTCCAGCACGTACTTTCCGGTTCTGGTAACTGCGAGAACCACTCCGTTCTCGGCGAGCACACCACCGAGAGTCTCGCGGACTGCCAGGCGCCAGTCGTTCGCTGCCGTCGGGTCCGACTTACGCAGTGTGTACACGTCATTCGGTGTAGCCACCGTGACGAATCGATTCTTGGTCGACTTCAACACGGGCAGGCCGGCTTCGGAGACGGACAGCAGTTCGCTCGCCCCCAAGGACTCGGGAGTCGGGACTTCTCCCGAACCGGCGACGACGTCGGCAACCTTGCTACTACCGATTTCCCAGTCGATCAACAACCGGTCGCTGTCTGCGCCGCCGTTGAGGCTGTCGTTCATCGGCGCGTAGAAACGCGGCAGATACTGGATCGGGAACGCACCGAGTTTCGAGACGTTGAAGTAGGCATTGCGTGCGACGAGCGGGTCGAAAGTCCACCGCACGTGGAGAATTCCCCGTTCCAGTGCCCACGCACGCTGGAACAGTTTCAACGCGAGGCCGATGTGCCCGTTCTGCACGTTCGGGAGGATCCCCGTGATGTGCGAATGCAACGAACGGTGTTGCGGTTCCTCGAAGAATGCAACCGAGCCGCCGATCAGATCCCCGCCACGAAACGCGCCGGCGACGTAGTTACCGGAGTGTGCGAGCGCCTTCATCATGTCCCGATGGACGGGAGGGTTACCGCTCTCCGGCTGCCATACCTTCTCGAACAGACCGAATACCTGTTCCAACTCGGCATGCCCGGTGACGGTTTCGATAGTCACACATGCAAGCAGAGCGGCCTGCTCGGCCTGGCTGATTGCCTGCCGCATCCGTGAAGGCGATACACCTCCGAATGGTTGAACGGTCTTGCGTTGGACATTGTTCGGCGACGTCATCGTCACAGTCCTCCCTCCAGGATTCGAGTCACCAGACCGGCCAACAAGGTGGCGCGCGGGATCATCTGATCTATCTCTACGTGTTCTGTCGCTGCGTGGGCACCACCGCCGACGGCACCGAGGCCGTCCAACGTGGGAGTTCCGACTGCAGCGGTGAAATTTCCGTCCGACGCACCGCCGACTGCGCAGTCGCGAAGCATTCCCAACCCGCTCTCACTGCTGACCTGGTGAGCGAGAAAGTACAGCTTCTCCGAAGACGCTGATTCCAGTGGCCCACGGTTGGGTCCTCCGGATACCGAAATTCGGCTTTCGGCCAGCGCCGGTGTCAGTGCACGGATCGAACGGTCGATGCGTTCCTGTTCCTTCGCGGACCACATTCGAACGTCACACCACAGTTGCGCTTGCGCTGCAACGGTATTGGTGGTCGTGCCGCCACTGATCACGGACGGAACCACCGACGTTCCCGCCGCCGGGTCCGCGAGCTCCACCACGGCCTGAATCTGGTGTGCGAGCTCCACTACAGCGTTCACACCTCGTTCCGGTTCCAGTCCGGCGTGTGCAGCGCGTCCCTCGATGTCGACGCAGTACAGCGACATACCCTTGCGCGCGGTCTTCACTGCGCCGTCGGCTGCGGCTTCGAGGACCAGCACCGCGTCGACCTGACGTGCTTGCTCCTCGATCAGTGCGCGCGAGGTCGGGGAGCCGATTTCCTCGTCGGAATTGAGGAGCACGACCACCCCGTCGAGCGACGGAAGCGATGCGAGCGCGTGGAAGAGCTGGACGATGCCGGCCTTCATGTCGAAGACTCCGGGTCCGGTGGCGATGTTGTCGGTGACAGACCAGGGCAACTCCGCGAGCGTTCCGAGCGGCCAGACGGTGTCGAAATGGCCCAGGAGCATCACCTTCGGCTCCGCGCCGAACGACCAACGCAAGTGCTGGCGCCCGTCGATGCGGATACGTTCGGGGGTGCTTCCGAGGTGGCGTTCGCCGATTTCGGCCACCACGTCCGCACATGCATCGACTGCGCCGAGATCGGAACTGGGCGACTCGGCGGTTACCAACGCCGCCAGGTCTGCCACCATTGATTTCTTGTCCACTCCGACGCTCTCCTGTCACCGACTTGCAACTTCGCAGTCAAGCTTGGTCGAAGCGACCCTGTCGGATCTTGTCCAAGACTCCTGTCCTTCGGGCTCGGATTCGTCGTGTGTCACGAACAGCTGGGTGTCATCAAGCAGGTGTGTCAGGTACCGATCTCTGTTCGGGCGGCAAACAGCTCGGGAAAGAAGCTCAACTCCAG
Organism: Rhodococcus sp. SG20037; assembly: GCF_031763325.1. NCBI lineage: Bacteria > Bacillati > Actinomycetota > Actinomycetes > Mycobacteriales > Nocardiaceae > Rhodococcus > Rhodococcus sp. SG20037. The sequence continues at coordinate 1,077,687 of NZ_CP134497.1, read as the reverse complement.
CGCACGTTGCAGGAAGCCGGCACCACCACTCGAACCGCCGGTCCCCTTCTTCATGCCGATCACCCGCAGCACGGTCCGAAGGTGCCGGAACCGCCACAGCTGAAAGCTCTCCTCGAGGTCGACCAACTCCTCGAACGCCTCGTACGCCGTCCAGTGCTGTTCGACGTTCTCGTAGATTGCTTTGACCAGCGGAATCAGTTCGTCGTTTCGCACGTAGGGCGCGCTGACGTCTCGTTCGAGAGCCGACGCCGGAACGTCGTACCCCTGCCTGGACAGGTACCGCCAGAACTCGTCGTACAGTGTCGGCTCCCCGAGCAGGGTCTCCAACAATCGATGGGCGGACGGATCCGATTCGAACACCTTCAGCATGCCCGCGTTCTTGTTTCCGAGCACGAATTCCACGGCGCGGTACTGGTACGACTGGAACCCCGATGAGTTGCCGAGAACGCCCCTGAACTCCGCATACTCCGCCGGCGTCAGTGTCGCCAACACCGACCACTGCTCGGTCAAGGTGGCCTGAATGTGTTTGACACGTGCGATCCGCTTGAACGCAACCCGAATGTCGTCGGCAGCGATCGCTGCTCTGGCCGCCCGAATCTCATGGAGAAACAGCTTGAGCCACAACTCGCTGGTCTGGTGCTGAATGATGAACAAGAGTTCGTCGTGGTGTTCCGGCTCGCTCACCGGGTGCTGCGAATCCAGGAGGGTATCGAGTCCGAGGTAGGCCCCGTAACTCATCTTCCCGGAAAAATCGGTGACGACGTCGTCTTCGATCTTTCGTGTGCCGTCCGTTGCCGACATCTTCGGTCTCCTTGTCAGAATTTCGCCGGGGTCTGCGGAACGATCATGGCCACCAATGCGGCAGCGCTCGTCGCTCCGACCAGGACTCCGAATGCAGCCATGTACGAGAACTGGTCCACCATCCATCCCATCACGAGCGGGGTGATGAAACCGGCGAACTGACCACAACCGTTGATCAAACCCATTCCGGAACCGAGGAATTCGGCCGGAAGTGCCCGCAACGGCATCGCGAAGATCGACATCGAACACAGACCGCTGATGCCTAGAGCCAACGTCTCGTAGAACGTGAACATCGCGACGGTGTCAGCGGTGGTCATCAGGAACAAAAGGACTGCCGACGTGGCCATACACGGAACCAGAAGGATCCTGGCCCGGTCGTGGAAGTACTTGTCCACCAACCGCCCGCCCACAATCGTGGCCAGCGCCGTGACGATGAAGGGGATTGCGGCAAAGATTCCCGTGTCGATCAGCGAGAGTCCCTTGTCGTTGAGCAGATAACTCGGCACCCAGGTCATCAGCCCGTACGCGGACATGTTGGCCAGGCAGAACAGAATCGCGAACTTCCACACCGACGCGGACTTGAACACCGCGGCGCGAGAGTGCTCGCTCGCCAGAGGTTGCAAGGCTGCCTCGGGATCTTCCGAGATTTCCGTGTCCAGCGGTGCGGGCAGCACCAACCACACCACCGTGCCGATCACTGCGCCGACGATCGCCACCAGCCAGAACGCGTCACGCCACCCCACGGCCATGAGGACCGGCGCGATGATCAGCGGTGCGATGCCGGGGCCGAGGTTGTTGGCGCCGAGCATGAAACCCATCGCGGTCGCCCTGGTTTTCGGACGCGTCCGCTCAGCCAAAGCCTTGAACGACGCCGCTGGAAAGAGCCCCTGGCTGATGCCGAACATCGCACGCATGACCATCAGCGAGACGAGACCCCACGCGAACCCTGTCAACGCTGTGAACACCGACCACAGGATCAAAGCAACGATCAACAGGGGCCTGGGTCCGAAGCGGTCGGCCAACATTCCGCCGGGGACCTGCCCGAGCATGTAGAAGATCGCGAATACCGAGACCACGCCACCCAACTGCGTACTGCTGAGCGAGAATTCGTCGCCGATCATCGGAAGCGCAAGCCCGATCATGACGCGATCCACCATGTCGATCAACCAGATGGTACTGAGCAGCCCCACCGTAACGGTGGTCGTACGACGAATCGACTTGTTGTCCATCATTTTTCGAACCGAACCGTCGCTCGCCCGCGACGGCGCTTCCACTGTGACGCGTTCCACCTTCATCAAGCCTCCCGAATTGTCTTGTGCCGCATGGACTGAAACATTGAAAAGACTGATGAAGTGTGACAGCGAACACGTCTACCGCATTGGTCCGTTTCACCAATAGCCGAAGCAACGTCTGGTCGGTCGGAACATGTTCTGCCCCAAGAGATGACAAATGCCGCCGGCGCACACGGCGTCGACGGCATTTCGCGATGGAGTCGCTACTTCATCACGTGCGATTGGCGACTGCCACGATCGTCGAGACGCCTGCGGCTGCAAGCCGGGCATTGACAGTGATCAGACCGAGAATGTCGTCGACGCTGCCGAGTGTGTGCGAAATCGTACGATCCGAAATCCGTCGCGAGCCGGGAACAGCCTCGGCGAGTTCAGCTCCCGTGGTGGTGGGGTGAACGATCTCGAGGGTCCATTCGTCACGCAGCTCGACCGGCTTCAGTGTGTCGGCCTTACGCACTGCGCGCTCGGCTCCTGCTCGGATCTGCTCGCACGCCAGCGACGGCGGCAGCGAATTGGTTGCCGACCATCCATGTGCGTTCTTGACCTCGACGGTCTCGGTTGTCGGCGAGGCCGCGTCGACCAAGCCGCAGATGATGTCGTCACCCGTCACCAGGCCGACGGGAACGCCCTGGGTGGCAGCGTAGAGGGTGTTGACGTCGGTCTCCGAGACGGACTTGCCGTCGAGGCGGACGTCGGCGAACAAGCTCGAGAACGTGTGCGCCAGGACGCCGGGCCCACCGGCTGGTGCGTGATAGCCGACAAACAGAGCGACGTCGTGATCGGACGTCAGTCCCTCCGCCATGCACTGCATCTTCGGTGTTCCGAAGATCAGACGCGCCCGTGGATCCAGGTCGGCGTGAAGCAGATTGTCCATCGTTCCGTGGCTGTCGTTGACCAGGACGCTCGTCGCACCGGCGTCGAACGCACCGGCGATCGCGGCATTGGTCTCGGCGGTCATGAGCATCTGCGCACGGTGGTAGCCGCCACCGCCGCGGATCGTCTGATCGAGCGTCGCGATACCCGCGATACCCTCCATGTCCACCGAAATATAGACGTGCATTCCTGTCCTCCATCGATCTCAATCGGCTGAATTGATAACTTCGCTTTCACCTTCACACTCGAGCGCATCCGTTTCTTGTCCGCTCGAACGGTGAGTCGGCCTCCATTTGGGACGTTCACACCAGAATCCGATACCCGAGCCGTGAAACCATCGGGACATTCGCCGGGCCAGGCGGTTCGACCAACGACAGGAGTGCAGCGCTGATGCAGGTCCACGACATCGTGTTCACCGGCGGCCGTGTCGTCGATCCCGCATCGGGGACCGACGAGGTTCGGGGCATCGCGATCACCGACGGCAAGGTCTCGGCGTGGGGTCGCGACGCGATCGAAGCCCGGCAGACGATCGACGTGACCGGTCAGGTCATCTGCCCCGGATTCATCGACCTGCACAGCCACGGACAGGAAATCGCCGAGCAGCGACTTCAGGCATTGGACGGAGTCACGACGGCCCTCGAACTGGAAGCCGGCGTCATTCCTGTTGCAAAGGCATATGCCCGGGCCGGCGCCGAGGGCCGCCCGATCAACTACGGCTACGCGACGTCGTGGGCGCACGCCCGAATGATCGAACTCTCAGGGGCCGATCCCGACGGCGACATCAGAACGCTCCTGCACCATCTCGGTTCCCCGAGCTGGCAGGGCGAGCCCACCGCCTCTCAGCGCGCCCACATTCTCGAACTCCTCGAAAACGATCTGGCCGCAGGCGCTCTCGGCATCGGCGTGGTGGTCGGGTACGCGCCGAAATCCGATCCGGTGGAGTACCTACAGGTGGCGGATCTCGCGGCGCGAGCCGGTGTTCCCACCTATACCCATGCGCGCCCTCTCATCTCGGCCGATCCGTCGAGCCCGGTGGATGGTGCCGTCGAAATCGCCCGTGCAGCAGCCGAAACCGGCGCACACATGCACTACTGCCACGTCAACAGCACCTCGGGAATGCACGTCGACCACGCGCTGTCGGTGGTGGCACAGGTTCAGGCAGCCGGATCGCGCGTCACGACGGAGGCGTATCCGTACGGTTCCGGGTCGACGGCCGTCGGAGCTGCGTTTCTCGATCCCGACAAGCTGCACCTGATGAATCTGACACCACGGTCGCTGACATTCGTACCCACCGGTGAACGTATCGCGGACCGCAAGCAGCTGGAACATCTTCGGGCCACCGACCCCGGTGGGTTGGTGCTGGTGGAGTTCCTCGACGAGAACGACACCGTGCAGCGCGAATTCCTCGAACGGGCGATGACTTTCGATCGCGCCGCCATCGCGAGCGACGCGATGCCACTGACCTGGCCCGGCCGTTCGCCTGCCGACGCATTGCAGTGGCCACTGCCGGAGAAGGCACTCGGCCACCCCCGCGGCGCCGGCACCTATGCACGTGCGATTCGTACGCTGTACCGCGAGCGTCGACTGCTGTCGCTGTCGGAGATAATCGCGCGCTGCTCGTTGATCCCTGCGCAGATTCTGGAGGAGTCGGTTCCCTCGATGGCGACGAAAGGTCGGATCAGCCCCGGTAGCGACGCGGACATCCTCGTTTTCGACCCCGAGCGAATCACCGACAACGCCACGTACATCGACGGCACCCGCCCCTCCACCGGTATCAGCCGCGTGCTGGTCGGCGGAGTACCCGTCGTCGAAGACGGTGTCGTGGTCCAGGACGCGTTGCCTGGTCGCCCGGTACGCCGCTCGTAGCCGGATCTCATCCTGACCTGCATAGTTCTGACAGAAAGTCACCACACATGAACACATCGTCTGCAATCAACGGCACAATCGATGCCATGACGGATTTCGCGAACCCCCCGATCGGTTGGCAGCACAAGGCCTTCGGCACCGACCTCGAAGGTCGCGACGGTTCCGACCTCGAGCCGCTGGGGATCTCGGCACTCGACGGCAACCTCCTGCTACCCGTGATGACACTCAACCGTGCAGCGATCGCGCACAATGTCGACCTCATGGCACAGTTCTGCTCCGACCACGATGTGGATCTGGCGCCTCACGCGAAGACCACGATGAGCCCCGAACTGGTTCGACGGCAACTCGACGCCGGGGCTTGGGCGATGACAGCCGCAACCGTTGCGCAGGCACGCATTCTGCGTGAGTTCGGTGTGGACACCATCATCATCGCCAGCCAGGTTCTCGATCCCGCCGGTATTCGGTGGATCTGCGACGCCCAGGCCACCGACCCCGATTTCTTCGTCACCACCCTCGTAGACTCGGTCGAGAGCGTCCGCCTGATGGAACAGTTGATCGCGAAAGTCTCACCGGCCAGCCGTATCCGGGTTCTCGTCGAACTCGGCTACGACAGCGGACGCGCGGGCGCTCGCACTGTCGAGCAAGCACTCGACGTCGCACGCGCAGCATCGCAGGCACCTTCGTTGATTCTCACCGGAGTCGAGGGGTTCGAGGGCATGATGCCCGGAGCCTCGGTAGCAGCCCGCCGTATCTCCGTCGATTCGTATCTCAAATCCGCGCGGGTTTTCACGGAAATCTGTGTGGCCGAGAACCTCTTCGAGAACAATTCTCCGAAGGCTCCCCGGCCACTGGTCACTTTCGGCGGCAGCGCATTTCACGATCTCGTTGTGCGCGAACTGGCCGGACGGTGGGCACTCGACAACGGTGTACGCATCGTGCTGCGCAGCGGTTGCTATATCACCCATGATCACGGTCTCTATGCCGAAACTTCGCCGTGGGCTGACGGTCCGCGAACTCTGCAGGGAGCCGCAGAGGTCTGGGGCGTAGTGCTCTCCATACCTGAACCCGGACGGGTGATCCTGGGCTTCGGCCGCCGCGATGTCGGTTCCGACGCAGGCTTTCCCATAGTCCTGTGGCGCCGACGCGACGGATCCAACCGATCAGCGCGAGAGCTGACGATCACCGCACTCAACGACCAGCACGCGTACGTCGACATTCCGGCTGACTTCGACGTGAAGGTCGGCGATCTGCTCGGTTGCGGAATCTCGCATCCCTGCACCACATTCGACAAGTGGTCACTGATTCCCGAGGTCGATTCGGATTACCGCGTCGTCGGCACGGTGCACACCTACTTCTGAGGGGACCGGTTGCGGCAATCCGGCGTCAGTCGTCCTTCGGGTCACGCGGCAATTCGACGCGGAACGTCGTCCCCTGCCCGAGGGAGGTCTCGACGCTGACGGTTCCGTCGTGCGCTGCAACCAAAGCCGAAACGATGGACAGGCCGAGACCGGCGCCCCCGGTCTCACGGGTGCGAGAGGTGTCGGCGCGGTAGAAACGCTCGAAGATCCGCGCGGCATCCTCGTCACTCAAACCCTGACCGGTATCCGAAACCTCGACCACCGCGGAGTTCTCGGTCGTACCGACACGAACGGTGACCTGCGCATCCGGCGGCGTGTGTTTGATCGCGTTGCCCACCAGATTGGCAACTACCTGACGCAGTCTGGCCTCGTCACCATGCACTTCGGGCAGGCCTGGGCCGCCGGTCATCTGAAGTTCGACAGTTCGATCCGGTGCGATCGCTCGTGCCGCCTGTACCGAATCCGCCGCAACTGCAAGCAGATCCACAGGCTTGTTCTCGAGTGGACGCTGTTCGTCGAGTCTTGCCAGCATGAGCAGATCTTCGACCAGAAGTCCCATCCTCGACGCCTCGCCCTCGATCCGGTTCATCAGCGTTTCCGTATCAGTCATGGCGCCTTGGCGATACAACTCGGCGAACCCACGAATAGTCGTCAAGGGTGTGCGCAACTCGTGGCTCGCGTCGCCGACAAACCTACGCATCTTCTCCTCGGAACGCCGGGCCGATTCCTCCGAAGCCTCGGTCGCGGCAAATGCGTGCTGAATCTGCGCGAGCATTCCGTTGAGCGCCACGGACAGTCGACCGACCTCGGTGCGGTCATCGCGCTCCGGAACACGTCGATGAAGGTCGCCGGCGGCAATGGCAGCGGCAGTTTCCTCCACTTCGACAAGCGGACGGAGGCTCCGACGAACCACGAAATACGCTGCGCCGCCGAGGATCAGCAGGACAACCAGGCCGATGCCGAGTTGCAGGCCGACCAAGTCGTCGACGGTCTGCTCGTTATCCGTCAGTCGCACACCGATAGTCGTGGTCGTGCCGTCGCGGACCGTCGTGAGAACCCGCCAGTTCACGTCCGAACCGTCGCTCGATCCGACGGTGATCGGGCCGTTGGTGGAATCTTTCGACAGGTCGGGTTCGGTCGTCGTCGACTTGTCGTTCAGGATGATCACCCGTCCGTCCGGGGTCACGGTCCGAACGAAGAAGGGGCTGGGTGGGCGGGTGCCCGGGCCGACGTCACTGGGCGGCTGCAGGTCTCTGCTGTGCGGCTTTGCCCAACCGTCGACCGCTTCGTACAGCGTTTTGTCGGTTCGCTGGGTCAGTGAGTTCTCGAGAGCAGAAGTGACCGCTACACCCGACGCCAACAGACCCAGCGCGGCCAACACCAGCAAGGCCGCAACCAGGGTGAAGCGCAGCGGCAGTGAATGGAGACGGAAACGACCCCGCTTCGGAAGCTGATCGTTTTCCGCGGCGGCGATCATTGCCGCGGTTCACGCATCACGTAGCCGACCCCACGCAATGTGTGAATCAGCGGTGTCTCCCCCGTGTCCACCTTGCGCCGCAGGTAGGAAACGTAGGACTCGACAACTCCGACCTCCCCACCGAAGTCGTAATTCCAGACGTGGTCGAGAATCCGCGGTTTGCTGAGAACCGTCCCGGCGTTGACCATGAAGTATCGGAGCAGTGTGAACTCGGTGGGCGAGAGTGCAACCAACTCGCCCTTCTTCCAGACCTCGCGGGTGTCGTCGTCGAGTTCGATGTCGGCGAACTTCACCCGCGGCGACTGCTCCGGCGCGACCCCGCGACCGGCGCGGCGCAGGATGACCCGCAACCGCGTCACGACTTCTTCGAGGCTGAACGGCTTGGTCACGTAGTCGTCCGCGCCGAGGGTCAGGCCGCTGATCTTGTCGTCGAGCGAATCCTTCGCCGTCAGAAACAGGACGGGCGCGTCCACACCGTCGGCGCGCAGGCGTCGAAGCAGACCGAAGCCGTCCATCCCGGGCATCATGACGTCGAGAACGATCGCGTCGGGACGGAATGTCCGTGCGACGTCCAGGCCTTGGGCGCCGCTCGAAGCAGTTGCCACCTCGAAACCCTGGAATCGGAGGCTCACGGAGAGCAACTCCACGATGGTGGGTTCGTCGTCGACAACGAGGATGCGGGCTTCGGGGGTCTTGTCGGTCACGAGAACCATCTTCTCCCCTGCCACTGGATTCCCGCTGTATGTTCCCTGGGAGCTTCCTGTGAACGGCCGAGTGCATGTGATGGACTAGGTACAGGTGAAAAGCCGGGTGCAGCTGAAAAGCTGGGGTGCAGGCCCACGAATCGGAAGGATGCGGCATGTCACTACCCCCACTGTGGAACATGGAGTGCTTGACCTGGCGTATTCCTCTGTTCACCAACAACTCCGATACCGGCGAGGATCCCGGCTTCGCGCCACCGGAGTCTTGGGCACAGGCCCTCGCAGGTGTTGCCCAAGATCTGCGTTGCCTGCGATTCGGACCTGAAGTTGTTGTCGACCGTTTGATCTGGGAATTTTCGATCAACAGCGACTACAACGTCACGATCGGCTGGCAAGGCACACGTGACATCAGCGGATTCAGCTACTTCAACGCACTGTCGATGGAGACTGCATTCGCGGACGCTGCGGTGTGGGTCGCCGACGCAGTTCAGACAAATTTGGCCGGCTACGACTTCGTTCAGTGGCCGAGTCGAGGACGCCATCTGCTGGTTCCTCGACTTCGAGACGGGGAACCGGTGTGGATTGATCCGCACGGCGATGTGACGATAAGTCGTATAGGCGAGTTGTGCAAAAATTCGACGAATTATGCAGCAACGTAGCCCAGTTCAAATCGCTCAGCTCTACGGTCCTGTGGCGTCCGCGCTGGTCGGCGGTGTGGTAGCCGCGTACGCAGTGGCCGAGTCCCGAGTTGACGACTTCTCCTTCTCCGACGCCGGCGTTATCTCGGTGGTGATCACGCCGCAGTGGGCGGGAGCAACTGCCGCTGTGGTTGCGGCCGTCGGCGTAGCGCTACTGCATCGCTGGGGACGTGGCGGTCTCGCGAGTGTCTTCGCTGTAGTCGGCGCCCTCGCCATCGCGCTACCTGCATTCGTCCCCGTCTCCGCCCAGATTTCGGTGACTCTGAACGCAATCGGAGCAGGCGCTTTCCTCGCGGCAGCGGCATTTCCGACGAAGGGTCACCGCGGAGCACAAACCGCTCTCGGACTCGGCGTAACCACGACGACCCTGTACTTCGGCGCAGCGGACTTGTGGCGCGATCGCGTCCCCAGGTGGTCGCTCACACTTCCGGGCGATTCCTACCCCGTGCCGTCCACGGTTCCCGTCTGGATTCTGCTCGCCGCAACTCTTCTCGTGGGTGGAGTCGCCGCACTCTCACGACCGAATCAGGAGCCGGGCGACATCGACGCACGCCTGGTGAAGCTGGGAGTTGTTCTGCCCCTGGTATTCACGGCTCTCTATGTGTGGTTGGGCTCGACGACATCACCTGGGTCATGGGTGATCGCGGTGGTATTGGCGGTTGCCGTTACCGTCGCACTGGCTTGGCGGTTGCCGCCACACGACGGTCGTTTCGTACTCGTCGGAATGGCAGTCAGCGCGGTTTCGGTCAGCTCGATTTCCTTTCCATCCGACTGGACCTGGGCGATGCCCGCGGGAGCTGCTGCCCTGGCGTTGGGCGTCGTCGTCGGCTGGAGAAGACCGATGGCGCAACTCGGGCTGGGACTCCTTGCCGTGACTGCACTCTCGGGATTGCTGGATGCCGCCCCGACCACGGTTGCCTACGTCCTCGTCCTCCCGCTTGCGCTGGGACTGGCCGTCACGTCATGCATGCCTGTTGCCGTCGGAGCAGTCTCGAGCGGGGCGATGTTGCCCGTCGCTTTCACGTTGTTCTCGGTTTCACCGACCTTCTTGGACCCGGGCTCGCGGGAATTCGGGTGGTCTACCGGTGTGCTCGTCGAACACGGACCGGCCGCCGTGAACACGCCGATTCCTCTGACTGTTCTCGCTGCGACGGCGACGATCGTGGTGGCCGTGTCGACCATCCATCTGAAGCGGGTTCGAACGGCGGTGGTGACCTAAATCGCCAGCTGATCGGGTCGGAACGCAGAATTCTGTTGCTATGGTTGGGTGGTCAACGACGACATCCGGACGAGCGCACCGTACCCGGCCAGCGAAAAGACGGTGCCTTGGGAGTTGTTCACCATGGCATGGATCGTGCTCGTCATTTCCGGACTTTTCGAAGCTGTCTGGGCTACCGCACTCGGTAAGTCCGACGGATTCAGCAAGATGTCGCCTACCATCGTCTTCGTCCTCGGCCTGATCGTCAGTATGGCCGGCCTCGCGTATGCAATGCGTACCCTTCCCATCGGGACTTCCTACGCGATCTGGGTCGGCATCGGCGCCGCCCTGACCGTGGGATATGCGATGATCACCGGCGCGGAGTCCACGTCGATCGTCAAGATACTGCTGATCCTGGGCATCGTCGGCTGTGTCGTCGGTCTGAAGGTCCTTCACTGACCGGCGATCCTGGTGAGTGTTTGTGTGTTACCGGTTACAGTTAACGCATGAAACTGCTGGAGATGCTCACGCTTCCCCTACGCGCGGGCATTGCAGCCGCAGAGATCAGTTTGGGAATCGCCGAGCTGACGGTCACGACAGTTCGTATCGCCGTCGGTAATACCGGCGCCGTGACGGCGGGTGCTGCCGGCTTGGCAAGCCCCCGCGGACCCATGCAGATGATCCAGCAGTTGTCATCGCTCACCGCTGACGATCGGCCCATCGGGCAGGCCTTGGCCCCCGGTGGGCCACTCGATCGACTTCTCTCTCCCGGCGGCCCGGTCGACAAACTGACTGCACCCGACGGCACTCTCGAACGACTGCTCGCTCCCGGCGGACCACTCGAAAGACTTCTTGCCCCCGGCGGACCGCTGGATAGGGTGCTCGCCGAGAACGGCGCATTGGAACGCTTGCTCGCGCCGGACGGTCTCCTCGACCGAATGATGGCGGAGGACGGTCCGCTGCAACGCCTGACAGCGCAAGACGGTGCCGTCGAACGCCTGACTGCCAAGGACGGTGTCATCGATCGCGCACTGGCCGAGAACGGCATCCTCGAAACACTCCTGGCAGAGAACGGCGCCTTCGAACGGCTCATCGCCGAAGGCGGCCCGCTTGACCAGATCGTTGCACTGTCCGACACCTTGACTTCCCTCGCCCCCAACCTCGAGCGGATGAGCGCGAGCATCGAGGTCCTTCAGGAAACCGTCGGAATCCTCAGCGCTGCAGTCGGTCCACTCGGAGAACTTGCCGGCAAACTTCCCAACCGGTGGCTCAAGAGCAAGAGCGACCGCCCAGGGCCTGACCTTCCGATCGAATCGGCATAACAAACGGTTACTCGCCGATTACGCGGTCAGTTGTTGATCACGATGTTGAGGTTGATGATGATTCCGCCGAAAGTCAGGATCGTGTTGGCCAAGCCAACGGTCATTCCACTGTTCAGAGCCGCGATCAGTCCGTTCATCGTCGTATCCCCTTCACTGTCTACGGGTTACGCGTACAAGATTGTGCGCTGGCGCTGACAATAGGCCAAGTTCGTGACCTGCGCGCCATTGCGGAGAAAACTTGTACCCCGGTCGCAGTTTCCACGTTAACTGTTGCAGGACAACATAATTCCAAGATCGGCGCACTACCCGCTAACGGCCGAATCAAACATCACGATTGGGCATACGCAGTCCACTTCACATAACCGTCCGCCCCATCAGACACTTGTCCACCGAAACAGAGTGCACAACAGTTAGTCCGGTGCAACAATAAGACGAATCGGACATGCCTGCGACGTGATGGGGAAGGGTGGTTGAGACAATGACGGCGCCGCGCATCGCCAGAGGACACCGCGGCCCTACCGGGGGCCGAAATTCCGCGTCGCAGGACAGCCTGGACGCCGCCTCGGACGCCCTGCAATCGCTGTACGCACACCTCGATCCACATGCCCAGGCCGAGCAATTTCTCGAACAAGTCTGCAGGCATGCCGTCGATCTCATCGCCGACGCCGACATGGCCGGAATTACGATCGGCGGTTCGGATACGACATTCCGAACCGTAGCCGCCACCCACCAACTTGTTCGCACCGTCGACTCGATCCAATTCCGACTGGACTACGGACCGAGTGTGACGTCGTCACGCACGGGAACGGTTGTCCGCGCACATGCCAGCGAAGCCCACAGCCGGTGGCCTCAATTCGCAAGCGCGGCAAAGGCAGTCGGCGCCGTCAGCTTCTTGTCCATGCCACTGCCTGGCCGGGAACGCCCGCTCGGAACCCTCAATCTCTACAGCCACGACCTCCGAGGTTTCACCGGCGCCGACGTGGCATTGCTCCAACTGTTCGCCGTGACCTCGGCCTACGCGCTGCACAGCTCGCAGCGCCTCGACATCGCCAGAAAGCACGCGATGGACCTCGAGCGAGCACTCGAATCGCGAGGCGTCATCGAACAGGCCAAGGGCATCATCATGGGCACCCACCACGTCGACGCCGACCGAGCCTTCCGCATTCTCATCCAGGACTCGCAGCGCAGCAACGTCAAACTGCGAGTGATCGCCCAGCAGTACATCGACGGCGCGATCGACCCGCGCCAGGCTACGAACAAGCCCGAGACCAACTGAACCGGACGCCTATCGGCACCTCAGCAAATACAGAGGCACTCACCACATTGGTGAGTGCCTCTTCTTTCGGAGCCTCCTGTCGGGATTGAACCGACGACCTTTCGCTTACAAGGCGAGTGCTCTACCACTGAGCTAAGGAGGCGAAGACCGACGCGTTGCCGCGACTGACTTTGCGGAGCCATCATATCCAAGCCGTCACGGTGGCCGCGCGCGGGTCACGTTAGATAGCGTGGGCCCCATGCGCAACTCCCACTCCGCCCCCTGATGGCGAAATTAACCGAAGTACTCACACGCCTGACGGGAAACCGGCAAGCCACCGTCGACACGGTCACGTCGGCTCCCGCACCGCTTCAACCGATCGACCTGACAGACGACGCCGTCGTCGCAGAGGTCCTGGACCTCGCGGTTCGGGTGGGCGAAGTCCTCCTCGCATCCGGAACCGCGGCCATGGACACCGCTGAGCAGGTGCAGTTCATCGCCGCCACGTACGGCCTTGCCCAGTGTGACGTCGACGTCACTTACAACTCGATTGTGCTCTCTGCCTATCGCGGCCCGACGCGACCGCCGGCGAGCACGATGCGCATCGTCCACTACCGCTCGATGGACTTCACGCGGCTGGCGGCCGTCGACCGTCTGACACGTCGTATCCGCCGTGAGGCGATCACACCGGACCAAGCGCACGACGCGCTCACAGCCATCACGACGGCGCCGCACCCGTACAACCGATGGACCGCGACCATGGCCTGGGCTGCGATGGCGGCTTCGGTCTCCGTCCTGCTCGGCGGCGGGTTCCTCGTTGCCACAGTCGCGTTTCTGACGACGATGGTCATCGATCGAGTCAACCGCGTACTGAACCGGTTCGGATTACCGTTCTTCTTCCAGCAGGTTGTCGGTGGTCTCATCGCGGCTGCGCCCGCAGCCACGCTCTATACATTTCAGGACCAGCTGGGGATCAGTATCCGGCCGTCGTTGGTCATCGCGGCCGGAGTGGTCGTCCTGCTGTCCGGGCTGTCGTTGGTGGGCTCGGTCCAGGACGCGATCATGGGTGCACCCATTACAGCTGTCGCGCGATTCTTCGAAGTGGTGATGATGACGGGCGGCATCATCGCGGGCGTCGCAATCTCGTTGCGAATGACCGGGATGTTGGGTTCGACGCTTCCACCGATCAATGTGGAAGTCTCCACCATCACGCAGTTGCCGATCCTCATGCTCTCCGGTGCGTGTGCGTCGGTGTTCTACGCGCTCGCCTGCTACGCCGAGCGGCGTGCACTCACCGCGGCGTTCCTGGGCGGTGCGGCAGGCAGTGGTGTGTCGATCTTCGTGCAGACACTCGACGTCGGTCCCGTGATCGCCGCCGCAATCGCCGCAACCGTGGTCGGTCTTGCCGGTGGCCTGATGGCTCGCCGCGCACTGACGCCTCCGCTGGTTGTCGCGGTCGCAGGCATCACTCCCCTGCTCCCCGGTCTGTCGCTGTACCGAGGCCTGTACGCGCTGCTCAACGACCAGGTACTGATCGGGTTGACTGCCTTGCTGTCGGCGTTCGGTATCGGCTGTGCCCTGGCCGCGGGCGTCACGCTCGGCGAATGGGGAGCGCGCACGCTGCGTCGTCCACGGATTCTGATGCGCGTGGACTCGCTACGTCGCCCGATGGTCCGCAAGCGCAGGCGTCGAGTTCCCGTCACCGAGAAGTAGGCGTAGTTCAAGCAGAAAGAGCTGGGCACCTGACGGTGCCCAGCTCTTTTCTGTTCACTCGGGGTCTCGGGGGTTCCGAGCGGTGAGAGAATCAGCTCTCGACTGCGTGCTTTCCACCGGCAGCCTGATCGGCTTCCATGGCCTCACGCAGGCTCTTCGGACGCATGTCGGTCCAGTTGGCCTCGACGTATTCGAGGCACGCCTTGCGGCTGTCTTCACCGAACACCACTCGCCAGCCGGCGGGGACCTCGGAAAACGTGGGCCACAGCGAGTGCTGGTCCTCGTCGTTCACCAGCACGTAGAAGCGGCCGTCTTCGTCATCGAAAGGGTTAGTGCTCATCTCGCCTCACTCGTTACGTACGTGTCTTGTGCGCCCAGACTAGCAAGCGCACCAGTTCGGTTCTGGTGGCTCAGCACCGACGCCAGAATCTCCCCCGCCCGCACTGCCACGTTCGACAGCAGCGACGACGTCAATCCGTGAGTCTGTTCTGTCCCACCCTGCAGATAGATACCGCCTGTCACGTCCTCCGTTACAGCCAGTCGATAATCCCGACTGACGTTACGCGGAACGGACGAATCCGGCACGAGTTCACCCAACAAATCGTCCAGAGGTGCCGGGGTGAAACCCGTGGCCAGAATGAGTGCGTCGCACGCCAGCGTGTCGGTCAAGCCGTCGAGATTGCTACGGACAGCCAGTTCGATGCCGGATTCGGTCTCCACGGCACTCGTGATCTCCGAGGCCCGACGCATGAACAGTCGCCGCGGCCCACGAACCATCTCCTGATACTCGGTGGCATACAGCTTGTTGATCAGTTCGATGTCGACGACCGAGTAATTGGTACTGCGGTGCAAATCGAGAAGTCGGCGTCGTTCCGCGGCGTCTGCACCGTGCAGCTGATCGACGGCTTCGGGATCGAAGATGCGGTTCGCGTACGGGCTGTCGTCTGCCGGGCTGTAGCCGTAGCGGGCAAAAACACTGTGAACTTCGGCGTTCGGGTAGTTCGCGTGCAGGTAGTCCACGATCTCCGCGGCACTCTGGCCGGCGCCGAGAACGACGAACCGGTTGTGTACGGGCTCCGGCATTGCTTCGAGATGGAAGAGGAACTGGTGATTGTGGAAGCACCGCGACGAAGGCGTCGCCCACTCCGGGATCCGCTCTTTCAGTCCGGCTCCGACAACGATGTTGCGCGCGATCACCGTTTCACCGTCGGCGGTGCGAACCGCAAAGCGATCGACAACGCCGTCGGAGTTCTTGATGCCCTCGACCCCGTCGACGGTTGTACCGAACTGCACGTCCGCGTCGACTCGTCGAGCTGCCCAGCACAGGTAGTCGTTGAATTCGTGGCGCGTGGGGAAGAAGGTCTGGTGGTTGACGAAGTCGACCAGTCGACCCTGCTCGAACAGATACGAGAAGAAGCTGTATCCGCTCTGTGGATTCCGGAACGTCACCAGGTCCTTCGGAAACGCGATCTGCATGGTGGCACCGTCGAGCAGCATCCCGGGATGCCACGCGAACTGAGACTGCTTTTCGAAGAACCGCGCGTTCACCCGATCAACGGCCGCACAATTTGCATTGTGTTCTTCGACAGCAATGGCCAACGCGAGGTTGGCCGGACCGAACCCGACGCCGACGATGTCGACAATGGCAGGTTCGGCGCTGGAGTCTCTTGGTGATTCACTCATTACAGGTAGTCCATCCCCGACGGAACGACCTGGTACGGCCGCCAATCGATGTCCCGAAGTAAGTAGCAAAGGCTACCCTTAATGAGGTGAGGGTATCAACACTGTGAGCCCCCGTATAGCGGTCGACCCCACGGAGCGATGCGACGTATGTCATAGTTTCGCCCCCTCGCTCGCGTCATCCCCTTCGGCGGCGACTGCAGCCTCGATCACGTCGACCAACTGACCTGCCCATACGCGGACTGCACCCGCATCGACGCGGTCGGCACGGAACCCGAGAGTTGCAAAGACAGGCCCATCGCCCACCGGCTCGTAAAAACTCAACGTCACATCCGCATGGGGCACTCCCACCGGAATCGGTACGAGAGAACCGAAGTCGCCGAGCCCGTCCAAATCCGCCTGCTGGTGATGGATCACCATCACCTGAGGTCTCATGGACGCCGGATTACCCAGCGCCTGCTCGACATACACATATGAGACATCCTGATTGTTCAGCGCCTCCAGATTTCTTTCCCTCACTCGGCCCAGCAATTCTGCAAACGTCGGACTACCGGACGTATCCGTGCGCAGGAGAACAACATTGAAGAAGGACCCGATCATCGGTTCGAGACGGGGATCCGACCTGCCCGCAACCAATGAACCGATGGGAAGATCAGTACCCGCGCCGGCCTTCGTGAGAACGCTGGCCAGTGCGGCCTGCAGGACCATGAACATACTCGTGCCGGTGCGCGCAGCCAGGGCGTCGATTCCGGCGTGCAGACCCGCGTCGATGTCGACGGCGATCACGTCACCTCGAGGCTCCGAGTCACCTTCCGGCAACGGAAGATTCACACTGGTCGGTATTCCGTCGAGCGCATCCCGCCAATATGCAAGTTGCTTCGACGCACGGCTGTCGACGTCTCGGGGGTCTCCCAACAGCTCCTCCGACCACACGGTGTAATCGGCGTACGTCAATGCAAGCTCGTCCCAAACCGGTTGATCTCCCTGCGACCGGGCTGCATAAGCAGAGACCAGATCTCCCAACAGCGGCACTACTGACCACTCGTCGACGGCGATGTAGTGCATGACGAGAAGCAGTGTCCTAGAGCCGTCTTCACCGAGCACCAGATGAACCCGCAACGGTGATTGCTCACGCAGATCCATCGGAAGTTGAGCCAGTTCGAACACCACTCGACCCACATCGCCGGCGCCGACATCGACCACATCGACAGTCGGACGCACCGATTCTCTTGCCACGACGATGCCGTCGACCTCGACGAAGGTGGTCCGCAGGGGTTCGTGCCGCGAAGTCACATCGTCCAAGGCGTGCCCGAGAATCTCCGGATCGATCTTCGATTTCAGGGTCAGCGCCAGAGCGTGGCTTGCTTGCGGTTGCGCGCCGGACGCGCGGAACAACTCCCACTGACGACGTTGCGGCGCAGACAGACCCATCGTCTCGGGACGTTTCACCGCCGGCGCCAGGATCGGACGCCCACCTTCCGAACGCGCGACGACGGCCGCCAACTCCGCAACACTCGGCGCGTCGAATACGTCTCGAATACTGACGTCCACGCCGAACGCTTCCCGAATGCGACCGACCAGTTTCATCGAAGCCATCGAATGGCCGCCGAGTTCGAAGAAACTGTCGTGGACTCCGACACTAGGGAGTTGCAGGATTTCCGCGAATGCAGCCGCAACCGTGGACTCCACTGCCGTGCGAGGAGCAACATCACCCGCCAGCTCCGACCAGTCCGGAGTGGGCAACGACTTGCGGTCGAGCTTTCCGTTGGGCGTCAACGGCAGCGGACCGTCAAGGGCGACAACCATGGTCGGAACCATGTAGTCGGGCAACGACACTGCCGCGAGGTTCCGCACTGCAGTCGTGTCGACGACGACACCGGGTTCCGGTGACACGTAACCGACCAGGCGCGTGATTTCGCCCTGCCGATCCGCGACGACCGTTGCCTGCTTCACCGAAGGATGGGCACTGAGAGCTCCGATGATTTCGCCCAACTCGATTCGGAAACCGCGGATCTTGACCTGATCGTCGACGCGGCCGAGGAAGTCGATGTTCCCGTCAGTGCGCCACCGCGCGCGGTCCCCGGTGCGATACATGCGATCGCCCGCGGTGAAGGGATCGGCGATGAATCTCTGCGCCGTCAGATCGAATCGGCCCAGATAGCCTCTCGCCAGGCCGCGTCCCGCGATGTACAGCTCGCCGGATACTCCCGGCGGAACCGGACGGAGTTGATCGTCGAGCACGTACGCCTGTTCGTTGGGGTCAGGGATTCCGATGGGCACGGGACCGTTCCAACCGGGTGCCGCCTGCCACAGTGTGTTGTTCACCGTGGCTTCGGTGAGTCCGTACGCGGCAAGCAAATTCAGCCGCTCCGCCCATCGCCCGATCAGCTCCGGTGGCACCGTCTCGGTTCCGACCAACACGGTGCAGCCCTGCGGCACTTCACATCCTGCCGGCAGAGCGGCCAGCAACGAGGGAGGGATGATCGCGTGGGTGACACGATTGCTCGTCATGAAATCGGTCAGCGCCGGACCGGCAACTCGAGCATTCTGCGGCACGATCACCAGGGTGCTGCTCGTGCACAGTGCCATCGCCAGCTCGAATACCGCGACGTCGAAGCCGACCGAAGCGAACTGCATCACCACCGAACCCGGTACCAGTCGCATCCGAACCTCAGCTGTGGCAACAAGACTCGGAATACCGTCATGGGAGAGGACGGCTCCCTTCGGCTTGCCGGTCGATCCCGAGGTGTAGATGACATAGGCAGCGTGGCTGACGCCAACTGGTGGCCGGGGAGTTTCGACGATCACTGCCTCGTCCAGTTCCGCACGGATCAGCGGATCGTCCAGGAGGATTCGCTCGACGCCGACCACATCCTCGATCCGCGAGCTTTCCTCCGCAGTGGACAGAAGTACCGAGGCGCGGGAATCGGTGAGCATGTATGCGATGCGTTCGCTCGGGTGACTCAAATCCAGGGGTAGATACGCGGCCCCCAGCTTGAGCACGGCGAGGACCGACGCGACCATTTCCACCGAGCGCGGGACGGCAAGCCCCACCACGTCTTCGACCGACACTCCGCGGCGATACAGCACGCCGGCGATCCGATCACACTGC
This sequence comes from Rhodococcus sp. SG20037, assembly GCF_031763325.1. Classification (NCBI taxonomy): domain Bacteria; kingdom Bacillati; phylum Actinomycetota; class Actinomycetes; order Mycobacteriales; family Nocardiaceae; genus Rhodococcus; species Rhodococcus sp. SG20037. The sequence goes on along the minus strand of NZ_CP134497.1, from coordinate 1,058,344 downwards.
TCGGAGAGTTCGCGGTACGTGGCCTGCCCCGCCTCGTCGCGCACCGCAATCGCCTCGGGCGTAGCAACGACTCCACGCGCGAAAGCGTCGTAGAACGTCTCTTCCGGCACGTCGACGGCGGTGTCGTTGAACGAGGTGACAACTTGCTCGAGTTCGCCTGGCAAGAAGATGTCGATGTCGCCGATCTCGATGTCGGCCGATTCCACGACTGCCGCGATCACCGATTCCAATCGGTTCGAAATCCGCTGTGCTGTTTCGCGATCGAAGAGGTCGCTGCCGTATTCGAGTCGGACGTCGATGCAGCCTTCGTCGCCGAGGTACTCGGTGAAGTTGAACACCAGATCGAACTTGGCTGTGTACTCCTCGAGTTCGAACGGATCCCCTCCCATCTCCTCCCGGCTGTGATAGCCGACCATGACTTGGAAAAGCGGGTTGCGTGCCAAGGTGCGCGACGGATTGAGGCGTTCCACCACAGTTTCGAAGGGAACGTCGGCGTTGGCGAAGGCCTCGAGGTCTCTCTCACGAACGCGATCCACCAACTCCCGGAACGTCGGGTTACCTGACGTATCCGTGCGCAGCACAATCGTATTGACGAAGAAGCCGACCAGTTCGTCGAGTCCCTGCTCACTACGTCCGGCGACGGGAGCGCCGAGGGGAAGGTCCTCACCCGCTCCGAGCGCAGTCAGCAACGCCGCCGACGCCGCGTGCAGAACCATGAACATCGAACTCCGGCTCTCGCGCGCCAGATCTCGCAGTGCAGCAGTTGTCTCCACGCCCAACCGTGTCACCACTGCACCACCGGAGAAACTCGGTCTGGCCGGTCGACTCCGGTCGGCGGGAAGCAGCAGTTCTTCGGGGGCTCCGTCCAAACTCTTCGCCCAGAAGTCCAACTGCGTGCTCAGGATGCTCGACGGATCGTCAGGGCTGCCCAACAATTCCCGTTGCCACAGAGTGTAATCCGCGTACTGAACCGGAAGCGGTTCGAAAATTGGATCTTCGCCCTGGATCCGAGAGGAGTATGCCGACATCAGATCGCGCAGGAATGGCCGATCGGACCATTCGTCCGTCGTGATGTGATGCAGGACGATCACGACCACTACGGCACCGTCCACCTCGGCACCGTCCACCCGGATCAGACGTGCGCGGATCGGAATCTCGTCAGACAGGTCGAACGGACGACCCACTGCCACGGCAATTTCACCGGCGACACCGGATTCGTCTCGATGAACTGTCTCGACCGGAATCGTCGCCGATTCGAGAATTATCTGCTCCGGCGATCCGTCCACCAACCGGAACACCGTACGCAAGGATTCGTGTCGTTCCACGACGTCGCCGAGCGCCGCGGCGAAGACGTCCACGTCCAGTGCGCCGTCCAAACGGAGCACGATCGGGAAATTGTAGGCCGCGGAGTTCTCCTCCATCTGTCCGATCAGCCACAATCGCTGTTGAGCGGCAGAAAGAGGAAGGTGGTCCGGCCGCGGCTTCGCTACCAGCACCGGTCGCGTCGATCCCTGCTCGGCCACAATACGTTCCGCAAGTTCCGCCACCGTCGGCGCTTCGAAGAGATCACGCATGGTCAGACTGTTCGGAATGGCGATCCGAGCTCGACTGATCAGCTTGGTGGCCAGAAGCGAGTGCCCACCGAGGTCGAAGAAGTTGTCGTCGACCCCGATATCGCCCACATCGAGTACGTCGGAGAAGAGGTCGCAGAGGACCTCTTCCGTGTGGTTACGCGGTGCGATCGACTCCCCACTCCGCTCCCCCAGCACCGAATCAGCGGTGGGCAGTGCCTTGACGTCGAGCTTGCCGTTGACGGTCATCGGTAGTGTCTCCACCTCGATCACCACGGCCGGAACCATGTAGTCGGGTAGGAGAACTCGCGCCTGCGCGCGGTAGTCGTGCCCGGCGCCGAGTCGCACGGGTGTCACGTAGCCGACGAGCCTCTTGACTCCACCTGCCCCGACGTCGACCACCACTGCCGCTTGCCGCACATGTTCGTCGGATTCGAGAACGGAGACGATTTCGCTCGGCTCGATGCGGTGACCTCTGATCTTCACCTGATCGTCGGTGCGGCCGAGGAAGTCCAGGTTGCCGTCACCGCGTCGCCGCACGAGATCCCCGGTGCGGTACATACGTCCACCGGTCCCAGCCGGATCTGCGACGAAGCGCTCGGACGTGAGCGCGAAGCGTCCGAGGTAGCCGCGAGCCAAACCGGCTCCGGCAATGTACAGTTCGCCGGCAACTCCATCGGGGACCGGACGCAGCCAGCCGTCGAGAATATGCGCGGCGGTGTTCCAGATCGGTTTGCCGACGGTCGGGGTGTCACTGTCGAACGTTCCGCCACCGAGCGTGTTGATCGTGTATTCCGTCGGACCGTAGAGGTTGTACCCCACGGTTCCCTCGGTGTCGCGCAGCCTGTTCCACACCGAATCCGGAACGGCTTCACCGCCGAGCAGGACCAACGGCGGGCGGTGGTGTCCCACACCGTCGTCGAGAAGCCCGCTGTCGATCAGGTGCGTCGCGTAGGTCGGTGTCACGTTGACGACGTCGATGTCCAGTGCGTCGCAGTATGCAACGAGTGCCTCGGCATCACGACGCAGATCCTCGTCGCAAATGTGCACCTCGTGGCCTTCCACGAGCCACAGAAGTTCCTCCCACGACATGTCGAAGGCGAAGGACACGGTGTGCGCGATCCGCAGGCGCCGGCCCGCCGCGGCGATCACGGGTTCGAAAATCGCCTCGCGGTGGTTGAACTGCATGTTCGTCAAGCCGCGGTAACCGGTGACCACGCCCTTGGGCTTGCCGGTCGAACCGGAGGTGTAGATGACGTACGCGGGGTGGTCGAGTCGATGCGGTGCCCCCGGAGCGAATGCTCCGAGTTCCGACGCGGAGAGTGCCCGCGCCGAGATCGTCAGTCTCCTTGCTGCTGTATCTGGTTCGTCGATCACGATAGTGCGGACGTCGGCACCTTCGAACCTCGGTGAGGCCGAAACGGTTGTCAGCAACACGACAGGATCCGCGTCGTCGATCATCACGGCCAACCGTTCGGCCGGATGGTCGAGTTCGAGGGGTAGGTAGGCAGCACCCGTGCGCAATACCGCGAAGAGCGCGACGACCATGTCCACCGAACGTGGTAGGCCAAGAGCGACAATCTTTTCCGGGCCGGCGCCGCAATTGATCAGCAACCGCGCCATCCGGTTGATCTCGCCGTCGAGATCGGCGTAGGTCATCCGGCGCTTCCCGAACACGAGTGCCGTGTCGTTCGGTTGCGCCGACGCGACTTCTTCGAACAGGTCGGCAATGGTGCGCTCCGGCAACTCCCGGATCTGCGTCTGCTGCGCTACTGCGGGAACCGGAGACGCAACAACCGATCCCGCCATGTCCTGCGACCAACTCTGCAGCAGGTCGACGAAGTGACGCAGTAGGTCCTCGGCCCGGCGCGCGGTCACCAGATGCGGATGGAACTCGAACTTGACGTTGACGGTGGCACCCGGTGTGACCACGACGGTCAGCGGATAGTGCGTGTGATCGATACTGTCGCTTCCACTCACGTCGTGAGCGGCGTTGAGCGCGTGGACTTGCCTCTCGTCCACGAAGTTCTGCAGGACCATCAGCACGTCGAAGAGTTGACGATGCTCGGAAACACGCTGGATCGATGCTAAACCGAGGTAGTCGAAAGGCATCAGCGAAAGTCGATCCGCCTGTGTCCGACGAAGAAGTTCCTCGACGCTCTCGTTCGGATCCAGTTGCAGCCGAACGGGAACGGTGTTGAGGAACATGCCCACCACGGTGTCGATTCCCGGTACCTCCGGCGGCCTTCCGGCAACCGTGGAGCCGAAGACGACGTCCTGTCGACCGGTGGCCGACGCCAGCACGAGGGCCAGCGCTGCATTCAGTACCGTGTTGAACGTGACGCCGGACGCGGCAGCGCGCTCACGCAACGCACGCGAAAGCGTTTCCGACAGAACCGCATCGCGGCGATCCGGAAGCTGAACTTCGACGCCGGGCGCAGGCTCGGCAACAAGCGTCGGCTCCTCGAGTCCTGCGAGCGCTCCGCGCCACCCCTCGTCGGCGGCTGCACCGTCGCGATCGGCCAACCAGGCGAGGTATGTCTCGAACGACCCCTCGGGTTCGCCGAATGCGCTGTCGTCGCCGCCGGTATCGTAAAGCGCCAGAAGCTGACTGACGACAAGGCCGTTGGACCAGCCGTCCCACAGCAGGAACTGCCTGTTGATCACCAGACGATCCTGGCCGCCGGGCAGATGCAGCACACTCATACGCCACAGCGGCGGCGCGGTCAGGTCGAATGGCGTCACTCGGTCTTGGGCGGCGACGGCCTCGGCACGCTCACGAGCAACCGAGTCGTCGAGTTCACGGAGATCGTGGACGACGACCGGAACATCGAGTCCAGCGCTGAAGAACTGCACCGGCTCGTTCAGCCCTTCGCTCACGAAACCCGCTCGCAACGTGGGATTTCGTCGTTGAAGTGTCCGGGCGGCCGCAGCCAACCTGTCGACATCGAGGGTGTGCCCGAAGTCCATCGAGAACTGTGCCGTGTAGATGTCCCCACCACTGCTGCTGTCGCTGCTGCCCGCGTAGCCGGCTTGGAAGTACAGGCCTTCCTGCAACGGTGAGAGTGGGAGGATGCTGCTGACACCTGCCGGACTCGCATCGGCTATCGCGTCGATCTCGGTCTGACTCAGGTCGAGCAACGTCACATCGGACGGGGTCAGAATGGGAGGCCCGGCGTGACGCGCGGCCGCAGCCGCCAGATCGCCGAGGGCCGAAACCCAGCCGTCGGAGAGTGACTGCGCGTCGTCCTCGGACAAATCTTCACTTGCCCAGGCAAACTCGGCGCGGAGCCCCGAATCCACACTGACGACATTCACGATCAGTCGGTACGGGCCTCCCATGTCTGCGTCGGGATCGGTGGACAAGGCTTCGGATTCCGCTGCCAAGGACCATGCTGTCGATCCTGCTGTCGTCGTACGTCCGAGATAGTTGAACAGGATCTGAGATTCGGAGCGCCCCGCCAATGTCGATGCCGTGCGGGCATTCACGTATCGCAGCATCCCGTAGCCGATACCGCCGTCCGGAGCCGCCCGCAGGCTCTCCTTCACCTCGCGTAGCGTGTCCACCGGGTCGATTCCGCCGTGCAGTCGCATCGGGGCAATCGTGGTGAACCAGCCGACTGTTCGCGACAGATCGATGCCCGCCACCAACTCCTCGCGGCCGTGCCGTTCGAGATCGACCAGCAATTCGTGCTCACTGCGGCCGGTGGAGCGGCGCCAGCGATCGACGGACATCGTCAGCGCTGCCAACAGAACATCCGTTCCCTCGGCACCCACCATTGCCGCAACCGATCCAAGTGCTGCCTCGGAGATTGCTCCGTCCACCGTGACCGTGCGCCTCGAGCCTCCGGATACGACGGCATCGCCCGCGGCGTCGGGGATCAACTGCGCGCCCGGAGCGGTCACGGTCAGCCAGTGATCGAGTTCGGCGAATCGATGAGCACTGTATGCGTGTTCGGCCACCGTACGGGAGAAGGTACGGAGCGAAGTTCCGACGGCATCCAGTGCGGCGGGCTCTCCGGCTTCGACTGCCACCCAGGCCATCGCGAGATCCTCGAGCACGGTTCCCCAGGAAACCCCGTCCACGACCAGGTGGTGCGCGACTATCGCGAGTCTGCCCAGACTCTCAGCGCCGCAATCGAACCAGACCACCGAGACCATCCGCCCTGCAGACGGATCCAATCGACTGGTCGCAGTTTCAGAGTGCTCAGTGACGAGTCTTCGCAACTCGGAGTCATCCAGTCCCCGAGCATCAACGCGTTCGACCAGGTTCGCTGCCCGGACACTACCGGGTTCCTCGATCCGCGCCGACCACATCCCGCGGTCATGTCGGATCAAGGTTTGGCGAAGTCCGTCGTGGTGATCGAGCACGGCCTGCAATGCGCCGGTGATCGAACCGAGAGATGTTGCCGGAGAGTGGATCAGAACTGCCTGGTTGAAGCGGTCGGTACCACCCGTCCATTCGGACAAGCGGTGAACCACCGGCAGCGGAACCAGCTCACCCACGCCGATGTCGGCCGTGACGGTGGCATCCGAGGTGGCGACATCACCCACCGCTGCAGCGATCGCAGCGGGAGTGCGCAATTCGAAGATCTGACGCGGGGTCAGCACTACCGAATCACGACGAGCCAGGTTGACCAGTCGGATCGCCAGGATACTGTCGCCGCCGAGAGTGAAGAAATCGTCGCGCACCCCGACACGGGGCAGTCCGAGAACCGTCGCGAAATGCCCGGCGAGGAGGTCTGCAACGCCCGAGGAAACCACTCCCGTCAAGTCGCCCACCTGTGCCGCAAAATCCGGTGCAGGTAGTGCTTTTCGGTCGAGCTTGCCACTCGGGCTCAGCGGCAGCGACTCGAGCCGCACGAAGGCACTTGGCACCATGAACTCCGGTAGCACTGACAACAACTGAGCTCGAACCGCAACATCATCAGCATCTCCGACCAGGTAGGCGACCACCTGTGCGCGGTTGCTCGGACCGTCGGTTCGGACGATCACGGCACTTGCCGTGACTCCGGGGCACAGCGCCAATTGCGCTTCGATTTCGCCGAGTTCGATTCGGAATCCACGAACCTTCACCTGCTCGTCGGCACGGCCGAGGTACTCGAGAACGCCGTCGGCATTCCACCGCACGATGTCACCGGTCCGGTACATCCGCGAGCCGCCGTCGCTGTACGGATTCGCCACGAATCGTTCGGAGGTCAATCCCCCACGTCCGTGGTAACCACGCGCCAGTTGTGGCCCTGCCAGATAGAGCTCACCGGTGGCACCGGCCGGGACGTTCTGCAGGTAGGGATCGAGAACCAACAGGCCGGTGTTGGCGGCAGGTGCGCCGATCGGGACGCTGACGGCGTCTGCCGGAGTTTCCTGCACCGACGGCTGCCAACTGACGTCGACGGCGGCCTCGGTGGGGCCGTAGAGGTTGTCCACCAGAGTATTCGGCAGGATCTCGGAGACCTTGCGTGCAACGTGAGCGGGCAGTGCCTCACCGCTGCAGTTGACGATCTCGAGCGAAGAGCACAGTGCTGCTTTCGGCTCCGCGAGAAACACGTCGAGCATCGACGGAACAAAATGCACTCGGGTCACGGAATGTTCGACGATGACGTCGGCCAGATAGCCAGGGTCCTTGTGCCCGTCCGGCTCGGCCATCACGAGAGTTGCCCCCACCAGGAACGGCCAGAAGAATTCGGGAACGGAGACGTCGAAGCTCGACGGGGTCTTCTGCAGCATCCGGTCGGAGACGTCCATCGGACGTATCTGCTGTGCCCAGAGCAATCGGTTGACCACACCCTCGTGGTTGACCACAACGCCTTTGGGGCGACCGGTCGAACCCGAAGTGTAGATCATGTACGCGGCATCCGCGGGCGATCCTGGGACACTCAGCGGATCGGCGGGGAACTGCGCCGACTCCGATACCGTCACCCGCGGAACCGAACCCGAATCGAGTGAAGAGTCTTCCGACACCACGACGCACACAGGATCGGCGTCACCCAGCATGTACGTCAGCCGCTCCGCCGGGTAGCCGGTGTCGAGGGGAACGTATGCTCCCCCGGCCTTTCCGATGCCGAGTATCGCGACCATCAGATCAAGAGAGCGAGGCAAGGCCACCGCTACCAACGATTCGCGTCCGACGCCACGTTCGCGCAGCAGATGCGCAAAACGATCAGCGCGAGAGTGAAGTTCGGCGTAGGTCAACGACTCTTCACGGAAGATCACTGCGGTGGCTTCGGGCGTACGCCCGGCTTGATCCTTCAGCAGCTCGGTCAGCGTTGCGCGCGGCCGATCCAAGGCCGTGCCGACGCTCCCCGGCTGTGCGGGTGCCAGCGCGATCCGGCCGATGACCTGATCGAGATCGCGCGAGAGCTCGGTGAGTACGACTGCGAGAGTTTCGGCCAGCGACGCAGCGGCGTCGCCGTCCACCTGAGCAGCGTCGTACTTGAGCTCCAACGCCAATCGATCGCCGGGGACGACGATCAGGGTCAACGGGTAGGCCGGTCGCTCGTCGAATCGAATTCCCGTCAGTCGCACCGAGTTCGTCGGATCAGCGATTGCCGTGTCACCGAGTGGATAGTTCTCGAACACGACGAGTGATTCGAAGTCCTGCTCCAGTCCGCCGGTCCGTCGCAGTTCGGGTAACCCCAGGTACTGATGGTCGAGTAGTTCCGATTGTTCCCTCTGCCAACGGGAAAGCGCTTGCGCGGCTGTCTCTGCCGGATCGAACCGCAACCGAGCCGGCACGGTGTTGATGAACAAGCCCACCATGGACTCGATGCCGGGCAGGTCTCCACCGCGTCCCGATACGGTCGATCCGAACAGCACGTCTGTTCGGCCGGTCATTCGGCCGAGCACCAGCCCCCAGGCGCCGTGCACGAGCGTACTCAGCGTCAGGCCATGGGAGCGTCCGTTGATCGCCAGTGCGCGAGTATCACTGTCGGACAGCTCGACTCGGGTGGCACAGACGCCGCTGCTGCCCGCGCTCGGCGCGGGAAGTTCGACCGCGGGCCCGGGAGAGTTCAGCGCTTCTCTCCACACCGCTGCCGAGGCCTCGTGATCGTGGCGGGCCAACCATTCGAGATAGCTGCGGTACGGCGCCGGAGTCGGGAGCACCACGCCGGAGTCGCCAACGCTGTACGACGCCATCAGCTCCCGCAGCATCACCGGAACCGACCATCCGTCTGCGACCGCATGGTGAATCGACTGCAGCAGAAGGTACTTCTCCGAAGAGGCACGGACAAGCGTGTAACGGACGAGCGGCGGTTGCGCCAGGTCGAACCCGCGCGCGCGGTCGGCGGAAAGCAGTTCATCGACATCGGCGCCGGCCACCTCGACTACCGCCATCTCCACGACAGCGCTCGGGTGCACCACCTGCACGACCCGGCCGTCACCCAGGACCGAGAATCCGGTGCGCAGCGCCTCATGCCGATCGACGACGGATTGCAGCGCGCGGTGCAGCGCCGCACTGTCCACGGCTCCGGTCAGTTCCACAACCTGTTGCACGACATACTGATCGGCCCCCGGATCGGCAAACGCCGAATGGAAGTAGATCCCTTCCTGCAGCGGAGTGAGTGGGAGAATCTCTTCAGCCTTCGGTAACCCGTCCACGTCTGCCTGAGCGAGCGCCACCAGAGGGTAGTCCGAGGGTGTGGCTCCGCCGAAGGCTGCGAGCCCGGACACGGCCTCGAGCGAGTCCAGCCACAACCGCGCAAACTTGTCGATATCGCTACGCAGGAAGATGTTCGACGCCCAGGTCAGGGTGGCTCGCAGTCGTGGTCCACCGGCGGCGTCCTCGGCTACGACGTCGACAGACAACGCGTGTCCCAGCGGCATGGACGGATCGGCAGCACCGTCCATCGACACCGGGAACCAGTCCCCCTCCGCTGCAGCAGTACGTCCCAGGTAGTTGAGCACCACCTCCGGCGCTGCGACGCTACCCAACTGATCCGAGCTGCCCAGGTATCGCAATGCTCCGTACCCGAAGCCGGCGTTGGGGACGCGTCGAAGTTGCTCCTTGACGCTCTTGAGAACCCCCGCCAACTCGCCGCTCGCTTCGAGATCCGGAGCGGCTGTACCGATCTCGAGCGCCACCGGGAACACTGTGGTGAACCATCCGACGGTACGAGTCAGGTCGACGTGCGCAGCGCCGTCACCGCGAACGATGTCCTCGTCGCGTCCGTGCCCCTCCAGGTCGATCGTCACCGATCCGGCACCGCTCCAACGGGTCAGCGCCACGGCAAGTGCGGTGACCAGCACTTCGCTCACATCGGCTCCGAACGCCCGTGGGACACTGCCCAACAGCTGATCTGCAAGTTCTGGAGGTAGGGTGATCGACCGCGCCGCAGCGGTGCGCGCGAGGTCAACTGCCGGGTCGAGTGCCCGACGGCCGAGAGATGCCCGTTGTGCGGACGTCACCGAGTCCCAGAACTCGATTTCCGAGTCCAGTCGCCCGGCTCCGACCGCCTCCGAGACGAGTTCGGCGTACCTTCGCACCGACGTGCCGACCGGAGCGAGTGCGGGTTCGTCGCCATTCATCGCTGCGATGCCGGCGCGCGCGAGGTCCTCGAGGATGATGCGCCACGAGACGCCGTCGACCACCGCGTGGTGGATGACCAGCAACAGCCGTCCGGGACCGGTCACAGGGCGGAACAGAACAGCGCTGACCATCGTGCCGTCGGCTGGATTCAGACGGCCGACAGCTCGCTCGGTCTCGGCGACGATCAACGGTCCGCATTCTTCGAGCGGTGCCGGTAGTGCACGGGTCTCGAAGACCACAGCCGCTTCGTTTGTCTCCGGAACAAGCAGCGTTCCTTCGGAAGTCAACGTCCCACGAAGTGCATCGTGGCGCGCCACCAGGGCGTCGAGCGCCGACTCGGCGTGCTCGGAGGTCAAAGCTGACGGGGTCTGAATCAGCGCACGCTGGTGGAAGGTTCGTACTGCGTCCGACACTCCGAGAACCTTGGCGGCAATCGGCGTCGTGGCTACGTGGCCGATCGGTTGGTCCGCGTGGTCGACGATCTCAGCCACTCGGGAGGACTGGGCACGCGCCATAGCCTCGGCGGTGCGCAGTTGGAACACCTCGCGAGGACTGATCGACAAACCGGCAGCACGAGCCGCGGTCACGAGTGAGATCGCGACGATGCTGTCGCCGCCCAGTGCAAAGAAGTCGTCGGTAACGCCGACCGAATCGAGGCCGACTGCCGACGCAATCAACGTGCAGAACTGTTGTTCGACTTCGTTTCTCGCAGCGACATGTGCACTCAGTTCGGCGAGATCGGGCTCGGGTAGCGCGCGACGGTCGAGTTTGCCGTTTGCCGTGAGCGGAAACTTGTCGAGGACGGTGACGGTGGTCGGGACCATGTAGTCGGGCAGCTTGCTCGCAGCCCACTCGCGAAGCTCACGTGAGTCGATCGCGAGGTTCGTCCCCGACGCTGCGCTCACGTAGGCGGCGAGATACTTTGCACCTGTTGGTGCTTGGCGCACCAGAACTGCCACGTGACGCACTGCGGGGTGCGAAATCACGGCGGCTTCGACATCCTCGAGTTCCAGGCGCATGCCGCGGATCTTCACCTGATTGTCCGTGCGTCCGAGGAAGTCGAGGGTGCCGTCGGCGGTCCATCTGGCCAAGTCACCGGTGCGATACATGCGGGATCCGGCCAGATCACCTGAGACGAAGGGATCCGCGACAAAACGAGATGCGGTCAGTGCCGAAGCACCCACGTATCCGCGTCCCAGCAGGAAGCCCGCGGCGTAGAGTTCGCCGCCGGTGCCGATCGGAACCGGCTGCAAGTCGCCGTCCAACACGTACAGACGAGTGTTGGGGTTCGGGCGACCGATGGATGTGGCGATTCGTTCCGCGTCCTCGCGGTAGATCACATGGGAGACACCGATGGTCGCTTCGGCCGGGCCGTAGCCGTGATACAGCGTCGTGGACAGTTGATCGCGGAACCGATCGAAGAGTTCAGGCGTGAGAACCTCACCGCCGCACCACACGTGCTTCAACGAATCGAGCTGATCGGTCCCGTTCGCCAGATCCAGAAGGATGTCGAGCATCGACGAGACCAGGTAGACGAAAGTGACCGATTCTCCGGCGATCAGGTCGAGCAGGTATTGCGGGTCGCGTTCCCCCTCGGGCTTCGCGATCACCAATCGACCGCCGGAGACGAGCGGGAGCAGGATCTCGTTGATCGAGATGTCGAACGAGAGTGGGGCTTTGAACAAGGAGGCATCGCCGGACCCGAACCCGAGAATCCGCTCCCGCTGCCACAGCAACCTTGCGCAGATTGCCTCGTGGCGGATCATGGCGCCCTTCGGACGTCCGGTCGAACCGGACGTGAAGATGACGTATGCGAGTTGGGCACCGTGACTACGAATGTCGGAGGTCATCGTCTCGGACAGGTCCGAGGGCCCGTCCTCGTACGCCCACGCGGAGAGATCGACCGGAACGGAGTCGTCTACACCGTCCGAGGTGAGCACCAGTGTGGCGCCCGCGTCGGCAAGTACCGATTCGCGGCGTTCGGCAGGCCATGACGGATCCAGGGGCACGAAGGCACCACCGGCACACATGACGGCCAACAACCCCACCACCATCTCGGCGGATCTCGGAAGCCCGATCGCCACAACGGTTTCGGTCGCGACACCGCGAGAGATCAAGTGCGCGGCGAGCTGTGATACCCGACTTTCGAGTTCGCCGTACGTCAGCCGGACGTCCCCGTCGACCACGGCGACAACGCTCCGATCGACAGAGAAGCTGCTGCGCAACAAATCCGGCACCGTCGTGACGGGCTGCGGCTCTGCGGTGTCGTTCCACCCGTGGAGCACGAGTTCTCTCTCCGCGAGCGACATGGGGTCGAGTGCCGAGATCGGAAGCTGCGGCTCTGCTACGAATCGATCGAGGAACTGTTCGATTCTGGCGGTGTGATCGGCCAACTCCCTGTCGAATCCGGCCGGGGCGCGGACGTCGATCTCGATCGGTTCCCCGTCCTGACCACCGCGCACACTCAGATCCAGGTCACTGACTCGACCGGTTACCGAATTACGCACGCGCACCGGGCATCCGCCGAAGGTGAGTGTGTGTTCGAACATCATCGAGTTGATGCCGGGGCCGAAGACCTGACGGTCGGGATCGATCGCCCGAATGTCGCGAGCGAGATCCTCACCTCGGTACCGCCCATGCTTGAGAATCGAGACCAGGGCGGTGTCGAGACGAGTTGCCAACTGGCCGATGGTTTCCGAGCGTTCTACCCGAATACTCAGCGGCAAAATCGTCGACGCCATCGAAGGAGTGCGACGCATGTCGCGCCCCACCCGAGCGGCCATCGGTACCGAGACGACAACGTCGTGCTGTCCCGTGGTTCGTGCGATGTACGCGATCAGCACGGCCATGGGGAGACGAGTTCGTCGAATCCCGGCGTCGGCCGCATAGCGGTAGAGCTGTGCCGCGCGATCAGCGTCGAGCGTGAGTATCGCCGAGATCGGCGGCAGCGAATCATCCACCTGCCCATGCAGAATACGCGTCGCTTCCGGTCCCGATTCAACGCGTTCGACCCAGTACTGACGGTCGGTCTGGAATCGCGGAGAGTTCCGGTAATCCAGATCGGCTGCAACCACGGCGTCGAGTGACCACTGCGGCGCGGCAGTCCCGAGATTCGGATCGTCGTATCGCTCGGCGACGTCGGCGACGATGAGCGAGATGCCGTACCCGTCGATCACGCTGTGGTGATAGCGCTGATACCAGATGACTCGGTCGTCAGCGGTCAGCAGAAGCACCTGGCGGAACAGCAGATCGTCCGGACCGAAGACCCGAGCCATGTCGGTGTCCATCCACGACTGCGCAGTCGAATCGGGATCCGCCTCGGCCCGAAGGTCGAGAATTTCCACGTCCCAGCGCGCATCCGGAATCGGCACCTGGATCAGCTGGTTGTCGGCATCGACCTCGAAGTGCACGAACAGCGCTTCGACGCGTCCGACGCTGGCCTCGATCGACGCTGCCGCGCGCTCGACGTCGATCGTGCCGTCGACCTCGACGACAAGTCCGATGTTGTAGACCGGACTGCTCGGATCCACGTTCTGAGCAACCCACACCTCACGCTGAGCGGCCGTCGCCGGGAGCGCTGCGTCCAGATCGGCACCGCCCGATACCGCCGGGTGAGCTACCTGAGAGTGGTCAGACATCAAGAATCCGATCATCGTCGTTCATGCTCATCGAACGACGAACACCCTCGCAAGTTTAGGGTAGGCTACCCAGGAACGTGAAGGTGCGCTCCCGCCCTGGTCAGACCTGTTCCCACGGACCGAATTCGAGCAAAACGTCAATTGCTGTCTTACCGTCCTGCGGCCGAACGACATGTTCGAGGGCATAGACCCTCGATCCCTCCGCAGCGCGAGCGAGATCGGAAATACCGGGCAGAATGGTCGGTTCGGGTGGACCGCCCACACCACGATGGAAGTTCTCGATGGAATGCCCCAAATAGAGGACCCGTCCGCCGGGCGTCAGCCACTCCCCGACGCGATTCAAGGTTGCGGCCAGATGGTCGACCTCGAGGTGAAGAAAGCTGACCAACACCAGGTCGACCAGCCCTTCCGGCTGCCACTCGGTCGCGTCGCCGACCTGCCAGTCGACAGCCTTGTCCCCGTCACTCGCCCGTGCCAGATCGATCGCCACCGACGAGTAGTCGACCGCAGTCACCGACCAACCTTGCGCAGCCATCCACCGCGCGTGACGGCCGTCGCCGCAGGCCAGATCGATCGCGGTGCCCGGTCTCAGATCGGAAATTCTTGTTGCGACGGTTCCCGCCGGGTCGACTCCCCATGGCTCCGTCACCGCTCGGTATCGCTCGTCCCAGTCGCGTGCGTCCATGATTGCTCTCCCATATCCGTTTCACCGTCACAGATCGGACGGTGCCCCCAGCAGCATAGAGAACCCTCGAATGTGACAGATCGATACCCCTGGGGGTATACAAGTGACGGACAGGAATACCCCCACCCGTATCAGGAGTGAAGATGTCAGCGACCAGAACAATCACCGCGGACCCACCCACCCGAGCCGACGGCATACTTGCTCGTCTCGGTCGATCGATGGCGACTCACACCCGCCTCGTCGTCGGCGTCTGGTTGATCGCGTTGATCGCACTCGGCGCCGCAGCACCCAGTGTCTTCACCTCCCTGGCCGGCGCGGGTTGGCAGGCAAACGGATCCGAATCCGTGCAAGTTCGCGAGTTGGCCGAGCAGCATTTCGGTGGAAATTCCTCCGCCGCAGTGCAGGTGGTCGTTCACTCGGATTCTCTACCCATCACGGATCCGTCGATGCAGCAAACCCTGGCCGCGGCAACGGAAATCTTTTCCGCGGACCCTCGCTTCGGCGAAGTGATCGCCCCGCAGCCCGGTATGTCCATCAGCCCGGACGGACATACCGGCATCATGGTCGCGGGCGCCAACGCGAGTACCGACGAGATGGTCAGCGCGGTAGACGAACTCGGCAAGAAGCTCACGGGCTTGTCCACCGACACCATCGAGGTGTACCCGACGGGTGCGTCGGCGTTGTGGAGCGATTTCAACAAGGCCAATCACGAAGCCATGATCAAAGCCGAAATGATGTCGTGGCCCGTCACTCTCGCGATCATGGTGTTGGCCTTCGGCTCCCTGGTTGCCGCGGGTCTACCACTACTGCTGACGCTTGCGGGCCTGGTCGCTTCGGCGGGCGGGCTTGTAATCCTCAACGAGATCACGCCGATTTCCGTGTGGGCCATGAACTTCGCGATGATGTTCGCTCTCGCGCTGGGCATCGACTACGCACTCTTCCTCGTCGCCAGGTTCCGGGATGCATTGCGAGCCGATCCGGATCCAAGGGCCGCCGTGGCTCAAACCATGGACACCGCCGGCAAGGCTGTGGTCCTTTCCGGCCTCACAGTTCTGGTCAGTTTGTCTGCGGTTCTCATCGTTCCAGCCCCGGCCGTACGCACGATGGCTGTCGGAATCATGCTCGCTGTGATCTTCGTTCTCGCCGCAACACTCACCCTGTTGCCTGCCGTGCTCGGCAGGATCGGCGCGAAGGTCAACGGCGGTTCTCTACCGTATGCAAAGCGCCAGCAGCACCGCTCCCCGATGTTCGCAGGTTGGGCATCATTGCTGCACAAGCACCCGTGGCCATTCGGCTTCGGCGCCTTACTCATCCTGATCGCACTCGTTGTTCCGGTCTTCGGACTGAAGGTGGCAATGCCCTCCATCGCCGTGGTTCCCGAGGACGCCCCGGTTCGCCAGGGCTATGAACTGGTGCAGCAGCAATTCGGGGACGGCGCCCCGGGGATGTTGCAGATCGTCACGTCCGCCGACGATGCAGCCGACACCTCACGTATTGCCATGAGCGTTGACGGCGTGGCCATGGTCACCCCAGCGCAACAAGCTGCCGACGGGTCCGATCTTGTTATGCTGCAAGCAGTTCCCACCGTCGACCCGTCAGATCCTGCGATGGAAACCATCCTTGCCGACCTTCGGTCGCAACTGCCGGAATCGGCGCTCGTCGGCGGCGCTCCGGCCGAAAATCTCGACCTTCAGCAGGCACTCGACGACTACCTTCCCATCGTCGTGGTCGTGATTCTGACGCTCGGATTCCTGTTGCTGCTGATCGCCCTCCAGGCGCCTTTGATCGCCTTGATCGGCACGCTGGTCAGCCTGCTGTCCACTGGGGCCGCATTCGGAATCGCGAAGCTGATCTTCCAGGACGGTCACGGAGCAGGCCTACTCGGCTTCACCCCCCAGGGTTTCCTCAACGGGTGGGGTCCGGTCTTCTTCTTCGCCATGATCTTTGCGATCGCGATGGACTACACCGTATTCCTGCTTTCGAGTGCCAAGGAGCACTACGAACGCACAGGCGACCCCGCGATCGCACACATCGACGGCCTCGCGCATTCGGGTCGGGTCATTGCGGCGGCAGCAGCGGTGATGGTTGCGGTCTTCTTCACTTTTGCGCTCGCAGATCCCTTGCCACCCAAGGAAATGGGCATCATTCTCGGCGTAGCTGTCCTCCTGGACGCAGTGCTCGTCCGCTTGGTGCTGCTGCCCGTTCTCCTACGCCTCACCGGCCGGGCAGCCTGGTGGGCGCCGGCATGGCTGCGTCGCGTCCTGCCGAACATCAGCTTCTCGCATGGCTGATCGTGTACCCGACATCACTGTCCTACTGATACCCCCAGGGGTATGATGGGGACAAGAGAAATCAAAGCCGGCGACAGTGACAGCCCACGACGAGGAGTGCGCAATGACAACACCCACAGAACCGATAGCGATCGCAACCAAGGTCACCGGAACCTTCGACGACGTCGTCACCCGCACGCGTGGCGCTCTCGCCGAGCAGGGCTTCGGCATCCTGACCGAGATCGACATGCAGGCAACACTCAAGGCGAAGCTGGACGAGGACATGGAAAAGTACCTGATCCTGGGTGCCTGTAACCCGCCGTTGGCCCATCGGGCAGTTTCGGTGGATCGTCAGATCGGCCTCCTGCTGCCGTGCAACGTCGTCGTCCGCGAAGATACGACTACCGAGAATTCGTTCTTCGTCGAAGCGATGAACCCTGCTCTCATGGTTCAGGTTTCCGGCGAACCCGGCCTCGAGTCCGTGGCAGCCGACGCAGCCGTCAAGTTGCGCGCGGCCGTCGACTCGCTGATCTGACACCGCAGTCGGATCAAACACTGAATCAAGCAGTGACATGCCCCCAGGGGTACCCTTGACCGCAGCACGAACACTCGAGAAGGGGCCACCATGACCGGCGACGAAGAGAGCATTGCGCTCGTATTGAACAGACTGCGTCGTGCCCACGGCCAACTTGCCGGGGTAATCTCGATGATCGAGAACGGCCGCGACTGCAAGGACGTCGTCACGCAACTCGCCGCCGTGTCCAAGGCGCTGGACCGAGCAGGGTTCAAGATCGTCGCTTCCGGGCTGCGTGAATGCCTGAGCGGTGACAGCGCGGAAGGTCAGGAACCGATGACCGAGGCCGAACTCGAGAAGCTGTTCCTGGCACTGGCCTGAAACATGAGAAGGGCCTGACCTGCAGTTAGCAGGTCAGGCCCTTTCTCGCGTGCGGAAAACTACTTCGCCAGGAAGTCGATCAGCACCTTGTTCACGGCCTCCGGACGCTCGAGGTAGCCGTAGTGCCCGGCGTCGGGAATCTCTTCGTACGACGCCGTCGCGATGCAGTCCGCCACCTCGCGGGAGAGGTAGGGCGGGATCATGCGGTCGTCGGCGAAAGCGACGGACAGGCACGGGCGCATGATCGACTTGTACGCACCCCGTCGATCGAAGGCGCGGTCCATACCGAGCTGTGCGCGAACACCCGGTGACGTTGCGCCGCCGGTGAACTCGAAGATATCCATCCAGTCGCGCGCCGAGTGATCGTCTGCCAGCGTGGCCGGCGAAAGGTTCATCACCGCGGTCACTGCGGCACGGTACTTGGCCGGTAGAGCGACGCCACTGTCGAACAACTGGCGCTCGCCCTCGGTCAGGACCTGCTGGAAATGATCCATCCGGGCGTGGCCGGCGAGGAACACTGCTTTGCGAACCAGATCGGGCCTGGCGAGCGTCAGTTCCTGCGCCACCCGGGCGCCCATCGAGGTGCCGATGACATGGGCCGGACCGCCACCGAGGTGCTCGATCAGTCCGGCGGTGTCTGCGACCATGTCGGGCATCGTGATGCCGCCGAGGCTCTCGCCGGACGGTGCGATTCCGCGGTTGTCGAACGTGCATACTCGGTAGCCGGCGGCCACCAGCGCCGGAGTCTGGTGCAGATCCCAGACGCGGCCGGGGCTGCCGGTCCCCATGATGAGCACCACCAGATCTCCATCACCCTTGACCTGGTAATTGATGGGGATTCCGTTGATTGTGGCGACCGTCATGTCAGCCTTCCTCCTCGTACGTGTGATCAACAATTTTGGTTGGATAGCCTAAGCTGATGGGCGGTCGTGTGACCGCAACCCCAGCCCATGCTCGTCCAGGAGGACCCCGTTGAGAGTCGCTACGCTCGGATACCAAACCTGGGGCCACCGTACCCTGCAGGCCTTGATCGACTCCGATCACGAGGTCGTGCTGGCAATCACACACCCGAAGAGCGAACACGTCTACGAACAGATGTGGGCGGACTCGGTTGCAGATCTGGCGGCCGAGAACGGTGTACCCGTTCACGTGGCGAACAAGCCTGACGACGCCTTCAAGGCCGCGCTGGCCGAAGCAGCTCCCGACATCATCGTCGCCAACAACTGGCGTACCTGGTTGCCGGCGGAGGTCTTCGACGCACCCAAGTACGGCACCCTCAACATCCACGATTCGCTGCTGCCCAAGTACACGGGCTTCTCCCCGCTCATCTGGGCTCTGATCAACGGCGAAGAAGAAGTCGGCCTTACGGCGCACCTGATGGACGAGGAACTCGATGCGGGCGACATCGTGCTGCAGCGATCGACGACGGTCGGCCCGACCGACACCGTCACCGATCTGTTCCACCGCACGATCGACATGATCGGCCCCATCACACTCGACGCCCTGGATCTGATCGCGTCCGGCCGTACCGACTGGACGCCGCAGGACCGATCGCAGGCCACGTTCTTCCACAAGCGTGCACCGCAGGACAGCCACGTCGACTGGTCCTGGCCCGCCGAGGTCATCGAACGTTTCGTCCGGGCACAGTCCGATCCGTACCCCAACGCTTTCGCCGAGTTCAAGGGCCAGCGCATCCGCATCCTGAAGGCGTCCGTCTCACGCGGGCACTACGGCGGAACCCCCGGCCGAGTGTTCATCCAGGAAGACGACGGCATGGTGATCGTCGCGGGCCCCGACGCGTGGTCGGGCAAGAACAAGGGACTGCGGATCGAGCGCGTCCGACTCGACGACGGCAGCGAGTACACCGCCGCCGAGTTCTTCCCCCACGGCGGCGGGTACCTCACCTGATCGCCGGATCAGACCCCCTCAGTACAAAACCCAGTACAAACCCCTCAGTCGCGACCTTCCCAGGCCGCCCACAGTTGTGCGTAACGCCCGCCCGCGGACACCAGTTCGCGGTGCGGGCCTTCTTCTACGATCTGTCCGTGTTCGAGCACGATCACTCGGTCGGCGCCCGCAGCCTGCGTAAGCCGGTGTGCGACAACCAGAGTGGTGCGGCCCTCCGTAGCGGCGTCGGCAGTCGCTTCCAGTTCCCGCGCTCCGGCGCTGCCCGCCTCCGCTGTTGCCTCGTCCAGTACGGCGACGGCGGGATCGGCCAACACCAGTCTCGCCAAAGCCAACTGCTGCGCCTGCGCCGCTGTCATCTCGTGTCCGCCTTCGCCGACGACGGTCAGCATTCCCTCGTCGAGATCCTCCACCCACTCGTACGCGCCGACCGTCCGCAGTGCCGCGGCAACGTCCTCGTCCGAGGATTCGGGAGCCGCCAATCTCAGATCCTCGATCAGGGGTCCGGCAAAGACATGGACCTCCTGACTCACGATCGCGATGTGGCGTCGTAGGTCGTCGAGGTCGGCAAGCGGGACACCGCCGATCGACACCCGGCCCGACGTCGGAGTGATCGAACCGGCAGCGATCGCCGCGAGCGTCGTCTTTCCGGCTCCGGTCGAACCGACGAGCGCCACGCGCTCCCCCGCTCGCAGTGTGAGGCTCACTCCGTGGAGAACCTCATGACCACCGTCGTAGCTGTGCCGAATGTCATCCAGACGCAGCGAACCGTCGGCCGGAACGGAACCTGCATCCGTCGAAGGCTCCGTTTCCTCGATCTCGACGACGCCGACCAGTCGCGCGAGGCTGGCGCCGGCCGACTGCACTTCGTCGAAGGTGTAGAGCAGCGAGCCGATCGGGTTGAACAGGCGGTGGAACAGCAGGGCAGCAGTCGTCGTCTGGCCGACTGTCACGACGTCCTCACGGACCAGCAGGAATCCGACGACGAGAATCATGGACAGGCCCACGAATTCGGCGCGGTTACCTCGACCGGCGAACCTCGTGAACAGGCCGAACACTCCGACTGCCAGATCGCGCGCTTTTGCCGACGCCGCATCGATCTGCCCGAGGTGTTCCTTCTCGAGGCTGTACGCGCGGACCGTCTTCGCACCCTGGAGACTGCTGATCAGCGCTTGTGAACGAGCGCCCATCGCTACCCGCTCGGCTGCGTAAACAGGAGCCGAGCGTGGCAGGTACCACTTGAGCGCCAGCGCGTACATCGGCAGCGCGACCATTCCGGCCAGACCGAGTCGCCAGTCGAGTCCGAGCATGGTCACCATGCTCAGAGCCACGAGCAGAACCGCCGCGATCATGCCGGGAACCACGTCGGACACGGCCTTGGCGATCACCGACACGTCGTCGCCGACACGCGAGAGCAGATCGCCCTTACCGACCTTCTCGACGGTCTGGATCGGCAGTCGCAGTGCCCGGTCCACGGTCCGCTCTCGCAGATCCGCCAGGATCGTCTCACCGAGCCGCTTGATCAGATAGGCAGCCACACCGGTGAACACACCGCCCACGATTGCGGCAGCGGCGATGATCACGACCACCCCGACGATCGTCGACGTGGGCGCGTTGTCCCGGACCCGGTCGACCAGGACGCCGAAGACGTAAATCGGCACCAAGGCCATCGCCGACGCCGAAGCCGCGACGATCAGGACCAGCAGGCTCTGCATCCGGTGTTCGGTCAGCGCCGCCCGCAACCACTTCCAGGTCTGGCGACCACTCGCGATCGGCAACAACTCGCGCTCTGTCACCTTCTCTGCGTTCTCCCCGGCCGGCATTTCGGTTGTCGTGTCCGTGGCCGTCACCGCAGCACCGCTCCTCGGTAGTTCGCGTCGCCGCGAGAGAGTTCGGAATGTGTGCCCGTCGAGGCGATCACTCCGTCGTTCAACACGATCACCCGATCCGTCACGGCCAGCAAGGCGGGGCTGCTGGTGATCAATACCGTCGTGTGGATGCCACCGGCACCCTCGTGCCGCAGTTGTGCGATTCCTTCGGCGATCGATGCCTCGGTAACCGCGTCCACCGCCGTCGTCGGATCGTGCAGGACCATCACGGGTGCCTGTGCCACCAAGGCGCGCGCGAGGGCGACGCGTTGCCGCTGGCCTCCCGACAAACTGGCGCCCCGATCGGTCACTTCGAGGTCGAGACCGTCCGGATGTGCGTCGACGACATCCGCCGCTGCCGACGCCACCAGAGCACTCTGGATGTCGAGAGCAGCGGCATCACCGGCGCCCGCGGTGACGTTCGACGCAAGCGACCCGGAGAACAGATCGGTGATGTGCGGCTCC
The DNA here is from genome assembly GCF_031763325.1 of Rhodococcus sp. SG20037. Lineage (NCBI taxonomy): Bacteria > Bacillati > Actinomycetota > Actinomycetes > Mycobacteriales > Nocardiaceae > Rhodococcus > Rhodococcus sp. SG20037. The sequence continues at coordinate 1,036,520 of NZ_CP134497.1, read as the reverse complement.
ACCAACACCGTCCGACGTGCCAATCGCAAGTCCATGTCGGACAGGCTGATTCCGCCAACCCTCACCACTCCGCGATACGCGTCCTGCGCCAGCTGACCGGACAGGACCGCGACAAGAGCGTCGGCGTCCTGCGGCTGGTAAGCCACGACGCCCAGCAGTTCTCCGGCAGGCAGATGCAGGTCGATGCCCTTGAGTGACTTGTACTCGACTCTGTCGAGAGTCAGGTCGGTGCCTTCGAGTTCGGTCTGCGAACCCGCGCCACGCAGTGGCTCCGCGTCCAAGACCAGTGCCAGTCGATCCGACGACGCTCGCGCCACCGCGAAGTATCCGGGAATGGACGCAAGCAATCCGAGCGGTTCGATGATGAACTGCGCAAGCCCCACCACGGTGATCAGTTCACCGACCGTGATCCGGCCCTGCAACGCGAAGTATCCCGCGAACCCCGCAACACCGACCGCGAGCAACGCACTGATGGTCGCGGCAACGCCGGTGTAGATACCGGTCGCCTTGGCCGTGCCGATCGTCGATGCGAGCGCTTGACGGCTGACCGTGCGGTAGCGCGCCGACGCGGTCTTCTCACCGCCGATACCGCGCAGCGGACGCAATCCGCTGACCAGATCCGTAGCCATCGCCGACGCCCGAGCGATCGACGCCTGCTGACCGGTGGCCCTCGACGTGATGAGAGGCGCCGCCAATTGCAGCAGACCGAGAATGACCGGCGTTCCGATCAGAACGGCCAGCCCCAGCCAGAGGTCGATCCACACCAACGCCACCGCCGACGCCACCGCAGCTGTCAGGGCCGCAGCGGCGCGCGGGACGATGTCCGCGATCCACGAAGTCTGCTCGGCATCGGATGTCGAGACTGTCAGCAATTCACCCGAACGCAGATCGGTGCGCACCCCACGCGGATCGAGGACGCGGTGCGCCACCTCGAGCCGGAGGCGATGAGCCTCCTGCTGCATCGCGGTGACGATGAAGCGTGCGCCGAAGCGCCACGCGGCCGTCAGAACGAGAAACAGAGCCGCGAGACCGACGATGGAGACGATCAGGGCCGTGGTGTCCGAAGTCTCCACCGCACGGTCGATGATCACACCGATGGAGATCGGCACCGCCGTCTCGGTCAGTTGGTGCAGACAGACCAGAACCGTGCCGATGGCGAGCGGGCCACGGTTACGGACGAGGACACGTCGCAAAATCGCAGCACCGCTGTGATTGCCACTATCCGGCTCGTCCGAGTCGACGGTCACACTCGAGGGGGTCGAACTCATGGAACTCCAAGCATCGATGGAAGCGATAAAGTTGAGTACAGAGATAAGTAAGTCGACCCTAATACATGAGCAACTAGCGTCGACACGCCCAGTTCTCATAGAGTCGCGAGTAAGAACCATTGCTTGCGCCGTGCAGGCAAGCACGAGAGGAACATGATGGCTGAGAACACGACCGTCGAAACCGAGATCGCGGACGAGGACCTCGAGCCCGTAGCGGACGAAACTGCTCGTCAGGCACAGCGCGTCGTCGCTGCCTACGCGGAAGATGCCGACGAGTGCAGGATGCTGCTCTCGATGCTCGGTATCTCCCCCGCCGCCAAGCTCGACTGAATCTTTCCCTCACCGACCGAGAAGGAACCACGTGCCTGTCAGTCCGGATTCGACCAGTTCAACCCATTCTGACAGCGCACCTGCTTCTTCGACCGGTGAAGCCGTGTCCGGGCAGGCTGAGTTCGTTGTCGTAGCGAACCGCCTGCCCGTCGACTTGGAACGGCTTCCCGACGGCACCACCCGCTGGAAGCGAAGCCCCGGCGGACTGGTCACCGCTCTCGAGCCGATCCTGCGCAGCAATCAAGGCGCGTGGGTGGGCTGGGCGGGGGTGGCGGACGCCGAGCTCGACCCCATCGTCGAAGACGGACTCGAGCTCTACCCCGTGCCGCTGAGCGCCGAGGAGATCAACGAGTACTACGAGGGATTCTCCAACGCCACCCTCTGGCCGCTCTATCACGACGTCATCGTCAAACCCGAGTACCACCGCGAATGGTGGAACGCCTACGTCGAGGTGAACCGGCGATTCGCCGAAGCCACCTCCAAGGCAGCGGCACAGGGCGCGACAGTCTGGATCCAGGACTACCAGCTGCAGTTGGTACCGAAGATGCTGCGGATGCTGCGCCCCGACCTGACCATCGGCTTCTTCCTGCACATTCCGTTTCCCCCGGTCGAGCTGTTCATGCAGATGCCGTGGCGCACCGAGATCGTCGAAGGCCTCCTCGGCGCCGACCTCATCGGCTTCCACCTTCCGGGTGGCGCACAGAACTTCCTGTACCTGGCCAGACGCCTTGCCGGGCAACAGACTTCACGTGGAACCGTCGGCGTCCGCTCCAAACTCGGTGTGGTGCAAGTAGGTTTCCGTAGCGTCCGCGTCGGCGCCTTCCCTATCTCCATCGACTCCGGCAAGCTCGACGAGCTCTCGCGCACCAAGGCAATTCGAGACCGCGCCAAGCAGATTCGCAAAGAACTCGGAAACCCCAAGCACATCATGCTGGGCGTCGACCGCCTCGACTACACCAAAGGCATCGACGTCAGGCTCGCTGCGCTCCACGAACTTCTCATGGAGAAGCGCATCGATCCCGCCGACACCGTCATGGTGCAGCTGGCGACCCCGAGCCGCGAACGCGTCGAAAGCTACGTACAGATGCGCGGAGACATCGAGCAGAAGGTCTCCCGGATCAACGGCGAGTTCAGCGAAGTCGGCCGCCCCGTCGTCCATTACATCCATCGGCCGATCCCACGCGACGAACTGGTCGCGTTCTTCGTCGCCGCCGATCTCATGCTCGTCACGCCGCTGCGTGACGGCATGAACCTCGTCGCGAAGGAATACGTCGCCTGCCGCAGTGATCTGGGTGGTGCATTGCTGCTCAGCGAATTCACCGGTGCCGCAGCAGAACTCCGCCAGGCATTCCTGTGCAATCCTCACGACCTCGACGACGTCAAGGATTCGATGGAGAAGGCCCTCAATCAACCGCGCGAGGACGGCCGGCGCCACATGCGTGCGCTACGTCGTCAGGTCCTGACGCACGACGTCGACCGCTGGGCGCGCTCGTTCCTCGACGCGCTCGCACACGGCGGTGCCGCAGGCCCGGCGCTGATCGCCCCGGCCGAAGCGCAAGACCACTGAGGACAGTGCACAAAGGCTGGGGCCGCGGAGAGTGAATCTCCGCGGCCCCAGCCTCTTTCGTACCCGGCTCCAGCCTTCGTGTGTTTGATCAGAAGGGTTGGACGTTGTTCACGAGCCAACGTCCATCCTGCTTCTCCAGACTCATCTTCACGCGACTGCCACTGGCAACGGCTTCGGGCGATTCCGAAGACGTGGTGATCTGATTGAGGAACAGCATCGTCGTCGCGCTGTCTGCCTCGGCGTCGAGAACCGCGGCGCCCTGGACGACGACCTGAACGGTCAGCGACTTTTCCTTGGCTCCCGGAATGATCACCGATTCGATCAGGTTGGTGAACGTGCCTTGAAAATCGCCCGTCAAACCGTCTGTGGCTGCATGCAACTGCTGGTCGACGTTGTTGTAGTCGTACTGGAACATCGCTACCGCCTGATCGGAAGAGGCCTGTGCCACTTCGTCTCTGGTCTGATCGATCGCTGCGGTGTCACGCGTTCCGTCCGGACCGAAGTAGAGATACGCCGACACTGCCGCCAACGCGATGGCCACTGCACTGATGACGCACAGGATGATGGCGAGCGGTGAGGCGCGCTTCGGCTTCGGCGAAACTTGCTTGGACGTCTCGGGGTTCACTTCTGGGGTCATGGCACAAACTCCACATTCGAGGCAAGCAACTGCCCGTCGACGTCGCACATGGTGATTCGGAGTCGGTAGTTGCGTTCAGCGGGCGCTTCGTCGCCGTTCTTCTGCATCGCGCGTACCGCGACAAGAGAAGTCCCGCAATCACCGTCCGACTTCTCGAACCCGGCTTCGAGCACCTCGCCGTCGGTTTGAACTCCGGCCTGCCCGAGGACGTTGACGAACGAATCCTTGCGTCCGTCGAACTGCGACTTGAACTCGTCGGTGGTGCCGGCGAGGAACTTGTCGAGGTCGGCAGCCGCTGTATCCGCGTGCAGTGTCGTCAGATTCAGTGCGGTGGTCCGGGCACCGGCCACGTAGCGGGCTCGGTCCTCGTCGGCATTGGACGCCTTGTTCCGGTCGACGAGGAGAATCACCGTCAGGGCCGCAAGAGCAACAGCGATCACCGAAGCAATGGCGATCCCGACTACCAACCCGGCCTTGGGCTTCGAACGAAAAGGGGTGTCCACAGCAGTTTCTGCGGGGGTTTCGGCGGTACCGGTCGGCTCAGCCTCGGTCGTGACCTGATCACCGCTGGCGACCTTCTCAGGTGGAGTATCGGGCTTGCCCAAAGCAACTGGCGCCGCCGCCTTCTGCTCAGCTGGCTTCTGCTCGGCCGGCTTCTGCTCGGCCGCCTTCTGCTCGGCTGGCTTCTGTTCGGCCGACTTCTTTTCGGTGGGCACTACTACCGCGGCAGCGTCTGCATCCGCACCCGTGGGTCCGGCGCTGCGGGACGCGCGACGGCGCACCCGCTGCCCGGCCTGTGGATCTTCGTCTGTCATCAACCCTGCTGACCCTTCATGAACTGTTCGAGACTGACGTCGCCGCCACCGAGGTTCGGTTGCGAGTACGTCCTTCCGTCCGGCCCGATGTACGTGCCTGTAATCGGATCGTACCGACGAGCCGAGACCGAAGGCGTCGACGTGTACGAGCTCGGGGTCGCGGTAATCGGTTCCGGAGGCCCGGATTGCGGGTTCGTGCCCATCGGTACGTAGCCGGAACGGCACTGTTCGACCGTCGGCGCACGACGTCCCGGATACTCCTCGCAGGGAAGGTTTCTCGCGCCGCGCACGGCGATCGGCGAATCCTGGGCAACCTGGCAGAAGAGATCCGACGGCGTCTCGATCGGTGATTCGTCCTTCGGACTGCGCCACTGCTCTGCGGGCAGGAATCCTGTAGTGCACGGCGGCGGGTCGTTGACCTCCATGTGGAAGTCCACCAGTGCACCATCCGCAGCCGGGCCGGAGCCTGCCACCGTGACCAGCGCCGCGGCCAGCGGCGGGTAGATGACCAGAATCTGCTCGATCGCGTTGTTGTAGATCACGCCGACCTGTCCGACGGACACGAGGTTCGCCAGAAGAATCGGCAATGTCGGCTGCATGTCTTGCAGAAGAGCATTCGCCTCCGCCGCTGCCGCCGGCCCCTTCTGGATGACGGCACGCAGATCAGGGTCGCTGGCTCGGAGCTGATCGGTGAACGTCACCAGATTGCTTGTCCAGGAACGGATGGCGTCGCTGCTGACCACCTGGGTGTCCAGGAGTGGACCGGCCTGCTCGATCAGGGTCTTGGTCGCGTCGGAGTTGTTGTTCGCCTCCTCGACGAACAGCCGAGCCGAGTCGATCAGCTTCTGCAGATCCGGGCCGGCACCGTTGAACGCCTTGAAGGATTCGTCGATGACAGTCTTGAGCTTGGTGTCGGAAATGCTCTGCAGCAACACATCTGCCTGATCGAGCATCGCGCCGACATCCTGCGGAATGCTGGTTCGGTCTTCGGGAATCACCGATCCGTTTTCCAGATGCCCGTCGACCACGATCGCTCCGGAGCTGTCGGTGTGCGGAATCAGATCGACGAACTGCTCGCCGATCGCCGACACACTCTTGACCGCAGCGTCGACGTCCGAGGGCACCTTGACGCCGCTCTCGAGAGACAGACGCGCATTCACGCCCGTTTCCGACAACTCCACCGCGTTCACGACGCCGATGGTCTGACCGCGGTAGGTGACGTTCGAGTTCTTGTACAGCCCACCGGTGGCGGGCAATTCGACAGTGACGTCGTAACGGCCGATACCGACCATCGCCGGAACACGCACGTACTGAGTGGCCATCACGATCAAACCGACAACCGTCAAGACGGCGAAGATGGTGAGCTGGATACGGACGAACTTTGTGAGCATCATGGTGCCGGTGCCCCCTGAGGAAGTCCTGGAATGTTGATCGGCGGAAGTCCCGGAATCTGAATGGTATTCGGATCCGCTGCCGGGGCCTGCGCAGCGGGAGCCTGTCCGGCGGGAGCTTGTGCCGGCGGTGCGGCAGGCTTGAGCGGATCGCTCAACGGGTTGCCTGTCTGTCCGGCGAGCCCCGCCTGCTTACCCAACACGCCTTCTGGTCCGGAGAGTGTTCCGGCCAACGGAGTTCCGGTGAGGAAGTTCGCGTCGAGTCGGGGCAGCGAGATGTCGATGGTCATCGCCAGGTTGGCATAGTCACCGCGGATGACGTTGTCGATTCCGTTCTGTGGGAACGGGAACGTCAAGAGGACTCCGAGAACCTGAGTGAGAGCGTTACCCGAATCCGCCAAGGCCTTCAGAGTCGGCGAAAGAGCCCGAACATTGGTCGCGAAATCGTCGCCGCTCTCCTGGATGACGCGACTGGCCACCTCGCTGAGACCACCGAGGGAGGTCAACGCGTTGGTGATGTCCTGACGCTGAGCGACAAGAACCTCGAGTGCCGGCGGAATACCTTCGAGCGCTTTGTTCAGGGTGTCGTGCTGGGCCTGGACCGTCGAGGACAGTCGATCGAGTCCCTCCATCGCCGAAACGATGTCGCCCCGTTGCTTGTCCAGACTGCCGACCAGCTGATCGAGCTGAGGCAGGAGGTCGCGAACCGAATCTTCACGCCCACCGAGAGCGGCGTTGAGTTCCTTCGTGATGTCCTGAACCTGAGCGAGACCGCCGCCGTTCAGTACCACCGACAGCGACGACAGCGTCTGTTCCGTCGTCGGGTAAGCGCCCGCCCGCTCGATCGGAATCAGGTCACCGGCTTCGAGTCGGCCCTCGGGCTCCTCCCCTACCGGCGGCGCCAACTCGATGTGCTGAGAGCCGAGCAAGCTGGTCTGACCGATTTTTGCCGTCGCGTTGGCCGGCAACTGAACCTCGGGATTCAGCGACACCGTCACCAGAGCGTGCCAGCCTTGAACCTCGATGTTCGAAACGCTTCCCACTGCCACGTCATCCACCCGGACGGGCGAATTCTGCGACAGCGTAGTCACGTTCGGCATCTCGATCTGAACCTCGTATGCGCCTTCGCCCCGGCCTTGAGTGCCTGGCATCGGCACCGAGTTGAGACCGTTCCATTCACAACCGCTGGCGCCGAGAGCCACTGCCGTGGCCAACACCGCAACCGTGGTCTTGCGAGCTACCCGCATCAGTTCCCTCCGCCCATGTTGAAGAGTTCGGCGAGATCCTTGGGAACACTCGTCATGGGAGCACCTGACATCGGTCCTGCGACGGTTTCCGGCTGATTCTGACTTGCCGCTTCCAATCCCGGCTCGGTGTAGACGATCTGATCCGGGAAAGCCTGCACGCCCGCGACCGGGTTGAACAGGAATCCGGGGTAGTTGCCGATCATCGTGCTGAGCACCGGCCCGAGGTACTGCTTACACAGGTCGGCACTGTTCTGGGAGTTACCACTCTCGATACCTTCGATGGAACCACAGATCCACTGGATCGGATTCTTGAAGTTACTCAGTGCAATTGCGCCGGTCATACTGCCCTGAGCCGGCTTGTAGATCTGATAGAAGTTGGCAAGCGACGTCGGTCCGGAGTGCAGAACCTGCTCGATCTCCGGGCGCTTGTCAGTCAGTACCTGAGTGGCATCGGCGAGACGCGCAACCGATTCGCTCAGTCCCTCGCTGTTGTCCTTGACGAACCGCTGGACGTCGCCGACGGCCAGGTCGAGATCACTGAGGGCGGTACCCAACTCGTCGGAGCTGCTTGCGAGAACGCTTGTCACCGAAGCGAGGTGACCGCTGAACTGCACGATCTGCTCGTTACTCGAGGACAACGCAGTGACAAATGCCTGCAGGTTCCGAATGGTGGAGAACAAATCGGTCCGGCCTTCGGACAGCGTGTGCATCGTGGCCGAGAGTTCGCGCAGCGTCGACCGAATCGACTCACCGTTACCGTCGAGGTTCGTTCCCACGGTGTCGATGAATCGACCGAGGGAACCCTGATCGTCCAGACCCTCCGGTCCGAGTGCGTCCGACAGTTTGGTCAGTTCGGTCTTGATCTCGTCCCACTCCACCGGAACGGCGGTGCGCTCGATCGGGATCTCGCCGCCGTTGGGCATCTGTTCCCCGCCGGAGTACACGGGGGTCAATTGCACGAAGCGTGCGGACACGAGGCTTTGAGCAACGATGAGCGCCTTGGCATCTGCCGGAACGTCGACGCTCGAATCGATCTTCATCTCGACGTAGGTGTCCCGATCACGCGGTTCGATCTTGGTCACCTTGCCGACGTTGACACCGAGCACTCGCACGACGTCGCCCTCGTAGAGACCGGTGGTCGAGACGAAGTGCGCGGAGATCTTGGTCTTGCCCAGGCCTGGGATGAAGAGGTAGGCCGCACCGGCGACGAGCAGCGCGACCAGCACACCCGCTCCGATCAGCACCCACTTCTTGCGTGGGTTGGTGGAGCCCTGTGGATCCTGTGAAGTCATGGTCTCGGTCATTCTCCCGGCCCCCTGATCGTCGGTGGAATACCGGGGAAGAAGTCTTCCAGGTCGCCCGGAACCTGCTCGGGCGCGACGCTGGTGTCCACCAGGGTCTTCCACCAGTTGCTCGGCAGAATGTTGATGATGAAGGCGTCGAAGAACGGGCCGCTGGCCACGGTCTCACCGAGCGCGGTGATGTACGGTCCGAGTCCGTCGAGCGCTCCCGCGATGTTGTCCTTGTTCTGCTGGAGAACCTCGGCGACCGAATTCAGCTTCTCGAGGGTCGGCCCCATCTGAGCCTCGTTCTCCTGCACCAGCGCTGACAGTTGACGTGAGACTGCGCCGGTGTTGACGATCAGTTCGCTGATCGCGTCACGCCGCAAGCTCAGTTCGGCAAACAACTTGTTGCCGTCGACCAGCAACGAATCGATCTGACCGCTTCTGTCGGAAAGGATCTTGGTGACATCTTCGGCCCGCGAGAGCAATTGGAGCAGGCTCTCGTCGCGTGAGTTGATGCTCTGCGAAAGCCGCGTCATTCCGTCCAATGCGGTGCGAAGTTCTGGCGGAGTATCGGCCAGGGTGTCCGAGATCGCGTTGAGCGAATCGTTGATCTGTTCCGTGTCGAGTTCGGACACCGTTGTCCCGAGGTCACCCAGAGCGTCGTTGAGCGAGTACGGGGAGTTGGTGCGCTCGATAGGAATCGGCGTGTCCGTCCGCAGCAGTCCGGATCCTTCCGGCCGTACCGCCAACGACTTTCGCCCGAGAACCGTGTTGGTCTTGATGTCGGCCGCTGTCTGCTCGCCCAGGGCGACACCGTCCTGAACGGTGAAGGTGACCAACACCTTCTGGTCGTCGAGTTCGACGTCGCTGACCTTGCCGACCTTCACGCCGGCCATGGTCACGTCGTCGCCGGTGACCAGGCCGCCGGCATCTTGGAAGTACGCCGAGTAGCGAATGCCACCGTTGATGAACTGGAGTTGATCGTATTGAAGCGCGGCACCGACGGTTGCCACCGCCAGGACGAGACCGATGACACCGATCTGTACCGGATTACGTTCACGGGTTGGGGTCATGAGACTTTTGCGCACCTTCCCGTGTCCTGAACTGCCGTGGGCAAGATGATCGTCGTCCCGTCGGGTCCGGAGAACTTGAAAGTGTTGGCGCACAGATAGAACTGGAAGAATGCTCCGTACGTGCCCACTCGGATCAGCTTCCGGTAGTCGGACGGCAGACGATCGAGAGCGGTGTTGATGTCGTCCTTGCCCAGGTCCAGCTGCGTCATCGTTCGGTTGGTCTCCCCGATCAGCGTCTGGATGTCCGGACGTGTCGCCTGCAGCAACGACGCGAGATCTCCCGTGGCACCGGCGATCTCGGTGATCGAATTACCGATCGGGCCACTGTCCTTCGCCAATCCACTGACCAACTGCTGGAGCTGATCGATCGTGGTGGAGAACTGATCGCCCTTGTCGTTGATGGTGCCGAGTACGTCGTTGAGATTGGTGATGACGTCCCCGATCAGCTGGTCTCGGTCCGCCAAGGTGCTGGTGAACGAACTGGTGTTTCCCAGCAACGAAACCAGCGTTCCGCCCTGGCCCTGGAGTACCTGCAGCAGGGCCCCGGAGAGGTCGTTGACCTGCTGCGGGTCGAGCGAACGAAGCAGCGGCTTGAATCCGCCGAGCAGCAGATCCAGATCGAGAGCGGGCGACGTCTGATCGACCGGAATGGATCCTCCCGACGGAAGCGTCTCGGTGGAACCGGCGCCCTCGAGCAGTTCCATGTAGCGATCGCCCACCAGGTTCTCGTAGCGCACAGTCGCTTTGGTGCTCTTCATCAGCGAGTACTTGCTGTCGACGTCGAACTCGACCTCGGCCTGGTTGGAGTCACCGATGGACACTCCGGTGACCGACCCGACCGGAACACCGGCGATGCGGACCTTGTCGCCGGACTTGAGTCCCGAGACGTCCGAGAAGGTGGCGTGAAATCCGTTGCTGCTGCTGAAGCGCACCTGACTGAAGACGATCGCCAGTCCGGCGAAGATGACCGCCATGACGACGGTGAAAATCAGCAGCTTGACCGTGGTCGGTCTCATCACTTCCCGTCTTCCTGCTCGTAGGAGTCACCGAAGAGATACTGGAAAATGGTCGGCACGGTAACGCGCAGTTCGGTGTTGGGAACGAAGGGCACGTTGCCGGTGTTGGTGACTGCGAACGGTGCATGCCCGTCGACCTTCGGATCGAATTCGGGCAGACCATAACAATTGGGTCCGCCGGAGGCCGCGACCTTGGGGAGAGATTGCGGATTCTGGTACGCCTCGGCGCCGTACATGAAGCTCGCACTCAGCATCAGTGCCGCTTTGTCACCGGTGCCTGCCAGTGGCTCGAACTTGATCCGGCCGTCGTTCAACCCGACGATGAAGCACGTCAGACCCGACGAGTACTTGTCGAGCAGGGTCGTCGTCGCGGTCAGAGTGTCGAGGGCGGTGGTCAGGTTCTGCTCGTTGTCGGTCAACAACGCGTTGCCGGTGTCCGCGAGGCCGGTGACGTTGAGCAACAGCAAGTCGAGGTTTGCCTGCTCGGCCACGATCGATCCGCTTGTCGCGGTGGCATTGTCGAGAATGCGCATCAGATCCGGTGCCACGTCGGCGTACAGATTGGTGACATCGGCGGCGCCGACCAAGTCTTCCTGGAGCTGCGGCAGAACCGGATTCATCTTCTTCAGATAGGTGTCACCGAGCTCGAGAACCTCACCCAGCGACTCGCCGCGCCCGTTGAGTGCGGTGGAGATCGCGCCGAGTGTGGCGTTGAGCTTTTCCGGTTCGATCTTCGCGAGTACGTCCGAAAGATGTTCGAAGACACTGTTGAACTCGACGGTGACGCTGTCCGAAGCGATGACAGCACCCTCCTGGATCGGCTGGGTCGACGGATCGTCGGGGATCACGATGTTGACGTACTTCGCACCGAACACCGTGGTGGTCTTGATCTCCACCCGGGCATTCGACGGAATCTTCGACATCTGGCCCGGGTCCATCGCCAACTTCAGGTTTGCCTGGTCCCCGTCGAGGGAGATCGATTCGACGCGGCCGACCTGCACTCCGCGCAACTTCACCTTGGCATTGGGTTCCATGACGAGGCCGGCACGCGTGGACGTCACGGTGATGGGCGTGCTCTTGGTGAACCCACCCGAGAACATGGTGAGAGCAACGGCGACGATCGCCACGAGTCCGAGGACCAGGCCGGCTGCGGCCAACTTCTTGTGCCATCTGGGTACGGTCATCGCTTGCCCGCCTATCCCGACAGGTTGAAGTTGCCGGACCCGCCGTAGATGGCGAGTGAGATGAGCAGGGTGACCGTGACGACCGCGATCAACGAGGCGCGCACTGCGTTACCCACCGCGACACCGACGCCGACCGGGCCACCGGTTGCGTTGAAGCCGTAGTAGGTGTGGATGAGCATGACGGCCAGCGCCATGACTATCGCCTGAGCGAACGACCACAGTATGTCCGTGGGTATCAGGAAGGTCGTGAAGTAGTGGTCGTACACGCCGCCGGACTGGTTGTAGAGGAACACCGTCGCAAAGCGGCTGGCGACGAACGACGCGATGACCGCCAGTGAGTACAGCGGGATGATCGCGATCATGCCGGCCATGACGCGGGTGCTGACCAGATACGGAATCGACGGGATCGCCATCGTCTCCAGCGCGTCGATCTCTTCGGAGACGCGCATCGCACCGAGCTGCGCGGTGGAGCCGGCGCCGATGGTCGCGGCGAGGCCGATTCCGGCGATGACCGGCGCTGCGATGCGAACGTTGATGAAGGCGGCGAAGAAGCCCGTCAGTGCTTCGACGCCGATGTTGCCCAGCGAGCTGTAGCCCTGAACGGCGATGGTGCCACCGGTGAACAGTGTCAGGAATCCGACGATCACGACGGTGCCACCGATGACGGCGAGCGCACCGGTGCCCATGCTGATCTCGGCGATCAGTCGCAGAGTTTCACGTGGATAGCGCATCAGCGCCTTGGGAGCGTGACCGAGAGCCTTCGCGAAGAACAGCGCTTGATCACCGATGCTGTCGATACTGCGAGAGATCGAGCCGATCTGTCGACGTGTGCGCGGGAAGCGTCCCGCTGCGGCCAACGCCATCAGATCTCCTCCCGTCTGTCGTTTGTCGTTCTGTCCACTTCGATCTCTCCGACTGCCGTGGGCCTCATCCGGCCGTCAACTTGATACCGATGGTCGTGATGAGCACGTTGACGACGAAGAGCGCCATGAATGCGAACACGACGGTCTGGTTGACCGCGTCACCGACGCTCTTGGCGCCGCCTTTGACGTTGAGTCCGAGGTAGGCCGCAACCAGGCCGGCGATCATGCCGAACAGCCCTGCTTTGACCATGGAGAGCATGAGCTCACCGAATCCGGTGAGCAGTGTGATGCCGTTGACGAAGGCGCCGGGGTTCACGTCCTGGATGAACACGGAGAAGACGAAACCGCCGAGGATGCCGATGGTGCAGACCAGTCCGTTGAGGAGCAGCGCCACACCTGTCGACGCGAGCACTCGGGGAACGACCAACCGGTGGATGGGATTGATCCCGAGCACCTTCATGGCGTCGATCTCTTCGCGGATGGTTCGGGCCGAAAGATCCGCGCAGATGGCGGTTGCGCCGGCGCCGGCGACGATCAGCACGGTGACGATGGGGCCGACCTGCGTGACGGTGCCGAGGGCAGCTCCGGCACCACTGAGGTCGGCTGCACCGATCTCGCGCAAGAGAATGTTGATGGTGAAGCTGACCAGCACAGTGAACGGGATTGCGACCAGCACCGTCGGCACCATCGAGACTCGGGCCACGAACCAGGCCTGATCGATGAACTCTTGCCGCTGGAAAGGGCGGGAGAAGACTGCCCTCAAGGTTTGGGCGGACATCTGAAAGAAGCCACCGACCGCTCGTAATGGCACCTCGACGAGGTCTACCATTCGCCCTCCTCGTCCTTGGTTGCCGCAGTACTGTCTGTTCTCATAGTCCAGCCCCCGACAGCTTGTGACTCAGGTCATATTAACTAGAACGTGTTCACCTGTCAAAAACAAGTGTCCAACTCTAAGGAGTAGCCTCACGGCGCCGATCCGAAACCGGAAGATCGGAGACATGGGAAGCATCCCTTTTCGATGCGATTTTCGCCGAAATATCCTGGAAATTAATACTTTTGAATGATCGGCGCCTTTCGGCGCAGGTTCGAAATTCAGCCATGCGAGAGCCTTGACTGGGCACGCCGATCGAATATCGCATCGTTCGCAGGAATGCAAAATTGGAACACAGTCCAGTTTTTTCGAGACCGTTGGTCTCGTTACAGAACGCAGGCAAACTGCCGCGCCCACCGACTCGTGAACACGCTATTTCTACCAGGAAGTGGACACGTAGACCGTCTGAGTGTGAACAACGGTTCTACGTGTCGCGCACCCGAGAATCAGCGCCGTCGATCAGCCCAACGCGCGCAGGGCCGCCGATGCCGAGAACATCTTTGCCGGGTCACGGTCAGCGAAGTAGTCACCCATCACCGCGGACAGCGTTTCCGGCGACCAAGAATCTCCCTCGGCGTCGAACCGCTGCTCGACGACGGGCGCCGCCATCAGCGCAACCATCGGTCCGTACACCACGAATACCTGACCGTTGACGGCGTCGGCCGCCGGTGACGCCAGGTACGAGACGAGCGATGCCACATGCTCGGGCGAGAGCGGATCGATGCCGTCGGCCGGCGCGTCACCGAACACACCTTCGGTCATCGACGTCCGTGCCCGCGGGCAGATCGCGTTGGCCCGAACGCCGTAGCGCGAGAGCCCACGTGCGGCCGACAACGTCAGCGCCGTGATTCCGGCTTTTGCAGCGCCGTAGTTGGGCTGCCCTTCCGGTCCGAGGAGACCCGCCTCCGAAGAAGTGTTGACGATGCGCCCGTACACCGGCGCCCCGGCTTCCTTGGATTTCGCCCGCCAGTAGGCAGCGGCGTTGCGGCACAGGAGGAAATGGCCGCGAAGGTGCACTTCGAGTACGAGATCCCAGTCTTCGTCGGACATGTTGAACAGCATCCGGTCGCGTACGACCCCTGCATTGTTGACGACGATGTCGACACTGCCGAACTGACCCTGCGCTGCTTCCATCAGTGCGTCGGCAGTAGAACGCTCACCGACGTTGCCTGCCACGAATTCGACCTTGGCACCGAGACCACGGATTTCCTCGAGCGTCGCTTCGACGGCCTCGTTCGGGGCCAGATCGTTGACGACCAACGAAGCACCGGCCTTCGCCAGACCGATGGCCTCGAACTTTCCGAGCCCCGATCCGGCACCGGTCACGATGGCGACCTTGCCTTCGAGACTGGTTTCTGGGCTGTTCACAGCATTCATCGAAGCGCTCTCCCGGTTCTCTGCGGTCGTGTGTCGAGTTACCCGGCTCGATTGCCGTGACCCACGAGTTCGCAACTTTAGAACGTGTTCTTGTTTTGGGCAACCATCGTCACGGATGTTCGGTCAGTGCCGCGCGCGGGCACTGAGCGATCGCGGAACGGACATCCTCCCAGCGATCCTCCGGTGGGCGCACAGAACTGATCACGAGCTCCTCGTTGTCGTCGAGGTCGAAAATATCGGGCGCGATCCCGACGCACACACCGTTTGCCTCGCAACGGTCCAGATCAACCCTGACCTCCATGGCGATTCCTCTTCTCTACTCACAACTGCTCACACGAACACGGATACGAAACGAGTGCCGCAGGGCTGTGCCGCACACCGTTCCTGGCGATAACACTAGAACCTGTTTCAGTCGTGTGCAATGATTCGAAAAAGTACCGAGAACGGACGTCGAACGATCCGCCGGCGACGGCGAGAGCGTCCCTTGTCGCCGATGTACGCATCGATAGAACCTGTGTCAATCGAATGGTTGACGCTTTGATTCGTATCTCTATGGAGAGGTAACCATGCACATCACCTACACCCCTGAGCAGCAACAGCTCCAGGAGGAGTTGCGTGCCTACTTCGCACAACTGATGACTCCCGAGCGGCGTGAAGCGCTCGCCGCCACGACGGGTGAGTACGGCGAAGGCAATGTGTACCGCGAAGTCGTCGCGCAGATGGGCCAGGACGGCTGGCTCACGCTGGGTTGGCCGAAAGAGTACGGCGGACAGGAACGCTCCGCGATGGACCAGCTGATCTTCACCGACGAAGCTGCCATTGCCGGTGCGCCCGTGCCGTTCCTGACGATCAATTCCGTAGCGCCGACAATCATGCATTTCGGGACGGACGAGCAGAAGGCCTTCTTCCTGCCCAAGATCTCCCGCGGTGAGCTCCACTTCGCGATCGGTTACTCCGAGCCCGAGGCCGGCACCGACCTGGCGTCTCTGCGCACGTCGGCCGTCCGTGACGGTGGCGATTACGTCATCAACGGGCAGAAGATGTGGACGAGCCTGATCCAGTACGCCGACTACGTGTGGTTGGCGTGCCGCACCGATCCGGAAGCCAAGAAGCACAAGGGAATCAGCATGCTGATCGTCCCGACCACCGCAGAAGGCTTCTCCTACACCCCGGTTCACACCATGGCCGGCCCCGACACCAGCGCCACTTACTACCAGGACGTACGGGTCCCGGCGTCGTCGATAGTCGGCCAGGAACACGGCGGCTGGGCACTGATCACCAATCAGCTCAACCACGAGCGTGTTGCCCTCACCTCGGCCGGACCGATTCTGACCGCGCAGCGTGAGGTCCGCGAGTGGGCACAGAACACCAAGCTGCCCGACGGCCGACGCATGATCGACCAGGAATGGGTGCAGATCAATCTGGCTCGCGTGCATGCCAAGGCCGAGTACCTGAAGTTGATGAACTGGGAAATCGCCTCCGCAACCGATCACGCTCCCGGCCCCGAAGCGGCGTCGGCCAACAAGGTGTTCGGTACCGAATTCGCCACCGAGGCTTACCGCTTGCTGATGGAGATCCTCGGATCCTCCGCCACGATCAGGCAGAACTCCCCCGGCGCTCTTCTGCGTGGACGCATCGAACGCATGCATCGTTCTTCGCTGATCCTGACGTTCGGCGGCGGTACCAACGAAGTGCAACGCGACATCATCGGAATGACAGCTCTGCGGCTTCCCGCATCGAAGCGATAAGGACCAACGATCATGGAATTCACCCTTACCGAGGCCCAGCAGGACCTGTCCGGACTGACACGATCCGTCGTCGCCGAACTGGTCACCAACGACCGCCTTCGTGAACTCGACGCCGCCGAAGACCGTTTCGACGCCCTCTTGTGGAATGCTCTGGCCTCGGCCGGCGTTCTCGGCGCGGCTCTTCCGGAATCGGTGGGCGGCGACGGATTCGGTGTCCTCGAGCAGTGCAGCATCCTGGCCGAACTCGGCCGCGGCGTCGCAGCTGTTCCGTTCCTGACGTCCATCGTCGGGTCCGCCGCAGCGATAGCCGAATTCGGCTCGGACAAGCAGCGCGACGACTGGGCAAGCGCTGCCGCTGCCGGTGAGAAGATACTCACCGCGGCCCTCGCCGAGGAATACAACGACGACCCGGCGCACCCGATCACGCGTGCCGAGAAGACCGCCGACGGTTGGCGCATCGACGGAGCAAAGATCACCGTCGACAGTGCTCCGCTCGCAGATCTGTTCCTCGTCCCCGCCATCACCGAGGACGGTGTCGCGGTCTTCCTCGTCGAACCGTCGGACGCGGGCGTGAGCATTACCAGGCAATCGACCACGGATTTCTCGAGTGCGGCCCTGGTCGAGTTCGATTCGGTGCAGATCCCGGCCGATCGTGTTCTCGGCTCGGTTGCCCAAGGATCCGACATCGCGGCATGGATCGTCGAACGAATTCAGCTCGGTTCCAGCGCCTACCAGTACGGGGTGCTCGATCAAGCGCTGAAGCTGACCGCCGAATACGCCACCGAGCGTGTGCAGTTCGGCCGTCCGATCGGTAGTTTCCAGGCCGTGGCCCAGCGCCTCGCCGACGGATACATCGATGTCAAGGGCGTGCGCCTGACTCTCTGGGCCGCAGCGTGGCGTCTGAGCGAAGGACTTCCTTCCGACGGCGCTGTACAGACGGCCAAGTTCTGGGCTGCAGATGCGGGACACCGTGTCGGGCACACTGCGGTTCACGTTCACGGCGGTGTCGGTCTGGACGAGGACCATCCGGTTCACCGCTACTTCCTCGCGGCCAAGCATCACGAGTTCCTGCTCGGCAACGCAACGGATCAGCTTCGCGCGCTCGGCAAGGTACTTGCCGCAGTCCCTGCCTGAGTGCGTCCCACCGAGTGGAAATCCATGACCTGGTCCGAGACGAATCGATGATGATGCAGCTATGAGTCAGAGCCCCACTGTTTCCGATCTACTCCTCGGAGTCAGCGAGATCGACGACCGCGGTCTCCGTTTCGAGGACCAGGTCATCACCTGGCGCGAGCACGTTCAAGGCTCGTTCGATCGAGCAGCGCTGCTGGACACGCTGCTCGATCGAACGCGCCCCAGGCATTTCGGACTTCTGATGGAGAACGTCCCCGAGTTCTCGTTGCTGCTCGGAGCGGCATCGTTCTCGGGTTCGGTCGCCGCCGGGCTGAACACGACTAGGCGCGGCCCGGCATTGGCGCGAGACATTGCGCTCTCCGACTGCCAGGTCATCTTCACCGAGAACAACCAGGCACATCTACTCGACGACATCGATCTCGGCGACGTCCGAGTGATCAACGTGGATTCTCCGGCCTGGGCGGAATTGTTGGCGCCCTTCGCCGATACGCCGGCCTACGCGTCGACGGCGCAGCCCGACGATCTGTTGATGCTCATCTTCACTTCCGGAACCAGCGGTGATCCCAAAGCGGTTCGGTGCACGCACCACAAGTTGGCCTCTCCCGGCGTCATGCTTGCCGATCGTTTCGGGCTCGGCGCCGACGACGTCGTCTACATGGCGATGCCCATGTTCCATTCCAACGCGATGATGGCGGCGTGGACGGTTGCGCTGCACGCTCGTGCGGGAATTGCCATGCGACGCAAGTTCTCCGCTTCGGGTTTTCTACCCGACGTTCACAAGTACGGAATCACGTACTCCAACTACGTCGGAAAGCCGTTGTCCTTCATCGCTTCCACCCCCGAGGTGCCGAACGAGCGGGACAACACCTTGAAGATCATGTACGGCAACGAGGGTTCGGCGCCCGCCGTCGCCACCTTCGTCCGGCGCTTCGACGCTCGCGTCATCGACGGGTTCGGTTCCACCGAGGGCGGCATTTCGATCTCCGCGGCACCGGTTCCCCGGCCCGGCGCCCTCGGACTGCTCCCGGACGGCGTCAAGATCCTCGATCCCGAGACCGGAGCGCCATGCCCGCCTGCAGTCTTCGATGCCGACGGCCGGATCACCAACGCCGACGAGGCAACTGGTGAACTGGTCAATGTCACCGGCCCAGGCACATTCGCCGGGTACTACAAGAACCCGGAAGCCGACGCCGAGCGAATGCGCAACGGCCAGTACTGGAGTGGCGATCTGGCGTACACCGACGTCGACGGTTACGTCTACTTCGCGGGACGCAGTTCCGGTTGGCTGCGAGTGGACGGCGAGAACATCGGTGCCGCACCCATCGAACGCTCCCTGGTCGGTTACCCGGGCTTCGCGCAGGTGTCCGTGTACGCAGTCCCCGACAGCGACGTCGGCGACCGCGTCATGGCGTCGGTGATTCCGGTCGGCGATGTCGACAACTTCGACCCGGCAGCCGTCGCCGAATACATCGATTCCCGGCCGGAACTCGGGCCGAAGCAGAAGCCGACCTTGATCCGAGTGTGCAGTGAGTTCCCGAGAACGGCGACGTTCAAGGTGGTCACTCGAACGCAGAGCGCCGAACGCTGGAACACCTCCGATCCGGTGTGGATCCGTCGGCGTGGGGAATCCGACTTCCAATTACTCACTCCCGAAATGGCACTCGGACTCGAGAAAACGCGAGAGCCCGTCTAGTCCGATGTCTCAGTAGTGCTGAGCAAGCGGTTTGTGCGCCGACACCGTCTTGTAGAACTCGGTGAGCCGAAGCTGTGACGCCGCGGCCTCGTCGATCACCACTGTCGCGTGTGGATGCAGTTGGAGGACCGATGCCGGGCACACCGCGGCCAGCGGCCCCTCGACGGCAGCGGCAATCGCAGCGGCCTTGTGCTCGCCGGTCGCGATCATCACCAGATGCTTTGCTTCGCAGATAGTTCCGAGGCCCTGGGTGATCACGTGCCGTGGTACGTCGTCCGGACTCTCGAAGAATCGGGCGTTGTCGGTTCGAGTCTGTTCCGTCAGCGTCTTGACCCTGGTCCTCGAATTCAGTGAGGACGTCGGTTCGTTGAAACCGATATGACCGTTGCCGCCGATGCCCAGAAGTTGAACGTCCACCGGACCATTCGACGCAATCGCCCGGTCGTAGGCCGCCGCGGCGGCAAATGGATCCGGCGCGGTTCCGTCGGGGCTGAATACCCTTGCCGCGTCCAGGTCCAGGTGATTCACCAGCTCGGTGCGGATCACCTGGGCATACGACTCCGGATGGCCTTCCGGCAGGCCGACGTATTCGTCCAACAGGAACGCCTGCACGCCGGCAAAACTCAACCCTTCCTCGCGGTGACGGCGCGCGAGTTCGCGGTACACCGAGAGCGGTGAAGATCCTGTCGCCAGGCCCAAAGTCCGTGCACCTGAATGCACCGCGTGTTCGAAGACGTCGGCAACAACGGTGCCGGCCGCCTCCGCACTGTCGACAATGACAATTTCCATCGGTTGATTCCTCAGCTTTCGGTGTAGTTCATGAGCCAGTTCCCAGCGGCCATGACGGCGCGCGTTTCGAGTTCTGGACCGGTGACGATCAGATCGGCCCGGCAACCCGGCACGAGATCGCCGACTATTCCGGCCAGCCCCATCAGCGCAGCAGGCGTTGCCGTCGCTGCGATGACAGCCGAAAGCAGATCGACGCCCGCGTGATTGACGGCTCTGCGGACAATGTCCATCAACCGACTCGTCCCGCCGGCAATGGCCGTGTCCCCCTGGCCGGCAAGCCGCGCCACGCCACCGACCACGTCGACGTCGAGAGGTCCGAGTGGGTAGCGCCCGTCGGGCATTCCCGCCGCAGCCATCGCGTCGGAGACCAACGCGATCTGATGCGGACCGACCAGATCGAACACCGTCGCCACCGTCTCGTCGGCGAGATGTACTCCGTCCCCGATCAACTCGACCACCATCTGTCCTTTCGCGGCCGCGGCAAGACACGCCGCCACTGCGCCGGGAGCGCGATGATGCATCGGAGCCATACCGTTGAACAGGTGAGTGGCACTGAGCGGTGCATGCGCCGAGTGTGCGATCGAACGTGTCGCAATCGGGTTGGACGCATCGGTGTGTCCGATACTCACGACGGCCCGGTGACGCTCCAGCAATGAGGCAAGTTCGCCGAAGTGTGCTGTCTCCGGAGCGATCGTCATCGAGCGGATGTGCCCGCGGCCGGCTTCGAGCAGCGACTCGAGCAGAGCCGGGTCGCCGTCGAGAATGCTGTCGGGATCCTGGGCGCCACAACGGAGTACCGACAGGAATGGACCTTCCAGGTGAATTCCGGCCAGCGTGCCCTCGTCCACCAGTCCTGCCAGGAGCTCGATGCGACTGCGCAGGATCTGCGGCGGCGCGGAGACGAGCGAGCCGATCACCGAGGTCGTGCCGTTCGTCCGGTGGTGATCGGCAGCCACGGTGGATCCGAACTCGTCTGCCTCGGGGAAACCGAATCCGCCGGCGCCGTGGCAGTGAACGTCCACCAACCCCGGGATGATCGTTGTCCCCGCAGCTGCCCGTTCGGGTAACGGGTCGGTTCGCTGCGACGCGGGCCCGGCCCACACCACACGATCACCGGAAATCTCGACGACACCGTCCGGAAGCAGTTGCCCACCGGTCACCAGTTGTCCACGAAGAATTTGTCTACGATGCATCACGACATCACCTGCGGTACAACGGGAACTTCGGTATCCGCGATCGACAACTCACGGAGCACGGCGTCCGCGAGCACGTAGTGCCCTTGTTCGTTCGGATGGAATGCGTCAGCCAGGAGAGCCGGCGGTGGGCCCTCGGGAGAATGGGCCGTCCACTGCGCGTAGTGGTCGACGAACACCACGCGCGTCGAGGCGGCAACCTGCCGCACGACCTCGACGTACTGAACCAATCCCGCTCTGGTGGGCGCATTCTCGACGTCGATCGGTGGCGGCGTCTGCAGGATCGGCACCGCACCGATCGCTCGTGTCCGGAAGATCGTGTCCAAGAGGTCGTCTCGAAACCGCTCCAGTCCTTCTTCGCCATCCAATGCGTCATTCGTACCGAGCATGATCAACACCACCGAGGGTTCGAACACCTCGATGCGGTGTGCGAAACCCGCACGCACATCGGAGGATCGATTGCCGCTCACCCCGGTGTTGACAAGGACGTGGTTGAACAAGGAAAGCTCACCACGGATGCGCTCGGCGCAGTGTTCGACGTAACTTCGATGACCGTCGGTGTGCGTCAATCCCTGAGTGATGCTGTCGCCGGTGAAGACCCACCGTATCGGCGTCGAGGAGTCTACGAGCAAAGTCTCCAGTCGAATCCGTTCAGCAGTCCTGGACTTCAAACCCTTCGACGTCGGGGTCACACCCTCTGCCTTCCGGCGCCCGATACTGCGGCTGCAAATTTCGACGTGATGAACGCCGGATCCGTGATTGCGGTTCCGACAACCACCGAGTCTGCACCCAGGGCGATGGCGCGTGCCGCATCCTCCGGGCTGTGGTACCGCCCCTCGGCGATGAGGACTGCATCTGGAAGTGCCTGCCGCAGTTCCGAGATCAGCTCCAGGTCCGGGCCGGCCAGCCGTCGGCTGTTCTCGGTATATCCCGCCAGTGTGCTGGAGATGACGTCGGCGCCCGCCGCGGCGGCAGCGATGCCGTCCTCGAGTGTTCCACAGTCGGCCATGACGAGGCCGCCGCGATCATGGACCGCGTCGACGGTGTCGGCAAAGGTCAGCCCGTCCGGACGAGGCCGCAGCGTGGCGTCGGCAGCCACGATCTGCGCACCCGAATCCACGACTTCGAGGGCTGATTCCCTTGTCGGCGTGATGAACACGCCCTCCGAGCCGATCTTCGTCAAACCGATCACCGGTACCTTCACTGCCGACACGACTGCTGCGACATCCGGGGTTCCGCCCACACCGCCGCAGCGGATAGCCACCGCTCCCCCGTCGACCGCAGCGCGGGCCATCCTCTCGATGGTCCCGGTGTCGCGCAGGGCATGGCCGTGTCCGGCCTGACAGGACACGATCAGCTTCCCGCTGATCATCGTGAGCAATTCTTCGACAGTCACGGTGTTACCTCGATTCGTGTTGCGGCGGCCAGGAGCGCAGCGCCGACGAGCGGCGCATCGGTCCCCAAACGGGCAGGAAGAATGGCGGTTTCGGCAATGGGGCCCATCGCTTCCACCCGGAAAGCGGACGTCAGCGGAGACAGGAGGTCGGCTCCGATCTGGGCTGCGCCGCCGCCGATGACGATCACCTCGGGATCGAATGCAGTCGCGATGCCGGCCAGGACGCGGCCCAGCAGAGTACCGGCGTCGGAGACCACGGCACGGGCGATCGGATCGCCCGAGTGCATGAGCGCCACCACTGCCTGTAACGGTTGAGTGGGCACACCCGCCCGCGCTGCGTACTCGGCTGCCATCGCCGGGCCAGACGCGACTGCCTCGAGGTGATCGGTTCTGCCGCAACCGCAACCTATCGCCCCGGAGACCGGAACCAACAGATGCGCGAGCTCGCCGGCTGTTCCGTGGGCACCGTGGTACAGCTGACCGCCCACGGTCAACGCGCCACCGATTCCGGTACCGATCGAGACGAACAGTGCAGAGGTTCGACCGCGACCGGCGCCGATCATGTTCTCGCCGTGAGCCATCGCGCGCACGTCGTTGTCCACCGTCACCGGTAGGCCTGAGTGTGCCTCGAGTTCTCCGCGAACCTCGGCGCCACTCCATCCGGACAGAATGTCGGAGGCGAAGACGACGCGGCCACGCACCCGATCGATGATTCCCGGTGCACCGACTCCGATTCCGGCTACCGTGTGATTCGCCCTCAGACGGTCGATCAACGCGGTAGCGGTCCCGAGAACGGCTTCCCTACCCGCCGTCGGTGTTGCCGCACGAACGGTGTCGATCACGTCTCCGTCGGACGTCACCACCGCGGCAGCCACTTTGGTGCCGCCGATGTCGATACCGATCCATCGCTTCTGCCCAGATGTCATGTCAGAGGAGCCCGGCCTGTTCCAGAACGACCTTGATCGTTGCGGTCTCGGACTCGTCGAGCGAGAGCATCGGCGCGCACATCGTGTTGCCGGTGATGACGCCGCGCAGGGCCAGAGCCGTCTTGAACGCGCCCAGACCCGCGGCACCGGCACTGACGCGACCCGGTGTCGGCGCCTCGACGATGGAGAACAGATCGGTGAGTCGATCCTGCTCGGCCTTCGCTGCGGCCCAGTCTCCTGCCTGCGCAGCGCGCCACAGTCGTACGTAGCCGTGCGGGTCCACGTTGGCCAGGCCGGGCACTGCGCCCGAAGCACCCATCAGCAGGCATCCGTCGACGACTACCTCGTGCCCGGTGAAGACGGCGAAGTTTTCGAGCCCGGCCGACTGACGGAGCAACATACGGAAACTGACGTCGTCGCCGCTCGAATCCTTCACGCCGGCGATGACTCCCTCGCGACCGAGCTCGACCAGCATTGCCGGGCTGAGCTTGCTGTGGACACGAACCGGGACGTCGTAGGCGAACAACGGAAGATCCACTGCGGCGTGGATGGAGCGGAAATGCGTTGCCGTCTCGGCTGCATCGGTGATCGCGTAGAACGGCGCCGTCGCGACGATGGCATCCGCACCAGCCTCGCGCGCCTGCTCGGCGACGGCGATGACCCGGTTGGTGGTCATGTCGTTCACTCCGACGAGGACCGGTACCTGGCCGCCGACGTGACCGATGGCCGTCTGCACCACCTGGGCGCGCTGAGCATCGGTGAGGTAACCGACCTCACCCGAGGAACCGAGGACGAACAAGCCGTCGACTCCGGCTTCGATCTGCAGTGAGAGCAGGCGTTCGAGCGACGTGGTGTCGACCTCGCCCTCGAGCGTCAGTGGTGTGACGATCGGCGGGACGATTCCGCTGAAGGTGGTGGTTTCCGTGCTCATGGGGTCTCCATATGTTGGTTGTCGGATTGAGTTGTGGGTGCGGCTGTCAGGGAGAAACGGAGACCGGCTGACCGCTCGAGGCGGACAGATAGGCAGCATCGATCACGCGCATCGACGCGCGGGCGTCTGCCACGGTGTAGTCGGGTTCGGTCCGTGTGGGAAGTCGATCGAGCACGTGAGAGAGAAAGCTCGACACCGCGTTGTCCGAACCGAAGCCGCCGATGGGTAGTGCGGTCACGTCTCCCGAGGCCGCGAAGTGGGTCACGGCAGGTTTGTCGTCGTCGGAACTCGCGTATCCGTGGGAGCCGAGGACCCGAACCGTCGCGGTATTCGCGCCGAAACCCGGTGCTGCGGGGATTCTTCCGACGGTCACCGTCGCGGTGACTCCGTTTTCCAGGGCGAGCGAGATCAACGCCGTGTCTTCGACGCCGAACTGCTGGTGGGCCCCGCCGTACAGTGTGCTCGTCTCGGCGTACACCTCGGTGACGTCCAGGCCGGTGAGGTATCTGAGGTAGTCGGCGGCGTAACCGGCGAAGTTCACTACTTCTCCCCCGCCGGAAAGCGCGGGATCCACCACCAGTTCGGGACGCTCGACGGACGTCGCGAAATGTGTTCCGCTTGCGAGGAACTCGATGTCCACGTGGCGCGGCAGTCCGAGATTTCCGGCGTCGATCCAGCGGCGCAGTCGCCGGAGCGCAGGTGAATGAGTGCGGTTCACCACCGTACAGATTCGCCCGTTCGACCGTGCCGCTTCCTCGACCGCCGCGGCCTCCGACTCGTCGATACCCACCGGCTTGTCCACCAGGACGTCGAGTCCGGCGTTCAATGCGGCAATCGCAAGCCGCGCATGCCTGGTCGGCTCACTGCAGATGATCGCCAGGTCAATCCGTTCGGGGTCGAGCAACTCGCCGAGTTCGTCGATCCACTCGATGTCTGCGGCCTTTGCCATCGCGATCCCGTCCTCACGAATCCAATCGGGGACCGAGGATTCGTCGGAGGCCCCGACCAGGCTCACTCGAGGATCGGATCGCAACAGGTCCGCATAGGAGCCGGCATGCCTGACGCCGCTGACAAATCCGACGCGGATCGAACCGGTGCCGGTCATTGGTTTTCTCCGATCGAGACAGCGCGGCCGGTGTCGAGCGATTGCTGGGCAGCGATGGCAGTCGCGAGAGCTGCACGCACCTGCCAGTTCTCGACTATCGGGCTCGCGGAACCGTCGAGAGTGGCGATCCAGTGACGCATCTGATGCGACATCGCGTCCTCGATCGACGACGGCGGCGCGTTGGTCGTGTCCGTCATCAGTCCCGGGTCGTCGCCGGTGTCGTGCGCGAGCGTGCCGGAAGTCCCCGACACCACGATCCGACGCACCATCTTTCCCGATTGTGGTAGCGCGTAGGCCAATTCGATCAGAGCCAGCGATCCGTCCTCGAAGCGAACGGTCAGATGGAAGCTGTCGTGCACGGGCATCCCCGCCGCGAAGGTGGGGAAACTACGAGCGAACACACGGGTCGGACGACGACCGATCAGCCACGTCACCAGATCGAGTGCGTGGGTTCCGTTGTGAACGGGGTGACCACCCGAACGTTCCTTGTCGTGTTGCCAGCCTCGCCAGCCCCCTGGCCAGACATGGCCGGTGTACCAACTGAGATGGATCAACCGGGGGTCGCCGATGGCACCTTGTGCAACCGAGTTTCCGATCGAGGTGATCGACGGCTGGAATCGTACGGTCTGTCCGACCATCAGTGAGGTGCCGTTACCTTCGGTGGCCTCGACCATCGCGTCGAAGTCCGCGACTGTCAGCGCGGCCGGCTTCTCCACGTGCACATGCTTTCCCGCGCGGCCCGCGGCTATCGTCACGGGTGCGTGGTCGGGAGTGGCCCCGACGACGTTGACCGCCTGCACGCTCGGGTCGGCGAGAATCTTCGCCAGATCGGTACTGGCCTTCGCGCCCGGCGCCAACGCCGCAACCGATGCGGCCCGGTCCAAGTCACTGCCGAATACGTAGGCGACTTCGACCGACGGGATGCGCGCCAAGGCGCTGACGTGGTCCCGCGCGATTCCGCCGCTACCTATGACGGCTACACGCACCGTCACTTGGCACTTCCCGAGAGCGCTGCCGGTTCGCCGCCACCGAGTCGCACCTGTTCGGCGACGACGAGTGCGCGTTCACGTGCGTACGTCAACGGCGAGTCGGGATCAGCCTTGCCGTCGAGAACTGCTGCCATCTCGTCGATTTCGTGACGAATCGCAGCCTGCATCCACAGCGAGGATCCTCCGTTTCCCGAGTTGTACTTCTGCGTCCTGCTCGCAGCGTCGATCAACGATTGGTTCTCGGCGTCGACGTCGAAGATCGGCCACGACTCTACGACCTGTCCCCCGCGCACTCGGCTGACCCGGCCGGTGTGGAAGTCCGCGTGGACCGAACCTTCGGTGGCATCGACCGTCAGCTGCCACGACGAAGTGTGTGAACGCGTCGAGATGGTGTGTCTGCCGATCGCGCCGCCGGCGAACGACACCACTGTGTTGCGGAAGCCGTCGTCCGCGGTGGCGATGCTCGACACGGCAGTCACCTCGCCGCCGAGCCAGCACATCAGGTCCAGTTCGTGAATCTCGTGAGTCAGTTCTCCACCCGTTCGGCTCTTGTCGAGCTTCCACCACTGTGGATCTGCGCCGTCGGTGTCGATCCATCGTGAGCGAGACGTTTCGATCGCAGCGACCTCGCCGAGCTCCCCCGACGTCAGCAGGCCCGCCAGCCGTCGTACACCCGGCATCATCCGCATGATGTGCCCGACCATCAACGGCGAACCGCTCGCGTCGGCGCTCGCGATCATGTTCTGCGCATCGACCAGTTCGACGGCGAGTGGCTTCTCGACAAAAACTGCCTTGCCGTGTTCGAGCGCCGCGATGGCAGGTTCGGCGTGCGCGTGATTGGGCGTCGCGACGACAACGAGGGCCAACTCCGGGTGAGCGGCCACCGCGTCGTGATCGTCTGTCGGGGTTGCCGAGAACTCTGCGGCGACGTCCTTGGCCCGCTCGAAGTCACGGTCGCACAGCATCGTCAGTTCGAAACGTGGATGGGCAGCCAGCTCGCGAGCGAGGGAACTACCGAAGAATCCGCAACCGACCACACCGACTTTGTATCGGGTCATGAAGTCTCCAAAGATTGGATGAGGGATGTCCTATGTTATACGGCCGGCGTCATCGCTCGTCAATTCGACACCGGTAACACAGTCTTCATCCATGCAGGTGAGCGCACTATTTTTGGCTCGAAACCGGCGAAACGTCGAAGTTCGGCGCCGCCAGTTCCGAAGATTCTCTAGACGCTTTCTGATCCACAATGTAAGTTACGCAACATCGGACGTCGAACATAGGACATCCCCTATCCACTCCCTTGATGTCCCGCTCCCCGCCTTGGAGGCCGCCTTGAAGAACGAACGACCGCTGAGCTCCGCGTTCACCCGCCGAGACCTGTTCCGGTACACCGGGCTACTGGGAGCTGCAGCAGGTATCACCGCGACTCTCGCGGCCTGTGGCGGCGGGCCGTCGTCGACCTCGGTTGTCGGCGGTTCCGCGAGCACCGGCGATCTGACCACCGCCATCGGATACGGCAACGACCAGAGCTTCGACCCGATGCAGACTGCATCCGGTTTCCTCATGGCAGCGGTCAACCACGTCTACGAGGGACTGCTCGAAAACGATCCAGGCACCGGTGAGACGTATGCGGCGCTCGCACAGGCCGTCCCGACCGACGCCACTGCCTCGAGCTGGACCATGAAAATCCGCGAGGGAGCAACCTGGCACGACGGCACTCCGGTCACCTCGGACGACGTCGTCTTCACCTTCGATCGCATCCTCGATCCACAGCAGAACGTACTGATCCGCTCCTTCTTCTCCTCCTGGCTGCAGTCCGTCACCAAGGTCGACGACCAAACGGTGACCCTGAACTTCAACTACCCGTTCAGCGCTGCCGCACAGCGTCTCTCGATCGCCAAGATCATGCCCAAGCACGTCTTCGACGGCCACTGGGACGAGGCCAAGTCCGGAACGCTGGTCGTCGGTTCCGGTCCGTACAAGCTCAAGAGCCACACCCCCAAGAGCAACACAGCTTTCGAGGCCTTCGAGGCGTACAACGGGCCGCGTCCGGCCAACTTCGCGACCATGAACTGGCTCTCCATCGTCGACACCTCCTCACGCATCGCGCGCGTCTCGGGCAACAATGCCGGTGCACAACTCGCCGACAACATCCCCGTCGCCAACGTCCCCACTCTGACCTCCGGTGGGCGCACCGTCGAGGGCAACCCGGGCATGAACCTCATGTACCTGCTCTTCGACACGACTCAGGCACCGTTCGACGACGTTCGTGTTCGCCAGGCGATGTTCTATGCGATCAACACCCCGAAGATGATCGAAATCGCCCTCGGCGGCAAGGCAGCACCGGCCACGAGCTACCTGTACGAGCGCAACCCCGACTACGCGCGAGCGTCCACCGTCTACTCGTACGATCCGGACAAGGCCCGCTCGCTCCTCGCTGCCGCCGGTGTCAGTGGCCTCGACCTGACGCTGCTCTCCACCAACGTCAGCTGGTTGGCCGACTGCTTGCCGACCATCAAAGAGTCTTGGGACGCAGTCGGATTCAACACGACACTCGAACCGCAGGACACCAGCGCCATGGTGAGCAAGCTCAACAGCGGCCAGAAGTTCCAGATCGCCGCCGGTACGTCCAACCCGCAGGCATTCGGCAGCGACGTCGACCTTCTCGTCCGCTACACGTACAGCAAGGGCGGCTTGTGGACGAAGACCTACGCCAAGTGGGACGACACCCCCGAAGCGCAGAAGATCTACGCCACCATGGACGAAGCCACCCGCGAGACCGACCCGGCAAAGCGCAGCACCCTCGTGCAGTCGTACCTGAACCAGATCGCCGAAAATGCTGTCTACTACCCGGTTCTCCATCAGGAGCTCCTGACTGCGTGGGATCCGAAGAAGATCGCCGACGTCACTCCGCTGCCGTACCCCGGCGTCAACCTGCTTCAGGCGAAGCCGGCCTGATACCCGCCCGCTCGGCCGTTTCCCACAACTGAGAGATCCCCCGATGGCAAGAGTCCTCCCCATGCTGATCAGGCGATTACTGATACTGATCCCCCTGATCCTCGGCATCATCGCGTTCGTCTTCATCGTGATGCAGTTCGCGCCCACCGATCCCGCAACCGCGGCGTTCAACGGTGGCAACCCGACTGCGGAACAGTTGCAGCAGTTCAAGGAAGAGAACGGACTGCTCGATCCGCTTCCGCTGCAATACGTTCACTTCGTGACCGATCTGGTCAGCGGCAACATGGGTGACAGTCTGATTTCCGGTACCCCGGTGTTGGATTCGATCTCCACCGCTCTGCCACTGACCATTCAGCTCACGGTTCTCGGACTGGTGATCGCCATCGTGCTCTCGCTGATCTTCGGCGTCACCAGCGCACTGTTCCGCGATCGTTGGCCGGATCAGGTCATCCGAGTGATCTCCCTCGGCGGTGTGGCGGCACCGTCATTCTGGTTGGCACTGCTGATGATTCAGTACCTTGCTGTCCAACTCGGATGGTTCCCTACCGGTGGCTACGTCAATCCGAGCGACTCCGTCAGCGACTGGCTCTGGTACATGGCGCTCCCGGCGCTGTCCCTGTCACTGCCCGTCGCAGCACAACTCACGCGCATCATCCGCACGTCGATGGTCGAGGAGTTGGACAAGGACTACGTCCGGACCGCGATCGGCAGCGGCCTGCCCTATCACGTGGTGATCGGACGGAATGTGTTGCGTAACGCGCTGATCAACCCGCTCACCGTCCTGGGCCTCCGTGTCGGTTACCTCCTCGGTGGCGCTGTGGTCATCGAGCAGATCTTCGGCCTGCCCGGCATGGGTCAGCTCATGATCAACGGCGTCACCAACGGTGACCCCGCAGTCGTTCAGGGTGTTGTCATCGTCATCGCGGTCGGCTTCGTCGTCGTCAACCTCGCCGTCGACATCCTCTACCTGCTTGTCAATCCACGACTTCGGAGCGCAGCATGATGAGAAGAAAACTCACCGAGAAGCTTTCGCGACCCGGCATCACCTTTTCTCGCTTCCCCCTCTCGGCCTGGCTGTCGATGGCGGTTCTCGCGATCATCGTGCTCGCCTGCCTCTTCGCGCCGCTGATCACGCAGTACACCCCGCTCGAACAGGCGGTGGGTACCGCGGGCCCCAGCGCCGAGCACTGGTTCGGT
Organism: Rhodococcus sp. SG20037; assembly: GCF_031763325.1. Lineage (NCBI taxonomy): Bacteria > Bacillati > Actinomycetota > Actinomycetes > Mycobacteriales > Nocardiaceae > Rhodococcus > Rhodococcus sp. SG20037. Next base: position 1,005,536 of record NZ_CP134497.1, on the reverse strand, counting down.
CAGGACAGTCTCGGTCGAGATCTGTTCAGCCGCTTGCTCTACGGCGGACGCTGGTCGCTGACCATCGGTCTCGGTTCCACCTTCCTCGCACTGTGCGCCGGCGCTCTCATCGGATCGGTGGCCGCAACGAGCCGAAAAGGCGTCGACGAGACCATCATGCGAGTGCTCGACGTGGTCATGGCGTTCCCGGGCATTGCGCTCGCTGCCGTACTCGTCGCGGCCTTCGGTGGTTCGATCCCGGTTCTGATCGTCACTATCGCGTTCCTCTACACACCGATGGTGGCTCGCGTCGTTCGCGCGAACGTTCTCGCTCAGTACGGTGAGGACTACGTCGCGGCCGAAAAGGTCATCGGCGCAAGAACTTCACACATCGTCGTCAAGCACGTCGTAGCCAACTGTGCTGCGCCCGTTCTCGTCTTCTGCACTGTCATGGTCGCCGACGCCATCGTGCTGGAAGCCAGCCTGTCGTTCATCGGCGCCGGTGTGCGTCCCCCGGACCCGTCGTGGGGATCGGTGATCGCGGACGGCAAGAACATGGTCCTCCTCGGTGGTTGGTGGGCAACGGTGTTCCCCGGCCTGCTCATTCTGCTGACGGTGCTCTCCCTCAACGTGCTCGCCGAGGGCCTGACGGACGCGATGGCCGATCCGAGTCTGAAGAAGACCAAGAAGACGCCCTCCGCGCTCCAAGCAGCGCAGACCGCTGCAGCGGAGGAGACCTCCAACGAGCTCATTCTGGAGGACGAAGCCGCATCGGTCACCGACACTCCGGGGTTGATAGACGACTTCGCCGATCCGAGCGTCGTGAAAGATGTTCTCGAGCCGGCCGCCGAGCCGACTCCTCTCGAAACGCACCTGAAGATCCTGGCGGAAACCGAGCGGTCCCGCTCCGATCGTCTTGTGTACGAGGGCGATGCCGCGCCACTCCTCGAGGTCCGCAATCTCACGATCCGGTTCCCGGAACGCTACGGAGACACCGCGATCGTCGACAACGTGAGCTTCACCGTCCGCCCGAACGAGACGATGGCACTCGTCGGCGAGTCCGGTTGCGGAAAATCGCTCACGTCGCTGGCGATCATGGGTCTGCTACCCAAGACGGCAGTGGTGACCGGCGAGATCCTGTTCGACGGAGTCAACGTCCTCGAGCTGAACAACCGAGAGCGAAACAAGCTGCGCGGGCACGACATGGCCATGATCTACCAGGACGCGCTGAGTTCACTGAATCCGGCGATGCTGATCCGCGCGCAGTTCAAGCAGCTCACCAAGCGCGGCGGTACCCGCACAGCCGAGGAACTGCTCGAACTCGTCGGACTCGATCCGGTGCGCACTCTCTCCAGCTACCCACACGAGCTTTCCGGTGGTCAGCGTCAGCGCGTTCTGATCGCCATGTCGCTCACCCGCAGTCCGCGGTTGATCGTCGCGGACGAGCCCACCACCGCTCTCGACGTCACCGTCCAGGCCCAGGTCGTGGACTTGCTCAACGATCTTCGGGAAAAGCTGGGGTTTGCCATGGTTTTCGTGAGCCACGATCTTGCACTCGTTGCTTCACTCGCTCACAAGATCACGGTGATGTACGCCGGTCAGGTCGTCGAGTCGGCGCCCACGAGTGATCTGCTCGTCGATCCCCGCCACGAATACACCCAGGGCCTTCTCGGTGCCGTTCTCTCGATCGAGGACGAAGCGCCGCGACTGCATCAGATTCAGGGAACTGTTCCCTCGCCCGGAAACTTCGCGCCGGGTGACCGTTTCGCCGAGCGTTCCACTCGCCCGGACTCCGACCCCCTCCGAAAGCCGGAGATGGTCCGGGTCGACGGGACCGAGCATTGGTTCGCCGACCAGTCCGCGACTCCCGTACGTACAGAATCGGAATTGGAGAGCGTGCGATGACTACAGCTGAAGCACCCATCCTGGAACTGAAGAACATTCACGTCGTCCACAAGACCCGTTCGGGATCACTGTTCAAACCGGGCACAGTTCACGCGGTCAACGATGTCAGTATCGACGTACGACGAGGGACGACGATCGGCATCGTGGGCGAGTCGGGTTGTGGCAAGTCCACTCTGGCCAAAGTCATGGTCGGACTGCAGAAACCGACGTCGGGCGACGTGGTCTTTCGCGGCCGAAGCGCTCTGACCCGGTCGGCCGGCGTGCGCAAGGAGTTCGGCCGGGCGATTTCGATCGTCTTCCAGGATCCGGCTACCGCGCTCAATCCCCGAATGACGGTGGCCGACATCCTCACCGATCCACTCGACGTCCACGGCATCGGCAACCGCGCGAGCCGGACCGCCCGAGTTCGCGAGCTGGTCGGTTTGGTCGGACTCCCCCAATCTGCGCTCGAAGTCATCCCGAGCCAGATCTCCGGCGGTCAGCGGCAACGTGTCGCGATCGCGCGTGCACTCGCGCTCGAACCTGACGTCATCGTGGCCGACGAGCCGACGTCGGCGCTCGACGTCTCGGTGCGAGCGCAGATCCTGAATCTGCTCAGCGACATCAAGGCTCGGTTGGGGCTCGGCATGGTGTTCATCTCGCACGACATACAGACGGTGCGGTACGTCTCCGACACCATCGTCGTCATGAACGCCGGGCGGATCGTCGAGCAGGGAACGGCCCAGGAAGTATTCGACAACCCGTCGGATGCGTACACGGCCAAACTGCTGGGTGCGGCGCCCAGCCTCCTGCAACGCACCGTTGACGTGGGTTGACCAATGGAGCGGATGACCGGACATAGGATGAAGGACGTTCGTATCAGAAAAGGGGAATCGATGTCTGTCCGGAGTGGCACACAGGGCGCTCGTTTCAGCGCGCAAAACCGCATGCGCGCACTTCAGACGGACATCATGAACTTGATCCTCGAACGCAGGCTCTCCCCCGGCGACCCGATGCCCACCGAGGCCGAACTGTCCGAGGAATTGGGTATCGGCCGAAACACGCTTCGGGAGGCGCTCAAGGTTCTGCAGGCCTTGGGCGTCGTCGAGATCCGTCACGGCTTCGGAATGTTCGTCGCCCCTAGCAACTTCGACGCTCTCGCCGACGGCCTGACCTTCCGTGGCCGGTTGTCCTTGCAGGGCACCGGGCACGAGGCGATGGAACTGGTCGACATTCGTCAGGCACTCGAGACCGGACTGATCGGTGCGGCGATGGCCGAGATGACGTCGGCCGACCACGCCGACCTCGACGAACTCGTCACCGGCATGGAGGTCCGTGCCGCTGCCGGGAAGAACTTCTCCGACATCGACGCGACCTTCCACTCCCGCCTGTACTCCCCGCTGGACAACCAGGTCCTCGCTCAGTTGATGGACGTCTTCTGGCAGGTGTACAGCGAGATCCAGCAGGCCATCGGGCATTCGGATACGCCGCTGATCGACATCGCGTCGAAGCACCGTGCGATTCTCGACGCGATCCGTACGGGTGATGCAGTCGAGGCGGCGCACACTCTCGATGTGCACTTCGGTGGCCTGCGCGAGCGGATCGCCAGTCTCCATGCGTCGGAAGCGCAGTAATTTCGAAACACGTGATTTTGCTCCGCTGTCTCACCATCGCGCCCGTTCTTCCGGCAAAATTACGGGTATGAAGAACCCGAACCTGACGCCTTCGCGCGTTCTCGCAGTTGTCCTCGCTGCCGCCCTGGTCATTTTCGTGATCGCACGCCGCCGCGACGACGGCGCCCTCAGCCGCGGAGAATGGTTGTCGGACACCGTCGGACCGGACGACCTCGCCGGCTGAAACGACGTGTGCCCTCGGCCGAAACTCGGCCGAGGGCACACGCACGTGTCATCTACTACTTCATCGAATCCAGCCGGGTTCGCGCGTCCTCGAACCCGGACACCAGCTCTGCCATGACCTCGGCGACCGGGCGGATCTCGTTCATCCGTCCCACGATCTGACCGACGGGCATTGCCACAACTTCCGGGTTCTCCGATGCAGCGATTCTCTGATGAGCGTCGCTGACCAGAAGGTTCTGCAGCGGCATCGGCAAGGGCGCCGGTGCTCCCGGGTTCGACCAGGCTTCCGTCCACTTGGTCTTGAGCAACCGAGCGGGCTTACCCGAGTAGATGCGCGAACGAACGGTGTCGGCCGACGTCGCGCCCAACAGTGCACGCTGAATAGCGGACGGGCCATCGCCCGATGCACTGCCGAGTTTGTATTCGGACGTGGTGAGCCAGTACGAGCCCATCCACACTCCGGACGCACCGAGTGCAAGTGCGGCAGCCACCTGACGGCCGCTGCCTATACCGCCGGCAGCCAGTACGGCAGCTGAATCACCCAGTGCATCAACGATTTCCGGAACGAGAACCATCGATGCGATTTCGCCGGTGTGACCGCCGGCCTCGTAGCCCTGCGCGATCACGATGTCGACACCGTTCTCGACGTGACGACGTGCATGCTCGACGGCGCCGGCCAGCGCTGCTACCGGTACGCCCTTCTCGTGTGCCTGATCGATGACGTCCTTCGGCGGTGATCCCAGTGCATTCGCAATCAACGCAATCCGGTGTCCCAGAGCAACATCGACGTGTGACCGCGCCACCGAGTGAAGCCATCCCAGTACGCCGGTCGCATGCTCGACGTCGTCGGAAAGCGGCGGCACACCGAGCTCGTCGAGCGTGCGGTTGACGAAGGCGCGGTGCTCCTCCGGAATCAGCTTGTCGAGATCGACGGCGCCGCCCTCGGTCGGCACCTTGGCCGGCATGACGATGTCGACGCCGTACGGCTTACCGTCGGTGTTCTCGTCCATCCACGTCAGTGCGGCTTCGAGCTCTTCCGGGTCGTTGAACCGGACGCAACCGAGCACGCCCAGACCTCCCGCGCGGCTGATCGCGGCCGCGACGTGCTCGGAAGGAGTGAATCCGAAAATCGGGTATTCGATGCCGAACTTGTCGGCGAGATCCGAACGCATCAGGCTTCCACGCTTTCGTTTGCGGACGCCACAGGAGCGCCGTTTCCGTTGTGATCATCGGCCTCGCGCGATTCCGTTTCGGCCTTCGCCCAGCGGTAGTCGGGCTTGCCTGCCGGGTTGCGCTTGATCTGGTCCACGAACCACACGCTGCGCGGAACCTTGTATCCGGCAATCTCTTTGCGTGCTGCGGTGGCGATGTCGTGCAGCGTCGGCGACGTGCCTTCGCGTACCTGGACCACTGCGGCAACGCGCTGACCGAAGCGCTCGTCGGGGATACCGACCACCAGGACGTCGAAGATGTCCGGGTGCGCCTTCAAAGCGCCCTCGACCTCTTCCGGGTACACCTTCTCGCCGCCGCTGTTGATCGACACCGAACCGCGGCCGAGCATCGTGACCGTGCCGTCGGCTTCGACCTGCGCATAGTCGCCGGGGATCGAGTAGCGAACGCCGTTGATGGTGCGGAAGGTTTCGGCCGTCTTGACCTCGTCCTTGTAGTAGCCGAGCGGGATGTTGCCCTTGCGAGCGAGCATGCCGCGCTTGCCCGATCCGGGTTCGACCTCGTTGCCGTCGTCGTCGAGAACCGTTGTGGAGGCGTCGATCTTGACCGTCGGACCGCCAGTGTGCTTCTGGCCCTTGCTCAGCACGGCGAGTCCACCGAAGCCGGTCTCGGATGCTCCGATGGAGTCCGTCAGCAGGCGGTTGGGCAACAGTTCGAGGAACTGCTCCTGGATACTCGGCGAGAAGAGTGCAGCACTGCTGGCCATCACGTAGAGCGTCGAAAGATCGTACGGCTCACCGGTCTCCGGGTTTCCGGCGATGAGTGCGTCGAGCATCGGACGGCCCATCGCGTCACCCGTGATGAAGATCAGGTTGACCTTGTGCTTGTCGATGTTCTGCCACACCTCGTGGGCGTCGAATTCCGGGTGCATCAAACAGGTTCCACCGCCGAAGAGGCTGTGGAATACCGCCGACTGCGAACCGCCGTGAATCATCGGAGGGATCGGGTAGCGGATCATGCTCGGGTTGGCTGCGCCGACCTTCGCCATCTCGTACTCGTCCTCGACCGGAACTCCGGTGACGAAGTTGATGCCTCCGCCGAGAACACGCCACCAGTCCTCGTGACGCCACATGACGCCCTTGGGACTTCCGGTGGTGCCGCCGGTGTAGAGCATGAAGATGTCGTCGTTGCTGCGCTCTTCGAAATCACGCTCACCCGAACTCTGCGCGAGTGCGTCCTCGTAGCCGATGCCGAAAGCACTGAAGTCCAGATCGGTGCCGTCCTCGACCACGATGACGGACTTGACCTTGGGAGTGTTCGGCAGGACGTTCGCGACCTTGTCCGAGTAGCGGCGCTCGTGAATGAGCGCAACCATGTCGGAGTTGTCGAAGATGTACTGCAACTCGTTCTCGACGTACCGGTAGTTGATGTTCACCATCACGGCCCGGATCTTGAAGACCGCGACCATGGCCTCGATCGCCTCGATGACGTTCCGGCAGTAGATGCCGACCTTGTCACCCGGCTGAACGCCATGTTCACGCAGGTAGTGACCGAGGCGGTTTGCTCGGTCCTCCAACTGTGCATAAGTCATCTCGCGGTTGTCCGAGACCAGCGCAACGCGGTCCGGAACGAGGTCGATTGCGTGCTCTACGAAGTCTGCGATGTTAAGGGCCACGAGTTCAAAGTAGAACGTGTTACCGTTTCTGGCAAGACCCAATTTGAGAGCCAGCTCACAGACCCGCCAGGAGCCATCAGTGTCCACTTCGACGACCGAAAAATCAGACATTTCGGAAACCGCGCCGCATTGCCTCGTGGAGAAGCGTGGCCACGTTCTCATCGTGACCATGAATCGCCCCGAGCGTAAGAACGCCATCACCGGCGAGATGATGGCGATCATGGTCGACGCCTGGGATCAGGTCGACAACGACCCCGAAATTCGTGTCGCCATCCTCACCGGTGCGGGCGGCGACTTCTGCGCCGGCGCCGACCTCAAGAACATGTCCGCCAAGCCGCCGGGAGATTCCTTCGCGGGCGGTGGCGTCGACATGTCCAAGATCGAAGGCCTCCTCAAGGGCCGTCGGTTGACCAAGCCACTGATCGCCGCCGTCGAGGGTGCAGCTATCGCCGGCGGAACCGAAATCCTGCAGGGCACCGACATCCGCGTCGCGGGTGAGAGCGCCAAGTTCGGCGTCTCCGAAGCCAAGTGGGGGCTCTTCCCGCTCGGCGGTTCCGCAGTGCGTCTGGTGCGACAGATTCCGTACACGATCGCGGCGGACATCCTGCTCACAGGTCGTCACATCAAGGCTCCGGAGGCCAAGGAGATCGGGCTCATCGGCCACGTGGTCCCGGACGGCCAGGCCCTCGACAAGGCGCTGGAGCTCGCGGACCTGATCAGTGCAAACGGCCCTCTCGCCGTGCAGGCGATTCTCAAGACCATCCGCGACACCGAGGGCATGCATGAGGAAGAGGCCTTCCAGATCGACGCACAGCTGGGTATGAAGGTGTTCATGAGCGCCGACGCCAAGGAGGGCCCGCGGGCTTTCGGTGAGAAGCGGGCGCCCCAGTTCAAGGGTGTCTGACCCACCCCTGTCTGAGCCACCCCCGTCTGACCGACCCCCGCCTGAGCCCCCTTTCCTGTCCGCTCTCGGTCCCACCCACCCCCTTTTCGAGCGAACGTACCTTTCGGCGCCTTCAGTGCGCCGAAAGGCACTTTCGCTCAGCCGGTTTCGTCCAATTTCACCCATCTCGACCTCGCGAACACCTGCGGCCGGGGACGTGACTGCGCCAATCTGTAGTGCGCACGCAGGTCCTCGATCACGCGATCAGGGTCCGTTCGCAGTGCACTGGGCACCGTCGGCAACACGATGATTCCCGCATTCTGCATACGCGTCCGACGCTCCACCGTGCGCTTGTAGTCCGTCGGTGCGGCATGCCATTCCAAGGAGTCGATGTCCCACGCGAAGGCAACCGAATCGATCCATCCGTCCGGAACTGCGATGAAGTCCCCGTTGGCATCCCGGATCTCATGGTTGAACAACATTTCCGGCAGCCCGCTCCGCTGCCACAATTTTCGCGCGTGAACCTCCGGAACCGAGTGGACGTTCGCGTTCACTTCGCGCAACACGACCCGAGGTAGCGCGGAACCCCGACTGCTACCCGCTTCGAGTTCCTTCGCAAGTTCGCGCACCGAGACATCGCCGCGCTGAACAGCCTCAGCGATGAGTGCCCGTGTGGGATCGAGCGCCTTGTACCGCCTCGCAGCGTCGAGTAACGCTCGCGGCAGCGGAGCACAGCGCAGACCGTTCCGAATCTCCGGCTCGGGCAGTCGAACAGTGCGCTCCACCGTGACGAACCCAACCGATTGAACTCGACGGTCGATGGGGATGAGCACCTGCACATCCCCCGAGTGCGTTCGATATCCGTACTCCGACATGGCTGATCGCCCCGTCAGCAGGGAATCGTCACCGCTCAACATGAGCGCAGCGATCGAGCGTTGACGTGGCGTCGGTTGACCGTTTCTGAGCAGAATGACCCCCGGCAATATGCGCTGCCACGGTCCACCTACCCGACACCGGGTGTGCACTGCGGAGTTGGACACGCCCAATCGCGCCAACTCCGCCGTTCGGATCACTCCGCTTCGACTGACGCGGTAAATCGCGTCCAGATCATCGCCCCACGTTCCTCGCCGCATGGTTGCAGCATGACTCGAGCATCAGCGCGGGCCCCGGCGGCGAACTGGGGTTTCGGTGCGCCTGTGGATAACTTTGGGCGAGCGAAAGGTACGTTCAGCGCCTCAGATGCGCTGAACGTGCCGTTCGCTCGAAGAAAAAAGGGGGGTACCGCTCGAAAAAAAAGGGGGTGCCCCGCTCAACCACCCACCGCGGCCGCGAGCTCTCGCACATGGTCGGCGTCGCGGCAGGTCACCAGCAGCATCGTGACTCCGGCTTCCTCCCAACGCTTCACGTCTGCGCGCACCTCGTCGACGTTGCCGATGATCATGGTCTCGGTGACCATCTCGTCGGGGACGACGGCAGCAGCTTCGTCCTTGCGGCCCGACATGAAGAGGCGACCGATCTCGTCGACCTCCTTCTCGTAGCCCATCCGCTTGTAGACCTGCGCGTGAAAGTTCAACTCCGGGGCGCCCATTCCCCCCACGTAGAGGGCGGTCATCGGCTTGAGAGCAGCGATGGCAGCGGCGCGATCGTCGGTCACGATGACCTGGCACGTGGCGGCCACCTCGAAGTCTTCGCGACTGCGACGGGCCCCGGCGCGCGCGAACCCTTCGTCGAGCCACTTGTTGTACATCGGGGCCAGGCGCGGGGTGTAGTAGATCGCCAGCCAGCCGTCGGCGATTTCACCGGCGAGCGCGACGTTCTTCGGCCCTTCGGCGCCGAGCCAGATCGGGATGTCCGCACGCAGCGGGTGCGTAATGGGCTTGAGCGGCTTGCCAAGTCCCGAACTGCCCGGTCCCGCATACGGCAGAGGGTAGTGGGGGCCGGGGCTGGTGACGGGCGCTTCACGGGCGAGGACCTGGCGCACGATCGAGACGTATTCGCGGGTGCGCGCGAGCGGCTTCTCGAACGGCTGGCCGTACCAACCTTCGACGACCTGCGGTCCGGATACGCCGAGCCCGAGGATCGTTCGCCCACCGTTGAGGTGATCGAGAGTGAGCGCGTGCATGGCACAGCTGGTCGGTGTTCGCGCCGAAATCTGTACGACGGAGGTGCCGAGACGGACGTTCTCGGTGCGCGATCCCCACCAGGCGAGCGGGGTGAAAGCGTCCGAGCCCCACGACTCCGCCGCGAAAACCGCGTCGAATCCCGCGCCTTCCGCGGCCTCGATCAGTTCCGGGGCGTTTGCCGGCGGCTGTGCGCCCCAGTATCCGAGTTGCAACCCAAGCTTCATCGCAGGCCTCCACATTGCCGGTGATCAGAAGTGACTCTTGCCACAATCTCTAGAACCTGTTCTACTCGATCTTGTGACCATCGGAAAGAGCGGGGTGGCCGACAAGCCCCTGAGCGCACCATTGAATCTCCATTTCGACTACACCAGATCGACGGGACCGACCATCGGCGCGTTCGTGACTGCCCTGCGTGATCGCAAGGTGATCGGCGCACGCGGGTCGAACGGTCGTGTCTTCGTTCCGCCACCGGAATTCGATCCGGACACGGCCGAGCCACTGACCGACTTCGTCGGAGTCTCCGACGGCGGAACGGTCGTGAGTTGGACGTGGATGCCCGAACCCATCGAGGGTCAACCACTGACGAAGCCTTTCGCGTGGGCCCTGATCAAGCTCGACGGCGCGGACACGTCCATGCTCCACGCAGTCGACGTCGACTCCCCCGACGACATCAGCACCGGCCTGCGGGTTCGTGCTCGCTGGGCGTCGGAGCGGATCGGGCAGATCAAGGATATCGAGTGCTTCGAACCAGGTGAGAGCGAAAATGGAATCGCGACAGTCGATTCCAGCGCCGATCCTGTCACCATGATCACGACGCCTGTCGACCTGCACTTCATGCATTCCGCTTCGGCCGAGGAGAGTTTCTACCTCCGTGGTCTCGCAGAAGGCAAGCTGATCGGTGGTCGCAGCGGACCCGAAGACAAGATCTACATCCCACCGCGCGGCGCGAATCCCACCAACGGGAAGCCGACGAGCGAGCAGATCGAACTGCCGGACAAGGGAATTGTCACCACCTTCTGCATCGTCAACGTCCCGTTCCTCGGGCAGCGAATCAAACCGCCCTACGTGGCCGCCTACGTGCTTCTCGACGGGGCTGACATTCCGTTCCTGCACTTGATTCTCGAATGTGATGCCGCGGACGTACGGATGGGCATGCGCGTCGAAGCCAAGTGGAAGCCTCGCGAAGAGTGGGGTTACACCCTCGAGAACATCGAATACTTCCGGCCGACAGGTGAACCCGACGCCGAGTACTCCACCTTCCAACACCACCTGTGAGGCTCCTGAAATGACTTCTGCAGACATCGCAGTCGTGGGCTTTGCTCAGGCACCCCACGTCCGCGAAACCAACGGCACCACCAACGGCGTCGAGATGCTCGTCCCGTGCTTCCAGCAGCTCTACAGCGATCTGGGAATCACCAAGTCAGACATCGGCTTCTGGTGCTCCGGATCTTCCGACTACCTGGCCGGACGAGCGTTCTCCTTCATCTCGGCCATCGACTCCATCGGAGCGGTCCCGCCGATCAACGAATCTCACGTCGAGATGGACGCTGCGTGGGCCTTCTACGAAGCGTGGATCAAGATCTTGACCGGCGAGGTCGAGACCGCGCTGGTATACGGCTTCGGCAAATCCTCCGCCGGGCACCTGCGCAAGATCCTGTCCATGCAGCTCGATCCGTACCTCGTCACTCCGCTGTGGCCGGACTCCGTCTCGATCGCCGGACTTCAAGCCCGACTCGGACTCGACGCGGGTAAGTGGACGCACGAGGACATGGCGGAGGTTGCCGCTCGTAGCCGTCGTCACGCGCTGAGCAATCCGAAGGCTCAGCTCGCAGGCGAGGTCGACATCGAGGCCCTTCTCGCCAGCCCCTTCCTCGCAGATCCGTTGCGCGCACACGATTGTGCGCCCATCACCGACGGCGCGGCAGCAATCGTCCTGGCCTCGGGTAACCGCGCCCGCGATCTCTGCGAGCGGCCGGCGTGGATCACCGGACTCGAGCATCGCATCGACTCCCCCAACCTGGGTGCACGTGACCTGACCACCTCACCGTCCACTACGTCCGCAGCCAAGGCGGCAACGGGCGGCGAGGTCGGCAACATCGACGTCGCCGAACTGCACGCACCGTTCACTCACCAGGAATTGATCTTGAAGGAAGCGATCGGCCTGACCGACGCCACCACGATCAATCCGTCCGGCGGTCCGCTCAGCGGCAACCCACTGTTCGCCGGTGGTCTGGAACGAATCGGCCACGCCGCCAAGGCAATCTTCGACGGCCAGGCGAATCGCGCTCTGGCCCATGCAACAAGCGGCCCTGTGCTGCAGCAGAACCTGGTAGCAGTCTTGGAGGGACGGAACTGATGGCCGGAACGCCTCAACTCGCGGCCGTGCTCGGCACCGGCCAAACTCACTACGTCGCAAAGCGTCACGATGTCTCGATGGCGGGCTTGGTTCGTGAAGCCATCGACGCCGCGATGCTCGACGCCAACGTCGGCTGGGACGACATCGACGCCGTCGTCATCGGAAAGGCCCCCGACCTGTTCGAGGGTTCGATGATGCCCGAACTCGCCATGTCGGATGCTCTGGGCGCAAACGGAAAGCCGTTGCTGCGTGTTCACACTGCCGGATCGGTGGGCGGTTCGACGGCTATCGTCGCCTCCAGCCTGGTCAAATCCGGTGTCCACAAGCGGGTTCTGACGGTTTCCTGGGAGAAGCAGTCCGAGTCGAACGCCATGTGGGCGCTGTCCGTACCGGTTCCGTTCAACATGCCCGTCGGCGCCGGTGCCGGTGGATACTTCGCGCCGCACGTCCGTTCGTACATTCGTCGATCGGGCGCACCGGAGCACATCGGCTACCTCGTCGCTGTGAAGGATCGACTCAACGGCAGCCTCAATCCGTATGCGCACTTGCGGCAGCCGGACATCACTCTCGAATCGGTACAGGCATCTCAGATGCTCTGGGATCCGATCCGCTACGACGAGACCTGCCCGTCCTCGGATGGCGCGTGCGCTCTGGTGATCGGCAACGAGGAAGCGGCCGCACAGGTCGAGGCCGAGGGTCGTTCGGTCGCGTGGATCCACGCGACGGCGATGCGCACCGAGCCGACCTTCTATGCCGGACGCGATCAGGTCAATCCGCAGGCCGGCCGTGACGCTGCAGCAGCACTGTGGAAGTCAGCGGGAATCACCGATCCGCTCAACGAGATCGACTGCGCCGAAATCTATGTCCCGTTCTCGTGGTTCGAGCCGATGTGGCTCGAGAACCTCGGCTTCGCGGAGGAAGGCCAGGGCTGGAAGCTCACCGAGGCGGGTGAAACCGCGATCGGCGGCAAGCTCCCGGTCAATGCCTCGGGCGGTGTTCTCTCCTCCAACCCGATCGGCGCCTCGGGCATGATCCGTTTTGCCGAGTCGGCGATGCAGGTCATGCACCGCGCCGGCGATCACCAGGTAGCCGATGCTCGCAAGGCTCTCGGCCATGCCTACGGCGGTGGCTCGCAGTACTTCTCGATGTGGGTCGTCGGCTCCGAACGTCCCACCACGTAAGCAGCAGCACACACGCCGATCAGGAAGAGGCCGAAGATGAAGTACACCGTCGGGGTTGCCATGAACCCCTTGGACCAGTTAGCCGGTATCGCCAAAACTGCCGAGGAATGCGGCTTTTCGTCGATCGCTCTCCCCGATTCACTGTTCTTCATGGAAACGCAGGCGGCGGATTACCCGTACACCCCGGACGGGTCTCGGATGTGGAATGCCGAGACCCCCTGGGTCGATCCGCTCATCGCCGCGGCTGCAATGGGCGCGGTGACCGAGAAGATCGAGTTCTACACCCAGGTGCTCAAGCTGGGTAGCCGCAATCCCGTCCTGCTCGCGCGGCAGGTCGGTTCCGTGGCCGCATTGACGAACAACCGTTTCGGCTTCGGCGTCGGAATCGGTTGGGCTCCGGAAGAGTTCGAGTGGTGCGGCGCTCCGTACAAGCGTCGGGGCGCACGTGTGGACGAGATGATCGACGTCCTCAAACTGATCCTCGGCGGCGGCATGGTCGAGTATCACGGTGAGTTCTTCGATTTCGATCGCCTGCAGATGAGCCCGGCCCCCACCAAGCCGGTTCCGTTCTACGTCGGCGGCCACACCGAGGTCGCACTCAAGCGTGCTGCGCGAGTCGGCGACGGTTGGACCTCGGCGATGATCAAGTTCGACGACCTGGTGGGTGTGATCGCACGACTACGCGAACTGCGCGCCGAGTACGGCCGCGAGAACGAGCCATTCGAAATCCAGACGGTGTGCATCGACCGTTTCGGCAAGGACGGTTACGCAGAGCTCGAAGATGCCGGCGTCACGGACATCATCACCGTGCCTTGGGTTTTCGACGGAATCGGATTCGATGCCCCGCTGGAGGCAAAGCAGGATTCGATGCGCAAATTCGCCGAGCAGTACATCAACTGAGGAGCCGCGATGACCGACGAACACCCCGCCCGCGTCGCGGGTAACGCTTCGCGCGCCGCAGCGAGTGGCAAAAACAAGGAAGCCTGGCTGGACCTCTTCGCCGAGGACGGTTGGGTGGAAGATCCGGTCGGGCCTTCGGGCTTCGATCCCGAAGGCAAAGGCCATCACGGGCGCGAAGCGATCTCCAAGTTCTACGACATGACGATCGCGAACGCGGACAAGCTCGAATTTCTGATCGACGATTCACTGGTGTGCGGCAACGAGAACGTCAACATCGGCAAGATCCGGACCACCATCGGCGGCTCGATCATCGACGCCGAGGGCGTGTTCGTCTATCGCGTGAACGACGACGGCAAGATCGCGTCGCTTCGAGCATTCTGGGAAGTGGACCGTGCGATGAAGACGGCACGCAAAGCCTGAGAACCCACAGTACGAGCGCGGCCCCGGTCATCGACCGGGGCCGCGCTCGTCGTATTCGAATCAGCCTGTCGTACTTGCACCGAGAACCTCGAAATGGTTTCCTGGTTCCCAACGTCGCGTGTCGATGACGGACTGCGTCAGGCATGGAGGCGTCGTACCGCAAGGGGTCACTCATGACCATTTCGTTCAATCACACCATCATCGCCGCAAAAGACCGACAAGAGTCGGCGTGGTTCTTCACTCACATGTTCGGTCTTCCAGGCCCAGTCGAAGCCGGCTACTTTCTCGGCGTTGAACTCGAGCACGGCGTGACGTTGGACTTCGCACAGGTGGAAGAAGGCGCCGAGGTTGCGTCTCAGCACTATGCCTTCCTCGTCTCCGAGGATGACTTCGACGGCATCTACCAGCGGATACAGGCGTTGAAACTGGATCACTGGGCCGATCCGCGCCAGTCGAGTACCGGCTTCAACACCAACGACGGTGGGCGTGGGGTCTACTTCCTCGACCCGTCGGGACATTTCCTGGAAGCCATCACCAAACCGTACGGCGGCTGAATTGGAGATTGAACTACAAACGGCGGCGCCTACGGGAGATGAGGGATCCCGCAGACGCCGCCGCAGTTCCAGGTTGCCAACAAGTGGCTTCCCGGAACGTCTACTGTAGTTCTGCGTGTTCGAGAGCGCAGAGGCAACTCCCGAAAACCTACACAGAACCTACTCGCCGGTTACCAGGTCAGTATATGTCCGGATCAGTGTTTGACCGGGCAGCCCGATGTCTTGTAATCAACCTGAAACTCTTTGATGCCGTTGAGCCAGCCCGAGCGAAGGCGTCGGGGATCCCCGAGCCTGGTGATGTCGGGTAGGTGATCGGCGATCGCATTGAAGATCAGATCGATTTCCAGACGGGCCAAGTTGGCGCCGATGCAGTAGTGCGCACCGGTGCCGCCGAATCCGAGGTGCGGATTGGGGTCACGCATGATGTCGAACTTCGTCGGGTTCTCGAAGACGTCCTCGTCGAAGTTGGCCGACGCGTACATCATCACGACGCGATCGCCCTTCTTGATCTTCTGTCCGCCGAGTTCGGTGTCTTCGAGCGCGGTGCGCTGGAAGGAAGTCACCGGGGTCGCCCAACGAACGATCTCGTCGGCCGCCGTCTTGGGGCGTTCCTTCTTGTACAGCTCCCACTGGTCGGGATTGTCGAGGAAGGCAACCATGCCGTGTGTGATGGCATTGCGAGTGGTCTCGTTACCCGCGACCGCAAGCAGGATCACGAAGAAGCCGAATTCCTCTGGGGAGAGCTCATTTCCGTCGATGTCAGCTTCGATGAGCTTGGTGACGATGTCATCGGCGGGACACTTCTTGCGCTGATCCGCCATCTGGTACGCGTATCCCAGAATCTCCATCGAGGCTGCCTGCGGGTCGATGTCGAACTCGGGATCGTCGTACGACGTCATCTGGTTGGACCAGTCGAAGAGCTTCATTCGATCTTCCTGCGGCACACCGAGAAGCTCGGCGATTGCCTGCAGCGGAAGTTCGGACGCGACCTGAACCACGAAGTCACCGGCACCGCCGGCAGCCGCGGTCGTGACGATCTTTTCGGCACGCTCGGTCAGTTCCTCGCGCAGGCTGTTGATGGCGCGCGGGGTGAATCCACGAGATACCAGCTTGCGCAGCTTGGTGTGCTCCGGAGCGTCCTTGTTGATGAGAATGAATCGCTGCATCTCGACGTTCTCACGCGGGATGTCGTCGGCGAAGCGAGGAATCGCAGTGTTCTCGTGGGTCGAGAAGATGTCGCTTCGCTGCGAAACTTCCTTGACCTCTTCATGACGGGTGACCACCCAGAAGCCCTCGTCCTGGAATCCACCGATTTCCGGGGGCTGCGGATTCCACCACACGGGGGCCGTCTTCCGGAGTTCGGCGAACTCCTCGAACGGCATGCGTTCCGCGTAGATGTCGGGGTCCGTGAAGTCGATTCCCTCGGGGAATGCGGGCTGTGCCACTGATGTCTCCTGCCCTAAGCCTTTTCATCACAGGGGTGATGGGGATCCGTGATGTGTAACACGTTCTACTCTCATTGAAACACAAGCCTGCTTACTAGGAAAGGAAACGTCGGCAGGTCTTGCTTCCCGCAGAGAACCTGTTCTACTTTTTCATTACAAGGAAAGGAGCCCGCTGTGGGCACACCAGTAATCGTCGAGGCTGTCCGTACACCGATCGGCAAGCGCGGAGGTTGGCTCGCCGGTCTGCACGCCGCCGAGATCCTCGGAGCTGCACAAAAGGGAGTTCTCGACCGGTCGGGAATCGACCCGTTGCTGATCGAGCAGGTGATCGGCGGCTGCGTCACCCAGGCCGGCGCTCAGTCCAACAACATCACGCGCACGGCCTGGCTGCACGCCGGACTTCCGTGGCAGACCGGCGCAACCACCGTGGACTGCCAGTGCGGTTCGGCCCAGCAGGCGAACCATCTGATCGCCGGTCTGATCGCCACCGGCGCCATCGACGCCGGTATCGCCTGCGGCATCGAAGCCATGAGCCAGGTTCCCCTCGGCGCCAACGTCGGCGATCAGGCCGGACCGCGCCGACCCGCGACGTGGGACATCGACATGCCCAACCAATTCGAAGCTGCAGAACGCATCGCGCGTCGACGCGGACTGACCCGCGACGACGTCGAAGCCCTCGGCGTCCGCTCGCAGGCGCTGGCCAAGCAGGCTTGGGAGGAAGGACGTTTCGACCGCGAGGTTCTCGAACTCTCGGCACCCCAGGTCGACAAGGAAGGAAACCTCACGGGCGAGACCAAGGTCGTCAATCGCGATCAGGGCCTGCGCGATACGACGGCGGAGTCCCTTGCCCGACTGAAGCCCGTCCTCGAAGGCGGGATTCACACGGCCGGAACGTCTTCCCAGATCTCCGACGGCGCGGCCGCAGTCCTGCTCATGGACGAGGACAAGGCTCGCGCGCTCGGATTGAAGCCGCGAGCCCGCATCATCGCCCAGGCGCTGGTCGGCTCGGAACCGGAATTCCACCTCGACGGACCGGTGCAGGCAACCAGCCGTGTCCTGGAGAAGAGCGGAATGAAGATCGGCGATCTCGATCTGTTCGAGATCAACGAAGCATTCGCATCCGTCGCACTGTCCTGGGCTCAGGTTCACGAACCTGACTTCGACAACGTCAATGTCAACGGCGGCGCGCTCGCTCTCGGCCATCCGGTCGGCAGCACGGGATCTCGCCTGATCACCACCGCACTGCACGAACTCGAGCGTCGCAACGGCTCGACGGCTCTGATCACGATGTGCGCCGGCGGCGCACTGGCCACCGGAACCATCATCGAGCGTATCTGAGATGACTACTCCCCCAGCCAAACCCAAGGGACTCGACGCTCCGGCGACGGTCAAGATCATCAAGTGGATGTCGAAGGCGAACGTCGCGATGTATCGCGCCACCGACGGGCGGCTGGGTAGCAAGTGGCGGGTCGGCAGCGCGTTCCCTCGCGGGCTGCCGATCTGCCTGCTGACCACCACCGGTCGCAAATCCGGCGAGGAGCGGATCAGTCCGTTGCTGTTCCTCGAGGACGGCGAGAACGTGATTCTGGTGGCGTCGCAAGGCGGTCTTCCGAAGAACCCGATGTGGTACCTCAACATCAAGGCAGACCCGGTGGTGACGGTGCAGATCAAGTCTCGGATCCGCTCGATGAAAGCCCGCGTCGCGACCGAGGACGAGCGTGCTCGGCTGTGGCCGATGTTGAGGGCGATGTATCCGGATTTCGACAACTATCAGGCCTGGACCGACCGGGTCATTCCCGTCATCGTGTGCGAGCCACTGAAGAATTAAACGGACTGTTTACAACAAAACGTTTACATCGACCCGGGTTCGTGCCACCCTGGGTTCATGACCGATGACCAGTTCAGACCGATCGATTCCGGCCGCGAACGCGCACATCGCGAGTACGCCGGACTCTTTCGAATCAGCGAGCGCCACGGCGCGACCCCAAGCCAGCGCGCGCGGCAATCTCATCCGGAGATGCTCGAGCCCTACGGCGCGGTGCGCGTCGTGGCTCGTCTTGCGGGTGGCACCGACACACCGCAGCCGAACGAACCCGAGGTCGACGATGCCGACGTCATGGCTGCGTTGACTCTGATCCCCAAGGCCCGAGCCGAAATGGAACAGCTGGAAGCACTGTTCCTCGGGATTGCCCGCGAACGGGGCATGACCTGGCAGGACATCGCTTTCGGACTGGGACTCGGAAGCACTCAAGCCGCCCGCCAGCGCTACGAACGGCTCGTTCGCCGCACCGGAGGCTGAACGCGTGCCATAACCGGCGAGTTGGAGCACTATTGACTCGTACGGTCCGCACGGCGTTTCGACAGAGCCTCGAACACAGCAAGGAGTCGCATATATGACGACGCATATTCAAGATCAAATCCTGGACCGACGCGAGATCACCTCAGCCCTCGTGCGTGCGCTGGAGCGTCGCCACGAGGTGCTGGACGCAGTGGTCGACAGCAAGGACCACCAGGAGGCACTGACCACCGTCGCGGAACTCCTCGGCACGTCGGAAGCAAATGCCGAAGCAGTTCTGAGCCTCAAGTTCAGCGCACTGACCAAGGCAGCGCGCGATCGCATCCAGGGCGAGCTGGAGAATCTCGACGCCACTCTCGAATGGACGACGCTCGATCGTCCCGCGAGCAGCGGGCAGAACTTCACCCTGCGTCCGTTCAGCGACAGCGCAGAAGACAAGGCACTGTTCACGATTCGCTCGGCCGAGCAGCTCGGCGAAGACGGCAAGCCGTGGAGCGAGGATCGGATCGAAGCCGAGCGCGTCGGCGGTCTCGGTCGGATCGACGACGAGAGCGCTGCCTGGTTCGTCGCCGAGGACGTCTCCGGTGACGGCCCGAAGAGCGTCGGCCTGGTATTCGGCGAACTCGACGGCCAAGAGGTGAACGTGGCGATCTGGATCGCGCCGGAATCTCGCAAGAAGGGCTACGGCACCGCCTGCGTGAAGCATTCGCGGCGCGAACTCGCAGCTGAGTTCCCCGGCACCGTCTTGGTGGTTCGGGCGCCCGCGTAGGCGGCACGCCGCCTGTGAGTGGTTGAGGAGTTCCTGCACTCCTTAACCACTCACAGGGCCGGAGGCCCTACGCCCCGTACACCGGCGTCGGAATCTCCGCCTTCTCCAACAGCGTTGCCACGACGGGCCCGATCTCCTTCGGGTCCCAGCGATCTCCCTTGTCCTCGCTCGGGCCGTGACGCCAGCCCTCCGCGACGGTGATCTTTCCGCCCTCTACCTCGAACACCCGGCCCGTGACGTCCTTGGACTCGGCGCTACCGAGCCAGACGACCAGCGGCGAGATGTTCTCGGGAGCCATGGCGTCGAAGCCCTCTTCCGGAGCTGCCATCGCTTCTGCCATCGCCCCGCCCGCGCCGACAGTCATGCGTGTGCGCGCAGCAGGCGCGATCGCGTTGACACTGACTCCGTAATTCTTGAGCTCGGCGGCGGCCTGGATGGTCATCTCGGCGATGCCGGCCTTGGCCGCGGCGTAGTTGCCCTGGCCGATCGAACCCTGCAGTCCTGCACCCGAACTGGTGTTGATGATGCGTGCGTCGACGGTCTTGCCTGCCTTGGCCTCGGCGCGCCAGTAGGCAGCTGCGTGACGGAGCGGCGCGAAGTGCCCCTTGAGGTGCACGCGGATCACCGCGTCCCACTCGCCCTCGCTCATACCGACCAGCATGCGGTCCCGCAGGAAGCCTGCGTTGTTCACGAGTACGTCCAGGCCACCGAAGGTGTCGATCGCGGTCTTGATCAGATTCTCGGCGCCCGCCCAGTCGGCGACGTCGTCTCCGTTGACCACTGCTTGGCCACCGGCGGCGATGATCTCCGCGACAACCTGCTCGGCCGGACTCTCACCGGTCGCGGAACCGTCGGCACCCGCACCGATGTCGTTGACGACAACCTTGGCGCCCTCGGCAGCAAATGCCAATGCATGCGCACGTCCGATACCGCGGCCAGCCCCGGTGATGATGACTACGCGTCCGTCGACCAATCCACTCATATTTGTCTCCTAATGCACTCTGCTCGGGCTTGTCGGCTCCGCTTGTGTGCTAACTTACCAAGCAATCGCTTGGTTTGGTACACAGACGTAAGGAATCCCGATATGGGCATCAGCACCTCCTCCGACGGAACCGGCATCACCACGGTCACCATCGACTACGCGCCGGTCAATGCAATCCCGTCCAAGGGATGGTTCGAGCTTGCCGACGCCATCCTCGACGCGGGCAAGGATCTCAACACTCACGTGGTGATCCTGCGAGCCGAGGGACGCGGATTCAACGCCGGCGTCGACATCAAGGAGATGCAGGCCACCGAGGGATTCGACGCGCTGGTCGCCGCCAACCGCGGTTGCGCCGCGGCCTTCGCGGCCGTCTACGACTGTGCTGTACCCGTCGTCGTGGCCGTCAACGGATTCTGTGTCGGCGGCGGCATCGGACTCGTCGGCAACGCGGACGTGATCGTCGCTTCCGACGACGCGATCTTCTCCCTCCCCGAGGTCGACCGCGGCGCACTCGGCGCTGCCACACACCTCTCGAGGCTGGTGCCACAGCACATGATGCGCACGCTCTACTACACCGCACAGAGCGTCGACGCACACACACTCAAGCAGTTCGGCAGCGTCTACGACGTGGTCCCGCGCGAGAAGCTCGACGAGTGCGCTCGCGAGATCGCCGCGAAGATCGCCGCCAAGGACACCCGCATCATCCGGTGCGCCAAGGAAGCCATCAACGGCATCGACCCGGTGGACGTCAAGGGCAGCTACCGCCTCGAGCAGGGCTACACCTTCGAACTCAACCTCCTCGGCGTGTCCGACGAACACCGCGACGAGTTCGTCGCCACCGGCAAGCCGCGCGAGAACGCAACCCAGAAGGAAGGCTGAGACAAACATGGCTAGCAAGCGTGACAAGACGAAGTCGCTCGACGAGGTAGTCGGCGAACTCCGCAGCGGAATGACGATCGGCTTGGGCGGCTGGGGATCTCGCCGCAAGCCGATGGCCTTCGTGCGTGCGATTCTGCGTTCGGACGTCAAAGACCTGACCGTGGTCACCTACGGCGGACCGGATCTCGGACTGCTGTGCTCGGCCGGCAAGGTCAAGAAGGCATACTACGGTTTCGTGTCCCTCGACTCCGCGCCGTTCTACGACCCGTGGTTTGCCAAGGCACGCACCGCCGGTGAGATCGAAGTCCGCGAGATGGACGAGGGCATGGTCAAGTGTGGCCTCGAAGCAGCTGCCGCTCGCCTTCCCTTCCTCCCGATCCGCGCCGGCCTGGGTTCGGATGTCCGCAACTTCTGGGGCGACGAACTCAAGACCGTCACCTCCCCGTACCCCGAGGCCGACGGCCGCTCCGAGACCTTGATCGCGATGCCTGCGCTCAACCTCGATGCGTCGTTCGTTCATCTCAATCTCGGTGACAAGCACGGCAATGCCGCGTACAACGGCGTCGACCCGTACTTCGACGACCTGTACTGCATGGCCGCCGAAAAGCGATACGTCTCCGTCGAACGCATTGTCGAGACCGAGGAACTGGTCAAATCCGTTCCACTGCAGAACCTTCTGCTCAACCGCATGATGGTTGACGCCGTCGTCGAGGCACCCAATGGTGCGCACTTCACGTTGGCCGGCGAAAGCTACGGCCGCGACGAGAAGTTCCAGCGTCACTACGCCGAGTCCGCCAAGACCCCCGAGTCGTGGCAGGCGTTCGTCGACACCTTCCTCTCCGGCAGCGAAGAGGACTACCAAGCCGCAGTAAAGAAGTTTGCCGATTCATCAAAGGCAGGGGAGCAGGCAAAATGAGCGAATCCACCGTCACCCGCGCAGAGTACGTTGTTCTCGCTTGCGCTGAAATCTTCTCCGGTGCAGGCGAAATCATGGCCAGCCCGATGTCGACGTCGTCCACCATCGGCGCTCGCCTGGCTCGACTCACCACCGAACCCGACCTGCTGATCACCGATGGTGAAGCCCTCATTCTCGAGGACACTCCGGCCGTCGGAACAAAGGGCCCCGTCGAAGGATGGATGCCTTTCCGCAAGGTGTTCGACGTCGTCGCTTCCGGCCGCCGTCACGTAGTCATGGGCGCCAATCAGCTCGATCGCCACGGCAACCAGAACCTCTCCGCCTTCGGCCCGCTTCAGCAGCCGACGCGTCAGATGTTCGGTGTGCGCGGCGCCCCGGGTAACACCATCAACCACGCGACGAGCTACTTCGTCCCCAAGCACTCCAAGCGAGTGTTCGTCGACAAGGTCGACGTGGTGTGCGGTGTCGGCTACGACCAGATCGATCCCGAGAATCCGGCTTACAAGTACCTGAACATCCCCCGCGTTGTCACCAACCTCGGTGTCTTCGACTTCGGCGGACCAGGAAACACCTTCCGCGCGTTGAGCCTTCACCCCGGCGTCACCGCCGAAGAGGTAGCCGAGAACACCTCGTTCGAGGTTGCCGGACTCGCCGAGGCCGGTATCACCCGTGACCCCACCGTCGAAGAACTTCACCTCATCCGCGAAACCCTCGATCCGCGCAACCTCCGGGACCGTGAGGTCTCGGCATGACCCCCACCCTGAAGACCGCGCTGACCGAACTGGTCGGTGTCGAGTACCCGATCGTGCAGACGGGTATGGGCTGGGTTTCCGGTCCCGCTCTCACGTCGGCAACGGCTAACGCCGGTGGTCTCGGCATCCTGGCTTCGGCCACGATGACGTACGACGAGCTCGAGCACGCGATCAAGAAGACGAAGCAGCTCACGGACAAGCCGTTCGGCGTCAACATGCGTGCCGACGCCACTGACGCCCCGCAACGCGCGGATCTGCTGATCCGTGAAGGCGTCAAGGTCGCGTCGTTTGCGTTGGCTCCCAAGAAGGAACTGATCGCCAAGCTCAAGGACCACGGCATCGTCGTCGTGCCCTCGATCGGTGCCGCGAAGCACGCGGTCAAGGTTGCATCCTGGGGCGCGGACGCCGTCATCGTCCAAGGCGGCGAAGGTGGTGGCCATACCGGCGGTGTGGCCACGACATTGCTTCTCCCCTCGGTTCTCGACGCGGTCGATATTCCGGTCATCGCCGGTGGCGGATTCTTCGACGGCCGCGGGCTGGCTGCCGCACTGGCGTACGGCGCTGCCGGTGTCGCGATGGGAACGCGATTCCTTCTCACCAGCGACTCTTCGGTGCCCGATTCCGTCAAACAGGAGTATCTCAAGCGCGGACTGACGGATACGACTGTCTCCCGCAAGGTCGATGGCATGCCTCATCGTGTGCTCAACACCGACCTGGTCAACAGCCTCGAAGGTTCCAGCTATGCAACCGGTTTGATCGCCGCGGCCAAGAATGCCACAAAGTTCAAGGCCATGACGGGCATGAAGTGGTCGACCCTCGCCAAGGACGGTCTCGCGATGAAGCGGTCGGGTGACCGCACGCTGATGCAGATCATCATGGCAGCCAACACCCCGATGTTGCTCAAGGCCGGACTGGTCGAGGGCAACACGGAAGCCGGTGTTCTTGCTTCGGGTCAGGTTGTCGGCATGATCAACGATCTGCCCAGCTGCAAGGAACTGATCGAAAGCATCATGGAAGGTGCCGCGGGGCGTATCGACGCGCTTGCGGCTCTTCGCTGACACAGCTCTATCCGAGTGCGTCTCCCCCACTGCGCTTTACGCGTAGTGGGGGGAGGCGCACTCTTTGCGTTTGTCGGACTATCCCGTCTTCTCCTGCTCGAACCCGTCGATCATTCCGAAATACTGCGAGATCGCTGCTGCCGCCATCTGTACGGGAGCGGCGTTCCGCTTGTCTATCGTGCCGCGAATCAAGGGCCCACAAATCGAGAGACCTACTGGCATGTGGTCGAGCACCCCGATTCGCGCACCGATACAGCCCATCCCGGAATTGCAGATTCCGAACGCAACTGAGTGTTGGCGAACGCCATTGGCGTTGTGCGACGATGCCACCGATCTGTTGCCGGCGCTCAACAGTGACTTCCCGATGGTCGACGCTTGCGCTGGGATACGTGAGCCGACGCGAGTCTGAAGGTCGGGGACCATCAGGCTCCCGATCTTCTGGATGTAGCGCACATGGTTTCCTTCCAACACCCCGAGGTGCACGGCGTGTCCAGTCACGAAATGTAATTGCTGAAGTAGGGGCGTAACCACTCGATCCACTTTGTTTCGATACAGCGAGAGCGCGCCCAGATCTCCTAGCTTGTCGCCTATCTCGTACTCGAGTCCTTCGCGGCGTAGCCAGTTCATCCTCACGAGTTTCAGTAGCATCCGGTGCACGGACGATCGCGGAATCCCGGTTCGGCGCGCCACCTCCCCCAATGTCAGCCGAGGCGCGTCACGAAAGCAGTCCACCACCACCGACAGTCTGTCGAGAGTTGACATGGGGATGGACTCTTCGGTGATCGGTCCGACCAACATCGATGTCTCCGTTCCGGTGGCCCGCCGCTTCGGCAGCCAACATTCGTTCCGCCCATCTGAGCTTCCGTGGACACACGACGCCAGTACGTTTCCCACGCAGCGGGAGATGCATCTGCATGGGCTCTCACCAGCACCTATACCGATGATCGGTCATGTTCGTTGAGCCCGAATCCATCCCTCGTCACAGTGATGACCGGAGCCCATCAGATCATGCGGCGCCGAGCAGAACGCTTCAAAATCAGGAGGACACATGAATGCTTCATCCCCGTCGACAGGCGTGATCATCACCGGCGGCGCATCCGGAATCGGATTGGCCTCCGCCCGCGCGCTCGCGGCGATCCGACGACCAGTCGCTCTCTGGGATATCGACGAGGCAAAAGCGGTCGATCAGGCAGCAGTGATCTCCTCCGAATTCGGCATCGACGCCATCGGAGTGGGAATCGATCTCACGAGAGCGGACGACTACGCGGCCGCATTGGCCACAACCCGTTCCTCACTTCCCTCCATCGGCGGACTTGTTCACTCCGCCGGGGTCGTCGATATCGGATCCCTCGAAGGAGTGACGCTCGACGTGTGGGAGACGGGTATCAACACCCATCTACGTCCGCTCATCCTGTTGGTTCAACAGTTGATGCCTGATTTCACGGCCAATCCCGGTTCGGCAATAGTCGGAATCGCTTCGATCAACGCAACTTTGGGCAATGCAATCAACCCTGTCTACTCCGCTGCAAAGGGTGGGATGTTGTCGATGGTCCGATCGCTGGCGGACCGACTGGGCCCGGACGGCATTCGGATCAACTGCGTCTCTCCCGGACAGATTCTGACCCCTCTGCTTCAGCCGACCGTAGACGCATTGGGTGACGGGGCATTCGAACGACGCATCCTCCTCGGCAGGCTCGGTCGCCCGGAGGAAATCGCACACGCTGTCCGCTTCCTGCTGTCCGACGAAGCAAGTTACATCACCGCAACGGAATTGGTTGTCGACGGCGGCAACATCTCGTCGCAACGTATGTGACTTGCCCAGAGATTCACACCCCTTCGACTGTCGTACAACGTCGCTCGGTCCAGCCCACCGGGTGCACTCACGAAAGGAAGAACATGACAATTGCGGATGTCAATGAATCGGAAGAGGTTCGCATCATCGACCAGGGAGAACCTCCCACTCGATTTGCCCGCGGATGGCACTGCCTCGGCCTCGCCAAGGACTACAGCGACGGGAACCCGCATTCCGTCGAAGCTTTCGGTACCAAACTGGTCGTCTTCTCCGACTCGCATGGCGAACTGAAGATCCTCGACGCGTACTGCCGTCACATGGGCGGCGACCTGAGTCAGGGCACGGTCAAGGGCGATTCGATCGCGTGCCCCTTCCACGACTGGAGGTGGGGAGGCAACGGTAAGTGCACCGCGATTCCCTATGCTCGACGTGTCCCCCCGCTTGCCAAGACCCGCGCTTGGACTGCGCTCGAACAAGACGGGCTGCTCTTCGTCTGGCACGACCCCGAAGGCAATCCGCCTCTTGCCGAAGTCGCTATACCGATCATCAAGTCTGCGGAGCACGAGTGGACCGATTGGGTCTGGAAGTCGATAGTCATCGATACGAACTGCCGAGAAATCGTCGACAACGTCGTTGACATGGCGCACTTCTTCTACGTGCACTTCTCGTTCCCCACCTATTTCAAGAACGTCTTCGAAGGACACGTCGCCATCCAGGAGCAGAGCGGCATCAACCGCGACGACATCGTGACCTGGACCGACCCCGACGTACCGAAGTTGGTGTCGAATCTTTCGACAGCGGCCTACCACGGACCGTCGTTCATGATCGACGACTTGCGCTACGTCTACGAGAACTTCACGACCGATTCGGTGCTGATCAACTGCCACTACCCGGTGAGCCCGAACAAATTCGTACTCATGTACGGCATTACCGTCCAGAAGTCCGCAGAGATGCCCGCCGAGTTCGCCGATCAACTTGTCGACGCGATGATCGGGTACATCGGCGTCGGATTCGAACAGGACATCGAGATCTGGAAGAACAAGACCCGTATCGACAATCCACTGCTCTGCACCGAGGACGGCCCGGTCTACCAACTACGCCGTTGGTACGAACAGTTCTACGTGGACGTCGCCGACATCACCCCGGACATGGTCGACCGTTTCGAATTCGAGATGGACACAAGCAAACCCATCGAAGTGTGGAAGCAGGAAGTCGCTGACAACATCGCACGCAGGGCCGCCGCAGGAGTAGGGCAATGACCATGGAACCGCTGGACTGCGAGCGGTGCGGAACATACGTCCTGGTGGAGAAGAACAGCTGGCATCACACGTCGACCCAGTGGCGATCAGATTCGCGCACGGCATGTTTGGAGTACCGCGACGATGCTGAACCGCCGAGAATTCGATCCGGAAGTTGTTCCGCATTGAGAAATTCCATCAATCAGGCAGCTACCGACGGACGCATAACAGTTCCCGAATGACAATCGTCCTCGCGACCTGAAGGCTCACGTCATAGCGGCGGCCAACTGCTGAGACAACGTACCTTTGTTCTCCACCTCGACGGTGTCGCAGCCCTGCCAACGCGCAGTTCTCCGAAGGAGTTCCGCCAACCGCGGCGCAGTGTCGGCGTCCGCGGTGGGTTCGGCCCACGCCGCGCGGACAAGCAGTCGACGGTTCTGACGGTCGTTCTTCAGATCGACTCGGGCGCAGATCTTGTCGTCGATCAACACCGGGAGCACGTAGTATCCGTGAACTCGCTTGTGCGCCGGAGTGTAGATCTCGATCCGGTAGTGAAAGTCGAAGAGCCGCAACGCTCGATCGCGTGCCCACACTACCGGGTCGAAGGGTGACAACAGCGCATCCGCACGGATGGACCTGGGACGCTTCGCTCGCGGATCGATCCACACCTCCCTTGCCTTGCCTCGACGCTCCCAGCCGTCGACGGACACCCGGCGCACGCTGCCGGCGTCTTCGAGTTCCTGCAAGGCCGTTCGTGCTTCTGCGCTGGGCAGACGAAAGTAGTCGGCGATGTCGTCGAGGGTGCCGAGACCGTGTGCCTTCACACCCCGCAGCACCAGTTCGCGTATCGCCTCCGACCGCTCGACGTGTGCGTCGAGTATCTCGGGTGCAAGCATCTGCTCGGCCAGGCCGTAACGACGCTCGAAACCGGCGCGCCCCGCCGAGACCACCTCGCCCCAACGGAACAGCGTCTCGAGCCCGACCTTCACGTCGGACCACCCCCACCACGGACCGCGCCGCGTGTTCGCCTCGTGTTCGATCTCGCTCGCCGCCATCGGACCGTTGTCGCGCAACTCCTGCCGCAACCAATCGAGGAAGACGCGCCGATCGGAAGCCCACCCGTCCTTGTCACTCAACGCTTTGGCGCGAAACTGGTCCATCCGCCAGCGGAACAACGGCCACATGTCCACCGGCAAGAACGTTGCTTCGTGACCCCAGTATTCGAGGTATCCCGAACCGGGGGTGAAGGCAAGCTGATCGAGTCTGGATTTGTCGTATGCGCCCAATCGCGCATAAACGGGTAGGTAGTGACTGCGTTCGAAGACATTGACCGAGTCGATCTGCAGCACCTGCAGCCGGTCCATCACGCCGACCAGATTGCGACGCGTCACCGTCGTGGGATGCGATTTGCCGAATCCCTGAGCGGCAAGCGCTATGCGACGGGCAGCTGCCAGTGACACGACTTCGCTCATAGTGGGCCAGACTACGCACACCCACCGACACGCTTCAGGCGGCCGAAGCCCGACGGCCGAACAGTACTGCCGACATGAACACCTGCAACATGGCCGCGTTCTCTGCGGCAGCGTCGAACTTCATCATGCGGCCGACATCCGGGACCAGGTTGAGCGCAGCGTGAACTACGAACTTCGCCTCTACTGCCGACAGCTCAGGACGAATCTCGCCGAGCACTCGCGCCCATTCGACCACGTAAAGCTTCTGGCGATTCTTCAGATCGCTTCGATGACTCGGCAGAAGGTTGTTCATCTCGGAGAAGTAGACCGACATCAATTCGTGCTGTGCAAACGACAACTCCACGTACATCGCCGACAGTGACCGGAGCACTTGTTCGTGCGAAGTCGCGGAGTCGAAGACCGCTGCCGTCGCCAAGTCCAAGCGATCTGCAGCTCGATAGAACACGGCGCCGAGAAGCTCTGCCTTGCTGGGAAAGTAGCGGTACATACCGGACGCGTTCAAGCCGGCGGCCGCGGCGATCTCTTCGATGCTGACGTCGTGATACCCGCGAGAGTCGAAAAGGCGCACGGCTTCCTGCAAGAGACGTTCACGTTTGTTCGTGGTCACGGTTCGAGGTAACGAGGACTGCTCCAAGCGGCTAGCGGTGATTGCACCCTCACCTTGATCTATCGCCAGACACGCGTCGAGCAGAACCTTCTCCATCGCTCGCTGGGGCAGCAACAGGTTATGGACGGTGATACTGCCGATGACGCTGAACATCGCTGCCACGACAAGGGTCTCGTCCCTCGCCGTCATCGCGGGTTCGGAGCGCGAAAGATACCGGGCTACTCGGCGATTGACCGTACTGGCTTGCGCTCGAACGGATTTCCGATCATCGGTGTCGAGAAACCGGCTCTCCCAACGATAGATTCCGGCCGTACGCCGATTGCGGATCGTCGTTCGTATCACTGCAATCAGATCTTCGCGCAACCGCTGCGCATCGGTTGCCGCAGGCGCAACCGAAACGGCATCGAGGGCACTGGCGAGCGCTCCGGTCAACTCCAGTGCCGCGTGGCGGAACATCGCGTACTTGTTCGGAAAGTGCCGATAGAGCGCCGAACCCGAAATACCGACCGCCGACGCGATGTCGTCGACACTGACAGCAGGATATCCGCGCTCACTGAACGCGATTGCCGCTGCAGCCGCGATCTGCGCCTTGCGGTCCTTCGGTCGCCTCTTGACGGAGTCGGACCTCGGCTGCCGAACAATCCCATTCGACGTCTGCGCGTCGACGAACTGATCGTTCAGGCTCACCGTGTACCCCACTCTCCAGCCCTCACGCACAAAGCACTTCGATCCGCCTGCTCATCAGACGAGAATCAGCATAAGCATGATTCTGAAATCTCGTACACCGATTTCAGCACATCGCGCGTCTAGAGTTTCATACATGCAGGTAACGCTGCCTTTGATCAGAACACACCACTCGCCCTTCGCCACCTCCCCCGTTGCTTCCACCGAGAATCTTCGTTAACAAAACGTTGTCTGTGGCCACCAGCAGTGGGTAGGGTCACCGCTCGAAGCATCCAGCCCGCATCCACGAAGCAATCCGACTGACAGATTCGGAATATTCGTAAACATACACAGGATGTCGATATGAACAGTTCCGATATCTCCACGTCAATGAAGGAAACTCGGTCAACAGGGCTGACAGTTCGACGAGAATTTCGGTTCACATAATGCTTGCTTGGACACATATATGTGTGAGATGCTTCACAGGCAGTTCGCTCGACCGCCAGCGCTCGAACAGTTCGAACTCCGTGCCGAACACTGTTGATCTGCAAAGGAATTCAATTAGATGACGTACGAGCTGCCAGCCGCGAAGGGCCCGGTGCGAGACGTAGCGTTACAGGGGGGCTATCTGATCGGATTCTCGGTTCAGGCACTCTTCGGCCTGTTCACGGCAATCCTGCGCAGACGACTCTCATTGCACGAGACGGTTACTCAGACCCTGTTCATCGGTGGCGTCAGCACCGGCCCGTCGCTGCTTCTCATGATTCCGATCGGTGTATTCATCGCCGTCTCGGTCGGTGAACTGGCCGGCCGGATCGGAGCCGGTGGATATTCCGGAGCTGTCGTAGCTTTCATCATCGTCGGTCAGGCCGCGGCGCTGGTGTGCGCGTTGATGATGGCCGGTGTCGCAGGATCGGCGATCTGCACGGATTTGGGTTCACGAAAGATCCGGGAAGAGATCGACGCGATGGAAGTGATGGGCATCGACGTGATCGAGCGCCTCGTCGCACCGAGATTGGTTGCGGCAGTGATCGTCTCCCTTGCACTATGTTCGATGGTCACCTTCGGCGGTGTGATCGCGTGCTACCTGTACCACATCTACGTCCAGCATCTTCCGGCCGGAACGTTCATGGCAACGTTCAGTCAGTACGGGCGATCTTCCGACTTCGTCATGGCTTTGGTGAAGGCTGCGGTCTTCGGCATCGCTTCGACTTTGGTCGCCACCTTCAAAGGTCTACATGCAAAAGGTGGCCCACGCGGCGTTGCCGACGCAGTCAACGAAGCCGTGGTCATCGCGTTCGCGCTCGTCTTCATCGTGAACACAGTGTTGTCCGCGCTCTACACCGTAATCGTCCCGGCAGTCGGTGAATTCTGATGTCGCTCGTCGATCTCCGTGTTCGAGCACGTCAAGCGAGCAGACCCCTGCGAACCGCGGGCGACGGCCTCGTCTCCCTCGGTCAGCACGTCACTTTCTACGTCCGCACTATCGCATCGATCCCCTTTGCGCTCACCAAGTACCGCAAGCATGTACTCGGTCAGATCAGCGAGGTCAGCTTCGGCACGAATTCCTTGTTGTCCGGCGGCGGCACCATCGGGATCGTCTTCGCGATGTCGCTGGCCGCGGCGATGATGTTGGGCGTCGAGACCCACCGGGGCCTCGAGCTTGTCGGGATGACCTCGCTCTCCGGCATGCTGTCCGCGGTTGCCAACACCCGTGAACTGGCCCCTGTTGTCGTCGCGATCGCGTTGGCCGCCAAGGTCGGAACGGGTTTCACCGCCCAGATCGGGGCCATGCGTATCTCCGACGAAATCGACGCGCTGGACTCGATGGCGATCCGATCGATCCCCTTCCTCGCGGGTACCCGGGTGATCGCTGCCATGATCTGTGTCATCCCGATCTACATGATCGGACTCCTGGCCAGTTACCTCTCGACCCGACTGGTCGTCGTGTTCTTCAACGGCGCATCGGCCGGTACTTACGACTACTTCTTCCATCTGGCGATCTCTCCGCAGGATCTCCTGTACTCGGGTCTCAAGGCCGTGGTGTTCGCCGCTGTTGTCGCGCTGGTTCACTGCGCGTACGGCTACTATGCCTCCGGTGGTCCGGCCGGCGTCGGGCAAGCGGCCGGGCGCGCGCTCCGAACTGCGATCCTCGCGATCGGAATCCTCGACGTACTGATGACTTTCGCGCTGTGGGGCCTCGTGCCCCAGATCCCGGGAATGGGGGTCTGAGCCGTGGACAGACTCACTACACGCACGAAGATCGTGTACGCCCTTCGCGGCGCGATCGCCATAGTCGTAGCCGTCGCCGCCGCCGTGACAATGGTTCTACGCGGTTCGGGAAATCTCGAGCAGAGCACCGACATCTTCGTCGCTGTTCCAGCCACAGCCGGTCTCATCAGCGGTGAAGCTCCGGTTCGGTACCACGGCGTCAACGTCGGCCGAATCGGCGAAATCGAATCAGGAACCGCCGAATCCGTTGTGCAGTTGCAGATTCAGACCGATGACGCGTCGAAGATTCCCGCTGACGTGGTGGCTCGCGTTGTTCCACGCACGTTCTTCGGCGACATCTACATGCAGCTCGTGGACAGTCCGAATGAGCAGGGCCAGACGACTCTGGCGGACGGAGACGAGATCCACATGGACGACGGTCCCGAAGCCGTTGCGCTCTACGACGTGTACACCAAGTTGGTGGGCGTCCTCACTGCGATGCAGCCCGAGAAGTTGCAGACAGCCCTGACTGCGCTGGGCCAGGCGCTCGACGGAAACGGAGCCGAGATCGGTACCACGATAGACAATCTCAGTGCCGCGTCCGGCGTACTGACACCCGCCGCACACCAATTCCTCGAATCGACACCCGAATTCAAGTCGGTCGTCGACGCGTTGGACCGTGCGACCCCCGACATTCTCGATACCTTGGCAGCCGCCACAACTGTCTCGAACGACATGGTCGCCAACAGAGCGAATCTCGAGTCCTCGATCGGCGCGGCCGCAGTCTTCGCCGCTACCGTCGACGATTTTGTCGGGGCGAACAACCGAAACATCATCACTGTGATCGATTCCGCCGGAAAGATACTCGCAACCACCGCGGCCAATCCCGGAGGACTGCGTTCCACCCTCGCGAATGCCAGTACGTTCGGCGCCGCGGGCGCTCGGGTCTTCGCCACCGGAAAGTTCGACATCACAGCAGTTGCCACGTTCGCCGAACCGCTCCCATACACGGGTGATGATTGCCCGCAGTACGGTGACTCGCGCGGAGCACAGTGTTCGGGCTCCAACCTGACGCCTGAACAACCCGTCAGTGCCCCGGTCGTGGGCGGCGTAGCCGAAGCGGCCCCCCTGCGGTACCTCGAAGATCAACTACTGGGCGGATCGCCGGAACCCTCGGATACCCCCAACCCGGCAACAACACTGATGTTGGGGCCGATGGTCAGAGGTAACGAGGTGACCGTCCCGTGAAGGTCCGTCCTGGCCAGGTAATTCGGTTGTCACTCTTCTGTCTCACCGGCGTCGCCTGCGCGTCGTTCGTGGCGAACACGTTGTCGGTCCCGGTTCGCGGAAGCACCGATTCGTACTCGTTCGAGTTCACCGACGTCGAAGGACTCAACCCGGGCAACCCGGTCACCATGTCGGGTGTGCGTATCGGCCGCGTGGACTCGGTTGCGTTCGCCGACAACGGA
The DNA here is from genome assembly GCF_031763325.1 of Rhodococcus sp. SG20037. Classification (NCBI taxonomy): domain Bacteria; kingdom Bacillati; phylum Actinomycetota; class Actinomycetes; order Mycobacteriales; family Nocardiaceae; genus Rhodococcus; species Rhodococcus sp. SG20037. Next base: position 972,006 of record NZ_CP134497.1, on the reverse strand, counting down.
GGCGGGACGAGCAAGGCGATCGTCGACGTCGAAATCGAGTCGCGATATTCCCTCGAGTCGGATGTCCGTGCCGCCGTGCGCTACGGCGACATGCTCGGTGCTCGATATCTGGCACTGACGCAGGACGACAGCGCAACAACGGTATCCGCACGACAGCTCGAACCAGGTGACACGATACCGCTGGCGCAGACAACACCGCCGATCAACTTGACGGCCCTGATGAACGGGTTCAAACCGTTGTTCGCCGCGCTGCAGCCCGAGCAGGTCAACACGCTCACGCGAAGTTTTGTCGAAACCTTCAACGGCCAGGGCCAGGCAATGACCACCCTGCTCGACCAGATCGCGACCATGAGTTCCGGCCTGGTCGACCGTCAGGACGTCTTCGCGCAACTACTCACGAACATGAACACTCTTCTCACCTCCGTCGACGAGCGTCAACCCGAATTGGTCGGCCTGTTGGACGGTTTGAACGATCTGAGTACTTCCGTCGTCGGGCAGAACGATCAACTGGTCTCGCTCTTGGATCAGGGAAACCGCACTGTCTCGTCGTTGGCTCAGATCATGGCCGGGTCGAACGGTGCATTCGGTCAGACCGTGCAACAACTCGAAAGTGTCACCGGGAGTTGGATTGCGAGCACCGACGAGTTCAACAGACTTCTCGTCAACCTTCCCCAGTTCGCCGACGCCGCCAACCGGATCGGAAGTTACGGAAGTTTCATCAGCCTGTATCTGTGCAATTTCACTCTGAAGGCAGGCGACATGGAAGCCAACATCTTCGGTCCGACACACTCGCCGGTGTGCTCATGATGTTCCTGGTCAAGCTGATCGACGTGTTCGTCGGCATCATGCTCTTCCTGTTCAAAGGGGATCGCCGTCGCAGCGGTAGCGGCACCGCTCTCGCCCTGGGCAGTCTCGGAATCTTCGTTCTGGTGGTGGGACTCGGCGCCGCCTTGGGCATTCCGAAGCTCTGGTACAACGTACGCACGTCGGCATACACAGCCGAGTTAGCCAATGCCAGCGGGCTTTCCGACACCGATCCGGTTTACGTGGCCGGGGTTCCCGCGGGCCGAGTGGATTCGATCGACCTTGCCGGCGACCACGTCGTCGTCAACTTCCGCTTGGACAAGGACCAGCCTTTGGGAAACCAGAGCACGGCGACGGTCAGGCTCAAGACGGTCCTCGGCAAGCGCTACCTGGAGATCGTGCCGGCCGGAGTGGTCGACGACTCCGAGGCGCGGGTCATCCCGCTCTCCCGCACAACCGTGCCGTACAGCCTCGACGACGTCAGCAGTGATGCCACCACTGCGGCAACAGGCGTCGACCTACAGGCGATGGAGTCCATGATGAACACCCTTTCGCAGGTGATTCCCACTGATTCCGATCAGGTGGGCCGGGCTCTGGCCGGAATCAGCGGCGCCTCGGCGGCTTTCGCGCAGAACAGTGAACAGATCGACCAGATTCTCATCATGTCTCGTGAGCTGTCGGACATGGCTGCGGCACAAACCGATTCGATCGTCGGTACTGCGGCCAATGCTCAGACGATCGTTCGAACTCTTGCGATGCGCAAGGACGCACTGACTCAGCTGGTCGACAACCTGACAATCATCATCTCGAAGCTCTCCACCACTTTCGTCGATCGTCAGGACGAGTTCGGAGCCATGACCGACAACCTCGTCGCGGTCACCACCACGCTGAAGAACAACGCAGATCAGATCGACCTGCTGTTGACTCGTCTTCCTTCCGCGCTGCGTTCGGTCACCGATTCAACCGGCACCGGCAATTGGACCGACGTCAACGCACCGGCGGCCGTGATCCCGGACAATCTGCTCTGCGCGCTCGGCATCATGGAGGGCTGCAAGTGAATACACGAAAAGCCGTCACGGCCATGCTGGTAGTGACCTTGGCGATCGCCCTGCCCGGTTGGTACATATTCGGACGAACAGATCAGTCCAAGACCGTCTACGCCGATTTCAGCTACGTCGGCGGAATCTACGAGGGAAGCAAGGTCACCGTCCTCGGAGTCGGCGTCGGGACGGTCACGTCGGTGGAACCTCGCGGAACTTCTGTTCGAGTAGCGATGTCGATGCCCGACTCCGTGGACCTGCCCGCCGACGCCTCGGCCTATGTCCTCAATCCATCGGTGATCAGCGATCGACACATCGAACTCGGCCCGGCGTACACCGGCGGAGAGACACTGAAAGACGGCGACCAGATTCCGATCGAACGTGCCCACTCCCCCATAGATTTCGACGGCTTGTTGGGAAGCGTCAGCACTTTGGCCGACGCATTTGCCGGGGATGGGGGCAATCTCGGCGATCTCGTGAGCCGCGGCGCCGCCGGGTGGCAGGGCCAGGGCGATCAATTCAACACCGCAATTCGCAACCTCAGCACAGCAACCGGAGTTGTCGGCGCTCGGTCGGAAGACATCGGTGCCCTTGTCGACAATCTCAACACTTTGATGAATGCTCTGGACGCACGGCAGGTCAGCCTCGACGAACTTGTCGGCGACCTCGGCGTCCTGGGTGATCAATGGGCGAGCCAGAACATGGACATCTCACAGCCTCTGCAGGATCTGCAGGTGGTCTTCGACCAGTTGAACAGTTTCATGACAACTCACGGCGATGATGTCGGTGCCATAGCCGACAACGTGCGAGTTCTCGGTGACACTCTGGCTGCCAAAGAACCCGGCCTCGCCGAGTTCATGGACCTGGTGCCGTTGATGATGCAGAACCTCTCCCAGACAATCGGTCCTGATCAGCGCGGGCGCATTCGGCTCAACGTCTCGACTGCATTGACTCAGTTCGCGGTGGCGAAACCGCTGTGCGACACCTACAAGTTGCCGATCTGCACCGGAGCCGGGTTCACGAATCCGATTTCCTTCCCCCTCAGCACTTCTGATCCGCTCGGCATCGCCTCCGCGATTTCCGGCGGAGCCGTCCCCGGAGGTGGCAATTGACGCGGCAATCGGTTCGAATAATCGCCGGTATCGTGATCATCGGTGTGGGTTCTGCGGCCGTGCTCGCCTTCGGCGGCTGTAGCGCAGGCATTCAAGACCTACCCCTGGGTCGTTCGGCCGACGGTGACGCGTACAACGTGGCGCTGCAGCTGGCCGGCGCCGACGGCCTGGTGTTGGGAGCAGACGTCCGCAGCGGCCAGAAAGTCATCGGTCGAGTATCCGCGCTGTCAGCCGATGTCGTCGGAGCCGATGTGACTCTGAGTCTGGACGCCGCGACGCCATTGCCCGACAACGTCGAAGCTTCCGTCGAACTCCCGTCCGCACTTGGCAATCCGTTCATCAGACTCTTGGTGCCGGAAGTTCCGTCCGGCTCCACGCTCAGCGACGGAGACACAATTCCGGAGTCTCGCACCGAGATCGGTCCGCAGGTCGAAAGTGCGCTTGCCACCCTCGGCACGGTTCTGACCGGAAGCGGCATCGACCAACTCGATACCGTGGTGCGCGAGCTGAACACCGCGTTTTCCGGGCGCTCCGGTGAAGTTCGTTCTCTGACCGAGACCCTCACCTCGCTCATGGCAGAGGCAAGCAGTCACCGCAGCGAGTTCGACGAGGCCGTCGACCTCGCTGCCCGGGTCTCCTCCCAACTGGCCGGCCAACGCGTAGTTGTCGACAACTACCTCGATTCCGTTCCACAGGTGGTGTCGATTCTCGTGGGACAGAAGGATCAGATTGCGAGCCTGTTGAACTCGACCGTTCAGCTCGCCACCAACGCAAACACCATTCTCGACTCGTCTCCCAACGGCCTCGACGCGATGCTGCACGATGCGTCGACCGTTGTCGGGACTCTGGATTCGTTCAACTCGGAGATCGGCCAGACGCTGACGAACATGAACGGGTTGCTCGAAAACTTCACCGGTGCAGTGCAGGGCGACTACCTCGTTTTCGACGGCGCCCTGGATATTCCGGGAACGATCGACAAGCTCTGGAGCGGCGGTATGGCCGGTCAATCGATCGCACCAGCGGGAACTCTCACCGATCTACTTCAGGGAGGTCTGCGTTGAGTCGCCTTGCGCTTGTTCAACTTGTCCTGTTCGCTCTGATCCCTGCTGTGGTCATCCCTTTCGGGATCGTCTACGTGGTCGGCCCTCAGGGTTTCGGGGGTCAAATCCTGCTGCACGCCAACATGTCCGACGCCTTCGGACTGACCAAGGGCACGGTCGTCACGTATCGCGGCGTACAGGTGGGGAAAGTGAGTGAAGTCGAACTCGACGCAGGCACCCGCACGGCTCGGGTGGAACTCTCACTCAACGACAACACCGAGATACCTACCGACAGCGTCGCCAAGGTGACGATGGGGACCGCAGCCGGAATTCAGAATGTCGACATCTACCCCAACACAGACCACGGCCCGTATCTTAGGGACGGCGACGAGATCGCCATGCCCGCGGATCAGCAACCGGTCCAGATGAGCCAGTTGATGCTTCAGGCGTCCGGTGTCTTGGAAGGGATTGATCCACAAGCGATCAGCGACATCGGGACCGAGCTGGGGAATTCGTTCAACGGGCTCGGCCCGAGCTTGGCGACGATGATCGACAACGGTGGGACCATGTCGGCGCAGTTGAACGACCAGTCGGCCGAACTCGCTGCGCTGCTGTCGCGAACCTCCACGTTGGTGGACTCCATGGCGACACAATCGGATTCGTTCGTCCGGGGAATGGCAGCTGCCAAGAACTTCACCGAACAACTCGAATCCAATGCGCCGGTGCTGATCTACCTCACCGATCATTCGCCCGCCGCCCTGAACAGCGCTCAACAGTTGTTCGACAAGTACCACAACACTTTCGGAGCGGTCCTGGCCAATCTCGTCACTGTCGCACCGATCATCTCCGACCGCACAGAGGCCCTGGAAACCGGACTTGTCACGATTCCTGAAGGTCTCGCCAAACTGGCATCCATCGTCAAAGGCGATCGCGCCGACTTTGCCTTGGTTGCGACCCAGGGGCCGGTCTGCAACTACGACACCCCTCGGCGTGAGGTCGGCGATCTGTCTCCCACCAGTCCGAGTCTGGCGATGTACTGTCCCCCCGCCGACGACCTCGTCCAACGCGGAGCACAGAATGCTCCGCGTCCGAACGACCTCGGTTTGCAGAACTCGACCGTCCCGGGCACTCCGATCGGACCGCCCGTCGTCGCAGATCCGATTCTCGTCCCGACCGGAGTCGACGCCCTGAACTACTGGAGATTGATGTTGGAAGGACTGGGAAATGGCACACGGTGACAACGCACTACTCGACGAGACAGAAGCCGAGGTGGCCGAACATCCGACTTCTCCGTCGCTACTTCACCGCCTGAAGGAGCCACGCAACGCACTGATCTCACTAATGGCGGTAGCGCTGGTCGCAGCATTGGCGGTGCTCGGATTCCAGATGTACTCGGCGAATCAGGAAGACACGCTGCGGCAGGAGGCTTTGGACACCGCACGGGATTACTCAACCATCATGTCCTCCTTCGATTATCAGAACCTCGATGTCAACAAGGACACCATCGCCTCGATGTCGACCGACGAGTTTGCCGGCACCTACCGAACGATGGTGGATTCCCTGAGGGAAGTCGTTGCCGGGGGCCAAGGCCAGGCGAGCGCGACGGCGACAGACGTCGGCATCGGATCACTGGACGATTCGTCGGCCAAGGTGCTCGTGTTCGTCGACCAACAAGCCAAGAATGTCGCAGCGCCAGAGGGAAACACACAGAAGTACCGCATGGTCGTGTCCCTGGTCCGCTCGGGCGACCGGTGGCTCGTGAGCAACGTCGAGACCAAGTAACTCACCACACGCGGAGGAAGATCCATGCCCACTCACTACCTGGATTCGGAAAAGTCCGAGTCGTCGCTTCGCACCGATCAGACACGCATCACCATCACGGCCGAGCGTAGACGGTGGGCACGTAAGCCCGCACACATCACCGACGCACTCGATTTCTGGTCGTTCGCCGGAGCCGCTGCCAACGTCATCCTGCAACTCGGTTGGCCCGAGGTGGCGTACGGCGTCATGGAGAGCAAGGTCGAATCGGGTGCTCTGACAGCGCATCCGTGGAAGCGTGCACGAACCACGACGCAGTACCTGACGGTCGCGATCCTGGGTGACGAGGAAGAGCGAAAGGCTTACCGCGAGGCCGTGAACTCGGTGCACCGACATGTGAAGTCGGATTCAAACAGCCCGGTCAAGTACAACGCCTTCAATCGCGAACTCCAATTATGGGTTGCTGCATGCCTGTTCATCGGTTTCGAGGACAGTCATCAGTTGCTGCACGGCAAGATGTCCGATGAACAGGCGGAGTCGTTCTACAAGTCCGCGTCAACTTTGGGAACGACGCTGCAGGTCACCGAAGAGATGTGGCCGGCCACACGTGCCGACTTCGAGCGCTACTGGAACCTCGGTTGCGAACGCGTCGTCATCGACGAACGCACCAAGCAGTACCTGATCGACTTGGTCAACCTACAGATGATCGCGTGGCCGATACGCCTGGTGTTCCGAAACTTGTTGCGGTTCCTGACGGTCGGATTCCTTCCACCGATCTACCGCGACCAACTCGATCTCGAGTGGACCGAAGACGACCGCCGCCGGTTCGAACACCTCTTCATTTTCGTGTCGTTCGTCAACAGGTTCATCCCACGCTCCGTTCGTCAGGCCGGCAACACCATTCAGATGCGCGACATTCGCCGCCGGATCAAGGCGAGCAAGAATCTCGTCTGAGCCAGCGGCGCGTTATTCGTTGTCAATTCTGCTGCCCTACAGGTAAATCGGGCCGGTCGGTCGACAACAGATCACGGCTGGACATGGGTTCCAGCACGACTGGAAACCGGGTCGAAAAGCCGACAAACCGGGCTGATTGAGTGTCACATTCGCCGCATATCGACGCCGCCGAGGCACGTTTAAGGTGACTTACATCACATTTTATCTCGTTTATGTAACGCCGGGAGAGGTGGCATATCGCCATGCGACCTGGGAAAACACTCTTTGATGCATTTCTGTTGCACAAACATGTGTCGACACGCCGACCCGTGACCAATCCGTAATCATCTCTTATGGTTGGTGACAGCCCGATCAACCGGGCATTACCGAATCGCCACCGCCCGTCCCACCCCGCGGTTCGGACTCGACAACATTCCTAGTGGTGGGAGCGGAGCTGAGACGGTCACCGTCCTCCGTCGGCGGGACTCGAGAGGATTTACCGAAAATGACCAAGACCACCGTTACCCGTGCACTTGCCTCTGTCGCCGCAGCCGGAGCCCTCGCGGCCGGAGCCCTCGGACTGAGCGCAGGCACCGCATCCGCAGCCACCCACGACTGGTCGGGTGTCGCAGAATGCGAATCTTCGGGCAACTGGGCCGCGAACACCGGAAACGGCTACTACGGCGGACTCCAGTTCAGCCAGAGCACGTGGGAGGCCTACGGCGGAGCGGGCAGCGCCGCCAACGCCAGCCAGGCAGAACAGGTCCGCGTTGCTGAAAACGTCCTTGCCGGTCAGGGCGCCGGCGCGTGGCCGGTGTGCGGACAGTACCTCCGCTGACCCCAGTTCGAGTAGTGCGTCACTGCCCGGTGTTCGTCGAGAATTCGACGGGCCCCGGGCAGCGTCGTACTAGCGACCTTCATGCCCCGCCTGATCCGGCCCCTCCGCCGCTGCTGTTGAAAGACATTACGGCGGTACGTGATCCGTCGGGATGACGCGGAGCGAGCGAGGTGTACCGACTCGCCTTCCGATCACGCATCAGCCCTCGGAAAGCCATCCACAATTTTTGGGCCGCCCTCGCCAACCGGTTGTGAGAGCTGACCAGCGCAGCCGTAGAAGCGTACGGGATGGGGTCCTTACGCACGTTGTGCTCCATAACCCCAGCGTAGCCGTGTTTCGATGCCGAAATGTTCGTTTTCAATCGCTACCTCGCATCCCTCACGGCGACCGAACAAATCGATCCGGCGCACTCGATGGCCCATCCTTGACCAGGCGTGCAAACCGGTCGGGTAAATCGCGTGGCCCGAACACTTCTCGACCACTGTGTGACAAGAGGCGGTCAACGCTCCACCACTCGAAGTGCTCGACCAGCTCGGCGGCCAGCGCTTCGCGCCCCAACGACCCACAGGGCTCGAATGCGGTCGCCACCGGCACGAGGAAGTAGTCGTTGATCGCACCGCCCCAACCCGGCAATATCGCCGGGTCACGGATCTCCTCATGCCACACATGGGTGGCTGCGCCGTAGTCGCGCAAGCCGATCTCCTCGTCCAATTCGCGCGCGAGCGCCTCGGACGGGGTTTCGTCTCCTTCCAAGCTTCCGCCCGGAGGACACCAGACCGTCAGCCCGCCCCCGGGCGCGATGAATCGGTAAAGCAGAAGACGGGACTGGTCGTCAACGACCAACCCCCTGGCCGAATGCCTCAGACGCATGAGTGCCACTGTAAACCCGGCTCGCGCCCTGGAACGGTGGATGTGCAGTGCTCACATCAGTATTCAATCACCGTCACGCTCCACGCTCGTAAGTCGTGAGCCTAGGGCAAATCCCAACTCAACCAGCCCTGGTCGACACTCGGAATCCAACCGCCGCATGGCTGTCCGTGCTCCAACGCAAAAACGACGTCCTCCAATAGCGCGGCGACGGAGGGCCAGGTTGTCCCTTGGTCGGCGCTGTCTCCGAGGAATTCGCGTACACATCCGCTTGCTTGACCGGTCCGCGTATCGACGAACAAGAGATCGCCCCGAATGTTGGCAGCTATGGGAATGTATGCCGCCAAGAAGGTGTCAGCCACCGTTCCCGCTGGCTGATCAGGCAAAGCGATGCCACCGGCGGCTGTTGTCGTCTCTCCCCACTCTGTCGTCATCGATTCCCACACAGACGCGACACGATCCAAAGGCAACGGTTGAAACTCCGGAAATATCAGGGCCGAGTGCCCTCCGTCGGGGTTTCCGTTCTGCAAACCGAACCACGTCCGTAGCTCGGCCGGCCACGTCCTGCCCGTAAATGTTTCCACGGATTTCAGGACGTCCACTGGCGCGGGCGGGTCGATAGCGGCAGCCGTCACCGGGGCTTCCCGCTGACACCAACCGTTGAGTCTGCGCCAGTGCTCTTCAACGCTCATGAATGCACGCTATCCCGGCCTCACGGATCCATGACATCTGACGGCCGCGTTCGATCTCGCAGCGGGATTTCTGTCGATAGATTCGAACCATGACTCTTACCGACGCATGGCTCGCCTTCATGGAGGTACTCCGCGACCGTGCACCGGTCACCGCCGCTGCGGTACGTCCGCCTCGGACTCGGTCCGATCGGGAAACCGCCGAACGCGTCACTAATCCATGGCCGGAGGACCTACGCGAGTTCTTCGCCCTGCATGACGGCCAACCCTTCCGCTCCGACGACAACCAGTTCGTCGGCGAAGCCCTACCAGGAGTGGAACTGCTTTCACTCGACCATGTGGTTTCCACGCACAGACGTTGCCGTGAACAATTGCATCCTATCGACTACCTCGGACCCGACTGGCCCATCACCGTTCGAGCACAACACGCAGGTGAAACTGCAGAGATGTTCCTCCCTACCTACATTCCGTTCGCCGAGGACGGAGCCGGTGATTTTCTCTATGTCGATACCCGAGGTGGCCTACACCACGGCTGCATCCGCTATTTCGCCGCCGAAGCCGCCGACGAAGGCGGCTCCCTTTTCGGCTCTCTGGCCGACTACGTGGATTCGGTTCGTCGAAGTATCGAGTCAGGATCCGAGCACTCGTACTTGATGCCGACAGTCACTGACGGCGTGCTGGTCTGGGACGTCGACTTTTCGGATCAGCCGATCCCACATCCCCAGCCGAGCCCGATACCGCTGCACCTGCCGTTTCCGCTGAAGGACTTTCAGCCTTCGCTGGTCAATTCAGATGACGACCTCATCGACCTCGACGCCGTCCGCAAATCTGTCCTCGACACTGCGCAGTCCCTCCACCCCGGTTCGCATGTGCAGGGCGGCGAGGCGATATTTCCGCAGGTCCCGCGCCAGCGCGGGGTGACCGTGAACTCCTACGTCCAGATAGACGGAGTGCCCAGATTTTACCTGACGATCGTCACGGGAGTCGAGAACAACGTCATCGTCTACGAAATGCCTCCAGGAGGATTCGAATTCATAGTCGACGACTGACTTCTCTTGGTAAGTAAGGAGATTCCATGTCAGCGAGACTTTGCTGAGTTGACCTAAATGATCGGCACTTGTCCCCCGTTGTTGCGCCCATTTGATCCAGGCGCGCCGTTCCGGGTCGTCAGGGGACGCCTAAAGTACGGCGAGCGACGCCGATGTGGTCGGGGTCGGGGTATCGGACAGATCTCTATACACGAAATAGTTCCAGTCGATTCATGCGGTCGCTCAGGTGGCACGATCAATCAATAACAGCACGCTCCGGCAGTCCGGCAACCACAACCGCGAGGTTGTATCCCGACATCCGCAGTTCTCCGTTGTCCCCTGTCCTCGCGTACTCCGCATGCCCGAACGCCCGCTCGTGTTTCACTCCATCCGGGGTGATCCCCTCGGCCGTGGACAACCGATGGAACTCGGTGCGCGTCGGATCGCCACCGAAACGGCCGAACCCCGCGATACTGTCGCCTTCCGCTTTCATGACGTAGACGTGGCGGTCGGCGATACCGAGGTCCGACTCCACCTTGGCTCGCACCCCGGGTGAACCGTAGAACACCACGTCGTCGACCGCTGCGCTTGCCCCGCGTTGCAGCGCAAGAGAAGTCGCGAGGGATCCGTAGGAGTGGCCCAACGCGGTGATATGGACTCCGTCGTTGACCGACGCAGAACGAAGACCGTGAAAAAAGCTGCCCAATGCGTCGGCGGCTATGCCGGCCTTGGACGATCGACTGACGTCGAAGCTGGCCCGACCGATGTCGAACTTTCCCGGCCCGATCACCTGTGGCGCGTCGTATCCGATCCAGGCGATGGTGGCCACGCTTTCCTTTCGGCCGGCCAGTTCGAGCTGCCGCATCGCCTCGGCTCGTAATCGCGTTGCCTCGCCGACCATTCCGCGCATCGAGTCCTTGACGTTGGTGTTCAGTCCGGGAATCGTCACGGAGATGTGATCCGCTGTGTCCGGATCACCGATCGCAATTGCAGCGAAGCCGCGTTCGCCCGAGCGCATGTCCATGAGCAGTAACCGTCGATCAGGTTCGGCGCGAAACAACTCGTCGAGCGCGTCCAGATCCTCGAGTTTGCGTTCGGCGTACCACTGGCCCGCCCCGGTGTTACTCAGTCTGCCGCCGAAGAACTCGCGGTGAAGTTCTTGCGAGATTCGGACTGAATCATCTTGCAGCCGTGCTCGTTCCGATTGAATTCGATCGAGATTGGCCGGGCTGCGAATCGCAGCAGGAATGCCGTCGAGGTTGGCGATCAGGCCTGGTGCATGACGCAACATCTGACGCTGCCGATCAGGGCTGAACGCTCGCCACTCCTCCCCCACACGCACAGCTTTGTCACGGAGGTCGGTGCCGACCTGAGACCGCAGAGACAACGCATGATGAAGATCCGCGCTGACCAGCAGTGCCTCACCGATCAATTCTCGAACTGCGACCTCGAGCAACTGGGCGTGCACGTGGAGCGGGTGACCGTCGGCGATGGGCGCAACAGCAGAGACGGTCCCATCCTGACGAATATGCAAGTCGTCGGCGACGGCCTCTTTGCGCAGCGTATCCAGCCGTCGACGGATATCGCGAACGCGGTGAGCGACCAGAACGCCTTCCAACCCAGCAGACAGTTGATCCAAGGCTTCGACGTCCCATACGTCGATATCTGTGAGATCCACTCGGGTCAGGACGAACGAGCAGCGATCCGGGCCTGTACTTCCGGGCGACGCAACGGAGGGACGGTCTGAGGTGGCTGTCTGCGAGGCGGCAACGCACTGAGCAGGCGCGTCGTCGTTTCGGTCACCTCACGCACCGCCTGTTCGAAGGCGTCTCGGTTCGCGTCGGACACCTTGGCTATTCCGCTCACCTTACGTACGTATTGGCGAGAGGCCGCCTCGATCTCCTCCGGCGTAGCAGCGGGCTCGAGTCCACGAAGTTCAGTGATGTTTCTGCACATAATTCGACGATAACCCTGCTCACCGACGCCGTCACGGTTCGATACATCAATGTATCCAAACTGCCACGCAGATCCGGGCATCACGGTAGTTTCAGTGAAATTCCCCCAGTGACTGGAAGTAGCCACTAACTCATGGACTCTGCACTCACCTCCGTCGGCCTACCCGCCGCACTCGCCATCATCATGTTCGGCCTCGGGCTTTCCTTGACGGTCGGAGATTTTGCCCGCGTGGCAAAAGCGCCGAAAGCCGTCTCGATTGCCCTGATCTGTCAGTTGTTGTTGCTCCCGGCCGCGGCCTTCGGTCTGGTCACGTTGTTCGACCTCGACCCGCTGCTCGCCGTCGGTATGATGCTCCTCGCCGCATCACCGGGCGGCACCACGGCAAATCTGTTCAGTCATCTGTTCCGCGGCGATGTCGCTCTCAATGTGACACTCACTGCGGTCAATTCGGTGATAGCGGTGGTCACCCTTCCGCTCATCACCAACTTCGCGTTGGGGTACTTCGAACCCGAGGACGCGGACGGCACCCTCGGACTGCAGTTCACGAAGGTACTTCAGGTCTTTGCCGTCGTACTGATTCCTGTCGCCCTCGGAATGTGGGTTCGATTGCGCTCGAGCGCCTTTGCCGAGCGCATGGACAAGCCCGTCCGCATCGGATCCGCGGTGGTTCTGGCACTGGTGATCGTCGGAACGGTTGTTTCCGAGCGCGAGAACATCGCGGACTATCTCGTCGACATCGGCGTCGTCGCCGCCTTGTTCTGCCTACTGAGCCTCTCGATCGGTTACGTCGTTCCCCGGATATTCGGCATCGAGGATCGTCAGGCCATCGCCAGTTCCATGGAAATCGGCATCCACAACAGCACGTTGGCGATCACCATCGCCGTCAGTCTCCTCGACAACGTGCAATTGGCAGTGCCGGCCGCGGTGTACGGCGTTCTGATGTTCCCGCTCGCTGCAGCCTTCGGCGCCGCCATTACCCGAAAGTCACGGACCATGGCCGAAATCGACTAATATCAGGCGGTTTTCGATATAGGTGATCTGGTATCGCCAACCCTACGATCGATACGGACTCAGACCGAAGGGTATCGAAAAAATGCTGACCAACACACCTACCGTGCCGGACGAACGCGTCTGGCAAGAGCTAGTCGACGCACTTACCCGTCGCCAATTCGGCATCGGAGCCGGGATGGCAGCAGTCGCAACTATTCTGTCGTCCTGCAGTTCCAGCGACGGTTCAGGTACCGATGATGACGCTCAAATGCGCACCGTCACCACGCCGTTGGGGACCTACGACATACCTACCAACCCGAAGCGGGTCTTGGCCGTCGACGCCCGAACCGACCTCGAGCTCGCCATTGCCCTGGAACTACCGGTGTTCGGATACAACATCTCGCCCGTCACCAAGTGGGTTCCCGTCGACGGCTCGGCCGAATACCTCAGCGACAAGCCCAATCTGGAGCAGATCCTCGGACTCGCACCCGATCTCATCATCTGCGTCAACGCCGACAACGAGTACTGGCCCGCTGCAAAGCTCCAAGCCATCGCTCCTGTCCTGACGACCGAATCGAAGCAGACGTGGCGGGAGAACCTGACCCGGCTCTCCGATTGGCTGGGCCGAACACCCACCATGGATCGCCTGATCACCGACTATGACGCTCTGATCACCGACATCCGCTCTCGACACGCTTCGGCGATCGCGGGCAAGACCGTCGCAAGCTTGTCCTACAGTCCGGACAAGGCCACGATCTACATCGACAGCCTGCCCGTGTCGGAGGAAACGGGAAAGAAGAATCGTCAACCCACCGACATGACGCTCGCCGATATCGGCGGAAGAACATTGAACACAACCGGTTTCGACAATCAGGGACGACTGAGCATCGAAGAGATGGATCGTCTGCAAGGCTGCGACGCGTTCATGGTTTCTGTCACAGACAGCAATGACACCACCTTCGAACAACTCTCGGACACCAAGTTGTGGCAAAGACTTCCGGCTGTGCAGGCCGGGAACGTCACCGTTCTGCAAGGAAGTACGTACTACGGGTCCATCTACACCAACATGTACGTCGCCAAGGGCTGGGACGATCTCTATTCGACGCTCGACTGATCAGACTTGTCCGTGGAAATGCCGGCCGCTCCCGCGCGGTCGGCATTTCACGTTTCGAGGTCGATGCCCAACGCTCCGGAGAGGGTCCGCAGACAGATCACTCTCAACTCTTCCTGCGGTATGGAAGGTTGATCGAGCCAGTCGAGGCAGACAGCTCGGACGAACGCGATCCATCCCCGAACTGCAACGGCAGCGAGCTGTCTTCTTTCGCCCTCGAATCCCAGTGCATCGAGGATTCGAATCTGCTGCTGTTCGAGTTCGCGCTCGACAATCGCCCGGATACCGGCCTCGGCCGACAGCGTCCCGACGTTGATGGCGCGCACTCCCCTGCTGTGCGACTTCACGTACGCGAAGTAGGCGTCCAACCCGGCTGCCACCTGTTCGCGCACCGGTAGCGTCGCATCGGGTGCGGTCACCTCGAGCAGGTGCTGCGATTCGCGCTCGACGATTGCGGCGAAGAAGTCTCGCTTGGTCGGAAAATAGTGGTACATCAACCCGCGCGAGACGCCCGCAATCTCGGCGACCTCTTCGATCCACACATCCTCGTACGAGCGATCGGCAAAAAGTTGCGCGCCGATGTCGAGCAACTGCGTGCGCCGCTGCTCTCGGTCCAGGCGTTTTCGTGGTGCGACCATAGGCAAGTCAGATTACTACTTGACACCGATTCAGTAAGGCGTACTTTGCGTACTAGACATCAATTCAGTAAGCGATCTCACCCCGGGGGACACACAATGAGCGTCGACACCACTCCAGAGGCGACGACCGATGCTCGGATCCCGCATCCGGCGTGGCGCCTGCCGGTCCTCGGGGACGTTCTCGGGATCAATATCCGGACACCGCTGCAGAACTCCGTGAGCATCGGCCGCGAACTCGGCCCGATCTTCGAGAGAAATGTCCTGGGAAATCGCTTCGTCTTCGCCTCGGGCGCGGACATGGTGGCAGAACTGTCCGACGAGTCCCGGTTCGCGAAGCACCTTGCACCTGGAGTCAAAGCACTCCGCGGAATCGGCGGCGACGGCCTGTTCACGGCGTACAACCACGAACCCAACTGGGGCAAGGCGCACAATCTCCTGGCACCGGCGTTCAGCCAGACTGCGATGCGCTCGTACCACCGCACCATGCTCGACGTAGCCGGCGAGTTGGTCGACCATTGGGACAGTCGTGAAAGTGACTCCCCCATCGACGTCTCCGCAGACATGACCAAGCTGACGCTGGAGACCATCGGACGCACTGGATTCAGCTACTCGTTCGACTCCTTCGAACGTGAAGAACAGCATCCGTTCGTCAAGGCAATGGTCGGCGCACTCTCCCATTCGCAGCGCACGACGTTCCTGAAGTCGACCGCCCTCGGGCGAGTGCTCGCACGTCGCGCCGATCAACGTGACGAGGTCCGCAAGGCGTACATGGCCGAGGTTGTGGACGAAGTGATCCGTGCCCGGCGGACAAGTACCGAACCGGGGCCCGAAGATCTTCTCGAACTGATGCTGCGGGCGGCACGCGAGAACGATCCCAACCGTATCGACGAACTGAACATCCGCCATCAGGTCGTGACCTTCCTCGTCGCCGGACACGAAACGACCTCCGGCGCATTGTCGTTCGCGCTGTACTACCTGTCACGAAACCCTGACGTGCTGGCCAAGGCGCAAGCCGAGGTCGACAAGGTATGGGAGGGCGAGGAGCCCGCCTTCGAGAAGATCGCGAAACTTCGATACGTACGACGCGTCCTCGACGAATCATTGCGTCTGTGGCCGACCGCTCCCGCCTACGGGCGCGCGGCGCTCGAAGACACGACGCTCGTCGGCAAGTATCCGATGAAGAAGGGCGATTGGATGCTCGTGCTCATCCCGTCACTTCATCGTGATCCGGTGTGGGGCAACGATCCCGAGGCGTTCGATCCGGATCGCTTCCTGCCTGCCAACATCAAAGCCAGGCCGGCGCACGTGTACAAGCCATTCGGAACGGGTGAACGCGCCTGCATCGGAAGACAATTCGCCATTCACGAAGCGGTCCTCGTGTTGGGCACCATCTTGCAGAAATACACGATCGAGGCCGATCCGGACTACGAGTTGAAGGTAGCCGAACGGCTCACCCTGATGCCCGAAGGCTTCAACTTGACGGTCCGCCGACGCTGACCTCGCAAAACTGCGTCGCGCAACTCGGTTGAACAGTCCCGAATGCGGTAATCCCTGAGGTGGCAGCAGCGAGCACCGGCGCACCCTGGGAGTTCACATGACAAAGAGGCCTGCAGTGGGAATCGTCTTACTCTCGGCGGCATTGGCCACGGGAGCTTGCTCGGCAAGCGTCGGGACGCCGCAAGTGGACAAGTCCGAAGTCGCAAGTCAGATCTCCACTCAACTAGCCGAGAAGATCGGCGAGCCACCCGACGACGTGACGTGTCCGGAGAACCTCGACGCCGAAGTCGGCGCATCGATCACGTGCATCCTGACCGAGCAGGGCACCGAATACGACGTCACAGCTACCGTGACCAGCGTTGACGGTGAAAGTGCGAACTTCGACATCAAGGTTGCGGATGTGCCGAACAACTAACTGCTGTGCGCCTTTATTAACCGCCGGCGGTTAATAAAGGCGCACAGCAAGGCGTCAGAGACGCTCGATAATCGTCGCGTTCGCGGTGCCGCCACCTTCACAGATGGTCAGCAAGCCGTAACGACCGCCGGTGCGCTCGAGTTCGTTGAGCAGGGTTGCCATCAGCTTGGTGCCGGTCGCGCCGAGCGGGTGACCGAGTGCGATCGCGCCGCCGTTGACGTTGACCTTGGCCGGATCTGCGCCGATTTCCTTGATCCAGGCCAGGACGACCGGGGCAAAAGCTTCGTTGATCTCGACGATGTCGATGTCCTCGATGCTCAGGCCGGCCTTCGCGAGAGCATGCTTCGTGGCCGGGATCGGCGCACTGAGCATGAAGATCGGGTCGTCGCCGCGTGCGCTGAGGTGATGAATCCGGGCGCGGGGCTTGAGGTTGTACTTCTCCACCGCTTCCGCCGACGCCAGCAGCAGCGCACTCGCACCGTCGGAGATCTGGCTGGCCACTGCTGCGGTCATGCGTCCGTCTTCGACGAGAACCTTGAGCGTCGCCATCTTCTCGAGGCTGGTCTCGCGGGGTCCTTCGTCGACGGTCGCGTCACCCATGGCGACGATCTCGTTGTCGAAGCGACCTGCGGCGATTGCAGCCTTGGCGCGCTCATGGCTCTGCAGGGCCCACTTCTCGAGCTCTTCGCGGCTGATGTCCCACTTCTCGGCGATCATTTCGGCGCCCTTGAACTGCGAGACCTCTTGGTCACCGTAGCGCTCGGTCCAACCGACCGAACCCGAAGTCGGCGTGTCGAATCCGTACTGCTGACCGACGATCATCGCTGCCGAGATCGGAATCTGGCTCATGTTCTGAACGCCGCCGGCAACGATCAGATCCGCGGTGCCCGACAGGATGGCCTGAGCGCCGAAGTGCACTGCCTGCTGGCTCGAACCACACTGACGGTCGACGGTCACCCCGGGAACGTGCTCCGGGAATCCCGCTGCGAGCCAGGACATACGGGCGATGTTGCCGGCCTGGCCGCCGATGGCGTCGACGCAACCGAAGATCACGTCGTCGACGTCACTGGGGTCGATACCGGTGCGCTCGACCAGTGCCTTGACGACGTGCGCACCGAGATCGATGGGGTGCACGCCGGACAGCGCGCCGCCCCTCTTGCCGATCGGTGTGCGAATGGCGTCGACGATGTAAACCTCGGACATAGCGTTAGCTCCTAGTTTCGTTGTGCAGCAATAGTTCTTGAAGTTGATTCAGCAATAGCGTCTGAAGTTGTGGCCGGATCGGAGAGCCCGTCGAGCACGATCGCGAGATATTGAGCCGCGACGGCGTGAGCCGAGAGGGATCCACCCGGGCGGTACCAGCGAACCGCGACCCACACGGTGTCGCGCATGAAGCGGAAGACCAATTCGACGTCGATGTCGGAGCGGAAGGTCCCGTCCGCGACGCCGGCTTCGAGGACGCCGACCCACAGGTCCCGGAATTCGGTGTTGCGCTCGGCCAGGTAAGCGAAGCGCTCGTTCCCGACGAGGTGCTTGACCTCGTCCTGGTAGATCGCCACAGCCGAATGTGAGGCGTCGATGGCCTCGTACGACGTCACGACCAGTGCTTCGAGCGTCGCGCGACTGTCCAACCCCGCCGCGACGATCTCGCGGTATTTTCCGAAGAGTTCGTCGAGGAACTGGTGCAGGATCTCGTCGACCATCGACTCCTTGGAATCGAAATGGTGATACAGGCTGCCGGACAGGATCCCGGCGGCGTCGGCGATGTCGCGGACGGTCGTCGCGCGCACTCCGCGATCGGCGAAGAGCCCCGCCGCGATCTCGAGCAGCTCGTCGCGGCGCCCGGACTTGCCGTTTGATTCGTCGGAATTTCGAGGTGGCGTCATGTATTCAATCCTATCCAGGGCCTTCCCCTGTGCGCGGTCAGCGAGTCCAGGGACTCCTTAACCGCGCACGGGGACGCTAGGCCCTCTGCGAAGAAACGGAGACGATCTCGCCGGTCATGTAAGTGGAGTAATCGCTGGCGAGCATCGCGATGACCGTTGCGATCTCCCAGACCTCCGCGGCGCGGCCGTAGGCCTCACCGGAAGCCAACTGGTCGAGCAGTTCCTCACTGGTGACCTTCGCCAGGAACGCGTGACGCGCAATGGAAGGCGAGACCGCGTTGATACGGACTCCGTACTCCGCTGCTTCGATGGCGCTGCACCGAGTCAGCGCCATGACGCCGGCCTTGGCTGCGGCGTAGTGCGCCTGGGAATGCTGCGCGCGCCAACCGAGAACGGACGCGTTGTTCACCAGAACACCGCCGTGGGGAACGCTTTTGAAGTACCGCAGGGCTGCGCGCGTCGAACGGAAGGTGCTGTTGAGGGTGATGTCGAGAACGCGATCCCACTGATCGTCCGTCATGTCGACGACGGGAGTTTCACCGCCAAGGCCCGCGTTGTTGACGACGATGTCGATACGTCCCAACTTCTCGGCGGCGCCGACGAACAACGCGTCGACCTGCTCGGTGCTCGAGACGTCACAGATGATCGATTCGACCTGCTGACCGGGGAATTCGGCCTTCAGCTTCTCCACCGTCTCGCCGAGTCGACGCTCGTGGAAGTCGGAGACGAGAACGTCGCCGCCCTCGAGAAGCACCCTGCGCGCAGTGGAGAAACCGATGCCGGTTCCGGCTGCGGCGGTGATGATCGCCTTCTTGCCCGCGAGCAGTCCGTGGCCCGGGGTTTCCTCCGGCGCAACGGAAAGCGGGGACGCGGCTTTGGTGTCAGACATTAACGGGCCTCTCGGGGAAGACCGAGCACGCGCTCGGAAATGATGTTGCGCTGAATTTCGTTGGAGCCGCCGTAAATCGTGTCGGCGCGGGTGAAGAGGAAGAGGCGTTGCCATTCGTCGAGCTCGAGGTGCTCGGGATCGGTGATGTCCGAGGCATTGCCTTCGGAATCCGCCCACGGTGCAACCAACGACGACGCACCCTGCACGTCCATCGCCAGCTGTCCCAGATCACGATGCCAGTTGGCCCACAACAGTTTTGCGACGGACGCTTCTCCGCCACCGGTTCCGGCGTCGACCGCGTCGAGAGTGCGCATCGCGTGGGCGCGCATCACGCGCAGTCCGACCCACGCGCGGGCGATCTTTTCGCGAATGTGCGGATCCTGGTCACTGCCATTGGCTTTCGCCAGGTCGACGACGCCTTGGAGCTCGCGGGCAAATCCGATCTGCTGTCCGAGCGTGGATACACCGCGCTCGAAGGTGAGCAGCCCCATCGCGATCTTCCAGCCCTCGCCGGGTTCCCCGACCACCAGATCGGCATCGGTGACGGCGTCGTCGAAGAAGACCTCGTTGAACTCCGATGTGCCGGTGAGCTGCTGAATGGGCCGAACTGTCACACCGGGCTGATCCAACGGGACAAGCAGGAAGCTCAACCCCTGGTGACGCTTGGAGCCCACCTCGGTGCGGCAGACCACGAAGCACCACTGCGCGACGTGAGCCAGTGAGGTCCACACCTTCTGGCCGTTGATGATCCACTTGCCGTCTTCGAGGCGTGCGGTCGTGGAGACGTTCGCGAGGTCGGAACCGGCGCCGGGCTCGGAGTAGCCCTGCGACCACAGTTCACTGACCGTGTTGATGCCAGGAAGGAATCGGCGCTTCTGCTCGTCGGTGCCGTACGCGATCAGCGTCGGGCCGAGCAGCTCTTCACCGATGTGGCTGACGCGAGCGGGCGCACCGGCCTTCGCGTACTCCTGATGGAAGATGACCTGCTGGGAGATGCTTGCTCCCCGCCCGCCGAACTCCTTCGGCCACCCGAGGCACGTCCACCCCGACGCTGCGAGGTGCTTGTCCCACTCGAGTCGTTGCTCGAAGAACTCGTGCTCACTGCCGGGGCCGCCCTTACCCTTGAGCTGGGCGAATTTGCCCGTCAAGTTCTCGGCCAACCACTGCGCGACCGTGGCCGCAAACTCGTCGTCCGTCATCTGCCCGTCCGGGCTCTCGCTCTGGTCCACATATGTAAGATAACCTACCAAGCACTTGCTAGGTAGCGTGTCAGGTAGGAGTCCAGTGACCGAACAACCGAGAACCATCCCATCAGCCCTCATCCGGGCCGCCGAGGAGTTCGGTGAGCGCGCGGCTATCGCCGATGGCGACACCCGACTGACCTTCGCACAGCTACATCAGCGCGTCCGCGATTTCGCCGGCGCACTGATCAACCGTGGGGTGAAGGCAGGCGACCGCGTCGTCATCTGGGCGCCCAACACGTACCACTGGGTGATCGCCCTGCTCGGCGCTCAGTACGCCGGCGCAGCCATCATCCCGATCAACACGCGCTACACCGGCACCGAAGCACTCGACATCATCGAGCGCGTCGACGCAGCTGCCCTGGTGGTCGTCGGCACGTTCCTCAAGGCCGACCGGTACCAGCAGTTGCTCGACGCCAATCCGGACCTGAGGATCCCCACCGTCATCCAGGTACCGATCGACGGGGACGACGACCGTGACGGCGTCATCGAGTTCGAGGACTTCCTCGCGCTCGCCACCGACGCCGCCCGCACCGAAGCCGACGCGCGTGCTGCGAAGGTGCAGCCAGACGACGTCAGCGACATCCTCTTCACCTCCGGCACCACGGGACGCAGCAAGGGTGCGATCACCGCGCATCGTCAGTCCATCGCCGTCGCCAAGTCGTGGGGTGAATGCGCCGAGGTCACCGCCGACGACAACTTCCTCATCATCAGCCCGTTCTTCCACACCTTCGGATACAAGGCCGGAATCCTGGTCTGCCTGTTGAACGGTGCGACGATCGTGCCGGTGTCCGTCTTCAACATCGACGACACCCTCGCATTGGTCAGCAGCGAGAAGATCAGCATCCTGCCCGGCGCCCCGACGATCTACCAGACCATCCTCGATCATCCCCGCCGCAGCGAATACGACCTGTCCTCGCTCCGCATCGCGATCACGGGCGCAGCACCCGTGCCGGTTGCTCTCGTCGAGCGCATGCAAGCAGAGCTTTTCGACGCCGTCCTCACGGCATACGGTTTGACCGAGGCAGTGGTCGCGACCATGTGCCGCACCGACGACGACCCGGTCACCGTCTCCACCAGTTCCGGCCGCGCGACAGCCGATTTCGAGGTCAAGATCGGCGACCAGGGTGAGATCCTGCTTCGTGGACCGAACGTCATGCTCGGATACCTCGACGACCCCGAATCCACCGCCAAGGCAATCGACGCCGACGGCTGGCTGCACACCGGAGACGTCGGAACCCTCGACGAGCGTGGCTATCTCGACATCACCGACCGTCTGAAAGACATGTACGTCAGCGGCGGATTCAACGTCTACCCCGCCGAGATCGAGGGCATGTTGGCTCGCCTGCCCGGCGTCCACGAGTCTGCTGCCATCGGCATCCCCGATCACCGGATGGGAGAGGTGGGCCGCGTCTACATCGCCCAACTCGACGGTGCCGGCCTCACCGAAGAGTCGGTGATCGCCTTCCTCAAGGAGAAGATCGCAGGCTTCAAGGTGCCCCGCGAGGTGCGCTTCGTAGATCATCTGCCCCGTAACCCTTCGGGCAAGGTCCTCAAAACGGTTCTGCGCGAGGAACAATCATGACCGTTCCCTTCGAAGCCGACGTCGTGACCTACGAGGTTCGTGACTCGGTCGCCGTCGTGACCTTGAATCGACCCGACTACCGCAACGCCCAGAACTCGGTGGTCACGTACGCCCTCGACGCGGCATTCCAGCGCGCCGTCGAGGACGACGACGTGAAGGTGATCGTCCTGGCAGGCAACGGACCTCACTTCAGTGCCGGTCACGACCTGGGAACTCCGGGACGCGACCATCACGTCGAGTACGAGAACAAGGCCACCATGTGGTGGGATCACGTCGACAAGCCAGGCGGTGACCAGCGTTTCGCCCGCGAGATGGAGGTCTACCTGGGCATGTGCCGCCGTTGGCGGGAGATCCCCAAGCCCACCATCGCGATGGTGCAAGGCGCCTGCATTGCCGGCGGGCTCATGCTCGCCTGGGTCTGCGACATGATCGTCGCGGCCGACGACGCCTTTTTCTCCGATCCCGTTGTCCGCATGGGCATCCCCGGCGTCGAATACTTCGCGCACCCGTGGATGGTCGGTTCACGATTCGCCAAGGAAATGCTCTTCACCGGCGATCGGTTCACCGCGCAACGTGCATACGAAATCGGCATGGTGAACCGCGTCGTCGCCCGCAAGCATCTCGAGAAGGAGACGTTCGAGCTCGCCGGACGTATCGCCGAGATGCCGCGCTTCGGACTGGCTTTGACCAAGAAGGCCGTCAATCAGTGCGAGGATCAGATGGGGATGCGGAACGGCATCGACTCCGTCTTCGGTCTGCATCACTTCGCTCACGCTCACAACGCCGAAGTCGGCAAAGACTCGCTTGGTGGTCTCGACGCCAAAGCTATGGCTGCCAGTGCTCGCGCACCGCAGGAAGGAACAAACTAGTGGATCTCGTATTCGACGACGCCACAACCGCATTCCGTGACGAGGTTCGCTCGTTCCTGGAAGCGAATGTGCCCGCGACTCCCCTGAAGTCGATGGATACCGCCGAAGGCTTCGAAGAGCACCGTCAGTGGGAGCACACACTCGCCGATGCCGGCTACGCCGTCGTCTCCTGGCCCAAGGAACTCGGCGGACGCGATGCGTCCCTGCTCGAATGGGTCATCTTCGAGGAGGAGTACTACCGCTCGGGCGCGCCCGGCCGCGTAAGCCAGAACGGCATCTTCTTGTTGGCTCCCACACTGTTCGAGCATGCAAATGTCGAGCAGTTGGCTCGCATCATGCCGCGCATGGCTCGTGCCGACGACATCTGGGCCCAGGCCTGGTCCGAGCCCGAATCCGGTTCCGACCTCGCTAGCCTGCGTTCGAGTGCGAAGAAGGTCGACGGCGGCTGGCTGCTCAACGGTCAGAAGACGTGGAGCTCACGCGCGAGTTACGCCGACTGGGGCTTCGGCTTGTTCCGCTCCGATCCGGATGCGCAGCGCCACAAGGGCATCACGTATTTCATGTTCGACCTCCGGTCGAAGGGTGTCACCGTTCGCCCGATCGATCAGCTCGACGGTGAGCCCGGCTTCGCCGAGATCTTCCTCGAAGACGTCTTCGTTCCGGACGACCCGGCCAACCCAGGTGAGTCGGGTGTGATCGGAAACGTCAACGAAGGTTGGCGGGTCGCGATGAGCACCGCGAGCAACGAGCGTGGTCTCTCGCTGCGCAGCCCCGGCCGCTTTCTCGCCACCGTCGACCGCCTGCTCGAGCTGTACAAGTCCAGCGGACGCACCGACGACAGCGCTCTGCGCAACCAGGTCGCCGACGCCTGGATCGGCGCTCGCGCTTACCAACTCAACACATTCGGCACCGTCACCCGTCTGGCCGACGGTGGACAGCTCGGCGCCGAGTCCTCGATCAACAAGGTCTTCTGGTCCGAGTGGGATATCGCCACCCACGAGACTGCTCTCGAACTTCAGGGCCCTGAAGCCGAGTTGGCCGACAACTGGATGGACGGATACCTGTTCTCCCTGTCCGGCCCGATCTACGCAGGCACCAACGAGATTCAGAAAAACGTCATCGCTGAGCGTCTGCTCGGCCTACCGAAGGCGGACCGATGAGATTCGCGCTCGACTCCTCCCACCAGGACTTCGCTGCAAGCATCGATGCGCTGCTGACCAAGTCCGACATGCCCGCCGTCATCCGTTCGTGGAACGACGGTGACACCGAGCCGGGCAAGAAGCTCTGGCAGCGCCTCGCCGAGACCGGCGTCAACGGTCTCGTCATCTCCGAAGAGCACGACGGACTCGGCGCCGACGCCGTCGACCTGGTCGTTGCGCTCGAACAGCTCGGTCGGCACGCAGTACCCGGACCGGTCGTCGAAACGATCGCCGTGGCGCCGACGCTCCTGGCTTCCGTTGCACCGGAACGTCTCTCTGCTCTCGCCGAGGGTTCGCTGGCAACCGTCGCAGCTCCCCCGCGCACACCGTTCGCGCTCGACGCCGATGCGGTGGATCTGGTTCTGCTAGCGCAGGACGGTGCCGTATCACTCGGCGTCCCTGGCGAAGCCAAGGCATCAGTGGATCTCTCCCGCAAGCTCTACGAGGTTTCCGCCGGCGAATCACTGGGCTTCGCCGACTTCTCGGCCGCCTTCGACATGGGCGCTCTTGCCACTGCCGCGCAGTTGCAGGGCCTGGGACAGACACTGCTCGAGGTCACCACCGAATACGCGAAGCAGCGCAAGCAGTTCGGCAAGGTCATCGGACAGTTCCAGGCCATGAAGCACCACCTGGCCGAGGTTGCCGTCTCCCTCGAGATGGCTCGCCCCCTGCTGCACGGCGCCGCACTGTCGGTTCGCGATCAGTCGGCCGACGCCTCGCGTGACATCTCTGCGGCCAAGGTCGCGTGCGGGGATGCTGCGTACAAGGCCGCTCGCGTCGGACTCCAGGTTCACGGCGCCATCGGCTACACGATGGAACACGATCTCTCCTTGTGGCTCACCAAGGTACGGGCGCTGCTCACCGCGTGGGGCACACCGTCCGAGCATCGCGCACGCGTCGTCGAAGCGCTGGTTGCATCATGAGCATCGACACCGAAGACCAGGCAGCATTGCGCGCATCGGTACGCGATCTCCTGAGCAAGCATTCCGACTCCGCTGCCGTCCGCGCCGCCATCACCACAGAGATCGGCTACGACGCCGCTTTGTGGAGCAAGCTGTGCGAGCAGATCGGCGTCGCCGCGTTGGCGATTCCGGAGGAGTTCGACGGCGTCGGAGCAGGTTTGGGCGAAGTACACGTGGTCCAGGAGGAATTGGGCCGCACGCTGACCCCGTCACCGATGCTGGGTTCGGCGATTCTTGCCGCACAGGCACTGCTGCTTTCCGGTGACAACGACGCATGCTCGCGACTGCTGCCCGGTGTCGCGTCCGGCGAGAGCACGCTCGCTCTGTGCTGGGCAGGTGCCGCGGGTTGGAGCACCTTCGGCGTCGAGGCAACCGAAGACGCGTTGACCGGCACGGCGTCGTACGTCCTCGACGGACACGTCGCAGACACCCTGCTCGTTCTCACGGCCGACGGGTTCTACGAAGTGGATCCAGCGGCCGAAGGCGTCTCCCGCCGACGCGTCCCCACCATGGATCCGACGCGAACGCTGGCGGAGGTCACGTTCTCCGGTGTTCGTGGTCGGCCACTGGAGTGGTCCGAAGATCTGGTCGATCGGATCCGAACCGTCGTTCTGATCGCCTTGTCTGCTGAACAGGTGGGAGCGGCCGCAGCGATCGTCGAACAGACCGTGGAATACACCAAGTCGCGCAAGCAGTTCGGTCGCGCGATCGGTTCTTTCCAGGCCCTCAAGCATCGGATGGCCGACATGTACACGTTGGTCGAGACGGCGCGCTCGATGACGTACGCCGCCGTGGCGACGCAGTCGGCGGACGACGCGGCAGTGGCGAAGGTCTACTGCTCGGAAGCCTTGCAGCAGATCACCTCCGAAGCGGTTCAGTTGCACGGCGGAATCGCAATCACCTGGGAGCACGACGCTCAGCTGTACTTCAAGCGTGCACACGGCAGCGCTCAGCTCTTCGGTCAGCCGAGCACCTACCTGCCGAGCCTCGCGCAGGCAGCGGGCCTCTAGGAGACGTCGGTGCTTGTTCGCTCGGGATTGCGAGCGAACAAGCACCACTGGTGCCCAGTCAGTGGAATGCCCAGCAGATTAATAGCTCTGGATCGCGCAGAATCGGTCACCAGACAGCTGTCCATCCCACAGACCGGAGTTTTCTCGTGAATCGATTCGACGACAAGCGCGTCCTCATCAGCGGCGCAGGATCCGGAATCGGCCAGGCCACCGTTGCCCGCATCCTGGCAGAAGGTGGCACCGTCGTCGCCGCCGACATTTCCGAGACCGGCCTCGAACAGACGCTGAACACCGCGAAGGACGCCGGCCACTCCGATCGCCTCACCACGGTGAAGGTCGACATCTCCAGCGAAGAGTCTGTTCGCGAACAGGTCGGCGCTGCGCTCAAGGCTCTGGGCGGCCTCGACGTGCTGGTCAACGCGGCGGGCATTCTGCGCTCCGCACACACCCACGAGATGACACTCGATTTCTGGAACACCGTCATCGGGGTCAACCTCACCGGAACATTCCTCATGACGAGGGAGTCCCTGCCGGCACTGCTCGAAAGCGGGGCAGGCGTCGTGGTCAACTTCAGTTCCACGTCGGCCACCTTCGCCCACCCGTATATGACGGCATATGCAGCGTCGAAGGGCGGAATCCAATCCTTCACGCACGCACTTGCACTCGAGTACAGCAAGCAGGGCCTTCGCGCCGTGGCCGTCGCACCCGGCAGCATCGCTTCGGGCATGACCTCCGATCCCGGCTTCCCGGCCGACATCGACTTCACGCTGCTCGGCAAGCTGGCCCCGGCAATCGGTGAGGGTTTCGCTCCCCCGTCCGCGGTCGCCGGCGTGATCGCGATGCTCGCTTCCGAGGACGGCTCGTTTGTCACCGGAACGGAAATCCGCATCGACGGCGGCACGCATATGTGACCACTTGCTGTGCGCCTTTATTAACCGCCGGCGGTTAATAAAGGCGCACAGCAGCGAGGCGGCATACTTATCTCGTCGCCCGGAACCGGTCAGGCGGTACGACGTGCGGTGGGGAGCCAGCGGTGAGCGAGTCAACAGGCACTACGAACCTCGAGCCCGTGCTGATCAGTCCCGTCGTCGGCGGAAAGATCCGCACCTGGTCCGAGGACGAGACCCGCTTGTGGAGCGTCGACGATCCCGCGGCGCTCGGCGCACTGTTGGGACGCGGTCTCGTAGCCCGTACGACCCTGCCGGACAACAAGTTCCGAGAGGTTGCGTTTCTGGATACCCAGACCCAGGCCCTCACTGTGCAGCCGCGCTTCGCTTCCCCTGACAGCACTGCACTTGCCGCACCGTTCAAGCTCACCGAGGCGTCGGCCCCGACGTCCGACGCTTGGGAAGATCTCGAATCGGTACTCGCGTCGGTCGCGATCTCCGCTGCTGGACGTGGCGAATTCTGGCTCGCGGAACTCGGCGGGTGGGATTCTCCGCACGAGCCGAACTGCCTCTTCACGACCGTCGACGAATCGGGACTGGCCAACGCGGTCATGGAGGCCACCCCCGCGCCCGCCGGAACCGGCGTCTGGCCGGAGGTTCCGAGCGGACAAACCGGCGTTTCCGTTTCGGCACCAGCCTCACAGGACACCATCGAGGCTGCCGGAATCTTCGCGGTATCAGCGATCGAGACGTGGGGCGTCACACCGTGGGACATCAACCTCACTTTCGGCAAACTGGTCGATTTCGCCTGATCAGCGGCGCCGACACGCGGCGGTGAGTTGTACGTCTCCCCTCAGCCGACGGCTCACGGTTCGTCACAACACGCCCGATGGCGACGACATCGGGCCCCTCGGTGGGCATACTGAGGGAACTGGGGTTACTCCCGGTCACAAATACCCGTGGATCCGCGTCGGGGCGGGTGCGGTCCGACAACACGCGAGCAGCCACAGACACTGGCGGCTCCGAAAGGTTCAATCATGGCAACCGACCAATTACAGACGGTTGTATTGCACGGCGACCAGCTCAAGTACGTCGACCAAGGCAGTGGCCCCGTTGTGGTGCTCATTCACGGCCTACTGGGCGCGCACTCCAATTGGGAGCCGCAGATCGAGACGCTCTCGCGTCATTACCGCGTGATCGCCCCTGATCTCTTCGGACATGGTGCGTCGGACAAGCCTGCCGGCGACTACTCACTCAGCGCTCACGCCGCCACTGTGCGTGACCTCCTCGAGGCCCTCGACATTCCGTCGGCCACCCTCGTCGGCCACTCCCTCGGTGGTGGGATCGCGATGCAGACACTGTATCTCTTCCCCGAGCGTGTGGAGCGGCTGTGCCTGGTAGCCAGCGGCGGACTCGGCCCCGAGGTGAGCCCACTCCTGCGTGCAGCAACTCTGCCCGGCAGCGAACTGGTACTTCCCGTCCTCGCGTCCCGGACGCTGACCGACGTGACAGACAAAGCGCTCGGACTTTTCAACAAGATCGGCCTGTTCAAGCTCGGTGCCAGCGCGAGTGAGGCCCGTAAGAGCTTTGCTTCGGTGTCGGACGCGTCGACGCGTCAGGCATTTCTGGCGACGGCACGATCGGTCATCAATTACAACGGTCAAACCGTCAATGCCACTCCGCATTTCGCCAACTTCAAGAATCTGCAGGCACTACTGGTGTGGGGTGAGGAAGACACCATCATCCCCAACGCCCACACCGAGAACGCTCGCGCCGAACTACCGCTGGGGCGGGTGGAGATCTTCAAGCGCGCCGGACATTTCCCGCACCTTGACTACCCGGATCGCTTCGACCGTGTCTTCTCCGAATTCATGACGGACTGCGGAGTCGGTATCGGCACCGGACCCAAGGCCGTCAGCAGCTGAACTAGCTCCCCGCAACCAGCTCTTCGAGGTAGCTCGCCACCCCGTCCTCGTCGTTCGTGGGCAAAATTCGGTCGGCGAGCTCGATGACCTCGGCTCTGGCGTTGGCGGGCGCCAGAGCCGTTCCGGCCCAGGTCAGCATGGCAACGTCGTTGAAGGCGTCACCGGCCGCGGCCACTTCCGACGCGTCGATGCCGTCGATCGCGCACAACTGCGCGAGAGCGCTGGCCTTCGAGACGCCCGCCGCTGCCATTTCCATGTACGGGGCCCCGGAGTGGGTCAACTCCACACCCTCGATACCCGCAGCGACCGCTGTTCGGTACAGGTCGGCGCTGGGAACCTCGGCATGCCGGGCCACGATCTTGACCATCGGCTCCACGTCCAGCGGCAGCGTATCGGCGAGCACCATCTCGTGCAGGTGCCGGTGATGGTCCGCGAACTCGCACAGAGCGGCATACTCCGGCTCGGCAAAGAACTGCGTGGGTCCGACGTTCGCGAACACTACGCCAGGAATCAGAGCACGAACCTGCTCCATAGCTGTTGCAGCCAAAGATGTTTCGATCGAAACGGTGTCGACGATCTCCGGAGTCCCGTCCGCCAGGTCGAGAATGACAGCTCCGTTGGCACACACAGCTTTACCGCGAAATCCGCACGAGCTCGCCAACGTGTGTACCGAATGCCTGGCCCGGGCCGTCGCCCACACAACTTCGATCCCCGCGAGCCGCGCGTTCTCCATGGCCTGCGCGGTGCGCGCCGAAATCGTTCGGTCGGAGCGCAGCAGGGTGCCGTCGAGGTCGGTTGCGAACATACGAATACGGGTCACCAGACAATGATGGCAGTCCGTTCGCAGCCCTCACCAACTACGTGACATGGGCCGTTGCTCTGTCAATTACTTACTTGGGCCTCGAGAAGGTGCCGACGCATCTCACCGAAGACCACACCCAGCCGCTCGACATCTCGCGGGCTCAGCAGGTCGAACATGCTCTCCCGTACAGCGGCCACGTGCGCCGGGCTTGCCGACGCCAATTTCTCGGCACCCGAGTCGGTCAGCTCCGCATTAGCGCCCCTCTTGTCGTCGACACACTCGACCCGGCGCACCCACCCGGCACCGACCAGCCGATTGACGGCCCTGGTCACACCACTTCGGGTCGCCATCACAGCATCGGCGAGCTCACTCATGCGCAGTTGCCGCCCAGGCGCTTCGGATAGAGCAACCAACAGTTCGAAGTCCGTGAACGAAATGTCGGAGTCTCGCACCAACTGCTGATCGAGAACACGCTGGAGCAGTCGGGTCGAGTCCAGGTAAGCCCGCCAGGCCGTTTGCTCCGAGTCGCTCAACCACCGCGTCGATTCCATGACACCAGCATATCCGAAGTAGTTGACAACGAAATCAAATGATCTATTCTCAATGTAGTTGATCAGTCAACTACCTGTTCGAAGAGAAGGTTCAACCGAGAGGCGGGCGCTATGAGCGACAACAACGCAGTGCAGTTCGAGGAACGCCGGGCCGAGATCAGGGATCGACATCTGCTCCCCGCCGACAAACGACCCGCATCGACCGCACGCGGCCTGCACCATACGGCCCTGATCAGCAGCGACGTCGAACGAACCGTGAAGTTCTATCAAGATCTCCTCGGCTTCCCTCTCACCGAGCTGATCGAGAACCGCGACTATCCCGGGTCTTCGCACTTCTTCTTCGACATCGGCAACGGGAACCTCCTGGCCTTCTTCGATTTCCCGGGACTCGACGTGGGCCCGTACCAAGAAGTACTCGGCGGCCTCCACCACATCGCGATCAGCGTCGAACCTGCCAAGTGGGCGAAGCTACGTACCAGACTGACCGAGGCCGGCGTCGAACTGATCGAGCACAGTGAGGTTTCGCTGTACTTCCGCGATCCCGACGGCGCTCGACTCGAACTGATCGCAGACCCACTCGGTGAGATGTACGGCAATCACGTCCTCTGAAAACTTGCTCTCCCCCATACCATTCGGAAGGCACACCATGACCTCCACTCTGTCTCAGCCGAACCTCGATATCCGTCGATCCGGGGATCGCTTCCAGTCCAATGCCGGCTGGCTGGACTCGAAGCACTCGTTCTCGTTCAGCAATCACTACGACCCGAAGAACACTCACCACGGTCTTCTCCTGGTCAACAACGACGACATCGTCACGCCCGGAATGGGATTCGACACCCACCCGCACCAGGACATGGAGATCGTCACCTGGGTACTGAGAGGTTCTCTCGTACATCAGGATTCGATGGGGCATTCGGGCGTCATCTACCCCGGTCTCGCCCAGCGGATGAGCGCTGGAACGGGAATCCTGCATTCGGAGAAGAACGATTCGTGGCGACTCGGTGACGTGGCGGGTGCGCATTCCGACAAGCACAGCGACCCGGTTCACTTCATCCAGATGTGGGTCGTCCCCGACGAGGCCGGAATCACGCCCGGATACGAGCAGTTGGAGATCGACGCCGAATTGCTTGCCGGTGGACTGGTTCCCGTCGCGTCGGGCATGGACGCGTACGCCGATCACTCGGCAATCCGGATCAAGAACAAGTACGCCGCGATGCACGTTGCGCGTCTGCAACCCGGACAGCCCGTGACCCTGCCCGACGCACCGTTCCTGCACGTTTTTGTCGCCGACGGTCAGGCCGCCATGGAAGGCGTCGGAGTGCTCGAACAAGGTGACGCGGTACGCGTGTCCGGCGGCGGAGGTCAGCAGCTCAGCTCCGATACCGGGGCAGAGGTCATCGTCTGGGAAATGCACGCCACCGTTTCGCAGGGATGACATGAAGCCCTTCTCGTACGACGCTTCACCGGCTCGAATCGTCTTCGGCCAAGGGATGATCGATACGATCGCCGAAGAAGTGCGGCGGCTCGGCCGTAGCCGAGTGATGGTGCTGGCAAGTCGTCGACTCGACGCGGTTGCCGCCGCCGTGACCGAATCTCTCGGCGACATGGCGGTGGTCCGCTTCGACGGCGCTGTGATGCATACTCCGATCGAAGTCACGACAGCCGCGCTGAGACTTGCCGAGAACCATCACGTCGACACGGTCGTCGCGATCGGCGGCGGTTCGGCAACCGGGTTGTCCAAGGCACTGGCACTACGAGCGGGGTTCGATCAGATCGTCGTTCCGACAACGTACGCGGGATCAGAAGTCACTCCGGTGTTGGGTGAAACAGAGAACGGACGCAAGACAACTCGCTCCTCTCCCCACATCAGACCCGAAACCGTCGTATACGATGTCGACCTCACTCTCGATCTGCCGCTGGACACCACGGTCACCAGTGCCGTCAACGCGATGGCGCATGCGGTTGAAGCGTTGTACTCCACCGAGTCCAACCCGATCACGGACTTGATGGCAATCGAGGCACTCTCCGGAATCGCCCGGGCATTGCCGATCATCGTCGGCGATCCGAGAAATGTGGAAGGCCGGGCAGATCTGCTGCAATCGGCCTGGTTGGCCGGAACCTGCTTGGGCACAGTCGGTATGGGACTTCATCACAAGTTGTGCCACACCCTCGGTGGCAGCTTCGGTTTGCCGCACGCTCCCACCCACGCCGTTGTCCTCCCACACGCGATGGCATTCAACGCGCCTGCTGTCCCGGATGTGATGTCTCGAATAGCGACTGCCTTGGGTGTATCCGACGCCGCCACCGGCGTTTTCGACCTCGTCACCTCGTGCGGCGGACCGACCTCCCTGAGAGAGGTGGGAATGAGTCACGATCAGATCGGCCGTGCAGTCGAACTCGCGAACGCCGCCGCTTATCCGAACCCGCGTGAGATCACCCCGGCAGGCCTGAGCGAACTCCTCGAGAACGCCTGGTCCGGGCGTCGACCCGCCATCAGGTGAGAACGAATCAGGCAGTACCGCCTCGCGGCCTGACATGTTCGAAGATCAGAATCGTCTCGGTCGCAGCAACCGCCGGATGCGCCGAGAGATTGTTGACGACGAAGTCACGCAACTGCGCCGAATCCGTCGTTGCGACGTGCAGCATGTAGTCGTCGACACCGGCCACGAAGTACACGTTGAGCACGGAGTCCAGCTTGGCGAAGTCGTCACCGAGCCGGTTGAGGTGCGACCGCGCGTTGGCCTGCAGTCGAACTGCGATCATCGCCTGCAGATCCATTCCTAGAGCGGCGGGGTCGATGTCCGCATGGAATCCCCTGATCACACCGTTGTCCACCAAGGCGCGCACACGTCCGAGGCATGTCGACGGCGCAATTCCCGCGATCGCGGCCAGCGCATTGTTCGGAATCCTCGCGTCTTTCGCCAGCTCTTCGAGCAGAACCCGGTCGACCTCGTCCAACTTCACGGCAGCCCGAACATGCTTCGGCGAGGCAGCCGTCTGAATACCGATTTTTGAACTTTCGCGCACCATGAATACAGCCTAGAGAATTATCTTCACTTCTCTTCACTATCTGGCGACGAAACTTCATGCTTGGCACCTGCCATTCGAAGAAACAACAGACTCAGTTCGGAGCCGTGTCATGAAGGTCGGAATCCCCCGCGAGATCAAAAACCACGAGTACCGCGTGGCCATCAGCCCAGCAGGCGTCCACGAACTGGTCGGCCGAGGACACGAAGTCGTCATCGAAACGGGTGCAGGCGTCGGCTCCTCGTTCAGTGACGAGGATTTCAAGGCCGCGGGCGCGCAGATCCTCGGATCTGCCGATCAGGTCTGGACGGACGCAGATCTACTCCTGAAGGTCAAAGAACCTATTGCAGAAGAGTATTCGCGACTCCGTAAGGATCAGGTTCTCTTCACCTACCTGCACCTGGCGGCGTCGAAGGAATGCACCGACGCGCTCCTGACGTCGAAGACCACCTCCATCGCCTACGAAACAGTTGTCGGTTCCGACGGTTCACTGCCCCTCCTCGCCCCGATGAGTGAAGTAGCCGGACGCCTGGCACCGCAGGCGGGCGCCTATCACTTGATGCGTCACGGCGGCGGACGCGGAGTGCTGATGGGCGGCGTACCCGGAGTGCGCCCCGCCAAGGTCGCGGTGATCGGTGCGGGAGTCTCCGGCAAGAACGCCATCGCCGTGGCCTACGGCATGCAGGCCGACGTCACCGTTCTCGACCTGTCGATCGCGCGCCTGCGGGAAATCGACGAGCTGTACCACGGCCAGGTCAAGACCATCACGTCCAACAGCTTCGAACTCGAACAGGCAGTACTCGACGCCGACCTGGTCATCGGCGCAGTGCTGGTCCCCGGGGCGAAGGCGCCGACTCTCGTCTCCAACAGCCTGGTGGCGCGTATGAAGCCGGGTTCTGTCCTGGTCGACATCGCCATCGACCAGGGCGGCTGCTTCGAGGATTCACACGCGACCACGCACGCCGATCCGACGTACCAGGTTCACGGTTCGGTCTTCTACTGCGTTGCGAACATGCCCGGAGCGGTCCCCCGTACGTCCACCTACGCACTCACCAACGCGACGCTTCCGTACGTCGTCGCCTTGGCCGACAAGGGGTGGAAGGACGCGGTCGCGACAGTTCCCGGCCTGGGGTCAGGTCTGAGCACACACGACGGCCTGCTCCTGTCCGACAGTGTTGCAGCGGCGCATGGGTACTCGGCTACCACTCTCTGACCCAGGCAGCTCTGACCCAGGCAGCTCTGACCCAGGCAAGGACAGCTCGAGATCGCTAGCCTTGATCCATGAGCATTCCTGACATCACGCTGAATTCCGGAACCACGATCCCGCAACTCGGCCTCGGAGTCTGGCAGGCCACCAACGACGAAACCGAGCATGCAGTACGGTTCGCACTCGACGAGGCCGGCTACCGGCACATCGACACCGCTGCCGCCTACGGAAACGAAGAGGGCGTCGGACGAGGTATCGCCAACTCGTCCGTCGCGCGAGAGGACATCTTCCTCACCACGAAGCTGTGGAATGCGGATCAGGGCTACGAGCCGGCGTTGAAGGCTTTCGACACCAGCATCGACAAGCTGGGCGTCGACTACGTCGATCTCTACCTCATCCACTGGCCTCTGCAGGACAACGACCGACTCCTCCGCACGTGGGACGCACTCGAAAAGATCGCGGAATCGGGCCGCGCCAAGGCAATCGGGGTGTGCAACTTCGAGCCGCATCATCTGCAGCTTCTCGTCGAACGCGGTGGATTGTTGCCCGCAGTCGATCAGGTGGAACTGCACCCGCATCTCACGCAGCACGCCATTCGCGACAAGGCCGCCGAGCACGGGATCAAGGTCGAATCGTGGAGCCCACTCGGCGGTACCAGTAACGCAGGTTGGGGTAAGGCGTCCAAGCCCAACACCCTGCTCACCGACCCGATCATCACACGAATCGGTGACCGCCACAGCAAGACTGCCGCGCAGGTCCTGATCCGTTGGCACCTTCAGAACGGCCTGATCGTCATCCCGAAATCCGTACACGATGCTCGAATCGCTCAGAACATCGACGTATTCGACTTCGAACTCACCGATCTCGACCTGAGCGAAATCGACACTCTCGACGACGGCACCCGCGTCGGCGCGCATCCCGATGAACTCAACATCGGTGCACCGAACTGATCAAGCCGCTCGTTTGGTGGGGCGAAGCGCATCGAATCCGTTTCGCCTCACCATCGTTCCGAGGGTCTTCCACCACGGCCGAGCCGGATCCGGCTCGCTTCCGTCGCCCATCCGGTGCAGCTGATCGGTATGCCACTGCAGGTCGAGTGCACCGTCGAGCATCGAGATGTCGGCAACCTTCCCCAACAACTTCCGCGCTCCGAACTCAACAGTCGGCACGGTCAATCGTTCCCGATCCGATTCCAGGAGAACGGTTGCCGCGTCGGGGATCGTGATCGTCGGCCGGCCGAGGCCGATCACGTCGCACGCGCCGGAAGCCAGTGCCTCGACCATCGCCGATCGCGAGCGGAAGCCGCCGGTGACCGCCAAGGGAATGTCGCCGGCAATCGCTCGGACTGTCTCGGCGTACTCGAGGAAATATGCCTCTCGATCGCGAGTGCTCTGCTTCTGCGCTTTACCCATCATGGCCGGCGATTCATAACTGCCACCGCTGATCTCGATGAGATCCACCGACTCTTCGGTCAACGCGCGCACTACTTCTCGCGACTCGTCTTCCGAGAATCCACCTCGTTGGAAATCAGCCGAGTTGAGCTTGACCGAGACCGCGAATCCCGGAGCAACGGCAGAGCGTATGCGCCGAACGATCTCGATCAGAAAGCGTCGTCGACGCTCAGGATCTCCACCCCACTCGTCCGTCCGCTGATTGGACAAGGGCGAAAGGAACTGCGCAACAAGATAACCGTGCGCTGCGTGTATCTGCACGCCCCCGAAGCCGGAGGACTCGGCGACGCGAGCGGTTTCCGCGAACTTGTCGATGATCTCGTCGATCTCAGCGGTCGAGAGTTCTCGCGGCGTCGCCATTCCCGGAATCTTCAGCGCGATCGCGCTCGGGGCGACCGGTCTACCTCTGCTGGCAATCGGGTTAGATTGCCGCCCTGGGTGGTTCAGCTGCATCCAGATCTCGGCGCCGCCGTTCTTGGCGGTCTTGGCCCAGGCAGTCAGTGCTTCGGCATCACGATCGTCGTCGACGACGACATTGCCCGGTTCGGCGATCTGCGATCGATCGACCATGACATTGCCGGTGATCAGCAAACCGAACCCGCCACTGCCCCAACGACCGTACAGCGTTTCCAAGCGAGTGGACGGTCCATGAGTGCGGTCACCCAGAGCCTCGCTGAGCGCAGCTTTCATCGTGCGATTCCGCAGGATCTGCCCGCAGGGCAAAGTCAACGATTCTCCGAGCGTGGTCATGGATGCCTCTCGTATGAAGGGAAGAAAGTCAATGGCGCGGCGCAGAACCGAAGTGCCGCTTGGTATCGCGCACGAAGCTCGAGAAGATCAGCGAGTTGACCGGTAGCCCGCCGCGCACCGCGAGCGACAGCTTCGGACGCGGCGAGAATGCAAAATTCCACTGCAGTCTCGAACCCACTGCGAGCTCGTCGACGCGGTAGTCCTCCGCGAAGGATTGGAACAGCGGAACATTGGACTGTTCGACGTAAAACGAGTGCCGACGCGTTTCGTCGTCCCAGGTGATGAACTTTTCGCGCATCTGCATCGCACCGCCGCCCACCTCCGCGATTCGGCGCGTGCCGACGCCGTAGGGGCGCGGCGAGGTGTAGTGCACTTTGGTGAGCAGCCGGCACCACGACAAAGGCTCGTCCGCGGTCAGACCAGCCCAGACGTCATCCGGTTCGGCGGTGAGGTCGATCGAGTACGTGAAGATATGCGGTGCCGTGTCGAAGAAATCGACACCGACCGGTTCGAGGTCGAACCAATGTGTCATCGCCTACTCCTGCCCAATTAGCCGTTACATGAAGTTACGGATACTTGACGACCGAAGTCAACCCCCGAAGGCTCAGCCGGACCAAGCCTCAGAACGAGAGAGCCCCTGCAGTGAAGCGATGACCTGTTCGAGCGGCTCGATACTTCGAGTCGTCTGGCACACCGCCACCGCACCTTCGACCGACGTGATCGTCAGGTTTGCCATCGATTTTGCCTGCACTGCAGGATAACCCGCAGTTTCGAGTTGCGATTCGATCAACTTCTGCCATCCCAGCATGACCTCAGCCGACACTTCCGCGACTTCCGGCTCACTGGCACGCGCCAACCCGCCGGCAATCACCGGGCAGCCGATCGCGAAGTCCGAGCGTGTGAGATTGAGTCGCCAGATGTCTCCGACCGCTTCGATCACGTCGGCCGTGGAA
Organism: Rhodococcus sp. SG20037; assembly: GCF_031763325.1. Lineage (NCBI taxonomy): Bacteria > Bacillati > Actinomycetota > Actinomycetes > Mycobacteriales > Nocardiaceae > Rhodococcus > Rhodococcus sp. SG20037. Next base: position 934,096 of record NZ_CP134497.1, on the reverse strand, counting down.
CCGGTAGCCGCAGCCGAGCTGATCCGTCTGGTGATGATCGCACCGGCCGCGCGCACGGCTTCGACCATCAACTCGGTCTTACCGCCAGGAAAGTGATGGTAGATCGACCCACGGGGTGCGCCGCTGTGCTTGATGACGTCGCTGAAGGACGTCGCGTCGACACCGTTGCGGCTGATCAGTTCAACCGCACTGCGAATCATGCGATCACGTGAGCTCAGCTCTGCCATGTCACAGATCCTTCGGCCGTCGGTACACCTGTCGACTCATACGCTACGTTATGTATGACGACCTACATAGTGATGGGATGAAACAATGAGTGACGAGACAACCGCGACCGTCGATCCGGCGCAGATGACAGGCCTCGAACTTCTCCGCTGGATGGGAACGCAGGTCAACGACCGACCCAGCATCGGACGCCTCCTCGGCATGGAGATGCGCGAGGTCAACGAAGGATCCGTGAGCTTCGCCCTGACCCCGCGCGCCGATTTCAGCAACCCGCTCGGCACTGTTCACGGCGGCATCTGCGCAACGCTGCTCGATTCGGTCATGGGCTGCGCGGTACACACGATGCTTCCCGCGGGCGTCGGCTACACGACCCTCGAACTCAAGCTCAACTACATCCGCACTGTGCCTCTCGACGGTGACGAGCTGACAGCCCACGGCAGCGTCATTCACGTGGGCGGGCGCACCGCGACCGCAGAGGGCAAGGTCCTGGACAAGAACGGCAAGTTGGTGGCGCACGGAACTACGACGTGCATGATTTTTCGCTGAGCCGACGAAGGATGGCGAGAATGTAGCTGCGCCCGACGTGAGCAGGGTGCGAGTGCCGATGTACGATCGGCTCGTGACCCTGCTCACTGCGCACCTCTGGTGGCCCGACCGCTGACGGTCAGCCGCAACTGCGTGCTGCCCGGACCGATATCGGGTGGTCCAGCAGGCTCCTCTCAGGATCCCCGATCCGGCAAATGCCGTACGCGTCGTCGCTACGACCGCCAAGATCAGGTACCGAATCCACGAAGGAGAGTTAGTTGACCACCACCCCACTCAACCGTTCGCTCGAGCCTTTGGGCGTCTCCATCCCGTCGAAAGTGCCGACGCACTGGTACAACCTGGCGGCTGACCTCCCCGAGCCTGTTCCCCCGCACCTGCATCCGGGCACTCGTGAGCCGCTCGGCCCCGAGGACTTGGCGCCGCTGTTCCCGATGAACCTCATCGCGCAGGAAGTCGCAACCGAGCGCTACATCGAGATCCCGGAGACGGTTCGCGAGATCTACGGCATGTGGAGGCCCTCTCCCCTGTTCCGCGCGCATCGACTCGAGCGCGCTCTCGGCACACCTGCCCGCATCTACTACAAGTACGAAGGCGTGAGCCCGGTCGGTTCACACAAGCCGAATACTGCTGTCGCGCAGGCTTACTACAACGCAATCGAGGGAACCACCAAGCTCACCACCGAAACCGGTGCGGGACAGTGGGGTGCGTCGCTGTCGTTCGCGGGCGCGCTGCTCGGACTCGACGTCGAGGTATGGCAGGTTCGCTCGTCCTTCGATTCGAAGCCGTACCGACGCATCCAGATGGAGGCGTACGGCGGAATCTGTCACCCGTCGCCTTCGGACCTGACGGAAGCCGGACGCGCACTGTTGAAGTCGCATCCCGACACCACCGGCTCGCTCGGTATGGCCATCAGTGAGGCCGTCGAGGTCGCTGCGCAGGATCCGAACACGCACTACTCACTCGGTAGCGTGCTGAACCACGTCATGCTGCACCAGACCGTGATCGGTCAGGAAGCAATGGTCCAGCTCGAAGAAGCCGGCGACGCCGTCCCCGACACCGTGTTCGGTTGCGCCGGCGGCGGTTCCAACCTCGCCGGACTCACCTTCCCGTTCCTGGGACGAAACCTTCGCGAAGGCACCAAGACTCGTCTGGTCGCCTGCGAGCCGTCGGCATGCCCGTCCCTCACCCAGGGCGAGTACCGCTACGACTTCGGTGACGTCGCCGGCCTGACGCCGCTGCTCAAGATGCACACTCTGGGTAAGGATTTCGTACCGCCGGCCATCCATGCCGGTGGCCTCCGCTACCACGGCATGTCGCCGATGGTCTCGCACGCGGTCAACCTCGGACTCATGGATGCAATTGCCGTCGATCAGGACGACGCACTCCAGGCAGGTCTGATTTTCGCCCGCGCCGAAGGAATCATCCCGGCTCCGGAATCAACCCACGCGGTTGCCGGCGCTATCGCTCACGCCCGTGCCGTCACCGAACCCGAGGTGATCGTGATCGGGCTGTCCGGCAACGGTCAGTTGGATCTTCCGGCGTACTCGCCGTACGTCTGACGCCGTCGGTGTGGTGGTCTCGTGCGTACGAGGCCACCACACTTCGTCACACCGAGCACGTGGGCTCGATCTCGCGATCGACATCGTGCCGGCCGTCCGCGAAACGAACCGATCAGTTTGATCGATCGGTTACGGTCTTTCGATGCAGCTTCGGTTGAAGGAACATTGGAAACTGGTCGCACTCGGACTGGCATTGCTCGTGGCGATCGCGTTCATCGTCGTATCGGTAATCTCCGACTCCAGTGATGCGGCATGGCCGAAGCAGAAGACAGGCGGTCCGATCGTCGAGCAAGGCGTTGTCGACGTAGACCTCTCCGATCCTCCGCAACAAGCCTGGGAACTCGATGTCCGAGCGCTCACGGACAACCCCGGGGACGTGCTGCTGTCGATGCCTTCCACGCTCGATGGCTACTACGGCTACGGCAACACGTACCAAGTCGGTGACGTGCTGGTGGCCGCGACTGCTTATCCGCTTCCCAAGACCGACGAGTCTTCGTCGAGTCAGGGAGTCGGTGCCGTCACACTCGTCGGGGTGAATCCCGACGACGGAAGTCCGCTGTGGAAAACGCGAATCGGCGGAGTCATCGGCCAGTGCAGTCAGCAGAACGAATCCACGATCATCACGTGCTGGGGCGATCGACGGATGATCTTTGTCGATACCGCGACCGGAACTCTGATGTCCGACCTCGGAACCGACTTCGATCTCAATGGCGCCACCATCGCCGGAGACACCGTGTACACGTCCGGCGAAAGGATGGACGGAACGGTTCGAACACGAATTCTTGCCAGCGGCACCACAACCAATTTGACGGCCAACTTCGTGCGTACCTTCGAACCAAGTGAGAAGTTCGGAGCCGTCTACACGGTCCCTCACACCGACACTGTCATTGCGATGGAACAGGGCGACGGCGGGGACCCGCAGTACCGCTATCGAATCTACGATCTGCAGTCCGGCGCCGAACGATTCCGATTCGAGGGCGATTCGCTTGTCCCTAACGGGAACGGATTGTTCCTCACCAGTGTCGGCGGCCGGTCGGGATATGCCGGAACCCAAAACCTCTTGGCTTCCGACGGATCCACGATTCGTGCGATACCGATTCCCTCGTACTCATCGTCGTCCTACCCAAGTAAGCCTTCGACGGCGGTGCCGATGTTTCTCGGCGACGGCGCCTACGATCCGGAGTCGGGTGACGAACTTTGGCGCAGTTCACAAATCGTCAACACCGCGACGGCCGGGACAGGAAGCGCCATCGCCGCGGTGGTAGGAAAAACAATCCTGGTCACGTCTCCCGAGACGCGCACAATCTCGGGTCTCGACATCGAGAGTGGCCGACAGTTGTGGCAAACGCCCTGGCAAGACGCGTACTGGGTTCGAAGCGGTGCGACCGATGGCGACCACTTCGTCTTCAGCGACTACACCGGCATGCACGCGATCCGGGCTCGCGACGGAAAGATGATGTGGTCGGTTCCCCTTCCCCCAGAAGTTGATCCACGCGGAGTCGTCGTCTCGAATGCCGGCAAAAACGTGTCGTTCTCCTGGCAGAACCATTTCACCGTTTGGCGTTAGGCCGGCAACATCACCGATACCGTGTCGTACTGACCAGCCAGTTCAGCAGCAAGCAAATGGCTAGACGTGCAGCATCAATGGCCACAATCCAGTCTGGCGCGTTTGTTCAATTTCGGGGGAACGATCTCGAACAACTGCATATATCTCCGCGACTCCAATTTCGGAAAGATCAGACCAGACCTGCAGTGAAGGGGTGCGTAAAAATCGCACCGACTCAGGTATCTGATCCAATCCAACCGTAAAGGGAGCCAACGGGATGGTCGCGAAATCCCCAATTTGCAGTCGGCAACAAATAGTCCAGTTCGCGCGCAAACATCTGCGTACCGGGGGACCGAACTCAGACCAAATTCGTCGTCATTTCGGTTTGCAAAAGCGCGCGTTCTTCACGCAGCTCGACACCCATCTGGACGATTCTGCACTTTCAATGCCCGAAAAAGTTGCACTCCGCCGCATCTGCCGACAGGAGGATAGAAGGTGCCCGATCAAACGTATGAACGTCTCAGCAGGTCAAGCCAACCCACCCCGGCCGATGTACGACGCGCTTCCTTTCCCACCCCGGAATCATCCCGCTTGACGATCGAAAGCCGCCAACTACGTTGAGCCGCTTGATTCTTCCGCAGTCCCCTCTTCTCGGATCGGGATCATCGGAGATCCAACAGCCGCGCGACTTTCAGGCTCAAATGCAAGGCCAACCGGTCGTCGCCGTTTGCCAAGTCTGCTCGTGTTATCTCCTGAATTCGCCGCAAGCGATAGTACAAGCTCCCTCGATGCACACAGAGCGCCTCTGACGTTCGCTTTACGTCACCGGCATGGTCCAAAAAACTCTCCAGCGTCGCGAGAAGAGCCTCACTTTTCGAGTCCTCATGGCTGAGCAAGGACTGCAAACCTGAGTGAATACTGTTCTCGAGTCGATCCTCCGACAGTTCGGCCAGAAGTCCGTAGACGCCGAGATCCCGATAACGCACAACATTTCCGAGCACCTTGACGACCTGGGCCACATCTGCGGAACGTCTGGACTCTTCGTAGGATTCGCGCACGTGTGCAACCGAGGTTCGCGGTTCACCGATACCGACCCAACATTCGATGTTCTGGCGCCCACTTTCAGACAAGACTCGCTCCCGGGCTGCCACGATCAGCGAGACCAGATGGGTTTGAGTCGAGCGTTCGGCCACCGATACGATCAACAGACTGTGGTCGGGGCGGTCGAGTTGGATTGCACTGTTCCGCGGGAGCCTCCGACGAAGCTGATCGACGCCGACGGCAACACTCAGACGATCTCTTTCGGTCAATGTCGACTGGTCGCCAGGACGGAGCAACACAGTGACCACGACTGCTGGACCCGCAGCCAACAAGCCCTCCTCGGCCAACCTGTTTGCCGCGTCCTCGCGCAGCGACCGCTCGCCCGACAGGACGTCTCGAGTAAGTTCCCGCTCCCGACTTCGGGACAACTCGTCCAGCAACTGTTCGCGGTGGAGGATCATCGCTGCCGCATCAGCCGTGCGCCTCAAGACCTCGGCTTGATCCTCGTCAACTTCGCCCTCCGAAGTCAACAGCCAGACGAAGCCCAGCAGCGCATTGCGGTATCGGATCGGCATCCCGACCCGGCCAAGGGTCAGCCCTAGTTCTTTGTTGACGGGAACAGTGAAGAGATCGAGGGCTTCACGGCCTCCACTCGCGTAGATGAAGTCTACGATCTCGCGTGAAACATTCCGCTGTAGAACGGAATTCATTCTGACTGAATCGACGGCACTGTCATGCGAGTTGTACGCGAGCAGACGAATCTGTACATCATCGATCGCAACGGAACGGTCCAGTCGGCGCCCGGTAGTGTCCACCAAATGCTGCAGTTCTCCGACCATGGTCGAACTGTACGAGCCCCCTCTCCGGTTTGCAACATATGCCCAAATTTCTACGTAGAAAATTGAACACATGACAGTGATGCAAATAACTTTTGCACCATAGGCTCGCTTCATGCCAAGCACCCGAGACCCGTGACGTCTTCACTCGGTCCGCAAACCGGCAGAAGTGGCAGCGACGAGATCTGTTGCAGCCGTGGGATTTGCGTAATGGGGAGCGAGGCCGGCCGGCACGATCTCCCTCAGACGAAGTCGCCTCCGACCCGAAATCGACAAACGACCTTCGGTCGCCAGTTCAACATCGAATCCCACCGACCTCTTTCAATGTCGAATACCTCGAATGACATCGGTGACCGTGACGTCGCAAAGCCGTTGCCATTCAGCATATCCCGAGAGGAATCATCATGACGGGCACAGCAAATGCTCCTGCAGAGCATCAAACCGAGACTCCACCTGGACGTCGATCGGCGCGCCGTAGGGCCCTGATTGCCGGCGCGACAGGCAACATCGTCGAATGGTTCGATTTCACGATCTACGGTTTCACTGCCGCAGTTCTCGCGACAGTGTTCTTCCCTCCGGAGTTCGGCAGTGGCGCACTGCTTGCCACCTTCGCTCTTTACGGAGTCGCCTTCTTGGCCAGACCTGCCGGCGGCATATTCTTCGGACGGCTTGGTGACCGCCTCGGCCGACGGAGGTCACTGTCCCTGGCAATTACGCTCATGGGCTGCTCGACGGCGGCAATCGGTCTCCTACCGACGTACGCTTCGATCGGTGTTGCCGCACCGCTGTTGCTGCTGCTGTGCCGATTGGTTCAAGGATTCTCGGCCGGGGGCGAATACACCGGAGCTGCCACCTTCGTCGTCGAGCATGCGCCGTCCCACCGCCGAGGCTTGTACGCAGGGATAATCAGCTCTTCGTCATTTGTCGGCAGCATCTTGGCCACGGTCACAGTCTTGTCATTCAGCTCGGTCGGCGCTGAGCACTTCGCCGACGGAGGATGGCGTTGGCCGTTCATCATCGGAGGCGTTGTCGCCATGGTGGGCCTGTTCATGAGGCTTGCCGTCGAGGAGACTCCGGCGTTCAAGGAAATGCAAGAAAACGATTCCCTTCCAACCCGCCCACTCGCAGATCTGTTCCGCAATCACTGGCGGACTCTGCTCACGTCCTTCGTGTACTTCGCCTCGCTCGGTGTCGTTACTCATATGCTGCTCGGCTACATGCCGACATTTCTGGTTCTCTCAGCCGATGTTCCGAGCACGGTTGCACTGCTGATGACAACCGGCGCTTTGGTTCTCGCAGTACCGCTGTTCATCTTCTTCGGCGCCACGGTCGACCGAATCGGCCGGAGGCCACTCGTCAGAATCGGCATGGTGATGTCAGTTTTCGTCTCGGTGCCCAGCTACATGCTCATCGGTACCGGAAACATTTTCGCGATTGCCGTTGCACTGGCTTCTCTGGTCCTCGCGCTTTCCTTACTCGCGTCCGCTTTGCTCGTAATTCTCGAAATGATGCCGACGCATGCGCGATTCACCGGCACGGCAATCCCCTACAACATCGCATATGCACTTTTTGCAGGGACCGCTCCTCTGGTGTGCGCAGCACTGGTCAACGCCACTGGAAGCGATCTGTCGCCTGCCTTCTATGCGACCGCCATCGCTTTGATCGCGCTTCCCATTCTGTGGCGAGGGATTCCGGAAACGAAAAACTGGTCTGCCACGCAGGGCAGCCCGACGAAACATTTCTGACAACGGACGCGCCACGGCTGTGATTTTTTGCGCAGCTGTCGATAGCGTTCCGATGGCCGCCACGAGAGAGTTGAGGACGACGAACACCTCTGGACTTTCAGGTGCCAAATTCATTAAGACAGAGCCGAATCCGAGAAGTCGGGATGAAGCTCTCCAGAGGAAGTCGACGGCGTCGGAATTACCAGAACCCAAGCTTGCCGGATCGAACAGCTGTGCTTTCGATCCGGCGAAGCCATCAGTAGAAAGAGAGGCCGAAAGTGCCTACCGACAAGACCGATGCAGTTGTGGTCGGAGCTGGAGTGATCGGCAGCTCCATCGCCTACGAACTGGCCGCTCGAGGTTACGAAGTCCTGGTCATCGACAAGTCTGGTGGTCCGGGCTACGGCTCGACCAGTGCATCCAGTGCGGTTATCCGGTTCAACTACTCCACATTCGACGGTATGGCTGCGGCTTGGGAGTCGCTGCATTGCTGGCAAAACTGGAACGAGCATCTCAACGCGAAAGTCGACGGCGCGCTTGCGAAGTTTCGGCAATGCGGAATGGCACTGCTCGACGTCGACGTCGCACCCCACGCGCGCACGATTGGATTATTCGAGAAGATCGGAATCGACTACCAGCTCTGGGACGCAACGACACTCGTCGAGAAGATTCCCGGTATCGACGCAGGTAAATACTATCCACCCAAGCCAGTCGACTCGGAGTCCTTCTTCGCAGATGCGGAAACCACGCTCGGCGCGCTGTACACACCTCAGGCGGGGTTCGTCGACGACCCGCAACTGGCTGCCGCGAATCTTGCTGCGGCAGCACGTTCGCACGGTGCGGTTTTCGCATACAACACGCGTGTAGTGGCAGTCGAGCAGTTGCCTGACGGCATCTGGCAGCTAGGGCTCGACGACGGGGAAAGTGTGAAATCCAAGATTGTCGTCAATGCAGCCGGCCCCTGGTCAGGAGCGTTCAACAAGCTGTCGAACGTCGGGGCCGACTTCAAGGTTTCGGTTCGGCCCTTGCGCCAGGAAGTTCATCACGTCACCGCACCCACTGGCTACAACGACGACGAGATCCTCGGCCCGATGATCGCCGATTTGGATCTCGGAACCTACATGCGAGCCGAACCTGGAAACGGTTTCCTTGTCGGCGGAACCGAACCGGATTGCGATCCGCTCGAGTGGATCGACGATCCTGATACCGCCAACCCGAATCGCACTGTTGCCCGGTTCGAAGCGCAGGTTTTCCGCGCCGCCAGGCGTTTCCCCACACTGGAGGTCCCGTCACAACCGAAAGGTATTGCCGGCGTGTACGACGCAGCATCCGACTGGACCCCGATCTATGACAAGACAGACAGGCAAGGTTTCTACGTCGCCATGGGCACCAGCGGGAACCAATTCAAGAATGCCCCTATCGCTGGGCGCCTCATGTCCAGGATCATCGACCAGGTGGAAGCTGGACACGATCACGACGCTGATCCCCTGACCTATGTCGGGATGCACACCGGGCTCGAAATCGACCTCGGCGCATTCTCCCGCCTTCGGGCACCCAATGCCGAGTCGACCGGGACCGTCATGGGTTAGAAGTGTTGTCCGGCTTGGAGAATCGATAGCCGCGACAACTGAATAGACACGGCTGTGGGTGTCCACCACGTGGTGGACACCCGCAGCCGACTTCTCCTTCAACGGCGTCTACGGAAAATCGCCCGTCGAACGTGTCAGCGTGCACATCGTCGCCGGGACGAACAGCTACCGTGCATGGCATTTTTTCAAGTAGCTCAGGAACGATGCCTGCAGCCCGGTGACGTGCGTCTCGTGCAACAACGCGGTCGAAACATCCTGCGACCACCCATTGCCGTGCAACTGCTCCACGACAGCAAGAACGTTACGTGCCAGTCCGCGATAGATCGGAATGGGCCCTGTCAGTTCGGCTTCGTTCAGCGTGACGTGCAATTGCGGCACGACTGAGCCCACGCCACGCTCGGGCAGTGCCTCGACCAGTGTGTGGATCTGGCTGTCGGCGTTCACAACTCCGGGACTACCCGCACCGAAGGTCGCGAATGGGGGCGCGTCGCGCAGCCATGCGTAGAGGGCGAAAAGGCCTCCGTACGAGTACCCGAAGAGTCCGTGCCCGGACTCGCTGACACGTAGCTCCGACGAGTACAGGCGAGGGTGGAGTTCGTTGGTCAGGAAGTCGAGGAAGACGTCCCCGTGGGTGTCTGCCAGCTCCTCGAGGTAGGCGTCCACGTACTCCTGGGTCATTGCACCCGAGTCGCGAGCAGCGGCGAGAGTAGCCATCATTTCTTCGCCTACCGGTTCCCCAGGCGGCACGAGATCGCGGTTGCGGAGCCGTGCCCAGTTGGCAGCTTCCTCACCGGCATATCCGACGCTGACCTGGATGTACGGGGCGACCGTCAGGTACGGGTCTGCCTGCGTGACGATGAGCGGGGCGGTAAGACCTACAGCCCAGTTGCCGTCCATCACGTAGATCAGCGGTAAGGGATCCATGGAGTCCGCGTAGCCGGGGGGTGTGGTCACCCAGACGCCGTAGCTGTGTCCCGACTTCGCCGTGATTTCGAAGTACTCCGTGTCTGCAAAGCATCCGTGCAGCATTGCGCTCATCGAACGTCTCCCTTGACGATATTTCCGGACTTCACGACGAGAACAGCCATGTCCGGATCGGCGAACACCTTTGCGTCTCGGAGTGGGTCTTGCTGCCAGGCAACCATGTCCGCCTGCATACCGACGCGGATCGTCCCGACGCTTTCCCCGATACCGAGAATGTCGGCATTGACGCTGGTGGCCGAAACGAGTGCATGCATCGGCGACTCCAACTCCGCGCGCAAGTGCAACTCCTCACCTCGGCGCTTTTGGTGCGGCCCGATGAGGTCCGAGCCCAGGCCGATCCTCAGGCCTGCTGCGCGAGAGGCCTCGAGCGCTCTGGCCATGCGTTGACGCACTCCGGCTGCACGCTCTCGTATTGCCGGGTCCAGGTCCATGCTTTCGGTGTCCGCCAACTGCTCGACCACGGCGAAGGTAGGGACCAGAGCCACGTCATGCTCGCGCATCAGCTGGGCGGTCTCTTCGTCGATGTCGGTGCCGTGTTCCACGCACCGGACACCGGCTCGCACTGCGTTGCGAATGCCCGCATTGTTGTGCGCGTGCACCGTGACGTAGGTGCCGCGCGACGCTGCTTCTTCCACTGCCACGGAGATTTCCTCGACGGTGAACTGTGTGTCGGTGAGGTGGTCATGGCCTCCGACGACACCGCCGGTGACGCACAGTTTCAGAAATGTTGCACCTCGGCGGAACGACTCGCGCACATTGCGTCGTAGCTCGTCGGCATTGCCCGACATCAAGGACAGGGCGCAGAGCCCGGGAATGTGGTGCATGTTCCACAGCTCGGTCGGCTCCCACGCGGCCCCGTAGTAGCCGTGTCCACCGGTCTGGCACTGCACAGGACCGCACGAGAGGACGCGCGGACCACGCACCTTGCCGCTCGCGATAACGTCGACGACTCCGCCGTCGATGCCACCGACGTCTCGCACCGTGGTGAAGCCCGCGTCGAGGGCATGGCCCGCGGTGGCGAAGATGCCCGCAGCCAGTTCGGCTGCCGAGAGCTCAAACCCGAATTGCCTTCGGATCGGACTCGAAATGCCCAGGTGGACATGGGCATCGATGAGCCCCGGAGTTAGAAGCATGCCGTCCAAGTCAACCGTGGTCGAACCCGACGGCGCCTGTCCGATCGCGGTGACAATGCCGTCGCTCACGCACACGTCGACTTCGACCGGGTCGGTACCCGATCCATCCGCGACCATGCCGCCGGCAAACCATACGTCAGTCAAAGGGACCTCCGAGCATTGGAAACCACTCTCCTAAACACTGGTGAATTCGATATGCGGTACCGTACTCAACAGTGGTGAACCCGTCAATGGAGGTAGCGTGAGATCGCCGGTTGGGGAGGGTCGAGAGCGACTGTTGCAGGCACTGTTCGACGAGTTCGGTGAAACCGGCCCAAGCCCGAAGCTGTCGATGCGCCAAGTAGCGGAGCGACTCGGAGTGCACCACACGCTGCTGACCTATCACTTCGGATCACGACCGGGACTCCTCAGCGCCGTGCTGTCGGAAGCTCGCCGCCGTGACAACCTCGTCATCGCCGCGATGGGCAAAGATCTCGGGTTCGCAGCCCTGTGCAGGGTGATCTGGAGCTTCTACTCGAACGCCGAGCACGAAGATCGAAGCCGCACCTTTTTTCACCTGGCCGGACTTGCGGTTTACGAGCACAAAGCATTTCAAGATTTCGCCGCCGACCTCGACGATTTGGCGCACCTCCTCGAAGCGGCGGCCCTTCGCGAAGGATTCACAGTGGTGGATGCAAAGCAGCAGAGCATCATCGCAACCGCATGTCTGCGAGGACTGTTGCTGCAGAGGTTGCTCACCCCCGACGCCGAGGTCGACGCGGCAGCCGAGCGCTTCATCACCTCGTTGACAGCGTCCACCACGTAAACCCCTCATACACAACCGATCACCCCCGTTCGAGATCACCGGCGCGGGGGCGTTTTCCCTGGGCTCGGGCATGTTTCGGCGTGAGACGGTTCCCTGAGCCCCGGTTGAATGATGGTCGATCACCCTTTCGACATCTGTACGAGCGAAACGCCGAAAGATGCGACAAGTGAATGTATCCCGGCTCAGCAGACACACGACATCATCGACAAGTCCGATGATTCACACGAGTTTCGAAAGTCAGGATCGAATTGTGACCGTTACCTTCCGCGCCGCAGAGTTGAACAGCGCAAGTGGGATCTTCCAGCAAGCACTGCTGGGCCAACCCAGTGCAGAGCCACTCGGCGGAGACATCATCACTCGTGCAGATGTCGAGTTCACCAGTGACGACGGCCGCATTCAATCCGGAGTCTGGGAGAGCGAACCGGGAAAGTCGCGGTGGGAGTTCCTCACCCGCGGCGAGATCATCACCATCGTCTCCGGCGCCATGACCGTCGAGGAGGACGACGGCGATCCCGTACATCTCGTTGCCGGTACGAGTGCAATCTTCCCAATCGGATGGAAGGGTACGTGGACGGTCACCGAGACCGTACGCAAGGTGTTCGTCGTATACAACGTATGACCGAGAGAATCCGCAACATCCGACTTTCACGGCCCGTCGTACGGACGGATCTCACGACGCAGCCCACTTGCCCTGAGTACCTGTCGCTGCACTCCCGCCCTCACGGAATCCTCGGTGCCGATTACTCTCACATGGTTTCTGGCGCGAGTGATCGCCGTGTACAACAACTCCCGAGTCAGCAGTGACGACGCCTCGGCCGGCAACATCACCGATACGGTGTCGTACTGGCTGCCCTGGCTCCGGTGAATCGTCATCGCGTAAACGGTCTGCACCGACGAGAGTTGGCTCGGGTGAATCAGAAACGCATCACTGCCCCGCTGGAATGCGGCAATAGGCACGCCATCCTCACGCTGCACGATCACCCCGGCGTCCCCGTTGTAGATCTTCGCCTCGTAGTCGTTGGCCGTCACGAGCAGCGGTTGGCCCGGATACCACCGCGTCGGGTCAAGAAACTGCCCTGATGCCGTGCCGACCCACTCCATCGCCTGTTGCGCCCATCGCCCGACTCCGTAGGGCCCGTCACGGTGGGCGCACAGAAGGCGGTGCGATTCCAGGCCTTTCAGTGCGCCGATCGCATCACCCACCTCGGCCGACGCCGTCACCACCTCTGAACTCGCAACGATGTCGGCGCGCAATGCGTCAACATCCTCGGGCGAATGGAAGGAGACGGCGGGATCACCGCTGCGCAGGATACGCAGAACCTCAGCGGAATCTCCCGCTCGAACTGCCCTGGCCAACGACGCGATGGTTCCGTCGAAGCGGCGCCCGCGTGAGAGTTGAATGATCCCGCCCCGCAGACGATCCTGCTCATCCGCACCCAATGCCTCTTCGGAACCAGTGGCCGTGAGATCGTCACCCACCAACTGTGTCAGCGTCGGATTTCCACTGACCTTTACCGGGCGGGCGACAAGATCAGCAAGAACAGCGCCCGCGTCGACTGAGGTCAACTGGTCGGGATCGCCGACGAGCAGTAGCCGGGCATCGGGGCGAACGGCTTCGAGCAGGCGCGCCATCAACGTAAGGGAGACCATCGACGTCTCGTCGACGACGACCACATCGTAGGGAAGTCTGTTGGTCGCATTGTATTTGAAACGACTCGAACTCCCCCGCTGCCAACCGAGTAGGCGGTGCAGGGTCATGGCCGCGAGTTCTTCGGGAAGGCCAAGGCTCGCGGTCTGCTCACGTACGGACTCCTGCAGCCGTGCTGCGGCTTTACCCGTCGGTGCGGCCAGACCGATACGAGCATTCGAACCCAGTTCCTCCGACAGGAGAGCGAGAATACGTGCGACCGTATGGGTTTTGCCGGTTCCGGGCCCACCGGCGATGACGGTGGTCCACTGTGTCGCGGCGAGAGCAGCTGCTATCCGTTGACGATCCGGCGCGATGGTCGGCCCGTTCTCGTCGACGAACAGCGAATCCAGCCGCGTTCGGACCGCTTTCAGGTCGGCGGGCGGCCACGTGGACGCCCGCTCGTCGAGCACTCGCCGAATCGTCTGCTCCTGCAGGAAATATCGATCGAGGTAGAGGAGTTCACCGTCGTCCGTGTCGACCAACCGGAGCGGTCTGAGAGGTCCGGCGTTTCCGCCGATCACCAGAGGGCTCAGCCGAAGGGCGGCAACGATCTCCGACGGTTCGGGCCACGGCAACGACGTGAGTTCCTCCTCCGTCGCATTGTCGACGCTCACATCACGCATCCGTTGCAGATCGAGGCACACCGAACCTGAGCGCACAGCGCGGACCGCCAACGCTGCGGCCAGCATCACCTCGTCCGACGTTTCACCGCCCAGGCTGCACACTCTCGTCGCGACATGAACATCGGCGGCAACCAGAACCCCGGCTTCGTTGAAGATTCGCACGATCCCTTTGGCGCGCTGCGCCAATTGCGCCTCGGTCATCGAATCTTCTCCCCTACTGTGTGGGACGCATCAAGACCGGCCAGCAGATCCGATAGTTCAACCGTCAGCTGAGCAGGCGGTTTCCATTCGAAGACACCGCATTCCGGCGGGCTGTCCGGGCCGAGCATCCCACGCACGAATTGATACTGCGCGCCCCCGAGATGACGGTGCGGATCGTAGTCGGGCAGGCGCCACCGCAGATACCGATGCAGTGCAACCGAATACAGCAGTGCCTGCAGCGGATAGTGCGAGCGCATCATCTCCGTCGCCATGAGTTCACGCGTGTAGTTGGCAGCCGTCAGATCGCCGCGACCGATCCGGTTGGTCTTGTAATCGACGATCACGAACGACGGGCCCGGGATCCGCAAGACTGCGTCGATACTGCCCGTCAGGAATCCGCGCATCGGTGACGTCTCGACACGGTCCAGATAGTCGGCGTACGACGCCAGAATGTCGTCGGAGGAAAGGTGGCGCCTCAACAGTTCCGACACTCCGCGGAGTGTGACACTCATCGACACCGGATCGTCGCCACCGGCCAGTGGGAGTTCGAAATCGAGTTCGGGAAGACGATCCTTCGGCGCGATCGTGGCCAAGGTTCCGAATCCCAAGGGAGTCTGCATCACCAGATACAGCGCATCCGCGAGTGCTTCGGAGTCGACCTCGGCCGCCCGAACCGAGACCGCCTCGGCGCAACGCATCCCGAGTTCCGCTCTCAGATCTGCCGCAGCCGTGTCCACCACCTCGAGCACCTCATGCACCAGCGTGCCGAATGCGGCGCCCGCGGGAAGTCCGTTCATGGGTGAAGGGAACGCCTCCAGGGGCGAGGGGGTAATGCTCTCGAGATCTACGGAATCCTCTGGCTCGTCGTCTTTTTCGGGATCCTCGACCTCACTGCCCGTGGTCGTGACCGCGTGGTGCGCTCCGGCGGTGAGTGCCGAGTACGACGTACGACGCCACAGAGTGTCCAGGTCTCGATCGAAACGCGCCGCGGCCAGTTCGGTCACGTCCGCAGCCGCTCTGGACCAGTGCACGGGCGAGGGCGGATGGGGACCAACAGGTTCCACCGAGATCACGTCGGAAGCTGCTGCCGGCCAGGTTGCGAGCCGTGCTGCGGTTGTACCGTCGTCGAGCACCTTCACTACCCGAGCAGGTTCGGCGATGCCGGGAGTACGTCCGAGCATCAACCGGTGCAGCGGCGAGCGGGAGGTCCCGTAGCTGGGTGCCCACCAGAGCACGAGTTGGCACTGCGCCCGGGTCAGCGCCACGTACAGCAGCCGCAGTTCTTCGCCCGCTTCTTCGGCCTCCGCAACAGTCTTTCTGGCGTTGTACCCCGGGCCTTCCTGCCCGCCGACGTCGAGGATGCGGCGTCCCTCCGGGTCGTGCAACAGCTGCGTCGGCGAGTTGAAGCCGCCAACGCTCTCCCAACTGAACGGGACGTAGACGATCGGGAACTCGAGCCCTTTGGTGGCATGCACCGTAGCGATTTGCACTGCGGCAGCGTCACTGTCGAGGCGACGGCTTCTGTCGGTCGCACTCCCGGACGTCGGTTCCTTGATCCGGTCGGAAAGCCAGCGAACCAGTGCGCTCAACCCGAACGCTTCCTCGGTCGCGACGCGACCGAGGAGTTGTGCGACGTGCCGCAGATCGGTGAAATCTCGTTCGCCGGACGGGGCCTCGAGTACACGCTTCTCCAGATTTGTTTCGGCAGAGATTCTTTCGAACACAGCCGCAAACCCGACGCGTGCGAACAGCCCGGAATAGGAGCGCAGTTGACCTGCAAGTTCTGCAACGACGTTGTCGCCGTCCTTGTCCAGTTCTTCGGAGGTGCGCCCGAAAATCGGCGAGAGGGCCGTCAACCGGACACGATCGGAGCGATGGGGCTGCTCGATCGCCTGCAACAGCCACAGCCACTGGGTCGCACTGGGTGTCGCGAAAACACTGGACCCTCCGGTCAATACGGAAGGTACACCGACGGCATCGAGAGCATCGCGGATCATCGCCACGTGCTTGTGGGTGCGCACCAACACCGCGACGTCTCCTGGTTCGACCGGGCGTGGATCACCGTCGACTGCCAAGCGGGCATCGCCGCCCAGGAGGGCGACCACGTCTGCTGCGACGTCGTCCGCGACGCGACTGCGAAGTCTGCCTACGGCAGGAAATCCCGAACGATTGAGCGGTCCGGCTCCGGTACGAGGCAGATGGCGTACACGCATCGGCACCGGGCCGAACAACCGAGACTTCTTGTGCGAAGCCTCCACTGAATGCGCGACGATGCCTTCGTTGCCGAGTGCGGCACCACCGTAGAGGTGTTCGAGTGCCGCCAACAACCCTGGGTCGCTACGCCAATTGGTGGTCAATTCCTGGTGCGCATCCGCCTGATCGACCGCATCGAGATAACTCAGGACTTCTGCCCCGCGGAACGCATAGATGGCTTGTTTGGGATCACCGACCAGGACCAGGGTGGTGTGTCCGTGGAAGGCCAACCGCAGAATGTCCCACTGCAACGGATCGGTGTCCTGGAACTCGTCGATCAACACAACCTTGAACTTTTCGCGCACCCGACGACACGCGACGGGACCGTATTCCGGATCCGTCAATACACCGTGCAACAGCGTCAGCAGATCGTTGAAGTCGCGAATTCCTTTGGTCCGCTTACGTCGTTCGACCTCGAGGCGAGCAGCAGCCGCGAAGAGGACGCGCTGACCGGGTGCGGTCTCCTCCTCGCCGTCGGGTTCGAGAATTGCCTGACCATCGCCGACTGCGCTTCGGGCGATGGCCAGCGCGTCCTTCGTGGAGAACGGTGGAGACGAGTCCGTCCGGCTGTAGCGGCTGAGGTACAAATCCGAGACGACCTCACTGATCAGGTCGTCGACCGACTCCACAAAAGTTGTGTCCGGTTCACGTTCCCCGGCGATGCCCAGCCCGTCGAGCATCCTCTGACAGAAACTGTGGGTGGTCGTGATGGTGCCGGCGTCGAACTCCGCGAGAGCGCGCAGGAGTCGGCGACGCCGCACGCCGATCTCCTCGTCGTCAGCTGTGGCGAGGTACGCCACCAGATCATCATCCGACCGCCTCGCCGCCTCCGGGTCGACCAGAGCGGCGGACACTCCCGCGAACCTCTCCCTGGCACGCTCACGAAGTTCCTGAGTGGCGGCCCTACTGAATGTCACCAGCAGAACTTGCGATATGTCGGCGAGACCTTCGGCAACACAACGGGTCGCGAGTCCGACGATCGCGTAGGTCTTGCCAGTTCCGGCGCTCGCTTCCAACACCGTAGTGCCGGTAGGCAGTGGCCCCAATAGATCGAAGTCCACGGGTTACTCCGCTCTTTCGTTGGTCAGCAACGGATCCCACAGTCGTCGGGCGAGAACTCCGAATCGAGTCGGTTCCTCGGCCCAGACGAATTCGTCGTCCGACGGCGGATCCGCAGCCAACTCCGCCAGTGTTCGAGCTTCTCCGAAAACGTAAGCGTTGCTTGGATCGATCATCTCGCCGTACTGCCCGGTCCACTGGGTGTCCGCACCGTTTGTCGCATCGTCGACCGACTCGCCACCAAAGCGTCGGCGCGCATATTCGGCTGAAGTCGCGGCCCACATCGGCAACGGGCGCTGCAGCCCCCGCTCCCGTAGGTCCACCAATTGCTGCAGTATCTCGACCGCATTGCCCGGCGCATCGAGCACCGACCGTGCCGCTGCGATCTTTCCCCGACCCCGTCCGATCGAGACTGCATCGAGCGGACCGGGTCGTCCGTGTGATTTCAAGGCGAGGAGATTGATCCAGGCCGTCATCCGATGTTTAGGCGCCAGTGAGGAATACGACGCTCGCACCACTGAATTGCCGTGCACACCGGTTACCGTTCCGGTGAGACGACGCCCGTTACCGAGGTCTATGTCGACGTCGACAGCTTCGGAGTCTCCGTCGAAGTGCGGCAAGGCAAGTCCGGCAATCTGATCGACCACCCATTCGACGTTGCCCAGAACCGTAGCGCCCAGGTTGTAGGGCGGCAGAGTGCCGCGGCGCCACTCGGCTGCACGAAAATCCGCAGAGCTGCGTCCAGCCAAGCGCGAGAGAAGCATTCGGTCACCCAGAGCCCAGGTGGACAGTGGATCGAGCTCGGTTGCCAGCGAATCCGCGATGTCGTCGTCGAGTTCCGGTACCCGGACGCCGAGGCGTTGGCGCAGAAAACCACGCGCGGGATGTACCAGGAAGTTCACCAAGTCGGCGAGGTTCACTTCCTTCGGATGCACCTCGGGTAGCTCGGCCGACAAGACTGTCGGCAATTCGACCGGTGTTCCGGAGGCAGCCCTCGCACCGGCCAGCGCTGCCGTGTCGAAGCTGAACGGCTTGTTCGGCGCGAAGTTTCGATTGTCGAACGATTGCAACGGATGCCGTGTCAGCACCCCGTTCACAGCGTCCGGACCTACCGTCGCACTGAGTACGTCGAGAAGGCCACTGAGGGGGATCGCCGGTGGTCTGACGACACCGGTGACCGGATCGGCACCGGTATACAACAGAATCAGATGCTCGCCCGCAGACATCACGGCATCGAGAAGCAGTTGCCGGTCTTCACTGCGCAGATCGCGCTCCCCCACAACGGGATCACGTGACAAGATGTCGTCGCCGTCGACTCCACCGGTTCGAGGGAACAATTCGTCGTCGAGTCCGATCAGCACGACCACGCGATGCGGTACCGAACGCATCGGAACCATCGTGCACACCGTCAGTTCGCCGGTTCGGAAGTTGGCACGCGTCGGTCTGCCCGCGAGGCTGCGCGAGAGCATCGCGCGAACATCGGCCAGACGTAACACCGTCTCTCCGCCGAATTCGACAGCAGCTACCAGTTCGCGGTGGGCCCCCGCGCTCTGCCAGGAATCTGCGGGCGCTGTGTCGGTCAGCAGATCCAGGGCCCGCATCAGCACACGAAGCCATTCGGCCGGTGAATGTGGGCCGGCAAGATCGCGAAGCGAGACGGCCAGGCGATCGACGAACTCTGCGAAACGTCCAGTCAGGTCGATGTCTGTGCCGTCCACGTCATCGAGTGGTAGCGCGAGATCCAACCAGGCATTTTCCGATTCGTCCGCGCTGACCCCCAACAAGATTCGGTCCATGGCGGTGTTGAAGGTGTTCTGCGGAAATGCGTCGAGGCCGAACGTGGCACGCTGCCGACTACCGATTCCCCAGCGAGCACCCGCTTCCGTCGTCCATTCCCGCAGTCTTTCCAACTCGTCGTCGCCCCACGAAAAACGTGTGCGGACAGGCTCGGCCGCTGCCAGGTCGAGAACCTCACTGGCTGTGGCCCGGCCGTCGGCCAATTCGAGGAGAGAGCCGAGAACGGCCAGGACTGGATTGGTCTGACGTAATCCGCGGTCTGCCAGCCTTACTCGAAGAAGATGCCCGGGGTGGCCATGGACGCCTTGTCCGAATGCAGCACGAACCAAGGGTGCGTACGTTTCGACGTCCGGGCACATCACGAGTACGTCGCGTGGCTGCAATGTCGGGTCGTCCTCGAACAATCGGAGCAAGCATTCGCGGAGCACCTCGACCTGCCGTGCCGGCCCGTGGCAAGCGTGGACCTGAACTGTCCCATCCGGTTCCGCTGCAACGCTGGGAGCACGATCTGCGATGACGTCGGCTTTGACCGTCGCCAGGAGGGATTTCGGGCCGGCTGGTTCGGGAAGATGCACCGACTCGAACTCGGCGGCACCGAGGCTGATCTGAAGTTCACGAACGTCGCGAGCAAGACTCGACAGCAACGGATTGGCGGATATCAGCGCTGACCCGTCTTCCGAACGTCGGATCGTGCTCTCACTTCGAGGCTGCATGCGCGAGCTCATCTTGGTCCACAGCGCGGGGCTGGGATGCGGGAGCCAGATGTGCACGTCCCGATTCGCACTGAGTGCGCTCAAGATCATTCGCTGATCGACCGGCAGCCGGGTCGGCCCGAAGACCGACAGACGTTCCGGTAGGTCGACCAAGGCCGGGTCCTCGACCAGCGCGCGGCTCACTTGCCCCAGTCGCTCTGCGGGCCCCGGAACGTCGATCTTGTCCGCGACGATGCACCACAGACGTGCCTGCCATTCGAAATCCTCCGACAGCGCCAATCCGTGTCCGTCGGTCAACCGCCCGGCGGCCCAGTCGATCAGCATCTGCGGGCGTTGCGCGGCATAACTGCGGAAGAGTTCGGTGACATGTGTGGCGGAGGCAAACCGTCGACCTTCACGATGGCCTTCGAGATGTTTCGCCAGGACTCCGCACCAGGGCTCGCCGAGGGACTTGTCGATCACATCGAGAACCGTCCACACCAATCGCGTCGGCGACCATGGGTCGTCGTCAGCCGTGATTCCACTGACCGCGGCCACGGACTCCGCGACCAGGCGCGCGGGTGAAGGAAACGCGATGTTCGCAGAAATTCCGTCCACTGCTGACGGTCCGGACGTGCCTAGCTGGGAGGACAGCCGCTGATTGAGCCAACGCTCGACGCCCTTGGCCGGCACCGCAACAGTTTCCCGGGCGAATGGATCCGACAGCGGGGTACGGAGGAGCGTGGCCAACGCCGAGACCAAGGTGTCCGAACGCTCGGCCCGGTACAACTTCAGCAATCTTCGCTCCCCTCACTCCGTCCAGACGTCCATCTCACCACGGCGCTGTGACAGGAGACGCCGAACCAGCCTCACGCAGCGGTGACGCGCAGGCAACATGACCGCAACCGGACGTTCGTACTGTGCGGGAATGACCAGTCCCGTCACCACACCTCGCCCCGCTGGAACCGGTCTCGACATCTCCGGCCTCGGCAAGACCTTCGAGATGGGTCGTCGGTCGGTGACCGCGCTGACCGACGTGTCCCTTCAAACCAGCGAAGGCTCTTTCCTGTCTCTGCTCGGGCCGTCCGGATGCGGGAAGTCCACCGTTCTCCGCATCCTTGCGGGCCTCGATAGTCCGACGTCGGGAACGGCCCTTGTCAACGGGCAGTCGCCCGCCGAGTTACGCAAGCGCCGCGAACTCGGAATCGCCTTCCAGGATTCGGCTTTGCTGCCGTGGCGAACAGTGGCCTCCAACATCAAACTGCCCCTTCAGGTTGCCGGCATCGATCCCGACCCCGACCTGATAGCCGACCTGATCGCGCTCGTCGGCCTCGAAGGATTCGAGAAGGCCAAGCCCGCCCAATTGTCCGGCGGTATGCGTCAGCGTGTGTCGATCGCACGATCGCTCGTGGTCAAGCCGAGTGTCCTCCTACTCGACGAACCCTTCGGCGCGCTGGACGACATGACCCGTCAACGGCTCAACATCGAATTGCTCAGGATCTGGACCGAGAAACCGGCGACCACGTTGATGGTGACTCACGGAATCGCCGAAGCCGTGTTCCTCTCCGACGTCGTTGCCGTCATGACGCCGCGGCCCGGACGCGTCCTCGAAGTCGTGCCGATCGACCTGCCGCGCCCGCGTACACCCGAGATGATGCGTACACCCGAGTTCCACGAGATCCACGACTACCTCTCCGGACTGCTCTTCGGAAAAGCAGGCGTCGCATGACAATTACCGATATCGAGAACGTCGCGACCGCGGCGGCGCAGCCATCTGTGCCGCGCCGGATCCGATTGAAGCGTCCAACGTGGTTCGGCGGTGCAGTCGGCATCTGCGGACTGATCGCTCTCTGGTGGATTCTGGCGGCGGCCGGTGTTGCGGGAGGCACGATTCCGACGCCGTGGGTAGTTGTCTCGACGATGTTCGACGACGGTTGGTCGCTGTACGGACCCAATTTCACCGTCACGGCTTCCGGTGCGCTGCAGGGCTTTCTCTGGGGAAACCTGCTGGCGATAACGCTTGCCGTGCTTGTCGTTCTCATTCCGCCCATCGAGGGATTGGCCACACAACTGGCGATCCTGAGCTACTGCACACCGCTGTTGGCGCTTGGCCCAATCATCCTGGTCGTCTTCGGCGGCCGGACCCCCACAATCTTTCTCGCCGCAATGTACTGCTTCTTCACCACGATGGTCGGCACACTCGCCGGCCTGAGATCGGCCGACAAGACGAGCCTCGATCTCGTCGCCGCCTACGGCGGTGGGCGTTGGCAGAAGTTCACCAAAGTTCAACTTGTGAGCGCACTTCCGAGCACCTTTGCTGCCCTCAAGATTGCTGCACCTTCGGCCGTACTGGGTGCAATTCTCGGTGAGTATCTCGGCGGGGTGGACAGCGGGATCGGCGTCGCACTCACAGCCGCTCAGACGTCGTACAACGTCCCGCGAACGTGGGGAATGGCTATCGCCGCCGCCTTGCTCGCCGGTCTGGGGTACGCCGTCGTCGCAGCGATCGCCCGGCTCGTCACCCCGTGGACGAGCGCTCCGGGAGCACAGAAATGACCGCGGTACGAGGAACATTGAGATTCCTCGCCCCGATTGCCATCGCCTCGGCGCTGTTGCTTGTCATCTGGGTGGTCTTCCTCAACGCCTTCCCCCAGGTCGGCCCGCGTGTGGGAAAGACGCCGGCCGACGTCTGGGAGTACCTGTTCTCCGGCCCAAAATCCGCCGACGCTCGTTCGGGCATCATCGACAACCTGTTCATCACTCTGCGCGACGCCGGTGTCGGCTTTGCCGTCGGAATGACTGCCGCGCTCGTGGTGGCATCGATCTTCGTCGTTTTCCGCACTGTCGAACAGACTTTCATGCCCGTTGCAATGCTTCTACGATCTGTTCCTCTCGTTGCGATGACCCCGATCATCGTCCTGATATTCGGCCGCGGAATCGTGGGTGTGACGGTCATGGTTGCGATAGTGGTGTTCTTTCCGGCCCTGGTCATGATCATGGTCGGTCTGCGCGCCGCTCCAGCTCAGGCACAAGACCTCATCGCTGCGTACGGCGGGAGTCGTTGGACCGCATTGCGAATGGTGTCCGTACCGTCCGCACTTCCGGCGGTGTTCGCCGCCGCTAGGGTGTCAGTGCCCGGCGCTTTGATCGGAGCACTGATCGGCGAATGGCTCGGTAGCGGTCAAGGCTTGGGTTCGAGCATGATCAAAGCCATTCCGCGCTACCAGTACAACGAATTGTGGGCATCTATCGTGGTGATCACCGTGGTGTCGATCGTCCTCTACGCCGTGGTCGGGATCTTCGAAAGCATCGCTCTGTCTCGTTTCGGTCCTTCGGCGGGCAAGTCGTGACATCTGTTAACACGACCTCAACAAACTCTCTCTCCCAAGCAAACTGAACGAAACCGACTGGCCCTAGTGTTCCGATTCATGACGCCATTCAAGCCCGTCCGCCAGCTGGACCGCAGGGCCTTCTTCCGCTACTCCGCGCTGACCGGCATCGCAGTCGCCGGTAGTGCGTCATTGCTCGCGTGTAGCAGTGACTCCAGCAGTTCGAGTGGCGGAACCACGGACGACGGTTCCGAATTCGGAACAGTTGCAGTGCAGTTGTCCTGGATCAAGAACATCGAGTTCGCCGGTGAGTACTTCGCTCTCGACAAGGGGTACTACAAGAATGCCGGCTTCGGAAATGTCGACCTGGTGGCAGGCGGCGCAGCCGGCA
Source organism: Rhodococcus sp. SG20037 (assembly GCF_031763325.1). Taxonomy (NCBI): domain Bacteria; kingdom Bacillati; phylum Actinomycetota; class Actinomycetes; order Mycobacteriales; family Nocardiaceae; genus Rhodococcus; species Rhodococcus sp. SG20037. Next base: position 910,073 of record NZ_CP134497.1, on the reverse strand, counting down.
CCGGCGTCGAAGCCGGTTTGGACACCGGCAAGGTGTGGATCGGAATGTCCGCACCGCAGCTCACAGCCCCCGCCGTACTCGACGGGCTGGAGGCAAAGATCGTCGGTGCGACATTCCAGAAGAACCCGTTTGCGATTGTCAGTTCCGCTGCGGCACCGATCAACTCACCACAGGACATGATCGGCAAGAAGATCGGTGTCCAGGATTCCAATCAGCTCGTCTTCGGAGCTCTCCTGGCAGCAAACGGCCTGACCGAAAGCCAGATGACGATCGTGCCCGCGCAGTTCGATCCGAGCCCCTTGGCGAACGGCGAGGTGGACGGCTGGGTCTCCTACGTGACCAACGAGCCGATCACACTGGCCGCCAAAGGTTTCCCCAACGCCCACTTCCTCTTCGCGGACTACAACCTGCCGTTGGTCGCCGAATCGTTCACGGTTCTCCAGTCCACCATCGACAACGAGAGGGACAAACTCAAGGCATTCCTGAAGGCCGAGATCCAAGGATGGAAGGATGCGGTCGCCGATCCGGCAGAGTCGGCACGGCTTGCCGTCGAGGTCTACGGCAAGGACCAGAACCTCGAACTCGAAGAGCAGATCAAGGAAGCCACCGCACAGAATGATCTGGTGGTGTCGGCAGATACCAAAGCCAACGGGTTGTTCACGATGACACCCCAACTGATCGAACAGAACATCGCGGCACTGTCGAAAGCGGGGCTGGAGATTACGGCGGAGCAACTGTTCGACATGTCGATCCTCGAAGAGGTGTACGCCGAGAATCCGGAGCTGATCTGACTGCCGAGCGTCAGCGAACCTCCCGCGCGAGTACGCCCGAGATGAATAGCTGTACAAGGACCTCGGCCTTGTACCGGTCATCGGACCCAGCACCGATACAAAGGTTCCCGATGCCTTTGAGCACGTTGTACGCATCGACCCGCGAAGCAGTGCCAACGGACTCGAGCGCTGCCGCGAGGAGGGAGTCACATACCGGAACGAGGCGGTCGACGAAGTAGATATGCAGAGCGTCGGACCCGGCGCTGTCTCCTTGCAGTGCACCGGCGAGCCCATGCTTGGTTACCAGGAACTCCACGAACAAAGCCACCCATGCCCGCAAAGCCGCCTCGGGCGTTGCACTCTCCGCGAGCATCTGTGGGCCCGCGTCCGCACACGCCTCGACTTGGTGTCGGTATACGGCTACCACCAACTCGGGACGCGTCGGGAAGTGGCGGTAGATCGTCCCCATGCCGACGCCGGCCTTCGCCGCAATCTCCCGCACCGGAGCGTCGACTCCGGACTCCACGAACACTGCTGCCGCCGCGTCGAGCAGCGCCTGCTCGCTTCGACGTGGGCGACCGACTTGCTTGGGAGACGCGACGCGCGACTGCTCGTCCTGGGCATCAGCCATGTGCACTCCTCGCTGACTCACAACATATGTTTGCATTACGGAGCAACGCTCCGTAATGTTGCGGAGCGACGCTCCGATAAACAGTATCGCAGGGTGCAGCCTCAGCAAGGAACTTGCCATGACCTCATCAATGATCGACACTCTGAACGGCATCATCGGCGCCGGCACCCCGGTCGTCTCCGTTGCCCCCGTCGAGTTGTTCGCCCCCGATCGACTTGTCCCGCTGGAAGTACGTGTGTCTGCTCCGGCAGCAGGCACGAACCTCCCCGTTGTGGTGTTCTCCCACGGCAACGGCTGGAACCTCGATGGATACTCGCCACTCACGGCATTCTGGGCATCCCACGGATTCGTGGTGATCCAGCCGACACATCTGGACTCGCGCCGGAACGGTTTCGGGTTCGACCACCCGGTTTTCCCGACGATCTGGACTGAGAGGATCGCGGATCTCACACGCATCCTTGATCAGCTCGACACCATCGAATTTGCCGTGCCCGGGCTTGCCGGCCGCATCGACCGCAGTCGAGTTGCCGTCACTGGTCACTCCTGGGGCGGGCAAACCGCTCAGTCACTCCTCGGAGCAAGGATCTTCGACGAGTCCGGCCAGGTCGGCCAGGACATGTCCGACAGCCGCGTCACCGCGGGAATCCTTTTCGCAGCAACCGGTCTCGGCGGCGAGAACCTACATCCGTTCGCGCAGGCGAACTTCCCGTTCATGCGCCCCTCGTTCCAGGAACTGACGACGCCGACACTCGTCGTCGCGGGCGACCACGACCAGTCCAAGATGTCCAGCCGCGGACCTGACTGGTTCACCGACGCCTACACGCACAGCCCCGGAGCCACCGACCTCCTGACCTTCTACGGTGCCGAGCACGCACTCGGCGGAATCGTCGGATACGAAGTCGCCGAGACCACTGACGAGAACCCAGAGCGGGTCGCCGCCATCCAACGGATGAGTACTGCCTACCTTCGGACCACGTTGCGCATCGATGAGACCAGCTGGCCAGCGGCCCGGGCCGCATTCAGCGACAACGCCGACCCGATCGGCCGAGTCGACACCAAGTAATGCGGCAGTGATCCGACTTATTGGCCGAAGTTGAACCTGAGATTCGCATTGATCAAGGTGTTGAGCCGCTTTCGCATTCTGACAACCTCTGCCTCGGGCGGTATCGGATCGTCCAACGCAGCATCGTGCTGTTTCCGACCGCCTCGATGTCGAATCGGATGACGGCGTCGGGTCGGTCCGGCCAGATCGACGACCAGATCACCAGCTCCGGTTCTTCAGCCCTGACGATCTCCGGTGCGATCTCGCTCTCGAGAAGTTCCAGCCAGTGCCGGGCGGGCTGGCGGTACGGATCGATCAATGCCTCGAACATGAAGCGCGCAGGCGGCGGCTGGCTCCGGCGCCTCGTCGCGACTTGCAGCATGGCACGAGCGTAACCGCCTCTCAAGGGCATACCTCTGCCTTCGCAGTGCTGGATCCACGAAAACTGGGATAAACCGGGCATCGACGGAGGACACTCAGGAGCACATCCGTCTGGGAGGGCCGCTCATGCGTAAACGCCATCAGGTTCTGCTTGCAGTGTCCGCAGCGATCGGGCTGTCTCTGACGCCGATCAATGCGTCGGCGACACCGAGCACGGGAGTACACGGTGAAATTCTCGGGCAGGTGACTTTCGACGGCAAGGACTACATCCTGCGTCAGATCACCATCGACCCCGGCGGTTCCACCGGTTGGCACTTCCACGACGGGACGCTCTACGCGCTGATCGCGCAGGGCACGTTGAGCCACTACCGATCCGATTGCTCCGTCGACGGGATCTACAGCGCCGGAAATACTTTGATCGAACCGAGCGGTTCAGATCATGTGCACATCGGAAACAACTCGCAGACAACACCATTGGTGCTCGAGGTCGTCTACGTCAATCCGGCGGGCAGCCCCCTCTCCGAAGATGCTGCGCCTCCTAACTGCCAACTACCCGGCTGACGGGGCAGAAGAGTTAAACCGCACCGGCATCGATTCGAGCCCGGACACGAAGTTGGCCGCACGCCGCTGCAACGGCGCGTCGGTGGCAAGTTCCATGTCCGGCAGCCTGGCGAAGAGTTGCTCGAACATGATCCGTCCCTCCAACCTGGCCAGCTGATTGCCCAGACAGAAATGAGTTCCGAAGCCGAAGGCCACGTGCGGATTCGGTGTGCGGCCGACATCGAACCGTTCGGCGTTCAGGAACACGGACTCGTCGAAATTTGCCGATTCGAAGAGCAGCAGCATCTTCTCACCTGCCTTCAGCTGCGCGCCGAAGAAATCGGTGTCACGGGTCAGGGTTCGAGCCATGTTCTTGATCGGCGAGGACCACCGCAGCATCTCCTCCATTGCCAAGGGAATGGCATCGGGATCGTCGACTAGCTCCCGGCGCTGGTCCGGATGGCGCAGTAGCTGTTCCATGCCGCCGCTGAGCACGTGCCGTGTGGTCTCGTCACCGCCGATCAGGATCAGCAGGGATTCGTTGACGATTTCCTGATCGGAGAGGGCTTCGCCGTCGACCGCACTGTGAATCAACGTGCTCACCAAATCGTCGGCCGGGTCGCTCCTCCGCTCGGCGATGGTTCGCATCATGTACGCGGTGAAATCGACGTACGCAACCATCATGGCCTGCAGTTGATCCTGGGAAGCGTTGCTTCCCAATGCCTTCACCAGATCATCCGACCACCGCAGAAACAACGCGCGTTCCTCGGGACGGACACCCAACATGTCACCGATGACGGCCATCGGCAGCGGTGCTGCCAGGTCTGCGACGAAGTCGGCTTCTCCTTTCTCACAGACGGCGTCGATCAGTTGATCGCAGATCTCCCGGATACGGCCGGCCTTGGCTTCGACTTTCTTACGTGTGAAACCCGCGTTGACCAAGCGTCGACGTGTGAGGTGCTGCGGGTCGTCCATGTCGATCATCTGCGGCAATGGACCGGTTTCGGGGCGGATGCCACCGGCGTTGGAGAACAGTTCGGGATCCCGCTCGGCTGCGACGACGGCGTCGTAACTCGCGGCCGCGGTGATTCCGTTGGCGTCGTCTCGGTACGCGGGCTCGTGATCACGCATCCAGGCGTATGCGTCGCGCACATTCCCGAGGTCTCCGCTGTAGAAGCGTCCGTCGATCAAATCGAAGGTCGGTCTGGTAGCCATCACTCCACCTCTCGCACAACCCTTGCCTCAATAAGTAGAACCTGTTCCTATATAGCGTGGGGCGTTTTCACCGAAGCCGGACCGGAAAACCTCCAGAAGCAGCACGCGAGCCCGCCGGAGCAACGACCAGGAGACACGCATGGACGACGACACCGCCTCAGCGGGCATACCCACTTTCACCGGCACATCGATACTGGTGACCGGCGGCGGTAGTGGCATCGGCCTGGGCATCGCTCGTTCGCTCGTTGCGTCCGGCGCTCACGTCACGATCTGCGGACGCAACAAGGAGAAACTCGATGCTGCCGCCGAATCGATCCGGCAGGCGACTGCCGCAGGATCGGTCAGCGTCTCCCCCGCCGACGTCACGATCGAGACAGACGTCGTCGCCGCTGTCGCCGCGGCGGTGTCCGTCACCGGAAAGCTCGACGGAGTCGTGGCCTGCGCCGGCGGGAACGAAACCATCGCACCGGTCACGCAACTCGACGTCGACGCCTGGCGCCGCACCGTCGACCTCAACGTCACGGGGACCATGCTGACGATCAAGCACGGCGCGCGGGCACTGGTGGCAGGAGGCGGTGGATCCATCGTCGCGATCTCGTCGATCGCCAGCAGCAACACACATCGCTGGTTCGGCGCGTACGGCGTCTCGAAGTCCGGCGTCGACCACCTGGTGCAATTGGCGGCAGACGAACTGGGCGCCAGCAACATTCGTGTCAATGCGATCCGGCCGGGTCTGACCCGAACGGATCTGGTCGCGCTCATCACCGACGGTGGCCCCATCCTGGACGACTACCTGGCCAACACGCCGCTCGAACGCGTCGGCGAGGTCGAGGACGTCGCCGGACTCGCTTCTTTCCTACTCGGACCGCAATCCACCTGGATCACCGGGCAGATCATCAACGTCGACGGAGGCCAAATGCTGCGCCGCGGACCGGATTTCCGCTCGATGCTCGAACCCGTCTACGGCTCCGACGGACTCCGTGGGGTGGTAGCGCCATGAGCTACACGATTCTGGGCAAGAGGGTCGAGATGCCCGTCGAAGTTCGCACCGCGTCGGCCTTCATGGCGTTGTACTCGGTACCGAGCACAACCGCGCAGTCGATCATCGACTACACCGGCTTGACCGTGCTCCAGTACCGCCCTGGCCGGGCGCTGTGCGGCCTGGTTTTTGTCGACTACATCGACGGGGATCTGGGGCCGTACAACGAATTCGGAGTGACGTACATGGTGCGCAGCCACACTGCGCCTCCCGAAACCTCGGTGCTGGGAGATCTACGTTCGCTCGCTGCCGGAACTGCAGGGGCACTCATTCACGAGTTGCCGGTGGACGGCGAGTTCACCAAGGCCGCCGGCCGGGAAATCTGGGGATTCCCGAAGGTGCTCGCCGAGTTCGACACCGAGCACGTCGGCTCGGTCAAGCGCGGATCGGTCTCTCGCGACGGCAAACTCATCACACAGTTGAGTGTGAAATCCGGCGTCAGCGTGCCGGGCGGCGGAGCCAACATGTCGTTGGCCGCGTACTCACATCTCGACGGCGCCACCAGGTGCACGTCGTGGGACATGGCACCGACCGGCGTCAAATCGCGCCCTGGTGGAGCCGAGGTTCAACTGGGCAGTCACCCGATGGCGGCGGAACTTCGGAAACTGGGACTCCCCCGCCGGGCCCTGATGACCACGACCATCAAGAACCTGGCGATGACGTTCGGGGAGGCCACAACAATCTGAGTGTCGGCCGACGGCACCCCTTTCGGTCACGTGTGACTCGGGCTACACTCCTGGACGGTTGACCAACTCGCGTCAGACCGCCCGAAAGGACACTCGTGCAGATCACCCGACGCACCGTACTGGCAGGCGCTGCCGCCGCACCTGCGCTCGCCGCTCTGTCGACGAACCAGGCCGTCGCAGCTTCGCCGGCACGCACCGTTTCACCCGCACGCACCGACAAGTCGTCGGCGTCACTGCAGGTGGGCGTCGGAATTTCCGACGTGACCGGACCGGTCGCCGAAGTCGGCATGATGGGCTACTCGAGCTTCGATCAACGCGCCGAAGGCCTGCACCAGCGAATGCGCGCACGCGCCTTCATCTTCGAGTCCGGCGGGTCGCGGGTCGCCTACGTGTGCGTCGACAACTGCATGATCTTCCAGTCCGTTCATGACGAGGTCCTGCGCCGACTGGCCGGGAGGTTCGGTGACATCTACACCGAACGCAACGTCATGTTGACGGCCATCCATTCACACGCGGCATGTGGTGGGGCCTCGCACAACTACGCGTACAACCTCGCAGTTCTCGGCTTCGAACTGCAGGTGTTCGAAGCCGAGGTCAACGGCATGGTCGAGGCGATCAGCGCTGCGCACGAGAACCTGGCGCCAGGCACGGTCCGTTTCGGGCGGTCCGATCTCACCGATGCCAGCGTCAACCGATCGCGAGTGGCGTTCGACCTCAATCCCGAAGAGGACAAGGCCTACTACCCCGGTGGCAACGACCACCACATGCGTGTCATGCGGATCAGTCGGGGCAGCAAGGACATCGGAGCGATCAACTGGTTCGCCACCCACTGCGCCTCGCTCACGAACGAGAACCATCTCATCTCCGGGGACAACAAGGGCGCCGCGGCGTACTTCTGGGAGCACGACGACCAGGGCGTGCGCTACCTCGACGGCGACACCAGCTTCATTGCTGCGTTTCCGCAGACCAACAGCGGCGACATGTCACCCAACCTCTTCCTCGAGCCCGGACGCGGACCGACCGAAGACGAATTCGAGAACGCACGCATCATCGGGCTGCGCCAGGTTGCGGCGGCTCGAACTGCCTTCGACGCGGCGTCCGACACCGTCACCGGTGGCGTCGACAGTCGGATCATGTACCTGGACATGGCAAATCAGGTGGTGAGCGGAAGATTCACCCCCGACGGACGCGAGCACCGCACCGCTCCGGCCGCGATCGGCGCGGCAATGAGCGCCGGAAGCGTCGAGGACGGGCCGGCAATCCCGATCTTCCCCGAGGGCACCCGAAACCCCATGATCGACGCCCTGGGCGGTATGGATGCTCCTGTGCCTCAATGGCTTCAGGACGCACAGGCGCCCAAACTCGTAGTCGTTCCGGTCGGCCTGCTGCCACCGGGAGGATGGGTGCCGAACGTACTCAAGATCCAGATCCTGCGGATCGGTCAGTTCTACATCGTCGGTGGCCCTGCGGAATTCACCATCGTCTCCGGATTACGAGTGCGTCGAACCGTCGCCGAGGAGCTTGGGGTTCCCCTCGAGAACGTCATCTTCCAGGGATACGCGAACTCGTACTCGAGCTACTGCACCACACCACAGGAATACGATTCGCAGCAGTACGAGGGCGGTTCGACGATGTTCGGTCGTTACACACTGCCGGCCTATCAGCAGGGGTATGCCGCCCTTGCAGCCGCGATGCGCGACGGCACCGAACCTCCTCGCGGCCCCGCTCCGGCCGACCTGTCCGGGTTCCAACCCAGCTTCGGACCTGGCGTCGACTTCGACGAGCCCTTGCCGGGAACACAATTCGGCGATGCAACCGTTCAACCCGGCGACACCTCACCGGGTGGGCAGGTTGCCGTCGAGTTCGTCACCGGCCACCCCAAGAACGACACTCACCGAAACGGGACCTTCTACGAGATCCAGCGCAATACCGGAGGATCCTGGACGCGCGTGGCCGACGACAACGACTGGTCCACCAAACTGCACTGGCGCCGGGTCGGGAGCAACGGTTCCGTCGTGCGCATCACGTGGGATGTTCCGGCCGATACTCCGGCGGGTACGTATCGAGTCCAACACTTCGGTGCGTCGAAGGCTCGGGGTAGCGGCGCGATCACGCCCTTCTCCGGGGTGACGTCCGAATTCCGCCTCAACTGACCCGCGTGAACGTATCGCTCCCCTTGTTGGACAAGGGGAGCGATACGTTCACGCGATGGGGTCAGAGCGCAATGGACAGGTTCAGGCGGCGGTCGGGTGCAGCGAGGTGGTCGGCGTCGACGGCTCTGACGCTGCCGGGCGGTCGATCTTCGCCGCGACGAGCAAGACCAGCAGACCGGCGACGGTGACTGCCGCTCCCATCCAGATCGGGGAGGTGAAGCCGAGTCCCGCGGCGATGGTGATTCCGCCCAGCCATGCCCCGAGTGCGTTGCCGACGTTGAAGGCGGCGATGTTGGCACCCGATGCCATGGTCGGTGCTGCCGACGCGTAGTTCATGATCCGCATCTGCAGACCGGGAACCGTCGCAAAACCGAAGGCGCCCATGAAGAACAGCGAGATCACAGTCACGACCTTGCTCTCCGCGGTGGCGGCGAACACGATCAGAACGACGGTCAGGATCGCGAGAATCCAGACCAGCGCCTTCGTGAGCGAACGGTCGGCCGCCTTGGCGCCGAGGAAGTTGCCGACGAACAGGCCCGAGCCGAAGAGGATGAGCAGCCACGGAACGCTGGACGTCGCGAAGCCGGTGACCTCGGTGAGGGTGAAGGCGATGTAGGTGAAGGCTCCGAACATTCCGCCGTAGCCGAGGATGGTGATGGCGATCGAGAGCCATACCTGCTTGTTGCGGAATGCCCCCAACTCTCCGCGCAATCCGCCACCGGTCGTGCTGGCGGGCGTCGTCGGGACGAGTGCTGCAATTCCGATCAGGGCGATGACGCCGATGACGGTGATGGCCCAGAACGTCGAGCGCCATCCGAGTTGCTGGCCCAGCAGCGTGCCGAACGGAACGCCGAGAACGGTGGCGATGGTCAGGCCCGCGAACATCATCGCGATGGCGCCGGCGCGCTTGTTGGGCGCGACCATGTCGGCGGCAACCACCGAGCCGATTCCGAAGAACGCACCGTGGCACAGCGCCGCGACGATGCGTCCGCCCATCATGACCTCGTAGGAGGGAGCGAGCGCGGACATCAGGTTGCCGATGATGAACAGCACCATGAGCGAGAGAAGGACCTTCTTGCGCTCGAAGCGGGTGACGGCAGCGGTCAGGAGGATCGCGCCGATCGCCACCGACAGTGCGTAGCCCGAGATCAGGTAGCCCGCGACGGACTCGGTGACCTCGAAATCAGCCGAGATCTCGGGCAGGAGGCCCATGATGACAAATTCGGTGAGGCCGATCCCGAACCCGCCCATAGCGAGGGCAATGAGACCCAATGGCATCTCGATGTTCCTTTCACAGATTTACGCGTAAGCCGTTAGCGGGCGTGCGCAGTAGTTGCAGGCGCGCTATAAATAGTTGCACGCGCGCGCTACATGCGCAAGCTGGTAACCTGGAGTCGCAGGAAACGGACAAGGAGAATCACATGGGGATCGCCGACGACGCCGTCGAAATCCGTTCGCAAGGGTGGCGCACGCTCGCAGCACTGCACGGCGCCCTCGACACCGAACTGGAACGCGCGCTCCAGCGTGAGCACAAACTGTCCGTCGTCGAATACACCGTGCTCGACGCACTGAGCCGCCAGGATGGCTGGCACATGCGGATGGCTCAGTTGGCTCGCGCTGCCGCACTGAGCAGCAGCGCCACGACGCGCTTGGTCAATCGACTCGAAGATCGAGGACTATTGACGCGCATCCTGTGCGCCGACGACCGTCGAGGCATCTACACCGAGCTGACGCCGGCCGGCCGCGAGCTTCTCGAAAGCGCACGGCCGACGCACGACGCCACCCTCGAAGCCGCACTCGACGAGGCATGCAAGACACCCGAACTCGCGCCACTGGTGCGCGCCCTCCACGAGCTTCCCGTCGGCTAGAAGTCTGCCGGAAGCAGGGCACGCTCTTTGATGCCCGAGACCACCTGAGCGACAAACACACTCGCATCGACGACCACCCGCCCACCACGCGCGGGGACCAGAACGTCGACGGTGCCGCCGTGCACCTCGTTGTCTCCGATCACCGCGATGTACGGGTCACGGTGAGTGCGTGCCTCGCGGATGCGACGTCCCAACGATCCGTCAGGCGCGATCGCCACTCGAACATCGCGAGCCTCGAGATCGGCCCGCAAACGCTCGGCCTCAACCTGGTGCCGGTCGCCGACGGGCAGAATCGAGACTTGGTTGGGTGCCAGCCACGGCGGCATCCGCCCTTCGAACCTTTCGATCAAAAGCGCAGTCATGCGTTCCATCGATCCGAGCAAGCCCCGATGGATCATGACGGGGCGAGCCTTGGATCCGTCCTCAGCGGTGTACTCGAGGTCGAACCGCTCCGGTTGATTGAAGTCGAGTTGCACGGTCGAGAGTGTTTCCTCGCGGCCGTGCGCGTCTCGCACCTGGACGTCGATCTTGGGACCGTAGAACGCTGCCTCCCCCTTCGCTTCCACGTACTCGATCGAGCGTGCATTCAGCGCCCCGCGAAGGTGATCCTCGGCGTCCGCCCACTGCTCGTCGGTGCCGAGGTACTGCCCCTCTCCCCCTCTGATCGAGAGGCGGTACTTCCGTTCGGCAATCCCCAGAGTCGAGTAGCAGCGCTCGATCGCGTCGAGCGCGACGATCACTTCCGCTTGCACTTGTTCGCGACTACAGAAGACATGTGCGTCGTCGAGATTGATCTGTCTGACTCGACTCAATCCGCTGAGAACACCGGAGAGTTCGCTACGGAACATCGAGCCGAGTTCACGAACGCGGAAAGGTAGCTCGCGATAACTACGACCGCGAGCGGCGAATACCTGAGCGTGATGAGGACAGTTAGCCGGACGAAGGAGAAATGACTCTCCGCCTATCTTCATTTCGGGAAACATGTCGTCCGAGAACATGGACCAATGCCCAGATCTCTCGTACAACTCTTTCTTCGCCATAACGGGGGTATAGACACCCCGGCATCCGGATCGCGCTGCTTGTTCGGCGGCGAGCTTTTCGAGTTCGTTCCTGATGATCGCGCCGTCCGGTAACCAGAGTGGGAGGCCGGCCCCGACGGTGGGGGTGGTGGCGAAAAACTCCAGGTCGCGCCCGAGTTCGCGGTGGTCAACGCTCATGAGAGGTCTCCAAATCGTTCAAGGGGAGACGCACACGGAGCGACGAAACAGGAAAGCCCCGGGGCGATAACTCCCGGGGCTGAAAGGGTTTGGTCAGCAGTTCCTAAACGATGCGCCGGAAGAGAACCGGCGTCGTCGTGTTGTGCGCAATACTGACCATGTACGTGAGGTTACATCAACTTCCTACCCACCTACAGCCCGAATTGTCGGGCCTCTATGCTGACGCAACTGGGAAGGCGCAGCAGTAGCCAACGAAACACCCACGAAGAGCGAAGTTTCGGCAATCATGTCCGAACGTGAGGTTCTCGGATATGAGGAGGATGTGCGACGGTGCCGGACCACTTGCTCGAACAGTTGATCACCATTCCTTTGTTCACCGGAATCATCGGGTACATCACCAATTGGTCGGGCGTCCTGATGCTGTTTGCGCCGATTAACTTCCACGGGATCAAAGTGCCCGGCCTCAAACTGCTCTTCCCGTTCCTCCCCCGACGCGTCCAGGTGATCCCCGCGATCACCAGCGACGGCAGATTCGGTTGGCAAGGCATCGTCCCCTCGCGGGCGGAGAAGATGGCGTCGATCGCCGTCGACAAATCCCTCGCGAAAGTCGGCAGCATCGCCGACTTCTATCGCGTCCTGGACCCGGACAGCATCGCCGAGCACTTGGTGAACATTTCTCGCAGTGAAGTGCGCGGCGTGGTCACCAGAATCATGACGGCCGAGAATCCTCAGCTCTGGCACAACCTTCCGACGTCGGTGAAGGAGGCCGTCTTCCGCAAGGTGGAGGACGATCTGCCGGCCAGCGTGCGCATGATCACCGACCGCATCGAAGAGGACATCGACGAGTTCATCGACGCGAAGCTGATGGTGATCCGCTACCTCTCTTCGCACCCCAAACTGCTCAACGACATCTTCCGCACGATGGGCAACAAAGAGCTCAGGTTCATGCAGAACTTCGGCTTCTACTTCGGGTTCCCGATGGGCTTCGTGCTCGTCGGAATCCTCCATCTGGTTCCGCAGTGGTGGGTGCTTCCCATCGGTGGCGTGATCATCGGGTACATCGTGAACTACCTCGGAATCACGATGATCTTCGAACCGATCACCCCCAGCCGTTGGGTGCCGTGGCGGCAGGGACTGTTCCTGAAACGCCGCACCGAGATCATCGCCGGGTACGCAAAAACCCTCGCCGATCACGTCGTGACGCTCGAGAACATCGGCACCGAACTCCTCGAAGGTCCCCGCTCGGACCGAACGCGGCGGATGCTCGATCAGGTACTGCGCGAATCCGTCGACGACGCAGCCGGCTGGGCAAAGTCGGTGGTCAAGATGACCGTTGGTTCGCAGAGCTACAAGCGTCTGCCCGGCCTGGCCACCACCGAAGTGCTCGACCTGTACCCCCGGGTCTTCGAGGATGCGGAGTTCGCCGAGAACCAGTCGGAGAAGATTCGTGTCTTCGTCACCGAACGCATGAGCATCCTTTCACCGGAAGATTTCAGCGAACTACTACGCTCAGCCGTCAAGCAGGACGAGTGGCTGTTGTTCGTACACGGGGCCGTGCTGGGCTCGTTTGCCGGTTTCCTACACCTCGCAATATTCGGAGTATGAGCATGAGTGAGCACGACCATCGCATGATCGTCGAAGCGGAATCGTACGACTGGGCTGCGGACATCGCGCCGGTCGAATCCGTCGAAAAGCGTCTGATCCGTAGCCTTGTCGGGCTTACCGCCACGACGACGCTCACGTCGATCAAGCTGACGGGTTGGGCTTTCGGAACGGCGAAGGAGGCGACGCGGCAGATCGTTCAGGCTGCGGCCGAAGCCGCGGCAGAGGCCGCTGAATCGGCCAATGTTCAATCCGAACGTCGGGCCGAGAACTCCAACGGAGACGGCTCGCGGACCGAGAACCTACGGGCAGCAATGGCAACTCGAACCAATCGCAAGCAGAGCGTCGAGGCCACTCTCGCGGCGCTGCGGGCACGTGGCGACAGATTGCTGGACCGTTCCGCGGACGTGACCGATCGCGACGATCTGCACCCGGCTTACGACCGGATCCTCGACGAGATCGCACCAGACGAAGCTCGAATTCTTCGGTTGCTGGCCACCTCCGGCGCACAACCGAGCGTCGACGTGCGCACGGCGCGGCCGTTCGGAGTCGGCTCGGAGATGATCGACGAGGGTCTGTCGATGATCGGAGAACTGGCAGGCTGTCGACATCTGGACCGCATCAGCGCGTACCTGAACAACCTGCATCGGCTCGGTTTGGTGGCGTTCTCACGCGAGCCCGTCGAGGCCGACCGGTACCAGGTGGTCGAGGTGCAGCCATCGGTGATCGAGGCGGTCAAGCGCGCCGGCCGATCGAACAAGATAGTGCGTCGTAGCATCCTGTTGACGCCGTTCGGTGACGACTTCTGTCATACCTGTTTTTCTCTGTAGGGCCTCCGGCCCTGTGCGCCTTTTTGGTAGTTACCACTACCAAAAAGGCGCACAGGGGGCTTGCCCCCTACAGCCAGGTATCTTCTGTCGTGGTCGTCAGGAACGCTTCCAGATCGTCACGCCAGGTAGCCGGAACAGTCTTGTCCGGCTCGATGCCCGTGTACTGCCCGCGATAGAAGAGCAGCGGGCGTTCGGTCTTGATCTCACTCATCGACGACACCCGACCGAAGACGACGTAGTGATCGCCGCCGTCGTGGACGGTTTCCACCGTGCAGTCGATGTGTGCAAGGGACTTGTCGATGATCGGCGAGCCCAGAGGCGATGGCGTCCAATCGATGCCCGCGAACTTGTCCGGCTCACGTGACCCGAAACGAGCACACACCGCCTGCTGTTCCTCCGCCAACACGTTGACGGCGAACTTACCGGTCCGCTCGATTGCCGCCCACGACCGAGAACCCTTGGTGGGGCAGAACAACACCAAAGGCGGGTCGAGTGACAGGGCCGCGAAAGACTGACATGCGAACCCGACAGGCTCACCGTCGTCGACTGTCGTGATGATGGTGATGCCCGTGCAGAATTGCCCGAGAACCGTGCGGAACTGGCGTGGATCGATCGCCTGCTCCGCACTCACCGACGCGTCGGGCGAACTCACGGCTTCATTCCCACCGTGAAGTCGTGACCCCACAGGCTCACGGCCGTGCTTTCCCTCGCGATCCAGTTTTCGTCCTCGACCTCTAGCCCCTCACAACCGAATTCGATGTCGAACCCGCCTGGAGTCTTCATGTAGAACGAGAGCATCTCGTCGTTGACGTGGCGACCGAGAGTCGCCGACATCTTGACCTTCTTGCGCAGTGCCCGGTCGAGGCACAGTCCGACGTCGTCGGAGTTCTCCACTTCGAGCATCAGGTGCACGATGCCCGTCGGGTTGGGCAACGGCAGGAACGCCAAGCTGTGGTGACGCGGGTTGCAGCCGAGGAACCTCAGCCACGCCGGGTCGCCGTCCGCGGGCCGGCCGACCATCTGCGGAGGCAGACGCATCGAATCGCGAAGCTTGAATCCGAGTACGTCGCGGTAGAACCGCAGCGAAGCATCGTCATCGTCGGTGGTGAGCACGACGTGGCCGAGCCCCTGCTCACCCGTCACGAACCTGTGCCCGTACGGGCTCACGATCCGGCGGTGTTCGAGAGCAGCTCCGTGGAACACCTCGAGGGAGTTGCCCGAGGTGTCCTCGAACGCGATCATCTCGACGACGCGACGGTCCTTGAGCTGCTCCGCCGTGCCTTCCTTGAACGGAACACCGGCTGCCGACAACCTGTCACGGATATCCTGCAGCTCAGCGGCATTCGCGGTTTCCCAACCCGAGACGAGCAGACGGTCCGTGTCGTTCGGAACGATGACAAGACGCGCCGGGAAGTCGTCCATACGCAGATACAGCGATTCCGCGTCGACGCCCTTGCCCTCGATCATTCCGAGGATCTTGAGTCCGTATTCGCGCCACGCAGCCATGTCGGTGGCCCCGATGCGCATGTACGCCAGAGATCGAATACCCATCATTTACCTCCGTCGAGCAGGAAGTCGGTTGCGAGCCGGTTGAATTCGTCGAACTTCTCGAGCTGCGCCCAGTGACCGCAACCGCCGAAGACGTGGAGCTGCGCGCGCGGGATCATCTTGAGCGCGACCAGTGCGCCGTCGAGAGGGTTGACCCGATCCTCACGGCCCCAGATCAGCAACACACGCTGACGAAGCTTGTACGCCTCGCGCCAGAGCATGCCGAGCTCGAAGTCACCGCTGGAGAAGGACTTACCCATCGCCTTGGCCGCAGCCAGCGACTCGGGAGTGCTGGCGGCAGCAAAACGTTCGTCGACGAGTTCCGGCGTGATCAGCTTCTGATCGAAGACCATGATCCGCAGGAATGCTTCGAGGTTTTCTCGGGTGGGCTGGTAGCTGAACTTTCCGAGGTTCTTGACGCCCTCGGTGGGGTCCGGCGCAAACAGGTTGACACTCAGACCGCCGGGGCCCATCAGAACGAGGCGACCCGCACGGTCCGGGTAGTCGAGCGCAAAGCGAACAGCAGCGCCACCACCGAGCGAATTGCCCAGCAGATCAACGCGACCGGTGATCTCGAGCGTGTCCAGGAGATCGTTGAGCGCCGACGCACTGTGAACGAAGTACTGCGGATGCTCCGTCGGCTTGTCGGACTGCCCGTAACCGGGCTGATCGACCGCGATGACGTGAAAGCTCTTCGCCAACACCGGAATGTTGCGGGCGAAGTTAGACCACGACGACGCGCCTGGGCCACCGCCGTGCAGCAGCACGATGGTCTTGTCGTTTCCGACGCCCGCCTCGTGGAAGTGCAGTTTCAGATCGGGGCGCACTTGCGCGAACCGTGAAGTGGACTCGTAGGTGAGGGCTTCTTCGGTGGTTGTCACTGAGCCTCCTCTAGACCATCGTGTCGGTGATCGGCAGACCGAATTCGCCGGTTCCGAACATGACGTACGCGCGTTCGGGATCGTTGGCGGCGTGGACGCGACCAGCGTGAGCATCGCGCCAGAAACGCTGAATAGGAGTGCCGTTCTGCAGCGCCGTGGCGCCGGAGTTCTCGAAGAGCTTGTCGATCGAGGCGATCGCGCGGCCCGTGGCGCGCACCTGGTCACGTCGAGCGCGCAGCCGCAGTTCCATCGGAACCTCTTCGCCCGCAAGGATCAACGCGTACTCGTCGGCGACGTTGCCGGAGAGCTGACGCCACGCGGCGTCGATGTCGCTGGATGCCTCGGCGATGCGCACCTTGGCAAACGGATCGTCCTTCGACTTCTCGCCGGCGAACGCAGCGCGAACACGCTTGCCCTGGTGCTCGACGTGCGCTTCGTAAGCTCCGTAAGCCATTCCGACGATCGGTGCCGAGATCGTGGTGGGGTGAATGGTTCCCCACGGCATCTTGTAGACCGGCGCGGTGTTGTTCTCGAGGCCCGGGGCGGTCAGTTCGCTCATCGCCCGGAAGCTCAGCACGCGATGCTTGGGAACAAAAACATCCTTGACCACAACGGTATTGGAGCCGGTTCCACGCAGGCCGACCACATTCCACACGTCGTCGATCTGGTAGTCCTCGCGAGGAATCAGGTAGCTCACGAAATCGACCGCGCGGCCGTCTTTGAACACCGGACCACCGAGAACGGCCCAGCTGGCGTGGTCACAACCCGAGGACCACGCCCACGCACCGTTGACCTTGTATCCGCCCTCGACTACTTCACCCATACCCATCGGGGCGTAAGAGGACGAGATGCGAACGTCAGTGTCGTTGCCCCACACGTCTTCCTGCGCCTGCTGAGAGAAGAGGGCGAGGTGCCAGTTGTGTACCCCGATGATCGAGGAGACCCACCCTGTGGAACCACACGCGCTGGCGATCTTCTTGACCGCGGAGTAGAACAGCACCGGATCGGCTTCGTATCCGCCCCACTGCTTCGGCTGCAGCAAGCGGAAGAAGCCTGTTTCCTGGAGAGCCTTGATGGACTCGTCGGGGATACGACGCAGATCCTCGGTCTCCTGTGCGCGCTCGCGCAGTGCCGGCAGTAGTGCGTCGAGCCTCTGCATCACCTCGTGGCTGTCATGGTTACCCACTTCGACGCTCCCGTCTTCCTCGATCGGTTGGTTCACTTACACTTGAGACTAGAACACGTTCTCTTTTCTGTCGAGACGCTGACAAAGGTCCCGTTTGTGGCCGCAATGCTGTAACAAGTGCCCCCAAAATCTGGCGGAACCGGATCGAGTTCTATAACGTGTTCTACTAACAGCTAGAAGGGATGTGAGGTCACAATGGCGCAGATTCGCGAGATCGACGTCGGAACGGTGCAAACTCGTTTCGCCCGCGGTTGGCACTGCCTGGGTCTACTGAAGACCTTCAAGGACGGCAAACCGCACGCGATCGAGGCTTTCGGTACGAAGCTCGTGGTGTTCGCCGACAGCAAGGGCGACATCAAAGTTCTCGACGGATACTGCCGTCATATGGGTGGTGACCTCACACAAGGCGAGGTCAAGGGCGATTCCATCGCCTGCCCCTTCCACGACTGGCGCTGGGGCGGCAACGGCAAGTGCACCGGCATTCCTTATGCCCGCCGCGTGCCTCCGCTCGCACGCACCCGCGCGTGGACGACCCTCGAGCAGAACGGTCAGCTCTTCGTCTGGAACGACCCCGAGGGCAATCCGCCGCCCGAAGAGATCGTGATTCCTCGTATCGAGGGCGCGTACAGCGACGAATGGACCGACTGGACCTGGAACTCCATGGTCATCGAGGGGTCCAACTGCCGCGAGATCATCGACAACGTGGTCGACATGGCGCACTTCTACTACATCCACTACGCCTTCCCGACGTACTTCAAGAACGTCTTCGAAGGTGAGATCGCCACTCAGTACCTCAACACCACGGGCCGTCCCGACATCGGAATGGCCTCCCAGTACGGCGGCGACACGCTGCTTCGCTCCGAAGCTGCGTATTACGGACCGTCGTACATGGTCAATCCCCTGTGGAACAGCTACAGCGGATACGAGGTCGAGAGTGTTCTGATCAACTGCCACTACCCGATCAGCCCGGACTCGTTCGTGCTGCAGTGGGGCGTGACGGTGAAGAAGCCGACGGGTGTCTCCGACGAGATGGCCGACAAGTTGGCCGGCAAGTTCACCGAGGGCATCAGCGAGGGATTCCTGCAGGACGTCGCGATCTGGAAGAACAAGACCAAGATCGAGAATCCCCTTCTCTGCGAAGAAGACGGCCCCGTCTACCAGCTACGACGCTGGTACGAGCAGTTCTACGTGGACAAGGCCGACGTCACCGAGAAGATGACGCAGCGCTTCGAGTTCGAGGTGGACACCACCAAGGCAAACGAAGCCTGGCACGCCGAGGTCGAGGAAAACCTCGCACGCCAGAAGGCCGAGAAGGAAGCTGCAGCAGAAGCGGCAAAGAAGGAAGCAGAGGTCTAGTCGTGAGCGCCTCGATCGGAACCGACGCACGGTGGGCTCGTTGGGCCAAGGCACCGGACTTTGCCGGGCAAACGGAACGGCTCGAGGCGATCGCGGCCCAGACGATCGAGGACAAGCACGAATACCTCGACTCGGGTCTGCAGGAAGTCGACTGCAAGGCATGCGGCGCGTGCGTACTGGTTCGCAAGAACACGTACAAACACACCAGCGTTCAGTGGACTTCCGACCCGGCGCTGCGTTGCCACACCTTCAAAGAGGCAATTGCTTCCGGGCAGTCGTCGGCATTGAAAGACGGATGCCCGAAACTGCACGACAGCATCGCCGACGCGGTTAGGGACGGCACCATCACGGTGCGTGATCCCGAGGTCAGCTGACCTGATTGTGTAGAACGAGGGCCGACCCACGGGTCGGCCCTCGTTTTACGTTCCAGCGCCCGCGTGTCCGTCAGGCAGGCGGTCGCACCTTTCGTGCAGCCACCGCGTAGACGTCGCTCGACGTGGTGAGAGAGTTCTTTCCGCTGGCCGCCGGCACTCCCCCGCGTAGATTCACGGCCCAGTTGAGCGCACCCAGCGGTCCACACCCGCTGGCTCCCGGCGCCGCAAACACCGCATCCGAATGTGGGACTGCCGGGAACACTGCACCGGGGAACTCACCGATAGGTTCCGACGGAGGGTTTCCGGTTGTGGTCAGGTGAAGGTTGATCGGATTCGAAACCGAACCGATGTAGCAATCGTCACCGAGCAAGGGATTAGACAGTTTCAATCGAACAGGCATGGTGAGTTCCTGCTCGAGAACCTTCAGATCCGGGACTCCCACCGATTCCACCGTCGCGCTGATCTGAGTCAGTCCCAGCGGAGTATCGATCCCGAGAGCACCTCCGGGTACCGAAATCGGATTGGAATAGACCCCGTTGGACCCGTCCTGCTTGGCGACGAACGTCTCGATGAAACTGTTGTCCGGCTGGGTCGCGTATTTCACTCCGCCCGCAACCTTGAGGCTTCCGTCCGGGATCGGCACCGAAAGTGCGCCCAATTTCATGGTCCCTCCGCGAACTACGACGCTGGCGCACGTCGTCACCTCGAGATCCTCGATCGGGCACGTGCCCCAACCGTCGAAGGTCAACGGATCAACCGCTGCCGCACCGGAGGAACCGAGCGATCCGCTGCCGGAAGACCCTGACGATGATTCGTCGGCAAGTGCCACACCTGCACCGGCCATGACAAATGTTGCAACTAGCGCGACTGTCGACATCACTCGAGATTTGTTGCGGCTCTTCATCTTCGAATTCCTCCACCGTTGACGGAAATTCACGAGAGCCACCCCCTGCGGATCGCACCTCGATCTACGCCCGGCACGCTACCGAGAAGTGAGACGCGGATTCACACATAACGACGATATTTCCCACCAAAGAACTACGGCGATCACGCTCGATCGAACTTCCGCCCTAGCCCGGAAACCGTATCGATCCTGTCGGCTCAGTTCGGTTCGACTGTGCCCGAACCGATGACCTGATCGAGGAACGGCCCGAACATCTCCCCCAGGTTCTCGGCGATCTGATCGGGGGTACCGAAAGACAACGTCACGTGACTGATCGCCAGACGCACTATCGTGCTGCCGAACATCTCGGCATGGATGCGGTCGACGTTCGCCCAACTGGTCATGAAGATCTCGGCCAACCTCGCGCTCGCATGTTCGAGCAGCGGAGTCCCGTCAGTGGTGACCAAGCTCAGCAGGTCGTGCTGCGGCCGGGGACCGACAATGCTGACCACCATCGGATCCCGGGCACCGGCGTCGAAGAAGGCACGAAATGCAGCCGAGACCGCGCCACGCGGATCCGAATGATGCAGCGTTACTTCGCGTTCCACTTCTTCGAGAAACTCGTCGACAAACCGGATGAGGTATCCGGACGCCAATCCCTGGCGAGACGTGAACTCCTTGTACAACGTCTGCCGGCTCATACCCGCAGCTTCCGCGATATGCGCCATCGTGATGTCGTTCCACGATTTCTCGGTCAAGAGTTCGCGTGTGGCGTCGAGCGCTGACGCACGGAGGAGTTGACGAGCTGCCTCGTGGTACGGGACACGGGCACGAGCGGTGGACATATCGGGAAGATTTCCATCGCCCGTGCTCGGTGTCAAAACGGTGGACACGCAAGCCACAGAAGTCACGAGTGCACTCAGAGCACCGGTGAGGCGACAAGACCCGCCGCAAGTTCGGTCAGATCCCTGTTTGTATCGGCGAGTACGTCGGCGCTGATGTCCGGGGAGCGTTCGATAAGGGTTCGGACGGCACGAATGTCCTTCGGCCGGCCCACGCTCACAGCACCGACGATATTTCCGTCGCGCATGCAGATCGCAGTGAAGTCATAGGAGTCCAAGTCTCCTCGAACAATCACGGTGTCGTCCGCGCCTGGCCAACCCGCTACTTGAATGTTGCGGCCGAATTGGTTCGACCAACTCCAAGGGACGGATTCGAAGGGTTCTTCCTTCCCGACGATGGTCTTGGCAACTGCAACTGCGTGGTCCTGCGCAGTGTTCCAGTGCTCACCACGGTGCATGCCGCCGAGAAAACCGTTGGGCACGTTGGCCACATCGCCGATCGCGTACACATTATCGACAGACGTCCTGAGGTATCCGTCTACCGAAATCCCGTTGTCCACCGCAATACCCGCAGCAGCAGCCACATCGGTATCGGGCAAGGATCCGATTGCGACGACGGCCAACTCCGCTGTCCACTCGCGTCCGTCACGCGCACGTGCGGTGACGCCGTCGGCACCCGTCGTGAGCGTCTCGAGGTCGACTCCCGTCTGCAAGGCGACGCCCGCCGAGGCGTGCAGCGCGGCGATCTTCTCCGCTATCGACGGTGGAAGCAGCCTGGACAGGGGCACCGGTTGCGCTTCGAGAACCTGCACACTGCAACCCAAGTCGCGTGCCGTTGACGCCACCTCCGATCCGATCAAGCCACCGCCGACCACCAGTAGCGAGGATCCTTCGATCAGCTGGGATTGCAAGCGTCGCATGTCTGCGATATCCCGAAGATAGTGAACGCGCTCGGAATCTTCGTTCTCCAACCGTCGGGACCGTCCACCCGTGGCAAGAATCAGAACGTCGTAGTCGATGCTGTCACCGTCGGCTAAAAGTACTGTGCGGGAATCTGTGTCGATACTCGTGACAGTTGCGCCGATCCGAAGATCGATACCCTGCTCGGTCCAGAAAGTCGACGGCCGCAACCGAGCCCGATCGATCGACGCTTTCCCGGACAGTAGCTCCTTCGACAGCGCCGGGCGGCGGTACGGCTCCTCAGGTTCGCTGCCGATCAGGATGATGCTGCCGCCGAACCCTTCCTTGCGCAGGGCCTGCGCGGCACCGGAACCGGCGATGCCCGTGCCCACGATCACGACGGTGCGTGTGTCGGGCTCGCTGACCGCTGTCATCAGCGGTTCACCTCCACCATTTCGAAATCGACTTTGGCGGCACCACAATCAGGGCAAGACCAGTCTTCGGGAATCTCGTCCCAGCGAGTACCCGGCTCGATACCGTCGTCGGGCCAGCCGATCGCTTCGTCGTACTCGAACCCGCACTGGAGGCAGCGGAACAATTTGTAAGCAGTGGCAGTCTCGGACATCGGTTTCCCTTTCACCGGTGGGTAGTTCGATCAGGATTGCGTGACGAGCGTGAAGTCGACCTTCTCGCGGACGCCGCAGTCGGGGCAGCACCAGTCGTCCGGGATACTCGACCACGGCGTACCGGGCGGAAAGCCCTCTCGCGCAGCACCTGTCGATTCGGTGTACGTGTAGTCGCAGATCGGGCAGATGTAGGCGTTCATGCATTCACCCCGTAGGCTGCGAGGATCTTGGCCCGCTTCTTCGGCGCGATGTTGACCTGGGTGATGTCACCTCGGTAGTGCTCGAGAACGCGGTGGTCCATCACCTTGCGCCACAGGGGCGGGACTGTTGCGAGCATAATCATGCTGGCGTAGCCGCTCGGGAGCTGAGGGGCCTCTTCCATACTGCGAAGCGCCTGGTAACGACGTGTCGGATTCGCATGATGATCGCTGTGCCGCTGCAAGTGATAAAGGAAGACGTTAGTGCAGATGCGATCACTGTTCCAGCTGTGTGCCGGCGTGCATCGCTCGTACCGTCCGCTTGCGGTTTTCTGACGTAGGAGTCCGTAGTGCTCGAGGTAGTTGATCGCTTCGAGCAGCGAAAACCCGATGAACGCCTGGATCACGAGGTACGGCGCGATGCCGATCCCGAACACTGCAAGCGCGACACCGAACAGAACAACCGACATGAGCCAGGCGTTGAGCACGTCGTTCTTGATGCTCCAGTGCGTGGTGCCCAAACGCTCGAAGCGGGTCTTCTCGAGATGCCACGCCGACTTCAATCCCCCGCCGACGCTGCGCGGCCAGAAACCGTAGAGGGTCTCACCGAAGCGCGAGGTCGCCGGATCTTCCGGAGTCGACACTCGCACATGGTGGCCACGGTTGTGTTCGAGGTAGAAGTGACCGTAAGCACTTTGTGCGAGAACGATTTTGGACAACCAGCGCTCGACGCTCTCCTTCTTGTGCCCGAGTTCGTGGGCTGTGTTGATGCCGATTCCGGCCGTCACACCGATCGTCACTGCGAGTCCGATATTGGAGAGAACGCTCAAATCCCAACGCGCCCAGATGTAGCAGGACAGGAAGAAGGCCGTGTACTGCAGCGGCAGATAGGCGTAGGTGCACCACCGGTAGAAGCGGTCGTTCTCGAGTTCGTCGATCACCTCGTCGGGCGGATTCTTCCCGTCCTCACCCGCCAGGATGTCGATGACGGGAATGAGAGCAAACGCGATCAGTGGGCCGGTCCACCAGAAGACATTCCATCCGGTGGCGGTAACAAGCCCCACGGCGATGAAAGTTGCCGATGACGGAATCAGCGCCAACAGCCACAAGTAGCGTTTCCGGTCTCTCCAAGTTGCGAGCCGACCATCTGGCTCGGTGTACACCAACGCCGCCATCGAATTCTCCAGTTCTCGTTCGGATCAGTGAGTGCGTCCTGCGCGGTAATCCGCGACACGAACAACATCTATGTATAGAGAGTGGACAAATGATGGCGTTTTGTCAACGATTTTTGGGGTAAAAGTTTTACAAACACGCAGATTTGTACATCACTTGGATGTGGCGGCAGATCAGCGTTCAAGGAATCGAGGGCGCAAAAGTGCGCCGAAAGGCGCTCGCGCCTCAGGCGGAACGTAGGCCGCCTCGCCATGCCGGGAATACAGGTGGTCGTCCTCGTATCGCGGAAATACGTGGACGTGGTGGTGCCAGACGTCCTGGTTGCCCGCCGGTTCGTTGTGCTGCCGGGTCGAGACGCCGTCGCAGCCGTAGGCTTCACGAATTGCAACAGCCACGGCCTGAACCAGGTCGAAAACCGAGTGCCCGACGCTCGTGGGCAAAGTGTAGAGATTCTCGAAGTGCTCGATCGGCGACACAAGTACGTGGCCGGGGTTGCCCGGCCACCACTTCGGGGAAATCCGAGCGATTGCGTGGTCGGTTCGAGCAACCAGGTCGGTCGACGAGTTGTGCTCGTCGAACTCGCCCAGCGCGAAGCGACAGAACGGGCACCGGTACCCCGGCGGCTCATGATGCAACTCGCCTGCCTTCACGTCGCGATCTTCCCACGACCTCAACGTCTGCAACCCGTGCGGAAAGCCCCAAAATGCCCGATCTGCGCGAATTTCCCCAAAACGAAAGTTCGCTTACCCATACTGAAATGACCGACTGTCCCCGACGTGAGTGGGTCCTCATGGATACCGACGTATTGGTAGCGGGCGCCGGCCCGATCGGCTTGACCACCGCGATCGAGCTGCGCAGACGCGGTATCTCCTGTCGAATAGTCGACCCGCTCGACGAACCGCGGCAATACGCGAAAGCCGTCGGGATTCAGCCACGCACTCTCGAACTCTTCGAGAACATGGGGGTGCTCCGCCAGGCACTCGACGCCTCGACATTGATGCGCGGTCAGATCATGTACACGAACGGCGTCGAGGTCGGCCGCGTCGACCTCACCCTCCCCGAGGACGTTCCTTACTGGTTTCTCTGTCTGCCTCAGTACTCGACGGAGCGCATCCTCACCGAGCGCCTCACCGAGTTGGGAACAACCGTCGAACGCGGAGTCGGCCTCACTGCATTCGAACAATCCGACGACGCCGTCACCTGCACCCTCAGCGACGGCAGCACTGTGACAGCCCGGTACCTGGTGGGTTCCGACGGCGCGCACAGCGTGGTCCGCAAAGGGCTGGGCCTGAGCTTCGAGGGCGGCGCGTTTGCCGAGAGCTACATGCTCGGCGACGTCGAAGTCGACTGGTCGATACCCAGCGGCTACTCCGTCCGCGCCAACCACACCAGCGACGACGGAACCACCGACGATCTACTCGTCTGCATCCCACTTCCCGGACACAAGCGGTACCGCATGTCGATGCTCGTTCCGGACGAGTTGATGCCGGACGAATCGTCGAACAAAGCCGCTGTACAACACGGTTTTTCAACCGGCAAGACACCTGAACTCCATCACATCCAGGCCGTGCTCGACAGACTGTCCCCAGAACCGACAACCGCCTCGATGCTGCGATGGTCCTCGGTCTTCCGCATCAGCCACCGCATCGTCGACGCTTACAGCCGCGGACGGGTTTTTGTCGCCGGCGACGCCGCGCACATCCATCCCCCGACTGGCGCGCAGGGCATGAACACCGGGATCCAGGACGCCCACAATCTTGCGTGGAAGATAGCGCTCGCCGTCAAAGGTGTTGCGAAAGCGGATCTTCTCGAGACCTACGACGCCGAAAGGCGGCCGGTCGGTGAAGAAGTCGTCGGGATGACGGTCCGAAATGCTCGAGAAGGAATCGGTTCGGGAGAGTCCTCCATCGACACGGCAATGCGGCGCCAGGCTCAATTGTTGATCGACTACTCGGAGAGTCCGCTGAACACCGGGCGTAATTCTTCGAGTCCACACGTTCAACCGGGCGAGCGTGCACCCGATGCACGCGGAATGCGCCGAGACGGTGTGCAGTATCCAATTCGGTTGTTCGACTTGCTGTCCGGATTCGACCACACGTTACTGCTGACTTCGGACGGATCCGCGGAGAGCATCAACAGCTTGGAGAAGGTCGCCGACGCCGCAATTCGATCAGCGCACGGCTTGCTGGACGTCTACGCGATAGTGCCACCGGGAACCGTGACCGTCGACTCGCTGGTGCCGATCATCGAGGACAACGCCTCGCAACTGTGCGCCGCGTATGGGGTCGAAGGTACGGCGGCGCTGGTCATTCGCCCCGACGGCTACCTCGGATTCCGTGGTCACCCGGAGAACATTTCCGATTACTTCACGAAAGTGTTTGCCGTCAATCAGGAATGAGCGAAGCGAACATCAACCGAATCTCGGGCGAGAGCTTCATCAACTCGACGTATCCACCCAACGGCCCGGCATCGAGGTAGGAGAACTCCATGCCGGCGCCCTCTACCCGACCTTGTTGCACCACCGACATTCCGCGACGCTCGGCCTCGAGCAACGTCGCCTCGTAATCGTCAGGAACCCAAGCCATGTGATGAACTCCGACGCCGTGAGTCTCCAGGAACTCCGTGTACAGGTTGCGTCCGGACACTGGTTGGATCAACTCGAGCTGTTGGCTGCCCGCATATCCGATCGACACGTGAACGACATAGTCCGCGGGCTCACCTCGATACGTTGTGGTCTCGGGACCAAAGGCGATGTCTGGCATACGTAGCCATCGCTCCACTCCCCACTGCCGAGTGAACTCCTGTTCGGCGGCCTCGATGTCCTCGACCACCCAGCAGATTTGGAAGATCGGTCCCGAGACCAACGGGGTCATGCCATTTTTCCGTTGTCCACCGAGTAGACGGCCCCGTGTATCGCCGAGGCGTCGTCGGAGGCAACGAAAGCCACCATCTTCGCAACGTCCTCGGCTTCCATCAAGCCACGCGGCGAGGCAACCTTCATGACGAGGTCGAAGTCGACTCCGTCGGGGAAGGTGAATCCGGTGACTTGAGGAGTCATCATGCCGCCGGGGCAGATTGCGTTGACACGCAGAGACTTTCCGGTGAACTCCATCGCCATCGCTCGGGTCAGTCCGATGAGTCCGTGCTTGGCAGCGCAGTATCCAGCCGAGTACGCCTGCCCTTCCAGCCCCGCGATCGAGGAGACGTTGACGATGTTGCCGCCCCGTTCCAGCAAGTGCGGCAGCGCTGCTCGGGAAAGGAAGAACGGTCCGTTCAGATTGACCGCAAGGTCATGTGCCCATTCGGAATCCGCAATATCCGCCGTATGACGAAGCGAGTGCGATCCCGCCACGTTGACGAGGATGTCGATACCACCGAGTTCGTCGACGCACGCCTGCACGGCCGCATCACACTGAGCGGAATCCGAGACGTCCGTCGCCGCGAAACGACGCTCTCCATCCGCGCCAACCACCTCGACCATCGACTGTCGCAGCTTTTCCTTGTCGCGGGCGATACCGAAAACCTGTGCGCCCCTGCGGTGGAGAATCTCGGTGACGGCGCGCCCCAACCCTGAGGACGCGCCGGTTACCAAGGCCACTTTTCCGGCCAGTACGTCTGCCATGGGCTAGGAAGCCGCTGCTTCGCGCTGGAGTTCCAGCGCAATGTCGATCAACTGATCTTCCTGTCCGCCGACCAACTTGCGCTTACCTGCGCGCACCAACAGTTCCGCGGACGACACTCCGTACCGCTCGGCCTGACGCTCGGCATGCTTGAGGAAGCTCGAGTACACGCCGGCGTAGCCCATCATCAGTGCTTGACGATCGAGCAGGCATTCCTGCGGCATTGCCGGGCGCACAACATCTTCGGCTGCATCGGCGATGGCGAAGAAGTCGATACCGGTCTTGACGCCGATCTTGTCGCAAACACCGACGAAGGCCTCGACCGGGGCGTTGCCGGCGCCGGCACCGAACCGACGGGTACTACCGTCGATCTGCTTGGCTCCCGCACGAACTGCCGCAATGGAATTGGCGACGCCCAGGCCCAGGTTCTCGTGGCCGTGGAAGCCGACCTGAGCGTCGTTGCCGAGTTCCTGAACCAGCGCCTCGACGCGATCGGATACCTGCTCGAGTACCAGCGCGCCGGCCGAGTCGACCACGTACACACACTGGCAACCCGCGTCGGCCATGATGCGAGCCTGCTTGGCCAGCTTCTCCGGCGGAATCGAGTGAGCCATCATGAGGAATCCGACTGTTTCGAGTCCACGCTCACGCGCGAGGCCGAAGTGCTGGATGGATACGTCGGCCTCGGTGCAGTGAGTTGCGATACGGCAGATGGACGCACCGTTGTCCTGCGCGATGACGATGTCGTCCTTGATGCCCAGTCCGGGCAGCATCAGGAAGGCGATCTTCGCGTTTGTCGCCGTCTCGACGGCAGCTTTGATGAGTTCCTGCTCGGGAGTCTTCGAGAAGCCGTAATTGAAGGAGGATCCGCCGAGACCGTCGCCGTGAGTGACCTCGATGACCGGCACTCCGGCTCCGTCGAGGGCACCGACGATGGCTCGTACTTCGTCGACGGTGAACTGATGACGCTTGTGGTGGGAGCCGTCGCGCAGCGATGTGTCGGTGACGCGGATGTCCCAGCTCGAATCGAAATGAATCATGTCGCTCATGCCTTCACACTCAGAAGCTTCTGGGCGATTTCCTCGCCCACCTTGGTGGCTGCTGCCGTCATGATGTCGAGGTTGCCCGCGTACGGCGGTAGGAAATCGCCTGCGCCTTCGACCTCGACGAACGTGGTGACCGTTGCATAGCCACCGGAAACGACGCTCGGTTTGTCGAACTGCGGTTCGTTGAGCAACCGGTAGCCGGGCACGTACTGCTGGATGTCCTTGACGACGCGGTGAATGGAGTCGGTGATCGCGGCCTGGTCGGCGTCTTCGGGGATAGCGCAGAAGATTGTGTCGCGCATGATCATCGGCGGGTCCGCGGGGTTGAGGATGATGATCGCCTTGCCGCGCTGTGCGCCGCCGATGGTCTCGATACCGCGGCTGGTGGTCTTGGTGAACTCATCGATGTTCGCGCGAGTTCCCGGGCCGGCGGACAATGATGCAACGGAGGCGACGATCTCGGCGTACGCCACGTCGACGACACGCGACACCGCGTAGACGATCGGAATGGTTGCCTGCCCACCGCAAGTGATCATGTTGACGTTGGGTGCGTCCAGGTGCTCACGCAGGTTCGCGGGCGGAACCACAGCCGGGCCGACCGCGGCCGGAGTCAGGTCGACGGCACGGATACCGGCGGCGTCGTAGCGTGGTGCTGCCTCGCGGTGCACGTATGCCGACGTCGCCTCGAAGACCAGGTCCGGTTTCTCCGCCTGGCTGAGCAACCAGTCGACGCCCTCGGCGGAGGTCTCGAGTCCCATCTTGCGGGCGCGCGCCAATCCTTCACTCTCGGGATCGATTCCGATCATCCATCGCGGTTCGAGCCACTCGGAACGCTGCAGTTTGTACAACAGATCGGTACTGATGTTTCCCGATCCGACGATCGCCACACTTGCCTTGGTCATGACTACTCCTACGTGAACTGAAGAGAGACGGAACCGAGGCCGCTGAACTCGGCTCGGAAGTTGTCGCCTGGATGAGCGTCGATCGCTCGCGTGCACGAACCCGGCAGAACGATGTCGCCGGCCTTGAGCCGAACTCCGAACGTGTCGACCTTCTGCGCCAACCACGCGACAGCGGTGACCGGGTTACCGAGAACCGCATCGCTGCGCCCCTCCGCAATCCGCTCCCCGTTGCAGGTCAGCACCGCGTCGATGGCCTTGATGTCGATGTCCGACGGGCGAACTCGTTCCTTGCCGAGGATGAACCCGGCGGAGGACGCGTTGTCCGCGATGGTGTCCGAGAGGCCGATCTTCCAGTCCTTGATCCGGCTGTCGATCAACTCGATGGACGGCGCATAGGCGACAGTAGCGTCGATGACGTCTTGTTCGGTGCACCCGGCGCCCGGCAGATCTGCTCCCAGAATGAAGGCGACCTCCACCTCGACGCGCGGGAAGCAGAAGCGCGACGTGTCGACCGGACGGTTCTCGAACTCTTCCATCTCGGCGAGCAGGTGACCGTAATCTGGCTCGTCTACGCCCATCATCTGCTGCATCGCCAGTGACGAGAGTCCGACCTTGTGTCCGACCACCTTTGCGCCACCGGCAACACGACGCCGGATGTTGATGAGCTGGATCTCGTAGGCGTCGACGACGTCGATGTCCGGATACGTGGCGATCAGCGGGCTGATCGGAGCGCGATCCCGTTCCGCCGAATCAAGATGGTCGGCAAGTTCGCCACGGATCTGCGTCGAGAGCATCGTTCAGGCCTTTCCGACTGTGGAGAATGCGGCTGCGTGCTGACCGGCTCGTCGTCCGGAGAATACGCAGTCGGCGAGCGACAAGCCGCTCACATACGAGTTGGAACAGATACCGACCGCGGTACGGCCGGCGGCGTACAGACCAGGGATACCCTCCCCGGCCTCGTTTTTCACCATGCCGGACGATTCGTCGACCACCAATCCACCGAGCGTGAGCATCGGGCACGGATTCATCATGTTGGGCTTGATCGAGACGTCGTACATCGTGAACGGCGCAGACAGTATCGGCCTGACGAAGTCCGACGGTTTACCCATCGGATCAGGTTGTCCGGCAGCGGCAGCGGAGTTGTGCGCGTCGACGGTGGCTTGAAGGCCGGCGACGTCTATCCCCGCTTTGCGGGCGACCTCGGCAATGGTGTTGCCACGCAATGCAGTACGCATCATTCCGGTGGTCTGTACCCGCTGGAACCACATCGACTGGTCACTTATCTGCGATTTCGCTTCGCGAACGAGTTCGGAATCTGCCAGCAGCCAACCGATTCCGCTGCTCTTCTCCGCCATCGCCTGACCGAGAGCGGCACCGTAACGGGACTCGTCGACGATTCGCGCACCGGATTCACCCACCAAAATGGAACCGAGAAAAGCACTCGGCGGGACGATGAATCGCCAGGCGGACACATTGCCGAGCTTGTCGGTGGCTCCCCCGGCTTCGACACCGAGGTTGATGCCTTTGCCGTCGTCCCCGGAGGTGCCGAGCGGGATACCGCCCTTGTAGGCGGGAGCATGGGTACGCATCATCTCGCGATTGGACACGAAGCCGCCGGCGCTGAGGATCACGCCGCCGCGTGCCTGGATACGAATCCGCTTGGCGTGCTTCTTCTCGATCTTCGCGATCAGTGCGTCGAGAATCGTGCGCAACTGCGGTGCGTAGACGCCGGGCTTGGAGGACAAGGACCCGAGCGTCGCGTGACGGCGACGAACTCCGGCGGGTGCGTCACGCAGCGTCAGTGCTTCGACGCCGATCACCCGGCCGTCCTCGATGATCAGCCGGTCCGCTCGCGTCTGGCCGAGCAACTGGACGCCCTTCGCCTCCGCGGACTTCGCGAGCGGGCCGTACAGCATCTTTCCCGACGTGCCACGCCCCTTGGCGCGATGACCACGCGGAGCAGGTTTTGCGATGTCACGGAACCCGCCGGCCGATTCGCTACCCGAGAAGTAGAGGTAGTGCTTGTTGCTCGGGTACGACGTCTTGTACGGACAGAGTGAGGCCTCGAACGGCACGCCGTGACTGCGCAGCCAGTCGATCGACGCCGGGCTCTCGTCGACGAACCGGCGCAGAGTCTGCGGCGTCACCGCGTCACCGACCTCGCGGTTCAGGTAGGCGAGCATGGCTTCGGGACTGTCCTCGACACCGGCTTCCTTTTGAATCACGGTGCCGCCGCCGGCGTAGTAGATTCCTCCGGAAATCGTGCTGGCACCACCACCGAGTGCTCGGTCGATTGCCAAAACCGACGAACCGGCCGCTACAGCTTCGAGCGCCGCACTGGCGCCCGCCACACCGAACCCGACCACAAGGACGTCAACCGAAGTATCCCAGGTCACACCGCACCACCCTCAATCTCACTGCAACGTGTTTCGTTATCAATGACAACGTCCGGAAATACTTCCTGGCAGAAAGCATGGACTGACACCCCCATCATTCTATAACGTGTTCTACATGAGCAAGCAGGAATACGACATCGTCGTCGTCGGCAGTGGTGCCGCAGGTATGACAGCGGCCTTGACCGCAGCCCACCAGGGCTTGAGTGTGGTCATCGTGGAGAAAGCCGCCCACTACGGCGGATCGACCGCCCGTTCCGGTGGTGGGGTCTGGATCCCCAACAACGAGGCACTTCAAGCGGACGGTGTCACCGATACACCGGAGGCCGCACGTTCCTACCTGCACAGCATCATCGGCGACGTTGTCGCTCCCGAACGCATCGACACCTATCTCGAGCGCGGTCCCGAGATGCTCTCGTTCGTGTTGAAGAACAGCCCGCTCGAGCTGCAGTGGGTTCCCGGCTACTCCGACTACTACCCGGAAGCACCCGGCGGACGCCTCGGTGGCCGCAGTGTCGAGCCCACCCCGTTCGACGGCAACAAGTTGGGCGCCGACCGCAAGAACCTCGAGCCCGACTACGTCAAGGCCCCCAAGAACTTCGTCATCACCCAGGCCGACTACAAGTGGCTCAACCTGCTGATGCGCAATCCTCGCGGACCCCTGCGCGCCATGAAGGTCGGCATGCGATTCCTCGCAGCGAAGGCCACCAAGAAGGATCTGCTGGTTCGCGGCCAGGCACTGGTCGCCGGTATTCGACTCGGACTTCAGTCCGCCGGAGTACCCATCCTGCTGAACACCCCGCTGACCTCCCTGTACACCGAAGACGGCGCAGTTCGCGGCGTCAACGTCATCGTCGACGGCGAGGAGCAGGTCATCCGCGCTCGCCACGGAGTCGTGTTGGGATCCGGCGGATTCGAGCACAACAAGGAAATGCGTGAGAAGTACCAGCGCGCACCTATCGGCACCGAATGGACCGTCGGCGCGAAGGCAAACACCGGCGACGGTATCCGCGCAGGCCAAGAAGTGGGCGCTGCAGTCGATTTCATGGACGACGCCTGGTGGGGCCCGTCCATTCCGCTGACCGGCGGACCGTGGTTCGCGCTCTCCGAGCGCACCCTCCCGGGCTGCATGATGGTCAACATGTCGGGCAAGCGCTTCGGCAACGAGGCGGCTCCGTACGTCGAGGCGACCCATGCGATGTACGGCGGTGAGTACGGTCAGGGAGAGGGCCCCGGCGAGAACATCCCGACGTGGATGATTCTCGATCAGCGCTACCGCAACCGCTACACGTTTGCCGGTATCACTCCCCGCTCCCCCTTCCCCGGCCGCTGGCTCAAGGCCGGCATCGTGGTCAAGGCGGGAACCATCGCCGAATTGGCCGAGAAGACAGGGCTTCCCGTCGCATCGCTGACCGAAACCGTCGACCGGTTCAACGGCTTCGCACGCAACGGCAAGGACGAGGACTTCGGACGCGGTGACAGTGGTTACGACGCGTACTACGGCGATCCCCGACTGAAGAACCCCAGCCTCGCCGAAATCAGCAAGGCTCCGTTCTACGCCATCAAGATGGTTCCGGGTGACCTCGGCACCAAGGGTGGTATCTGCACCGACGTCAACGGCCGAGCACTACGCGAAGACGGAAGCGTCATCGACGGCCTCTACGCGGCTGGCAACGCGAGCGCTCCGGTCATGGGCCACACCTACGCCGGACCAGGCGCGACCATCGGTCCCGCAATGACTTTCGGTTACTTGGCCGTACTCGACATCGTCGAGCGTGCGAAGAAGGCCGAGACAACCGAAGCACCTGCAGCTGAAAAGACGGCGGTCGACCATGCCAATTGATCCGAAGATCGCACTCGGCGCCGAGCTTGCGCCACAAGAGTTCTCGTGGACCCCGTCGGACGTGCAGCACTACCACTTGGCCCTGGGGGCAGGTGCTCGTCCGCTTGATCCGAACGAGCTTCGATACCTCGACGACGAAAAGCCTCAGGTACTACCCACCTTTGCCACCGTCGCCGCCAACTTCCACGCCACCGAAGCACCGAAGGTGTCGTTCCCCGGCGTCGAAATCGATCTGGCGAAGGTGGTGCACGGAAGCCAGGAAGTGACTGTCCATCAGCCGATCCCGGCAAGCGGAAGTGGCCGCACCACAACTCGAATCGCCGAGATCTGGGACAAGGGCAAGGCCGCGGTGATCGTGCAGGAATCCGTCACGGTCGACGCCGAGGGCAACCCGCTGTGGACAGCTCGCTCGTCCATTTTCGCCCGCGGCGAGGGTGGTTTCGGGGGTGAACGTGGTCCGTCGGAGTCGATTACGCTTCCGGATCGCGAAGCAGATGAGACAGTGGTGACGCCTGTGCTTCCACAGCAGGCTTTGCTGTACCGGATGTGTGGTGATCGGAATCCGTTGCACTCGGATCCGCAATTCGCCTCCGCGGCAGGCTTTCCAGCGCCTATCCTGCATGGACTGTGTACTTACGGAATGGTCTGCAAGACCGCAGTGGATACCATGCTCGACGGCGACAGCAGTCGGGTAGCCGGATTTCGGGCCCGCTTTGCCGGGGTCGTATTTCCCGGCGAGAACTTGAGTATCCAGATCTGGAAAGACAATGGGCGACTCCTGATCTCAGCTTCTGTACTGGAGCGCGAAGCTCCTGCCCTGGCTGACGTAGTTCTCACTCTTGTCTGATACCAACCTGTCTGATACCCACCTGTTAGAACTCACCGTAGTTCTCGAACCCGATGGAGTAGCCCGAAGATGACGGCACAAGACGAAAAGTTCCGACTGTCCCGACGAGGTTTCATGGCCGCTGGAGCCGGCGCCGTGGCAGCGACCGCATTCGCCGGCTGGACGCCGGCCTACGCCGTCCCCGCCGGCTCTTCCGGCTCCGCGGGTGGTCCTGTCTCCACCCTCACGCCGCCGCCTGCCTTCCCCGAAGGCATCGCGCTGTACCAGCAGGCATATCAGAACTGGTCCAAGGAGATCATGCTCGACGCGATCTGGACCTGTTCGCCCAAGACGCCCGAAGACGTAGTCCGCCTCGCGAACTGGGGCCATGCCAACGGCTACACCATTCGTCCCCGCGGTGCCATGCACGGCTGGACGCCGCTGACCATCGTCAACGGTGCGCCGGTCGACAAGGTCATCCTCGCCGACACCACGGTCCACCTCACCGGAGTCTCCGTCAACGCCGGTGGCAGCCCAGCCACCGTCACCGCAGGACCCGGCGCGACCCTCGACGCCATCACCACCGCACTGCAGGCACAGGGCCTCGGGTTCGCGAACCTGCCGGCGCCGGGTGTGTTGACCATTGCCGGCTGCCTCGCCGTCGACGCTCACGGCGCAGCTCTTCCCGCCGAAGGCGAAGCACACGTTCCCGGACAGACTTTCGGCTCACTCTCCAACCTCGTCACGTCCCTGACCGCAGTGGTCTGGAACGGCAGCGAGTACGCACTGAAGACGTATGCACGTAGCGACGCGGCGATCAAGCCGCTGCTGACTCACCTCGGACGCACCTTCCTCACCTCCGTCACCTTGCAGGCCGCCCCCAACTACCGCATGCGCTGCGTCAGCCACACCGACATCGGTTGGCAGGAACTCTTCGGCGCCCGCGGAGCGTCCGGACGCACCTTCGAGAAGTTCGTCCGCGAAAACGGTCGCGCAGAAGCAATCTGGTACCCCTTCACCGAACGCCCGTGGATGAAGGTGTGGTCACTTGCACCCACCAAGCCGCCGTTCTCGCGTGAGGTGACCGGACCGTACAACTACATCTTCTCCGACAACCTCCCGGAGCCGGTCACCGACATGATCGGCCAGATCAACTCCGGAAACCCGGGCATCGCACCGGCATTCGGGCAGATCATGTACGCCACCACCGTTGCCGGACTCGCCGCGACGTTCTCCAACGACCTGTGGGGATGGTCCAAGGACGTCCAGTTCTACATCCGGGCCACCACCCTGCGCCTGACCGAGGGCGGCGGAGCCGTCATCACCTCGCGCGCCAACATCGGCCAGGTCATCCACGACTTCACCCAGTGGTTCAACGGTCGCATGGAGTACTACCGCTCTATCGGACAGTTCCCCCTCAACGGCCCCGTCGAAATCCGTTGCTGCGGCCTCGATCAACCGTCGGATGTCGAGGTCGACTCGGCAGGCGCCCCCACCATCTCGGCCATGCGCCCTCGCCCCGACCATCCGGAATGGGACACCGCCATCTGGCTCAACGTCCTCGGCGTCCCCGGAACCCCCGGCATGTTCGCGTTCTACCGCGAAATGGAACAGTGGATGCGTAATCACTACAACAACAACGACGCCACCTTCCGCCCCGAGTGGTCCAAGGGCTGGGCGTTCGGCCCCGACAAGCCGTACACCGACACCCCGATCATCACCCAGGGCCTCCCCCAGACCTACCGCGACGGCGTCCCATCGAGCGACAACTGGGACACCGCCAACGCCGCATTCAACGCGTTGGATCCGCACAAGGTCTTCAGCAACACCTTCCTGGACCAGTTGCTGCCTTGAGGTTCAAGTACTGAGCGCACACTCTGACAACTCGACGGTCGTCGCCACTCCCCTTACTTTCGGGAGTGCGGCGGCCGTCGTGCGTTGCAGTGAGCGGGATGAAGGAGTCCCCCGCATTCCGACGAGGCAGCTGCCTCAATCGCGATCAGGATGGATCGCCTCGTGCATACTTTCCACTGCCCTGGCGTGAGTTGAGAGCTCGGACCGAGCCGACCGAATCGTGGCGCTGTCGCTGCGTGCCCCCGGCTCGGACGACGACGAGTCCTCTCCGGGGTTCGGCGCGCCACCAGCTGGATGCTCGGAGGAGCCGGTGCGCTCTTCCCTCTCCGCGCGGGCGCGCAACAACGACTCGGACTTCGGGGTATTTCGCATCGGAGCATTGTCCCAGATCCATCTCCTATGACTCACATTGAGCGCTCTCACCCCCGGCGACCAGGCCGTTCCTGAATATCAACACCTAGAATGTTCGCAACAAAATATCTACAGCGGTCAGGGTAGACATTCTCGCGAGGCTGTTGTATCTTTTTTCTCGTAGCAAGGAACGAGTCAAGAGATGCGGGAGAGATGAACTACCCGCAAGCAGTACCGCAGGGCAGGGACGTGCCGGGGCCGAATTCGTGTGTGAGTGTGTAGTCGGACCCGGCACCCCCCTTCAAAGCGGCTACCGGATGTCTTGTGCGAGTCCGGAAGTTCGAAAGAATGCAGTTATGTAAGTAAGTTCAACCCCATCCGGCCCCCGGCGCTCCTCGCGCCGGGGGCCCCGTCCGTTCAGCGAAAGAAGCGAGCCATTCCGGCAGATACACCACCGGGGGACCCCTCCGGCAGATTCGACGACGAGAACTATCCTGCGTACAGCATGGGACATGCGGCCGAGATCCTCGGTGTCAGGCAAGCTTTCCTTCGTAGCCTCGATGCCGCGAAACTACTTACCCCGCAACGCTCTGAGGGCGGACATCGCCGCTACTCCCGCTACCAGCTGCGCATCGCAGCCCGCGCGCACGAACTCGTAGCCAACGGCACGGCGCTCGACGCGGCTTGCCGCATCATCATCCTCGAAGACCAACTCACCGAAGCCCGTCGCATCAACGCCGAGCTTCAGCAAGCGCAGGACCTGCGAGAGGAACCGGACGCGGCACCCGAATGAGGACTGCACTGGAACAGCAGATGCGCCTATACGGTCGATCTGACCCCTCCTCCTTCCAACTGCGGTAAATTCGGCCAATTGGGACATTGCTCGGCGTCGGTTGCTCGATTTCCACATCGAAGGGATCGCAGGCATGACTTCCTCCCACCACCGCGCTCGGGTGCGGCTGTCTGCTCTGTCGATCGCCTTGACCGTTGCCATTGCAACCGCTGCGTGCAGTTCCGACGATGACTCCGCAACAAACACGGGCAGCGCCTCTCCCAGCACCTCGAGCAGTCGAGAATCCACCGAGATCACGGACATCGTCCGCCGCCAAGTGGCCGACTTGGGCCTCAGTGCCGCTGTGTTCGGGGTGTGGCGAGGCGACGACGAAGTTGCTCTCGGCGCCGTCGGAGAGTCCCCTGTCGGAGTTCCGGCGACAACCGACATGCAGTTGCGCGTCGGCCAACCGATGGAACCGATGCTCTCGACAGTCCTGCTGCAACTCGACGAAGAGGGAACGCTTCCCCTCGATCAACCGATCGCGAAGTGGGAACCGAACTTTCCACGCGCAGACACCATCACTCCGCGAATGCTGGCCAACAGCACGTCGGGCATCTCCGACTACGTGACCGATCCACAGTTCCTCAAACTCTTCACGGACAACCCGATGAAGGGCTGGACTTCTCGAGAGATCCTGGATCTTGCCAACTCCCGCCCGCCGTTGTTCGAACCCGGCACCAGTTGGGCGTACGCGCACAGCGACCTGACGCTACTCGGCGACGTCATGGAGAAAGCGACTGGAAAACCGCTGGGCGAACTACTTCAGCAGCGCGTCTTCGATCCACTCGGGATGGATCACAGCAGCGTTGTACTCACGTCGCAGATGGACGAACCGATCCTGCACGGTTACACCAATGAACGTGGAGTATTCGAAGACTCCACTTTCTGGAATCCGACGGCGTTCCTGCACAGCGGAAACATGAACGCGCCTGTCGCCGACGTCGGAAAGTGGGTGCGCGCACTGGGAACGGGAGAGTTACTATCCGACAAGGCTTTCGAGCAGCAGATGGCGCCGACGACTGCGGGCTTGGGAAGTATGACGGCGGACAAGTTCTTTTCCTTCGGGACCGGGCACCTCGACGGCTGGCTGGTGATGAACCCGTCGTACGGCGGTTACAACGGTCTCGCGCTCTACTACCCCGACTCGAAGACGACGATCGTCGTCTACGCCACACTCGGGCCGACAACCAACGCGGACCTCAACAACGCCGTGTCGATGGGGAA
This sequence comes from Rhodococcus sp. SG20037, assembly GCF_031763325.1. NCBI lineage: Bacteria > Bacillati > Actinomycetota > Actinomycetes > Mycobacteriales > Nocardiaceae > Rhodococcus > Rhodococcus sp. SG20037. The sequence continues at coordinate 871,239 of NZ_CP134497.1, read as the reverse complement.
GGAGATCGGAACCCTCCTCGAGCCGGATCACCCGCCGCAGGTACCGACGCCGTGACGCCCCACACACGCTGGTAGTAAACAGCGCCGGTCGGCAACTTCCTGTTTACGCACGGATTACCTCCAGGACTTATCGCCCCATCACCATTCTCTTCAGTACCGAACGAAACGCGTCGGACCGCGGGTTGTCTCGCCAGTGAACGAGAACGTAGATAGATGGGGACAGGCCCGATGAGGAAATACGCGATGTCAGTGGCATGCACGGTTGCAGTCACAGCGGGGGTGGCTCTTGTGATGTCGGTACCTGCCGGAGCGGACCCGAATGACGGTGGGTCGTGCCCGGCCGGTGCGGTATTCGCGGTCGGCGGAACGTGGGATCCGACGGGACAAACGACGCAACCCGTCACCGACCGCTACGTCGCCCAGGGTTACGCCTCCAAGCCGGTGACCTACCCCGCCAGCTTCTGGCCGCTCGGCGAACAGACGTACGACCAGAGCGTTGCCGCCGGCGCCCAGACGCTTCGCACTGAAGTCAACGCTTTCCACGCTCAGTGCCCGGGCAGCGAGATCGTCGTCACCGGATACTCACAGGGAGCGCGTATTGCCGGCGACGTGCTCGGTGACATCGCACGCGACGGATCCATTCCGCAGTCGCAAGTCGAAGGCGTCCTCTACGCCGACCCTCGTAACTCGGCCGGGGGCATCGAAACCGTAGTGCCCAATGTCGTTCCGGGAGCGACGATGTCCGGAGCACGCGGCGGATTCGGAGACATCGCAGTACAGGAAGTCTGCATCGAGGGTGACGGCATCTGCAACATGCCCAAGCCGCGTGATGCGCCCGAGGTGTTCGTGGATTCGGTCTTCGGCTACTTCACGAAGCACAACACCTACACGCCGATGATGTCCGAGCCCGCTCCGCCTGCTCCCCCGGCGCTGCCGCAGACACCGTCGGTGCCACTGCAACCGGCTGACGTCGCCACTGCGATCGTGACACGGGTCGTCGAGAACATCACTCCGTATCTGAGCGCTGCACTCGCCACCGTGCTGACGAAGTAACGCGACACCGCTTGTTCGGCTGACTGAAAGTCGACCGATTCGTACAAGTCGAGGACCACCCGCGCCGTGCACCATCGAATACATGCTCACCCTCATCGTCAGATACGGGTACGTCCCGTTCATGCTCTTGGGAATCAACGGAGCCGCAATCGCGCTGGCGGCATCCGGTGCGCCGAAATGGTCACTGGTGGCATTGATTCTCTTCGCAGTGGTCTGCTCTTTCGCGGCCGAACGGGCGCTTCCCTACGAATCTTCGTGGAATGCCCCGGGACCGGACAGGTTTCGCGACGCTGTCCATGCGTTTGTCAACGAATCCCTCATCTTGGTCAGCGTCGCGGTAATCCCGTTGATGGCCGCGGTGATTCCGTTCGACGGGCTGTGGCCGAGCGGTCTTCCGTTTGTCCTTCAGGTCGTCTTCGCAGTGTTGGTTGCCGATTTCGGCATCACCGTGGTGCATTTGATCAGCCACAAGGTTGGATGGTTGTGGCGTTTCCACGCGGTTCATCACAGCCTCGAACGGTTCTACGGTATGAACGGACTGATGAAGCACCCCGTACATCAGACTTTCGAAACCGCCGGTGGCGTCCTGCCACTGATCCTCCTCGGGATGCCCGTTCCAGTTGCCTCGGCGCTCGCGGTTTGTGTCGCTGTCCAACTCCTGCTTCAGCATTCGAATGCCGACTACCGCATCGGCCCCCTGCGCCCGATACTCGCCCTCAACGCCGGCCACCGATTCCATCACCTCAAGTGGGCGGGAATCGGTGACGTCAATTTCGGTTTGTTCACTCTGATCTGGGATCACCTGTTCCGCACTTATTCTTTCGATCCGGAAAAGCGATTCAGCAGTGACGATCTCGGAATGGCGGCCAAGCCCGACTACCCGGACGACTACCTCGGCCAGTTGGCCGAACCGTTCCGGAGACAGAACTGACGGACGATCGGTGGAGATTCAGCCCGCGAGTACCCGTCGCATGACGGGCTTGGCTGCAAACGCACTGGCCAACACCAACGCGATCCCCACAGCCAGGGTGACGCCCAACTGAACCAGCGCCATCGGAGTGGTCAATACGGCTGCCCCTGCCAGCGGGAAGAGGAACAGCAGTGCAGCGCCGGCGCCGGCCAGTGCCATCACCACCACGGGAGTGCGAACGTGCCTCATGCGGGCGCTGTCCATCACCTCGACAGGTGTGCCGGCCAAAGTCAGACTCCGATACAGCTCACGGTTGTCGAGGATCCCGGATACCTGGGTGAGCGCAGACGAGATTGCCGCCAACGTGAATGTTGCTCCGAGAGTGAACAACACCCCGGTTCTCATGTCCGCGAACAGGAACTCCTGCCCTGGCTGCAAATCCTGCCCTTCCCCGTTGCCGATCGCGGCGAGGAGAGATGTTCCTGCGGCAACAAAGCTGGCCATCGTCACACCGCTGACCGTGCGCCACACAGCCTTCGGATTATCCAAGACCCGACGCGCCGCAATCAGCGAAGCACCGTCTTTGGCGCATTTGAGCATGATCCGTCCAAGCAGCGAAATGACGAACGGACCGACCAACGCAACAACGCCGAAGCAGAGACCAAGGCCCACCAGGATTGCCGCGATGCTTGCCGCGGAGCCCCCGAATGCACTCCATCCCACAAGAACCCCCACCCCAGCCACCGCGAAGATCATCTTCGGTGCGGCGCTGGGATTGCCCGCCGTGACGCCCAACGGGCTCACGAACACCTGGCGCATCCCGAGCATCGACGTCAAAGCAGCCAGGATGGTCATTCCGAATACGATGCCCACCAGCGGAAGTGCGCCTACCCAAAGCTCACTCCACTCGAATGTCCGACCTTGAAATCTCAAGAGAGCTACGAGCGGCAACGCGAGGAGGTATCCCACCACACCGATCAACGCACCGGCCAAGCCCTGGATACCCGATTCCGCAGCGCACAGCGCAACGATCTGGCGAGGGGTGGATCCGATGAGTCGCAGCGAGGCAAGTCGTTCGTCGCGACGGCGCGCGCCCAAGCGGGCCGCCGCCAGACCGAGAGTGACGGCTGGAACGATCATCAACACCGAAGCAACCCCTGCGAGCGCTAGGTACGCCTCGGCTTCGGGTTCGCTCGATCTGCCCGCAAATGCACCGTAGCCGCCGAGCACCGTCAGCAACAACGTCGTCGAGGCGGCAAATGCGGACACTGGGAGCGCGAAGGTACTCAAGGCCTTTCGGCCTTCACCTCGCACCGTCATCAATGCAACGCGCGCTGTGGCCTTCATGCCGCCACCTGTGTCCCGACGAGCGAACCGGCCTGCATCATCATCGTGCGATCACACCACCGAGCGACTTCGGCATCGTGAGTGACGACGACCAACGCAGAACCGATCTGTTGAGCCGAATCACGCAACACCCTCATCACTTCCCAACTCGTCTGCGCGTCGAGGGCACCGGTCGGCTCGTCTGCGAAGAGAACGGCGGGTTTGGTCACCAACGCTCGCGCAATCGCCACACGTTGCGACTGCCCACCCGACATCTGACCCGGGCGACGGTCCTGCAGCCCGTCCAGTCCCAATGGCGCGAAGAAGCCCTGCGCCGTCCGCTTGGCTTCGGCGATGGACAACCCGTTGAGCACCAAGGGCAAAGCGACGTTCTCGATCGCCGGAAGCTCCGGCAACAGTTGGCCCGATTGAAAAACGAATCCGTACGACTCGCGCCGGAGGCGGCTGCGGTCGTTCTCACCGAGGTTCTCGATATGCCTGCCGCTCAGCAGGATTGCTCCCGAGTCGGGCTTGACGATTCCTGACATGCAATGCAGCAGAGTCGACTTGCCCGACCCTGAAGGACCCATGATGGCCGTAGCAGTACCGGCGCGCACTTCCAGCGATACACCTCGGAGCACTGGAACGTCGCCGTACGACTTGCCCAGCGCGTGGACCGACAGGACTGCGGGTGCTTGTGCGTTGTTCATGATTCCACCTTCTCGTGAACCCCTCGCCAGCACATCGGCCCAGCGCACGATCTTCGAACCGAGTGCGGTCCTACCGGAGGATGACCGGACCCCGAGCTCTGTCAGGGTCGTCACTATGATTTCCGACATGACCTGGTCCGGCGCCGTCCACATGGAGCCCGGAATTCTCATGTTCACCGGCGCAGTGGGATCCGCGCACATGCATTCGCATGCCGCCGTTCAGATCATGATCGTCGACGACGGGGACGTCACGGTCACGGACGGGGACGGCCACAGTGAAGTCGTGCGGTCCGTGGTCATTCCATCCGGGGCGGTCCACGCGTTGTCCGCCTCCGAGGGTGCGCGGGGACGAGCGATTTACATTGACTCCACCACGGGGATGGGCCGGCGCATCAGGCCGCCTGTATCCGAGCACGGTGGTGTGGCCGACTGGTCGGACCGTGGGCGGACCGCAGTAGCGATGACGGACCGTGGCGCTGATTCGGATCTGGAATACGCAGCGAGGCTGATCGATTCACTGTCCGAAAGTAGACAGCCGTCGAACTTAGGCGCTCTTCACCCTGCACTCGAGCATGCTCTGACGATACTGCCCGAGCGACTTTCGGGGCCGATAACGGTGACGGACACCGCCGCGCTGGTCTCCATCTCGCCCGGCCGATTGGGAAGAATCTTCAACGATCAACTGCAGATGAGTTTTTCGACCTACATTCGTTGGTTGCGGCTACGACGCGCCATGGAAGTGATGAGCGGTGGCGCAAGCCTGACAACCAGTGCCCACGAGGCCGGCTTCACCGACAGCGCCCATCTCAACCGTATCTGCCACAGTATGTTCGGGCTCACGCCCAGCGCCGCGACCGGCGGCCTCACCTGGAATTGACGCTACTCCTCAACTGATGCTGCCCGCCGCCGACCTCGCCAGTAGCGACAGACGACTGTAGAGGCGCGCCAACCCCGGCACGTCCCGGAGGCTGCCTGCCACTTCTTCGACGTAGGCGTCGGCGTAGATCGTCAGCCGCGCATCGACGTCATAGAGAACATCGACGACATTCGCGAAACGGCGAAGGGCAAATTCCGACGCCTGGGCGAGCACCGGCACTCCGAAGATCACCCAGTCGTCGAAGCGTGCGGCGAGCGCGAGATAATCGGCAGCCGCGGTCGAACCAGCGCACAGCACCTCGAAATCGAACCAAACGACACCGTCTCGAATCGCCGAGCACTCCAATGTGCGTGTGCCTATCGTCAATTCGACACTTTCGCCCGAAGGCCGCGTAATTCCCGAGCCGACGAGGAATTCCCCTGTCGCAAATCGGTAGTCCCCGGCACCTGGCTGTCCTGCCGTCCGATAGTCGACGGAGCCACCCAACTCGATCACCTCGAGAGTCCGCTCCATCAACTCGATCGACGGAACGAACTGCTCGTGAAAAAGCGGATTGGGAAGAAGATCGGTCGGCGGAACATTGGACGTGACGACAACAGTCACGCCTTTCGCGACGATTGTGTCGAGAACCCTTGCCATGAACATGGCGTCGGCGACGTCGTCGAGGTGGAACTCGTCGAAACAGAGCACACGGATTCCATCGACGACGTGATCCAGTGCCACGCCCATCGAGCCGAGTTCATGCGCCCGAGAGTGCAGATCTGCAAAGAACCGATGAAAGTGAATGCGCCGCTTGCCGACCGGGAGCCCGTCGTAGAACTCGTCCATGAGCATCGTCTTCCCGCGGCCGACGCTACCCCAGAGATAGATCCCACCCCCGACCTCACCGCCCGAGATCCGGGCCTGCAGTGCGTCGAGGGCTTCGCGTGCCGCCAACTGCTCTTCGTCCAGTAGCATAAGACTCCTCTACGTCTGTAGAGTCGAGGCTAGTGATCGAAGGCAAATCGAGTCAATGTGACCCTCACGACGCACCATCTGCAACATTCAACTCCGGCAGCATGCAACATCGACAACAAGGAACGACATGAAGCCTGATCGCAGAGCCCTCATCGCGGCATCCGCCGTCACGATCATCGCCGAGCAGGGCCCGCGTGCACTCACCCATCGGGCGGTTGATCAGTCCCTGGAACTTCCTGCCGGTTCGACGTCGTACTATTTCCGCACTCGCGAGGCACTACTCGAAGCAACCGCATTGCACATCGTGCACCGGTCACGTTCGATATTCGACGAACTCCGCGAGAGGCCCAGCGATCCTGCTGCCCTGACGGCCGAGTATCTCGATGATCTTCTTTCGCACCGCAGACACGAATTGATCGCGAGATATGCACTGCTCTTGGAAACTCCCCGAGATTCGGCATTGCACCAACTCCTCGAAGACAGCCTGTTTTCACGGGAGAAGGCAAGGCCTGTCTTCGACATCGTTGGCGTTGACGATCCTGACGTCGCCGCCGCAAATTTTCTGAGCCTTCTGGAGGGCTTGATCTTCGACTACTGCCTCGGAGCGCGTAGCCGAGATCCCCGCTCCTCCGAAACCGTTCGGCAACTTCGGATCCCGATCGACATCTATCTGCGCGGAGTTGGTGCCGCCTGAAAGATGTTGGTCAGCAGAGGCTTCCGGTGCAGGGCCGTTGACCAGAGAACAGTGCCGCGACAAACGGGGTACTGTCTGGAACCGAAGCCGGAACGGTTCCCAGATGATCAGTGGGATAGGTATGGAATGCAAAGTCGACACCGTTGGCAGTAAGGTCGGCCGCGAACTTCAGTGTCAGCGGTGCCGGAACATCGATGTCCGACAACCCCTGACCGATGAAGAACGGGCGGTCGTATCCTGCGGTCGGCACAGTGAGCAGGTCACGCGCAGCCTCCATGAATACTGGATTGTCCAGCGACTTCGTCAGCACCTGCCCGAGCGTGACGGTGCCGTACTTCGTGCGCGCCTCGGTGTAGCACATGTTGTTCTCGACGTCGTCGAGGATGGTCTTGCCGAGCGGGGTCAGATACGAGTCGATGTCGATATCCGGCCGCGAAGCACGCAGTCCATCAAGAACGTTCGCGATGTAGACCGTCGAACCCTTGAGCGGAAGCGCCGGGAAAGCCGGACCACCGAGCGGTAGAAGATTCTCGATGCTCGAGGGGACACCAGTGGCGACAGCGCCGCGGTAGTCCAACTCCGGCGCGTAAGCAGTGGCAAGCGAAGCGGTGAACATAGTCGCCTGCCCGCCCTGCGACTGCCCCATCGCAACCCATGCGCTCGACAGGTCGTCGTCGACCGCACGAGCGGCACGCACCATGTCCACAACGCTGTGTGCAGCGGAACGACCGTCGAGATACGGGTGAACACCGGGTGTTCCGAGCCCCACGTAGTCGGTGGTCACGACCGCGTATCCCTGCTCCAGCCAGTGACCCAGATGCGTCGCGGTCCGTTCGAGTGGAACACTGCTGCTCGGCGCACACTGATCCGCGACACCCACCGTCCCGTGCGCGTAGGAGATGACCGGCCAACCACCCTCGGGCGGAGCTCCCTCTGGGCGATACACCACACCGGTACTCGTCATCGGCGCATCCTTCGGGCCCGTCGACCAGTACGTCACCTTCGTTGCGCTCACGGCACCCGGGATCACCCGGTCGGGACCGAGCAACTCCTGACTCACGACAGCACCCGGAGCATCGTTCGGTTCCGCTCCGGCCGGCGCCGCAACTGTCAACGCCACCAACGCACTCGCGCTCAGTCCGACGAGCGTCCTACACAGTCGCTTACTCACGTACTTCTCCTACCGATTGCGGTGACGGTGCATATGTGGTGATCGGCCCCACATCAGCTGATCGAGTTCAGACCATAGAACAGCCTTACCATTTGGTCAACCCAAATTTTCGCTGCGCATCGACCGTCGTGACACGCCTGCTCGGGTAGGGTGGCGGTGTTCGATACGTGCAGGTCCCCCGCGAGATCAGGAGGCCGAAAGGCTCTCTCATGTCAGCACCTGATCTCCCGACCTTCCCTGCTTCGCAGCAGAAGTCGGTGGCCGCGATCCTCCGAGCAGCAGGTTGCGTCTTCGCCGAAGACGAGGCTCGCCTACTTCTTCACACCGCACGCTCTCGCGATGAACTCGACGCGATGGTCGACCGACGAGTTGCCGGCGAACCACTCGAGCCCGTCCTCGGATGGGCCGAGTTCTGCGGCTTGCGCATTCACATCGACTCCGGAGTCTTCGTCCCACGCCGGCGCACCGAGTTCCTCGCCCGGCAGGCCTGCTCACTTGTCACCCCAGGAAGCGTCGTCGTCGACATGTGTTGCGGCTCAGGAGCTGTCGGTGTTGTCCTGCAGTCGACGCTCAACGCCGTCGATTTGTACGCGGTAGACGTGGAACCGGCCGCAGTGCGGTGCGCTCGCCGAAACATCACACCGCCCGAGCGTGTACTCGAAGGCGATTTATTCGAACCACTGCCGACGAAATTACTCGGTCGCGTGGATGTCGTCGTCGCCAATGCACCTTACGTCCCCACCGAATCGATCAGGCTGATGCCGCCCGAAGCCCGTCTTCACGAACCGCTGGTCTCGTTGGACGGCGGTACCGACGGACTGGACCTGCAGCGTCGCATCATCGCGGACGCCGCGCCGTGGCTACGACCGGGTGGCTGTCTTCTCGTCGAGACGAGTACGGAGCAGGTCGAAATGACTGTTGAAACATTCACTCGGGGAGGGTTTCTCACTCGGGTGGCAACCTACAGCGAGACCGCGTCGACCGTGGTGATCGGTCAGCGTTGAAGGCGATCGGATCCTGGCGTGGACCACTCCCGAGCGCGGGCGGCAAAGCCGTCGACAAAAAGCCCGAACGCGCGATCGACGCGGGCCCGGTCGCCGGTGGCCAGAAGATCCATCGACAGACCCCGCATTTGCGAGAGCAACAGAGTAGCGACAGAGGCAACATCGTCCTCGGGGCAACCCGCTTGTCGTAGACCGGCTTCCAGTGCCTCGATCCAATCGCCCACAAAACGGTCCAGGAACCGTCCGTAGCGGTCGCGGTCGCCGAGCGCGAGGGCGTAGATCTCGACCATCACCCGGAACCGCGGCAGGACCTCCGGCGTCGTACGTTCGGTCCACCACGCAGTCAGCACTGTCGCCGGATCGACCCCCGGTTTCATCGGCACCGCAATCGGAATGGACTCACCACGCATGTTCTCGATGACCTCGGAGAGCAGATTCTCCTTGCTCTCGAAATGGTTGAGTAGCGACGCATGCGACACACCCACGGCCTTGGCGAGCTGCCTCACCGTCAATTCCCCGACACCGTTGTCGATGACGTAGCGGGTCAGCGCGTCGAGCAACTCCTCACGTCGCCCGGCGTATCTCAGGCTGCGTTTGTCGATGCGTTCGGGCTCCGGCACATATCCACCCTACCGGCCGGAATCACCAGGTCAGCGGCTGACTGCCTTCTGATACCGACGAATAGCGAACGGCACGAAGACGATCAGCAAACCGAAAGTCCACAACAACGACGCAATGACCGGATTCTGCAGTGGCCACGCATCCGGAACCGTCATTGCAGGATTGGTATTGCCGAACAATTCACGCACCGCCTGGGTAACCGCCGACACCGGATTCCATTCGGCGATCACTTTGAGCGGGCCGGGAAGATTGGTGGTCTCGACAAAAGTGTTCGCGATGAACGACAGCGGAAAGATGACGATGAAGCTCGCGTTGTTGAATACCTCCGGTGTCCGGATCCAAAGCCCGACAACAGCCATGACCCACGACAACGCGTACGCGAAGAACAGAAGCAGCGCATAACCCGCCACCGCTTCGAGGAAACTGGAGTGAATCCGCCACCCGACCAGAAGACCGGTCAACGACATGACCACCAAACTGATGACGTTGATCAACACGTCACTCGATGTTCGGCCGGTCAGCACGGCAGACGGAGCCATGGGCAGCGATCGAAATCTGTCGATGATTCCTTTCTGAATGTCTTCGACCATCCCCAAACCAGTCCAGGTAGCACCGAATATGACCGTCTGCGTGAAGATTCCGGCGATCAGGAATTCTCGATACGACGTGCCCGGGACGGAGATCGCACTGCCGAACACATACGCGAACAAGAGCACGAACATGATCGGCGACAAAGTGGTGAACACCAACAGGTCCGGAACGCGCTTGATCTTGATCAAGTTTCGCCTGGCGATGGTCAAACCGTCTTCGAGCGCCATCTGCACGGTCATTTCTGATCCTCCAGTTCAGCCTGGTGCCCGGTCAGTGTGAGGAAGACATCGTCGAGAGTGGGTCTGCGCAGGCCGACGTCGAATACGCGGATGCCTCGTGCCGACAGAAGATTCAGCGCCGCGACCAACGCGTCGGTGCCGTCGTCGACAGGAACGGTGACGCGACGGACATTCTCTTGAACCTGAATGTCCCCCACGGCAAGCGAGCGCAATTCCTCGCGGACGATGTCGAGATGCTCGACCTCGTGCACACTCAGTTCAATGCGCTCACCCCCGACCCGCGCCTTCAACTGATCTGCAGTACCGCGCGCAATGACCGAGCCGCGGTCGATGACGGCGATCTGGTCGGCCAACCTCTCGGCTTCCTCCATGTATTGCGTCGTGAGCAACAGCGTGGTCCCCTGAGCCACCAACCCTTCGATGACGTCCCAGAGACCGAGTCGCGCCCGAGGATCGAGGCCGGTGGTCGGCTCGTCGAGAAACAACACCTGCGGCCGAGCAACCAATGCGCCGGCGAGATCGAGACGTCGCCGCATTCCGCCGGAATAGCCCTTGACCGGCCGATCTCCAGCCTCGACGAGATCGAACTGCTCGAGCAATTCACGCGCTCGGGCCTTACTGCTTCGGGCGCCGAGGTGATACAGCCTCCCGACCATGTCCAAGTTCTCATAGCCCGTCAGGTACTCGTCGACCGCGGCGTACTGACCCGAAGCACCGATCTTGGATCGCAACGCCCGCGCATCCTCGACCACGTCCAGCCCGGCAACCTTGGCGCGTCCACCGTCGGGAATGAGCAGCGTCGTGAATATCCTTACCGCAGTGGTTTTTCCGGCGCCGTTGGGGCCCAACAGGGCCATCACCGAACCCTCGCGCACTTCCAGGTCGATGCCGTCCAATGCCGTGACGTCGCCGTACTTCTTGACCAGCCCCTCGGCCACAATCGCTTCGGTCATGAGCCCTCCCGCGTCGGTAATCCGTCGGTAGTCCGTTCCCCAGTGTGACCCAGGAGGCCGACACATTCCAGGAAATTTCGTCAGTTGCCCGGCTGCAATCACCTCCCTGGTTTCGCCGGTGCCTTTCGGCCACGAGGTACGGAACAGACCACACGTCCCAGTCCTGTCCAATACAGCCGATAAATTTCACCGACCTTTCGACGGATATATACCGGAAAGAAAAACCCGAAATTCTTGAACAAAGACCGCTTTCAGGTATTCATGATGAACGCGGCAGCGTTACACTCGTTCAGCAAGTGACACTCGGGCCGGTGACGGTTGACTTATGGTGTCGAATCTCGAATTACAAATCAGACAGAGGCCGAAAAGAATTGAATCACCGATTCAGTGCACGCGGGGAAGACTCACACTTCGGGGGATCGAGAAAGGCTGACTGTGCCATGAGTATCAGAACTCGATACATCCGAACTCCGTGGATCCGAAAAACGGCGAAATATTCCTTCGAGACCATCTGCTTCACCCTGGCCGTGATTGTCGCGGCCGCACTGATCGCCGCGTACAACACACAACCACGCTCCGCGTCGACGTACACGCCGGCCTCGTTCTCGGCGAATCCTGAATCTGCAGCGCTGCCCTTCGACATTCCACCCAAGTCAGCACTGAACGGAAAGTTGGTTTTCGCTCACTACTTCCCGCCCTATCCGGTTTCGATCGACAATGCGAATCCGTCTGGCGATTACTATGCGACACAATATCTTACGTTCAACGGCGAGAACAATAAACACGTTCGCTACGGAGGATTCCTCCGCGATCGGCCGACACCGCGGCAACCCATCGCCCATACGCAGTGGCGCCAACGCGACCTCGAAAACGAAGTTCGTTCGGCAATCGCCACGGGCATCGACGGATTCTCCGTCGACATCATCGCCAAGGCAACCGACACCAGTTGGTGGGGTTCCACCGTGCCCACCGCCCTGATCAAAGCGGCCGCAGCAGTCGATCCGAATTTCAAGATCATGCTCATGCCTGATATGAACGGCGCGTTCAAAAACATGACCGCAGCTCAAATGGCAGCAGAGATGAAACCGTATTCGACCATGGCATCATCGTTCAAATTGAACGACGGACGGCTCGTGATATCTCCATTCCTTGCCGAAAACAAGACTGCGGGCTGGTGGTCGGAGTTCATCACTCTGATGAAGAATTCTTACGGCATAAATGTGGCATTTGTTCCGGTTTTCCTCGACGCTGCAGCCAACCGGAATTCTTTTGCATCGATCAGCTACGGGATGTCGAATTGGGGTAATCGAAATCCGGCAGGAAATCCGCTCTCGGGATCGAACCCGAACTCTCCGATGGGACTTGCCGCTGCCGCTCACTCCTTGGGAAAGATATGGATGCAACCAGTCGCCTTCCAAGATGTTCGTCCAAGTCAGTCGATCTACGACGAGGCACAGAATTCACAGAATCTGCAGAACATGTGGCAGATTGCGATTGCGTCCAACAGTGAATGGGTACAGCTCGTCACCTGGAACGACTACAGCGAGGGAACGTCGTTCGCACCCAGCGCCGGTCATGGGCGCGCGTTACTCGACATGAGTTCCTACGGGCTGTACAGCTTCCGCTCCGGCGCCTCACCCGCGATTGTTCGCGACACCGCGTATCTCATCTACCGCAATCAGTCGGTCTCCGCGGTCCCCGTCAATCGCTCTGCTGCCCCTATGACACTGCGCCAATGGTCATCCCCCGCTCGCGATACCGTCGAAGTCCTTTCCTTCTTGACGGCGCCGGCGGTCGTCAAAGTGACGGTGGGAACCACGACAACCACCTGCAATGCCCCGGCCGGGATGAGCAGCTGCATCGCCCCGTTGAAAGTAGGTTCCATCAAGGCCTCTGTCGTTCGCGGCACTACCGAGGTGTCTCGGGTGAGTTCGCACGCGGCGGTGACGGCCACGCCGTACAACCAGAATCTCGAGTACCTGGTCGATTCCAGTCGGAGATAACGGTGACGAAGATCGGGTGAGTCCGTCGACTCACCCGATCTTCGTTGCGCCATCGGTTTCGGCTGCAATTGGTAACTCGGGCCGCGATACCGCCCCCGTCCGCTCCACCCTCACTGCCAAGGTCACCGCGGCCGCCAGTGCCGATACGCCCGCTCCGATCCAGTACAAAACCGCGAACGAATGCAGGGTCGGCACAGTGCTCGCACCGATCACCACCGTCGAACCGGCCAATACCGCTGCCGCAACGGCGCTTCCGGTGGAGGTACCGACCGAACGGAGCAGGCTGTTGAATCCGTTGGCCGAGGCAGTCTGATGGATCGGCGCAGATTCGGTGATCAGAGTCGGCATGGCTGCCAGGGAAAATGCCACACCGGCCGATACCACGGCAGCGCCGATCACGATATTGACCAGCGTCGGCGTCAACAGCACACGCAAGACGTATCCGATTGCGATGACGATCGCTCCTGAGGCCAACGTGGCCTTCGCTCCCCATCGCCTCGTCACCTTCGACGACACCGGCGCCAATCCGATCATCAGGACTCCGCCCGGCATCATCGCCAGTCCGGCTTCGGCAGCCGAGAGTCCGAGACCGTCCGCCGACGCCAGGGGCAACTGAAGTTCCTGCGTTGCCGCCAACGCGCTGATGAACATGGCAAAACCGAGTAATACTGCGCAGACGTTCGAAACCAGAATCGGAGCGCGAAGGGAAGTCCGCAGATCGACCAGCGGTGCCGGCGTGTGCAGTTCCCACGGAATCCATCCACAGAGCAAGACCACGCCGGACGCGATCAGAACCAGAACCTCGGGGCTTGCCCAGCCCCATTCTGTTCCTTTCGAAACGGCCAGCAGCAGTGCAGTCATAGCGAGCGTGAGGACTGTGGCTCCCAGAAAGTCGAAGCGTCCGCGACTCTTCACAGCCGATTCCGGCACCACCAGGGGCAAGACGACTATCAGTACGACCCCGAATCCACCGGTGACCCAGAAAAGCGCGGGTAGCCCCCAGTGCGCCGAGATCACCCCCGCCATCGGCATACCGAACATGCCGCCGATCCCCAACGTCGCACTCATGAGAGCTACTGCACCACTGAGCTTTTCCGGAGGAAGGACATCGCGCATGATGCTGATTCCGACGGGCAGAAGTGCCGTCGCGAACCCCTGCAACGAGCGTCCGAGGATCAGTAACCAGAAACTCTGGCTGAGCGCCGCAACCATGCAGCCGACGATCATCACGGCAAGACAGACGAGCATCATCGCGCGCTTTCCGAACATGTCGGCGAGTCTGCCGATGAGAGGGGTCGCGACGGCACCGGTCAGCAACGTCGAGGTCACCAGCCAGGAAGCGGTGGAGGACGATACTCCCGATGCCGTCGCGAACGCAGGCAGGACCGGCACCACCAAGGTCTGTTGCAGCGCGACCACCACACCGCTCAGACTCAGGACGCCGACGACCCACCCGGTCCGCGCTTTCGCGCGAACAGTCTTGTCCGTCAAGCGTTCGAGCGAGCGGCTACTCCGGCGTCGACAGGAACCACGATGCCACTCATGTGGGCACTCGCGTCGGCGGCGAGGAACAGGACTACTCGCGTGATCTCGAAGGGATCCAGCCAACCGACCGGCTGCGCATGCAGAGTCGCGTACACGGGTTCGACGTCGTCTGCCGTCGGCGATTCGAGGTCAGGCCGCATCATCGCGTACATCATGTCGTTGTGAATCATCGGCGTCGAGATGTTCCCCGGTGCAATAGCATTCACGGTCACACCCGAGTTTGCCAGTTCGAGCGACACACTCTTCGTCAAACCGATGACGCCCCACTTGGAGGCGCCGTACGCCGCCATCTGGGTGCCACCGGAGCGACCCATCATCGAGGAAATCGTGATGATGCGACCGTAACCACGTTCCGCCATTCCACCTGACACGGCCGCAACGGTGTTGAACACACCGGTCAGGTTCGACGAGATGACTTCGTTCCACTGCGCCGACGTCATCGACGTGATCGGAGCGGGCACGGACACACCGGCATTCGCGACGGCGATGTCGACACGGCCGAACTCGGCTTCAGCGCGGGCAACGAGCGCGTCCATTGCGTCGCGATCAGCAGTGTCTGCCTTGACGGCAATGCACCGACGACCGGTGGCTTCCACCAAACGAACGGTTTCCTTCAGATCCTCCTCGTTTGCGAGGGGGTAGGCGACGACATCACTGTTCTCGCACCGGTCGCAGATCACGATGTCCGCGCCACGCTCCGCGAATGCGACAGCGTGGGCGCGCCCCTGACCGCGTGCGGCACCGGTGATCAGTGCAACTTTTCCTTCGAAGCTGCCTTCGAGGCTGTTCATGCCGTCTCCTAGTTCGTCGTATGCAAGCGTGCGCTGTACTGCATGCGTACTCCGAACCCGCCCGAAAGAAACAGTCGATCCCGGACAGCGGGAATCCAGCCGGTTACTGGTAAACGGCGGTCTCGAATTCCAGGTATCCGTTGATGGATCCAGGGTCCGCGAACGGCAGAATCTGCGTTGCCCAGAACCCGCCGACGCCGGTCTGCCGGTCGATCCAGTAATAGAGGTTGGCAAGACCCGCCCAAGCCAGCGATCCGGCCGGCCTACCGGTGGGTGCCACCTCTTCATTTGTCATGAAGGAGTATGCCCATCCCTTGGGTACACCGGGGAAGAATTCCGCATCGTTGGACAGCGTCGGGAGAACTCCGGGCAACAACCCCACGTGCTGGCCTTCGAGCCCGCTCTGAACGGCTGCAGCTACCGTCTCCGGCGACAACACGCGACCGGATGTGCCCGCGCCGTCGTTGAGCCACATACGAATGAACTTCATGTAGTCGCCGACAGTGCCGTGCAAACCATGACCACCCATGTGCACCTCGGGTTCGGCCGGAAGCTCGAATCCGATGAGCGGAGTGAGGCTTCCGTCGCTCTCGCGCTGATGGATCGGTGCAAGTCGATCCTTCATCGACGGGCTCATCGTGAATGCCATATCCGTCATCTCGAGAGGTTCGAAGATGCGCTCGCGCATGACATCGCCGAGTCGCTGACCTCGAATCGACTCGACGACCTGTCCGGCCCAGTCGATGTTGGTGCCGTACTCCCACTTCTCACCCGGGTCGAAGAGCAGCGGTGTCGTGAGCGCCGCTTTGCTACACGTGATCACGCTGGGCTGCCCATGTTCCTGCGAGAGCCGGTTGTACGACTCGTTGAAGAAGTCGTAGCCGAACCCTGCAGTGTGAAGGAGCAGCATGCGAGTGGTGATGTCACGCTTGGGTTCCCGAAGAACGGGGTTTCCGCCGGCGTCGAAACCGTCCAGGACCTTCAGCTCACCGATGTCGGGAACATAGGTCGCTGCAGGTGCATCGAGATCGAGCAACCCCTCCTCCACACATTGCAGGACAGCGGTACCGGTAATCGCCTTGGTGGTGGAGAAGAGCGCAAAGGTTGTATCGAGGGTCATTGGAACGCCGGAACCGAGAGTCCGCTCGCCCGCAGCACCCTCGTAGATGTTGCCTTCTCGATCCGTGATCATCGCGACCACACCCGGGACGCGATCAGCCCCCTGAGTTGCTCGCGCCAGCACGTCGTCGAGGCGCTGCTTCGAAAGGGGCTTCCGCGCAATATCTTCGATCGTCACTGCATTTCTCCATCCGACTTGCAACTTGTCTTGTCGAACAGAATGTAACGGCGATCACACACCCGGCTCTGCCTCGAAACGGCAGGAAAACTGTCTCGTTTCGGCAGAACCGGGCAGAGATTGGAGTCAGCTCTGGGGCGCTCCGATATTCACCAGCCAGGAAATGCCGAATTTGTCTGTACAGGCGCCGAATTCGTCGCCCCACATCTGCTTCTCGAGTGGAACGCTCACCGTTCCCGTTCCCGACAACTGCTCCCAGTACCCGCGCAGCACATCGCCGTCGTCGCCGCTGAGGCTGACCGTGATGTTGTCGCCGGGGTTGTACGGCATGCCGGGCGGAGTGTCGGCACCCATCAGGGTGTATCCCTGATCGGTTTCGAGCATTCCGTGCATGATCTTGTCGCCGCCTTCACCGGGATTGCCGAACTCACCGAACGTGCTCAGCGCCAGCGTGCCACCAAAGATTTCTTTGTAGAACTCCAACGCCTCACGGGCATTGCCGTTGAAGCTGATGTACGGATTGAGTCGAGTTGCCATGACGTACTCCTAGCTCGTGGGATTGCTGTCACGTTCGATTTCAATCCTTGCAGAACGCTCCGACACGAAACAACGGATCACGGCAGTTCATCGAGTGCGTAAAACGATCGTCATGACCGTTCAAACAACTGTCCTCAGAGTCGATTCCGGGTCTCGGAAGGCAACTCTCCGAACCGTTTCCGGTAGGCGGCCGCAAACATGCCCAGATTGACGTAGCCCCACACGTTGGCGATTTCGGAGACGGTTCTCCCGTCGGAACGCAACAGTTCGCCGCGTACACCCTCCAACCGACGCGCGCGCAATCGTTGTCCCGGCGTGGTGTCTCGGTACCGTCGAAATCCCGCAGTGAGCGCCCGGACACTGACACCCACCGCAGCCGCGATCTCCGATGCCGTCGGCACCGAGCGAGCAAACGTATCGATGTACTCCTCTGCCGATCGCACGTAGGCAGGTTCGGCGGAGGCGACGTCGACGCCGAGTTGCAGCCCGGCCTGCGTCGCCCACTCGTCGAGAAGCTGAGCCGCGATGAGTTCTTGAACCCTGGCACCCAGCCTTTCGCTCGACATCGCCTCAGGCGACTCTGCAATTGCGCGAACGACGTAGTCCATCAATGCCAGCCAACTCGAGCCCCGCCCGCCAATGGTGCACTTGTGCCGCCACAGACGGTCGTCGGGAACCGACCCGAACCATTGCATGGCGTGATCGGCGACAAGCTGATGCGGCACAGTGAGATTCAGCTGCAGATGATCTTCGTCGAATTCGACGAAGTAGTCGGTCCGGCTACAGTCGGCGACAAAGGTCTCCCCCACGGCAGTATTCACCGCAGTTCCTCCGCCGAGGGCATGTCGACCGTTGCCTCTGATAGTCGTCAGAACCAGAATGTTTCCGGCCTCAGGCGAACATTCACCGACGGAGACCGGAATCCCGTAACAGAATCTGGTGACGTCGATCTTGCCGACTGCCGCGGAGTACATGTCCGAAGCCGGCTTCAACCGACTTCCGATCGGCGTGACCGTATACGGCATGTAGATGTTGTCGGACCACTCCTTGATGCGGTCCCAGTCCCGAGAAAAGGCCTGGTGATGCTGCATAGTGGGCTGGCCGGCCGCGTCGATGAGCAAGGCATCCTCGAACATGGTTCGAGTATCGCACCAGGGCCCGGGAAGGTCACGCGAAGTGAGCTGACGTGATCACTGGCTGTACGGCGGCGGGTCGTGTTGCAGCAAAAAGCAGCGAATCCACCGCGGTCCCCCGGATCACCATGTGTGCCCTCATTCGCCCCTCCTCCTCCATTCCGATTTTGGTGAGCACCGACGCCGACGCCGAATTCTCCGGACGACACGTTGCCTGCACTCGCTGCGCTCCGAAGCGAGCAAAGGCGAATTCCAGAACCGCGCGCGCCGCCTCCGACGCATAGCCTCGCCCTTGGAACTTCGGATTCACGACAAAACCGAGTTCCGCCCGCCGGTGCGCGGCGGATACTTCCCACACAGCTACCGAACCGATGACCGCTCCATCGGCCTTCGACGTGATGGTCAGGGTGAACGTGCGACGTTCGACGAGCGCAGCTTCGAGTGCCGCGTCAGCCAGGAATGCCCTGGTCACCGCGGGGGTGTTCGGCCCCCAATCAACATATCTACAGACGGCAGGGTCGGATGCGTACTGATGGACGGCACCTTCATCCGCGGCAGTGAAATCTCGAAGAACAAGGCGTTCCGTAGTCAACGTGAACATCCAGCGATCCTAGAGCGAGCCCAAAAGCACCTCTTGACTCGAACGTATGTTCGAGTATCCTTTGGGGAGGGGATCGGGGGATTCAATGAGCGTCTTGTTGTCGGATGTGGTGTCTGGTTCTGCGGTGGGGTTACGCGGACGCCTGTGGCGGTTGACTGCTGCTGAGTTGCGTGCTGCTGCTGTCGAAGCGAGTGCGGAGATTCTGCGCCTCGAAGCCGTTCGAGTGGCGGTGGTGGACGAGTTGTCGTTGCACCCGGATGATCAGGTGATTGCCAGCCGCGGGGTGGGTGCGTGGTTGGCGGCCAACACCATGCTGCAGGTTCGGGACGGGAAGAAGATCGCCGCATTGGGTGCGGCTTTGCGGCCGTTTCCTGCGGTGGCGGCTCGGTTTGATGGCGGGGATTGCTCGTTCGATCATGCCGTGTTGATCGTGGCGTTCTGTGAGTCACCACCGAAGGGCATGCCGGAGGAAGCGCTCCCTCGCTGTATCGATTTGTTGTTGGCTGCCGCGTCCGGAGTGGAAGCGACAACCACGAAAGTGCGGAACGTGATCGCGACGTTAGAGCGCATTTTCGAATCGGATGAGATTCCGCCCGCCGAGGATGTGGATCGGAATGAGTTGCGGATCGCGTCGACGTTGAATGGTCGGGTGGTGGTGCGTGGTGATTTCGATGCCCTCACCGGAGAAATGCTGCTGTCGGCCCTGTCGAATTTGACGATGCCCACCCCGGCACCGGATGGAACCCCGGATTCTCGGTCGGCAGCGAAGCGGACGGCGGACGGGTTCGCCGAACTGATCCGCCGCTATCTCGATTGCGCCAAGACTGGTACCGATGGTGGTCAGCGTCCACACGTGAACGTGCACATCAATGCGCGTGATCTCGCTGAGCATCGGGATTGCGCCGCGTCGCCTTCTGATGTGGACGACGAAGGCTCACCCGATCTGGACTTGTCGGATCTTGATGTCGGCCACATGCCCTGGCTCGGGCCACTCTCGGTGTCGCAGACCCGACTTCTCGGATGCGACTGCTTCCTCTCCACCGTTCTGCTCGACGATCACGGCACGCCCTTGGATGCGCAACCAGGAAAGAGGTTGGTCACCGCCGAACAACGCGTCGCCCTCATCGCCCGAGACAAAGGCTGCGCCTTCCCGGGCTGCACGTGCGTGCCCGCCTGGACGGATGCGCACCATATCCGGCACTGGGCGAACGGTGGCCCGACGGTGATGAACAACCTGGTCCTGCTGTGCCGTTCACACCACCGGTTGATGCACCGGAAATCAGGGTTCGTCGGGAAGTGGGCGATCCGCATCGGCGCCGACAACAAACCGTGGTTCATCCCGCCACCCTCGATCGACCCCGGGCAGCAACCCAGGCCGGCGAACACCACCTTCAAAACCTGAGAGGTCAAACCTCTTTGGCGACAACAGAACACGAACCGAGCACCGCATCGAAGGAGACCTCGATGCGGTGCCAACCGGCCGTGACGCTTGATGAAGCTGTGCCCACGATAATCAGCGAGTCAGCACAAGCCCCGATGTCGGAACGCCCGTTCCCGCAGTCACCAGTACATTCTCGACGGAGTCGACCTGGTTGACCGAAGTACCGCGGATCTGCCGAACACCCTCGGCGATACCGTTCATCCCGTGAATGTATGCCTCGCCGAGCTGTCCACCATGGGTGTTGATCGGAAGCTTGCCGCCGAGTTCGATTGCGCCACCGGCGATGAAGTCCTTTGCCTCTCCCCTGCCACAGAAACCGAGTTCCTCGAGCTGCATCAGAACATAGGGCGTGAAGTGGTCGTAGAAGATCGCCGTCTGCATGTCCGACGGGCGCAGCCCACTTTGTGACCAGAGCTGATCGCCGACAAGGCCCATCTCCGGTAGGCCGGTCAAACCGTCGCGGTAATAGCTGGTCATGATGTATTGATCTGCCCCGCTGCCCTGTGCGGCGGCAGCGATAACGGCGGGGGTGTTCTTCAGATCTTTGGCTCGTTCTGGCGAGGTGACGACGATCGCGATGCCGCCGTCGGATTCCTGGCAGCAATCGAGGAGATGCAAAGGTTCAGCGATGAATCGCGAGTTCTGATGGTCCTCGAGGGTAATCGGTTTTCCGTAGAAGAACGCCTTCGGATTGGTGGCTGCATGCTTACGGTCGGCGACGGCGATTCGACCGAAGTCCTCGCTGGACGCTCCGTATACGTGCATGTATCGCTGCGCGACCATCGCGACAAAGGATGCGGGAGTACCCAATCCGTGAGGATAGGAAAAGGCGTTGTCCGTTCCCGACGAATTGACCTGCGCCACAAGGCCGGAGTTCACCTGCCCGAAACGCGCACCCGATCGCTCGTTGAACGCGCGGTAAGCGACGACGACGTCTGCGACGCCGGTGGCAACAGCCATGGCGGCCTGCTGAATCGTCGCCGCAGCGGCACCGCCTCCGTAGTGAATGCGGCTGAAGAACTTGAGGTTCGGAATCCCCACCGAACGAGCTACTGCCACTTCGGTGTTGGTGTCCATGGTGAACGAGGTAAGACCGTCGACGTCGGCGGGTGTCAGACCGGCGTCGTCCAACGCGGCTTGAACAGCCTCGGCGGCAAGTCGCAGTTCACTGCGACCGGAGTCCTTCGAGAAATCCGTGGCTCCGATTCCGACGATCGCTGCCTTGCCGGACAATGCGCTCATTCAATGTCTCCGTTTTCAATGTCTCCATTCGAGCCCGACGCCGGAAATGCCAGTGTGACCTGTGCGGTGATGTGATCTCCCAGGCTGTTCTTGCCGACCACCGCGAGCGACACGAGATCCTCGTCGTAGGAGGTCACCGTTCCGGAGAGCGTCAAGGTGTCGTAGGCGTACCAGGGGACTCCGAGGCGGAGTTTGATCGACGTGAGTACAGCCCGCGGTCCGGCCCAATCGGTCACGAATCGCTGCACCAAGCCGGTGTCGGTGAGGATGTTGACGAAGATGTCCTTCGAGCCGCGTTTCTGTGCGAGATCGCGGTCGTGGTGAACATCTTGAAAATCGCGGGTAGCGAGCGCCGCCGAGACCACAAACGTCGGGTCGCCGTAAATCGAGAGCTGCGGAAGAACCTCTCCCACAGTGATATCCGTCGTCAAAGTCATCGTCACTCCTTCACCGCAGAAACCGCAGACACAGAAACCGGCTGCCAGGCGTACAGAGTCCAGGGAGTTCCCCCGGTCTCGTCGTCTCCGGGGAAGTCGAGGTAGACCGCCTCCACCTCCATCCCGATCGACACACTCGACGGATCGATACCGCGCAATTCGCCGAGCATCCGCACACCCTCGGGCAGTTCGACCAGGGCCACGACGAACGGCAACGACCGACCAGGAACCTTGGGGGCGTGGTGAACGACAAAGCTGAAGACCGTTCCCCGACCTGACGCGACCACGTAGTCGGTCTGCTCCGACTTGTCTTTCCAGATCGCGGGCACCGGCGGGTGCTGTACCGAACCGTCCGCACGCAGTTGAATACGCAACTCGTGTGCGGCGACACCGTCCCAGAAGAACTGCGTGTCGAGGGATGCTGTCGGACGCAGCATTCGAGATGCGTCCAGGTCCGCAGGCACGTCAGTGGAGGAACTCTCGCTGACTGGCGGCGCGAACTTCAAGATCCGGAACATCATCTCCGAGACCAGTTCTTCGCCGACCCGCCAGAAGCTGCGAGTAGTGAAGAACCATCCTTCACCAAGACCTGTCTTCTTGGGTCCCACAACGTCTTCCAACACCGAGGAGATGGTGACTTCTTCACCCGGCTTCAAGTAGCGGTGGTAGATCTGATCGCAGTTGGTCGCGACGACGGAGGTGAATCCGGCCTCGTCGAGGATGTCCGTCATCCGGCCCAACGGATCGTCGGCTTCTCGAATTGCCCCCAGACCGCGCATCGTCCATACCTGCGCCATCGCCGGCGGTGCGACTATTCCGTCGTGTCCGGCGGCGCGGGCGGCCGATTCGTCGACATAGATCGGGTTCTCGTCACCGATCGCCTCGACCCAGTTGCGGATCATCGGCAGGTTCACGGGGTCCCGGCCGGCGCGAGGAGCGCTTGGCCCGTCCTCTCGAACCCGCTCGGCAGCAGTGAGAATGGGATCTGACACGATTTGTTTCCTATCTCGGAACGCGAGGAAGCTTCAGGCCGGCGGTGGCGATCAGTTCGCGCATCACCTCGTTGACTCCACCGCCGAAGGTGATCACCAGGTTGCGCTTGATCTGCATGTCCAACCACTCCATGAGATCAGCAGTTTCGGGATCGATCGGATTTCCGTACCGCCCGACGATCTCTTCCGCCAGTCGACCGACCCGCTGGATACGCTCGGTCGCAAACACTTTGGTTGCCGAAGCGTCGGCGATATCCACCGAATCCGAATCACTCGACGCCACTTGCCAGTTGAGCAGTTCGTTGAGGCGGTACGTCGCATGTATTTCGCCGAGCGCGCGCCGTACGTCAATGTGATCAAGCAGGTTTTCACGCTTGGCCCAATCGAAGACGTGGTCGTAAATCCCTGCGACACGACCTGCCGGACCGAGCATGACGCGCTCGTGGTTGAGCTGCGTCGTGATCAAGCGCCAGCCCTGATTCTCCTCACCCACAAGCATGTTCGCCGGAACGCGAACGTCCTCGTAGTAGGTGGCGTTGACGTGATGCGCACCGTCGCAGGTGATGATCGGGGTCCAGGTGTAGCCGGGATCTTTGGTGTCCATGATCAGGATGGAGATGCCGCGGTGCCGTGAATCGGCAGACCCTGTCCGCACGGCGAGCCACACGTAATCGGCGTCATGCCCGCCGGTGGTGAAAATCTTCTGGCCGTTGACGACGTACTCGTCACCATTTCGTGCCGCCGAAGTGCGCAGTGCTGCAAGGTCGGTGCCGGCTTCCGGTTCGGTGTAGCCGATCGCGAAGTGCACTTCACCGGCGAGGATCGCGGGCAGGAATTTCTGCTTCTGCTCCTCGCTGCCGTACTTCTGCAGGGTCGGACCGACGGTCTGCAACGTCACCGAAGGCAGTGGGACATCCGCCCGCACAGCCTCGTTGACAAAAATCTGCTGCTCGACTTCACCGAACCCACGTCCGCCGAACTCCACCGGCCAGCCGACGCCGAGCCAGCCGTCCTTGCCCATACGACGGATGACCTCGCGATAGGTAGGGCCATGCCGCTCCACGCGCATGATCTTGGCCTCTTCGGGCGAGATCAGCGTCGAGAAGTAGCGTCGAAGTTCAGCTTGCAATGCGCGCTGACTGTCGGTCAGATCGATGAACACCGGGCCCCCACGAGGTCGAGTCGCTGCGAAGCACCGCCGAGCAGGCGTGCCAGGTCTTTTGCAGTCGAGTAGTAACGATGAAGTGGATACGTGACGTCGACGCCCAGACCGCCGTGCAGGTGGTGAAGCACCTGCATCGTGGCAGGCACTTCTTGGGCGATCCAGTACGCCATGACGTCGAGGTCCGACTGGGCGTCCAGGCCCTCCGACACGCGCCAGGACGCCGACAACGCCGCGACATGAAGGGTCCGGGAGGTGACGTACGCGTCGGCTATCTGTTGTGAGACTGCCTGGAACGTGGCGAGCGGCTTACCGAATTGCTCACGCGAGCCGACATGTGCCGCAGTGAGATCGACGGCGCCGGACACCAAACCGTCTGCAACGGCTCCGATGCTTGCCGTGCCGATCCGGTACAGCGTCTGGACGGCTTCCTCGCCGGCACCGAGAAGTTCACCGACTGCCTCGTCCATGGTGACTGCGAACTCCGGACTGCCGGACGCACTGGGAGTCGGCGTCAATGCGACGCCGGCGGCGGTCGGATCGACGAGAACGACTCCGGCGTCGGTGGGCACAAGAATTCTGTGTGCGCTCGCCGCGAAGGGAACGGCAAGCACCGTCCCGCTGACGCGATACCAGTCGCCCGACTGCTGCGCGGTGGTCGACGGCTGTGCCGGGAACTGCTGACCCGGCTCACCGAGCGCCGCGGTGAACACCCGTCCGGCGCCGACTCCGGTGAGCAATTCGTCCTGTTGAGCGTCGGACCCCAGAGCGACTATGGGGAGTACACCGAAGCCGAGGGTTGCGAGAGCCGGAATTGGAGCGGCGGCCCGGCCGACCTCGACGAGGAGGGAACCGACGTCGGCGACGGAGAGTCCCTCGCCGCCCAGACGCTCGGGCAGGGCCAACGTGAGCAGGTCGGCATCGGCGAATGCCGCCCAGAGCGCGTCCGGCTCCAGTTCGCGGGCAAGGAGCGCGGTAGCCACCTCGGCTACCGCTTCCTGGGTTTCATCGGGAGTGAAGTCCACGCTGGCAATCCTGTCTCTGATGTAGAACGTGTTCTAGTTGTATCACCAACGTGGACATTTCTAAAGGCCTCTACTCACGCCGTCTAATCACGGGGCAGGCCCAGAATTCTCTCCGCGGCGACGGTCAACAGAATCTGCGTGGTTCCGCCGGCAATCGACAGGCATCGCGTGTTGAGGAACTCACGCGAGAGCGGACCCTCCACCCATCCGGCCGGGCCACCCAGTTCCATGGCGAACTCTGCGACATTCTGACGCTGGCGCACGCCCACCAGCTTGCGGACGCTCGACGCCGGACCCGGATCCTGACCGTCCAATTGCCGCAGTGTCGTGCGCAATTCCAGCAGTGAGCCCACCATGGCGGTTCCGATCAGCCCACCGAGCTTGTCTGCCACCACAGGATCGGGGTCGCCGGCCAGCTCGAGCAATTCCTCCATCGCACCGCCGAGCGAAGAGCCACCGCTCATTGCGACCCGCTCGTTGGCGAGGGTCGTTCGGGCCAGTTTCCAGCCTCCACCGAGCTGGCCGACGACGCACTCGTCCGGGACGAAGACGTCGTCGAGGAAGACTTCGTTGAACAGGGCATCTCCGGTGATCTCGCGCAGCGGCGAGATCCGAATCCCAGCCGTCTTCATGTCGAGAAGGAAGTACGTGATGCCCTTGTGTTTGGGAACCTCGCGATCGGTCCTGGCGAGGCAGATGGCCCAGTCAGCTTCACGCGCAAGCGAAGTCCAGACTTTCTGGCCGTTCAGCTTCCAACCGCCGTCGACCTTTTCCGCGGTCGTGCGCAGTGCCGCAAGATCCGAACCTGCGCCGGGTTCACTGAAGAGCTGGCACCAGGTGATCTCGCCCTTGAGCGTCGGAGTCGCAAATCTTTCGATCTGCTCCGCACTGCCGTGCTCGAGGATGGTCGGCACTGCCCACCAGCCGATCACCAGATCGGGTCGGCCGATACCGACGGCCGCCAATTCCTCTTCGATCAGAATCTGTTGCGCGGCCTTGGCGCCCCGGCCGTACGGCTTGGGCCAGTGCGGCGCAAGGTAGCCCGATTCGGCCAACGCGTTGCGCTGCTCGGATTCGGGCAGCGTCACCAATTGCGCTACCTCTTCGCGAATTTCGGACCGGTCGGATTCGAGCTCACTCAAGTCGATCTGAAGGTGACGCCGTGCGCCGCCGATCGTCAATTCCGCGACGCGTGCGCGCCAATGAGACGATCCGCCCAGAATCTGCCGGAGCGACAGTGCTCGACGAAGGTAGAAGTGCGCCTCGTGCTCCCAGGTGAATCCGATGCCGCCGAGCACTTGAATGCAGTCCTTTGCCGTGTCGACAGCGGCATCCAGCGACACCGCGGCGGCCACTGCTGCGGCGATCGGAAGTTCGTCGCCCGACTCGGCAGCGACCGCACCATCCCAGGCGACGGCTCCGGCATTCTCTACGCGACACAGCATTTCGGCGCAGATGTGTTTGATCGCCTGGAACGAGCCGATGGGCTTTCCGAATTGTTCGCGAATCTTCGCGTACTCCACCGCAGTACGCAGGCTCCACGCCGCAATTCCGGCAGCTTCGGCAGCCCCAAGTACCGCCGCTAGGTCGGAAACCGATCCTGGCGCAATGTCATCGAGGATTCGGTCGGCATCGACCGTCACTCGATCGAAGGAGACTCGCGCCAGTGGTCGCGACTTGTCGATCGTGTCGACCGCTTCGTAGGTCACGCCTTCGCCGTCTCCGTCGACGAGAGCCCAGACGACACGCGAGCCTTCGTCTTCGGACACGACGCCCGCCGACACGAGTACCGATACGCCCGAATCGCCGCCCCAGGCGTAACCTCCTTCGCCATGAAGCTCGATGCCGCCGGACGCATTCGCCGTTGCCGCAACTGGACTTTCGTCCAATACGACGGCACACGGCAGCGCACCGTCGGCGAGCGTTTCGGACCATCGCTTGGCAGCGGGCGACGAACTACGCCCCACCACCAGAGCTGCGAGTGCAGTCGTGAGAACAGGACCCGGCACGAGTTCGATTGCCGCCTGCTCGAGCATTGCTGCGAGATCGACGATTTCGGCCCCGGCTCCGCCTACCGCTTCGGGAACGGCGACCGAAAATATCCCGAGAGACGCGAACTCGGACCATTTCTCCCGCCACGAAACTGCTGGTCCACGGCGTACCATGTCCATCGGCGTGGCCGAGCGAGCCCAGGCCTCTATCGATTCCTGGACCGCCCGCTGTTCATCGGTCGTGGCGATTGTCACAACTGGTTCCCGCCTCTCGATAAGTGACACAATTGCTTAGAACGTGTTCTAATATGACACCTGGCCAAGAGTCAAGGCGCGAAGGAATTTGTCGATGACCACAACATCCCGATCCCGCTCCAACGCGGTTGCTTCTGCAACGCTCGGGGACGACGATCTCAGCTCCAACGCGCAACGTGAACGCCGCAAGCGGATTCTCGACGCAACACTCGCCTTGGCGTCCAAGGGGGGCTACGAGGCTGTTCAGATGCGCGCCGTGGCCGAGCGTGCCGACGTCGCAGTCGGAACGCTCTATCGCTACTTCCCGTCCAAGGTTCACCTACTGGTGTCCGCCCTGGCACGCGAATTCGAGAAGATCGATTCCAAGGGCAAGATCCCGCCTGGAACCAGTCCGCTCGAGCGGATGCAGCTGATCCTCAGCCTCATCACCCGCGCGATGCAGCGCGATCCGCTCCTCACCGAAGCGATGACTCGCGCGTTCATGTTCGCCGACGCCTCCGCAGCGGCCGAGGTCGATCAGGTGGGCCAGTTGATGGACCGCCTCTTCGCACGAGCGATGACCGAAGAGGAGCCAACCGAAGAGCAGTTGGCGATCGCGCGCGTGATCTCCGATGTGTGGCTGTCCAATTTGGTGGCATGGCTCACGCGACGCTCTTCGGCTACCGATGTCGCCAATCGACTGGAATTGACGGTTGAACTGCTGCTCGGTGACGGAACTCGGAAACCCGAATAGACATCCTTTGTCGCATCTGTCATTTTTGCACTGATCGGCCGGAAACGTATCGAGCCAGGAGTCGCTGCATCACCTAGATTTGAAGAGGTGAGCGCACAAGATCTGTCCATCGAACTCCGCCGAGCGCTGTCAGGCGTGGCACGCACGCCGCGTCTGCTCGTAGCCTCCGACTACGACGGGACGATGGCACCCATCGTCGCCAACCCGGACAAGGCGTATCCCCGGGCGGAAACGGTGCGTGCGCTTCGCTCTCTCGCCAGCCTCGCGTCGACGACGGCTGCCGTGATCTCGGGCCGCGCCCTCAAGGATCTGGCTGCGCTGTCCCGACTTCCCGCCGAAGTGCAATTGGTCGGCAGCCACGGCTCCGAGTTCGACATCGGATTCGTTCACGCGATCGACGCCGACGCCAGGAAACTGCTCGACGAGATCGTCACCGAGTTGGGCCGAATCGCCGCCGACACCCCTGGGGCAACGGTGGAGAAGAAGCCCGCCAGCGTTGCACTGCACGTACGCAACACCAGTGCCGACGACGCCGAGAAGGCGCTCATCGCCGTCCGCACCGAATCGGCACTCTGGCCAGGCGTTCAGGTCACCGAGGGCAAATCGGTGGTCGAGTTGGCAGTCATCGCCACCGACAAGGGGCACGCACTCGACTTGATTCGCCATCAGGACGGCGCAACCGCTGCCGTCTTCATCGGCGACGACGTGACCGACGAAAAGGCGTTCAGCAGGCTTCAGGGGCCGGACATCGGAATCAAGGTCGGCAGCGGGGACACCGTCGCCGACTATCGCGTCGACAGCACCGAGGACGTCGCTGCCGCTCTGGCGTTCCTGCTCGACGAGCGTCGTACGTGGCTTTCCGGCGCCGACGCTCCGCCCATCGAGCGGCTCTCGATGCTCGCCAGTCCGCGCACCGTCGCTTTGGTGACCCCGGATGCGACGCTGACCTGGTTGTGTCACCCGGAACCGGATTCAGCGGCCGTCTTCGCACACCTTCTCGGCGGAACCGGGGCCGGCCACTTCTCGGTCGGGCCTCGACGCACAGCCTTGCCGCTGAGCCAGAAGTACATCGACAGCACGATGACAGTTCAGACCCGCTGGGCGAGCCTGTCCGTCACCGACTACCTCCCCCACGACGTCCCACAGGGACGAACCGACCTGACCCGCATCATTTCCGGTCAGGCCGACGCGATCGTCTCGTTTGCACCCCGTCCCGAGTTCGGCCAGGGTCAGGTCACGCTCGAGGTCGTCGACGAGGGCATTCGGGTCCTCGGCACCAACGAGCCGTACGTGCTCCGCTCCCCCGGTGTGCTGTGGAACATCGCCACCGACGGAAACCAGCAGACCGCCCACGCCATCGTCGAGCCGTCCAAGGGTGACGTCGTCCTCGAATTGCGCTGCGGAACAGAAGAAATCGGCCCGTCCGACGTTCCGGAGCTCGAGCGTCGAGCGACCTCGGAGGCCTACTGGTCCGATTGGGCCAAGACGCTCGAACTCCCGAAGCTGAAGCCGGACTTGATGAAACGCTCTGCACTGACCTTGCGCGGGCTGGTCCACGCCGATTCCGGTTCCATCATGGCTGCCGCGACGACGTCCCTGCCGGAAGAGATCGGCGGAGTCCGCAACTGGGACTACCGCTATTGCTGGTTGCGCGACGCCGCCCTCACCGCAACAGCTCTCGTGAGCGTCGGATCCACCGACGAGGCCGAGAACTACCTGGACTGGGTCCACCGCGTGCTCGAAACACTGCCGGGACCCGAGCGCCTGCACCCCCTCTACACGCTCTACGGGACTTCGCTACCGCCAGAGGCCGTCATCGATTCACTCCCCGGATACGCCGGCTCCCGGCCGGTCCGCGTCGGAAACGCCGCGAATCAGCAGGTTCAACTGGACGTGTTCGGCCCGATCGTCGAGCTCATCGTCGAACTGGCGAATGCACGCGAAAAGGCCGGTGATCCCGATCCTTTGAGCGACCGCGACTGGGAACTGGTGTGCGCCATGGTCGAAGCAGTGCAGCGGCGCTGGTTCGAACCCGATCACGGCATCTGGGAAATTCGCGACAACCCGCGCCACCACGTCTATTCCAAGGTTATGGGCTGGGTCACCGTCGACCGCGCCGTCGATCTTGCGACCCGCTTTTCTCGCGAGGCTCTGCCGGAATGGGCGGAACTGCGTGACCAGATCGCCGACGAAGTACGACACAAAGGCTGGAAGGACGACGTCCAGTCGTACACCGCGGCCTACGACGGCACCGATCTCGACGCGGCGACTCTGCACATCGGACTGTCGGGGCTGATCGATCCGACGGATCCGCGCTTTGCAGCGACCGTCGTAGCCACCGAGGCCGAACTACGCAGCGGCTCAACGGTATACCGCTACCATCATGACGACGGCCTGCCCGGCATCGAAGGTGGATTTCATCTCTGTGCCGCCTGGCTCGTCGAGGCCTACCTGCTGATCGGGCAACGCCTGCAAGCAGAGGCACTGTTCGATCAGTTGGTCGCGGCAGCGGGTCCTACCGGACTGCTCGCGGAGGAGTACGACCCCATCGCGGAACGCTCGCTGGGCAACCACCCCCAGGCGTACAGCCATCTGGGCTTGTTGCGCTGCGCCCAACTCCTGGCGTGAGCGCTACCCCTTGATCCGACCTGATGTTCGCCCGGCCAGTAGTTCGGTGTCGAGCATCTCGACTATCGGAACGCCGGATCCGGACGGCGACATCAGGAGCGCACCGGCGCGCCGGCCCTTCTCTTCCTGGGGCTGGCGCACCGTTGTCAGTGATTCGCGCAGCGCCTCGTCGACGCCGTCGAATCCGGTGATCGACAGTTGGCCAGGTACATCTATGCCCTGCCAGCGCGCCCAGTCCAAGGCGCCGAGAGCCAGCACGTCGGTGGTGCAGACCAGTGCGGTGATCTCGGGGTTGGTCGCGAGAGCTTCCGCCGCCGCCGAGTGCCCGGACTGCGATGTGTGGACGTACCGCTCGATCACGGTGAGTGAGAGTGGGTCCATGTCGGACGCCACCATCGCGTCGCGCACTCCTTCGATCCGCTCACGCTGGACGTGGAAGTGTGGGGACTTGAGTCGTTCCTGGCTGACGACGCCGTCCATCCGGTCGCGCCCCAGCCTCATGCAGAGCACGCCGATGTCGCGGTGGCCGAGCCCGATGAGGTAGTCGGCGACCTTGCGCATGGCAGCGCGGTCGTCGATGCCCACGAGGGATGCACCGGGAATCTCGCGGGGCTGGTCGCAGACGACGATCGGAATGTGACGCTCGAGCACGGCAGCGAGATACGGGTCGTCGTCGGCCACGGAGTAGACGACAAAGCCGTCGACGCCCGCCTGCTGGACCACGGCGGCAGCATCCACCTCGTCGCGGCCGGGCCCGGCCGGGATAAGCAGCAAGCCCTGGCCGGCGTCCTCACATGATTCCGAGAGACCGGCAAGGAAGCTCATGGCGGCCGGGTCGCGGAACGAATAACTGAGTGCTTCGGTGAGCAGGAGACCGACGGCGCCGGCTTTGCGAGTTCGCAAGGAGCGGGCGACCGGATCAGGTCCGGGGTATCCGCGTCGCTTGGCCGCTTGGAGCACTCGATCCCGCAGCTCGACGGAGAGCTGATCGGGTCGGTTGTACGCGTTCGAGACTGTAGTTCTCGACACATTGAGCTCGGCGGCAAGCGACGCCAAAGTGGCTTGACGGCGTGGCTGACGGGACCGGGGCATAAACGGACGTTAGCCGTAGTGCCCGCAGACGGCGCGTTGGGGCTGAACCGAAGGTGAACTACCAGCGACTATGCGCTAATGTGTAACGGTAACGGTTTCCAATAGCATTTAGCCCAGCCTTTGTTCAGGAGAAAAGCACGTGCGTTCGTCGTCGAAATTCCGCACCGCCACCGCCCTCGCGGCCGTCTCGGTCGCCGCAGCATTCGCGCTCACCGCGTGCAGCTCAACCTCCTCGAAGGACGACGGCATCACCGTCGTCGCATCGACGAACGTGTGGGGCAACGTCGCGCAGGCCGTCGCCGGCGACAAGCTGACCGTGACGTCGATCATCAACGAGCCGTCCGCGGACCCGCACTCGTTCGAGGCGACTCCCGCCGATGCCGCCAAGATCACCGACGCATCGCTCGTCGTCTACAACGGTGGCGGCTACGACCAGTTCATCACCGACGTCCTCGACGCAGGCAAGGGCGAGCAGAAGACGGTCAACGCCTACAACCTGCTCGACGGCGGCATCCACGCCGGCGAAACCGCGGGCGAATCGCATGACGGTCACACCCACGGCGCAGTCAACGAACACGTCTGGTTCGACATCCCGACCGTCGACGCCGTCGCACATTCGGTGGCCGATCAGCTGAGCGCTCTCGATCCGGACAACGCGGCGACCTACGAGGACAACGCGAAGGCATACAGCCAGAAGCTCGCCGGCGTCACAGCGATCACCGATTCCATCGCCGCTGCCCACGCGGGCGCACCGGTGGCTCAGACCGAGCCGATCGCGCACTACCTCCTGGTCGCAGCTGAACTGAAGGACGCAACTCCCGAGGAGTTCACCAGCGCCATCGAAGACGGCAACGATCCGTCACCGGCCGCAATCGCCGCAACCCGCCAACTCCTCTCGGAGAAGCAGGCCCGCGCACTGGTCTACAACATCCAGACGCAGGACAAAGTGACCCAGGATATGCGCACCACCGCCGAAACCGCCGGAGTGCCCGTCGTCGAGGTTACGGAGACTCTCCCCGAGGGCCTGGACTACATTCAGTGGCAGACGCAGACCGCGGAGTCGCTCGCAAACGCCCTCTCTGCCCAGTAATTTGCCCCACCATTTCCGAGAAGAACCGATCGGCTTGTGACAGAAACTTCCGCGAATACTCCTGTGCCCCCTGGTAACACCGCGCCTTCAGCGGCCTCCGTGCCCGCTGTGACGCTGAAGGACGCTCGATTGTCCTTCGGCGCCCGCACATTGTGGGACGGGCTCGATCTCGAGGTACAGCCAGGTGAGTTCATCGCCGTACTCGGGCCGAACGGGTCGGGCAAGACCTCGCTCCTGAAGATTCTGCTGGGCCAACTACAACTCAGCGGCGGTAGTGCACAGATCGTCGGCACGCCGGCACGGGCCGGGAACTCACACGTCGGGTACATCCCGCAGCAGAAATCGATCGACGACGGCCTCCCGCTCCGCGGCCGCGACCTGGTCGGCCTCGGCGTCGACGGTCACCAGTGGGGTACTGGCCTACTGCGTCGGGGTCGTCGCCGCAAGATCGTCGACGACGCCATCGCACAGGTCAGCGCCCAGTCGTTCGCCGACGCTCCCATCGGTTCCATGTCCGGCGGTGAGCAGCAGCGACTGCGGATCGCACAGGCTTTGGTCGGCGACCCGCGGATCCTGCTGTGCGATGAGCCGCTGCTCAGCCTCGACCTCGCCAACCAGCACCTGGTCTCGACGCTGATCGACAAGCGTCGGCGCAGCCATGACACCGCGGTGCTGTTCGTGACGCACGAGATCAATCCGATCCTGCCGTTGGTGGATCGAGTGCTCTATCTGGTGGACGGCAAATTCCGGATCGGGACGCCGGCCGAAGTGATGACGTCCGAGGTTCTCTCGGATCTGTACAACACCGACGTCGAAGTGTTGCAGGTTCGTGGCCGCCTCGTCGTGATCGGCACCGGAGACGCCATCGACGCGCTCGGCAGCGCAGGCGGACTACGCCCGGGAGAAGGCGTTCACCATTCTGATGAGGATCACCACCAGTGAGTAACAAGTTCACCGACGCGATGTCGCGGATGTTCGACGTGTCCGCCACCGTCGACCTACTGCAGTACGACTTCGTCCAACAGGCGTTGATTGCCGGTGCCATCCTCGGATTATTGGCAGGCATCATCGGGCCGCTGATCGTGAGCCGTCAGATGTCGTTCTCGGTGCACGGAACGAGTGAGCTGTCACTGACGGGCGCATCCGCCGCACTTCTCGTCGGTGTAGGCGTCGGCTTCGGTGCCATCGTCGGATCCGTGGTCGCGGCAGTGCTGTTCGGACTGCTCGGAGCCAAAGCGCGCGACCGAGATTCGGTGATCGGCGTGATCATGGCTTTCGGCCTCGGCCTGTCGGTGTTGTTCCTCTGGGCGTACGACGGTCGCACGGGAACCAGCTTCTCGTTGTTGGTCGGACAGATCGTGGCGCCGGGGAACAGTGGTCTCGAACTTCTGCTGCTGTGCGCGGTCATCGTGATCGGCACACTCGGATTCATCTACCGCCCTTTGCTGTTCGCAAGCACCGACCCCGAAGTTGCTGCAGCTCGCGGTGTTCCGGTCCGGGCACTGTCGATCGTGTTCGCAGTGTTGGTCGGCATCACCGCAGCACTGGGCGTGCAGATCGTCGGTGCTCTGCTGGTGATGTCGCTGCTGATCACCCCCGCAGCGGCCGCCGCGTACGTCACGGCAAGCCCACTCAAGGCCACGATCCTCTCCGTCGTGTTCGCCGAACTGGCAGCCGTCGGCGGCATCCTTCTCTCGCTGGCACCCGGCGTTCCCGTCTCGAGTTTCGTCACCTCGGTCTCGTTCGTGATCTACCTGATATGCCGACTCTTCGGATCCGCACGCCGCAAGAATGCGGGACGGATTCCGGCGCACGCCTGAACACCGAGAGCCCATACCTACCTAGAATCGAGGTATGGGCTACAGCGTTGATCTGAACAGCGACCTCGGCGAGGGCTTCGGAGCCTGGACCCTGGGCGACGACGACGCCATGCTCGAACTTGTCACCAGCGCGAACATCGCCTGCGGATTCCATGCCGGCGACCCGACAACGCTGTTGGCGACTTGCGAATCCGCAGCCACCCGCGGCGTGCGGATCGGCGCGCAGGTGGGGTACCGAGACCTCGCCGGTTTCGGCCGACGCTTCATCGACGTCTCGCCGAAGGACCTCACCGCCGACGTCATTTATCAAATAGGGGCACTCGACGGTTTGGCTCGTGTCGCCGGATCGCGGGTCACGTACGTCAAACCCCACGGCGCGCTCTACAACGCAATAGTCCATCACCGACGGCAGGCGCGGGCCGTGGTCGCCGCCGTCGTTGCCTATGACAGTTCGCTACCTGTTCTCGGACTACCGGGTTCGGTGTTTCTGGAAGAGGCGCGCGAGGCCGGCCTCGAGATCGTCGCCGAGGCTTTTGCCGATCGTGCGTACACGGCGGAAGGCACCCTGGTCCCCCGCACCGAGTCGGGCGCCGTTCTGCACGACCCGACACTTGTTGCAGAACGGGTTCGGCGAATGGTCGTCGACGGCGAATTGGACGCAGTCGATGGGAGCACGTTGAAAGTCGCTGCCGCATCGGTGTGCGTGCACGGTGACAGTCCGGCAGCCGTCGACATGGCCGTGGCAATCCGTGCTCTCCTCGAATCTTCCGACGTCGAGATCACGCCGTTCACATGATCACGATCCTGCCCGCCGGTGAATCCGCAGTCCTCGTCGAGTACGACGAACTGCGGAGCGTGCTGGGCAACTTCAGGGCTCTCGACGCCAGTCGGATCCCCGGAGTGATCGACCTGATTCCCGCGGCGCGAACCATCTTGATCGAGTACGACAACACGATCACCGCGCACCAACTGGTGGAGAAATGGGTACGTGGGGCCGTACCGATCGAACTCACAGCAGATGAGAGCGGGCCTGCTGTCGCGATTCCGGTCCGCTACGACGGCCCCGATCTCGTAGAGGTGGGCAAGCTGACCGGCCTCGGGGTCGACGGTGTGATCGACGCTCACACGTCTGCGTCGTGGACCGTCGCGTTCATCGGTTTCGCCCCCGGCTTCGCGTATCTGACCAGCAACGAGAGAAAGCTCGAGGTTCCACGTCGATCGGACCCGCGCAGGCAGGTCCCGGCCGGTGCAGTCGGGTTGGCCGGACCGTTCACGGGCGTCTACCCACGGTGTTCCCCGGGCGGCTGGCAGTTGATCGGAACGACGGAACTGTCGGTGTGGGATGCCGAGCGCCGCCCGCCGGCGCTGCTTCTACCCGGCACCACAGTCACCTTTGTTCGTGCATGATTTTGGTGCAAGCATGATTTTGGTGTCTTCACCGCGTTGTTGCGGGACAATGGATTCATGGCCTGGCTCGAGGTTGTGCGTACCGGCCCGCTCGCCACAGTTCAGGACCGCGGGCGGAGAGGCTACGGCGCCCTCGGGGTCGGAAGATCCGGCGCCGTCGACATGATCTCGCATGACAGCGCCAACAGACTCGTAGGCAACACTTTTCGAGCAGCAACCATCGAAGTCACCGCTGGGGGTTTCGCTATGCGGGCCGTCGGTTCGATGACGGTGGCAGCGACAGGCGCGCGGGTGCCGCTGGCCGTCGACGGACGGCCGGCACCTGACTACGCGAGCATCCATCTGGGTAGTGGCAGCATTCTCGAATTGGGTTACAGCACAACCGGGTTGAGAACATACATCTCTGCACGCGGTGGCGTCGACGTCCCGCAGGTACTCGGAAGCAGATCCACCGACACGCTCTCCGGACTCGGGCCGCCGCCGCTCGCCGCCGGCGATCTGCTCCTCCTCGGGGCCGAGGAAGGGACGTGGCCCACTGAAGAGTTGATTCCACCGCCCGCACCTGCACTCGGCGCGGTTCCGATCGAGATCACGCTCGGCCCCCGAAATTCCTGGTTCACGGCCGCATCCG
The DNA here is from genome assembly GCF_031763325.1 of Rhodococcus sp. SG20037. Taxonomy (NCBI): domain Bacteria; kingdom Bacillati; phylum Actinomycetota; class Actinomycetes; order Mycobacteriales; family Nocardiaceae; genus Rhodococcus; species Rhodococcus sp. SG20037. Next base: position 834,280 of record NZ_CP134497.1, on the reverse strand, counting down.
TTCACGCGCTCCTTCACACCACGTGGAAAGCCACCGAACACACCAACCGAGTCGGGGTCCGGCTACAGGGCCAAGGACCTTTGCATCGCTCACGAACCGGGGAATTGCCGAGCGAAGGCGTCGTGACGGGATCCATCCAGGTGCCGCCAGGCGGCCAGCCCGTCGTGTTCCTCGCCGACCATCCCGTGACTGGCGGATACCCGGTCATCGCCGTCGTTTCCGACGCCGGGATTGCGTCGCTGGCACAGCTGCGGCCCGGCAGCACCATTACCTTCAAGGCCACTACTCGGCCGTCGTAGCGCTGATAGTCTCAGCCGCGCCAGCAATGCTGCCGGCGGCGCTCGGCCGTCGCCAGAACCTGAAGGACTGTCACACTATGAGCCCTAAGAGCAGCACACTTGCTCTCGGAATAGCGTCACTGATCACTGCTGCACTCGTCTTGTCCGGATGCAGCAGTTCGGAAAGCGGCGACGCCGTCTCCAGTGATACCAACACCAGTGAGACCACTGCTTCCGAAAGTTCTGCATCCTCGCCGTCTGCCGCTGCCGCGACGCCGACTTTGCGGGACGGAACACCGTTCATCGGTGAGCGGACGACGATCGAAACCGGCGACGACTCCGAAGCGCCGAGCATCAGCGTCAGCCTCCCTCCGAGCTGGACTCACGGCGAGAACATCCCCGCCGGCGTTACGGACGCGTTGTCCAGCAACAGCCAGGAACCCAGCGGTTTCATGCCGAACACCACGGTGACGGTCGAAAATCAAGGCACCGCAACAAAAGACGAGGTTCTTGCCGCTGCGCGTGAAACGATCGCCACTCTCGACGGGTGGACCGAGGTGAAGTACACCGAGATCGACGTCGACGGACAGCAGGGTTTCCGCCTCTCCGGAACCTGGACCGCCCCAAACCTGGACGTTCCGCTCTACGCCGTCATGACGGTCGTCGCTTACCAAGCCGACGACAACTCGCCGGTCTACCTGGTCAGCTTTGCAAACCAGTTCACCGACACGACGAACATGCAGACCTCCAACCAGGTGGAAGAAATCAACACCTCGATCGAATTCGGCTGAGCACCTGATGGTTTGAATACCCGATCACCGAACAACCGCGGCGGGCCGAGACCACGACAGTCTCGGCCCGCCGTTTCACAACTCTCGCCTAGCTGGAGCCGAACAGGCCGCTGAGGGAACCGAGGCCACCACTCAACGAGCCGAGCGATCCGGTTCCGCCACCGGTACCGGGGTTCGTGCCGGGGTTGGTTCCGGGATCAGTACCAGGATCAGTACCTGGGCCGGTCGGATCCGTCGTCTGCACCACGATGGCGGGCCCCATTTCCGGGAAGCTGGCGCTGGTTCCGGCCCCACCACCCATGAGCGTCGCGTCGACAGTCAACCCACTGCCGTAGGTACCCGGATCACACTTCACGACATAGCTGGTCTTCATCGTTATCGGGTTCTTGCTGTTGTTGTACCAACCGTTACTGGTGAAAACCTTCGTGGTTGCGGTCGACTGGGAGGCATTCGGGGTTTCCACAGTTTCCTTCATGACACCTCCCAAACCTGGGAGGCCGCCCATCAGTTTCGAAATCTTTGCCGAGCCCGGCACGAACTCGAGACAGCCGGCATGAATCTCGGTCAGCCGGTTGACATACCCTTCGAGCCCGTTCTTACTCGACACTGTCGTGTAGGTGATCGTGTCACCGACCTTCGGGGATGCATTGTCCACGGTCCGAGTAAATGTGTAGGCACCGGAAGTTGCTGTCTCGGCAGTCGCGACTCCCGCACCCAGCGCGCTTGCGCCCACAGCAAGAGCGATCACCCCCAAACCAACACCAACGGTGGACAGATTACGATTCCTGGATCCGAACTTTGCCACGAACAATCTCCACTCTGTGAGGTTCCAGGACAACTGAATTCGTTGATTACTGAAACTTGTTGCAACCCGACTCTCGAAGTACGATACAGTCGACCTGGACATTCGCCCAGCTTTTCGTCGAAATAAGCGACAATCAGTTAACGGCAGGCAATCGACACCGAAAAGGTCCTCTCAATTCGGACTTTTCCGTAAATTCTGCCGAACTGATACATAGGCAAGCGTCCGATAGGTTTCAATGGTTACCGCGGCGCAACCTTTGAAGAGTCATCCCATCGCCGTCAGCGTGAACCCCTCGAACGGAGAATTTCATGTCACGTTTTTCAATGCGCAAAACACTTACCGGAATCGCAATCGCTGCGCTTGCCACCAGCGGACTCGTGATGACCGCAGGCACCGCGAGCGCCGATGCCACCCACCCGTCCGCGGCAACGGTCAACTCCTCCAACGTCCGAATCACCAAGAGCATCGTGGGCGACGGCGAAGTTGCACCCGGCGGCAAAGTCACCGTGCGCACGGTCATCTCCACAACAGGCCACCCCGAGCGTTACGTCGACCAGTTCGTCGACCGCTACCCCGCCACGTTCAAGTACATCCAGGGCACGGCAACGGTCAACGCGTGGCACTTGATCGGCGGTCAGAAGACCGAATCCGTCACGCCTTCGGTTGACACTGCCGCCCGAACCGTGAATGTGCCCAGCACCGGCTGGCTGATCTCACCCACCGGAAGCAAGACCGTGACGATCGAGGCGCAGTACCTCGTCGCCGACGATGCACCGATCGGTTCGTACCAGGAAATGTCGAGCTCGATCGGTATCTCGACGTTCAATACCGAACAGAACATCAGCGGCGTCTACGCCAAGATCCGCGCCAAGAACCCCGGCGAGGCGGCCGCATCGGGCTCGGCAGATCTGGGCTTCGGCTCTTCTGACGGCGAGGGCGGAACCGGTTCGGCCGGATCCTCCATCCTCGACAACCCGGCCGGCTTCATCTCCGACATCATCAGCGGTGTCCTGGCCAACGGCAGCTGATTCACTCGCTCCGCCTGCTCCACCTGTAAACACTCCGTCGGGGAATGTGTTCGAGGGTGGCATCGAGTCTTCGGACTCGTTGCCACCCTCGATCTTTTGTGGCGATCACACTCCGTCGCGCCTGCATCAAAGAACCAAATAGGAAAGCATTACCTAAGTCATTCGCGGTATGATCCACCGATGAGTTCCACAGGATTTCCGTACTGGGCTGTGCCGGCAGGCCGGTACGTTCCGCTCCCCTTCTCGATGACGACGTCCACCATCGGGCGTGATCAGAAGCGCGCGTGGCGTGAGATCCGCCATCCCGAACACGAACTCCTCTGGGGCGCTTCCGGCGAGATGAGCGCGTACATCGACGACGTTCGTTGGCAGATACCACCGACGGTCGGCATGTGGATTCCGGCTGGAACTCCACGGCGCATCACGCTCGGCGCATCCACCGAGGCTCGTTTCACCTATTTCCGGCCCGAGTCGTTCCCCCACCCGTGGACAAAACCCGCGATCATCGGCATCGACGACGTCGTCAAGACGATGCTCATCCATCTGCACCAGCGAAATATGCCTACCGAGGCTCGCTTGCGCGCCGAATCCGTAGTCTTCGACACGCTCGCGCCCATCGAGGCGGCTGATGTCGCAGTACCGATGCCCGCCGATCCCCGGGCCCTCGCCGTCGCACGCCGCCTGATCGCCGACCCCGCCGATCAACGCGGGCTTGCCGATTGGGCCTACGTGGTAGGCGGAAGCCCCCGCACCCTGAGCCGCGTGTTCTCTCAAGGCACGGGGATGTCCTTCACCGAGTGGCGAATTCAAGTTCGCGTCCGCGCTGCGATGTCCTATCTCGCTGCGGGCGTTCCTGTTTCGACGGTAAGCCGTCGCGTCGGATACGAAACCCCCAGCGCCTTCACCAGCGTGTTCCGCAAGGTCACCGGACGCACACCGAAGAACTACTACTCGGACGCGTGCGAGTTGTCAGCCTAACTGGTCAGAACCCGTTCATCTTCGAGACCAGTTCCACGAAAGCATATTTGACGCTCAGCGACGTGGGTGACGCCAAGGCCATGACTCGCGCCAGACCGAGCTGCTGAATCAGCCTGCCGTCCTTGACTGCCGGCAGGTCGGCAAACAACTTGTCCCCCATCAATCCGGGGAGCCCCTGCCCACTCGCGTCGTTGAGCACGATCACGTCCGCGTCCAGTTCGTTGTACTGTTCGCGCGATGCAGTCACCGACCCCTGGGTGTCGCCGCACAGCTCTGCGCTTCCGGCCGACTGCTTCAGTCCGAGCTGGGACATCAGGATGACTCGGCCGTCGTCAGCGCAGTAATTGGTGAGGCCGTCGATGTTTCCCGAGAGGAAGGTCAAGGTTTTCCCGTTCAGATTCGGGGATCCGGCAGCCAGGTCGGCTATGGAATCGTCAGTTTCCTCGATCAGCTCGGCAGCCCGCTTCGGTTGGCCGAGTACTGATCCGATGGTCGACAACTGTTCCTGCCACGTGGTCGCCCATGCGGTCTCCTTGAACGGAATGGTGGGTGCGATCTGGGAAAGACGTGCATAGTCGTCTTCGGTGATTCCCGAGACCACTGCGATGATCACGTCCGGCTCCAACGCCAGGATCTGCTCGAACGGCACACCGGACGTGCTGTCGAGCAACGTGGGTTCGACATCGCCCAACAATTCTTCGTCCCACGGCAGGATGCCGTTCTCCAAGCCTGCCCCACTGAACGACTCCATGGCGACGGGTGTCTTGCCCAGTGCGAGGACCGAATCCTGGCTGTTCCAGCCGATCGTCACGATCCGCTGAGGTTCGGTCTCGATGGTGGTCGACCCGTACGCGTGATCAACGGTGACCGGCAGCGCGCCGGCCTCGGCCAACTGCGTCGTGCCCTCCGCCGCTGTTGACTCGGTGCTGCTCTGGCAGCCTGCGAGCAGGGCAATCGCGGCCAACGCAGCCACTATTCGGGTAGTGCTCTTCATCTTCTGTCAGCTCTCTTCGCAAACGTACTTTGTTTCGACCAGCCAGGTATATCGAGACCCGATCCCGGTAATGGGGTGTCGATACTCCATCTGTCCGCTGCCGCGTAGCCCTTGGCATCTGCGAGCACTTTCCGCACTCGCACCGGCTCTACCGTAGAACTGCACAACGAGTGTTCAGATCTGGGCGAGGAGTTTCACGAGTGTCAGCGCTGCCCGAAACTCGTTCCGGTCCGATGGAGATGATCCGAGTCGGATCATTCTCCTCCGGACGCGGCCCGCGACTGGTTGCAGCCGTCACCGGGCAGGCGTCGTATCAGGTAGCTCAAGCCCTCATCCCGGTGCTGATCGGCACCGTCGTCGACCGGGCAATCGGAAAGTCCGACAGCACAGCACTTCTCGTGTGGCTTGCGGTGCTGTGTGCTCTGTTCGTGGGACTCGCTCTGTCGTGGCGCATCGCAGTTCGCCTGAACACGCAGGTCTTCGTCTACGGCGAACACGACCTACGACTGAATGCTGCCAGACGAGTACTCGATGCCAGGGGGATGAAAGCTCAGCGTTCGACCGGTGAAGTTCTCACCATCTCTACCTCGGATGCCTCACACGTCTCGGGCTTCTCCTGGGTTGTCGCCGAACAGGGCTCGGCATTTGCGGGGCTCGCCGCGGCAGTGATTTCGCTTGCCTTCGTCTCGTGGCCGCTCGCACTGATCGTCGTACTCATCACCGCTGCGCAGCTCATATTCATCCACAAGATCAGCGGTCCGTTGGACGAGCGCGTGTATGCAGAGCAGAAGAAGGCAGCCGAGGCAGGCATGCTTGCAACGGATTTCACGCTGGGACTGCGGGTACTGAAGGGTTTCGGGGCTGAACCCACCGCCCTGTCGCGATACGTCAACGCGAGCCGGGAGTCGATGAAGGCAGCGATCCGGACGGTCAGAGCAATGTCCAGCCTGACCGCGCTCAATTCCGGGGTCTCCGCGTTGGTGCTGGCTTCGGTTGCGCTTGGAGCCGCGTGGATGGCGCATCAAGGCACGATCACCGTGGGCAACTTCGTCACCGTTGTCGGCTTGAGCAGAGTGATTGCCGGTCCGATGGAAACGCTGGGGTTCTTCGGTGCCGAACTCGCTGCCAAGCGAGGTTCCGCGCGCAGACTGTCCGAACTGTTGGCCGAGCCACACCTGATCGAATCGCTGGCCCCCACGGCCGCGACCGAACCTGCCAGAACTGAAGACGCCCTATTGATTTCGGCGGACAACGGAACCGTCGTCTCAGCTCGCCGCGGAGAAGTGGTGGGTGTGCGCGCTGATGATTCCGCCGACCGACTGGCACGACAACTCGCCTATCAGACCCCGCTCGCCCCCGACTCTTACTTCGTATTCGGCACCGATGCAACCGACCTCGGCCCGGACGGAGTTCGCGATCAGGTGTTCGTCTCCGCCCATGAAGGAACCGTGTTCACCGGCACCGTCTTCGACAATCTGGCTGCACCGAACGTCGACTCGTCGGCAATGACGTCATCTGCGCTCGACGACGTGTTGACGCATCTGCCCGACGGCCACCTCTCCGAGGTAGGCGAGCAAGGAAAGAAACTCTCCGGAGGTCAACGCCAACGCCTTCTCCTCGCCCGCGCTCTCCATCAACCCCAGCCGATCCTGGTCCTCCACGAACCCACCACTTCCGTGGACTCTGTCACCGAGCATCGAATTGCACACTCCCTGAGAAACTTCCCCGACAAGGCCATTCTGGTGATCACCTCGAGCCCGACCCTGCTCCATTCGTGTGACCGTGTCGTCACGATCGACCACGGCGTTCGGGAGGGAGAGTCGCTGTGACCGATACCCTTCCGGATGCATCTGCTGTTCCGGTTGTATCTGCCCTGCCGATCGCGTCGACCAAGCAGACCGTCCGCGCATTGATCGCACTGCTTCGGCCACGCAAGCGAGCGCTCGCACTCACGACCGTCGTACTTCTCTCTGCTACGGCCTGCGGCCTGTCCACCCCGGCACTGCTCGGACTCATGGTCGATGCGGTCACGGAGGGCAAACCGTTTGCCTCACTCCTGCGTATCACCGCGTTCATGCTCGGCGCAGCGGCAGCAGGAGTTGCGCTGACCTGTTGGAGCACACAGCTTCTGGCGAATGTCGCGCAGAACGTGCTGGCCGATCTTCGCGAGGACGTGTTCGCCGCCACCCTCGCGCAGCCGTCGTCACTGGTCGAGGATGCCGGAACCGGTGATCTGATTTCCCGGGTCTCGGGCGACGTCGAAGCGGTAAACACCGTCATCGCGCGAGTACTACCCGCCACCGTGTCTGCCCTGTTCATGATTTCACTGACGCTTGTCGGTGTGGGAGTGATCGATTGGCGCTTCACCGTGGCAATCGTTGCCGTTGCGCCGATTCACTATTTCGCTCTTCGTCATTTCCTCCGACGCTCCGGACCCGTCTACCGACGCTCTCGCGCTGCGCAGGCCAGGCGGGGACAACAGCTCATCGAAACTCTCGGAGGCGCAGGCACTGTCACTGCCCTGCGGCGAACAGACGAGCACATCGACCGAATCGCCGAGACCTCCGAGCATGCCATCAGCTTCGACATGCAGGCAGTTCGCCTGCGCACCAACTTCTTCGCCCAACTCAACGGCGCCGAACTGCTCGGACTGGCCGCCGTCCTGAGCGTCGGCTACTGGCTCGTGACCACAGACTCGGTGTCCATCGGGGCCGCTACCGCCGCCGCCCTCTACTTCCACAGTCTGTTCAGCCCCATCGCGGTATTTCTCTCGAACATCGACGAATTGCAGGATGCGGGTGCCAGCCTGGCTCGCCTGATCGGAGTCACCGCGATGCCCGGGCGGCCCACGAGCATTCCTGCCTCGGCTCGGTCCGAACCCATCGGCGTCGAGGTGGACCGGGTTTCCTACTCGTACGACAACTCCACCCCGGTGATCGATTCGATCTCGATCTCGATCGCACCGGGGGAACGAATCGCCGTCGTCGGAAGCAGCGGCGCCGGAAAGACCACGCTCGCCAAACTGATTGCCGGCATCATTCCCGTCGGGGACGGGCGAATCACCGTCGACGGCACACTGATTGACGACCTGAGTGATGCCGAACTTCGGCACGAAGTCGTCCTCGTCAGCCAGGAAGTTCACGTGTTCGTCGGGACGATCGCCGACGATCTCCGGTTGTGTGCACCAGATTCGGACGATGCGAAGATCGCCGAAGCCGTCGACACGATGAAAGCTCAATGGATTCATGAACTTCCGGACGGACTCGAGACCAGGGTCGGGGCCGGTGGGTACCAGTTGACGGCGGCGCAGGCACAGCACATAGCCCTCGTCCGACTGGCTCTGCTCGATCCTCCCGTCGTCATCCTCGACGAGGCGACTGCCGAAGCCGGAACCACCGCAGCCGGTCTACTCGATCAGGCAGCCGAGCTCGCAGTCGCCGGCAGGACCGCCGTGGTGATCGCACACCGGCTGAGCCAAGCAGTCCGCGCCGATCGCATACTCGTCATGAGCGGTGGCCGCGTAGTCGAGAGCGGGACACATGACGAACTGATCGGCGCGGACGGTTCCTACGCTGCACTGTGGGAAGCCTGGTCGGTACGGAGCTAGAACCCCGCCAGACTCACCCGAAAGCCGTTACAACTCAGCTGCTACGACGCCTGCGGGCGATGTCCGCCAGGACGACTCCGGCGGCAACCGAGGCGTTGAGCGACTCGACCGGACCGGCCATCGGAATCGACAGGATCGCGTCGCAGTTCTCGCGGACGAGGCGCGAAAGGCCCTTGCCCTCGGAACCGACCACGATCACAACGGGACCGCTGCCGTCGAAATCGTCGAGAGTGGTGTCGCCCTCGGCGTCGAGACCGACGACCTGAACACCCTTCGATGCCCAGTCCTTGAGCGTCCGGGTGAGGTTGGTTGCCCGAGCAATCGGCAAACGAGCGGCAGCGCCGGCGCTGGTACGCCAAGCGACAGCACTCACGCTCGCGCTACGACGCTCCGGAATCACGACGCCGTGTCCACCGAAAGCTGCGACCGAGCGCACGACGGCACCCAGGTTGCGGGGATCGGTGATGTTGTCCAGCGCGACGAGCAGCGGCGGCTCGGCATGCTTGCGCGCCTCCGAGAGAAGATCGTCCGGGTGCGCGTAGCGGTACGGCGGAACCTGCAGGGCGATGCCCTGGTGAAGACCGTTGGCGCTGAGGCGATCCAGATCGGTGCGGGGGACCTCGAGGATCGAGATGCCGGCATCCGCAGCGAGCTGAACGGATTCCTTCAGTCGATCGTCGCTCTCGGTGCCGACGGCGACCCACAGTGCAGTCGCCGGAACGCCGGCGCGTAGGCACTCGACCACCGGGTTGCGTCCGAGCACTGTCTCGGGACCGTCGAGAACCTTGCGGCCCGGACCCGGACGGCCACCGCGGCCCTGCTTCTCGTCGGCACGTGCGGCGCGCGCTGCACGCTTTGCCGCGGGATGCTTGGTGCGTGCCTCGGCGGGCGGCGTAGCGCCACGCCCTTCGAGACCGCGACGGTGCTTACCGCCGGAACCGGCAACCTGGCCCTTCTTGGTGCCGCCCTTACGGACTGCGCCGCGCCTGCTCGAGTTTCCAGCCATTGTTACTGCCCTGCCTTAAGGGACCATTCGGGTCCGTCGGGAGTATCGGTTACTTCGATACCCGCCTTGATGAGGCGATCGCGGACCTCGTCCGCCACCGCCCAGTTCTTTTCCGTACGTGCCTGCTGCCGACGATCGAGATCGGCCCGCACCAACACGTCCAAAGCTTCCATTGCCGTCTCGGTGTCGCCACCGGACTGCGTCCAATGCTCGTCGAGTGGGTCGACGCCCAGGATCGCGAGCATGGCCCGCACCTGGCCGGCAGCCACCCGAGCCGCGTCGAGATCACCGGCAGCGAGCGCGGAATTACCCTCGCTCGCCTTGCCGTGAATCTCGGCCAACGCGATCGGCACCGACAAGTCGTTGTCGAGAGCCGCCGCGAAACCTTCGGTCCACGTACCGAGTTCGACGCCGCCCGCACGCTTGTGTGTGCGCAGGACGAACGACTCGAGCCCCTGGTAGGACTTCGCACTTTCGTCCAACGCCTCGTCCGAGTACTCGAGATTGGAACGGTAGTGCGCACTACCGAGGTAGTACCGAAGTTCTTGCGGACGAACCTTCTTGAGCACGTTCGGCACCGAGAGAACATTGCCCAACGATTTGGACATCTTCTCGCCACTCATCGTGACCCAGCCGTTGTGCAACCAGTACTGAGCGAAATCGTCGCCGGCGCACTTGGCCTGCGCAATTTCGTTCTCGTGGTGCGGAAAGACGAGATCGCGTCCACCACAATGGATGTCGAATGCCGCCCCGAGATAGAACTCCGCCATGGCCGAGCACTCGAGGTGCCAGCCCGGACGGCCGGGTCCCCACGGTGTCGGCCACGAGGGCTCACCGGGCTTGACGGCCTTCCAGAGGGTGAAGTCGCGAGGATCACGCTTTCCCTCGGCAGCGCTCTCGCCCTGATGAACGTCGTCGAGTTTATGGCCGGACAGTGCGCCGTACTCGGGGTAGCTCTGCACGTCGAAGTAGACGTCACCGCCCGCCGCGTACGCGTGGCCGTTCTCGATCAGACGTTCCATCATCTCGACCATCTGCGTCACGTGGCCCGTGGCCCGTGGCTCGATGGACGGTGGCAGCACGCCCAGTTGGTCGTAGGCCCACGTGAACGACCGCTCGAACGTCGCCGCCCACTCCCACCAAGGTCGACCGGCGCCGGCGGCCTTGTTGAGAATCTTGTCGTCGATGTCCGTCACGTTGCGCACGAAGGCAACGTCGTTGCCGTGCGCCAACAGCCAGCGACGCAGCACGTCGAAAGCGACGCCGCTACGAACGTGTCCGATGTGAGGATCGCCCTGAACTGTCGCCCCACACAGGTACACCGATGCATGTCCGGGGGCCAACGGAACAAAATCCCGAAGGGCCCGCGTACCGGTGTCGTATAGGCGCAGGGTCACGACCAGCGATCTTACCTGTCGTGTTCGGTTGTCATGACCAACGCGGTGGCCATGGCGGCGATCCCCTCGCCGCGACCGGTCAAGCCGAGGCCGTCCGTGGTGGTCGCGGACACCGAAACAGGCGCGCCGAGAATGTCCGAGAGCACCTTCTGTGCCTCGTCGCGACGTGGCCCGATCTTCGGACGGTTGCCGATGACCTGCACCGCGGCGTTGCCGACGGCGAACTGGTTCTCTTCGAGCAGTCGGCGAACCTCGGCAAGCATTCGAGCGCCGCTCACGCCGTCCCATTCGGGCCTGCCGGTGCCGAAAACCGAACCGAGGTCACCGAGGCCCGCCGCAGAGAGCAACGCGTCACACAGCGCGTGGACGGCGACGTCGCCGTCCGAATGGCCCGAGCACCCGTCTGCTTCCTCGAACAGCAACCCGGCCATCCAGCAAGGACGACCGACCTCGATGGGATGAACATCCGTGCCGAGACCGACGCGCATCTAATTTCCGTCCTGTGAATCCGCACTCAACGCTGTCTCCGAGCTCAGGAGCGCCCGTGCAAGGACCAGGTCGAGCGGAGTGGTGATCTTGAAGGCGAGGGCGTCGCCGGGAATCGTCTGCACCGAAACACCGAGACGCTCGACCAGAGCGGCGTCGTCGGTCGCGGCGACGTCACCGGCGTCGTACGCACTGCGCAGGACGTCGGTGGAGAATCCTTGGGGAGTTTGAACCGCACGCAACTCCGAACGCAGAGGCGTACCGGTGACTGCGCCGAGTACGTCGACCGACTTGATCGTGTCGGTAACCGGAAGTACCGGGATAACAGCGGAGCTGCCGGCTCGGAGAGTGTCGACGACGCGCGCGATCAACGCCGGCGGTGTCAATGCCCGTGCGGCATCGTGCACGAGTACAAAATCTGCGTCGCCGGCAGCACTGAGGCCGGCTCGAACCGAATCGGTTCTTTCGGCACCACCGCCGACGACGTCGACGTCCGCTGCACGACCGAGGTCGGCTACGACGGATTCGACCAGTTCAGGCGGCACAATGACAACAACGCGGTCGATCGCTCCGGATTTCCGGAGTCCATCGACCGCGCGTGCAAGCATGGTGCACCCACCGAGTTCGACAAATGCCTTGGGCAACTTCTCGCCCAATCGCACTCCCCGACCTGCGGCAGGTACCAGGGCTACTACTGCCACTGTCAGCTTTGTTGTGTTGCAGTCAGGACGCGGCCGCGAGGACCTCGTCGAGAATGGTCTCTGCCTTCTCGGTGTCAGTGCCCTCGGCGAGCGCGAGCTCTCCGACGAGAATCTGACGAGCCTTGGCGAGCATGCGCTTCTCACCAGCGGAAAGTCCGCGGTCCTGCTCACGACGCCACAGGTCACGAACAACTTCTGCAACCTTGTTCACGTCACCTGAGGCAAGCTTCTCGAGATTTGCCTTGTATCGACGAGACCAGTTGGTGGGCTCTTCGGTGTGCGGTGCTCGCAGAACCTGGAAAACCTTGTCGAGGCCTTCTTGGCCGACCACGTCACGAACTCCGACGTACTCTGCGTTGTCTGCAGGAACCCGTACTGTGAGATCGCCTTGAGCGACCTTCAGAACCAGGTACTCCTTCTGCTCACCCTTGATGGTGCGGGTTTCGATAGCTTCGATCAGCGCCGCACCGTGATGGGGGTATACGACGGTGTCTCCGACCTTGAAAATCATGTGTCCCGTGCCCCTTTCGATTCCACTAGTTTAACACGTGAAAGAACCGACCACTCATCAACTGTGCAGGTCAGGGGCATCCTTGCTCGAGCGTAGGGGTTGACAGGGCTTGTTGTACGTGCATTCAACTGGTCCGGAGCACCCCTGCGTAACGGACTGAAAGCCCACGCAGACAACCGTTGTGGCGACCCGACGGCCAGCCCGCGGGACCTTATCTACTACTCTGCCTAGTGGAGTGCGAACCTGACGCCGTGGAGGACAAATCGTGACTGCTATCCGTAAGCCGACTCGTCGAGTCGCTACCGCCATTGCACTGGCTGCAGGCGCAGCCATCGCGCTGTCCGCTTGCGGTTCCGGACAGGTGAGCCAGACCGCCGTCCAGCAGGCCGCCGTGAACGGCAACAGCGCCGACCTCGGTGAGATCGCACTGCGCAACGTGCACATCGCTTACCCCTCGTCCGAGGAGTACAGCATCGAGCCGGGCGGCAATGCCGTGCTCGCGTTCACCGTCGTGAACGACAGCGCCGAGACCACGGACAAGCTCGTCAGCATCACCACCGATTACGCAGCACGCGTCATCGCAGGTGAAGAGGTAGGTGGCTTGACGATCAAGCCGCAGACGTCGCTGCAGGCCGGTCAGTTGCCCGCAGGCGAAGGCGCCGCGACCGAGGCCGAGACCCAGATCAAGAACAACGAAGAGAACGACGACGCACCCGCTGCGCTCACTCTCGTCGTTCTGCAGGACATCAAGGCAGGCGTTCGCCCCGGCCTGACCGTCCCGATCACCTTCAAGTTCGAGAAGGCCGGATCGGTTACCGTCGACGTGCCTGTCGACGCCGGCCCGCAGCTCGAGCGCAACGAGTCGGACAAGTCACCCGACGTTGCAGAAGCTGGGCACTGAGCCTCGAATCACCAAGGCGCACAATGCGCCTCGCAGAACAACTTCAGAATCACACTAGAGGCGGGGTCCATGTCGGACCCCGCCTCTAGTCTGTCCCGGTGGCCAAAGTGAAATCGAACTACCGCTGCTCCGAATGCCAGTCGGTAGTGCCCAAGTGGGTCGGTAGATGTCCGGACTGCGATTCGTGGGGCTCGATGACCGAGGTCGCCGTAGTGGCACCCGTCGCCAGTCGCGCCGGCGCCTCACTCGCCAAAGCAGGATCAAGCGCCGTGCTGCCTACGACGCCGGCCACGCCGCTGACACAGATCGACAGCACCTCGACGCAGGCCAAACCCACGGGGATCGGTGAGTTGGACCGCGTCCTCGGCGGTGGCGTCGTACCGGGTTCGGTGGTGCTGCTCGCGGGCGAGCCCGGCGTCGGAAAATCGACGCTACTTCTCGAGGTCGTCTACCGCTGGGCGATGCGCAGCGCGGATGATCGAGCGTTGTACGTCACGGGCGAGGAGTCTGCCGGTCAGGTTCGGCTTCGGGCAGATCGCACCAACTCTGTCCACGAACGGATGTATCTGGCGGCCGAATCCGATCTCGCGACCATCCTCGGCCACATCGAGCAGGTCAAACCGACACTGGTCATCGTCGACTCGGTGCAGACCATGCTTGCTGCCGACGTCGACGGGGTCGTCGGCGGCGTGACTCAGGTCAAGGCCGTCACCAGCGCCCTGACCTCCCTGGCCAAGGCCAGTGGAATCCCGGTGCTTCTGATCGGCCACGTCACCAAGGACGGCGCCGTCGCCGGTCCGCGCTCGCTCGAGCATCTCGTGGACGTGGTTCTGCACTTCGAAGGTGACAAGCACTCCACCCTGCGCATGGTCCGCGGCGTGAAGAACAGATTCGGTGCGGCCGACGAGGTCGGATGCTTCGAGCTGAGCGAGCAGGGCATCAACGAGATCAGCGATCCGTCCGGCCTGTTCCTGCATCACCGTGAAGAAGCTGTGGAAGGCACTGCCGTCACCGTGATGATGGACGGTAAGCGACCTCTACTCGGTGAAGTTCAGGCGCTCGTCGCCGCCACGCCGCTACCGACACCTCGCCGAGCCGTCAGCGGGCTCGACACCGCCCGTGTGGCCATGGTTCTGGCCGTGTTGGAGCGCCGCGTCGGAGTGTCGATCTCGAAGGCCGACGTCTACGCCGCGACCGTCGGCGGTATGCGGATGACCGAGCCGGGTGCCGATCTGGCTCTCGCCATTGCGGTCGCTTCCGCCGTGAAAGCCAAACCCGTCCCCAAGGGGCTCGTCATCCTCGGCGAGGTCGGACTCGCCGGGGAGGTTCGACGGGTTGCCGGGGTGAACCGACGGCTGATCGAAGCTGCCCGACTGGGATTCACCAGCGCCATCGTGCCGGTCGATTCCGGCCCGAACATTCCCGGCATGCGCGTCAACGAAGTAGCGAATCTGGCCGAGGCACTGGCCTACGCCGGATTGATGGGCGGCAAACAAGCCCCGTCTCGCCCCAAGCTCACGCCGGTGAAGTGATCGTCGTTCGGCCGACTACCTCGTCAGACCGACGAGGTGCCGAACGGGGACGTCGGTTCGCCGTCCACGAACTCCTTGGTCTTGGCGAAGTGTTCCGAGGTGATGGTCAGAAACAGTCCGCGGGAGGTTCCCACCACCGTGTCCGGATCCGCTGTCGGACCTTCGACGATCACCGCTTCTGCACTGGTGTAGACCTTGCGGCGTACAACACCGTCGATGCGAGCCCGGAATTCGAGCACCGATCCCAACGGGATCGGCCGGGCGAAGTCGATCTCGAGGTGCCCGGTCACCACCGGCGAGCCGAGAGCCATACATGCCATACCTTGAGCCTCGTCGAATGCCGTCGACAGAATGCCGCCGTGAATGACACCTGGACCGCCCTGATACTTCTTGGCGACCTCCAGACGACCGGTCACTTCCAGTCCGTTACCAGCCCTGAAACTCATCGCCATTCCCGCAGGCTGGTCGTCGCCGCAGCCGAAGCATTTCGACCAGTGCTGAGGCAGCTTCTCGCCGGCGGCCGGAAAGAATTCGACCGGCTCCGGGACAGTCAGGTCATCAGGCAGGGTCCAGGTACTACTCATGGATAGGTAATCTAAACGGGGATCCGTCCGGCGCAGGCATCGGACCCGACCGAAGTGACATCGACCTCAGCAGGGAGTTTCTCAATGATCAGTGCGATGGCGGACACACAGTCGTCGTCGGCATTGCGAGAGACCATCGCCAGGTTGGCGCCGGGTACCGCTTTGCGAGACGGGCTCGAACGAATTCTGCGCGGCCGTACCGGCGCGCTGATCGTCCTCGGATACGACGAGGAAATGGAAGCGCTGTGTGACGGCGGATTCAACCTCGACGTGGAGTTCGCACCGACCCGATTGCGCGAGCTGTCGAAGATGGACGGCGCGGTTGTCCTCTCGACGGACGGCACACGCATCGTGCGTGCCAACGTCCAGCTGGTTCCCGATCACAAGATTCCCACCGTCGAATCCGGCACGAGGCACCGCGCTGCCGAGCGCACGGCAATTCAGACCGGCTATCCCGTGGTCTCGGTCAGTCAGTCGATGTCGATCGTCAGTGTGTACGTCGGCGGCATTCGGCACGTCATCGACGGCTCGGCCACCATACTTTCGCGCGCCAACCAGGCCGTCGCGACGCTCGAACGATACAAAGCGCGACTCGACGAAGTGACACGGCAACTGTCGGTCGTCGAGATCGAGGATTTCGTGACTCTGCGCGACGCGTTGACCGTCGTACAGCGCCTCGAAATGGTTCGCCGCGTGTCGATCGAAATCGAACAGGATGTCCTCGAACTCGGCACCGACGGTCGCCAGTTGGCACTGCAGCTCGAAGAACTGGTCGGCGACAACGACATTGCACGTCAACTCATCGTTCGGGACTATCTTGCCGGTCCCGAACCCATCGGCACCGCGGCGATGGACAACGTCCTCGTCGCACTCGATCGCGTCACCGACGCCGATCTACTCGATCTCACGACTCTTGCGCGTGTTCTCGGTTATCCGGGCACGATCGAAGCCCTCGACACTCCGATGACTCCTCGCGGATATCGCGTGCTGATGCGTGTACCTCGATTGCAGTTCCATCAGATCCACCGGTTGGTCGGATCCTTCGGCACTCTCCAGTCGCTGCTGGCCGCTACGGCTGCCGATCTGCAGTCGGTCGAGGGCATCGGCGGGCTGTGGGCCCGTCACATCCGTGAGGGACTTTCCCGGCTCGCGGAAACGTCGATCACCGGATCCTTCAACTAGCGGGCCTGTTCAGGCTTGCCCGCGCTCATGCGATGTTGAACGGCTCCGGGGAGCTTCGCAGTGCACCGAGCTGCCCGACAACCGTGTAAGCGCCTGCGCCCACCGGATTGCGCTCGGGGTTCTGCGCGGTCGCGCACTCGGGGGTCGACGTCGTGGCCGACCAGGCGACCTTGAACGCAGCTTGCTCGCCGGGCGCGAGATTGCGTACGTCGGCTGCGGGCTGTGGGTAGCAGTCGACGTTGGACCACAACCGGGTCTTGCCGTCGATGCTGTAGACGAGCACCTGCTGAAGGCCGCCCGCCAGATCTCGATCACAGGGTGCCGAACCGATGTTGGTGATGACGATCGTGAACGACGGCTCTTCGCCGGGAGCGAAGGTCGCCTTGTCTGCGGTGGCCTTGACTGCCAGCGACGAGTCGGCGCACTGACCGGCCGGGACCGGAGCCCCGGTGGTCGACGAAGAGGAAGAAGACGAAGACGATCCCGAAGCCTGCGTGCCCGAGCCACCTGATCCACCGGCAGCGCCGCCACCCGAGCCACCGCCACCGTCCGGCGCGTTGGAGCCGGAAGGGTTGGGGGTGAAGGAGACGTCCGTCGTCAGCGAGGAACTCGCAGCGGCCGAATCGGCCTCCGGGGTATCACTTCCACCGCCGAAGAGGGCGGACGCCGCCCAGATGATCAACGCCAGTGCAATGACGGCGGCACCAATGGCCAGCGCCCGGCGACGCCAGTAGATCTCGGGGGGCAGTGGTCCATTAGGTTCCAACACGGACTCAACGGTAGTTGGCGCAGGGTCCACTAACCGTCAGCTGAGGCGGCGTGTCGGTACCCATTGTCTGCTGCCAGGTACCACTGCCCCGGAAGATCTAACCCTCGACGGTCTCGACGCTCTCGCCGATGTCGCCGACCGCGCCCTGAACTCGCATGTGACCGTCGGACAATGTGTACGTGACGCCGACGATCGCGCACGCACCCTTGTCCACCTTGTCGGCGATGATCCGGGACCTCTGCATGATCAGCGAGCCGGTCTCCACGACGTGACGGCCTTCGAGTTCGTCCACGGTGGACAAGCCCTCGTTGCGGCCCATCAGGATGGACGGAGCAACACGCTCGACCACACTGCGGATGAATCCGTCGGGAACTGCGCCCTCGTCCAGGGCGTCGAGCGTTGCCTTCACGGCACCGCAACCGTCGTGCCCGAGTACGACGATGAGCGGCACGTTGAGCACGTGAACCGCGTACTCGATGGAACCGAGCACCGAATCGTCGAGCACGTGACCTGCAGTGCGCACGACGAACATGTCGCCGAGACCCTGGTCGAAGATGATCTCGGCGGCTACGCGCGAATCACCGCAACCGAACAGCACCGCTGTGGGGTGCTGCCCATCGACGAGTTTCGCGCGGTCCGCGATTCCCTGGCTGGGGTGAATGGACGCGTCGTTGACAAATCGCTCGTTGCCTTCGCGAAGGGACTTCCAAGCGGAAATGGGGCTTGATCGTGGCATTCACTCATTGTGCACCCGCCGCATTTCGGGCTCTCGCCGGGAAGGTTGCGTGGACGCAAACGAAAGTTCCGCGTCGACATTCGCGCCCGGTGATGAAGTGGCCGAAATGGAACTTACTTCAGAGTCAGTTTCCTGATACCGTCTCCGAATGTGACCTGGAGCACTTCGAGCTCCCGAGTGTGATCGAAGAAACCCGACCAGAACGATTCGGCCGGAGAGGGGGATGGCGTGAGCACCGAAGCTACGACGGCCGGGAATGGAACAACCGGGGAAACAACTGCTGTCTCCCCCGCCAAGACGAACATGTTCTCGAACCTGCTCTCCGAGATCGGACTGCTCTTCACCTTCACCGTTCGCGTGTGCGTTGCGGCGTTCACATCTCTTCGACACAAGCGCCTCGCCTGGCGTGAGACGCTCGACCAGATGTGGTTTCTCGCCCACGTCACCTCGGTCGCGTCCGCTCTGGTGATGATTCCCCTCGGTGTCGGGGTAGCACTGCAGATCGGTGCGCTCGCAGATCAAATCGGCGCGGGTGCGTACAGCGGTGCCGTCGTCGCGTTCCTCATCATCGGACAGGCCGGCCCCCTGGTGTGCGCCCTGATCATCGCCGGTGTCGGCGGTTCCGCAATCTGCGCAGATTTGGGAGCGCGAACGATACGCGAGGAAATCGATGCACTCGAAGTGCTCGGTCTACCCGTGCTCGAACGCCTGGTCGTACCCCGGATGATCGCCATTGCCGTCGTCTGCCTCCTACTGAACTCGATAGTTCTCGTAATCGGTTTGGGCGCAAGCCTCTTCGTTCACGTCCTGATACTCGACGGCAACGCACAGAGTTTCCTGCGCAATCTCGTTCAATTCAGTCAACCCAGCGACTTCGTCGTCTCCGGCATCAAAGCCGTTGCCTTTGCTCTCATCTCGGGAATCGTGGCCTGCTACAAGGGCCTGACCGTCAAGCGCGGAGCTCAAGGCGTCGGCGACGCAGTCAACGAGACCGTCGTGCTCTCGTTTGTCCTCGTGTTTGTCGCCAACCTCGCAATTACTCAGTTCTACCCACTGTTCGTCTCGGTGAAAGGTGCCTATTGATGCACCTGCCCATCGCAATTCGTGCCAAGCGGGTCAGTTCGCGGACCGTCGACGGCCTGAGTCGACTCGGCGATCAGTTCACGTTCCACGCGCGTGTCATCACCTCGATTCCCGCAACCCTCAAGCGCTATTGGCGTGAAGTCGCCCGTCTCGTCGCCCAGGTGGCATTCGGTTCGGGCACCCTGCTCGCCGGAGGCGGCAGCGTCGTCGTGATCTTCGCGATCTCGTTCTTCGCCGGTTCCCAGATCGGACTCGAGGGCTACCGCGGACTCAACCTCGTCGGCCTCGCACCGCTGTCCGGCGTGATGTCCGCCATCGCGAATACTCGCGAGGTGGCACCACTCGTTGCCGCAATCACCCTGGCAGCCAAGGTCGGAACCGGATTCACCGCGCAGCTCGGAGCGATGCGGATCTCCGAGGAAATCGACGCGCTCGAAGTCATGGCGATTCCCTCGCTGCGGTACCTGGTCACCACCCGAATGATCGCGGCGCTCATCGCGGTGGTCCCGCTGTACCTGGTCGGCCTGTTTGCTTCGTACATGGCAACGGCGCTTGCGGTGATCCGGGTCAAAGGCCAGTCGGAGGGAACGTACGGCTACTACTTCAGTCTTTTCCTCTCTCCCAACGACATCTGGTTGTCCTTGATAAAAGTCATGGTGTTCGCGGTCGTCGTGACCCTCGTGCACTGCTACTACGGTTACACCGCGACGGGTGGACCCGAAGGCGTCGGACGAGCCGCCGGACGAGCGTTGCGCACCAGCATCGTCTTCCTTGCATTCACCGACGTCGCGATGACCATTGCGCTGTGGGGACTCAAACCTCACGTACCCGGGCTGACCGGATGATCGTCACGAATTCCAGCCGAATCACCCTGGCACTGCGGGGTTTACTCGCCGTGGTCATCCTGATCCTCGCCTACGTCTTCTTGTTCAGCAGAGGTACGGACTCCACCGGTTCCACACCGCAGGTCAGTGCTGTCGTCCCCGCCAGTGCCGGTGCGCTGCGAGTCGGATCCTCGGTACAGTACCGCGGCGTCGTCGTCGGCGCGGTGGCCGAGATCGAGCCGGGCACCACCGCTTCGACTGTCTCACTCGCGATCGACGAGGGAGCGTTCGAGGACATACCGTCGACAAGTCAGGTGCGACTGATGCCCCGCAACATCTTCGGCGACTTCTTCGTAGACCTGATTCAACCTGACGGACTCTCGCGTGGTCCTGCTCTCGTGCCGGGTACCGAGTTGGTATCCGATCAGTCCGAAGTCGCGGTCCAGCTCTACCAATCGATCTCACGGATCTACTCGCTCGTTTCTTCCCTCGACCCCGCCGACATCAACGTCGCACTCACGGCAGTCTCGGACGCGTTGAGCGGCAAGGGAAACCAGATCGGCGAATCGCTCGATTCAGTCCACCAAGCGTTGGTCGGTGCGCAGCCCGTCATCAACGGACTCGGTGACGACCTCGACGACATAGCCACCCTCGCCGACAGTCTCTCGACGAGTGCGCCGGACATGCTCGCCGCATTCGAGAACTCCATCACCACATCCAAGACCGTCGTCGAGAAATCCGACGGGTTGGCGGGGCTTCTGCGTGCCGGCACCAGCACGGGAGCTGCTGCCACGAGTCTGATCGGTGACAATCGCGACCGCATGATCACCTTGGTCGACGACGCCGATTCCCTGACCGGCGCAATCACTTCGCGGCCGGACCACATCACGACCTTCTACAACGGCCTGCGCAATCTCACGATCAAGCTCCCGCCCGCGTTGGCGCATGGTCCGTGGCTCAGCACCGATCTACGGCTGTCCGTCACAGATCTGTATCCGTACGGAAAGACCGACTGCCCACAGTACGACGGAACCCGCGGACCCAACTGTCCTGCCGCCGCGACCGCGTTCGGCGGAACCGTCGGCCCGGTCGGCAGCCCTGCCGAACAGTCCCTGATCTCGGCTCTCACCCAGGGCGGTACAGCTTTGGACACTCTCGTGGCGGGGCCGGTATTTCGCGGCACGACGGTGATGGGCGGATGAGCGTGAAGAAATCTCTGATCAGGTTCGGACTGTTTGTTGCACTGTCGATTCTCGCCACCGTGGTTGTGGTGAGCACTCTGATCAACCCAGTCTCCGGGTCTAGTTCGCAGTACCGGGCCGTCTTCGTCAATGCCTCCGGCCTGGTCACCGGCAGCGATGTTCAGATCGCCGGGGTGCGAGTAGGGCGCGTCGACAGCGTCGAGTTGGTGAACAACCAAGCCGTCGTCGGCTTCGAACTCGAATCTGCACAACGTATTCCGTCCGACGGTCGCGCTGTGGTGAGGTACGCAGACCTGTTGGGAGCGCGAACAATTTCGATCGAACCCGGACAGGCCGAACGCGCAACAGGCAACTACCTCTCCCCCGGGGCCACAATTCCCGTGGAACAGACTCAGCCGGCGATCGACCTCACCGACATCCTCGGCGGATTCCGTCCCCTTTTCGACGCACTTGACCCCGCAGAAGTCAACGAGCTTGCCGCACAGGTCGTCCAGGTATTCCAAGGACAAGGTTCCACCATCGAAAGCCTGCTGGAGCGCACTGTTGCCGTCACCGAGAACTTGACATCCCGGGACGCGATCTTGGACCAACTACTGAACAACCTCGACCGGGTCCTTACCGTGACCACGACGAATCGACCCAACTTCGTCGAGATGATCAACACGCTCGACGCACTGGTCGGCGGTTTGGCACAGGACCGCCAACAGATCTCGGCCGCAGTGGATTCCGCAGGCGCCCTGACTTCTTCACTTCAGGACTTGGTGACGCGCGTGGAACCGGACTTGGCTGGCGCGCTGACTTCGATCGATCAGTCGGCCAGCGTCGTCGTCGACAACCGTGAGTCGCTGGCGACCGGTATCACCGCTTTCGATCAACTGTTCACCCAGTTGGGGATCGCGATGAGCTACGGAAGCTGGGCGAACATCTACATCTGCAACTTCCGGCTCAGCGCGCTGGACCAATCGGTGACCCTCGGCGGCCCCGAGCGTTCGGCGGTGTGCCGATGAACTGGCTCACCGTCAAGAACCCGGTCCGCAACGGAATCATCTGCATCCTCGTCGGAGTCGGTGTGGTTCTGGCCGCACTCGTTGTCCCTCAACTGATCTTGACGGTCAAGACCAACGAGTACCACGCTGTCTTTGCCAACGCCACCGGGTTGACGCAGGACGATCCGGTCAACGTCGCGGGAGTCCCGAGCGGGGTGGTCACCTCGTTGGCGGTCAGCGGCAACTCGGTTGAAGTCACCTTCCGACTCGACGACGGCGTCACTCTCGGCGAAGACTCCCGTGCGGACATCAAGATCTCGACTCTGCTCGGCCGACGCTCGCTCGACGTCACTCCGAACGGATCGCGCTCGTTACCCGCAGGTTCGACCATCCCCATCGAGAACACGAGCGTTCCGTTCACTCTCGACGATCTCGGTCGAGGAGCACAATCCACGTCGGAAAACCTTGATCTGCAACAACTGCGAAACATGCTGACCGTGGTGTCCGACAACTCACCGGACGATCCCGAACTCATTCGCCGCTCACTCGAGGGAATCGACGCACTCTCCGGAGTAGTCAACGACAACGACGTTGCGCTCCGTTCCCTTCTCACCGGAGCGCAGCAGACGACCGCAACACTGATCGAGCAGAAGGACACTCTGGAAACCCTTCTGGGGAATGCGGATCTGGTGATGTCCACGATCGCCGACCGGCGAGATGTGCTGAATGCGCTTGTACAAGACCTCAATCAGTTGAGCACCACACTTGCCCAGTTCCTGGGCGACAACCAGGCTTTGATCGACTCGGTCATGGGAGACATCCACGTGGTGACGGGAGTTCTGTCCGAGAACGAACAATCACTGACCACACTGCTCGACAACTTCGCCCCCAGCGTCCGCTACGTCACCAACGCGACCGGTAACGGCAACTGGCTCGACCTCAACTCGCCCTCCACCCTCATCCCGGACAACTGGTTGTGCGTCGTCGGGCTCGTTCAGGGGTGTCGATGACCACGACCGTCAAGAAACTCGCCGTGCTGGCAGCGATTGTGATCTGCGCGATCGGTGCCGTCCTGTTCGTCACGCGTGACGAACACAGACTCACTCTCACCGCCGAATTCACCTCGACCGACGCTATCTTCACCGGGAACACAGTGACGATTCTGGGAGTTCCCAGCGGGAGGGTCGAGAGCGTCACGCCGGAAGGGTCCCGGGTACGAGTGGCGCTGAGCCTGCCATCCGGAACACGTATACCCGCCGACGCGCAGGCCTGGGTCCTGTCTCCCTCGGTCATCAGTGACCGCACGATCGAACTCGGCCCCGGCTACGAGGACGGTGAGTTCCTGACCGACGGCGCGGTGATCCCTCTCGAACGCACTCACTCCCCTCTGACGTGGGACCAACTCACCGCATCGGTGAACGAATTGACGGTGGCGCTCGGCCCTGGCGCCGACGGTGGCGGGATCGGTGACCTCATCGGAGAAGGCGCCCACGCGTTGGACGGCAACGGGCAAGCATTCAACGATGCCGTTCGGTCCATCTCACAGGCCAGTTCGGTACTGGCGGGTGCAAGTCCCGACATCTCCGAACTGGTGAAGAACCTGAACACCCTCGTGCAGTTGATCGCGGACAACCAGACCAAGGTCGACTCCCTGTCGAACTCGGTGACAGTCACCGCCCGCACGTTCAGCGCCCAGCGAGAAGACATCAGCGGGGCGCTCGATTCCCTGACCACGTTGCTCGGACAGGTCTCAGCGCTACTCGCCGAACACGGCGAGGCGGTCACCGCCGATCTGGGTACGCTCGCACAGTTGGCCGGTGCAGTCGCGACCAAACAGGATCAACTGCGCGAGATCATCGAAACGGCACCAACGGGATTCGAGAACGTCGCCAACCTCGTCACCGAAGAAGGCCGAGCCAGAGCACGATTGAACGTCGCCACCGATCTCTCACAGTTCGACACGACGCGAGAACTGTGCGAGAAGATGCCGATACCGCTGTGCACCGGGCCGGGCATCGTCAATCCCATCGAATTTCCTTCGGCAGGCAGCTCCGACCTGGCACGCATCCTCGGTGGGGGCAACTGATGGCGTCGAACAAGTCCGTGGTGAGCGTTGTCGTGGCACTTGTCATCGCGGCGCCATTGACCGGCTGCAGTCTCAACTTCCAGCACCTACCCCTCGGACGCGGTCTGCCAGGAGAGTCGTACCCGCTGAACATGGAATTCGTCGACGCGTCGTTACTTCCCGTCGGCGGCGAGGTGCGGATCGGCCAGGCAGTGGTCGGCAGAGTCACGTCGATGAGCGCGCAAACCTTTGCAGCCGTGGTACATACCGAAATCGCGTCGGACATCGAACTACCTGTCGGCACCCGCGCTCGGATCGAGCTGTCGACCCCGATCGGCGATGCGTTCGTCAACCTCGAAGTTCCGGTCGATCCAGCGGGCCCCATTCTCGAACCAGGTTCCACCATCGAGCGATCGGAGACCGTGCGCGGACCCGATGTCGCACAACTGCTCGGCGCCGTCGGAACTCTGTTGAACGGCAGTGGGTTGGCGCAGGTCAAGAACATCGTCAGTGAGGCTGATCAGATTCTCGACGGCAGGGAGGAGACGATCCGCGATCTGCTTGCACGCCTTGACACTTTTCTCGGAACACTTGACGACCGAAAGGAATCGATCAATTCGGCACTGGATTCACTGAACCGGCTCAGCGCTCTGATCGGAGACGAGAGCGCCACCATCGACGAAGGCTTGCGCACACTCACACCCGCATTGGGCGTGATCGCCGACCAACGACAACCGCTCCTCGATCTACTCGACGAAACCGATCGGCTCAGTACCGCAACCAATTCCGTACTCGACCAGTCGGCCGACCAGATTTCCGAGATCACCGGACGACTGTCACCCATCCTCGACCAGTTCTCGGCAATGGGGCCGACACTGGGTGAGACGATGGCCAACCTGGACAACGCAAGAGTGCTCCTCGAGCGTGCCAGCCCAGGCGATTACGTGAATATCGACCTCGACGTCGATGTCGAGGGCACCGTGACCGGAGTGCTCAACGAGATAATCCCGGGCGCCGCACCGCCACTGCCACCTCTGCCCGCCTCCGATCGGGAACTGCCGATCACGACACCCCTGCAAGGAGGAACGCGATGAAGAACCGAACCGTCTATTTCGAGATCGCCGCCTTTCTCCTCATCGCGGTGGTCAGCACGACGTACGTACTCCGGCAAGTCGGTGCCGGAGATCCGTTCACCGGAACCTTCTCGGTCATCGTCGAATTGGAGAACGCGGCCGGAATCGCTCCCGGTTCGGAAGTGGCCTATCGCGGAGTCACCGTCGGCGACGTCGAGTCGGTGGAGGTGGACTCTGCCCAGGACCTCGTCGTGATGACGTTGAGCATCGCCGCCGACAAACAGATCCCCAACGATTCGCATGTGGCCATCAGCCAGGACACTGCCGTTCCGGTATTGAAAGTTCAGTTGTCCTCGCAGACCGACGGCGGCCCGTATCTGGTTGAAGGTTCCGTCGTTCCGACTGAGCGCACTTCGATCCCGGTCGCGTTGGGAACCGTGATTGCGAATTTCAACGCTGCTGCCGACACCGTCGATCCGGCAGACCTGCGAACCCTCTCGCACGAACTCGGCGAGGGATTGAACGGATTGGGTCCGGATCTGCAGGCGCTCGTCGACAACTTCGACGTGCTCGCGCGCACTGTCCAATCCGATCAACCGCGTGTCAACACACTCGTCGAGAACTCGCGCTCACTGTTCACTGCGAACGAGGAAAATGTTGACGCTCTTCCCGAAGTTGCACTCACACTTCGCCAATTGACAGATCAGGTACGAAACTCCGATCCGCAACTGCGCACACTCCTCGATCGAAGCCCGAGTGTTCTCGACAATCAGATACTGCCTCTCATCGAACAGAGTCGTGAGCCGTTCAGTCTGCTGTTGGCCAATTCTCTCGTCTCCACTCAGATCGTCACTGCACGGATGCCCGCCGTCGATGCCTTGTTGGTGGTGGTGCCCAAAGGATTCGAGAAGTTCGGAAGTATCGTCAAAGACGGACGGGCACAGCTTGATCTGATCACAGCACTCGGACCGGTCTGTATCTACGACACGCCCCGGCGATCGGTACAGGACACCTCACCGACCACGCTCGACAAGAACCAACACTGCGCGGACCAGTCGGGCCGGATCCAGAATCGCGGATCGCAGAACGTCCCCACCGGAACTGGAACGATCGACGGGGTTGCTGAATACGATCCTGCCCTCGGAACGGTCGCAGCCGGTGACGGAACGTCGATTCGTCTGGGCCTCAACGGTGGTCAGAACACCGTTCTCGGCGACAACTCGTTTGCCGCACTACTAGTACAAGGAACGCAATGACCGAGACAACCGAACCCCAGACGCCCACAATCGTCGACAAGCCCAAGCGGCTTCGCAAGCAGACCGTAGCGATCGTTGCCGGCGCCCTGGTCGTGGTCGCGGCGCTCGGATGGGGCGCATTCGCGACCTGGCAGAAATCGGTCGACGAAAACGCGCGTATCAGCGCCCTGGACAGCGGACGGCAATTCGCCACTGATCTTGCGACGTACAACT
Source organism: Rhodococcus sp. SG20037 (assembly GCF_031763325.1). NCBI lineage: Bacteria > Bacillati > Actinomycetota > Actinomycetes > Mycobacteriales > Nocardiaceae > Rhodococcus > Rhodococcus sp. SG20037. The sequence goes on along the minus strand of NZ_CP134497.1, from coordinate 807,292 downwards.
TCCAGAACCTCGATCAGAATCTTTCCGTGGTCCGTGACAATTCTGTCGGCGAATTCGCGGGTCAGTACGCCCAGGTGGCAGCCAACCTTCAGAATATGATCGTGCAGTATCAGGCGACCTCGTCCGCTCAGATCATTTCAGCCGGGCTGGCGAGCAGTGATCGCGACAACGCCGAGGTTCTCGTGTTCCTCGATCAGACGATCACGAACACCAACTCCCCCGATCCGAGAATCGACCGCAACCGGATGCAACTTTCGCTGGTCCGCGAGGACGGCGAGTGGAAACTGAGCAACGTGCAGTTGTTGTGACCCGGCGGTCGGGCGTCAAAGACAGCCGTGTCGGCGACTGCCGATAAAGTGGCCCCCACAAGTCGACGTCTCCTTCGTCGACCGGGAGCGCAAGGTTCGAGGAGTGTGTCGGTAGCAGTGGCAGTGGAATCTTCGGTGCTGCTGAAGTGGTACTCCGAGACGGCTCGCGACCTGCCGTGGCGACGCGAGGGCGTCAGTGCCTGGCAGATCCTGATGAGCGAGATCATGCTCCAGCAGACGCCGGTGGTGCGCGTTGCGCCAATCTGGGAAGAGTGGGTCGAGCGCTGGCCGGTGCCGTCGGCGATGGCAGCGTCGAGCCAGGCAGAGGTGCTTCGCGCGTGGGGCAAACTCGGTTATCCACGACGCGCGCTGCGGTTACACGAATGCGCGGGCGTCCTGGCTGCCGAGCACGGTGACGTGGTCCCGGAAGACGTCGATACTTTGCTCTCGCTACCGGGAATCGGTTCGTACACCGCCCGCGCCGTCGCGTGTTTCGCCTACGGACAGCGAGTCCCTGTGGTGGACACCAACGTACGACGCGTGGTTGCGCGAGCCGTCCACGGCAATGCGGAACCCGGGAACCCGTCCAACACGCGAGACCTCGCCGACGTCGCGGCGCTGCTGCCGAGGACGCGTGCGCGCGCCGCCACCTACAGCGCAGCTCTCATGGAACTCGGTGCACTGATCTGCACGGCGCGGAACCCGAACTGCGAGAACTGCCCTTTGCCGAACTGCGCGTGGGTCGCTTCGGGCAAACCGGCACACACCGGACCACCCAAGAAGGTGCAGAAGTTCGCGGGCACAGATCGCCAGGTTCGTGGAAAATTGATGGCCGTTCTTCGCGAGAGTCACCGTCCGGTCGAGCGCGCGCAACTCGACATCGTCTGGCCGGCCGATCCGGGTCAGCGTGACCGTGCGTTGCATTCACTGCTGGTCGACGGACTGGTCGAGCAGACCGACGACGGCCTGTTTGCGCTGGCCGGAGAGGGTACGGCTTAGCCGACTCGCAGCGGGGTGCATTCTTCGGCTGTGGGTTCGTCGGTCTGGAGCGGTGCGACTTCCGGATCAGAACGCCGAAGTACAGCAGGAACGGCAGGCACCACTGGATCGCAAGGCGCAAGTGTCGGAATCTGTAGGGCAGCGCCGGGCGGGGGCCCGCTGGTGGAGGTCGCCGACTCGGCGCCGATGTTCGGGCTATCCGTGGACACCGCGCGCGACCCGTCTGGGGACAGCGCGATCAGCAACCCCGTCAACATGAGTAGAAGCGGCAGTACTATTGCCGCCGCCCACCGGACCCTGTTGACGGGCCGGACAGCCATGCCGTCACCGGACCGAACTTCGCTTCCGCGATCGGCCGCTACCAGCGCAGCCCCTATCGCCAGTTGGGTCCGCTCGCCGAGAAACAGGAAGCCGAGACCTGCCAGTTCAGCGGCTTCCGCGGACGGCTGCCGAGAGTCTTCCTTCACGAGCATCGCGACGAGCATCTTGGGCACAGGGTCTCGTTCGGCGACGAGGAGGTCCAATGTCGCAGCAAATGTCGAGCTGTCCGCAAGCAACTCGGCCGTGTCGTAACGATGCGCCGAGTCCACGACGCCTGCTCTCGGGTCGACGGCCGCGATCACGCTCTCACTGCCGTCCGGCCAGAACGCGAGAATCGGCGAAACACCAATGAGAGCGTCGACCGTCCGCAGGTAGGCAAGCCGTGCGTCGAGACCGTTGACCAACTCGATGTTCTCGAAAGGACTGGAGGACAACGAATCCGAGACAAGTTCGCGCACGTCCGCACGCTCGCACATCACTCCGACGACGGTGGGGCACAGATTCGAGCGCAGGGCTCGACCGGTGGCGACCTCGGCCGCGGAGGCGAGTGCGCGCGCCGACGCTTGCGGAGAGGGAACAGTCCCGTCTGCACCCCAGGGGTGACGGAACTCGTCGATCGAGCCAAGAAGGGGTGTGTCCGCATCTACGAGAGCTGTTGAAATTGACTGATTTTCGAATACAACGCCCAGGCTTTCACGCACTGGATCCTCCATTGACTGCTACTGACTGTTACGAGTGTTGCCATTCCTGCGAAGCTGTATCAGAACGTCAGGCCACCGACCGCCATCGCACCTGGTTCCAGCACCACATCCACCGGCGCTCGGCCGTCGACCGTGACGCGATACGTCCCCGGTAACAGTCCGACAAACGAGAAGTGACCCTCGAACGGTTTCACCGTCCTCGCTGTCGCGTGCCCGCATTGATCGACGCCGTCGATCACCACCGCCTCCGAGATGCCCGATGTCACCAGACCTGAGATTCGTCCATCTGCCGAGACAGCAGCCCACTGGCTTCTCTGACCACCAACAGAAATCCCGTACGGATCACACACTCCCGGGGTGGTCGCCACCCGCACCGTGACATCGCCCGACCGCACGCGAACCGCCCCCCGATCTGCGGTGACCAGTGCAGCGATCGGTAGACCGTCGGCGTCTTCCCGCTTTCCCGCAGTCATCGTCGCCGTTCGGGTGAAGTACCGGTCCGCTTCCAGATTGCCTATCAGGCAATGTAATCCGACCTCGTCGACACCCGAGCCGTCTCCGCAGTAATCAGGCACGGACGGCAGAACGAAACCTCGAGGCACCGGAAGTTGCACGACCACGTCGGAGAGCGGGTTGCCCCGGACACCGATGTCGATGACATACGTCACCGGATCACCCTCTCGGACAATGCCGTTGGACGGTCCCGAATCGAGCCCTGGACCGTCAGCGGGATCGAAGGGCGGTGCACCGTCAATCGCCGTCAGCTCGACGGTGAAGGGAGGCACGAACTCTCCCTCGGCCGCCAATCGAACATCCGACTGCATCGGCACCAAGCCGAGCGCAGCAGCGCCGACCACCAGAGCTCCGGTCACGACAACTATGCCGATACCTCGCACTCCTCGGCGCCACGCTCTCGGCCGGAGTCCGACGACAACGGCCTTCGACCGCACCTCTGACAGACGAGTTCTCACGACGCTCCTTCGATGTCTGACTCTCGGGCCTCCGACAGGCGCTCGCGGCCACATTTGGCGAATCCCGAGCTACGTTCAATAGAAGTCGCTCGAGGGACTCGAAAGCCAATGGTGACGGCGTGATTGTGTGGGTGAACTTCTCTCAGCCGGGGTGAATTCCCGGGTGAATTGCCCGGGATGGCACGCTCTGGATTCGCACCAGCTACGCTCCTCCCTGTAGATAGATGGATCGAGACAATCCGCCCAAACTCTTCAATCATTGCGGGGCGCGAAAGCAGAAAGGGTCCGCGTTGATGTTCGGGATGGACGGCCACGACTGGGCAGCTATTCCCGAAAGGCGCACCCTCGCGACGTCGATTCCCCGGCAAGCGCTCTTCGACAAACTTGACCGACGTGCCGCGCTGACCATCGTCCGTGCACCGAACGGCCACGGGAAATCGTCGTTGATCGCATCGTGGCTGCGCGCCCATTTGGCATCCGAACGAATACTCGTCTGGGTCTCGGCCCCACGGCCCTCGTCGACACTCGAAGATTTCTGGGCCGTTGTCCTCGATCGAATCCACGCTGCCGGAATCGCACTGCCCGACGTCGACGATCTCGCCGATCCTTTCACCGCTGTCGCCAAATCCCTGAACGCCCTCAGCCGCCCCGTGCTGCTCGTGCTGATCAGGCCGGATCTGATATCGGAACCAGAGTTGGACGATCAGTTGATCGAACTCCTCGCCCTCTGCCACAACCTGGACCTCGTGGTCACGCTCTCGGGCTTCGGCATGTTCTCCGAGCCGTACCTGCTCGACACCGACCACGAGGTGATAAGCGCGAGTGAGCTGTTGTTCACGAGAGCCGATACCGCCCATTTGCTCGCACAAGCTGACGTACACACGACTGACGGTGATGCAGAACAAATCACATCCCTGACAGGTGGGCTGCCAGCGCTGGTTCGTGTCGCCGTTCCCGCCGTCCAGACATCGGGTAGCCGCAACCGCGAGCAGATGATCAGGAAGAACATCGCGCAGGCGATCGACGACTACGTGAACAAATCCGTTCTCATGACCGCTGATCATGTGAAACAACTCGAGTTCCTGCTCGCGACGGCCTTTGCGCGATCGATCACCGTCGACATCGCCGCCATGCTGTTCGAGTCCCAACACCCTGAGGATGGCGAGACCGTTCATCAGATTCGCGTGCGCCTGGCGATACTGGAGACAGCCGGGTTGTTGTCACGGGTCGAGACCGAAGCCGAAGAAACCTGGGAGCTGCCTCCCGCCATTCGTCGATCGATACTCGCGCACCAAAAGCGCGCTGGAGTCGATCCGGCGCAACGTCTTTCGTTCCTCGCACACAACCGACTCGACCACGGTCATCACGCGTCGGCGCTGGACTACGCGGTCGAGGCACAGAACTGGACCCTGGCAGTAGACATCGTCGAGCAACACTGGGTGACGATGATCGTCCACAATCTGGACTCGGTTCGCTCTGCTCTCCAACGGATTCCGGCGGAAGCTGCGGACAAACACTCTGCCGTGGAGGCGGGGCGCGCACTGTTCACGATGCATCCGAGCGAGCGCTCGACGGTAGTCGACTTGCTACCCGAATCGCCGGCAGAACTGTGGGCTCTCGGCGCTGAATCCGGCGCGAAGGACGCCTTGAGCATTGCCTGCGTTCAATCGATCATGCTCAGGATGGCAGGCGAGTACGGGCTCGCAGCAGAAACCACCAGGCGCCTGTCTCATCTCAGTCGCAGTGCGCTGGAGAACAACCCGGAAGCGGTCAGCGCACAGCTCCCTCTCATGCGACTTCAATGGGCGATCAATTTTCAATTGAGCGGCAGGTTCACAGAATCCACGATCAAGGCTCGAATGGCGTACCACGGCGCCCTGTCTCATGGAGTCGACTTCATCGCTCGTAACTCTGCGGGAAGTGCCGCCCTGAATTGGGCGCTGGCTGGTGAGCCGCGGCAGGCCACACACTGGTCCGAACTCGAACAGAAGCATCCGGACCCCGGCGGTTGGCTCGAACCTGTGGTCAAGATCGCCGGCCTGACAGCACGGGCGCTCACTGCTCTCGACACACTCGACTTCGACGACGCACGTCTCGCATTGACCGAACTCGGTCTTCCGTCCGACACCGAGGAACTGTGGGCATTCGTCGTCTATGCGCATTGCCAATTCGCCTTGACCTCCGGCGACCACACTGCGGCACTACTGTTGCTCCACAATGCGATCGAAGCACATTCCAAGCAGTACACGGCTACATCCTTCGCGCTTCCTCTGTTGCAATCCGCAGAGATCGATCTCTTGCTCGCTCTCGGACAGGGGAACAATGCCGTAGCACTGGCCAAGGAGATCATCGATCCTGCCGCCAATCCGTGGACGCTCACGTCGGTGGCACGTTTGCGTCAGCGGATCGGCCAGAACGAGGCCGCGGTGGCGCTGTGTCACCAGTTCGACTGGTCTGGCGTATCCTATCCGCGGGCACAGATGGAATCGCTTCTGGTGCAAGCGGTTGCACACTCCGAGCTGGGTGAGCCACGCCTCGCCTCTCAGGAGTGGTCCAGAGCGTGCAGCATCGCGGATCAGACCGGACTTCTACGTTCGTTCGCGACCATCGCATCGGCGGACGTCGAGAAACTCGAATCGATGGCCGAAACGAAATCGCGTGCACTCGCCGAATTCTCGAAAAGGTCGCCTGCGGAATCATTTCCGGAATTCGTACATATCGTGGAGTTGACCGAACGCGAGCAGAAAGTCCTCTCACTCCTGGCGCTCGGCATGGGGTCGGCTGCGATGGCCGACAAACTGTACGTGTCCGTCAACACCGTCAAGACTCAACTGCGCACTCTCTACAAGAAGCTCGACGTACACAATCGAAACGAAGCGATCACGAGGGCACGCCAACTGCGCTTGCTGTAGTCCGGGGTCGGATCTGATTTCGGACTACATTCTGTAGGCATGAGCACCGATTCCTGCGTCTTCTGCAAGATCGTCGCGCTGACCGAGCCGGCGATTCTCGTTCACGAGAGCGAGACAACTCTCGCATTCCTCGATGCACGGCCGGTGAGTCGCGGACACACCCTGGTGGTCCCCAAGCGTCATGCAGAGAACCTCGATGCTCTCGAAAGTCACGAAGGCGCAGAGATGTTCCGCGTCGGCACGCTCATCGCCGGAGCTCTACGCCGCTGCGACATCGCCGCTGACGGAGTCAACTTTCTCGTCAACGACGGGCGTGCCGCGGGCCAAACCGTGTTCCACTCGCACCTGCACGTCGTCCCCCGCCATCGCGGCGACAAGGCGAAGTTCGCTGCTGGACTCCTCGCCAGGCGAGCCGTCGAGCTGGAGCAGGTGGGCGCGTCGATCCGAAGTCAGCTCACGGTCTGAAGGAATTCCGTCACCACTTCGCGATAGCGCTGCGGTTGATCGTCGTGGACCAGGTGGCCTGCATCGGCAATACGTACGTACCGAGTTCCCGGCCTCTCGGCCATCTCTCGCATCTGTCCCTCGGGGGTGATGGTGAACTCTCCCTCGATCAGCAAGGTCGGCACCTCGATCGCCTTCCACTGATCCCAGAAATGCCTCGTGCCCCACTCCTCCGAGATGTCGCGGAAGGTCGACACGTCGCCGTGCAGGTACCACCCGTCGTCGCGGCGGTCGAAAGAGTCGAGAAAGTACTGGCCGGCGACGGGGCCGAAGAATTCCTTCATCGCCTCCTCGGAAGCAAACGGCTGCGGCCACGCCGAGATCATCTGCGCCCAGTCCGCAGCGGTGCGTCCACGAAAGTCCGGGGCCATGTCTTCGAGGACCAGCGCACAAACCTTTTCGGGATGCGCGGCGGCGAAGCACCACGCATGCAGAGCCCCCATCGAATGACCGATCACGATCATCGGCTCCTCGATGGACGCAACCGCCGATGTCAGGTCCTCGACGAATGCCTCGGTAGTCAGTGCCGCTGGCGCCGGCCTGCCGTGACCGGCAGCGTCGAAGGTGTAGACGTGGCCGAACTCGCGGATCCACGGCACATGGCGTCGCCACGTTCGGGAGCTGCCCATGAGGCCGTGCAACAACAGAATCGGTTGTCCCGTTCCACCTTCGTCATGCAACACGAGTGTCACGGTACGCGGTGAAGGTGCGCGGGTAATGTCGCTTGCATGGCAGTCGTGAAGATCAATGCAATCGAGGTCCCCGAGGGCGCCGGCCCCGAACTGGAGAAGCGCTTCGCAGCACGCGCTCACGCAGTCGAGAACTCCCCGGGCTTTCTCGGATTCCAACTCCTCCGCCCCACCGCCGGTGAGAGCCGCTACTTCGTGGTGACCCAATGGGAGTCCGAGCAGGCGTTCGCCGATTGGCGTGACGGCCCCGCCCGTGAAGCCCATTCCGGCGAGCGCGCGAAGCCCGTCGCTTCGGGTGCGTCGTTGCTCGAATTCGAAGTTGTCCTGGACGTCGCCGCAAAGAGCTGATCTCGAGCGATTGTGCCTGCCTTGGCGGGCACAATCGACGGTCATCTCGGCTTCACGCGTTGACACGGTGCGGGCTGTAGTGCAAAAGTTCGCATGTAAACGCGATGGTCCGACAGGAATCCGGTGAAAGCCCGGAGCGGTCGCGCCACTGTAATTCGAGGTGAAGTGCCTTTTTCGGCACGACTATTTCGACAGCCAGACACTTCGGCCATCGCATGGACCTAGGGGACGCGAAAATCCCAGGAGGCTTCGATGGCTCTCGCCTATTCTCCCGATACGTCGATCGATTCGACTCGTCTTGCTTTCCTCGCCGCTGCAGTAGTTCTGTTCGCGATGCTGGCTCTCTACCTGGTCGGGTTCGACCAGGGCGCTATCTCTCGCACCGGCATGTACATGCATGAATTGATGCACGACGGTCGACACTTGATGGGCCTGCCGTGCCACTAGTCGACAATTTCACGAAGCTTCTCATTCGTGGTTTGTTGGCTGGTCTGATCGCAGGCATCCTTGCCGGCGGAGTTGCATTCGTGCTGGGTGAACCGCACGTCAACGCTGCCATTGCGATCGAAGAAGCCAACAGCGCCACCGGTGAGGTTTCCGGCGAAGCCGCTGGGCATTCGCACGGTGACGAAGAAGAACCACTGGTGAGCCGCGACGGGCAGCGCGCCGGGCTGTTCCTGGCCACGGCGCTTGCCGGACTGGCGCTCGGGGCGATCTTCTCGGTCGTTGCCAATTACGCTCGACGACTCACCGGAATGTCCGGGCCGTTGTTGGCGATCACCATCGCCGTCGGTGGTTGGCTGGCTATCGAGGCCGTCCCCTTTTTCAAGTACCCGGCCAATCCGCCGGCCGTCGGAGATCCCGACACCATCAACCAGCGCACACTGCTGTGGCTGGCCGCCGTGATTCTCGGGCTGCTGTCCGTCACCGCGGCAGCAGCGGCTGCAAAGGCAGTTTCCGGGCACGAGTTCCTCAGCGTGCGCATCGCTGCTCCGGTGGCTGCGTTCCTGGTGATCGTCGCGATCGGTTACGTCTCGCTTCCCGGCATCAACGAGGTGGGCGAGGACTTCCCGGCAACTCTGCTGTGGGAGTTCCGACTTTCCTCGCTCGCTACGCAGGCGACGCTCTGGCTCGTACTCGGGTTGGCATTCGCCTTCCTTACCGAGCGCGCAACCAAGAACACCGAAGTAGCAAAGAAGTACGCCCTTCGCTGAACCTGCTGTGCGCCTTTATTAACCTCCCGCGGTTAATAAAGGCGCACAGCAGTTCTTTTTCAGCTCAGATGATGCACTTCCTGCAGTCCGTACACCGGTGTCGGGATGCCCTCGTAACGCGCCTTCAATTGCAACGCCAAGTACAGCGAGTAGTGGCGCGACTGGTGCAGATTGCCTCCGTGGAACCACAGCGCTTCCTGCTGCGTCGGCTTCCACATGTTGCGCTGCTCGCCTTCCCACGGTCCCGGGTCCTTGGTGGTGTTCGACCCCAGGCCCCACACCTTGCCGACCTTGTCGGCGGTGTCCTGACCGATCAGGTCCGCCACCCAGCCGTTCATCGAGCCGTAACCGGTCGCGTAGACCACCACGTCGGCAGGCAATTCCGTACCGTCTTCGAGAATCACGCTGTTCTCGGTCAGCTCACGAACATTACCGTGCGCGAGCTTGATGTCTCCATTGGCAACCAGTTCGGCAGCGCCGACATCGATGTAGTAGCCCGAGCCACGGCGTAGGTACTTCATGAACAGGCCCGAACCGTCGTCGCCCCAGTCGTGCTCGAAGCCCGCCTTCTCGAGGCGATCGTAGAAATCCTTGTCGCGCTCACGGATTGCGTCGTACACCGGGATCTGGAACTCGTGCATGATCCGGTACGGCAGCGAACCGAACGTGAGGTCCGCCTTGTGTGTCGTCATGCCGGCGGCCAGTGCTCGCTCCGAGTACAGATCGCCCAAGCCCAAATCCATCAGCGAATCCGACTTCACGATGTGCGTCGAGCTGCGCTGCACCATCGTGACGTCGATACCGTTCTCCCACAGTGCGCCGCAGATGTCGTGCGAGGAGTTGTTGGCCCCGATCACGACGACCTTCTTGCCCACGTACTGATCCGGGCCGGGGTGCTTGCTCGAGTGGTGCTGATCGCCGAGGAACTTGTCCTGCCCGGGGAACGTCGGAACGTTGGCCTTGCCGGACATACCCGTCGCCATCACCAACTGCTTGGGACGCAACGTCAACTTCTCGCCGTTGCGGTTGACCTCGACGTTCCATTCCTGGGTCTTCTCGTCGAACGACGCCGAGGTGCAGGTCGTGGAACTCCAGTACGGAACCTCCATGACCTTGGTGTACATCTCGAGCCAGTCGCCGATCTTGTCCTTGGGCGCGAACACCGGCCAGTTGTCGGGGAACGGCATGTAGGGCAGGTGGTCGTACCAAACCGGATCGTGCAGGCACAGGGACTTGTAGCGTCCGCGCCACTGATCGCCGGGTCGCTCGTGGCTGTCGATCACGATGGCCGGTACTCCGAGCTGACGCATCCGGGCGCCGAGCGCGATGCCGCCCTGGCCGCCGCCGACGATCACGACGTAAGGCTGTGTGGTGTAACCGAGTTCGCGGTCTTCGATCTCCTTCTGCTCGGCCCACGTGATGCGGTTCGGGTCTGCCCCATGCTTGGCGCCGCGCGGACGACGAGTGCCCTTGCCTTCTTCGTGTCCCTTCAATTCCTGCAGCGACGTCAGCAGGGTCCAACCTTCATCTCCCTTCAAACGAAGGTGCCCGTGCGCGCGACCGGTTGCGGTCTCGAACTCGATCCAGGCTGACGTGACGCCGTCGGCTTCGTCGGGTGTCTCGGTGGTCCGGAATCCCGAAGGATCGGTGTCGTCGAGTCGCGCGGAGAGCATGTCGGCGATCTGCTCGCGACCCTCGACGGTCTTGATGTTCCAGGTGAACGACACCAGGTCTCGCCAGAAGCTGTCGAGTGCGAATTTGCCTGCCACACGCTCGATGTCACGAGCCGCGAGGGCCGACTCGAAATCCGCCAGCCAGGCGTCGACGCGCTCCTGAGGTGTCACCGCCGTCAACTTCACCTCGGGGGTGACTGCGGAATCGATGGTTTGCGTCATCACTTCTCCTTGTTTGTGAATGTGACACACAGCACATCCCATAAGTGGCCCCGGTCACAAGCGTTGCAGTCTGTTGCAATCAGCGGGCGCGGTGCCGCCGCCCGATACCGGTTACCCGCACCGATGTGCGGGCAACCGACTCACCCCTCAGCAGGCTTGAATTTGCCGAGTCCCAGCGACTGAAATCCCACGACGTAGAACAGCGTCCACAACACGGCCCAGTCCACGAAACCCAGTGCATTGCCGTGCAATCCGTCGACAACTGCCGGCTCGTGAAGAATGTGCTCTGCTGCAAAGCGGTAATAGAACAAGAATGTGACCACCGCGAGCACAAACGTGAGCAGCGCGCGGATCGCCAGGTTGACCCCGTCCGCAAAGCCCGTGGGTTTGTTACCGAAGGCGTTGGCCCAGAAGATCATCCAGAATGCCCAGCACACACCGAGCTGCGCCGGGAACTGATGGACCACACCGCCCAACTCGGCAACGGCATCGCTTCCCAAAAGTGCCTTCACCACTGGAAGCGCCACGAAGTACAAGCCGGTTCCGACGGCGAAGTTACCGATCGTGGCTGCGAGCGCCGTCTTACCCCCGCCGCCGAACAGTCGCCACGGCCAGTTGTCGAGCGTCTGGCCAGTCAGGATCACAACCACCACGACGCAGTAGAACCACCCGAGCACGGTGTCGACGGTCATCAACGGATCCGTGGCGGACAGCGACACGGACGGCAGACCGAACACGAAGTACAGCGCCAGCGTCGGGACGGCGACAAACGCGATCTCACACAAACCCACCAACGGCTGCTTCATCCCCAGGGAAGTCCACGGCCAATGCTGCCAGTTCAGGACCACCATCACCCAGGTCCCGAAGCCGAAGAGCACGAACAGCGCACCCGCGAAATATCCGAGGCCGCCCTCACGATCGGCCGCGAAATCCGGGTACAAACTCCCCAAGCCGTTTGCCAGGAGCCACGTCACGACGACGGCGAAGACCGCGGTCGCGACCATGATCGCCAGGCCTTTCGCCGGCTGCGGGAGTCGGTCGAAGCCGGCGAACTCGCAGTTGAAGCCGATGAACACAACAAAAAGGATTGCCCAGAAAAGCGCCGCGTTGAATGGCAGAGGATAGAAACTCCAGGGACTGGTGGTCGGATCGGCCAGAAGGTACCAACTCGCCACGGCCAGCACGAGAACGATCACGAGGTTCGCGATCCCGAACCCGATCCAGCGGCGTGACGGTTGTCGGCTCGGCGTGGCCGGTTCCGTGGGTGTGTCGACTGTAGCGGTCATGTGCCCTCTCCCAGATTGTCTCGCAAGATGATTCGCGAAGTGGTGGCGCAACTATGGAACCGTCGCGCGGGGTACCGGGAGGGTTGCCGAGGGTTGCAACTGCTGTCCGATTTTCCGGAATTGCAACACCGTGCAACCCTTCCGCATTGTGGTCGCCGTCACATACAAATCACTCACCGGTTCACAACCGACTGGTTCACTGCTTACGAGGAGAATCTGCATGAGCATCACGGGCAAGGTAGTACTGGTCACCGGCGCCGGCCAAGGCATCGGACGCGGAATCGCTCTCCGCCTCGCCCACGACGGCGCCGACATCGCGTTGGTCGACCTCGACCAAACCAAGCTGGATGCGGTTGCCGACGAGATCAGACAGATCGGCCGTCGTGCAACGACGTTTGTCGCCGACGTCAGCGATCGAGCGCAGGTCAACGCAGCCGTCGAACATGCACACCAGGAATTGGGCGGATTCGACGTCATCGTCAACAACGCGGGAATCGCTCTCGTCGGCCCGATCTCCGACGCGACGCCGGAAGAGGTCTCCAAGATCTGGAGCGTCAACGTCGACGGTGTCCTGTGGGGAATTCAAGCTGCAGCAGCAAAGTTCCAAGCTCTGGGTCAGCGCGGAAAGATCATCAACGCGTCGTCCATCGCCGGCCACGACGGGTTCGCCATGTTAGGTGTTTACAGCGCAACAAAATTCGCGGTCAGGGCCCTCACTCAGGCTGCGGCCAAGGAATACGCGTCCGACGGAATCACCGTCAACGCGTACTGCCCCGGCGTCGTGGGCACCGACATGTGGGTGACGATCGACAAGAGGTTCGCCGAGTTGACCGGTGCGCCAGAGGGCGCCACCTACGAGAAGTTCGTCGGCGGAATTGCGCTGGGTCGAGCTGAAACCCCCGACGATGTCGCCGGTTTCGTCTCGTACCTTGCCGGGCCCGATTCCGACTACATGACCGGTCAGGCCGGTCTCATCGACGGCGGCCTCGTCTACCGCTGACCGAGGTGTCTTCACTGAAAGCGGCGTCTTCGCTGAAAAAGCGGTTGCCAGAGCCTGCGATGCCGCCCGGCGAGGATCCTCGCGACTACGCGAGGACCCTCGCCGCGGTGTACGACGCGACGATGGCCGGAGACCGCGCACCGGCCCGCCCCAGGGACGTGGTCCGCCAATCGTGGCAACGCCTGCGCGAGTTAGGTATCGACCCCGAACACAACCGGGTCGAACCGTCCATGGACGTCGCCGAACTCGATCTCCGTCGTCGTGAGTCCGGACTGTACGACGTGCTCGACGACGTGACGCGTGGACTCGAATCGGTTACCGCGAGCGGTGAGAACATCATGGTCGTCGCAGATCTTCGCGGAACTGTACTGTGGCGCAGCGGGTCCCATCGTGTACTGGACCAAGCTGCGCGTCTGGGATTTGTCGAGGGTGCGAACTGGGCCGAGGACAGCGTCGGCACGAACGCCATCGGAACAGCATTGGTGTCACGACAGGCGGTTCAGATCTTCTCGGCGGAACACTATGCGCGCAGCCATCATCCGTGGACCTGCGCGGGGGCACCCATCCGCGATCCGCGGGACGACCGTGTCATCGGCGTCGTCGACATCAGTGGTCCCGCCAAGACCGTCCATCCCACGACGCTCGCTCTGGTCGACGCCGTCGCACGCCTCGCTCAATCACACCTGCGCGACAAGCATCGGGACAATCTCGATCAATTGCGTTCTGTTGCAGGGCCGATGCTTGCACGTAGCGGATCACCGGCATTGGTGATCGATACTCATGGCTGGGTAGCGGCGGTCGACGCGTTACCTCATCGCTCGCGCGTGCTGCTCCCCGCGGCTTTGGCTCCCGGCAGGACGTGGTTCCCGGCTTTGGGTCTGTGCGAACTGGATCCGCTTCCCGGCGGGTGGCTGGTTAGACCGATCACCACCGGCGAGAGAATCAGCGCGCCCACGGTGCATATCGATCTGCGCGATTCCGAGAACATGTCGGTGACCGTCACGTCGGGTTTCGGCGAATGGGCATACGCCCCCACCCAACGACATGCGGAGATTCTGTTCCTCCTCGGATCCGAGAGACGTGGACTGACTGCATCTCGGTTGGCGCAAGATCTGTTCGGCGACCCGGCCCGCACGGTGACCGCGCGGGCCGAGATGTCGCGTCTGCGAAAGAACCTCGCCGGAGTTGTTGCAGCGCAGCCGTACCGGTTCGTCGATGCAGCGCACGTCACGCTTTCCTGCCCCGACGACGGTGCACATCTGTTGCCGTTCTCGAACGCCCCGGCAGTTCGTGCCGCGCGCCTTACTCAGGCCGGTTCGGAGGCCTGAGTAAGCAACTGCAGAAACACCTCTTCGGGTTGAGCGCCGGATACTGCGACCGCACGGTTGGCGACGAAGAACGGAACGCCGCTGACCTGCAGTTGGCGGGCCATGGACAGATCTTCGCGAACAGCCTCAGCTGCGGCATCGGAGCCCAGTTGCTCGCGCACGACGTCGGCGTCGAGGCCGACGCTCACGGCCAGCTCGACCAGCACCTCACGGTCGTCGATCACCTTGCCGTCGCTGAAGTGCCCTTTGAACAGCGCTTCGAGGAGTTCGTTCTGCCGCTCACCCGCGAGATGCAGCAACCTGTGCGCATCAAAGGTGTTGGCGGCGATCACGGTGTCGAAGTCCAAGGTCAACCCGACCTCGGCTGCCGTCGCGCTGACGTGGGCAAACATCTGACGTACCTGATCAGGCGCCATCCCCTTCATCTCGACCAAGGCGTCGAGTTCGGTTCGGCCCTCTCCCACCGGGGTCTCCGGAGCGAGCTGGTACGAGCGCCAGATGACGTTGACGCGGTCCTTGTTCTCGAAACGATCCAGCGCCGAGAGGAACCTGGTCTTTCCGATGTAGCACCACGGACAAGCGACGTCCGACCACACTTCGATGGTCACGTCTTGGTCAATCACGATTTGATCAGTCACCGAAGGTGCAACAACGAACAGGGCCGGGATTAGTCCCGGCTCACGTCACGAGGTCACAGAATCACGTGACCAGACCACACCGGAACGCGATCAACGACGCACTCACCCGGTTGGGCACACCGAGCTTGGCGAACAACGAGGAGATATGCGTCTTGACGGTGGTCTCACCGAGGTACAGCCGCTCCGCGATGACGCTGTTGGCCGCGCCTGTCGCCAGGATTGTCAGCACTTCGCGCTCACGCTCGGTGAGCGAAGCGAGGGGAGTCAGGTCGGGTGCTTGCCGACGCGGCGCCGAGGCCACGATGGCACGTAGAGAATCGGAGCTGAACAACGAGTGGTCCGACGCCACCACCCGTACTGCCTGCTGGAACGCCTGTGGGGCCGCGTCCTTGCTCAGGAAACTGTGCGCGCCCGCCTCGACCGCTTGCACGACCATGTCGTCGACGTCGAAGGCGGTCATCGCAATGACCTTCGGCGGATTGCTCATGGTCATCAACTCTCGGGTGGCCTCCAAGCCACCGACCCGTGCCATCTTCAGATCCATCAGCACCACGTGCGGACGAAACCGAGTGACTTTGGCTGCGACCTGATCGCCGTCCTCGGCCTCGGCAACCACCACGATGTCCGGCGCTGCTTCCAGGATGTCCTTCATTCCGCGCCGAACCCAGGCGTCGTTGTCGACGATCAAAACTGTGATGCGCGAGTCAGCGTCCATAGTGCGCTCAGATTACCCAGAGCCCCCGACAGTCGGAGGGTGGGAGGGTTACGACGACCAGGGCACCCAGCAACTGACGAGGAAATCGTCCCCCAGCGCGCCTGCCTCCACCTTGCCGCCGATTTCTCTTGCCTGTTCGGCCAACCCGCGTAAGCCGGACCGCGAACCGATCGACGTCATGGGTGCAAGCTCGCTCAGCTTGTTGCGTGCGAGGATACGAATTCCGTCGTGCGGCGACCCGGTCACCGAAATGACGAGCATCTGGTCGCTCGCATACTTCTGGACGTTGGTCAACGATTCCTGAACGACGCGATAACAGACGTGCCCCGCCAACATTCCGACATCACCCGGGAGCAACTCCGATTCGAGACGGCAGTGAATGCCCGCGGCGCGTGCACCGTTGACCAGATCGCCGATCGCGTCGATCCCCTGGTGCCCGCCGTGTTCGCGGCGATCACCGCTTCCCCTGAGCACTCCGACGATTCCCTTCAATTCGTCCAAAGCCTCGTGCGCGGTGGTTCTGATCATCGCAGCGGTGTTGACGACCTTCTCGGGATTGTCTGCCGCGCTGACCTGTAACCCACCGGCGAACAACGAAATCCGGCTCAGACTGGCCGCGATCGTGTCGTGCATGTCGCGCGCGATCCGCGTTCGTTCCTCGGTGCGAATCATCTCGTCGCGCATCACGTCTGTTTTCTCGGTGGCAAGATCCCGTACGTGCTCTGCCTCGACGAGTTCGGTTCTGGTCCGAATCAGGAGCGAGAGCGCCACGACGATGCCGACCATGACGGCTGCGACGAGCCACGGGATCCAGATGGCGACGTCGTATTGAACAACCGCCGAACCGTCCTTGGGTTTCATCGTTCCCATCGTGAGAACGGAGTACTCACGATTGCGAAAAGCGTCGTAGGTCAACGAAATTCCGCACGCGACGAAGACAGCTGCCGCAGCGGCAGCAAGCCGAGGCCCACGCGCGATCCGAGCAACGGCGAACAATGCGATGAGCGCCGCCGTCGCATCGGTGGGGAAGAACAACGGGCCGACCAGCGTGATCGCCAGAACCACCCAGGGATACTGATGGCGCCACACAAGCGATATCCCACCGGCCACGCCCAGGACGAACCCGATACCGACCAATACCGGTGGCATATTTCCCGACGCGCCTGCGATGCCCACCGTCATGAAGGAACAGAAAAGGCTGAACGCGACAGCGGCGGTAGTCCATACGCGTCGTCGCACAACGGTTCCTTTGGTGGTGATCACCGAGCAAGCGTATCCACCGCCACCGACGCCTCGAATCAGCCGAACGGGTGGACGAACCGCCAGGCTCCGACCGAAAGGATGAGGCGGACCGATCTTTCGACCGAAGCGGTGAGCAGTCCTCACATCGTTGACTTGTGCCATACCAACTCTCGAAAGGCGCACATCATGCGATCACTCCGCACTCCCCTCGCCCTCCTCGCCGTCGGCGCAGCCCTGTTCGCAACCATCGCCTCGGGCGAGACCGACGAAGCGAAGAAGGTCGACGACAACGGTTCTTCCGCCGCACCTGCGGCCGCCTTCGGAATCGGTGACGTCGTCGAACTGGGCGACTGGCGCGTCCAGGTACACGGCGTCGTAGATCCCTACGTCTCGACCAATCAGTTCATCACCGCTGATCCCGGAAACCGCTACGTCGTGGTCGACACCGAGGTCACCAACAACAGTGACAAGCCGTCGACGGTCTCGTCGATGATGTGCTTCGAACTGCAGGACTCGGCAAACAAGTCGTACAACATCACGTTCACCGACAGCAGCACGTCGAGTGTCGACGGAGAGCTCGCGCCGGGCGCTGCCAAACGAGGCGAATTGGCGTACGAGGTCCCCGAAGCCGCCACCGGTCTGCGCCTTCAGTTCAAGTGCGATCTGTTCTCGTCCGGCTCGGCAACCATCAACCTGTCGTGAACCGTCCGGGCGATCTGCTGCTGAATCCGTGGGCACTGGTCTCGGTGGCCGTCATCTTGATCAACGACCACGTACTCAAAGGGGCATTCGGGAACACGATGACGGGCAAGCTGTCCGACGTTGCCGGTGTGTTCCTGCTTCCCCTGCTTCTGCTCTCGGTTCTCGAGGTGCTCAGGCGAAGTCTGGTGGGGCGAGCAGCGATCGCCTGGTCCATCGCAGTCACGGGGATCGGCTTCGCCGCCGTGAAGGTGATATCGCCGATCGGCGACGCATACGAGTGGGTGATCGGGTTTCTCCGCCTGACCGCAGGAGGATTCCGCGGAGATCTCTTGCCGATCCTGGTCTATCGCGATCCCTCGGACCTGTGGGTGCTCCCGATCCTGTTCGCGAGCTATCTGGTCGTCACACACAACCGCACTCGGGCGCCGGAGGGGGCGCCCGAGCGCGAGATGATCAGTCCAGGGCCGCATCCAACGTGATGTCGACGCCGGTCAGCGCCTTGCTGACCGGGCAGGTTTCCTTGGCCGCCTGGGCAACCTTGGCAAAACCGTCGGCGTCGAGGCCGTCGACCTCGGCGCGAACGGTGAGCTTGATTCCGGTGAGCTTGAATCCGACCGCGTCGGGGCCGAGTGACACGTCCGCGGTGATGTCGAGGCTCTGCGGGGTCCCGCCGGCCTCGGCGATCAAGGCCGACAATTGCATCGCATAGCAGGACGAATGCGCCGCGGCGATGAGTTCCTCGGGGCTGGTGGTTCCGCCGGCCTCCTCAGCTGCGCGCTTGGGGAACGACACGTCGAAGGTGGCGACGCCCGAGCTGGTGAGTTCCACCTGTCCCGATCCGGCCTCGAGGGTGCCGTTCCAGGCGGTGCGTGCGGTACGAGTTGGCATTGCTGTCCCTACTTCCGTCTTCACATGATTCGGTGAACGCCTTGCGATCACGAACCTACCCGCGATACGTGAAGTCACACCTACTGTTTCGGGCGGGACTACCCGAGGAGCGTCGCGGACAGCAGTTTCTCGACGCGGGCCTGCGCGGAGTTCTCCGAGGAAAAGTGCACAATTCGGCCGATGTCGAAGACCAGTCCGAGCGCCGCGTGGACGAGGAACCGCGCTTGGACGATCGTCAACTCCGGACGCGCCTCGACACACAAGTGCGCCCACTCCTCGACGTTCAAACGCTGAATGTTGCGCAACTCGGTCCGTGATCGATCCGGCAAACTGCCGATCTCGGCAAAGTACACGGCCAACAGTTCGCTGGTTCCGAACGAAACCTCGACGTACATCTTCGCCAACGTCTCGACGGCCGCGAGAGGAGTCTCCGACTCAGCCAACGCCGAGCCCAACGTCATAGTCAGACGATCGGACGCACGGTGGAAGGCCGCAGCAAGAAGGTCGGCCTTGCTCGCGAAGTGCCGATACACACTCGACGCGTTGATACCCGCCGCGGCACCGATCTCCTCGATGCTCACGTCGTGGTAGCCGCGCTGATAGAACAGCAACACTGCTTCCTGAAGCAGCACTTCGCGTTTCGACGTCCGTACGAGGCCTGTTTTGCGTTCGGACGCCCCTGCCCTCGCGCCGTCCTCCTCGGCAACGGGCAATTCGACGCCGATGACGGACCAGCATGCCGCAAGAATCAGCGCTTCGATCTGCTTGGCGGACAACGCGGATCGATGACCGGTGATACTGGCGATCACACTGAGCACGGCGGGCGCGATGAGTTCTACATCCGCCGGGTCGAGTTCCGGACGAACCGCTGCCAGCGGCTCGGCGATCCGAAGATTGAGCGTGCACATTCCCACCCGCAATTGCTCACGATCCTCGTCGACCAGATACCTGCCCTCCCATCGGTAGAGCCCTCCCCGGCGCCGATTCTCGATCGTCGCGCGGATGACACCCACCATCGTGGAGTTCAACTGCTCGCGTGGATTTTCGTTTCCGTGCACAGCTGGATCGCTGGCATCCAACAACGCCTGCGTCAGGTTGTTCACGGTGTAGACGAACAGGGCGTATTTCGTGGGGAAATGACGATAGAGGGCCGGACCGGAAATTCCGACCTTCGCTGCGATCTCGTCGATGCCCACCGCGTGGTAGCCACGTTCGCTGAATGCTTCCGCAGCAGCGGCCGCGATTTGCGCCTTCCGATTCTTCGGACGCGTCCGTGGTGCAGGGTCGCCGCCACGCACGGAGACGCGTGTCTGTCCGGGCACCTGACCCTCCACTTCCGTTGCTTTCTCTTGCACTGCCTTCGTCCGCTGCACCGCACTTCCACGGGCGCGAGTCCGAACGGATCATGTTAACCGTCGCGAAGGTCGCAATTCGCGCCCGGTACTGCTTCACCCGAAACCCTACAACGCAGTTGTAGGGGCGGACGGATTCCGGAAAAAGAGTCTTGACACCCGCTCTCTCAGCGGTGTTATGTTAGTGACGATTCGCACAACCTCGCACGTAGTCCGCTGGCGGGCTCGTTCCCTGCGGCGTGAAGTTTTCTTCGCCCGCAAGAGGGTTCGATGCCGAATGACCGACCGTAAGAAAGTAGTTGTGAGCAGATGATTCGCACTCGCTTCACCGAAATGTTCGGCGTTGACCATCCCATCGTGCAAGGGGGCATGATGTGGGTGGGACGGGCAGAACTTGTTGCGGCCACGGCAAATTCCGGCGCCCTCGGGTTCTTGACGGGCCTCACTCAACCCACACCGGAAGACCTCGTCAAGGAAATTGCTCGAACCCGCGATCTCACCGACAAGCCTTTCGGCGTCAATCTCACTATTCTGCCGTCGATCACGCCGCCGCCGTACGCCGAATACCGCCAGGCGATCATCGAATCCGGGATCAAGATCGTCGAAACCGCCGGTTCCAATCCGATCGATCATCTTCCGCATTTCAAGGACGCGGGCGTGAAGGTTATCCACAAGTGCACTGCAGTTCGACATGCGGTCAAAGCCGAGAGACTGGGCGTCGACGCCGTCAGCATCGACGGCTTCGAATGCGCCGGGCACCCAGGCGAGGACGACATACCAGGGCTCATTCTGATTCCGGCGGCCACGCAGCAACTCACGATTCCGGTGATCGCTTCAGGCGGAATCGCAGATTCACGTGGACTCGTCGCGGCGCTTGCGCTCGGAGCAGACGGCGTCAACATGGGAACTCGCTTCATGTGTACCGTGGAATCCCCTGTCGCACAATCGGTTAAAGAGCAGATTGTCGCAAACACCGAACGCGACACCAAGCTCATCTTCCGGACCCTTCACAACACCGCGCGCGTAGCCGCGAATGCGATCAGTGCCGAGGTCGTCGACATCGAAGCACGTGGCGACGCGCAGTTCAGCGACATTCAGCATCTGGTAGCCGGAGCCCGCGGACGCAAGGTCTTCGAGGACGGCGACCTCGATGCAGGCATCTGGTCCGCCGGACAGAGCCAAGGATTGATCAACGACATCCCGACCGTCGCCGACATGATCGACCGCATGGTCTCGGAGGCCGAACACCTCATCACCTCACGGCTTTCCGGATTCGTCACCGCTGTGAGCGCGGCATGACCGCCACCGCCGAGACGGGCTTTCGCTCCGAAATCACCGACGGTGTACTGCGATTGACCTTCGACCGCCCGAAGCGGATGAACGCGATCGATCTGCCCACGATGACTGCTTTCGCAGCTGCCGTCCACGACGGCGGCGCAGACCCGGCCGTTCGCACCATCGTCATCACCGGATCCGGTCGAGCGTTCTGCACCGGAGCCGACCTCGCCGCAGCGGCCGTCAACCCCGCAGACCCGAAAGTCGTCATGGATGCGGCGACGTCGCTGATTCGCGCCATCACCAGCGCCCCGGTCCCGGTGATCGCCGCGGTCAACGGCCCGGCCGCCGGCGTCGGCGTGTCCATCGCTCTAGCCGCGGACCTGACGTACGCCGCATCGAGCGCCTATTTCCTCCTCTCCTTCGTCAACATCGGCTTGATGCCCGACGGCGGCGCCAGTGCGTTGGTACCGGCAGCGATCGGACGCGCCCGAGCGGCCGAGATGGCATTGCTGGGCGAGCGAGTTTCCGCCGAGGACGCAGAGCGGTTCGGGCTCGTGTCCCGCACCGTCGCCGACGACGCGTTCGACGCACTCGTCGACTCCGTCGTCGATCGCACGTCGAAGGCTCCCCGACGCGCCCTCGAACTCACCAAGCGCGCACTCAATGCGGCGACACTGGACCGCCTCGATGCTGCGCTGGAGCTCGAAAATACCGGTCAGGCAGAACTTCTCACTGGCGAGGACTTCAAAGAAGGCGCGATGGCGATGCTGCAGAAACGCGCGCCCCACTTCAAGTAATCACTGCGAATTTTCGTTAACAAAACCACTGTACGAATCGACGGCTCACTGTAGCCTGAGTCACACAATCACCCACGCATGAGAGGAACCCATCGATGGCCTCCACCGATGCAGTCTCCGAGGCGCAGCGTTCACGCCGCACCAACTGGAACAATCAGATCGCCAGGCATGCGCAGATGATTCCCGATCGCACCGCACTGCGATTCCTGGGCGATTCCATCACCTGGAGCACCCTCGACGCACGCGTCGAGAAGCTGGCGGACGCTCTTGCCCGACGCGGCGTCAGCTTCGGCGACCGCGTGCTCATCCTGATGCTCAACCGCCCCGAATACCTCGAGGTCGTGCTCGCGACCAACGCACTGGGCGCCATCGCTGTTCCGGTGAACTTCCGTCTGACACCACCCGAGGTCGCTTATCTGGTAAACGACTCCGGCTCCAAAGTCATTGTCGCCGAAGGACCGTTGGCTCCGTTGGCCGGAGCTGCGCGAGCCGCGTCCGAGGGTATCGACATCTCCA
The DNA here is from genome assembly GCF_031763325.1 of Rhodococcus sp. SG20037. Taxonomy (NCBI): domain Bacteria; kingdom Bacillati; phylum Actinomycetota; class Actinomycetes; order Mycobacteriales; family Nocardiaceae; genus Rhodococcus; species Rhodococcus sp. SG20037. The sequence goes on along the minus strand of NZ_CP134497.1, from coordinate 784,688 downwards.
TCACCGTAGGCGCCCCCGCCGAGGGTGACAGCCTGAATTACGAGGACTTGATCAGCGAAGAGGGCGAGTCGCACGCGTTCGTCGACATCCCGGACGACACTCCTGCACTCATCATGTACACCTCGGGAACCACCGGTCGCCCCAAGGGCTCGGTGCTCTCCCACTCCAACCTGTCTTCGCAAGCATTGACCTGTATCAGGGCCTTCCACCTGTTCAATGCCGATTCCATCGGCTTCTGCGCGTCGCCCATGTTCCACATCGCAGCCCTCGGTTCCATAGCGCCGAGCCTGCAACTCGGCACGACCACGGTGATCCATCCGGTCGGCGCATTCGACCCGGGTCAACTACTCGACATTCTGGAAGCCGAGAAGGTCACCAGCTTGTTCCTCGTGCCCGTGCAATGGCAGGCCGTGTGCGCCGTACAGAAGGCGCAACCGCGAGCACTGTCGCTGAAGAACATCTCGTGGGGCGCCGCACCGTCGTCCGATACGATCCTGCGGGCAATGGCCGAAACCTTCCCGGACGCATTCAATGTCGCGGTCTTCGGTCAGACCGAGATGTCGCCCATCACTTGCGTTCTCGACGGCGAGGATGCGATTCGTAAGCTCGGATCCGTCGGTCGGGTCATCCCGACCATCTCGGCCAGGGTCGTCGACGAGAACATGGACGACGTGGCGCCCGGTGAAATCGGTGAAATCGTCTACCGCGGGCCCACGATGATGAGCGAATACTGGAACAATCCCACCGCCACCGCTGACGCCTTCCACGGTGGATGGTTCCACTCCGGCGATCTCGTTCGAGTCGACGACGAAGGCTTTGTCTACGTCGTGGATCGCAAGAAGGACATGATCATCTCCGGCGGAGAGAACATCTACTGCGCGGAGGTGGAAAACGTTCTCTACGAACACGAATTGATCGTCGAAGCGGCCGTCGTCGGTCGCCCCGACGCCAAGTGGGGCGAGGTGCCGGTAGCGATAGTCGCGATGGCGCCAGGTTCAGCCGTGGACCTGACCATCGAGGAGCTGAGCAGCTTCCTCAACGATCGGCTCGCGCGCTACAAGCACCCGAAGGACATCGTCGTCGTGGAAGCACTGCCGCGCAATGCAAGCGGCAAGGTCGTCAAGGGTGAACTGCGAGAGAAGGTTCGAGCGGTCGACGCAGTTTCCTGACTCCACACGCAAACGGGCGGCACCTCCAGCGAGGTGCCGCCCGTTTGTGTGTGCCCGTCAAGCGCTCGGCGAATGCAACTTCCGATGCAGTTCTCGCACCAGCGGAACCAACTCCGGCACCGGGCCTTCGACCGGGACGTTCGGCGCAACCTCGTTGACGGACAGAGACTTCACCGGCGACGGAGCCACACCCCACTCCGCGAGCCAGTCGCCGAGTTGGGCCGAAGAGCAGATGTAGACGATCCGTCCGAGGCCCACCCACGCGTGCGCGGCCGAACACATCGCGCAGTGCTCTCCCGAGGTGAACACCGTTGCCGTCGAACGCTCGTCCGGCGTCAGATACTGGGCCGCCCACCGAGCCAGCTCGAACTCGGGGTGGCGAGTGTTGTCGCCGCCCGCGATCCGGTTTCGATCTTCCGCCAGAAATGTTCCGTCGGCCGCTGCCAGGACGGAACCGAAAGGTTCGTCGCCGGCATCCAATGCTTCCGTTGCCAATTCGACGCAACGACGCAGGTGACCCAGTTCGATGTCGTTCATGTGTACGCCCTCTCCCGTGATACACGAAACGGGCGGCACCGGTGAGGTGCCGCCCGTTCGTTACCTACTCTGCTGTACTACTCTGCTGCGCTTTCGCTTTCGCCGGCCTTGGTCAGCTCGATCGGCGGTGCGTCCGGCACGTCGATCGGCTTCTTGGTAGGCGTGAACGTGAACTTCGCGTCCTCGCCCGAGCCTTCGCCGTCCCAGTTCTCGACGTCGACGAGCACGATGTGGCCGGGTCCGATCTCTCCGAAGAGGATCTTCTCGGACATCTGGTCCTCGATCTCGCGCTGGATGGTGCGACGCAGCGGTCGTGCACCCAGTACCGGATCGAATCCGCGCTTGGCCAGAAGCGACTTGGCCTTGTCGGTGACCTCCATGGCCATGTCCTTGTTCTTGAGTGCCGCCTCGACGCGAGCGAGCATCAAGTCGACCATCTGAACGATCTGCTCGTTCGTGAGCTGATGGAAGACGACGATGTCGTCGATACGGTTCAAGAACTCGGGACGGAAGTGCTTCTTCAGCTCGTCGTGAACCTTGAGCTTCATGCGCTCGTAGTTCGACTCCGTGCCCGTTCCCGAGCTGAAGCCCAGGCCGACTGCCTTGGAGATGTCAGACGTACCGAGGTTGGACGTGAAGATCAGCACCGTGTTCTTGAAGTCGACGGTACGTCCCTGACCGTCGGTGAGACGGCCGTCCTCGAGCACCTGCAGGAGGGTGTTGTAGATCTCCTGGTGTGCCTTCTCGATCTCGTCGAACAGCACGACGCTGAACGGCTTGCGGCGCACCTTCTCGGTGAGCTGGCCACCCTCTTCGTACCCGACGTACCCGGGAGGGGCACCGAACAGACGCGAAGCGGTGAAGCGGTCGTGGAACTCGCCCATGTCGATCTGGATCAGAGCGTCGTCGTCGCCGAACAGGAAGTTGGCGAGCGACTTCGCGAGCTCCGTCTTACCGACACCGGACGGGCCGGCGAAGATGAACGAGCCCGAGGGACGCTTGGGATCCTTCAGACCTGCACGCGTACGACGGATCGCCTTCGAGACGGACTTGACCGCCTCTTCCTGGCCGATGATCCGCTTGTGCAGTTCCTCTTCCATGCGGAGCAGACGAGTGGTCTCCTCCTCGGTGAGCTTGAAGACGGGGATACCGGTCCAGTTGCCCAGAACCTCGGCAATCTGCTCGTCGTCGACCTCGGCAATGACGTCCAGGTCGCCCGCACGCCACTGCTTCTCACGCTCAGCGCGCTGAGCAACGAGGGTCTTCTCCTTGTCACGCAGGTTCGCAGCCTTCTCGAAGTCCTGCGCGTCGATCGCGGACTCCTTCTCGCGACGCGCGTCGGCGATGCGATCGTCGAATTCGCGCAGGTCCGGCGGTGCAGTCATCCGACGGATGCGCATTCGCGCGCCCGCCTCGTCGATGAGGTCGATCGCCTTGTCCGGCAAGAAGCGGTCGTTGATGTAGCGGTCGGCCAGCGTCGCCGCTGCCACGAGAGCACCGTCCGTGATGGAGACACGGTGGTGAGCCTCGTAGCGGTCACGAAGACCCTTGAGGATCTCGATGGTGTGCTCGACGGTCGGCTCGCCCACCTGAACGGGCTGGAAACGACGCTCGAGGGCAGCATCCTTCTCGATGTACTTGCGGTACTCGTCGAGCGTGGTGGCACCGATGGTCTGCAGCTCACCGCGAGCAAGCTTGGGCTTGAGGATGGAGGCCGCGTCGATAGCGCCTTCGGCCGCGCCCGCACCCACGAGGGTGTGCAGCTCGTCGATGAACAGGATGATGTCGCCGCGGGTGTTGATCTCCTTGAGAACCTTCTTCAGGCGCTCTTCGAAGTCACCGCGGTAACGGCTGCCGGCCACGAGCGACCCGAGGTCGAGCGTGTACAGCTGCTTGTCCTTGAGGGTCTCGGGGACCTCACCGTTGACGATTGCCTGAGCCAGGCCCTCGACCACAGCGGTCTTACCGACACCGGGTTCACCGATGAGAACCGGGTTGTTCTTGGTACGACGCGAGAGAACCTGCATGACACGCTCGATTTCCTTCGAGCGGCCGATGACCGGGTCCAGCTTGCCTTCGAGGGCAGCTTGCGTCAGGTTGCGACCGAACTGGTCGAGCACGAGCGAGGTGGACGGCGTGCCGGCCTCTCCGCGGGTGCCACCGGTTTCGGTGGGCTCTTTGCCCTGGTAGCCCGACAGCAGCTGGATGACCTGCTGGCGGACGCGGTTGAGATCGGCACCGAGCTTGACCAGAACCTGGGCTGCTACGCCCTCACCCTCACGGATGAGACCGAGCAGGATGTGCTCCGTACCGATGTAGTTGTGTCCGAGCTGCAGCGCTTCGCGCAGACTCAGCTCGAGGACTTTCTTGGCGCGCGGTGTGAAGGGGATGTGACCGGACGGAGCCTGCTGGCCCTGGCCGATGATCTCCTCGACCTGGCTGCGGACTCCCTCGAGGGAGATACCCAACGACTCCAACGACTTGGCTGCGACACCTTCGCCCTCGTGAATGAGGCCGAGAAGGATGTGCTCCGTGCCGATGTAGTTGTGGTTGAGCATCCTGGCTTCTTCTTGAGCCAGGACAACAACGCGCCGCGCGCGATCGGTGAACCTCTCGAACATCGCTCTCCCTCACACTCTCCGGCGGGCAGGTTCGAGACCGGATGTCTCGTCCCTGGTCGCCGCGTTTCGCTCCGGCACTACAGACTGATCGCCTCGCCGGTCAGCGGACTGACGTCCACGAATCGACAAAGGTTGCACGACCCCACTTATTACTCTAGAGGGCGCGAAGTCCACCTGCTGCTCCTCCACCCGATTGGCGGCGGAAGCCGGACTGCTTACCGTTCACAACGTCGCAGCTGAGGGAATCGTTTCCCGGTTCCTGTACGCCTGAAGCGAACAGCGATTTTCGACGCCTGATCAGCCGAATATCGGGAGTACCCGAGCGCACGGCACCTCACGCGGATTCGACGGATCCAGCGCGTTGAGCGTCAGAGTCGCCGTTCGCTGCGACGCCACCAGCGCGATGTGATCCGACAGGTCCTGCTCGCAACCGTCCTGAACAACTATGTTCGACGCGTTCGACGCGGCCAGTATTCCGCTGCTGTACGGAACGACCACTTGATCGAACCGAGTCACGATGTTGGTGTACTCGACGTCATCGGAGTAGACGCCCGCGTCGCGCAGTTCGGTGACGAAGCTGGCGTTGTCGAAATCCGGTCCCCCGACGCCTTCCGGCGGGCCGACCTCCGAGCCGTCCCACAACGGAGCGATGGAGACGATCTTGGAAACGTGCGTGTCACCGCCGAGGAACTTGGCGTAGTAGGCACTGACCGTCGTCCCCTGGGAGTGCCCGATCAGGTCGACCTTCGAGGCACCCGTCGCAGAGAGAACTTCGTCGACGAAGTCCGACAGCTGCCCTGCGCTGTCTCCGAGTGGTGCGAGACCGCCGGCTGCGGAAATCGGCCACGGCTGGTCCGTTCGATTCCCGAAGGTGAGCGCAAAAACGCAGTATCCCTCGTTGGCCAGTACGGGTGCGAGTACGCCCCAATTGGTCTGACGGTTGGCCGCCGTCCCGTGCACCAGGACGACTGGATCAGGATGAGCAGCGGAAGGCGTGCACGAGAAGTCGTTGGTGCCAGGGGCCGATCCGCCCGGGTTGGTCGCTTCGAGGGCGATTCCACTGAGGAAACCGGACGGGACGGGAAGAGGTTCGTTCGCCGACGCAAGAGACGGCGCGGACACGGCCACGGCTCCCGCCACAGCGAGAGCGCCCACGCATGTTCGAATCCCCACCGAAGGCCTCCGCATAGTGATCAACCCACGACGGGCAATACCGAGTTGCACGGTACCGGCCGCTGATGCGCGGGGTCGAGTGCATTGAGAGCAAAAGTCGCGGCGCGCAGCGATGCCGCGATGGCGAGGTGATCGGAGATGTCTTGCTCACAACCGTCCTGGACGACGATGTTGGTGGCGTTCGGCCCAGGCTCCAGCCCATTTGTATACGGCAGCACCAGTTCGTCGTAGCGGGTCGTGATGTTCGTATAGTGAACACCCGGCGCGTAAACGCCTCCCGCACGGAGATTTTCGATGAACTCCGAGCCTGCCCCCATGTTCAGACATGCCTTGCAGATCGGGAATCCGGCCTGCGCTGCCTCGGATACCCCGAGTTCGCGAAGGCTGCGGCCGACACTTGCCTGCTCGTTTCCGAGCGTTCCCTTCCACAGCGACGCCACCGAGACGATGTTGTCCACTTTGTCGGCACCACCGAGGAACTTCGCGTAGTACCCGTTGATGATGGTGCCCTGGGAATGTCCGATCAGATCTACCGATGTAGCACCCGTGGCATCAAGTACTTGATCGACAAAATTCGATAATTGCGCTGCACTGGAAGGAATTTCCTGCATTCCACCGATGGCCGACAACGGCCACGGCTGCTCGGGGAAGTTGCCGTATGTCAGCGCGAAGACGCAGTAGCCCTCGTTGGCGAGCAACGGCGCATAGGTGGCCCAGTTGGTCTGCCTGTTTCCACCCGTTCCGTGAACGAGCACAACCGGATTGGGATGTTCGGCAGTCGGTTTACACGAAAAGTCATTGGATCCAGGAGCTGAACCGCCAGGATTTCCCAACTCCTGAGGAACACCGGCAAGGAAGGCATTGGGCACGGGCAACGGGGCCTGAGCCGAAGCCACGGAGGTGAACCCGACGAGCATCAGAGCGGCAAGAACCACGCCCCCGAACAACCTGTTTCTGTGCACGACCGACTCCTCTACGAGAGATGCGAACCGTGCAGACGCTAACAAACTAGAACGCGTTATCAATCCGTTTCGGCAAAATGCGCCCGAATCCATTCGCGATCCATTTCAGACGGCCTTTTCGTAGGCTCGGCGCACCTCGGTGGAAATACGACCGCGGGCCGAAATCTCGAAGCCTGCACCCTTGGCCCATTCGCGGATGGCGGCACTCTGATCGCGGTCCGCAACGGGACGGGATTTGGTCACCGCTCCGTTGACTGATTTGGCGGAATTCGACTTTCTCGCATGAGGAATCCACTTTTTCAGTGCATCGCGCAGTTCCGCGGCGTGGGCGGCGGTGAGATCGATTTCGTATGCAACTCCGTCGACGGAAAACTCCACAGTTTCGTCGGCGGGCGATTTTTTGTCCAGATCGTCAACCATCGTGACAACAACCTTTTTCACCACGACCATTCCTCCCCAGATCCTTCGATAAGCAGCGACAATAGCACCTGGACAAACGTCCTGTCTCGGCTCGTCAGGATGATTGGGACTTCTCGCCGCCGGGTATGCCGGTCGACTTGTCTTGCGACAAGCACAGTGCCGATACACTCCTCGCGACGCATCGGGGGATGCATCCAGACGGGGGAATCATGACAGACGACGGCTCGAGAAAAGACCTCTACCGAGCGCAATCTTCGCCTCCAAGAACGGCACTCTCGCCATCACCGCTTACAGCGGACCCACGAATTTCACCATCTCCGGACGCCCTGCGATCCGGTACACCGCAACCGTCACAAATATCCCGGCGGACAACGAATGCGATCCGCCCTCAGCACAATTCGATGTCGTCACCACACCCGGATACTCCACAGCCGAGGTCATGGTCTTCCTTGTCCAGTCGGATCAGGGACTACCTGACGCACTCAACCAGGGCACGATCGACCAAATCATCGCAACAATTCGAGAGTCCGAAACTCGGGCGACCGCGCATGGATGAATCCTTTGCCGCAGGCGAATGTCGTTGGGAACTATCGAATACCTTGGGAGCGCCCCAACTGAAAAAGGTTCGGCCGCAACATGTGCGGCCGAACCTTGATCGAAGTAAAGCTAGCGAGCGGACGGACGAACGATCGGGAAGAGGATCGTCTCGCGAATACCGAGACCAGTCAAAGCCATCAGCAGTCGATCGATTCCCATGCCGGTGCCGGTGGTCGGCGGCATGCCCTGTTCCATCGCGGCGAGGAACTCCTCGTCCAGCACCATCGCTTCGTCGTCGCCTGCCGACGCGAGGCGCGCCTGGTCGACAAAGCGCTCACGCTGGATGACCGGGTCGACCAGTTCGGAGTAGCCGGTCGCCAATTCGAATCCGCGGATGTAGAGGTCCCACTTCTCGGTGACACCCTTCTTGCTGCGGTGATCACGGGTCAGGGGCGACGTCTCGACCGGGAAGTCACGGACGAACGTCGGCACGTACAGCTGATCGCCGCACTGGTGTTCCCACAACTCCTCGACGAGCTTGCCGTGGCCGTAACCCTTGTCCTTGGGAACCTCGAGGCCGACCTTCTCCGCCAGAGCGAGAAGCTCGTCGACCGTCGTATCCGGCGTGACCTCGGTGCCGATGGCAGCCGACAGCGACGGGTACATCTCGAGAACCTGCCACTCGCCACTGACGTCGTACTCGGAACCGTCGGCGAGGGTGAGGACCTGCGTGCCGAATGCTTCCTGCGCAACTTCCTGGACGAGTTCACGAATCATCTTCGCGGAATCGTCGTACGTGCCGTAGGCCTCGTACGTCTCGAGCATCGCGAACTCGGGCGAGTGAGTGGAGTCGACGCCCTCGTTGCGGAAGTTGCGGTTGATCTCGAAGACCTTCTCGATACCGCCGACGACGCAACGCTTGAGGAACAGTTCCGGCGCGATACGCAGGTACAGGTCGATGTCGAGGGCGTTCGAGTGCGTGACGAACGGGCGAGCTGCCGCGCCGCCGTGCAGCGTCTGCAGCATCGGCGTCTCGACCTCGAGGAAGCCGCGGCTCTCGAGTGCATTGCGCAGCGCACGGACAACTGCGACGCGCTTGCGGGCGTTGTCCCGAGCCTCGGGGCGAACGATCAGATCCGCGTAGCGCTGACGCACCCGGGACTCTTCGCTCATTTCCTTGTGAGCAACCGGCAGGGGGCGCAGCGACTTGGACGCGATCTGCCACGCGTCGGCCATCACGCTGAGCTCGCCGCGACGGGAGCTGATGACCTCACCGTGGATGAAGACGAAGTCGCCGAGGTCGACGTCGGACTTCCAGGCAGCCAGTGCCTCTTCGCCGACGCCGGCGAGGCTGATCATGGCCTGCAGCTGGGTACCGTCGCCTTCCTGCAGAGTCGCGAAGCACAGCTTGCCGGTGTTGCGCATGAAGATGACGCGGCCGACGACGCCGACCAGCACGCCAGTCGCCGTGTCCGGCTCGAGTTCCGGGTACTCCGCGCGGATCTGCGCGAGCGTGTGGGTGCGATCGACCGAAACCGGGTACGCCTCCTGCCCCTGCGCGAGGATCCGTTCACGCTTCTCGCGCCGGATACGGAGCTGCTCGGGGGTGTCGTCGACTGGCTGGGCTTCTACATCACTCACGGGGTACAAGACTACTGGGCCGTGTCCACCGCGTTTGTTGCTGGTAGCACCGCGGCCACCGCGAGCACGATTCCCGACAGCAGGTACAGCCCGACCCGAACGTGATTCCACATAGTCCAACCCGCCTCGTACGACGCCCATGCGGCTGCGTCGGTAGCGCTGACCGAGGCAAACGCGTCGTTGCGAGGGACGTGGTAGATCGCGGTCACCGCGAAGGACGCGAGCACCCCGACGCAACCGACGACAGCAAGGACCCAGCCGTCCGGTCTGGAGATCGCTGCCCAGATTCCAGCGGCGATCGCGGTGAGCGCCGATCCGACCAGCGGCAGCATCAACGCACTACGCGGCGCTTCGACGTTGATCGCCTGCATCGACGTGATCGCGGTATGTGCATCGACCGACCGCAGAGCGGGCATCACGAAGGACGAGAAGGCAAACAACGCACCACCGGCGACGAGCGCGCCGAGCGCAGTCACCCCGAGCAGCAGCTCCAAGAAAATCTCGGATCTCTTCACGACCAGACCCCCGTTCGGGCAGCCTTGGCGGCAAAAGTGGTGAAATCTCGAGCGGGTCGTTCCAGGACCTCTTCGACGACACCGGTCACACTTTGATTTCGTCCGTCGAGAACCTCGGCAAACAGGTACCTGAGTAACTCCACGACGTCACTCGGGACGCCGACCTCCGCCATGCCGTCGGAAAACTGTTTGAGTCCAATTCTTTCGAATGTCACGAGACGACCCGACGCCGTCGAAATCGCATCCACCGCCGCCGCGAAGGTGAGCAACTCCGGACCTGTCACCTCGAGAACTCGGCCGAGGAGGTCGGTTCGAGTCAATGCGGCCACCGCCACGTCGGCGAGATCGTCGACGTCGATGAACGGCTCCCCCACCTCACCGACCGGAAGTGCCAGGTGGCCTTCCCGAATCGGATCGAGTAGGTACCCCTCACTGAAGTTCTGGGCAAACCAACTGGCCCGCACCACAGCCCATTCCAGACCGCTGTCGGCGAGAACCTGCTCGGCTTTCTGCGCCGCCGGTTCACCGCGCCCGGACAGGAGCACCATGCGACGAACCCCTTCGCGGTACGCAAGCTCCGCGAACTCCTCGATGTGGGTGCTCGATTCCGGAACAGCCAGATCTGGCGCATACGTCACATATGCCACGTCGACGCCGGACACTGCTGGCTGCCACGTCGCCTGATCGTTCCAGTCGAAACGCGTCCCGGATGTTCTCGACGCGATTCGGGTACGGATTCCCACCGCCGTCAGCCTCTGCGCAACGCGCGCACCGGTCTTACCGGTACCACCGATCACTACTGCCGATTGAATGTCGCTTGTTGTCGTCATGCACTCATTCGACCGCGGAGCGTCAATACGATCCATAGCCGAAGGTCGCAGAAACATACGCCAGCGTCTACGGTCGAAGCATGGATGCATTGTCGATGATGCTGGCGGGATCGCGGGCGGAGGGCGCTTTTCTACTGCGCTCGCTGCTCGATCCACCGTGGTCACTACGTATCGAGGACCACGCACCGATCACCGTGCTGGTTCTGGTTCGAGGCATCGCGGTCGTCGTCTCCGATACCGGCCAGACAGAAGAACTCGAGGCCGGCGACGTTGCACTGTTGCGCGGCCCCGATCCGTATACGGTCGCCGATCACCCGGACACACCAGTCCACGTACTGATCGACGAAGCACAGAATTGCGCTGCGGTCGACGGCACACCGCTCGAGGACATGTCGGTTCTCGGCGTTCGCACCTGGGGCAACTCGACCAGTGGTCAGACCGTCATGCTCACGGGCACATACCGTTTGGACTCCTATGTCAGCCGTCAGATCCTCGACAGCCTGACACCCGTCGCGGTAGTGCGACGCAGCATCGAAACCGCGCCGATGACAAACCTTCTGGAACAACAGATCGCCGCCGACGGGCCCGGACAGGAAGTGTTGTTGGACAGGCTCCTGGACCTTGTCCTGATATCGGCGGCCCGGACCTGGTTCGCCGAGAACCCGAATCGATCACCGCGTTGGATCAAGGCCTACGAGGATCCCGTCATCGGGCATGCCTTGCGGCTCATACACAATCGGCCGGAACACCCCTGGACGGTCGCGAGCCTGGCCCAGGAGTCCGGCAGTTCACGAGCAGCCTTCGCGCGCCGGTTCACCAGCCTCATGGGGATCGGACCCGTCGGCTATCTGACCGAGTGGCGCTTGTCGGTGGCGGCGGATCTACTCGCAGACCCGGCACGAACGGTGTCGTCGATCGCGCGAGAAGTGGGCTACTCGAGCCCCTTCGCCCTCACAACCGCGTTCACCCGTCATCACGGAATGAGCCCGAAGATGTACCGCCAGACCCGCTGTGCGCCTTTATTAACCGCCCGCGGTTAATAAAGGCGCACAGCAAATACCTCAATGAGCCGAAACCGCCGCCAACTCGCGGGAGCAATGACGCACTCCGCTGAGCGCACCGAGCAGGCCGGCGGCCTTGATCGCCTGGTATCCACCCACGAGATCGGTGGCCTTGTGCAGACCCAACTGCTGCAACGACGCTGCGGCCAGGCTCGAGGTGTAACCCTCGGAGCAGACGATCACCCACTCGACGTCGTGGTCGGTGGCCAACGCGAGGTGCGCGCTGCTGGTGGGGTCGAGGCGCCATTCGAGCACGTTCCGCTCGATCGCGAGTGCACCGGGAAGAGTTCCCTCGATGGCGCGCTGCGCCTGCGGGCGAATGTCGACGAAGATCGCGCCGCGGTGGAAGGCTTCGGTGAGCTGGAAGACGTACATACGATCGATCTGTGCGCGAGCGTCGTCGAGCATTTGGTCGATGGTCATTTGGTGCCCCCCTCGGGCAGGTCGGTCAGCTCGGTACGGGTGCGGCGAAGTGTCCGGTGATCCGTCACTTCGTAGAAGGACATTGCCGTCAGCGGCGGCGAGTAGGCGTGAACACTCAGAGTCGTTGCATCAGAGCTGATTTCGATCGGAGCACCGGGAGCATCCGTCGAACGCACGACATCGTGAACCCATCCGAGCGGGAACGAAGCCTGATCGCCGGCGTCGAGCTGGCGTTCCACCAGGGAGTCACCGGCCCAACGGAATTCGGTGAGCGAACCACTGAGGACGGTCAAGGCACCGAACGAGCCTGCGTGGTCGTGCAATTCGGTGTTGCGTTCGGGCACCCAACTGATGAGCCACACATCGACGTCGTCGTCCGCGTGCAAGCGGGTGGACCAACGGTCGAGCGTCGGGAAGGTGTCGGGGATGAGGTGATCGAAACGGCCGTCGAGCACGCCGTTTGCTCCCTCGTCGGTCAGACGCAGCAGATCGGCCGGGCGAAGGCGGGTAGGCAACGACGCACCACTCGGACGGCGTCCGGACGCCCCACGATTAGCGCTACGACCTGCGGAAACAGCACGATCAGCAGCGAGAGTCGGGGTCAAAACAGAGAGATCTGCAGAATATGTGGATAGCACGAGCTAGCTCCAAGGAATGTGAATTGGTCAAGGCAGCGGTCAGCCTCGACAACACTCCTGAGCACCCATGCAGCGATTCACGAGCACCATTGTGGCATAACTTTTGCAATCGCGAAACCGCTGGAACGAAACCATCGATCAGGCGACGGGTCGTCGACCGGATCCACGACGCGCCTGATTGCGCTCGAAGACCAACCTCAGCCCCTCGAGAGTGAGGTCCCGTTCGAGGTGATCGATGGTGTCGGACTCGGGAATGATCAGCGGTGCGCTGTCCCCGGTCGCGATCACGGAGACGTCGTCACCACCGAACTCCGGTAGTTCGTCGCGGACGCGGTTGACCAATCCGTCGACGAGGCCCGCAAAGCCGAATACCGCACCGGACTGCATGCATTCGACGGTATTCTTGCCGACCACCGAACGCGGGCGCACCAATTCGACCTTGCGCAGCGCAGCGGACTGCGACGCCAAGGCATCGGTCGAGATCTCGAGTCCGGGCGCGATGCAGCCGCCCAGAAACTCACCCTTGGCGGAAACGACGTCGACACAGGTCGACGTACCGAAGTCCACGACAATGCATGGCCCCTCGTAAAGATGGTGAGCGGCAAGGCTGTTGACGATCCGGTCGGCTCCCACCTCTTTGGGGTTGTCCACCAGCAGTGGCACACCGGTGCGAATACCCGGTTCGACCACCACATGGGGAACGTGACCCCAGTACCGCTCGAGCATCACACGGATTTCACGCAAGACGGACGGCACTGTCGACAGCGCCGCAACGCCGGTGATCTGATCGACATGAGAACCCAACAGCCCACGGAAGGTCAACGCCAACTCGTCGGCAGTCATCCGAGGATCGGTTCGCATTCGCCAGTCCTGCAACAGCTTCGAATACTCACCAGTCCCGGAGAACAGACCGAGAACGATGTTGGTGTTCCGGACGTCGACCGTGAGCAGCATGGATTACACCAGGCTGGATTCGCGCGAGGCCTCGAGCGTCGACAGCATGCGTGGGGTGATCAGACCCGAACCCTCCGGCGCGTGAGCCGGGTCGGAACCGAGTTCGATCTGCTTGTTGTCGGCATCGACGAAGACGACGCGCGGGGAGTACTCCTTGACTTCCTGCTCGTTCATCACGCCGTAGGCGATGAGGATGACCAGGTCGCCTGGCTTTACCAGATGCGCTGCCGCACCATTGATTCCGATGACACCGGTTCCGCGCTCGCCGGCAATGACGTACGTCTCGAGACGCGCACCGTTGTCGATGTCGACGATGCACACCTGTTCGCCTTCGAGGAGGTCTGCGGCGTCCATCAGATCCTGGTCGACGGTGACGGAGCCGACGTAATGCAGGTCGGCGTGAGTCACGGTGGCGCGGTGGATCTTCGACTTCATCATCGTGCGAAACATATCCAGGTCCTTACTCGTGAAAAGTGCTCAGTGAGACAGCAGGTCGTCGATGGCGTCGGCGGATGGGTCGGTGTCACGCTCGAGGAAGCCGGTTCCCACCGCGACACCGACATTGTCGATCAAACGGGTGGTTCCGAGCTTGGCGGCCACCAACAGTCGACCGTCACCTCGCTCGGGCGCGGGGCCCAGATCGACGCCCCGAACCTCGAGGTAGTCGACCTCGATTTCCGGAACAGCTGCCAGAACAGCGCGTGCGGTTTCCAGGATTGCTTCCGCTCCCCCAGCCGCCGCGTGTGCACCGGCGATCAGAGCGGCGGACAGCGCGACCGCTGCCGCGCGCTGGTTCTCGTCGAGGTAGCGATTGCGAGAGGACAACGCGAGACCGTCGAACTCGCGAACCGTCGGAACTCCGATGATCTGTACATCGAAGTTGAGATCCCACACCATCTGACGGATGAGCGTCAGCTGCTGGTAGTCCTTCTCACCGAAGTACGCGTGATTGGGTGCCGCGATCTGCAGCAACTTCGCCACTACCGTCAGCATTCCCGCGAAGTGAGTGGGGCGCGCTCCGCCTTCGAGTTCGCTACCCAACGGGCCCGGCACGATGGTGGTGCGCTGGCCCCGCGGGTACATCGTCTTGGCGCTCGGCGCGAACACCAATTCGACGCCCTCGGCGCGCAACAGGTCGAGATCCGCATCGAGAGTGCGCGGGTACGCGTCCAGATCTTCGCCGGCACCGAACTGGAGCGGGTTCACGAAGATGGAAACGATCACGACGGCGCCGGTGACCTTGGCCTGACGAACCAGTTCGATGTGGCCGGCATGCAGCGCACCCATCGTCGGAACGAGCGCCACCTGACGCCCGACACCTCGCAGCGCCCGCGAGACGCGCCGAAGCTTGTCCGGATCGTGGTGCACCGTCAGTTCGCCGCGCTTGTATCCGCCCTGCAGATCACTCACGACGGTCACCTCCCGTTTCAGTCAAGATGTCGAACAATTCGGTGGGGGCGCCCACCCGCTGGGCCGATCGCAAGGACATCGCCCGATAGCCGGCAGCGAGCTCCGGATCCAGGTCTGTCAGTACGCGCAAATGTGTGTCGACGGCAGCAGCGTCGCCGCGTGCCACCGGGCCGGTCAACGCCGAGGGACCGCGTCGTAGCGCGTTGTCCAAGGCTGCCGACAGCAGCGGCTGCAGGACACGCTCGGCCACTCCACCCGGATCTCCGTCGACCAACTGTTGACCGAGCAGCTCGTCACCTTGCAACGACGCTCGCAGGGCCTCGACGGCGTCGACCACGAGCGTGACCAGGTGATTACTGCCGTGAGCCAGTGCGGCGTGGTAGAGCGCGCGGTTCTCCTCGCGCACTCGGACGGGCTCGCCGCCGATCTCGAGGACCAGTGACTGCGCGATTGCGTAACCGATGTCGTCGGCAGCGGTGATTCCGAAGCATGCCGACGACAGCCGTGCGGTGTCCTCGTCGTGACCGGTGAACGTCATCGCCGGATGGATAGCCAGGGGTAGTGCGCCCAGTTCGGTGAGTGGAGTCAGGATCGCGATCCCGTTGGCACCGGACGTATGGGCGACGAGCGTGCCCGGCTTGACGGCATGGGTGGCCGCCAGACCTCGAACAAGGTCCGCAAGTTGATCGTCAGGAACGGCGAGAATCAGCAACTCGGAACGAGCTGCGACGTCGGCGGCCGGAAGAATTTCGGTATCGGGAAGCCGCTTCACAGCGCGGGCAACCGAGGCGCTGGAGACGGCGGAGCAAGCGCTGACAACATGACCGGCTCGCTCCAATGCGGCACCGACAGCTGTTCCGACCCTGCCTGCGGAGACAATTCCTACCGTCAATCGCGCAGGTGCAGGTCCATTAGTGATCCCGAAGGAAGTCACCGGATTCCTCTCGTTCGTTCCAGTCCCGCTCGGCGGGTACCAGACGTTCTGCGTCCGAGGATATCCTTCGCCCGAACCGTCATGCCATGGCCGGGCGAGTGATCTGCGACTCAGTCCTCTCGGCGACGGCGTCGGCCGGAGCCTTCGGACGGGTTGTTCGAACTCAGGTTTGCCATGATTTCGGCGACGGTCAATCCGTTGGAATGAGCACCACTGGCGGCATCTTCCGGAGCGGCACGGCGACGACGTCGCGGCTCCGCGTCAGGCTCCGCAGCGGATTCGGGTTCAGCTTCCGCGACAGCTTCGGGAACAACCGCGCGAACAACCTCGGGCACCTCTTCGACGACAGCGTCTTCGATGACGGCATCTTCGATGTTCGGGGCCTGGGCGGGAGCCTTGACTTCAGGCTCGACCGGCGCGACCGGCTCCGAATCCTTCTTCACCGGAACGTCTTTCACCGTTCGTGTCGGCGAGGAACTCACCGGAGAACTCGGTACTTGGTTCCCGCTCTGGGGCTTCTGCGTCTCTTGTGGCTTCTGCGTCTCTCGAGACTTCTGGGTCGGGATGACGCGCGGCGCCACGAAGCTGCTGTCACGCCACGACGTCTCCGCGAACACGACGGTTGTCTCAGCAGTCACCGGATCGTCGTTGGGCGAAGCCAAGCCGCCGACGTTCGGTGCCGGTTGGCTGGGCCCGCTCTGGCCGGCGCCGGGAACGTACAACCCCGACGGTGCCGGCTGGTACGCGCCGTACGAACTACCGCCAAGTTCCGGCACTCGCGTCGAATCGGTCTTGAGCGCGGTCTGTTCGGGCAGCAGCCCACCTTCGAACAGTGCTTCGAGGTTTCGGCGCAGCGCTACCAATTCGGCGCGCAACCCGGCCAGCTCCTCCGCGTCCGCGGTCACCTCACGTCGCACGCGACCTTCGACGCTCAGTTCGTACTCGCGTCGAGCAGAAATTTCACGTTCGAGCTGCAGTTCGTACACGGTCTGCAGATCAGCAACCTTGGCTTTGTCCAGTGCCGACTCACGCCGATACTTGGTCATGGCGATAGCGCCGAGGGTGGCTGCCCACAGAGCGACGACCAGACCCACCCGAAGAAGCTGAACGCTGTTGCTGAAAATCAGAAACAGCGAAGCAATGACAGCAAGTGCCAGAAGAGCAGCAATGATCATCTGGCTCGCGCTGCGCTTGCTTCGGCGCGCAGACTTCGATCGACCAGAATTTGTCATGGTTGCCAGGGTACTTGCCGAGACCGGGGTCGCCACGTACCTCGGTGGGTGATTTGCCGACCAGGCTGTCAGTGCGCAGGCTCGTCAGGTGTATCTTCCGGCGTCTTGCAACAATGTTCGAGCCACAGAGCTGCCGCTACCAGCGCAATTGCGGCGCCCAACCCCACCCACGCGCCCGGCGTGTCGGAGGCTGCAGCCTGCAGAACCGAGCGCTGTGGGATGAGATACACCAGCACTCCGACCCAGACACCGACGGTAGCTGAACCGACCAAAGCGGATGCTTTGGCCAATGCCAGCGCTCGGGCGGCGGTGATCGGATGAAGCTGTCTGAGCCCGTCGCCGACCTGCCGGTTTTTGACGCGTGAACGAATGACAAAAGCGAAGACGGCCTCGGCAACGGCCACGAAGTACAGCGACGCTCCCGCATAAACAGGGATGGGCGGCATCGAACCGTAGAACACGCGAATCAGAATCCAGGTGGCCACGGCCGCCACTGCGGCGAGTACCGCGAGTTCACTGATCCGGGTCGGCTTCAAACCCTTGTCGTTTTCTGTCACCGCGCAAGCACCACATCGGTAGTGCGGACACCTTCGCGCTCAGTGCGATCGAGGCCGTCGAGAATTTGTGCCACCGGCAACTCCTGGCCGTCGACGATCAGCGTCGCGTCAGGCTCGACGTCCAGCCAGGGAACGAGAACGAATGCCCGAAGATGCGCGCGCGGATGCGGAAGTGTGAGCACGGGATCGGAACTGACGACGCCTTCGCAGTCGACTACGTCCACGTCCAGGCTCCGTGGCCCCCACCGCTGTTCGCGCACCCGGTCTGCGGCTTCCTCGAGAGCTTGCGAGCGGCGAAGCCATTCAGCGGCATCGGCTTCGGGATCGTCGACCACCACCACCGCGTTGTAGAAATCCTGCTGCTCGACGCCACCCCACGGCGCGGTCGAGTAGACCGGTGAGACAGCAACGACGGCGCTGCCCAACCCGTCGACAACGGACTGCAGGTGAGCCACGCTGTCGCCGATGTTGGAACCGATCGACAGAACAGCGCGCGTCATGCCGATCTGGTCCGATGTGCGACGACGGCGACGTCCGCAAAAACCAGCGGAATCGGTGCCGACGGTTTGTGGACAACAACCTCGACGCTCTCGACTCGCGAATCTTTCATGACGTCGTCGGCGATCTCCGCGGCGACGGTCTCGATGAGATCGCGCGACGGGCCGGCGACTATCGCTGCGGCGGCTTCCGCCAACTCGCCGTAGTGCAGGGTCTGCGTCAGGTCGTCCGACGCCGCGGCGGGAGCCAAGTCCATCCACACGGTGATGTCGATGAAGAAGTCCTGACCGTCACGCTTCTCGTGGTCGAACACTCCGTGATTGCCGCGAACCTTCAGTCCGCGCAATTCGATTCGGTCCCCCATGTCAGGCCCTTTCTCGTCCACGGTTCCAGGCGTCGACCACGGCAATGGCGTCGAGCGAAGCTTGTGCGTCGTGCACCCGAACTCCCCAGGCGCCTTCGCTAGCTGCAAGGGCGGAGACCACGGCCGTCGCAGTCTCGCGGCCACCAGGTGGACGCGGATTGCCGTCGGGATCGCTGAGCAGAGACCCGAGGAACCGCTTTCGGGAAGCGCCGACCAGTACCGGGAATCCGGTCGCGTTGAACTCGGGTAGTGCACGCAACAGTGCCCAGTTGTGGTCGGCGTTCTTAGCGAACCCGAGGCCGGGGTCGAGGATGATCGACGACGAATCGACCCCCGCCTTCAACGCCAGATCGACCTGCGACAGCAGTTCGTCACGGACATCGCGGACCACGTCGTCGTAGTGATCGGCGCTGCCACGATGGACGTAGTCACCGGCCGAGCGCCAATGCATGAGGATCCAGGGCACTCCGGCGTCGGCCACAACGGAGGCCATGTCGGGGTCTGCGCGACCACCCGATACGTCGTTGACGATGCCTGCGCCCGCTTCGATCGCGGCGGCGGCAACGGAAGCACGCATCGTGTCGACGCTGACGCGAATTCCGGCTGCCACCAGTTCTTCGATCACCGGGGCAATTCGGTCCGCCTCGAGTTTCGGATCCACGCGGGTGGCTCCGGGACGCGTCGACTCGCCGCCGACGTCGACGATGTCGACGCCGATGCGTTGCAGTTCGAGTCCGCGAGCGATCGCCGCGTCACGATCGAGAAATTGACCACCGTCGGAAAACGAATCGGCGGTGACGTTCAGAATCCCCATCACGACCATCCGGGCCGGATCGCTGCCTGCAACGGGAGCCGCGGACATCTTGCTCACTTACGCAGGATGAGGTCCAGCGCTTCGGACCGCGAGGCCGCGCTGGATTGCAGGAGCCCACGAACCGCAGACGTGGTCGTGCTGGCTCCGGGCTTGCGGATACCGCGCATCGCCATGCACAGATGCTCGGCTTCGATGACGACGATGGCTCCACGCGGGTCGAGCTTGCGCATCAAAGCATCCGCGATCTGACTGGTCAGGCGTTCTTGAACCTGCGGACGCTTGGCGTACAGGTCGACGACGCGCGCGAGCTTCGACAAACCGGTGACCTTGCCCGACTTTCCCGGGATGTAGCCAACGTGAGCAACACCGTGGAAGGACACCAGGTGGTGCTCGCACGTCGAGAACATCGGAATGTCTCGCACAAGCACCAACTCCTGGTGACCCTCGTCGAAAGTCGTGTTCAACGCGTCGTCAGGTTCGGAGTACAGACCCGCGAAGATCTCCTTGTACGAGCGCGCAACCCGGGCCGGCGTATCGAGCAGGCCTGGGCGCTCCGGATCTTCCCCGACCGCGATCAACAATTCCCGTACGGCAGCCTCTGCCCGCGCCTGATCGAACGGGCGGCCCGTTCCGAGCGACACCAGTTCACTGGCCACATCATTCACCGACAACCGAACTCTCCTCGAGAATTGTTCACAGGTCCCCCGCCGCAGAGCCTAGTGGCGCAAGGTCAGCGAGATCCGTCCGGTCCGTCCCAGCGAACGGTGCTCGGTCCCTCGTCCTCAGCCGAATGGTGCGGCGGAGGAGTTTGCGGCTGTTCCGGTGCGGGGCTCTGCCACTGGTTTTCGCCGGTCGGGTTTCCCCGGTTCGGATCGGCGAAGGGTCCACTGTCCGGGTACTGCACCGGGTAATCGGGCTGCGCGGGGTAACGGCGGCCGGGATGCGGCTGCTCCGGGTACGCCTGCTGCCCCGGGTGCGGTTGACCGTACTGCCCCTGATCGGGCTGGGGCTGACCGTGTTGGGGCTGACCGTACTGGCCCTGCGACTGGTTCGGCGGGGTCGGATTCTGTCCACCGGTGTACCCACCCGACTGCTGTCCGGGGTACGTCGGCGACGGGTTCTCACGCGGAGGCCAACCCGGTGCCGACCATCCGGCGGGCGCTCCGTAGTCGGGTGTTCCCGGTTGCGGAGTCTGCTGCGGAGCACTCGGCTGCGGGTACGAAGGCTGTGCGTAGCCGTTCGAGGGTCCCTGGTTGCCGTTGTTGGGGAGACCACCGTTGTTGGGGAGACCACCGTTGGGTGCACCGCTGTTGGGTGCACCTGCCTTGACGAGAACAGGTGCGGCAGCGGGCTCCGGCCAGGTTTCGCCGCGCTCGATCGCGAGTTCGCGAGGAGTCTTCACCGGCGGACGATCCGAAGGCGTGCGCCCACCGAAATCGTTGAAAGCCGTGATGCGCGGACGCTTTTCGACGCCGGCAAGGATCTTCTCGAGGTCCTTGCGAGTCAACGTCTCACGCTCGAGCAGTTCGGTAGCGATGAGGTCGAGCGCATCGCGGTACTCGTTGAGGATTGCCCACGCTTCGGTGTGCGCTGCCTCGATGAGGTTGCGCACCTCTTCGTCGATTTCACGGGCGATCTCGTGTGAGTAGTCGGACTGAACGCCCATCGAACGGCCGAGGAACGGATCCCCGCCCTCCTGTCCGTAGCGAACCGCGCCGAGCTTGGCACTCATGCCGTATTCGGTGACCATCGCGCGGGCGATCTTGGTCGCCATGTCGATATCGGACGACGCTCCGGTGGTGGGCTCGTGGAACACCAACTCCTCGGCGGCGCGTCCACCCATTGCCATGACGAGACGAGCGATCATCTCCGAACGCGTCATCAAACCCTTGTCGTCCTCGGGCACGGTCATCGCGTGGCCACCCGTGCGACCGCGAGCGAGGATCGTGACCTTGTAGACCGGCTCGATGTCAGGCATTGCCCAAGCAGCCAGCGTGTGACCGCCCTCGTGGTACGCCGTGATCTTCTTCTCGTGCTCGCTGATGATGCGACTCTTACGCCGCGGTCCACCGACAACACGATCCACCGATTCCTCGAGCGAGGCTTCGGTGATGACGGTTCCGTTTTCGCGTGCGGTGAGCAGCGCAGCCTCGTTGATGACGTTGGCGAGATCAGCACCCGACATTCCGACGGTCCGCTTGGCGAGACCTTCGAGGTCGGCGTTGGGATCGATCGGCTTGCCCTGCGAGTGCACGCGCAGGATCGCGCGGCGACCGGCGAGGTCGGGGGCGCCGACCGGAATCTGGCGATCGAAGCGTCCCGGACGCAGCAGTGCGGGGTCGAGGATGTCGGGGCGGTTGGTTGCGGCGATCAAGATGATGCCGGTGCGATCACCGAAGCCGTCCATCTCGACGAGCAACTGGTTGAGTGTCTGCTCGCGCTCGTCGTGTCCGCCGCCCAGGCCTGCGCCGCGCTGACGACCGACGGCGTCGATCTCGTCGACGAAGATGATGCAGGGGCTGTTCTGCTTGGCCTGCTCGAACATGTCGCGAACACGCGAAGCACCGACACCGACGAACATCTCGACGAAGTCAGAACCGGAGATGGTGAAGAACGGGACGCCGGCTTCGCCTGCGACAGCGCGAGCGAGCAGCGTCTTACCGGTTCCGGGAGGGCCGTACAGCAGCACACCGCGCGGAATCTTGGCGCCGAGCGCCTGGTAGCGAGCCGGGTTCTGCAGGAAGTCCTTGATCTCGTACAGCTCTTCGACAGCCTCGTCCGCACCGGCGACGTCGGCGAACGTGGTTTTCGGCATGTCCTTGGTGAGCTGCTTGGCCTTCGACTTACCGAATCCCATGACTCCGCCGCGACCACCGCCGCCCTGCATCCGGTTCATGACGAAGAAGAAGATGCCGAACAGAATGATCATCGGCAGCACGAACAGAAGGATCGACGTCAGCCAGCTCTCCTGAGTGACCGTCGTGTTGAACTTGTCCGCACCGGCGCCTTCGACCTTGTCGAAGATCTGCTCCGACGCACTCGCGGGGTACTTCGCCAGGATCTGCGTCTTACCGTCGGTGGCGTCGTTGCCGTTCTTGAGCCACAGACGAACCTGCTGCTCACGGTCGTCGATCTGCGCCGACTCAACGTTCTTGGCGTCGAGTTGGGAGATCGCGACCGAGGTGTCGACGGTCTTGAAGTCGCGGGTGTCGTTGCTGAAGTAGCTGAAGGCATAGATCACCAACAGCACGACGGCTACGAGTAGCACGTTACGGAACACAGTCTTACGGTTCATACAGGTCGGCCGATGTGGCCGGTCCTTTCGAGAGTGCGGGTCTGCCAGGTCGCCTTCCGGCTGCCAACCGGACACCTGCAGGTTACCGCGATCGGCCCCATCGATGCCCGCCAGCGGCCGTGCCGCTTGGTTGGAACGGTCGTCACTGTGTTCAACGTGCGCATTGCCGATCAGGTTCCCGGGCTACGTCGCAGCACAGTTTCCTGTGAGCGAACATGCTCATAGTGGTTATCGTGCGTTTTTCCGACGCTTGTCCGTCGTTATTCGTCAGGCCGTGTCGGAGAGGATTCCCGCAACAGCGTCAGCGGCGCCCGATTGGTCACCGTCGATGATGCGGTGAGCGAGATGATCGAGTCGCGCAGACAGTCGAGCCGAGGATTCGGGCACGTCCGCCTGCTGGGCGATGGTCTCGTCGAGGTCAGCCAGTAAGCCACCTCCGGCCAGGTGCCTGACGCAGCGCCATGTCTCGGCGAAGTTTCTCGCG
The DNA here is from genome assembly GCF_031763325.1 of Rhodococcus sp. SG20037. Taxonomy (NCBI): domain Bacteria; kingdom Bacillati; phylum Actinomycetota; class Actinomycetes; order Mycobacteriales; family Nocardiaceae; genus Rhodococcus; species Rhodococcus sp. SG20037. The sequence continues at coordinate 761,619 of NZ_CP134497.1, read as the reverse complement.
GTCCCGTCGTCGGTCAACATCGCGACCCGAAGCGCAGCGTTGGGATTCGACGCCGCCGCCCGAGCCAGGCCGGCCATGATCGCCTCCCTGGCGGCAGTCAGTTCGTCGACGGTTCGGTCCTGTAGCCGCACTCCCGAGTCCGCAGAGCGGCCCGCGTCGGGCGTCGGAGCTTCACGAATCACTGCACCGTTACCGTGCTGAATTTCGACTCTGCCCCGAATCTCGAGGGCCACGAGCGCTTGAGCCAGCGACGCGCGACTCACGCCGAGTTCGGCAGCCAGGCTGCGTTCGGGAGGAAGCCGATCGCCGGGCGAAAGGCCTTGAGCCTCGATGAAATTCGAAATGTGCTCGGCCAACTGCTCGTACAGGCGCGGACGCTTCAATCGTCCGGGCAGGCCCGAGCGCGAGCCGGGCGATGACGTCGAATTCATGCCTCGGAGTGTACTTGACAAATGGAGCAGTGGCAGAGAGGCTAGGCCAATTCCAAGTGATGCAGACCACAAGCTGGTCGCGAACGGATTGAGAGTTCGATGGCAAATGTCATAGCCCTGTCAGTACTTGTCCTGGTGTTCGTCATATCCACCGTGAGGTCGGTGAACATGGGTGCGCTCGCCCTGGTGGCTGCCTTCGTCGTCGGAACACTGGTCTTCACCGTCGATACCAGCGAGATCCTCGACGGCTTCCCGGCCAGCCTCTTCGTCATCCTGGTCGGCGTCACCTACCTGTTCGCGCTGGCCAGAAACAACGGCACGGTCGACTGGATCATTCACGCGGCAGTCCGCGCGGTCAGAGGACGAGTGGCCCTCGTGCCGTGGGCGATGTTCGCGGTGTGCGCAGCCGTGACCGCCATGGGCGCGGTCAGTCCCGCTGCCGTCGCCATCATCGCGCCCGTGGCAATGGGCTTCGCCACCCGCTACCGGATCCACCCCATGCTGATGGGCTTCATGGTCGTCCAGGGCGCAACGGCGGGCAGCTTCTCCCCTATCGGAATCTTCGGTGTGATCACCAACGACGTCATGCGTCAGAACGGCCTCCCGTCGAGCCCGGCCTTGCTGTTCGTCTCGACCTTCGCGGCCGCGGCCGTTGTTGCTGCCATCGCGTACGTCTCGTTCGGCGGACGCGCGTTGATTGCGCGCGGCGCCTCCGAACGCGTGCTCGTCAACGCAGCCGGCAATGCGTCTGGCGGTGGCGACACCATCACCGGTTCGGGTTCCGGCGACAGCTCGAAGGGTGGCGGCAAGTCCTCGGGTGGGGCCGCTCCGCACGAGGTAGCGCTCAATCTCGAGCGGCGACTCACCCTGCTCGGACTGGCGTCGCTTGCACTCGGCGCCTTGGTGTTCGACCTCGACGTCGGATTCACCGCACTGACCGTCGCGGTACTTCTCACCCTGATCTTCCCGGCCTCCGCCCGCGGCGCCGTCGACAAGATCAGCTGGGGCACCGTGCTCCTCATCGGCGGAATCGTCACGTACGTCGCTCTTCTGCAGAACCAGAACACCGTCCAGTGGCTCGGGGATTCTGTTGCACACGTGGGGATTCCACTTCTCGCAGCCTTCTTGATCTGCCTGATCGGCGCGATCGTGTCGGCGTTTGCATCCACCACGGGAATCCTCGGCGCACTCATCCCTTTGGCAATTCCATTCCTCATGACCGGTCAGGTCAATGCAACCGGTCTGGTCATCGCGCTGGCAATCTCCTCGTCTCTGGTCGATTGCAGTCCGTTCTCGACCAACGGCGCGCTGGTGGTCGCGAACGCCGCTCCGGAAGAACGCGACGTGGTGTTCGGGCTGACGATGCGGTGGGGCATGACCATCATGGTGGTGACGCCGATCCTCGCCTGGCTGCTGTTCGTTGTTCCCTGGTCCGTCTGAATCTTCGCTCAAAGAAAGGGAACTCGCGATGAACAGCGAATCCACACTTCTGCGCTCCCTCGACCCCCGCATCTTCGACGATCACGGAGCGGCGGTCAGTTTCGGCGAAGGCGCAACCCTCTCTCGCGCCGACTTGTTTGCCGCCGCCACCGCGGTCGCCGATCGAATCCACGGTGCACAGCGAGTGGCAGTACAAGCCGCCGCCGGCCTCGAGACAGTGGTCGCCGTCGCCGGCGCACTGATCGCCGGTGTTGCCGTGGTCCCGATCCCGCCGGACTCCGGCCCGCTCGAACGTCAGCACATCATCGCCGATTCCCAGGCCGAACTGATACTCGGAGACGGACCGTCGGATTCGAGTATCCCGTTGATTCCCATCGATATTCACGCGCGATCTGCGACGTCCTATCCCGAACCGAGCGCGGCAGCTACCGCACTGATCATGTACACCTCGGGAACCACCGGAGCTCCGAAAGGCGTTGTCCTCTCGCGAGCATCGATCGCTGCGGATCTCGACGCGCTCGCTCATGTGTGGAATTGGACGCCAGAGGACACACTCGTCCACGGACTGCCCCTCTTCCACGTCCACGGGTTGATTCTCGGCGTGTTGGGCGCCTTGCGCGTGGGTTCGCCGCTGATTCATACCTTCAGACCAACTCCGGATTCGTATGCCGCAGCGGGTGGCTCGTTGTACTTCGGTGTTCCGACCGTCTGGTCACGCGTGTGCGGTGAGCCCTCGGCGGCAGCAGCATTGCGATCCGCGCGCTTGCTCGTGTCCGGAAGTGCACCACTTCCGGTTCCATTGTTCGAGCGGATGAAATCGCTGACCGGGTTGGCTCCCGTCGAGCGCTACGGAATGAGTGAAACCCTCATCACCGTCAGCACGACGCACGACGGCGAACGTCGCCCGGGTTGGGTCGGGCACGCCGTTCCGGGAGTCAGGACGAGGTTGCGCGGCGAGAACGGCGAATTGTCGGCGCACGACGGAGAGCAGCTTGGGCAACTGGAAGTTGCGGGCGCCGTTCTCTTCGACGAGTACCTCGGGAACCCCTCGAAGACAGCGGAATCCATGACCGAAGACGGCTGGTTCCGCACCGGCGACGTCGCGGTGATCGACGACAGCGGATTCCACCGCATCGTAGGTCGCGAGTCGGTCGACATGATCAAGTCCGGTGGATACCGCATCGGTGCCGGCGAGGTGGAACAGGCACTTCTGGCATACCCCGGCGTTCGCGAGGCCGCCGTCGTCGGTGTGCCGGACGACGACCTCGGCCAGCGCATAGTCGCATTCATCGTCGGGGACGTAGCCGACTGCGCTGTGGTTTCGGACTTCGTCGCCGAATCACTGTCGATCCACAAGCGCCCACGCCAGGTTTGTCTGGTGGACAGCTTGCCCCGCAACGCTATGGGCAAAGTCCAGAAGAAGCTGCTGACGCTCTGAGGCTGGACCTGTAGCAGCCACCGACGAACCCAGTGGCTGCTACGTGCTCATTTGCGGTGCGAGTCAGCTCGGACTAGGCGGCCAGGGCGGGAAAGACGACAACCGATCCATCACGCCGTCTTGCGATCTCGATCGCCACGTCGGATTCGTTGTCCGACATTGCGACCCCATCTCCCAACTCCCGCAACAGGTATGCGGTCCGCAGCATCTTGTCGACTTCACTCGACTTGAACACAAAATCACGAACACCGTGGGATCGGTCAAGCCTCAGCTCGGAAAGTCCCATGAGCAGTGACGCGATGCCCGACTCCAACTTCGCGACACGCTGCTGATCGCTCTTCAACGCGCGAGTGAAGCTCTCGAAAGGGTTGGCTTCGTCCATCTGAGCGTGCTCCACAGCTTGAAGGACGATCACACGCTTCTTGAGCGCGATAGCGAGTGCGGCAAGCTCGAGGTGGGCGCGGAACTCGCCACCGTCCTCGTCGATTCCGGTGAACGCTTTTCGCAGAGTATCGAGCTCGACGCGACCGGTCTTCAATGCGTCGAGTCCCTGCTGCCATTTCTTCAGTCGCCCTTCGGCATCCGCCATACCGACACTGATCGCGTGTACGGCGGAGTCCAGTCCAACTGACGCGCCGATGCGTCCCTGATCGAGCAGAATCGCAGTCGCAGTGTCGATCGCGCCCCGACATCCGTTCAGGGAGTTACGTTCCTTTTGCAACGCGTCATCGTGGAGCTTCTCGAGTAACTTGGTGATGTTCTCGATTGCGAGTTCACGCTTGTGGTCGGCGTGGGCGCTGACACCAACCGCGACTGCCATCAACACCAGGGGAGCCGCGACTGTCAGTGCACCCGCACTGGCTGCTGCAAGACCTGCCGTCGCGGCGGACCCGCCAGCGGCACCAACCGCGGCTGCCTGTCCTGCAACAGGCACGAACGAGGCCTGCGCAGCAATCCCCGAAGATCCGATAAGCGCACTGTGCACGCCACCCGCCGCCGCCTTGGACGTCATCGGTTTCACCAGCCCACTGCCAACTTGCGCGGCGACTTTTGCCGGGACAACCATGCGGTACAACGTCTCGCCACTCGCGACCGCTGAACTCGACGAAGCTTTGGATGTCTGGCTGATCAGCTGCGACAGATGGGTAGCCAGTGGACTCGCACTATCCAGGGAGATCCCTCGATCGAGGTCGATCGACTTCGGAAGCGGATGCGCCTCGAGTGTTGCGATCGGGGTCTCGGCCAACACCGCCAGGACTGTCCGCAACTCCGCCAGTCGGTCGGGCGTCATGGTTCCCTCGTCCGGAATAGCGGGCACCTCCGCCTGCTTTGTAGCAAGCGTCCACACCGGAATTACATTGTCATTGTCGACCACATCGAGCCTTCCTCGGTTACGTCGCGCTCACGCTATCCGGTCACTCAGATATTTGGATGCGTACACGGTATGCGGCTGGGATGGACCAGTGCCGCCAACGTTCCCCCACGCCAAGACTGCAGTGCTGGTACAACCATCTCGTGGACACACTGCTCGCACCAACATGTCATGAGGTGTGCTCATGACCTCAGCGCTCACGGGCTTCACGGTCCCCCAGTTCTCAGAGTTCGATCCGCCGGTCGCAGGAGAAGGGAGCCTGGACCCAATGGGTCTCGGCGCCATTTCGGAAAAGTTGTCTGACAAACTGGTTCCCGACTTCCGCGCGCGAATGACTCGGTTTCGCCTGATGACAGCCATGGCCGTCGGCAGTATCGTCTGTGACGATTTCGAATCCACACGTGCCGCAGACGGCGTGACAACACCCCAAATCGCATTCGAATGGATAGTTCTGGAGGCGTTTGCGCGAAGTTCTAAAAGTGCACTGCGTGGCGTCCCCGGGATGCAGAAAGCACGGGCGGTGGTCGGGCGCCGAGATCGCCTGTCTGCGAACTCGTACCTCAAAGGTCCGTCGGTGTTCGGTTTTCACGGCGTGTACAAGCCGCTCGCGAAAACGCTCGACATCGTTACTTCGAGCTTGACGGCGGGGTCGCAGCAAACAGCATTGGTGTCGATGTGGGAACGCGAAGCCAACCTTCCTGGCTTCGTCGATGAGACCGCAGGAACGGACGGTGGCGAACTACGTCGCGACCTGCGCAACGCCCTACGTCGAAGCTTCGAGTCATCTCGCTGCGATGTTGCTCCTACTGGTAGGACAGTCGGCACACTTGCGCAGGCATTAGATCCCGACGGCCCGGGAGCAGGTGAACGCAGCTTACTCCGGGGCCTGTCCGAAGAACGCCACCCGCTACGCAGTGAACTCGCGCGCTTGCTGGAACCTTCACTCGACGACGAAACCCTGACGGAAAGCGATGTGATTTCGGAGATTGTTCGCGCTTCGTCGCCCGCACTTCGCGAGACGATCAACGCCGTCATCGCATACGAGAACTTTGCGCGCTACCTCGACACTTGCTTCCGTACGGTGTGCCACGTTTCGTATTCGCTGGGCACGACGCCATTGAAAGCCGACGCGTTGAAGCACGATCCGACCTTCGTCCGCGCAGCAGGAAATCTCCCGGCTCTCCACAAGCGCGCGTTCGAGACGCTCTCCGCGACAACGGGCACAGTTGAATTCGATGCGCGTTTCACCGGTTTCGCCGACGAACACACACCCGCCGATCTGGCCCAACTGGTTCTGAATCATCATGGCGCGATACAAGCGTCGAAGCCGCCACTGGGCAAGCGGCCATGGTTCGAGCCGTACAAGAACGGCTGGTTGGTGCGGCCCGGACACGAGGAACGAACCCGGCCATCGCTCGACGGACCATTCATTCATCCCATCCGAATAAACGCATTGCGTCGATTCTTACGAGATACCGCCGTATGACCACAAAAATGCTCGACCACTGGTCCGCGCCGGCAGGCAGCGGATCTGCAGTGGCATGTCTGGCAACAACATTCACATTCGACCCTCAGTTCTTCACGGATGATTGCCTTAGCAGATTTCTTGCGCTATCTGCGGTAACCGGCGAGGGGGACAAGATCAGCTCGATTGCCGCAACCTTCGAAGAGGAGCTTCGACTTAGTGAAACCGCGGCCATCTCAGTCCTGGTCGATCGAGGCACTCGCACCGACAGACGCAATCTTCGATGGGACCTGATACCGGTTTCGACGGGCAATGGCCTACTACATGCCAAAGTCGTAATACTCATATGGGAACGCCATGCGCGCATCGTCGTCGGCTCGGCAAACCTCACCCCTGCGGGCTACCGAGAAAAGATCGAGGCGGCGCTTGCATTCGACATCACCCAAGGCTGCCAGATACCACGCCCAGTCCTTCTCGGCATAGTGAGCGAACTGCGCAGCTACCTTGAATTGTTGCCTGGTGCAGCTAGTTCGACGACGGATCGGGCAACGGACACGCTCAACCGCATCACCAGCCGCATCGAGCAACATTCCCCTGCCTTGCCGACAGAAACCGCAGTGCACCTCGCGGTCGCGCCTTCAGCTCCCGGTTCTTCCCCACTCGACGGTTACAAGGCTGTGTGGCGAACATCGAAGAAACCACTGCGGGCATCCGTACTGTCACCCTTCTGGGATGCCGCAACGAGCACGACGGCATTGACCTCGGTTCGATCGCTACTCACCGGCCAGCCGAAGACTGCGCGAAGCGTGACCGCTGTCGTCGGCCTTGATCGTGTGGGTGCGGTAATGGCACCGGTTGAGCTCGCCTCACAAGTGGATCGAGTGCGAGCACTGGCGCCACTCGATGCCGAGCAACGCACCTTGCATGCCAAGGCACTTGTGTTGGAGAACGACGAGTGGGTCGCGGCACTCATAGGATCATCGAACGCAACCACGGCCGGTTGGGGGCTCGCAACGACCCATGGCCACCGAGAACTCAATGTGTGGGTCGGCGCCCCGCGTACGTCGCCCACAGGTCGAGCTTTGCGCGCACTGGTCAGTACACAGAAATCCGTCGACTTGAATGCCATCGAAACGGTGAACACTGATGACGACGACAGCAAGCTTCCTTCACTTCCGCTCTTCTTCTCTTGGTGCACAATCGAACTGACGTCGAATTCCGCACAGTTGGCGCTTTCGTTCGATCGAACGGAGCAAGAGCCGGACTCGTGGTCTGTGCACGCACTTGGCCTCGAGTGCGCTGTGGACCAAGAGTTGTGGCGGAAGCAATTGCAACCTGAACAACTTTTTGTGACGGTAGACAGGACCGCAGTACCTTCATTCCTCGACGTCGGTTGGACGGCTGACGGAACCCCGGTATCAGCCCAATGGGTAGCGAACGTCGACGACACGAGCAAGCTGCCGATTCCCGCAGAACTTGAGGACCTTCCTGTGCAACTCTTACTGGACGCCCTCGGATCGACCCGTCCGCTCCCAGCTGCGGTGGAGCATGAACTCCGGCGAATCGAAGCTCGAAAGCTGGCGGGTACGGATGCAACCGACGCCCTACGCCGATTCGATTCGAGCGGTCTACTGCTGCATCGCACACGCGCGCGGTCTGCAGCCCTCTGGGCGTTGCGTGAGCGACTCGGCACACGTGCTGCTTCGCTCGAGGTATTGCGAAATCGCCTGTTCGGTGTGGTCGGGCCAGTCGAGATCGGTAGGCTCCTCGTACTTGACCAGACAGCTCTCGATGGGGGTTCGTCGGGCACAGGGACCGCAGCACCCGCCGAGACTCATTTCCTTCTCGCTGAGATCGCACTGACGGTCGGGACCGTCGACTGGAAATGCGCTCTCCAATCTTTGGATCGCGCTGTCGCACAGAGTGTTCTCGCCGAGGCACTTTCGAAGATCGAGGACAGACAACGATCCCTGAATTCCGATGAATTGGAGAGTGACATGCTCGAATACGTTGCCGACGCATTCAAGGAGGCACGGCGCTCATGTGGACTTTGAGCCCGGACATCGACCTCTCGAACGACAACCTCCCCACAGCAGACTCGACGCGCCAGCAGAAAACCGCTGAGGAGATTCTTCGTAGATTCGCGAATCAGCCGGGTCTGGTACTTGCCGACGAAGTCGGCATGGGGAAAACATTTGTGGCACTGGCAGTCGCAGCATCGGTCGTTCGAGCAACCGGCCACCGGCATCCGGTCGTGGTGATGGTGCCACCATCCGTCGCCGAGAAATGGCCTCGAGAGTGGAATGTCTTCGCCGAAAAGTGCTTGCCGGACGCGTCGGACATTCGTGTCTCGGGAGCCATTCGACACGGAATCGAGTTCTTGAAGCTTCTCGATGATCCACCAGAACGCCGACGTCACATCATCTTTCTGACGCACGGAGCCTTGACAAGAACGACAAATGATCCGTTCGTCCGACTCGCACTACTTCGACGTGCGGGCCGCAGAAGAGCTGAATTACAGAGGCGACGGCCGGCGATCGCTCGGCATGCATCATTCCTCCTCTCAGACAAACGCTTCCGCGACGAAGCCCTTGTTACGCGCCTTCTCGAAACGCCCGAGAGCAACTGGATGGACTTGTGGAACAAGCACTCGGGGGCTGCACCATTGGATGACGACCCGGTTCCCGCCGCGTTTGTCGATGCCATCGACAATGACATCCTCGAACCACTCCGCGATGCACTCACACTGCTACCAATGAAGCAATCGATCAATTTCGACGATCGGTTGTCCGGAGCCAAGAAAGCTTTGACGACGGCGATGCGCGGCGCTTGGGCTGACGGGCTTCGCCAACTCGATGTCACCCTCCCATTGCTCGTGTTGGACGAAGCCCATCACGTCAAGAACGACAACGCCACATCCGGTTTGTTCGCGAACGAAGAGGCCCAAGGAGATGCCGAAGCACTCCGGGGCCCACTCGGCGGAATGTTCGAGCGCATGTTGTTCCTGACTGCAACCCCGTTCCAGCTCGGAAATCACGAATTACTCAGTGTACTAAGGCGGTTCGACGGTATTCGATGGCCGAACCCCATCGACCGCGTCGCGTTCGAAGACTCGATCAGCGAACTCGGTGATGCATTGGACACTGCGCGATCAGCCGCCCAACGGTTCGAGCAGCGTTGGACAGCCATTGACCCCGTACAGGATTCCAGTTTGAAATCGCTTTCGAGCTTCGACAATGCCGACATCGAGAGTTTGAGTCGTTCGGCCCGTGCCGCTGTAACAAGCGGGATCGATGCGCGTAAGGCCAAAGACTGCGCCGCAGAGGCATTGCGCCCGTGGGTCATCCGCCATCTGAAGTCCAACGACACCGAACGTCGTCGCTATCGTGCCGGTGCGGCGGTCCTCGACAGTAGGGCCGGCGATCTCGGGTTGCCGATCGACGGCGCCGCGGCTTTGCCGTTCCTGCTTGCAGGTCGCGCAGATGCTGTCGCACGGTTGTCTGGCGACTCGACAGGCTCCACCCGATCGCTCTTCTCTTACGGGATAGCATCATCGTTCGAGGCCTATCGCAGAACTCGATCAAATGGGGCGGCAGATATCGACGATGTCGAGGGCGCAAAGCGCACCGCGCCCACGACAGGCCCCGTCAAGTGGTATCTGGATCGTATCGAACAACAACTCCCCGACAATCCAGAGAGCCTCGCGCGCCATCCGAAAATTGCTGCCACAGTGGAGCTTACACTCCGTTTATGGGACGAGGGCCACAAGGTCCTGATCTTCTGTTTCTACCGAGAAACCGGGCGCGCACTTCGGTTGCACATCGCACGAGCACTACAGAAGCGCATAACCGAGCGAGCAGCGGGCGCACTGTTCGTCGATGCCACTGATCCGACAGCAGTCGGCGAAGCCGTCAATCGATTGCGCAATCGCCTGTTACGTAGCGATTCCTCTGGAAACAAACGCATTCGAGATACTGTCGAGGAATGGGCCGACCTTCTCGATAAAGAATCTCGATACCAACTCGGCGAAGTAGTCGTGAGATTTCTTCGCACGGATTCCTTCCTCGTTCGGTTCACGCCCATTTCCCCTTCGATGACCGTCGAAGAACTGATGAAGGGACTCGAAACAGCTCCTCCGGGTGGCATTCCACTACGAAAGCGTATCGAGTCATTTGCCGAGTTTCTTTCCAAGAGAACCCCGGAGGACCGCGAACGCATTCTGAATATTCTGCTGACAACGCGAACCGGCGACATCACAGTCGACGAATCCGCGGACGACGAAATCGATCCAGCAGAGCACTCACCCCTTCACACCACGGTTGCACCCAATGTGCGGCTCGCGAATGGTGAAGTAGCTCAAAAGACTCGACAAAGGCTCATGGCGTCATTCAACTCCCCGTTCTTCCCCGATGTGCTCATCGCCAGTTCCGTGATGTCTGAGGGTGTGGATTTGCACGTTGCCTGCCGACATGTCATTCACCACGACTTGGACTGGAACCCCGCGACGCTCGAACAACGAACGGGTCGCCTGGATCGACTCGGCTCGGCCGCGCAACTGGCGGGCGAACCTTTGATCGTGTACGAGCCATACCTCGGCGGCACCCACGATGAACGTATGTATCGAGTGGTCAAAGATCGAGATCGTTGGTTCGGCGTCGTCATGGGAGATACGCGTACTGCGGACAATGCAGAAACGGGTGGTGTGGAAACTAGGGTGCCTCTTCCGTTGTCACTGGTACGTGAACTCACAATGGACTTGGCAGTCACGGAGTCATCCCACTGACGCACACATACTCAGCCGCTCTCCAACAGGACGGCAACAACTCCACACAAATGCCGCACCTCGGCGACGGTCGGCGCAAGTTCATACGCATGGTGATGACAGACATTGCTCAATCTGTTCCACGCCACTGCTGCGGCGTCGGCACGTGCCGGTGTGTCGAGGGAACGCAGTATCACCAATCGCGAGCGCATGCTTGCTTGCGGCGCTTCGGCATTCAGCGCGATACACCGTTCGGCTACCAGTTCCTCCAATGCCTGCCTGGCCAGAAAAGCAGCCAACCGTGCCGAACTTCCAGCAGCACCGACACTTCCATCGAGCAGTAGCTCCGCATTTCGCAGCACAACAGCCGGCGGCATCTGTGTTGTCATTCCGCGAGGATCCCGTCGATCGTCTTCCTGAGGTCATTCACTTCGCTCCTCGTGATCGACATGTCGGCCCCGACATGCGAGCCGGCGTTGGCAATGTTGAGCGTCGCTTTGCGCCCTTCTCGCAGAATTTGCCACTGCGACAAAGGCTTCTCGGCATCGCCGTACACCGCGAGCGCGATCTTGGCCCGCGTCTTTTTCACCGACGTCCACCGGTTCTCGGTATCGACCCGACTCTCGCCCGCCTTGTGCTGCTTCGCGTAATACACCTGCTGCGCCGCGGATTCCAAGGCCAACCGGAACAAACCTGGTGCCACTCGGCGCTTGACCTCGTCGGGAACGTTCTCGTCGAGCACCAGCGCGCGGACGTCGTCCACATAGCGGGTCGCCTGGTTCAGTGTCTCTGCGACACAGACCTGCGATCCGGTCTCACGTGCAACCTCGACCAGTCGCGCATTCACCGCAAGTTGCCGTATCGCAGTGGCCAATCGGTCGTCGTGGGAGAACACGATGACCTGCCGTGTCTCCGACAGCTTCGACAAAACTCGGATGAACCCGTCGATCTTGGCCGGGTCCATCGCCTGAATCGGATCATCGAGAACGATGAAGCGGAACGGACTGTTCGGTGTGGTCGCACGTGGAATGAACAGTGCAAGCGCCAGAGCGTGCAACTCCCCCTGACTCATCACCGCCAATGCTTCGGTCGGCACTCCGTCCACCGACCCTTTCAGCACCGCCCTGCGTCGAGTATTGCTGCCTTCCAGGCTGATCGACCCGATGTCGACGTTGCTTTCCTGCCTGAGCTCCGACCAAATCTCGCGCGCCTGCTCCGCGATCGGCTCGAGTCTCTGATTCCGCAGTTCTGCCGCATGGGCGGCTACCCACCTCTTCGCCGCATCCAGGGCTTTGACGGTGTCATCACTCAATCGTGCGTCACGCTCGAGGTTGACCCACGTCATCAAACGACCCGCGATCGGAGCCCATGTGTCTTCCTGCTCGGCGATTGCGACCGCCGCCTCTTCGCGCACGGCGTTCGCAGCGTCGATCACCGCAGGCAAGGTCTTCTCGATGTGCTCGGCGAGCTCGGTTACCCCGGTCGGCGCACCTTGGGCAGCGGCCACTGAGTCTCGGTACCGGATCAACGACTCCAATTCCGGACCCTCGACCGTTTCCAGACGCACCAGCTCGTTCAGCAATTCCTTTGCTGCCCGACATGCGTTGTCAAGATCGCGTCGAGACTTCCGATACTTCCCCAGCTTGCTGTTCTGTTCCGCGAGGCGCGTTCGGGATTGCGTAGCCCAGGCGTCGTCGAGCACCCCCGCCGCACATACCGGGCACTCGATTGTGCCTGTCTCACTGTGCAATTGAATGGCTCTATCGAGGATATCGCTGCGCTGTTCCACTACCGACAAAGCATCGCCAGCGTGCTCGACGGTGTCGGCGACCGCAACCCGAAGATCGGCGACAACCATGTCGATCGCCGGCTTCTGTGGGACCGCCAGATTCGCGCACCTGCGCAGACCAGACAGGGTGGACGCAACAGCCGAACCAGAGCCTGTGGCGAGCGCAAGCACCTCGTCGAGATCGTGAGTCCGCTTCTTCAACTGAGTGACGGCGGTTTGTGCACGCTCGTCTGCTGATTCGGCGACAATTTCCTTGAGTTGACGCAGCTCCTCATTCGCGCACTGACGCGCAGTCTTGGCAGACTTCAGCGCGGCGGTGAGCCGTTTCTCGGCGTCCGCGATCTCGTCCAGTCCCAATAGCTTTGCAAGTGCGTCGTACAGCGTGGACGGGCTGTCCTCGACCAGCCCTCCGATCTCGTCGTAAGACAAGATCGGCCGATGCAGCTCGACGGCGGACTTCCATCCGAGTTCATCGGTACCGACAGTGCGCTTCTGTTTGCCCGTCTGGGTCCACGCTTCGTTGTCGTGCAACGTGGCACCGATCGGCCAGTCGACGGCGACGACGGTCGGTTCGGAACCCTCGACGGTCAGCCCAACGCGCACCTCGCATGGATCCGGGCTGTGCAGGTTTCGCCAGCTGTCAGCCCATAATTTCGCCTTGTTTTTCCACCGGTAGCTCGAGCTGGTAACTGCAAATTCAAGAGCTTCCGCAAAACTCGACTTACCCGACCCGTTGCGTCCACTGACGATCGTGATGCCAGGCGCAGGATGCAGATCGAGAACGGCTTTCGGTCCGATGCCGCGGAAGCCGGCGACCGAGATAGATGTAAGGAATGCTCCAACTGGTTCTTCTGCTGGGCCGCTGGCGGTTTCGGGTCGGGTTCTGAGCTGCTCCGTACCGCCAATCTGCTTGCTGAGCGCATCATCACCCTCGAGTGCTGCAAGAACGAGATACTTCGCTGCATCAGGCAGATTCGTGTCTTCGTCGATCGCGTCCCAGACGACCTCGTCGAGCGATCTTTCTGCATCTCTGTTGGCAGTTGTCACCAAAACTCCCTCGCCTCGTCGATCCCAACCGACCCAACGGTTTCATATGGGACCGACAGTACGTCTTGGCGAGGGAGCTCAGCTGCACATCAGGACACGACAAAATGCGACAGGATCGCCTGGACTTCGTAGATGTCGACCTGCTTGGTGAACTGTTTCTGGATCGGTGTCGCGTTCCCCGAGATCCATATCTTCAGCTCGGCGTCGAGATCGAAGGTTCCGGCTGTCTCGACCGCGAAGTGGGTGATCGACCGGTACGGCACACTGTGGTACTCGATCTTGCGACCCGTCAGCCCCTGCTTGTCGACCATCAAGAGTCGCCGATTCGTGAACAGAAATGCGTCGCGAACCAACTGATACGCCGCATGAACCTGCTCCCCGTGTCCGAGCAGACGCGCGTATTCGTGGTGCGCCGCAGCGGGATCGATCTTTCCAGCGTTACCGATCAACCCGTCCATGAGACCCATCAGGCCCGATACCTCCGTGCTCGTCCAAGCTGCCTCCACGGTCGAAGGCGACAGCGACGCTATCGGTGGACGAGTCAGTGGTGTTACCGGCGAGCAGGCTCAGCCGCCGTAGACCTCGGGGTCCAGGGTGCCGATGTACGGCAGATCGCGGTACCGCTCGGCGTAGTCGAGGCCGTAACCGACGACGAACTCGTTGGGGATGTCGAAGCCCACGTCGCGGACATCGACGTCGATCTTGACCGCGTCGGGCTTGCGGAGCAATGTGACGACCTCGAGCGAAGCGGGATTACGTGTCTTGAGGTTGCGCATCAGCCACGACAGCGTGAGACCGGAGTCGATGATGTCTTCGACGATCAGCACGTGGCGACCGGCGATGTCCTTGTCGAGGTCCTTGAGGATGCGGACGACGCCCGAAGACGAGGTCGAGGATCCGTAGGAGCTCACGGCCATGAATTCCATCTGCGACGGGATCGGCAGGGCGCGGGCGAAGTCGGTCATGAAGAAGACCGCTCCCTTGAGGACGCCGATCAGCAGGAGATCCCCTTCGGGGGCGCCTGTCGGGTAACGCTTGGCGATGTCCTCAGCCAGTTCCGCCGTTCGTGCACGGATCTGTTCTTCGGAGATCAGTACCGATGCGATGTCGCCCTCGTACACGCGTCAAACCCTTCGTCGGTCTTCGAATCCGAGGATCAGCCTGCCACGTCGCCGGGCCGCCACCAACCTCGCCTCCGGTGTTCCGCCCCCGATCGCGACGCCGCCTTGCCCCCGCCAGTCGGTCACCAGGGCGTCGACTGCGCGTAACTGTTTGTCCGTCAATGCTTTTGCGCCGCCCTGCAGCAGCCAGGCCCGCAGAGCGCGTCGGCGGATTGCGGTGGGCGCTTCGGCAAGTGTGTCCACTTCCACTTCCCCGTCGACGACAACCCGTAGGAGTAGGGCCTCGGCGTACTCGTCGAGCGCCTCACCGTCCTCACGCAACTGCGTCGCGGTTCGGGCCAATGCTTCGGGAACTCCCCCGCCGAGAATTTCTTCGAGCAGCGGCAACGCCTCGTGCCGCAGACGTACGCGAGTGAACTCGGGATTGTTGTTGTGCGGGTCCTCCCACGGCGTGATTCCCAGGTCGACGCAGGCCGCCCTGGTCACCGATCGCCGGAGGCCGAGGAGCGGCCGTCCCCAGGGAGCGTCGAATGCAGCCATACCTTGAATCGATCGCCCACCGGACCCGCGCGAGAGTCCGAGAAGCACGGTCTCGGCCTGATCGTCGAGCGTGTGTCCGAGCAGAACCGGGAGGTCAGCCCTCGCGTCGCGTAGGGCGTTATACCGAGCCTCACGCGCAGCGGCTTCGAGACTCCCACCATCGGCTACGTCGACTGTCAGCACCGTCGCGGTCCGGCAACCCAGCGCCAGCGCCTGGTCTGCGGCCGAGCGCGCGACGGCATCCGAACCATCTTGTAGGCGATGGTCCACGATCAACGCGTCGACCGAATCGGTTTCCGCCACCGCTGCTGCTGTCAGGGCCAACGAATCGGCTCCCCCGGACAGGGCGACGACCACACGGCGTCGTGGCTCGAATGCGAGCGTCCACGCCCGCACGGCCTGTCGCAGCGCCAGTAGGGCAGGCGTCTCAGGCAGCAGCATCTAGCCGAGAACGCGCTTTACCCACGCGTCGGGATTGTCGATCTCGTCGAGCAACGGCAAGGTCTCGGGCCCGGTCCAGATGGTGTTGAACTGCTCCATGCCGACCTTGAGAACCACCGCGTCGACGAAGGCCTTGCCGCGCACGTACTGCGCCATCTTGGCGTCCATGCCGAGAAGCATCTTGATGATCCGCTGCACGGGGTTGGACTTGCGCTGCCGACGCTTGTCGAAGGCCGCGCGGATAGTTGCCACCGACGGCACCACGGCGGGGCCGACGGCGTCCATCACATGGTCTGCATGCCCTTCGAGGAGGGTGCCGAGTACAAGCATCCGATCCAGCGCGTCACGCTGAGGCTCCGCCTGCGAGGCGCGCAGCAGCCCGATGATGCCGCCCGCCGTCGCACCGTCACTGGAGTCGGGTTCCTTCCGCGAGCGCAGCTCTGCAGCAAGGCGCCCGACAACGTCGGTCATCGACTCGTCCACCGTCGCACCAAGCGTTTCGACGGATTCCTTCATGTACTCCGCGAGCCACGGCGAGGACGAGAACTGGACCCGGTGCGTGACCTCGTGCAGGCAGACCCACAACCGGAAGTCACTCGGGTTCAGCCGAAGGGACCGTTCGACGGAGACGATGTTCGGTGTGACCAGAAGCAGGGTGCCGTGCTCGCCGGTGAACGGGTCGTACTGCCCGAGGATCGCCGAAGACAGGTACGCCAGCATGGCGCCGGCCTGCAGGCCCGCCGGCTTTCCGACGATGAGATTGCCACTGCCGTCAGGGTCGGCGCCGGTGAGATGTGCCATCGACCGCGAGGCCGCCGTGATCCACCCGGCCCGGTCAAGCACGTCAGCGGCCGGGACCGGTAGACCGTCGGCCAAACCGGTCACTTCACGAACCGGCAGTTCTGCACGCTCGGACGCTTCGGCGAGTTCTGCGGTTGCCGTCTCGGCCGTGTAGCGAGACATCGCGGGGCCACCGCGCGCCAGCTTTATCCCGGCTTTGGCGGCAAGACTCCAGTCGACGGCACCACCGAGCGGAGCCGAGGCTTCATCATCTTGTGGAGTCTTTTCGGCCACTATTGGCACCCGCAATTCCTCAACGCTCCGGCAATCGCGTCCAGGGCAGGACGGCTCACTTCTGGCGGCCGGTCATTGGACATCAGTGCGAAGGTGAGCACTCGCCCGTTCTGATCGACCACGAACCCTGACAACGCGCTGGCCGTCGAGAGAGTTCCCGTCTTGGCCCGCACCCAACCCGCACCGGTTCGGTTTCCGGACGCGTAGCGGTCGGACAAACTTCCTGTTCCGCCGGCCACCGGAAGGTAGTCCAGCAGCGGACGCAGTTTCGGATCACCGTCACCGGCCGCAGCCGTCATGACGCGATCGAGTACCTGAGCAGGAATGAGATCGTCGACGGACAGCCCGCTGGAATCGTGCAACGAAACTCCGGTGTAATCGAACCCGGCCGCCTGCAGGGTCTTGCCGGTCGCGTCGACTGCTCCGGTGAACGAGGCTTCGATTCCGGAGGCAATCGCGACCTCACGCCCGATGGTCTCGGCGAGCACGTTGTCGGAATGTTCCATCATCTGCAGCAACCGGTCGCTCAGCGGTGCCGACTGCACGGTCGCGATCGGCTTGGCACCGGCAGGCGCGGCGCCGAGACTCACGTTGGCGGGATCGACACCGAGCGCCTGAGCGAGAACCTTGCCCGCGTCCAACGCGGGAGTTTCCGAACGCGGTGACTCGTCTTGAGTGCCGTCGTACCGACCGCCTTCGATCATCACCGATTCGATCGGGGTGATGTAGCCCGCCGCGATGTCCGCGGTAAACCAGCCGGTGGCCATGTTGTCGCCCTTGAACAAGCTCGAATCCACCACGACGCTGTTCACCGGCGTACCGGCAGCCTTGATCTGGTCGACGAGATCCGCGATGTGCGCTGCGTTGGCGTAGTACCCGCTCTGCCCCTTCGGCGTCGCCGTCAGCGTCGGGTCACCGCCGCCGACCAGAACGACCTGCCCGGGGCTCGCTCCGGGAACCACCGTCGTGGACAGCCGGTGGTCGAGCGGCAACTTCAGCAGTGCCGCCGATGCGGTCAGCACCTTTGTCGTGGACGCGGGCGTCATCGGCGTCGACGGGTCCGTGCTCCAGAGAATGTTTCCGGTGAGCGCATCAGCGACTACTCCGGTGAACTTCCCCAGATCCGGGTTGGCCACGGCCGGGCCGATCGCCGCTGCGATTCCCGCCGCGCTCGGGATCGGTGCGTCCGTCGGGACGGGCACCACCTGAGGTGACGGCGTCACGAGCGCAGGCTGCGGCGACGTAGTCACGGTCGCGCTGCCCGCGGTGTCGTCCGACGTACCGAGTTTCACGACGACAACTCCGGCGACGGCCAGTACAACCACTGCACCGACCGCCAGAAGGATGCGGAAGTTACGCCGTCGACTCTCTTCCAACGAGCCGATCTTCTTCTTTCCTTGGCCCGCCAACGCCCCTCCGTCTGTGCTCTGCCTACTGGGTGGTCAGGCAACCTTATCCTTGACCCGATATCCTTCCGACGAATCATTACCGACACGACAGCGAGGAATCGGCGTGGAGTTCGACGTCACCATCGAGATCCCCAAGGGTCAGCGCAACAAGTACGAGGTCGACCACGTAACCGGTCGCGTCAAACTCGATCGCTACCTCTACACAGCTTTCGGCTACCCGGCCGACTACGGCTTCATCGAAAACACCCTGGGTGAGGACGGCGATCCGCTCGACGCCATGGTCCTGCTCCCCGAGTCGGTCTTCCCCGGCGTCATCGTCGAGGCTCGCGCAGTCGCGATGTTCAAGATGGTCGACGAGGCCGGCGGAGACGACAAGGTCCTCTGCGTTCCGGCCGGCGACCCCCGCTGGGATCACATCCAGGATCTGGGTGACATCTCACAGTTCGAGCTCGATGCGATCAAGCACTTCTTCGTCCACTACAAGGACCTCGAGCCGAACAAGCACGTCGAGGCAGCCAACTGGGTCGGCCGCGCCGAGGCAGAGGCCGAGATCGAGGCTTCGATCAAGCGTCTCGCTGCCAACGGCGGTCACTGAGCTCGAGTTCTCAGGCCTAACGAAAATCCCCGCACATCGGAAGATGTGCGGGGATTTTTGTGCTGTTTTTACTCGCCCTTGCAGTTCCTACTCACCCTTGCAGTTCCTACTCACCCTGGAAGACTGGCGGGCGCTTCTGGAAGACGGCGGTGATGGCCTCGGTCAGATCCTGCGAAGGCAGGAACGCCGCGTTCCAGGCTGCGACGTAGCGAAGGCTGTCGTTCACGCTCGCGCTGCGGGTGTGATCGAGCACGTCCTTGATCCCGTGGACGACGAGCGGCGGGTTGAGCGCAATCTCCTTGGCGGTCGCGCGCGCCGCTGCCAGTACCGCGTCGGCATCTTCGAAAACGTCGTTGACGAGGCCGATCTTCTCGGCGCGCGCTGCGTCGATGTCCTTGCCGGTCAGAGCCAACTCACGCAGGTGTCCGTCGCCGATGATCGCGGGCAGACGCGCGAGGCTGCCCATGTCTGCGACGATCGCGACCTTGACCTCGCGGATGCTGAACTTGGCATCGGCACTTGCGTAGCGGATGTCCGCCGCCGTGATCAGGTCGACGCCGCCGCCGATGCACCAGCCCTGCACAGCTGCGACGACGGGCTTGCGGCAATCTGCGACGGCATTGATGCCCGACTGCATGCGCTTGATCATGTCGTGGAACTTGGTGCGCGGGCCTGCCTGAGCCTTGTCCGCGAGGACGGCACCGAATTCACCGCTCATCGCCGGCAGGTCCAGTCCGAACGAGAAGTGCTTGCCGGAACCGGCGATGACGATTGCACGCACCTCGGGGTCGGCGTCGAGGTCGGCGAAGATTTCGGGGAGTTCACTCCAGAAATCCGGCCCCATCGCGTTGCCCTTGCTCGGCCCGATCAGCGTCACCTGGGCGATGTTGTCTTCGCGCTCGACGGTGAACGCATTCCAGCTCTTCTGTTCAGTCATTACTCAAGAGTAACTAAAGGTCCGGCTCAGCCGAAGACCGCTGCCTTCATCCGAAAATTCCTGCCTCGTCAAGTACCAGTACGACGAGGGTGACGGCCATCAGGGCGAACATGATGAGCATCGCCATCCTGGCCGCCCGCTCACTGGTCGGTGGGAAAACGCGCTGCGCCGGATGCTCGGCCACGTACTCGGACAAGGACATGGTCCTGGCACGTGAGCGTGTCGGATTCTGTACCGCTGCTGTTGTAGCCATGTCGGTGATCCTTTCAACTACGCAATCTCAAGTCAGGTACCCCAAAGGTGAAGTACCCGACTGAGTTCGACTTCTCCAATGTAGACCCGCAGATCGAAGAAGTCAGCGTGAGTTTGGTGCGAATTACCTGAGAGTTAGTCCACACAGGGGATGCCGCCATTCGCGTCGGCCCGGATGGGTGATCCCTGCGCTCCCGTATCGGGAACGGTGCCGGCGGATACCGACGAGTCCGACTGCGCCGGAGCGGCCGAGAACACGGTCTGCGCATTGTCCTCACCGATCAGTACAGACACTGATTCGGCCGCTGCCTGCTCGTTAGGCACTGCGGCCACGCCCAACTGCTCGGCCAGCGCCTCTGCGACGGCTTTGGCGCCGACTCCATAGCTGACCACCGACTTTGCCGTCGCAACTGCGGTGCTCACCTCTCCGACTTCGACTCCCGACGCTTTCGTCGCCGCTGCCAACGCGGCGCCCAACCCGTCCGTCGCGGTTCCGTTGCGGATATCCACAACTTCGTTCCCGGTCGAGACAGCAGTGTCCATCGCAGGTGCAGATGCCGAGTCACCTCCCGCGAAGATCCGCGACACTTCACTACGCAGACGCGCCGGATCGACCATGTTGACGTCCTGGCCGTCGACGGTCTCGTATCCCTCGATGGGCAGGGTGTAGAAGTCGATGTTCCCACCTGCGAGAGCGCTTGCCTGAGAAGCGAATCGGACGGGATCCATGGCAGAATCGATCACCACATCCTTCTTCACCACGTCGGCCAGTGCCGTCATCTTCGGAATGTTTCCGATGACGCCGGAGCCCTTCAAGTTGGCGATCACCGCGCTGATGAAAGCCTGCTGCCGGTGGGTGCGATCCAAGTCCCCGTTGTCCAGGCCGTGGCGTTGACGGACAAACGAAAGTGCCTGTGACGCATCGAGAGTCTGAACTCCGGCCGGGAAGTTGGCGCCCGAGAAGTCATCCTGCACCGGATTGTTAAGGCACACCTGAACGGGGCCGATAGCCGAGACGACGTCGTAGAAGCCCATCAGATTCACTTCGGCAAAGTGATCGATCGGAACCTTGAGCAGATTCTGCACGGTGGTCAGTGTCGACCGTCTTCCGACTTCACGCGCTTGTTGTTCTCGTGCAGCAGGATCCGTCACACCGTCCGCTATGAGTTTGGCGTCCGCATCAGCCTTCGCCATTCCGTAGGCTTCCTTGATCTTGGCCATTCCGTAGCCGGGTACCGCGACGTAGTCGTCGCGTGGGATCGCCACTGCACTGGCCTTGCCGCCATCGCCCGGAACATGGAGCAGGATAAGCGTGTTCGTGTTGTATCCACCCACATCACTGTCCCCCGCATGCAGCTTGTCGGTGACGAACTCAGCCGGCAGGTCGCTGCCGTCCATCGCTTTACGACTGTCGAGCCCGATCAACAAGATGTTGGTATCCCCGTCGAGCGAACTGCCGGCGTCGTCACCGAGGGCGGAGAGCGCGTCCGACCGGTACAGCCCCGACGTGAGATCCGACTGCACGTACCAGCCGATTCCGACGCCCACCAGAATCGTCGTCGACAGGGACGCCGCCGCCAGCTTGCGCCCCACCGAGAGCGTCGACCGCTGCGGTTGACGCCTACGCCTGTGCCTGGTTGCCGAGTGTCGAGGTCGCGGTTCCACGGCCGACACGCTATCCACCGTTCCTGAGTAGAACCTGTCGATACCGGACACGGCTGGTCTTTCGCTGAAAGAACGCTGAGAATGAAGTCCGAATTAGGCAAATCTGCTCTAGGCTCCGCCCTGTGGACCGCCGACGCTTCCTCAGTGCCCTCGCAGCAGCAACTCTGACCGGAACCGCCGCGGTGACCATGGGAACCGCTTGTTCGTCACGTTCGGTCGGGACGGCAATCGCTGCAGCCGACGAACCAACCGACCCCGTCCCTGTCCCGGATCTCCCGCCTGCCTTGTTGCCGCCTCCACCGCCGTCTGCCCGGGTGCCGCTGCCCGCCGGCGGATCGTTGACCGCGTTACCCGGCGGTGGGGATCTGTTTGCCCTGACGGTTGACGACGGAGCCAGCTCCGAAGTCGTGCGCCTCTACACACAGTTCGCAAAAGACACCGGCATCCGTTTGACGTACTTCGTCAACGGGCAATACAACTCGTGGACCGAAAACGCCGGACTTCTCAGACCGCTGGTCGAGAGCGGGCAAATTCAGCTCGGCAATCACACCTACTCGCACCCGGATCTGACGTCCGTGTCGAAGCAGCAGATCGCAGACGAGCTGACGAAGAACGGCACGTTCCTGCGCAACACCTACGGCGTGGACGCGGCGCCGTACTTTCGGCCGCCGTACGGAAGGCACAACGCGACAGTCGATTCCGTGGCCGCGAGCGTCGGCTACACCGTGCCCACCCTCTGGTACGGATCACTGTCGGATTCTTCGTTGATCACCGAGGAGTACATCCTCCAAATGGCGAACCAGTACTTCAATCCGGGGGCCATCGTGATCGGGCACCTCAACTATCTGCCCGTGACCCACGTGTATCCGCAACTGGTGGACATCATCCGGAGCCGAAACCTGCGGACTGTCACGCTCAACGATGTTTATCTGAAGCCGTGACGCCGTGGTGACCGCAGCCGACAACGAGGTCCCGGCCGACAACACGGCTCCGTCTGTGAAACAACGCACCGAGGCCTGGCTGCTCGCGGACATCACCGAGGAACCAGCCGGACATCTGGGGCCACACCGGATGGCGCCGAAGAAGGAGAAGCGCCACCCGTGGTGGAAGGTGATGTGCCTGACGGGTGTCGATTACTTCTCCACTCTCGGTTACCAACCCGGTATCGCGGCACTGGCGGCCGGCACGTTGGCTCCCATCGCGACAGTCGTGTTGATTCTGCTGACACTCTTCGGCGCTCTACCGGTCTACCGGCGAGTGGCTCGCGAGAGTCCGCACGGCGAGGGTTCGATCGCCATGCTCGAGAAGCTGCTGCCAAAGTGGCGCGGCAAGATCTTCGTTCTCGTGCTTCTCGGCTTCGCGGCCACCGATTTCCTCATCACCATGACGCTCTCGGCTGCCGATGCCACGGCGCACCTCGTCGAGAACCCTTTTGCTCCAACCTTTCTCTCCGGACACACCGTCGCCGTCACCCTGGTTCTGCTCGCGCTCCTCGCTGCGGTCTTCCTCCGCGGATTCACCGAAGCGATCGGTATCGCGGTCGGATTGGTCGCCGTCTATCTCGCCTTGAACGTGGTGGTCATCTCCGTAGGTCTGTGGCACATCGCGACCGCGCCGTCGTTGGTCACCGACTGGACGCGCGCCATGACCACCGAGCACGGAAACCCGGCGATGATGATCCTGATCGCGCTGATCGTCTTCCCGAAGTTGGCTCTCGGTCTGTCCGGCTTCGAAACCGGCGTCGCGGTCATGCCGCAGATCAAGGGCGATCCGCACGACACCGAACAGAATCCACGTGGCCGCATCAAAGGTGCGCGGCGCCTGCTCACCACGGCGGCGCTGATCATGAGCGGATTCCTGCTGACGTCGAGCCTGGTCACCACCATCCTGATCCCAGAAAACGAGTTCCAACCCGGAGGCGCTGCCAACGGTCGCGCGCTTGCCTTTCTCGCCCACGACTATCTGGGTGAGATCTTCGGAACCGTCTACGATCTCAGCACGATTCTGATCCTCTGGTTTGCCGGTGCATCGGCAATGGCAGGGTTGCTCAATCTTGTTCCGAGGTATCTCCCCCGCTACGGCATGGCGCCGTCGTGGGCCCGCGCCGTGCGTCCGCTGGTCCTCGTGTTCAGCGTCATCGCCATCACTGTCACGATCTACTTCGACGCCGGTGTCGACGCTCAGAGTTCCGCGTACGCAACCGGTGTCCTCGTGCTCATCTCGTCGGCGACCGTCGCCGTTGCACTGTCCGCTCGTAAGCACGGTCAGCGAAAACTGTTCGTGGGGTTCAGTTTTGTCGCAGTTTTGTTCGTCTACACGACGATCGCGAACATCTTCGAACGTCCAGACGGTGTGAAAGTGGCGTCGTTCTTCATCGCCGCGATCATGGTGGTGTCCTTCCTTTCCCGGATCTCGCGAGCCTTCGAACTACGGGCAACCTCCGTCGAATTCGACGAGACTGCACTGCGATTCATCGCCGAGGCAGCCGAGAAGGGTTACCTCGCGATGGTGGCGCACGACGTCGACCGTCTCGACGAGGACGAGTATCGGCAGAAGGAATCGCAGCAGCGCGCCGAAAGCAACATCCCGGAGGCTGAGTCGATCATCTTCATCGAGGTAAACGTCACGGACTCCTCCGAATTCAGCACCGACCTCCTCGTCCACGGCCGACAGCGCGGTGAGCACCGGATTCTGTGGGTCGACAGCCCGGCCGTCCCCAACACCATTGCGGCGGTTCTCCTGCGGACGAGGGACATCACCGGCGTGATTCCCGACGTCTACTTCGAGTGGACCGAGGGAAACCCGATCATGTACCTGCTCCGCTTCCTGTTCATCGGTGAGGGCGAAACCGCTCCCGTGACCCGTGAGGTCCTCCGCCGCGCCGAACCCGACCAGTCCCGCCGGCCACACGTCCACGTCGGTTGACGCGGCAAACGATGAGCAGAGGGTTGGTCCAGGCCATGCACCAGGGAAGATCGCACAGAAAGAAGTGCTGCGTGCCTATATTCAGGCGAAACTCGCGGATATCACATCTTGCGTGCGAGGCTCGCCCTGAAACCCATTGCGATGGTGCGGATCTATAGGACGATCGGCCCCCGCTGTACCCACACGTCGAAGCGACTGGCTATCGCAGGTTCGATTCGTCTGTCACCAAGCGATAAAGAACGTATCCAGAAAACACTATTATGGAGACGACGCAGAGTACGAGCATGATGTCGAAGAAGATAGTCATGTTTCCCCTCATGGGTTTCCAGAATCGATTCGTTTATCCCCGCGAAAGTTTCTCCGTGAAAATGTCCTGTTCCGCAGCTCCAATCGTGTGAAGGCGATAGCGCCTCACCACCCGAGGCACGGCTCAGCACTCCTGTGGAGTCGGATATGTGGCGGCATCGTGAGCAGAAGCAATGGGCGAGGTTTCTCCGGCCGTCAATCGTTCACCGTTTCGCCGCTTCCTCACGGCCGCGGTGATCAGTTCGGCCGGCTCGTCGGTGACAGCGGTGGCGACGCACACTTGGGGCGCCCACCTCGTCTACAGCCCAACGCGTTCCGGCTTGGACCGCTTCATGCTCGGTCCCGCCGAACACGTCGGCCAGATTCTTCCTTCCGCCCACAGGACGGCGCGCCGCGACAGCAACACCCACCACTAAAGCCAGTGCCGTATAGAGCGCGATCACACCATGAAGGCCACCGCCGATCTACCGGGAGCGCCCGACGCAAACTCC
Source organism: Rhodococcus sp. SG20037 (assembly GCF_031763325.1). Taxonomy (NCBI): domain Bacteria; kingdom Bacillati; phylum Actinomycetota; class Actinomycetes; order Mycobacteriales; family Nocardiaceae; genus Rhodococcus; species Rhodococcus sp. SG20037. The sequence continues at coordinate 736,119 of NZ_CP134497.1, read as the reverse complement.
GCTCTTGCAGGGCTCGGCACTGAACAAGTCTCAGCCAACCGACGGCACTTCGGTGATGGCGTCGGCGGTCACGAGCACGTCGATCTCGACGCTGTTGGTTCCGTCGCCATCGGTGACGCGCACAGTTACCCCTGCCAGAGCCATTGGTCGTCGTGCATTTCCGCCCAGAATTTCAATTCAGATAGCGACTTCCATCGAAACTAGTTGTTACACAGTCACTTAAGAAAGAGAACTGACACAACTTGAAAGTTACCGGTGAGATATTTCCACTGTTACCGATCGCCATCCGAGCAAAAAACCACGGGCCATCGGATCCCCGTCGCATGACGAAAGACGTGCGGGCCGATCCACATGATCAGCTGTCTGCGCCGCCTCGGATGTCGTCGCGGTGCAGGGACGCGAGTTCGGCGAGGTGAGTTCCGACCCGATCAAGCGGGACACCGACCGTGACGAGATCGCGAGAACCTCGTCCTGCACCTATCCCACCGTATAGGTCGGCAGATGCACACAACGGACTAACGTCGACCACGTCCAGCGCCGTCGTCTCGACAGCAGGACCCACACCACCATCAAATGCCGAGAGCCGCGTGCATGGTGCGATATTGAGTGCCCCTTTCGCCCTTCCGGACTTACCCGTGGACGTGCAGACTCATACAGTTACTGTGGACGCGCAGTCACACTTAGTTTACTGTGGGCACATCTGAGATAGATGCCACAAAGGAGCCTGAAATGCAGTTCCTAACACTTCGTCGCACGCGGCGTAACGCGCCATCTGTCCGGTTAACTCCGGGGCGCAATACCGTCAACGAACATCGCGATTACCACGACACTCTGCGCACACTGTCCGAGGCATCCTCGACAGGGCTCCACTTCGAGGCGTTCAAAGACATCGCCTGGAATTCGCCCGAGTTCGCCGCCCCCGCGGACGACCCAAGATGGACACTCCCCGCGGTCGACCCCTTGTCCCACACCGACTGGTACCGCGCGCTCTCACCCCAGGAACAACGGCGGGTTGCCCGGATTCGGCTCGCATCTATAACAAAGACCGGCTCCCAGTTCGAGCAACTGCTCCTTCTCGGCGGTACCCAGTTCTTGATGGGCCTGGCGAACGAGAACCCCGAATTCCGCTACTTCATGCACGAACTCACCGAAGAGACACACCACATCCAGATGTTTCAGGAGTTCACCAACCGGGTGGCTCCGGAGGTCCACGGTGCCCCAACGTGGCTTGTCAAGGCCTTCCCCCTGGTCGGTTCGCTGGGATCGCTGTGGCCCAGTTTCTTCTTTCAGATCATCCTCGCTGGAGAGGAGCCGATCGACCACATCCAGAAGAGCATCATGCGCGGCGGTGGCATTCACCCGCTCACCGACCGCATCATGCAGATCCATCTCGCCGAGGAAGCACGTCACATCGGGTTCGCCCATGCATGGTTGCGCCATCACGCTCCGCGCATGAGCCGATTCAACCGCCTCGCACTCGGCCTCACCACGCCTGTAGTCATGCGCATAGGGTTTTGGTCCATCGTCGTCCCGAGCCGGCAGGACGCGACGTTGCTGGGTATCCCCCGCAATGTTCTGCGCGAGACCTATTCGATGCGCAACCCCGATTTCCGGCGACTCCTTGCAGAGTCCTGCGCAGACGTCCGGAGCCTCGCCGACGCCAACGGAATGCGCACCCGGCTCACCCTCTGGTCCTGGCGGCTTACCGGAACCGACGGCCGACTGTCGCGTTACCGCAACGAGCCGTCGAGGGCCGCGGCTTGACGATCTGCAACCCGCGACGCAGCTGCCCCTCTCCCACTTCGACAGACAGCTGCGTTACCCACTCACCGCGGTCGAGGCAATGGCGCACAGATATCAGCGCGCCAACCACAGGCCCACACCCGAATCGCCCCATCGAAGTTTAGGAAGCACATCCACCAAGGCGAACCAGCGACATCAGTGCCAGCGGACACGACCCAGGCTGCAGGATTCAACGCTGAACAAGTCTCAGCCGACCGACGGCACTTCGGTGATGGCGTCAGCGGTCACGAGCATGTCGATCTCGACGAGATTGGTTCTGCCGGCATCGGTGACTCGCACGGTATTCCGGCCAGCCATTGCCCGTCGTGCATTATCGCCCAGAATTTCAAAATACCGTCCAGGTATCCGGACATGTACAGGGCGGACGTTTTCACGCGCATGCTCACATGATCAGCGCGCGATGCTCCCCCACGTCCGAGCGGGAGCGCCCGGCCGATGTCTTGTGCACTACTGGACAGTGTCCAGTGAATTCGGAGTGTGTCTGAGACACCGCGCGGGAGATATTCGGCACTAGCCGTCGTGCGCCGTGATCCGCTGCTGCGGCATTCGCGTTATCGCGACGCCCTGGTCAAGTGAACGCGATCACGTTAGATTCGTAACACGGTCTGGTTGGGGAACCCGAGGATCCGAGAGGTTTTGAAATGATCGCAGGTGGCTGGATTTGGTTTTTACCGTTGCCATGGGAATGGCGAGTAGCGCTCTCGAAAGCGGTCCCGTGCGAACTCGGCGGTACCCAATGTTACTTCTGACGTGAGTGAAGGGTCCGCGAATGAATTGCTTCGTCGGACCCCTCAAACACCTCCTTTCAGTTGTTGGTCACTGCCAGGCCCTTACCCACAGGATTGGACTGAGCGGCGATCTCGGCCTGCACTGCCGAGAACTTGATGTACTCGGCCAGATCTACGGCGGCTACATCCACCCGGCATCCACCCTGGACAACGTGCATTTGATTGTCTCGCAATGGAATACGGCTACCGGTACTCCTTATCATGCGATGCAGTTCAAAACCTCCGTCACTCCCGCCGGCCCCGTGTACACCGTCGGCGGCGCAATCGGCGCCCGCTACACACAACTCGGCGCAGAAACGTCCTCTCTCGGCGCACCGACCGGCGACGAACAGACGCTGTCGAACGGGCGGGTACAGGATTTCGAGCACGGCCGCATCTACTGGAGCGCCGCGACCGGGGTATGGGAAACGTACGGGTTGATCGCGCAGAAGTACCTCGATCTCGGCGGACCCACCAGCCCGTTGGGGTGGCCCACCAGCGGTGAACTCGGCACGCCCAACGGAATCGGCCGCTTCAACCGCTTCACCGAAGGCAACATCTACTTCAATCCCCAGGCCGGCACCCACTGTGTCTACGGCGCCATCTTCACCGAATACGGCCGCCACGGCTACGAAGGCGGACGATTCGGATTCCCCATCACCGACGAATACTCCACCCCCGAGGGCCGCCGCAACGACTTTCAAGGCGGCTGGATCGCATGGATTAGCGCCACAGGTCAGGTAGTGACATCGTGATGTTCGACCTCAGCTGGCCCCCGCTGTATGTCTTTGTGCTCCAACGTATTCGGCGTAGCAGTGAGGGCAATGCGGTCACGGCATGTGATCGACCGCCAGATCACTCACAGGGCAATACATCGAGCCAGCAATCGAGGTGCCCATGCATCGCCGTGTAGGTGTTCTCGCTCTGATTGCGGTCGTTGCCGTCCTGATTGTCGTGGCGGTCTCGTTCTATTCCTTCGGCGGCGACCCGACCGAATACTGCCGCGCCCATGCGCCACGTCCACCAGCATCGGGTGTGGAACAAACCCTGCCGGCGGAGGGGCATTGGACTGCTTTTCCGATTGCAGGAGCCACCTGCACCTGGAATATCTCCGGCGACGTGCACTACGTGACCTCGATCATCCGATGGGGGCCGACACTGATGTTGCTCGGCGCCGTCGCCGTGTCCATCGCATCCTCCTATTTCATCGCAAAAACCCTCTTCGCTAATCGCCAATAGTTGGCAAGTACCTGTGAATCAATCCGAGAGGATAGGCATGCGCAGAAACATCAAGAGTGCTACACGACGCCGGAAACTGTGGACGACATCCAAGTCGAAAGCAGTGGCGATGGTTGCTGCCGCGCTGACGGTGACAAGTGTGTCAGTGCTGAGTGCGGCACCCGCGAGTGCGGACCCAAGCTGCCCGAACAACGACCCGAAGTTCGGGTTCTGCGTCGGAGGAAAGATCCTCGAGGAATTCAACGAAACCGGAGGCTGGCCGTTCTTCGGAAATGCCACGAACTACGAGGCAGACGCCGCAAACTACGGGCGTTGGCAACCATTCGAGAAGAACAGCTCGATCTACTGGCACGCGAACGTGTCCAACGGACATTGCTCCAACCTCTTCCGGGAACTCCTTTTTCGTTAAGAGTAAAACTGTCGATCAGGATATGATAGTCGAATGAGCTCTTCCAATAAGGCAGCAACCCGGACAGCTATTTTAGCAATCTTGCTAGCTAGTGCTGCATGTTCAAAGCCATCTGAAGATCCCGATTTTTTCACCAACCGACTTGCGCTCCCGAGTTGCGGCGAGGGCAAAATAACGAACGCCAGTAGCGGTAGCACGTTCCAGGATTCGCAAGTTGAGTGCATGAAATCATCGCGCGCTGCGGGAGGTTCAGAATTAACCTTACGTTCAATTACGACGGAAGGTGACGAGATAGTCAGTTATATACGCATACTGCCCAATGTGGAGAATGTCGAGATCATCGTGGACAAATCACAGGATGAATATTCCGAGCAGGGGTGGATCTCCTACTCGTGCTCGATTCCTGAGTTAACAGAGGACTCCATTACCGATTGCATGGCAACGAGATAGATTTATGGATTAGAGGCGGGCCTGACTGGAAGTATGCCGGTCACGCACTCGTCAACACTGGACACTGGACACTGGACACGTTCAAACCCGGTCTACAAGATGTCGACTTTCACTGCCCTCGGCTCGTCGAATGTCCTGATCACGGGGTAGTCCGTCCAGTGCTCGGTGTTGATCACTGTGCTACCCGGAGAGGCGGTGTCGCGGCGAGAGTTCTGTCGCACCGTCGGGTCCGAGTTCGACGATCTCGCCGTCGAGGACGGTTTCGCGGTCGAGGACGGTTTCGCGGTGGTCGAGCACGGCGCGGAGTGCGTCGACGATCTCGGGCAACGAGGCGTTAGTTGTTGCCGTTGCGCGACCACAGTGGCGGCAGTTTGGTGCCGGTGGTGGCGATGGCTCTGACTCCGTCCCATTTCGACTCGAAGGCTCTTAACTGCACTAAGCGCTATCAGCCTTGATCGCAATCGAAGCGTTCCGTTGCTTCGTGCGCAATGATGCGCTCGAGCATCGACCTAGGCGCGGGTCACGGCTAGAGCACGTCTCCGAGTTCGCGAGGCACTTGAGCCAGGTGCGCACCGCCGAGAGACGGTGCCCCACTGTGGGTCGGATACCTACGCCGTCGTTGCGTCAGGCCTCTCACGGGGGAGTCAGAGTATACGGAAGGCAGGGTATGCCGAGTTCTCTGCTGATATGGGCCTGGTGGCCGTTGACAACGGTCTCCTCATGGCCGCTGACGGCGAGGTCTTGTGGGCTGTTGACGCCGTGCACAGTGCGGAAGGTGTCGACCGTGAGCTGTGGGATTCGGTCGAGGCGTCGGTCGACGAAACCGGCGGATGAACTGAACGGGCCGTACAGCCATTCCACGTGGGGGGCTCCCGGTCCTTCTGTTACCCGCCAGCCGAGTGCCCGCAGCCGAAGGTCCAGGCCACCGGAACCGGGAACGGTGTCCGCCGTGATCATGCTCGCCTCCAATCTCCCGTTGTCCTGCTGGAATTGGATCGAGCCGAGGTCTTTCACCGCAGGGGCATCGAGGGTCACGATGTCGTAGCCGGGCATAATGCGCACCACCCATTCCAGTCGCTCGGCGAAATCCGTCCAGTCGGTGCATCGGTCGGGTGCGCCACGCTTCGTCGGTTGTTCGGCAGTCAACAGGTTGCGCAGGGCCCACGGCCCGGTGTCGTATCCGGTTTCGTCACCGGCGGTGTAGCGGATGCGCTGGAATTCCATCCCGAGCCCGTCGCGCATGATGGCGACGACCGAAGCCGATATCTCCCGAAGTTCGCTGGGTTCGGAATGGGTCGGGCTCCACCGGCTGGTTTCCAAGCGTTGCTCGTTGGAGGTCTGAAACCAAACCGGCTGGGTTTGTAGCACGCTCAGCAACTGCTGCGCGGCATCCGGATCCGACGGGATCGTGAGCGTGGCCTCGACTGCACCGCCGTTCTCGTAGACCGTGATGTCACGGCCGGTACCACTGTCACGCAAGCGGACGAATTGCGATATCTGGATCGGTTCGGCGTCATCGTCGAAGTCGACGTCCACCAGATCCGGAATCGCGGCCTGCAGCTTCTCCCAGCCCTCGGCAGTCATGCTTGTCCTCCCAATAGTCTCTCTCGCCGTAGAACATATCTGCCGCTACGACAACCACAACGCCACCAGCGGGTCGCGATGACCGGTAGTCCCGAATCTCACGCGAACCAGGGCCGCCAAGGAGCAACACAGCGAGATCTGGCGCAAACCTGCCCGCAGGAAACGCATAAACCCCGACCACGTCCTCACACGATCCCAATGGCGTCGACGTCACCAGAACCGAGCCCGACTGTGCCACTACCGAACTCGCGAACAGGCCAGATAAACGCGACTGCAGTATTTGGACGTTTAGCGGTGGCACCGGGCTGCGCGCGGTACAACTAACCAATGAGGAGCTACGCCAATCGCCATCGCATACTGATCGTGTTCACCGTGATGGTTGTCGTAGTGGGCTCGCTGTGGTGGACGAAAACGATCGCCTTCACCCGATCACTAGCCATTGCCTTCAGTTCCGAACCACACGGATCCGTTCCGCGCGGCGATCTCGCAGACATCACTCCCACAATCGTCGCCAGCTTCCCGTTCTCCGAAGAGACGGTCAGCCTCGTCGCGGACAGAATCGTCAACACGTACGGCGGCAACACATCCGACTACGAATCAACCCTGACCATCACCGACACAATTGATTTCGCCGGAAAAGTCGTGACAGCACGCGGACGAACACCGCTGGCCACCCAACGGATGGCGAACTATGGCGCACAAGCACTGAGCGAGCTGATCAACGAAGCCACCTTCACGCGGACCGGCCAAGCAAAAGTTTCCTTCCTGGTGCTCACCGACTAAACGCCGCCGCTGTTAGCCGAGTGCGCAGCTCACCGACACCCACCACAAACCGGGGACGTGTCATCACCCCAGTTCAACGCCACAAAACGAGCACTCAGGCACGCGCAGGTCGGATACCCGCTCATAGTGAAGGTGAATCCCGCCGCTCCCCAATCGCCAGCACCCCCATCAACCCCACAACCACGACAAATTCCGTCCACGGGAGCCACGACGGCACAAGCCGATCAGTGAACACCACCAAGGCGCAGGTAATCAGCGCGAGCACAGATACAACGCCCAAAACGCCACGAAGCACCCACCGGGCCACACGCGAGGAGAACATGCCGCTACCCCCGATCAACTGGCATCGACCACTTGTGCTCAGTCGGCGGTTGTCGCCGCCTCGAATATAGCGCCGCACCCATCAACACCCACCCGACGACCGCGAACACCGACGCCACACCATCGAACACCACCATCACCACCCTCTGGTCGAAGGACGGCGCATAAGTACACGAAGAGACGACAACCGGCAGCCACACCCTCGACGCACTCTCCAACGCCACAGCCGAATCGGCTGCACACAGCTCATACGAACACCGCCCCACCCCCAAGAACGCGAAAGCACCGAACGCCCCCACCACCAACACCAACCCCACACCAAACAACACCCACCGACACCACCGCGCCCATCCCCCGAATGCCATCACCCGCGCACCATAAGCCGAGCAGCCACGCGATACGGCTCTGGACTCGCCGGCGAAATTCAGGTGTCGCTATTCAGCACGATTTGTGTGCGCCCACCGTCTCTGTTTGGGCGACGAATACCGATTCGAGTATGTTGCACCCGAGCCGACCCACACACGGTCTACCGATGAATTTTGTCGAGTTGACACTATCGAAGGATGACCCTTGGTTTTCGAATCCGGCCACCCGATGATGATTGCCCTCGACATTGACGGCACCCTGCACGTCGCGGAGGACACGAATCCGCTCGCGCACGAAACGATCAGCATCGCAGTGAGATCGGCTGTGCGGGCAGCTGTTCGATCCGGAGCCCATGTCGTGCTGTGCACCGGCAGACTCGCCCCCGCCACACGACCGTTCCTACTCGAGCTCGACATCATGACGGGGTTCGCGATCTGTTCCAACGGGGCCGTGCTGATCGATGCCGCAACCGGGAAAATCGCGGAGCAAGTGGTCTTCGATTTACGCACTCCCATCGCGGTACTACGCGAACAACTACCCGGCGCGATCTTCGTAGCCGAGAACCCGGGCATCGGGGTCAGAGCAACCGGCCGTGTCGACGACGCGGATATGCACCATGGCGAGGTCGAGCTGGTCGATATCGACAAACTTGCGACCACGCCGACCACCCGACTGGCGATCCACTGGCCTGGACGCAGTGGGCAGGAGCTGACCGAAGTCTTGTCTGCTCTCGATCTCCCCGGCATTCGAAGCCTGTGCTACGAAGACGAACCACTGGCCGACTTGACCGCGGCCGGCGTAAGCAAGGCTGCGATGCTGGAAAGGCTGCGCATCGACCTGGGCGTCGCCGCAACACGGACCCTAGCCGTCGGTGACGGCATCAACGACCTGGAAATGCTGGACTGGGCCGCTCACGGCGTGGCCATGGGTCACGCACCCGCTTCTGTGCTTGCCGCAGCCGACCAGATCTGCCCACCAGGCACCGAGGACGGTCTTGCCACCGCATTGTCGACATGGTTCCGATAGACGAAACGCGAAATTGCCTCGCGTATTTTTCACTCTGATGATCGATACGGGCTGTAGGAAACTCGAACCCAGTGGCCGACTGCGCGGAACCCGGCCCAATTGGGATCAACACGCCGACACGAACCGCAAGTTCCCCACGTCCTCTGCATCGATCTCAGCCGTATGCTTGCCGCCATCGCCGAAAATGTGAGACAAAATTCGGGCATGGTGAGATCCTGAGACAAGCGCCGGGGGGTTCGCGGCGTTGATACAAATGTGGACTGCTTCTTTGCATTTCTGAAGTATTGGGCTGATGGTGTTCGTCGTATTGCATGGAAGATTGCTGGTGCCTGTGCAGGCCAAAGGCTTGCTGTCGAAGGTCGAATCTGACCGCAGGGTCTCCGGTGTCCCAGGGATTGTCTCGTTCGGGTGAGTTGGTCGTAGCTGGGGCTATTCAGGCGATTCTGGCGTGCAGGTGCACGTCGTGCCATCCGTCTGCGTGCAGCATGTACCTCCGCAACGTGCCTTCCTGCTGGAAGTGAGCGTGGTGGGCAACAGCGCAGGAGGCTTGATTGTGTACCGAGTGCGTCAACCACAACCGCTGAAAATTTGCGGTGCCGAAAGCCCATTCGCTTACTGTCTCGACCGCTTGGGCAGCAAGGCCCGAGCCTCGCATTGCCGGCCGGAGCCAGTACGAGATCTGTGCGCTCGACGATGGTGAATGCACGGTTCGTAGTGAGACAGATCCGGCGACGTCCCCTCGGTCGGTGGTGATGGCCCAGCCTGCGTCGCTGTCGGCCGACCATTGTGTCCGCCATGATCGGATCCAACTTCGGGCTTCGTCGATGTCGTTCATAGCGCGCATGTTCCACCGCTGGATGTCAGGGTCGGAGTACGCATCGACTACGGAACTGGCGTCGCTGTCGACCCACGGTCGCAGGAGAATCTCGGGACCCGACAAGACGGGTTGGTTGCGGCAGCTCAACATATTCGGCGAGGAATCGGGACCGACGAGAGCGGGCATGAATAGCATCCTTTCATGCCAGCGGAGTTTGGCGGTTCTCCTGTTGCGACAAAGTGTTGACCCCGTAGATGCAGGTAAGAGCGGCTTGCCGGTGACCTCGTTGACCACTCGAGACCGCGTTTCCCCCTACAGGTGTTGTGCCGGAGACTCTTTCACCACGCCTCCGCCAGTGTTCACGCCTGGGTTTATCCGCAATCTTCATCCAACGCGCAAAATCACGGCCCTCCGTGGGAGTCGCTCTCCCCTCCCACGTCGACTGCTGCGAGAAAACTCCACACCGCACCAAGTCATGTCCGTACGATCGGATCGTCGCCGCCGCCGCCGACGACCGATCACACGCGTAAAGTTCCTCGAAAATAAGGTCGCTGTGCCGATTGCATCACCGGACGCATCGAGCAACCGATACGGCTGCTTCGGAACCGGCCGAAATCAGCCGCCCCACGTCGGGGACGACAAGCCTTGCAAAATCCTCCCGGTGCGTCTCGCTGCACATACTGAGGAAAGCATCAGCACGAACCCGACCTGCAATGATTCGATCCGCTAGTTCAGTCAATATGGCAGCGCGCCCCCGTTGGTGGATGCCCAAGTGTGGCGAGCATCGGCGGCACTGGCTTTCCGGTGGCGGCACTCGTGCCTTCTACTGGGCGCGGGTTTGTACTGGATTCGGCCGGTTTTCGGAAGTTGAGACAATACCGAGTTGAGCGAGAGCGCAGAACCGGGTGAGACTGAAGGGTGGAGCCCGGTCCCGGACGAGGGCCAGGCTGGCGGTGATGTTGGAGGGCGGTCAGTGGGCGTACCGATACACCAAGGGCGCTGAGCCGATTCCGATGAGTGCCGGAGCGCCCTGCCCCGGTGTAGGAGTACAGCAGTGAGGACCGCACCGAATACGTTGCGGGCCTTATTGGTTGGTCAGCCCACTGTGTATTCATCTTGTTCGCGAGCCATTCCGCGTCCGACTGGACCATCGGTCCTCGCGGGCAGCAACCCGCTGCCATTGCCTTGGACGTAATGGGTGAAGCACTCGTTCTCGTACCCGCCTTATTCTCCGGTGCGGGGCATCACGACAAAGCTTGTGGAAGAAGTTGTTTCGATCATGGTTATGTCTTCCCTCGAATCGGTAGAGCCGCTCCCCTGTCACCATGTCGAGTACTTCTCTCAACTTCGCAATGCCAAACAACCGTCCCGGGCTCAGCACCATATCGGGCGTGCTCGACTACAGTCCCCTTCATGGGACGGACCTGCAGAGTCGGACATGTGGCGGCATCGTGAGTAGAAGCGATGAGTGAGGTTTCTCCGGCCGTCAATCGTTCATCATTTCGCCGCTTCCTCACGGCCGCGGTGATCAGTTCGGCCGGCTCGTCGGTGACAGCGGTGGCGATGCCCATTTTGGTAGTGCAGCTTCTAGACGCGACGCCCTTCGAAGTCGGTATGGTGAACGCGGCTCAGTTGATTCCTTATGCGGTGCTCGGGTTGTTCGCGGGGGTTTACGTCGATCGGTGGCGGCGCAAGCCAATCCTCGTGTGGGCCAGCGTCGGTCGGGCGGTAGCACTCGGGACTGTTCCGCTCCTGTGGCTCGCCGGGCTTCTGCACATCTGGGTTCTGGTCATCGTGTTGCTGTTGTTCGGCTCCTTCTCGGTGTTCGGCTTCGCTGCGATGCAGTCCTTGTTACCCCGGCTGGTTCCACGCAGCCAACTGGTGAAAGCAAACGCTCGACTCGACCAAGCCGACGCAGCAGCAACGACATTGGGGCCAACGGTCGGAGGCGGACTCATTGGCCTGCTCGGCGCTCCAGTGGTGATTGCCGTCGACGCAATCAGCTATCTCGCTGATGCCGCACTCAATTCCGGTCTCGACGTAGACGAGCCGCGACCCGCTTCTCGCTCCCGCAACCTGATGAACGAAATGCGTGAGGGTCTGAGATTCACCTACCGCCACCGCACTCTCAACCCGCTCGCAATATCGACACACGTGTGGTTCCTCGCCAACGGAGCCGCGTTGACTGTGCTGTCTCTCTTCGCCCTCCGCTCACTCGGGTTCAGCGCCTACACATACGGCCTGCTTCTGACGACGTTCGGTGTCGCAAGCCTCCTCGGAGCGTCCAGTGCACATGCGATCGGCACGCGAATCGGACCAGGACGAACGGTCATCCTCGCCCGCTCGCTGTATCCCCTCACCTGGCTTCTCGTTACCTTCGCGACCGACACACTTGTTGGCCATCTCCTTCTCTTCGCAGCTCTTGGCCTGCAGGGCTTGGCAGCAGGCGCGGAGAACGCGAACGAGATGGGCTATTGGCAAGCGCTCACTCCGGATGAGCTTCTCGGGCGCGTGAATGCCGCCCGGCGTTCCGTCAACCGCACCATGGCCGCCCTCGGTGCCGTGACAGCAGGCCTGTTGGTCGGCGCGATCGGCGAACGCCCCACCCTGATCGGCGTCACCATCGTGTTCGCAATCGCGGCAGGCACACTGGCGTTCTCGCCGCTGCGACACTCGGCGCGGGATCTCTGACCTCGGCGTTCAGCGCAGGTTTACCTCCGCGGCGGCCGAGTTCTCTGACAGCGTGTAATTCCTAGGAGCGTCCGTTCCAGGTGCAGGTCATGTTGACACTCGCAGATAGCATCCACGCATGCACGTCGACATCGAGGGCGCCACCCGGATCGCCCGCCTCGCCGCAGAATTCGACTGGACCTGGGCCGTCGACGACCTGGAACCATTCTGCGCACAGGCTGGATGGGAGCTCGTCGAACTCAGGCATGCTGGCGGCTCGATTCGGACGAACTTTCATGTCGGCCGGCCGACGGCGAACATGTTCGGGCGGCAACATAGAATGGATTCGATCTCGATCTTAGTCACGGACGTGGCAGATGATGCTACGCCCATGACCGTGGTGCGTCCGTTGCTGGTCGAAGGATTCACGAACCTCGATGTGGCACTAACTGCACTCCTGGGGACAGCCACGAGCGCCGAACCTGAGGCAACTATCCGGTGGGATCTGCCGAAAGCGGTCATCACACTGAACCTGGGTGCCAGTGCGATCCACCTGCATCTGAAGAGTCCGGGATATCAGGCATGGGCGGATGAGCCCGAACCGGAGTACGAGGACGAGGACTAGCGATCGAGGTCATCTCCTGACCAGGTTCAGTCGAATTTTGTTGCCAGGAAGAATATTTCAGCAGAACGGTCAAAGTCGGTTCGCCTGGTCGCATCGCACTGTGGCCCCAAGCGATCCGTAACGTCGAAGTCGATCGCCTGGACGCTGTACGTGTCTAGATCCGCGGTCCACCCAGGACATGCGATGTTGAGGTCTATGGTTATTGACGCGCCTCGCTCCCGATGTTCGGTGACGGTCCAACCTGCGGCGGGGGCAAGAGCCTCGACGCCATAGCTGCAACGCTCGGCTTCGGCAGATCCTCGGTCAACCGCGCACTCCTGACGGTGCTGAGAAGATCAAAAGTGGGTCGGACAAGCTCTCACGAAACGCATGATTCACCTACGGCTGGAAGAGATTCCGGACGAAGGAGAGGCTTTCGGGGAGCGCTGCCCGCATCGTCTCGATATGACCGGTCGGATATGTGCGGAATGTGACTGGCTGGCGGTTGGCGGCGAGTTCGGCCGCGAGTTTCAAAGCCAGCGGTGCCGGCACCATCTCGTCCGTCAGCCCCTGCCCGAGGAACACTGGCCGGTCGTACCCGGTCGTCGGGATCTCCAGCATGCCGCGAGCAGCAGCCAGCACCGCGGGATCGTCGAGGGGCCGGTTCACCAGATCGCCGATCGTGACGTCGCCGAGGCCCGATGCCATGTCCTGGTAGCAGTCGGTTTCGGCTCGGGCCAGGGCATCCGTGCCGCGTGGTGTCAGGTAGCGATCGATGTCGAGATCGGGTCGCGCCGCCCGGAGTCCGGCCAAGAGGTACGAGACGAACACGGTGCTGCCGGTCAGTGGCAAGCGGGGAAAGTCCGGCCCCACGAGTGGTGCAAGGTTCTCCAGATTGGACGGCGCCCCGGTCGCGACCGCGCCCCGGTAGTCCAGTTCGGGTGCGTACCGTGTGGCGATCGCTGCCGCGACCATAGCGGCCTGCCCGCCCTGAGACTGTCCGAGTGCCAACCACCGCGGTGAGAGCGACGGTTCGACCGCACGCGCGGCACGCACCATGTCGATCACGCTGTGCGCCGCCGACGGTCCGTCCAGGTACGCGTGGATTCCCGGCGTGCCGAGCCCCACGTAGTCGGTCGCGACGATCGCGTAGCCCTGCGAGAGCCAGTTCGTGAGGTACGGACTGCCGACGGTCCCGGTCACGGTGGGAGCGCACTGGTCGGAAATACCTACAGTGCCGTGAGCCCACGAGATGACCGGCCAGCCGCCTTCGGGTGGGTCGCCGGGGGGCAGGAAGAGCGCGCCCGTACTCAACGCGGGCCGGTTCAGCGGTCCTGTGGACCAGTACGTGAGCTTTGATGCGTTGGCGGCGCCGGGAATCCAGAAGGAGTGCGGCAGGGAAGTTGCCGCGGTCACTGTGCCCGGCGTCGTGATTGGCGACGGTTCCTGCGCGTGGACGGGCGCGGTCGAAACGGCCGCGGAGGCGAGCGCGATCACCATTAATGCTTGGCCGAGCCGTCGTCGGATCATTGCACCGCTCCCCGGGTTCATCCGCGTGTACGCCGACTACCATTCTGCGCGAACCGGAGGTGCCGGTATACCGGTTCGACTATCTTCGGGTGCCGCTCCTGCAGTCGAGGGGCCAGCGGACTGTGCGCGACGAAGAACTTACAGCCGAGGTCAGCCGAGCATACCGAGAACTATTCGGTCTACGGCGCGCACACGGTGTGGCTGGAAATGCGTGGTGAGGGCAATGATGTGGCACGGTGCACGATTGATGGTTGTCTTCGGGCTCGAATGAGCACGAAGAGGCATGCCCAAGGGCTACCTCGAGCATGATCGGTCCGTCGACGTTGAGCCAGTGAGGTGGGACTTTGATGCGAGGGTGCTCGAGGCTGCGGTTGGCGAGCGCTTCGCGGCGTTCGAGGCAGGGCAGGTGGTCGTCGACGTGCCGTCGATGTCGAACTACCTACCGACTCGTTCGACGCGCCACGGGGGGATATCCCGCCGCGGCCTGACCTTGATCGCACGAAATTTGTATCCGTCCTGGTCGATGACCAGCTCCCATTCGAAGTCGACCTGCTCTCCGACGACGAGAGCGCTGATCCCTCCGCCGATGCTGAAACTGTCGCCCGGCCGAGCGTTGATGACTTCGTCGGGGTGTAGGGCGCTGTAGAAGGTCCAACAACCGCCCGGAGTGTCCGCGGAGTCGATGACTCCCCAGCCTTCCTCACCATTCCACGTGGTGACGACACCGACCGCTGGGGTGCCGATCGGGGGCGCGATCGTATCGTCGAGGTCGGTGATGTCTAGATCGGTGACCTCGTGAACGGTGCCGTCGGGATCGATATCCCAAGCCCTGAAACCGGGCGGTCCCGGCGGCGTGTGGTCCTCGCCGACTGGCCACGCCTGCACGGTGTGAAAGTCGTAACCGACTGCCGGCTCGTCGAGTTGATTCCACTCGAACTCGACTTCCTGACCTTCGACCAAACCCGGGAACCCGTGGACCACTACAGATGTCCATGAGGTCCAGCTACCGCCCGGAGTGTCTGCGGAGTCGATCACGCCCTGCATACCCCCCACGTCCCAACTACGTACCACTCCTCGGCTCGTCATGACCTCAGTATGTCCAAGACCACGGTGGCTAATGAGCGGAACCCGAAAGCCTGTCCAGAACGGGCGGAACTGGGGTAACGAATCTGTGGGGCACTTGATCACCTATGCAACCCGGGACCAAAATTGTTTTCCTGCAACACTTCTGAATTTCTTAACGCGGTTCTTTTCGGGAAGTTCGAGAGGGTGATCACGTTGGGTATAAGCATTTTTTCGATGCACACGCTCATCGAAAAATCCGAACGCGTGAACGACCAGGAAGGCGAATAGACATTCACCAACAAAGGCCCGAGGCAGTGGCGAGCATGTTGACCACGACCAGTGTCGACGATACGACCGACAGTGTCGCGAGCACGGCCGCAGTCACGGTGCGGAGACGAAGCGCGCAGACGACGAATGCCCCAGACCATACGGACAACGTCGCGATCACCAGCCATCCGCCACCGGCCATGTCGCGTTCCGCAGGTCCGTCACAGCTCGTGTCGATTGAATCCCACAGACCGAACAACACCAAGGCCGCCGCCACGAGCGTCCAGACCAATGCAAGGAACAACACGCCGATCTTCCGCCAGATGGTCACATCCTGAGCCTGCACGCGCAGCGACACCCGCGAATCCGTACAACTACTCAACGTCGACCGTGGAACTGGTCTCTGCGCACTTTTTCGCAGCGAGCGCCCTATTAACGACCTTGGTGTTCGTTGTGAGCTTGCTGGTGATGGCGATGGTTGCGCTGTCGACGTTCGCAGGGAAGATCCCGACGAGGTTTTCGATGATCCGTGCTTGCAGTGTGAGGTCTCGTTGCACGGCGAAAGAAGGTCCGAAGGCGCCGGTGGCGATCGCGAGCCCGAGCGAGCAAAGCGCCTAGCTGGATACGGGCGGGCCAGAGAAGAAAGTCAGTCATGATCGGGTTTTTCCTAATTGGTGTGTAGAAGCACGGACCGACGGGCAACAACGCTCACGCTGGTCTGCTGTTTCTGCGGGTGCACTGCCAGGCGGACTCCAGGGTTTTCCCGGCGCATGCGACGCCTTCTGGAAGAGAGGCAGCGCCGGGCAGTGCACCATTCGGCGTGGTGAAATGTCGTGGTACGAGCCCGCCGCAGGGATGATCTCTTCTTCTGTGTTCCCGAGCCGTGAGCTCTTCGGCAGATCGAGCGCCCTGCGGTGCGCTGGTGTCACGAACGGCTGGTGAGATGACGGACCGTCGAGTCCTGCAATTAGGTCGCCGCGTGCACCACACGGGTTCGCAACCTGCACATCGACATTGGGAGGCGCGGTGGGACTGTACTGCGGAATCGATTGGGCCGAAAACCATCACGACTTCGCGATCCTCAACGACCTGGGCGAAGTCGTGAGCCGGGGACGAGTCGACAACGACGCTGCCGGGTTCGCCCGGTTGCTCGAGGCATTCGCCGAAGCCGGCGACACCGCCGAAGATCCGATCCCAGTCGGGATCGAAACCGATCACGGCCTGTGGGTTGCCGGACTGCGCGCGAGTGGCCGGGTGATCTACCCGATCAATCCGCTCGCGGCCTCCCGGTACCGGTCCCGGCATTCGGTCTCCGGATCGAAATCCGATTCCGCCGACGCGGTCATGCTGGCGAATATCGTGCGCACCGACGCCGTCGCGCACCGCCCACTGCCGGCGGATACCGACAGCGCTCTGGCCATTCGGGTTCTCGCCCGCGCCCAGCAGGACGCCGTCTGGTCTCGGCAACGCTTCGGCAACGAGATCCGCTCGCTGCTCAAGGAATATTTCCCGGCAGCGTTGACCGCGTTTCAGTCGCTCGAAGACGGGCTGACCCGCCCTGATGCCCGAAGCGTGCTCGCTGCAGCTCCGACTCCGACCGCAGCTGCCGCCCTGACCCGGCCCCAACTCAAAGCAGCACTCAAAAGAGCCGGACGTTCCCGATTCCTCGACCGAGACGTCGAACGACTGCGGGCCATCATGCGCGCCCCGGCGCTTCGCCAGCCACCGCAGATCGAAGCAGCGATGGGAATCAGCCTGATGACCCTGTTGCGGCAGTTCGACGCCGCCTGCACAGCCGCCGAGACCCTCGCCGCGCACGTGAGCGTGCTCTTCTCCGAGCACCCGGATGCGAAGATCATCACCAGCTTTCCCGGTCTGGGGCCGCTCGCAGGTGCTCGCGTGCTCGCCGAGATCGGTGACGACCGAAACAGGTTCGCGACCGCGCGCGGCCTCAAGGCCTACGCCGGTGCTGCCCCGATCACCCGTGCCAGCGGGAAGAAAACCTTCGTCCTGCACCGGCACGTCAAGAACCGGCGACTGGCAGCAGCGGGAACGATCTGGGCGTTCAGCGCCCTGCAAGCGTCCCCCGGCGCCCGACGACATTTCGACGCTCGCCGCGCCGGCGGAGACTGGAACCACCAAGCCCAACGACACCTGTTCAACCGATTCCTCGGCCAACTCCACCACTGCCTTACCACCCGCGAATTCTTCGACGAACTGCACGCATTTCCACCTCCCCTCCCGATCGCGGCTTGACTCCTACACCCCGTGAGATGTCTTCCAAGGGGTCCCGGTCTGGAGCCTCGCCGGTTGTCGCCGGTGGGGCTCCTGCGTTGTGTGGGTCAGCTCGTTACGCCGCGTTAAGAACCTGAAAACTCGGTGAGCAAACCTTCCTTTCCCAGGTGAAGCGGCGGATTATCGAAGTGGCCGCGCATCTGGTTACCGCGCGGCATGTCGAGCGCGCCTGAAAGCACAACGGGCCGGGAGGTCACATGCTGCTACATCAATCGATCGGGTTGGAGCGCTTCAACGAACTACCGCGGCAGAAGGCGGTTCACGCATTGTTCGAGTGCTGCTGCTCGCTGACGTGGGCCGGGTGGGTCAGCGACGGACGTCCGTTCGCCGACCACGCGGAGATCCTCTCGCGCGCCGAGGACGCGATTCTCAACCTCTCGGACGTCGACGTCGAACGCGCCCTGCAGTGCCATCCACCGGTCGGCGTCCGTAGGAACAGCGTGCCGTCCCACCTCGAGCAATGCTCGATCTGGGTTCCGGACGACGCCGTCATGGCAACCATCTATCGCGCCGGCGAGGAGTACGAGCGAAACTTCGGCTTCCGGTATCTGTGGTGTTCGCACGGCCACGACGCCGACGACCTGCTCGAGAACATCGGCCAGCGCATGTCCAACGAACGGTCCGTCGAGCGCAAGGTCTGCGTCGACGAGCTCGCCAAGATCACGCGGACGAGGATCGAGCGCATGCTGGGACCCGAGGACGGCTATCCCGAGTACTGAAAAGAAAAGCGGGTGCAGCGCTTTCGCGCCGCACCCGCTTTCATGCTCTGAATCGATCAGAGATCGAACTCGGCCGGAGAAATTCCGACTGCAAAACACATGTCGCGTACGACGCCGCGCTCGTGCTCGTCGAAGTTGCCGTCCGCGCCGCCGATGATGATGCCGATCTGGATGACCGCGCGGGCCTGATCCTGCTTCGACTTAAGCTTGGCAATGGTTGCGGTTGCCTCGACCTTGCCGAACTCGTAATCCGAGGACAGCTTGCTGCAGTACCAGTCGAACTGCTCACGAAGCTCGTCCGGTGGGAAGACCGCGAGCGACTCGTTGCTCATGATCAGCGCGGCGGTCTTCTGACGCTCCGACGGATCGATCGAACCGTCTGCGGCGGCGATCAACGCGCACATTGCCATGCTCGCGTTCTTGAATTCCTTGTTCTGGAACTGGCTGGTCTTTGTCTTGAGCTGGCCGTTCATCTCCTGAGCCTTAGCCTTCAACTGATCCCAGAATGCCATGAGTCTCCTCGAGTATTGCCGCCACACACCGCGCGTGGTCGTACCACCACTCTGCCTGTGCGCTCGGCAATCCGCCATCGGCCACTAGGTGCGGTCGAACACTGCCAGAATTCGCGACTCGGAGATCGGGTCGAGCACGTCCGGGGTGAAGTGCCATTGCGTGCGGGTCCACGGATCGTGAACCTCCGTCTGCCCTGCTGCCGAAAGATGTTGGCACCCCTCGGACAGTGCGGCGACGGATTCTTCCGCGAAGTTCGACTCGTCCTCTCCGACAATCAGTATCGACAAACCGATTCCCGGTCCGCGTTCGGCGAGGAACATGATGGTCTGTGCGTCTTCGGCGGAGTACCCGTGCGGGAAATCGCTGAGGATCAACAGGCGCAGGGAACTCGGGCCATCTGCGACACCACTCATTCGCGCGAGTTCGCCCATGTCGACGGCCTCGGCCAGTGCCCGCAAGCGTGCTGAGATCTCGGTGTGAGCGGTGATGACCGGGCCCGCGAGCATCGGTGCCAGTCGGTCGGTCAGTGGAGTGAGCGAGCCGGTCAGGTCGACGACGTCGAGTAGCGGCATCGGACCGGCGGCCATGACACGCACGGTGACGGCACTGATCAGACCGAGCGCTGCTTTGCTCGACGTGCTGTCCACCCAGATCGGCCGGCGCAATGGCAACGGGACGCAGTACGGAACGGTGAGTGTGCCGCGGTCCGGAGCCGACAGCTCGCCAAGACGCATTCCGTCGCTGACGGCTGTGATCTGGGCCGGATCGGTTGTACCCGCCCAGGACACCGACTTCCACGACGCCATCGACCGTGGGAGCACGCCGTCGATCACACCGAGTTCGTGCGCAAGCTGAGCGCTGTCGCGGGCGTGATTGTCCCGCGCGAGTGAGACGAGGTCGTCGTGACGCTTCTGTGCGGCATCGCGCGCCGCCACTCCCGCTGCCGAGTTCCGCAACGACGGATCTGCGACGGCAGCGGTCAGATCTTCGTCCAAACGGGCAAGCGCGTACTCGCTGCTGGAGACGAAGGAAGCGGCAGATCGTGAGGCATCCTCGAAGATCATCCACGCGCGCTCGAGGCCGCGGCCCACCTCCAACGGCTCCACCGCGGAGTCCCACGCGGGCGCGGCTGTCGGGGCTGGTTGTGCCGGCTCGTCGTCCACCTCGACGCCGTGCACCGAGATCAGTTCCGCCAGACCACCCGCATAGCCCTGCCCGACGGCCCGGATCTTCCAGGCACCGGACTTTCGGTACAGCTCCCAGCAGATGACCGCTGTCTCGGTACCTGCGGTGGGGATCGCGAATTCGGCCAGGACCGAACCGGATTGATCGCTCAGGGTGGCGGAGAGCCCGGCTGTGCGAAAGGCGCCCGCGGCCGTCGCCGCCGGATCCACGCTGACGATGCACAACACGGCCGCGGCATCGGGGTGAAGTCGATCGAGTTCCACCCGGATGCCGCTCTGGTCGAGTTGCACTCCAGCGGTGGATGGTTGGTTGTAGAACACGAAGTCCGCGGACGTCAATGCCCGCAGGTTCGCGTCCGCTACCAGCGCCGACACGTCGAACGGCGTCTGGCTCTCGGCTCGAAACGTCACCACGGGCGCCTGCAGCGGCGCGTTCTGTCCGGGAACAAAAGTCATACCCACAGCAGCGAACTATGCCATGACCGGGCTCTCTCGGTCAGCCTTGCAGGTCCGCCACCACTAGATCGGCGACCGCGGTCATCCCGGCGTCCGTGAAGTGCAAGCGCTGCGCCGTCGACTCCGAGAACAGGCCTTCGAACCAACGCTGATCTGCACTCGCACATGCGTCGTGCCCGCCGGCGATGCTCGCCGCCGCAATGTCGACAGTGCGCACACCGTGGGCGTGGGCGACCTCGTCGAACTTCGTGTTGTAGCGAGCGAAGTAGTCCATGAACCAGGATGCGTCGGCGTCTGAGAACGGAATGTTCGGCCAGCATCCGCGAGAGGAGATCATGCCGCCCTCACCGATCAGGTAGATGCGAGCGTTAGGCGCGCGCTGCGTGACCGCAGTCAGGATGCGATCCAATTCTCCGGCAGCCCGGTCGATTCCGGATTGGGCGACGGAATTCGCGAGCGGGTCGTACCGGCATCCACGATCGGTTCCTGGCCCCGGAGCGACGCACAGGGGACCGAGGAAGATGCTGTTGGAGTCGTTGCCGCCGATCGAGATGGTGATCAGGTCGGTGTCCGGGTGAACGGCATCGAGTTGGACAGGCCAGTAGTTCGGAATCAGCTGTGGAGTGTCGATGATGTTCTCGGCGCGTGCCGCGCTGCAAGAGACGTCGGCGAACTCCGCGACCTCGAGTGCCCGAGAGATCTTGCCCGCGAAGTTCTCGTACGAACGCGAACAGGCGTCGGGGTACATCGGTTCCAGCCTTGGGCCGGAGGCGCGGGAGTCACCGAGGGCGACGTACTTGATCCCGGTGCCGGATACACCTGACAGCGTTTCCGACTGCGGCACCGAAGCCTGCGCGATTCCGGTGCTCACGAGCGCCAGCACAACGCCTGCGACGGCCGCCGCCCGACCGAGAAGTTTCCCTCGAATGATCATCTACTGTGCCAAGTCCTCTCGCGCACGGCCGCTCGACTGACGGCTCGACATGCCGCATGAGGTTAACGCACAGAGGGGGAAACGATGTCCGGTTCGACGGACGGCGATCGAAATCACCTACCGCCGAACCGGATTCATCTCGACTATGCAGTCTCGACTCAAGCAGTGAGGAAACGGCCCAGCTGCGGCGCAGCTTCTCCTGCGTGCTTGGCCTGGATACCTTCACCGATGGCCTGCAGCTTCCATTCACCGTTCACGCGGTACACCTTTGCCATCACCATTCCGGTGAAAGCCATGCCGCCCTGGAGCGTGTATCGAGCGAGCTCGGAGTTGGTGGTGCTGTCCACGAGACGGCAGAAAGCGTTGGAGACCTGCTCGAACGTGTGTCCGCGGTACGAGGTCACGGTGAAGATCACGGTGGTCACGTGAGCCGGGACCCGCTGCAGATCGACGAGCATGACCTCGTCGTCGCCGTCTCCGTCGCCGGTCAGGTTGTCACCCATGTGACGGACCGAGCCGTCCTTGGACGTCAACTGACCGTAGTAGCAGACGTCGACGAGGTTGCCGTCGGCGTACAGGAGTGCCGAAGCGTCGAGGTCGACGTCGGCGGTACGGCTTCCGAACAGGCCGCTCTTCTTGATCGGATCCCAACCCAGACCCATCTGGATCATGGTGAGCGCGACGCCGCCCTCCTTGCGGAGTGTGACCTTCTGTCCCTTGGTCAGGCTGACGGGGCGTCCCTTGACCAGGCTCACCTCGGGCTGCTGCGCCGGCGGCTGGTTCTGCACGGGAGGCGCCGGGGGTGCCTGGTTGTACGTCGGCTGCTGGTTGTACGTCGGCTGCTGGTTGTACGCAGGCTGCTGCGCCGGCGGGTAGGCCGGCGGCGTCGGTCCCTGGTTGTAGGCGGGCGGCTGGTTGTACGCGGGCGGGGCCGGCGGAACCGGCGGCGCGTTGTACGAAGGCTGCTGCTGCGGCTGGTTGTACGCCGGCGGTGTAGGAGCGACGGACGAGGGCGGGGTGATCGGCGCCGGAGCCGCGACCGGAGTGGGCGGCGGCGGCGCGGGCGCATCGTCGACCGACACACCGTGATCGGTGACCAGCGCGGCAAATCCACCCGCGTACCCCTGGCCGACGGCGCGCACCTTCCACGCACCCTGGCGTCGGTACACCTCGAGCGCGATGACGATGGACTCGGTGGTGAGGCCGTCGATCACGTACTCGTACAACACGTTCCCGGCCGCATCGGAGACCCGAGCGGTCGGTGCAGCAGTGCGCCCGAAGTTCGACGAAGCGTCGTCGAGCGTGATGACGGCGCGAACCTGCTCGATATCGGCGGGTACGCCGGCGAGTGAGACTCGGAGTGAGGCAATGCCACCCGGGTTGGGTACCAATTGCACGCCGGGTCCGGTCGGCTGGTTGAAGAAGACGAAGTCGGCGTCGGAACGAACTTTTCCGTTGCTCGTCACGAGGAGTGCAGACAGGTCAGCGGCCGCAGCCAGCTGAACCGAGACAACTACATCCGAGACGTCCAGCGGGCCGTTCTGCCCTTTGGCAAGCGATACAGACAACTAAATCCCCTTCATAGAGAGCGTGTATTACCCGAGCGCGGAAGAGAACCACCGCAAGATCTCCGCGCTCGCTGCGATACCGGACCTTTCTGTCACAGTAACGGTCGGCCGTTGCCAATTCAGTTCTTCCAGCTCACCGTGCCTGGGCCTGATCGCGAAATCGGAGTATTCGAGCATGTCCGCATCCAATGCGCCGTCACCAGCCGAGATCACGACGGCGGACTGATCCAGATCACCCGACTCGACCAGTCTGCGGCGCACCTCTGCCAGCGCGCGTGACTTCGAGACAGCGTCGGGCATCGTGTAGATCTTGCGGCCTTGACGCGAGACGTTCCAGCCCCGCGTCACGCACCACCCATTCCATTCGGTTTCGAAATCACTCGGCATCACAGCCAGATCGACGACCAGGTATGGAAACAGGTCGTCGGCAACACGAATGGAGCTGACCCAACTCGAGTCGATCCGCGATTCCAGTTCCGCCTGAACCTGCGGCAACTCGGCGCCGGGCTTACGGGTCGAACGGTCGATCTCGTTTCGCCAGTCGCGATCGGCTTCGCCGTCTACGAGGATGTTTCCGCCGTTGCTCGTGATCGCGTACTTCCACGGTCCGCCGGGAAGATCGATCCGCTGGAACTGCGCAATGGTCCTGGTCGTCGTCGGAAT
Organism: Rhodococcus sp. SG20037; assembly: GCF_031763325.1. Taxonomy (NCBI): domain Bacteria; kingdom Bacillati; phylum Actinomycetota; class Actinomycetes; order Mycobacteriales; family Nocardiaceae; genus Rhodococcus; species Rhodococcus sp. SG20037. Next base: position 712,086 of record NZ_CP134497.1, on the reverse strand, counting down.
TACCGGAACCCGCGAGCTGAGCGCGGTCAGCAGTTCGATCGATTCGACGCTCATGTGCGAGAGCGGACCGCCGTTGTAGTACTCGACGCACAGCGGGCTCGGTGCCGAATCCAGGTCGGAGCCACTGGGATCGCCGCCGATCGCGGCCTGCGAATAGATCATCGTGCGGTCCAGATCCGTGGCGATCAGGACCTGGGACGCAGCGGTGTCCACACGGCTCACGTGATGTCCTTGATCAGGCCGACACACGAGTAGGCGAGATCCGGGACGACCTCGACCGGGACCCCACGGGCCTGTGCCAACAACCGGATGTGTGCGTGCTCCGGGGCTTCGAGTTCGCGCACCAGAACCTTCCAGGGAAGCCGGCGCAGCAGCACCCTGGTTGTTTCTCCGACACCGGGTTTGACGAAGTTGACCGTCGAGATCCCGTACTCGGCCTGCACCTTCTCCACCGACTCCCAACCGGCCCAGGTCGGCGTCCGATCGGAATCGAGCACTGCAGCAAGAGAATCCGCTGCGTCGCCGCGAACCGAATCGAACTCGGCCGAGACCACGTCGAGCAACCTGTTGGAAACGTCGACGTCGGCGAGGTCGGCGTAGAACTTGGCGCCGTGGAAATCGCCGGGCCCGATGAGGGTGTCGTTGAGGACAGTTCGTGAGACCAAGCCGGACACCGTCGAATTGAGGCACGCCGACGCGATCAGGAAGTCGTCACGGGTCCCGTACGTTCGCACGCAGTGTCCGGGGTCGGCGAGAACAGCCAGATCGGAGTCGAACTTCGCTCCGCCTGCCTCGTGGTACTCCGTCAACGCTGCGTCGAGTTCGCGGGCGATGGCGCCCTTGCCCGTCCAGCCGTCGACGAAGACGACGTTCTCCGAGTCGTGATGGTGCGCAAGATAATCGAGTGCGACGGAATCGATTCCTTTGCCACGGACGATGGACACCGCGTAGTGCGGCAACGTCAACCCGCGGGTCTGCTGGGCCCAGCGCCGCATCAGAATCCCGATCGGTGTTCCGGCCCGGGCGAGTGAGACCAGCGTGATGTCACTCCCCCGCTCGGCCAAGACCAGGTCCATCACGGTCCCGACAGCGCGCGCCAACCGTGGAGCGCTCTCGGCGAGCACCGTCTCGAAAAGATCCCGGTATGCCTGATCGGGTTGGTACTCGATGGGGAGAGACTCGGCATAGTGCGCCTCACCCGACTGAATACGCTTCTCGCGCACGGATACATCCGCTTCGAGATCCACGTGCGAGAGATCCTTGAGCAGCCACTTCACTTCGCCCGGCGCGTACGAACCGAATTCGGGCCCGACCAATGGTTCGTTCATGACGAGCTCCCTGCTCTGGAATCTCGCAGCGCCGACGGATCGGCCCCGCGAACGGTGGCGACCAGGACGTCGGTGCCGGAGTTCCGCAACACCTCGACCACTCCGTCCATCGCCGTCAACCGATCGGTGTCGGCGGGCTCGTCGATGACCAGCAACGCAAGGGCGTCGACCGCCGCATCAGGCCACTGCGCGTTGTAGACGTATCGGGGTTCGTTCTCGCCCAGTTCGGGCGCCGAAAAGGTGAACCCGCGACGCAGCGGGTATCCCGGCACGTCAACGACGTACGCGGGTGAGCGAGTTGTGGTCTGGTAACGAACTGCTCGCCCAGAGCTTTCCAAGCCCGCAGCGATGCGCAGTGGCAGGTACATCAACTCCTCGTGACCGATCACGATCACAGCACGCGACGCGTCGATCGACGATCCGAGAATGGACACCGCTGCCTCGACGGCTGACTCGAATGCCGCGGTGTCGCCATCGAGAAAGCCGTGCCTGCCACCGTCGGGGACATGTGCCGGCCACGGCAGATCGATCCGTGCCAGCGTGCCACGGCGGTCACCGATCGGATTGAGATCCGGAGCATCCAGCGCCGTGACGCGCTCGGTCAGGCCGTCGGGCAGGACCGTCGAACCCGAAGCGAGAGAGACGTAGTCGATTCGTACATTCAACTCTGCCGCCGCGGCTTCGCCGGCGACTCGGTGTTCCTCGGTTCTCATGTCCACCAGCGAGGCCACGACGTAGCGGCTTCGCGGGCATTGCCCGTGCAGCGCCCGGATGGCATCGATCGCGGTGGCGCCGGTGGAGATCTCGTCGTCGACGAGGACCAGAGGCAGGTCGTTCTCGAACAGTTCGGCGGACGTCGGCTGCATCAGATGGCTCGTGGCGTGCGAGTGCCCCTCCTCGAATCCGGCGAGCGTCGTAGCCCCTGGTACGTCTCGGCGCGTGGAGTGCAGGTAGCAGTGAGCGTGCAGGCGAGCTGCGACGCAGTGGCCCAAACCTGTTGCGGTTTCGGCAAACCCGAGAACGACGACGTCGACACCCTCACCGAGGGTTGTCCGCACCAGATCGCCGAGGTCGTCGGCAGCGCCGATGACCACGGACGGCTCGGTGGGCACGTGCTTTCCCAGCACGGTGGACACCAGCAGATGAGCGCGACGCGGATTCCGCCGAAGTCCCGGGATCACCAGATCGGGCACCGAATGCCCGAGTGACGAATCACCGTGAACGAGGTCCAAGCCGAATTCTGCTGTAGCCCAGGGAACGTCCTTGGACTGGACAAGCTCTGTCATCGATCGACCAACGCCGTCAGCAACTCGACGAACGTGATTCCCTTGTTGGTCACACCGAACACGTGAGCTCGGAGCGCAGTCTGATGGGCCCAATTGCGGTGCGGCTTCATCTCGTTCATCTTGTTCCGGTAGCCGGACGCCTGAACTCCCCCGGCGTCGGCACCGAGAATGTCGAGGGCATCGTGATATTCCTCGTGCGTGACAGCGGACAGTGCATTGACCGCTGCGACGTGCGACGGGTGGATGACCGTCTTGCCCTGGATTCCGTTGGCTCGGTCCAGCGCGATCTCACGGAGCAGACCGTCGAGGTCGCGGCTGACGAGATGCTGACGGAACCGGACGGCGTCGTGTTCCTCGAACGGGGTGGCGCGCAGCATCGGCCGGAACATGCGTTCGTGATCGGCGAAGTACTCCCACACGGGCCCGGTGATGACAAAACCCGAACCGTCCGCGCGCCCGAGATAGTTGACGATGTCGGCGATGACGTCGACCACCACGCGCACGTCGTAGATGGTCAGATCGCGGTCACGACGGATGCCGAAGGTGCTGCACATGTCGGTGGCGCCGATGCGGACGGCAAGGATGCGATCGCGGTGCTGCCCGAGAATCCCACTGATGGTGCGCAATTCGAGATCACGCGTATCGCGGTGCACCAGCGCGGGTGATTCGAGTACCGGCATCGCGTAGAGATGCTTACCCAGCAGTTCGGATGCGTCCGCGACGGCGTCGAGAAACACGGGGCCGGACTCGCTGCCGAACTTGGGGATTACGAACCCGGTGAGCGCGGCGCGCCCCTCGGTCAACGACGCGGCGACCTTGTGGATGTCCGCGACTTCACGAACCCGCACGAACAGCAGCATGCCGACGGCGTCGGTGGACGCGATCTTGTCGAGAGCTTCGACCGCGTTCGCTCGCGCCGATTCGACCTCGTGATCGGCGACGGCATCCTCGAGATCGAGCACCATCGAGCTGACGCCCTCGGACGCACGCTTGGACACGATGTCGGCCAACCCGGCCCGGGTGGCAGGAACGTAGAGAGTTGCACCCAGAGCAATCGCGAGCAGATCCCTCTCGTCGGAATCCGCGAACGATCGAGGCGCATGCAGGAACAGTTGCTCCCGCACGTCATCCTCGAGATGTTGAAAGTGCTGCATTTCTCTTCTCTCTGTAACCGCAATCAAGTCCATGAAACGACCCCCTGTGACAACGCGTCAGGCAACTCCGATCCCCCGATCGGCCCGACCATTCAGTTTTTGCCGGCTCGCGCCCGCATCTTCTCGACAACTTCGGTGATGAACGTCGATACCGAGTCCAGCTGTAATACATACGACCAGTAGTCCGGATGAGTTCCCGACAGTGACGCACTCGCTCGCTCGATCCTTGCTAGTTGAGCATCGAGTACAGAGCCCCACTCCGCCACCAACCCTTGGTTAACAGCGAACATCTGGGCGTCTTTCAGCCGGAAACGAACCTCACGTTCCTTTTGGCTCGGATCTGCCCGAACTGCACGCAGAGTAGCGAGACGGTCCGTCACGGCGTCGGCACACGCTTCGGCGTCGGCGAGGTGCACGCGGGCTTCGGCCATCAAAGCCAGTGCATGTTCGGGGTTTCCCGCAGCCAACGACTGCTTCGCTTCCTTGAGATCGATGTCGGCCTGATCGATATGCGCTCGGCTGCGACTGCTGTTGTCGACGAGGTCAGCAGAACTCGCGGCGTTGAACTCGCGCAGCAATGCGGAGTACGCCGGATCCAGGCGGTCCACTCGAGTGCGCACTGCCGACAACCTGGTCGAGACCGAGGAAATCGTCATCTCGGCACGGTGCTGGGTCGACGGGGCTTCTGCCAATGCTTCCTCGAGCGCCGATACCGCTTCGCGGACACTCTCGGCCCGCGTGCGGACTGCGTCGGCGCGACCGGATGAGCGCGCATTGTCGAGCGCTGCAACCGCGTCGTCGAGGTGTTCGGAGGCCGTCACCACCGACGGGTACTCGCGATAGCGCTGATCGGTGGCAGCCAGTTTTTCCCGGACGGCGTTCGCCAGGGTTCGGGCCTGCTGGCCGAGGACGGGAATGGCGGACATCGTGACCGTCGCCTGCTCGAGGTGCGCACGATGCCCGTTGTAGAAGGCGTCGACGCCCTTCGCCGCCTCGACGAGTTCGGCTACCGACTTTTCGAACGCCGCCCGAGCACCGTTCGGGTTCTGGTGAAGTACCTGATCGTTGCCATAGCGCTCGGATGTGTCGAGGTAGTCCGACGCAGCCTGGAAGCACCGATCCCGAACGGGTTCCCACGCAGCGCGCAGCCCTCGCTCGGGGTACAGCTCGGCGGAAGCGTCGACTGCTGCCGACGCGATGGTCTGCCGCTTGTCCATGTCGAGGAACGCCGAAACCATGGCCGTCTGCGCCTCCCGCGCACGACTGACCGACTCCCCCACTCTTGCCCCCCGATTGAAGCGCTCCGACCATCTTCCCACCACGATTGAATCCTACGGGTCCAGCACTTCGCTTCTCGGTTCGTAATTCTGCTGTTACGGCGAACACACCGGAACTGCGGTTAGGGTGGTGGAGGTAAACACACTCCCAAGACGACTTCGCGTCGTAGTGGGCCTTGTCTCTCCTCTTGAAAGGACCCCTGAATGGGCGTCAGCTTGACCAAAGGCGGCAATGTCTCTCTCACGAAGGAGGCCCCGAACCTGACTGCAGTGGTCGTCGGCCTGGGCTGGGACGCACGTTCCACCACCGGAGCTGCTTTCGACCTCGACGCCAGCGCAATCGGCGCAGGCTCGAACAAGAAGGTCCTCTCCGACCAGCACTTCATCTTCTTCAACAACCTCCGTTCGCCCGACGGCTCGATCGAGCACAAGGGTGACAACACGGACGGCGAAGGCGAAGGCGACGACGAGCAGATCGACGTGAACCTCGCAGCGGTTCCTGCCGAGGTCGAGAGCGTTGTCTTCCCCGTCTCGATCTACGACGCAGAAGCTCGCTCGCAGTCCTTCGGCCAGGTCCGCAACGCGTACATCCGCGTAGTCGACAAGTCGAACGGCAACGAGCTCGCTCGTTACGACCTCTCCGAGGACGCTTCCACCGAGACCGCCATGGTCTTCGGTGAGCTGTACCGCAACGGTGCAGAGTGGAAGTTCCGCGCAATCGGCCAGGGCTACGCGTCCGGCCTCGCGGGCATCGCGCGCGATTACGGCGTCAACGTCTGATCTTCGCTCTCGACGAGCTGACTCGGGGAAGGTTCCGCAGTAGTCTGTGGAACCCTCCCCGTTTTCACGTTCGGATGCGGTGAGAGACCGCTTGCAGTAACCACTCTGCATTGACCAACTAGAAAGGGCCACGCTCCGTGGTACTGCGAATATTCGGTTTATCCATCGCAATTTCGATCCTCGCGATGATCGTTGCGTTCATCTACGGCGGACCTGAGGCACTGTTCCTCGTCATCATCCTGTCGATTCTGGAAATCTCGCTTTCCTTCGACAACGCCGTCATCAACGCCACTGTTCTGCAAAGAATGAGTGAATTCTGGCAGAAGATCTTCCTCACCATCGGCGTCATCATCGCCGTCTTCGGTATGCGTCTGGTGTTTCCACTCGTGATCGTCTGGGCTGCATCCGGTCTCGGACCCGTTGCTGCACTCGATCTGGCATTGAACCCGCCTGCGGACGACGCCGCGTACTTCGCCAACGGCGAGCCGAGCTACGAAACCATCCTCACCGACGCTCACCCGCAGATCGCTGCCTTCGGTGGCATGTTCCTGCTGATGCTCTTCCTCGGTTTCATCTTCGAAGAGCGTGAGATCACCTGGCTGTCTTGGCTGGAGAAGCCCCTCGCTCGCATCGGCAAGCTCGATCAGCTCTCCGTCGTCGTGGCCGGCATCGTCCTGGTACTGAGTGGTTCGTTCCTCGCCGCTGACGACAAGGTCTCCACCGTCATGATCTCGGGCGTTCTGGGCATGATCACCTACATCGCGGTCAACGGCTTGGGTGAACTGTTCAATCTGCCGGAAGAAGGCGAAGAGGAAGAAACCGCCAAGTCCGGCGGCCCCACGCAGCTCGCGAAGGCGACCGGTAAGGCCGGCTTCTTCCTGTTCCTCTACCTCGAGGTCCTCGACGCGTCCTTCTCGTTCGACGGCGTCATCGGCGCATTCGCCATCACGGCAGACCCGATCATCATCGCCCTCGGCCTCGGCTTCGTCGGCGCGATGTTCGTCCGTTCCATCACGGTCTTCCTGGTCCGCAAGGGCACGCTCTCCGATTACGTCTACCTCGAGCACGGTGCGCACTGGGCCATCGGCGCTCTGGCCGTCATCTTGATGGTGTCCATCGGCGTTCACATCAACGAGATCATCACCGGCCTGGTCGGTGTCTTCTTGATCGGCGCTGCTTTCATCAGCAGCCTCATTCGCAACAAGCGAATCGCGAACGCAGATCCGAAGTTGGACGAGAACACTCCGGCAACTGTCTGACGTTCTTTTTCGAAACGCCCGCGACCAATTGGTTGCGGGCGTTTTGTTTGTTATGCCTGAATTGAAACTCTCTGCATTCCCAGCCGCGCGCCAATTGTTCAGCCGCGCGCCAAATTCAGCCTGCGGCTGAACAATTGCCCTGCGGATTCGAAACCACACAAAATTCGATCTGCCCCTGGACAATCAAGATGCGAATCCGACTGTGCACAGCGATGAGGGGAAATTCGTGGAAGACCAATTTCTGTCCAAAGGCCAGAACATCGAGCTCCCCGACGAACTCGATCAGATCGACATCGTGATCACCTGGGACAATACGGAATTCGGTGTCGATGCCTCGGCATTGCTTCTGGGTGCCGACGGAAAAGTCAGGTCCGACGCGGACTTCGTCTTCTACAACCAACAGGAATCTGCTGACGGCTCGGTTCGCTATCTCGGCCGCCGCGAAGCCGAATCCGGTCCGCACGAGCGCCTCCTCGTCCACCTCGCTGCTGTACCCGATCAGGTCGACGCGATCGCTTTGATAGGCAGCGTCGACACCGGCTCTTTCGGCGACCTCGGCAAACTTGCGCTCCAACTGGTTGATTCCGGTGGCTCTCCTATCGCCGAATACGTCACCGCCGACGCGTCCACCGAAACCGCATTCGTCTTCGGCCAGGTCTATCGACGTAGCGGGAAGTGGAAACTTCGCGCAATCGGCCAAGGTTGGGCATCAGGCCTCGCCGGGCTCGCCGAAGACTTCGGAGTCGACGTGAGTGAGGATGCCCCCGTCGAGGAGCCTGGGTCACCTGAGCTCGAGGCAATCCAACCGATATCGGAACAGGAACCGTCAGTCACAGAGCCCTCAACGCCCGCGAAGCCCGTCCGACAGCGTGGTGTTCGTACAGCGAAGCCGGTGCCCAAGAAAGCCCCACTACCCGAATTCAAGCACGCAGAGTCCGAGGCCTGGCAACCTGCACGACTCTTCTCGGTGATCGGCGTCGGAACCGGTGAGGAACAAGAACGACGCACAACGTCGGCATTGGTTTCCACGATGCAAGCGGTTCCATTGTTTGCGCGGGCGGTTTCGTCCCGCGTGGGCGCGCCGGCCGGCTCGTTCGAGGGCTATGTCGAAGTTCCCTACGTCAAAGGTGAATCTCGGGTGATCCCGGATGCGGTGTGGCGCATCGCCCGCGGAAGCCGGCTCTGGACCGGCTTGCTCGAGGCAAAGACTGGAGCAGGCACCCATACCCGAGAGCAGCTCGAAAACTATCTCGACGTCGCCAAGAAGAACAAGTACGACGTCGTGATCAGCCTCTCCAACGACTTGCCTGCCGGCGCCGGCGAATTACCCGTCGAGGTGGACAAGCGCAAGCTCACCAAAGTTGCGCTGCGGCATCTCTCTTGGGCAGAAGTCATCCACGAGGCTCGGATGGTGCTCTCGCACGGCGGAATCGACAATCCGCTGCAAGGTTGGATTCTCAGCGAATTTCTCCGGTACATCGAACATCCCAAGTCCGGGGCCGCGGAGTTCGTCGACATGGGTCGGCACTGGGTATCGATACGCGATTCCGTGAGCGCCGGAACTCTACGTCCTGGAGATCCGAAGGCAGCGGCGGTCGCTCAGTCGTGGATCGCGCTCGCGCGGAACCTTGCGCTGCGGTTCACCGCAGATCTCGGTGTCGTCGTCAAACACGTGTTGCCCCGTCGGGTGGTCAACGATGCGGATGCGCGTACCGCGCTGACGGTCAACGAATTGGCGAACGACGGCACCTTCAGCGCCACCCTCCGAATCCCCGACGCAGCCGGAGAGCTACGGGTTACTGCTGATTTGAGAACCAACAAAGTGAGCTGCAGTACAACGGTTTCTGCACCAGACGAAGGCACTTCGGGAAAACGAGTCACCTGGGTTTTGCGTCAGTTGAAGAATGCTCCTGCCGAATTGTTGGTCGAAGCGGTGTTCACCGGCCCGGCCTCGTCGACTTGCGAGACCGTTGCATCCGCGCGCACAACGCCACGTCTGTTGACAGACAGTCAAGGCGGCCAACTCAGTTCATTCGTACTGACACAGTCCTTCACACTCGGCAGCAAGCGTTCGGGTACTGCTGCGAGTTTCATCAACAGTGTGACCAGTTCGGCCGAAACCTTCTACTCCGAAGTCGTTCAACCGCTCCGTGAATGGGTCCCCGCCGCCCCGAAGGCGTCCGATCTCCCTCGTGAAGAACAAGTCGACAACGAAGACTGACAATGAACGAGATAGTCATAGAGCGCGCAACGGACGAGGACGCCGCGGAAATCCTTGTTCTACAACGCTGTTGCTGGGTTTCGGAAGCAATCTCCAACAACAGCATGGACATACCCCCGCTCCACGAGGACCTACCCACGGTCCGAGCCTGGGTTCAGGAGTCGACGGTCTGGACCGCACGACGCGGCAGCCGACTCGCCGGGGCCGTTCGCGGCACAGCGGACGGAACCGCATGGCAGATAGGGCGCCTCATGGTGGCACCGGACTTGGCGGGCAACGGCCTCGGCCGACGCCTCTTGCAGCACGTGGAACAAAACGCTCCGGAGCACATCACCCGTTTCGAGCTGTTCACCGGAAGCAGGAGCCTGCGGAACATTCGCCTGTACACCCGAGCGGGCTACTCCCAATTGCCGCCGGACCCCAGCCACATCCCCGGAGTCGTCTACCTGTCCAAGCCGAACGCCATCAACTCCGACTGAACGGCGATACTGACTTCTGTGGTGAACATTCGCGTCGCAGCGCAGACAGACTTGCCGTTCTTACGTGAGCACGACTCGCACGTCGGTGCCGAGGAACTCGCGTCAGTGGTCCAACGCGGCCGGATACTCATCGCCGAGGACTACGGTAATCCAATCGGATGGCTGCGCTGGGGCTTGTTCTGGGACGAGATTCCGTTCATGAACATGCTGACCGTCCTGTCTTCGAACCGCGGCCAAGGCATCGGTCGCGCTTTGGTCACAGATTGGGAAAAACGCATGAGCCGCGCGGGACACTCGCAGGTCCTCACCTCCACACTCGCCGACGAATCAGCCCAGAACTTCTATCGCGCAATGGGATATACCGACGCGGGAGTTCTTTTACTCCCAGGCGAGTCCTCCGAAATCTTCCTACGTCGAGACCTCGATACGACGACCGATCTGACCGATCCCCACATTACCCACGAGTAATATATGGTGGTCGTCACACCACGATCTCAGGGTGGGGCGTGGCACACCAATGTGGAGGACGAGTATGTCGTCAAGGGTCTTATCTCGCGCAGTTGTCGGAGTACTCGCGCTTGCACTGACAGGCGTCGGTGCACCGGCAGCACTCGCGCAGCCGGCTCTTGCCCAGTCCCCTGATGACAGTTTCTACAGCTACGACGGCGCGGCACCCCTCTCGTCGTACGCCCCGGGTGCGGTACTCGAGACTCGCACCGTGCCGTACACCGTGCTCAACATCCCGACCCCGATACAGGCAGTCCAGGTTCTCTACCGATCAACCGACGCCCTCGGTCAGCCGTCGGCCAACGTCACCTCGATCCTGCGCCCGGCCAACGCTCAACCGGATAAAGTTGTTTCGTACCAATCCTTTTACGATTCACTGAACCCCGACGACAGTCCGTCGCGGGCCATCGCGGGCAACACCCCGATCGGAGATTGGACGCCGAGTGGGCGCAATTTCAACGTCGGCGGAACCTTCACGTCCATCGAGGCAGCCTTGTTCGGGCCGCTCTTCGCCCTCGGCTACACGATCGTCGTCCCGGACACCGAAGGCCCGGATGCAAACTTCGCTGCCGGACCCGAATACGGGATGATGACGCTCGACGCTCTGCGTGCCGCCCGCGATGTCCCGGAAACCGGAATCACCGACGACGCAGAGATCGCGCTGATGGGTTACTCCGGCGGAGCGATCGCCACCAACTGGGCTTCGATCCTCGCTCCCGCATATGCACCGGAGATCAACGACAACTTGATCGGTGCCGCGCAGGGCGGCGTGCTGGTCAATCCGGCCAACAACCTTCGCTACGCGAGCGGAAGCATCGGGTGGGGTGGCGTTGTCGGCATGGCAGTCGTCGGCGTTGCGCGTTCGTACGACATCGATTTCGGGAAGTATCTCAGCGACCGTGGACGCGACGTCATGGCTCGACTCGAAGACGCGTCCATCGGCAATGTGCTGGCACAGTATCCCGGACTGACCTGGCAGGATCTGGTCAAACCCGAGTACGCCGATCCCAATACGGTTCCCGAGTACGTCGATGTCGTGAACAAGATCAACATGGGCACCGCGGCGACACCGACCATTCCGATGTTCATCGCGCAGGCGGCCAACGGCACCATCGAGGGCACCCAACCCGGCGGCCCCGGTGTCGGAGCGGGAGACGGCGTGATGATCACGGGCGACGTCCGCACCCTCGCACGCAAGTACTGCGACGCCGGCCTGGCGATTCAGTACGACCAGTACGACACCATCAGCCACTTCCTCGGCGCCATGCTCTGGCTCCCCGGTGCGCTCGCCTGGGTCGACGACCGCTTGAACGGCAAGCCTGCACCGTCCAACTGCGCGAACATTGCACCGGGGAACTCACTTGCGCCGCAAGAACATGCGCGCTGACTGACAGCGAGCCTGGATCTACTTCGACGGTTCCACCTCCCACCGAACGTGAGTCACCAACGGTTCAAGGCTAAGTCGGCTGACGGCGGATTCCAGGAGTCCGTCGTCACGCTCCGCGGCAGCCAGTTCGGCCACCACCCGCACGCGGTCGCTGTCCGGGATGTCGAAGGACTGCACTGACCGGAGCTGAAACTCGGGCCTCGAAATGGACTGCACGGTAAGACCTCTGATGTGAGCTTCGGCGTCGCCGTTACAGGTCACCTCGAAGGTGTAGTCCGCGGGTGGTTCTTCGCGTCCGGTTCGGGCAGGCTGGTGATCCATCATCCGGCCCAACGGCCTCAACAGCGTGTTCGCCAACATGATTGCGCCGGCACCGAACACCGCGACCCAGTACATTCCGCCACCTGCCAGTGCGCCGACGGCGGCAGTGGCCCACAGAGTGGCGGCAGTGTTCAGGCCGGTGACCGACGCACCCTGCTTCATGATCACTCCAGCACCGAGGAAACCGATCCCCGAGACGATCTGCGCTGCGACGCGCGTCGGATCGGCGTCCGGGCCCTGAAACCCGTACGCGCCCATGATGACGAAGAGCGTCGCACCCAAGCTCACCAACGCGTTGGTTCGCAGACCCGCCATCCTTGCGCGCCATTGCCTTTCGATCCCGACGGCAGCGCCGAGGACGAGCCCGAGCGCTATCCGCACAAGGATGACGTGGATTTCCACGGTGAACTCCTAGAGCCAGGTCGCGAATCGACGGATGAACATTCCCTTGGCCACCTGCGTGACGACGCAGTATGCCGCGAGAGTGAGGACCAGCCACGGGAAGTAGTTCCACGGCAGTGAAACCAACCCGAGGGAATGACCCCAGGACGTGAACGGGAACACCAGCGCGAAGACGCAGGCGGCGCCTGTGCTGAGCAGTACCGGCAGCGATGCACGCGACTGGATGAACGGGATCTTGCGGGTGCGGATCATGTGAACGATCAGCGTCTGCGAGATCAATGACTCGATGAACCAACCCGATTGGAACAGCGCTGCATGCTCGGGAGAGTTGGCGGCGAACACGAACCACATCAGCGCGAACGTCGAGATGTCGAAGATCGAACTGATCGGGCCGATGAACACCATGAACCGGCGAAGGCTCTTGGTCTCCCACTTGCGGGGCTTCGCGAGGAAGTCGTCGTCGACACGATCCCACGGGATCGTGAGCATCGAGAGATCGTAGATCAGGTTCTGCAACAACAGAACTACGGGAATCATGGGGATGAACGGCAGCAGGGCACTGGCGACGAGCACCGAGAAGACGTTCCCGAAGTTCGACGACGCAGTCATCTTGATGTACTTCTGGATGTTTCCGAAGGTACGACGCCCTTCGATGACTCCTTGTTCGAGTACACCGAGGTCCTTCTCCAGCAAGATGATGTCCGCGGATTCGCGGGCGATGTCCGCCGCTGTGTCAACGGAGATGCCGACGTCCGCAGCCCGCAGTGCGGGTGCGTCGTTGACACCGTCACCGAGGAAACCAACCGTGTGGCCGACCCGGCGCAGCGATTCGACAATGCGTGCCTTCTGCATCGGATCCGTCTTCGCGAATACGGTTGTCCGCTGCACCAACTCGTCGAGGGCGTCGTCGCTCAACGCTTCGATCTCGGCGCCGGAGACCACGGTCCCCACGTCGATACCGACTTTGCCGCAGACGGTTTCGGCGACCAGTTCGTTGTCACCCGTCACTACCTTGACCGCGACTCCGTGGCTCGCGAGGGCTTCGATCGCCCCGGCCGCAGATTCCTTCGGCGGGTCGAGGAATGCCAGCAGACCGACCAGGGTCATGCCCTCTTCGTCGGCCGTCGAGTACTCGCGGCGCTGCTCTTCGACGACTGTCTTGGTTGCCACCGCAAGCACTCGCTTGCCTTGACCGTTCAGCTCCGCGACCAGACGGTCGACTCGGGCCAGCCATCCCGGTGTCAATTGGTGGGTCACCCCGTCCAGTTCCACCGATTCACAGACCGAAAGGAGCTCTTCCACTGCACCTTTGGTTACGATCAGATCGGCGTCTCCGTGGTCGACCACCACGGAGAGTCGACGGCGCTTGAAGTCGAAGGGAATCTCGTCCACCAACCCGTGCCGACGCGAGATCTCCTCGACCACTTCGGGACCGGCGGCCTCGATCACCGCGTCGTCGAGAAGACTGCGCAATCCGGTCTGATTCACGGAATTGACCGCCGCTAGCCGCAATACGTCCTCGGACTTACGTCCGGCAGTATCGAGATGCTCACCGAGAACGATGCGGTCCTCGGTGAGAGTTCCGGTCTTGTCCGTGCACAGAACGTCCATGGCACCGAAGTTCTGAATCGCGTTGATCTGCTTGACGATCACCTTCTTGCGCGACATGTGGAGCGCACCCTTGGCCAGGTTCGCCGTCACGATGAGCGGCAACATTTCCGGAGTCAACCCCACGGCGGTGGCGACGCCGAAGAGAAGTGCTTGGCTCCAGTCCTTGGTCAGTCCGTTGATGATGAACACCGCGGGAACCATGATCAGCATGAACTTGATCAGCAGATAGCTGACGCTGCGCACCCCGACGTCGAAGCTGGTTTCGGGTCGCTTGGACGCCAATTGTGCTGTCATGGCACCGAAGTAGGTCCGCTTGCCGGTGTGTACCGCAACGGCGGTGCCACTGCCCGACACGACGGAAGTACCCATGAACCCGATGTTCTCGGCTTCGAGCAGCCGATCGACGTCGATCCCCGACGACGGGTCCGCCGACTTCTCGGCCGGCATCGATTCACCGCTGAGCATGGACTGATTGACCTGTAGATCCTTGGCCCGGATGATGCGGACATCGGCCGGGATCATGTCGCCGGCGGCAAGCTGGACTACATCCCCCGGCAGTAACTGCTCGATCGGAATCTCAGCCGTGACCACGGTGTTGTTGATCTTGCGGGTGGCCGCGACGGTCGTCGTAACCATCGCCTTGAGCGCCTCGGCGGCGCGACTCGAACGGTATTCCTGCCAGAACCTCAGTGAGACACTGACAAAGATCATCAACCCGAGAGTGATGATGCCCTCGTAGGAAGGACCGTCCTCGGGGTCCGCCCAGACCACGTCGGTCCCGACCATGATCAGGGCGAGGAATACCAGGATCAGGATGAACGGGTTCTTGAAGGCTTCCGCGAACTGCACGATTGCCGGCGCCGGGCGGTCGTGGCGGACATCGTTGCGCCCGTATTGCCGACGAAGATCGTCGATCTGATCGTCACGAAGGCCGTTGGCCGTCGTGGTCAGATCCGCGAGAACGGTGCGCGTGTCCGAGGCCGAGAAGTCGACCAATTCCTGTGCGCTTTCCTTTGCCAGGACTGTTGAATGTGTTTGTTGTGCACTGTTTCTCGTGGGCCGTGGCCGCAATGCGAGAACGGAAAATGACATGACGAATCTCCTCGGCTGCCCGAACACGCCGGACCATGCCAGTGCATGAGGGCAGCAGAATGCGCTGAGCGACAATGGAAGTCGTCAGCGGTCGCGGCAAAGCCGCGCAGATGAAGCCGAGGATGCAAAGAGTCAGTGACTGAAGAGCAAAAGACCGGGGTGAGCATCGTCGGCAAGAACAGAAGGATGGGTCGAATATCGACTCGGCGGGTCGTCCACGATGGTCACCTCCTGAAAGTTCGGGGCGTCCGATGACGCCACACAAGTACATGCGCACAGCACACGCCAGGAGAACCGAATATCGACGTACTCTCGCCTTCGCCGGAAGAAACCGGCATCAAGCTGCGAAAACACCTCCACGTCCGAGTTTTGGCACTGCACGACGTGTCCCGATCAAGAACGGGAAGCCACTTTGGATCACCCCTTAAGCCGGGGAGATCTGTCCTAACCTTGGGCGTCTCTCGACGTCGTGAGATCAGTGGCCTGTGTTCGTGCAGAAGCCTCACCTAACGAGGTACTGCACCCAGAGGGTAGTTCTCAAATCTGTTGCCTGTCAACCGAGCAACTCAGACGGCGGACAATCCTGCCCGTGCGACGGCGCCGGCGAAGAGTGCCGTCACGGCGGCACCCATGACACTCTGATCAACCTCTTCCGGATCCACGGAGTGTTCGAGAACGAGCCCGGATATCAACGCCATCAACGAGATTGCGGTTGTCCGCACGTCAAAGGAATCGTCCACTCCCCATTCACGGGCACGTTCGCCGATCAACTCCACGAGTTGGCTGCGCAAGTGGCGACGCTCACGTAAGTACGCCTGAGCGATCTGCGGATCACGCCCGGCGAGCACTCCGAATTCGAGGACGAGAAGCGACCACCCCGGGTCGTCGACCATCCACGTGGCAATGGCCTCGCCACCTTTGCCCGCCGCGTCGGACGGGTTCATCCCGGCAATCTCGGCGAGCACCCGGCCGGCCAGTTCGAGAGACCGTTGCGCGAACAGTTCGGCGAACAGATCCTGTTTCGACTCGAAGTTGGAGTAGACAGCCCCCTTGGTGAAGCCCGCTCGGCGAGCAACTTCAGTGAGACGTGCAGCACTGAATCCGCGCTCCGCAAACTCTTCCGCCGCAGCGTCGAGCAGTCTTTGCCGCACCACGTCACGTCCGGGGCGGGTTACCGGAGTCCAGTCCGGTTGACGAGATTCAGTCACGATACCTAGAGTATTCAATACCTCGGGTATTGACAAGCTCTTTACTTTCGACAAGATCAGGACTCTTTCGTGACCACTACGCATCCGGCACACGCCGCACCAGACAACAGCTCCACCCACGACGAACACCACCACGACAATCTGCTCGTGAAGTACGGCGCACCCAAGGTGATGGCCGCGTTGTTCGTCGGCGTGCTCCTGCTGCAGATGGGCTTCATCCTCAGCTACGTCGCCGCCTTCCATCAGCCGACTCCGCGAGACATCGAAATCGCGGTCATCGCCGATCAGGGCACACCCGACGGCATGGATCAGCAGATCGCCGACAAACTCAACGCCATCGACGGCAGCCCGCTCGACGCTCAGGTGGTCGACAGCACGGCGACCGCTCGCCGCATGATCAACGACCGCGAGATCCAGGGCGCGTTTGTCATCAACCCGGCCGGACCGGACACCCTGATCACCGCGAGCGCGGGCGGCAGCTCCATCGCTACGTCACTCGAAGCGGTGTTCACGAAGGTCGAGGCGACACAGGACCGACAGTTCGTCGTCCGCGACGAGATCCCCGTCGGAGCCCACGACAACCGCGGCCTCTCCGGCTTCTACCTCTCGGTCGGCTGGGTCGTCGGCGGCTATCTCCTCGCGGCAGCCATCGGACTGTTCATCGGTGCGCCGAAGACTCTCCGCCAGGCAAGCGCACACACGGGCGTGATCGCGATCTACTCGATCATCTCGGGAGCCCTCGGCGCCCTCATCACCTCACACGTACTCGGAACCTTCGCCGGCCACTGGTTCCCGCTCTGGATCCTGGGAACAGCCGTGGTGTTCGGCACCGCCATGTTCACACTCGGATTGCGCGCCGCCATCGGCGTTCTGGCAGTCCCGCTGGCTATCGCCGTCTTCGTGATCCTCGGCAATCCCAGTGCGGGAGGCGCATTCGGCTCCAACGTGATTCCCTCGTTCTACGCCGCCATCGGCCGGTGGATCACACCCGGCGCCGGCACCGAAGGCGTCCGGAGCATCGTCTACTTCAACAACGTCGGCGTCGGCCAGCCTGCTCTGACGCTGTTCCTGTACGCGCTGATCGGTGCGGTCATGCTGTTCGGCTTCACGATCCGTCGTAACCGAAAGTCCACCGACACGACGCCGACTCCAGCTGTGGCGAACGCCGACTAGTCCTAGTCTGAACTCATGACGAGCCTCCTCCACCCCAACGCCTCGCACGTCGCCGAAACACTGATCTCGCGGGGTCACCACGGCGTCATCGTCACGCAGCCCGACGCCACGCACACCGCGGCCGAGGCAGCGGCGGCCGTCGGGGTGGAGGTAGGCGCGATCACCAAGTCACTGGTGTTCCTTCTCGACGACGATCCGGTCCTGCTGCTGGTCTCCGGCGCACATCAGGTGAATCTGAAGGCCACCGGCGAACGCCTCGAAGGCAAGCTCACGCGGGCGACGCTGGAGATGGCGAAGTCCGCGACGGGCCAGCCGATCGGTGGGGTCGCTCCGCTCGGGCATCCCACCAACCTGCCGACGTACATCGATACCGCCCTCGAGCAGTACCCCGAGTTGTGGGCAGCCGCCGGGCACCCCAACACCGTCTTTCGCACGACGTACTCCGAACTCCTCCGAATCACCGCCGGCCTCGCCGTCGACATGGACTGAAGCACTTCAGCCAACCCGGTCCGAAACCACTCAGACGTGCGTCCACCTATAGTTGGACGCACCATGTGCACTGCAACCAGGACCCCGGCCGGCAACCACTGGCGTCGACGGCACGTAGATCTGTGCCGCACCGACGCCTGTCTGTGTATGCCGAGCGCAGTCACCTCGACCACACCGCACACCTCGAGTTCCAGCCGGAGAGTTCCCGTTGTCTGACAAGCCGAATGCCGTTTCCAGCCACACCACCCCCGACGTCCCCGAAGTAGCAGCGACGCCCGAGTTGTCCACCGGCATCTGCGCCGGTGACTACCGCGCTGCGCTTCGCCGCCACCCCGCCGGTGTCACCGTCGTGACCCTCGATTCGGGTACCGGCCCGGTGGGTTTCACCGCCACCTCGTTCTCGTCCGTCTCCCTCGAGCCGCCGCTCGTCTCGTTCAACATCGCGGAGACGTCGTCGAGCATCAATGCGCTCAAGGCAGCCGAGTCCTTGGTGATCCACCTTCTCGGCGAACATCAGCAGCATCTGGCCCAGCGCTTTGCGCGTAGTGCCGATCAGCGTTTTGCAGACGAGTCACTGTGGGCAGTGCTCGACACCGGGGAACCGGTGCTGCACGGCACCCCCAGCTGGATGCGCGTCAAGGTCGACCAGTTGATCCCTGTCGGCGACCACACGCTGGTCATCGGACTCGTCACGCGGGTTCACGCCGAAGAAGACGACGAATCCGCTGCCGCACCGCTGCTCTACCACGAGGGCAAGTACTACCGCCCCACTCCGTTAGGTCAATAGACAACTGTGCGCCTTTATTAACCGCCCGCGGTTAATAAAGGCGCACAGCAAGTTAGAGCGCTACGTACTTGGTATCGAGATACTCGTCGATACCCTCGGTTCCGCCTTCACGGCCGAAGCCCGATTCCTTCACCCCACCGAACGGCGCGGCAGCATCGGAGATCGCGCCGCGATTGACGCCCACCATGCCGGTGTCCAGCTTGGCCGAGACGCGCATCGCACGGTCGATGTCGCGAGTGTAGAAGTACGCCACGAGACCGTACTCGGTGTTGTTCGCAGCCGCGATCGCTTCGTCTTCGGTGTCGAAACCGACCACTGCCGCAACGGGTCCGAAGATCTCTTCCTTCAGCAGGCGCGCGTCGGCGGGCACCTGATCCAGAACGGTCGGGGTGAAGAAGAAGCCGGCTCCTTCGGGCGCCGATCCACCGGTGCGAACGCGAGCGCCCTTGGACACCGCGTCGTCGACGAGTCCGGTGACGGTTGCGAGCTGCTTGGTGTTGATCAGCGGTCCGATGTTGGTGCCCTCGGCGTCACCGGCGCCCACCTTCAAGGCCGCAACCTTGGCGGTGAACTTGTCGGTGAACTCTTCGCGCACCGAGTTGGCGACGTAGATGCGGTTGGCCGCGGTGCAGGCCTCGCCGCCGTTACGCATCTTCGCGAGCATTGCGCCGTCGACAGCTGCGTCGATGTCGGCGTCGTCGAAGACGATGAACGGCGCATTGCCACCGAGTTCCATCGACGTGCGGAGCAGCTTGTCAGCAGCATTGCGCACCAACAACTTTCCGACGCCAGTGGAGCCGGTGAAGGTGACCTTGCGCAGACGCGCATCTTCCATCAGCGGTCCACTGATGGAAGCCGCGTCGGACGTCGGGAGGATCGAGAGCACACCGTCGGGCAGACCGGCATCGGCGAACACCTGACCGAGGAGCTGCATGGTCAGCGGCGTGTCCTCGGCGGGCTTGACGATGATGGTGCAACCGGCAGCCAGCGCCGGTCCGATCTTGCGTGTGCCCATGGCGAGCGGGAAGTTCCACGGGGTGATCGCGAGGACCGGTCCGACGGCTTCCTTGGTGACCAGGATGCGACCGTTGCCGGCCGGAGCCTGCGTGAAACGTCCGCCGATGCGTACTGCTTCCTCGCTGAACCAGCGCAGGAATTCGCCGCCGTAGTTGACCTCACCGCGGCTCTCTGCCAACGACTTACCCATTTCCAGGGTCATCATCAGCGCGAAGTCCTCGGCGCGGGCGTGCAGCAATTCGAAGGCGGTCCGCAGGATCTCGCCGCGTACACGCGCCGGAGTGGCCGCCCAGTCTTCCTGCGCCGCAGCGGCGAGGTCGAGCGCACGGATACCGTCGGCAGCGGTGGCGTCGGCTACCTGGGCGAGTTCCTCACCCGTTGCCGGGTTGTAGACCGCAAAGGTCTTCCCGGCCGGGACGAGCTTGCCGCCGAGCCAGAGACCCTTGGGTACCGAGTCGAGAAGATCCGAGACGTTGGACATGTCAGTTCCCCTGTGCTGCAGTGCGAATAGCGGTCTCGAGGACGGTCAACGCGTCGTCGAGCAGCTCTTCGGAGATGACCAGCGGCGGGAGCAGACGGATGACGTTGCCGTAGGTACCGCAGGTGAGGATCACGACGCCGGCAGCGAGGCATTCGGCGGCGATCTTCTTGGTGATGTCGGCGTCCGGCTCCTGCCCACCGGGCTTGACCAACTCGATGGCGAGCATCGCGCCGCGACCGCGAACGTCACCGATGACGTCGAGTTCCTTTGCCAGTGCGTTCATTCGGCCGACGACGGTCGACTCGATGGTGCGTGCGCGGCCACAGAGGTCGAGCTCACGCATCTGGTCGATGGACGCCAATGCAGCGGCGCAGGCGACGGGGTTACCGCCGTAGGTGCCACCGAGGCCGCCGGGGTGGACAGCGTCGATGAGCTCGGCGCGGCCCGTGACAGCGGCGAGCGGCATGCCGCCTGCGATGCCCTTGGCGAGCGTGAACAGGTCGGGGACGATGCCCTCGTGATCGCTGGCGAACCAGGCGCCGGTACGAGCGAAGCCTGCCTGAACCTCGTCGGCGATGAAGACGACGCCGTTCTCCTTGGCCCACGCGACGAGCGTCGGGAGGAAGCCTTCTGCGGGAACGATGAATCCACCCTCACCCTGAATGGGCTCGATGAGGATGGCGGCGGTGTTGGCAGCGCCGACCTGCTTCTCGATCATCGTGATGGCGCGCTGTGCGGCCTGCTCACCGGTGATCTTGGAGCCGTCGACATTGAGGCCCTCGCGGTACGGGTAGGACATCGGGACGCGGTAGACCTCGGGGGCGAACGGACCGAAGCCGCTCTTGTACGGCATGGACTTCGAGGTCAGTGCCATCGTGAGGTTGGTGCGGCCGTGGTACGCGTGGTCGAAGACGACGACTGCGTCGCGACCGGTTGCGTGACGGGCGATCTTGACTGCGTTCTCGACAGCTTCTGCGCCGGAGTTGAACAGCACGGAACGCTTCTCGTGGTCACCGGGGGTGAGTTCGGCGAGACGCTCGGCGACCTCGACGTAGCCCTCGTACGGAGCGACCATGAAACAGGTGTGGGTGAAGTGCGCGACCTGATCCTGAACTGCGGACACGACGGCCGGGTTGGAGGCGCCGACGCTGGTCACCGCGATACCGGCACCGAGGTCGATCAGCGAGTTGCCGTCGACGTCGACGATGACTCCGCCGTCTGCGTCGGCGACGTAGACCGGGAGGGTGGATGCGACGCCGGCGCCGACGACCTTCTTACGGCGTTCGGCGAGCGCAGCCGAGCGCGGGCCCGGGAACTCCGTGACGATGCGACGCTCCTGCGGAAGCCGGTATTCGATTGCACTCATGTGACCACCCTCTCGGTTGTGTATTGCATTCGAGTATGCGACGCGCGAAGCATCGCAAGCACTGCCGAAATGGATACCCGGAGCTCCAGGGCTACTCCATATCGGCAACGACAGCTAGCCTTGATCAGGTGACGGTTCCGATCTCGTGGCTCTTGCGACAGAAACACCTCTCGCTGGCTCTGCTCACCGACCGAGCAGCTGCCACCCAACCCGTCACGTTTGCGCAGGCCACAGAGCTGACGGACCCCACCCCGTGGCTTTCCGGCGGCGAATTGGTGCTCACCACCGGGCTGGCACTGGTGGGCGCGGACGCCACCGACTACAGCGAGTACATCGACCGTCTGGCCGCCGCAGAAGTATCGGCTCTGGGTTTCGGGACCGGCCTTTCCCACGAGAGTGTGCCCACAGACCTGATTGCCGCCGCCCGCAGCCGCGGACTCCCCCTGCTGGAAGTGCCGTTCACGACCCCGTTCGCGGCAGTCACGCGCGCGGTGATGACCCGTCTGAGCCAGCAGGAATACGAATCGGTACTCCGCGCGGCAGAAGTACAGACGCGCATCACCCGCGTTGCACTGCGCGGTGGCGTGTCGGCGATCGTGCGTGAACTAGCCACGGCCACAAAAACTTCGGTGGCGTTTGTCGGTGATCGGATCACCGCGGTGCATCCGGCAAACCAGAAGTCGTTGATCACCGAGGTTCGCGCGGTCGCGGCCACCACCCGCGATCCCAACGCTCCGGCGTCGATCTCGCAGAGCACACCCGAACGGACGCTGACACTGTCCCCCGTCGGCGTCACCGACAGTTGGCACGGCTACCTCGCCATGGCGGGCGCCGGGCCCCTGAGCAATATCGACAGAGTGTTGCTCGGGCATGCGGTCTCGCTGCTCACTCTCGAACTCGAGAAACCGGTTCGACTACGGGCCGAGCGAACTCGACTCAACGCCATGGCTTTCGGGCTCTTACTCGACGGCCGAATCCCCGAGGACGGTGTGCCGTCGTACTTGGACGAGGCAAGCGACACGCACGGCAACATTCGTGTCGTCCACGTTCGCGGATCCGGACTCGGCCCAGTTCTTCGCGAACTCGACAACGCTCTCGCGCGAGCAGGCCGGCCGTTGTTCGCGCAATCCGAGGACGGTTCGCTGACCGTCCTCCTCCGCGGAACCGACACAATCGACACCGCCAAAACACTACTGGCGCAGCTCTCCCCCACCGAAGCGAAAGCCGTGCGTGCCGGAATCAGCACCCCTCACCGTCTTCTCGACGCACCCCGCGCACTCGTCCAGGCCCGCGCCGCGGCCAACCTCACGACGGCTACGGCGCGCATTCTCGAGTTCGACGCTCTGAGTGGTTCGACGATTCTGGCATCCGAGTCTGCCCGTGAGGCATTGATCGCCATGGCTGCGGACACCATCCCGGTGTTGACGGAACACGACCAGGCACACGGAACCGCACTGGCCGCGTCTTTGCGCGCCTATCTCGAGGCAAACGGCCAATGGGAGTCGGCTGCAGCCGAACTCGGTGTTCATCGGCACACCCTCCGAGGTCGCATCGCACGCATCGAGGAACTGCTGCAATGCGACCTCGGACAGGCCAGGGTCAGAGCCGAACTGCTGCTATCGCTACTCGCCTGGGAGGGCCGCTGAACCCTCCTCCGCGTGCACCGAAGCGAAGCTCGACGCACCGCGGACGAGTAGTTCGAGTTCGGCGTCGACCGTGCAGAGACGGGCGGTGTCCAGCGCTCCACTGCGGCTCACGCTCGACATCAAAGCCGTGAACCGGCGCACCGTTTGCGGATTGGCGGCGGTCCACAACTCGACGACCTCCGGAATACCTTCACCGAGCGCACCGGACACGAGGTCCGCGAAACGCGCCGTCAACCTGGCATGGACGGCAGCGCTGCCCATGACCTCCCAATGCGAGGCACCGACGGCGACGTCGACGCCGCCGAGAACATCGCCCAGATCGAGAGCGTCGGAGAGTTCCCGATAGATCGCGGCTGCGGCCGCGGCCGTCGTATTCTCCTGCAGTGCAATGTCTGCCAGGGCGAGCGCTCCGAAAGACGCCTCGATGCGCTCGCTTGCCGACAAACCGTCGGTGAGTTCCCGCACCGGGGCTGCCCACCGATCGATGTCGGCGCGCGGGTTCACGGTGAACCGGCCGGCAGCACCCGGGCGGCGCAACACCCAGCTCATTTCGGATTCCAACAGCTGCTGCAAGCGATCGAGAGCCTTCAGCTGTTCGGTGGCACTGAGATCGGAGTTCAGGATTTCACGTCGAAGGTCCTCCGTTCCAAGCACTTCGCTGACTACGGCGTAGGCCAGAGCCGCTTCCGGACTGCGAACTCCGAGGTGTTCCTCGAGCCGGAACAACACGCCGGGGCCGACGCGGTTGACCAGTTCGTCGACAACCGAGGTGATGATGATGTCGCGGCCCAACCGATGTGCGTGGACTGCGTCCGGTGCGGCCTCGACGACGGAGAGCGGGAAGTACTGCGGGAGACGATCGGCGAAGATCTGATTGTCCGGGACCGTCGATGCGCCCAGTTCCGCAGTCAGTACGTTCTTCGACTGCGCCACCAGCACAGCAAGTTCCGGCCGCAGGAGACCCTGCCCGGCACGCGCCCTGACCGCCAGCGCCTTGGCGTCGGGCAGAGATTCTTCCAGTCGCTTCATGGCGCCCGCCGAGACGAGGTTCTCGATCAACCGCTCGTGCTGATCGAGCAGGGCCGGTGCGCGGTGCTCGGCCAGGCTGATCGCGAGGGTCTGATCTTCACTGGCCTCGAGCACCGATGCGGCCACCTCGTCCTGGGCCGCCGCGAGTAGTTCATTGCGCGAGGTCGAGTCCAACGCTGCGAGTGCGATCTTGATGTTGACCTCACGGTCCGAGGTAGCCACGCCTGCCGCGTTGTCGATGAAGTCGGCGTTGATTCGTCCTCCGCCAGCGGCATATTCGATGCGGGCACGTTGGGTGAAACCCAGGTTGCCGCCCTCACCCACCACGGTTGCACGCAACTCGTCAGCGCTGACGCGAACTGCGTCGTTGGACGGATCGGCCGCGTCGACGTTGCTTTCGGTCGACGCTTTCACGTAGGTACCGACGCCGCCGTTCCACAACAGGTCCACCGGAGCACACAGGACCGCTCGGATCAGTTCCTGCGGGGTCAAGTTCTCCTCGGTGATTCCGAGGGCCGCACGCGCCTCGAGCGGAAGGCGGATCGACTTCGCGCTCCGCGGCCAGACGCCACCGCCCGGCGACATCACGGTGCGATCGAAGTCGTCCCAGGACGAGCGCGGCACGGTGAAGAGGCGAGCGCGTTCGGCAAAGCTCGTCTCGGTGTCAGGGTTCGGGTCGATGAAGATGTGGCGGTGATCGAATGCCGCGACCAGACGGATCTTGTGCGAGAGCAACATTCCGTTGCCGAACACGTCGCCGGACATGTCCCCGATACCCGCGACGGTGAACGGATCGGTGTCGACATCGAGGTCGCGCTCGGCGAAGTGCCGTCGTACCGCCACCCAGGCTCCGCGAGCGGTGATGCCCATCGCCTTGTGGTCGTATCCGGCCGAACCGCCAGAAGCAAAAGCGTCGCCGAGCCAGAAACCACGCTCGACGGCGATGCCGTTCGCGACGTCCGAGAACCGCGCTGTCCCCTTGTCTGCTGCCACGACGAGATAGGAGTCTTCACCGTCGTACTCGATTACTTCTGCCGGGTGTACCGCAGCGCCGTCGACGATGTTGTCCACCACGTCCAGCAAGCCGCGAATGAAGGTGCTGTACGACTCCTGCACCTGCGCCGGAGTCGGTGACGACGTGCCCCGAACCACGAACGCGCCCTTGGCACCCGAAGGAACGATCGGGGAATTCTTCACGCTCTGGGTCTTCATGAGGCTCAGGGCCTCGGTGCGGTAGTCCTCGTATCGATCCGACCAACGCAGGCCGCCACGGGCGACGGAGGAACTACGCAGGTGAACGCCTTCGACATTGGGTGCGCTGACGTAGATCTCGCGGAAGGGAACGGTCTTCTGCGGAGTGGAGAGCAACTGCGAGTCGATCTTGAACGACGCGTACGGTAGCGGTTCGCCGCTCTCACCGCGCAGGTACCAGTTGGTGCGCAGAGTCGCCTGCAGGAACGAACGCACGCCGCGCAAGACGCGATCCTCGTCGAGAGTGTCTGCACCGTCGACTGATTCGTCGATAGCTGCCGTTGCGGTAGCCACAGCTGTCTCACGCACACCCGCCACGGCGGGGTCGAAACGCGCGGTGAAAAGTTCGATCGCCTGCCGTACGAAGAGTGGCTTCGCTGCCAACACTCCGACGATGTAGCTCTCGGACAAACCGATACGAGCCTGAGCGAGGAAACGGCACGCAGCGCGCAGCAACTCTGCATCGCGCCAGGTGATGTCTGCTCGTCCGATCAGACTGGAGAACGCATCCATCCGGGTCTGTCCGGCGATGACGGCTTCGAAGGCGTCCGCCATCTTCTCCAGCGCACTGCCGTCGAAGGTGCTCGGCTCGAAGGTGAAGTAATGCGCCGAACCCAGAACGGTCGGAAGCGGGCGGTGCGTCGAAACTCGGAGTCCGAGAGACTCGAAGTTCTCGCACAGATCGGAGAGGGAGGGCTCTCCGGACGGCCACAGCACCACGCAGGTCAGATCGTCACTGTTCAGGTTGTCACCCTGACGGAAGACGAGTCGCTGGCCCGCTGCTGCCAATTCGGCGACCAGTTCGAGCGCCGGGTCACCGGATCGATCACCGCCTGCCGGTCTCGATTCTGCAGCTGCGGTCTTGGTCGCCGATGATGTGCTCGCCATTGAACACCCTCCTGGAAATTATTGGATCCGAACACTTTCCAGTGTTGCGTGGATCACCGGAAAGAGGTCGTGCCCGATAGGAGTACCAACCCCCATCGGGCACGACATTTCGGCAGTTGCGGTGAGCTCAGTCGCCCAACCTGATCGGAGCAAGCTCCTCGAACACGTCGCCGGGTCCGGGATTCTCGGCAGGCGCAGCGCCGCCGAGATGGTTGACGACGCCCCATACCGCGTTGATCGCGGTCTGGATCGCGCCCTCAGCCCAGCCGGCGGTCCACGACACGTCGTCACCGGCGAGGAAGATTCCCCGATGACGCGGTTCGAGATCATTCTGCACGAAGTGGGAGAACAGGCGCTCCTGGTAGCGGTAGTGCCCCGGAAGGTTCGCCTTGAATGCGCCCATGAAGTCGCGCTCGGTTTCCCACGACAGCGTCACCGGGCTCGAGATGATGTGGCTGCGGAAGTCAACGCCGGGATAGATCTCTTCGAGAGAGCGCAGCATGATGTTCATGCGCTCGGTGGCGTCGAGCGCCAGCAGCTTCAGCGAATCGTCCGACCAGGTGTACGACAAGCAGATCAGGCCTGGCTTGCCCTCGCCTTGATCCAGCAGGTAGGTGCCGCGACTCATACGGTCGGTCAGTGTCATCGACACCGAATCACGGCCGGTCACGGGGTCCTTGTCCTTCCAGAACGGGCGGTCGACGAGAACGAACACCTTGGTCGAACCCATGTAGTGAGTTCGCTCGATCGCAGTCCAGTGGTCGATCGGGAACAGATCGTCGTCACACCTGATATTGTTCAGCAGCATCCAACTCTGCACTGTCACAACGGCACTCGCATACGTGCGAATGAAACCCTCGGAGTCGGTGACCGTGATGTTGCCGGGCTCGGTACGCCGGAGTTCGGTGACGCGGGGACGCGTCTCACCGTCGTTGAGCGAAGCGACCGTAGTACCGGCAGGCCAATGCGCCATGTGCGCCGGGGCGCGGTTCCACAACCGCATCGGCAGCTGCTGCGATCCACCGACGATGCCGCGGTGGTCGTCGTCGGCGGCCGTGATGACCACACGAAGGATTTCGAGGATCGAATTGGGGTAGTCGGTATCCCAACCGCCCGTACCGAATCCGACCTGTCCGAACACTTCCCGCATGTGGAAGGACTTGAAGTGCTTCGACGCGGCGAGGAATCCGTAGAACGTCTGGTCGTCGTAGCGCACCACGAGGTCGTTCCAGATCCGCTTGATTTCTGCGGTGTCGCGGTCACGAATGGCCTGCTGCAACGGAATCAGATCGGCATGCTCTTCGAGAGTGCGCTGCCAGGCCTGCGCCACCTCGGTGTAGATCGGCGGCAGATCCTCGAGAGTGTGCGCGTAGTGGCTCTCACCCTTGAGATCGATGACCGTGCTCGGTGTGACCTCGGCAAGGGGATTGGGGAACTCTTCGGTCTGCAGACCCAGTTCGTTCAGGTAATGGAACAACGTCGTCGACGACGGTGGGAAACGCATTGCGCCCATCTCGGCGACAACCCCGGGGTGCCCGTCGAACTCGACCGACCGCATCCGGCCGCCGATCTGATCGGCTTCGTAGACAATCGGTTTGAGACCGATCTTGAGCAACTCGTAGGCCGCGATCATGCCGGAGAGTCCGCCACCGATCACGGCAACCTCGGTACCCAGTGCCAGGTCGGGCACCGAGCCGAGTCCCGCCGGACTGGAAACGTAGTCGTCGTACGGGAACGGAAAATCCGGCCCGAACATCGTGAGGGGCGGCTGCTTGCCGGGTTCCGAGGAACTGTCCGGAGCTACTGGGATGGTCATCTACGGTTCTCCTTGGAGACAGTCGTGACAGAAAGATCTGGATACAGATCGAGGCGTCGATCGTCGAGATGCGTGTTGAGGGTGCGCGATTGCGAGACGGTGGCGGCGGCGATGTCCGCGAAGAGCAATTCCTGGTCGCCGCCGGCCCTCGCCAACTCGGCACCGTCGGGCGCGATGGCGCACGAGAGACCGCAGTAGGTCAGCTCGGTTTCGGCGCCGCAGCGATTGACGTAGGTGACAAACATCTGACTCTCGTATGCGCGGGCCGGAACCACTTGCTGCGCAATGTGTTCGTACGGAGTCATCAACCCTGTCGGCACGATGAGCCATTCGGTACCGGAGTCGGCATGGGCCCGAACCGCTTCCGGAAATTCCACGTCGTAGCAGATCAACAATCCGCAGCGGATGCCCTCGAAATCGAACCCGACCACCAGGGTCTCACCTGGCCGAAAGTGCTCACGGTCGAGCGTGCCGAACAGATGCGTCTTGCGGTAGTGCGCAAGCGAAGTGCCATCGCGGTCCACCACCTGCACGCTGTTGTAGACGTCTCCCCCGTCGAGTTCGGGGTAGCCGTAGACGACTGCGATGCCTGCACTTCGAGCAATCTCGGCGACGGAATCGAAGATCGGGCCGTCGGCCGGCTCCGCGCGTAGCGACACCAGTTCACCGATGTCGTAGCCGGTTGCGGACATCTCCGGCGTCAGCAGGATCTTCGCACCGGATGCCGCAGCCTCGCGGGCAGCAGTGTCGATTGCAGCGAGATTGAACTCCACCGACGCAAAGGTGTCCGGGGTGGTGAGCGGACCTTGGAACAGGCCAACTCGAACTGAATCGACATGCATGGTGCGCTCCTTCAGGAGTTCCGTGACGCCAATTTTCGACGGTGTGTGTGACGGGGACAACTACCAGGGTGACGGGTGCCGCCAATCATGTCAACTCTTGTTTCCTGAGAATCAACATTCACGGATTCGAGTCTCACGAAGACGACGCGCGGGGCCCTTCCGGCAATGCCGGATTCAAGACCCACAGAACCTTCGCCAGAACCGAGCCTTCGGCCTGAAAACTATGGTTGTGCGTCGGCGTGAATGTGAAGGAATCGCCCGCCGCAAGTACGACGTCTTCGGCATCGACGGCCTCACCGTTCGGATCCGTCCGACCGCCCTCGAACGAGACCCGCAAGCCGCCCTCGAGCACGTGCACGAAGTTCACGTCGATCGGCAGACTGTAGAACTCCCGACCACTTCCGCCGCCTGGTTCCAGCTCGCCCAGCAGCACCTGAATTCGACGCTCGTTGGTAGGCGTGAGCAGGTACTCCGTCATCTTTTCGCCACCGAAGCTGATTTGCGGCATGGCGTCGGCGCGGACCACTTCACCGGCGGACGCATTCTCGAACAGGGATCCGACAGGGATCTCGAGCACCGCGCACACCTTGATCAGGGTCGCCACCGACGCGTTGACGTGATCGCGCTCGAGTTTCGAGAGATACCCCTTGGTCACACCACAGGCCTCGGCCAGGTCGTCGAGGGTCAACCGCTTCGATTGACGCGCCGCCTTGAGCCTCGCCCCGATGCGCGGTCCGACCGGCTCGACCGCTTCCTTCGCCTTGGCCACTGAACCCACTCCTTCACGACCGCCGTGTCCCTTTCAGGAAACAGGGGTTGACAACCGAGCCTCTTGAAGAAACCATACTTGCTCAGAGAGCTACATCACTGAAGGGCGCCCGGTGTGCGCCGAATCGAGAGCAGGGACCTCTGCACATGGCTACCAACAACCCCGGATCGTTCATCGGACCCGTCGACGCCACGCGCGTCCCCCGCTACGCCGAGCCGACCACCTTTGCGCGTCTCCCGCGCCTGGACGAGGTCTCGCGCGCCGACGTGACGATCCTCGGCATCCCCTTCGATTCGGGTGTCAGCTACCGCCCCGGTGCCCGGTTCGGTCCGGGGCACATCCGCGCTGCGTCGAAGCTGCTGCGTCCGTACAACCCAGCGCTGAAGGTCTCGCCCTTCGCCAACCAGCAGGTAGCCGATTTCGGCGACATCGGCGTCAACCCCTTCGACATCCAGGAAGCTCTCACGACGGTTCAGTCCGCCGTTACCGACCTGCGCGCCGACGGTTCCTCCGTGCTCACGCTCGGCGGCGATCACACCATCGCACTGCCGATCCTGCGTTCACTGGCCCGCGATCACGGCCCGATCGCCGTCCTGCACTTCGACGCTCATCTCGACACCTGGGACACCTACTTCGGTCAGCCTTTCACCCACGGCACCCCCTTCCGCCGCGCCAGCGAAGAGGGCCTGATCGACATGGAGCGCTCGCAGCACATCGGCATCCGTGGACCGCTCTACAGCGAGAAAGACCTCGAAGACGACCGCGTCCTCGGTTTCCAGGTGATCCGCAGTGACGACTACGAGGTCGACGGCGTCGCCAGCATCGTCGAGCGCATGCGTAAGCGCCTCGACGGTGGCCCGGTGTACGTCTCCGTCGACATCGACGTACTCGATCCCGCCCACGCTCCGGGCACCGGAACACCCGAAGCGGGCGGCATGACCTCTCGCGAATTGTTGAACACACTGCGTGGGTTGGTAGGACTCAACGTGGTCGGCGCCGACATCGTCGAGGTAGCGCCGGCGTACGACCACGCCGAGATCACCGGTATCGCAGCGGCTCACGTCGCTTACGAGTTGCTGTCGGTACTCGCACTCAATCGCTGAAGCAGCACAACGGTATCCGTCGTGTGATGCATCTCGGGGTTCGCGGGAAGATCACGTTCCCGCGACTCCGAGACCAACACCTTCCAACCATCGGTGAACAGCGACTCCACGTATTCGGGTGTATGGAGCATGGCCCGATGGTGCTCGGTCGGCGACTCGTGAGGTGAGTGGCCCACGATCAGCAAATGCCCGCCGGGCGCGACCAGATCTCCGAGAGCACGGAACAATTCCCCGCGCGCGGGTTCGAGCATGTGGAAGAACTGCGCGGACACCAGATCGAACGAGCGCCCCTGCGGATCCCACTTCGTCAGGTCGGCTTCCAGCCATTCGATGTCGACGCCCTCGCCCTCGACGTGAGCCTGGGCGCGGCCGAGCGCAACCGACGAGATGTCGGTGCCGGTGACCTTCCACCCGCGACGCGCCAACCACAAAGCGTCGGCACCTTCGCCGCAACCGACGTCGAGTGCCGTGCCCGGTTCCAGGTCGGAGGCTTCGGCAATCAACTGTGGGTTGGGATTTCCGCTCCAGCGCGCGGGGCGTTCCTCGTACAGCGAGTTCCAGAACTGTGCGTCCGCCTTGGCGTACGGATTCTCGGTGGTATCGGAGTTTTCGTGGTGATTGTGGTGTTCGTGGCTCATGCACCCAGGATGAACGACCTTCCACAACTCACGCAACCATCTTTGCTGAAACAGCAACTTCTCCATTTCGACGCCCTGCTAACGTCACGTCGTGGCCGGTGGATTTCCCGTGTTTCGTCTCTACTGCAACTCAGCAGGCCCATACGTTTTGTGTTGTGCGCATTTCCCCGAGTTCACCGGTTCGAACTCGGACGAAGAGTTCAGCGTCCAGCAGAGCTTCGACCACGCAGTCGAGAAGATTCTGCGCGATGCATCCTTCGAACCGACTACCTTGACTTTGGTCGGCGAGCAGCAGGGCTATCCCGTCGGAGACCGACTGTTCGATACGACAGTTCCGCGTACCGGAACCGTCTCGTACGCGTTCCAAGAAGCCGGACCGCCGTGGATCGTTCTCGGCCTTGATGTTTCGGCGGACGAATTCTGGTCCGAAATCGACGACGACGCAGACCTCCACGGTCTCGGCCCCACCTCCCCGTTGAGGTCAGTTCCAGCAACCGTGCTCACGGAGACCGGGTGGCCACGACGAAGTGACCTCGACTCCCCGTGAACTGAACCAGAACTCCAACCTTCGTGAAATCGAACAAAAATCCGCCCGATTTTCGTGAGGATCGACCGAGATGCCCGTCACGTCCTACGCCAAGATTTAGCGGTCACACTCGACTGCGCCCTCACGATTCACTCCCGGGCCCCGGCTCCTTCACGGAGGCACAATGAAACACCGCTCCTATTCGACGCTTGCCGCGACCGCGGGGCTCGCGCTCGTATTGTCGGCTTGCAGCTCGGGAGGCACGTCCTCGGGCTCCGGCGGCGGTGAGCCTCTGACTGACGGAACCTTCCGGTACGCGTTGCAAGGCGATCCGGGTGCACTCAACCCGATCATGTCCGGCTCTGCGGCAACCGCGGAAATTTCGAAGCTGGCGTACGACTCCCTGGTCTACCAGGATCCTGAAACCAGTGAATTCAAACCATGGTTGGCCGAGAAGTGGGAAGAAACGCCGACCTCCGCGTCCTTCACCATTCGTGAAGGCGTGACCTGTACCGACGGGTCGACGCTGACTGCACAGACCGTCGCGAACAACATCAACTTCGTAGCCGATCCAGCCAAGGGTTCACAACAACGCGGCACCACAGTTCCCATCGGCGCTTCGGCCACTGCCGATCTCGCCACCCGCACCATCACGGTAACCACTCCGGCGCCGACCCCGTTCCTCCTCCTCACCATCAGTCGCCTCCCGATCATGTGCGATGCCGGACTCGAAGATCCGACCGCCTCGAACAACAAGTCGCTGGGCTCCGGCATGTTCGAAGTCACCGAAGTCTCGGCCAATGACCACTACACGTTCGAGCGTCGTGACGGTTACAGCTGGGGGCCCGACGACACCACCTCCGACACACCGGGTGTCCCCAAGACAGTCATTGCTGTCATGGCACCCAATGTCAGCACCGCAGCAAACCAGCTTCTCTCAGGCGAACTGAGCGCATCTCCGATCGCCGGTCCGGACAAGGATCGCATCGATGCCGCCAATTTCGACTCGGTCCAGCGCCCACTTCCCGCCGGTCAGATGTACTTCAATCAGATTGCGGACAATCCGACCAGTGATCCCGCCGTTCGAAAAGCTCTCGTCCAGGCTGTCAATCTCGACGATCTCGCTGAGGTCATCACCGGCGGCCAGGGCACCCGTGCAACAAGTCTTGTCTCCGTCGAGCCCCGAGCCTGTGTGTACGACTCTGTCGCAGGCAACATTCCGGACTTCGACCTCAGCGCAGCAAAGGCAACACTGGACGCTGCAGGTTGGACCGCCGGCTCCGACGGCAAACGAAGCAAGGACGGAAAGCCGCTGACCCTCCGCCTCTTCTACGCTGCCGGCGAAGATGCGCGCAGCGCGGCAGCCGAGCTCACCCAGTCGGCATGGTCCGACCTCGGTGCGACCGTCGAGGTGACAGGAGCCGACCAGACCAAGGTTGTCGACGTCATGCTCAGTGGCAAGGACAACAACCAGTGGGACATCGCGTGGATCCAGATCAACAATTCGGTTCCCAGCGGGTTCGTCCCGTTCTTCTCCGGTCCTGCTCCGGCAGCAGGTAAGAACTTCTCTTCGATCAACAACCCCGCCTACGAAGCAGCCGTTGCCAAGGCCTCCGGTTTGACCGGCGACGCAGCATGCGCGGAGTGGGCAGACGCCGAGTCACAGATCACCAAAACGGTGTCCGCAGTCCCGTTTGCAGATACGGTCTTGAGCTTCTACTTCAACAAGGCCGGACTCGCATTCGGTAAGACCTTCATCGGTTCTGCGTTGCGCCTCTACCAGTAGGCCGGTCGACCGAACGCGGTGCGTCAACGAGATACGTCAGATCATTGTGATCTGACGTATCTTGTTGCCACACCGATCGTCTCGTTGTCGAGTTCGACGTAGGTCAGCTGAGGAATGCTGGACGCAAGTTCACTGAAAGCCCACTTCGCGACATTCTCGAATGACGGACGGAAATCGAAAATCTCCGGCCAGGCACCGCTCGCCAATTGCTCGGCACATCGATCGACGGACTCGTCCAGAGCGTCCGTGTCGACAAACCATCCACGTTCTCCGAGTTGGTCGTCCTCGAACAAGAACGCCACTCGCATCGTCACGCGAAATCCGTCGGCAGGCATCAGCGGCGGCAAGTTCTTCGCGTCCCGCACCGGTGCCGGAAGCCCCTGCCTCACAGCGAATGTACGACGGATCTCGATACTGAACATGCGCACCAAGGTATCAATGTTCATCACAATTCTATGAGCGGACCAATCGCGCAATCGCGTCGTTCGCTTCTTTGATCTTCGCGTCCGCCTCGGGCCCACCGGCAACAGCGGCTTTGACGACGCAGTGGCCGATGTGGTCCTCGAGCAGGCCCATGGCGACCGCCTGGAGGCCCTTGGTCATCGCCGACACCTGCGTCAGGATGTCGATACAGTACTTGTCCTCGTCGACCATGCGCTGCAGGCCGCGAGCTTGACCTTCAATGCGACGCAGACGCGCCAGGTAGTCGCCCTTGGCGGTGATGTAGCCGTGCGAATCTCCCGTGCAGCACACATCGCCGGTCGCATCACTGCTTTGGACACTGTTTGGAGCGCTGCTTGGCGCACTGCCAACTTCTGTCGCTTCCGACATTCGATGTCCTCCTGTTCGTCAACGCGTGACTTCGCAACAATTCTCGTTACCGGTGCGATGTGCGGATACTCTTCGACTTCCGTTGTCTTGCAGAGCAATCACTGTGCACATCGCCACGCATTTCGCTACTGCGCGAACAGATGGGTGCATGGCGATTAGCGATGCCCGTTTTCCCGCTGCTGCGAAACGCATTCGGTCTCAGTGCCCGTGGTGCGCGTGGTTCGCATGTTCGGACGCAGGTGGGGTCGCATTGTCGGCCGTCAGCGTGAATTCCGCCGTACGCACCACTCCGCCGTGCTTGAAGTCCAAAAACAACCGGTAACCCTCGGCGCTCGGCATGTTGGCGTAGAAGGTGATTGCCGGTCCGGCCGGCGTGACACCGTCACCGGGATGACCGTCCGGATGGACATGGAGATATGCGAGGTCGGAGGCACGCAACGCGACCAGATGCCCGTATGCGGCAAGGTAGGGCTGCAAGTCTGTGACCGGGATTCCGTCACGACTGACCGAGAGTGTGAGCTTCGATGTCTGCCCTGCGTGGGCCGCGCCTTCGAGAGAGACGGTATAGCCGTCGACCGTCGTGACGGCAGCAGCGGCGGGCAACGGCCGAGGATCATAGGACCCGGCGACTCGTACATCCGCACTGAGCGTGATTCCGTCACCGCCGTCCGGGGTGAAGTCAGCGAAGACTCGGTAGTCTCCCGCGTGATCGAAATCGACTGACACACGCCAGTTTCCGTTCTCGTCCAATTCGGGATGCACGTGCTGGAATCCGGTCAGGTCCAGACCGACCACGATCAGATGCAACTGCTTGTCGTGGGTGTCGGCGTACCGGGTCAACGGAGCTCCAACCGAATCCAGGATCCGGAACTGCAAGGGGACATGGCTGCCGACGGCCGCCTCCGACGTTGCCAATTCCAGTGTGTAGCCGTTGTCGCTGAACATCTTGCCCTCCAAAGTTTGGGTCGGCAGCACTTTCGTTGCCGTCTGCGTCAGGTTCTGCACTCCTTGACATCGAACCTGTTGCAATTTGTACCATACCCCCCTAGGGTATGCAACGAACTACTCGAACACCCTGAATTCACTCGAAGGAGATCCGATGCGCATCTACGCAGAGCGCCGGCCGAATGAGTTCCAAGAGCAGCATTTCCCCGTGCACCCCAACGAAGCGCTGCGCCGATGTCACCCAGGCCCGCTTACGACACCCCCTGACCACACAAGCATCACCTATACCCCGTACAGGTAAGGAACTCAGAATGTCCACACAACCGAAATCCACCCGTAAGTGGTGGGCGTTGGCGTTGATCGCCGCCGCTCAGTTCATGGTCATCATGGACACCTCCATCATCGGCGTCGCTCTCCCCCAGATGCAGAGCGATCTCGGCTTTTCCCAAGAAGGCCTGACCTGGGTCTTCAATGCGTACGTCATCGCGTTCGGCGGGCTACTCCTCCTCGGCGGCCGCCTGTCCGACCTGTTCGGCGCCCGCAGAGTGTTCTCCGCTGGTTGGCTGATCCTGCTGATCGGTTCCGTTGTCGCCGGTGCCGCCGGTAACGTCGCCGTCGAACTTGCGGGCCGTGCAGTCCAGGGCGCAGGCGCCGCACTCATCGCGCCCTCCGCGCTCACCTTGCTGATGATGCTGTTCGGCAGCACACAAAAGGAAATGACCAAGGCGCTGTCCATCTACGGCGCTGCCGCTCCGGCCGGCGGTACGGCCGGCGTGTTCCTCGGCGGCGTCATCACCGAATACACCAGCTGGCCTTGGGTGTTCTATCTCAACATTCCCATCGCTGTCATCGCGCTGATCGCTACTCCCCTCCTGATGCCGAACGCACCGGCACGTACCGGGTCGATCGACTTCCTCGGCGCACTCACTGTCACCGCAGGTCTTGCTGTCGGAGTCTTCGGCATCGTCAGAGCACCTGATGTCGGATGGGGATCCGGGCAGACATGGCTGGCGCTCGCCGTTTCGGCCGCTCTGTTGGGTGCATTCGTATTGATCCAGTCGAAGCGTCGGGAACCTCTGGTGCGTCTGGGAATCTTCAAGGCGCCCAACCTCGGTGCCGCGAACATCGCTCAGCTCGTGCTCGGCGCCGCCTGGATACCGATGTGGTTCTTCCTGAACCTGTACCTGCAGCAAGTGCTCGGATACAGCGCCTTCCCGGCCGGTGCTGCGCTGCTGCCGATGACGATCTTCGTCATGCTCGGCATGGTCGTCGTGGCACCACGGGCCATGGCGCGCTTCGGCGCAAAAGCAATGATCGTAGCCGGATTGCTGGTACTGGGAATCGGTTTGGGTTGGATGTCGTTGATCCGGCCCACCGGCAACTTCTGGGTCGACGTACTGCCGGCGTCGCTCGTGGCTGCGGCAGGTATGACGCTGGCGTTCATTCCCTCACTCGGTACGGCGATTTCGGCTGCACGCCCGGAAGAGGGCGGATTGGCTTCCGGCATCGTCAACGTCAGCTACCAGGTCGGCTCGGCTGTCGGCCTCGCGGTGATGACCGCGATCGCAGCAGTGTTCGGCGCTGATCAACTCGGTGACCTGACGGAGTTGACGAACGGTTTCTCCGCCGTGTTCCTCGGAGCAGCCGCCATCGCAGTGGTTGGCGCAGCAATCACCGCGATCGTGATGCGGTCGACCAAGGTCGACGATCCTCGACCCGTTCAATCCACCGTCAATTCTTGACCAACTCCGGTGGTGGGTTCGGCCGGCTGTCACCAGCCGAACCCACCACCGGCGGAACCACTTAGGACTCGTTATGTCGCGCCTTGCATCTCTCACGCCCACCACCGCTGTCGGTGCATCTAAAGACCTTCTCGCCGAACTCGTGAACCGTCACGGACAGGTCGGTGACATGGTCGCGGCGATGGCTCATTCGCCCGCCGTACTGGGTGGCTATCTGCAACTCAGTCGGGCAATGAAGCGAGCGAAACTCAGCCGCAAGATCACCGAGCGAATCTCTATCGCTGTGCAGGTCCAGCAAGGTTGCGCTGTTTGCCTCGAAGCCCACGTCGCCGCCGCGCACGCCAACGGCGTCGAGGCGGACGAGATCGAGCGTGCCCGCGCGGGCACCTCGGCCGATCCCGCCATCGCGGCAATGATCGACCTCGGACTTCGCGTCTATCGGGAGCCTGCCTCGATTTCAGACGAACACATCACGGGCCTTCGAGCGCACGGCTACGGTGATCGCGAGATCGCCGACGTAGTCGGAATCGTCGCCCTCAATGTCCTGACCGGAGCTTTCAATCTTGTCGCGGGAGTGAAACCAGATGAACCGGATCGCTAAGTCCGCACCGGAACGGAACAGCCTGCGTCTGTTCTTGATTCGCGACTATCGCCTGCTCTTCAGCGCCCAGATCATCGCGCTGTTCGGCACCGGGTTGGCGACGGTTGCCCTGGGTCTACTCGCCTACGAACTCGCCGGACCGAGCGCCGGAGCCGTGCTGGCCACCGCGCTGACGATCAAGATGTCCCTGTACGTCGTGATCGCTCCACTCGCGGCGGCGTACGTAGACCGGTTGCCGAGACGGGCTTTCCTCGTTGCCCTCGATGCCATTCGCGCAGCGGTCGTGATCGCATTGCCCTTCGTCAGCGAGATTTGGCACATCTACGTGCTGGTGGGCGTTCTCCAAGCTGCGTCGGCAGCGTTCACTCCCACGTTCCAAGCGGTCATCCCTGACATCGTGACCGACGAGGCCGATTTCACCCGCGCACTGTCGGCATCGCAGGTCGCCTACACGATGGAAAGCCTGCTCAGCCCTGTTCTTGCCGCAGTCGCACTGTCCTTCATGACATTCAACCTGTTGTTCGTCGCCACCTCCGTGGGCTTTGCAGTCTCGGCACTGCTCGTGCTGGCCACCCGAATCCCCAACGCTCGCCGAAGTACTCACCGCAAGGCGTGGGATCGGATCGCGTCGGGGGTGCGGATCTTCGTGACCACGCCTCGACTGCGCGGCATCATGGCACTCAATCTCGTGGTGGCAGCAGCCGGATCGATCGTGGTGGTCAACACCGTCAACTACGTCCGCGACGAGCTCGGTGGAACCCAATCCGACGTGGCGTGGATGCTTGCCGCGTCAGGCACCGGCACGTTGGTGACCGCGCTTCTTCTTCCACGCGTTCTCGACAGAACCGCTGAACGTACTGTGATGACAGCAGGTTCCGTTGTCCTGGTCGTCAGCGCCGGCGCGGCAGCAGCCCTCGCCGTGGCCGGTGTATTCACGTGGATGCTCACTGCCGCAGTGTGGGCGCTCGTCGGCGCCGGGATGGCCATGATCGTCACTCCGACCGGAAAAGTACTTCGACGCTCCGTCGAACCCGCAGGGATACCGGAGGTGTTCGCAGCCCAGTTCTCCCTGTCGCACCTTGCCTGGCTTGTCACCTATCCGATCGCCGGATGGGTTGGTTCGAGCGCGGGATTTGCGGTCACCTGGAGCATCCTTGCAGCGCTTGCCGCAGTGGGAACCGTTGCAGGATTTGCACTTTGGCCTCGGGAGACGGTTGCTGAATTGCCCGTCCAAGCGACGTACGAAACCACGCGAGGCGAATGCACCTTGGCGGCTACCCAGTGCGCGTGCGCTCGCACCGTCTGATGTCGACGGTCTGCCCGAACCCCGATTGGGCCTCAACGAAAGTGGTGGTGGAGCCATCGCCTGCACCACCACTTTTCGCTCAGCTCACGTCAGCGTACTTCCGCGGATTTGCGTCGAATCGAGGACCGCAACCCTTGCAGCAAAACCAGTACCGATTACCTTCGTAGTCACGGAACAGGCCTTCCGCTTCGGCACGCGCCTTTTCGATCACACTGCCGGGCATGACCCGACATTCGACGAGTTCACTACTGCCAGCGTTGAGTAGGTCTTTCCCACCGGTCGGCATCGCCGAACCGACAGCGCCGACATCGCCTTTGGCGTCAGACTTCGGGGTGTTGCCACAGCCACAACTGCTCATTGGGATTCCTGTTCTTTTGCGGGACGGATGTGGCCCGCAAAGCGAGCCCGATACAACCGCCAATATACCCCCTATAGGTATATTTTACTGAGCCTTAGGGTGCATTCAGTTGACACCTCGCCGTATAAACCATTGCGGGAGAGGGAATATACCGTCGCGGGATCCCCGCTCGCCTGCAGCATCATGACACAGTCAAACTTATACCTACCGGGGGTATATGGTAGGTCTGGCATCGACCATCCATGTCCGCGTGGTCGTCGACGAAGAGGAGCAATGAAGAACTGGAAAGCAATCGGCAGCAGCCGATTCGCCGTAGTTGGAGCTTTGCTGTTGGTCGGCATGCTCTGGGGAAGCTCGTTCCCCCTGGTTGCTGTGGCAGCACCAACTCTCGGCGCCGTCGGCACGACGCACGGCCGCTTCATTGTTGCAGCGTTGGTTCTCGCGCTGATAACTGCTTCCAGCAGATCGACCTGGCGCGCGGTCCGTCATCGGTTTCCTGCATTCCTACTGCTGGCTGCCCTCAATGTCGCTGGGCCCCTGACACTTGTCGCAACTGCGATCGTCGGCCTCAACTCGTCGACGGCGTCGATCCTGAATGCCACGACTCCGATGTTCACAGTATTCGTCGCCGCTTTCTGGCTTCGACAAAAGATCACCTGGCGAAAACTCTCGGGGGTCGCGATCGGCATCGTCGGCGTCTCGGTGCTTGTCGGCGGAATTCCGTCAGCGATCGACAGTCGCGCAATGCTGGCCATTGGCGCATCTTTGACCGCGGCGCTGCTGTACGCAGTCGGAGGTGTCTACGCACGAAAGTCGTTCCAGGACACTCCACCCCTGACGCTGGCCCTCGGC
Organism: Rhodococcus sp. SG20037; assembly: GCF_031763325.1. Taxonomy (NCBI): domain Bacteria; kingdom Bacillati; phylum Actinomycetota; class Actinomycetes; order Mycobacteriales; family Nocardiaceae; genus Rhodococcus; species Rhodococcus sp. SG20037. The sequence goes on along the minus strand of NZ_CP134497.1, from coordinate 671,532 downwards.
CAACAACTTGCCGCGGTCGCCCTCTTGGTGCCGGTGTCCGCCGTCGCTCCCCCTCCGGGGCCCATAACCGTCGGCCCACTCATCGCCGTGGTAGCCCTGGGGCTGGGGGCTACCGCCGGTGGCTACCTGGTCTACTTCTGGATAATTCGTCAGGCGGGTCCAGTCGCGGCATCGGCCGTCACTCTTCTCGTTCCGATTTCGGCATCAGCCATCGGAGTGCTGTGGTTGAACGAGCCTGTTACCTTCGCGCTCGTTGGCGGTCTTGTCATCATTCTTGCCGGAGTCGGCTTGCTCCTGGATCTTCCGCCGACGCGAGATCCATTGCGCAGGGTTGCCCCGGACCGGGCGGCTAGCGCGGACAAACGGCCGGTCAGCGGCTGATCGGAGCCGTCCAAAGTCCGACCAGCGCGTCGACGAGGTCGGTCGTGAAGTCCTCCCATGACGTGACCGCGTCCGGCCCCTCTTCGGCAAGCGTGCGCTCACGTTCGGCGAACATGTGCACGATCGCATTGCGTCCGATGTCCGCGCGGGCGCGTCGAACACTCATCGGCATGTCGGCCAGACAGTCAGAGAGTCCCCGAAGCGTCTCCTGCAGGGTGGGCGAGGCCAGTACCTCGTCGTAGACGATTTTCCGCAGGACCGGGTCGGTGAGAATCTGTGCACTGAACCGCGCGTACCAAGTCGGGCCACCCATTTCGGCGTAGTGATCGGTCGACGCCCGAACCAGACACGAAATCCAGTCACGAACGTTTGTGGACCCTTCGATCTCACACAGCAGTTCGCCACGCTTCTTCTCGACCTGCTGGGAATGCTTGTTCACGATCGCGCGGACCAGATCGGTCTTGGTCCCGAAGTGGTATCCGACGGCTGCATTGTTGCCCTGACCCGCCGCTTCACTCACCTGGCGGTTCGAAACCGCGAAGACACCGTGCTCGGCGAACAACTGCTCGGCGACGGCGAGAATGCGGTCTCGGGTTGCAGCAGAGCGCGCGGAATTTGCGGCGCCGCCGACGTCGGCCGACGCGTCCTCAGTCCTCGTAGTCATGGACACCATCATCCTCGACCATCCGAAGCTGCTCGGCACCGGAGATATTCGTCACGATCGGAGGCGCACCCTTCCGTTAAGTCAGTCACTTGATTTAACTTTAGTTCAATCAACTGACTTAAACCATTATTCGTTCTTCCTCCGATGGAGTTACCGCAATGTCGTCAACCACTTCTCCACCACCGACAACGCCGCCACAGACAACGAAGTCGCCAGCCACCACCGCAGTGGTGGCTGTTCTGGCGTTTTCCGGCATCGTCGTCTCGCTCATGCAGACGCTGGTGATCCCGATCATCCCGCATCTGCCCGAGTACCTGAACGCGCCGGCGTCCGATACCGCGTGGGCTGTGACCGCCACGCTGCTCGCAGCTGCCGTCGCCGTCCCGACCATGGGCCGCTTGGGCGACATGTTCGGCAAACGGCGTCTACTCCTGATCAGCATGGCGCTGTTGGTAACCGGTTCGGTGGTCGGAGCACTCAGTTCGAGCGTTATCCCCCTCGTTGCCGGCCGAATCCTGCAGGGCCTTGCTGCCGGCGTCATTCCGCTGGGCATCAGTGTGATGCGCGACGTGCTTCCGCCCAAGAAGCTCGCCGGCGCTGTTGCGATGATGAGCGCTTCACTGGGAGTCGGTGGCGCTCTAGGTCTTCCGATCGCGGCTTTGATCGCCGAGTACGCCGACTGGCACGTCCTGTTCTGGGCGTCAGCCGTGCTCGGCGCTCTTGCGGCCGTTCTTGTTGTCGTCCTGGTCCCCGAATCGACGGTTCGCACAGGTGGCACGTTCGACTTCGGCGGGGCAATCTCGCTCTCAGCCGCCCTCATCGCTCTACTACTGGCCATTTCCAAGGGTGGCGACTGGGGTTGGACGAGCACGCTCACGCTTTCCCTGTTCGGCGCCGCGATCCTGATATTCGGATTCTGGGCTTGGTGGGAACTACGCACCCCCAAGCCGCTGGTGGATCTACGCGTATCCATCCGCCGCCAGGTGCTCTTCACCAACCTCGCATCGATCGTGTTCGGGTTCGCGATGTTCGCCGCCAGCATGGTCTTTCCCCAGGTAGTCCAATTGCCTGAAGTCACTGGTTACGGCCTAGGCGGTTCGATGCTCACCGCGGGTCTGGTCATGGCTCCCTCCGGCATCATCATGATGCTGATCTCTCCGCTGTCCTCACGTATCACCAATTCGCACGGCCCCAAGGTGACGCTCATGCTCGGCGCCGTTGTCGTCGCAATCGGTTACGGCATCGGCATTTTCGCCATGCACTCGATTTGGGAACTGATCGTGATCGCCGTGATCATCGGCGCCGGTACCGGTATGGCTTACGGCGCGATGCCCGCTCTCATCATGGGGGCTGTTCCTCCGTCCGAGACCGGTGCAGCCAACAGCTTCAACACCCTGATGCGCTCCCTCGGTACATCATTCGCCAGCGCCATCGCGGGTGTCGTCATCGCCCAGATGACCATGTCCATCGGTGGGGCAACGCTGCCGTCGGAGAACGCTTTCCGCGTCGTCATGGCCCTCGCTGCCGGATCCGCCGTCGTCGCACTCGTCCTGGCCGGTTTCCTCCCTCGGTTCAACAGCTCCAACTCCCGCAAGGAGATTGGTAGCCAGCACACCGATACGTCCCCGACCTCCTCGAAGGAATCCGTTCCGACACACTGAGCCAGCGCGCAATACACACTGCGCTGTACACACAGCCCGGCCCCGGCGGAGTCCAACTCCGTCGGGGCCGACGCGTTTCACACATTTTGCTGTTGATACACCTGCGGACGACAGTTTCGTGACATGCTCCGTTGAGATGGGTGCTCGTTCGATACTCGGGGAAAGGATGCCGCGATCGCCGCTCCTCGTGCTGACGTAGCCCTTGCTGTCGCCGCCGCTGCCGTCCTGGGCATAGGCGTCGGTGTCCTTCTTGCCGATGTCGTCGCCGGCCTGGCTGCAGGTGCGGGTGCTGCAGTGGTATTTCGGTTTGCTCTTCGGATGATCAATACCCGAAAGTGAGCGCTGCCGAGGGTCCTACTTCAGGACACGGATCGCCGAGCCCGGAAGGATTCCGCTCGATGGCGGATAGATCGACGTTGCCCCGTTGAAGAACATGTGAGCGGGAGTCGTGGATACCGGCAGCAGGTCGACGTCCTTGAACAATGCCCGCTCACTTTCCTCCCAGACCTTGCAGGACTCGTCACCGGGAAGAAGCGAAGCCTCAGTGGACAATTCGATGTACTTCTTGTTGTCGAGGGAAGCGAAGTTCACTCCTTCAGGCTTCGGTGGGCCGGTGAAGTACTTCGCAAAGATACTCGGCGTATCACTCCCCAGCGTCAAACCGATGGAAACGTCCCACGACGACAGGTCGGTGGTGCTGAATGTGTTGGCGATGACAAAACTGTAGTCGCCGCCGGTCAGTTTCACTCTCGCGCCCAGTCCTTCCCACTGTGTTGCCACGTATTCCGCGGCGGCAGAGTTCGTATCGCGTGAGTTGTTGAAAATCACGTTGAGGGCAAGCGGTCGACCGTCCTTCGTCAGGATGCCGTCGGGACCCGCCTTCCAACCTGCGTCGGACAGCGTTTTCTTTGCTGCATCGACGTCGAAATCGGGGATCGTCCCTTCGACACTGTTGTAGTCGCAGGCAAGGGGTTCCGAAACCGCGAGGGCGCGTGCGCGGGTTCCTTTACCGCCGGTGGTGATCTCGGTGTAGTCGTCCAGGTCTACTGCCTGCACGAGGGCCTGCCGTACAGCACGGTCTGCCGTGGGTAGGGCCGCGAAATGATTGAAGATGAACTCGCCGGACAACGTGGTGTAGGTCTTCGAATCCAGACCCGCGGCCAAGACTCGTTCTTCGTCCGAACCGGTGACCGCTGCGGCATTCACTCCGCCGGTGAGAACAAGATTCGCCGTCGTACTGGGATCGGTGACAATCTTGATCGTCACTGTCTTCGGCACTCCGAGAGTGTCTGAAGTGGTCTCGCCGTTCGGACTCCAGGTGTAACCGTCGCGGCGTTCCATCGTGATGTGATCGTTGGGAACAACTTCGGTGACCTTGAACAGACCCGTTCCGTTACTACTGGAACGGATACTGGCCGGGTCTTCGAGCGTCGCAGCGCACGGAAGCCGCAACGCGCCGATCCGAGAGAGCAGGAAGGGCGCTGGCTCGGCGGTAGTCACCGTCAGTTCGTCACCGTCCGCTGAGGCCGAAGTCGACATCGGCACAGTGGATCCGCGTAGCGGTGAAGCGTTTTCAGGATCCATGACCCAGTTGATGTCATCGGCCGCGGTCTGTGCGGTGAAGGAAGTGCCGTCGGCACAAGTGATGCCCTTCTTGAGCACGAACTTCAGCGTGTTCCCTTCTTCACTCCAGCTCTCCGCCAGATAGGGACGCACAGTGCGTGTTTGCGCGTCGATGTCGATCAACGAATCGTACGAGTACGCGTTCACGATCTGAGTCGACGTAAGGTTGGTGATCAGAGGGTGCAGATTTCCGGGATCGGCGTTGATGACAGTCGTGAAACTGCCGTCCTTTGCATACTCACCGACTGAACCTTCGGGACTGGATGCGCCGCCACACCCGGCCAGGGTGAAAACGCCAACGCTGATAACTGCTGTCGCGGAGACAGAACGGGCTTTCATACGAGCCGCCATCTACTAGGAGTTGCCATGGCGACAATCGTGCGGGATTGACGTGGTCTGTATCTCGTTGAAGTTCCCCATACAGTCGGCCGTACTCTGTTCGATTGTCACTATCGACCGGGCAAGCGCAGACGCTAAGTACGACGCTGCCGTTGACGGTGATTCGCGACGTTGATTCGGTTGCCGCACAACGCCGGCATGCAGTATCGGCGTCGCCCTCCCCTGCTCGTATCGACAAACACCCCGTTGCACGTCGGCGATGCGCATGGACGGAATCGTTCGTACCCCAATGTGCGCAGAGTCCCCAGCAACGAGTATCCGATCAACAACGTGAGTTCACCCGCGAGATCGATTGTGTTGTCCGGTACTGCATTCCACCGATAGCCGTTCTGGGAATCTGGCGTAAGTCGAACGTGATGCGGGACGGCCTGGAGAAGTTGATGAGTGCGATCGACTAGTTCGCCGGCAGTCGGAGCATCGAGAACCGAACGAATTTCCTCTCTGAGCCCCTGAACGTCCGCAAGTTCACCGCTGGTCGGCCCGCGTCCGTTGGTGAGCGCATCCGGCGAGAGTCCATGTTCGTCCAGTAGATCGTGAAGCGTCTGGGAGTCTGGCAACGCGTCACCAGCCTCCACCCACACTCGGGGTGAGGTGTTGACCAGGTCCGTCGCAAACGACGCACCGGATACGTAATCGTCTAAAACTACTTGCATCCCTTACCTCCCTGCTTTACCGTAATTGAATAACCTAACTTTACACCTTACGGAGGCGGCGGGATGGAACACTGCGCAGACCACGGACTGCCCGAGATACTCCTCGACACCCACAACCGATTACGCCGCGCCGGCACCGTGGCGTCGGGAACACCCGTCGTTGCAGCCGATCTCTACTGGTCGATCGGAGCGCTCGCCCAATGCCTGACCGCGATGGACGAGGTCATTTCACAACTGGGAATCAACGCCCGAAAGCAGTTGCGAGCTGGAAAGTTCGATGTCGAGAGCGGACCGTTCGAAGGACAACCCGACGCTGCCCTGCTCACCGCAGTTCTTGCGCTCGCCCGAGCATCGAGCAGTTGTGAACCAGTTCAGACGGCAATCGGCAATGCCCAGATCGCGGTGAGCGATCTCGTCGTCTCAAGGCCCACCAGCGCTTGACGCCCGCGCTCGCAGCCTGTCCCAATAGAGACTGTATGGTTGGTTTTCAGGCAGCCATCGAGAGCATCGACCAGCAGGAACCGGGTTATCACTGTGAGTGCAGGAACATCGACAATCTACGAGGACCGAACCGTCCGGATCGACGATCAGGGCGTCACGATCCGCCACTACTACTTCCCGTTTGTCAGCAAGTTCGTCCCGTACTCGCAGATCGAATCCGTCGACCTCGGAGTCATGTCATGGCTGAGCGGACGCCTACGAATCTGGGGAACAACAGATTTCAGCTCGTGGTACAGCCTGGATCTTTCACGCCCGTGGAAGGAGACCGCGGTGGTACTCACTCTCGCCGGCCACGGATCGCCTTCGTTCAGCCCTAAGGACGCCGATCGCGTCGAGACCGAAATCCGCAGTCGCATCGGATCACACGCCGCGAACTGACTAGCGGAACTCGGATTCGACGGTGACGATCTCACTCCAGTCGGTTCGATCGAACAACCGCGCCAGCGCAGTGAACAGAACTTCCGGGTCGACGACGCTCTCGGGTGAGTGCACACCGATCCGATCCGAAATCGTTCCGTCGGCGAGCCGGGACACCACCTGAGCAAGGCCGAGCGCCAAGGGGATTCCGGTTGCACCGGCCATGTCCGACAGCAACTCCGACACCGGTGAATCGTCTGCAATCCGGGCCACGACGCGCATCGCTCTTCCGTCGAACATTCCTGTCGCCGAGGCGAAGAACAACGGCAGGGATCCGTGGCCGGCGCGCGTGAGCATTCGAGGCGCAGCACGGATCATCCGTCCGAGCGAAGGCTTGCCCAATTCTTCGGCGGCCGAGTCGAGATCGATTCTCCCCTTGTCGATGTCGGCGCGGAGAACGTCGAGAAACGCCACGGTTTCCGGTGTGATGACCATCAGATTTGCCGAATGCCCCGCAGGATTGATGGTCCGATGAAACATCACCGGCTCCGGATGCCCGACCACGTAAGCGTTCCCCCGACGTCCGCCGGGCAGTTCGAGTGCGATGGAACGCAACGGTTCTTCGTTGACGATTCGCCCCGCACGAACCACCGGAACCTGGCCGCTGATCTGTTGCATCCAGTGAACGGCGGCTGCACTCAATGTGTCCACCGACTCGTCCTCGCCCTCGACATCAACCGGCCAGGCTGTATACAGATCGTCGACCACGTCCAATCGCGAGACTGCCATCGCGGCCAGGAGGTTACTCATCCCGGGACTTGCGCCCATGCCGACTACCGCACAGATTCCGGCTCCCCTCGCGGCACAGTCCAATTCCAGCATGTCGACGGCCGGCTCCCAGTCGTCGCAGATGTCGAGATAGTGAGTCCCGGTCTCGATCGCTGCCTGGAGAATGCCGACGCCGAAACGGAAGAACGGTCCGACCGTATTGACGACCACGTCTGCGCCGTCAAGCAATTCACGTAGCGTGCGACCGTCCGTGACGTCGATGCTGCGCGCCTCGACTTCCGCTGACGCCTGCGCCAGTTCAACTGAAAGACGCTTCGCAGCATCGATATCGCGATCCGCGACTACTACCTTGCCGATTCCCGGCAATGTTGCGGCCAGACGAACTGCTGCCGAGCCCATGGCACCGGCACCACCCAGTGCGACAACCGTGATTCCGTCAGCCATGAATTCCCTCCAAAAATGCAGTCTGATCCGCTAGATAGCCGGGAGCGAAGATCGAACGGGGAGCAAGAACGGCCACCAGAGCCGACATCAATTCCGAGTCTTCGAGGTCCTTCTCCACAATCGAGTGAGTGGCGTCGGGGTACTTCTTGACCACCAGTTGCCCTGGCGAGTCGAGTAATTCGCGGTACGCCCTTTCGGTATCAGCCACGTCGACGTTGACGTCTTGTCCGCCGATGATCAAGAGCACCGGAACCTTCACGGTTTCGAGATCGGCTCGCGCATCCGAGAGGTAGTTCTTTCGGATGAAGTTCCACCGGTCTTCGGTGAGACCGTCGGCCTCGCCGGAGGCCACGAGATCGTCGAACGATGCATCACGGGCCAACTGATCCAAGTTCTTCGCACGATCGACCCGCGCTTTCTCGAACTCGTCGGCCGACGCATTTCTCTCGGAAAGTTCGGCTAGGGTATTGAATTCGCCTTGTTGGAGCCAGTTGATCGCGGGACCCACGGCAATGACGAACGCTACGTCCGGGTCGAGGTTCACCACCTTGGGCATCACCCACCCTGCCTGGCTTGCACCCCACAGACCGATCCGAGACGGATCGATATCCGAACGTCCCCGCGCCCACTCGATTGCCGCTTCCGTTTCTGCCGCGCGATCGTCCATGCTCTGGTCGAGCCAATTGCCCGGTGCCCCATTCACCCCCGGCTTGTCCCAGGAGAGTGACGCGTACCCCGCCTTTGCGAACGCCTCCCACACCGGTCGATAGAACGTCTCATGTGTTGCATCGACCGGGCCGTCTCCGTGGACGAAAACCACGAGCCCGAAGGGACCGTCACCGTGTTCGGGCAGTGCAAGGACTCCCTGGAGCGGCACCGATCCCCCGGTGATCGTCACTTTTTCCTCACGGATGTCATAGGTGTTCTGGTACAGCGTCCAGCCCACCAGAGTCGCGATCAGAACAACGACCACCGCCAGGGAAGTAACCATCCACCTGCGTAAACGAGGCTTACTCTTGCCCTCGCTCATCGATTCCGCTGCCATCTTCCCGCCCTAACGTACGAATTTGAAACGATCGTATTGCATTCGATAGTACAGTTGTGGGCGAAGATGTCGAGAAGCGAGGAAAGGACATGGCGATGACCGACAGGGACGTCGATGTACCCACGAGGATCTTGATCGAGGGACTACTGCGCACGGACGGAACTGTCGACGGGCACACCCTCTATGCCACCGCCGACGCCCTCGGCAAAACTGATCAACAGGTTCGGCTGTGCATCAAGCGGTTGGTCACCGAGGGGAAGTTCACTCAGGAAGGTCGCGGGCGACAGGCCACGCTACGAGCAACGCCGAAAGCCCTGCGCGAGATGGAACCCGACGTCGAATTCGTTCGGCTGGCCTATCGACAAGACCGCGACACTGTGACGCCGTGGGACGGGTACTGGCACCTGGCCGGATTCGCAATTCCGGAGTCGTCACGGAAAGGGCGAGATGCGCTGCGCACCAGGGTCGTTTACCTCGGCGGCGCGCTCGTCCAGGGCGGTCTGTACGTCTCGCCGCACGCCTGGGAACCGTATATTCGCGATGCGGCCGCCGAACTCGACGTCGAACAGCACCTGTCTTCTCTCACCACTCGAGATCTGAAAGTGGGCACTCTCGAAGACCCCGTGAAGATTGCCGCGCAGTTGTGGCCACTGGACCAGATCGCTGACGGATACGAACGGCTACTCGACGTAGCGACCGCACGCCTGCACAAACTGCAGAACAGTCCGGGTACCGATGCTGTCACGATGACCATCGAACTCGCGGCGGAATTCACGCGAGCCATGGAACCGGATCCGCTGTTGCCGCCGGAACTACTGCCCACCAACTGGATCGGCACGAGGGCTCGGTCGATCACTGCGCAGTGCTGGACGCTTCTGGCACAGGTGGACGGTGCCGACGAATTACCGTCGCTGTTCCACCTGTACGCAGATGCAATCGGTGACGATCAGGACGCAAGCGTGCGCTGACGGGGCGGCAGTCCGAAACGCCCGAGAACCTCGTCGACTGCGGTGGACGGTGTGACAAGTCCGCGATCCTGAAGCCACGGAATGGTGCTGTCCACCAGATGCTCGAGCGTGCGAGGCAATGCGAGAGGCAGCAACGTAACGCCGTCGGCGACCTCCGCAGCTCGGATATCGGCGATCAAACTGCCGAGACCGGAAGGCGTTCCGACGTAATGAAGCGAAACGGGAACCCGCGGCGAGGTCAACGCGCTGTCCAACTGCGCAAGCTCCTTACGAGCGGAGCGAGCCTCCGGCGCGATCAGAATCTCGAGATCGACCAGCACTGCGACGCTGTCGGGATCGCGTCCTTCTTCGGCGACGGCAGCGCGTATCCGTGCGCGTTCGAGCTGTGCCTCACGCAGATCCGCAGCGCGAATCCGAACCACATTGGTAGGGAATGAAGCCAAATCGAGAGCCTTTTCACCCTCGGTGAGGTCCACCCAGTAGTCGCCGCCGATGATGGGCAGGTTGCCGGGTGCGCCCTCAGCGGCCGGATGGTGACCGGATCCGGTCAACTCGACCGCTACGTGCAGAGAATGCGAAGCGAGTGAAGACATGTGAGACCTCCGAAAATCAGAAAAGTATGGGATGAGCGAGACGAATCGTCAGCTCGAACACATTCCTGAAGAGGTGCGGCACAGATCGACATGGCGACGGCACCACTGACCGAGAGTGATGCTCACTCTCGAAGGGGTGGCGGGAAAATCCGCTGGTGCCATGGCTGCCATGCTAGTTGTCCGTTCGAGTTTTCGGGGACCGAGCTCAGCTCAGACGCACTCGGCTGCGCCGGCATTGTCGTCTGCGGCTCCGAGGAAGGGGCGGGTCTCGGGCACAGGGTTCCACGCACCTGCCGTCTTCGCGTACTTCCAATCACGCTGATTCGAAACCAGGATGTTCACGGCGTCGACCAACCGCGTCACGTCGTCCGAGCTGCTACCGAGGCCGAGGCTGGCGCGAACTGCACCGCCGGAGAGGCCGAGGCGCGCGAGAACCGGATGTGCGCAGAAGCGACCGTCGCGAACTCCGATGCCGTGCTCGGCGGAGAGGAATGCGGCGATCTCGCCCGCTTCGAATCCGTCGACGGTGAAGGTGACGATTCCGACGGCGTCGGGAGCGTCGTTCCACAGTCGCACGAGTGAGACGCCCTCGATGGCGGACAAGCCGTCAGTGAGCTGGGCGGTGAGCGCCTTCTCATGCTCGGCGATCACGTCGAAGTCCAGGGCGTGCAGGGTTTCGCAGGCGGTCGCGATGGCTGCCGCACCGAGCACGTTGGGGGAACCCGCCTCGTGGCGTGCGGGCGCGCAAGCCCACTCGGTGGATTCGATGGTCACCTCACGCACGGCGCCGCCGCCGGCGAGGTACGGCTGAGCTTCGTCGAGCCAGTCACGGCGGCCGACGAGAACGCCGGCGCCGAAGGGCGCGTACAGCTTGTGGCCCGAGAACGCTACGTAGTCGACGCCGCATTCCTGCAGGTCGATGCGACGGTGGGGAGCCAACTGAGCAGCGTCGACGAGGATACGTGCGCCGCAACGGTGAGCGATGTCAGCCAAACGTGCAATCGGCAGGATCTCACCGGTCACGTTGGAGGCCCCGGTGATTGCGAGCAGCGCGGCAGGCTTGGTGCACAGTTCACCGATCAGACGCTCGATCGTTTCTTCGATGGTGTCTGCGGCGGTGACGATACGAGCGTCGTTCCACGGCAACAGGTTTGCGTGATGCTCGACGTCGAGGACGACGGTGCTGCCGGGGACGCACTGCGCAAGCAGGTTCAGCGAATCGGTGGTGTTCCGGGTGAAGACGACAACCTGATCGTCGGCACAGTTCACGAAACGAGCAACGGATTCACGAGCGTTCTCGTAGGTGAGCGTGGAGATCCGGGACGCGTAGCCGGCACCGCGGTGGACGCTGGCGTACGTGGGCAACAATTCGGCGATACGGTCGGTGACCTGGGCCAATGCCGGCGCGCTGGCCGCGTAGTCGAAGTTGGCGTAGGAGCATTCGCCGCCCTGAACCAATGGAACCTGCAGGTCGGCACCCGAAACCTTGGCAATCGCGGTGGTGCAGCAGGTGTCGGCACTCAATACAGCAGTCATCGAAGACAATCCTCACGTTCAAGGACTCGTTCGTCGGGAGATGGCCCCGGAAGAGTCCGCGCTTGCCGCATTCGTTTTCGAACGCAGCCGGGTCGTCACCCGGAGCACCCCACCGCGGAGGAGGGTTGCCGACCAGCAAGCCGGGGCTGAACACTGGTACTCGTGACCTGGCAACGAGGATGGCAGGAACCTCCCGCGCTTGTCAAGACGAAGCTGCGAAGACCGTCGTCACGGCGCGATCGTCCGGCAGGCGAGGTGGAGCGCAAGCCTGGTTTCCCGATCGGCCAGATCGACCGAGAGAAGGCGCTGAATTCTATCGATCCGACTCGATACGGTGTTGCGGTGCAAGCCCATTCGGGTTGCGGTGTGAGCCAGAGACGATTCTTCGTCGAGGTACGTCGACAGAGTCTCGAGCAACTCTCCATTGGAATCGCGTAGCGGTGCGAGCAATGCCGCGGCCGCAGGCTGGAAGGTGTCGGTTCGCGTCCACGCCAGCAGCAACTGCGCCAGCCCGAGGCGGTCCACGTGCAGGAATCGACCTGTTTGAGATCGGGAACCGGCGAGCCGAGCGGCATCCCCGGCCTCCGACAGGGACGAACCGATTCCAGCCGGACCGTCGTGTGCGCGTCCCACACCTACCCAGGTCTCCATCGTGGGTTCCAACCTGGCCTGAGCTGCACGGATGCACTCGGCGATCCTGGTGATCGCCTCCGGTCGCGGCTCGCCTGGCAGAGTCGTCCACGCCGCCCAGCCGTCAGCCTGTTCCACGACATTGGCGTCGATTCCCTCGGCGGCGAGAGCATCTGCAACCTCGCTGCGTCTTGCCACCAGGTCGACCTCACCGACCGCCAGGACTTTGATGCCGATGTGCCATCCGTCCAGCATCCAACCCGCGTCGAGTGCGCGCCGGAGCAGTCCGGGTGTGGCGTCTGCTGACGTGTCGATCAGTTCACCGAGCAACGCGCTACGCCGGCGCGCTTCACGCTCGTCGACCATGCGCGCAACGGCCAGTCGGTGCCCGGCAGCCAACGAGGCCACGTCGAGAACCACTGAGAGAGAAGCCTCTTCGACGCTTTGACGCACCGGGAGCAGCACCGCCAGCCAGGGCTCTCGGGCTGCGCCGGACATCACCGGGCACGCAATCAGGACCCCGCCGGAGTCCAATTCGACCGTGGTGGGCGCCCCGCGACCCGACAACATACCGGCAGCTGCTCGATCAGCGTCTGACAACAGGTCGGCGCCGGTCATCGGACGTCCGGACGTGTCCAGGAGAAAGAATGAACGCTGAAAGGTGTTCAGTAGCACCGACAGAAGATTCTCGACGCTTCCTCCGGCTCGTTGGCCCGCGTGTGTCGCCCGCAGTACTGCGTCGGCCATCACCGCCCGCGAATTCGAGAGAAGATCACGAAGATCCACGCTGAACTGCCACGGGTCGGATACTCCGAGCACCACCAGTCCGAGCCGATCGGCAAGCAACCAGAGATTCGCATCCTCCGCCGCAGCGCTGTGCACAGCGACCACCTGGCAGCCGGTCGCCGCTGTGCGCCGAAGGAGAGCGTCGAATCTCCACTCCCCGATGTCGATTCGATCGAGAATCACCAGAACTGATCCTGAACTCGCCGCACCCGACACGGCCTCGGCCGACTGTGCCGATTCCCCGGTGAGTGCTCCCACTGTCGTCACGACGGGATCACCCTCCCCGGCAAGTCGATACAGCCCGACAAAGGCCGGGTTGTTCAGCAACGCCGAAACACTCGCGCTCATCGCGCCTCCATCAGCACTGCGTCGTGGTCGATCCCGAATGCCCGCGGGCCGACAACTTTCAATCTGCCCACTTCGTCCGCCCACCACTGTGGACCGGGAAGAACCAACACGACCACATCGTGCCCCTGGTGCACGGATTCACACGAGACGAAGGCGCCGGTCCGCACGTCGAGCAACGTCACGATGTCCGGGCACGTTGCAATCATCTCGCCGTCCAACGCGACGGTCAGGAACTCACTCTCGAATTCGACTCGTATCACCGCAGAATCGTGTTCGAGAATCACGCTGCCCCGACGATCGCCGGTGTCCGGACGACTACGACGGACCGCACGCACCCGGCCAGTCCCCATTACCAGGGCCCCGGAGCTCTCCGCGATCTCCTGCCAACTGCCCAGGGCCCCGATGTGCTGACCCAGTTCGTGTGCTCGGGAGAGAGTTCCCGGAATGCACGCCTCCTGCACCGTCCGCGCATCGATCGACGCGATCGCCAGAGCGCCCCAACCGCTGGTTCTCCCGATCAACGACCGCACTGCTACCTCGGCGCCGAGCACATCCACTCCGTCGACGACGGTAATGAGGCCGCCGGGCTGGGCGAGTGTGACCGGGCACAATTCCAACCCGGCTGCGGCGAGAGAGAAGTGATCGAGCCGCGGCATCGCTCGACCCAGCAGGTCCGCGTCGACCACGGGAATTCCCAACGCCAACGCCGCCGCGATGCCGGAGAGAGCGTTGAGTCCACCGCCTTCGAAAGTCATCACCGCGGTCGGACGCTTCCCGGTCCAGCGCGTCAAAGCTGCTGCAGTATCTGCAAACTCACGCCCGGAGGGCAATTGCTCCTCCAAGGCCAGGGCCGATCCGACGATTCCCACCGGCATCACCAATGCCTCCTCCGGCAACTGGTCCGGCGCGATGACCTCCACCGAAGTAGACGTCATCAGTGGACGCAGCAATTCCACGAACAAGCGTGGATCGCCGCCCCCGCCGCAGCCCAGGACCACCGCCCCCGCTGCGATCGCGTCGAGGTCGGCCTCCCGGACCGCGTGCAGCCTGCTCACGGCTCGCTATTCTGCCAGTACAGGTTGCTCGAGTGTCTCCACCGGCAGGAACGGGCGATCGAGCCCGAAGCTAGCCGGGCCGAAGACCGCCAGTGCCTCCGGGGTTCTCATGATGGGTGGGGTCGCGATCCCGATGACCGCAACGCGCTGCCCGTACCGCAAGCCCTCGGTGGTGATGGGTTCGGCGGTATCGGCCTCGACGATGCAGATCAGGTCTGGCACGATCGCCACCATCACTCCGGATTGGACGGCGATCAGATTTTCGTTCTGGAACTGAACTTCCAGCTCTTCGTCTCCGACGCCGGCGATCCGCACCGAACCGCGAGCGAACCCCTCATCGGTTCGCCTGTCGACATCGATCACCTTGCCGTGAAAGAGAACTCGCCCGTATCCGTAGAGCGTGTCGGCGAGACTGTCGACAAGCGCCCGCACCGGGTCCACCCGCTGCTCACGTGAAAGTCTGATGGACCGGCCGATGGTCATGGCCAACGACAGAGTCCGTGGGATCGCCGTCCGCTTCACATCTGCACCCGTCATCGAGTACTGCGCGATGTGCGCCATCCCACCGAACCTCGACGTCACCCCGCGGGCGAGGCCCTCCAATCTGCTGTTGTCACTTCCGGTGTCGAAGATCGCCACCTCGTCGTGCTCGTTCGCCATGGCGAGCGGACTCGCCGAAATCCCGTACACCGAGAAGGTTTCCATCTCGAGCTGAGGAAAGGCTCGCCCCATCCCGTCGGCGTCGACAACCGGCAGGCCGCGCCGTGCGGCCACCAGCAACGGAATCATCGAATTGATTCCGCCGCACTCCATCGGCATCGTGGCATCTGCAGTTCGACCCGTGTGCTTCTCCAACGTGATCAGCGCCAGCTCGGGTTCGGTTCCGCGCGGCATCTTTTCGACCACGACGGTCGGGGCACCCATCTGCGCGACGGGAATCACCCACGCGTCGTCGTCAAGCTCCTCCGGATCGAGAATTGTGATTTCACCGGCCTCACCGAGCGCCTGCGTGACCAACATCTTGCCGACGAACGGATCTCCCCCGCCGCCGGTGCCCAACAAGGCCGCGCCCCTGGCGAGGTCGTCGAGATCCGCCGTTCGTAGTGTCCAACTCATCGTGAGCCCTCCTGACCGGTGGAGACCAAACCACTGTGCAGTGCCAAGTCACCGACTGCCTTCACTCGAATACGTGTTGCGTTGCCCGGCAGATACGGAATCGGGACCTCGTCGAACTCCACGATCTGCACCGACTCGGGCCGTGCGCCTGCGGCGACTGCCCGATCGATCGCCTCCTGGCGAGCATCGTCGGCAAAAACCTGCCGGTGCCCGTCCCGCACCGCTTCGACTCGATCTACCTCACCACTGACCTGCGCGATCGCAGCGCCGATCGCATTGGCAACATCGAAGCGCTCAGGACGAATCACCGTTCCCAGGCCCGGGAGTTCACGCTCCAGCAGTACCGACCCCCCGCCAACCGCCACAACGGGAAGTGGATCCGACGTGGTCCGCATCTGTTCCACGGCGTCGGCGACTCGGCGCGAGATCCGGTCGAGTGCCGTCGACACCAGGCCGCTGTCGAGGTGCGCCACCGCACTGCGATCTCCGACGTCGGCCAAGCCTGCCGCGACGGCTATGTCGGTGGCCGTCAACGTGTCACCGCCGAATACGAGTGCCTGTGAACCCAATTCGTATCCCACAGATTCGGGTCCGACTGTGAGTCCGTCTGCATCCACCAGCGAACCACCACCGATACCGATCGAGAAGACGTCCGGCATACGGAAATTGGTCCGTACCCCGGCGACCGTCACCTCCGTGGTGGCTTCTCGCGGGAAACCGTTGGTCAATACGCCCACGTCGGTAGTGGTACCTCCGATGTCGATCACCGCACAGCTGGCCAGACCGGACAGCACAGCGGCGCCTCGCATGGAGTTGGTCGGTCCCGATGCGAAAGTCGCCACCGGATAACGCCTCGCGTAC
Source organism: Rhodococcus sp. SG20037 (assembly GCF_031763325.1). Classification (NCBI taxonomy): domain Bacteria; kingdom Bacillati; phylum Actinomycetota; class Actinomycetes; order Mycobacteriales; family Nocardiaceae; genus Rhodococcus; species Rhodococcus sp. SG20037. Next base: position 655,122 of record NZ_CP134497.1, on the reverse strand, counting down.
TCGATGTCCATCAAGGTTCCGTCGTTCTGGCTCAGGTACAGCGGCGCGACAATGCCGTGCTCGACCAAAGATCGGGCAAGACCGTCGACGATGTGATCGGCGAGCTCGCGCAGCGCAGCATTGATGATGGTCGCGTTCTCCCGCTGGAGTAGACCCACTCGACCGATCTCGTGCGAGAGCGAAATTGCGACGTCCGGGCCGAGTTCCTCACGCACGATCTCCGCGGCGGCCGCTTCGCATTCGAGATTGACCGGAGAGAACACCGAAGATATTGCGACCGAACGAGTACCGCTGCGAGCCATATCGGCGGCATGGCGGCGAATCTCGTCGGGGTCCAGCGGCGAAATACGACGACCGTCGAACTCGTGCCCACCGTGAGCGAGGTAGTACCTTCCTTGCACAGCGGAGACAAGGTCTCGCGGCCACCCCACCATCGGAGGAAGCGCCGCGGTCGCCGGAAGCCCCAATCGCAGAGCCGCTGTCGGTGCAAGTCCGCGTTGCTCGATGAGAGCGTTGAGAAAGTGCGTCGTGCCGATCATCACTGCTTGAACAGCGCTGGGAGAGAACGAGTACTGCTGCTGCAGCGCCGTCAGAGCTCCGCCGATTCCGCCGGTGATGTCCTTGCTGGTCGAGTGTTTGACATGCCCGATGACGGTGGTCCCGTCCATCAGGACCGCGTCGGTGTTCGTACCACCGACGTCGATTCCGATTCGCATCGCGAACTCCCTTCTATAGTGTGTGCCGTGCTAGTGCGTGAGCGCAGATTTCCCCGAAGTCTCTTGCGGCGCTTCGGTGGCGGTGCGTCCGACTCCGCGAATCAGGCCGAGTCGACCCGCGACGACGTAGAGAACGAAGGCCGAGGCCACCGCGTTGATCGACGGCAGGCCGAAGGTGCTGTAATGACCGATCAGCGCCGAGACGATCCAGATCACCAGCGTGGCCGGTACCCAAGTGGGTGCCGAGTTCGGGAGGGTACCCGCAGCTCGACTCTCCTCCAGATCCTTGCGCCATGTCTTGACGATGAAGTATTCCGCCACCATGATCCCGGCGATCGGCGGGAATCCGACGCCCAACAGGATCAGGAAGTCGGTGAACGAGTTCAGGATTCCGGCAGCCGCGAGGACCGAACCGGTGATGCCGACAACTGCTGTGACAACTGCGCGATTGATCCGTCGACCGAACACGACGTCGATGAAGTTCACGACGCCGAGCCCCGAGCTGTACAGGTTCCAGTCGTTGATCTTGAAGGTGCCGAGAACGATGATCAGAACGCCGACCCAACCGACCGACGAGAGAATGATCGTGGCAATGTCGGAACTGCGAACGGCATGGGCAAGGAGAACACCGGTCAGCCCGATCACGTATTCGCCCAACGTTATCCCGACGAGCGTCTGCTTCACGACATCGCCTGCCGTGCGGTTGAAGCGCGTCATGTCAGGTGTGATCACTGCTCCGGCAATGAAACCGCCTGCGACGATGGTAGTTCCGGCGAGGAAGCTGAGCTCCGGCCCGGCTGGAGCAGATGCCATCAGATCTGACAGCGAGTGATTACGCAGTTCGGCGATGACGGCCCAACCGACCAGGATCAGGAACAGCGGAACGGTGATGTTGGCGATCAGTTGCATGGATCCGAACCCGCGAAGGACTATCGCGGTGATCAGGAGACCGAAGGCCAAAGCCCACGCCCACTGCGGCAGAAACGGCATGATTCCGTGCAAACCTGATGCAGAGACAGCAGATTGAATGCCGAACCAACCGATCAGGCTGACCCCGATCACCAAACCGATCACCGCGGAACCTGCGTGCCCGAATCCACACCAGCGTGCGACCACCGATGTGTTGAGCCCTTCACGAACCCCGATGATGCCGATGAAAATACAGACGACCTCGAGAATCACCGCCCCGACTGTCAATGCCCAGAAGGCATTCCAGAACGTCATACCGTAGCCGAGCGTCGCACCGAGCAAGAACTGTGGGAGTGCCGATACCTGACCGAATCGCTGTACTGCCACCGAGAACCACGAATATCGTGCTTCGTCGGGAACGCGGGTGAGCGCGTAGTCGTCACCGTCGGACACTTCACCGCCGGCGGCGGTCGCTGACGTGTTTTTCATGACGGACTCCTCGAATAGTTGGGAAGTGTTCTCGGAGAAGACGGTACGAATGTGGCAGGGGTCACGCCTATGGGCGAATTGGCGTTTCTTCGTGTTACGACAATGCATTTCGCACAGTCGTCATTTCACACAGTCGCCAAATGGCACGGGTCTAACGCAACGCGTACCCGCCGTCGGGGTACAGCGTGGAACCCGTTGTGTACGTGTTGGTGAAGAGATAGAACACCGCTTGTGCAATCTCGTCTTCGTTCCCGACGCGGCCGAGCACGTTGTTCTCGGCACTCCAGGTGAACGCGGCCTCCCGAACCTCCGCCGGGCGCTGAGCCCACAGATGCCCGTCGATGGTTCCGGGAGCGACAGTGTTGACGCGGATCGGCGACAGTTCGACCGCCAGCCCCCGCCCGAGCCCCTCGATTGCCGCGTTGGCTGCAACGTATGCCGCGGCAGCTGCGGGTGGCCGCACACTGGCAGCGCCGGACATGAGGACCACCGATGCGGTGGGTGCCAGCTTGTCGAGCGCAGCGTGCACGACGCGGTACTGCCCCCAGAACTTGGAGGTGAACGGCGACGCCGCTTCATCGACGCTCTGTTCACGGAACGAGCCGACCTGGTAATCGGCAGCCGTCGTGAAGAGAGCGTCGACGCTGGGGATGTTGGTGAAGAACGCTTTCACCGAGTCGTCGTCGGAGGTGTCGACGGTGAACCAGTGCGCAGCCTCACCCAGCTGCGCGGCCGCTGCTTCGAGCTTGGATGCGGTTCGGCCACCGAGAACTACCTGCGCGCCGGCGTCGACGGCAAGCTGCGCCACTCGCAGCCCGATGCCTGTTCCGCCGCCGATCAGTACGACGGTCTTGCCTGAGAGAGGAGAAGGTGTCGTTGTCATGCAGCGACTGTAGGGCTCACCGAATTGTCCCGACATGTGCAGAATGCACAGATTTCACTACGGCACAGTGCCAAGTATCGAGACTTAGCTGTTAGAGGACACCGCCCCCGGGGATCTCGCTTGACGACGTTTGCTGCGTCGAAACTGCCTTCACATGTACTCCTCCTTCGAGTTCGCTTGTAACAAAACAACTCCCACGACCGAAAATGTCGGTGAACCACAACAGCGAAGGGAAGTAACGACTATGGGATCAGCAGACGTCATGGCCTGGCTCGCCGAGGGTTACCTCGCCGGCGATCCGATTCGCTATCCGCTCTACGTCGGATCGATGTTCCTCGCGATGCCGTTCCAACTGATCGGCGTAATTCTGGGTCACCCCTTCTGAATCGTCACATCAGGCCAGGGCGGTCGACGTAGAACTGCCAGGGTTGCGATCACCGCGGCCGCCAGCCCGATGAACTCCCCCATCAAAGCCGCCCTGGTGTGATCGACGGCCGGTGACCACGACGGCTCACCCTCGTGGATCGAGAACACTCCCACTGGCACCGGTATCGGGTCGCGGCGCCACCGCCGGTGTAGACGCGAAACCGTGATGATCGTCGATCCGTCGCTGGTCTGGTGCGGTTCTCCGAAGATCGTCGAGGCCCCTGATTCCCCTCGAAATCGCTCCACCGCATCACGAATCTCCATGATCTCCATCGTCGCACCGAAACAGCAACCCTGTGCGAGTATCGATCGATGGCCGAGTGGTGGAATCCGAGCAGGCGCGTCGAGCGATGGTGGCAGACGATCGTGCTGGCCTGGCTTCTCATTTTCTTCGGCCCAACCACCATCGACAAGGTCATCACAGAACCCACAGCTTGGAATTGGACATTCCTCGCAATCTGGCTTTTCGCGACGGTCGGGTCTGCTTACTACGCAGGCCAGGCCTGGCGAAACAGGAACAAACCTCAGTCGGTGTGGTGGGAAGGGACAACTGCCCCCACCGAAGTACCCGCCGACGACGTCCGTAGCGCACTCGCGTCGACAGACGACCGCATTCCGGCAATCAAGGCACTACGCGAACTACATCCGGGCTTGGGCCTGAAGGATGCGATGGATCTGATCGACGCTCAGCGGGGCGAACAGGGCCCGCAACACTGATAGTTGCGACCATCACAATCACAGTTAGGTATCGACACCTGACCGCCACGATCGAGCGAGCACGCCAAGAGTTAACCACCTGACAGACAGGCTGTTTCGCCTAGTTTGACAAATGTGGTCAATCGGTGAGCGTCGACTCGACCGATTCAACTCACCGTACCAATCGAATTCGCCGTTCAACATTCCACTCATGACCCAATGCCACTATTACCCAACGATTTACAACCGGAGCTACGGCATCCGGTGAGAACTTTCGCGACAGTGCAGCATCTTTCGTCCAGTTGAGTTGACCGAAACTTGACGTTACGTTGAATTTCAAAGCAATAGCCCGGCCTTGACCTGCGATGGTGTGAGCGAAACGCCCACCTACGCGTGACATGTGGCCGCCCTGCGGGGCGCTGTGAATGCCTGAACGTTCGAGGAGTGGAATGACTGCGGTCAAAACTGCGTGGCGTGAACTACGGAAACCCGTGTTCATCCCCGCGTCGATAGTGATCTTTGCCCTGATCGCCTTTGCCGTGATCTACGCGGGAACAGCCGCGGACGCTTTCGAAACACTCAACAACGTGATCAGCGACGGCGTCGGCTGGTGGTACATCCTCTCGGCCACCGGTTTCGTCATTTTTGCGCTGTACTGCGGAATCAGCCGCATCGGCAACATTCGATTGGGACGTGACGACGAGCAGCCCGAGTTCGGGATGCTCTCGTGGTTCGCGATGCTCTTCAGCGCCGGCATGGGCATCGGGCTCGTGTTCTACGGAGTAGCCGAACCACTTTCGCACTACGTGACCCCACCCGTCGCCGGGCAGATCGCCGGATCCACGGACGCCGCAGCCAATCAAGCCATGGAACTGACGCTGTTCCACTGGGGCTTGCATGCATGGGCGATCTACGTCGTCGTCGGCCTTGGTCTGGCGTACATGACCTACCGCAAGGGTCGTCCGCTCTCGATCCGTTGGTTGCTCGAGCCGCTCCTCGGACGGGCTCGCATCGAAGGAAAGATCGGCCACGCCATCGACGTCGTCGCCATCGTCGGCACGCTGTTCGGTGTCGCGACGTCGCTGGGCTTCGGTGTCCAGCAGATCTCGGCCGGCCTCGACTACCTCGGCTGGGTGGAGACCGACAACTGGTTGGTCATCACCATCATCGTCATCGTGACGGGCATGGCCACCTTCTCGGTCGTCTCCGGCGTCACCAAGGGCCTCAAGTGGCTCTCCAACATCAACATGATGCTTGCTGCCGCGCTGGCCCTGTTCGTCCTGATTCTGGGACCGACATTGTTCCTGATGCAGTCGTGGGTGCAGAACCTCGGCGGATACGTCCAGGCCTTGCCCGAGCTGATGCTGCGCACGTCCCCGTTCGCCGAAGACGGCTGGCAGGGTGCATGGACCATCTTCTACTGGGGTTGGTGGATGAGTTGGGCACCGTTCGTCGGCATGTTCATCGCGCGCATCTCACGCGGCCGCACCATCCGCGAATTCGTCTTCGGTGTGCTGCTGGCCCCGACGCTGGTTGGTTCGTTGTGGTTCACGATCTTCGGTAACTCCGGCATTCTGCGTCAGCGCAACGAGGGCACGATGCTCGACGCATCCGGCGCAGTGGACACCAACACGTCGTTGTTCACGCTTCTCGACGGACTTCCGCTCGGAACGATTTCGAGTGTTCTCGCGATCGTCGTGATCGTGTTCTTCTTCGTCACGTCCGCGGACTCCGGCTCGATCGTCATCGACATCCTCGCGACCGGTGGCAGCTTGGAGACCTCCAAGATCACGCGTGTCTACTGGACGTTCCTCTCCGGTGCCGCGGCCGCAGTTCTCCTCATCGTGGGTGGCAGTGGATCGCTCACGGCGCTGCAAACCGTTGCCATCGCCACGGCGGTACCGTTCTCGGTCATCATGGTGCTGGCATGTCTGTCGATGCTGAAGGCGTTCCGATACGAGGTCGCGTCGGCACCACGCTACCTGCGGGTTTCTACAAATGCCTCGGCATCGACCGACGTTCCGCAACCCACCGAAAAGCGGCTCCGCGATCTGAAGATCTCGTCGACCTTCGCCGGGCTGACCCCGTCACAAAGCGGAATCATGACGGATCCCTCCGACGCCCACATGCTCGTCGCGGTCCACGAAGTCCCCGCGCATGCGGTCAACATCGACCCGGATACCGGCGCCGTCGACTTCTCCGAGGAATCGAAGGTCGTCGATCCACTGGGCGGAGAGGTGTTCGACACACCCGAGTTCGCCGACTCGGCAGAAGGCCACGCGCAAGCTGCCAGTACGGACTGACCGGCACGTTCGGCATGTTGCATTAGGCATATCTGTTCACCAACTCGCAAACTTGTCATGAGACTTTCAACTCGACAGTTCGCAGGACTCTAAGTTTCGTGAGTAGAACAGGACCAACGGGTTTGCCACTCCAGTCGCAGTCGGAGACGGAACAATCTTTCGGGATTCCGTCCGTATTCCTACGGTCGGCGCATGCACCTGCGCCGCGCACGCTCATCGACATCGTGCGGGCCTCAGCCGAGGCCAACCCGGAAGCACCTGCCATCGACGACGGCGACACCACACTGTCGTACTCGGAGTTGCTCGACGAGATCGCGCTCGGTGCGCGCTGGCTCGGTGATGCCGGCGTCGGCGCAGGTGACCGCGTCGGAATCAGGATGCCGTCAGGTTCGCGTTCGCTGTACGTGGCGATCCTGTCGATCCTCGCGGCGGGCGCCGCCTACGTTCCCGTCGACGCCGACGATCCGGAAGAGCGCGCCGAGTTGGTGTTCGGCGAGGCGCAGGTAGCGGCAATCATCACCGGCGACGGAATCCAGCCGGGGACGGCGCCGAAGCGGCTCGAACATCCACCGGTTCGCGAACCCGAACCCGAGGACGACGCCTGGATCATCTTCACCTCAGGATCCACGGGCACCCCCAAGGGCGTCGCGGTCACTCACCTCAATGCCGCAGCCTTCGTCGACGCCGAGGCGCGCATGTTCCTCCAGGACGAGCCCATCGGGCCTGGTGACCGCGTCCTCGCGGGACTCTCCGTGGCATTCGACGCGTCCTGCGAGGAGATGTGGCTCGCGTGGCGCCACGGCGCCTGCCTCGTCCCGGCTCCTCGTTCGCTGGTTCGCAGCGGCATGGACCTCGGCCCGTGGCTGGTCTCGCGTGACGTCAGCATCGTCTCCACTGTGCCGACGCTTGCGTCTCTGTGGCCGGCCGAGGCCCTCGAAGCCGTTCGACTCCTGATCTTCGGCGGCGAAGCCTGCCCACCCGAACTGGCAGAGCGCCTGGCCGTCGAGGGCCGCGAGGTCTGGAACACTTACGGCCCCACCGAGGCAACCGTCGTCGCCTGCGGCGCACTGATGGACGGCAAGAGCCCCGTCAGCATCGGCCTCCCCCTCGACGGCTGGGACCTTGCCGTCGTCGACGCCCAGAGCAATCCCGTCGCGGTCGGTGAGGTAGGCGAGCTGGTGATCGGCGGCGTCGGCCTCGCCCGTTACCTCGATCCCGCGAAGGACGCCGAGAAGTACGCGTCGATGCCCTCTCTCGGGTGGGAACGCGCCTACCGAAGCGGCGACCTGGTCCGGCTCGAGACCACCGGCCTGATGTTCCAGGGCCGCGCGGACGATCAGGTCAAGCTCGGCGGCAGGCGCATCGAACTCGGTGAGGTCGACAACGCCTTGCAGAACCTGCCGGGCGTGAGCGGCGCTGCGGCCGCCGTGAAGAAGACGGCAGCCGGCAACCAGCTCCTCGTCGGATACATCGCCAGCACGGATCCCAACTTCGATCTCAAGGCCGCTCATGCGCTGCTCAGCGAGCAACTACCAGCGGCCCTCGTGCCGCGTCTGGCGTTGATGGACGAACTTCCGACGCGTACGTCAGGCAAGGTCGACCGCAATGCGCTGCCGTGGCCGTTGCCCGGCGCCGGTGAAGATGCGGGGGCCGCGTTGGGCCTCGACGGCACCGCTGCCTGGGTTGCCGGTCTGTGGGGTTCGATCCTGGGCGCGCAGATCACCGGACTCGACGACGACTTCTTCGAAGTGGGCGGCGGATCCCTCTCTGCGGCTCAGCTGGTAACCGCCCTGCGCGAGCGGTTCCCCGAAGTGACCGTCGCACAGCTCTACGACCACCCACGGTTGGGATCGCTCGCCGAATATCTCGACGAATTGGCACCCACCGAAACTGTGGAGCCGCGCATCGTCGCTCCGACACCCTTGAAGACTCAGCTCGCGCAGATCGCCGTCACCGTTCCGCTCACGACGCTCACCGGACTGCAGTGGGTGACGTGGCTGGCGATCGCGAACAACGTCCTCGGCTGGTTCGTCGACGTCAGCTGGGCGCCCACGGTCTCGTGGTGGTGGATCCTGTTGGCGTTCATCGTGTTCATCACGCCGATCGGCCGTATGACCATCGCCGTCGTCGGGGCGCGCCTGCTCCTACGCAAGCTGGAACCGGGCACGTATCCGCGAGGCGGTAGTGAACACCTGCGTCTGTGGATAGCGCTGCGACTCACCGAAGCCAGTGGCGCAGCCAACCTTTCGGGCGCACCGTGGATGCTCTACTACGCCCGCGCCCTCGGCGCCGACATCGGCAGCGGCGTCGATCTCCACACCCTTCCTCCCATCACCGGCATGCTCGAACTCGGTGACGGCTGCTCCGTCGAACCCGAAGTCGACCTCTCCGGCCACTGGATCGACGGCGACGTCATTCACATCGGCGAGATCAAGATCGGTGACGGCGCCTCCGTCGGTTCACGCTCGACGCTTCTGCCCGGCGCGCGTATCGGTCGCGACGCCGTCGTCGAACCCGGATCTGCGGTGTTCGGCCGAGTGAAGGCAAACCAGCAGTGGGCCGGCTCCCCCGCCACCAAGGTCGGGAAAGCGAATCATCCTTGGCCTGCCGAACATCCGAAGCGTGCACCCGGCTGGGTGCCGGTATACGGTGTCACCTCGGTCTTCCTGGCCGGTATGCCGATCTTCGCGCTGATGGCCGGGATCGCATTGATCGGTTGGTGGATTCGCGACACCGACACGCTCGCGAGTGCAGTGCTCCAATCGCTGATCATGCTTCCCGTCGCGACCATCCTGAGTTTGCTCGTCTTCGCAGTCGTCACCCTTGTGGCCGTTCGTCTTCTCTCGATCGGGCTGACCCCCGGTTACCACCCTGTCCGCAGCCGCATCGGCTGGCAGGTGTGGGCGACCGAACGCCTGCTCGACTCGGCCAGAACCTTCCTCTTCCCGCTCTACGCGAGCCTGCTGACACCGGGATGGCTCCGCCTTCTCGGCGCCAAGATCGGCAAGAACGTCGAAGCCTCCACCGTGCTCCTCCTTCCCAAGTTCACGACGGTCGCCGACGGCGCATTCCTCGCTGACGACACCATGGTTGCGAGCTACGGCCTCGGCGGCGGCTGGATGCACATCGAACAGGCGAAGATCGGCAAGCGCGCGTTCCTCGGCAACTCCGGTATGACCGCCCCCGGTCGACGCGTCCCCAAGAACGGTCTGGTGGCGGTTCTGTCGGCTACCCCGTCCAAGGCCAAGTCCGGATCATCGTGGCTGGGTAGTCCACCGGTACGTCTGAGAAGGGCTGCCGGAGACACCGACGCCGCCCGCACGTTCAATCCGCCCATGCGCCTCAAGATCGCCCGCGGAGTGGTCGAAACCTGCCGACTGATCCCCGTCATGGTCACGTTCGGCATTGGTCTCGGTGTTCTGTTTGCACTCGAAGCACTGGTCGGCGCAGTCGGATTCTGGTTCGCGGCTCTGCTGAGCGGCGTAATTCTGCTCGTCGCCGGAGCAGTGGCGGGCGCGATCACCATCGCCGCCAAGTGGATCGTCGTCGGACGCATCGCCAAGGTCGAGCATCCGCTGTGGAGTTCGTTCGTCTGGCGAAACGAGGTAGCCGACGCCTTCGTCGAGACCGTCGCGGCGCCGTGGTTCGCTCGCGCGGCGACTGGTACGGCCGTACTGAACATCTTCTTGCGTGGACTCGGGGCCAAGATCGGTAAGGGCGTTTGGTGTGAGTCGTACTGGCTACCCGAGGCAGATCTTGTGACTTTGGGCGACGGAGCGACAGTGGAACGGGGGTGCGTCGTGCAAACTCATCTCTTCCATGATCGGATCATGTCCATGGACACCGTCACTTTGGGAGCAGGAGCAACGCTGGGACCGCACTGTGTCGCGCTACCCGCAGCCGGCATCGGCGCGGGAGCGACGGTAGGGCCTGCATCTCTGGTGATGCGAGGTGACACCGTTCCGCCCTCCACCCGCTGGCAGGGCAACCCGATTGCACCGTGGGTGGCGTCGTGAAGCCGAACCGAATGCTCGAGGAGCCGATCGATCCGTACCTGCCGCTCAACGGCAACCGCGGGTACCGCGTGTCCCGGTACGAACTGGAACTGACGTACAAGGTCTTCAGCAACCGTCTCGCCGGCAAAGCTGTCATCACCGCTGTCACCACCGAGAGCCGATCCAAGTTCAGCTTCGACCTCGCACAGAACCTGCAGGTGTCCAAGGTGTCCGTCAACGGTGCCCGCGGCACCAAGTACGCGCACTTGAACAACAAGCTGATCCTCACGCCGTCTACCAAGATCCCCGCGGGCGGTGCCCTGTCGGTCACCATCGCGTACAGCGGCAACCCCGAGCCGATCAAGAGCCTGTGGGGCGAAGTCGGCTGGGAGGAACTCGACGAAGGAACTTTGGTCGCAAGTCAGCCCAACGGCGCGGCGTCCTGGTTCCCGTGCGACGACCATCCGATTTCCAAAGCGTCGTACCGAATCTCGATCACCACCGATTCCCCGTTCTATGCCCTCGCCAACGGCAAGCTGATCCGCAAGCAGACCCGTGCGAGTCAGACGACGTGGGTCTACGAGCAGACCGAACCGATGGCAACCTACCTGGCAACCATTCAGATCGGTCAGTACGAGCACCGACAAGTGAGCGCCGGGCCGGTACCGGTCTTCGCCGTTCACCCACCTCGGCTGCGCGCAGCGTTCGACGTCGACTTCGGGCGCCAACCCCAGATGCTGGAGGTCTTCGGAAAGCTGTTCGGCCCGTATCCCTTTGCCGACTACACCGCTGTGGTCACCGACGACGAACTCGAAATCCCCATCGAAGCGCAGGGACTCTCGATCTTCGGAGCCAACCATTGCACAGGCAGGCGCGGTTCCGAACGTCTTGTCGCACACGAGCTTGCCCATCAATGGTTCGGCAACAGCCTCACTCTCGGGCAGTGGTGCGACATCTGGCTGCACGAAGGCTTTGCCTGTTACGCGGAGTGGATCTGGTCCGAGAATTCCGGTGGTCCGTCCTCGAACCAACTCGCGACAAACGCCTATCAAGGGCTCGGGCGTAAATCTCAGGACTTGATCGTCGCCAATCCCGGTCCTGCCCTGATGTTCGACGATCGAATCTACAAGCGGGGCGCATTGACTCTGCACGCCCTGCGCGGCGTTCTCGGAGACGAGAAGTTCTTCGAACTGATCCGTCAGTGGACCACGAAGCATCGGCACAGCACGGTCAGTACCGAGCAATTCACCGATCTCGCTTCACGTTTCACCGACACTCCATTGCGCCCACTGTGGGATGCATGGCTGAATCAGCGCTCTCTGCCTCGTCTCTGACGCTCTCTCACCGCGATATCACCACGCCGAAACATTCCGAATGCGCCGATTAGCTTTGTCTTACCTTTACTATAGAGGTGGGCCGAGGGACGACCCCGACAACACAATTCTCAGGGCACGCTTCCTCGACAGGTAGATCGGGGGATCGATGTTCGTTGTATTCACAATATGTTTCGTAATCGGGGTCGTCGCCCTGATCGGAGCCTTTGCCGTCGGCGAGGTTGCAGATCTGGGCGGCGGCCACGCAGACGGGCTGCCATTTCTGAGCCTGACAACCTTGGCCACAGCACTTTTCGGCTTCGGCGCCGGCGGCGTAGCTGCCACTCTCGCGGACGCTCCGACATTGGTAGCGGCGATTGCAGCACTCGCACTCGCCGCCGTTCTCGTTGTCGTCACGCGCGGCCTACTTCTCCCCTATCTCATTAAGCAACAAGATAATTCGCACATCGGACGAGCTTCGTACTCCGGGCTGTTGGGCACGGTCACCCTCACCATTGCAGCCGAAGGTTGGGGAGAAGTCTCGTTCGTCGACGCCGAAGGCAATCGCGTGCAGGCCAAGGCCGTCAGTGCACAGCCGATGGCGCTCACCACCGGCACCACCGTCTACATCGCCGATGTAGACGATCAATACCTTCACGTCGTCACGGTTGACGACGCGATCTAAGGACTCGATACATGCTGCCAATCATCATCATTGCGGTTGTAGTCGCAGTAATCATCTTCATCGTTCTCCCCGCGATCTACGTGAAGAACTACGTCAAGGTCCCGCCGAACGAAGTGGCGGTCTTCACCGGACGAGGCAAGCCGAAAGTCGTCCGCGGCGGAGCCCGGTTCAAGATTCCGGGAATCGAACGCGTCGACATCATGTCGCTCGAGCCGTTCAACGTCAGCATCAATCTCAAGAATGCGCTCTCCAACGACGGTGTTCCGGTCAACGTCGAGGCAGTCGGCCTGGTACGAATCGGTTCCGCCGACGAAGCGGTTCAGACAGCGGTGCAACGATTCCTGACCTCCGACCTGGACGAACTCCAGCAGCAGATCAACGAAATCCTCGCCGGCAGCCTGCGCGGAATCACCGCAACCATGACGGTCGAGGATCTGAACTCCAACCGCGATTCGCTCGCACGCAGCGTGGTCGAGGAGGCAGGCGGCGACCTCGCACGCATCGGCATGGAAGTCGATGTCATCAAGATCGCGGGAATCTCCGACTTCAACGGCTACCTCGAATCGCTCGGTCAGCGCCGCATCGCCGAGGTCAAACGTGATGCCGCGATCGGAACTGCTGAAGCAGAGCGTGATTCGCAGATCCAGTCGGCAAAGGCGCGACAGGCAGGCTCCGTCGCACAGGCCGAGGCCGACACTGCGATCGCGAGTGCAAATCAGAAGCGCGACGTCGAACTCGCTCGCCTTCGAGCACAGACCGAAGCCGAGAACGCCGAAGCCGACCAGGCCGGACCACTCGCGCAGGCAACGGCCGAGAAGGCCGTCGGCATCGCACGTGAGCAGGCCGAGGCGGCCCGCGTCGAAGCTCGCACCGAGGTCGAGCGTCGTCGCGCCCAGCAATCGGAAGCGGCATTGCAGGCAGATGTCATTGCACCGGCCGAGGCCGAACGCCAAGCCTCCATCGCACGCGCAGAGGGTGAGCGACAGGCCGCGATCCTCCGCGCCCAGGCACAGGCCGAGTCAGCAAGGCAGGCCGGCGGGGCTCAGGCCGATGCACGAAAGCTCGTCGCCGACGCTGTTCGCTCCGAGCAGCAGGCTGATGCCGACGGCCTTCGAGCACGTCTGGAAGCCGAAGCTGACGGCCGCAAGGTAGCGGCCGACGCCGTTCGCGCCGAACAGCAGGCCGAAGCGGATGGTTTGCGCGCCAAGCTCGAAGCCGAGGCTGCCGGTAAGCGTCAGATCGCCGAGGCGCTCAATTCCTACACCCCGCAGGCCGCGCAGTTGCTCACTCTGCCTGACGTTCTGGCAGCACTGGTCGACGCCACCGCAGCAGCAGCGAAGCCGGTCGGCGACATCGATCGGATCTCCATCGTCGGCGGCAGCGACGGGGCGCAGGGTTCGATCGGCTCGATCCTGGGCATCAGTCCCCAGGTGATTGCCGGTGTCATCGAAACTCTCGAAAGCTCAGGCGTCGATATCACCGGTTTGCTCAACGGCCTGAACAAGACCGCATCGGTTCCGGCCGGTTCGGTACACAATTCGGTCCACAGTTCGGAAAACGGTTCCGCAACTGTAGACGCGTGATTTCGCCCCGGTCCGCCGACTCTCGCAGGGGTCGGCGGACCGGCTTCACGCGCTCGGCAGGTGTGAACGCGACTTGAAGAGAATCAGAATCAAGCAGGCAGCGGCGGCGGCTGATCCGAACAGCAGAGTCACCGTGTAGCTCAGTGCCGGAATGCTTTCCGACAGCATCGCCAGCAACGCAGGCACCGCGAACCCGATGTAGGTGATCGAGTAGAACACCGCGGTCAATCCTGCCAGATCGTCCGGCCCCGCGATTCGCTGGATCTCCAGCAACCCGGACACCAGTGCCATGCCGTACCCGCAACCGAGGATCGCTGCAGCCACGATCGCGATCGCCACGGTCAGCGTCGACGCAACCAGAGCAGCACCGGCCATACCGACCACCAGAAACACCAGAGCCACAACGGCGCCACGAGCACTGCGGTCGGTGTCGATTTTGCGCCCCAACGACTGAATCGCGAATCCGCATGTCAGCGCGACCATGCACAGCAGAGCCGAAAAGGCCACGGGCGCATCGCCACTGTGCCCGGTCATGAGCGCCGGAATAACTGCATACGCGACACTGGCGGCACCGAACACCCACGGCGCCAACGGAACAACGACGTAGAGGAATCTGCGGTGACCTGCCGAGGGGATCTTGAGGTCGTCGATCAACCTGCGACGGTCGGATTTCGCCTGTGCCGGTCGTGTTTCGGGCGCACGCCACAGCGCCATGGCGGCGAGGACGGTGATCGCGATGTGCAGCACGTACGCCAACACACTCGGCATGGGCGCCCACTGCGCCAAGATTCCCGCAGCACCCGCTCCCAAGGCGAAGCCCGCGGTCAGACTCATCGCTGCTCGCCGAGCACCTGCGCCTTCCGACGCCGTCGGATCCCAAGGTTGCGTGGACAACTCCTTGACCCAGGAGCCGCCGACGGCCATACCGATCCCCAAGGCGATGCCACAGAGGATTCTTCCCAGGATGAGAGCAGCGGCGGAGTCCGCCCCGAAAGCGAGCAGCGTCGAACCGGCGATCGCGATGATCGGCGAGGGGAGCATGATCGGGCGTCGACCCAATCGATCGGACAGCGGGCCGCCGAGCAGCAGGGCCGGCACAATTCCGACGACGTAGGCGAAGAGGAAGAAATCGACCATCACCGGCGAATAGCCGTGGTCGAGTCGGTACATCACCAGCAGTGGGGTGAATTCGTTTCCGCCCCAGGCAGCGGCGAACATACTGGCGGCAACGGTCAGCCACAGCCACTTTCCGCCGGAGATGCGTTCACCCTCGAGACGAGTTTCGGCCGCGGTCCCAGCGCCGATCGTTTGGGTGCTCATCACAGAGTTCCTTCGAAGCCGAGGCCGTGGACCTGGCGCATGTGTGTGAGGACGGCAGTGTTGTATCCGTCGGCATCGCCTGTGTCGACGAGGTCGGTAAGCGCGGTGTGATCGGCAAGGATGCGCGAGAGTTGGCCGGGGTCGCGTGAGATCGACCGGGCTGTCATCCGTCGTTGCCTGTCGCGCAGACTCGCGTAGAACGAGTCGAGCAAAGGGTTCCCACCGGCGGCAACGATCATCTTGTGGAAGTCGGCATCGATTGCGCTGAACGCGGCCACGTCCCCGCGATCAGCAATCTCACGTTGCTCGATCAGATTCGCGCGCAACGCTGCGACAAGCGCTTCCCGTGCGTGCGGTCGGACCGACACCACTCGAACGCTCTGAGTCTCGACGAGCTGTCTGGCACTGACTACGTGTTCCGCTTCCCCATCCGCGACCGGGACGATCAGCGCCCCCTTCTTCGGATAGAGGCGCATCCAACCTTCCGACTCGAGACGCAGAAACGCCTCACGCACCGGCGTTCGGCTCACATTGGTCCGTGCAGCGATGTCACCCTCACTGATCAGCTCCCCGCCGGCGAGCTCGCCGGAAAGGATCAGCTCCTTGACTTCGCGGAAGACGGTTTCGGAAGCGGAATACAACATAGACACAAGATGTATTTATACTCCACGCTGGCGCAACGCAGACATCCGGGTCGCCGATCCGAACATCTCGGTCCGATGCGGCATCGATCCAGTTAGCATTGCAAGGTGCCAGACAGAAGAGGAATCAGTTCGCGATGAATGGCGCACGCTCCAGCCTTCGAGGACTGATGCACTCATGACATCGCAGATGAAGTCGATGAGGACGCTGACCCGCGAGTGGTTGATTCTTCCCGATCAATACGACCGCTTCACTCGCTATCTCCGCGACAACGGCCTCACGACCGCCACCCGGCTATTACTTGGCATCATTGTCATCGGACTGGGAGTGTGCGCACTACTGAACAGATTCAGCCCTGCCGGTCCGACAAGCACGATTGCGCTGTTCTTCAATACTGCTGTCGTGATCTCGTGCTTCGTAGTCGGAGTCTCATGGTGGGTCTTCGGCCCCACAAAGCGTCGCTCGTTCGGTTTCGTGGTCTTCTGCGACATCGCGGTCACGATCTCCGTCGTTGGAGATTCCTCCCAGCTCGCACGATTGCTCACCTGTGTCATTTTTGCTCTGGTCGGCATCTACATCGCCTACTTCCACAACCCGAAGTTGCAGATCGCGCACATAGCTTTCTCGCTTCTTGTGATCGCGGTGGCTGCGCAGCCAATTCTGTTCGGGCCGGATCGCGATCCAGCCCTTGGTGTTTCGAAAGTACTGGTCGTCATCACCGCGTTGGTGGTCTGCGCATTCATCTCGCAGATCGTGCTGACGATGCTCAGCATGGATGCTTCCAGTTCCGACCTCGATCCTCTCACCGGCCTCTTGAACCGTCGTGGCCTCGACCGCCACGTCGAGAAGGTACTCGAGGGGTTCCAGCGTCAAGAATCTGCGGCACTACTCGTGATCGCGATCGACATCGACCGGTTCAAGACGATCAACGACGTGCACGGCCACGACGTCGGCGATCGCATCATTCTCCGGGTATCGCAGCGGTTATCCGCCTGGGCACACGCTGATGCTGTCGTCGCGCGGGTCGGCGGCGACGAATTCATCCTCGTTCAAAGACTTTCCGTGCCAGCCATCGGACCGATGCTCAACTCGATCGGACCGGCAATGCACTCGAATTCCGACGAGATACCGTCGACTTCGAGCATCGGAATCGCCGTGCGTACCCACAAATTCGTCGCCGGAGAAGACCGCGCAGCAGCGTTCACGGACATGCAGAAAGTCGCCGATTCGGCGATGTACGAAAGCAAGAGACTCGGCGGCGGACGCGTTCACACGATCGTCACCACCGCCGGCAGGTAGCAGTACGCACAATTTCAGTAGTAGACCGGCCCTGGCACTCCTCCACCCGCTGCCACTGCGTCACCGGTGATCGCGATGCTTCGCGGCGATGCCAGGAAGGTCACGACGTCGGCTACTTCTTCGGCATCGATGATCCGATGTATCGAGTTCGTCGCGATACCACGCTCCACCTCTGCCTGCGAGCGGCCGGATTCTTCCGACTCGCGCGTAATCCGTGCGGTCAACCTCTCGGTCCTCGTCACGCCCGGATGGACGACGGTGACGTTGATTCCCTTGGAGCCCAGCTCGTCCGCAAGATTCTTGGTCAGTGCAGACACACTGACGTTGCGGATCGTGTGGGCGATCGAAGTGGCCTGTCTGGCACCCAAACCGCTGATGTTGATGATCCGACCCCAACCCTGATCAATCAGATACGGCGCCACAGCGCGCGCAGTTCGCAGGTACCCCAGCACTTTCACTTCGACTTCGTCTCGCACGACGTCGTCGGTGGTCGCCTCGAAATCCGTCGGCTTTCCGGCGCTGAACGGCGTCGCTGCCGAATTGACCAGAATGTCGACACCGCCGAACTCCATTACCACTTGCCGCACCGACGCCTGAACCGCGTCGTCGTCTCGCGTATCCGTCACGACTCCGATCGCACGAATTCCGAACTCCGAAACCAAATCTCGTGCAACGCTTACGACGGTTCGCTCAGTGCGCGCGAGTATCGCGATGTCGACCCCTTCAGCGGCCAGACCTCTGGCGATTGCCAGACCGATCCCCTTGCTACCACCGGCAACGATCGCACGCTTTCCAGACAAGTGAAGATCCATACCTGCGACACTATCCAACAGGCGGTCCCCGATCTCTACGAAGAGGGATCGGGGACCGTCGGAATCATTCCTGTGTCTCAGACCATCAGATCCGCGTACAGGTAGACGTTGTCGGCGTAGTTGCCCACACCGTCCTCGAATTGCAGTTCGCCGCCGCAGGTTACGACTGCCAACTTACGAGGGCCTTCCGGGCCGGCCAGCACGCTTTCCTCCACACCATCGGCCTTCGGGCGCGTCGTCACCGCAGTCACCTTCCACGACGTGCTCTTACCCGTCGCGTCGGATGTACGGATCACTTCACCCGGCTCGATCGTGCCCAGGTCGAACAGCGCGCCGTTACCCTGGCCGGTCAGATTGACGTGTCCGGCAATTAAGGTCGTGCCGGTGGCGGAATCGAGAGATGCACCGTCGAGCCAGATTCCGACGTTCTTGACGTTCTCCGGCGGAGTGAGAACTCCTTCCGGCACGGTGGCGTCCACGATCGGCGCCTGAACACCGACCGGGTCGAGCGAAAGGGTGTTGGGAGTCATCAACGCATCCGTAGGCGTTGCCGGATTCGCGGAGTGCGACATGACAACTCCCGGACTCGGCGGGATCGCAGCATCGCCATCGGAGGATCGCAGGCCGACGAAGGCCATGGAAGCACCGGCGGCCAACACCGCGATGAGAGCCAGAATGAACGCGACACGACGCCCTTTGCCTGGACTCGCGGGCTGAACGTGGTTGGGATCGTCGTATGGATTGGATGGATTGGGATCCGACTCGTACATGGTCATCGAACTGTCTCCTGCGGGATGAGGCGCCCCCGGCACCTCGTGCGAATTGACGCCCCCTGCGTCTGATCAATGTCGGCACCGATCACACGAAGCGTGATCGGTGCCGACGTCTACTACACGTGCCTGGTGTCAGGATCGCTTGCGGCGGAGAGCAACTGCTCCGGCAGCAGCCATTCCGACAAGCCCGAGGCCCGTCACTGCGACGGCGACGTTGCGGCCTGAATTCTGTTCAGCAGCACCACCGTCGATGGCAACCGGGCGGGGGCCAGTGGCCGGCTTCGGAGCCGACGGCGCCGGAGTTGCGGGAGTTGCAACCGGCTGCGACGGAACAGGTGCACCCGGAACTACAGGCACAATCGGCACGATGGGCACGATGGGCACGATCGGAACAATCGGCACGATCGGAACGACCGGGGTTGCAGGCGTCGTGGTGGCCGGTGTGGTCGTTGCCGGTGTCGTTGTTGCCGGCGTGCTCGTTGCCGGTGTCGTCGTGGGTGCTGCTGCATATCCGACGCTGGCAGATGCATTCATCGAAGCCGGCCGAACGGTGTCGAACGACGCGAAGATCTGGCACTGTGCGCCTGCCGTGTTCCAGTGCAGGTTCTCGACCGAATCCGGAATGACGCTTGCAGTCACCGAGTAGTCCCCGCCGGCCGCAGCGGTGAGGCAAAGATCAACAGCAGTCGGTGCGTCGCCGCGGCCGTCGACCGTCAGTTGGTTTGCAGTCAACGTCGCCTTGGCGTTGTCACCACAGACGGTCAGTTCGGTGCCCGCCGAGGACTGAACAGTGATCGGCTTCCGGTACATATTCGTATTCAGGGTGAAAACGGCAGTCTCGCCGGCCTTCAGAGTCCCCGTCGCGGGTGTCTTGCGAACGAGGTCGAGCGTCTGCGTGACGTTCATGATCTCGACGATGCGAGCTCGCTCGTCGTCTCCGATGTTCCTGTCGCACAGGCTTTTGAAATCGGCCATCAGCGGATTGTCGTAGTCCGAGACACACCACACAAGCGTCTGCCGCGCCGAACGTGCATCCTCGCTGCCATTTCCCGAAACGACACCGTCGAGTTTGGCGGGATTCTGCAGCAACCAACTGATGACAGCGAGATCGTCGGCTGACAGATCGGGATTGCCCGAAGACGGCACCGTCGCACCCATCTCGTCGTTGTGCTTGTCAACCGGCAAACCGTTCTCGTCGACACCGGCACACGGATCGAGATCGAAGTCCGTGCAGTACATCCATTCCGACTTCGCAATTCCGTCGACGTCGCGGACACCGCAGACCGGAGCATCCACCGCGGCCGAGGTACCCCGATCGGTGGTGCCGTACATCGGCACGATGTTGCCGTCGTTGTAGTGATCCAGCCGAATGCCGGAGATGTCGAGCATCTGCTCCGAGGGCGTGTACTCGGTGCCCTCACACAACCCGGCGGTGAACGCCGGAGCGGCCGCGGTTCGCACCGGCATCGGCGCGGACACAGCTGGCGAAGCAAAAGCAACGCTACTACCGGCGACCGTTACGGCAATAGCTGCAGTTAGCGAGAGCCGGAGAACAAGCGGCCTACGCCGTGAACCAGACACAGTCATCAAAGCTTCCCTTTCAAGACATTTCGGTAGCGGGACGGTTGCCTGGATTCCCAATACCACGCCACCCAGCGCTCACTTCCGAGAGGATCAGCCGATCACTTTTGGCAATCAGCCAGTTACTGAATGGCAATGTAGTGCATGTTTCAAGAAAGATCACCCAATCGTCGAGCACCCAGGGCGCAGCTTGGACATTCGGATGACGAGTTAGCCATGAAGATGACTGAACCTTTGTCCAACCGCACAACAATCGCGATCCCCCCCAAATCTGCTCATCCAACCGCGACGTTCCCGACATTTCGCCAACGCTAGCCAGTCGGTAACTTGGACATTCTGGGGAAACTCACAGGAAGGGGCGTTTTCAGCTCGCGCGCAAAAGAAGGGGCCCGCTATGCGGACCCCTTCGCCGGAAACTTCCGACCGAGACTGCTTTGTCGGGATTCGGGCAACTTGTAGATGCCCCAGAACAATCTCCACTCACATTATGTGATTTGCCTCACATTCAAAGAATCTGTTGGTTTTGTTCACACCTTGAACCAATCTTTTGGTCCTCTTTGCGTCGATTATCCAGATCTCCGACGGCGGAACCCTGCCCTGCCCTGCCGGAGAGCGGAGCACGAGCCTCGGATCAGTCTCGGACCGGAGGCGCCTTCCTCGTGGTAACCGCAATGCGATTCCACGCATTGATCGTCAAAATGACGCTGATGAGCTGAGCCAGTTCCACGTCCGAGAATTCGCCGGCAGCCTCGCTGTACACCTCGTCCGGAACGAAACCGTCGGTGAGGACTGTCACGGCCTCGGTCAAGGCGAGCGCGGCTCGTTCACGATCGGAGTACATCCCTCGCGCTTCTTCCCACGCGTTCAGTAGGTAGAGCTTCTGCTCCGTGACGCCGACCTTTCGGGCGTCGCGAGTGTGCATGTCCAGGCACCATGCGCAATGATTCAGCTGCGACGCACGCGTGAGGACCAGCTCGACGAGCGTCGGCTCCAGCCCCTTGCGTGCAGCGGCATCCAACGCAATCATCGCCTTGTAGACCTCGGGCGCCAGCTTTGCGATATCCAGTCTTTGTCCTGTTGCTGTAGTCATAACTCAAACGGTAATCCCGGAAAGACCCGGAAACATGGTTCAATCCGGTGGTGAATTCGTGGGCCAATCTTGGGTTCGATCTACATATCGAGCTGCCACAGGGAATCGGGGTTCGCGCTGCACTGCTTCAGACCCTTCGCGACGCGATCGACAGTGGACTGCTGAAGCCCGGCACCAGACTCCCACCTTCCCGCACCCTCGCGCTCGACCTCGGAGTTGCCCGAAACACCGTTGCGGACTGCTATGCCGAACTCGCCGCAGCTGGGTGGCTTGTCACACGGCCTGGTTCCGGGACCCTGGTCGCCACGCTCGCCAGCACACACACCCGCGAGGTCGAGCCATCACCGACTCGACGACGCTGGACCTACAGCCTTCTCCCTGGATCGCCCGACGCGTCGGCGTTTCCCCGCGCTGCATGGATTTCGTCCGCCAGACGTGCTTTGACCACCGCGCCGACCGACGCGTTCGCGACTACTGATCCCAGAGGCCGAGTCGAACTCCGAAACGCCCTCACCACATACCTGAGCCGCACCAGAGGCGTTCGCGTCGATCCGAACTGCATTGTGATCAGTGCCAGCTCGGGTCACGGGATCTCCCTCCTTGCCCGCGCACTCGGAGGAACGATTGCGGTCGACGCTTTCTGCCTTCACCTGCACCGGCAGTTGCTCGCCGACGAAGGGCTGCTGACAGTTCCCATATCGGTTGACGAATCAGGCACTTGCACAGACGAATTGGCCTCTACATCTGCTGAAAGTGTTCTGCTGACGCCGACCCATCAGTTCCCTCTCGGCGGTCCCCTCACACCGGCGAGGCGCGCGACCGCTCTCGAATGGGCCACGACTACGGGCGGCGTCATCATCGAGGACGACTACGACGGCGAATTCCGTTACGACAGAAAACCTGTCGGTGCACTCCAAGGAATCGCACCGCAGCACGTTGCGTACCTGGGCACTGTCAGCAAGACACTGTCGCCGGCAATTCGCATCGGATGGATGGTGTTGCCGGACAGGCTGATCGAACCTGTCCTCGCAACAAAGGGACCCTACGAACGCTGGGTAAGTTCAACGGATCAATTGACCTTGGCGGACTTCATCGAATCCGGAAGATTCGACAGCCATATTCGAAAGATGCGCACCTCGTACCGACGACGACGCGATCAACTGGTTGCGACACTTGCGCAGCAAGTACCCCAGGTCAGGGTCGAGGGGATCTCCGCGGGACTTCACGCTGTGATCCGTCTGCCCTCCGGCACCGAACAATCTGTTCTTGCAGCGGCCCGGGCGCGCGATCTCGGGCTCGAAGGGCTTTCGGTCTTCCGACATCCCGACGTGTCGTCAGTCGGCGGTGACGGCATCGTCGTCGGCTACAGCACGCCGACGCAGTCGCAGTACTCGAGGACGCTGGACGTGCTCTGCGAGGTGCTACAGGCAGCTCTGCGATAACGCCTGTCGGATCTGCCCATCCGCTCACCTGCCCTGCCCTGCCCTGCCCTGCCCTGATGGAGTGAACGTACCGTTCCCCTCGCCTAAGAGGGTGAGCGTGTCGTTCACTCGATCCCGGACGGGGTGGTGAGTCGGCTGTGCTCCCGCCCCTGATGGTGCGAACGGTACGTTCGGTCGATCTGAGGCGACGAACGTACCGTTCGCTCGAAGTCGGGGGTGTTTTGGGTACGAGAAAGCCCCCCAACCAGTACTGGTTGGGGGGCTTCTCTAATGTGTGTTCGGCGGTGTCCTACTCTCCCACACCCTGTCGAGTGCAGTACCATCGGCGCTGAAGGGCTTAGCTTCCGGGTTCGGAATGGGACCGGGCGTTTCCCCTTCGCTATGACCGCCGTAACTCTATGAAACTGTCACAGTAACCTTCTTCTGATCACCTGGTTTCACCACCCGTCAACACCAGTTTCTGGTGTTGGGGGATGGAGAAAACAGGGTTTCTCATCAGTATCTGTGTGTTGTTTCAGATACCGCACAGTGGACGCGTAGCTTCTTTGTGGTAAGTCCTCGGCCTATTAGTACCAGTCACCTGCATGCATTACTGCACTTCCAGTTCTGGCCTATCAACCCGGTGGTCTGCCGGGGGCCTTACCCCCTCGAGGGGGTGAGAAACCTCATCTTGGAACAGGCTTCCCGCTTAGATGCTTTCAGCGGTTATCCCTTCCGAACGTAGCTAACCAGCGGTGCTCCTGGCGGAACAACTGGCACACCAGAGGTTCGTCCGTCCCGGTCCTCTCGTACTAGGGACAGCCTTCCTCAAGTTTCTAACGCGCGCGGCGGATAGAGACCGAACTGTCTCACGACGTTCTAAACCCAGCTCGCGTGCCGCTTTAATGGGCGAACAGCCCAACCCTTGGGACCTACTCCAGCCCCAGGATGCGACGAGCCGACATCGAGGTGCCAAACCATCCCGTCGATATGGACTCTTGGGGAAGATCAGCCTGTTATCCCCGGGGTACCTTTTATCCGTTGAGCGACACCGCTTCCACTTGCCGGTGCCGGATCACTAGTCCCGACTTTCGTCCCTGCTCGACCTGTCAGTCTCACAGTCAAGCTCCCTTGTGCACTTGCACTCGACACCTGATTGCCAACCAGGCTGAGGGAACCTTTGGGCGCCTCCGTTACATTTTGGGAGGCAACCGCCCCAGTTAAACTACCCACCAGGCACTGTCCCTGAACCAGATCATGGTCCGAGGTTAGAGGTCCAATTCGATCAGAGTGGTATTTCAACAACGACTCCACGATAACTGGCGTCACCGTTTCACAGTCTCCCACCTATCCTACACAAACCGAACCGAACACCAATACCAAGCTGTAGTGAAGGTCCCGGGGTCTTTTCGTCCTGCCGCGCGTAACGAGCATCTTTACTCGTAATGCAATTTCGCCGAGTCTACGGTTGAGACAGCTGAGAAGTCGTTACGCCATTCGTGCAGGTCGGAACTTACCCGACAAGGAATTTCGCTACCTTAGGATGGTTATAGTTACCACCGCCGTTTACTGGGGCTTAAATTCTCAGCTTCGCTCCGAAGAACTAACCGGTCCTCTTAACCTTCCAGCACCGGGCAGGCGTCAGTCCGTATACATCGTCTTACGACTTCGCACGGACCTGTGTTTTTAGTAAACAGTCGCTTCTCACTGGTCTCTGCGGCCCCACCCAGCTCAGACAGTAAATGTCGTCACCAGACAGGGCCCCCCTTCTCCCGAAGTTACGGGGGCATTTTGCCGAGTTCCTTAACCATAGTTATCTCGATCGCCTTAGTATTCTCTACCTGACCACCTGTGTCGGTTTGGGGTACGGGCCGTGTGAAAGCTCGCTAGAGGCTTTTCTCGGCAGCATAGGATCACTGAATTCGCCTCAATCGGCTACGCATCACGTCTCAGGCTATGTGCGACCCGGATTTGCCTAGGTCACGCCCTACACGCTTACACCAGTATTACCACTGACTGGCTCAGCTACCTTCCTGCGTCACCCCATCGCTTGGCTACTACCAGATCAGGTCCCATGCATCCACCAACTCGAGACCCGAAGGTCTTCTCGTGGCTTCAGGATGGTTAGTATCACTGATTCACCATGGGCGCGTTCACACGGGTACGGGAATATCAACCCGTTGTCC
>NZ_CP134497.1:0-625000 GCF_031763325.1 Rhodococcus sp. SG20037 | reverse complement strand
CCGGGCCGTGCCCCTGATCGTGGTACATCGCAACGATCAAGTCGTAGTCCCCACGTCCAGCGAGGAAGAATGCCGTGTCCGCCGGCAGTGGGCCGTGGACGTCGATTCCTTCTGCCTTCAAGAGTTCGACGGCGGGAATGATCTTCTGCTCTTCCTCTCCGTACCCGAAAAGCCCGTTCTCCCCCGCATGCGGGTTGATCCCGCACACGCCGATTTTCGGAGATGGATTGCCCGTGCGCACCAAAGCTTCGTGACCTCGACGAATGGTCCTCTCGACCAGGCCGGGCTCGATCCTGGCAACTGCATCGAGCAGTCCGATGTGAGTGGTCACGTGAATCACCTTGAGCTTGGGGGTCGACAACATCATCGACACCTCCTCGGTACCGGTCAGGTGCGCAAGCAATTCCGTGTGTCCGGGATAGATGTGTCCTGCCGCATGCAGCGCTTCCTTGTTCAGCGGCGCCGTGCAGATCGACTGGACTTCACCGCGTACGGCGAGTTCGCTTGCGACGCGGATATATTGATAGGCCGCATCCCCCGCGACTGCCGACAGTTCACCCCAGGCGAGATCCTCGGGTAGCAAGTCCAGGTCGATGACGTTGATCCGTCCATCGATGAATTCAGCATCCTTGATCTCCTCGATCGCGACCACGTCGACGTCGATTCCGAGCACCGTGGCAGCCAATCGCAAACGCTTCGCGTCGCCGACAACAACAGGGCGGCAACGCTTTCTCGTTTCACCGTCGAGGAGTGCGGGGACGATCACTTCCGGTCCGACGCCGGCGCCGTCGCCCATCGTGACAGCAATCAGCGGCAGTGGAGTGGATTCGATTGACATGGGATTGACCTCGTTGTCTGAAGGAGTAACTGAAGGCGGACTGTCCGGAGCGGCGACCGGGGTGGGTTGCGCGAGAAACTTCGTTATGGAGAAAAGACTGTGTGCATTCCCGAAACTGCCTGGCCGCGTGACGATGTACCGTCCGGTTCGATCGACGGAAAGTACGGCGCCGTGTTCGATTTCGTAAATCGGTGACAGCGTGTCGACCCGCAGGCGGTCGAGAACGCTGCGCGCGGTTTCGCCACCGGTAAGTACCAGGTCGATCGGGTAATCGTCGTGGGAGAATCCTGCATCGACGGCAGCGATCAGATCGGCGAGAGCCGAAACGAGGTGGACGGATTCTGCAGGCACGACAGGTCCACTTACCGAAACCACGACGTTTCCGCGATCCAGTGCGTTCAGAATCGGAAGCGGATCGACCGAATGCGCCAGCAGCTCAGCACTGTTCACTTCGATATGGTGCGCCCCTGAATCCCGAAGCAATGCCACTTGGTCCCCGGCAGACGCATCCGCCGTCCCCACGACGACCAAGGTAAATCGAGAAACACGAAGAGATGGGCACGCGACGGGTGACTGCACGGTTCTTCGTCGTGCCACTGCCATCGCGAGCGCCGAGGTTCCTACCAATCGAGAACCCCGAACCTCCTGTGCTGCAGCCACAATCAGTTCCAGATCACTCTCGGTCTCGACGTCGCAGATCGCCACCGACCCGGCTTCTGAGATCGACGCAAGAACCTGGCTCAAACGCCCGGAGCGAATGTCATCCAGCGATACGCCAGAAGTGATTGCCGACGGGCCGAGCGCCTCTGCAATCGACCGAGGAGTCGGCTTCGACTCCGCGCGCCACAGGTCAGTGGAGTGCAACGCAACCCCATCGACCAACACCACGCCGTCTTGCACCGTGCGCCCTTGTCTGGGCAGTCCGGCGGCGACGATGACCGGAGATCCGTCGCGGGAGAGTTCTCCAACCTCCGCTGCTATGTTGCCCCTGAGCAGGGAATCGATCTTCTTGACGATCTCGGAGCCGTCAGACGATTGCAGAACTGATCTCACGTCCCGAGAGGCTCTGGCGGGGTCGGATCGCCGTGAGTGCAGATCGAAAACCGTCACTCCTGATCCGTCGGGCGCATCTGGGCCGAGCCGAAGCGATATGCCCGAACTGCGGAGCAGAAATCCTGCGGCCGACTCCGCTGCTCCGGAAAGATCATCAGCGATGATTACCAGTGGTTTCATCGAATTCCTCGACCCCCTTTCGGTCTGAATCGAGTATGCACAGCATCGCAACCGATGCGCGAAGTACGCAATCGAAGTTACGGGACTTGCGCGAAGTGCGCAACAGTGCCATTGTGAGCTGAGTTACAAGCGAGAGCCCGACGCGATTGTTCACCAACAGTCCGCTCGGAGCGTCGCCCCCACGCTGCCCCGTCAGGATCGAAAGGTCACCGATGACCAATACTCGTTTGCGAACACCACAGCTCTCCCGGCGATCCTTTCTGCAGTTCACCGGGCTGATCGGTGGCGCAACGCTTCTGGGCACGACTGCCGCGTGCGCCGGCCCTACCGGGAAACCGACACAGGACACCCTGGTGCTCGGGCTCAACCGCTCGCTCGTCAGCCTCGACAACAAACTCAATCAATTCGACGCAGCAGTCACGGCTCAACGTGGCGTCAGACAAGGTCTCACCCGGATCGGCGACAATCTGACACCGCAACTCGTTCTCGCTGACAGGTTCGAATCGACCGGCCCGACCGAGTGGACGGTTCGACTCCGCGAGGGCATCCGTTACTCCGACGGCACACCTGTGCTGATCGACGACGTCACGACGGCAATGCAGATGTACCAGCAGGTCAGCGGATCGTTTGTCGCACCGCAGTTCCCCGAGTGGCCGACGGTCGTCCCCATCGACGATCGCACCTTCATCCTTCGGACGAATTCCCCGGTGCCGGTTCTGGACTCGCTCATGTCCAACATCTTGATCACCCCGGCCGCTGCCAACGAACCCAACGAACTGCAGAGCGGAATCGGGTCGGGACCGTTCGTCGTCAGCGAATCGAACCGGGGCACCGGCGATTACACACTTGTCGCCAATGACAACTACTGGGGCCCGGCCCCCGGCGTTCGTCGTGTTCAGGTCCGCTTCATTCCCGAAGAGGCCGGCCGCGTCGTCGCGCTTCGGAGCGGCGAGGTCGACGTCATCGACTCGATCAGTCCCGATTCCGCCGAACAACTCGCCGATCTGCCTGGTGTCCAGGTGGACACAGTACCGAGCACACGCATCAACCAACTGTTCTTCAACTTCCGCAAGCCCGCCGATCACCCACTGTCCAATCCGCGTGTCCGAGAAGCTCTCACGTATGCCATCGACGGTGAGTCACTCGCTCGGGACGTGCTGATCGGTTCCGCAGTCCCGGCCACCGGCCCCGCACCGTCGACCTTGGACGGAGCCGTGAAAACTGGCACTTACCAATATGATCCACGGAAAGCGCGGCAAATGCTCGAGGCCGAAGGCGCCGACGACCTCGAACTCACCTTCATCTGGGAAACCGGAGAGTTCACCAACGACGTCTCGGTGATGGAATCGGTACTCGAAATGATGAAGGCCGTGGGAGTACGCGTCAAACTCCAGCAGTTCGAACCGGGCGGTGACATCTCGTCCTGGCGCCAGGGCAAGACCGGCGACTGGGATGTGCTGGGCAACGGCTACGGCAACCAGACCGGACTTGCACTGACCACGTTGCAGGGGATGTACGCCGGCACAGCGGAGAAGGAAGCAACTCGCGACACCTATCACGGGTACGTCTTCCCCGAAATCACCGCGAAGATCCAAGCCGCATCCAGTGAACCAGACCCGACCAAGCGCGCCGCTCTACTCGACGCCGCACAACAAGACATCTGGAACACCTGGCCTTGCCTGTGGAGCTTCGTACCCAACGCACTCCTTGCGAAACGCACTCGTGTACAAAATGTTTCACTGACCCCGATCAACTCCTACGACCTCGGCGCCGTCCGATTGGAGGCCTGAGGCGATGACTCTCACCGCTCCGAAACCGCAAACCGCTCTCGGAATCTCTCCGCGTCGACGCACAAGGATCAACCCGACCGTCAAATACGTGCTCAAACGTCTGGCACAGAGTGCCTTGACGATCTTCCTCACGCTCACAACAGTGTTCGTCCTGATCCGAATGGCACCCGGCGATCCTGCCTACGCCTTGGCCGGACCGCTGGCCAGCACCGAGGATCTCGCACAGATCCGTGCTGACATGGGCTTGGACAAGTCGGTGTTCTCCCAATACCTGATCTACCTGTGGGACCTCGTCCACCTGAATCTCGGCACGTCGTACTCGTTCCAGGCGCCGGCCATGGACGTTGTCCTCGGCCGTCTCCCGTACACCATCACCCTTGCCGTCAGCTCCATTCTGTTGACCGCCGTGCTCTCGATTCCGCTGGGCGTGTGGATGGCCCGTCACGCGGACACCAGACGTGAACTCGGTGCGAACGTCGTAGCCGTCGGCGGGCAGTCCATGCCGGAGTTCTGGAGCGGCCTGATGCTGGTGACGATCTTCGCGGTCTTGGTCCCAGTACTCCCGGCAGCCGGTTTCACCACATGGCCGTCGTTGATCCTGCCTACCGTCACCATCGCCATCCTTCAGATCGCGTTGATCTCCCGGATGGTTCGACGCGAAATGGTCTCGGCCTTCGCTTCTCCGTACATCACGGTCGCACGCTCTCGCGGAGTATCGGAACGCGAACTCACCTGGCGATATGCGATGCGTAATTCGGCGATTCCGATCGTCACCGCGCTGGGCACCAGATTCGCCGGAATGCTGAACGGCGTCGTGGTGGTCGAGGTCGTGTTCGCCTGGCCTGGTGTCGGCTCGCTGGTGGTCCGCGCACTCGAGACTCGCGACTACCCGCTCATCCAGGCCACCGTGCTTGTCACCGCGGTTCTCGCCGTGCTCGTGCAACTGGCAGTGGACCTCCTCTACCCCCTCCTGGATCCACGCGTGCGACTCGGAAAGGGCGCCAACTGATGACTACCGTCTTGGAACCTCCAACAACTCCACGCGCCAGCGCGGTCACCGAGGCAGACTTCGCACGCGCCGGAGCCACGCGCCGTAAGCGAGACAGCCGAGTCAAGATCTGGACCGGCTCGATCTGCGCGCTCCTGGTGATTCTTCCTGTTGCATTGGCGGGACTACTCCCCCTTGCAGATCCGAACCAGACCAACCTGAGCAGTCGACGGCTACCGCCCCTCACCGACGGCCATCTGTTCGGCACCGATCAGTTGGGACGAGATCTGCTCTCACGGATCCTGCACGGCGGCCAGGTGTCTCTGACGATCGGTATTCTCGCCGTGATCGTCTCCGGCGTCATCGGCATCGTCGCCGGATCCGCCGCGGGGTACTTCGGTGGTTGGGTCGACACCGTGATCTCCCGCCTACTCGAAGCACAGCTTTCTCTGCCTTTGCTGATGATGCTGCTTCTCGTTGTTGCGCTGTTCGGCCCGTCCATTCCCGTCATCACGTTTGTCATCGCGATCGCACAGTGGCCCGAAGTCGCACGGTTGACTCGCTCATTGGTACTCGTCGAACGCGAAAAGCCTTACGTAGCTGCAGCTCGAGTCCTCGGACTTACCCGCATGGCCATCCTGCTTCGTCACGTCATTCCCAACATCGTCAAGCAGGCATCGCTCGTCGTCCTGCTGCTGCTCGCGCAGGCCGTACTGCTGGAAAGTTCGTTGAGCTACCTCGGCGCCGGACCGCAACGTCCATTCGCTACCTGGGGACGAATCATCGCCGACGGCCAGGACTACATCACCACGTCATGGTGGATCGTCACGTTGACCGGTCTGATGATCGTGCTGCTGGTCGTCGGAGTGAACCTACTCGGCGATGGTCTGCGCGATCGTCCTGCAGGTTCGAAACGACTGGGCGCAAGCCTGTTCGGGCGTGGCAGCGCCCAGAAAGCGAAGGCGTGAGACATGGGAAATCTACTACGGGTCGACGATCTCCAGATCGAACTTGTCACGGCGAACGGCGTCATCCGAGCCGTCGACGGCGTGTCCTTCTGCATCGACGCCGGTGAAACCGTCACCATCATCGGTGAATCCGGCTCCGGAAAGTCGACGACAGCCATGGGGATTCTCGGACTGCTTCCGGACGATCTTGCGGTTCTTTCCGGGAAAGCCGTGTTCAAGGGTCAGGACATTCTCGGAAACACGAAGATCCTGAACGATATTCGCGGAAAACACATCGCGCTCATCCCCCAGGACCCGATGACGGCTCTGAGTCCCGTCCACACCATCGGTAGCCAACTTCGAGAAGCAGTGCGCCACAGCGGTGTGACCGCGAAGAAGCAACAAATCGAGCGGGCAGTGCAACTGCTCGAGCAGGTACGCATTCCGTATCCGGATCAGCAACTCGACAAGTACCCGCATCAACTGTCGGGTGGAATGTTGCAGCGCGTCCTGATCGCCGGCGCTCTTGCTGCCGGCCCCGAACTGATCGTGGCCGACGAACCCACCAGCGCACTGGACGTAACCGTTCAGGCCGGGATTCTGGATCTATTGCTCGAGTTGCAGGAGCGCACCGGCATCGGAATGCTGGTCATCACTCACGATCTCGGAGTTGCGCGGTTGGTCTCCGATCGCATCTACGTGATGAAGGACGGACGTTTTGTCGAGACCGGTAGTGCCGACGTTCTCGTCGACTCACCGCAAAGCGCCTACACACAAAAGCTTCTCGACACCATACCTCAACTGGGGCCTTGGGACGGCGACCCCGCCCGTTCAACACAGATCGGAGCCTCGGCATGACCCGCCACGAAACGCCACTTCTCGCCGTCGAAGATCTCGTGGTCGAGTATCCGGTTCCCGACGGAGTTTTCCGAGCCGTGGATGCTGTGAGCTTCTCGGTGGAAAAGGGCAAGACCTTGGCCATCGTCGGCGAATCCGGATGTGGCAAGTCGACCATCGCTCGATCGATCGTCCGACTCCTCACACCGACCAGTGGACGCATTCTCGTCGACGGCAATGACATCGCGCAGATGTCGGAGAAGTCGCTGCGCCCCTACCGCTCTCGCGTTCAAATGGTGTTCCAAGATCCGTACGGATCGCTCGACCCTCATCTGACTGCCGAGGACATCATCGGAGAACCACTGCGCCTCAAAGGTGTTCGGAGCAAGTCTGAACGTGCAAAGGCAGCAGCAGAACTCGTCGATCGCGTTGGCTTGCCCAGCTCGGCACTACACCGGCGTCCGGCGGAGTTCTCAGGAGGCCAACGTCAGCGCATCGGAATTGCTCGTGCACTTGCCAGCGGACCCGAGATCCTGGTCTGCGACGAAGCGACCAGCGCTCTCGACGTGTCGGTGCAAGCGCAGGTACTCGAGCTCCTACGTGAAATTCAGGCCGATACCGGTCTGACGTACGTTTTCATCTCACACAACTTGGGCGTCGTCCGAGAAATCAGCGAGACCGTAGTCGTGATGTCGAAAGGAACCATCGTCGAATCCGGTTCCACAGACACAGTTCTCGCCAGTCCGCGCGAGCCGTACACCCGCGCACTACGAGGCGCTGCTCTCGATCCCACCACCATGGTCGGCATCAAACCACGCCACGTGGTGGCAGCCCTGTCCAAGAACTTGCTAGCCAAGCAGACCGAATCACGAGGAGTTGCCTGATGACCGCCCCACTCGAGCTTCCGAAACTGGTGCTCGGCACCATGACATTCGGAGACACGGTCGACATATCGGGCGCCGGATCGATGCTCGACGCAGCACTAGGCGCCGGTATCTCTCACATCGACACGGCCAACGGCTATGCGGGCGGCGAGTCCGAGCGCATGCTGGCAAAGCTGCTCCACGGCCGACGCGATTCCGTCACTCTGGCCACCAAAGCGGGAATGCCGCATCCCGATGCCGGCGACAACAGCCCACTCTCGACAGAGGGGCTCCGAGCAAGCGTCGAAGGAAGCCTGCGCAGACTCGACACGGACTACGTCGACCTGTTCTATCTCCATCAGCCGGACCGAACCGTCACGCTGACCGAAACTCTCACCACCGTCGCGGAACTGGTTGCCGAGGGCAAGATCCGCACACTCGGCGTATCCAACTTCGCAGCGTGGCAAATCAGTGAAATCAACTACACCGCAGACACAGTCGGAGCTCCCCGACCGATCGTCGCACAGCAGCTCTACAACTTGCTCGCGCGTCGCATCGAAGAAGAATACGCAGAATTCGCGGACGTGACCGGACTGACCACCATGGTCTACAACCCACTCGGTGGGGGCCTGCTCACGGGGCGCCACACCTTCGACGAAAGTCCCGCCGACGGCCGATTCGGCGACTCACGTCTTGCGTCGATGTACAAGGAGCGATACTGGAACACACAGATATTCGACGCGATCGCTCAACTGACGGCAATCGCAGAGCAGTCGGGCATCTCCCTGACCGAGCTTGCGTTGCGCTGGCTGGTCAGCAAGCCCGTCGCCGGATCGCTGCTCCTCGGAGGATCCAAAGTAACGCACCTCGAATCCAATATCGCGGCCATCGGGCGAGGTCCACTCGACGCCTCGACCGTCGAAGAGTGTGATCTCGTCGGTGCCGCCCTACGAGGCCCCATGCCCAACTACAACCGCTGAAACACCCGACCTTCATCAGGAAGAGTTCTTCACTATGTCAGCACAGGAATTCGCCGCACGCATCCGAGGACGCGAACGCATACTCGGATATTGGTCCGTCATCGACAGCCCGATCTCGACCGAATGGATCGCGCACGTCGGCTGGGACTACATTGCCCTCGACATGCAGCACGGCCTGATCGGCTATTCGGGGATGGTCGCCGGGCTCACCGCCATCGACTCGTCACCGTCCACCGTCGGGATGGTGCGCGTCGAGGCAAACAATCCGACACCCATCGGCCGTGCACTCGACGCGGGCGCTGTGGGCGTCATCGTTCCGCTGATCAACAACGCCGAAGAGGCAGCGGCCGCCGTGGCAGCCGCCAAGTATCCGCCTTTCGGCATCCGCTCCTACGGACCCATGCGCTCGCAACTCCGTATCGGCCCCGTTCCCGCCGACGCGAACCGCGACACCGTTGTATTTGCGATGATCGAGACCCCACAGGGTCTGGCGAACGTCGAAGAGATCTGCGCAGTGCCCGGATTGGACGGCGTGTACGTCGGGCCGTCCGACCTACGAATCGCCGTCGGAGGTAAGCACTCCAACGATCCGGACGTCGCCGAGGAATTCGAATCAGCGCTCACCAGGGTGCGCGAAGCTGCCGCCGTCAGCGGAGTCGCTGCGGGAATCCACACACCTTCCGGTCAGGTTGCGGCACAACGGCTCGGGGAGGGCTACACGTTCGCGACCGTGGCCTCGGACCTGACACATCTGGCGAACATCTCGGCTCAGCATTTGGATGCCGCCAAGTCCTGATCCGGGTACAAAAATGGCGATGCTCCCGCACTTGGTACGGGAGCATCGCCATTCTCGAACAAGCTATCTCTGAATCGCCTTGATCTCGAGGAACTCTTCGAGCCCGAACGTGCCGGCCTCGCGCCCGACGCCCGACTGCTTGTACCCACCGAACGGAGCATTCGTGTTGAAGGCGCCGCCGTTCACCTCGACCTGCCCGGCACGCAGTTGCCGCGCGACGCGATCCGCGCGATCGGGGTCACCTGACCAAACGCCACCGGCCAGTCCGTACTCGGTGCCGTTAGCGATCCGCACTGCGTCGGCCTCGTCTTTGTAGCCCATGATCGAGAGGACCGGTCCGAAGATCTCCTCGCGCGCAATGGTCATGTCTTCGGTCACGTTCGCGAACACCGTCGGACCGACGAAATATCCACTGGCCAGACCGGTTTCGCGACCGTCGACAACCGCGGTGGCACCTTCCGACACACCCTTCTCGATGTATCCGCGAACGCGTCCCAGCTGATTCGCGTTCACCAGAGGACCAAGCACCGAAGTCGGCTGAGTCGGATCACCTACCGGGAAATGAGCGGCGACCGCAGCAGCAATTGCCGCTGCCTCATCCACCTTCTCCGCGGGAACCAACATACGCGTCAGCGCCGAACAGGTCTGGCCCGAGTTGATGAAGCACTTTGCGACGCCGTCCGTGACAGCCTTTTCGAGATCGGCGTCGTCGAGAATGACGTTCGCCGACTTGCCACCCAGCTCGAGCGAGACCTTCTTGATGGTGTCCGCGGCGACGATGGCCACTCGCTTGCCTGCCCGAGTCGACCCGGTGAAGGAGACCATGTCGACTTCCGGGTGGCCGGCGATGGCTTCACCCACTACCGGGCCGTAGCCACTTACCAGGTTGAATACACCTGCAGGCAAACCAATTTCGTCGAAGATGTCAGCGAGAGCGTACGTGATGAGTGGCGCAACCTCGGTGGGCTTGAGAACCACGGTGCAGCCCGCCGCGAGCGCACCGCCAACCTTCAAGACAACTTGGTGGAGCGGGAAGTTCCAGGGAGTGATCGCGCCGACAACACCCGCAGGTTCGCGAACAATCAGCGAATTCCCGACCTCGTGAGCGTCGAAATCATAAGTGCGAGCCAATTCGGCAAATGCATTCAAATTCGCGAGCGGCATTCCGATTTGCACGGGCTTCGCGAATCCGATCGGCATGCCCATATCCTGCGAAACCAGCGCCGCAAGATCATCGGTACGTTCGGCAATAATCGCCGCGGCTTTGGAAAGATATTCGGCTCGCTCGCCGCCGGATAGTGCAGACCAAGCGGGGAAAGCCTTTCGTGCTGCCTTCGCGGCCGCATCGACATCTTCGACAGTGCCTTCGGCGACAGTTCCTATCAGCTCTTCGGTAGCCGGATTGAGAACGTCGATCCGACCGCTGCCAGTGGATTCGATCCAGGCGCCATCAACATAGATTTTGGTGCGGTCGAGAATATCGGTCATCAAAGCCTCCGTAGTCATCACGCGTGCACAGGTGAGGTGGGCCCGATCACACGGGGCACCTCTTCCGAGCCTAGCCACGCTCGACGGGTTCCGTGGCAGGTTGGTGTCGAGATTGACCTTCGACTGACGAGACCTGTGGTGCGCGCACGCTTTTCAGTGATGGTGTGAACGTACCGTTCCCCTCGTTGAGGAGGGTGAGAGTGCCGTTCACTCCATGCCGGGGTGCCGGCGGCGTGCCCGCCCTTGATGGTGCGAACGGTACGTTCGGTCGATCTGAGGCGACGAAAGTGCCGTTCGCTCGAAGTCGGGGGTGTTTTGGGTACGAGAAAGCCCCCCAACCATCACTGGTTGGGGGGCTTCTCTAATGTGTGTTCGGCGGTGTCCTACTCTCCCACACCCTGTCGAGTGCAGTACCATCGGCGCTGAAGGGCTTAGCTTCCGGGTTCGGAATGGGACCGGGCGTTTCCCCTTCGCTATGACCGCCGTAACTCTATGAAACTGTCACAGTAACCTTCTTCTGATCACCTGGTTTCACCACCCGTCAACACCAGTTTCTGGTGTTGGGGGATGGAGAAAACAGGGTTTCTCATCAGTATCTGTGTGTTGTTTCAGATACCGCACAGTGGACGCGTAGCTTCTTTGTGGTAAGTCCTCGGCCTATTAGTACCAGTCACCTGCATGCATTACTGCACTTCCAGTTCTGGCCTATCAACCCGGTGGTCTGCCGGGGGCCTTACCCCCTCGAGGGGGTGAGAAACCTCATCTTGGAACAGGCTTCCCGCTTAGATGCTTTCAGCGGTTATCCCTTCCGAACGTAGCTAACCAGCGGTGCTCCTGGCGGAACAACTGGCACACCAGAGGTTCGTCCGTCCCGGTCCTCTCGTACTAGGGACAGCCTTCCTCAAGTTTCTAACGCGCGCGGCGGATAGAGACCGAACTGTCTCACGACGTTCTAAACCCAGCTCGCGTGCCGCTTTAATGGGCGAACAGCCCAACCCTTGGGACCTACTCCAGCCCCAGGATGCGACGAGCCGACATCGAGGTGCCAAACCATCCCGTCGATATGGACTCTTGGGGAAGATCAGCCTGTTATCCCCGGGGTACCTTTTATCCGTTGAGCGACACCGCTTCCACTTGCCGGTGCCGGATCACTAGTCCCGACTTTCGTCCCTGCTCGACCTGTCAGTCTCACAGTCAAGCTCCCTTGTGCACTTGCACTCGACACCTGATTGCCAACCAGGCTGAGGGAACCTTTGGGCGCCTCCGTTACATTTTGGGAGGCAACCGCCCCAGTTAAACTACCCACCAGGCACTGTCCCTGAACCAGATCATGGTCCGAGGTTAGAGGTCCAATTCGATCAGAGTGGTATTTCAACAACGACTCCACGATAACTGGCGTCACCGTTTCACAGTCTCCCACCTATCCTACACAAACCGAACCGAACACCAATACCAAGCTGTAGTGAAGGTCCCGGGGTCTTTTCGTCCTGCCGCGCGTAACGAGCATCTTTACTCGTAATGCAATTTCGCCGAGTCTACGGTTGAGACAGCTGAGAAGTCGTTACGCCATTCGTGCAGGTCGGAACTTACCCGACAAGGAATTTCGCTACCTTAGGATGGTTATAGTTACCACCGCCGTTTACTGGGGCTTAAATTCTCAGCTTCGCTCCGAAGAACTAACCGGTCCTCTTAACCTTCCAGCACCGGGCAGGCGTCAGTCCGTATACATCGTCTTACGACTTCGCACGGACCTGTGTTTTTAGTAAACAGTCGCTTCTCACTGGTCTCTGCGGCCCCACCCAGCTCAGACAGTAAATGTCGTCACCAGACAGGGCCCCCCTTCTCCCGAAGTTACGGGGGCATTTTGCCGAGTTCCTTAACCATAGTTATCTCGATCGCCTTAGTATTCTCTACCTGACCACCTGTGTCGGTTTGGGGTACGGGCCGTGTGAAAGCTCGCTAGAGGCTTTTCTCGGCAGCATAGGATCACTGAATTCGCCTCAATCGGCTACGCATCACGTCTCAGGCTATGTGCGACCCGGATTTGCCTAGGTCACGCCCTACACGCTTACACCAGTATTACCACTGACTGGCTCAGCTACCTTCCTGCGTCACCCCATCGCTTGGCTACTACCAGATCAGGTCCCATGCATCCACCAACTCGAGACCCGAAGGTCTTCTCGTGGCTTCAGGATGGTTAGTATCACTGATTCACCATGGGCGCGTTCACACGGGTACGGGAATATCAACCCGTTGTCCATCGGCTACGCCTGTCGGCCTCGTCTTAGGTCCCGACTCACCCTGGGCGGATTAACCTGGCCCAGGAACCCTTGGTCATTCGGCGGACGAGTTTCTCACTCGTCTTTCGCTACTCATGCCTGCATTCTCACTCGTGTGGCCTCCACGGCTAGGTCACCCTGCCGCTTCCATGGCCACACGACGCTCCCCTACCCATCCACACACCTGCCAGAAAATCCTTGGATCAACTGGGGGCTATTGCGTGAATGCCGCAGCTTCGGTGGTGTACTTGAGCCCCGCTACATTGTCGGCGCAGGATCACTTGACCAGTGAGCTATTACGCACTCTTTCAAGGGTGGCTGCTTCTAAGCCAACCTCCTGGTTGTCTTCGCGACCCCACATCCTTTTCCACTTAGTACACGCTTAGGGACCTTAGCTGGCGATCTGGGCTGTTTCCCTCTCGACTACGAACCTTATCGCCCGCAGTCTCACTGCCGCGCTCTCACTCACCGGCATTCGGAGTTTGGCTGATTTCGGTAAGCTTGTGGGCCCCCTAGACCATCCAGTAGCTCTACCTCCGGTGAGAAACACGCGACGCTGCACCTAAATGCATTTCGGGGAGAACCAGCTATCACGGAGTTTGATTGGCCTTTCACCCCTACCCACAACTCATCCCCTCAGTTTTCAACCTAAGTGGGTTCGGTCCTCCACGACGTCTTACCGTCGCTTCAACCTGGCCATGGGTAGATCACTCCGCTTCGGGTCTAGAGCATGCCACTACGATCGCCCTATTCGGACTCGCTTTCGCTACGGCTACCCCACACGGGTTAACCTCGCGACATGCCACTAACTCGCAGGCTCATTCTTCAAAAGGCACGCCATCACCCCCAGCAGTAAACTGCTCGAAGGCTCTGACGGATTGTAAGCGCACGGTTTCAGGTACTATTTCACTCCCCTCCCGGGGTACTTTTCACCTTTCCCTCACGGTACTAGTCCGCTATCGGTCACCAGGGAGTATTCAGGCTTATCGGGTGGTCCCGACAGATTCACACCAGATTTCACGGGCCCGGTGCTACTTGGGTTTCCATTACAACAGTCACAAAGTTTTCGTGTACGGGATTCTCACCCTCTACGACAGGCCGTTCCAGACCACTTCCACTAACCCTGTGATTTCTTACTGTTGGCCAACACGGCAGTATTGACAAAATGAACCCCACAACCCCACGAATGCAACACCTGCCGGCTATCACACACCCATGGTTTAGCCTCTTCCGCTTTCGCTCGCCACTACTCACGGAATCACGGTTGTTTTCTCTTCCTGTGGGTACTGAGATGTTTCACTTCCCCACGTTCCCTCCACACGCCCTATATATTCAGGCGCGGGTAACACGACATCACTCGTGCTGGGTTTCCCCATTCGGACATCCTCGGATCACAGCTCGGTTGACAGCTCCCCGAGGCTTATCGCAGCCTCCTACGTCCTTCATCGGCTCCTGGTGCCAAGGCATCCACCGTACGCTCTTCATTACTTACAACAAAGATGCTCGCGTCCACTGTGCAGTTCTCAAACAACACACAAACAACCACACACACGTTGACACCAACACCCACCAAAGTGGACCGGTATGACAACTGCAGTCATTTGTCGTTACTTCCTAGAAAGAAACACTCGCGTGTTCTCTCAGGACCCAACAGTATGTCGATATATTGTTCGTCGGTTTCCCACAGAGGAGAAACCGTACGACGATCAAGTTTGTCAGCGATCCACCCATGAGCAACCGCCGGACAACATCGTGTCCGAAACGGTCTCTGCCAACCAGTAATTCACCTGTGTGAACCCTGACATTGGAGAAGCTCCTTAGAAAGGAGGTGATCCAGCCGCACCTTCCGGTACGGCTACCTTGTTACGACTTCGTCCCAATCGCCGATCCCACCTTCGACGGCTCCCTCCCACAAGGGGTTAAGCCACCGGCTTCGGGTGTTACCGACTTTCATGACGTGACGGGCGGTGTGTACAAGGCCCGGGAACGTATTCACCGCAGCGTTGCTGATCTGCGATTACTAGCGACTCCGACTTCACGGGGTCGAGTTGCAGACCCCGATCCGAACTGAGACCAGCTTTAAGGGATTCGCTCCACCTCACGGTCTCGCAGCCCTCTGTACTGGCCATTGTAGCATGTGTGAAGCCCTGGACATAAGGGGCATGATGACTTGACGTCGTCCCCACCTTCCTCCGAGTTGACCCCGGCAGTCTCTTACGAGTCCCCACCATAACGTGCTGGCAACATAAGATAGGGGTTGCGCTCGTTGCGGGACTTAACCCAACATCTCACGACACGAGCTGACGACAGCCATGCACCACCTGTATACCGACCACAAGGGGGGCCACATCTCTGCAGCTTTCCGGTATATGTCAAACCCAGGTAAGGTTCTTCGCGTTGCATCGAATTAATCCACATGCTCCGCCGCTTGTGCGGGCCCCCGTCAATTCCTTTGAGTTTTAGCCTTGCGGCCGTACTCCCCAGGCGGGGCGCTTAATGCGTTAGCTACGGCACGGATTCCGTGGAAGGAACCCACACCTAGCGCCCACCGTTTACGGCGTGGACTACCAGGGTATCTAATCCTGTTCGCTACCCACGCTTTCGTTCCTCAGCGTCAGTTACTGCCCAGAGACCCGCCTTCGCCACCGGTGTTCCTCCTGATATCTGCGCATTTCACCGCTACACCAGGAATTCCAGTCTCCCCTGCAGTACTCAAGTCTGCCCGTATCGCCTGCAAGCCAGCAGTTGAGCTGCTGGTTTTCACAAACGACGCGACAAACCGCCTACGAACTCTTTACGCCCAGTAATTCCGGACAACGCTTGCACCCTACGTATTACCGCGGCTGCTGGCACGTAGTTAGCCGGTGCTTCTTCTGCAGGTACCGTCACTTGCGCTTCGTCCCTGCTGAAAGAGGTTTACAACCCGAAGGCCGTCATCCCTCACGCGGCGTCGCTGCATCAGGCTTTCGCCCATTGTGCAATATTCCCCACTGCTGCCTCCCGTAGGAGTCTGGGCCGTGTCTCAGTCCCAGTGTGGCCGGTCACCCTCTCAGGTCGGCTACCCGTCGTCGCCTTGGTAGGCCATTACCCCACCAACAAGCTGATAGGCCGCGGGCCCATCCTGCACCGATAAATCTTTCCACCACCCACCATGCGATAGGAGGTCATATCCGGTATTAGACCCAGTTTCCCAGGCTTATCCCGAAGTGCAGGGCAGATCACCCACGTGTTACTCACCCGTTCGCCGCTCGTGTACCCCGAAAGGCCTTACCGCTCGACTTGCATGTGTTAAGCACGCCGCCAGCGTTCGTCCTGAGCCAGGATCAAACTCTCCGTTGAAGACTCTAGATATCACCAACCCGAAGGCCGGCTAATCAGTCATAGACAAAAAGAGTCAAATCACTAGCAAAAAAACTCAACTAGCAAAAAATGTGTCGGCAACCATTCAGACGGAAGAATGAACAATCACCGACGAAAAATACTCACACCCCGAACATCAGAACCGAAACCCGAAGGCCCGGAACATCATCCGACATGCGAAGTACCAAAAAAATTTGGCACTGACATTCATCGACACACTGTTGAGTTCTCAAAGAACACGCACACACCATCACCACGACCCTATGGCCGCCGCTCCGGGGCAACTTTTCCAGCCTATCCCAACCTGGCCACCGGCGCAAACCGGAACCCCGTGAAGAAAAACTGGATTGTGTTCGCCAGGCACTTCGTACAACCTCGTGTCACTCACCCTCGCAGGTGGGAGTCGGTGTCCGTGTCGCTCTGACCTGGACAAAGTTACGCGAAGATCAACACAACACCAAATCGCCAGGTCAGAGCACTGCGGTCGGTAAACTTCACGGAACCCAGTACCTCTCGGCCAGTTCTTCGACGATCGGATCGCCTTCCTCGGCCTGTTCCAACGCTTCGAGATCGTCGTTGATCGAAACCAGCCGGGGATCGTCACCCTCAGCTTCCTGAATCGGGTGCCGACCGTCCTCGGCGAGTTGCCTCAGCAGCTTTTCCTTGACGCGGGCTTTCAACGAATCAGCCATACCGCCAGCATGTGCCGCTCGGGCTCAGTTGTCGAGGCCTACTCGTCGTCCTTCTTGCCGAAGACACGTCGTGCCGTCGGAATCAGGATGATCAGCGCGCCGAGCAGAACGATGAGCGAAAAAACCTGCAGTGCCATGTCGACCTCTTACCGTCACGCCGGCGCGAGCCAGCTCCCCCACGGGGTGTTTCGAACAACCGTAAATGCAACGAGAACTCCGAGCACCACGATCGTCACAGTCGGCCGAAGCACGATCATGCGATCCCGCGTGCCTTTCCAACGGCGCACTGTCCAACCGATCCACGCGATCACCAACACCGCGATAAGCGGCACGATCAAGGCATTGCTGGACACTGCGGCGCCAATATCCAGATTAGTCAGGTCATTGACCGCACGAAGGCCACCACACGCCGGGCACCACAATCCCGTCAACGCGTACATCGGACAAACGCCGTAACTACCCGCGCTGTGGGGATCACGGAAGTGGAGTACCGCGGCGGCCGTCACGGCCACTGCAGCAACACCGACAGGTGCGGCCAGCGAGCGTCGTCGACTTGTGACCGCTTCCAACTCCATGGCACCCACTGTAAGAGACCTCGGCAGCGACTAGCGCGCGCGAACGACTACCGACCGGACCACCATGTCGTGCCAGCACTGGTGCTTCGAGTCCCAGAGCGGCCAGAGATAGTTGAGGAAGCAGGCGCCACCCAGGATCGCCATCATGATCCAACGAAGCAGCGCCATCACCGGGCCGAGAGGCACACCGTCGGACTCCCGAATCACCGAAATTCCCAGCCACTTCTTGCCGAGCGTCTGTCCGGTGTTCCCTTGCCTGAAGACGAGATTCCACACCTCGATCAAGAAGATCGCCAGTATGCCGACGACCATGACGATCACCCCGACCGGATTACCGCCTTCAGCGCTCACGCTGCCGTCGTCGTATGTGGTCACTTCGGATCCGGAGAACGCGATCACTGCTCCGATGCCCGCGAGGATGACGCCCGGGAGCGGAACGACGAAGCCGTCGAGAATTGACGCGAACACCCGAGAGATCCAGGTTGCGTACGGATAGGCGGGCGTCGGCGGCTGATAACCCTGCGGCGGCATCTGCCCGTACGGCGGCTGATTCTGCGGTGGTTGGCCTGGTCCCCAGTTCTGATCCGACATCGAGGTCTCCCCTGTTCAGGCACGTGTTCGCCGAACTCAGGATAAACCGCACATACGCAAGAATTGGGAACTAACGACAAGAGCCCCACATCCGGATTTCCGGGTGTGGGGCTCTTGGCTGAGCTGCCTGAGAGAATCGAACTCTCGACCTTTTCATTACGAGTGAAATGCTCTACCGACTGAGCTAAGGCAGCGTGCCTTTCGGCGGTGGCGAGTCTATCTGGTCAACCCCCGGATCGCGAAAACGGGGGTCGGAAAGCGGCTCCGATGGAGG
The DNA here is from genome assembly GCF_031763325.1 of Rhodococcus sp. SG20037. Lineage (NCBI taxonomy): Bacteria > Bacillati > Actinomycetota > Actinomycetes > Mycobacteriales > Nocardiaceae > Rhodococcus > Rhodococcus sp. SG20037. Next base: position 606,469 of record NZ_CP134497.1, on the reverse strand, counting down.
CAACCATCGCATCGAGCGCCCACTGCAACTTGACGTTGAAGTCGACGGCCTCGCGGCATTCGAGCACCGCTTCGATGCACTTGAGCAACCCCTCCGGGGACGTTCGGGCAGCCAACTCGGCGGCCTGCCGAGCCATGTCGGGATGGGTCGCCGTCGACGTCGACCCCAGCGAATAGGAAAGCGCGTCCCGGTACATGCCGGCCAGGTCGATCAGCGTCCGGTCGAGAAGATCGCGGCGGGCCCGGGTGTCGCGCGATTTCTGGCGCGCTTCGAGGTCCTTGATCAGACCAGCCGATCCGCGCAGAGTCCCGGCTGTTCCCTTGCCGGTTCCACCGCCACCCAAGGAGACCTTGAGCTCCTCGAGTTCCTGTTCCTTGAGTTCGGCGTAGAACGCCTTGGTGTCAGCCTCGATCGACTTCACCAAGTTCTCTGCGGCCTTGTACGCCGTCGAAGCACCGATCGCGTCGGCGGCCAGCCGAAGCGAACGCTGACGCTCGTCGCGCGCGCTCTCGTCGGTGGCGAGGCGCCGCGCCCGACCGACATGTCCGCCGCTGATCGATGCGGCGATTCTCGCCCGTTCCGGATCCAGCCCGTCGCGGTCGATCAGTACCTGGGCGATCGATTCGACGGACGGCGTCACCAACGGCATGTGCCTACACCGCGATCGGAGGGTGACAGACATGTCTTCCGGATCGGTCGTCGGCGCGCAGAGCAGGATGACCGTGCGGTCCGGCGGCTCCTCGACAACCTTCAGGAGGGCGTTGGCTGCGCCTTCGGTCAAACGATCGGCATCCTCGACCACGATCACCTGCCACCGCCCCGTCGTCGGTCGACGCGAAGCGATGTTGACTATCTCGCGCATGCCTTTGACGCTGATGCTCAGGCCGTCGGGGATGATCCGTCGTACGTCACCATGGGTTCCACCCATCGTCGTCGTACACGCATGACACTCACCGCACCCTGGTGCACCGTCGGAGGTGCATTGCAGGGCAGCGGCGAAGCAGAGAGCAGCCACCGAACGACCAGAGCCGGGTGGCCCGGTGAAGAGCCACGCGTGGGTCATCTCCGAGCCGCTGGAATCGCCACGAGCCGACAGTGCAGCATCACGCAGGCTCTGCTCGACGTCGTGCTGACCCACCAGCCGACCGAACACACCTCGTTCGGCCACTTCAGTACTCATGCAAAAACCCTAACCGTCGGCACCGACGAAGCCTTACGAGTCCTTCTTCGCCGGAGCCTTCTTGGCGGCGGCCTTCTTTGCCGGGGCCTTCTTTGCGGCTGTTTTCTTGGCAGCGGCCTTCTTGGCCGGAGCCTTCTTGGCTGCTGCCTTCTTCTTGACCGGGCCGCGCGCACGACGATCAGCCAGCAACTCCGACGCCCGAGCATCGGAAATGGATTCGACGTCGTCGTCCTTGCGAAGGCTGGCGTTGGTCTCGCCGTCGGTGACGTACGGACCGAAACGGCCGTCCTTGATCACCATCGGCTTCTCGCTGACCGGATCGACGCCCAACTCACGCAGCGGAGGCGTTGCCGACGCCTGACGCCCACGACGCTTCGGCTCGGCGTAGATCTTGAGGGCCTCGTCGAGCGTGACGGTGAACATCTGCTCTTCGTTGGCGAGCGAGCGTGAGTCCGTGCCCTTCTTCAGGTACGGACCGTAACGGCCGTTCTGCGCGGTGATCTCTTCCTTCGATTCGGGGTCGACACCCACGACGCGCGGAAGCGACAGCAGACGCAGCGCATCTTCCAAGGTGATCGTCGCCAAGTCCATGGACTTGAGCAGCGATCCGGTCCGCGGCTTGGGGCCTGCGACCTTCTTGGCAGCCTTCTTCGCAGGCGCCTTCTTGGCCGCGGCCTTCTTCACCGCAGTCTTGGTGCTGCCCGAGCTGATTTCTTCCGGCTCGGGAGCGGTGACGGGAACGATGTCCGGTTCCGGCTCGGCCGGCGGTTCGGGCAGGATCTCGGTCACGTAGGGACCGAAGCGGCCTTCCTTCGCGACGATCTCGTGGCCCGTCAGCGGGTCGACGCCCAGCTTGCGGCCCTCTTGAGGCGTCGAGAACAACTTCTCGGCGTACTCGGGAGTGAGCTCGTCCGGTGGCAGGTCATCGGGAAGATTTGCCCGCTGCGAGATCAAATCGCCTTCGGGATCGTCCGGGTTCTGAACCATGCGCTCGAGATACGGGCCGAACCGGCCGACGCGCACGTGAACTTCGCGACCCTCGGCGTCGTCGAACAGTCGGATGGAGTTGACCTCGCGAGCGTCGATCTCCTCGAGATTGACACCGACCATCTTCTTCAGCCCGCCCTCGCGGGCGACCGAACCTTCAGCGCCTGTCTCGCCGCCGAAGTAGAAGCTGCTCAGCCAGTTGCCACGCTGCTCACGGCCACCGGCGATCGCGTCGAGATCGTCTTCCATTCCTGCCGTGAAATCGAAGTCGACCAGCCGGCCGAAGTGCACCTCGAGCAGCCCGATGACGGCAAACGCCACCCAGGACGGAACCAGCGCGCTGCCACGTTTGTAGACGTATCCGCGATCGAGGATGGTCTTGATGATCGACGAGTAGGTCGAAGGACGGCCGATGCCGAGTTCTTCGAGCGTCTTGATCAGGCTGGCTTCTGTGTAGCGAGCGGGCGGGTTGGTGCTGTGCCCGTCCGGATCGAGCTTGGTGGCCGTGACTTCCTGACCCTTGACCAGCACCGGAAGCCTGGATTCGGCGTCGTCGGACTGACCGCCGGCTTCTTCGTCGACGCTCTCGACGTAAGCCTTGAGGAAGCCGGCGAACACGATGGTGCGACCCGAAGCGGAGAACGTGCAGTCCTCGCCGGTGCCTGCCGTGCCGGAGATGCGAAGCGTCAACGTCGTACCGCGGGCGTCGGCCATCTGCGAAGCGACGGTCCGCTGCCAGATCAGTTCGTACAGCTTGAACTCGTCTGAATCGAGCTTGGAGTGCAGCTGACCCGGGGTCTGGAACACGTCGCCGGCGGGGCGGATCGCTTCGTGGGCTTCCTGCGCGTTCTTGACCTTGCGGGTGTACTGACGCGGCGTCGGATGCACGTATTCCGGACCGTACAACTCGGTGGCCTGCGCACGAGCGGCAGCGATCGCCGACTCCGAGAGAGTCGTCGAGTCGGTACGCATGTAGGTGATGTAGCCGTTTTCGTACAGACGCTGTGCGATGCGCATTGCACGCTCGGACGTGAAACGAAGTTTGCGTCCGGCTTCCTGCTGGAGCGTCGACGTCATGAACGGCGGGTAAGGCTTGCGGGTGTACGGCTTGTCTTCTGCGGAGGAAACAGTGAGGTCGACGCCCTGCAACGCTTCCGCGAGACGACGCGCGTACGCCTCGTCGAGCACGGTGACCGCGCTGCCCTTGAGCTTTCCGTCAGCTCCGAAATCACGGCCGGAGGCGACACGCGAACCGTCGACGGAGACCAGGCGAGCACCGAAACTACGCGGGCTGGCCTCTGCACCGGCGTCGAGCGTCGCGGAAATGTCCCAGTACGACGCCGACTTGAACGCCATGCGCTCGCGTTCACGCTGGACGATGACGCGAGTGGCCACCGATTGGACGCGGCCGGCCGAGAGCTTCGGCATGACCTTCTTCCAGAGAACCGGGCTGACCTCGTAACCGTAGAGACGGTCGAGGATGCGGCGGGTTTCCTGAGCATCGACGAGGTCGGTGTCGAGTTCGCGGGTGTCTTCGGCGGCAGCACGGATTGCCGGCTCGGTGATCTCGTGGAAGACCATTCGACGAACCGGAATCTTGGGCTTGAGAGTCTCGAGGAGATGCCAGGCGATTGCCTCGCCCTCGCGGTCGGGGTCAGTTGCGAGGAAGAGCTCGTCGGCGTCCTTCAACAGAGACTTGAGTTCGGCGACCTTGCCCTTCTTTTCCGGGCTCACGACATAGAGCGGCTCGAAGTCGTGATCGACGTTGACGCCGAGACGGGCCCACGACTCGCCCTTGTACTTGGCCGGAACGTCCGCTGCGCCGCGCGGGAGGTCGCGAATGTGACCGACCGATGCCTCTACGACGTAGTCCTTACCGAGGTAGGGAGCGATTTTGCGCGCCTTGGTCGGTGACTCGACGATCACGAGGCGACGAGGGTTACCGGACGCTCCCTGACCGCTGCCGTTGTCCGCTTTAGCCACCTGCTGCCCGAGCCTTCCTTTGGACGTTCACTGCCGTCGGCAGATCTTCAGAACTAGACGTGTGGAGCAAGTTATACCCCGTGTCTCTCTTTACAGAGTGACATACCCGCAAGACATTCGTGCAGATCAGTACAGTATGGGCTCCGTCGGACACGCGGCATGAGCACTGTCAGACGTGTGGCCAGGCGACCGAGGTGTCGACGTGTTTCGGCGCCTCACCGAGGTATTCGACGAGCTTTGTCAGTCTCTTCTTTCCCGACACACGGAGCCCCGGACCCGGTGTCCGGTTACCCAGTTGAGTCGGCGCGATACCAACCCTCATCAAGGCCTGAGCCAGCGGTGCGTGTGTCTCCTTCGCATGGGGGTCGAGGCCGAACACGAATCGTTCACCGCCTTCTTCGAGTCGGCCGGCGGCGACGGCCCACACTCGGAGTTGGCGAGAATTAGGAACCCACCCGACCGGCACGGCCTTCACTGCTCCTTTGGTCCATTGCACGGACAGCGGAAGGAGTGCGGGCGTCGACTGAGTTCGGACGAGTGGGCTGCCTTCTTCGCTACGCGTCACCTCGGCCCCGAGTCCGCACTGCGCGATCAACTCGGCAACGGCCTGTGCTCTCCAGTCCCGATCCACGACGATCGAGATCCGCGCGCGATCCTCCGAGGTCACGACCTGCCCCGGTCCGGCCAGCATTCCGGCAAGGTCCGTCACGGCAGGTGGAATCGACTCGGCAGAGAAAAAGGACAGTTGGCTCACAGAGTGAAACGTAAGCCACGAAGGTATCGACGGCATAGACGACCGGCCGTGGCCGAACAGCTGCGTGCATTCACCTCGGACAGGGAAAGTACTAACTCAGCCCGAAAAGATTTGTCCCCCACCGCACGGATGCGATGGGGGACAAATACTGTCCGAACTATTCGCTCAGCAAGTGAGCGGAAAAATCAGACCGCGCGAACGCCGGTAGCCTGGGGACCCTTGGTGCCCTGGCCGACCTCGAACTCCACACGCTGGTTCTCCTCGAGGGTACGGAAGCCGTTGCCCTGAATTTCGGAGTAGTGAACGAAGACGTCTGCGGAACCGTCTTCGGGAGCGATGAAGCCGAAGCCCTTTTCAGCGTTGAACCACTTCACAGTGCCCTGTGCCATGCTTTTCCTTCTCTTTCTAACACCGGATTCGGTGAACAGCCCTTACAGTCCACCGGGCCGGTTCCGACCGCTGTACGTCTTTATTTCCCCCTCAGGAAAGGCAGAGCACCGCGCCCGCAACAACGATCCTGCGAGCGTGCACTTTCTCAAGCCTACGAACACAGAAGCTGCGACCGATTGTCAGTCAACCATGTTCTCCGCGTGCACAACAGTCGAAAAGGGAACTAAAAACGTTAAAAGTTCGCTACGAGAAAAACAGCCCACGATCGTGGTTTCCCGCTCGCGCGCCGAGCACCCGGTTCCACCAAGACCGCCGACCGTTGCGTATCATCAAAACTGCAGGTAGCGACAGTTTCCGATTGCCGCCACACCCCAACGCCGAGCCCGGAGAGTCACGTGAACGCACCTTCCCCGATCCCCGCCCCGGGAGGGAAGCCTGGCGAGACCTACGGGCAAATGCTGCTCGATCGGGTCGTCGCCGGGGTCAGTGGAAGCGAAAAACCACTGATGTTCACCGCGCAGTTACCTGCTCGCGTAGCCGAGTTCACCGAATGGCCGGAGTGGGTGCACCCCAGCGTCGTACGTGCGCTCGCCGAGCACAGCGTGCGGTCCCCGTGGATCCACCAGAGTGAGGCCGCCGACCTCGCTTACGCCGGAAAACACGTGGTCGTGGCCACCGGTACGGCGTCGGGTAAGTCACTGGCGTACCAACTCCCGGTGCTGACGGCCATGGCGACCGATCCGCTCGCAACAGCCCTGTACCTCTCCCCCACCAAAGCGCTGGGCTCCGATCAACTACGAGCAGTGCTGTCCCTCACCGACTTCGACGTCGAACTTCGCAGCACGAACGCCAGTGCGTACGACGGCGACACCTCTCAGGAACTCCGCACTTGGGCACGTGAGAACTCACGCTGGCTCTTCACCAACCCCGACATGATCCACATTTCTCTGCTCAGAACCCATCAGCGATGGGCACACTTCTTCCGCAACCTGAAATACGTGATCATCGACGAATGCCACTCCTACAGGGGAGTCTTCGGATCCAACGTCGCGCTCGTGATCCGGCGATTACGCAGAATTGCAGCCCGTTACGGCGCCGAACCCACCTTCATTCTGGCCAGCGCGACCACAGCAGATCCCGGCGCGGCGGCCTCGCGGCTCATAGGCGCACACTGCACCGAGGTCACGGAAGACGGATCGCCGCACGGCCCACGCACCGTCGCGCTGTGGGAACCACCGCTACTGGAGGCATTGACCGGCGAAAACGGTAGCCCGGTACGACGTCCCGCGGGCGCGGAAGCCGCGCGGATCATGGCCGACCTCATGATCGAAGGCGCCCGCACTCTCACCTTCGTCCGCTCCCGCCGCGGCGCCGAGCTGACCGCGATGGCCACCAAACGTCTACTCGCCGAGGTGGACCCGGACCTCGCCGAGCGAGTCGCGTCGTATCGCGCCGGATATCTGGCCGAGGACCGTCGCGAACTGGAAGCTGCGCTCGCCGACGGCACGCTGCTGGGCGCAGCCACCACCAACGCGCTGGAGCTCGGCGTCGACATCGCAGGCCTCGACGCCGTTGTCGTGGCAGGCTTCCCGGGGACCGTTGCCTCGTTCTGGCAGCAGGCCGGTCGCTCCGGGCGACGCGGCGAGGGTTCACTCGTCGTGTTGATCGCCCGCGACGATCCACTCGACACCTACCTCGTTCACCATCCGTCAGCGGTACTCGACAAACCCGTCGAGGCGACGGTGACAGATCCCGGAAATCCGTACGTCCTGGGACCACAACTTCTCTGCGCTGCAATGGAACTCCCACTTTCCGATGCCGAGGTGGACGCGTTCGGGGCTCTCGAGGTTCTGACGAGACTGTCCGAGGAAGGCAGGATCCGGCGCCGAAAGCACGGATGGTTCGTCACCGCCGATTCGAACCCCCACGGCTCTTTGGACATTCGCGGCGGCATCGGAACTCAGGTGGCCATTGTCGACGGGGAATCCGGCCGGATGCTGGGCACTGTCGACGCGGGCCGCGCTCCGGCCACAGTTCATCCCGGCGCCGTGCACATCCATCAAGGCGAGACCTACGTCGTCGACGAACTGGACCTCGACGTCGGACTCGCATTGGTACACACCGAGAATCCGGACTGGACCACCTCGGCCCGCGAGACCACCGAAATCACGATCACCGAACAACTCGAGCACAAGAACTACGGCGACATCGCCGTCGCTCTCGTCCAGGTCGAGGTGACACATCAAGTCGTCGGATACCTACGACGGTTGACTTCGGGTGAAGTCCTCGACTCGATCGAACTCGACATGCCCGCACACACTTTGCCCACCATGGCAGTGATGTACACGGTCACGCCGGAACTCTTCGAATCCATCGGGGTCCCGCCCGAACGGTTCCCCGGATCACTGCATGCCGCCGAACATGCCGCAATCGGCCTGCTGCCACTGGTGGCGATCTGCGACCGCGGAGACATCGGCGGAGTGTCCACCGCGATGCACGCGGACACCGGACTCCCGACCGTCTTCGTCTACGACGGTCATGCCGGCGGCGCCGGGTTCGCCGACCGAGGGCACAGCGAACTGTCCCGATGGCTCACCGCGACGCGCGACGCCATACTGTCCTGCGAATGCGCTCACGGTTGCCCGTCCTGCGTCTATTCACCCAAGTGCGGCAACGGAAACGACCCACTCGACAAAGACGGCGCGGTCAAGGTTCTGACCGCCGTCATCGACACCATCAGCTGACCGGACCCGCACGCGCGTAAGCCTGCGCATCCCCGATCCCGAAGCCCGACAACAACACCGGTGCGCGTATCTCGACCAATACATCCCAACCCTGCACCTCGCACTCCTCGAGCACCGTGCGCATCCGCTCCGCGATCACCGCGGACATCTCACACGCCGACTCGTCGCCGCCGTCCAAGGCGCCCGCACCGCCGAGAGCCGAAAGATCAGCGGCCGACTGAGCCGTGTGCCGAGCCACCACTGCGGAACCGACATGCAGCATCCCGCCGGTCACCATAACGATCGCCGCCAGAACGCAGCACGCCAGAACCGTGGCAACACCTTCGTCGTCACGTAGGTTCACCCCTCCTCCACTCCCGACTCCACTGCTGCCACCGCCTCGGAAGAAATGTCGACCAACGGCAGCAACGCACTCTCGGCGCTGACAACGGCCACCGCAAAGCCGTCGACGATCTCCACCGAGATCGACGCATCTTCGGGTGCGATCCGGCGGGCCGTGGTGACCGCAGACTCACGATCACCACGTGCCACCAACCGCGCGGCCTCACGAGCGGCGTCGACACACCGAACCTGCATCGACACCGCCAGGACTCCACCGACACACAGCACAACCACCGTGACGATCGAAGCCAGAGCAATCGCGGCCTCCACCGTCACGGCGCCATCGTCGGCTTGCCGAATACCTCTCGTGGACAACATCACACAGCTGTCTTGAGAGCCTTGTCGATGATGCCTGTCAGCGCCGAGACAATGGAGTCGCCAGTGACAACCGTGTACAGGACGGCACCGAATGCGGCAGCCGCAATCGTGCCGATCGCATACTCAGAGGTTGTGTTTTACAACCCCAGGGCTTGGTCGTCGCTAACCTCCCTGGTCTGACGATAACCGACAGGGCGCGAGTACCTCAGTCCCCGCAGCTCGCGGCGGGGCACCGCACTCTCTGCGTCCGGCCGGGCTGGTGTGTGGTCACGATGAAGCTCGCCCTCGTTCAGAGGGCGGGCTACCCGTCGTGCCGAGATGGACTATCGGGGAATGGTGTTCGGGAGTTCCGGGGCAGGGGACAACGACACCGGCACCCGTAGGGTGCTCCTCACGGTAAGGCACTGCCGCCGTAGGCGTCCGCATCGAGCAGCGTGGCGATGCCTAGCTGCTGCTGCGGCTTGCGTACGCTTCCGGAATGGAGAAGAACCAGCTCTACTACGGCGACAACATTGATGTGCTCAAAAAGTACGTCACAGATGCCTCCGTTGACCTGGTCTATCTCGACCCGCCGTTTAACTCGAACCGGAACTATTCGGTCATTTTTAGCCGCAAGGGGCAGATAGAGGACGAGAACACCGCTCAGATTGAGGCATTCGAGGACACGTGGCACTGGACACACGTGACCGATACTCAATACACCGATTTTGTCGGGTCCGCTCCTGGTGCTGTCGCTGATGCGCTGTCTGCATTTAGAACACTTCTCGGCGAGAACGACGCTATGGCCTACCTGGTCAATATGGCTCCTAGGTTGCAGGAGTTGCACCGCGTCCTGAAGCCCACTGGATCGCTGTATCTCCATTGCGATCCGACGATGAGCCACTATCTCAAGATCCTCCTTGATGCGATATTCGACCCTCGAAACTTTCGCAATGAGCTCATCTGGAACCGGACTGCATCTAAGGGGCTGTCCTCGACGCGACTCGCGAAGAACCACGACGTACTGCTCTGCTATGCGAAGAGCACCAAAGCGAAGTGGATGACTGACAACGCCTTCACCCCGTATGACCACGATGATCTCGATGAAAAGACAGCTGGGAAGTACAAGCACGACGACGGGGATGGACGACTCTATCGACTGAGCGACATCACGAACCCAAATCCAGATCGACCGAACTTGACCTATGAGTTCATGGGAATGACCAAGGTCTGGCGGTGGACCAAGGACCGTATGGAGAAGGCCGTGCAAGATGGCATCATCGTGCAGTCGGGTCCCGGCAAGATTCCGCAGATGAAGCGATACCTCGACGAGCAACGCGGACGTCCATTCAGTGATGTCTGGACCGACATTCCGCCACTGAATTCCCAAGCTGCGGAGCGTCTCGGCTACCCAACACAGAAACCATTGGCCCTGCTCGAACGGATAATTAACCTCACTACCGAGGAAGGGGACGTTGTGCTCGACCCCTTCTGTGGTTGCGGAACCACTGTCGATGCGGCCCAGCGCCTCAACCGGAAGTGGATCGGAATCGACATTACGTATATCGCGGTCGACCTCATAACGAAGAGGCTGCGACATACGTACGGCGACAGCGTGATTGACGCGTTCGAGACGAACGGCATCCCGTCCGACCTCGCTGGTGCACGCGCATTGTTTGCACAGTCGCCGTTCGACTTCGAGCGTTGGGCTGTGTCGCTCATCAACGCTGAGCCTAACCAGAAACAGGTGGGCGATAAAGGGATTGATGGAACGGCCCGGTTCCCTATCGACGCGAAGGGCAAACTCGGCAAGGCACTGGTGTCGGTTAAGGGTGGCAAGACACTCAACCCCGCTATGGTTCGTGACCTGCGCGGAACAGTCGATCGAACCAGCGACGCTCACATGGGAATACTGATCTCACTGTCACCTGCAACGAAGGGCATGAAGGACGAGATTGACCACGGCGGCGTGTACGAGCATCCAGCGAGCCAACAGAAGTTCCCTCGGCTTCAGCACTTCACCATTGCGGAACTCATGGATGGAAAACGTCCGCAAATGCCAGCAACGGTGCTTCCGTACATCGCGGCTGACAAGCTCAAGCCGAAGGAAATCGCGGAGGGTCTATTCGACGTTTAGGTCAACAGCTCCCGGTACCAATCACTTGGTGGGCAACCGATCGCTGCCATAACCTCGGCTACAGGCGGATGCTGACCAGCCGACCTCGGATCGGTGGTCGGCAACAGCCCCATCTCTTGGCGTAGGTGCTCGTCCAGGTCTCGCATGTACCGACCCAGCCCGGTCATGTTGCCGTTCTCGATCTCCAGTTCCGGCACCAGGAACTGGTCCGGGAGCTGGTCCACGAGCTCGTCCACGGAGATGCCTGACCTACGCCGGTTGCGTCGTACGGTCATCGGACCACCTGGAACGTAGCGGTCCGTCTAGCGGCTCTGCTCCGAGTCTCTGTGAGCTGCTCGGCCTTCGCCTCCAGCGCCTCGTCCGTATCCGGCAAGCCCAGCTTCCCGAGGAGCTGCGCCAAGAGGCCCTGTTGAAACCGCACCTCGGCGATCAGCGGGTGAATAGTGATCTGACGAGCCGAACCCAGCACGGTCAGCGGTTGACCAGTCTGGGCTTTCTCCAGCTCTGCGATCTTGTCCACGACCCGGCACGCCTGGGTCAGGATCTCGACCTTGTGCGGTTCGGCCTCTAGGGCGAACTCGTCCAGTGTCGTACGCCAGAGCCGTTGGCCGGCACTGCCGAGCCCTCTGGGCATCCGTGGTTTCTTCTGTTCGCTCATGCTGCGATCTCCTGCTCCTTCTCAGCACGGTCAGCCAGGTAACTGACCCAATGCTTGTTGCTTTTGCTCGTGTTGATGGACTTGTTGCACGGCACGAGGTTGGTGACTACGTGCCCCGGTGTGTCTGGTGTGCTCAATGGCACCGCGTGGTCAAGGTGCCAGCCGGTTTCTAGGGGCTGGCCGGTGTAAGCGTCCCGGCTGGCGTCGATCCCACGACGCTCCCAGTCGGCGAGTAGTTCGTCTGGGGTGATCCGGTCGGTACGAACACCGGCCTTACGTGCTCGGACAGCTCCGTGGTGAAGTCGCTTGCGTAGCGGTTCATTCGTCCGGTACCAGGCGGACCGGTCGCGTGCATATTCCGGGTTCTGCTCTCGCCACCGGCACGAGCTCTGCCGATCTTCGTCTCGGTGACTCTCGCGGTACGCCGCTTCTGCGGCTAGCTGGCACTCGATGCACGAGCTTCGACGGCCCGCGTAGCCGTCCGCTCTCACACGGAACCGCTCCAACGGAAGGTCCTGGGTGCACTTCGTACACTTCTTGAGCCCCTGGGCTAGTAGTTCCTCGCGCTGTTCGCGCTCTTTTCGGCTGACTCCAGCCATGCTGTTCTCCTCCTGTATCAGCCGTTATGGCTGCTTAGACAGCCCGAAACGGCCTCGAAATGTGGTCTTTCGGATGGTGCATTTGCGCCCTGACCAGTGCATTACGTAAAAAACCAGCGAACGGTTTGCTCGCGCAGGACCGGTCCGGCTATCACGGCCGATCTAGTGTGTACGGGGGAGGGCATACCCCCCTGGGTGCCTCTGACCTGGGTAAACGAGGTGTACTCATCGGTAACCTAACCATCGGTGACAGACTCTGACCTGCACGAATGCACAAATCCTGTGCCCCCTGCTGCCTGCCCCCTGCCCAGTGCCCCCTACCCAGGGAGCCCCCCTACCCAGGTACCCCCCGGGGGGGTACCCCAGTGCCCCCTGCACCCCCTCCCACCTGCCCCTACCCCCTGCCTACCCCCCGGTAACCCCTACCCCCAGCACCCCCTACCTCCTGCCCCCAGCCCCCCCTAGCACCCCCCTGACCAGGGGATACCCCTCTAGCACCCCCCTCCTGGCGAGGGGGTACCTCCCGCGCGTACCCCTGCGCGTACCCCCGTGTTCCCCTCAGGGAAGGGGTATCAGTCCTTCACAGACTGCTGCCCCTCTCACCACTGACCGTAGATTTTCGGAGCATCGGAGACCGGCTGGGCTTCGATCTTTGCCCGCAAGGTTTGTGCCTCTGAGGGAGTGTGGACCTTGAACTTGACCCCCTCTCGCGCTGCTGCGAGGAACACAGGGACGATCACGTTCGGAGTGGTATCGCGCCGGTTGAGACGTACGCTGTCGAGCTTGTCCAGCTCTCGATGGTTCTCGGGAGCCAGGATTCGGACCGACTTATCGGGAACATCTCCACCGGTCAATCGCTGAAGCGATGCAACCCAGCTGTCGATCTGCGTGAGCAGAGCCGCTGCACCAGTAGCGGTTTGGTACGACTTCACCGTCTCCGGGCCAGCCGCTACAAGTACGTCAGAGGACAAGTTGTCGGGTAGTTCGTTGACTGCGCTGACGTACGTCTCTACAGCTTTGTCGAACGCGGGTGTGAGCTTCTCAATGACCTTCGGGATTTCGGCTCGTGCACCGTCCAGGACCGAGCTGACCAACACTGTCCGAATCTGTGTCTTGGCTTTCGCGAACTGTTCTTTGGTGGCGAGCTCCTGTGCGTATGCCGTTACGAGCTCGTCGGCATTGTCGGTGGTCAGGTCAGCCGCGCCGGGAATCGGAACGTAGAGCTCGGCGCTGTTCAGGGCTGCGAGTTTGTCGAGCTTCTCGGTGAGCTCTTTCGAGAGTGTCACTCCCGGCAGCTCAGTCCAGTTATGGACGGTCTGTGCGATGTATGCGGGGTCGTGCATGGTGTGTTCCTCCTAGAACGACAAAAGCCATGCCTTCGTGGCATGGCTGGTATTGGTGCTTGTTGTTGGTTGGTCGGCGGACCTGGTGTTGTGCTAGGTCATTCGCTCCGAGACAAGGCGCTACGGACGGCGTCAGCTACTGAGCGAGTCGCCGGTTCGGCTGTGCTGGTGTCGTTTCCTGCAAGCGCCGCCGAGAGCGCCTCGGTCAAGGTTGGCCGTGTGGCCGGCACTCTCGGTGGGAGTGTCTGGATCATCGCATCAGCGATAGCGTCAATCGCACGTTCGTCCAGGCTCCGCTCGTCGTCGGACTGCTGCCCGAATAGCGTTGCCTTGTGCCGGTCACTCTGGCTTAGCCGGGTCAACACGTCCGAGACCATCGGGTCGGGTGTTCGTTTGTTGAGGCTGGAGTGGACCGCTTGGAGCAAGCGATCTCCGTTAAGCGGTAGATCGGATCTCATTCGTTCACTTTCTGCTTGGGGGCACCTCGGGTGCCCGCGAGTTGGTTCTGTTCGCTCACAATCGGTTTGAGCTCGATTCAGCGATGCGGCTACTCACAAGGCTGGCGACGATCTGGGAGATCGGGACTTGGTCGTCCCAGATCAATCCCTCAGCCTCCAGCGCCTTGACGAGATCCATTGCTGCACGCTGCTTCTGCCGATATCTGCGGTTCTGTTGCCGCTGGCACTCTCGGCAGTAGCCGGTGGACAATCGATCATTGCTGGAACGGATGATGTGCCCGTGCGGGCACTGCTCGGACACAGTCATACTCCTATCGGTAGTGGTTTGATCCAAAGAAAAAGACCCCCAGGGCTTTCGGGCCCTGGAGGCATTCTCAGGTGTCCATGTGGACGACGTTTGGTGTCCCGGTGCGGCACGCGAGGCTGATGACCAGTCAGCAACACCGGGACGGTCAGGAGAGGAACAACAGAATCACCAGGCAGGCCACCCAATGTCTGTGAAGCCGAACGGGAGAACCGACGGCGCTCGACCTGACCGGATGTTTCGGGTGTCCATCTTTGTCCCTCACCCAGTAGTAGGTCAGGGTTTTCGGTTCTGCCCCCGGTCTGAATCCCGGTTGTGGTGAGCTTCACCCGCTCCTCATAAGAACAATGGGCGTTATCGGAGCAGTTTCGTAACACCGTCCTAGCTATTTGTGACGAGTTTCACATAAGCGCCCCGATGGTCGCGATCCAAGGGGCTCACTCGGGGTGAGCCCTTAGAAGCCCTTCCATCAGAAGGGCATTCGGTCGTCAGTCGGTCGCTGCGGAGCTACGCTCCTTGCTCCCTCATAAGAACAATGGGCGGGATTCTCTGGTTTTCGCGGCATGGACTCCCCTAGTTGTGACGAGCCTCATATCTATGGGGCCGGATCTCCAATCTGGTCCGAGTTGGGATGACCGTTGTTAAACACCGGTCACCTCGGGAGGTGCGTACGGCTTGGAGTCCTTGACAATATGCAGGGTATGGAAAGTTGTACCCTGCGGCCACTAGAGTCCGTCAGAATCGCAATGAGGGCCCTCTGTGGGAATTCTCAGCCTGAAACCCCGGCCCTGAATGGCCGGGGTATCGGTTGCTTAGTACCCCATCGCTACGAGCGTTTCGTCGTGGTGTCGGCGCTCGTCCTCTGTCGGACCCGGGGAGTGCTCAATACGGATCTCGTGGTCCGGTACGGCTCCCCGCTCCGTAGCCTGCTGTTGCTGCTCCTGCTGGCGGAGTAGTTCGGCAAACCCTGCCCGCTCGCGCTCGTGGCGCTCTGCGGTCCTGTGCTGCCAGTCCAGAGTCCCGAACGATTCTGCAATGCGGTCCAGTCGGTCAGCGTCGGCGGTGGGATCGACGCTGTAGACAGCCGGCCTACCGTCAGCCTTCATCACAAGCCCGTTTGGTACGAGCCGCTCGTCCAGGTTCCTCCGCGTAGTCCGCAAGTTGATCCCGAGACGTTGGGCTAACTCGCTCACGGTCGAATCACCGTTCTCGGCCAGATCCAGCCAGATCCGTTCAGCGGTTCGGCCTAGTGCCGACCCGAGGAATGCCGGATGGTCAGTGCCGAAGTGACAAAGTGACACACATATACCTCTCCCCCCATAGGTAGATATATGTGTGTCGTTATGTCCATTCGTAGAGGGCACCTCTATAGGTGTCCAATCCATGTTCAAGGCCCACGTTTGAGCGTGGCCGGTGACTCGTTTCATCTCGACCTGGCGGACAACCCCAATGTCCGCCAATCGCTGGAGTGCTCTGCTGGCCGTCCGGTTCCCAACGCCAGCCCGCAGTCCAAGTTCACGGGAACTTGCATCTACGGTCCAGGTGCCTAGCTCGTGCGCCCAGGCGACCAACGCCAGGGCAACAGCTCGGTCGGTGCTCGCGGTTCGACCAGTCCAGATGTCTTGGTCCAGCCGGTTCGACAAGGCGGCAATCCTGTCCCGAACGTCTTGAATGCTGCCGAGGCCAGGGTTCCAATCGTCTTCAGCGCGCTCCCAGACCTTGCGTAGCCGGGAATCCAGGCGACTACTCCGGTCACGTCCGTTCTCGGTTGCGAACTCTGAGGCAAAGTCCGAATCGGTTACAACCGAGACGAATTCGTCCTCGTTAAGTCCAGCGTTAAGTGCATACATGGCTAGGGCCGAGGCTGTAGCCCATTCGGAGTAGCTTCCATCTCTGCCGTCCAGCAGTGCTTGAGCCCTCTCTGGCAGTTTCGTTCTGAGTGCCTCTGTCGTGCGATTAGGTAGTTCTGCGATTGTCGTCATTCGGTGTGCCTCCTAGCACTCGATGGATAAGGTCCCCGAGGGCGGAAAGCTCCTCGGCATTGAACAGGAGTCGCTTATTGGTACCGGGCATCGAAACCCGGTAGAGCGTCCTGTTGTGACTGTCCGAGTGGACAACTTGAATCGTGGGTATCTGGTTCACCATTCGTTCCTTCGGTAAAGCGCAGGGAGCCCCCGCTACATGGCAGGGGCTTCCGTGGTCGTGGGCGGTGTCAGGCTGCGACAGCTCCGGGAATCGTGGGCCGATAAGTCCACTGGTTGCCCTCGACAGCAACCGGCCACAGATAGCCGGCCAACTGGAGGCGGATTGTTGCTTCGTCCATCTCCTCGATGGTCAGGTCCGCCCTATGCGTGCCACTGACCATCGCGAGTGCCACGAGATATTCCGTGGCCCCGATGAACTCGTCCTTCCCAATTCCCGCCAGCCATTCGTGCGTGTCGATCATTTCTCTCCTCATCTCTTGCCCGATACGTCCGGGCTCATATCGAATAGACCATGACATACCCCCGTCTGTCAACCCGGGTATGTCACACCGGGGTGTGCCGTGCGGTAGGGTGTGGATATGGAAGAGAACTTGGACGAGTCACTGAGTCCACGAGAACGAGTGCGCGGCTTCGGGGTTCCCTCGGTCGAGCAACAGATCGGACCATGGGTGGTGACTTACTCATGGCCGAAAGACGTAGGCCAGGGAGGTCCGTGGGCAGTCACAATTGCACCTAGCCGCGACGCCACTGAGGAGGACGTGGCCGGTGGCATCGCGTCAACGGTGGTCCGCAAACTCGATTTTCGTGCCGCAAGTGAGGAGTGGAGGTCGAAGTTGGAACTCGTAGCCGAGCGTGACGAACGGGTAGGCAAGCGGCAATCGGCTGAACTCCGGTCGCTCGTGGCAGTCGGGATCACAGACGAATACCTGGCAACGCTCGCACAGACCTACGTCAGGCTCGTCATGACCGGTGAAAAGTCCGTCATCCGGCGACTGGCCGAACTGGTGGACAAGAGTCCCGAGACCATCAAGATTCACTTGAAGGAAGCTCGGAAGCGCGAGCTTCTCACAACCGTGAAAGGTCGTGCAGGAGGGCACCTTACGTCGAAGGCTCGCCAGATTCTCCAGATCGGGAAACCCATAAGGTAATCAAGGGCATGAAACGAAAAAGCCCCTCAGGATTGACCTGAGGGGCAATGTCGTGGTCTCTACGACCCGAACATCAGGGAGCCTGTAGGTTGCGGCTCCGGTCCCACTCGAATCTCGTAGGAGATCGGCTCCGACAACTGCCCCATGATCCACGCCGCACCGGGCGTCGAGTTCGGCGCGGGCGTGCCGCAGAAGCCGCTGCCACGATACAGTCCCGGTGCCAGTCCTTCGCGTGTCAAAGTTGCCATCTCCCCAGCCTGCGGCCAAGCTGCGGGATCCTCGGTGAACAGTACGAGAAGACCTGAGGTGTGGTCGTTCGGGTCGTTCACCAAAGGCTCGGGATCTTGGGTGATTGACAGGGAGCAGATGCCGCGATCGTTCGGGTTCGTGATCGTCGCTGTGATTGATGAATCGTCGCTGATAAACGACACCACCGGGGGCTGGTACGGGACTGCCTGGGCGTTCGCCAGAGCGGGCGCAGCCAACGGAGCCAATAGGGCGACGGCAACAAGTGCGAATCTCATGTCCGATTAGTACCACGCCTAGTACCAGGGCACGCCCAGAACAGCTGCAAACTACCGTCTGGTTTCGTCACACTTTGACGGATCGAAGGGGGAACTCGACCCGATCCCCAGCCTTAGATGTGAACACCGCCTTCCCATTCGATATCTCCACACCTGCAATGCCGTTCTCGGCCAGCGAGTCGAATAGGTCAGTGGCCGCGGCAATCGATCCAGCGGCTTTAACCTCTCCGGCCATTCGATAGAGCTCTCCCAGCTCCAAGTGGACTTTGAGCTCGTCCCGCTTATCGAACCGGACCGCTACTCCCATTGACCGGAGATAGATGTTTTTCTCCTGCACCGACTGCTGTTCCCACCAGTCCGCGAAAGTCTCACCGGTCGGCTTCCATGCCCAGCCAGCCGGTTGGGTCGTGATCGCTGCGAGCTCGTCGCGTCGGTGCGAGAGCTCGGTGATCCGTGCGTCAAGCACCACTCGCTGAGGAGTGCCGGCCCGGTACACGCCTAGTCCGATCTGCCCAGCTAGGTCGGTCAGTGTCACGTCAAGGTCTGCAAGCTCGGCGGCGTGGTCCTCGCCTGCCTCCCACACACGAGACATGCGCTCTGAACTACCCAGGAGGTCCAGAACAGTGGACTCCACGAGCTCGTCCAGCGTTGACTTCACCACGGTTCCGTTGCCGCAAGTGCTCTTGTACTGAGCCGATGCACACCGGTACCGGGCTGATCTGCCTTGCCCGCCTTTCAGTTGGTACGCGGGGCGTCCGCAGACGTCGCAGTAGATCACCCGAAGCAACAGGGCGCTGGTTCGTTTGGTCGGCTCCTTGCGGTTCTCCCGGTCAGCTAACTCGACTCCCACCCGATCGAATACCTCTCGAGTCAGGATCGGTTCGGCGCGTTGCACCGGAGAACCGTCCCGCCCTCTCAGGATCTCCTCGGGTCCGTACTGTTTCCGTTCCCGAGAATCCCGAACGATGTTCCCGTGAGCGTCTCGTAGTGGCTCACGTTTGGTTGCGTAACCGAGCATCGTCGGGGAGGTCATGCTCCGTTTCAGTCCGCCTGAAGTCCACTGGTATCCCTTCAACGCTCGGCCTTGATGGGCGTTCATCCGATCCTTTGCGGTTGGTATGTTGCGCTCATTGAGGTCATGGGAGACGGCCCGCAGCGGCTCTCCGGCTAAAACACGCTCTGCGACTTCGTGAATCACCGGAACGGCCTCGGCGTCCGGGAACAGCCGCCAGCCGTCCTCGGTCTCCCGAGGGAGATAACCCCAGGGAAGTTGAGCTCCACCGGTCCACTTCCCTAGCTGCCTGTTGTGTTGGTAAGCGGAAGCGATTCGATCGCTGATCGCTTCTAGTTCCATCTCCGCGAACGACGCGACTAGCTGGGCGATCACGCGGCCAATCGGTGTGGACAGATCGAAGTGCGATTCTGTCGCCGACACCATGTTGACGTGATATCGCTCCGACCAGGCGAGCATCTGCCCCAGGTGGCGGACCCGCCTCACTAGGCGGTCCACCCGGTAGAACACGAGAACATCGAACTCCCCGGCGCGACCGGGGTCGGTGCCGTTGTCTCCGATCCACTGGGAAAGGGTGGGCCGCTGGAACGGGGAGGTGGTGCCAGCACTCACGTCCAGATCCTCGGCAACACCGACCACGTTCCAACCGCGAGACTCGCACAGTTGCTCGCACGCTTCACGTTGGCGCTCAGGCGAAGTGGACTCGTCGGTCAGTCGGGAGAGCCTGACGACGATCAATGCGCGTAGCGATTTGTGTGAAACGTTCATGTGTGTAAAATACTCCTACCGAGTACTCCGCGGTGGACATGCCGTCGTCCTCGGCAACCAACAGCGCAAATCTGGCCGACACCGTCCTCAACGTCTTCGAAATCATTTCTCCCCCTTCAATCGAAACCTGTGGCAGCACTTCTGCCGCAGGAGCTTTCACTCGGATCCGGCTCACAGCAGGCCGTTACCGAGCACAGTCGTGGCAAGCCCGATCACCACCGGGACGATGCCCAAGGCGATGAACGCCGGCAGGAAACACAGCCCGAGTGGACCGCTGATCAGCACTCCCGCGCGTTCGGCTGCGGCAGCAGCAAGATCCTCGGCGTCACCTCGACTGCGCTCGGCGAGTTCGGCCATGGATGAGGACAGCGACGAACCCGAACGGGCGGAACGCCGAGCCATTCTGGCGAGCGCCTCGGTATCGGGATCGAGAGCGGCTTCGCTCCACGCGGCGTCGGGATCGGCACCGAGCGCCAGAAGGTCGGCGACGCGACGAAGCGAGTCGGCCATCGGTTTCGGTGCCGTCGACGCCATCGCTGTGATCGCGGCGGAGACGGGAAGCCCCGCTCGTAGGCAGGCCCCGAGAAGGTCGAGACTTGCGGCAACTGCGAGTGGATCCGGCTTGTCCGGGACTGGAACCGAATCTTCTGTTGTTGTGTCCGCGAAGAGAATTTCTGCCGCCCTGGCCGAAGCACCGCGACGAGCGGGAATGATCGCGAACGCCAACGCCATCATCGCCACGGATGCCCAACTCACGACGTGACCTTCGCAGTTATCCGGTCGGTCCAGAGCAGACCAGCTGAGACACAAGCGGTTCCGATCACCAGGAGCACGCCGCCGAGCCCACCTCCGAACAGCACGCGCAGCGGCGAAGCACCCATCAATTGCCCGAGACCGATCCCCAACAGCGGGAGAAAGGCCAACACCGCAGCGGTCGCCCGAGCGCCCGCCAACCCGGCCTCGGTACGCTGACGAAAGCGTCTACGTCCCAACATGTCCGTCCGGACGGCGCCGAGTAGTTCCGCCAGTGCCAGCCCGTGTTGGTCGGCGACCCGCCAGACGGATCCGATGCGGGAGAACTCACGCTCGATGCACGAATCCGGTACCGCGAAGGCCGCTGCGGCAGAACCACCGAGACGGGCCCTGGCCCCAGCGGAACGGAATACGGCACTCACTTCTCCGGTACATTCCTCGCCTGCAACAGAACTGGCCGCTGCAGGATGCGCGCCGACGCTCAGCTCGGCGATCAGCACCTCCAGACCGGAGAGCAGCATCTTCTGTGAGAGATCCCGGGTTTCGGCTGCATTCGCGCGTCGGCCACGGAGGATCAGGGTCCCGGCGAGGATGACAGCCGCACACCCTGCCGGAAGACCTCCGAGGATCCACGCGGCCGAAATCGCGAGAAATGCGGCGACGAACTGCCACGGAATCTGCCGGGAGGACTTGCGGACGCTCGGGGTGTACGTGGCGAGCCGAGCACGTGAATCCCGCACCGGCGCAATCGAGACCGCCAACGCGAAGGCCAAGAGGGAAACCGTCACGTCCCGACCTCTCGATTGCGAAGCCGGAACATCCGCTCGAGCCGCTCACGACCCGAACCGCCGTCCGGCCACGCCTGCATGATTCGTACATACCCGTCCGCACCGCGGTCGATGACACCGATCTGTTCGAGACGCCTCGATCCGTCAGCCAATCTGTGCACGTGCAGGATCACTTGAACTGCCGCGGCAAGTTGACTGTGCAACGCGTGGCGATCCATACCGCCGAGCGCCGCCAACGCCTCGAGTCTGGCCGGCACCTCTTCGGGCGAATTGGCGTGAACGGTGCCGGCGCCGCCGTCGTGGCCGGTGTTCATCGCCGTGAGCAGATCAGTCACCTCTGCGCCGCGGACCTCACCGACGACGATGCGATCGGGACGCATTCGTAGTGCCTGCCGAACCAGATCGCGCACCGTCACCTCTCCGACGCCCTCGACGTTGGGAGCTCTGGCGACGAGGCGGACGACGTGTGGATGCGGCGGCGCCAGTTCGGCCGCGTCCTCGACACAGACGATTCGCTCGCGCGGGTCGACCGCGCCGAGCATGGCGGACAACAACGTGGTCTTTCCCGCACCGGTCCCGCCGATCACCAGAAAAGCCAAGCGACAAGAAATGATGCGATTGAGGAGCTCCCGCGCGTCCGGTTCCACGGCGCCGTGGGCGGACAGCGCGTCGAGACCCTGGGTCGCGGGCCGCAACACTCGCAGTGACACGCAGGTTCCACCCTGGGCCACGGGTGCGAGTACGGCATGAAGTCGTACCCCGAAGTGCCCGTCGCCGACGCCCCGCAGGCGGCCGTCGACCCACGGTTGGGCGTCGTCGAGGCGTCGACCTGCCGACAGTGCCAACCGCTGCGCCAATCGACGCACAGCTGCCTCGTCGGTGAACCGCACCCCTGACCTTTCGAGGCCGACCCCGCGGTCCACCCAGACCTGATCCGGCGCGGTCACCAGTACGTCGGCGACCCCGGGTTCGTGCAGCAGAGGTTCGAGCGGCCCCGCGCCTGTCAGTTCCGTCTGGAGCACCCTGACGACCTCCAACAGATCCGTGTCCGCCAGAACGCCCGAGGACTCGGCTCGCACGGCATCGGCAACGGTGGCCGCCGTCGGCTCGCCGACCGACGACGCCGTCAATCGCTCGCGAACTCGGTCGAGCAGTTCGGCCGTGACCAACGCACTCATGCCGCAGCCCTGCGCGGGCGTGCGCCGGATTCGACGGCGTCGAGTGCCGCTGTTGCCGCCACACTCAACGGACAACCGCGGGTCAATTCGAGGCCACCACGCTCGAGCATCGGCGCCAGCGATCGGTGGCCGCGCATCACGGCCGTCAGGGGCAGGCCGAGCATGTCTGCCACATCGGTGCCGCGTAGGCCTCCCGGTGCCGGCCCACGCACGACGAGCCCGACGTTGGAGTTGTGTCGCACCACCCAGGCTCCGACCTTCTCGGCCGCGACGCATGCGGCCACGGTGGCCGGAACCACCACGAGCACCGAATCCGACATCTCCAACACGGCCTGACCTACCTCGCTGGGATGACGTGGCACGTCGCAGACCACGAGCCCGCCGGAACTGCGACCTGCGTCAAGCACGGCGCGAACGGCGGTCACTGTCGGACCGTCGATCTCCCGGCGACTGCTCGCCAGAACCCTCAGAAACTTTCCCTTCGCCGGCAGTGCATCGCGCAGCGCCTCCGGGGACAACCGCCCGCCCTCGACGGTCAGTGCACCCCAACGTAATCCGGGAGCAGTCTCGATACCCAACAGCACGTCGGCGCCGGAACCGAGTGCGTCGACGTCCACCAACAGCGTCGGGACGTGACGTGCCGCCGACGTCAACGCGACTGCCGCAGCAGTTGCCGAGGCTCCGCCGCCGCCACAACCACCCACCACGCTCACGACGGTGCCGTCACCACTGACGTCGACGTGGTCGGCCAGAACTGCGACCAGCGCGTTCTCTTCCTCGGGCAAGGACAGAACGCTGTCGGCTCCGATCGCGGTGGCGCTCTTCCAATCGTCGACGGTCGGTGTGCCGTCGCATACGAGGAACACTCGCGTTCGCTTGGGGGAACGAGCCAGAGCATCTCGCGCCGCCGACGCGTCCAGTACCACCGCCGAGGCCCGGTTCCACTGTTGCCGGGACACGGGATGTTCGGCCTCGTCCAGCCGGCGGTCCACCGCGGCAGCGACGCGTCGCACGCTCGCGAGGATTTTCGCGTCGTCGACGAGAACCAGAATGGGAGCCCCGGTTTCCTGAGAGCTGATCGTCGTGTTCATGACTGCAGAGCCTGAACGAGCACCGGCACCGAAAACAGTGGGCCGAACAACCCTGTGGACAACTGGGAGGTTGGGGAGAAACAGGCCTGAGACAGAGGACGACCCCCGCCAATGGGGGGAGGAGGCGGGGGCCGTCTGAGTTCAGCCCCGGGGGGTCGGGCTGAACTAGTTCGAACGAATCGAACAGCAACGATCTTACACCCGCCATCGGCGAGAAATGCAAGCCTGAGCTGCACTGAACTGCTGTTTTTCGCCGAAAGAGGACGCTTGCCGAAGAGCACACGAACCGCCTGTCGGACTATCCTCAATCCTGTGACCGACAAGCCTGCGAACGGACTGAATACCGGGCGGACAGCCGCTTTCTTCGATTTGGACAAAACGATCATCGCGAAGTCGAGCACCCTGGCGTTCAGCAAGCCATTCTTCGCACAGGGTCTGATCAATCGACGCTCGGTTCTCAAGAGCAGCTATGCGCAATTCCTGTTTCTACTGTCCGGCGCCGATCACGATCAGATGGAGCGCATGCGCGAGCATCTGACGGCGATGTGTGCGGGCTGGGACGTGGAACAGGTGAAGGCCGTCGTCGCGGAGACTCTGCACGACATCGTCGATCCACTCGTCTTCGCCGAGGCGGCCGATCTGATCGCAGATCACAAGCTGCGTGGACACGACGTCATCGTCGTGTCTGCTTCGGGTGAAGAGATCGTCGCACCGATCGCCCGCGCCCTCGGCGCCACCCATTCCGTCGCGACGTCGATGAGGGAGGAAGACGGCCACTACACCGGCGAGGTGGACTTCTACTGCTACGGCCCCGGCAAGGTCGAAGCCATGGAAAAACTCGCCGCGGAGTACGGTTACGACCTCGCCGCCAGTTACGCCTACTCCGACTCGGTGACGGATTTACCCATGCTCGAGGCTGTCGGACATCCGACCGCAGTCAACCCCGATCGAGCGTTGCGCAAGGAAGCGGCCGTAAACGGTTGGCCCATACTGACTTTCTCGAATCCGGTCTCACTTCGTGCCCGATTGTCGGCCCAGTCCACGACCACGGTGGCCACTACCGCTGCGGTGGGAATCGCAGCTCTGGTGGCCGGCGCTATGACCTTCGGGCTACTGCGCCGGAAACGCTGAAATCCAAGGCCCACAAACAAAAATTGGTACTTGCTGTGAGCCCGGACACAGGGTACAAAGGAGTTACGGAAGAACGGAAGGCCAGGAACGGCTCGGAAGAGAAGGACCGTTTCCCCAACCGAAATTCCTAGCACGGGCACTAGGGCACCCACGCGGAGCGCAAGCCACTATAAGGGCAGAAGCGTTGTGGGCCTGCGAGATTCGTTCAATTTGAGCGAGGACCCCGCACAGGTTGCGGGGACGACCTCAGAAAGTGCGATCCCTCGCCGAGGCCACCCACACAACCCACCGAGCACGCTTGGTAACGAGTAGTCCGTGCTGACGGGCGGCGAAGTCGATTTATCGGCAGCGCCGCCCGTTCGTTATGTTCCGGCAGGGGCAATTTGCCGGACTATCCGGTAGCGGCGTCGGCAATCGAAGTCGCCTCTCGCGCACCGGCTTCGAGAGCACCACAGCACAGAATCACCCAGCTGCCGACGCCCGCCGGATTTCCCGAAGCGAATCCTGCCGCGCCGTCCGTGTACGCCTGTGGCCGCCGAAGCCAACTGACCTCGGGGACCCCGAGATTGTGCGGATCCAGCCCCGACGAGACCGCAACCAGACGCGAGGCCGCGCGGGCGACGATGCCGTCAGCGGTGCCGAACGGGCTCAGCGCCAAGAGTTCTCCGTGTACGACGGCCGCCAGAACAGGTGCCGGTGCACTGGTTCCGCCAGTAACGAGTTGGGCGAGAGCGTCCAACCGCTCCCCCACTCCGCGATCCGACCGTGGCCGCCCCAGTTGATCTGCGTCCTCGACGAGATCCGCCGCGGCCAACAGGTGCAGCCGGGCCAAAGCCTGAAGTGGGGCTCGCTTCCACGTCGACTCCATGAGCGGAAGGCTGTCGCCGTCGAGAGCCTGAGCCACGCGCAGAGCACCCGCGAGAATCGGATCACCGGCCATGCCCTCGGCCGGCAATTCGGTGGTGCCACCGGCCAGCGATGCAGAAGCGCGCGCAGCGCGAACCGCGGCTTCAGCGGCAGTGGTGGGCCAACCGCGACGGTTGGTCTTGTGCCGATGAACCTCACCCAGAGCATCGCGCGCATGATCGGCGGCGGCGCGTACGCCTGGAAGATCGACGAGGGGCTGCAAGGGGTCCGTCACGATCAACGACGGTACCCTTGCAGCCCCTCTGCGGACTTGCCTACCTACCTGTTGCGTCAGCTTCCCAGCTTGATGGACCCACCGGGAATCGCGTCGAGCAACTTGCGGGTGTAGTCCTGTTGCGGATTACCGAACACGTCGTCGATCGGTGCCGATTCGACGATCGAGCCACGCGACATCACCAACACGTTGTCCGCGATCTGACGAACCACGGCCAGGTCGTGCGTGATGAAGAGGTACGTCAACCCGAACTCTGCCTGCAGGTCGTTGAGCAGGGTCAAGATCTGATCCTGCACGAGCACGTCGAGAGCGGAGACCGCCTCGTCGCAGATCACGACCTCCGGTTGCAAGGCCAGTGCTCGCGCGATGGCGACGCGCTGACGTTGTCCACCGGAGAGTTCGTTCGGGAACCGACGCATGACCGACTGCGGTAGACCCACCTTGTCGAGAAGTTCGCGGACGCGAGCCTCACGCTCGGCTTTGGTCCCGACCTTGTGGGTACGCAGCGGTTCCTCGATCGTGCGGTAGATCGAGTACATCGGGTCGAGTGTGCCGTAGGGGTTCTGGAAGATCGGCTGCACTCGTCGACGGAACGCAAATGTTTCCTTCGCACCGAGTTTCGCCACGTCCTGACCGTCGAAGACCACGTTGCCCGCAGTGGGCTCGAGCAGACCGAGGACCATCTGTGCGACCGTCGACTTACCGGAACCCGATTCACCGACGATCGCCGTTGTGGTTCCGCGGCGGACCTTGAAGGACACGTCGTTCACGGCTGTGAAGTCGGTGGTCTTGCGGAAACCCTTGCGCAGCTTGAACACCTTGGTCAGATGATCGACGACAAGAACGTCGTCGGTCACCTTGCCGAAGGACTCTGCCGCACTTTCCTCGGCCTTGACCGCTTCGGCGACCTCTTCCGCCTGTTCGCGAATCTCGGCGCGCGCCACCGACGAGCTGAGCCGCTTCGACGCCAACGACGGCGCAGCCGCGACCAGCTTCTGCGTGTACGGATGCTGCGGGCGCTTCAGAATCTCCAGTGCCGGACCGGATTCGACGATACGACCCTTGCTCATCACGATCAGATGCTCGGCGCGCTCGGCGGCCAGGCCAAGATCGTGAGTGATGAGCAGAACGGCGGTGCCGAGTTCCGTAGTCAGACCGTCGAGGTGGTCGAGGATCTGACGCTGGACGGTGACGTCGAGCGCCGACGTCGGCTCGTCCGCGATCAGGAGCTTCGGACGAGCGGACAACCCGATCGCGATGAGTGCGCGCTGACGCATACCGCCCGAGAACTCGTGCGGGTACTGCCCCAACCGGCTCTCGGCTTCGGCGAGTCCTGCCTCCTCGAGCAGTTCGGCGGCCCGAACCTTGGCTGCCTTGCCCTTGGCGATCCCGTTGGCGGCCAGTGCTTCCTCGATCTGGAAGCCCACTTTCCACACGGGATTCAGATTCGACATCGGGTCCTGCGGAACCAAACCGATCTGGCTTCCCCGGATGTGGACGAAGTCCTTCTCCGAGACCTTCGAGATGTCCTTGCCGTCGAAGATGATCTCGCCTGCCGTCACCTTGCCGGTGCCGGGAAGCAGATTGATGATCGAGTGGGCGGTGGTGGACTTACCCGAACCCGATTCGCCGACGATCGCGACCGTCTGACCCGGGTAGACGGTCAGGCTGACGCCTCGAACTGCCGGAACCGGACCGGAATTGGACTGGAAAGACACCTCGAGATCACGAATCTCGAGCAACGGAGTTTCCTCCGAGGTGAGAGTTTCCTTGGTGGTCATCGTGCTCACCGCTTCCGCGACTTGGGATCGAGGGCGTCGCGCAGAGCGTCACCCATCATGATGAATCCGAGAACGGTGATCGCCAAAGCCGTTGCCGGGTAGAACAGAATGGTCGAACCCTGACGCAGCGTCACCTGAGCGTTGCTGATGTCGCCGCCCCACGAAACCTCGGTGGACGGAAGACCGATACCGAGGAAGGACAGCGTCGCCTCGGCAACGATGTACGTACCGAGCGAGATGGTGGCGACCACGATGATGGGCGCCAACGAGTTCGGGATGACGTGGCGGATCAGTGTCTTGAGCTTCGAGACACCCAACGCTTCCGAGGCCATGACGTAATCGTTGTTCTTCGCCGAGATCACCGCGCCTCGAGCGATTCTTGCCATCTGCGGCCAGCCGAAGAGCGCCAGCACGCCGACGACGGTCCAGATGGTGCGATCGGTGAACAGCTGCATCAGGACGATGGCAGCCAGGATCAGCGGGATGCCGAAGAAGATGTCGGCGACACGGGAGAGGATCGAATCGGTCCATCCGCCGTAGAAACCGGACAGCGCACCGAAGATCACGCCGATCACCAGCACCGACGCCGTGACGCCGACGCCCACGAGTACGGATGCGCGAGCACCGTAGATGGTGCGCGAGTACACGTCACAGCCCTGGCGGTCGAAACCGAACCAGTGCCCTGAGGTCGGCCCCTGCATGCTGTAGGTCAGGTCGCAGAACCGCGGATCGGTGCTCGTGAACAAGCTCGGAAACGCTGCGATGACGATGACCGCGAGGATGATGATCGTCGAGATGATGAACAGGGGGCGCTTGCGTAGGTCGCGCCACGCATCGGTCCACATGCTGGTCGGCGCCTGATCGAGTTTGACGGCGTCCGTCTCCCCCGGTGCCGCAACTTCGGGCGGTGCCACGAAATGACTTTGCCGGACTGCGCGTCCGGTCTTCACGGTCTCAGACATAGCGGATCCTCGGATCGAGCGCGGCGTACAAGAGGTCGACGAGCAGATTCGCGATCAGGTAGATCACGATCAGGATGGTGACGAACGAAACCACCGTCGGCGCTTCACCTCTGGTCACGGCCTGGTAGATCGTGCCGCCGACGCCGTTGATGTTGAAGATGCCCTCGGTGACGATGGCGCCGCCCATCAACGTTGCGAGGTCGGCACCCAGGAACGTGACCACGGGGATCAGCGAGTTGCGCAACACGTGCACGCGAACCACTCGTCCACGGGAAAGTCCCTTGGCGGTAGCGGTGCGGACGTAATCGGCAGTCAGATTCTCCGCCACGGACGTTCGGGTCAGTCGCAGTACGTACGCAAACGAGACCGAACCCAGAACCAGGGCAGGGAGCAGGAGATTGGTGAAGCTGGTGTTGCCACCGACCGTCGGCGGGACGATGCCCCATTTGACGCCGATGAAGAACTGAGCCAGGAAGCCGATCACGAAGATCGGGATGGCGATGAGAACGAGGCTGAACAGCAGGACGGTGCTGTCGAAGAATCCGCCCTTACGCAGGCCGGCGATGAGGCCGAAGCCGACACCGAAGACGGTCTCGACGATCAGTGCCATGAAGGCAAGTTTCATCGTGATCGGAAATGCCTGTGCCAGAACTTCACTGACAGGTCGTCCGGAGAACGACGTGCCGAAGTCCAGCGTGAAGATGCCCTTCAGGTACAGCAGGTACTGCTGATAGAAGGGGAGATCGAGGTGGTAGCGCTCCCGAAGCTGTGCTGCCACAGCCGGACTGAGCGCCTTGTCGCCCGCCAACGCGGCAATCGGATCACCGGGAAGCAGGAAGACCATGGCGTAGATCAGAAGAGTGGCCCCGAGAAAAACCGGGATCATTTGAAGCACTCGGCGACCGATGTACCAGAGCATCGGATCACCTCCTTGTCGATGATCGTGTACGTCAGCGGACAGTCCGGTGTGAACACGAGTTCGGGACGGCAGGCAGGGCGCCTGCCGCCCCGAACTCACGTTTCAGATGCGGATCGTTCTACGCGTCAGTTCTTTTCGATGTCTTCGTAGACCGGAACACCGTTCCAGCTGATGGTCACGTTGGAAACGTTCTCCGACCATCCACTGGCAGCGTTGCGGTACCACGTCGGAACTGCGGGCAGGTCCTTGAGCAGGACTTCCTGGGCCTGATCGAGCAGTTCCTGAGCCTTCGCCTGATCGGTCTGGCCGGCCGATTCGCGCAGGAGGCGGTCGAACTCGGGGTTGGAGTACTCACCGTCGTTGGAGCTGCCGCCGGTCTGGTAGTTCTGCGCCAGGAAGCCGTACTGCTGCGGGTAGTCGCCCTGCCAACCGGAGCGGAAAGAGCTCTGGATGGTGCGGTCGGTGGCTTCGGTGCGGATCTGAGCGAAGGTGGCGTACTGCTTGCCCTTTGCGTCGATACCGAGGGTGTTGCGGATGCTGTTCGCCGTGGCATCGACCCATTCCTGGTGTCCGCCGTCGGAGTTGTAGGCGATCTCGAAGCTGCCGGACCACGGTGCGATGGCGTCGGCCTTGGCCCAAGCAGCCTTGGCCGCCTCGGGATCGAACTTCACGTTGCTGTTACCGGTCAGCGAGTCGTTCCAGCCCTTGATTGCGGGGCTGGTGAAGTCGAGTGCAGGCGTCCTGGTCTTGTTGAAGATCTGCTGGGTGATCTGATCGCGGTTGATCGCCATCGAGATCGCCTGACGGCGGAGCATGCCCTCTTCGCCGCTGAAGTGCGGCAGGCGACCCGGGATCGTGAACGTCTCGATGGTTGCCGACGGCTGGTTGACGGTGCGTCCGGGCAGGTCCGACTCGAAGGTCGTGACGGCGCTCGGCGGAACCTGGTCGAGAACGTCGACGTTGTTGGCCAGGAGATCGGTGTACGCCGTGTCGAGGCTGTTGTACATGATGAAGTCGACGCCGGCGTTCTTCGGCTTACGGTTGCCGTTGTAGTCCGGGTTCACGACGGTGTCGATGCGGACGTTGTGCTGCCACGCGCCGGTTCCGTCGAGCTTGTACGGGCCATTGCCGATCGGGTTCTCACCGAAGGCGGTCATGTCCTTGAACGCGACCTCGGGCAGCGGGTAGTACGCCGTGAAGCCGAGGCGATCGGGGAACGCCGACTCGGGCTGCTTGAGTTCGATGGTGAAGGTGGAGTCGTCCACAACCTTCAGACCCGACATGGTCTGTGCCGTCGGAACCTCGGCGGCAACTTCGTCGTAGCCCTTGATCGGATCGAAGAACGATGCCTGAAGCTGAGCGTTGGTGGAGAGGGCGCCGTAGTTCCACGCGTCGACGAACGACTTCGCGGTGACGGGGGTGCCGTCCGTGAAGGTCCAACCGTCCTTGAGCTTGACGGTGAAGTTCTGACCGTCGGTGCTCTCGATGGACTCGGCAACCTCGTTCTCCGTACCGCCGTCTGCGGTGTACGAAACGAGACCGGAGAACAGCGAGTCGAGGACGCGGCCGCCCATGTTCTCACTCGTGTTCGTGGGGATCAACGGGTTCTGAGGCTCGCCCGCCCAGGCGTTGACGACGCCACTGGACGATCCGCCCGACGAATCGCCGGACGAACATGCCGTGATCAGCACTGCCGTCATTCCGAGCGCGACCGCGCCCGTCGCTATGCGTGAGATACGCAAAGGAATTCCTTCCACATCTAAGTGACCCCGAGCATGCTCGCGGCCTGCCGACAGCCGTAACTGCCGGCGTCGTGTCGCCTACAACTGAAAGTGAACGTGACTTCGAGTTGTGGTCGAATAATGGTTTGACAATAGACACATCCGACGCGGGGCGCGCATCGCACCCATTGTCCGCAATTCCGAGGGAAATCTGTCCGCGCCCATTCACTCGTCGGCGGAAGCGACCACCCGTCGCATCAATTCGACCGATCGTCGCAGGACAACGGGTTGCAACGTGATGCAACGGTGCGTTTACGCGAGCTTGTGACTACCCTCACACGGAGTCAGAAAAGTGTCGATCAAAGTGGAAAGAAGGCCGTCAGCCATGACAAGCGCAGCCGAAACAGACGTCCCCCAGGCATATCCGCCGAGCGCAGAGTTCGCTGCGGCCGCCAACGCGGGACCGGAGTTGCAGGCTGCCGCAGATACCGACCGCCTCGCTTTCTGGGCGAATCAGGCTGAGCGCCTTCACTGGCACGAGAAATGGACCGACGTCCTCGACTGGACCGACGCCCCCGTCGCCAAGTGGTTCGTCGGCGGAAAGCTCAACGTCGCCTACAACTGCGTTGACCGCCACGTCCTCGCCGGCAACGGCGACCGCATCGCCATCCACTTCGAAGGCGAACCAGGCGATTCCCGCGACCTGACCTACAACGACCTCCTCGCCGAAGTCAGCCGCGCCGCAAATACTTTCACCGACCTCGGCCTCGTCGCCGGTGACCGCGTAGCGATCTACATGCCGATGATCCCCGAAGCGATCGTCACCATGCTCGCCTGCGCCCGCCTCGGCCTGACCCACTCGGTCGTCTTCGCCGGATTCTCCGCCACCGCCCTACGCTCACGCATCGACGACGCCCAAGCCAAACTCGTCGTCACCGTCGACGGGCAGTGGCGACGCGGCGCAGCAGCACCCATCAAAACAGCGGTCGACGAATCCGTCGCCGGCGCCGAATCCGTCCAGAACGTGTTGGTGGTCAACCGGACCGGCATCGACGTCGACTGGACCGACGGCCGCGACCTGTGGTGGCACGAAACCGTCGCACAGGCCTCACCCGAGCACGAAGCGCAGGCCTTCGACGCCGAGCATCCCCTGTTCATTCTCTACACCTCCGGCACCACC
The DNA here is from genome assembly GCF_031763325.1 of Rhodococcus sp. SG20037. Taxonomy (NCBI): domain Bacteria; kingdom Bacillati; phylum Actinomycetota; class Actinomycetes; order Mycobacteriales; family Nocardiaceae; genus Rhodococcus; species Rhodococcus sp. SG20037. Next base: position 574,172 of record NZ_CP134497.1, on the reverse strand, counting down.
GGAAAGCCCAAGGGCATCATCCACACCTCCGGCGGTTACCTCACCCAGGCCTCGTACACCCACCACAACGTCTTCGATCACAAAGCGGGACAAGACGTCTACTGGTGCACCGCCGACATCGGCTGGGTCACCGGACACTCCTACATCGTCTACGGACCCCTCTCGAACGGCGTCACCCAGGTCGTCTACGAGGGCACCCCCAACTCCCCGAACGAGCACCGCCACTTCGACATCATCGAGAAGTACGGCGTCTCCATCTACTACACCGCACCCACCCTCGTGCGGACGTTCATGAAGTGGGGCCGCGAGATCCCCGACGCCCACGACCTGTCCTCGATCCGCCTCCTCGGATCTGTGGGCGAGCCCATCAACCCCGAAGCGTGGCGCTGGTTCCGAGAGGTCATCGGCGGCAACAAAGCCCCCATCGTCGACACCTGGTGGCAGACCGAGACCGGCGCGATCATGATCTCCCCACTCCCCGGTATCACCGCCACCAAACCCGGATCCGCCATGGCACCACTGCCCGGTATCTCCGCGAAGATCGTCGACGACGACGCCAAGCCCCTCGGCCCCGGCGGCAACGGCTACCTCGTCCTCGACGAGCCGTGGCCGGCGATGCTCCGCGGCATCTGGGGCGACATGGACCGCTACCGCGACACCTACTGGTCCCGCTACGCCGAAGAAGGCTGGTACTTCGCCGGTGACGGCGCCAAGTACGACGACGACGGCGCACTCTGGGTCCTCGGCCGCGTCGACGACGTCATGAACGTCTCCGGTCACCGCATCTCCACATCCGAGGTGGAATCAGCACTGGTGAACCATCACGGAGTCGCCGAAGCCGCCGTCGTCGGTGCCGCCGACGAGACCACCGGACAGGGCATCGTCGCGTTCGTCATCCTCCGTGAAGGCGTCGAGAACACCGGCGACGTCCTCATCGCCGAACTCAAGGCTCAGGTCTCCACCGACATCAGCCCCATCGCCAAACCGCGTCAGATCACGATCGTGCCGGAACTGCCGAAGACCCGATCCGGCAAGATCATGCGCCGCCTCCTGCGCGACGTCGCCGAAGGCCGCGACCTCGGAGACACCTCGACCCTGGTCGACCCCAAGGTATTCGACGCCATCCGCGGCAAGTAGGGCCTTCGGCCCCTGTGCGCCTTTTTGGTAGTCCCCACTACCGGAAAGGCACACAGGGGCGAAGCCCCTCTCGCAACTTCACTTCCTCTTTCGACGTCAGCCAGGACTCCTCGGCTACGCGAATGTCTGCGGCAACCCGCTTGTGCAAGGACTTTCCGCGCGAGGAGAGAAACACGCGTACCTTCCGGCGATCGTCCTCACCGACCTCGCGGTAGATAAGCGCCAGCGAGACCAACTTGTCCGCAACTCGCGTCAGCGTCGGAGCCGGTGTTCCCGTTCGATCGCGCAGCTCAGCCATCGTCAGCCCCTCGGTCGACGCCAGGGCTTCGAGCGTCATCCAGTGATCAAGAGTGAGATTCTCTGCCGCCAGCGCCTTCTCCGCCGCTGCCGCGGCCATTCGAGCTGCTCGGACCAGCGCAGTCGTCAGCGACGCATCAAGAATTCCGGAGTCACTTTTTCCCACTGATCGCTCCCCCGCTGTTGCGCAGTTCACACTTCTCGGGCAATACTTTCAAATGAAATGATAGTAACCCAGGCCAGGCCGCTGACTCCCGATTCCGGCGGCGACGCATGAGCGCTACCGGCGCGCTGGAACGCGCGCGCAGCGCGGTGTGGCGCCTGGGCATGGTGCTTCCCCTTCAGGGGCCGGCCGGACTGTTCGGCCCCTCCTGCGAAGCAATCAGCGAATTGGCCGCCCGCGACCTCAACAACTCCGGTGGCGTACTGGGACGCGAAGTCCAGATCGAAGTGATCGACGGCGGCGCGACGCCGAGCGTCGTCGCCGCCCGCGTGGGACAACTACTCGACGCCGGCGACATCGACGCCGTCAGCGGTTGGCACATCTCCTCGGTCCGCCACGCACTCGCACCGGTGGTCGCAGGCCGTATTCCGTACTCGTACACCTCGCTCTACGAGGGCGGCGAGGTCAGGTCCGGCATCTACTGCTCGGGTGAGACACCACGTCAGCAGATCGCGCCGGCGCTGAAGTGGCTGCGCGACAACGTCGGAGCGCGTAAGTGGTTTGTCGTCGGGGACGACTACATCTGGCCGCACAGCTCTCTCGGAGCCGTGAGGCAATTCGCCACCGAACTCGATCTCAGCCTGGTCGGCGGTTCGTTTGTCGACCTCGGGCGCGGAAACATGAAGCAGTTGGTCGAGACCGTCTCGAACTCCGGTTGCGACGGCGTGATCATGCTCCTCGTCGGCCAGGACGCCGTCGATTTCAACCGCGCCTTCGCCCGCCGCGGCCTCGACGAGTCGATGATCCGGTTCAGCCCGTTGATGGAAGAGAACATGCTGCTCGCGAGCGGGCCGAGGGCAACCCGCAACCTGTTTGCCTCCGCCGCGTACTTCCGTTCGATGGTCGACCGCAACTCCATGGATCTTCTCGGGCGCTACGTTGCACTGCACGGCGCGCACGCTCCGGCGCTGAACAATGCCGCCGAATCGTGTTACGAAGGGATACATACCCTTTCGGCCCTGGTGCGGCGCGCCGACAGCACTCATCCGCGTGACCTGGACGCCGTCGTCGAGGGTGCCGCGTACGACGGGCCTCGCGGAACCGTCGAGTTTCGTGATCGTGTTGCACGGCAGAAGATTCAGCTCGCCGTCGCCGACGGACTCGACTTCTCGATCATCGCAACGCTCTGAGATTTTCCCTGAGATCTCCCTCTTGACTTCTGTGGCGCGCATCACTTAGTTTCATTTGGAATCATTTCATTTGAAAGTAACCCGTCCCGAAGTAACCGTCCCGAAGTAACCGGAGGTGCCCGATGGGCAGTGTTGGTTTGCTTTACGTGGGAGCCGTCCTCTTCGTCAACGGACTGATGCTGCTCGGCACAGTTCCCGTTCGATCCGCCTCGGTCCTCAACCTCTTCGTCGGCGCACTTCAATGCGTCGTCCCCACCGTCATGTTGATTCAGGCTCAGGGAGATTCGAGTGCCGTCCTGGCGGCCTCAGGGCTCTATCTGTTCGGATTCACCTATCTCTACGTGGGCATCAGCAATCTCGCCGGCTTCGAGCCGGAAGGAATCGGGTGGTTCTCGCTGTTCGTCGCGTGCGCCGCGCTCGTGTACTCCTTCCTCTCTTTCACAGTGAGCAACGACCCCGTCTTCGGGGTCATCTGGCTCGCATGGGCAGCGCTGTGGACGCTGTTCTTCCTGGTACTCGGGCTCGGCCGCGAGAATCTCAGTCGCTTCACCGGCTGGGCAGCGGTCCTTCTGAGCCAGCCCACGTGCACGGTCCCCGCATTTCTGATCCTGACCGACAACTTCCACACCACACCCGCCGTCGCGGCCGGTTGGGCCGGAGCGCTTCTGGTTCTCCTGGGCCTGGCCAAGATCCTCGCTGCACCCAAAACCGCAGTACCCCAATCCCGTCCAGTCTTCAACTGATCGACACAACCAAGGAGTGAAAGACAATGCGACACGGTGACATCTCCTCGAGCAACGACACGGTCGGCGTAGCAGTGGTCAACTACAAGATGCCCCGCCTGCACGATCGCGCCGGCGTCCTCGAGAACGCGCGCAAGATCGCCGACATGATGATCGGCATGAAGACCGGCCTCCCCGGAATGGATCTGGTGGTCTTCCCCGAATACTCCACGCAGGGAATCATGTACAACGAGGAGGAGATGTACGCGACAGCAGCCACCATCCCGGGCGACGAGACCGCGATCTTCTCCGCAGCGTGCCGCGAAGCCGACACGTGGGGAATCTTCTCCATCACCGGCGAACAGCACGAAGACCACCCGAACAAGCCCCCGTACAACACGTTGATCCTCATCGACAACAAGGGCGAGATCGTTCAGAGGTACCGAAAGATCCTGCCCTGGTGCCCCATCGAAGGGTGGTACCCGGGAGACACGACGTATGTCACCGAAGGCCCGAAGGGGCTGAAGATCTCGCTCATCATCTGCGACGACGGCAACTACCCGGAGATCTGGCGCGACTGCGCGATGAAGGGTGCAGAACTGATCGTCCGTTGCCAGGGATACATGTACCCAGCCAAGGACCAGCAGGTGATGATGTCCAAGGCAATGGCCTGGGCCAACAATTGTTATGTGGCAGTTGCCAATGCGGCCGGATTCGACGGCGTCTACTCCTACTTCGGACACTCCGCGATCATCGGATTCGACGGCCGGACGCTGGGTGAAACCGGCGAAGAAGAATACGGAATCCAGTACGCGCAGCTTTCCGTCTCAGCCATTCGCGACGCACGCGAGAACGATCAGTCCCAGAACCACATCTTCAAACTCCTCCATCGCGGCTACTCCGGTGTCCACGCAGCAGGTGACGGAGACAAGGGCGTCGCGGACTGCCCGTTCGAGTTCTACAAGCTGTGGGTCACCGACGCCCAGAAGGCTCAGGAACGCGTCGAGGCCATCACCCGAGACACAGTGGGTGTAGCGGATTGTCGCGTCGGAAACCTGCCGGTCGAGAAGACAATCGAAGCGTAAGGATCTCACTGTGCCTTACATCACCGACATGCTCCATGATCGGAACAGTGCAGCAGCACCACCGCCGGCCGAGGAACGAACCGAACCCGTACCGGTCGGGGCCTTCGACGCTCGCAAGCTCTCGAAAGCCCTGAGTTCCAAGATCGTCGGACAACAGGCCGCCGTCGACGCAGTGGTTCGTGCGATTTCGATCGCGCATGTCGGTGCCACGGATCCGACGCGTCCGCTCGCCAACATCCTTCTCGTTGGCCCGACCGGCGTCGGCAAGACGGAATTGGTGCGGCGCGTGGCCGCAGAACTACGGTCAGGACCCGATGATCTGTGCCGCATCGACATGAATGCTCTTGCGCAAGAGCATTATGCGGCGTCATTCTCCGGGGCTCCACCTGGATATGCCGGTAGCAAGGAGTCCTTCACGCTGTTCGACAAGAACACCGTCGAGGGCGATCCGTACACCCCCGGAATCGTCCTGTTCGACGAAGTGGAGAAGGCCGACCCCACCGTGCTGCGTGCGCTCCTGCAGGTCCTCGACAACGGCGAACTCCGGTTGGCGAACGGTCAGCAGAAGATCTCGTTCCGCAACAGCTACGTGTTCCTGACCTCGAATCTCGGCTCTGCTGCGGTGGCAGAACGTCGGCGATCTCACCTGCGGCAGCTCGCCGATCGCGTCCGGATCGATCGACCGCGCCATGGTCATCATCTGGTGCAACGCGCGTTGGAGAAGTTCTTCGACCCCGAATTCTTCAACCGCATCGACGAAACCGTGATCCTCGACGAGTTCGACGAACAGACCGCGGAACAAGTGACCCGTCTCGAGATCGAACTGATCACGACTCGGTTGGCCAGGAGAGGCATCGACGTCGAGGTGGAGGACTGCGCCGTCGCCCTGTTGCAACGGCGCGGGTTCGACCCGGTGTTCGGAGCACGTGGGCTGCGCCGCACCATCCGGAACGTCTTGGCCGACCCGGTGGCCGCCGCCGTTCTCGACCTTCGGCCGGTCGGGACGCAACCACTCGCCTTGCAGGCGCGGGCAGTTGGTGATCAGATACAGGTAAAGAAAGTCCCATGAGTGCTCGCTCACGTTGCGGATCGAATCCGCAACGTGGGCGACACATTTCAAACATGTCCGCGTAACGCCACCTCCCTAGGTTGGGTGCCTGCACCACAAAGTGCACATGCACAGGCACCCAGGGGAAGTGACGTCATGACAGCAGTGAACGAGCAGGTGTCCGCCGGCGCACCGGACAGGGCAGATCTCGGTGAGAATGCCGCACTGAAGGAGACTCTGGAGGACTACACCCTCCGATTTGCGCCACGCAGCTACCGCAAATGGGGAACCGGCGTCGTCGCGACCTCCGCGCTCGGCGGAATCGCGTATCTCGCAGACTTCTCGATCGGCGCCAACATCGGCATCTCGTACGGCACCGGTAACGCATTGCTGGGCATCGCCGTGTTTGCCGTCGTCATCATGGCGACCGGCTTCCCACTTGCCTACTATGCCGCGCGATACAATATCGACCTCGATTTGATCACTCGCGGAAGCGGTTTCGGCTACTACGGCTCGGTGGTCACCAACGTCATCTTCGCGACGTTCACCTTCATCTTCTTCGCGCTCGAAGGTTCCATCATGGCCCAGGGTTTGAAACTGGGGCTCGGGATCCCACTCTCGATCGGCTACGCGGTCTCGACCCTGATGGTCATTCCACTGGTCATCTACGGAATGAAGGCTCTGGCAAAGCTCCAAGTGTGGACGACGCCTCTGTGGCTCGTCATGATGGTGCTGCCGTTCCTGTATCTGCTGTTCAAGCACCCTGATTCGGTGAGCGCGTTCTTCGCCTTCGGCGGTGAGGACGGCGCAAACGGCAAGGGCGTCAACTTCGGATCGGTGATGCTGGCCGCGGGTGTCTGCTTGTCGCTGATCGCACAGATCGCCGAGCAGATCGACTACCTACGCTTCATGCCGCCCAAGACGCCGGAAAACACCCGCCGTTGGTGGGCTGCAGTAATTCTCGCCGGCCCCGGCTGGGTGATCTTCGGCGCGTTCAAGCAGATCGTCGGACTGTTCCTCGCCGTGTACATCATCGCGAACGTCGTCGACGGATCCTCGATCGCCAACCAGCCCGTGCACCAGTTCCTCGAGATCTACCAGGACATGATGCCTCACTGGCTGGCCATGACGCTGGCCGTGATCCTCGTGGTCATCAGCCAGATCAAGATCAACGTCACCAACGCGTACTCCGGCTCACTGGCCTGGACCAACTCGTACACCCGCGTCACCAAGACCTACCCCGGACGCATGGTCTTCGTTCTGGTCAACCTGGCGATCGCACTGATCTTGATGGAAGCCAACATGTTCGACTTCCTCAACACGATCCTGGGCTTCTACGCCAACTGCGGTATCGCCTGGGTCGTGGTCGTCGCCTCGGACATCGCGATCAACAAGTACTGGTTGAAGCTCTCCCCGAAAGTCCCCGAGTTCCGACGCGGGATGCTCTACGACGTCAACCCCGTCGGCTTCGTGTCGATGCTGCTGGCCGCGGGCATTTCGATCCTGGTGTTCTTCGGTGCTTTCGGTTCGGCGATCAAGCCGTTCTCCCCGATCGTCGCAATCGTCATCGCGCTGGTGATGCCGCCGGTCCTGGCCGTCGCCACCAAGGGAAAGTACTACCTACGACGCACCGACGACGGCATCGATCTGCCGATGTTCGACGAGTACGGGAACCCCTCCGGTGAAACGCTTCTGTGCTGCGTCAGCGGAATCGAATTCGAGCGTCCCGACATGCTCGCGTCGAACGTGCCCGGTCCGAACGGCGAGAAGCAGTACATCAGCTCCCTGGCCTTGAGCACCGACAAGACCGGTGAGCACGTCCTGCCTGCTCAGCTTCCCTGACAACTGCTGTGCGCCTTTATTAACCGCCGGGGGTTAATAAAGGCGCACAGCAGGGTTATGCCCCTACATCGTCGAGCGACTCACCCTTCGTCTCACGCATGACCAGCAGCGCGACAAAAGTCAGCGTCGCCGCTACGAGAAGATAGATGCCGACCCAACCGACGCCGTAGTTCTTCGCGAGGTAGACGGCGATGAACGGCGCCACCGCTGCGCCCAGAATACTGGCCGTGTTGTACGCGATTCCCGAGCCCGTGTAGCGGACGTTGGTCGGGAAGAGTTCCGGGAGAACGGCACTCATCGGGCCGAAGGTCAGGCCCATGAGCAGCATGCCCACGATGAGGAACGCCAACATGCGACCGTCGTTCATTCCGTCCGGTTCGAGGAAGACACCGAAGGTCAAGCCGAACACCATGATCAGACCGGTGATGATCAGCAAGGTGATACGACGCCCGTAACGGTCGGCGAGCCAACCCGAGACCGGCACGGCGGCAGCGAAGAACACGACTGCGATCAACTGCAGGACAAGGAAATCGGTGTACTTGAAGCCCGCACCGGTTCCACCGTCGGCCGGCGTCTTGCCGGTTCCGTGGCTGAGAACCCAGGTGGTCATGATGTAGAACAGCGTGTACGTCGCGAGCATCACGAACGTACCGACGATCAGCTGACGCCAGCTGGTCTTGAATACCTCGGCGACCGGAGTCTTGACCTTCTCGCCGCGCTCGACTGCACGCGCGAACACCGGGGTTTCCTCGAGCTTGAGCCGGACGTACAGGCCGATCATCACCATGATTGCGCTGAGCAGGAACGGAATTCGCCATCCCCAGCTCAGGAAGGCGCCCTCGAGGTCCGGGCTGGAATTGTCGTGGTTCATGAACAACGTGATGATCAGGAACAGTCCGTTGGCCATGAAGAAGCCGATGGGCGCACCGAGTTGCGGCCACATCGCCGCCCAGGCCCGCTTGCCTTCCTTGGCTGTCTCGGTCGCGAGCAGCGCCGCACCCGACCATTCGCCGCCGAGCCCGAGACCCTGGCAGAAACGCATGAGCGCCAACAACGCCGGGGCCAGCAGTCCGATCTGGTGATAAGTGGGCAGCAGTCCGATGAGGAAGGTCGCGATGCCCATCGTCAGCAGCGAGCCGACCAGAGTTGCCTTGCGTCCGACGCGGTCACCGAAGTGTCCGAAGAGAATCGAACCGAGGGGACGGGCGACGAACGCGAGTCCGAACGTCGCCAACGACGCGAGAAGCGCGGTGGTGTCGTTGCCCTTCGGGAAGAACAGGTGCGGGAACACCGATACTGCCGCTGTTGCATAGATGTAGAAGTCGTAGAACTCGATGGACGTACCCACCATGCTGGCGACCACGATTCGGCTGCGCGGCACTCCGGCGACGGTATCTGCGTCGCCGCCCTCCGGCTTGGGTGGATTCTCACTGACTGACGTGCTCAAAACATGCTCCTGCGCCGTTATACGAAAGATGTCCAATTGGTGGGATAGTGTCCCAATCAGTAGGAATTGAACACCCGCGGGGTTTTCCGACGCAAATTCGGTTCGCGAATTCGGCTCAGCGGGCAATCCGCGATAAAATTCCGTAAAGGTGAGCCGGGAAGTCTGGTCGGCACGTGCATTCGATGCGTCACAACGTCGATCACGTTCATGTCTGTTGCATCCGAATTCGGTTGCACGAACAAAGGTCGTCCCCACGCGTGATCTCCACCCTGCGTTCCGAACTGTCCCGCTACCTCCGCACCGAAACGGTGGGCGGATCGATCCTCCTGATCGCTGCCGCCCTCGCTCTGATCTGGGTGAACTCTCCTTTCGGTGAGAGTTACATCGCACTACGTGACTTCCAGATCGGTCCGTCCGCACTCCATCTCGACCTCAGCTTGGGCACGTGGGCGCAGGACGGACTGCTTGCCGTCTTCTTCTTCGTCGCCGGCCTCGAACTCAAACGTGAACTGGTGGTCGGCGAACTCGCGGACCGCAAAGCCGCGATGCTCCCGATCATCGCGGCGTGCGGCGGCGTCCTGGTTCCCGCGATCATCGCGGCGTCCATCGGTTTCGGCACGCCCGGCATGGACAAGGGCTGGGCCATTCCCGTCGCGACGGACATCGCTTTTGCCCTCGGCGTGCTCGCGCTGACCGGCTCGAAGATCCCGGCGAGCGCCCGAGTTTTCCTGCTCAGCCTGGCCGTCGTCGACGATCTGCTCGCGATCATCCTCATCGCCGTACTGTTCACCGGTTCCCTCGCGATGTTGTGGCTGCTGACCGCGGCCGCAGCCCTGGCTGCCTACGCCTACGCCCAACACAAACGCATCACGACGCCGTTCCTCTACGTCCCGCTGGCACTACTGACCTGGTACGCGATGCACGAAGCGGGGATACACGCCACACTCGCGGGCGTCGCGCTCGGCTTACTCACCCGGGTGAGGCGCGATCCGGACGAGGAGTACGCGCCCGGTAGCCGTCTCGAGCACCGCATTCAGCCTTACTCCGCAGGCTTCTGTGTCCCCGTCTTCGCACTGTTCGCCTCCGGTGTTCCGATCAACGCGGCGGTACTCGGCGACATTTTCACCGACCCAGTAGGGCAATCGGTCGTCGTCGGTCTTCTGGTCGGCAAAACCGTCGGAATCTTCGGAATTTCCCTGCTCGCGATCAAATTGGGGATAGCAACCAAACCCAAGACACTGGAATTGAGAGACATGTTTGCCCTCTCAGTTCTCGGTGGCATCGGGTTCACCGTTAGCCTGCTTGTAGCAGACCTCGCATTGGACGGGGTCGGCGATGGCAGCGAGGCCGAGATAGCGAAGGCCGCAGTTCTCGTGACATCGTTGGTGGCATCGCTGATCGGATCAGCGCTGCTGTGGCGACGTGGACGAGTTCATGCGGCTCGAGACGACGCTTCCACCGCCATTGCCACGGACGCGAGAGAACTACCTGGAGAGGTCGACAAGTGAGCTTGACCAACGGAGAGAGCCAGCGCTTCACCGGAGATGGAGTACCGAACACGGTCTCTTCCATCCCTCTCACCGATGTGGACGCCCGCACGCCGGGCGAGGCCACCATCGGGGCCCTCGTCAAGGACGCGACCGCACAGGTCTCCACCCTCGTGCGCGCCGAGGTCGAACTTGCCAAGGCCGAGGTGACGGGCGAGGTCAAGAAGGGTCTGCAGGGCAGCGTCTTCTTCATCCTGGCCTTCACGGTTCTGCTGTTCAGCTCGTTCTTCTTCTTTTTCTTCCTGGCCGAGATGCTCGACACCTGGGTGCCGCGCTGGCTGGCGTTCCTCATCGTCTTCCTGATCATGGTGGTGACCACCGCGATTCTGGCGCTGCTCGGTTATCTGCGCGTGCGCAAGTTGAGGGCTCCGGAGAAGACGATCGAATCGCTCAAGCAGGCCAAGAACGTCATCCCCGGCAGCCATGACGACGCAAAGCCGTCGGTCGATTTCAACGCGCGCCGGTAGCGAGTCTGATCGAAAGTGGCAGCCCCAGATCCATCCACCGTCAGGTTCGACGGCCCCTGGATTCACCGGGACATTCACGCCAACGGCATCCGGTTTCACGTCGTCGAGGTAGGCGACGCGGAGCCGGATGCTCCGTTGGTGGTGCTTCTGCACGGATTCGCCGACTTCTGGTGGTCCTGGCGCCAACAATTGACGGCACTGTCCGAGCAGGGCTTCCGCGTCGTCGCGATGGACCTTCGTGGGTACGGCGACTCCGACAAGCCCCCTCGTGGCTACGACGGTTGGACGCTCGCCGGTGACGTAGCCGGCCTCATTCGTGCGATGGGTTACGGCAAGGCCACGCTGATCGGTCATGCCGACGGCGGGTTGGTGTGCTGGGCGACCGCGCTCCTGCATCCACGCCTGGTGCGGTCGATAGCGCTGATCTCGTCTCCACACCCGATGGCGCTCAAGAAAGCAGTCGTCCGCGACCCCTATCAGCGCCGCGCGCTTTTGCCCTCGTTCCTGGCCTATCAGGTACCGCTACGCCCGGAACGTCGGTTGACGGCCGACAACGGCGCCGAAGTGGAGCGTCTGGTTCGCTCGCGGTCGGGCCCCACCTGGCCGCAGCAACCCGAATTCGCAGACGTCATGAGCAAGATGCGGTCCGCGATCCGGATCCCGGGCGTCGCGCATTCCACCTTGGAGTACCAGCGTTGGGCCTTCCGCAGCCAGCTCCGCCCCGAGGGCCGACGTTTCATGCGTTTGATGGATCAGGTTCTTCGCATTCCGATCGTCCAGATTCACGGCGAACTCGACCCGTACGTGCTCACCCGTACCGTGCGTCGCGACAAGCACTGGGCTCCCGGCGAGAAACTGCGCACCATTGCCGGAGTCGGTCATTACGCGCATCAGGAAGCCCCCGAGCGCGTCAATCGCGAACTCGGGGACTTCCTCCTTACGGAGAAGTGACCGCTACAGGATGCACGCGCCCGTCGGTACGGGCGTCGATGCCGAGGCAGCCGCGTTCAACTGGCGCGAGACTTCCTGCGCGGTGAGGACGAATCCGGTGTCACTGTCGTCGACGGCAGCACCGAACACGACGCCGAGGACCCGCCCCTGATCATCGACCATCGGTCCACCCGAGTTGCCCTGCCGGATGGATCCGCGCACGGTGTAGACCTCACGCTGGGTGGTTCCGGCCTTGTAGATGTCCGGCCCGTTCAGGTTCAGGACCTCACGAACGCGGGCTGCGCTGGCCGTGTACGGACCACCGCCGGGGTAACCGAGCACCAACGCGTTGTCACCGGTCCGAGCCTGCTCCGGAGCGAACGGCAGCACCGGCGCGTCCAATCCGGGAACCGCCAGAATCGCGATGTCCACGGCGGAGTCGAAGAGCACCACCTGCGCGGGCAGTGCGCCCTCCATGGTGTCCACGGTGATGCTCTCGGTTCCGGCAACCACGTGGGCGTTGGTCATGACGCGTTCGGGGGCGACGATGAATCCGGATCCCTCGAGCGCGCGCTGGCAACTCGGTGCGACGCCGTTGATGCGGAGAACACTCGGACGCAACTGCGCCGCCAACGGACTGGCGAGAACGCTCGCGTCGGGTGCTTCGACCTCGGTGATGGGCGTGCGCCCGAACGGGCCGATGACGTCAGGCAGGCCGGAGGTGTCGAGCAGCGCCGAGAACTCGGTCGGGATGCGGCGCAGCCACTGCGGCGCCACTTCGTCCACGCTGGCGAGAACGTCCGAACCACGAACAGCGGCGGCAATATTCGGCTGCGACGAGGAAGTGAGCGGAATCGCGAGCAACCACGCCGCGACCACGACAGCCACCGCCTGTAGACCCGCACCGATGACGCTGTCGACGGATCGCGCCGTCGGACTGTGCATTCCGCTGCGCGCCGCGCGTCCGAGCACCATGCCGGCGACCTCGCCGATGATGACCAACACGACGATCAGCGAGATGCCCGCGAGGATGCGCAGCTTGCCTTCGGTGACGTGCACGAGCAGGTGCGGCGCCAACAGAATCCCGGCGACGGCACCGAGGATCACGCCGACGAACGCCAGCGCCGACGCCACCGCGCCCTGACGCCATCCGGACGTGGCCGCGATGAGGGCGACCAGAACGATGGCGATGTCCACCCAACGAGAACCTGTCATCGCGGCACCGCCGAATCCTCGACACCTTCACCGAACTCGGACAGCGCTGTGTCCAGGTCTCTCACGTCCTCGTAATTCCACGGAATCTCCCAGCCCGACACCGTGAACAGCGCCGCGAGGATTCCTGCTGTGAACCCCCAGACCAGCATGCCGTCGGCGCGGAACGCCGGGCCCTGGTATCCGAGGGGATGTCGAACCTGAAACCGGTTGTCTGGGTCGAGCAACGTGCGCAGCGGCACCCGGGCCACCCGTCCGACCTCGCCCTCGTCCTGAATGCCCACCGTCGTCGGCTGCTCCCAGTAGCCGAGCACCGGCGTCACGTCGAAACCCGACGGCGGGATGAAGATCTCCGGCAGCACGGTGAGCGGCTGAACTCCGCTCGGATCGAGCCCGGTCTCCTCCTGCGCTTCACGCAGCGCGGTGCCGACGGGGCCGTCGTCGCCCGGATCGGCGGCACCGCCCGGGAATGCGACCTGTCCGCTGTGCTGACGCATCGTCGACGCCCGTTGGGTCAGCAGGACGTCTGCGCCCTCCGGCAAGCCGCCGACGGCGAGAGGGTCGGCCTCACGCGGTCCGCCGAAGAGCACGAGCACCGCGGCCGGACGCGTCACGGTGCCGCGCGGCGCGCGACGCTCGAGGACGGGGTTGATCCGATGGGGATCGGTGGGCTGGGTGCTGGCGACAGCGCGCAACCACTCGGGAACCGGTGTACTCATACGACGACTCCCAGATATTGCGCCGCAGCGGCGGCGATCTCGTCCGCACTGCGGAAGGGTTGGGGCAAGACCTTGGCGACTGTTCCATCCGCGCGCACGAGCACCGACACCGGCAGCACCGGCGGTGCGCCCACTGCGATCCGTACCTTGCCGTCACCGTCCTGGACGCCGGGCAAACGCACCGAGTAGTCGATGAGTCGCGTCAAAGCGTTCTCCTGATTCGGATCCGAATGCACGGTCAGCACGTTGATGCTGCCGTCGGCGCGCTCCGCGAATTCCTGAAGGTACGGAAGCTCTTCGGCGCATGGCGCGCACCAGTACGCCCACAGATTGAGCAGGGTCGGCTTTCCGCCCACCGCTGCGGCAAGGTCGACGGGCGCTCCGTCGGAGACGCAGTCGAGGGTGATTCCGGCGAGAGCCGAGCCGGCAGGCGCTTCGCCGGTCGGAGTCGGGCAGGAGGCCAGAGCCGCCTGGCTACGGAGTTGATCGAGCGATTCCGACGACGGAGTGAACGTCGGCGGCTGATACGCGGACGAGGACGGGCCCGTCGACGTGGGCGTCGTGTCGTCTCCCCCGCGCGGCCAGATCGCCACGACGAGAGCCGCGACGACCACGAGCGCAGCGAGAGACCATCTTCCGGCACTTGTCATCGGCGATCACAACCCTGCCAGGGCGAGCAGATGATCGGTCTCGGGGCCTTTCACCAGGGCCGCGGCCTCGGTTTTGTCGGTCGGGCCGAGACCGTACGACGGGCAGTCCTTGGCCAGAACACACACACCGCACGCGGGCTTGCGCGCGTGGCAGACCCGTCGGCCGTGAAAGATCACGCGATGCGAGAGCAGAGTCCATTCCTTACGTTCGATCAGTGCCCCGACGGCGTGTTCCACTTTGACGGCATCTTCTTCCTCGGTCCACTTCCACCGACGCACGAGCCGACCGAAGTGGGTGTCGACGGTGATTCCCGGAATGTCGAAGGCATTGCCCAGCACGACGTTCGCGGTCTTGCGTCCGATGCCTGGGAGTTTCACCAGATCTTCGAGCTTGTTCGGGACCTGCCCGTCGTGGCGTTCGAGTAGCGCCTGACCGAGTCCGATCAGCGACGTCGTCTTGTTCCGGTAGAAGCCGGTGGAGCGGATGTACTCCTCGAGTTCGGTCCGATCGGCTTCCGCGTATGCCTTTGCGTCGGGATAACGGGCGAAGAGTGCCGGCGTGACCATGTTGACGCGGACGTCGGTGCATTGCGCCGACAGGATTGTCGCCACTGCCAGTTCCAACGGAGTCGTGAAGTCGAGTTCGCAGTACACGTGTGGGAAAGCCACAGCGAGCTCACGATTCATCCGACGCGCCCGGCGTACCAATCCGAGGTGTGATTCTTCCTTCCGCGCACCCCCCGAACGCGGTTTCTTCCGCTGCTCTGAACTGCCTGTCGGGGTGGTCTGCACTCAGACAACTGTACGGATACGACATGAGTGGAGACTCCGTCGTGTCGATTCTGAGACCTTCGACGTGTTTACTTCCCCCTATGCAAGGACTCGCAGTAATTCTCTTTCCGCTACTGCTTATGCTCTTTGCCCTGGCGATGGAACGAGTCGAAGGGCGATTGCGTCGGCTCTCGGTCCAAGAGCATGAAGTAGAAGACTTCCTCGACCAGGCAAGTCACGACGACGTCGCCCGCCTGGCAAGCGATGGGTTTCCCCATGCGTTCGCCCGCTTCCACCGGAAGCGTAAGGGCCGTCAGTCGGAGGCTCCCGAGAGCGCCAGCCTGGGCGAAATCCGGACACAACGGGCAAGTTGACGGCCATACAAAGTAGTCACCGCAGCGGATTCCGGAAGAATTTTCGGCTCTTACGTGGCATCAATCACTCGTCGCGAGCTAACGGGACGTAGACTTCGATGCCGTACCTGTTGCATTGAACACAGATTGCATTGGACACAGTGTCTCACTCATGAGGGCTGAGCCTGTGTACGACGGTTTGTGCGCAGCGCGGGTACAAAGATAGATAGCGCAAAAATGACACCACAAACGAACAAATCCCAACAAGGAGCGCACGTGGACGACGTCCTGGCAAGAGCCGGCATCTTCCAAGGAGTCGAGCCCTCAGCGGTAGCGGCGCTGACAAAGCAGCTGCAGCCCGTCGACTTCCCCCGTGGACATGTCATCTTCAATGAAGGTGAACCCGGTGACCGCCTGTACATCATCGTGTCCGGCAAGGTGAAGATCGGTCGACGCTCACCCGACGGTCGCGAGAACCTGCTGACGATCATGGGCCCGTCCGACATGTTCGGCGAACTGTCCATCTTCGACCCCGGCCCCCGCACCTCGACGGCTACGACCGTCACCGAGGTTCGCGCCGTGAGCATGGACCGCGACGCTCTCAAGGCATGGATCCAGCAGCGCCCCGAGATCGCCGAGCAGCTTCTGCGCGTTCTCGCCCGCCGTCTGCGTCGTACCAACAACACCCTGGCCGACCTGATCTTCACGGACGTTCCCGGCCGTGTCGCCAAGGCGCTCCTGCAGCTCGCGCAGCGCTTCGGCACTCAGGAAGGTGGCGCCCTGCGCGTCACTCACGACCTCACGCAGGAAGAGATCGCCCAGCTCGTCGGCGCTTCCCGCGAGACCGTCAACAAGGCGCTCGCTGATTTCGCACACCGCGGATGGCTTCGCCTCGAAGGCAAGAGCGTCCTGATCTCGGATTCCGAGCGTCTCGCTCGTCGCGCGCGCTAGTTTCTTCCGGTTCGACTCTTTCGGCCGCTCCCGCTTCGGTGGGGGCGGCCGAAGTCGTTCACTGGACTCTTGTTGTACCTATCGGTAAAGTTTGTACCGATAGGTACACATCTGATCGAGAGGCCCCGCAATGACCGTCCGAGCACCGATTCCGCCCTTCACTCACGAAGCTGCCGTCCAGAAGGTCCGCCTCGCCGAGGACGGATGGAACTCACGCGATCCACACAAGGTGTCGCTGGCCTACACGCCGGACAGTTGGTGGCGTAATCGGTCGACGTTCGTCACCGGCCGATCCGAGATCGTCGAACTTCTGACCGAGAAGTGGACCCGCGAACTGGACTACCGGTTGATCAAAGAGCTGTGGGCACACAGCGACGACCGCATCGCAGTGCGATTCGCGTACGAGTGGCACGATCACGACGAGCAGTGGTTCCGCTCCTACGGCAACGAGAACTGGGAATTCGACGCCGACGGACTCATGCACCACCGTCATGCCAGCATCAACGACGTTCCCATCGAGGAGTCCGAGCGAAAGTTCTTCTGGGATCCGACCGGACCACGCCCGCACGATCATCCGGGCCTGAGCGAGTTGGGTCTGTGATGAAAGGATGAATCCATGGCCAGACAGGTAGCTGAACGCTCGGACACGATTCCCGCTCTCGCGAACGTGTTTCGAACCTACGGGTTCGACGGAGCAAGCCTGGCCGTGATCACCGAACACACCGGTTTGGGCAAAGGCAGTCTCTACAACTTCTTTCCGCGCGGGAAGGAAGAGATGGCCGAGGCGGTGCTCGACGAGGTCGACAGATGGTTTCGCGCCGAAGTCTTCGAACCTCTTCGAGCAGAATCGGTTCCACCGAGGCAGCGCATCCAGAGCATGTTCGCTACCGCGGGCGACTACTTTCGGTCAGGGCAACGCATTTGCCTGTTCGGCGCATTTGCACTCGGTGAAGAGCGAAACCGCTTCGGCGCCAGGGTGCGAACATACTTCGACGAATGGACAGCGGCTCTCGAGGCGGCACTCGTCGGTGCCGAAGATTCCATCGGACTCGCCGAAGAAGCCGTGGCCGGGATCCAAGGGGCGATCGTGATGTCCCGGGCCCTGGACGACGGTTCCGTATACAGCCGAGTGACGACGCGACTCGAAGATCGACTGGTACAGGCACTCACGCCGTAACGCATACCGCACGACCACAAAGGCATTTGTGCCGCGGCATCCACCTGGCATGCTCGAAAAAGCATGCACAAGAAGAAAGGAACCCATGCCCTCGTTCGAGACGGTGATCGCATCCACCCCTTCGGGGAAGGTCCGCGGCCGAAAGCGTGACGGTTCCTACTACTTCGGTGCGATCCCCTACGCCAGCGCACCGCGCTTCGAGAAGCCTCGACCGGTGGAACCGTTCTCCGACGTCTTCGACGCCACAGCGCTTGGAACGGTCTTCCCCCAACCACCTTCACGACTCGAACGCATCATGGGGCCACCGCTCCCCGAACCGGAGCACAGCGAGGACAGCTTCACCGTCACCGTCACAACCCCGTCGCTGACCGGTCATCGCCCGGTGATGGTGTGGCTTCACGGTGGCGGGTACTCCAGTGGCGGCGGCTCACTCCCCTGGTACGACGGCGGCGCTTTGTCAGCCGAGGGCGACGTCGTCGTGGTGTCGGTCAACTATCGCGTCGGCGTGCTCGGATACCTCCTCCTCGACGGCGTCAGCGAAGGCAATCTCGGGGTACACGATCAGATCGCGGCGCTCGAGTGGGTGCGCGAGAACATCGAGGCATTCGGCGGCGACCCAGACTCGGTCACCGTATTCGGGCAGTCGGCAGGCGCCCATTCCATTGTGAATCTGTTGAGCAGTAACAACTCTCGAACCCTGTTCCATCGAGCAATTCTGCAGAGCACCCCACGGCCGGACCTCAACTTCACGCAGGCTCCCGCGATCGAGAACGGGGAGACGTTTGCCCGACTGCTCGACGGAGATCCTAGGACCGCGCCGCTCTCCCACATTCTCGACGCATTCCGCGGCACGGCTGTCGAGTTCAGCCGGCGGTCCCCCAATGTCGTGCAACCGCCCTTCGCGCCGATCTCCGAACTGGAACCGGTGATCCGAACTTTCGAAACAGCGCCTGACGTCATCGTGGGATACACCCGAGACGAGGGATCTGCTTTCGTGCGCGACCTAGCGGGAGTACCCGATCCCGAACACGTCGCCGAAAAGGCACTGACACAGAACATGTTTGCCGAACCGGCAATGGAGCTGGCCGAGACCTTCACAGCGGCCGGCGCGTCGGTGTACACGTACCGCTTCGACTGGGCACCGACGGACGACGTCTTCGGGGCCACTCACTGCATCGAACTACCCTTCGTGTTGGGAACCGAGCAGTCCTGGCAGCGCTCACCGATGCTGGGCAGCAGCGACTGGCAGAGCATCGACGCACTGGGCCGTCGGATACGCCGGCACTGGACGTCGTTTGCGCACACGGGAAGTCCGGACAGCAGCGAAACCTGGGAGAAGTACACCTCGTCCCAATCGATCGGAATCACCTTCTCCTGAGCAACTTCGGGCGCCTACCCACCCGGCGCAATCCCGTCTAGGATTGCTCCATGGACATGCCCAAGCTCCTCGACGGGCGACTCAAACTCCGCCATCTCCTGCTCGTCGACGCATTGAGCCGTCAGGGCAGTGTGGTCGGCGCCGCTGCCGCACTTCACATCACGCAACCCGTCGCGACCCGCAGTCTGCACGACATCGAGTCCATTCTCGGCGTCTCGCTCTTCGACCGCGGCCCACGCGGCATCACCCCGACCATTTTCGGCGAGGCCTTCACAACTCATGCACGGGCCGTGATCGCGCAGCTGACCGAAGCCGGGCGACACGTCGTCGAACTTGCCGACGCCAATCGCGGAACCGTCATCGTGGGAACACATCTCGCCGGATCCAACGTGCTGCTTCCCGGCGCTATCGCGCGCCTGAAGGTTCACCACCCGTTGCTCACCGTCGTCGTGCGCGAAGGTACGCCAGAGCAGTTGCTCACCGATCTGGAAGCGGGCCGAATCGACCTGATCGTCGGCCGGCTCACCTCACCTACCGATGACACCGCGACAAGACGGAACCTCTACGCGGAGTCCGTCGAACTCGTCACCCGCGTAGATCACCCGCTCGCTCACCGCGAGGACGTCCAACTCGAAGAACTACGCGGCTTCCCCTGGATCCTTCCTGGGGTCGAGACAGTGCTCCGACGCGAACTCGAGGAGTTCTTCGCCCGGAACGGCTTGCCGTTGCCCGAAAATCGGGTCGAGGCAACCTCTTTCCTCACCGTGCGTCAGCTACTGGTCGAGACCGACATGATCGCGGTACTACCGAGCCTCATCCCCCGCGACGACGCGCGCTTGACCACCCTGTCCATCACACTCGATCCGATCGGGCACAGCGTCGGCATCACCTCGTCGGCGACTCGCACGTCGAGTCCGTCCGCGCAGGCCCTGATCGCGACGCTGGAGTCCTTTGCAACTGAGCTCATGCGACCGTGAAACGCCGATCGGCCCGTTCCCTCCAGAGGGAACGGGCCGATGTCGGATCGACCAGGACTCAGGCGTTTTCGGAGACGCGAATCTCCTCGTGCTCCAAGCCCCGCGACGAATCGGGGACAATCTTGAACAGTGCGATGGCGCCGACCAGGCTGATCGTGCACACCCCGGCGAGATACCAGGTCACACCGACCGAAGATCCGGTGGCGTCGAGCAGAGCCGTGGCGATCATCGGTGCCAGTCCACCGCCGAGAATCGCGCCGCTCTGGAGGATCAGAGACGAGCCGGAATAGCGGACCTTGGCCGGGAAGGTATCGGCGATGATGCTGCCCTGGACACAATGTGTGACCGGAACGATCAGGCCCATGCCCAGGAACGCGATGACGGCGACCATTTTGTTCTCGGTGTTGAGGAGCGGGAAGAACACGATGCACCACAACAGGATTGCAGCTGATCCGCCGATGAACATGTGCCGACGCCCGTACTTGTCGGCGATCTTTGTCCAGAACGGGATGGAAAGGAACCACAGGACTGCTGCCGCGGTCACGCTGAGCACCAGGAATTGCTTGTCGTAGCCCAGATGTTGAGTTCCGTACGACAGGGTGAACACCATGAAGGCGTACGCCACGGCGGAGTTCGCCAAGCACGCGGCAAGCGTGAGAGACAAACGGGGGAAGCCGACCTTGAGCGACTCACGCAGCGGGAAGCGGACTATTTCGCCCTTCTCCATGATCCCGGCGAATGACGGCGACTCGGTGACGCGCAGGCGAATCACCAGACCGATCGCCACCAGAACGAAGCTGAGCAGGAACGGGATTCGCCAACCCCACGAAGCGAATGCCGAGTCCGACATCACGGCGTTGGTCGTCAGGAAGATGCCGTTGGCGAGAACCAGTCCGGCGGGTGTGCCCATCTGAGGGAAACCTGCATAGAGATTCTTCTGCCCCGCCGGCGCGTGCTCCATCGACATGAGTGTCGCGCCGGCGCCTTCACCGCCCAGACCGATGCCCTGAACGACGCGCATCGCCACCAGGAGGACGGGCGCCCAGAAACCGATGGAGTCGTAGTTCGGGATGAGGCCGATGAGTGTGGACCCGATGCCCATCATCACCAATGAGACCACGAGCGTGGCCTTGCGCCCGATCCGGTCACCGAAGTGCCCGAACACGAGTCCACCCACCGGCCGTGCAATGAACCCGACGGCGAAGGTGCTGAAGGCAGCCAGCGTGCCGGCCGTGGGGCTCAGGCTCGGGAAGAATTGTTTGTTGAAGATCAACGCGGCGGCTGTGCCGTAGAGGAAGAAGTCGTACCATTCGAGAGTTGTGCCGGCCAGGGTTGCCATGGCAACTCGGCTACGGGCCGCTTTCTCCGGCAACGGCTTTCCGTCGCTCGTAGTGCTGTTGGATATCTTGTCTGACATCGCGGAACCTATCGATTGGATGGGGCAGGCGGACGATGAAGTCTGTAGTCACCGACCCCGTCTTCGGGATTGTCGGTATCACGAGCGTCGTCGATCGTTGTGTTTGGAATTGTGCTCGCTCGAGACATGACTCACAAATGCCGAATTCACCGTCCGCCATACCGGAAAAGGTATAGCCGGGGCCTCAGACGAGACCCAGGAAGCGTTCGGCATTCCCCCGCGAAATGAGTTGGCGCGCAGTATCGTCCAAGAACTCACTCTTGCGAACCACCTCACCGACCGGACGCTCCCCCAAGGGGTACGGGTAATCACTACCCACCATCACACGGTCCACCCCCACCGTGTCCACCAACAGTCGCAGCGCACGCTCGTCGAAGACGACGGAATCCACGTAGAACCTTCCCAGGTAGTGCGAAGGCGGGAACTGCGACGTACCGATGATGTCGTTGCGGCCGTGCCAGGCGTTTTCCATCCGGCCCAACCAGAACGCGAAAGATCCACCACCGTGCGCAAATCCGATCTTGAGACGATCGTCGATCTTGTCGAACACCCCACCGAGAATCAGTGCGAGTATCGACAGGTGCGTTTCGGCCGGCATCGCAGTGAGCCACTGCGCCATCCAGCGATCGAGGCGCGGAGAGTTGGCCATGTCCCACGGGTGCACGAATACCGGCACGTCCAGCGACGCGCAGTGCTGCAGGAACGTCACCACGCCCTCGCTGTCGAGGTCCAGATCGCCGACATGATTGCCGATCTCGACACCGCGGTGCCCGTTCGCGATGCACCGCTCCAACTCACGGCACGCTGCGTCGGTGTCTTGCAGAGGCACCTGGCAGAAGGGAATCAAACGATCCTTCGCCGGCTCCACGATCTCGAGTGCGAGGTCGTTGAAGATCCGTGCAATGCGACTTGCCTGCTCACCGCTCCGGCCGTAGTTGAAGAACGCCGGAGTAGGTGAGACGACCTGCGTCTGCACGCCGTCGGCATCCATGTCCCGAAGCCGCACCTCGGCGTCCCAGGCATCGGACTGGATGCGGCGGAACTCCTTGGTGCCCATCATGATCATTGCTTCGGTTTCCGACTCGACCTTCAGCCACGGCGCTTGCGGCCCCGCGTCTTCGGTCAGATCCGGCCACCCGTTGGGCACGTAGTGGGTGTGGATGTCGATCAGGTTGCTCATAGCTCAGCCCTTGCCGGGATGGAGCGTGCCGCACTTGTCACACGTGCGGGCTTCTTCGCTCTCGTAGAACTTGACGAACACCGGCGGAAGGTCGGCCACGATGTCGCGCACCTGAAGTTCGACCTCGTGAATCTTGTGATCGCATTCGAGGCAGTACCACTGGAACTTCTCGAGCGTGCCTTCCTTGCGGACGCGTTCGATGACCAGGCCGATCGAGCCCGCGGTGGGACGCTGCGGCGAATGCGGAATGTCTCCTGGCAGCAACCAAGTTTCACCCTCGCGAATGTCGACGCGATGAGGACCGTCTTCGGTCATGACATTGACGTGGATGTCGCCTTCGAGCTGGTAGAACCACTCCTCGTACGGATCGAGGTGGTAGTCGGTCCGCTGGTTGGGGCCGCCGACGACCTGCACGATGAAATCGTCTCCGAGCGCCATCGTCTGATTGTTGACGGGCGGCTGCAGGAGGTGGCGGTTGTCGTCGATCCACTTCTTGAAGTCGATGACGGGAGGAATCGTGGTCATGATGCATTCTCCGTATCTTCGGACGCCGAGCGTCGGGAGGCGGGCACGTACGCCACGCCGGAAATTTCGATGAGCAGGTGAGGGTGGGGCAGCTGGTGAACAGCCACAGTCGTTCTCGTCGGACCGTTTTCGTCGAACAGTTCGGCGTACACCTCGTTGTATCCACCGAAGTCGTTCATCGACACCAGGTAGGAGGTGACCTGAACCAGATCACTGAGTTCTCCACCCACTTCGGCGAGGATTGCCGCGATGTTCTCGATGACGGCACGCGTCTGCGCCCGAATGTCGAGCGCCGTCGTCCCCATCTCATCGACCTCGACGCCGACAAACGTGTTGTCGGGTCGACGCGAACTGGTCCCGGAGACATAGACGAAATCGCCGACCACCTTGACGTGGGGGAACTTTCCGCGCGGCTTCGCCAGCTTCTCGATGACCTGCGCCCCACTCATCGCTTCACACCTTTCACCGTGACGGTTCCGAGTCCGTCGATCGTGCACTGTGCGACGCCCTCGTCGAGTCGCACAGCTGCTGTGGCGGCACCGGCCAGAATTACCTGACCGGCGCGCAACGGAATTCGGCGTCGGCGGGCGATGTCGAGCAGTGCATGCAAAGCGCGCGCCGGATCGCCGAGAATGGCCGACGTGGAACCGACTACCGTCTCACCGCCGACTTCCATACGTACGGAACGGTCTTCGACGTTCTGTAGCGGCAGCCACCGCCCGATCACGTATCCGGCAGCGCTGGTGTTGTCAGCGACGACGTCGGTGTAGGTGAAGCGGAAGTCGCGGTACCGCGAGTCGATGATCTCCATTGCGGGAGCCAGTGCGTCGACGCAGGTTTCGATGTCGACGTTCGGATCGTCGAGATCGACGTCCTTCGACAGGCGGTATGCCACTTCGGGTTCGATCTTGGGATGAATGAACGTCCTCAGGTCGACTTCGCCGCCGTTGCTCACGCACATCGCGTCGGTCAACTGACCGACGATCACTTCGGAGACACCCATCTGCGCCATCTTCGCTTTGCTCGTGAAGCCGAGCTTGATGCCCACAATCGATTCACCACGACTGGTGCGCCGTTCGAGGAGTTCGTTCTGGATCCGGTAGGCCTGGTCGATGTCGATGGTGTGTTCGTCGGCGAGGCTCGGGGTGTCGGTGCGCGTCTGCGCAGCGTCGTCGAGGCGACGCGCGAGCGCGGATACGGTGTCTTCGGGGGCTGTCATCACGCCTCGCTCATTTCTGGAAAACTTTTGCGGTTTCGATGTTCACAGTTGCACACATACATTCGTCGGTTCGGTGTAGAAGTGCAGCGAGGACTCGCCGCCCTCACGTCCGATGCCGGACAGGCCCATGCCGCCGAAGGGAGACCGCAGTTCGCGGGTGAACCACGTGTTGACCCAGGAGATTCCGACGTTCATCTTCTGCGCGACGCGGTGTCCGCGGCGCAGGTCGTTGGTCCACACGGAGGCAGCAAGGCCGTACTCGGTGTCGTTTGCGAGGGCGATCGCTTCGGCTTCGGTCTCGAACGGAATGAGTGCCGCGACGGGTCCGAAGATCTCCTCACGTACGGCGCGATCCTTGTTGGTCAAGCCAGTCCACAGGGTGGGTTCGATCCAGGATCCGCCCGACAGTTCCTGTCCGAGGTCCGGAATACCGCCGCCGGTCAGCACTTTCGCGCCTTCCTGCTCGGCGATCTCGAAGTAGTCGAGTACCTTCTTCCGGTGTGCCTGCGAAATGAGCGGTCCGGTCGTCGTTGCATCGAGCGTCGGGTCGCCCAGACGCAGTCCTGCTGCCCGCTCGACGAGTCCACCGGCGATGTCGTCGAAAATGCTGCGGTGCACGTACACCCGCTCGGTGCACAGGCAGACCTGGCCGGTGTTGGTGAACACCGACTTGGTCAGACCCGTCAGAGCCTCGTCGATGTCGACGTCGTCGAACACGATCGCGGCGTTCTTGCCGCCGAGCTCGAACGAGACCGGACGGACCCGCGGGGCAACGGTTTTCATGACATGCGAACCCGTTGCCGAAGATCCGGTGAAGGTGACGCCGTCGATACCGGGGTGCGTGGTGAGGAACTCGCCGGCCGAGTTCGCACCGAATCCATGGACGACGTTGTAGACGCCGGCAGGCAGGCCGACCTCTTCGAGCACCTCGGCCAGCAACGACGCAGTCGCCGGGGTCTCCTCGGAAGGTTTGACCACCACGGAGTTTCCGCACGCGAGCGCGGGCGCAACCTTCCAGGTCAGGAGAAGCAGCGGCAGGTTCCACGGAACGATCACGGCGACGACGCCGAGCGGCTTGCGGATCGCGTAGTTCAGCGCCTGCTTGCCGCCCGCGAGATCCGTGACAAACGATTCCTGTCCCGCCGCGGCGACGATGTCGGCGAAGGTGCGGAAGTTCGTCAGGGCGCGCGCGACGTCGAGTTCGCGTGCCTGCGTGATCGGCTTGCCGGTGTCCGCCATCTCTGCGGCGACGAACTCTTCGAATCGCTCCTCGATCCGGTCGGCAGCGCGTCGCAGCAGAGCCGTCCGCTCTCGAACCGGCGTATCGGCCCAACCGTTGTCCAGAGCACGTCTGGCAGAGGTCACGGCCCGATCGACCAGGGCCTTGTCGGCCTCGTGGACCCGGGCGAGAACACGGCCCGTTGCTGGGTCGACCTGATCGAAGCTCGACGACTCGTCGGGTTCGACATAGGAGCCGTCCACGTAATTGAGGATCCATCCGTCGCATTGTGAGGTCATGAACTAACTATTGGCCCGTGACCCATATCAAACAAATGCAAAAACTGCCGCCAGCTATACCTCGATCGGCATAGATGGCGGCAGTTCGGCCACACAACTCAGCTCTTCGTGTCGGCGCCGAGCGCCTCAGCGTCGCAGATACGCCAACTGCACGTTGACGGATTTCTCCGCGACCGGCCACAGCTTCGGGTCGACGTCGGAGTAGACGTGCTCGACTACGTCGCGCACCGAGGCCGACTCGCCCAACGTCGACAGAGCAGCCCGCACCTGATCCAGACGCTCCTCGCGGTGGGCGAGGTACTGCTGCGAAATCGCCTGCAGATCGGGTAGGTCCGGACCGTGCCCGGGAAGAACCGTCAGTCCTTCGCCGAGTGCGGCCAGCGATCGCAGCGAGGTGAGGTAGTCCCCCAGATCGCCGTCGGAGTCGTCGAGAACTGCCGTGCCGCGGCCGAGAATGGTGTCGCCCGTCAGCACGCTCGCATCGTTCTCGATGACTATCGACACCGAATCCGCGGTATGGCCCGGCGTCGCGAGGATCCGCAACTTCAGGCCCGCTACCTCGATCACTTCACCGTCGACAAGCGCCGAAGCGCCCCCGCGAAGAAAAGTTGGGTCGACGGAACGCACTGGAGCCGAAGTCAATTCGTGGAAACGGTCCACCCCGCCGGTGTGGTCGTAGTGCCGGTGCGTGATCAAGGTCAGCGCTACCGGACCGATACCAGCGACACGTTGCAGGTGTTCCTCGTCGTTGTCGCCTGGATCGACGACAACACACTCGACGCTGCCCGGAGCGTGCAGAATCCAAGTGTTCGTACCGTCCAGCGTCATCATGCCCGGGTTGTTCTCGAGCAAGACCGAAGCGATGTCGGTGACGCGGCGAAGCTGCGCGTAGGCGGGATGGACAGTCGACATCAGCGAACTTCGACGATCAGTTCCACCTCGACCGGAGAGCCGAGGGGAAGTTCTGCCACGCCGACTGCCGAACGGGCGTGGATACCGGCGTCGCCGAGCACCTCACCGAGGAACTCGGATGCGCCGTTGATCACGCCGGGCTGACCGGTGAATCCTTCGGCGGATGCCACGAAGCCGACAACCTTGACGACACGGACGACGTTGTCGATGCCGACCAGGGCGTCGATGGCAGCGAGAGCGTTGAGCGCGCAGGTGCGAGCCGCGGCCTTGGCGTCCTCATCCGACACGCCCGCGCCGAGCTTGCCGGTCAGCGCCAGTTTTCCGTCGACGAACGGGAGCTGACCCGACGTGTACACGTGGTTGCCGCTGCGAACCGCGGGAACGTAAGCAGCGACGGGTGCCGCGACGGCGGGAAGTGCAATGCCCAGTTCGGCGAGACGCTCCGACCAGGTCTGTGTTGCCTCTGCCATGTGATTCAGCCCTTCGGACGCTTCATGTACGCGACGTGCTGCTCGCCCGACGCGCTCGGCAGGACGGCGACGAGTTCCCAGCCGTCGACACCCCAGTTGTCGAGAATTGCCTTCGGATTGTGGACCAGCAACGGAGTCACGGTGTATTCCCAGGAAGTTATTTCGCTCATGCGGTGAGCCTATCCCGCGTACATCTTCGGCCCCAGACTTATAGGCTCGCGGTGTGGTTGCATCCCAAGATGAGCTGAGCAGGACCTGGCCCGAGTCTGCGACGAAGGCCCGCCTGCACTTTGTGTCAGGTAAAGGCGGAACCGGTAAGTCCACGGTTGCCGCCGCGTTGGCGCTCGCGTTGGCCGAAGGCGGCAAGCGCGTTCTCCTCGTGGAGGTCGAGGGCCGCCAGGGAATCGCGCAGCTCTTCGACGTACCACCGCTTCCACCGCAGGAGACCAAGGTCGCGGCCGCCGAAGGTGGCGGTGAAGTGATGGCTCTGGCCGTCGACATCGAGACCGCGTTCCTCGAATACCTCGAAATGTTCTACAACCTCGGCTTCGCCGGCCGGGCGATGCGTAAGTTCGGCGCCATCGAATTCGCCACCACAATCGCTCCAGGCCTTCGCGACGTTCTGCTCACCGGCAAGATCAAGGAGTGCGTCATCCGCACCGATCGAACCGGCAAACGCGTGTACGACGCCGTTGTCGTCGATGCTCCCCCGACCGGGCGGATCGGCAGCTTCCTCGACGTCACCAAGGCGATGGCCGACCTCGCCAAGGGCGGCCCGGTGCATTCTCAGAGTGAAGGCGTCGTTCGGCTGCTGCACTCGCCGGAGACCGTCGTACATCTTGTTGCGCTTCTCGAAGCGCTGCCCGTTCAGGAAACCGCCGACGCCGCCGCAGAACTGGCGCGTGACGACCTCAACCTCGGTGCCATCATCGTCAACCGCGCCAGCCCGAGGTTCTTGCCCGAAGACCAACTCTCCGGTGCTGCAGCCGGCAACATCGATGCAGCTTCGATCCGGTCGACGCTCTCCGATGTCGGCATCGATCTGTCCGACGACGACTTCGCCGGCCTGCTCACCGAGACGATCGAGCACGCGTCGGTGCTCGAAGCTCAAGAATCCAGTGCGGAGAAGCTCCGCGAGATCGACGGCGCGCGGGTGCAACTTCCCGCACTCGCCGACGGCGTCGATCTCGGTGGGCTCTACGAGCTGGCCGAATACCTCACGGAACAGGGCGTGTGATGACCGAGACCACCGAGAACGTGACGGTCGGCAGTTCCAGGACCGGCCGACGCGCAGCTCCTGCCCTCGATATTTCGGCGATCATCAAGGACCCGACGGCCCGGATCGTGGTGTGTTGCGGCGCAGGTGGCGTCGGCAAGACCACGACGGCTGCGTCGCTGGCGTTGCGGGCAGCCGAAGAGGGCCGACGCGTAGTCGTCCTCACCATCGATCCGGCCCGTCGCCTCGCACAGGCCTTGGGTGTGGCCGAACTCGACAACACTCCGCAGCCGGTGAAGCTGGGTCCCGAGGCCACGGGCGAACTCCACGCGATGATGCTGAACATGCGTCGGACTTTCGACGAAATGGTCATCGAGCATTCGAGCCCTGAGAAGGCCGAGCAGATCCTGGCGAATCCCTTTTACCAGACCGTTGCCACATCGTTCTCCGGAACGCAGGAGTACATGGCGATGGAGAAGTTGGGGCAGCTGGCGTCGAACGACGCGTGGGATCTGGTGATCGTCGATACCCCGCCGTCGCGCAATGCGCTCGACTTCCTCGACGCTCCACAGAGGCTCGGAACATTCCTCGACGGACGGATGATCCGGCTGCTCTCGGCACCCGGCCGTGGCCTGACCAGGCTCGTGGCCGGCGCGATGGGATTGGCCCTGAAGGGTGTCTCGACCATCGTGGGAAGCCAAATGCTTTCGGATGCATCGGCATTCGTGCAGTCGCTCGACTCGATGTTCGGCGGTTTCCGTGAACGCGCCACGAAGACCTACGAGTTGCTGCGTCAGCCGGGGACTCATTTCCTGGTGATCGCAGCGGCCGAGCCCGACGCTCTCCGTGAGGCGGCGTTCTTCGTCGATCGCCTTGCGGGTGACTCGATGCCGTTGGCCGGTCTGGTTCTCAACCGCACTCACCCGACGTTGACGGCTCTGCCTGCCGATCATGCGGTGACCGCCGCCGACAAACTGGAAGCGAAGGAAAATGCGACCGAGGCCGAGGCCCTCACCGCAGCCGTTCTCCGCATCCATGCCCATCGGGCAGTGATCGCGAAGCGAGAAATCGCCTTGCTGAGTCGATTCACCGCAGCTCACCCGAGGGTGCCGCTGATCGGTGTTCCGTCGCTACCGTTCGAGGTCTCGGACCTCGAGGCGCTGCGCGCGGTGGGAGATCAGCTCACTCGTAAGGGCTGATCCCCCGATCGACCTGGATCAGACTGCTGAGTGATGCTGGCGCTGGTCTTCGAAGAACTCGGACCAGGAGTCGACGTCGGGGTGCTGCTTGAGCAGTGCACGGCGCTGACGTTCGGTCATTCCGCCCCACACACCGAACTCGACACGATTGTCGAGAGCATCTGCTCCGCACTGCATGAGGACCGGGCAGTGACGGCAGATGGTGGCTGCCTTGCGCTGTGCGGCGCCACGAACAAAAAGTTGGTCGGGATCGACCTCGCGGCATCGCGCCTGAGTTACCCAGGCGATTCGTGCCTCGGCCTGCTCGATGTCCAAACGGCTACTCGGGGTGGCTGTGTACATTCTGGGTCCCCTCTACAAAGTCTGACCGTCGCCATGAGGCGAGCAGCGCACCATCTCAGCCGTCTCGCGGTAGCACGTGAAAGCTGAGACACATTCGTGATCGAGTGTTACGTCGATCACACTGATCACAATTTAGGTAAAGAACGCCCCTAACGCAAGACGGTCGGGAGCATTTTTTGGTACGGCAGTACAAAGCGCGTGTTCAGGAGGTTTTGAACACCCGCAAAACACTGAAACCGGTTCCAATGGGTGGGCACACGTACTCTGTAGATCGTGTCGATTGCAAAAACAGTGGCGAAGCTCGCCGGAAGCTCCGCATTGGCGGGTGTCCTGGTCGCAGGGGTGATGTTCCCGGTGGCCGGCGGATTCGGATTCGCGTCCAATCGCGCTGCCGATACCGTCGACAACGTCTCGGCCGAACTGGTCGAAGGCACGGTCCCCGCGGTGTCCACCATGGTCGATGCGGCAGGCAATCCCATTGCCTGGCTGTACGACCAACGACGCTTCGAAGTCCCGAGCGAGAAGATCTCCAACAACATGAAGTTGGCGATCGTCTCCATCGAGGACCGCCGGTTCCCCGACCACAAGGGCGTCGACTGGCAGGGAACGCTGCGCGCCTTCCTCACCAACACGACGACCGGTGAAGTGCAGCAGGGCGCGTCGACACTCGATCAGCAGTATGTGAAGAACTACCAACTGTTGGTCGTGGCCAAGACGGATGCCGAGCGCCGCGCTGCCATCGAGACCACCCCGGCCCGAAAGATCCGCGAGATCCGGATGGCGCTGACGCTGGACAAGGAACTCACGAAAGACGAGATCCTCACCCGGTACCTCAACCTCGTACCGTTCGGCAACGGATCCTTCGGCATTCAGGACGCGGCTCAGACCTACTTCGGCGTCGACGCCGCAGATCTGACCGTTCCGCAGTCCGCGATGCTGGCCGGCATGGTTCAGTCCAGCTCCGCGCTGAACCCGTACACGAACGTCGAGGGCGTGACCGAGCGTCGTAACACCGTGCTCGACACCATGATCACGAACATTCCGGATCGTGCCGACGAGTTCCGTGCAGCCAAGGAAGAGCCCCTCGGCGTCCTCGAAACCCCCAACAACTTGCCGCGCGGCTGCATCGCTGCAGGCGATCGCGGATTCTTCTGTGATTACGCACTGAAGTACCTCTCGGATGCCGGAATCACCCGCGACCAGATCAACGAGGGTGGTTACCTCATCAAGACCACTCTCGATCCGCAGGTCCAGGCGTCCACCAAGGCCGGACTGAACGCGAACGCGAGCACCAACCTCGACGGCATCGCGAACGTGATGAACGTGATCAGGCCGGGCCAGGATTCACACAAGGTCATCGCGATGGCCAGCAGTCGCACGTACGGACTCAATGCCGACGCCGACGAAACCGTCCAGGCGCAGCCGTACTCCCTTGCCGGTGACGGTGCGGGTTCCGTCTTCAAGATCTTCACGACCGCTGCGGCGATGGAGAAGGGCCTCGGCATCAACGCGAGCCTCGACGTGCCCAAGCGCTTCGAAGCCAAGGGCATGGGTAGCGGTGGTGCGGCAGGCTGCCCGGTCTCGACGTACTGCGTGGAGAACGCCGGTAACTATCCGCCGACGCTGTCCGTGACCGACGCCCTGGCACAGTCCCCAAACACCGCTTTCGTCAAGCTCATCGAGGCGACCGGCGTCACGCCGACCGTCGACATGGCTGTCCGTCTCGGCATGCGCTCGTACGCCGATCCCAACACCTCGGGCTTCGACGAGCGCAGCATGGCCGACTTCCAGAAGG
The DNA here is from genome assembly GCF_031763325.1 of Rhodococcus sp. SG20037. Lineage (NCBI taxonomy): Bacteria > Bacillati > Actinomycetota > Actinomycetes > Mycobacteriales > Nocardiaceae > Rhodococcus > Rhodococcus sp. SG20037. The sequence goes on along the minus strand of NZ_CP134497.1, from coordinate 542,316 downwards.
AACAGAACCTCGGTTCGTTCACCCTCGGCCCCACCTGGATCAACCCGCTCGAACTCTCCAACGTCGCGGCCACTCTCGCCTCGCACGGCAAGTGGTGCCCGCCGAGTCCCATCGATTCGGTCTTCGACCGCTACGGCAAGCCGGTGGCCGTCACCGAGCAGGGCTGTGAGCAGGTCGTCGAGCCCGGCTTGGCAGACACACTCGCCAACGCCATGAGCCGTGACGACGTCGGCGCCGGTACGTCTGCCGGTGCCGCGAGCAGCGCCGGATGGAGCCTGCCGATGTCGGGCAAGACGGGTACCACCGAGACCCACAAGTCCTCGGCGTTCCTCGGCTTCACCAACAACCTCGCTGCGGCCGTCTACATCTTCGGCGACTCCCCGACACCCGGCGAGATCTGCTCGAGCCCGCTACGCCCCTGCTACAGCGGCAACCTGTACGGCGGTACCGAACCGGCGAGATCCTGGTTCGCGGCAATGAACCCGGTCGCCAACAACTTCGGGCCCACCTCGCTGCCTCCGATCGACGAGAAGTACGCACGGGGATCACAGAACGGCCAGGTTCCCGAGGTTGTCGGCCTGAGCCAGTCGGCGGCGACGTCGAGGTTGCAGGCGTCCGGCTTCACGGTCAATTCCGTGACCACGGCGTCCGGAGCACGCGCGGGAACGGTCACCGGAGTTTCGCCGTCCGGGTCCGCGATCCCGGGTTCGACCGTCACGATCTACATCAGTGACGGGTCCGTAAGGGCTCCGGCAGCACCCGCATCCCCGGCAGCTCCAGCAGCTCCGGCACCGGGCGCGACTCCCCCGGATGCGACTCCGCCGGGAGGCGAACCCGCACCGCCTGCGGGGACCCCACCGAACTGACGGCCCTGAAAACTGACGGCTCTGAAAACAAGAACGGCCGCGATCTCCGAGTGACTCGGAGTTCGCGGCCGTTTTCGGTTTCCGGTGGCGCGCTTCTACAAGCGGGACTTCACTGCTGCAGAGATACGTGCGCCATCGGCCTTGCCCTTGGCCAGCGCGCTGGCGGCCTTGATGACCTGGCCCATCTGACGCATACCCGGACGCTCACCGAGCTCCTCGGACACCTGAGCGAGGGCGGTGTCGACGACGTCGACGAGTTCGGCGTCGGTCAACGGCGTCGGCAGGTACTCGTCGATGATCTGAGCTTCGGCGCGCTCTTTCGCGGCAAGTTCACCGCGGCCGTTCTCGGTGTAGATCTCGGCCGATTCGCCGCGCTTCTTCGATTCCTTTGCAAGGACTTTGATGATTTCTTCGTCGGTGAGGACCCGTGCTTCCTTACCGGCAACCTCTTCGGTCTGGATGGCTGCCATGAGCATCCGAAGGGTGGCTGTACGTAGCGGATCCTTCGCCTTCATGGATGCAACCATGTCGGTTCGGAGGGTGGCTTTGAGCGATGGTGTCGTGTCGGACATGGTGGAAACGCTACGCGCTCGGCGTTTCGAGCGTGCCGATAGTTACCTCCGCCCGGACACAATTCTCTGTGGAATAGCTGTAAAAGGCGGCGAGAGCGACGCAGAAGAACGCCACACCCGTATCCTTGAGAGGTGTCTTCCCAGTTCCGCACCAATCTGACCCGCACCGCACTTGGTGCCGCGGGCGCCGCTGCACTAGGGATCGGGTACGCATCCGGCATCGAACGCAATGCATTTGCACTGCGTGAGGTGACGATGCCAGTCCTGGCGCCCGGTTCGTCGTCGCTGCGGGTCCTCCATCTCAGCGACCTGCACATGATGCCGAACCAACGGTTGAAACAGAATTGGTTGCGTGAGCTCGAAGGCCTCGACCCCGACCTCGTGGTCAACACCGGAGACAACTTGTCGCATCAGCGCAGCGTCCCGGCAGTGGTCCAGGCGCTCGGCGATCTGTTGGCTCGGCCGGGTCTGTTCGTCTTCGGCAGCAACGACTACTTCGCTCCGAAACCGAAGAATCCACTGAGCTACATCTTCAACAAGGACAAGCGCATCACCGGCGATCCCCTCCCCTGGGGCGATCTGCGGGCCGCGTTCACCGAACGTGGATGGCTCGACATGACCCACGTGCGCCGCGAACTCGAAGTGGCCGGTATTCGCATTGCTGCCGCCGGCGTCGACGATCCGCACCTGAAGCGCGATCGCTACGACACCGTCGCCGGAACACCCAATCCCGTCGCCCAGCTCAAGCTCGGCCTGACGCACTCACCCGAACCTCGAGTTCTCGACCGGTTCGCCGACGACGGCTACGACCTGGTGCTCGCCGGCCACACGCACGGTGGTCAGCTGTGCCTTCCGTTCTACGGCGCGCTGGTCACCAACTGCCAGATCGACCGATCCCGGGTCAAGGGACCGTCGAAGTGGGGCGCGCACACCCAGCTGCACGTCTCAGCGGGCATCGGCACTTCGCCGTGGGCTCCGGCACGCTTCTGCTGCCGCCCCGAGGCAACTCTGCTGACTTTGGTTCCGGCGACCAGGCGCGAACCGGAGCATGTCTCCGCACACAGTTCCGCAGAGTCTCCAGCGTCGGTTCTACGCAACTGACCTGCGGATTTAATGTCAGTCGACTCGGTAATGTAAGCTAACCGAGGTTCGACACGGGGTGTGGCGCAGCTTGGTAGCGCGCTTCGTTCGGGACGAAGAGGTCGTGGGTTCAAATCCCGCCACCCCGACAGTGAAGAACAGAAATCGAGGCCCTTCCGCTTACGCGGGAGGGCCTCGATTTCGTTGACGATAAGGTGAAGCCGTGGCATCCGAACCAGACTTCGCGCACAACGACATGGCGAGCCGTAGCCGACGTGAGAAAGCTGTCGGTCTTGCCAAGTTCGCCTGGGATCGCGATATCAGTAGTGCAGAGTTGCTCGACATGCCCGACGATCGGCTGCGCAAGCTTGCGCGGGCGGCGGGCGCCAATCCGCCGAGCACGCGGGAGACCTGGACGATCGCGGCCGGACTGCTCGACGAGAAAGCCGTGTGGGCAGCAGCCAACCCAGACCGTCCCGAAGCTCGGCGTGAGCATCCGGACGAGAAGATCATGTGGGTGAAGAAGCCGATCGAGCCCTGGCTGTGACAGCCGAATTCAGCGCAGGTGTGACAGCCGAATTGAGTGCAGCTGTGGCAGCCGAATTCAGCGGAGCTGTGAAGCGGTGATCGGGCAGGTCGATGAAGTAGTTGTGGATTGCTCCGCACCAGCCCAGTTGGCGACCTTCTGGGCCGGAATCCTCGGTGGGCAGCCGGTGGAGCGGAGCGCGGAGTGGGCGTTTGTCGACCCTCCAGGATGGACTCGCCTCGCCTTCCAACGTGTACCGGAATCCAAGCTGACGAAGAATCGTCTACACATCGACGTCAGTGTGGATGACGTCGTCGCTGCGACCGAAGCTGCCGAGCGCCTCGGCGCAACTCGGGTCGGCACTGTCCAGCAGGACCCGGCCGGCACCTTTCAGGTGCTGCTGGATCCCGAGGGAAACGAGTGGTGCGTCGTCCGAAGTGCCGGAAGGTGATTTACGCTCCCGCTACGGTTTCGCGAGCCCAACGGTAGTCGGCCTTACCGCTGGGCGAGCGGAGGATGGTTGGTACGAGCACGATCGAGCGGGGGATCTTGTACCCGGCGACGTGGGTGCGGCAATGCTCCGACAATGATTCCGTCGCAACATCTTCGAATCCCGGTCGAACCTGCACCACCGCGGCGACCTTCTCACCGAATCGAGTGTCGGGCGCACCCGCCACCAAAGCGTCGAAAACTGCCGGGTGAGTTTTGAGTGCCTGCTCCACTTCTTCGGGGTAGACCTTCTCGCCGCCGGAGTTGATGCACATCGAACCGCGCCCGAGCAGCACGATGGTTCCGTCGGCTTCCATCGTGCCCATGTCCCCGAGTACCGCCAGACGAACCCCGTCGACGACGGGAAAAGTTGCAGCAGTCTTGGCCGGGTCGCCGAAGTAGGCAACGGGAACATGGCCGGCCCGGGCGATGAAACCGACTGTGTCCGAGCCTGGTTCGATGCGACGGAATTCGTCGTCCACAAGAATCATGTTGGGGTTGGATCGAATTCGCTTGGAACCGTCCTCACCGAATTCGACGACGCCGTCGTTGCCGGAATCCGAAGCACCGAATGCATCCTTGATCACCAACCCCGGTAGTCGGGTTGTCAGTTCTGCTTTCAGGTTCGGGGAGAACAACGCGCCACCCGACCCGATCAGTTGGAGAGTCGAAAGGTCGTAGCGCCCTTCGCTTGCGGTGATGGCGTCGGCGATCGGCCGAGCAATTGCGTCGCCGACGACGGTGATTCCGGTGATCTTCTCGGCCTCGACCAGTCGCAACACTTCCATCGGATCGAAGCTGCGGGTCAGCACTCGGGGCGCTCCCATGAGGAATGCCGTGAGCAGTGAATAGATTGCGGCTCCATGCATGAGCGGCGGGATGAGTAGCAGCACAGTTGGATTGGTGTTCGCTACAGCTGCATCCACAACCTCTTCGAGACTCCGACGCGGCGGCCCGCTGAGGTTCGCTCCGGACAGCGCGGCGAAGAAGAAGTCCTCGTGCCGCCACACCACACCCTTGGGCATTCCGGTTGTGCCGCCGGTGTAGATGATGAAATGGTCGTCGTTGCTGCGAGGGCCGAAGTCGCGGGTATCAGTCTGCGCGGCAAGGGCGTTCTCGTAGTCTTCGCCGACGATCAGCACGTGGGTGATCTCCGGACACTGCGGAACCACGGCCAATGCCGTCGGCGCGAATTCCTCTTCGACCAGCAGTGCCACCATTTGAGAGTTGGTGTAGATGTACAGGAGTTCTGCATCGGTATAGCGGAAGTTGACGTTGATCGGTACCGCTCTGATCTTCAAGCAAGCCAGGAGCGCTTCGACGTACTCGACGCAGTTACGCATGTGAATACCGACGTGCTGCCCAGGCTCGACGCCCACCGACTGCAGGTGATGAGCGAGTCGGTTCGATCGCAGTTCGAGTTCGGCGTAGCTCAATCGCACGTCTTCCAGAATCAAGGGAACTCGATCGGGGATCGCATCGGCAACGGCCTCGAACAGATCGGCAATGTTCAGGGTCATCGAAATCCTCACTACACGCGTCTTCGCTTACCAGTACAGGTCTTTCGCGAAGCTAACACGTTGGTCGCACCCTGTAGTCCGAATTGCGTAGCGGTCCCGCTGAGCGAGACCTGACGCGCCGCTCACCTGGCGTCAACGGTGCGGATACCTCCCTGACCAAGCCCGATAACCAAAAGGTAGGGTAGCCTAATGCACTCACGCACCACTCTCCGGAGCCGCACGTCGGTCCGAGTCGCCATGGTTGCCTTGGCGACTGTTTTTGCCGCTACGGCCTGCGGCTCTTCCGACGCCGGCGGCAACGCAAACGGCAACACCGATGTCGCGACCGGCGGCAAGCTGTTCAGCACCGCCGACACGGAAACCGCGAAGCTCGGCAGCGATGCCGCGCCAGGCGAGTTCCCTCGCACCATCACCCATGCCCTGGGCGAGACCACCCTCGAGGCCAAGCCGACCCGCGTCGTCGTCCTCGACAGCGGTGAACTCGACGAGGTTCTCTCGCTCGGGATCACCCCGGTCGGCATCGCCAGCCCGGAAAGCGCCGCCGGTCAGCCGTCGTACCTGGCGGACAAGTTGGTCGGTGTCCCCGATGTCGGCACGACCAACAACCTCAACCTCGAGGCGATCACCGCACTGCAGCCCGATCTGATCCTCGGCAGCAAGCTGCGCCAGGACAAGCTTTACCCGCAACTCGCGGCAATCGCTCCGACGGTCTTCAGCATCCGCCCCGGCTTTCCGTGGAAGGAGAACTTCCTCCTTGCCGGTGACGCACTCGGCGAGGAGACCAAGGCTGAGCAGGTTCTCAACGACTACCAAGAGCACGCCGACAAGGTACGTGAGTCGATCGACGGCTCCCCGACCGTTTCACTGGTTCGTTTCATGTCCGGGAAGCTGCGCCTGTACGGCAATTTGTCGTTCATCGGCGTCATCTTGAAGGACGTCGGTCTGCCCCGCCCGGCGATCCAGGACATCGACGAACTGGCCGTCGAGGTCAGCCCCGAAACGATCACCGAGGCGGAGGGTGACCGAATCTTCTACTCCAGCTACGGAAATCCCGCCGACACGGGCCAGACCACGGTTGTTGCCGGACCGCTGTGGGCCAGCATGGACGCAGTCAAGGAAGGACGCGCCACCGAGGTGAGCGACGAGACCTGGTTCCTGGGCCTCGGCCCGACAGGTGCCGGCCTGGTTCTCGACGACCTGCAGGCCAAGCTCGGCAAGTAGCCGTCACCGGCACAAAGAACGCCGCCCGACTCTCCGGAGTCGAGCGGCGTTCTTTGTTCAGCGGTTGTCCTGCTCGAGGTGTTCGTTCATCGTCGAGTGAAGGTCGACGAGAAATTCCTCGAATCGACTGAGCAGTTCGGGCGGGTACTTCGCCATCATGGCGTCGAGTCGCACGGCAAGGGGCCCGAAGAACTCGTCCGCCAGGTCCTGCACATGCGCACTGCTGTGCAGCGTGACCACTCGCCGGTCGGCATTCTCTCGGGTCCGGACGATATGTCCCGCCTTCTCCAGGCGGTTGAGCAACGCGGTGGTTGCACCCGACGTCAGCGAGATCCGCTCTCCGAGGCGGGCGGGTGAGAGCGGCGTCCCCTTCTCCTCGGCAGCGGTGATTTCCATCAAGGCAGTCGCGTCGGTGGAATGCAGGCCGAGCCACGACGCGAATCGATGGCTGAATTCGGTGAACGTGCCACCGTACGCGCGGAATTCGTCCATCAGCCGCTCCCGCTCCACGGAGATGTCGCGCGGTGCCTCCACCTCGGTGATCCCACCTTTCCTGTGCCAGACGGCGGCCGGTCGAGCCCAGCGCGCACGTTGACAACTTACCGCCTCAAATATACCTTCATAATAAAGTTACTTCACAATGGAGGTTTATTCGTGAACATCTCACCCACCACCCGCAAGTGGTTGGGCCTGATCGCCATTGCACTCGGCGTGGCACTGATCGTCGTCGACACCACGATCGTCAACGTCATAGTTCCCTCGATCATCGAAGATCTCGGGATCAATTCCGTTCAGGCTCAATGGATCCAAGAGTCCTACGCAATCGTGTTCGCGGCACTCCTGCTTCTGGTCGGCAGAGTTGCCGACCTGGTCGGCGCCCGTCGTATCTTCATCGCCGGTGTCGTCGTGTTCGGCGCAACGAGCCTGCTGGCCGGACTGGCGCCGAACGGCGGTCTGCTCATCCTGGCGCGCTTCCTGCAGGGCGCCGGCGCGGCCATGATCCTGCCCACGTCACTGTCGCTTCTGAACGCGATGTTCACCGGAAAGGCGCGCGGCCAGGCCTTCGCGGTCTGGGGCTCCACCATCGGCGCTGCATCCGCCCTCGGTCCATTGCTCGGCGGCTGGCTTGCCGAACATGCCTCATGGCGTTGGGCATTCGGGATCAACATTCCGCTTGCTGCGCTCATTCTCATCGGCGCAGTGCTGTTCATCGCTCCCTCCCCGCGCACCGCTGGGCGCGTCGACGCCACCGGAGCGGCACTGTCCATCGCCGGCCTGGGCCTGCTGGCCTTCGGACTCGTCGAGGGACGAACGTACGGGTGGCTGACGACGAAGGAACCCTTCGATCTATTCGGTCTGTCATGGTCCAGCGGCCCGTCGCCGGTTCTGGTGGCGCTGGTTCTCGCCGTTCTGTCGCTCGGTGCGTTCGCCTACCGTCAAACCATGCTCACCCGCAGCGCCGATCCGTCGCGGGCACTGATGGACGTACGGTTGTTCTCCATCTCGTCGTTCCGCAACGGCAACATCGCGACGCTGATCATCGGACTCGGCGAGTTCGGAATCGTTGCGGTGCTTCCTCTCTGGCTCCAGTTCACGCTCGGATACAGCGCCCTCCAGGCAGGGCTCGCGCTGGTTCCCATTGCCATCGGCAGCTTTGTCGCCAGTGGTGCGAGCTTCGGGCTGGCATCGAAGGTCTCGCCGTTGGGCTTGGTCCGTATCGGCCTGGCTCTCGAAGCGCTCGGTCTCGCCGGCCTCGGATTCATCGCTGCGACAGACAGCCCCTGGTGGACTATCGCCGCAGTGCTGTTCTTCTACGGAATCGGCGTCGGTTTTGCGACTGCCCAGGTGACCAACGTCGTGCTCGAGGAGATTCCCGAGCAGAGCGCCGGTCAAGGCTCCGGCATTCAGAGCGCGTTCCGCCAACTCGGATCCGCACTGGGCATCGCTGTCCTCACCACGGTCTTCTTCAGCACTCTCAATTCGACGCTGAACAACGACCTCACCGGATCCGGTATCGACCAAGCTCAGGCTGATCAGTTGACGCGGGCAGTCACCGACAGCGCAGGCGCCGCCATCGACTCGCTGGCCGGTTCACCGAACACTGCCTTCGTCGCCGACGCTGCCCAATCTGCGATGACTCACGGCATCACACTCGGCGGATACCTTGCGGCCGGATTTGTCGTGGTGGGCCTGATCGCCACGGCGCTCATCCCGAACAAGCCTGCCCCGTCAAACGAGGAGGAAACGAAAGCAGCAGCCGACGTCGCCTGACGGTCGGATCGGTGCAGTACGGTGCCGGTATGCGATTGCCCTGGTCACGGTCATCACAGTCACGGTCAGCACCGGGGCTCAGTGAGGCCGACATCGTCGCCGTACGTGAGCAAGCACGCGAACTGGTAGTCCCAGGTTTCGCTACGTTCGACGAAATCTGCGAAGCCGCCCGAGACTGTGTCGAGGGCGGCTTCGAGAACGACGAACTCGGCAGACAGATCGACGCAGTAGTGCGTGAGGTCTGGGACCGAAGAGTCGAGGAGCAGACCCAGTGGACGGCTCCCGGAGACTTCGAGCGCCTCTCCGCAGCCTTCGCCGAACTCGAACGCAACGGCATCGTGGCCCGGATGAACTTCACCTGCTGCATGCAGTGCGGCACTACCGAAATCGACGACGAACGCACGCCGTCCGAACCCGACGAGAACGGGTATCCCTTTGCTCAGTGGGCGTACACGTTCTTCCACATGCAAGATGCGGAGCGTCTCGGCGACGAGCCGTCCGATCTCTACTTGTCCTACAGTGCGTTCCGTCCGGCCCACGATCTCGATCCCGCGCTGGTCGCCGCTGCCTTCGGCGGCGACGAAACCGCCAAGGCACACATGATCGCGCACACCGATCAGACCGTCGGGCGCCAGGTAGCCGACGCACTCCGAACTCAGGGGCTGAGCGTCGATTGGAACGGTGACAACAATCAGCGTATCCGTGTCACCGACGTATGTTGGCGCAAACCGCTTCCGCAGTAGGAGATTCAGCTGGGTGGCAATACGCGGTCGAGGAACGTATTGCTGAATACGCGGTGCGGGTCGTGTTCGTCGAGAGTGGCGAGAGCGAAGTCCCAATTCCCGTCGCCACCGGCACGAAAGGTGGCAGGCACTGTGCTGGTGAGGAATTCGTCGTCCTGGTACGCCGCCTGATCGGTGAATGCCCACCCCTTGGACCACTCCGGACGGAAGGTCGCGTAATCGCCGGAGTAGTTCGCGACCATCCACCGTTCCATTCCGCGAAGGAACGCAGGCAATCCCGCGGTGCCGGGAATCGAGACCACGTTCATCCAGATCGCTGTGTCCCAGTCCTGACGATCCGCCCGCGGCCGCACCGCTGACAGGTCCGGCACTCCGGCGCTGTCGACCAACACCTCGCCGTCATCGTCGACACCGCAGAGACGCACTTCGAACGGCATGTTGACGGGATACTGCCCCAACGACGCGTAGTGCGTCATTCGTTCGTTCAGCCAACTCGTCATCTCGTGGACCACTCGGCCGATGTTGGACCGCTTGGTGATCACGGCTCCGCCCCCGGCTACGACGCGCAAGGTCGTATGCCGGAGGTAGAACAGAACGTCTTTCGACCAGCCCCAGAGATCGTCGGTGTCGGTCAGCACCAATCCTGCTGCTACAGCGCCGAACTGAGAGGCGCCGAACAGCGGTGTCGCACCTTGGAGACCCTGTGCCACCATCCCCAACGGGGTGGTGACTTCTTCGGGAATCGCGTCGGAGAAGAAGTAGTTGTACGGCCCGCTCACCTCTCGGGACTCCGGCGGTTTGACCGGGGTCGGTGTCCAGACCTTGAGCCACGGTGTTTGCGTGAACGGGAACCAGATTGCTTCCACCCGTCCGGATTTCTCGACGAAACTCTCGTAGGTACGCCCTGGCGACCCGGGAGCAGCAAAGAGTTCTTGCCACGGAATGTCGGTGAAACTCTGGCACCGCAGCCGATAATTCTCCCCGGCTTGCAGCGTCACGGAGGTGACGAAGGTTCGACCCAGATGGGTCAGGAAGGCGGTGCTCTCGACGTCCGATCGGTGAAATGTCTTCAGTGCGTACCGATTGATGCCTTCGTCCCACGCCACCACCGTGATCTCGGTGATCAGGTTGCTCAGCGAACCATACGATTGACCAGGGGTGATCGTCTCCCCCACCGCCGGATAGGTTGCCCCGTGAGCACCGATCGCCAGCGCGCCGGCGATGGACAGCTCACCGATCGCCGGAGAGTTGGCCCAGCCGAGCCCTTCTCGCTCGAGCGCTGTCAGAATCGCTTCGATACTGGCGCCGGCGCCCGCCGTGACCGTTGCGGGCGTGCCGTGCTGCACCACAACCGAATTCAAGTTGGCCATCGTATCGACCAGCAGAACTCGATCCGAAGGCGCGCCGGGCACCACCGTCAACGGGCTCCACCCGTGCATCGTTCCCTTCGCACGCACTGTGTACCCGTTGTCGAACGCCCAGTTGGCGAGGGTGACGACGTCGTCGCTGTGACGTGCCGTGGCCGTCCACACGCTGTCGAGCATGATTTCTCGCGACCAGTTCGCGTACGCCGACTGTGACAACGGAATGTCCGACGGATATCCGGGCGGTGGCGCGATGGTCGATGCCGAGCCCCAGGGAACTGCTCCTGCCGGTGCCCAGGAAATGCCCGCGAGAGCAGCTGCGCCGGCACTCGCTGCGAGAAATCCGCGCCGGCTCACACCGTCTTCGCTCGAGCTGTGCTCTGCCATGCGCTCTGCTTGATGCACCACTGCTCACTCCGTCAGCCGACTCGGTTCATGTCAGGGACGAACGTAGAACAAATATGATTACGATGCCAGTGGTTCCGTAATAAAAGTTTTCCGAAGCTCACTGCACCATCGGAGCGAATACCGCGTAGATCGCTTCCGGGGCACCGTCGAACGCACTGATGATCAACCAGGCAGTCAGAACCGTCAGAGCCGGCCCGATCAGAACCTTCTCTAGGTTCCCACCTGCACGGATGGACAGGAATGACGGCAGCCGTTGCTCCCACCATCGCTTGCCGCCGAGCGGGATCAGAGGTGCAAGAAACGGCACTCCCTCCTTGGTGATCGCATCGCCGAGACAGTGCGTGGCGCAGCCCAGTGCCACCGCAACACCTAGCCCCGTGGATCCGGCCTCGCTGGGATACCACTGCCAGGTGAGGGCAGAGAGCACCAACGCAACGGCGGAGACCGCGAGCCATCCCTTCTCCTTGGCCAATTCACCCGCCAATCCTCGGATGGCCAACCCGAGGCAGAAGAACAGGGTGATGATGATGGCTGGCTTCCCGAACTGAACAACCAGCGCCGAGACCCCGGCACCCAACCCGGCGGCGAACAGCGCGGTGTGCGTGAGCGTCCGATGCCCACCACGACGCTTGCCGTCCTTCTTGCCTTTGGTGATGCGGTAGAAAGTCACCGAAATTGCGTCGATGCCTTTGGCCAGAGCCTTGCTGAGCGGACCGAATGACCTCGAAACCGTCGACTGACCGGTATCGAGGTCGGGAAGCAAGGCGGCTCCGGCGCACACCCCGGCAAAGGTCAAAGTTTCCGCAGTGGATGTGGGCCCTCCCCAGTCGAGAGGCAACAACTCCGCAACCACCAACCCCACAGCAGCACCGGACATCGCGTGGGTGGGGCCCATGACCATGAAACACAACACCTTTCGAAACGCGCCCCGCATCAGGCCGTACCGCACCTCTGCAAGACACCACACACATGACGCCGTCGGCGACGGCCCCGGCATGCTCGCCGAGACCGCCCCGAACGTAGCAAGTGCTACCGACAGGCTTGACCAACCTCCAGACCCAGTTGAGTACGGCCGTACCGTTCCAGGTCAAAGCGGTTCATGCGGAGCTTTTTTCGCTCGTCAGCCCGCGGCAACCGTGCATGACAGGGCAACGCCCTCCTCCAGCGGAGCGACACCGGCCATGTCGAGCACCTCTGCCGGAACACCTTCGGTCGTCGGAGCCCACTCGACGGTCGGCAACGCCGGCACCCCTTCACGCGCAACGAATGTCGCAGCTTCGCTCGGCACTTCGATAGTGACTGCGGCCGTACCGGCCTCCTCCGCGCGCACGACCTTCCCCTCGTCGATGAGCTTCTGCAGCTCCTCGTCGGAAATCGGCGCCGCGACACCACACGCTACTTCGGGAGCCACACCCAACTCGGCTGGAGCGGTCGCGATCGACCGCACCGCCACCGGTGACCCGTCGGAAATCGGGTTGGAAGCCCAGGCGATTCCCGGCGCCACTGCCATACCGAGGACCGCCACGGACGCCACCACCACACCGGTCCGGCGGGCCCGCTTGCCGTTCACTTTCAATCGCGTCATCGTAGTTCTCCTTGATCGAACGTTCTCGAGTTCTCGGCGCGGTCGCATCCGAGAAACCCGAGGTTATGAAGCCAACACTGCAGATCTGTTGTCGGTTTCTTAGGAGTTGATGAGAATGCGACGGCCCTCGCTCCGAGCGAGGCCCCAGGCCTTGATCCGATGGCACCATGGCTGGGGTGAGTACACGCGAGCGCATCCTGATCGTTGACGACGACGCGAAGGTTCTGAATTCGCTCGAACGTGGACTCCGATTGTCGGGCTTCGACACGGCAACTGCCGTCGACGGACGATCGGCCTTGTCATCGGTGAACAAGCAATGCCCGGCCGCGCTCGTTCTCGACGTCAACATGCCCGGCCTCGACGGCGTCGGGGTGGTGACCGCCCTGCGCGCGATCGGCAACGAGGTTCCGATCTGCGTGCTCAGCGCCCGAAGTTCCGTGGGTGATCGCATCGCGGGGCTGGAGGCGGGCGCCGACGACTACCTCACCAAGCCCTTCGAGTTGGCCGAGCTCGTCGCCAGACTCCGCGCATTACTTCGACGCACGACGCGAGCCACCCCGTCGGTCGACCATCCGATCACGGTGGGACCGCTGACGGTCGATCTCCGTGGCCATCGAGCGCACATCGACGGTAGGCGAATCGAACTCACCAAAAGAGAATTCGACCTGTTGTCGGTACTCGCCGAGCACGCCGGTGTCGTACTCAGTCGCGCACAACTCCTGCGACTCGTCTGGGGTTACGACTTCGCCGCCGACACCAATGTCGTCGACGTCTTTGTCACCTACCTACGCAAGAAACTCGAAGTCGACGGAGCGCCCCGCGTGATCCACACAGTGCGTGGGGTGGGCTTCGTCCTGAGGGCCGAACGATGAAGCGGCCGCTGTCACTTCAGACTCGCGTAGCCATCGCCTCGGGCCTGGCCGCCGGAATCGTGATTGCCGCGATCGGAATTGCGTTCGCGGTCTTTCTGCGTGTCAACGGATCCGAACAACTCGAACGCACTCTCGATTCCGTCACCCTGGGCGTCGCGGCGAGTGCGCCGAGCCCGCTATTCATCGAAACACCAACTGCAACAACAGAACCATCCGTGGTCAGCCCCGGATTCAACGCCGCGACCGTCAGCGCCTTGGCTACCACCGATGTTCGCAGTCGTGATGTTCTGGTGCCCGGCGACAGCGGCGCCGCACTGGCCGTCAGCATCCCCGAAGACCCACTGACCCAGGCAATCCGTGAGCAGCAGTTCCAAGTGGCCGCTGCAGCAGTGGTCGCCATCCTTGCCGCGGCCGGGCTCGGTTGGTTCCTCACCGGCCGAGCCGTCCGGCCACTACAGCAATTGACCGAGACCACCAGTTCGATCGGCAACAACCTCGACGTCGACGGACTCTCGCGCCGGGCACCGTCGGTACGTGGAACGCGAGAAGCCGAAGAACTGTCGGAGGCAATCCACAGCATGCTCAGTCGCATCGAAAGCGATCGAAGCCGCACCGAGGAGGCGTTGGAGTCGGCACGCGATTTCGCTCGCGTCTCCGCCCACGAACTGCGCACACCTCTCACGTCGATGCGTACCGATCTCGAAGTTCTCGCAACACTCGATCTCACGGAAAGCCAACGGCGCGAACTGTCCGGCGAATTGTTGGAAGCGCAGCGCCAGATCGAGCGCACCCTGACCGACCTCGAGACTCTAGCCCTGGGTGACGTGGCCGATCCCGAGGATTGTGCCGACGTCGATCTCGTCGAGGTTGCCGATCGCGCCGTCGCTGACGCCGGCCGTCTGCACCCGCAGGTCGACGTTCGTTTGAAAGCACCGGAAGAACTTTCGGTTCAGGCCTTTCCCGCGGGTATCCGTCTGGTGCTGACCAACGCCGTCACCAATTCCGTTCGGCACGGCAATGCCGACGAAGTCGAGATCACCGTCCGATCAGGGGCTGCGACGGGTTCGGCGACGGTTTTCGTCGACGACAACGGCACCGTGATCGCGCCTTCGGAACGCGAAGCTATGTTCGAGAGATTCGTTCGTGGTACCGGTGCGGGCGACGCCGGAAGCGGTTTGGGACTGGCCCTCGTCGCGCAGCAGGCGAGGCTGCACGGCGGTAGCGCGCGACTCGACAAGAGCCCACTCGGCGGAACTCGATTGATCTTCTCGATCAACCCAATTCGACGTGCAGAGCCTCGAGCAGCGGCTTGGCCGCCTCGTCGAAGAATCGGTCTTGGGTATCTCCCCCGATCTGTACCAGTGCCACATCGGTGAATCCGGCGTCCGTGTATGCCTTGACCGCTTCGACGATCACATCGAGATCGGGACCACACGGAATGCTTTCAGCTACATCCTCTTTGCGCACGAACTGAGTCGCACCCGAGAAGCTCGCCGGCGTCGGCAGTTCGGAGTTCACGGACCACCCTCCGCCGAACCACCGGAACTGCTGATGAGCTCGTGCAATTGCCGTGTCGCGATCAGGGTCCCACGAGATCGGAATCTGACCGATGGTCCGGCCTGCGGGAGCCAATCCGTATGCTCGGCCGTGCACGTGCTTCCACAAGTGCACTAGCTCCGAATCCGGTTGCACGGCAATCAGATCGTCGGCCATCGGACCGAAACGCTCGACGGACTTGTCTCCGGACATGGCCAGCGCCAGCGGAACCGGGTTCTCGGGGAGATCCCAGATCCTGGCGGACTGGACGTCGAAGTACTCCCCCTTCCAGCTCACCAGATCTCCGGCGAGCAGTGCGCGAATGATGCTCACCGCCTCCTGCAGCATGTCCTGGCGGGTGTCGATGGACGGCCAACCCTCGCCGACCACATGCTCGTTCAGGCTCTCGCCACTTCCCAATCCCAGGGTGAAGCGTCCGTCCGCGAGGATCTGGATCGTCGCAGCTTTCTGAGCGACGACGGCGGGGTGGTACCTCACGGTCGGACAAGTCACGTACGTCATCAAACCGACTCGCTCGGTGGCGTGGGCGACTGCCCCCAGCACCGACCAGGCGTAGGGCGCATGCCCCTGCTCGGTCAGCCACGGCGAGTAGTGATCACTCATCACTTCGAAGTCGAAGCCGACTTCTTCGGCCCGAACTGCATGGCGAACCAGTTCTTTCGGACCTGCCTGCTCCGTCATCAAGGTGTAGCCGAATCGTGCCATCACTGATCAACTCCCGGTATCTAGGCCTGAAACGAGTTCGGAAATCACACTGCCGTCGAGGTGGTCGAGAAGGTCGCGGGCGTCGTCGTACACGGCAGCCGCACCCGCACCTTCGAGTTCGTCGGTCGACATGCCGCCGCTGCGCACTCCCACAGCCACAACGCCCGCCCATGTCGCCGCCTTCATGTCCCAGACGGCATCCCCGACCATGACCGCATTGCCCGCGTCGACACCTGCCTTCGCGAGCGCGACCTCGATCAGGTCCGGATCAGGTTTGGCCTCGTCGACGGATTCCGAAGCGGTGGCGGCGTAGATCATTTCGTCGATGTCGAGCGTCCGGCGTAGCAACTTCAGTTCGTCGTCCGGCGCCGAGGTAGCGAGCACCACATGCAGTCCGAGCGAGTGAACTCGGCGGATCAACTCGCGCGCTCCCGGCAGTACTCGGAGACGGTCGGCCGACTGCCGGTAGTACGTGGTGTGAAGTTCTTTGGCTCGCGGTCCGCACCCGTCGATGTCTTCGCCGAGCAAGGACTCCAGTAGTTGGTCTCCGTCCATGCCGATGCTGCGGTGTACCCGCCACGCGTCGACCGGGCGACCTACCTCGAAGAAAGCTCGCGACCACGCTTCTACGTGCAGATAGTTGGAATCGACGAGCGTTCCGTCGATGTCGAAGAGAACCGCACCTATTGCCATGGGAATTGACTGCCCAACACCTCGGTTCGCGAAACTTGTGCCCCGAGCATTCTCAGCTCGAGAAGCGGATCATGGAGAGTGCGAACAGCAGAAGTGCACGTCGAACAGGGGTGTCGTCATGGAGTCAGTCGTTGTATTCCTTCTCGCATGCTTCGTCTATTGGTTTGCGCTTCTGTAGTTGGGTAGACGGAAACGGACCGCTGCCGGGAAGTGATTTCCCTTGCAGCGGTCCGCATTCGGTAGACCTAGGCGATGCTCATGTCAGCGGGTCACTGACCTGCGCGTACACCTTCTTCGACGCGCTTGCCCAAATCTGCGTCGACGTTCTTCCAGTACTCGAAGACACGCAACAGAACTTCCTCACTGACGCCGGCAAGGGCGTGGCCGACGATGTTGCTCACCAGGCGCTCACGAGCTGCGTCGTCGAGAACTTCACGGACCAGCGTTCCGGCCTGCGTGAAGTCGCCGTCCTCGGCGTGCTCGATGTATCCGGCGCGCACTGCCTTGCCGTCGAACGCCCACAGTCCTTCGTCACCGGCAACCGACGGATCGGCATGCGGTCCGCCGTACGAGTTCGGTGCGTACACCGGCGTCGACGGGGAATTGAAGCTGTAACGCATGGCGCCCTCCTTGGAGTAGGAGTTCACCTCGTTCTTCGGGGCATTGACCGGCAGGTCGGCGTAGTTGGTGCCGATGCGGTAACGATGTGCGTCGGCGTAGGAGAAGACGCGGCCGAGAAGCATCTTGTCCGGGCTGAATCCGATGCCGGGCACCACGTTCGACGGCTCGAACGAAGCCTGCTCGATCTGCGCGAAGAAGTTCTCCGGATTGCGGTTCAGCGTCCACTTGCCGACCTCGATCAGTGGGTAGTCCTTCTGGGACCAGACCTTGGTGAGGTCGAACGGGTTGAAGCGGTAGCCTTCGGCCTCGTCGACCGGCATGATCTGAACCTTGAGTGTCCAGCTCGGGAAATTACCGGCCTCGATGGCGTTGTACAGATCCGCGCGGTGGTAGTCGGGATCGCTACCGGCGAGGCTGTCTGCTTCGGCCTGCGTCAGGAACTCGATGCCCTGATCGGTCTTGAAGTGGTACTTCACCCAGAAGCGTTCACCCGCAGCGTTGACCCACTGGTAGGTGTGCGATCCGAAGCCGTCCATGTTGCGCCAGGTCTTCGGGATACCGCGGTCACCCATCAGCCAGGTCACCTGGTGAGCGGTCTCGGGACGCAGAGTCCAGAAGTCCCACTGCATGTCGTGGTCACGAAGACCGGAGCCGGGCAGTCGCTTCTGCGAACGAATGAAGTCGGGGAACTTGATGGCGTCCTTGATGAAGAACACCGGGGTGTTGTTGCCGACGAGGTCGTAGTTTCCCTCTTCGGTGTAGAACTTCATCGCGAAACCGCGCGGATCGCGCCAGGTGTCCGGGCTGCCCTGCTCACCGGCGACGGTGGAGAAGCGGACGAGTGACTCGGTCTTCTTACCCGGCTGCAGGAACGCGGCCTTGGTGTACTTGCTGACGTCGTGTGTGATGACGAGTTCACCGAAAGCGCCGCCGCCCTTGGCGTGGACGATGCGCTCCGGGACACGCTCGCGGTTGAACTGCGCGAGCTTCTCGATCAGGTAGTGGTCGTGAAGGAGCACCGGCCCCTGAATACCCGCGGTCAGCGATTCGTCATCACTTGCGACCGCGATACCGAAATTGTTGGTGGTGGGCTTGGTCATGGCGAAGCCTCCTAGCGTTGTGGGCTGGGCGTCAGAGGAGCGGGGCTGCATCCGAGTCGAACGCATGGGCTGCATGCGAGGTGGCTGACTCGGAGGTTCTGGACGCATCAATTCGATTCTGCGAGACCGCGTCCGACTCGGTGTCGGATTCGGCAGAATTCTTCAGGCAATCTTCGCAACGGCCCCAGAACACGACCTCGGCTTCGTCGATTTCGAAGCCGTGATTATCGGAAGGTTCGAGGCAGGGAGCTTGGCCGACAACACAATCGACGTCGACGACCTTGCCGCAGCCGCGACAGACGAGGTGATGGTGGTTGTCACCAGTCCTCGTCTCGAACCGTGCGGGCGAACCCGCCGGCTCGATGCGTCGCAGCAATCCTGCGTTCACGCATGCCTTCAGCACGTCGTAAACGGCCTGTGTGGATACCGATCCGAGCTGCTGCCGCACGAGTGCTGCAACAGAATCGGCGTCTGAATGCGGTTGGGCTGTAACCGCATCCAGCACGGCGAGGCGCGGAGCAGTGACCCTCAACCCGACGGCGCGCAATTGCGCTCGGGGGTCGAAGTCATGCTCTCCGTCTCGCATGTTTCCCAGTATGCCGCTTTTCTGGAATTAGTCAAGAAAAGGATTGCCTAAGTTGAATCGAGACCGGTGTCACATATCGAGGACGGGAACAAATCCGGGGAGACCGCCGTTGAACACCCTGTCGGCGTCCGAACAAGCCCCGGGCCCCACCCCTTTTGTCGCTGCGAGCGACCACCCGCCGAGAGGCGCCTGTGGGACGTCGACACCTGACTTTCACACCACACGACCAAGGCCGCCCGGTCACTGACGGGCGGCCTTGGTCGCTTTTCGCAGGTCAAACCCCCGTTACCGACGCCTGGCCGCTCCCGTAGTCATTTTTCCGCCCAGAATCACGACGCCGTGATGGGTGCCCGCAGCCAACCAGTCCGGCAGGGTCTGCCCCTCTGCCTCGACGCTCACGCGCGCGTATCGGAACGATCCCGTCAGCCTTGCCGACGCGATCGCCAGACCTCCACCGGACTCCGGCTGCGCAAATCCCAACGCCCCGGCAATCGGCAGACGCGGCCCGAGCATCCGCGTATCCGAACGCACCCGCCATCCGTCGCCGGTCGCAGTAAATTTCTGCTGCACGTCTCCGTCGAACTCGGCCAGAACCTTGGGTAGTTGCCAGTGGACTCGCCCACCGTGCACCGACGGTTCCGAATCCACCGCGATGAAAGGGACCGCCATCCGCGGCATAGGCCCGATCCGTTTCCCTGGCGCATGCAAGACCGGACTGGCGAGGATCTCGCGATACGGGCCGACCGGCGAAGCGAGGTAGTCCACCATCATGGCCACCGTCATCGGAATCGTTCGACCATCCGGGCCGAGCTCGCGTGCCGCCGACGTACTGCGGTGCCACCACAGTGTCGCGCGAACGCGAGCCGGCCACGGCGGCGGATCACTCACCGGCCAGTCGATGCGGTCACTTGTCGATTCAGGCACGCTCCACATCGGACACCTTCTCAGCTCGAATGGTCAGGGGAAGCCGCAAAGCGCCTGGTGCATGCGTCGGCACCACCGGATCGGACGGCAAAGTCGGATCGATACGTACGTATGGCTCGCCGGTCTTCGGGCGGGCGTCCGCGCCACCCTTGTTCGGCCACATCGCGCACGCTCGTTCCGCCTGCGCAGTGATGGTCAGGGAAGGATTCACTCCGAGATTTGCGCTCACCACCGAACCGTCCATGACGTGCAGTCCCTCGTGACCGTATGCACGCAGATACGGATCGACGACGCCACTCGACGCGCTGTCACCGATCGCGCAGCCACCCAGAAAGTGTGCCGTCATCGGGATGTTCACGATCTCGGCGATGGAACCACCCGGGTCGCCGTCGATCTTCTCGGCGACCTTGCGAATGGCTGTATGACCCTGCGGAATCCACTGAGGAGGTGGATCGCCCGGTCCCGGTCTACTGGTGAGGGAGCGCCCGAATCGTTTGGTGTTCTTGGAAAGTTCGAGGGAGTTGTCGTCGGTCTGCATCACCAGCGCGATGACGGTTCGCTCGGACCAGTTCCGTACCGACAACGATCGCAAGAACGCTCCTGGGTGCCGGGCCGCGACTGCCAGAGTCTTCAGCACCCGGGGAGTTCGCCCACCGCCGTCACTCAGGACGGTCTGCAGAAGTCCTATTGCATTGCTGCCCTTGCCGTATCGCACCGGCTCGATGTGCGTGTGATCATCCGGGTGAAAGGACGACGTGATGGCTACGCCCTGCGTGAAGTTCCGTCGACGCGACTTCGACGTTGCGGCCAGTACGGCTTCGGAATTGGTACGTACGACGGTGCCGAGAGTGTCCGACAGGCCCGGCAGGGCACCGGATTCCTTCATACCGAGCAGCAGTCTCGCCGTTCCGTACGTTCCGGCGGCAACCACCACCTGATCGGCGGTGAACCGAACTTCTCGCCGGCGGACGCCGTCCGTTCGCCTCGCGAGCAGGCGGTAACCACCGCTTGCCGCCGGCCGAAGGTCGGTGACGGTCGTGAGCGGATGAACCCTGGCGCCCGCTTGCTCGGCGAGATGGAGGTAGTTCTTGACCAGCGTGTTCTTCGCACCGACTCGGCACCCGGTCATACATCCCCCGCATTCCGTGCAACCTGTGCGTTCGGGCCCTTTTCCGCCGAAGAACGGGTCCGGCACGGAAACTCCTGCCTCCCCGAAGAAAACCCCGACGGGGGTGGACGTGAAGGTCTCCCCCACGCCCATCTCTTCGGCTACGTCCTTCATCACCGCATCGGCAGGAGTGAAGGACGGATTGGTGCGAACACCCAACATCCGTTTGGCCTGGTCGTAGTACGGCGCCAGTTCGTCGTGCCAGTCAGTGATGTGCGCCCACTGACGGTCTTCGAAGAACCGATTGGGTGGCTGATACAACGTGTTGGCGTAGTTCAACGACCCACCTCCGACGCCGGCCCCCGCCATCACGAGCACATCCGGAAGAAGATGGATGCGCTGAACCCCATAACATCCGATCCACGGCGCCCACAGGTACTTTCGAAGTCTCCAACTGGTTTCGGGCAACTCGTCGTCGGCAAACCGTCGACCGGCTTCGAGCACCCCGACACGGTAGCCCTTCTCCGTCAGGCGAAGAGCGGCGACACTGCCACCGAATCCCGAACCGATAACCACCACGTCGTAGTGCGTAGTGGTCATGCCTCGACGCTTTCGATCTTGCGAGCGGAGTAGTTCTCCCGATCGAAATGCTCCAGCAGCGAACGGAATTTGAAAGTGAACGTCGGCCACTGCACCGAGTTGCGCCCCTCCGGATCGATGTACCAACTCGAGCATCCGCCCTTGTTCCACACCGTGTGCTGCAACTCGTGCTGAATTCCCTTGTTGTAGTGCACCTGCACCGTGTCGTTCACGTCGAGGGCATCGATCCGCTCTCGCTTCATGGTGTTCACGGCGTCGTTGACGTACTCGGCCTGGGACTCGAGCATGTACACGATCGAACTGTGTCCGAGGTTGGTGTTCGGACCGTACATGAGGAACAGATTCGGGAACCCGCTGACCGCAGTACCCTTGTACGCGTTGGGACTACCGTTCCAATGTGCGGCCAGCGTCTCGCCACGTTTTCCGGTGATCAGATGCGCAACAGGCGGTTCCGTCGGCGTGAATCCCGTGGCGAAGATGATGGTGTCGACCTTGTGCTCGACTCCGCGTCCGTCGACCACTCCGTTTTCGGTGACCGAGACGAGCCCACTGTCGACCAGACTCACGTCCGCGCGGTCAAGGGTGCGCAACCAGTCGTTGGACAGAAGCATGCGCTTGCAACCGATCGTGAAATCGGGAGTCAGTTTCCGGCGCAACTCCGGATCTTTCACCTGTCTGCGCAGATGAAGGCGCGCGGCCGCCTCGAAGGCAGGCAGCACCCACGTCGCGTGCGACATCGCGGCACCGAGTAGCTCGCGGAAGCCGTAAACCCACCCTCGAATCACCTTCTGTGTAACGGGAATCCGCGAGTACATGGCCTTCTGTGCGGCAGGCAGGGTGCGATCCATCCGCGGAATCACCCAGGCCGGAGTTCGCTGGAACACGGTGACATGGGCAGCAGGGTCGGCAATTTCGGGAACGAACTGAACCGCCGACGCTCCCGTTCCGATCACGGCTACGCGCTCACCGCGCAGTTCGTGTTGGTGGTTCCACGTCGCCGAATGGAAAGTGGTCCCCGAGAATTGGTCGAGACCGGGGAAATCCGGGATCTTGGGCGTCGACAACGCTCCGGTCGCGGCGACCAGAGCTTTGGCCGTCAACGACCCTCGAGATGTCCGAATACGCCACAGCGCCGCATCCTCGTCCCACACAGCAGCTTCGAGTTCGCAGTTCAGGACTACGCGTTCCACGATGCCGGTGTCTGCGGCCACCTTCTTCAGATAGTTGTAGATCTCGGGTTGACGAGCAAAGGTATGACTCCAATCGGCGCTCGGCGCAAAAGAATACGAGTACAACGCCGTCGGCACGTCACAGGCACAGCCTGGATAGGTGTTGTCGCGCCAAGTGCCGCCGATGTCAGCTCCACGCTCGATCAACACGACGTCTGCAGCGCGATTGTCGCGAAGCATTCTGGCCGCCAAGCCCATACCGGCAAATCCGGCACCGACGATCAGCGTTTCGACATGTTCGGGAAGCTTCACTTCTTCTCCACTCGGGATTGCCAGGCCGGCAACAGTCGCGCTCTGAGCGCGTCGTCGGCTTCGGATGTACGAAACAGGGCTGAGACGGCAAGCCCACGAACGAGTTCGATGGTGAGTTCGACCGACTCGGAGTCGAACCGATCACCGAACAACTCGGCGCTGCCGAACTCGAGCGCCTCACTCACCTTGCGTTCGAGGGGCACCGTCGCCGCATGCAGAACGGGATCGGTCCGCGCCGCGACCCACAATTCGAGGGCGGCATAGAACAGCGGCCCGGAGAACGCGTCCGACAGGACCTCGAGGCCTCGACCACGATCCACTTCAGCGGTGAGGATTTCTTCCAGCCGCTTGTCGACCAGATACTCGACGGCCGCGACGACCAGCGATTCCTTGGTCGGAAAATGATGCAGTTGCGTACCCCGCGAGACGCCTGCGCGGCGGGCGATCTCTTGCGTGCTGGTCCGTGCGTAGCCCAGCTCGACCAACGATTCGACGGCGGCGTCGAGGAGGCGCCCACGCATCGCCGCTGTACGTTCGGCCTGGGTACGGCTTACTTTCGCATCGGAAGTGGTCTCGGTCACAAGACAACTGTAGAGCCGAAACGTAAAACAGTCCAGGCTGACTTCAAATCTTGACACGTAACATACCGGTCAGTCAGCTCTGCCTGATAACGTCCTCGCATCGAGCGGAGGGAAACAATCGCTATGCCAGAGCAAACAGCATTTCCACACCGCCGTGTCGGGTTGGTGGAAGACCACGAGTCGGTAGCAATCGGCGTGTCCGTGATGCTCGAGGACGAGCCGGACCTCGAATTGGTGTGCATCGCGACCACTGTGTCCGAGATGCTCGCTCAGAACGTCGCCTTGGATCTGGCAATCCTCGACCTCCGGCTGGCCGACGGTTCATCGCCCAAGAGCAATGTCGAGCAACTGCGGGCCGCCGGGCTCGAGACATTGATCTTCACCGGGGCGGAAAACCCGTACCTCGTTCGCTCGGCCGCCCGTGCCGGCGTGCTGGGTGTTGTACGCAAGTCCGAACCGACTGCCGTCGTGGTTGATGCGATACGCGCCGCCGCGTCGGGAAGGCAGGTGGTGACGACAGAGTGGGCTGCCGCAATCGACGGGGATCCAGGTCTCGACGAAGTGGGTCTGAGCCCTCGACAACTCGAGGTCCTCGAACTTTACGCATCCGGAGAGAAGGCGGATCGAGTTGCGCGACTCACCGGTTTGGCGCCGCAGACGGTTAACGACTACCTCCAGCGCATCAGGCAGAAATATGCGGCTGTCGGACGACCCGCACCGACAAAAACGGATTTGTACAAACGCGCGGTCGAAGACGGGGTGTTACCAATTCCTGAACGGCCTACTTCCGGAAAAAAGCTGACTTTGACTAACAATGAGGTTCGGCAACAATAACTCTCTTAGCGCTGCCCCTGAAAATATGGGCAGAGGAATTGATGTCTGGGAAAAATTTCCCTCTTCGAATTACATTCATCTGACAAGAAGACGGCACTGTCGGGGGTCTGTCATTCCGCTACAGAGAAGTAAGGACGAAACTCATGACAGTCACTGTGGAAAACTGCATGGCACAGGATCCCGTAGGACCGCACCTTTCGGAGCGCGAAATCGAGGTTCTCAGGGAATGGCTACTGAGTGATTCGAAGTCGCGCGTTGCTCAAAACCTCTACATCAGCGTGGGAACGGTGGGGACCCACCTGTCGCGGATTCGCGAGAAGTATGCCGACGTTGGAAGGAACGCACCAACGAAATGCGAATTACTCGTGCGAGCGATACAAGATCAGATAGTGACGATCGACGAACTCTGATCAGACTGCCTCACCCATCCTTGGCGAATGATTCAGCAGAGAGTCAATCAAGTACTACCGATTCCACCTTCACCGACAAGATCCTTCGTCTGTTCGGTAGATTCGTGTGCGCCGGCTACCTGTTCTACCTGCTCATCCTGATTCCGAATATCAGAGACGCAGCGGCAACCACCGCGGCCTGGTGGACACCTGTGGCCATCTTCGCGATATTCGGAACAGCCATGGTGTTGGGACTTTCGACGTTCCTGCCCCAGACAATCTGGATTCGTCGAGCTGCCGCAATTAATGCGATTGCCTATATTCTCGTTGCGTGCGCGTGGTGGCCTGCCTGGACCGGTGAACATGTCCAAGGCTTCGGGACGTGGCTCGCCAACATCCCTGGTGTCGCCGGGCTAGCAGCCGCAGCTGCATGGCAGCCTGCCTGGGCTCTGCTATACCTCGGGGTGGGAGTCACGCTCGTCCAACTGATCAATCACGCCATCCGCGAAGCACCCCTGTTCTATCTTCTGATTCCGGATCTCAGTGCTGCGCTGATGTTCTGCACAGTTTTTGTTGCAGCATCTGTTGTCGCACTTCGCACCGGGCAAACCCTTGACGCCACCATCGCGAGTACCCACGCTGCGGCCGCCGGAGCCGCGGCTGCAGCTGCAAAAGACGTCGAACGCGAACGCTTCAACGCCCTGATCCACGACACCGTGATGTCGACCTTGTTGGCTGCTGCACGAACGGACTCCGACTCCACCGTCGCCGGGCAGTCACGGCGCACACTGGCCCGCCTGGACCATCTTCGTTCGGGAGTCGAGACCGCAGAGCGATTGGACCCGGATGCGGTTCTTGCTCAACTCCGTTCGGCAGCCTCGGAAGTCGATGAGAATGTCACCTTCACATCACACGTGGAGTCAAACGCCAACAATGCCGAGTTCCCGTCGGAACCGGTGAGTGCTCTCGCAGGAGCCTTGAGTGAAGCACTGCGTAACAGTAAGAAACACGCCGGGCCGGACGCACGTCGTTCGGTCGACGCAATTGTCGAAGAAACTCGAATGGAGGTGACGGTATGTGACAACGGAATCGGTTTCGATCCTCGCACCGTACCGACGCATCGACTCG
Organism: Rhodococcus sp. SG20037; assembly: GCF_031763325.1. Taxonomy (NCBI): domain Bacteria; kingdom Bacillati; phylum Actinomycetota; class Actinomycetes; order Mycobacteriales; family Nocardiaceae; genus Rhodococcus; species Rhodococcus sp. SG20037. The sequence goes on along the minus strand of NZ_CP134497.1, from coordinate 516,492 downwards.
GCATCGCCGTGAGCATTCATGCCAGGGTACGCAGTATCCCCGGAGGGGCAGCAGACGTCGCGTCTTCTCCAGGAGCAGGAACCAAAGTCACTCTGTCCTGGCAACGAGCTGAGATGGCTCCTCGATGAACTTCGATGCGGGAAACATCGCCGTAGGCAAAGACATCCGCGACCTACTCGGAATGCGTAGTAGATCCGCTCTCCTTCTCGTTGCCTGCTTCACCGTCACGTATTCGATTTCCGCCGCGTACGGGACAAGCGGAGTCAGGTCCTCGTGGCCGCTGGCAGTCGCGGTACTCGTTGGGTCAGCAGCTGCTTTCTCCATCGTCCTGACTGACGGGGACCCCATGCCCCTTCACCAGAGCATCCTGCTCAGTGCTACCGGCTTAGTCGCCTGCGGCGCGGTGTTCATGGTATTGCCGGTACCTGTGCATAATCCGGCCCAACTCTGGCCTTTCGGAATGTGTACTGTCGTCTTCACCTTCATGTGTGTGCGGGGAAGGACGGGCTACGCCTGGCTTGGCGTGATTCTTTTGATTGCCTCCTCGGTTGCCTGGGCGACTGTGACAGGTCAAGGACCGTTGTACGGCTTCGCCGAGTCTTTCGCCAACGTCGGACCAGTTCTAATGTCGACGGTCTTCGCACTTACGATTCGGCCACGAGCCAAGACGATCTTCGAACTACGCCAAGCGTCTACCGAACGCATCGCCGCAGGAGCAGCCACGTCGGCAGTCATCGAAGAAAGAGACGCCCAACTCGACAGACTCAACATACTGGCCCGGCCTCTGCTCGAGCGGATTGCTTCAGGCGTGCCAATGGATTCCACCGAGAAATTGGCATGTGAATTACTCGAAGCTCAACTACGTGACTCGCTCCGAGCGCCGGGATTTCAGAAGAATCACGTGATCGATGCTGTGCGTGCCGCTCGAAACCGCGGCGTCGAAGTAGTCCTGCTCGACGACCACGGAATGGATGGCGCGAACGCCGACGTGCGCGACCGAATCCACTCGAGCATCGTCCGGGAACTCACCGCGATCACGCGAGGAAAAGTGACCATACGGATCCTTCCACCTCGGCGTACCGCTATGGCCACGATGCTGGTCGACACTGAAGACGTTCGACGAATCGAGTTCGATCACAACGGCATGCAGCTGCTACGGCAGGGGGACCGGGGAGAGCTCGGCACCTCGTCCATGTCCGTCGATCCGACTACAGACAGCGCCGTCGAACCCGAATAGCTTTCGAGGAGAGTGAGATTCACCGGGTCGATCACCAGGAGAAATGAATGATCTTCGAACTGCGTCCAGCGCATGTCGCGCGTGCCCTCGCCGCATTGTGTGCCCTTCCGATTCTGTGGACCTTCGCAGTAGAGGGAATCACCACGACAACGGAATACGACTACAGCACAGGCGAAGTGTCCTCGTCGAGCGACCTGGGCTCTCAGATCGGAAGCGTCGCGATCTGGATCGTCCTCGCGATCGCATTTGCCGCCGGTGCCTGGTATCTGGAGAAGCAGCGCATCGGTTGGCCGGCCGCGGCGCACGAGCAGCTGGTCAAACTGCAGCTGGCATCACCCAACCGAGAAGGGTAAAGGTCCCTACCGCTTCCGATCGCCGGCGCGGAGAAGATTACTGGGAACCGTATGGCCCACTATCTCCTCTGCAACGGCAGCGGCACGAATGCTCGCATCCAGGTCGATACCCGTCGCAATGCCCATGTCTTCGAGCATGTAGACCAGTTCCTCCGTCGCGATGTTGCCACTGGCACCGGGAGCGAACGGACAACCACCGAGACCTCCGGTGGACGCGTCGAGGTTTCGAACACCGTGCTGCACAGCCGCAAACGCGCACGCAAGACCAGCGCCACGCGTGTTGTGGAAGTGCGCACCCAAGCCGAAGTCACCTACTCTTTCGCCCACAGCGTCGATCAATCGTCCGACACGTCCCGGCGTGGCAGTGCCGATGGTATCTGCGATCGAGAACTGATCAGCACCGAACTCCTTGGCCTGCTCCGCAATCCGCAGAACACGATCCGGGTCGGTTGGACCGTCGAACGGACAGTCCCAGGCTGTGGCCACGATGACCTCCACCCGTCCTCCGGCGTCGTGGACGATCCGGACGACCTCTCCGATACGTTCGGTCGCTTGCTCCGTCGTCGACCGAGTGTTGGCCTCGCTGTGGCCATTCGATGCCGACACAACATATTCGACGGTTTTCACTCCTGCGGCGACGGCCCGTTTCGCTCCACCGATTCCGGCGACCAATGCCGAGAACTCGATGCCGGGCCACTGGTGCAGTTCTGCTGCCAACAATTCCGCGTCGGCCAACGCCGGCACAGCGCGCGGTGAGACGAACGACGTCGCCTCGATACGCGAAACACCCGTCGCAGCCAGAGCATCGACAAGACGAAGTTTCTCCGCCAGCGACACCGGGTCTTCGATCTGCAACCCGTCCCGTGGTCCGACTTCACGAATACTGACTGCTGGAATACCCACGCCAGGTACCGACATGTCAGATCACGCCCTTCATCTTCAGTTCTGCCTGCTCGTTGTCCGAGAGTCCGAGGAGCCCGCCCCACACCGAGGAGTTGTCGTGACCCGGCGCCGACGCTCCCGCGTTGCGCACGGATCCGGGTGTCTCACTGAAGGTAGGCACGACGCCCAAGCCGAGGACGTTTTCACCGATCCGCTCGTCGTAGTGGTCGACGAGCATCCCCCGCTCGATCAGCTGCGGATCCTTGACGACATCTTCAACCGTATTGATCGGCCCGGCAACAACTCCCACTTCGGTGAGGCGTTCCACCAGGCTGGTGGGATCTTGGAGCGCGACCCAGGCGCTGATCAGTTCGTCGAGCTCGTCCTGATGTTTGCCACGGGCAACATGATTGGAGAAGCGGTCGTCATGCGCTAGTTCCGGTCGCCCCATGATGGTGCACAGACGCACGAAGAGCGTATCCTGATTGGCTGCGATCACCACCCAGTTTCCTTCAGAGGTCTGATAGATGTTGGACGGCGCAATACCCTCCAATCTCGTTCCCGAGGGCTGCCGGATGATCCCGCCCCGATCGTAATCCGGGATCGTGGATTCCTGCACCGCCAGACAGGATTCCGTGAGGGCAACGTCGACCACCTGACCACGGCCGGTCCGCTCTCGTGAGAGCAACGCCGCCAGCACTCCCTGAACGGCGAACATCCCGCCGAGAGAATCTCCGAGCGAAAGGGCAATACGCGGAGGCGCCTGCCCTGGATAACCGTTCAGATGCCGAAATCCGCTGACCGCTTCGGCAACCGAGGCGTAGCCGGCGCTCTTGGCTTGCGGTCCGCTCTGCCCGTAACCGGATACCCTGGCCAACACCAACTTCGGATTGCGCGCACTGAGAACGTCGAATCCCAGGCCCCACTTCTCGAGGGTGCCCGGCCGGAAGTTCTCGACCACCACATCGGCATGTTCGATCAGATTCAGAAACAGGTCTCGTCCCGCGTCGACGCGAAGGTCCAACGTCACACACCGCTTGTTGCGGGCGTGAACCGTCCAGAAGAATCGATGACCGTCCTGCTCGGCCTGACCCCAGGTACGAAGCGGGTCCGGGCGGTCCGGCGATTCGATCTTGATCACGTCGGCGCCCATGTCGCCGAGCAGTTTCCCGGCGAAGGGCCCGGCGATCAAGGTTCCGAGTTCAATCACCCGATATCCGTCCAGGGGCCCGGTGGGCGCACCTTCCGACACAGCTGCCTCCTCTGGGGACTTTTCTCCCCTTGAAGGCTACGTCACCACCCGATATCGCAACATCATGTCGTGGTCTTCGTGATCGAGCATGTGGCAGTGCCAGACGTACCCCTGCAGGTCCCCCATGCCGACTTCTCCGTGTGCCGAGTGGTCTGCCATGGAACCTCTCGCGAAAGTTGCATCCGGATCGAAGCCCAACTCGTCGGCCGTCGGAAAGCGCACGATCACGCGGGTAATCGAGTTGGCATCCACGATGACAGTGTCTTTCTCCCCCGTTTCCCAAACTTCGGGAGGCCGCAGCGGGGAGGTCACGAATTCCTCTGCCGACGGCGTCCACCGGACCCCCAGATCAGGTACCGGGTACCGCTGCATGAGCGCTGCAGTGTCGATGTTCTGGCGCCCCACAACGCGGAACGCCACCAGGTGCAGATGAATCGGATGTGGTTCCGTGGTGATGTTGATCAAATTCCATTGCTCGATGGTTCCCTGACGCGGCAGTTCGATATCTGAATCAGTGAACCGCAAATTATTGAGCGACATGGTGATCGACGGGTAATCCGAGGGACGCGACAGCTGCATGATCGTGAGATTTCGCACCACATCCGGGGACGCCGGTTCGGCAGCAACGGAATTCAGCTGCTGCGGGATCGAGCCGGTGAATCCCTTTGCGCTGCCCACGTCGAACCGACAGAAGACCGGCATCACCTGCGTGCCGCGTTGCGCCACCGCAAGGGGTACCGGTTCGTCGTTGCGCAATTCCACCGTCGTGCCCGGCTCGAGCATACTGAAGTCGACAAGCAGATCAGCGCGTTCACCCGGACTCAGCCGGACGTGATCCGTCGGCGCAGGAGCGGCCAAAAATCCTCCTTCGGAACCGATCACCCAGAACCGCATACGATTTGCGAAGTGCAGATTCCACACCGAATAGGTTGCGGCATTGAGCAGTCGCAATCGGTACAGTCCGCGAGCCACCTCCACTTTCGGCCATACGACGCCGTTCACTACACCCACGTCACCGGGAGTCGCCGGATCCCAGGAACCCTGCGGAGTGAGCCACGTGGAACGGACACTCTGTTGACCGTCGGAGGTGAAGACCTTGTCCTGCAGAATCATCGGAAGCTCGAATTCGCCGGACGGCAAGCCGAGAGAATTCCCGGTGGTGCCTGTATCTGCGTCGTCACGGAGAAAATACATCCCGACCAGCCCGGCGTAGACGTTGAGGCGCGTCATTCCCATGGCGTGATCGTGATACCAAAGATTGCCGGCTGCACGACCATTCGTGTACTCGTGAACCAAACCTTCGCCCGGACGCTGGATCAGCTCCGGATGCCCGTCGAACTGCGGTGCAGTAACTCCTCCGTGCAGGTGAAGCGAGGTGGGGACCTGTGTGCGGTCGAGGTCGCTGACGCCGTGCAGACCCGGATCGACATCCGCGGCAAGTGGATACGCAGAAATGTCATTGGCATATCGGACTGTGACGAGCTGATCGACGTGAGCTTCGATGGTGGGGCCCAGATAATCCATTCCGCCGTAACCCAGCGACGGCGACGACGGTAGGTCCGGATGGAATCGGTGCATCGACGATGCCGCACGAAGCTCCAGGTTGCCACCCGAAATGCCCGGCAGGACAGGAAGGGTCTCCCGAAACGGTTCCAGCCGGGGTGACGGAAGTTGGAATGGGCGCAGCGGATCGACATCAGGTGGTCGAGCCGTCGCTGATCCAGCGGACAACGCGCTCAGACCGGCCAGCAGGCCAAGCCCTTGAACAAATGATCGGCGACGGATCTTGTGTGACTCGTCCACTCACGGCCCCCTCACGCTGACGGCATCCGGAGCGGGTTACCCGTGTGCCCGCACGGTCAAACACCGACCACCTTCTCCAACCAAAGCTCGAAAATCGGCGACCTTACCCCACCGCACCGGTCGCCGTACTCGACGACCTCCTCCGTCCCGACGAAACACGTTTGCGGACAACGGATGCACTCTTGCAGCTTTGCGAGAAGCCGAAGATTCGAAAACGCTCTTGACTCGAACGCATGTTCGAGTATGATTTGGGGAGGGGATCGGGGGATTCAATGAGTGTCTTGTTGTCGGATGTGGTGTCTGGTTCTGCGGTGGGGTTGCGCGGACGTCTGTGGCAGTTGACTGCTGCTGAGTTGCGTGAGGCTGCTGTCGAGGCGAGTGCGGAGATTCTGCGCCTCGAGGCGGTTCGAGTGGCCGTGGTGGACGAGTTGTCGTTGCGCCCGGATGATCAGGTGATTGCCAGCCGCGGAGTGGGGTCCTGGTTGGCGGCCAACACGATGCTGCAGGTCCGGGACGGGAAGAAGATCGCCGCCCTAGGTGCAGCTTTGCGGCCGTTTCCGGCTGTGGCAGCTCGGTTCGATGACGGGGACTGCTCGTTCGATCATGCCGTGTTGATCGTGGCGTTCTGTGAGTCACCGCCGAAAGGCATGCCGGAGGAGGCGCTCCCTCGTTGTATCGACCTACTGCTTGCGGCTGCGTCGGGGGTGGAGGCGACGACGACGAAGGTGCGGAACGTGATCGCGACCTTGGAGCGGTTGTTCGAATCCGATGAGATCCCGCCCGCCGAAGATGTCGACCGGAACGAGTTGCGGATCGCCTCGACATTGAACGGTCGGGTGGTGGTGCGCGGCGATTTCGACGCCCTCACCGGCGAAATGCTGCTCTCCGCGTTGTCGAATCTGACGATGCCCACCCCGGCACCGGACGGAACCCCCGACGCCCGGTCGGCAGCGAAGCGGACCGCGGACGGGTTCACCGAACTGATCCGCCGGTACCTCGACTGCGCCAAAACCGGCAAAGACGGTGGCCAACGTCCGCACGTGAACGTGCACATCAATGCCCATGATCTCGCTGAGCATCGAGACTGCGCCGCCACACCCTCCACTGCTGATGGTGAAGAGTCTCTGTCGGATCTTGATGTCGGGCACATGCCCTGGCTCGGGCCACTCTCGGTGTCGCAGACCAGGCTTCTCGGGTGTGATTGTTTCCTGTCGACCGTTCTGCTCGACGATCACGGCGCGCCCTTGGATGCGCAACCAGGGAAGAGGTTGGTCACCGCCGAACAACGCGTCGCCCTCATCGCCCGAGACAAAGGCTGCGCCTTCCCGGGCTGCACATGCGTGCCCGCCTGGACGGATGCGCACCATATCCGGCACTGGGCAAACGGTGGCCCGACGGTGATGAACAACCTGGTCCTGCTGTGCCGTTCACATCACCGGCTGATGCACCGCAAATCCGGGTTCGTCGGGAAATGGGAAATCCGAATAGGAGTCGACAACAAACCCTGGTTCATCCCGCCGCCCTCGATCGACCCCGGGCAGCAACCGCGCCCAGCGAACACCACATTCAAAACCTGAGAACGAACCTCAGGCACAACAGAACACGGCCGAGCACCGCATCGAAGGGATCCCCCCGATGCGGTGCCAACAGGCCGTGGCGAACCCGTCAGACGGCCTGCGCAACCTTGGCGGCTCGCGGGAATCGCTCCCGAATCTCCGCTGGCGTGACAACTCTCGGGTCCAGGGGTTGCTCGTCACGCAGGTGGCGCTCCAACACCTTGCCCGTCATCGGCGCAATGACTTTCAGAGCAGTGGTCATGTTCTTCGGTGAACTACCCAACCGGACTGCCGTTCGCACCGCGGGCGCAATTGCTCTGTCCAACAACGCTGGCTGATCGAACCCACCCATCGTTCGCATCCAGCCGGGCAAAGTCGCGATAGTGGCCGGCGCGACCAATCGGCTGAATGTCGCGAACTTCGTCTTCCCCTGCGCTCTCGGTGTTCTCAACAAGTAGTGCATCGCCCGGTTGGCACGCTCGGAGGTACACAATCTGGGCCTGACTTCAGCGAAGTACTCACGTACCTCGTCTCGGGAGCGTGGAACGTCGGAGGTCTTGCATGTCTGTAGTTCGGCAGCGATCACGCATTCTTCCCAGTACCGCTGCTCTTCGACAGCTGAAAGCGGGCCCGGCCCATACATCTCGTAGCACTTGAGCACCGAATGCCAACCCGTCACGTGGATCCAGAGTTGTGACGCCGGATTGTTTGCGCTGTAACGAGTTCCGGTGATCGGTTCAACGCCCGTAGCCTGAGCATGAACTGTCATGAGGTGGTCGGACAGCGCCAGTGCTGTCCGCCCGTCGGCAGTGGCGACGGTCAGGAAGTACGCCAAGGTTCGGTCGAGTCGCCCGGCCGGATCGCTGTAAATCCCGCTCATGTCTGCCACTGCGGCAGCCAAGAAGGGGTCGAAGTGCTCGAGCACCACCGACCGCTGGAACCCGATCAGCGCTGTCGGCGCGGCCCAGATCTTCCAACTGGGTGATCCTGGGCCGAAGAAGCCGTAATCCTCACGCGGTCGATTCATCGTCAGTTCAGACATTTCATTCCTCCCCGTTCGTTGAGCCGGCACCGTTCATTTCGTAGGCACCAGACAAGGCGACTACTTGCTGCCAGACGTACTCGAATCGCTCCGCCGCGAACGTGGGGCGCCGAATAGATGCCAGTGCCAACCGTTGCTGATCTTCACTGGCGCTGGGTTTTCCGTACAACTCCACCGCTGCAGCACTGAAGTCGCGGACCAGGACATCGAAGATCTGATCCAGCACCCCACCGCTCCGCTGCCCCTCGTCCAATCCCAAGATCTCGGCTTGTTCGAGGATCAACTGGCCGTAGACGACGAGGGTGAAGAGTTCGGTGATCGCCAGGCCGAAGTCCAAGTCGACCTGCTGCGCCGCATCCGGTGCAGCTTCGGCCAAAAGGGTCACGAGCGCTTCTGCCTGCTCCATGAACAGTGCAACGTTGGGAACATCCGCGAACTTCGCGTACACCGCTCGCCAGTCGTCGAATCGAACCTTCGACAACCCCCGTGCCGGGCCCTGACGGAACAGGAACTCGTCGTCGGCTGCATCGTTGCGCGTCGGAATCGCCGGAAATGACTCGGGGGCAAAGAGGTACGCCGGCATGAACTTGGCGATCAGGGCGAGATTGACGGCGACGGTCCCCTCGAGCTTGGGCAGCCCGTCGACATCCATCTTGGCCACCGCGAGGTAGCTGTCCTTCTCGAAGCCCTTTGCCGCAGCGATGTCGGAGAGCAGTCCGATCACCTTCTGTGCCTCGGTTGTCACCTTCATCTTGGTGACGGGATTGAACAAGAGGTAGCGGCGGTCCTCGGGCGATGCGGTGCGGAAGTAGTCCACCGCACGATCCGAGAAGAGCCTCATCGCCAGCAGGCGCGCGTACGCGTCGACGAATTCACGTCGTACGTGTGGGAACGCCGTGACGGGATTGCCGAACAGGATTCGATTGTGCGCGTGGGTAATCGTCTCGTACAAGGTATGAGTCGACATACCGATTCCGCCGAAGCACAGGTTGAACTTTCCGATGTTCACGGTGTTGAGTGCGGCACTGAATGCTGCCTCGCCGGTATGCAGGATATCCTCTGCCGCAACGGGATAGTCGACGAGTGAGAACTCCGCTACGTACATCTGGGCCGGAACGATGTTCTTCACCACGGTGAATGCCGGATGGTCCGAGTCGGCGTAAAAGAAGACGTACTGATCAGTGCCCTCCACTCCGTCGACACGGCCGAAGACAGAGACCGTGTTGGCGCAGTTGCCATTTCCGATGTAGTACTTCGAACCGCTGGCCAGGTACCCGCCGCTGCCGTTGGGCGTCAAGACCATGTCCGTGGAGTAGACGTCCGCGCCATGCTCTTTCTCGGACAGTCCGAATGCCGCAACGCCTCCGGAAGCCAAAGCGGAAGCTGCTCGCGCCCTTGCCGTCTCGTTGTCGCTCTGCCACACCGGCCCGAGACCGAGGATGGTCACCTGCCACGGGTACCAGTAGTTGAGTCCGTAGAAGCCGAGGATCTCGGACAGCGCGGCGATACGACTGGTATCCCAGCGCTTGTCAGAGTCGCCACCACTGTCGCGGGCGGGCGTCAGAAATGTGGCGAACAGACCTTCCTTCGCCGCGAAATCGAGGAAATCGGAGTAGAAGATCTTGTCGTGATAGTCGGCCAGGAGTCGGTTCTTTCCACGCGCCTCGAACCAGTCGACGGTCGCGCCCAGCAGTCTCCGCGTGGTCGCGTCGAACTCCGGCCGATCGTACGTGGAGGGATGGAGCAGCAGATCATTCGGCACTAAAGAGGTCGACGCTGTCATAGCGGTTGTTCTCCTCGAGATCTCGGCAGAGGCGCCTCACTGAGCACCATTCGAATACAACGCCACCGTAACAATTGCAGACGATGAATACAACGGTTGCGTATTATTCACGAAGAAGTGGCAGGCAGATTAGGGTGAGAGCGGAGGTGATGCACACGATGACCAGGTCACAAGCTGACGCAACGGATACACCGCGGCGCAAGTACGCCCCTCGCATGGCGCCGGAGCAACGTCGCGAGCAGCTCCTCGACGCAGCATTCGAGGTCACCGGCCGCGTTGGCCTGCACAACCTCAGCATGGAATCCGTCGCTGCCGAAGCCGGTGTCGGCAAGCCCGTCCTCTACACGATTTTCGATACCAGGACCGATCTCGTCGCTGCACTGCTGCGCCGCGAGCACGAGCGAGCCATCGCTCAGGTGCTCGAAACCATGCCGACAGATCTGAGCGAACTCGGCCCAGCGGCGTCGTACACCGGGACCGTCGGCGCCTTCGTCGACGCCGTACTGGAGAACCCGACGCGCTGGCGCCTGATTCTGACGTCTGTCGAGAACGCCCCCAGCGAGTATCACGGCTTGTTGAAGCTCTCTCGCGGAGCTGTCTTCGCCCGCGCCGAAGAACTGGCCCGCGCCGGGATTGCCCTCGAGTCGAAGCTCGAAGGCCTTGATCCGGTTCTCCTCGCACACACCATGATGTCGTTCGCCGAAATGCTCGGACGACTGGCCGTCAGTGATCCCGAAACCTATACCCGAGAACGACTTTCCAGTTTTGCCGTGGCTCTCGCACAATCGGTCGGGCGTTAGCGGCCGACTGAAACCTGTCGGTCGGATCTGCTTCAATACACGCATGACATCACCATCGATCGAACCGCTACAGCTTTTCGAAACGTCTCCGGGCAACTGGTCACTGATGCTCACCGACCAGCATTTCGGCAAGGTGGCATCGATATTCGAGCAGGTAGAGGGTTTCGAAGGCTCCGGTTACGACTGGGCGTCGGTCGCCCACGCAGTGGTAGGCCGCGATGCACCGCATCTGGAGGGCCGCTTCGGCACCGATCCCGAAGCGGGCATGTTTGTTGCGTACGGCAGCGACAACGGAGCTCTTGGTGAGCTCGGAGCGCTACTCGCCAAAGCGTATTCGGATGCCGAGTACCTCGGTGGCCTGGTCGCCATTTCCGAACTCGATTAGAGCGCCTGTCGAAACGACACCGGCCCCACACCTAGGTGCGGGGCCGGTACCGAACGAAAGATCTAGCCGACCAACAGCTCGGCAATCTGAATCGTGTTGAGCGCGGCACCCTTACGCAGGTTGTCGCCCGAAACGAAGAGCGCGAGTCCGCGTCCCTCCGGGACACCCGGATCCTGACGGATACGACCGACCAGCGACGCGTTGCCACCGGCAGCGGCCAGCGGCGTCGGAACCTCGATCAGCTCGACGCCCGGAGCGTCGGCGAGGATCTCCTTGGCGCGAGCAACCGAGAGCGGGTTGGCGAACTCTGCGTTGATCGCGAGCGAGTGCCCGGTCACGACGGGAACGCGCACGCACGTACCCGAAACCAACAGATCGGGAAGTCCGAGGATCTTGCGGCTCTCGTTGCGGAGCTTCTGATCCTCGTCGGTCTCGCCGCTTCCGTCGTCGACCAGCGAACCTGCCAGCGGCAGGACGTTGAACGCGATGGGGGCGACGTAGTTGTTCGGGGCCGGGAAGTCGACGGCACTGCCGTCGTGAACCAGCTTCTCCGCGTCTCCGACTACGGCGCGCACCTGGCCGAGGAGTTCCTCGACGCCGGCGATGCCGCTACCGGACACGGCCTGGTAGCTGGAGACGATCAGACGCTGCAGACCGGCTTCATCGTGCAGAACCTTCAGCACCGGCATCGCTGCCATGGTGGTGCAGTTGGGGTTCGCGATAATGCCCTTGACCAGGTTCTTCGTGTCCTGCGGGTTGACCTCGCTGACCACGAGGGGAACCTCGGGATCCTTGCGCCATGCCGAAGAGTTGTCGACAACGGTCGCGCCGGCAGCAGCGAAGCGCGGAGCCTGGGCGCGCGAGAGCGTCGCACCGGCTGAGAACAGGGCGATGTCGATGCCCTTCAGGTCCTCATCCGATGTGGCGGCCGCATCCTCGACGATGATCTCTTCGCCGCGGAAGGGCAGCTTCTTACCGGCGGAGCGTGCAGATGCGAAGAACCGCACCTTGTCCGCGGGGAAGTTCCGCTCTTCGAGCAAAGTGCGCATGACGATGCCGACCTGACCGGTCGCACCGACAACAGCGATAGTCGTCATGAGAAATTACCGTCCCGTTCCAGCGTGTACTACTGCTTCTTCTTCGCCACCGAGCCCGAAAGCGTCGTGGATGACACGTACAGCGTCGTCCAATTCGGTGTCCTTGACCAGCACTGAGATGCGGATCTCAGAGGTCGAGATGAGGTCGATGTTGATGTCTGCCTTGGCCAGCGCCTCGCAGAACGTGGCGGTGACGCCCGGGTGGCTCCGCATTCCGGCGCCGACCAGGGAAACCTTGCCGATGTGGTCGTCGAACAAGATCTGCGTGAAGCCGATGTCTTCCTGACGCTTGGTCAGGATCTCGACGGCGCGGGGGCCGTCGGCCGTCGGAAGCGTGAAGGTGATGTCCGTCTTGTTGGTCTCCACCTTGGAGATGTTCTGCAGCACCATGTCGATGTTGATCTCGGCATCGGAGACTGCGCGGAACACCTTGGCAGCGTGTCCCGGTGTGTCCGGCAATCCGACAACGGTGATCTTGGCTTCGCCGCGATCGTGCGCGACTCCGGTGATCAGGGCCTCTTCCACAGGAATGTCCTCCATCGATCCGGACACGATTGTTCCGGGCTTGGTGGTGTATGACGAACGGACGTGCACAGGCACGTTGTAACGACGGGCGTACTCGACGCAGCGGAGCATGAGCACCTTCGCACCACACGCTGCGAGTTCGAGCATTTCCTCGAAGGAAACCGTCTCGAGGCGGTGAGCGTCGGGGACGATGCGCGGATCGGCGGAGAAAACGCCGTCGACGTCGGTGTAGATCTCGCAGACGTCAGCGTTGAGTGCAGCTGCCAACGCCACGGCAGTGGTGTCCGAGCCACCGCGTCCGAGCGTCGTGATGTCCTTGCTGTCCTGGCTGACGCCTTGGAATCCGGCGACCAGAACGATCGAGCCTTCGTCCAGCGCAGTGCGAACACGGCCCGGCGTGACGTCGATGATCTTGGCGTTTCCGTGGCTGCCGGTCGTGATGACTCCGGCTTGTGAGCCCGAGAACGAACGAGCTTCGGCGCCGAGGGAGTGAATTGCCATCGCTACCAAGGAGTTGGAGATGCGCTCACCCGAGGTCAGCAGCATGTCCATTTCACGGGCCGGCGGGGAAGGGCACACCTGCTGAGCCAGATCGAGCAGCTCATCGGTGGTATCGCCCATCGCTGACACCACGACGACGACATCATTGCCGGCCTTCTTGGTCTCGACGATCCGTTCAGCGACTCGTCGGATGCGCTCGGCGGTTGCCACCGAGGATCCGCCGTACTTCTGGACGACGAGAGCCACGCGTTTCTACCTCCAGGTCGAAATTGTTTACAGATACCAGAGGTCGAGCTTACCGAGGTGGTCCTGGGACTTCCCGATGCGTACTGCTGTTCGCCTCAGATCCGCGCGGGATCAGTTGCGAGATCCGCGCTCGCATCAACGTCGCAGAACGCGAGCCACCGGCAACGTAACCGACCACCGTGACGGCAACTCCGCAGGCGAGAAGCACGCGGATACTGCTGACCAGCGAAACTGCCAGCGCGTCGTACACCGCGACTGCCGCCTCAGATGACGGTATGTCTGAATTCTGTAAATAGACTCGCCGCACGACGGCCAGCGCCACCAACAGGGCGATCATCGCCACCGCCGTCGCCAGCCCGACCAGGGACAGTGCGCGCATTCTCCTCGGCGCAACTGCGACGGCCGCGATCGCACAGGCCAGCGACACCCACGGCAGCCAGGCCGCTGCCCGGTCGAGAGTGTTCGAGAGGTCCTGGGCCCGCACCAGCTCGTCGGATTGCAGGATCTCGAACTGCGGATCGAACGTCGGAAGACGATCGACGACGGTGAATCCGCGATCGCGGAGGTTCGTCCGCAGTTCTGTCATGATCGGCTCGAGGGACAAGGTGACTGTTCCGCTGTCGTCGGACCGAACGATGCCGTCGGTGGCTCTGCCGGTCACCATCGCAGCAAGTTGCGCGTGCGCCTGACGGTTGGCCGCGGTCCAGAGCGTCGCGAACTGGTCGCTGGAGACCAACGACTGAGCCGCCTCCCGAACAAGTTTCTCGGCTTGTCTCGTCACCACCTGCGGAAACCGGTCCAACCGCTGCGTCAGTTCCTCGGTCAGCCGATCAACGACAGCCGCTTGGACAGCAGGTTCGGAAGCCAACGGGGCAACCGTCTCGACGTAACTGTCGGTGTCGTTCACCTGGGTGTGGACGAACAGCGCGAGCACCGAGCCGGCAGCACCGAGACCAGCGAGAACGATCAGCAGTGAACAGACGATCCAGCGGATCGAGCGCATCACGTGTGCTTGGCGCGCGCCGGTCGAATCTTCGCGGTGATGTGGTGAATGCGGTGATCGTCAGCGGGTATCCGGAAGGTCTCGGTAACCCGAACGGTCATCAGGTTCCGCCCGAACAACCCGGCGTCGAGGAGGTAGTCAGCCGTCAGGTCGTCCCCGTCGACCGTCCACTCCACCTCACGAATGTCGCGGATCACGCGATACTGAGGACCTCCGGAAAGGCTGCGCCGCAAATGATTCCCCGAAAATCCGGTCTTGAGCCCGACCTCGTGGCGTACCGCGTCCGGAGCCAGCGGTACGGAACTGCCATCGTGACTGCGGAGCGCGTCGAGGTACGTGCTCGCCACGGCGATTCGGGGATCCATGGACGACAGTCCACCATTTTCGGGGCCGAAACGGCAGCACAATTCGGCGACAAATTGGACATGAGGGCGAACCCCACCGATTTCTCGCGAAATCCAGGAGTAGAGTGCTGTGCATGCAGCGCGCACTCCTTCTTGGTTGCCGCGACGGGGTCTGATCCAGACTGGCCTCCCGCCGCGGGGTTTTTGTGCGCCGGTCGACCAAGCCTTCCGGACTCATGGTCTTGACCAACAGGTCAACAGGCCGGGTCCACAATCCTGGAGATCACACCCATGTCCCCCGCTGACGCATTCACCACCGGCACTCGCACCATCACCCCGCCCACGAAGCCGGCACCGTCCGACCAGCCTGCGTGGAACACGCAGAAGAACTCGTCGATGCCGACGTTCCGCTACCGCCCGTTCGCCGAAGAGGTCGAGACGGTCACGCTGCCCGACCGCACCTGGCCGGACAAGATCATCGACCGAGCACCCCAGTGGTGTGCCGTTGACCTGCGCGACGGCAACCAGGCGCTGATCGATCCGATGAGCCCGGCGCGCAAGCGTCGTATGTTCGATCTCCTGGTTCGTATGGGCTACAAGGAGATCGAGGTCGGCTTCCCGTCCGCGAGCCAGACGGACTTCGATTTCGTTCGCGAGATCATCGAGGACGGCGCCATCCCGTCCGACGTCACCATCCAGGTGCTGACGCAGTCGCGTCCCGAGCTGATCAAGCGCACGTTCGAGGCCTGTGAAGGTGCCGAGAACGCGATCGTGCACTTCTACAACTCCACCTCGATTCTGCAGCGCCGCGTCGTGTTCCGCGCCGACAAGGACACGATCAAGAAGATCGCCACCGACGCCGCCGAACTGGTCCTCGCCGAGTCGAAGAAGTACCCGGACACGAACTGGCGCTGGGAATACTCGCCCGAGTCCTACACCGGCACCGAGCTCGAGTACGCCAAGGAAGTATGTGACGCCGTCACCGAAACCCTGGGTGCGACGCCGGCCAACCCGGTCATCCTGAACCTGCCCGCCACCGTCGAGATGGCTACACCCAACGTGTATGCCGACTCCATCGAGTGGATGCACCGCAACCTGGCCCGCCGCGATTCGGTCATCCTGTCGCTGCACCCCCACAACGACCGCGGCACGGGTGTCGCTGCAGCCGAGCTGGGCTACCAGGCCGGCGCGGACCGCATCGAAGGCTGCCTGTTCGGCAACGGTGAGCGCACCGGCAACGTCTGCCTGGTCACTCTCGCTCTGAACATGTTCACGCGCGGCGTCGATCCGCAGATCGATTTCTCGAACATCGACGAGATCCGTCGCACGGTCGAGTACTGCAACCAGCTGCCCGTCCACGAGCGTCATCCGTACGGCGGCGACCTGGTCTACACCGCGTTCTCCGGCAGCCACCAGGACGCGATCAACAAGGGCCTCGACGCCATGAAGGTCGACGCCGACAGCCAGAACTCCGACGTCGACGACATTCTCTGGCAGGTCCCCTACCTGCCGATCGACCCGAAGGACGTCGGCCGCAGCTACGAGGCCGTCATCCGTGTGAACTCGCAGTCCGGCAAGGGCGGCGTCGCATACATCATGAAGGCCGATCACGGTCTGGTGCTGCCGCGTCGTCTGCAGGTCGAGTTCTCGCAGTCGGTCCAGAAGATCACCGACGGCGAGGGCGGCGAGGTCTCGCCGAAGGAAATGTGGGATGTCTTCCACGAGGAGTACCTCGCTCCCATCACCCCGCTCGAGCGCATGAAGCAGAAGGTCACCGCGTCCGAGGAGGACGGCGGCACCGATGCGATCACCGCGATCGTCAAGGTGAACGGCAAGGAGCAGGAGATCTCGGGAACCGGCAACGGCCCGCTCGCTGCCTTCGTCGACGCGCTGGGAAGCATCAACTTCGACGTTCGTGTCCTCGACTACTCCGAGCACGCGATGTCCGCCGGTGACGACGCCCAGGCCGCGGCCTACGTCGAGTGCGCCGTGACGGGCCCGGAGGGTCAGAGCACCGTCGTCTGGGGTGTGGGTATCGCCACGTCGATCACGACGGCCTCGCTGCGCGCTGTGGTCTCGGCAGTGAACCGCGCCAGCTGACACTCAGCTCCTGACTCGTGAACAATCCCTGGTCTCACCCGATTTTCGGGTGGGGCCAGGGTCGTTTTCAGAGCACTGAAGATTTTCGGTCGATGTTTTCGATTCGGCATGACATTGGTCCCGAAAGAGTCGGTTAGCGAAGTTAACAAAAAGAATTCACCCATCGAGGATGATGCAGACGCCACGTGCGCGTGAGATAGTCAGCTCAGACAAATCCGACTTGTGAAATGGAGCTCGACAATGGATTCCTTTTGGGACTTCCTCTGGCTGATCATCATCAGCTTCGCGTTCATCGCGTACTTGATCCTGCTCTTCTCGATCATCACCGACCTGTTCCGCGATCACAAGACCTCCGGCTGGGTGAAGGCAATCTGGATCGTCTTCCTGTTCTTCATTCCGCTGCTCACCTCGCTCGTCTACCTGATCGTTCGCAGTGACGGAATGGCACAGCGGTCCCTCGAGGCTGCGCAGCAGGTCAAGAACGCACAGGACAGCTACATCCGTGAGGTTGCCGGAAAGTCCCCGGCCGAATCCATCGCAGATGCAAAGGCACTTCTCGACGCCGGCACCATCAGTGAAGAAGAATTCGCAGCACTGAAGGCCAAGGCTCTCGCCTGATACCGGCCCTCACTAAGCGACCCTCACTAAACCGTGAGGATTGCACTACCGAAACGGGAGCGACACTAATCGTGTCGCTCCCGTTTTGTGTTCATTCACCAACAGCTGCTCATTCACCGACAGCCGTTCATTCACCAACGGCCCTTCATTCACCGACAGCCTTCATTCACCGACAGCACGCGCGACGTCACGAAAGGCGTCGAGCACGACTCCGATAGCCGGACTGCGGTTGGCGTGTAACCGAGTTGCCAATTCATAAACTCGTGCAGCGCGCACTCCCGCCACCGGTTTCCTCGAAACTCCGGGATGCGTGATCGCGTATCGCGGCATCAAAGCCACGCCGTGGCCCGCCGCCACCAGTTCTTCGATGACGCGGAAATCGTTTATCCGATGAGCGACGCGAGGCTGGACGCCGGTTACCGACGCAACCGACAGCAGAACGTCGTCGACCGGAAACCCGCCGCGCACGCTTATCCAGTTCTCGTCGGCCAATTGTTCCAGCCGGACCGAATCCTGCTCGGCGAGTGGATGATCAGGCCGCAGCACCAGATCGATCGGTTCACGCATCAGCGGTTGCACGCTGACCCGGGGAAACGACGTCTCGGCTCCGCGTTCGTCACGGTGAGTGAGGATCACATCGTGATCGGCCAACAGCCCAGGGACGGCCGACGCCGGTTTGTCGACGTCGTAGGCGTCGATGTCCACGTCCGAGTTCTTCAGCGCCGTCAGGACACCGGGCAGCAGGAGCGCCGCGCCGGAGGGAAAGAACGCGACTCGCACCTTCCCCCGCGGCGAGCCTCGGTACGACGCCATCTCGTCCGCCGCCCGGTCTAGCGCCGCCACCACGTCGTCGGCGCGAAGCACCAGCGCTCGACCCGCGTCGGTGAGGCGCAGCGTGCGCCCGTCCGGTTCGAGGAGCGAGACCCCCGCTTCTCGTCCGAGGATCTTGAGTTGTTGCGAGACGGCGGACGGCGTCATCGAGAGGGCGAGAGCAGTAGCGCCGACGGTTCCTCGGTCGGCGAGCTCGCGGAGGATTCGCAAGCGCGTGGCATCCATACGGTGACGAATATCCATGTAGCAAAACTACATGGATAGTGCATCTATATTCGCTTGTTCTGATGCTTCGTAAGGCTCACGATTAACGCATGACTCCCCGCGACCGTCTCCTCGGCCTGACCGTGATCGTCTTGTGGGGTCTGAACTTCCTGGCCATTCGCGTCGGCCTGGATCATTTCCCGCCGTTCTTCTTCGCAGCGCTGCGGTTTCTGATCATCGCGATTCCGGTGGTCATCTTCGTGCCGCGTCCACAGGTGCCGCTCCGCTGGCTGCTGCTCTACGGATTCGGTTTCGGATTCGGCCAGTTCGTCTTCCTCTTCTGGGCGATGCATTCGGGGATGCCGACGGGCCTTGCATCACTTGTCCTGCAGTCGTCAGCACCGTTCACCGTCCTACTCGGCGCTTTCCTGCTCCGCGAGAAGCTCAGCGTCTGGCAAGTCTCCGGTATCGCCGTCGCCGTTGGCGGGATGTCCTTGATCGGCTGGGACCGCTCGCACCACGCGGCACTGTTGCCCGTCATCCTCACGCTCCTCGGCGGCCTGTCCTGGGCGTTCGGCAATCTCAGCAGCCGCTTGGCCGCGGCGAACACCGTCGGCGAGCCTGCACCGATGCGCTTGATGTTGTGGATGTGTGTCATCCCGCCGTTGCCGATGCTCGCACTGTCAGCCGTGGTCGAGGGCCCCACAGTCGGCTGGCACGCACTCGGCACCGCATTCAGCGCCGACGCCTGGCCGTCGCTGGTCGGGCTGGCCTACATCATTCTGCTCGGCACCATCGCCGGATCCGGGCTCTGGACGATGCTCATGGGCCGCTATCCCGCCGGCATGGTGGCGCCGCTCTCCTTGCTGGTGCCAGTCGTGGGAATCGGCGCGTCCTGGCTGTTCCTGCACGAGGATCCGAGCCTGTTGTCACTGGTCGGGGCGGTCATCGTGATCGCCGGAGCGAGCGCCGCACAGATGAGACGTAAGCCCGCGAACACTGTTTTCTCGGACACACCTGCAGCCTCACCACCGGCGCGACTCGGCGTCTGACGACGCCCTGTGCCAAACTCGGGCCGTGGGAACTGGACTATCGATCACAGCGCGCGGAAAGCTCGCCATGCGAGCTGCCGCAGCAGCATCTTGGGCATCGCAGAAGGCCGGTCGCGGCAAGGGTTCGATGATCGGCGGGCTGATCGCCCTCAAGATCGACCCGACGCTCATGACTCAGCTCGGACGCGGCAAGCGCACCGTCGTGGTCACCGGCACCAACGGCAAGTCGACGACCACGCGTATGACCGCCGCAGCGCTCGCGACACTCGGTAACGTCGCCACGCAGGCCGACGGCGCCAACATGGATGCCGGGATCGTGGCCGCCCTGGCCGCGCGTACCGATGCGACGCTGGCGGCACTCGAGGTCGACGAACTGCACGTCCCCCACGTAGCCGACGCCGTGAACCCGGAAGTGATCGTGCTGCTGAATCTCAGCCGCGATCAGCTCGACCGGGTCGGCGAGATCAACATGATCGAACGGAAACTGCGCGCGTGCGTCAACGCGCATCCGAATGCGGTGATCGTCGCCAACTGCGACGACGTACTGGTCACCTCCGTGGCATACGACGCCACCAACGTCGTGTGGGTTGCTGCCGGCGGCGGTTGGGCCGGCGATTCCGTCAGCTGCCCGCGCACCGGCGAACCCATCGTGTGGGAGGGAAAGCACTGGCGCAGTACCGGTTCCGACTTCGCGCGGCCCGAGCCGACCTGGTGGCTCGACGACGACAATCTCTACGGCCCCGACGGCCTGAAGATTCCGATGACGTTGACCCTCCCCGGAAAAGCCAACCGCGGCAACGCAGCTCAGGCCGTAGCGGCTGCAGCGGCTTTGGGTGCAGATCCGGTCGGGGCAGTTGCCGCCGCATCGACGGTTCAAGAAGTCGCAGGTCGATACAGCACCGTCGAGGTCGGACCGCACTCCGTTCACATGCTGCTCGCGAAGAATCCCGCCGGCTGGCAGGAAGCGTTGTCGATGATCGATCCCACGGTGGACGGTCTGGTCATCGCGGTGAACGGTCAGGTGCCGGACGGCGAGGACCTCTCCTGGCTGTGGGACGTGAAGTTCGAGCACTTCGAAGGTGTCAAGGTAGTGGCCGCCGGTGAACGCGGAACAGATCTGGCAGTTCGCCTCACGTACGCGGGCGTCGAGCACACTCTCGACCCGGACCCGTTGCGCGCCATCGCTTCCTGCCCTCCCGGACGTGTGGAGGTACTGGCGAACTACACGGCCTTCCGTGACCTCAACACTGCCATCGCGAAGGAGTCTCGCAATGTCTGACTCGACAGTTCGCATCGGTCTGGTACTCCCCGACGTCATGGGCACCTACGGCGACGGCGGCAATGCCCTGATCCTGCGTCAGCGTCTGCGGATGCGCGGCTACGACGCCGAAATCGTGGACATCACCCTCAGCGATCCGGTCCCCGATTCGCTCGACGTGTACACGTTGGGTGGCGCCGAGGATTCCGCTCAGCGCCTCGCAACGCGTCACCTCGCGAAATACCCTGGTCTGCAACGCGCCGCAGAGCGTGGCGCACCGGTTCTGGCGATCTGCGCTGCCATTCAGGTGCTCGGCAACTGGTACGAAACCTCCAGCGGCGAACGCGTCGACGGTGTCTCGATGCTCGACGTCACGACCTCGCCGCAGGAGAAGCGTTCCATCGGCGAAGTCATCACGAAGCCGCTGATCGACGGACTCACCGCGCCCCTCTCAGGTTTCGAGAATCACCGCGGCGGAACAACTCTGGGTAGCTCAGCCTCTGGATTCGCACGTGTCACCCATGGTGTCGGAAACGGCGTCGGCGACGGATTCGAAGGCGTCGTGCAGGGTTCGGTGATCGGGACGTACATGCACGGACCCGCTTTGGCTCGCAACCCCGAACTCGCGGACCTCCTGCTCATGCGCGCCTTGGGTGTGAACGAGCTTGAACCCCTGCATCTGCCCGAGGTCGACAAGCTCCGCAAGGAGCGACTCGCGATTCGCTGAGCCAGTGTCGTCCGTTCGGACGACTGTTGACCGACCACGTCAGCTCGTAGCCTCGTTCCATGCGTCTTCGTGTGGCGATCTGTATTGCGGCGACTGCGATCATTGCCGTCGGGTGTTCGACGCAGGGCAGTGGCGGGCCCAAAGAAGCAGGCGGGACCCAGCAGGTAAGTGTCACTGCTGATCCGGCTTCAGAAGCGAGCGCAACGGCGCCTACCGTCATCGTGCTGGACGCCTCGGGGTCGATGAAGCAGGACGACGCTCCCGGTCCTCGAATCGATGCCGCCAAGAACGCGATTCACACTCTCGTCAGTGGCCTCCCAGACGATGCTGCGCTCGGTCTGATCGCGTACGGCACCGCCACGGGTAGCAGCGACGCCGAGAAGTTCGCGGGTTGCCGCGACATCAAGACCGTCGTGCCACTCGGACCACTCGATCGAAATGCATTCGCAGCGGGAATCGACGGGCTGTCCGCGTCGGGATACACGCCGATCATGGCTGCGCTTCAACAAGCCGCCGCCGCACTCCCCGCCGATGGTGAGCGCACGATCATCCTCGTCTCCGACGGGGAGGACACCTGCTCGACCGAACCTCCGTGTGAGTCCACCCAAGCGATGCCCCACGATCCTGACCTGACCATCCACACCATCGGATTCAAGCTCGACGCCGCTGCGTCCGCCCAGCTGAAGTGCATCGCCGACGCAACCGGGGGCATGGCGATCGACGCTGCCAACGCGGCGCAACTCACCGCACGGCTGGCGGTTGCCTCGGATCCCGAATCCGCACGGGAGCGACTCTCCACCAGCGGCTTCCGCAACCTTCGGATCGGCATGACGGAGGAGGAAACGCGGAAAGCCGCCGGCGATCTTGGGCCGGTATCGAAGACCGGAACAGTGGTCGTCCAGTGGCAGGACTGCGAATTGACCTTCACCGACGGCGTTCTCGTCGAAATCGCGCCCCGGACCGGCGCTGCCACACTGGACGGACTGACCGTCGGCCAGAAGATGCAGCGTGCCGCCGAACTTTACGGTCCCTTCACTGCCACAACCAATTCCGACGGGGAATCGGTCGCAGTCTTTCCGGCCGACACCGAAGCGGGAACCGGCTATCGCATCACCTTCACACCCGAAGGCAAGAAGGCGGATGAGGGAACGATCACCCGCATAGTCCTCTGCCGATGCTTGCCTACGACTGCGGGATCATCGGCAGGCGGTACCCCGACCGAGATCGTGAATCTTGTTGCCGTCGACGGTTCCGGCAAACCCAAATCCGGTTGGAGCGTCCAAACGCCGGCCATGAAGATCAGCGAGTGCTACGCAGCATCACAGTCGGCTGTCACGCCGGGAGTCATCACCTGCGGAATCACCGCTGACGGCGCGGACGCGTGTTGGGTCGGCCCGGAGCCCGATTCGATTCTCTGCCTGCAATTTCCCTGGGGAACAGAACTGATCACCGCTCGAGGCGTGGACGGCGTCGAGGCCTATCCGCCGCCCGCCGACCCGACTCCCTTCGGGCTCGAACTCGAGAACGGCCTCCTCTGCCGCGTCCGGCACGGCGGTTCGTGGCCCTCTCCCGAATCGAACCCAAGCCTGGCGGGCGCCTACTCCTGCCGAGGGCAAGGGACGGATACCCCCATCGTGTGGTCCGAAAGCAGCTATCCGATAGATCGTTCCGAAGATCGGTGGACCGTGCTGGTCGGACCGTCGAAGGGACCGTTGAAAACCGTCGCCGTCACCAAGGCGATATTCCTTGCCGCCGAATGAGCGCTCAGACGGTTTCGGATTTGCCCTCGGTCAGAATCAGTTCCACGGCCAACAGCGCGGCGCAGGCCAGTCCCGCGACCAGTTCGGGCACCGCGGTGTAGGTACCACCGAGCACGACGACTATCGCGACCGAGAACGGCACGAGGGTGCGTACCGAGGAGTCGTGTAGTCGAATGTGGATGAACCACAAGGCGGCAAGGATGACCGCGACCGGAACGGTGACGGCAGCACCCGTCACCAACGCGCTGCCGTCACCGTGATGAGTCCAGAAGTCGACGCGCGAGGCCAACCCCGCACCGATGGCGGCAGCGGCGGCGAAGATGAAGTAGTGACCGAACCCCCAGACGAAGGGTGAGACGTTGTCACCGCCGATCACTTCGCCTGCATTGCGTTGGAAGTACAACCACCACAGGCTGAAGACAATCAGAATGCCGCCGATCACGACGTAGGTGACCTGCGCTGCCGGATGCTCACCGTCCACGGCGTCCTGAATCGCGATGGTGGTCGAAAGGATCGTCTCGCCCAGAACGATGATGAAGAACAACGAGTACCGCTCCGCGATGTGATGCGGGTGCCACGGCGTCATGCCCGGCTTCTCCGACCAGATCGGTACCGCGAATTCGCACAGAACCAACACCAGGAACGTCGGGACGTAAACGGCGGACGGCACGAAGTAGAAACCGATCCAACCGATCTGGACCAACACGATTCCGAGAGCGTATCGACGCGCCGTGAGCGCATGCTCGGGGTCGTTCCGCGAGACCCTGAGCCATTGGATGACCAGGGCTATTCGCATGATGACGTAGCCGACGATGATCAGCAGGGCGTCGTCGTTGAAGAAGCGGACGATGCCGGCTGCAAGGACCAGCGATCCGAGGATCTGGAATATGGTCAGCAGCCGGGCGATTCCGTCGTCGTTGTCGTACGCCGAGGTGAACCACGTGAAATTCAGCCACGTCCACCAGATCGCGAAAAACGCCATCGCGAAGTGCCCGACGCCCGAAGCCACGTGCCCTTCGCTGATCGCGTGGTGCAGGCCGGTGGCCGCTTGAGCGACCGCCACGACGAAGCAGAGGTCGGTGAGCAGTTCGAGCGGCGTCGCCACCCGGTGCGGCTCGTGCGGGTCCCGCGGAACCAACGGCCTGATGAACGAACTGGTGCGATTCACGAAGGGCAGAGTAGCGCGATGATTGCCGACGCGCTGCCCGTGACTGGAACCTGTCGTCTCAGATATTCACGCCGACGCCCCGATCTGGGCTCGGATCTCCAACTGATCGGCGAGTTCGGCGCCTATCGCCCCCGCGCTCCCCAAAGTGAAGGCGATCTGCCGTCCCCACAGGAAATAGCGGTGAATCGGATAGTCGACATCCGCGCCGATTCCGCCGTGCATGTGCTGGGTCGCGTGCACCACGCGCAAACCGCCGCGCGACGCCCACCATTTGGCGACCAGCGCCGCTGCTTCCGCTTCACTCTCGACTCCGCTGTCCATCAGCCAGGCAGCGCGGTGGGTGGTCAATCTTGTGCTCTCGGTGTCGAGGTACGCGTCGGCGGCCCGGACGGCAACTGCCTGGTTGGTCGAGAGTGGACGACCGAATTGCACTCGCTCGGAGGTGTATTTCGCCGTCATCGCCAGCGCTTCCTCGCAGACGCCGGTAGCCAGGGCCGCCAGAGCGACCCGCGCACGTCGTAACGTCCAGTCTCGAACCACCGCGCCGTCCGCGGGAAGTGCGTCAGCTGCAGTAACCGCAACCCCGTCGAACTGCACAGCGCTGTTGCTCTCGCGGTTCGTCACCGCAAGCGGTGTACGCACCAGCGCGTCCCGGTCCGTCGGCACGATCATCACGGTGACACTGCCGTCCGGCATCGTCACCGGAACCACCAGTGCGGCAGCGAACTCGGCGGCCGGTACGGAGTCGACGTGGCCCGACAGAACCCAGCCGTCAGGAGCCGGCTCGGCGCGAACTGCCGTCTCGGCGTTGTAGCCGGTGTCGAAGGCGCCGGTGACGATCACCGAGCCGTCGAGCAGTCCCGGAAGCCACGACGCTTTCTGCTCCGTACTGCCGAACTCGGCAATCGGCAGCGCTGCCGTCGAAATCACCGACCAGAGCGGCACCTGGGCGACCCGGCGGCCTTGTTGTTCGAGCACCGCTGCCAGGCCTAGCATTCCGAGTCCCGCTCCCCCGACTTCCTCTGGCAGAGGAATTCCCAGAACGTCGGAGTCGGCGAGGAGCTTCCACAGTTCGGCGTCGAAACCGCCGGCGCCCTCCACTTCCCGCAGGCGGTCCACTCCGGACTTCGCCGAGAAGATCGATTCACTCAGATCCCGCACGGCGGACAAGTTGTCGTCGAATTCGAATTCCATGTCAGCTCTTTTCGTTCTGTGCAGCGGGCCGGCGACGCGCAGCAAGCGCCATGCCCAGACATTTTGCGGCGACAATTTCACGCATCACTTCGTTGGTACCACCGCCGAAGGTGTTGTTCTGGGCGCGTCGACCCAGGTTCTCGACCCGCCCTTCCAGTACCGCTCCGGGTGCGCCGGGGCGCAGTAAGCCCTTGGCGCCCAGCACTTCCTGCAGCATGCCGTACGCACTGACGACGGCTTCGGTACCGAAAATCTTGGCCGCGGCCGAATCCCCGCCGCCCAAGGTGTTGGCGGCGACGTCCGCCACCAGTCGCAGGTTCATCAGGTCGGCAGCACTGAGCAGCGCGTAGACTTCCGCCAATTTCTCACGTACCCAGCCGATGTCGTAGACGTGGCCGTCACCGGCGGGTTCCGTCTTTGCCCACTCGACCACCTCGGCGAAGAGTTCGTTGGCGATGCCACCGCGTGCGGCCAGGGCAACACGTTCGTGGTTGAGCTGGTTGGTGATGAGCTTCCACCCTTGATTGAGCTCACCGACGACATTGGTGATCGGTACCCGAACATCTTCGTAATAGGTTGCCGAAGTGCTGATTCCACCCACGGTGTGAATTTCGGTTACCGAGAAACCCGGCGAGCTGGTCGGCACCAGGACCACGGAAATACCCTGATGCGTCGGCGCGTCAGGATCAGTACGAACGGCAAGCCAGACCCAGTCGGCAAACACACCGGCACTGGTGAAGATCTTGTTGCCGTTGATGACAAGCTCGTCACCCTCGATGCGGGCGCGTGTTTCGAGTGCCGCGAGGTCGGTGCCCGCATTGGGTTCGGTGTAGCCGATGGCAAAGATCAACTCGCCCGCCAGGATCGGACGCAGGAAGAAGTCCTTCTGAGCTTGCGTCCCGTGCTTGATCAGAGCGGGTCCGACGGTGTTCAGCGTGACCAGCGACAGCGGCGCATTGGCGCGAATCACCTCGTCGTAGAACACGTACAGAGCTTCGGGGTTCTCGCCCCGACCGCCGAATTCCTCCGGCCACCCCAAGCCCAGCCAACCGTCTTTACCCATCCGGCGCAGGATGCGATCGAAGACGGGGCCGCCTTCGGTCTGATCCACGAGAGCACGGCGGTCTTCGTCGTTGATGATCTCCGCGAAGTACGCCCGCAATTCCTTGCGCAGAGTCTTCGACTCCTCCGACAAATCCAAGTACATGGTGAAACTCCTAAGATCTACGAACGCGGCAGGCCGAGTACGCGCTGCGCGATGACGTTGAGTTGAATTTCGACGGTTCCGCCGCCGAACAGAATCGAGGGAAGTCCGATGTGGTCTATCGCGTAATTCGCCGACGGGTCGACAACGGCGGCACGAGGTCCGAGCAGTCGCAACAGATCCCGCGAGCCCTCACGCTGCGCCAGGGCGTTGTACACCTTCGACACGCTGATCTCGGCGCCCGGTTCCTGACCCGCCAGTCGCGCCGACACCCCGCGTAGATTCATCGCGGACAGTGCCAACTCACGAGAGATACTGCGGCCGAGGCCCTCCACTGCGTCTTCGCGAGAGCAGTCGTGGCTCGCGTCGGCGATAACCTGACGGAACAGCCGACTCGAACCGTGGTGCAGCGTGCTGCCCATACTCAGGCGTTCGTTGGACAGCGTTGTCGCAGCAAGCTTCCACCCTTGCCCCGGCTCCGCCACCAGGCAGTCGTCCGGGACGAAGACGTCGTCGAGGAATACCTCGTTGAACTCCGACTTACCGGTGGCTTGTTTCAGCGGACGTACGTCGATACCTTTCGAGGTCATGTCGACCAGGAAGTACGACAGCCCACGATGTTTCGGAGCGTCGGCGTCGGAACGCGCCAGGCATACTCCCCAATCGGCCTCGTGCGCGCCCGAGTTCCACACTTTCTGACCCGACAGGACCCAGCCACCGTCGACCTTGCGCGCTTTCGTGCTCAGACCGGCCAGGTCTGATCCCGCGCCCGGCTCACTGAACAGCTGGCACCAGATGATGTCGGCGCGCAGCGAAGGCTCGACGAACCTGTCCTGCTGCTCGGCGTTGCCGTGTTCGAGAATCGTGGGCAGCACCCATTCCCCGATCACCGTGGACGGTTGAGCCCAACCTCGCATCGCGAATTCGTGTGCGATGACGGCCTGTTCTCTCGGTCCTGCTCCCAGCCCGTACGGCGCCCGATAGTGCGGGGCTACCAGTTTGGCGTCGGCAAATCGGGCGCGTCGAGCGCTCCCCTTGGCCGGCGCCCAACTGGCGCTGGTGGTTCCGTCGTCGGGCAGCAGCGCAACCTCGTCCAGAACCCTGCGAACCTGCTCTCGTAGTTCAGGCAGCATGTCCGGGTCTACAAAGGAGAAATCCCGTTCCGAATCGGCGGACCGGTCTCCCAACGTGTGTGCCCACTTCACCTCGGAACCCGCCACCGCAGCGATACTGATTGCCCGGCGCCAGTACAGATGCGCGTCATGTTCCCAGGTGAATCCGATTCCGCCGAGCAACGTGACACATTCGAGGGCGTTCTCGATGCCGACCGGCAAAGCGGCCAACGCAGCTTGAGCCGAGACAAGTCTGTGCTGATCCTCGCCGTGCTCTTCGGACCGAGCCGCGTCCCACGCTGCGGCACAGGCAATCTCGGAGCGGACCAGCATCATGGCCGCCTTGTGCTGAACTGCCTGGAAGCTTCCGACCGGACGGCCGAACTGCTGCCGGGACTTCACGTAGTCGACCGCGGTGCGTAGCGCCCACCCGGCGATACCGCTCGCCTCCGCAGCCAACACCGTGTTGACGATCAGTTCGACTCGGTGCGCCTGGAGACCCTCGACGATCAGCCCAGCGTCGACCTTGTGGTCGGTCAACGTCAGTGTCCCGATCGAGCGTGTCAGATCCACTCCGTCTTCGACCTCCACCGCAGCGGAAGACGACTGCTCGAGCCGGAACCACAACTCGCCGTCGTCGCTGTTCGCTTGCACGAGAACGACATCGGCTCCGGGCAGACCTAGAGCCGGGTCGGCAGAACCGCTCACGGTCCACCCTGCATCGCTGCGAGCCGCGCGCAATCCCACGCCGGTGCAGACTGCTCCGGTTGCACCGGCAGCCAATTCGGTCAGCATTGATTCCGCAGCCGGGCCGGCAGCTTTTGCGAGGATCCCACTGGCAATGACCGTCGGAACGTACGGTCCCGGGTAAAGCGCATCACCCAATTGCTCGACTACCACCGCCAGTTCGGCAAGACCTGCCCCGTCACCGCCGTACTGCTCCGGCAGGTGCACTGCGTGCAGTCCCTGACGGACCAATCCATCCCACGAGTCCGGCCGATCACCGGCGGCGTACCGCTTGACGTTGCTGCGCGTATCGGCGATTCCACCGAAGCGGTTCGCGAATGCGGCTACCGCTTCCGCCAGGTCACGGTGATCTTCGAGCAGGGGCAGTGCCATGGCAGGTTCCTCAATCTTCGGTTCTTGTCAGATGCGTTCGAGAATCAGGCAGGTGGTTGCGGCGGACGCGCAGATCGCGATCAGCGCGATGGACTTGTCCCGGCGCTCCAGTTCGTCGATGGCATTGGCCAACAGTCTGATTCCGGTTGCACCGGCCGGGTGGCCCAGTGCGATCGCACCACCGTTGACGTTCAGCAATTCGGGATCGACGCCGTGAACCTGCGCGAACGACATCGGTACCGAAGCAAATGCCTCGTTGACCTCGAACAGGTCGATGTCGTCGATCGTCAGACCGGTGCGTCCGAGCACGATGTTTGCCGCGTCCACGGGGCCGTCGAGCATGAACTCGATGTCTCCGCCGATGACGCACTGCGCCAATATCTTTGCCCGCGGCCGCACGCCGAGCATCCTGGCTCGATCCTCGGACATCAGTAGAGCGGCACTCGCACCGTCCGAGACCTGCGAAGACGTTCCAGCGGTGTGCAATCCGCCCTCTTGAACGGTCCGCAGTTTCGCGAGTCCTTCGAGACTCGATTCGCGCAGACCCTGATCCCGATGGACCGGAGCGTCAGAGCCCGGAGCGACCACATCGATGATGTGCGAGTCGAAGCGTCCTGCCTCCCATGCTGCTGCGGCTCGCTGCTGCGAGCGCAGCCCGAAGGAGTCGAGATCCTCGCGGCTGAAACCGCGCTTGACAGCAATCCGATCGGCCGCGGTGTACTGATCGACGGTATCGAGTGACCACGACTCCGGACGTGGTGTTCCGAGGCCGGTACCCACCTTGTACGTCAACGGAGCGCGGGACATCAGTTCCACACCGCATGCCACACCCACGTCGACTGCACCGATGGCAATCTGCCCGGCAATCAACTGCACCGATTGCTGCGCGGTTCCGCACTGCGCGTCGATCGTGGTGCAGCCCGCTTTCAACGGAAGGCCCGCATGCATCCAGGACGTACGCACGATGTTTCCGAACTGCTCACCGAGAGGCGTCACACAGCCGCCGATGACCTGGTCGACCGCGCCAGGATCCACGCCCACCCGATCCAGCACGCCTTTCTGCGCATAACCCAACAGTTCCGCCGCGTGGACTCCGGACAGCCAACCCTCACGCTTGCCGAACGGCGTTCGTGCTGCGTCCACGATGACGGGCTTCATGCCAACTCCTCGGTTCGTAATGCTGGGTTCTCCGGTAATGCTGCGCCGTCCAGACCACGCACGGTCAGGGACCACTCGTCGATCAGGTCCAAGCTGACGCTCGAGCGCGCGGTGAACTCGGTGTCGCAATCACACAGCGCTGTGACCGCTTCCACCATTTCTTCCATAGATTCGACCTGATCCGGCCGGATAGTCTCACCGACCAGGACTCTGGCGCCCTCACTGAGCACCGCTGCCCGCGGTTGAACCGTGTTGACGCGAACCCCCTGGCCGTAGAGTTCCACGCCCATGCCGTTGCTCATCCTGTTGAGCGCTGCTTTGGAGGCGCCGTACACGGTCATGGCAGTTCCCGGTTCGACCCACGTGAACGGCGGGCCATGCCACGGTTTGACGGTGCCACTGGACACGTTCACGATCCAGCCGTGTCCGTTTGCCACCATCCCCGGCACCACGGCTTGCATCAGATCGAGCGGTGCATGGACATTTGCCTCGAACATCAACCGTCGCCGCCGCAGTGGGTAATCCGAGAGCGGCTGATAGATCGCCGCTGCCGCGTTGTTCACCAGGATGTCGATCGTCCCGCCAAGCTTCTCGATCGCCAGCGGCACAACGGTGTCGCGCTGCTGCTCGTCCGTCAGATCTGCGACAAGTATCTCGACTTTGTTTCCGTACTTGGCAATTCGAGCAGCAGTCTCTTCGAGACTGCCCGGCAGGGTTGCATGCGTGCCGAGCGTCCGGGCCACGAGAGCGACGTCAGCGCCTTCCGCTGCCAGCCTCTCTGCGACGCCTGCACCGATTCCGCGGCTGGAACCGGTGACAAGCGCTCGGCGTCCTTCGAAGCGCCTCGTCATGCTATTTGAACTTCGAGGCGAAGCGATTGATGCTCTCCGCAATCCGGGCAACTTCGTCGTCACGCAGGCCGTGGCTCATGCCGAGTGTCATTCCTCGGGCGAAAACCGCGTCGGCTTCCGGCAATCCTTCGGCCGGCTGACGGAACTCGATGTTGTTCATCATCGGATGACGAGTGACGTTGCCGCTCCACACAGTTCGTGTGTCGATACCGTCGGCCTCGATGGCTTCCTGCAGGTCGCTGCGCGTGAAGGGGGCGTTCTCGTTGATCATCACCGGGTAACACAGCCACGCCGTGTCGAGACCGTCGAGTTCTACCGGCGTCGTGAAGAATTCAGGATGGGCGCCGTATGCCGCCGTGAAGGCCGCAAATGTGGCCTTACGCGTCTTGTAGTTCTGTTCCAGCTTGTCGAGCTGCACGACGCCGTAAGCTGCGCCGAGTTCGGAGGGCTCGAAGTTCCACGACATGAGCTCGAAGATGAAGTCGTTGTCGTAGTCGACGCCGTCGAGTTCTTCACGGAAGACTCGGCCGGACTTGGTACTGCCGAACAGGTTCGGCTCGCTACGACGGCCCCAGCGGCGAAGCAGCAAAGCCTTGTCACGGCTGGCTTCGTCGTCGACGCACACCATTCCACCGGTTCCCGCGCACGTGATGATGTGTGCCATCGAGAAACTGGTGACGACGATGTCCGCCCGAGACCCGGTGGGAGTACCGCGGAGCGTGGCGCCGATCGCGTCACACGAATCCTCGATCACCTTGAGTCCATGGCGATCAGCGATATCACGGATGACGTCCCAGTCTGGGCAGTTGCCGGCCAGGTTCGGCATCAGGATGGCACCGGTCTTCGCGGTGACCATGGCTTCGATCTTGGTGACGTCGACGTTGAACGTGTTGGGTTCCACGTCCACGAACACCGGCACCAGACCGGCACGCACGATCGGTGCGATGTCGGTGGAGAACGTCAACGGCGACGTGATGATCTCACTGCCGGCAGGCAGTCCGAGCAGCTCGACTGCCAAGTACAAACCCGAGGATCCCGAGTTGCACATGACACCGAACTTCTTGCCGGCCAAGGCCGCGATACGTTCTTCCATCTCGAAGACGTTCTTGCCGATGCGCAATCCTTGATG
Organism: Rhodococcus sp. SG20037; assembly: GCF_031763325.1. NCBI lineage: Bacteria > Bacillati > Actinomycetota > Actinomycetes > Mycobacteriales > Nocardiaceae > Rhodococcus > Rhodococcus sp. SG20037. Next base: position 484,198 of record NZ_CP134497.1, on the reverse strand, counting down.
CCCGCTGCGCAAGACGTCGACAACAGCCTGTATTTCTTCCTCGCCGTGGGTGGCCCTGGCGTAGGTGATCCGCTCGCTCATCTTGTTCCTGCTTTCTCGAATAGGCGGCAGATTCAGCGATCTGCCGAGAGGACGAGCGCACTGTGCGGGACGGGAGAGCCGCCGGTCACGAGCACGTTGTCCAGAGTTTTGGTCGGTTGATTGGTGGAGGTGCCGCGGATCAGGCGAACACCTTCGGCAATACCGTTGACGCCGTGGATGTATCCCTCACCGAGTTGACCGCCGTGGGTGTTGATCGGCAGGCGACCGTCCAGCTCGAGATTGCCGTCGGCGATGAAGTCTTTTGCCTCGCCCCGACCGCAGAATCCGTACTCCTCGAGTTGAAGCAGAACCATCGGGGTGAAAGCGTCGTAGAGAATTGCGGCATCGATGTCGTCCGGCCCGATACCGGCCTGGTCCCACAGTTGGCGCGCCACGAGTTCGACTTCCGGCATGCTGTCGATGTCGTCGCGGTAGTAGCTGCTCATCGAAATCTGTTGCGGACCTACACCTTGCGCAGCGCCACTGATGACCGCAGGTTTGTGCGGCAGGTCGCGGGCGCGCTCCGCACTGACGATGACCAGCGCCTGTCCGCCGTCACTTTCCTGGCAGCAGTCGAGCAGGCGGATGGGATCGGCGATCATGCGTGAGTTCTGATGGTCCTCGATAGTGATCGGGCGTTCGTAGAACCAGGCCTTGGGGTTGTTCGCCGCATGCTTGCGTGAGAGGACCGAGATCTGGCCGAAGTCGGCGCTTGTTGCCCCGTACTTGTGCATGTACAGCTTGGCGAGGAAGGCTTCCTGCTGCGCCGGGGTCAGAAGCCCGTACGGGTTGATCCAGTTCCGATACTCCTGGTCCGTCGACGCGTTGTACGCAAAAGGTGGCGGGCCGGCGCCGAATCGGTGACCTGATCTTTCGTTGAAGGCACGGTAGACGACCACAACGTCGGCAACTCCGCTGGAGACGGCAAGCGCTGCTTGTTGAACCGGTGCGCAGGCACCGCCGCCGCCGTGTGGAATTCGGCTGAAGAACGTCAATTCCGGGATCCCGAGGGCGCGTGCGACCGCAATCTCGGGATTGTTCTCCATGGTGAACAGCGCAAATCCGTTCACCTCTTCTGCCTCGATGTGAGCGTCGTCGAGTGCGGCGATCACGGATTCGCACGCCAACTGCCATTCGCTACGGCCGGAGTTCTTGGAGAACTCGGTTGCGCCGATTCCGGCGATGGCTGCTTGCCTCGAAAATCCTCGTGTCATGCGATTACCCTTTCCACCGGTTCGAGAGTCACGTCGGCCGTCACGTGTGTTCCACGGGCGTTTTTCCCGAGAACCGTCACGGTGAGCGCCCGGCCGTCTGTGGCGGTGACCTCGCCGGTGAATGTCATGGTGTCTCCGGGATAGTTCGGAACACCAAGCCGTAGTGATGTTTTGACGATCCGTGATGCCGGGCCGGACCAGTCGGTGATATAGCGGTCGATGAGCCCGTTGGTGGTGTTGATGCTCATGAAGATGTCGGGAGTTCCGCGATCCTGGGCCTTGCCCGGATCGTGATGCACGTCCTCGAAATCCTGAGAAGAGATCGCAGTGGCGACGATCAGCGTTCGATCCAACGGCAATTCGAGGCTGGGGAGGACCGAACCCATCTCGCAGTCAATCAGTTTCGTCATTGCACCGAACCCCGTCGCCTCAGTTGCGGCAGCATCTCGCCGTGAGCGTGCTCGGAGAAGGTCACTTCGAGTTCCAAGCCGAAGTCGAGTTCCTCGTGATCGATCCCCGCGATGTCGGCAACCAGACGCGTGCCTTCTTCGAGATCGACGAGTCCGACGGCGAGTGGGTACTCGAAAGCAGGATCCTTCGGGTGATGGATGACCGTGAAGCTGTGCAACGTGCATCGCCGCGTGGATTCGACTGTGTCCCAACTGAACGAGCGGCATTCCGGGCAGGCGGGCGCTGGCGGGTGGCGCAGAGTCTTGCAATCCGCACACCGTTGGATCTCGAGGCGACCCTCTTTGGCCGCGGAGAAGAAGAAATCGTTGTCGTCGGTGACGGTGAGTCTCGGCACCGCGGTGTGGCGGGAGCCAGTCTCGCTCATGCGATTACCTCCTGGGCTTCGGGCTTGGTATCTGTCTGGGCATCTGGTTTGAATCTGAGCAGTCGAAAGCGCTCTTCGACCAGCGTCTTTCCGTCCTGGTCCACGTACTTCTTGAACAGAGTGATGAAGCACCCGTGACCGAGAGCCGTCTGTTTGAACGGCGAGATCGCTTCGATGGTGAAATGCGCGGTGACGTGGTCACCGGGGCTCAGCTCCGCGCAATACTCCTGCTCGACGTTGGTCGCGACAACGGAGGTGTATCCGGCCTCGTCCAACAGCGCCAGCAGTCGTGAATAGGCGAAGTCCTCGGAGACTCCGTCGGCACGAAGTTGCTGGACCTGCCTATAACGTCGGTAACCCGCCATCACCCAGGTCGAGATCATGGCGGGCGGACAGACGACGTCTCGACGACCGGTACTGCGAGCGGCTTCGGCGTCGACGTAGATCGGGTTGCGGTCGTCGTGCGCCTCGACCCAGTTGCGGATCATCGCCTCGTTGACGGCGTAGCGGGCGACGCGGGGTGGTTCGGCCTCTGCGCCGATGAAATTCGGAAACTGCGTCTGCAGGCTCTGCACTGAAATCCTCCGTGAACGAAAGTTGAGCAAGCGCTTGATTTTGAAGCTAGCATAGGAATCCGGAAGTGGAAACACGCGATCTCACCGACGAATTGGTTCGAGCCGGAGCTATCGGGCAGGATTGCGCTACGTTCGACGCCGGCAGCCCGGCACCCCCGAAACCCTGCCCTGAGCAGGACCGACAACCAGTGGAGATTTCAGTGGCATCACCAGATCGTCGGGAGAAGATCCTGGAGAGCTCAGCCGAGCTGTTTGCCAGGAAGGGTGTCGCCACCACGACCGTTCGCGAGATCGGCGACGCCGCCGGTGTGTTCTCGGGCAGCCTCTACCACTACTTCAAGTCGAAGAATGCGATAGTTGCCGAGCTCATGCGCGGCTTCATCACCGACATTCAGCTCCGCTTCGATCAGGTGGAGAAGACGGCAAACGACCCCGAGGAAGTCCTGCGCGGCTTGATCCGCGAGACGCTGGTCGTCATCGAACTACACCCGCACCCGACGGCGATCTACCAGAACGATCGGGCTTATCTTCGCGACAACGATCTCCTGCAATCCGTCGACGGGCCTTCCCGCCAAGTCCGCGAGCATTGGATGAAAGCGATTGCCGAAGGCGTCGATCAGGGAATCTTCCGCAAAGACGTGGCACCGGAAATTTTCTATCGATCGGTACGAGACACCTTGTGGTCGACAACGCATTGGCCGGATCGCCAGAAGTACACCACCGACGAGTTCGCGGATCTGATGATCACGCTCTTCCTCTCGGGATTCAGGGTCGCCTGACCAGATCCGGCAAATCCAGATGTTTCGGGGTTCGTCCCTGCGGCAACAGGATCGACACCGCGAACACGACCACCGCGCAGCCCGCGCACACCAGGTAGGCGACGGAGAATCCGGTCCACGACGTGGAATGTTCCGAACCGCTGATCACGAATGCAGCGAGAATGGTTGCCACCGTCGCACTGCAGATCGTGCTTCCGGACGTCCGCAGAAGTGAGTTCACCCCGTTGGCGGCCGCCAGTCGCTGACGAGGTACGGCAACCAGAATCAGCAGCGAGAGCGTGCTGTACACGATGGCAGTCCCGACCGCTGTGATACCCAGTGCTGCAACCACCCCCCACAGTGGCTTACCGGCAACGGCGTGAATCCCGTACCCGCCGGCGAGGAACACGGCGCCGGTCAACATCGCGGTCCGTGAACCGAAGCGGTCGGTGATACGCACCGCAACCGGTGAGAACAGCACCATCGCGATACTCGCCGGAATCTGGCAGAGCGCTGCCGCGATGATCGACAGGCCGTACCCGGCACCCGGCCCCTTCATCCCCTGCAGCAGTTGTGTCGTGATCAGCGTGTTCCCGAAAAACGCGAACCCGACCAGCAGAGCCGCCAGATGCGGGATCAACACCGCACGTTTCACGAGAGCACGGACGTCGACCAGCGGATTGACGTTGCGCCGCTGTTGAATTACCCAGAGCGCGAACAGCACCGCCGACGCGGCCAGCATGGAGATCACCGCTCCACTGGTCCACCCCCAACTCGACCCCTGAGTGATCGGCACAAGCAGAGCAATCATCGCGGCGCTCAGACCAACCGCCCCGACGCCGTCGAATCTTCCCGACGGATTCGGCTCGGACTCTCGAATGAACAGCACCGCAGCAAGAGTCACGGACAGCCCGATGGCGGTGGTTACCCAGAACAGGACGTGCCAATTCGAGTACTGCGCGATCATCGCGGAAAACGGTATGCCCAAAGCGGTTCCGACGCCGAGCGTCGAACTCATCATGGCCACTGCGCCGTTGACCTTGTTGCGTGGCAATTCGTCACGGAGCATGGAAATTCCGATGGGGATGACCGCCGACCCGGCCCCCTGCAACGCTCTCGCGAAGATGAGTACAGCGATGTCCGACGACAGCGCACACAACATCGAGCCGAGGGTCATCATCGAGAAAGCAACCAGAAGCATCTTCTTCTTGCCGAACATGTCGGCGAGTCGACCGAAGATGGGAGTGACGACAGCGCCGACCAGCAGCGTGACGGTCACCAGCCAGGACACGGCCGTGCGTCCAGCGCCGGTGAAGTGCGGCAACTCCGGCAGCAGTGGAACGATGACCGTCTGCAGAACAGCCTGGAACACTGCGGCGGCGACAACGATGGGGAACAGGAAGCGGGAGCGCGGCTGCGCGAGTCCCGCATCGGAGGTGGTGACTGCAGGCGTGCCCGGCGGACGGTCGAGCGTCGTCACCCCACACCGCCTGTTCTCACTAGGTAAATATCCGTTCACCTACATTAGGTGAACGGATATTTACCTAGCAAGAATTGTGACGCCGCTCACCCGTCGAGCAGCTTTTGCACCAGCGGTGCGTACAGCGCAACCACCTCGTCCTGGGTGCCGGTGGCATGGCCGGCCATCATCCGTCGGCGCATGATCGCCACTCCGACCACCATCGACATCGCCAGTTCCGCGCGCAATCTCGCGTCGGGGCCGGACAGGCGAGCGGCGAGGGTGTCGATCATCTGCGTCGAATAGTTCTCGCGCAGCTTGCGGTTGCTCTCTTCACTGACGCCGCTCATGAACAACAAGCTCATGGACAGCGGCTTGTACGACTCCAACGGCTTGGTGAACAGCGAGACCATGCGCTCGCCGAGCGAGTCGTTCGGGGCGTCGAAGACCGTGACTGCCGCTGCCCGGAAGTCGACCAACTCGTCGTACAACTGCTCTTTGGAACCGAAGTACTTGATGATCAGCGGTGCGCTGACGCCTGCGTCTTCGGCGATGTCCTTGAGCGTGATTTCGCGGTACGGCCGAGTCGCGAATGCTTTCCCGGCCGACGCGATGATCTGCGCACGCGTCTGCTCGGACGTACGACGCACCTGCTGACCTTGCTCCGTGCCGCTCATCAAGCGTTCCGCGACAATTCGCGACGGCCGGACAATGCGCGACCCAGCGTCAACTCGTCTGCGAATTCGAGATCGCCACCCATCGGAAGACCCGAAGCCAACCGAGACACCGTCAGCCCCGGAATGTCTCGCATCATGCGAACGAGATAGGTAGCTGTCGCCTCACCCTCCGTGTTGGGGTCGGTGGCGATGATGACCTCGGACACGTCGACGCCGTCCTCCTGATTTGCGATGCGAGCCAACAACTCCCGGATACGCAACTGGTCCGGCCCGATCCCCGAGAGCGGATTGAGCGCACCGCCGAGCACGTGATAGCGACCCTTGAACTCACGGGTGCGTTCGACGGCCTGGACGTCCTTCGGTTCCTCCACGACGCAGATCACCGTGCGATCGCGACGTGCGTCGGCGCAGATGCGGCACTTCTCCTGATCGGAGACAGTTCCGCACACCGTGCAGAACTGAACGCCGTCACGGATGCGCTGCAATGCATTTTTCAAACGGTCGATCTCGGGAGGCTCCACGGAGAGCAGGTGAAAAGCGATGCGTTGAGCGCTCTTCGGCCCGACTCCGGGAAGCTTCCCGAGTTCGTCGATCAGATCCTGAACCGGACCTTCGTACACGCGTTCTCGTTTCTAGAAGCCGGGGAGACCGGGAAGGCCTCCGCCGAGTCCGCCGGCCAACGGGCCGAGCTTCTCAGCAGCGACTTCCTGTGCCTTACGCGAAGCGTCCTCGATCGCGCCGATCACCAGATCCTGCAGCGTCTCGACATCTTCGGGGTCGACGACCTTGGGATCGATCTGCAGACCGACAACCTCGCCGGTGCCCTTGACCGTGGCGACAACCAGTCCGCCACCGGCCTGACCGGTCACTTCGGCCTGAGCCATTTCCTGCTGCGCCGCCATCAATTGCTGCTGCATCTGCTGAGCCTGAGCCAACAGAGCAGACATGTCGGGTGCTCCACCTGGTTGCACGAGCGGTCCTTTCTACAGAGTTATCCCCACCAGCGTAGTCGGTGCGCGCTACCGTGAGCGGGTGCGCCGGAACCAGTCAGACACCGTAAAACCGTCAAGAGGGTCAAACATGGCATCACGTGTGTTCCGCTCCACTGCCCTGATCGCCGTGGTCGGGGCTGGGCTTCTGAGCGCTGCGTGCACGATTCCGACCGAGACTGCCGAGGCCACGACTTCGGTCGAGGTGTCTCCGCTGAGCACTGTCGCCGCTGACGTCCCCGCTGCGCTCACCGGCAAGGTCGTCTTCCTCGATCCCGGGCACAGCGGGGCGAACGACGACAGCATCAACACCCAGGTCCCCACGGGCCGCGGCGGCACCAAGAACTGCCAGACCACCGGCACCAACACCGATGCCGGGTTCCCCGAGCACACCTTCAACTGGGAAGTCGCGAGCCTGGTCAAGAGCGAACTCGAAGGCCAAGGCGCCACAGTGGTCCTGAGTCGACCGGACGACATCAGCGTCGGATCTTGCGTCGACGCACGCGCCGAAGCTGCCAATTCCTCCGGCGCCGACGTAGTGGTGAGCATTCACGCGGACGGCGCAGCAGCCGGAGCCGAGGGCTTCCACGTCTGCTACTCCGCGCCCCCGCTGAACGCGGTGCAGGCCGGCCCGTCCGTCACCTTTGCCGAAACCATGCGCGACTCACTCGTCACAGCCGGACTCACCCCGTCGACCTACATCGGTGACGACGGGCTGGCACCACGCGCCGATCTGACGGGACTCAATCTGTCGCAGCGGCCGTCGATTCTGGTCGAACTCGGCAACATGCGAAATGCCGACGAGGCAGCGCGCATGACGAGCCCGGACGGTCAGCAGGAATATGCGTCCGCCGTCACCAGCGGAGTCACCGCCTTCCTCACAACCCCCTGACCTGTCTTCTGTGGAGAAATTCCACTTGTCCACAGGTATGTCGGCACCGCCGAGGTAGCCCGCTCACCTGGATACGGTTCTGCCATGGGGCCGATACTTCAGGTAGATTTCGCTGCTCTGCAGCAACTTTCAGCTGATCTGTCTCGAATTGCGGATCAGATCTCGGGGATCGATTCCGCCGGCCCGATTTTCGAAGCCGCGGCGGCCCTGAACTCGTCCGCTGTCGCGGCTGTGTCGACTGGGAATGCCGGCGTCATCGCCGACGCGTACCGGCACCTGGCTACGCAATTGGGACTCATGGCGTCGGGAACCGCTGCCGCAGCACGTCTGTACGACGCTGCCGAGGGCGAAGTGGTGTCCGAACTGCGCGGAGCCTACTGATGCGGCCCACCGTCTCTCAGCTTCGAACGTGGTCACCGGAGAAATTGCGCACAAGCGCTTCGGAACTGATCGACATCGACCGGCAGATCGAAGCTCTCGGCAATGACGCCGGACGCAGCATCGACGCCGTCCGCGAATTCTGGCAGGGACAAGCGTCGAGCGCGGCGGCAGTGCAGTGGTCTGGCATCTCGCTTTCCTCGTCCCGGCTGTCGATTGCAGTTCGCGTAGTTGCGGATCTGTATGGCGGAGCGTCCAATACGATCGGTGCGGCGCGAAAATCAGTTCTGGACCTGGTCGAGGAGGCGACTCTCGAACACGGCTTGACGGTGTCAGACAGTGGAGCGGTATCGGCACCTGAGACGAAGCAGCCATGGAATCTGGCCGACGCCATGCAAGATTCCGAAAACGCCACGGCTGCACAGGTTTTTCAGCAGAAGATCTCCACTGCATTGACGGCACTCGACGACGAAGACAACCGGGCCGCGACTGCTCTGCGTGCGGCATTCCGAGAGATCGGATCACTCCTTGGCAATCAGCCTGATCGCCTCGACCGCACTGTCGTCGACATCCTCGACGGGAGGTCGACACTCCCCGGGACACCCACGGAGCTACACCGACTCTGGGAATTGCTCACGCCCAACGAGAAAGACGCGTTGGCGAGGTGGGATCCGTCCATCGGTAGCCGCGACGGCCTTCCCGCTCTCGACCGGGACTACTACAACCGGCGGTACCTCTCTGCGCTCGAGCAGTTGCCGGATCGAACGGTAGCTGCCGGATACACGGCCGTGCGCGGCGAACTTCGACCGGACACGTTCCTTCTCTCGGTCACGGCTGGGCATGCCGTCGTGGCAGTCGGTAATCCCGATGCCGCCGGCAACGTCGCAACACTGGTCCCCGGAACCGGCTCCGGGCTGTCGGGCGTCGGCGGAGACCTGCAACGAACCAAGGCCATGTACGACGCGGCGGTCAGGGCGGCGCCAACGGAAGCCACATCAGTGATCCTGTGGTCCGGATACGACGCTCCCCCAGGCATTCCCGACGCAGCCTCGGATCGGTACGCCAACTCCGCAGCGCCGAGGCTCGACGGCTTCCAGGACGGGTTACGAACCTCGCATGACGGTCCGCCTTCGCACAACGTGGTGATCGGTCATTCCTACGGCAGCACCGTGATCGGTGCTGCGACTACCCGTGGCGCTTCTCTCGACGTCGACGAACTGGTTTTTGTCGCAAGCCCCGGCGTCGATGCCGAGCGCGTGAACGAACTGAGCCTGGACGGCGTCGACTCGGACGAGGTGGCTCACCATGTTCATTCGACGACGGCCTTCTGGGATCCGGTCCAATTGATCCCCAAGATCCTCGGAGTCCACGGGTTCGACCCGTCGGATCCGGAATTCGGCGCGCAGGTATTCACCGGATCTCCCGGGGAGCCTGGGTTCGGAGTTCACAGCGATTACTGGGAAAGCGGAAACCCCGCACTCACCGAATTCGGACGGATCATTACCGGCCCGTGAAAGAAGGCGCCGTACCGGTGAAGGTACGACGCCATCTCGGTGATGCAGGATCGGTTAGACGAGTTCGCGCTTGAGGTTGTCCAGGACCTGGGCCTGGATGCGCTGCAGACCCTTCGGAGCGAACGTGCGCTCGAAGAAGCCGCCGATACCGGTGGCACCCTGCCACTGGGTGAGCGTCGTCACCGTCGTTCCGGTGCCGTTGGGGGCAACGGTCCAGGTGGTGACGAGGCTGGAGTTCGCGTCCTTCTCGGTGATGACGTTGCCGTCGACCGTCACTGTCGCCTTGACGTTGCGCGAGCGCTTTTCCGTCGCCTTGAGCGTCCACTGCGCGACGGTTCCGTCACCCTGGCCACCTTCGACGACCTTGTAGTCGAGGTACTGCTCGGACAGGATTCGCGGGCGAACCGTCTCGTAGTCCGAGAGCGCCGCGAGCACCTTGTCGGGTGCTGCTGTGACGACTGTCGAACTCATTGCATTGACCTGACCCATATGCCCTACGTCTCCTTGCTCGACCAACGCGGCTCGATACCGCGAATGACTACCCGAATCCGCACCTCGAACTGCGCAGATATTCCTTTCCATACTGCCTGCTGCGCCCGGGTATCTCGACCATCTACCCATTCCGTGTGAGCTGGTTCACCACTCGGAGCATTTACCGAGTTCGATTGCAACAACTCGATCAAATTCGGGCATTAATACCCCTCCGGATAGCTTGCACACGCAACTACCGATAGCGTCAAGGTGTGACTCTCTCGTTCAATGGGGTAGTTCAGAAGTTAGATCGAATCCGGACAAAGCAAGGCCCGGGTTCCGATGCTGCGCGTGAAATGGGGTTCGAGCAGCACAGAGAAGGCGTCGAACGCCTACTCGCGTCATACCGCGCCATTCCCGCCGATGCTTCTGTACGCCTGGCAAAGAAGACATCCAATCTGTTCCGCGCTCGCGCCAAGACGTCGGCCCCCGGCCTCGACGTCAGCGGTCTGGCAGGTGTCATCGCCGTCGATGCGCAGGCGCGCACAGCCGACGTCGCCGGCATGTGCACGTACGAGGACCTCGTCGACGCGACGCTGCCCTACGGGCTGGCGCCCCTGGTCGTGCCTCAACTCAAGACCATCACCCTGGGCGGTGCGGTGACCGGCCTGGGCATCGAGTCCACCTCGTTCCGCAACGGCCTGCCGCACGAGTCGGTACTCGAAATCGACGTACTGACCGGAAGCGGCGAGATCATCACCGCAACACCGGACGGCGAACACGCCGAACTGTTCTTCGGTTTCCCCAATTCCTACGGCACCCTTGGCTATTCGACGCGATTGAAGATCGCACTCGAACCCGTCAAGAAGTACGTCGCCTTGCGCCACGTGCGCTTCGATTCGTTGAAGAAGCTCGAAGAAACGATGGATCGCATCGTCACCGAACGCGAGTACGACGGGATCGCCGTCGACTATCTCGACGGGGTGGTCTTCACCGATTCCGAGAGCTACCTCACACTCGGCGTGCAAACCGACGAGGAAGGCCCGGTCAGCGATTACACCGACCAGGACATCTTCTACCGGTCGATCCAGCATTCGTCACTCACCCAGCCCAAGACGGATCGCTTGACCATTCGCGACTACCTGTGGCGCTGGGACACCGACTGGTTCTGGTGCTCACGAGCTTTCGGTGCACAGAACCCGAAGATCCGGCGCTTCTGGCCCAAGCAGTACCTGCGCAGCAGCTTCTACTGGAAGCTGATCGCCCTCGACCACAAGTACGACATCGGAGATCGCCTCGAAAAGCGCAAGGGCAAGCCCCCGCGCGAACGCGTCGTCCAGGACGTCGAGGTACCCATCGAACGAACCGCGGACTTCGTCTCGTGGTTCCTCGAGGAAATCCCGATCGAACCACTGTGGTTGTGCCCGTTGCGTCTTCGCGAGCCAAGCCCTGCCGCCGCTTCTGCATCACGGCCGTGGCCCCTCTACCCCCTCGAACCCAAGCGCACCTACGTCAACATCGGCTTCTGGTCTTCGGTGCCGATCGTTCCCGGTGAGCGCGAGGGGGCAGCAAATCGACTGATCGAAGAAAAGGTCAGCGATTTCGACGGACACAAATCGCTCTACTCCGACTCCTACTACTCGAAGGAAGACTTCGAGGAGCTGTACTACGGCGGCGACCGGTACATCGGACTCAAGGAACGCTACGACCCGAAATCCCGTTTATTGGATCTATTCTCTAAGGCGGTGCAACGTAAATGACCACGTTCAAAGACTCCAAAAGCCAGGACAAGCTCTCTATTGCCGAGATTCTCGAGACGCTTTCCGACGGCATGCTGCCGCTTCGATTCACCGCGTACGACGGCAGCACCGCCGGCCCCGAAGATGCCGACTACGGACTGCACCTCAAGTCGACTCGCGGAACCACTTATCTCGCAACAGCTCCCGGTGACCTCGGCATGGCCCGCGCGTACGTCTCCGGCGATCTCGAAGCCGAGGGCGTCCACCCCGGTGATCCGTACGAGATCCTGCGCATCATGGGTGACGAACTCCACCTCAAGCGCCCGTCCGCACTGACGCTCGCCAGCATCACGCGCTCCCTGGGCTGGGATCTGTTGCGGCCCATCGCCCCGCCGCCCCAGGAACATCTCCCTCGGTGGCGTCGCGTCGCAGAAGGACTGCGTCACTCCAAGACTCGTGACGCCGAAGTCATCCATCACCACTACGACGTCTCCAACACCTTCTACGAGTACGTCCTCGGCCCGTCCATGACGTACACCTGTGCCGCTTACGACAATGCGGAACAGACGCTCGAAGAAGCCCAGGAGAACAAGTACCGCCTGGTGTTCGAGAAGCTCGGACTCCAGAAGGGTGATCGACTTCTCGACATCGGCTGCGGCTGGGGCTCGATGGTCCGCTACGCGGCCAGGCGCGGCGTCAAGGTGATCGGCGTGACTCTCTCTCGCGAGCAAGCGGATTGGGCACAGAAGGCCATCGAGGACGAGGGCCTCGCCGATCTCGCCCAGGTCCGTTTCTCCGACTACCGCGACGTGGCCGAGACCGGATTCGACGCAGTGTCCTCCATCGGCCTGACCGAGCACATCGGCGTCGGAAACTACCCGGCGTACTTCGAGTTCCTCAAGGGCAAGCTGCGTGAGGGTGGGCGTCTGCTCAACCACTGCATCACCCGTCCGGACAACCGAAGCAGCGCCAAGGCAGGCGGATTCATCGACCGGTACGTCTTCCCCGACGGGGAGCTCACCGGTTCGGGTCGCATCATCTCCGAAATCCAGAACGTCGGCCTCGAGGTGCGTCACGAAGAGAACCTTCGCGAGCATTACGCACTGACGCTCGCCGGATGGTGCCAGAATCTCGTCGACAACTGGGACGCGTGCGTCGCCGAGGTCGGCGAAGGAACCGCCCGCGTCTGGGGCCTGTACATGGCCGGCTCACGACTCGGGTTCGAGCGCAATGTCGTTCAGCTGCACCAGGTTCTGGCCGTGAAGCTCGGCCCCAAGGGTGAGGCGCATGTGCCGCTTCGCCCGTGGTGGAAGGCCTAGGGGCAAAGCCCCTGTGCGCCTTTTTGGTAGTCGGCACTACCAAAAAGGCGCACAGGTGCCGCAGGCACCCGACTGCGTCCTCACCCAGCCTCCGCGCCGCAAGACCGTCTCCACCTCGTGCGCAACCTGGCACGGGGTCTTCATCACCTCGTCGAATCCGTAGACCAACCGCGGACGACCTGCCAGCTCTGCCGCATTGTCACGGCGGCGATCACGGAATGCCACCTCGGCCATGGAATGCGCCCACCGACCGTCGAGACGCACGATCAGCGGCACACCGAATTCGCTGTAGTCGCAATCCTCGTACAACGTGCGACCGTCGACGCGAACCGGTGACTGGCGTCTGGCCGACGGCAACCCGTGCGCCTGCTCCACGTCGACCGCATAGTGGTATTCGAGCGTTGACTGCACCCCGTCTGCCAGGAGGCGTACCGCATCGGAAAGCGCACCCTTGAATCGATGTGGTGTTCGTTCGTCAATCCGACGACGCACATCGTTCAACGGAATTCGCGCATTTGTCACTGTGGTGATGAGTGAAACGTAGGCGCTTCGCGCTGTGGATTCGGCGGTCGCAAGATCAATCGCGGTATCCGCCCGCGACGTTCGAGGTATGACTGACGGCACGCCGATGTATCGGTGGGCTCGGGATCGGTGGACGACTACCCCGGGGTGAACCACGCCACCCACTCGAGTGCACCCGACGTTCGCGCTGGAACTCGGCGGATTGTCGCGGACTGACAGCGAGCGGACTTGCCGTAGGGCACGGTGACATGGACTGGCTTGTCTGCGTCGATGCGACGCATTCCCCATTCCTCAGCTGCAGTGTCGTGGCTCAGAATCGCTTGCGCGCCACCATAAAGCCAAGCGGCGTTCAAGATCATTTCTCTGGTGAGCGGGCCAGCGGTCACTGCATACACGCCTTGTAGAACGCGCTGCCATTCGCCGCGGTCCAGAAAGTTCCGCAGCATCCCTCGGTTGTATCCGAATGACGAGAGTTGCTGTTGCCGTACCAGACCGGATTGCGCATCGAGAATCCGGAGAAACTCGCTTCCACCATGAGACGTAGTCATGGCACCAAGCGTCAGGCCGAACTCCGACAGGACTGACGTGAAATTCGCTGTCGGAGTTCGTCTGTGGATAACTCACCAGCTGGGGATGAACCCCTGTGCGCCTTTTTGGTAGCCGTAACTACCAAAAAGGCGCACGGGGGCTATGCCCCTAGCGAAGCCGGCGGGGTGAACCGCGGGCCGTACTGCGCAGCGAGTTCCTTTGCACGAGCGACGAAGCCGGCCGTGCCGCCCTCGTAACCGACGATGAACTGGTGAACGCCACCGGTCCAGGCCGGGAATCCGATGCCCATGATGGAGCCGATGTTGGCGTCCGCCGTGGTGATCAGGACGTTCTCGTCGAAGCACTTCTGCGTCTCGATCGCCTCGATGAACAGCATGCGGTCGATGAGGTCCTGGATCGGGGCGTCGGAGGTTCCGGAGTTGAAGTTCTCGCGGAGTCCGGACCACAGGCCGGTGCGCTTGCCCTCGGCGTAATCGTAGAAGCCGGCTCCACCGAGCTTGCCCTTACGATCGAACTTCTCGACGAGGGTGTTGATGACCTCGCCGGCCGGATCTGCCGGCAGTTCCTTGCCTTCGGCCTTGGCGGCGTCGGCAGATTCCTTGCGGATCTTCTGCATGAGGGTGAGGTTGAGCTCATCCGAAAGCTGAAGCGGCGCAGCCGGGTAACCGGCCTGCATACCGGCCTGCTCGATGGTGGCAGGCTCGACGCCCTCGGCGAGCATGCCGATGGCCTCGTTGATGAAGGTGCCGATGACACGCGAGGTGAAGAAGCCACGCGAGTCGTTGACCACGATCGGCGTCTTGCGGATCGCCTGGACGTAGTCGAACACGCGAGCCAGAGTCTCGTCGGAGGTCTTCTCACCGCGGATGATCTCCACCAGCGGCATCTTGTCGACGGGCGAGAAGAAGTGGATGCCGATGAAGTCTTCCTGACGCTTCACGCCGGTGGCGAGACCCGTGATGGGCAGCGTCGAGGTGTTCGAGCCCAGCAGTGCCTTGGGATCGACGATGTCCTCGATCTCCTGGAACACCTTGTGCTTGAGTTCCTGGCTCTCGAAAACTGCTTCGATGACGAAGTCGACGCCGGCGAAATCTGCCGGGTCAGCCGTCGGGGTGATCTTGGCGAGGAGTGCGTCGGACTTCTCCTGCGTGGTCTTGCCGCGCGAGAGCGCCTTGGCCTCAATGCCTTCGGAGTACGCCTTGCCCTTGTTCGCAGCCTCGATGGTGACGTCCTTGAGCACGACGTCGAAGCCTGCCTTGGCGGAGACGTACGCGATGCCCGCGCCCATCATGCCCGCGCCGAGGACACCGACCTTCTTGATGGTGGACTTCTCGATGCCTGCCGGACGTGAACCGCCGCCGTTGATCGACTGCAGGTCGAAGAAGAACGCCTGGATCATGTTCTTCGCGACGCGGCCGGTCACCAGCGAGGTGAAGTAGCGAGCCTCGATGAGCAGCGCGTTGTCGATGTCGACCTGCGAACCCTCGACGGCTGCGGCCATGATGGCGCGCGGAGCCGGCATCGGAGCGCCCTTGAGCTGCTTACGCAGGTTCGCGGGGAACGCCGGAAGGTTGGCAGCGAATGCCGGAGTGGACGGAGTTCCGCCAGGGATCTTGTAGCCCTTGACATCCCACGGCTGAACGCCGCCTTCGGGGTTGGCCTTGATCCATGCCTTCGCAGCCGGAACCAGCTCCTCTACCGAGCCGACGACCTCGTCGATGAGGCCGACTTCCTTGGCCTGAACGGGTCCACGCTGCTGCCCCTGGAGCAGGACGCCCATGAGCGCGTTCTGCAGGCCGAGCATCCGCACGGTACGCACGACGCCGCCGCCGCCGGGCAGCAGGCCGAGGGTGACCTCGGGCAGGCCGATCTTGACTCCCTTGACGTCTGCCGCGATGCGGTGGTGGGTCGCGAGAGCGATCTCGAGACCGCCGCCGAGCGCCGCGCCGTTGATGGCGGCGACGACCGGCTTGCCGAGAGTTTCGAGACGACGCAGGTCTGCCTTGATCTCGACGCTGTGGTTGTAGATCTCCTCGGCCTGCTCGGGGCCGACCTTGATCATGTTCTTGAGGTCGCCACCGGCGAAGAAGGTCTTCTTGCCGGAAGTGATGACGGCACCGGTGATGGAGTCCTTCTCGGCGACCAGACGGTCGACGGTGGCCTTCATCGACGCGATGTACGCGTCGTTCATGGTGTTTGCGCCCTGGTTGGGATCGTTGATGGTGAGCACGACGATGCCGTCGGCGTCCTGGTCCCAGTTGATGATGTTCTGATCAGTCACTTTGCTTGACTCCTGGTAAGCCTCGTTGGAAGGACGGACGCCGCGTCAGACGCGCTCGATGATGGTGGCAACGCCCATACCGCCGCCGATGCACAGGGTGATGAGGGCGCGCTTGCCGCCACGACGCTCGAGCTCGTCGACCATCGTTCCGGTGATCATCGCGCCGGTTGCACCGAGGGGGTGGCCCATGGCGATAGCGCCGCCGTTGACGTTGAGCTTCTCGTCCGGGATGTTCAGGTCCTTCTGGAACTTCAGGACGACGGAAGCGAATGCCTCGTTGATCTCGAAGAGGTCGATGTCGTCGACCGTCAGGCCGGCAGCTGCCAGAACCTTCTTCGACGCCGGCGTCGGGCCGGTGAGCATGATGGTGGAGTCGGCGCCGCTGGTGGCGGTGGCGACGACGCGAGCGCGCGGCGTCAGACCCATGTCCTTGCCGGCCTGCTCGCTACCGACGAGTACGAGGGCAGCGCCGTCGACGATTCCCGAGCTGTTACCGCCGTGGTGAACGTGGTTGATCTTCTCGACCCAGTGGTACTTCTGCAGCGACACGGCGTCGAATCCGCCGATTTCACCGATCACACCGAACGCGGGAGCCAAGCCGGCGAGGTTCTCTGCCGTGGTGCCCGGACGCATGTGCTCGTCGTTGTCGAGGATGGTGATGCCGTTGATGTCCTTGACCGGCACTACCGACTTGGCGAAGTATCCGCCGGTCCACGCCTTGGCGGCGAGGTCCTGCGAGCGCACGGCGTATGCGTCGACGTCGTCACGCGAGAAGCCCTCGATGGTGGCGATGAGGTCTGCGCCGACGCCCTGCGGCACGAAGTAGTTGTCGTAGTTGGTGGCGGGGTCGAGTGCCCACGGTCCACCGTCGGATCCCATCGGAACGCGGGACATCGACTCGACGCCACCGGCGATCACCAGTTCGTCCCAGCCGGACCGAACCTTCTGAGCAGCCATGTTCACGGCCTCGAGGCCGGAAGCGCAGAAACGGTTGAGCTGAACGCCACCGACGGTGTCGGGCAGTCCTGCATCGTTGACTGCAACGCGGGCGATGTCCATTCCCTGATCGCCAACGGGGGTGACGACGCCCAGGATGAGGTCGGAGATCCGGTCCTCGTCGAGGTCGGGAAAGCGCACGCGCAGTTCCTGGATCAGACCCGTGACCAGCGAGATCGGCTTGACCGAGTGCAACGACCCGGTCTTCTTGCCGCGGCCTCGCGGGGTACGGATGGCTTCATAAATGAATGCCTCTGTGGTCACTGTGAGGTGTTCCTTCCGTGTAATTCGTCGAACCGGTCTGCAGATCGTCCGCGCCACCTTCGGTGGTGGCGCATGGCCGAGGTACAGACCTCAGCCCTTTCACTGTAGAACGTGTTCCAAATTCATGGGAAGGACCGAAGCGATCCTGCTAGGTGACCGAGGTGATCAGGTGCGCGAACGCCTGCCCGCTTCGGTTCATTTCGGGTGCGCCCCCGGAAGCACTCACGGCACGATGCGATACGGCAACATCATGTCGTGATCTTCGTGATCGAGTAGATGGCAATGCCACACATATCCCTGGAGTCGACCAGAATCAGCCATATCGTGGCGCCCGCCGCCCGTCATCCCGCCGCCCGTCATCCCACCGCTCGGAAGACGATCGAACATCGCGTCGGGATCGAAACCCAGCTCATCCGCGGTGGGGAATCGCACGATGATCCGGGTGACGGTGCCGCCGTCCACCCTGACGGTGTCCTTCATTCCCGCTTCCCACGGCGCCGGCGCGATCATCGGCCCCGCCTCGAACCCTTCGGGCGACGGAGTCCACTTGTTGCCGATCACCGGCTGCGGATGTCGGATCAAGTACTCCAGCGTCCGCATCGGTGTTCTGCCGAGAATCCGGAAATTCACCAGGTGCAGGTGTATCGGATGCGGGTCCGGCGTGGTGTTGACGATGTTCCACTGCTCGACGGTGCCTTGCCGCGGCCTCTCGACGTCCGTGGTGCTGAACGTCAGGTTGTTCAGCGTCATCTGAGCCGGTGGATTCCGCAGTTCCAGTTGCTGGCTCACCGTCACCGTGCGAATTACCGTCGGCTGCTCCAACGGGGCGAGAACGTCACGTTGCCGGCGCCCACCGCGCAGTTGCGACGGAACACCACCGGTGAATCCGCGCCTGGCGTCACCGCGGAACCGGCAGAACAGCGGCATAGTCACTTCACCGATGACAGCGGCGGGTAGCGGGGGCGCCTCGTCGTTGCGAAGCTCCACCGTCGATCCCTCCGACAGTCCGGTGAAATCGACGAGGAGGTCGTACCGCTCCCCCGGTGCGCAGCGGAAGGCATTGACCGCGACGGGTGCGTCGAGCATTCCGGCGTCGTTGCCGATGACCCAGAACGTCATCATGTTCGAGAAGTGAAGATTCCACACACTTGCCGACGACGCATTGACGATGCGGAGGCGGTAAAGGCCCCGAGCCACGGACAGTTCCGGCCACACCTTGCCGTTGACCAAGCCGACGTCGCCCACCGCGCCGCCTTCCCACGATCCTTCCGGGATCAAGATGGTGGATCGGCCGTTCTGGGCGCCTGTCGGCGTGAAGATCTTCTCCTGCAGGATCAACGGGATCTCGAATTCCTCGGCCGGCAACCCCAACGGATTTCCCAGTTCGCCGGTGTCGAATTCATCCCTGATCAGATAGTTGCCGATCAGACCGGCGTAGACGTTGAGCCGGGTGATGCCCATCGCATGATCGTGATACCAGAGGTGGGCGGCTTCCTGACCGTGCAAAAAGTGATGCATCGCAGCCTGTCCCGGCATCACCAGCAGCTCCGGATGGCCGTCGCTCTCAGGTGAAGTGACTCCCCCGTGCAAGTGCAACGACGTCGGCGGGTGCGCACGAAAGTCGGCCTGCATTCCGTGCAGCGTCATATCCATGTCCGCTGCCAACGGATGTCCGGTCAGATCGTTCTCGAACGTCAACATGATCGGCTCGCCGGAATGCGCCTCGACGGTAGGGCCCAGATAACCGCCACCGATCTCTCCGCTGCGGTACGACAGTGCTGGGGACGGGGGAAAATCCCGATGAAAGGCATGTTGCCCCACTTGCGCTGTCAGTGTGATCTCGTTTCCGGAAAGCGTTGACAACGAATGTAGTTCGTCACAGAACGGCTCGAACTCCGGCGAATGAAAAATCAACGGAGACTCGATATCCACACTCCCCGCCGGAGCAGCACCTGCCTTTGCACCCAAAGCAACAGCCGCTGTGCCGACTACCGACCCTTTCAGAACCGACCTTCTGGAAACCCCGATACCCATACATTCCCCTCCCCATCGAAACGGGTTGCGTTCTCCCGCAAGGAAAACGCAACCCGTCTCTCCACTTCGATCTCGGAAAATCCCCCGTCTACTTTCCGTCGATCGCCTCCAGCACCGAATCGATCAGCGACTGTGGAAGTTTCGACGGCGGAGAGATTTCCAGTTCTCCCGGAGCGCCCGGCATCGTCCAGACAGTTCTGTGCCGAGCGATCGCGAGCTTCTCCCGTGATCCGTCCTCATTGACCTTGAAGTACTCGAACTCGAGGTCGATCCCCCTCTCGTAGAGGGCAGACAAGGACATCGTGACCAGGACGTCGTCGAACGGCATGACCTCGCGCAGATGCTCAACCCTGGTGTGCACACAACGAAGTTCCCCGAGAGCGCCTCTGGCCGCCATGGCCTCACGCTGAGAACGGACCAGGAACTTGTCCCGAACCCTCGACTGCCAGATGTAATAGTTGCCGAAGTAGATGTTGCCCACGACGTTTCCGTCCTGCAACGTCGTCGAGAACACCTCGGATTCGAGCAGGTACGGATTGCGCGGCACCATCGGAGCCGAGCGGATCACGGAACCACGATCGACGTTCTTCGGTTCGGTGGGAACAGCGATGTTCTTCGTCCCCGTCGGAATCGTCATCGGCTCGATGAAATCGTGGAAGTACTGCGGCATCGGCCGTGCCGCCACCACACCGTGGGAGAGGATTTCCACCCACGTCGTCTGCATCGCACTCCACCCGATGTGAGTGCGCGTCTCGCCGTCGACCCGGCACCATTCGACATGCAGATTGGTGGTTGCCCGATCCGGACCGGTGAGCTCGGTGATCCAGATCGTCCCCTCGACAATGTCGTCGGTGTACAGGTTCGCATCGATGAACACCTCGGAGTTGTTGGTCACCATGCCCCAACGACCCGTCGCCATGTCCTCCACGATCTGCTTCGAGATCGGTCCGGTTCCCCTCTCTCGCAAAGCGCCCAACCACAGCGCGAAGCTCGCGAACCCCACTGATCCACCGACGTTGCACGCGTCCCGGAACCCGACGGGGAACCGGATCGACACCGCCGGGTAGCCGCTCCGGGCCACCACATGCACGTCGGAGCCGTAGGCCATCGGATCGAACTGCGCGAGAGACTTCGCCGACAACGGGCCGGAGTCGAACTGTGGTGCCGGGTCCTGCGCCGGTTCTTCCGCATCCTCCTCATGAGTCACAAACGCGAGAATCCGCTCCTCGTTGTCGGTCAACAGAGCTGGAAAAGTAAGAACCACCACGCTTCCGTCTGCGCCGCCGCGGAAGGTCACTGCGTCGTCCTCCCTGGCGCCCATCGCCAGAGAAACCGACATCTGCCCCGTGGCCTTTCGGATCGCCTCGGCCGCCGCCCACAGCCTGGTTCCCGCACGATCGAGTGATTCGCCGCCCGCGATCAACTCGTCCAGCAGCGGAATCCGCGCCGAACCCAGAAGCGCCTTCCACTGCATGACGGTTCGGGAGCGAATCGGTTCGATGTCACATCCCTGAGGCCAGTCGCCGGCCGAACTGAGTGACTTACTGCCGTCGTGCGAGAGCGAGACATCCACAGAGGGTGGAATATCACCGACGACGACGGGCTTTCCGGTTTCCTGCCATTCGATGGCAAAGGCATTACTCATTTGATCACCACATCCTCATCGAGATGAATGTTCACGGCCGCCTCGGCGATCGGTTTCTCCTGCTCGTGGCGTTCCGACTTGGTCAACTCGTGAATCCCCGGGGTATGCGCGACCACAACCCGCGGGCTCTTCACTCCCAACGCCCGGCTGTGTTGCGCGAGCTTGTCGAGAATGATCTGTGCGTCGCGCGCAGTCGGATCCGCGATTTCCTCAGCCGTAGGACGGCTTTCGTCGTGGGAGAGAATCTGGGAGCGATATCCCTCGAGCTGCATCACCACTCGTCCGTCCTTCACCACCGCCACGTCGGCTTGCATGTGGGTCTCGGTCTGCACCTTGTCGTAGGCGTACGCGGTGAACGAACGAGCCTCGAATCGTCCGTCGTACATGTCGATTCGCGCAATGTTGACCGGAAGGCAGATCTCCCGCGGAACCATGATCTGGCCCGATTGGAGCAGGGAATCGAGGAAGTAGGGATCACCGAGGAGGTGCTGCTTACGGTCGGCTCGCGAAATAGCGCTGAAGAGGATGTGCTCGGAATCGAGGCTCGAGATCTCTTCGAGTCGGCGGAAATCGCCCTCCTGGAACAGCAACCACGAGTAGAGATCGTCCAACGGATCGATGTCGAGCACCGGTCGCGGCAACTCCTTCTCGAACTCCGGCAGTGTTTCGTCCAGTCCGAAGATGAAGTCGGCCGAGAAATGGGGCCGCCCGTACCCGGTCCGTTCGGTGCCGATCGTGACATGCACCCGCGTTCCTGCGGCATCACGATCCTGCTCCACGACGCTTGCCTTGATCTCGACTCTGGTGCCCTCGACGGTGTCGACGACGATCGGTCGATCCAGTTTGATGTCGTCGATGCGGACGCGGCCCAGAGTCACGCGTCCGGTGACATAGGCCGCCGCCTGCGACATCGCCTCGAGCCCGAACACCGTCGGAAGCAGCGCCGATCCCTTCCAGACATGGTCGAGGACAAAAGGATCTGCCGAGGTGGACAACGTCGTCCGGGTAACCAGTTCTACCTGCGGCTCGCAGGTCACCACTTGGTCGATGTAGCGCGACACCGCCGGCAGAGCCGGTGCTGCCGGCGCCCAGGTGTCCAGACCGCCGAGTCGACTGGTCACGACGATACGACTCGCCTCGGGTCCGCTGTCGACCAGGCGAAGGAAATGATCCACTCCCGCAGCCGTCGAAATCGGCATGACACCCATCTTCGCGAGGTGGTTGACACTGCCCATGCGGGCGCCCATGCCGGTCTCCCCCCACACGCTGTACGCGAGCGAGAACGTCCGAGTCTTCGGGTGCCCGGCGGCATACCGCACCACCATTTCGTCGAGAAGCTCGTTTCCGTATGCATACCAACTGTTTCCGGGCATACCTGTGAATCCGATGATGGAAGAGAAGCCCACGAACAGCTTCAGGTCACGATCAGCGAGCGCTTCGACGAAGTTGGCTGCGCCCAGGACCTTAGGTGCAACCTCCTTGAAAGCCGCAGCGCTGTCGACTCTCTCGAACCGCCGCGGAACATTCGCCCCCGCACCGTGGACAAACCCGGTGATCGGCCCAACCTCGACCTCGATCTGGGCGACGACGCCGGCCACCGCCGCAGCATCCGTGACGTTGCAGCGATAGTAGTGAGCGCTCAAACCGGCAGACGTGAAGTCCGCAAGAGTGGAAGCGATTTCGTCACCCGCTTGTCGCTGAGAGCTTCCGATCAGCACTAGTTCGGCGCCTGTCTTTCGGCCGAGAGCCAGAGCGCATTGCGCCATGATGCCTTTCGCGCCACCGGTCACGACCACTACATCCGAACTCCCCAACCCGCTCTCGCGGACGGTGTAGTCGCTCGAGGCGAGAACCCGCGGTTGCAGTGCCGTGCGTCCCATCTCGGTGTCGTAAGTCGCGAACACATAGGATGCAACCGAATCCAACTCGGAGACGACGGTGGTTGCCACCACCGCGTCCGCAGTCGAGCCGTCGAATCCTATGACGCGGACATCCAGTTCGGGGCGCTCGTGATGCACCGAAGCGGCAAAAGCCGCCGCACTCGGTACCGGCGCCGGATTGCCCAACTCGACATCGGTGAACTGAATCACTGCCAATGTGGTTCGTGCGCCTCCACTTTGCTGCGCCGGAACCATCTTGTACATGTGTTCGATCCCACGGCGCAAGCCGATTTCGGTGACGGAATCATCGGTCACACGCGGCATTACGGCAACCACGTGCTGTGCATTCGCAGGAGCGCCGTCGGAGAATGTGCGAATGTCGACCTGAGCACCACGCCCTCGTAGTTCGGATTCCAACCTTCCGACCAAACCGGCGTCGTCACCGATGACGACAAACGTCGTGTCCGTGAGGTCTCGGACTCCGTGCAACGCTGTCTCGCTCCGAACCTTTTCCAGGGTGTAATCGCGAACCCAGGTGAAGCTGTCGGCTGATAGACCCTTTGCCTTCACCGGCAGCGCCCGCGCAACCGGCTGCTGCTGCCCCGACTTCTCTTTCGCGGATCGATCGAGCACTTCGATCAGTTCACCCAGGCTGACGTTGACGAGTTCGGCCGGATCCAGATCACCCTGAACACCCAATCGCGTTGCCACAGTTGCTATCGCATCGGCAGCCTTGATCGAGTCCATGTTCAGGTCGTCGAGCAGGTGGAGATCCACATCGAGAGACTCCACCGGAAATCCGGTGTCCTCCGCGATTACCTCGAGCAGTATTCGCGACACGTCCGACTGCACCGAACTCGCTGCTGGAACGGCAGAACCGAGATTCGGTGATGCCGCAAGGATCAGCGATGCTGCTTCTCCGATCGTGGCATTGGCCAACTCGGCAGGGTCGAGGTCGACAACCTCGAACTGATGCGCAACCTTCGAAATAGCCTCTGCCGCACTGATCGAGTCGAGATTCAGATCATCGAGCAGACGCAGATCCGTCGTGATCGACTCGGCGGGGAATCCCGTCGTATCGGCGAGGATCCTGATCAGCTCACTTTCGACGGACCCAGCGCCCGCGTCAGCGGGCTCTTCGACTACCGGAGCCGAAACCGGCGAAGGAGCTTTCGCTGCCACGGATTCGTGGCCGTTGGTGACTGCCCGCGAAGTCGGAGCAGATGGAGAAGACGCTCCACTGCCTACATCAGCACGAATCACGTCGACGAGGAAGGTCCCGCGTCGGCTCAGGTAATCGGCCAGCGCCGCAGCCGGATCCCCGCCGGACGTACCAAGTGCGAGCGGTTCGGGAGCAGAGGTAACCGTCAGCTTCGCCTCGGCCAGGTTCTCGATGAACACCTTCTGATCGGCAGGAACGAATTCGCGCACGAACCGGCCGTCGAAAAGTTCGTTCCATCGGACCTGAGCGCCGTGTACGTACATCGCGGCCAGTGCGACATTGAAGTCCTCGTCGCGTCCGGACTTGGACGCAACGGGGAAGCAGCGCACGCCGTCGGTCCCATTGATCGCCTTGGTGAGCCCGGTCAGCACACGGCCGGGACCGACCTCGACGAGCAGGTCCACGTCCTGCGAGATTCCACTTACCGTCTTGACCCAGTCGACCGGTGAGACAACCTGTTTGGTGACCAATTCGCGAAGTGCCAGTGGCGTCTGTACGCGTTTCCCTTCGACGCAGGAATACACGGGGCAAGTCAGCGAATCGACTTGCTCGTCAACGGGCGCAGTGGACTTCAGCTCCCGCTCGGCCTCGTTCATCATCTCGGAGTGGAAAGCATTCGACACGGCAAGCGCCTGAGCCGACACTCCGCGCGTCTTCGCGATGGCAACCACATCGTCGACCGCGTCTTTGGTGCCCGAAACCACGGTCTGTGTAGGCGTATTCAGATTCGCGACGGTCGCGTAACCCTTTGTTTCCGCGATGATCGCCTCAGCCGTCGATCGGTCGCAGGTCAGGCTCGCCATCGCGCCGTTTCCACCACCACTGACAGCCATGGCCGCACCCTTCGCCGCAGCCAAGGTGATCAGCGTCTTCTGGTCGTAAGCTCCTGCCGCGTAGAGCGCGGTCAACTCGCCGAGACTGTGGCCGGCGACAGCACTGGGTGTGACACCCAATCGGCGGAGGTACTCGAACCAGAGCAGCGAAGCCAAAGCGACGGCAGGCTGGGTGAACTGCGTCTGGGCGAGATCCCGCTTCCACTTCGCCAATTCCGCAGCGTCAGCGCTCTTGACCGGGTTCCGCAGAATTCGAGGCGTGATCGCCTCCGCTCCAACTCCCTCCAACCAGCCGTCCGCCTCGGTCGCCAGTTCGCGTGCCCACTCGAAGCGCTCGATCAGCACGCGCGCCATCTCTAGTTGTTGGGATCCCTGTCCCGGGAACAGGAATCCGATGTCGTGGTGGACGGCGTTCGAGATCGAGATCTCGTTGCTCACGACCTTCACCTGACCGGATGCAGGAGCGGAGTTCTCGCAGATCACGGCAAGCTGACGCATGCGTTCGGCCAACTGCGCGGGACGTCCGGCCACCACTGCGGCACGGAAGGGCGCGGTCGGCGAGATCACTCGAGAGAGTTTCGCCGAAAAGTCCAGCAGCTCGGCAACACTCAACGGAACCGCCAGATCTGCAACATCCCGCGCTCGGGTCGCCAAGTCCACCGCGGAATCTGCAGAAAGTACGAAAACCTCGGTGTCCTGATACGACGCCATCATCGTGCGGACGTCTTGCGAGGGTGTCAGCTTGCTGGATGGTGCATCAGCCGATTCGATCGCGACGTGGCAGTTGATACCGCCGAAACCCATGGCTTGCGCACCGGCACGCATCTTCTCGGACGGATCTCTGATCTCACCGTTGACGAGCGGAAAGAGTGCCGGCGCTTCGGTTCCGAACGCCGGGTTCGGGTCGGTGCAACCGGCGAGCGGCGGAAGGATTCGTTGATTGACGGCCATGGTCGCCTTGATCAGCGCAAGGATGCCCGACGCCGCCTTCGTGTGCCCGATCAACGACTTCAGTGACGTCATGCCGATGCTACGAGCCTCGACGGGCCCGTCCGTCTGAGCGGCCTGCTGGACGCCGGCCAGTTCGACGGGGTCTCCGACGGGAGTACCAGTTCCGTGTCCTTCGACGAAGGCAACCTCGCTGGCCGCGAATCCCGCTCGCGAGTATGCGCGACGGATCATCTCGGCCTGAGTTTCGGCGCGGGGCTTGGTGATTCCACCCTTGCCATCGGTGGAGATGCCCCAGCCGCGAATCGTCGCGTACACGTAGTCGCCGTCCGCCCTGGCGTCCTCGAGTCGTTTCAAGGCCACGAATCCGCAACCTTCACCCGGGATGAATCCGCTTCGGCTTGCGTCGTACACGTTCATGTCGCCACGGGTCAGTGCACCCAAACGGGCGAATCCCACCAGTTCCAAAGGATCCAAGCTGACGTCGACTCCCCCTGCCAAGACGAAGTCGGCCGCGCCGGACGCCAGCTTTTCGGCTGCAGTCGCCACCGCGAGCATTCCGGACGCGCACGCACCGTCCACGACGTACCCGCCGCCGTTGAAGTCGAGATAATTGCAGATCCGGCCGGCAATCGTATTCGACAACATGCCGGCGAGAGTGTCTTCACTCGGCTCCACCAATGGGCCCTTGTAGACCTCTTCCATCGTCTCGGCGAGAGCATCGGCGACGGAACTGTCCAACTGGCGCGCTTCGGCTGCCACAGCGAGTGCGCGCTTGACGTAAGGCCAACGCAAACGCATCGACCACATCCGGGATTCTTCACCGGTGAGGGAGTTGCCGACGATTGCGGCGCTGCGTCCAGTGGGTACCGATCCTCGGCTGTAGCCCGCGTCCGTCAAAGCCCCGAGTGCTGTTTCCAGAGCCAACCAGTGTGTGAGATCTGTCGACTTGAAGGTCCGCTCCGGTATCCGGCGACCGACCCAGTCGAATTCGAAACCATCCATGAACGCGCCGCGATCGGCGTATGTCTTGTCGACGTCGTCAGGGCTCGCGCTCCAGTAGTCGTCGAGGGACATCCGTGACTCCGGAAACTTTCGGAATTGCATCCGACGCGCGAGGACGTTCTCCCAAAATCCTTGCAGATCATGTGCACCGGGGGACCACATGCTCATCCCGACTATCGCAATCGCAGGATTAGTTGAATCTTCAGTCATCTTACACTTCCTATTTTCGCGCGCATCCACGGGAGACTCAATCGACCGAAGACTAACCACGCCCTCATCGGTGTGTAAAACGCAGATTCACCTCAAGGCATAAACAAATAACAAAGGTTGTTCGGCGCAATGAACGTGTTTCAGCAATTTGACAGCAATCGAGAGTTAGCTGTAACTCGGAGTTACCTATTTGCTTCGTAACCGGTCATGCTCCTGCTTGAACATCCGTACCGGATCCCGGTTTCACGGCCGCCATTTTCTCGCGATCGGCAAATATTCAGTTGAATATGCACCGAAATGCCGCAATGCCGAATATGTGGCCAATTCGCCGAATGTCCCAAATTGGTCGATCCCCGCAAATCAAACATCCGACAACTATCAATCTGAACATTCGTGACACACCGAAATTTAACAGCAGCACTCGAATGCCCATCAGACAACGAGAAATTCCAGATATTCTTCGGCGACCATCGTCCGAATCGACGTTTCGTTACACCGGAACTGAGCGAACGAATGTGCCAGCAAACCAGCCACATACAATTCAGCTTTGCGAGGCCGAGCCGGCGCGCTTTCGAGACGCGCGCACACAAAGAGAACGGCACTTATAACAATTCGATCACACAGTGGTGCAGCTGGATTCCGACAGCTGTTTCACGCACACGGACCGACTCGGCAACTCAGCTTTCGAGGCGGCGAGCTCCGAGGACGTCCTTGAGGAGTTCCTTTGCAACATCCTCGGGATCACGTCTGGCAGTCGGATCAGCGGGCTCAGCCGCCTCCGCAAACATCTCGTCCTCGTCCTCCGGCGTTGCAGGCGGAGGAGTTGCCTCGTAGTCGACCTCAGGAGCAGGGGCCGGTCCAGGGTCTTCCGGATAGTCGGGGGCCTCGGGCGGCGGAATGTCGTCCGAATCTCCGCGCTGGGGCTGCGGGGCCTTGGGCTGCTGCGCTGCGCGCTCCTGACTGGGCCGCGAGAAGCGGGGCGCAGCGGCAGGGCGGCTCGGAGCTTCCGTCGCCTTGGTTGCGCTCGATACTGTCGGCGCTGTAGGCGCACCTTCTTGATACTCGACCTGCCAAGTGCCACCGAACATTTCGGCAAGGACCTCGCAAATGACCGCCGCGT
Organism: Rhodococcus sp. SG20037; assembly: GCF_031763325.1. Taxonomy (NCBI): domain Bacteria; kingdom Bacillati; phylum Actinomycetota; class Actinomycetes; order Mycobacteriales; family Nocardiaceae; genus Rhodococcus; species Rhodococcus sp. SG20037. The sequence goes on along the minus strand of NZ_CP134497.1, from coordinate 455,788 downwards.
TGTGCGGTTGCGTCACACGAGCACCCAGAACCGGTGAGCCGTGAGCGATGACAACGACATGTCCACGCACGTCGTGAACCGTCGCAGCGGACAGCATGGCCGGAAGAACCTTGTTTCGTTCACCGACCTTGTTGCGCAAGGTGTTCCACGATTCACGGAGAGTCTCGACTGTGGGGCCTGCCGAGACCGGCGCCGCTTCGGCAACCGCCGGCTCGTCGAACTCGGGCTCGGGCTCGTAGTCGGGTTCCGGCTCGGCAAGCCCGATCAGCTCTTCCGCCTCGACAGAAGCAGTAACCGGTGGTTCAACCACAGGAGCTTCAACTATTGGAGCTTCGGCAACCGGAGCTTCAACCACCGGAGCTTCGGCAACCGGCGGTTCCACGATCTCGACAGTGGGAGTCTCGACGACGGGAACTGCCGCTACCGGAGGTTCGACGACAGGAGCCTCCACAACCGGCGGCGCCGCAGCTGGAGCAGGCGCGGCTGGTTCCGGCCGTGCCTCAGGCTCGGCCTTGCGTTGAGAGGGCCGTTGGAACTTGGAAGCAATCTCCGGTTCGAGCGGCGGCACGGTGGGTGCCGGCGTTGCTGCCGCGCGAGGAGCAGCCGCGACTCCGGCAGCCGGAATACCTTGTTCCAGGCGCTCCAGCCGCTGCAATACAGCTGACTCGGTGTCGGAGGCCGACGGCAGCAGCATTCGCGCGCACATCACTTCGAGCAGCAGCCGCGGCGCCGTCGCCCCACGCATTTCGCTGAGTCCGGCATGGACAGTCTCGGCGAAGCGGGTGAGCGTGGCCGGGCCGACTCGTTGAATCTGCTCACGCATCGTGATCAGCTCCGCTTCCGGAGCGTCGACCAATCCTCGTTCGCTGGCGTCGGAAACAGCCTGCATCAAGATGAGATCACGCAGGCGCTCGAGAAGATCGAGCGCGAATCGGCGTGGATCGTGACCGGCGTCCATCACGCGATCGACAGTGCCGAACAACGCGGCCCCGTCACTGGCAGACAGGGCGTCTACTGCTTCGTCGATGAGCGCGACGTCGGTGACTCCGAGAAGAGAGAGCGCGCGCGGATACGTGACACCTTCTTCTCCTGCGCCCGCGAGCAGCTGATCGAGGACACTCAACGAGTCACGAGGGGAACCGCCGCCGGCCTTGATGACCAGTGGATACACCGCAGGCTCGACCGGTACGCCCTCCTGGGCGCAGATCTTTTCCAGGAGTCCGCGCATGGTCGACGGCGCCAACAGGCGGAACGGGTAATGGTGTGTACGCGAACGGATGGTCGGGAGAACCTTTTCCGGTTCCGTCGTCGCAAAGATGAAGATGAGGTGTTCCGGCGGCTCTTCGACGATCTTGAGCAACGCATTGAAACCCGCCGCCGTCACCATATGTGCCTCGTCGATGATGAAGACGCGGTAGCGAGAAGCAGCGGGTGCGTGGAACGCCTTGTCTCGGAGTTCTCGGGTGTCGTCGACGCCACCGTGACTTGCGGCGTCGAGTTCCGTCACATCCAGGTTGCCTGTGCCGCCCGGGCCCAGCGAAACGCACGAGTCGCACACGTCGCACGGCGTCGACGTCGGTCCCTGCTCACAGTTCAGCGAACGCGCCAGGATTCGCGCCGACGACGTCTTTCCGCAGCCGCGCGGGCCGGAAAACAGGTAGGCATGGTTGATGCGTCCGGTGTCGAGGGCCGTGCTGAGCGGTGCGGTGACATGCTCCTGCCCCACCACCTCGGCGAAGGACGCGGGTCGATACTTCCGGTACAGGGCCACGCGCAAAGACTACCGGCGACCCACGACAGGTGGTCCGGTGCGGGTGCAACGCCGACTTCTCCCGAAACATGTTCGCAACACAATCGCAGTGCGGAGGAAACCGCACGCACTCATCGTGGGTTCCGTGCACGCGGGCTGGTCCGCGTGCGTGAGGAGAAAACTGTGCCCGCCACCATCGATGCCGGAGCGACTGCCTGGTTGCTCGTCAGTACTGCACTCGTACTTCTGATGACGCCAGGACTCGCACTGTTCTACGGCGGCATGGTCCGCTCGACGGGCGTACTCAACATGATCATGATGAGTTTCGTCTCCATCGCACTCGTCACGGTCGCGTGGTTGTTCGTGGGCTACAGCCTCGTGTTCGGCGACGATCACGGTGGCATCATCGGCGGACTCGAACACATCGGCATGGCGGGCATCGACCCGTCGACCGTGCACGGGAATGTCCCGGAAGTGTTGTTCGCAACCTTCCAATTGACGTTCGCAATCCTTACTGCAGCACTCATCAGTGGTGCGATCGCCGACCGCGCGAAGTTCTCCGCCTGGATGATCTTCGTCCCCATCTGGTCCTTGCTCGTCTATGTCCCCGTTGCTCACTGGGTGTGGAATCCGCAGGGATGGCTCGCCCAGATGGGCGCACTCGACTACGCCGGTGGCCTCGTGGTCGAAATCGTGTCCGGAGCGTCGGGTCTGGCATTGGCACTGGTCCTCGGCCAGCGGATGGGTTTCAAGGCCGAGTCGATGCGTCCGCACAATCTGCCGTTCGTCCTGCTCGGCGTCGGCCTGCTCTGGTTCGGTTGGTTCGGATTCAACGCCGGCTCGGCCCTTGCGGCCGACGGTATGGCCTCGCAGATCTTCCTCAACACACTCGTCGCCGGTTGCACCGGACTACTCGGCTGGCTGTTCGTCGAGCAGAATCGTGACGGACACCCCACGACGTTCGGCGCAGCTTCGGGCGTCGTCGCCGGTCTGGTCGCGATCACCCCGTCGTGCGGAACGGTGAACATGTTCGGTGCGCTCGTCATCGGTCTGATCGCCGGCATCGTCTGCTCGTACGCCGTGGGATGGAAGCACAAGCTCGGCTACGACGACTCCCTCGACGTCGTCGGCGTGCACCTCGTCGGCGGAATCGTCGGCTCGTTGCTGATCGGACTCCTCGCGACGGCCGTGATGACGGGCGGTCCGGAAGGTTTGTTCTTCGGCGGTGGATTCGCGCAGTTGGGCAAGCAGTTCGTCGGCGTCGTCGTGGTCGCGCTCTATGCCTTCGGTGTGACCTACGGTCTCGGAAAGCTCATCGACAAGACCTTCGGCTTCCGCATTTCGCGTGAAGACGAGGCCCGCGGAATCGACGTTGCCCTGCACGCGGAGTCGGCCTACGAGCACGGAGTCCTCGGCCACGGTCCGATCGGCGGACAGAACCCGAGCCCGTTCCTCCAGCGTCAGCGGGAGGAACGGGAGAACCGCGAGCGGGACTGACCGCCCTCACCGGTTCGCGATTTCCTCCATCAGGATCGGAACGCCGACATTGCAGGAATGAATCCCGACGACGGTGGTCAGTTTCAGCACCTCGAGAATCTCCTTCGGGGTCACTCCCATGTCGAGCGCGGCGCGAATATGGCGTCGTACGCCGGGCGCGTACATGTGTGTGCTCGCCGCATCGACGGCTATGCACAGCAACTGGATCACCTGAGGTGACAGCACCCCGCTGTTCCAGGGCTGCATCGCTGTCTTCATGTACAGCTCGGTCCACTCGGGATCCAGCTCCGAAAGTCCGTCCCACAACGGATTCCAGCCACCCGAATCCTTCATGGCCTGGGTTACGGGAAAAGCTTCACTTGCTCGAACGTCAGTCATCGATCTCCTCAGACCATCGAAAATGCTTGATTCAGTTCACGTTTGAGAATCTTTCCGGTTGCCGTCATCGGCAGCGACGGCACGAACTCGATGCGACGCGGATATTTGTAGGCGGCCATCTGTTCCCGCGACCATTCCACGAGATCCGATTCGGAGATCTCTTCACTCGGCTCTCGGATCACGAACGCGACAACTTCTTCGCCGAGGCTCGAGTCCGGCACCCCGACGACGGCGACGAGTGAGACGGCTGGGTGGGTGAGCAGAACCTCTTCGATTTCGCGTGGGTAGACGTTGAATCCGCCCCGCACGATCATGTCCTTCGCGCGATCGACGATGTAGTAATTTCCGTCGGTATCGACCCGTGCCAAATCCCCGGTGCGAAACCATCCGTCGCGCATGACTTCCGCCGTCGCCTCTGGTCGGTTGAAATAGCCCTTCATGACGTTGTGCCCGCGAATGGCCAACTCTCCCACTTCATCGGGGCCGGCGATCGTGTGCCAAGAGTCGTCGACAAGCCGCGCTTCGACGCCCCAGATCGGCACGCCGATCGAACCGGGCCGGGGGTCACTCTCCGGGGCACTGAACAAGGCCAGCGGAGAGGTCTCGGACAACCCGTACCCTTCGAGGATCTGAACACCGAAGCGTTCCCGGAACTGTGTCAAGATTTCGACGGGAAGCGCTGCGCCACCCGAGATCGCGCACCGCATGTTCTGTGCAACGGTCTCGATATCCACCCCGGATTTCACTACCTCGTCCAGCACGCCGAGCAGTCCCCAATACATGGTCGGGACGCCCGCGAAGACCGAGATCTTTTCGCGTTCCATGATCTCGAGTGCCGCGGTCGCATCGAAGCGCGGCATCAACACCAAGGTGGCACCGACGCAGATTCCCGCATTCATGGTCACTGTCTGGCCGAACGAGTGGAACAACGGCAAAGTCAGGAGATAACGCTCATGCATGGACGGAACGCTCTCGAACAACCGGTTGGTCGACAGTGCATTCAAGACCATGTTGCAGTGAGTGAGTTCGGCGCCCTTGGGCTTTCCGGTAGTGCCGCTGGTGTAGAGAATGACCGCGGTGTCCGTCGGTTCACGAACAACCGCGGCTGCAGGCGTTTCCGTGCCGACACGGATGCCAGTGCTTCGCCTAGAGTCTCGACTCCGAGGATCGACGACGGTGCACCCGGTTCGGCGCTGATCACGATCAGGGCCGAACAGGTCTCGCTCTGCTCGAACCCGGCGATGGCGTACTCGGCGATCGGTAATTCGGGACTTCCCTCGAAACAGAAGTACAGCTTCGCTTCCGAATCAGCCAGGTGATAGGCAATTTCGCGCCCCTTGAGCAGGATGTTCAGAGGAACGACGACGCCACCGGCCTTGAGAATGCCGTAGTAGACGATCGGGAACTCGAGAACGTTCGGGCAGGACAACGCCACCTTGTCACCTGGCTCGACACCCCGCGAGACGAGCAGATGGGCGATGCGATTCGCGTACGCGTCGAACTGCGCATACGTCAGCCTCGCTTCCCCGAGAACCAGCGCATCCCGTTCCGGGTACCGCCGGGCCGAGTCTTCCAGCAGAGCAGCAAGATCAAGCATGACTGTGTTCCTCCTGCGCATCGGAATCCGTGGCATGAGACGAGGCAGCGCGCGACACCGACTCGAGCAGTTCCCGCACCAACGATTCCGCCCGCGGCCAATACCCGTATCCGGACGCCGGATTGAGATGTCCGACCTCACCCAGATCCAGCAACCGACTCCCCCATCCTTCAGCCAAACCCACAACTCGGCGATACCCGGCGAGCGGATCGTTCCGACTCGCCGCGACCGTGCTCGGAAACGGCAGACGCTGACGCGGTATCGGTAGCCACCCGTGTCGGTCGAGATCGTCGAGAGACGGATAAGACTCGGGCAGCGGAAGTTCGAGATCCGCCGGCGTGACCAGAAGTGCGCCCGCAACCTCTCGATGATGCGCCCTCGCCCAGTGAGCAACTGTCATGACTCCGGCGCTGTGCCCGACCAGGACCACCGGCCCGCAGACACTTGTCAGCACCTCGTTCAATGCCGCAACCCGCGCATCGCGACTGAGCTTGTCGGTCTCGAGGGGAGGAACCGTCAGAACGTTGTCGAGCCTGCGCGCGAGGTGAGTCTGCCAATGATCTTCGACATGATCCCGCAGACCGGGAACCATTACTACCGTAGTTGATTCATTCATCATGAGCTCCGAACGTCTGTTACTTCAGTGGCGCCGGGGATCTCGGGCCGATTCTGCAACGTCGCCAGCCGCCTCATCCCGGCGGGATAGGCACGCTTGCCGGCTACCAACGCGAGGGCCGCGACGACATAGACGAAGGGCGAAAGCTGTAGAGCGCCGAGAAGACCCAGGTGATCGGCGAGGATGCCGACAACGAAGGGACCGAGCGCCAGCCCGAGAAGGTTGTTGGCGACGGTGAGCGTTCCCATGGCCGACGCTCGAATCGAGTGATGGGTAAGGTTCGCGACCATCGCTGCCGTCGGCCCCGACGAACCGGCGGAGAAGAATGCACCGATACCGAGCAACACGAGTTGTGCTGTCCCCGTGCCCAACCGGAGCCCGATGCTCAGCGTCACCAACGAGATGGCGCAGTAGACGATGGCGGTGGTCCATTTTCGCGCCGAATCGTCGCGGCTGAATCTATCTGTGATGAAACCGCAGACCACCATCCCGCTTCCGACCAGGAGGACGAACACGGAAGCCGTGACGCCGGCCTTGTCCGGGGCCAAATCGTAGTAACGATTGAAGAAGCTCGGCAACCACGCCAGAAGTACAGCGGCGGTGAACATCTGGAGACCACCACCGATGTAGGCGAATAATACGGCTGGATTGGTGAACAGCGAGGACACCGGCGCACGAAAACCGTCGTGTCTCACCGCTTCCCCGGCGGCATCCGGCGCGGCCTCGACGGCGTAAGCGGTGAGCTTCTTCTCGGTGACGAGGGCACGGAAGAGCGCGACCAGAATCAGACCGAAGATCGCCATGGCGGCAAAAGACCACCGCCAACTGAACTGGACTGCGATGAACCCACCGATTGCCACACCGATGACCGAACCGAACGATCCACCGGCCATGAAGGCACCTGCAAGAGCTGCGTGCACGCGGGGCGCAAACACACTGAGGACCACGGCGATACCCACGCTGCCGTACGCCGCTTCACCGACACCGACCAGGAACCGGGCGCCCAACATCTGTTCGTAGGTCTGAGCGATTGCGCACAGCAACGTCGCGACACTCCACAACACCGCCATCAAGATCAAGCTCTTGACGCGGCCCCAGCGGTCCGCGAGCAGCGACAACGGGAACGTCAACAGCCCGACCATCAATGCCACCACGCTGCTCAGGGAGGCGAGGTGCGAATCGGAGAGATCCCAGTCCGCTTTCAGGATCGGGAAGACTGCACTGAGCACCTGCCTCGACATGTAGTCCGAGAGCAGAAGACCGAAAGCCAGGGCGAAAACGATCCACGGGTATAACTTTCGTCGTCCGCCGATTCCGAGCGCGGTGTCCACACGTGGCGTGGCGGGAGCTTGCAGTCCCATGACTCTCCTAGGAAGTACTCGAGGTAGACGGGGGGATTCGGGGGTACGAACCGTCGCGGTTCGTACCCCCGGAACTGTTGTACGAGAGGGTGCGAACTCAGGCGTGCTGCGTGAATCCCAGCTGGCCGATCCGGCGGTTGGGCGCGTAACCCAGCTTCGCCAACGTCTCGTCGGTGTCGGCATACGTCTCACCGATCCGGTAGATGTCCCGAGCTTCCTTCGCGGAAGCCACCTCGCGGCCCAATTCGCCTGCAATGCGCACCAACTGCTCGATCTGCTGCACCGACGTCATCTTCTCGCCCTTGCGGCCCCAGATGGTGTCCTCGTTGCCGCAGCGAGCGTGCAAGCCCATCGCGATGGCCATCGTGTTCACCGGCAGGACGCTACGCATCAGCGTTTCCAGCGTCAGGCACGCACCGTCGGGAACACGCTGGACGAAGTTCATCATGTTGTACGGGTTGGGTCCGTCGAAGCCGCCGCCGATTGCGACCCACGTGAGGTTGACCGGACCCGTGTAGATGCCGCGTCGGATCAACCGCTCCACCGTTTCGAGCTGCGGAATACTGGACAACTGGAAATGCGGCTGGATTCCGGCGGCCTGCAACCGGCGCAGGTGCTCTGCCACCCACTCCGGACCGGCGGGCACAGTCATTTCCCGATACGTATCGGCCAATTCCGGACGCTGCATCGACGTACCCGCGATGTCGTCGTCGGTCATCAGTTCCATGATGTTCATCTGGCTGGTATTGATCGCGATCGTCACCTGATCGGGAGCCGGCTCCAATTCCGCCAGCATGTGACGCACGTCGTCGGACAACCACTTCGCATCGGCACCTTCCCCCTCCGGGGCAAACGAAATCGACCCGCCGACCTGCAGAATCATCTCGGGAACGGCCTCACGCAAGCGACCGAGAAGCTCGTTGAACTTCGACAGACGCTTCGAGCCCTTGCCGTCGAGTTCACGCACGTGGATGTGGAGAACTGTGGCACCGGCGTTGAAACAGTCGACGGCTTGCTGGACGTGCTCGTCCATCGACAGAGGGAGGTCTTCTGCAAAATCGTCCGGCTCCCACTCCGGTCCGTAGGGAGCAACGGTGATGACAAGCTTGTCCTGGGTTTCGGGGAACAGTGAATCGTCGTGGAAATGCATAGCGTGACTCCGATCGAGTGAATGAATTTATCTTCGGGGCTGGGAAGAGAGATCAGAACGGTGCGTCGCCGATGATTCCGGCGCGCTCCATCTTTCGAACCGCGGGCCAGTAGTCCTGCACCGCGTAATGCTGTGTCGAACGGTTGTCCCAGATCGCGACGCTGTTTTCGGTCCAACGCCACCGAACCTGGTACTCGGGAATCTGAGCCTGGCTCGCCAGGTAAGTGAGCAGATTCCCGGCGCCGGGGGCGTAATCGATTCCATAGCGGACGTTCTCGGGCGTGTGATAGTTCACGAGGTGTGTGGCGAACGAATTGACGAAGAGAATCTTCTCGCCGGTCTCCGGATGTGTTCGTACCACGGGATGTTCGGCGTCGGGAAAGCGTTCCTTCAGCTGGTGCCGCTGTTCGATCGGCATCCGAGCGCCGAAGGTCGACTCGATACTGTGCCTGGCACGCAGATCCTTGATCTGCTCCTTGACCCGCGCCGGCAGATTCTCGTAGGCGAGTGCCATGTTCACCCAAATCGTGTCGCCGCCGACAGGAGGTGTTTCCACACAACGCAATACACATCCCATGGGCGGGTTAACGCGCCAGGTGGCGTCGCAGTGATATGCATTCTCGAAATGCTCCGGCGGGCTGTCCAGATCCTTGTAGATGCGGACCAGGCCCGGGTGGTCGGGGTCGCTGCCCAGAGCCGGATGATCCTCGAGTTCACCGAATCGCTGGGCAAGTTCTACGTGCTCGGCTTTGGAGAAGGTCTGGTCGCGAAAGAACAGAACCTTGTGTTCGAGCAACAATGCCTTGATTTCGGCGAAGAGTGCATCATCTCGCGCGACCTCGCCGAGATCCACCCCGGACAACTCTGCCCCGATCGAACAGGTCAATTTCTCGACGCGGATCGTATTCCTCGACGAGGGAAGGTTTTCTGTGAGCGTTGCGGTGTTGGTCATGACAATTCCTCTGGGAAGTGCTGTTTCGGTTCAGACGGAGAAGACGGAGGAACCGATACTGCGACCGGACTCCATGTCGTGGTGCGCACGCACCGCATCTTCGAGGGGGTACCGCTGGTTGATCTCGATCTTGATTCGCCCGGACTCGACGTGTGAGAACAGTTCGCCCGCCAGTTCGGCACGTTCTTCGGGATCCGCGATGTAATCGGCGAGAGCCGGACGTGTGAGGAAGAGTGATCCCTTGACTGCCAACTGCATTGCCTGAATCGGCGGAGTCGGTCCGGACGCCGTTCCGAAGCACACCAGCAGCCCCCGCCTGGCAAGGCAATCGAGAGAGATGTCGAACGTGGATTGCCCGATACTGTCGTAGACAACCGGCACGCCGACGCCCCCGGTGATCTCCTTGACACGCGCGACGACGTCCTCGCGGGTGTAGATGACGACTTCATCGCAACCGTGAGCTCGGGCAACGCTCGCCTTCTCGTCGCTCGACACCGTTCCGATCACATTGATTCCCAACAGTTTTGCCCACTGGGTGAAGATCAGTCCAACCCCGCCCGCCGCAGCATGTAGCAACACGGTGTCTCCCGCTTTCAATGGGTAGATGCGACGTAGAAGGTAGGCGGCAGTCAGTCCTCGCATGGTCATGGCGGCCGCGGTGTCGAAGGCGATGCCGTCGGGTAGCGCGATCAGGTCGGACGACGCCATGATCCGCTCGGTGGCGTACGCACCCAGCGGACTGCCGGTGTAGGTCACACGGTCCCCCACTGCAAAATCGACTACTCCCTCGCCGATCTCTTCGACCACACCCGCGCCCTCGACGCCCATCCCGGCAGGCAATTGAGCAGGATAGAGGCCACTTCGAAAGTAGGTGTCGGCGAAGTTCAACCCCACCGCTTCATGACGAACCCGAACCTCTCCGGCGCCCGGTCGTCCTACCTCGATCTCTTCCCAACGCATGACGGACGGTGTGCCGATCTCGTGGAACCGAATGGCGTTTGCCATCATTGCTCTCCAATTCTGTGGGCGGGCTCGACTCGATTACGGTCGAGCAGTATTCGCACGCAACAACTTCCAGAAGTCGGTGCTCGGCTTCGTGGTCGTGCCGAACTGATGTGGACAAAACTATGTGAGATCCGGCTCACATGCTTAACTTGACGAGACACACAACACAACATTTCGGGACATCGAGTAAAGGGGGACCTATGAAGCCACTCGCCCGCTACGCGTCACTGAACCGATACGTCGACCTGTGCCGAACAGTGGACGTGGACGCTGTGGCCCTCATGAGAAGTGTCGGCCTGAGCCCGGCAAGCCTGGCGAACCCCGACCAATGGGTACCGGCCGCCTCCATCGCATCGCTCCTGGAGCGATCGGCAGCGGAGTCCGGACACGAAGACTTCGGGCTTCTACTCGCCGGCCTGCGTCGACTGTCCAATCTCGGCCCCCTCAGCTTGGTCATCAGGGAAGAGCCAGACGTCAGGAGCGCACTCGACGTATTGATGCGATACGAGCACACGTACAACGAGTCATTACGCATTCGATTGAACGAGGTCAACGGACTCGCCACCCTGCGAATCTCGCTCGAGGTCGGCGAACCGGTCGACACCAGACAGAGCGTCGAACTCGCAGTCGGCGCGACACTGCAGATCCTGCGGAGTTTCCTGGGTTCTCGATGGCAACCGGTCAGCGTGGGATTCACGCACAATGCCCCGAAAGACACGAGCACGCATCGGCGAATCCTCGGCGAGACGGTGGAATTCGATCACGAGTTCACCGGTATCGTTTTCTTCGCCGCCGACCTGGATGCGGCTAACCAACTTTCCGACGAGTTACTCCGGCCGTACGCTCGCCAGTTCCTCGACTCGCTTCCCGCCTCGGAAACCTCCGATACCCTCAGCCGCACCAAGGAATTGATCGAAGTTCTGCTTCCGACCGGCCGCTGCTCTGTCGAGCAGGTGGCACGCAGTCTCGGATTCGACCGGCGGACACTGCACCGTCATCTCGCCGAATCCGGAGATACGTTCACGGCCGTTCTCAATTCGGTTCGAAGCTCCCTCGCGGAACGATTTGTCTCCAACCCTCGCTATTCGTTGACCGAAGTGGCTGTGCACCTCGGGTTTTCGACGCAGGGTAGTTTCTCGCGCTGGTTTCGCACTCAGTTCTCGATGAGCCCGAGCGCGTGGCGGACTCAGCGCTCGATCAGCTGACCAGCACGACTCCGACGTAGGCGATCGTTGCCACCCACACAGTGGAAATCGCGGCCAGCACGAATGGCCGGGCGCCAACTCCACGAATGACGCTCAACCGCACCCCCAGCCCGAGTGCGAACATCGCGGCCGCCAACAGCGCCGTCTGCACCGTCTTCGCCAGCCCCAGAAGCTCATCCGGCAAGATGCCCGTGGAGCGCAAGCCCATGCAGCCGATGAATGCCACGACGAACAACGGAATCAGCGGGGGACGCTTGGCGGCAGTGCTGTCGACCATCCTGCGTTGCCGGATACTCAGAAATGCCATGACCGGCGCCAACATCAACACGCGCGCAAGTTTCACCACGGTCGCGACACCCAACGCGGTGGCGCCGAGAGCGCTGCCGGCAGCCACCACTTGCGCCACTTCGTGGATCGACCCACCGGCCCACAAGCCTGCACCGACCTCGTTCATACCGAAAGCGTTGGCCAACAGTGGGATTGTCGGAATCATCAGAGTTCCGAAGATCACCACCAACGCAACAGCGGTGAGCAACTCTTCCTCTCGCGCATTCACCACACCGTCCGCAGCAGCCACGGCGGCAGCGCCACAGATCGAGAAGCCGCAGGCAATCAGAATTCTCTGCGACCAACTCAATCCGAGAAGTTTTCCGGCATACATGGTCCCGGCGATACCGAGGAACACAATCGCCACCACAACGGCGATCACTCCCCAGCCCAAACCGACGATGTCGGACAACATCAATTGCAGCCCGAGCAGAGCGATACCCACCCGAAGTAGCCGTTTCGCCGAGAATGCCAGGCCAGGTTGGAATTTCGCCGGCAAAGAGACGGTATTCGCCAACACCGCACCCGCCACGATCGCAATCAGCAACGGACTCACGGCGGAGGTGAACTGACCGGCTATCAGCGCGACCGTGGCCCCCAAGGCGCACAACGCAACTCCGGGCACCAATGCAGCCACACTGGACCACCGTCGTACTTCTGACGAAGGTGCGACTGCGGGTTTCTCGGCCACGGACTTCACATCACGGTTCACTCATCCAGCGTCCTTGAGCCACCATCGCTCCGGTAGGGCGATTTCTACCATCACGGCATATCAAATCGATATGAACGTGAAGTTCGGTATAGCCTGTTTGCATGACCAGACGGTGGCCCGACCTCACCACTCTCGAGCTACTCATCGGCATCGATGATCACGGAAGTCTCAGTGCGGCAAGCCGTTCAGCAAACATTGCGCAGCCGAATGCCAGCCGCGCCGTCAAAGCCCTCGAGCGGCAGCTCGGGATGCCACTCATACACCGAAGGTCGACGGGGGCGACTTTGACTCCGCAGGGGACCGTCATCGTCCACTGGGCGCGCCGCGTCCTCGCCAACTCGAGGCAGCTTCTCGACGTCGCCGAAGGGATGCGGACCGAACGATCCGCGGAATTGACCGTGTGTGCCAGCATGACCGTCGCCGAACATCTGATTCCGGCCTGGCTCGGTATCTTTCGGTCACTACATCCTGGTGTCACCGTCCACCTTCAGGTCTACAACTCGACCCGCGTCCTCGAGGCTGTCGAGGTGGGAATGTGCGACCTCGGATTCGTCGAGTCACCGACCGTTCCGAAGAGCCTGTCCAGCGTCACCGTCGCGCGTGACTCGCTGGTCGTGGTCGTTCATCCGGATCATCCATGGGCGCGTCGACGAAAGCCGCTGACCGTCGCCGAACTGGCAGCGACGCCGCTGCTGGTGCGCGAGCCCGGATCGGGAACCAGAACGACTCTCGACCTGGCGTTACACGAATACGAGCGCGGTGCACCGTTGTTGGAACTGGGTAGTTCGGCCGCGATTCGAACCAGCGTGCTCGGTGGCGTCGGCCCGGCGGTACTGAGCACGCTGGCCGTCGAGGACCAGGTGAAGCAGGGAGAACTTCGGGTGGTAGCCGTCGAAGGCTTGGAACTCGACCGATCCCTGCGCGCAGTGTGGCGTCCCCCGCGTCAGCTCGAGGGTCCCGCAGGAGACCTGATGAAAGTAGTGCGTGCGAGCGGGTCCCGGAAATCCTGAAAGCGGCTTACTTCTTGTCGGCCTTCGCTGCTGCCTTTGCGGCCTTCTTGAACTCGCGGACCTCGAGCAAAGACTGTTCGTCGACCACGTCTGCAATCGAGCGCCTCGAACCTTCGAGCCCGTAGTCGCCGGCCGCTTGGCGCCAACCTTTCGGCTCGACGCCGATCTGTTTTCCGAGCAACGCCAGGAAGATCCGGGCTTTCTGATCCCCGTAACCGGGTAGGGCTTTGAGCCGCTTCAGTACTTCCTTGCCGTCGGGATTTCCCGAAGTCCAGATCGCCGCGGTGTCGCCGTCGTAGTTCTCGACGATGAACTGGCACATGAGCTGGATACGCTCGCCCATCGACTTGGGGAATCGGTGCACAGCCGGAGGCTCGGCACAGACGGCGATGAACTCGTCGGTGTCCATGTCGGCGATACGCCTGACGTCGATACCGCTGAGCCGATCCGCCAGCTTCTTCGGACCGAGGAAGGCCGTTTCCATCGGAACCTGTTGATCGAGAAGCATTCCGATCAACAACGCCAACGGGTCCTCGGCGAGGAGAGCATCAGCTTCGGGGTCACCGACAAGGTTCAGTTGAAGTGCCATGAGTCCGATACTGCCACGTCAGGCGGCAGTTGTGACCGGCGCCGACGCATCCGGGGCCGGAATCTTCCACTTCTTCCAGCCGAACAGAACCACCGTCGAGACCGCGGCAAGCGTGAAGACCCAGAGGTAGACGCCGACGGTCGGAATCCGCAGATACTCGGGCGGCACGAACATGAACAGGCCCATTCCGATGAAGCGATCCGTACCCGGAATGACCGACGGGTCCCACCAGGTGTGAGACCAGTTCAAGACCGGGAGCAGGAAAACGAACGGCGCCACCCACGCCCAACGCTTCTTCGACACCATCGCGTAGTGCGCGGCGAGGACGACCAGCGGGACGAACCACACCCAGTGATGGCCCCACGAGAACGGCGAGACAGTGGTCGCAGTCAACCCCGTCATGGTGAGGCCGAGCAATTTCTGGCCGTGCCGGTGAGCAATCCACGCGGCACCGAGTCCGAGGCATACCGCCAGCGCACTGAAGACTAGAACCAGGACCCGCGACGGCGTCGGAGTGTGAGTGAGCTGAGCGATCAGACCGGACACGGACTGGTTGCTCGGAGCATCCGTCGGTCCGACGCGTTCGCTGTCGACAAGAGTGCCGGTCCAGTACTTGTACGCATCGTTGTAGATCACGACGAAGCCGATCGCAACGGTCGCAGCGAACGTCACGACGGCCGTCACCAACGCACGCCATTGACGAGTGATGAAGAGGTACGCCCAGAAGAAGGCCGGAGTGAGCTTCACGCCGGCGGCGATGCCTGCCCCGATTCCTCGGAGCCGACTCTTCTCGTCCCGACCGAGGTCCCACACGATCAAGAGCAGCAGGAAGATGTTGATCTGCCCGAGCCAGAGCGTCGTACGTATCGGTTCCATGAACAGAAAGATCGTCGTCGCCAACGCACTCACGGCGTACGCCTTCACGTCGAGCCGATAACCGAGGTACTTCCAGCACAACAAGATCACTGCGAACAACGCAGCGATGTTCAAACCCGTCCACACAACAATCGCCTGTTTGAACGAGAGCACCGCCCACACCGTGAACAGCAAAGCCGCAAACGGGGTGTACGTGAACATCATTCCGTCCAGGACTGGCCCGTCGTACAACGGAAGGCCCTGAACCACAACGCTGCCGCCGTGGCGGTAGACGTCGAGATCGAGGAAATTTTCGAAGATCCCCCAGTACCGCGTATTCATCGGCACGGCGAAAAGAACCATCAGCACGGACGCGACTGCCAGAACACCGAGTACAGAGAATCCGAGAACACCGACACGGAGGGTGCGTCGCGGTATGTCAGCTTCGATGACCGACTCCGAGTTCGCGGTGTGCGCCTCGAAAGAAGGCCCATCCGAAGCGTTGATCGCGCCCGTCACTACAACCTCCGGGATTTACACCCTATGTCGGGAATTGATGCTCCGAACGGTACAAGACAAGACCGAAAAGTACCGACCGGGCACGCCGCTTCGAGAACTCAGATCTCGGAGAGACGCGATTCGGTAGCTGCGAGCAGAACACACGTAGCCACGCCGTCCATGGCAACTTCGAGTTCAGCCTTGGACGGGAAGCTCGGGGCCAACCGGATGTTCCGGTCATCCGGATCCGTGCTGTACGGGAAAGCCGATCCGGCAGCGGTGAGCGCGATACCCGCGTTCTTCGCCAGTTCGATGACCCGCTTGGCCGTGCCGTCGACCACGTCGAGGCTGATGAAGTATCCGCCCTTCGGCTCGGTCCAAGACGCGACCTTCGATGCACCGAGACGATCCTCGAGGATCCGCAGTACGAGCTCGAACTTGGGCGCGAGGAACGCGCGATGCTTCTCCATGTGCGCACGAACGCCGTCGGCATTGCCGAAGAAGCGCAGGTGGCGAAGCTGATTGACCTTGTCCGGTCCGATGCTCTTCTTGCCCAGGAACTTCTGGTACCAGGCAAGGTTTTCCGCCGAGCTACCGAAGAAGCTCACACCAGCGCCGGCGAAAGTGATCTTGGACGTCGACGCGAACACGAGCGGACGGTTGGGGTGTCCGGCCTCCGCTGCCATCGAGAGAATGTCGTAGGAAGGCGCAGTCTCGCCGACAAGCGGATGTACGGCGTACGCGTTGTCCCAGTACAGGCGGAAGTCGGGCGCGGCCGTCGGCATCGACGCGAGCGTACGGACAATTTCTTCGGAGTACACGGCACCGGTGGGGTTCGCGTAAACCGGAACCGCCCACATGCCCTTGATCTGCGGATCTGACGCAACAAGTTCGGCGATCTTGACGACATCCGGGCCGTCGTGGTTCATCGGCACCGCGATCATCTCGATGCCGAGGGACTCGGTGATCGCGAAGTGGCGGTCGTAGCCCGGTGCCGGGCAGAGAAACTTGATCTTCTCTTCGCGTGCCCACGGCCGGGCCGAATCCGGTGTGCCATGAAGCAGTGAGAACACGACGTTGTCGTGCATGATCTCGAGGCTCGCGTTGTTGCCGGCGAGAAGGTTCGCAACGGGGATACCCAGCAGCTCACCGAAGATGGCGCGCAGTTCCGGCAGACCGGTGAGTCCGCCGTAGTTACGGCAGTCGGTGCCGCTTCCGTCACGGAAATCACCGTCGCCGGGCAGCGTCAGCAGCTCTGCGGAAAGGTCGAGTTGTTCCGGGGAAGGCTTACCGCGGGTCAGATCGAGTGCGAGCTTCTGCGCCTGGAGCTGCGTGTACTTCGCGCTCTGGCTCTCATGCTCGGAGGTGAGTTCTTCATGGCTCATCAACCCGATCTGGGTTTGGATAGGCATCCGGAGCGGCCTTTCACCGACGAGGCGGGGTCGGGTATGTGAAAAAATAGAGGACCCCGCGCACCCGGCAGAGCCCGTTGACCCTTGCTGCCTTCCGGCCCTGGGGGAGTTCACAGGATGCGCGCCGCGCGGGATCCAATGAACAGTGTAGACGGCTTTCTCCGGCCGCTGCACACCACCTACCGGGGCCGAGATGCAAACCTCGAGTCCCACCGGTTCTTCGCAGGTCAGGTACCCGTTTAACGCTTCGCGCCCGCAATTGGGTATGCTGCTCCACGGAGGATTCGCCTAGTGGCCTATGGCGCTCGCCTGGAACGCGGGTTGGGTTAACGCCCTCAGGGGTTCAAATCCCCTATCCTCCGCCAAAGGAACCCCTGTGAACTGCTGAGAAGCGGTTCACAGGGGTTCTTTTCTGTCCTCATGCAACGAGTAATGCAACAGGGTCTCGGTTCAGCTCGATGTTCTGCGAGCTCAGACGGTCTGCCGACTCGTGGTGGTTTCGATCCCGCAGCGCGCCGAATCGGAATGCTGCTGCGTGATTTCGAGTGGCCCGCCGATGGCCCGAACCCGATTCGGGAAGCTATGGCCACATCTGCTCCTGCAGCCCGCGTTGGTCATGAAATGACACCCGCGCCGCAAGTCTTATTTATCCAGATCCCATTCTGGATAAGATAGGCATGGAAAGCAAGGCGGCAATATAGCGTGGATACGGGGAGAGACCAGATGGCGTACAGGACGTTGAAATCGATCTTTCACCAACGAGATCGTGCTGGTGCCGATGCTGAGGAGCGAGCGCGACGCGATTCTCCCGCCGCCGTCCACTGGGACCTACTGATCGGCGAACACTCGACGTTCGCACTGATGACACCCGAAGTCGCAGCGCTGATCGAACGGATCATGAGCTTCGAGCCGAAGATCCGGGCTGAGTGGAACGGGCTGCCGGCCCTCGCGCGCACCCACTACCTGCATCGCATGGTGATCGACGAGATCCAGGCAACGAACGAGATCGAACAGGTCCGCTCAACCCGGAAGGAGATCAGCGAGGCAATCGAGATGGTGTGGGCGGAGCAACCCCTCGCGAACAAGCGGTTCGCCGAGATGGTGCGGCTCTATCTCAATATCGGCAACGACCAGGCCGAGAGTCCGCAGACGCTCGACGACATCCGAGACGTCTACGACGCGGTAACTCGGGGCGAGATTCGCGACGAGGACGCCCCCGATGGGAAGCGGTTCCGGCAAGGGCCAGTATCGATCACGTCAGGAATCAAGGTCGTGCACACCGGTGTGGTACCCGAGTCAGCGATCGACGACGCGCTGACCCTCATGCTGAGACAGGGGGGCGACGACTCGATTCCACGACTGATCAGGGCAGTGGTCGCGCACTTCATCTTCGAGTACACGCACCCGTTCTACGACGGCAACGGCCGAACCGGACGCTACCTTCTCGCGCTGGACCTTCGACAGGTGTTGGCTCCGTATGCGAGCCTGGCATTGTCGGCGACCGTCGCCGACAACAAGGATCGTTACTACAAAGCATTCTCTGACGCGGAGAATCCATTGAACCGCGGAGATCTGACGCCCTACCTGATCGATATGCTGGAGATCATCGCCGAGGCGCAACATCGACTGCTGCTCGACCTCTCCGAGAGGCGGCATAAGATCGACACACTCGAGGCGCGTATCCGCGTTCTGGTGGAGGATGAGGAATTTCCGCTGAACTTGGGACTCGATCGCGAGTCGACGCCGCCGGTTGATAGCAACCACATCGGCGCAGTCCTGTTCACCCTGGGTCAGGCCCACTGCTTCGAGGCGAACCGCGCCATCAAGTTGAACACCCTGGTCGAGGTGGTGGGTCGATCCAGCCAGTTCGCCCGCCCGCGACTTCAGCGCCTGGACGATGCCGGGATCATTGAGACGGTTACGAAGAGACCGCTGCGCTTCCGGCTCACGGCACGGGGGGTATCGCTCCTCGATCTGGATGGGGAGTGATTTTCGCCAGGTCGCAGATGGGCTAGGTGGCGATTGGGCGCACGATCGACGTTTCCATTCCCACTCGCGAATGGAGTGCAGTGGCCGCAACATTTGTGGTCTTCGTCGGCGCACTGGTTCTGCCGCCGGGTACCGCACGGCGATTGGTTGCAGCGAGCTGGGCCGTCCACCCGATTTTCGACCTACTTCACGAGCGTGGTCCAGAATCACGTCTGCCGGATTGGTACCCCGCAATTGCGCGGGATACGACCTCGGAGCCGCTGGACTTCTTGCTGCCGAACCACGCAATTTCGTTTGACAGACTCACAAACCCGAGGACAGACTTTCCGTCCAACCCAACCATCGGGAGTACGCGTGATTGCCGGCCAGACCAATCTGCTCGCAGATTGCAGCAGTTGCTTCGGTCTGTGCTGCGTCGCACTCCCCTTTTCCAAGTCCTCCGACTTCGCGACCAACAAGAATGCCGGCGCCCCCTGCAAGAACCTGCAGCAGGATTTCCGTTGCGGCATTCACACCGGATTGCGAAAGAAGGGCTTCACCGGTTGCACCGTCTACGACTGTTTCGGTGCGGGACAGAAGGTTTCACAGCAGACCTACGACGGCATCAGCTGGCGTGATGCCCCGGAGACCGCGTCGGACATGTTCGAAACCTTCCCTGTCGTACGCCAGTTGCACGAACTCCTCTGGTATCTCGCCGAAGCCCGCTCGCTGAAGCAAACCCACTCGATACGAAAGGAACTCGACGCTGCACTCGCAGAGACGGAAAGCCTGACCAACGGCACACCTTCGCAGATTCAAACCGTCGACGTCTCAGCACACCGAGCGGCAGTTAACACACTGCTCTTGCAGACGAGTAACCTTGTGCGCTCACCGATCTCAACCAAGAAGGGTCGAAAACTCGACCACCGCGGCGCAGACCTCATCGGCGCCAAATTTCGTGGTTCCGATCTACGTGGGGCCAACTTTCGCGGGAGTTACCTGATCGGTGCAGACCTCCGCGACTGCGAACTCGATCGAGCCGATCTGATCGGTGCAGACTTACGCGGCACCGACATTCGCGGCACAAAACTCCGCGGCAGTATCTTTCTCACTCAGTTCCAGATCAACGGGGCGATCGGCGATTCGGCTACCACACTTCCCGATTCACTGACCCGCCCCAGCCACTGGGCCTGAACCCGACTGTCAACTCCGTCGTCTGTCGGCGACTGTCAACTCCGTCGACTGTTGACGACTGTCAACTCCGTCGACGGAGAACGACCTTGTTAGCTTCCGGATCGACAGACACCCACGGCGGGTCACCGTCCGTTCCGTCCTCACGATGCATCAATGCGCTCTGACGCTGTTCGAATTCATGATGCTTGGACTCCTGAAACAGGGCAGCAACCTCTTCGAAGCCCGCGGCCGAGACCGGACGAGTCGTACGTCCCCGAGTCCACGGCAGTGCCCGGCCGCCGGTGAGCCGGTTCCAGAGAGTCTCGGCGAAAGCGAACAGGACCAGCAGCACGAGCAAGCCTGGCAGCGTCAACGCGAACAGAGTGCCCATGAAAGAAGTCTAGCGACGAACGCCCCCGGTCCCCTCGACTTCCGATCGGCCGCCCTATGTCTGGTCCCGCGGTCGATGATCTGCCACAATGCAAGCTGTTACGACTAGTAACACCTTCGGGGGGAGGATTTCACGTGAGCTTGATACTTGCAGCTACCGATCGTTCGGAGCTTGCCCAGACGCTTGGTACCGAATTAATACATTTCGGGCACCAGATACAGCTCGTCCGCACCGGGCGTCGACTACTCGATGACCTGGACACCGACAGTTTCGATATCGCCGTGATCGATCTCCTTCTGCCGGACATCGACGGCTACGAGATCGCACGGCAGATCCGCTTGCGCAGTTCGATGCCGATCATGATGCTGGTGGATACCTACGAGGACATCGACGAAGCACCACATCGCGCTGTCTCGGACTTTGTGCTGAACCCGATCGATTCTCACGCGCTCGATCTTCGGGTCACCGCAATCCTTCGTGAAACCGCACATCCCGCCCCCGGCAAACACCAACGTCACGGTGACCTGCTCCTCGATCGACGTGCGATGACGGCGACGATGGGCGGAAAGCTGCTGGTCCTCAGTCGGACCGAATGGCGGGTACTCCTGGAGCTGTCGACCGAGCCTGGGCGCGTGTACTCACGTGATCACCTGATCCGAAACGTGTGGGGTTCCGACCACGAAAGGACGCGTGTAGTCGACGCAACCATTCTCAGCCTGCGGTCCAAACTCGAATCCGATCCCGCGAAACCGAAGTACATCAAAACCATCAGGGGATTCGGATACCGCTTCGGCCCGGTCGACTGAAGTCGCCTTCGTGTCGGTGCCGCTCGATAAGCTCTTGTCATGGGTTGGTACACACCACAATCGGTCGCCCCGGATCTCTCCGACATCCTGGTGTGTGGCTGGACGGCGTGCGCAGAAGGAGAACACCTCCTCGTGCCCGATGCTTGCATGGACGTGCTGTGGATACGCGGCGTCGGCATACGCGTCTGTGGCCCCGAAACCGCTGCATGGTCATTCACTCTTCCGCCCGGAACACGCTCCGTGGGTGTTCGATTCCGCCCTGGATCGGCATCGCCGATGTTGCGAACCTCGGCGTCCGAGCTTCGGGATTCTCGCGCCGATCTCAGCGATGTAACCGACGCACGCACGGAACGAATACTGTTGAACCGCTTGGAAAATTCCGAAGACCACGAACAGGTCTCCATCCTCGAAAGCGCTGTTCGGAGTTGGGTAAGTTCGAGTTTCCGTCACGATCCGGTGATCAACCACGTTCGCACCGCACTGTCCGAACATTCGTGGAATGTCAGCTCTCTCGCCGACGCGGCGGCACTGACTTCGCGCCAACTCCAACGTCGATGCAACGACGCCTTCGGATACGGCCCGGCAACGCTGCGCTCGATCCTGCGCCTCCAGCGCTTCATGGCGCTCGCTCGCAGTCGACCCGCGCTGGGACTCGCTGAATCCGCCGCCCACTGCGGATTCAGCGATCAGGCCCACTTGACCCGTGAATGCCGCCGAATCTCGTCGCTGACCCCGGCGGCTCTACTCCGCACCCAAGCCCCCGACTGGCACGGGTCGGATACCGTTGTCGCGCTGGCGGAGGGAGACGCGGTCGCGTAATCCCGACCGCGCTCCCCCGCCGTCACTTCTGGCTGAAAAGCGTCCTTGCCGACCACAGCCCACCGAGGGAAAGAACTGCGACCGTCATGTAGTAGTAACTGGGGGCGTCGAGCGAGCCTGTTGTACTGATCAACCAGGTCAAGACCAACGGCGCGATTCCGCCGAGCAAAGTCACTCCGAGGTTGTACGACAATGACATTCCGGTAGCCCGGATCTCTGCCGGGAACAGCGAACTCATCAGGGCGGGCAAGGGACCGAAGGCAAACGCCATGATGACACCCAGGACCGAAACAACCAGGACGAGGGTCAGAGTCGACGGGTGATCGACCATCAATTTGAAGAGCGGCCAGGCCAAGACGATTGCCGCAACGGCGGCCCAGGTCATAACTCTCGCCGGTCCGACCCGGTCTGCTAGATGACCGATCAACGGCACGGTGATCAAGGTGACCAGTCCGGCGACGATGCCGCCGAGATAGCCGGCCGAGGCGGATACTCCGAGGTTCTTCACGGCAAACGTCGGCATGTACAAGATGAGATAGATCGAGATCGTCGCGACGCCCACTACTGCGGCACCGGTCAGCACCCGGCCGAGATGCCTGGTCAGCGTCGTCTTCAGCGGAGCCCTTTCCGGAACGCTCGTCTTGAAATCGTCCGTTTCGTCAAGCTTGGCACGGATGTAGAGTCCGACCGGCCCGACGATGATGCCGAAGAAGAACGGAACGCGCCAGCCCCACGAGTAGAGCGCTTCATGCGAAAGGTGGGTGTTGAGCACGTATCCGAACAGCGATGCCAGGAAAACCGAGGCACCCTGGCTGGCAACTTGCCAGGAAGAGTAGAACGCCTTCTTGTGTGGCGCAGTCTCCACGAGGAAGGTTGTAGCAGTACCGAATTCACCGCCGGCGGAGAATCCTTGAATGAGACGCGAAACAAGGATGACGACGCCGGCCCACGGTCCGATCATCGAGGTCGTCGGCGCCACGGCCATGATGAGCGTGCCGATCATCATCAGCATCATCGTCAACGTCAAGGCGTTCTTGCGCCCGCGACGATCGGCGTAGCTACCGAGAACCATCCCGCCAAGCGGCCGGATGACGTACGAGATCGCAAACGTCGCGAACGTCAGTATCAAACCGAGCGTGTTGTCGCCGCCGGGAAAGAAATTATGGGCGATCACCACTGCGAATGATGCGTAGACGATGACGTCGAACCATTCGAGCGCAGCGCCGAGCGAACTGCTGATCACCGCCTTGCGAGCAGCGGCCAGGCGTTCCGGGGTGACTGTTCCGGAGGTTGGCGTAGTTGCCGTGGACATGGTTTTCCTTAGGGGGTCAGGGTGGGTCAGGCGCGGGCGTGAGCGATGACGTTCCGAACGAACTGCTCGCACTGTGCCAATTGGTCAAGTGTCACGTACTCGTCAGGTGCATGCGCCTGAGTGATGCTTCCCGGCCCACACACGACAGTGGGGATACCGATAGTCGCGAACATCCCGGCCTCGGTGGCGTACGCGACCTTTTCGTCCGATGCCCGACCACCCCATTGTTCGACCAGTGCGGCCGCCGAAGCATTCGCATCCGTCTCCAGGGGAGGGACCGAGGCCGACACGTGCATCGTCACGGAGGCTGACGGGTTTTCTTCCCGCATCAGGTTCTCGATCCGATTCGTCTCGGCGGCAAAGCGTTCGAGCAAATCTGCGGCGCCAGCTGAGCTGATGCTCCTGAACTCGAAAGTGATGGAGCAATCCTCGGGGACAGTGTTCACTGCGATCCCGCCGGATACGAGATTGACCGAACACGTCGTCCAGGCCACGTCGAATGCGTCGTCGTACGGGCCGGACGCACGGAGCTCGTCGGCCGCGCTTCTGACGAATCGAATCAACTCCGCGCCGTATTCGATCGCGTTGACTCCTTTCGGAGTAAGCGACGAGTGCGCCGAAACACCATGCAGATCAACACGTATGACGTTCATCGACTTGTGTGCGCGAATGACCCGCATCTCCGACGGCTCTCCGACGACGCACACATCAGGGCGCAGGTTCCGGGAAACAACCTCCTCGACCAACCCGGCCGCACCGATGCAGCCGACTTCCTCGTCGTAGGAGAATGCAAAGTGAATCGGCTTCGCCAGCGGCCGAGCAACGATGTCGGGGATCGCAGCGACGACGATCCCGATGAACGACTTCATGTCGCACGTGCCACGTCCGTACAGGCTTCCGTCGCGAACGTCGGGCGCGAAAGGGTCGCTACTCCAGTCTTGATCGTCGACCGGCACTACGTCTGTATGGCCGGAGAACATCACACCGCCGGCAGTACTTCCGTCAGGAGGAGTGAACGTTGCCAACAAGTTGAGCTTCGTTCCCTCGTCATCGGCAACAAGTACCGGCTCGACCCCATGGCGACGTAGTTCCGCCGCAATGAGATCGATCAACGGTCGATTGCTCACGGCACTCGTCGTATCGATTCCGATGAGGCGTTGCACCCACTCGAGGCTTCTCTCTGTCGGAACAGCGGGCAACGTGGTCGATGACATCTGGTTTCTCCTTTCACAGCATGAACGCGGTGGGCACTCGCCACCGCGTTCTGCCCTTCGAGCATGAATGAAGTGATCCCAGACACAATGAAGATGCACGATACTTGCACCATGATCGAAGAAACGCAGGATTCCGCCGTACTGGACGACGTCGACCTCGCCCTGATCAATTGCCTGCAACTCGACCCGCGAGCGTCGTGGCGCACGGTTGGCGACGCGCTCAAAGTGGATCCGGTTACCGTGGCTCGCCGCTGGCAGCGGTTACAGGATTCCGGCACCGCCTGGGTCTCTGCCAGGGCAACCGGCCATGGCCGTCCGGAGTCGTGTCTGGCTTTTGTCGAAGTCGACTGCACGACTTCGAACGCGTTGACGATTGCAGAACGACTTGCCCGCTGGCCGCACGTACTGAGCGTCGAACACACAAGCGGCCCAGGCGACTTGACACTTCTCGTCGAGGTCAGAGACATGGCTTTCCTGTCGCGCTTCCTGCTTCGGTCGCTCGCGTCGGTACCCGGGATCGTCAGTTCGCGTGCACACCTCGTCACCGAGGTCTTCGCGATCGGAGACGACTGGAAATTGCAGGTACTCGATGCCGCGCAGCGAGCGACGATGACAGACCGGCCTGTGCGATACAAATACGCGCCGACGGATCAGCGCCATCACGGGAAGACGTTCGACGCGGTCGATCGCCAATTGATATTGAAGCTGGGCGAGGACGGTCGATCCTCGATTGCCGAGCTCACGGTCGGTACCGGCCTCAGCGAAAGTACGGTCAGGCGGCGACTTGCCGAATTGACGTCGCGCAACCAGATCGTGTTCCGCTGCGACGTGTCTCTGCCACTGTCCGGCTGGCCCCTCGTGACCTGGGTGTGGGGATATGTCGATCCCACGGACCGGTCGACGATTCGTGCCCTGGTGGAGCGAGTGCCGGGAACGCGGGTGTGCATGCGGATATCCGGTGGACGCGCCAACACACTGCTCGCGATCGCCGCACACTCCCTTCGCGAAACTCCCATTACCGAAGTACAACTCGCACAAGAGGCACCGGGCCTGGTGGTGCTGAACAGGTCAGTGGTGCTGCGATCGATGAAGAGGGTGGGCCGACTTCTCGACGACGAGGGCAAGAGTGCCGGGGTTGTACCGATGGACATCTGGGCGGAAGCCCCGGAGATCGAGTGAATGTCCGAAATAATCAATCACGATGCGCTGTGGCGGTGAAGGATTGTTGTCATGACTTCAACAGAGATCTCCCCCGCCCAGCGTTATCGGGATCTGGCCGCCGGATTCACGGCCCGGATCGACGCCGTACCCGCCGACCGCTGGGACGACGATTCCCCCTGCGAGGGCTGGACCGCCCGCGACGTGGTGAGACACGTGCTCGACAGCGAACGAGACATGGTCAAGGTAGTCGGCCTGGAATTGGCACCCGGTCCGTCGGTCGACGACGACCCGTCGGCAGCCTGGGCGGCCGTCCGCGATTCGATGCAGGAAATTCTGGACGATCCGGCAAAGTCCACCCTGGAATACGACGGACACTTCGGCAGGACCAACCTCGGGGCCACGGTCGAAGGGTTTTTGTGTTTCGATCTGGTCATCCACGGTTGGGACCTCGCGGCCGCAACCGGCACCGATACGACGATGCGAGACGCGGACGTGGAGTGGGTGTCGGAGATCGCCGCGGGCCTGGGCGAGTCGATCCGCATGAGCGGTGTGTGCGGCCCGGAAATACAGGTTCCGGACAACGCTGACAAAGCGACGAAACTCCTTGCCTTCCTCGGCCGGAAGGCGTGAAAAAGCACCCCTGACGTGGGCATTACTTCCATACGCATGTAATGTCGCGGTATGCCGGAACGCCGAAAATCCTCCACGAGTCCAGACCTGCTTGCGGCGGCATTGTTCGATGTCGCCGCGGAATCCGGACTGGAAAATGCCAGCGTTCGCGAGGTCGCAAAACGGGCGGGTGTCTCGATCGGCGCAGTGCAACATCATTTCTCGACCAAGGACGAGATGTTCGCATTCGCACTGCGAACACTCGTCGATCGATTGTTGACGCGACTGGCCGAATCGTCCGCCGACGCAGACCCGCATACCGCCCTGTTCCAGGCACTCTCGCAACTCCTGCCCCTCGACGAGCAACGCACGCGCGAGGCACATGTGCTCGCCGCGTTTGCCGTGCGTGCCGCAACCAGTGAGTCACTCTCCGAAATCCGCCGGACAACCCTGTTCACAATCCGCACCGGCATCTCGACAGTTCTGATCGGCATCGGAACTCCCGAAGCGGAAACCAGAGCGGCACTTCTGCTTTCAACCGTCAATGGATTGGCACTCGACGCACTCGGAAGCCCCGCCATGTATCCGCCGCAGTACCTCGATCACGCTTTGGAAACCCAGATCCGCCTCACCCTGCACGACGCCGAGAACCCGCTCGCCTCCGTCGGGCTCGCCAGCTGACGTGGAAGGAGCAGGACGCTTCGCGCCGAGCCCGTCTGGCGATCTCCATCTGGGAAACCTCCGAACCGCCCTCTTGGCTTGGCTTTTCGCCCGCACCAGCGGGCGCGACTTCCTCATTCGGGTAGAGGATCTCGACCGTGTCCGCCCCGGCGCGATGGAACGACAACTCGACGATCTGCGCAGGCTCGGCCTCACGTGGGACGGCCCAGTCGTATTGCAGTCACACCGTCTTCCCTTGTACCACAAGGCTATCGACCAATTGCGCGAGCGTGACCTGACCTATCCCTGCTTCTGCACACGCAAGGAGATCCTGCAGGCACCGTCAGCGCCCCATGCTCCAGACGGCGCCTACCCCGGCACGTGTCGGAACCTTTCGGAGGCCGAACGCGCCGAGAAATCGGCAAGTGGCCGATCTCCCGCGCTGAGGCTACGGGCCGGCATCGACTCGTTCACCGTCCATGACGAACTGTTCGGCGAGGTGACGGGACCAGTCGACGACGTCGTCCTGCTCCGCGGAGACGGGGTGCCCGCTTACAACCTTGCCGTTGTCGTCGACGACGGTGCACAGAACATCGACCAGGTGGTTCGCGGCGACGACCTCCTGACCTCGGCTCCACGTCAGGCATACCTTGCCCAGCTGCTCGACATCGAACCACCGTCGTACGCCCACGTTCCTCTTGCCTTGAACAGTGAAGGCAAGCGACTCGCGAAGCGCGACGGCGCAGTGACTCTGGCAGATCAACTCGAGGCCGGACGCAGTACCGAGCAGGTTCTGACGATGATCGCGTCGAGCATCGGTCTCGCCGAACCCGGCGAGGTTGTCACATCACCCCAATTGGCGGATCGATTCGACTCTCGCAAGATCCCCCGGACCCCGTGGATTTTCCCGGCGAAGTAAGTGACGTATCAATCGGTGCCTCGTCGGAACAAAACTACGATTGTCCGATATGACAAAGCCGTCCGCAATAGCTATTCGTTGGCAATTCTCGAATAGTGAAGTACGGTCGAGACTGGCGAAGGAAATTCCGGGCGAGTTGTTCCTGCAAAACCACGCCCGGGATCTGAACCTGGAATCCGACCACAGTACCCACTTGCAGCATCCACGCTGACACGCACGTGCGGCACGGGCGACTCAGGACGAAAAGGAATACGCATGGTCCGCGAGCTTCGCGAGGCACTCGACGACCATCAATTCGAGGTGTTGTATCAACCCCAGGTCAATCTGAACTCGTCAGCAATTATCAGCTATGAAGCTCTTTTGCGTTGGCGTCATCCGCTGCGAGGGTTGATCGAACCTCAAGATTTCATGCGCTCCGCCGAATCCTCTGGGCTCATCATTCCCATCGGGCTACAAGCTCTGGAAATGATTTGTGCCCAAACAGCGTCGTGGCCTGAGCACATGATGGTCGCGGTCAACTTTTCACCTCGCCAACTCGCTACCCCGCACGCCGCTCACGAGATCCTCGGAGCCCTCGACAGTTCACAAACGCCACTGAGCAGAATAATCGTGGAAGTCACCGAACTCGGCGTCGTAGGCCGGCATGCCGCCGAGACTCTTCACGTCTTGCACAACGAGGGAATTCGAATCGCGCTGGATGATTTCGGGGCGGGCTTCGCGTCTTTCTCCGCATTGTCGGAATTGCCGCTCGACATTCTCAAGATCGACCAATCCTTGACCTGGGCCGTCAGCGCAGCGGGTCGTGCTGGAGACCGTGCCTTCATGGTCATGGAGTCCATCGCCGACATCGCTCGGAAGCTAGGGCTTGATTCGATCGCAGAGGGCGTCGAAACCGCGGAACACGCAGCCAACGTCTTGCGGGCCGGCTGCGACATGGGCCAGGGCTATTACTTCGGCAAGCCACTTCCTGCGTCGTCCGTCGTCACTCCCGTGTGAGCGCTCGCCACTTCAGCACGACGACACTTCAGTACGACGACGATGCACTCGCTATGAGTGCGACCACGAGAATCACGGCAAAAATTGCCAAGAAGGCCGCGCCGACCGCAATTCCGGCTATCGCAAGCCCGCGCCCCTGTTGACCTGTCTGCTTGATCTGATTGAGCGCGACAATTCCCAGAATGATTCCGACGATTCCGCCGAGACTGTAAAAGCAACCACCCGCAAGCGATACAACCAGCGATGCAATTGCGAGACCATTGGTGCCGACCGGCTGCATCGGCGGTGCGTACCCACCCGCGAATTGATTCGGTTGACCGTACGGGTTCGGAGGTTGGCCGTACTGAGGCTGTCCGTATTGAGCTTGTCCGTATTGTCCGGATTGCTGATATTGATTCTGCTGATACTGATTTTGCGGTCCGAAATTCTGCGGCGGCAGGTACGGGTTCGGTTCACCGATTCCGCCCGGCTGGGGGTTATTACCGGGCGGGTTGTACGACGGCGGTGGATAACCCGGGTACTGCTCGTTGGGAGTGGTATATCCGGGAACTTCAGGTGAAGACTGCGTTTCGGACGGGGACACGCCGTACCCCTCAGGAGGCAGGCTCGGAAATTCTCCGTACCCAGGTTTTGCCTGGTAATCGCTCGAAGAATCGTCGTTGTTGCCCCCGGAACTCGTCATACAACGCAGCCTAAACCACAGGTGACCTCCGAATCCAAGTGAGCAGATGTCATCCACATCGCTCTTTGATCCCAGTAGGGTCATATCCACTGTCACACTCGAGCGCGATATTTACGACTGAGGGGAACACATGACAACCGGTGGGTACGACCCCAACCAGAATCCAGAAGGCGGGAAGCAATTCCCACCCCAGGATCCATATGGCCAGCAGGGAACACCTCCTCCCGGAAGTTACCCCCCTCCCGCAGGCCCCCCGCAAGGCGGAAGCTACCCGCCCCCGCAGGGCGGAAACTTCCCGCCCCCTCAGGGTGGCAACTACCCGCCTCCCGGTGGATACCCGCCGCCGCCCCAGGGCGGAAACTTCCC
Source organism: Rhodococcus sp. SG20037 (assembly GCF_031763325.1). Lineage (NCBI taxonomy): Bacteria > Bacillati > Actinomycetota > Actinomycetes > Mycobacteriales > Nocardiaceae > Rhodococcus > Rhodococcus sp. SG20037. The sequence goes on along the minus strand of NZ_CP134497.1, from coordinate 425,798 downwards.
GCCGCCTCCGCAGTTCAACGACCAAGGTGCGTACGGCGGAGGAAACCGGCTGCCTTCGGGTGCTCAGCCGGGCGATCTGTGGATTCGACTCGGTGCCCGCATCATCGACGGCATCATCGTCGGCGTCATCGCCGCGATTCTGGCTCTATTGGTCAGTGACTCCGACAGCTTGATTCTGGTCTCGGGACTGTTCTCGGGAATTCTGACCTTCGCTTACTTCATCGCAATGGAAGTAACGCAGGGTCGGACTTTGGGAAAGATGATTCTGGGCCTTTCAGTACACGGTCCGGGTGGCGCACCTCGCCCCTCCGTCCAGCAGTCTGCGATTCGCAACGCCTTCACGTTGCTCTCGATCATTCCGATCATCGGCGGAATCCTCGCGTTGGTCGCCTACATCGTCATCGCGGTCACGATCAACAACAGCCCCACCAAGCAGGGCAAGCATGACGAGCTCGCTGGTGGAACTCAGGTAGTCAAGGGTTAGGTGCGCATATGACAACCGGTGGGCACGACCCCAACCAGAATCCCGAGGACGGAAAGCAATTCCCGCCCCAGGATCCCTACGGCCAGCAGGGAACGCCTCCTCCTGGGAGCTATCCCCCGCCGGCGGGGCCTCCGCAGGGCGGAAGCTACCCGCCGCCCGGTGGATACCCCCCACCTCCTCAAGGTGGCAATTACCCGCCGCCAGGTGGATATCCGCCGCCTCCGCAGGGTGGAAGCTATCCCCCTCCCGGAGGCAACTACCCACCGCCCGGTGGATACCCGCCACCTCCCGGAGGCGGTAACTTCCCACCGCCGCCCGCCAACGACTACGGCGCAGGATTCGGTGGACCGCAGCTTTCTGTGGGTGCGGCAATTACCTACGGCTGGAACAAGTTCAAAGACAACGCATTGGTTTGGATCGGAATCTCGATCATCGCGTTCTTGATCGCCGGACTGATCCAGGGCGCTTTCAACGGCTTCGACTACACCAACACAGAGTTCAGCGCGCTGTCCATTGTGGGTGGATTGGTCACCGCTATCGTCGGCTACATCATCCAAGCCGCATTCCTTCGTGGAGCGTTGAGCGAATTGGATGGAATCAAGCCGGCTTTCGGCACCTTCTTCCAATTCACCAACATCGGCGCAGTTGTTCTCGGCGGTTTCCTGGTAGCAGTGGCAACTTACGTCGGTTTGGCTCTCTGCATCATTCCCGGCATCATCGCGGCGTTCCTGCTCTACTACACGCTGACCTTCATCGTGGACAAGAATCAGGATGCGATTTCGGGCATCAAATCGAGTTACGCGTTGACCTCGTCGAACGTCGGAACGTTGGTCCTGCTGGCGCTCGCTCTGATCGGTATCAACATCGTCGGTGCGCTGCTGTGTGGAATCGGTCTTCTGGTGACGGCGCCCGTCGCGTTGATCGCCAGCACCTACGCATACCGCGTGCTGACCGGCGGCCATGTAGCTGCCTGATCCGTTCGTTTGCATCACCGAAGGCCCTGCGGTTCCACGTGAAACCGCAGGGCCTTCGGTGTGTTCTGCGCAACTGGACGGTCGCCAACTCGCATCCGAGCGCCTTGTGGTGCTTGGATGACGGACGTGACAGCTCAGGATCAGCAAGACGAATCGACCCACGAAACCAAATTTGCGCACGTCAGCCGGGGTTATTACCCGACGATCGTCGCGCTCTTCACCGCAACGCTGCTGATCTCGAACGTGGCGGCGACCAAGGGGGTCGCCTTCTTTGCGGATTCCGACTTCTCGCTCGGTCCCTTGCAGATTCTGCCCATCATCACCGATGGTGGATTTTTCTTGTTCCCGCTCGCCTACGTCCTCGGTGACGTGCTCAGCGAGGTCTACGGCTTCAAAGCGACCCGACGCGCGATCTACCTGGGCTTCGGCGCACTGATTCTTGCCGCTGCGTGCTTCTGGATTGCAGTGCAACTCCCGTCGGCAGAGTTCTACGAGAACCAGGCCGCCCTCGAAACCGTGGTCGGTGTCATTCCCCGGCTACTGGTCGCGGGCTTGGCCGCCTACCTCGTCGGACAGCTACTGAACTCACTGGTTCTGGTCATGATGAAAAAGCGCATGCAGGAGAAGCATCTGTGGGCGCGGCTGATCGGCTCGACCGTCGTCGGCGAATTCGCCGATACCCTCATCTTCTGTTCCATCGCGGCCGGTGTCATCGGCATCAGCACATGGGAAGACTTCATCAACTACGTGCTGGTCGGCTTCCTGTGGAAGACGCTTGTCGAGGTTCTGGTCATGCCGATCACCTACCGCGTCATCGCATACGTGAAGAAGCGCGAACCGACCTACGCCTGAGGTGCAGGCGTCTTCGCCGCGTAGAACTTTCCGAGCATGTCCGCCTTGAAGTCGTGGAAATACCCACCTTCGATGCTGGCTCGGATATCGTCGACCAACTTCACGGTGAATCGCTCGTTGTGGATGGTGCAGAGCGTCGACGCGAGCATTTCCTTCGCCTTGAACAGGTGATGGATGTACGCGCGGGTGTAATTGGCGCACGTGTAGCAGTCGCACTCGTCGTCGATAGGCGTGAAGTCACGACGGAATCGGCTGGTGTTGATGTTGAACCTGCCGGAGCGGACGTAAATCGCAGCATTGCGAGCAACACGCGACGGGTTGACGCAGTCGAAGGTGTCCGCACCGTTCTCGATTGCGACGAAGAAGTCGTCCGGTTCACTGATGCCGAGCATATGACGCGGCTTGTTCTCGGGTAGTTCCTCGTTACACCAACGCACGATCGTTCCGAGGTTCTGCTTCTCGAGGGCGCCGCCGATGCCGTAGCCGTCGAAGCCGTATCCGTTCTCGCCTTCGATCGACTCGAGTCCGCGGCAGGCTTGACGTCGCAGATCTTCGTACTGCGCGCCTTGGATCACGCCGAAGAGAGCCTGATAGGGCTTGTCAGCGCGTTCGGCGGTGAGCTTCTCGTGTTCATTGATACAGCGGATCGCCCACGCCTGCGTGCGCTCGACCGATCGCTCCTGGTAGCCGCGGGTGTTGAGCAGCGTTGTGAGCTCGTCGAACGCGAACATGATGTCGGCGCCGAGCTGATGCTGGATCTGCATCGACACCTCGGGGGTGAAGCGATGCTTACTGCCGTCGAGGTGCGATTTGAACGTCACGCCCTCGTCGTCGACTGTCGCGAGACGCTCCTTGCCCTTCGCGATGACGTCGTCGGACTGCACACTGACGGCCTCCATCGCGAGCACCTTCTTGAACCCGACACCAAGCGACATGACTTGGAAGCCACCGCTGTCGGTGAAGGTGGGCCCGTCCCAGTTCATGAACTTGCCCAGCCCGCCGGCCTCGTCGACGATGTCGGGTCCCGGCTGCAAGTACAGGTGGTACGCATTGGCGAGCAACGACTGCGCACCGAGTTCCTTCATGGACTCGGGCAGCACGGCCTTGACCGTGGCCTTGGTTCCGACGGCCACGAACGACGGCGTCGCGATATCGCCGTGCGGTGTGTGGATGGTTCCGGTTCGTCCGAGCCGGTCCTCGAGCCTGGTCCCTATCGTGAAAATCGACTCGGGACGCTTGTCGACGACGGGCTCGGGCGGTGTCGGTACTGCAGAAGTCACGGGCTCAATCCTGTCACAGGAGCAAATATCGCCGTGATCACAGCGAAGAAAGTTCCTACGCGATCAGCATCCGCATTGGTCTACTGACCGAACCCGAGCGGTACCGCCGCGTGAGGGTCCCCACCATACTTCCCACTACACATCCCCCGGCTCGACCGGTTTACCCCGCCAACCCGCTGACAGGAGCTCACTTGACGAGACAGACCGGCCAGACCTACAACTTCGTCACCGTCGACGTCACAGACTCGATTGCCACCGTGACTATCGACAAACCTCCAGCCAACGCATTCAACCCCAGCATGATCGCCGAGCTTCTGGAGATACTGCCGGTACTCGCGTCGGACCAGACCGTCCGCGTCATTGTCGTGACGGGCACTGGACGGTTCTTCGTCGCCGGTGCGGACATCACCGTGATGCGCGAGCTGACGGAAGAAACTCAGCGCGCGATGCGCCCGTGGGTCGACGTACAGCGGATCCTCGAGTCGGCTCCCAAACCTGTCGTCGCGAAGATCAACGGGCACGCACTCGGCGGCGGAGCAGAACTGACGTTGGCCTGCGACTTCCGCATCATGGCGCAGTCGGCGACCATCGGCTTCCCCGAGATCGGACTTGGGCTTTTTCCGGGTGCCGGTGGCAGCCAGCGACTTCCACGCCTCATCGGGGCTCACCGAGCCAAAGTGCTCATGATCGAAGGCAAGCGCCTCAGCGCCGAGCATGCACTCGATATCGGCCTGGTCGACACCGTCGTTGCGGACGCCGACCTCGATGCGCATTGCGCTGACCTCGCACGCGAACTCGCGACGAAACCCACTGCCACCATCGGAATGATCAAACGCATTGTCGACGAGGGCATGTCGTTGCCGCTCGATCAAGCGCTGGATCTCGAATTCGAGGCAGTGCTCGACCTGATCAAGACGGACGACGCTGCTGAGGGACTTCAGTCATTCCTCGACAAGCGGTCCCCCACCTTCACGGGACGCTGACAGCTCCCATTTACCGAGAGGCCATCATGCTCAACAAATTTCAGAAGAAATGGGTGGGCGCAGTCGCTTCTCTCGCCGCCCTGACGATCGCGGTCAGCGGATGCACCCGGCCCGCTACCGACAACTCCGCGGAAAGTGGTGACCTGGTACGGATCGCGGTGGGTGTAGACCCGTCGTACGCCCCGATTTTCCTGGCCGACCACGAGGGCATGTTCGAGGCCGCCGGCCTCGACGTCCAGGTCATCCAGACCGAAGGCGGGGCGGCGGGCGCCCAGAACGTCGTAGCCGGAACTTCGGAACTCTCCGGCAATGCCGACTCGACGGCACTGTCCGTCATGGCCGCCAATCCGAGCCTGCGGGCGCTGGGCGTATTTCAGGAATCCGACCGATACTTCCAGGTTGTACTGAGGAATGGCGTCGAGCCGAAGTCGATCAAGACCATGGGCGTCTTCCCCGGCATCGGCCTCTACTTCACGAACCAGTACCTGGCCAGTCTCGGCATCGACCCCACGACGGTCACACTCGTGAGCACAAGCCCGCCCGAACAGCCTGCTTTGCTGGCGCGCGGTGACATCGACGGCTTCCTGTCCTTCGACCCCTGGGTGACGCAGAGTGTCAATACCGGCGGGCGCGTTGTTGCCACGACCGGCGACTTCGGCGCCAAGTACGCCCAATGGATCATCGCTTCGGACAACTGGTTGTCCGCGAACGAAGAAACCGCAGGCAAGGTGTTCAAGGTGATCTCGGAAGCGTCGGCAATCGTGAACTCGGATCCGGATCGGGCTGCAACCGCAATTGCCGCGTCTATACAGATGGACCCGGCCGAGGCCGCAGACCGGGTGACCCAAATCGATTTCGGTGGACGCGGATTCACCGAGGACGACGTGGAGCGCGCAAACGAACTTGTTGCATTCTTCCGCGAGCAGGGCAAGATCTCCGCGGACATCGATCCGTCCGCTGTCCTCCTCTCGGGATGGTTCGAGCAGAACGCCGCCTGAGCGGAGAGTGAGAACGGGTCCGGTGGGCAGACCGAAATCATGTCGCCCACCGGCCCGCAGAACTACGTTCGACTCCAGTCGGTTCGGCGATATCTTTCGATTGAAACGGAGTAGTTGTGGTGCATCCCCCGGTACGGGTCGTAGAGATTTCCAGTCCGTTTGCGCGATTCGCCGGGCGCATCCTGGTCGGGCTGGGTTTCGAGGTCATTCTGGTAGAACCACCCACCGGTGACCCCAGTCGCACCGAGTCCCAGGGTGATTCGTACTTGCATTGGCATGCGGGCAAGAAGTCCGTTGTCCTCGATATCGACGACAGCAACGATCGCCTCGCTTTCGAAGCACTGCTGCGCAGTGCCGACGTCCTGCTCGACGGCAGCGCGACCGGCGCTCTACGCGACAACCGAGGATCTCTCGTTCACGTACGAGTGACACCCTTCGGCACAACCGGACCGCGAAGTGACTGGAAGGCAACAAATCTGACCGTCGCGGCACTCGGCGGGATGATGGCCCAGGTCGGCGATCCCGAGCACCCTCCACTGCTGCTCCCCGAACTCCAGGCTGAGCAGCTCGCCGGAATCAATGCCGCAATCGGCGTGCTTCTCGGACTGCGTTCGCAATCCAAGGGCCACAACCCGTTGCTGGAGATCAGCGCTCAGGAATGTGTTGCCGCCGCGCTGGAAGCGGGCACTCTTGCCTACATTCACGAGGACCGCGTACCACCGCGTCCGGGCCGGGTACATCCGCTCGTTCCGCACGGACTGTTCCAGGCCGCCGACGGTTATGTCGGTGGCGGCCTCGGCGGTAGCCCCCGCATGTGGGACGGCATGCTGGCCTGGCTGATCGACAACGATGCTCAGGACGATCTCGATCAACCGGAGTGGTCCGACGCGGTCTACCGAAAGACGCATCAGGAACACATTTTCGACGTTCTGTCCGCCTTCATCGCGAAGTGGCCGAAGGAAGAATTCGCGGTCAGCGCGCAGTCACGCAAGTTGCCGTGGGCAGCGGTCGACCGGCCCGAAGAACTGCTGCGTAACCCGCAACTCAACGACCGGGACTTCTTCACCGACGTGACCGGAGATCACGGTACCTACCGCGATCTCGGGTTCGGCTTCGCTTTCCCCGAAGGCCGGCGCATCGGAACGCTCGAGGCTGCCCGGTTGGGCCAGCATCAGGAACTCTTGAAGGCCACCTCGCCTGTGGCAGTGAACGAAACCCACGAGTTCAGCGGTGGCAGCACGCCCAGCCTCGAAGGTGTCCGCGTCCTGGATCTCACGTGGGTGTTGGCGGGCCCGTACGGCACCAGAATCCTTGCCGACCACGGTGCCGATGTCATCAAGGTCGAATCGATCGGACGCCCGGACCCGACTCGCTTTGCACCTTTCATGCATCTCTCGCGAGGACCGCACGACAATCCGAACACCAGCGGGTACTTCAACGACGTCAACCGCAACAAGCGCAGCATCACACTCGATACCCGATCCGCAGAGGGCCTTTCGGTACTGCGCGACCTGATCAGGAACTCCGACGTCGTGGTCGAGAATTTCAGCTCGTCGGTCATGGACAAGATGGGGCTCGGCTACGAACAACTCCGGGAGCTCAAACCGGACATCATCTACGTGTCGATGTCCGGGATGGGTCACACCGGTCCTCGCAAGGACTGGGTGTCGTATGCCGACATCGTTTCGGCAAGTACCGGTTTGACCGCACTGACCGGCTGGAACGCCGATGACGTTGTCGGAGTCATCTACGGCCATGGCGACATCGTCGCCGGACTGCAAGCCGGCGTCGCGATGCTGGCAGCCCTCGACTACCGCGACCGGACCGGCCGGGGACAGCACGTAGACCTGTCACAACTCGAAGCCATGGCAGCGCACATGGGTACCAGCGTTCTCCGAGCCGCCCGGTCACAGTCCCCCGATCCGATCGGCAACAGCCATCACGAACTGGCACCACACGGCGTGTACCCGTGCCTCGGCAGCGACCGGTGGTGCTCGATTGCCGTTCGCGATACCACGGAATGGAATGCATTGTGCCGCATCATCGAAGCAGAGAAATGGATCGGCAATCCTGACTTCGCGAGTGCAGAAAGCCGCCAAGCCGATCACGAACGTATCGACGACGCCATCGCCGACTGGACCAGGACTCTGTCACCCGAAACCGTCATGGAACGCTTGCAATCGGCGGGTATCGCGGCCGGCACCGTCCAGGACGGACGCGACCTGGTCGAGAGCGATCCACATCTTCGGGCACGCAGTTTCTATTCGGCACAGGAACATCCCCTCGCCGGAACATTCCTCCACGAAGGCATCCCCGTTCGCCGGAACTCCGAACCCGGCTCGATCCGACGCGCTGCGCCGGTGCTGGGCGCGGACACCGACGACGTCCTCGAGTCGGTGCTCGGATACAGCGACGAACTGATCGCCGGACTTCGCGACCAGTCGATCCTGTCCTGACCTCACTCATATTCAGTACATCCATTCACAGATCGCTACTAGGAGACACAATGCGCGCGGCCCGACTCCATCAGTTCGGCACTTCACCGGTCATCGACGACATCGACATTCCCACACGTGAATCCGGTCAGACGCTCGTGCGCATCGACGCTGCCGCGCTCGGCCATCTCGACATCACCGTCGCGAGCGGAAACTTCGGAGTCAAGCCGAACCTGCCACATATCGGTGGAACAGACGGAGCGGCGACGGTAATCGAATCCGACACCTATGAGCCTGGCACCCGCCTTCTGGTCCGAGGCGGCGGAGTCGGACTGTTCAAGAACGGTTGCTGGGCTGAGTATCTGGTAGCGGCAGACAAGGCGTTCACACCCTTTGATCCCGCACTGTCGCCGGCCGTCGCCGCAACCTTCTTCCTGCCCAGCACAACCGGCTATGTTGCCGTCAACGACATTGCAGCCGTCGCTCCCGGCGAACGAGTTGTTGTCGCCGGAGCATCCGGCGCTGTCGGATCGATGGCAGCACAGTTCGCTCTGCTTGCCGGAGCGTCCGAGGTAATCGGTGTTGTACCGCGCGAAGATCAGGCTGCCTTGCTTCCGGAGGGTGTGCGTCCCGTCGTCGGGCAAGGCGACGAACTTGCCGGAGTGGTGGGATCCGAGCCTTCCGTCGACGCCGTGATCGACACGCTTGGCGGCGACGGCTTGCCGCACCTTCTGGCGAGTGTTGTCCCCGGTGGCCGGGCTGCCCTGATCGGATATACCTTGGGTAAGAGCCTCACCCTGGACTTGCCGAACTGGTTGCTCAGCGATGTCCGGATCCTGCCCGTCAACATGATTCGCAAGACTGCCCGGCAAGCCGAACTGGCACCTGAAATGATCCGGCTGCTCATCGAAGGCAAGATTTCCGTTGCAGTGCAGGAGTTTCCGCTGGATGACATCGCAACGGCACTGCAGTTGATGGGTGAGGGCAAGGTTGCCGGCCGGGCCGTCGTCGTACCCTGAGGGATACAATTACCCATGCCCCACGACGCACATGCCATTCCGCGCTCGCTTCCGGATTTGATCCGGAGGCGAGCTTTGGAGCGTCCGGAGCACCCGGCGCTCGTCGTCGACGGGATCACGGTCACCTACCGCGAATTGCGGGATCGTGCAGCGTCGATGGGGGCGGATCTCCGTAATCACGGTGTCGGCCGTGGGGAGCGCGTGGCGGCACTGTCCGGCAACAGGATCGAACTGGCAGACCTTGTTCTCGGATGCGCGTGGATCGGTGCGGTTGTCGTCCCACTCAATACGGCCCTCCGAGCCGACAGTGTTGCCGGCGCACTCGAACAGGCTGGTGTACAACGGATCCTGGTTTCACCCGAATACTCAGGCGCTGTAGCCGGATTCGACGGCACCGTGTGGGTCATGGGTGAACAGTGCGTCCCCACTGCCGGTTCGCATCCGGGCTGTGAGCCCGAGACCCTCGATCCGCTCGACCTGGCCGCGATACTCTTCACCTCCGGCACCACCGGTCTGCCCCGAGGCGTCCGATGCCCGCACGCGCAGTTCCTGCAGTGGGGCAAAGGCGTCGGCGCCTCACTCGGGCTCACCGGGGACGATGTGCTGTACAACTGCCTGCCGCTGTTTCACACCAATGCTCTCAATGCCTTTGTTCAGTCCCTTTGGGCCGGGTCTACTTTTTTCCTGGGACAACGCTTTTCGGTCCGCAATCATTGGCGCGAAGTTCGCGAGATCGGCGCAACTGTCGACTACCTGCTGGGTGCGATGGTGGCCATGTTGATGAACGCGGACCCATCGCCGCAAGACCGACAGCACAGCGTCCACGTGGCACTTGCCCCCGCAACGCCGGCTCATCTGATCGAACCGTTTGCCCAGAGATTCGGTGTAGAACTCGTGGACGGATTCGGAAGTACCGAAACCAATCTCGTGATCGGCACACTTCCGGGAGATCGGCGGGCCGGGTACATGGGGCGGGTGATGAGTGGCTACGACGCCGCAGTCGTCAACGACGGTACTGCGGCCGCAGACGGGGAGCCCGGCGAACTGGTGGTCCGCAGCACGATCCCCGGCGCCTGTTCACTGGGCTATCTGGGCGAGGAGATTCCGGCGACGGAGAGTTGGATACAGACCGGTGACAGGGTGATTCGGGAAGCAGACGGCTGGTTCCGATTTGTCGATCGCATCAAAGACGTGATTCGGCGCCGCGGTGAAAATATTTCCGGGGCCGAAGTGGAAACCGTTCTGGCGTTGCATCCGTCGGTCGGTCAGGTTGCCGTCTTCCCGGTACCGTCGGATCTGGCCGAGGACGACGTCATGGCAACTGTAATACTGCGCCCCGGAGTATCTTTCGACCCCATTTCGATTCTGGAGTTCTCCCAGCAACAGCTGCCGTACTTTGCACTTCCCCGGTACATCGACGTCGTGGACACGTTGCCACTCACCGAAACCGGCAAGGTACAGAAAGCAGTGCTACGTGAGAGGGGCGTCGGCCCACACACCTGGGACTGCGAGAAGAGCGTGTTCCGCGCCCGGCGATAGACCGCGCCTCGCTACTTGCCGCAACCGTTGAACGAACACATCACCGGACTGCAGATCGTGCGCAGAGCCAGCGGGTCGCTCGGCGAATGTGTGCACTTCATGGCATGAAGTTTTCGGGTGATTCCGGCGCCGGCAGTGCGCAGGGCCCCGGTGATGCGGCTGACGTTGAGGCGAGCCGTCGGCGCTGTCACAGACAACGCGCCGGCCAGAGTGCGCGGGCCGCTGAACACCGGCACTGCGACGCTCATGTACCCGAGCCGTGTCTCCTCGACCTCCACCGCGAGTTGTTCCTTACGCATCCGCTCGGTTTGCTGGCGCAGCACGCTGACGGACATCGTCGTTCGACTGGTCAAGGCGGTGAAACCCTGCTCGACTACCTCGTCGAAGACCGATTGCGGGGAGAAGGCAAGGATGATCTTGCCGGTGGCGGTGCAGTACAGCGGGAGCCGACCGGCCACCCGCGACTGCTGATTGAGCCCGCGGTGTCCGATGATCTTCTCGATGTAGAGGACGTCGATGCCGTCACGAACCGCAAAGTGAACCGTCTCCTGCGTCGCCAGTAGTAGGTCCTCCATGTACGGCAGCGCCGCGTCGCGCAGAATCCGCTGACGCGGCACCAATTGGCCCAGCTCGAACAATCGCAGGCCGAGCCGGTACTTGGTACCCGCGCGCTCGAGCAATCCCCACTCGACCAGCTCGCCGGCCAACCGGTGAACCGTCGCTTTCGCGACCCCACTGCGCCGGGTGAGCTCCGTCAGAGACAGGTCACTGTGGTCGGTGTCGAAAGCGTCCAAGATCATTCGAGCCTTGCCCAGGACCGAGGACAGTTCACCTGCAGGCTGCGATGCAGCGGTCGTTTCCGACGCGATGGGTAGTACGGATCCGAACCCGACGGATTGTTGTGGAGCGGCCATGAGTGTCCTCCTGAACGATCTGTGACAGCCTGCCGAGACCGAGTGCCACAACGACCGAGATCGGTCGGGGTCCTCGTTAGGTGCAGGTGCTTCGAGACTGACACTATGGTGACGACACGATGAGACGCACGCCACACGGTCCGCTCAGTGAACCCGTCCCGCAGAGTTTACACGGGGCGCCTACCTGCGTAATTCTCCAGAAACATGCGGACGGCGGATGCAATCTGCGGAGCGTGCTCCTCGACGAGTGCGACGGTCCCCGATTCGACGATCTCCGTTTCCACCACTGCCGCACCCGTCAGGTGTGCACGCAACGGCGCAATGTTAGGCATCGAGAAGGGATCCTTCTGCGCGCCGATCAGCAAAACCGGCGCAGTCACCGAACCGACTCTCGCCTCCATGACGTAGCGGGCGCAGGCTTTGTGCCCCTCCGCCGGATCTACCCGGTAGGCAAGCGCGTCTCGGATGAACCTGTCGAGCAGTGCGGTGCCTGGTTCGGGGTAGTAGGGGCGACGCATCTCCCACAGCCTGGTGAGATGGCTACCGTCTGCGGCCCGGTCGACGCAGTCGATCCCACCGGGTCCCGAGTGCCCCTCGCGGTAGTTGCGGTCGGTCCACGGGCACGACGAGAGCACGGCAGCGTGCACCCTCTCGGGGCGTGATGCCGCCATCTCGAGCGCCACTGCCGCACCGGTGTGGTGACCGATGACCGTGACTCGATCGACGCCCAGGGTGTCGAGCAATTCCCACGCGCCTCGCGCATAGGTCTCGATGGTCTGCGGGCCGGGCACCGGAGCACTGTTGCCGTACCCCGGCATGTCCATCGCGACAACGCGGAAGTCGTCGGCAAGGAGTGGAATGAACTCGCGGAACTCGTCCCACGACCGGGGCGCCTGATGAAGCAGGAGAATCGCCTCACCCGAACCTTGCTGCGCGTAATGCAATTGCCCGAAAGACGAATCAACGTATCCGAGTTGCAGGCCGCCAGCCATCAGAACGCCGCAACCATCGGGGTATCGACGCCGACGATGTCGATCTTTGCCGAACCACCCGGATTTCCGACGGGCTCGCTACGGGTAGGCAAGACCTCGAGGAAGAAGCGCTTGTTGTCTTCCTTGAAATCCGGGTCTGCTTTCCGGTCGACGGTGATCGCCTCCACCGGGCAGGCCAATTCGCAAGCGCCGCAATCGATGCATTCGTTCGGGTTGATGTAGAGCTTGCGATCACCCTCGTAGATGCAATCCACGGGGCATTCTTCCATGCACGATCGGTCCGTGTAGTCGATGCATGCTTCACCGATGACAAATGCCATTGCCTAGCTCTCCTGTTCGGTGGAGTGTCCAGGGAAGATTTCTGCTTCCGGATCCAGCACTGCCGCAGCGTTGTTCACCGCAGTCGCGGCCTCGCCGAAACCGACGGCGATCAAGCGGACCTTGCCGGGATAGTCCGTGATGTCCCCGGCGGCATACACACGCGGAACATTCGTCTCCATCCGTGTGTTCACCGCGATGTGGCGATTGTCGATCTCGATTCCCCACTCCATCATCGGACCGAGGTCGGCCGTGAATCCCAATGCAGCGATGACGGATTGAGCGGGCAGCGTGGACGTGCTCTTGTCTTGTTTGTGGGTGATGTCGACCTCGCCGATCCACCCGTTTCCACGTACCGCCGAGACATCGGCGTTGACGAGAACCTGGACACTGCTTTCCTGCACCTTGGCGACTGTGGATTTGTGCGCGCGGAAACGATCTCGCCGGTGAACCAGGGTGACGGACTTGGCAATCGGTTCCAGGTGAACGGCCCAGTCGAACGCGCTGTCGCCGCCACCGACGATGACAACGTCTTTCCCGGTGTGCGCCGACAAATCCGGGACGAAGTAACTCAGCCCCCGATCCATGAACTCCGAACCCTTCGCCAACGGACGCGGGGTGAAGGTTCCGATGCCGCCGGTGATGACAACCGCGCCGGCCACCACGACCTGGCCCGTGCTGGTGGTGATCCGCACCCGGCCGTCGTCGTCATGCGACAGCTCACGAGCCTGCATGCCCAGAAGGTACACCGGATCGAACGGGGCAGCCTGCGCCATCAAACCCTCGATGAGGTTGCGTCCCTTGACCGAAGGGAATCCCGCGATGTCGAGGATCGCCTTCTCCGGGTACATCGCACTGACCTGTCCCCCCGGTTCCGCAAGGGCATCGATCACGGCAACCGAGAGGCCGCGGAAGCCTGCGTAGTACGCGCCGTACAGCCCGGCGGGGCCGGCACCAATGATCAGAATATCGACGCCGATCTCGTTGTCGGTCGCCGTGGAAGACGTTTTGTTCACACTCGATACGGTATTGCGCCGACGGACTCACGCAAATGAAACCGGTCCGCTCAACAGACCTCGGTAACAGTTGCGGGACAGCACGAAAAGGGCCCGCCGACCTCTCGGTCGACGGGCCCAATGCTCGCAGGAATTCAGTGCGCGAAGAATTCAGTGCGCGAATACCTCGGGTTCGTCTGCTGCGATCTTCTGGATGATGGTCGAGTACGCAAACCACCCCACCTTCTCGGTGCCGACTGCTTCGTAGGTCTGCGCCGCGATCTTCTCGTGCAGGACAACCGGATCACCGGCGGCTCGCGCCGTCAACTCCGCCTGCATCGACCGCTCCATCGACACATACCACCACACTGCGCTCTCCACGGAAGTTCCGACGGTCAGATGACCGTGGTTGGTGAGGATCACGGCCTTGTTCGATCCGAGGGCATCCGCGATGCGAATCCCCTCCTCTTCGTCCAGCGCCACCCCGTGATACTCCTCGTAGATCGAGTGATCCTCGTGAAAGGCGCACGCGTCCTGAGTGATCGGCGTTAGGCGGGTGTGCAGCGAGGAGAACGCCTTACCGTTCAAACCGTGAGCGTGAACAGCTCCGATGACGTCGGGACGAGCCTCGTGAACCTTGCTGTGGATGACAAACGCTGCTCGGTTGAGCGGTCCGTCTCCGGAAATGACCGCGCCGTCCGACGCCACATGCAGCAATTCCTCCGGCTGAACCTGGGAGAAGTGCCGCCCGAACGGCGCAGTCCAGAAAGTCTCCGGATCTTCTGGGTCTCGGGCGGTGATATGTCCCGAGATTCCCTCGTCCAAACCGAATTTCGACAAAATCCGATACCCGCCGATGACAGCGGTCTTGCGACGACGCCGCTCACTCTCGATATCGGTGAACTCGGGCGGTCCCGGAATTCCGGCCTGCTCGGCAATGCTCAGCGGGTGATTCATGCTGCGCTCCTGACTATTTGACGCCGTAACGGGCGAGGTACCGCGAGGACAGAATGCGGAGAATCCGGTCGAAGATGAAGCCCATGATGCCCAGGACGATGATGCCGACGAACGTCCAGTCGATCCGGCCGTAGTTTCGAGCCTGCCAGATCATCGAACCGATACCCTGGTCGGCGGCGACGATCTCCGCCGACACGATGGTGAGGAAGCTGTTGCCCATCGCCAGGCGAGCGCCCGTGACGATGCCGGGGATCGACGACGGCAAGACCACCGTCTTCATGATCTGAAGTTTGTTGGCACCAAGATTTGCCGCTGCCTGCAGTTTGTTCTCGCTGATCGCTACAGTCGCGGCAATCGTGCTGACCGTGACGATGAATACCGAGGTGTAGAAGATCAGAACAACCTTCGACGTCTCACCGATGCCGAACCAGACGACGGCGAGAGTGACAAACGCAATAGGCGGAATGAACCGGAAGAACTCGATGTACGGATCGAGGAGCTGTCGCACGATGGAAATGCGGCCCATCAGAATTCCGACGGGAGCACCGATCACGACACCCAGGAACCAGCCGATGAGAATTCGCTGACCCGATGCGGTGATCGACGACCACAGAACGCCGCTCTCCCACAGTTCCTGTGCCGCCGACCATACTTCGGCCGGTGATGCAATGGTGGTCGGCCCGTACCACCACGCCAGGAACGACCAGATGCCCAAACCGATTGCCGCTGAGGCTGCATACATCAGCGTCGCTTTGACAATCTTGGATCGCCGCGCCGACGAACGCTTTTTTGTCTCCGCCACCTTCGCTGTTCTCACACCGGCTGAACCACCGGTCACTACAGCCGTCACAGCTCGTCCTCCTCAATGCCTTGGTTCCGCAGCGACGCAACCACTTCTGCCCGAATGTCGTCCCGCAGCTTCTCGTAGAGCTCGATCACCTCGGGATCGTTGCGGTCTCGCGGACGAGCCGCATTGACCTCGTAGACGCTCTTGATCCGGGCCCGCGGGCCGGCCGACATCACGATCACACGGTCAGCCAACGTCAGTGCCTCGTCGATATCGTGAGTCACGAATACCACGGTGCAGCGGGTGTGCCGCCAGATACGGTCGAGTTCGGTCTGCAGAACCTGACGAGTCTGAGCGTCCAACGCACCGAACGGCTCGTCCATGAGAACCAACGACGGCTGGTTGGCAAGAACTCGTGCGATCTGAACACGTTGCCGCATACCGCCGGACAGCTGCGAGGGGAACTTCGCACCCGCGTGGGGCAAGCCGACCATCGCGAGGTACTCGGCCGCGATACTCGCCTGCTCGCTGCGGTTCGCTCCACGCATCCTGGGGCCGTAGGCCACGTTCTGGCTCACGGTCATCCATTCGAACAACGCTTCGGAGCTCTGAAACACCATGCCGGCGTGGCGGTTACTGCCGGCGACGACATCTCCGTCGCACACGATCTCGCCGGCGCTGGGTTCCACGAAGCCGGCCATGGACGACAGCAGCGTCGACTTGCCGCAGCCACTCGGACCGAGCAGACAGACGAATTCACCTGGCTGCACGTGCATGTCGATTCCGGCGACGATCTCCGCCGCGCCGAAGCTGATTCCGAGGTCGACCACGTCGATGGCAACACCGGTGTTCTTCTTGCCGGGGCCGGCTGTCCCCGCGCTATTCGTCGAGCTGGTCGTTGAACCACTTGTTGCGATACTCACTGTGCACCATCCTTGTACCAATCCAGAAGCATTGCCGATTCGAGATCCGGCTGGTCGCTGAGAACACCGATCGACTTGTAGAAATCTACGATCGACTGAGCCGACTCGACATCCGCAGCTTCGAGATTCACCACGGCGAAGTCGATCTCGTCCACCGCGGCAATAGTCTGATCCTCGCTGACGTTCACAGCCGCCTTGGTCGCGGACGCTGCCACGCCCGGATCCGACTCGACCTTGCGCGTTGCCTCGTCGAGCACCTTCGCGACGGTTCGCGCTGTCTCTTCGTTGGCCGACAACCACGGAGCCGTCGTGATCGCCCAATGATGATAGAACCAGCCGTAGTCTCCGGTTACTGCCACCACGTGGCCGGTTCCCTGATCCAGGGTGGTGGCCGGCCACGGCTCCCACAGGACAAACCCGTCGATGTCGCCGCGACTGAGCAGTGCGGGCATGTCCGTCGGGGTCGCCGAGATCATCTCGACCGAACCGGGGGCAATGGAGTTGGCAGCGAGGTACTTGTCCGTCGAAATCTGGCTGAGACCCGGGACGATGCCCATCTTCTTGATCGCAGCCGGTGAGTCGACACCGTTACGCAGCACGACCTTGATGTAGTCACCCGACGCCTCGTACGAGTACATCGCGCGCAACGACGGATTCTGACGCAACTGGGCGATCGTTGTCGTATCGGAGCTACCGGCGATCTGGACCTGCCCGGTCGAGAGTGCGTCGACGGCCTCGCCACCACGACCGAACTGGACGAGTTCGACGTCCAAACCGGCAGCGTCGAACATGCCTTCCTGATCCGCTACGAAGAACGGAGCGTAGGAAGCATCGATTCCGACTGCGATACGCAGTGGTCCACTTCCGGCAGAATCAGCTGTGCTTTGCGTCGCCGGGCGGCTGCATGCGCCGGTTGCAACGGTCAGCAGCAGCGCAGCCGAAACAAGAGCAGTCCTTCCAAACTTTGACAGCGAGGCCATCTACTCACACCTTTGTTTGTGATCTGTGCCGCAGTTGCGGGTCGTGGAGAGCAAACCTAGCTGTGTGTACCTACACCCGAGAACCAACCGGGTCCACCGTGCGGACCGGGGACAGGAACTTACCTCGGCGAAACACTGCACCTGGAGGAACGTGCGGACCGAAATACTTCGGTAACACGGCCCTCGATCACAATGTCCACCGAATCACAATGTCCACCGAATTGTCTGCGAGCGCAGCGCACTGGCGACATTCTGCGCCGTCATCGAATAGATCGACGCACGCGCTCCGGCGCTGCCGCCGGCGACGTGCGGGCTCAGGAGGGTCGAATCGAATCCACGGAGCGGGCTCGAAATCGGTAGTGGTTCAACGTCGAACACATCGAGGGCAGCGCCGCCGACATGCCTGGAACGCAAGGCACGCGCCAATGCCGCGTCGTCGACGACAGCGCCGCGCGCCACATTGACCACGATCGCTCCGGTGGGCAACTGCGCAACTCGATGGGAATTGATCAGTCCCCGAGTTGATTCCGTAAGCGGGACGGCCAGCACCAGGACATCCGCGAGAGGCAGTAACTCGTCGAGTGACACAAACGTCGCAGCCACAGTGTCACGCGGTCTCGAACGCGCGGTGACGTAGACGTCGCAACCGAAGGCGGCAAACAATTCTGCACACCGGCGGCCGATCGAACCAACACCTACGACGCCGACCCGGCGCTGCGCCAGATCGCGGCAATCGCGCGTCAGGATGGATTCCTGTGGCCATCGACCATCGGTAACCTCGTTGTGCGCCCAGAACATGGAGCGGCACAACACACCTGCCGCGAGCACTGCCCACTCCGCAACCGAGTTCGCGTTTGCACCGGGAGTATTCGCCACCGGAACTCCGGCGGCGCGCCAGGCTTCGGCATCGATGAAATTGGTTCCGGCACCAGGCTGTTGGACGAGGAGCACATTCCGGCCGAGCTCTGCTTCCTCCTTGCCCAGTGGCAGATCACCACTCCAGTCCCCCACCACGACGTCGCATGTCGGCAACTCCGCACGGAGCGCCCCCGTGGTGCGCTCAGGTAATCGAACTACCTCCGCCTCACCCCTGACGGCGTCACGGATTGCGGTACCGAGTCCGTTGTCGGCGTCGGCCGTCAGCAGAAGTACTTTCTTCACGAGAACTCCTTCGCTGTAAGACGATGACTGTACCTTCGAAAACGCGGAAGCCGGCCTCCCAATCGAGAGACCGGCTCCATTACGCAGCAGCATATTTGGCAGGAACTTCTCAGATAGCTGCCTTCGCGCTGGCTGATGCCTTTGCCAAGAACTCGAGGCTCAGCGGGTTGTACTTCGCTGCCTGCTCGTGCTGCGGCCAGTGACCGCACTCCGAGTAGAGTTCGAGCTGAGCGCCCGGAATATCCTCGGCCATCTTCTTCGCTTCCGGAACATCACCGAACGGATTTTCCTGACCCCAGACCACAAGAGTCGGCGCCTTGATGAGTGCCATTCGATCCGGGCGCAGCAGGTTCCGCTGGCGAACCTCCATCTCCTGCAAGGAAAGGAGGTTGTGGATGTTGGCGACAAAGTCAGGCTGATGGTAGATCCGGTGACGAGCCTGAACCAATTCCTCGGTTGCATCGGCGAGATCATGCATGAGCAACTGCATACGTGCGCGGGTCAATTCGATGTCGTCACTCTGGACGGCCTTCGCGGTCGACGTCTTGATGCGCTCCATGACTACCGGGTTCGCGACTGTTCCGCCTGCTGCCAGCAACTGCAGCGACAGAACACGTTCGGGCTGCTCGCTGGCCAGGTAGGCAGCGACCCAACCACCGAGGCTTTCACCCACCAAGTGCACACGGTCCAGTCCGACCGCGTCGAGGTAGTTCACCAAATGCTCGACGTAGCGCGGAATCTCGTACGGGTAGTCAGGCTTGCCGGTGTAACCATGGCCGAGCATGTCGATCGCGTGAACCCGGTAAGACTCGGCGTGCGGTGCAATATTGCGTGCAAATGCCTCGAGGTGTCCGCTGGTGCCGTGCAGGAAGATCACGGCCTCGTCACCGGATCCTGCCTGCAGAGAGCGCGTGGGCACACCGCCGGCGTCGACGGTCGTCAACTCGAAATCGAGCCCGGCAAGTTCGTTCCAGATTGTCATCAGAGAAACTTCCTTTACTGAAGGTGCAGATTATGTTGTTGCGCTGTCTGTTCCAGCTGGATCGAGAATCGTGACACCCATACCGGTGAGCCACTCGGGAATCGCTTCGTAGGCAAGGCGTTCACCCGGAACGTAGTCGAGCATCGCGGCCATCATGAGCCAGGTCCGCAACTCCTGCGCACCGTTGCCCGCCTCGTCTTCGATCTGCTGCGTCGTGAACTCGGCAAGCTCACTTGCCTTGCCGCTGGCAAACAGATCAAGAATTCGGTCATCGAACTCCGGAGTGATCGCGGCATCGGCTGCGCGGATGATCTGGCGTCGCCGGACGTCGTAGTCGGACCAGTTCTCCCGGCCGTCCAGCCAGGCTTGAACCATGAAATCCTCGTCCTCACCGTGCGGATCCCGCCAGTCCGGCCAGGGCAGACGATGAGACAATCCACCGGACGCGATCACCACGACCCGGGTATCCGCCGGATACGACGCAACGGCATCCCGCAGGGCCTTCGCCACTTCCTCACATCGCTTGAACGTCGGGAGGGGCGGCGCGAATACGTTGACCACCAACGGAACTATCGGAACATCGATTCCGTCGAGAAGGTACTGAATCGCGTGAGACTGACCATGATCGATCTGCAATCGCGCCGAGTAGGCAAGATCGAACCGGCCACCTTCGATCAGCTCGTTTGCAAGGTGCCTGGCGAACTCCACGTCGACCCGTTGCGGCCCCTTGGGTGTTCCTGACTCGCCACTGGAAATGCACTCTCCGACGCCGAGAGTGAACGCCGGAATCAGATCCAGCCAGAAACCGCGAAAGTGGTTGGAGCCGAGAATCAAGACAACATCGGGTTTCGACGCCGCGATCTTCTCCCGGCTCAGATACAGCGCGTCCCGGAAGCGTTCGGCCTCCGCCTTGTGCGTCGTCTCTTCCCAATGGGTGTTCATCAAGGTGCTGTGGGAGGCACCGATACCCAGAACTATCTTCGCCATCAGTCGATTCCTACTTCCTCGAGCGAGCGGGTGACGGTGTCGAGGGCCACTCGGATCAGATACTTCGTAAATCTCTCCGCCGCAGCCAGGTCCACAGTGTTCATCCCCATCGCGAAGTCCACCTCGAACGGTGCGTCGACCACCTTGGGCATACCCACCCGAATCGTCGGGATGCCGCGGCTGCGCAGGATGTTTGCGTCGGTGGCTCCACTCGCGTCGAAGAAGTCCTGATGCGGCTCTCCTTCGGCAGCTTCCCACGCGTGGACTGCGGCGCGGCGCAACCACATTCGAGGGTCGGAACCCTCACCGGGGATGGCAAGAACCTGTTCGACGTCGATCTGCAGATCCAGCGATTGTGCGATCTCCGCAACGACGGCTTTGAGTTCGCGCTTGGCCGCGGTGGGCGTCGTCCGCGGGCTGAGCCGTAGATCAACGGTAAGGCGCACCTGCTCGGGGGTGAACGACGCTGTTCGCTCCCACCCGCCGCGGATGTTGGCAACGATCCCCTGAGGCGCAACCAAACCGTCCTGATGCGCCGCCGAGTACTTCGGGAACCATTCCTCCAACTTGGCGACCACCTCGCCGGCTGCGGTAATCGCGTTGCGGTACGGCAACCGGTGGCGCGAGCCGACGTAGGTGTGCAGACCGTGCACCGTGATCTCGAACCAGGCCAGTCCCACTTCTTCCCAGGAAACCGTCCAGCCGGGCTTGGCGATCAACGCGCAGTCCGCCCACACTCCCTGTTCCAGGAGGAACGAGCAGCCGACGCCCTGGCCGGTGTTGCGTCGGGGGTTTCCGACACCGGGGCGGGCATTGGTCGGCATACCACCGGCGCCGAATCCGAGCACCAGGTCACCGCGGAGCGGAATACCGGCTGCGGCAATTGCTTCGGCCGCCGCGACAATGCAGACGGCGTGGCCTTTGGGGTTCGACGCACCCAATCCGATCACGTAGTTCTCGTCGAACTGGGCGTGCGGCGTCAGATCCGCTCGCAGCTCATTTCCCACCCACGGCAGGTCTTCCGCCGGATCGCCGGTCGTGACGGTGTCGATCGGCGCATACAGCAACAGGTCCGGTCCGGACCCGTCACCGCGGAGCCTTCCCCACGAGTTCGCCTGCCGATCATCGAGATCCATTGTGTGGGCCTCGATGCCCGACGCTGCCAGGACCGCCGTGATGTGGCGGGCCAGCGGTGCTTCGTCACCCGTCGGACTGGGAATGTTGACCACCGAAGTGGCGAGATCCCGCAATCGCGCACGATCGACATGGGCGTAGGCTCGCTCGACCCATTCCCGGCGCTCGTCGCCTAGGCCTGCGAGAGCATCGGCCCTCGCAGTGCTCATGGATTGACCTGATGTACCTGAGTATTGCTGCGCTCGCCGGCCAGCTGCCACAGCTTGGGAACTGCCACTGCAACAGCGGCACCGATAGCGACAGCCGTCAGAATCTTGAACATGTATCTCTCCTATTCGCTGGTGCCGGTGGGAATCTGAGCGTCGGCGACAGGGGCCGAGCGGGGCGTTGGCGTCCGGCGCTCTCGGGTGGGCCTGACCGGCGCCTTGGGGGTGTGCTTGGCCGCGTCGGCGATCTTCTCGGCGTACTCTTCCTCTGCCAGATTTCGCCACGTCGTCAGCGACACGTCCGGTCGGTACAGCTTCTCCGGCGGTGCGTCGGTGACCTCGACCATCCACGCATCCTGACCCGAGAACTGACCGTGGAACAGCCAGCGGATCGCGCCGAGGTACTTGGCGTAGAAGCCCAATTTTGCTGCGCCGGAGACGAAGTTGACCATGAGGCCGACGTACTTGTGGTTGTCTTCGTCCACCGGGACGTAGAACTCGTAGTGAATGAACTTGGGGTACGCGATGCGCAGGACACCCGGCATGGACAGTGAAGCAAAACCGGGGAAGTTCTGAGCTGCGATCACAGGATTGACGTCCAGACCGGCGCCGACGTTTCCGATCTGCGAAATCTGGGTCTCGTCCGGCTTCTTCTTCCACCACCGCTTGTTCGTCCAGGTTCCCACGCCCGGGAATTCCGCCTCCCAGTACACCTCTTCCTGCACGCGGTAGATCCAGCGTCCCTCCGGAACGATGCTCGTGATGTTCCACGTCGGCATCGGCTTGAACAGACGCCACAATGCGGTGCGGTGCAGGTACTTCGCATGTCCCTCGTCGAAACCGTTCTCACATGCGAAGCGCCAGTTGCCTTCTCGGGGCTGAATCCGACCACCGACGATACCCTTGTTCTCCACCAGCTCACGCGGCAACTGGTCGTCGATGGACGGCGCCGGCTCGTTGGCGATCGGGATGTACACCCACACCAGACCGAGTCGCTCCTCGATCGCATAGGTCTGGACGTTCAGCTTGCCGCAGATCTTGGAATCCGGACCGTCGGTGATGACCGCGGCCAGCTTGCCGTCAGTGAGCCGGTACGTCCAGCCGTGGTACGGGCAGCTGACAGTTCCCGGGAACTGCTGATCGCCCTCGGACAACGGAACGCCGCGGTGCGGGCACCGATCGTGCAGGGCATATGCCTTGCCTGCGTCGCGGATGATCGCCAGCTTTTCACCACAGATGGTGAAGCTCTTGGGGTCTTTGGTGATGTGGTTCGACCACGTGACCGGGTACCAGTAACCGCGGTATCCGCTGCCGGCTGCGTTGTAACCCGGCCATGCCGTCCAATCCTGCCGACCGGCCGCTCGTGGCCGCTCGGGCAGCGCGAACGTGGCTTCCGACGCCTCGACACCAGTCATGTGAAGTCCTCTCGACACTGAACGTTTGAATGAAACAGATCTTGGGTGAGATTGCGGTCTACGCCAATGGATTCGGTTCGCTCAGCAGACCCGGACCACCACAGCGGTTCCGACGGCACACAGCACGCCATTGTCCGAATGCTCCCGCAATGCCAAAGTTAGTTGGTCACTGTTGATTTGGGACACTTCACCCGACACCTCGAGTGTGGTTCCGACGGGCGCGGGCGCACGATTCTGCCAGGAGACGGACACAACTCCTTCGTATCCACCGGCAAAGTGTGACGCGGCACGAAAGAACAGCGTGCCCTGCAACTGGGCCATGACCACCGGTGCGGACAACCCCTCCGTCTGCGCATAGGAGGCGTCGTAGTGAATACGGTGCGAATTGTGCGTCGACGCCCCGAATCGAAGGATCCGAACCGGATCGCAGACCAAGGTCACCGATTCGATCGGCGTGCCCACGACTACTGTTTCGGTCATCGGACGATGAACTTCTCGACGACCTCGGCGAATGCGCCGGACTGCGCACCCCGGTAAGTCTTGGTGACCGAGAGCAGCAGAAACTCGTCCGGAGCCCGGCCCTTGGTCGTCACGGTATCGAGTACTCGCCCTACGACGACAGCCTCACCCAGCGGGGCAGGTCGCAAGAAAGTCACACTCTGCCCGCCGGCCATCAAGCGCACGTCGATACCGTCTGTGCCCGGCACTTCGTCACGGAACATGCCGTCTGCTCGGTACTCTCGATCGGAGCCACCTTGCGGTCCTCGCAAAAGCGAAGGCAGATACATCGGATGGACGGCAAATGCCGGGTGCTCCGGGTCGAGAAACCGGGGGTCCGTCTCGGCGGTGGCAACCGCAAACGCAACCGACTCCGCCGGACGCACCGTTCCCAACTCTCGCGTTTCCCGCGTACCGATCATCGCCTCCGCGCGATCACGCGCGTGCTCGAGTTCTGTTCTCATGCCAGCACGCTAGGCATTCGGAAGTCTCACAGCCACGAACCGGGTTCGCCTGCCGGACCGCGATACTTCCCATACCGCTCACCTCGAGGTCAGGTATAGCCATGGCTGATCAACCGAAGAGCTTGTACGCCAAAGCAGATGGCGTCACATTCCATTACTACGACCTCGGCGAGGGCGACCCCACGATTTTCCTGCACGGAGGCGGCCCCGGCTGCACTGCGTGGTCCGACTTCGGGCCAGTGGCACCGCTCTTCGCCTCGGATCGACGAGCGATTCTCGTTGATCTGCTGCAATACGGTCGGTCCGACAAGTGCACCATCGCCGGCCCAATGTGGGACTTCCACGCCGCCAAGGTGGTTGCCCTGCTCGACGAACTCGGAATCGAACGCGCAGACTTCGTCTGCAACTCGTGGGGCGGCACCATAGCGCTCAATCTTGCGGCAAAGTACCCGGAACGCGTTCGCTCCCTGGTGATCACGGGCAGCATGCCCGTCTTCTACGGTCCACTCGCGCCGCTCCCCGAGGATGGCCGTCGTGGCCGCAACGCCCGCGACGTCTACTACGGCGGCACCGGCCCCACCCTCGAAAAACTCCGCACCTTGATCACCAGTCTCGAATGGTTCGACGGATCGAAGTTGCCCGCCGAAACCCTCCAGATGCGATACGAGCAAAGTCTCGACCCCGAAGAAATGGCCCTGGCTGCCTCGGCGGACTCACCTCGTGGCGATTGGCAGGATCTCACAGCTGAACTCGGCCAGATCCAGGCGCCGACGCTCTTCGCCTGGGGCATGCACGACGCATTCCTCACCCCGGACTACCCGCTCATGCTTGCGCGGATGATTCCCCATGGCCATCTCTACATCATGGACAAGGCGTCGCATCATCTTCAGGAAGAACGACCATACGACTACTACAGTGTAGTTTCGGGTTTCCTTGACCAACAGCACAACTGAACGAACGGTGATCGCCCCGACGGGCGGTGCACGGATCCGATTGGTACTGCTTCTCGGAATTCTCACCGCCCTCGGGCCGTTCACCGTCGACATGTATCTTCCTGCGCTGCCACAGATCACGCAGGAATTCGGCACGTCGGACACGATGGTTCAGCTGACCCTGACGGGCACACTGCTGGGTCTGGCTTTCGGCCAGTTGCTCATCGGCCCACTGTCCGACATCTACGGACGTCGACGTCCCCTGCTCGTGGGCACAGTAATTCACGTCGGCGCGTCGTTGGCCTGCTTCTTTGCTCCGTCCATCGAAGTCCTCACTGCGCTGCGAACCCTTCAAGGTTTCGGCGCCGCCGCGACAGGCGTGATCGCGATGGCAATCGTTCGTGATCTATTCACCGGACACGATGCGGCAGTTGTACTTTCGCGGCTGATGTTGGTCATGGGCGTAGCGCCCATCCTGGCCCCCTCCATCGGCGGGGCACTGATGTCCGTAACACAGTGGCGCGGAGTCTTTCTCGCTCTCTTCATCCTGGGCATCGCGATGATCGCACTCGCGGCAGTATCGCTGCCGGAAACACTTCCACCCGAGAATCGGTCGGGCAAGGGCATCGGCGCCATCGCGCGAAACTACATTGCGCTCGGCAAGGATGCCCACTTCATGGTGTTGGTGCTCGTGTGCGGTCTCGGCCGCGGCGTTTTGTGGTCGTACATCGCCGCGTCGTCCTACGTGATGCAGGAACAGTTCGGACTGAGCGCCACCGCATACGGATTTGCCTTTGCCGGCGGCGCCGTCGTTCTGATCGGTTCGTCCCAGCTCAACGTCGTGCTTCTCGGCCGGTGGTCGCCGAATTCCATCACGATCTGGGCAATGTGGGGCAGTAGTGCCGTCGGCGCTGCATTTGTTGTTGTTGCCGCCACCGACTCGTGGGGATTCGTCGGGTTTGCCGTCCCCATCCTGCTGATGCTCTGCGCAACGGGTTTTGTCATGCCCAACGCACCGGCGGTTGCACTGTCCCGTCACGGAGAAGCCGCAGGCTCAGCAGCCGCGCTGATCGGATTTGCGCAGTTCGGCGCTGCAGCTGTGGTTGCGCCCATCGTCGGCCTTCTCGGCAACACCAGTCTTGCCGTGGCCATCTCCATGACCGGGGCTTCGGTTCTCGGCGTGATCGCGCTGCTCTGCGTGCGTCGATAAAACGGTTATGCCGAGCGTTCGAGGACCGATACCTTCCGGCTGATCCCTTCGGCCGCCGCGCGCAACGGTTCGGCAAAACGCTCGGTATCCATTCGATACCGCGGACTCGACACACCGATCGCGGCAACTGCTTCACCAAGTCCACCGAAGATCGGGGCAGCGATACTCGATGTTCCCAGGCGAACCTCCTCGGTCTCGACCGCCAACTGCTGCGAACGAACAGCGTCGAGTTGCCTACGTAACCCGTCTTCCGAGTTCACCGTCCGATCGGTGAACTCGACAAATCCGTTGCCTGTCACCGCTCGAAAAACGGAATCCGGTGAGTACGCGAGTATCGCTTTGCCGGTTGCCGTGGCATACATCGGCAGCCGGCCAGCCACCCGCGACGGCAGGTCCACCCCGTGATGACCGGAGATCTTGTCGATGTACAGAACATCGAGGCCGTCGCGAATCGCGAGGTGAACCGTCTCCCGGGTCGCCGCGTGAAGATCCTGCACATACGTCAAGGACACCTCGCGCAGAATACGTTGACGAGGAACCAACTGCCCCAGTTCGAAGAGCCGTAACCCCAACCTGTACTTGGTTCCGACCCGTTCCAGTAGACCAAGAGACACCAGTTCACCGGCTATTCGATGCACCGTCGCCTTCGCAACACCACTCCGATTCGCAAGTTCGGTCAGCGACAGCGCACCCGAATCCGCATCGAAGGAATCGAGTATCAGGCGCGCTTTCCCCAGCAACGAATGCATCGCCGAGCGCCTCCAGTACACAGAATGTGGTCCACCCAGCGGACCAAGTCTGCTCCAGTCTACTGAGGCATCAGTTCTCCGCGCCCACGAATTGGCTGTTGTACAGACGGAAGTACGCGCCGCGGGATTCGAGCAGAGCCTCATGGCTCCCCTGCTCCACGATCCGGCCTTCCTCCATCACCACGATCAGGTTCGCATCACGAATTGTCGAAAGACGGTGCGCGATGACAAAGCTGGTGCGGTCGTTGCGCAGAACCGCGGTGGCGCTCTGGACCAGCAGTTCGGTGCGTGTGTCCACCGAACTGGTCGCCTCGTCGAGGATCAGGATGGACGGCTGCGAGATGAAGGCGCGGGCGATAGTGATGAGCTGCTTCTCGCCCGCACTGACGTTGCTGCCTTCCTCGTCGATGACCGTGTCGTAACCCTCAGGCAGAGAGTGCACGAACTTGTCGACGTAGCTCATCTCGGCCGCACGACGAATCTCCTCGTCGGTGGCACCAGGCTTGCCGTAGGCGATGTTCTCGCGGATGGTTCCACCGAACAGCCATGCGTCCTGCAGAACCATGCCGATCCGTGAGCGCAGATCGTCTCGCGTCATGTCGGCGATGTCGATGCCGTCCAAAGTGATTCGGCCCGAATTGAGTTCGTAGAACCGCAGGATGAGGTTGACGAGGGTGGTCTTGCCTGCGCCGGTGGGTCCGACGATCGCAACCATCTGACCCGGCTCGGCAGTCAGGGACAGATCCTCGATCAGCGGCTGTTCCGGCTTGTAACTGAAGGTGACGTTCTCGAACTTGACGCGACCCTTGTCGACAGTGGGCGACTTCGCACTCTTCGGGTCCTCCGACTGCTCCTCTTGGTCGAGCAGCGCGAAGACCCGCTCGGCCGAAGCGACGCCGGACTGCAGCAGATTGGTCATCGACGCTATCTGCGTGAGCGGCTGGGTGAACTGCCGCGAGTACTGGATGAACGCTTGCACATCGCCGAGCGTCATCGTTCCGGATGCGACGCGCATGCCACCCACCACTGCGATGGCGACGTAGTTGAGGTTGCCCAGGAACATCACGGCCGGCATGACCAGACCGGAGATGAACTGCGCCTTGAAACTCGACTCGTACAGATCCTCGTTCTGCTTGCGGAAGCGCTCCTCGACCTCCTGCTGGCGACCGAACACCTTGACCAACTCGTGGCCGCTGAATGCTTCCTCGACCTGCGCGTTGATTCCGCCGGTGCTCTTCCACTGCGCCACGAAGTGCTTCTGTGAACGCTTCGCGATAAACGCCGTCACCATGATCGACAGCGGAACAGTTGCCACCGCGATCAAGGCGAGCAGAGGTGAGATCCACAGCATCATCACCAGAATGCCCAGGACGGTCATCACCGACATGACCAACTGGCTGAGCGTCTGCTGCAAGCTCTGCGCGACGTTGTCGATATCATTGGTCACGCGTGAGAGAACATCACCGCGGGCATGGGTATCGAAGTACCGCAAGGGAAGTCGGTGAATCTTCTGCTCGACGTCCTCACGCAGACGACGAACGGTTCGCTGGACCACGATGTTGAGCAGATACGCCTGCAGCCAACTGAACAGCGACGCGCAGACGAACAGCAGCAGCACGATCATCAAGACCTTGCCGACGGCGTCGAAATCGATTCCGGTTCCAGGCACAACTGCCATGCCGGACACCATGTCGGCGAGCTGACCCTGCCCCGAAGCGCGCAATCCTTCGACAGCCTGTTCCTTGGTCGTCCCCGGCTGGAGTTGCTTGCTGACGATGCCGTCGAAGATCAGGTTGGTGGCGTTTCCCAGGATCTTCGGCGCGATCGAGGAAAGTACGACGCTTGCGGTCACCAAAGCGAAGATCAGGACGACGATCGGCTTGTCGGGGCTCAAGCGACCGAGGAGACGTTTGAGCGAAGGGCCGAAGTTCATGGCCTTCTTTGTGGGATCGCCGCCGCCGGGCGGGCCGATGGGAGGCGAGGAAGTCGGTCGATTGCTCATGATGCGTCCTGTACGGCTAGCTGAGAGGCGACGATTTCGCCGTAGGTGGGACAACTGACCACGAGTTCGTCGTGCGTGCCGATCCCCACGATGGCGCCGTCGTCGAGCACGATGATCTGATCGGCTTCCACGATGGTGGAAATGCGCTGCGCGACAACGACGATGCAGGCGTCTTGCGTGACCGGCCGGAGCGCCGCACGCAGCCTCGCATCAGTAGTGAGGTCGAGTGCCGAGAAGGAATCGTCGAACAGATAGATCTGTGGCTTACGCACCAACGCTCTGGCGATGGCGAGTCTCTGACGCTGACCGCCCGATACCGTCGTACCGCCTTGTGCCACCGGTGTGTCCAGGCCTTCAGGCATGGCGCGGACGAAGTCGGCAGCTTGGGCGATCTCGAGGCACTCCCACAGCCATTCGTCGGTAGCTTCGGGGTTTCCGTAGCGGAGATTGGTGGCGACAGTGCCCGAGAACAGATACGGCTTCTGCGGGACGAGACCGATCACCGAGCAGAGCAGTTCCGTGTCGATGTCGCGGACGTCGACTCCTCCCACCGATACCGATCCGGAGGTGGAGTCGATCAAACGCGGAATCAGGTTAAGCAGAGTGGTCTTTCCCGATCCGGTGCCGCCGATGATCGCCGTCGTCTTGCCGGGTTCGGCACGGAACGTGATGTCGCGCAATACAGGTTCCTCGGCTCCGGGGAACTGGAACTGAGCGCCACGAAGTTCGACGACTCCCGGGTCCTTCAGTTCTCGGACCGGGTTCTCGGGCGGAATCACCGACGAATCCGTGTCGAGCACCTCGGAGATACGTTCGGCGCACACCGACGCACGCGGCAGCATCACCGCCATGAAGGTGGCCATCATGACGGCCATCAGGATCTGCATGATGTAGCTGAGCATCGCGGTGAGCGAGCCGATCTGCATCGAGCCCTCGTTGATCTGATGGCCACCGAACCAGATGACCGCGACGCTGGTGACATTGCTGATCAGCATCACGAGCGGGAACATCAGTGCCATGAGGCGGCCGACGCCGAGTGCAGTCTCCGTCAGCTCACGGTTGGCATCGCCGAAACGCTCTACCTCGTACGGTTCCCGTACAAACGCTCGGACGACGCGGATGCCCGTGATCTGTTCGCGAAGAACACGGTTGACGGCGTCGAGGCGGCCCTGCATGACCCTGAATCCGGGGACCATCCGGGCAATCAGGAAACCCATCGAGACTACGAGCAGCGGGACGCTGATCCCCAGGATCCAGGACAGATTCAGGTCCTGGCGCAGAGCCATGATGATGCCGCCGACGCACATGATCGGCGCCATGACGAGGATGGTGCAACTCATCACGACCATCATCTGCACTTGCTGGACGTCGTTGGTGTTGCGGGTGATCAGCGAAGGCGCACCGAAGTGCCCGACCTCTCGGGCCGAGAACGTCCCGACCTGATGCAGCACCGAAGCCCGGAGATCGCGTCCGACGCCCATGGCGACTCGCGCACCGAAGAAGACGGCCCCCACCGAGCACAGGATCTGCGTGAGCGTGACCATCAGCATCATCCCGCCGGTGGAGAGGATGTAGCCGGTGTCGCCTTTCGTCACGCCGTTGTCGATGATGTCGGCGTTGAGACTCGGAAGGTAAAGGGCCGCCATAGTCGAAATAAACTGCAGGACGACAACGCCCGTGAGTTCACCCCGGTACGGCATCAGATAAGTGCGCAGCAGCCTGATCAGCATAGTGAGCGAAGGTTACCAATCCTGGCCGACATGTGCCGCTGGATATTTCGATACACAAAAACTGCTGTGCGCCTTTATTAACCGCGGGGGGTTAATAAAGGCGCACAGCAGAGATCAAGCAGATGCGGACTGAAGCTCCGCTTCCTTTTCTTCACGGAGGGCCTTGCTGAGCTTCTCACCCTCGATGTCGACGTTCGGCAGAATCTTGTCCAGCCACTTCGGCAACCACCACGCCTTGTCGCCGAGCAGTGCCATGACGGACGGGATGATCACCATGCGCACGATGAAGGCGTCGAAGAACACCGCCGCGGCAAGCGCGAAGCCGATCGACTTGATGAACGAGTTCGGTTCCGCGATGAAGGCACCGAACACGGAGATCATGATGACCGCGGCCGCACTGACGACCCGGGCGCCATGGTTGAAGCCGATGGTCACGGCCTCCTTCGCGCTCGCGCCGTGGACGTACTCCTCACGCATACGCGTCACGAGGAACACCTGGTAGTCCATCGCGAGTCCGAACACCACACCGATCAGGAAGATCGGCATGAAACTCACGAGTGGTTGCGGGTTCGAGATGATGCCCAACCAACCGTGCTGGAAGATCGCCACCGTCGCACCGAAGGTCGCGAGCACGCTGAGCAGGAAGCCGAGCGTCGCCGTCAGCGGAACCAGGATCGAACGGAACACCAAGAGCAACAAGATGAATGCAAGGCCGACGACGACGGCCAGGTAGGGCACCAATGCATCCTTCAGCGTGTCCGAGACGTCGCCTTCGAGTGCGGTCTGACCGGTGATGCCGTAGCTGACGCCGATCGAATCGTTGAGTCCGCCTTCGGCTCCACGAAGGCTGGACACCAGATCCATCGTGGCGGGGTCGGTCGGACCACTCTTCGGAGTGATCAGTACCTGCGCGGTGTCACCGGCCTCGTTGACCCCGACGACCTGTGCGTTCTGGACGTCATCGAAGCCCGAGATGGTCGAGACGACCTCCGCAAAGGCCTCCCCGGCGGGAACGCTGGCATCCTTGGCGTCGACAACGGCGATGAGCGGTCCGTTGCGACCGTCACCGAAGCCCTCGTCGATCAGGTCGTATGCCTGACGCGCACTGGTCGCCGGGTCACCGGTGGCCTCCGACGGCAGTGCCAGGCTCAATCCCGTTGCGGGCAGAGCCAATGCGCCCAGAAGCACTACTCCACCGATCAGCGGCACGAGCGGACGACGGACGACGGCACTGATGAAGCGCAGAGCCAACTTCGGCTTGCCCGAATCTTCGTCTTCGGACTCCTCAGCGCGCTTGCTGAGGAAGGGAATCTTGCCGGCAAAAGCCTTGCGTCCGAACATACCCAGGATCGCAGGCAGCAAGGTCAAGGCGATCAGAACCGCGATCAGCACGGTAAAGGCCGCTGCCGCACCCATATCGGAGAGGAACGGGATGCCGACGACGCGCAATGCAACCAGCGCGATGATGACCGTCAAACCAGCGAATACCACTGCGGAACCGGCGGTTCCGACGGCGCGACCTGCTGCTTCGGCACGGTTGTCGGTAAGGGTGAGCTCATGCCTGAACCTGGACATGATGAACAGCGAGTAGTCGATCGCCACAGCCAGACCGATCATGATCGCCAGCGTCGGAGTCATCGAACTGAGATCCATGAATCCGGTGGCAACCGTGATTCCGAGGCTGCCGATAGCGATACCGATGATCGCGGTGAGGAGCGGAAGCCCCGCGGCCACAAGCGAACCGAACGTGATGGCCAGAACGACTGCGGCAACGGCGATACCGATCAGCTCGGTGACACCACCGGGCATCTCCGCTTCCTGAGCAGCAGAACCACTGACCTGGACGTTGAGTCCCTCGGCCCGACCGACATCGGCTGCGGAGTTGATCGAATCACGCAACGCCTGATCGAGATCGGCGAAGTCACCGCTGAACGGAACCTCGACGTACCCGACTGTGCCGTCGGCACTGAGCGGCGACAACGCACGCGCGTCGTCCACGGCCTGTGTCTCGGAAGTTCCAGCCGCAGCAGCCTTTTCCTTGAACATCGCAACCATGGAGTCGTTGCCGGTAACCGGATTGACCAACGCCTTCGCGGCCTGTTCCGGAGTGGCAGTCGCCGGGTCCACCTTGGCAGAGTCGGCGACCTTGTCGATGCCACGAATACTCGCGAGCATGTCGTCCATGGCTTTGACGTTCGCCGGATCGGCCAGCGTCGTGCCTGCCGGAGCTTGCACTACGTATCGTGCGCTCAGCGAATCCATAGGATTGGGCGCGTCGGGAAAACGCTCCGCCATCAGGTCTTGCGCCTGCTGCGCCGGGGTTCCCGGAATGGAGAACGAATCCTTGGTGGGGCCGGACAGAGTCGCTGCCCCGACGCCCATCAGGACCAGGATTATCAGCCAAACGCTGAGGACCGCGCCTTTTCGCCGGTAGGCGAACTTGCCGATCCGATAAAGATAGGTGGCCACGACGGGCTCCTTGCTGTTTCGGTGCGTGTACGTGGACAGGTATTACGTGTGGGGCTCAGAGACGAGACATCTCAGGGACGCGACATCTCAGGGGCAGGCGGCGGCGCGGGCAACCCGGCACGAATCTGCCGAAAAGCGTCGTGAACCAACTCTTCCGGACTGGAAGCCTCCGACTTTCCGCCAGTCCAGACGTCGATCACCGACTTAGCGGCTCCGCCCACCGCTCCCAGGAGGAGCGTCGGGTACAGGTCCTTCTCGGCGTCGGTACCGGTGCGCTCCGCCAATGCCTGAACGACTGCACGGTTGATCCGCTGATGCATGTCTGCGGCATCCCGGTAGAGCGCGGGACTCGAATCCGACAGCAGCCAGATACTTGCCTTCTCACTCCCACTCGGACCTGAGTCGTTCACGATTTCGACCACAAGTTCTTCGAGGACGTCGAGAATTGGTTCGTCCGCGGGCCGTGACGCAAGCGCCTCGATCCACAGGTTCACCGATTCCTCGAAACTGGCGAGCACTGCCTCCTCCTTGCTGGAGAAGTAGTTGTGGAACGTCCTCGTCGACACTCCGGCCTCGGAGGCGATTGCGTCAGCGGTGACGCATTCGATCCCCAGCGCACGAGCGAGCCGTGCTGCCGCGCCGCTGAGTGCGGCACGGGTTGCTGCCTTCTTGCGGTCACGAAGGCCTTGTTCGATGATCACCCCAACACGGTACCGAACTTGCAGAGCTCTGCAACTTTGCAGAGGTCTGCAATATTGTGCGATCGAACACACGGCACGGAAACTCGAGGCGTACCTCACACTCACGCACGGCAAATGCCTGAACAGCGCGACAGAGAGGGTTGCGAGCAACTCCACCGCCTGACGCCCCCTGCCAAGTTGACGCGTGAATCAACATGGCCTGACATACTTTGCGGTGAATTAACCGCAATTTGCTCGGCGAAGGAATCTGATGGACCCGCTCCTGCACACCTGGCCGGTTTCGTCCACGGTGATGCTGTGGGGATCAAAGTCCGGACGAGGCTCCGTACTACGTCTCGTCCGTCTCACCATCGGGTTCTGCTCACTCAATTTCTCGATCGTGGCGTTCCTGTTTCTCCTCAGCGGAGAGGGCCCGGACGGACCGTTTGCGCGCAGTTGGCTCGTCGGCATTGCGGCCGTCAACCTGATCCCTACGATTCTCTGGTTTGTCGGCCGAATCAGAGGTTCACGCATGCTCAAGCTCTACGGACTGTGGGCGGATCTCGGAACTGCCTCGGTTCTCATCACCTTCACCAGCCATAACGCCGCCCTCTTCGGCGCGGCACTCTTTGTCGCCACCGGCGCCTACTTCACCTATTTTCTCGATTACCGCTGGTTGGCCTTCCATCTCGCCTTTGCCACGACATTTGTCATCGCCCTGACGGTGCTCGGCCTGACGAACGGCGACTACTCGACAACCAGCGTGATCGCACGCACGGACGTCGTCCTGTGTGCCGTGATCTTCATTCCGGCCACAATTCAGTTCACTTGGCGGCAATTACTCGCGCGCGCAACGGGATCCAAAGTGGATGCGCTTACCGGCCTGTTGAACCGACGAGGACTGTGGGACATGTCGGAGCGCATCTGGTCGGTCGCGTCGGCAAATCGTGCCGACATTGCTGTTGCCGTCGTCGACATCGACAAGTTCAAGGCGGTGAACGACACGTTCGGCCACGAAGTCGGTGACGCCGTCATCATCCGGACCGGAACGCGCCTGCAGGCGCATGTGAACGGTTTCGGTTACGCCGCGCGCACCGGCGGCGAGGAGTTCACCGTTGTGATGATCGGTACTCCGTACGGACTTCGCAAACGAATCGCGACGCTCCCCAAAGCCGTGGTGAACGCCTCCGACGACCCCCTGGCCACGGTCAGCGTCGGCGCAGCGACGCTACCTTTCATCCCACATCAGGAAGAGTTCGATTACAATGAGTTCTCCCGAGCAATCGTTGCGGCCGATCATCTGATGTACGACGCAAAATCCGCGGGAGGCAACACCGCGAACACTGCTCCTATGGCAGTTCCGCGTCGACGGGCACACTGAAACCGGGCTGTATCAGCGCCGATTCCACGCCTCGGGATCTGCCGTCAGTTCGTGAATGAACTCGGGCAACTCTCCACCTGCAACATCGGTGAGTGTGACATTTTCGAGCACAGCACGGAGGTTGACTCGCACTGCAATCCACACCTCCTTGAGGGGCGTTGCCGGTCCCCCGTAGTCGACGTCTTCCGGTCGCTGACCCCGAATCGAAGCCAGCGGTCCCTCGACAGCTCGTATGACGTCGGCAATCGTGATCTCGTCCGCGGACCGAGCGAGCCAGTATCCCCCGTCCGGGCCTCGACGGCTGTTGACCAAGCCGCCGCGCCGCAGGTCCGAGAGCACCGCTTCCAGGAACTTGTGGGGTATTACCTGGGATTTGGCGAGAAACTCGGCCTTGGCCGGGTCAGGACCAACTGCCGCGAGCTCGACCAGAGTCCGCACGGCGTAGTCCACCTTCGCGGTGATATGCACCGGCAATTCCTACCATCGTTCTATGAATAGTCGCAACAAACCTGCGAGTTCTTCGCCGCAAAGGGTTCCCTGACGTTACATTTTAATGCATGATGTAACGATCGGAGCTAAAGAACAGGACAAATCACGTGTGGGAAACCCTTCTCGAATCATGGAAGTCACTGCTCGAACCGCTCCATGATCCCGTTACGCTCGCAATCCCCGCGTTTGTCATCTTCCTCGCAATCGAATGGTTCGCGGCCCGTGCGCTCGAAGATCATCCCGACGACGCCGACGGACGCGCACGGCCGGCACAGGGCGGCTACCGAAGCGCCGACGCCAGAACCAGCGTTCTACTCGGACTCGTGTCGATCGCAACGAGCACCTTCTGGAAAGTGCTGGCGCTGATCGGCTATTCCGCAATCTGGGTGTATCTCGCTCCGTGGCACCTCTCGCCGACTGCCTGGTACACCTGGGTGATCCTGCTGCTCGGAATCGACGTCCTCTATTACGCGTATCACCGCATCGCACACCGAGTTCGAGTCATCTGGGCCACACACCAGGCTCACCATTCGAGCGAGTACTTCAATTTCAGCACCGCACTGCGGCAGAAGTGGAACAACAGCGGTGAGATCATCATGTGGCTGCCGTTGCCGTTCCTCGGGATCCCGCCGTGGATGGTGTTCGTCGGCTTCTCCGTCAGCCTCGTCTACCAGTTCTTCGTCCACACCGAACGTGTCGGAAAACTCTGGCGGCCCATCGAATTCATCTTCAACACGCCGTCACACCATCGCGTACACCACGGCTCCGACGCCGAGTACCTCGACCGCAACTACGCCGGAATCCTCATCATCTGGGACCGGATGTTCGGAACCTTCGCAGCCGAAACCCACCGGCCCACCTACGGACTCACGACGCCGGTCGGAACGTACAACATCTGGAAGCTCCAAACGCGCGAATATGCTGCCATTGCTCGTGATTGGAAGGCGTCGACATCGTGGCGGCAGCGAGCCGGCTACGTGTTCGGCCCGCCCGGCTGGGCGCCGAAAGCCGAGGTCACTTCAGCAGAATCCAAAGCCCCGTCGCACTGAGCAGGAGCAGAGCGACCGCGAGAGTTGCTCCCATACCCAAAGCGGGCGTTGCCTTTTCGGCCGAAAACTGGGCCAACCGCCTGGGCCGCGACCGACGTTCGTAGACCGTCACCGCGACGACGAGCACGGCAGCGACGGACGGGCCGATCAGGGCCACCGACCCGAACTGCGGCAACCATCTCAGACAGGCGGCAGACAAGCCGAGGATCGACAGACTCGTACGCACGAACGAGAGCGATGTGCGCTCGGACTGCAAGCCCTTGTCCGGAGGCTTGACACCTTCCGACGGTTCCAGCGCGGTCAATCAGTTCACGACCTCGACCACCAGGACGGTCGCGCAGATCACCAGCACGATGCCGACGACCGGCGCCATGAGCGGCACCGGCAACGAGCGCTCAGTTCGCAGTGCACGCTCGGCGCTGATCCAGTGGACAAAGGAAGTGATGGCGATCAGAGCACCGCCGACGAGCAACAACGCGGCCAAGCCGGAACGAACCGTCGGGTTGAGAATGTCGCCGCCGAACGCTTCGAGTCCGACGCCCGACGCGACGAAGGCCGTTGCAGTGCGGATCCAAGCCAGATATGTCCGCTCATTGGCGAGCGTGAACCGTGGATCGGGGTCTTCGCCCGTTCGGAACGGTCTCCACCGGGGCATCACCTGTTCATTCCGTCCGGGCAGAGATCGCACACTGCCTTCGGAACGGACAAGAAGAAAGGAAGGTCATGTCCTTAATCTTCCCTGCCCGCCCCGAAGCAGTGCGAATCGGGTGGACGTAATTCAGCTCGCGGCGAGTGAGACCAGGAAGTCCACCGAGCCGCTGCCGTCGACGGTGACGAAACCGAGGGACGGAGGCTCGACTCCGAAATCGGTCCAGGTGACCGGAATCGAGCCCGATGCGATCAGCGAATCACCCGAATGCAGCACGGTCATGTCGACCGACACCGGCTTGGACTGACCCTTGAGCGTCAGCGTTCCT
The DNA here is from genome assembly GCF_031763325.1 of Rhodococcus sp. SG20037. NCBI lineage: Bacteria > Bacillati > Actinomycetota > Actinomycetes > Mycobacteriales > Nocardiaceae > Rhodococcus > Rhodococcus sp. SG20037. The sequence continues at coordinate 387,853 of NZ_CP134497.1, read as the reverse complement.
GACACCGTGACCGTCGCCGTTGTTCCGTCCGTCGGTACAGCAGACAAGTCCACCGGCGAGTCGATCGTGAACGTCGCCGTCTGATACGTGCTGGTATCCATCACATTGCCCGTGAACTGGCCGTCGCGCCGATCCGAGTCGGTCTTGATGCTTGCCACCTGCACCGTTACTTCGCCGGAAGTGAGCTTTTCACCCTCGACAACCGCGTTTCCGCTCACCTCGCCAGTGGTTCCGACGACGGTCACACTCGATCCGTTGAGAATCTCGTGCACGGTGTACCCAGCTGCCGTCTGGTTGTCCCCCTGCCCGGCGACGACGGTCCATTGCCCGTCGATCGATCCGGACGCCGCCTCCGCGCCCTCAGTGGACACCACGGCCGCCGGTGCATCGTCTTCAGCGATGAACTTCCCGTACGCCCACGGCCCCACGAGCAGGGCGAGTACGACCACAACTACTGCTCCGCCGATCCACCAGATCTTTTTCATGGGCTCGACGATAGTTGCAGCTTCAACAGTTGTCAGGACTTACGACCTGGGAGAACCCTGTGAAAGTGCTCCACGAACACCGAAGGGTGAGCCGCGTCTACAGCCATTAGTAATCATTTGGTAAAGTCGACTGTGCATTCCGGCCCCCAGCCTGGAATGCCTGGGCCGTGCGCATCGAATCATGCATCGATCCCGATGCGCACGGTCTGCCCGAAACACGAATCACACCGATCGAGGGAGCTCGCGATGGCGGACCTGACGCTCCTGACCGACGACGAGTTACGCGAGCGTCGGATCGCCCTCAGTCGATCCCTCACTACCGCAGCAGATTTGATCCCCACCCCGCCACCCTCGTTCTTCGAGAAGCTGAAGCAGGACATCGATGCCGCCGCTGCAGAGTGGATCGCCCGCCGCTCCTGAACGTTCGAATTGCGCACACAGAACCGGTTTTCGATTTCCTCACCGGTTCACCCCGCAAGGGTGATGATGCAGCGGACGGTCACCGGCACCATGACTTCATGGACTCCCCGACCGACTCAATCGCACAAGGTTTCACGCCGGCACACGCTCAACTGGCGAGATCGGCCGGAGTTCCAGCAACGCTCGCCGCTGAGAGTTACGTGGAAGCCCTCGCCCGGATCGTCTATTACTGGGGCTATCCAGCTGTGGACACCTTCGGCCGTACAAACATGTGGGAGATCATGGATGGCAAGACCGGACTCCAACTCGGTCTTCTGCCAGGCGCCGCCAAGAATTACACAGGTGCCCTCACCGACTACATGAGCCCGGCGCAGCGGTGGGTCGTCTCACCCAACAACGACACGATCTACGGCGCAGGATTCGCCGATCTCACCGACGAAACCGCAGTGATACAGACCCCGACCGAGGTACCCGACGGCCATTACTGGACTATCCAGATCGTCGACGTGCTGACCAATGTGACTCACCAACTTGGTTCGGCGACAGGCACTCCCGGCGGAAAGTTCCTTCTGGTCGGACCTGATTGGGATGGCGAGTTGCCGGAAGACTTCCTCGATGTGCTTCGATCACCGACGAACGTGGCTGGTGTCTTCCCTCGCAGTTTCGCAGCACGTTCCGAGGCGTCCAAGCAGCAGGCGCGGTCGGTACTCGACCAGATCGGCATGTACCCCTTCAGCGAGGATCGACCCGGCCCGCGGTCCTTCGGCTACGAGGCCCACGCCGCGAACTCGATCTACCCTCAGGGCGTCACCGCCGAAATGTTGGCGGTCGATCCCGACGCCAGTCGACCTCAATGGGTGAAGCCGGAATCTTTCTGGACCGATCTTGCAGCAATGCTCGATTTCAACCCGACCATGGGCGCAGCAGACACCCCGATGGCTGATCAAGCCAAGACGCTTGTCGCACTGTATCGTTCGGACAAGTCGTACCGAGCGCTGCTCGACCGCGCCGCGCTCCGCGCCGACGTCGCCCTCCATCAATCGGCGAGCTACGTCCAAACCGGGGTCGACGCAGGCAACGGATGGCAACGGCAACGCAACAGTGGCCTGTGGGGCACCGACTGGTTCGGACGGGCGCTCGCGGCCGTCATCTACATTTACGTCAACGACTTTCACGAGGCTGTCTACCTCATCCGGGGTACCGACCACGACGGAGCGTTACTCCACGGCCGCGAGCGGTACACCATGACCTTCACAGAAGACGCACTCCCACCCGTCGACCGCAGTCGCGGCGGCTTCTGGTCTCTGACCATGTACGACAAGGACGCATTTATGCTCGCCGACGCACCGGGTAACCGCGTCAACCTCGGCACCGTCAATCTCGACGCGGGCGATCTCGTCTTTCGTGACGGGAAGCTCACCTTGCACCTGTCTCACGACGAGCCGACCGATCCGGATGCTCGTGCCAACTGGCTACCCGCTCCGCACGACGAATTTCGACTGATCATTCGCAGCTATGTCCCCGACAAATCAGTCCTCGATGAAACCTACCGATTCCCTGACGTCGTCCGAGCAACGGGACTATAGGCGCCACCAAGCACAAAAAAGCTCCCCACCTGCGTGAACAGGTGGGGAGCTTTGGCGGTGGCGGAGGGATTTGAACCCTCGGACGGGGGTTACCCGTCACACGCTTTCGAGGCGTGCTCCTTAGGCCGCTCGGACACGCCACCGTTGGTGACTTTACCGGATGGAGTGCCCGTGGCTGAAATCGCCAGGTGGAGCGGTATTACGTGAGCTTGTCCTTGATGCTGGACGCGGCGTCCTTGACCTTCTCGCCTGCATCCTTGACGGCCGATTTCACCTGGTCGCCCTTGCCTTCGTTTTCGAGGTCCCGGTCACCGGTAGCGCTGCCAGCAGCTTCCTTGGCCTTGCCCCCGAGGTCTTCGGCCTTGTTCTGAGCCTTGTCTGCGATTCCCATGAGTACTCCTCTGTGAACGCGAACGAATCGCCTTCCGACGATCCGCCGATGCCCTGACGGCATCTGCCTCCACCATGCCCTCGATTGATGGATCCGGCTACCCGAGTGTGCGATCACTCTCGATGGGGAATACCGAATTCAGGCCCGCTGCTCGCGGAAGAAATCTTCCAAAAGCCCAGCGCATTCGTCCTCGAGGACCCCGCCGCGCACCTGCGGCCGATAGGTCAATCTTTTATCTCGAACTACGTCCCATAATGATCCGACGGCTCCGGTTTTCGGCTCCCACGCCCCGAAAACGACCCGAGAAACCCGGGCGAGGACCAGAGCGCCCGCACACATCGTGCATGGCTCGAGGGTCACGGCAAGCGTCGCACCTTCCAGGCGCCAGCCGTCACCGTAGGTTTTTGCGGCAGCACGCAACGCGAGGATTTCGGCGTGCGCGGTCGGATCGGACGACGCTTCCCTGGCATTGGAGGCCCGAGCAACTTCGACGCCGTCTGCGTCGAACACCACTGCCCCGACCGGGACGTCTGCGTCGGAGGCGGAACGTGCGGCCACGATGGCCGCACGGATCATGCGCTGATCGTCAGCGAGAGTCATCTAGCGCGGGAGCTTGTCGAGCGCTGCGCCGAACTCGGATGCGAACCCGAGTCGCTGCGCGATCATCCCCAACTGCTCGTCCGGATAGAGATCGGTCTCGGCCGCGATGACGGCGAGCACGGGTTCCGGCAGGCCCAGATCGGCCAGCACGGACAGATCGCCCTCTTCCCAGGGTTCGACATCGTCGAGGTCGTCCGGGTCGATGTCGGGGATCTCGATGTGCAAGGCGTCGAGGACGTCGGCTGCGATGTCGTAGTCGATGGCGGCGGTCGCGTCGGAAATCAGCAACTGCGTGCCCGACGGCGCCGGACGCAACACGATGAAGAACTCGTCGTCGACGTCGAGAAGACCGAAGACGGCACCCGAACTTCGCAGCTCACGCAGCTGCGTTTCGGCGGCCGAGAGCGAGGTCAACGCGTCGGGCGTCAGTGCCTTGACCGTCCAACGCCCCTCTTCACGGACCACCGCGACACCGAAGCCTTCAAGCTCCTCCGACTGGTTCGAAGAGGCGCTCTTGTTACCCGCGCGCTGTGCACCCATGGCGCAACGGTAGCCCGCCTGGTGCCAGTGAGTGAAGTCCGAGCATCGATGTGCCAACCTGAACTCGTGTCTGCGATCGATTCCGCCCCACCAGTCTGCGTTCTCGGCCTCGGATTGATCGGCGGTTCGCTACTTCGCGCCGCCGTCCGATCCGGCCGCCGGGCGTGGGGTTACAACCGTTCCAGCGAGTCCGCCGACGCGGCCCGAGCCGACGGTTTCGACGCCGACACCGATCTGGTTTCAGTGCTGCAGAGAGCAAACGAAAGCGGCGCGATCATCGTGGTCGCCGTGCCGATGCCTGCCGTCGACGCCACCTTGGAGGCAATCGCCGCGCATGCGCCCGACAATCCGATCACGGACGTCGTCAGCGTCAAGGGTGAAGTGAAGGCCGCGGTCGAACGAGCGGGCTTGAGCGCCAAGTTCGTGGGCGGTCATCCGATGGCGGGGACGTCAGCTTCGGGTTGGGCGGTCGGGGATGCCGATCTGTTCGTCGACGCGGTGTGGGTCGTTGCCACCGACGAGGGCGTCGACGCAGACGTGTGGTCGCAGGTCGCCGACCTTGCACTCGACTGCGGCTCGGTCGTCGTGCCGGCCGAATCTCTCGAGCACGATCGAGCAGTCGCGCGAATCTCGCATCTGCCTCACCTGCTCGCGGAAACGCTTGCGATCACCGGAGCTGCCGGAGGCGAACTGGCTCTCGGGCTGGCTGCCGGATCATTTCGCGACGGCACTCGCGTGGCCGGGAGCGCTCCTGGCCTGGTGCGGGCGATGTGCGAGGGCAACCGCGACGCCCTGCTGGTCGCGCTGGACGAGGCGCTCGACCTTTTGCAGGGTGCACGTACCGATCTGCTCGACAACGGCTCGACGGCACGATTGGTGGACGCAGGGTTCGCGGCGCGCGGCGCCTACGAGTCGCACGAGCGGTGGGACATCGAAGACGTTCAGGCCGGAGAACCCGACTGGATCAACCGGATGCGAGACGCCGGTCGACGCGGCGGCGTCATCCGGCGATCCGCAACCTAGAACTACGCAACCTGGAGATACGAAACCTAGATACGAGTTGCCAGACCCGGGTAGTCGAGGACAAAGCCTTCGGTATCGACGGACAACGTCGAGCTGGACACCGGGGACAGCACACTGATTCCGTCGGCGCCGGAGCTGTAGGTGATGGTCGCACCCTCGACGCGCAGGTCGAGAAGGTTTACGTAGACGACCGGCACCTCGGCGTCTTCGATGTCGTTCTGCAGACCGACGCGACGGATGGGCAGCGTGTTGAAGAACGGGCTGAGGATCACGTCGACATCGAGTGCGCCATCGAACGCAGAGCGCTGGTGACTGGCGCCGTTCTCGACCATCCAGGTGCCTTCTTCGTCCCGGCTGATCGACATCTGACGCTCACCGGCGGCCAGGGCGGTCCGCACGGACAACCGGCGGGTGATGCCGGCCTCGTCGGTGACCAGGTCGTACGACGCGCTGAATGCCGGGTGCTCACTGCAGGCTCCACCGATGATCCGGCCGGAAGCCTTGATGCGATTTCCGTTCAGCTGCACACGAACAGACTCCATACGAGGAGCGTTGTGGGCCTGCCAGGTCAATACCGCGGGCCAGGACGCGTCACCGGAAGGTTGGATGCTCACCCGACCACGGTAATGGACGAACGGGCACGGAGCACCGCTGGTTCGGGTTATTGCTTCGATCAGGGACCTTTTAGGGACTTCGATCGGCCCCGAAGATCTCGATGTAAGGCGTTTCACAACGGTTCTTCCGTAAGGAGCACGCCGCGGACCGAATAGTTGGCAAACGGTGTCGGAGTTCTCGAGTACCGTGCTTCTAGGTCGGTTCGTGAGGAAGGGTGCTGTGACGTCGTCGCGGAGCATGGTGGGTTTGTTTGCCGGTATCGGTGGTCTCGAGTTGGGGCTCTCGGAACATGGGTGGAACACCGAACTGCTGTGCGAAATCGATCCGGGCGCGCAGGCAGTTCTCCGTTCGCGTTTCGCCGACGTGCCGTTGCACGGTGACGTCACCAAACTTCGCGCGCTGCCCAGTGACATCGAATTGGTGGCCGCCGGTTTCCCCTGCCAGGACCTCTCTCAGGCCGGCAAAACGGCAGGCATCACCGGCGCACGCTCAGGCCTGGTGGACGAGGTGTTCCGTCTGGTCAAGCGTAAGAAGGGCCCGCGCTGGCTGTTGATCGAGAACGTTCCGTTCATGCTCCAGCTCGGCAAGGGCGCCGCCATGCGGCACATCACCGACGCCCTCGAAGACCTCGGATACACCTGGGCGTACCGGGTGGTCGACGCCCGCGCCTTCGGACTCCCCCAGCGTCGCCAGCGAGTCATCATGCTTGCCTCGCGCACAGATGATCCCCGCGAAATCCTGTTCGGCCAGGACGCCGGCGAGCGCCTGGGTGGCGATCCCGCGGACTACCCCTGCGGCTTCTACTGGACCGAAGGCACTCGCGGTCTCGGATGGGCCGTCAATGCCGTGCCGACGCTCAAGGGCGGCTCGTCCGTCGGCATCCCCAGTCAGCCGGCAGTCCGGTTGCCGTCAGGTGAGATCGTCACTCCCGGTCTAGTCGATGCCGAGCGACTGCAGGGTTTCGATCCCGACTGGACGCTGCCGTCCGTCGAGGTTCCCGGCCTACGCCACAGCCATCGCTGGAAGCTCGTCGGCAATGCCGTGAGCGTGCGGATGGCGTCGTGGGTCGGTGGCCGGTTGAGCGATCCCATCGAATACGACGCCGCGGGCGAGACGCCACTCGAACCGGGCGACGCCTGGCCGAGTGCGGCCTGGGGCCGTAACCGCCAGGCCTTCCGCGTCCATACCTCGACCTGGCCGGTCCAGTACGACTACGAGGATCTGAGCGGCTTCCTCGAAGACACGCGGTTGCTGTCGGCTCGGGCCACCGCCGGCTTCCTCAAGCGCGCACGCATGGGTAATCTTCGGTTCATCCCCGGTTTCATCGAGGACGTCGAAAGCCATCTCGAGCGGATGGGCGGATACCCCGAGGCCGCAGCATGACGGACTCGCTGTTCCCCGAACCTGAAACGCTGTTTTCCGAGCCGGAACACCAACCACTGTGGAGTGCACTGCAACTCGCGGGCGACAAGCCCCCGGCCGACGCCGATCGCGGCGAGAAGAAGAACTACGCCCAGCGACTGTCCAATCAACTGGCACAGACGGTGGCCGACGCTCTGCGTCCGCTGTATCCCAACATCACCCCGACGGCGTCCGGTGAAGGCCAGGAGGCAACAGTCGATGTCGCCAAGGGCCGAAAGCGCTTGGACGTCAAGGCACTCGACCCCACTCTCGGCCTGATCCTCTGCGTCTCCATCAAGACGTACAACTTCCAGGACTACAGTCCCCGCAGCGGCAAGCTGGGACGGTGGACCAAGAACATCGTCCGCAACGACCACGAATTGCGTGGCGAGGCAATGGTTCTGCATCAACGTCAGCCGTACAGCGTGTTGGTCGCCGTCATGTTCGAGCCGTACGCCACGTGCGACGACGGCGACCCGACCAAGACCAGCGACACCGGCAAATCCTCTTTTGCGCACCACGTCACGACGCTCTCGAAGCGCTCGGGCCGAGGCAAGCGCGCGGTGGTCGGCGTTCCGGGAAAGGCCTGGGTGGATCTCGGCGCCGAAGACACGCGCTACGACCTCTTCGAGAAGGTCTACATCGGACTCTACGAACCCGATGGTGCAGTCCGGTTCTTCGACGTCGACGAGCCGCCGCCGCGCAACGGACGCCCCACCGAAGCTCAGACGCTCTCGTTCACCGACTTCGTGACCGTCGTGCACGGTGAAGTGGAGCGTCGCAACAGGTTTGCGCCCACCTGGTCCGATCCCGAAGACAGCGAAGATTCCGACGGCTGAGGGAACCACGGTGCCTGCGACGGATCCTGCCACCAGCGCTCGGATGAGCGCTCAGCGTCGGCGCGACACCAAACCCGAAATCGCACTTCGACGCGAGCTGCATCGACGCGGACTCCGGTACTTCGTGGACCGAGCGCCTGTCAAAGGTGTTCGCCGACGGGCCGATCTGGTATTTCCACGCCGCAAAGTCGCGGTGTTCGTGGACGGATGCTTCTGGCACAGCTGCCCGCAGCATGCGACGTTTCCCAAGAACAACGCGCAGTGGTGGACGGACAAGTTGGCCGCCAACGTGGTTCGAGACCGCGACACCGATGCACGTCTGGCAGAGCAGGGTTGGACCGTCATCCGCATCTGGGAGCACGAAGATCCGCTGGTAGCGGCCGAACGCGTCCAGAAAGCCCTGCTAGGTCCGTAAGCTCGATTTCGTGAAGGAACGCAACGTTGCGCGGTGGGGTTTGGTGGCTGCGCTGGCTCTGGGCGGAATCGTCTACTCGTCGTGGATTCTCGAATTCTTCCTGGACACCGGCCTCGACCCGGTGACATCGTTCCTCAGCGAACTCGATGCCGAGAACCAGAAATACCGCGATGTCTTCGGTAACGCCGATGTCCTGTCCGCAATCTTGATGTTGATCTCCGGAGCGCTGGGCCTGCTGATCACGCCCCGGCGAAGGCTCTACGTCACGGGCTGGATTGCGCTGGCGGTGTTCGGCATCGCGACCATCGCCGACGCGTCGTTCCCCCTCGAATGCTCGGGCGAGGGTTGCCCGTCGAGCGCACCCGACGGTCTACTTCCGCAGCTCCACCATGTTCACGCGTTGACGAGCAGCGTGGCGGTCTTCGCGATCTTCACCGCGATGATCGCATTCACCGTGGGAGCGCTCAGGTATCGCGAGCACCCTTCTTTGCGGACGACGGGTCTGACCATTCTGATCCTGACTTCCCTTGCGACGGTGTGGATGTTGACGACCAACAGCATCGAAGTCTCCGGCGGCGGTAATCTCGGACTGGGTATCGCTCAACGTGCGCAGGTGCTGGGAATGTCGTTGTGGTTGTGCACCCTGGCATTTGCGATGTCGAGGCCGCCATCCACCGGGCTCCCGGCGTCGCCGCGCTGACAGGTTTTCCGGCAAGCGATTCGGGCGATCCTGGAACTACAACTGAAAATGGCTGCCCCGAACTAGCGAAGGTGTGCCCATGTCTCTCGCGTCGTCGTTCTTCGCCCATCCGCACCAGGCGTTCACTGCTGGTTTCTATCGCAACGAGTCCTTCGACTTCGAGCTACGAGTCGTTCTCGGGCAAGCCACCTTCGGCGCGGCAGATACCGGCGAAGTGCTCTCGGCCATCGCTCACGTCGGCGAGAAGGACCTCGAAGGCTGGTACGAGGCCTGGTTCGACCTCGGCACACGGGTATTCGGGCAGGCCGATGAGGCAGCCGAGGCCGGGCATTCGCGAAGCGCGTCCAACGCGTACCTGCGGGCGGCGTCGTACTTCGGTGTGGCGATCAACGCCGTCGACGGTCTCAGCGACGATTCGGTTCTGGTCCCCACTTTCAAACGTCACCGACAGGCGTGGGACCGCTTCGTCGACACCACCGCCCAGCCCGTCGAACGCGTCCGGATCCCTTACGAGGACACCTACCTGCCCGGGTACTTCTTCCGGCCGCCCGGGGACGTGCGACGGCCGACTTTGATCATGGTGAACGGTAGCGACGGCCCGATCAGCGGGCTGTGGGGCAGCGGCGGTGCCGGGGCGCTCGAGCGGGGCTACAACGTGTTGATGTTCGACGGTCCCGGTCAGCAGTCGATGCTCTTCGAGCGCAACATCCCGTTCCGTCACGACTGGGAAGCCGTCATCACGCCCGTCGTCGACTATCTCGTGGACCGGCCGGACGTCGATGCGTCGAAGCTGGCGATGTACGGGATCAGTCAGGGCGGGTACTGGGTGCCCCAGTCGTTGGCGTTCGAGCATCGGATCGCGGCAGCGATCGCCGATCCGGGGGTCGTGGACGTGGCCGCGTCGTGGCTCGCCCATATCCCCAAGAACATGCAGAAGCTACTCGACGAGGGAAAGTCGGAGGCCTTCGACCGCGACATGGCGATAGGGCTGGGAATGAAATTCTCCAAGGACAGCGCCCGAATCTGGCGTTTCCGAGCGCGTCCGTACCTCGCCGACGGCTACTACAACACTCTCGCCGAGGTTCGGAAGTACCACCTCGAACACGTCGCCGGCTCGATCTCCACTCCCCTGCTCATCACCGATCCGGAAGACGAGCAATTCTGGCCCGGTCAATCCAAGCGGCTTGCCGCCCTATCCGGCGGACCGACGACGGTGGTTCCCTTCACCGCTGCCGAGGGCGCGAACTTCCACTGCCAGCCCATGGCGAGGCGTCTGACTGATCAGCGGATGTTCGACTGGCTCGACGAGCAGTTGGATCTCTGAATCAGGACACTTTCTCCTTTTTCGTCAAGAGAGTGGCGAGCATCGGCAGCAATAGAACCGTGATCGCCCCGGCCGCGACAAGAATCGACGCGTTGTCCGAGGACATCTGATGCGCGTCGACGGCCGCGCCCGTGACCGCCACGATCATGGGCAGGCCGGTAGCCCCGTACAACGCGACTTGCGCACTTTCGCGCGTGGTGAAGGGTGGTTCGACCTTCTCGAACTTGGTCACGAAGAACACCGGCACGCCGCGGACTACAACGATCAGGATCAAAAACGCAATCAGTATGCCGGGACTGGCGGCGACCGCCGAGACGTCGATCGCCATGCCTGAAGTGATGAAGAAAATCGGGATGAGGAACCCGAAGGCGATCCCGTCGAGCTTGATCTCGAGGCGCTCGTCGCCCTCTGGCATCAATCGCCGCAGGATGAAGCCGGCCGCAAATGCACCGAGAATGACGTCGAGTGAGAACACGGCCGACAGCACTCCGAGGCTGACCAACAACAGAACGGTGAGGCGGACCGTCGTCTGCGCCGTCGTGTCCGCCCCTGCCCGCACCAGGCGATGTGTCCACGAGCCTTCGTGAATCAGCTTGCCGGGCAGCACCGCAACGATGACAGCGATCAAGGCGAAGACGGCAAGAACGATCAGCGACAGTACGGCACCACGGGCACTCAGCAGCACCGCCATCGCGACGACCGGCCCGAGCTCGCCGACGGCCCCGTGGTTGAGGACGGTCTTACCCAAGCGTGTGTCGAGGAGTTTGTTGTCCTTGAGGATCGGCAGCAGCGTGCCCAGAGCGGTCGACGTCATCGCGATGGCAACAGCGGCTTCGGCGGAGATCACGTTCCTCATGCCAAGCAGCGCGACCACCGTGAACGCCAGCGCGAGGCAGAACAGCCACGTGTAGAGCGCTCGACGTCCGCCGCGCCCACTGAGTTCCTGTCGGTCGATCTCGTAGCCGGCGAGCAGGAACAGCATGCCGAGGCCGAGTTCGCGCAGGATGCCGACCGCTTCGCTGTCAGCTGCGATGTTGAGGGCGAACGGCCCGACCACTGCGCCCGCGACCAGTAGCAACACCACTTCGGGAACCAGTCGACGCGGGATCAGGCCCGCGACTATCGGCGCAATGGCCGCGATCAGCGCAATCCAGAACAGCGAGGAGGCAATTGAAGGCACGGATCATTATCGGACATAGGTGACGGATCTGCGCTCAGTACAGGTACTTGCGGTACGCCTCCTGCCGAGCCGGCTCCAGATCCTCGACCAGCAGGCTGTGCTGCTCGGCCATCATGTCGCGCAGACTCGGTACGTCATCGGATGCGGGCCACGTCGACGGATCCCACAGCTTCGCCCGCAGAATTGCTCTCGCGCAATGCAGATACGCCTCGTCGATCTGCACGATCACCGCAAGCTGTGCAGGCTTGCCGTTCATCGCCATCGAATCCAACAGATCAGGATCGGTGGACAGAGTCGCCGTGCCGTTGACGCGCACGATCTCGTCGTGCCCGGGCGCGAGAAAGAGGATCCCCACGTGAGGATTCTCGATCATGTTCCGGTATGAGTCAGCGCGCCGGTTGCCCGGACGATCCGGGAGCACGAGCGTCTTCTCGTCGGGAAACAGAACCTGACTGACCAGGTCTCCGCGCGGCGAGCAATCGCAATTTCCGGCCGCATCGGATGTCGCGAGCACAAAAAACCGTGCCTGCTCGATGAATTCACGGATCAACGGAGTCGTGTGAGCGGTCTGCTTCTCCATGATCGTCGGATGGGGCTGTCCGAGAATCGCATTGAGTTGTTCCACGGATTCGATCCGCCCGCCCGGGGCGTTCGACGCCGTCACGTCGACACGTCGTCGAGCACGTGGTGGCGCCCGAGCGGCAACACCAACGGCTTACCCGACATGGGGTCGGGGATGATTCGGCTCTCGAGACCGAACACGGTGCGGACGTTGTCGCTCGTGAGCACCTCGGCAGGATCACCCGCCGCGTAGACCCGGCGATCGGCCATGGCGACGAGGTAGTCGGCGTAGCGGGCGGCGAGATTGAGATCGTGCAGAACCATGACAATCGTTGTACCCCGAGTCCGGTTCAGGTCGGTGAGCAGGTCCAAGACCTCAACCTGGTGGCTCACGTCCAAGAAGGTGGTCGGCTCGTCGAGTAGAAGCAGATCGGTTTGTTGGGCGAGCGCCATCGCAATCCACACACGTTGGCGCTGACCACCGGAAAGCTCGTCCACCGATCGTTCGGCCAATCCGGTTGTGTCCGTGGCCGCAAGCGCCTCGGCGACAGCTGCGTCATCCTCGCGGCTCCACCTCGACAGCACCCGCTGATGTGGATGACGACCACGGCCGACGAGATCGGCGACAACTATCCCTTCCGGTGCGATCGGTGACTGCGGCAGCAGACCGAGCGTGCGAGCGAGCTTCTTCGCAGGCAGGCGATGAACATCCTTGCCGTCCAACAGAACATGACCGCTTCGGGGACTGAGTAGCCGCGACATCGACCGCAGCAGTGTCGATTTGCCGCACGCGTTGGCGCCCACGATGGTCGTGATCTTTCCCGGCGGCACCGCGAGGTCGAGCGATTCGACGACGGTCCGTCCTCCGTAACCGAGTTCGAGGTTTTCGGCAGTCAGAGTATGGGATTCGGTCACAGCGAACCTCCCGTTCGGTTGGAGCGAATGATGAGGTAGACGAGATACGGCGCTCCCAGCGCGCCAGTCACCACGCCAACGGGGTAGCGGGTGCCGAAGGCGTACTGTCCGCAGAAATCGGCAACTAGCACCAGCAGCGCTCCGACCAGCGCCGACGGAATCAAAAGTGATGTTCCCGGACCGACGATGCGGGCGGCGATGGGCCCTGACAGAAATGCGACGAAGGCGATGGGCCCCGCAGCGGCAGTGGCAAAGGCGATGAGTCCGACGGCCGCAATGATCGACAGAATGCGCATTCGTTCCACTCTGACGCCGAGCGCTTGTGCTGCGTCGTCACCGAGCTGGATGGTCGAAAGGTTGCGCGATTGGCTCAGCAGCACCGGTCCGAGGACAACCAGCGCCAGGACCACGGGAACCGTCGAACCCCAGTTGGCACCGTTGAGACTGCCGGTGAGCCAACGCATCGTCTCCTGCAGATCCCACGCGGCGGCGGTACTGAGCAGGTAGGCGGTGACGCTGTCGAGCATCGCGGCGATGCCGATACCGATCAGGATCAGCCGAGTGCCCGCCACACCGTCCCGGAAAGACAGAACGTAGATCAAGACTGCGACGCCCAGACCGACAGCGATAGCAAAAACCGATACCTGTGAACCGCCCAGTGAAAGCGAGATGATCGCGAAAGCTGCTGCAGCGCTTGCACCGGAGCTGATTCCGATGATGTCGGGGCTCGCGAGCGGATTGCGCAGCATCGTCTGGAACGTGATGCCGCCCAAGCCGAAACAGATTCCGGCGACCACAGCGAGGACAGCGCGGGGCAGACGGAGGCGGCCGACGGTGAACGAGGCACCAGGCACGTTCTCCCCCAGCACGACGCGAAGCACATCTGACGGCGGGTAGAAGGTTTTTCCCACCATCAGAGTGACCGCGAAAGAGGCGACGGCGAGGACCGTCAGCACGGCAATCACGATGCGGCGGCGTCTACCTCGTCGGATACGGCTTGCTCCGACTGGGTCGACCTCGACTTCGGGAGTAACGAATGTAGTGGTCACAGCTCACGTATTTTCTGACGGCGGACTATGTAAATGAAGAAGGGCGCTCCGATGAGCGCGGTGATGATGCCGACGTCGATTTCGCTCGGCCGGGCGACAATTCGTCCGAGAATGTCGGCGGCGACGAGAAGGCCGGCACCTGTCAGCGCAGAAAACGGTAGTAGCCAACGGTTGTCAATCCCGATCAGCAACCGGCACAGATGCGGGACAACCAAACCGACGAAGCCGATCGGTCCGGCAATGGCAGTGGCTGCACCGCAGAGCAACACTGCACCGAGCGCTGCCACTGCACGAACCACCGCGACGCGTTCGCCGAGACCTGATGCAACCTCGTCGCCGAGCGCAAGAGAGTTGAGACTGCGCGCTGACAGCAGACAGATCACGAAGCCGACAATGAGGAAAGGCAGACCCTGCCGGATCACCTCGAAACTCGCGCCACCGACGCCGCCGATCTGCCACGAACGAATGTTGCCCGCAATATCGTTTCGCGGCAGCATGATCGCAGTGATGAACGAAGCAAACGCAGCCGATGTTGCGGCCCCGGCAAGAGCCAACTTGAGTGGCGTGGCTCCACCTCGCCCGAGTGACCCGACCACGTAGACGAACAACGCCGCCCCGGCTGCACCGAGTACGGCCACCCAGATCATGCTGGTCTGGGTCCACAGTCCGAACCACGCCATTCCGATCACCACGGCGAGCGAAGCGCCCATGTTGACGCCCAGGATTCCGGGATCCGCCAAAGGGTTTCGGGTGATCCCCTGCATCACTGCGCCGGCAAGACCGAGCGCAGCTCCCACGATTATCGCGAGCACCGTCCGCGGAATGCGCTTGGCAATCGCGCCCTGACCGATGTTGTCCGTTGAACCACTCAGTGCGGCAAAGATATCGGACCAGTCGACGTCACGAGAGCCGATGACGATCGAAGCGCACATGAGCACCGCGAGGACAACGAGAAGGGCGATCAGCCACAGCGAATTGCCGAACGTCGGGCGCCGCGTATCGCGAGCGCCCGACGTCGAATCCTGCGAGGTTACAGTCACTCCGACTTTCCAGCGGCCCCGGCGAGCAGATCGACGTAGTCGCCGAGTACCCACGAAATTGCGAGTGGAGTCGGGTTGGCCGCCGTTCCCATCGGCCCGGTTCCATTGAGGAACACGATCGCGTTATTGGCGACGGCAGGCATCTGTGAGAGCAATGGGTCAGCCTTGAGTGCGTCGACAAGTGCCTGGTCACCGTAGGTGACGATCAGTTCGACGTCGTCGAAGACGTCCACACGCTCCGCACTGACCTTCTTCGAGAACTCACCACCCGTCGAGGCGTCGGCAACGCTCTTCGGCGTCGAAAGTCCGAGGTCCTCGAAGAACGCGGCGCGCGTGTCGTTCGCCGTGTAGAAGCTGACCTGGCTCAGATCAGCGGTGTCGACGTGCGTCAGGAACATGGTTACCTTGCCTGCAAGCTGCGGATGCGCGGCAACCTCGTCGGCGATCTCCTTCTCGATGGTGGAGATCAGTTCCTGCCCTTCGGATTCCATGCCGAGGCCCATGCTGTTGAACTTGATGACGTCACGCCACGACGTCGCCCACGGCCCCTCGGGATACGCCACAACCGGAGCGATCTCACTGAGAGTGTCGTAGTCCTCCTGCGTCAATCCGGAGTATGCGGCAAGAATGACGTCAGGGTTCGTATCGGAGACGGCTTCGAAGTCGATGCCGTCGGTCTCGTCGAAGAGCACCGGCGGCTTCGCGCCGAGGTCGTCGAGCTTTTCCTCGACCCACGGCAGCATTCCGTTGCCGTTGTCGTCACCGAAAGTCGCCGCTGCCATTCCGACGGGAACCACGCCGAGAGCAAGGGGCACTTCGTGATTGGCCCAGGCAACAGTGGCAACTCGCTCCGGCTTGGCGTCGATCGTCGTAGTTCCGAAAGCGTGCTCGATCGTGACAGGGAAGGAGCTGGATCCGCTTCCGGCGCTGCCGCCGTCGGCGGTCTCCGAGGAGTCGGAACTGCAAGCTGTCATGCCGAGGGCGACTGCGACCGCTGCTGCGGCCACCGCCAAGAAGCGTTTTGAACGCATGAAAACAGAACTCTCTCGAGAAGGGGTACGGCTCTCAACCCGGCTCAATCAGGCACTTAGGTGAGGTTTGCCTAAACCGTATACGGGAGGGCATTGTGGCGCAATCGCGTGTTTGGGACACCCCGTGTAGCGATCGAGTCAGAGCGAGATGACCGATTAGCTAGCCCGAAACATCCCTGGCGTAGCGCCTGTAGTGCGTCGGAATGCCGCCCCGAATGCGCTGGTCGAGTGGTAGCCCACACGCTCGGCAACCTCTTGTAGATCCAAGCCGTGGGCAAGAAGGGTCACCGCTCGTTGGGCGCGCACAGCCGAGACCCACTGCCCGAAACTCATCCCGGTCTCCGACCGAAATACCCGGGTGATGGTTCGCGGGCTGGCACCGAGGAGCCTTGCCCAGTCGGACAGCGTTCGCATGTCACTCGGATCGTCACCGATCGCATCGACGATGGGTTGCAGAAGTGGCGAGTCCGGCACCAGCACCAGCAACTCGTTCGGCGACGGTGCCAGCACGTCGATCACCATCTGCTCCGTGAGCGAGCGCGAAGGAGCTCCGAGTGAATCGTCTGCCAGTCGCTCGAGGAGGTTCCGCAGCAGCGGAGTGACCTCGATCGCCACCGGCACGTCGGACAGAGAAGGAACTGACGCGATGTCGAGCTGAGCGGCCCGATACCAGGTGCCAGCCGGCGCGATCGCCGAGTGCAGGACGCCGGCGGGCATCCACAGACCGACGGTCGGCGTAATGGTCCACGTGCGCGATCCCACCGTGGCGCTCGACGCTCCCCGCTCGTTCCACAACAATTCGTGAGTCGGGTGCGAGTGCGCATCCCACCGGGTCTCGCGGGAGACAAGTTCGTCCATGCCCGCAATTACAAAGGGCACCTCGACCGCCCCCGCCGAGTAGACCGGGAGCGTCCGACTGTCGACGGTCTCCAACGGGTTCTCCTCGGTTCGCGTGGCTGCTCCGCAGAAAGCATAGGTCGCGGGGATCGGTTGTCGGTTCCCACGATCGCGAGGATCACCGCCCGAAATCGCCGAGGTGACCTCACACACATTCAAGAATTGCGTATGCACCACAACAAAAAGAAGGTCACAGACCTGAAGTCTGTGACCTTCTTTCTTGTGCGCCCGAAGGGATTCGAACCCCTAACCTCTTGATCCGTAGTCAAGTGCTCTATCCGTTGAGCTACGGGCGCATGTTCTGTTGTCTTGCTGGTCTTGCGTGTCTTACCGTCGTAATTTCTATCATTTCTAACCCGCCGGTCAAAATCACCGGCTTGGCGGAGGCGAGAGGATTTGAACCTCCGGTCCCTCGTAAAAGGGACAACTCATTAGCAGTGAGTCCCATTCGGCCGCTCTGGCACGCCTCCCTGGGGGTTCCGATCCTTTCGGACCGCCGGATCGAAAGATTACACACCCTTCGCCACCAAAGGCAAAACGTGTGGTCAGCGGGCTGTTTTGTGGACTTACCGCAGGTGGCTGTCGAACCAGTCGAAGATCCGGGTCTGAGCTTCGATGATCGAGGCCGAATCAGGGTCGTCGAGGTCAGCGTCCTCGGACAGCTGTGGCGGCTCGTCCGCCCGGTGAGCCAGTCCGGCGTAGCTGACCACCAGTGTCGCGACGTCGGCCTTCGCGGTCGCTTCCCGGAGCAGAGTCACGTGTTCGCGAGGCGTGCTGGGATCGTCCTCGCCGTACAGCGCCAGCCACGGCGCCTGCAGGGAAGTGGCCGCGTCGACAAGCGCCTGAGCATCCACCGACAAGGCTTCGACGATTCCCCGGGCGGCGACGCTCACCGCGGCGCCGACGGGACGGCTGGTGGCCACGAGCATCGCGGCGGTACCGGCGTCGTCGAATCCGAGCACCCCGATGGTGTCTGCGAGAACTTCGCGTCCGACGAGCCAATCGAGGGTCGCGTCGAAGTCGGCGAAGAGGTTGTCACCGAACACCTCACCCTGCATGTGTTCGGGTTCGCGGTGAAACAGGTGAGGTGCGACGCTCACCCACCCTTCGCCGGCAAGCGCGCACATCAGATTCAGCAGAGCCGGGCTGAACTTCCGGGCTTCATGCAGGACGACGATCC
Organism: Rhodococcus sp. SG20037; assembly: GCF_031763325.1. NCBI lineage: Bacteria > Bacillati > Actinomycetota > Actinomycetes > Mycobacteriales > Nocardiaceae > Rhodococcus > Rhodococcus sp. SG20037. Next base: position 369,661 of record NZ_CP134497.1, on the reverse strand, counting down.
CGCCCCGCGTCGGGCCGTCCGGCTCCACCACGGTCAGCGGAACAGCCGTGGCGACCTCCCCTTCGGCTCCGCGCAGATACGCGGTGGCTCGGAAGATTTCCGACATCTTCTAACTCTGACACGCAGACGGCCGCTACGCACCAAATCAGTGCGCGCATAATCGACTCGTGACCGCACACATTCGCCCTGACCTCGCCTCCATCCCCGCCTACGTTCCCGGACGCAATTTTCCGGGTGCGATCAAGCTGGCGAGCAACGAAACGACCGTAGGGCCGTTGCCCGGTGTGCGTGACGCCGTCGCCGACGCGGTCGCCAATGCCAACCGCTACCCGGACAATGCCGCGGTTGCACTCATCGAGGCGCTGGCCAGCTTCTTGAAAGTCGAGCCGGCCAACGTCGCCGCTGGTTGCGGCTCCGTGACGCTGTGCCAGGAACTCGTGCAGATCACGTGCGATCAGGGTGACGAGGTCATCTACGCGTGGCGTTCGTTCGAGGCGTACCCCGTGGTCACCCAGGTCGGCCATGCCGTCTCGGTCAAGGTTCCGCTGACCGAGGACTTCGGCCACGACCTCGACGCGATGCTGGCCGCGATCACGGATCGCACGCGGTTGATCTTCGTATGCAACCCCAACAACCCGACCGGCAATGCACTGTCGAAGGCAGAGCTCGAGAGCTTCCTCGACGCGGTCCCGGCGCACGTCGTCGTCGCACTCGACGAGGCGTACTTCGAATACTCACGCTCGGACGCCGACGGCATCGAGCTGTTCCGCAGCCGCCCCAACGTGGTTGTTCTGCGCACCTTCTCGAAGGCGTACGGCCTCGCGGGAATCCGCGTGGGTTACGCGGTCGCGGATCCGGAGATCATCGTGGCCCTCGGCAAGGTGCACACCCCGTTCACCGTGAGCGCCGTTGCGCAGGCCGCCGCAATCGCTTCCCTGGCTGCAGCAGACGAACTGCTTGCCCGCACCGAAGGTGTCATCGCCGAGCGGACGCGAGTTCGAACCGCTCTGATCGAAGCCGGGTACACCGTCCCCGAGTCGTCGGCGAACTTCGTCTATCTCCCCCTCGGAGAACTCTCTCCCGCTTTTGCCGAGGCGAGTACCGAAGCGGGCATTCTGATCCGCCAGTACGGCGTCGAGGGCGTCCGGATGACCATCGGCGATCCACACGAGAACGACGCATTCCTCGCTTTCGCGAACACCGACGTCGCGAAGCAGGCCGCGGGCATCGGCGTCACCGCGTGACACTCGATACATAACTGTTACGCCGAGGACTGGAATTCGTTTCGGCAGACGGGCACACTCAGGGAGGTTCGAGGCCGGTCCGAGTGAGGGAGCACGACGCATGACGCGACGCATGACACGAACGTGTGCCGTGCTCGCAACGACCCTTCTCGCCACCACCGCGACCTCCCTGAGTGGCGTCGCCAACGCAGAGTCCCAGGACACGGTGTCGGTACGTCTGTTGGCGTTCAACGATCTGCACGGCAGTCTCCGCCCGCCGGAAGGTGTTCGCAGCGAGATCAGGCAGGCCGACGGCTCGCTCACTCCCGCAGGTGGCGCGGCGTATCTCGCGGCCTACGTGACGCAACTTCGCAGCCAGGCCACCAACTCGCTGCTGTATTCGGTCGGTGACAACTGGGGATCGTCGGCGCTCGAGTCGGCGATGTTCAACGACGAACCGACGGTCGAACTCCTGAACCGGATGAAGATCGACGCTTCCGCGATCGGCAACCACGAACTGGACAAAGGGCTCGCCGAGTTCCGACGCATGCAGTCCGGCGGTTGCTCCGCCGTCGATGCGTGCACGTTCAGTCCGTCCTTCGGCGGCGCCAACTTCCCGCTGATGGCCGCGAACATGACGTACACCAACGGCACCCCGGCCACGCTGCCCTTCACCGTGAACATGGTCGACGGCATTCCGCTCGGAGTCATCGCGATATCCCCCGCCAACACGTCGCAGATCGTGACACCGGGTGGGATCGCCGATCTGCAGTTCGGCGACGAGGTCGAAGCGATCAACCGCACCGCCGACGTCCTCGATTTCTTCGGCGTCAAAGCCATCACCGTCCTCCTGCACCGTGGGGACGAACCGGCCGTCGAAGGTGGGCCCAACGACTGCAACGTCGAGTCCGGGCCGGCCCGCGACATCGCCCTTCGTGCGTCACCGAAGGTGGACGTCATCTTCACCGCCGACAGCCACCAGCAGTACAACTGCGAATTCCCTGATCCCGCAGGCAATCCCAGAGTCGTGATGCAGGGCGCTTCGCACGGCCGGATCGTGTCCGTCGCAGACGTCACCATCGATCGCAACACCCGCGAGGTCGTTCGCGATCAGACGTCCGCGTTCAATCAGATAGTGACACACGATATTTCGCCGGATCCCGATATTCAGGCGCTCGCCGACCGAGCCTGGTCGGAGGCATCGGAAAGCGCTCAGCGACCGGTGGGGACCATCACCGCCGATCTGACACGGGACCGGGTACCCAGCGGCGAATCGACACTCGGCAACCTGGTCGCCGACGCTCAACTCGCCGCCGGATCGACACGAGGCGCTCAACTCGCGTTGACGAACCCCGGCGGCATGCGCGAGGACTTGGACTTCGGCACTTCCGGCCAGATCACCTACCGCCAGGCCTACGGTGTGCAACCCTTCGGCAACAGTCTCGAGGTGCTCTCCGTCACAGGAGCGGTGCTGAAGGACGCTCTCGAACAGCAATTCCAGATCGACCTCGACGGCACCGCTACCGAGCGCATCCTCTCCCCGTCCGCGGGCTTCACCTACGCCCTGGACCGGCGAGCAGCGCCGGGCTCGCGAATCTCGGAAATGCGCTTGAACGGGCAGGACATCGCCCCCGACGGCGTCTACAGCGTCGTGGTGAACAAGTTCCTCGCCGAGGGCGGGGACGGTTTCACCGCACTGAAGAACTCCACCCAGATGACCGGTGCGGGCAACGACCTCGACGCCTTGACCGCCCTGTTCGCAGCCGGGTCACCGGTCTCGCCACCTGCCACCGACCGCATCCGCACCATCGGCTGACTAGGCATCCCCGCGCTCGATTGCCTAGTCTCGACGGGTGATCATCGCGACCCATAACGGCAAGTTCCATGCAGACGACGTCTTCGGCGTATCGCTGCTCAAGCAGCTGTACCCCGACGCCACCGTCGTTCGCAGCCGTGACGAGTCCGTCCTGGGCAGCGCGGACATCGTGCTCGACGTCGGCGGTCGCTACAACCCGGCCGAGGGGCGCTTCGACCATCACCAGCGTGATGCCGGCGAGCGCAGCAACGGCATCCTGTACTCCGCCTTCGGTCTGCTCTGGCAGGAATACGGCCTGCAGTTCTGTGAAGGCGACGCCTCCGTGTTCCGCCGTATCGACAGCCGACTGGTCGAGGGCATCGACGCCGTCGACAACGGCCAAGAGATCTACACCCTCAACGACTACGGCACCAAGCCTTTTGATCTGTCGTCCGTGCTGGACCTTTTCAATCCGATCTCGTCCACCGACGAGGAGTTCGACACCCAGTTCGAGCTGGCCGTCGTTCTCGCAACCCAGGTCTTGATTCGCCTGCGCGCCAAGTATGCCGGCGACGCGGCGGCCGAGCGCGAGTTCACCGAGACCTACGAAAAAGCAACGGATCCGCGCTTCGTCGTGCTGGAACGCTTCGTTCCCCACGGCCGCGCCGCGTCGGCCCAGCCAGAGCTGCTGTTCACCATCTTCCCGAACACCAACGGCGGCTGGTCGATTCAGACGGTCAAGCCTGCTGACTCCAAGTTCGGTTCACGAAAGCTGTTGCCGGAGCCGTGGCGCGGCCTGAACGGCTCGGATCTTGCCGCCCAGACGGGCGTCGACAGTTCGGTCTTCTGCCACAAGGCCGGGTTCATCGCGGCTGCGCAGACCCGTGACGGCGCCCTCCAATTGCTCGAACTGGCACTGGCCGAGTAGTTCTCAGCTCACATTCCCAGCGCCGTCTTCACCGTCGGCCAGGAATCGTGAAGCGCGTCTTGCCAGTACGGCCACGAATGGGTGCCGTCGTTCCGATACGCGAACACTGCGGGAATCGACAACTCGCCCAACCTCGCTTCGAACAGTTGTGTGCACGTATTAGCGAGCGCCTCGAGCGGTCCGCCTTCGATGGCAGTCTGCAGTCCACTCGGGGTGAAGACGTTGTCGTATTCTCCGGGCGCACCTGTACCGGAGGACACGTAGATCGTCTTCCCACGCAGCGTTTCCGCGTTGGTGGACGGGTCGTGCTTTTGCCAGTCGGGGTCCGACGCCGGGCCCCACATGTTGGTGGCGTCGCCCGCCTTGCTGGCCACGGTGAGCCGTACGGAGTCCTGCGAGGACGATTCGGAGTTGTCGAGACAGCCACTGTACGAGGCCAATCCGGTGTAGAGCGTCGGGTGATGTGTGATGAGGTTGGCCGCGCCGAGCGCACCCATGGACACCCCGCCGACCACGTTCGTCCCATTTCCGGAAAACGCAGAATCGATCAACGCCGGAAGCTCTTCAGCGAGAAACGATTCCCACTTGTTCACACCGAGGTTCGGATCGTCGTTCTTCCAGTTGGTGTAGAAACTGCCGGTACCGCCAACAGGGAGAACGACGTTGACGTTCTTGTCGGCGAAAAACGCTTCGATGTCGGTCTTTTGAGTCCAGGTGCTTTCGGAGTATCCGGATTCCGAACCGGCACTGACGCCGTCGAGTAGGTAGAAGGACGGACGCGAACCGGCACTCGACGCTGGATGCAGAACCTGCACTTGCACCTCGCGCCGCATGGCCGGCGACTCGACGAACACGGCACTGCGTGTGGGCGACAACTGCTCTATGCGATTGATGTGAGCCCCGGCCTGACCGGCCGAATCTCCTGGTGGGTTTTCAGGTGCCGGTTCGGCATACGCCACTCCGCCCACGACAAGCGCGAGCACGACCAACACAATCCCGACAAACCCAAATCTCCGCATCCGTCAAGCGCCCCCTGAGCATCGCACGACTACCGCTGACCCTCGATTGGACAGGACGAACGTCCCGGGGTCAACCCACTGGTTGGGATTTATTACTCGCGGGTATCCAATGGAGTTGGACAGTTCTCCACCGATGCACACACAGGTGTGGATAACTTCATTCACATCCGCTTCCCAGTTGTGCATAACCTGTGGACAAAAGGATGAATTACAACAGAGTTATTCCTCCTACCTGCAACGATTCGTTTCCCCACAGTGTGCATAACTCTGTCGAACAGGGCTCGCGAGACGCCGGTTTCCGGGCGTGTCCATGCAGTTCACACCGCCGCGCCACTCTTTGTTCACAGGCCCGACACCACCGGCCGACAATGCTCCCCACCCCGACTTCATACTTGTTGCATGCTGACCGCTCTGCTCGCCGCCACAGCTGTGCTCGCCCTACTGACTCTGGTCCCCGGGCCCGACATGGCCGTCGTGACGCAGGCTGCTCTCGGCGCGGGCAGATCTGCCGGTTTCCGGGTAGCGGCCGGCATCGTCTCGGGCCTTCTGGTGTGGGGTCTGTTGACCGTCCTCGGGCTTTCGGCGATCCTCGCCGCGTCGGCCGAGGCGTACACGGTGGTCAAGCTCGCCGGCGCGGCTTACCTGATCTATCTCGGTGTGCGAGCACTGTGGGAGAGCCGGACGTCGCGGATGCAACACAATGCCGACGCTCCACGATCGCAGAAGGCCGGGACATGGAAGACGGGCTTCACCACCAACCTGCTCAACCCCAAGATCGCCGTCTTCTACACCGGACTGTTGCCGCAGTTGGTTCCGGCCGGGTGGCCGACGGGACCGTCGCTTGCATTGCTGGTGCTCATCCACGCAGCCATCACCATCGTGTGGCTCAGTGGCTACGTGGTCCTTCTCTCGCGAGCGCGTAGCACCTTCGAGAAGCCCCGAGTGCGACAGGCACTCGAGCGCATAACCGGAACAGTTCTTCTAGGATTCGGAGCGAAGATCGCGCTCGAAGCGCGCTGAGACGGCAATCGGAAAAGAGTAGACAGTGGGCGCGTGGGGATCGGGACCGTTCGAGAACGACGGTGCAGGGGATTTGATCGCGTCCATCGGGCACGGTGACTTCACCTTCGAATCGGTGGAGTGGGCATTCGAGGACGACTACCTCGAGGTGGACGGCGGCCAAATCGCCATCGCCTTGCTCGAATTGGTGCTGATCGTGCGCGCCGATCGCAAACGCGACCCCGCCGCCCAGGACCTCGATCTCGACTCCTTCACCTCGGCTCTGACCAGTGAACGGCTCACCTGGCTGATCGAAATGGTGGAGCGCACCATCGCATCGACCGATTCGGAACTGTTCGAGCTGTGGGACGAGCAGGGACCGGAAGAGCTTGCGTCGTGGCGAGTTCCCGTCGTGGACGGTCTCGAGGATCTGCGCGTTCTGTCGGTCTGATTCCGTCGCCGCTCCATCACGTTTGCTTATCGGGCCACAACGGTTCGGTCTTGGTCAGATGCCCTGGTAGGACCCTATGGTCGAACGGATCACCGAGTGAGAACTGTGGCTCGTCGACGACGGGAATCCACGCTCACCCCGGACCCAGGAGCAGACCATCATGGCGACTTTCGTTCCGGCTGCGCGCGTCGACAGAATCAGGGAGTCGCCGAGTGTGGCTGCCGCACAACGAGTGCGCGAGCTGAAGGCCCAGGGCCGTGAAATACTCGACCTGACCGTCGGGGAGCCCGATTTCGACACACCCGACAACATCAAGTCTGCGGCGATCACTGCGATCAACACGGGTCAGACCAAGTACACCGCAGTCAACGGCATCCCGGCTCTACGCGAGGCAATCGCAGCACGCGCGGCTTCGCGAACCGGAATCCAGTACGCGGACAACCAGATCACCGTCGGCGGCGGCGCGAAACAGGTGATCTTCCTCGCTCTCATGGCGACGGTCGAAGCCGGCGTCGAGGTTATCGTTCCCGCCCCTTACTGGGTTTCGTACCCGGATATGGTCCTCGCTCACGACGGAACTCCGGTGATCGTTCAGTGCGAGGAGTCCGACAACTTTCTTCTCACAGCCGAAGCACTATCCGCTGCAATCACTTCGAACACCAAGTGGGTCATCCTCAATGCCCCGGGCAACCCCACCGGATCTGTGTACACCCGCGAGCAGCTGCAGGCCCTCGCCGAAGTGATCGAGGCCAATCCCCATGTCAGTGTGTTGGTCGACGAGATCTACGACGAGATCAACTTCGGTGACGCTCCGATCCCGAGTCTGCTGCAGGTCGCTCCGCACCTCCGTGATCAGGTACTGGTCACCAACGGAGTCTCCAAGTCTCATGCCATGACCGGGTGGCGACTCGGATACGGACTCGGAAATTCCGGATTGATCGGCGCCGTCAACAAACTGCAGGGTCAGAGTTCTTCCTGCCCGTCCTCGATCAGCCAGGCCGCAGCCGTGGAAGCCCTCACCGGCGACCAGAGTTTCCTCACCGAATCCGTACGAAGTTACCGACGACGACGCGACCTCTCGGCTCACCTCCTCAGTGTTGTCCCCGGGCTCGAGCCCGTCGTGCCGCAGGGTGCGTTCTACCTGTTCGTCAACTGTGCCGGCTTGATCGGCAAGCAGACCCCGGATGGCACCGTGATCGAGTCCGACCAGGATCTCGTCCTCTATCTCCTCGACGAGGCGTCGGTTGCCACCATTCAGGGTTCGGCTTACGGCGCATCGCCGTACTTCCGTATCTCCTTCGCCACCTCCGAGGCTGTCCTCGAAAAGGCCGCGGCACAGATCGCCGCGGCAGTCGAACGCCTTTCCTGATCTTTCATACTTTCTGGAGTACAAGATGATTCACGTCAAGACGAAAATTGATCGCGCGGACAAGGACCTGATTGCCGAACTGGGGACGTTCTCCGCGGCCACGATTCACGAGGCACAGGGACGTAAGGGCTCGCTGCATCCGGCGATCAAGCCGATCGACCGCGACATGAAGTTCTGCGGCTCCGCTTTCACAGTCAAGTGCCATCCCCGCGACAACCTCATGCTGCAGGTTGCGATCAGCTACGCACAGCCGGGTGACGTCCTGATCGTCTCTTCAGGTGATCAAGCCGCCGGCCAGTTCGGCGATGTTCTGGCCAATGCCTGTGTTGCGCGCGGCATTACCGCACTGGTCACCGACGGCGGAGTGCGCGATACCCGGGAGATCCGCGAACTCGGATTCCCCGTCTTCTCCAAGCACGTGTACATCGAGGGAACCGTCAAGGAATCTCTCGGCCCGATCAACCATCCCCTGGTCTTCGGAGAACAGGTCATTTATCCCGGTGACGTCGTCAAGGGTGACTGCGACGGCGTTGTCGTGGTCCGCCGCGAGGAGGTTGCCGAGGCAATCGAACTCTCGCGTGCCCGTGACGAAGCCGAAGCCGGGTACATCGAGCGTTACAAGCGAGGCGAGACCCCACTCGAGGTGAGCAATCTGACTGCCCTGCTGGAAGCCAAGGGCCTGGTGGTCGAATAACCTGCTGTGCGCCTTTATTAACCGCCCGCGGTTAATAAAGGCGCACAGGGTCGAAGGACTCAGAACCGCAACAGCACCTTCCCCGACACCGAAGCATCCTTGGCGACTGCGAAGGCTTCCAGAGCTTCCTCGACCGGATATTCGTGTGTGAGAACAGCATCGACAGCAAGCGAACCGTCGGCGAGGGCGAGCAGCACCTCGTCGATTTCGTCGTTGAAGCGGAATGAGCCCACCAACTCCAACTCTCGCGTGATCGCCAGCGAAATGTGTACCGGTTGAGGTCCGGACGGAAGAAGCCCGAGCATGACCACCCGTCCACCGCGCGTCGCCCCGCGAATAGCGGATTCGAGCCCGCGATGATTGCCGGTGCACTCGACGACCACGTCGGCATCGGATGCGGCGACTGCCTGGGCGTCGGTGGCCTCGAGAACCCGATCCGCACCGAGCGTCGACGCGATCTGCAGCGGAACGTCGTGCACGTCGACCGCGGTGATCGACTGCGCGCCTGCTCGTCTGAGCACAGCCACGACCAGTGCGCCGATGGGTCCGCAGCCGACGACCAGCGCCTTCTTCCCGCGTACGTCTCCCGCTCGCGAAACAGCGTGCCAGGCAACGCTTGCCGGTTCGGCTACCGACGCAGTCCGCAGGTCCAACCCCTCGGGCAGTTCCCGGAGCATGCGTGTCGGGAGCACTGCGTATTTCACGAAGGCGCCCTCGGTGTGTGGGTACTGCGCTGCACTTCCCAGGTATGTGCAGCAGGGCGAGAGGTTGGGCCGATCGCTCGGGAACCGAGGCGCGGTCCCACCGGGCGTTGCGGGGTGTACGGCCACGGAAGTTCCAACTGCCGGCCCCGTTCCGTCCGCCGCGGCCGTCACGACCGTGCCGACCACCTCGTGACCGAGCAGCATCGGTGCCTTCAGAATCGACTCCCCCGCCGCGCCGTGCGTCCAGTAGTGCAGATCTGATCCACACACACCGCCGTAAGCGATCTCGATCACTGCCTGCTCGGCGGTCGGCGCAGTCAACGCAACATGCTCGACCCGCAGGTCACCTGCCGCATGGGCCACCACTCCGAGCGTCGTTTCCGGTAGTACAAAACTCATGATGCGCTCTCTCAGTCGTTGCGACGGATGAAGTCGAGGCCACCGGGCACCTGGAAGGTGGGGAGCACCTCGATGAGACCAAGATTGACGTGGCCAGGGGCGTCGATCGCGAACTCGATGGTATCCGCGATGTCCTTGGTAGTGATGGATTCGTAGCCTTCGTAGAAGGTCTCCCACGCTTCCTTCATGGCTTCGGGCGTGCCGCCGAGGTTGCGACCGAAGATCTCGGTCTCGACCCGGCCAGGGCAGATCTCGGTCACTCGAATCCGCTTGCCGATGCAGTCGTTTCGCAGCTGGCGCGAAATCTGGTGCACCGCAGCCTTGGTCGCGTGGTAGGCAGTGTGGCCGTAGAAGTTGTACAGGCCGGCGATGGAGCTGATGTTGACGACATGACCTAGATCGCGCTCCACCATTCCCGGCAGCAGAATGCGGCACAGGTGCAGCACTGCACGAAGATTCACGTCCACCATCGCGTCGACCGATGCTTCTTCGGCGTCGAGAATGTTTCCGGTTGCGGACACCCCCGCGTTGTTGACGAGGATGTCGATCTCCAGTCCGCCGACAGCTTCGGCGAGCGCGGCGGTGTCGGTGATGTCCACGGGCAGAGGGATCATTCCGGTGCGATCGGCAACCTCACCGAGCTTGTCGGCATTGCGGGCGACGCCGTAGACCGTCAGTCCGCGCTTGGTGAACATCTCGGTGACGGCGGCACCCATTCCGGTGTTGGCGCCGGTGACGAGAGCTGTGCGGTAATCGGAGAAAGGCATTGTGTGCTCCTACAGGAAGAAATTGGTATGACCCGGCGGCCGCCGCGGACTGCAGGCGGCCACCGGGCCGGATCAGGAGTGACTCACGCGAGAAGTCACAGAGTGTCGCGTAGCGGAACGTGGGCGCGATCGGTGATGGTGCTGACCGCGATCAGCGTGCCGATTGCAGTGATGACCGCGTAGAAGGCGGGAACGTAGATACCGAATTCGGGGATCAACCAGGTCATCAACAACGGTGCGGTACCACCGAAGAGTGCGGACGAGATGTTGTAACCCAAACCGTAGGCGGAGTAGCGAACCCGCGTGGGGAACAGTTCGACGATCAGGATGTGGATGACGGCTGTGTGCCCGGCGAAGATCACTGCCATGAGGCAGGCACCGAGAACGGCGAGGCCGACGTTGCCGGTCACGATCATGGCATGGCAGGGGATCGCTCCGATCGCCATTGCCGCAGCTGCACCGGCGATGACCTTCTTGCGACCGATCCGGTCGGAGAGAGCACCCATGAACGGAATCGCGAAGCAGATCGCGACCAGGCTGGATGCGGTGACGAGAAGCGCTGTCCCGGTCGAGAATCCGATCTGATCGCCTTTGAGGAACGTGGGCATGTACGAGAACAGAACGTAGTAGCCGGAACCATTCATCAAGGGGATGAACAGGGCGAGGATCATGGCGCGACGGTGTTCGGGAGTGGAGAATGCTTCCTTGAGCGGATTGCGCGACAAACCGCCGGATTCCTTGAGCCGCTCGAAGTTCGGGGTATCGGAGATCGCGCGGCGGATGTACCAGCCGATGATTCCCATCGGAATGGCCATGAGGAACGGGATGCGCCACGCCCACGATGCGAGTCCGCCGCCGTTGATCGCGTCGGCGTTGAGCCACGGCGACATGGCAAACGCGATCATCGTTCCGGTCAGCAGTGCGAGGAACGACGCGATCTGCGCGTAGCTCGTGATCAAGCCGCGCTTGCCTTCCGGGGCGTGTTCGGCGAGGAACGTCATGGCGCCGGCAGCTTCACCACCGACGGAGAATCCCTGCACGATCCGCAGAAAGATCAGCAGTGCCGGTGCCGCGATACCGATGGCCGCGTAGGTGGGCAGCAAGCCGATACCGGCGGTCGCCACGCTGATCAGCATGATGACGAACACCAACATCTTCTGTCGACCGATCCGGTCGCCGAGGATGCCGCAGACCACCGCGCCGAGGGGTCGAACGAAGAACGAGACCGCGTAGCCGGCGAACACCAGCATCAGCGCGTCGCTCGACTTCGATACGTCGAAGAACACGATGGCCAGTGCCGTCGCCATGAACGCGAAGACACCGTTGTCGTAGAGCTCGACGAAGATGCCGACGCAGCCCGCTGCGACGACTTTCCGGACCTTGCGCGGGTCGGCTACCTGGCCGTCTACCGCTTCGATGGTGTTGGTCATGCTGTCTCCAAAATAGACGCGCGGCGCGGAGCGCTCGCGGGGCGTGTGGTGCCGACGTGGCTCGGTACTCGGGCTTCCGAGGTGTGAAGAGGTATCCGGAGGGTGGTGAATACGTTCTCCACACGCCGCCTCAGCAAGGCGATGCGGTGCTGCTGTTCGCGGTGCTCTGCAACCGCCGTTGCGACGCTGCAGTTCCGGAATCGGACGCGGTGCCCGGGTCGGGCCTGTCCCAGCTGTGAGAGTGAAACGGTGGTGACGACTGCCAGCACCGGATAACCGGCGGTGACGCCTCTACCTCGATGCAGGACCAGAAGTTCGTTGCCAGCGGGTACTTCGACGGCGCCGATGGGGACGCCGCGCGAGAGGACCTCGCCGGTGCCGGTGCGCTGTGGGACCGGCTGCTCATCGGTAGATGCCAGCCGAAGCCCGATGTGATTGCTCTGATCGCCCACCACGAATTCGGTGCCGAACAGCGCGGCTGCACTCTCCCCGAAGTCGTCGATGTCGGGGCCGTCGGTCACGTCGAGCGTCCACACGTTGCCGAAGGACGGTCGGTCGGGCAACAACCGGAACAGCGGTAGCCGGAAGACCGGGTGGTCGATCGGCGGGCAGTCGGTGTCGACGACCAGCGTCTCCCCCGCGGTCAAGTGACGGCCGAATCCGAGGACCTGGTCGGGAGCGCAGCTGCCCAGGAGGTAGTCGGCCGTCAGCTCTCCGTGGACGGCGACGTAGACGCGCAATCCGTCGTGGATTCCGGTGACGGCAAGCCGCTGACCGGCTCGCCAGACGATCGGTTCCCACTGCGGTTGCCGATGTCCGTCCACCGTCACCGTTGCGGGTGCACCCGTGACGGCGATCAGCAGATCCGTGGACGCCGACGCTGAAAAGTCGAGGGCCGTCAACTCCAGTAGCGGGGCCTCGCGCCTACTACCCACCAACGCGTTGGCGATCTCCGCGCTGATCTGGTCGGCTGCGCCGCCCGTCGCCTGACCGAACTGTGACGCCGATCCACGCCCCAAATCCTGGACGGAGCTGATTCCGGGAGTCAGGACGGTGACGGTCTCAGCCATGGGGATCACCCCCTAAGGGCAGGAGCGAGCGTCCGTCGAAGTCGTCCCAGCGATCGGCGTCGATCGCACGGAAGACGAACAGATCGCCCGGGCGGTAGGCAGAAATCTGCTCCGACGCCGGATCGACCAAGATGAGCGGGGTCCGGCCGATCACTGCCCAACCGCCGGGCGCAGGCCTGGCCGAAACGACTGCCTGACGTCCGGCCACCGCAACGGAACCGGCCGCGACGTGCGGTCGCGGGCTCGATCGGCGCGGGATGGGAAGGCCGAACGCCGGGCCGTCGAGCATCGGGGCGCCGCCGGGTGAGCCGTAGCAACGCATGACCAACGGGGCTGCGGAGTGAAGGCGCACCACTTCGGCTTCGGTGACGCCGAGAAACCGCGCTGTATCACCCAGGTCCGGGCCGTGTTCGCCCCCGTAGACGACGGGGATCTCGAACGTCCTAGGTTCACCTTCCAGCGGTCGGGGGATAGTCGTTGCTTCGCGAACCAGGCCGCGGACGGCGTCGTGGTCGGTGAGGAGGTTGTCGAACTCGACCAGCAGGGCGTCGTATGTCGGGATGACGCTGACGATGCCGTCGGCACCGAGATCGAAACGTGCAGCGATCGATCGAACGGTGTTCCAGTTCTGCTCGGCGGTCCCGCCGCTGACACTGACGCGAACGGCGGCGTCACCGCAGTCGGCGACGTAGGTCTTCACGCGGAACACCCGACATCACGGGCCCGCCGTGACGCCACGACCCGGGTCAGCGGCGCAATGGTGACACCGGCGGCCTCGAGCGCGGCGCGAATCGCCTTCGCGTTCGCGACGGCACCGGGGTTGTCACCGTGCACGAGGACCGTATCGGCGACAACCGGGATCAACGTGCCGTCCACAGCTTCGACGACTTCCTCGACCACCATCCGAACGGTCCGCTCGACCAGAACGTCGACGTCGTGAATCACCGCTCCCGGCTCGCTGCGGGGCACGAGAGTTCCGTCGGAGTTGTATGCGCGATCCGCGATTCCGACGATGCCGACGCTCAATCCGCGGGCAGTCGCCTCGTCGGCCAACGCCCCGTCCTGGGCGAGCACGATCAACGACGGATCGAAGGCCGCGACCGCATCGACGACGGCGCGCGCGTAATCCTGGCGTACGGCAACAAGATTCCCGAGCTTGCCGTGGGGAGCGATGTGCGACAACGACGTTCCGCTCGCGACCGCAAAGGCGTGAAGGGCGCCGAGTTGGAACAGCACGTCGGTTCGGACCTCGTTCTCACTGAGATCCATCGCGCGACGTCCGAATCCGGCGAGGTCCGGAAAACTCGGATGCGCGCCGATGCCGATACCGCGCGATACGCACCCCCGCACGGTCGCATCCATGGTTCGTGGATCGCCTGCATGGAATCCGCAAGCGATGTTGGCCGAAGTCAGCGTGTCGAGCAGAGCATCGTCGGCGCCCATGGTCCACGTGCCGAAACCTTCGCCGAGATCGGCGACAAGATCGATGCTGGTTGCCATTTCGGTCCTTCCGGTTCGTTTACTTGTTCGTACGGGCGCCGTTGCCCGTGGTTGGTCCGACTGTCGAAGTTCTGTGTGTCGACTTCGGTGTTTCTGGGACGCTACTCAGGAACGCCAAAGGGTTGTTAATACCGTTTCGCGTTGGGGTGATCGGAATTCGATATGTCCGTTGAGCTGGTAGTTTGCACAGCATGGACACGAGAAGGCTCTACTCGTTCGTACGAATTGTCGATGCCGGCAGCATCACCCGAGCCGCCGACATCCTGCACATCGCACAACCCGCCCTGAGCCAACAGATGACGTCGCTGGAAACGCAGTTCGGTCAGCAACTTCTGATCCGCAGCAAACAGGGTGTCGAGCCGACCGATGCGGGGCACGCACTCTATCGGCATGCTCAGGTGATTCTGCGTCAGGTGGAGAGTGCCCAGGCCGAGGTGTCCGTGGTCGGACGGGCGCTGGCGGGTGGCGTCTCGGTCGGCCTCGCCCCGTACAGCACCGCGACGGCAATCGCCTTGCCGCTCTTGGCCCGTGTGCGCGAGCAGCACCCGAATATCTTGTTGCACATCAACGAGAACTTCGGTGGCGTGCTCAGCGAAGCGATGATGACCGGTCGCATGGATCTGGCGTTGTTGTACGACGCCGGCCCGATCAAGGGTGTGACGTTCGAACGCTTGCTCACCGAGGAGCTGGTGGTGGTTGCGCCGTTCGGTACCGGACTGGCAGGCGAATCGGGATCCGACATCTCCCTGCCCGAGATCGCCGAACTGCCACTATTGCTTCCGGGTCGGATGCACACCATCCGCAAGGTGGTGGAGCAGGCTTTCGACCGTGCAGAGCAGCAACCGAACGTCGTGGCCGAAGTGGAATCGGTGATGACGCTGTCCGAGGCCGTACGCACCGGATTGGGCGCGACGGTTCTGCCGTGGTCGGTGGCCCGCAGGGTCATGGACGTCGAAGCGCTCGAGCTACGACGCATCGAGCCGGGCATCGAAGTGCATGTCTCCCTTGGCACCCCGGCCAATCAGCCCCTCTCCAAACCGGCCGAGGCGGTGCGCGATGTTCTGCGCACCGTCGTTGCCGATTACGTGAAGGGAACCAACGCGAGCGGTCAGTAGCCCGCCGACGGATCGATCACGGCGGCGAGGTCCTCACCTGCGGCGAATCGGGCGACGTTGGCTGCAACGTGATCTGCCAGGACGCGGGTGAGCGTCGTAGCCGGGTTGGCGACGTGTGGAGTGATGATCGCGTTGGGCAGCTTCCACAACCGATGCCCGTCCGGCAACGGCTCGGGATCGGTGACGTCCAGTGCCGCCCCGCCGATCGAACCGGCTTCCAGTGCGTCGACCAATGCGTCCGTGTCGACGAGGGTGCCACGCGCGATGTTCACGATCCAGCTCGACTCCGACATCTGGTCCAGTTCGGCCTTGCCGACCAGATGCCGCGTCGCGGATGTCGACGGTGCTGCGATCACGAAGTGATCTGCCTTGGACCAGATTTCGCCGGTGCGGTCGGCCGAGAGCGTTTCGGAAGCACCCTCGACAGGAGTCCCGGAGCGGGTGATCGCGATGACCTTGACTTTGGACGCGGCGAGGTACGGGATCAACGCACGGCCGATTCCGCCGCAACCGATGATCGCCACTGTCGAGCCCTGCAAAGTGCCCACCCGCGGGTCGAACTCTTCCTTGCGCCACGACTGCGCCGCCAATTGTTCAGGGAGAGAACGAACTCCGGCGAGGAGAAGCATCATCGTATGTTCGGCAACATTGCCCGCGTACGCTCCGGCAGCAGACGTCCAGACCCGCTTGTCGTCGATCACCCCGGCGTCGAACCAGGGCTCGATGCCGGCGAACGGCAACTGCACCCAGCGAACCGAATCGGGTAGCGACGACGGGAACGTCTCCGGCCCGTGTACCCACACGACGCCCTCGGCGTCTGCCAGTGGAACGAGAACTCCACCGGCTCGGCGTATTCCGTCGGCGACGTGAGGATCCTCGACGGGACCGAGGTGGATGCGAGGGGCGCTGGCGTCTGTCATGTGGGTGCTTTCTGTTCGAGTAGCGGACGATCTAACAGCGGACAATCAGACGACGGCCGTCATTCCGCCGTCGACGTAGAGGATCTGACCGTTGACGAAATCCGAAGCCGGGGAGGCCAAGAACAGTAGCGACCCGATCAGCTCCTCGGTACGGCCCCAACGTCCGGCGGGTGTCCGCTTGGCAAGCCACGCGGTGAACTCCGGATCGTTGACCAGCGCAGAGGTCAGTTCGGTGTCGAAGTATCCCGGTGCGATCGCGTTGATCTGCAAACCGAAGGGTGCCCAGTCGGCGCACATTCCGCGGGTGAGCATCTTGAGCCCGCCCTTGCTGGCCGCGTACGGTGCGATTCCCGCTCGGCCGAGTTCGCTCTGCACCGAGCAGATGTTGACGATCTTCCCGTGTCCGCGCTCGACCATGCCGCGGGCGAATTCACGTCCGACGTAGAACGCACTGGTCAGGTTGGTGTCCATGACACGCCGGAAGTCGTCGTCGCCGAACTCGAGAAGCGGGGCGCGGTGCTGCACGCCGGTGTTGTTGACAACGATCTCGACCGGGCCGACCTCCGCCTCGATGCGTGTCGCCGCATCCCGGACGGCGGCCGAATCGGTGACGTCGAACGCGTATGCGTGCACCGTTGCGCCGGTCGCGTCGGCGATGCGTCGACCCTCGGCTTCGAGCACGTCGGAATTTCGGCTGTTGAGCACCACCACCGCACCCGCCTCGGCGAGACCAGTCGCGAGGGCCGAGCCGATGCCTCGGCTCGAACCCGTCACCAGCGCGACCTTCCCGGATATGTCGAACGGGCCGGGGCTTGCGGTGCTACTCACGCTGTGACGCTCCTCTGAGATGTATGGATGTAGTCGACTGCCTCGCCCACCAGTGTGCTCGGTTCGGAGACGACATTCAGCGTGATGCCGCGCTCGTCGTCTGTAAGCGGTTCGAGAGCCTCGAACTGGGAGATGAGCAGACTCTCCGGCATGAAGTGCCCGGCGCGGAAACGCATACGTGCGGAGATAGTCTCGAAATCACCGGCCAGGTGGACGAACTGCACGTCGAGACCGTCCGGGCGCAACCGGCCCCGATAGTCCTTTCGCAGAGCCGAACAGGCAACGACGCCTGTTCGTCCCGCATCGGCACGCTCGGAAAGCCAGGCCGCGATCGCGTCGAGCCACGGCACACGGTCTTCGTCGGTCAACGGTGTCCCCGAACGCATTTTGGCGACATTGGACTCGGGGTGCAGATCGTCACCGTCGACGAAGTCTGCCCCGAGAGACGTGGCGAGACCCACTGCCACGGTGCTTTTTCCAGCACCGGCCACACCCATCACAACTACCTGCACGGTCATGCTTCGACCATGCCCGACTACCGAAGGCCAGACAATACTCGAGTGATACCGGTTCGCGAGGGTGCCATAGCGGAACGATCTAGGAACTTCTGCCCGTTCGAGCCCTATCCGTTCGCCTTTGCGATCGAATCCTTGCCCTCGGCCGCTCCACCCTCGATGGTGTCGTGCTGGATGGGAACGAACTTCTTCTTCGGCAGCAGGAACAGCCACGTCGCGAAGACGAACGGGCCCGTTCCGGCCGGCAGGCTGATCGGAGCAAAGGCAGACACCAGCGTGCCGTGGATGACAACAGTCACCAGTACTCCGAAGACGGTGTAGACGAACACACGCCACGACGGGTTGTAGAACACCGATCCGAGAGCAATTGCCGTCAGCACCGAACTGAGCCCGTAGAGACCATTGCCGATGTCGACGGTGTTTGCGCCCAGCGCCAGTACCGAACCCATCGCTATCGCGGAACCGATGAGCGCGAACAACGCCGCCCAACGCGACGCGACCAGCAGCGCGATCACGAAGATAATGCCGGTGACAGTGTTGTTGATCAGAAAGATCTGGGAGACGTTGCGAAACAGCGTGTCCCACAGGAAGTTGAAAGTGATGTCGGCATGAACCGACGCGTCCCCGATGTGCTGGGGAAACTGGCCGGCGCTGAGGTCCGACGTTTCGATCCGCAGGAACTGGAACGCCGCGAGGAGGAAGAACCAGTTGACGAGGTTGAACGGAAAGGTCAGCGCCGGTACGCCCCACGTCTTGAAGACATTGGCAACGGCCAGGAACGCGATCGTCGACGCGGCAGCTCCCACCACGAGGTAGATCCACAGCATCACACCGCCGGCAAGGAACGTCGGAAAGGCAGCTCCCACAAGAACTCCGTTGTATCCGTACAGGCCGATACGCATCGAATCGTCGTCGGAGTGCAGCATCATGCCGGTGACGGTGGATACCACCAGACCCACCACGGCACCAATTGCGACGGTGATCGTGTCCGCGGCTATCGCTCCCCAGAAGATACCGACCAGAAACAGCAGGCCCGTCAGCGCATTGCCCTGGAACATCACCTGCCCGGAGCCTTTGAGATTGGTGTCGATGAATCTGAGCACGACGTTCTTGTCCGCGACGTCGTCCCAGGGTTTGGTGATGGTGGTCATCGCACGTCCCTCGATCCTTCTCCGACGATCCGCGTCATCCCCACAGCGGGACGGGCGGAATGGTGGTGTCCAGAACTGCCTTTCGTACCAGAGACCAGAAATCACGGACCTTCGCCTTGACGGGTTCGCTCTCCGGACCGAGGACTTTGAAGATGAGACCGGCGTCGTTCGGTAGCCGGCTCGCCCCGGAGACGACCTTGCCGTCACGGCCCGGAACTATCTCCTCGAGAATGGCGTCTGCGTGCTCCTTCGGTGTCAGTAGGATGACATTGCCGAAGACGTCGTGGTCGCCCATGATTCCGCCGTATCGCACGGGGAAGCGTGCCGGTTCGATCACCAACTTCTCGGTGAAGAGATTCTTCCCGTCCGGGCGCTTCGCCTTGATCAAGGTGGAGTACAGGTCGTAGACGAACATCTCTCCGCCGTCGTGGTACTTGCGACCCGGCATCACGATCTCCGAGAACAACAGCGTTGCAGTCGGATCCACCGTGATGTCGGTGCGCGCGTAGTACCTCGCGCTGCGGTGTGGGATCGTCACTCCCGGCATCAGTTCGAGATACGAATTCTCGGCCAGCACCACTTTCTGGAGTTGTGACGCGTGATTGGCATCCATCCGGTGGACTTTGGTAGCCGACTGGGTGGTCACGTGTGCAAGGGAACCTGGCTCCATTTCGATGGTCAGGAACAGTCGATCGCCTTGCAACACACTGCCGGACGTCGAGATCATGTAGACGCACGGCATGGTCGGCAACGCTTCGTCCCAGTACAGCGCCTGCTGAACGAGCAGCGGTGTTTTGCGGTACATGTCCCGCAGAATCGTCTTGTCGCCACGGTCGACAAATCGCATCTCGAGAACGCCGGTCTTCCCGACCTTGCCGGCCGGGGCCTGCTTCGGCTGGTCCTGGTACTGGTCGAGTTCCGGGATGGTCGGGATCGGCCCCGGGAGCGACCGCGATGCTCCCGGGACGGACGTTGCGCTCACGGTGCGCTCGCTCCCACTTCCTCTTCGTCGAAGAGGACTCCGTGCACGATGAGGTCCACCACTTCCTTGATGCCTTCCCCGGTCATGCAATTGGTGAAGACGAACGGCTTGTCGCCGCGCATCCCCTTGGAGTCGCGATCCATGACTCCGAGATCGGCGTTGACGTACGGTGCGAGATCGGTCTTGTTGATGACCAGGATGTCGGACTGCGAGATTCCCGGACCGTTCTTGCGCGGAATCTTGTCGCCTGCGGCTACGTCGATGACGTAGATGAAGAAGTCGACCAGAGCTGGACTGAACGTCAGTGTGAGGTTGTCGCCACCACTTTCGATGAACACCACGTCGGTGTCCGGGAACGTCTTCTCCATGTCCTCGACCGCCGCGAGATTCATACTCGGGTCTTCGCGGACGGCGGTGTGTGGGCAGGCTCCCGTCTCCACGCCGACGATACGTTCCTCCACGAGAACACCTTTGAGAGCCTTGCGCACATGCTTGGCATCTTCGGTGGTGACCACGTCATTGGTGATGATCAGAACGCTGGTGCCCCGCTTGATGAACTCCGGCGTGATCGCCTCGATGAGTGCGGTCTTACCCGAACCCACGGGTCCGCCGATTCCGATGCGCGTTGTCTTCTTCATCGTTCTCCTTCTAGTTCATGAACATTCGGACGTGCGCCTTGACGTGAACCGCAGCCAGAATGTCGATCATCGGGGCGAAATTGGACATGTCGTCGAGTCCGTAGTCACGCACTGCGGCGTACTCACGGCCGGCGCTCTGATTGACCTCGAACAGAATCTCTTGCGTCGTGAGGTGATCGACTCGGACGATACGAAGGGCAGCGCCGAGCAACGTCATCGCGACACCGTACTGATTGACCGTGAAAGCGTCCTCTTCCGGAGAACCCATCTCCGCGAAAGCAATTCCGAGGCCGACGGGGTAGGTACCCGGCGTCTCCCCCGATGCGATCGCGGCCAACCACTTGTTGAACAGGGTCTCACCGGCCAAGCGCCCGCCGAGTTCGGCCAACTTCTTACCCATGCGGGTACTCATCGTGCGTGCTTCTTCGTTGAGTTTGCGTTCGATCACTGCATGATCAGCGGCGAGGATCGCCGAGAAATCACCGGCTGCCGCACCCCGGTGCGCCGCGAGTACGGCGATACCGTCGCACGTCGCGCCCTGATGGGCGGCCGAGAGCACAAACTCCCGCAGCGACGGACCACCCGTGACAATTCCCTGCGCCACGGCCGATTCCAAACCGTTGGAGAACGAGAAGGAACCGACCGGGAACATGGAATCGGAAAACTGCATCATCCGCATCGCGCGGTTGATGCTGAGCCCGGATCCCTCAGACGAGAGGGTCATGGGTATGCCCCTCGCCCTCACGCGCGGCCGCACCGAACAAACGGCGTGCCTCGTGTGGAGCGATGTAGGGAATTACCTCGGCGCCCGGGATGAAGGTGTACTCGATGCCCTCGAAAGCATGTGTCCGCATCACCGAGCCCATGACCGCCTTGTCGACCGTCAACGGAACGTAGACCTTCATTCCCTTCACCACCGCAGGCCAGTGCTGGTTACCCACGGCATGTCCCAACTCCAAGCACGTCTGAATCATCTTCTCGGGCGTCACCTCGACCAGTGCGCTCAGGTCGATCTCCAACACGTCCTTGAGGTTGATCCTCGCCACGACGACGGTGTTCGCCTGCTCGTCCCACAGCAGAATGTCGCCGTCCTGCAACTGAATACCCCGATCGAGCGAGACGGCCAATTCACGGCCACCGATCGTGGTGCGTCGTAACCGACTCTTCTGCGCTTCCCACTGATCGAGCGACAAGACGTCGACTACCGCATTGTCGAGTCGACCGGCCCACTCCTCGTCGGTCTCCTTCCCGAGCAGCGCGTCGACTCGCGTCGGCTTTCCGCTCGGCGCGGTCATCTCGCCGTGCGTGTGTGGCGTCGCATCGGCGCCGTGCGTGTGTGTGATTGTTCCCGACACTGGAGACCCCTAACTGAAGAAGTAAAGTTGGTTCAAGCGAATGGATTCGGCAGGTTCGACGTATGCGTGGACGCCGTCCGCAGTCACCGCGAAGGTCTCCGGGTCCACCTTGATTTCCGGAGTGGCCGAGTTGCGAACCAGATCACGCTTGGTGACTGTTCTGGTCCCCTCGACAGCAACAACCTGACGTTCGAGACCGAGCCGGTCCTTGATGCCGTCGTCGAGTGCCGCTCGCGAGACGAACGAGACCGAACTCTGCGGCAACGCCTTGCCGAATCCACCGAACATCGGCCGGTAGATCACCGGTTGTGGTGTCGGGAGTGAAGCATTCGGATCTCCCATGGCATGCCAACTGATCAGACCGTTCTTGATGATCGTCTTCGGCTTCGCACCGAAAAATGCGGGCTCCCAGAGAACAAGATCCGCCATCTTCCCGACACCGATCGACCCGACCACATGCGAAAGACCAAACGTCAACGCGGGATTGATCGTGACCTTCGCGACGTAGCGCAACACGCGGAAGTTGTCGTGCGTCGGTGAATCCTCGGGCAGCTTTCCGCGGGACCGCTTCATGCAGTCCGCTGTTTGGATCGCGCGTAGCCAGTTTTCTCCAACCCGGCCCATCGCCTGTGAGTCACTCGAGAACATCGAGATGACGCCCATGTCCTGCAGTACGTTCTCGGCACCGATCGTCTCGGCGCGAACGCGGGACTCGGCAAACGAAACATCCGAGGGCACTTTGGGATTGAGGTTGTGACAGACCATGATCATGTCGAAGAGCTCGGCCTGAGTGTTGATGCCGTACGGCAACGTCGGATTGGTCGACGCCGGAAGTACGTTGTCCTCGCCCGTCACTCGCAGGATGTCGGGTGCGTGACCGCCGCCCGCACCCTCGCTGTGATAGGTGTGAATCGTACGGCCTTCGAAGGCCGCGATGGTGTCCTCGACGTATCCGGCCTCGTTGAGGGTATCCGTGTGAATGGCGACCTGAACGTCCATTTCGTCTGCCACCCGCAGAGACTCACGAATTGTGGCCGGTGTCGCGCCCCAGTCCTCGTGGACCTTCAGACCGGCCGCACCGGCCTTGATCTGTTCGACCAGCGACTGATGCCCGGACGAGTTCCCCTTGCCCAACATGCAGACGTTGACCGGCAAACCCTCGTTGGCCTTGAGCATCATCTCCATGTTCCAGATACCGGAAGTGATGGTGGTGCCGTTGGTTCCGTCGGTCGGGCCGATACCACCACCGATCAGCGTCGTCACTCCCCCACTGAGTGCGTGGTACGCCTGCTGTGGTGACACGAGGTGAACGTGTGGATCGATGCCGGCGGCAGTGAGGATCATCTGCTCACCGGAAATCGCGTCGGTCGCCGGACCGGTGGTCAGCCCCGGGGTGACGCCTTCCATCGTGCTGGAGTTTCCCGCCTTGCCCCAGCCAACGATCTTGCCGTCCTTGATTCCCACGTCTGCCTTGACGACGCCGATGGTTGCATCGACGATGACCACGTTGGTGATCACGAGGTCGAGGGCACCGTCGATGCTGCATGACTCCGGATCCTGGCCCATGCCGTCGCGCAGCGTCTTGCCGCCGCCGTAGATCGACTCGTCGCCGATCGTTCGAAGATCTTCCTCGACCTCGATGTACAGGTCGGTATTGCCCAGTCTGATCTGGTCACCCGTGGTGACCCCGAACAGACCCGAATACTCTTGTCTCGAAATGCTTGTCATGGGTGTTGCTCTCCTTCGTCCGCCGTGAACGAGAATCAGTCGGTTTGAGGTTCGGACAGAAAGCCGAGTTCTTCGGCACGCTGGACGGCTCCGGGAAGCCGAGGCCGGTAGGCGGCGTGGGTCGGCGCCCAACCGTCGACAAGTCCGTTGAAGCCTTGCACTCGTTGCTTGCCGCCGAACGGCACCAACGTCACTTCCTTCTCGTCGCCCGGCTCGAACCTGACCGCCGTGCCCGCGGGAATGTCGAGGCGCCAGCCGAAGGACTGTTCACGATCGAAGGACAACGCGCGATTGACTTCCATGAAGTGGTAGTGCGAACCCACCTGGATGGGACGGTCACCGGTGTTTCGGACTCGCAACTTCAAACGTGGACGGCCCTCGTTGAGTTCGATCGGCTCGTCCCGCAACACGTATCCGCCGACCGGCACTTTCTTCTCGCCGCCGGAATCCTTCTTCGTCGATTTGCTTGCCATCTTGGAGTGCTCCTGACATCTCGGTCGGGCTACTGGATCGGAGAGTGCACGGTGACGAGCCGGCTACCGTCGAGGAACACCGCCTCGACCTGCACACGTGGAATCATCTCCGCGACACCGTCCATCACGTCGTCGACCGTCAAGGCGTGCGATGCGTCGGCCATGACCTCCTCGAGAGTCTTGCCCTCCCGAGCTCCCTCCAGGGCGGCTGCAGTGATAACTGCGACGGACTCCGGGTGATTGAGTTTGAGCCCCTTTGCCTTTCGCCTCAGTGCGACATCCGCCAACATGAGGATTGTCAGCTTGTCGAGTTCTCGCGGTGTCAGATGCATTCTGAACGCTCCTTGTCGATCATGCGGTAACTCCCTGTCGTCGAATACATGTCAGCTCCCCTGTTCCGTCGCTTCGGTGAGAGGTTCGGCCGCTTGCTGGACGAAACCGCTCCTCCTGCCGCCCGAGTACTCGTTGATCGCGTCCAGAACCGCCTGTGCATGTTCCGAGGCGACCAGCACCTCGACACGCAACCGCTCGGTGAACACGACGTCGTTGCGTTGTCCGCGGAACTTGAGCGAGGCCGAGTCACTCGCGGAGACATGCGCTTCCGATACGACTATCGACTCCGCTCCGGCGGCCAGCAGCGCCTCCCGTAGCTTCTCGGACTCGATGGTCTGCAATACCGCGGTGATGAGTTCGTGCTTCGGGGCGCCGAGGTTCGGAACAAGTTTTGCCCCCTCGACCAGGACCCCCGAGTCGAACCCGCTGGTCTGCGGCGCACCACCTGCGTCGACGAATGCGGCGTTGTAGCGGTATGCGTCCATGCCTTGCTGACGACGGTCGATGTCCACCTGGTCTTTTGGGGCCAGCTTGAGACCGATGGTCTTCTCGATGCCCGTGGCGATCAGCCAGGTCACCACGAACGAGAAAGCGATGACGACGATCAACGCCAGCGCCTGCTCGCCGAGTAGTCCTGCCCCGCCGCCGAAGAAGAGTCCGTCGCGGCCGATCGAATTGATGGCTTTTTCGCCGAACAAACCGAGAAGGAGTGAACCGAGGATGCCGCCGATGAAGTGGACCGCGATGACGTCGAGCGCGTCGTCGAACTTGAAGATCGACTTGAGCGCGAGCGCGAAGTGGCAGACCAGTCCGGCAAGCGCGCCGATCGCCAACGCGGAGAAGGTGCTGACGAAGCCGGCGCAAGGGGTGACGGTCGCGAGACCGGCTACCGCGCCGGTGATTCCGCCGATCGCCGTGGCCTTGCCCTCGGTGTACCTTTCGATGACGAGCCAGACGACCATACCGCCCGCTGCGGCGATGTGAGTGTTCATCAAGGCCTGTGCCGCAACACCATCGGCAGCCAATCCGTCGCCCGCGTTGAATCCGAACCAGCCGAACCACAGGATGCCTGCGCCGATCAACGCCAGAGGCACCGAGTGCGGGACTGCCTCGGCGTTGGGCCATCCCGGACGTTTACCTACCACCAGCAAGATTGCCAGGGCGGCGGCGCCGGCGGATGCGTGGACGACAATTCCGCCGGCCCAGTCCTGAGCTCCGCGGAGCGCCAACCAGCCTTCGGGATTGAAGAGCCAGTGCGCAATCGGGGGGTAGACGATGATCGACCACAGCACGAGCAGAACGGCCCAGCCCAAGGGCTTGAGCCGGTTTGCGGTCGCACCGGTGATCAGCGCAGGCGTGATGATCGCGAACATCATCTGATAGACCACGAACGCCAGAGTCGGTACCGCGACTGCACCTTCGATCAGGTGGAAGCCCGGGGCGGCGGCAGTGTGTATGTCCTGCAAGCCGAACAATTTGAGGTCACCGAGGAAGCCGGAACCCCAGTCTCCACTGAACGCGAAGCTGTATCCGAACACGACCCAGGTAATCGAGACGAGTCCGAGTGGGACGAGGTTCTGCTGCAACATGACGAGCGCACTGCTACCACGCACCAGACCGGCGTAGAAGAAGGCGAGTCCGGGAACCATGAAGAGAACCAGACCCGCGGAGATCAGCACCCACGCCGTGTCCCCACTGTCTATCACTGCTTCGACTAACACCATTTCCATCGACATCGACGACCTCCGAGCATTATTCGGACCTGAACAAAGTCATTGGTTAGAGCAGCAATTCGCGATGTTCCGGTTCGCTGCGACAGTTACGCTACGTCCCATAGTTGCACCTTCTCAGCAAAATCGGGGGAACATCCGGTTTTCACGTTTAGTAGAGCATTGTTCTGGGAAAAGATGGGACTTTGCCTAAACATTGCGGACGCTCCACAACCTACAATTGCGGGACTAATTCTCGCCGAAAGTGGTTTAAATCTTGCAAAATGGGGAACGTAGCCGCAGGTGAGCGCCACTTTCGGGGCAGAAATGCCGTTTCCAGCTCGGGACTTAGCTCCCTAACCAAGACAGCTGCGAGCGCCTTATTTGATTACCAACGTCGGTGACCCGCCTATCCAATCGGGTAGGTAATTTCACCGAACATCTTCTCACCTGTTCAGATGATTAACCTTCACCGCACTGAGGGCAATCCTGTCGTTAATATGTTATTCATCCGTACTGGATATTTCGACCGGAAAGTCGAAGATCACCTTTCGATAACCTTTAAAGGTGAAATAATTTTCGCTGTAACTATTTTGTTATGCAGAACCTAGAGGGGAGGATTGATCCCACCAGGCGAGCACTCGGATGCCGGACAAAGTCAGCCACTTCGACGGCTCCCCCGCCTTTGTGTCGACCTCGAACCACACCCGCCCCGGTTGGCGACCGGCCTGGAGCCACGTCCCATCCGAGGCTCGAGCGGCCCGGATCATCTCGATCGCGTCCGCCATTCGCGGATCAGGCTCATTTCCATACGACAACGACGCTTCACGGAAGTAGTCGGCCGCATTGAGCACGTTGTAACGCCACCGGAATGGATACGCGAACCGTCCGACCCAGGGCCCCAGCGGTTCGCCGGTCGAGAGTCGCCGGAACAGACCGCGCCACAGTAAGAATTCCTCACCGGATCGCCGAGCCGCGCGCGTCTCATCTGTTCCCCCGGTCGCGATCTCGTACGCGAGAAGCCCTTTGAGTGAATTGAGCGTCGAATGGAACGACGATCGGGTCGAACCTTCGATCCACTCACAGTTCCACCCACCATCCGGAAGTTGATGCCGCACAAACCAATCAGCCAGTTCATCAACGCGCATGTCGAGCCACACACCGTTTGCCACCGTCCAGGCGTTGATGCAGCAATCGACCTCACCGTCCCAGTACGGCCGGCCCTCGTACTCCCAGCGACAGTTCTCCGCGAGCAGTTCTGCGGTACGACGCTCCCGCAGAACACTGGCGTCGAGGCCCCACTCCCGCAATGAGTTGAGCGTCCAGGTTGTTGCCGTCCAGGGTTGCGAACTTTGTTCTGCTGCTTCGGGTCCCGCAAAGTCGAATTCAGCCGGGAAGAACGCCCCACCCGCCCATTGGCCGTCTCGGTCCTGCAATGAAAGCAGGCGTGCACCAAATCCTTCGGTGGCGATCGACGCGCGCGTCGCCGCCCACACAGTGGGCGCTTCGTTCACCAGGTCGCGCTCCACCTGCCACCGAATCGCTGGATCCGAATCGAGGAGCCACGCGAGCAAGTCGATTCGGGATGCCATCTGGCAATACTATCGAAAGGCGAAGCAGGCCATCCGGTTAACACATTTCTCGCCGTCTGATGCAATGGTGAATTCCAGACCCGTTGCGGGGCCTACACCGGGTAACCCAACGCCGCCCGCACCGCCACGATGTCGGCGGCAGCGACCTCCATTGGCTTGTCCCCCAACCGAACCAACGTGCCAATGGGCAGTTCCTCCACCACCGCAGATTGGGGGAGTTTGCTGCGATCGAACGTAACTCCTGAATGGAAGTATGTTTCCCATCCCACCTCCACCTCACCTTTCGACCGATTCTGAAGGTGCCGGTAGTCGCCGATGCTCCACCGAGCCCGATCCGGATCCCAATGCTTGACGATCACTCTCACGATCGCGTCTCCGATATCCGGGTCGAGCAACCGCCGGGTACTGTCGGTGAGCTGCTTCTCCGTCGGCAACGACACCCGGACACTGTTGGGAGCACTGGTTTCCAGCCCGCCGACCCAGGCACCGACCCGGCGCGCGGTCCCGTCCTCGGGCGACAAGTCGATGTCGTAACCCGGTCCCGGGGTGTCCGAATACCCCATCTCCTTCGAGCGGGAATACTCGAAGATTCGCACCAACCCGTCCACACTGAGATCTGCTGGCACCTTGTCGAACTCGGCAGTCGAGACCCACGGCAACGCCAACCCCGGGTCGACCGCTTCCAGATCATCGAGGAAAGCCCGCATCGTCTGCGCCACCTCCTGACTCGACTGCACCCGCGTGCCCCAATATCCGGCTACCGTCGGCCGCCGCCCGACTATGCTCATCGCCCCGTCCTTTCCAACCACTGCGTAATAGTCTCCGTCCGACTACGTGTCGCGACATGAGCAAGGGTCGGCGGTCACGCGGCGTCTTAGACCGGGTAACCCAGTGCTTCCCGCACGGCCAGGATGTCGTCGAAGTTGACGTCTAACGGTTTCTCGCCCAACCGAATCAGCGTTCCGTTGGGGAGTTCCTCCAGTACGGCGACGACGGGCAGTTTGCTGTGATCGAGATCGATCCCGGACTGGATGTATGTCTCCCAACCGACTTCGATTTCGCTGACCTCATTTCCCTGCGCATTGCGGTACTCCCGCGTCCCCCACCGCGCAGACTCCGGCGACCAATGCTCGATGATCGCTTTCATGATCGCGTCCCCGACGCGTGCAGTCAGCAACTGCGACGCCTCCCCGATTGCTTGTTTCTCCGGGGGGAGGGTGACGTTGACGAGATTCGGAACCCTCGGAACATTCCGGCCGAGAGAGAATTGGATTCTCAAGAACTGATATCTGTCCGGGTGCAACAAACTCACGATGTAGCCAAGGTCGAAGGCAGCAACGGATTGCCCTTCGACATCCTTCGCTGCCCGGAAGATTTTCGCTAGGCCTTCCACGCTTAGATCGGTCGACTCGGAGGCAGTCTCGGGCGAAAACACCCAAGCTTGTCCAAGTGCTGGATCAATGTTCCTCAGACTATGAAGAAACGAGAACACCTCCGCTGCAATGTCTTCTACCGGTTGCGTCCGAGGGCCCCAATACCCGATCACTGTCGCGCCACGATCCGAATTCATCGACCTTTCCTTTCCAGCCACTCTGCGATCGTCATAGTCGTTCTCGGCAAATCATTGTCATTGAACAGTTGTGGTCCGGGTTGCTGCGGAGCGCCGGGAGCATCCGGATTCACCGGCACCTGACCGACATCAGGCAGAGTCGGCACACTCGGTTCCTCGGCACGACCTGGCGAGGGAGCCTCCGGGGTGGAGTTCTCGGGTCTCGGGTTCGACCCCGGATCGCCAATCCCACCGGGCGAGAATGATTCCCACTCGCCACGATCGGGAACGCCGGGAAAGTGGGTTGCGAGGGTTCCGGAATCGCGGGATCCGGGCGTGCAGGTTTCATTCACGGACGGAACAGAGGGTTGATCATGCTCGGCAGGTTGAACTGTGCCGTCGATGGCGGGTATGCCGCGCGGTGGCACTCCACCCGGAGCGTCGATCAGCTGGTGCGTAGCCGGATCGGGATCGCGGCGCGGTAATTGCGGGCAGGCTGGTCGGTCCGCGCCATCCCTACCTGCAGGCAGCCCCGAGTGCGCCCAACGTAGGGCTCACAGCCGTCTGAAACCTTTGGGTAGAGGAATCTCCGGTCGTTCGGTCGGCAGTCCTGCTGCTGCGCGGATGCTTCGGATGTCCTCGACGGTTAACGGCGTGGACAGATTCTTCTGGATGACGATTGTGCCGTCCTGGTAGGGAAACGCCTCCACGCTGGGCGGGAGCTGCGTTTCCTTGATCGGCAACTCAGGACCGAAGTAGGTGCAACTGCCCACGATCGCGTCACCCGGTACGTTGAACTGAGGCGATGATTCGGTTCGGCGGTAGAGCACGGTGACACGCGAGTCCCAGATGTCGGCTAGTCCCTGTACGAGCTTCAATGCCAGCGAAATCAGTGATTCGTCGGCAAAGGCACATGCGAATGCGCCGGACCCTGAGGTGCCCCCGAAACTGACAACGACTTTGACGTCTCCAGCGGGTGAATACAGGGTCATATGTCGTCCCAATGAGAGGGGATACATACCGCCGGTGGCATCGGGGGATCGTCTGCGCTCGATCAATGCGGCTTCGATCGATTTTTCCGTCGGAGGTACAAGGATCTGACGGAGATTCGACGCCAAGGCCTGCTCGACTCCGGCGCCGTCGGGGAGTGCATCGCCTACTGTTTGGTACAAGTCGACGTCGAAGACAGGATCGATGTCGCGAAGCAATCGTAGCGAACGTGCAACGAGCGCGGCCGTGACGGCCTCGCTTTCAGGCGAACCCTTTCGTGGAATGACCTTCACTGTCAAGCCCGCCGTAGGATTGCGGCGCAGTGATGACGTAGGCACTTTCACTCCCCTCCAAATATGATGATGTTGATGTTCTCCATCCCGATGACCTCGTCGAACGCATCCTCCATTATCTGAGCAGCTTGTTCTTAAGAACACCATCACCTGCGGACGTGAGCTTGGCCGTAACTTCTGGTGTCACAGCCGGCGCGAGCCTTTCGGTAGGCGAACCTCCGGTCGTTCGGTCAGCAGGCCGACTGCTGCACGGATGCTTCGGCTTCCGTCGGCAACCAACGGGGCGCGTGGATCACGCTGGATGACGATCGTTCCTTTCTTGTACGGAAAAGCTTCGACAGTGGGTGGGATCTGCGTTTCGTTGATCGGCATCTCAGGGCCGAAGTAGGTGCAACGTGCCCACCGTTGCGTCGCCGGGCACGTTGTACTGAGGTGTGAGCTCCGCATCCCGGTAGAGCACGGCCGTGGGAGCGTCCCAGATATCGGCCATGCCCTGGACGAGTTTCAATGACAGTGAGATCAGAGATTCATCGGCGAAGCCCCCTGGGTACGGCCAGATGAAGGTGCAAAGTAAGGAACCTGCTCCTGCCGTACCCCCGAATCCGATGAGAATTTCGATGTTTCCGTTGTCGGTGAACAACCTGAGTTGATGCCCGAATGAGAGTGGGTAAATCCCGCCTGCGGCATCAGGAGACTTTCTGCTCTCGATCATTGCGGCCTCGAGGGAGTCCTCTGCCTGAAGCGTGAGGATCCGTCCACCATTCGATGCCAGAGCCTGCTCGACCGTAACGCCGTCGGGAAGGTCATTCCTCACGGCGCGGTACATGTCGACGTCAAAGACTGGGTCAAGCTCTCGAAGGAACTGCAGTGACCGCGCTGCCAGCGCCGCGGTGACCGATTCGGCTTCCGGCGGTCCCTTTCGCGCCATGACTTTCAAGGTCAACCCGGAGGTCGGATCACGACGTAAAGATAAGGCAGACAACGTCACTCCTGTTCGAAGACGATCGACCAATTGGAACAGGCTCTGGCGCTACACCGGGTAACCCAACGCCGCCCGCACCGCCACGATGTCGGCGGCAGCGACCTCCATTGGCTTGTCCCCCAACCGAACCAACGTGCCAATGGGCAGTTCCTCCACCACCGCAGATTGGGGGAGTTTGCTGCGATCGAACGTAACTCCTGAATGGAAGTATGTTTCCCATCCCACCTCCACCTCACCTTTCGACCGATTCTGAAGGTGCCGGTAGTCGCCGATGCTCCACCGAGCCCGAACTGCCCACGATCGCGTCGCCGGGTACGTTGCGCTGAGGCGATGATTCGGTCCGGTGGTAGAGCACGGTGACACGAGAGGCCCAGATATCGGCCTGCCCCCGTACGACCCTTAACGCCAGCGCAATCAGCGATTCGTCGGCAATGGTGCAGGAAAACGAGTCGATGCGTGAGGTACCCCCGAAACCGATCATGACCTCGAGATCCCTTTTGGTCAGACAAATTGATCATCTGCTCTTTGGAGACTGGATCCGAGGCACGTGGGGCAAGACCGCACACAAATTGCTTAGACTGTCTCCAGTCTGGCTATCCAAGGCGCAGGCTCTAGGCACCGAGTCCGACGTTGGTCCAGATATCAAGGTAAGTGGAGTAATCGACCAGTTCAGGGGGTTCCGTCAATGACCACACAACACCCCTTGTCGATTCCTCACCAAAGTACAAGCAAAGATAACCGCCGCCGCCCGATCTGAATGTCGCGATGCAACGAGCCGGATCTGGGTACTCTTCAGGGGACAGCCCGTCCAGAATAGACCATTCAAAGCTGTCAATTCGAAACATATCTTCAAGAGGCAGTGGCCCGACAGTCTTACCGGCAATATAGTACCAACCGTTGTGCAAATTTGAATAGAAATTCTTTAGACTGGAGGGGAATTTATTCCAATACCCTGAAAGTTCATCACCATCCACTACCGGTGGCGTACCCAAATAGTAGAGATCGGTCCCGTCTGCCATTTTAATTTTATATAGAAGAAAGAACCTATTTTCAGACCTGAGCAACCGCACATCAGATAGATTATCTTTAATGTTTCTGTAAGTGTCGCCCAATATCGGTCGCCCAAATACGTCCCATTGGTCCAATATCCCAGAAATTCGAGCTGCAACGTCACCATTTAGTGCATCCAACCAATAATTCGGAAGCGCCATACGTTCAAGTGGTGTCAAGTCGTCAATCTCCGCAAGCACGGGCGAGTCGACACACCGCGAAATCTTGACCAGATCCACTACTGAACTCCATTCAATATATTAGATATCATTAACTATCCAGACGAGGCGGATGCTCGAAAAATGGGATGAGCTGCAGGGACTAGGGGAAGAGGACTACCGCTCGCGATGGCGCTGACAGCTACTGAATTGGGCTGCGCGAAGAGCAGCTTCGAGCCATCGATCATCCTGGTTACTGTACAGCTTGCGCAAACCGGGCAGGTGTACGCCGCCATGTGGAAAGTACTGTTTCCCACGGCATCTCACTACAAGCTGTTCGGGTACGCGCGAGGGTGGTATCAAGGACAAAGCGCTCTACGCGCCGGCTCAGGTGTTGACCTGATTTCCGTCAGAATCGGTATCTCGTGCTTGGCGGTCAGTGTCTTTGTAGTGCAATTTGTCGTACCTGTTTACCGGAGGTGCATCCTTCTGCTCGCGGTAGAGCGCCCGTGTCAGCCAAGCACCGAAAACATCGTTGAATCCGGTGGGATGCCTTCGCGTGAGGAAGGGGGTCCACCACCACGCCACGAACACAGCAGCGAAACCGCACAAGAGGACAGGTCCGAGAATCGACCGCTGTGGAGCGGTGAGCCAAGCGAAAACGATGGTAAGGATCGACGAACTCCAGTAGATCGTTCTCGCATGACTGCGGTACATCACGTAGGGCGTAGATACGATCAACGCCACAGCCCCTGCAGCAATCGCACAAATCGCATAAAAGGTGGTCATGGTGCCGGTTCCGCTTGAGGAACGGTGTGTCGTCGGTATATGGAACTCTTCGGGAGAAAACGCAAAACGAGGACCGCCGCAGTGCCCGCGACAGCGCCGATCCGGGTGGTCGAATTGTCAGTCACGAGGAACACCATCCCACTCGCAGCCGTCAACGAAACGGCCAAGGTTATCGCGCCCCGCATCGGATTGCCTGCTGCGGCATCAAGCGCCGACAGCACCCCCGAGGCTAGGCAGAATGCAATGGCAGCGATCAGCAGGTAATGCACGGTCTCAGTCCCTTCTCTTGGAGCGATCGATCATTGTCTAAGGCTTCAATCAAATGATCGGCCTGCCCGGGTACCCAAGTATGCCCCGAGTAGCGATCCTCCGATTGCACCGATTCCGCCCCCGACTGCGGCACCTATCGGGCCGCCGAGAAACCCGCCGAGTGCGGCGCCACCTTTGCCGCCTGCCCATCCCAATGCGATTGCGCCACCGGAATTTCCCACAGTTTCGCCACGTGGCGCGCCTTCGCGCCACTTGATGACACCCGAGGCAACCTCAACTGCCACCGATAATCTGCTTAAAACAGTACCCACTGCCGCCGACCGAGCGGCCTGCGCAGCGCTCGGGAGCGAACCAGCATGATGCACACCGGTGTTCGCAAGGGCGCCCGCAGATTGCAAGCCCGAGGCGGGGCCACCGAGCGCGGTGCTGCCTTTACTCAAGACAGTTGCGATCTCGGAATCTGTATAGCCGCGGTCTCGCATCTGATCCACCTGCCATTGCAGGTCGTCAAGTTGTTGCTGTGCGGTCAGAGGGACGTTGCCAGTGAAGTCAGCAGGTACGTCGCCATGGGCGAGCGCCCGTTGGTTCGCGGCCCTCTGCGCGGGGCCGATCAAACCGTTGTTGGGATCAGAGTCAAAGATCCCGAATGGTAATTCCATTGGAGGATCTGGCTGCGTCTGCGTTTCCATGTCGAGGTTGTCGAGTGGGTTCCACGGAGGGTCGCTCGCTGTACCCCCGGGTGTATCGGTGCCCGAGTCGGTCGGCGATCCGATATCGAACGGCAGTGGTGTTGTCGGTGCCGGCTGCGTCGGGGCGTCCATGTCGAGGTTGTCGAGTGGGTTCCACGGAGGCTCGCTCGTATCGGTGCCCGAGTCGGTCGGCGATCCGATATCGAACGGCAGAGGCGTTGTCGGTGCCGGCTGCGTCGGCGGATCCATGTCGAGATTGCCCAGTGGGTCGATCCCGCCGACGTCGTTGTAGGGGGAGTCTGTCGGGACGTTGACCATGACCGGTCCGCCGGACTGGTTGACGACCTCACCGCCGCCTTGAAGGGGTGTAGCGGTGACGTCTCGTCCGGTGACCGGGTCGCTGCCGCCGTAGGGGCCGTCAGCAGTGACCGGGTAGATGACGCCCGGGGTCGGGATAACGACTTGGTAGAGCTTGCCGTCACGGATCTCGTAGTAGGTGGGAACCGGATCGCCGTTGACGTCGTACGCCCACGCAGCGGCAACGGTGCCCTGCAAGTCTCCGTTCGCGTCGTAGACACCGACGGACCCGTCGTCGTTGATGCTCATGTGTCCGCCGGGTGGTAGGTCGACCACCATTTCAGCTTCATGCGAGGAGGTTTCGTCGTGAATGAGGAAGATGGTGCGTTGTCCGCCACCTGGGTCGGGGATGACCACGACGTCCTGACCGCCGACGAAATACGGCATGAACGGTTTCGCGACCGTACCGACTACCTGGGAGAGAACCGACTCCCACGGACGCGCGCTCACACGCGCACTGAACGGTCCCGGCCGCCCCCTCACTCTCATACCCGCAGCGGTGAACGCCGCGGCCCCGACGAGGACCAGTTCGAGATACCGGTCACGGCCCGAGTCCTCCCCGGCGGTGGAAACATCTGCTGCCGGGCCCGGAACCGTTTGGGCCGGTGCGATATTCGAATCCGAATCCGCGGGGATCGGTCCGGGACCACGATCGGTGGTGGTTCCCTCACCCGGGGTGGGTGTGGGTGAGGGAACCGCTGATGCCGATGCATTGGGGAATGCACCGACACCAGTTTCCGAGGCCGGGGACTCGGAAGTAATGGGCGGAACCTCGATCGTCGGCACAGGGACGATGGGGGTGCCGTTGTAGGTGGGAAAGTTCGTCGGAGCATTCGCGCCGACATTCGGGCCACCGCCTGGAGCCTGCGCACCGGGGAGCCCGACCGTGGTCGTCGGCGCAACTGTCGCCGTCGTGGACGGCGCACTCAGGCACGGGTTGATGATCTCTGGCGGGATGGGTGCACCAGGTGGCAGCGACGCAATGAGATTCAGGTAGATCTGATGATCACGTGCCCGCACCGCCGCGCAGTCTTCTTCCGGCGTCGCGTTCGCCGGAGCGGCGGAGAGTGCGATTCCCGCACCGATCACTCCGGCCGCTCCGGTCAACAGCGCCCCGGCGGCAAGCACTCCCGCGAGAGTCCGGCGAAGTCGTCTACCGGACTTCACCGGTGCGCACCACGATTGTCACTCTTCTTCGTTCGGAGTAGCGCGATGAGTTTGTCTGCGCCCCACCAGAACAACCGTCCGGAGATCGACATCCACAAGAAGAATGCCAGGTAAACCAGGATCGTCCCGTAGTCGTTCGCCCAGCCGGCGAGCTTCCCGATCACCGCGAATGCCGCGATCAGCAACCCCAGTCCGACTGCGGTGGCGATCACAGCCTTGGAAAGTGGACTGAGTTCGCTGTCCGGATCCCAGTCATCAACGTCTGCAACGTCTTTACTATCGACGGCAGTGGATTCCGACTGGACACTGCGGCGTTCGGCGTTGTTGACGGTCATGGCTGGAACTCCAAATAGGAAGGGAGAGCGGGGACAACGGGTCGCCGACGTTCGGCCTGGTATCAGTTCCAGTACTGCTCCGTCAGCACTATGTGCCCCTCACTGGCGGGGTGATTCGGGTCGGAGACAAAGACATTGGCATGCCCACCACGCGCGGCTGCTTCACCGAGCACAGCTCCTTCGAGGGCGTCGACCTTGCCATCGGTAACAGTTATCGCGGAACCAGGCGCCAACCAGACCCCCCTCAGCGAACCTGGAACGATGTTCGCAATCGCATCAGGAATCGGGCTCGCCGCCAATGCCGCGGTTTCCGCATTCGAGAGCGACAGACCGATCCGGCCATGTTCCGGTTCGACGATCGGAGTTGCGGCAGATGCCACGCCGGCGCCGAGAACACCGATCAGGGCGATACCTGCGGTGAGAGTTCCGGCAGTGGCCAAGGTACGAATCTTCATGATTTCTCCTTTGTGGGCGTGATGAGTAACCACCCCTGGACGGGGCGGATCGGGAATAGTCGCCAGCAGCGCTGACGACGGCTGCGTGGGTTAGAGCCAGGTGGGATCGGAGTACACGAACAACGTGTTGTCGGACGTCGCCGTCGACACCGAGAGTTGTGCGTACGAGCGGATCGTCACCGGCCCCATGCACGCATCAACCTTCACGTGCACGTTCTCTGCCGTGATCGACGCCTTCGACGACTCGAGATCCTTCTTCCCCAACGGAATCGTCGTGATCGTGCCCGGCGCAATCGTCGACTGAATACTCGGATTCACCGACGCATTCACACCCACGTTCGCCGACGGGACACCCGAAATACTCACACCGACAGACGGGCCGAGCGAAAAGCCAAGCCCCAAGCCAAGTCCGGAGGAAACATCGATCTGGCAGCCGATCTGCAATCCCTGCTCGACATAACCGGTCTTCACCGCCGAATCGCCCGCACCACCGATCGTGCCGGTCACCTTCGCCGACACGAACCCCTCACGAGTGAACGCCGTCGTCGCCAGATTCGGCACCGGATTCGCCGACAGTTTCGTGGCGGCAAGATCCAACGACCAGCCGTCATCGGTGACCGTACTCGCGAATTTGTCCGCCAACGCCGTCGGCGTTGCCGATGCGTTCCCTGCGAAGACCACACCCGACGACAGCGCGGCAACCGCACACGCCGCGAGCCCTACCGCGGCCCTCGATCGACGGTGGGATACGCCGTTTTGCGATTCGATCGACATGAACTGCTCCTCCACGTGACACAGCAACCAGAGCGGTAGCCGACAACTAACTGAATTAGTTACCGGACGGTACCAATCGTCCTGTTTGCCCGCCAGCGCGCCATCTCCCCCATCTTGGATTTAGGGTGAACTTTCGGTAACAGATATATATCGACAGGCTTATCAGCAGCGAAAAGGACCTAGGTCCTACTATGAGCAAGGTCACCGTTTACGGACGAGAAGATCCCTCAGAAACAGTGCGGCAAATCGAATTGAATCCGCATTTCGCGGGCCTCAGAGCAGTTGGAGACCTAAAGTGCGGGCATCAAGCCAGTGCGCGTACTTGAATATGAAACCAACAGGCATTACTTGGCAATCAATCGTGAAGTACGGCGCCCGAGCGGGGCCTGGGAGCGCAACTCTGCACAGCTCACGCGGAGATACTCACTTCGTGGTCGGCGCGAACTCGTCGGACCCACTGGCATCGCATCGTTAGCTTGTCAATCACTGATTAGCGCAGGCGACGCACACAAGTAGTACGCAAGTACGAGAAAAGGCTCTGACCAAGACCGGAGTCCTTGATCAGAGCCTTACCAACTCGGGGTCGAAAGTTATGCCGGTTCTCTCATGATGCCGAGATGCCGTGCAGTCCCGGACACCCCAGGAACCTCTTGCACAGGAGACCAGGTGTTCAGCCCGTCCGTGCTGTCGGAGTAGAGATACTTACCTTCGGTATAGGCGTCAAGATAGATCCGCCAGTCGCCGCTCGGCAACTGAACCACAGCCGGACCTTCGACAAGCGAACCCCAATTCCCTGGCGGGACAAACGAATAAGGTCCCGTCACCGAAGGAGCGACCGCATGCTCGACGACCTTCTTCGTCTCGTTCTTGGTGAACGCATGATAGGTCGATCCAACTTTGACCACGGTGGTGTCGATGTGGTCCGCACCGATCCCGGCGAGCGGAACAGGCGGGCTCCACAACCGGAGCGACGGTTCCAACGCCGTCATCAGATACGGCACAAATCCTCCACCGGTCGACATCGACAGGATGACGTTGACGCGATCGCCGTCCACAAACCATTCAGGCGCCCAGGCCTTGGTGACGAATGGTGACAGCGACGGTCCGTCGCTGAAACCAGCCGAACCCGAGAAGCCCGGGGGGCTCGCAGAACCGGTGCCATCTCCCGTACCAGGCATCAAGGCGCAGCAAAACGGAACCGGATAGTTCCCCAGCGGCGTCCAGTTGATGCGGTCGCTGCTGCGTGCAAACCCGATGTTCGCCCCACCACCCGTCGTGTAGGTGAGGTAGTACAACCCGTCCGTGTTCCGGAAGATGCTCGGATCACGCACGAGCCCAGATGGCGGCCTGTACGCCGACTGCTGGACGAGTTGAAAGCCGGTGCCGTCAGCCGACTCGTAGACATCCATGTCACGGTCGCTGGCATTGCTGAACGCCACCATTGTGTATTTCCAGTCAGGCGGCGGCGCGGCGCTGCTGGCAGGGGCTGCGACCAGCAACCCCGCGACGACGAGGATCACCAGCGATACAACCGAAAGGCCGGTCCGTTTTGTCGGAATCACCGATGAAGTATGTACGACAGCCGGCCCACCATGGGTAACTTCGGTCGGAGGCAGAGCAGGATCGTTACCTAAGTCGATTCGTCTTGTAGTGACGGCGGGACGGCGGCAGGTCGGCCGTTAGCATCACGCCATGGAACTTGGGGTGCATTTCGCGCTGTCAGACAGCGTGGCAGCGGAACTTCTGGACGCGCGCGGCGACGACGACAAACTCGGCGCTGTGGTCGAGGACATCGAGGAGACGGGCCGATCCGAATTCTCGTGCGACACGGACAAGGCGTGGGATCCGATCCTGTGCGCCCTCTCCAGCACGGGGTACGAGCGCGTGTCCGAGAACTGGCCGGCCTACGGCGTGATCTTGGGGGACGAAGACCTCAACACCGACACCGACGACCAACTCGTCACCTACCTGGCACCCGATCGGGTCGCCGAAGTCTCCTCGTACCTGGCGGAAATCACCGAATCCGAGTTCGGCGTGCGCTACGACGCGATGCCGCTCGACGACCGCAACCCGGAGTACGGCTCCGACGAGCGCGGGTACGCCTGGGGCTGGCTTCAGGAAGTGGCGGACTTTTTCCAGCGCGCGGCCCGAGAGCGTCGCCACGTGGTATTCACCGTGCGGTTCTGACAGTCGAGAGCCCACTGCCGAAGCAGCGCGCCCTCGAAGAATGAAAGACCGCTTGACAGTGGCGCTCAACTGCGGAGGACCCTCTGCGCGGGTTCTTGCTCTGACAATTCCTGTGCCGCAGCGTTTCTGGGTGACCGAGTGCGTGTCCTTGTCGCAGCCAGACCGAGCAGTAACGGAAACGTAACGACAGCCCGCGCGCTTCTCTGGCATTCACGATCTCGACCAGCAGTTTCACTGAAACAGTTTATTCTTCAACGGATTTCCAGTAGTGAGCTGCATCTCAAATCAACCCAGTGGATTGCTCATTGTTTGCGACATGTCGTTGACTGTTACCGGAAGAATCAGACAAAGTGGCCTGTGGAGGCGCAACTCGAGTGGGCCACCGACGAGGGAGAAGCCGAATGACGCACCTACGCACGATGATTACCGCGGCCGCATTGATACCTGCCGGTATCGCAGCCATCGCACTCAGCGGCGCGGGCGCAGCATCAGCTGTTACTCCGATCGCCGACAACGGGCGCATCGGCGTGCAGCTGAACCAGGGTGAGACGGCATTGTTCGGCCAGCTCAATGCCGGCGCTGCGATCGAAAGCATCACTAACTCCACCCAGATCGGCGTGCGCCTCGCACCAGGATCGCGCTTCGAGAGCGGCCCCAACGTCGTCTGGGGACGTCTCGACCAGTTCGCCAACGAAGCAGCCTCCCGTGGTGGAGAAATTTCTCTCGGCGTACTCAACCCGGCGAGGGGTTCACAGCAGTTCTTCTTCATTCAGAACTGGTAATACCCTCCGCCGTCGAATTGATGCTTCGCTCTTCCTGTGGCGGGGCGGAGTATTTTTCGTTTCCCGTGGCCACGTTCGTCGCCGAGTGTTGAACAGGCGACGTTATCCCGGACGACTTTTGTGAGGACTGCAAACGGGCACCGATGCGTGCGGGAATTCCCTGTACCGCTGCGTAATAACGCATCCACAACCGACCCCTGAGGCGAACGAATGAGGTGGACTCGGCGCACCTCTGTTATTGAAAATGAAAATCATTTTGACGGAGGCAAGTGGATGGCATTCAAACTTAACTGTCCAGACGAGACGGATGCTCGAAAAGTGGGATGAGCTGCAGACTTAGGCGGCGTTGCCGTGCCGGTCGCTCTGCTCCATTACGTCCAGTTCGTCTGAGACGACGTCACGAGCGCTTTCGAATACTGAAAGTAACTTCTTCTGTTCCGAAGACAAGGTGACACGCCAGGCAGGCATACGGACGCCTGCGCTGCTGTACAGGTAGTCGGTTTTACCTGGAATCATCAGAATGTGGTCGTGTTCACTGGGATGCGGTAGGCGAGGTAGTCGTGATCGGTGATCAGGGCAAATGGATGGCCGCCCTCGAAGGCGAAGACGTCTGAACCGTCAGCCTGCGAATCCTAATCTGCTCCCGCATCACAATAAGCAACTGCTGGCCAGTGTCACTTGACATGACACTGGTCGCGCAAGTGAGTCAAAGCCTGCCTTGATTAGTCGCCCCTGGACCGAGAAAAGAGACTACGGAAGCAAGTCCAAGAATTCTTGAATAACTTCTCGCACCTCCGACTCATTTTTGCTCGAATTCGAAGGATCATCCTGGTTAATTGCATTCATTATTTCAATTTGACCCCAGGCCCCCCTCAGGGTTTCGGAATCTGATGCACGCTCCGATTCGCGTTCTCTGACGTACCTCTCGAATATTTCAACTAGCGCATGCAAGGATATTTTTCCGTCACAATAATCACGATTAACCTGCTCAGCTTCCAGGAGGTAAATTGATTGATCCGTCATGTTTTTCACTTTCCCGATAAATTGCCAAATGAGGTGGTCACAACTCTGCCCGTTTCATTGATGATAACTGATAGGTTGTTTATCGAATCATAGATCACGGTCGTGTTTCCTCTGCTCGGGGTCGCCAACCCTTCACGAATGGCCTGTTCAACCAGGGATGGAAGTATGCCGCGCTCTTGCATTCGGTCGAACGCATGCCCCGTATATTCACGACCGTTGACTATTCCAGGACGATTGGTTCCGGGCTTTACATTTATTTCGCGATCTCCGCGCCCACCCACAGGCGTCGAGGCCGGTCTGTCTCCGACGGGAATAGTCGGATCGCTAGGGGCTCTATTCCCGGCCTCACCGGCGGTGGCGGCTGCCCTGCGACCTGCGGCTTCGGCGTCTGCGGCGGTTCCGCCGCGCCGCAGAACAGCCTCCACCGCTTCTTGCACGGCAGCTCCGCCGACTCTGCCTCCTGTGCCTACGATCGGAATGAGGGAGACGATATTTGCTGCTGCGGCAGCGATCTCAGCCGGAGAATGCTCGGGTGAAGGCTGTGCTCGTTGGCCGCGATTGAAGCCGAACGGATCGACGGCGGCATCGTGCACGGGGGACTACGAGGAAGTTTCGTCACGCGTCTCCGAGCGTTCCGACGCTATCGACTGTTGTGTCGACGGCACTTTCCCCGACACCCCACGCGGTGTCCCATACTTTTTGCGGGAAAGATCGGTCGTCGGGCTCGTTCGGATCTGGCGGGATCGGCACATTGCCGGTGAAACCGGCAGGCACGTCCCCGTGCGCTTCGGCAAGCTGGTTCGCAGCTTGTTGACGTGGACTGACAGTGGGTTTGGGGCCCGGACTGGTCACCAAACTTGGACCATCCGCCCATTGGTGACAGTCGAGCAAACGTGCAAACAAGGCACGATCCGGAGCATTTCAGCAGATTGAATGCAACGTGGTCTCTGGCGATATGGCCACGCAAACTTATTGAACGGTCAACAGTTAATTGGTGGCGCGCAGCTCATCCGGACCTCGACGCTCCTGCGCTTCGTAGGGCACGAAAAAACCCAGCCCACGCTTTCGCGCGGGCTGGGTTTGAACAACGAACATTTGGCGGAAGCGGAGGGATTTGAACCCCCGGTGGGTTTAACGCCACGCTCGCTTTCAAGGCGAGTGCATTCGGCCGCTCTGCCACGCTTCCGTGGGCGATCCTATCGGGTGTTCCCACGGACCGCGAAAACGGCTCCAGAAGTCAGCGCTCGCCGATGGCTTTGTCGACCTTCTCGAAGACGTCTGCCAGCACGTCCAGTTCCTGGGGAGTCAGCAGATCGACCAGATTGTTCCGCACTCCGGCCACGTGAGTAGGCGCTGCCTCGGCGAGGCGACGCCTACCCTCTTCCGTGATCCGAGCGAGCACGCCGCGACCATCTTCGACGCAAGTGTCTCGCACGACGATGCCCTGAGATTCCATCCGCCTGATCTGGTGAGTCAGGCGGCTCCGCGAAGACAGCACGCCGTCTGCCAGGTCACTCATCCGCAACGACCCGTCAGCTGACTCCGAGAGCATGACCAAAATGCGGTAATCGGCCAACGACAGGTCGTGCGAATCCTGCAGTTCGCGGTTGAGAACCTCCATGAGGCGCTGATTACCGTCCATGTAGCCGCGCCATGCACGCATCTCGCATGGCGTCAGCCACGGTGTCTCACCGTGCGCCGCCTGCGATGTCTCCTCGGTTGTCGCTTCAGCTGTCACAGGTTCCAAGTTTAGACCTGTGTCCGCCCGTCACAGTAAGACTCACCCTAAAGTCACGAATTGGACATGAGGATCGAGCGATCGATTTCCGCGACCGATGCCAGCCCCGCCAGCCCCATGGTGAGATCCAGGTCGGCCAGGAGACTCCGGAGCGCATGACGCACTCCGTCCGCTCCGGCCAATCCCAACCCGTACACCCACGGCCGCCCGTACAGCACTGCGTCGGCACCCAAGGCCAGAGCCTTGATTACGTCTGCGCCACAACGAATTCCGGAGTCCATCAGGATGTCCACCTCATGCCCCACCGCATCTGCGACGGGACCGAGAGCATCGAGTGCCGAAATCGACCCGTCAACCTGACGCCCACCATGGTTGCTCACGACAATGCCGTTGGCGCCGGCCGCGACGGCCTCACGTGCGTCGTCGGGATGGACAATTCCCTTCACTGCGATCGGAAGTGTCGTCCACTGGCGAAGTTTCGCGATATCCGCGATCCGCACCGCATGGTTACCGAACAACGACACCCACGTGAGAACCGCGATCTGCAGAGCTTCTGCGCTCTCCTCGGGCGGCGTCGCCAGTTTTGCGCGGAACACCGGATCCGACAGGTAGTTGGCAATTCCCTTCGCCTGCAGGAACGGAAGGTGACCGAGTTCGAGATCCCTTGGACGCCAACCCATACCGGGAGTGTCGGCAGTCAGGACGATAGCCTTCGCGCCCGCCGTCTCCGCTCGACGGACAAACGACTCGGCAAGCTCGTCGTCGGCCGGCCAGTACAGCTGGTACCACCAGTTATCGCCCGAGGCCGCCGCTACGTCTTCGATGGTCGAGGATGCCGCCGTCGAGAGAATCGATCCGATCCCCAACTCGGCAGTGACCGAACCGACCGCAACCTCGGCGTCGTCGTGGGCCAAGCCGAGCACGCCCACCGGAGCCGTCAGGATCGGTGCAGCCAACCGCGTCCCCAACACCTCGACGCTCAGATCACGCGCGTCGGGCGCCGCAGTCCCCCGCAACATCCGCGGCACGATCGCATGCTTGTCGAACGCCCGCAGATTCGACT
Source organism: Rhodococcus sp. SG20037 (assembly GCF_031763325.1). Taxonomy (NCBI): domain Bacteria; kingdom Bacillati; phylum Actinomycetota; class Actinomycetes; order Mycobacteriales; family Nocardiaceae; genus Rhodococcus; species Rhodococcus sp. SG20037. Next base: position 325,323 of record NZ_CP134497.1, on the reverse strand, counting down.
CCGCGGTTCGTTCGGTCGACGCGCTACCGGCGATGTACCCGAAGGCCTCCGGTGAGAGTTGCTCGCGCGCGGCATCTTCCAAGCCTGCCGCAGTCATCGGCAAAGCCGGCTTCGCGCCGCTCAGTCCCGTCAGATAGATCTCGTTCTGCATGTTCCCGAAGTAAGTCACGTCCGCGACGGTAGCGGCAAAACACCCGTCAGCGGGGAGATTCGCTAGCGTCGTATCCATGTACGCCATAACGATCGATCAGCCCGGCGGTCCCGAGGTCATGAAATGGGCGCAACAGCCCGATCCTGAACTACCTCGCGGGCACGTACTCGTCGAGGTCGCCGCGACCGCAGTCAACCGCGCCGACCTGCTCCAACGTCAAGGCTTCTACCCGCCGCCGCCCGGCGCGAGTGACATTCTCGGCCTCGAATGCTCGGGTGTGATCACCGAACTCGGCGAAGACGTCACCGGTTGGTCCGTCGGCGACGAAGTCTGCGCATTGCTGGCCGGCGGTGGCTACGCCGAGAAGGTTGCGGTCCCGGCAACACAACTTCTCCCGGTTCCCGCTGGCGTCGATCTCCGTGTCGCAGCGTCCCTGCCGGAAGTTGCGTGCACGGTGTGGTCCAACGTCGTGATGCGCGGCGGCCTACGACGCGGACAGGTACTACTCGTCCATGGCGGTGGCGGCGGAATCGGCACCCACGCCATCCAGGTCGGCAAAGCCCTCGGCGCCCGCGTCGCAGTTACCGCGGGTTCGGAGGACAAATTGAACCGCTGCCGCGAATTGGGCGCGGATATTCTCATCAACTATCGCGACAGCGACTTCGTAGCATCACTCGCCGAAGCCACCGACAACCACGGCGCCGATGTGGTTCTGGACAACATGGGAGCGTCGTACCTCGGGCGCAACGTCGACGCACTCGCCATGGACGGCCACGTCGTGATCATCGGAATGCAGGGTGGCCGCAAGGGCGAAGTCGACATCGCCAAGCTGATGGGAAAGCGCGGAAACATCACGTCGACGGGCCTGCGCGGGCGTCCGCTCACCGGCCCAGGCGGTAAAGCGGACATCGTCGCCGACGTCCGTGCGAAGTTGTGGCCGTTGATCGCCGATGGATCGGTTCAACCGATCGTGTCGACCGAACTTCCGATCACCGAGGCGCCATTAGCCCATCAGTTGCTGGATTCGCCGGAAACCGTAGGCAAGGTCATCCTCACCGTGAAGTGAGCCGAGCGGGATCGATCAGCCCAGGGCGCCGAGTTCGGCGACCAGCTGATTGATCTCGTACCGCGTCGTATACGGCGCAAGGCCGACGGTGACCGCGCCGCCTTCGTCGTTGACACCGAGGGCGTCGAGCAGCCTGGAACCACCATGCGTACCGCTGACCGTCGCGATGCGCTTGTCGGCCAGGTGCGCCGCGACCTTGTCTGCCGCCATCCCCTCGAGTGTGAAGCTGAGCGTCGGCACCCGCGTGGGTGCGCCGCCGATCACCATCACGTTGGGCAGGGCTGCGAGAGAACGCATGAGGTGATCGAACAGACCGTCCTGGTAGTCCTGCAGCGAGCTGATCGAGGTTTCGAGGCGCTCACGCCTGGTTCCCGTTGCCGATTCGTCCAAGCCCGCCAGGAAATCGATCGACGACGTGAGACCGGACAGCAGCGCGAACTGATGACCGCCCACCTCGAGTCGCTCGGCGCCACGCGCGTACGGGTTGAGCGACACGGCCGGAATCCGGTCGAGCAGTCCGGGATCGCGGAAGACGAGTGCGCCCACCTGTGGACCGCCCCACGACGGCGCGCTGACGGCAACGATGTCCGCCCCGAGATCAGCCATGTCCACATGCGCATATGGCGCTGCACCGACGGCGTCGACCACCATCAGTCCGCCGAATTCGTGCAGACGATCAGCTGCGGCACGGACGTTCGGAGCCGAACCGACGACCGGCGATGCGGCCGTCAAGGCCACCAAGCGAGTGGTCGAGGTGATGAGATCGTTGAACTGCCAACTCGGGAGCTCACACGTTTCGATTTCGACCTCTGCCCATCGCACCTGAGCGCCGTAGCGACTGGCCACACGAAGCCAGGGCGCGACGTTCGCCTCTTCGTCGAGGCGCGAGAGTACGAGACCGGTTCCGAGGCCCAACCGCGAACTGAGCGACTCGGCGAGCCAAGCCAACAACACCGCTCGCTCTGATCCGAGAACGACTCCCGCAGGATCTCCGCCGACCAGATCCGCGACCGCGGTGCGCGCACTCTCGAGAATGGCAGCACTACGACGGTTCGAGACGTGGCGACCGGAGGAAGAAGATGCAGAGGCACGGAACGCGGTGGAGACCGTCCGCGAGACGGCGTCCGGGATCTGCATTCCGGCCTGCGGATCGAGGTGGATCCAGCCGTCACCGAGTGAGGGAATCAACCCCCGTACGCGGGCAACGTCGTAAGCCATGCTCGACACTCTAGGTGCAGACGCCCGCTTAGTCGAAGGCAGTCACCCAATTACCCGTCAGTACAGTTATTCGGTAGCTAACTTTTTGGGGGTTACGCGGCGTTTGTCGCCCACACACGACAAGATGGAAGCATGACGAACCCCGACAAAGAGCAGGTACTCGTTATCGGACCCGACGGTCGACCCGTCGCGATGCCGGCGGCCGAGGCAGAGGCCTCCACATCCGGCACCACCGAAGGCGCGGAATCCGAAGCCGAGTCCGTCGCCGAGATGGTCGAGCAGCCGGCGAAGGTCATGCGAATCGGCACGATGATCAAACAACTCTTGGAAGAAGTGCGCGCCGCGCCGCTCGACGACGCCAGCCGCAAGCGCCTCAAGGACATCCACACCTCGTCCATCCGAGAACTGGAACAGGGCCTGGCACCCGAACTCCGTGAAGAACTCGAGCGACTGAGCCTCCCGTTCACCGACGACTCCATTCCCTCGGACGCCGAACTGCGAATCGCGCAGGCCCAACTCGTCGGCTGGCTCGAAGGACTGTTTCACGGAATTCAGACCGCACTGTTCGCGCAGCAGATGGCAGCGCGCGCTCAGCTCGAACAGATGCGTCAGGGCGCACTGCCTCCCGGCATGAGCATCGGGGCTCCGCATTCGCCGGCACATCCGGACCAACAGAGCCCAGGAACCGGCCAGTATCTGTAACGAGCAGCGCTGCGTCCCCAGCTGAAGTCTTCACGGTGTTGCGCCCCGGTAGGCTCGGTGCTCGTGCCCGACTCCGCGAACTGAGCGGATTCAATCCCGGCGACGCCGAACCGGGGAGCCCGCCCAACCAGGCGCTCCACCGGATGCAAGGAGCAGAATGACCGAGAACGTCAGCATCGAAACACGCGGAGCGTGTGTCGACTTCCCGATCTTCGACGCGAAATCGCGTTCGCTGAAAAAGGCGTTCCTCGGTCGTGCAGGTGGCGCAATCGGACGAAACGATTCCGACGTCGTTGTCGTCGAAGCTTTGCGGGACGTGACGTTGTCCCTGAAGGAGGGCGACCGAATCGGACTCGTCGGCCACAACGGTGCAGGCAAATCCACATTGCTCCGACTGTTGTCCGGGATCTACGAGCCGACTCGCGGATCAGCCGCAATTCGTGGCCGCGTAGCCCCTGTCTTCGATCTTGGGGTGGGTATGGATCCCGAGATCTCGGGATACGAGAACATCATCATCCGCGGAATGTTCCTCGGAATGACCCGTAAGCAGATGCTCGCGAAAATGGATGAGATCGCAGACTTCACCGAGTTGGGCGACTACCTCTCGATGCCGCTTCGCACCTACTCGACCGGAATGCGGGTCCGAGTGGCACTCGGTGTGGTGACCAGCATCGATCCGGAGATCCTGCTCCTCGACGAAGGCATCGGTGCCGTCGACGCAGAATTCATGAAGAAGGCGCGAACCCGTCTCCAAGACCTCGTCAAACGATCTGGAATCTTGGTTTTCGCGAGCCACTCGAACGAATTTCTGGCGCAACTGTGCGACCGCGCGATGTGGATCGATCACGGAACTGTCAGACAGTCCGGGGGAATCGAAGAAATCGTCCGCGCGTACGAGGGCAACGATGCCGGCGACCACGTCGCTCATGTGATTCGCGAAATGGAACGCGAAGACGCCGCGGCATCGGCGATTGCTGAAGCGAGCTCGGACGATGCCTGAGCGGATAATCGGCGTCGTTGTCACCCATCGGCGTCGTGAACTTCTCGCTTCGTCCCTGAAAGTACTCACAACCCAGACGCGCCCACTCGACCATCTCGTCGTCGTCGACAATGCCGACGAATCCGATGTCCGCGCGCTCGTGGACGACTGCTCGATCCCCACCACGTACATAGGGTCGGCACACAATCTCGGCGGCGCCGGTGGTTTCGCCCTCGGAATGTTGCTGGCATTGTCGCTCGGTGCAGACCGAGTCTGGCTTGCCGACGACGACGGCCGCCCCGAGGGGCCCGAGGTACTTTCGACGCTTCTCGATTGCGCAATTCGTCACAACCTGGCGGAAGTATCTCCCGTCGTGTGCGACATCTCCGAACCTGACAAGCTGGCCTTCCCGCTACGCCGTGGGGTCGAATGGCGTCGACGACGTAGCGAGCTGGGTGAAGGTGATCTTCTCCCGGGAATCGCGTCCCTCTTCAACGGTGCGCTGTTCACCGCGGAAGCGATCGAGACCGTTGGCGTTCCCGATTTGCGGCTCTTCGTCCGTGGCGACGAGGTGGAGGTCCATCGCCGACTGATCCGTTCCGGACTTCGGTTCGGCACATGCCTACAGACTGTGTACCTGCACCCCGACGGCGCCGACGAATTCAAACCCATTCTCGGCGGCCGTATGCACACGCAGTACCCGGACAACGAGACCAAGCGTTTCTACACCTATCGCAACCGTGGCTATTTACTCTCGCAACCCGGGATGCGACGGCTCCTTCCACAGGAATGGGTGCGATTCGGTTGGTACTTCCTCATCACCAGGCGTGACGTCTCCGGGCTGCGCGAGTGGATGAGGTTACGCAAGCTGGGTAGATCCGAACGCTTCTCTCGCATCTGATCGAGCCCGCTCGGCGACCGAGTAGGCTTGGCGGCTGTGTCTGCCCCAACCCTTGCCGACAAGGCCCCCATAGCGCCGGCGTCCCGCACGTTCGCCCGAGCAATCCAGGATCTGCGCGAGGGTCTCGGCCATCGAGAACTGTGGTTCCATCTCGGGTGGCAGGACATCAAGCAGCGCTACCGACGATCCATCCTCGGACCGTTCTGGATCACGATCGCCACTGGCACCACTGCAGTCGCGATGGGCATCCTCTACTCGTCATTGTTCAATCTGGACGTCGCGGAATTCCTCCCGTACGTCACTCTTGGCTTCATCGTGTGGAACATGATCTCCGGTGCCATCCTCGAGGGCGCCGAAGTCTTCATTTCCAACGAGGGACTGATCAAACAGCTACCCACGCCGTTGAGCGTTCACGTGTATCGGCTGGTCTGGCGCCAGTTGATTCTCTTCGCCCACAACTTCGTGATCTACATCGTCATTTTGATCGTGTTCCCGAAACAGCTTTCCTGGACGGATCTTTCGTTCATTCCTGCTTTGGCGTTGATCGCGATCAACGCAGTGTGGGTTTCCCTGGTTTTCGGCATCCTCTCCACTCGGTACCGTGACATCGGCCCGTTGCTCGCGAGCGTCGTTCAACTCTTGTTCTTCATGACTCCCATCATTTGGACCGAGAAGTCACTGCAAGGAACAGCCAACGCTGAACGAGCACGAATCGCGGAGCTCAATCCCCTGTATCACTTCCTCGACATCGTGCGAACGCCACTCCTCGGCGGGGACCAGCAGCTGTACCACTGGGTCATCGTGCTCGCCGTCACCGTCGTGGGGTGGGGCCTGGCACTTCTGGCCATGCGCAACTACCGTTCACGCGTCGCGTACTGGGTATAGTCACCTGCGTGTGGAAGGAACCATCTGCACGATCTGCAAGTGGTGCAGCGGTGTCGCTGTTTCGACAACGAACCCTCGCACTGAAAGTTGTGTGAACAGTTCCGTGTCGATGAAATGGAAAGGCTCGAAATTCCACACGACATTGGCCGTATGAAGTATTGCCTCATAGCTCTGACGCTCACCGTCGGTGACGACCCACACGGTCTGGCAGCCCTGTGCCCGCTCGGCCGTCTCGTCCACTGAATATTCGAAATCCCACAGCTCGTCGATCGAGTTCGCATCATGCTCGAGGCCGATATCTCGCAAACCTTTGATCGAGTCAGGCCGTGCCTCGGCGACAGCATGCAACGAACTCGGCGCCCAGGACACCACCGGCTGGAACGCGACGCAATCGCCCGCATTCCCATTGGCTTTCAGAAAATCCGCAGCCGTACTGTAGTCCATCCCACCCGATTTTCCCCACGGCTCTCGCTGGCTGACGTATGCAGGTAGAGACGCCGCAGCAAGAAGTATCACCGCCGCCGAGGCCAGGACCCAGCTCGACGTCAGGCGGCTGATCATGACACCCAGCAGCAAGGCCACACCGGGCGCAGTGAATATGACGTACCGATCGACGTAGATGTTTCCCAGGACGACCGAATACACGAGAAACAGCGCCATCGGGACCAGAATCCACACCAGTGCGACAGTCGACGCACTGCGATCCCCGACAGTCCACCGACTGGGTGCGAAGAAATAGCCCGCAATCCCTGAGAGCACGATGATCCCCGCCACGACAGCAAACAACGGACTCGAAAGGAACCATTGGTCAACGGCGATCGTCGTGAAAATATGCCGATCCAACGGTGGTATCCAACTGACTTGCCTCGATTGTCCGAGCGACAGGGCGATCAGCGGGGACACAAGCAGGACCGCGGACGCGGAAGCACCGACAAAGCACAACCCGTTGAAACGATTCCGCTTCGAATCGGCGTCCGGAATCACCTTGGCCCCGAACACCACGATGACAGCGTGTACCAGCAGCAGCACGGCGCTGTAGAGAAACAGTGCTACAGAGACAGCTGCCAACACGCCGTACAGGATCCACCACGCGCGCTTCGACGTTCGCAGCGAACACACGAGCACCAGCAATGTGACCGTGGACAATGCCAACACCATTGCATACGAGCGTGCCTCGGTGGCTGCCCAGGTAACTCGGGGAAGCACCATGAAAGTGACGCCGACGATAACGCCGAGTCTGGTACCCCCGAACATCCGCGCCAGCGCTACCAACGCTGCCGTCGCGATTCCGACTGCCAGCGCACTCGGCGCTCGCGCAGAGAATTCCGATACCCCGAAAACCTGAAACCACCAGTGGATCAGCACGTAATAGAGCCCATGGACCGCATCCACGTGTCCGAGGGTTGCCAGCGTCGAACGAAGCGATCGGTCCGCCATCGAGACCGTCGCCGCTTCGTCCCACCAGAACGACGGACGACCGGACCACGCGACACCCACGACGGTAGCCGCGAGCCCCAGTAGAGCCGGCAAGCGCCACTGGGCCAATCTCTGCCCCAGCGGGAGGGCCACAAGCTATCCGATCTTGTTTCCGTACAAGCGCGTCCAGTTCTCGGCGCTCGTGAGGCGCGGCATGGCGTCCGAGTACGCCTTCTTCATCTCAGGTGCGCGCTTACGCAGCTCCCAACAGACTTTGGCCGCGCGCTTGGCCAACTCGGTAGCCTGCTTCTTGTTGCGCCGACGGACGCGGACGCCGTTCTGCGACGCGTCCGTGACAGCGGCATTTTCGAACAACGACACATGCCACCAGTCGCCGAAGATCGCAGGAACCGTTACCGGTCGACGGTCGACACGCCCAGTCCACTGTTGAACTACGCGCTTGAGAAGCACCAGACCCTCGCGGTTCTCGTCGGGCTCGAACTCCCACACGGTCATCTGCGTATGTGGATCGGACTCCGCACCGACTGCCGAGGCCGGCTGCATTTTCGTTTCAGGGTATTCGTCACGTAGAGCACGAACGTCGACAAGAGCAGATTGCCCGCCGTCGTTGAGGAAGTCAGGCCCCTGCAGGAAATCCTCAGCCGCCTTGACGAATGTTGCCGCCAACCCGTACTGCATTCCTACAATGAGCTGAGTAATCTTGCGTAACAAGAACTTCGAGATCACCTTACCGTCGAACGGGCCGTAGATCGAAGAAACGATCAACCCATTTCGAATGCTGAAGTACCGGGACCAGTCGTCGTAATCCTTCAGATGGAAATCCGCGTGCCAGACACCGGCATTGGGCAGAGTTATCGTCGGGTGGCCGGCGAAGCGCGCTCGGATTCCGTACTCGATGTCATCCCACTGGAAGAAAAGCGGTATCGGCAAGCCCAGCTCGGAGATGATCTCGGCCGGCAACAGGCAAGTCCACCAACCATTCCAGCCCGCATCGAAGCGCATCTCCTGCTTCTTCTTCAACAGGTCGACGCCCATCATCGCGCCAGGAGTCAGGACCCCGGCCTTGAGCTCGTCGAGAACCTCTCGCTCCGCACTGACATGCAACATCGTCGGATTGTTCAGTGACAACATCTGAGCCCCGACGATTGCCGGCTCGACCGTCATATTTGCGAATGCATTCATCCTGAGCACCGATTCGGGCTCGCAAAGAATGTCGTCGTCCATGAGGATGACGTTGGCGTGCTCAGAACCTGACGAGGAAGTGATTTCGAGCATTCCACGCGAGAAACCACCCGCGCCACCAAGATTCGGCTGCGTCAGATAGATCAACTTCTTGCCGAGATCGTGCGCGACAGTCTTGAAACGATCCCTGGATTGAACCTGATCTGTGCCCTGATCGACCACACAGACGGCGTCGATACCGGTCATCGCACCCGCATCGGACGCCATGGTCGCAACGGTTTCGACACAGTCGTCGGCGCGATTGAAAGTGCAGATGACAACAGCCGCCGGGCGTATGAACTCTGGGGCCGAGACAGTCCATGACACGCCGGAAACGACAACGGAACCTTTGGTCGCGACGAATTCCAACCACATCGCCCCGCCGTCGACGAAATGAGCGAGTGGGGCATCGATCGAGAGTTCACCCGATCCGGCGACCGAGTGAAGTGAAATCGTCCTCTTGCGTCCGCGCACATCCGATGCACGCAGGCTGACGTCGAGCCCGCCGTCGCCGACGTAGTTCAGCTGAATCCGCACCGAACTCACAGGCGTCCACCGCTGCCAGAAACTGGCAGCAAATCGTCCGAAATACGTGTTGGTGCTCGCGGTCGCCGCTTCGCCCAATGTCAGAGAATGCCGATCGACGAGCGCATCACCCTTGGTAACCACATACATTGCCTCTGGCACCTTGGGGGACATCGATCGGAAGATGCCACGCTGGACCAGAAAACGATCCCCGTGTGGATGCTCGACCATTACCTCGTCAAGCACAGCCGTGTCATTTGCGACCGGCGTATCCGCGGAGGCCTCGTTCATCTACTGATCCCTACCGTTGTTGATGTAGCTACATCTGAGCACGTATCGGGCTCGAGGGTATCAACCGCGGCAGCCGGTGGTTCAGCGGACGACGGATTCTCCGGCTGAATACGTTGCCTCGACGCCGGCCTTCTGCGGACGCCACCACTGCTCGTTGTCGCGATACCACTCGACGGTGGCTTCCAGTCCGCTTCGAAAATCGCGGTACTGCGGCTTCCACCCAAGTTCCTGCTGCAGTCGCGTCGAATCGATCGCATACCGCAGATCGTGACCAGGGCGGTCGGTGACGAAGTCGAAATCGTCCGGCTTGCGTCCGAAAATTTCGAGCAGGGTCGCAATCACCGTCCGGTTGTCGGTTTCACCGTCGGCGCCGATCAGATACGTCTCGCCGGACTTCCCGCGGTCCAGGATGTCCCAGACGGCGCGGTTGTGGTCCTCGACGTGAATCCAGTCGCGGACGTTGCGGCCTTCCCCGTACAACCGTGGACGCACTCCGTCGAGCAGATTGGTGATCTGGCGTGGGATGAACTTCTCCACATGCTGGTACGGGCCGTAATTGTTGGAGCAGTTCGAGATGGTCGCCGCGATCCCGAACGAGCGCACCCAGGCGCGCACGAACAGATCACTCGACGCCTTGGACGCGGAGTACGGGCTCGACGGGTTGTACGGTGTCGTCTCCGTGAACTTCGCCGGATCATCCAGTTCGAGGTCGCCGTACACCTCGTCGGTCGAAATGTGGTGATAACGGACCCCGTGCGAACGCACTGCCTGCAGGAGCGAGAAGGTTCCCATGACGTTGGTGCGCAGAAACGGTTCGGGGTCGGCGAGGGAATTGTCGTTGTGGCTTTCGGCCGCGAAGTGCACGACTGCGTCGGAGCGCGAGACAAGATCGTCGACCAGCGACTCGTCGGCCACGTCGCCGTGGACAAACGTGATCCGGTCCTCGACGGACGCCAGGGACTGGCGATTTCCGGCGTAGGTCAGAGCGTCGAGAACCGTGACTTCCACGTCGGGACGCGTCGCCACCGTCTGATGAACGAAATTGGCACCGATGAAGCCGGCACCCCCGGTGACCAGTAGTCGCACGTCATCTCCTCAGGCTCATCGGACGAACCCCACTTTAGCGGCCGGGCGTGTCATGTCCGTTTGCGTCGGCAGGCAGGAGTGCAGGACACTGCACGCATGCGCGGAATCATTCTGGCCGGTGGCACCGGGTCGCGGTTGCACCCGATCACCCTCGGAGTGAGCAAGCAACTCTTGCCTGTCTACGACAAGCCGATGATCTACTACCCGCTCTCCACTCTCATGCTCGCCGACATTCGCGACATCTTGATCATCACGACCCCACACGACGCCGAACAATTCCGCCGGGTTCTCGGCGACGGCTCACAATTCGGCGTCAACCTCACCTATGCAGTGCAACACGAACCGAACGGCCTCGCAACGGCATTCACCCTCGGCGCAGAGCACATCGGATCCGACTCCGTGGCGCTCGTCCTCGGCGACAACATCTTCTACGGCCCCGGCCTCGGAACCCAACTCAGGCGTTTCTCCGACATCAACGGCGGAGCCGTATTCGCTTACTGGGTCTCGAATCCGACCGCCTACGGCGTCGTCGAATTCGACGACTCGGGTCGCGCCGTGTCCATCGAGGAAAAGCCGACGTCACCGAAATCCAATTACGCAGTCCCCGGCCTCTATTTCTACGACAGCGACGTCGTGGACATCGCACGCACTCTGAAGCCCTCTGCGCGTGGCGAATACGAAATCAGCGACATCAATCAGCACTATCTCGAAGCTGGCAAACTTTCTGTCGATGTCCTCCCCCGCGGAACCGCGTGGCTCGACACCGGCACACCCGATTCCCTGCTCGAGGCAGCGAACTACGTGCGGACCATCGAACACCGCCAAGGCCTCAAGATCGGTTCCCCTGAAGAGGTTGCGTGGCGTCAAGGATTCATCAGCTCCGACCAATTACGCACTCAGGCAGAAGCATTGGGCAAATCCGGGTACGGCAACTACCTACTCGAGCTGCTCGAGCACGGCAAGGAATGGTGACGTGGAAATCCGTCCACTGAAGATCGCCGGAGCTTGGGAAATTACACCGAAGCAGTTCGGCGACAACCGCGGTGTCTTTCTCGAATGGTTCAAAAGCTCCGCCTTCACCGCCGCGACGGGCCGCACTCTCGACCTCGCGCAGGCCAACTGCTCGGTCTCCGAAGCCGGTAGCCTCCGCGGGATCCACTTCACCGACAATCCGCCCGGACAGGCGAAGTACATCACCTGCGTGAAAGGTGCCTTCCTCGACGTTGTCGTAGACCTGCGCGTCGGATCACCGACCTTCGGCGAGTGGGATGCAGTGGTGATCGACGACGTCGATCGACGAGCGGTGTTCCTGGCGGAAGGCCTCGGCCACGCGATCCTTTCACTCGAAGACGGATCGACAGTGATGTACCTGTGCAGCATCGAATACTCCCCCCACCTGGACCGCGACCTCGATCCCTTCGATCCGGAACTCGCGATCGAATGGCCGAGAACAGACCGTAAGGGCAACCCTCTGACCTACGAGCTCTCCGCAAAGGACGCTGCCGCGCCGTCCCTGGCGACGCTCCGCGCGGACGGCATGTTGCCCGGTTTTGTGGCCGAAGATTCGCCGAATCGGTAATCTTCACCTTTCACGACTCGATGGCATGACACCGGCGGGACGGACGGCTGGATGACCAAACGTGCGAGCAGACGCGGCCTGTGGACGGCCGTCGTTCTCGCAGCCGGCCTCGGTGGTCTCGCGCTGGTCGCACCGCCCCTGACTCCGGGAACGATCGAGTCCGCACCGGTCACCGTCATCACGACCACCCCACCCGCGCCGGTTGTTCCGCTCACCCCGGAGGAGCTCTCGGCCCGAGTGGTCCCCACCATCGTCACCATCACGGCGCCGGCCGGATTCACCACCACTGCTGGGACCGGGATCGTGCTCTCCCCTGACGGAGTGGTGCTCACGAATCACCACGTCATCAGCGGAGCTTCGGACGTCACTGCCGTCAGCATGTCCAACGGGCTGATCTACGACGCCGAGATCCTCGGGTACGACAGCGTCAGCGATCTTGCCGTCCTTCGACTCGCGGGCGCTGACGATCTGCCGGTGGCTGTGGTCGGCAAATCAGCAGAAGCCGCTCGCGGGGACTCCGTCACCGCAATCGGAAATGCGGAAGGCGGCGGAGTACCCGTCCCTGCTCCCGGCGTCATCACCAACCTCGGTGTCACCGTCAACACCCGCAACGTGTCCGACGGATCGCGAAACCAGTTGAAGGGCCTCATCGAGGTGGACGCGGACATCCGGCCTGGCGATTCCGGTGGCCCCCTGGTCAACGCCATTGGCGAGCTGATCGGCGTCAGCAGCGCGGGCAACGCCGTCACCGACCGCACCGAAACCTCACCGGCGCCTCAGTCCTACGCGATACCGATCGACACCGCACTACCGATCGTCGAGCAGGTACTCGGTGGCCGCTCCTCCGAGACCGTGCGTGTGGGACCGACACCCGTACTCGGTGTCGCGGTGAAGGATCACGCGGACATGCCGGCCGGCGCCGAAGTTGTTGCCGTGAGCTTCGATTCGCCCGCCGAGCGGGTGGGGCTGACCAAAGGTGCGGTCATCACCGAGTTCGGTGGCAGCCGGATCGCGTCGTCCGCTGATCTCAACGCGGCGATGAGCTCGCGCCGCCCCGGCGACACCGTCGCGGTGACGTGGGTGGACGCAACCGGGCAACCCGGGACCGGGTCGCTGGTCCTCGACGAGGGGCCACCTCGCTAGTCGTACAGGGCGCCAGCCGTGAAAGCATCGTGGCATGACCACGGTTCTCCTGCTCACCTGTGACGGCGCCGCCCGCGAGGCGGATGTCGAAAGCAAACTCGTCATGGAAGCTCTCACCTCCTACGGCATCGCGTCGACGATGGCGCCGTGGTCGCGCCCGTCCCTCCTCGATATCGACGCCGACCTGGTTCTGATCCGGTCGACCTGGGACTACACCCAGCGCCTCGACGAATTTCTCGCCGTTCTCGATCAGCTGACCGCTCCGATCGCCAATCCACTCTCGATCGTGAAGTGGAACGCACACAAGGGATACCTCACCGAACTTGCCGCGGCCGGCGTACCTATCGTCCCCACCGCTGTGATCGCTGCCGGACAGAGCGAAACACTCACCCTCCCTTCGTTCGAGGGTGCCGACGTCATCGTCAAGCCGGCAGTGTCCGCCGGCGCTGTCGGAGTGGGAAAGTTTGCCTCGGGATCCGCGCAGGCCCACGCTCACCTCAGCTCGATCCTCGAGAGTGGCAACGACGCGTTGGTCCAGCCATTCGTCTCGGACGTCGTCGACGGTGAGCGCTCGATCATCCACATCGGCGGACGCTACTCGCACGCTGTCCGGAAGATCCCGGCCGCCAACGACTTCCGCGTGCAGGAATTTCACGGTGGAACCAACCACCTCCATGAACCGTCCGCCGCCGAACTCGCGGTGGCCGACGCAGCACTGGCCGCGACCCCATGCGGCCCCGGCGAATTGCTTTATGCACGTGTGGACGTCGTGGGCCCGGTGGATCAACCACTGCTCATGGAAGTGGAATTGATCGAGCCAGAACTCTTTCTGCCATTCGCCCCTGGATCTGCCGACGCCCTCGCACGGGCAGTTGTCGCGTCACTAGGTCGGTGACGCGCCACGGAGTGCCTTCTTGTCGATCTTCCCCAAAGCAGTGAGCGGCAGCGCTTCCAGAATCGAAATCTCCTTGGGCGCCCAGATCGGACCCTTGTGCGATCTCACGTGCGCGATGAGTTGATCGGGTGTGACCGACCATCCCGTCTTCAGTACGACTGCGGCGGTAACAGCTTCTCCCCATTGAGAATCGGGGACACCGAATACCGCACATGCTGCCACCGCGGGATGATGTCCGAGTGAGTCCTCGACTTCGCGCGGGTAGACGTTGAATCCACCACTGATGATCGTGTCTTTGATGCGGTCGACGATCGAGATGAGCCCACTTTCGTCGATTCGAGCAACGTCGCCGGTGTGCAACCACCCATTCGCGAGCGCTGCAGCGGTTTGTTCAGGTTTGTTCCAATAGCCGTCCATCACGAGCGGACCTCGCACACAAAGCTCGCCGGGTACGCCCGTCGCCGTCTCGTTTCCCTGCTCGTCAAGCAACACCACTTCGACACCTGGCATCGCGCGCCCACAACTCCCCAAAACTGCGGGATCGTCCGTGTGCTCACGTGTATCGAGTACCGTCAACGCATTCGGGGCTTCGGCCTGACCGTAATGCTGGCTCAGGATCGGCCCGAACACCGCCCCTGCCTGCTCGAGCCTGGTGGGGTCGATGGGTGCAGCACCGTAAAGCATCCAGTTCAGCCCAGACAGATTCGCATCCGACAGGCGTGGATGGTCGAGTAAGGCATAGAGCATCGTGGGAACCACGAATGTAGCTGTGACTCCGCCATTTTCGATGGCGTCGACAACTCTGTCCGGGTCGAACGACCTGTGCAACTCGAAGCTTGCACCTCGCAGCAGACCGGGTGCGACGAGCAGACCGGCAGCATGAGACATCGGCGTAGTGAGCAGCATGGTGGTTTCAGCCGGCCACTCCCACGTGGTGCAGGCCCAGGCATTGGCGACCAAGGATCGGTCCCTGAGCATGACGCCTTTCGGCTCACCGGTGGTTCCACCGGTGTAGAAGAGATACAAAGCTCGACCCTGACCGCCTAAGCCTGAACCTATTCCCGCCGTACCCAATTCACACGCTGATTCGAGGGCTGACAGTGACATCACTCGAGTCTGTGCCGCTTCGGCGCGTACCTGGAACTGTCCGTCGGCAACCAACAGGAGATCGGTACCACTGTCTTTCAGCACCATCCTGTCGTTCTCTTCGGTCGCGAGCGGATGGAGTGCCGTGTAGCGCACGCCCGCCAGACACGCCGCGGCCATGACCGTGAATGCTTCAGGACACGGCCCCGCAAGCAGGGCGACCCCGGCTCCGTCCGGCAGAGCGAAGCTACTGAGGACACCTGCAATCCGCTCGATCTGTTCCGCAGTCTGCCAATATGTCAGCTCGGCCCGATCACCGTTCCGATCCGTGAATCGAAACGCGATGTGGTCTGGTCGGCGTCGCAGCGCCGACAGAATCAGATCCGCATATCCCGCTTGCACCTGCAAGCCTGGCGCCATCGGTTCATCGTTCATGATGTCCGCGTTCATCGTGGCCCTCCCAAGATCGTGACCGCGGCGACGGCTTCCTCGATGCCGTAGAGACCTCCGCCGTTCTCTGCGACCGCGATTCGAGCACCCGGAACTTGTCGCCGCCCTGCTTGTCCACGCAACTGCGTGACAAGTTCGAAGACCTGCGCCAGTCCCGTTGCCGAGACCGGATGACCACGGGACTCGAGCCCACCTGACGGATTGACCGGACGCACGCCTCCCAACGAACTCGCACCGGACGCCGACCACGCGCCGCCCTCACCGATCGGGCAGAACCCCAGATTCTCGACCTGCTGCACTTCACCGAAGGCCGTGGCGTCGTGGACCTCTGCCACATCCACATCGCCTGGCCCGACTCCGGCTTCCTCGTATGCGCTCATTGCTGCACGGCGACCGATGTGACTCTCCACGTCATCTGCGGTCCGATCCGTGCCTGACACCAAGCTGCAACCGAGTACCTGCGCCGCCCGCCGAGAGGAATCGTGCCTTCGAGCAAAGTCCGCACTGGTCACAATGACCGCCGCTGCACCGTCACTGACGGGCGAGCACATCGGAACTGTCAGAGGCCACGCGACTCGCCTTGCGGCAAGCACCTCTTCGACGCTGAAGAGTTTGCGAAAGTGCGACCGCGGATTGTGCACGGAATGCGCATGATTTTTGGCTGCTACGGACGCGAGCTCGAACTCGGTGGTTCCGAATCTCTCCATGTGCGCCCGGGCAAGAGAAGCGTAGATCTCCATGAACACCGACCGCTCACCCTGCGATCCGAGTGCATCCGGCAGCGGAGCGGACAGCGAAGCAAGGCCCGCGAGCGTCTCGTCGCGATGCGCAACGTCGAGTGCACCGTCGAACACCTCCAGACTTCGAGCCGGATCCGAGCACACCAGCTTGTCCACCCCGACCGCCAACGCGACCTCGGACAGACCGGCGCGAACGTGGGCGATCGCCAGCCAGAGTGCAGTCGCGCCGCCGGCGCAGGCATTTTCGACATTGACGACCGGGACTCCCCCGAAACCGTATGGCCTCAAGGCAATCTGGCCTGGGATCATGTGCTGCCGGTCGATCGCCTTCTGGCTGACTGTCGCGTAGAAGACCGCACCGACGTCACCGCGGGTCAGGCCCGCGTCTTCGACGGCATCGATCGCCGCACGCCCCGCCAATTCCGAGGCCGCGGTATCCGCGTGCCGCCCGAAGAGAGTCGCGCCGACACCGAGAACCATGACTTCGCCGCTCACGCCACCACTCGATTCCTCAATACACCGAGGCCGGTGACCTCGAGTTCGACTACGTCTCCCGGTTCCAGGAACCGCCCGTGCTCCAAGCCGCATCCACTCGGCACGGTGCCGGAACAGAAGACTTCACCCGGGTACAGCCGCGTGGAAGTCGAAGCGAACGAAATCACGTCCTCGAAACGATGGTCCATGTCGGCGCTGGTTCCTCGGCTCACCTCGTCTCCGTTGATTCTCGCGGTCATCTCGAGTTGGTAGGGGTCACCGACTTCGTCGGCCGTCACGATCCAGGGCCCGAGGACATTCGCGTTCGAAAAGTCCTTGCTCTTACTGAGACCGAGTCCGGTGGAGATCTCCTCGAGCTGAGTATCGCGGGCGCTGAAATCGTTGAAGATGGTGTAACCGAAGATATGCGCAGGGGCATCCGCGCGTGAGATGTCGGTTCCACCGCGCCCCAGCACACAGGCGAATTCGAGTTCGTAATCGCGCAGGCTCGAGTACTCGGGCCACACGACGTCAGATTTGTGTCCGGTCACCGCCAATCGGTTCGCTATGTAATACAGCGGGCGCTCCAACTGGATCTTCGGCAGTTCGACGTCCTCGAGTGCGACCCCTTGAATTCGGGCGCGAGCGTTGCGGAAGTGATCCATGAAGCAGCCGAAGTCTCGGATCTGGACCGGCTGAGGAAGCGGCGACATCCAGCGCACATCACCTGCGTCGACGATTGCACTTGCCGGCGGCTCGTCTGCGAGCCGATCCAGGGTCTCCCGTGCCGCCGGACCACCTTCGATGATGGTTTGCATGGTTTCCAGTTCTGGAGCCGGTTTTCCCGTCACATCATGATGAGCTCGCTCGAGTAACAACAGTTGCTCGCCGCTGCCCGTCACCAGAGCCGTCTGCTGAGTCTTTTCGTATTCGACGGTCGCAAGTTTCACTGTGAGTCAATACCTTTCACTGAATTGTTCGTTAGGTGAGGCAGGAATTTTGCTCAGACGAACGCGACCACACGAGCCGGGGCAGCGCTGGCTCGCGCAAGCTTGATCGGGAAAAACGCCACGTGAAATCCCGAGGGCGGAAGCGCGGCGAGGTTCGCCAGTTGCTGAACGATGAATACTTCACGTTCGCGTCCGGCCCGGTGCCCGTCCCAGAGAACCGAGTTGTCCCCGGTGTCACGAAATTTCTGCGCCATGACTGCAAAGCTCAAGTCCCAGCCGGCAGCGTCGGTGCCCAGCACCTTCGCGCCTTGCTCGGCGAGAAACAGCGTGCCTTCGCGACTCATCCCTGGATACTGAAAGAACCCTGGATCAGCCAAGGTGAAGCTCTCTTGTCCGGTACGGAGCAACACGGCACCACCCTGGGGAACGGACGCACCGTTTTCCGCCAGGGCAGCTTTCAGCGCGTCCACCGAGATCGGCTGATTCGCCTCGCACCGGCCGCGCAGGTCGAGCACCACTGTCTCGCAGAACAATTCATCCAACGCGATGTCTGTGATCGTGAGAGAAGGCTTACCCTCCGAGGTTGATCCGTAGTGCAACGGCGCGTCGACGTGTGTGCCCAGATGGCTGTTGAACTCACTCAACATCTCCGATCCCCACCCCTCACCGTCCGGAAGATCATGAACTCCGCACTGCAGTGCTGCCGCGAACTCGTCGCGTCCGGCACCTGCGGGGTGCGAGTAGGTCACCGAGGGGGCAACGACGGAAGCCAGTGCCTTCAAACCCTCGGGGAGCAATTCCCGATCGGCCGGATCGAGAGTTCTAGTCAGATCGATGAGTTCCATGTCCGCCCATTCCGTTAAGTTATTGGACGCTCAGCATAGAACTGGACGATCAACATAGGCAAGAGGGTGTCGCGAGAGGAATACGGCCGGCCGATGGCCGGCCTCGTAGCATGAGTGCGGTGCGCAGGTCTCGGCCCCGACGGGCGCGTCGACGTCACCGCGTGCCGGAATTGGCTGCACTCGAGAACGAAAGAAGGCAGGAACACCGAATGGCGTCGACACGCAAGCAGGAGATTTCCGAGGAAACCAGACGGCGACTGGTGAAAGCCGCGGCCGAACTGGCTGCCGAAGGCGGGTCGACCGCGATGTCCGTACAAGCCGTGGCAGAAAGATCCGGTATCAGCAGAGGGTCCGTGGCCTGGCACTTCGGATCGAAGGACGGGCTTCTACGAGCCGTCGTCGAGGACGCATTCCGGTGGGGCATGGAAAAGCTACGCGCAGAGTTGGCATCATCCTCGGCGACTGGAATCGAAGCATTGATCGAAGCCAACTTCGTACTGATGTCATACCCCGAGGCACGAATTTTCTCGACCATCTTGATCGAAGCCGTGATTCCCGGGTCCACCATCCGCGAGACCTACGCAGAGCAGTACGTCGCAATGCGAACGCTGTACGCGGACTACCTGCGTTCGATCGACACCCCGGTCACCAATCCGGAGTTGGTTGCCGTCACCCTTCTGGCCGGCACTCTCGGGATCAACCTCCAACATCGCCTCGATCCCGACAACGTCGATCGACGTTCAGCAGTAACCGAGCTCGAATCGATCTATGCCCGCGCGATGGCACCTACCACAACGTCAGGACACGAGAATCCCTAACCGGACCGGAAGTTCAACTTCCCGAACAACTTTCGCCCGCGACCTGGGGCGGGACCGCATCCAGCCTGGCGCGAATGAACCTGGCAACGTCACGTAGCGCAGCCCGGCTCTCCGGCAAGCCAGGCCAGACGGCGGGAAACGCGTGAACCTGGCCGTTCCAGATCTGCAGCGAGCACGGCACCCCCGCGGCGGCGAGCCGTTGCGCCATCACCTCCGAATCGACTCTGAGCACCTCGGATTCGGCGGCGATCAGCAACGACGGCGGCAGCGCGGCCAGATCGCCGTCGACGGGTGAGTTCGTCTGTCCGCCAAGCTTTCCGATCGCCATCAATGCCGACACCGGGGCGATCACGTCGCGTCGAGCGTTGGCATGGACCGATTTGGTGGTGCAATCGAGATCGAGGAGCGGTGAGAGCCCGACAAGACCGGCCGGAACCTCGAGCCCCGCGGAAACAGCTGCAAGTGCCGTCGCGAAAACCAGGAAGCCTCCGGCCGAATCGCCAACGAAGACAACCTTTTCCGGCAAGGCTCCCTGTTCGAGGAGCCACCGGTATGCATCGAGACAGTCGTCGACGGACCCGCTGATGCTCGTGCTCGGCAACTGTCGATATGCGATGTGCAGGACCGGAAGGCCGGTTCGCTTGGCGATGCTTGCAACGACCGGCCGATGCGTGTTGAGCCCGCAGCACATGAACCCGCCGCCGTGCAGGTAGAGAACAACACCGTCGCGCAGATCAGCCGTCGAGCCTGCCGTCCGCACGAGTTCACCGTCGAAACCTGGAAAGCGAATCGCTTCCCGATCGATCCCGGACGGAATGCGTACACCCGCGGCCGAGTCCAGCACTGCGGCGCGGCGCATGGCGCCAGGCGTCAGCGGCGCGATCCCGACCACGGGCCGAAGCATCCATCGACACGCGTTGTAGAGGACCTGCGATTCGATACTCGGCCTGCCGTATCGAGTTCCGGTCCTACGACTGACTGTCGGCAACAGAGACATCTGTCCAGATTAGAAGCGATCAGGCACCGAAGAGGTCGACTTCGTCGAGATCGTCGACGATCGTGACCTTTCGTTTCCGCCCGCCGATGACCTTGCCCAGACCGCGCAGTCCACCGGACTGAGCTTTCGGGGCGGGTTCGATGCGCTGCGGCGCAACTCTCGTCCGCGCTGCGCGCTGAACAGGCTTGGGGGCGGGGGCTGCTGCAGGTGCCGCGGG
The DNA here is from genome assembly GCF_031763325.1 of Rhodococcus sp. SG20037. NCBI lineage: Bacteria > Bacillati > Actinomycetota > Actinomycetes > Mycobacteriales > Nocardiaceae > Rhodococcus > Rhodococcus sp. SG20037. The sequence goes on along the minus strand of NZ_CP134497.1, from coordinate 304,667 downwards.
TTCGGGAACCTCGGCTGGAACCACCGCTTCCGGCTCCACGAAGCCCTGAGCAACCGGGGCCTCGGGCGCGACCTCAGCGGCTTCCTCGACCTCCGCCACCTGCTCCACCTGCACCGGTCCGTCGATCACCGGGATGTCCGACGCCCAGCGGACCCGATACTCGAGGCCGCGCGACGCCAGTTCACGTGCGAGATCGCCATGCCAGACCCCGTCTTCGCCGTCGCCGTATACCCGTGCGTCGGAGCTCACCCAGATGACGTCGACGCCCGGGTTGCGGTCGGCGAGATCGAGCACGGTCAGCCAGTTCAGCGTCGCCGGATATCCGTCTCGCTTCTTCTTGTCGGTATAGGGCCGACGCAGCGAGATCGCCCTCTCGGCCACCTCGAGATGCGAAACGTCGACTGGATCGACCACTTCGACGCCGATCGCCACGAGGTCTTCGATCACGTCGTCGACGTAGCCGTCGGCCTTGTCGTGAGCCGCGTCGACGAACCTCGTAAGGTCGCGCCGCAACCCCAGTCGGTCGTACATGCGCGCCTGGACGCTCAGGGCCGCGATCATCTCCGCCGATTCCTCGCGGTAGCGACTCGCAACCTCGAGGACGACCAATCGCGGCACGACGACGCGGTGTCCGAGTGCGCGAGCGTCGGCGATGGCAGTGTCGAACCGTGCGCCCCTGGTCAGGGCCGAAGAATCGAGAACGATGATCATGGGCTCGATTCTCTCTCGAGAAACCGGACGAATGCGCTAATCCACCCCGAACCGTTACTTGATCTTGAAGATCACTGCCCGCTGAACGATGAAGTTGATGACCGTCGCGGTGCCCTGCGCGATGACGAAGGCCAGCGGTGTCCGCCACCAATGCTCGTCGAAGACATGGACCATCAGTTCGTTGAGTCCGACCTGAACCGCAAAAGTGACCGCGTACAGCGCGACTACAGCGATGAAGCGGGCGCGAGAAGGCTCGGCCTTGAACGTCCACCGACGATTGATGAGGTACGCCGTCGTGGTGCCCGCAACGAAGCTCAGCGATTTTGCGGCGACGCGCGGCAACCCCAACGCGAGGAGCAGCACATACAGCCCGTAGTCCACGACCGCCGACAGCCCACCCGTCGCGACGAACCGGACGATCTGCGTTTTCAGGTCCAACGCGTCGTCGGCGATGTCCGTCGTGACAGGAATCTCGACGGGCAGCGGGACGTGGGGTTCGTGCTGGTGACTTGCAGGTGTTTCGGGCACGACGACGAGAGTAACCACTCGAGTCGGAGCCGTCGGCACTACTCCCAGGTAACCTCTACCTTGATGTCCACGACAGCAGAAGAGACGCCGCAGCCGGCTCTCCACACCCAAGCCCGCACCCTCACCGGTTGGGGACGCACCGCCGCCACCACTGCACAGGTGCTGTCCACCCCCGACGTGGAAGTGATCGCCAACGCGGTCGCCCAGGTTGCGGAACAGAACGATTCCAAGCCCTCGCATCTGCGACGCGGCGTCATCGCGCGCGGCCTCGGCCGCTCGTACGGTGACCCAGCGCAGAACGCCGGCGGCCTGGTCATCGACATGAATGCCCTCAGCCGCATTCACCGCATCGATCGCGACACCGCTCTGGTGGACGTCGACGCCGGCGTGAATCTGGATCAGCTGATGAAGGCTGCTCTGCCGTTCGGCCTGTGGGTTCCGGTCCTGCCGGGTACTCGTCAGGTCACGATCGGCGGCGCCATCGGCTCGGATATCCACGGCAAGAACCACCACAGCGCGGGCAGCTTCGGCAACCACGTCGTGTCGTTGGATCTGCTGACGGCCGACGGCAAGGTTCGCACGCTCACCCCCAAGGGCGGGCGCAACGACCCGAAGGCCGCACTGTTCTGGGCCACGATCGGCGGCATGGGCCTGACGGGCATCATCTTGCGGGCAACCATCAAGATGACACCGACCGAGACGGCGTACTTCATCGCCGACGGCGACGTCACCAACAGCCTCGACGAGACCATCGCGCTGCACAGCGACGGCAGCGAGGCCAACTACGAGTATTCGAGCGCCTGGTTCGACGCGATTTCCGCGCCCCCGAAGCTCGGTCGTGCGGCAGTCTCGCGCGGATCTCTGGCGAAGCTCGACCAGCTTCCGGCCAAGCTGCAGAAGAACCCGCTCGCCTTCGACGCACCGCAGTTGCTGACGTTCCCCGACGTCTTCCCGAACGGGCTGGCCAACAAGTTCAACTTCACCGCGATCGGTGAGGTCTGGTTCCGCAAGTCCGGCAAGTATCGCGGCAAGGTCCAGAATCTGACGCAGTTCTACCACCCGCTCGACATGTTCGGTGAGTGGAACCGCGCGTACGGATCCAACGGATTCCTGCAGTACCAGTTCGTGGTTCCGCCGGAGGCCGTCGACGAGTTCAAGAAGATCATCGTCGACATCCAGCGCAGCGGGCACTACTCGTTCCTCAACGTGTTCAAGCTCTTCGGCGAAGGCAATCAGGCGCCGCTGAGCTTCCCGATCCCGGGCTGGAACATCTGCGTCGACTTCCGCATCAAGCCGGGCCTGAACGAGTTCGTCACCGAACTCGACAAGCGTGTCCTCGAATTCGGCGGACGCCTGTACACGGCCAAGGACTCGCGGACGTCCGCGGAAACCTTCCACGCCATGTACCCGCGCATCGACGAGTGGATCGCGACGCGCCGCAAGTACGACCCCACAGGCGTTTTCGCCTCCGATATGTCCAGAAGGCTGGAACTGTGATCAACGCTGTAGGTAACCCGCAAACCGTTTTGCTTCTCGGTGGAACCTCCGAGATCGGCCTCGCCATCTGTGAGGAATACCTGAAGAAGGCGCCGCTCCGCGTCGTTCTGGCGGCACTCCCTGGCGATCCGGGACGCGAAGCTGCGGTCAAGCAGCTCGAAGCGAAGGGTGCCACCTCGGTGGAGCTCATCGATTTCGACGCCGTTGATTTCGAATCGCACCCGAAGGTGATCGACCAGGCGTTCTCGAACGGTGACGTCGACGTCGCCATCGTCGCCTTCGCACTGGACGGTGACTCCGAAGAGCTGTGGCAGAACCAGCGCAAGGCCGTTCTGGTGGCAAACGTCAACTACACCGCTTCCGTCTCGGTCGGTGTTCTTCTCGGCGAGAAGATGAAGGCTCAGGGCTTCGGCAAGATCATCGCGATGTCGTCGGTTGCCGGCGAGCGCGTCAAGCGTGCCAACTTCGTCTACGGATCCACCAAGGCGGGCCTCGACGGTTTCTACCTCGGACTCGGCGAGGCTCTCGCGGAATTCGGACCGCAGGTCACCGTCGTTCGCCCCGGCATGGTGCGCACGCAGTTCAGTGCCCACGTCAAGGAAGCTCCGCTGACGGTCAACAAGGACATCGTCGCGAAGCTCGCTGTTGCCGCCTCGGACAAGGGCAAGGAAATCGTCTGGACTCCCGGCCCGTGGCGCTTCGTCATGATGGGTCTTCGCCACGTGCCGCGCCCGATCTTCCGGAAGTTGCCGGTTTAAGCTCCTCCCGTGCCAGAAACAACAACTGCTCCGAGTACAGACCTTTCGACCCCGTCGCCGTGGCGTAATGCCGCGGCGACGGTGGTGGAAATGGCCCTCGGAGCGCTGGTCGCCGCTGTTGTAGCCGCTGTCGGGCTCTTTGCTTTCGGCCGAGTGCAGTGGCCGGCGTTCACCTCTTCCAATGTCACGCAGGCAGTCACGACGGTGCTGCAGGTGCTCTGCATCGCAGTGGTCGGTGTTGCGGTTCTGATGTTCCGCGCCCGCAAGGCCGAGCGGGTCGCAAAACTCCTCTCGTGGGCCGGGCTCTCCGGCTTCGTCACCACGACGCTCGGACTTCCCCTGGCCGCGACGAGTCTGTATCTGCACGGCGTCTCGGTCGATCAGCAGTTCCGGACCGAGTACCTGACCCGGCTGACGGATTCTGCTGCGCTGCAGGACATGACGTACGTGGATCTGCCGCCGTTCTACCCGGCCGGCTGGTTCTGGATCGGTGGACGCGTCGCGAACCTGCTGGGAATGGACGGCTGGGAAGCCTTCAAGCCTTATGCGATCGGCTCGTTGGCTGTCGTCGCCGTCGTTGCACTCGTGTTGTGGACCAAGCTGATTCGACGCGATTGGGCCGTCGTCGCGGCATTGGCCGTCACTGCCGTCGTGTTGGCGTACAACTCCCCCGAGGCGTACGGCGCCGTCATCAACCTCCTGATCCCGCCAGTGCTGATCCTCGCGTGGGGCGCATTGGACCGGCCGGGGGCATCTCGATTTGCCGGAGCCGGCGCAATACTCGGGACGGGCCTGTTCCTCGGTCTCGCCGCAACGGTCTACACGCTCTATCTCGGATTCGCCGCGTTCGCAGTGACTCTGATGGCCTTGGTTGCCGCAGTACTTGCCGCACGCGCCCAGAACACGTGGAAAGCCGCACTGGGATCCCTCGTCAGGCTCGCCGTGATCGCGGTGATCTCCGGCCTGGTGGCTCTGACCGTCTGGACGCCGTACCTGCTGAAGGCACTCTCCGGTGCCACCGCAGAGTCCGGCACCGCAATGCACTACCTCCCCGATTCCGGTGCGGTGCTGCCCTTCCCGATGCTGAGCTTCACCCTCGTCGGCGGACTGTGCCTACTCGGCACGATCTGGCTGATTTCGCGGTTCCTGTTCTCCCGCCGCGCCCGAGCACTCGGTATCGGTGTCATTGCCGTGTACCTGTGGGCATTGCTGTCCATGACGTTCACCGTCGCCGGCAGTACGCTCCTCGGTTTCCGACTGGAGCCGGTCCTGATCGGACTCCTTGCCGCCGCCGGTGTGTTCGGTTTCTTCGAGTTCGCCGGTTGGATCGTGCTGGCCACCAGCGAAAATCCTCGCGTCAAAGCGGTACTGGTTGCACTCGGTGTCATCGGAGCCATCGCCTTCGCGCAGAACATCCCGCAGGTGCTGGCGCCGGATATCGCTGTGGCATACAGCGATACCGACGGCAACGGCGAGCGCGGGGACAAGCGACCCCCGGGTGCCGAAGCCAATTACGCCGACATCGACCGGATCATTCGCGAGCAGTTGGGACGCGAACCCCATGACACGGTGGTCCTCACTGCCGACATCGGCTTCCTCAGCTTCTACCCGTACTTCGGCTTTCAAGGACTGACGTCGCACTACGCGAACCCGCTCGCCGATTTCCGTGCGCGCGCTGCGCTGATCGAGCAGTGGTCGGAACTGAAGACGCCTGACGAACTGATAGCTGCGCTGGACTCGGCGCCGTGGCGCAGCCCCGACGCCTTCGTCTTCCGCCAGGGCGCCGACGGGTACACGCTGCGGTTGGCAGAGGACGTCTACCCCAACGACCCGAACGTCCGCCGCTACACGGTCACGTTCCCCAAGGAACTGTTCGACGATCCTCGTTTCACCGTGACCGAGCAGGGGCCGTTTGTGGTCGTTACCCGCTCTGACGCAATCTAACCAGGAGATACGTCACAAAAGGCTTACCGTCGGGGTCGTTGACGCGACCCCGACGCACCCCTAGCTTCATACCGTGCCCCGAACCGATGCCCGAGCGGCGATGATCGATGCAGCCGAGCGTCTGGTTGCCGAGCGAGGTCTGGCCGCTCTGACTCTTCGTGATGTTCAGACCGAAGCCGGGCAGGCCAACAAATCGGCTGCGCAGTATCACTTCGGGTCACGTGAAGGTTTGCTGGCGGCCGTCGTCGAGTCCAGAATGCGACCTGCCGGTGAGCGTCGTCGTGAGTTGCTCGACACGATCGATCTCGACGCGAATCCACCGACGATGCGTGCCCTCGTCGAGGCTCTCGTCCTGCCGTTGGCGGAACAGACCATCTACCGCGAGGGCACGTTGTACGCGCGGTTCCTGGTGCAGTCGATCTTCGACCCGGCGATGTCGTCGACTATCCGTGACCACATGCAGGCCGAGAGTTTCCGCGAAGTTCAGCGGCGGATAGTCGCTGCGTCCTCGTTACCGGCAGAGATCGCCGAACTTCGGGCAGGAACTCTGACCGTGCTCACCGTCGTCACTTTTGCCACGTGGGAAGGCCGCGTCGACAGCCGCGAACGTGCTCACGTGATCGTTGCCGACCTGATCGAAAGTTGCCTCGGAGCACTCTCGGCCCCGGCTGCGCAAATCTGACACGCTGTCCGGCGAGTTTGTTTCCGAAACTGCCGGGGTACTCAGCCCCTCCAAGCGCAGTCGAGCAAACGGCCGCATCAACCACCGGCGGGGTAGGTGATGACAGTGAGCGAACTCGTTGCGCAAAGCCGCGAGCTTGTACCGCATCGTGCAGTTCTCGATTCCGCAGAGCATGTTCTGGTCATTGCGCGCGGCAAACCGTTCGGGCGCGAACAGGCTTTCCATGAAGTGTTGAGCGTCGCGATTCGCAATCGCATCGAAGTACTCACTCTGGCAAGGGCTCTCATCGACGTGTCCGAGTCCCGCGACTACCGCGCGATCCCGACCGACACCGCGCACACCGTTGCGGTGCTCGAATGGGGCGAGCTACTCGAGATCCCCACCGAACACCACGAGAAGTCCAGGGCCGAGTCATCCGAGGACGTCGATGAATCGAGTGAACCCGACGATCCGATCGAACCCGAGTATCTGGTCGAGACCGACGTGGGCGGACGGGTCGTCTTCGTCGCCCTCGCGTTCACGATCGGCGGGATAGTCGGATTCTTCGCGCACGACTGGGCACTTCTGCTTCTGATCACCGCCGTGTACCTCGTGTGGATCGCGGCACGGTTGGTCGCGAAACTCGTCAGTGTTTCCCGTAGTGCCCACTGGGCGGACGCTTCGCCGATTCGTGGCGCCGATTCGACCACAAGGAACGCGGAAAACTCCCACCATCACGCTGTTGCAGCGTGACGGCGGGAGCATCCGCTTTCGCTAAAGCCTCTGCGGTACACCGTAAGTGACGACGGTATCGCCATTCGACGTGACAGCCTTCGCGTACGGCCTGATGGTCACCGGCCCGATTGCTCCCTGTACGTAACCGTGAACTCCGGACAGACGGACAGCGGCTTCGGGACCGTCGAACTCCTGATCTTCGAGCAGCGCGACGTCGGTGATACCGCCCGGCGCCAGGTCGACGTCCAGTTCCTGCGACGGAATGATGTCGCCGCCGATGACGAACCCATTGGAAATATCCAGGCCCAGTTCGAAATCCGGAACCAGACCGATCCCGAGGTTCGTTCCGCTCTCGACTGCCCAGTCGAGACCAGGACTGTTGAGAACGACCGTCGCGCCGGTCAGCGCGATCGGGTAACCGATCTGATAGCCGATCGTCAGCTTCGTTCCGGTGAAACTTGCTGCATCCGGGCCGTCGATCTTCACGCCGGCAACCCCGTCGTGGAAGAACTCGACACTCAGCGGTGAGCTGTCGAGAGGTGGAAAGACGTGGATAGCGGTATCAGCCTGGAAGACTTCTATCCGATTTCCTTTGACGTCGGTGATCGAACTGGTGTTGTCGACGCCTGCCGACGCCGTCCCACCCCCCAGGACAACGGCCAACAAGGCCACTGCTCCTACTGCGCTACTACGAACTGCTGTCTTCGACATGCACAAGCACCATCCCATCCGGTATAGGCCCCGGACGTAGGTTCCAACTCTTCGTCGAGGATGGGATTCGTCGGGGCTGCCTGAACAAACGCGAGCAAGATCCTTGTTGCGATACCCCGGTCACGAACCCGTCAAACGGTGCACGAAAACATTACTTTTCGGACAAGTCGGGCGGACCGGTTTGTCCCGCTGAGTGCGCCCGCTCGCGGACGCGAACCGTTTTGTTCGTTACTCTGACAGAGGAAGTTATCGAATCGAGACCTAAGTAGGCCACCCCGAACTTCTGAGAACTGCCACTTCAGGGATGGGCGCCAGAACCGAAAGGCACCGACTGCATGACCGAGACCTTGCCCGACGTCCAACTGCTCGAAGAAGCACGTCCAGGGCGAGTCCGTTCAGCAGTGCGGCGCTCGGTCGTCCAGCGCGGTCGTCTGGTCGACCTCGCGATCATGGCGACGTTCACCGTCGCGGCGATCTACGTGATGTCCAACCTGTGGAGCGATCTGCAGTCCGGCTATCTGTTCAACGCGGGCCGCGACCAGGCCATGTGGGAATGGTTCTTCGCCGATACCGCTCACGCCCTCGCCCAGTTCCGCAGCCCACTGTTCAGTGACCTGCAGAATTACCCGCTCGGCGTGAACCTGATGGCCAATACCGCCATGTTCGGGATCAGCATCCCGCTGGCCCCGATCACATTGATCTTCGGACCGACAGCCACGTATGCGATCGGACTGACTGCCGGCCTCGGCGGCACCGCTATCGCCTGGTACTGGGCATTCTCGCGGCACGTGCTGACCGGCGTCTCGGTCCGCTCCAAGATCGCCGCCGCCGTCGGCGCGGGGTTCTGCGGATTTGCACCGGCCATGATCTCGCACGCCAACGGCCATCCGAACTTCGTCGCGTTCTTCGTCCTTCCGTTCATCTTCTTGCAGGTCGTGCGCATCTCGAACGGCAAGCGTCCGGTTCGCGACGGAATCGTTCTCGGCCTACTCGTCGCGTGGCAGATCTTCCTCGGCGAAGAGCCACTCCTCATCTTCACGATGTCGGCCATGGTGTTCGGCGCCGCATACGCCCTGCCCGACCTGGCCAAGTCACGCCAGGCGATCAAGCGTGCGATGCCCGGCCTCGTGATCGGCGGTGCAGTCACACTCCTGATCACCGCAGTGCCGCTGTGGTCGCAGTTCTTCGGCCCAGCGAGCTACGACGGCGTCTCACACGGTCAGGCCGGCAACGACACCGCTGCCCTCACCACGTTCCCGACCGAGTCGGTTGCGGGAGATCCCGAGGGCGCCGAGTTCCGGATGAACCCGACCGAGGAGAACGCGTACTTCGGGTGGCCGCTGGTGATCCTGCTCCTCGGTGCCACGGTGTGGCTGTGGCGCATCCGTCTGACCCGCGCTGCCGCCGCCGTGATCGTAGTCATGGGTGTGCTCTCGCTCGGTTCCGAACTGATCATCGACGGCGACAGGACCGGCATCACCCTGCCGTGGAAACTTCTCGCCGACCTGCCGCTGTTCGAATCGGTGCTCGAATCCCGATTCGCCATGGGCGCGATTCCGGCGATCGGACTGCTGCTCACCCTCGGCACCTACCGCGCTTTCGTCGAACTTCGTGGACCGCGCCGCACTGCTGCCGGTGTCTGGCTGGTAACACTCGCCGTCGCGATGATTCCTCTCATACCGACCCCCATCGACGCCGATCAACGATCTGCGACGCCCGAATTCATCACCAGCGGCTCGTGGGAGAACTACGTCAGCGACGGCACCCTGGTGACGGTTCCCGTCGCGAGCGCCGAAGACGCCCGCGCACTGAGCTGGCAGGTCGACGCCGACTTCGGCTTCCCCATCGCCGGCGGGTACTTCGTCGGCCCGGATTCGAAGACCCGCGCCGGAATCTACGGCGCCGAGTCCCGGCCCACCTCGACCCTGCTGGTCAATGCCAAACAAACCGGCAAGGTCCCGTTGATCGACGTGGGCACCAGAGCGAACGCACTGACCGACCTGCGGTACTGGCACGCCGACGTACTGGTGCTTCCCCGATTCTCCGGCGACGACGCCCTGCGCCACACGGTCGACGAACTGGTCGGCTTCGACGCCAAGCGCGTCGACGACGTGTGGGTGTGGGACGTACGAGACCTCGTGAGCGGCAAGACCTCCAACCAGAGCTGAGCGGGTTGATCAGCGGGTCATGATCACCGGACCGTCTTCGGTGATCGCGACCGTGTGCTCACTGTGCGCAGCCCGGGCGCCCGAAACGGTGCGAAGGGTCCACCCGTCGGCGTCGTGCCGGTAGTCGTCGGTTCCGTCGGCGATGAGCATCGGTTCGATGGCGATGACCAGGCCGGGACGCAGCCGGAAGCCTTTGCCTGCTCGACCTTCGTTGGGCACGTCCGGGCCTTCGTGCATCTCGCGGCCGATGCCGTGCCCACCGTGATCGGCCAGCATGCCGTACCCGCGGCCACGCGCGTACTGTCCGATCGCGGCACCGATGTCGCCCAATCGGTTTCCGGGCTGGGCAGCGGCAATGCCACGGGCAAGTGCCTCATCGGTCGCGTCGATCAGTGCCTGATCCTCACTACTCCCCCGCCCGACAGTGAAGCTGATGGCGGAGTCGCCGCACCAGCCGTCGAGTCTCGCGCCGCAGTCGATGCTGACCAGGTCACCGTCGCGAAGCCGGTACTCATTCGGGATACCGTGCACCACAGCATCGTTCACACTCGCACAGATGGCGCCTGGGAACGGCGTCGATGCCGTTGCCGGCCGGTAGTTCAAGAACAGCGCCGAGGCGCCGGCCGCCGAAATAACCTCCGCGGCAACGGCGTCCAATTCGAGCAACGTCACCCCGACGCTTGCCGCCTCACGCGCCGCAGCCAGAGCCTGCGCCGTGATTCTCCCAGCCGCCGCCATCGCGTCGATTTCCCCTGCGGTCTTGATTTCGACCATTTCGAACACCTTCCTTGTCGAATAACTATACCGGTATTACTATAAGCACATGGTGCGCGTGCCGCTGACGGCGGAAGAACTCGAACGAGGACTACGACTGGGTGAACTCCTGCGATCGGCGCGGGGGGACCGAAGCATGGTTCAGGTAGCGCTCGACGCCGGTATCTCGGTCGAAACTCTGCGCAAGATCGAAACCGGCCGCATCGCGACACCCGCCTTCTTCACCATCAGCGCGGTCGCGGAAGTGTTGGGTATTTCACTCGACACCATCGCCCGAACACTTGAAACACCACAATCCGAACAGGAAGTTGCATCCTGAGTAGTTCTCTCAGGATGTGCGGGCCCGCACTCGCCTAACATCGTTCCTTGTGCCGTCTGAAGTAGTAGTGCCCCCGAAACCCGTGCCCACTGGCCCCGAAGCTCCCCGAGAATCGGATTCCCAGAGAGTCCGGACGGCACGACTCATCGCGATAGTCACCGGCCTTCTTGGCCTGCTTCTTGCACTCGCTACGCCCTTCCTGCCCGTCAAGCAGGAAGCCGCGAGCATCGACTGGCCGCAGGGTGGGACCGTCAACAGCGTTTCGTCGCCGCTGATCTCCTACTCGCCCACATCGCTCGACATCAGCATTCCCTGTTCCACCCTCGGCCAGTTGGGCGGCAGCGGCGGCACACTGCTCTCGACCATGCCGAACGGCGCGCCGGACCGAAACGACCGCGGCCTCACCGTCCGCACCACTGCCGACCGCCTCGAAGCACTCACCCGCGATTCGGTATTGATCTCGACCCCGCTCGATCAACTGAGCGGGTGCACGGCGATCACCATCACGACCAACTCCGAGCAGACCGTCGCGGCGGTCACCGGTATCGACGGCGTCGGCACCACCCTGACCGGTGACTACCGCCCACAGGTTGTCGGCATCTTCACCGACTTGCAGGGCGCAGCGCCCGCCGGACTGTCCGCCCACATGGACGTCGACTCCCGGTTCTCGTCCAGCCCCACACTTCTCAAACTGTTCGCGATGATCGTCGCGGCACTCTCGACCATCGTCTCGCTGTACGCACTGCACCGGATCGACGGCGTCGACGGCCGTCGTGCACGGCGGTTCCTGCCGGCGCGATGGTGGAAGTTCACCGGCATCGACGCCCTGGTTATCGGCACGCTGGCGCTGTGGCATGTGTTCGGCGCCAACACTTCCGACGACGGTTACCTGCTCGGCATGGCCCGAGTCTCGGAGCACTCCGGGTACATGGCCAACTACTTCCGCTGGTTCGGCGTCCCCGAAGCGCCGTTCGGTTGGTACTACGACGTGCTGGCACTGTTCGCGAAGGTCAGCACCGCGAGCATGTGGATGCGCCTGCCCGCGTTGATCGCCGGCATTCTGTGCTGGATGGTCATCAGCCGCGAGGTGATACCGCGACTCGGTGTTGCGGTGCGCCGCAACAAGGTTGCCATCTGGACGGGCGGGCTCGTGTTCCTGGCCTTCTGGTTGCCGTACAACAACGGCCTGCGTCCCGAGCCCATCATCGCCCTCGGCGCCCTGCTCACGTGGTGCTCCATCGAACGCGCCATCGCCACCGGACGTCTGTTGCCCGCCGCGATGGCCGTGCTGATCGCCGCATTCTCGCTGGCCGCCGGGCCTTCCGGGCTGATCGCCATCGGCGCGCTGATCGCCGGAGCCAGGCCGATCCTGCAGATCCTGATCGCCCGCGGCAAACGCGTCGGCTTCCTGTCCCAGATCATGCCGATTCTCGCCGCCGGAACCGTGGTGCTCGTCGCGGTCTTCGCAGATCAAACCCTCGCGACAGTTCTCGAATCGACCAGAGTGCGAACGGCCGTCGGGCCGAACGTTCCGTGGTTCGAGGAACGGTTGCGTTGGGACGCACTGATGACCATCTCCCCCGACGGCTCACTCGCACGCCGCTTCGGCATGTTCGTCATGATCGTCGGACTCGTCTTCTGCGTCATGATGATCCTGCGCAAGGGCCGGATCCCCGGCACCGCGATCGGGCCCTCGCGCCGAATCCTCGGCATCGTGTTCGCGTCGCTGCTCCTGATGCAGTTCACCCCCACCAAGTGGACTCACCACTTCGGTGTGTACGCCGGTCTGGCCGCCACGGTGGCCGTCCTCGCTGCCGTCGGTGTGAGTGCGTCGAGCATGCGTTCCAAACGAAACCGCGCGCTGTTCGCCGCGGGCATCCTGTTCATCCTCGCTGTGGCGTTCACGAGCTCCAACGGCTGGTGGTACGTCTCGAGTTACGGCGTCCCGTGGTGGGACAAGCCGCCGTCAATCGCCGGCAAGGGATTCTCGACGGCCTTCCTCGGCCTCACGATTCTCGCGCTGCTGCTGGCCGCGTGGTACCACGTCATGGAGCCGCGCCGGCGAAACGGCACGGAGGACAGCGTCAAGAAGACCAGGCGACTCCGCCTTCTCGCCCCGTCACCGTTGACCATCGCGGCCGGAGCGGTCGTGCTGTTCGAGGTGCTGTCCCTGCTCAAGGGCGCGGTCGCGCAGTACCCCGCGTATTCGATCGGCAAGTCCAACATCGAATCCGTCTTCGGCGGAAGCTGCGGTCTCGCGGGTGAGGTACTCGTCGAGTCCGATCCGAACGCCGGCGTTCTGCAATTGACGGATCGGCCCACCGATCTCGCCGGCGCAGGTGCATTCGGTGCGAGCGAATCAACCGGGTTCTCGCCGGACGGGGTTGCAGGCGACCTCACGGCCGACGCAGAAGACTCGACGGCAGGCAGTGCAAACAGCCTCGACACCTCGACCTCGCAGTCCGGCACCACCACGCCGGGAACCGGATCCGGCACCGCCGGTGGCTCGCAGTCGACGGCCGGCGTCAACGGCAGCAACGTCGCGCTCCCGTTCGGGCTCGACCCCGCAAAAACCCCGGTGCTCGGTAGTTACGGAGCACCTCAGAACGCGTCACTGACCACCGGTTGGTATTCACTCCCCGAGCGCAACGACGCCGCACCGCTCCTGACCGTCGCGGCCGCCGGACGCATCCGCTACGTCAACTCCGACGGCATCGTCACCCCCGGCGCAGTGCTGCAGGTCGAGTACGGCAAGAAGCAGGCCGACGGGAGCGTCGACGCACTGGGACGTGTCGATCCGATCGACATCGGCCCGTCGCCGTCGTGGCGCAACCTGCGCATTCCGATGGATCAGCTGCCCGCCGACGCCGACACCGTGCGTCTGGTGGCCAGTGACACCGACATCAGCGCCGACCAGTGGCTGGCGGTCACACCGCCACGAGTGCCGACCATGCGCACGCTGCAGGACGTCGTCGGATCCACCGATCCCGTGCTGATGGACTGGGCTGTCGGTCTGGCCTTCCCGTGCCAACGTCCGGTGGATCACCTGTACGGCGTCGCCGAGATCCCCGACTGGCGCATCCTGCCCGACCGCATCGGCGCGGAGTCCACCAACGCCTGGCAGGACCACTACGGCGGCGGACCGCTCGGCTGGACTACCGAACTGCTCTCGGCCAGGGCATTGCCGACCTATCTGGACAACGACTGGGATCGTGACTGGGGATCGCTCGAGCAGTACACACCGCTCGATTCGGACGCGGTTCCCGCGCAAATGAACGTCACCACAGAGACCCGATCGGGCACCTGGACACCGGGCCCGATTCGTTACCAGTCGTAACTGTTACGCGTGGACCTACCAACCACCTGGGCACGGTAGGTCCACGCTCAGCCCTGACATACCATCGGTAGCCGTGCCCGACGCCGTGACAGCTTCACCTCAGACTTCGAGTTCGCCGCCTCCTGCTGGTCAGGATGCCCGCGAGCGTTTCCATCGCACGCGATGGGTCGCGATCATCGCCGGCTTGCTCGGCTTCGTGCTCGCACTGGCAACTCCGCTGCTTCCCGTCGTGCAGACGACGGCTTCGGTCAACTGGCCGCAGAACGGCGTGATCGGCGACGTCGAGGCACCGCTGATGGCGCAGGTTCCCATCGACGTCAACGCGTCGATCCCCTGCACCGCGGTCAGCTCGCTGCCCGAGGGCGGCGGTATCTTGCTGTCGACGGCACCTGCTCAGGGCGACGGCGCCGCGCTCTCGTCGATGTTCGTCCGCGTGTCCGCTACCAGCGTCGACGTGCTCGATCGCAACGTCGTCGTCGCTTCGGCGGCACGCGAGGACGTCGAGTCCAGTCGCTGTGGCGCCATCGCGTTCAGCTCTGACGTCAACCGAACCACGGCAGAGTTCGTCGGACTGACCTATCCCGACGGCAACCCGATTCGTGGCCAGCTCGACGGTGACTTCCGCCCGCAGGTGGTCGGCGTCTTCAGCGACCTGCCCGACGGCGCTGCCCCCGAGGGCCTCGGCTTCTCGATGACGATCGACTCACGTTTCTCCTCGAGCCCCAGCGTCTTGAAGCTGGTCGCGATGATCGTGGCAGTCCTCTCGACCATCGTCGCGCTGGTCGCCCTGGCTCGCCTCGACGGCACCGACGGCCGCAAGCACCGACGCTTCCTGCCCGCACGCTGGTGGAAGTTCTCCGGTATCGACGGAGTGGTGGTCGGCACGCTCGTCGTGTGGCACTTCATCGGCGCGAACACCGCCGACGACGGTTACCTCCTCACCATGGCTCGAGTCTCGCCGGACGCGGGATACATGGCCAACTACTTCCGTTGGTTCGGCGTTCCCGAGGCCCCGTTCGGCTGGTACTACGAAGTCCTGGCCGTGATGGCGAAGATCTCGACCGCGAGCCCGTTCATGCGTCTGCCCGCTCTCCTCGCCGGAATCCTGTGCTGGATGGTCATCAGCCGCGAGGTCGTCCCGCGTCTCGGCCGGGCGGTTCGCCGGAGCAACGTCGCCCTCTGGACCGGCGGGCTGGTGTTCCTGTCCTTCTGGCTGGCGTACAACAACGGTCTTCGCCCCGAGCCCATCGTGGCTCTCGGCGCACTGCTCACCTGGTGCTCCATCGAGCGCGCCATCGCCACCGGACGTCTGCTGCCCGCGGCCACGGCAATCTTGATCGGCGCCTTCACTCTTGCCGCCGCACCCACCGGATTGATGTGTATCGCAGCCCTTCTCGCCGGTGTGCGCCCGTTGGTGCGCATCGTCGTCAAGCGTCACCGACTGGTCGGCACCCTGCCGCTGCTCGCTCCGATCGCCGCTGCCGGAACCATCGTGCTGGTCGTCATCTTCGCCGACCAGACCTTTGCCGGTGTCATGGAGGCCACGCGCGTCCGAACGATCATCGGCCCCAATCTCGAGTGGTACCAGGACTTCCTGCGCTACTACTACCTCTTCGTCCAGACGGTCGACGGCTCGGTTGCCCGACGCTTCGCATTCTTGACGATGATCCTGTGCCTCTTCACGACGCTCTTCGTGTTGTTGCGCCGCGGCCGCGTCCCCGGCGCGGCAACCGGTCCGTCGTGGCGCCTGGTCGGCGTCGTCTTCGGCACGATGTTCCTGATGATGTTCAACCCCACCAAGTGGACTCACCACTTCGGTGCGTACGCGGGCATCGCCGGTTCTCTCGCCGCGCTGACCGCCGTGGCCGTGTCCGCGTCCGCCCTGCGCTCGCGTCGTAACCGATCGGTGTTCGTGGCCGGACTGCTCCTGATGCTCGCGTTGACGTTCGCCGGCATCAACGGCTATTGGTACGTCTCGAGTTACGGCGTGCCGTGGTTCGACAAGACCATCTCCTACGACGGCCGTGAATCCAACACCCTGTTCCTCGCGCTCTTTGCTCTCGCCTTGGCCTTTGCCGCCTGGCAGTACCTGCGTGAGGGATTTGCCGCCCCGCCCGAGAAGCCGAACACGGCCAAGGGCAGACGAATTCGCAAATTCGCGGCCGCTCCCCTCACCGTGATTGCCGGTCTGATGGTCCTGTTCGAGGTGCTCTCGCTACTCAAGGGCGCAGTGTCGCAGTACCCGGCGTACTCGCTGGGCCGAAGCAACATCGAGGCACTCGCGGGCAAGACCTGCGGCATGGCCGAGGACGTTCTGGTCGAGACCGACGTCAATTCCGGGAATCTGCGGCCTCTGACCGCTCCCGGATTCAACGCCGAGGATCCGTTGTCCGGAGTTGATTCGAAGGGCTTCTCCCCCAATGGGGTTCCCAGCGATCTGACTGCGGATTACATCGAAGTCAAGCAGGGCATGGGCAATACCGACAGCCAGAGCGTCGGTCCCACCTTCGCCACCGGTTCCGGCGCCGGAACCAGCGGCGGCACCGGCAACGTCGGCGTCAACGGCAGCACGGCCAAGCTCCCGTTCGGCCTCGATCCGTCGAAGACACCGGTCATGGGCAGCTATCAGCCCGGTGTGCAGGAACCTGCTTCCCTCATCTCGAGTTGGTACGGATTGCCCACTCGCAGTGAAGAATCACCGCTGGTGGTCATGTCCGTCGCCGGGCGTGTGTGGTCCGTCGACAACACCGGTGCGATCACGTACGGCCAGTCACTTCTGGTCGAGTACGGCAAGACTCAGCCCGACGGGACCGTGCAGGTTCAGGGTTCGTACATGCCGCGAGACATCGGACCCGCGCCGTCGTGGCGCAACGTCCGTATCCCGATCGACGAACTCGCGCCGGACGCCGACGCCGTTCGGGTGGTCGCGTTCGATCCCAACCTCACGGGCGATCAGTGGATGGCATTCACGCCGCCGCGCGTGCCCAAGCTCGAGTCCCTGAACTCGTACATCGGCAACGAGCAGCCGGTCCTCCTGGACTGGGCTGTCGGCCTTCAGTTCCCGTGCCAACGTCCGTTCACACATCAGAACGGCGTGGCCGAGATGCCGAACTTCCGCATCCTCCCGGACCGTCCTCTTGCGGTCAGTTCCACCGACACCTGGCAGTCCGCGGACAACGGTGGCCCGCTCGGATTCACCGAGGTTCTTGCCGGTGCGACGACGGTTCCTACATATCTGAAGGACGACTGGGCGCGGGACTGGGGATCACTCGAGCGGTACGACCGGTACTTCCCCAATGCGGTTCCGGCAGAGGTGGAGACGGGCACCGCAACCCGCTCGGGCATGTGGATGCCCGGCGAGATGCGAGTGCACTAGCCTGCGCTACCTACTCGGGTGACTGCTCGGGTGCGACGTACGGAGACGGCCGAGACCGCTCCGACAACGACGACGCACCCGAGTAGTTGCCCGATACCGGGCCGTTCGCCGAGCAGCACAACCGCCAGCAGTACGGCGAGTACCGGTTGCATGAGCAGGAGCGTCGCGCCCACCTCGGCGGGAAGCCGAGGGAGCGAGTGCCCCATCAGCATCCAGCCGAACACCTGGCCGACCAGCGCCAGTGCCGCGAGCCAGCCGAAGGCTTCCCAGCCCGGGACGAAATCGATCCGGCCCCACAGTGATCCGATGACGGACCCGGCGATGCCCGCGGACGTCGTCGAGATCAACACCTGGCTCGCTGCCCGATCCGCCTCGCCCGTCCGGCCGACCACGAAGATGTAGCCGCCGTAGGCGATTCCGGAGACGAGCGAGAGCGCCGTTCCCCACAGCAAGTCGTCGCCGGTTCCCCCACCCCCGAACACGCCGCCCGCCAAGGCGATTCCCGTGAACATGAACGGCAGGGCGAAGACGAACCGCATCGGCACCCGATGGCCGAACACCAACCAGGACAGTGCGGGCACCACGACCACCTGCACGTTCACGACGACGCTCGCCATCCCCGCGCCGATCATCAGAATCGACTGCGACCACAACGCGAAATCCAGTCCGAGCAGCAGACCGCCGAGCACCTGCAGAACGACTGCCCGCCGGCTCGGCTTGCCCACCCGGCGGTACTCCCGCCACGCCAACCACAACAGCGGCGGCAGGGCCAGGAAGCAACGGAAGAAGACGGCCGTCGAGGGCCCGACATCAGCCAACTTGATGAGGAGCGAACTGATCGAGATCGCGGCTGCGCCTCCGACGACGAGCAATCGAGGGTCGATGCGCCCCCGAGGAGTTCGGGTGGGTGTCGGTGTCTGCGCGGTCGCGGAGGTCAGAGTGGTCACTCGACAATGTTCCTGCCGCTAACTATTCAGCACAAGCAAATGTTCAGACCGTATATTCGGTAGCATTGCTACTGTGTTGATTCTCGAAAGACTCCGCGCCCTGCACGCCGTCGCCGAGAACGGATCAGTGGCGGCTGCCGCCCGCACCTTGCATGTCACACCGTCCGGGATTTCGCAGCAGTTGAACAAACTCGAGCGCGAGGTCGGTGTTCCGCTCCTCGAACCGCAGGGCCGCGGTGTGCGACTCACAGAAGCGGGCCGAATCCTCGCGCGCCGAACCGCAGAGGTTCTCTCGACGCTCGCTCAGGCCGAGGCGGAAATCGCGTCGCTGCAGAGCGAGGTGACGGGCCGCGTACGTATCGGCGCCCTGGTCTCCCCCAGCAGGACGGTGCTGCCGCGAGCCATCGCCGAAATCAGGCATGCGCACCCGCAGCTCGAAATCACCTTCAACGAAGGCGAATCCGAAGAACTGCTCCCAGCACTGATTCGCCGCGACCTCGACGTCGTGGTGGTCGACAGTTGGAGCACTCTGCCCGTCGAACTTCCCGACGGACTCTCCTTCACGCCCGTGTACGACGACGTGGCGCTGCTCGCTCTCCCGGCGTCACATCCGCTGGCGGAGAACAAGGTCGTCGCGCTCAGCGAGCTGTCCGAGCATGCCTGGGCGACGTGGACCCGGGGAACGGACTTTCACACCTTCACCGTCAGGACCCTGCGCGCGCAGGGGTTCGACCCACGAATCGAGTACGAGGTCGCCGAGTTTCCCACCCAGGTCGAATTCGTCGCTCAGGGCCTCGCCGTCGCATTGATTCCACGTCTGGCGAGAGTTGTACCGCCGGAAGGTGTTCGAATGCTCGACACGGTTCCGCCGCTCGGCCGAGACATCTACCTCGCCTGGCGGACAGACAGCGAAAGGCCGGCCGTCCTGGCGGCGATAGAAGCGCTACGCCGCCAGTTCGACCTTCTGGGATGAACCTCAGTGATCACTTCGCCAACCCGTTCCGTCGAATGACGGACACCGTCGGCCAACAGCATGATGTTTGAGGGCTAACCGACCGATACCCTTTGTCATACATGCCTTTTAGGCTCGAGGGTATCCACCCCTTCGAGTACCAGGAGCATCATGATCGATCTGACCGGCAAAGTTGCACTCGTAACGGGGGGCTCTTCGGGTATCGGCAGGGCTATCGCTGAAACACTGTCGGCGGCGGGTGCCCGAATCGTAGTCGCCGATCTTTCCGAACAACCGCGAGAGGGTGGACCCACGACTACGGAGTTGCTCGAATCGCGTGGAGGAGTGTCCGAGCACGTCCACCTCGACGTCTCGGACAGCAGAGACGTGACAACCGTTTTCACCGAGACCTCTCAGCGACACAACGGAATAGACATACTCGTGAATAACGCCGGCATTCTCGTCGCCGGGACTGTCCTCGAAACCGACGACGATCTGTGGCGTCGACAGATGTCGATCAATGTTGACGGCACGTTCTATTGCACCAGGGAGATGATCCGACAGCTTCGCGCAATCAATCGGGGTGGAAAGATCGTGAACATCAGTTCCATCAGCGGGTTTCGAGGAAACCCCGGCTTCGCGGCCTACTGCGCCTCGAAGGGCGCGATCGTCAACTTCACACGACAGGTAGCGCTCGACTACGCACCTTACGGCATCAACGTCAACGCTGTAGCTCCCGGATTCGTAACGACTGCAATGACGGATTCCTACGACCAACCAACACGCGAGATATTGACCGGCCAAACCCCGAGGGGGCAGTGGGCCACTCCGAAAGATATTGCGAACGCTACCTTGTTCCTGGCATCCGATCTCTCCGATCATGTTGTCGGAGAGAATATCCTGGTCGACGGAGGTTGGACCATCGGCACTCCGACGGGCGGACAGTAGCAAAATCGTCGGGCGGTCTCGGTGTCGAGCGACGCCGAGACCGCTTCGTTGTCACCGCAGCGGCAGGACAATGCCCTCAGCAGTCGCGATTCCCGCCGCCGCCACTCGTGAGTGGCAGTCGAGTTTGTCGAGTATGCGTTCGACATGTGTTGCAACAGTGCGATGACTCGCATGTAATTCTCTGCCTATTTCGGCGTTACTGAGCCCGCGGGCGAGATACGTGAGTACCTCGAGTTCCCGAGCCGTCAGATTCCGGGGCGCCTTTTCGTGACGGAGCGTCACCAGCGATCCAGCAGCTACGGGTGTGACGGACATACGCATCGTGTGTCCGTCGGGCGAAACCCAATAGAGACTTCGAGGGCCGCCGAGGGCAACTGCAATACGCATTTGTTGGTACAGCGCGCCATCCTCGTGGAGATGTTCTCCACGCGCCGTGCCCTGAACATCGGACACCGATCCTTCGTCGGTCAAGAATGCAGCTTCTTCCGAACCATCGACCAACAGTTCCCAACTGTCCCCATCGTTTGCCCGCAAACCGTCGGTCAGCGTCGCGATGAGGGGCTGAACAGCGATCAAACAGTCTACGGCCGCGTCACTCAATGGAACCGGAAATGTTGTGCTCAGGTGAAGTGAGCCTGTATATCGACCGTCCCGTGTGAACAGACAAGTCGTGACTCCTTCGTAGAAACCGGAAGGTTGAAAGACCTCTCGCGCACTGAAGTTGTCAGCGTAATTCGGAATATCGCACCAGCGCAGCGGCCGCGAACGTCGAAATCGCATAGCGAGAAAGGCGGGGTCGTCGACGGTGAACCCCTGATTGAGATACGAACTCACTTCTCCCGGGTATTCGGATGCTGCAACGGTGAAGTGACGCTGCCTTCCCATGTCGTAACTCGCGATCGATGCGGCCTCGAACGGTATCTCCTCGTTCAGCCGATCCATGACTGCGGATGCTCTCTGGCCGACAGGTGCATTTTCTATGCATATCGACGCGATGTCCGCCACAGTGGCGAGCGTGTGATGAGTGAGCGCCATGTCGCCATCCTCACTTCGATCGATGCGCGCCACATGGCGACAATCGACCAGTCGGTTTCTCGTGCACGATCCCTGTCGAAAGTTGAAGCGCATCAAGACTTTTCCAGGGATTCATCCGAAGATTCATCGGCTGATAGCACCGTAGAATACCGCGGAACCGCGCTTTTCGGGTGACAATTACCGCTTTGCCGAGACAGTGGGCTGCATCCCCGGGCGGCCATCAACAGATCACTCGCAGTCGGCCGGAGCCGCTGCCCGAGGATTCCGCGAAACGGACTCCTAGCAGCGACTCCGACCGAATAGTGAGAACGAAGCGATGGGTGTGTGAACGGACATCCAGTCAGGACGCTCGCAGTGCCCCGTCCTGTCGCACACGCACCGGGCTCCGACCGGCCTCGAAAAGGGTATCGACGCGACGACGATCTGCGTCGGTCCGACCAGTGATCGCCGAGACCGACAGGAAGACAACGAGGTTCACTGCCATTCCGACGATACCGGCGGTGAGCCCGCCAAGGCCCGCAATGTCGTCAGGGTAGATCCAGGTCAAGATCACCGCGACGCTGAACCCGGAGAGCATGCCGGCAACTGCACCATGCTTGTTACCACCGCGCCAGAAGAGTCCCAGAAACAGAGGAATCGACAATTGCACGATCCCCTGGTAGGAGATCTGAGCAAGGAGCTGCAAACGAGCCATGTCGAACGTGAGATACGCGACGACACCGGCGACCGCCATGAATACAACCATGCTGGACTTTGCAACGGCAGTCAGCTGTCGATCTGACAGCGGACGCTTTTCCGAATTGATGATGTCGTTCGCGATCTGCAGACCGCACACCTGGACGCTGCCGTCGATATGCCCCATCGATGCTGCGAAAACAATCGTGACTGCCAGGCCCAGCATCCATGTTCCACCGTATTGGTACATCAGAGTGAACCAACCATTCTGCGGCACCTCGTGCACTTCTGCAATGGTCGACGCAGCGAGTCCCACAAGCATCAAAAGGCTGTAGAAGACCCCCGAAATCAAGACAGTGCGGATAGTGCCCGCCTTGACTGCTCGCACTCCGGACGCCGTGTAGATGCGCTGGAAACTCGTTGGCCAACAGAGTGATCCGACAACTCCGGTGAAGATCAACGCAAACAAGTAGAAGGGACCATATGCGTCGCCGTCGCCTGGTACCCGCAGCATCTCCACCGGCAGTTCTGCCAACGCCCCGAAGCTGATGGGTGATCCACCAAATCCGACGAGCATGAGAAGACACACCAATCCGGCAACCACGTAAGCGACGATCCCCTGGAACAGGTCGGTCATGATAAGCCCGCGCATGCCCATCTTGACGGTCCAGATCTGGCGAATGACGATGAGCGCCAATCCGATCAACAGGCAGGTGGTGACGGACCATTTGCCTTCGCTGGCAACTTCGAGGAGTTGTCCCAGCGCTTGCATTCCGAGCACCACCCACGGGAACAACGACACCACACCGATCACACTGGCAATCTTCTTGACCAATGTCGAGTCGAACCGCAGCCCGAGAAGATCTGGCTGTGAACGTAATTCGTATCGAGCTCCCCATCGCCAGGCCTTTGTAGCCATGAAATACATCATCGCGACGCCTAGCCCCGAGTAAGCCAGTCCGTAAAATCCGAATACTCCGGCACCAGCCGCCAAACCGAAGAAGGCGATGAAAACCGCACCCGGCCACCAAGAGTTGACATAGGACATCGCGACGAACCATGGGCCATAGCTACGGCCACCCACCGAATACTCGGTAAAGGACGGCGCTTCGCTGCGCTTGGTGGCGTAAAGGATATAGACGACGACAGCATAGAAGACTGTCAACATTCCGAGCATGATCAACATGTCATTCTCCAGTCGGCGAACTCGGTGACCCAACGGAGGGGTCGGATACCACAGCGAAGTCCTCGTCCAGCTCGCCCCTGATGCCTTCGACCAGATAGAGCGCCCACAGGCTCAGCCCGACCAACAAACCGTCGAAGAGCCAGTAGAAGATACTGAACGGCAGCCCCAAGATTCGTGTCGAGACGCCACTTGCTGCGAGATACAACGGAGGAAACAGCGCAAGCAGAAGACTTATGCCGTACAGAAAACCGAATGTCACATGAATTGTTCGCGGCGCGAGTTGCCGAATGAACTCTTTCATTCTGCCTGCTCCTCGAGTCCGCACCAGTCGATCGCAAGGGCGGCAAAAGTTCTTGCAGCAGTACGGACTTCGTCGATCAGACAGTACTCGTCATCTGCATGCGACACCCGCAAGTCGCCGGGGCCGTAGCTGATCGCGGGAACGCCTGCCATTGTGAGAAAAGAAGTATCCTCAACCGCACAGAAACCTGCAACGGTTGGCGCACCGGCAAACCGTGTCCCGCCCGCGGCAGCGATGTGTGCTTGAGAGATCGCCTCGGTGATCTCGACCGCAGACTCTCCCGGATCGTTCGCCGGCCAACTGAGTTTCCATTCGACAGTCGGCGGATTGTCCCGCAGCCAGCCGTCGGTCCGCGCTATCGACTCGATTTGCGCCTCGATCTCCTGCTTGACTGTTTCAGGGTCGTCCTGAGGTGGGTACCAAACGCAGTACTCGATGGTCATGTATTCCGAAAGGATGAACGGCACAAGCACTCCGTGCGGACCACCCGTCACCACACCGGGATGAATCGAGAAATGCCCAGGAGCGAAGAGCGGGTGCGTCTTCGTGAATGCCCATTCTTCCTCGAGGCGTTGAAGTGCCTGAAAGACGAGAAACCCCTTGTCGATTGCGTTGACGCCGACCTTGGACCCGCCACCGCCGGCTCTGATCGTCTGACCACGCATCGACGAGTGAGTAGCTTTACCTGCCACTGTCACCGAGAACCAGAGCAGACCTGGGGTCACCGGGATTACGCCGAGTTGAGTCGGACCGCTCGGTTCGGCCACGACAGCAGCGTCAGCCCGATACCCGCGTTCCAGAGTCGACGAAATCCCGCACTCGTGGTCCATGACCTCTTCCCCGACAACCGCCTGGATGATCAGATCGCCACGAAGTGAGATACCGGCACGTTGCAGTGCTTTGACCGCGAAAGCCTGCGCGACCAAACCTGCTTTCATATCGCTTGCGCCGCGCCCCCACACTCGGTCACCGTCGACTCGACCCGAGAACGGGTCTCCCGATTCCCACCGCTCAACATTTCCCGGTGGTACGACGTCTACGTGCCCGTTGTAGATCAACGAACGCCCACCACCGGAGCCGGAGACAGTCCCCACAGCGTTGGTCCGCTTGGCTTCGACCTCCCATCTCTCCACATCGGCGCCACTGTCCTGATAGATCTCGGACAGCAAGTTACTGACTTTGCCCTCCAGACCTACGACTTGGTCGTAGGTCTGGCCGGGATATTTCGGATTCACGCTGGGAATAGCGATGATCTCCGACAACACCGTGACCATGTCCTCAGCCAACGCATCGACAGCGTCGAACGCACGACGTTTCGCTGCCACTTCGGATGAGGGTCCGGACAACTCCGTGGGATTGCTCACCATGTGCTCCTGGAATGTAAGTGAATCGACTTGAACCAGAAAGAGTCCCGTGCACGAGTGGACGGAATACTCACTGCGGCAGCAGATTCGCCGCAAGTAGACAAAGACTAGATGTGAACAAGGTCACGCAACATCAGCAACTCGACCCCAGATGAGCACCTATGGGGACACGTCCATCCGTCAAACGACGGATCCCTGGATCGTGCGACATGCTGCCCACACCCGGATCGACCCAGATTTCGGTACCGACTGGCAGCCGGATCACACAATCCGACGTTATCTCGTTCTATTGCACCAGAACTCAGGATTCGGAGTCGGTGCGAACTTCCAGGACGGTTGCCTTGGCCTCTGTTCGTCCAGCCGGTCCCCGGGCAGTGACCGAGATTCGAGTTCGATCAGCGCGAAACAGGTCACGTGAGTATTCGAACGGAATACCCGTCTGGTCTCGGGTGGTGCGCGTGATCAACAACAGAGCAGCATCGACGCGGGTGCCGAGTACCGATGCCTCAGTAGTGGTGGCGTTGACTGCTTCGATCTGCTCCTCGGCCGCACCCGGAACCAAACCGTATGCCTGCTCCATCAATTCGTAGAGAGAGCCACCCAGCGGACGCTCCAGCAGACCCGGAAACCTACCGGCCGGGAGTTGTACGTGTTCCAACGAGATGGGAGACCCGTCGGCAAGACGAATGCGCCGAATATCGATCACGAATTCGTCCTCGCCCAAATCCAGCGCATCTCGCGCGTTTCGATCGGGAACGGTCATTTGGGTGGACAGGATCCTGCTGCCGGCCACGTATCCTTGGCTCGCCAGATACGCGGGTAACCCGATGACACCGGAGAGATCTCGCTCGACCGTTGCATGACTGATGAATGTGCCGCCGGAACGCCCGATCGCTCGGCGAACGACCCCGGCTTCCTCCAATGCAGCAAGGACCTGCCGCAGACTCGAGCGGCTGACTCCGTAGTGTTCTGCCAGTTCCCGCTCGCTCCCGAGACGCGACCCGGGAGGCAATGCTCCGGAATTGATCTCGGCCACGATACGCCGCCGGACCTCCTCAGTTTGCGCACCCATGGGGCAGCCTCCTGAACATGGCGGGTATTCGGTCTGACCAAATAATAGCCGTGCTCGCCGACGACGGATCCACCGGGGACGGGTGAATCCGTCGTCGCTTGTCTTACAGTTCGCCGAGCGCCATCGCCGACTCCGGAAGAACCTGTCCACCATCTACGATCAACGACTGACCGGTGATGTACGCGGCTTCGTCCAGTGCAAAGAACAGTGCGGCATTGGCGATATCCTCGACGCTGCCCAGACTGCCGGCCGGGACGCTGGACGCCATTTGGTCGAGATATTCCTGTCCCAAACCGTCGAGCCCCTCGGTGATCACGTTGCCGGGCAAGACGGCGTTGATCGTGATCCTCTTCGGTGCCAACTCAATGGCAGCAGTTCGGATGAAGCCCATCTGCGCAGCCTTGCTTGCCCCGTAGTGCGACCAACCCGGATAACCGGTTACGGGTCCGGTGATCGACGATGTCACGACAACCCTTCCACGCCCAGAAGTTTCGAGCCACGGCATGCACGCTTGCACGGCGTGGATGGTCCCCTTGACGTTGACGCCGAATACGCTGTCCATGTCCTCCGAGGTCATCTCTCCCAACCGCTTCGACGGGAAGATCCCAGCGTTCGCGCACAACACGTCGATTCCTCCGTGTCGCTCGGCCGCAACTTCTGCCATACCGGCCAAGGAGTCAGGATTCGTGACGTCGACTTGAAGTGTGGAGACCGCGCCAGGAAGACCATTCAAACCCTCCGCGGCACGTTCGAGAGTCAGAGCGTCTCGCGCGGTCATGAGCACATTGGCCCCTGCGCGCGCGAATACCCGGACCATTCCCAAGCCGATGCCCTTGCTACCGCCGGTGACGACGACCGAACGACCTTCAATGGAGTTGAACATTTGGACCTCATCAGAGTTGATTGATCGGGACTGGTCGGTCAGCGAGCAAAATCAGTTCGTTCGAGCGAGGAACCATCGGAATCGAGGTATCTGGTCGCCAGCTCGCACGTTCCCGCTGCATAACTCGAACTCTTGGTGCGCGACTCCTGGGAATGCGAGTGGGAACCCATCCAGGCCACCAGGAGCATCCTGCGCAACATGACGAATGTAGCGAGCATGTCTTCGTCCTCGTCGGACAATTCCGCGACGGTTCGGTACCCGGACAACCACGCTTCCTGCCAACGCGGCAATGCCGAATCGTGCTCGATGAAAGACACGGCGGTACCGAAGTCGTACAGGAACCAGCCGAACCCACAATCGTCGAAATCGATCACATTGACCTGATCTGCATCAACGAGAAGATTCGCCAGTCGGAGGTCTGCGTGCACCAGACCAAACCGGTCCGGGCCCTGCCCGTATCGTTCCAACCTCCGGTGAATCAATTCCACGGCAGGCTCCAACGTCGCAATCTCGTTGGTCCCGATGCCGACAGCATCCTGCCAGCGTCCCCACCTCGGCGCCTCGCCGAGTGTATTTGTCCAATCCCACGAGAAGCGAGCGAAACCAGCCGGTTTGCGCCAACGCTTCGAATGAGAATGAAGTCTCGCTGTCACCGCTCCGAGTGTATGAAAGTCGTTCGCACAAATTCCCGCTTCATCCGGCTCCAAACCACCCATCGTCTCGAAAAGGACAGCGTGCCGCGTTCGTCCGGAAACTTCCGTCGTCACGATTCGACGCCCGTCCGCTGTCCGAATCACTTTGGAGGCATCAACGATGTTCTCCTCGTGGAGGGCATCGAGCCAATCCAGTTCTGACTCGATCGCCTGCGCATCGTGATATCCCTCCCGATGAACACGGAGGATTCCACCCGTGCCTGTCCCCGGGTCTTCGACCAGATAGGTCGCATTTTCCGACAAGTTGATCATGCGCCACTGCGCATCTCGCGAGAACGCGTACTCCTTGATCGCACGATCTGCGACCAGATCTTCGGCCGATCCCGCACCTTCGACAAACATCAGGTGGTCCTCCTCTCCTCTCAAGAAACTGACTCAGCCGTGTTCGCGGCCTTCGATACCTGCCAAGACGTCGGTGATCCTGTCTCGGGCCGACGTCACCTCTTCGGTCGATCCTGCGATATACAGCCGTCCGGCTGCACCGATCATCTGGACGTCTACGAGAGTGATTCCCGGAGCTGCGCGTTCGGCCTCGTTGGCAGCCACTGTCGCGAACAGCGCCGGGGTCATTTCGTACACGAGCAGTGACTGCCCAGGCATTACCATGGATGCCTGTCTGTTCCGATTGATGATCACCGCATGCTGATCCGTGATGTCCTCGATCACGTCGTGGTAGAGCACCTTCGGTCGCAGCTGATCAGCTGCCTCGCTACCGGTGCCGTCCAAGATCGCCTGACCCGCACGTTCCACATCGGCGAGGTTGTTCGCATGAATCTCGAGAACTCCGAATTGCCTTTCCACGTACAGTATCCCGGGCTCGACGGAAGGCACCGCCCTCAGCGCGAGGTCCATCACACGTTCGATCGCCAGAGCTGGTGACACCTCGACGATGAGTGCGTAATCGTGCTCATACGGCGGGTACCCACGCGCGCGAGTGGGTGTACCCATGTACGCCGCAAACTGACGTTGCAGGTCATGCACCATCAGGTAGACACGGATATCCGTTGTTGATTGCACTTGTGCGGACACCGAGGTGCCTCCTCCTCAGACTTTGATCCTGCCAGGACGTTGATCCTGCTGGGCCTAACCGATGCGACCGAGCTACTTGGAGACCACCGAGAAGTGCGCACCAAGTTCGGCATGCGGACGCGGAATCACATGAACGCTCACCAATTCGCCTATCTGAGAGGCTGTTTCAGCTCCGGCCTCCGTGGCGGCCTTCACCGCCCCCACTTCACCGGTGACGATGACCGCCACCAATCCGTCGCCGACCTCTTGCCGATCCGTGATGGTGACGTTTGCTGCCTTGACCATTGCATCGGCGGCCGCCAACGCTGCAACGAATCCCTTGGTCTCGATCATTCCGATTGCTGTGCTGGACATTTGTCGACTCCTTTGTTGACGGTTCTGTCGCGAGGTACGCAGACAGGAGGATCACGATCCGGTCAGAGACCGGAGTTCGGGGGAACTTCGGGTGTGGCGTCTCGATCGATCGATCCGATGACGAGAGCGTCCACAGGTGGTGGTGTACCGGGAAACCAGTTGGATGCGACGGAACCCTGCGCAACGAGGACGTGCTCGCCGACACCCGAACCCAGTACATCGAACGCGATGAATCGGTCGCCCGATTCCAGAGCCTCGACGCGCAGAAGCGCGCCGTTCGGCAGTCCGTCGATGCGTCGCGACGACCAGATGTTTCCCGTGACAACTGCGGCAATCATCAGCGCTCCTTTTCGAATGAGACCCCGAGAGCGCGTGCCTTCTCGCGAGCCAGCGGGGTTATCACTGCTTTGCGCCCGAGAACAAGGCGCGCACCGGATTCTGCGAAGCGAGCTATGTGCCGCTCGGTCACCACACCCTCGTCGATACGGTGAACTGCCGATGTTGGTCCCGCCGCGTTCGGGCCGGGGACGAGTGTGAATTTCAATCGGCCGGCACGCAGGTCTTGCCGCGATTTCGGATTCTCGAACAGTTCCAGCAGCTTGAACACGAAGGTCTGCAGTTCGGCGCTGGTACTCAGCCGCACTGCTTCGGTCTTGTTTCGATGAGAGACAGCCATCGGACCAGTCGACACCGGAGCGAGCTGAGGTGAGGCGGGCTTGCTCGGGGCGGGCTTGTTCGGAGTGAGGTTATTCGGGACATCAGGTGCGACGTCCCGGATGATCTCTCGAATCATAGTCCGAAGCTCTTCGGGCGGAGGCAATTTCATCAGAATTCACCTCCCAGAGCACTCTGAGCTGCCTCGGCGGCCTGCCGCACATCTGCTTCGCTACCCGATAGATACACTCGACCAGTTGCACCCATCATGCGAAAGTCGACCACCTTGACGTCGGCCGCCTTCTCCGCCTCGTTCGTGGCCAGGATCGCATATGAGGCAGGCTGAACTTCCAGAACGAAGAGCGAATCTCCAGCCAGCACCATCGATCCGATCTTGTTGCGATTGATCAGGAACGCATGCTGCGGTTCGATACTGGAAATAATCTTCGAAGCGAGAATTGTCGGCGAGATCGCAGAAGATCTCGTTGCCTCGAGTGCGTCCAGCGCTGCGTCCGCGGCAGAAGTCACCGCCCCTGTTTCACCGTGAAATTCCAAGTACCCGAATTGCCTTTCGACAACCAACACGCCAGCCTGCACATCAGCATGTTTGAGGGCAACGTCGGTGATGCCTTCGATATCGAGTCCTGGCGCAACCTCGATAATCTGAGCGGCAGAATCGGCTCGCGGAAGCGTTCCACGAATGAAGGTACCCAGATAGGACATCGTCTGTGGTTGCAGCCTGTCAATGAAAATGAACGATCGAAGTTCAGCCATGGGTCACCTCTTGTTCAGTTGGGAGAGTTCTTCGACGACTATCCGACGGAGCTCTGCACGGAGCCGATCCGCATCTGTCGACGAGCCTCGAACAGGCGAGTCAGCGCGGATTGTCCGCGGAACCGATTTCGGCACAGCCACTCCCGACCCGGGGGCAGCGTTCGAGGCGATGGGGTAGACCGGCACGGCGCCGGCCGGCACCTGCCAGATTTCGACGCCCGAAAGATTCGCCATGCGGACACTTTCGTCCGAGTTGTAGGCGACGCGAGCCCAGTTCAGTAGATGCTTCGGCTCAAGATTGTCACCGATCGAACTGCGCCCGGCGAATCCGGTACCAATCGTCATCGATGGAGCCAGATTCGTGTCGAGTCCAGCGCTACCCGTACTGTTTCCGACGTTCACCGAAATTCGCAGCACCGGCACCAGCGCCGCATAGTTCATGATCGTGTGCGAATTCTCGCTGTGAATCGCCGCAGAATGACCAGCGCCGGCGATACGGACCACTGCCCGCGCAGCTCGTACACCTCGCTCAGCGTCAGGGACCCGCACCATCCCGATCACCGGTGACAGTTTCTCGTGCGCCAGAACCTCTTCCGAGCGAACAACATCGAACGGAGCCACGAGCAGTCTGGTTTTCGCGGTCACTCGCAGTCCGATCTTGTCCGCGATCCACACTGCATCCTTGCCGACGACATCCGTGTTGAGGTGACCCTCGGGAAACATGTACTCGCGCAGTCGATTCACATCGTCGGCATCCAGGAAGTGAGCCCCCACACGCTGCATCTCGCGCGTCAAGCCATCCGCAACTGCATCCTCGGCGATGAGTACGGATTCGTTGGTGCACAGAAGCGAATTGTCGAAAGCCTTGCTATCGACAATTCGTTGTGCGGCCAAACGCACATCCGCGGTGGCGTCCACGAACACAGGGACATTGCCCGGACCCACTCCTAGAGCTGGATTGCCCGACGAGTAAGCCGCGCGGACAACGCTGGACCCGCCCGTTGCCACGATGACGTCGGTTCGATCGTCCGACATCAGCGCTTCCATCAACGGAATCGTCGGCTCGTCGACCACCTGAATGATGCCGTCCGGTGCGCCCGCTGCAACCGCTGCAGCACTGAGCATGTGCGCAGCATCCGCACACGACAGCTTTGCCCTCGGATGTGGTGCAACCACGATGGCATTTCGGGTCAACATCGCGATCAATACTTTGAAGTACACCGACGAAACAGGATTGGTAGTAGGAGTCAGAGCAAGCACGACTCCGGCAGGGCGTGGAATCTCGACTATCTTGTCGAGCTCGTCCACCCTGGGGCTGACAAAATCCTGCCCACGGTAGAACTCGAGGATTCCGCGTGAGCAGGCCTGATTCTTCCGAACCTTGTCTGCAACCACCCCCATCCCCGTCTCGCGAACCGCCCATTCGGCGTAGTGCCCAGACGCTTCGTATGCCGCGTCGGCTACCGCCTGTGCAATACGACCCACCGAGTCGGCGTCGTAGGTGGCAAATGACTCGGCGGCCCAAACGGCGCGTTCGAGCATATGTCCGGCAAAAGCCGTACTCATCAGATTGCCCTCCGGTCAGAGTTGTGAACGTCGTCGCGTGCTCGTCCGACAGCAACTTCAACGCGATCGAGGACGTCTTCGCATAGCTCACGCGACATCAGAATGCCTGGTTTGAACTGCAGCACACGCGGATCCAAAGTCGAAAAGATCGCCCATACCCCCAGTTCGTACAACTGGCGCATCACGAACTTCGCCCCTTCGGGGTGGTCGAATCGCAAACCAAGGATCACTCCGTTCTGACGAATCTCGGCGAACCACCCGGGGTATTGATCTTGAATTCTGCGAAGCCCGGCACCCATGAGTTCGGATATGTAGTGCACCATCGATCTCACCTGTGGGCGGGTGGTGATCTCGAGTGTCTTGAGCGCTGCGACACAACCGAGTTCGGCGCCGCCGAACGTCGAGATATGACCGAAGCCGTCCTGCTCGAGCCACTGCCCTGCCCGATCACTGAGCAGCACAGCCGCGATCGGATAGATACCGCCGGAAATTCCCTTGCCGGTCACCATGATGTCGGGATCGATCCCGTGCTTGGTGATACCCCACAGTTCACCGGTACGCATCAGCCCTGTCTGCACCTCGTCGGCGATGTACAGAGCGTCGTACGCTTCTGTCATCGCTTTGACCGCTTCGAGGTAGCCCGGCTCCGGTAGTGGAAATCCGTACGTCGCCGGAATCGTTTCCATGATCACCGCCGCAACGTCACGGCCAGACAAGGCTTTGTCCATTGCATCCAGATCTCCGAACGGCACTTGGATGAACTCGTCCGGTCGATCCGCGAGGAAGAGCTTCGCGAACCGATCGTCACCGGTGCCTACCGCAAGTCCGGTATGACCGTGATAAGCCTTCACGATCGATACGATCTTTCGCTTCTGCGTTGCGTGCCGAGCACTTTTGAGAGCGATGTCGATCGCCTCGCCACCTCCGGACGCGAACGCAACCTTCGTCAGACCTGCAGGAGCCGTCTGGACCAATGCTTCGGCGAGTGCGGTGCGCGCGACCGAGGGAAAGTGGTGGTTTCCGATGTCGAACAGTTCGAGTCCCTCGGCAACTGCCGCCACTACCTCCGGATTTCGATGCCCGAGGTTGTAGGTGCCGCCATTCAAATGAAGGTCGATGAGGCGGCGGCCCTCCATATCCCACAGCACGTAACCCTCGCGTCGGCCGATGACCAGATCGATGCCACTGTCGGTCCAGAACTGAGTCTTGTCGGGGTTCCAGTACCGTTTGGCCTTCTCCAGCACTTCGCTCTTGGAATCGAAGCTGAATGAGCCGTAGTCGTACATATCCCACCTGTCCTGACTCGGGCCCGATTCGTTCGGGCTTTCGACTCTTTGCGTACGTGTAAATCATTAATGGTCGGACCAATAAAGTCAATGGCACGAATGGAACAATATTGAGTTGGCCAGTCGTACGTATGAATTATACTGCACAGCAACATGATTCAAACGTCGGCCGACATGCTTGCGACAAGAACATGTCCGCTATGGCATTATTGGTCGTACCAAATGAAAATTAGTTGATCGAAGGTTCAGCTTCCGGTTCCGATTCGGGTGTGTCGTCCAAGACGATGCGTCCGATTCGGGCGTAGCGCTCGGGAGCTCGGTACTTGTACCAAACTGCGACGAGCATTCCGAACAGAAACAGTCCGCCCACGATGTAGGGACTCAAGCGGAACAGCAGGGTATCTGCAGCAGCACCCGCCGCGAAACTGCGGTTCTCCCATAGGAGGTACACCACGTACAGCATTCCCAACCCGCCTAGGAGGGGGGCCAGAAGAGTTCGAAACCAGTTGGCCGTTTCCGGATGGTTCCTGGAAACATGGAAATAGCCGATGACTGCAAAAGCGCAGAGCGACTGAACAATCAGGATTGCCATCGTACCGAGAATCGCCAACAACCCGAATAGGTGGATGTACGGATCCATCCCGGCAACCGCGAAGGCGATCACAATCAAAGTGGCCATGACGGTCTGGACGAACGACGCGATGTGTGGTGACCCGTGCACGGGGTGGGTTCGACCGACGGAACCTTCGGAACCGGGAATCAGCCCCTCACGCCCCAGCGCATAGATGTATCGAGATGCGCACTGATGGAAGGCCATTCCGCACGCGAATGACCCTGAAATGAGTAGTACCTCAAAGACGCTTACGGCCCAACCACCGACGAAATCACGTGTCGGACCGAAGAAGATTTCACTGGAAGTCGAGGAATCCTGCGCCAGCTCGATGGCCCGGGACGGACCGGTGCCGGCGATAGCCATCCAGGAGACGAATACGTAGAACAGTCCAATTCCCAGAACCGACAGGAGAATTGCGCGCGGAATGATTCGTTTGGGGTCGCGCGACTCCTCGCCGTACATTGCAGTCGACTCGAAGCCTACCCACGACCAGAAGGCGAAGAACAGTCCGATACCTGCCACTGCACCGCCGACACCTGCCGCAGGCTCGAATGCACTCACCGGGTTGATCGAAGACACTGCGAACCCGTCCGGACCACCGCCGTGAACGAGCACTGCAACGGCCATCAGTCCCAACATCAAGATTTCAGTTACCAGAAAGACTCCCAAAACCTTTGCAGCCAAATTGATGTCGAAGTAGGAGAGGATCGCGTTGGCCGCGAGCATCACCAAGGCGAACACGATCCACGGAACGGATATGCCGGTGTACTTCTCCACCGTGCTCTGCGAGAAGAAGCTGAAGATGCCGACGAGGGATGCCTCGAACACCACATAGGCCATCGTGATGATCGTCCCCGAGGCCATCCCGAGTACCCGTCCCAGCCCATGACTGATGAATCCGTAAAAGGCCCCGGTCGCGGTGATATGGCGTGCCATCGCTGCATATCCGACCCCGAAAAGGCCAAGCACGATTGTCGCGACGAGGTACCCCGCCGGAGCGCCACTGCCGTTGCCGAAGCCGATAGCAATCGGGACGTTCCCGACCATGGCAGTAATCGGCGCAGCGGTCGCCACAGCCATGAAAACCACACCTGCGAGGCCGACTGAATTCTTCTTCAGACGTTGGACTGACTGACCAGACCTGTTCTCACCGGCGGCGGCCGCACCGTCGGCCTCGGATACATCGGTCACGACGAAGGTCCTCTCAGTATTTGCCGAACGGATTCGACGACTCGAACTGCGACCTGCCGCCGCAGCGCACCTTGCGATCGACTGAGTGTGACACACGTAACATACCAAAACAAGAGTTCGCTAAACCTTTTATAAGGCTATGTACTGCAATTATATCAATTAGGTTGAAATTTGGTATGTCTGTTGGTTGGGAGAAATGGGCGTTTGGTCCAATTTCCACAAGGCTCACTCAGAAGGAGCAACCATTCGACCCCGCCAGGACGCAAGGAGCTCCGATCAACCGCATCCATGCGATAAGCTGCCGAAACAGACCGCAGGCTCCAGCAGTGTGCGGGATTGGCGAATGGGTGGGGACGTGCCGCACTCCGACGCCGGGGTGGGAGGCGATTCCGATGACGACTGGCATGGGCGGGCCGGTAGCCGAGCAGGTCCGCCGAAAGATACTGAGCGACATAAGTTCCGGGATTCTCAGACCCGGGGATCGTCTCCCGAGCGAGCGAGAACTGGCCGAGCACTTCCAGGTGAGCCGATCCACTTTGCGGGGCGTTCTGACAGGTCTGTGCCAGGCAGGAATCACACATCGGCTACCAGGCCGGGCGGGAGGCACCTTCATCGCGCAGCGGAAGTTCGAGCGCGACCTCGATCGAGTTGACGGGTTGCCGTCCTATCTCGCTAGGCAGGGGATGACGTCCGGGTCACAGGTCCTGTCGGCCGTCCTGCAAAACCCTGAACAGTCGATTCGAATCCGACTCGGCCTCGACGACCAAACCTCGCTGGCGTTCAGCATCCTTCGATTGCGATTTGCCGACGGAACTCCATTGTCGATAGAGCAGGCATGGCTCCCTGCTCAACGCTTCCCCGGACTACTGGATCGGCCATTGGGTGGCTCAGTCTACGAACTTCTACGAAGTGAGTACGAAGTCGAGGTCGTGAGCAGCGAGGAAAGACTCGAAGTAGCGTCGGCGACACCGGAAGAGGCTCGATTGCTTTCCATCCACACCGACGCGCCACTCATTTCGATCCAGCGAACCGCGCGGGACGCGGCCGGTGCAATCATCGAATGCTCGAACGACCTGTTCCGAGCCGACCGTACCCAGATCCTCGTTCGCTCGGCCGGTCACGGGATACGCGCCGAATCGGACAATTCTGATTCGGGGGTAGAACTCAACCTCATCTATTGAACCAACCCCCGGCGGAACCCTCCAGTCAGTATCTCTCGGGGACTAAAGCGGCATCAAGTTGTGCTTGCGCGGGTTCTTGAAGATCGTCTTGTCCGCGAGCAACTTCAGAGCCTTACGGATCTCGAGACGCGTCTGCGAAGGCTCGATCACCGCGTCGATGTATCCGCGCTCGGCCGCGATGTACGGCGTCGCGACGAACTCGTTGTAGAAGTTGATCAGCTGAGCACGCACCGCGGGTGCATTCTCGCCGGCCTCGGCGAGCTGACGCCGCCCCATGATGTTGACGGCACCCTCGGCGCCCATCACGGCGATACGAGCGGTCGGCCACGCGAGGTTGATGTCGGCACCGAGCTGCTTGCAGCCCATGACGGCATAACCGCCGCCGTACGCCTTACGAACCACCACAGTCACCTTCGGCACAGTGGCTTCGATGTACGAGAACAGGAAACGCCCGCCGCGCTTGATGACGCCGACCTTTTCCTGATCGACGCCGGGAAGGAAGCCCGGTGTGTCGACGACGAAGACGAGCGGGATGTTGAAAGCGTCGCACAGACGCACGAAGTGGGCGGCCTTGTCGGAGCTGTCCGCGTCGAGGGCGCCGCTGAGGTACGTGGGCTGGTTGGCCACGACACCGACGGGCAGGCCGTCGACGCGGGAGAATCCGGTGATCACGTTGTGCGCGACCTGGGCTCCGATTTCGTGGAAAGTGCCGTCGTCGAAGATCCGCAGAATGATGTCGTGCATGTCGTAGCCGGCGTTGTCGGCATCCGGCATGAACGCATTGAGTTCGAGATCCGACTCGGTGATCTCGGGTTCGAGGCCCGGGTTGATCAGCGGCGCCTTCTCCTGGCATGACGACGGCATGAAGCTCAGGTACTCACGCACCCAGTCGAAGGCAGCCTTCTCGTCGGGAGCGACGTGATGGATGTTTCCGTACTCCGCCTGCTTGCGGGCTCCACCCAAGTCCTCGAGGCTGACCTCTTCGCCGGTGACCGACTTGATGACGTCGGGTCCGGTGACGAACATGTACGACTCTTCGGTCGCGACCACGACGTCCGTGTTGATCGGGGCGTACACGGCACCGCCGGCGCATTTACCGAGGATGACCGAGATCTGCGGGCACAGGCCGGACAACGGCTCCTGACGTGAACCCATGTTGGCGTACCAGGCCAACGAGGAAACGGCATCCTGGATGCGAGCTCCACCGGAATCGTTGATACCGACGACCGGGCAGCCCACCTTCAGCGCAAAATCGTTGACAGCTGCGACCTTACGGCCGAACATCTCTCCGGCGGCACCGCCGAACACCGTCTGATCGTGCGCGAACACGGCTACCGGACGCCCGTCGACGGTTCCGTGACCGGTCATGACGCCGTCGCTGTACGGGTTGCCCTCCCCCGCCATCTTCACCAGGGCACCGATCTCGATGAAGCTACCGGGGTCGAGCAACATGTCGATGCGCTGGCGCGGCGTGCTGTGCCCTGCTGCATCGCGCTTGGCAATGGCCCGAGCCGAGCCGGGTTCCTTTGCCTTCTCCAACTTTTCGCGGAGTTCAGCGAGCTTCTCCGCGGTGGTTGTCGTCACTTCTGAACTCCGGTTTCCGCTGCTTTGGTCTGAGCTGTCTCGATCTGGGCCAGCTTGGTGGTGAGGTCTGCCGCAACCTTCGCGATGTACGGCTCGTCGACGATCTGCAGGTGGTCCCCGCCGATGTAGACGACCTCGAGGTTCTTCACGTAGTCACCCCAGCCACCATCCGCCTTGCGGGTCTTGAATGCAGGCTCGAGCGTCATCAGCTCGTCGTGGTACTTGTCAGCCATGTAGAGCACGACGTCGCCGTCGTAACTGCTGAACTCGGCCGTCTGGATGGCGCGATTGTCCAACCACGACGTCCGCTGATGCTCGATGATGCCGCCGGGAATCTTGGCGCCGCTCATCTTGATCATGTCCATCAAGATCTGGATCTGATCCTCGTCGGCTTCGGTGGAAGCCAGAACGTCAAGCGGCAGCGGCACATCCAGGTTGTAGGTGCGCTTGGCGAACTTGCCGTAGCGCTCCCAGCGCTTGCGTCGTTCCGCCTCGGTGTCCGGCACGACCTCGCCGGCCATGACGGTGTCGAGCAGCCCGACCACACGCACGTCGGCGCCCTGCTCGCGCAGCAACTTCGCGACCGCATACGACATCACGCCACCGAACGACCAGCCACACAGCACGTACGGCCCGTCGCCCTGGATCTCACGCAGCAGCGGAACGTAAGCAGCAGCGCGGGTTTCGATCGAGCCCTCGACCCGCTCGAACCCGTACATCGGCGTGCCGGCGGGCAGGCGCTTGAGCAGAGGCTCGTACGTCACCGTCGAACCACCGGCAGCATGGAAGACGAATACCGGTACGGCAGTGGAACCTTCGGGACGGGCACGCAGAGTACGTACGAGTCCGTCGATCTTGCCGTCGTCCTCGAGGTACTGGCGAACGACGTCCGCAAGCTCTTCGATGGTGGTGGAGTCGAGAACGTCGTCGAGAGTGATCTCGCCGCCGGCACGCTCGGAAAGCCGAGCAGCAAGCTTCTCGGCGACCTCGTCACCGACGATCGGCAGATCGTTGAAGATGCCCTTGGCCGACTTCCCGGTGACAACCGCCCACGTCGCAAACGTCAAGCGCTCGGCCGCATCTCGCGGCGGAACGTCCGAGCCTGCGTCGTCGGCAGTTCCGGCTCGAGAAGGATCGGAAGGCGCAGCAGCAACCGGAGCAGTGGTAGGTAGTTCCACTGCCACCTCTGCGGGAGCAACGTCCTCGTCAGCAGCGTCGGCCGCCAACTTCTCCGCGGCCTGCTTGTCGGCCATCGCCTGAACCTCTTCGCGATTGTCGATCGCGTAGCGCAGGTACTTGTTGACCTCGTTGAGGCTCGCATCCTTGACTGCCTGGAGCTGGAGCTGCGGAATGTCGAACTCGTACTCGACGCGGTTCTTGATACGCATCGCCATGAGCGAGTCGAGACCCAGTTCGATGAGCGGAACCTCGGCCGGCAGATCCTCCGGCGAGTACCCCATCGACTCGGCTACCACGATCTTGAGGCGGTCGTCGAGGCTCTGCGAACCGTTCGGATCCCACTTGTCTCCGGCGTCTTCGACGACCTCGGCCAGGGATTCCATCGGCGCACTGGTCTTGACCGGCGCGCTGACGACCAGCTCGGGCAGCGGCTCACCGGACGTGACGACGGCGTCGAAGAGCAGACGGAACGTAGCACCCTCACGAGCGTGCACCTGCACCGACGCTCCACCCGGATGCGGATTGAGTGTCGTGGTCAGGGTCGCAGCGCCGGCCAGCTCACCATGGGGAACGGCAGCGGTGAGAGCGACATCCGAGAGCACCTGTCCGGCAGCAGCGCTCACGAGCACAGCCAGATCGGTGACGGCGGATGCGTCGACCTCCCACACGTGGCGGCCGTCGGGCAGAGCGACGTGCGAACCGGGTACGCGAGCCGAACCGCCGGCACTGACGCGAATGTCGAGCCAATACGGCTTACGCAGGAATGCGGTACGCGGAACCGAAGCGAAATCGCCTGCGGGAAGCAGAGACTCGAGGTTCACGGCATGGCCGTGCACGTACAGCTGCGCGAGAGCGGCAAGAACACCCGCGGACTCGTCTTCCTTACGCTTGAGCGTCTGGATGAGCTCCATGTCGTGCAGGCCCGAATCGAACGCGGTAGCCGCCACCGACATCAGCGTCACCGGATTGGGTGCAAGCTCGACAAAAGTGGTGTGGCCGTGGGCAACTGCACCGCGTACCGCGTTGGTGAAGTACACGCTGTGGCGAAGACCCTTGACCCAGTACGCCTCTTGATGGATCGGCTCGTGACCGGGGCGGTAGAAGGTGTCCTTGTCGACGGACGAGTAGACGCCGAGCTTCAACGTGGTCGGCTCGATACCGGCCAACTCGGCGGCAAGCTCACCGAGCAGCGGATCTACCTGCGAAGTATGGCTGGCGCCCTTGGTCTGCAGGACACGCGCCATCTTGCCGTCGGCCTCGGCGGCCGCGACGATCGCCTCGATGTCCGGCTGTGGTCCACCGATCACCGTGTGCGTCGGAGCTGCGTAAACACAGACCTCGAGCTTGGGGTACGTGGGCAGCAGCGCCTCGATCTCGGATGCGCTGTACTCGAGCAGAGCCATCAGACGGATGTCGTCACCGACAAGTGCGCCCTCGGCCTCACCCATCAGCCGTGAACGTGAACAGATCACGCGGACAGCGTCTTCCAGGTTCAGACCGCCGGAAACGTACGCGGCAGCGGCCTCACCCATCGAGTGCGGAACCACGGCTTCGGCCTCGGCGCCGTGGTGACGCAGCAACGCGGCCAGACCGACCTGGATGGTGAAGATTCCCACCTGGGCTGTCTCGACGTTGTACTCGATCGAATCGTCGAGGAACATCTCGACCATCGAGTAACCGGCCTCGTCCTGGATCAGCGCGTCGACCTCGTCGACGGCCGCCTTGAAGGCCGAGTTCTCCGTGTAGAGCTGCTTGGCCATCTTGCGGTGCTGCGAGCCGAAGCCCGAGAACACCCACACCGCGCCCTTGGGCGACGGAGAGTCGGCCGAGAAGACTCCTTGAGCAGGCTTGCCTGCGGCGACGGCGCGCAGCGAGCTGATGGCCTCGGAGCGCGTCTTCGCCAGAACAGCGGCGCGCGAGCGTCCGTGGTTGCGACGCGCGAGTGTGCGGGCGACGTCGGCGAGGGGCGTCTTGCTTCCCTCTTCGGTTTCGAGCCAGTCGGCCAGGTCAGCGGCTGCGCGGCGACGACGCGACGGCAGCGCGCCGGACACGGCCAGCACAACGGTGCTCTCGTTCTCTGCTGCCGGTTCGTCGACCACCGGGGCATCCACAACCGGTTCATCGACTACTGCGTCGGCAGGCACGTACTCCTTGACCACGACGTGCGCGTTGGTTCCACCGAAACCGAAACCGGAGACACCGGCGACAGCCTTGCCGGTGTAGCGCGGCCAGTCGGTGGCCTCGGGCGTCACCTGCAGGTGCGACTTCTCGAAGTCGATGTGCGGGTTCGGGCCCAGGTAGTTGATCGTCGCGGGAATCTTGTTTTCCTGCATCGCCAGAACGACCTTGATCAGGCCGGCGGCGCCTGCAGCTGCTTCCAGGTGCCCGAAGTTGGTCTTCGCGCTACCGAGCAGTGCCGGCTTGTCGTCGTCACGACCACGACCGACGACACGACTGAGCGCGTCGGCCTCGATGGGATCACCGAGATCGGTACCCGTTCCGTGCGCCTCGATGTAGTCGACGGTGGTCGGCAAGATGCCGGCGTCGCGGTACGCGAAACGCAACACGTCGGCCTGGGCATCGGGATTGGGTGCGAGCAGACCGTTGGAACGGCCGTCCTGGTTGACCGCGGATCCGGCGATCACCGCGAGGATGGAATCTCCGTCACGCTCGGCGTCTTCGAGGCGCTTGAGCACGACGAGTCCGCCGCCCTCACTGCGAACGATTCCCTGAGCCTGAGCGGAGAAGGCACGCAGTTTTCCGTCGGGAGCGAGCATCCCGGTCTGATCGAAACCGAGGGTTCCGGGAGGGGCCAGCAGCATGTTGACGCCACCGGCCAGCGCGATGTTGGAGTCACCGCTGCGCAGCGAGCGCACAGCCTCGTGAACGGCAACCAGCGAAGACGAACACGCGGTGTCCAGAGCGATGGACGGTCCACGGAAGTCGAAGAAGTACGAGACCCGGTTCGCGACGATGGCAGTCGACGTTCCGGTCAACGCGTACGGATGCGCCGTCGTCGGATCACTGACCGCGAGCAGCTGGTAGTCGTTGGCGGAACTGCCGATGAAAACACCGACCTGCTTGCCCTTGAGCCCACTGGCCGGAATGCGAGCGTGCTCGAGTGCTTCCCACGCGAGTTCGAGTGCGAGGCGCTGCTGCGGATCGACGTTGACGACCTCGAGCGGAGACATCGCGAAGAACTCGGCGTCGAAACCCTTGACGTCGTCGAGGTACCCGCCCTTGGTGTTCGCGTTCTCGACCGCGGCCTTGATGGCGGGATCCGACATGAACTCGGCCCAGCGGTCCTCGGGGAGGTCGCTGATGCCGTCGCGTCCGTCCGCCAGCATTTCCCACATGTCCGAAGGCGTGTGCCCGGCACCGGGGAATCGTGTGGACAGTCCGACGATGGCGATGTCGTGAGCGTCCGTCGCGCCGCCTGAGACGTAGTACGAGGCGTCGACGGTCTCCTCCGGCGCCTCGGGCTCACCTTCGATGATCCGAGTAGCCAGCGAAGCGATGGTGGGGTGTTGATAGGCAACCGTGGCGGTCAGCGTGACGCCGAGCAGATCCTCGATGTCTCCGCTCAGAGCGACTGCGTCCCGCGAGGCGAGCCCGAACTCTTCCATCGGGCGATCGTCCGTGATCGAACCCGCCGGCTGACCGGTCGCGTTGGCGATCCAATTGCGAAGCCACTCACGCAGCTGCGCGACACTCATCTCGCTCACAACGTCTTTGCTCTGCGCACCATCTTGTTCAACCATCAACTCACCAAGCCACCGATCATGAAGGGACTGCTCCTCAAACGCTATCGGGGAATGCGGTCTGCTGATAGCCGCCTCGCAACGTTCCCTCGATATAGCTCGCCTTACACGCGCGGCGAGCGATCTTGCCGCTGGACGTACGCGGAATCGAACCCGCGGGGACGAGCAGGATGTCTCGGGCCGTAACACCGTGACGGGAAGAAATCGCCGCACGCACGGTGTCCGCGATCGGCTGCGGATCGGCCTTGCCTGCGCCGGGAGCACGCTCGGCCACGATGACCAACTGCTCCGAGGAATCGTCGTCGTCGAACTTCAGACCCGAGTGCGTGTTGGAGAACACGACGGACGGCAGCTGGTTGGCCGGTACGGCAAACGCAGCGATGAAGCCGGGGCGCAGAGCCGGGCTGGCTTCCTGAGCCGAAGCCTCGAGGTCCTGCGGGTAATGATTGCGACCGTCGACGATCACGAGGTCCTTGACGCGACCGGTGATGTACAGCTCGCCGTCGACGTAGACGCCGAAGTCGCCGGTACGCATCCAGTTCGCATCCGCCGGCGTGCCCTCGGTGTGGCTGTCTTCGCTCAACCGATTGTCCAGCTTGTTGTGAAAGGTCTCCGCCGTCTCGTCGGGGCGACCCCAGTAGCCGATACCGATGTTCTCGCCGTGCAACCAGATCTCGCCGACGTGATTGTCGGGGACCTCGGTCAGCGTCTC
Organism: Rhodococcus sp. SG20037; assembly: GCF_031763325.1. Classification (NCBI taxonomy): domain Bacteria; kingdom Bacillati; phylum Actinomycetota; class Actinomycetes; order Mycobacteriales; family Nocardiaceae; genus Rhodococcus; species Rhodococcus sp. SG20037. The sequence continues at coordinate 261,188 of NZ_CP134497.1, read as the reverse complement.
GGGATCGACGATCGCCGCCCACTGACTGCGCGAGACGTACCCACAGGAGACCTGCGCGATTGCGTTCTCGGAGTACTGGTCGACGATGACCATGCGTCCCTTGTTGAGTTCCGTGCGGTCGACGTAGATGACCTTGGCCTCGTCGGAATGCTTGGTCGAGGAGACGAAGAGCGTCGCCTCGGCCATGCCGTACGACGGCTTGATCGCAGTCTTGGGCAGACCGTACTGAGCAAAAGCGTCGTTGAACTTGCGCATCGACGACGTCGTGACCGGCTCACTGCCGTTGATCAGACCGATGACGTTGCTCAGGTCCAGGGTCTCGCCGTCCTTCGGCAGGCCACGCGCGGCAGCGTGCTCGAAAGCGAAGTTGGGAGCGGCAGCAAAGGTGCCGGCGCCGTCGGAAACCGCAGCAAGTTCCTTGATCCACCGGTACGGCCGCTGCACGAAAGCACGCGGGCTCATGATGGTGATGTACTTGCCGCCCAGAGCAGGCAGGATGACCGTCAGCAGGCCCATGTCGTGGAACAGCGGCAGCCACGTGACGCCCCGAGAGTCCTCGTTGAGTTCGATGGAGTCGACCATCTGGAGCGCGTTCGTTCCGACAGCACGATGGGTGATCTCCACGCCGGCGGGAACTCGGGTCGAACCCGAGGTGTACTGCAGGTACGCGATGTCGTCGAGTTCGATGTCGGGGCGAACCCACGTTTCACCGACGGTATCGGGAATCGCGTCGACGGCGATGATGCGCGGACGCTCGGCAGCGGGAAGCGAGCGGAACAACTGGCGAACACCGGCCGCCGACGATGCGGCAGTCAGAATCGCAGTCGGCTTGCAGTCACCGAGAACAGCGTGAAGACGGTCGGTGTGACCGGGCTCGTCCGGATCGAAGAGCGGCACCGCGATGGAACCGGCCTGAATGGCCGCGAAGAACGAAATGACGTAGTCGAGTCCCTGCGGAGCAAGAATCGCGACGCGGTCGCCACGCTTGGTGACCTGCTGCAGACGGGCTGCAACAGCGCGCAGACGCACACCGAACTGCTCCCAGGTCAGCTCCAGGGCTTCACCGTCACGCTCGCGTGAGTAGTCGATGTACCGATACGCGAGCTCGTCCGCGTTGACACGCGAGTGTTGCTCGACGTAGTCGACCAGCGTGAAGCCTGGTTGCAGGCGGATCTGGCCCTTCTCGTCGAGAAAGCCATCGAACAGCGCGTTCATTCCATCTCCTCCGAAGCGATCACACAAGCACTGTCTTTCATGCCTGCGCCCCAGACTTCCTTCGCTCTCTCGGGTCCATCTTCGATCAATCGAATCGCACTTTGTGCGCAACTCACCTGAATCACTTCATCGATCCCAAACCATCGATATGTTACAGATTCGCATCGTCCGTATTCTCCGGCCTACTCGCCCGCCAGTAACGGGATGATCGGGGCGAACGCTTCCATCTGCGTCGGGAAGACCCCGACGTACGACATCGACGTCTTCTCGCGGACCAGTCGAATCTGGTCTGCGATTTCCTCGAAAGTGCCCACAGCCAGGTATGGAGAGTTCAACAGCTCCTCCACGCTCAGCTTACGATCCACTTCGATGTTCGGCGGAAAACCTTGGTCCAGAGCGGCGATTGCCATTTCGGCAGCCTGCTCTCGATCGTCGGTGATCATGATCATGGTGATGGTCCAGTTGAGTTCGATCTCATCGAAACGCTCGCCGGCAGCTTCGCGGATCCGCTCGACACGTTCGATGGTCTTTTCCATCGTGATTCCGGAGAGCAGAAGCCGCCCGTCACGGTTGGTCGGTGTGGCGACCGAGATGATGTCCGCGTACTTCGCCGCGAGAGCAAGCATCTTCGGGCCTCCGCCGCCCACGATGATCGGTGGCCGCGGGCCCTGCCGCGGTCGCGGGCTGCCCTTGAGGCCGCGCACCTGATAGTGCTTGCCTTCGAAAGTGCATTCCTGCCCGCGCAGAAGAACGTCGAGAATCTGCAGAGACTCCTCGAGCTTCTCGATGCGAACGCCCGGACTTTCGTAGGCGATGCCGCCCTTGTCGAACTCTTCCTTCATCCAGCCCGCACCGATACCGAGTTCGAGTCGACCACCGGACAGCACGTCGATTGTCGCCGCGTCCTTCGCGAGCACAGCAGGATGACGGAAGCCGTTGGCCAACACGGCGGTGCCGAGACGAATCTTGTCGGTGGCCACCGCGAGCGCTCCGAGAGCGGCGATCGGGCCGACCTGATTACCCAGGTGATCCGGAATCATGAACGAGTCGTAGCCGAGTTCCTCGGCCTTCTGCGCGAGCTTGACGAAGCGTCGCGCACCACCCTCTTCGGCGTTGCCCTCGCCACCGGCCGCAAACCGAAATTTGCGTAGGGCATCGCTGCCGTGGGTGGAACTCATATATCGATCTCCTGTGATGGACACGTACGTCGTACTCGAACTACAAACTCGGACAAATCGAACCTACTCGCCAGTCACTTACGTGACAGCACTGTAGAGGAAGCCCCCGGACCGTGCAGCACTCTACCGGGACCAAACGAGCAGATTACCCGCGAGCGAACTCCCGAGACGCCCGATTGTGACGAATCAACAGTGCGGCGGTGACTCAACTGTGGGGCGGCGTCGGTGCAGCGTCGATCTTCTCCGCAGCCCACTGTGCCATCCATTGGGTGGCCGTCGTGCCGTTCGGATCGACTTGGAAGGAGTTGTACATCGCGTGCACAGGGTTGTTGTAGTACTCGAGCAGTCGCGGCGCCGAACTCAGCCAGTTGGTCGGGTTGAGAGCGGCTGCCGGCGCGTCGCAGATACCGTCGCTCGGCGCACAGATCTGATAGGTCCGATCGTTGAGGTCACCGAACCCGCCGGGCCTCGGGCCGGTCATCGTGAGACCGGGCAGCTTCAGCCCGTTCAGCGACAGCTCGGCGCCGACACCGGCAACGCTCGGGCCAACGGTGTTCCCGAACGCCGGATCGCGCCGACCGTCGGCGATCAAGCCGACGCCCAGAACCAGATCGGCAGGCACCGCGCCGGTACCGTCGCCGATACTCGCGGCGACGTCACCCGCGATCACCGCGCCCTGGGAAAATCCGGTCAGGACGTAACTCGTGAGCGGGCACTCGGCGTGCCGCTTCATCAGAAAGTCGTTAGTGGCAGCAGTTCCCGCGGCCCGACTGTTGTTGTAGGACTGCTGTCCGTCCGGCGGGATCGCAACCGGATTCGAAAACTGTGCGACATACGGAACGGTGTAGACGTCGGCCCGTGAAGTATCGAACTTCTCCTGCAGAGGACGGGTCACGTTCAGCATCAACGACGCCGGATTGGCCGTCGGGTTGTACGGGTCGTCGGTAGCGCTCGACTCCCACGTACCCGGTATGGCTACTACCTGGACATCGGGGCAACTGGCCGGCTGAGACACCGGAGGCTCCGGGCTCGGCGGGATCGGAGTCGGCGAAGGCACCCGCCCGGCCAGGATGTACCAACCGCCGATCACGACCGCTGCGACCACAAGAATGATCAGCAGCGGGATCAGGCACCCACGACGCTTTCCAGACCTCGCCATGACCCGCGCCTACTTGCAGTAGGTGGCGTTGGCGACGTCGATGTAGATCTGAGCGTTCGCACCTGCCTGCTCGGGAGTGATCTGCTTGCCTTCCGCCGACGCTTCCTGGCCGACGAAGGCGGTCACGAAGGTCAGGACCTCGTCGTCGGTCTGAGGACCGGCAGCGCAGATGTAATTGGCCGTGTTGACGGCGATGCTTCCGTCACCGGCTGGGGTGATGCCCTTCGCCTTCAGTCCGTCGAGGAACTTCTGTGCCTCGGGACTGACCTCGACGACTGTGGGACCCGGGAAGCCCTCGATGCTCTGCGGCTGCTCCGGCGGCGCGGTGGCCGCGGCTCCCGGACTGGTGGGCGCAGCCGACGCCGTCGTGGTCGCGGAGGCGGACGCAGATGCCGAACCGCTCGAGGACGAAGCCGCCGCGGACGTCGTGGTGACCGGATTGGAGGTTGCAGTGGAGTCGTCACTACCGCACGCGACAAGCGCGCCACCGGTGGCGAGCGCCAGGGCGCCGACCGCGATCGCGCGTGCACAAGTGTTTCGGTTACCCGAGAAAAGCGACATCAATGTCCGTCCTTGCCTTCAGTCGAAAGTCCATCAACAGGTTACGCAACGCACGCGGGCGGGCACCGATCCGTGATCGGGCCCGCCCGTCGTGCACCACTGTGAGTTAGTGAACTTCTGTCTTGTCACCGATCACCGTGATGTAGCCGAACTGGAAGTTCTGCTGGACACCACCGGGAATGTCGAACTTGTCACTGATCGGGAATCCGAGTCGTCCACCTTCGTATCCGACGCTCTTCCAACCGTCGAACAGCGGACCGTTCTCGACGGACCATGCACCGGTGCCGGGGCTCCAGTAGATGTTGCCGCCCTCGAACTCGGTGAAGCGTCCGTTGTCCTTGATCGGAACCTCGTTCGACTTCGGGAATCCGAGCCAGCCGTTTTCCCAGCCGAGTTCGCCGTACTTGCCCATGATCATTCCGAGAACCGCGTGAGTTCCATTGGCGCTGCTGTACATTGCGCCGATCTCGAATCCCTGGACCTTGCCCGGCTTGCCGGGGGTCGCGATCTCGTCGGCAGTCGGGTAGCCGAGCGGGCCACCTTCCCAACCCTGTGCGGACCACTCGGCGAGGATGTCACCGCTGACGGGGTGAGCGCCGGTCTGCGGGGTCCAGTAGATGGAGCCGTTCTGGAAGTGGTTGAAGCGTCCGCGTCCGTCGGGGGTACCGAGTTCGGGGGTACGCGGGAAGCCGAGCGGGCCGGCCGCTGCTCCGGTGTTCATGTACGCGCCGGCGATACGACCGGCGACGGGCTGGGCGCCCGTTCCACTGGTGAAGTAGATGCGACCGTTGCGGAAGTCCTGTGCCAGGCCACCCGCGACGCTGTACTCGGGGGTGATGCAGTCACCGATCCAGCCGTTGGCTGCGGCCGTCGCACCGATCTCGCCCGAAGTGCCGCAAGCCGGCTTCTCGACCTCGACGCCGATGGCGTTGGCCAACTGCGGCCACAGCTGATGAAGCTCGAACTGCCAGTACGGCCACGAGTGGGTTCCGGACGGGCGGTAGTTGACCTGCGCGGGGATGCCGAGCTGGTTGAGCTTGGTCGCGAAGGTCTGCGAGGTCAGGCGAGCGAGGATCTCGAGGCCCATGCCTGCGTAGTTGGTGCTCACGCCGGGAATTCCCGACGGCTGGTCGTACGGGCCGGTCGTACCGCTACCACTCGAGACGTACAGGCTGACGCCCTTGAGCTTCTCGGCGAGCGCGTACGGATCGTGTGCAGCCCACTGCGGGTTGGACGGCGGTCCCCACATCGCGGCGGAGTTGTATCCACCGGCGTCGGTCATCGCGAACTGGATTGCCTGAGGCATGCCGAGCGAGGTGGTGGTGAGGATGCCGGAGAGCGAAGCGGCGAACTTGAAGAAGCCGGGGTTGCGCGCCGTGAGGAACATGGCGGACGTACCGCCCATCGACAGACCGACGACACCGCGTGTCTGCGTGGTCCGCCAGTCCTGTTCGAGGATGGGGGGCAGTTCCTTGGTCAGGAACGTCTCCCACTGGTAGTTCTTGCCGTTGTCGGGCTGGAGCCAGTCGGAGTAGAAGCTGGACTGACCGCCGACCGGGAGGATGACGTTGACGTTCTTGTCCGCGTAGAAGGACTCGGCGTCGGTCTCGTAGGTCCAGGCGTTCTCGTTGTCGGTCGCGCGAAGACCGTCGAGCATCCAGACCGAGGGGAAGCTGGCCGACGGATTGACGTTCCAATCACGGGCCAAGAGGATCTGCACCTGAATCGGGGTGCCCATCGCGGGAGAGTTCACCCACAGCGCGACGCGACGCTCGCTGAGCCAGTCGACCTTCGTGACCGCTGCTCCGGTGGGGTTCTGGGTGGCGGCCGGTGCGGCCTGAGCAGGTGCCGGCGCGGCTGCCGCGGTTCCGGCCGTCGTCAAGCCCGCGGCGATCGGCAGAACCAGCATCGCTGCCAGTGCGCCGACGACCTTTGTCCGGAAGGTTGCCCGGGACCGGCGACGGTCCTCCGTGGCAAGGCCTACTCGCATGAGCTCACTCTCTTTCCTTACGTTCGGTCCGCGCGTCGATCGTGTGGCCGCCTGAGCAGCCAGACCCCCGTTGAAACTATTTCTACACGCAAACGATCCCCGCTTGGGGTAGCCGCGCTGTTACTGGTGGTGCAATTGTTACTGACATCGGGCGCTTGTGCAGCACCTGAATACACAAGTGCCGTCCCGGTTCTCCTTCGAGGAGTCCGGAACGGCACTGGTGAAGTGACTAGGTCACGGGATCGCGCACGATCACCAAGCGTTCATGGTGTCGAGGATCTGGCCGCGAGCCTTCCACAGCTCCGCCGACCAGTACGGCCACGAATGCGTGCCGTTGGACGGGAAGCTGTAGGTGGCCGGGATACCCAGCGAGTTCATGCGGATCTGGAATGCACGGGTGTTGACCAGGGCGAGAGCCTCGAGGCCCATGCCGTTAGCCGTGTTGTAGTAGTCGATCGGTGCGCGCGGGTGGTCGTATTCACCGGGCAGGCCGCTTGCCGACGAGATGTACATCGACAGGCCCTGCAGACGCGGTGCGAAGACGAACGGGTCGTTGCGCAGCCAGGACGGGCTCCACGGCGGTCCCCACATGGAGTCGACGTTGAAGCGACCGGCATCGAGCATTGCGACGCGGATTGCCTCGCGCATGCCCGGAGCCGAGATGTTCAGGTAGCCCGACAGCGAGCCGGCGAACTTGAACTGGTCACGGTGGTAAGCAGCCAGCGTCAGAGCAGCGCTGCCACCCATCGAGAGGCCGAGGACCGCGTTGTTGGTGGGCGAGACGCCGTAGTTCGCGAGGAAGTTGGGCAGTTCTTCGGTGAGGAAGGTTTCCCACTTGTACGTGATCTGCTGGCCGTTGAAGTTCGACGGTGCATACCAGTCGCTGTAGAAGCTGGACTCGCCGCCGACGGGCATCACGAGGGTGATGTTGTCGTTGCGGTACTGGTCCTTCGCATTGGTCTCGAAGCTCCACGCGTTGGCGTCGTTACGCGCACGCAGGCCGTCGAGGAGGTAAAGGGCAGCGTTTCCGCCGCGAGCGGCCCACTGGACCTGGACCTTGATGTTGCCCATCGAGGAGGGCACCCACAGCTCGTCGTATCCGCCGGAGGGGGCGGTGTGGCTGGGAGCAGTGTGCGCAGGCGCAGCAGAGGCGACAGCACTACCGGCAACTCCTGCAGCAAGGGGGAGCACAAGTGCTGCGGCACCGATGGCCAACGCTCGGTGCTTGAGGCGCTGGGTCAGCCTCTTTCTGGCAAAACGCATGGATACTGCTCTCTCTCTTCGTCTGCGGAACCCACTCGGTGGAGTGGTTCCGGCGGATTCCGTCGGGGAACAGGCTTTTCTGCCAGCCCGAACGAGTTCGGGTCGGCAGCGGACCTCTTCCAAGTCACACTGCGCTCGCTGGACTTTATGTCACAGGTTCAGCTGTGACAAATAGGTGGACCGTTACGTCCCAATCCGCGAGCAACACCGTCATCACCCCTCGGGGGTGATTCAGGTTAGGTGAATCGTCTTCGAGTACATCGTGGCCAATCAATTCGGTGTTACTGAATCGAAATATTCAAACCCTCAACAGCCGGTGATGCTGATCACATCACCTGGGTGACTCCGGTGGAACGAGACCGCAGCGTTCCAATTCGTAGGCCGGAACCCGGTCGAATCGGTACTTCGCGAAGTCGAATGCCTGCTGGAAGTTCTGTTTGAATCTGGCCCAGGTCAGCTCGGAGCGGTACGACGTGAGCAGCTCCTGCGTTTCCGGGCAGGTGATGGCCAGCTTTGCGTCCGCAACCCAGTCTTCGTCGAGGAAGAACGGCAGCCACGGTCGAACGTCGATCATTCCCGTGTCCGCGACCACCCAGTCCGGATAGAGATTCTTGTCGTGCCCGATCCGGCCGTCCTCGAGTCGCTCGGTGTGAGCTGCCAGGGGGTACGCCAGCCCCATCTGATCGAGCACCCGAACGTCGAGGCCGACGTTCATGCTCGTCATTCCGAGGTTGAGGAAGAAGACGACGTGCTCGGCCGGCTCTTCGATCGGTCCGGGTGGTGGGACGACGAACCAGGAGTCGTAGCTCGCGGACGGCAGCAGCAGCCCACCCTCCGGAGTCCGCGCGATGGTCTCGACCATGGCACGCATTCGCGGATAGTCGAGGTAGTCCTCGGCCAGGATCGGATGCTTGTGACCGGTGTTGAGTGCGTAGAACGCTCGCTCGTCGACGATTCCCGAGCGACCCACCACGGATCCTTCGGGCATACCCGTCGTGTTCGCGGCGAAGAAGGCCCAGATGATCGTGCCGATCCACAGCACCGCCGAGACTCCGAAGATCGCGGTGTCGCGATTACTTCCGAACGCTGCCCGCGCCGGCACCCGCAACGGAATGACCGCCACCGGGATGAGCAGGCAGAACAGCACCGGCAACAGGACGCGGCCGTGCATGAAGTCGCCGCCGACGCGCAGAGAGTAGATCCCGAGGATCAGCCCACTGCCGAGAATGAAGGTGACAATCGCCCGCGGCGTGCGCAGAAACTGCTGAAAGCGCTGCCACAGCGGGCGTGCGGGTTGATCTGCGGTAGCGGTAGGTGTGTCCGCTCGGCTTCGCCACACGAGCAGCAGCGCACCGATGAGCAGGAACAGCAACGGCAACCAGAGCAGGTACGGCCCGACCAGGTTCCACAGGTACGCAAAACCCTGCGCCCACTTCGCGCCACCGGCGTCCTTCGACACCGCGGTGTTCGGGTACGGCAAGGCGTAATAGCCCATTCGCCAGATCTGATAGCCCACCGGGACAAGTCCGGCGACGACGACGATCAGTGTGCGAATCTTCCAGGTCAGGCCTGCGGAGAGAACGATCATCATCAACGCGGCAGCACCGGGAATCGCCATCTCGGGTCGAACCAGTGGTCCGAGTCCGGCCACGAACGAGAGAGTCAGGATCGACGCCGTGGACGGCGTCGACGCCTGCGCCCACCTAACGAGCAGTACCCACAGGAGCGCGATCCAGAAGATCACCAAGCATGTCTCGAGCCCGGAAGTGGCGAAATCTCGCGCAGGCGGAACCGCGATGTAGACGAGAACACCTGCCGGTATCAGCAGGATCGTTCCGCCCGCCGACGGCCGAACGCCGCGGTACAGACGACCGGTGCCGAGCATCGCCAACACGACGGCAGCAGTCGAGAGTACGAGCGCGATCGTCAGAACAACGTATTCGAGACGGATCTGCGTGAGCCAACTGAACGCGTAGACGATGTACGTCCACGCGGTACTCGTGTTCGCCTCGACACGCTCACCCGCGTTGAAGACCGGGCCGTTCCCCGCGAGCAGGTTGCGGACGGTTCGCAAGACGATGAGTCCGTCGTCGGCGATCCAGCGACGCTCCCACGCACCCCAGAACATGAGGGCAGCAGCAAGCACCACCCCGCCGAGAAAAACTCCTCGACTGAGGGTGGTGCGATTCGCCGCAGTGTCGACGTGCGGGTCGGCCTCGGTGCGTGGCTCAGACGAGGTAGACAGCGACACCCACTACTCCGATCCACGCAATCGCGAGGAGTTGCAGCACCCGGTCACCGAGCGCGATCTCCTCAGGCTCTCCGGCTTCGCCGCCGTCGACGTCCACCGCGTATCGCAGCACCGCGATGGTGAACGGCACCATCGAGATGGCGTACCAGTTGGTGCCCTTGATGGCGTCCTGTTGGAACGCCCACAGTCCGTAGCAGAGGACCAGCGTCGTCGCTGCCATCGTCCACACGAAACGCAGGTACGTCATCGTGTAGCTCTCGAGGGACTTACGGATCTTGGCGCCGGTCTTCTCGGCCAACTGCAGTTCGGCGTAGCGCTTGCCTGCCGCCATGAAGAGTGAGCCGAACGCCATCATCAGCAGGAACCACTGCGAGAGATCGATCTCGGCGGCAACGCCACCGGCGATCGCTCGAAGCAGGAAGCCGGACGAGACGATGCAGATGTCGATGACGGCCTGATGCTTGAGACCGAAGCAGTAGGCGAGCTGGATGACGATGTACACGCCCATGACCACGGCGAGTTGCCAGTTGGCCAGGAAGGACAGCCCGATCGCACCGGCAAGCAGCACGACTGCCATGCCGTAGGCGATGTTGACGGGTAGAACGCCGGCCGCGATGGGACGGAATCGCTTCGTGGGGTGAGCACGGTCGGCTTCGACATCCATCGCGTCGTTGACGAGATAGATGCCTGATGCCGCCATACAGAACACGACGAACGCCAGCGCGACGGGCAACAGCACGTCGGCTTCGGTGGCGGTTCCGGCCGCGATGGGCGCTGCCAGCACAAGGACGTTCTTGACCCACTGACGTGGGCGAAGCGCCTTGACGATGCCGGCGGGCAGGGACTTCGGGGGTCCGCTGACCGTAGCCGGTTCCTCGCTCATTTATCTCCACATTTCTGTTCGGCTCTGGCTTCTTCGACCCGGCGAACTACCGCCGCGGATGCGGCTCCCAGTGCCGCTCCGGCGAGTACGTCGGTCGGGTAGTGAACTCCCAGGACCAGACGCGAGAGCATCATCGGGGGCACCAGCAACGCCGGTAAGGGTAGCCCGGTGAGCCGACCGATCAGCACAGCCGCCGCCGTCGTCGACGTCGCGTGTGATGACGGGAAGCTGAGCTTGCTCGGTGTCGAGACGTTGACCTGCACCGAAGGATCGGAAGGTCGCTTGCGCCTGACCACTCGTTTGATCACCACGGAGGCGGCGTGTGCACCGAATGCTCCGACGGCTGCTCCGGCCCATTCCCGTCGACGCGGCTTGTCCACAGCAGCTCCGACGGCAGCGATCGCGATCCACCCGAGGGAGTGCTCACCGAAGTGAGACATACCGCGGGCGACCTTGACGGCTCCCGGCAGCTGCCCGACGGTCGACTGAATCCCGGCCAGAATCTGTACTTCAGGAGATGCCGAAGACACGTTCCCACCTTTCCGTGCTGGTCAGTGAAGGAACGGCGTCCTGGTACTGCTTCTTGAGCTCGGGGAAACGTGCGGCGAGTTCGCGGCGCAAACGCATGGCTTCCTTGAGCAGTTCAAGTGCCTGCTTGGGGTTGCGCTTGCGGTAGACGACGCCACGACCGTCGGCGGTGGTGACGGTGACCCCGTCGACCTGCGAGAGCAGATACCACCTGGCGTCGATAGTCGGCACGTTGAGCTGAGGACGCTCGTGATGCTCGGGGTGCGCGGGCTTGAGGTTGTGTACCACGGCCTTGCCGACGCGGACGATCTTCGCGACGGGGTTGGTCGGCGCGCTGACGTCCCCGACTTCGGCGCCGGAGGGCAGCGGTAGTGCGGTTGCCGAGGGCACCACGACGGCGTCGGGGTACTCCTTGCGCTGGGCGTGAACCTCACCGAGTGCGGTGGGCAGCATGTTCGCGACGTGTTCCGGTCCGGCGAGGAAGTCCGCGATGGCCTTGTTCTGGATCGCGACGGTGGAGTACTCGAGGCACAGCAGGTGCTTGAGAGTCGCCTTCACCGTGTTGACGACAAGGCCGCGGCCGTTGCCCGGCATGTGGAGCGCGGCCACCACCAGACGGTTACGGAGGTGGAAGTACGCCTGCCAGTCGATGGCGTCGTCCTTGTCGCTCCACGCCATGTGCCAGATCGCGGCACCAGGCAACGTGACGGTCGGGTATCCGGCTTCCTTTGCGCGCAAACCGTATTCGCAGTCGTCCCACTTGATGAACAGTGGCAGCGGCTGCTTGAGCTCTTCCGCGACCTGGCGCGGGATCATGCACATCCACCAACCGTTGAAGTCGACGTCGATGCGACGGTGCAGCAGTTTCGAATCTCGCAGCGAATTCTTGGAGAAGTCGTGGTCGTATTCGACGTTCGGCGCGGCAGACCACATGAAGATCCCGCGGTTGACCACTTCACCCATCACGTGAAGGTGGCTACGTTCCTGCAGGTTGAGCATCTGCCCACCCACCAGCATCGGCGACTTCGCGAAGCGCGAGAAAGCAAGCGCACGAAGGATCGAGTCGGGTTCGATCTCGATGTCGTCGTCCATGAACAGGATGTGCTGGCACTGCGTGGTCTTGAGTGCCTCGTACATGATTCGGCTGTATCCGCCGGAGCCACCGAGGTTGCCCTGATCGTGAATGGCGAGCCGATCACCAAGTGCTGCAGCAGCTTCGGCGAACCCGGGCTCGTCACGCACCTTGCGGGTGCCCTGATCCGGCATGATGACGGCCTTGATCACGTCCGACACCAGCGGATCCGAGGACAACGCAGCCAGCGCCTTGACAGCGTCGGTCGGGCGATTGAACGTCGGAATACCAACGGCGACCGTCGCTTCGCCGGGAGCCTCGACGGGCGCGTACCAGCCGCCGCTCTCGACGACTACGGCCGTATCGGTGGTGATGTCGAACCAGATCCAGCCGCCGTCCTCGAACGGTGCCAACTCCACCTCGAGTTCGACCGCGGCATCACCGTCGGCAAATTCCTTGCCTTCCACGTGAATTCGCGAGGAGTCCGCCTTGGAACGGTAGACATCCACGCGGCCGTGTCCGGACAGTTCGAGTCGAAGGACCACAGATTTCAGGATGGACCATCGACGCCAGTAGCTGGCGGGGAACGCGTTGAAGTACGTGGCGAACGAGACCTCGGTCTCGGCACCGAGCGCGACGGACGTCCTCGAGGTGGAGTGAGCCCGACGACTGTTGGTCGAAGCTTCCTCCAAGTACAGCGTGCGGACGTCGAGAGGTTCGCCGGCGCGGGGAAGGATGATCCGAGAGAGCAGGGACTTGCCGAGGTAGGTCACCTCGTCGCCGGTGACGGCATCTTCGCCTTCGAGTAGATGACGTGCGTTCATTCGCTCTCCCCTGCCAATTCCGCACCCGTTTCGAGATGCGGGCGCAGGGTGTTCTCGAACATCGTCAGCGCGCTGGCGATCGCCATGTGCATGTCCAGGTACTGGTAGGTGCCGAGACGCCCACCGAAGAGGACCTTGTTCTCCGCGGTCTCCTTCTTGGCGCGTGAGCGGTACGCGGAGAGCTTCTCACGATCCTCCGGAGTGTTGATCGGGTAGTACGGCTCGTCCTTCGCCTCCGCTGCACGTGAGAACTCACGCATGATGACGGTCTTGTCGGTCGGGTACTCGCGCTCCGGATGGAAGTGACGGAACTCGTGGATTCGGGTGAACGGCACGTCGGCGTCGTTGTAGTTCATGACCGGGGTGCCCTGGAAGTCTCCGGTGGGCAGAACCTCGGTCTCGAAATCGAGGGTGCGCCATCCCAGTGCACCTTCGGAGTAGTCGAAGTAGCGGTCGAGCGGGCCCGTGTAGATGACGGGTGCGTCGGGGCTGGCGGTACGCAGTTCGTCGCGGACGTCGAAGTAATCGGTGTCGAGGCGGACCTCGATCTTCGGATCCTTCGCCATGTTCTCGAGCCACGCCGTATATCCGTCGACGGGCAGGCCCTCGTACGTGTCGTTGAAGTAGCGATTGTCGAAGTTGTAGCGGACCGGCAGGCGGCTGATGTTCGCCGCGGGCAACTCGGTGGGGTCGGTCTGCCACTGCTTAGCCGTGTAGTCACGCACAAATGCTTCGTAGAGCGGGCGCCCGATCAGGGAGATCGCCTTCTCTTCGAGGTTGGAGGCGTCCTTCGAATCGATCTCGCTGGACTGTTCGGCGATGAGGGCGCGTGCTTCTTCGGGAGTGAAGTACCGACCAAAGAACTGCGACACGAGACCGAGTCCCATCGGGAACTGATACGCCTGCCCCTTGTGCAGCGCAAAGACGCGGTGCTGGTAGTTCGTGAACTCCGTGAACTGAGTGACGTAGTCCCAGACCTTCTTGTTGGAGGTGTGGAACAGGTGGGCACCGTACTTGTGGACCTCGATGCCGGTCTCCGGCTCAGCCTCCGAGTATGCGTTCCCCCCAAGGTGGTGACGGCGATCCAACACCAGCACGCGCTTACCCAGCTGGGTAGCGGCACGCTCGGCGATGGTCAGCCCGAAGAATCCCGAACCGACGACGATCAGGTCGTACTGGGCACGGACGGTCTCTGAATTTGCAGCGGTCACGATGAACCAGGGTATCGGACCTGTTCGGAAGCCGAGGGTTGGATGCGTCACCAGGGCCGATGCGGCAAGTCAGGACGCTGCGAGACCGATCAGACCGGAAGCACTCGGTGCACCGCTCGAATCGAATCCGATCACGATCGGTTCGTCGACCGGAAAGTGCGCGGGAAGTAGAAGCAGTCCCTCCGACGCGCAGCGTTCGAGAAGTTCGCGGCGGGTGACCCTCGCGATCTCCGGATCCGCGTCGCCGCCCTGACTGAGGTCCGGGTACAGAAACTGGATCGGATGGTGGATCACATCGCCGGAGATGACGGCGCCGCCGTCGGCAGTGCGGATCTCGATCACGATGTGACCCGGCGTGTGGCCGGGCGCGCTGCGCACGACGACGCGTGTGCCTTCGGACTCGGCCAGGACGTGGCCGTCGTCGACCGCCTCCCACTTCGCCCCGTCCAGAACGGGACGGACGCTGTCCTCGAAGGTCTGCGCCAGATCCGAGACCACTCCTTGGTGTGGACCGTCGGCGGCGAGTTGTTCGAGCGCGGCCAGTTCGGTGCGATCGAAAATGTAGGTCGCGCGGGGGAAGGTAGGCCGCCAGGTTTCGGCGTCGAGGGCGGTGTTCCAGCCACAGTGGTCAGGGTGCAGATGTGTGCTGACCACCAGATCGACGTCGTCGACGGACACACCGGTGGCTGCGAAGCGTGAGAGGTAGTCGGTGCCGAACATGTGATGCGGCAAGAGGTTCGGCCGGTGCTTGCTGTTGCCGTTGCCGGTGTCGACGACGACGGCCTTGCCGCCGATCTCCACCAGGTAGGTGTGGATGGCAAGCACGAGGTCACCACTACCCTCGTCGAAGAACTCCGGTGTCAGCCGCGCCGACGCTTCACTGATCTCGGCCTCACTCGCCTGGGGAAAGAGCTCTCGCGGCGGAAACGGCCAGTGCGCCAGCTCTGTCAGTTGGGTGACGCGCGCCGACCCGACGTCGATGGTGAAGCTCATCAGTGTTTGCCTTCCGAACAGCTCGATACCGCTTGTGGGCACACACAAAGGCACCCACCGAAATGCTCGGTGGGTGCCTGGTCGGTGTCAATGGTTTTCGACGCCGGTGATCAAAGACTCTTCGCGATGATGCCCTTCATCACTTCGTTGGCGCCGGCGTAGATCTTCTGGACGCGGGAGTCCTCGTACATGCGCGCGATCGGGTATTCACGCATGTAGCCGTATCCGCCGTAGAGCTGCACGCACCGGTCGACGACGGCGCATTGCTGCTCGGTGAGCCAGTACTTGACCATCGCGGCGTCTGCGCCGTCCAGCTCGCCGTTGAGGTGATCCTCGATGCAGTTGTCGAGGAAGACACGGCAGGTGCGTGCGATCGTCTGGCACTCGGCCAGCTCGAAGGCGGTGTTCTGGAACTCGAAGAGGCTGTGCCCGAACGCTTGACGCGCCTTGGTGTATGCGACGGTCTCCTCGACTGCACGCTCGATGGTGCCGATGGCCTGCGCGCCGATGATGAGGCGTTCCTGCACCAGCTGCGCCATCAACTGACCGAAGCCGAGCCCCTCGGACTCACCGAGGAGGTTCGAGACGGGAACGCGAACGTCGGTGAAGGACAGCTCCGACGTATCGGCGCCGTGCTGACCGACCTTGTCGAGCACGCGGCCGACCGCAAAGCCTTCGCAGTCACGAAGATCCACAATCAGGAGCGAGACACCCTTGGCGCCCGCCTTGGGGTCGGTCTTGACGGCAAGCACGATCATGTCTGCGCTGCCACCATTGGTGATGAAGGTCTTCGACCCGTTCACGACGTAGTGGTCACCGTCACGGATCGCGGACGTGGTGATTGCCTTGAGGTCGGAACCTGTTCCTGGCTCGGTCATTCCGATGGCGCCGAGGATTTCGCCCGTCGCCATACCTGGCAGCCAGGCCTTCTTCTGCTCTTCGCTTCCGTACTCGAGCACGTAGTGGGCGACGATGCCACTGTGCACGGAGTTACCGAGCGCATAGTCACCGCAGTAGCCCTGCGCCTCGAAGACAGCGAGATCGTGCGCGAAAGTTCCACCGCCCCCGCCGTATTCCTCGGGAATCGAGCAGCACAGCAGGCCGAGCTTGCCGGCTTCGAGCCACACGGACCGGTCGACGCGATGCTGAGCGTCCCACTGCTCACGCTTGGCGATCAGTTCACGATCGAAGAAACCACGGGCCAGTTCGGCTACTGCGGTGATCTCGTCGTCGTGCCACGACGGCTTGCGCTTGGTCGCCATGATCAGACCCGCTTCAGCAGGGCAGCGAGTGCCTGACCGCCGCCGATGCACATGGTGACGATGCCGAATTCGAGGTCGCGGCGAACCATGTCGCGCGCGGCACGCAGGGTCAGGATGGCTCCGGTGGCGCCGACCGGGTGTCCGAGGGCGATCGCTCCGCCGTACGGGTTGGTCTTCTCCGGATCCAGGCCACTGTCACGGATGACGGCGATGGCCTGCGAAGCGAACGCCTCGTTGACCTCGGCGGTGCCGATGTCGGACGGCTTCAATCCTGTTTGTGCAAAGAGCTTTTCGAGAGCGAGCACGGGAGCGTAGCCCATCAGGCCGGGCTCCATGGCTGCCGTCGTGACGGTTTCGAGCGTGACCAGTCCGGTGAGACCGCGCTTGGCTGCCTCGGTGCCCGTCGCGAGGACGAGTGCGCCGGCACCGTCGTTGATGCCCGACGCGTTACCGGCGGTGACGGATCCGCCCTCTTCGAATGCGGGGCGCAGCTTGGCGAGGGTTTCGACGGTGGTTCCGGGCTTGGGATGCTCGTCCTCGGTGACGGTGACGGAGCGCCGACCACCGGTCTCGACGGGAGTGATTTCCTCGGCGAATGCCGCCTTCGCTGCGTCGGTAGCGGCACGGCGCTGAGATTCGACGGCGAACTCGTCCTGCTGCTCGCGACTGACGCCGTACTTACGGGCGACGGCTTCGGCAGTGCGGCCCATGTGAGCCTTGCTGAACGGGTCGGTGAGCATCGCGACGGTGCCGTCGACGAGGCTGCGATCGCCGAGCTTGTAGCCCGAGCGGGCGGCGAAGTCGTAGAAGGGCATGCGAGACATGCTCTCGTCACCGCCGGCGAGCGTGATGGCAGCTGCGCCCCATCGCATCTGCATCGCCGCAGACCACACAGCCTGCAGACCGCTGCCACAGAGGCGGTTGACGGTGTAGGCGGGGACGTTCTCGGGCAGTCCGGCGGCGATGCCGACGCGGCGTGCGTTGTAGGCGTCCGGGCCGACCTGGCCGATGCAGCCCATGACGACCTCGTCGATGTCTTCGGGCGCAACGCCGGCGCGGCTCAGCGCGGCCTTGGCTGCTGCGGCGCCCAGCTCGTGTGCGGGTACGTCCTTGAAGACGCCGCCGAAGCTACCGACGGGGGTCCTGGCCCCGTCGACGATGACGATCGGTTCGGGTGTGGTCATGATTGTCCCCATCTGCTGTGCTCACGTCGATTTCTCTGTCCGTGGCCGATACTAGGACATCGAAGTATCTCGCAGATGGGGACGTTGGTGTCAGGGTGTGGGAGCGCTCTCGGCGACGGGCACGACCTCGGCGTCGGCGTCGGTGTCTTTGTGGTTCCGGTAGCGGTAGAGCCCGATACCCACGAGGATCGCTGCAAGTCCCAGGGACACGATCATCTGGCTGCGCGTCGAGTCCAGGGTGAGCATTCCGATGCAGAGCGCGATGATGGCGGCGATCGTGGCGTAGGTCAGGTACGGGAAGAACCACATCTTGAGTTCCAGCTCCTGGCCCGAAGCTTCGAGCTTGCGGCGGGTGCGCAGCTGGGACACCGAGATGACCAGCCAGACGAACAGCGCGATCGCACCGGAGGAGTTGACCAGGAACAGGAAGACCTTGTCCGGGGAGAGGTAGTTCATGCCGACGGTGAGGAAGCCGACGATCGTCGAGACCAGGACAGCGCGCATCGGGACGCCGGTCTTCTCGATACGTGAGAGCGACTTGGGGGCGTCGCCGCGGCCGGCGAGGGAGAAGATCATGCGGCTCGCGGTGTAGAGACCCGAGTTGAGGCAGGACAGAACCGACGTGAGGACGACGACGTCCATGATGTTGCCCGCGGCCGGAATGCCGTAGGAGTCCATGACGGCGACGTACGGGCTGAGTGCAACCGACGCGCTGTCCCAGGGAAGCAGGGTGACGACCACCGCGATCGAGCCGATGTAGAAGATGAGAATTCGCCAGACGACGGATTTGACGGCTGCGCGAACAGCTTCGAGCGGGTTGGCCGATTCACCGGCGGCGATCGTGGCGATTTCGGCCCCGAAGAACGAGAACACGACCACAAGGACTGCGGCGAGCATCGCTCCTGTTCCGTTCGGCAGGAAGCCGCCGTGACCGGTCAGGTTTGTCATTCCGGGTGCTTCGACGCCGGGCATCCATCCGCAGATCGCCACGATGCCCATGCCGAGGAACGCGATGATGGCGACGACCTTGATGGAGGCGAACCAGAACTCGAACTCGCCGAACGACTTGACCGAGATGATGTTGGTCAGCGTCAGCACGATCATCAGAATCAATGCCCAGGTCCACTGGGGAACGCCGGGGACCCAGCGATTCATGATGAGGGCACCGGCGGTGGCCTCGATGCCGAGCACGATGATCCAGAACCACGCGTACAGCCAGCCGATCGAGAAGCCCGCCCAGCGGCCGATGGCCTTGTCGGCGTACGAGGAGAACGAGCCGGTTTCCGGCGACGCTGCCGACATCTCACCGAGCATGCGCATCACGAGGATGACGACGACGCCGGCAAGCGCGTAGGAAATCAGGACACCGGGTCCCGTCTCCTGGATCGCCACACCGGAGCCGACGAACAGTCCGGCGCCGATGACGCCTGCGATCGCAATCATCGACAGATGCCGCTTCTTCAGCGTGTGCTGAAGTGCCGGCTGGTCTGTACTGGACATCAGTACTCCTTGTGGGCTGTTCGGAACGTGGATCTCGGTGGCGCTCTATCCGGAGCGCATTTTCGATAGCGCCAGTGTCGGACCTTCGGCAAGCTCGCGTCAGGCTCCACTTTGTACAAACGTGACCGCAGGCACTACAAAGTGGCGAGTTCGAGGTGTCAGACTGGACTCATGCCCATCACGCTCCGCCAGCTTTGTGCGACCGAACAGTTCGGCCTTCGCGTCCTGGCTGGGCACGACCAGCTCGATCGCACCCTGACCTGGGCACATGTCTCCGAACTTCCCGACCCGACGCCCTTCCTCGACGGCGGTGAACTACTACTCATCACCGGGGTGTCACTACCGACGACGGCCGCGGAAACGACCCGATTCGTACGGACCCTGGTGGCGGCCGGAATTGCCGGAATCGGTTTCGGAACCGGCCTCGGATACGAGCAGGCGCCACAGACTCTGGTGGATGCGGCCACCCGTCTCAGTGTGCCCCTTCTCGACGTCCCATTGCGAACACCTTTCATCGCCCTGACCAAAGCGGTGTCGAAGGCGCAATCCGACGACGACATGAAAGCGCTGCGCAGCAATTACCAGAGCCTGCGGCGACTGCTTCAAGCTGCGGTGACGGTCAACGGCACCCGGGCAGTCGTACGACGGGTGGCGGAATTGATCGGCGGATGGGCGGCTCTGCTGGACTCGGCCGGACATACCGTCGAGATCTCACACACCGCCGCGGCCGCCGGAATCGAGCGAACTGCCCCCGAGCGCGACGCCCGCCCGATGGAAGTCAGTTTCCTCACGAGTGAGAACGAGGACGTCATCTCCCATCCGCTGCTGACGTCGAGGGGAAAGCTGATGGGGTACCTCGTCGCCGGCTGCCCCGGCGCCGTCGGTTCACTGAATCAGGGCATCGTCATCGCAGCCGCGTCTCTGCTCACGTTGATGACGGCTCGAACCCGAGACGCACAGCTGACGATGAACCACCTTCGTACCGTTGCGATGCATCAGCTGTTCGAGGGACAGAATGCGCTCGCCCGCAACATCTCCGGGGAACTGTGGGGAGGATTTCCGGTCGAGCCTTTCCAGGTCTTCCACGTAGCGGGCCCGAGTGGCCTGCTCGAGAGCGTGTCCGTCTCACTGCTCGACGGTCTCAGCCGCGATCTGGCGTTCGGCATCACCGACGGTGCACTGATTGCCGTCGTCTCGGCTACCGACAGCGGGCGAATCCTCGCCCGTGTCAACGAAATCGACGTCACCGTCGGCGTGTCGGACATGCTGTGGTGGGACGATCTCTCGCGCGCCAGACGCCAAGCCGCGCAGGCAGCAGCCGAGGCCGGTGCCCGCAACCTGCCTTCGATGCGGTTCGCCGAACTCTCGGAGAGCGGATTGTCCGCATTTCTCGACCAGGATCGCTCGACGGCATTCGCGGCGGCACACTTGCGCCCGCTTCTGGAAGCGAAGGGCGGTAGCGATCTCTACCGGACCTTGGCCATGTGGTTGGCACACAACGGGGTGGGCGACGCCGCAGCCACAGCGCTGAATATTCATCGGCATACGTTGCGCAGCAGACTCGCTCGGATCGAGAGCCTTCTCCAGCTCGACCTCGGCTCCCCCACGGAACGTGCGGAGTTGTGGCTCGAGTACCGCCTGCTCGGCGACGCCCCGACCATCTGACCGACAACCAACGAACCCTGAACGACCTGAAGGGCCTCCGCCGGGTTACGGCAGAGACCCTTCAGATTCGATACGTGCGAGTCGCTACCGACCGACCTTCCCCTAGCTTCCGCCCGTCGGTATCCACTCGCGGAGCACGTTGGCATCAACTACCTGCGCGCCCAAAACCTTTGTCCAGATGATGGTTCCGTTTTCGTAGACACGGAAAGTGCCTGCTTCGGAGGGCAACTGCATCTCCGGGCCGGCAGGAGCACCGAGAGAGCCGCTTTCACCGCCGAGCTCCCGATACTTCTTCTCGATCTGCGTCTCCGTAACCGTACCCGATGGATCGTCGGATGGCGAATTAGATTCCAGCACTGTCGATTCCGAATCCGGTGCCACTACCACACCCGCACCGTCACCGATGGTGAACCAGTCGGATTTCAGGCCGAGTTTCTGGCGGAACTGAATTCCGGTGGCGCCAACAGTTGCATCTGTTCCGACTACCTCGACTGCCGTCACTCGCCCGCCGTCGGTACCGAATCCGTTGCGCGAGAGAATCTTGAGCGATTGCAGCTCACCAACATCGAAGGCGTCCGCAATCTGCCCTGCGGTCAGATTCACTGTCCAGTCATGATTCGGGGAAAGGGCGTCACCGAGATCCTCGACGGCCGGGAATTCACCGCCGGAGCTGTAACCTCCTGTGGACGAGGAGAATTCGGTGGCAACGATCTTGCCGTCACGCGACAGAACGGCGCCGGCGGTGGACCGGACGGCTTCGGTGGTGCGGGGATCTTCCTTGCCCGCTCCGCCGTAGACCTGGCAGTCCTGAGTGTCGCAGGTGTCGGCGTACGAGCTGCGATGCTCGGTCGCAGCGTACGAGCGTGCTGCCACGGCTTGCGCCCGTAGCGCTTCGGCCCCACCGGAATCGGCCCATTCGGCCTTCGCTTCGACCGGCACCACGCCGAGCAGGTAGTCCTCCATGTCGAGGAGATTGACTGTCCGAGCCGAGCCGTTGTCGAGCACTACGCCGAGGGCGCCTCGATAGGGCGCGTCGTTGTTGCACAGCTTCAGGAACTGGTCGGCGGGTCGATCAGGACCGAGGTCCACCGGGTCCACCCACGGATGGTCGGTGACCGCTTCCCAGACAACCCCGCCACCACACCCGCTGGTGACCACTACCTGCGCACCGCCACCGGGCAGCGCAGTGAGATGGGCAGCCTCGCCGGGCGCGGTGCGCTGACCGTTGACCACGAGGCCGGCGTCGGAGTAGACGTCGAGCGTCGAGTTGTCCTGGGCCGTGAGCCGCACACTCATCTGGGCGGGCGGCATCGAGTCCAGGACGGTTCCGCCGTAGTAGTGACTGAGGATTCGCTCGCCGGACCAGCCGTCGTTCTTGGCGTAGCCGTAAGCGCCCCACTGGCCCATTCCACGGCCATGTCCGTTGCCGTGCCCGGAGAGCGTGAATTGCGTGTCGGCAGCGACGGCGTGCAGGATCGACGGCTCGTCAGCGCGGATTTGCGTGAAACCTCCGATCGCGACGCCGAGCGCAAGAGCCGGAACGAGACCGAGGACCGAGATCCGCATCAGCGAGGTTCGCCTCCCGGGTCCGCCCACCAGAAAGCGACCTGCGCGACCGGACACAGGCTTCTTACCTGCAGTTCCGCTTCTTCCGCTTCTCGCCATCAATGCTCTCCTCATCGCTACCGGCCTCACGAGTCCGCGAAGTCGGTACTTCGCGCGCAGGCCAGTCCACAACGATTTAACTAAAGTCTCACCCTAAGGTTGAGCGTTATGGACTTTTGTGACTAGTGTGGCAAGAGTGTTTGGAGTTAGCAACACCAGTCACACGAGTCACATCAGCATCACGAGTTGCAGACGTACGCGTCCGAAAACTGGAGTTCAACCCCAGAACATGGCATCCGACCTGCTCGGATCCGGTTTTGAAGGATTCCGTTCACGGCCGTCATCGGCCCTGAAGTTCGCTCGCAAGTAACTACAACCGAGGAGTAATCCCTTGCCACACCGTCGACCGAAGCCCTCGCTCGTACTCGGGGCTGTAGCCGCAGTGGCTGTCGCAAGTCCTTTTGCGGTCTACGGCTTCACGAGCACTACGTCCGATGTACGTTCCGCGAACGAGACGACGTCAGTAGCAGTGCCGACCCAGATCGCAGAGGTGCTCCTCGCGTCGGTGCCCGACATCATCATTCCGGTCAAGGAGCTGACCGGTCTCGATCTCCCCGACATCAACCTCGGTGATCTGAGAAACCTCAAGCTCCCGACCGAAATCCCGCTACCTCCCGGGATCACGCTGCCGACCGAGCTGTTCCCGGCACCCGCTGCTCCCGGCGCCCCGACCGAAACCGCTCCGGTTCCTTCCGAGGAAGAGCCAGGTGCCGTGGTCAAGGAAGTCACCCGCGACACTCCGTTCAGCATGGTCGCGTTGACCTCGGACACCATCGCCTCGGCGCAGTCCAAGGTCCGCGCCCTGGCCGAAGACGGCACCTGGGGCCCGTGGTTCACCCCTGACGCCATCGACTCCGCCAGCTCGGATCAGGCCACCAACTCCGGTACCGCCACCGAACCGGTCTTCGTCGGCGCAACCAAGTCCATCCAGATCCTCACGCCGCAGGGTGCCGCTGCTCCCGCAGCCGAGGTTGTGCCGGCCCCGGCTCCGGAAGCTGCCCCCGCGCCCGCTCCGGAAGCTGCCCCCGCTGAAGCACCCGCAGCCACCGGCGAACTCGGGTACACACCCGCTTCGGTGTCCAAGCCCCTTCGCCAGGTGACGACGGCAGCAGATGCCGTCACCGCCGTGTTGATCGACCCGGGTGCCAGCGAGGCAGACAGCAATCTGCAGGCCGTCGCAGCGCCGCTCGGCGGCAGCGGACCGTCCGTCATCACCCGTGCTCAGTGGGGAGCAGACGAGTCACTTCGCTGCGACTCCCCCACCTACGACGACTTCATCGGTGGCGCGACCGTTCACCACACCGCAGGTAGCAACAACTACACGAAGGCCGAATCGGCCGGCATCGTCCGCTCGATCTACGCCTACCACGCACAGACGCTCGGCTGGTGCGACGTCGGATACAACGTCCTCGTCGACAAGTACGGTCAGACCTTCGAAGGCCGCGCAGGCGGACTCGACAAGGCAGTTCAGGGTGCACACGCGGGTGGATTCAACGAGAACACCACCGGTATCGCGATGATGGGCGACTACTCCACCGTCGAGCCTTCGCAGGCGACGCTCAACGCCGTCGGCAAGTTCCTCGGTTGGAAGCTCGGCATGGCCGGACTCGATCCCAAGGGCCGAACGACGATGTACTCCGAGGGCACCGAGTTCACGCCGTACCCGCAGGGCGCAGCAGTCGATCTGCCGATCATCTTCGCCCACCGCGACGTCGGAAACACCGCGTGCCCGGGTGATGCCGCATACGCACACATGAACGACATCCGGAACATCGCGGCCGCGAACATCGGGGGAACGTTGAACCCCTCGAACCCTTCCAATCCGTCGACGCCTGCGCCCAAGCCGACCACTCCGGTCGACACGGTCACCGGTGGCACCGGTTCGTCGATCCCGGATCTGGTCACCCAGATTCTGCAGATCACCGACAATTCACCGCTCGCGCAGAAGTGGATCGCCGAAGGTGGCGAGATCGGACGCCTCGGCCAGGCACTGTCCGGAATTCTGCAGGCGAAGCTCGGCAACCAGGGTGCGCTGTTCCAGAACGGCGCTGTCTACACCTCGCCGAACGGCGGAGTGTTCACCGTGCTCGGCGAGATCTTCAAGTCGTGGCAGAGTTTCGGTTCCGACGCGGGTGAACTGGGATTGCCGATCTCGGACGAGTACTCGATCCCGGACGGCCTGCGAAGCGACTTCGAGAACGGTTCGCTGATCTTCAACCAGATCACCGGCATGGTCACGAAGGTCCTCAAGACCTACAACGAGACCTTTGCCCAGGAAATGGCCAACAGCGCGCCTGTCGGCTGACACTCGAGCAAGACACGTCCTCGGGCGCTGGTGGGTTCTACGACCACCAGCGCTCGAGGACTTTTGCAACCCCGTGTGCCGAATTGGTGTCGGTGACCTCGTCGGCTGCGGCTTTGGCTTCGGGGTGAGCGTTGCCCATGGCAACGCCGAGTCGAGCCATCCCCAGCATCGGGATGTCGTTGGGCATGTCCCCGAAGGCCACCAGACCCGACAGGTCGAAGCCGAACCTCTCCGCGGCGGCAACCAGGCCCGACGCCTTCGTGATGCCCGGCGCCGAGAGTTCGATCAGTCCGTTCTCGGTGGAGTACGTCATGTCGGCGAGCGCACCGACGTGCGGGGCGAGCGTGTCGTACATCGCCGTGCTGGTCATGCCTGGACGGCGAATCAGGAGTTTGACGGCCGGCGCCGCAAGCACTTCGTCCTCGGACATCTCGGTGTTGTCCGGGTTGAGCCAGGCGTGTTCGTAATCTGGTGAGCTGACGAACTGTGGGGTGGCGGCGTCATGTGCGCTCTCCCCCACTCGTTCCGCGGCCAAACCTGCGCCCGGGAGTGCAACCAGTGCCAGCTCGGAGAGTTCGGTGAGTGCGTCGACCGACAAGGTCGCGGCGCTGAGGACGCGGTCGGCGTAGCTGTCGTAGACAACGGCACCGTTTGCGCAGACGGCGAGTGGCGCGTATCCCAAGCCCTCGACGACGGGCGAAATCCATCGCGGAGGACGCCCGGTTGCCAGCAGGAACGGCGTGCCGGATTCGACGACGGCATGCACGGCGGCGCGGGTGCGGGCACTGACCAACTCGTCGTGATCGATGAGGGTGCCGTCGACATCGGTCGCAACCAAGGTTGGGCGGTCAGGGCTGATACGACGGTCTGGGCTCACACCGCCATTGTGCCTGCCCGGTACGACGGTCTCGCTCAGCGCGCCCGCTTCGCGCGTTCCTGTGCGTCCATGGCCGCAGCTTCCTCCGGCGTCGGTGCGCCACCGCCGAGTCGGCGCGGCACCCAGTACGCCCCGGGCTCGTGCACGAACCCGTCCTGAACGTGGCGCAGGATCGCATCCATCTCGATGCGCAGGATCTCGCTCAGCGCTTCGGCGGGCTCGACCGGATCGATCGGTGCACCCACCTCCACCGAGATCGGGAAATGATTGCGGCCCAGATTTTTCGGTCCGCCCTTGGTGACGATCCGCTGGGCGCCCCAGACGATCAGCGGAATTATCGGCACGCCGGCGTCGATGGCCATCCGAGCTGCTCCGGATTTCATTTCCTTGATCTCGAAGCTCCGGCTGATCGTCGCTTCCGGGTAGACGCCCACCAATTCGCCACGCTTGAGGGCGTCGACTCCGGCTCGATACGCCTGCGCTCCGGCGGAGCGGTCCACTTCGATGACGCCGCATCCACGCATGAGGAAGCCGAGGACCTTGTTGTCCGCCAGCTCAGCCTTGGCCATCACTCTGAGCTTGCGTTTCGCGGTGCCGACCGCCAGGGCCGCCGGTATGAAATCGAGGTAACTCGTGTGGTTGATCGCGATGACGGCACCGCCGGACACCGGGACGTGTTCCGTCCCGGTGCGGGTGACTTTCACGCCCTGGAAACCGCTCAGACCACGCGCGACTACCTCGACGGCGGTGTAAACGGGTTCGAAGGGCATGGGTCAGCCTTCGGACTTCCGCGCCTCGCGAGCCTTGGCTTTCGCCTCGGCCTCATCGGCATCCATCTTGTCGGCCTGCTCGAGCGTCGGCGCGCTGCCACCGAGGCGGGCCGGCACCCAGTACTCGCCGGCGGGATGGTCGTAGCTCTTCTGCAGATCGAGCAGCAACTCCTGCATCGTCGACCGCAGCTTCGCCGTCAGCTCACTCGCCGGCTCGAAAGGTGCAATCGGCTCGCCGACGGCAATGGAGATGGGAGTGTTGGTGCGGCCCAAACGCTTCGGATAACCCTTCGTCCACACGCGCTGAGCGCCCCAGATGACGACGGGAACGATCGGGACGCCCGCCTCGATCGCCATGCGGGCGGCGCCGGACTTGAATTCCTTGATCTCGAAGCTCCGACTGATCGTGGCTTCGGGGTACACGCCCACCAATTCGCCGCGCTTCAGGAAATCTACGGCCGCCTTGTAGGAGTCGGCGCCCGCGCCGCGGTCGACCGGGATGTGCTTGAGGGCCCGCATGATCGGTCCGGAGATCTTGTTGTCGAAGACCTCTTTCTTGGCCATGAACCGGATGTAGCGCTTCGGGGTCCGTGCCGGCAGTCCCGCATACGTGAAGTCCATGTACCCGGTGTGGTTGATCGCGATCACGGCGCCACCGGACGCCGGGATGTTCTGCTCTCCCTTGACGGAGAACTTCAGGCCCTCGAAAGCGAAGACGGTACGGGCGATGCCGATGACTGTTCTGTAAACGGGATCCACAGTTCGCTAGCGTAGACGGGAATCCGTGATCTGACCCGCAGCAGTTCTGGGGTGGATGTTGGTCAGAATGTCGCAAAAGGGGCGTACGAACGAATGAAGTCGGCAGGACGAGCGGCAGTGGGGGCAGTCGCACTCGCCATGACGTTGGCGATAACCGCATGTGAGGACGACGGACGGACGGGAATCCTGACGGACGAACCGTCTCCGCCGACGACGGAAACCACGACGACAACCACTCTCGCACCCACGACGACAATTGCGCCCGCTGCGCCGGTCGCGCCACCTCCGGTTGGTGACGTGCCCGGCAATCCGGCTGCTGCGCCGGCCTTGGCAGCTTGGGCAACGGACCTGGTGTCCTTGGACGTGGACGCGCTCACGAACGCATGCTGGACGATGCCGCCCACAACGATCGCCGACCGATACTCGGATGTTCCCGCCATCTTGACGGCCATCGCCGCACCAGGCGTCGACGGCCAGTACGCGGTCACCTGGAATGGCGGCGGACTCTCCGTCGCCGCCAATCGCTCGGAGATCGCTTCCGGCTATGCGTGCCCGTTCGTCTTCCCTGCGGGGCAATCAAACTTCTACACCGCGGCCGACGCTTCCCACGCCGTCGTCAGGTTTCTCTCACGCGCCACGGGACGGCCGGTCAATACCCGCGACGTCGAGACGTTCTATCCACTGATCTGCCCCGGCAACAGCCCGTGGGATCCGGACGGCACCGGCGCAACCGGCCAGCCGCCTCTCAAGCTCGATCCGAATCAGCTGGCCGGTATCAGGTCTTTCGACGCCGACGCTGCAACAGTCACTCCGGTTCGCGGCGACTACGTCCGTGTCACCCTGCCCGTCAGCGACGGAACCGGTAACTCGCGCTCGATGCAGTTCACCCTGTCGATCGGCCCCGAGGGATATTGCCTCGGGGCCGCGACCTGAACTGCTTCGGTCAGGAACCGAAGGGAAGGAAATCGCTCGAGCCAGCGCTGCCTGAACCGAGGCTGCCCGTGCCACCACCGGTTGCAGCCTTGACCTGAATTGCGTGGGCCGTCGAGGTGGAGCCTGTGAATCCGGCTGCGCCACTGTAGATTGCCGAAATCGAATGCGCGCCAGTTGTGGTGAAGGTGTGGTTCAGCGCCGCGATCCCGTTGACCACTGCAACAGCGTCACCGATCGGAGTATCCCCATCCATGAACTGCACCGTTCCACCGTTCTGCACCGAACTGACAGTCGCCGACAGGGTCACCGACTTGTTCACCACGGCATCACCAGGCACCGTCACCACAGTCTCCGTGGTGACATCCGAAGGCGCAGGGTCCGTTACATTCACCGTCCGCGCCTGGGCCGAGGATCCGACTACACCGGCTCCTCCCGAATAGACCGCAGTGATGCTGTGCGCACCCGCAGAGGTAAACGAATGCGTCAGGCCCGCAGCGCCGGCCGTAACCGCTTCAGGACCGCCGATCGCGACGCCACCGTCGTAGAACTGCACGGTTCCGACGCCGACAGCATCATCCGACGACGTTCGGACGGTTGCCCACAAGTCGGTCGCCACACCAGTTTTGGCGTCGGTCGGAATATTCAGTTCGACGACGGATTCCTGGTCGGCAACACTGACCTGAACTGACTTCGCACTCGCAACCGAGTTTTTGAATCCGGCACCAGCGGTGAAATTCGCGGTAATGCTCTGCGCGCCAGCGGCATCGAAGGAATGTGAGAGGGTCGCGGTACCACCGGACACCGTGACTGGTGCACCGATTGCCGTGCCGTTCGACTTGAACTGCACCGAACCCACCGCGTTGTTCGGAGCAACCGTCGCGGTGAGATCAACCGCCGTACCCGTAACCGCCGTCGCGGGAACCGAGAGCGACGTCGTCGTCTCGACATCCACCGGAGCCGGATCAGAGACCGTCACCGTGCGAGCCGACGCCGACGAACTCACAAACCCTGCACCGGCAGTGAAGTCAGCCGTAACACTCTGAGCACCAGCAGTATCGAAGGAATGCGAGAGCGTCGCGGTGCCACCGGACACCGTCACCGGTGCGCCGATTGCCGTGCCGTTCGACTTGAACTGCACCGAACCCACCGCATTGTTCGGAGCCACGGTAGCGGTCAGATCAACCGCCGTACCCGTAACCGCCGTCGCGGGAACCGAGAGCGACGTCGTCGTCACCACATCCACCGGAGCCGGATCAGACACCGTCACCGCCTGAGCCGACGCCGAGGAGCTGACGAAGCCTGCACCGGCAGTGAAGTCAGCCGTAACACTTTGTGCACCAGCAGCATCGAACGAATGGCTCAGTGTCGCAACACCCGCGGAGACTGTCACCGGCGAGCCGATCGCCGCACCGTTCGACTTGAACTGCACCGTACCGACAGCATTGTTCGGAGCGACCGTCGCGGTCAGATCAACAGCCGTGCCCGTGATGGCAGTCGCGGGAACCGAGAGTGAGGTCGTGGTCTGGACATCCACCGGAGCCGGATCCGACACCGTCACCGTCTGAGCAGGCGCCGACGAACTCACAAACCCTGCAGCAGCAGTGAATTCAGCGGTAACACTTTGAGCACCAGCAGCATCGAACGAATGCGACAGCGTCGCAACACCCGCGGAGACTGTCACCGGCGAGCCGATCGCCGCACCGTTCGACTTGAACTGCACCGTACCGACAGCATTGTTCGGAGCGACCGTCGCGGTCAGATCAACAGCCGTGCCCGTGATGGCAGTCGCGGGAACCGAGAGTGAGGTCGTGGTCTGGACATCCACCGGAGCCGGATCCGACACCGTCACCGTCTGAGCAGGCGCCGACGAACTCACAAACCCTGCAGCAGCAGTGAATTCAGCGGTAACACTTTGAGCACCAGCAGCATCGAACGAATGCGACAGCGTCGCAACACCCGCGGAGACTGTCACCGGCGAGCCGATCGCCGCACCGTTCGACTTGAACTGCACCGTACCGACAGCATTGTTCGGAGCGACCGTCGCGGTCAGATCAACAGCCGTGCCCGTGATGGCAGTCGCGGGAACCGAGAGTGAGGTCGTGGTCTGGACATCCACCGGAGCCGGATCCGACACCGTCACCGTCTGAGCAGGCGCCGACGAACTCACAAACCCTGCAGCAGCAGTGAATTCAGCGGTAACACTTTGAGCACCAGCAACATCGAACGCATGCGACAGCGTCGCAACACCCGACGCAACTGCAACCGGAGTGCCGATCGCAGTGCCGTTCGACTTGAACTGCACCGAACCCACCGCATTGTTCGGAGCCACGGTAGCGGTCAAATCAACCGCAGTACCCGTGACCGCCGTAGCCGGAACTTGAAGCGTTGTAGTCGTACTCAGCGCTGAGCTCGAGATCTCGATGGTCTGAGCTTGCGCGGTCGAACCACCAAAACCTGCAGTACCTGAGTAGACCGCAGTGATCGAGTGTGATCCCGTCGTGGTGAACGTGTGATCCAGGGTCGCCGCTCCGCCAGTCACCGCGATGGGTCCGCCGATGTCGATGCCACCGTCCTTGAACTGGACCGTTCCGCCGTTAGCTGCCGGTGAGATGTTTGCGGTCAGCGCGACCGAGGTCTGCTCGACGGCACTACTCGGGACTGTCAACGACGCAGTCGTCTGTACATCGGCAGCGGCCACGCTCACTGTGCGTGCCGGTGACGTGGATGTCAGAAACTCGAGAACACCGTCGTATACAGCGGTGATGGAGTGATCTCCCGCTGCGGTGAATGTATGTGGCAGTGTGGCAACGCCATTGACGACGGCCACCGGGGCGCCGATGTCAGTTCCGCCATCCTTGAACTGAACGGTGCCGCCTGTCGGTGCCGGGGAGACCTGCGCAACCAAATCGGTCGACTGACCGACCGTTGCAGCCGCGCCGGATGTCACTGCAGTCGCGGTCCCCGCCTGCGAGACGACGTTGACGGTGGCCAATGCCTGACCACCCGCATTCAACCCACCACCACTCGAATCGCGCGGAGAGCAGTTGTAGCGCTCCCAGTACCCCGGCCAAAGGGTCTCGTACTGCAAGAACGTGAACGCATTCTTCGGCGAATTGAACGCACCCGAATCACCATCTGTGGCACGCAACTTCGGCTGCACCGTACTACCCGCGGCACCGGCAACCACCGTCACGTCGATCGCGGGCAACCGGAAGGTCTTCCCTGCCCCTACCTCGATTCCACCGTCACTGTTCTTGCTCGTGCTCGGGCCGTTACCGCCCTTGTTGTTCGAGTCAGCAGTCTGATTGTTCCCCGAAATACGCAGATGCGTACCCGCGCCATCCGGCGAACCGCCGTCGTTGATCCGAATCACCGACGGAGTCACACCGGACAAATTCGACGAAGTACCTGCCACGACCTGAGCATCCACCAACGACACCCCTGCAGGTATATCGAAGTCGTACTTGAGCCGCGTCCATTTACCGACACTGCGGCCTGCATGCCCACCCGTCGGCACCGACATCACGTTCGGCTGAACCCGATAGGTGAACGTCGACCCCGCCACCACCTTCTCCGGTGCAGACACCGTCACACCCGTCGAATGAAACACATCCGCGATATCAACAGCCAGATGTTCATAACCATCGCAACCCAGCTTGAACCCGATCGAGTTCTCCACCGCGGGAGATGACGTCGGAGCTGCCGAAGCAACGCCACCTGCCACCAGCACGCCACCGACCAACGCCGCCACCACGACCGCGGAACTTCTTCTCACCAACACGAACTCTCCTCAGCTAGCAACAGACGTGGATCGGGAACCGCACGGAAGGAGGTCACTCGAACAGAGCGGAAATCGGAATGGAGCTGGACGCTCGTACAGTACCCGTCAAAAGTAGTACTTGTATCAGTTATTTCAGACAAATATTCACGAATTGCCAATAGTTCAGCTAACGACCAATCCGCGATTCCCGAAGAGCAATGCCCCCTTGCACCTATGGGCGCAAGGGGGCATCACATCATCGGAGAATCATGAACCGAACGGCAGCGACAGCGAACCGAGCGAACCGGAGCCACCACCCCCGTTACCGACGTTCACAACCGATGCAGTCGACGTGGAACCCGTGACGCCCTGGGCTCCGCTGTAGACCGCGGTGATCGAATGGTTGCCGGTCGTGGTGAAGGTGTGGCTCAGCACGGCCTGCCCACCGACAACATCAACGGCAGTTCCGATCGGAGTCGTTCCGTCGAAGAACTGGACGGTTCCCGACGTCGCGCCGGAAGAACTGACCACAGCCTTCAGCTGCACCGCCGTGCCGACCTTTGCCGAGGACGGAGCCGTCAACGACGTAGAGCTTTCGACATCCGACGGGGTCGGAACCGTGACATTGACGTCGACAGACTCCGCAGTGGACGACGTGAACACACCGGATCCACTGAATACAGCCGAGACTGCAAAGGTGCCTTCTGCTCCGAAGACGTGCGGGAGCTTGGCAACTCCGTCAACAACCGCGACCGGGGCGCCCAGATCGACTCCACCGATCTTGAACTGGACCGTTCCGCCGGAAGGCACCAGGGCGTCCGAGGGATCTTCGGACACTGTCGCGAAGAGATCAACAGGCAGTCCGACCTTGGCTTCACCCTGAACACTCAGCACCGTCTTTGTCGCCTTGTCGACCGGAGCCGGATCCGACACCGTCACCGTCTGAGCAGGCGCCGACGAACTCACGAAGCCAGCACCGGCGGTGAAGTCAGCCGTAACGCTTTGAGCGCCAGCAGCATCGAATGCGTGCGACAGAGTCGCAACACCGGACGTGACTGTCACCGGTGCACCGATTGCCGTGCCGTTCGACTTGAACTGCACCGTACCCACAGCATTGTTCGGAGCCACCGTTGCGGTCAGATCAACCGCGCTGCCCGTGATTGCCGTAGCCGGAACCGACAACGACGTCGTCGTCTCCACATCCACCGGAGCCGGATCAGAAACGGTCACCGTCTGAGCAGGCGCCGACGAACTCACAAACCCTGCACCAGCGGTGAAGTCAGCCGTAACACTTTGTGCACCAGCAGCATCGAACGAATGGCTCAATGTCGCAACACCCGCGGAGACTGCCACCGGAGTGCCGATCGCCGTGCCGTTCGACTTGAACTGCACCGTACCCACAGCATTGTTCGGAGCCACCGTCGCCGTCAGATCAACCGCGCTGCCCGTGATCGCCGTAGCCGGAACCGACAACGACGTCGTCGTCTCCACATCCACGGGAGCCGGATCAGAAACGGTCACCGTCTGAGCAGGCGCCGACGAACTCACAAAGCCAGCACCAGCAGTGAAGTCAGCCGTAACACTTTGTGCACCAGCAACATCGAACGCGTGCGACAGAGTCGCAACACCACCAGTCACCGTCACCGGCGAACCGATCGCAGCGCCATTCGACTTGAACTGCACCGTACCGACAGCAGTATTCGGAGCAACCGTCGCCGTCAGATCAACCGCCGTACCCGTGACGGCAGTCGCCGGAACCGACAACGACGTCGTCGTCTCCACATCCACCGGAGCCGGATCAGAAACGGTCACCGTCTGAGCAGGCGCCGACGAACTCACAAACCCTGCACCAGCAGTGAAGTCAGCCGTAACACTCTGCGCACCAGCAACATCGAACGCGTGCGACAGAGTCGCAACACCACCAGTCACCGTCACCGGCGAACCGATCGCAGCGCCATTCGACTTGAACTGCACCGTACCGACAGCAGTATTCGGAGCAACCGTCGCCGTCAGATCAACCGCCGCACCCGTGATGGCAGTCGCGGGAACCGACAACGACGTCGTGGTCTCCACATCCACTGGAGCCGGATCCGACACGGTCACCGTCTGAGCAGGCGCCGACGAGCTGACGAACCCTGCACCAGCGGTGAAGTCAGCCGTAACGCTTTGAGCGCCAGCAGCATCGAACGCGTGCGACAGAGTCGCAACACCGCCAGTCACCGTGACCGGGGAGCCGATTGCCGTGCCGTTCGACTTGAACTGCACCGTACCGACAGCAGTATTCGGAGCCACGGTAGCGGTCAGATCAACAGCCGTACCCGTGATCGCCGTCGCCGGAACCGAGAGTGACGTCGTGGTCTCCACATCCACCGGAGCCGGATCAGAAACGGTCACCGTCTGAGCAGGCGCCGACGAACTCACAAACCCTGCACCAGCAGTGAAGTCAGCCGTAACACTCTGTGCACCAGCAGCATCGAACGCGTGCGACAGAGTCGCAACACCGCCACTCACCGTGACCGGGGAACCGATTGCAGTGCCGTTCGACTTGAACTGCACCGTGCCGACAGCGTTGTTCGGAGCAACCGTCGCGGTCAGGTCAACCGCCGTACCCGTGATTGCCGTAGCCGGAACCGAGAGTGACGTCGTGGTCTCGACATCCACCGGAGCCGAAGCAATGCTGATCGTCGCGAGTGGACCTGCACCAGCGTTGAGAGCGCTACCCTTCGCATCTCGAGGCGTGCATCTGGTCGGAGCCCATTGCGTGCCGAGGAGACTCGCTTTCGCAAGCTGTGTATTGAAATTTTTGTCGTTGCCGTATGTAGCAGCGTCACCGGCAGTTCTGACCTTCGGCTGAATCACACCGGATGCGCCGGCGATCATCGTAATATCGATTGCAGGCATCCTGAACCAACTGTCACCGTTGGTGTTGGTGCTCCCGTCGAGGTTCTTTTTCGTCTTGGGTGCGCGGATCCCACCCTCACTGTTCGTGCTGGTACTGGGACTGTTTCCGATCACCTCGTTGTTACCCGAGATTCGGAGATATGGACCCGCCGCGTCAGGGCTTCCAGCCTCGTTGATGCGGATGACACTGGGAGCGACGTTCTCCAAGTTGAACGAGGTTCCGGGCACGATCGCCGCACTGATGAAGATGGCATTTGCCGGGACATCGAAATCGTTCTTCAAGCGCGACAAATTGGTTGTTGTGGCGCCCGAATCCGAGTTCGGAAAAGACTGTCCATTGGATTGCATTCGGATAGTGAAGGTTTCACCCGGAGCAACTGATGTGGGGGCATCCACGGTGACAAAACTCGTAGTTACTTTGTCGACAGTGATGAGTGCTTTCGCCTGGCATGAGGTAGAGAAGTTGAATTGGCTTTGAACTGCTGAGGCTGGGGACCCGACCAGCAGCATTCCGGCGACCATGGCGGTTCCGGTTATGGGCACGGCGAATCGCCGCAACTGAGAGATTTGGGGCATGGGCACTTCCTTCGGAAGGGCAAACATGAGCAGTGGATTCGGACAAAACGTGTGCGCGCCGTCACAACATAACGAAAAAACTAGTACGTGTACTACTTTTGGCAAGACACTTGTCCAATTCACCCCGGACTCACCCTCGTATCACCAGACGCGGGATGGAAAAGCAGGGTATGGAAACTCGATTGAACGCAAAACTATCGCCAAAGCGGCCCATCGACAACGCTTTTGGTGGTCACCGCGCCAATCGGCGGGAAAAAGTTGATATTTCGTCAGTTCAGAAAAAGTTCCAAACCTACCAGTACGAAAGTACGAAAAGGGCCGCGACGGAGTCCGTCGCGGCCCTGATTGTGTTGGTTCAGCGTGTCAGCGAAGCACATCCGTGCCGACAAACGGCACCAATGCCTCGGGCACTCGCACCGAGCCGTCGGCCTGCTGATGGTTCTCGAGAATCGACACGATCCAGCGCGTCGTAGCCAAGGTGCCGTTGAGAGTGGCGGCCGTCTGCGGCTTGCCGTTCTCGTCGCGGTACCGAACTCCGAGGCGGCGGGCCTGGAACGTCGTGCAGTTGGACGTCGATGTCAGCTCGCGGTAGGTGCCCTGCGTCGGGACCCATGCCTCGCAGTCGAACTTACGCGCAGCCGAAGAACCGAGGTCTCCGCCGGCGACGTCGATCACGCGGTACGGAACGTCGATGGCCGCCAACATGTCTCGCTCCCACCCTAGGAGACGCTGGTGTTCGGCGTCGGCGTCCTCGGGACGGCAGTACGTGAACATCTCGACCTTGTCGAACTGATGGACACGGATGATGCCGCGGGTGTCCTTGCCGTAGCTTCCGGCCTCGCGGCGGAAGCACGAGGACCAACCGGCGTAGCGCTTCGGGCCTTCGTTCAGTTCGAGGATCTCGCCCGAGTGGTAGCCGGCCATGGGTACCTCGGAAGTTCCGACGAGGTACAGGTCGTCATCCTGCAAGTGGTAGATCTCGTCCGAGTGAGCACCGAGGAAGCCGGTACCGGCCATGATTTCCGGGCGTACGAGCACCGGCGGAATCATCATCGTGAATCCGTTGGCGATCGCCTTCTGCGCAGCCAACTGCAGCAGTCCGAGCTGGAGCATGGCCCCGTAGCCGGTCATGAAGTAGAAGCGCGAACCCGAAACCTTGGCGCCGCGTTCCATGTCGATCAGGCCGAGCGACTCGCCCAGCTCGAGGTGATCCTTCGGCTCGAAGTCGAACTTCGGAATCTCACCGACGTGTTCGAGAACGATGTAATCGTCCTCGCCGCCCGCCGGCGCACCTTCTTGTACGACGTTGGAAATCGCGCGGTGTGCGGCGTCGAGCGCGGCCTGCGCCTCGTGCTGCGCGGCCTCGGCTTCCTTGACCTTTGCCGCCAGTTCCTTGGAACCTTCGAGCAGTGCGGGACGCTCCTCCGGAGATGCCTGTCCGACCTTCTTGCCGAAGGCCTTCTGCTCTGCACGGAGGTTGTCTCCGGTCAGAACGGCAGCGCGTCGGGACGCGTCGGCTTCGAGCAGAGCGTCGACCAGTCCTGGATCTTCTCCACGGGTGCGCTGCGACTCGCGGACGATTTCGGGGTTCTCACGGAGAAACTTGAGGTCAATCACGACTTCGAACTTTACCCACTCACTGCAGCTCTCCGACGGTCACGTCCACGTCGGAGAGGGAGAGATCACGATTCGAGCAGACTCAGGTAGTCCTCGCGTCCGAACATCCGAGCCGCGTCGACGGCAGTCGGGTGTCCACCTTTCGGGTCGGCTCCCCCGCTCACCAGCGCTTTCACCACCGCATCCTCACCCTTGAAGACCGCTCCGGCAAGGGGCGTCTGGTTCTTGTCGTTGGGCCGGTTGACGTCGGCGCCGCGCTCGATCAGGGCAACGACGGCGTCAGCGTGACCGTGGTACGCCGCCAACATGACGAGCGTGTCGCCACTCTCGTTGGTCAGATTGACGGGAACTCCGGCATCGACGTACGACGCCAGCCCGGCTGCATCACCGGTTCGTGCCATGTCGAAGAGCCGGCCCGCCAGCTCGACAGCCTCGGGATCGAGTGGGGTGTTTTCGCTCATGACTACAAAATACTCACAGACGCGATTGTGAGTTTTGTAGTGAAGGTTCGATATCGCCACGGCAACAGGCATGATGGAATCGATGTCCGAAGACAAGATCGAGAAGTCGCCAGATCCGGCAGATCCCCAGGGGACGCCGGCGAAGAAAACTGTCTCCGCGAGTCGCACCCGTCGGGTCCTGGCTGCTGTGGCGGTAGGTGCGGTGGTCGCCGCGATCGCAACGATCGCGATTTCCGGTGGATTGAACAAGGACGACTCGTCCTCGGTCAGTGTCAGTGGCGGTGGTCCCGCAGCGACGGGATCGACTCGCGACGACGCCTTCACCGCGGCTGCGGCCGGCGACTGTCTCAACTGGACGCCTGCGACCGAGTCGGGCGGAGACCGCACGGACATGTCGAAGGTTCAGTGCGGAACTGAACACCGCTTCGAGGTAGCCGGACCACTCGACCTCTCGGTGTTCCCGGGTGCCGAGTTCGGCCCCGGTTCCCGGTACCCGGGCGCCCTTCGATTCGCCGAACTACGCGACGAGCACTGCACACCCATCGTCATGTCCTACCTCGATTCGAAATTCGATCCCAAGGGCAAGTTCAGCGTCGGCTTGATGTTCCCGAGTGAATCGGGTTGGGCTTCGGGCGAGCGCGCACTGCGTTGCGGGTTGCAGTTCTCGACCACGACCGGCGAGCTACAACCGTTCGTTGGCCGCGTGGCGGACCAGGACCAGTCGAACGTGTGGGACGTCGGCACGTGCATCGGCATCAACCAGAACCTCCCCACCGATCCGGTCGATTGCGCGAAACCGCATGCATACGAGGTTATTTCGGTGATAGACCTCGGCACTCAATTCCCGGGCGCAATGCCGTCGGTCGAAGATCAGGACCGCTATCTCGAGGGCGTCTGCACTCAGGCGTCCAACGAGTACCTTGGTTCCGCAGACGCGCTTCGCGACAAGACGCTGACACTGTTCTGGGACAACATTTCACTGGAAAGCTGGTTGGCCGGCAGCCGCCGAGTCAATTGTTCGATCGGCAAAGAGGTCGAAACCGGCGGGTTTGCCGCGATCACCGGAAGCGCCAAGGGCGACATCCTGATCAACGGCGCCGCTCCGGTCCCGCCACCCGCTGCACCGGAAGGTCGGTCGTTGCCGACGCCGTTGCCCGGCGCAGCTCCGCCGTCGTAAGCCATGACGGTAACTATGACGCCCGACCGGTTCGAGGAACTGGTCGGCGAGGCGCTCGATCTGATTCCGCCCGAACTTGCCAAGGCAATCGACAATGTCGTGGTGCTTGTCGAAGCACGTGACGAGGAAGAACCGGGGCTGCTCGGTTTGTATCAGGGCGTCGCTCTGACCGAGCGGGATTCTCATTACGGTGGGTACCTGCCGGACACGGTCACTATTTTCCGCGATTCGATACTCGACATCTGCGCATCCGAGGACGAGGTTGTTCACGAGGTTGCCGTGACCGTCATCCACGAGATCGCGCACTACTTCGGCATCGAAGAAGACAGATTGCACGAACTCGGCTGGGGCTGAGGGCAAAGTCGTCCGATTTCGGGGGGAACCAAAAGCGGGCGGTATGCATCAAAGTATGTGCGGGGGGATATCGACGGCTGTGCGCACGGCCTCCCGACCACTTATCCGCCCTGGTCAGGAAGGAGTTCGGCACTATGCACGTCGACCCTCAAGCCCTAGTTGCCGCCGCAATGGAACTCGAGTCCGCGGCGACGCGATTGCGCGGAATCGTCTCTACTGCGCAGCCGACGCTACGCGTTCTCCCAGCGGGATCCGAAGAAGTGTCCGGTAGCGCGGCAAATTACTTCAACACCATCTCGGGCAGCCTTGCCTCGTCCACCGATCGGGCAATCGAGGAGCTCACCGCGGCTGCGGCAGCTCTGCGCAAGAATGCAGCTGCCTACGAGCTCGAAGACCAGCTCACCAAGTCCAGCCTGGCAGCCGCACCGATCTGATCGACAGAAATCGAGCTCGGTAACTCGGCAACACAGTCACACTTCCTGGGG
The DNA here is from genome assembly GCF_031763325.1 of Rhodococcus sp. SG20037. NCBI lineage: Bacteria > Bacillati > Actinomycetota > Actinomycetes > Mycobacteriales > Nocardiaceae > Rhodococcus > Rhodococcus sp. SG20037. The sequence goes on along the minus strand of NZ_CP134497.1, from coordinate 221,809 downwards.
GGAAGAACAATGGTCGGCATCACCGGCGTCATCTGGTATCCACGGGGCGCAGCACCCAACTCCGCAGCACTGGTCGCCGGAGCCGGGCCGGTCCCTCTCGGCGTGGCGGCCGGAGCCTGGTCCACCGTGTCGTCCGGACTGACCGACACCGCTGCATCAATCTCTCGCGTGATGGCGGACCTTCGCACCGGGTGGTCCGGAGAAGCAGCGGATGCCGCATTGAGCAAGTTCGCGCCGTTTCAGGAATGGGCTGCTGCTGCCGCGTTGCTCGCGGGAGAAACTGCAGGTAAAGCCCAAGTACAGTCCGGTTCATACACGGTTGCCACCCTCGCCATGCCGTCCCTGGCCGAGATTGCAGCAGTTCAAGCGGCCAAGGTCGCCGCGTATTCCATCGGCGGGGCGCTGGTAGGCGGAGCCGCTGCAGCCGAGGCTGCCGAAGAAGCTCTCAAAATTCGAGCGGCGGTGACAATGGAAACGTACGACGCCGCAACGGCCCATCTGGCCGTGCAGCAGAACTTCGACTCACCACCGTCCATCGCGGAACCCACAGCTGGGGCATCCGCTTCGGCCGAAAGCCCAGGCAGCGCCGCACGACAGTCCGTCGTGCAAGCGGCATCCACGCTCGCTGACGCAATCGCGGATCCCGTGCGCGCCGCCACCGCTGCTGTCGCATCCGTAGTTTCCAACCCGGTATTTGCCGCCGCTGCCTCACAGGCCGGTGCCATCTCCGGTGGAGTTGCCACCGCAGCCAGCGCCACCACCACCACCGCAGTCACAGGCGCCACCACTGCCGCATCAGCTCTCGCGACGGCAGGAGCAGGACTCACCGGACTGGGCGGCGCGGGACTCGGCGGCGCAAGACCCGGCGCTTCCACACCATCACTGTTCGGCACCCCGTCGGCACGTCGGGCACCGGCACAGGTCAGCGCAGCATCCGCGACTACAGGAGCCGGAGCAATCGCGGGCTCGTCGTCGAGCAGCAGCAGCACCGGTCGGCACGCTCTTCCTGATCCCTCCACCGGCCAGAACGCCACACGCCAGAACCCCGTGACCTCGCCGGTTCAGGGCACCGCGGATACCGTCAAGGTGGATCCGGCCCGAACCGCAGGCGGATCTGCGCCGATCGCCGGCGGCCGTCATGCGGCCCAATCTGAAGACGAGACCGAGCACGACACACCCGATTACCTGAAGCACTTCGAGCACTTCGCCGACGGCCGAACAGTCATCCCGTCCGTGATCGGTGGCGCACTCGAAACTGCAGAGCATTGATGGTGGACCTCGGCACCTCACCTGAGGGGTGGAATTTACCTGTCGTCGCCCTGTCACAGGACGAAATCGACTATGTACGTGAGCGACTCGGACTCGATGCGCTTCCGGTAGTTCTCGGTGGCGCGACGGTTCACGGCAGTGCGAGCGCTCACCGTACGGCGATGCAGTCCGCGGCAGATTCACTCTCCGAGCGCGATCTCCTCCCCGGCGGGGAGATCCATCACGACCTCAGTGCCCGCCTGCGCGTCCTGACCCACCCCAAATGGGAGTTGGCGCTGCGTCGGCATGTCGGCGGAAGCATTTCACGCCTCTGCGTCGCGCAGGGCGAATTCCTTTGTGTCGAAGCGACTTCAACTGATTCTTCGTTCGCATTGCGCAGCGTCACCGCCGAACCGACTGCACCCGTTGTCACCGCGCTCGGCAGCGCCGAAGCAATGCCGATTGCCGTGATCAACGCACCGACCGAGATGCTCAGCCTGGCATTCGGCGCCGGCCCGGATGCAGGCAGCGTAACCTCGGCCTTGATCAACGCCGGAATACCCGAAGACGACGCGCGCCAACTGGGTAGCGCAATCGTCACATGCACCGCCTTCGCCGAATTGGTCGGAATACCACACAGTTTGGGAGCGACGACGCTCATGACCGGCGCAGTGACTGTGTACGACACCTTGTCGGGTCGGCTGGTCGGTTCGACCACTCGGGCCGCCGACGGCACAGAATGGACGTCCATCAGTTCCGGAACATCCCATCGCCTCCGACAAGCCGTGAACGCTCTGGTAACGGAACTCGAGGAATCGGCGCCGGAGACTTCCGGGTAACCTCGGGGCGTCCCTTCAACGCCCGGAGCCTTACTTCAGCATGCAGTTCTCGCGTCAACCGTCGTCACCGAGCGAACAAGGCTCGGTCGCCACGATCGACCGGCCGAACGAAGAACGGGCAACAACACCGCACCGACAAGACCTGAACGGACTGCGTGGCCTCGCCATCGGTTTGGTGGTCGTGTTCCACGTGTGGTTCGGACGGGTATCGGGCGGGGTGGACGTCTTCCTGGTTCTGTCCGGATACTTCTTCGTCGGCTCACTGGTTCGACGCGCCGAAGCCGGGGGTTCACTCAACCCGGTCCCGGCACTGCGGCGGGTGTTTCTGCGGCTGTTCCCCCTGATCGCGGTGGTCAGCATTTTGACCGCACTGGGGACCGCGTTGCTGCTGCCACGCACACGCTGGGCCGATCTGGGCGATCAACTGATCGCGGTGCTCGGGTTCTTCCAGAACTGGCAGCTCGCCAGCACCGCAAGCGACTACCTGGCCGCCGACGGCTCGGTCACTCCCCTGCAGCACCTGTGGTCGATGGCCGTACAAGGTCAGTTCTATCTCCTGGCCATCGCACTGGTCTCCGTGATCGCTTATGTCGCTTCACGCGTGAATCCCAACTATTTCCGCCCGTCACTCGCGGTCACCCTTCTGGTTCTGACCGCAGGATCTTTTCTCTACGCACTCGCCAAATCTTCGCGTCACCAAGCCTGGGCGTACTACGACTCCGGCGCCAGGTTGTGGGAATTGGCCCTCGGTGGTCTGCTGGCCGTTCTGATGACCAGCACACGCAGTCGGCAGATCGCATCCCTGCCGTTCTCGGTCAGAGCAACGATCGGCTGGGCGGGGCTTTCGTCGATCCTGTTGTGCGGCATAGTGCTCGACGGCGCCCAGCAGTTCCCCGGCCCGTGGGCGCTGGTGCCGGTGCTGGCCACTCTTGCGCTGATCCTGTCCGGAGTCGGCGACGACACGCCTTGGACGTCGAAGACTCTTGCCCATCCGGCACTGACGTGGCTCGGCTCGTTCGCATTCGCGCTGTACCTGATTCACTGGCCGATTCTGGTGTTTGCACTCGTCATCACCGGACGCCCCGAAGCCGGCCTGCTCGGCGGGGCACTGATCATCGCCCTCTCCGTCGCGGGGGCGCTTGCACTCCGGCGCCTGATCGAGGTTCCGGTGGAACGTGGAGGCCGCTCGCGCCGGTACACCGTCCTGGCTTGCGTCGTCACCGCTGCCGTGGTCCTCGCCGCTTCGGTCGCCTGGCAGTCGTACGCGAGCAGCCAGACGACGGGCCAGCGGGCAGTCGACACCCTCGACCTCTTGACCCATCCCGGCGCACTCGCGCTCACCGACGGTGCCGAAGTACCCAAGGCGTCGATGGTTCCCTCGATCTTCGATGCGCCACTGGACCTTCCGGCCAGTACGCTCGACGGCTGTATCGCCGATTTTCTCGAGCGGGACGTCGTCCACTGCACCTACGGCGACGCCGACGCCGACAGAACCATCGCCCTCGCAGGTGGTTCGCACTCCGAGCACTGGCTCACTGCACTCGACGAACTCGGCAAGAGTCACGGGTTCCGCGTCGACACGTATCTGAAGATGGGCTGCCCGCTCACCATCGACTCCATGCAGACGTTGTCGGACAACGACTATCCGGATTGCGTCGACTGGTCGCGTGGAGTGCTGACCGAGTTGGCCGACGCCTCACCCGATTTCGTGTTCACGACGGCAACCAGGCCGAGTTCCGACGGCCCTGGCGACGTGACGCCCGAGTCTTACGTACACGTGTGGGAGGAACTGGGGCGCGACGGTATCGACGTGCTCGCCATCCGCGATACCCCGTGGTTGCACCACGACGGCGTCGCCTACCGCGCGATCGACTGTCTGGCGACAACCACGTCACCCGATCACTGCGCGATGCCACGGTCCGAAATGCTCAGCGACGTCAATCCGGCGCCGTCGGCGATCGGCGATCTGACCAACGTCCGTCTACTCGACCTCAGCGACGGCGTCTGCGGACCGGAGTTGTGCCGCGTCGTGGAGGGAAATGTATTGGTGTATCACGATTCCCACCACCTGACAGCCAGCTACGTGAGCACGCTGTCCGCTGAACTCGGGCGCCAACTGAGCGTCCAGACCGGTTGGTGGTGAAGCCGGCCGTCAGCCCATCACGTCGTCGGCACCGGGGATGAGTCGGTGCTCGAACGGCGGGTTGACGGTTCCCCAGCGCAGGCACTCCCAACCGCCGTCGACCGAAGGCAACAGTTCGACGGTCTCGGTGTTGGCCAAGTGGTTGTTGGCTGCGAACAGACCGGGGACACCGGCAAGCTGGGCTGCGACAAGACGGATCGCTGCACCATGACTGACCACGACGATGTCGCCGACGTCTCGTGAGCCTTCGAGAAATTCTTCGCGCAACGCATTGACGACGGGGACGTACCGCTCCAGGACGTCGTATCCCGTTTCACCACCGGGGATGCGAGCGCCGAGGTTGCCGGTGTGCCAGTGATGGAACGTCTCCATGAACAGTCGGTGCGCGGCCTCGTCGGTACGATCTTCGAGGTCACCGGCCTGCACCTCGTGCAATCCGTCCCGCACGTCCAGAGAGACACCGGCGGCCTGCTCCACGAAACCTGCTGTCTGCCGAGCACGCAAAGCCAAGGACGATACGAGCGCCAGCGGAGGCGCCGAAGCCAGGCCGATGCCCAACGTCTCGGCCTGCGCCAACCCTTCCGGCGTGAGCTTTGCTCCTGGCAGGGCGGTGTCGAGACGTTTGGCGACATTCGCCTCCGTCTGACCGTGCCGAACGAGGATGAGCCTTCCGGTCATCGTTCTCCCCCTCCATGCTTGAGTTCGTCGATCCACCGAATCGCTTCTTCGTCCGAAGGAGGTTGTGGCCCGGTCGAATTCGCTGTCGCCCACGACCCCAGGAAGCGGACTCCGGATTTACGATGCAGCGCACGCATCGCCTCGGCCACCAGCGAGTCCTCGACGTGTCCGACGCAGTCCACGAAGAACCGGTACGTGCCCAATTCCGTTCGCATCGGCCGTGATTCGATCCGAGTCAGATCGATACCGCGAGCGGCGAATTCGGAGAGTGCACGCACCAGGGAGCCGGGAGCGTTGTCGAGGTGAAGCACCAGCGCGGTGCGATCGGCACCGGTCCGCGCCGGAACCGGGGCCGGCTTGGTGACCAACACGAAACGTGTGCGGGCGCCGCCTACATCGGCGACGTTGTCCGCCAGGCTCTCGAGTCCGAGCATCTGACCGGCCAAAGCCGTGGACACACCGGCGTCGACGGTTCCGGCCTGCACATCCAGGGCCGCACCGGCGTTGGACGAGGCCAACACCACCTCGGCCTGGGGCAGGTTCTCGGCGATCCATCCGCGGACCTGCGCGCCCGCATGCGGGTACGCGCCGATCGTTCGGACCTGATCGGCGGTGGTCCCGGCCCGAACCAGGATGGAGAAACTCACGTCCAGATCGGTTTCGGCGACGATCTGCAGCGGCGAACCGAGAGCGAGTGAATCGAGCGTCGGAGCTACGCCGCCTTCCACCGAGTTCTCGAAGGGAACCACGGCTCCGTCCACGGAACCGTCGCGAACCATGTCGAGAGTCGCCGGCGGACTGCCTGCCGGTACTCGCTCGACGGTTTCGCCGAACGCGCCCTCAGCCTCCAACTGGGCGAGAGCTATCTCCGTGAAGGTTCCCGACGGACCGAAATACGCGATTCTTGGCACGCCTAAAAGATTACGCACCGACCCACGCCGGTCACTGCAAACCCGCGGCACGCAAAGCCGTTTCCACCGCAGGCAGATCCGCGACCTCGATCGTGAGCAGCACCTCACGCATGGCCGACGCGGCTTCGGGGATCAGCGCGGCAAGTTTTTCCGGCTTCGGATCGACCATCGCGGCGCGCACGTCGTCGCCGCGCAGTGCAGCGACGGTGCCACACAGCAGGGCGATCACCTCGTCGCCGTCGGCCGCGCGGGCTACGAAACCGACGGACTCGTGCGCGAGTACCGCCAGGAAATCAGCCACTTCGGTGGGCGTAAGACCGGCGGCGAGTCCGGGGATCCGGCCACCTTCGCACAGACGCAGCGCCGCTTCGGCGGGTGTCAGATCCTCTTCGCCGCCGTCGACGTACACAGCGAGCGGAGCGGGCAGGCGCAGCGCGATCGCGTCGTCGATCTGGTCGGTGGTGACGTCGACGTCGAATCGGACGGCCTCGTACGACGCTTCCGTGTCCGCACGCAGTTCTTCCGGATCGATATCGAGACGGACGACAACCCGGCCTGCTGCTTCGCCACCGATCAGAGCCGACGCCGGAACAACCGGGAGAAAGAGTGCTTCGAGGAGTCCGCGCGAGTTTCTCGGGGCGGGCAGCCCGAGTGAGAGAGGAATGGCCACAGACAAACCGTAACCCCGGCGCAGGCGGCGGATTCCACGCGAGTTGCGCAAAAGTCTTGCGATTCACACCGAAGCGCCTTAGGTTAGGGTTACCTCATCATCCGATGGAGTTCGAGAGAACACCCGCCAAGGGGGCAGCATGGCAACGAAGACCAGCACCGGCCCGTCCACCGCCGAACGCGTCCGCAGCGCCTGTGTGCGCGCACAAGACGCAGTTCTCGCCATCGAAGGCAGCGATCCCACCGTCACGTCGGTGCATCACCTGCGTTCGAACGGTGACGTCGTCGTTGCAGTCCCACATGCCTCCGCTGCTGCGGCTCTGGCCTGGAACTCCGGCGGCGGCGGCCTGCCTGCCGTCCTCGAGATCACCGATCACGCACCACTGCGTCTGCGTGAGCCCGTGCGCTCCCTCGTGTGGCTTCGCGGCTCGTTACACGCCGTGCCCGACTACGAGGCACGCGTTCTCGCCGACGACGTCGCATCCGAACATCCCCACCCGGGGCTCCTCGACATCGGCCACACCTCGGTCCTCCTTCGCTTGAGCCTGGCCTCGGCTGTAGTCGCTGATTCAACGGGGGCAGAACCCGTCGCCGTGGACGAGTTGCTGAACGCCAGCCCCGATCCCTTCTGGGAAATGGAGACCGCATGGCTGCAGCATCTCGACGAAGACCACCGCGACCTCGTGGACCTGCTCGTGCGCAAGCTTCCCCCGTACATGCGCACCGGACGCGTTCGCCCACTCGGCATCGACCGCTACGGACTTCGCCTGCGGGTCGAGGATCACACCGGTGACCGCGACGTGTGGATGCCGTTCGCCAACCCCGTCGACGACGCTCCCGCGCTGAGCCGCGCCATCCGCATGCTGGTCGGGTGCCCTTTCCTCAACGGCCTCCGATCAGGCGGCGCATCAAACGGCTAGCGTTGCGCGGGTGAATGCCCGCGAAACCGTCCGCACGTGGTTACGGCCGCCGACTCCCGTCCCGGCCGGCCCGGCCCTCGATCCGACCGCCAGACGCGGAGTCTGGATCGAGATCACCATCGTTCTGCTGGTCACGTTCGGACTCAGCGGATTGTCCGGGATCCTCTCGCTCGCCGAATCCCTGGCGACGCCGGTTGCGCTCTCGGATCAGACGGTTGCACTCAACCCGTCGCGGGCCGCCATCGACTGGATCGACCTGGCACGCCAATTGCTGGGCGTCGCAAAGCTTCTCGCGTGGGCAGCGCTGGGACTCTATCTACTGTGGCGTTCGGGGATCGGTCCACGTGCTGCGGGACTGACCCCCAAGCCTCGATTCGGGCGCGACATAGCACCGGGATTCGGCCTCGCCGCTGTGATCGGTCTCCCCGGTCTGCTGTTCTATCTCGTGGCTCAGGCACTGAGCATCAACCTCACCGTCCAGGCCAGTGCGCTCGACGATCACTGGTGGCGGGTGCCGATCCTCGTACTGTCCGCGATCGCGAACTCCGGTGCCGAAGAGGTGCTGGTCGTCGCCTACCTGATCACTCGCCTCCGAACGCTGGGTTGGAGCGAGAACAAATCACTGCTCGCGTCGTCACTCCTGCGCGGCAGTTACCACCTCTATCAGGGGTTCGGTGGCGGCGTCGGAAACGTGATCATGGGGCTCGTGTTCGGCCGGTACTGGCAGCGCACCGGGAAACTCTGGCCGCTGGTCATCGCCCACGCTCTCATCGACATGGTGGCGTTCATCGGTTACGCCCTCCTGCGCGATCACGTCTCCTGGCTGCCGTGACCGGTACCGTGAACTGGTGACCGGCGACTCCGAATATCCTCAGCGCCCTCCGCGGCGCCAGCCGCCAGGGCCACCTCCGCGTGGACCGATGCCTCCGAGGCAGAACCCTCCACGCCAGAATCCACCCCGTCAGGGCCCACCCCCGCAGCGGCGTCCACCGATGCCGCCGGAAGGGCCGACGGTCATTCGCCGCGACGGACGCCCGCAGCAGCAGAATCCGGCCAATCAGGCCTGGTCACAGGTCCCACCACAAGCGCCGCAGCAGCCCAGGCGTGAGGACTGGGCGCCGACCCAGCGCCCGCAACCGTTTCAGGACGACCCGCGCAGGCAGGGGCCGCCGCGTCAGGATCCGCAGCGCCAGGCGAAGTACGCGCCCGCACCGCCGCGCCGAACCCCGCCGAACGCCCCGCCGCGCCCTCCAGAACCTCCGAAGCAGCGCCGCCCCCGCAAGCGTCGTAGCTGGGGTAGACGTATCGGCATCACGTTGTTGGTCTTGCTGCTCGCGCTGGCCGGCGCGATCTACTACGTCGACAGTTCGCTCAATCGAATCGACGCGCTGCCCGACTACGCGGGACGCGTCGCCGATACTCCGGGCACGAACTGGCTGATCGTCGGGTCCGACAGTCGTGAGGGGCTCACCCCAGAGCAGGAGCAAGCCCTTGCGACGGGCGGCGACACCGGTCCCAAGCGCACTGACACGGTCATCTTGGTCCACGTCCCCAAAAGTGGGAAGACGACCATGGTCAGCATCCCTCGCGATTCGTACGTTCCGATTCCCGGCTACGGCTCCGACAAGATCAACGCCGCCTTCGCCTTCGGTGGCGCTCCATTGCTCGTGCAGACCGTCGAAGAGGCAACGGGGCTTCGCATCGACCACTACGCCGAGATCGGATTCAGCGGGTTCGCCGGCATCGTCGACGCCGTCGGTGGCGTCAACGTGTGCCTGGCACAGCCGATCGACGATCCGCTGGCCGGGATCAACCTCCCCGCCGGATGCCAGGACTTGAAGGGTTCGGACGCACTCGGGTTCGTGCGAACTCGCGCGACGGCGCTCGCCGACCTCGACCGCATGAACAACCAGCGCCAGTTCATGTCGGCGTTGCTGTCGAAGGCGACGAGTCCGACCACGTTCCTCAATCCGTTCCGGTTGTGGCCACTCGTCTCGGATACCGCCAAGTCTCTACAGGTCGACGAAGGCGATCACATCTGGAATCTGGCCTCACTCGCCTGGGCGCTTCGCGGCGGGATGACCACCACGACGGTTCCGGTCGCCGGTTTCGAGGACGTGGACGGGTCGGGCAACGTGTTGTTGTGGGACAAGGCGCGCGCTTCGCAGTTCTTCGACGCCCTGGCCAACGATCAGCAGATTCCACAGGATCTGATCACGACGGGGTAATTGCCCTGAGTTCCGGTAGTACCGCGGGAGGACAGGCCCGGCGAACAAATCGCTTTCCGGCAGGACGCGGAACGGCCCGCCGAAAAATACCGTGAAGGTATGAACACAACACACCGCCGATTCCGCACTCTCGCCGTCGTTGCCGCCGCCGTCGGAGCTGCTGCACTCGTGACGTCCTGCTCCGGAACCTTCGAGAAGTTCGACGACTCCAAGGCGTACAAGAAAACCGAAACCTTCTCTTTTGCACAAGCATCCAACGGAATCGACACACTGCCGAGTTGGGTTCCCGCCGGCGCGACGGGTATCGACGAGGTCATCCGCACCACCGGCAACGAACGCATCCTGCGAATGACTGCGAACATCGCGGAGATAGATCACAACAGCTGCATCGCACGACCCACCGTCGAAACTCGTCCCGCATCGTTGTCCGCACAGTGGTGGCCGACGGGGGTCGAGAAGGGCAGTTCTTTGCAGTGCGGCGATTGGTACGTCGGCGAAAAGGACTCGTTCGTCTACGGGTACCGACCGGAAACTGTCGGCTTCGTCATCGATCAGCTCGACAAGAAGTAGCTCCCTCTCAGCGGCGACGACCCAGTAACCTGTTGGGATGACACAGGCGAAGAACTCGAGCGAATTCACCACTCTGCTGCGTCAGCAGATCCGTAACGAGTTCACTGCATCGCAGCAGTACATCGCGGTAGCGGTGTACTTCGATGCACACGATCTTCCGCAGATGGCCGCGCGCTTCTACAGCCAGGCCACCGAGGAACGCGGTCACGCGATGATGATGATCCAGTACCTGCTCGACAACGACCTCGACGTGGACGTTCCGGGCATCGACGACGTCGTGACGAAGTTCGACAGTGTCCGGGCTCCGGTCGAGTTGGCACTCGAGCAGGAGAAGACGGTCACGGAGCAGATCACGCAGCTGGCACGCACCGCGCGCGATACCGGCGACTACCTGGGCGAGCAGTTCATGCAGTGGTTCCTCAAGGAACAGGTCGAGGAAGTGGCAAGCATGACAACACTTCTCACCATCGTCGACCGCGCCGGCGACAACCTGTTCCACCTCGAAACGTTTGTCGCACGCGAGATGAACACCCCGGCCGCTGCCGACGCAATGGCGCCGACGCCCGCCGGCGGCGGCGTCTGAGGGCCACCGGCCTACCGAGTCTCAGGCCGCTCGGCGGCGTTCAGTGATCTGAGGAAATTGTTGTACGCCTCAAGATCACTGTCGCCGTCGATCTCGGCGCGGCGGTCCAGGTCGGCATTCATCCGTTTGTCGTCGCGGTTCCAGCGCATCGCGAAGATCACGACCACCACCAGCGCGACGGGCTCTCCGTACGACCACGCGAGGGCGCCCGCCAGCTGCTGATCCTGCATCACGTCCACGCCCCACTCCGGAGGCGGATCCACGAACGTGGTCAGCAGCGGCTTTGTCGCCATCATGAGTACGACGCCGATGAACACGTGCAGCGGCATCTCCACGAACAGGTCGAAACACCGGCCGAGGTAGCTCTGTCGCACCGGCAGTGGGCCGGTGGCGAGCACCGGCATGATGAAGAGCAGACCGCTGGCGAGAAAGAAGATCTCGAGAAAGACGTGTCCAGCCGGTAACGCCGAGACGGTGTCGAAGATCGGCGACAGGTAGATCCCGTAGTAGCTGAACAGAAATACCGGGATCGTGAACCCGGGGTGCAGCATCCACCGCGCCGGACGGCTGCGCAATGCCGAGAGGGCAAGCGCGAGAATGCCTTTTCCTATTCCTCGGTGCGGCGTCGAACGTAGTAGCAGCAGTCCCGGCGAGCCCAGTACCCAGAGCGGCGGGATCGCCATCGAGAGCGTCAGGTGTTGGAACATCCAGACGCTGAAGAGTTCGTAGCCGTAGCTCTCGACCTTCAGTCCGGTCACCGCGATCAGCAGCAGGCACCCACCGAGGAAACACGCTGTCCGATGCCACGGCCATGGTCGCCCACTCGCGCGAACTCGCTGAGCGCCAGTCCAATACCAGAGTGCAAGAACAACTCCCAGGGCAGGAAGAAGCGGGAGGGATGAGGTATCCCACTCCAGCATCTGCCCGATCGACGGCGGCGGCGTGTCATTCACGAACGCTTCACCGGCGGGTCCTCCTTCGTCTCCATGCGGGTACCGTCGACTCTACACCTAACTACTATGTTGGATAGTATTTAGGAATTCGACGGAAGGTACAGGTGCACAGCAGTGTCCAGAAGCATGAAGATATCCGCCGCCCTGATCGCGGTGTTCGCGGTAGCACTGATCACGTTCATCACCGTCGATCCGATTCGGGCAGACAACGAGAACGCCAATCGGGCAGCACAATCCACCGCCGTCCTCACCGACGACGCGTACCGATTGACCTCGGCCGCCGACGGCAAGGTGAACCTGGTCGAGTTCCTCGACTTCGAATGCGAAGCCTGCCTCGCGCTGTACCCGACGATGGAGCGGATCAGAGCGGAGTACGAGGATCGAATCACGTTCGGCATCAGATACTTTCCGATTCCGAGTCACACCAACAGCACTCTCGCGGCGCAGGTCGTCGAATCCGCATCTCGCCAGGGCAAATTCGTCGAGATGTACAAGCGAATGTACGAGACGCAGTCGCAGTGGGGTGAATCCGCCGAATCACAGGAGGCGCTGTTCCGTTCCTACGCACAAGATCTCGGACTTGACATGGCCCGATTCGACTCCGACCTCGGCGGCCGCGGCGTCCGCGAGCGGGTCGAGCGCGACTTCGAAGAAGGCCGACGCCTCGGCGTCCAAGGTACTCCGACGCTGTTCCTCAACGACGTGAAGCTGGACCAGATGCCGAGCTACGAGCAGTTGAAAGCCCAGATCGATTCGGCCTTGGGAGAATGATCAGGTCAGAACAGCGCAGATCCCCGCAGAGACGGCCACCGTCACGGCTGCGGCAACAGCCGTCGTGACAGCGGCCGGCGCACAGGCCGCCACCGCGCAGGTCAGTCGCCGAGGCGACGCCACGTCGCCGTCGACCAGGGAACTCAATCGCACCGCGGTCGCGCTGCCGCGATCGCTCAAGCTCCAGTCCGGCTGAGGAAGCGGCGATTTCGACACCACGGCAAGGGCGGAACGCACCGCAGCCGGGCTGGTGACGCGAGCGGCGTGTCTGTCCGCCGACAGTTCGACGATCGCGCCGACGGCAGCGGGTGCCGCCGCGAACAACGGCACTCGCGGAAGAACAGCGGCCAAGACTTCGCACGCACCGACAATTCGGTGATGACCGCCGCTCAGGTGTGCACGCTCGTGCGCGAGGACAGCATCCCGCTCGCCTCCACTGAGAGCGGATGACAAGCCTTGCGTCGCAACAACAAATCCAGGCTTTCCGGCGACGCTGTACGCCATAGGCAGCGGATGATCCAGCCACAACACGTCGGACTCCGAGTTGTCGCGGCGCGCGACGATCGAGAGAACATCACGATGGAAATCTCGGACCCTCGCGTGCTCACGTGCCTGCTTGCGGCCGGCCAGCACGATCCGAACGGCGATCACACCCACCACAGCAACGGCTGTGCCGGTGATCAGTTCACCCACCCATGAACTCGTGCCGTGCGCGAAGGCGCTGAAACACCGAGCGATACCGTCGACCAGCCCCTCGACCGGCGCGTGGCTCGGCCACACCAGAACCAAGACCGCGGAGAGAGCGAGATACAGAGCCGACGCCATGCTGCCGAGCCACGCCGCGAGCAGCACCGCCGGTGACAACGCCGAGGAAACGGCTCGCAACACTCTCGGAACCAGGAATCCCACGAGCATCGCACCGAGAAACATCGGCAACGCCAATGTCATTGCACACCTTCCCCGGAAAGACCCCGGCGCAGGGCCTCGTTCTCGGCATCTGTCATGGTCTTGGCGAAGTGCAACAGCACGGCAGCGGAATCGGAACTGCTGTCCAACAATTCGCGCAGCGCTCTGGATGTGGCCTCTTCACGGCTGCGACTCGGCCGATAGAAGTAGGCGCGACTCTTCTTCTCACGACTCACCCAGCCCTTGTCAAAGAGATGCGTCACGACGGTCAGGATCGTGGTGTACGCAAGTTGTCGACGCTCACCCAGGATCTCGACCAGATCCTTGACCGAGAGCGCGTCGTCGGACTGCCAGAGCACATCCATGACCTCGGCTTCGAGTCCGCCCAGCCCCTGCATTGCTCCTCCATCGCGTCGTGACAGAACTTCAGTCGCCCGTGGTCTTCTCCCCGAACGACACGCCCCGGGAATTCAGGTACGCGAGCGGATCGGTCTTCTGTCCGTCAGATTGCCACACCTCGTAGTGCAGGTGTGGTCCTGTCGATTGTCCACGATTGCCCACGGTCGCGATCAACTCACCCGCCCGCACCTTCTGACCCGCAACCACGAGCGCCTCGTTGATGTGTCCGTAGACGCCGACGGTCCCGTCGTCCTGCTGGATGCGGACCCAGAGCCCGAATCCCGCGGCGGGACCGGATTCGAGCACCACACCGTCGGTCGCCGACACGATGGGCGTTCCGATCGCGTTCGCGATGTCGAGACCGTAGTGGGTGGTTCCCCACCGTGGACCGAAGTTGGACGTCATCGTCCCGCTGACGGGGGCCATCACCTGTGGCTTTTCGGCCTCGTACACCAGCGCCGCTCGCTCGGATTCGAGTTGTCGCGTCTTGCCGAGTTGTTCGGCTATTCCGGCAAGATCCGTCGACCGGACAAGGTCGAGGATCTCCGGCGCCGACACCGCAGATACATCCTCGACTACAACCGACGGCGGCGACGCGTGCCCGATGGAAGTGCCGGACGCGAGGATTGCACCCGTCGCCACGGAAACCGCGGCCATGCGCCCGCCGGGTCTGATCGGCTCGGATTTTCGATGTCTTCCCACTTCTCGGTCCTCGCGTCGATGACAAATGAAGGTCTACGCCGCCACCTTACAACTATGTTGCATAGTTTTTAAGACATGCACTATTGCGCATATATGCATATGTGTCTAGGCTGGCGTCGACGAAAGGACCTTCGATGTCACACGGACACGGGCACGGAATCTCCCCCGCCGAGGCTGCGACCAGCAACAGCGGCAAGCATGTCAACAAACTGTGGATCGCCGCCGGCCTCGGGTTGGTGACCTTCGTGCTGCAGGTGACGGTCGGCCTCTTCACCTCGTCACTGGCCCTGCTCTCGGACTCGGCGCACGTGTTCACAGACATCTTCGGCATCTTCATGGCGCTCGCCGCGATCCTCGTCGCACAGCGTGCCGCCCGGCGCCCCGACCGTACTTTCGGCATGTACCGCACGGAAGTGTTTGCGGCACTGGCCAATGCGATCCTGCTCTTCGCAGTCGCCGGGTGGGTGCTTTACGAGGCCGCCAGCCGCTTCACGGATCCGCCCGAGGTTCCCGGCCTTCCCGTCGCGACAGTCGCCGTCGTCGGTCTGGCGATGAACGTCATCGCCTTCCTCATGCTGCGCAGCGGCGCGAAGGAAAGCATCAACATACGCGGCGCCTACCTCGAAGTCATGGCGGACATGGTCGGGTCCGTCGGCGTCCTGGTCAGCGGCTTGGTCACGCTTGCGTTCGGTTGGCGCTACGCCGACCCCGTGATCGGCGTCGCGATCGGCCTCTTCGTCTTGCCACGTGCCTTCAACCTGGGCCGCCACGCCGTTCGCATCCTCCTCCAGCAGGCTCCCGACCGCATCGACGTCACCTCGATCATCGAGAAGATCAACGCTCTGCCGGGAGTCGTCGACGCGCACGATCTGCACGTCTGGACACTCACCTCGGGGATGGAAGTTGCTTCCGTTCACGTCACCGCGGTCAGTGACGCCGATCCCACAACGGTGCTCGCAGCAACCCGAACCTTGCTTGCCGAGGAATTCGAACTGGGGCACGCCACCGTACAGGTGGAACTACAGGGAAGCGACGGTAAATGCGCGGAACTCGCCTGGTGAAATGGACATTCCTAAATGAAACATTCGAATTCACCGGGCTCGATAACCTCACCGAATTCGAAGAAAAATTAGGTCTTCTTTAGTTTGGGAACGCTTACCACAATAAGGTCATACTGGGATGACAGGGCCTCTGACCTGCACTATCTTGGAATTCATGACTTCTGGGGAGACTCACATGACCAAATTCCACGCACTACTCCGAGACCAGATTCGCAACGAGTTCAACGCTTCGCATCAGTACATCGCGACAGCGGTTTACTTCGACAATGCGGATCTGCCACAGCTGGCAAAGCACTTCTACAAGCAGGCTGTGGAAGAGCGTAACCACGCCATGATGATCGTTCAGTATTTCCTCGATCGCGACATCAATGTCGAACTCACCGGCGTCGACGCCGCGAAGGCCGACTTCAAGGATGCCCGCGAGCCCATCGCTCTCGCGCTGACGCAGGAGAAGACGGTCACCGAGCAAATCGTCCAGCTCGCGAGCACTGCCCGCGAAGAAGGCGACTACCTCGGCGAGCAGTTCATGCAGTGGTTCCTCAAGGAGCAGGTCGAGGAAGTTGCAAGCATGACAACACTTCTCACCATCGCGGACCGCGCAGGCGCCAACCTGTTCGACCTCGAAGACTTCGTGTCCCGCGAGATGAGCACCGTCGGTGACACCACCGGTGCACCGAGCGCAGCCGGCGGAACCATCTAGCCTGCAGCACTCACGGATTTTGCCCTCGAGCCGAACGGTTCGCTTCCTGCCAGCAGGATCGAACTGATCAGCTCGGGGGCATCTGTCATCGGTACGTGCCCAAGGCCGGGCAAAACCATCAACTTTGCCTGCGGGAACGGCTTTTTCACGCGCTGCGCCTGATACACGGGCAGGATGAGATCGCGTCGACCCCACGCAACCGTCACCGGCACAGTGGGATCCACGATGGGCGGCAGCACGAAGTCCATCTCGAGACCGAGATCGACGAGTTCGTTCGACACGAGCGAACGGCAGTCGGCCAACGCCGCTGCATAACCGACATGACTCGGATGAGCGAAGAACGCGGCGAGCGCCGGATAGCGAATCAGCTTGTACCGCAATGCGCGTGGCAATCCGTCACCCATGAGCTTGGCCGTGCCGCGCAGTGCACGGAACGTGTTGATCGCTCGCACCTGATCGAGGTGATTGACAAAGAACCCGGCCGGCGAAAGAGCTGTCGCCGACGCGACATCTCCGCGCGCTGCCAGCGAGAGGGCAATCCAGCCGCCGAGGGAGTTTCCCGCGACGTGGGCACGCTCCCCCGCCGGCGTCACTTCCTTGACGAACTCACTGACATCGTCGATCAGCTGTCCCATGACGTCCGGACCGAGTTCGGGCAGCAGCGACTCTCCGTGACCCGGCAGGTCGACGGTGACGACGCGGCGGTACGGCGTCAGCTGGTCCAAAAGCGAATCCCACGCCTGCCGTCGATGGACGATGCCATGGACGAGCACAAGCGTGGGACCACTACCGGAGATGTCATGCGACAAGGTCATGTCACCAACATTAACCGTAACTTCGCGTAACGCCTATAGTTCGGGCGAAAAAATCAGCGCAGCGTGACCTGACGACCACGAAGTCCGTCGCGCGAGCGAAGCTCGGCCGAGGTCAGCGGAGCATCGACGGCCAGAGCCTCGGCAAGACGCTCACCGAGCTCGACGGTTGCCGCTACCCACTCGTTTGCATGCTTTTCGCGGTCGAGGTCGAAGACGGGAACCAACAGGCCGTGGGTGCGGAACGAGCCTGCGTAGCGCGAGCCCTCACCCAGATGCAGTCCACCGGTCGCGTGCACGCGCGCCAGCGCGAGCATCAGGTCGTCTTCGCTCTCGGGACGAACCCAACGCAGGTGCGCCTTCTCGCCGGCGTCGACCCACCACGCGGCAACGAGGCCGTCGCCTTCGAGGCGTGCAGAGGGCATGATCGCCGAGTTGGCGTGCTGCACGGTGGCGGCAACCTCGGGATCGGTTTCGACGCCCTCGGGGATCCACCAGTTGAAGTTCTGGTGCACGGTGATGTCGAGCAGTGCCGAGGGATCGACGACAGCGGTGACAGCGGGGGTCTCGGAATCGGGGTTCGCGGCAGAAAGCGCGTCGCCGGGGGCCGCGTCCTTGATCCAGTTCACCGAAGCGGCGAGGTCTGCGCCGAGGTCGGCCGAGTGCGCCTGAACCTGGACACCGACAAATCCAATGGCCGTCTCGCCCTCGTCGCGGACGAGTGCGGCAACAGCGCCGGGGAGGACCGTTGCCAACGTGACGGGACGGTCGGAGCCGATGACCGGCAACGGAGCCGTGGCGGACGGAACGAATTCACGCAGCGCGACCAGATCGCACTCGGCGGCAAGGCCCTCGAACGGGCGGCTGACTACGCCGGCAGCGGCTTCACGCTCTGCTTGGCGTGCCGCCAGCTTCTCTGCGCGTGCGCTGCCCTGCTTCGGTCCACTGTTTCTTTTGCTCTTCTTGGCCACGAGGGCAAAATCTACACGCTGCCCAGCCATTGCTTCGTGCGCCCGGGATGGTTGGTGGCAACCCAACTGACCCCGAGCTCACGACACAGGTCCACATCCGCCTTGTCGTCGACGGTCCAGCAGTACGTCGCGCGACCCGCAGCGGCGGCCCGATCGACCAGATCGGGATGTTCGCGCAGCGCCTTGATCGACGGCCCGATCGCCGTAGCGCCCACAGCCGTCGACGCACCGCCGCCGAGGTACCGCGACGCGTCACCGAGCAGGACCGTCGGCAGCAGCGGTGCCGAACGACGCACTCGCCACACCGCACTCGCCGAGAAAGACATGACGACAGCGCGCGAATGATCGGCCGACGGCGGTGACGCGATCCCGAAGCGGTGCAGTTCCGCCAGGAGTTTGGCTTCGACCAATCCGCCGAATCGCACGGGGTGCTTGGTCTCGATGAACAGCTTCACCGGGCGCGCAAAATCCAGAGCGAGGGTGATGAGGTCGGAGAGAGTCAGCAGTTCGGCCGGTTCGCTCGTCGACCCGTAGTCCAGAGCGGTCAGCGAATCGAGCGTCATCTCGCTGACGATCCCCGTCCCGCTGGAGGTGCGGTCGACCTTGCGGTCGTGAACGCAGACCAGGTGTCCGTCGCGGGTGAGCCGGACGTCGCATTCGAGCCCGTCCGCACCCTCCTCGAGGGCCAGTTCGTAGGCGGCGAGGGTGTGCTCCGGCCGCGCAGCCGACGCACCTCGGTGCGCAACGACGAGTGGACCTCGACGATCTGGGCTCACAGGGCAGCGGTCTCCTTCTCGTCCAGCACCGTCTTCTCGTCCAGCACCGTCTTCTCTTCCAGCACCGAGCGCGGAACTGGCACCCACCGGGTTTCCGATTCCGGTTCACCGCGCCAGCTCTTGCGCTCGATCCGGCGGATCACGACGAGCGTCAACGCCGCGGTGACGGCAGCGATCAGTGCGATGAAAGCGTTCAGCAGAACCCCGTCGGCCATTGCCTGAATCCCCGGGCGTGATCGCCAGTACGCGTTGACCACCAGCAGCAGAGCGCTGAATCCCCAGAAGCCCCACCAGATCTTGACCAGCAGGGTTCCGCGCGGATCGCGGCGGACCAACTCGAAGAGATAAACGGCCGGCATCACCAGGTTGAGGATCGGCACAGCGCAGCCGACGACAACTTCCGACGCTGTGCGTGGATCGGATTCCCGGACACCTGCGAAGTGTTCACGACGCCGACGAAGCAGCCAGCACACAGAGGCGATTGCCGCGAAGACCGAGATCAGCAGTCCACCCAACTGAGTGAAGTACACGGCGGCGTCGGAGACCGTGAGCAACGGCTGCGGGATCAGCCTGGTGCGGTTGCGGACCAGGATCGCGTATCTGCCCAGTTCGGCGAACACTGCCAGTCCGTAGAGGATCGTTGCGAGCGTCAGCAACGGCCCGACTCGGTCGGCCATCCGGTCCGCTCGCGAGGGCGGCACCGGTGAGGTATCGACGACGTCCTGGAGTCCCCACTGCGGGACAGCGTCGTAGCGCGGAGTGGAGAAGCTACGGCGCACTGGTGCGTCCCCCACGCCGCGGGGGTCGGACGGGGAGCGCGCGATCCAGCGGAAGCCACGGCGGTTGGGCGGTTGGTAGATCTCGGTGCGGGTGGGGATCAGCAGGACCCCGCTGCAGCGCGGGCACCACTGCGTCGGGCCGCCGACGACAGGCCAGCGTGCGGCGCACCGGGCGCAGACCTGAACGACACTCACAACTTCGATTCTGTCACGCCGTATCGGTAACGGCAGCAAATGGATTCACTCCCGATTTGTGATCGAACCTCCACCGCGTTCACCTGCATTGTTCGAATAATGTGACCTCCGCCACTTAAAAACTCGAGTTATCCACAGTTTCCACAGGTTCATCCACAGTTCTGGATGAATGAATCGGGCTTTATCCACAGGTCACGGGCAAGACCCTGAGAATTTGCTGACAGGTGTTAGCGAACGATGCACAGGCTCGAGGATGAATTTGACACCGCAGGTCAGTGAACTTTCGGGCGTCGACGTCATTTATCCCGGCAAAGTTCACAATCCATTCAGAAAATGCTCCCGAAAAGACAGAAAAGACCGGTATCCCCTTTTTATGAGAAGTCGGTTTTTGACACACCTGGAAGCATGACCGTCGATGACTTCTCCACAGCCCGAGCCAACTCTGACGTTCACCCCGAGACGGGTCACGCAGCTCGCGTTCGTGTTGATCGGATGTCAGCTCGTCATTCGCATCTGGGTTGCCGCGAGCAATTACTTCTACTGGGACGACCTCATCCTGATGGGCCGCGGAGGACGCTTCCCACTCTTCTCGAGCGAACTCCTGCTCTACGACCACGACGGTCACTTCATGCCCGCGGCCTTCTTCTTCACCGGGTTGATCGCCCGTTTCGCGCCGTACAACTGGGCGCTGTCGGCGGCACTGCTCGTCGTCGGTCAGGCCGCCGCGTCGTTGGCGCTTCTGCGCACTCTTCGGTTGGTCCTCGGCCGGCGACCGGCACTGTTGATTCCGTTGATCCTGTATCTGTTCGTCCCGCTGACACTTCCGGCGTTCTCGTGGTGGGCAGCCGCGCTCAATGCATTGCCGCTCCAGATCGCGCTGGCCTGGGCATGCGGCGACGCGATCAAGCTGTACCGCACCGGGCAGGTGCGCTACGTGTTCTCGGGCACCGCGGTTTTTGTCGTCTCCTTGCTGTTCTTCGAGAAAGCAGTGCTCGTTCCGTTCGTCGCACTCGCTTTTCTGGTGCTGTACTTGCGCACACAAGGTGAAGGAACGCCGATACGAAGTGCGGTCACGAAGTGCCGACTCCTGTGGACGGCCTCCGCCGCCGTGCTCGCGTTCTGGATTCCGGTGTATCTGACAACTGTCGAATCTCCGATCACCGGATACGGCCGTTCGATGTCCACCGAACTGCTGCATCACGGAACGTCTTTGGGGATGCTTCCCACTCTTCTCGGCGGCCCCTGGCGCTGGGAGCGGTGGATCCCCAGCCCCGCCTGGGCCGATCCGCCGACGCTTTTGGTGGTCGCAGCCTGGGCCGCGCTGCTGACGACGGCCGTGATGACAGTGCGTGCCCGACGCGGCGCTGCCTGGATCTGGGCTGCCGCGGCGCTGTACTTCCTGGCCTCCGTGGTGGCGATGACCGCTACCCGATCCGACGCCGACACCACTTACGAGTTGGCGCAGACCTTGCGTTACTTCACGGATTCGGCGACGGTGTTCGCCCTCGCCGCCGCTCTTATTCTCGCTGCGCCTCGGCGACGTCCGGCCCGTTTGCCCGTCGCAGTCGCCGCCGGCCTGTCAGTGCTCTTCGTGATCAGTTCGCTCGTCTCGACCGTCACGTTCGTCGACATCTGGCGCGAGAACCCGACCCGCGACTACCTCGCGAACGCGCGAATGTCGTTGTCACAGAATCAGGATGCTCCACTGCTCGAGCAACCCGTCGCGATCGAAGTGCTCCTTCCCGTCGCCTTTCCGAACAATTTGGCAAGCAACGTTCTCGCGCCGCTGCCTGATCGCCCCGAATTCTCTTCCAGCACTCCGATTCTGCGCACCATCGACGACAGCGGTCAGATCGTCGATGCCGAAGTGACCTGGACGAGAAGGATTCCCGAAGGAACGGCGCCGAACTGCGGCACCCGTGCCGAAGGCCCGACCGAGCTCCCCCTCGACGGTCCCCTGGCCGGCTGGGAATGGACGGTTCAGCTCAATTACCTCGCGAGCACCGACGGAACGATCGATGTTGCGTTGGAGTCCGGTGACGCAGTATCGGTACCCGTGACCCAAGGTTTGCACTCGGCATTCGTGCGCCTGGTCGGCCACGGAAACAGTGTGAAGATCACGCCGACAACGCCGGGACTGACGCTGTGTTTCGGCGCCGGACAAGTCGGTGCCGTCGTCCCGACCTCCACAAAATAGTGGCAGAGTGGAAGTCATGGAGCTGCGTATATTCACCGAACCCCAGCAGGGCGCTACCTACGAACAACTACTGACTGTTGCCCAGACCGCCGAAAAACTCGGCTACGGCGCATTTTTCCGCTCGGATCACTATCTCGCCATGAATTCCGACGGCCTTCCCGGGCCTACCGACGCGTGGATCACGCTCGCCGGAATCGCCCGCGAAACATCCACCATCCGCCTCGGCACTCTGGTGACGTCGGCTACGTTCCGTCACGCCGGACCGCTGGCCATCTCGGTCGCACAGGTCGATCAGATGAGTGGTGGCCGCGTAGACCTCGGCATCGGTGCCGGCTGGTACGAGGAAGAGCACCAGGCGTACGGCATCCCGTTCCCGGCGCTCAAGGATCGCTTCGAACTGCTCGAGGAAACTCTCGACGTCGTGACCGGTCTGTGGCGTACGACGGTCGGCGACACGTTCGACTACGACGGTAAGCACGTGCAGATCAAGAACTCTCCCGCGCTTCCCAAACCGCACCAGGTCGACGGTCCGCCGATCCTGATCGGTGGCACGGGCAAGAAGAAGACTCCAGCGCTCGCCGCTCGGTTCGCAAACGAGTTCAACATCCCGTTCAAGTCCCTCGAGGAAACGAAGGACATCTTTGCGCGGGTTCGTCAGGCTTGCGTCGAGCACGAGCGCGATCCGAACGAATTGGTGTACTCCAACGCTCTCGTCCTGTGCTGCGGCCGCGACGAGGCGGAGATCAAGAAGCGCGCCGAGGCTATCGGACGCGACGTCGACGAGCTACGTGAGAACGGTCTGGCCGGAACACCTTCGGAGCTGGTCGACAAGATCGGCACTTTTGCCGAGGCCGGTTCACAGCGCGTGTATCTGCAGACTCTCGATCTCGCCGATCTGGATCATCTCGAACTCGTCGCAAGCGAGGTCATGCCCCAACTGCAGTAAGGAATGGGCCGGGATCTACAGCGCGTTCGCGTCGAGGAACGCGCGTAGGTCTCGGTCCCACTGGGCCGAGCGGGAACGGTCGAGAAAGACGCGCACCAGCATGAAAGCGATGACCAGCAGCGACATCACGCTGAACCAGGTGAAAACCCCGGTCACCACGGCTGCGACGTCGGCAGCGCTCTGAGTGATCGGAGCTACGGTCTTGTCGCCCTGATCATTGACGTAGATGGGGACCTCGGTGCCGGCGGGCGTCGCCGAGTCGACAGTGACATCACCCGTGTGAACCTGGCCGTTCCAGTTCCACTGCGCGCTGGCCATTTCGGTGGTCGGCGCAATGTAATCGGCTGTCGAGGCGGTGGTCTGCGTCGAATCTGCTGTCGTCGTCGCCGAAATACTGTGTAATTCGGCGGATTGTTTGGCGATCAGTGCGTTCTGGCTCGAAGCAGTCGCAGCCCCTGCCCATACCGCGAGAGGCAGGAGAAGAATCGCGAAAATGATCAGACCGAAGGACATGAACCCTTCGATCCGATCACTGCGGCGAACCATCGGATCGTGGCCTACATGAATTGTGCGTCGGAGCAGCGACGCAGTTCCTCGCGTACTACCTGACATTGTGAGCTCAGTTCTCTCGACGACACACTCTTACATCGAGATTCCCTTTGTTTCCATCTAGTTGCAAGTGTTAACGAGCTGAATCACATGTGTCCTCCAACACCTGTCCAGTTATTCGCTCGGCGGAAGGATGTCCGTCTGCGCCGGAACCTGATCCTGACGGAGCAATCCGACCGGGCAACTGACGCCCGTGGCATGCACCGGGCAGTAACCGCCGGGATTCTTCGCCAGATACTGCTGGTGGTAATCCTCCGCGTAGAAGAAGTCGCGCAGCGGACCGATTTCGGTGGTGATCGCTCCATATCCGGCTTCGGCAAGCCGTTCACCGAAAGCGACGGCCGACGCATGAGCGATTTCTTCCTGCTCCGCGGACGTCGTGAAGATCGCCGAACGGTACTGCGAGCCCTGGTCGTTACCCTGACGCATCCCCTGCGTCGGATCGTGGTTCTCCCAGAAGTGCGCCAGGATCTGCTCGTAGGAGATCACTGCGGGATCGAAGACCACCAGCACGACTTCGGTGTGACCCGTACGTCCGGAGCACGTCTCTTCGTACGTCGGGTTGGGCGTGAAGCCGCCCGCATAACCCGCAGCGGTCGTGTACACGCCGGGAAGCTGCCAGAACTCCTTCTCGGCGCCCCAGAAACAACCCATCCCTACGACGACGGTCTGCAGTTCGGCCGGAAACGGCGGCGTCAACGGATGCCCGTTGACGTAGTGCGCGGTCGGAACCGGCATTTTCTGCTCTCGGCCCGGGAGTGCGTCCTCAGGCGCGATCAGCGTGGATTTTGCGGACGCTCGTCCCAGAATGTCGTCGTACCAGCTCATGCTTCGATGCTACGCGCGAGCGACTGTTTCGCCACGCCGTGATCGCGCGGGCGCCGGGCAACTCCACCCACCGGTAGCCGATTTCTGCTACCGCGGCCGTGGCCAGAAGGAAGAGTGCAAACGCCAGCGTCGGTCCGACGTACAAAACGGTGTTCTCGACGACGCGGTACAGGATCAGGGTGTGCACGAGATAGATGACGTAACTACGCGTCGAGAGCCACTTCACGACCGGCCAGCGCGTCGGGACGCCGTCGTAGCGGCCGATGAGAACTACCGCTGCAGCGACTACCGAAATGGTCCACAGATAGTGCTCACCGGCCCAGTAGACGCGGAACTGGGTCGCCACGATGATGACGTGCATCTGGACGAGGACGGCCGCGATCAGCCAGCGGCCGGGAGCGAGCTTCGCCCACGCGAGGTACATGATCTGGCCGAGGAAGACGGCCGGCAGCGTCGCGGCGATCTTGGACAGCATCGGCACGGTGTACGGCAGCGGCGCGTAGACGTTGTAGAGCAGCACCAGCGAGCACAGCGCACCACCGGCGAGCGGCATGACGATCGGTCGCAGCCGCAGTATCGGGCGAGCCGCTACACATGCGAGATAAAAGAGGAATTGAACGGTGAGTGTCCAGGTCACTCCCAGAACTGCTACCTCGGGCTTGAGAAAGAATCCGCCGAGAAAAAAGCTCATCAACGCTTCGGTATCGGAAATACCTTCCTGACCGCTGAACATTCCGTTGATTCCGAGGCGGACCAGAAGAATGGCAATCGCGGTCGCCACCCAGAATGCGGGCAGCAGTCGACTGAATCGGTTGGTCAAGAACTTTCCGGGGCCGTCGCGAATCGCGGATCGCGTCACCAGAGCACCGGTAAGCATCATGAATACTGCGACGCCGACAAAAGAGAGGTGCTGGTTGAGTTCGGCAGGCTCGATCAAAACGCCGTAGACGACGTCGATCACCCACCAACCCGAGCCGAGATCGTCGATGACGTAGAAAGAGATGTGGGAGTAGATCACGGCGGCAACCGCCAGGGCTCGCAGCAGGTCAGCGCCCGGAAGATTCACCCGAGGCGCGGCCGCCTCTGGTGATTCCGGGAGGAAAACTGGTGCGGGCATCGCGCAAGTTTAAGGTTCCGTTCACCTTTACGACGAATTTGCGCATATTAGCTTACCCTTAGATCGGGGCAAGTTCGGTTTCCCAAACTTTATTCTTTGGTGATTACTACCTGAGCCGGACTGTTGCGGACGGTGTACGAATGTTATTGGGTGGAAACCCGAAGAATGATTTGCACATACGCGAGTGACGTCACGCCGTGACCGGTGATCGACGCACTCTAAAGCACCAGGGCTCACCAGCCCGCAAAGAAGGGACCCTCGTGTCTGTTTACACGCTGCCGGAACTCCCCTACGACTACGCAGCCCTCGAGCCGCACATCTCGGGCAAGATCATGGAGCTGCATCACGACAAGCACCACGCGGCTTACGTTGCCGGTGCCAACGCTGCACTCGAGAAGCTGGCCGAGGCTCGTGAGAACGACACCATCGCAGCGCAGGCCAACCTGCTCGAGAAGAACCTGGCGTTCCACCTCGGTGGCCACACCAACCACACCGTTTTCTGGAACAACCTCAGCGCTGACGGTGGCGACAAGCCCGAAGGTGAACTCGCCGCAGCGATCGACGACAACTTCGGTTCGTTCGATCTCTTCCGCGCTCACTTCTCCGCGAACGCCAACGCCATCCAGGGCTCCGGCTGGTCCATCCTCGCGTGGGACTCGATCGGACAGCGTCTGATCATCGTCCAGCTCTACGATCAGCAGGGCAACATCTCCATCGGCCTCACGCCGCTGCTGCTCCTCGACATGTGGGAGCACGCTTTCTACCTCGACTACCAGAACGTCAAGGGCGACTACGTCAAGGCATTCTGGAACATCGTCAACTGGAACGACGTTTCGGCTCGCTTCGACCGTGCACGTACCCAGACCGCAGGTCTGATCGTCTAGTCACGCTCTTCTTGCGAACGGCGGCGCCTCACCAGGGGCGCCGCCGTTCGTGTCAGCAGAGCACCACCGAGCAGGACCGTCGTGGCTCCGAAGACCAATGCCAGTGTGCGAGTTCCGGAGTCACCGCTGCTCGCGGTGGTCTGATTCACGGCCACCGGATCCGACAGCACCGAGGTCAGCTGAACCTGCTGCGGGGTGGTCATCGCGGGAATACCGGATTTTGCGCCGTCGAGGCCCGTGACCAGTGACTTGGCGATTCCTTGCAGCGTCGTGAATCCCTGGGTGATCTGATCGGTCACGTCACCGAGCATCTGCGGCGCCTGATCAGCGATGGGAATGAGGCCGTCGTTCAATTGTCCGGCAGCACTGCTCAGTTGATCGCTCGCGCCTTGCAGCTGCCCGACAGCGGTGCGGACTAGATCACCGAGCTCCGTATCGGGCCCGACCGAGCCACCCAACAGCGCCGGAACGGTGCCCAATTGCGCATTCAGCGCACCGAGATCCGAACTCACACCGGCCAGTTGCGCTGTCACGTCAGGCGGGATAGGAAGGCCGTTCAGCGCAGTCTGCAGCGTGTCGATTCGTGTCTTCAGTTCCGCGGTCGAGGTCGACGCCTCCCCAAGCGTCAGGCCCAGTGAGTCCGCGCGCGTGGCCAGCTCTTCCGCCGACCCCGACGCCTGATCGACAACACCGGACACCTGATCCGCGACGCTCATCAGCTCCAACGCCCCGGACCGTGCGGTCTCGAGGTACGGCAGCAGAGTGCCTGCGCCTGCTTTCACCTGATCGATGGACTTTCCGGCCTCGTTGGTTCCGGCGACCAGAATCTGTGCGGTGGTGAGGTTTTGATCGATCGAGCGTCTGGCGGCCGACGTCTGAGCCAGCAGGCCCTTGATGCCGTCCGCGCCGACCTGCGCCGATACGGCCCGAGTCAACTCGGCCGACTTCTCCGAATCCGAGCCCTTCACCTCGAGGTCGACGCTCGCCTGCCGTGGATCCATGCCGAACATCGACGCGACGGTTTCGCTGAAGTCCTCCGGCACGGTCAACGTCGCGAAGTAGTTCCCGCCGGGGTTGTCGACCACCTGGAAGTCGAAGTCTTCGTTCTTGCCCAACGTGTCCACCAGCGTGTCGCCGGCCCGAAGTTCCTTGCCGTCGAGCGTGGTTCCCGCGTCGGCGTTCACGATCGCGACGGTGTTCGAGGTGTCGGCACCGCCCGCGAAGATCACGAACCCGATCCCCGCCACCGCAGCCGCGACGATCGCGGCCACACCACCGACTGCCAGCCGTCGACCGAGTCGTGACGGCCGGCGATGGGAGTTTTCTGTGGTGTTCTCGGCGCTCATGGGCGAGACGATAAAGCAACAACTTGTAGAAACACTGAGAGCCCTAGTCTGCGGGCGTGGCCGGCTTCTCAGACTCCTCGGGTTCCTCCTTCGGCATGTCCCGAGGCCCACTGATCAGGATGTCGGCCCAGCGCGTGGCTGGGTCGATGTCGAGCAGGACGGCCTTCACCAACAACGAGAGCGGGATCGCCAGCAGCGCTCCGAGCGCCCCGAGAACCCACGACCAGAAGACAAGTGAGAGGAACGTCATCGTCACCGACAGTCCGACGGCGTCGCCGACGAACTTGGGTTGGATGATGGACTGGATCACGAAGTTGATGATGGAGTAGACGACGATCACCCACAGCATCAGCCACGGCCCGCCCTGCAACAGTCCCAGGAGCGCCGGTGGAATCACGCCGATGACGAACCCGATGTTGGGGATGTAGTTGGTGATGAAGGACAGCAACGCCCACAGGACGGGCAGCTGAATGCCCATGAGCCACAGCGCGCCACCGTCGAGTACCGCCACGATGAGACCGAAGACCGTCGAGACCACCAGGTATTTGCGAGTTCCGGCGGCAAAGGTGGAGAGCGCGTAGGAGATTTCGGGACGTTGCTCGGACAACACATGCAACCGCGAGCGGATGCTCATGCCGTCGAAGGCCATGAACAACAACAACGCGAGAATGAACACCAGATCCGACAGGATGCCGAGCAGGCCCTCCAGCCCGCTTTCGAGTACGCCCACAACCTTCGTGAGATCGACACTGCTGAGCGTGCTTTGGATCTGTTCGGTGCTCACTCCGAAGTCGGCCAACTTGTCGCGGCCCTCGTTGAGGAGGTTGGTCATCTCCTCGGAGTACTGCGGCAGGATCGTCGCCAACTGAGCCGTCGACACGATCAACGACGCCGCCAACCCGAGCAGGATCAAGTACACGGTGACCAGTGAGCCGAGCATCCCGACCCACTTGGGCCACCCTCGGCGCTGTGACCAATCCTGAATGGGCTGAACGGCAATCGTCAGCACCAGGGCCAGGAATACCGGTCCGAGGATGCCGCCGAACACCTTCATTCCGCCGACGGCGACCACGGTGGCGGCAATACCGAGCAGGACGATCAAACCGCGCGGGATCGACCAGTTCTCACTACCGGACAGCGTGGGGATCGGAGTGGGAGCCTCGACGGCCGGCTTTCCCTTCTTAGAGAACACCGGCTTCCTTTGCCCGGCTCCTGATCTGGAATGCTCCCACGATCATGAAGAGGCCGAACAGGATTGCGTACCAACCCAACAACCAGATGAGGCTGATGATGCCTTCGCCGGGCGCGATGAGAAGAATGATGCCGAAGATGACAGCAAGCACCGATGCGGCGAGCAACCATCCCCAACTGGATCCGGGCAGCGCCTTCATCTTGAAGGCGCCGACAATTCCGAAGATTCCGAACATGATGGCGTAGAAGGCAATTATGTACAGCAGCACCAGCGCAGTGATGCCCGGCCAGACCAGCGCGACGATGCCGGCTCCGACCGAGACGACGCCCGTGAACACCCACCAACCCCACGAGCTCAGATGCTCGCGGTCCCGGATGGCGCGAACTATCGTGATCAAACCGTCGGCGATGGAGTAGATACCGAACAGGAAAACCAAGGCCACCACGGTAATTCCCGGCCACACGAGCGCGATTATTCCGAAGATCACGCCGAAGATTCCGCGGATCAGGATCATCCACCAGATCTCTTTGCCGTACTGCACGAACGGATTCTGCGTGACCATCAGTAGCCTCCGAAACAAGCGGGTGTCTCTGACCGATTCAACAGCTCTTCAAACAGGGCAGTACCGACAGATCGTATGACTCTTGTGACCTTTCCGCCCATCGAAACGCGCGGCTGATACCGAGTTGTGCTCTTCGGGTACGAAGCGAGGGGACTTTCAGCCTGCTTCTCGAATACTTGCTTCTCGAATACCGGGCGCAGTCCACGATCCCGACAGCACTGCAGCCTTCGGCCAGTACAGGCGCAGAAAGACGTTGAAGTCGCCGGACGGAGCCGGCAGCCAGTTCCGCTCCTTCTCACCACCAGGGGATTCGTGCTGAAGATAGATGTCGAGGGAACCGTCGTCGGCAAACACCAGATCGCTTCGATCGCCAATCGCGTATCGGTCGATCGGGTTGTCCACGAAGAACTGCCGCTCGTTCATCATCGTGAGCGACCAGAAGCCCTCGACCGGTGGCAGCTCGTCCTTCTCGAAGTGCAGGACGTACTTCTTCGCCCCGGTCAGCGGCTTCCCGTCGACGTCCGTCGTGGCATGCGGGTACACGGCATCAGCATCGAGATTGGCCCCGAAACCGAGCCAGACGATCAGAGCCCGCTGAGCGTAATGGGTTCCGTAGTGCCCCAAGCCGCGGTGCATCGTCCAGCCGTTCTTCGGACTGCCCTCGGCCTCTTCGGCGATCTCGCTCAGCACGTCCATACCGGTTCGCGCAGCTCTATCGAGGGCATCACGTACCTCCTGCGGACGCGACCTCCAGGGCAAGGAGGAGCCGATTCCTATGTCGGACAGTTGTTTCATCATCTCGGTGTCCTCCGGACGCGGAGGATTGTCGTCGAGAAGTGCGTCGAGTCTGGTGAAGAATGCCTCGCCGTCCATGGCGGCCACCTGGTCCACCGGCGGCGTCCGCGTGTCGACGGCAGGGTTCACCGGCATTTCACCAGGCGTGTAGTCCTGCGGGTCACCCGTCCACTCCGACAGAGGAGTGAGTCGCGTCCGGTCCTGCAGGCTGTGCACTTCTGCCAGGTCTGTTCCCCCCGACGTCGCGTAGCGGGCGACTATCCAGTTCATCGCTGTCGGAGACCGCAGCAGCGTCAAACCCTTGGGCACGTTGCCTTTCCAATTCGGCCCGGCCACCAGGTACGGTCCCCCGGTCCGCCCGACTGTCCGAGATCCCGGAACCGTGAACACGTCGCTCCACGCGTCGAGGATGGGGACCAGCCAGTACCGCGTGCCGAAGTCCGGCAGTGAGAGCACCTGCGGTTCCGTCGAGACGTCCAGCCACCCCGACGAGTAGAGAGTGTCCGCGTTGGGTGAGACGACATCGGTGAAGGTCGCATCCGGCGTCGTACGCGCGTAGGCGAACTGGTTGAGCGGGGCTTTCATCGCCACCGGCGTAGGCACCGCCGTCATGACGTCCCGCGATACCGCAGCAATCAACAGGGGATATCCGAAGATCCATGCCTGCGTTGCCAGGTCTTCCAGCCGAGAACGGTTCTTCGACAGAGTCATGCCTGCGCATACCACTGCCCTCACCAGCGCAAACCTGGCTGGCACTCTCCCTCTCTTGTGTGCCAGTACCGAATGGGTGCATATTTCGATTACCCAACGAGGTGTGCCGGACCGACGCATGCGCGTCTGCCCGAGATTTGCCCCAGCACCGAGGGAGGAACAGAAATGAACAGAAACGAAGCAATAGGCATTTCTCCGTTCCAAGCCGCTGGGTCTTTGCAGGGGTTCGTCATTTCCGGTCGTTGGCCGGACACCACCCAGGAGTGGGCGCAGCTTCTCGCATTGGCCGTCCGCGTGGCCTCGATGCCAGGTTTGTTGCCGACCACGACGGTCTTCGGGGTCCGTGAAGACGTTCCCGAAGATCCGCAGCCGGGCACCGTCGGTCTGGTGGTCGCCGAAGGTCCGGTACTCGGCGATTTCGCCTTGACACCCGGCCGTTTCTCCGACCATCAGCCACCGGCGCTGATCATGCTGCACCCACCGTCGGAAACCACGCCCAGCCTGCCGGAATGCGAGGGCAGCGCGTCGGGGTGTGTACTGCTGCCAGGCCTTCCCTATCTGGGTTTGGAGCATCGTGCGGCGTGGGTCGAGGCTGAGCCGGACGGCACAGTCGTCTCCATGATCAGTCGTGTCGGCATCGATCCGATCAGCGATCCCGACACCGCTGTTTTGGCCATGCTCCTCGCCTCGTGACGGCCCCGGTAAGCGATAAGTTCGGACTCCCAAACTTGCTGTGCGCTTTGCCAATTCGTTTCAGGCGCGCTAACGTGGGCAGCAACGAAGGGGAGTAGCCCCCAATCGCCCGTGTCGACATACTGGTTCGACGCGCTCCGCCTGGTGCGGATCGCGAAGCACCCGGCCTGGCGAACCGAAGGTCTTGTGGCCTCGGTGGGCGAGACCTTCGGCCGGACAAGCGCACCCACTGCGCCTGCCCAGGCCGGAGGCTCGCATTTTTCCTCCGACCTACACCGACCGGAGGAGTAAATCTTGCTTGCCGCAATACTTTTGAGTTTCGGCGTCATTTTTGTCGCAGAACTCGGTGACAAGTCGCAACTGATGGCAATGACGTTTGCCTTGCGCTATCGCTGGTGGGTCGTCCTCGGCGGAATCACCGTCGCCACCACCCTTGTTCACCTCGTCTCGGTCGCCGTCGGCCACTACCTGGGCGTCGCCCTCCCCACCGCGGCGATTTCCATCGTCGGCGGTATCGCTTTCCTGATCTTCGGCCTCTGGACCTTGCGCGGTGACGATCTCACCGACGACGAGCAGAACAAGGCCGGTCGCGTCACGCGATCCGCCTTCATCGCCGTCGCCTCGGCCTTCTTCCTGGCAGAACTCGGCGACAAGACCATGCTCGCCACCATCACCCTTGCCACCGACAACGACTGGATCGGCGTCTGGATCGGGTCGACGGTAGGCATGGTGGCGGCCGACGCTCTCGCCATCATCGTCGGCTCGGTGCTGGGCAAGCACCTTCCGGACGGATTCATCAAGATCGGCGCCGCGGTGCTGTTCTTCGTCTTCGGTGTCTGGCTGCTGCTCGAGGGCATCTTCCCGGACTCGTCGGCCGGCATCATCGGCGGTGGCGTTGTCCTGGCCGTGTCCGTGCTGGGCGCACTGGCTCGGATGATCTGGAAGCGCTCCCGTGCGACCGACTCCGCTACGCACCTCGTCGACGACAATCGGACGCCGATCGACTGACGCTCAGCGAAGAAGGTCGCCGGCACCCCAAATTGCGATCGGGACATGACCTTCCGCCACTCCGCTCGGTCCGAGTAACTGCCCGAACCGCTTCATCGGGTACAGCGAGACACGTCGATCGAGGATCCGCACACTACCGATTCGGCGGAGTCGATCCTCGACGACAAGACTCTGCGCGAGGCTGCTCAGCCACACGCTGATCAACATGTTCGCTGTTCCGGTAGTCGCCACCAACAATCTGATCTCCGGCCAACTCGACACAAGATTGCCGAGTTCGTCGGTGGAACCGTCCACAGCGACGTCGAAGATCACTTCGAACGGTGAACCGACGGCCTGTTGCGAGACATCGCAGCGGAAAATCAACTGTTGCGACGCAGTCAGTTGGGCCAAGCGCCGTCGAATCGCAGTCTCGTTCGTTCCACAAATCGCGGCGAGACGCGCATAGCTGGCACGTCCGTCACGGCCGAGCTCCTCCAACAGGGCACCGTCGGACTCACGGAACACTGTCGGATCTGCCGGCACCGCAGCGCCCTTTGTCGATGCCGTTGCCAGCTGAGCGCGACCCGCTTGCCCCAGAGCGCCCGGCTCCCAGCTGAACCCGTCCCGGTACACCTTCACCCCGACCCGGCTTCTGATCGACAGAATTCCAGGATCGGCGGCAAGGTGCTCACACACCAAGGCGTCCAAACTCTTGTGGTCGGCGGCCACGACTCCGACGAAATACTCGTACTCGCCTTCCGTCCTGGCCAACAGATAGGCACAGGAGAGTTGACGTAACAGCTCCCCCACGTCGGCAACGGAATCCTGTGTGGTCCTGATCAGGAGATAGCCGAATATGTGGGTTCGACCGATTGCGACCGCGTTGACCCACGAATGACCGTTCGAGACGAGGCGACGCCACCGGCGGGCGATCGTCGTCGAATCCATGTCGAGCACTGACGACAACTGCGTCCACGACGCGCGGGGGTTGAGCTGAAGTGCATTGATGATCTCCAGATCAGATTCCGCGATGACAAATGCGTCGGATTCCGGCTTCATCGGCCCAGTATTGCCGGATTACTGCATTCTGGTCGGTGATCCCTGCCTGTTTGCCAAAGATGTGTGAATCACTTCACAGGTTCACCACTTGGAGGCCCAGTGCTTCGCTCCACCAAAGTCACGGTCGCGTTGCTGTTCGTCGCGTACGCGATCGACTACATAGATCGGCTGGCGATCAACCTCGCTCTCCCCTTGCTCGGTGAGGAGTTCGATCTCGACTACTCCCAGCGTGGATTGATCATCTCCACGTTCTTCATTGCATACACGCTGGCCCAACTGCCTGGTGGACTGCTCGCCGATCGATACGGCGCAGTCCGGATGGCTCTGATCGGGTTGGTGGCGTGGAGTGTCTTCACCGGCCTCACTGCCCTTGCCTGGTCGTTCGGGACGCTTCTGGTTGTTCGCTTTCTCTTCGGTCTCGCGCAGGGCGTGTTTCCGGCAGCTGCAGTAAAGCTCGTTGCCGAGCGGAGCATCCCGGAGCAACGTGCCACTGCCACAGGATGGATGAACAGTTCCAACGCCGTCGGTACGCTTCTTGCCATCGTTGTTGCGGCAGCACTTCTCCCGTTGATCGGCTGGCGTGGAATGTTTCTGGCCGTCGCGGCGCTCGGCGTACTCTCGCTCGTCAGCATCAAGTTGTGGCTCCCGCCGGCACTTCCGGCGGAGAACGACCACGGTCCGGATTCCTCCTGGGACAACATGCGCACCGTACTTCGCTCCCGCGCGATGTGGCTCTTCGCCTTGATGTTCTTCGGATACGACTTCGTGATCTGGGGGATGTCGTCGTGGGTTCCGTCCTACCTCCATGACGAACGTGGAATCGCCCTCTCGAGTGCAAGCCTCCTTCTGATTCCGGCTACCGTGGTGGCCGCCGTGACCACCGTCATCGGCGGGCGAATCTCCGATCGGCTGGCTGGCAACAGTCGTGTCGTCGTGGTGCCGTCCATGCTCGCGTGCATCGTGATGCTCGTTTCGATTCCTTTCGTCTCCAACACGGCCTTGTTCGTCGTTCTCGTCACCCTCGGATCTGCCGCTGCCTCTTTCGCTTTCATGCCGTGTTTTGCACTGCCCCTGCGGGCTCTGCCTTCTTCGGTGGTCGGGGCCGCCTCGTCGATGATCATTTTCGGCGGCATGGTCGCCGGAATAGTCGCACCGCTTGTATTCGGATTCATCGTGGACCATCTCTCCTGGTCAGCGGCGTTCGTATCGCTCGCACTCGGGCCCGTCGTGGCGATCGTCGCGGTCATGGCAGCACCACAAACCCGAGAAAAGATGCTGAACCTGGTGCAACTGAAAACCGCCAACTGAAAGAAGATCAACCATGAATCAACTGCTTTCGAATCTCGAGTTCGGAGACCCGTCGCGGTTGCGAACCGTCGAGCCGCACTGGTTCGAGCTCTACCGGGACCTACACGCACACCCCGAGTTGTCCGGCGACGAAACTCGCACCGCCGCAATTGTTGCCGAGGAACTTCGGCGAATCGGCGGCTGGGACGTCACGGTCGGTGTCGGCGGTACGGGTGTCGTCGGTGTTCTCGAAGGGAGCAGCGGTCCGGTGATCCTGCTACGCGCCGACATGGACGCGTTGCCGGTGGCAGAAGACACCGGGCTGTCCTACGCCTCCAGAACTGATGGAGTCATGCATGCGTGTGGCCACGATGTCCACGTAACCGCGCTACTTGCCACGTGCGCCGCACTTTCCGCGGATCCGACATCGATCACCGGGACTGTTGTCGCGGTCTTCCAGCCTGCCGAGGAGACCGGCTCCGGCGCTCGTGCGATGGTCGACGACGGAATCTTCGACCGCTTCCCGCGACCGGACCTCTGTCTGGGACAGCACGTGGGCCCAACTCCGGCGGGGATGTTGGTCAGCAAACCCGACATCTTGATGGCAGCATCCGACACGATACGAGTGGTCTTTCACGGCCGTGGTGGACACGCGTCCTCACCGTACGCATGCATCGACCCTTTGTTGATGGCAGCGTCTTTCGCGCTGCGCATTCAAAGTCTGGTGGCTCATGAAGCGGCAACCCCGACAGCACCTGTGCTCACGGTGGGAGCCTTGCACGCCGGCACAGCTGCGAACATCATTGCCGACGACGCCGAACTGCTACTCAGCCTGCGAACTTTCAGTGCGTCGTCGCGAGATCACATGCTCGAATCGGTGGGCAGGATCGCTCGCGCAGAAGCTGACGGGGCAGGCGCCGTCGAACAGCCGGACGTTCATGCGTACAACGGCTTTCCGGCCACGGTCAACACTCCGGACGCCACGTCCACGGTGATGTCCGACCTGCGACAGGCCGGCTTGGGAATGCATACTCTGTCACAACCACTTTCGGGTAGCGAGGACTTCGGCATCTTCGGCACCGCCGCCCAATGCCCTTCCGTATTCTGGCATTTCGGCGGAACGGCACTTCAAAGTTTCGACGGAACCGCCCTTGCCGCGCTCGCCGAGGGACGGATACCACCCGGCACGCCGTCGAATCATTCACCGCGCTTCGCCCCAGATCCCGCCGCGGCCCTACCCGAAGGTGTCACAGCCATGACCGCGGCCGCGCTGGGAGCCCTTGCGCGGAGCGCGTGATTCCCACACAGACTTACCCAGGGAGATAACGTCATGTCAGACGAACTGCACTACCTCAGCGCCACCGAAGCCATTGCTCACTTTCGCGCGCGGGAATTGTCTCCGGTCGAACTGCTACAAGCAGTCGTCGACCGAACCCAGAAGTTCGAACCTCACATCAATGCCTTCACCGAAGAGATGTTCGACGAGGCACTCACCGGCGCTCGGGAAGCCGAGAGCCGATATCTCGGCCACGGACCCGATCCGCGGCCGCTCGAGGGAATTCCGGTAGCTGCCAAGGAAAAACACGCTATTGCCGGAAGGTCTCTGACCGAAGGTTCGCTGGCGGGGCGCGGCAACATCGCCCGCGAGAACGCACCCGTGATCGACCGAGTTCTGGCAGCAGGCGGCCTGATTCACGCACGCACGACGACACCGGAATTCTGCGTCGCGGCGTTCACACACTCTCCTTTGTGGGGCGTGACCCGCAATCCCTGGAACCTCGATTACAGTCCCGGCGGCTCCTCCGGCGGAGCCGGCGCCGCACTGGCCGCCGGAACTACTACTCTGGCAACAGCATCCGACATCGGCGGGTCGACACGAGGCCCGGCAGGCTTTACCGGCACCGTCGGTCTCAAGGCCTCGTACGGGCGTATCGCCGGGGTCGCCCCGCTGTCCATGGATTCCTACCGTGGCGACGGTCCGATGGCCCGAACTGTTGACGACGCAATTCTCTTGGCCAACGTTCTGATCGGGCCGGATCCGCGTGACCATTCTTCGCTGAAGCCGGCGATCACGCTGCCACACGAGTACCCGTCGGTCGAGGGAATGCGAATTGCCCTGTGCCTGCGGCTCGGTGACTTCCCCATCGAGCCTGACATCGAGGCGAACACCCGGGCTCTCGCACAGTCGTTGGTCGATGCCGGCGCGATCGTCGAGGAGATCGAGTTGCCGTGGACTCGTGATTCGATGGCAGCAGCGGTGAAAGTCCATTTCGGAACGATCATGGGTGCATCCGTGGCGGAAGTTGCTCGCGTCCACGGTGATCTTCTTGCCGACTACACGCTCGACAACGTCGCGATCACGTCGAAGGGCGCTGCGGAAATGTCATTTCTGGACGGCCTTCGCAAGGAAACCCAAATGCAACGAGAGCTCGCCGAGGCGATGGCTCCCTTCGATGCGCTGATCTGCCCGACTTCGGGCACCATCGCCTTCCCGGCAGGCGAGTCTTTGCTCGACGGCCTCACTGTGGCGGGTCAGCACGTGAATACCACCGCCGAAGCACTTCTCACATTGCCGTTCAACGTCGCCAATCGGTGCCCCGTATTGGCGGTGCCGAGTGGACACGCACACAACGGCGTTCCCACGGGCGTCCAGATCGTCGGCCATACGTACGACGAACCGACCGTGTTCCGGATCGGCAAAGCACTGGAGAAGATCCTCCCGTGGGCATACACCGACCAGCATCAACCGAAGCTGAATGTGGTGGCGCCGGCTTCCTCGTGATCGCTGAGGAGATCAGAGCTTGGCCCTGATCTCCTCAGCGATCGGCTGGAACTGCTCGAGGAATGTCAGGGCCCAACCGAAGGACGCGACGCCCTCGTAGTCGAACGAGTACACCTGATCATTCTTGACGGCGCGCAGACGCTGGAAGATGGTGTCGTTCGCCAACTTCTCGTTGATGGGGCCCTTGCCACTGTTGGTGATGATGACGTCGGCCTCGTCGAGTAGCTCCAACTGCTCCTTCGGGAACCACTCGTTGCTGCCGGCGGGAATTGCGAGCGAACGGTCGTTGAACTGGAACCCGGCCTCGCTGATGACCGTCGTCTGATACTTGGTCGGCGAGTACAGCGAGAAACCACTCTCCTCGAAGTACGTGGTGTAGACGACCTTCACCTTGCTCAGCACATCAGCGTTGTCGCTGCGGAACTTGGCGATCCGCGCCTCGTACCGATCTGCCAACTCTTGAACCTTCGCGCTCTGGTTCAGCGCGTCCGCGACTCCGAAGGCGCGCTCCTTCCATGCGTACTGCCCGTCCTCGGCAAAAACCGCGGTCGGTGCGATCGACCGGATCTGCTCGTAAAGATCCGGGTTGTTCTCCGACAGCAGGTTGGTCATCACGATCAGGTCGGGAGACAAAGCCGCTATCGCCTCGGCGTTGGGCTCGTACCAGCGTCCCACCTTCGGGAGAGACCGCAGAGCGGACGCATAGGGTTCCGGGACGCCGTCGGCGTTCTCGTAGTCGACCGGCAATCCGACCGGTGTGAACCCGGCGTCGAACATCGCGGGGCCCGTGTAGTAATCGGCGCTGACCACCCGTTGCGGGTTGGTGGGCACTTCCACCTGCCCCAGAGCCGTGTTGATGGTGCGCATCGAACCCTCGGCCGATTCACCGGAGCTGGTTCCGCAGGCCGTGAGCAATCCGATCCCCGCCAAGGCACCGGCTCCGAGGAAACCGCGTCGGGTAAGTGCTGCGGTGATGCGAGCGAATTCGGCATCGGTGTCAGCGCTGGGCAATAGAAGTGATGTCATGAAAGTGCCTCCAAAGCGCCGGTTTCGAGTTCGTTGAGCCAATTGATTGCAGTGCCGTAGTCGGTGACCTGAGTGCTGATTCCGAATACCCGGCCCGAAGCTGCTGCCGGAATGCGGCTCCACAGCGGGCTGGCGAAGACGGATTTCATTCCTGCAGAATCAGTTCCGTTCGGCTGCTTCGGGTAGATGACGACGGTGACGTCCCGCAGCATTTCGAGTTGTTCGAGCGGGAAGGCTTCGAAGCCGGTGGCTGGGCGCAGGTCCGGGATGAATTCGCCGCGGGTCACGTTCAGGTCGGCGAGCATCGCGCCGGTCACTCCGGTTGGATACAAGATGGAGAAGTGCCCTTCCGAACCACCGATAGCAACCTGGGCCCACCGATTCTCGCCAAGCTGCGCGGCGTATTCGGTGCGGATTCGCTCTTGCATCGCCTGATACTTCTCGCGATTCGACGTCAATGCCGAACCCTTGTTGACCGCGTCTGCGACACCCTCGGCGACAGCGCGCCAATCCGATCGGTTCGTGCCCGAATACACCGCTGTCGGAGCAATTTTCGAGAGCTCGCGGAACATGTCCTCGTCGATCTCGTACGCATCGCCGACGATGAGATCAGGCGCGGCAGCCACGACGGCTTCGCGGTTGACCTCGAGGAAAACCCCCACCGTGGACAAGCCGTCGATGAACTTCTGCTGTGTCGGGGTGAACTGGTCGATGTACGCGCTGTAGTCGAGCGTCGCGACGGGTCGGGCGCCGACGGCTTGCAACTGCCACGGGGTGTTGTATGAGACGGCGACGATGCGCTGCGGATCGACGGGAACATCCACGGATCCGTAGTGCGTCTGCACAGTACGAGTTGCGCCGTCCGCACCGTCCCCGCCCTCCCCACTACCGCATCCGACGAGAGCAAGTGTGGACAGCGCGGCGGCACTTCCGCCGAGAAAGCCGCGTCGAGTCAGGGCAGCGGTGATGCGAGCGAACTCTGCATCGGTATCTGGAGTCGGTAACAGGAGCGATGTCATGGGTTTCCTGACGGTTATCCGAATTAGGGCTACCTAAAATTACTCTCACCTGCGCCGTTACGGTGAAGCCTCTTGGCCAAGACATATCTCTTTCGCGCCAAGCCTCCAATCGTTGAACTGGTATTACCACTTGACCTCTTACCGAGAAGCGGGTTACGGTCGGTACATGTTTCAACCCGTTGCACGTACCTCGGCCTCCGGCGCAGTCTTCGACCAGATATCGGTGAAAGTGCTGGCCGGAGAGCTGGCTGCGGGTGAGGCACTACCCAGCGAGCGCAAGCTCGCCGAGGCATTCGGCGTCTCGCGGCCCGCAGTCCGCGAGGCAATTCAGAAGCTCGCCCAGGCCGGACTCGTCGAGGTCCGCCAGGGCGAGTCCACGTCGGTGCGCGATTTTCGACGCCAGGCCGGACCCGAACTTCTCCCCCAGCTGCTGGTGCGCGACGGCGTCCCCGACCTGAGCGTGGTGCGCAGCGTCCTGGAAACTCGCGAGTTGATGGGACCGCAGATCGCTGTGCTGGCCGCCCGTCGCATCTCCGCGGAATCCGCCCGAGAACTCGACACGGCCGTTGATCAACTAGGCGCCACCGAAGATCCAGTGGAGTTGCAAGACCGCGCTCTGGCGTTCTGGGACGTCGTCGTCGACAGCGCAGATTCCATTGCCTTCCGTTTGATCTTCAACAGCCTTCGGGCTGCATACGAGCCGGTTATGACCGCACTTGCATCCGTCATGGTCGCCGAAGTCGGCCAGACCGACCTGTATCGAAAACTGGCCTCCGCCATCACTTCACACGACGAGCCAACTGCCGAGACGTCAGCCGCACAGCTCCTTCACACCGGCACGACGGCAATCGGCGACGCTCTCACCTTCCTGGAAGGACTGAAACCATGAGCAAGCCTCTCACTCTCGCCGATGCCGCACGGACGTTCCGCAAGTCACCGACGCCGTGGATGATCGGCACCATGCTGCTGGCCGCCGCGGCGGCGCGCATCGCAGTGGGCAACTGGCAGATCACCGACGCCCTCGTTCCGCTCGTGATGCTTGCCGCATTCCCCTTCGTGGAGTGGATCATTCACGTCTTCGTTCTCCATTGGAAGCCGCGAACCATTGCCGGCGTCACACTCGATTCACGGCTGGCGCGCAGCCATCGGGAACACCACTTTGCGCCGCGAACCGTCTCACTCATCTTCATCCCGTGGCAGACGCTCCTGATCGTGATTCCCGTTCTGACAGCCGTCGCCCTCCTGACATTTCCCCGCGTCGAACTCGGTCTGACGTTCCTGACCTTCATTTCCGTGCTCGGCCTCGGTTACGAGTGGACACATTTCCTCATCCACAGTGACTACAAGCCGAAAACTGCTCTCTACCGGTCGGTTTGGCGCAATCACCGCAACCACCACTTCAAGAACGAGCACTACTGGTTCACCGTCACCACCGCGGGAACTGCCGATCGCGTACTGGGCACGTACCCCGATCCCAAATCCGTCGAGACCTCCCCGACAGCCAAGAACCTGCACGGCGCAGCGTCCAAGCTGTGAAGGAAGACCGATTCCTGGCCCCCAGCTGGCAATGAACTTGAACTTGCCTGTGTATCAGCAATTTTCGTTGAAACTCGTCAGAACCGTGCTTAGTGTCGATGGAGTCAGAAGTTCGAAAACGCTGTAACCGAAGGACACAACACATGTTCAACGATGTATTCAACAACGTCATCCACCCGATGGTCACGAACTTCCAGCAGTTGGGCCCCCAGCAGTTCATTCCGCAGCAGTTCATCCCACAGGGAGTGTTCCAGCAGGCGCCGCAGGCAGCAGAGCAGGCAGTGACGATCTTCGGTAGCTGATACCGCAATCCACAGATAGCGCCACTCAGGGGTCGTCCGTCCAATATGCTGGACGGACGACCTGAGTGCCTCCGCCTGACAAGGATCCCCATGACCGCGAACACCCCCATCCACGCTTTCACCGACGACGCCCTGGGCGACCTCGACGCCACCGGCGTCGCCGCCCGGATCGAATCAGGCGAGGTGACCGCACGGGAAGTCATGGAGGCATCGATCGCCCGCGCCGAGGCAGTGCAGGGGCAATTGAACGGTCTGGCCTGCACTGATTTCGATCGTGCCCTCGCCAGGAGCAACCGGCCCGCCAAGGGCGTCTTTGCCGGTGTCCCCACCGCGATCAAGGACAACACCGACAGCGCCGGCCTTCCCACCCAGCAGGGCAGTACCGCCTTCACCGCGATCCCCGCCAAAGCCGACAGCGATTTCGCGAAGCAGTTCCTCTCCACCGGGGCCATTTCGATCGGCAAGACCCGACTGCCCGAGTTCGGATTCAGTGCGTCCACCGAATACATGACGGAAGAACCCGTGCACAACCCGTGGAATCCGGCGTACTCGTCGGGCGCTTCCTCGGGAGGCGCAGCCGCGCTTGTTGCTGCCGGCGTACTCCCGATCGCGCACGCCAACGACGGCGGTGGATCGATTCGCATTCCCGCCGCTGCCTGCGGACTCGTCGGACTCAAACCCACTCGCGGACGCACCATCGCCGATCCGGCCGACAAGTCGATGCCGATCCGGTTGATCGCCCAGGGCGCCGTTACTCGCACTGTTCGCGACACTGCACGATGGATGTCTGCGGCTGAGAACTACTACCGCAATCCGCGACTCGCACCGGTTCGCTTGATCGAAGGACCCAGCTCAACCCGCCTGCGCGTCGGCGTGATCGCCGATTCCGTCACCGTCACCAAGACGGACGACGAGACGCGCAAGTCCGTCGAAGCTACGGCCGAACTCCTTGCAAGCCTTGGCCATCATGTCGAGGACGCAGCACTGCCCGTCGGCCCCGAATTCATCGACGACTTCAGCATTTACTGGGGCTTTCTGTCGTTTGCCATCTCCACCGGTGGCAAACAAATGCTCGGACCCGACTTCGACAAGTCCGGCACCGACAATCTCACCAAGGGCCTCTACACGCTGTACCGGAAGAACCTGGTGAAGACGCCGCGCGTGCTCTATCGTCTGCGACGGCTCCAGCAGCAATACAGCGCCATGTTCTTGAAGTACGACGTCGTGCTCTCGCCGGCTCTGGGGCACACCACCCCCGAGCTTGGATACCTCTCTCCCGCTCAGCCTTTCGAGGAGCTTTTCGACAAGCTGATCGCGTACACATCGTTCACGCCACTGAACAACATTTCCGGAGGTCCCGCGATTTCGCTACCGATGCATCAGACCA
Source organism: Rhodococcus sp. SG20037 (assembly GCF_031763325.1). NCBI lineage: Bacteria > Bacillati > Actinomycetota > Actinomycetes > Mycobacteriales > Nocardiaceae > Rhodococcus > Rhodococcus sp. SG20037. Next base: position 178,730 of record NZ_CP134497.1, on the reverse strand, counting down.
GCAATGGTTTGCCGTTGGCTGCGCATTTCTCCGCCGATCTCGGCGACGAGCGCACGCTCCTCGAATTGGCCTTCGAACTGGAAGAGGCTCAGCCCTGGAGAAGAATCCAGGACTGAGCCCCACCCGATAAATACCCTCAGTCTCGCGGTAATCCGAGCATGCGCTCTCCGATCACGTTGAGCTGCACCTCGGTTGTGCCACCGTAGATGGTGGTGGCACGGCCCGAAATGAGTTGCTCCATCGCCTTGTCGCTTGGCTGACCTGGGATGCTGACCGCTCCGGCAGCACCCAGTTCGGCGACGACGAACTCGGCAATCGACTGGCTGATCTTCATCGCCAACAGCTTGCCGACGCTCGACGTCGTACTCACGTCGATCCCCGAAAGTTGCTTGAGCACAACGCGGGAACCGATGAGATCGATCGCCTGACTCTCCGCAACCAGCTCGCCGACACGGTAGCGTCCGATCGGGCTCAGGTCTGCCGACTTCGCGAACTTCAGCAGATCGGAGTCCGAGGCGTACGCCTCCATCTTCTGGCTGAGCGCGACGCGCTCGCCGGCCAGCGTCGTCCGGGCGACGTTCCAGCCGTCGTTGACCTCGCCGACCACGTTCTCGTCGGGGATGAACACGTCGTCGAGGAACACCTCGTTGAACAACGCCGAGCCCGTCATCTCACGCAGCGGGCGGACGGTGATGCCCGGTGTCGACATATCGAGCACGAAGTAGGTGATGCCCTGATGCTTCGGCTTGCCGGCGTCCGTACGGGCGATCAGCATCGCCCAGTCGGAGAACTGAGCAACCGTGGTCCAGATCTTCTGACCGGTGATCTTCCAACCGCCGTCGACCTTTTCGGCCTTCGTGGACAATGACGCAAGGTCGGAACCAGCACCGGGCTCGCTGAAGAGCTGGCACCACACCAGCTCACCCTGCAGGGTAGGCACGGCCAGCTCTTGCTTCTGCTTGTCCGAACCATGTGCCACGACGGCCTGCACTGCCCACGTTCCCATCAGAAGCTGCGGCATCGAGATACCGGCAGCCTTGATTTCCTGGGAGATGACGATCTGCTCGAGCGGAGCGGCGCCGCGCCCGTACGGCTTCGGCAGGTGAGGCTGAACCCAGCCGCCGTCGCCGAGCGCGATCAGCTGGTCGTCCTCGTCGAGCTCGACCAACTTGGCAAGCTCGGCCGCGATGCCGCCGCGGATCTCCTCTGCCTCCGGCGGCAGTTCGAGAACCGAAGCCCGGCTGACACCGTCAAGTGCCTGCTGCGCAACACGGTTGGCACGATCCTCGCGGGTACCGAGAATGCCGCGGATCGAGAGCGCGCGCCGGTAGTACAGGTGGGCGTCGTGCTCCCACGTGAAGCCGATGCCGCCGTGGACCTGCACACAATCCTGCGCTACCTGCACTGCGGCGTCCGGCACGATGACTGCTGCGATATCGGCGGCAAAATCTGCCGTGTCGTCGCCCTTGTCCAATGCGCTTGCCGCATCCCACACAACGGCGCGTGCCTGCTCGAGCGCAATGCCCATCTGCGCACACTTGTGCTTGACGCCCTGGAACTGGCCGATGGGTCGCCCGAACTGCACGCGTGTCTTGGCGTACTCCGACGCAGTGGAAACGCACCAGGACATGACGCCGACGTCTTCGGCGCCGAGAACGACTGCGGCAATGGACCGTACCCGCGCCTCGGTGAGACCGTCGAGTATCCGTTCGGCGCTGATCTGAGCATTGTCAGCTTCGATCCGCGCACTACCGCGCAGCACGTCGATGCTGTCCTGAACGGTGATCGCGACTGCGCTGCTCTCGAGCACCGCGTAGCGAACGCCCTCGGGCAACTGGATCGGAACCAGCAGTACGTCGGCGTGCTCACCACCGAGCACACCGTCGAGTGCGCCCGTGATCTTGTACCCACCGTCCGACGACTCGGCCGCAAACGGTGCACCCAAGGCGACTGCTGCCGTACGACTTCCGTCGATCAGACCGGGCAGGAACTCGGGTCCCGCCTTGGAATCGGCGACACCGAGAACGGCACTTGCCAATACCGTCGGAACGAACGGGCCGGGAGAGACTGTGCGGCCCAATGCTTCCAGTGCCACTGCCAAGGTCAGCAGGCCGGCGCCGTGACCACCTTGCTCTTCCGGAACCGCGAGCCCGAGAAGGTCCTGCCCGACGAGCGCCGTCCAGAACTGGGGGAACTTGTCCTCGGTCCGCGACTCCACGGCCGCGCGCACCTGCTCGGTGGTGATGGTGCGCTCGGCGAAGGAGCGCACCGAATCTGCAAGCGCGGTGTGCTCCTCACTCAGCCCGAGACCGAGTTCGTATGCGTTGCGTGCCATGCGCTTACAGTCGTTCTGCGAGGTCGGCGGTGGTCCAGGGACCCTCGCTCTCGATGGTGTTCACACCGTGCCAGCCGGCGAGTTCCGTGATGGCCCCACCCTGAACGGCATACACCTTGCCGGTGAGCTTGCAGTCCGCCGCCGCGAGATAGGCCACGAGCGGCGAGATGTTGGACGGCGCAAACGCATCGAACTCACCCTCGGGGACCTCGGCCGCGAAGAGCGCACCCATACCGGGTGTCGCCAGCGTCAGTCGAGTACGCGCGATCGGCGCAATTGCGTTGACGCGCACGCCGTATCGATCGAGCTCGTCAGCGGCCACCAACGTCAGGGCTGCGATGCCCGCCTTGGCGGCACCGTAGTTGCCCTGGCCCGCATTGGGCATGAAGGTACCCGAAGCCGAAGCAGTGTTGATGACCGAAGCGTTGACGGTCTCGCCTGCCTTGCTCTGGTCCTTCCAGTATGCGGCAGCGTGGTGCAGTGTCGCGGCGTGCCCTTTGAGGTGCACGGCAATGACTGCGTCCCACTGGCTCTCGTCCATACCCGCGATGAAGGCGTCACGAAGAATGCCGGCGTTGTTGACCAGGACGTCGAGTCGGCCGAACTCACTGACGGCCTGCTTGACGAGGCCCTCGGCACCGTCCCAGGTGGCGATGTTGTCGGTGTTGGCAACGGCCTTGCCGCCTGCGGCAACGATCTCGTCGACTACCTGCTGCGCGGGGCCGGCATCTGCACCGGAACCGTCGTTTGCGCCGCCGAGGTCGTTGACCACGACGCTCGCACCCTCACGAGCGAAGAGCAGCGCATGCTCACGGCCGATGCCGCGTCCTGCTCCGGTGATGATCGCTACGCGACCGTCGAGACTTCCCATCAGTTCAAATTCCCATCAGTTCAGTTGTCGGACATGAAGACTCATTTGTCGGCGATGACCGCGAGGCCGTCCTTGATCACGAGGTCGCCGACCGCACTGGTTTCGTACGAGTACGACGTGGCTCCGTCTGCCGAACTCGACTTGTAGAACACCGTCTCGATGTCCTGTGTCGGGAGTACGGGTTTCGCGAATCGCACTGCGAGACGGCGCAACCGCTCGGTCTCGCCGCCTGCCAGTTCGGTCAGGGCTCCCCACGACGTGAACGCCATCGTGCACAGTCCGTGGTTGATGATTCCGGGGAGCCCGGACATCCGAGCGATCTCCTCGTCAAGGTGGATCGGCATCGGATCGCCGGAAGCCGGTGAGTACCGGAACGTCTGGTCCTCGTCGATATGCTGGTTCACCACCGCTGCGGGACTACCAGCGCGAAGAGCGTCGTCGAATCGGTGTTCGGGAGCCTTCTCGCCCAGTCCGGGGCCCGCGTCGACCTTGCGGAAGAACGCTGTCATCCATTGCTCGTTGACCAATTCACCCTTGTCGGTTTTGGTTTCGACGTAGATGACGACGGTGGACCCGTTGTCCCGGCCCTCGAATCCGATGGGCTTGGCGCGAGCGACCAGATGGTCGCCAGGGTAGATCGGACGGTGGAACAGGAAGTCCTGCTCACCGTGAACGAGCTTCATCAGCAGTTCGACCGGCGCCACCGACAGCGCAGCGGGTGCCATCGACATGAAGACGGGTACCACCGCGAAGACCGGCGGAGCGATCTCACCTTTCAGGTGTCGCTCGATGGGGTCGTTTGTGGCAGCGGCATATTCGGCGATGCGCTCGGCTGTCACCTCGAAGTGCTCCGGATCGGTCCATACGTCCAGCCCGGACGTATCGAATTCGACCGCGTTGGTCTTCGGTGTCGTCATCGAGCCGTTACCCGACCAGCTCGGCGAACTTGGCCAGCGAGGCCTCGAGATCAGCCTTGGCGTTCTTGGCAACTGCCTTGCCGATCGGCCCGACGATCATGGTGCCCTTGAAGCTGGCGTCGACGGTTGCCTTCGAGCCCGCACCGTCGGCCTCGACCGAGAGGATGAATTCGACGGTGACGCCGGCCATTCCGGTACCGGCAATCTTGACCATCTTCGGAACCTCGACCTCTTCGACGGTCCACTCGATCTTGTTGGCCATACCCATCACGGAGACGACCTCGGTGAACTTGGCGCCCAAAGCCACCTCGGTGGGGAGTTCACTCTTCCAGCCCTGGTGAATGGTGAGCCACTCCTCCCAGCGCGACAGGTCGGAGAGCGCATCCCAGGTCTTCTCGGGGGATGCGGGCAGTACAGCGGAGACGGAAACGGAAGCCATGATGAAACTCCTAGTGGGTAGCTAGCGGGTTGAGGGTGTGATTCAGCGTGCGTAGGGCTTGTATGCGGTCACGACAACTGCACCGCCGAGTCCGATGTTGTGCTGGAGGGCGACCTTCGCGCCGTCGACCTGACGCTTGTCCGCGGTTCCGCGGAGCTGCCAGGTGAGTTCGGCGCACTGCGCGAGGCCTGTTGCTCCGAGAGGGTGGCCCTTCGAGATAAGGCCGCCGGACGGGTTGACCACCCAGCGTCCGCCGTAGGTGGTGTCGTCGGCGTCGACGAGCTTGCCGCCGTCACCTTCGGCGCACAGTCCAAGTGCCTCGTAGGTCAGCAACTCGTTGGTGGAGAAGCAGTCGTGGAGTTCGATGACGTCGACGTCGTCGGCGGTGATCCCGGCCTGGGCGTATACCTTCTCGGCGGCCTTGCGGGTCATGTCTGCGCCGACGAGGCTGATGGCGCTCTTGTCCTCGAAAGTGCTGTTCATGTCGGTGACCATGGCCTGTCCGACGATCTCGATCGCCTGAGCAGCGAGCCCGTGCTTTTCGACGAATGCTTCGCTGGCGATGATCGCCGCGCCGGATCCGTCCGAGGTGGGCGAGCACTGGAGCTTGGTGAGCGGCCCGTGAATCTGGCGTGCTTCGAGGATCTGCTCGAGGGTGTACTCGTCCTGGAACTGCGCGTACGGGTTGTTCAGTGAGTGCTTGTGGTTCTTGACGGCGATCTTCGCGAACTGCTCGGCAGTGGTTCCGAAGCGTTCCATGTGCTCGACGCCCGCGGCGCCGAACATGTACGGAGCCGGCGGCATCGCGAACTCCTGCAGCTCGGCGAGAGCGAGGAGGTGCCGCATGAGGGGCTGTTCACGGTCGTCGTAGGTGGATCCGAGGGACCCGGACTGCATCTTCTCGAAGCCCAGCGCGAGTGCGCAGTCGGCCTGACCACTCTTGACCGCCTGCGTGGCGAGGTAGAGCGCGGTCGATCCCGTCGAACAGTTGTTGTTCACGTTGACGATGGGGATACCCGTCAGACCGAGCTCGTAGACAGCGCGCTGACCTGCGGTGGACTCGCCGTAGACGTAGCCGACGTATGCCTGCTCGACCTCGGTGTAGTCGATACCCGCGTCTTCGAGCGCCTTGGTACCCGACTCGCGTGCCATGTCGGGGTAGTCCCACTCGCGGGCTCCCGGCTTCTCGAACTTCGTCATGCCGACGCCGACGACAAAAACCCTGTTACTCATTGCCACTCCTGAAGAGAACGGTATCTGTGTGTGACACGCTGTCCCACCAAAGTATGTGAGACATCTTGTCCAGTCAATGGCGGGGTGAGTATCGTTCGATTTATGACAAAAACAGCCGAGTCGGCGCAGCCCGACGGGCGCAGCACTCGCTGGAACGATCACAAGGAGCAGCGCAAAGCGCGGATCCTCGACGCAGCACTCGATGCAGTCAACGAAGGTGGCGCCGACGTCGGCGTCCAGCAGATCGCCGAGCGCGCCGACGTCCCCCGCTCTGTTGTCTACCGGATCTTCAAGGATCGAGCCGACCTCGACGAGCAGCTGCGAGTCCGCATCCTCGAGATGATGATGACCGACCTGGCCCCCACTCTCACGCCGAAGGGCACCGTCGGCGAGGCCATCTCACGGGCCGTCGAGACCTACCTTCAGTGGATTGTGAAATATCCACGACTGCACCACTTTTTAGGCAAGGGCTCGCCGAGTACGCGGGCCACCGGTTCGAAAGTGGTGACCGGAACCAAGACGGCAATCGCCGTCCAATTGGGAAATTTGTTGGGCACGATCCTCACCAGCCGTGGCAAACCGTCGAAGATGGCGGAGCCCTTGGCTTTCGGCGTCATCGGATTGGTCGACGTCAGCGTCAACCGTTGGCTCAGCCAGCCGGGTTCCGATGTGACCAGTGCGGAATTGGCCGAATTCCTCGAACGCTCCATCTGGCAAGTCCTCGACGGCAATCTCCGGAGCATCGGTGTCGACATAACGCTGTCGACTCCGATCGCCGACCTGTGACAGTCACCGAACTACCCTGGACACTCGGCGGACGTGGACTTCAACTGGTCCAGGTTCCATCACTCGCCCTGCACGCACTGGGTGAAGACAACGCCACTCTTGCAATGGAACTCGCACCCGACCTCCTGACCCCGTATCTCCTCGGCGAAGAATGCCAGGGCTTGTGGCGCTACCGGAGCAAGCAGATAGCAGAGAATCCCCTCGACAGCGCGTGGATCACCCGCATCGCCGTCGATGCCCGCACCTCGACGCCGGTGGGGTTGGCCGGATTCCACGGTCGCCCCGATGCGCGCGGGATGGTGGAGGTCGGATATCGCATCGACCCGGCGTTCCGGCGCCAGGGCTACGCACGAACCGCCCTCGAGATACTTCTCGACGTCGCGAGTCGCGAATCCGAAGTACACATCGTTCGCGCGACCATCAGTCCGGACAACATCGCATCACGAAATCTGATCAGCCAGTACAGTTTCAACGAAGTCGGTGAGCAGTGGGACGAAGAAGACGGTCTGGAGACCATCTTCGAAGTCAGTGCCTCTCCGGAACCGTGACCGCCGTCAACCCGCTGGTTTTATCGGTCCAGTGAATGGCACGGTCCTCCAGCATCACCGGTGTCCACAACCTGTATGTCTTCACCTGATGGTGATGACGACACAGGCATTGGAGGTTGCTCGCAATGGTCCACCCACCGCGTCTCGGATCGGAAGGATCGAACTCGGTGATGTGGTCGAGTTGGCACCTGTTCGCGGGCACCGAACAACCAGGGAACCGGCAGTGACCGTCGACGGCCCGCACCAATGCGGCCAGAGCCGCTCCCGGAGCATAGGTCAGCGCGCCGGGAGGCGGAGCGGGTTGGGTGCCATGCCCATCCGATCTTCGAACGATGTCCGGGGATCGCGCGACCAACCGTTGCATTGCCCGAATCCGATCCCCGCAGCCGTTCGGTTCGCGACTTGGGCGATCACGTCGGGTGACAAGCGGCGGGACAGTGGGAGCATGCTGCCGACGCGGTCGATTCCCCGCGGCCTGGGCGCGGAAATCGACGAACAAGGCCTGCCAGGTGGAATCAGCGGCGAGCTCGCGAGCAAAATCAGGATCGATCGGCCCGTATCCGTCGATGCTCGCGGGATCTGACGTCAATCCGAGGAGCGTCGCCAGATCACACACGATGTGCAACAACGGCTTCCGACGTGAGAATGCAGTCGATCGAGCTGCTGTGGATGCTGCCTCGCACGTTTCGCTGCCACACTGACAAGTCAGCCCCTGTTCGCCGTGCAGCAGAGCGACCAGTGCGTCGGCCCTACGGGTCGAGACATTTCGTGGATCGTGGTTGCAGACGCTTCCGGCGGCCTCGTTGATCAGGCCAAGCGCTTCGACGGCCTCGGTCGCGCTGAGTGTTGCCTGCAACTGGGCGAGTCCGTGACGGTCTGCTCGCGTGCGAACATCGCGGTGTTCCAGCATCTTCCGGCGACGTTCGGCGGCAGCATCCGGATCGTAGGCAAAGAGCTGGCGCTCGATGTCGCGCTCTAGTTGCCCGGGCGGAAGACGGTGCGCCGAGGCAAGTACCCGGCGCTCGAGTGCTGCGATCGCCTCGGGGTCGACCCCGGTGAGTCCGTCGACAATCTTGCGCACACGCGCATAGTCCAGCTCGCCGGCAGCGAAGGCGACCTTGGTGAGCGGAAGGAACTCCCGTAGGGCATCACCGATCTCGATGTGGACTTCGGCAGTACGACGCGAGCACGTGAGCATGACCGCGATCTCGTTGCATGCGATCCGCCACGCCTTGTCGACATCACCGGACACGTCGAGTTCGGCGTTGAATCTCGACTCCGACAACATGGATGCACCGAGCACCTTTTGCGCGGCTAGCATGTTCTCGCTCTGCGCCGTCGCAAAGAGCATGTCCGGCAACATGAGTGGATCGACGACAGGACGGCCGTCATCGACGACTGCCCCCACACCGCCCGTCGATCCGTTATCGAACATACATTCGACAATAAACCCACCCACCGACAAGAAAGCTAGAGTGCCGGTTTGTATCCCTTACCCTGCATCCACGCCAGCACGTCCAACACCCTGATGACCGGAACGGATTCGTCGAGACCTGCTCGTGCACGTAGATCGAGGAGTCGACTCTGCAACTCGTCTTCCCGCATGGCTACGCGAACGGGTTCCAGGTGGGCCGACTTCGTTCCCAACTCCCGCCCGATGACGTCGTCGTAGATCGGGAAGAGTCGCGGACGCTTGCGCGCGATCAGTTTGGACGCCATGGTTCGCCCGACACCGTGAATCTCTCGAAGCGCCGTCTCCAACCGCCACACCGGAGATTCCGGAGTGAAGGGATCGGGTTCGTTCGACAGATCGCGATCCGGGCCCACGTCCGCCAGGAGTCGGTTCAGTTCGGCATTGTTCTCCCCGAGCAGGAAGAAGGCTCCTTGCGCCGGAACCTGAACCGACAGAAGCGTCACCGCAACAAGATCTTCCGCGGTGAAGATGTTCGCATCACGATCGCGATTGCCACTGGGATCCCAGGAATCCCACAACGCACCGGTTCGGAGATAACCGGTCTTTCGGAGCGGCCTCGTGAAATATTCCTGCAGCACGTCGACCGCGCCGTCATCGTCCCCGTCTCGCAGCACACGCGGGAGTCGGATGGGCAACTGATCAAGCATGGTCGAGCGACCTTTCCAGTACATATTTGGCGAACCCGGCGTTGTGATACTGCCGAAATGGGCCCTTGCCCTTGGCAACAAGATGCTCCGCGAGCGGACGAACCGTCGTCATGTCGACGGGCAGTTGGGCGAACTGTTCCAACGCATCCGAGTCCTCGAGACTGCAGTCGATCACGGTCCCGTCGCCGTCGGCGGACGCCAACTCGGTGCGTCTGATGGCGACCAGATCGTGCTTGGCGTCGAGTTCTTCGATGCTGCATCCGGTTCGCGATTCCAGTGCCGAACTGGATACGTACACGGACATGACGTGCTCGATCGGCTTACCGCCGACCAGATGGCACTCGACGCTCAGAATCTCCATCGGACCGATATTGAGCGTGAACAAGCGATGGCGCTCCGCGGATCGGTTGGTCGACGGCAGGCAACTGATCGTCCACTGTTCGATCTCGACGGCGGCCGGAGCGTCGAACGCGTAGGAGAGAACCTCGGCAATCAGCTCGGCAAGATCTTCGAAGAGCGGGTCGCGCTGCAACCGCTCGAAATTCTCGACAGAAGCGGCGGGACGCACAGGCGCCTTGCTCACGCAGGTCCCCTCTCGTCCGGTGCTTTGCTCTCAGACCTCGCGTCCAAGGTACCCAGCCCTACGCGGGTCTCGCGCGTTCGCCCTCACATACACCCTCGCGTTATGGTTCTCGACACGTACCACCGCCTTACCGATCGCTAACTCGAGGAGCACACGAAGTGGAAATCAAGGGAACCGCAGCACTGGTCACCGGAGCGGCATCAGGCCTCGGCGCCGCAACAGCCAAGCGCCTCGCCGACGCCGGCGCTACCGTCTTCGGCCTGGATCTGCCCGCGTCGATCGAGCGCGCAGGCGACAACGTCCCCGCCGGCGTCACCCTCATCCCCACCGACGTGACCAGCGGCGAAGAGGTCGAAGCAGCGATCAACCAGATCGTCGAGTCGGGCTCCCCGCTGCGCATCGTCGTCAACTGTGCCGGTGTCGGCTGGGCCGGACGCATCCTGTCCAAGAAGGGTCCGCACGACCTCGAGCTGTTCCGCACGGTCATCACCGTCAACCTGCTCGGCACCTTCAACGTCATGCGCCTGGCCGCCGACGCCATCGCCAAGACCGAGGCCGTCGACGAGTCGGGCCAGCGCGGCGTCGTCATCAACACCGCTTCCGTTGCTGCCTTCGAAGGCCAGATCGGCCAGATCGCGTACTCCGCCTCCAAGGGCGGCGTGCACGGCATGACGGTTCCGGCTGCCCGTGACCTTGCGCAGTTCGGCATCCGCGTCAACACGATCGCTCCCGGCATCATCGACACCCCGATGCTCGCAGGCGTCACCGACGAGTACCGCAAGGGCCTCGAGGCCGGCGTTCCGTTCCCGTCGCGCCTGGGCCAGCCGTCCGAGTACGCGCAGCTCGCGCAGATGATCGTCGAGCACGACTACCTCAACGGCGAGACCATCCGCATGGACGGCGCACTGCGCATGGCGCCGCGCTAACCTCCCTGCTGTGCGCCTTTATTAACCGCCCGCGGTTAATAAAGGCGCACAGTTGTCAGAACGAATGAAAATACCCACCGTTGGAGTGGGCAGTTGCGCTGAGGTACTCGGCCACTTCCTTCGCCGGCATCGGTCGGCTGACGTAGTAACCCTGAACCAATTCGCAACCGGCGGTAAGCAAGAGCCTCAGCTGGTCGGCCGTCTCCACGCCTTCCGCCAATGACTGCATACCGAGCGCCTTCGCCACCTCGACCACCGAAGTGACAACTGCCGAATCACCCTCGCTCAGTTCGGTGATGAACGACCGGTCGATTTTCAGAATGTCCAACGGCAGTTTCTTCAAACTCTCGAAAGACGAATAGCCGGTTCCGAAGTCGTCCAGGGCAATCGCAATTCCGGTGGCACGCAGGCGATCCAACTCGGCGACGGCAAGCTCCTCCACTGCTCCCGTCTCTGTGATTTCCAGCTGAAGCCGTTTGCCGGACAGACCGCTTGCCTCCAGCGCATCGTTCACGGCCGATCCGAAGCCGGACGACATCAGTTGCACCGGAGAGACGTTCACCGTCACGTAAGTGTCGTCGGGCCACGTCGCGGCTTCGGCGCACGCCATGTTCAGTACCTGAAGCCCCAGAGGGACTATCAAGCCGGTCTCCTCCGCGACATCGATGAAAATGTGCGGTGCAAGCACGCCCCGCACCGGGTGATTCCAGCGAAGCAGTGCCTCGAAACCCTCGACGCGGCCGGTGTCCGCACGAACCTGCGGTTGGTAGTACAGCTCGAACTGCCGAGACTCGATCGCAAGCCCAAGTTCTTGCAGGGCCGATGCTCGCTCCCTGGCCCGCGCCCGCAGCACCGGTGAGTATCTTCCTACCCGGTTCTTGCCGGCGGATTTTGCCGCATACAGCGCCAGGTCGGCGGACATGACAAGCGTGTCCGCATCTTCGGAATCTGCGGGTGCGCCGGCATAGCCGATCGATGCACGAACCTCGATGCGATTCCCCCGCACGTAAAACGGCTCACGCAATGCATCCAGATAGCGAGCGAACACCTCTCCGCCGTCCCCTGTTCCCCGCAAGACGACGCCGAATTCGTCACCACCGATTCGCGCACACATGGCGCCGTCGACCACCCGATTGAGCCGTGCAGCAACGGAAATCAACAATTTGTCACCGACAGGGTGCCCTAACGTGTCGTTCACCGACTTGAAATTGTCCAGGTCGAGGATTCCGACAAGGACTTCCTCGCCGGTTCGGACGGTGCCGAGCGCGTCGGACAGCTCCGAGCCGAACGTCCGGCGATTCGGGAGCCCGGTCAGTCCGTCGGTTGCAGCAAGCCACAGAATTCGCCGCTCGTAGTTGTACTTCTCGGTGATGTCCGAGCCCACGCCTCGCCAACCCACGAACTCCGTGGCCTCGGATAGCCTGGGGTGACCCGACAGAGACCACCATCGGTCGACGCCGTCGACACGAACGGGAATGACGACCTCTCGAAACGGCATGAGGCGGTCGAGGTGGTCTCCGATGACCTGGACCGCGGCTCGGCCACTCTTCGTCGAACCCACGTCGAGCCGATCCAACAATCCGCGCAGCGACAGGGTTCGCAAGTCGGAGACGGGAACTCCCGAGATCTGCGACAGCCGAGCGGAGGTGTGCGACAACGTCCCGGTGGTGTCGACTTCCCACAGCCAGTCGCGTGACCCACCCTCGAAATCGTCGAGAAGCAAACTGACCGTCTGGCGCTCGGCAGCAGCCTCGAACTCGGCAAGACAACGACTTCGGAACGACGCCCAGAGGTACACGACGCCGATAATCAGTGTCACCGAGTACACGACCAACTGGAACGAGAGGACAGCGTATTCCGTGGTTCTCTTGGGCAGGATAACGACGAGCAATCCGATGCTGTGCACCAGAATCCACGCTACCGCTATCGACCGAACCGTCGACAATGCTACGGCGCCGGCGCCCATGACTCCGGCGAATGTCGCTAGAAGCACAAGCTTTCGCGAGTTGTCCGTCACGGGAAGCATCGCGGCGGCGAGAACGACAAGCAGAAGCCCGAACAGGATCACCTCGAGCATGAGCGCCCAGTAGTCGTACCTCGTCGTATGTTTGGGCGTGTACCGGCCCTTCAGGACGACTCGCGGTATCCAGACGCGCACCGAATTGAGGACGACCAAGAAGGCCGCAGAACCCCAGATCACCCGAAACTCGTTGTGACCGGGGGGTACGACATACACAAGCAAAGCGCACACGCTGAGTACATTGACCATGTTGGCCAGTGGCGCGACCGTCGTCACCTGCAGTATCTGGCGTGCGAAGAGGTCGCGCCGCTCGACGTCAGACAGTTCGGCGTCGCTCGCACTCGAAGTCAGCCTGCTCAGCATGCAACACCCTCCATCGTGGAGCCGACCAGATGAAGGTAGCGCGGATGCGGGTTCCGGACACACGATGACGAGAAACTACGAGTTGAAACATACTGTTAAATAGGATGTTTCAGACAATCGCGACAGAACGGATCAGCGCTACAACTCGGAAGCCAGCGGAATTTCCTTCTCCGCGCGGTCCGTCATCCACTCACGGAGGACCTTGGTGGCAATGACGTCGTCCTCGTTGTACTGCAGGATGCGTGTCCGCTGCGTCTCGTCCGGCTCACCGTCGTAGCCGACCGCCTCGCGGTACCACGCCATCGACGCTTCACCCCCGGCCTCGGCGTCACGCCAGTTGAATCCGGCAACGGGGGCAATCTTCTTGAGTCCCTTGCCGTTCGGGCAGATGAACTGATCACTCACCGCTTGATAGATGTCGACCCACTGCGGACTGTCGATGAACTCGCGGATCTCGTCCTTACTCGGAATCCCGGGTTCACCGGCAAACCTGCGCGCCGAGTCCAACAACCATTTGTCCTCGGCCGAACGCGAATAGCAGTACGCGGCAAAGGTTTTACCCGAAGCGGCGGCTGCGGCACGCTCCGCCATCAGCCAGCCCCAGAACTCTGCGAACGACCGCGCCTCGTCACGTGTCGGCAACGGGTCCCACGTCGCAAATCCTCGATACATCGAGAAGCCACCGACATTGAGCAACGTCCCCCACAGGTAGGCGCCGTGCTCCTGATAGCTCTCCATGTCGACGTCGATCTCGATGTCCGCCCGAGTCACCGAGATTTTCTCGAACCGCCGCACCAACGGAGCATCCACCAACCACGCCTTGGCGATCACTACTGCGTCGTCGAAATTTCCGTGCGGCCAATCCTCTAGCGGCTCACCGTCCCAGGCGGCCAGCTGATCGATCGTGTTGCAGCCCACGTCGCGCAGAAGCTCGGCCCGCGATCCGACAGCCACCAGGCTGACGTCGCGGTTGCGGACCAACTCCTGCTTGCATTCGGTCCACCACGGACACGACTTGCACTCGCTCACCTGTGACGGAGACGTCAGCACCTCACCGCGGGCCACAGCGATACGGTCGGCGAAACGCTCGTCGTAATCGTCGAGAACGGCACTGAGGTCGTGAACGAGGATGCAGTCTCCGTTGTATCCGATCGCCCCGGCCGTGAGCGACGGGCTCGCCAGCCCACGACGCTCGAGCATCCGATAGACCTGCGCGACGCGCATCTGATCGCGGACCTGACTGCGGACCTTGCGTTTGGGATCGACCACGGGCTCCCATTCGAAGAGCCCCGAGGTGATCGCGCCCTGACCCGGATCGGTCACCTTGTGATTGACGACAATGACGGGGATGTACCCACCACCCTCGTCGTCACGGATGAGCATTTCGCAGCGGCCCTTGCGTCCGGTGTCGCGCTCGACCGGCAAGACCGCGCCCCAGATCCGGTCCGCGCCGGCCTCACAGGCAGCCAAGGTGTCGCGAGCCTGAGCCGACGCCGATTGATCAGGGTTGATCTTCACCCAACGCTCGGGAGCAGCGCCGATCACGAGTTCGGCGATCTCCGCGCGCTTCGCGATCGCGGCGTCCTGGCGCTGCTTGACGCCGGTGTCGACGGGTTCCGAAGCCGATTTCCCGGGAAACAACCCGTCCAGACGCACCCGATGACGGCATCGGGTCAACGCCCCCGAATCGATGATCGGGAGCTGGGGCGCGGGGTTGTTAACGGAACACACGATGACGAAGATTATGTGCTCCCCTAGGCTGAAGCCGAAGCGCAGGTACCTGGCAACACACAAACACCTGGAAACGGGGTCCTTTTCGATGGGGTTGTTCAAGAAGCGAAAGTCTCGTGCCACCCGCAAGGCGGAGGCAAAGGCTCTCAAGCACAAGGCTGAGGTCGAGGCGAAGCTCAACGCCAAGAGCCAGCGTAAGCGCGACAAGGTCGAGACCAAGTCGCTCAAGAAGCTGGAGAAAGCCGAGATCGAGTCACAGCACAAGATCGAAAAGGCTCAGATCGCGACCCTGAAGGCGCAGGAGAAGGCCGCTGCGAATCAGGGCCTGACCGTCGCCAAGGTGCGTAAGTACCTGGGAGTGGCACGTCTGCTTGCCCCCGTTCTCCTGCCGATCGCTTACCGCGCAGCCACGGCGGTGCGCGCCCAGCTCGACACCACGCGTGCACAGAAGATGGGCATCGCCGTCGACCAGCTCGGTGACTACACCGGTCACGGCGCGAAGTTGAGCGCTCGTATCGCCGGCGCCGAGAGCTCGGTCACCGAGATCCTCAGCCGCAAGCCCGACGACGCGGAGACGCAGCGTTTCGCCGCCGCCATCCGTGAGCGCCTCGGCGACCTCAGCACGGCAGTTCGCGCTGCCGAGCAGATGCCGCAGGCTCGCCGTAAAGCAGCTCACCAGGCGATTTCTTCCGAACTCGACGGCGTCGAAGCAGATCTGCTCGCACGTCTCGGCGTGCGCTAGACCTGAGAACTCCAGTGAGAGCAGCCGAGCAGACCGCGACCCTCCGGGGGACAGCTGTCGGTTCCGCTTCGGCTGCTCTCGCTGTCGCCGCGCACGGGATCGGCGGAGGCGAGCTGCCACAGTCGTCGTCGCTGACCCTGTTGCTCGCCGTCTGCGCAACCGTCGGCGCCGTGACGGCCACCCTTCCCGCCCTCTCTCGGGGGCCCGCTGCCTTGATCGTTGCTCTGGGTCTGGGTCAGCTCGCCGCGCACACCACCATGACGCTCTCCGAGCACGCTCATTCGCCCGCTCCGGGATTGGTGATGCTCGGTGCTCACGCCGGTGCCACCGTCGCTTGTGCGGTGGCGGTCCTGGCCGCCGAGCGCCTCTACCGCGTTGTCACCCACGCTCTCCACGTCGTCCTGGCGTCTCTGGCTCCCGCCGCTGTCACTTCTCGCGGCCACACCGTCTCGACCGGAATCCATCACGGACCTGTCGACGCTCTACTTCGCGCCAGCATCTCGCGGCGCGGTCCTCCTGCCCTGGTCTGAAGATTCGTAGAACGCCCCACCCCTTCACCAGACCAAGAGGACACTTCCCGACATGAAGAACACCCTGATTTCGCGCGCGGTTGTCACGACCGTCGCTACCGGCAGCGCCGTGCTGCTGGCCGCCGGAATTGCTTCAGCACACGTCAGCGTCGTCGCACCAGGAGCTGCGCAGGGCGGATACTCCGTTCTCACGTTCCGCGTGCCCACCGAATCCGACACCGCTTCGACCACCAAGCTGACGGTGGCGCTCCCCGACCTCAAGTCGGCACGCACCGAACCGATGCCCGGCTGGACCGCCGTCGTGGAGAAGGACCCCACCTCGTTGGTCGCCAAGTCCGTGACGTGGACCGCCGACCCCGGCGTCGGAATCGCCCCCGGCCAGTTCCAGCAGTTCGTCCTTTCCGCCGGCCCGCTGCCCGAGCAGGAAGAGGTCGAGTTCAAGGCCGTGCAGACGTACAGCGACGGCAACGTCGTCAACTGGGATCAGGAAGAACTTGCCGACGGCAGCGAGCCGGACAAGCCCGCGCCGACGCTGACTCTCGCCGCATCCACCGGCGATGCTCACGGAGCGCCTGCTGCCGATAACACTGCCGAGACGTCCGCTGCTTCCGAATCTTCTTCGTCAGACAACACCGCGCGCTGGCTCGGCGGCGTCGGCCTGGTGCTCGGCGCTTTGGGCGCTGCACTCGGCCTCGGCGCACTGGTCAGGAGCAAGCGCTGATGAGTACCCGGATCAAGGTCATCGCCGTCGGCATGCTCGCGATGCTGGCCACGATGCTCGGAATGGGCACGGCCAGTGCACACTCCGCGGTGGTCGGCTCCAACCCGGAAAACGGTGCGTCCATTCAAGTTGCGCCTGACACGGTTTCGGTCACGTTCAACGAGGCTCTGCAGGCGCAGTTCGCGGCGCTGACCGTCACCGGTCCCGACGGCAACCTCTGGACCAAGAGCGATCCGTCCGTCGAAGGACCCACTGTCAGTGCAGACCTCGGCGATCTCGGGCCGACCGGCGTCTACACCATCGCGTACCGCGTCACCTCCGCTGACGGTCACCCCGTCAACGGAACCCTGACGTTCACCCTCACCGAGGCGGGGTCGGGCACTCCCGGCGCTGCCGCCGCGTCGAGTACGGGTGAGTCGGAGTCCGGCAGCATGCCGGTGTGGATCTTCATCGTCGCCGGCGTCGTCGTGTTCGGCGGTGCGCTGTTCTTCGTGCTCCGTAAGCCGAAGTCGAGCTGATCGCGTGACGGGTACGGCAAACAGGTGGTGGTTGCTGTTTGCCGTACCCACAGCTCTGCTGGGAGTCCTGATCGCCTGGGGCCTCGCCAGCCCATCGGGACCCGAATCGTCGAGCACGGTCCGCGTTCTCGCGATCGGATGTGGTTCGTTGACGCTCGGCATCGCGACGCTCGCCTGGATGGGCCGCAGTGAACGCCGCCCGGCAACAACCCCCGCCGTCATGTGGACTCAGCTCACCGCGGTGGCAGCAGTGTGGCTCGTCGCCGAGATCACGCTCCTCGTGCTCAATGCCGCAGCGGCCGACGGCGCCCCGGTCACCTCGCTGACCATCGGGCACTTCGGCGCATTCATCTCCGAGGTCAACGTCGGCCGCGTCGGCGTCGCGATCATCGCGTGCGCGTTTGCCGTCGTCTGTTACGGCATCTACGGATTCACCAATCCCGAGACGGTGCCCGTCGCACCGGCATTGGTCGTCTCCGCGTTGGCGCTCGCTGCCCGCCCGATCACCGGGCACATGGCGCAGCAGAGCTTCGGATCGATCCTCGACGCCGTTCACGTCCTCGCTGCGGCCTTGTGGTTCGGCGTGCTCGCCGCACTCGCGCTTGCCGTACCGTCGCGCGGTGCCTGGGCGATCTGGTTGCCCAAGTACTCCGCTCTCGCCTGGCGATGCGTCCTCGCGCTGGTCGTCACCGGTATCGTCAACGCCGTCGTGCGACTCGACTCACTCTCCGCCTTCTACGACACCGCATACGGCCGGGTGATCCTCGCCAAGATCGTGGCGATCGGACTGCTCGTCGCCCTGGGATGGTGGTGGCGCCGGACATGGGTGGTCGCGAGCGCTGCACACCGCATGAGTTCGGACGGATCCCTGCGTCGCGCCATCGGTGAAGTTGTCTTCATGGCCATCGCATTCGGGCTTGCCGCGGCCCTTGCGACAACTGCGTAAGACGTGCCTCAGCGCGACATTTCGTGACCCGCACATTTAACGTTTCACGTCGAGATTTAACCTCTGCGTGAGTTTATTTTCCCAGCTTGCGGCGGTTTCCGGCCCCCCTTAGCGTTGCTCGCATGACGGAGGCCCAACGCTCGTTTCTCGTCTGCGCTTCGCAGCGCAGCGGCAGTACTTTGCTGGTCGAATCCCTGCGAGCAACCGGGGTTGCGGGTGAGCCGGAAGAGTTCTTCCAGTACCTCCCCGAGACCTCGCGATCGCCGCAACCGAGGCAGTGGTTCGAAGACGTCACGGACGAGTCCGTCCTGGGTCTGCTCGCCCCGTTCCACCCGGGCACGCCGGACACTCGCACCTCCGAACAGTGGCGCACACAACTTCTCGAACTCGGCCGAACCCCCAACGGAGTCTGGGGTGGCAAGCTCATGTGGAACCAGACGCCGCTCCTACTCGATCGCGCGGCCGGATTGCCCTGGCGCAGTGGGACGGACCTACGTTCCGCACTCCACGACACCCTCGATCACGACCTGCAGTTCATCCACGTCTATCGAGAAGATGTCGTCGCTCAAGCTGTGTCGATGTGGCGCGCCGTGCAGACACAGGTTTGGCGCGACGACGCGACTCCACCGAATCTCTCGGACGGTGCGCAGTACAACGCAGTCGGAATCGCGCACCTGGTGACGATTCTCGGTGAGCAGGAACGCCAATGGAAGCGCTGGTTCGAAGAAGAGGACATCTCTCCCATCGAAGTCGGGTTCCGCGATCTCACCGAAGACCCGCAGTCCGTGGTCGCAAAAACCCTCATCTCCCTCGGCCTCGACGGACAACTGGCCCCGCCACCGCCGCTGCGTCGTCAGAGCGACGGACGATCCCGGGAATGGGTGCAGCGTTATCGCATCGACGCCGAACAGAACGGATATCCCGTCACATGAGCACCGTCACCGATGTCGTCGACGAACTCCGAGTTCTCGAATCCGAAGCGGTTCACATCATTCGAGAGGTGGTGGCAGAACTCGAAAGACCGGTACTGCTCTTCTCGGCCGGCAAGGACTCGATAGTCCTGCTTCGTCTGGCCGAGAAGGCGTTTCGGCCCTCCCCACTCCCTTTCCCGGTCCTGCACGTCGACACCGGTCACAATTTCGCGGAGGTCATCGAATTTCGCGACCGTCGAATCAAGGAGGGCGGGCACACACTTCTGGTTGCTTCCGTTCAGGATTCGATCGACCAGGGCAGAGTGCAGGAGTCGACCGAGACCAGCGGATCGCGAAACCGCCTGCAGACCAGAACCCTGCTCGACGCTCTCGAAGCTGGAAGGTTCGACGCCGCGTTCGGTGGCGCCCGCCGGGACGAGGAACGTGCGCGCGCCAAGGAAAGAGTCCTCAGCTTCCGGGACGAGTTCGGCCAGTGGGACCCGCGAGCGCAACGGGCCGAACCGTGGTCGCTCTACAACGGTCGGATCAGACGCGGCGAGTCCGTTCGTGTCTTCCCGCTGAGCAACTGGACCGAACTCGACATCTGGCGCTACATAGCCCAGGAGGAACTGGAACTGCCGTCCATCTATTTCGCGCACCAGCGGAGGGTATTCGAGCGCGACGGAATGCTCCTCGCTGCTTCCGAATTCAGCACCGACGCCGAGAACGCCGCGGCAACGACCGAGTGGGTGCGATATCGAACCGTCGGCGATCTGACCATCACCGGTGCCGTTCGATCTCATGCCACCACCATCGACGACGTCGTCACCGAAATCTCGGCCGCGACGGTTTCCGAACGAGGCGAGACTCGCGCAGACGACCGAACGTCGGTCGCCGCGATGGAAGACCGAAAGCGTGAGGGCTACTTCTGATGACGACCACCATCACTCGCCAACTCCTGCGGCTGGCAACGGCGGGTAGCGTCGACGACGGCAAGAGCACGCTGATCGGCCGACTGTTGCATGACACCGACAGTCTGCCAACCGATCACCTCGATTCCGTCACCGACGAGTACGGTGTCGCCGACCTGGCTGCACTCTCCGACGGACTACGTGCCGAGCGTGAACAGGGCATCACGATCGACGTCGCGTACCGCTTCTTCTCCACTCCAACCAGAAGTTACGTACTCGCCGACACCCCGGGGCACGAACGCTACACGCGCAACATGTTCACCGGAGCATCCAACGCTCACGTAGCGGTCCTGCTGGTCGACGCGAGGACCGGCGTGCTGCGTCAGACCCGTCGGCACGCCAGAATCGCCGCACTGCTCGGTGTTCCGAACCTTGTAGCCGTGGTGAACAAGATCGATCTGGTGGACTTCGACGAAGCGAGATTCGCTCAGGTGCAGGAAGAATTACGGGCCTTGGCGCGGCAAGTCGGACGCGAGGACGTACTCGCCATACCGGTCTCCGCGAAAGCCGGCGACAATGTCGTGACGCGGTCCGAGAACACCGCGTGGTACGAGGGGCCGACGCTCCTCGAGTACCTCGAAGGCGTCGAACTCCATGCGCCCGCGACGCACATCGAGGAGCTTCGGCTTCCCGTGCAATGGGTTTCGCGCCCCGATCCGCAGAATCGTCGCCGGTACACCGGCCGGATCTCGGCAGGCACACTGAGCGTCGGAGACGAGGTAGTGGTCCTGCCGTCCGGATCGAAGAGCACCGTGATCAGTCTGGACACTCTCGACGACAACCGCAGTACTGCCGTTGCACCACTGTCGGTTTCGGTGGAACTGGCCGACGACATCGACGTCGGACGTGGCGACGTTCTGGTCAGTGGCGGTGCGCAGGCTCATTTGCCGGTTCTGGCCCGAGAACTCGAAGCCACCATCTGCTGGTTGTCCAACACACCGTTGCGCGCGGGCGATCGGATAGCGCTCAAACACACGTCCCGGACCGTGCGAGCGACCGTCCAAGAACTGCACACCCGTCTCGATCCTGAAACGCTCGACGAGCAGGACAGCCCAGTCGAACTGGGACTCAACGACATCGGAACGGTCACGCTCCGAACCAGTTCCGTGGTGGTCGCCGACACCTACGACCACAATCGGGACTCTGGCGCCTTCATCCTGATCGACGAGCAGAGCAACGACACCGTCGGCGCCGGCACCATTCTCGAACCACGCGTCGTCGTTCCCGGCGAGCAGACCCGCAACGACATCAAGTGGCATCCGTCCTCACTCGAACGTCAACGGCGATGGGCGTCTACCACCCAGAGGGGCGCGACGATCTGGCTGACCGGCCTTCCTGCCTCCGGAAAATCCACCGTCGCAGTCGCTGTCGAACGTGCGCTCGTCGACGCGGGACGCACCGCGTATCTCCTGGACGGTGACAACGTCCGCCACGGTATCTCCGACGATCTCGGGTTCTCGCCGGGAGACCGAGCCGAGAACATCCGGCGCGTCGGGCATCTCACTCGACTGTTCGCCGACGCCGGCGTCGTGGCCATCGCGTCGATGGTCTCACCGCTGCGTTCGGATCGAGCAATTGCGCGCGCTCTCAACGAAGCTGCCGGACTCACCTTCCTCGAAGTTGCCGTCACCACTCCCGTCGAAGAATGCGAACGCCGCGATCCCAAGGGCCTGTACGCACGTGCGCGGGCGGGTGAACTGAAGGGGCTCACCGGAATCGACGCGCCTTACGAGACGCCGGAGGACCCGGACCTGGCATTCGACACAACCGGCGCTGACATCAACGAGCTGGTCGAGCGGGTCATCGCATTGTTGGAAGAGCGCGAAGCCGCAAGGCCCTAGGGATTTTCGGTGTCCGACTCGAGGTAACCGCGGTCCGCACTGTAGGCGGACCGCACGTTGGGTCGGACACCGATCTTCTCGAGGTACGCCGCCATGCGGTGCACCGCCATCGCGCTTCCCAATGCCTCGTCCGGAAGACGATCGTCGGTTTCGGCGCGCCACGTGTGAAGCTGCGAGGACAATTCCGCCTGTATTGCCGAGACTTCCGGTCGATCGATCAGATTGATCTTCTCGTCCGGGTCGGCACGGAGGTCGTACAGCTCCCGGGGTGCGCGTACCGCAAGATGCTCGGTGCCGAGCGCTTTTCCGGAAAGACTGTCCTCGATGTCGAGCGGTAGATCCAGAGCCGGGCGGACGGCGTAGTTCTCGATGTAGCTGTAGTCCTTGGTGCGCACCGCACGAATGGGATCGAAGCTGTCGTGAAAGGTCTTCTCCGTGAACAGGGAAGTACGAACGGGTTCGGACGGTTCAGTTCCGCGGTCGACGAGGGCATCGGCGTGCGAGCGCCCTTCCACCTCGGTGGGGACGTCGATTCCGAGCAGATCGAGAATGGTCGGAACAAGATCCACACCACTGAACAGTGTCTCGTATTCCTTTCCGCCACTGCGATACCGCGCGGGAGGCCGAGCGATCAAGGCAATACCGGTACCCGGGGCGTAGAGCGTCGACTTGGCACGCGGGAACGCCGCGCCGTGATCAGTGAGGAAGAAGACCCAGGTGTTCTCGTCGAGCCCCTCTTCCTCGAGGGTCGCGAGCAGTTCCCCCACCGCGGCGTCGGCCACCTCTACGCTGCCGTGGAATTCGGCCAGATCCTCGCGCACCTGTGGCACGTCCGGAAGATATCCGGGGACCTCCAGGGCTGCGGTGTCCGCCGGGGTATAGCGATCGGCGGGGTACGGGCGATGCGTTTCGAAGAATCCCGTGGTGAGCAGGAACGGCTCGGGCGGGAAGCGTCGTAGCCAGTTCTGGGCACGCGGAACCACGTAGTCGCAGAACGAGTTGGTGACGTCGTACTCGTGATAGCCCAGTCGCTTCGGATACGCAGTCTCGTGCTGCATGCCGAACAGCGAGGTGTACCAACCGTTGTCGGAGAGGATCTGCGGGAGCGTCTGCACCTCCGCGTGGTACTCCCAGCCGTGGTGCGCCAACCCGATCAGACCGTTGTTGTGCGGATACCTACCCGAGAAGAGCGATCCGCGCGAAGGCGAGCACAGCGGCGCCGTCGCGTGTGCGTCGGTGAACCGGATGCCTTCTGCCGCCAGTCGGTCGAGATGGGGGCTGTTGACCCCGGCGACACCGTAACTCGCGAGGTGTCGGCCCAGGTCGTGCCAATGAATGATCAGGACGTTATCTCGCGCAGCCGACACGTGGGCAAGGCTAGTTGCCCTGCCCACGTGCGGCAACAGCTCGAATCAGCAGGATCTCAACTGTTTCTGCCGAGCTGCCTGATCCAGGCGCGGGTGTCGGCGGGATCGATGACATCGTCCAGTTCGAACGTGGTAGCCGCCATCAATGCCTTGCCCTGTGCGTAGGCCAGTTCCACGAACTGACCGAACAGCGTTTCCCGAGCCACCGGATCTTCGACGGACTCGAGTTCCTTGCGGAAACCGAGACGCACGGCACCTTCCAGACCCATCGGCCCGATCTCGCCCGTCGGCCACGCCACCGTGAACTCGGGGGCGTGGAAGGAACCACCGGCCATTGCCATGGCGCCCAACCCGTAACCCTTGCGCAGGATGATCGTTCCGAACGGCACGGTGAGGCGAGCACCGGCAACGAAGAACCGGCCGAACCTTCGGACCGTCGCCTCCTCCTCCGAATCCGGGCCCACCATGAATCCCGGTGTGTCGCACAGGGTCACCAGAGGGATGCGGTGCGCTTCGAGCAGTTCCAGGAAATCCGAAGCCTTGTCCGAGGCTTCCGCGTCGATCGCGCCGCCGAGATGCTCGCTGCTGTTCGCCAGCACACCGTACGGAACTCCTTCGACACGAACGAGTGCGGTGACTACACCGCGTCCGTAGTCTCGACGCAGTTCCAGGACGCTGTCGACGTCCGCGATTGCGTCGATCGCTCCACGAACGTCGTACGAGCGCAGGCGATTCTCCGGCACCACATGCCGCGAGAGCCGCGGATCCGGAGCCGTCCACTCTCCGCTCGCACCCTGGAAGTAGCCGAGGTACTGCTTGGCCAGCGCCACCGCATGAGCGTCGTCGTCAGCGACCAGGTGTACGACGCCGTTGCGGCGCTGGACGTCGATCGGGCCGATGTCCTCGGGGCGAAAGTTTCCGAGCCCGCCGCCCTCGACCATGGCAGGACCACCCATCCCGATGTTGGCGTCCGGTGTCGCGATCAGGACGTCGCACGCGCCGGCCAGGGCCGCGTTGCCCGCGAAACAGCGCCCGGACACGACGGCGACCATGGGCACCCGCCCGCTCAGCGCCGCCATGGCGCGGAAGGTTCCCAGCTCGAGGCCCGCCCCGGCGCCGGCGTCGGTGTCACCGGGGCGACCGCCGCCACCTTCCGCGAACAGCACTACCGGAACTCGCTTGCGATCGGCGATCTCGAGCAGGCGGTCGGTCTTGGCGTGATTGCGCATGCCCTGGGTACCGGCGAGCACCGAGTAGTCGTACGAGATCACGACGCTCTCGCCGCCGCTGATGGTCGCCACTCCGCCGATCAACCCGTCGGCAGGAGTGTTGGCGATCAGGTCTTCCTCGCTTCGCCGACTGCGCTGCGCCGCCAGCGCGAGCGCGCCGTACTCGACCAGGCTGTCGTCGTCGACCAGGTCGTAGACGTTCTCGCGAGCAGTCCGGCGTCCCAGCTTGTGACGCTTCGCCACGGCTGCGGGCCGGGCCGGGTCCAGGGTCACCTCGTGGCGAGCGATGATCTCCGCGAGATCGGGACGCACGTCGTCGAGGTCCACCTCGTCGACCTCGGCGAGCTTCGATCCCGCGCTTGCACTACGGACGACGAGCAACGGTTCGCCCGCACCCACCGACCTCCCCGGTGACGACAGGACCCGGACCACTTCGAGATCACCGGGCGCCGAGAGAACATGCTGCATCTTCATCGCCTCGAGGACGGCAACCTGGCCACCCGCATGGACGCCGTCACCGACTGCCGCGAGTTCGACGACGATGCCCGCCATCTGTGCACGGACCACATCCTCGTCCGGTGCCACGTCCACAGACGAGGAGGGCGTTTGTGGGCCAACGTCGGGGACGAGGTCCGCCAATCGAGAACCCAACCAGTCGACGTCGACCAGGCCGTCGCGGAAGTCCTTGTCCGACAGTATTGCCTGCAGGAACTCGATGTTGGTCGCTACGCCGCCGATGGCGAACTCACTCAAAGCGGCAATCGACTTGCGCACCGCGGCAGGGAAATCCGATCGACGCGTGTGGGTGATCACCTTTGCCAAGAGCGAATCGTAACGCGCACTCGGCGAGAGTCCGACCGTACCGAAGGTGTCCACTCGCACGCCGGGCCCGCCCGGAGGAGTGAAGTTGTCGAGCGTGCCCGACGAGGGCAACGCATTGCCGTCCGGCGTCATGGTTTCCATGTTGACGCGGGTCTGGATCGCGATTCCCGAAGCGTTTGCCACGGATCCGACTGTCTCCGAGCCCTTCTCGACAGCGAAGATCCCTGTTGGCAGGTCCAGGTTCTCGAACGGAACTCCGTCCGCGATCGCGAGCTGCACGGAGACGAGGTCGACTCCGGTGACCTCCTCGGTCACCGTGTGCTCCACCTGAATTCGGGGATTGACCTCGAGGAAGACGAAGCCGCGTTCCTCGACGAGGAACTCGACCGTCGCGATGCCGCGGTAGCCGACCTCGGCGCACAGCCTCGCCGCCGCAGCGTGAAGACGATCGCGCAGGGCCCCCGACAGCCCCTGCGCGGGCGCAACCTCGATCAACTTCTGATGGCGACGTTGGACACTGCAATCGCGGTCACCCAGAGCGAGCGCGTGGGTTCCACCTTGCCCCGGTGCCGCCACGATCTGCACTTCGATGTGCCGAGCGTGCTCACTGAGTACCTCGGCGAACAGTGCCGAACTGCCGAATCCCGACTGGGCTTCGGCCGCACACACACGGTACGCGTCGTCGAGTGCTTTCGGGTCACGCACCGCGCGCATGCCGCGGCCACCGCCGCCGCTGAGCGCCTTGATCATGATCCCGCGGGAATTGCGCTCGAAGAATTCACGCACCTCGTCGAGGTCGGCGTTCGCCGATGTCGACGGCAGGACCGGCACTCCTGAGTCGACAGCCGCGGTGCGGGCACTGGCCTTGTCGCCGAAAGTCCGGAGAACCTGGGCGTCCGGGCCGACGAAGACGATGCCCGCCTCGGTACACGCCTGCGCGAATTCGGCGTTCTCACTGAGGAACCCGTAACCTGGGTGCACGTGCGTGGCGCCTGTTTCGGCCGCGATCTTCAGCAAAGCCCCCTGATCGAGATACGCGGATGCGCCCGACGCTCCGAGCGGCACCGACTCCGTGGCCGCCGCGACGTGCGGACTGGACGCGTCGTCCTCGGCGTACACCGACACCGTCTCGATCCCGAGTTCACGGGCAGTTCGAATGATCCGCAGCGCAATTTCGCCGCGGTTCGCAATCAGCAGTCTCACTTGTCCCCCTGAGTGCGCTCGAACAGATCGCCCTTGCGCACCTTTCCTGTCGCTGTCATCGGAAGCGCCTCGAGCACTTCCACTTCGGGCACCTTGTACGTGGCCATGTTCTCCTTCGCCCACGAGACGATCTCGTCGGCCACAGTGTCGGAACCCTCGACCAGTTGGACAAACGCAAAAGCCACCTGCCCCTTGTCCGGGTCCGGTTTCGGCACCACCGCAGCCTTTTCGATCGCCG
Organism: Rhodococcus sp. SG20037; assembly: GCF_031763325.1. Taxonomy (NCBI): domain Bacteria; kingdom Bacillati; phylum Actinomycetota; class Actinomycetes; order Mycobacteriales; family Nocardiaceae; genus Rhodococcus; species Rhodococcus sp. SG20037. The sequence continues at coordinate 151,818 of NZ_CP134497.1, read as the reverse complement.
GGTGCAGCATGAGCAGCGCTTCCACCTCGGAGGGAAAGACACTCATGCCGTTGGTCTTGATCATTTCCTTGTTCCGCGCCAAATAGTGCAAACCGCCACGCTCACTGAACTTTCCGACGTCACCGGTCTGCAGCCAGCCGTCACGGATGGCGTCGGCGGTGGCCCCCTCGTTGCGGTAGTACGCGGAAAGGATGGATGGGCTGCGCACGATGATCTGCCCGTGCTCGCCGACGGGAACCGGCCTGCCGTCGTGATCGACGATCAGAATGTCGGTGCCGGGCACCGGAATTCCGCAGAACACCGGCTCGCTTTTCAGGTCGTAGTCGCCGTCCTGGAAGCCGAGGGTGATCGTGTCCGCGGTGTGGGTTTCGGTCATGCCGTAGCTCGCTTCGCGCAGAACGCCGCCGGTAGCCTCGCGCCACCGCTGGCGCGTGGCCGGATCGAGTTTGAGAACGAACGAAACTGCCATGACGTTCTGGAGTGTCGAGAGATTTCGCTCCGCGAATCCTGGCGTGTCCATCAGTTCGACGTAATTGTCGACAGTTCCGACCAGCGAGGTCACGCCGTAAGCCTCGACAGCGTCGAGCGTGGTCTCCGCATCCCAACGATTCAGCAGGACCACGGTTCCGCCGTTGACGAGCGGAACCAGGATGCCGAAGTCCTCACCTGCGATCCAGAAGATCGGCAGAAACACCAGGGACACCGGCGGATTGGCACCCACCTGGTCACCGCCCGCAAGCGTCGCGGTGGCCGCGGTGTAAACCATGTGGCGCTGAGTGTGCTCACAGCCCTTGGGCATTCCCGTCGTTCCGCCCGTGTAGTTCAGGGCGGCGAGGGAATCGAGTTCGGTGGCGACAGGAGTCGCCCGCTCACTGGTGATGATCGACTGCCAGTCGCTCAGGCGCGGATCGTCGACCTCGAAGGGCAGTTCGACGGTCGGGATCGCCGTCAGCATGTCCGACACTGCAGTCTTCGCGACGTGTTCGAGTGGAGTCTGTGAGCGAACCTTCTTCACCAACTTCGAGAAGGTGTTCTGCGTCAGTAGGACCTTGACGCCGGCATCGTTGAGTTCGTGAATCAATTCATGTTCACGGAAGAGTGGATTGATCGGCACGTGAACCGCACCGACCTTGAGAATGCCGAGCATCGCGATATGGAACTGAGGGCAATTGACCAGGTGAACGCCGACGCGATCGCCGCGTTCGACTCCGAGTGACAGCAGCCATCCGGCAAAACGATCCGAAAGCTCGTCGTATTCGGAATACGTGATGACCCGGCCGTAGAAGACGATGGCAGGAGTATCCGGCCGCTCGATCGCCCAATGCCGCAAGTAATCGACAAGTCCCCCACCTTCGAGCGGATACTCGACGGCGCGGGGAATGCCGGCGGGCCAATGCGCTTGTTGCAGCGCAGAGATCTCCGCCAGAGCCGCTTCGAGCACGTCTTGTTCTGCCACCGATCACTCCATTCGTAAAAGAAATCTATTTCGACTCTTCGAACCCGATCAACCGCTCGGACATCGTCGTCATATCTGCAATGAACTGGTTCTGCTCTTCGACACTCGCCTTACTCAGTCGTGCTCCACCGGCCATCTGTGCGTCCGAGATCATCTGAACGAGCACCGGGGGCGAAACACAGGGATCTACGTCGTGAACCCGTCGAATCCGTTCGACAAACCGGACGTAGCGGCTCACGAGCTTTTCGCGAACCGCCGACCAACTGCGCTCGACCTCGGAATCCACCCGCGCCCGATGCTCGATCACCGCGAGCAGGTCACCGTAGGTGTACACGGCCGTGATGAACGCCGACGTGGTCGTTCGGAGAACTTCGCGTAGATCCTCGGCCGCCGGGCCCTCCATGTGCTGAGCGTCGAGGAAGCGTCGGCACATCATTTCGGCGACGGCGCGGAAGACCTCGTCCTTCGACGAGAAGTACGCGTAGAAGGTCGCCCGGGACACATCAGCCCTGGTCGTGATCGTCTCGACGGTCACGGCGTCGTATCCGAGTTCGCCGAAGCAGAGGGCAGCGGTGTCGAGCAGTCCGGCACGGCGTGGACCGTCCCCGAGCTTGCGGGCTGTCCGCGCTCGCTCCTGCGTTTCGCTGGTGGTCACCGTCACAGTGTGTGTTGACGTTGACGTCAATGTCAAGAATCGCAGCCCCGACGACCGACTTCGGCCTTTTGTTCGGGTTGCCCTTTCACAGCCCATATATCGGGTGTAAGACTCTGCCTCTAATGCTTTTCGCCTTTTCCAGAAGGAGTCAGTTCCGTGCCGGAAGAATCCGCGTCACCCTCCTATTCCACGATCAAGGAAACAGTTGCAGCTTTGATGCCGACTCTGGAGTCGGAACTAGTCGAACTTGTTCGCATTCCGTCGATAGCGACCGAGGGTTTCCCCAGCGAACCCCTCTTCGAGGCTCACGATCTGATCGTTTCTCTACTGGAAAAATCCGGAGTCACGAAGATAGAGAAACTCGAAATAACAGGTAAAACCGCGCCCGTCATCATTGCGACAGTGCCCGGCCCCGCCGGATCCCCGACGGTATTGATGTATTCGCATTACGACGTCGTTCCCGCCGACGACGTCGAACTCTGGGATTCTCCGCCTTTCGAACCGAGCAAGCGTGACGGCGCGATTTACGGCCGCGGTACGGCAGATTCGAAGGCAAATGTCATCGGCATGATCGGTGCACTTCGAGTCTTCGACGGAAAGCCGCCGGTGACGGTCAAGCTCGTCATCGAGGGCCAGGAAGAATTCGGCAGCCCCTTCGACAACTATCCGCCGGAAGCCCCTGAATTATTTGCGGCCGACGCAATGGTCATCGCCGACGTCGGCAGCGTTCGCCCCGGATCACCGACCCTGACCGTCGCACTGCGCGGATCCGCCCAGGTGATCGTCGAACTCACCACTCTCGGCGCCGACAAGCACAACGGCCTCTACGGCGGCGCCGCACCGGACGCCCGCCTCGCGCTCATCCGCGCACTGGCGTCGCTGCACGACGACAACGGTGACGTGGCGATCGACGGCCTCCTGCGCGAACCGTGGACCGGCAGTTCGTACACCGAGGACGAGTTCCGCACCCTCGCCGAGATCCAAGACGGGCTTCCGCTGCTCGGAACCGGCGGCATCGGCGAACGCATCTGGTCGGGCCCGGCCATCACCGTGACGGGAATCGACGCTCCCCCTGTGGACGGTGCGGTCAACGCCGTCGCAAGCACTGCCCGCGCCGTGATCAATCTGCGCGTACACCCGCGCCAACCTGCCATCGAGGCGCAGGCTGCTCTGGTCCGGCACCTGGAAGCCCTGCGCCCCTTCGGTTTGCAACTGACTGTCACCGCGGGAGAAACCGGCGACGGGTTTGCGGCAGCCGAAGGTGGACCGGCCTTCGACGCGGCACTGTCTGCACTATCGCAGTCGTGGGGTGAACCGGCCGGGCTGATGGCAGGCGGCGGCTCGATCCCCCTCGTGATGGCCTTGGATACAGCAGTGCCCACCGCCGAGAAGCTGTTGTTCGGCGCCACCGACGGTTACGCGAACATCCACGGCCCCAACGAACGCGTCCTGCTCGACGAGCTCGAGAAGGCCGTCGTCGCCAAAGCACTGTTCTTCCAGGAGTACGCCGACACCTTCGAGGGGAAGAAATGAGCACCGAAACCGACACGGGGTCCGCACCTACTCCGGCCAAGAAGAAGTTCGAGTTCCCCGGCGCGGTCACGATGCTCGCGATCGTCACCGTCCTGGTATGGATTGCAGCACTGTTCATTCCGGCCGGACGCTTCGGCGTCGACGTGGACGGCTCACCCGTTCCCGGCAGCTTCGAAACCGTCACGTCTCCGCTGTCGTTCTGGGAACGAATCCAGCAACTGATCCTCTCCCCCGTCAACGGCCTCTACGGCGTCCAGGATTCGATCACCGGGTTCGTCGACACCGACAACATCGGACGGCTCTTCGGTTCGGTCGGCGTAGTCCTCTTCATCATGGCGCTCGGTGCGTTCATCTCGGTCAGCTTTGCCACCCGCAGTCTCGAAACCGCTGTCTCCCAACTCGCTACCAAGCTCAGCGACAAGGGCTGGTTGCTCATCACCGTCATCATGGTGCTGTTCTCACTGCTCGGTTCGACAATGGGCTTCTCGGTCGAGACGTTCGGCTTCTACGCCCTGCTCATACCGCTGATGACGGCACTGGGCTACGACCGCATGGTCGCGGCCACCATGATCATCCTCGGCGCTCTGGTCGGAAACATGGCGTCGACCGTCAATCCGTTCTCGATCGGCGTCGCCTCCGGTGAGGCAGGCGTCTCCATCGGTGACGGCATCGTGCTGCGCGTGATCCTGTGGATCGTATTGACCGCTGTGGCAGTGGTATTCGTTCTCCGCTACGCCGCAAAGGTGAAGAAGGATCCGTCCAAGTCGCTTGTCGGCTTCGACATCGCGGACGACGAAGACGAAGAGCCGGCCGAGCCGGTCGACATCGACGGCAAGCTCACCGGAACTCAGAAGCTGGTACTGCTCATCACCGGACTCACCTTCGGACTGATGATCTTCTCCGTCATCCCGTGGTCGAGCATCTTCGGCGCCACCACCGGTCCGGCCGAGTACGACGCGTACCACGTCACGGCAACCGAGCCCTACTGGTTCGAGTTGAACTGGTGGTTCCCGCAATTGGCGATGCTGTTCATCCTCGCCGCCGTTCTCGTCGGCATAGTCGCGAAGATGGGTGAGAAGAAGATCGTCTCCCTGATCACGCGTGGAGCCGGCGACATGGTCGGACCGGCGATCGTCATCCTGCTCGCTCGCGGCGTCTCGGTGATCATGACCAACACCGAAACCCTCGACACAATCCTCAACGCGATGGAGCAATTGGTCAGCGGCGCTTCGGCGGGGGTCTTCGCGATCCTGGTGATGCTCGTCAACATCCCGCTGGCGTTCCTGATCCCGTCCAGTTCCGGTCACGCCACCTTGGCGATGCCGCTGCTCGCGCCGCTGGGCGACTTCGCCGGAGTTAGCCGCGCACTCGTCATCACCGCCTTCCAGATGGGCCACGGCCTGATGCTGATGGTTGCCCCGACCAACGTCGTCGTTGTCGGCGGGTTGGCCATGGCGAAGGTCGGCTACGACAAGTTCCTGCGCTTCGTCTGGCCACTGCTACTGATCAACTTCGTGATCGTTGTCGTGGTGATCGGCGCAGCAGCGGTATTCGAGTAGTTCAGGCGTGGTGGGCCTCGCGTGCCGCCGTCTCCAGACGGTCGGTGTACTCGGCCCACCACGCCTCATCGCCGGGAGCCAGATTGTTGTCGCCCGCCTTCATCCCAGCGGCGCCGTCGATCAGCTCCCGCACGATGTCCGCGTGGCCGGCGTGCCGATGGATCTCGGTGACAACGTGAACGAGTATCCGGTGCAGTGTGACGTCGCGACGATCCTCCGGCCAGTGCTTCACGAAGCCGGGGGCGTCCAGATCGTGCTCCTCGATCGTGGCGTCGGCGAAAGCCCAGGTGCGGCGATAGGTTTCGACGATGTCGGCAGTGGACTCGTCGGCGCGGGCCCACATGTCGACGTTGAGTTCCTCCGAACGCAACCACGCGGGTAGATCGGGAACCCGACGGCCGAACGTCGGACCGAAATACCCGAGCTCGACGCCGATCATGTGTTTGACCAGACCCAACAAGTTGGTCCCTGTCCGGGTCATCGGGCGCCGAATGTCATACTCCGACAGCCCGTCGAGCTTCCAGACGAGCGCATCACGTGCTGCCTGCAGGTACCGCTGGAGATCTTCCTTTTCCGAGTTGGTGGTCATGAAACCAACCTAAACCGAGTGGAGCAGACATTGACAGCGGTCGAGGATCTGACCGAGGTTGCCTCCCGGGCCGTCGCCGCCGAGCGTGACGCCCGGTCGGTGCGCTGGCACAACCCGGCAGCCGTCCGCAAGGCTGCCGCGGCCGTCCGTGATTCGCTCGACGACGAACGATCAGCGCTGAGCCGACCGTCGTACAGCGGGTTGTCACCGTCGCCGCACATGGCGCGTCAACTCGAACTGATCACGACGTTGCAGCCGCCACTGCCCGCCGACGCCGGCATCGGCACCGCCGCGCAGGCCGAGGCCGACGCCGTCGCCGCGGTGACCACCGCACGGATAGCCTTGCGCGCCGCCCACCTTGCGGTTCTCGAAGCACACGTCGCCGCGCTCGATGCCGGTGACACCGATACCGTCGCCGCCGCGATCCGTGGTTACGTCCCGCTGAACTCGGGCAACCCCGTCGTCCGGCACGTGCAGGATCTCGGCTCCCGGATCCGTGAGGAAGCACGGCACGTGGTGAGTGGTAAGCCTCGGTCGATCGCGTTTCGGCTGGGGCTGAGCCTCGGAATGGGCTTGGCGTACCTGGCATTCATTCGCCTCTTCCAGTGGGACGCCAAGGAAGATCGACTGCCTTATCTTGCGCTGTATGCACTCTCGGGTGTGGTCGGAAGCGTCGTGTGCACCAATGCGCTCAGCTTCGACGCCGGCCGCGTCCGTGCTGCGTTGTCCGGTGGAACCAGGCTCTGGCACGTACTGGTCGCGAAGAACGCGGTGATGCTGCTTCTCGTCGGCAGCGCCGGGTTCCTGCTCAGCGCCGTCCTCGCGTGGCGCTCCGGAAGCAGTGCCGACCTGGTGAAGGCGTGCGGCCAGGTGCTGACCATGATCCTGCTCTGGTTGGGGGTCGCGAACGTGATGTCGGTGAGCTTGCCGTTGCGGGCGGAACCGATGACGGCGCGGCGCCACGACGGCACGTGGAAGCAGTTCCTGCTGTCCTTCGTCATCTCGTACGGTGTCGGACTGATCGTCAATCTGATGCTCTACTGGCGCGTCTGGGCAAAGACGACGCTGCTCGAGCAGATGGGCGGTCCGTGGATTCCGGTCCTGCTGCTCCTCGCGAGCGCGGCCGCGACGTGGCTGTTGCTGACCGTGCTGGCCGTACTCCTGGCCGAGCAACCGCGCTTCCGTCGCGCCTTGCACCGGGAGATGGTGGTCTACCGCGAAGAAACCAACCACTTGCAGGCGACCATTCAGCACAATTCCGGCTAATGTAGCCGTGCGTGGCTGATCCGGGCACGTCGCGAGTACACGCAGTGTCGAGGAAGGCGTGACCCATCATGTCCGTAAAGCCTGGCGCGGCCGCCACAACGGCCGCCGTGAGCACCGCCTCCTGGCTACCACTCATCGTGGTGGTCCTCACCCAGATTCAGGCGTCGTTCGCCGTCAACGCCCTGACCGTCTCGATGGCCGGCATCACCACCGATCTCGACACGCCCGCAACAAGTGTCGGCACCGCGATCACCGCGGGCACCTTCGCCATGGCTGCCTTCATTCTGTTGGGGGCCAAGATCGGCGCCCGTTACGGAACGCGTCTGGTCTTCCAGATTGCCGTCGCGATTCACGGCCTCGCAATGGCCGCGGTCGCCCTGAGTCAGAGCCCGGCAATGCTGTTCGTGGCGCAAGCTGCATCCGGCGCCGTGATCGCCCTCATCGCTCCTGCGTTGACGGTCTTCATCGCCACGAACTTCAGTGGCGATCAGCAGGCAAAGGCCATCGGTTACCTGGCAGCAGCAATCCCGGCGGCCGGTGTGCTGGCGCTGCTCATCGCCGGTTCCTTCGCGACGACGATCGGGTGGCGATACTCGTTCGCCCTCGTCGTGGCTCTCGCGGTGGTCAACCTGATCCTGAGCTTCCGGGTCAAACCTGTTCCCCCGCAGAAGGACATCACCATCGACTGGGCCGGCGCCGCCATTGCTGCCGTTGCCGTCATCCTGCTCAGCTTCGGTTTCAGCGGCCTGAACTCGTGGGGCGTCATCCTGGCCACCGACGCTGCGCCGTTCTCGGTCATCGGTGTTTCACCCGCGGCCATCCTGATCGTCCTCGGCACCATCTGCGCGCAGGGATTCTTCCAGTGGACGCGAAGCCGCAAGGCGCAGAACAAGCCTCAGCTCTTCAACCTCGACGTCCTCAAGACCGGCGCCGAGCGCGCCACCACGATCTGCATGGCGACGATGATGTTCGTGGGAACCGCGGCCAACTTCCTCATTCCGCTGTACATGCAGATCATCCAGGGCCGCAGCAGCTTGCAGACGTCGTTCTCGATCATCCCGTACACACTTTCGATCTTCATCGCGAGTACCGTCGTCGCGCGTCTGTACAAGACGTACTCCCCGCGTCTGATCGCACGAGCCGGGTTCGTCGTCGTTGCCGCTGGACTCATCCTGTTGGCCTTCACCATTCGTGGCGACTGGCATCAGATCTTTGTCGTCATCGGACTGATCACCCTCGGCCTCGGGCAGGGCGCCATCGTTGCGCTGGTGTTCAACACCCTCCTCACCGCAGCTCCCAAGGAACTGGCCGGCGACGTCGGTGCCTGGCGGGGACTGGTACACAACATGTCCGGCAGCGTCGGCATCGCGGTGGCCAGCGTGTTCGCCGTCGGAATCCTCGGTTCCCTCGTCAGCTCGCAGCTGATCGACAACCCCACCATCCCGGCATCGCTCAAGGTCGAGTCAGGAATCAATCTCGACCAGGTCAACTTCGTCCCCAACGATCAACTCGTCGTGACGCTCGAAAACACCTCCGCGACACAGGCACAGATCGACGAAGCCATCCGGATCAACACCGAAGCGCGCTTGCGCGCACTGCGAACCTCGCTGCTCGTACTCGCCGGGCTCTCTCTGCTCGCCATCATTCCGGCCGGGCGCATGCCCGACGAAGTACCTGCTCTGGAAGAACCGCAACCCACGAAGGGCAAGAAGTAACCGATGTCCAACCAAGACCAATTCGGTCCGATCGAATACGTTGCCGTCGAGTTTCCCGGCGGTGCACCGACCTCCGCGGGATTCGAGCAGCTGCTCACTCTCGTCGACTCCGGCGTGATCCGCATCCTCGACCTCGAGTTCGTCACCAAAGCCGCCGATGGATCAGTGGCCGTCGTACCGGCATCGACCTTCGAACTCGCAGATTTCGATCTGGCGCAGTTCGACGGCGCAGCCTCCGGACTGCTCGACGCCGGCGACATCGCCGCCGTTGGTGACGAGTTGGCCACCGGTAGTGTTGCCGCCGTGCTCGTTTACGAGGAACTGGCCATACTGCCGGTGATCGACGCGTGGACACGCAGCGGCGCAAAGATTGTCACCGAAGGTCACCTGAGCTTGGACGAACTTGCCACCGCACTCGACAACACCGCACCAGGCAATACGGAGAAGGACGCATGAGTTTCTTGAGGCGAGCCGGCCGGGTAGCCGTCGCAAGCTCCATTCACGGCAATGTTCAGCGCCGTCAGCGGACCCGTTGGGCCGCCGAAGATCAGGCTCGCGCAGCGCAGGCCCAGCCGGTGCCGCCGATTCCCGATCTACCACCCCTGCCACCGCAGGCAGCTCCGGCAGCATCGATGGACTTGAAGCTCGAACAGCTCACCAAGCTGGGCGAACTCAAGAATGCGGGAGTATTGACCGAGGCCGAGTTCGAGACCCAGAAGGCACGTATTCTCGCCTGACCTAGCTGCGCCTCCCGAGTGCAAAAGCCATGACGGGAAGCTGCGTCGTCGCGAGATTCAACAGAGATGCCACTCGCGCATCCGTGAATCCTGCGATGGCGCAGCCCGCAAGTCCCATCGCCTCGGTCACGAGGTACAGATTCTGAACCAGCACACCGGCATCCACGTGCATCGTGCGGTAGTGCCGCATCGCGTACTTCTCGAGCGGAGCTTCGACGTCGGCGACCACAAACAGAAGAACCGGGAACACGTCGACGAACTCGGGTTGGAGAAGGCTCGCTCGAAGGTGCTCTCGCACGTCGCCTGGCCGGACAGCTTCGGCACGGCCTCGGGCATATCGGTATACCCCGGCTCCGAGCTCGTCTCCGGGTCGGCTGAGAACAAACGACAGCGTCAGTTCGCGCATCCCGCCCGCCGTCGGGCTGCTGACAACACTGTGGTGCAACACGTTTGACAGCTCGCCTGCTCGGAGTGCCGTCTGTGCGGGGTCGTAGCGGCTCCGCCGTGCCTGCAAGACGTCCGCGAACCCGCAGGCCGGCAGTGGCGTCGCGGCCGGCAGTTCCACGGATTCACACGTCACCGGCGGCAGTGCGTGCTCGTCGAACGGTAGCTCCGACGGACTCACCGTCCGGTCCAACACTGCATGCAGCGATACGACGGCCTCGATTCGCTCGAGTGCGGTCACGAACCCGGGTGCAGCAGGCGAGACACCTCGCCGGCCCCGTCGATCGAGACCAACTCGCCGGCGAACCACGCCTCCGGAACGGCAAAGATCGCATTCGACGCCGCGGCGGGGGTTCCGGCAAATGCCGTCCGCGCAGCATCCAGGGTGGATTCCCGAGCCGACTCGGTGGAGTAGACGACGAGGATAGCCTTCGGCGACTTCGCGAGCACCGATTCCGTGGCTACCTGGCCGAAGTACTTTCCGTCGGGAAGGTCGTTCTCGAAAAGATTGCTTCCCCCGGCGGCCTCGAGCACACTGCTGTAGAGGCCCCTGGCCAGAGCATAGGACTGTCCCTCCGAAACCTGAACCATCACAGTGGGAACCGGCTCCTGCCCGGCGACAGATGCCTCGGTTGCTGCGAGGGACTTCTTGCCGTCGGCCAGGAGGGTTGCTGCCGCGTCACTTGTTCCGGTCAAGGCGCCGAGACCGTCGAGGTCGGACCAGACGTCGTCGATCCGCCCCTCGGTGACGGCCTTGTGGCAGTAGCCGCTGTTCACGAAGATCGGGATGCCGAGGTCACGCAATTCGTCCATGGTCTGCAATCGGTCACCGTCGAACCAGTATTCCCCGTCGGAGACGATCAGATCCGGACGGGCGTCGAGCAATGCTTCTTTCGCGGGAACTCCGGTGCTCAGTACCGGCACGGCCGCGAACTGATCAGCGAGTTCGGGGCTGGGAGGAGAGAGGTCGGTATTCGATTGTCCGACAATGCGGTCGGCGGCGCCGAGCTGAATGAGAAGTTCCGTCATCGACGGATACAGCGAGACAATCCGCTCCGCCGTCTTGGGCACCGTGACCTCGCGATCACAATTGGTGACGGTGATCTTCTCGGACGACGACGCCGCCGAATCCGCCGTGGAGTTTCCGCATGCGGTCAGTACTGCGGTGGCGGTAACGGCCGAGCACATCAGCGCGGCAGTACGTATCGAGGATTTCAAGACACTGCTTCTTTCGTGTGTAGGAGCGGAGGTGCGAACGAGAGCAGGGGGCGCCCGGTCAACGGATGAGTGCCGAGATGCACCTGAACCCCGAATACTTCGGACAGCAGGTCCTCGGTGAGGACCTCGGCCGTTGGTCCTGTCGCGACAACTACCCCGCCGGAGAGCAGACAGACGTAGTCGCAATACGCTGCGGCCAAGGCGAGTTCATGGATCGCGACAATCGTCGTGGTACCGAGTTCGGCGACCAATTCCATCAATTCGAGTTGAGCACGGATGTCGAGGTGGTTGGTGGGCTCGTCCAGGACCAGCACTGACGGTTGTTGAGCGATCGCCCGGGCCAACATCACACGCTGTTTTTCTCCGCCGGACAGTTCGGCGAAGAGACGTGATCCAAAGCCCTGCATGCCGGTTCGCACCAGTGCGGCGCTGACGATGTCTCGGTCGATCTCGCCGAGTCGAGAGAACGCGCTGTGATGCGGCGTCCGACCCGTTGCAACCACCTCACGGACACTGAACGAGAAATCGGATGAATGCTCCTGCCCCACAACACCGATGATGCGTGCCGCCGATCGAGGCGAGAGATCGTCCCAAACATTCACCTCGTCCACCTTCACGATTCCGCTTCGCGGCTTCATCGAGCGATACAACGCGCGCAGGAGGGAGGACTTTCCACTGCCGTTCGGTCCGACGAGTCCGACCACGCTTCCCTCGGGCGCTTCGAGGTCTACACCCGAAACCACGAGGCGTCCGCCCCGAACGACGTGAATTCCGCTGGCCGACAATCTCATGACTGCGCACCCCCGTCCCGTCGAAGCAACCAGAGGAAGAACGGTGCACCCAATCCGGCGGTGATGATCCCGAGTGGTAATTCGTTGGGCGCATCCAACATCCGAGCCGCAAGATCGACGATCACCAGGAAGGTGGCACCAACCAACGCGGTCGCGGGGAGCAGCTTGCCGTGATCGGAACCGACCAGAAGTCGTACGGCGTGCGGCACGAGCAGCCCCACGAAACCGATTCCCCCGGCGACGGATACGACAACCGCGGTCAGCAACGACGCGATCACCAGTAGTAGCAACCTGGTACGGCGCACGTCCACGCCGACCGATTGCGCGCTCTCGTCTCCCATGGCCAACGCGTTGAGTTGGCGCGATTGTGTCAACAGAATTGCCGCACAGACGGTGATCATCGCGGCGGGCACACCGAGATCCGACCAACTGGCCCCGCTCACCGAGCCCAGCAACCAGAAGAGCACTCCCGAAAGCTGACTCGGATCGGCGCGCAACTGCACAAAACTTGTTGCAGCCGAGAGCAGATAGCCGATGGCAACTCCGGCCAGGACCATGCGCAGCGGGACGAGCATTCCCTCTCGCCGACCCAGTACGAGAACCGCGATCAGGGAAACCATGGCCCCCAGGAAGGCTGCCACCGGAACACCGATCGACAGGCCGGTGCCGATGCCGGTCGTCATGATCAGTACTGCACCGAAGGATGCTCCGGAACCCACGCCCAGAATGTACGGATCGGCAATCGGGTTGCGCACCAACGCTTGCAGCACGGCGCCGGCCAGCGACAGCCCGGCGCCCGCCAATGCCGCAATCAGAATGCGCGGTACCCGCAATCCCCACACGATCCGATCGAGCAACGGGTCGACCGGCGGACCGCCGACGTGTGCGTACAACACCGCGAACACGTCGGCAAAGGACACCGACGCGGCACCCGACCACACCGCGACGGTAGAGACCGCGACAAGCACAACCGCCGTGGCCAACAGAAACGGGACGTACCCGCGCTCGCCGACGGGATGTGGACGCGACGGCACTCGTGGTGCTGCCTCGCTGGTCAGCGTCATCGCACTCCTGAGTCGGTGGGGTTCGCAGTCATGAACAGGTGGATCTAACCATAACGACAGTCGTTTTCATTAATAGTCACATGCTCATTTGTGCGGATAAGGGTCGGCCCGCAGCGCGCTCGCCCACGCGAAGAGCGCCCCGACCAGCGCAAAGATGCACGCAACGAGGTAGGCGGTGCCGATGTCCCAGCGTCCTGCGATTGCCCCGGCAATCAAGGCGCCGACCGGCGAACCACCCCAGGCGACCATCCTCGCCGTGGTGTTCACGCGCCCCTGCAGACGATCCGGAGTCAGGCGCTGACGTGCACCGATGCCATTGAGGATGGTGACGGTCGCACAGCCGGAGTAGACGACGAGCGCCGTGATCGCGGCGCCGGTGTTGCCGGTTGTCGCAACGACGAACAGCACCACCGGGGCGATGGTCAGCGCCCCGACAGTGATCGCCCCGACCGGCCACTGCGCCGGTAGGCGTGGAAGCACGAGCGCCCCGACCACTCCACCCACGGAGACGGCCGTCCACACGGCGCCGATCATCGGACTCGACGTCGAAATCCCAAGCCTCTCGGATGCGTACACCACCAGGAGCGCCGTAACCGCACCCTGCGTCAGGGAATTGACGAAGCCGACGCCGGTCAAGGCCCGCAGAAGCGGCGACTGCCAGAGGAAGTTGAGGCCTTCGCGTATGTCACGCGCAATTCCGGTTCCCGACTTCTTCGGCGCCGCAGGAGTAATCGAAAACGAGGCTCCGATCGAGGCCATGGCCAGCCCGGCCAGTACGTAAGCCAGTGCATCAGCACCCAATGCGTAGGCCGGGCCGATCGAGGCCACAAGCACGCCGGCTATCGCCGGAAAGACAACATCGATCAGCGTGCTGGACGTCCACAGCGCGCTGTTGGCCGCCGGTATCCTCTGCCGACCGACCAGAGCAGGCAGCGCTCCGAAAGCAGCGGCGTCGAACCACACGAAACACGTTCCGATGCACATCGATACGCCGACGGCATGCCACGCCGTCAATACGCCGAGTGCCTGCGCTGCCGGAATACTCGCCAAAGCAAGTGCAGCTACGGCCTGCGCACACAGGATGACCGTCCGCCGGTTGACTCGGTCTGCCACGGCGCCGGCGAACAAGCCGAACACGAGATACGGCAGAACCGTCCCCGCAGCCGCGAGCGAGGTGAGAAACGGAGACCGGCTGATGTCGAACACCAGGATCGGCATGGCCACTCCGGTGACCGCCGCACCGGCTACGGCAATGGTACGAGCCGTGAAGAACAATCGAAACGATCTGTCCCGAAAGACATGTGGTTGCGCTTCGACGGATCCCGTCGTCGGGGTCTCGCTCATGTATGCACTCTCTTGTACCTGTTGCTCTCCGTGGCGATCTTTCGTACGGTGGCATCGTAATGGAAATGGTTTCCATTACGGAAGGGATGACAATGAGCAACATTTCGTTCGACAGCGTCTCCAACTCGGCTCCGGCCAATGCACTCCAGGGCGTCGGCACCAACGCTCTCGTCGACAACCCGTTCACCTTCGAGCCGGTTGCCGAGGCAACGTCCGCACACGCCCTGCAGGGTGTGGGCACCAACGCCCTCGTCGACAACCCGTTCAGCTTCCAGAGCTGAAACCTCCCCTGATCCAGACTGTTTCGACAGTCTGATCTGCCGATGACCCCGCCCGCATCCGACTCGTCGGGTGCGGGCACCGACAAGGAGATCCGTGTACGCCCTCGCCGACGGACACCAGCTGTATCCGACCCCGGACGGCACTTGGCATTACCTGACACCGGACGAGAACGCGGTCACGATCGGCGCGCCGGCCGAAGACCTCGCGGAACTCGACAACTTTCTCAGGCGCTCTGGTTCGGTGCTCGGCCCGGGAGCTATCGAGATCGCCGACGCCCTCGTCTCTCGCGGCGTGCTGGCTGTTCCAGGTCAAGTGCCAGAGATTCCGCGCCCACAGCGTGTGCTGATGGACGGGATCGGGCCCGTTGCCGATGCTTGCATCGCCCTGCTCTCCAAGGCTCTTCCGCATCTCGAGGTCGTATCCACTACTGCGCCAATCGAAGACGACGTTGCGTCGTCGGACCTCGTACTGTCGGTTGCCGGTGCTCCTCCTCACGACGAGTGGTCGGAACTCGATACCTGGTGCCGCCGAAACCAAACACCGTGGCAACGCGTCCACGCGGAGCTGGGCGAGATCTGCATCGGACCCTTCTTCGACGGTATCGGCAGCGCAAGCTACCGGGACGTCTGCGGTCGACGGCTTGCCGCGTCGCGCGTCCCGAATCATCTGCAGGCACTGTGGAATCACCTCGCCGGCAGCGAACCTCGCCCGCTCGAACTTGAACCCACCGCAGCCGCAATGGCCAGTGCGCTTGCCTGTTCGGACGTCGTGGCTGGTGTACATGGCGCACCGCCATCACACCTTCACCACCAGATCCGGATGAATCCGCGAACCCTCATGATGACTCCCCATCCCGTGCTACCACTGCCCGGCGGCGTTCTCGAACCCGCGCCGACGCTCCGGTGATCTCACTCGGCGTGAAGATCCCGGCAGCAGACGGTTCTTCGTTGGCTACGGATGTGCTTCTCCCACCGGATTCTTCACCGCGGGGACTGATCGTGATCCGCACCCCGTACGGGCGTGGATGGCATCTGGCGGAGGGGATCGAATGGCGATTGCGAGGAATTGCATTCATCTCGCAGGACGTACGCGGACGGCACGATTCCACCGGCTCTTGGGAACCGTACGTCCACGAGCGCGAGGACAGCGCCTCCCTGGCCGAGTGGCTGCAGGATCAGCCGTGGACACCGGAGTGCGTCATCGCGAGCGGGGCTTCGTATGCGGCCGGAACCGCCTGGGCATTTGCTGCCGAGACCAACAGCGCCGATCGGTCATTTCGTGTAGACGGCGTCGTCTCCAAGGTGCCGACCATCGGAAGCGACCGCGTCAAACGTGATCCCTCGGGGATACTTCTCCTCGCCGAGCATCTGGCGTGGTGGGGCGAGCACGGAGATTCGTCTTCCTCTCGTGAGGGTTTCATCCCTGCCCTGATGCGCTCGGATTCGTCTTTGCTGGAACATCTCCCGGTGCAGTCGATGATCGAGGAGGTTGGTCTGACCTCCGATTCACCGGGCTGGTTGACGCCGATCCTTCGCGCTCGTAAACGCGAAGACTTCGGTGGCGATGATCTGGTCTCGGCGGACGAACTCTCCGAACTCGACATCGCCGGGCTGCACATCGGCGGTTGGGACGATGCGATGATTCGGGAGACACTGCGGCACTTCACGTCCGTGGGGCGCGGGCCGCAGAGTTTGATCGTGGGCCCCTGGGCGCACGACCTCCGCCCTGGAATGGTCGGCGAGACAAGTTTCGGCCGCCTTCAGGTCGAGTGGATGGAATCGGTATTCGCTGCGCGGCCCCTGACCATCAATCGGGTATTCGACCGGGGCTCCGGCGAATGGTCGACCGGACCGTTTGTCACGGGTGCGAATCGCGTTCGCCTCGAACCCGATCGGAAGGATGCGGCCTACACCTTCCTGTATGACGCCTCACGGGACCGAAACGACTGTGTTTTCTGGACTTTCGATATCAAGCACGACTCCGTACTCTCCGGAACACCATCGGTGGAGCTGAAAGTGTATTCACCCGAGGGCGAAGCCGATTGGATCGCCGAACTGAGCGTGGTCGATCCCGCTGGAGTTACCAGATCGATCGCACGGGGCGCGGGTGTCAGCCTGCAGCCGACGATGGTGACAATCGATCTGGATCCCGTGTTGCACACTGTGCGCGCGGGTGATGTCTTGACGCTGCGGATCGCCGGCTCGGACTTCCCACGACTCGCACTCAATCTCGGAGACGGTGATCGCTATCGAGGAACACGCAGTACCGCACTGCACCAATCATTTTCCGGGTCGTTGACCCTGCCGATACGCGGAGGAACTGCCGGTGGATGACTTGCTGGTCGACGACCGGAGCGGCGTGCTGACCTCACTGGAACCACACATTCGCTCGGACATGCCGACAGGCTGGGTCGGTTGGGCCGCGAGGGTGGCCGACACCAGAAACTTCGGCGGCAGCGGTTCACTGTTTCGCGCGGACCCTTACGGATTCGGGGCTTCGATACGCGACGATGCAGCAGCTCGCGGGGCGGCAACCGGTGAGGCCGTCGAAAGATATTGCGGCAACGTGGTCCCCGAAGATCTGGTCCGCAGCAGTGCATCAGCGCTGGAACTGGCCGGCTCACGGGTCGTCGATCCGGCGAAATTTGCGTTGTACAGCGAGGATCAGTACCGCCTTCCCGGATTCCCCTTTGTTCCCTTCACCTCTGATCTGAACATTCGCTGGGCATTGGGTCACACCATGGACGAAAAGGTGCCCACCTACGTGCCTGCGGCCCTGACTTATCTCGGGTACTACACAGGCACCCGTCGCTGCGAGCCACCGATCGCGTCGTTGCAGTACGCCGGAATCGCAGCGGGACGCTCACGCGACGAGGCCGAGATGTCAGCTCTGCTGGAACTTCTCGAACGCGATGCCACCGCGCTGTGGTGGTGCGGGGACCGGTCACAGCCGGCGATCGAGCTTTCCGACTGGGAGCGGTTGCCTGCGCACCACCAACTCGGGGATCTGGAGAGCCAGACCCGGAGCGTTCGAGTGCTGCTGCTTCCCTCCCCCTTCGGCATTCCCGTCGCCGCAGCGTGGATCCGCGATGACCGACGTGGACTGGTCGCGCTGGGCACAGCTTGTCGACCGACGGTGGAGGCGGCAGTCTCGAAGGCGCTTGTCGAGGCGTATGCCGTACTTGCCATCACGATCGACCTCGCCGACCCCGACGGGCCGACCTGGCGCAGCGTGGCGGACGGAACGCTGCCGGCGCACCTGTACAAACCCTTTCGGGCCGACCGTCGTTACCGGGACGAGTTCGATCCGCAATGGAAAGACATCGTCGATCTGCCGACCGTCGCCCAACTTTATCTCGATCCCGTGATGGCCCTGGCCGCAGAGGAACATCTCTTCGACTACACCGAAACACTCTCGGTATCAGAGATTCCCGACGAAGCGCCGTTGGATCTGGCTTCTCTCGTAGCGCTTCTGATGTCACGGGGACACCAGCCGATTTCCGTCGATCTCACCACCGGCGACATCTCGATTGCCGGGTTGCACGTCGTCCGCATCCTGACTCCGGGCCTGTACAACAACGCCCCGGCAGCCTTTCCCCTTCTTGGAGGTAGCAGATTGACCAGCGCATCGACCACCCATCTGCATCTGCCGGTCCCCCTCGCATGACATCTTCGCTCGTCGACCGCCGAACTGGGATCATTCGAGAGCTGGTCGACGCCGTTGTTCCCCAGCACTTTCCGCCCGAGTTCAAGCTGATTCACTCGTATGTCAGTGATTCAGCACGCTTTTCACCCTGGTCCAGTGACTCGGCCGGCGCCGGATATTGCTTCGATCTGGGCAACCGTGCACGGCCTACCGCAGCTGCGATAGGCGAAGCGGTGGAACGATATTGCGGCAACATCGTCGCCAAACCGATCGTCCGCGGGTCGGCCGATGCCTTGATCGGAGCAAGCATCGACCTGTCACAACTCGCGCGTTTCGACGCCGCCCAGTACGCGCGGCCACAGTTCCCGTTCGTCGAACCAACCGACGATCTGGAGATGGACTGGACTCGCGGAGCCGACCTGATCACGGGTTCGGATATCTGGGTACCGGCCGAACTCGTCTGGGGTTCGTATCCTCATTTCGTCGCCCGGACGGGTCCGGCGATCTCTCCGGTAGCTCAGGCGGGTCTCGCCGCCGGACCCTCGGTGAAGTTCGCAATCGACAATGCCTTGCGCGAGATAGTCGAACGAGACGCGATGACGCTGTCCTGGACCGGGCGGCGTGGTGTTCGGGTCGTCACCGGCATGCCCGAGGCGCTTCTTCGACTGGGCAATCACGACAGCCTCTCGACCAGGTGGATTTCATTCGAGAGTGATTTTGAGATCCCCGTCCTGGGCGCCCTGGTTTGCGACCGACTGACCGGATACTCGACCATGGGTACCGCTTGCCACGAAGACGCCCAGACCGCTGCGTTCAAGTCACTCGGCGAAGCGCTTCAGCTGCAGCTGCTTTCCGCCGACTACGACAACCCGCAGAGCGGCATCGGTCGAGCCGCGGCCTCCCCGACCAGTCCGCTTGCGCCTTGGCGAGCTGACCGAAGCTATGCAGGCGCCTACCGATCGGATTTTGCCGACGTGATGGACTACGGATGCCACTTGCAACTTCACCTGGACCCGGAGATCCAAGCACGATTCGAGAGTGAGCTGGTCGGTGCCGTCGTCGGCGAGGTGGGACTCGACTCTCTGACATCAGCCGCCGGCACCGAAAGCGCTCTGACGGCAGCCGGTTTCCGGCCGGCATGGGTCGATCTCACCACAACTGATGTTCTCCACGCCGGCCTGCACGTCGTCCGCGTCGTCGTACCCGGTTGTCTCACCAATGCGGCCGCCGGATTGCCGTTTCTCGGCTCGCCCCGACTAGTGGACAGTCTTGCCGGACGATCGGCTCGCACCATCCCATTGCCGCACTGACAGTTCGGGAACCGCCGCTTGCAACGACTCGGTGGTTTCCACCGCGTGGAACCACGTCGGCTTCGAGATCGCGGCATCCCGAATCACCTGCACGGCGCGCGCGGCGATAGCTGCCGTCGCGACCGACTGGCTACGCCCCGAAACCCACAGCGCCGGGCCGGTATCCGCTCGGGCCATCGCTACCCAACGATCCGAGCCCCACAGCTTCTTCGGCACGACCTTCTGTAGAGCGGGTGCCCACGTCATGGCCGCAAGTCCGAGCGTCGCGGTGGACGTGTCCAATCGCAGGTACGTCCTGACCGGAACACCGAGGTCTCGCGTCAACGCATGCTGGTCCGAAAAGTCGGCCCGCACAGCAGGACCGGTGCGGTAGCCGGTCGCATCGGCCGGTATTCGAAACGTCTTCATCCCGGTGTAGTTGCGGACCGATCGTCCGTCGGGATCAGGAAACCTCGTGCCCAACATCCCGTACGTCCACGCCGTTGCGGCCGGCCCGTGTAGTTCTCCACCGCCGAGGCCGATCAGGATGTCCACGGGTCCGTCGCCGAGTCGATGCGCCTCGGTTGCAAGGACACTGGTCAATCCCGGCGCCAACCCGACGCCCATGAGAACGGGTCCGTCGACCGCTTCCAATTCTTCGCAGTAGCTCGAGGTCGCCGTGATGTCGACGAATGCCGCCCCACCGCGTACCGCTTCGTCGGCCAGGCGAACATCCTCGAAACCCGACGCATTCACCACGACATCGAAGTCTCGAACCACAGTCGAATACGCGCCTGGTTCTTTAAGATCAACGACGACGTCCGCGCGGGCAGGGTCACGGCCGGCGGAGTACGCGGAGATTTCGGGGACCTTCGCGAGTTGTTTCATCAGGGGAATCCCGACGGCACCGTAGCCACCGAGTACAAGAACCTTCGTCATTACTTCGCCTCCCGATTCGCTAGAGTTCGACTCTAGAGTTAGACTCTAATCATGACTGAGGTTCTTCGGGAAGACACGTCGGCGCGGCGCAAGATCATCGAGGCAGCGCGTGAGGTTTTTGTCGATCCCGGCTACGCGGCCGCCACGATCAAGCAGCTTGCCGCGGCGGCGGGCGTGTCGGTGCAGAGTGTCTATTTCGTGTTCGGCAACAAGCCGAGCGTGCTGTCAGCACTGCTCGACGTGGCCGTTGCGGGCGACGAGGAAAAGACGGCAACTCTCGACCGTCCGTGGGTGGCGGCAGCACTCGGCGCCCCACATCCACTCGGGCAACTCCGGATTCAGGTTCACCACGGACGGCTCATTCTGGAACGCACCGCAGACATCCTGCTGGCACTGCGGGCCGCCGCTTCCGCCGACGAGGACGCCGCCCGTCTGTGGCAAATCAACCGCACTCAGAGACGCACGGTGCAGGAACATCTGATGGTCGGCATCGTCGAAAAAGCGCCAACCGTCGACCTCGAAACAGCCGTGAACGTCGCACTCACGCTGCTCAGTCCCGAGACCTACACAGACCTCGTGGTCGGCGCGGGTTGGACCGGCCAACAGTACGAAGAATGGGTGGTCAACACCCTTGCCGCCACCCTCGGCCTGGACCGAACCGTCAAATCCCGGAAGTAGCTGGGATTACTTGGTGGGCTTGTCGTCGATGTGCCGTGGGTTGTTCCACAGGCGCTCCGTCAGATCGTGGAGGACGGCAAGGGCGATCGTGTCGTCGTCCCGTCGGAGCAGAGACTGGCTGACCGTCGCGCGCACCAACGTGGAGTCGGAGTGCACGAACTCCTTGACCGAGCCCGGCTCGGAACTCAGTTCACGATGGGCCTGCTCTGCACTGACGTCGTCGGCATCCTTGTCGTAGAGGATGTCCTGCAAACGCAACGCCGAGACGGCCTTCTTGGGATATCCCAGCATGTCAGCGAAGGACGGATTGGCAAAAACGATGCTGCCGTCGCGGTGAACGGCCATGACCGGCACCGGAAGCCGGTCGAGGAGAATCAGGGCAGGCATCTGCTCCAGATCCGCAATCGGCGATTGTGGCGGCTGCGCAACGTTGCGGCGGCGTTCCATAACACGTCCTCTCAAGTTGCCCGAGTCGACAACAGTCTAACTGCCCAGCAAATCGCGGGTTGACTTCCCGCCCGGATGCAGTGACGAATGCCCGAATCGTGCCCGCCTGAGTCACGCCGCGAGCGCCTCCTGATCCTCCGCCAAGGAACCGTCAACAACACGATAGACAGTATCCATCCGAGACAGGTGACTTCGGTCGTGTGTCACGAGAAGGGTTGCCGCCTCGCGTTCCCGCACCACGCCGATGATCAGATCCATGACAGCGGCACCGCGCTCCTGATCGAGCGCACTCGTGGGCTCGTCGACCACGAGAAGCTGCGGATCGTTCATCAATGCTCGCGCGAGATTGACGCGCTGTCGCTGCCCGCCCGACAGCTGGGACGGCCGTTTTCCGCTCTGATCCGCGAGCCCGACAGCGTCCAGCAAATCCATCGCTTTTGATTTCACGGCCTTGCGACGGGCCCGTGACGTGAACACGGACTGCCCCAGATGCGCCATCACCTCGAGCTGCTCCAGTGCAGTCAGCGAAGACACGAGGTTCGACTGTTGGAAGACGATGCCGATCGACGAGCGTCGCAGCTCCGACGCCGCCCGCCGACTCAGCGCAGCGATGTCGGTGCTGCCTTCCGGCGTCCGGAGATAGACGTGCCCGGAATCCGGACGGATCAGCGTCGACGCCACCGCCAACAGGCTGGACTTGCCCGAACCCGAGGGCCCGGTGATCGCGGCGATCTCGCCGCGGTGCAGTCGCAGAGACACGTCGTCCAGCGCCGTCACCCGCGATTGCCCATCGGGAAACGTCAGATCGACGTTCTGGATGTCGAGAACTGTGGTGCCGGTTGTCATGGTCATCGTGCGCTCCCCAATGCTGTGAGTGGATCGGTGGTCGAGAGGAATCGAAGTGCAAAGGCCGCGCCGAGCAGACCGAGCCCGATCAATGCCACGGCAGGTACGACGGTGGTGGATGCGTCCAGGACAAACGGCATGGCGTCACCGATCAGCGATCCGGCCACGGCCGTCAGCCCGATTCCGACGGTGACACCGGCAATCAGAACGATGAGCGCCTGACCCAGTGCGTCGCGCACCAGCGAACCGGTAGTCGCACCGAGCGCTTTCAGCGTCGCGATGTCCGGAGTTCGCTGGATCGTCCACACCGTGAAGAACGCACCGATCACCAGGGCTGAGATCGCGAACAACATGAGCGTCATCAACGTCAACGACCCGTTCTCCGACTTGTACGAACCGATCGCGTCGAGCGAACCGCTGACCGTCGTCGACGTCGTCGCAGCCGCCTTGTCCGTTGCGGAAGCGTCGGAGGCTCCGGTGACAGCCAGTACTGTCGCAACTCCGCCGCGTGGATTGGCCGCCTGCCAGTCGTCGAGCGTCATCCAGACGACGGGCGAATGGCTGTACCAGTCGTCACCGCGAACGGCGCTGACGGTGAACTGCTGCGTACCGACACTCACCTGATCGCCGGCGCCCGCCCCCAGATCGCGGGCGGCACCTTCGCTCAACACCACCGTGCCTGACGCCGACGGCGTCACGTCACCGAAACCGCCATCAGCGCCGAACAGGGCCACCGACTTCTGATTTCCGTCGGCCAATCCCGCTTTCCCGCGACCGATTCCGATGGGGTCGACGTCCTTTGACGTGGAGGTCCAAGCGTTGACCTGGTCCTGCGTGAGCGCCGACTCGTCGAACGACGCCCCGGCTCCGGTGTCGGCGAACACCACCGTGTCGGCATTCATGGCCTCGATGGCCGACACGTTCTGATGGCGAAGTCCTGCAGTCAACCCGCTGAGAAAACTGACCAGAAGTGCAACCAACAGAACCACGACGGAGATCAGCGCGAAACGACCTCGCGCTGCCCGTAAGTCCCTCATTGCGACAAACACTGTGAATTCCTTTCCTGTGCTTGCCTCTACGCTCTCGCGGATGCAGACTCTTTCCATCGCACCTCGGATCGACATTCCAGCGCTCGAAAGAACCATCCCGGTTTACAACTTTTGATGGATGAACCAGGCCCGAACCTCGCTAAGCTGGGCGAGATGCACCGATCTCCGCTCACGCCTGTCTTCGCCGGCCTACAACTGGGCCTGCATGTCCTTGTCATGGCGCTGGCCGGTGTGGTGTTTCTTCGAGCGCTGATCGACGAATCCGACCTGACCGCAACAATCATCGCGTTGGCCGTGATCTTTGTTGCCGTCTATCTTTTCGGGGTCGCCAAAAGGCTGCGCGGCAACGCGGCCCGCTGGTGGCTGGCCGTGCTGACCCTCGTCTGGATCGCGACGATGGCGGTATCCGCCGACGCCGCCTACCTCGCGTTCGGACTCTTCTTCCTCTATCTCCATATTCTGCGACGCCCCTGGAGTCTTCTCGCCGTCACCGCGGCAACGGCTGTCGCCGTGGTCGGCACCGGCCTGCATCGTGGATGGACGATTGCCGGCGCCGTCGGC
This sequence comes from Rhodococcus sp. SG20037, assembly GCF_031763325.1. NCBI lineage: Bacteria > Bacillati > Actinomycetota > Actinomycetes > Mycobacteriales > Nocardiaceae > Rhodococcus > Rhodococcus sp. SG20037. The sequence goes on along the minus strand of NZ_CP134497.1, from coordinate 127,711 downwards.
CCGATCATCGGCGCTGCCGTAGCGGTTGCAATCGGCCTCGGATATCAAGCGCTGTACCGCGAGGCAGCCGAGCGCGGTCGTCTCATCGACGAGTTGATGAATACTCGTGAAGAATTGGCGTCGACGTCTCGCGATGCCGGAAAATTCGCGGAACGTGAAAGACTCGCCGCCGAGATTCACGACACCGTGGCCCAAGGACTTTCGAGCATCCAGATGCTCCTTCACGCTGCCGAACGCGCCGATCCGGACAGCCCGGCCATCCGTCAGATCAGCCTCGCACGGGAAACTGCCGCGGACAGTCTTGCCGAAACCCGCCAACTCATAGCCGAATTGACGCCCGCGGCCTTGGACGGTCAGTCGCTCGCCGACGCGCTTCGTCGAATCTGCGAACGCGCGAGCAGTCCTGAACTGGAAGCGCGCTCCGTGGTCGAAGGCGAGGCAGTGCGGCTGCCGATGCCCCTCGAAGCAACATTGGTACGCATCGCTCAGGGCGCGGTGTCCAATGTTCTCCGCCATGCCGATGCAACCAGAATGGCTGTGACACTGACCTATTCCGATGACACCGTCAGCCTCGACGTGGTCGACAACGGTCGCGGCTTCGACGTGGCAGTTCTCGAACGTGGCCCGGCGGAATCTTTCGGCCTCAATGCAATTCGCCGACGCGTCGAACTGCAGGGCGGGACTTTCTCAATCGAGTCCGAGCCGGGACACACGGCCGTCGCAGTGACGTTTCCTCTCGAAGTCGGCGAACCGTGATCCGCCTGCTGCTCGCCGACGATCACGCGATCGTGCGCGCCGGGTTACGAGCGCTGCTCGAAAGCGAAGCCGACATCGAGGTAGTCGGCGAAGCGGGCACCGCCGAGGAAGCCATAGCCTTCTGCGCCACCACGCCGGTCGACCTCGTGCTCATGGACCTGCGATTCGGCCCCGGGAAGACGGGCGTCGACGCCACCCGCGCGGTGTGCGCGCTGCCGAATCCGCCGCACGTACTCGTCGTGACCAACTACGACACGGATGCAGACATCTTGAGCGCTGTCGAGGCCGGGGCCAGCGGGTACTTACTCAAGGACACACCACCGGTCGAGTTGCTGTCAGCCGTCCGTGCCGCTGCGAGCGGGGACAGCGTTCTCTCCCCCGCCATCGCGTCGAAGCTCATGACTCGGGTACGCAAACCCGAAACCAGCCTCAGCCCAAGGGAAATCGAAGTTCTGAAGTTGGTGGCGGCGGGTCGCTCCAACCGAGAGATCGGCAAAGAACTGTTCCTGAGTGAGACCACGGTCAAATCGCATCTGGTTCACATCTTCGGCAAGTTGGGAGTGAAGTCGCGGACGTCGGCGGTAGCTCGTGCGCGGGAGCTGGGTTCGATCTGACATTTGCCCGAATTGTCGAAAGTAGCTGGACAGCAGCAATTTTCGCTCGCAATTCTATTGTGTTCGAAACTTTGTTCGATTAGACTTTCGGCATGGACAGTCGGGAAGCGTGGCAACTGGATGGCGAGGGCCTCAAGAGTGAGGTTCTCGATCTGGTGCGTGTCCGGCACGAGTTGCAGTCGCGGTTGGTGTTGTTGATCGTGGAGATGTTTTCCCGGGAGGTTCTCGGTGGGAAGGGTTTTCGGGCGATCGCGCAGTGGTTGCATGGTTCGACGAATTTGGAGATCGGTGAGTGCAGTCTGCTGGTCGGGTTGGCGCGGTTGTTGATGCTCGAACCTGTTGTCGCGGATGCGTTTCATCGCGGTGACGTGGATGCGTTGAAGGCGCGGCAGGTGGCGTCGTTTTGTCAGCATCCGCCGAAGAACATGACCCTGGCGGATGTGGACAAGGCTCGCGGGATTTTGTTGTCGTTGGCGTCGAAGAACATTGCGGATTGCGATGCGGTGCGGGCAGCGATCCGGCGGATCGAGAAGCAGTACGGCAAGCGCGAGGACGGCGTCCCGGTCGGCGAGGATTCGGAGCGTAACGAGTTCTACGCCTCGAAAGGCTTGTACGGGCGGGTCACTGTGAAGGGGGATCTGGATGCGGTGAACGGGGCCCGGTTGATCACGTTGTTGTCGAGCCTGTCTGCGCCGACGCCGGAGAAGGACGGCGTGAAGGACACCCGTACGCCGGCGCTACGGCGGGCGGACGGGTTTTGCGAACTACTGCGGCGGTATGAGCGGGCGGGGTTGGGTCCGATCGAGGGCGGGGTGAAACCGCACATCACGGTGACTGCGTCGGCGATAGACATGACCGACCTCAAAGCAATGAAGGATATGTTGCCGTCGACTCAGGAACTGGGTTTCGCGTGGACGGATTGGGTGGGCCCGATCAGTATCGACACTGCCCGGATGTTGGCGTGCGACTGCACGATCACGCGAATTTTGTTGGATGAGAATGGTGTTCCGCTCGACTGCGGCAAGGAAGCGAGAACAGCGACGGTTCCGCAGCGGCGAGCGTTGGCGGTTCGTGATGGCGGGTGTGCGTTTCCCGGGTGCGGAACTCCGTCGGGGTGGTGCGATGCCCATCATATTGTTCACTGGAACGATGGTGGCCCAACAGATCTCGACAACCTGATCTTGTTGTGCGGTCATCACCACCGGACGATGCACCACACGGAGTGGCGGGTGGAGATCGGCCCGGATCGGAAATCGGTGTTCTATCCACCGATGTCGGTTGATCCGTATCAACAGCCGATCGGCGGGAACAGCCCACCGACAGCGGCGTGAACCGACATAACTGAAAAGGCCAGCGTGTGCACCGGGGAAGAATCATGCCCCGGGGCATACGCTGGCGTTTTCAGCTGCGCTCGATGTCCGTCTTGCGACAGCATCTGTCTCCACTTCGACACGCCGGACCCATAGGGTCGAGGCATGTCTTTCTGCGAACCCGCCCGCGTTGTCACCGTCACGTCCCTGACCCCGCACATGCGGCGAATCAGCATCGAGGCAGAAGGCGACTGGCACTGGCCGACCGGCGGACAAGGCGACGAGCGCATCGACCTCGCGTTCCCGAAACCCGGTGAAACAGAAGCAGAATACGACTACTTCAACAATCCCGACTACGGCAAGGCCGATCTCGGAACCGAGCCACCGTGGCGGCACTACACCGTGCGCAAGGTGCACGACGGCGGCCGACGTCTGGACATCGACTTCGTCGTGCACCCTGGCGGTATTGCAGCGGATTGGGCCCTGCGGGCCGAACCAGGTCACCTACTAGGCGTCTTCTGGTCGGACAGTTCGCGGTCCCACTACCAAGCACCGGCGGGTCCTCGCTGGCAGCTGCTGGTCGCAGACGCCACGGGTCTCCCCGGACTGGGCAGGATTGTCGAAGAACTTCGAAAGGGCGATGTCGCACAGGCGATCATCGAGGTCGAAACCGAAGAGGATCGACAGGAATTTGTCACTCGCGGCGACGTCACGTACACGTGGCTCGTCGGGAGTGGCCTCGGAAAGGCGCCGAGCGCACTGTTCGAGGCTGTGGAGAAGGTCGAGTTTCCCGAATCCGAATCGGCCGACATCTACGCGTGGGTGGCGTGCGAAAGCGCAACAAGCCGTCGCATTCGTAAGCATCTGAGGGAAGTTCGAGGAATTGCTCGCGACAAGCACAATGTTGTCGGGTACTGGCGAGAGGGCGCCGACGGCCACGTTTCCGGCATGAACAGCGAGGAAGTCACCGTCGGCGCCTGAGCGCCGTGATCACTCTGCCGGCAGCGTGGCGGTAGATTCTGCGTGAGCCTGCTGCGCGTCAGCCGGCTTTTCCGCCAGCATCTCGAACAGTGCTCGGCGTGCCTCGGCGAGAATTGCCTCGGCCTTGGCTACCTGCTCGGCGGTCCCACCTGCGGCTACCGCGACAGCGGCACCTCGGAGTAGGCCCATCGCGGGACGGAGCGCTGCGCCGGCTTCACCGAAGTGAGGCCGACCGTGTCCGCGCTGGTCAAGTCGACCGCGCCGGCCTTCGGGGCGTCCTTCTGCTCGGTCTTCGAAGCGACCCTCGGGTCGCTCGCCCTCGAATCCTCGACGGAAACCGTGTCCACGATGCGGGCCTCGGCGGCCATGCTCGCGACGTTCTTGCATTTCTGGGTTGTTGTGTGGGGCGTACATGTTGTCCTCCTGGACTGTCTGTGTTTGTTTGACGTATCGACGATATATCGACAATAGATCGAACGCAAGAGTTCGTAGAATAATTCCCGCACCCTCGTCCGGATACGCTGAAGCCGTGAACACGGATCTACAAGCCCAGGCCGCGGACGCCCTACGCCGCCTCGCACTCGACGAATCCCTGAAAGAACGCACCATGGCGGACGCTGCGACGGCAGCACTCGCACGGAAAGTCGCCGCTCGCTACATCGGCGGCGAAACCATCGACGACGCTTTCGACCGACTCCCCTCGATCTTCGCGCGAGGACACAAGGCGAGCATCGAATACACCGGGGAAAGCGTCCGGGATCCCGAACTCGCGAACGCCGAAACCGATGTGTTCGTGGAATTGGCGGAACGGATCGGAACGTCGGGCGTCGACAGCACCGTGTCGTTCGACCTCTCGCACATCGGCTTGGTGATCGATCCAGAGCAGTGCTTTCGCAATGTCGTGCGCCTGGCCGAGACCACGGAACGCGCCGGTGCTGAGCTGATCATCTCCGCCGAAGCGTCCGACCGCACCGACCTGGTCCTCGACATGCACGCGCGACTGGCCGAGCGGTTCACTCACGTGGGGATCACCGTTCAGGCCCGACTGCACCGCACGGCAAAGGATCTCACCGCTCTGCTGGACCGACCCGGTCGCATCCGTCTCGTAAAGGGCGCCTTCCTCGAAGCCGAGTCCGTCGCCTACCCACGCGGTAGTGCCGAACTGCGCAGCGCGTATCTCGACTACGCAGCCCGAATCGTCGACTCGGGTCACCAGGTCTCCATCGCGACACATGACCGCGACATCCTCGAAGCACTACGCGCCGAACATGATTCGAAGCTCAGAGGCGAGCACGTCGAGTTCGAGATGCTGCTCGGCCTCGGCACCGAGCAACTGGACGCACTCCGAGGAGCGGGCTTCACCACACGCGAATACGTCATCTTCGGAACACAGTGGTGGCTGTACGTACTCAATCGCATCGCCGAAGAACCGGAGCGTGTCTACACCGCGCTCATCGACGCTGCGCTCATCAGCACTGCAAACTAGATCTCCAACAACAGAAGTGGGACCGCACTCGAATCGAGTGCAGCCCCACTTGTGTCAGTTTCTAGCTCTCCAGAAACGCCTTGATGCGCGCCAGGGTGGTTTCCATTCCGGTCTGCATCAGCTGATCTCGACCCCGACCGAGTAGGCCGCTACCCGACATCATGCGCACGTAAAGCGCTGGCGTCGCATAGATCTCACGAGTCTCGGTAAGCACGGTGCCCGTTCCCGAAGGCTCGAGCACATAGGTCCACCGCGCTTTCGGCTCGTCCGATTCGAAGGAGAACCTCCGGCAGTCGACCACGTCGATCACCGTGCAGTGCGTGCTCCACCGAATCAGACCATGCTTGTTGGTGCCCTTGAACTTTGCACCCACAGTGCCCGGAGTTCCGGAAGTCCATGTTCCACCGGTGTTTTCAGGACTGAAGCGACCCATACCTTCGATGTCGCTGACAACCTTCCACACCGATACCGGCGTTGCCTCGATGTACGCGCTGGCGGTTTCCACCCGTTACCGGCCCGGAACCCAGGACATGATCTTGATGGCGTGAGGCATGAGCTTTGCCCACACCTTGGCCGGAAGTCCGCGCGGTCCACCGAGATTCATGACGCGAGTGGTGGCAACGGTCTGCGGTTCGGTGTACTTGATTAGCCCCTCGGCGCCGTGACGACGACCGACGCCCGAGACACCCATACCGCCCATCGGTGCTGCGGTGCTGCCCCAGGTCGGTGCGTAACCCTCGTCGACGTTGACAGTGCCGGCGTGGATGCGCGCTGCGATGGCTTCGCCGGCAGCCTTGCTTCCCGCCCACACACTGGCGTTGAGGCCGTACTCGGTGTCGTTGGCCGCAGCGATGGCCTCTTCGACGTCCTTGACGGGGTAGATCGAGACGAGCGGCCCGAAGGTCTCGTCGCGGTAGCACTCGGCGTCTTCGGGAACCCCGGTGAGCAGGGTGGGCTCGTAGAACAGCGGTCCGATGTCCGGCCGAGCCTTGCCACCGGCAATGACGGTGGCGCCCTTGACCACTGCGTCATCGACATGAGCGGAGATTGCCTTGACCTGCGCCTCGGAGACGAGGCTGCCCATCTCGATTCCGAATTCGTATCCGGCGGCGAGGTTCATCTTCTTGACGCGGTCACCGAACATGCGGATGAACTCGGGTGCGATGGACTCTTCGACGTAGATGCGCTCGATGGAGATGCACAGCTGACCGGAGTTGGAGAAGCACGCACGCACAGCGGCGTCGGTGACCTCGCGCAGGTCTGCGCCGGCGGCAACGATCATCGGGTTCTTGCCACCGAGTTCGGCGGAGAAGCCGATCAGTCGACGGCCGGCCTGCTCGGCGAGGAGCTGACCGGTCGCGGTGGAACCGGTGAACATGAGGTAATCGGTGTTCTCGACCAGGGCGGTGCCGACGACGGAGCCCGGCCCGGGAACCACGGCGAAGAGGTCGCGAGGCAGACCCGCCTTGTAGAGCAGTTCGACGCAGGCGAGCGCGCAGTACGGTGTCTGGCTGTCCGGCTTGAGGACAACGGCGTTACCGGCGAGCAGCGCGGCGATGGCGTCGGACACGGCCAGCGTCATCGGGTAGTTCCACGGCGAGATGACGCCGACGACACCCTTGGGCTGGTAGCGGACGACGGTCTTCGTCAGACCCGGGAGCATGCCGGAGACGCGACGCGGGCGCAGCAGCTTCGGCGCCACACGTGCGTAGTGACGCGACGTCATCGAGATGTCGAGGACTTCTTCCTGAGCTGCGGTACGCGACTTTCCGGTCTCGGCCTGAGCCATGTCCATGAGGGCGTCGCGGTTCTCGAGGATGAGATCGCGGTAGCGGTGGAAGACGGCAGCGCGGTCGAGGACGGAGCGCTTGGCCCATTCCTTCTGGGCGACGCGGGCACGGGCGATGGCCGCAAGTGCGTCGTCGGCGGTGCCGACGGGGATGGTCGCCAGCTCCTTGCCGGTGAACACCTCGGTGATGGACTTCGTCGGGCGATCGGCAACATTGTCGATGGCGATCAGATCGGCGAGCCGCGAGAAGGTCGCAGCGGACGGAGCAGGCATTTCAGTACCCCTACTGGTGAGTAGTTCTTGGAGTTACACACAACTTACCCCGTCGGTGGTACCGATCACAGTGCCGAATCAGACAGAGTCAACCAATACTGCCTCTTTCGGACGTTTTGCGATCAACAACGACATGACTGCAGCGATCGCGCAGAGCGCGCCGGCCACCAAGAAGGCAGCGTCGTACGAGCCGATCTGATCACGAACGAGACCGGCCAAGAAGGCCACCAGACCCGCACCGATCTGGTGCGATGCCAGCACCCAACCGAACACGATGGGAGCGTCGGCGCCGAAGTGTTGACGGCACAGCGCGACGGTCGGCGGAACCGTCGCCACCCAGTCGAGCCCGTAGAAGATGACAAACGCGATCATCGGCGGATTCACGGTGTTGGCGAGCAGCAGCGGCAGGAAGAGCAGCGAGATTCCGCGGAACAGGTAGTAGATGCCGAGAAGTTTTCGCGAGTCCATGCGGTCGGTGAACCAACCCGAAGCGATGGTGCCGACCATGTCGAGGATTCCGATCAACGCCAACAGTGACGCGGCCGTGGTGATCGGCATTCCGTGATCGTGCGACGCCGGGACGAAGTGCGTGCCGATCAGGCCGTTGGTGCTCGCGCCACAGATCGCGAAGGTACCGGCGAGAAGCCAGAACACCTTGGTCTTCGACGCCATCACCAGCACCGAGATCGCCCGGCCCCCGGCGCCGCCGCGCTGGTAGACAGGCTTGGCTGGTGGGGCGTAATCGGCGGGCGCTCCGTAAGGCGTCGTACCCACGTCTGACGGATAGTTACGCAGGAACAGCAGAACGAACGGCACAACGGCCAGTGCGGCAAACGAAACTGTGAAGGCGACGCTCTTCCAGTCGTACGTTTCGGCGATCTTCGCCAGGACCGGAAGGAACACCAGCTGACCGGCAGCACCACCGGCCGTCAGGATGCCGGTCACGAGACCACGCTTCTCGACGAACCAGCGATCGACGACGGTGGCGACAAACGCCAGCGCCATCGAACCGGTACCGAGACCGACGAAGACACCCCACAGCAGAATGAGCTGCCAACTCGAGGTCATGAAGATCGTGAGACCACTGCCGAGCGAGATGAGCGCCAACGCCGAGGTGACGACCGCCCGGATACCGAACCTCTCCATCAAGGCAGCAGCGAACGGCGAGGTCAACCCGTACAGAATCAGGTTGACCGAGACGGCCGCCGAGATGCTGGCGCGCGACCACCCGAAATCCTCGTGCAGCGGATCGATCAGCACCGATGGGGCAGCGCGGAAGCTCGCCGCACCGACCAACGCCAGGAATGCCACGATCGCGACGGACCAGGCGCGGTGAAAGCGCGGCGGGCTCACCTGCTGTTGGCCTGATTCGGGGAGAGCGGTCTCAGAAGTCACAGAGAGAATTCTGCAGTTCGGATTCGATGGAGAACAGTGGCCAGATTGCCAATATATGAAAGAATCAAGCCATGTCTGGTCCGCATCGCGTCGTCGTACTGGCACTGAATGGAGTCATCCCCTTCGAACTCGGCATCCCGGCGCGCATCTTCGGACGTGCCCTCGACGTCGAGGATCGGCCGCTGTACGAGATCCTGACGTGCACCGTCGACGGCAATCCCGTGCAGACCGACGCAGACTTCAGCATCTCGGTCGACCACGGGAGCGAGTTGCTCGCCACCGCCGACACCGTCGTCATCCCCGCGTCGTACGAGTTGGGTCCGGCCTACGAAGACGGCTACCTCTCCCCCGAGTTGGCCGCAGCTTTCCAACACATCCGGCCGGGCACTCGGCTGGTCTCGATCTGCACCGGGTCGTACATCCTCGCCGCGGCGGGTTTGCTCGACGGACTCCGCGCCACGACGCACTGGCGCAACACCGACCATTTCCAGCGTGTCTATCCCAAGGTGAACGTGGATCCGGACGTGCTGTTCGTCGACGAAGGCCACATCCTGACCTCGGCCGGGGTGGCGTCGGGAGTCGACCTCTGCCTGCATATCGTCAGGCGTGACCACGGCATGGAAGTGGCGAACACCGTCGCGAGGCGTTGCGTCGTACCGCCGTGGCGCGACGGTGGCCAAGCTCAGTACATCCGACGCCCCCTGGCCGACAAGCCTTCGGAATCGACTGCCGACGCTCGGCACTGGGCCCTCGAACATCTCGACGACCCGATCACCCTGGCGGACCTGGCGACGCGCGCCAACATGAGCGTCCGCACGTTCAGCCGTCGATTCCGCGACGAAGTCGGAACCACACCGAACCGCTGGTTGACCAGCAGACGCGTCGATCGGGCGCGGGAACTATTGGAGGAATCCGATCTGTCGATCGATGCGATTGCCGCTCGAACCGGCTTCGGGACTGCGACATCCATGCGTCAACACATGAACGAGGCCCTCGGCGTTTCACCGAGCGCCTACCGACGCACGTTCAAGGCACCGGTGTAAGCGGCAGTACCAGGCACTATCCTGGATGCCATGGCCGAACAGACTCGCCCGAACTTTCCTCAGTACTGCGGATACCTCCTGGGGAAGACGCTCCCCGACCGGTATCAAGACTGGGTTCGGAACGATCTGGTCGGCCCGGGCGCCCAGGCCCGCTACATCATCCGCTTCACCGTGCCGGCGACGCTGATTCTTCTGCTGTTCCTCTTGATCCCGGGACCGATCTGGATTCCCTTGGCCATGATGGCCTTGTTGCTCATCCCGCTCGCGTACTTCGTCGTGGCGCTCGGGACCATCTACCGCCGTCACCGCCTGCTGAGCCACGGACTCGATCCCGAACTGCTCGACGAGAAGGCCCAGCGCCGTGCCGATCGCACTCGCGAGGACTACGAGAAGCGGCACGGTCGCTGAGCACCCCTCAGCGGAACATCGTCACTGCGGCCTTGGCGAGGACCTTCGGATCCTTCTCGTAGTGATGCATCTTGGTGAGCTTGTCTTCCGGAATCCCCAGGAACTTGTAGACGGCTACCTGAGCGCAGCGCACCGAGTACTGCTCGGTGAACACCATGTCGAACGGCAGCTCCGCGAACTGACTGATGAACGCCAGGTTCTTGGAGTGCTTCGGCACCACCAGCGGCCGGTCGCCGACGGCGCGCCGATTGAACAGCGCACTGGCGTAAGGCATATGGCTGGGAATCGAATTCACGACGCTGTCCATAATCTCTTGTCGACGCGCGGCGAGCGCACCGCTCTCGTCGAGCGCCTCGAGGTGTCCGAGCGTCTCTTCCAGCATTTCCCGCCCGGTCATCTCGATGAACGGCTTCTTCACGTAGTCGCCGTCCTTGCGCGGGAACAGACAGTAACCCCAGAAGACTCCTTCGTTCTCCTTCTGCGCGTGGTAGTGCGGCTGATGGTGGACCACGATCGAGAGAAGCACGTTCGAGTCCACGAATGTGTTGAGCGCATTTCCGGGGAGCTGCTTGGTGATTCGGGAAATCTCGTTGATGAGCTCGTGTGACGAAGTGGTGACGGTGAAGCTGGTCCACTCACTCTGCGCCCGGTCCCCGAAGAACTTGTCGGGATTCCCGAGATCGTAGAAATGCTCGGTGGCCTGCTTCCACAGCAGCGCACTCGGTGCGTATCTCATGTCTTCGACGATCGGCGTGTCGAGATCGCCGATCGAAGAACTGTCGGTGATGCTGCCGTTGGTGTCGAAGACGAAATCGCCCTCCGCCACGTCGATTCTGCCCTTCTCACCGGTGCGGACGTTTTCGTAATCGAGTCCCGTCACGATGATCTCGTCTCGTAGCGGGGTGTCCTTGAACACGAACTCCGTGATCTTCAGTTCGTTGACGAACTTCACGCCCTTGCCTTCGAGGAAGGCCCGCATCGGCAAGATGATGCTCTCGTACTGGTTGTACGGGGATCTGGTGACACCGGCAAGAGTTTGAATGCGACTGAACTCGAGAATCATTCGGTTCATGTACCGGCGCAGCTCCATCGCCGAACTCACCCGCTTGAAAGCAAATGTGGTCTCCCACATGTACCAGAAGTTGGTGGTGAAGAAGTGCGGAGTGTCCTCGAACCACTGCTCGATACTGATGTCGTCGAGTTTTGCCTCGTCCGACTCCGGCATCGTCATCAGCTTCGTCAACAAGTACCGATCCTTGTTGTCGAATTGCATGTGCTTGTAGTCGTTTTCACCCTTGTTGCGAATACCGTCGCGATCGATCAATCGTGCGACGTCGTGCGTCGGATGTGCGTGGTCGAAATCGAGAATGTCATCCGTCACCGATTTTCCCGGGTTATCCAGCGACGGAACCACACTCAGCACGTCCCAGAGGTTCTCATAGGTCTCCTCGTTGAGCATGCGACCGCCACGATTGATGAAACCCGCGTCGTTACCGAGTTCGCGATGGCCGTACTGGTGCTGAAACGTAGCGGCAGATTCGCCGTCGTTCGCTCCGTGCATGTCCAGGCCCATGATGGTGATGTCCTCACCGTTCCACTCACCGTCTCGAATCAGATAGACGGCAGCCGAGAGGTTTCCGATGCCGGCACCGATCATGTAGGCCTTGTGAGACAGATTGGAAGACATTGGGTTTCGTTCCTTACTCGAGTCGCGGTACGGATACCTTCCAAGCATGGACCCCTTTGCCCGCAGGCGCATCACCCGAACCGGATGACGTCCGTCACGGTCGCTGAAGGCGCACCAGATCCAGTGCAAAACGCGCGTAGTCGCGTGCAATTTCCTCGGGCGTTTGTGGTCCGCTCGGCCGATACCATTGCGCGACAGAGACACACATCACGACGATTGCACGCGCGGCCTGTCTCGGCCGATCCGTCCCGAACACACCGGCGGCGATTCCGTCGTCGACCTGCTTCGTCATCAACCATTGCTGGTAGTTGCGTGATTCCGTGATGCGCAACCTGTTCTCGGCTGTGAGACTGCGCATTTCGCTGGCACCGAGAAATCCTTGATCACGCCGATAGATATGGAACAAGGTCACACATTCGACGAGGAAAGCCAGCCTTTCGGAGGGACTTTCGCCCTCGTCGATTGCCGCCAACGATCGCGTGTTGAGTTCATCCATGGTGAGGTCGAGAATTTCGGCCAACATCTGCTGCTTGCTGGAATAGTGGTGGTACAGACCTGGAACACTCATCTGCGCACGTTTGGCGATCTCACGCATCGCAGCACCGTGATATCCGGTCTTCACCATCTCCGCGAGCGCGGCCGCCAACACCGGATCGAACGAACTCGGGCCGAACCTTCGCCACTCGTTCGGGCGAAAATGTGCGTTCGGGTCGGCGTCGTCGCCTCCCCATCGTGGCTGTTCTGGCGGACGCACTATCGCAGCCGGGAGCAGAGCGTCGAAACGCACTCCGAGAATCCCGCCGATTGCCGCCAACCTGTCGACGCTGACTCTGGTCTTTCCGGTCTCGACGGCGCTGAGGGTAGCTGCGCTGACGCCGAGACGCCTGGCCAATTCGCGCAGCGAGAGCCCACGGTGACGCCGGGCTTGCCGGATCGACGCTCCGATCAGGACGGCATTCTCGAATTCGGTCACAGTGTTCAGTATTCCCGAACATTGGATTTCCAACAATGCGATGACCACGGCAATCGGTGAACCTGTTGACTACTGATTATCGGCCTGAACATGATGTGGATCACAAAGACCCAGGTCCGCCCGAGCGATCGTTCGGTGTCGGTAGCGAGAGGATCGAATCACCATGACCGAGGCGCCATATCTTGGAGAACTCCTGCGCGACGCACCCAGCAACTGGGGCAAGTGGGGAGAGTCCGACGAGGTCGGTTCACTGAACTACCTCGACGCCGGACAGGTGCTTCGTGGCGTCGGAACCATCAAGCAGGGTTCCGTGTTCACGCTTCAACGGCTCATCGGCGACCCCAAGGGTGATCCGGTGTGGCCGGGACGCAGCCCTGCCGAGCGCACACAGATCTTCGACGAGAGCAGCTGGGACGGCGACGACGCACCCAACTTCCCCGGCGGCCTGCATTACGCGGACGACAAGATCGACGCGTTCCTGCAGGGCTCGACGCAGTACGACGCACTCGGCCATGTCTGGTACGACGGCGCCCTGTGGAACGGATACTCGGCTGATACCACTGTCGGCGGCCTGGAGAAGGCCAGCGTCGAACCGATTGCCGACCGCGGCGTCGTCGGACGCGCAGTACTTCTCGACATGGCAAAGTTCCGCGGCAAGGAAAACCTCGACAAGGCCGAAACCTTCACGCACCATGATCTTTTGGCCTGTGCCGAAGCGCAGGGGGTCACCATCGAGAAGCGTGACATCCTCGTCATCCGCACCAACTTCCTCAAGCTGTTCTTCGACCAGGGCGAAGCCTTCTACGAGGGCTTCTGCGAGCCCGGCCTGATCTACAGCCCCGAACTCGTCCAGTGGTTCCAGGACATGGAGATCCCCAACCTTGTCACCGACACCATTGCCAACGAGGTCACCACCGACCCCGAAAACGGTGTGGCACTGGTCCTCCACAACGCATTGATGCGCAACCTCGGAGTGGTGTTCACCGAGATCTGCGATCTGGAGAAGTTGGCCGCGGACTGCGCGGCCGACGGCCAGTACACGTTCCTGTACGTCGCCGCGCCACTCAAGGTTGCCAAGGCCAGCGGCTCTCCCGTGAATCCGGTTGCCATCAAATGACATACGAAGATCGCCCTTGGTTGGCGTTGTACCGCAACGACGTTCCCCCCGACATCGACGTAGAGCACCCCACGATGCTCGAAATGTTGGCAGCGGCGGTCCGCTCTGATCCGGACGCCACGGCTGTGAAGTACTTCGACGGTCAACTCAGTTTCGCCGAACTGGATCAGCAGAGTGACGCCCTGGCCCGAGCACTCCGAGCCGGTGGACTGGTGAAGGGTGACCGCGTCGCTCTGTTCCTCCAGAACGTTCCGCAGTTCGTGCTTGCGCTCGCCGGAATCTGGAAAGCCGGCGGCGTCGCAGTCTCGATCAATCCCATGAGCCGTGAACGAGAACTGGGATACCAACTCGAAGATTCCGGAGCAGCGGTTCTGATCGCTCTCGAGGGGCTCTACGAGTCCGTCGGCCGCAATGTCGTCTCCGACTCGCCGGTCAGGCGAGTTATCACCACCTCGGAACTCGAGTACCAAAGTCGCAACGATCCGAGGATTTTCGACGGAATTGTTAAGAAGGATCTCGGTACCGACGATCTCGCGACGCTGATCGACGAACATCGTCTCGGCGATCCGATCACCACTGACGCTGCACCGGAAGACATTGCGGTACTGACGTATACGTCGGGAACCACCGGTCCGCCGAAGGGAGCGATGACCTCTCACGCGAATATGACCTTCAACGCCCAGGTGTACCGGGACTGGTTGGGGCTCACCCCGAAAGACACGGTTCTCGGAGTTGCACCGCTCTTCCACATCACGGGGTTGATCGGTCACATCGCGGTGTCCGTCCTGGCGAGAATGCCGCTGGTGCTTGCCTATCGCTTCCAGCCCGAGGTGATGCTCGACGCGATTCGTGAGCACCAACCGACATTCACAGTCGGCGCCATCACTGCTTTTACGGCACTGCTCAACACTCCGGGTTGCGCGCCGGAAGACTTCTCCTCCATGCGGTTGCTGTATTCCGGCGGCGCACCCATCTCGCCGACTGCCGCCGAGGCCGTCCGCGCCATGACCGGTGCTGCGCTGCACAACATCTACGGGCTGACCGAGACCACGTCGCCGACCCATGCCGTTCCCGTTGGTGCGGATACGCCGGTCGACCCAACATCCGGAGCACTGTCTGTCGGCGTTCCCGTACCCAACACCGTGGTCCGCATCGAAGACGAGGGCGGTGCGGTCCTGCCGATCGGAGAGATCGGCGAACTGGTCGTCCGAGGTCCACAGGTGGTGCGCGGTTACTGGAACAAGCCGGAGGAGAGTGCGTCGGCCATTCGCGACGGGTGGTTCCACACCGGCGACGTCGGTTTCATGGACGAAGCCGGCTGGTTCTACGTCGTCGACCGTAAGAAGGACATGATCATCGCGTCCGGCTACAAGGTGTGGCCACGCGAAGTCGAGGACGTTCTTGCCGAGCATCCCGCAGTCCGTGAGGCGGCAGTCGTCGGGATCGCCGACGAATACCGCGGTGAGACGGTGAAGGCGTTTGTCAGCCTCGTCGCGGGGGCGTCCGTCACCCCGGAAGATCTGATCGATCACTGCAAGCAGCGGATGGCGGCGTACAAGTACCCACGCTCCGTGGTGCTGGTGGAGGAACTGCCCAAGACCGTCACCGGCAAGATACTGCGACGGGAACTGCGCACGATCTCTTGATCGCGGGGCAGCGGGCGGACTTCGCGGTCCGCCTGCTGTCTGATCGCGCACAGTTTCCGGTCGACCGCGCCATTGGGGTAATGGAACAGTAATATGTGCTGAGTACCCACGGACAAACGGGAGACATCAGTGAGCAAATTCGGACGTAAGAAGCAGCCCACGCCCAAGAGCTACCAGTGGCTGGCCATGACCCTCATCGCTTTGTCGCTCTCCGTGTCGATCGGGATTGCCGCCAAACCCTCCTGAGCTCTGCGAATCCGAAACTTGTAACCCCGCGTCCATCTGCACATGGGCAAATAGGTGCAATTCGGACGCTTAGCTGTTCTAACTTTCCTTCCGTCGTGTCACCTCGGCACCGACGGAGAGGATCAACTCACCATGCGAAGCTCACGCTTCGGCGTGCTGGCCGCTGCCGGCGCTGTCGGACTAGTGCTTGTCACCAGCAGCGTCCAGTCCATCGCCACGGCGTCACCGTTCGGTTCGCTCGACGCCGGTTCGAGTTCCGGTTCGACAGAGATACCAACCGTCAGCGACGGCGGCTTCACGTCCAAGACGCCCTACACTCCCGGCCAGCGCATCGCCGACTATCAGGCGCCGCCGACGGGATACTCCCCCGTGTACACGGAAAGTGTTGCGCGCCATGGTTCCAGAGCACTGTCGAGCCTGAAGTACGACGACCTGAGCCTGCAGCTGTGGGAAATCGCCGAAGCCGAGAACGCATTGACTCCCGTCGGCAAGGAATTCGGCCCGGCCCTCCGTGATCTCATGGCCGCCAACAAGAAGCTGGGGTACGGCAACCTCAGCGGACGCGGGATCACCGAACACAGACAGCTCGGCGCGCGGGTCACTGAACGCCTCCCCCAACTGTTCGACGCCATCGCAGCGCAACAGGGCACCATCACCTTGACCTCGTCGGGTGTGGACCGTGCCGTGGACAGCGCCGAGAACTTCGCGCAAGGGCTGACCGGTGCGTTTCCAGCCGTCGCCGGCGATGTTGCACCGGTGACCACGGATGCCGACCTTCTCTACTTCCACGACTCGGATGCAAACGCCGACTACAAGGACTACGAAGAGTCCGATCCTCGACTGAAAGCCGTCGACGACCAGATCGCCGATCTTCCCCGCACCCGCGAGGTCTCGCGGCACATGATGCTCAGGCTCTACTCGGAGGACTTCGTGAACCGGCTGAGTGCGGGCGAGTTCTCACTCGTCGACCGTGGCAAGGGTTCCAGCACGATCGACAACGAAGTCGACGCCGCGTACATGCTGTACAACACGTACATCATCACTCCGGGCATGGCCGAAGAAGGCAAGTGGAATTTCGAGCGGTTCATCGAACCTGCTGACGCGCAGTGGCTCGCATACACGAACGATGCCGAGGACTTCTACGCCAAGGGCCCGGGCTTCACCGGTGAAGACGTCACCTACCGGATGGCAACTGTCCTGCGCGACGAGTTCCTGCGCGGCCTGCAGAAACATACCGGCGACGACGCCGTCCCGGGAGCGGATTTCCGATTTGCACACGCAGAAACGATCATCCCCTTCGCGGCACTCTTGAAACTGCCGGGAAGCACCGTCTCGCAGGCGGAGGGCGACCTCTACACCTATGCGAACAACCCCTGGCGCGGATCGCAGGTCAGCCCGATGGCCGCCAACGTGCAGTGGGACGTGTACGCCGGACCGGAGGGTAAGCGTCTGGTCCGAATGCTCTACAACGAGCGCGAGACAGCATTTGCTGCCCCGTGCGCTCCGGTGAGCGCCGGAAGTTTCTTCTACACGCCGGACGAACTGGCCCGCTGCCTGCCGGAGATTTCACCGGCAGCCTGAGATCCGGCAACTCGGGATCCAGCCAGCGGTCGACGAGGGCGCGCCCATACCTGGTGCAATGCCAGCATGCGCGCCTTCTCGTCGTCTTCCATCAACAAGGCGTCGCAGATCCTCACGATGACCGGAGCCGAAACACCAACGGACGTACCCTGTTCCAGCCGCTGATAGTGATTGAAGCTGATGTCGGCAATCTGCGCGACATCGCGCCGACTGAGGCCGTGCATTCGGCGAGCACCCTCGCAGCGCATGCCGACCTTTTCGGGCGCAAGACTGTTTCGTTTTTCGACGAGCATCTGGCTCATCAACTGACGCGCGCTCGACCCGTTCACGTCGCCACCTTTTCCATCCCTGAAATATGCTTTCACCTAACATGTTTCAGAATATGGGATGGGACGGACCCGGCGGTATCTCCGAGATGACAGATAATCACGCGATACCGCCAACCCTGTGCCCGTCCAGGCCGCGACGATGAGGCTCAAGATCAGGCTATGAACCTGCCGATCGTCGGATTCGACTGGCAGATGGGACTACTGCCCCAGTTGATCGAACCGAACGCCGTCGCAACGACATTGCCGACGCCGGTGTTCACCGTCGCGGACAGGTACGGATAAGTACCGACCAGGTCGACGATTCCGGACTTGCCCGTGTCGGTGTTGACCCACGCAACAGTCACCTGACCCGCCGCCGGGATGGGTGCAGCGGCCGGGAACGAATCGAAGCGAATGTCACCCTTGGCGATGGGCGGATTGGATTCTGGCCCGGACTGGCCGGTGAGCCCGGTCAACGAGGCCAGCGACCCCTGATTCGGACACCCGATAGTGACGGCGGCGCCGCCGAAAGGGTGGGGCGGATCAGCCGAGGCGACTCCGGCGAACATGACGCTCGCGGCAATCGGTAGTCCGATGGCCGCAAAAACCCCGGCCGTGCGTGTGACGCTCATAGCTGCTCCTCGGGTCGACAACACTTTCCGGATACCCCTGGTACAACGCCCGAAACGAAGGAAAGACGACTATTCACACCCCCTAGACAACGCGTGTTGTCAGAACTACAGTCGGTGGTGCAGCTCACACCTATCTCTGCCGCGCGCAGACCAGTCCCAGGGAGTGTTCAGATGAAGCGCTACGACCTCCGCAGTCGCACGGATCAACTCGATCCCGAAACCGATTACGAAGAGATGTCGCGCATTCTCGCGGCGCAAGAGTTTCCCTGGGACATCAATCAGGCGCTCAGCTTCGCACTGTTCCGCACATACGCTGTCCCCTCGATCGGCAAGCTCCTCTTCTCCACAGGCGAGTTCACCGACAAGGTTCAGAAGCGCTACGACGACACCAGCCTGATCCTCGACGCCATCCTCGAGCACGGCCTCAGCAGCACCGAAGGCCGCAAGAGCGTGCGTCGAATGAATCAGATGCACGGCTCGTACGACATCTCCAACGACGACATGCTCTATGTCCTGGCCACCTTCGTCGTCACGCCGGTCAGATGGCTCGACGAGTACGGCTGGCGGAAGATGACCGACAACGAGATCGTCGGGTCGACGAATTATTACCGCCACCTGGGTCGGTACATGAACATCAAAGACACGCCGGACACCTACGAGGGCTTCGTCAAACTTCTCGACGACTATGAGCGCGAACACTTTTCATTCGATCCCGGCGCCCGAGCCGTCGCTGATTCCACCCTCGACCTGATGTGCACCTTCCCGCCCAACAACCTGGCACCGAAGGCTCTGGTCAAGGGATTCGCCTTCGCGCTCATGGACGATCACCTACTCGACGCCTTCCACTACAAGCACCCGAGCACCGCGATGCGCGTCGTCTCGCGCGGTGCGCTGAAGGTCCGCGCGCGCCTGCTGCGGTTCTTCCCCGTGCGTACGAAGCGGAAATTCGCCCGCGAGCTGCCCAACATCCGCAGCTACCCGAGCGGTTACAAGGTCGAAGACCTCGGCACCTTCCCCACGGGATGCCCGGTCAAGCACCTGCAGGCAGACCAGCAGGCCCAAGCGTAAGCAGGTTCCCATCGTGGAGTGGTGGAACTCCTGGCACCCGGGCTGATTCGCGTTTCTCATGCCTAGATGAGGGAGGAGTCGCGACCAGTACGACGCAGGGTGATCAATTCATGGTTCGTCTCGGCGTCGTGTCGACGCCCCTCTTCTTCGAACTCCATCAGCGCATAGAACCTGCGGGCGCGATCGTTGAGGGTGTAGACCTCGAGTGTCACCTCGCCGTGCATGGTTGTGGCGTGTTCGACCAACGCCCGCCCGACGCCCAACCCTTGTGACGCCGGCGCGACGAACAGTCCCCCGATTTCGGAGCCGATCATTCCCAACAGTCCAACGACAGCGGAGTTGTGCTCAGCGACCCAATTGTCGGCCTGAATCAGATAAACCTCTCGCATCTTCTGCTCCCGTTCGCCCGTTCCCTCACCCGCAAGGAACGGGTGGGCTTCACGGGCAGCGCGCGACCACAAGTCGACGACCACATCCTCATCCGAGGATACGTAGCGGCGAATGATCAGATCCTGGTTCACAATCCGACCATACCCTCAGGCGTCAGCGCACTGACCGGGCCGAAAGTGTTCAATTTTCGGATCCACGCAGGACGACCCCGACGTAAATCAGTGGAACAATTCCATTCGTTGCCGCTCCGCAGTTACCGCGTTGTGCAAGGGTTGTCCGATGACTGACGGTGATCCGACAACTGAGCGTGGAGGTCCGGCATCCGGGTGGAAGGTGACAGCGATTGTCACCGCAGTGCTTGTCACTCTCACATGCGGCGTCATCGTGTGGTCCTTCATGCCGCCGGTTGTGTACTTTCCGTTCTTTGCGCTCGCAGCCTCAGTACTGCTCGGTTTGGGCGGAGTGTGGTTGATACTCAGCCTGATTGGCTGGATGAAGTACAAAACTCTGCGTTTGAGCACGATCGCGCCGGTGATCGTGCTCGTCACCGGTGCGCTCGTGACCTTGTCCGTCCCTTCGCATGTTGCGTTTGCATTGTCGAAAGATTCGCTCGAAGCAGTGGCCGCGGATTGCCAGAAGTCGTTGGAAAACCGAACAATTGGCGTCTACCGGGTCCTGCGGGTCTGGCCCGTCGGCAACGGGTGTCGCTTCCACATCGAGGGCGGTCTGATCGATTCGATCGGATTGGCGTACTTACCCGACGGCGCACCATATCTCGGCAAGCCCCGCCGCGGCGGCGAGATCGGATACCAGGAGTTCGACGGCGACTGGTACTCGTTCGTTCAAGCGTTTTAGCGGCCCGCAACTAGTCGACGAGCTTGGCCTTCAGAAGTGCGATCGTGTCCGCAGTGAGTCCGAGACCTTCGGTGAGATAACCGTCGACGGTTCCGTAATCGCTGGCTATCTGCGCGAGTCCAGCTTCCAGGTACGAAGCGTCGACACCTAGGGCCGGTTCGAGATTGGTCGCTACCTGCGGGCTCAGGGCCTGAGCGATCTGCGCAAGGATCTTCTCGTTGGTCGCCTGAAGGTAGGTGTTGCTCAACAGATAGTCGTCCATGATCGTCTGGGCGGGGACACCGGCGATGGACTGCAGCAACATCGCGGTCCAACCCGTGCGGTCCTTGCCTGAGGTGCAATGGAACAACTGCACCCCGTCACTCGCAGCGATGTCCGAGAGGACCTGCTTGAAGCCGGCACGGCGAACGGGATCGGTGACAAAACTGCGGTTGGTGTCGACCAAGAACTGCTTGGCCTCCTCCGGCGACTTGATCGTCGTCGCGAGCTGGGTGAGATCCTTGAACTCGATGGGGATGTTCGTGTACGTCACACCGTCCGGGAGTTTGTCCGCGCCACCGATGAACGGGTTGGAGATCTCGGTTGCGCCGCGCAGGTCATAGGCGTCGGCAAGTCCGAGGCCGGTGAGTGTCGTCTTGTCTGCGTCGGTGGTCGCGGTCAGCGCATTGGACCGGTAGATGACGCCGCGCTTGAGGTGTGAGCCGTCGACGGTGGTGTATCCCCTACCGTCGTTGCCGGCGACGTCGCGAAAGTTGGCCACGGAGGCCAAATTCGGTGTCGGCGCGAGGACAGGATCGAGCGAGCCGAGATCGACCGCTCCAAGCGAGCCTGTGTTGAGAGAGCCCAGGTCGAGCGGGATTGCCGTGGCGGGAGCAGCAAACATCAGACCACCTGTAACGACTAATGCGGCGGCCTTTGCAGTGCGAGCGAACAACATTCGTGTGCGTGTGGACATGTGGCAGTGCCTCTCTCTGCAGTTTGGGATTTGTGGTGTGGTGATCTGGAGTTACGGAGCGACATCACCGATGCCGGTAAATCCGTATCGCTGGTGAGGTCCGATGACTGCTACCTCGAACAGGCCTGTCCCGGTGCGGGTTACGCCGTCCTCGACGAGGGTGAACCGAGCCAGGTTGTCGACCGGGCACAGCATCTTCTTCCACAATTCGATGTCCGAAACCTTTTCCCGCAGGCCTTGAACCACCAGTTCGCCCTGCCACATCCCGTGGCGCCAATCCTGCTCGAGTCCGTAGCCCGTGCCGACACCGATGTAGTTGGGCAGTATCGGTTCGCAGGTGATCTCCAGGATGTGGTCGGATTCGCCTGGTGCACCGGGGCGCCGGAAGTACAGAGTTCCGCTCTTCACCTCGCGAGTACCGGAAATGAACGTGAGCTGGTGGTCCGGTCGACCCAACCACTCCGGCTCGCGCGAGCGGTCCGCCCAGACGCGAGTCGCATCTTCGAGGATTCGGCGTCCCTGCTGATCTTCTTGAACGATCGTGACGATGGTGAAGTCGCCGAATTGCATGATCGAGTAAATCCAGAAGAAGTTCTGACTGCTGGCTATCGCCGGATCTGCCTTGCGTCCAGGCGGTTCCGCTTCGCCGACCGGTCGCACACCCCAGGACCGATCGCGATTACCCCGCCACGTCTCCGGGGTGACCGGGATGACGTCGCCGTCGACGGTCAGGGATCCGGACCATGTTCCGGTCTGCACGAATCGTTGCGTGTCGAAGGTGACTCGTTCGAGCTGGCGATGGAAATGTCTGGCCTCGAGATTGGCGGGGCCGTCGGACTCGAAGGTGAGGTCGAAGCTCAGGTCCGGCGCTTCGGGACTCGGGTCCAACACCACACGTAGGCGGTGCAGACCCTCGATGATTTCGATTCGCAGCGGGCCTACTGACAGGTCCATACGATCGTCACCCAAGGCTCGGGATGCCCGGAAGACAATATGGTCTTCGCCGCGCCGAAGAACCGCAAAGCCGTCGCATACACCAAGATTGGGGTACTGACCGAGACCGATGATGAGAAACAGCGGCTCGGTGTCGCCGTCGACGCCGGCATGGCAGTTGAAGTAGTAGCGGTCGTAGAAGTTTCGATCCGAGGTGCCCACGTGGCGGATGGTCTCGGCGATCTGATGTACCGGGTAGTCGTCGAGCGGGGACAGTGTCATCGTGCATCTCCTGTTGTGAGCGGGGATGTTGCGAGCGACTCCCAATAGGTGCCGTCGAGCATGGCTTCGAGTGTTTTGTGGTGCAGGATCATCTCGTCCGGGTTGTCGGGGAATTCGGCCTGACCGAAAGCCACTGCGCGGCTTTGGACTCGGAACATGATCACCGCGTGCCGCAGCGCGGCGTAAAGGATGTAGAAATCTAGATCCGCAACCTGGTGGCCGGAAAGCGAGCCGTAGGCCTCTGCCACGTCCTCGCGACGAAGGAAGTCCGGCATTCCGGGGAGTCCGGCCATGGCAGCGAGATCCTCGAAGAACCTGTGCTGAAAGATCATCCAGCCGAGGTCCAGCTCACGCGGCCCCAGTGTGGCCATCTCCCAATCGAGGACCGCCGCCGGCTCGAAGTCGCGGTAGATGACATTTCCGATCCGCGAGTCACCCCAGCAGAGCACTGCGGAACCGGCATCGACGGGAAAGTTCGCTTCGATCCAGTCGAAACCGCGCTCGATCAAAGGAGATGCTGGTCCGTCGGCTGTTGCCCACTCGTAATAGCGCCGCTGGTCCTCGAGGTGCGCGCGAAGTGCTTCTGCCCCAGTCGGTTCGGCACCATCGCGGCACAACTCGGGGAGTGCGAGGTGCGGATCGGCCATAGCGTGTAGCTCGGCGAGCACCCGGACCGATGACTGCTGGAGTCGAGAACAGTCGTCGGCCGAAGCTTCCGAGAGCCAGGATCCGAACGTGTACGGCATGACATCGGGCGGGATTTCGCCCTCACGCCGTTCCATCACGAAGAACTCGCCGCCGAGCGCGTCCGGGTTGCTCTCGGACCAGTACACCCGCGGGATCGGCACCGACGTGTGAGCGGCGACGGCGCTCATGACCCGAAACTGCTGGTCCAGGTTGTAAGACGGAAAGATCGGTACCGCACTGTCCCGCGGGGCGATACGGGCGACCAAGCGATGCTCGGCTCGAATCCCGTCCTCGATCCACGTCGCATCGAAAAGCACAGTTTCGTTGGACATGCCGTTCGCGGCCGGCACCTCGACCGAGGTCACGGAAGGTTTCGAACCTCGCCACAGCACGGTCGCGAGCCAGCCTTCGAGGCTGCGCCGCATCTCCGCCGGGTCGTTGCGGGATTCGCCGGGCCTGGCAAATTCGGCGTAGTCGGGATCTTCGCCGGAGGTTTCTGTTTCGGTTCGAAGGTTCATCACCACTCCTCGTGGTTCGGTGGCGCCGATGCGCACGTGCCGATTGTCGATACAATATGTATCGACTAAAGCCGTGACAGAATGTAACGGCCATCACAGCGATACCGCAAGGGATTTGCCCAAAATGTCCAAAGATTCCGAAACTCAGCACCGCCTGGGCCCGCAGCGAAACCCTGCAATCGACGACGCAGTACTGGACGCGACCAGGCAACTGTTGGAAGAAAAGGGGTACGCGGGCACGTCCATCGACGCCATAGCCACGCGTGCGGGAGTAGGACGTCCAGCCATCTACCGTCGGTGGCCGTCGAAGGCACACATCGTCAACGACGCGATCTATCCCGTACTCGACGTCGAACAGGGCGCGGACATCGACACCGAACTCGGCACCGAGGGCACGATCACGGATCAGATCCGCGCGCTGGTGCACGGCGCGGTTGCTCTGTTCGCAGCTCCCGCCACACGAGCCGCTGCTCCCGGATTGATGAGCGAAGTGCGAACAAACGCGGAATTACGCGACGTTCTCGTGGTGCGGCAACTGGCCGGAGTCCGCGTCGAGCTGAACCGTCGACTCGAGGCGGCGAGAGAGCGCGGCGACATCCGAAGCGGCGTCGACGCCGACGCTCTTCTCGACATCATGGCTGGCGCGGCCATCTTCGCGCTGTCGGTTCGTGACGTCTCGGACCCGGGACCGTTTGCCGATTCTCTTGCCGACATAGTGCTGAACGGCATACTCCCCGAGGCCCACTAGGCCCGAGCCCCGCCGACTATCCTGTGGGGCATGACCGAGCCTGTAGCGACCGCTGACCTTGCCGACGAGATCGGACCCGACATCCGTAGCTGCGACACGCAGTTCACCCAGTTCGGTGGACGTGAAGTGTTTGCCGGCCCCATCACCACCATCAAGTGCTTCCAGGACAACCTGCTCGTGAAGCAGACCCTCAGCGAACCGGGCAACGGCGGAGTCCTCGTCGTCGACGGTGACGCGAGCATCCACACCGCCCTGGTCGGCGACATCATTGCCGGCCGCGGCGTCGACAACGGTTGGGCCGGTGTCATCGTCAACGGAGCCGTCCGCGACTCCGCGATCCTGCGCACCCTCGACATCGGCGTCAAGGCTTTGGGCACCAACCCGCGCAAGAGCACGCAAACCGGTTCGGGCGAGAAGAACGTGCCGATCGAAATCGGCGGAGTCACCTTCAACCCCGGCGAGATCGTCTACAGCGACCAGGACGGCGTCGTCGTTCGCGAAAGCTAGTCAGAAGTCGCGGGATCAGGCGGGGGCTTCCACTTTGGCGGCCATCCCGCCGATCTCGACGACATCGCCGTCACGAAGCTGACGGCCACGGCGATCCTCGACCTCACCGTTGACCGAAACCATGCCGTCGGCGATCACTTCCTTGGCCTCCGCGCCCGATTCGATGAGGTTCGCGAGCTTGAGAAACTGACCGAGCCGAATCATTTCGTCGCGGATGGGTACTGCTGGAATGTTGTCGGTCATGTCAATCATCTTCCTCCTCCCACAAAACTGGACACGACAGACCACACTTAGCGTGAGGATCTGATCGACCGGTAGGAGAGGAAGCTCGATGGCACCATTGACCGAGGTATCGGACACCACTGCAGAGTTGGTGGAATCGCCACCCGAAAATCCGCGCCAGGCGCGTCGATTCCGCAAAGGGCGGTTCAGCCAGGTTCCCCATATCTCGGGACTGATCCTCGGAGTCTTCTCCGTACTGGTGTTCCTGTGGAGCATCTCGCCGGTACTGCGGCACATCCTCCGCGTCCCACGCGAATACATCGACAGCTACTACTTCGACGCACCGGATACGAGCCTGTCGTGGGCGCTCGTCGTCGCCCTGCTCGCCGCCGCCCTCGCGAGCCGCAAGCGCATCGCCTGGTGGCTGCTGACGATCTACCTGTCACTGATCACCCTCACCAACATCGCCTCCGCGATCGTCGACAAGAACCCGAACAACGCCGTGGCCGTTGTCGTTTTGCTTGTCGTGATCGGAATTCTCATCGCGGCGAGGCCCGAGTTCTACACACGCGTACGGCGCGGCGCCGGCTGGAAAGCACTCGGCGTGCTGATCGGCGGCATGGCTGTCGCGACCGTGATCGGTTGGGGCCTTGTCGAACTCTTCCCAGGTGACCTGCCGCAGAACCAGCGATTCCTCTGGGCCCTGAACCGCGTCACCGCTGCAGCTTCGGTCGACAACGAGGTGTTCGACGGCCACCCGCGTGTCTTCGTCAACACGGTCCTCGGTCTCCTCGGTGCCATCGCGCTACTCGCCGCGGTCATGACGCTCTTCCGCGCGCAACGCTCCAACAACGCCCTCACCGGAAATGACGAGTCCGCGATCCGCGGGTTGATCCAGAACTTCGGTGCCGACGACTCTCTCGCTTACTTCGCCACCCGCCGCGACAAGGCGGTCATCTTCGCGCCGAGCGGCAAGGCCGCGATCACGTACCGCGTCGAGATCGGCGTCTGCCTCGCCAGTGGTGATCCCATCGGTGATCCTGAAGCGTGGCCGCACGCCATCGAAGCGTGGCAGGGGCTCGCATCGCAGTACGGCTGGGCGACGGCCGTCATGGGCGCCAGCGAAACCGGGGCGACGGCATACAAGAAGGCGGGCCTGAGCGTCCTGCAGCTCGGCGACGAAGCGATCCTGCGCACCCGCGAGTTCAATCTCAACGGACGCGACATGCGCCCGGTGCGCCAGGCCGTCACTCGCGTGAGGCGTCACGGCGTCACCGTGCGGATGCGACGCCATCGCGACATCCCGCCCGAGGACATGGCAGCCGTCATCATCCGCGCCGACGACTGGCGCGACACCGACACCGAGCGCGGCTTCTCCATGGCGCTCGGCCGACTGGGCGATCACCTCGACGGCGACTGCCTCCTCGTCGAAGCCGTCATGGGTGACGGCACCGAGGACGAAAGCGTCGTCGGCATGCTCTCGCTCGTGCCGTGGGGACCGAACGGTGTTTCGCTCGACCTGATGCGCCGTAAGCCGACGGCGCCCAACGGTGTCGTCGAATTGATGGTCTCGGAGTTGGCCACACGTTCGGACGAGATCGGCGTCGTGCGAGTTTCGCTCAACTTCGCCGTGTTCCGCTCGGTGTTCGAGGAAGGTTCGCGCATCGGCGCGGGCCCGATCCTCCGCATCTGGCGCTCGGTGCTCGTCTTCTTCTCCCGCTGGTGGCAGCTCGAAGCGCTGTACCGCTCGAACGTGAAATACCAGCCGGATTGGGCGCCGCGCTTCCTCTGCTTCGAGGACAACCGCGAACTGCCGCGCGTCGGATTCGCGTCGGCCATCGCCGAAGGCTTTGTGGTTCTGCCCAGTTTCGGGCGCAAGTCCAGCCAGGTCGTCAAGCACACGGGCACGCATGCGGCGGTGCCGGCAGCTCTGGTGACGTCCGAAGGACTGCATGCCGACGGCAGCCCGCCGGACTCGGCGCCGACGTTCACGACCAACGGTCCGCGTCGACCCGAGCAGGTCCGGGTGCGCATGAACAAACTTGCGCAACTGGCCGACGAAGGGATCGCCGCCTACCCCGTCGCCTATCCGCCGACCCACACGATTGCCGCCGCAGCGAAGTCACCGGAGGGCACCCGCGTGCGAATCGCGGGACGCCTCCTGCGGGTCCGCGACTACGGCGGAGTGGTGTTCACGGACGTGCGCGACTGGTCCGGCGACATCCAGGTTCTGGTCGATCAGGACAACGTCGGCCGCGAGAAGTTGGCGGAGTTCGCTGCCGAGTTCGATCTCGGTGACCTGATCGAAGTCAGCGGAACCATCGGGCGCAGCCGCAAGGGCGAGCTGTCGCTCATTGCCGTCGAGTGGCGCATGAACGGCAAGTGCCTGCACCCGCTGCCGGACAAGTGGAAAGGCCTCTCGGATCCCGAGACCCGCGTCCGCCAGCGGTACCTCGACATCGCCCTCAACCCGAAGGCCCGCGAACTGCTCGAGGCCCGAAGCGCCGTCGTGAAGTCGCTGCGCGATTCACTCGGTGGTCGCGGATACCTCGAAGTCGAGACCCCGATTCTGCAGCAGGTGCATGGCGGCGCGAATGCCGCTCCGTTCCTGACACACATCAACGCGTACAACCTCGACCTCTATCTCCGCATCGCACCCGAGCTGTACCTGAAGCGGTTGTGCGTCGCCGGTATGGAGAAGGTGTTCGAGATCGGCCGCGTGTTCCGCAACGAGGGCGTCGACTTCAAACACAATCCCGAGTTCACGATCCTCGAGGCATACGAAGCCCACAGCGACTACGAGGGCATGATGCGGATGTGCCGCGAGCTGATCCAGGCGGCGGCCGTCGCAGCATTCGGTCGCGAGATCATCATGCGTCCCGGCCCGGACGGCGAACTGGTCGAGGTCGACATCTCCGGTGAGTGGCCGGTGAAGACGATGCACGGCGCCGTCGCCGAAAAACTTGGTGTCGACGTCTCCCCCGAGACAAGTCTCGAAGACCTGCAGAAGTTGTGCGACGCCAACGAGATCCCGTACCAGTCCAGCTGGGATACCGGCGCCATCGCGCAGGAAATGTACGAGCATCTGGTCGAGGACTACACGGAGTTTCCGACGTTCTACACCAACTTCCCCACCTCGATGTCGCCGCTCACCCGGCCGCACCGCAGCATCCCCGGCGTCGCCGAGAAGTGGGACCTGGTGGCGTGGGGCGTCGAACTCGGAACCGCATACAGCGAGCTGACCGACCCTGTGGATCAGCGCAACCGGCTCACCGAGCAGTCGATGCTCGCGGCCGGCGGCGACCCGGAAGCGATGGAATTGGACGAAGACTTCCTCCAAGCCCTCGAACACGCGATGCCGCCGACGGGTGGTCTCGGGATGGGCGTCGACCGAATCGTCATGCTGATCACGGGTGGCAGCATCCGCGAGACGCTGGCCTTCCCCCTCGCGAAACCGCGTCAGTAGTCCGGATTCTCGCGTGCCGGAATTGTTCCACGTGAAACCACCGGGCGAGATCTTGCAGGTCGGCGAGAGCCGACTGCATGTTCTTGCCGAGGGCGACGGCCCCGTCGTCGTCCTGTGCGGTGGGCTGGCGGGCAATTGGTTCGACTGGGATGACTGCGCGCGTCATCTTCAGTCGGACCACACCGTCGTCCGCTTCGATCGCCCGGGCTTCGGGCTCAGCGAGCCTACTTCCGAAGTTCCGACCGTCCGCGGCGAAGCTCAGCGGATCCGCGACGTGCTCGACACTCTGGGACTGAGTGGTCCGGCCGTGGTGGTCGGCCACTCCATCGCCGGCTTCTACGTCGAAGGCTTCGCGCGCCTGTTCCCCGATCGGGCGGCGGGGATGCTCCTCCTCGATTCCAGTGCCGAGAAGGAGCCGAAACGTCTTTTCCCCCGCGACCTGCTGCTGATCGCCTCCCGAGCCGCCGCGGCTTCGTTCAGCACCACCGGGCTCCAACGACTCCTCGGTACGACGACGCGCAAGATCCTCAACCAGTCCGTGCCGCCGAGCGGGTCGTCCGAAGCCACTCTCGAATGGGTGCGGAAGATCTACCGCGAGCCTCATTATCTGGAAGCGGCGATGATCGAATACGTCGCGTACACCGATATGGCGCTGGAGCTCACCGCTTTACGACGCTCGAGCAAGCATCCACTGCCCGACATCGACCTCAGCGTCGTTGCTGCACACACTGGCCACACCACTCCCTGGTCCATCGCCTGGATGGCAAAGCAGCAGAAACTCGCCACCTACCTCGGTGGGAGTTTTCACGTCCTGCGCCCGGCGCATCACCACGCGATGATCGACCAACCCGAGGAGTTGGCGAACTTGATTCGGCGCCTCACGCAGCCGAATCGTCGGGGATGACACTTAAAGTTACAACTCGGACAGTAGCCGGATCATTGCTAGTCTCGGACAGCTTCTGCTTTCTACGACAGGCTGACCATGGACCGTTCGACACGTCGGGTGCGCTCGTGCCTGATTTTCGTGGCGATCCTCGTTGTCGCCCTGGCGGGCATCGCCGCCCGTCCGCCCGGTTTTCTGTCGACCTTCTGGCCCGCCAACGCGATCCTTCTGGGCATTCTCCTCCGTAACCCGCGCTCGTTTGCGCCGATCGGACTCGCTGTCGGCGGCGCAGCGCTGCTGACGGCGGATCTTGCGACCGGAAGCCCCGTGCAGAGGGCCTTCGAACTGAATGCGATCAATCTGGTCGGCGTCACGACAGGATTGATCGCCGCGAACTTGCTCGGCTGCTTTCCGCGGCGAATCTCCGAGACGAAGTACACGGCCAGAATCTTCCTCATCTCGGTTCTGGCGTCGTTCACGGCCGGGTCCGCCAGCGCACTACGCACTCAACTCCACGAAGGAAGCGGTGCGGCAACGGAATTGGTGGGGTGGTTCTTCGCCGACCTGTGTACGTATCTGATCGTGCTGCCGATCGTTCTGTCGGCACCGACGCTCGAACACATTCGAAGAACCTGCGGGCCGTCCGTGCGGCAGAGTCTGCGCTTGAGGCGGCTCGCACAGATCCTGGCGCCTCTGGCCGCTCTCCTGGCCTGTCTGCCACTCGCCCTGGAGGTTCAGGGAGCCCTTGCGCTGCTGCTGCCGATGCCGGCGCTCCTGTGGTGCGCAATGCGTGTCTCACTGTTCAGCACTTCACTCCTGGCAGCCGGATGGAGCGCGTGGGCACTGGTCATGGCGGGTAAGGGACGTCTGGCACTGGCAGATCCGGTGCACCTACTCAGTGAGGGGGTGACCACCCGGATCTCCGTCATCTTGATGGCACTCTCCCCCATCGCCGTAGCCGTCGCCACTGGCGCACAGCGGCGCGCTGAGCGAGAACTCCAACGCATCGCCGAATGCGACGCCCTCACCGGAACGCTGAGTCGCCACGCGTTCTGGACCCAATCGCAGGAACTCCTCGACGCCCAGCACGCGGCACAACGACCGATCGCCGTCATGATGCTCGATCTCGACCACTTCAAATCGATCAACGACAACCTCGGTCACCTCACCGGCGATTCGGTCCTCGAACAGTTCGGAAACACCCTCCTCGCCGCTACCGAAGGGCTGGGACTCTCCGGCCGACTGGGTGGTGAAGAATTTGCCGTCGCCGCCGCCGACTGCACCTTCGAGGAAGCCATCCACCTCGCGGAGCGCATCAGAGAGGCGCAAGAGGCCCACGCGCGATCCATTCGCGGTTTCGCGGGAACGGTCAGTATCGGCGTCGCCTGGGCCGATCGCGCGATGCCGGGCATGGAGACTCTGCTCGATATCGCCGACAACGCGATGTACCAGGCAAAACGCGACGGCCGAAACCTCGTGGTGGCGTTCGATCTCTACATGGCAAGGTGACGTAGGTGCAACTACTCCTGATCCGACACGCGCTCCCCGAACTGGCCGAGGTCACCGAAGGCCGCGCAGATCCCTCGCTGACCGACGAAGGTCGTGCCCAGGCACTACGGCTGCCCGCAGCACTGGCGCCGTACCGGATCACCGGACTCTTCAGCAGCCCGCAGAAGCGCGCACTCGAGACCGCAGCCCCGGTAGCGCAGATATTGGGCCTTCCGGTCACCCAGCGCGAGGGTCTGGCGGAATACGACTACGAGCAGCCGCACTACATCCCGATGCACGAGGTCCTGGAGCGGGCGCCGGAAACCTATGCGCGAATCAAAGCCGGCTGGCTCCCCGAGTCGGTGGACGGCGACGCCTTTCGTGCGCGAGTCCTCGGTGCGATCGACGAGATAGTCGCGGCAACGGACAACGACGCCACCGTGGCGATCTTCTGCCACGGCGGCGTCGTCAACATCGTTCTGCAGGAACTGCTCGGACTGGAGCGCCCGTTGACCTTCCCGATCGAGTACGTGTCCGTCACGCGCATTCTCGTGTCGCGAAACGGAAGCCGCAGGGTCGGGTCGATCAACGAAACCGGTCACGTACGCAACATGCTTCGCGTGTAGTCACACGTTGTGGCACGCCACCTGATGGCCGCCCTC
The DNA here is from genome assembly GCF_031763325.1 of Rhodococcus sp. SG20037. Classification (NCBI taxonomy): domain Bacteria; kingdom Bacillati; phylum Actinomycetota; class Actinomycetes; order Mycobacteriales; family Nocardiaceae; genus Rhodococcus; species Rhodococcus sp. SG20037. Next base: position 95,802 of record NZ_CP134497.1, on the reverse strand, counting down.
GACGAGACGCAGCTCGGGAACTACCTCGGCGCAGAGATCAGTAGCCAGCGGGCACCGCGTGCGGAAGCGGCAGCCACTGGGCGGATTGAGCGGCGAGGGCAGTTCGATGACCTTCTGCTCGACGTTCTGCGCCGCAGTGACGGTGGCGTCGGGATCGGGAATCGACGCCAGCAGTAGCTGCGTATACGGGTGCAGCGCGCGGTTCTGCATGTCTTCTGCGGGAACGATTTCGCAGACGCGGCCCAAGTACATGATCATCACGCGGTCACTGATGTTCTTCACGACGGCCATGTTGTGCGCAATGAACAGCAGCGACAGCCCGTGACGCTTCTTCGCGTCCTCGAGCAGGTTCAGAATCTGCGCCTGCACGGACACGTCGAGGCTCGAGACCGGCTCGTCACAGATCAGGACCTTGGGGTCGAGCATCAATGCGCGGGCGATGCACACGCGCTGGCACTGACCACCCGAGAGTTCGCGTGGGGTTCGGTCCCACACCATGTCCGGGTCCAGCCCGACCTCGGCAAGAACCTCGCGCGCCCGAGCTTCGATGGCAGCCTTGTCTTTTCCACCCCAGATCGACGGACCCTCGGTGATGAGAGCCTTGACCTTGCGACGGGGATTCAGGGAGGAGATGGGATCCTGAAAGATCATCTGCAACTGAGTGCGGCTGCGACGCAATTCTTCCGCGCCCAGTGCCGTCATTTCCGTCTCTCCGAGGCGGATCGAGCCCGACGTCGGTGAGGGCAACTGCATGATCGCCCGGCCCGCCGTGGACTTGCCACAGCCGGATTCACCGACCACGCCCAAGGTTTCGCCCGGAGCGACGGTGAAGCTGATCCCGGACACGGCGTGAACGGTCTGGCCCTTGCCGACGTTGAATTCGACGACCAAGTCCTCGACCGTCAGGGCCGCGTCCACCGTCTCGGACTTCCTGGTATCCACTGATGCAGTCATCAGACCATCTCCTTCACCGCGAGCGTCAGGCCCGCTGCGGTAGTGCCGGCCTTCTCGTTGGCGACCAATGCCGTTGTGCCTTCGGGGGTGTCGACCGGGTAGTGGCACGCGAACGTGTGGCTTTCGGTTGTGTTGTCCCCCGGTCCGCCGGGAGCCAGGGCCGGGTCGCCGGTCAGGCAGTCGTCCTGGGCGTATCGGCAGCGAGCGGCGAAGCGGCAACCGGTGATCGGCTTCGTCATGTCCGGGAGTCCACCCGGAATTGTCTGCAGCACTGTGTGCGTCGGTGATTCGAGTCGCGGAATCGCGGCCATCAGCGCTTCGGTGTACGGGTGGCGAGGACGAGTGAACAACTCTTCGGTTGCCGACGTTTCCACGACGGAACCGGCGTACATGACGGCGACACGGTCCGATCGCCCCGAGACCACACCGAGGTCGTGGCTGATCAGGATGACGGCCATGTTGAGCTTGTCATTCAGTGAGGCGAGCAGATCGAGAATCTGCTTCTGCACCGTCACGTCGAGAGCGGTGGTCGGCTCGTCGGCGATCAGCAGTTTCGGCTCGCAGGCCAGCGCCATCGCGATGACCACACGCTGTCGCATACCTCCCGAAAGTTCGTGGGGGTACTGGTCGAGCCGACGCTTGGGCTCGGGGATACCCACCATCGACAGGAGTTCCGCTGCGCGATCGCGCGCCGCGTCCTTCTTCAGACCCAGGTGGAACTTCAAGGATTCGGTGATGTGGGTACCGATGCGCTTGAACGGATTGAGCGAGGTCATCGGATCCTGGAAGACCATGGCGATCTCGGGTCCCCAGAAGTGCTTCATCTCCGACTTCCTCATCGTCGACATGTCGCGGCCGGCAAACGTCACCGTCCCGCTGATGTCGAGAGCCGGACCCTTCTGGAGCAGTCCCATGATGGTGCGCCCGAGAACCGACTTGCCGGAACCGGATTCACCCACGATGCCGAGAGTCTCGCCGGCGGAGACGTGGATCGAGACACCGTCGACTGCTCGCAACTGGCCACGGGGAGTGGCGAATACGGTTCTGATGTTGTCCGCCTGCAGTAGCGGAACGCCGTGCTGAGCTGAAGTGGTCACAGCTTACTCCGATACTTCTCGCCGATGAGGTTGAAGGAGAACACCGTCAGGAAGAGGAAGACGCCTGGTACCAGGACGATGAACGGATGCTTCTCCACGATCCCGCCCTGACCTTCCGCAATCATGTTGCCCCAGGTCGGATCAGGTTGTGCGATACCGAGTCCGAGGAAGCTCAGTGATGCTTCCGCGACGATCAGGCCGGAGACGGCCACCAGGCCGAGCGCGGCGACGGGAACGAGGACGTTGGGAACCAACTCGCGCCAGATGACGCGCCATTTGGTGGCGCCCATGGCTCTCGCGGCAAGCACGAACTCCCGTTGGGCGACGACGATGGTGTTTGCCCTGGCGATTCGAACCATGCTGGGAATGCAGAGAATCGACAGTGCGAGGGTGATGTTGCGCAGGTTCGACGTGAGCACCGCGGCCAGTGCGATGAGCAGCACCAGAGAAGGAATGGCCAGCAGCGAGTTGGTCAGGATTCCGACCACGGCGTCGACCTTGCCACGGAAATAGCCGGCCATGACGCCGATGGTGCCACCGATGATCATGCCGATCAGCACGGCGCAGATGGCGACAGTCAAGGAAGCGCGCGCACCGAACAGGGCGCGGGCGAGCAGGTCGAGACCGAAGTTGTTGGTACCCAACGGATGATCGGAGAGCAGGCTCGGCGATGCGAAGCCCGGCTCGGCCAAGGTCTTGACCGTGTCCTTGTACTCACCGAGCGGCAGCAGCGGCGCGAAGATCGCGGCCAGGATCAGCGCGACCAGCCAGATGCACGCCAACCAGTACGAGAGATCGAACTGACTGCCCCACTTGGACGTACCGAGTTTGCCGAGCCCCTTGAAGAGGAAAACCAGGGCAACGAGCGCGAGCACGATGCGGACGGTCATCATGATCGCTGAACCGAAGAGTGCGGTGCCGAGCAGCGCAACGCCGACCACTGTGAGAATCGATCCGATCAGGACCAGATTCTTGGGCTGTTCCAGCGTCTCGACGGGACCGGGAGCCAGCAGGACTGTCTGCTGCCGGTATGTCATCACCTCGGACGGGGCCGGCGACGGGGCCGCTCCGTCTGGCGTCACTTCAGACATGGACACGACGACTCCTCGGGTCAAGATAGGTGTACAGAACATCGATCGCACTGTTGACGAGGACGTAGATGACCGCGATCACGACCACCGCGCCGAGCAGCATCGGCGAATCACCCTGCTGCGCTGCGCGGACGATGAGCGTGCCCATTCCGGGCAGCGAGAACAGCGTCTCGACGATCACGGTGCTGCCGATCATGCCGCCGAGAGCCAGACCCATCATCGTGATGAGCGAGAACGACGACGGGCGGAGCGCGTCACTGAAAAGCACTCGCAGCGTGGGCATTCCCTTGGCCTTCGACGCGAGGATGTAATCCTCACGGAGCGTCGTCACCAGGTCGGATCGGAGAACGCGAGTGAACATCGCCATCTCGAGGAGGCTGATGGTGATCGCGGGAAGTATTGCGTGTGAGAGGTTTCCGGAGAGGCTGTCGCCGATGCGCACCCACTGTGATCGCGGGAACCAGCCGAGCCAGTTGACGGTGACCATGATCAGCAACAGACCGGCGAGGAAGCTCGGGACGGAAAGAACACCGAATGTCGCGGCGCTGATGACGCGGTCGATGACGCCGCCTTCGTGGTGCGCCGACCAGAGTGCGAGCGGAACTGCGACGACGAGTGCGATGACCAGACCCATCACTGCCAACTGAACGCTGACGGGGAGAGCGGAACTGATCGCGGTGAGGACGTCCTGTTGCGGGGGAACGAGCGAGTTGCCGAGGTCGCCCTGGAGAGCGCTGGTCAGCCAGTCCCAATAGCGAACCAGGAGTGGATCGTTGAGTCCGAGCTGCTGCCGAACTTCCTCGTACTCGGCAGGCGTTCGGCCTTCACCGAGAACGGAGACAGCGGGATCGCCGGGGATCAGTGATGCCAGCACGAAGGTTCCGAAGCTGACGATCAGGATCACAATGACGAGCTGGCCCAATTTCTTACCTATTGCGCCGATGTTCATCGATTTCGTCTCCTTCGGACAGCGAGCTCGCAATACACAGCAGTTCCTCTGATTTCATTTCTTCGTTCGCAGCCGGCCCCGATCCGCTGCAATACGGGCGCGGGGCCGGCTGTGAACTTCAGGCTCTCTAGGACTTCCAAGCTCCGTCGAAGAGCACGATTCCGTCGAGGCTCTGCTCGAGTCCGTGAACGTTCTGGTTCCACACGTCGAGTGCGGCGACGTTGCCCCACACCTGCCACGGGACGGTCTCGTTGGCGCGTTCCTGGATCTGTGCCAGGACTGCCTTCTTGTCCTCGTCGGTGGTTGCGACGCCCAACTTGTCCAAGAGAGCATCCATTTCGGCGTCGGAGTAGCCGGTCGCGTTGTTACGGCCACCGGACTTGATGCCCGTGTACAGACGCTCGTAGGGATCGGCCTCGGCGAGGCTCAGTGCTGCGGTGCTCATGTCGTAGTCGTGATCGGCGTACATCCGCTTGACCAGATCACCTGCACCGGTGACGTATTCGATCTGAGCGTCGAAGCCGACTGCGTTGAGCATCGCCTGGATGGCCAGAGCCGTTGCCTGTGCGGACGGTTCCTGGATGGAGAGGAAGGTGATCTTTCCGTCGTAGCCGTCGGCCTTGGCCTGATCGAGCAGTTCCTTCGCCTTGGCGGGATCGACGCCGATCGGTGCGACGTCGTTGTGCCAGCGCGAGGTGTCCTGGAAGATCTCCTGGCCGGGCAGTCCCTTGCCGTTGTTGACGCGGGTGTTGAGCGTCTCCGGATCGACGGCCAGCGCCATCGCCTGGCGGACACGGACATCCGAGCCCGGGCGGCCCGGGGCCATGTTCACGTTGGCGATGTAACCGAGCGACGGGATGTCGAGGAAGCCGGGGTAACCCGACTCGATCAGATCCAGGATCGGGGTGAGCGTACGCATGTACGCGGCGTCGATGCCGCCCGTCTTGAGTGCTTCGGCGGTGGGCTGAGCTCCGACGATGCTGATCAGCTTGAGCTTGTCGATGTTCGGTGCGCCGTCGTAGTAGTCGGGGCGAGCAGCCAACAGCAGTTCCTCGTTGGGAGCGAACTTCTCGAGGGTGAAGGCGCCGGCGCCGATCGGGGTGAACTGGTCACCCTGCTGGGCGCTCGGGGCGACGATCATGCCGGGTCCGGTGGCGAGCATCGACTGGATGCCTGTCCACGGATCAACGAGGTTGAAGACCACGGTCGTCGCGTCGGGGGTGTCGATCGAGGCAACCTTGGAAGCCCACAGGCTCGACTGAGGTCCCTTGTTGGTGACGTAGCGGTTGATGCTGTCGGCGACGGCCTTCGAGTCGAGAGCTGTACCATCGCTGAACTTCACACCGTCGCGGAGCTTCAGCGTCCAGGTCTTGCTGTCCGAACTCGCTTCGAGCGACTGAGCGAGCTTGGGCTCGAACTTCTGCCCGATGGGGTCGTAACGCATGAGCACGTCGTAGATGGCGCTGAGCTCGCTGCCACCGGTGGCGCCGGCAACCTGAGCCTTCGCGGGATCGAGAGTCGTGACCGCCGAGTAACCGCTGAACGTCAGCGTGCCGCCCTTGGTGGGAGTGCCGGGATCAGCCTGCTCGTTGACCATGCCGATCTTCAGCGAGGAACCGGAATCAGCGGATTCGCCGCCGCCATTGCTCGAGCCGTTGTCGGCGCACGACGCCAGGAACATACTTGCGGTGATCGCCAGCGCAGCCGCAGCCAATCTGCGACTTCCGCGGCGGGAACTACGACTCATTCGAATGCCTCCAAGGCGGGGTAAGACCGTGACGTGATGTTGAACACGAAACAGTCTGTGATGGGAGGCACAGAAAATTGGATCGAGTCTCGCTCAGTGGAATCGGTTAAGTTGCAGGCCTCAACAGTCAGGTAAACCGACCCTGGCCAGCGGTTACCTTCGTGGACAGCAGACCAGCCGGTCTAGTCCCGGTCGAGCGTCGCTTCCTCGAGATCGAGCTCGCGAAGCACCTTCCGGAGGACCTCGTCGTCGATCCGGCCGGCATCGCGTTCGGCGATGAAGACGCCTCGCTCCGCATCGATCATCTCGAGGCGCAGCGAGCGGAAGGCGTTCGACGGGCTCTCCCCCAGATCCTCGTCGCTGCGTCCCAGTCGCTCCCACGCCGAGTTCGCGCGGTAGGTGTTCCAGCTTCGCAAGATGTCCGCGGCACGATTGCGGACCTGAGGGACGTCGTCGGCGTCGGCTCCGACCAATTCGTCCAGCCGCGCCGCAGCGGCCCGTGCAGCCTTGTCCTGGGCTGCCGCCTCGGCGCGGGCGTCGGACTGCTCTTCGTCCCCCTGCACGCCGAGGACACGGATCACCCACGGCAACGTCAGGCCGTGCAGCAACAGTGTGCCGACCACGACGACAAACGTCAGGAAGAGGATCAGCGAACGGCCCGGGAAGTCCTCCCCACTGTTGACCGTCAGCGGAATGGCGAAGGCAGCTGCCAGCGACACGACCCCTCGCATACCGGCCCACGACACGACGAACACCGCCCGCGCCGAAATCTCCGGCTCCCTCGCTCGAATACGCGGCGACAGCCAGCGCGGTACGTACGTGAACGGGAACACCCAGGCGATTCGGACCACCACGACGGTCACGAGAACGGCAACCGACGCCCAGACGACGATCGAAGTGCTGTACCCCTGCAATCCGTTGACGACACTGGGCAATTGGAGACCGATCAACAGGAAGACGAACGACTCCAGGATCAGGTCGACGGCCCTCCACACTGCCGTGTCCTGCAAACGCGTCGCATAACTCGCGCGGGTGGAGCGCTGGCCGAGGAACAATCCGGCTACGACGACCGCGATGACGCCCGACGCGTGGACCTCTTCCGCAGCCAGGTAGGTGAAGAACGGCACCACCAATCCGATTCCGCTCTCCATCACCGGATCCTGGAGCTTGCCGCGAACCTTCGAGATGACGAACCCCACCGCGAGGCCGATCACCGTTCCACCGACCGCCGCGACGAGGAAGGTCTCGAAGCCGCCGATCAGCGTCGCACCCGTACCGACGGCAGCCGCGAGAGCGACCTTGTACGCCGTCAGAGCGGTGGCGTCGTTGAGCAGGCTCTCCCCGCCCAGCAGGGTCATGATCCGGCGCGGCAGGCCGAGCTTGCGTCCGATTGCGCTCGCGGACACCGCGTCCGGCGGCGCCACGATGGCGCCGAGAACCAGAGCAGCCGCTATCGAGAACTCCGGCACGATCAGGTAGGCGACAAAGCCCACCGCAGCCGTCGTCGCCAGCGGAAGCCCCACCGCGAGAAATCCGATCGGACGCAGATTCGAGCGCAAAGCCAGGTATGAACTGTCCAGTGCTGCCGAGTACAGAAGTGGAGGCAACACGACGAACAGGACGAGGTCGGGATCGAGTTCCAATTCCGGAACACCCGGTATCTGACAGGCGATCAAACCGACCAGGACGAGGATCAGCGGCGAAGACAGCCCGAACCTTCGCGCGACCGCCGCCACCAGCAACGCCGCTACTACAACCCCCAGTAATATGCCGTTCACCCTGGCAGCATGCAGTATGGAAGGCGATGAAGAAAATCCTGAAGCGAGCAGCAGCTCGCACACAGCAGCCCGCACCCGCTCCCACCGGTTGCGAGGAACTAACCAATGCGCCCGAAACAGACCCGGCGGCGCTGACGCCCGGCGTCTGCCAGGAGTGCGCCGAGTTGGGTGAGGATAACTGGTCTCACCTGCGCATGTGCCTGTCCTGCGGCCACGTCGGATGCTGCGATTCCAGCCCTCATCAGCACGCCACCAACCACTACCGCGAAACCGGGCACCCGGTCATGCGCTCACACGAGCCCGGCGAATCCTGGCGCTGGTGCTACGTCCACGACCTGATGGACTGACCGCGCGCGACTGGCGGTGCACTGCGCATAGTGCCCACCTGTCACGGCGCACAGCCCTCGGTGTTGCGCACATTGCTCAATCCACCGGGTAGCTATTGCCCAATCTGTATGCCGATGATGGACTTTGACGCAGAATCTGCACAACAGATCGACAGGTGCGGCTGGACTTTGCCGCACCGAACGGTTCGGCCTCAGGAAGTCCTGCCAAACATCACAACCACATCGTCGGCCCCACGATCTGGGGTACAGGCGGTGCGGTGATCGATGTCCACTACTGAAGGCAGGACCGGCCGTGAACAGCCCCAACATCGACCAGAACGCTCCCGAGTCACTGGCGGAGATCGAGAAGCGCGTTCTGTGGTTGTCGACCGCGATGATCCATCACGCCAACCGTGTCCGTCCGAATCCCAGCGGGCTCAAGGTCGGCGGCCATCAGGCCTCGTGCGCGTCGATGGTCTCGATCATGACGTCGCTGTGGTTCGGCCAACTTCGTTCCGGCGACCGGGTTTCCGTCAAGCCGCATGCGGCGCCGGTGCTCCACGGCATCAACTATCTGCTCGGCGAACTCGACGAGTCCTACCTGACGACTCTGCGCGAATTCGGGGGCCTGCAGAGCTACCCGAGTAGATCGAAAGATCCTGATCCGGTGGATTATTCGACCGGTTCGGTGGGCATCGGCGCGACGGCTCCCATCTGGGGCGCCATCGCTCGCCGATACGTCGACGCCTCCCTCGACGCCTCCCTCGGCGGCGCCGGAACCGGGCGTCAGTACTCCCTGGTCGGTGACGCCGAACTCGACGAGGGCGCGGTGTGGGAAGCAGTTCTCGATCATTCGGTTGCCGAACTGGGTGAGATCGTGTGGATAGTCGACCTCAACCGCCAATCACTCGACCGGGTGGTGCCGAACATCGCGGCAACCCGCCTGGAGCGCATGTTCTCGGGTGCCGGCTGGCAGGTCATCACCGTGAAGTTCGGTGCGCTGCTGGAATCACTGTTCACCCGGCCGGGCGGCACCGCGTTGCGCGAACGAATCCTGGACATGCCGAATCCGGAGTACCAGCGCCTGCTGCGATGCACGGCCGACGAGGTACGTCTGAGACTGCCCGGCGACGCGGCGGACGCCGACGCGATCACGGCGCTGATCGACGACCTCGACGACGTCACGGTGCTCGAGGCCATCCGCAATCTCGGTGGCCACGACCTCGACGCTCTGCGAGAGGCGTACGCACAGATCGACGACACCCGTCCCACCGTGATCATCGCGTACACCATCAAGGGTCGGGGCCTGCCGACGCAGGGTCATCCGCAGAACCACTCGTCGCTGCTCACCGCCGAGCAGTACGAGCACCTGGCGTCGGAACTCGGCATGGACCCGTCGAAGCCCTGGGAACGGTTCGAGACCGACAGCCCGTCCGGCCGCATCTGCGCCGAAACCGCTGGGCGCCTGACTCGCCCGAAGGTGGAGCATCTGGTGCCCCCGGCAGTTCCGAAAGACATCGGCCGTACGCCCTCCGGCACGTCCACCACTCAGGCAGCTCTCGGCCGGGTGCTACTCGACCTGAGCCGCGAAGCGCCGGACGCCGCGAAACGTGTTGTCACACTGAGCCCGGACGTCAGTTCCACAACCAACCTCGCAGGCTGGCTGAACAAGGTCGGCGTGTGGTCCCCCGACGAGCGGCACAACTGGTTTGCCGACGACGCCGAAACGATCATGCACTGGCGTGAGAAGCCCACCGGTCAGCACATGGAACTCGGTATCGCCGAGACCAACCTGGTCGGGTTGATGGGCGAACTCGGTGCGACCTGGAGTCGTTGGGGCCAGCCACTCTTCCCTATCGGCGTGATGTACGACCCCTTCATCGAGCGGGCTCTCGAACCGTGGTCGTACGGCATCTACGCCGGTGGCCAGTCGATCATGGTCGGCACTCCGTCGGGCGTCACCTTGGCCGCCGAAGGTGGTGCGCACCAGTCGATCAAGACCCCATCCATCGGACTGGAACAGCCGGGATGCGTCAGTTTCGAACCGGCATTCGCCGTCGACGTCGAGTGGACGCTCCTCGACAGCATCGGACGCCTGGGCCGACCAGACGGCAGCTCGTCGTACCTGCGTCTGTCGACCCGTCCGGTCGATCAGGCCCTGGCCGCGGTACCGACCGATCCGGCTGCGCGAGAACGCCGTCGACGTCAGGTGGTGGCCGGCGCGTACACACTGCGGCACAACCCTGATCCGGCCGTCACCCTGGTCGGCATGGGTGCCACCGTCACCGAAACACTGGTCGCAGCCGAAAGGCTGGGCGAGCAAGGTATTTCCGCCGACGTCGTGTGCGTGACCAGCCCCGGCTTGCTCTTCGAAGCACTCCAGTCTCGGCGCGGTCTCGCGGACGGTCCGTCGTGGATCCTGGATCAGGTCTTTCCGAGCAGCCGGTCCGCGCCGATGGTCACCGTTCTCGACGGGCACCCGCACACCCTCGCGTTCCTGACTGGAATCAACAACGTTCCGGGTGCTGCGCTCGGAGTGAGCCGGTTCGGTCAGGTCGGTTCGCTCGAGGACGTCTACCGGTACCACGGCCTCGACTCCGACAGCATCGTCCGCGCCGCCCTCGATCTCACTTCTTGATCGATCACACTCTCTGATGCCGAGAAGCGTCCCCGCAGGGACGCTTCTCGGGTCCAGTCAGTTCTTCAGTTCTTCAGTTCTTCAGAAGCCTTCAGTTCTTCCAGGCCTTGTCGAAGAACATGATTCCGTCCAGGCTCTGCTGAATGCCGTGGACGTTCTGTCCCCACACACCGAGCCACGGGGTGTTGCCGTAAACCTGCCACGGCACAACCTCGTTGGCGCGCTCCTGGATCTTGGCGAGCACCTCGATCTTCGAGTCGGTCGACGTCGCGACACCCAATTGATCGAGCAGCGTATCCATCTCGGGGTCGGAGAAGCTCGTGGCGTTGTTCCGTCCACCCGACTTGAGATTGGAATACAGACGCTCGAAAGGATCGGCTTCCGCGAGGCTGGCGGAACCTGTTGCCATGTCGAAGTCGCGGTCGGCGTACAAACGCTTGACGACGTCGGCAACCGAGTTGACGTACTCGATCTGGAAATCGAATCCGACGGCGTTGGCCATCGACTGCAGTGCGAGAGCCATCGCCTGCGCCGAATTCTCCTGCAGCGTCAGGTATGTGATCTTGCCGTCGTAACCGTCGGCCTTGGCCTCGTCGAGAAGCTGCTTCGCCTTGGCGGTGTCGACGCCGATCGGAGCGACGTCGTTATGCCAGCGGGAGGTGTCCTGGAAGATGACCTGTCCGGGCAGACCCTTGCCCTCGTTGAGTCGGTTGTCGAGTGCGACGGGATCGGTTGCGAGCGCCAATGCCTGACGGATGCGCACGTCGGCACCGGGACGACCGGGTGCCGTGTTGACCAGCGACAGGTACGACAGCGACGGAATGTCGACGAAGCCCGGGTAGCCGGAGTCGATCAGATCCAGCACGTTCGGTAGCGAACGCATGTATGCGACGTCCGTGCCGCCGCTCTTGAGCGATTCGGTGGTGGACTGCGAACCGACAATGCTGATCAACCGCAGCTTGTCCACGTTCGGGGCACCGTCGAAGTAGTCCTCCCGAGCGTCGAGGATCAATTCCTCGTTGGGAGCGAACTTCTCGAGGGTGAAGGCACCCGCGCCGATCGGGGTGAACTGATCACCTTGCTGGGCGCTCGGCGCGACGATCATGCCGGGGCCCGTCGAGAGCAGTGACTCGATACCGGTCCACGGGTCGACGAGATTGAAGACGACCGTCGACGGATCCGGAGTGTCGACCGACGCGACCTTCGACGCGTACAGACTCGACTGCGGTCCCTTGTTGGTGACGTAGCGATTGAGGCTCGCCGAGACGGCCGCCGAATCCACCGGCGTCCCGTCGCTGAACTTCACACCGTCACGCAGTTCGAGGGTCCACGTCTTGAAGTCGGAACTCGGCTCCATCGACTCTGCGAGCTTCGGAACGAATTCCTTGGACGCCGGGTCGTACCGCAGGAGCGTGTCGTAGATCGCGCCCAACTCCGAACCGGCGACCGAACCGGCGATCTGAGTCTTCGCCGGATCGAGATTGGTGACGGCGGAGTACCCGCTGAACGTGAGGGTGCCGCCCTTGACCGGATCGCCCTCGCCGGACTGCTCGTTGACCGGGCCGATGGACAATCCCGAACCGGAGTCCGGTGCGTCGCCGCTCCCACCCCCGTTCCCGCTGTCAGCGCACGACGAGACGAACAGGCCGGCGGAGACTGCCAGCGCGACGGCGGCAACCTTGCGGCGACCGCGCCGAGAACTGCGACTCATTCAAAACCTCCAGGTCAGAAACTGTGATGTGAAGCATTGTCGAGACAGTTTGTGACTTAAGGCACAGGTATTAGTCGCAGGTCCCGCTCAGTGGAATGAAGCGCGACGATTGGTCAGTTTTCGAGCGACATTCGCAGGTCAGACCCTTAGCGAAGGTCAGGAATTCATTCTGATTCAGGCGCCTTTCAACGGATGAATCGCCGGAGCGCCGTCGAGAAGTGGTCCGGCAGCGGCCAGCGCGGCCTGTAGATGCGGGGACTGCATGTGAGCGTCCAACTCCTCCTGCCCGCGCCAAGTTTCGATCGTGACGAACGTGCCGGGCGCAGCCGCTGACTCGAACAACTCGTACGACACACAGCCGTCCTCGGACCGACTCGCCTCCGCGAGAGTTGTCAGAGCCGATCGGACGTCGTCCTCGGAACCGGACTTGGCCGGGATGGTTGCAACTACACGAAGCTCGCTCATCGGATACCTTTCGCAGAGGGGAAGTCAGCTAGAGACACACGCCACAAACGTACACACGAAAAGGGCAACCAATGGGGTTACTGAAGGACGTCACCGGCTGGCGACGCGGAACGAAGTTGCAGCGTCGACTGCGCGATCTCACCGGCACGCTGGTGGTGATCACCGGTGCGGGCAGCGGCATCGGGCGTGAAACGGCCCTCGCCTTCGCCGCCCAGGGAGCTATCGTCGTGGTCTCCGACATCAATCTCGAAAGCGCGCAGGACACTGCGGCACTTGTAAACATCCCTTCGCAAGCGGGCGGCGCCGAAGCAGTGTTCGGTGGCGGTGCCCACGCCTATCAGGTGGACGTGTCCGACGAACAGGCCGTGATTCGGTTCGCGGAGACCGTCGCGGCACATCACGGCGTACCGGACATCGTCGTCAACAACGCTGGAATCGGGTTCTCCGGGACATTCGCCGACACCGAGCAGCGCCAGTTCGAGCGCGTCATGGACATCAACTTCTGGGGAGTTGTCTACGGCTGCCGGGCATTTACCCCGATGATGATCGACCGGGGAACAGGAGGGCACGTCGTCAATCTGTCCTCGGCCGCCGCGTACACACCACAGAAGGCCCTCACCGCGTATTCGACAAGCAAAGCAGCGGTATTCATGCTCTCGGATTGCCTACGGGCAGAGCTGCTTCCACACGGCATCGGCGTCAGCACCATCTGCCCCGGCCTCGTTCACACGAACATCCTCAAGACCACCGAGTTCGCCGGGACCACCGCCGAGGAGCAGCTCGAGAACCAGACCAAGGTCGACAACTTCTACCGCAAGCGCAACTTCACGCCTGACCGAGTCGCCAGTGCCATCGTGAAAGCGGTTCGCACGAACAAGGCCGTCGTACCCGTGACCGTCGAAGCCAAGCTCGGACGCACGATCAGCCGGTTGTCTCCCGGGTCGATGCGCGTCGGAGCTCGGTTCGAGATCTAGGTCAGCTTCCGAAACTCAGGCTGCCCGTGAAACCCTGCTGCACATCGGCTTCCGAGCGGGGAAGAACCTCGTAGGTGCTGGCGTACTGGCCACTGAAACCGGTGACGGTGATCGGGCGTCCGACGGCGACGGCATCGAGGTCGATTCCGGTCTGTGTGTTGACGAAGATGACGGTGTTTCCCTCGGCGCCCGAGACCAGGATCTTGTGGCCGTACGGCAGATCGTCGACGACGGGTCCGCTCACGATTCCGGACACCGTCACGAGACGACCTTCACTGCCCTCACCGATTGCATTGAGGGGCAGTCGCGCCGGGCTGATCTGGGTAGTCGTGCCGATTACCTCGACGGCAGTCGGGCGGACGACGAGCAGGCCTTCCTGATCCGCGAGGACTCCGGTGACCTGAACCCGATCGCCGAGAACAACCCCGGAATTGTTCGGATCGCTGATGTAAATGCCCGAATTGCCGCTCTGGAGACCAAAGCCCTTGTCGTAGAAGCTGGATTCGAACACTCCAGACGGCGTAGTCGCGGTTCCCACGACGGTGACCGTCGTTCCGATGGCCTGCGCACGGGCTGCCGCGATGGAGTCCGCGGACACCTCACCGACAACTGCTGCCGGCTCCGCCGTCGCTGCAGTACCGACAAACATGGTGGCTGCGGCCGCAACTGCCAGTGCCGTCACACCCCGGCGCAGGACCGGACTCGCAAGAACGCTGTCTCGAAACATGTTTGAGGACTCCCCTGTGATTTCGTGGCCGCGCAGGTGCTCCTGATGGAGTCCGCCTTCGCCCACCCTGAGGCACAGGTTATTACAGGTCGGACGCCGCAGCGGTGGTGACATTCCGCCACCACCGCTGCTTCAAGGCATCCGAGTTTTCAGGAACCGGAGCTTCCGGACGAACCGCTCGAGCCACTGGAACCGCTGGATCCTGTTCCGCCACCGAGATCGTCGAGAGGATCGCTACCGGTGAGGCCGCCCGGGTACAGGTAGGCGTCGGAGATCGTGCTGAGCGAGGTTCCCGACGTGGCCGGTACCTTTGCTCGCCAGTTGACGATCGGGTTCAGCACTCCGAACGGTCCGCAACCACTGGCGGCGGGCAGCGCGAAGCCGGTGGCCTGGTTCCCGACCGGGCTCACCTTCAGTGCATTGTCCGGGAGCACCGTGTAGGTCGGTACCACCGACGGGTCAGGCGCGAGACGAAGATTCACCGGCGCAGCCGCGGAGCCCAGGTAGCAGTTGTCGCCGAGGAACGCGTTGTTGATCTTCATCCGCACCGGGATGCTCAGATCCATGTCGGTGATGATGCCGTTGAGGGTCGGGGCAGCGGTCGCCTCCACCTCGGCGGTGACTGCGGCGAGGCCGAACAGATTGCCGAACGGCAGGTCGATTCCGAGGACTCCACCCGGAACGGTCAACGGCTTGGAGTAGACACCGTGGTGTCCGTCGTCGCGCGGGAGAAGAACGGTGGACTCACCTTCACCGGAGCCGGCCTCGGCGGCGATGATCATGTCGCCTTTTCCGATCGGGAGGTTGAAGCCGTTGTTGTCGAAGGTTCCGCTCTGAACCACAACCGACACACAGGATTCGGCAGTAGCCTGACACACTGCGGCACCGGGTATCGAATTGTCGACCGGATCCTGAGCCGAGGCCATCGGCGCCGCGAACGCGAGGACCGCACCTGCGGTACCTGCAATGACGGCCACGCGCGTGCCGAGACGTCTGTTGCCGTTCTTGTGAGATTTCTGCACTGATTTCTCCCTGCCGTTTATGTGATGGGGGACGAAACTCGCAGTCATTGCTTGTGTTTCGACCGCCGCCGACAAGGTCTTTGCGGTGTGCTCCTACTCACAAGTAACAACTGAACAGATGTATATCACAGGACTTCGACTTAAAAACAGGGCAAAAGGGAGTTTCCTTAAAACGGACAAAATAAGCGGTACGGTGTGTAACACTCACGGGTGATGAACACGAACAGACTGGTCCTCTGCGTCGCGGCAGCGGGCCTACTCCTCAGCGGCTGCAGCAGCCAATCCGACAGCGACGCATCGGAATCCACTTCTGCTGCCACCAGCACGTCGGTCGCGGCGACGTCGAGTTCGACTGCCCCCAGTACGCTTTCCGAGCTGCCGACCAGCCCGCTCGCCGCAACAACACCGGAAGCCGCGCCGAGCGTCGTCGAATCGACGCCACCGGCGGTATCACTACCGGTAGCGCCACCGGCGAACGCACCAATCGATGCACGCTCACCGGAAGAGATCGTCGCGAACGCAGGCGAGAAGGGACAGCGGTATATCGCCGCGCTGCGTCTGGCCGGGATCCCGCCCGCCGGAATGGATTCCGCAGAGATCCTCTACGCCGACGGCACCTGCAAGGCTCTCGCTGACGGTATGCCTCGGTCCGAAGTGCTGGCGGAGTTCAACTCCGTCGGCGAGGTGTACTCACAGATCACGCCGATGTCCTCGCAGCGCATTGCCGAGATCTACGTCGACACGGCGGAGCAGACGTACTGCTGATCAGGCCTTGCCGGCCAACCAGCCGTGCAGCCAGGATGTAGCCGAATTGCCTGCGCCGTCAACGACGTAACGCGTGTAGTCGGTGTGGACCTGCGAGCCGTAGAAGTCGACCAGCTGATCGATGCGACGCGAATTCGCGCCCGGATCGAGCTGGGCCATCAGAGCGGGGAGCCCGCCTGCGGTGATCAGATCGTTGACGATCACGGCCGCTTCGTCGCGCAGCGCGAGCGCACTGGCCGGAGTGGGATCGGACGCCTGAGCCATGAATCCGGCCAGACGCATCACGAAATCGTCCTTCGGCGTCGAGCAGTACAGGTCACCGACCGCGCAGAGCGTCACCGTTTTGCCTGACAGCCAACCGAATCCACCGATGCGAGGGCCGCTGGCACCGTTACCGCCGACAGCGGGGCCGATCAGGACGTCGGACTCGGAACGACGGGGATCTGACAGCAAGCCGACGCCCTCGACGCGAGTCGGGGGGACCACGCCGATGCCGGTTCCGATCTCGGCGGCGAGATCGCCTGCCGCGTCGGCGCCCTGGCTGTACCCGACGATGGCGAAGCGAGTGTCACCGCACGAGGCGGCCATAGCGCCGATCATGCCGCGGGCATTGTCGACAGCCTGCTGCTTCGACTTGGCGTAGACGTTGGACTCCCACGGGAAGGCCGTCGCCGAGTAGGTGACGTAATCGGTGCGAACGGAGCCCGGAAGCCCGTTGGTCACCGGGGCGAGCATGCCGGCGCCGGGCCTGGTGCCCGAGGGCTCCCAGGTTCCCGGGATGGCCACGACGTACAGGCTGGGGCAGGGATCAGCCGACGCCACGGGAGCACTGACAACCGGTACCACTACTGCCGCAGCAAATGCCGACAACACCGCAACGAGACGCCTCGCACGCATGAAACTCCCCTGTTTTACCTTCAGCAACCCATACACCACTATCGGTGCTCCGGAATCATACTGTCTGGGCGTTGTGTCTGTCCGATGCACGATTGATGAAGGTTTGTTACAGATCGTGCGAATTGCTTGCAGAAACAAAGCCGCACCCCACCGAATGCGGTGGGGTGCGGCTTTGTGAGAGCCTCTAGCGCTGCGGAGCCGCTGTCGGGTGGATCGGTGACGGAAGGGCCGTGACACCCTCGAGGTAGGTGTCCACAGCGGCTGCTGCGGAACGTCCCTCGGCGATGGCCCAGACGATCAGGGACTGGCCGCGGCCCATGTCGCCGGCCACGAACACGCCGTCGACGTTGGTGTTCCACTTCGACGTGCGGGCGACGTTGCCACGCTCGTTCAAGTCGACACCGAGATCGGTGAGCAGACCCGGCTTCTCGGGACCGACGAAGCCCATTGCCAGGAGCACGAGATCGGCTTCGAGCTCGAAGTCCGAGCCCTCGACCTTCTCGAAGCGACCCGACTTCATCTCGACCTCGTGAGCCTTGAGTCCGGTGACCTTGCCGTTTTCACCGACGAAGTTCTCGGTGTTGACGGAGAACAGACGCTCGCCGCCCTCCTCGTGAGCCGAAGCCACGCGGAACATGAGCGGGTACGTCGGCCACGGAGTCTGCTCGGCGCGAGTCTCCGGCGGACGCGGCATGATCTCGAACTGGTGGACGCTGGCCGCACCCTGACGGTGCGAGGTGCCGAGGCAGTCCGCTCCGGTGTCGCCGCCGCCGATGATGACAACCTTCTTGCCCTCAGCGGTGATGGTGGGAGCGTCGAGGTCACCCAACTGCACGCGGTTGGCGATCGGCAGGAACTCCATCGCCTGGTGGATGCCGTCCAGTTCGCGGCCCGGGATCGGAAGATCGCGAGCTGCGGTGGCGCCGCCGGCCAGAACCACTGCGTCGAACTGCTCACGCAGCTCGTCCGCGGTGATGTCCACGCCGACATTGACGTTGGTCTTGAAGACGGTGCCTTCGGCTTCCATCTGCTCGAGACGGCGGTCGATGTGCCGCTTCTCCATCTTGAACTCGGGGATGCCGTAGCGCAGCAGGCCGCCGATGCGGTCTGCCCGCTCGAAGACCGTCACTGCGTGACCGGCGCGGGTCAGCTGCTGCGCTGCAGCCAGACCGGCCGGACCACTGCCGACAACCGCAACCTTCTTGTTGGTGGCGTGCGCGGCGCGAACCGGCTTGACCCACCCTTCGTCGAAGGCCTTGTCGATGATCTCGACCTCGACCTGCTTGATGGTGACCGGATCCTGGTTGATGCCCAGGACACAGGACGCCTCACAGGGTGCGGGGCACAGACGACCGGTGAACTCCGGGAAGTTGTTGGTCGCGTGCAGACGCTCGATGGCGTCGTGCCAGTGGTCCTTGTAGACCAGGTCGTTCCACTCGGGAATCAAGTTTCCGAGAGGGCAACCGTTGTGGCAGAAAGGAATTCCGCAGTCCATGCAACGGCTGGCCTGGGTCTTGAGGGTTTCCTTCGGGAACTCCTCGTAGACCTCTTTCCAGTCGAGCAGGCGCAACGGCACCGGCCGGCGAACCGGAAGTTCGCGCGACGTGTGCTTCAGGAAGCCGCTTGGATCACCCACGAGCTGCCTCCATAACTGCCTCGTCCACGTTCTTGCCATCCTTCTCTGCGGCCGCGATGGCCAAAAGAACCTTCTTGTAGTCGCGGGGCATCACCTTTGCGAAGTGACCCACCTGCTGCGACCAGTCAGCGAGGATGCGCGTTGCAACCTCGGAGCCGGTTTCGTCGCGATGACGTTCGATGGCGCCCTTCAACCAGGTGAAGTCGTCGCCCGAAAGATCCTCGAGGTCCACCAGTTCGGTGTTGAGGTTCTTCTCGAATGCCTTGTCGGGGTTGTAGATGTACGCGACGCCACCGGACATGCCGGCGCCGAAGTTACGTCCGGTGGCTCCGAGGATGACCACCTTTCCACCCGTCATGTACTCGCAACCATGATCGCCCACACCCTCGACGACGGCAGTGGCGCCGGAGTTACGGACTGCGAAGCGTTCGCCGACGACACCGCGAAGCAGAGCCTCGCCGCTGGTGGCGCCGAACAGGATGACGTTGCCACCGATGATGTTGTCCTCGGCGACAAAGCCTTCCGCTGCATCGAGCGGCGGGCGTACGACGATGCGTCCGCCCGAAAGGCCCTTGCCGACGAAGTCGTTGGCGTCGCCGTGCAGGCGCAAGGTCATACCGCTGGGCACGAAAGCACCGAAGCTGTTACCGGCGGAACCGGTGAACGTGATGTCGATGGTGCCCTCGGGCAAGCCCTCTCCACCGAACGCCTTGGTGACCTCGTGGCCGAGCATGGTGCCGACCGTGCGGTTGACGTTGGTGATCGCGGACTCGAAGGAGACCGCCTCACCCTTGTCGAGTGCGTTGCGGGCCGAGACGATCAACTGCTGATCGAGTGCCTTGTCCAGACCGTGATCCTGCGTGCCGGTGCAGTGGACGTCCTGGTCCATGAACGCGGACTCGACCTGGGTCAGGATCGGCGACAGATCGAGATTGCCTGCCTTGCTTCCCTTCCAGTGATCGAGAGCGCGCGTGGTGTCCAGCATGTCGACCTGGCCGACGGCTTCGAGCAGCGTGCGGAAACCGAGTTCCGCGAGAAGCTCGCGAACCTCTTCGGCGATGAACATGAAGAAGTTCTCGACAAATTCCGGCTTGCCGCTGAAACGCTGACGCAGCAACGGGTTCTGCGTCGCGACACCGACGGGGCAGGTGTCGAGGTGGCAGACGCGCATCATGATGCAGCCCGAGACCACCAGCGGTGCGGTGGCGAAACCGAACTCCTCGCCGCCGAGCAGGGCAGCGACGACGACGTCGCGACCCGTCTTGAGCTGGCCGTCGACCTGCACGACGATGCGGTCACGGAGACCGTTGAGCAGCAACGTCTGCTGGGTCTCGGCGAGGCCGAGTTCCCACGGTGCGCCCGCATGCTTGACGGAGGTCAGCGGGGTGGCACCGGTGCCACCGTCGTGACCGGAGATCAGAACGACGTCGGCATGTGCCTTGGAGACACCGGCCGCGACCGTTCCGACGCCGACCTCGGAGACCAGCTTCACGTGGATGCGGGCCTGCGGGTTGGCATTCTTCAAGTCGTGGATCAGCTGAGCGAGATCCTCGATCGAGTAGATGTCGTGGTGCGGCGGCGGCGAAATCAGCCCGACGCCAGGCGTGGAGTGCCGAACCTCGGCCACCCACGGGTACACCTTGTGAGCCGGAAGCTGGCCGCCCTCACCGGGCTTGGCTCCCTGCGCCATCTTGATCTGGATGTCGGTGCAGTTGCTCAGGTAGTGCGAGGTGACACCGAAGCGTCCCGACGCGACCTGCTTGATGGCACTGCGACGCAGATCGCCGTTCTCGTCCGGCGTGAAGCGCGACGGATGTTCGCCGCCCTCACCGGAATTGGAGCGGGCGCCCAGACGGTTCATCGCGATGGCGAGAGTCTCGTGAGCCTCGGCGGAGATGGAGCCGTAGCTCATCGCACCCGTCGAGAAACGCTTGACGATCTCGCTGGCCGGCTCGACCTCGTCGATCGAGATCGACGGCCGCTTGCCGATGTTGAAGTCGAACAGACCACGCAGAGCGGCAAGGCGCTCCGACTGGTCGTTGACCATGGTCGTGTACTCCTTGAACACCTCGTACTGACCTGTGCGAGTTGCATGCTGGAGCTTGAAGACCGTGTCCGGGTTGAACAGGTGGTACTCGCCTTCACGACGCCACTGGTACTCGCCGCCGACCTCGAGCTCGCGGTGAGCGCGCTCTTCGGGACGATCGAGGTACGCGATGCGGTGACGTGCTTCGACGTCGGCTGCGATCTGGTCGAGGCCGATGCCACCGAGCTGCGACTGCAGACCGGTGAAGTACTCGTCCGTCAGCTCCTGCGAGAGGCCGATGACCTGGAACAGCTGAGCACCGGTGTACGACGCGAGCGTCGAGATGCCCATCTTGGACATCACCTTCAGGACACCCTTGCCGGCTGCCTTGATGTAGTTCGCGATGCCCTTCTCGAGGGTCAGACCTTCGAGCTCGCCGTTCTGCAGGAACTCGTCGATGGTCTCGAAAGCCATGTACGGGTTGACCGCTGCGGCACCGAAGCCGATGAGGAGCGCCATGTGGTGCACCTCGCGGGCGTCGCCGGCCTCGACGATGAGACCGACCTTGGTGCGCGACTTCTCGCGAACCAGGTGGTGGTGCACGGCCGAGGTGAGGAGCAGCGACGGGATCGGCGCGTAATCCTCGGTGGACTCACGGTCCGAGAGCACGACGATGCGTGCGCCACCCTCGATTGCCTGCGAGACCTGGTACTTGATGCCCTCGAGCGCACGACGGATACCGTCGCCGCCTTCCTTGACGGGGTACAGGCCGCGGATCACGACGCTGCGGAAGCCCGGGAATTCGCCGTCGTCGTTGACGTGAACGAGCTTCGACAGGTCGTCGTTGTGCAGGATCGGCTGCGGGAGCGCAATCTGCTTGCAGGAGTCCGCATTCGGGTGCAGCAGGTCACCCTCGGGGCCGATGGTCGCGCCGAGGCTGGTGACGACCTCTTCACGGATCGCGTCGAGAGGCGGGTTGGTGACCTGAGCGAAGAGCTGCGAGAAGTAGTCGAACAGCATCCGGGGACGTGACGAGAGCACGGCGATCGGAGTGTCGGTACCCATCGAGCCCAGTGCCTCGGCACCGGAGAGAGCCATCGGCTTGACCAGCAGGTTGACCTCTTCGTTGGTGAAACCGAAGAGCTGCTGACGCAGGACGACGCGCTCGTGCGACATGTACGTGTACGGACGGTCCGGCAGGTCGTCCATGTGGATCAGACCTTCGTCGATCCACTGCTGGTACGGGTGCTCGGCAGCGAGTTCGTTCTTCAGTTCCTCGTCGCTGATGACCCGGCCCTGCGCGGTGTCCACGAGGAACATGCGGCCGGGCTGGAGGCGGACCTTGCGGACCACGGTGGACGGATCGATCGGCAGGACGCCGACCTCCGACGCCATGACGACGAGGCCGTCTTCGGTGATCCACAGACGCGACGGACGCAGACCGTTGCGGTCCAGCACGGCGCCGATGACGGTGCCGTCGGTGAAGCACACCGACGCCGGTCCGTCCCAGGGCTCCATGAGAGCCGAGTGGTACTCGTAGAACGCCCGACGAGCGGGGTCCATGCTCTCGTGCTTCTCCCAGGCTTCCGGGATCATCATGAGAACTGCGTGCGGCAGGCTGCGGCCGGCGAGGTGCAGCATCTCGAGCACCTCGTCGAAACGAGCGGTGTCACTGGCGCCCTGGGTGCAGATCGGGAAGATCTTGTCCAGGTTCTCGCGGCCACCGAAGACGTCACTGTCGATCAGGGACTCGCGAGCGCGCATCCAGTTCTCGTTGCCGGTGACGGTGTTGATCTCACCGTTGTGAGCGACCCGGCGGAACGGGTGCGCCAGCGGCCACGACGGGAACGTGTTGGTGGAGAAGCGCGAGTGGACCAGGCCCAGTGCGCTCTCGACACGATCGTCCTGCAGGTCGAGGTAGAAACCCTTGAGCTGCGGGGTGGTGAGCATGCCCTTGTAGACGAACGTCTGGCCGGACAGGCTGGGGAAGTACACGGTCTCGCTACCCGGGCCACCCTTGCCGGCGCCTTCGGAGCCGAGTTCGTGCTCGGTGCGCTTACGCACCACGTATGCACGACGCTCGAGATCCATGCCGGTGTACTTGTCACCCTCGGAGCCGATGAAGATCTGACGGAACGTCGGCATCGCGTCGCGCGCCAATGCGCCCAGCGAGGAGTCGTCGGTTCCGACCTCGCGCCAGCCGAGAACCTTCAGGCCCTCTTCGACGACGATCTTCTCGACTGCAGCAGCAGCCTCGTGTGCATCGGCATCGCCCTGCGGGAGGAATGCGATACCGGTTGCGTACGCGCCTTCGGCGGGCAGCGCGAAGTCCACGACAGCTCGGAAGAACTTGTCGGGAACCTGCAGCAGAATGCCCGCACCGTCACCCGTGTTGGGTTCGGATCCGGCAGCGCCGCGATGCTCGAGGTTGACCAGAGCGGTGATCGCCTTTTCGACGATGTCCCTGCTGCGGCGACCATGCATGTCGACAACAAATGCGACTCCACAGGAGTCGTGCTCATTGGACGGGTGATAGAGGCCCTGGGGGCCTGGAAGTTGCTTCATACCCAGCCTTCGTATGCCATAAAGATGCACCGACGACCAGCAGCGCTGATGGCCATCAACTTGCAATGCAAGTCCTTCAAAGCACCGACACGACGATGTGTTCGGTACCACCGAAGTAGCCGCCCTGCGCAGACGCGATGGTGTGCGTTCTGGCACCCGGCGACGTGAGTCTTCGGTCGGTTGAAACTTTTGTGAGTCAACCGTGTAACGAAAACGATAATTCAGAACCCCGGCACGGGCGCAACTAAGGTAGCCCTATAATTGCTCTGAACTGCGGCGATGCAGGGAGCCAGAAGGCCCCTCGACAGATTTCGGAGCTGCGTCTGTGCAGAGAAGTTCCGATTCACAGGATACCGAATCCGCAGGAAACAGGCGCGATGGGCGATGAATGCAACAACTGGCCGCAGCGATAAGAATCAGCTGCGGCCAGTGCGCCTCGAACTGTAACAAAAGTTGATCGATCAACCAAGGTCTAGGCCTGAATTGTTTGCTCGCAGAATGCCATCGCTGTAATTTCCGTAGGCTCACCCTTGAGAAGACGGGTGGCGAAGAGCAAATGACAACAGCAGTAGTGGTGGGCAGTGGCCCCAACGGTCTCGCGGCGGCGATCGAACTTGCCCGCGCCGGAATCGACGTCCATGTCATCGAGGGTGCGGACAAGATCGGCGGCGGCACCCGCAGCAGCGAATACATAGTCGACGGACTCGTCCACGACGATTGCTCCGGCTTCCATCCCACCGCTTTGGCTTCTCCCTACTTCAAGGCCCTCGACCGCGAATTCGGGCTCGCCAAACATGGCCTGACGTGGCTGTGGCCCGAGATCGATCTGGTCCATCCACTCGACGACGGCACCGCCGGGGTTCTGTGGCGCGACATCAACCGGACCGCTGACGGATTGGGTGCCGACGGTAAGAGGTGGCTCGACGTCTTCGGATACCTATCCGAGAACTTCGACGAGTTGGTGCAGGACGTCTTCCAGCCGATCGTCCACGTCCCGAAGCACCCGCTGATGCTCGCCCGTTTCGGGACGGGCGCTCTGCTTCCCGCGACGGGTTTCGCGCGGATGTTCAAGACCCCACAGGCGCGGGCATTGTTCGGTGGCGTCGCGGCGCACATGTTCGGGACGCTGACCCTTCCACTCTCCAGTGCTGTCGGCTCGATGCTCACTGCGGCCGCTCATGCTCACGGTTGGCCTGTCGCGCAAGGTGGTTCGGGCTCAATTGCAGCCGCCCTCGCGTCGATCCTGCGCAGCCTCGGTGGCACCATCGAAACCGGGAACTGGGTCACCAACTACTCCCAGATCGCCGGTTACGACATCGTCATGCTCGACATCGCACCCGACGCTGCCGGTCGTCTGCTCGACGGTCGGCAGCCCGACCGCATCGCCCGGGCCTACCGCAAATTCCGCTACGGCACCGCCGCCTACAAGGTCGACTACGCCGTGCGTGGTGATTCCGACGGAAGCGTCGTGCCGTGGACGAATCCGCATGCCCGCAAGGCCGGCACCCTGCATCTGTCCGGGACGATTTCGCAAACTGCTGCTGTCGAACGCCAGACCGTTCGGGGTCAGATGCCGGACAAGCCCTTCATTCTGTTGGGCCAGCAGTTCTTGGCCGACCCTTCCCGTTCCGTCGGAGACATCCATCCCGTGTGGGCGTATGCGCATGTACCGCATGGCTATCCGGGTGACGCCACCGATGCGGTCACGCGTCAGATCGAGCGCTTTGCGCCGGGGTTCCGGGACCGGGTCGTGGGCGTCCACGTGCGCAATGTGCCGCAGATGCAGGCGTACAACCCCAACTATGTGGGCGGCGACATCTCCGCGGGGGCGAACACTGCGCGGCAGATCATCGCGCGCCCCCGGTTCGGACTGGACCCCTATGCCACCGGCGCCCCGGGCGTCTACCTCTGCTCGTCCGCAACTCCGCCGGGCGGCGGGGTTCACGGGATGGGTGGGTTCAATGCCGCGCGGGCGGCGCTGAAGTCTCGGGGTTGAGGCGTCCCCGATGGGGACGACATTTCGGACAAACGACTTCTGAATGGTCACCTAACCCAGTCAGCCAACACGGACGAAACGAAGATGCCCGGCCCATGGCCGAAGCGAACCCACGAAAGGGCAACTAATGGCATGAGACGCAGGACATGCAGTGCTAATCAGGCACCTCGCCGTTGGTGTCGAACCACCCCGCTCCGACCTCAAGAGACTCCGAGAAAAGGGTGCGGACGCTGCGGATTCCCCTGCTGTCGAGCTCGCGCTGAGCTGCCTCGATCTGATCGAGTCCGGCGGCTGCCACCGGACCGGCGCCGACGACAACCCAGATAACCGACGTGGCTGCGGCTTGCTCGAGTGCGGTGCTGTAGTCGGCTGCCGCATCGGCACCGATGACATCGGTGCGCGCAGCGAACGCGAGCATGGCCGGTGATCCGGTGAGAGCGATCATCACGACGGAACTGACGGGGACGAATCCGAGCAACGCCGGGATTGCGGCCAAGACGTCGGTGGCGGTCCTCAAACGGATGTTCTGCATGTCGTTCCCCTTGCTGTGAAAGTGACCGGGCCTCGTGCCCCGCCAATTTTTTTCGCCTTCTGGCAAAGGAGAATCGCGTCGGCATGAGGGGGCTGGAGTGCCACCCCTGGGCCGAGAAAATTTTGACGGGAGCTTGCGAGTGGCGAAAATTTCTCGGAGCCATCGGCCGGCGCTTGCGCCGCCAGGGGTTGCGCGCAGGTCACCGCCGACGAGAATCGGAAGGCCAGAAGGAGAAACAAATCAATGCTTTTTCACAGAACGGAGCGCAGCGGAGTTCATGTCGGGGGACACCGAAGGTGGCCGGCCGCCGGGCAGGCGTCACCTTTCCACCGGCCGCGTGCAGTCGCAGCACTCCCACTGCCCACCGACCCGGGTACAGGTGCGGCGTTGCTCGCACAACCAGCACCGTTGATTGCGTCGGGTCAACAACTGCGCTCCGGTCGCGGCGGGCCGTGGGGTTCGGTGGTCTCGGTGCACTCTCGCTCGGATACGGGCCTGATCATGTCGCCGAAGATGCGGCGGCACTGCGAGCAGATTTCTCCGTCCTCGGCCACGATATTCGGGCATCCCGCGAGAACGCATCCGGTGAACATCTGCGGATCCACCATCGTCTCTGCCCTCGGCGCGTTCACCATCGGAATCGGATTCCGTGCAGTGCGGCGGCGCGCTCGACTCGGCCGTAAACCCGATTCACCCGTGAGGGTGCGATCTGTCCGGCGTCCTAGGCGCGGCGGGTCGCGACGGCGAGCATGGGCGACAGCTTCGCGGGCGGTCACTTCGTGCGCGAGGGTGAGCCACCCGATTTCGGCTTGCATCCCTCCCAATCCGACAAACGGTACCGATGAACGGTCGAAGATTACGCCCCCGCTGTCAACGATGGCCAGGGTAAACTCCGTATGAGCAGGCGTGCCAGTACAAAGGCTGCGGCAATCGCGGAACCGGTGGAGATCCCCTCCCAAAGGCTGCTACTCATGGCGCCGACAACCACACCGGAGAGGCTTCCCGCTGACAGCGCAAACACGCCGTCGAAACGCGCCGGACGATTTTGATGCATGCCGTCAACTCTCACCTCAAAATAGAAATCCTCGCGACGGCGCGGATGAAGACCGTGATCGACAGTCGCTATGCCCCTGCTCATTTGGCGCCAGAGCGTCATCTACGCCGGGTTTTCGAATGCTAATTCGACGGCTGGAGTGGCTATTTTGCCTTCCTTTGGGCCTCGAATGCCGCACTAGCGCCGAGCTGGACATGGTGTTGCGTTATCCCCGTACTGATGTCTACCCATTCGGGAGCCGTCTAGTCACCGAAAGTTACTTCGGCTAAGCCGTTGCCCGCAATCGGAACTGTTGTGGACATCGAGCGACCCGCAGAATCGACGCCCACGGATGCGCTGACCGCCGCCAGC
Organism: Rhodococcus sp. SG20037; assembly: GCF_031763325.1. Classification (NCBI taxonomy): domain Bacteria; kingdom Bacillati; phylum Actinomycetota; class Actinomycetes; order Mycobacteriales; family Nocardiaceae; genus Rhodococcus; species Rhodococcus sp. SG20037. The sequence goes on along the minus strand of NZ_CP134497.1, from coordinate 68,501 downwards.
AGGTGTCGCTGTGATTTCGGTGGCGAGGGCATGGCTGATGCACGCCGCTAGCACCACGTTCCTGCGATAGCTCTCGCGAGCCACGCCGATTCGGGGCCCGTACTTCGCGGCGCGCCCAAAGCAGTTCGGTAGGCGAGATAGTAAGCGGGGTGGTTGGCGTATTCGCCAAAAGAAATCCGGCTCGTAATGTTCGTGCGTTATGGCGTGACGATCGGGAATGCAGGATCTGGTCGGTCGGTCAGGGCAACAATTCTGCTGATCGTCGTAGCGTCCCCGTCCATCGCGATACCGTCGCTACCAGAGCCGGACAGCAGACCGAGCAGCTGCGACTTCGTCAGTGTCACTACGAGATCAGCCGGATCGGACCGCCCCGTGGGGTAATGGATCAGTACGCCATTCGAAAGCTCCATTCGATACGACTGGTCGACGTCGGTGAAGTGCCAGCGGATCGTCGCTGTCGTGTCCCACGCCTTCGGACCGTTGATCCGGATGGCAACACTGTCGAAGACTTGGGTGATGGTGAGCGCGGACGCCATCCCGGCGGCGCTGACTTCAGCGGGGTGCGGCGGACCATCGACTTCGCTGGCCCCGACGAGATAGTTGTTTCGCCACGTTGCGCACTCGGAACCGTAACCAAGACGTGTCAACGCTTCGGCCAGAACCGCTTTCGCGCCGGCATGGCCCGGATCGGCGAACACCGCGTGGCTTGCCAGCTCAGCGGCAAAGCGTAAGTCCCCTTCATCGGCGAACTCGCGGGCCCGCGCGACGGCCGCCTCGATGCCTCCGATCGCGCGGACGTAGCGTGCACCGGCTCCTTCCGGCGGGTGCTGCCAGAGGTGCGCGGGGTTGCCGTCGTACCACCCGAGGTAGCGCTGGTAGATCGCTTTCACATTGTGGCTGACTGATCCGTAGTACCCATGGGTGTGCCACGCCGCGTCGAGGGCCGGCGGCATTTCGAAGTCTTCGGCGATCTCGCTGCCGACGAGACCTTGATTGAGCTGGCGCAACGTCTGATCGTGGAGGTAGGCGTAGAGATCACGCTGCTCGGTCAAGTATCCGATCAGATTGTCGGTGCCCCAGGTAGGCCAATGATGCGAGGCGAAGGCGACGTCTGAATCGTAGCCGAACATCTCGATTGCCTCGGCAAGGTAGCGCGACCAGTTACGGGCGTCGCGCACCTCCGCACCACGCAACGTCAGGAGGTTATGCAAATTGTGAGTTGCGTTCTCCGCCAGGCACAATGCACGGTGGTCGGGGAAAAAGAAGTTCATTTCCGAGGGAGCCTCGGTACCGGGAGTGACTTGGAAAATCATGCGCACGCCGTCGAATGTTTCTTCCTGGCCGGTGTGCGTGATGTCCAAGGTCGGTGCAAGGAGTCCGACGGTTCCAGTCGACGTACTGGGCCCCAGGCCCGCGCCCAGTGTTCCGTCCGCCCCTACCGGAAGCACGATGCCGGTGTGGAACATCCCGCGCCGCAACATCGCTCCGCCCGCATAGACGTTCTCGGAGACCGCGTGTTCGAGGAAATGTTCAGGAGCGATGATCGGCACCGTCGTGTCAGCATCGACAACGCCGAGCACCCCACCGAAGTGGTCTATGTGTGAATGGGTATAGATGACTGCGGTGACCGGGCGGTCGCCACGGTGCTCTCGATACAGTGCCAGACCGGCCGATGCGCATTCGGCGGAGACGAGCGGATCGATCACGATCACGCCGGTGTCGCCCTCCACGAGAGTCATGTTGGACAGGTCGTAACCGCGGATCTGGTAAATGCCGCCGGTGACCTCGAATAATCCGTGGATCGCAGTCAGCTGCGCTTGACGCCACAAGCTGGGGTTCACTGTGTCAGGACAATCTCCTGATGTCGCCTGGGCGAATCCTGCTGCGTCGTACACAATCCGACCGTCGCCGGCGCGAACCTGCGCGGGCTCGAGGGTTGCAACCAGTCCACGGCCGGCATTGTCGAAATCGGTGCGGTCGGCGAAATCAGCGGGCATCAGGACTCCTCAAGAGACGGTCGGCGGTTCCGAATCGAGAACACAAAACGTAGGCCGGAATTCAAGAACGCAGGTCGGAGTTCAAGATTGGCAATGTGCACGAATGAATCACAGGCCGACTCCATCCCTTACCTTCAGAATGCGAACTCTTCGCCCCATCGTCGCGACAACACCGCCAGCGGACATCACCCGAAGTGGATGAACCCGTACGCCACCGAGGGCTGGATCCTCAGTGCCCCATACAACGGCTGGGATCAGGTCAGACCGGCGCTAGGTTGGGGACCCGGCCTGGCCAAGTTGTGACCGGTTCCCATCGAACGCCACCCGTGCTGAGCACACAACACGAATGACCAACTACATGTCGGTTCCGACCCCTCGATCGAATCCGACTCATCGAACGTATTCGGCAAGCATCAGGCAAACTCGCAAATTGGACAGAAATCCACCAAACGAACGAAGGTGACCCCGCCCTCAGGGTGAGATCAGGGTCCGATTTCGATGTACAGAGGAAGGGCCCACCCCCGGCGAGTCGACAGCCGGAAGGCAGGCCGTGCGCGACTGAACTGACCACTCAGAATCGCCGCAGCAAAGAAATGATAGCCAATTCCGTCGTTACGCAAACCCCGCCTCAGTAGCTCGTGACCGCTGATCCATTGAGGTTCTGTCCTGGACGGAGAAGGATTTGGGTATGGATGCGGAAGAGGAGCAGCGACTGATTGCTCACGCGACTTCGCGCTTGAAAGTCCGATATCCGGGTTTGGCTTGTATCAGGTTTGGGATGGCACCGAGCGGATCGCGGTGGCGATTGTCGTAGCCCGATCGATTGCAACGTGACTGTTGTTTCCCGCTACAGGTTTCGGCACAGAGTACTGCGGGCGGTGTTCAGCACTTCGGCGATCTCGGTCATGGATACGCCGTCGCCCTTCATTTTGGTCGCCTGCCGTTTCTTCCCTGGGGTCAGCGAGGACGACGCAACATCGCGAGCCCACTCGCCGACGTTCGAGGACCCGCGGGTCGCACTCGCGCCATCGCCACCGCGATCCGTACCGGGATCGAACAGCACGTAAGAAGCGATGTCATCGAAGAGCATATCGCTGCGGCCGAGGCTGCGGGACGTCCGCTCTCACTCTGGTAGCGCCAACACTCGATACTGACGATTTACGTTCACCGTGGATGTATTTCATTGCAGTGCATCGACTTTCATATATAGAATGACATAATATAAGTTATCGGTGAACGATACGGCTGGGATTCTGTCGAGCTGCAACAGATCTGCCCCCGAACGGACCACTCGGCAGGGACGGTCAGCTGTGGCGGCTCGACAGTGCCGCAACCGTAACCCCGGCTCTGCACATCAGAGCCGGGGCAGTGAAACGCCATCTGCGTTGAGCACACAACTCAGATGACCCTCTTTCGATGCGCGGCCAGTTATCCGCCCCGCACCTTCCATTATAAACCGCACAATCGGTATGCATTGCCTGAATCCTTTCGGGTAATCAGGCAAAGCTGTACGCCGCCGACAAATGAAATAGTCTGTGCGCTAGTACTTTCGGATTATCGAACTCCGTACTAATGGTTGTTGGCCATTCGGCGATAGTCGGTCTGGCGACCGACCAATTCGTCGTGCACGATCTCTAGCCGGATCTGCTCACATCGGTTTCGTTTCGTGAGATTCTCGAGTCGATGCAGCTCCTCGACCAACTCTGTCTCCGTCATCGCCTTTCTGACATCCTTCATCCGTTGAGCGCCTCCCGAACTCGTTGTTTCGTATCGGCGTACCCCGGGTCGGTGATCCCGTAATCAAGTCAGGGAGTCGGGCACATTGGCTGCTGAACCGTAGGGCTGTTGAGGCGATTGCCCGTAAGGCTGATGCGGGTCTGGACCATACGAATTGGGTCCTGCGAAGGCAGCGTCATGATGACTTCCTTCGGCTCTGCGCACACCCATCACCTGGGGGCTCTCCCATAGGACTACCAGAGCAACGCCCCCATACGGGCAGCTTGCGAAAACCCGCTACCTCAACCACACGACGATCCCAACGAACAACTCACCACAGGAATCACTGCCTACCCTTCACGTGGCAGGTGCCCAGCCCTGCGCGTGGCACGGGGAAGCCTGTTTTCCGCACGCACTGAGCGGGTAGCTCACCCAGATGAGCACCGGACACGCACCAACCGGCGACGGAGCCCGGCCGCAACGCCCACGCCCCGAACCGCGTCCCGAGGCCACTGCACCGCCACGCGCCGATTCAGAATGGAACTATCGCGTCCGCCACGAGACACCCACCCAACGTCTCGACCGCAACTGGTCCCACATCCTCCAAGAGCTCCGGGTAGTCCAGACCGGCATGCAGATCCTCACCGGCTTCCTCCTGACATTGCCCTTCCAACAACGCTTCTCGGATCTACAAGCTTTCGAGAAGGACTTGTATCTGATCACGCTGGCAATGTCTACGGCAGCGACGATCGTGCTCGTATCACCTGTCGCCATGCACCGCCTACTCTTCAGGCGTCACGCCCTCCCCGTCCTCGTCGAGCAGGGTCAACGATTCGCCGTCACCGGCCTTCTCCTACTCGGCGGCGCACTGACTGGCGTTCTCACCCTGACTTTCGATGTAGTCGTCAACAAAAGCACAGGCCTGATCGCCGGCGGCTGCGCCGTACTTCTGGCAATCACATTGTGGTGCTGCTACCCACTTCTCTTCGCACACCAACTGCATCTCGGCCGCCCCGAGAAACAACCCGACGAACCACAGCACCCACGCAACCACCATTAGACCGCGGATGCTGACGCATCACGCATCCGAATACACCACCGCCGATGTTTCAGCCCGCCGGCCCCTCGGTAACTACCCCACGCGGCGAACGGTTCGGTGAGTCGCACACAGGCCCTCACCCGCACTCTGTCACTCACGACGGTGGACACCTGACCCGAACAAACCGCACTCCAACACTTTTTGGTGTCGCCAACCGCACCGAAACGGGCGACGCACCGCCGCGCCTCCTATCCCCGAACGCTGCGACAGGCATCCCTCAACCGGCGAAAGGTTGTTCGGCTGCGAGTCGAGTGCGATGCTGCATCCCCCGAAGACCCGACCGTCACCACCGCATACCGGAAGTTCGGATCCGCCACACCCAGCCGATCAGCGCTCCCGGAAGTCCAGGCGCGCAACGACAGCCAACCCTATACACAACACGATCACCAGCACTGCAACATTGATCATCACGATCTCCCCTCTGGCAACCGTGTGGGGTCAGTCAGTCCCAACGCACGGTGAACCAGACTCATACGGCAGTCTGGGCGAGCCTGTCGAGAAGCAACTTCTTCCCGATCTCCGCACCCTTGGGGCTCTCGCTCTGGGCTTTACGGAACAGATCGGCCACTTCGCCGTCCCCGTCACGCTCGGCATCGTCGATGTAGGTCTGCATACGCAACGCATTACTCAACGACGCTTCGACGAACCAGATCAAGTTGTAGTCCTTGTCCCGTGTACCCGTCGCCGCACCGGATTCCAGCCCACTCATGGCCCTCTCTCCTTCTCTATTCCCGCCGACTTTCCCCTGTCCATGGCCATACCCCGCACAGACGACGTCCACGCGGCGCATCGGCAATCGTCAACGAACACCGCCCCCCACTCCCGGGAGAATCCGCGGCCGCCGACAGAACTGACGTGTACGCGCATCAGTCCTGACGCTGCACCGGTTTCACCATCCGCCTTGCCGGGTAATCCGCCCTGACGGCGGAACGCTGCCCAGGCAACGAGTCGCCGAACAGGGCCCTTCCCGGCAAGCACCAACCGGTAACGGCCCGCGCGCATCCCACACGACGCGAGCCAACGGGATACGCCCGATTCGTCGGCTGCCGTCACCAGCAGCCGGCGAATCGCCCACACCCAGCGAAACCCCCGAAAAGGTCGCCCGCAACCGGTCACACCTCGCTGACCGGAACTCCGCACACTGTGCTCTACGACAAAATTCGCCTCGCGGATAATCAGCAGCTGCGATTGGATAACATCCTCGTACGCAGCACCCGCAGAACACTGCCCCTACCTCGGCATCGCCGGTGAGAGCCGAGCCCGGGACGCACGCCGACTCTCAGCAGGCCTGCCGATGGATCGCCGCCACCGCGTGCACCGACGACGACGTCGCCCACATGCGCCGCCGCTACGGTTTCCCCACCGCACCCTGACCCGCGAACTCCCGGGGCTCGGCCACGGATCGACCTACTGCCGCTCCCAACTCGGTCCCAGCCGATACTCAGGACTTTGTTCCGGTGCCTTTCGGAACGAGAGCGCCTCGGTCGGCGTACATCGACTCGATACGAGCCTTGATCTCGGCAGTACTCATCGAACCGCTGTGCACAGCCGGCCACGAGTTCGATCTCGAAGTCTGAACGTTCATCTGAAAGGTCCTTCACACATTGAGGATTGAAGATTAGAAGCGGTTCGGCCGAACGGCGTCAGACCACACGACATGAGCCGGGTAGGTCCGTCTGATCGTTCGTCAGTAACGACCAGACGGACCCTGCACGCCCTTGCCGACGGGAAGGACGCACAACTGCACTCCGCCAACGGCGTCGATAGATTCCAGACGGGGAACTATCGACCCCCACCGGCGGACACACGCCACCGCCCATGGCGGGTGGGATTGCGCTCTCGACGAATCTACGCAGCGTGCAGAATCCGAGAAGAGGCGTCCTCGATACTCCGATTCGGTGTCATCGTCGACGTCGCGGCACCCGCGCTGCCCCCTGTGACGACCTGACGCCACCACGCTTCACGTTCCTCGGATTCCGGCCACACCACCACATCGAGGTCATCGACATCCATGCGAGTACTCCTTCATGTCCTCTGACCACCTGTTACCCCGCCTACGGTCCTGTAAACCCTTCACAGCTTCGACGTCGGATCGACCGTCGACTCCGCCACCAGCGCCGGGCTCGGCATGCCGATCTTCGGGCACCATGTGCCGCGGTGCCCGCCGGGAGGCAGTTTCGTGGGCAACAACGCCCCGAGGTGGTCGTAGCGCTGGACATGCAATCCCCCACTACTACCGCCGTTGGCCGCCGTCGCCGCCACGATCGCCTCGTTGTCCGAATCGAAGAACTCCTCGGCGGTCGATCCGTCCGCGAACGTGAACCTGTACCGTTCCATCACGCAACCTCGCCGTCTGTCGAAAGAAGCTGGTAGACCGAAAATAACTCGTAGACATTGTGTTCGGACGAAACTCTGCACGGTATGCGTTCACGCTGCGCGCCGGAAAAGGTGATTGCCGAGCCGGTCACACCTCTCGCACTTTCTACCGTCCAAGGCCTGTACCCGCTGCTGCTCGGTACTCGCAAAAGACGTCACAGTGTGTGAGCGTCTCGGCAACCACCGCGCAAGAACCCACGGACCCTGCCCGCAAGTCCTCACACCCGAGGGTCCCCCGCTGCGCCGTCGAGGGCCGGGCAACGAGAAACCCGCCCACGCCCCTAACCCTGTGGAGGGGAGCGTTGGGTCGCCCGAGGCCGCATCACCGGAACCCGATACGTATACCGGGACATCATGATCGGCGGGGCCACCAAGCCGGGGTCGAGGGTGCAGCCGGCAATCCGGGTGAGCAACACCCACGCCGCCGGAGTGAGCGCATCGGCGAGAATCCGATCCGAATCCTCCACCACGGCAGCATATTCCAGTTCGTGCCAGAGGCGGATACCCAGCCTCTCCCACTCCGAGTCGCCGCGCCGACCCCTGCCGGCTACTTCACGCTCATCCTCGGCGATGCGGTCGATCTCGACGTCATCGACCCCAGTCATTGTCGCTGCACCCTCTCGAAACCTGCTGTTGTGGACTGCGGACTGTTCCGGCGTGCTGTTCACGCATCGAGCTGCTTGCTCTCCTGCTTGTGGCCCACCTCCTTGCTGCTCCCGTTGCTGTTCCCGGCGCTGCTGATCTCGATCTTGCGGGGCTTGGCCCGCTCCGCGAGCGGGATCGTCAACCTCAGTACGCCCGCGTCGTAGCCGGCCTCGATATTGTCGGTGTCGAGGTTCTCGCCCAGGAACAGTTGACGACTGAATACCCCGCGCGGGCGCTCAGCGGCAATCATCTCCGCCTCGCTGGCGCGAACCGGCCGCTCGGCGTGCACCGTCAACACATTGCGGTCCACATCGAGGTCGAGTGAATCCGGGTCCATGCCGGGAAGATCGAACTCGACGACGAACTGCTCACCTTCCTGCCATGCATCCATCGGCATCACCGCCGGCTGCGAAGCAGTACCCAACAGCTGTCGGGTCAGGCGGTCAAGGTCACGGAAAGGATCGGTGCGCATCAACATTTTCGGTCACCTCCAGGAAAAGTCACTGGAACCGTTCACTGACTACCACCACCGCATCCACCGAACTTCTACAGTAGATGCTGTAGATTTGGTATATCATCAAACACACATCGGATCAAGAGCTTGCCCGCAGATATCGAAATTTCTTTGATGGGAGGACCATCATGGCGCGCAACCCCGCTATCGCCGAACCCCCTGGCCTGTACGCGATCTCGGTGACATCGGAGCTCTCCGGATTCACCGCCGGCACGCTGCGACTCTACGAACAGTACGGCCTGATCACCCCCGCCCGCACCCGCGGCGGTACCCGCCGCTACAACGACGAGGACCTTACTCGTCTGGGCCGCATCACAGAACTCATCGCCGACGGCATCAACCTCGTCGGCATCAAACGAGTCCTCGAACTCGAAGACAGCACCGCCCTACTACGCCGCGACAACACCCGGCTACGCGCAGACAACGCCCACCTACGCCGGAAAAACACACACGACACAGAGAAACGTCCGTGATCGCCCGACAGAGAAAGGGCCACCGCCATGGAAGACAACCGCATTCGCTCAGCCCTCGACGCGACACCCGACACCGACTACCTCGAACAAACCATCCCAGCCGACCCGAATGCAGTGGATGCCGTCGACCTCGAAGCCCTCACCACAGAACTCGACACCCCATGGCCGGCGCCCGAGGGAGATCTGCTCGAACAATCGACACCCGCCCCGCTCGACGACGAACGCTGAGGTTCCCTGTCCGACTGGTGCACTACACCAACCGGGCAGGGAACGCCCTGCCGACCCGAGGCATCTCTGTATCCGAATACGTTGTCTAACAGCTCTTTCGGGAACGACTGCACGACCGGGTCTGAGAGTGCATACGATACGAAAACTTCCCGGTAAGGATCACTTCATGCTCGTGCCACCTAGGAGGCTCTGCCTCACCGGGCATCCGGGTTCGCCAGCACCAACGACGAGTACGCCGCGGCGCTGATCCCTCGTCGCCGCGCGTTCTCCGCCAGCCGTGCAGTTGCGAGTTCGATCGAAATACCGTCGAGTTCGGCGATCATGCCGACTGCCTGTTCCACGTCGCCGCGGACCGCGATCAGCTTCTTGACCGCCGTCACCACCTGCGAATGACGATCCTGACGACTGTCCGTGGACAGAGTCAGAGCGGCCAAATCTGCCATCGACTGCCCGTATGCATTACTACGCTCCGCGCTGTGCCACGAATCGTGAGTAAAGACCACGAGTGATCCGAGCGATGTCCGACCCAACCTCATCGGAAAGCAGCGGCACCCGCCCAGCCCATGTTCGAGTCCTGAGCGACCGAATTTCCGCCACCGCTCCCCCACGTCTTTGAAGCTGTCGACCATCACAACCGCTCCGCTCTCAGCGCTCAGCGCAGCCGGACCCGATATGGCAAGAGTCCGGTCGGGAACGAACTCGGCATTTGCCGACTCCACCAACACATCGAGATAACCTTGCTCCCCGTTTCGCACGACGAGGACGCACCACACACCGCTCAGATTCTGTCTCGATCGCTCAACGATCGTCTCGAGTACACGCAGGGAATCGAAGTCGGTGGTGAGAAGATGAGTCACCTCGGCAATGCTCAATTGTATTGCGGGGGTGTTCATCCTGGGCTCCCATCGTCAAGTACTGCAGAGACATTGCGCGATCTTTCCGAATCAGATGTCATCCGTCGTCACCACCGTGTGCGAATCGGATCCGCCGATTCACGACATCTGCGGCGATCTCCCAAATCGGCCTCCCCGAGGAGTACGCGGCGGCTCGAAGCCGAGAAAGCGACTCTTCGACCGAGACACGAAGTTGGATCGCGATCATCCCGACTGCCTGGTTCACCTCGGGTCGGTGAAAGGCATTGACGAGCATCCCGGCGTCCAGATCACCGGTGACAGGAAGTTCGGCAAGAATCGCCATCGAAATCGCAGCGGCACTCGCAGTCGCCAATTCGATCTGCTCGTCGTCGAGGCCAATGGGATCGAGACGGTACAGTTCGAGCACACCGAAGACATCACCTCCGCCCCTGAGCGGAAAGGCGAACACCGATCCGACACCGGCTTTGTCTGCCTCGCTGGCAAACCCCGGCCAGATGTCATTGGCGGAATCACTGGAAGTGTCGTTGCAGAACATCGGTCGCTCAGTTGTAAATGCATCAACGCACGGACCGTCACCGCCGGTGAACTGTAGTTCGTCGAGATGTTGTGCCACCGAGTCCGTCGCGTACATCAATTCCCTCGACGAAGAGCTGCTGAGCACTGTGATCGCCGCCCCTTGAACTTCCGCCAGCCTCAAACACTGTCGACACAGTTTCGCGGTCATCGGCAACTCGACTGATGCGCGGCGCCCTCTCTCACTTTCGGATTCGTCGGGAAATTCGGGTGTGTCCTGACTTCCTCTCGGATCTGCATTCACAGGACGCACCTCCTCAGTCGCCTTCACGGGACACACACGGCGCCTGGTCACTCCGATCCGGCGTAAAGTCGAGATTACCGAATAGAGGTACTTCTCAGGCGCGCGGCCGAGTCGGCCGCGTCGGTGCCACTTTTCGTTGGTGGACCACTTCCACCGCGCGGATCGGGCAAGAAATCATGAACTTCGACAGTTCTCATCCGCGCGCGCGACCGTCGGCCGCCTTCGTACGAGCACAAGGTCGCGAGCCGCGACTCATCGATCGCCTCGAACAATCTCTCTCCATACCGGCTGATTCCCCGGATCGAGTCGTGGAGTTGATGATTCGATGCACGATCGCCGCCGTCGAGTTGGTTGTCGGTGTTGATCACGCCGGTGTCACGGCATCCCTGGACAGCGAACCGTTCACCCTCGCCCCTACCGATGAACGTGTAGAAGAATTCGATCGCACGCAATATCTCCTCGGTGACGGACCCTGCCTGTCAGCATCGCGCACGGGTCGGTCGGTCCGAATGTCGGTCAAACAATTAGGCACACGGTGGCCAACTCTCGGCATTGCTGCGCGCAACGCCGGATTGGAAGGTTTTCTCGCGATACCACTGTTCAACGCCGACGTGCCGGTCGGGTCGCTGAACCTGTACTCGCATTCAGCGGTGGCAGAGACGGACCGGGACCGCGATCTCGTCGTCGTCATCGCCGAATATCTGGGAGCGGGGCTCGACGCCATCGCAACAGACCATCGACTCGAACATGCCGCCAACGCCCTGCGCCGAGGAATCGACTCACGTGCCGACATCGAACGAGCAGTCGGAATCTTAATGATCCGCCGCAATACAGACCCCCAGACCGCGCTTTCCGAACTACAGGCTTCAGCACGTCATCAGTCGCGGGATTTACTGGACGTTGCACGTCAGACAATCATTTCAGCCGACGACCAACGCACATAGAGCTTCCGATCGACCGGTCAGAACGCTGCGACGGCACGAAGCGGCGTGCCGTCGATAGGCGGGAGAACTCACCATCGCCGCGTTCGAGGGGCCTCGTCATCTCTAGGTGTGCGCACGCTCGCTAACAATTCCTCCGCGACGACCCTGACTTTCGTATTGCTGCGTCGGGACGTCTCGACCAACATCGCGAACGCCCCATCCGCATCGACACCGTGCACCGCCATCAACACCCCCTTCGCCTGATCGATCACCGCCCGCGAATCGAGAGCACGCTCAAAGTTCCTTTCGCTGGGTGTAAGAGTCAGACGGCGTCTACGGTATGGCCGGCCGAGTGGAACGTGTTGGCGGTGATGCCGCCGCTGTCGAGCAGCCAGCGTTCGGCGTCGATTGCTGCGGCGCATCCGGCGCGGACAGCGGTGATCGCCTGACCTGTCGGTGTTCGGTTCTGCCGGGGTATCACCGAAAGAAATGCCGCTTCGAGCGGCCGCTTGCCGATAAGCGCAAGACGGGCACCGATCCTGAAAAGCCACTGGACACCTTCGGTGCCGGCGGCTTCGTCATATCTGGGCCAGGGAGACGGGTTGCATCAGATGCAAGATTGATGCTTCTGATGTGGTGCCAATTGCCCTTCGTTTCCGGTGGTCAGTGTCGTCCGGGGAGGTCGACTGGCGGATGTGCAGGATTCGAAACGGGCGGTATTCATAGCCAGGAAGCCGCACCGCTATAGATCGTGGCTCCTCGTACGGGTTGCTGGGGATTTCCATTCCCCGGCGCTATACGCTCACTTCGATCGAGTCCTGTTGCAGAACCGTCAACAGCGTTAAGCTCGATGTTTGACCGCCGATCCACTGCGTAGTTGAAAACGGCTGGGCAGTTGAACGGTTTGTCAGGCTATGCGGGTGTGCGACCGTGGCTCTCACCAGGAGCAGCCTGCACCCCTCAGGTACAGGAGCACACTCACGTGACGTCCTTCGAGCGGGCCATCCTTTCACCGGCCGCAACGACACCTTCACTGTCCGTCTCCGCATCACCTGACCAACTCCCAGTACTGCGATCACTGATCCGGACCGTGGCCGCCCACTATGCACTCTCGCTGAGCAGGTTGTCAGACCTGGTCCTCGCGGCAGACGAAGCTGCAACCATTCTCATCTCCCGTGCTCTCCCCTTCAGCACCTTGACGTGCACATTCGACGGAAACGTCGCCACTGTGCAGGTAATCCTCTCGACGACAACGACGGGTCAGATCACCACGAGCACCTCGTCCTTCATATGGCACGTCCTTGACACTCTGGCCGACGGCGTAGTCCTCGAGCAGGTCCCGCCCACCCTTCCAGAGAAAAACTGGATGGCCACGATCACACTCACCAAGGCGTTGCAGGCGGGTTCGTGACCCCGCCCGGCCTCGAGGACAACGAGTACACGCAGGTCACCGCTCTGTTCGTGCGCCTTGCCGCCCTGCCCGCCGACGATCTCGATTTCGAACGGCTTCGCACCGAAATCATCGAAATCTGTCTGCCCCTCGCCGATCACATTGCCCGGCGGTATCGAGGACGAGGCCAGTCACACGAGGATCTCGTCCAAGTCGCCAGTCTGGGTCTGGTCAATGCAGTCAATCGCTTCGACCTTGCGAAAGGTAAAGATTTTCTGTCCTTTGCCGTCCCGACGATGATGGGTGAGGTGCGCAGGCACTTTCGTGACCGGGGTTGGGATGTCCGAGTTCCACGCTCACTCCAGGAGAATTACCTAAGCCTCAAAAGGTCGCGAGCCACGCTCACCCAGACTCTCGGTCGCGAGCCCACGATCCCCGAGCTCGCGGCAGATCTGGGTGTCGAACCGGCCGACATCGTGAACATCGCGGCGGCCGGAGATTCCTATCATTCCGCATCGCTAGACGCCGTCACTGCGCCCGACGGGGCGTCAATCGGAGACACGCTCGGCGAGTACGACGCCGCGCTCGACGGAATCGACAACCACGAAACCCTCCGGCCTGCGCTCCTCGCTCTGCCTGAACGCGAACGGACAATCCTCGTGTACCGGTTCTTCGGGGAACTGACTCAATCGGAAATCGCCGAGAAGGTCGGCCTTTCCCAGATGCATGTTTCACGATTGCTCAGCCGGTCTCTCGAGTCCCTGCGCCGCGAAATCGGCGAAGTCACCAATTGAGGGACGATGGGCACGAAACAGGACGGACAAGGAAGCTCGCCCCGGTCCGCGGTAACTCGAAGGACTCACTCGACTGCTTTCGGATGATGGTGTGATGTGCTCCCGATTCGATCGTGTGCCCATGAGTTCGGCCTGATCCGGCACTGAATCATAGGTTCTGCAGGCGAAGCGGACGCATACGGTGGACAAGATGGCTCAGGACGCACTTTCGTGATCTTCGAGTCCACCGGCCATGCGTAGTTTCTTTGAGGTCTTTGCCGAGTTCGAGGTGCTCTTTCGAGAGCTGCTTCATCAGGTCGGCGAGGCCGTCTGCGATGGCATTGAGTTTGTGCTGAACGGCGTCGTCGGAGCGTTTCTGGGTGTTTTGGAGCAACGCCACGAGGAGGAATGTGACGATGGTGGTGACGGTGGTGATGATCAGTTGCCAGGTGACGATGGTGCCCAACAGGAAAAATGACGGAGCCCAGAGCACAACCGTGACATGTCAGATGCGCAATGGACGTGAGTTCCGCGGTGACCGAGGGGCCGGCGCCGCAGCGTCAGTAGTAGTGCCGCCGACCACCGACAGCATGTCCGGCGGCGCCGAGCGCGAACAGAACGACCCCGATCACCACGAGAATGATGCCGATCGTCCACAGGATCGAGATGCCAGTCAAGAAGCCGACGATCAACAAGACAATTCCGAGAATGATCATGGACCCTCCTTCGACACGGATCACCCATCGAGGGCGACGTACCCGCTGGTCACAGTCCTCAAACACTTGGAACGGGCTGGGCGCAGGTACGGCCGTGCCTGATGCGACCGACTCCTCGACTGCTTTCGGGTGGTGACACAGGGTGCCTTGTTTTCCGGTTTGATCGTCCACCTCACGGGTAGCACCTGTACGAGACCGGACCCTCAGTTCAAAGGCACAGTGGGAGGACGCACCAGTGGCTCGCCAAGACTCACAACCCCAACTCAAGGATCAGGACCTCTACGAAGAATTACGAAAGAAAGGGGATTCGAAGCAGAAGGCGGCACGGATTTCCAACGCGGCCGCCAATCGTGGGCGGTCGAGTGTGGGTAAATCCGGGGGCAAGTCTTCGCCGTACGAAGACTGGACGGTGGAGGAATTGAAGAAGCGTGCCAAAGAGCTGGATCTTCACGGTTATTCGAAACTCAAGAAGAGCGAACTGATCGATACCCTCCGAAATCACTGAACCTCGCCCTTGGCGTCAGGTCCACCCCGACACTCGGCTTCTGTGTACGAATCGCCATGCGACACCGCTCGGTCCGAAGCGCAGAAATCATGCCAGTATGGCCACCGCGGCGATGACGAAAACGATGACAACCAACGCGACCGCGACCATCGCTGCAATTCCGGTTCCTGAAAAGCGTTTGACGGTCGCGGGTTCGGGTTCGGACAATCCCGACGTCTGGGGAGCATCGGGCGGGGTGCTCCCCGGCTTGACCCCGCCTCCGGGTTCCAGGTCAGGGGTATTGTCCGGATCTGGTTCGGGCGGTGTAGAAGTCACGATGTACCTCCCGGTCAACTTCCCTCGGAAGTCCTCGTCGATGCCTGGGGCTGCCGAAGCGTGTCGGTCAGTGTCGCGCAGAACGCCGGTAAATCATCGGGGTTGCGGCTCGATATCAACGTATTCGGTCCTGAAGTACAGACCACGACTTCTTCGTCCACCCACGTGCCGCCCGCATTCGTGATATCGGTACGCAAACTAGGCCACGACGTCAGCGTGCGACCGGCGACCACGCCGGCTTCGACCAGCGTCCACGGTCCGTGGCAGATCACTGCGACAGGCTTCCCGGCGTCGAAGAAACTCCGGGCGAACGCCACCGCCCCTGGATTCACACGAAGGAAATCAGGGTTGGCCACACCACCGGGTAGGACGAGTGCGTCGTATTCCGACGACTTCGCCGACTCGACCACCGCATCCACGTCGAAGACGTCAGCTTTGTCGAGATGATTGAATGCCTGAATAGTTCCGGATTTTGTCGAAACAATCGACGGCTGAGCGTGTTCGGCAACCAACGCATCCCACGGGTCCGTCAACTCGATTTGTTCGACTCCCTCCGTCGCCACGAGGAATGCCACTTTCTTTCCTGCGAGTAGTCGACTCATGCTTGAACGTCCTCCCTCATCTTCGTCACAACCGTCGAGCGACTGCTCAGCTGGATGCGCCCTCGGTGTCGTCGAAGAACGACCATTCACCGTCATGCTGGACTTCCATGCGCCATCCCAGTTCCGAGTTGTCGGCGCGGGCATCGACGAACCAGGCATGCGCATCGTCAGCGCTGTCGATCTCGCGCGTCGCGGTGACGTCGCCTGCAGGATTGATCACTCTGTAAGTAGCCATTCGGGTCGGCTTCCCCAGCCGATGCTTCTTCAATCATCGACTGCGACGACGGCGTATCAACCCGTACCGTCACCATGGACGCTCAGGCGCTGACCCCGCGCGTCGTACGCCGACTGTACGGTTCACACACGAAGTGCGCGAGGCGATCAGAGAGGTCGCTGGTATGCGACCTGAGCCGTCAGAAACAGATTTACGACTTGGGGATCCCCGCATCTCCCCGATACGCAAACCGTCGACGATCATCTCGAGCCGAAGAGCGAAGCCATCGGAAGTCCAGACACATCACCACACCCATGCCGATACTCAGCATCACAAGCAACAGAACAACATTCAGCACCGTGCATCCACCCTTCTATGAGGCCGGCTCTCAGGCCGCCGTCACGCCGCGAAACGCAGCGGGCTTCCATTCGTGCCTGCGGAGGCCGTGGAATCCTTGGCACACGGCAAGTCTCCGACATCTCTTGCCACACGGCGGTCTTCGAAAGGTGCGATTCCCACGATCTCGCGCCACCACCTTTCGTGCTCTTCGGACTCCGTCCACGACGCGACATCCACCACAAGCCCTCCTTCACCGACCCCCGATTTGTTACCCAGCTCACGCACTGAGGAAACGTGACGTGGCAATGACCGTGCGCTCTGGGAGATCCGCGCGGTTGCAGGACGTCAACGAACTCGGCTGGGAAGAAGTTCAGTCGTCGGCGCCGAGGCCTTGGGGAACTGGACGATCGCATTCGTTCCGACGACGACCTGCCGGCACCGACGACGACCTGGTGGTGCCACTGACGGTGGGGTGTCAAGCACTCACACACTCGTCGAGCAATGTCGCAGCTAGCTCCTCGTTCATCCTGTGGCAGAACGGAGTTCGCGCAAGGCAATTTATGGAAGCCTTCTCCGCCGAACTCGATACCCTATGGCCGGCACCCGAGGAATATCTGCTCGAACAATCGATCTCCCCGCTCGACGACCAGCGCTGAACTCCGAGCGCGTCCGTGGCTCGGTAACGAGGCGTCTGTTGCCGAGGAGCCTGCTTTGTCACCGAACCAACGGTTCTCGATTCGCTACGAACGGGCTCTGCCGGACGGGGATGGGAGTCGACGTCCGGCAGAACAACAGTCCCGAGCCAGCACAGACCGGGACGATTCTCACCCTGCACCCGATCGGCTGAAAGTACCAGCCCTCACCGGACTGAAATGCGACACGTGTGATGCAGTGCTCTCTCATTGGTTTCGGAAACCCAGACAGTTCCGGCCCCACAACGAGGGTGCGGTGTGTGTGTGCCGATCGTAGGGTGGCCCAGCGGCAGGTCGGAGGAGTCACACCTCACATCAACCGATCAGCACGACCCCGGACGCGGACCCTCGCACGCTCATTGCCCGGCATCGGCGAGGGCTTGTCATCATCTCTAGGTGATGCGCACACTCGCCAGCAGATCCTCTGCCACCGCCCGCAGTTTCGTGTTGGTGCGTTGGGATCTCTCGACCAGCATCGCGAACGCCGCATCCGCATCGACACCGTGGACCGCCATCAACACCCCCTTCGCCTGATCGATCACCGCCCGCGAATCGAGAGCACGCTCGAGCTGCAGAGCCAACTGCCGGGCACCCCGGTAACGTTCGGTACTGCCGATCGCATACCCAGCGGCAGTGGTGAACAAATTCATCAACGCCACCTCAGAACGAGCGAACCCGTCCGCACGGCTGCCGTACACGTTGACCGCACCCGCACGCACCCCGGGCTCGAGCGCAGGCAACGGAATCGACAGGAAACTCTGCACCCCGAATCGCCGGGCCTCGGACGCCAGACCCGGCCACCGCTCACTGGCAGTCGTGCGGTCCGCCACCACGATCTGCTCGCTCTCCGCGGCCTCGATACACGGACCCGCCCACGACCGATACTGCAGCTCGTCTACTATGACGACCTCACGGGACGTGCGCGCCGCCGTCGACGCAGCACCCTCCTCATCGAGAACCGTCACCCCCGCCATGTCCGCATCCTCGATCAACTCCACCGCATGCTCACACAACCGGTTCAGATACTTCTCGATGTGACCGGCCGGATTCAACACCCGATACAGATCCTGCAACGCTTCGGCAGCCGCATCGAGCGGAGGAAACCACCCATCACCGACAGCAGCGCTTCGTACGACATCCATCCCACACCTCACACGCACTCCCACGAGACCGTGACGGCACACGACGAAAATGGGCAAAACCCCGATCTCCACTTGTCAACAACTCACGAATGCCCGAACACACCACCACCAAACCCCACCACGACGCCGCGGTCCCGCCGCACCAGCAACCCGAACCAAAGGGTGGTTCGCCGGCGCCGAGGTGTGAGCGCCGACGCCAGCGAACCCGATGCGCATCCCGGCACTGCCCGTACCAGGATGCCCCATTTCGGGGCTGACCCACCCCCGGCGAGCGGACAGCCGGAAGGCAGGTCGTCTGCGCGGCGCCCCGAAATCCTTTTCGAGTGCTCCCGATACCGCAACCCAGAGGTATCCCACACACCACCAACGCAAACCCGCCCCGACCACAGACCTTCAACGGTATGGGGAAACGCCGCAACGCCACATCCATGCGGACCCACTACCGACCAGACGCACCTACGTAGCCAAGATCGCCGGTCTGCGCCTCCCCACACCTGTAGTGGCTACACGGAGTACAAACAGCTGTCGGCTTCACCCTCCTCGGACGGTTCTGCGGACGATTCTGCAATCACACGTCGACATCGAACGTCGCATCATCTTCCTCGACTCCGGACGGCTCCCCGTCCCGAAGTCCTCCTCCAGCCTCGCGGAGCACCCTTCCAACAGCGAATTACATCGCGGTTCAGCGCTAAAGTCTCCGTGTCTCCGTTCCAACGAGACGGAGACGAACGCGTAGCCTTCATGATTAGGCTCACTGGCGGGTGCAGTCGGTGGCCCACAAACTGTTGAGGAGCTTCGGTCGGTATCAGTCTCGGCCAGTCCACCGTGATCGAGCCCCTCAACCTCCGAGAGGACACTCACCGAGCCAACCGGTACCATCGGTATTCGTAGAGACTGCAACAAGATTCACAACTGAACTACCGTCTTCCGAAAAAGATCGAGCTATTGGATGGCCGTCAGGAGTGCACGGCCGACAGAGGACCGACCGACGCCCAGTGTCGAAGCGATGGAGTCAAGACTCCTCCCTTGCTCGCGCAGTGCACGGGCGAGTTCAGTGCGTTCCGGGGTCATGACAGTCGGCCGGCCGCCGCGTCGACCTTGACGTCGGGCGGCTTCGAGGCCGGCATGAGTACGTTCGACGATCATGCGGCGTTCCATTTGGGCAAGGGCTGCCATGATGTGGAAGAGAAATTCGCCGCCTGCGGTGGTGGTATCGAATCCTTCTGTGAGGGAACGGAATGCGATGCCGCGCTCACCGAGGTTGTGAACGGTGTCGATGACGTGGCGGACGGATCGTCCGAGCCTGTCGAGTTTCCAGACGACGAGGACATCACCGTCGTGGTCACGTAGGTAGTTCAGGCATTCGGTGAGCTGGGGGCGCTGCGTTTTGGAGCCGGATTCGTAGTCGGTGAAGATGCGGATCGCTCCGGCTTGGCGGAGTGCGTGTTCTTGCAGTTCGGGGTTTTGTTCGAGGGTGGAGACGCGGGCGTATCCGATGATGCTCACAGTCTCGGTCCTTCTGGTCTGCTGCTGTGTTGTGGGATGGTGCGGCTGTTCATGAGTTGGTGGTCGACCTCGGGGCTCCAGTGGGTGTGAAACTTGGTGGTGTCGAGGTCGGCTAGTTCCGGTTCCGGAGCGGCCGGCTTGGGGGCTGGCCGGATCTCGGTGGTCTGTGGGTCATGTTGTGGTGCTTCGGGTTTGATCTGGCTCGCCCAGGTATAGGTCTGTTCGGGCATGGTGTCGTAGTGCTCGATCATCGCCTGCCAGTGCGCGGGGAACGTCATGACGTTCTCGCGGGGTGCGGTGGCGATGGAGTCCATGGGCACTTCGGTGACAGGTTTGATCGCGGGTCGTAGGACGTCGGCGAGGATGGTTCCGCCGTCGATGTAGGCGAAGTTGCGGGCGGCTTGGACGGCGTCGGCGCTGAGTTCGCGCCATTCGATTGCCCATCCGACGTCGCGTGCGAGTTGGTCGAAGAAAACCCTTTGGGTGCGGGAGTTTCCGTCGACGAACGGGTGGACACTGGTGAGATCTCCCCAGTGTCCGGCGAGGTCCTGGACGAACGCTTCGTGGCTGTGGTGGTTGACGTAGACACCGCTGTTGATGTCGGTGAACACTCGGTCGAGTTCGCCTGGGATGGCGGCGGGTGGGTCGTGGAGGATGCCGAGATCGCCTGGCGCGGTGTCGATGGTGCGGATTTCACCGGCCCATTCGTACAGGTCGCCGAGTAGGTGTCGGTGGATTGCTTGCAGGTGCGCGAAGTCGAAGTGTCCGTCGATCGGGTTCGCTGCCAATTCCGCCATTCGTGATCTCGTTGTTCATGGCGTTCCTTTCTGTCGTTTCCGGCGATTGTGCCTGGTAGCTCCGACACGGACCTACGGACGGGTTTTCAGAACAGAGTGTTTTGGGTTTGTGCGGCGGCGTTGTCGGTGCGTTTCTCGTAGGCGGTTGCGAGGGTTTGCGCGGTGGTGGGGCTGCATCCCATTTCGGTGCCGATGTCGTCCCAGCTGGCTCCGTGGTGGTGCAGTTGCCAGGCATCGTGTTCGTCGTCGCTCACGTTCAACCCTCCTCTTCGGCGGGTGTCTTGAGTTCTCGGCGGAGGCGTAGGGCTACGACGTAGTGGTAGACGGCAAGCCCGAGGAGGCTTGTTCCGGCGATGAGTGAAATGGTTGTTCCGCCGGTGAGGAAGATGATGCCTACGGCGAGGCTGATCAGCGCGACGACGGTGTGCGCTTTCCAGCCGGGTTTGCTGGTGTCTTTTTCGGTCGTCATGGTCGATTCCCTTTGTCGTTTGGGGCTTTTCGGAGGCTGGCGGCTTTGGTGAAGCTGTAGACGGAGGCGGTGAGGGCGATGATTCCGGCGGTGATCATGTGTTTGGTGCCGATGGTGAAGTCCAGGGCTGCGACGGCGAGCGCGAGGACTCCGAAGATGCTGTGTTTCAACACTCTCGGTTTGTTAGTCATGGGCGGCCTTCGCGGATGGCTGCGAGGCGTTGGGAGGCTGCGCGGCGTTCGCGGCCGATGCTGAGCAGGTGTTCGAACAGTTGGTCTTCGGGGAGTTCTTCGGCGGCTTGGGCGAGGGATCGTGCTGCTTCGCGGAATCCGCGCCGGTAGGCCTGGATGAGGACTGCGGCAATCTTGTGCTCGAGTTCAGCGGACGGGACGCCGATGGTGCTGATGTCGGTGAGTGCTTTGGTGAGTTGTTTCCCGAGGTGCCCGCTGGTGCGTCCTTCCTGCTGCAAGGTGGCGAAGACATGGGCACTGTTGTGCGGTTTGCCGGAAGTGACTAGCTCCTCGATGGCGGTGAACAGTGCCGCGTTCACGGGCCGGTAGAAGTCTGCGCTGGTCAGAGCTGCGACGGCACGTTTCGCGCTCTCAGCCGGCGCCCAGAGCAGCGAGCACAGGAGTTGAGCCTCGACGTCGAGGGCGGTGCTGTACTCGCGAGGGGACTGAACCCGAGGTCTCCCCCACCGACGATGAACTGCCGTGCGGCGATTGCTGCGTGATAGGCGTGGTACGCGTTTCCGAGGATGCTGATCACGACAACGCTGACTGCAAGCGCTATGTAGAAGCCTCTGTCGCGTTTGTTCATGTTGAGCTTGCTGATGATGACGATGGCGATGGTCGCGCCGAGGATTGCACTGTCGACGATCGCCGGGAAAATCCAGGTCAGGTGTTCGGGGATCAGCGCTTGCCTTGCAAGGTCGCGTTGTACGGCGAAGGAAAGTACGAATGCGCCGGTGGTGATGCCGAGTGCAATGACGATCGCGAGTGCGAGTGCGGCGAGCAATGCGCCTAGCTGGATACGGGCAGCCCGGAGGCTAAAGTCGTTCATGATCGGGTTTTTCCTAATTGGTGTGTAGAAGCACGGACCGACGGGCAACAACGCTCACGCTGGTCTGCTGTTTCTGCGGGTGCACTGCCAGGCGGACTCCAGGGTTTTCCCGGCGCATGCGACGCCTTCTGGAAGAGAGGCAGCGCCGGGCAGTGCACCATTCGGCGTGGTGAAATGTCGTGGTACGAGCCCGCCGCAGGGATGATCTCTTCTTCTGTGTTCCCGAGCCGTGAGCTCTTCGGCAGATCGAGCGCCCTGCGGTGCGCTGGTGTCACGAACGGCTGGTGAGATGACGGACCGTCGAGTCCTGCAATTAGGTCGCCGCGTGCACCACACGGGTTCGCAACCTGCACATCGACATTGGGAGGCGCGGTGGGACTGTACTGCGGAATCGATTGGGCCGAAAACCATCACGACTTCGCGATCCTCAACGACCTGGGCGAAGTCGTGAGCCGGGGACGAGTCGACAACGACGCTGCCGGGTTCGCCCGGTTGCTCGAGGCATTCGCCGAAGCCGGCGACACCGCCGAAGATCCGATCCCAGTCGGGATCGAAACCGATCACGGCCTGTGGGTTGCCGGACTGCGCGCGAGTGGCCGGGTGATCTACCCGATCAATCCGCTCGCGGCCTCCCGGTACCGGTCCCGGCATTCGGTCTCCGGATCGAAATCCGATTCCGCCGACGCGGTCATGCTGGCGAATATCGTGCGCACCGACGCCGTCGCGCACCGCCCACTGCCGGCGGATACCGACAGCGCTCTGGCCATTCGGGTTCTCGCCCGCGCCCAGCAGGACGCCGTCTGGTCTCGGCAACGCTTCGGCAACGAGATCCGCTCGCTGCTCAAGGAATATTTCCCGGCAGCGTTGACCGCGTTTCAGTCGCTCGAAGACGGGCTGACCCGCCCTGATGCCCGAAGCGTGCTCGCTGCAGCTCCGACTCCGACCGCAGCTGCCGCCCTGACCCGGCCCCAACTCAAAGCAGCACTCAAAAGAGCCGGACGTTCCCGATTCCTCGACCGAGACGTCGAACGACTGCGGGCCATCATGCGCGCCCCGGCGCTTCGCCAGCCACCGCAGATCGAAGCAGCGATGGGAATCAGCCTGATGACCCTGTTGCGGCAGTTCGACGCCGCCTGCACAGCCGCCGAGACCCTCGCCGCGCACGTGAGCGTGCTCTTCTCCGAGCACCCGGATGCGAAGATCATCACCAGCTTTCCCGGTCTGGGGCCGCTCGCAGGTGCTCGCGTGCTCGCCGAGATCGGTGACGACCGAAACAGGTTCGCGACCGCGCGCGGCCTCAAGGCCTACGCCGGTGCTGCCCCGATCACCCGTGCCAGCGGGAAGAAAACCTTCGTCCTGCACCGGCACGTCAAGAACCGGCGACTGGCAGCAGCGGGAACGATCTGGGCGTTCAGCGCCCTGCAAGCGTCCCCCGGCGCCCGACGACATTTCGACGCTCGCCGCGCCGGCGGAGACTGGAACCACCAAGCCCAACGACACCTGTTCAACCGATTCCTCGGCCAACTCCACCACTGCCTTACCACCCGCGAATTCTTCGACGAACTGCACGCATTTCCACCTCCCCTCCCGATCGCGGCTTGACTCCTACACCCCGTGAGATGTCTTCCAAAGGTTCCCGGTCTGGAGCTTCGCCGGGTTGCCTCCTTGTGGGACCCCCATTTAGCTTTCCGTGTATGTCCGCATCTACGGATATACGTACATACGAAAAGGGTCAGCGTCGAGCGAGAACGTCACGTTTTACCCGTTACTGAGGGTTCGTCGGCCAACAGACGTTCAACCAAGACGACAAGAATCTCCTGGGCAAGTCCCAAGTCTCTGACTGCTGGGAACGACGAAGCACTTCGTGCCGAACCACTCCGCCATGGGGTGAATGTCCGTTATCTTCCTCGGCAGTAGTTGCAATCTCCTGGCTGCTCGGCGTCCACGCACGGATGCTGTCACCACGAAAGGGAGCACATCTGTGAATGGACTCGAAACGCCTACTCGTTTGTCCCGAACCACCGCCGCCCTCGGCGTTGGCGCGCTCGCTGCCGCGATCACCTTCGGCAGTGCAGTGGGTACTGCATCAGCCGACACTCCGGTCGTCGACTTCGGCAGTATCTCTTTCGCGGTGACCAACGGTCCCGGCAACACCATCTACGACATCAACGCCATCATCAATCTCCCGCCCGGCACACTGCCGCCAGGGATGATGACCCCTCAGATCCCTGCGCCCGCCGCGGCCCCTCAACCAGTCGGCGACCCGTTTGCGGGCACCGCATTGGACTTCGTTCTGAGCTTCATTCAGGCTGCGGCCAGTTAGCCGACAACAAAAAAACGAGGCCCCAACTCAAAGGAGTTAGGGCCTCGTCTTGTGGTGGGCGAAGGGGGACTTGAACCCCCACGTCCCGAAGGACACTGGCACCTGAAGCCAGCGCGTCTGCCATTCCGCCACTCGCCCGAGCAACGCCGAAACATTATCACGACAAACTTTGAAAGTTCTATTCGTGCAGCTCAGGGCACGAATCGATGAACACCGAGCACCCGAAAGCCCAGAACCGATACCATGCTGAAACAGCGGCCAGGTACTGCCGAAGCGTCATTTGACAGTACCGTGGAACCTGTACAGCAGTTTGGACGACACGCGACAAGGCGGTGCCGGCGCTACTTGCCGAGCATTTTGCTGTCGTAGATGCGAGGCGAGAGGAGGGCCCGATGGGCATCGTGCAGCGTTTCGAACGAAAGCTCCAAGGAGCTGTCGGCGACGCATTCGCGCGGGTCTTCGGTGGTGGTGTTGTGCCGCAGGAAGTAGAGGCGGCGCTCCAGCAGGAGGCACGTGACCGCGTCGAGCACCTCGGCGGCGGAATCCTTCTCGCCCCCAACAACTACGTGATCACCATCAACAACTCCGATCACGAAGAGCTGGCAGCAGATCGCGAACTGACGACAAAAGCTTTCAGCCGACACCTGCAGGATTTCATCCGCGATCAGGGTTGGCAGACGTACGGCGACATCTCGGTCACCTTCGAGCCTTCGCCTACGCTCCACACCGGTCAGTTCCGCACCCGCGGAACCGTCGACCCGGATGGTGACGCCGAGCAGGCAACGCCGCCGTCGCATGTTCCGCAGGTTTCGTCGCGGCCGCCACAACGGCCGCCTCAGCGACCCGCACCGATTGTTCCCCCTGTTTCCAATCCAGTCCCGTCACAACCAGGAGCCGGCCCCATGACGCAGAACTCAGGCTACGAACCAAGCCGCGAACCGGCGGGTCGCCAGCCCGAACCGCAGCAGCCGGCACGGAACGGGTACTCCCACGACGACGGCGGTTACGCCGCTCCGCAGGGCCAGGAAGCGCCGTACCAGAACGGTTACGACCGCGGCGACGGTTACCGCACGGGCGACGACCAGCAGGGCTACAACCAGCAGCAGGGTGGCTACGACCAGCAGGCGTACCCGAACCAGCAGCAGCCGTACGAGCAGGCCGGTTACGACCAGCAGGGCTATGACCAGCAGGGCGGCGGCTACGACCAGCAGGGTTACCAGCAGCAGCCGTACGAGCAGCAGGGCTACGGCCAGCAGGCGTACCAGGGTGGGTACGACCAGCAGGGCTACCAGCAGGGCGGCTACGACCAGCAGGGCTACCAGCAGCCGTACAACGGCCAGTCCTACGATCAGCCGGGCTACGACCAGCAGGGCTACCAGCAGGGCGGCTATGACCAGCAGGCGTACACACAGCAGCCGTACGAGCAGGCCGGCTACGAGCAGGGCGGCAACTTCGAGCAGACGCAGGCCTACCCGCAGCAGGGCTATGCCCAGCCGCAGGGCGGTTACGCACCGACGGCCCAGAGCCTGACGGCAACCCTGCAGCTCGAAGACGGCAGCGGACGCCACTTCCAGCTTCGCGACGGCAGCAATGTCATCGGCCGCGGCCAGGAAGCTCAGTTCCGCCTCCCGGACACCGGCGTCTCACGTCGCCACATCGACATCCGTTGGGACGGCCGCACCGCGATGCTGTCCGATTTGGGATCCACGAACGGCACCACCGTCAACGGAGCACCGGTCCAGGACTGGCAGCTGGCAGACGGCGACATCATTCGTGCAGGTCACTCGGAGATTCTGGTTCGCATTCTCTGAGCTGAGAAACGGACGCCAGGATTTTTCCGATAACAATCGAACATTCGGCGGTCCGTCGGCGCGCCGCCGTCACGCGGCTGTCAGTATCGTGATCTTCGGGGCCCAGAGCCCCCTATGATGCTGCCAGTCGACAATGCTCGAACCCCGCTGCGGCGGGGCTCGAGCCATAGAAGGAGGTGGACAGCCGTGCAGGGCCTGATTCTGCAACTCACACGGGCGGGCTTCCTGCTCCTACTGTGGCTGTTCGTCTGGGCAGTCCTCCGCACTCTCCGCTCCGACATCTATGCCGGCTCCGGGGTCAGGGTTCCGCCGCGGTACACCCGCGCGGGAAAGGTCCTGCCCTCGCTGGGCAAGGCGAAGGTGCCTCGGTACCTGGTGGTCACGCAGGGCGCCCTCGCCGGTACCCGCATCACCCTGGGCTCACAGCCGGTGATGATCGGCCGCGCCGACGATTCGACACTCGTTCTCACCGACGATTACGCGTCGACGCGCCATGCACGACTCTCGCAGCGCGGCGCCGACTGGTACGTCGAGGATCTCGGTTCGACCAACGGCACCTATCTGGACCGCGCCAAGGTCACCACTGCGGTGCGCGTCCCGCTGGGCACCCCGGTTCGCGTCGGCAAGACGGTAATCGAGCTACGCCCGTGACCCTTGTTCTCCGCTACGCGGCGCGCAGCGACCGCGGTCTCGTGCGCTCCAACAACGAAGATTCCGTGTACGCCGGTGCCCGCCTGTTGGCTTTGGCCGACGGTATGGGCGGGCACGCGGCCGGTGAGGTCGCGTCGCAGTTGATGATTGCCGCCCTGGCGCATCTCGACGACGACGAGCCCGGCGAGGATCTGCTCGGCAAGCTCGAGGCAGCCACCCGCGAGGGCAACGATTCCATCGCCGATCACGTCGAGGAAGAACCCGAACTCGACGGCATGGGCACCACGCTCACCGCGATCCTCTTCTCCGGCAGCAAGCTCGGTCTCGTGCACATCGGCGACTCGCGCGCCTACCTGCTGCGCGACGACCACCTGACGCAGATCACCCGCGACGACACCTTTGTGCAGTCGTTGGTCGACGAGGGCAGGATCACCGCCGAACAGGCACACACGCACCCGCAGCGATCCCTGATCATGCGGGCGTTGACCGGCAACGAGATCGAGCCGACGCTCACCGTGCGCGAAGCCCGCGCCGGCGATCGTTACCTGCTCTGCTCCGACGGCCTCTCCGACGTGGTCAGCGACGAGACCATCGAGAACACGATGCGCGAGGGCTCTCAGGAGCAGTGCGCCGACCGTCTCATCGAATTGGCGCTGCGCAGCGGCGGTCCCGACAACGTCACCGTCGTCGTCGCCGATGTCATCGACCTCGACTACGGCCAGTCGCATCCCATCGTCGCGGGCGCCGCGTCGACGGAAGAGGAAGAGGACGCCCCTCCCCCCAACACCGCTGCCGGCCGCGCCGCTGCCATGCGTCCGCCGCGCGCGACGCCCAAGCGAGTTGTCTCCCAACCCGAACCGGAACCGAAGAAGAAGCGGAACCGGTTGTGGTGGGTGGTCCTCGCCGTGGTGCTGATCGCGCTGGTCGGCGTCGGCGCCGTGATCGGCCGCGCCGTCATCCGCAACAACTACTACGTCGGCGAAGACAACGGCCGCGTGACGGTGCTGCGCGGCATCCCCGGTTCGGTGCTCGGCTACTCGCTGCAAGACGCGGATCTGGTGGGTTGCGTCGGCGACGACGACGTCCTGACCCTCGTCTCCCCCGACGCGATTCCCAGCAACTGCAACATCCTCGAGGTCACCGATCTGCAGCCGTCGGCGCAGGAGCAGGTGCGCGCCGGGTTGCCGTCCGGCAAGCGTGAGGATGCGCAGAGCCAGATGATCCGTCTCATCGGCGGCGATCTGCTGCCTCGTTGTGAGCCGGTTCCGACGACGACGGCCACGCCCACTCCCCCGCCGGCACCGGAGACCACGCCGCCCCCCGCACCGCCCGCGGAGCCTGCTACGCCGACGACGGCAGCACCCACGACTACGCCTACGCCGACCGAAGTTCCCGGTCAGACTTGCAGGACGGTCAACTGATGTCGTCCAACGCAGCTGCGGGGACGGCTTTTCCGAGTCCGCCCGGAGGTTTTGCCCCGGCGCCGGTCCAGTCGACCCGTCGAAACATGGAGCTACTGCTCCTGGGCTTCGCCGTCATCATCACGACGGTCTCGCTTCTGCTCGTCGAAGCGAGCCAGGAACAGAAGATCACTCTCGATCTGGCTAAGTACGCGCTCGCGTACACGGGCCTGTTCCTGATCGCGCACTTGGCAATTCGGCGGTATGCGCCGTACGCAGATCCACTGCTACTGCCGATCGTCGCCCTGCTCAACGGCCTTGGGTTGGTGCTCATCCACCGACTCGACCTCGCCGACGAACAGACAGCGCTCTACAACGGCGTCGAGGCACCGTCACCGGATGCGAACCAGCAGGTCATGTGGACTGCACTGGCGATCACCGGATTCGTGTTGCTGCTCGTGTTCTTGAAGGACTACCGCCTGATGGCGCGGTTCAGCTACACCCTCGGCCTCGCAGGCCTGGTGTTCCTGGCGATTCCCGCGATCCTGCCGGCGAAGTTCTCGAGCGTGAACGGCGCAAAAATCTGGATTCGCCTGCCCGGATTCAGCATTCAGCCAGGTGAGTTCGCGAAGATCCTGCTCATCATCTTCTTCGCCTCCGTGCTCGTCGCCAAGCGCGACCTGTTCACCTCGGCCGGTAAACACTTCCTGGGCATGGATTTTCCGCGTGCCCGAGACCTCGGTCCGATCCTGCTCGCCTGGATAGTCTCGGTGGGCGTGCTCGTCTTCGAAACCGACCTCGGTACGTCGTTGCTGCTTTTCAGCACCGTGCTGGTGATGCTCTACATCGCGACCGAACGTGTGGGCTGGCTGGTGATCGGCGGCGGACTGCTCGCCATCGGATTCTTCTTCGCCTACAAGATGTTCGGCCACGTGCGGGTGCGCGTCGACACCTGGCTGGACCCGCTCGGCGACTACGCCAATACCGGATATCAGATCTCGCAATCGCTGTTCGGCCTGGCCACCGGTGGTATCGCCGGAACAGGTCTGGGCAGTGGCCGGCCCAACCAGGTTCCGTTCGCGAAGACGGACTTCATCATCGCGACGATCGGCGAAGAGCTCGGCTTGATCGGCCTGGCCGCTGTGTTGATGCTGTTCCTGCTTCTCATCGTGCGCGGCCTACGTACGGCGTTGGCAGTGCGCGACAGCTTCGGCAAACTGCTCGCCGCCGGTCTGTCGTTCACCATCGCGATCCAGATTTTTGTTGTCGTCGGCGGCGTCACCAAGCTGATCCCGCTGACGGGTCTGACAACACCGTTCATGTCGTACGGCGGCTCGTCGCTGCTCGCGAACTACCTACTGCTGGCCATCCTCGTCCGGATCTCGGACGCGGCTCGTGCGCCGGTAGTGACGAAGAAGAAAGGTCCGCCCCCAATCGCTGACGCCAATACCGAGATGATGCCGCGCGTATGAACACTCCACTGCGCCGCGTCGCGATGGCCGTCATGGTGATGGTCGTCGCGCTCCTCGCCAACGCCACGTACGTACAGGTCATCAAAGCTGACGACCTGCGAGCCGACCCGCGCAACTCGCGGGTGCTGCTCGACGAGTACTCACGCCAGCGAGGTCAGATCTCGGCTTCCGGTCAGGTGCTTGCCGCCTCCCGCGCCACCGACGACCGGTACAAGTACCTGCGTGAGTATCCGAATCCGTACCCGTACGCACCGGTCACGGGCTTCTACTCGATGCAGTACGGCAGCGCCGGCCTCGAGCGCACCGAGGATCCGATTCTCAACGGCTCGGACAACCGGTTGTTCAGTCAGCGCTTCTTCGACCTGGTGTCCGGACGCGATCCGCGCGGCGGCAACGTCGTCACGACGCTCAATCCGGCGATGCAGCAGGTGGCGTACGACCAGCTGACCAGCAAGGGTTACACCGGTTCCGTCGTCGCCATCGAGCCGAGCACCGGACGCATCCTGACGATGGTCAGCACTCCGAGCTACGACCCGAACCTGCTTGCCAGCCACGACGGCGCCGAAACCACGAAGGCGTGGGACGAGCTCAATGCCGATCCCAACGATCCGTTGGTCAACCGCGCTATCTCGCAGACCTACCCGCCCGGCTCGACGTTCAAGGTGCTCACCACGGCCGCAGCTCTCGGCAACGGTGCGACGCCGGACGACCAGCTGACCGCGGCTCCGCAGATCACGCTGCCCGGCACCAGCACGACCCTCGAGAACTACAACGGCAGCACCTGCGGCCCCAACCCGACGGCGTCGTTGCGTGACGCGTTTGCGCGCTCGTGCAACACCGCCTTCGTCGAACTGGGCATCAAGGACGGCGCCGACGCCATCAAGGACGAGGCCAGCGCCTTCGGCATCGGACCCAACACTCCCGCGATCCCGCTGCCGGTTGCAGACAGCACCGTCGGCGACATCTCCGACGACGCGGCTCTCGGCCAGACCAGCATCGGCCAGCGCGACGTCGCGGTGACCCCGCTCGAGAATGCAGTGATCGCCGCGACCGTCGCCAACGGCGGTGTGCGGATGCAGCCCAACCTGATCTCCCAGTTGCAGGCACCCGACCTGACCGATCTCAGTACGCCGTCACCGGTGTCGATGGGTCAGGCGATCTCGCCGGCAGTTGCGGCCACGCTGACCGATCTGATGATCGGCTCGGAGAACTTCACCGGCGGCGACGGCAAGATCCCCGGCGTTCAGATCGCCTCCAAGACCGGTACCGCCGAGCACGGCGTGAACCCGCGGGAAACCCCGCCGCACGCGTGGTACATCGCTTTTGCACCGGCGCAGAATCCGACGGTCGCCGTGGCCGTCATCGTCGAGAACGGTGGTGACCGCGGACTCGCCGCTACCGGTGGCTCGGTTGCTGCGCCGATCGGTCGTGCAGTCATCGCAGCCGGAATCCAAGGGGGCTGAACCGTGGCGTTGAACAACGGCGCTTTGATCGCCGATCGTTACCGATTGATCCGTCTCATCGCCACCGGTGGGATGGGTCAGGTGTGGGAAGCCACCGACTCCCGGCTCAACCGTCGCGTCGCCGTCAAGGTACTCAAGTCCGAGTTCTCTTCCGATCCGGAGTTCTTGGAGCGCTTCCGCTTCGAGGCCCGCACCACCGCACAGCTCAACCATCCCGGTATCGCCGGAATCTACGACTACGGCGAGACCCGCGACAGCTCGGGTGATTCCACGGCGTACCTGGTGATGGAACTCGTCAACGGCGAGCCGCTCAACGCTGTCCTGGCACGCGTCGGCCGCCTGGCCGTTCCGCATGCCCTCGACATGCTCGAGCAGACCGGCCGCGCCCTGCAGGTCGCACACGACGCCGGTGTCGTGCACCGCGACGTGAAGCCGGGCAATATCCTCATCACGCCGACTGGCCAGGTGAAGATCACGGACTTCGGCATCGCCAAGGCCGTCGAGAACTCACCTGTCACGCGCACGGGAATGGTGATGGGCACCGCCCAGTACATCGCGCCCGAGCAGGCCCTCGGTCAGGACGCGACCGCGGCGAGTGACGTGTACTCGCTGGGAATCGTCGGATACGAAGCACTTTCGGGTCGACGCCCGTTCACCGGTGACGGCGCGCTGACCGTCGCGATGAAGCACGTGCAGGAAACCCCGGCGCCGATGCCGGCCGACCTGCCGCCGAACATCCGCGAGCTCATCGACATCACGTTGACCAAGGATCCGGCCGGCCGCTACGCCAGTGGCGGCGAGTTCGCCGACGCCGTTGCAGCCGTTCGGGCAGGGAGACGTCCACCGCCGCCCGGTCTGCTCGCCACCGGTGCCGCGAGCGCGTTGCCGGCAACGGGTGCCACGCAGGTCATGCCGCCGACGTACGCGGGCCCGGTGACGGGCGCAGCTGTTGCGGACGACGCGGCAGCCGGCGGACTGACCAGTGGACAGAAGGCCGTGGCGTGGGCCGGCGGCGGATTGATCTTGTTGGCGTTGATCATCGGCGGAGTCTGGATCGCGACCGACGGTCCGAGCGACCCGACGCCACCCGTCGTCACATCCACGACGTTGCCGACCACCACGACGACCAAGCCCACCACGACGACGACTCGGCCGACGACGACGACCATCGAGCCGACAACAACGACGACTCGGCCGACGACCACAACGACCGAGCCGACAACCACCACGACAACGCCGACCACGACCACAACAACTCCGACGACCACAACCACCACCACGACGACAACGACGACCACAACGACCACTGAGCCGTTGGCGGATCCCGGAGACGCTGAAGAACCGCTAGGACAAGACCAATGACGACACCCCGCAATCTCTCCTCCCGCTACGAGCTGGGTGAGATTCTCGGCTTCGGCGGAATGTCCGAGGTTCACCTGGCGCGCGACCTCCGACTCAGCCGCGACGTCGCGATCAAGGTGCTGCGTGCAGACCTCGCACGCGATCCCACGTTCTACTTGCGGTTTCGTCGTGAGGCGCAGAACGCTGCCGCGCTGAACCATCCGGCGATCGTGGCCGTCTACGACACCGGTGAAGCCGAGACCGACGCCGGGCCGCTGCCGTACATCGTCATGGAGTACGTCGACGGCGACACGTTGCGTGACATCGTGCGCAGCACCGGGCCGATGGCTCCGCGCAAGGCGATGGAAGTGATCGCGGACGTCTGTGCCGCTTTGGACTTCAGCCACCGCAACGGCATCGTGCACCGCGACGTCAAGCCCGCCAACATCATGATCAACCGTGCCGGCGCCGTGAAGGTGATGGACTTCGGTATCGCCCGTGCCATTTCCGACGCGTCGAGCCCGATGACGCAGACGGCCGCCGTGATCGGCACCGCTCAGTACCTCTCGCCGGAGCAGGCGCGAGGTGAGCAGGTCGACGCGCGTTCGGACGTGTACTCGCTCGGTTGTGTGCTGTTCGAGATTCTGACGGGCGAGCCGCCCTTCAAGGGTGATTCACCGGTCGCCGTGGCGTACCAGCATGTTCGTGAAGATCCGCAGACGCCGTCGGAGATCAATCCCGACATTCCGCGCGAGCTGGATTCGATCATTCTCAAGGCGATGAGCAAGAACCCGGCCAACCGCTACCAGAGCGCCGGCGACATGCGCAGCGACTTGGTACGTGTCCTGGGCGGTCAGCGTCCGAGTGCTCCGATGGTGATGAACGACGAGGACCGCACCACCATCCTCGGCGCCGTCGGCTCCGACACCGGGAACTACCGCACCGCTCCCGATCCGGTCGAGCCGGTTCCTGCGAGGACAACTCGCGCCGCCGAGCCGCCTGCCAAGAAGAAGGGCGGACGCTACGCCCTGATGGGCATCGCAGCGCTTCTGGTGATCGGTCTGGTGACGTTCTTCCTCATTCGGGTGAACTCGCCGAAGGTCGAGATGGTGACCGTTCCGGGCGACCTCACCAACCAGCCCGCCGACGTCGCCGAGGCGACGCTGACCAACGCCGGATTCCAGGTGGAGCGTCAGCAGAAGACGGACAAGGTGATCGCCGCCGGAAACGTCATCACGACGCGTCCGGTTGCCGGGGTGCGTATCGAGAAGGGCAGCACCGTCACCATCGACGTGTCCACCGGACCCGAGCAGGTCGCGATCCCACGCCTGACCGGGCTGAGCCAGGACGACGCGGAGAAGAAGCTCAACTCCGTCGGACTCCGACTTGATCCGACCATCGGCAAGGCGGCATCGACCGTCGCCGAGGTCGACAAGATCGTCAATCAGGACCCGGCCGTCGGAGTGTCGGTTGTTCTCGATTCCGCGGTCTCGATCACCGTCGGCACCGGACCGGAGCAGGTTCGTGTCCCGGATGTCACCGGTCAGCGTGAAGAGGTGGCGAGGCCCAACATCGAAGGTGCCGGGTTCGTCGTCCAGATCACGGAGATCGATTCGGGACTGCCCAAGGGACAGGTTGTTTCGACCGACCCGACCGGCGGTACTTCGGCCACCAAGGGTTCGACCGTGACGCTACGAGTGTCCAACGGCAACCAGGTCGCGATGCCTGATCTGACCAACAAGACGGTGTCGGAGGCGTTGAGCACGCTTCGCGCAGCCGGCTGGGCGGGAACTGCATCGCAGCTGGTGCAGAACCAGAGCACGACGCTCACCCCGGAAATGGTGGGCAAGATCGTCTCGCAGACGCAGCCTCCGGGCTCGGAGATCTCCAAGGACGCAGTCATCACCGTCAGCGTCGGAGCGCTCGGAATCCCCGGCCGCTAGCAAAGTGAAAAAGTGCCTCCCGGAGATTTCCGGGAGGCACTTTTTTGTGGACAGGTGTCAGAGAATTGCGGGCAATGCGCCGCCGAGCGCCGACGCGACCTCGGCCTCGAGGGCTGCGACGAGCCCTTCCGGCGGCGCCTCACCGCAGACTGCGAGCCAGTTCGCGAGCATCCGGTGTCCACCCTGGGTGAGTACGGACTCGGGGTGGAACTGGACGCCGTGAATCGGCAGTTCGCGGTGGCGCATCGCCATCACGACGCCGCTCTCGGTGTGGGCGGTCACCTCGAGTTCCTCGGGAATGGTGTCCTCGAGAACCGTCAGCGAGTGGTAGCGGGTAGCGGTGAACGGATCGGGCAGCCCGGCCAGGACGCCGACGTCCTTGTGGTGAACCAGACTCGTCTTGCCGTGAAGCAGTTCGGGCGCGCGGTCGACGGTTCCGCCGAAAGCCGCACCGATCGCCTGATGTCCGAGGCAGACGCCGAGCAGCGGAGTCTTGGTATCGGCGCAGACCTTCACCAGATCCATCGTCGCTCCCGCGCGCTGCGGAGTTCCGGGGCCCGGGCTCAGGAGAATGCCGTCGAACTGCGCTACTGCACCTTCGAGGTCTGCCGTCAGTTGTGGATCGTCGTTGCGCCAGACCACGGCTTCGGTTCCGAGCTGGCCGAGGTACTGCACCAGGTTGAACACAAAGCTGTCGTAGTTGTCGACGACGAGAATCCTCATGAGAGCAGGGTAAACGCCTGTGCTATCCGCCGGTATAGGCGGGGACCGTGATCTGCGACGGCGTTGCCTGCGTGTACCCGAGGCCGAAGCGGGTCGCGTACTGCTTGTAGATCCGAATGCCCGGTTCGGCAGCGAGTGCCGCCTCGAGGCGCGCAACGTCGCCGATCGCGCTCATCACATACGGCGGGCTGTAGGTACGGCCGTGCAGAAGAAGAGTGTTTCCGATGCACCGCGGCGCCGACGTACTGATGATCCGTTGGTCCTGCATGCCCACCGCTTCGGCCCCGCCGGCCCACAGTGCGTTCAACACGCTCTGGACGTCCTGCTGATGCACGACGAGGTCGTCCGGGGTGGCGTCGACCGGATACTTGCCGTCGGCGTTGCGCGGGGCGTCCGTCATGGTGACGACAACACCCGGGCCGGTCATCTCCGTCAGTCCCGCGTCGGCGGAGATGTTCTTGATGTCACCGAGCGCGGCGGCCACTCCGGCGTCGGACCGAGCGGCGTCTTGCTGCAGCGAATCGAGCTGAGCGGCAAGTTCGTCCCGGTCGGCCGAGACTTTTTCGGCATTGGCCTGGGCGCTGCGAACCAGATCGGAAAGCCTGGTGCTTTCGGTGACCTGGAGCTGGTTCTCCTCGGCGGATCGTTGCGCCGTGGCGACCATCAGACCGGCTACCAGGCAGACGGCAAGTACACCGATGTGCCAGACGGTTCGTGAAGATTCACCCGAAGACACGTGGCTCCTCCCGGATTGTGCAGGTCGGCCGGTGACCAACTGGACACAGCTACGTTAGCGTGTAGGTAACACATGCAGGTCACACCGTAGAGCGAGGACGTCATGCCCAAGTCGAAGGTCCGTAAGAAGAACGACTACACAGTCAACCCGGCAAACCGCACTCCGGTGAAGGTGAAGATGGGTCCGTCGAGCACGTTGTACGTGTCGGTGATGCTCGGATTCATGCTTGTCGGCCTGGCGTGGCTGATTGTGTACTACTTGGCCGCGGATTCGATCACGTGGATGAACGACTTGGGAAACTATAACTTCCTCGTCGGCTTCGGTTTCATGGTTGTCGGCCTTGTGATGACCATGAGATGGCGCTGACCAGCGAGTATCTGATTCGACCCGGATCGTGACCGTCATTCAATTACATGGGTGTCATTCATCCCCATTGTGGATAACTCCTGTGGACAACCTAGGAAGTTATCCACATGCTCGAGGATGAATTTCATCCACAGCCTCGTGACAACGTCACGGAGGTGATCTCGTGGGCCACTCCGATGGGTGTTGTCTACGCGATGTTCGGCGGCGGAATTGCCCTCGCGATCGCCTCGATAATCGCGCCCACGGAGCCGGCCGGCCGCTTCCTGCTCGCCCTCGCGGTGATCGGTCTGTTCGTGATGGGCGGACTCGCCCTGCGTCAGCGTCCCCGCCTGGCTGTGATCGAAGACGCGGGAACCAAGTCGATGGCGGTGCAGCGACTGCGCGCCCGCCACGAGTTCACCCGCGAACAGATCGACCGGGTCCGTCTCGTCCGCTACCCGCGTCTGGGTCGACGCGTCCCTATGCTCGAGATCGACATCGTCGACCGTCCCACCGACACGGAGAAGCTGTTGATCTTCGGACGCTGGGATCTCGGCACGTCGCCGGAGGACGTCTTGGACGTGCTCGCCGTCCACGGTTTGGTGCCGCTCGAGAAATAAGCGCTGGTTACATGGCCAGTGCCGCGAGGTCCGGCTGCACGATGTCGAGAGCCTGCTGCGGCACCGCGACTGCGTCGCTCGACCATCCCCAGATCGAGTACAGCTCACGGCCGGGGTCGGTGTATCCGTCGCGGCCGTGCAGTACCCGGTAGTTGTCGATGCAGATCATCTCGCCGGCTTCGGCGCGGAACATCGGACCGCTGTCGCGCACGTGAATCACAGCCTCACTCCACTGCTTCACCAGCGGCCACTGCGCTACTTCCGATTCACCGGCGATCGGCGCGAGGTACGGGTGATAGCGAACCTGGTTGCGTCCACTCGGCACCGTCCTGGCGATCGGCGCAAATGTGTTCTGCGGGAAGTTCGGTTCCGAATGGTCGATGTCTGTGCTCCAACAGAATTCGGCCAGCTCCGCTGTTGCGGGATCGAAGGCGAGCAATTGGGTCAGTTTGACCGCGTCGATGAGAAACGAGTCGCCGCCACTCGGGTACGCCGGGCGCTTGCACCACAGAAACAGATAGTCGGGAGCGTAATCGCCGAACGCGAAACCGTCGTTGTGGGCGGTCATCCGCTCGCCGGAGATACCGAACGAGCGCTTACGGCCGCGTTCGTCCACCGGTTGCGTGTCGACGACAGCTGCTTCGGCATCCTGACTCTTGGCACTCGCCTCGAACTGGCGGCCGACGCGAATGCACTTCTCACCGAGCAACTTCGACGCGAAAGCAATGGCATCTTCCTCGGTGTGCAGGCCACCGAAGACCGCGGCGCCGTCGAGAGCGATTGCCGCCCGGACGGCCTCGACCGTCTCCACGCGCCGCGGAACAACACTTGCCAGCGTCAAATCGGAAGAGAACATTCATGACTCCATACGTCGAGTTGGCCAAACGGTTCAACTCGAGCGTAGGAACTCGTCATTTCGACGGCGTAACTCCGGAAACCGATTCGGTTACGGAGCCAGCCTTTCAGATCACCTTGCCCGGGTTCATGATTCCGTGAGGGTCGAGTGCGCCCTTGATTGCATGATGCATCGCGACGACGGCCGGTGACAGTTCTTGCGCCAGGCCACCCATCTTCAACAGGCCGACGCCGTGCTCACCGGTGACGGTTCCGCCCAACTCGAGGGCGTTGTCGATGATCTCGGCAAAAGCGGCCTGAGCGCGCCTCCGCGCCGCTTCGTCGCCGTGTGGCGTGATCAGCAGCGGGTGCAGGTTGCCGTCACCCGCGTGCGCGATGTTCGCGATGTGCGTGTCGTGCCGGGCCGAAATGGCCTCAATCCGTGCCAACATCTCCGGGACCGCTGCCTTGGGGACACAGATGTCCTCGGTGAGCACCGGGCCGAGCCGCTCGAGGGCGGGGTATGCCAGACGCCGGGCGGAGAACAGGGCGTCGGCTTCCTCCTGGTCGGTGGATCTGGCGCTCCAGGTAGCCCCGGAACGGTTGAAACAGGCCAACATTCGCTCGGCTTCGGCGTCGCCGATCTCGCCCGGTGTGTCGATTCGGCCGAGCAGGACCACCTCGGCATCGGCCGAGAGGCCCATGTTCTTCCAGGCGTCGACGGCAAGCAGGCACTGCCGATCGATCAACTCGAGGGCCGACGGCGTGAGACCGTCTGCGGCGACGGCTTCGACTGCCTTGCCCGCAGCAACGATGGAGTCGAAGTATCCGACGATGGTGCGTTCGGGATCGCGCTGAGGACGAAGCTTGACGGTCACCTCGGTGATCACCCCGAGAGTGCCTTCGGAGCCGACCATGAGTGCCGAGAGATCAAACCCAGCCACTCCCTTGGCAGTTCGACGCCCGAGCCGAACCAGCTCACCGGTTCCGGTGACCACCTGCATGCCCAGTACGTAGTCCTTGGTGACGCCGTACTTGACGCAACACAGGCCGCCGGCATTGGTCGCGACGTTGCCGCCGATCGTCGACCAGGGTGCGCTCGCCGGATCGGGTGGATACCAGAGGCCGTGCTCGGCGCAGGCGTCGCGGAGGTGATCGTTGACCACTCCGGGTTCGACCACGGCCAAACGCTCGAGGGTGTTGATCTCCTTGATGGCGTTCATCGCGTCGAAGGCGATCACGACGCCGCCGGCGACTGCATTGGCTCCGCCCGACAGACCGGTTCCGGCGCCGCGCGTGACGACGGGCGCACCGTGGGCGATGCACGCCTGCACAACTGTCTGTACCTGCTCGGCTGTGCGCGGGCGGACCACTGCGACAGGCATCTCGTAGGGAGCCCACTCGGCGTCGTCGTGGATGTAACTCGCCATGATGTCGGGGTCGGTGATCAGTCGATCCGCATCGATCTGCGAGCCGAGCGCCTCGAGGAGTGTCATGTCTCCACGATAGTGACGGCGGCTACACCACCCCATGTAGATTTACTCCGAGAAACCGGAAACCGTATGGACATTCTCTCCATACTCATCGTTGGCCTGACAAGTTGGCCTGACAAGGGAGTGCGGATGCACGAGAACTGGCTACAGCTTCTCCTGGCCGAGGCATCCACCGAGGAACTGATCGAACACCGCGATCAGTTGGCCGCCGGGTCAGCCCCCGAGGCCGCTGCCGAAATCGAGCGAGAAGCCCGATCCGCACTCCAACTGCGTAGTCTCCTGGCTCAGCGCCGACAACGTGCCACCGAGCTGGGCGCACTCAACGACATCGCGTCGCTGCTGACCACGATGCACGATCACCACGCCCTTCTGCAGGAGATCGTGGACCAGGCCAAACGGCTACTCGGCGTAGATCTTTCGTACCTCGCACTGATCCACGACGACATCCTGATCATCGAAGTCACCAGCGGGGCGTACACCTCGCAACTGCTCGGCCTCACGGTTCCGTTCCGAGAAGGCCTCATCGGTCGTGTGGTCGAGAATTCTTCTCCTGCTTGGTCTCCCGACTACCGCAACGATCCCTCGTTTGCACACATCGGGCCCGCCGACGACGCAGCGCGAGCCGAGAACATGCGCGGCCTGTTGGCCGTTCCGCTGACTTTGAACGGCAAGATCCTGGGTGCCCTCTGCGCGTGCAAGCGTCAGGAGCGCCGATTCGGCAACGAGGAAGTTGCGTTGCTGTCCGCCCTCGCAGCTCATGCCTCGGTAGCCATCGAGAATGCCCGCTCTCTCGAACGCTATCGCGCGACGGTTGCGGAAGTGAACGCAGCGAACACCGAACTTGCTAAGCGCACAGCACTTCTCGAACAGACACTGACCTGGGACCGATCGCTCACACAAGTTGTCCTGCGCGGCGGTGGAGTCCGTGAACTCGTGGAGGAAACCTCGGCGTCGACGGGTTCGCCGGTGTTCTTCGTGACCGGAACATCCGAGATTCCACCGGGACTGCAACGGGTGAGCGAGAGCGTGCATCGGGTCTTCGACATCTTTGCCGCTGACCGACGCGAGCAGGAGGTGACGCTCACCGTCGGTGAGCAGTTCCTGTTCGCCACCGAAGTACGCAGTGCCGGTGACCAACTCGGAGTTCTGTTCCTACTCTCGCGTCATGAACCCACCGCCGCCATGAGATTGGCACTCGAAAGGTCTGCTCCCGCCATTGCGCTGGCACTGGTCGGCGAACGGGCAGCCCGGGAAGCCACCCGCCGAGCACGCGATGCATTTCTGGTCGATCTGATCACCAGGCCTGCGCCGACGCCGGCCGAGGTCACCGGTCAGTTCCGCCTGGCCGGGCTCAATCCTGACCGCTCGTACATCGTCGTGGTGGCCCGCCCGGCCGACGCCGTCGACCGTGCGCGTCGCAGTATCGAGGAAATTGCATTCCCCTCGGGAACCGTTGTTGCCGAACATGGTTCACGAGTCATCGCACTGATTCCCGGAATGTCACCGGCAGCAGTTGCGGCGGCGTGGGTGCAGCCGGCGGAGAACCCGACCGTCGGAATCGCCGATCCCGCGGTGGGAGCGGAAGGTCTGGCGCGGGCGTATGTCGAGGCGCAGCACACCGTCGACGTCCTCGAGACTCTCGGGCGGGCCTCCCACGTGGAACCGGCAAGTTCACTCGGCATTTACCGAATTCTCCTCAGCCGCACCGGCCGCGAAGAACTGGAAGCCCTGACAGAGCGTTCCCTCGGTCCTCTCCTCGAGGAGGAGCAGCGACGCGGCGTTCCGCTATTGGACACCCTCGCGTCGTACCTGTCGCACAACTGCAAGCACTCCGCGACCGCCGCCGCGCTCGCGATTCACGCCAACACCCTGTACCAACGGCTCGAGTCGATCGACAGGTTGATCGGTACACAGTGGCGTCAGCCGGACCAGGCGCTCGATCTTGCGCTCCTGATCCGGCTGCGTGCCAGTGCCGGGAAACTCGGTCAGATCTGAGCGGGCTTGCTCGATCGCTTTGCCAGCGCCACCACAAGGATTGCGGCACAGAGCATCACGGCGCCCACCACCCACAGTCCTGCCTTGGCATTTCCGGTCACATCGGTGAGCCAGCCGGTGATGTACGGAGCACCGAAGCCCGACGCATTGCCGATCGAGTTGATCATTGCGATACCCGCGGCCGCACTGGCTCCCGTCAGGAACGTGGTGGGCAGGTACCAGAAGACGGGGAGCGCACAGAGCACGCCGACGGCGGTGAGCGAGACCGCGATCATGACGGTGAACGGTGAATCCAGATACAGCGCAATCGGAATGGATACCGCGCCCAGGAGCGTCGGGGCTGCAACGTGCCACATTCGTTCACCGGTCTTGTCGGAATGGCGGCTCCACAGCACCATCGCGACAGCGCCGATCGCGTAGGGGACGGCCACGATCAGGCCTGTCTCGACGAGCGAGAAATCGGTGTCGAACGTCTGCTTGAATCCCGCGACGATGCTGGGCAGGAAGAAGCTCAAAGCGTAGAGCCCGTATGTGATTCCGAAGTAGACCAGACCGAAACCGATGACGCGGGGATCGCGCAGGGTCTTACCGGCCGACTGGTGACCGGCGTCGCCGAGTTCTTTCTCCTCGTCGGCCATCGACTTCATCAGCCAGGTGCGCTCCTCGAGGGTCAACCACTTTGCGTCGGCGGGACGATCGGTGAGGTAGAACCAGACGACAAACGCCAAGATCACGGCGGGCAGACCCTCGATCAGGTACATCACGCGCCATCCGGCGAGGCCGAACAGTCCGTCGCCGTACTGGATGATGGCCGCCGAGAGCGGGGCACCGAGCGCCGACGAGAGCGGAAGCGTCAGCAGGAACAGACCCATCAGGCGCACGCGGTACTTCTTCGGGAACCAGAAGGTCAGGTAGAGAAGAACTCCGGGGAAGAAGCCGGCCTCGGCGATTCCCAGCAGTATGCGGAGGAAATAGAGGCTGCCGACATTCGGCACGAATGCCAGCGCAGCGGCGAGGATGCCCCAGGTGAGCATGATCCGCGCGATCCACAGCCGGGCGCCGAAGCGGTGCAGGGCCAGGTTGCTCGGCACCTCGAACAGCAGATAGCCGACGAAGAAGAGACCGGATGCGAGCCCGAACATCGTCTCGGTCATACCGAGGTCGGCGCTCATGGTGAGCTTGGCGAAAGCGATGTTCGTACGATCCAGATAGTTCACGAAATAGAGCAGGATCAAAAAGGGGATCAGTCGTCGCGCTACCTTCTTCACCACGCGAGATTCGATCTCGCTCGGCGCAACCCCACCGTCAGTGGTGGTGCTATCGGTGGAGGTCATGGCAGGGGTACTCCTCGGAAAAGGTCAGCGTTGCTATCTACGAAGTGACTCAAGCCACAGTAGAAGCACGACCGAGCCCAACCTATGTGGACAATCTCTACAGAAGCCGTCTCTGCATGTGCGATTGCTCCCAAAGATCCGACAGATGATCCCGGGCAGCCCGACGAACGTCCCTGAACAGCCGAAGGCGACAAACCCGTCTGAGCTGGGGGTTTAGAGCTACGAGCACCAAGTCACTGGCTAGTGTTGTCGGCGAAACAGCCAGAGCAAGTGCGGACGCACCGCGTGACTTGAAGGACAGAACATGACGAAGTTGGTTCGGACCACGATGACCCGCCGGTCCTCCACCGCAGTCGCTGCCACCATCGCGGCGGTCGCTCTATTCGCCTCCGCCTGCGGCAGCGACTCCGACAAGACCAACTCCGACAAGAGCGCTGCCGGCGCCTCGTCCGCTACATCCTCGGCCACCGTCGGCGGGAAGACACTCGACGCCAAATTCGAGACGAAGTGCGCAAAGGACGGCGGCACGACAGTTATGACACTGCTCGACGCGGAAAATGCCACCTACGGCATGTTGACCGTCTCGGCCATCGTCGATGAATCCGGCACGGTTCAGACTGCTGGAATCGCCGGAAGCGAGGGTGGATCGAACGGTCTGCCGTACACCGCCGGATACGCACCAGGCCTGCCCGGCGGATCTGCCAGTGCCAAGCAGGACGGCAGTACCTTCGTGGTGACGGGCGAGGGAATCGGCGCCCGGGACAAGGGCAACCCGACGGCGACGTCGAGCTTCGAGATCACGTTCGCCTGCGAGTCCATCATCGGCGGCTGAGCCATAGAACGGCTGGGCCCTAGGATTCTTGCTAGCTGATTCCCAACTGTTCGCGCAGTTGGACGACGCGGAGCACGATGACTCCGATTGTCACCACGGTGACGGCACCAAAAGCGATCCAGCCGATACGCACTGCTTTCACGCGGTTCTCACCGGCGCCCAACCACTGCGGGGCGTACAGGAATGCAGCGGCCGTTGCAGCACCTGCCACCAGACCTCCCGCGTGACCCCAGAACGAGATCCCGGGCAGCGAAATGCTGATGATCACATTGATCGCGATCACCGAGATGATCGGGACCGGGCTTCGACGCAAACGCAGTAGAAGGACGGCCTGTGCGCCCATGATGCCGAAGATTGCACCCGACGCTCCAGCGGTCCAGGACAGGGCCGTGAGCGAGGAGAACACCGGCTGGAACGCCATCACCGAGGCGGAACCGCCGAGGAGCGAAACCAGGTAGATGCCGACGTACCGGGAGCGGCCCATCACGATTTCGGTGTCGCGCCCCAGGATGTAGAGGGCGTACATGTTGACCGCGAGGTGCAAGATGCCGAAGTGCAAGAACCCGGAGCCGATGAGCCGGAACCAGTCACCGCTGGCGACCAGACCCGGATTGAGTGCCCAGTTCGCGAAGATCGACGAGCCGACCTGATTGTTCATGATGCTTCGCGACTGCGCGAAGGTGGCGAGGAACGCCAGGACGTTGAGCCCCATCAAGGTGTACGTCACGATCGGGATCGCACGGGCGGGGCTCACGGTGTTTCCGGCGACGCCCCGAACGGGGCGGACATCGCGTTGGCCGGCAGCTACACAGTCAACACATTGGTATCCCACCGCCGCCTCGCGGAGGCAGTCCGGGCACGCCGGACGTCCACAACGATTGCAGGAAAGTGCGGTGGGTCGATCTGGATGGCGGACGCACCGCGGTTGGGGCGGGATGCCCTCACTCGCACCGCCGCCCCAACCGGGGTTCGTCATCTGCTTGTTTTACCTGTTCAGGAGATGGTGATGCTGTTGATCACGACGGGCTCGACCGGACGATCGCCACGATCGACGGCGGTGGAGGAGATAGCGTCGACAACCTTCTTGGAATCGTCGTCGAGAACCTCACCGAAGATGGTGTGGCGACGGTTCAGGTGCGGCGTCGGGCCGGTGGTGATGAAGAACTGCGAGCCGTTGGTTCCCGGGCCTGCGTTGGCCATGGCCAGCAGGTAGGAACGGTCGAACTGCAGTTCC
The DNA here is from genome assembly GCF_031763325.1 of Rhodococcus sp. SG20037. NCBI lineage: Bacteria > Bacillati > Actinomycetota > Actinomycetes > Mycobacteriales > Nocardiaceae > Rhodococcus > Rhodococcus sp. SG20037. Next base: position 23,766 of record NZ_CP134497.1, on the reverse strand, counting down.
GGGTGGAACTCGTCACCGAACTTGTAGCCCGGGCCGCCGGTGCCGGTTCCGGTGGGGTCGCCACCCTGGATCATGAAGCCGTCGATGACGCGGTGGAAGATGGCACCGTCGTAGAACGGGCCGGTCTTGGTGCCGGCGGCGTTTGCGGTGGTGTACTCCTTCGAGCCGTCGGCGAGGCCGACGAAGTTCTCGACGGTCTTCGGCGCATGGTTGCCGAACAGAGCGATCTTGATGTCGCCGCGGTTCGTGTGCAGCGTTGCGGTTGCGGTCTGATGAGTTGAAGTCACACCACCATCGTGCCATTGCCGGCGTTCTCGCGGATGTGAGCCTGCCAATTCCGTGCGACGGGGCATGCGTCACTGCAGTTCGATGTCGGCGGCAACGACCGGATCGGAAATGTCGATTCCGTCCGCAGCTGCGCGTTGGTACAGCCGGTACAGAGCATGATCGAACTCGTCGCGCGTTCGCCCCGCCGACCAGTACGGCAATGCGACAATCCGGGACGGCGGTAGGCCGTTTTCGATCGCTTGGTTGCGCAAGCGGGCGACACAGCTTTTCTCTCCGCCGATCCACAACATTGTCGATTCTGTCTGCGCCTTGGTCCGATCGACTATGTCCACCCACTCGATATCAGGGAATCCGTGCTCGCCTGACGGACCCGTGAAACTGTGTATTCGGACTTGTTCGGCGAGATTCGTCAAGGATCCGACAGCAGGGCGCGCAGATCTGTCGCCGACTGCAACGACGTCAGTGACGCCCGGAACAAGGACGAGTTCGTGTTTGAATCCGATCACCCCAACGCGACTGCCTACGCCCGTCCGGTTGAGCCACCAACCCGGCTTCCCAAGATCCATGACATCGAACGTGATCCTTCGATCGCCAGGATTGAAATCGATTGCTGTGTAGGAACGCCCGATCGGACGCCGGGGGTCGGCCTCCCAACTGGGAACCGCGAGTTTGTCCGACCCCAAGGTGGGGAGCATCATCTCGTCCGCCGGCTCCCGAGGCACGAACAACTTGAACACCGGCGCCGCCCCACGAACGCTCAGGTTTCCGAACTCGCTCGACTGCAACACAACTCGAACGGTGTCGTCCGTTCGCTGTTCAACCTCGGCAATCGAGGCAACGGTCATGACCATGCCCGCAGGTAGCCGGGATTCTCTCGCCCTGTCCACGCTCGACTAACCCAACTGTCCCAACGCGGTACCCAGGTTTCCCGGCAGCCACGTCTTTCCAAGTACACCCGCATTGTTGATCGCCTCACCCTGCGCATCACTGAGCCATACGACGCGGGATTTCAGATTCGACTCCCAGAAAGGCGATTGTTCGAGGTTCGCGATGGAATCCCGTGGTGACGGCATCAGAAGTACCGCTTCACCGTCGACGTCACCCGCAGTCTCACCCGAATACGTCACCGGAGTTCCCGTCGATTCCACCGCGGCTTGGTCCTCCGCCGGCTTCATTCCGAAGAGGCGCAGTATGTTTCCGCCCGATCCCAACGAAATCTGCTCCTTGTAGTAGAGCCCGAATGAGTACGGCCGCTTCGCAAGTCCTGGGTTCGACTCAGCCACACCTGTAAATTCGTCGACTGCCGAGGTGATCAACTCGCCACCCTGCTCGGATTTGCCCAACGCATCCGCGACCTGCTGAACGCCGACTCTCCAATCGTTGTCTGCGTCCTGCATGTCGAATATCAAAGTGGGAGCGATCGTTCGGAGCCGCTCCAACGTGGCGGGCTCGGTGAAAACCGGCCAGGCAGGCGCGATGATGAGATCCGGTTCGACCGCAAGCATCCGCTCGAAATTCACTTGCCCTGCATAGATGTCAGCCAAGGACTCGTCGAGCGCCTCGTTTCCCACGTAGTCCGCCAGATAGGGAAGCTTGTCGATGTTGGTCACACTCGCGGCCACGGGGTGCGATCCCAGCGCCACGACGTTCTCGAACGCCGGGTTCCCCAAGGTCACGATCCGTTCAGGTGCCGACTCGATGATCACGTCTCCGGATTCCGTGCTCACGGTCACCGGATAGCTTCCGCTCGCTGCGGGACTTCCGTCAGCGTCCGGGTTCGTGTTCGATGACGAACATCCAGCGAGGGCGAGCACTAACGCGGCCCCGGCCGCGCCGAGGAATCTTGGCCTCCACCTGTGTCTATTCATAATTGCCACAGTAGCAATAATTAATGTGGGTTGCCTAACCTTCCTATCCCGGAAGGGCATCAGTGATCCGAAATGTGAGTCCAAGACGCGTCAGGAGTTGGAACGACCGCAGGAACGAGGCCGGAATCGATCATCGTTTCGGCACCGACAAGGAAGGCGTCGAGCGTCCAGGAAACAACAGCCGAGAGAGTGTCCGGCTTCGGATACTGCGAATCCGGGTAACGATTGCGCGCCGGTGTATGCAGTGCCGCCGAAATGATCAGTGTCCGAGAGCCGAGCAAATGTGCTGTTGCACGGTCGAATTCAGGCTTCCGTAGAAGTACCTCATTCATGATTCGCTCGAACTGGTCCAGAGTGCGCTCTTCGTAAGGCCCTCGAAGCACGTAGTCCTCGAGCCCAGGCGTGGCAGTCACGAGTTCAGCGAACCGCTGACCTAACGTCCGAAGGTAGTCCTGCCAGGACTTCGAATCCGAATCCAACTGCAGACGTCCGAAAGCTCTCGCACACGCCAACGAGTACAGACGATCTGTCGAGTCGACGTGATGGCGAATCGTCGCAGCGGAAACGCCCAGGACCTGTGCGACCTCCGCCCGCGTCAGGCGGTCCAAACCCACCCGTTCCGCTGCATCGAGAATCTCGTCTGTCGACGTAATCGCAGGTCGGCCTGGGCTTCGACGGGACCGTGCAGGGGAGGTCGACATTCATCCATCGTAAGTCCGATCTGCGACCGACCTACCCCGGCACAGCCCTTGTGGCAAAGTGAAGTCATGACACGAGTGACCGAGTCCCTCAGCACGCAGTTGCCCGACACCTTCGATCACGCGCGCGCCCGCGTCGAGGACACCTTCGACGAGACTGCCGCCTACCTCGAAGAGACAGCGGCTCGCATCAAAGAGTCCGAGGCAGCCGACAACGCTCGCCGCATCGCTGCGGTGGTCGCCACGTCGGTCGCTCGCGGCGCTGGGCAGGTCGGGTTGTTCCTGGGCCGTCAGGGCAAAGTCCTCGCCAAGAAGGGCGTCGAGCGCGCAAAGGCTATCCCCACGAAGTCCGCGGAACGCACCGAGAAGCCTCGCGGCCGCAAGCGCGTCACGGTGTTCGTCATCGCCGGTGTTGCGGTGATCGGTGGCGCGGTGTTCTTCAAGAGCCGCCGACGCGAGCATCCGCCGGTCGCTTCCGCACCCCCGCGCCTCGAGGAGAACTCGGCCGAGAAGACCGCGTAGTCGACATACAAGAGCCCCGGAACACACTGTGTTCCGGGGCTTTTCGATGCCTGGCCGTCAGCAGTTGGACGGCGCCGGGACATTGTTGAAGCGATCGATCATGTATCCGATGGATTCGGGGGTACCCACCAGGTACGGCGTCGCGTGATTGATTGCCAGTCCCGGAATGATCGGGGGCAGTTCGTTGACGGAGAACTGCACCGTCGCGCCCTTGCCGCACCAGTCTCGCGCCAGTTGCTGTCCCTGGCCGAACGGAACGATGTCGTCGGAGCGGCCATGCTGAATGAGCACGGGCGACTCCGGCGTCAGCTTGCCGATCTTCTGCTCGTCGAGGATTGCCTGCGCCATGGGTAGACGCGCCAGAACTGCGGAGAGTGATTCACCGGAATTGGTGAAGCTCGACGACTGCTGGAAGCCGAACTGCAATCCACTTTCGGCGACACACTGGTTCTTGGTGGCGGCCAACATCTGTCGGCCGCGATCGTTGATCTCGGCGTCGAGCAGCGACTGAACCTCGGGGTACTGGGCAAGGATCCCGTTGAGCGCGTATCCGATCACTCCGGTGAGGAACGTGCCGTCGACCTGCTGCAGCGTCGCCGCCAGATCGGCGGGCGGAGCGCCTGCATACGTGCCCTTGAGATCAAGCTCGGGAGCATATGACGGCTTCAATTCCGTTGCGGCAGCGGCAGCTCCACCACCTTGCGAGTAACCCCACAGTCCGATGGGGCCGTCGGCGGGAATGCTCGTGTTCGGGAGTTGCTGAGCGGCTCGCACTGAGTCCAGAACCGCGTGTGCTTCGGCTTCACGGTTGACGTAGGTGTGATCGCCCGGAGTTCCGAGGCCCTCGTAATCGGTGACGACGACGGCAATGCCGTTGAGCAGCAACGTGTTCACCCAGATGGACTCGTAGCCGACCATGACGTCCGTCGGGAACTGGTACTCGATACCGGTGTTGAACAGCTTGGATGGTGCGCATTGATCGCCCTGCCCATGCGTTCCTACCGCTGCGGCAACCAGTGGACGCGCCCCCTGCCCGGTCCACGGGTTCGACGGTTCGAGATAGGTGCCCGTCACGGCAACGGGGGCGCCCTTGGCGTCCTCGCTTCGGTACATGATCTTGGTGGCGGTTGCCGGCCACGCACCGTTCGATCCGGGCACGCTCAGCAGCAGTGGTGACGGCTCACTCTTGATGAGATCTCCGTTGGCACCTGCCGGAAGCTCCGACGGCGGCGTGTAGAAATCCGCCGGCTCCGCCGTTGCGGCAGGGGCCGTCACAGCACCCATGACCAGTGCCGCGACGGAGACCCCGGCCGCCCACCATGCTCTGCTCTTCACGTTTCGATCTCCCCACGTTCGCTTGCGCTGTGGCTTGGCACACAGCGAACGCAGAGTAACACATACCTCACGTAACACTTTTTCGTGAGGTTTTCGCCTTAACAGGCTGAATTACAACCGTTTACGACTACTTCGTGGGCTCCAGATTGGTGGTCAGCAGCGAACGAAGCTTGTCGGTATCAGCCGAGGTCCAGGCCTCGGGGTGCAGGATCTTGGCCCACATGTCCGCTGCATCCTCGCCGTAATTGTGACCGTGCCCGGACGGGACGTCAGCCGAGAAGACCATGTCGAGGGTGACCTGCCAGAAGGTCACGAGAGGAACCCATGTCATTCCCGGATCCACGTCGCGACCCAGCGGTTCCTTGAGCCAGTCCGGCTTGTTGAGCAGCAGGTCGAAGGACCACCACGTGATCGGGTCGCTGGCGTGCTGCCAGTACACGATGCGATCGTCGTCCCAGTCCGACTTCAGCTCCAGATCTTCCGGATCACCGGCAAACCGAATTGCCTGGCCACCGTCGATCACCGGCAGAATCTCCGGTGAGCCCGAGTCACGACTGTCCGTGATTTCCTGCCACTGAGCAGTGAAGTTGGGGGTTCCGACCCACAGTGCGCCGTCGACGCGCGTCATCATGTCCTGAGCGCCGGCGAATGCGGCCTGGCCACCGTAGGAGCCGAGGCTCTCACCGAAGACAACCAGTTCGGGTCGCGTCTCAACGGGCAAGTCGATCCACTTGGCGTAGACCGCGTTGAACAGCGCGCGGCCGGCGATCATCGGCGTCTCACGGTCGGCGATGAAGGCCAACGGACTCGGAAGGAACGAGTACTGCATCGACGCGATCGCCGTGTCCCCACCCTCGACGTACTCGAACGCCGACGCGACGTCCTCGTTCACCCAACCGCGACCGGTGGTCGTGACAACTGCGAGAGTTCCGCGGTCGAATCCGCCGGTGCGCTCCAACTCGTCGACGACCCGCTGTGCGACACCGTTGATCGAGTCCGAGGATTCACGTCCGGCATACACCCGGATCGGTTGCTTCGCTTCACGTCCGGTCAATGCAGAGATCTCGGCTGCAGTGGGACCGCTACCCATGAAGGTGCGACCCTCCTGGCCGAGAGAATCCCAAGCCTCGGCGGACATCGGCGAACCGCTCCGCTCTGCAATCATGGGCTGTTCGATGCCGTCCGGTGTTTCGTGATCCGCACCGGAAAAACTCCAGTTCGCGAAGGCGATCAGCCCGTTGTACAGCGCACCGTTCACGATGAAGATGCCGAGGGCGAAGATGACGATCAAGCTGCCGACCTTCGCCGCCTCGAGGGGAACGAACCGTAGTGCGACGGCGGTGAGCTTGTTGGTGGTGAACCGAAGACCACGGCCTGCCTCGAGCAGGATGAACCAGATTCCGAGCGAAATCATCAGCACCAGAAGATAATTCGCTTGATTGGTGCGTGGAGCTTCCACGAGATCGCGAACGATCTGCTGCCACCACGAACCGAGGACCAAGAACGTCGGCACAAGAATGACGGCCGCGACCAACAGGATTCGCCAGCCGATCTTCTTGGTGCGATCCGACCACTGCGGTTCGACGCCGCACTTGCGGATCATCCAGGCGACCGTCACGCCGACGCCGTATCCCATGGCGAGCGAGATGCCCGTCGCAACGCCCTGCAGGTACCACGCGCGCGGCAACAGGGACGGACTCATCGACCAGGTGAAGAAGACCAGAGCAAAGGCAAGCCCGACCGGGTGCAGCGTCTTGCAGTAGAGGCGCAGCCGTTCCCACACACGTTTCATGCCGGAATCGTATGCGCCCCGTGCCCGAATCAGGTCACGAGGCGCACACGCGTCCAGTCTGTTTACGGGGCGAAGCGCAAAATCGCGGCAACTGCGCCGCCGCCCGGAATGTCCTCCGCGCGAACAGCGAGCACCCGCGCACCCGTCAGGAGCGCACGACGAGCGATCTCGTCGACGACCCCGTAGGTGCTTCCGTTGGTCGACTCACCGGTCGTGAGAGCGCCCGTCTGGGGATCGAGACTTCCGGGTACGACGGAATCTATGTCGATGAAAACGGTGTCGACCTGTCCGTACGTCGCGGCTGTTGCCACGTCGGCGACGTCGGTTTGAGTGCGACCTTGTTCCGTGCGCACATTGAAGGTGTCCCGCACCGCCGCCAGCTGCTCGGCATGGAAGTCGTCGAGCGCCGGACGCGAACCGTCCGCCACTTCCTGCGTCGACAAGGCTTCGGGGTTTCCCTCGACGGTTTTGTCGACCAGGTGGCGGTACGAATTCACGGAGCGATACACCGACGCGATGGGTTCCGCAGCGGCCAGAATCAAGGGGACGTCACGGCCGGCGAGCACACCGCGGACCTCGTGATCGACTGCGCGGGCGTACTGATTGACGCGCAGCTTTCGGCTGTCCGAACCCGAGAGCCGACCCGCTTCGGTACGGCTGTTGATCGACGACTTGCCCGCGTGATCCGCAGCGTTCTTCGGCATTCCCTGAACACGGACCTCGTCGGCCGGTTGATCGGCGGCGATCTCGATCAGTCGCACCGAACCCTCTGCCAGAGCGAGAACAAACGCCGTCTGGGGGAACGTCACCGAACGGAGCAGTGGCTTGAGATGAAACCGATCGCTGACCGTTTCGAGCGCCTGCAGACGGTTGGGGAGGCGGAAGGTCACCAGACGGTCCGGCGTCGCGTACGTGACCAATGAGCGCGACTGGAAGCGCCAGAAATCGTCGTCGTCGTCGAGTTCTGCGTATTCGGCCTCGAACTGCTTGCGCTCGGCCGGATCCTCCACCGATGCGAGTGCCGAGCGGACCTGGTCCTTGAAGGCGATGCGCGCTTTGTCGTAATCCTGAGGCGCATCTTCAGTCGGAGTCACGATGGTGATGCAGGTGGGCCCCTCCACCTCCGCGAGTGCGGCAATTTCACCGTGGCTGGGAATGTCGTTGTGAAGCACTACGAACCTCCTGAAATTGGGTTCTCCTCACGCTACGCCCGGCTGGTTATGACCACTAGACTTTCCGGAGAATTCGGGACGAACGGTCCATAGTGGGCGCGGTTCCGGCCACCCCACTCCGAGCGAACGGCATGTTCATCGCCTCCAGTGCGCCGAAAGTGCCGTTCGCTCAAGAAGGGGTGGGGTGGAACCACACAAGTCGGGCACCGGCCGGGGCGAGCAGAGATCGGGTACATCGGCATACAAAAACACCCTCCCGGATCCCGGGAGGGTGTTTTCTTACTGTGGAGCCTAGGAGATTCGAACTCCTGACATCTGCCTTGCAAAGGCAGCGCTCTACCAACTGAGCTAAGGCCCCGTTCGGTTTTCTGACCGGAGTCAGAGTACCTAGGTTCTATCCTGTTTCCAAATCGTGCCAAACCTTGTCTCCGCGCTGACTTTTGATCAGCTTGGTGACCCCGAGAGCTACCAGAATTCCGGCCCCGACAAGCAGGAAAACCTTCATTCCAGCAACCCTTCTTCGGCACATGGGAGTGGGCCTAGGAGGACTTGAACCTCCGACCTCTTCATTATCAGTAAAGCGCTCTAACCACCTGAGCTATAGGCCCCTGAACCGATTCCAAAGATTACCCCACCGGGCCGCTGACACCAAAACGGGCCCGGCGGAGCAATGTTTTCGCAGGTCAGTCGCGGTCGGCGAGAGTTACCTCGACGCCGCCAACCAGGTCGCTGCAGAGGTTGTAGATGAACGATCCGATCGTGACGAGTGCCGTGAAAAGCACCATGTTCGCGATACCGATCAGTGCGGCGTAGCCGAACACCTGGCCGGCCGTCACCAGACCGTCGGAGCCGCCGTCGGCAACGATGTCGGTGAACGCGTTGTTCAGGCGATCCCAGACGCCCATGCCGTCGAGAACGACGTAGAGCAGTCCGACGGCCACCATCCACACGAAGAACAGCGACACCGAGATCACGGATGTGATCTTGAGCGTGGACCACGGGTCGATACGACGGATCTGGACCGTTGCGCGCAGTGGCGCACCGTCCACGACCGAAGCCGATACGGCGTGAGTTTTCTCACCCTTCACCGCAGCAGGCAACGGATGCTTGGCCTCGGAGAGGTCAGGCATGTCCTTCGGTAGATCCTTGCGATCGATGTGCCGAGTCGGCCCGTCGATCGCGGCGGCTTTTGCTTTCGGATTAGCGACCGTGGCGTTTGCAGCCTTGGGATTTGCGCCCGAGGGTGCAACAGCCTTGGCTGCTGCCGCGCCGGCGACGCCACCGGTAGCTGCGGCAGCCGCCGTTCCTGTCACGACGGGACGTGCCGACGGGTTGCCGGCAGGACGACCCGTCTGTGCACCGGCAGCGGGGCGACCCGCCTGTGGCTGTCCCTTCGGCGCACCACCCTGCGCGGGGTTTTTGGCCGGACCACCCTGCGCCGGACCACCCTGCGCCGGGCCTGCCGCTGCAGGACGCTGCGGACCCGCAGGCGGCTTACCCCCGGCAGGAGCTGCCGGTCGACCCGCAGGAGCACCAGCGCCGGCTGGGCGCGTGATGTTGGTCTGCGGCTGACTTTGCGGAGCCTGATTCTGCGGTGGCTGAGCCTTCGACGCCGGGGCCTTGGACGCCGGGTTCTGAGCAGCGGGGTTCTGAGCAGCGGGGTTCTGAGCTGGCTGCCCCTGCGGCTGACCCGACGGCTGGGGTCCGCGTTGCCACGGCGGCGCCTGGCTGCCACGAGCCTGATTGGCCACCGGTTGCGGCGGAGCCTGACCGTCACCCTTTGCCGGAGTTACCGGCGCAGCCGGAGCCACAGAAGGAGCGGAAGGAGCTTGACCCTTGGCCGCACCCGCGACGTCGGAAGCCCCACCCGCCGGCTTCTGAGCCGACGGGCCGCGAGGCGGCTCCGGTGCCTTGGGCGCCGGAGCTGCCTCGGAAGCTTTGGGTCCGCCGTCCGCTGGAGCTGCAGGTTTCGAGGTCTGCGGCCCCGCCGGAGCAGTTGCCTGCTCCGGCTTCGGTGGCGTCGAACCTGAAGTGCTTTCGCTCTTCTGGTCACTGCCCGGCTGGTTGGGAGTGCTCACTAGGACTCCTTAGCTCCATCGGCATTGTCTGCGTTGTCGGTGGTCTCTGCAGCGAGCTCTTCGGGCTCGTCGGCGTTGCGCGCAATCGCGAGCAGTGTGTCGCCTTCGCCGAGGTTCATCAGACGCACGCCCTTGGTCTGGCGTCCCGCCTTACGAACCTGCTTGGCAGCCGTCCTGATGACGCCGCCGCCCGAGGTGATCGCGTACAGCTCGTCGTCGTCGTCGACGATGAGCGCACCGACCAGAGTGCCACGTTTCTTGTCGTACTGAATCGTGAGCACGCCCTTGCCGCCGCGACCCTGCACCGGGTAGTCCTCCATGCCGGTTCGCTTGGAGTAACCGCCCGACGTGGCGACCAGGAGGAACGTTCCTTCACGAACGACGTTGAGCGAGAGCAGCTCGTCGTCACCGTTGAAACGCATGCCCTGGACACCGGAAGTGGCGCGGCCCATCGGACGCAGTGCCTCGTCGGTGGCCGAGAAGCGGATCGACTGGCCCTGTGCCGAGACGAGAAGGAGGTCGTCTTCGGCGGAGCAGAGGACAGCGCCGACCAGTTCGTCTTCACCGCGCAGGTTGATGGCGACGATGCCACCGCTGCGGTTGGAATCGAAGTCGGTGAGCTTGGACTTCTTGACCAAACCGTTGCGAGTGGCGAGCACCAGGTAAGGCGCGTCTTCGTACGTCTTGATCTGGATGACGGACTGGATGCGTTCGTCCGGCTGGAATGCCAGCAGGTTGGCAACGTGCTGACCGCGAGCTGTACGGCTCGCCTCGGGCAGTTCGTAAGCCTTGGCGCGGTAGACGCGGCCCTTCGTGGTGAAGAACAGCAGCCAGTCGTGCGTCGACGTGACGAAGAAGTGCGAGACGATGTCGTCCTGCTTGAGGCCGGCACCCTGAACACCCTTGCCGCCGCGCTTCTGCGAGCGGTACAGGTCGGTCTTGGTGCGCTTGGCGTAACCGGTCTCGGTGATCGTGACGACGACGTCTTCGCGGGCGATCAGATCCTCGTCGTTGACGTCTCCGTCGGCGGCGATGATGCGGGTACGACGGTCGTCGCCGTACTTGTCGACGATTTCCTTGAGCTCGTCACGAACGATCGCGCGCTGACGCTCCGGGCGAGCCAGAATGTCTTCGAGGTCCGCGATTTCGAGTTCGATCTCTGCCAACTCGTCGACGATCTTCTGACGCTCGAGGGCGGCCAGACGACGCAGCTGCATGCCGAGGATGGCGTCGGCCTGGATCTCGTCGACGTCGAGGAGTTCCATCAATCCGGCGCGAGCGATGTCGACGGTCTGCGACGCACGGATCAAGGCGATGACCTCGTCCAGAGCGTCGAGGGCCTTGACCAGACCGCGCAGGATGTGGGCGCGCTCCTGTGCCTTGCGAAGCAGGTACCTGGTACGACGGACGATGACCTCGAGCTGATGCGCCGTGTACAGACGGATCATCTGGTCGAGGCGCAGCGTGCGCGGCACTCCGTCGACGATGGAGAGCATGTTGCAGCCGAAGCTGGTCTGCAGCTGGGTGTGCTTGTAAAGGTTGTTCAGCACGACCTTGGCAACGGCGTCACGCTTGACGGTGACGACGATGCGCATGCCGACGCGGTCCGAGGACTCGTCGTGGATGTCGGAGATGCCACCGATCTTGGCGTCACGAACCTGCTCCGCGATGGAGGTGATCAGGTTGTCCGGGTTGACCTGGTAGGGCAGCTCGGTGATGACGATCGTGGTGCGGCCCTTGGCATCTTCTTCGATCTCGACGACGCCGCGCATACGAACGGAGCCACGGCCGGTGGTGTAGGCGTCCTGGATGCCCTGTCCACCGACGATGAGCCCGTGCGTGGGGAAGTCGGGTCCCTTGATGCGCTCCATGACGGCCGCGAGGGTGGCTTCCTCGTCCGCTTCGAAGTTGTCGAGCGCCCAGTAGATGGCCTCGGCAACTTCACGCAGGTTGTGCGGCGGAATGTTGGTGGCCATACCGACGGCGATGCCGTTGGAACCGTTGATCAGAAGGTTCGGGATACGGCTGGGCAGAACCGTCGGTTCCTGCGTCTTGCCGTCGTAGTTCGGGGTGAAATCGACTGTCTCGTGGTCGATTTCGCGCAGCATTTCCATCGCGAGCGGCGTGAGCCTGCACTCGGTGTAACGCATGGCGGCTGCGCCGTCGTTGCCGCGGGATCCGAAGTTTCCCTGACCGTCGACGAGCGGGTAACGCAGCGACCACGGCTGGGCCATACGGACCAACGTGTCGTAGATCGAGGAGTCGCCGTGGGGGTGGTAGTTACCCATGGTCTCGGCGACCGGTCGGGCAGACTTCACGTATCCGCGGTCGGGGCGATATCCGTTGTCGTACATCGCGTAGAGCACGCGGCGGTGCACCGGCTTGAGTCCGTCGCGGACATCCGGCAGAGCGCGACCGACGATGACGCTCATGGCGTAGTCGATGTAGCTGTTCTGCATTTCCTGCTGGATGTCGACCGGTTCGATCCGGTCGTGTTGCGGACCGTCCGGTGGCAACGTGGTGTCGGTCATGAGCTCACTTTCTTAAAAGAGGGGGCAAGCCCCTGTGCGCGGAAAAGGAGTCCGGGGACTCCTCAACCACGCACAGGGCCGCAGGCCTACACGTCGAGGAAACGAACGTCCCGGGCATTGCGAGTGATGAAGCTGCGTCGTGCTTCGACGTCTTCGCCCATCAGCACGCTGAACAGCTCGTCGGCAGCAGCCGCGTCGTCGAGCGTGACGAGACGCAGAACGCGCACCGTCGGGTCCATCGTGGTTTCCCACAGCTCCTTGGCGTTCATCTCGCCGAGGCCTTTGTAGCGCTGGATGCCGTCGTCCTTGTTGATCTTCTTGCCGGACTCGAGGCCGGCCTTGACCATCGCGTCGCGCTCGCGGTCGGAGTACGCGAATTCCGGCTGCGCACCCTTCTGCCACTTGAGCTTGTACAGCGGCGGCTGCGCGAGGTAGACCTTGCCGTGCTCGACGAGCGGCCGCATGAAGCGGAACAGCAGCGTGAGCAGCAGCGTTGCGATGTGCTGACCGTCGACGTCGGCGTCGGCCATGAGCACGATCTTGTGATAGCGCAGCTTGGCGATGTCGAACTCGTCGTGGATGCCCGTGCCGAACGCGGTGATGATCGACTGGACTTCGGTGTTCTTGAGGACGCGATCGATACGCGCCTTCTCGACGTTGATGATCTTTCCGCGGAGCGGGAGGATCGCCTGGTACATCGAGTCTCGGCCGGACTTGGCCGAGCCGCCTGCGGAGTCGCCCTCCACGATGTAGATCTCGGACTTCTCCGGATCGTTGGAGCGGCAATCGGCGAGCTTGCCTGGCAGGCCACCGAGGTCGGTCGCGCTCTTACGGCGGACCAGCTCACGCGCCTTACGTGCGGCGACGCGGGCCTGCGCCGACGAAACAGCCTTGTTCACAATGGTTTTCGCGTCGGCGGGGTTCGCCTCGAACCAGTGCGCGAGGTGCTCGTTGCACGCCTTCTGCACGAAGGACTTGACCTCGGTATTGCCGAGCTTGGTCTTGGTCTGACCCTCGAACTGGGGTTCACCGACCTTCACCGAGATGATGGCCGCGAGTCCTTCACGGATGTCGTCACCGGTGAGCTTGGGATCTTTGTCCTTGAGCAGCTTCTTTTCGAGCGCGTACTTGTTGACCGTTGCGGTCAGTGCGGCGCGGAAGCCCTCTTCGTGGGTACCACCCTCGTGGGTGTTGATCGTGTTGGCGAAGGTGTGCACGGACTCCGAGTAGCCGGAGTTCCACTGCATTGCGACCTCGAGCTCGTGGCCGGTGCCCTTGGCGGTGAATCCGACGACCGAGTTGTGGATCGGGGTCTTGCTCTTGTTGATGTGCCGGACGTAGTCCTCGAGTCCACCGGGGTAGTGGTAGATACGGGTCTTGGACTTACGCGGCGCTGCCTGAGCAGCTTCTTCGGCTTCTTCGGCAGCAGACTTGGGAGCCTCGGCCACCTCGGCAGCTTCGTCGTCGATGACCTCGGCGCGCTCGTCGGTCAGCGTGATGGTCAGGCCCTTGTTGAGGAAGGCCATTTCCTGCAGACGACGCGCAACGGTCTCGAAGTTGTAGCGGGTGGTCTCGAAGATCTCGGGATCCGCCCAGAAACTGACGGTGGTGCCGGTCTCCTTCGTCGGGTCGCCCTGTACGAGCTCTCCCGGCTTGGAATCGGTGTACGTCTGCTGCCACCGGTAGCCGTCGACCTTGATGTCGACGTCGAGCCGGGTGGAAAGCGCGTTGACCACCGAGATACCGACGCCGTGCAGACCACCGGAGACGGCGTAGGAGTCGGAGTCGAACTTGCCGCCGGCGTGCAGCTGGGTCAGCACGACCTCGACGGTGGGGACTCCGGAGGCGTGCATGCCGACCGGGATGCCACGGCCGTCGTCGATGACGCGGATTCCGCCGTCTTCGAGGAGGGTGACCTCGACCTTGGTGGCGTGTCCGGCCATCGCCTCGTCGACCGAGTTGTCGACGACCTCCCAAATGAGGTGGTGCAGGCCGCGTTCACCGGTGGAACCGATGTACATGCCTGGACGCTTACGTACCGCCTCGAGTCCTTCGAGGACGGTGATGGACGACGCGTTGTAGTCCTTGCTGGAAGTGCTTGTATCTGACTTCTGGGCAGCCACGGGTGGGTAGCTCTCCTTCTCCGTCAATACTCGAGCGCAGCCGTCAGCAAGCCCTTGCGGGTGTCGTCGGAGCGGGTTCGAGAATGTTGCCGCTAGTTACCGTTGACCATCTTACTGGTAAGCACCGACTAGAAGCGGCCAATGACACCCCTGGCTGCGCCGCAGACGAATTTTTACGATCCCCGGAAGGTGAAACGCTAGGAACTTTGCTTCTCCGAGCGACGCTCTCTCAGGCTCGCGATAAATGCCCGCGCATGTTCGGCAACCTCGCCCGGATGTGAAAACGGTGACCAGTGTCCCGCGGCAATTTCACGTCGCTGCAGGTCGGAGGCCCATTTTTCGGTGTCTTCGTATCCCACCGGACGAACGGCTTTGTCGTACTTGTTCAGAATGAGCTGAACAGGCACGTCCGTGTACCGATCCCGCGGCTTGCCGAGAGACGGCCGGATGTTAGCGCGATAAAGCTTGAGTCCGTTCACCATGTCGTCGGCGATGGTGGGCGCGGTGTTGACCACACGGGGGTCCAGACCGTCGAAGAAGCCCAGAAATGCCGGCCAGTGCTTGGAGAACCACAGACGCAACGGAAGGGTGCACAGCCCGGGAATCTGGAACAGAACGGTGTAGGCCGACGCAATTCCCTGCGCCGCCGGGCCGAGGAAACGACGCTTGGACGCGCTCGCCCGGATCCACTTGCCGAGATGATCGAGATTGGGGCCCGAGATGGACGAGAACGACGCGATCTTCTCTTCGGCACCCGGCTCGCAGACCGCTTCCCACGTTTCGACGGATCCCCAGTCGTGCGCGAGGACGTGCACCGGCTTGCCCGGGCTGACCGCGTCGATGACGGCAAAAAGATCGCCGGCCAGTGCGCTCAGTTGGTAGTCCTGCACCCTCGAGGGGATTGTGCTCTCACCGGCCCCGCGGCTGTCGTAGCTGACGACGCGGAAGTCGTCTGCCAGCAAAGGCACGATGCGGTTCCACAGTTCATGGGTGTCGGGCCAACCATGCACCAGGACGATGGTCTCGCCGTCCGCCTTGCCCTGCTCGAACACGGCCAGGCTGACGGAACCGTTGGTCACGCGACGCGCGGTCACGGCATGGACAGGAGAGTGCTTCGACATTGTCGAACCCTTCGGAGTCGGGAAATATCTAGAGATCGAGAACGAGACGTCCACCGTCGGAACGGGATACGCAGATGAGCATCTCCGTTTCCTGTTCGGTGTCGGTCAGACGCCTTTCGCGGTGATCGGGTTTACCCGCGAGCACCTTCACACGACAGGTTCCGCAGAAACCCTGCTGACACGAGTACCCGACACCGGGCAATGCCTTCTTGATGACGTCGAGCGCGGACTCGTCGGCGGGCACGGCGAGTACCTGACCCGAATTGACAAGCTGCACTTCGAATTCCTTGCCGTCGATCACCGGCGGAGCCCCGAACCGCTCGAAATGCAAAGCGGTGGAGGGTGTATCGCGGAAACCGCGGCGGACGGCATCGAGCATCGGCGTCGGGCCACAGCAGTACACGGCGCCGCCGACCGGCGCTCGTCCGAGAAGGTCTGTGGTGGTGGGCAATCCGAACTCGTCGTCCGGGCGCACGAAGACACGCTCGGGATCCCAGGTTGCGATCTCGTCGAGGAACGGCATGGATTCACGGGAGCGGCCCGAGTACACGAAGTACCAGTCCATCCCCAATTCTCTTGCCGCACGGACCATTGCGATGATCGGCGTGATACCGATGCCGCCGGCGACGAACAACGCGCTGCCTTCTCCGACAAACGGGAAGCCGTTGCGTGGTCCGCGTACCGTGACGTGCTCACCGGGCTGGAGAGCGTGCATCTCGATGGAACCGCCACCGCCGTCGGGGATCCGGCGCACCGCGACGCTGTACCCCGTGCGGTCGGCAGGGTCGCCGCACAGCGAATACTGACGCCGCAGACCCGAAGGTAGATGGAAGTCCAGGTGCGAACCCGGATGCCACGGCGGAATCGGTGAGCCGTCCGCGGATTCGAAGCGCAGGCGAACGACGTTCTCGTCGGTCGCCACCACCTCACGCTTGCTGACCACCATGTTCATGGCCGTGTCAGGGTTGTGGCCCGCGATATCGGGGTTGTAGTCGTAGGCCGTCAACACGCGAAGGTACTTGTCCGCCAACAACTCCGTGATGCGCATGGCGCGGTCGGGACGGTTCTTCCCGGACAGATCGGGTGGAGCCGGAAAACGCGGCAACCCGTCGTGACCGGAGATGACGTCCTTGACCCTCGAGAGTGAAATCACCGTGCGGCCGCCTGGGCTGCGGGTGACGACGCCAGGTATTGCACCGCCTGGGCGGTCGAGCCCTCTTTACTGGGGTGGTACGACTTGCTGAAGTAGGTCGACATCCGCTTGGCCAGCTCGAACGACGTGGGAACTGTGCCTCGCTTACCCGCCGCGATGAAATCGGACAGGTGGGGGCGTCGACGGCTGGGGGCCTGAGCGGCAAGTTCGGGATCGTTGCGCATCAGGAACCTGGTGCCACGAATCCACAGCCACACCAGTACCGGCGTGACGACGATCTGGGTTCGGATGCGGCGTGTCTCGCGCTTGTCGAAGTAGCGCATCACGTCGTACGCGACGGAGCGGTGTTCTACCTCCTCGGCACCGTGCCAGCGGAGCAGATCGAGCATGGTCGGGTGCATACCGGCTTTGTCGAGTCCCTTGGCGTTGAGCACCCAGTCGCCGAGAAAAGCCGTGATGTGTTCGATTGCCGCGATGATCGCCAAGCGCTCCACCAGGTGATTCTCGGCACGCAGTCCTGTCATCGGACGCGGTCCGAGCAGTTTCGAAAAGGTCCATTCCATCTGCTGGGTGTACGGCGTCGGATCGAGGCCGTTCTCCTTGAGATGGACCAGGACGCCCGAGTGCGCGTTGGAGTGCATCGCCTCTTGGCCGATGAATCCGACGACGTCTTCACGGAGCTTCTCGTCCTCGATGAGGGGAAGAGCTTCCTTGAAGGTCTCGACAAACCATTCCTCACCGGCAGGGAGGAGCAGATGGAGCACGTTGAGAACGTGTGTGCTGAACGGATCGCCCGGAATCCAGTGCATGGGCAGATCGGACCAGTCGAACTCGACATTGCGAGCCTGCAACAGGATGTGATCCGGCTCGGCGAACGACGAAGCGGGTGTCGATATCTTCTGCGACATCTAGCTACTCCTTCATGCCTGCCGATCGGTGGGGAACGACAGCCTTGTGACACAGTTCACTCACTAGCGAGTTTTAACTGTAACACGAAGTAATAGGTAGAACCAGGGCCTGGTTGAGTTTTCCTCAGCCGTACGTATCGCGAGGTCCGCGGCCTTTCACATGCCTTTCTCCCTTGCGCCAGCTAGGCGCACTCGGACCGGTGATCCGCAGTGTCTTCACGACGCCGTCACCGACGGCAGCAGCGATCTTGGCCAGAATCTGGGACTGCATCATGCGCAACTGGGTAGCCCACGCCGTCGACTCGGCGGAGATGCTGAGAACACCTTCTTTCAGAGAGATCGGCTCGGCGTGCGCGGAGATGTCTTCTCCGACGACCTGCGGCCACCGACCGAGGACCGTGCCCTCGGACACCTTGGGGGACCACCCACGCGATTTGGAGATAGCGCTGGTGAGAGCACCGAACGGCTGAGGGTCCCGCGCATCCGGGCCGGGGCCGGACCAACCGCTGCGTCGACGCGGACGGCCACTTCCGTATTTGGGCGACGAGCGCCCCTGCCCGACGGCCTTGCCGTTGGCTTTGGCTGTCGCGCGTGCCTCCTCGAGGGCACGGCGCGCCAGATCGATCCCCTTGAGCTCGGGCTCCGGAGCCGCGCTGCTGTCTTCAGTCATCGAACTCGACCTCCTGATCCGTCGAGCCTACGGGCACTATCCGGGATATCCGACCGTCTCCGGTATCGGAGGCTTCGACGCCGAACTTGGCCGCCTCGAGTTCGTCCGGTACATCCTCGGGAACGGCGGCCGTGATCAGCACCTGTTCGGCGGTGGCTGCAACGGTGGCGAGCGCACGACGCCGACGACGGTCCAACTCCGCGAATACGTCGTCGAGCATCAGGACCGGGTCGCTGCCGTCGGCGCGCAACAGGGCAAAACCTGCCAGCCGCAGCGAAAGCGCAAAAGACCACGATTCACCATGGCTTGCAAAGCCTTTCGCCGGGCTGTCACCGAGAATCAGCTCCAGATCGTCCCGATGCGGACCGACCAGACACACTCCGCGATCGATTTCCTTCGACCTCATCTGTGCCAACTCGTGGTGGAATCTCTCCTCGAGGTACGCAACGTCGTCGATACCGGAAATCCTTGCAGGATCGGTGAATTCGGGATCCAACGAGGACCCCAGACTGCTCTTGTATCGAATCGACGCCGGCCGGGATTCGGGTGCGATGGAACGATACGACTCCGCCAGATGCGGCGCCAGATCATGGACCAACTCGAGGCGCCCGGCCAACAATTGTGCGCCGTGAGCGGCCAGATGCCCGTCCCACACCTCGAGGGTGGAGAGGACGTTGTCGGACTCACCACTACGAGAACCGCGACGCAAAGCCGCACCAGCAGTTTTGAGTAGGGCTGAGCGCTGACGCAGCACTTTGTCGTAATCCGCACGGACAGCAGCCATTCGGGGAATCCGCGACGTCAACAACTCGTCGAGATAGCGTCGACGATCACCAGGATCACCACGTACCAACGACAGATCCTCCGGCGCGAACATCACCGACTGCAAAATCCCCAGCACTTCCCGCGGACGACGCATCGGAGACTGATTTATCCTGGCGCGGTTGGACTTTCCCTCGATCAGTTCGACGTCGATGGTCAGTTCGCGCCCATTGTTGACCACCGTTGCACCGGCAAAAGCACTGGTCGAACCGCTGCGGATCATCGGTGCATCCGTGGACACTCGATGAGACGACAGCGTCGACAGATACCCGAGTGACTCGAGAACGTTCGTCTTACCGTGCCCGTTGGAACCGAGGAACACGGTTGTTCCCGGCGTGAGGTCAAGCGTCAGCGAATCCCAGGATCGGAAGTCACGCAGCGAAAATCTACGAACGAACACTTAGCTTCCAGAAGCCGAATTCTTGGGCGAGGCGCTCTTGACGGCGTGACCACCGAACTGATTGCGCAAGGCCGACACCGCCTTCATGGCCGGTGAATCATCCTGTCGTGAAGCAAATCTCGCGAACAGAGCAGCGGAGATGACGGGAGCGGGGACAGCGTGCTTGATGGCTTCCTCTACCGTCCAGCGGCCCTCACCGGAATCCTCGGTATAGCCCGTGATCTGCGCAAGCTCCGGATCCTCCTCGAGGGCGTCGACAAGCAGATCGAGCAACCACGAACGTACGACGGTTCCCTTCGACCAAGCTCGGAGAACACCGGGAACGTCCGCGATCAGGCTTTCCGCCTCGAGGAGCTCGTACCCCTCGGCATACGCCTGCATCAGGCCGTATTCGATGCCGTTGTGCACCATCTTCGCGTAATGACCAGCACCGACGGGGCCGGCGTGGACAAAGCCGTCTGCAGCGTCGCCGTCGGGGCGCAGAGCGTCGAAGATCGGCATTGCCTTCGCCACGTCGGTCTCGGATCCGCCCACCATCAGGCCGTAGCCGTTCTCACGGCCCCAGATGCCACCGGAGACACCGCAGTCGAGGAAACCGATCCCACGGGCACCTAACAACTCGGCATGGACAGCGTCGTCGGTGAAGCGAGAGTTTCCACCGTCGATGACCAGATCGCCGCCCTCGAGGGCATCCGCCAGTTCGGCAATGGTGCTCTGGGTGATGTCACCGGCCGGAACCATCACCCAGACGACTCTAGGTCCCTCGAGGGAAGCAGCGAGTTCGGCAAGAGACTCGACGTCGGTGACTTCCGGTCGAGGGTCGTATCCGATCACCTCGAGGCCATGCGCGCGCAAGCGCTCACGCATGTTGAAGCCCATCTTGCCGAGACCTACGAGTCCGATCTTCATACTGTTCTCCCTGGTCAGGCGCGAACTGAAGTGCGGGGTTCCACTCAGCCCGGAAGGCGAACCGGCATCAGCAGGTACGTGTACTCGCTCGAGGGCGCAGCGAAGTTACCGGACTCGTCTGCCGTGGGCTCTTCCTCGGCCGCGGGGCGAAGAACAGCCGGACGGCTGGGAGTGGTGAAGCCGAACAGAACGTTTTCGCTGTGAAGCGAATTCAACCCGTCGATCAGGTAACCGGGGTTGAACGCAATGGTGAGTGCTTCGCCCTGGAACGACGCGTTGAGCGTCTCTTCCGCGCGGCCGGCGTCGTCGCCACCCGCAGAGAGGAGCAGGCCGTCAGCGGAGAACTGCATGCGAACCTGTGCGCCACGCTCGGCGACGAGTGCTACACGCTTGATGGCTTCGATGAGAGGCGTGACCTCGACCGTTGCCATCGCGGTGTGCTGAGCGGGCAGCAACTGACGGAACTTCGGGAACTCGGCGTCAAGGAGGCGCGTCGTGGTGCGGCGTCCGTCGTTGACGATGCCGAGGAGTCCGTCGTTTCCGATGGTCGTACCGGAACCGAGAGCCAACTCGACCGGCGAATTTGCATTGCCGGCAAGCGTTTTCGCGGACTCGGACAGAGTCTTGGCCGGGATGAGAACAGCAGCCTGGACGTCGGGATTGGCCGGAGTCCACTCGAGTTCACGCACGGCGAGACGGAAGCGGTCGGTAGCGGCGAGGACGATCGAATTCTGTTCGATCTCGACACGGATACCCGTGAGCATCGGAAGGGTGTCGTCCTTGCCGGCTGCAACGGCTACCTGGCTGATGGCTTCGGAGAACAGGTCGACGGGAATGGACCCGGACTGCTGCGGAAGCGTCGGAAGCTGGGGGTAGTCCTCGACCGGCATCGTAGGCAGGGAGAACTTGGCGCTTCCGCAGGAGATGAGCACGCGAGTGCCCTCGAGGGTCACATCGACCGGCTTGTTGGGAAGCGACTTGGTGATATCTGCGAGGAGGCGACCGGAGACGAGTGCCTGACCTGCAGTTGTGACATCTGCCGAGACACGGACCTGCGCGGATACCTCGTAGTCGAACCCGGAAACGGTGAGGCCGGCTTCGGTTGCGTCGAGAAGAACTCCGCCGAGAACCGGCACGGGCGGCCTCGAGGGCAGGCTACGAGCAACCCACGCTACTGAATCAGCGAACTCTTCCCGGGAAACGCGAAACTTCAGGCTTCCAAGCTCCATCGCCGGGTTATTCCTCTCGGTAGGCATGTTCGTCTGCTGCGGATCTGCATCAGCTCACTTGAAGTCTGACACAGACCAAGCGATGCCCACCGTATGCCCTCGAGGGCGCAAGTGGAAAGCCGAAGCCGCGGCGAGCGCAGCCTGAGGCGAGGTTCTCAACAGGAGTTGTCCCCAGAACTATTTTCAAAGAGCTTTTCCTAGGAAATTCTCAGTAGTAGTAATAAGTCCTGTGCAATCTGTGGAGCAACGGTTGTCGACGCTGGTAGGTCCCCTCGAGGGCCTGTGCACTTCTCGAGGACAGACTCGAGGACCAATCGACCCCCTCTGTGCACTCTCTGAAAGTTTTCGGATTCCTCCTCGAGAACTCCACAGACTTTCGGAGTTATCAACACACTTATCCACAGATGTGAATACTTTTCACAAGAAACGAAGAGTTTGTTCTCATCGGCGTGTCTGACTCCGGCGTGTCGTCCCTCGAGGTGGCCAACCGCCCTCGAGGGGACCGCACGTGGAACCCTTCGAATACACCGATGCCGCTCGAGGGAACCTCTGCCTCGAGCGGCATCGATCGAAATAAGTGCAGGTCAACGCTTGGAGCGCTGCTTGATCCTTGCGGTCAACTCCTGAACCTGGTCGTACACCTTGCGGCGTTCCGTCATTTCCTTACGGATCTTCTTGTCGGCGTACATGACCGTCGTGTGGTCACGGCCGAACGTCTGACCGATCTTCGGCAAGGACAAATCAGTGAGCTCACGGCACAAATACATCGAGATCTGGCGGGCCTGAGCGAGTGGCCGGGCCTTACCCGGCCCACACAGGTCGTCGATCGACATGTTGAAGTATTCGGCCGTCACCGCCATGATCGTCGCCGCGTTGATCTCGAGGCTCGACGAATCGGGCATCAGATCGCGCAGGACCACCTCGGCCAACGTCAGATCCAACGGCTGGCGGTTGAGCGAGGCAAAAGCGGTGACGCGGATCAACGCGCCCTCGAGTTCACGAATGTTGCGCTCGATACGGCTGGCGATCAACTCGAGGACGTCGTGCGGGACCTCGAGGCGATCCATCCTCGCCTTCTTGCTCAGAATCGCGATACGCGTCTCGAGCTCAGGCGGCTGAACGTCGGTGATCAGGCCCCATTCGAAGCGCGTCCGCAGACGCTCCTCGAGGGTTGCCAACTGTTTGGGCGGACGGTCCGAGGAAACGACGATCTGCTTGTTCGCGTTGTGCAAGGTGTTGAAGGTATGGAAGAACTCCTCCTGAATACCTTCCTTGCCTTCGATGAACTGGATGTCGTCGACCAGCAGGACATCCGTTTCCCGGTAGCGACGCTTGAACGCGACCTTGCGGTCGTCACGAAGACTGTTGATGAAGTCGTTGGTGAATTCTTCGGTCGAGACGTACTTGACCCGCATGCCGGGGAACAGTCGCTGTGCGTAGTGGCCGGCGGCGTGAAGAAGGTGCGTCTTGCCCAGGCCCGAAGCTCCCCAGATGAACAAGGGGTTGTAGGCACGCGCCGGCGCCTCCGCGATCGCGACGGCAGCGGCATGAGCGAATCGGTTGGACGATCCGATCACAAAAGTGTCGAAGGTGTACTTCGCGTTGAGGCTGTTGGCGCCGGACCCCGAAGCAGAAGGAGTAGCGGGCGGCTTCGTGAAGTACGACGGCCACGATTCGTGAACGCTCGCGAGTGCTTCGCGGTCGTCGTCGACTTCTTCGGTCTCGGCAGTCTCGGAGTCCGAAGGTTCGCCGTCGCCTTCGGTGAATCTGCGCCGACGGTATGCGCCCGATGAGTTGACCGACTCGAACTGACGGCTGCCCGTGCGCTCCTCGACCGGTTCGGCGGGTGCGTCGGCATCGTCTTCGAGTGCGATGCGGACACCGAGTCCCTCGACCTGGCCGCCGAGGTGGCGTCCGAGTGCCTGCAGGATCGGCTCGCGTAGATCGCGCTCGATCGTCTCTTGAGCAAATGGCGATGGAACCGAGAGGAGTGCAAAACCCTGAGCAAGTGTAAGAGGCCTCACCAGACGGACAAATGCCTTCTGCTTGCTGCTCAAAGCCGGAAGATTACTTCCGGGGTCATCACTCGTGAGTTCTGCAACCACGTCGACCCAGACCCGTGCGAGCGCGTTGGGATCGTCGTTCAC